>NZ_CP199580.1:0-5890649 GCF_052566995.1 Mycobacterium sp. Dal123C01 | reverse complement strand
ATCAAGTAGCTGAATCTGCCAGCTGCCCCATCCGGACGTGCTGGCCACTAGATGTGTGACTGCCGTTGGCAGTGCCCTCCTCAAAGCCGCCCCGAGATCGCCGTTCTGCGTGAAGTGCCGAGTCAAGGTCGTCTTGACCCACCGTCGGCGCGGTGACGCAACTGGTGTGGTTACCGCATGGGCGTCTCGCGCGTATGAGCCCTTTCGTCAGGCGATGGTGAATCCGTCCGGCGGTGGCTTGTCGTATCGTCGGCTGGCGACTGTGACGACGACTGTGGATGGCCGGACATGCTGAGCAGCCCACCAGCTTGACTCCTTGTTCCGGCGCTTCCGCCAGCAGTTGCTCCACCAGCTACGTTGATCCAGTTCCATCGCCACGGCGATGTTGAACGATCCTCGCCATCCATTCGTCGGACTAGGTATGAAGACTCAGCATCTCCCAGGGGAGTTCGTGAGCTATATTGCCCAGCTGTTTGCGCTTGCACAGGACTACCGAGCTGAGGCGGACCATGATGCGCTCGTCTTGCAATTCTTGCGGCACCGCGAGTATGCGTCGATCCAGTGGCATGCTCTGGTCGGCGGAATTGATAAGGACTTCGTCCGTGTGGTGAACGAATCCGGGATCGAACAGATCGACAGCTTTCGCGATCCCGTCTTTCCGGTGGCGATCAAGGTCTCGCATCTGGCCGCATCGTGCACCGGTGTTTACCAGTACGGCCGCCCCGAGGGAACAAGCATCAATCGCGGTGACATCGCCGGATGGGCCGGTGACTGGATCACCTTCTACGGTGACTGGCGCCGCGAGCAGGCGCGGTACGCCTCCGGACACGATTTCGTGCGAGCCAAACTGATGTGTGCAGATGTGGTGAGCAGTTTCCAGCTCACCGATCTGATGGAGGATGCGGACGCCTATATCCTCGGCATGCAATTGCGCTCAGGCTCCAATATCGCTGCCGCGGTTGAGCGTCTGTACGGTTCTGGTATGCGCGCGCCGCGACTGCTAACTTTCTTTCGCAGGCGCTTTGGTGATCGTGAGACTGCCCAGGCCGCCGCGATGAGCACCCTGCAATCAGACGCTGATCGCTTGGTCGAGTTCGGTCGGCTGTATCTCATCGAGAGCGAAGGCGGATTCCCTACGCTGATGCCGAGCGGGCTCCCGCGCGACAAGCTCGCCGGATTATGTAGGGGATTTGCGGAAGTCCTCTTGGAAAGGGTTGACGGCGAGCGGAACTTGCTGAGCGAAACGAGTCAGTATCGCTAGTTAGAACAGTTGGCTTCAACAACGACTTACGCCGGTGTTGTTCTGACAGAAACCTTTGCAGCGCCGCCTAAACCAACTCCAGACTGACCGGACCCCCTGAATCCGTCCACGGCGAACGAGGGTCGTTCGCCGGTGGGTACAGGTGGCAGCCGTAGCGGTCCGGGGGTGGGTAGCCCAGGGCGAATATCGGCGGTGGGAGTTGTGCAATCACAATCCCAAAAAATCTACGATCACCTACTACGCGTGGCGACTGGTGAGCTGAGCCCGCGGTTAGCGGTAGTGGTCCAATTGCTATGCGTGGTTTGTGACGGCGCCGGTTGGTGCCGGGGTGGTTGCGGTGTGCGTGATTGGCAGGTCGGCAGCGCCGGAACCTGGAACGGCATCGTAGGGCGGTGCAGATGGCGATGCCCCGGCTGCTACAGGTGCACCAGTCAGCGGCTCGACAGACTGGGCGCTTCGCCCGGTCGGACCCTGAGCCTGCGGCATTTGGCCCTGCGGCGGGCGTGACCGGCCCAGGGGTGGCTATGACTTCTTGCGGAGACCGGGCTGCGGGATGGCTGGAGTAGGTTTCGGATTTGGGGATCAGGATCGGGGCGTGGACCTCCACTGCGGGTAGGGTGTGCTCTGCCTCGTCGACATGCACGGTCAAGGTAGTGAGTGTGGTGCCGTCGTACGCTGCGTATGGGCGGGGTCCCTTGCCGTTGGCTGAGACTCTCGAGTCCTGGCTGGAGATCTTGCCGGTGTGCCAGCGACCAGTGATGCCGCCGCCAACAACAAAGCTGCCGGTGAGGACGCCAAGGTCCCAGTGCGGCCCCCCCGCGAGGCGCCCGCCGAGTTCGTGGATCTTCGTAATCTGGTTGCTCTGGCCTTGGCTGACATCGTTGTACACGTTGGCGCTGGCGCCTTGGTGTGTGATCTTGGTGAAGCTGAGGTTGGTAACTTCCGCGCGACCGCTAATACGCCACGTTTTATTCCGCAGGAGTTCTATCCCCTTGCCCTCCTCGTTGCGCGTCATCGCGGCAATCTTGGCGCCGACCCGAGCGTCGGTGAGGAACGTGTGCACATGGCGTCCAATCTCTTGTGCCGCTTGCCGACCCAGCTGTTTGGCAATGTTCTCCAGTGCGCGGGCACGGAAATTAGCGCCGTCGGTGACCTTGCCGACGATGGTATCTTCGCTCAGCCCGCGGGGTGGCTGGGTGCCGGGCGAGCCCACTTGGCGTCGGTGCTCATTGCCGTGCGGGGCCGCGTCGCTGCGGTCGGCGGCGACCTCCTGCGATGGCCGGTTGTTGCCGATGATGCCGTCACGGGGACGTAGTGCTGGCGGTCTTGCACGTCCAGCGCCGACTCCCGCGTGATGAAGTCGATCTGCGCGGTGGCGACGCTTCTGATGGGACCGCTGGCGCCGGTTGGCCGGCTAAAGGCTGCCTCGATGGTGGCGCGTGCCGACGTGGGCGAGCGTAGGGCCTAGCTTGCGGAGGATTAACCCGGTGACCGCGTTTTCTGTATGAACGTCGCGCGTGTCGTTGCCGACGCCGCCGGCAACGCGGCCCAGCAACGAGAGGTTGACGGCAGCGTCAGCGGGCAACGCGTCGGGCGGCGATTGGACATAGCCGCGCCAGGTGCTGTGTTTGGTATTGGAGCCGCTGACCGCCAGGGACTGTTGGTGGCCGGTGAAGAAGTCGGTGGTGGCTTTATCGTCTGCAGGGGTCATTGTGTCAAGTTGGCCGGCGAGTATGACCTTGCCGCCCGGCACCGACTTCAGATCGATCGGATTGACCGCGCCATGGCTGTAATCACCGAGGTCGCGGTGGATGGGGTGTGATCCCCGCGCACCTGACGGAGATGTCGCCCGACGCCATCCGCGGCCTCTACCCCGGTGTGACCTACCAGCTCGGCAATCTGCTCGCCGCGTTCAACCTGCCCATCCAGGAACGCCTGGCCGAGACGCACGGCTATCCGTTCGCGTTGACAGTCACGATCGTGCCGGTGCTGCTCGCCGTCGCCTTCCTGACGCTGATAGGTAAAGATGCGACCGGAATCCGGTTCGGTACAGCCGAAACCGCTTTCATCCCAGCCGAAGTCAAGTGACCTAGCCGAGATTCTCATGGCTGAGGATGCAACGCTTCCGACTGCCAAATGACATTTCGTTCGACGCGTGTAATTCGACGTTGCAGTCGGCGGTTGTGGGGCCGTTTGATCCGAAGCTGTGGCCAAGCGCCAGCGGCGGCTGACCGGGCTGGACGAGATGCTGTCGGCCAAGGGCCTGACCCATGGGAGATCAGCGCGCTGGCCAGATCTACGGCGCCGCGTCCCGAATCGACGATCTCAACGATCACCGACCAGGTGCTCGACGGAATGGATAAATGGCAGGCCGCCTATTGGATTCGGTGTAACCCAGTGGTGCTCATCGACGCCATCCACGTCAAAATTCGTGACGGGCAAGTCGCCAACCGACCGATCTATGTGGTGGTCGCGGTCAGCTGCTGGAGCACCCGCGCGTGGGCTGAATTCACTCCATTTCTATTCTACGACAATGCAATTTGATCCGTGTTGTGTACGACAAACGCCGTCGGGAGCATCAACGCGCGGATCCGGTAACGCGGCGCGAGCACGCGGGCATCTCCCCACCGAAGCCGCGGCAGTGTTGTGCGAGGCTGAAGGTTGTAGCTCGTATAAATCGCGTCCTAGCGCAGTGCCGGTGCGGTCGCCACTATGGGGACATGCGAGCGGTCGACGATCTCGCACGCCGGGTGATGACCGCCCAGGGTAACGAGGTTGCGCAATCGCCGCTCCGTGAGGGAGAACGCACGCCGATGGTCTTATCGGTGGTTCCCGACGTGCTGATGGGTTCGGCAGCTGGCAACACTGTTGCGTGTGCGGTCTCGGTAGCGAGTTCTGCTGATTGCGCCGCGATGCTGGGGGTCGCCGCCGCGGTGCTGGGTCTCATTGGTGCCAGTTATTTGTGGGCCTATGCCCCGGCGCAACCCACTAACTTGGCGCCAACTGCGCTGGTGGGACGTGTGCATGAGGGTATCGCTGCGGAGACCCAGGCCCCGGCCAGTTCCTTTGTTGCCGTGGGCGATTCCTGACGTTGGCGAGCAATGGCATTGGTCCAACATCGACTCGGGCTCCGGCCCAGCGGGTTCGGCGGTCGGGAATCTCTTGGCGCGTCACGCCGGGAGTGGCGGTGCTGGCACATCGGGCTCGGTGCCGCCGGACAAGGCGCCTGATCCCTTGGTGTAGTGGCGGGTTGTTGAGTGATCCGCGGGTGGGTTGTGCGGGTGGGGGGGGGGCGTTGTGCAGGATGTGGTGATTCCTCACGATTTGTTGTGGGTGGGGTATTTGGCGGGGGAGGAGTTTCCGGAGGGCAGCGAGGGGGAGTTGTTTGTGTTGGGCGCTGCGTGGAAGGCGGCGGCTGAACAGATTTTGGCGTTGGTGGCTGAGTTGGAGCAGGCGGCGTCGGTGTCGGCGTCGGCGTTGTCGGGTCAGACCGCGGATGCGGTGGCTGCGCAGTTTGCGTCGTTGCTTTCCGGTGATTCCTCGGTGCAGACGATGGCTGGTGCGGCGTCGGCGTTGGGTGTGTTGGCCACCAATATGGGCATGCAGGTTCAGTACACCAAGTTGCAGATTGTGTCGACGTTGGGGATCGCTGCGGCCGAGATCGGTTATGCGTTGTCGTCGGTGGGGTGGACTTCGGGTGCGTCGTTGGCCTGGATTCCGCCGATTGAGGCGATCACGGTGGCGGTGGTGCGCCAGTTGGTGTCGCAGTTGATCAAACGCATCGTGGCTGCGCTCACCGAGGCGGCCACTATCGCGGGGGTGCGTCAGGTGGTGAAAGACGCCGCGGTGGGTGCGGCGGTGGGTGCGGTGATCGGGGTGGTTCAGGATCTGGCCATCGAGGGTTACCAGATTCATGAGGGGGTGCGCGAGGGGATCGACTGGAAACAGGTCGGTCAGATCAGTATTGGGGCGGTCGTTGGGGGGGCGGCCGGTGCTGTGTTGCATGGTTTGGGGTCTAAAACGATGGGTGATCCCTCGACGATCGGGGTTAAAGCCGTCAAAGGTGTGCTCACCCATTTCGGGGTCGGCGCGGTCGGTAACGTCGCCGGCGCGGGCGCCACCGGGGGTGGTCTCAACGCCGAGGACGTCTTTGGTGGTGCTGGCGGGGGTGCGGTCTCTGGCGGTATCCACGGCGGGTCGGAGCATCCGCATCCAGCAGGTGGCACCGGCGGCGGACACGACGGTCAAACCGCCACGGATCCTCACCACAACCAGGGATCAACTGATGCTGGTGGGGGACCGCTTGATGTCAAAATCTCCGAACCGTCGGATACATCCGGTGACAGGATCTTCACGCCGGGTGAGCCGCGCCCGGATGTCAAGCCGGCAAGCCTTGGCGGCGAACCTGAGAACCTGACGAACGGCGACGAACCGTCCATCGGCGAAAATCCAACGGGTGCATCAACACCCGGTGACAGCCAAATCTCGCAGCCGTCGCAAGCAGGTCCCCGTCCGGCGGCTGTCCGCAACGGTGAGACATCATCACCGGACAGTCCGAGCGCAGCCACTACGACGTCGTCCATTGCGCGAGATGTATCAGCAGGACAGAGCGCCAATCCATTCTCGGGCAATGGGCATCAAGACACCGGCACGAGTCAGCAAGCGGCCGCTTCACCACTGGCCGGGGGCAGTACTGGACAGCAAGGCGCACGGCCTCTTGCGGAGGTATCGGAGAATTACGCTGGCGCGGCTAGACCGTTATCGACCACCACAGTGGCCAATGAGCACGCTTCGACCGGCGATCAGAACTCGGCCGTGCGGGAATCGCAACTGCACGAGGCGACTTCAACTCGGCCATCGGCAGAGTCGGCAACCGGTGCGACCGACGATAGGCTCCCGCGGGCGTCGGGCGCGAACAAGTCCGAGAGTGCCCCGCGCCCCGTCCCGATGGGGCCGCGCAGCCAAAATCCGGTGGGTGCCTCGACAGGCTCCGGGACTTCGCTATCTAAATCGACGGCCGTAGCCAGGACTACGGATGATGACATTGCCAGACGACCCGCTGCCGAATCACCGGACCCCACGCGGGAGTCGGCAGCGGAACCAGAACCGATTTCGGAAGAAGCTGTTGCACTGTCCTCGTCGGACGCAGACACTCTGCCGCCGGTAGCTGAGATGCATTCCGACAGCGGGGAAGCCGGGTTCGAATCGACGGCCAGTCGTCATCGCGGTAGCGAGGGTACCCCCAAAGAGGATGGGCCGGAGCGCGAGTCGACGCTAACGGCGACTTCGCACGCGTCGTCGGCTTCTGATGTTCAGCGCCCCCAGCAGCGTGGGCCGCTCACTGCGCCGCCTTCCGATAAACCGCTATTGGCTGCCATTCCCAACTCGGACCAAACGATTCGCCAGATTGACGGGTGGATCGGCGATATCAACAATGATGGAAATCCCTTGGTGCCGCCCAGCGGAGACCGTTTGCTGAATTGCGGACCCACCACATTGGTGGTGTTCAACCGGTTATCGGGGCTCGAGGGTCCTGGGCGTGCGCATGTGGCGGGACTTACCCCTGATGATGTGCGTGAGGTAACGGGCCTGCCGCTTGTCCCCAGCGCGCCGGATGCGATCGCTCAGCTTCTGGTCAGTGAGGGGCCGGGTGCTCATACCGTGGTGGCGATCAGGTATCGCAATGGCCAGGCGCATAGCTTTAATGTTTACTTTGATGGAGACAAGGTTTATGCCCTTGATGGTCAGTTGGGAACGGTCGAGCCGTGGCCCCCACACCTGGACCGTCGGGAAAATCCGGTGCAGATGTGGTTTGTGGGCACACCATTTCACGGTGATAACTCGATATTCCCCATCCCCGATCAGACCGCTGGCACCCCTTCAGACCCGCATCGGTCGGTGCTTCATTCCCAGCACCCCGCGCCTGGTCGACCTGATGGCAGACGCTTGCGACACGTCAATCCTCCTCGCGAATCTCGTGAGTCCTCCTCGGACTCAAGCTATGGGGGAGAGCCTACTTCACGCCTTGGGTCCGACTTCTTCAATGAACTGGCGCGAAGCCCGTTCCTGGAACCGGGTCATGAGTCGCCAGCGCCTCTGGCGCATGCCGGCAGTGCCGCAGCGCACGAGGGACCGCCGAGCGAGCCCGTCGCCGGAGTAGTCTCGCCTCCCCACTCCGCGGCATCGTGGTCAATTTTCGACGAACAAGACAATCCGATCGTCCCGACTTCGACTCTGGAAGGGACCACCAGCACCGTCCCACCGGTCTCTGCTGCCGACCGCCCGAGCGCTCAAGTGAACGCCCACATCGACGTGGCAAATATCACCGGCACGGGATCCGGGCTGACCCTCAGCGAATTCAAACGCAACCGCAATTTCAATCCTGCAGCGCAGAATCCGCACTTTCCCGCCCAGGAGTCTCAACCGCGGCCCTCGAGTCTCCACGCATCGCCGGTAGTGCCCACCGGCCACGATGCGTCGTCCACTCACGGTGGGCCGTCCGAGGTTGACGAGGCGACACAACAACCCTCGGCAGGGCCGATCCCGCCCCGAAGCGTATTCGGCAGTCTGCCTGCGGACGACGCGCAGGGGCAACATGAACAAGCAGTACCGTCGGCCGATTTGACTCTCGACTCGCACACCCCATCGCCAAGCGCCCAGCTCGACCCCACCCTGCACCCGGACAACATCACCGGGATACCTCAGGGTCATGCTGCACAGATCCGGACCGACAACCTCCGCCTCTATCGCGACGACAGCCGCAGCCCGGGCGAAGTCTTCGGAGTAGGTTTCGAACCGCTCGACCCGACGAACATGAACCTGACGACCTTCGTTCTCGGCCGTCCCGGTGCGTTCGTGTCGACTACCCGCGATGCGCAACTAAACCACCTTGGGCCACCAACCGAGGCCCAACCCAACGTGTACCGTTACCACATCGTCGCGCCAGGTGGTATCGACGTCAACACGACCTTGCCTCATCATCAGGATGGACACGAAGGCGAGGTCGCATTTCTGGGCGGTATTCGAAGAGAAAATATTCTCGGAGCCGAACAGGTCGTTGGCGGAAGGCCCGGACTTCTCCAACTTGGCGAGTTTCTTCGCAACGATGACTTCGATCCGTGGGCACCCAATCCGCACTATGCGGCCGATAATCACTGGGAACCAACGGATTCCCCAGGTTCCAGCGACGACGATACGACTCCGACACAAACACCCAAGGCTCGACCCGCGTCGCTTGCATCGGACTCCTCGGACGCGCCCGGACCCTCCTCGGGCGTGCATTCAACTTCGTTGACGACGTCGACCGCGGGCTCATCGACAGGGCCTGGACTCGATGTCGACGCACCTTCTCATGTTAGCGATGAAACACAGCCCGATGAGGGTGGAGGCATCTTCGAGGCCGCGGGCGATCCGGATATTCAGCAGAAGAACGACTCCGGCGGCTCCAGCCCGCACGCATTGCCGCCGCGGAGCTTGCTGCAGGGCCTGCCTCCGGATGATCCGCCGGAGGTTCGTCCTACGATTTCGCCCGACGAAAAGTCCGTTAAACATCCTGTGCGTGCTAGCGGACATCCCGAGACCTCATCGTCTGTTCATGAACAGCACTCGGAACCAAACCATCTGCAAAGCAACAAAATTAGAGCAAACGAAGTTGATACATCGGTGTCTTCGCAGCGGGGTGATGAAACCTCGGCAGCCCACGACACACAAGATACTTTGGTGCCCAAAGACTCCCATCACCTGGACACGGACAACCGGGAGGTGGCATTCGGCCCGGCGTCGCGGCGGATGGCCGGCGACTCCGTCTGGGAGCACAATCGTGACGCGCCGATCGAGATACGCACCCCCCGCGACCTGGCCAGGGTCGTCGAAAGGATCGCTGGGCCAAGGCGTGTCGTCCCAGGCGCCGACGATCCCCGCGATGACCCGGCCGCGTGTACTGTCCTGCTCGAGGACACCATCCGGGCGCTGTATCCAGACCGGCTCGCGACGCTTCCGGCCACTCGGCGGACGCTGGACGACTCGGTGCTGGACGGTAAACCCGTCAGTCGGCTCATCGGCGGCGCCGAGCCGGCGCCGGTCACCTCCTGGGCGGAGGTGGAACGTCGGCTGCATAACGCTGCCGGACCGGAGGGGCGTGCCACCGCGCTAATCCTTGTCCAGCACGCCAGCGGTATCGGGCATGCGGTGGGCGCCCACCGTTTCGACGATGGACACATCTCTTACTTCGATCTGCATCGCGAGCCGGAGGACCGGGTGCTCGTCGCGCCTCCGCGGGACCTGAGGCTGGGGCGGGCCTCTGGGGTGATTCTCGACGGTGCCGGCCACGAGGTGCCCCAGCGGGCGGCATTGTCCCCGTTGGTGGATGCGCTGATCGACCCCGTCGCTGATCCCCGCTACGGCCGCGGTGGGATCGAGGCCCAGTACCGCGGCGGGTATCTGGTGATCCCAAAGGACCTACTCGATCCGGGCGAACCAAATGCGGACGCGCGCCTGAATGAGCAATGGGGTTGGCTGGCGAAGAATGACCGCTATGGGATCAAAATGCTGGTCCACGCAGCAGTGTTCGATGTAACGGCGGACGGCACGAGGGCAATGGTCGGTCAGGCACCCCAGGAGGACGTCCGAGACGAGGTTATCGAGTCGATTCCGGAGTTCATCACCCAACGGCCGATCACCGAGCTGCGCACCGATGCGCAGACCAACAGCCGTGCAGCGGTGGAGAAACTGCAACACACCTTGGTTGGGCTCGACCACCTCGAGCGGCCCGCGGAGGGGCAAAGCCGCAACGAACACCCGCTGTCCGAAATCCTCCCGCCCTCGGAAGGGTGGGAGGTGAACCCGCGCGCGGCGGACTTCAAATTCGTTCCGGTGCTGATCGGGGACGTGGCGACAACGGTGGTGCACCACACCAAAGGCGTGCCGGTCGGGAACATCAAGCAGTTCATGCGAAGTATCAGCGCGCGCATTCACGACCCGGAGCTGTCAGCACTTCACCATGACGGTGAAGCGTTCGCACAATCGGCAGTTGCGATGTTCCGCCGCTCGCCGCACAGCAATCAGGGTCAGTCCGGTGATCGGTCATCCGCGGTCGAGCAGCGCGAGCTGTACGGGGCGATGTGGCTGACTTACCTGCACACGGCGGCCCTGGCATTGGCCACGACCCACCCTCCCGCCCTGGCCAAGCATCGCAGCGCGGTGGCGTTGCGGCAGAGCCTGCGCACCCTGCGCGGCGAGCTGTCACCGCGGGCCCAGGACTTCCTGCACGACAACGCCGCAGTGATTCGTGCGACGTTCGAACACCAATTCCTCAAGCGGGAAACCGATTTCAGCGCTGACTACTTGAAAGCCCGCAGATTTGCCATTCGGGTGCAGAGAGCGTCTCCGAAGCTTCACGTCGAGCCCTCGCCGCTGTCTGCGCGTGACGAGACTCGGCCGTTACAGGCAGAGCGGTATGCGGCCCTCGGCGAGAACCACGGCCATCACGTGTTGAAGGTTGGCGATTACTTCGACACGATGCTGTTGCGGGCGCCCCCGATAACCGTCGACCAGTACGAGGCATTGGGGGTGAACTCCCACTACCCCGATCTGGACCGTGCCGGAGTAGGCGGGCCGGGACTTGTGCTGCTGGAGCTGCGCAATGACAGTGGAGGGTCCCTGAAACCCGAACGCCTCGACGGCCAGTACACGGAACTTACCGGCATCGTCCGTGACGCGGTCGAACCGTCTGCTGTCACGCAGCTGGGTCGATCGCTGGCTCGGGGGGCCAAGGGCTTGCGGAACTTGGCGCGCAGCCGATTTGAGCCACCTGAGCCTTTGAGCGGGGCTTCAATAACACGCCCCCCCGCTACGCCCGGCGGCGGATCTACGGTGGGCCTGCAAGTTTCGGGTGCCGATGCTCCGTCAAGAACAGACGTCAGCGGCGAGGAGTCGCAGCGACCGCTCCCGGGCGAGCGCTCGCAGGCAGAAAGCCAGCAGCGCGATGACCAGGGGGGGCATTCCGCGACGCCAGGTGGCGAGTGCAATACGTTGCATGCCAGCGATGCGGAGCGGCCGATGGCCCCCCCGGGCTCGGGGGAGCAGTTGTCTCGCGACGCGCCGGGACGAGTCGACGAAGTCGCACGCGACCTGTCCGAATCCGTGCTGCATGGCGTGCCTGATGAGCAGGCCGAGCCAACGCCTGCGCCGGGTCAATTCGTTCCTCTGGCAGACCATTCGGACTTAAATACACTGCAAGAAAACGATCGTAGGGTTGGTACCCAGGCACGGCAATCCGCGGATGGAGCCGTCCGACGCGGCCCGGGGTTAGCCAGATCAGCGCCGTCTCGGGCCACGGACATTTCCGGCCGACATTCCGGTTTGCCTCAGGCCGCACGTTCGGGGGCGCATCAACCATCGACATCGGTAGGGCCGCCCGCGACATCGCGGGGCGAACAAAACATGTTGGCATCAAATGACTCTGACCATCAAACCTCGCATGGACGCGACAGGGAGCTCGATCCGGTTCTGCGGCTCAGAGGTGGCGGAACGCCGGGGTCACACGCGGATGCTCGAAGGTTGGTCGCAATTCCTCACTCGGACAATTCGATTGACGATATTCGAGGCTGGATTGGCGATGTCAACAACGATGGCGATCCGGCGGTTGCGCCCGGTGGTGACCGGCTGATGAACTGCGGGCCGGCGACGATTGTGGTGTTTGATCGGCCGTCGGGCACGCCCAGTTTTGGGCGCGCGTATGTGGGCGAGCGGATCGATGCTCGCCGAGCTAACCACGAGCTGAACCGCGATGAGCTCAGTGACGCTACCGGCCTGCGTCTCGTTCCGAGTAGTGCCGAGGGCATCGCCCAGCGTCTATCCGATGAAGGGGAGGGTGCTCACACGATTGTGGCCGTCAGGTATCGAAATGGGCAGCAACACAGCTTTAATGCGTACTTTGACGGCACGCAGGTGCACGCCCTCGACGCACAGCACGGAACAGTCAGACCGTGGCCCCCGCCGGACCTGGAACGCGAAAAGAACCCTGTCGAGCAGTGGTTCATGGGGGCCCCGTTTGACGCTGATGGGTCGACATTCGCCCAGAAGAATTTTGGCGAACACTCGGGGATCACACACTCCGTTCCGGATGGCCAGGATTCGACCCAGGGCCCCACGCCGCACAGTCACGCCGGAAGCAACGACGGGTACATGCACGGTCTCAGTGATGATCCTCAACAGTCGGGACCTTCATCTGGTCGACACCGGCAGCTGCGACACACTGGGCCTCGCCCGGAATCTGGTGTCTCTTCGGAGTCGAGTCTTGGCGGCGAGCGGGCCACACGCTCGGTGCCCGACGCCGAAGAACAGCAACCAGGCCTGTCGCACCAGCACGCACCATCGACAGACAACTCAAGCGACGATGATTCGCCGCGAAGCGGCCGGACGCAGTCGGACGAGCTGCAAGACGACGCTCTGAGCGATTCAGAGTCTGGCGAGTTCGAAGAGTCGTATGAATCGGACGGCTCGGAATACGCCGATTACTCAGACGATTTGGGATCGCCGGTCGCAGAGGCTAGATCTGAATCTGATTCAGTTCGAGGATTCGACTCGGCATCCGAGATCGGGCACACCGGACACTGGTCTTCGCCGCGCGGGCGTGTGTATCTCGAGACCGAGCCCTCTACTAGCCACTCTGTATCTGAAGATTCGTCGCACGGGCTCCCGTTGGATCTGAGTGACGAGCAGCTGACGCAGCTGGTCGACTTGGTCAAGCAGCAGTCCGGGCTGCACGCCATCACCGCGGCCGAGATCTCGGAAGCCGAGGCGGCCTTGCCGTTGTCCGATCGCTCGCAGGATCTGGAGACGCTGGCGGAACTAATTGCTGCCAGGCTCGTACCGGCTAGCTGGGAGGATTTCGCGGCCCGTGATTCGGAGCGCGCCAACATGATTGCTGATTTGGTAATCACCGAGCTGGCCAGCAGAGGATTCGCCGGGATTGATCTGGACCACATCGGAGCAGCCTACGCGGGGCTCGATCTGATGCAACGCGGCCGATCGGTGGGTTTTGTTCACCCTTCGTTCACTGCGCTGATCCTGACTCGACAGCTCACCGGCACGCACGGAGACGGTTCACCCACCGTGCCAGCCGAGAGGACGCCGCCAGCGCCGCGGTCCGATATCGAGGAACCAACAGAATCCACTCCTTTCGGGCCCCGGCGGCCTGGCGACGAGCCCCACGTCGAAGACAGCGGCAAGTCGACAGAACGTAGGCATCCCTCGGCTAACGAGGTGTTCAGCGCCGTCGGCAATACGCGGCACTGGGACCTGCTTGACGATTCTCGTCCTGGCCCCCTCACGGTGGCCGGGGTCGTGGACAACGTGAGGCATTTGGCGTGGCTTTCAGCAGACGAGGAGTCAGAAGACGACCCGCAGTCAGAAGGCGATGCGCCCCCAGTGCTGCCGCTGTCCGAGACACAGTTACGGGCCTTATTCGAAGGCGCTAAGGCGGATTCGGTTGCGCTTTTTGTGTTGCATCCAGAAGGTCTCTGGCCGATGGAGTCCTCCGACGATATCGGTGTGGGTGTTGGCGCTGCGCGTGGCCCGAAGATGCCTGCCTTCTCGCGGGCCGACTTCGCGGCGCCTGGGTGGGCACGGGTGCATAACCTGGCTGCGTTGCGCGAGGTGATCGGCGGTGTGCCCGGTTCGACCGCGGTGATTACCGATTCGCATCACGCGCTCTTCTTGCATAGCACGGCTGCTGATGATGACCCTGATGGTGGACGTGTGTGGTGGCTGAACCCGGGCAGCGCACCGCAGGAGCGTGTCACGCCTTTTGAGCTCTATCCCGATGATTACCCGCCACAGCTGCGGAGTGGAACTCACACGATGTGGGCGAGAGTCATCGATCCGCAGGGCCGGGTGCGTGCACCTAGTGAATGGTCGGCGGATATCAGCACCGCCCAGGCGCTCCTTGATCCCCCGCATTCTCGCGGATTCCGTTCCCCGGTGTCCGAACACGGCGAAGGCGTCGCGGCACAGCCGGCCTCTGCACCGCTCGAACACCCAGAAGACGAGTTGCAAGGGCTGCCTACTGAGGACTCTGCGCCACCCACTGCGAAAGTGCCACAACAGGATTCGGCGGCCGCGGGAAACGAAGAGGAGCAACCGCAGGAGCCCCTGCCGCCTCTGCCGGACGACCAGCGTGACGCGTGGACCCAAGAGCTGGATCAGCACGCGGAGAGCGAGGGTCCGTCGGCGACCAAAGGCAAGCAGCGCAGCAATGCGCCTCGGAGCCGGGCTGATGCCTGGGATCGCTACGTCGAGGCGTTCAACGCCGACCGGGATGCGCCGGCCGCCACACCGGCGGAGTCGGGCGCTTTGTCGGGAAGCTTGCAGCTGGATAGAGCGGTTCATGATCTCGCCAGTTGGGGGATAACCGACCCGGATGCGCTACTGCCCGCCTATCGCGATCGGTTGGGCGCGGCGCCGATTGCGGGAGGTGCTGGCGAGCGTCAAGTGCAGGCCAGTCCGGGGTCTGACGACGCCGAGCAACAAAGTCACGCTACTGCTACGGCGGAAACTGTTCACGCGCTGCATGTTACAGCCCCGCGAGACCAGATCGAACCCGATGCCCCGCCGGCGCCCGCAGAACTGCCTCCCCCCGTTGAGGATTCAACGGTAACGGAGCCGACCCAGATCAGGCAGACGAAGGAGGAAGCTCAAGCGCCGCAACCCGATCAGCCAAAAGCCGACGCCCGGGCGCCTCAGCCGCCCGATCCGCCCCTGCCGGATCCGCAACTGCCCGCCCGGATCGGCGACAACCTGATCCTCGGCGGCACCGACGTGGTCGAGGAATTCAGCTCCGGCGATGAAGGGCTCAAACATATCGAGCGAGTGGTGAGGCGGTTGGGCGGCGATGACGCGTGGGAGAGCAACCGCGAGCAGATCACCGCGCTGTTCTCCGACGATGGCCTCAAACCCAAGGTCCCCGGCATGCTGCGCGGCGGCCACACGCCCACACGAGTCGTAAATCTTACGGGCGGAAAGACTTTGACGATCAGTCTGCGGCTGGATGGTGCGTCGGAGGAGTCCTCGCTGCACTTCAAGGAGAACGTCAAGAAGTACGAGTTCGAGCACACATCGGACTCCACCAACGCCTTCGGGTCCTTCTCAGAACGTCGGAATCAGTTCTACGGCGTCGTGCAAGCCAACATCACCCACCCGAAGGCGAGCGACACCGCCACCGCGACCGGCGCGCGGACGCACGACGCGGCGCTGACCCATCAGCGCGCGGACCGCCAGATCAGCGGTGGCCAGACTGCGGAGCCCGCCACCCGTTTCCACGGGAAGATCCAAACAGTCATTACACACCGGCTGAGCACTTCTCCCGACGAGATGCACCCCCACGCGCTCGCTTACCAAACGCAGGTCGTCGTTCCGACGCGAGATGTCAACGACCGCGGTGAAGATCATGCCGACGAGGCACGCGACACGGTCGGTCCGCTGCCCGGGGAGTCGAGCCAGCAGGTTGCCCCCGAATCCGTTGGCCCACCACGGGTGCAGTACACCCGCGCGCTGAGCGGCTCCGACGTCGTCACCAATTTTTCGTTGCTACCCGACGATTCCCGGCCTTCGGAGCACGACGAAGAACCGCAACGGCCGCCCGCGCGCGGTCCGCGGCCGCAGACCATTGCCGCATTTGTCACCAGCGAACCGATGCAGGCTGCCTTCGCCAAGGCCTACGGCAACAGGCTAGGCCGCCATGCAATGAACGAGACCAACAGCTGGCTGACCGTCGACCTGGTGCAGGCCAATTTGCATGGCATGACCAACAAACAGCCATTGACCCTCAACTTTGAAGGCATCCCCGGCGCCCGGCTGGAGGTGCACGCTTTCGTTGAACCCCTCGGCGCCCCCGCGAAAATACACCCCCCAGCCGGAGACATCGAAAAGGGCGTTGCCCGGCGGATGATGCGCGCCACCGGCACGACAAACGAGACCGAATTTCACTACGGGACCGAAACTGACACGTCCGAGGTGCGCCAAGACTTGGTGACCTGGTCCACCCAGCTGCCGACGCCCGGCCGGTTTCGCGGGCAAGGCGGTACCGACGCGAGCGAGGTAGATGGCGGTCTGGGCGGCACCTTCACCCGCGCACAAACAAATAATGAGACGCACACCCGTCAGTTGCGCATCCGCAACACGCTGAAAACCCCGGCGCCCGGGCAGGGCTGGCACGGCCAGGTTCGGCTTCGGTTTGAGATGCACACGCCCGATTCGGTCTCGCCGACCCGGCTCGGGGAGCCGTTTAAGGGCGCGGTGCACGAGACCCGCGGCCGATTCGACGTGCTGATGGAGCAATCCGAGACCAACCCGACGACCGACTTCCTGGGCAAAGAGGTGTGGGCGCCGCCGGAGCGAATCTGGGGTACGCCGCCGACGGAACGAAACTCGATTGCCAAGTCACCTCGCTGGCGCCTGTTCGGCTCAGGCCGCAGCGGGAGCGACAGCCAGCACAGTGTGCCGCCGCGGGCCGCACATCTGCCGGAGCCGCCGGCCATCTCACGCGGGGCGGGCTGGGAAAGCGCTGTGCCCCTGCGGGGACTGGGCAGCATGGACCGCGTCACCAACCTCGACCTGGGCGGCTTTCACGGAATGCTCGAGTCGATGGGCCACAAGGCGTACGGCAGCGGTTGGAAGGACGCCCGCTCGGACGTGTCCTCCTGGTATCACCTCAATCGGGTCCGTGGCTCGCTGGCCGCCATGTCCCAACACAGCCCGCTGAGCCGCCCGCAGTCGCCAGGGCGCGGCTCGAAGGGCAAAGACTACTTCACGGCCGACTTCGAGCAGCTCACCTTCCGCCGGGTGATCAACCCACTGTCCAGCCCGAGTGCGGAGCTCACTGAGGGCGAGGCGGCCACGACCGACCGCAACAAGCAGACTTCCGTGCAGAGCGCCCTCGGCGGGCGGGGCGGAAGCGTCAACGACAGCACAGTTCTCGGTGAGGTTATCGTCGGCACCAACCGGACCGTCCGGGACGGCGAACGGGTGCGCAACCAGCAACGCGTCGCGGTGGCAACCAAGTTCGACCAACCGATGGCCATTTTCGAAGGGTGGGTCCGGCTCGACGGCACCATGACTGGTCCCAAGGCCACCGTGCACGAGTCCGGTCTTTTCCCGGTCGAGATCGCGGTCCCCCTCACCGAGCTGCAAGGCTCACGCACGCACGACTCATCGCTGCCACCTACCTTCACCCGAAAGATCCCAACGGGTTTCATCGACGAGCCGCGCCCCAAACCTCCTCCAGACCCAGTCGACCAGGCCCCCCTGCCCAAAAATCCCTTCGCGCCCATATCAATTGAACACCAGGGTGTCCCGCTCACCCGCGGCACGGACAAGGGCGATCGGTCCCCGGCGGGCTTGCAGCAGGGGCCATCCCGTGATCCGGCACCTTCGGGATCGCGCCCGAGACGGTTGCAGAACATCAGTTACGTTGTCGGCGAAGACGTTCGAGAACACCCTCACGCCTACCAGCTGATCGACAGTCCAACAACCACGGCCCCTTCTCGCCCGTGGACGGTCGACAGCGAGCCCGACCGTCAGGGGACGGTGGACAGCGCAACGCCGTTGATCCCGCCGCGCGGAGGGACACTCGATAGCGTGCCCGAACGTCAGGAGACGGTCGATAGTCTGGGTGAAGGTGAAGGGCCCGAGGATGATTGGGAGCCGCGGATTCCCCGTCGGCAGGGCACGGTCGAGAGCATGCTTGACGGCGAAGGCGTGGTAGACAGGGTGACACCCTTTGTCCCGCGAGACCGGGAGACGGTCGAAATCGGGTCGAGCCGTCAAGGGACGGCCGACAGTGGGCCCGAGCGTCAAGCCACGACGGACAGCACGACGCCGCTCCTCGCCCATCGTCAGGACACGATCGACAGTGTGCCCGACCATCAGGGGACAGTCGACGCACCGCCGGTCGACCCACCGCACCCCCGGCTCACCGATGCTGCAGACGGCACGGCGCCTCCACCGGAGCCCGACCCGGTACGGCCGAACCTGGACTGGACGGCGCCGCCGGTCAGGGACGCGCCGGAGCCGCCCGCACACGCCTTCGAGGAAGGTTGGCATCCCTCCGACATGCTGGTCGGTGTCGACCCGGCCAGCGGCTTGCTCGAGGCGATCCGCCAGGACCTCGCGCCGGCCCTCGGCAGCTCCCTCGACGAGGCAATCAGCGGGCTATCCGATCAGTTCGGCCCGAGCGTTCTGCTCGCCCGGCTGACGCATGAGTCCGGCCAACAGTGGAGTCACGACATCTCGGTGCGCGGCGGCAAGATCACCGTCAAAGTACGGCCGGTCCGCGGCACCGGCCCCAACGACTTCGAATATGTGGGGCCCTCAAAGAAATTCGAAACCGATCTGTCCACTGAGTCGCAATCCTCGACCGCGCACATCTACGGCGATTCGCTGCGAACGGTCGCAGGCGGCCGGCTCCAGATCCCGGTGCCGCACGGCTCAGTGAGCGCGCAGGTCACCTACACCGCCACCGTGCGCCCGCAAGAGGACGTCGAGGGCCGAGCCGACCAGGGCCTCGGGCACCTGAGCAATGTGGACTTTCCAAACTTCACCGGGGAAACCGAGTACCGGGTCCCGACGAGGGTGCGCACGACCGAGCAGCATGATTTGTTCCGGCAACCGATCCGCTTCGAAATCGGCTACGAACAGCACGTCTTTGGCCCGCCATTGAGGGATGTTCCGGAAGCGCCAGAACCGGTTACGCTCAGCGGTACCTTCTCTTACCCCAAAGACCCTCCGGCCGCCACCGAAATCGAGGCCGCCGATGGGGGCCGCGGGCAAGGCGATTCGTCGACGACTCCGCGCATCGCGCTCGAAGTCGACCAGGCCGTCGTGAAGATCCGTCCGCACATCGCGGGCGATCCGACCGCCCATGATGATGCGTCGGTTGCCAACGTCGAAAACCACACTGCCAGAGAGGATTTGGTAGCGGCCCACATCCTCGACTCGATGACCACCCAGGGGACCGCGGTCTTTGGGGCCGCGTGGCCACTGGTGCGGGCCGAACTCGCCGAGCACCTCAAGACAATGGCCGTCCAACGCGGGCTGGGCGATTACAGCCGCGGCGACACCAAAACCATCCGCCTGAAATCGGTACGTGGCGGCAAGGTCGTGCTCGCCGCGCGCCTCGACAGCATGAACGTCACCGGGTCCAAGGCGACCACCGAGTTCTACAGCGGCGGGCAGCAGTCGTTGGGCGCAGGTGTTTCCAACATCAAAGCCAGCAGCTGGCAGGGCTATGTCCAGGCCCAGGCAGACATCCTGCCCGGCCACGAAGCCTTGAATGTCTCTGCGCAGGGCCGCGTGACCGGTGGGATTGGCAACGAGATAGTCGACGCACGCACCGAAACTCTGGCTACTGGCAACGTCTTTCGCAAGAAAGTCCCCACGCTGACCCACGTTGGCACTGCGACCATCGAGGCCGACATGAGCCGGCCGACCGGACCGTTTGGATTCGGCAGCGGCCGCATCAGCCACGCCGGCACGGCCCAGGTCGACTTCGTCACTCGTGAATCGCCGACGGACAAGCAGGACCACCCACTGTATGTCCCGCGTGACGGGATCATCCGCAACGACGATCGGTCCCACAACGGGCCTGACGATCACGCCGGAACGGCCCCGAATCCGAACACGACCGGCCTGCCCGCGCACGGGCTCAGCCGCGACACCATCATCCGCAAGATCACCAATGGGGCGACCTTCCGCGAACAAACGCTAAAGAGCCTGGGCCCGTTGCACATCCTCAATATCAGCCAGCACGTGGACCGCTACCTCAACGACACCCGCATTGCGAGCAAACTGGCGGTGATGACCCGAGCCGAGCACGGCGAGGGGGTAGAGCTCCTCCGCCGCGGGCACCTGCGGATCACTGGTCGCGCCGACGTCCGAGCACTGAACTTCAAGAAGCTCGAGCACGAGGGAGGCAACACCTACGTTCTCAACGACGTCACCCGGACCCGGCTACACCAGCCCATCAAGTCCCGTGAAGGCGGCGGGCGGTTGCTGTTCGGTCCGCACTGGAGGCTGCCCGGTTTCCAAGGCAGCCTGATGGCCGGAGCCGGCGCCACAGGCCGCCAGCGCCATGCCCCGATTTTCAGCCAAACAGCACGGGTCTCGGCCAACGGCAAGTTCCCCGGCTCGTATGCGGTGTTCGATGGCATCACCCGTGTCTCCCTCACGGTGAACTATTTTGGCGTCGACCACGATCTACCGCCGGTCGACGTCCACGGACCGATCCTGCTCCCCCAATCCGAAACCCACCCCGTCAATCCAAACCGCTTGCAACAGAGAGTCGAAAGCCCGGACGACCGGTTCGTCGCGAAACCCGCACCCGATGTCGTCACGCCGGACCCGCAACCCCCGCGCGTGGCGGGTCCATCCACCGTTCGACCCGAGGGCGACCCTGGCGACGAGGTGGCCCGCTCAACCGAGGGGGAGGTCAGCCAACCTCCGGAACCACCGAACCCGTCCAGCGCGCCGCGGGTCCGTCCCGAGTCGACTAACCGTTCAGCGGGTCTGCCCATCACGCGCACCGCACATGAGGCCAAAGACGTGAGCGCCGATCGTTCGGCGCCTGCGCATGCTGACCGGGGCAGTATCGAGCTGCTGGGTCCGGAGTCTGAGGGTCCCGCGGGGCCCCGTTCTCCGCTGCCGGGGCCGCCGACCGGCAGGCTGGTGTCGTCGGACACTCCTGGCTCCCGCTTGGAGGAGTCAGGAGATGATGCGGCTGAGCATCGAAAGCGCACGAGTGGGCCGGCGGAGTCACCCCCGGCCCCGATCGACAGGGCGGCCGCATACCAGATAGTCGCGCCCGATCTCGCGGATCTCGTCACGCGTACGCCACCGACGGGCGACCTCGGCGGTCGCGTGCACCGACTGTTCACCGACTTTCCCCGCACGCAACATGGCGAGCTATCCGACGAAGCGATGCGGGATTACGCCGACATATTGCGGAACCGAGTTGAGGAGACCTTGACGGACCTTTCGGACCGGGCCGGGGTGACCGTCGAGGACGTTGACGACGCGGCGCTAGTTGCTCTGATTCAGCAAGACCCGAGTGCCCGCGCGAAGTACCCGGAGCTATCGGCCTATCTCGAGCGGACCGATCGAACCATGCAAGCCGATTCGAACACGCACCTCGTTGTGGACGAGGCGCAACACGAGGATGTTCGGCTCCGTTTCTCCTCTTCGGATGAGGACCCCACGGCTGGCCCCCGTCGCGAAGTCATCTTGCGTGCGTTGTCTGTTCTGCACGCCGGCGGATACGTGTTGCCGCCAACCCTTCACGTCGGCCTCCCGCGCTATCACCGTTTAGTGACGGTGCGCGGCGGCGTCGACAGTCGCGGCGAGTCGACAATTTACGTTTCCAGTCTCGCAGTGACGCCGCTGATCCGGGCCGAAGGCGCGGCTTCTTTTGCCCCTCCGGACCAGATGTTCGTCAGCTCTCGGCTCGCCGAAAATCCGCCAGTCGGCGCCACTCGCCAGAGCGTGCACAGCGTCCGGGACTTAATGCAGGACAGGACTCTGGGCGGCGCTTTGCACGAGTCGCTGCATTGGCTCCATTACCAAAATAGCCCGCGTCGGTACGTGGACTTGATGTCGACGTCGTTCCTTGCGCATCACGCGGCGGACATCGCAAAGGTCAGTGCCTACGCACGGGAAAACCCTCGCGAGTTCGTCGCGGAGTACGGCCTGGGCCGGCTCTTGGGTCGTACGTACGACGACCCAGACCTCGCGAACCGACTCGCGCAGCTCTACAAAAATCTCGGCGGACCGCTTCCCACTAAAGACGCACCGCCCGCAACGCCGCCGGATTTGAATGATGAACAGCTCGCTCATCTCGTCGACGCCGTGAGGCAGGTGCCGAGGTTCTCCGCGGTCACTCCCGACGAGGTCCGCGCGGCCGAGGCGGCCCTGCAACCTTTCGATCGGTGGCGCAACCTCACAGATCGTGCGCACCTGCTACCGGCGGTCCTCGCACCCCGCGGGTGGGACGATTTCGTGGCTCGCGAGCCAGAGGGCGCCCACCGGATCCTTGACCGGCTGACCGAGATGCTCAATCGCCGGGGAATCAACGATGTCGAAGAGCGGGTCAGAGCAGCGTTTGCAATTCTGACGCCCCAGCAGCGCAGCCACTCCGAGCGGCGCATCGAGCTGGCCTTGGGCCACTACGCGAGCACGGTGCCCTCGCGAGGTGGTCTGCAGCGCCTCAGTAGTGATGCGGTCCCGGGGGTCGCTGTGTCGGAACGCGGCGATGTTGTCCCGACCCCTGGTCAGACCGAACATTTAGTCCGCCCAGGTATTTCCGCGCCATCCCATGTACCGCCCATGCCGGGACACCTCAACGCCGAGGCCGCGCGCGAAGATGAGCATGCGTTGAGAACCGCGGTCGACGAGGCGGTCACCCGGGTCGAACAACGCCAACCGGCCGGGCAGACGGATGAGCCGGTCAACTGTGTGCTGCTGTTGCAGGGCTTGCGGGAGACGTTCAACCCGGACGGTGTGCGTGCGGAGCGGACCGTGGAGGAGTCGGCGGTGCCCGACTCGGGTACGGCCGGGCGGTTGATGGACGACGACAACTGGTCGCGGGCGGCGGAGACGCGGATCGCTCCGGGAGCCGATTGGGTGGATATTGCGGATTGGAGCGATGCGGAGTCTGCTGCGCGGCGCGCGGGGCGGGGTAGCACGGTATATGTGTTGATGGCCCGCCCGTCCGGGGAAGGGCACGCCTTCGCGTTGCGGCACACGGAAGGTGGCCGATTGTTCTGGGTCGATCCCCAGATGCCCCCGGGTGAAAGGCTTTTAGCGGCCCACAACCGACCCGGATCGTCGGCGGAGTGGGCGCGGCGTGGGGGTGATCAGTTGGAGTCGGCCGTGTCCACCCGCATCGTGGTGGTGGACACCAACGGGGTGGCGCGCCCCGAACTGGTGGTGAGGCAACTGGAATCGGGTTCGACCGCCCGAGCGATCACCGACGCTCCGAGCGACCCTGGCTATGGCAAGGGAGGTTTCGTAAAGGAGAAGCCACGCTACCGAGTCAAGGAGTTACCGGCCAACATCCATCCGAACACCAAGATCGTCACTGGACTGGTCAATGTGACGACGGACAAGTCATCGGAGGGAAAGACCATCCTGGAGACGGTCAGCGATCCCGCGGCAATGGTGCCGGGTGAAACCGGCCCGTTCAGCAGCGATCTGATCGACAGGCAGCGGGAGATCGACGACCTGCTGCACAACAAAACCAGAATCCACAACACCAGTGCCAAGATCAAGGACATCTTCTCCGACACGTCGAAGTACACCATCAAACCCGGCGCAGAGGACATCGAGGTGTTCGCCGATCGCGAACAGTCCGACAAGGACGCGGTGCAGTACACCGGGGGTACCGATGCCGACTACGACTGGGCCTTCCTATATCAGTTGCGGGATAAAGCATTTAACGCACCCGCCAACGCTTACCTGTTGGAGGGGCTGGACTTCGGGCGGCTGATGGCGCGGCGATTCACCGCCTCGTCACACAGCAGCCACCGCAACGAGCCGTATCCCGGCTTCCTGGTGGAGGCGCTACATTCCGATAAAAACGTGGCCTGGGTCCGCGCCATCGCCACGTCGGCCTACTTGCACAACTCGGCGGTGTTGCGTTGGCGCATGCATATAAAGATGGGAGAGCAAAGCGCCGCGGGGCCGAAGAATTTCACTCCGGCCGTCTCACGCGTTGCTCCTAAAGCGCTGATCGGAGCAGCGCCCGCAGAGGTGCGGCGCTTCTTCGCCGCGGACCCGAAGGCGACTCGGGAGTTTTTCCTTCAGACGTTCACGGCCAATGACCGGGCCGCAAGAGAACGGTTCGATCAACAAGCACTCAGTGACTCTGAATTGGCCGACATCGGGGATTGGCGGCTTCCGAATAAGCCCGGTGGGATCCCCGGCGAGCCTTGGACGCAGTACTTCGACAACTTCCTGCTGCCGCGGCCGGATGTGCCCATCGACCAGTACCGCGCGATGGGGGTTCGGACGCGCTTCGCTGAGCTCGACACCAACCCCAGCGAAAACGGACCCGGCCTGGACCTTTGGGAGCTGCGCTATTTGGACGAATCGGTGGTGGATCCCGATACTTTCGAGAACAGGTTCAACTGGCTGCGCACCACGCTGACCGACGTGCACAGGGAGGCGGAGCACTCCCGCCGGGTTGATCCGGCCGAGGTATGGGAACCGGTGCGTGAAGTCTCGAAATTTGCGACCCCCAACACAACCCGAAACCAGTTCCTGTCGGAACTCGACGACGCCTGGAACAAGGACCAGGCAGCGGATTCCCAGCAGCGTGATGCGCTGCTGAAGACCGAGCAGGGACAACGATTGAAGAACCTGATCGATGGACTCAATCGGTCCGAACCTGCCGCCTGGCACACACTGATAACCGACTTGACCGAGCTTCACCAACGGATGAGCCGTTTCGATTTGGATCAAGTGGGACGCCACCCGATCGCGAGCAGCCGCGAATTGCTCGACCGTCAGCTTAAGCAGGCGGTCGCCGACTTGAAAGACATTGTGGGCGAACTCAAGTCAGTGGCCCCGCCGTGGCTGCAAACCTCATCAGGCGACGACCAGGGCCGGCTGGAAGTCTTTGCCGACCAGGTGGTGCAGGTGGCGCACCAACAACAGGGACCAGTGCAGGTTCATGTGGATGCTGGGATTCCGAAAGGTTCCGGCATATTCGCCCGAACCGCGGGGCCGATAGAAGCGAATAAGGTCGGTAAGGCATTGCTCTCACTGATCCGCGATCGACTTCGCAACGAAGGGCTCGCCGCGGATCGGGTTTCCCTGGTTGCCACCAGCCGGGGCTCGGGATCGCTGACCGCCCAGGGTTACACCGTCGCCGACAATACCGACCGGCGGGCCGCGGTCGGGTGGGTGACCGTGTCCGGCGCCGCCCCGGCGCGACCGCCCCGGCAATTGGTTCTGCCCTCGATAGCCTCGGGTCCGGATCTCGGTGACCTCGGGTTCCTGGATAACCTAAGCGGTAACTGGCTGGACGCCAGCGGGATTGGAGCGTGGGACGGGGTTGAGCGGTTAGAGCTCGGCGAGGATGGTTCGTGGCGAGCCGACGGGTCGCGAGTCCTCGTCGACGATTTCGGCGGTGAGGGTCGGCGCGGTGTGGCGTTGCTGCCGCGGCACGAGCCGTCGCAGCCGTTCGAGGAGATGGTTCCCCGAGGACAGGGTTTCGCCGTGCTAGTTCACGGTGTCGCCGATGGTGGCGGTGTCGGCCGCCTGGTCCGGGTTCCGGTCGGACACCCCGATGGGTCGACGGGTGAGGTGTTGCTTGAAGCCGGGCAACTCGCGAAGATCCTCATGCCCAAGCTTCCCAGCGATACCGGCAACGCGCTGGTGTTGGTCGCATGCGATAGCGGGGCGCTGTCAGGTGGTTTCGCACAGAAGTTGGCCGATGCCACCGGTCGCGACGTGCTCGCCCCACGCGAGCGCGTCCTGATCGGCAACGCGGAGCATCGCGGCCAGATTGCCTCAGAGGCCGGGACATCGTGGATGCTTTTCACGCCGGACGGACTCGGCGGCGAGGGCTACGGCGTCTTCAACGAAGCGATCCCAGGCGTCGGCAACGACGGCACACTCGACTCGACTGCCCAGCAGCGCCGGGCGTTCGACGGGGTCGGCGCGGTGGCGAAAAGCCGACAGCCGGGCGGGGCGGGCCTGCCGTCGCCAGCGGATGCGCCGTCGAAGGGATTGCCCCACGCCGATGCCGATATTGGCGAAGCGACCGACTGGCCGGGTGAGGTCAACGTCGGTAAGGACTTAGCGGAGGTGGGCCTCGACGAATCGCAGGCCGGTCAGTCGGGCGTACCGCACGGTGTCCCTGATGAAAGCCGTGGTTCTACGGCGGGTCGCGTGGCGTCGTCGGGGTCTGCTACGCCGTTTGATGATTGGACTCGGTTTGCGAAGGCCGAACCGGAGCGCGCTGCGGCCATTTTAGAAGACGCGGCGGCCAGGCTGGCTCGGGCCGGGATCGATGATGGCAGCGAGCAGGTTCAGCGAGCCTATCGGGAGCTGCCGGACTACCAGCGTCGGTTCGTTAGCCATGATCTGGCGGACATTTTGTCTCGGGCGGTGGCAACTGGTGAGTGGTATCCGCGGTTTAACGCCGGAGCGCGGGGCAGTCGCCCGGACCCCGGGCTGGAAGAGGTTTTGCAGAACTTGGAGCAGGCTCGAGATGAGGGTCGGCTTACGGCAAGCGAGACGACGGGTCTTCGTCTAGTTCTCGACGATGTCCGCACGATGAGTGCGGGTCAGTACGGCCGGGTGCGTGCTCTAGGGGTGGAGGTGCCGGACCGTTTGCGGCCGGTGTCCCCACGGGCGAACACTGCGGCCGGCTCGTCTCGAATGCGCGGCGCTGATACCTCGGGCTCTGCCGGTTTGCCCGTAGCGCGACGAGTGGATTCAGGCGAGAATTCTTCGGAGTTGTCAGACATCGAGGAAGACGCTGAAGCGTTGGATGAGGACGAGGACGCATCGCCGAAACCGCAGCGTGGGAAGGGCAATCAGCCATCTTCGGACGACGAGTGGTCGGGCAGTCACGACGACCATGGCACATTCGATGACGACGCACCCTTGGAAGGGCGGCGTGGCAAGGGTAAACAGCGGGCCGGATCCGGCCACTCAACGAGGCGCAAAAATGCGGACGCTACGGCCACCGACCCGCCTGCGTCCGGCAGAGATGACGCGCAAAGTGTTGCCTCACAGGGGGATACGAGCGATCTCACAGAGCTGCCGGATAGCGATTCGGAAAGTGTTGCGGTGCAGCGTGAATCGCAGATCGTCGGGACAAAACGGCCGCGTGGTAAGCAGGTGGGCAGCCCGGGCCGCCCAGGGAAGCGCCCAAAAACGCTTCCTGCACCCCCCAAGGGGCAATCCAAATTGACGGCAGAGTATATCGAGACGCTGCTTCGCGCGCTGAACGACGAAAAAGGTAAGGGCGCTACGGCTCATGAAATCGCGAAACGGTATCCGGGAGGCCTGCCGCAGAACGGAAAATGGCTGCGTCCGTCGGCTTGGAGCGACGAAAAACAGAATCTAGCCAACCGACTGAGTCGCCTGCCCGACTACCCGGAGCGCCGCGAGTCTCTGCAGGGTTTGGTTAAATCCTTGGACCTGTACAGAAAGACACTTCCTGATGCGCAACGGCCGAAGAAGCAGTTCACCGCTGAGACTTTGGTTGAGGTACTGCAATGGCTTGTCGAGCGAAATAAGTCCAACGCGAGAAAGGGTTATGGGGTTTATCCCTACTGGGAGAAGACGACGGGTATGAGCAGGAGCACGTTGGAAGGTTGGTTCACCGCGTACGGCGACCTCTCCAACATGAGGTCGGTCGACGAGCTCCGAAACCTGCCGGGCTACGCAGAAAATCGCGAGCAATTAGAGCATGCCTTCAGAGATCTCGACCACACTGAGACCGCGGACGCGTTGCCCGAACCGGCCGAGCGCATTGCTAAAGGCGAGATGACGGGCGACATTCTGGCGGATGCGCTGCACAAGCTGGCCGCAAATCCGAAGTTGTCGTTGCGGGACGTCGTTCGCGAGGTTCAGGCCACCGACGTCACGCTGCGAAAATATGTCGCTCTCAACGGGCTTCGTCGTGACTTGGCTCCGGATGCGTTATCGAAACTAGCGAATTATGCCGAACAGCGAGAGTCGATCGAAGCCTCCCTGAGGAAAATGGGTCAACACGTGCAGGCTGACGGCCTGCCGCGGGTGATGGTCACCGCCGAGGACTTCCTCAAGACACTTCGCGATCATCGCGCACAGGTTGCCGAGGCCATTGAGCGGATGCGCAACGATCCCAAGCTGTCACCGCGTGATGCTGCACGCGAATCAGGCATGCCGTCGGTGGCGTTTTCGATGGCGGTCGACAGCGGACCCGCGATTCGCGACATGAAGAGCGTCGTGGATCAATTGGCAAAGGTACGACCGTGGCAGCGGAGCGGTCTCGACGCGATGTTCGAGCGCCTCAACGCCCACGCGCGGGGCGCTCCGGTCGTCGAGGGTGGCATGCACGACGTCACGACTCGTCCCAACCATGTGGAGCGGGTCTACATCGTTAAGGAGCTGGAGTCCGGCAAGAAGCGAGGACAAAACCCACGACTGTATCGTCTGTTCGCGCGGAACCCGGATTTGGTGCAGGGTCCGCGATCCTATGTGCAGGACCGGCCGGCGCAGCTGCTGAGGTGGGTGTCCACAGTCTTGTTGGAACAGTTTTCGTTTGGGCGGGAAGTGCAAATCTACTTCGACCGCGAAGAAAACAAGCTTTACGTGTCGTCGAACCTCCCCACGGACAACAAGAAGCTTCGCGAGCTGCTGCTTGACGGAACTGGTTTGGAGGGACTGGTGAACGCTCGCGAGGGCGGGGATCCGGAGACCCGGGAGACCCGTCACTGGAGCAAACTCAAGGAGGCGCTGGCGGACCCGAAGGCACTCAGCGATGATGCACGAGTACGCGAGATCGTAAACGCGATCAAGCAGAAGAGCTTTGAGATTCCCATCACGGATATCAAGGACGACCACGGCAAGGTAGTTCAACTGCATGCCGAACGCCGTATCAAGCGCGCAGTGGAAGACGGCGGCGGTGGCCCCGTCGACCTCGAGCTACTCGCGGGCACCAAGCGAGCTTGTGGCTACTGTGCCGCTGACCTGGGATTTGAGGACCAGCGACGGCGCGGACCGTTCTGGCAAACGAAAGCGGCAACTGCCTTCCTCGACGCAGACGGAATCATCGAAGAGAACAAGAAAAATTCCATCGGAACCTATGTCACACGGACGAAGGCCGACAAGATCACCGTTGACTACAACACCGATAGTGACTCGGATGCGGATGCGGATGTGCCGCGGCCGAGTCCATCACGGGCCACGGTGTCACCCTCCATGGGCGAGGAGCGCGATGACGACGATGACTTGTATGAAACCTGGGAAGAGCACGACGCGCGAGTCGCCCGCGAGGCGGCTTCAGGCCAGTCGGATGATGTGACGATGTCGGGTCAGCCGGCTGTCGAGGACAGCGATGTCGAGATGGCGGACGGCGAGCCACAGTCGTTGCGGCACAGCGACACCGACAGGGGTGTCGCAACAATCGATCGACAACGCTGACCGTGGACAGTGGATGAATACTGGTGACGACGAAGAGTTGCCGAGTGTCCGCGTGCTAGACCGGCACGAGGACGGGTCGTGGTGGGCTGATGCGTCGCGGGTCATGGTCGAGCCGTTCGATGGGGTGACCGCGTTTCGGCACGGGGATTCTGCTGGGGGCGCTGGGTCTGGGCCGCACGCATCGTTATCGATGAAATCGGCCCACGGTGCGCCGAGCGCAGAGCGCGTCGGGTTGCCCGTCGCGCGAAACGCCCGCGATGTCACCCTCGGCGGAGCCGCTCGCGGGCACGCGCAAGAAATCCACTCCAGCAGCGGTATCATGTTGTCCCGCAGAAGATTGCATCATGGCGATGACCTCATGACTGAGGCGGCGGATGGGGCATTTGCGCCCGACGAACGTGAGCTGACCACGACGCTGAACCGGTTGGAAACGCGGCCACCTGGACAGGACAGCGCGGGTCTGGGCCCGGATGATCATCGCGTGATCGGCATGGTTCAAAGCGGCCAGGTCGTCCCGTCAGGTGATCTTGCCCGCCGGTTTGTCAACCAGGACGTGCGGGTGCCCACACATATTGCAAGATCAGCCGGCCATAGTCACGCCGAGGCAGGGCCCTCGGGACACGGCCGTCATTCGATGGACGTCGACCCCGACTCGCCGTCGCGTCATCCCTCCCCGGACACCAGTGAGCTGTCGGAGGCTCCGTCGTCAGCGCATATGTCGGGCGCTGAGGACAACTTGGTTGCTAAAGGACGGACGGGCCCAGCCAAGCGGGCTCTGGACGAACCTGAGGAACAGCGCCGCAAACGGGGTCGACCGAAAAAGCGCACAAAGACCGATTCGGCAGCCGCCGACTTCGAGCAATATGACAAAGTCACGACGGCCGCCCAGGTTGAGGCGTTGCTTTCCGAGTTGGAGGCGGAATCAATCAAGCCTGCAGGACAGCGCGAAACGCCTGCCGATATCACCCGGCGACACCTCGTCGAGGAGGCACCGCGCGGGACCTTCGACACCGCCAAGGGCTGGATGATGCAAATAGGCTGGAAACCCGGCGCTGACAAATATCTGCCTAAGCGGCTGAGTTCGATGGAGGACTACCCGGAGCATCGGGATGCTATCCAGGGCTTGGTCGAACGATTGGGTCTGCACGATGGCCAACTTCCAGAGCCACCGAAGCCGCCCATCACCGCTGAAAATTTAGCTAGAGCACTAGAGTTTCTCGTCGAGAAGAGCCGGACAGAAGGCAAACGGAAACGTGGAGACACCGTCCGGGACGATATGGCGAACGAGGCCGGGATTAAGCGCACCGACCTCCAACACTGGATCACAGTCGATGGCTCGCTGAGAAAAAGCATGCCAGAACTCGCTCGACTGCGAGGCTACACCGAACACCGCGATCGATTGAGGGACGCCTTCGCAAGGATAGGGCACGACAACACGGCAGAAGGGTTGCCCGAAGCGAGTGGTGCGGCGCTTGCCGGCGACATGACGGCGGAAACGTTGGACGATGCGCTGAAGAAGCTTGTCGAGGACCCGAACAAGACTCTGCAGAAGATCAGTAATGAACTCGGAGTGAGCGCAGGTGTTCTCCGGCTGTATGTCGGCATGAACACCGAAGGACTTCGCGCGACAACGCAGCGGGTGGTGGGGCTGAGCCACTACGCGGAGCGGCGCGACTCGATCGTGGCATCGCTTGAAGCCATGGGCCTACACAATCAGGCTGAGAAGCTGCCACCTACGGCCATCACTGCTATGGATTTTCTGCGAGCATTTCGCCACAACCGCGCACAGTTCGGCGACGCCTTCCGACGGATGCAAAACAACCCCACACTTTCGGCTCGCGATGCCGCCGAGGCGGCGGGTGCGCCGTGGGAGGCATTCTCCATGGCGGTCGGCGCCGGCGGCACGATCCGCAGCCAAAAGCGAGTCGAGTCTGAGTTGCTTGACCTCCCAACTCATCTGCAGGAAGGGCTCGACGACGCGTTTGGGCAGCTGAACCGCCTCGCCGAGGGCGCCGAGATCGACGCTATCTCGGGAACTGGGATGATCGGGGTGACGGTCCCCGGAGCCGCATACGCGCCGGAACGGCTCTTCATCATTGATGCCGAGACCAACCCTGCGGCCGGCGGGCGGGGCGGACACGTGACACGCCTCTACGAGCAGAATCCGGAACTCGTGCACGATCCAAGATCCTACGAACACGATCGCGCAACGCAGTTGCTGCGCTGGATGTCCACCGTGTTGAAGGAAAAGTTTTCGGACTCAACGGAAGTGCAGTCTTACTTTGACGCCGAGGAAGAAACAATCTACGTATCGTCAAACAATGCCGTCGTCAACGACCGAATTCGTGAGCTGCTCAATACATCCGGCCTGGAAGATCTGCTGGAAAGCCGCGAGGGCGGGGATGCGGATGGCCGACAGACTCGCCACTGGAGCAAACTGAAGAAAACGCTCTCAAGGACCGAAGCGGTGAACGGGACCGGAGTGTTCGGCAAGATGCTGACAGCGATCGAACAGAAACGCTTTCGGGTCCCGAACAGAAGATTCTTTGACAAACAGAGTCCCGTGCACCTGCACGCCGAACGCCGCATCCACGCCGCGCTGAAAGAAGACGGTCGCGACACTATCGATCTCGAGCTACTTGCTGGCACTATGCGAGCCTGCGGTTACTGCGCAGCGGACCTGGGTTTCGACGACCAACGCCCGCGCGGGCCGTTTTGGAAGACGAACACCGCGAGCCACCTCCTCGACGGTGAACGGATCATCGAGGAGAACGTCCGAAAATCGATCGGAAGCTACGTCACTCGAACACGGAGCGGAAAAATCACCACCGACTACAACACCGATAGCGACTCGGATGCGGACACGGACGACGAGCCGGACCCTAAAAAGGACGGGTAGTCAGCGGACGTCGTAGGGCCACGCCAGCCGCGAGAACTTCTCCGACACCGCTCCAGCCAGTTCAAGATAGGCTTGCCGCGTCGCGGGTTTGAGCAACCCGAAGTCGAAATCGGCCCCCTCGGCCAAATGCGGCTCGAACGGGATGACGTGCGTCGACCGGCAGCGCGCGTCGAAGTGTTCGACGACCTTGTCCAACTTGAGTGCCGCCGCACCGCGTTTCGGTGAGGTCAGTACCACGTGGGCCTCCCGCACCAAGGCTTCGTGACCGTGTTGTGCAAGCCAGTCCAGTGTCGCTGATGCGCTGCGTGCCGCATCGATGGCCGGCAAGCTCACCAGCACGATCGCATTGGCCAAGTCCAGCACGCCGGCCATCGCCGAATGCATGATTCCAGTGCCGCAATCGGTAAGGATGATGTTGTAGTAATGCCGGAGAATGTCCACAGTGCGCCGGTAGTCGGTTTCACCGAAAACCTCAGCCACTGCTGGGTCTTGCTCGCTGGCGAGAACCTCCAGCCGGCTCGGTGCCATTCGGGTGTGATTTCGAATATCCGCATATCGCTTGATGTTCGGATCCCTCAGCAGATCACGCACCGTCGAGGACGTCGAGGTATCCGGCACTCGCTCGGCCAGTGTGCCTCGGTCCGGGTTCGCGTCGACGGCGATGACACGGTCTGTGCGCACCGTCGCCAGAGCCGAGCCCAAACCCAATGTGGTGGTGGTTTTTCCGACACCGCCCTTGATGGACAGCACGGCGATCCGGAAATCGCCGACGATGGGTTGACGGATCTGCTCGAATAGTTCATTGCGTTCGCGCTCTTTGCGGGATAAGCCAGCGTTGATCCGTCGACCGGTGACTTTGTAGACGGCGCGGCGCCACCCCGACTCCGGTGCATTCCGATCGCGGTTGATGATCTGAGCTTCATCGAGAGGTGGCGGCAACCGGATTGCCTGCGATGCAGGGTGATCCGGCTGAGGCACTGGACCGCGTAACGCGTGTTCGGGTGGCGCAGGCCATGGTGGTAGCCCTTGCCAGGGGGGAGGCGGCAATGGCGGCAGTCCGGGTGGCCACCCGGCAGGCCATGCCGGTGGTGCAGTCTCCGAAGACTGCGGTTCCAGTTGTCCCTGCGGTTCCCGGCGGTTCGGCAGTTCGCCGGCGTCCGCACCCAGTGATCGGCTTTCCACTGGCTGGCCTTGGTTTTCGGGGATCGACTCGAACTCCATGCCCATCGGCGACGTGGAAGACTGCCACGGCGGCAACGCCATCCGGCGCGGGGAACGTGCCTTTTCGGCTTCGGTACCGTTGTCGTCGTATGCACCCGGCTGCGGACCAGATGGCGATTCGGACTCGTCGACATCCTCCGGTTCGGACTCGTCGACATCCTCCGGTTCGGACTCGTCGACATCCTCCGGTTCGGACTCGTCTTCTAACGCGAAGGATTCGTCGTCTACACCGGGAAAGGGATCGCCATCCGGTCCGGCTTGCTGCGCCGGTCGCTGCGTGCGCTGGGCGGCGACCCGAGCTAGCAGGCGCGCGGCTCGGTCTTCGATTTCGTCAGTCTCATCAAATCCGTTGGTCACGTTTTGTCTCCACCTCGACTCTTGGCGACCACCACGGCGACCGCTGCAATTGCCATGCACATACCGACCACTATCAGCGCGATGTCACGCGCTCGCGTATCGGTCTTACTCGGCTCCCCAGGACCGCTAATCGATTGTCCAGCAAATGGATCCGGCATTCTTGCGGCTGGGGGCAGGTCATAACTCAAAGCGGCGACCGGGTCGATCACGCCGTAACCTGTTGCCGCGTTGGGACCCGTCTCCGGCGTCTGAGCGGTTCGTTTGATCCGCTCCATGACTTCTGCCGCTGACATCCCCGGAAAACGGGAGCGGATCAAGGCGACGAGACCCGACACCAGGGGAGCGGCAAAGCTGGTGCCGTTGACCGGCACCAGACCGCGCTGCGGATCTTGCCAGGCGTTCATGAGTCCAGAGCCGTTGGGGCTCAACGACGTCAGCTGTTCGCCAGGTGCGGCCAGGCTTACCCACGGCCCGTGCAGGGAGAAGTCACTGGGCTTTCCGTTTGGTGCGACCGCGCCGACGGTAAGCACATAATCCCGAAACCATGCCGGGCTGGCGACCGTGCGCACCGAACTCCACCCGTCGGCGAGCGGAAGGTTGGGATCGTGCGCCTCGTTCTGCGCGCTGCACAGCCCCTGCGAGCTGATGTTTCCGGCAGCGGCAACCACCACAATGTTTCGCTCGAACGCATACCGAACTGCTTGCCCGACGGCCGCGTCATCCAATCCAGCGCCGACCGGCGCACACGCCGCCTCGGAAAGATTGACCACCGTGGCGCCTAAATCCACGGCGTGGACTATCGCCAGCGCCAAAGTCCGGGTGTTTCCGTAGCCGGGCGACACCGCATTCGGGTCGCTCCGTGTCGATCCCGTTCCCCGCACCGAGTACAGGTCGCTGTTCTGGCGTATCGACAAGATGGCCGCGTCCGGCGCGACACCCGCGAAAGAGTCGTCGGGACTGGGTGCTGCGGCGATCAACCCCGCGACGAGGGTGCCGTGCGCGTCGCAGTCGACCAAACCATCGGATGACGAGACATAATCGCCGCCGGGTTCTAGCGCATGCAGCCGGGGATTGGGCGCGACGCCTGTATCGATCACCGCAACTTTTTGTCCTGCTCCGCGCGAAAACTTCCAAGCGCCGGTGTAGTTGAGCATTATGTCGGCACTGGGACGGAGCCCGAGCTGGCTGCCCGGCGACACCGTGCCAATCCCGCAGGCGGTTTTCTGCTCGGTCGGGTCCGGCGGAGCGACGGCGCCGGGAGGCGGGTCCCCCGGGGGTACCAGGGGTGGCTCGATGGCCAGTGCGGGTGCCGGCGTTAGGGCTATCCACGCGACGGACAATAGGACGGTCAGCACCGCTGCCCAGCGAATCATGCGATGCTCAATCGGCCGTAGACGCCAACCACCCACATCGCCAGCGGGATTAAAGCCGCGGTGATCATGTAGGCGAGATATGCGAGTGCCATCCTCGATCGCGCGCCCAGTCGGCCGGCCGATGCGCTCGTTCCGATACTGGCGAACACCAGGGCCGTCGTCAACAGCACACCGAACGCCACCAGCGGCATCGGTTGGTTACCACCCTGGGCCAGGGCGCAACTGAGGATGGTCAGTGCGGCAGCCGGAATCGCCAGTCCCGCCCGTTCCGCCTTGGTGTTCGGCCGTTGAACATACAGCCCCAGCGCCGCCGCGCAGCTCAACGCGAAAGTGAGGGAAGGCCATCGAATCGGGCCGGCCGAGGTCAGCACGGCCAACACCCCGAGGCCGGCGCTGACCGCCAGGCCGGTATAGAGGGCCGAACGTGTCAGCGTTTCCGACCTGACACGAGCCCAAATATCTTCCGCGCCAGGAGGTGTGACGGTATCGGTCGACTTCGGCTCGGCCGCTGGTTGCAAGGCTCGAGCGAGGCGGAGGGTCGCCCTGGGGACGGCCAGACAGCCCAGCGTCGCGACCGATGCCAGCCCGGCGCCTACCAGGTCAGCAGGTGCTCCCGCGGCACGCGCCACCAGTGCGAGTCCAGTCAGGGCGAAAGTCAACCCGAGGGCGAGATAACCCCAGTGCCCGGTGCCGATGGCGCGAAACAACGTCGCCGACAGCAGCACCATGACTACGCAACCGGTGGCCAACCCGTAGCTGCCCAGCCCCTGCAGCGCTACCCACCCAACTGCCGCCATGATCGGAAGCACCGCCCATCCCAGTGCCGCACCGATATCCGACTGCCCGTGGCAGCGGTGGGCCAGCGCCGCCACACCCGTCAGCATCAATGTCACTGCAACCGACAATCCCACGACGGCAGCACGGTTCGGCGCGAGCGCGTCAGCCAGCAGGAAATAAACCCATACGGCGGAGGCCAGATGAACACCGGCGAACGTCATCCAGCGGGACGCAGTGGCATCCCAACCGGCATGGCCGGCCTTGTTCAGGCGGGCGGCCGCATCCACGACATCGTCGTACAGCGTCGGCGCGGTTAAAGCGCGCTGCCCCGTCAGTCGCAGCAGCTCGCCGTCCGCCACGCCGCTGTCACGCAGTGTGCTACTCGACGGCAGTGGTGTCGGGCTGTCGAGGCGGCTCAGCACCCAGACATTGTGATTGGCCTCGTTGGCGAATGGGTCGTCGGCTGTATCGCGCTCGGAGTCCGCACCGACCCGTGCGAGTTTAACCAGTTCCGGAGTCAGGTTGGCGATGGGCACATCGAGCGGCAGTGTTACATCGACCTGAGTTCGGTTGCTCAGTAACGACAATCGCACGTGTTGGGATGCGGCGGAGATGACCTGGAATTCGTCTGTCTCTGATGCAGTGCTCATAGGTCGGGCATTCGGGAGAGCTGGATCACGTCGCTCTTCATCGTTCGGGAGACGAACATGCCTCGACCCGGCGGCATCAGCTGCGCCTTGTACCCGAACAACGCGCCCTCTTCCTTGGTACCGCTCATGACGAGTGCGTTACACGAGAGATCTTTGAGCCGGCCGATGATCGGGTCCATCATGGCACGCCCGGCGCCGCCGATACGCCGGGCGATCACGACACGCAGCCCGATATCCCTTGCCTGGGGGAAGTATTCGACGAGCGGGCCTAACGGGTGATTGAGTGAGCTTCCTGGGATGAGGTCGTAGTCGTCAATCAGCACGTACACATCGGGGCCTTGCCACCACGAGCGATCTTTGAGCTGCTGCTGGGTGATATCGCTGGGGGGTAGTCGGTCCTTCAACGATGCCGCCAACGCCGTCATCAGCTCCGCGCAGGCCTGCGCCGACGTGGCGTACCCCCCCAGATAATCATTCTCAACGACGCCGAGCAAGGTGCGCCGAAAGTCGACGAGGACGATCTTGCACTCGTGCGACGACGCGTTCTCCATCAGCCCCTCGGCGATGTTGCGTAGTAAGCCGGTCTTGCCGCATTCGCTGTCCCCGATTACAACCAAGTGTGGTTGAGCATCGAAATCGACTACCACGGAGGCTAATTCGGCTTCATTGATGCCGATGGGGACTTTTGCCTTTCCCGGCGCGCCTGCGCGCTTGGCGGCGTCGACGACCGCGGCGCGGTCCACACTGTGCGGGAGCATGCGCACCGGGGGAGCGTGCCGGTCACCGTAGTCCTGGCGGACCGCCTCGCAGGCGCTGGCGACCCCGGTAGGCAGATCCTCGATGTCGGAGCTGGAATCCAGGCGCGGCAACCCGACCAGGATATGCAGCCGCTGGGGGCTCATGCCGCGGCCGGGCCGGCCGATCGGAACAAGTTCGGCCCATTTACGCCCGATGTCGCTGTCGACCGGGTCGCCCATCCGCAACTCCACGCGGGTGCCGAGCATGTCTTTGACCGCCGGTCGGATTTCCATCCACCGGCTGGCGGTGACCGCGAGGTGAATTCCGTACGACAGCCCGCCGATCGCGATCCCCTGCAATGCTGGCTCGAGCATCTCGAAATCGCTTTTGATCGTGGCCCAACCGTCAACCACGAGCACCACGTCGCCGAATTTGTCATGGCTCAGTGGGTCTCGGGCAGCAACATCGGCAGGCAGCGTGGCCAGCTGAGCTTTGCGCTGCCGGAAATCGCGCATCGATTCGATCCCGAGGTCTCTAAAGCGCAATTCACGCTCTCGCAGCAGTCCGCTGATCTCGGCGACGGTTCGGCGAATGCGGTCGGCGTCCATACGCCCGGCGACGCTGCCGACGTGAGGCAGATTCGTCACGCTGCCCAGCGTGCCGCCACCGAAATCGAGGCAATAGAACTGCAATTGCTCGGGGGTGTGGGTGGCAGCCGCAGCCATGATGAGTGTGCGGATCGCCGTGGATTTGCCCGACTGCGGACCGCCGACCACCGCGACGTTGCCCTGAGCGCCGGAGAGATCCACCACTAGGGCGTCACGACGCTGGTCGTATGGGCGATCCACCACACCTATTGGCAGCCATAGCCTCCCGTTGAGATTCTGCGGATCGTTCCATGCCGGGCTGGGCAGCAGAACGTTGACCGCGGGGCTGGCCTCCAGTGGTGGCAGCCACACTTCGTGCGCAGGCCGTCCATGGCCCCGCAGCCTGCTGACGACCACGTCGAGCAGGGTGGTCTTAGTCGGTCCTGGCGGCATCTGGGGATCGGGCTCGCTGTCCATCGCGTCGCCCGGTTTATCGGGGGCGGGGTCCTTCTCGACCGGGGTGGCGGTGAACAGCTTCGGAGCCTGAGCCCCGAGTCGTGAGCGACCGGTACGCGGAGAAATGCGGGGGCTGACGTAATCGCCGGACACGTAGGACGAGTTGAAACGAATGGGCTCGTCGGCATCGCACTTCAGGAAGGCGGAGCCCGGAACGCTGGGCAAGTGGTAGGCATCGGGTACGCCGAGCACACTGCGAGACTCGCCGGCCGAGAATGTCTTGAGGCCGATCCGATACGACAAGTGAGAGTCCAGCCCTCGCAGCTTGCCCTCCTCGAGACGTTGCGATGCCAGGAGTAAGTGAATGTGCAGAGAGCGCCCGAGTCTACCGATCATGACGAACAACTCCGCGAAATCAGGTTTCTGCGAGAGCAACTCGGAGAATTCGTCTACCACGATGAACAATGCCGGCAGCGGATCCAGTTCGGCGCCGTTGGCCCTGGCACGTTGATACTCGGTGACGTTGGGGAAGTTGCCTGCCGAGCGCAGCAATTCCTGTCGCCGGTTCATCTCGCCGGCCAGCGCGTCACGCATCCGGTCGACCATCGTCAGCTCGTCTTCGAGGTTGGTGATGATCGCGGCGATGTGCGGAACGCCGTCGAGCCCGAGAAATGTTGCCCCGCCTTTGAAATCCACCAAAACCAGGTTTAACGCTTCCGGCGAGTGCGAGGTGATCATCGCCAGCACCAGCGTGCGCAGAAATTCGGACTTCCCCGACCCGGTTGCGCCGATGCACAAGCCGTGTGGACCCATACCTCCCTCGGCAGACTCCTTGATGTCCAGCTCCAGTGGGTTGCCGGAGGGCGTGTAACCGACCGGCACCCGAAGGCGGCTCCGCGGTGTGGACAGCCGCCAGACTTCGTCTGGGACGATCGCCGCTGCGTCAGGCACCTTCAACAGTGTCATCAAGCCGGGATCACTTGCACGGGAATCTGATTGGAGATCGACGATATGAGCGGCGCCACCGAGCTGGTATCGGCTGAACACACGAGCGGTGGCTACGGCTTCGTCGAGAGTGAGACGGTCCGGAGTGGCGAAACGCTCGGTGCCGGCCGCCGTGCGCGCCCCGACATCGTCATTCTCGACGACCAATTGCAGGCCTCGCCGTGACGCGGGCCCCTCTCGGGGACCGTTGAGGTCGAGCACCGTGACGCTGTCCAGACCGGCATCGGTGAGCAATCGCTCGTCACCGGTGACATAGCCGTCGTCGACGACTATGACGAGCTGCTTGACACCCTGCGTCGGCTGGGCGTTGCGGGTGAAGCGACCTCGCTCGGCGAGGTCGGATGCCAGCGAATTCTCCAAGAGTTCGAGCGACGGGAAGAGCATCCGCAAAGTGCCGCACCCGTCGCGGACAGAGGCATGTTGCACCTGCGGAAGCCACTTCAGCCAGCTCCAGCTCTCGCTGTCCGGGTCGGCGGTCACGACCGCGACCTGCAGATGGTCCGGGCCGTGAAATGCGCACAATTCCAGCACCATCGAGCGCACCAGCTGCTGGCTCAATGGACGGTCGCCTTCGAAGCTGATCGTCGGAAAGGCGCGAAGTGAGACGGCTGTCGGCAAGGCGTGCACCACTGAGTGTGTGGTCACGAAGCGCCGCAAGGCATTCGTGGACACCGGCTCCAGGTCTTCGGGTGGCCCGGTCTCAGGCGCCACCAGTCGGGTGGCCAGCCGGTGAGTTCCGACACCGACTCGCACGTGGCAGAAGTCGTGGTCGGTCGGACGACGTTCCCACATGCGACGCGTCCCGGCCACATCGATCAATGTGCGAGGGTCGGGGTGGCTCCATTCCAACGCGGCGCGCTGAGCCCCGCCGGTTTCTTCGGCGTCATCGCGCAGTCCGGCGAGATAGCTGAAGAAATCCTTGCGTTCCTCGTCGAGTTCGGCCGCAGCCTTGCCCGGTTTGCCGCCTGCGCCCATGAACATGCCTGCCACTGAGGTGACCATCATCATCGGGAAGATCAGAAACATCGGGTTGCGGCTCACGTCGCGACCGCCCACTGTGATCATCAGCGCGATCATGCCGACGCTTGCGACGAGCATCATGAGTGGCATCAGCTTGGTCAGCAAGCTTCCGGGAATGATGCGTGGTACCTCAGGTGGCGACTGGAGGGCGACTTCGCCGCCAGGCATCCGTGGCGGTGCGACGCGCAGACGTCGGACGAATCCTTGCTTAGCCAAGCGGCCTCCCCTGAATGCCTGGCCGCCCTGGCCTCACCAGCATCCAAAGGTATTGTCAAACCATATGGTTGGCGAGGAGAGGGCTTTGCCGATGACGTTGCCGTCTCATTTATCGACGTTACCGCCATCGGTACCAGAGTTGGACCCCGAATCAGACGACGAGCATGAGCTCAGCCGAATCTCGGTCCTGATCGGTGGCTTGCTGATCGACGTCGGAGTGCCCAGCCGGGTGAGTATTTCGATGATCATCACCGACGTTATCGAATTAGCCAACGATCAGTTCCGCGACTGTGCCGGCGTAGCTGGAAAGTTCGATAATCCCGAAGGCAAGTGGACTTTCGCTCACCCGACGGGCGACCCGATCGACCCGGGCCGAACGTTAGCTGCGGCCGATGTCTGCGACGGTGATCTGCTGGTCATCCAGGAGGTCGGCGCGCCCGCGTCGTCGCCGTTAGTAGACAAGCTGGACGGCCTCGCTGATTTCGATGACAACATCAGATGTCGTTTATCTGAGCAACTTTGGGTGGCAGGATGGTCCGTGGCCGGTATCGCGCTGTCGGCGGCGGCTGCGCTGTTACTTCGGGGACGAGTCCTTGCGCCCTCGGTCGCCGGCGTGCCGATTGCTGCCATGATAGTGCTATTGGTCGGATTCGGCTGCGCTGTAGCTACTTTCGTAATGCCGTTGCGATCCGGAGATCCGGGCAGATACACCTGGCTAGCGGCGGTTGCGCTGCCGTTGATTTTCGCCGGATCGCTACACATGGTGCCGGGCGCACCCGCAGTCAAGGCCCTCCCTGTTGCGCTGGCGCTGACGGCACTGATCGCGTTGTTACAGCTACTGAGCTCCGGCCGGGGCCGACCGCTCTACACCACTGTCATTGGGCTTGCGGTGTTTGGAGTCCCTGCTGCCGTGGCGCATCTGCTGCTGAATCTGAATCCACGCATCGTGGGCGCGATGTCGGCGACGATCGCGGTCATCGTCGTATACCTCGCGCCAAGGGCCACTATCCTGCTGTCTCGGTTGCCCGTGCCGCGCGTTCCGACCGCCGGCGAGCCGCTCGACAACATTGAAACGAATGGCGGCACCACGGTTGAAGGTGTCAATGCGATTGGGAAGCAGGTCATCCCTACCGAGGAGGGCATGACCGACCAAGTTCGTAGGGCTAGAGACCAGCTAACCGGGATTGTCGCCGCCGCGGCAACGTTTGCCGTCGTCGGCTCCTACTTGGCCCTAGACGTCGGCAACGGATTCTTCTGGCAGGGAACCGCTTTTGCGGTCGCCGTGGCAACGGTTTTGTGTTTGCGCGGCCGCAGTCACCACGATCTCATCCAGTCCGCCGTGCTGATCGGTGGCGGACTGTTGACTGCCTTGGCTGCTATCGTCAAGACAGCGACCTTCGTCGCCGCGTGGCAGGTCAATACTGCGGTTGCACTCGTTGCCCTGACGGCACTGTTGGTGGTCTGCGGATTGGTCGCGCCCAGTCTGGAGTTTTCCCCGGTAATGCGCCGCCGAGTCGAGATCCTGGAGTCCGTGGCGATCGGGACGGTGTTTCCGCTGGCCTGCTCGATTATTCGGCTGTACCCCTTCTTCCGAGAAATGCGACTCTGAGGCGTGATAGCCAGTACCTCTCAGCTGATTGAGTATCGGTTGCTCCGGCTGCGGTAGGTTGGCTGCCCGTTTACCCTTCGCCTGCTCACGGTGGTGAAGCTCACAAGATTTCGTGATTCCTAAGGCCCGTCGTACAACAGACATTGCACCAATCTCATTTGACACGTGCGCCCACGCAACAAACCGGTGGGGATTGGCGGCTAAAGCATGTTGAGAGTTTTATCCTCTCACGTGGTAGGCGACATGTCGTAGCGGAAGTGCTCTGCGGGTGGAAGTTTGAACCATCAGCGAGCGGATTATGAACCCGCGTTTCGCGCGGCGCTCACGTGAGATGCGACAAAGTCGTCGTTCAGGAGGGCATGGTCCGGATGATGTTGACCGTTAATTCCGTCCAGCCCGGTCTTTCACCTTCTGCTGCCTGTTCAGTGAACAGCCCAGACCCGCAGCATAACTCGTTGTCAAAGTCGGCGATGCGGCGCTGACGGGCGCGGGAACCGGTATGGGTGACATTACCATTCCTGCCGAGTTGCAGCGGGTTTCGTACCTTGTGGGCCAGAAGTGGCCGCAGGGTAGCGAGCATGGGATGTGGAGTATCGCCGACGCGTGGAACGGGTCGGCGCAGCACCTGGCGGGCGTGATCCCAACTCTGCAGCAAGTGAGTAGTCAGATACCGTCGGCGCTCTCGGGCGATACGGGAGCTGCGGTCACGCAAAGTCTCCAAGCACTGTTGTCTGGTGACAACTCGATACCGACATTGGTCACGGGCATGTCGGCGCTGGGTTCATTAGCCGAAGAGACCGGCACCCAGATCCAGTACACCAAGCTGCAGATTCTGAGTTCGTTGGCGATCGCGGCGGCCGAGATCGCCTACGCGCTGGCGATGGCTGATTGGACGTTTGGTGGGTCGCTAGCCTGGATTCCGGCGATTGAAGGAATCACGAGGGCTGCGATCCGCGTGATCGTGGCGCAGTTGATCCGGCGGCTCACCACGGCGCTCGCCGAGGCGTTGACCGAAACCGCGATCAAGAAGCTGTTTACCTCGGTGCTGCCCAAGTTGGCGGTAACCGCGGCCAAGGAAGCGGTGCGCGACACCGTGATTTCCGAAATTCAGGAGTTCGCCATCCAGGGCGCTCAGTGGGGGGACGGGCACCGTGACGGATTCGACTTCAAGCAAATCGGGGAAATCGCCCTGGCGTCCTCTGTAGGCGGCGTTGTCGGTGCCGGCTTGCACAGCCCGATGTCCAGTCTGTTGGGTGCGCCGACGTCGGTCGCGGGCAAAGTAGTCAAAGGCGCGATAACCCATTACGGCGTGGGGTTTGCGGCCAATGCAGCGGGTGCGGCGGCCACGGGCGGCGAATTCAGTGCACTGTCCCTGTTCGGTGGACCGGCCATCGGGGCCGCCTCGGGTGGGGTGCACGGTGCCGTCGACCACGCTCATCCTTCGGGCGGGGGATCGCACGGCGGAGACGAGAAAGCCAACGGCGACGACGATCTGGCCACCCTCAACGGCGACCCCGATAAGGGCCCGAAAGCCGATCCCGCGCTTGACGATGACGACTTCAACGGCGATAGAACAAAGCTGTCCGATGTGCCGCTCGATGAGGACGATCGCGATACCGAGTCTGTGTCCGATGACACGGACTGGGGCAGCGACGCCGCAACTTTGAACAATGTGCCGGTCGCTGGCCGCGGCGGCGCGACGACTGCGGTGGCTGAGGATGGCGGCGGCCAAGAGTCGCCCGCTGGTGGTGATGGTTTTCAGATCGTGCCGGTCGCTGGCCGCGGCGGTGCAACGACGTCGGCGGCTGCGGAAGGCACGGGCAGCCAGCAGGTCACCGGTGGTGATGGCGCATCGCAGACCGCCCCGGTTACCAGCGCGGTGGGTGGTGAAGCGTCGGCGAATCTGCTTGGCGCGTCAAGCGGGTCGCAATCCATTGTCAACGATTCGTTGGTCGGCCCGAACGGAGTGGCGTCGCACCATGGTGTGCCGAACGTGCGGCCAGCTGAGGGGCCGCCGAACGCGGGGGAGCCTGCGGCACCGGCGGCTGTTCGCAATGCCTCCTCGTCGGGTTCGTCGACAAGCACGACGCGCACGGCCACCGACGAGCTGAACACCACGTCAGCGATTTCGGAGCCATCACAACGGACGTCTTTGTCGGGGAATGCTTCTGGGGTGCGTAGCACAAACACCGTGGGTGTGCCGACTGCTCGTAGTGCGCTCACGGTGCCATCCAGAGCCGGAGATCGCGGCAGTTCGGCTGGAAGCTCCGAGGAATTTAGTGCGCCTGCCACACAGTTCAAATCGGAGCAGTTATTGGTGCCGGATAAGGGCATCAGTGGTGATCCGCTTCTGCCGCACGCTGACACAAATCCCGGTGATCACATCACGGATCATGAAGGCCGTGAACAGGACTCGCGCCGCGATGGGATCGGCCAAGCGGTAGCCGAAACGATCGATCCGGACGATCATGGGTTGCCGCGGGTGGAGACAACGATTGAGCAGATCCGGCCCTGGCTGAGTCAGATCAACGTCGATGTCCATGGCGGTGATAGCAGGTCCCGAATGTTCAATTGCGGGCAGGCCACGATCGCGGTTTTTGATCGCCTGTCGGGTCGTGCGGGCTTTCAGACCGCGGCCCCCCTCGAGGGGATCTGGAAGAACCAGTTACAGGGCGTGACGGGTTTTGCGCCGCATCGTTCGTCGTTGGAGGGGATCGAGGCACTACTGCGAGGTCAGGGTTCCGGTGCGCACGCGGTGGTGTTCGTTGCGCGACGCGGGCCCAATGGCAAATCGTCAGCGCACGCCTTCAACGCGTTCTTTGACGGCGCAGAGGTGTATGCCCTCGACGGGCGGGATAACTCAATTCAGCCCTGGCCGCCCAACTTCGATGCCGGTGACTATAAGGCAGTTGAATGGAGCGTCTACGCACCCTCGGATCTCATTCCACCGCAACATCTCCCGGAGCGGTGGGAGTCGGAGCTGCATGCGTCACCGGACGACTTTCCGCTCACCGACCTTGCCCACGGAACACACGATCCGAGCGACAACGCGCCGACCCAAAATGACGGGGAGTCCGCCGAAAGGCAGTTGGTGCGGGTACCTGGCGGTGGATGGTGTTTGTTGCATGCGGTTTTGGTGAGCACTCCGCCGCAATACTGGCCGGATATGGGATCTTCGATTGATGCGCGCACCCAGCATGCGGCCGTCGTCGAGCAGATGACCGCCCGTGCCGCTGACGGTCCCGGCACGGGCGGCGGTGCCCTCGGGCAGGCCGCACACGCCTTGCATCAAAGCGTCTTGCAGTGGGTAAGTGGCGTCGATGCGACCCAGCTGCCGACCGATGTTGTCGAGTCCTATCGGCAAAGCCAAGAACAGATGGACGAACTTGAGCGGGACTTGCCGTCCTTGACGGAAGACGAATTGCTGGAGCGGTTAAACGACGCCGGCGTTACCGAGGCTCATGAGCGCTGGATGTCCCCACAGGTGTCGCGACAGCGCTACATCGAGGCGCGAGTCCGGGAACTGACGCGCAGGAGTGACGGGTCGACGGGTGCATCTCTCATGTCAGAGCAACACGCACGTGCACTCGGCGAATCCGAGGTGAACCTGAAGGATCAGGCAAAGGGCTGGGAACTGGACGGCGAAGCGCTCGGCCCGTCGGATCAGTTCAGGTACTTGCAAGCCCATAACGAATTGCCGCCGTTGCGCCAGTTAGATATTGACGGATTGCAAACCGCTGTCAGGGAGACCAATGCCCGCCGACCGCTGACGGCCGATGAGCATCGGAAACTGATTACTGCCGTGCGAAATTGGCAATCGGACACACGCGGTTGGAACACCAGCTACGGCGAGACATTTCCGGCCTTGGTGGCCCATGCCCTCGGCATACGGCTTCACAACGTGCGGACTCCAGGTGTGCGCGATGTGGGACCCGCAGGCAGCGACCGAGTAGTCGGGATCTTCTACAACGGTCGCGATCACTACGACGGTGCTATCGAGCCACCCCATGCCGAAACGCAACACGGCACGACTTCGTCCCGCCCGGAACAGTCGACGCCGGCCCCCGCCCGCGATCGTGACGCCGCGATGAAGCCGCACGCACCAGCTGACCCGCCCGGTGAGAGTGGCGACGCCTCGGTCCGAGCGAGGCAAGACCGGTACACCAAGGCGCTGAATGACTTGAAAAGCGTTCTGGCCCAGGGTGAACTGGACCGCCTCGGCCCTGCTACGGCCGAGGCAGCCGCTGCGAACCGCGACCTCCGCCAGTTGCGGCCAGAACCGGCGACGGTAGACCACGATGGGAGTGGCCCACCTGATCCACAGATCCCGGAGCGGATCGGCCCGAAAATGCTGATTGGCGGCCTCGACGTAATGGAAAGGTTCGAGTCAGAAGAGGGAGATGCAGCCTTTAAGTTCGTCGAAGGCCTGGTGCGGAGCAAGGGGGGCGACGAGGTATGGGACGCCAATAGACAACGAATCGAGGCGCTGCTTTCCGATAATGCGCTGCGGCCGCAGGCCGCCGGCATGCTGAGAGGCGGGCGCACGGTCAAGGTTGAGGTCGATTTGGGGAACGGACGTTTCCTTACGGTTGAGCTTGAACTGAGCGGCGAACAGTCGTACCTGGTGTTCAAGGAACCGGTGACGGGTGCGGGAGAGGACTTCGAGCATACTTCGGACAACACCCAGACCGCGGTCAAGACCAAAGGTGGTATCGGGCGCTATTTCTTCTTTTTGAGAGGAAGTTGGACCGGCCGCGCAGCATCCGATTCCGCGACGTTTGGCCTCGAGTATGTGGCCGATCGGCAACGGTCCAACCTCTACGCTGACCGCCAGGTCAGTGGCACGTTAACCCTTAGAGAGCCCGCCACCCGATTTCACGGAGGGATTCACGCCACAATCACTTCCCGATTGACTGGGGATTCGGAAACGACTGAGCGCCCGGCTCGCAGCATCACCTACCACACGGAGGTGGTCGTTCCCACCCGAGATGTCAACGACCGTGGGGAGGGCGATCTCGGCAGCCCATTCGGGGTGGCGACCACCGGGAGGCTGAACGGTTCCGATGTCGTGACGAACTTATGGTTGCTGCAGGACCAGGGTGGGACGGTGACTCCGAATCGGGCGAGCACCGATCTGTCCCGGTCAGACGGCGCCCATTCCGGTCGGTCAATCCAACTTTCGCCCCGGAAGCCACCGGTAGCGACGGTCCAGGATTTTGTCAGAAGTCCGGGTATAGCGGCGGCGTTCAAAAAGGCCTACCCCGACTCAGCGGACCAGGCGATGAGCGAAGTCGTGGACAAGCTCGATCCCGCGGACTTGCAGGCTCACCTGCACGGTATGACCAATGGGCAGCCGCGGGAATACCGGCTCACAAATGGTGGTCGCGTCCAGGTCTTTGCGTCGATCGAGCCGATTGACAGGGATCGTGTGGGCCAGATGATGCGCAAGACCGGCACGCTGATCGGACCGGAGTTTCACTACGGCAGCGAGCTTGATACCTCACAGGTACGCCGCAAGCAGCGGGGCTTGAATGTGGAGATCCCGACTCCGGGCAGGTTTCGGGGTCAGGACACCTCCGCTGAATTCGTCGGTGGCGTGGACTCAGTATTGTTCCGCGGAAAGACAATCCGCAGCGTGACGAATAGCGTCCAGTATCGCTGGCGTAACACCCTCAAGCATCCGACGGCTGGTGAAGCCTGGCGCGGACAGGCTCGCTTGCTGTTCGTCATGCATCCATCGCCCCCGAAGAAACTCGGCACAGCCTTGCTGTGGAGATCGAGTGAAGGGCGGCCGCCCAACCACGATGCCGGGCAGGCAAAGGCGCTCGTTGACAGCACGACTGCGACCACGAGTCATGACCCGCAACCCGCAACACGCGATAAGAAGCCCATCGACGCAGCGCAGGCGGAAGTGCCGGTGCCACAAAGTCTCCAGGAACGGCTCAAAGCCAGTTTTGAATATGAATGGCACAAGAGGATCAGCATGCCGCTAAACGAGCGTGCGAGGGCTGAAGCAAGTTTCAAAGGTGCGGTTTACGAGGGACGCGCCGAGTTCGACGTGCTGGTGGAAAAGCAGGGCCCGCCAGAGAAATACATGAATGGCATCGTGTGGAGGCCACCGCGGGGGATCTGGGGCCCCCGTCCGCCGGTCGAGCGAAACTCGATAACGCAGCGGAAGATCTGGGACCCCCGCGCCCTCGCTAAGCGCAGCTCGGATGCCGGCCACCGTGCACAGCGGGCACTGATCCTGCGCGGTTCACAGGATGCGCTTTTGACTGGTTTGGGCAGCATGTATCGGGTTACCAACGTAGATCTGCACGGTTTCCAAGGCATGGTCGACGCCATGGGTCGCCAAGCGTATGGCGGCGCAAAGTGGAACGGGATCCGCAGGGACGGCTCGTCGCTCCGCGGCGACGCCGCATCCTGGTACCACCTCAACCGAGTACGCGGTGCACTACCCGCAATGACTCAGCAGCGCGCCCTGACGCACAGAGGGACCAAAGCCTCGTTCGTAGCCAACATCCATGAGCTCACCTACCTCAGGGACTTCGTCCCACTGTCGAGCCCAGGCACCGAACTCACCACGGGTTATGCGAATACGGCTTTTCGCGACAAGCAGAACCATGGACATGGCTCCCTTGGAGAAGACGGCGAAACCTTGCTGGGTGAAGGGATTTTCGGGCTGGATCAGAGCAAACGAGTCGGCGACGAACTCCGCGCGGAGCAACGCGAGAGTGTGGTTACCAAGTTTGACCAGCGGATGGCGGAGTACTCGGGCTGGGTGCGCATAGACGGCACCATTGAGGGCTCGATGCGCTTTGGCTCGAAGCGCACGGTGCACGAATCAGGTTTGTTCCCAATCCAAATCGCGATCCCGTACACCGAACTGGCGGCCCAAGCGCAAAACCCCCACGACTTGCCACCCACCTTCAGACGCGACTGGCCCGACGGATACTTTGGGAAGCCCCCGGACGCCGACCCCGTCGAACACAAATCGGACGCGCCGCTCGCGGAGCCCGACGAACCCGCGGTACCCGAAGACGAGGCGCCCTGGCTGCCGGATTCCTTGACCAGGTCCGGCACGGAGAATTCGCTTTCCTCAACCAGGCGTGGCTCACTGAGCTCGTTCTTTCGCCTTCGCTCGTCGAGCACATCGTTCCCCCGACAGAGCTTCTTTCGCGCGGAGGAATCGCCTCGCTCGAGTTTGCCGGGGGAGAGCCTTCACGGACCTAGTTCCGCCGACGCTCCGGTCGACAGCCCCATCTATGACGAACCGGACAGTATCGAGTTGGCGAGTCCAGACGACGTGACCCACGGTGCCGAGTCGCCGGTCGTCGGACTACGGACGCGGACATCATCGTTAGTTCCGAATACAGCACTGGAAACCCTCCCGGAAGGGGTTCAGGTCGCCTCATTTGCCGAACCGGTCGATGATAGGACAGCCCCCGCTGCGAGCAGCACCGACGACGGCATCGGGCCGTCCGACCGCCGCTACGCCACACCCTTGCCGCCCGCCGGACCCGCGTCCCCAACTGGCACAGGGAGATTGGCTCGCCTTAGGGGAATCCTGGCTCCCCTGCTAACGTCTGGCCACGCTCCGGATGGGCAGACTTCCAAGCGGTATGGTTCCGCCGACCCCCAAACTCACAGCCCGGACAGCGACGGGGATGACAGCGAGGTCGAAAGCTCAGTCTCTGGAAGAGACACCCCAAGCCCCACACGCGTGAGTCGGCAGGTGACCTTCGAGCGTTCAGGGTCCGACTCGCCGTCTTCCCTAGCTGCGACCAGACGGGCCACGTCCCCGGAAACGGGTCTTATGAGACGTCTCTTCCAACGGCAAATGTCTGACCCGTCTTTGAGGGAGTTGAGCACCACGGAACACGGGAGCAGTGAGACCGCGAGCCCAGTCGCCGGCCCACGTAGGAAGGTCTCGCGCATCGGAGTGCCCCCGCCGAGCCCGGCCGCTGTAACGGGCACCACGACCGCCGCAGGCCCAAGCCGACGAGCGACGCTCGATTTGGAAATCGCTCTCCGAGAACAGCAACCATCGTTTGCCGCCCAAGGTGAGATGCTCCTCAAGGTTGCGGCTCTGCCAGGTAGAGAGGCCGACACGGACCTCAAACCGGACTGGCAGAAAAGCGAAGAGCCGAAGGATCCCCCGAGCCCGCCAAAGCATGCAGCATTGCCCAGCGGGCACCCCTACGACATGCTGATCGGTCTCGACCCGCTCACTGCCTTGTCGGATGCGATCCACGACGACCTCCGCGGGGTGCTCCGCTACGCGTCTGAAACTGATGTAGATGGCTTGTCCGATGCTTTCGGCGATCGGGTGTTGCTCCCTCGGGCTACTCACCAGTTTGGCCAGGAATGGTCGCATCGGATCTCGGTGTTGGGCGGCGCCGGCCACATCACTGTCAAGGTCCGGCTGGTGCGCGACGAACAAGCCAAATACGTGGGCCAGTCCGCGAAGTTCGATTCCGATGTGACGACTGACCCGCGCTTTGCCTCCGCGCATAGTCAACGCGACGTGCTGTCCAGGGTGGTCGGCGGCCGCCTAGCGGCGCCCGTCCCGCACGGCACGGTAAGCGCCCAGCTCACTCACAGCCACTCGACGGATCTGCCTTATCGCCTCCGCGACCCGAAGTCCTCCCAAAAGCGTTCAGCCGCTTCCAATGTCGCCGTCACGCAAGAGGTGCGCGAGCCAGGAAGAGCCAGGATGATCGACCTGCACGAACTGTTCCGGCACCCGGTGGTGGCTCACATAAGCTATGAAAAGCATGGTGCCGCACGCGCTTTGACTGACATTCCGAAAGAGCCGCAACCGGTTCGGCTCACCGGTGTCTTCTCCTACCCTGCTCACACAGACATCAGTGCCGACACAGTGCCCGACCAAGGTGGCCACCACGGCGGCGATCAGCGCACGCGGCCGGACCTACGACTCCGGCCCGAGCAGTTGGTCGTCAAGATCCGACCGCATCAGGGGGCGGCTCCGGTCGCCGTCGATGCCGCGGCGACTACCGGCGGACCGACTCCCAAAGAGGACCTCATCGCCAATCATGTCCTTGGTGCCATGTCCAAGGATGGCATCGCGGTCTTCGACGACAAATGGCCCAGCGTCCGCAGCGAAATTGCCGAGCACCTCCAGACGAATTCCTTGCAGGGAAAGCTCCGCAATTACGCCGACGGCGATGTCACACGAGTTGCTCTAAAGTCGTTGCCGGGGGGCGAGATAACGTTCCGCGGCCGTATTGACGCAATGGTCCCCGTAGCAGACAAGGCCCAAGCGGACTTGTTCACCGGCCATCAGCAGGCCCTGAGCGTCAACAATTCCAATATCACGAATAGTCACTACCGTGCTTACCTGCAAGGGCTGTTCAGCGCATTGCCCGGCGCCCCTGTCAACATCTCATTGCTGGGTCGTTTGTCGGGCGGCCTCGGCAACGAAACGGTCGACGTTCACACGCAGGCCACCGGGACCGGACTAACCCTGCGCGAGGTCGGTCCCCCGAAAGCTCACGTCGGAACCGCCACCATCGAGGCAACCATGACGCGGGCAACCGTCCCCAAGGGTCGTTCCGCGACTACCGAGGCCCAGATCGACTTCATGACTCGCGAGCCGCAGCGAAACGTTCGCGAGAATATGGGCACGCTCGGCGATCACCCGAAGCTCAGCCACGACACCATCGTCGGGAAGATTGCCGGTGGCGATAATTTCCGTACCCACGCAGCGGAGAATCTACCAAAACAGTTGAGCCACAAGATAAAGCAAGAGATCGAATTCCGTCTGGACAAATTCTTCGGCGACTCTCTGATCGGCGGCAATATCGCGAAGATGATTCGCAAAGAAACAAATCTTCTGGAGTATGGAAGCTGGCGTATCACGGGGCACGCGGACGTTACGGACCTCGCCTCTCCGAAGATCGCAGACAAGGGCGCCAGCCCCAACGTCTATAACGAAATTTCCCGGGGGCAAAGCCGAGGCACTAGCAGTTCCCGCGAAGTCGGCACGCGGTTCGAGTTCGGCCCGCGTTGGGGCGGTTCGAACAGCGGCAGCCTCCTCTTCGGCCTAGGTGCCATGGGTCAGCGGAATACCGGCAAGAGCTTCGGCCAATCTTCACGAGTGACGGCAAACGGGAAAAGCCTGCGGCCGTATGTCGTATACGACGGCACCGTCAGCATCACCTTGACTGTGCACGTCGGCGGCACTGCGCACACTCTGCCCGCATCGAAGGTGAGCGCCCCGATCCTGATTCCCGATTCGGAGGTTCAGTCCGCCAAACCCGCGACCAAGCCGTCGCAGGTCACCGCACCCGGCGTGACGACATCACTGCCTGAGCCAACCGTCGACACCGCTGCAGACCCCCACGCCGGCGCGCGGCTGTTGACGCAGGAGTGGGGGCAGGACGACTGGATGGCCAACACAATCAATGCAGCGGAAGCAGCGGCGGGTCTACCCGTCGCCGGCATTGCAGCTAGCCCGCCCTCGCGGGCGCCGTTGACCGGTCCAACGCCGCAGGCGCCCAGTGTCGGCACGACAGGTCGTGCGCAGCCATCAGCGCGACCGCCGACCGTGCACGTCGTCCACACCACCGAGGGCACGTCGAGGTCGAATGACGTCATCTTCCAGCGAATGACGCGTGCAATGCGTGCGCTCGTGTCAGGTCTTGACGGTCGGCCGCGGCAGAACGATGCCGGCAATTCCACGGCGGATTCTCGACCGCCTGCCGAAGAGGCTGATTCAGGTGGCACTAGGGACGCCGCCGTGCAGCCGGGTGCGCTACCACCGTCGTTAGGTCACGAAATCCCGTGGCTGGATGATCAGTGGGGGGCCGACACAATGGGTGCAACGGACGCGGCAGCGATGCGGATAGCCGGCCAGCGCGACGAGACGGGGCGTCGTTCTCAGCGCTAGTGATTCCTCACGGAGAGTGGTGATTTGTCTAGTCAAGGTCGTCGCTTGCCAAAGCGCCGCGCAGCCTCGACGCATAGCGCGCCGCGAATGCGAACGCCGCCTCGCCAGGCGGCCCTGACGGCTCCGCCTCCGTCACACGGTCATCGGCGACGAGGAAAACCGTTTCGCCGGAGGCGGTCTCACCTTCGGCTACCGGAATGGAGACTCGCCAGCCAGCGTCCATGCGTGTCGCGACAAGACGGCTTATCGGATGGTCGGGGCTGTTGATCGCGTTGGCACGGCAGTACTCCGCGACGGTCTGCTTGGCGGCCTCTGCGTCGATGGGCACATGGGCAGGGAGCAACACACCCGCCGAGTCGAGTTGAGCCAGAGCTTCGGCGATGTCGAACTCGGCGCGGGTTCGGTGCGGAAGTAATCGGTCGAGATACGACAGCGAGGAAATCCGCGCCTCGGCGGCATGTACGAATTCCCCGGCTGCCGAGGCAACCTCACTCCGCTCGGCCATCCCGGCGGCGGTCAACACATCGACAATCAGGTCGGCCGTACTGTTGTCGGTCCACACGTCGGGCATCGCAGGGACGATCTCGTCGGCCGCGCTCCACGGCTGAGGCCGCTCAGTGATCTCGGCCCGATACCAATGGTGCCCGTCCCACCAGTAGCAGAAGGACAACAGCCCGGACCAGGCGCGCTCGTCGAGATACAAATTATGGATCCAGCGCGGTGCGCCCCGGTACAGCTGAGGAAACTCGATCGCACCCCGATACGCCGCCTTGAGAAGCACTGAATCGTCGGCGCCACCAGACAATACCGCCCGGCCGTCCGGCAGACGAGCGAGCGTGCTGGCACCGCTGTCGCTGCGGTACACGCAATACGCGCCGTCGGTGCGCGCTCCGCCCGGGGCGTCAGAACCGCGGCATACCGCTGCCAGTGCGGCCAACCGCGACCACAGAGCGGGCAGCGGAGGGACCTCATCATCGGCCTGCCGCGGCACCGTGGCCGCGGTGACTCGGTTGGCGGCGTCGGCTGCCGCTTGAGCCGCAGTGCGCAGCTGCAGACCCTCGTCAACGATGTACGCCATCAACCAGAGCGCAATGTCGGCGCGCGGGTACTGCTCCAGATCGGCGAGATACGCCTTACCGGATAGCTGATGTCCCTGCGGGATCGCCACGTCGCCGTAGTCGAGTCCAAGCTGCAACCTGCCGTTGCGGTCGACGTCAAGCAGCAGTCTCAGCCACGGGCCTCGTTCGTCCATTGTCAGTTCACGATGCGCCCGCGCTCGCTCCACTGCCCCGATCTCGACCGGCACCCACGCGACGCCGTCGGGGGTGTCGGCAACCACATCGACGATCTCTTCGTTACCGGCAATGCTGAACACGGCATGCAGACCAGAGGAATCAGGCGGCGCATTCTCGGCGAGCATGCGGACGATTTCCTCCACCAACACCAGAGAGTCCGCTGACTCTGCCGCCACACCAGGCGGTTTCAACTGCGACTCTGACCCTCCTTGGTCGGGCGTGGTTCCTCCCATGAACACCTCCGTCAGACGCCAGTGGCAAAACGGTTCGGCCATCCAGACATGAATCACTGACTCGCTGCCCAACGGCCGGGAACTTCAAAGGTTTTCGGCTCGAGTTTTTGATTTGCGCCAGGAGCGGCCCCCATCTAGAGCTGCAGCGCGGTATTGCGCTTCTTTAGGTCACGTCATTTCTGTTGGAAGGAAGGTGCTTTGGGTGGTGCCGAAGCGTAGACCGGTGGCGTCTTTGCCGATGAAGGTCAGGAAGGCGACGGCGCAGAGCACCGGGATGATGGTAACGGTGAGTGCGAAGGGGTAGCCGTGTGTTTCGGCGAGGTGTTCCTGGATGGGCAGGTTGAATGCGGCGAGTAGGTTGCCGAGTTGGTAGGTCACCCCGGGGTAGAGGCCGCGGATGGCGTCGGGGGATAGTTCGGTGAGGTGTGCGGGGATCACTCCCCAGGCGCCTTGCACGCAGACCTGCATCAAAAACGAGCCCAGGCACAGCATGGCGGCGGTGTGGGAGAACGCGAACAGCGGCACGATGGGTAGTCCGAGGATCGCGCAGAAGATCACGGTGTAGCGGCGACTGAACCGCTGGGACAGCGTGCCGAAGAACAGCCCCCCCATGATGGCGCCGATGTTGTAGACCACCACGATCCATTTGACCGTCACGCTGTCCAGACCGGCGCCGTGGTTGGTGTGCGCGCCCAGGAATGTCGGGTAGACGTCCTGGGTGCCGTGGCTCATCCAGTTGAACGCCGTCATCAGGGCAACCAGGTAGAAGAACCGGCGGACGACGGCGCCGTTGCGCAGCACGTCACGGATTTTGGTGTTGGTGACCTTCATCTGGTCCTGGGCGGCTTCCCATACCTCGGATTCCTGCACCCGGTAGCGGATGATCAGACTGATCAGGGCCGGGACGATGGACAGCGCGAACAACCAACGCCACGACAACCCCAGCCAATCCATCACCACCAGCGATCCCACACTGGCCAGTAGATAGCCGAGTGCGTAGCCCTCCTGTAGTAGCCCGGAGAAAAAGCCGCGCCGCTCGACGGGGACTTTTTCCATCGCGAGCGCGGCACCCAGCCCCCACTCGCCGCCCATTCCGAGGCCGTACAGCATCCGCAGAATCATCAGCACGGTGAAGTTGGGCGCGAATGCGCACAGGAAGCCGACGATGGAGTAGAAGATCACGTCCACCATCAGCGGGAGCCGCCGACCGACCCGGTCGGCCCAGAGCCCAAACAGCAAGGCGCCCACCGGGCGCATGGCCAAGGTGGCGGTCGTGACGAAGGCGACCTCGGCCTTGCTGATGTGGAAAGTCTTGGCGATATCGGCGTAGACGAACACCACGATGAAGTAATCGAAGGCGTCCATCGTCCAGCCCAACATCGCCGCGATGAACGAGTTTCGCTGATCAGCGTTAAGCCGTTGAGTTGTCACCACGTCAGCATCGTGTCACGTTAATTCGATAATTCAACCCCCGATTGTTGGAAGCAATCCGCAGCAAACAAAATGATATTGAAATACAGCCCCTTCAGCGTGGTAACACGACCTCGTCCGCGACTTGACTGCTACTCCGCCGACCGGCGCGCTGCGTGACTACCGCCACAAGGTAGTGGAATTAGTTGTCGCTGAGTGTGTTTCATCGCATAGGTCACAGTCGGTGTACCCATTCCCGAGCACGGGCTTACTTTGCACCACGCTGGCAGTTCTGCGGTCTTAGCAAAGATGTTAATGCAGGGCGAGCGACCTGGTCACTAGGAGCTAAAACCATATAGCTAAGAGAATTTTAGTCATTACCTAATGGTGTCTAGTGGCGAAACAAACTACCCAAGCGGACTAAAAAACGATATAAGTCGTTCCCGCCGATCTGTCCGTGCCGGTGCCCGTGGACCTGATCACCTGTCCGGGTTGGCCAGCACCCGCTATTCTCTAAACAGGTTGTGCCACAGCCATTTCAGCGAAGCTGAATTTCTGCCATGCGTCACCCCTCCGTCAAGCGGCCGAACGCGAAGGCCCGCTTGCCGGTACCGTGGCATCCGAATAGTGCTATCAACTGAGTGAATCGGTGATCGGATGCATACGTCGTGACTGGGTCTGATCAAGAGACGTCGACGGAGTCCGTGGTGGATCCGCGGATGTTGGTGGAGGAGATCGTGGAGATCCTCGCCGAAAGTGCGGCGCCCGATTTCACGTCGATGCACATGGTTTTCAGCATGGCCGATGACCAAGAGGTCGTTGACGCCGTAGCTGTAACCCGGGGTGGTGTCGTTGGGGTGCCGGTCGCAACTGGTGCGGTGCAGCGGGCGTGGACACATCGCGAGTTGACGATGAGTGAGCAGGGGCCGTGGCTCAGGCTGCTGATCGACGTTGATCGCGACGGGACCCTGACGGTGGGTTTCGACTACGGCGAGATGATCATACCGCCGGGACATCGGCTGCCCGGCGAGGCATATCTGGCCGATTTCGAGCGTTACCCTCGCGCTGGTGCTCCGTTGTGGCTTTTGGCACACATGGCCAATGAAGGTCATCAGATCCGCATGGCGGCTCAGGCGGCCGCGCCCCAGGCCAACGACGTTGACGCGGGTACGGCGCCACGGGAAACCGACGCGGAGGTTCCATCGCTGCCGGAATTGTGGTCGCGGATGGCGGCATTAGCGGCAGCCTGCCGTGGGGCGGATGCGGCGCAGGGGCCGCGAGTCGACCCGGCGTTCTGCGTGTACCGCGGTGATCACGGTGGGTGCACGCTGGCCCGCCTGCCTAACGGCCGTGCCGTATTGTCCGGTGGCGCAGACAATTCCGCACTACTCATCGCTGCGTACCGGGGTGAAATCATGTTTCCCGAGCTATACCGTGGTGCGCCATCGTGGCTACACAACTACTACCTCGATGAGCGAGCCGCCGACGGCATGCTGTCGTTCTGCTACTGGTGGGACGGGCAACACTGGTATAGGGCTGGTATTGCCGACGCCCCTGAGGCGTGGGGCCCGGCTGACGAGATCGTCTCTGCTATGCCGGATGTGCGCAGCGCTGCCAGCACGGCCGATCGGATCATGGTCGTTTTGGCGTCGTTCGGGACAAGCGATATATCTGCGGCAGCGGTGGATTTCGTACAAGCCGCTGAGGCGGGGGTCGCTTCGCGTGGGCATTTGGACCGCTTGTTCCCCGGTGGCGTGCCCGAGGCGTTCGACATTGCCGAGGCTCTCGCACAACTCGACGCAGCCGGCACGCTGCTTTTCAACTAGGCGCCTGTCGATGTGCCATTAAACGTTGATAGGAAACACCTCTCAGCTGTTTGGATTTGGCTCGCGGTGATCAGCTTCGCGATGCGCGCTCATTGCTTAGGTGGCGCAATCTGGTGCCCTTCCGGATCGGCGGCTATCCCGTCGTGAGCGATCAACGCGGCCTGTTGGGATAATTCGGGCCCGGTCGGGAGCAGCGCCAGGACGGGCCATGGCGCGGGCTGCGCCGTATCGTTCGACCCGCTGGCCGCTTTCACCCCGACAACACCCAACGCCGCGGCCGCTGTCTCGTCCCTGACGTGGAAACGCACTCCTAAGTCGTTGATGTAGAACAACTGTCCCGAGGCTCGGCTGTCCGGCTCGACCCCCGTGGCCTGCACGAATTCACCAGTCCCGGGCTTGAGATAGACGCTGTCGAGGCCGGGGCCGCCGCCATCTGCGGTCGCGAGGTGCACTGGCTGCGCATCGTTCGGCAACGGCAGCCGATTTCCGACAAGTAGGCTGGTCGTTGCCGCGGCGGTCGAGTTGTTGCGCTGCCAGGACATACACACCACCCGGTCCGGATCGATACGCACGAACCGCGACTGGACCGCCGGGTAGTGATCAACCGCCAAGGTATGCACGATGGGAGCGCCGTTCACCAGGGCCGGTGAGATGCCAGTCGGCTCCGACGCCGTTGGCGATTGCGGGTTCCCGTACCGCACGATGTCTGCCGTGGCAGCGGAGATGGGCTGCAACCCTTCTCGCAGCACGACGTATAAATGGTCACCACGCGAGTCAACTGTTTTGAGGACCGAGCCCACCCGGTAGATCTCCGGGAGATAGTTAGCTGGCTCCCCGACCCCTTGGATGGTGATCGGCACAATCGGTTGTACCAGCGGGAAGGAATTCAGGAGCCCCGGCGAAACTTCTCGAATCTCGCTGTCCGCCAGACGCAGCGCGTTACGCAGTATCGGATCGGCCGGGTCGATCGCGGCCCGTACGCCGTTGTATACAAGATATATGGTGCCGCCGGCTCTGGTCAGAATCATCTCGTCGGGCGACGCCGCTTGGATGTCCTCACTGAGCACAGGGTCATTGGCCAGCACTGTGGTCTCGATCGCGGAAACGCGGGACTGCTCGGTGGCGGAAGCTAGTTGTGTGGAGTCGCACACCGTCCATGACGACGTCGCCATGTCATCGCCTGCGTTGACACTGCCAGGAGCGCCGACGATACCGACCGCCGGACCGAGCGGAAGAGTGTTGAGGAACTTGTCGTCCACTTGTTTTGGCGAGTCGCTCTTTCCGACGATCAACCGCGCCGATGCCAGATTGAGCACCGGATGCAGGTGGTCGCCGATCCGCACGAACATGGTGCCGTTTGACTTGCTGAGCATGATCGTCGAATCGCCGAAATTAGGTGTCGGCCTGAAGAAGGCGAGCACACCCGCTCCGCCGCAAATGACCACCGCGATGACCATTCCGATCAGCAGCGCCCTCATCTGCCCCCGCATGGGGTCGTGGATCATCCGCGAGTCGGCACGTATCAGGGCGTGTTCCAGCCTCCGCACCAGGAGCCGATATCCGTTGACTTGCGCGCGGGTGGTGACTTGCGCCGGCATGGCGGCCCCGATCAGCGTTCGACGTAATGCTCAAGTTTCGGAACCAGTTTACCCGCAGCAGAAACACGGAGGCTGCCAGCGGAAATCAGTTGCTGCGCAGACAAAGGACCGTCAATGATACCACAAGATAGAACCGATCAACAATCGGCCGAACGGCGGGACTGCCGGCGGTTGTTCGCGACAGCCGCGATCATGCCGCAACGCGTGCTGCCACTATCAGCCTTGCTGGCACTTCAGATATTCGTTTCGGCAGGCATCGCTGTCGCATTGGTGCTGGAGAAGCCCGGTTGGTACGGCGCCGCGGCCGGTCTGGGCGGGGGCGTGCTTCTCGTGCTGCGAATCCGAGGACACTCGATTCCGCGCTGGACGTCCCAACGACTGGGCTTCTGGTACGAGCTACGCCGTCGCAAGCGGCGGGTGCAACGTTTCGAGCCGTTCGATGCGGAATTGCACGACGGCTCGCGTATCGGGTTCCGTTGGGACGGCAGACTCCTGATGTCACTGGTGCGCATTGTGGAGGATCCCCAGGCGATAACGATCATGGAACCCGCAATCGCCGTTTCGGGCCAGACGGTTTCCCTGCGGATGCTGGCCGACTGCTTGCAGCAGTTCGACATCACGGTGGATTCCATTGATGTGATCAGCCAGGGTGCTCGATTGAACGGCCGCGGTCAGATCGGAGCCGTTTACGACACGGTGCTGGGTCCACTGCCGGCGATCGCCCAGCGCTCGGTGTGGGTGGTGGTGCGCTTGGATCCGGCACTGTGCACGGAGGCGGTAGGTAACCGGGGCGGCGGTTGGGATGGGATTGTGCGAACCGCGGCGACGGCGACCCGACGCGTCGCCAACCGACTATCCGACGCGGGACTGCGATCACGGATCATGACGGCCGCTGAAATTGCCGAGGCCACAGAGCAACTGTCGCACGGGGTGGACCTGGGGGGCATTCATGAAACCTGGTCCGCTTGCCACGAAGACCGTCTGCAACTCCGCAGCTTCGTTGTCAAACCGTCCATGTTCACCACTGCCGGTCTCGGCGTGCCGTGGACGGTGCCGAGTCACTCGACAACCGTATGTGTTTCGTTGCGCCGCGATGATCGCAACGATCTGATCAAACTTCGTGGTCTCGTGCGGTTCGACAACTACGGACGTACCCGTGCCCATCTGCGTGATCTCGGGCAGCTGTCGGGCCGGCAGTACGCCGCGTTGCTCTGCAGTCTCCCGCTGCCGTCTCCGCGGCGGGCGGTAGCAGAGTGGGTGCATGGGAAAGGCGTTGATGCGGCGGAGGATCTCGAGTTGCCGGTGTGGGGGTGCGGGCAGGTGGTCGGGGCCGACGAACTTGGCCGGGCGGTCGCACTGCCGCTATTCGGGCCCCGAGTAAAGCGAGTGGAACTATGCGGAACCCTGCATCTGGCTCAGCAGGTGGTGCTGCGCTCCTTGGCGTTAGGAGCCTTGGTCAACGTTCATACTCGGCGACCCGCAGTCTGGCGAACAATGGCCGAACAGATCGGCGATTCGGATCTGTTGAGCGTCAACGACCCCGACTCGGATGCGACGCGGGTGGGCTCCGATCGTGACTACCGGGTGGAGATGTTTGACGGCACCACAGAACATTTGGTCCAAGAAGGTGTGACAACGATGGTGGTCAAACCATCGCATGCCGAGCCATCGGCGGATGCCGACGTCACACTGCAACTACTCGACCACGATCAAGACCTGGTCCGTGTGGGTACCCGGTCAGCCATGGCGTTGGTGACGATGGTAGCCACCGACGACGAAATGCGTTACATCAAGTCGTCATTGGACATCGTGGACTGACGTACGAGTAGTTTGTCAGTCGGAGGCTTGTATCGACGGTGACGGCGACCGAACGAACGAGCGGGGAGCGGCCATGACCAACACGAAGGGGCACTCGGCGTACGCGGGGTACGGCCGACCAGACAGCGCCCAGAGCTGGCACTCATCGGGGCCCAGGTCGCCGGAGGAGCAGGCGGACGGGGTAAGTCGATCGCTGTGGGCGCTCGCTGCCGTTCTCGGCCCGGCGACCTTTGCGGTGGATCTAGGCTCGCCAACGCTGCTTGGTTACCCGGTCCGAATCAGCGTGCTCGCAGCAATCGTGGCAGCGGTCGGACTACTGCCCGGCCAAGCCACCCGCGGGTGGATCGTGGTCGCACTTGCGGTCACGGGTTGTCTAGACGCCGTAGCCGTTTGGATCAAGGCTGATGAAACCGGCTGGGCGCTGACAGTCGTCGTGGTGCTCAACTCATTACAGGCAGTGGCCGCTGTGGGCGCCTTGCTTCGCGAGTCCCGGGAGCCCGGATCGGCTGAATCCGAGGGCGTTTCCGACTACTCGGCGTACACGCGCCTGGCCGAGGCCTATCAGGCCTACGCGACGCAGTATCAGCAGCTGTTCTCGGCCCCGCACAGCGCCGCTGGGCAAGCCGGCGCACAAGCCGAGGCTGAGGCGACCGCGGGCGTGCGCGGCGACACCGCGCAAGAGTCGTTCGCTGCGATGCAAGCCAAATACGCCCGGCACGGCGTGGTTGGCACCGCGCGGCAGTCGCGTGGTGTCGCCGCGGCCCCGGCTACCCCATCGACGGCCGACACCGGGGTTCCGGGCGCGAACCGCGTTGCGCCGGAATCGTATCCCGATCGGCTGCGCCAGCGGGACGCGAGCGGAGGCGGCGTCGAGCAATCCGGTCTGTAGTTCGTCAACCGGTCCGAGCTCGTCAGCTGCCCAGCATTCGCCGGATGGCCGCCATGCGGTCGGCGACCATCCGGGCGCCGATGGCGGTTCCCGGGGTGAAGTGGGCCACGTGGAACGCCCCCGCGTAGTGGTGCAGCTCGGTGGGGACTCCCGCCTCGATGAGCTTGCGCGCGTAGTCCAGACCCTCGTCTCGGGTGGGATCGATTTGGTAAGCGATCACGATGGCGGGCGGGAGCCCGGATAGGTCCGCCACGTTGGCGCGAGCCGGGGCGGCATAAATCGGGACATCGGCGCTGCCGGGTTCTGCGGTGCCGCGAAGGTAATAGCGCCAGCTGTACGGGGAATTGACGGACTGCCAGACCGGCGTGTCGACGAGCATCGTCATGGACGGGGTGTTGAGCCGGTCGTCGATGGTTGGGGCATCGAGGAATTGGGCGAGCAGGCGCGGCCCGCCGCGGTCGCGGGCGATCAGCGCCAGTGCCGCCGCCAAGCCGCCGCCGGCGCTTTCACCCAAAACGCCCAGGCGGTCCGCATCGATCCCGAATTGGCGGCCTTCGGCGCAGGCCCATTGCAGAACCGCGTAACAGTCTTCCAGGCCGGCCGGGTACGGATGCTCGGGTGCCAAGCGGTAATCCACGGCCACGACGGTGACACCTGCCTGATCGACGAGCATCCGGGCGGTGGAATCGGCAAGGGGTAACCCTCCCATGACATACGCGCCGCCATGCAGGTACAGGAGCGTGGGCGCCGGGGCCGAGCGTTCAGCCGGTGCGTAGACCCGAACGGGGACGGCCTCGGCACCCTGACGGCGCACCACGATGTCGTGCACCGCCAATACGATTCGTGTCTCGTACTTTGGTAGTTGGCCGAGCAGTGTCCGTTCAACTTCGCGCGCGGACGCGAGATCGGCAAGATCAAATTTGGGAAAGCCGGTAGCCAAAGCGGCCAATTCGGAGTCGAGGACGTAATCCATTGACGAGAAACCTTTGATACGAAGGGAAATATCGGTTTACCGGTGATACTGCCGGCCGAACTCGTCGGCCAGCGACGCGGCCAGTTCCAGGTACTGGTACTGGGTCTTGCGATTCAGCAGTTCCAGCGAGACCTCGCCCCCCTCGGCGAGATGGTGATCGTAGGGAATGACGAATGGCGTACGCACCCGCGACCGAAAATGCTGGCTCAACTGGTCGATATTGATCGGCATGGCGCCCGGGCGGGCCGAGCTCAACACCACTCTGGCATCGGGCACCAAACGGGCGTAGCCGTGATGCCGCAGCCAGTCGAGTGTCGCCAATGCGCTACGCGCAGAGTCAATTGCCGGGGAGGCCACCACCACCAAGGCATCAGCGACGTCGAGAACGCCCCGGGTGGCCGAATGCGTGAGACCGGTTCCGCAGTCCGCGAGGATGATGTTGTAGAAGCGGTCCAGGATTTGATGCACGGTCCGATAATCATCTTCCGAAAACGCTTCGGATACCGCCGGATCCCGTTCGGACGCCAAGATCTCCAGTCGGCTGGGACTTTGCGACGTGTGACGGCGCATCTCGGGATACCGAAGAATTTGGCCATCAGTCAGCAGATTGCGCACCGTGGAGCGGGTCTGATTCGGACCTCGTTGGGCCAGCGTCCCGAAGTCGGGGTTAGCGTCCACTGCAATCACGCGGTCTCCCCGCAGCGATGCGAATGTGGCACCCAACCCAAAGGTGGTCGTGGTCTTTCCGACACCGCCTTTGAGTGACAGCACGGCGATGCTGTACGAGCCTCGTACCGGCTGGTTTGCGCGATCGGCCAACACCTTCCAGTTGGCGTCGGCTGAGGATTCGCCAGGGTTCAATTTGCCGCCGGTTATGCGGTGCAATCCCTTTCGCCAGCCGTGTCGGGGAGCTGCCTTCGCCGGACGTACCAAGCCAAGTTCGTCGGCGGGCGGCGTGCTCACCCTGTGCGCCCATGCCGGTTCGCCGGCAGTGGCAGTGGTGAACTCGGTGTCGGCCAACGCATGACGCCCTATCATCGCCGCATCGTTGCCGGCGATTTCATCTCGATCGATCATGGCCGCTCCTCATTGCTATCCCAGATTCAGCGTCTGCAGAATGCCGCTCAACGCCGCTTTCATGTCGCTTCCTTCGATGCGCATCAACATGTCCTCATCGAAGCTGTCCAAGCTGGCATCGGAGCCCTCGGTGAGCCGATAGGCACGCTCCTCTTCCGCCGTTTCGATCGCGTTGCGCACAAACCGTCCGTTGCCGGCGAGATCGATGCTCTTGCGGGCTTTCCCGTCATGATCGATGGATTCCTGGGCGCAAAGTCGTGTGCACACCGTCACCAGCTCGTCGTAGGCGTCGGCTGACAGTTCGGAGTCGCGCGATTTGGCGATAAGTCGTCCGATGTCGCCCAGTTCCGGGGGACTGTATGACGGGAACCGGATTCGTTTAGTAAACCGTGACGCAAGGCCCTCATTGGCTGCGAGGAATCGGTCGATCTCCGCGTCGTATCCGGCGATGATGACGACCAGACGGTCGCGGTCGTCTTCCATACGGGCCAGCAGCGTGTCGACCGCTTCGCGCCCGAATGCGTCACCACCCGACAGGCCTGTCTGGATCAACGTGTAGGCCTCGTCGATGAAGAGCACCCCGCCCATGGCGGTGTCGATCAGTGAGCTCGTTTTGATGGCGGTGCTGCCCAGATGTTGGCCGACGAAATCCTGTCGTTTGGCCTCGACGACGGAAAGCGATTCCAAAAGGCCAAGTCCGCAATAGGTTTTAGCTACCACACGGGCGACGGTGGTCTTACCGGTTCCGGGCGGACCGGTGAACGCCAGATGCAGGCTGCGTGAAGCCGTGCTCAGGCCCTTATCCTCGCGCATTTTTGCCAGCCGCGCGGCGGACCGCAGTTTTGCCACTTGCAACTTGACCTCTCCTAGCCCGACTTGGCGGTCGAGTTCTTGCTGCGCGGCGCGGAGGTGTTCGTTGCCGCGCTCGGTGAGCTCGTCCGCCTCGCGGCCCGCGTTCGTCGCCGCGGTACTCGGGTCCCATTTGTCGGCGCGAGACTCGATGACTTCCTTGGTTGTCACGACTAGCCGGTATTTTGAGTCTTTCAGGGCCGCGTAGTTGGCCTCGAATCCCGGTTCCTCGCTGTAGATGCGCTCGAAGGTCTTGCGTGCCTCGTCTTCGTTGCCCATTTCCCGCAGTGTGAGGCCCCTGGTGAATTCCGCGGCGCGCCGCGCCGCCGGGATCGGGCCCTCGAGCGCCTGCTCGAGCCGGCGCAGCCCTTCGCCGAACAAGCCCATCTGTGAACAGGCCGAGCCCACCATCAGATGTGCGCCCGCCGCGATGTAGTCGTCGGTGAACGAGGCCGAAGTCGCCAGCGCCGTAAGCACATCGGGCCAACGCTGAGTCGTGAAATGAAGGATGCCGCGCATGTAGGCGCATACCTCTTCGGTGGCAAGGTCGCCTATCGCTACGTCCGACGCAACGAGTTCGTCGAGCGTTCGCTCGGCCTCGTCGTAGTCCTGGCCCTGGATCAGGCTGGCCACATAGGCCAGCGTGACTTCGGTCAGCGAGCTCAGCGTGTAGTCCACATATAGGCCGGTCTCGAACCGGCCGCAGAGTGTGCGCGGCGCCAGACCTAACCGCCGTTGTTCACGACCGAGCAGTCCGCTGGTGCGAAAGAGGTGGTGAATCACCTCCGCGGTGGTTTCGCCGGTGGCGGCTCGCCCGAGCCACGCGTCGCACATGTGCGGGTCATATTCGGTTGCTCGTTTGAATGCCAATGTCGCGTAGTGCAGGTCGCGTTCGACTTCGAGACCGTCGATCGGGATACCGAGAGAGAGCACCCCCGCATCGAACACACGCTGCGCATTTCTGTTATCACCGCTCATCGGTGTCCCCAACTCCCTTTCGTTCGGTCTCGGTTCGGGGAACGGTGACACGGATGGCGTCGACGTTTGCCGGACAGATGACTACAGCAGGGTCGACTGTGATTGTACTAAGCTGCAGGGCAGACGGTTTCGAATCTTTGGCGAGGACAATCAAGATGGACGGATCGCTGAGTTCCCCGAGTGGGCGGATCGTGGTTCGGACGACCGAACGCGGATTGCCGATCGCGCTCAAGCTCGATCAACGTGAGCTATCAAGACCACCAACGCAATTGGCGAGTGAGATTCTTTTGCTGTGCCAGCTTTCCGCACGGCGTATGCAGGTCGCGCGCCGCCGCGACCTAGTTGCTCGTGGCTTTAGCCCGGGCGTCGTTCGGGGCCTTGATCTCAGCACCGAGGAGGAACTGCAGCAAGCCGAGGCGGCGCTGCGAGGCGATGACTCCGACGGTGTTCCCGGTACCTGGATGGCCCCGATTTGACCGGCGGACTTGCGGATTCGTTGCTCGCGCGCATCGGGATGCAGCGCGACTTGATGCAAGCGATGGACCAGCACTGTAAGTCCATCTCGGTGCGTGTCACGAGCCGGTGTGGGTCGGTAAGTGCCGAGGTAGACGGCTTGGGCGCGATGACGGGGTTGTGGCTGGGAGATAGCGCCTACCACAAGGGATCTGAAGCACTTGCCAAGTTGATCCTCGACACCGCCCAGGCGGCTGCGAAGGCGGCAGCCGAGCGGCAGGCGTACCTGATCAAGGAGTTCATGGAACGGATGAGCAGGCTGCGGCAGGCGCCGCTTATCCGTAGCGACGGCAGCACGTTCCAACCGGGTCCGCCGAAGATCGGTGGTTACCAAAATAGTTGAGAGGCAGCGACTCTCAGCTGAAAGATAGTGGCTCCCAGTGCGGCTTGGTGTTCAGTCCAGCCGATAACGGATCAGCCGGGAGCTGTTGGCCACCACCGCTACCGACGACGCATTGTGCAGGATCGCGGCCAGCACGGGGGAGAGCGCCCCGCCCGCGCCGATGATCAGCCCGGCGGCGTTGACGGCGATGGACATGCTGTAGTTCTCCCGGATCACGTCGACCGCCCGGGCGCCCAGGTCCCGAACGTCGAGCAGGCGATGCAGGTCGTCGTTGGCCAGCGCCACGTCGGCAGTTTCGACGGCGACGTCGGTTCCGGCCAGCCCCATGGCGATCCCGATGTCGGCGGCGGCCAACGCCGGGGCGTCGTTGATGCCGTCGCCGACCATGCCGACGATGTAGCCCGCGTTCTGCAGCTCGCGCACCACCTCGAGCTTGTCCTCCGGCATCACCTCGGCGCGCCACTCGTCGATCCCCAGCTCGTCGGCGACGACCTGCGCGATGTCGGGGTGATCGCCGGTGAGCATGACGATGCGGCGAATCCCATTGGCGCGCAACTTCGTCAGCACTTCGGCTGCCTCGGGCCGGACCTCGTCACGCAGGCTGATCAGCCCCACCAGCTTGCCGTCCACCGCCAGCAGCAGCGGGGTCTCCGCCTCGCGGCGCAGCTTCTCCACCCACTCCGTCGCCTTCTTTGACACCCTCACCTTTTCGGCTTTCAGCAGCGACGGGCTGCCCAGCAGCAGGGTGCGGCCGTCGGCCCAGGTCCGCATGCCCAGGCCCACCAGCACCTCGCACTCCTCGTGCGGCGGGATGGTGATGTGACGCTCCTCGGTGGAGCGGATCACCGCTTCGGCCAGCGGATGGCGGGAATGGATCTCCGAGCTGGCGGCATACGCCAGCACCTGCTCGGGCTCCCAATCCTTATGCATAGCAACGATATTCGTGACCATCGGACGCCCGACGGTCAGCGTGCCGGTCTTGTCGAACACGATCGCGTCGACCCGGCCCGCCTGCTCGAGGTGGGATCCACCCTTGATCAGGATGCCGCGGCGAGCGCCGTTGCCGATCGCGGCGCTGATCGCGGTCGGGGTGGCCAAACCCACCGCGCAGGGGCAGGCGATCAACAGCATGGTCATCGCGCGCCGGACGTCTCCGGTGACCGCCAGCGTGATCGCCGAAACGATGAACGAGGTGGGAACGAAACGGCGGGAAAAGTTTTCACCAACCGTCTGGATGGGTGCCCGGTCGTGTTGGGCCTCCTCGACGCGGGTGATGATGCGGCCGATGGCGGTTTGTTTGCCGACGGCTTCGGCGCGCACCACGACGCGTCCGCGCACCACGACCGAACCGGCGTGCACGTGTGCCCCGACGCCGACGCTCACCGGGAGGTTTTCACCGGTGATCGCGGACTGATTGACCACGGCGTCGCCATCGACGACTTCGCCGTCCACCGGGATGGCGACGTGGTCGTGCACCACCACTTCGTCGCCGATCTCGACGCTGTCGATGGGCACCTGGATTTCGGTGCCGGCTTGCGGCCCCTCGGTCAGCCGAATCCACGCGGTGTCCTGGCTGCCGCGAAGCAGCTCCGAGATGGCCCGCCGGGTCCGTCGCAAGGTCAGATCTTGGAGGTACTCACCGATGTTGAGTAGCCACAGCACGGTGAGGGCGACCACGTTCTCGCGCAGGATCAGGCTCGCCACGGTGGCTGCCGAGACCAGCGCATCGGTGCCGGCCTTGCCGGACCGCAACGAGCGCAGCGCGCCGCGCAGGAAGGGGTAGCCGGTGAAGATGGTGACGCCGGTGGCGACCACCCGGCCGCTGGTGCCAAGCAACGGTGGTCGTGCGAACACGTAGCGGCGCACCCCGAGCAGGCCCAGGGCGACGCCGCCGATCACCATGCGCAGCACATCGGAGTTGCGGATCTCCGACGAATGCGGTGCGCGCGCTGGGATCAGTTCGGCGGCGACGTGTTCGGCACCGCTGATCGCCGCCAGTACCTCGGAGCGATCACAGCGGTGCGGTGAATACCAGACGACGACCGATCCGGTGCGCGGGTAGGCGTGCACGGCGCGCACGCCGGTCTTTTTGGCAACGGCCTCTTCGACCGCGACGGCCCGCAGCGAGTTGGCGCGAACCCACGCGACCGAAACTCGCATGCGGCCAGCGGCATCCGAAACTATTGTTAGGGCGGGATCTTCGGCAGTTGCGACGTCTTCAACAATCGCGAGGCTCATGTCCGAGGGTCAGTGCTCGTGATCGTGGGCTTCGCCGACGGACGGGGTGGGTGCCTCCTCGCCGATGCGCTCGCGGGCTTCGGCCATGACGTCGGAGAGCTTGAGTCGTGCGGACTCCGCGGTCTCCTCGGCCTTGCGGGTTCCGCGCAATCCGAGCTCCGCGGTAACCACCGCGGTCTGGTGTAGCGGCGCCTTGGCCGCGGCTTTGCGCACTACCTCATACGCCGTCACCCCGACCAATCCGGTGAATACCGTTCCTGCGGCTTTTGCCAATAACCCGTACACCGCCATTGCCGGAACCTTTCTGCCAGCTAGTTGCTAACGACAACCATTACCAAGAAACTACCCCGCGGCCGCGGTAACAGCTAAGCGCCCTGCTTGTTATCGCGCCGTCCAACTGATGCTTGCACGAAATTAACATTGATGTATTGCGATATCAATATGCGTCTTCAGAGGACACGGGTGACTTTCTCGGTCTCGACTCGGCGCTGCAGCGCCGCCGGATCGGGGTTGGCGACCTGCACCAGCGATGCGCCGACGGCCATGACCGCCAGCAGGCCGTCGACCAGCTCGGCGGGTCCGGACCACGAGGCGCTCGAAAGTACCCGATCTTTGGGCGTCAGACCCCGTGCGGCCGCCGAATTTTCACAGTCGGCCAGGATTTCGTCGACGGATCGGCCGCCCAGCGCCGCGCCGGGGTGGCGTTCGGCAACGATCTGGTCGCCGTGCACTCGCACGGCGGTGGCGTAGTCGGTGACGCCGATCGGCAGGTCGGGCGCGGAACGGCCGAACGCGTCAAGCGACAACACCGCGACCTCGCCACCGGGCTCGACGCTTGAGTCGGCTTCGTCCAGCCGTTCGGCGGTGCACAGGGCGAGGTCGGCCGGTCCGGACGCGTCGAGCACGGCCTCGGCCCCGATCCACCACACCCCGAACAGGACCGCCGCGGTCTGCCAATGCGCCGGCAGCAAGACCGCCACCCGGCTGCCCGGGCCCGCACCCAGCTCGTCGCGCAACAGGTTGCCGGTCTTGGCGGCCCAGTTGGCCAGGGTCACGGCAGACAATTCGATGCGCTCGCCGGAGGCATCGTCGTAGTAGGTGATGCGCGGGCCGACCGCGTCGGCCCGCAACATCGGATCGAGGATCGCCCCGGACAGAGTGGTCAGTTGATGCACTCCGGCTTGTCGCTGCCGGCGGTCAGGATGGGCGACGGAGCTGGAACATTCGGGTCGGTGGCCGACTGGTTCGTCACCCGGGCCGGTGCCACGGGTCCGCCGGACAGGCCGGAGCCCGGTCCGGTGTAGTCGCTGGCCAGCACCACCCGCACCGATCCCGGCGCCAGCGACGCGTCGGGGACCACCGGCAATCCGCCCAGCTCCTTGGAGACTTCCTGCGCCCCCAGGTCGTCGGGCTTGTTGGCGCGCACCTGGCTGGACTTCACGTGGGTGCCGTCGCTGTTGCCGACGGCGCCGGTGGTAAATCCTTTGGAGCTCAACACGTCTGATACCGCGGCCGCCAGCCCGTTGATGTCGGTGTCGTTGACGACGCTGGTGGTGGTCTTGGCGGGCGTGTAGGCCAGCTCCTCGGTCTTACCCTGATCCTGGTCGTGCAGCAGGCCGGCGACCCAGTCCTGAACCTGATGCGCGTCCACCCGGACCACGCTTTGCATGCCGTCGTCGCTCCAGCCGGCCCCGTCGAGCACCGGGATGGTGGCGAACGCGACGTTGCCGCCGGCCAGTTTCTGCAATTGTTGGACGAAATCCATGACGTCCCAGCCCTGAGAGAGCACCACCGAGCGCTGCACCGCCGACTCCAGCCGCCTCATCGTGGTGGGGCTGGACAGCGTCTGGCCGGAGATCACCCGGTGGGCCAGCGAGGCCATCACGACTTGCTGGCGCACCACCCGGTCCAGGTCGCCGCGCGGCAGGTCGTGGCGCTGGCGCACGAAGCTGAGCGCCTCCGAGCCGTCGAGCTTTTGCGGGCCGGCCGGAAAGTCGGCACCCGAAAGCGGCTCGTACACTGCGTCTTTGAGACACACATTGACGCCGCCGAGCGCGTCGGTGATCAACGCGAAACCGAGCAGCCCAATTTCGGCGTAGTGGTCGACGGTCACACCGGTGAGGTCGGCGACCGTCTTGATCAAGGCTTCACGGCCGGCCTCGGTTCCCTGGGTGGCGGCATCCTCGGCCGAATCACCGGCTTTGACCAGGTTGACTCGCTTGGCCTCCCGGGTTTGGCCGTAGACGCCGTTGATCTTCGTCTTGCCCAGACCGGGGGACATGACATAGGAGTCCCGCGGAATCGAGATCGCGGTGGCCGACTTCCCGTTGTTCGGTATCCGGACCAGGATGATGGTATCGGTGTTGGTGGCCTCCTCGTCACCGGCCTTCAAGGTCGCCAGCTCCTCGGGTGTCAACGCGTTGCCGTGAGCATCGGTGCGGCTGTCCAGGCCGACCAGCAGGATGTCGATCGCGCCATCGTCGCCGCCCTTGCCCAGCGATGGCGCCGACATGTGGAAGATGCCGTCTTCAAACGCTCGGACGTTGTTCCAGGCCACGCCGGTCCCGAGGACGACGGCGAGGGCGAGCACAGTGGCAGCAACACGAACAACACGTTGCACAGGCATCACACTAGGTTACTTGCGGAACACCCGCTTCTCGGGTAGCCAGCGGCGGCGAGCCTGAGGCATGCCAGACTCGAACCATGTCAGGCAGGATCGTCATCACCGGAGCCGGCGGGCAGTTGGGCGGTTGCCTGGCCGCCCAAGCCACTGACCAGGGTCGCGAGCTATTGGCCCTGACGTCCTCGCAGTGGGACATCACCGACCCGGCCGCCGCTGAGACGATCGTGAAAAGTGGCGACATCGTTGTCAATTGCGCCGCGTACACCGATGTTGACGGCGCCGAAAGCGACGAAGCGAGGGCGTATGCGGTCAATGAGGCCGCGCCGGAACACATTGCGCGGGCATGCGCGCGCGCCGGGGCCCGCCTGATCCACGTGTCGACGGACTTCGTGTTCGCCGGTGATCCCCCGTTGTTTGAAGGTGGCGCCGAGCGCCCCTATGAACCCGGCGACGAGACCTCGCCGCGCGGCGTTTACGCGTGCAGCAAGCGCGCCGGTGAGGTGGCCGCGCTGGCGGCGCTGCCGGAGGCCTCCCAGTGCATCGTGGTCCGGACCGCGTGGGTCTACACCGGCGGCACCGGCAAGGACTTCGTCGCGGTCATGCGCAGGCTCGCGGCCGGCGGTGATGTCAATGGCCCGATCAAGGTCGTCGACGACCAGGTTGGCTCGCCGACCTACGTCGCCGACCTGGCCGAGGCGCTGCTCCAAGTGGCCGATGACGGTGTGCCCGGGCCGATCCTGCACGCCGCCAACGAGGGCGTCGTCTCCCGATTCGGGCTGGCGCGCGCGGTCTTCGAGGAGTGTGGCGCCGACCCCGAGCGGGTGAACCCGGTGAGCACCGAAGAATTTCCCCGCCCGGCGCCGCGGCCGGCCTACTCCGCGCTGTCGAGCCGGCAGTCGGTGGCGGCGGGCATGGCGCCGCTAAGGCCCTGGCGCCCTGCACTTGTCGCCGCGCTGGCCGCCTCGGGCAGCGGACTGCCAACCGAACGACCGGTAATCTCTACGCGTGACTGACGTCTTGCCGGTCGTGACGGTGACCTACTCGCCGGGCCACCACCTCGAACGTTTTCTGGCTTCGCTGTCGCATGCCACCGAGCGCCCCGTCAGCGTCCTGATGGCCGACAACGGTTCCACCGACGGCACCCCGCAGGTGGCGGTGGAGCGCTACCCGAACGCGCGGTTGTTCAAGACCGGAGCCAATCTCGGCTACGGAACCGCGGTCAATCGCGCGATCGAACACCTCTCCGAGAGCGGGCAGATCGATGACTGGGTGGTGGTGGCCAACCCGGACGTGCAGTGGGGTCCCAACAGCATCGACGCCCTGCTGGAGGCGGCCACCCGCTGGCCGCAGGCCGGCGCGCTGGGCCCACTGATCCGCGACCCCGACGGTTCGGTCTATCCGTCGGCGCGCCACCTGCCCAGCCTGATCCGCGGCGGCATGCATGCGGTGCTCGGGCCGTTCTGGAGACGCAATCCGTGGACGGCGGCGTATCGCCAGGAGCGGCTCGAGCCCAGCGAACGGCCGGTGGGCTGGCTCTCGGGATCCTGCCTGCTGCTGCGCCGCTCGGCGTTCGGTCAGATCGGCGGATTCGACGAGCGCTACTTCATGTATATGGAGGACGTCGACCTCGGCGACCGGCTCGGCAAAGCCGGCTGGCTCAACGTCTACGTGCCGTCGGCAGAAGTGCTGCACCACAAGGGCCACTCCACCGGACACGATCCGGCAAGCCACTTGGCCGCACACCACCGGAGCACCTACCTCTTCCTGGCCGACCGGCATACCGGATGGTGGTTGGCTCCGCTGCGCTGGAGCCTGCGCGCATCGTTGGCGCTGCGTTCTCGTCTGATGGTGCGCAGCTCGCGCCGAAAGCGCTCCGAGAAGCTGGCAGAAGGGCGGCACTGAATTGGCGATCCCCCCAGTCGATGCGGTGATTCTGGTCGGCGGCAAGGGCACCCGATTGCGGCCGCTGACGCTGTCGGCGCCCAAGCCGATGCTGCCAACCGCCGGGGTGCCCTTTCTCACCCATATGTTGTCGCGCGTCGCGGCGGCGGGCATCGAGCACGTAATCCTGAGCACCTCTTATAAGGCTGCGGTGTTCGAAGCGGAGTTCGGCGACGGGTCGGCACTCGGTCTACAGATCGACTACGTCACCGAAGAGGATCCGTTGGGGACCGGCGGCGGCATCGCCAACATCGCCGACAAGCTGCGTCATGACACCGCGATGGTCTTCAACGGCGATGTGCTCTCCGGCGCCGACCTCGGCCAGCTGCTGGAGTCCCACCAAGCCAACGCGGCCGACGTCACGCTGCACCTGGTGCGTGTCGGCGACCCGCGCGCATTCGGCTGCGTGCCCACCGACGAGACGGACCGCGTCGTCGCCTTTCTGGAGAAGACCGAGGATCCGCCGACCGATCAGATCAATGCCGGCACGTATGTCTTCGAGCGCAAGATCATCGATCAGATTCCACGGGGCCGGCCCGTTTCGGTCGAACGCGAGGTGTTCCCATCGCTGCTCTCCGATCCCGACATCAAGGTCTGCGGCTACGTCGATGCCACCTATTGGCGGGACATGGGCACCCCGGACGACTTTGTCCGCGGATCGTCGGATCTGGTGCGCGGCATTGCGCCCTCGCCGGCCCTACAGGGTCATCGGGGTGAGCAGCTGGTGCACGAAGGCGCAGCGGTGTCACCCGGCGCGGTGCTGATCGGCGGCACGGTTGTCGGGCGGGGCGCCGAGATCGGTCCGGGTGTGCGGCTGGACGGCGCGGTGATTTTCGACGGCGTCAAGATCGAGGCCGGCAGCGTAATCGAGCGCTCGATCATCGGCTTCGGGGCCCGCATCGGTCCGCGGGCCCTGATCCGCGACGGTGTGATCGGCGACGGCGCCGATATCGGTGCGCGCTGCGAGCTGCTGCGCGGCGCCCGGGTGTGGCCCGGCGTCTCCATTCCCGACGGCGGGATCCGTTACTCCAGCGACGTCTGAACCGCTTTCGCGCCTTCGCCGGGTCACCCAGTCACCCAGTCGCCCGCGCCCGCGAAACGAGGTGGGCGAGCGCGTAATCGGTACCGGGCGGCAACGCGTCGGCCGGCCACCAGCGCAAGTCCTCGGATTCGTCGCTGAGGACAATCTGCGCACCCGCCGGCGCGTGGGCCACGAACTGCAGGTCCAGATGGCGGGTCGGGACTCCCAGCGAGCAGGTGACCGGGTGGACATGAATTGCGGCCAGGTCCGGTGCGATACGCAAATCGGGGACACCGGATTCCTCGATGGCCTCGCGCAGCGCCGCGGCCACGATGTCGGGGTCGTCATCGTCGCAGTGGCCGCCCAGCTGCACCCACCTGCCCAGCCGCGGATGCAGGGTCAGCAGCACCCGGGTACCGCTGTCGTCGAGCACGATCGCCGAGGCCGTGACGTGGCCCGATACGCACTCGCGGCGGCAGGCGTCGGTGCGGCCGTGCACGAAGGCCAGCACGGCATGCCGCAGCGAATCCTGCGCCGGGTCGGGTGCCTGCCAGTCGGCGAGGATCGAGATCGCCGACTCCCGGATGCTCATCGGGCTCCGCGCCTGGTGCGGCGGTCGCGCAGCGTGTGCCATGCCGCCCGGCACTGTGCGACGACATCCGGCGACCAGCCGAGGCCGTCGATCAGGACATGACGGTCGACGGTGTCGAGGGCCTTCTCGATTTCGTTGGCCCTCAGTAGGAGATCGACATCCTCGGCGAGTTCGGCGCCGGCAAGCGCCGGTGCCGGAATGGGCAGCTGCTCGGCTTCCCGCGGCTCCAGCTCCAAGATGCCTCCACCATAACTACGGCCCATGATCTCGGTGAAAGCGAATGTCGCGCTGTTGTGGAACACCGCGGCAAGCGCCGTCGGGTCATGATCGCCGACGATCCGCACCCGATGCACGGTGTCGGTGCTCGTCGCCGTGGTGGCGTTGACGGTCAGCCGCGGGGCCAGGTGGATCTGGCGCAGCAGGAACAGGTCGGGGACCCACAGCGACGGTGTGCGCCACCAGGGCCTCCGGATCGAACACTTGTAACCGCGGTGGACGCCGGCGGCCTCACCGGCGTCGATGTGGGCGGCCAGCGCGGGGTCGGCCGGCTGCTCTGGGGCGTCGAGCAGCCAGGTCCGGTGCCCGGCCGCGATATCGCTGGCCCGGCAATCGGTGTCGTAGACCAGGCCGGACAGCTGGCTGCTGCGTGAGAGCAGCGGGACGCAGTGGGCCCGCAGCCCCAGCTCGTGGGCTTGCGCATCGGTGAAGGTGAAGAAGCTGTTGCGGCCCGTCACGATGCCGACGTCGACATCGGCGATGGACCCGAGTCGGGTCATGGTGTCGGAGCCCTTGAGTGTGCGCAGCAGTCCGATCGCGGCGGGGTCCAAGAAATACTTGGTCCACTTCTCCTTTTCGTGCAGCAGCGCGGGCGCCGATTCGGCGTTCAGTTCCGGGTGCGCCATTAGGTCCAACGCATCGGCATCGGTGAGATTGATCGTGCGAATGCGCGCGGGACCCGGACCGACCACACCGCAAAACAACACGACTTCCTGCAAAATGCCGTCGAACACCAGACGCTGAAATGTGACCAGAGTGATTTCGCGGTAGCGGCTGAGCAGAAATTCACGCAATTGTGCGGCATAGCCGACTTGGAGCAATTCGGCGGGCAATACCAAACCCACCCGTCCGCCGTCGCGCACCAATACGGTGCTCGCGACGACGAAAGGGACCCAGGCATTGGTCAACCTGCTGGGGCGCAAACCCTGCAGCCGCATCAGGTCCAGCGCCGGCTCCCGTTGCTCGGACGCCCAGTTGCCGAACCGGATATAAGGCGGGTTGCCCGCGACCCCGTCCCAGCCGGCGGCCTCGTTGTCGGCCAGCCAGGTGAACAGATTCGCGGCGTCGACGGGAGCGAATGCTCGCGACTTCGCGGCCTCGGCGGCGACGAGTTCCACGCCGTGCACCTGCGTGCTCAGCTCGGCCAGCTCACGCAGGATTCGGCCGTCGCCGCACGACGGCTCGACAATTCGCGGACCGGCCTGGCGGACCCAGCGGGCCAGAAATCGGGCCACCGGTGCCGGCGTGTAATACCCGCCGCGGACCTTGTCGGCCGATGCGACCGCCTTGCCCGCGAACGTCTTCACCGGGTCAGTATCACTTGCGAATCAGCAGATCTCCGGGATTCACGGGGTCGCGCGACTCGGCCGGCTGCGCGGCGTAACCGATCGCGATGGCGCCCAATGGCTCCCAATCGGGCGGTAGTTCCAGCTCGGCGCGGACCAGGTCGGCGGCAAAGATCGTCGAGCCGATCCAGCAGCTGCCCACGCCTCGCACGGCCAGCGCGACCAACAGGGCCTGCACGGCGGCTCCGACGGCGACGGTGAACATGGTGTGCTCGGCGTTGCTGCGCTCGGCGTCGGGGTAGGGGTGGGCACCGTCGGGGACCAACATCGGGATGACGACCTCGGGTGCGTCGTAGAGGATCTGGCCGCGACCCACCCGCCGATCGATCGAGTCGGTGGGCTTGCCGTCACCGGCAAGGTCGGTACGCCACTTGTCCTGCATGCGATCGAGCAGCCGCGTCCGGGTGGCCGCAGTACGCAGCCACACGAACCGCACCGGGCGAGTGTGGTGTGGGGCCGGTGCGGTCAGGGCCTCGGCGACAGCCGCCTCGAGAAGATCCGGCGGCACCGGCTCGTCGCTGAACTGGCGCACCGATCGGCGCAACAGCTGGGCCTGCCGGCGACCCATATCGATGGCTTCGGCGGTGCCGAGCCAGAACAGATCTTCGGGACCGGGTCGCAGCAGTTGCCGGGCCGTCGTGCCGTCGTCGATGACCGTGAGGCCGCGCACAACGGCTACCGGCATGGCGGTCAGCTTGCCCTTGACCAGATCGGCGGCCGCCGCGACTTCATCGGCCACCGCGATCTCGGTGACCACTAATTCGTTGCCGTGCTCGTCGACCGCACCCGAATAGCCATGCAGCACAGCAAGACCCGCCGCACCGATGGCGGCGTCGATCTGTCCGTTGCGCCAGGCCCGGCCCATGGTGTCGGTGATCACCACCGCGACGTCGACGCCGAGCTTCTCGCGCAGGGCGGCGCGCAGTGCCGCGGCAGTGCCGTCGGGGTCGACCGGCAGCAGCGCGAGTTCGGTTCGGCCGACGTTGGATCCGTCGACGCCGGCGGCGGCCTGGATCAGACCGAGCCGGTTCTCGGTGATCAGCGTCCGGCCCTTGCGGGCCAGCACCCGCACCGCTTCGTCGTCGACCAGCTTGCGCCGGAGCTCATCGCGTTCCTCGGGATCCTCGGGCGCCGCCACCAGCCGGCCCTCGCATTTGGACACCACCTTGCTGGTGACCACCACGACGTCGCTGTCACGCAGCCATGGCGCGGCGGCGGCGACCGCGGCACCGAGATCGTCGCCGGGGCGGAACTCGGGAAGCCCGGCGACGGGCAGGATCTCGATCGTCGAGGCGGTGCCATGCTCGTGCCGAGGACCGGTCACGCCGCCACACCCGCAACATCCAGTCCGGCGCGGACCATCCGCGCCGTCGCCTTCGGGTCGCTCATCAGCAGCGGGACCGAGCGCACCGCGACGCCTTCGATGTCGGCGTGGTCGCCTTCGTGCACCAGCCAGCAGTCCAGTATCCCGGTGGTCTCGCGCGCCCCGTAGTGCCTACCGACCGCCTCCGCGGTGGATTCGACCCCGATCACCTCGAGGCAGGCATCAGCCATGCCACGCAACGGCTTTCCACCGATGATCGGGGAGTAGCCGACGATCGGGGCGGACGCCGCCCGCAGCGCGCCGCGAATACCGGGTACGGCCAGGATCGCGCCGACGCTCACCACCGGATTGGACGGTGCCAGCAAGATGATGTCGGCGTCGTCGATGGCCTGCAGCGCTTCAGTTGTGGCGCTGGCCGTTTCAGCGCCGACGAACGCAAAGCTGTGGGTGGGCACCTTGGCCCGATAGCGCACCCACCACTCCTGGAAGTGGATCGCGCGCCGGCTGTCGTCGGCGGGATCGGTGATCACCACGTGTGTTTCGCAACGGTCATCGCTGGCCGGCAGCAACTGCGCACCCGGTTGCCACCGGTCGCACAGCGCCGTGGTGATCTGTGACAGCGGGTAGCCGGCGTGCAGCATCTGGGTGCGCACCAGATGGGTGCCCAGATCGCGGTCGCCGAGCTGGAACCAATCCGGCTGCACGCCGTAGCGCGCCAATTCCTCTTTGGCATGCCAGGTTTCGTCACGGTGGCCCCAACCGCGCTCCGGGTCGACGCCTCCACCTAAGGTATACATACAGGTGTCCAAATCCGGACAAACCCGAACCCCATGGATCCAGGCATCGTCGCCAATGTTGACGACGGCAGTGAGCTCGTGGCCCGCGCCCGAAGGGTCGCGTTGCCCCTCGGCGCTGAACTGGCCCAGGCCGAGTAACTGCTGGACGCCCAGCAGGAAACGGGCGCCGCCGACCCCGCCGACCAGAACGGTGACCTTCACATCGCACGACAGTACCGGCCGGGAAAAGGGGGAGTTGGGAGCGGTTGTGATGGACACGCCGAAAGCCCTCTACAACAGAAACGCCGAAAAATGGTCACAAGATGATATGGAAATGCGCCGTAACGCTTGACCCGGCAGATTAACCCGTGTCTAATCACATCAGTGTCATTTCCCGGTTAGCCGGCCGGTTCCGGTGTCGCAGACCGAGATTCGATCACTTGTTCGAATTGTCGGTTACATCAGAACAGTGGAAGTCAACCAATCTCCCAAAATCGATCTGAGGAGGCGTACGACGCATGTCTTACGAGCACCTACGGGGCGTCATGGCAGGCACTGAGCACGCCTCAATCAGCCTGACTCCAGAGCCACTTGCCCGGCCGCACTTGACCGTGGTTCCTGATGCGCCAATCGCATTCGAGCCCGAGCCATTGCCACCGGCCAATCCCGACGAATGGCAGGACCGCGCCCTGTGCGCGCAGACCGATCCCGAGGCCTTCTTCCCCGAGAAGGGCGGGTCCACCCGCGAGGCCAAGAAGATCTGCCTCGGTTGCGAGGTGCGCCATGAGTGCCTCGATTACGCCCTGGCGCATGACGAGCGCTTCGGCATCTGGGGCGGTCTGTCCGAGCGTGAGCGCCGTCGCCTCAAACGCGGCGTCATCTGACCGATCAACCCTTCTGCACGGTTATTCGTCCTCGATCGTCGGATCGATGACTGTGGGTTCCACGTCGAGATAGATGGCCACCTGAGCCACCAGGATCTCGTGCAATAACTCGCCCAGTTCGACGGTGTCTTTAGCACGTCGTTCGATGGGCTTGCGGAACAAGACAATTCGCGCCCGCGTGGCATTGCCGCGGACGTCCACTCCGGCGGGGATCAAGCGGGCCAGTGCGATCGGCCCGTCGGCGACGACCTCGGGCGGCCACTGGAAGCTGTCGGGATCCTTGGCGGCGATGCGCGGGATTTCATCGACTGCCACGTCGAGTTCCGACACTCGTGATTGCCAGCGGCGCTCGATGGGTTCGTAGGCTTCCAGCACCGCCATGTCGAACCGCTCGGCCCGGCTGCGCCATCCCGGCACCGTCGGCGGCAGCAAAGGACCGCGCATATCGCGGCCACGCCGAGTTGCCCGGTGCGGAGCCGCTCGGCCCATAGGCCCTCCGTTCCGCGGGAAACTGCGCGAATCACCCACGCGCCGATGGTAACGGTTGAACATCGTCGGCCGGACGGTTGCGCGTGTCCGGCGCTTCGGCGGCGTTTTCGCACGATAGCCTTTGCGACGTGAACGTTCCCCGTCGCTGCTGCCGGCCCGGGTGCCCGCATTACGCCGTGGCGACCTTGACGTTTGTCTACTCGGACTCGACGGCAGTCGTAGGCCCACTGGCCACCGTGCGCGAACCGCATTCCTGGGATTTGTGCGTCGGCCACGCCGGTTCGATCACCGCGCCCCGCGGATGGGATCTCGTACGCCACGCCGGACCCCTCAATTCGGAGCCCACCAATCCCGACGAGGACGACCTGGTCGCCCTGGCCGACGCGGTGCGCGAAGGCGGTCCGGGTGACGGGGGCTTGCCGTATGCGGGCAGCACCGGCATGCCGTTGAACGGCTTTTCCGCGCAGGCGGGAAGTGTTTCCGCCGATTCGCTTGTCCACCACGGCGGAGCCCAGGCCACGGCCCCCAGCAGCCATCTGTTCGCGCCACCTCAAAAAAGCTCCGGACGCCGGCGTGGACATCTGCGGGTGTTGCCCGATCCGGCCGACTAGGCCGCGCGGTTCTCTTCCAAACCGGTTTGGAACAGTAACTTCTGCGGGCCGATAGGCTGACGCCAAGAGGCAAATCGATCGACGGCGTCAGGAGGCCCGCATGTCTCGGCCCGCCGCGACTGTCCACCGTGTCATTAAGGCTTATGACATCCGTGGGCTGGTCGGCGAAGAGATCGACGAGTCGCTGGTCGCCGAGGTCGGGGCCGCGTTCGCCGCGTTGATGCGTGGTGAGGGGGCGCAACGGGTGGCGATCGGCCACGACATGCGCGATAGTTCGCCGTCGCTCGCCGCCGCTTTCGCGACCGGAGTGACCGACCAGGGCCTGGACGTCGTGCATATCGGGTTGGCGTCGACCGATCAGCTGTATTTCGCCTCGGGGTTGCTGGAATGCCCCGGCGCGATGTTCACCGCCAGTCACAACCCTGCCGCCTACAACGGCATCAAGCTCTGCCGGGCCGCCGCCCTGCCGGTCGGCGCGGATACCGGCCTGAAAGTGATCACCGAGGATCTGATCGCCGGGGTCGCGACGTACGACGGGCAGCCGGGGACCAGCACCGAACGCGATGTGCTTGCTGACTACGGCGAGTTCCTGCGCTCGCTGGTCGAGGTCTCCGGATTGCGACCGTTGCGGGTAGCGGTGGACGCCGGCAATGGCATGGCCGGTCACACGACACCGGCGGTGCTCGGCGCGATCGACTCGATCACGTTGTTGCCGTTGTACTTCGAGCTCGACGGTTCGTTTCCCAATCACGAGGCCAACCCGCTCGACCCGGCCAACCTGCTGGATCTGCAGCTCTATGTGCGCGAAACCGGCGCCGATATCGGTCTGGCCTTCGACGGGGACGCCGACCGGTGCTTCGTGGTCGACGAGCGTGGCGTGGCGGTCTCTCCGTCGACGGTGACGAGTCTGGTGGCCGCCCGCGAGCTCGGCCGGGAAATCGGCGCCACCGTCATCCACAATCTGATCACGTCGCGCGCGGTGCCCGAATTGGTCTCCGAGCGCGGGGGCACACCGCTGCGCTCGCGCGTCGGACACTCTTATATCAAGGCGCTGATGGCCGAAACCGGCGCGATTTTCGGTGGTGAACATTCGGCGCACTATTACTTCCGCGACTTCTGGGGCGCCGACTCGGGCATGCTGGCCGCCCTGCATGTGCTGGTCGCCCTCGGTGAGCAAGACCGGCCGCTGTCGGAGCTGACCGCGGACTACCAGCGCTACGAGTCCTCCGGCGAGATCAATTTCACGGTGGCGGACGCCGCGGATCGCGTGGACGCCGTGTTGAAGTCGTTCGGCAGCCGGATCCACTCCATCGATCACCTGGACGGGGTGACGGTGGATTTGGGTGATGGCAGCTGGTTCAACTTGCGCACCTCCAACACCGAGCCGCTGCTGCGGCTTAACGCGGAGGGTCGTACCGCCGAGGACGTCGACGCGATGGTCGCCCAGATCAGCGCCGAGGTCACCGGCCAGGTGCAGCGCAGCGAGGGCGTGCCGTGAACGCCACCCAGGCGATCGATCTCGAAGACATCGACGGCCTGCTCGCCGCCGATCGGCAGGGCCTGTTGCGGTCCGCCTCGTTGGCAGGCGCGCAGGTGCGCGCCATTGCCGCCGCGGTAGACGAAGGCGAATTGGACTCACTGCGCACCGGCGACCGGCCGCGCAGCGTGATCTGGGTAGCCGGGCGGGGGACCGCCCAGACGGCGGGGACGATGCTGGCCGCGACGCTGGGCGGTACGGCGTCGGCGCCGATCGTGATCGTCAGCGAAGCCCCGGCGTGGGTGGGTCCGCTCGACGTGCTGATCGTCGCGGGCGACGACCCCGGCGATCCGGCCTTGATCGGCGCCGCCGCGACCGGGGTGCGCCGCGGTGCACGGGTTGTCGTCATCGCGCCCTATGAGGGTCCGCTGCGCGACTCCACGGCCGGCCGCGTCGCGGTGCTGGCGCCCCGGCTGTGGGGGGCCGACGAGTTCGGATTGTGCCGGTACCTGGCCGCCGGCTTGGCCACGTTGCAGACGGTGGACCCCCGACTGGACATCGACGTGCCCGCACTCGCCGACGAGCTGGACGCCGAAGTGCTGCGCAACAGCGCCGGCCGTGAGCTCTTCACCAACCCGGCCAAGACGATGGCCGCGCGCATCTCCGGGCACCGGGTCGCGCTGGCCGGTGACTGTGCCGCGACGCTGGCGCTGGCCCGGCACGGAAGTTCGGTACTGCTGCGGATCGCGCACCACGTCGTCGCCGCCACTGGGCTGGCGGATGCGGTCGTGGCACTGCGCGAGCCTGCCGAGTTCGGCTCCGAGTTGGGCCAAGCCGCTTCGTCGGTGGATGCGCTGTTCCACGACGACGAGATCGACGGACCGTTGCCGCAGCGGCTGCGGGTGCTGGCGCTGACGTTGTCCGACGATCGGACGGTGGCCGCCGCGCGGGTCGCCGGGCTCGATGACGTCTACCTGATCGCGGCCCAGGATGTGCCCGATGCGTCCGACCCAATGGACGACTTGGCCGGACCTGGGGGAGCGGCCGGTCCGCGCGAGCCGGCCGGTGCCGGGCGGCCCGAGCAGCAACTGGCAGTATTGGCCGTTCGGGTGGAGATGGCCGCCGTTTACTTGCGACTGGTTCGGGGATAGATAGACAAGTGGAAGTGCTTCGCGGTGCCGTACGGACGTACGCGTGGGGATCGCGTACCGATATCGCCGAATTCACCGGGCGTCCGGTGCCCGCCGCTCACCCCGAGGCCGAGCTCTGGTTCGGCGCGCATCCGGGCGACCCGGCCTTCCTGGAAACCGAGAAAGGCGAACTCTCCTTGCTGGAGGCGGTGACCGCCGATCCGGAGGGACAGCTCGGCTCCGCGTCGCGCGACCGGTTCGGCGACGTGCTCCCGTTCCTGGTCAAGGTGCTCGCTGCCGACGAGCCGCTGTCGCTGCAGGCGCATCCCAGCGCCGAACAGGCAATCGAGGGTTACCTGCGCGAGGAACGGTTGGGCATCCCGGTGACCTCGCCGGTCCGCAACTACCGCGACACGTCGCACAAGCCCGAATTGTTGGTGGCGCTGCATTCGTTCGAGGCGCTCGCCGGATTTCGTCAGGCGTCGCGCACCATCGAGCTGCTGCGGGCGTTGGCCGTCACCGACCTGGACCCCTACATCGACTTGCTGAACGACCAGTCCGACGCCGACGGTCTGCGCGCGCTGTTCACCACCTGGATCACCGCTCCTCAGCCCGACATCGATGTGGTGGTGTCCGCCGTGATCGACGGTGCAATCCAGTACGTCAGCTCGGGCGCAACGGAATTCGCGGCTGAAGCCAAGACGGTGCTGGAACTCGGCGAACGCTACCCCGGAGACGCCGGTGTGCTGGCGTCGTTGTTGCTCAACCGGATCAGCCTGGCTGCGGGCGAGGCGCTCTTCCTGCCGGCCGGCAACCTGCACACCTATCTACGCGGTTTTGCGGTGGAGGTTATGGCCAACTCCGACAACGTGTTACGCGGCGGCCTCACGCCCAAGCACGTCGATGTGCCCGAGTTGCTGCGGGTGCTGGATTTCGCGCCCACCGCCGAGGCGCAGCTGCGTCCGCAAGTCCACCGCGAGGGCCTCGGGCTTATCTACGACACCCCGGCCGACGAGTTCGCGGTCGCGCTGTTGACCCTTGAGGGCGAGCATCTGGGCCACGAGGTCGATGCGTCACCGAGCCATGACGGCCCGCAGATCTTGTTGTGCGTCGAGGGTTCGACGATGGTGCACGGCAAATCCGGTTCGCTCGAGTTGGAGCGTGGAATGGCGGCCTGGGTGGCGGCCGACGACGGCCCGGTGGGGTTGGTGGCGCGTGAGCCCGCCAAGTTGTTCAGGGCGACCGTAGGTTTGTGACGGCCCGTTCTTTGGCGGCCCGCCGCAACTCGCGGCGCTCGCGCAGCCACAGCCGCAGGTTGTGGACCATGGTCCGGCCGATGATCCGCGGCGGCGGGACCATATAGAGGCTGTCGAGCAGCGAGAACCGGCGCAAAAACCATTCGGCGAGAACGGGTTCGGTTTCGGCGGCCCCAAGGAACTGGTCGAACAGCGCCCCCGACGGGCGCCACCACCAGGGGATCGGTTCGGGGGTGCCGGCGTGGTGAAAAGTGATGTCGCCGATGGCGTTCATCATCCACACCGGAAAGGTGGTCTTGGCGGTCGCCCGACTGAGTTCACTCGCCAGGTCCCCGTCCACGGATCGCAATGCCCGCCGCAGATGGCCGGCCTGTAGCGACGTCATCGTCATGCCCTGTCCGAAGGTGGGGTTGAAGCTGGCCACGGCATCGCCGAAGGGAACGATTCCGGCCGGGAAGCGGTCCAGCTTGTCGTAGCGCCGCCATTTGCTGGCCGGGAAGGCGTGAAATGCCGGCGCGCCAAGGGGTTTGGCCTGCGCCAGGGCATCGGCGAAATGCGCCGGGAGCAGGGTGTCCGCCAGCGCAACCATGTCGGGGAACGTCGTCGGCGGCTTGGCGCCGGCCACGCCGAAGGTCGTCAGCACCCAGGTGCCGTCCTCGTAGCAGAGCATGCCCATCCCCAGCGACTGGTCATGGGAGGCGCCCGCCACGACCACCTTCTCCTGAATCAATCCCTCCGGCATGCGGAACTGGTGACTGGCGTAGTTGATGCCGATGTCCAAGGTTTGCTCGGTGGGCCGCTGATATCCCCACTGCGTCAGCCACACCGGCAACCGCGTGCCACGACCCGCCGCGTCGACGACCAGGTCGGCGCGCACAAACTCCGGGTCGCCGCCCTCGCGATCGACGGGGTCCAGCAGTACACCGGTCACCCGCTGCTGCCCCCGGTCGAACCGCGGCTCCGCGACGCAGCGCCGCACGATCGCGACGTTGTCGATGTCTTGGACACGCCTGCGCAGCTGCCACTCCAAGTGTGGACGGCTGGGCACGTACGCGGTGAATTCGTCACGCAGGGTGTGTCCCGTCCCGAGCACATGGCCCGCGGCGCCTAGGTGGATGCAGTCCGGCCGGTTCTCCAGCATGGGCACGCCGGCGGCCACCATGTCGTTGAGCAGGCCCGGGAACAGGGTGTCGAATTCCGTGGCCCCGCGGGCCATCAACAAATGCAAATGCCGATCCTGTGGGATCGTCGCGCGGTTTGCCGGGGTGCTCGGCAGTTCGTCCCGTTCATAGACGCTGACCTGGGAATACCAATCGGAGAGCACCCGCGCGGCGCATAAGCCAGCGATGCTGGCTCCGATCACTACCGCGTGACCTTGCATGTTGTCTCCGGCGTCCGGCATCCCGGGAGAGTACCCAGTACTGTGCGGTCAAACGGACGGTTCATGAAGGGGCGGCAGATGGCCAACCGATGGCGTACCAAGTCGGTCGAACAGTCACTCGACGACACCGACGAACCAGAGACCCGGCTACGTAAGGACCTGACTTGGTGGGACCTGACGGTGTTCGGCGTGGCCGTGGTGATCGGGGCCGGCATCTTCACGGTCACCGCATCGACGGCCGGCGATATCACCGGGCCGGCGATCTGGATATCGTTCGTGATCGCCGCGGTCACCTGCGCGCTGGCCGCGTTGTGCTACGCCGAATTCGCCTCCACGCTGCCCGTCGCGGGCAGCGCGTACACGTTCTCTTACGCCACCTTCGGTGAGTTCCTGGCCTGGATCATCGGCTGGAATCTGTTGCTGGAATTGGCAATCGGTGCCGCCGTGGTGTCCAAAGGCTGGTCGAGTTACCTGGGGACGGTGTTCGGATTCGCCGGTGGCACAGTCCATTTAGGCTCGATCGACCTCGACTGGGGCGCGCTGCTGATCGTCTCTCTGGTGGCGACGCTGGTCGCCGTCGGCACCAAAGTGTCGTCGAGGATTTCCGCGGTGATCACCGCCATCAAGGTGTCGGTGGTGATCTTTGTGGTGGTGGTCGGCATCTTCTACATCAAAGGCTCCAACTACTCGCCCTTCATCCCCAAGCCGGAAGCCGGGCACGAGGCCGGCGGCCTCAACCAGTCGGTGCTGTCGCTGCTGACCGGGGCGCACAGCAGTCACTACGGCTGGTACGGCGTGCTGGCCGGCGCATCGATCGTGTTCTTCGCGTTCATCGGGTTCGACATCGTCGCGACGATGGCCGAGGAGACCAAACGACCCCAGCGCGATGTTCCCCGGGGGATCCTGACGTCGCTGGCGGTCGTGACCGTCCTCTACATCGCCGTCTCCGTCGTGCTGTCCGGCATGGTCTCCTACACCCAGCTCAAAACCATGCCCGGCGGAAAGCCGGCGAACCTGGCCACCGCGTTCACCGCGAACGGGGTCCAGTGGGCGAGCGAGATCATCGCCATCGGGGCACTGGCCGGACTGACCACCGTGGTGATGGTGCTGGTGCTCGGGGGGTGCCGGGTCTTGTTCGCGATGGCGCGCGACGGGTTGTTGCCGCGGTCGTTGGCCAAGACCAGCTCACGCGGGACGCCGATCCGGATCACCGTGCTTGTTGCGTTGGTGATCGCGGCGACGGCGTCGGTGTTCCCGATCAGCAAGCTCGAGGAGATGGTCAACGTCGGGACGCTGTTCGCGTTCGTCCTGGTGTCCGCTGGAGTCATCGTCCTGCGCCGGACCCGGCCGGACCTGGAGCGCGGGTTCCGGGCCCCGTGGGTGCCGGCGTTGCCGATCGCGTCGATATGCGCCTGTGTCTGGCTGATGGTGAACCTCACCGCGCTGACCTGGGTCCGGTTCGTTGTGTGGCTGGTTGTGGGGACCGTGATTTACCTCGGTTACGGATACCGCCACTCGTTGCAGGGTCGCCGACAGGCCAACGAGGCGGCGTAGTCCTCTCCTTTACAAAATGCCATCGCGTGTCTAGACATGAGACGCAGATGGCTGTATTGTCCAAATCTAACGTGGTATGACTCACAAGGAGGTTTGGCATATGACCACCCACATGGCCCAAGCGGCGGACGCCCTCGAAGTACCGGTCTGGCGGGATAGAAAGCGTCGGCTATGGCTCATGGGATTGATCGCCCCGACGGCGCTGTTCGTGATGCTGCCGTTGACCTGGGGGATCAACCAGCTCGGCTGGCACGCCGCGGCCCAGGTGCCGCTCTGGATCGGGCCGATCCTGCTTTACGTCCTGCTGCCGCTGCTGGACCTGGGCTTTGGGCCGGACGGGCAGAACCCGCCCGACGAGGTGATGGAACAGCTGGAGAACGACAAGTACTACCGGTACTGCACCTACGTCTACATCCCATTCCAGTACCTCAGCGTGGTCCTCGCCGCCTACCTGTTCACCGCCTCGAACCTGCACTGGCTCGGCTTCGACGGTGGGTTGGGCTGGGCGGGAAAGCTCGGTGTGACGCTGTCGGTCGGCGTCCTGGGCGGCGTCGGTATCAACACCGCGCACGAGATGGGGCACAAGAAGGACTCCCTCGAGCGCTGGCTGTCCAAGATCACCCTGGCTCAGACCTGCTACGGCCACTTCTTCATCGAGCACAACCGCGGCCACCACGTGCGGGTCGCGACCCCGGAGGACCCGGCGTCGTCCCGCTTCGGCGAGACGTTCTGGGAATTCTTGCCGCGCAGCGTCTTTGGCAGCCTGCGCTCATCGTTGCGGCTGGAAGCGCAACGGATACGCCGGCAGGGTGTCAGCCCGTGGCACCCCAAGACGTACCTGTCCAACGACGTGCTCAACGCCTGGCTGATGTCGGTCGTGCTGTGGGGCGGCCTGATCGCGATCTTCGGTCCGAGCCTGATCCCGTTCGTGGTCATCCAGGCCATCTTCGGCTTCAGCCTGCTGGAAGCGGTCAACTATCTCGAGCACTACGGGCTGCTGCGCCAACTCAACGCCAACGGTCGCTACGAGCGCTGCACGCCGGTGCACAGCTGGAACTCCGACCACATCGTCACCAACCTGTTCCTGTATCACCTGCAGCGGCACAGCGATCACCACGCCAACCCCACCCGCCGGTACCAGACGCTGCGCAGCATGGAAGGGGCTCCCAACCTGCCCAGCGGGTACGCGTCGATGATCGCGCTGACCTACTTTCCGCCCCTGTGGCGCAAGGTGATGGACCACCGGGTGCTGGCGCACTATGACGGCGACATCACCAAGATCAACGTGCAGCCGCGCCTGCGCGAAAAGCTGCTGGCCACTCACGGGGCTACCAAATGACCGCGACCTATCAGTGCCCGGTCTGCGACTACGTTTACGACGAGGCCAAAGGTGATGTCCGAGAAGGCCTTCCGGCCGGCACGCGGTGGGAGGACGTTCCCGATGACTGGTGCTGCCCGGACTGCGCGGTGCGCGACAAGGCTGATTTCGAAAAGACGGGAGCAAGCGTATGAGTGACTACAAACTGTTCCAGTGCATCCAGTGCGGATTCGAGTACGACGAGGCGCTGGGCTGGCCGGAAGACGGTATCGAGCCCGGTACCCGCTGGGACGACATCCCCGACGACTGGAACTGCCCGGACTGCGGCGCGGCAAAATCCGACTTCGAGATGGTAGAGGTAGCGCGTTCGTGAGCGCTCCAAGCGCTATTGTCGCGCCTGTGGAGCGGATTCCTTACGCCGAGGCGTCGCGAGCTCTGCTGCGCGACTCGGTGCTGGACGCGATGCGCGACCTCCTGCTGACCCGGGACTGGTCCGCCATCACGTTGTCCGACGTGGCCCGCGTGGCCGGCATCAGTCGGCAGACCATCTACAACGAATTCGGCTCACGGCAGGGCCTGGCGCAGGGTTACGCCCTGCGCCTGGCCGATCGCCTGGTGGACGCCATCCACGCCGCGTTGGACGCCAACGTCGGCAACATCTACGAAGCCTTCCTGGCGGGCTTCCGGTCGTTTTTCGCCGAGTCGGCGTCGGACCCGCTGGTGATCTCGCTGCTCAGCGGCGTCGCCAAGCCCGATCTGCTGCAACTCATCACCACCGACAGCGCGCCCATCATCACCCGGGCTTCGGCCCGGCTGAGCGTGGCATTGACGCAGACCTGGGTGGCCACCAGCGACGAGGACGCCGGCGTGCTGGCGCGTGCCATCGTGCGGCTGGCGTTGAGTTACGTATCGATGCCACCCGAGGCCGATCACGACGTCGCGCGCGATCTCGCGCGGTTGATGACGCCCTTCGCCGAGCGTCACGGGGTCATCAACGTCCCCTAGCCCATTGGGCTGTGCGGCGCCGACTACAGTGGCGGAAGAGCGTACCCAAGCTAACTAAAGCTGAGTGGCCCGCTCAAACACTTTGAACCCCCTGAGCCGCAGAAGGATGACACACGCCATGACCACGACCGAAAAGACGCTGACCCCCGACGTTGTTAACGGCATCGACTTCAAGATCGCCGACCTGTCGCTGGCGGAATTCGGCCGCAAGGAACTTGACCTGGCCGAGTACGAAATGCCCGGCTTGATGTCGCTGCGCCGCGAATACGCCGACGTGCAACCGCTGAAGGGGGCCCGTATTTCGGGCTCGCTGCACATGACCGTGCAGACCGCGGTGCTGATCGAGACCCTGACCTCCCTGGGCGCCGAAGTCCGCTGGGCGTCGTGCAACATCTTCTCCACCCAGGACCACGCGGCGGCCGCCGTCGTCGTCGGCCCGCACGGCACGCCGGAGAAGCCCGAGGGTGTCCCGGTCTTCGCCTGGAAGGGCGAGTCGCTCGAGGAGTACTGGTGGGCGGCCGAGCAGATGCTGACCTGGCCTCCGCAGTCGGACGGGACAGAAGCGCCGGCCAACATGATCCTCGACGACGGCGGCGACGCCACCATGATGGTGCTGCGCGGCGCGCAATACGAGAAGGCCGGCGTGGTGCCGCCCGCCGAGGACGACGACTCCGCGGAGTGGAAAGTCTTCTTGAGCGTGCTGCGCAGCCGCTTCGAGACCGACAAGGAGAAGTGGAGCAAGATCTCCGACTCGGTCAAGGGTGTCACCGAGGAGACCACCACCGGCGTGCTGCGGCTCTACCAGTTCGCCGCGGCCGGCGACCTGGCCTTCCCCGCGATCAACGTCAACGACTCGGTGACCAAGTCCAAGTTCGACAACAAGTACGGCACCCGGCACTCGCTGATCGACGGCATCAACCGCGGCACCGACGCGCTGATCGGCGGCAAGAAGGTCCTCATCTGCGGCTACGGCGACGTCGGTAAGGGCTGCGCGGAGGCGGTGAAGGGCCAGGGGGCACGGGTCGTCGTCACCGAGATCGACCCGATCAATGCACTGCAGGCGCTGATGGAGGGCTTCGACGTGGTGACGGTCGAGCAGGCCATCGGCGACGCCGACATCGTCGTGACCTCGACCGGCAACAAGGACATCATTTCGCTGGACCACATGAAGGCGATGAAGGACCACGCGATCCTGGGCAACATCGGCCACTTCGACAACGAGATCGACATCGCGGCGCTGGAGCGCTCCGGCGCGACGCGGCTGAACATCAAGCCGCAGGTCGACCTGTGGACGTTCGGCGACAGCGGCAAGTCGATCATCGTGCTCTCCGAGGGCCGGCTGCTGAACCTGGGCAACGCCACCGGGCACCCGTCGTTCGTGATGAGCAACAGCTTCGCGAACCAGACGATCGCCCAGATCGAACTGTGGACCAAGAACGACGAGTACGACAACGAGGTGTACCGGCTGCCCAAGCACCTGGACGAGAAGGTGGCCAAAATCCACGTCGAGGCACTGGGCGGCACGCTCACCAAGCTGACCAAGGAACAGGCGGAATACCTCGGCATCGACGTCGAGGGCCCCTACAAGCCGGACCACTACCGCTACTGAGCGACACCTTCGCGGCGCGGGCTCGATAGGCTCGCGCCGTGCTGATCGCGATCGAAGGCGTCGACGGCGCCGGCAAGCGCACCCTGTCGGAGGGCCTGCGGGCGGCATTCTTGGCTGCCGGGAAGTCGGTGGCCACGCTGGCCTTCCCGCGTTACGGGCAGTCGGTGACCGCCGACATCGCGGCCGAGGCGCTGCACGGCGAGCACGGCGACCTCGCATCGTCGGTGTATGCGATGGCGATGCTCTTCGCGCTCGACCGCGCCGGCGCGATCGAGGACATCGCTGGCCTGCGCCACGACCATGACGTGCTGATTCTCGATCGCTACGTCGCATCCAACGCGGCCTATAGCGCCGCTCGCCTGCATCAGGACGCGGCAGGAGACGCCGCCGCCTGGGTGTATGCCCTGGAATACCAGCGGCTCGGACTGCCCGCGCCCGACTGGCAGGTGCTGCTGGGGGTGCCCGCCGAGCTCGCCGAAGAGCGGGCCCGACGTCGGGCCGAGTCCGATCCGGGCCGTCCACGCGACAGTTACGAACGCGACGGCGGGCTTCAGCAGCGCACCGGTGCGGTGTATGCGGAGCTGTCCGACGCGGGCTGGGGAGGGCGCTGGCTCGTCGTCGACGCAGACGTCGATCCGGGGCGTCTGGCCGCCCGGTTGACCCCCAAATAGGCCGCGTATAGGCCGCGAATAGCACAAATTTGTCACGATTTGGCCCTATCGAATGAGAAACGCCCGTGTGGTGCGCCAGTTTTGTCCCGATCTGGTGACACCATGGAGTCCATGAGGCAAAGGATTTTGGTCGTGGACGACGACGCGTCGCTCGCGGAGATGCTGACCATCGTTCTTCGTGGGGAGGGCTTCGACACTGCGGTCATCGGTGACGGTACCCAGGCTCTGACCGCGGTGCGCGAGCTGCGGCCCGATCTGGTGCTGCTGGACCTGATGCTGCCCGGCATGAACGGCATCGACGTGTGCCGAGTGCTGCGCTCTGATTCGGGCGTTCCGATTGTGATGCTGACCGCCAAGACCGACACCGTGGATGTGGTGCTGGGCTTGGAGTCGGGTGCTGACGACTACATCATGAAGCCGTTCAAGCCGAAGGAGCTGGTTGCCCGGGTGCGGGCGCGGCTGCGGCGCAACGACGACGAGCCCGCCGAGATGCTGTCCATCGCCGACGTGGAGATCGACGTGCCGGCGCACAAGGTCACCCGCAACGGCGAGCAGATCTCCCTGACACCGCTGGAGTTCGACCTGCTGGTCGCGCTGGCACGCAAACCCCGTCAGGTGTTTACTCGGGATGTGCTGCTCGAACAGGTGTGGGGATACCGTCACCCAGCGGACACCCGCTTGGTGAACGTGCACGTCCAGCGCCTACGCGCCAAGGTTGAGAAAGACCCTGAGAACCCGACCGTGGTTCTGACCGTTCGAGGAGTGGGATACAAGGCCGGACCTCCGTGATCTGGGGCTCGCGGCGACGTATTCACGGTCACCGTTGGGGTCGCACTGGCCCCATAACGCGGGGCATGAGTGCGTTGAGTCGAGCCGTAGGCATTGCCTGGCGCCGTTCGTTGCAGTTGCGAGTCGTGGCGCTCACTCTCGGATTGTCGTTGGCAGTGATTCTGGCGCTCGGCTTCGTGCTGACCAGCCAGGTCACCAATCGGGTGCTTGACGTCAAGGTCAAGGCGGGCATCGAACAGATCGAACGGGCGCGCACCACCGTCGGCGGGATCGTCAACGGCGAGGAGACGCGCTCGCTGGACAGCAGCCTGCAGCTGGCCCGCAACACGCTGACCTCGAAAACCGATCCGTCTTCGGGTCCGGGTCTCGCCGGCGCGTTTGACGCGGTGCTGATGGTGCCGGGCGACGGCCCGCGCGCCGCGACCGCGGCCGGACCGGTCGATCAGGTGCCCGCCGCGTTGCGTGGCTTCGTCAAGGCCGGGCAGGCGGCCTACCAATACGGCACCGTGCACACCGAAGGCTTTTCGGGGCCGGCGCTGATCGTCGGTACCCCGGCATCGTCGCAGGTCGCAAACCTGGAGCTGTACCTGATCTTCCCGCTGACGAGCGAGCAAGCCACGATCACGCTGGTGCGCGGCACGATGATCACCGGCGGCGCGGTGCTGCTGGTGTTGCTCGCCGGGATCGCGCTACTGGTTTCCCGCCAAGTGGTGGTGCCGGTGCGGTCGGCGTCGCGGATCGCGGAACGCTTCGCCGAAGGGCATCTGTCCGAGCGCATGCCGGTGCGCGGTGAAGACGACATGGCCCGGCTGGCGGTGTCGTTCAACGACATGGCCGAGAGCTTGTCGCGGCAGATCACCCAGCTCGAAGAGTTCGGCAACCTGCAGCGCCGGTTCACCTCCGACGTCAGCCACGAACTGCGCACGCCGCTGACCACCGTGCGGATGGCCGCCGACTTGATCTACGACCACAGTGAAGACCTCGACCCCACGCTGCGTCGATCCACCGAGCTGATGGTCAACGAGCTCGATCGCTTCGAGTCGCTGCTCAGCGACCTGCTGGAGATCTCCCGGCACGACGCCGGTGTTGCCGAGTTGTCCGTCGAGGCGACCGACTTGCGCACCACCGTGCAGAGCGCACTGGTCGACGTGGGCCACCTGGCCGAAGACGCCGGTGTCGAGCTGCTGGTGGATACGCCGGCCGAAGAGGTGATTGCCGAGGTCGACCCCCGGCGGGTGGAACGCATTCTGCGCAACTTGATCGCCAACGCCATCGACCACGCCGAGCGCAAACCGGTGCAGATCCGGATGGGTGTCGACGAGGACACCGTCGCCGTCACCGTCCGTGACTACGGGGTGGGGTTGCGGCCGGGCGAGGAGAAGCTGGTGTTCAGCAGGTTCTGGCGGTCGGACCCGTCGCGGGTGCGGCGCTCCGGCGGCACCGGGCTGGGGCTGGCGATCAGCGTCGAGGATGCGCGCCTGCATCAGGGCCGGCTGGAGGCATGGGGCGAGCCCGGTCAGGGCGCGTGCTTCCGGCTCACGCTGCCGATGACACGTGGCCACAAGGTCACCACCAGCCCGTTGCCCATGAAACCAATCCCGCAGCCGCCACCTCAGGGCGCAACCGACCAGCAACCCGGCAACGAACGTCAACGCACGCGCGAGCACGCCGAGCGGAGCGGGTGATGCGGCGGCTGTTCGTCGCGCTGTTGGCGGTGCTACTCGCTGGCTGCGCGGGTGTGCCCAGTTCATCGGCGCCGCAAGCCATCGGTACGGTCGAGCGACCCGCACCGTCGAATCTGCCCAAGCCGACCCCGGGCATGGATCCCGACGTGCTGCTGCGCGAATTCCTCAAGGCCACAGCCGATCCGGCTAACCGGCACCTGGCGGCGCGGCAGTTTCTCACCCAGTCGGCGTCGAACGCGTGGGACGACGCCGGTAGCGCACTGCTGATCGACCATGTGGTATTCGTCGAAACCCGTGGCGCCGAACGGGTTTCGGCAACCATGCGAGCCGACATCCTGGGCTCGCTGTCCGACATCGGGGTATTTGAGACGGCCGAGGGTGTGCTGCCGGACCCGGGTCAGCTCGAGTTGGTCAAGACATCCGGCGGCTGGCGAATCGACAAGCTGCCCAACGGGGTTTTCCTGGACTGGCAACAGTTTCAGGCAACCTACAAGCGCAATACGCTGTACTTCGCCGACCCGACTGGTAAGACGGTGGTCCCCGACCCACGCTATGTCGCGGTCGCCGATCACGATCAGTTGGCCACCGAACTCATGTCCAAGTTGCTGGCCGGGCCGCGGCCCGAGATGGCTCACACGGTCCGTAATCTCTTGGCCCCACCACTGCGGCTGCGGGGGCCGGTGAGCCGGGCCGACGGCGGCAAGAACGGGATCGGGCGCGGTTACGGCGGCGCGCGCATCGATTTGCAGAAGCTCTCTACTACCGATCCGCACAGTAGGCAATTGCTTGCCGCACAGATCATTTGGACTCTGGCCAGAGCCGACATCAGGGGCCCGTATGTGATCACCGCCGACGGGGCACCGCTGGATGACAGGTTCGCCGACGGGTGGACCACCTCCGACGTCGCGGCCACCGACCCGGGCGTGGCGGACGGCGCCGGCGCGGGGCTGCATGCCCTCGTCAACGGATCACTGGTGGGTCTGGACGGACAACGGGCGACTCCGGTGCCCGGCGCGTTCGGCCGGATGGGCGACCAGACGCTCGCCGCGCTGTCGCGCAGCGGGCGGCAGGTGGCGTCCATCGTGACGCTGCACCGTGGCGCCCCGGACATGGCGGAGTCGCTGTGGATCGGTGATCTCGGTGGCGAGGCGGTTCAATCCGCCGACGGACACAGCCTGTCGCGTCCCAGCTGGTCGCTGGACGACGCGGTCTGGCTGGTGGTGGACGGCAACAACGTGCTGCGGGCCATACAGGAACCGGCGTCCGGGCAACCCGCGCGCATCCCGGTGGATTCCGCGGCGGTGGCGAGCAAGTTCCCGGGGCCGATCACCGACCTGCAACTGTCCCGGGACGGCACGCGCGCCGCGATGGTGATCGGTGGCGAGGTCATTCTCGCCGGTGTCGAGCAGACGCAGGCGGGGCAGTATGCGCTGACCTACCCCCGGCGGCTGGGTTTCGGGCTGGGCAACACGGTGGTGTCCTTGTACTGGCGAACCGGCGACGACATGGTGGTGACTCGTAATGACCTCGCGCACCCGGTCTCGTACGTGAACCTCGACGGGGTGAACTCCGATGCACCGGCGCACGGTTTGCAGATTCCGCTGACCGCGATCGCGGCAAATCCGTCGACGGTCTACGTCGCGGCTCCGCAAGGCGTGCTGCAGTATTCGGCGTCTGCGCCAGAAAGCCAGCAAACCTGGTCGGAGGTGCCGGGCTTCATGCTGGGTGGTGCCGCCCCGGTGCTACCGGGGTAGCTGCTAGGCCTTCGTCGCGATCTGTACGCCGACCTCGCCACCGCTCAGCGGGACCGGTTCGGCCGCGGGCTCTAATCCCGCATCACGCTGCCATCCCGCGGTCTCGCGCGCGGTCCAGGTCCCGGAGCGGCTGGTGGCCCCAAAGTACAGCTCGCTCAGTGCGGCGAATTGGCTTGTACTGTCACCCGTTTCGGGCCGCATGGGTTCGACCACCGCGAATACGCCGTGCGGTCGCAGCGCCCGCGCCAACCGCCGGAACAACAGGGCGTTCTCCGCTGCACTGAAGTGGTGTGCGAGATTGCTCAGCAGCACCACGTCGTAGGACTCGGCACCGAAATCATGGACTAGCGCGTCGGCTTCGAGGTGGACGACGCGAGCGCCCATCTTCTCGGTGGCCAACAGCGGCGCCGCGACCCTGACGGCGTCGGGCAAGTCCAGGACCACCGACCGCAAACGGGAATGGCGCCGGCACAGCGCAACCGAGTACTGCCCGTGCGAGCCGCCGACATCGATCATGTCGGTGGCGCCGGGCGGCACCGGGATGGCCTGCGCGACTTCGTGCGCCGTCAAGCCGGCCAGCGCCCGCATGGACCGCAGGTAGTGGGCCCACTGCGGACCGGTCATGCATTGGTGCAGCTCAAGGGGGATGCCGGTGCGGACATAGTCTTCGACGTGGGTCATGAGCTCCCATTCGTCGAATCCGAAGAGCACCGCGTCGACTATCGAGGTGGGGCTTGCCGTGAGCAGCCAGGTGCGCGCGGTGGGGGTCAACGCGTAGCGGCCATCGCGGAATAGCAGGTAGTCAGATCCGGCCAGGGCAACCAACAGCTTGTGCGTTGCCACCACATCGGTTCCGCACCGGTCGGCGATTTCGGCCGGTGATGCCGCGCCGCGGCTCAACGACTCGAACACACCGAGTTTGGTTGCTGCCATGATCGCGCGCGCAAGGCCGAAGGCAAAGTGGGTTTCGAAGAATGGCAACGGTAGTTGTCGTGACGCTAATGCCTTCCATTCGGCCGGGTCATCCGGAATCATACCTAGGTGCACGTCAGGTATGCCGTTCAATCATGTTGGCAAGCAATATGTTAGGCACGTTACAACGTTAGACGTTACGAGAGACGCGACGGATCGCCTAGCCGAATTGCGAAGCGGTACGGACGGATCGCGCAAACTGGCTGTCGGCGCGTGGCACAGCAATGTCAGCGACGTTAACTTGTGGATGAGCGGGTACGGAAAGGGCATCCGTGGCTGGGGAGGAAGACGACCGAGTGACGGAATCACCGACAACGTGCGCTTCGGATGCCCACGTCTGGGCACCGGCGAAGACGTTCGACGACTTCGCCCAGGTGTGCTGCGGCCGGCGCCACATGACACTGCTGACCGACCCCGATTCGTTTTCGCTGTCCCATCGGGTGGGTCGAATCGGTCCGGCGACCATGGCCGAAATCGCCATCGGATCTGAACTGTCCCTGGACGCCGGTGAGGCGTGTGGCAGCTATCGAATCGTTGTGCTGCGATCGGGATCCACCGAGGGTGTACACCGTAGTCTTTCTTTTGCTGGCGGCCCCGGTATGGCCGCGGTCTTCCCGCCGCAGGGTCGGTGCGCGGTCCGATGGAGCGCCGGCAGCAGGTTGATCTCCATCAAGCTCGATCGCTCCGCTGTCGACGATGCACTCAGCGATGCGCTCGGTTGGCAGGTGATGTCCCAGCCCGACTTCACGCCCGTCATGCCAGCCAATGCGGCGACGACCCGAACCTGGATCAACATGGCGGCCCTGTTCAGGGACGAGGTCTTCCGGCCCGACAGCGTGCTGAATCAGCCGCTGGTCGGATTGCCGTTCGTCGACAGCTTGGTCCGCGGGTTTTTGCTGGCCGCCGATCATCCGCACCGCGACGCCCTTGCCCGAGACGTACGGCTGATCGCGCCTCGCGCGATTCGTTCCGCGATCGAAATCATCGAGGAGGAAGCGCATTTGCCCTTGACGCTTTCCGTGATCGCCACCCGCACCCACATCAGCGTCCGCACGCTCCAGCAAGGATTTCAGCGTCACCTGGATACCTCGCCGATGGCATATCTGCGTGAGGTCCGGCTGAGGCGGGCACACCAGGCGCTGCTGAGGTCGGATCCGTCGACAGTGACGGTTGCTTCGGTCGCCTACCGGTGGGGTTTCACCAATCTCGGCCGGTTCGCCGCCGCCCACTCCGCGCGCTACCGCGAGACGCCCACAGAGACGTTGCGCCGTAGGGCGTTTCAACGCCTCACCGCCGAAGAACGGGTCCGCGTCAGAACAGCTCGGCGTTGACGGATTCTCGGCCTTGCCGGCAGCGCTATCGTGGATGGATAGGAGGTGCCACCGTGGCGGTAGATAACCGGGGCTGGGTTTCCGTGCGATCATTGGACGACTTCGCCGAGGTGCGCAACGGCGGATCGGAGTCCTCGCCCCACTGGTGGCCTGACATTGGGCCGACCAGGGGCACCGGCTCGCTTTCATTCACCCACCGGATACATAGCCTCGGTCCAATTACCGTTCTGGACATCGACTTTCACGACGAGGTATGGGTGAACGGCGGTGAGAATCGTCCCCACTATCATGTCACGGTGCCCGTCGGGACACCCTCGGCCGCGACGGATGACAGCCCTTCTCTCGTCACGAAGCCGGGTGCGGTGTCGGTGTATCGACCGGAAGGCAACGCCAGCGTCTCCCGCTACGTCGGCCGCCTGCTGGCCGTGATGATCGACCGGCACGCTGTCGAAGACGCGCTTGCGGGAGTGCTGGGGCGCCCCATCACTTCCCAAATTGACTACCAACCCGTCATGGCCGCCACGGCTCAAGCCGCCCGCAGCTGGATCAACATGGTGACGCTGTTCGCCGAGCAACTGTTCGCTCCCGGCAGCACTGTGCACCAGCCGATGGTTGGGATGCCGTTCGCCGACAGCGTGGTCCACGGCCTCCTGCTGGCCGCCGACCACCCCTACCGCGAGGCCCTGGCCGGCGAGGTGGGCGAGCCAGAGCCGCGCGCCATCCGGGCCGCGATCGACGTCATCGAGGCCGAGGCCGACCAGCCGTTGACGGTGTCGGCGCTGGCCGAGCGCAGCTACGTCAGCGTCCGGTCGTTACAGCTTGGGTTCCGCCAGCACCTCGGCATCACGCCGATGGCGTATCTGCGCGAGGTGCGGATGCGCCGGGCACACCAGATGTTGCTGGAGTCCGATCCATCGCGGATCACCGTCGCTTCGGTTGCGTGTCGGTGGGGTTTCACCAATCTCGGCCGGTTCGCGGCCGCCCACACCGCTCGTTATCAGGAGTCGCCGTCGGAAACTTTGCGCCGCAGTGCATAGCGACTATTGACGGTCCCTCGGTGCGCGGAACCCGGCGCGCGGAACCCGTTGCGGCGCAGGGTCTCCGAAGGAGATTCCCCATATCGCTCCGTGTGTGCAGCCGCGAATCGCCCAGGATTGGTGAAGCCCCAGCGGTAGGCGACTGAGGCCACAGTCAGCGACGAGGGGTCCGAGTCGAGCAACGTCTGGTGTGCCCGGCGCATCCGCACCTGGCGTAGATACTCCATCGGTGAAGCATCCAGATGGCTGCGAAAACCCTGCTGCAGCGAGCGGGCGCTGACGTGGGTGCGTGCCGCAAGCGCTGACACGGTCAACGGCAGGTGCGCTTCGGCCTCGATGATGTCTAGCGCGGCACGAATGGTGCGGGGCGCGGGGCGAGGCGCGCCTGCCGCGACGGCATCGCGATCGGGATGATCGGCGGCGAGCAGGAATCCACGGATCAGGCTGTCGGCGAACGGCAATCCGGCCAGTGGTTGATTCAACAGACTGTCGGGACGAGAGATCTGCTGGTGGAGGAACAACAGCATGCTGATCCAGCCGCGACCCGCCGCAGTCGTGGTCGACATGAAGGGTGCGCACTCGACCTGCGCTGTCACCTGCCGGCCCAGCGCGTCGCTCAGCGCATCGTCGACAGCGCAGCGATCGAGCTTCACCCCCAACATCCGGCTGCCCGCCACCCAGCGCGCCGCGGTGTGGCCTTCCGGCTGGTACACGGCGGCAGTGCCGCGACCCGCGTTGTGGAAGGAACCCCGATGCGTCCACTCAGAACGTCCCGAGTGCAGCACATTCACGCGGTAGCCGCTGCATCGATCACCGCAATCCAGCGACACGTCGGACCCGACCACAAGTTGGGAGAGGGTGATCGGACCGACGACACCCGCCCGCTGGCCGAGCGAAAACGAATCCGGGTTGCTCAACAGCCTGACATGGGGTTCTTGGCAGCACAACATGGCGAACTCGTCGACCGATTTCGCAGTCCTCCACGCAGTGCTATCCGATATGGCAGCTATCCCGTCGATTGGTCATGCGATGTCGATGTTACGCTCGCCGCTGGCCGCGGTCACACCGAATACTTCGTGGTCTGCGCACTGTGGCCATAGCCTTGCGCACGGTGGCTCGGCCCAGCCCGGCAAGCTCGTTAGCGTTGGCCGGGGATAATGCCCCGATCGAGTCAGGCGGTCCGCGTACTCCTTGGGCGAGCGGCTGGGATTGATCCCGGACGGCTTAGCCGTTCCCTACGCAATCTGTCCTGCAGGCAGCGCGCGATGGCTACCCGTTTTACCCTGGCCTGCATAGCGTTAACCATGTGACAAGTCCCGCGGCGATCGCCCTTACGCCGATGGTGATGGTGGTGGCGTTGTTGTGGTGGGCGACGAGTCCCATTCGGTCTGACGTTCGACAAGCAGCGACACCACGAAAACGATTTGGATGCAGTGGCGTTGGGCGCGGCCGAAAGCGTACCCGCGACGCCGCGTCCGGAGCATGGCGATGTGCAACAGGCGCTGATCGCATCCGGAATATTCGGCAGGACAAGTCCCGAGGTGGTCACCGCCTTGTCCAAGGACCTGAAGCCCGTGCACTTCTCGCCCGGACTGGTTGTCGGCGCTCAAAGCGACGCTGAGGGACGCGTTTACGTGATCATGTCCGGCAAAGTCAAGGTTTCCTACCAGGGTCCCGATGGTGGTGAGATCATGCTGAAGATTCTGGGCCCATCAGAGATCTTCGGTGCCATCACCCTTTTCGACCCCGGCCCGCAAGACATGAGGATGACCACCCTCACCGATGTTTCGGCGGTACCGATTGCCCGTGATCAGCTCCTGACCTGGGTGGTCGAACGCCCGGAAGTCTGCGATCAGGTGCTGCGTCTGTTCGCGCGGTGGGTGAAAGCGATGACGAACTCTCTGGTCGACTTCGCGTTGGCCGACGCGCAGGGCCGCATCGCGAGCCGGATGTTGTTGCTGAAGAAGCGATTTGGCAAACAGGAGGGCGACGTCGTGCGGGTGGTGCATGACCTCACGTCGGACGACTTCTCTCATCTTGCCGGGGTCGATCCGGAGACGATCGGCGCGACGTTACGTGGATTCGAGGCTAACGGCTGGATCCGTCTGGAGGGCAAAAGCATTGTCATCGTCGACGGCCATGCCCTGAGTCAGGTACGGCAGATAAGTATCGGGGAGGTTTGTGGTGTTTGACCGATTTGCGTTGGGGGATTTGAGTGTTCGAGTGCTCGGCGCGCCCATGGCGGGCGGCCCGTCGACGCCGGCGTTGGCGGCCGCGGTATCCAATGGCGGTGGCCTGGGCTTTTTAGCGGCAGGCATGCTATCCGCCGAAGAGCTCGCCGACTCGATCCTTGCGGCGAGAAGGCTGACCTCAGGCGCGCTTGGAGTGAATCTGTTTGTGCCCCAAGCTCCGGTGGCCACCATCGAGCAGCTCGGCGCGTTCGCGGCAGCACTCGAGGACGAAGCCGAACACTACGGCGTGGCCCTGGGTGAACCACATGATGACGACGACGAGTGGGCGGCGAAGCTCGACGTGGTGTGCGATCTGCGACCGGAAGCGGTTTCATTCACCTTCGGTTCGCCGAACCAAGCGGAGTGCAATCGACTCAGCGGTGCCGGCATCCTGACCCTCGCCACCGTGACCACCGTCCGAGAAGCGGTCATAGCGGTCAGTTTTGGCGCGGACGCGGTGGTGGCACAGGGCCCCGACGCGGGTGGGCACCGGGCGACATTTGACCCGCTCGCCAGGCCTGCCGACGATCCTCTCGATGATCTGGTGTCGGCCCTGGTCGCCTGTTTTGACTGCCCTGTTGTCGCGGCCGGGGGATTGGGGACCGCTGCTGCGGTGCGGCGGGTGCACGATGCCGGCGCGTCTGCGGTACAGATCGGTACGGCGTTCTTGCTCGCGGATGAAGCCGGTACCAACCCGGTGCATCGCGCGGCATTGCGCGATCCCCAGTTCACCGAAACCGTGGTGACGCGGGCGTTCACCGGACGGTATGCGCGCGCGTTGCGGAATCGATTCATCGACAAGCATGACGCTCACGCGGTATTCGGATTTCCCCATGCTGCCATGATCACCGCGCCCCTGCAGGCGGCTGCGGTGAAGTTGGGTGACCCACACGGCGCGGGCATGTGGACGGGTGCTGCGTACCGCAACGTGCGAACGGGTTCGGCCGCCGACATCGTGCGCGAACTGGCGGGCTGACCGCCGCATTGGGTGACGAGACGTCGACCGCGGCGTGAGCGCCGGCCACTGAAAGATCGGAGCTGACGTGATTGTTCCTGCCGACAACGAATTCGACGTCGTGGTCGTGGGATTCGGCGCAGCCGGCGCGTGCGCTGCAATCGCGGCCGCCGAAAGTGGGGCCCGGGTACTCGTCGTCGATCGGTCGGTCGGTGGAGGGGCCACGGCCCTGTCGGGCGGAGTGGTGTATTCGGGCGGGGGCACTCGCTACCAGCGGGCGGCTGGTTTCGACGACACCCCGGACAATATGTTCAATTACCTGCGGCAAGAGGTCGGCGGCGCGGTCGACGACGAGACGTTACGCAGGTTTTGTGATGAGAGCGTGCAACGGCTTTCGTGGCTTGAGCGCCACGGCGCTCGGTTTGCCGCGTCGCTGTGTGACTACAAAACGTCCTATCCGACCGACCGGCACTATCTGTACTTCTCCGGCAACGAACGGGCCTACCCGTACTGCCGGAGAGCCGCTCCGGCTCCGCGCGGACACCGGCAGGTCGCCAAGGGCATGGGCTCTGGTCGTGCCCTGTATCGGGCGCTGCGCCATTCGGCCGAGGCATTGGGCGTGCAGTTCCTGCCCATGACTCGTGCCGAGGAACTGGTGATGGCAAACGGCCGAGTGGCAGGAGTGCGCGGTCGCACCGTCACTGATTGCAACCCGCTGTTGCTACAGCACTATTGGCGCACAACGCGTTTTCGGGACAAGCTGACCAATTGGGCACCCGCGGTCGCCCGTAGGTTTCCCACCGGCGCGGCCCGCTTGTGGCAGCGCACGAGCGAGCTGATGGTCCTAGCGCCGAACGTGATATTGGCTGCCGGTGGATTTGCGTTCAACCGTGACATGCTGCTCCGCTATGCGCCGTCGTTCGCCGGCATCTCGCCGCTGGGGACACCAGCCGACGACGGTAGCGGCATCATGCTGGGGACGGGGGTCGGCGGAGCGACCGGGTATCTGCACAGCGTGGCCGCCTGGCGGTTCCTGAGCCCGCCCACGGCGATGCTGGAGGGCATAGCCGTCGGTCTCAGCGGCGAACGCATTGCCAACGAAGACCTGTACGGTGCCACCCACGCCGACGTCATGGTGCGCAAGTTCGGCGGACGCGGATTTCTCGTCCTCGATTCGGTCATGTGGAAGCGGGCACGCGCGCAGTTGGTGACCCAGACCTCGCCGCTGCAAAGGCTCCAGATGGCCGCGGTGTTCACCGCCGAATTTCGCAGGGCCGCCTCACTGCCCGAACTGGCTATGACGCTGGGGATTTCGACGACGGGCCTGGCGGCCACGGTGGCGGCCTACAACCACGCCGCTGATGCCGGGCACGAGGACCCCGAGCGCAAGACACCGTCGATGTGCCGCCCGCTCAGGTGCGGGCCGTACTACGGCCTCGACATCTCGGTTCGGCCCTCGCTGGCTTACTTCGTGCCGGGCATGACCTTGGGTGGTTTGCGGGTCGACGGGGCCAGCGGTCAGGTATTGAACGAGGCAGGCTCTCCGATTCGGGGGCTCTACGCCGCGGGCCGCACCGCGGTAGGCGTCTGTGCGAACTCCTACGTCAGCGGACTGTCGCTGGCGGACTGCGTGTTCTCAGGCATCCGCGCCGGCGAACACGCTGCCACCAGCAGCGTCATCGGGATGTACGAATTAGGCGGGGGGACAACGGGTGTCGACTAACTCACACACGGAGCCGGACAACGACCTGCGCCGGCGAGTCCGGGAGAACCAGGATCGCCTGACAGCCGGCCTCAAGCAGCACTACGATTTCGTGGTTTGCGGTGCGGGATCTTCCGGCTCGGTCGTTGCCCGGCGGCTGGCCGAAGACCCGGCAGTCAGTGTCTTGTTGGTGGAGGCGGGCGGCAGCGACGACGTACCCAGCGTCACCGAGGTGAGCCTGTGGCAGACAAACCTTGGCAGCGAGACGGATTGGGCGTTTCCGGCAGAACCGAACCAGCATCTCAATGGGCGTTCGCTGACGCTGTCGATGGGCAGGGTGCTGGGCGGTGGCTCGAGCATCAATGTGATGCTATGGGCACGCGGTCACAAGGCGGATTGGGATTTCTTCGCCGCCGAGTCGGGAAATGACGCCTGGGGCTACCAATCTGTTCTGGACATCTACCGGCGCATCGAAGATTGGCAGGGCGCCCCCGATGATCGCCGGGGCAGCGGCGGCCCCGTCTACGTGCAACCGAAACACAATCCGCATCCTGCTGGGCCGGCCGTGGTCGAAGCCGCCAGATGTCTGGGCGTGGTTCCGTTCGCGAATCCGAACGGACAGATGATGGAAGGCAACGGTGGCGCGGCGATCTCGGACTTGCGCGTTCGCGGCGACAAGCGCGAATCGGTCTTCCGGTCTTACACCTATCCATACATGGACCGGCCCAATCTGACGGTGTTGTCGAATGCGTTGGTGCGGCGAGTGATCATCGAGCGCCACCGGGCCATCGGAGTCGAGGTCCGCTATCGCAACGAAGTGCGCCAATTCTTGGCCGGCACCGAGGTGGTGCTGTCGATGGGCGCAATCCACACCCCGAAGATCCTCATGCTGTCCGGGGTCGGCGATGAACATCAATTGCGACCCTTGGGGATCCCGGTCCAACAGCACCTTCCCGGTGTGGGCCGCAATTTCCACGACCATCTCGCCATCAGCTGCATGTGGGAGAGTCCGGCTGCCGAACCCTTCCAGGGCACAGGCGACGCGGTGCTGTTCTGGCCGAGTGAAGCCGGCGGCGACCAGCCAGATTTCTTTGCGTGCCAGGGTGCGATGCTAATCGGCAGCCCCGAGAACATCGCTCGCTTCGGGCTTCCCGAAGCCGGTTGGGGGATGTTCGGCGGGCTTACCCACCCGAAAAGCCGCGGCAGGGTGCAACTGATCAGCTCGGATCCCGATCGACCCGTCAAGGTGGTGCACAACGGTCTGTCCGATCCCGACGACCTGCGACTCACCGTGAAATTCGTCGAAGAGCTTCGTGAAGTGGGCAATTCGCCGTTGCTGCGGCCCTTCACGAAGCGCGAGGTGATGCCCGGCGATCTGAAGGACGACGATCTGCTGACGTATGTGCGCGACGCCGGACTGACCTACTGGCACTATGTCGGCTCCGCCAAGATGGGACGCGATGGGTTCGCCGTCGTGGACGGCAGCCTGCGGGTGTATGGCATCGAAAACCTGCGTGTCGCTGACGGATCCATCATGCCCAGAATCACCGCGGCTAACACGATGGCACCCTGTGTGGTCATCGGCGAGCGCGCCGCCGAAGAGATCAAGGCCGAGCACCGGCTGCTAGATCCAGCGTCTGAACACGTTGCCTAGCAATGTTTTTTGAGATTTCAGTACCCAGATATGTGGTGTGGTTGTCGGTGACGCGGCGGTCATACCGCACGACTGGAAGAAGCATCCTATGCGCGGCCCTGGTGTTGACCAGAAGACAGACGACACCGGTTAATTAGTGAACCTGGGAATTTTGCGGAATGAATCGCGTCCCGAGGGTGTCTCAATCAACCAGGGCTGACCGCAATGGAGGATCGAGTATGTCGTCGAAAGTGTGGTTCATCACCGGGGTCTCGCGTGGCTTCGGCCGCCTATGGGCGTTAGCAGCGCTGCAACGGGGCGACAGGGTTGCCGCTACCGCACGCGACACGTCGACACTCACCGATCTGCAGCAACGCTTTGGCGACGCGCTCCTGCCGCTCGAACTGGATGTGACCGATCGCGAGGCAGGCTTCGCGCGTGTCGCGGAGGCGCATTCTCACTTTGGCCGGATCGACGTAGTGGTGAACAACGCCGGCTACGGGCAGTTCGGCTTCGTCGAGGAGCTCTCGGAAAGTGAACTCCGCCAACAGATGGAAACGAACTTCTTTGGTGCCATCTGGATAACGCAGGCGGCGTTGCCCTTCCTGCGTGCGCAGGGCGGCGGGCACATCGTTCAGGTCTCATCGACGGGCGGTCTCTTCACCGGTCCAAATGTGGGCGTGTACTGCGCATCCAAATTCGCGTTGGAAGCGTTCAGCGAGGCCCTGGCTTTTGAGGTCGAGCCCTTTGGCGTCAAGGTGACACTGGTCGAGCCTGGGCTGTTCGGGACGGACTGGGCTGGGTCGTCCGCCAAACACGCCACCCCGTTGCCGGCATATGCGAGCCGTCACCAGGACGCGGACGCGTACGGGGAAGGCATCTTCGGGGAACCCAGCGATCCGCAGGCGACCGCTGCCGCACTGCTGACCGTCGTCGACGCCGAGAAACCACCGCTGCGCATCGTCTTTGGCTCCAGGATGCTGGCGATCGTCAAGAACTTCTATCAGGACCGGATCACCGCCTGGGAAGAATGGGACCACGTCGGCTCGTCGGCCTGACAGCTGAAGGCCAACCAGCAGCAATAAATGTCACCCCGGCTGGCGACACTAACGCTGTGCTCGATTTGATCCTGCCGCTGGAATGCGGCGGCTGCGGGACGCCGTCGACCCGCTGGTGCGATGCGTGCGCCACGGAACTGGTCATCAAGCCTGACGAGCCGCATCTGATCAGTCCGCGCATCGACCCGCACGCACCGGTGTTCGCGCTCGGCCGCTACGCCGGTGCGCGTCGCCAGGCGATTCTCGCGATGAAGGAGCACGGGCGCGCCGACCTCGTCACGCCGCTGGCCCAAACGCTGGCCGTCGGCGTACACCGGCTGCTGGCCTGGGGCATCGTCGAGACCCCGTTGACGATCGTGCCCGCGCCGACACGGCGTTGGGTGGCGCGCCGGCGCGGCGGCGATCCCGTTACCCGTTTGGCAACGGCCGCGGTGGCCCGGCATCCGGACGTCACCGTCCTTCCGGCGTTGCGGATGAAGGCGCTGACCCGCGACTCGGTGGGTCTTGGCACCGCCGAGCGTGAGCGCAACGTCGCGGGCCGGGTGCTGCTGCGGGGCCGACCGCCGCACACCGAAGTCCTGCTCGTCGACGACATCGTCACCACCGGTGCGACGGCGCGCGAGTCGGTGCGGATCTTGTCCGCGGCCGGAGTGCGCGTGACCGCGGTGTTGGCGATCGCGGCCGCCTGAACCGGCGAATCTCGCCGCGAACCAGTGAAATTGCCAAGAAGAGGTGAAGAACTCGCTACGGGTTCGTCAAATCGGTGGCACGGCGAGGCGAACACGAGCTAACGTCGGGGACAACCTTCAACAACTTCTCGGGGTGCACTGGCCCCGACTCACGGGTCGCGATTTCCCAGGTTGAGACGCCAATTGCGGAGGGGGTGAGTATTCGACACCTTGCACCGGCGGGCTGCCTGCGGCGGTCATCTTTTCAAAACCGCTCCCACCCCGTCGGCGCTCATTCAATCAAGCCGGCACGCAGGGTGCGTGCGACGGGAAAAGAGAAACGAGTTGTCACGTATGTCAAGGCCAACCGCGGATTCCATTCAGCTTCTGGACCAACCACCGGCAGGAATCGACGCCCAAGAACCGACAACCACCGCCGAGGTCGTCTACAAGGGCCGCAACGTCGAGATTCCCGATCACTTCCGCATCTACGTCTCGCAGAAACTCGCCCGCTTGGAACGATTCGACAAAACCATCTACCTCTTCGACGTCGAACTCAAGCATGAACGCAACCGTCGCCAACGTAAGTCCTGTCAGCGCGTGGAGATCACCGCGCGGGGTCGCGGGCCGGTCGTCCGCGGGGAGGCGTGCGCCGACAGCTTCTATGCGGCGCTCGAGTCCGCGGTGGTACGGCTGGAGAGCCGGCTGCGCCGCGGCAAGGACCGCCGCAAAGTGCATTACGGCGAAAAGACCCCTGTTTCCCTGGCCGAGGCCACCGCGGTGGCCCCGCCGCCGGGAAAGGCCCTCAACAACGCATCCGCGGCGGCACACCAACACGACACGGGTGACGACGATCGAGACCATCAGCCAGGGCGGGTGGTGCGCACCAAAGAACACCAGGCCACGCCGATGTCGATCGACGACGCGCTCTACGAGATGGAACTCGTCGGGCACGACTTCTTTTTGTTCTACGACAAGCAGTCCGAGAGGCCGTCCGTGGTCTACCGCCGACACGCGTACGACTACGGGCTGATCAGGCTCTCCTGACCGTCGTCGATCAGCTGAACGCCGACGTTCGGCGGCTTCGCAAGCGAGTCACCTACGATGGGTGGCGCCTCATCGAAGAAGACTGACATCCAACAGGGGACATAGCTGTGCTGTCGAAGTTGCTGCGCCTTGGTGAAGGTCGCATAGTCAAGCGGCTGAGAAGGGTCGCCGACTATGTCAACACGCTGTCTGACGACGTCGAAAAACTCACCGACGCCGAACTGAGGGCCAAGACCGACGAGTTCCGCAAGCGGCTCGAGGACGACGAAAGCCTCGATGACCTGCTGCCCGAGGCTTTTGCGGTGGCCCGCGAAGCCGCCTGGCGGGTGCTCGATCAGCGTCCGTTCGACGTGCAGGTGATGGGTGCCGCGGCTCTGCACCTGGGCAACGTCGCCGAGATGAAGACCGGTGAAGGCAAGACCCTGACCTGCGTGTTGCCCGCCTACCTCAACGCGCTGGCCGGCACGGGTGTGCACATCGTCACCGTCAACGACTACCTGGCCAAACGCGACAGCGAGTGGATGGGCCGGGTGCACCGCTTCCTCGGCCTTCAGGTCGGGGTGATCCTGGCCAACATGAACCCCGACGAACGTCGGGCGGCCTACAACGCCGACATCACCTACGGCACCAACAACGAGTTCGGCTTCGACTACCTGCGCGACAACATGGCGCACTCGCTGGACGACCTGGTGCAGCGCGGGCATAACTACGCCATCGTCGACGAGGTCGACTCCATCCTGATCGACGAGGCGCGCACGCCGCTGATCATCTCCGGTCCCGCAGACGGTGCCTCCAACTGGTACCTCGAGTTCGCCCGGCTTGCCCCGCTGATGGAAAAAGACACCCACTACGAGGTTGACCTGCGCAAACGCACCATCGGTGTGCACGAACTCGGGGTGGAGTTCGTCGAAGACCAGCTCGGCATCGACAACCTGTATGAGGCCGCCAACTCGCCGCTGGTCAGCTACTTGAACAACGCGCTCAAGGCCAAGGAGCTATTCAACCGCGACAAGGACTACATCGTCCGCGACGGCGAGGTGCTCATCGTCGACGAGTTCACCGGTCGCGTGCTGATCGGCCGTCGCTACAACGAAGGCATGCACCAGGCCATCGAGGCCAAGGAACACGTCGAGATCAAGGCCGAGAACCAGACGCTGGCCACGATCACGCTGCAGAACTACTTCCGGCTCTACGAGAAGCTGTCCGGCATGACCGGTACCGCCCAGACCGAGGCGGCCGAGCTGCACGAGATCTACAAGCTCGGCGTGGTCCCCATCCCGACCAACAAGGACATGATCCGCGAAGACCAGTCCGACCTCATCTACAAGACCGAGGAAGCCAAGTACATCGCAGTGGTCGACGATGTCTCCGAGCGCTACGAGGCGGGCCAGCCGGTCCTGATCGGGACGACCAGCGTGGAGCGCTCGGAGTACCTGTCGCGGCAGTTCACCAAACGGCAGATCCCGCACAACGTGCTGAACGCCAAGTACCACGAGCAAGAGGCCGGCATCATTGCCGAGGCCGGCCGCCGCGGTGGCATCACCGTCGCCACCAACATGGCCGGTCGCGGCACCGACATCGTGCTGGGCGGCAACGTCGACTTCCTTACTGACTTACGGCTGCGTGCCCGTGGTCTGGATCCGGTCGAGACCCCCGAGGAGTACGACGCGGCCTGGCACGAAGAGCTCCCCAAGGTCAAGGAGGAGGCCACCAAAGAGGCCACGGAGGTCATCGAGGCCGGCGGCCTGTACGTGCTGGGTACCGAACGGCACGAGTCGCGGCGCATCGACAACCAGCTGCGCGGTCGCTCCGGGCGGCAGGGTGACCCCGGCGAGTCGCGCTTCTACCTGTCGCTGGGCGACGAGCTCATGCGCCGGTTCAACGGGGCCGCACTGGAGAGCCTGCTGACCCGGCTGAACCTGCCCGACGACGTCCCGATCGAAGCCAAGATGGTCACCCGCGCCATCAAGAGCGCCCAAACCCAGGTCGAGCAGCAGAACTTCGAGGTCCGCAAGAACGTCCTCAAGTACGACGAGGTGATGAACCAGCAGCGCAAGGTCATCTACGCGGAGCGCAAACGCATCCTCGAGGGCGAGAACCTGCAGGAGCAGGCGTTCGACATGGTCCGCGACGTCATCACCGCCTATGTGGACGGCGCGACCGGCGAGGGCTACGCCGAGGATTGGGATCTTGACGCATTGTGGACGGCGCTCAAGACGCTGTACCCGGTCGGGATCGAACACGAGACGCTCACCCGTCAAGACGCCGACTCCGAGCGCGACGAACTCACCCGCGACGAGCTCTTCGAGGCGCTCGTCAAAGACGCCGAACAGGCTTATGCCACAAGGGAAGCCGAGCTGGAGGAGATCGCGGGAGAAGGCGCGATGCGACAGCTGGAACGCAACGTGCTGCTCAACGTGATCGACCGCAAATGGCGTGAACACCTCTACGAGATGGACTATCTCAAGGAGGGCATCGGGCTGCGCGCGATGGCGCAGCGCGACCCGCTGGTCGAGTACCAGCGCGAGGGCTACGACATGTTCATGGCCATGCTCGACGGCATGAAGGAGGAGTCGGTCGGCTTCTTGTTCAACGTCACCGTGGAGGCGGCGCCCTCTCCCCAGCTTGCTCCGATGGAAACCCCGGAGGGGCTGGCGGAATTGGGGACGACCAACGCCGTGGCCGCCGAACAGCAGGAAGGCACCTCCGGTGGTGCACTCACCGCGGTGCGGGAACAGGCTCCAAGGACGGTGCGCGCCAAGGGCATTGACAACGATGCGCCCGCTCTGACGTATTCCGGTCCGGCGGAGGACGGTTCGGCGGAGGTCCAACGCAACGGCGGTGGCGGGCAGAAGACTCCGGCCGGGGTACCCGGGGGTGCCAGCAGGCGCGAGCGGCGCGCTGCCGCGCGTCAACAAGGCCGGGGTGCCAAGCCGCCGAAGTCGGTCAAGAAGCGCTAACGCGAATTGCGACTGCCGGCGAGCGCTCCCGAGCCGGCGGCCGCGCGCTGCCGTTACCCGCGGGTGTGCCGCGCAGCAGGCCGCTCGCTGGGCCTTCTTGGCCGGCAACATACTCGACGACGACGGTGGCGTGGGTGGGCGATCCGGGCGTAGGCCCACTTCGAGGGCACCGACAATCCCCCGACCTTGCTAGCCGAGGCGACGTTCGCCGACACCGACCTGCCCAGGCCACCCATGCCGAAAAGTCGTGGCGTCGGGTACCAGACACGTGCGTAGCCGTACATTGCGGCAGCGTCTTGAGCCCACATCTCGGCGTATTGGGCTTCGGTGGCCGCGATCGCCGGAGTGTTCTGGCCGATGAAGTTCGTCGTGATCAGCGTCATCAGCAACAAGCGGTTCGCCGCGATCACCGGCGGCGGGACCGTCAGTGCGAACGCGGCCTCAAAGGCCGCCGCGGCGGCCCTGGCCCGGTGTGCGGTCTCCGCAGCCAGTCCGGCCGCGGTGTTGAGCCAGGAAATATAGGGCGTGACCGCGGAAGCGATCGCCTGCGACGCCAGGTTCAGCCACGATGAGCCGGTCAACTTGGTGATCACCGACATGTAGCGGGTCGCGGTCGAATTCAACTCTGCGGTCAGGAGGTCCCAGGCCGCGGCCGCAGCCATCAACGGGCCCGAACCTGGACCGGCATACATCCGGCCCGAATTGCTCTCCGGCGGTAACGCCCCGAAGTCCAATGGCGGTGACGCTGTCATACGGCAACGGTCTCCACGGAGATCGGCTGTGGATTGACGCGCAGTGCGGCGATTGCCCCAATGAACAGCAGCGCGGCGGAGACGGCGAAGGGGACCGTCCAGCTACCGGTTGCGTCCAGCAGCATGCCGAACACCAGTGGGGAAAGAACGCCCGCTATCCCGAAGCCGGTGTTCATCAGCCCACCGGCGGTGCCGGCATGTTGCGGCGCGATGTCCATGGGGATGGCCCAGAGGACCGCGTTGGTCAACTCGAGGAAGAAGAACGACAAGGCCAGGAAAGTCGCGACGAAGACAAGGTGGTGGGTCAACAGCGTGGGCACCACGAAGACGAACGAACCGAGCAGGCCCACGACGAGCGTGGCGCGACGGGCGATCTTCGGGTTGCCCGTTCGCCGCAGCAGCGCGTCGGAGACCACCCCACCGGCGGTGTCGCCGACGACCCCGGCGCACAGCACCAAGGTGCTGAACATGGCGAAATGCTGGAGATTTAAACCGTAGCTCTCCTTGAAGAACGAGGGCAGCCAGGTAAGGAACACCCACAGCGTCCATCCGTAGCAGAAGTCCACAAAGGTCACCGGAAGAATGCGGCGCAGCAGCGGACGCCATGGGATCGGCGTACGGTTCGCCTGCGGCTGCTGTTCGGGCAGTTCCTTCAGCTCTGCTTCCGTCATCTTCGGGTGGTCGGCCGGCGAGTCGCAGAACGACCGGACCCAAGCAATGACCCACAGCAGGCTGATCGCGGCGAAGACCCAGAACGAAAGCCGCCAGCCGTAAAGCGTGATCAGCGCCGCGGCGACCAGTGGAGTGATGGCATTGCCAAGTCGCGCGGCGGAATGGGTCACGCCCTGAGCCAATCCCCGCTGATCCGCAGGCATCCACCTCGCCATCGCATTGGTTGCGGTTGGGAAAGCTGCTCCTTCGCCAAAGCCGAGCGCAAGTCGGGCGCCGACCAGTGATACCAAACCGACGGCGAATCCAGTGGCCGCGGTCGCCACCGCCCACACCACTCCGACGACGCCGAGCACGATGCGGGGTCCGAAACGGTCGCCGATCATCCCGCCGAAGATCTGAAAGAACGCATACGGAACAGCGAAAGCGGACAGGGCCAAACCGAGTTGGGTATTGGACAACCCGAGGTCGTGCTTGATGAACGGCGCGGCCGTCGAGATGTTCACACGGTCCACGTAGGTGATGAAGTACAGCAAGCACAGCAGAAACAGCACCTTGCCGCGCACGCGTCCGACGAACGCGGTGCGCAGCGATGGCCTAGCTCTCGGTCGTGCTTCACTCGCGTCGAGGTGTGGTGCGGGTTTGAGCATGTGGGGTCCACCGCCTAGCTATGCCTCGGCGGGGCAGCACCGAGGGTTTGAGTCGTCCCTAAATGTGAAAAGGCATCCCAGATCTGGTGGCATGTGACGCTAGCCACAAGACGCTGTGATGTCAATAACACCGCCCAACTTGCTCTCCGTAGATCACGCTTCGACTCTCGATATACGCTGCTAGATAAGGTATTAACGAGATCCTCGATCTGACGTGCCGGCGTCAGTCCGAGCGGCGTTCGCCACACCCCGCGAACCTTGACAGCGGTTCGGGATCATGACAGTTTGGGAAGTGATTTCATAATGTGAAAACAATCAACCTCAACCTGCGAGGATCGATGACCGTCAGCGACATCGCTGGTGCCCCGATGAACGCCGCGGACACGCGCACCGACCTCGGCGTTCTCCAGGCCCTGCGGATCGCCTGGCGAACCGTCCTCGCAGGCCGAAACGTCCGGGTGGCGCTGGCCGATGGCGAAGACCCGCGCGTGATTGCAGCGTCAGCGCGGCTCACCGAATCCGGAACCGTGGTGCCGTACCTCGTCGGCCGCCGGACGGTGATCCAGGACGTGGCGGCGCGAAGCGGGATCAGGCCGCCGCAGGAATCGTTGATTGTGGACACCGCCTCGGCGGACCGGGTGGGGCAGCTCGCCGCAGCGCTGCGCAGCGCGCTGCCATCCCGCTTTACGCAGGCGCAGATCTCGGAGCTGCTCGGCGATCCGCTTTACGTGGCGACCGCCCTGCTGCGCATGGACGCCGTCGATGCGTGCGTCGGGGGGGCGTCCCGTCCAACCGCAGACGTGCTGCGTGCCGGGCTGCGGGTGGTCGGGTTAGCACATGACACACACACGGTGTCGAGCTGTTTCTTGATGGGGCTTCCCTCCGGGCAGGTAATCGGATACGGAGACTGTGCGGTCATTCCCATGCCCGACGACCAACAGCTCGCCGAAGTCGCGGTAGCCGCGGCGACGACTTATCGTTCGCTCACGGGGATCGAGCCTGTCGTTGCGATGCTGTCGTTCAGCACCAAAGGCAGTGCCGCACATGCCGAGGTCGACAAGGTGCGCCGGGCCACCGAGATCGCCCGCCAGCTTCGCCCGGATTTATTGATCGAGGGCGAGCTGCAGTTCGATGCCGCGTTCGTCGCCGAGATCGGAGCCAGCAAAGCACCAGGCTCGGTCGTCGCGGGACGGGCCAACGTGCTGATCTTTCCCAACCTCGACGCGGGCAACATCGCGTACAAAATCACCGAGCGAATCGGCGGGGCAGCCGCGCTCGGGCCGATCCTTCAAGGCTTCGCCCAGCCCATCAACGACCTGTCACGCGGATGCAGTGTCGATGACATCGAGTTCGTGGCGCTGGCAAGCGCCGTTCAGGCCGCCAGCGGAGCGGCATCGTTGCCCAGAATAGGAGAGCCAGCATGATGACCTCAGCCACGGTAAAAGTCGAAAGCGCCGAACCGGTTGTGGCCGATATGGTGCGGCGTGCGCGCGCGGCCCAGGCCCAGGTCGCGGGATGTTCCCAGGAACGCCTGGACCACATCGTCGCGGCCGTCGCGTGGGCAATCGCGGAGCCCGCCAGAGCGCGTGAGCTCGCCGAGCTCGCGGTTCGTGACACCGGACTCGGCAATGTCGAGGACAAGACGCTGAAGAATCAGCGCAAGACGATGGGTACGCTGCGCGACCTCACCGGCGCGAAGTCGGTGGGTGTCATCAGCGAAGATCGCGACACCGGCATCACCGAATATGCCAAGCCGATGGGCGTCGTTGCGGCCGTCTGTCCTTCGACCAATCCCGCCGCGACCCCGGCGAACAAAACGATGATGGTGCTCAAGGGTGGCAACGCCGTCATCCTGTCCCCGTCGCCCAAGGGAGCGTCCACTTGCGCGCTCCTGGTCCAGCACATTCATGAGCAGTTCGACCGGTTGGGGGTCCCGCGCGATCTAGTGCAGTACACCGCGGCACCGTCCAAAGCGCTGACGTTCGAGTTGATGCGACAAGCCGATTTCGTCGTCGTGACCGGATCACAGAAGAATGTGCGCGCCGCCTACAGCAGCGGGACGCCCTCGATCGGTGTCGGTGTGGGCAACGCGCCGGTCATCATCGATGCCGACGCGGATCTCGCCGACGCGGCAGCGAAGATCCGCGCCAGCAAGACGTTCGACTACGCGACCAGTTGTTCCTCGGAGAATTCGCTGCACATCCACGCCGACGTCTACGACGCCGCGATCGAAGCACTGCGTAGTCAGGGAGCCTATCTGCTGAGCCCAGACGAGAAGCGACGCTTGCAGCAGGTGATGTGGCCCGACGGCAACCTCAGCCCCGAGGTCACCGCGCAGCCGCCGGGCAAGATCGCCGCGCTGGCCGGTCTCAATGGGCGGGGAGCACACGACACCGAGTTCTTCCTCGTCGAGGAGGACAGCTACGGCCCGGACCACCCATTCAGCGGCGAGAAGCTTTCCGTGGTGCTCACCGTCTACCGGTTCGCCGATCTGGACGAGGCGATCGACCGGATCCAGGGAATCCTGGACTTCCAGGGCGCGGGTCACTCGTGTGGCATCCACACCAAAAACGACGACCAGGCGCGACACGTCGCCGAACGACTGCAGGTGGCCCGGGTACTTGTGAACCAGGCGCATTGCTTCGGCACCGGTGGCGGATTCGACAACGGGCTTGGCTTCACCCTGACGATGGGGGCAGGTACCTGGGCAGGCAACAGCATCTCCCACAACCTGTCTTACCGGGACTTCCTCAACATCACCCGACTCGCGCGGGTCATCCCGGCTTGTGAACCAACCGAAGAGGACCTGTGGGGCTCCTACTTCGCTACTTACGGACGGTGATCATGAAACTCCTCGAATACCAAGGCAAGCGACTGCTTGCCGATGCCGGCGTTCGCATTCCGAAAGGGGAAGTCGTCGACTCGCCAGAGGCGGCGATGGAAGCTGCGGCGACCATCGGCGGCCGGGTGGTGCTCAAGGCTCAGGTGCCGGCCGGCAAACGTGGTAAGTCGGGCGGTGTCCTGTTCGCCGACGCGCCCGACCAGGCCGCGGATGCGGCCCGCCGCCTGCTCGGCACCGAAATAGGCGGATACCGCGTACAGGAACTCATCATCGAGCAATGCGTGGACATCGAGCAGGAGCTGTATGCCGCGATACTCAACGACGCCCAGACCAAAGGCCCGCTGCTGTTGTTCTCCACCGCGGGCGGTATGGACATTGAAGAGATCAATGCTGAGTTCCCGGAGCGGGTCCACAAGCTGCCCATCGACATCCTGTGTGGTCTGGCCCAGGACGCTGCCGCCGACATGCTTGCCGCTACTGACCTTCCCCAGACGTCGCAGGCAGCGGTAGCGCAGACGCTGGCCGCGCTCTATCAGGCCTATTGGTCGGCCGACGCCGACTTGGTCGAGGTCAACCCGCTGGCCGTCACGACCTCGGGCGAGCTCATAGCTTTGGACAGCAAGGTTTCGCTCGATCCGGGCGCGCTGTCCCGGCACCCGGCCCTGGTCGCGGATCTTCGCGCCGATCAGTTGGAGGTTGGGACCGAGCTTGAGCGCAGCGGTCGCGAACTGGGTCTGCAGTTCATCGAGCTGGATGGCGACATCGGGATTCTGGCCAACGGTGCGGGGCTGACCATGACGAGCCTGGATGTGGTCAACCACTACGGCGGCAGGCCGGCCAACTTCTTGGAGATCGGCGGCGACGCCTATACCAAGGCCACCCCGGCCCTAAAGCTGGTCTTGGACAATCCACGGGTGCGCAGCCTGCTGATCAATTTCTGTGGCGCCTTCGCCCGCACCGATGTCATGGCCGAAGGCGTTGTCACCGCCATCGAAGAGCTGCGACCGGAGATTCCCTATTTCTTCACCATCCACGGCACCGGCGAGGAGGAGGCGATACGCCTCGTCCGCGAGCGGCTTGGGGTGGATCCTTACGAACTCATGGACGATGCCGTCAAGGCCGCAGTTGCCGCCGCGGCGACCACAGTGGAGGTGTAACGATGTTGATTCGACGCGGTGAGACAGTCGTTGTCCAAGGGATCACCGGTAGGCAAGGCTCGTATTGGACCGAGCGCATGGTCGAGTGCGGTACCGAAGTCGTCGCCGGTGCGAGCCCCGGCCGCGGGGGACGCATGGTCAACGGCATACCCGTTTACCACAGCGTGGTCGAGGCGGCAGCGCATCACCGGCTGGACGCCTCCGTGCTTTTCGTCCCACCGATGCACGCCAGGGCCGCGGCACTCGACGCGATCGCAGCGGGCGTCGGCAAGCTGGTTCTGCTCACCGAGCATGTGCCGGCGCAGGATGTCATGGAAATCCTCGCCCGCGCCGCAGCGGCCGGAACCACGGTGCTCGGACCCAACACCGCAGGACTGGTCGTGCCGGGCGAAACATCGATCGGCATCATGCCCGGATTCGCGCACAACATCTTCCGGCCGGGTCCGATCGGCGTCATCTCGCGCAGTGGCAGCCTGGGCACGCTGGTGTCGATGGAACTGATCACCGCAGGCTTCGGGCAGAGTGCCTTCATCGGCATCGGCGGTGACCCGATCCTCGGCACCACGACGCTGGACGCGGTGCGGCTCCTCGACGCCGATGAGCGCACGTCGGCCGTCGTCGTCGTAGGCGAAATCGGAGGTGCGGTGGAGGAGGAAGCCGCGGTGTATATCGCCGGCATGACCAAGCCCGTAGTCGCCTTCATCGCCGGGCGTACCGCCCCGCCGGGGCAACGGATGGGCCATGCCGGCGCAATCGTGACCGGTGGCCGCGGCAGTGGTGAGTCGAAGGTGCGCGCCCTCACCGAAGCGGGCGCGGTGGTCGTCGACGTGCCCAGCGCAATCGGCGAAGCTCTCCGCTCGTTGGGCGTGCAAGCCACGCTGTCACCGGCTGAGCCTGCCCGCAGCGGATCCTGATCGCTCGGGTTTCGGGTCCGCCTGAGGTCCCTTTGCTCGATGGGGCTGCAGCCTGAGGTCCCTTTGAGCCGGCGGGAACCTTCAGAGATCACCGGCGCGCTGCCGAGTTCCAGCACTGGCTTGCGGCCAACTCGGCTGCTGTCGGGGGTGTGCGGCGCCGCGCCCAAGGGTGGTTTGGATCGACTACCACGACCAATGCATTGGGTTTCCGGGGCACGCAAACCGCCAATCGGCGCGGCTCACATGAGGACGAGATCCCTTTCAGTCCAATCATTGTCAGCGTTTTCAGTTTCGATTTGTGTGGCGTGAGGAAATGCCTCGCGGGGGAGGGGCCTGGCGGCACCGCTGGAAACCGGGCCTTGAGCGTCGGGTATCTCCGGCGATCCGTATTCGTCTGCCCCTCAACCGGTTACGGTCAGAGGAAGCGACATTCCGGCCAGTGGCCGACGCACCGCGGGCAGCCGCGCCGCGAGGCGCGTCAGGGCCGCGGCGGACGGCGCCTGCGGCCGCTGGATAACCACGGGTGTGCCCTCATCACCGGCCGAGCGCAGCTCCACATCAAGGGGGATCTGACCAAGCAATTCGGTGCCGAGTTCGTCAGCCAACCGCGACCCACCGCCCGAGCCGAACATTTCGGTGTGCTCACCACAGCGACCGCACACCACGGCGCTCATGTTCTCCACCACCCCGACGATCGGCATCCGCATATTGGTTGCCATGCGTCCGACTCGAGAAGCGACCCGCTGCGCCGCGGGTTGTGGCGTGGTGACGGCGAGCAGTCCGGCCTGCGGGACGAGCTCCAGCAGCGACAGTGTCACGTCGCCTGTGCCCGGAGGAAGGTCGATCAGCATGACATCGATGTCACCCCAATGGACGTCGAACAGGAACTGCTCGAGCGCCTTGTGCAGCATCGGACCGCGCCACACAACGGGCTCTTCCTCGTCGACGAAGAATCCGACGGACATCAGCCGCACACCGTGAGCTTCTACCGGCAGCATAAGACCGTTGAGCGCGACCGGGCTTCGGCGGACCCCGAACAGCTGGGGCACCGAATAGCCCCACACATCGGCATCCAGCAAGGCAACGCGCTGGCCCGACATGGACAGCGCCGCAGCCAGATTGGCCGCCACCGTGGACTTGCCGACACCGCCCTTACCACTGGCGACCGCGTATACCTGCGTCCCGTCGGCGAGTCGCGGTCCGTCGGTGCCGCGCAGCCGCCCGGCGAGGGCGAGACGCTCTCGCTCCGACAGAACGCTGAAGGTCACCTCGACCGTGGTGACGCCGTCGACCGCAGCAAGCGCGGTGGCCATGTCGGTACGCATGCGCTCGCGCATCGGGCAGGCAAGCGTAGTGAGCGCGACTTCGACGTGAGCCACGCCGTCGCGTCCCGCGTCAGCGCGCCTGATCATCCCCAGATCCCCTAGCGGACGGTGGATCTCGGGATCCTCCACCGCCTCCGCTGCCGACCGCAACTCGTTATCGTCGACAAGCGTCCGGCGCCGATGCCGCGTCATCATCGCGATATCGCTGTCATGTCTCGACCCGGTAGCCGCGCCGCGTCGGCGCGAGGGGCCGCATCATGAATTCGGGGCGGCGCTGTCCGCCTGGTCCCAGGGTGTTCCTGGTCCCAGACAGCCATTCTCTGTACACCTCGGAGGAACGTCGGGTGTCGACGTAGACATCGCCATACCTGTCTTCGGCGTGGGCGGGCTCCAACCGGATCTTCTGCAGCCAGCAGTGCATGCCCGAGTGGGGGTCCGGATGGACGCCGAACGCGAGATTCTGGTGGACGCCGGGGTCGTCCCACGTGATGCGGGAGGAGTCGGGGTCGTTGGACGAGAATGCCGCGACCCCGCTCTTGTGGCGGAGCAACCAGGTGTGCTCGCCACCGGGATGGGACAACTCGACCATCCCGGACACCCAGCGACTGCCTTCGCCCGGATGAAGGCGCCAGCGACCCATATGGTGGGAGAGTGCGCACACGCCCGGGCGGATACCCTCGGTGACCCAGGCCCGGGCAACGAAGTAGCCGATTTCGGTGCTGATCCGCACCAAGTCGTCGGTGCCCACCCCGTGTCGGGCGGCATCGCGCGAGTTCAGCCAGAGCGGGTGCGTGTTGGATATTTCGTTGAGGTACTTGGCGTTTCCGGAACGGGTGTGAACCAACGTGGGCAACCGGAAGGTCGGGACGAGGACCATCTCGCCGGCGTCGAGGTCGATCTCGCTGGCCGCGACATGCGAGCGAATGTATCCGGGTGTCGTGTGCTCGGGCCAGCCCCAGTCCCGCATTGCGGTGGAGAACACCTCGAGCTTGCGTGACGGGGTCGGCCATCCGAAGGTCACGGTTCCATCGTCATGTTGCAAACCGACCGCACCGGCTTCACCGACGATCGGTGCGACCGAGTCCAGGGTCACCGGCTTGCGCACCACTCCCAGCTCATCGACTGTGGTGTCGACGAGCTCCGTGTCGTCGATAACGCGTTCGTCGCGGCGGTAAACGTGCTGTTCCACCTCGACCACACCGTAACGGCGCATGTATTCCAGTGGTGTCATGCCTTGCGCGGCGGCCTTTTCCGGAAGTCCGGGAACGCTGTGCTCGAACATCCACCGGTAGTAGTCGTCGACGGTGATCTTCTGGCCGGAGTGGTAGGGAGACTCGAAGTACTTTCGGATGCCCAAGGCACCGTCGGGGTCAACGCGCCAGGAGAGCTCGAACCAGAACTCGTTTTCCTCCCACACCTCACCGGGGTTGGCGTCGCGGGTGTCGGTGCAGGACTGTCCGAGCTTCTCCATCGCGACGCGGCGTACCGGTTGCCGGAAGCCGAGCCACCGGCCGGCATGCGTTTCGTAGGAGTGCGTGTCGTGCCGTTCGCTGGAGTGACCCATCGGGAGCACGTAGTCGGCGAATTCGGCTGTCTCCGACCAGGTCGGGGTCAGCGCGACGTGCAGGCCCACCTTGTCCGGATTGGACAGTTGCTCGATCCAGGTGAACCCGTCCGGGTTCGTCCAGATCGGGTTGTAGACCCGGGAGAAGTACACCTCCAACCTCCCGCGTCCCTCGGCGAGGAAGTGCGGCAACAGGATCGACATCTCGTTGGTGCACAGCGGGAAGTCACGCGGGAAGGTCAGCTCGTTCCACCGCTCGTGGTGGTTCGGCATGTTCGGGGGTTGCGGGATGAACTTGTGCCAGCCGTTCGGGCTGGTCCCACCGCGGGTTCCGATGCTGCCGGTCAGGGCGATCACGAACCACAGCGAACGGGCGACCTGCCAGCCGCCCAGGTTGCCGGCGGCAGCCGCGCGCCAGATGTGCGACGACAACCGGTTGTCGCAGTCAGCGACGAGTTCGGCAATCTCCTCGATCTTCTCGGCGGGCACCTTTGCTTCCTGCGCGGCGAATTCGAAGGTGTACTCCGCGTAGTCGTCGGTGATGCGGTCCAGGAACGTCTCAAAATCCTGCGGCGCATCGGGATGCAGTTGCTGTAGATAGGTGCGCCAGTTGAGCCAGCGACGCAGGAATGGCTCGTCGATGCGCCGGGTGCGAAGCAGGTAAGACGCCACCGCAAGCAGGATCGCGGCCTCGCTACCCGGCCACGGTGCCAGCCAGATGTCCGCGTGCGAGGCGGTGTTCGACATCCGCGGGTCGAGCACGATCAGTTTGGCACCGGACTGCTTGGCTTCCATGATCCGCTGCGCGTGCGGGTTGAAGTAGTGCCCGGTCTCCAGGTGACTGGAGAGCAGCAGCATGACTTTGGCGTTCGCATAGTCGGCCGAGGGACGGTCGAAGCCCGCCCACAACGACATGCCCAGCCGGGCACCGGCCGAGCAGATGTTGGTGTGGGTGTTGTGCCCGTCGACTCCCCAGGTGTTCAGCATCCGCTCGGTAAAGCCGTCCTCACCCGGCCTGCCGACGTGGTACATGATCTCGTCGTGGCGGCCCTCGGTCAGTGCCGTGCGGATCCGCTCGGCGATGTCGTCGAGCGCTTGGTCCCAGCTGACCCTCTCCCAGCTGCCGCCGCCCCGCTCCCCGGTGCGGCGCAACGGGTACAGGATCCGTTCGGGGTCGTTGAGCTGGTTGACGGTGGCGGGACCCTTTGCGCAGTTGCGGCCCCGCGAGCCGGGATGCGCGGGGTTGCCTTCCAGCTTTTTGACCGACAGGTCCTCTTTGTCCACATAGGCCAGCAGCCCGCAGGCACTTTCGCAGTTGAAGCACGTGGTCGGGATCAGCATGTAGGAGTGCGGCACCTTGCGGGGATGGGCCTTGGCGTCGTACTCAATGTGGTTGTCCCAGGCGGACACTGGCGGAAAATTGCGCAGGTGCTCGTGGCGGCGTGCGCCCGGGAGAACCGGTTCGACCGACATGGGTGCTCCTTACTTAGGACAGGGGGACATCTTGGCCGGCGCGGACGAACACGCTCTCGTAGACGAGCAGCGCCGCTTGGACGACGAGACCGCCGACGACCGCGAGCGCCACGGGCGCAGTGCTTGCCAGGGCCCAGCTGGCACCGGCAAGCACAGCGGCCAGGACCGCCAGGGCCACACCACCCACCCAGAACTCGCGTGCGTAGCGACCCTTGACGACCATGTGCGCGGCAGCAGCCGCGTGGCTGGTCGGGTGTCGGCCGAGGAATTCGAGGAGCACCATCAGGACATGCCCGACCGTGGCGACGGTCAGGGTGACCAGCAGCAGCTCCCAGGCGTTGCGGCCCGGATGGGTGGCCACGGCGGCAACCGTCAGCGCGCCAGCGCCGACCATGAATGCCTGCACGATGAGGTGCCAGAACAGCAGCGGCGATTGCCACAGATCCCGGCCTTCTGCCTGCCCGAAGAGGAACCCGGTGTAGCCAGTGGTCATCGTGGCGGCGAGCAGAGTCGGTACCGCGATTGCGGACAGCATCGAGCCGCTCGTCTTCGCGTCCAGTAGGCCCGCGTAGTCGAGCATGCCGATCCCCAGCCACGCCGAGAACAGCGCGCCGGCCACGCCGAGGACCACCGAGCCCCAGAACAGCCACGAGCGCGGATTGGGTTTCAGAAATATATAGAGGAACCGCTCGGGTCGTTTGAGATCCCAGACGAGCAGGACCCCGGTGATGCCGACCCCCGCGAGCCCGATCATCGGCGCGACAACCGAGCCCAGCAGATCGAGATCGACTCCCATCAAGCGGGCGAGCGTAGCGATCAGCATGGCCCCGGCACCGACCGCCTTGGTCCACAAATAGGTCGTCACCCGCCAGCCCCACGGCCGCGGATGGGCGGTGTTCAGTGTGGTCCGCGCCTTGCTGACCGGGTCGATGGGAAGGTCGGTGGAGGCTTCCCTGCGGTGCTTGTCGGGGCGTGCCCACAGATAGGACTTGCCGGTCGGAGCGGCCAACGGGTCGAGCACCGCCCGGTCAGCGCCGAGGTAGAAGACGTTGGGACCGGTGTTCTGCTCCGGCGCGCGGACCTGCACCGGGTTGGAATTGACCAGGCGGGCGATACCGCTGGTCGGATCCTCCAGGTCGCCGACCCAGATCGAATGCGTCGGACAGACAACGACGCACGCCGGCTCCAGCCCCTCGTCGACCCGATGGGCACAGAAGTTGCACTTGGAGGCGGTGTGCGTGTCCTCGTCGATGTAGATCGCGTCGTAGGGGCAGCCCTGCATGCATGCCTTGCACCCGATGCAGCGCTCGTTGTCAAAGTCGACGATGCCGTCGTCGCGCTTGTACAGGGCTTTCGTCGGACAGATCTTGACGCAGGGCGCGTCCGTGCAGTGGTTGCAGCGCATGACGCCGAAGTCGCGCGTCGTGGCCGGGAATTCCCCGGACTCAACGTATTTCACCCAGGTTCTGAACTGTCCGACGGGGACTTCATGCTCGGTCTTGCAGGCCACGGTGCACGCGTGACAGCCGATGCAAGTGCGCTGGTCGATCGCGAATCCGTATTGCATTGCATCTCCGATTCCGTTGTGGCAGCGACGTTAACGACCGCCTGCCCACGCCGGTAGCGCCCTTGGACTTGGAAGGCCCAAAGTCTGGTTTTGACCCCACCCAGTACCGTTAACTCGTGCCGCTGTCACCACGGGTGCCGGAGATCGGTTCGCTCGACCTGCTACTTAGCGTGGCCAGGTTGGGCAGCCTCGCGAAAGCCGCCCGCGAACATGGCGTTTCGCAGCCTGCCGCGGCGTCGCGCATTCGAAACATGGAACGGCTGATCGGCGTCGCCCTCATCGTGCGGTCCACGACCGGATCACGGCTGACCGATCACGGCGCGATGATCGCGAACTGGGCCCGGCGGGTGGTCGACGCCGCCAGCGAACTGGACGCGGGCATCACGGCGCTGCGCGACCATCAGGCGAGCCGGATTCAAGTCGCCTGCAGCATGACGATCGCCGAGTATCTACTGCCCGGCTGGTTGTCCGAACTGCGCAGGCGGCTGCCCACCGTGACTATCGGTCTGCAGGTGATCAACTCCGTCAAAGTCGCCGAACTGGTGCTGGCCGGGGCCGCCGACGTCGGATTCGTCGAGGGTGCGGAAGTCAGCGACGGTCTGGATTCCGTTGTGGTGGCTCACGACGAGCTCGTCCTGGTGGTAGGCCACTCGCACCCCTGGGGCCGCCGCCGGGCCTCGGTAGACGCGGAGCAGCTCAGCCGCACCGCCATGATCAGCCGGGAACCGGGATCCGGCACGCGGTATGTGCTCGAGCACGAACTCGACCGTCTCGGCTACCCGGTCACCGCTGATCCGATGATGGAGCTGTCATCGACGACCGCGATCAAGGCCGCGGTGGAAGCGGGGATCGGCCCGGCCGTGCTGAGCTCACTGGCGCTTGCCGACGAAGTCGCTCAGCACCGGCTGATCATCGTCCCGACTGTGGGGATGGATTTGCGGCGCAGCCTCCGGCTGGTGCTGCGGTCCGGTGAGCAACTACCGCCGGTGTTGCGCGATGTCGTCACCGCGACCCGAGTGATCGCTAGGTCCGATACCAGTCAACTGTCAGGTTGATGTCGTTATCCTTATTGCCATGGCAGGGGAATCGGACGTGGTCGGCGGCGTGACGGCGGTGGCGGACGAGCCGCTTCTGGGCACCCAGACGATCAGCCGCGCCCTGAGGGTGCTGGGCATTCTTCGGCAGTCCCCGAGCGATTTGGGTGTGACCGAATTAGCCCGCACGCTCTCGTTGAACACGAGCACTACCCACCGGATTGTGCGCGCACTTGTCGCGGCCGGCTACGTCGTGCAAAGCGACCAAACCGAGCGGTATCGACTCGGACGAGAGGCTTACTTGCTCGGTCGTGCCGCCGAGCGCAGTTTGGGGTTCGATAGCGTGGCCCCGGTCCTGGAGCGGCTGAGCGACGAGTCGGGCGAGTCGTCCAATCTTGTCGTCCGAGACGGTGACCACGGCCTCGTCGTGCTTCGCGTGGAGTCGAAACACCCGCTGCGCTTCATCCAGCCCGTAGGGACGAGGATTCCGCTGCACTGCACCAGCAGCGGCAAAGTATTTCTGGCGTTCGCGCCCGACATCACGGCTGAGGTGGCCGGGCTCGGCGAGCTTCGCCCGCTGACGCCGATCACCATCACCTCGGGCAAAGCTTTGTTGCGCGATCTCGAGGAGACCCGCGCCCGTGGGTATGCCATCAACCTTGGCGAGCGCCTCGACGGAGTCCGCGGAGTCGCCGCTCCAGCTTTCGACGCGCAGGGCACCGTGATGGCTGCAATTGCGGTGCAGGGGCCCGAAATGCGCGTTCGCGACGATCGGCTGGACGATCTCGGCCGCCTCGTCGTCAGCACGGCCAAGGAGGTCGCCGCGCTGCTGCCTGGTGGCTACCGGATCTGAAGGAGAGGACCGGTGGCTGGGCGCCGTGAGTGAGAATTTGCCTGCGGGGACCCAATCAGTGGGACGGGCACTCGCCGTATTGAAGTTGCTTGCCGGCTCACCGGATGAACTCAGTGGCAACGCGATCGCAAACGCGCTCGGGCTCTCGTCGGGCACCGCCAATCGGTTGATCCGGGCGTTGATCGCCGAGGGTCTCGTCGCGCGCAATCCACTTTCCGACTGCTACTACCTCGGCAGCGGCGCGGTGCTGCTCGGTCAGGCCGCACAGCGCGGGTTGGGCATCGAAAAGGCGCTGCCCATCCTCGAGCGCCTCAACACCGAGACCGAAGAGGCGATCAACCTGTCGATCCGCCAAGGCGCGGAGTCGGTGGTGATGATGCGGGTGCGGTGCACGCTCCCACTGCGGTACGAACAGCACACCGGAACGCGGTTCCCCCTCTACAGCACCGCTTCCGGGAAGGCCATCCTGGCGTTCTCGCCCGATGCCGATCGATACCTCGACTCGTTGCCGTCCAAACTCGTCAAGGTCACTCCGCACAGTCTGAACACCCCCGCAGCTCTGGCCGATCAGCTCGCCGGCATCCGGCGATGCGGCTATAGCATCGACGAACAGGAAAACATCGAGGGCTTGCGCTGTGTGGGCGCCCCGGTGCTGGACCCGCAGGGACACGCGCACGCGGCGCTGGTCATCCAGGCTCCTACGGTCCGCATGTCGAAAAGCCGGATTCGCACATTGGGCAAGCAGGTTATCCGGGCCGCGCGAGATGTTTCACAGTTCGTGCCCGTCGACCGGACCATGTCATTCTGAGATCCTGGGTGGTTCTGAAATCCCGGTGAATTTACTTTTGCCAGAGCTCTTTCGATCTGCTGGCCCCGCACCGCAAACCGCGTAGCCCAGTGGTTAGCTGGAGCCGGCGCCGGGGTGTGATCCACTTCTCAATGGCGGCCCGGAGGCGTACTGTCCCACAATGTGGGGACCTCCCCTACATTGTGACCGTCAAAGGCGACGAGGATGCCCGGATCACTTCAGAACGAGACCGTATTTACTTGGGCCGCACCACCATTGAAATTTGGCCTGGGAGCCCTCGATGAGATAGGTGCCGAACTATCGGCGCTGGGCATCGAATCCTGCTTAGTGATCACTGACCCGGGGGTGCGCGCCGCGGGTATGCCGGACCGGATCTATGAGCAATTGATCGGGGCCGGAATCAAATCGGAAGTGTTCGACAAGGTCGCCGTCGAGCCCACCGACGACAGCATCGCAGAAGCCGTGACCTACGCCAAACAACAAGAGTGGCAAGGTTTTCTGGCGGTCGGTGGTGGCTCGGCAATCGACACCGCGAAAGCGGTGAACCTCCTGACAACCCATCCCGACGGCGAACTGTTGGACTTTGTCACGGCGCCCATCGGGGGCGGCCGGGCACCGTGGCTACCGTTGAAACCGCTGATCGCGGTGCCAACCACCGCAGGCACCGGATCCGAATCCACCAGCATTTGCGTGGTCGACTTGCTGGGACTGCATCTGAAGGCCGGAATCAGCCACGCAAAACTGCGCCCGACGCTGGCCGTAGTCGACCCGCTTGCCACCGTCTCGCTGCCGCACCAGGCGACTGCCGCCAGTGGGATGGACGTCTTGTCACACGCGCTGGAGAGCTACACCTGCATCCGATTCGACGCCAAGCCCGCGCCCGCCGATCCGATGATGCGGCCCGCGTTCTGCGGGTCGAACCCGATCAGCGACACGTGGTGCGAACTGGCGCTGACGCTGGTAGGCAAGTATCTGCGGCGGGCCGTAATGAACGGCCGTGACCTCGAGGCCCGGTACCAGATGGCGCTGGCCTCCACCTCGGCCGGCACCGGCTTCGGCAACGCCGGCACGCATCTGCCACACGCCAACGCCTATCCCATTGCCGGGGCGGTGGAGAACTATCAGGCGGAGGGATACCCACCGATGCCGATGGTCCCGCACGGGCAGGCTGTATCCGCAACCGCCGCAGCAGTTTTCCGCTGGACCTACCCGAGCGGGCCAGAGCGCCATCTGCGCGCGGCGGAGCTGCTGTCCGGGCAGCGGTTCACCGCAACCGACGGAGCCGATGCCCTCGCCCACGTGCTCAGCGAGCTGATGGTGGACATCGGTATGCCGGCGGGGCTGCGCGCCTTCGGCTACAGCGAACACCATCTGCCCACCCTCGTCGAGGGCACCATGAAGCAGACCCGGCAGTTGGCTGTCGTGCCGCGACCCGTGACGCGTGAAGCACTCACCCAGATCTTCCGGGAATCGTTTTGACCAGCCCGGCGCGCCCACGTCCGACACGGGCGGAAATTCGCACCGTCGTTGTATCCAGCATTCTCGGAACGACCGTGGAGTGGTACGACTTCTTCCTCTATGGGATCGCAGCCGGGTTGGTCTTCCAGAAGCTGTTCTTTCCGAGCGCCGATCCAATCGTCGGGACCCTGCTCGCTTTCGCGACTTTCGCGATCGGATTTGTCGCTCGCCCGATCGGCGGCCTGATCTTCGGTCATATCGGCGATCGCGTCGGCCGGAAGAAGACGCTGGTTGCCACGATGATCATCATGGGGCTGGCGACGTTTCTGATCGGTCTGGTCCCGAGCTACGACACGATAGGCATTGGCGCGCCGATCCTGCTCGTGCTCCTGCGATTGGCCCAGGGTGCCGCGATCGGCGGCGAGTGGGGTGGGGCCGTGCTGATGGCCGTCGAGTACGCCCCAGACGGTAAGCGCGGTTACTACGGAAGTCTTCCTCAACTGGGCCTCGCGCTTGGATTGTTGTTGGGTACTGGCGTTTTCGCTGGGCTCAACTCGGTGATGTCGAGTGACGAATTCTTGGCATTCGGCTGGCGAATCGGCTTCATGTTGAGCCTCATCCTGGTTGCGGTGGGTACGTTCGTCCGTCTCAAGGTGATGGAAACCCCGGCTTTCCGCGGGCTTGGCAAAGTCGAAGCGAGATCGTCCCTGCCCGCCCTGGAAATGGTCAGAGATCCAGAATCACGGCGAAACCTATTGCTGGGTATGGGAAGTCGCTGGGCGGAGGGCGTCGCGTTCAACACCTGGGCGGTGTTCGTCATCACCTACGGCACCCACGTCCTGCGCCTGAGTCGCCAGACCATCCTGATATCAGTGATGGCGGCGGCGGCGACGATGGTCTTGTTCATCCCGTGGTACGGAAAGCTGTCTGACCGCTACGACCGCAGGAAGCTGTTCGCTCTGGGCATCGTGATCAGCACTGCGGCAACATATCCCGCATTCTTTCTGCTCGGAACTTTGCGAACGAGCGTGGTGGTGATCACCATCGTCGTCATGCTCGGGGTGCTCTACCCCATGATGTACGCACCCCAACCGTCGCTGTACGCCGAGATGTTCCCCACCAGGGTGCGCTACACCGGGATCTCGGTGGTCTATCAACTCTCCGGCATTGTCGCTTCGGGTCTGACGCCCCTGCTACTGACGTACCTGCTGAGCGCGGCCGGCGGTGCGACTTCGATGATCGTGGCGTATGTCTCCGCGGTCGGCCTCATCAGCGCCGTGTCAACCATGGCCATTCGTCGTCGCCGCGATACCCGCGAGGACATCGTCGACAACCCCGAGCCTGCTGAGACCGAGCGGGTGACGCTGACCGCGCTGGGGGTACCTACGGTGCGCCGGTCCGGCGACGCGGCGCTTGCGGACACACCCACTTCAGGCCCGTTGACGGATAGCTATGGCAGGGTCGCCACGGATTTACGGGTGTCGCTGACCGACCGTTGCAACCTGCGGTGCAGTTATTGCATGCCGGCGCAGGGTCTGGACTGGCTGCCCGGCGACCAGCTCTTACGGCCTGACGAGGTGGCCAGGCTGATGGGTATCGCCGTCACTCGGCTGGGCGTCACCAGCGTGCGCTTCACCGGCGGGGAACCGCTGTTGTCCCGTCACCTCGAGGAGGTGGTGGCCGCGGCGGCCGCCCTGCGGCCCCGCCCGGAGATCTCGTTGACCACCAACGGCGTGGGACTGGCCCGCCGGGCCACCGCGCTCGCCCACGCGGGCCTGAACCGGGTCAACGTCTCATTGGACAGCGTCGACCCGGCCCGCTTTGCGGCGATCACCCGTCGCGATCGCCTCGATGACGTGCTGGCGGGCTTGGCCGCCGCCGCGGCGGCCGGACTGACGCCGGTCAAGGTGAACGCCGTGCTCGACTCCACCACCGGACGCACCGATGTCGTCGAGTTGTTGCGGTTCTGCCTGCAGCACGACTACCAGCTGCGGGTCATCGAGCAGATGCCACTGGACGCCGGCCACCAATGGCGCCGCGAGGCCGCGCTGACCGCAGACGACGTGCTGACAGCGCTGCGGCCACACTTCGGGTTGCGGCCCGACCCGGCACCGCGCGGTTCGGCTCCGGCCGAGCTCTGGCTGGTCGACCCGGGCCCCACGACATCAGGCGGGAAATTCGGTGTCATCGCCTCGGTATCGCACGCCTTCTGCTCAACCTGCGACCGCACCCGCCTGACCGCCGACGGCCAAATCCGCAGCTGCCTGTTCGCCGCCGAAGAAACCGACCTTCGCGGCCTGGTGCGCGGCGGTGCCGACGACGACACGATCGAGCTCGCGTGGCGCACCGCCATGTGGAACAAACCCGCCGGCCACGGCATCAATAACCCCGAGTTCATCCAGCCCGCCCGCCCGATGAGCGCGATCGGTGGCTGACCCGATGAGACAGGCCGCCATCGAGCAAGACGGCCTCCACGTGACGGTGCGCTACTTCGCGGCCGCGCGAGCCGCCGCGGGAACCGAGTCCGAGATCGTGATCCTCAGCCCAGGAACCACCGTCGCCGAATTGGTTCAACGACTTGCCCGTTCGGGTATCCGCCTGGCAACGGTGCTGAATCGATCCTCGTATCTATGCGACGGAATCGCCGTCCGCGACAGATCCAAAGCGCTGCAATGCGGCGACACGATCGACGTTCTACCGCCGTTCGCCGGCGGATAACTCTCTTCCGTTGGCTCGGCGCGCGCGTCCTTCGACCGCGACGGGCCCGATCAGAACGAGGTCACTACCTCGCGCAGCCTGAGGACCTCGGGAATGGTGGCAGCGCTGGCAAGGATGTGGGTATGCGGCGCGGCCCGCAGACTAGCCGCGTCGTGGGCACCAGTGAGGACTCCGGCCACATACTTGGCGCCGGCATTTACCCCTGCTCGCAGGTCATTTGGCGTGTCACCGGCGACGAGCACCTCCGACACGCTCTGCACACCAACCGCCTCCATCGCGCGGAAGATCAGGTACGGCGCGGGACGGCTTGCCGGCACCTGGTCACTGGTGATTACCGCGTCAATGTCGCGCCCGATCCGCCAACCGACCTGATCTAGCAGCGGACCAGCGATCGCACGCGAATAGCCGGTCTGCAGAACGATCTTGACGTCGTTAGCGTGCAAAAGGGCGAAAGCGTCCACGACGCCGGGCAGCGGCACCGGCGGCACCGATCGGTATGCGTCGAGCAGCCACTCGGTGAACTCGGCCTCGACGGCATCGATCTCGTCCACCGTCGCCGGCCCAAGCAGTCCTGTGATCGCCTCGCGCTTACCGGTACCCTTCCACCGGTCGAACACGTCGTCGGGAATCGGCTTGCCGGTGTGGGACTCAACCGCTCGACGCAGCGCCACGTAAACGGCCCCGCCCTCGTCGATGCTGGTGCCGGCGATGTCCAACGCAACCAGCGCGATTCGTGGTTCTGTCAACGGTACTGCCCTCCTCTAGATGCCAATGCAATCGTCTGCAGTACGTCGGACAGCACCCGGTGGGTTACCCCTCCGGTGAGGTCCAGTGCCGCGCAACGGTTGTAGTAGGTGCTCAGGTCCAACCCCATGCCGATCGCACAGACCGCGACATCCGATCTTGTGGCGAGGACATCGGCCAGATGTTGGTCTAGGTAGTTCCGATTGTTTGCGAGGCAGGTGGCGCCATCCATCGGGCTGCCATCGGAGATCACGACGACTATGCGTCGCTGTTCGTCACGGGCCTCCAGCCGACGACGGGCCCATTCGACCGCCTCACCGTCCACACCTTCGCGGTAGAGGTCGACCTTGAGAAGCCCGGCAATCGCGGTGCGGGCAGATCGGTAGGACGTGTCCGCGTCTTTGATCACGAGGTGGCGTATTTCGTTCAGGCGTCCAGGATTACGGGGACGCCCGGAGCGGACCCAGTCGCGCCGGACCCGCCCGCCGTTCCACGAGGCGGTCGTGAAGCCGAGTACCTCGCAGCCGACTCCGGCGAGTTCCAGCGCACGCGCGAACACATCGACCAACACCGCCACCGGCTCGCTGAAGGCTTTCATTGACCCCGAGCAGTCGACGAGAAAGCAGACAAGTGCCTCGGTTCGGGGCGCAACAGCTTCGGCTCGGAAGATATTGCGCTCGTTCGGCTTGGCCACCAGTTGGGCGAGCCGGCGCCCGTCGACGTAACCAAAATCGCGGCCTCCTTCCCAGCCGTCGGCGCACGGTTCGGCCAGTAGATCGGCAAGCCGACGGCTGAGCGGTCGTGCGCTGATCCCGGTGGCCTCGATCGCCCGATCGAGGCGCTCACGGTACTCGCGCAGTTGAGCCGGCCGCGCGAGCGATCTGACGCCGCGTGTTTCGTCGTAGGCCCGGGTGAATACCCGGTACTCGGCGCTTTCGTCGTCGAGCGCACGGCCGGGACCGCCCGGCCCGGGCGGCGTGGCGTGGTCGTCGGACTCGGAGTCGAACAGCCACTCGAACGCGTCGAGTTGCGTTTCCTGCTCCCCGGGCTGGGTTTGTAACTGCGGCAGCTCCGCGACCTGGTCCGCGATGGCCCGGGCGTGTTGCCCGAATGCACTCTGGCAGTGCCGCTCTCGGCGAAGAGACACAAGTTCATGGCCTATCGTGGGGGCCAGTCCGAGCCTGGTCTGTTCGATCAGATCCTCAGTCCGTTCGGCGATCGGCTCCGCCATAATCCAGGAGCGGCAGACCTGCGCGACCGTGTATAGCAGTAAGCCCGACGATGTCTCGGCCGAACGCGATGCCTCGAACTCCTGCGACCAACTGCGAAACCGCTCGCCGACGTTGCGCCGCACACCCGGCCACGATGCCGGGATCAGCGACTCCACCCGGAACTGTTCGAGCATCTCGAAGACCAGCCGACTCGCCGTGCGCTCGGGTAAAAACGCGGCATGCACGTGAGGATTGTGGTGCCGCAACCGAAGTGCGATCCCGTCGGCGGCGCCGCGATCGGCAGGCGGATGCAGGTGCGGCGCCGGCATCGGCACCCGCCGCCGCCTCCGGTACAGAGCGGTTCCGCGGAAGTGTAAGTCGCGCTGGTCGCTCAACGCACGTATTGATGCGGCGCGAAGTTCGCGGACGTGCTGCTCGTGGTGGAAGTTGTTCATGCGACGCGCGCCGCGGGCTCATCGAGCTCGCGATCGAAGCAGCGCTGGAAGTACTCGGCGACGATTGGCCGTTCGGCGTCGTCGCATTTGTTGACGAACGACAACCGGAAGGCGAGATCGACATCGTTGAAGATCGTGACGTTCTCCGCCCACGTGATCACGGTGCGCGGGGACATCAAGGTCGAAAGGTCGCCGACGCGAAAACCGCTGCGGGTCAGGTTCGCCACGGCGACCATTGAGGCGATAAGACCAATGTCGACATCGGGCACCCTCGCTACGACGATGTCGATCTCCGCCTGCGGCGGTGGGTGATTAAGTGATGCGACGATGTTCCATCGATCGATCTGCGCGTGGTTGAGCCGCTGGGCGCCGTGGTAGAGCCCATTGAGGTTGCCGAGCCCGACGGTGTTCGCCGTCGCGAAGAGCCGGAAGCACGGATGCGGGGTGATCACCCGGTTCTGGTCCAGCAGCGTCAGCTTCCCGTCGTGCTCGAGGATGCGCTGGATCACAAACATGACGTCCGGCCGGCCCGCATCGTATTCGTCGAGGACCAACGCGACCGGTCGCTGGATCGCCCACGGCAGGATGCCTTCTTGAAACTCTGTGACCTGTTGGCCATCTCGCAACGTCACTGAATCGCGCCCGATGAAATCCATCCGGCTGAGCTGGCCGTCGAGATTAACCCGCACGCACGGCCAGTTGAGCCGTGCGGCGACCTGCTCGACGTGCGTGGATTTGCCCGTGCCATGCAGGCCTTGTAATAGGACGCGCCGATTGTGCGCAAAGCCGGCGAGCAGTGCCAGTGTGACGGATTCGTCGAACCGGTAGGCCGGGTCGACCTCCGGCACATGCTCGTTCGTTTCGCAGAGAGCCGGCACTTGCAGGTCCGAATCGATGCCGAAGAGGTCTCGCGCCGACACCAGGTGAGTCATGAACTCTCTCGCGACGACTCGCCATCGGCGACCTCGGCCTCGACCTCGCCGATGGCATCCGCGGCTCGGCGCAACGCGGGCAACACCCGCAACGCCTTATCGGGCGTCAGCCGCATGACCGGTGCCTGAACGGCAATGCCCAGGTTGGAGATTCCCGAACTCGACGGGACCAGAACCGCCGCGCAGACGAGGCCGGGCAGGAACTCCTGGTCGTCGATTGCGTAACCATCCCGGCGAACCTGCTTGAGCTCCTCCTCAATCTGGTCCACATCGGTGACGGTGTTGGGGGTGTACTTCTTGAGCGGCGCCGCCTCCAGTAGCCGGCGCCGCTGAGCAGGGGCCAGCTGAGACATGATGATCTTTCCGCTCGCCGAACAATGCGCCGGCACGCGCGATCCCGGGTGCAACGTAAAGCGCAGCGGCTCAATCGTTTCCACACGATCGAGATAGACGATCTCGTTGCCCGACAGCGTGGTCAGGTTGCAGCTCTCACCGAGTTCCTCCACCAGGCTGCGCAATACGGAGTGACGCGCCCCGTGGTGAGTGTCGTTGAGCAACAGGCTTTCCGCCATGCGACGCATCCGGGCCCCGACGCCGTAGTGGCGGCCGTTGTTCTCGCGAATCAGCAGCCCGGCACTCTCGAGCTGTTGCAGCATGCGATGCAGAGTCGGCTTGGCCATTCCGGTCGTCTCCACTAAACCCTGCAGGGTGAACAACTGGTCCTTCGAGGCGATGAGCTCGAGCAGCGAGAACAACCGCAGCGTCGGGGTATCGCCGGACAGTTCCGTCCCGGCGAACGGTGCGGCGTCGTCGAGCCGACGGATCTCGCCCATAAACCCCTCCTCGTCGTGAGTACGTTTCCATGAAACCGCGAACTGTGCGAAAAAACAAGACGAGATGTTCCGGATCTACGAATCCTGATTGACTCCATCCCCTGATGCGCTCTATTGTCCATCTAGGATCCAAAATTAGGAACAAAATGTTCCGCTTTTTCGGATAACGTGGACTGAGGAGGACGACCGGATGACCCAGACAACCACCCGCGCCGCCGTATCGGGGGTGCGGCGCATGACCCCGTCCGAGGCATTCGTCGAAACGATGGTGGCCAATGGCGTCACTGAGATTTTCGGCATCATGGGGTCGGCTTTCATGGATGCAATGGACATCTTCGCGCCGGCCGGAATCCGGCTCATCCCGGTGGTACACGAGCAGGGCGCAGCGCATATGGCCGATGGGTATGCCCGCGTCAGCGGGCGACATGGTGTCGTCATCGGCCAGAACGGCCCGGGAATCAGCAACTGCGTGACCGCGATCGCGGCCGCCTTCTGGGCACACAGCCCCGTCGTCATAGTCACCCCAGAGACTGGCACGATGGGGATTGGTCTCGGCGGTTTCCAGGAGGCGCACCAGCTGCCGATGTTCCAGGAGTTCACGAAATATCAAGGGCACGTGAATAATCCGCGTCGCATGGCCGAGCTGACCGGACGCTGTTTCGACCGCGCCACCACCGAGATGGGTCCGACGCAACTGAACATCCCCCGCGACCATTTCTATGGCGAAATCGAAGCCGAGATCCCGCAACCGTGCCGGCTCGACCGCGGGCCGGGCGGTATGCAGAGCCTCGACGAGGCCGCCGCGTTGATCGCGGAAGCCGAGTTCCCCGTGATCATCTCGGGCGGCGGCGTGGTCATGGGCGACGGTATCGAGGAATGCAAGACACTCGCCGAACGCCTAGGCGCCCCGGTGGTGAACAGCTACTTGCACAATGACTCCTTCCCCGCCAGCCACCCGTTGTGGACCGGTCCGCTCGGCTACCAAGGCTCCAAGGCGGCGATGAAGCTGATTTCCCGCGCGGATGTGGTGATCGCGCTGGGTACCCGGCTCGGTCCGTTCGGCACCCTGCCGCAGCACGGGATGGACTACTGGCCGAAGAACGCCAAGATCATCCAGATCGATGCCGACCAGAAGATGCTGGGTCTGGTCAAGAAGATCAGCGTGGGCATCTGCGGCGACGCCAAGGCCGCTGCCGTCGCGCTGGTGGAGCGGATCCAGAACCGGACACTGGCCAGCGACGCCACCCGGGAGCAGCGCGGAGCCACCATCCAGGCCGAAAAGGACGCGTGGGAAACCGAACTGAGCGAATGGATCCACGAGCGCGACGCGTTCAGCCTCGACATGATTGCCGAACAAGAAGAAGAGGAAGGCAACTGGCTGCACCCTCGCCAGGTGCTGCGCGAACTCGAGAAGGCGATGCCTGAGGACGTCATGGTGTCCACCGACATCGGCAACATCAACTCGGTTGCCAACAGTTACCTGCGGTTCGAGAAGCCACGCAGCTTCCTGGCCCCGATGAGCTTTGGCAACTGCGGCTATGCCCTGCCGACGATTATCGGCGCGAAGGCCGCTGCTCCCGAACGGCCGGCCATCGCCTACGCCGGCGATGGCGCGTGGGCCATGAGCATGGGGGAGATCATGACCGCGGTTCGCCACGACATCCCCGTCACCGGCGTCGTGTTCCACAACCGGCAATGGGGCGCCGAGAAGAAGAACCAGGTGGACTTCTACAACCGACGGTTCGTCGCTGCCGAGCTGGAAAGCGAGTCATTCGCCGGCATTGCCGAGGCCATGGGTGCCGAAGGAATTGTCGTCGAGAAGCTCGATCAGGTAGGGCCGGCGCTGCAGCGCGCGGTGGCTGCTCAGATGAACGAGGGCAAGACGACGGTCATCGAGATCATGTGCACCCGGGAGCTGGGTGACCCGTTCCGTCGCGACGCGCTGTCCAAGCCTGTCCGGTTACTCGACAAGTACAAAGACTACGTCTAAGCACCAGCGAAGCGGTGCCGCCGCAGCCAATCTCGGCGGCACCGCTTCGTTCCACTGGGAGCCAGCCAATAGCAGGAGTTTCCGATGTTCCCGCGCAAGCCACCCTTGAGATCAATCGGAACCGATCCGGATTATCGGTTCACCTTCGCCAACGAGCGAACGTTTCTGGCGTGGGTTCGCACCGGGCTGGCACTGCTGGCCGGAGCGGTAGCACTGGCCAGCCTCGTGCACGACTTCGGTCCGCGGTCATTCCGTATCGCGATCACGGTGCTTCTGTTGATCCTCGCCCTGATCGTCACGGTCGGCGCGTACGGACGGTGGGATCGTGCTGAGCGTGCGCTGCGCGAGAACCGTTCGCTGCCGACGGATCCGTTGCCACGGCTCGTGGTGGTGGGCGTGACGATCATCGCCGCCGCCGCCGCGCTTCTGATCATCGTCGCCGAGACCGCCAAATGACGGATCGAGAGCTGTTAGACGTCGGCGCGCAGGCCGAGCGCACGGCACTGGCCTGGCAGCGCACCGGAGTGGGTGCGATGACCGCCGGCGCGTTGCTCCTGCGCTGGGACTTCACCGACCACCTGCCGTCCTGGCCCGGGATCGTTCTCACCGTGGCGGGCGGCGCCACTGTTGTGTTCTTTGGATCGAATCGCTATCGCGGGACGTTGCGCGCCATGCGGTCCGGCCACAGCCCACTGTCTCGCGGGATGGTACCGGCCGCGACGCTCGCGCTGGTCGTTGTGATCCTGGGCGTCGGTGCCGAACTCGCCGCACGCCTGGCGGCTTGACTGTCCTCGGACGCCGACCGCTAAACGATTTGAGGCATAAGCCTCATGCGCCGATCCATCGGCGCCGCACAGCATCGGTGCATGACCACGACTCCTGCCGACGCCGCCACGGCCGTTCTGCAAAACCCCGTCCTGCCGGACGGAGATGACGAACGATTTGTCGGGTTCGGTGTGATGGGCCTGCCCTTCGCCGGCGGGCATTACCTGGCCTTGCGTCACTTTCCGGCAACGACCTTCTCGCCCGGGTACCGATCGGTATGGCACCGCGATCCCGACGGCATCTGGACGTTCTATGCGACAACGCCGGGTCCGCAGAGCTGCGCCCGCTACTTCAGTTCGGCGACTCCGCGGGACCCGGTGCAGTGCGATATCGACATCGCGTGGGTCACCCCGTGGTCGCTATTCGTCGGCATCTCGGGACTGCTCGAATGGGAGATAGAGCTGCGCGCAACCTCGTCGACGCGGCTGATGAGCGCGATCGGCCGCCGGATGCCGGGCGGAGCGTGGACCAACCGGCTGGCGCTGGGCGCAATCGGCCGAGCGGCCGGACCGACGTTGGGCGCGGGACAGGTCCGCTTGTCCGGGACCGCGCCGAACGGCCAGCGGTTCACGATCGCGCCCAAGCGGGTGTGGGCTGTGGACCGGTCGCGTGCGGTGTTGCGCGGCGTGGACCTCGGACCGGTCGGACCGCTGCGCGAGCAAGCCCGGCTGGAGAGCTTTCGGCCACCGCAGCGGGGTTTGTTCGTAGTGGGCTCGGGGCATTTCGAGACGTTCGACCCGAGCCGGCACCGCGCCGTCGAGCGAAGAGGACAATGAGCCGATGGCGCCGCACACAGCCGAGCCGGCACCGGCGGGTGAGGCACCCAGCCGGGCGGAGCTGCTGGCGGCGCTGTCGGTGGCAATCGACCTCGGCTTGGGACAACCCGCCGAGCACATGCTGCGCGCTGCACTGATCGCGACCCGGCTCGCGGAACGACTGGGGTTCACTGACGCGCAACGGGATTGCGTCTACTACACGACGTTGATCATGTGGATCGGGTGCCATGCCGACTCCCATGAATACGCGCGATGGTTCGGCGACGACATTGCCGTACGGCATGATTCGTACCTGGTCGACTGGTCGGGACTGCCGTACTTGCGGTTCCTGATGGGCAACGTCGGTCGGGGTCAGTCGTTGACGCACCGGGTGGCCATCATGGCAACCCTGTTCGCCAATGCGCGCGGTCAGTTGTCCCGGTTGATCCATTCGCATTGCACCTCCGCCGCGGTGCTGGCCGATCGAATCGGACTGGGTCCCGACGTGCAGGCGTCGCTCGCGTTCGCTTTCGAGCGTTACGACGGCGGCGGCCTGCCCGCCGGTGTGCACGGTGACGGGATTCCGATACCGATGCGGGTCGCTCAGCTCGCCGAGATGGCCGAGGTGCATCACCGCGCGTACGGTGTCGAGGGCGCCGTGGCCATGGCTCGCAGCCGCCGCGGTGGCCAGTTCGACCCCAAGGTCGTCGACACGTTTACCCGGCACGCCGACGCGATCTTGGCCGGCCCGGCCCCCGGCGATGTGTGGGGCGCGGCACTGCGTGAGGCGCCCGATCGCCACCACCGGCTTGACGACAAGGCGCTCGACGCACTTCTTGTCGCATTCGGAGACTTCGTCGACCTCAAGTGCCCGTTCACCTTTGGGCATTCGCGCGCGGTGGCCGGGCTCGCCGGCGACGCGGCTCTCGCGGTCGGTGTCGACGCCGGCGCGGCAGCCCTGACACGACGTGCGGGCCACGTTCACGACCTGGGCCGCATCGGAGTGTCGAATCAAATATGGTCCAAGCCAGGGTCGTTGACCGCCGGCGAATTCGAGCGGGTTCGACTGCATCCCTATCTGACCGTGCGGATTCTCAACCAGGTCCGCGGGCTCCGGCGGCTGGCCGAGGTCGCCGGCAACCACCATGAATGCCTGGACGGATCGGGATACCCACGCGGGCTTGCCGGGACCGCGTTGGGCCTGCCCGATCGTATCCTGGCGGCCGCGGTCAGCTACCAATCCGCTTGCGAGCCAAGGCCATACCGCGACGAGCTGTCACCCGGAGCGGCCACGCGGCGGCTGCAGGAGCGGGTGCGTGCCGGCGAGCTCGACCCCGTCGCCGTCGAAGCGGTGCTGCATGCGGCGGGACAGTCCGCCCAGCGCCCCAAGTCGCGTCCGGGCAGGCTCACCCCGCGCGAGGTTGAAGTGCTCTGCCTCGTCGCCCGCGGCGCCTCCAACAAGGAAATCGCGGCGGCGTTGGTGATCAGCGAGAAGACGGTCCGCAACCACGTCGAGCGCACCTACGCGAAGATCGGCGTCTCAAATCGCATCGGCGCCAGCATGTATGCGTTACAACAGGGGTTGTCAATCCCGTGACCGACGGAAATTGAGGCAATCGCCCCATTCCTTGAGGCGGGATTCGGCGGACAATGGGTTCATGAGTCGATATTTCGCAATCTGTTACGGCGCGGTGGCTTACTTGTTGTTCCTGGTGTCGTTCGTGTACGCGATCGGATTCGTGGGCAACATCGGGGTGCCACGCAGTGTCGACCACGCGCTCTCGGCCCCCGTGGGCCAGGCGGTGCTGATCGACGTACTGCTGCTTGGTGTTTTCGCGGTCCAGCACAGCGTGATGGCGCGGCCCGCGTTCAAGAGGTGGTGGACGCGATTTGTGCCCACGTCGATTGAGCGCAGCACCTACGTGGTCCTGGCGAGCGGCGCGCTGTTGCTGCTCTACTGGCAGTGGCGGACGCTGCCGGACCTCGTTTGGGACGTGAATCTGCCGGCGGCACGGGTGGCGCTGTGGGCGTTGTTCTGGCTCGGTTGGGCGACGGTATTCTTCTCGTCCTTCATGGTCAACCACTTCGACTTATTCGGCCTGCGTCAGGTATATCTGGCCTGGCGTGGAAAACCGTACCGCGACTTGGACTTTCGTGTCCGACTCCTCTACCGGCTGGTGCGACACCCGCTTATGTTGGGCTTCCTCGTCGCGTTCTGGTCGACACCGACGATGACGGCCGGGCACCTGCTGTTCACTGTCGCCACAACGGGTTACATCCTGGTCGCTGTGCAGCTGGAGGAGCACGACCTGGTCGCGGCGCTGGGCGACCAGTACTGCGCTTACCGCCGCGAGGTGCCGGCGCTGCTGCCGTGGCCACGCCCGCATCCGCACGCCACGGCGCGCCAGCACTAGCCCTCGAGAAGCGTCGCGATCCGGTCCAGGGTGGCGGCCATGCCTTGCTCGGTTCGTTGGGGCATCGAGCCGCTGATGACCATTCGCTTGTTCTTCTCCTGCGACACGTCCCAGGTTTCGCGGACACGTGTGCCGCCGTCGACCGGACTCAGCTCGTAGCGCCAGATGCGGCCACCGACCAGACCGCCGATCGCGGTGGTCTGCCATGCGATGCGCTGGTCCGGCTCGTACTCGATGACGGTGTTGGTGGTGCGGTAGGGGATGAACAGCGTCTCCTTGCGGCCGCGCATCGCCATCCCGAATTTCGAACCCATCGTCAGGGGAACCGAATTCTGCGTAGCGTGATCCACCGACTCCGACCCGTCGAAGCTGGCGTGTTTGCCGGCGTCGGCCAGCAGCGCGAAGATCGTGTTCGGCGGTGCTTTGATGACCCGCTCGACGCTGACTGTGTTTCCGTCCATTCGGTAACACTAGCGCCGTTGCGTGGATATGAGATCGCTCTGTATGGGGGCAATCTGTGCTGAATTTCGTTGTGGATTCCCGGTATGTTGCGGATATGGATGTCAAGGAGGTGTTGCTGCCGGGCGTCGGTCTGCGATACGAGTTCATCAGCCACAAGGGCGACCGGATCGGCATTATCGCGCGGCGTGGCGGCGACTTCGACGTCGTGCTGTATGGGTCCGACGATCCGGACCAGGCCCGGCCGGTGTTCCACCTCACCGACGAAGAGGCCGACACGGTGGCCCAGATTCTGGGCGCTCCCCGCATTGCCGAGCGGTTCACCGAACTGACCCGCGAGGTGCCCGGCCTCGAGGCGGGTCAGGTCCATATCGAGCCGGGCAGCCCATTCGTCGACCACCCATTGGGTGATACCCACGCCCGCACCCGCACCGGGGCGTCCATAGTCGCGATCGTGCGCGACGAAGTTGTGCTCGCCTCGCCGGGTCCGGATGAGATGCTGCGCGCGAGAGACGTTTTGATCGTCATCGGCACCGAAGAGGGCATCGCCGCGGTCGAGCAGATCGTCGACAAGGGCTGAGCCAGTGCAGGTTTCGGAGGCCCTGCTGTTTCAGCTCGGCGCCCTCCTGACTGCGCTCGCGGTGTTGGGCGCCGTCTCGCGGCGATTCGCGCTTTCTCCAATACCGGTGTACTTGATGGCGGGTCTTTCGCTGGGCAAAGGCGGTATCTGGCCGCTGGCCGCCGCCGGCGAGTTCATCGTGACGGGCGCGCCCATCGGCATCGTCCTGCTGCTGCTGACCCTGGGTCTGGAGTTCTCCGCGACGGAATTCGCCGCCAGCTTGCGGCACCATCTGCCGTCGGCCGGTGTCGATGTGGTTCTCAACGCGACACCCGGGGCGGTGGCGGGATGGCTGCTCGGGTTCGACGGTGTCGCGATCCTGGCCCTGGCCGGCGTCACCTACATCTCCTCCTCGGGTGTGATCGCGCGCCTGCTGGAGGACTTGCGCCGGCTCGGTAATCGCGAAACGCCAGCCGTGTTGTCGGTGCTGGTACTCGAGGACTTCGCGATGGCCGCCTACTTGCCGCTGTTCGCGGTGCTCGCGTCCGGCGGCACCTGGTTGGAGGCTGTCGCGGGAATGACGATCGCGATCGGTGCTCTCTTCGCGGCGTTCGCCGCGTCCTATTACTGGGGCCATCACGTAGGCCGGCTGGTGGCGAACGCCGACTCCGAGCAGTTGTTACTGAGGGTCCTTGGGGTCACGCTGATGGTGGCGGCATTGGCCGAGTCGCTGCACGCCTCGGCAGCCGTCGGCGCATTCCTGGTCGGGCTCACCCTGACCGGCGACACCGCACAGCGGGCGCGCAAGGTGCTGGGTCCGCTGCGTGACCTTTTCGCCGCGATTTTCTTCGTGGCGATCGGTCTGTCGGTGGACCCGAAGGAGCTGGTTCCGATGCTTCCGGTGGCGCTGATCCTGGCCGTCGTCACCGCGGCGACGAAGGTGGCCACCGGGATCTTCGCCGCTGGGCGCGACGGGGTGGCCCGGCGCGGGCAGTTGCGTGCCGGCACCGCGCTCGTCGCGAGGGGCGAGTTCTCGCTCATCATCATCGGACTGGTCGGCGCGGGGATCCCGGTCGTGGCCGGGCTGGCGACCGCGTATGTGTTCATCATGGCGATCGCGGGTCCGGTGCTGGCGCGATTCTCCGGCGGCCCGCCGCCCGAGGGTGGTGCCGCGACGCCGGCCTGACGCCGCGCGCGTCAGCCGATGTGCAGGGCCACCACTTGCCACCGGGCTCCGCCGCTGGCGGGCAGCTTCTCCACCCGAGCGGCGATGGCATGGATCCGGTCCCCGCGACTGTAGGAGCCGAACACCTCGGCGGCGGCTTCCGGATCCCGGTACCCGGAGGGCTGCAGTCGCATCCGGCGCAAGACCGCGGCGCCCTGGTGTCCGGCGGCCGACTGGCTGACCGACAGCACGGAGTCGACCAGGCCGGGCACCAGCAGCCCCCGGAGCTGGGTCACCGGACGGCGGTGGTCGATGACTTCCAGTACCCGGCGCAGTGCGGCGTCGGCGAAAATCGCGGCCTGGCGCATGGCCGCGGGCCACGCCGCCGCCGTCGGCTCCGGTTGCCTGACGGCTCGCCCGCGGTAAGGCCGGCGGGGACCGCTGCCGGTCCGGCGCGGCAAGGGTGACTGGCGGCACGGGGCGTCGTTGCGCGACATGTCTTGCGGCGGTGGTTCGTACTCGACGACGGGCACGACCGCGAAAGCGTCACGGTGAGCCGGGCTTACGGGGCTGATGGTCAACGCGCACTCTCCAAATCGGCTGTGAACGAGCGGCCTGCAGGAGAGTGGCAGACAATAGGTCTTTCAATTGCCGGTCATCATCGCACAATTCGACATCGCGCGTACCCGCGCCGTGTTTGGCGCTCGCGGACGATTACGGTGGGCGAGAATATCGGGGAACACCAAGGATTGACCAAGGAGGCCAGGCCCGCAATGGTGACCCGGTTGTCCACATCGGACGCGTCCTTCTATCGGCTGGAGAACAGCGCCACCCCGATGTACGTCGGATCGCTGTCCATCCTGCAGCGTCCGCGCGCCGGGCTGAGCTACGAGACTCTGCTCGCCGCCGTCGAACGCCGGCTCCCGCAGATACCGCGCTACCGCCAGAAGGTCCGCGAAATAGGGGTCGGGATGGCCAGGCCGGTGTGGATCGACGACGCCGACTTCGACATCACCTATCACGTGCGGCGCTCGGCGCTGCCGTCGCCGGGCAGCGATGAGCAGCTGCACGAGCTGATAGCCCGGCTGGCCGCGCGGCCGCTGGACAAGTCGCGGCCGCTGTGGGAGATGTACCTGGTTGAGGGGCTGGCCAAAAGTCGAGTCGCCCTGTACACCAAGTCGCACCAGGCGTTGATCAACGGGATGACCGCGCTGGAGATCAACCACGTGATCGCCGACCGGACGCGGCATCCGCCGCCGTTCCCGGAAGACATCTGGATTCCGGAACGGGAGCCCGGCTCGACCCGGTTACTGGTCGGCGCGATTGGCGACTGGGTGATGGGGCCGGGCACCCAGCTGCAGGCGGTCAGCTCCGCGCTGGCCGGGGCAGCAACAAACTATGGCGAACTGCTCAACGTGGGCCGCCGGGTCGTCGACATCGCGCGCACGGTCGCGCGTGGCACCGCGCCGAGCAGCCCGCTCAACGCGACCGTCTCGCGTCATCGGCGGTTCACCGTCGCCCGCGGAAACCTCGAAGACTTTCGCGCGGTGCGAGCCCGCTACGACTGCGACATCAACGACGTGGTGCTGGCGGTCGTGACCGGCGCATTAAGCAACTGGTTGATGTCCCGCGGGGAAGGAGTGTCATCGAGCGCGACGATCCGGGCGATGGCACCGCTTTCGGTCTATGCCGAGGACCAACACGACTCGACCGGTCCCGGCCAGATGATCAGTCAGGTCACGCCGTTCCTGGTTGACCTGCCGGTGGGTGAGGGCAACGCGGTGGTGCGGCTGTCGCAGATCGCGCACGCCACCGAATCGAATCCATCCGCCGCCCGCCTGGTCGACGCCAGGACCATCGTCACGTTGTCGGGCTTTGCGCCACCCACCCTGCACGCCATGGGTATCCGGGTCGCCACCAACTTCTCGGCGCGGTTGTTCAACTTGCTGATCACCAATGCTCCGGGGGCTCAGTCGCAGATGTACATCGCCGGCACCAAACTGCTGGAGACCTATGCCGTGCCGCCACTGCTGCATAATCAGGCGCTGGCCATCGGTGTGACGTCCTACAAGGGCACGATTTATTTCGGAATCAACGCCGACCGCGAGGCGATGAGCGACGTCGAGCTGCTGCCGGCCTTGTTGAAGCAATCACTTGAGGAACTCCTCGAAGCTTCCCGCTAGTTGTTCGGCGGTGAAAATTGGTGTGTGCAGATAGCATTCGTTGTTGTGGGTACCTCGAATGACGGCACGCCGGCGAAAGCGAAGAAAAAGAAATCGGCAGCGCGGGATGCACCCAAGATCTCCGATGCCGTCTATGAGGCCGAATTATTCCGGCTACAAACAGAATTCGTGAAGCTGCAGGAGTGGGTGCGGCATTCCGGCGCACGAATCGTGGTCCTGTTCGAAGGCCGGGACGCCGCGGGCAAGGGTGGTGCCATCAAACGGATCACCGAATACCTCAGCCCCCGTACCGCCCACATCGCCGCGTTGCCGGTGCCTACCGATCGCGAGCGCGGCCAGTGGTACTACCAGCGGTATATCGCCCATCTGCCCACCAAAGGCGAAATCGTGCTGCTCGATCGGTCGTGGTACAACCGCGCCGGTATCGAGAAGGTCATGGGATTCTGCACACCGCAGGAACTAGCGCTGTTTTTGCGGCAGACGCCGATCTTCGAGCAGATGCTGATCGACGACGGGATTCTGCTGCGCAAGTATTGGTTTTCAGTTTCCGAGGCCGAACAGCTGCGCCGTTTCCGCGCGCGCCGCAACGACCCCGTGCGGCGTTGGAAACTGTCCACGATGGACCTGGAGTCGGTGTATCGCTGGGAGGACTATTCGCGCGCCAAGGACGAGATGATGGTGCACACCGATACTCCGGTAAGCCCTTGGTATGTCGTGGAATCCGATATCAAGAAACACGCACGGCTGAACATGATGCACCATCTGCTATCCAGCATCGAGTACCACGAGGTCGAAGAGCCGAAGGTTGAGTTGCCGGAACACCCCATTGAGACCGGCAGCTACCAGCGCCCGCCGCGTGAGCTGTCGAGGTATGTCGACGACTACGCGGCCACCTTGATCGAGAACTAGCCGCGATGCAGGTCTACATTCCGGCCACGGTGCCGATGTTGCAGCGGCTTGTCGCCGATGGCTCGCTGAGACCAGTCAACGGCACCGCCTTCGCGGTGACGCCGACATTGCGCGAGGCCTATGCGCAGGGCGATGACGATGAGCTTGCCGACGTGGCGTTGCGTGAGGCCGCGTTGGCCTCGCTGCGCCTGCTGGCGGCCCATGAGGCCGAGGGGGCCGACGGGGCGGCGCGGCCGCGGCGCGCGGTGCTGGCCGCCGAAGTCGACCTTGGTGAATCCGGGGCCACCTTCCGTCCCGATCTCGACGACGCCGTCGTCAGACTCGCTGGGCCGGTAGCAATCGACCGGGTGGTCGCCGCCTATGTCGACAACGCCGACGCCGAGCCGGCCGTCGTGAACGCGATCGAGGCTATCGATGCCGCTGACCTGGGGGATGAGGATGCAGACCTGATTGTCGGCGATGCGCAGGACTACGATTTGGCCTGGTACGCGAACCAGGAGCTGCCGTTCCTGCTCGACCTGTTGTGACCGCCGCGACACACCCCACGCTGTGATGCAATCCAGGCCGTCACGCCTAGCTACGGTACCGTAAGTTACGTTAAACTAGGCGGCAGTGGAGGAGCCCGAGAACCTTCCGGGCTTCGTCCCCCAACGTGAGCGGAAGCTACACGCCGCATCGTGAGCAGGAGCTTCCTATGGGCAAGAAATATCAATCGATTACCGCCAATGTCGGCGAAACCAGCCGCCCCACCATCGCTGGGGCGGAACGGCACCCCGGCTGGCATGCGCTGCGCAAAATCGCTGCGCGCATCACGACGCCGCTGCTGCCCGACGACTATCTGCACCTGGCCAACCCGCTGTGGTCGGCGCGGGAATTGCGGGGCCGCATCGTGCAGGTCCGGCGGGAGACCGAAGACTCCGCGACCCTGGTGATCAAACCCGGCTGGGGCTTCAGCTTCGACTACGAGCCGGGGCAGTACATCGGGATCGGATTGCTGGTGGAGGGGCGCTGGCGCTGGCGGTCGTATTCGCTGACCTCGAGCCCGGTCGCGCGATCCGGAGTTGGCCCCGAGCGCACGGTGACCATCAGTGTGAAAGCGATGCCGGAGGGCTTCCTGTCCACCCATTTGGTGGCCGGTGTCGATCCGGGGACGATCGTGCGACTCGCCGCGCCCCAGGGCAACTTCGTGCTGCCCGACCCGGCCCCGCCGTCGATTCTGTTCCTCACCGCGGGATCCGGAATCACTCCGGTGATGTCGATGTTGCGAACATTAGTGCGCCGCAAGCAAATTGGCGACATCCAGCACATGCATTCGGCGCCCACCGAATCGGATGTGATGTTCGGCGCCGAGTTGTCCGCGCTGGCGTCGGTTCACCCCGAGTACCGGCTGCAGGTACGCGAGACCCGCGTCCAGGGCCGGCTTGACCTGGGTCGGCTCGACGACGAGGTGCCGGATTGGCGCGAACGCCAAACCTGGGCCTGCGGGCCCGAGGGCATGCTCACCCAGGCCGAGAAGATCTGGACGTCCGCGGGCATCAGTGACCGGTTGCACCTGGAGCGATTCGCGGTGTCCAAGGCCGCACCCGCCGGAGCCGGCGGAACTGTCACCTTCGGGCGAAGCGGCCGTACGGTGGCCGCCGATGCCGCGACATCGCTGATGGACGCGGGGGAGGGCGCCGGAGTGCAGATGCCGTTCGGCTGCCGGATGGGGATCTGCCAGTCGTGTGTCGTTCCGCTACTAGAGGGCCACGTCCGTGATCTGCGAACCGGCCAGGAACGCGAACCCGGAAGCCGCGTGCAGACCTGCATTTCTGCCGCATCAGGCGATTGTGTGCTCGACATCTAAATGCTACTCATAGGTAACCTACGGACTCGTAGGTTACGATAGCGTAGGTACGTCACCCGACTATCGACCGCAGAGGAGATGAAGACGATGGCGATTACAGACGTCGACGTATTCGCGCATCTGACGGACGCGGACATCGAAGGCCTGGCCGTTGAGCTAGATGCCATCCGCCAGGACATTGAAGACTCACGCGGCGCGCAGGACGCCCGCTACATCCGTCGCACCATCGCAGCCCAGCGCGCGCTGGAGGTAACCGGCCGGCTGATGCTGGCCGCCAGCTCACGGCGTTCGGCGTGGTGGGCGGGCACCGTGACGCTGGGTGTGGCCAAGATCGTCGAGAACATGGAGATCGGCCACAACGTCATGCACGGCCAGTGGGACTGGATGAACGACCCGGAGATTCACTCCTCGACCTGGGAGTGGGACATGAGCGGGTCGTCCAAGCACTGGCGGTACACCCACAACTTCGTGCACCACAAGTACACCAATATCCTCGGGATGGACGACGACGTCGGCTATGGCCTGCTGCGCGTCACCCGTGACCAGCGCTGGAAGCGCTTCAACATCTTCAACCTGTTGTTCAACACAATGCTCGCGCTTGGCTTCGAATGGGGCGTCGGCCTGCAGCACGTGGAGATCGGCAAGATCATGAAGAAACGGATGGACCACGATGATCTCCGGCAGCGGACAGAAGAGTTCTTCGCCAAGGCCGGTCGCCAGGTGCTCAAGGACTATGTCGCGTTCCCGGCGCTGACCTCGCTGTCACCCGGCGCGACCTATACATCCACGCTGAAGGCCAATGCCGTTGCCAACGTGATCCGCAACGTGTGGGCCAACGCCGTCATCTTCTGCGGCCACTTCCCTGATGGCGCAGAGAAATTCACCAAGACCGACATGATCGGCGAAACAAAGGGCCAGTGGTACCTGCGCCAGATGCTGGGCAGTGCCAACTTCGAGGGCGGATGGCTGCTGCGATTCATGAGCGGCAACCTGTGCCACCAGATCGAGCACCACCTGTACCCGGATCTGCCCAGCAACCGGCTGCACGAGATCTCGGTGCGAGTGCGTGCGGTGTGCGACAAGTACGACTTGCCCTACACCACAGGCTCGTTCCTGATGCAGTACGGCAAGACCTGGCGCACGATCGCCAAGCTGTCGTTGCCCGACAAGTACTTGCTCGACAACGCCGACAACGCACCGGAAACCCGCAGCGAGCGGATGTTCGCCGAACTGGAGCCCGGTTTCGCGGGTGCCGATCCGGTGACCGGTCGGCGGCGCGGACTCAAAACCGCGATCGCCACCGTTCGGGGTTGGCGTCGCGACAAGCGGGCCATCAAACAGGCCGAGCAAGCGACGGCCAACACCGATAACCGGGCGGCCTAAGCAGCTACCCGGTCGAGCCGGCCAGGCGCCACACCTGCAGGCCTTCCACGCCTACCTCGGCCGCGCCCAATACGTCGTCAGCAACGACGCGCGCATCGCAGCCGGCCCCGTTGAGCAGCGCTGCGCTGTCGCCGACTGGCTCTACTGGAAACACTTCACCGGGCTATCGGGAGCCGCCCTGTCCGCTTCTTCTCGAGGCAGGGTCCCGGCTAGGTCTACTCTGGAAATATGCTCGCAGCGTTTGGATTTGAAACCCTAGGCGTAGTCGTCGGGGACATGTTTTTCGTCGACCCGACCCCGAACGAAGGTCAGGAAACCCCGGAACGGGGAGTCAGGCTGGAACTCCGTGTGGTCGATCGGGCCGAGCCTCAGGGCTCGATATACGCCGGTATCCCGATTGCCTTCAACCGCCCGGTGTGGCGGGTAGACCTTTTCGGGTCGACCGAGAGCCCGCCGGGGACGCTGGACCGGGCTCATCACCACCCTCGATTTAACGGCTGGGAGCCCGGACCCCGGAACTTCGTCCCCGAGTTGTCCGCCGACCCGGTGTCCTGGCTGGCCGGACAGCTTGCCGATCCGGCCGCCGTGCTGGCCCGCGCGGGCGTCGATGCCGATGAGGTTCCCGAGGCCGACAAGGCCGGACTCGCCGCGGCCGCGCCGGAGATTGTCGGCGCGGTGAAGCGGATGCTCGACGGCGTGCGGGACGGGAAATTGGCCCCGGCCCCCGCCGAGCCCGTCGCCGCCGCCCGCACCGGCTGGCTCTGATTTCCAGCCGGCCCGGGATTAGTTTGCCGTGACCTTTGCGGCCAATGCTGCCAGCTTTGTGTCGAGTTCGGTTGCCGCACTGAGTAGTTCCGGATTGGGCTCGATGACCATCAGCGAGGACGGCTTGACGTAGGTCAGGCTGCTGCGGCTGTCTGGTTCGTCGGCGATCAGCAACTCGACCGGGGCGAACAAACCTGCGGTCACGTCATGACGCAACATCGTGACGGCGATCAGCGGGTTACCGAGGATAACCCGCAACACTTTGCGGTCGATACCGGCCTTGGTGATCCAGCCGCCATGGTTGAACAGGTTGAATAGCATGAATCCGCTTGGCCCGACATATGATTGGACCTTCTCCTCGTACGAATCCCAGGTCTTGAACGCCTTCGGGATCTCGTCGATCGGGACCGGCCGCTCGCCGATATCGGCCAGCAACGCGGCCACCAACTCGTCGTAGCTCTTGGCACTGTCGTAGCGCACCCGCACGCCTTGAAAGGGGATTTCATGGGGATCAGACGTGGGCATGCTCGGCCTCCTCGGTAGCGATGCCAGCGAATTGCTCAATGTGCTCATGCACGTACTGGCGGGGCGTGCGATCGACCACCAGGCTGAGCAAATCAGGTCGACCGTAGTGGCCGACGGCATCCATCAGTACCTTTCGGCCGTCGATCAGCGACAAGTCGAGATCGGCGATCACCTCGCCCTCGCCGGAACGCAGCGGCTCGCCCAAGTACTCACCCTGGGGCGTGATGATCGCGGTGAACTGGCCACTCGAGATCGGGCCAATCGGACCACCGGTGTCGGCCATGATCTGCGCCTGCTGATCGGCGTTGAGCCAGGCGGTGGCGTTCACGACGAAGGCGCCGGACTCGAGAGCGTGATTGCGCACGCTGACTTCCATCTGTCGCGCGAACAGGTCGCCGCCAAAGGATCCCGGAAACATGCTGGCGTGGATCTGCTCGCCGTCGGCGATCAGCGCATACCGCGCCAGCGGGTTGAAGTGCTCGTAACACGCTAACTGCCCGATGCGCCCGACCGCGCTGTCGACGGCCCGTAGTCCGCTGCCGTCGCCCTGTCCCCAGATCATCCGTTCGTGGTAGGTCGGCATGATCTTGCGCCGGCGCTGTAGCAGCGTGCCGTCGGCGTCGAACAACAGCTGCGTGTTGTACATCGAGCCACCGTCACGCTCGGTGACGCCGATGGACACCACCAGGTGGGCGGCTCGCGCCGCCGCGGCAATCGCGTCCACGGCCGGCGACGGTATCGTCACGGCCTGATCCAGCAGCCTGAGGTGTTCCGTCGGCCGCATCTCGAACGGACGCTGGATGAAAGAGAAATACGGGTAGTAGGGGACCACGGTCTCCGGAAAAACCGCGAACTGCACGTCCTGACGGCCCAGCTGTTCGATTTTGTCGACTACCCGCTCAACAGTGCCTTCCCGGCTGTAGAGCACCGGACTGAGTTGCACTGCGGCGGCTCGGATTACGCTCATTTCCGTGCTCCTTCATCCTGCCGGGCCCGGCTAGCCGAGCCGCTCGATGATGGTGGCATTGGCCATTCCGCCGCCCTCGCACATCGTCTGCAGTCCATACCGGCCGCCGCGCTGCTCGAGCGCGTTGACCATCGTGGTCATGATACGGGCACCACTGGCGCCCAGCGGGTGACCGATCGCAATGGCACCGCCGTTGACGTTGGTCTTGGCCAGATCCGCCCCGGTGTCATGAGCCCAGGCCAGCACGACGGGCGCGAAGGCCTCGTTGACCTCGAACAGGTCGATGTCGGCCAGTGTCAGGCCGGCCCGCCGCAGCACCTTCTCGGTCGCCGGGATGACGCCGGTCAGCATGTAAAGCGGGTCGTCGCCCACCACGGTCGTGGTGTGAATGCGCGCCAATGGGCGCAGGCCCAGCTTCTTGGCGACCTCACTGGTGGTGATCAACACCGCGGCGCTGCCGTCCGAAAGCGGCGACGAGTTGCCTGGTGTGATCTCCCAATTGATCTGCGGGAAGCGCTCTTTCATCTTGTCGCTATAGAACGCCGGCTTGAGCGCGGCCAGCGTCTCCACCGTGGTGGCGGGGCGGATGATCTCGTCGGTGTACAGCCCGGCGATCGGGATCAGCTCGTTCTCGAACAGCCCGTCCTTGGTGGCGCGGGCGGCCTTGTCGTGGCTGCCGGCGGAGAACTCGTCGAGTTGGGTGCGCGAGAAGCCCCACTTGGCGGCGATCAGTTCGGCGCTGATGCCCTGCGGCACAAGGCCTTCGGGGTAGCGCGCGGCCATACCCTCGCCAAACGGGTCGCTGCCCGGCAACACCTGGGTGCCCATCGGCACGCGGCTCATCGACTCCACGCCGGCGGCGATCACCAGGTCGTAGGCGCCGGCGATAACGCCCTGGGCGGCGAAGCTGATGGCCTGCTGGCTGCTGCCACACTGGCGATCGATTGTGACGCCCGGAACCGACTCCGGGAAGCCCGCCCCCAGCAACGCGTTGCGCGCGATGTTGACCGCTTGATCGCCGACCTGGGTGACCGCACCGGCGATGACGTCGTCAACCTGCGCCGGGTCCACACCGGTGCGAGCCACCAGTTCGCGCAGGCTGTGCGCCAACAGGTCGACGGGCAACACATCGTGCAGCGCGCCGCTGGCCTTGCCTTTGCCGATGGGGGTGCGGACGGCGCCGACGATGACAGCATCGCGGCCTTGGAAACTAGCCGGGGAACCGGTCATGACTCCTCCTTGAGTCCTGAGTACAGCCTGATATACCCAGCACAACGCCTAGGTATACTAAAATCAACCCAGACAGGAGGTGATTTACATGACATTTCTGCAAGGCACCCTGGCCGACCGGGAGAAATGGTCGCCGATCGGTCACTGCGCGATCGAGAGGACGATGTCGGTGGTCGGCACCAAGTCCGCCATGTTGATCATGCGCGAGGCGTACTACGGCACCACCCGGTTCGACGACTTCGCCCGACGGGTCGGCATCACCAAAGCGGCCACGTCGGCGCGACTGGCCGAGCTGGTCGACCTCGGGCTATTGGCGCGGCAGCCCTACCAAGAGCCCGGCCAGCGTAGCCGCGAGGAGTACGTGTTGACCGAGGCCGGCATCGACTTCATGCCGGTGGTCTTTGCCCTGTTCGAGTGGGGACGACACCATCTGCCGGGCCGTAACCGGCTGCGGCTGACTCATGTGGGGTGTGGGGCCGAGGCGAGCGTCGAAATTCGGTGCAGCGAGGGCCATCTGGTGCCGCCCGACGAGCTCGGCATGCGGCTGGCTAAGTCTCCCTGAGCAACGCCAGCAGCCGCCGGGCCGCCTCGACGCGGCGAACGGCGGGTCCGGAGAGCGTGTCGAGCACACACTCCGGGTCCGCGGGCGGTCCCATGTGGCCGCAGCCCCGCGGGCAATCCTGCACTTTCTCAGCCAGATCGGCGAAGGCCGCGAGCACGTCGTCGGGCCGGATGTGGGCCAACCCAAACGAGCGAATTCCCGGGGTGTCGATCACCCAGCCGGAACCCGGCAGCGAGTCGCCCAGCGGCAGCGCCACCGATTGCGTCGAGGTGTGTCGCCCCCTGCCGATATCGGTGACCACGCCTACCGCCCGATCTGCCTCGGGCACAAGTCGATTCACCAAAGTCGACTTACCCACCCCCGAATGCCCGAGCAGCACGGTGATCTTGCCGGGGAGCAACTCTGCCACCGCGAGCAGGGGATCGTCGACACCAGCGGCGACCACCGTCAGGTCCAGGTCGACGAACTGCTCGGCAAACGGTTCGGGCGGGGCGAGGTCGGTCTTGGTCAGGCACAGAATCGGTGTCAGACCGCCGGCGTAGGCGGCAATGAGTGCGCGGTCGACCAATCCGGTGCGGGGCGGCGGATCCGCCAGCGCGACCACCATCAGCAGTTGATCGGCGTTGGCGACCACCACTCGTTCGGTGTCATCGGTGTCATCGGCGGTGCGCCGCAACACCGTTCGTCGCGGACCCCGGCGCACGATGCGGGCCAGGGTGTCATGGCGTCCGGACAGATCGCCTACGATGTCGACGTCGTCGCCGACGACGATCGGCGTGCGGCCCAGTTCGCGGGCCCGCATGGCGGTGACCCGGCGATCGGGGCGGCCACCCAGCACACACCCCCAGCGGCCGCGGTCGACGCTGACCACCATGGCGGCTTCGGCATCGGCGTGCTCTGGGCGGGTTTTGGTCCGGGGTCGTGAACCCCGGCCGGATCGGACTTTGACGTCGGATTCGTCGTAGTCGCGCGGCCTCAAACGCTGGACTCCAGATCGGCCAGCATCCGCGCCCACAGTTGGGGGAATTCCGGCAGTGTCTTGCTGGTGGCGCCGATGTCGTCGATCTGGACATCGGCTACGCGCAGCCCGACGATCGCGCCGGCCATCGCCATCCGATGATCGGCGTACGCGCGCCAGATGCCGGAATGCAGCGGTGTCGAGGTGATCACCAGACCGTCGGCCGTCTCCTGACAGTTGCCCCCCAGCCGGTTGATCTCTGCGCTCAACGCGGCGAGCCGATCCGTCTCGTGACCCCGCAAATGAGCGACACCGCTCAACCGTGACACCGATCCCGGGGTGGCCAGCGCCGCCAACGCCGCCACCGACGGGGTGAGTTCGCCGACGGCGCGCAGATCGACATCGAAGCCGTCGTAGCCCGCTGAGCCCCGTATCTCCAGAACGGAATCTGTATGGCTGACAACGGCATTCAGCTTGCCCAGGACGCCGAGAATGTCGTCGGCGGGTTGCACGCTGTTCGCCGGCCAATCGGTGATGCGCACTGTTCCGCCGGTGACCACGGCCGCTGCCAGGAACGGAACGGCGTTCGTCAGATCGGGTTCGACGTCCCAGTGCCTGGCCGCGACCGCGCCGGAGCGCACCTGCCACCGGTTGGCCTCCGAATCGTCGATATCGACGCCGGCCTGCCGCAGCATCACGGTCGTCATCGCAATGTGCGGCGCCGACGGTACCGCCGACCCGGTGTGTTGGACGGTCAGGCCGTCGGCGAACGACGCACCGGAGAGCAACAGTCCCGACACGAACTGCGACGACGCCGACGCGTCGATGGACACGGTGCCGCCGGGGACCGATCCGCTGCCCAGCACCCGGAACGGCAGACCGGTGCCGTCGATCCGAACGCCGAGACCGCGCAGGGCATCCAGCAGAGGTGCGATGGGCCGGACTCGCGCCTGCTCGTCGCCGTCGAATTCCACCCCCGCGTCGGCCAGCGCCGCCAACGGCGGAACGAAGCGCAACACCGTGCCGGCCAGGCCGCAGTCCACTCGCGCGCCGGCGGCCGGTTCGATCCGGCCGCTGACCTCCAGTTCGGGGCCGGTTCCGTCCACCTGCAAGCCCAGGGCCCTGAGTGCGCCGATCATCAGGTCGGTGTCGCGGCTGCGCAGTGCTCCGCGCAGCGTCGAGGGGCCTTGGCCCTGGGCGCTCGAGAGTCCCGCGAGGATCAGCGCCCGGTTGGTCTGGGATTTCGAGCCCGGAATGGTCACGGTCGCGTGGACCGGCGTCGGCGCGAGTGGGGCCGTCCAGGGCTCGGTGGTCACCGTTTCATCCTGCCGTGTCGGCGGGTGTCGTGGGTACCGGGCACCATGGAGGTTATGTGTGGACGGTTTGCGGTCACGACGGATCCGGCCCTGCTGGCCGAGAAGATCAAAGCGATCGATGAAGCCACCGGTACCTCGGAGCGTGCGGGGGAGCCCAACTACAACGTGGCTCCTACTGCCACGGTTGCGACGGTGGTATCCCGCCACAGCGAGCCGGACGACGAGCCGACTCGCCGGGTGCGGTTGATGCGCTGGGGACTGGTTCCGCCGTGGGTCAAGGCCGGTCCCGACGGTGCCCCGGATAACAAGGGTCCGCTGCTGATCAATGCCCGGGCCGACAAGGTGGCCAGTTCGCCGGCGTTCCGCGGTTCGGCCAAAAGCAAGCGCTGCCTGGTGCCGATGGACGGCTGGTACGAATGGCGGCCCAATCCGGACAACGCCGCGGGCAAGAAAACCGCCAAGACGCCGTTCTTCATGCACCGCGACGACGGCGACATGGTGTTCATGGCCGGCCTGTGGTCGGTCTGGAAACCCGCCAAGGAGGCGGACCCGCTGCTGAGTTGCACCATCATCACCACCGACGCCGTCGGCGAGCTGGCCGAGGTCCACGATCGGATGCCGTTGATGCTGGCCGAGCGCGACTGGGACGCCTGGCTGAATCCGGACAACCCGCTCGACGCCGAGTTGCTGGCGCAGGTGCCGGACGTGCGCGGCATCGAGTTGCGGGAGGTCTCCCGATTGGTGAACAGCGTCCGCAACAACGGGCCGCAACTGCTCGAGCCGGCTGAGCCGGAGCCCGAACAGATCACGCTGCTATAGCTGTTACGCCACCTCGTCGTCGTCTTGGTCGAGGAGGAGCTTTTCGGGGTGGTGGAAGGTGTTGGTGCGGGGTTGGCCGCGGTCGAGGTGCGGGGGTGGGATCCATTGGGTGTCGCCGTTGGCGCGTTTTCGGGTGGTCCAGCCGCGGGGTCGAAGGAGTCGGTGGTGGGTGCCGCAGGTCAGGGTGAGGTTGTCGATGTCGGTGGTGTGGCATTGTGCGTAGTCGGTGACGTGGTGGACTTCGCAGTAGTAGCCGCCGACGTCGCATCCGGGTGCGCTGCAACCAAGGTCTTTGGCGTACAAGACGATTCGTTGGCCGGCCGACGCGAGTCGTTTGGTGTGATACAGGCTTACGGGTTTGGCCTTGTCGAAGACGGCCAGATAGTGGTGGGCATGGCGGGCCAGGCGGATCACGTCGGACATGGGTAGGCGGGTGCCGCCGCCGGTGATTCCGTGCCCGGCTGCTGCTTCCAGTTCGGTCAGGGTGGTGGTGACGATGATGGAGGCCGGCAGCCCATTGTGTTGACCGAGGTCTCCGGACGCGAGCACCGCGCGCAGGGCGGCGTTCAGCCCGTCATGGTTGCGCTGTGCGGGGCTGCGGGGGTCACCGTCGATGGCCTGTTGGGTGGGTGCGCCGTCGATGCAGGGGGTGTGGTCGTTGGGATTGCCCATGCCGGGGGCGGCGAGTTTGGCCAACACCGCCTCGAGCGTGGCGCGCAGTTCGGGGGTCAGCCAGCCGCTCAGCGCCGACATGCCGTCGGCCCCTTGCTTGCCCAGCGTGACTCCCCGCCGGTGGGCGCGGTCGTCGTCGCTGTAGCTGCCGTCGGGGTTGAGGCAGTCGGCGAGCCGATCAGCGAGGGCGGCGAGTTGGTCGGGGCGGTACTGCGAAGCCAACCTGGCCAAATCGGATTCGGCCTGGTCGCGGGTGGCCTGATCGATCCAGCCGGGTAGCTGGTGGTAGAAGCGGCGGATCACCGCGACATGCTCGGTCCCGAGCCGCCCGGCGCGCTGCGCGGCCGCGGTGGCCGCCAACACCGGCGTCAACGGTTCGCCGGTCAGTCCGTGCCGTTCGCCGAGGTCGGCGGCGTCGCGGACGCGCCGGGCGGCTTCGGCGCGGCTGGTCAGCGTCCAGTCGGCGATCGCGTGGGAGAGTTTGCCGCCGAGTTCTTCGGGGGTGGCCTCCTGCTGGAGTTGGTTGATCAGGGGATGTTCACCGGCGCACAGGCGCCGTCGCACCTTCTCGTAGCGTTCCAGCAAGGCGAGCCGCTCCTGGGTGCGCAGCATCCCGCTATCCAGGCCGATGACGTCCTCGAGTGCGGTGTCCAACGCGTCGCACTTTGCGGTGAACACTTCTCGATCAAGAACGGCCGAACTCATACCTCGAAACTAAACCCACCCACCGACAAAAACCCCGCTCAGAGACCACTGAAACACAAGTGACACACGATGTTTCGGAAATTCAGGGGGAGCATCGATTGTCGCTCAGAGGTGGGCAAGAAGTCACCCAGGTTCAGCTCCGGCATCGGCGGCCGCGAAGCTTCCGATTGTCGGCGCGAGACAACGCTGCGGGATTCTTTGTCGGTGAGCGACGGATCCGGCCGCGCCGCCGGGACTTAGCATGCGTATGTGACTGATTCGTATGCATACACGTTCGAAGACATCCAAAGCCGCCCGGTCGCGATAATCGGGGCGGGCACCTTGGGCCGCCGGGTCGCCCTGATGTTCGCCACCCGCGGCGGAACCGTGCGAATCTACGCGCGGCGCGAAGAACAACGCGACGAAGCAACACAGTTCGTGACCCAGGCGCTACCGAAGCTGGTGGCCGACCGGGGATTTGGCGAAGTCGGCGTCGTGACGGCCACCGGGTCGCTCGACGAGGCGTTGGACGACGCATGGCTGGCCATCGAGTCGGTCCCGGAGAAGCTCGAAATCAAGATTCCGCTGTGGGGCGAGATCGACCAAGCCGCGCCGGCGGGCACCATCTTCGGGACCAACTCGTCGTCCATCCCATCGCGGCTGATGGCGGAAAACATCAGGGATAAAACACGTTTGTGCAACATGCACTTCTACATGCCACCAGACATCAACGCGATCGAGTTGATGTCGGACGGCCAGACTGATCGCGGCCTGCTCGACACGCTGCTGACCGTGCTGCCCGAATTCGGCGTGCATCCCTTCGAAGCGCGTAAGGAAAGCACGGGTTTCATCTTCAATCGCATCTGGGCGGCCATCAAGCGCGAGTCGCTGGCCGTCGTTGCCGAGGGCGTCGCTCGCCCCGAGGATATCGACGGGATATTCAAGCTCGCCTTGGGCGTCTCGGTCGGCCCGTTTCAGATGATGGACCTAGTCGGCCTGGACGTCGTGCTCGACATCGAAAACCACTACGCCGCCGAGCTTCCACACCTACCGCAGAGCGTGCGCGACCTGCTGCAGTCCTACATCGACGCCGGCAAGCTCGGCATCAAGACCGGCGAGGGCTTCTACACCTACTAGTTGCTGAGAACTAACTTCCAGTTGCCGCCAACGTTGCGATCCGGGACGCACCAGAAGTTGTTCCAGCCCCCAGGTGTCGTGGCCTTCACACCAGGGCCGGCGTCCTGACAGGCCTGCCGAGTCGGGTAGTTACCTTCGGTCTGGATCGTGTCGGCGCTGCTGACGCCCACTCCAGCCGTCATCAACCCCGCGAAAGCCAGCAGACCAGCGGCGAAAAGTCGCTTCATTTCCATCCAATCCTCCCGGCGCTCCGGCGTGGAAACACCAATCGGCAACTACGTTAGGGCCTGTCACGCGACTGCACAGGGGTTTTCGCCGCGACGCTTAGGCCCGCTGCAGCGACACCGCGGTCGCGACAGCCTCCAGCAGCCCGGCGAGTTGCCTGGCGTTGCTGATGGTGCGGTCTCCGCCGACGAGCCGGGTGAACACACCGGCGATGAATGTCGTGACGGCCGTCGTCTGCGCATCGAGCAGCGCGGGATCGTCGATACCCGGCTGCAGGTGCGCGATCGCCTCGTGGGCCATCGCGTTGATCCGGGCGACGAACGTCTGCGACGTCTCGGCGAGACCGGGATCCCGCACCGCCCCCAGCACCAATTCATGCCGCGCCCGATTCAGCATCAGCCCGGGCCCGTCGGCCTGCATCATGGTCAACTCCGCCAGATGCGCGAACGGAGAGAGCGCGTCGAGTGGCTCGTCGATCACCGACTGCAGGTTGGCGACATCGATCTCGGCGATCCGAGTGCCGACGCCCCGCAACAGCGCCGCTCGGGTGCGGTAGTAGTACGACGTCGTGCCCTCGGGCACTCCCGCGCAGCGATCGACTTGTCCGTGTGTGAGCCCGCGAGATCCGTGCTCGGCCAGCACTTGGATCGCGGCGTCACACAGTTCGCGCCGGCGTTCGTCGCCGTTGCGTTTCCGGGATCTCGTGCTGGCTGCCATGGGTCACCGAAGGACGGTGCCGCCGTCGATATTGACGACCTGACCGTTGATCCACTCGCCTTCCTCGGACAGCAGGAAGGCGACCAGCGCGGCGATGTCCTCGGGATCGCCGACGCGAGTTCCACGAATGCGCTTCAGCGCGCCGGCCTGCAGCTCCGGCCATTGCGGAACCGAACGGATGGCCTCCGTCGCGGTAAATCCCGGCGCCACCGCGTTGCAGCGAATACCTTCCTTGCCCCACCTGGCTGCGACATGGCGGGTCAGCGCGCCGATCCCGGCTTTCGCGGTGGCGTAGGCCGGTCGGGCAGGCTCGCCCTGGAAAGCCGCCGCCGAGGACATGTTGACGATCGCGCCGCCGCCGCGTTTGAGCATTTCCGGGACGGCGTATTTCATAGCGGCCACATAGCCCCGCAGGTTCACCGTCATCACGCGATCCCACACGTCGAAGTCGATGTCGACCACATCGGTGTCAGCGCGGATCGCGCTCATGTCCGCGCCGACGTTGAACAGCAGGTCGACTCCGCCGTAAGTCGTTGCGGCAGAGTCGATCAGGTGAGAAACCGACCCGGGATCGGCGAGGTCGAAGGCGACATGAACGGCGGTGCCGCCGGCCGCGACGATGCGCGCTGCTGTCTGCTCGGCGGCGTCGACCACGACGTCACCGATGACGACCCGGCAGCCTTCGGCGCCGAGCCGGGTAGCCGTCGCGGCGCCGATGCCGGTGGCGCCGCCGACCACGACGGCACTTCGTTCGGCCAGACCGCGCAGTCCCATGGATCACCCTCTCCGTATCGAGGATATTGACTTTACCTCTAGAACTGTAGAGGATCGCCAGTCATGGCTGGGATTCACCGGGAGCGTCCCGGAGCCGCCGATCTGGCGGCGGCGACCGACACTCCTGCGACGCCGCTGGGCAACGACATCTGGATGTCGCCCGGTGTCTCCAATTCCTACGCCGTGGCCACCGACGCGGGCCGGGTCCTGGTCAACACCGGCCTGGTCTTCGAGGGCCCGTTGCACCGCAAGGCTTTTGCCGAGGTGCCGGGCCCGGCGCGGGCCATCGTCGTCACCCAGGGGCACGCCGACCATTGGGGCGGGGTGCACACGCTGCGCGACGACGGCACCGACCCCAAGACCGAGATAGTCATGCATCGCAACTACCGGTACTGGCGCGACGACAACAATCTCCTGATGGGCTACCGCGTGCCCAAGACGTCGTTCGCCTTCCAGAAGTTCTCCGAGGCCGTCCTCGAGCATTTCAAGACCCTCGATCCCGCGACGATCGACTTCTCCTTTCCCGAGCCGACCACGACGTTCGACCGTCACCATGAGATGACGGTCGGTGGGCGCACCTTCGAGCTGGCCTGGACGCCGGGCGGCGAAACCACGGACGCGCTGGTGGTGTGGCTCCCTCAGGATCGAATCCTGTTCAGTGGCAACCTGTTCGGTCCGCTGTTCGGCCACGTGCCGAACCTGATGACCATCCGCGGCGACCGCTACCGCGACCCGATCCTCTACATCGAGTCGTTGAACACCGTGCTGGCCTATGGACCGGAGCGGCTGATCACCGGCCATTTCGCTCCGATCGAGGGTGCCGATCGGATCGCCGAGGAGGTCACCGCGATGCGCGACGCCATGCAGGCCGTCCACGATCGCACCGCGGAGCTGATGAACTCCGGCGCCGACATCCACACGGCGATGCGCGAAGTCAAGGTGCCCGCGGCGCTCGACGTCGGCGAAGGCTACGGCAAGACGTCGTGGAACGTGCGCGCCATCTGGGAGATGTACACGGGATGGTTCCGGCATCGGTCCACCACCGAGCTCTACGGGGTGGCCCCGGATTCCATTGCCGCGGACGTGGTTAACGCCGCGGGAGCCGACGCGCTGGTCGAGGCGGCTCGCGGCCACGTCGGCGACGGGCGAGCGGTGCAGGCCATACACCTCACCGACCTTGTCCTCACCGCCCAACCCGGACACGCCGCGGCCCGCGCGGTTGCCGCCGACGCCCACGAGGCGCTGCTCGCAGACTCCGAAAACTTCTGGGAAAAGGCCTGGCTCACCAAATCAATCAACGAATTGAGGGCGGACGCATGAACACCATCAGCTTCGACTTCACCGGCACCAATGTGTTGGTGACCGGCGGCACCAGCGGCATCGGTAATGCGATCGCGGCCGATTTCGCCAAGGCCGGCGCTGCCGTCACGGTGACCGGCACCCGCGGATCGGCCGGCGACTATCCCGAGACGGACCTGAGCGCATTCACCTATCGCCAGTGCCAGATTCAGGATCCCGACTCGGTCGACGCCCTGGCCGACTCACTGGGTGAACTCGACATCTTGATCAACAACGCGGGCGGCCCCTATCCCGCGGGCGACGAATACGACCCCGACGGCTACGTCGCATCAGTGACGCAGAATATGTTGGGCCCCATGCGGTTAACGATGCGCTGCCATCAGCGGCTCAAGTCCAGCCAGGCCCCCGGCGGTGCGAGCGTTGTCACCATCGTCTCGATGTCCGCGTTCCGCTCGGCGGTCTTCGTCCCGGGCTACGGCTCGTCGAAGATGGGTTTGCTCTCGTTGACGATGAACCTCTCCCGCCGGTGGGCCAACGACGGCATCCGGGTCAACGCCATCGCGCCCGGGCTGATCGACACCCGAATGACGCACCCGGCCATGGGTATTCCCGAGGTGATGGACGTCGAGATCGGCTTCCACACCCCGCTGGGCAGACCCGGAACACCGCAGGACTGCGCCGGCGCGGCGTTGTTCTTGTGTACCGAAGCCGCGTCGTACATCACCGGCAGCACCATCGCTGTCGACGGCGGATACCTGACGGTCTGAACCGTGAGCGAATACGACAACGTTGCCGGCGCCGACGACGTCTTCAAACTGGCCGCCCAACGCACCGGTCTCACCGAAATCGACTCCGACTCCTGGCGAGACGGGCTGACGGTGATGTTCGAGGACCTCAACAACTTGCCGGCTTTCACTCCGTTCGGCCGAGAACGTGTCCTCGACGACGCCACCAACGCCCTGGGGCGGCGCATGCAGGTTCATGCCTACATTGAGGCCCACCCCGAAGTGCTGGACACCCCCGTGCAGCGGCCACTGTTCGTGCTCGGTATGCCCCGCACCGGCACCACGGTGATCAGCTACCTGCTCGACCAGGACCCCGCACACCGATCGCTTCTGCATTGGCAGTGTGTGCACCCCGTACCGCCGGCCAGCACCGAGACGCTGCGCACCGATCCCCGGTGTCTGGCGCTGCTGGAGGAGCAGCGCAACATTCTGGAGTTCGTCAAGCAGGCGAAAATGCCGCTGCCGCACTGGGAAGACGCCGACGGCCCGACCGAGGACATGTTCATTCACAACCAGGACTTCAAGGGCCTGTCCTGGGATTCTTTCCTTCCGACGGATCGCTATGCCCGGTGGCTCTTCGACGAGACCGACATGAGCAGCACCTACGAGTACCAAAAGCGCTATCTGCAAGTGCTGCAATCGAAAGCACCCGGCACGTGGAGTCTGAAGATGCCGTCGCATTCGGTACATATCGACGCGCTGCTGAAGGTGTTCCCCGATGCGCGGTTGATCTGGGCGCATCGCGACCCCTACAAGGCGACCGGGTCGCTGTGCAACCTGTGGCGGCTACCGCAGAGCTTGGTGATGAATACCGAGCTGCTCGATCAGACGGACATGGGGCGCGCCGCGACGTGGCAGATGCGCTACCACGTCGACCGGCCGCTACGGGCGCGCGATCGCATCGGCGACGACCGCTTCTTCCACATGTACTACCACGAGATGATGCGCGACCCGATGGACGTGATGCGCCGCATCTACGAGTGGGCCGACGAGCCGTTGACCGCTGAAACCGAAGCACGCATGCGCAATTGGCTCACCGAGCATCCGCAGGACCTGTTCGCCCTCAACACCTACAGCCTCGACCAATACGGCCTGACCGTCGAACAACTCAAGCCGGTCTTCGCCGAATACCTGGACACCTTCGACATCGAACTCGAGGCAGCGTCATGAAAATGTCAGTGGTCACCGGCCCGGGTAAGGCAGAGGTCGTCGAGGCTGATCGCCCGCAGGCCGGCCCGAACGACGTCCTCGTCCGAATGCGCGCCTGCGGCATCTGCGGCTCCGACGCGTTCTACATCACGATCGGCGGTATCCCGCCGCGTCAGGGACACACACCACTGGGGCATGAACCGGCCGGCGAAGTGGTCGAGGTCGGCGAGCAGGTGTCCGGCATCGCCGTCGGCGATCACGTTGTCATCAATCCGATGGCAGCACCGAGCGGCATCATCGGCAACGGGGGAGCCGCCGGGGCCCTCGCGGATTACCTGTTGATCGAAAACGCCGTTCGCGGAACCAGTCTCGAAGTCATCCCGAGCCACATCCCGTGGGAAGTCGCCGCGCTCAACGAACCGATGGCCGTCGCCCGGCATGGCGCCAATCAGTGCAAACCCAAGCCGTCAGACAAAGTCGTCATCTTCGGCGCCGGGCCGATCGGGCTGGGCGCGACGCTGGCTTTCAAATCCCTTGGTGTGAGCCATGTCGTGGTCGTCGATCTCATCTCGAGCCGTCTGGACAAGGCGCTACAGGTCGGGGCCGACGCGGTGATCAACTCCGCCGAGGAGGATGTCATTCCGCGCCTCATCGAGCTGCACGGTGCGGGTGAGTCGAGGTTCCCGGGCAAGGCCGGCACCGACATCTACCTGGACGCCGCCGGGGTGCCCGCGGTCGTCAACACCGCGCTGGCCGCAGCCCAGAAGGGCGCCACCCTGGGAATCGTGGGCGTGCACAAAGAACCGGTTCCCGTCGAGCTCATCAACGTGATGAGCAACGAGATCACCATCGTGGGTTCCATGGGGTACCCCGACGAGATCTTCCAGGTGACCAAGGATCTCGTCGCGAACTGGGAGAAATACGCGCTGATCGTCAGCCACACCATCGCGTTCGACAACATCGGCGAAGCGCTGGAACTTGCCAGCACACCCGGCGCCGCCGACAAGGTCGTCGTCTCGTTCCCTTAGTCCTTCCGGGCCAGGTAGTCGAGGGCGAGGCGGGCCGCGTTGGCGCCGCACATGCCATGCGCGCCGGGTCCGGGCGGGGTGGCCGCCGAGCAGATGTACATGCCAGGAACTCCAATGGTGTAGGGCGACAGAGTGATTCGCGGACCGAATGTCAGCTGGCGAATGTCCTTGGCGCCGGTCATGATGTCGCCGCCGGCATAGTTGGCGTTGTAGGTGGCCATCTGCGTCGCCGAGCGGACGACCTGGCCGATGATGCGGTCCCGGAAACCGGGCGCGAATCGCTCGATTTGAGCGATGATCGCCTCGGTCGCGTCGCCGGCGTAGCCGTTGGGGACGTGTGCGTAGCTCCACACCGGGTGGGTATTGCCCACCGAACGTTGTGGATCGGCCAGATACTGCTGACCAACCAGCACGAACGGCCGCTCGGGCATGCGCCCGGCATGGATGTCCCGTTCGGTCGCGGCGAGTTCGGAGTAGGTCCCGGCCAGGTGCACCGTGCCGGCCCGATGGGCGTCCGGATTCGTCCAGGGCACGCCGCCCTCGACGGCGAAGTCGACCTTGAACGCGCCGGGTCCACGCCGGAACCTGGTGAAGGCAGCCGAGATTCGCCTCGGGAGACGGTCTCCGAGGATGCCGGCGAGGGCACTCGGCGCCAGATCGAACATCGTGACGTCCGCCGGTGGCAGCTGCGATACGTTCTGCACCCGGACACCGGTTTCGATCTTGGCGCCCAGGTCGCCCAGCAGCGCGACCATGGCGTTGCTGATCGACTGCGATCCACCCGATGCCACCGCCCAGCCGTGCCGGTGGCCGGCCGCGATGATGCCCATCCCGATCGCGGAGGTCATCGGGTAGTGCAGCGGCCGGAAGGCGTGGGCCGCAACACCTCCGAACAACGCCCGGCCTTCCTCCGTGCGGAACACCCGGGCGAACGTGGACGCGGGAAGCACTGTGGGCGCACCGAATCGGGCCAACATCAGCGGATGATGCGGGACTCGCAGCAGCGGCCCCATGATGTCGTCACTGAGTGCGTCGAAATGCGAGGCCGGGTAGTCGAATGCGAGCTGCCAGCGCGCCCCGTCGCGACCGAGACCGGCCGCGGTCTGCTGCACCGAGCGGTGCAGCACGCCGGCGGTGCCGCCGTCGAGCGGGTGGACGCAATCGATCTCCGGCCAGCGCCACGACAATCCGTACCGCTGCAGGTCGAAGCTGCCGAGGAACTGCGAGCCGACGGCCATCGGGTGAATCGCCGAGCAGTGGTCGTGCAGCAGGCCGGGGATGATGGCCTCGCTGCTGCGGGTGCCGCCGCCGACCTCGTCGGCGGCCTCGAGCACGGTGACCTGTACGCCTTCGGCGGCCAGGGCGATGGCGGCGGCGAGCCCGTTGGGCCCGCCCCCTACTACCAGTGCGGTACTCATGCCAGCGCTCCGTGACCGTGTTCTTGGTCGTCCCGGACGGCCGGCGTGGTGCCGGTCAGGGACCATTCCACGTTAGTCGGGATGGGGCCGTTGGGTAGCCAGGGCTGCTCGGCGACCGCGTCGGCCACCTTCCAGGTGCCACGCTCGACCACACCGAGCGCGGCGTCGATCAGCTGGTAGCGCTGCACACCGCTGCCGAAGGCCTCCGACTCCACCCAGGCGACGACGCACTCGCCCGGCTCGAATGCGGCTTCGCGCTGTACGGCCCGGATCATGTCCGCATTGTGCAGGTGGCCGTCGCCGAAGTTGAAGCCGATCAGCGAGTTGCAGACGAACTCGCCCTCTCGCACCGTGCGGCCGTCGATGTCGGGCAGGTGGGTCAGCATCAGCGAGTACAGGCCGCGTGCCTGGCTATGCATGCTCCGCCACGCCGTCGTCTTCTGCAGGGTGATCTCCGCCCACTTCGGTTCGTAGCCGGCGGCCACGAACTGGTCGAGCTGGTTGGAGGCCGAGCGGGTGACGTTGTTGAGCTTCTGCTCGGAACCGGGCGCAAAGGTCCATAACGCCGAAGCCCAGTTGCCCGCGTACTGCCGCATCGAAGGCAGGAAGGACACCTTGTCCGGACGCAGGTTGCCCAGCACCGGGTAGAACAGCAGCGCGGCGGCGATGACGAAGGCCAGCCAGGGCGGTGTCATATTCCACGGGGCATATCCCTTCCAGTTCGGGAAGCCGAGGAACAAGAAGACGGTCGTGTAGGCGAAAACCACGTTCCATTCCAGCGGCACCGCGAGCGGGAAGGTCGAGACGATGAACAGGTGGAAGCCCACCATCAACAGCACCGCGAACAGCGTCACCCACTTATTCGTGGAGAAGAACAAGACCAGCGGGGCCGCGATTTCGACAGTGGTGCCATTGACGTGTGCCATGAAGTCCGCCAGCCGCGACGGCCGCATGTCGCGCGGGAATTCGCGGTAGTGCGCCCGGCGCACCCATTTGGGCGCGAATATCGTATTGCTCACCATCGGCGGAATGACGTTGGAGAAGTGCTTACCGAACTTCGAGAAGCCGGCGCCGACCCACACCACCACGATCACCATTTTCAGCGCGATGATCATGTTGATGAACGGCAGCACGGTGAAGATCACCAAGACCGGCAGGTACTGCTCGCCGCGGGCGGCCAGAAAGATGGTCTTGTCCCGCAGGCCGATCAGCACCAGCAGCACGATCGGCGCGACCAGCAGGACGGGGTTCACCATGCCGGATATGTTGTCCGGCACCGCCTTTGAGAGTGAATCGCTGTGCACACCCGGTGACAACAGCGGGACGGCCAAGCTCACCAGCAGTGCTAGGTAGATCGCGATGTCGAACCAGGTGCGGTGGTCGCCGTTAGTGAACGGCACCCACTTCCATGGGCGCAGCCGGATGGTTCCGGGCCGGGCCCAGAACAGGATGCCGCCGGTCATCGGCTTGACCTTGCCCGCCAACGGCCCCCACGAGCCGGCCACACCGATGGCCTCGAGAAGCACCGTCCACAGAATCACCTTCTGGTAGACGATCGGCTGGTTCCACCATTGGCTCACCTGCCAGAAGGCGGGCAGTCCCGACGTCACCGTCGCGACAGTGAGACCGCCAATTGCGAAGAACACGACCAGCTTCACGAGGTAAATGGTGTGGATCATCTTCGGTGAGCCGAAGCCGTTTTCGGCCCAATCGGTGGCGAGGATCCGCATCCGTTCCATCAATGGCTTCGTCAGGAAGGTATCGGGATCAACGTCGGGTAAGTACGGCTTGGTGAAACCCATCGGAGTTACTCCTTTGCTTGCGGGTTTTCTGCTGGTCGCAACATTAGGAATCGGGCCCGTCGGGAAACAGTCGCCGGCCGACGAAGATCCGCGCGGGTGTTGTCGCCGGAAGACAATGTTGCTTGGCAGGCTGACCCGGCAATTTGCCCGCCATCGTGGGCGGCGAGGTCTACCGTCAGGAGCGTGGTGAAGACGCAGTTGGACAGCGACGTTGAGGTCAGCCGCCACGTCGCCAAGACCGCCGAACTATTGCACAATCGGCTGGCAGAGCTGTCGTCGGTCATGCACCGCTTCCTGGAGGATCAGATCCCGGAACTGCCCGACGACGAACGGTTAATGGACCTGCTCGGGGCCAGCGTTGAGGGAAATGTGGATACCGTTCTGCGTGCGCTGCGCTACGACATCGCGGTGGAGCGGGTCGAGGCGCCGACCGCGGCGCTGGAGTACGCCCGGCGATTGGCACAACACGGGGTGCCCGTCAACGCGCTCGTGCGCGCCTATCGGCTCGGTCAGCGGCTGATGAATGAGCTGGTCTTCGCCGAAGTGCGGGCGCTCGATATCTCCGAACAGACGAGATACACGGTCATCGAAGCGATTAGCGCCACCCTGTACGAATACATCGACTGGATCTCCCAACAAGTCGTCGTGGCCTACGAAGATGAACGTGAACGCTGGCTGGAGAACCAGAACAGCCTTCGTGCCCTGCGGGTGCGGGAGATCCTTGCCGCAACCAAGCCCATCGACGTGGATGCGACCTCGACGTCGATCCGCTATCCGCTGCGGTGGCACCACCTTGGGCTCGTGATGTGGTACCCCGACGCGAGCGCCGAGGGCAACGAACTTGCCCGGCTGCAAAGGTTTCTCCGTGAACTGGGCGACGCCGCCGGTGCGGCCGGCGGCGCGCTCTTCATCGCCGCCGATCGGACCTGCGGATGGGGGTGGCTGCCCTACCGTGCCGCGCCGGCTGATGCGGCGGCCAAGGTTCGCCAATTCGCTCTCGCGAGACCGGATTCCCCGAGTGTGGCGATCGGTACGGTAGCCGGCGGCATCGAGGGTTTTCGCCAGTCGTACCGGGAGGCCGAAAGCGCCCGCCGCGTCGCGGTGGTCGGCAAGCGGGAACCGACTGTGATTGCGGCGACCGACCCCGGGGTGTCCATTGCGGCGCTGCTCAGCGGCGACGTCGGCGATACCTGCGCATGGGTCACCAAGGTGCTGGGTGACCTCGGGGGCGACGACGAGAACGACGCGCGGCTGCGGGATACGTTGCGCGTATATCTGGGTTGCGGCTCGAGCTACAAGACGGCGGCCGAGGAACTCAATCTGCACTTCAACACGGTGAAGTATCGCGTCGGCCGTGCGGTGGCCCGGCGCGGCCGCGAGATCGACAGCGATCGGCTCGACGTCGAACTCGCGTTGCTGATCTGCCATTGGTATGGGATCACCGTTCTACAGCGCAAATAACGGGTTTCGGGAAGTTAGCCGCGACGCGGTCCTGGGTGGCTGGCTGCGCTTGGTCCGGTGAGCCAGTGGACAGTGGTGATGATCGCCGGCAGAAGGACGGGGGCGAGCACGATCAGGAGGATGAGTATGGGCAGGAACATGGTTTCACCTAATTTTCTCCGCAACGCGGTGTGGCCGGAATGTGTTGTGATACTTGGTGATTCGATCCAACGGACTGAATCATCAGGTTCACCGCAAAACGTACCGACTCCACTGGGGTCCGCTCATGTCCTGAATCGACCAACTTGCGGCGCGGTTTTGTCTTCGGGCGACAAATGGGTCACGCGGGAGCGCTCTTAGCGGGCGGCCGCGCACCATACCTCAGCGATATCGGCCGCCCATTGTTCGCTGTACCTGTGGGCGATGCCGAATTGTGTTGCCACGGACATTTTCTTTTCATCAATTGTGGCTAATGATATGGAGATGACTATTCGCGACGACACCGTTTTCGAAGGTCCTCTTGGGCGGCTTGCCCGCAGTGCATGGCAAGTGCTTCTCGTCACCGGCATCCTGGCGATTGTGCTGGGTGTCATCGTGCTGGCCTGGCCAGGTCGGACACTGTTTGTGGCAGGTGTTCTGTTCGGCATCTACCTGGTGGTTTCCGGAGTCGGCTACGTCTTCGCCTCCTTCGGCTCGCACGCCGGCGCCGCGATGAGAGTGTTGACTTTTATCACCGGCATCGTGTCGCTGGTTTTGGGATTCTTCTGCTTCCGCGAAGAATTCGAGGCAGTCACGCTTTTGGCGATCTGGATCGGCATCAGCTGGCTGTTCCGCGGGATGACGCTGCTTGCCGCGGCGTTGTCCTTCGACCATCTGCCCGGCCGCGGCTGGCAGGTGCTGTCCGGGCTGGTCATCGTGGTTGGTGGCGCCGTTCTGATCGTCTCGCCGCTTCGCTCGATCGCCGTCCTGACGCTGGTCGCCGGCTGCTGGCTGATCGCCATCGGCGTCGTTGACGTGATCAGTGCCCTTCAAGTTCGCAGCCGCGCGAAGGCTGCCTGACCTAGCTACGGAATCCTTTGGAACACAACGTCGGTCGCGATGCGGCCGACGTTGTGTGATTGAAGCCAACCCGGGCGACGCGTGCCGGGTGGGAAAGCAAACCCGGTCGTCGTCACGGGTGTCCTGCGCTGCGTGCCCGGACGGTTTGCTGGATGCACGGGGCCGGTGGCCGGTCTTCGACGGTGTCCGGGCTGATGAGAGTGATGGTTGACTGCCGCTGACGCAGTTGTGGACGCGGTCAATCCAGTTTGCTGCACGTGCACTGGGTGGGACGCTGCAACGGGCTATATAGACTGGAAGGCCGGAAATCTATCGCGTGCCGTAAAGCCCAGTTAATCCCCGATCTCAAAGGTTGTGCCTTGTCCTCAAAGAAAAGCGAAACTCCTGGCCTGAAGCCGCATTTCGAGGACGTACAGGCGCACTATGACCTGTCCGACGACTTCTTCGCGCTTTTCCTGGATCCGACGCGGACCTACAGCTGCGCCTATTTCGAGCGCGATGACATGAGCCTGGAAGAGGCGCAGATCGCCAAGGTCGACCTCTCGCTGGGCAAGCTCGGACTGGAGCCCGGCATGACGCTGCTCGACATCGGATGCGGATGGGGCACCACCATCATTCGCGCGCTGGAGCGTTACGACGTCAACGTCGTCGGCCTGACGCTGAGCCGCAACCAGCAGGCCCACGTCCAGCGGCGTCTTGACGGGCATCCGTCCGCGCGAAGCAAGCGGGTGCTGCTGCAGGGCTGGGAAGAGTTCGACGAAAAAGTCGACCGTATCGTGTCGATCGGGGCTTTCGAGCACTTCGGGCGTGACCGCTACGACGACTTCTTCAAAGCCGCCTACGACGCGCTCCCGGCCGACGGCGTGATGATGCTGCACACGATCATGAAGCCCAGCGATGAGGAGTTCGCCGAGCGCGGGCTGCCGATCACCATGACCAAATTGCGGTTCATGAAGTTCATGATGAACGAGATCTTCCCTGGTGGAGACCTTCCACAAGCCAAGGGCGTCGTGGAGCACGCCGAGCGCACCGGCTTTAGCGTCAAGCTCGTCCAGCAGCTGCGTCTGCACTACGCCCGCACTCTCGACCTGTGGTCGGCGGCGCTCGAGGCGCACCGCGACGAGGCCATCGCGATTCAGTCGCAAGAGGTGTACGACCGGTACATGAAGTACCTGACCGGTTGCGCGGACCTTTTCCGCGAGGGTTACACGGAGGTTGCGCAGTTCACCCTCACCAAAGGTGACCGCTAGGCCTAGGGCAGTCGCCGCTCGACCTCGAAGGCCAGGCAGAGCTCGGCGACGTCTTTGGGCCGGGACAGCGACCGGCCGGCCAACTCCTCAATGCGGTGCAGCCGGTGCCGCACGGTATTGGGATGGCAAAAGACCTTCTTTGCTGTGTCGTTGGCCGAGCCGCCCGCCTCCACCCAGGCCTGAAAGGTATCGAGCAAGACGATCCGTTCCTCGGCGGGCAGCGCGTTCAGCGACCCTAGTACGGACGACCTGATCGTGGTCATGACCTCCGGGGCGCTCACCGCCGCGATTGCCAGGGGGGAGTCGTCGAAAACGGCGACCAGTGAGTCGTCCAACGGCTTTCCGGTGACCGCCAATCGGGCGAATCGCAGCGCGTCGCTGGTTTCGGCCAGCTCGTGAAACGGCGGACTGATGCCGACTCGCGCGGTCGCGACGTGGCGGAGCACCTCGACAACCTCGCCGAGGGCGGCTGGCGTCGCGTGGCCCCGCAGATGGACGATGCCGACCTGTAAGTCGGGCAGCAGTCGCCACGCTGACCGGATGTCGCGTACGGAGAGCTTATTTTCGATTGTCGGCAATCCCAGCTTTCCGATCGCGGGCAGCTCCGCCGCCACGACGACATAGGGCCCCGAGGTGGGTAGTCGCAGTAGATCTGCTGCCTCCCATAGGCTTTGGCTGTCGGTAATCCTGTGTGACAGCAGCGCTTCCACCAACGCCGACCGCTCTTCCTCCCGCTCGAGGATCTGTGCTGTCAGTTGTTGGCGGTAGGCATTGCTCATCGCCTGGGTAAAGGTTTCTTGAGCGAGGAAGACCCGTGCGGTGGCGTCCAGTATCGAGTCGGTGGGTATTGCCGCGGCGCGCGCTGCTGCGATGGTCTGCTCCCACATGAACCGGAAACCGATCCGGTAGGCAGTCATGACTGCCGGCAGTGGCACCCCGGCGAGGGCGCGGGCGGTGCCCGTGTATTCGGCAGGGGACACGTCGACATCTGCATCGCCGGCGAGCGAGTCGAAGATGAACGTCACGTTCGCCACGCAACTTTCGGTGACTTGCTCTTTCGTGACGACGGTGCCGTCGCGGTAGGCGTCGATCTCTCGGCAGAGTAGATCCGCCATCGCCTTTCCCAATTTCGGGGCGCGGGCCAGCATGAGTTTGCCGAGCTCGACGATGTGCCGATCGCCGCCGGCGGTCCGCCGGGCACCGTCAGTTTCCGATGCGAGGCTCATACCCGAAACCCTATTCCCGGGAATTGCTGATGTGAATGGTCACACCGAATCGGTCCACGTGTTGTTTTCAGCGACATTGTCCTGCGTAGACGCCGGAACGACGATAGAAACAGCAACACCGCACATTTTCGAAAGGCCCCTCATGACCGCTCTTAGCACCAATCTCATCGCATCGAAAGATCGCCACCCCGATCGCGTCGCACTGCGCTGCGACGACTTGCAGTTCACCTTCGCGGAACTCGACGACGCAGCCGCGCGAGTGGCGACGCTGCTGGAGCGAGCGGGCATAGAACCGGGCGACCGGGTGGGGATCATGTTGCCCAACACTCCGGCATTCGCGATCGCGTTCTACGGCATCATGTACCGAGGTGCCGTCGCGGTTCCCATGAACCCGTTGCTCAAGGCCCGCGAGGTGGCCTACTACCTGTCCAACAGCGGCGCCAAGGCGTTGTTCGCGAGTCCCGCCTTCGCCGCCGAGGCCACCGCCGGTGCCGCCGAGGTGCGGGCGAGATGCTGGGTCGTCGACGACGCAAAGTTGGCCGAACTGACCGCCGACCTGCCTGCCCAAGACGCACCGGTGCAACGCGACGATGACGATGTCGCAGTCATTCTGCACACCTCCGGAACCACCGGTAAACCCAAAGGCGCCATGCTCACCCACGAGAATCTGGGCCGCAACGCCGAAGTCAGCGTCCACACCCTGGTCCAGACCGGGCCGGATGACGTGGTGATGGGCTGCTTGCCGCTGTTCCACGTCTTCGGTCTGACCTGCGGGCTCAACGGCTCAGTCCTGTCGGGCGCCACGCTGACGCTCATCCCTCGGTTCGACCCGCGCAAGGCGCTCGAGGTGATCGAGCGCGACGGCGTCACGGTGTTCGAGGGGGTGCCGACGATGTATTCGGCGCTGCTCAGCGTGGCGGCAGAGGCCGCCCCCGAGGCGACGCGGAGTCTGCGGACCTGTGTCTCCGGTGGCGCGGCGTTGCCCGTCCAGGTTCTTAACGATTTCGAAAAGGCTTTTGGTTGCACCGTTCTCGAGGGCTACGGGCTCTCCGAGAGCTCCCCGGTGGCCGCGTTCAACCACCCGAACCGGCCGCGCAAGGCGGGCTCCATCGGCACCCCGATCGAGGGTGTCGAGATGCGGGTGGTCGACATGGACGGAGTTGCGGTACCGCAAGGGGATACCGGCGAGATTCAGATCCGCGGCCACAACGTGATGAAGGGCTACTGGAACCTGCCCGAAGCCACCGAGGCCACGATCACGCCGGACGGTTGGTTGAACACCGGCGACGTCGGGCGCATCGACGAAGACGGCTACTTCTACATCGTCGACCGAACCAAAGACATGATCATTCGCGGCGGCTACAACGTTTACCCACGCGAGATCGAGGAGGTGCTCTACGAGCACCCGGCGGTGGCCGAAGCCGCCGTCATCGGCATGCCGCATGACTCCCTCGGCGAGGAAGTCGGTGCAGCAGTCTCCCTCAAGAAGGGGGCTGCGGCCACAGCCGACGAGCTGCGCGAGTACGTCAAGGCCCGGGTGGCCGCATACAAGTATCCGCGCCGGGTTTGGCTCGTCGACGCCCTGCCCAAGGGGCCGACCGGCAAGCTGCTCAAGCGCGAAATCACCATTCCGACAAGTGAAAGCAAAAAGTGACCATGGCTAAATCGCCCAATCCCCCCAATGCCGTTGCCAAAGCCGACGAGCTGGCGGCACCGCTCGACCTGCTGCTGACCAGCGCCACCAAGCCATTCGCCAGCCGAATGATGCCGAATGCCACCTGGGCCCGCTTCGGCGCCAACCTCGCGCAGCACCCGGGCGCGGTGGCCGACCGGGTTGGCACCCTCACTCGTGAACTCGGCGCTATCGCAGTGGGCAAGTCCCACCGCGCCCCGGCGCGGGTCGACAAGCGCTTCAGCGACCCCGCCTGGCAAGAGAATCCGCTGCTGCACCGAATCATGCAGGCCTACCTGGCCGGCGCCGAGACCGCAGAAGGCCTCCTCGACGACGCGCAGCTGGATTGGCGCGACAGCGAGAAGATGCAGTTTGTCATGGACAACTTCGTGGAGGGCCTCGCGCCCACCAACAACCCGCTGATCAGTCCGCTGGGCTGGAAGGCGCTGATCGACACCGGCGGCCTGAGTGCGGTTCGGGGCGCGAAAGCCTTTGCCCGGGACATGCTTTCGAAGCCCCGCGTACCGGCGATGATCGAGCCCGACGCCTTCGCGGTCGGGGAGAACGTGGCCATCACCAAGGGCGCGGTGGTGTTGCAAACCTCGATGTTCGAACTGATCCAGTACGCACCGCAAACGCCCAAGGTGCGCACCATTCCGTTGCTGATGGTGCCGCCGGTGATCAACAAGTACTACGTCATGGACATCGCTCCTGGGCGCAGCATGATCGAGTACTTCGTGCAGCAGGGCCAACAGGTGTTCGTCATCTCGTGGCGTAATCCGCAAGCCCGCCATCGGGATTGGGGATTCGACGCCTACGGCGCGGCGATCATCGAGGCAATGGATGCGGTGCAGAAGATCGCCGGCACCGACAGCACCCACCTGCTGGCTACCTGCTCGGGCGGCATCCTGGCGGCGATGACCGCGGCCCACCTCGCCGATATCGGCGAGGGCGATCGGGTCGCCGGCCTCAACCTGGCGGTCACCGTGCTGGACGAGACCAAGGCCGGCTTCGCGGCCGCGGCGATGAGCGACCGGGCCGCGCAGGCGTCCATCCGAGTGTCGGGCCGCAAGGGCTACCTCGACGGGCGCGACATGGCGGAGATCTTCGCGTGGTTGCGGCCCACCGACCTGGTGTGGCGGTACGTGGTGAACAACTATGTGCAGGGCCGCAAGCCGGCGCCGTTCGACGTGTTGTTCTGGAACGCCGACACCACCCGGATGGCCGCCGGTCTGCACCGCGACATGGTGCTGATGGGCCTGCACAACTCGCTGGTCACTCCCGGCGCCGTCAGCATGCTTGGCAGCCCGGTCGATCTGGGCAAGATCACGTCGGACGCGTATGTCATCGGGGGCGTCGCCGACCACATCTCGCCGTGGCAAGCCACCTATCGCAGTGCCCGGCTGCTCGGCAGCAAGGACAACCACTACGTGCTGTCGACCAGTGGTCATATCGCGGCGCTGGTCAACCCGCCCGGCAACCCGAAGGCGTCGTACCGGACCGGCCCGGTCGATGTGGAAGATCCTGAACAGTGGTTGGAATCGGCGCAGAAGTCCGCCGACTCCTGGTGGCCGCACTACGTGGCCTGGCTCGCCGAGCGCAGCGGCTCCGAGGTTGACGCGCCGAAAGCTCTTGGTGGCGAGGACCTTCCGCCCCTCGGTCCGGCCCCGGGTAGTTATGTGATGGAGAAGTGAGAGCCATGGGCCGGCTGACATCGGTGAGCACTATTGGCGAACATCGATATATCAGCGCAGGCGGTCAACGGATCCGAGTGAACGTGCGGCCCGGGATCGGCGTGCCGCTGGTGCTCTGTAATGGCATCGGGGCCAGCCTGGAAGTGCTCGATCCGCTGGTGGAGCAGTTGGATCCGGATTTGATGGTGGTCAGATTCGACGTTCCCGGTACCGGGGGATCGCCCACATCCATTGCCCCCTACGGGTTTCCCTACCTGGCCTGGGTGCTGGGTCGGGTGCTGACCAAGCTGGGAATCGGCGTGGTGGATGTACTCGGCCTGTCCTGGGGCGGCGCCCTTGCCCAGCAGTTCGCCTTCCAGAATCCGCGCCGCTGCCGGCGCCTGGTGCTGGCGGCGACGGGCACCGGCCTGCTGATGGTGCCCGCTCACCCGCGGGTGCTGGCGAAAATGGCTACCCCGCGCAGGTTCTCGGAACCCGGCTATGCCGCGTCGATTGCCGGCGAGCTGTACGGCGGTACCGTCCGCGCGCACGGTGAAGATGTCGCGCAACTGTTCGTCCGGCAGTTGCACGCGGGTTCCAAGCTGGGCTACCTGCACCAACTGCTCGCGGGGTCGGTCTGGACCAGCCTGTTCGCGCTGCCGGCAGTACGACAGGAGACATTGATCGTGGCGGGCACCGATGACCCGATCATCCCGGTGATCAACGCTCACATCATGCGCGCACTGCTGCCCCATGCACGGCTGCACCTGCATTCCGGCGGGCATATCGACCTCGTGCACAACGCGCCTGAACTCGCGCCCGTCATCGAGGAATTTCTGAACGAGCCCGGAGAAAGACCATGAGCCGCAACGACATCGACACGTCGGATTTCTACTCGTACGAGTATCTGCTCACCGACGACGAGCGCCACCTGTTGCATGCGGTGCGCAAGTTCATGAAGACCGACGTGGCGCCCGTCCTCCTCGAACATTGGTCTCGCGCGACGTTTCCGCTCGAGGTGGTGCCGGGGATGCGCGCGCTGGGTCTTGCGGGCTTGCCGTACCACGGTGCCGGCTGCGGCGGGCGCCGCTATCTGCTCGACGGCATGATTGCCATGGAGCTGGCCCGCACGGACTGCTCGATCGCCACATTCAACGGGGTGCACGGCGGATTGGCGATGGGGTCGATCTATCTGTGTGGGTCCGACGAGCAACGCGAGCGGTTCCTGCCGGCGATGGCGCGCTACGACAAGATCGGCTCGTTCGGGCTCACCGAACCGGAGGTCGGTTCGGGGGCCTCGGGTGGGCTGCAGACGACGGCGCAGCGCAACGGGGACACCTGGATCCTCAACGGTCAAAAGAAATGGATCGGCAACTCGACCTTCGGGGACCTCACTGTCATTTGGGCCAAAGACGTCGCCGACGGGCGGGTGAAAGGCTTCGTGGTGGAAAACTCGTCGCCGGGGTTCACCGTCGAGAAGCAGATGCACAAGATCGCGCTGCGAATCGTCCAGAACGGTCTGATCACGCTGGACAACGTGCGCGTCGACGAGTCCGATCGGCTGCAGCGCGCCGATTCCTTCAAAGACACCGCCGAGGTGCTGCGGATGACCCGCGCCGGGGTGGCGTGGATGGCGGTCGGTTGTGCCATGGGCGCCTATGAGAACGCGCTGGCCTATGCGTGTAGCCGACGCCAGTTCGGCAGACCGATCGGCGGATTCCAACTGGTCCAGGACCTGCTGGTCCGGATGCTCGGCAACGTCACGGCGTCCTATGGGCTGTGCGTGCGGCTGTCGCAATTGCAGGATGAAGGGCACGCCGAGGACCGGCACTCCTCGCTGGCGAAAGCCTTTTGCACCGTACGGATGCGGGAAACCGTGGGCTGGGCGCGCGAACTGCTCGGCGGAAACGGAATCCTGTTGGAGCACAACGTGGGCCGCTTCGTCGCCGATGCCGAAGCGATCTACTCCTATGAAGGAACCCGGGAGATGAACACGCTCATCGTCGGGCGCTCGCTGACCGGCCTCAGTGCGTTCGTCTAACGCCCGCTATGCCTGAATGTCCGCGGTGACCGCACCGGTCACGCGAATCAAGTCCTGCGGGGCCACCGCGACATCCCAGCCACGGCGACCGGCGCTGCAGAACACTCGCCCGCAGGCGAGCGCACTGGAATCGATGACCGTCGGCAGCGGCTTGCGCTGACCGAACGGCGATACCGCACCGACCAGGTAACCGGTGGCGCGCTGTACGACCGCGGGTTCGGCCATGGCCGCTTTGGCCACCCCCAACGCGGCGGCGGCCGCCTTCAGCGAAAGCCGGGCGGACGCTTGCACGATCGCGACGGCCAGCCCCGGGGGCACCGCGATAACCAACGTCTTGTAGATCTGCTCGGGCGCGATGTCGCCGGCCCCGGTCAGCGCGTTGACCGCTTCCACACCGAACGAGTGCTCCCGCGGATCGTGGTCGAACTTCACGACCTCGTGCGGTACGCCGGCCTTGGTGAGCGCTGCGAGCGCCGGCGTCGCTGCGCCGGCCACGTTATGACCCGGTGTACCCCGGCGGGTTGACGCCGTCCACCCAGAAGTCCTCACCGAGCTTGGAACCGGGGATGCAGTCGTAGACCGACAGGTCGGTGACGCCGGACTCGAGCAGCACGTCCTCGCATAGCAGCGTGTTGCCGGTGTACTCCTTGGACGGCTTGTTGAGGACGACGTAGGCCGCGTCGGAGTAGACCTCGGGCTTGCGGGCCCGTCCCATCGCCTCTTCGCCGCCGAGCAGGTTCTGTACCGCGGCGGTGGCCACCAGCGTGCGCGGCCACAACGTGTTGGAGGCGATGCCCTCTTCGCGCATCTCCTCCGCGATTCCCAGCGCGCACAGCGTCATGCCGAACTTGGCCATCATGTACGCCGTGGGCTTCAGCCACTCCTGGCCGAGCAGCACCGGTGGGGACAGCGTCAGGATGTGCGGGTTCTCCCGGCCCTTCATATGAGGGATACACGCCTGGGAGACGGCATACGTGCCACGCACCTGGATGCCGTTCATCAGGTCGAACCGCTTCATCGGCACCTCGGTGATGGACCCCAGGTTGATCGCCGACGCATTGTTGACGCAGATGTCGATGCCGCCGTACTGCTCGACGGTCTTGGCCACCGCGGATTCCACGGATTCCGGGTCGCGGACGTCCCCAACGATCGGCAGGGCCTGACCGCCGGCTTCCTCGAGCTCCTTGGCGGCGGTGTACACGGTTCCCGGCAGCTTCGGATGAGGCTCGGCGGTCTTGGCGATCAGGGCGATGTTGGCGCCGTCTTGCGCGGCGCGTTTGGCGATCGCCAGGCCGATACCGCGACTCGCGCCGGAGATAAACATGGTTTTGCCATTCAGGGACATGGCGTCACATTAACGCCCTGCTCGCTCCGGCTGGATTGCGGGACCGCGCCGATCGAGCGTCGGGACAGGAAATAGCGCGTCGGCTGACGCTGTTGATTCTGTCGGTCTCTGAAACGCATGTAAGCGGCCCGGCAGGACCCTGTCGGTCGCAGCCTTTAGATTGGGAGGAGGATCTGGTGTCAACGGCGACGAGCCTGTTAGGCAATTCAATAGGCGACGAGCAGTTGGCTCGCTTTTTTGCGAGTCCGGCGTCGTTAGCGGTGTTGCCCAGCGACGCTGCAACGGAAGGGACCGTGTTAAACGAGATGGCCGACCTCAAAGATGGCCCAGACGGAGTGACCGGTTCAGACGACGCCGAGCCCATGCCGGTTCAAGAAACCGATGCGGAGTTGACTGCGCGCTTCGAGCGCGACGCGATTCCGCTGCTAGATCAGCTCTACGGCGGTGCGCTGCGCATGACGCGCAATCCCGCCGACGCCGAGGACCTGCTCCAGGAAACGATGGTCAAGGCTTACGCAGGATTTCGGTCGTTCCGGGCCGGCACCAACCTCAAGGCGTGGCTGTACCGGATTCTGACCAACACGTACATCAATAGCTACCGCAAGAAGCAGCGCCAGCCTGCGGAATATCCGACCGAAGAGATCACCGACTGGCAGTTGGCCGCCAACGCGGAACATACCTCAACTGGGCTGCGTTCGGCCGAGGTCGAGGCTTTGGAGGCGCTGCCGGACACCGAGATCAAAGCGGCCCTGCAGGCGCTGCCGGAAGAGTTCCGGATGGCGGTCTACTACGCCGATGTCGAGGGTTTTCCTTACAAGGAGATCGCCGAAATCATGGACACACCCATCGGGACGGTAATGTCCCGGCTGCATCGCGGCAGACGTCAGCTGCGCACCCTGCTGGCCGACGTGGCCAAGGAGCGCGGCTTCATCCGGGGCCCCCAGACGCACGAGGAGGTGTCGTCATGAGCGAGTTTTCGCCCGGTGACCCCTCAGCAGCTGCCGAGCCGCGCACAAAGGCTGAGTGCGCCGAATTGATCGCCGAGGTATGGACGCTCCTCGACGGTGAATGCACGGCCGAGACTCGGCAAAAACTCAAGAAGCATCTCGACGAATGCCCGCCATGCCTGCAGCTCTTCGGGATCGAGGAGCAGTTCAAGGCGCTGTTTGCAACCAAGTGCAGCGGCGAGAAGGCTCCCGAAAGCTTGAGAGAGCGCCTGCGGATCGAGATCCGCCGCACCACGATCATTCGGGACATCTAGCAACGCCTCGCGCGAGCGCGGCTACCAGGGGTTAGGCGTTGGGCCGCTTGCCGTGGTTGGCCTTGTTGTACTTGCGGTCACGCTTCTTACGGCCACGTTTAGCCATGGGGAGAACCTCCGTCGTTCGTTCATGATCCGGGCGCTGGGCACCCGTCAGGTTGCTGACCAGTCTCTCATGGCTGCGCCCGCCGTGTTTCACCCCACCGGCGCGAGGCCGCGCGCCGCGGTGCCCGATGATGTTGTGGTTCGATATACATGAGCTTGATGGAAGCCCGGATCAGCAGCCGGCACGCGGAATGGCCGAAACGAGTGGGGTGAACATGGCCGAGGATGTTCGAGCCGAGATCGTGGCCAGCGTGCTCGAAGTCGTTGTCAGCGAGGGCGACCAAATCGGCAAGGGCGACATCGTGGTGCTGCTGGAGTCGATGAAGATGGAGATTCCGGTCTTAGCCGAAGTCGACGGCACGGTCAGCAAGGTGAGTGTGTCGGTGGGCGATGTCATCCAGGCGGGCGACCTTATCGCCGTGATCAGCTAGCCGTCGAGCGCTTCGTACATCCGGCCGTGGGACGACGCGGGAGTATTTGATGTCCACTCTCGGTGATCTATTGGCCGAACACACCATGCTGCCCGGCAACGCGGTCGACCACCTGCATGCGGTGGTCGGGGAGTGGCAGCTGCTGGCCGATCTGTCGTTCGCCGACCACCTGATGTGGGTTCGCCGCGACGACGGCGTGCTGGTATGTGTGGCGCAATGCCGGCCGACCACCGCGCCCACGGTTCTGCAGGCCGATTCGGTGGGTAGCGTCGTGGCGCCCGAGCGGCTACCGCTGGTCGCCGAAACCTTCGCGTCGGGCACTCCTCAGCTGGAAACCAATGCAAGCCAAGAACATTCGTGGCAACTTCCCGGGCGGCACGCCACGGCCTCCCCGGTGCGCTATGCCGACCAGGTGGTGGCCGTGCTCACCCAGCACCAAACCACGATGGCAGCACACGAACACTCAGGCCACCTGGAGACCGCGTACCGCGAATGCGCCGCCGATCTCGTTCACATGCTGGCCGACGGCACCTTTCCCGACGTACGCGACGTCGCGATGTCGCGTTCCACGCCCCGAGTGGGCGACGGATTCATCCGCCTCGACGTCGACGGCGTGGTCGCCTACGCCAGCCCCAACGCCCTGTCGGCGTATCACCGGATGGGCCTGACGAGCGAGCTGGAGGGCCACAACCTCATCAGAATCACCCGGCCGCTGATCTCGGACTCGTTTGAAGCACAAGAGGTGGCCGAGCATGTGCAGGATTTGCTGGCCGGCGGCAAGAGCATGCGGATGGAGGTCGATGCCGGCGGTGCCACGGTGCTGCTGCGCACGCTGCCGCTGGTCGTGCACGGCGCCAGCGCGGGCGCGGCATTGCTGATTCGTGACGTGACCGAGGTGAAGCGCCGGGACCGGGCCCTGATCTCCAAGGACGCCACGATCCGGGAGATTCACCACCGGGTGAAGAACAATCTGCAAACGGTGGCGGCCCTGCTGCGCCTACAGGCCCGACGAACGGCTAACGCCGAAGGCCGTGAGGCGCTGATCGAATCGGTGCGCCGGGTGTCGTCGATCGCCTTGATCCACGACGCGTTGTCGATGTCGGTCGACGAGCAGGTGAACCTCGACGAGGTCATCGACCGGATCCTGCCGATCATGAACGACGTGGCCTCGGTGGACAGGCCCATTCGGATCAACCGGGTCGGTGACCTCGGCGTGCTGGACTCCGACCGCGCGACGGCACTGATCATGGTGATCACCGAGCTGGTGCAGAACGCGATCGAGCATGCGTTTGACCCCGCGGCCCAGGAAGGGTCCGTGACGATCCGCGCCGAACGCTCGGCGCGCTGGCTGGACGTCGTGGTGCACGACGACGGGCGCGGACTGCCCGAAGGGTTCAGTCTGGAGAAATCCGACAGCCTGGGTCTACAGATCGTGCGGACCTTGGTGGCGGCGGAGCTGGACGGCACGCTGGGGATGCGTCAAGCGCCCCAAACCGGCACCGATGTGGTGCTGCGGGTTCCAATCGGCCGCCGGTCCAGGTTGCTGCTGTAAATGCCCACGCAACAGCGCGGCCCCGACACATTGTCGGGGCCGCGCTGTCTACTGACTGGGGTCAGACTCCGCTGCGGGCCTTCGTCCGGGCGTTGCGGCGCTTCAGTGCGCGCCGCTCGTCTTCGCTCATACCGCCCCACACGCCGGAATCCTGACCTGTGTTCAGGGCCCAGCTGAGGCAATCGGTGGTCACCGAACACCGATTGCAGACCAGTTTCGCGTCAGCGATCTGTGCGAGCGCCGGGCCGCTATTCCCTACCGGGAAGAACAGCTCCGGATCCTCGTCACGACAGACCGCCTTGTGGCGCCAATCCATAAGTAGCTACTCCTCACTATGTGCGCAGCATCGCGCACTGGCGTTATTCTTCGGCTCTTAACGCGTGCATGGGCAAGGGTCCGTTCGGTACCCCCACATCAATCTCTGCATGCAACCTTTCGATCGTTTCACAGGCTCAACAGATGTCAATAGCGTGAGTTAGCGCGTGTGCTATCTCACTTTGATAAAGCCGTAGCCAAGCCCTAACTCCGTTGTACTACACTCGCCGGTTACTCTGCCGAGAATATTTTTCCGGCAGATTGTGAGGCTCGGCGTCTCCGCAGGTCAGGCGTGTTTATTTTGAGGCGGCGCCGCCACCGCGAGCGCATCGGGCACGGCGCGGAACGTCATGGAATCGCGGAGCCCGAGGTACTCCCCGTCGTACTGGCTGGCGACCGGCTCGCCGCTGCAAGTGATTCGCAGGCAAGGCGTGTCGTCGTCGCGCACAAGCTGTTTGGCTTCCGGGTTCGGGCGCTTCGAGAGAATCTGGCTGAGTAATCGGAGCGTGGGAAACACCTTCATGCTGGTGACCGCGAACACCCCAAGGCCCGACTCGAAGCTGCAACCCGGGTTGGTCACCAACGGGCGGCTATTGCTGTAGGTCCACGGAGTTGTGTTGGACACCCAGGCGAATTGCACGCCGGAAACGGGATCGCGGCCGGGTAATTCCAGCGTCATCTCCGGTGCGCGGCGGCGGTAGCCCAAAGTGGCGGGCACGGCCACCCGCCAATAGCGCAACGGCGTGACTTTGACGCCCTTGTTGCGTTGCGCTTCCACCGCGGCCACCACTTCGGCATCGACGCCCATACCGGCGTTGATCACCGCCCACTGCTCGCCGCAGTCGATCAGGCTGATGCGGCGCCAGGTCTGGTGCCGGCGGTAGTCGTCGATCAGCTGGATGAGTTGGTTGGTCGCCGCGACCGGATCGCGGGAGATACCCAGCGACCGTGCCAGCACATTCGCCGAACCGCCGGGCACCACCGCGATCGCGGGGACATGCCCCGACCGCGTCGAACCAGGACGGCCCAGCAAGCCGTTGACGACCCCGCTCACCGTGCCGTCGCCGCCGTGCACGACGACCAGGTCCACCCCGTCCTCGGTGGCCGCTTGGCCGAGCTCGGTGCCGTGGCCGTGGTGGTTGGTGTGCTCGACCGTGAGCTCGAGGCGGCTCTTGAGTGCATGGGCCAGCAGGTCGCGGCCGGCGGGCGTGGTGGAAGTGGCTGTTGGGTTCACGATCAGCACGGCTCGCATGACGCACGAGCTTATGCGGGACGGTTAAGGCTGCGCTGTGGGGGAACCGCCCGCTCGGAAGGGAAAGCCGGGTGGCCGTGGCTACGCTGACGCTGTGAACCGCGTCCCCCGCAACCGGGCGATACCACCGCCCCCGTCTGCCGTTCGTGGGGCCGGATTCGTCGTCGCGGCGCAGGGGCTGGCCGCACTGGTGATGGCCGTTGTCCTAGTGGTGCGCGCGATCGCCGGAGCAGACCAGCGGGTGGTCAACGGTGTGGGTACCGCGCTTTGGTTCCTGGTGATCGGCGGCGTGGTGGCGGCTGCCGGACGCGCGCTGGTGGTCGGCAGGCGCTGGGGTCGCGGGCTGGCCGTGTTCACCCAGCTGCTCCTGCTGCCGGTGGCCTGGTACCTCGCGGTGGGCTCGCATCAGTGGGCGCTGGGCGTTCCGGTGGCCATCGTGGCGCTGACGGTGTTGATCTTGTTGTTCAGCCCTACCGCCCTGCGCTGGGCCGCCGATGGCGATCAGCGCGGTCCGGCCAGCTCGGCCAGTGGCGGCCCGGACAGCCGATAGGTGGTCCACTCACGTTGCGGTTGTCCGCCGAGCCCGTCGTACAGTGCGATCGCGTCGGCGTTCCAGTTCAGCACCGCCCACGACAACCGGGTGTAGCCGTTGTCGACGCATTCACCCGCCAGGGCCGCGAGCAGTGCGCGGGCCAGGCCGCGGCGGCGAAAGTTGGTCCGTACGAACAGATCTTCGAGGTAGATGCCCGCGACGCCGTCCCACGTGGAGAAGCTGACGAACCACACCGCCATCGCGGCGACCTCGCCGTCAACTTCGGCGACATGTCCATACGCCGTCGGGGAATTGCCGAAAAGTGCTGTGGATATTTGCTTTTCGGTGACCGTGCATTGATCGGCGGCGTGCTCGAATTCGGCCAGTTCGTGAATCATGGCGGTAATAGCGGCGGCGTCCCCGGGTGTGGCGCGGCGGATTATTTCGCTCACTGCTCAACTCCCAGCGCGCTAAGTATCGTGGCGAATTTCGATGTCGTTTCGTCAACTTCGTCGTCGGGATCCGATTCCGCGACAATGCCGCCGCCCGCATGGGCCAGTGCCGTGCGGCGATCGGCCGACAGCTGCGCACAACGGATGGACACCACCCAGTAGCCGTCGCCCTTGGCATCGCACCAGCCCGCCGCTCCGGCGTAGAAACCGCGATCGCCCTCCAGTTCGGCGATGAGCGCGGATGCGGCCTCGGCGGGCACCCCTCCGACCGCCGGGGTGGGATGCAGTGCCAACGCCAAATCAAGTGCAGTGGTTGATCTATCGTGCAGCCGGCCGCTGATCGGCGTGCACAGATGCCACACCGCCGCGGTGCGGCTCAGCGCAGGCTCGGGCGCTATGGTCAGCTCGTCGCACAGTGGTTCCAGGGCGGCCCGCATCGTGTCGATGACCAACTGATGCTCGTGACGGTCCTTGGCGGAGGCGGCCAGCGCGGCGCCGTTGGCGGCGTCGACTTGCGGATCCGCGGCGCGTGGGGCCGAACCTGCGAACGGCTGACAGCTCACCCGGTCGCCGAAGCGCGCGACCAGAAGTTCCGGGCTGGCACCCACCAGGGCCGCACCCGCGTAGTCCGCCCCGGCAGCGGTCAGGTCGACCAGATAGCAGTAGGCCGCCGGGTCGTTGGCGATGAGCCGGCGCACGATGACGCGGGCGTCCAGCGCGCCATCGGCGGCCAGCTGCAACGCGCGGGCCAGCACCACCTTGCTCAGTGAGGGGTTGGGTGCGGTCAACTCATCTCGTGCGCGGCTGATCCGGACGCGGTAGTCGGCCGGCGGCGGGACGGCGGCCGTGATGCGCACGGATGGCAGCGGGCCCGTCGGCCAGTCGGGTGACCCGTCAGTGCGCAGCACCGTGTTCGGCACCAGCAATGCGGCGGGCCCGTTCACGTCGAAAGGTAACGCGCCCAACACTATTGGAGCGGATCCCGAGATCAGCGCGGCTTGTGCGGCGGCCACGTCGCTGTAGCTCGTCCGCACTCCTTCGCCAATCAGCGTGCCTCGCGGGCCGCACAGCGCGAACGGCGGCTGGACCGAGCTCACCCTGCCGCGATCGGCTGACCGGTCAGCCCGAGCGCGAGGAGCTGTCGTATCCCATGCTCGAAGCCGCACATCGCGATCGAGGCGGTGCGCATGCCGAATCGGCGACCCTCCACGAGCGGCAGCTCGACCCAGCGCGTGATCACCGCACGGGAAAAGTGACCGTGGCTGACGAAAACCACGTCGTGCGATTCCAGGTGCTGCAGCGCCATCGCGATCGCCCGGTCCGCGCGCTCGCTGACCTGCGCGACACTTTCACCACCGGGGCAGCCGTGTGTCCACACCAGCCAATCGGGGACCGTTTCCCGGATCTTTTCGGTTGTGACGCCTTCGTATTCGCCGTAATCCCACTCGGCGAGCAGCGGCGAGATCTCATCGACGGTCAGGCCCGCCAACTCGGCAGTGACCAGGGTGCGCTGGCGCGGGCTGCTGATCACCAGGGGGTTGTCGAGGCTCAGCCCGCTCAGCACACCGCCGGCCTGCTTGGCCTGCGTTCGGCCGTTCTCGGTCAGGTCGATCTCGGTGCTGCCGGTGTGCTGGCCCGATAACGACCACTCGGTCTCGCCGTGACGAAGCAACAGCAGTCGGTGGTTGTGCAAGCCCATGTCGACTGATTCTGCCTGAGGACATGCCGTCCCCGAAGGGGGGAAGTCCTTAGCGCCCGGCCCCGAACGTGCCAGGATGGCAGGTGTGAGGCGCGCCGACGACGATGCAGAGCAAAGCGATGAGGAGGAGCGGCGCTGATGAGTGAGACGCGGGTACTGGCGGTGGCCAATCAGAAGGGCGGCGTTGCTAAGACGACGACGGTAGCTTCGCTGGGCGCGGCCATGGTGGACAAGGGTCGGCGGGTGCTGCTCGTCGATCTGGATCCGCAGGGTTGCCTGACGTTCTCACTTGGCCAAGATCCCGACAAGTTGCCGGTGTCCGTGCACGAGGTGCTGCTCGGTGATGTCGAGCCGAGCGCCGCGCTGGTCACGACGATGGAGGGAATGACGCTGCTGCCGGCCAACATTGACTTGGCGGGCGCCGAGGCGATGCTGTTGATGCGAGCGGGCCGCGAATATGCGCTCAAACGTGCGCTGGCCAAAGTCGCCGACCAATTCGACGTGATCATCATCGATTGCCCGCCGTCGCTGGGGGTGCTCACGCTCAACGGGCTGACGGCCGCCGACGAGGTGATCGTGCCGCTGCAGTGCGAGACGCTGGCACACCGCGGCGTCGGCCAATTCCTGCGCACTGTCGCCGACGTGCAGCAGATCACCAACCCGAATCTGCGGCTACTGGGCGCATTGCCGACGTTGTATGACTCTCGCACCACCCACACCCGCGATGTGCTGCTCGACGTCGCCGACCGCTACGACCTGCCGGTGCTCGCGCCGCCGATCCCACGCACCGTGCGCTTCGCCGAGGCCAGCGCATCGGGCTCGTCGGTCATGGCCGGGCGCAAAAACAAAGGCGCGGTGGCCTACGCCGACCTGGCGCAGGCGTTGATGAAGCACTGGAAATCCGGGAAACCGTTGCCGACGTTCGCGATCGACGCCTAACGGCGGCCTGCGTCGACGACGTGGGTCTAGCCCAGGGCCACCACGGTGTCGCCCCGCTGCTCGAACACCCTCGAGCCCGAAACGGCCGGGATCACCGCGTTGTTGTCCGGCGTCCGGCTCACCGGTATGTAGCGCTCGTTGGCTCCGGTCAGCGGGTCGTAGACACCGATCGCGCCGGTGACCGGGATGAGCAGCTTGCCCGCCATCATGGTGCCGGGACCCAACGGGGCCGTTTGCCCGCCCGCGGCAATGGTGTAGCGGAGGTTCAGGTTGCTCGCCTCGAAGACCAGCACGGAATCGCCGGTCCACCAGGTCACCAGGTTGCCCGCCTGGGATACCGCCGAGTTCGACGGCGCCTTGGGCAGCAGCGTGCTCGCCACCGTGGTGCCCATTTCATCGATCACGTCGACCCTGGGCTGCGGTAGCGGCAGATACACGGCCGTGTTGCTTTCCCAGACGGTCAGCACGCGGGCACCGGAGTTCACCCCGATCCCGTGCTCGGCGACGAGGTGTTGCTGAGGTTCGTCTTCTTCCTTGCCCGGGCGCAACAGGGCGAGTCGCAGGTCGGCCTGGTTCGCGCAGCTCTCCAGCACCGAAACCGCCAACGAGCTGGCCGCCGCCGAGGCCAGCTTGCATCCGGAATGCAAACCCCGCGACGACGGTTTCACCCGGGCGTCGGTCTCGCCGTAGCTGAGCATCCGGACCATGTCCGAGCGCCACAGTTCTAGGCGGGTGTCGCCGAGCGACAACACCGTCGTGCCGTCGGAGGAGAGGCGCACCTGCGGGTCGGCATAGCTACTGCGGGCGGCCCCCCGGCGGCCGGTGGACCCGTCGATGGTGCTGACCTGACCGCAACCGCGGTCGTCGTGGTAGACCGCGACGGCGTAGTGGTAGACCCAGGACAGGCCGCACAGGTCGCGGTCCCGGGCGTAGCTCCAGCGCGTCTGGCCGGTGCCGGGGTCGCGACCGTCCACCTCGCGGCCGTCGCCGGTGGTGACGGTCCCGCCCACAATCACGGGTGCCGTCGTGGCGGAGCTGGCGGCGGTCCACAGCTGCTTGAGGCTGGCCGGCACTTCCCGGGCCAGAGTCGGGTTGGGCGCCGCAGTCGCGGCGGGCCGGCTGATCGTGGCCCGGGCATCGCTGGTCCACCAGATCAGCGATGCGGTTGCGGCGACCACGACCGCGATCGCCGCGGCGGCCAACAGATCGCGCTTGGTCCGGCGTTCGGGTTTGACCATGCCTGGGAGTGGTCAGTTGGCGTGCGTGGTGGCTTCCGCCGGCTTGCGGCGACGACGGCGACGCCGGGGTGTCCCGGTGCCATTGCCATTGCTGGATGCCGAATCCGACGGTGTCTCCGTGGCGGCGTTGCCCTCGCTACCGGGGCCGCTCCCGTTGCCGCCCGGCTGCCCGCTCACGGGCTCGCCACCGCGGGTGCGGCGACGCTGGTTAGTCGAGCGGGTGCGCGCCGGCCTGTCCGATGTCGCGGTGCGCTCGGTGTCGCGGCGCTTGACCGGAGACTTCCGCGGCGCACCGACCATGCCGCTGGCCTCGCTCGGAATGCCCATCTCGGCGTACAGATGCGGCGAATTGGAGTAGGTCTCGACCGGATCGGGGGAGCCCAGGTTCAGCGCCTTGTTGATCGCCGTCCAGCGGGGCAGTTCGTCCCAGTCGACGAGGGTGACCGCGATACCGGTCTTACCGGCGCGACCGGTACGGCCGATGCGGTGGACGTAGGCCTGATCGTCCTCGGGTATCTGGTAGTTGAGGACGTGGGTGATGTCGTCGATGTCGATGCCGCGGGCGGCCACGTCGGTGGCCACCAGCACGTCGACATCACCGGCGCGGAACGCCTTGAGTGCCTTCTCCCGGGCGATCTGCCCGAGATCGCCGTGCACGGCGCCGACCTTGAAGCCTCGCTCGGCCAGCTCGTCGGCGACCTTCTGGGCGGTGCGCTTGGTGCGGGTGAAGATCATCGTCGCGCCGCGGCCCTCGGCCTGCAGAATCCGGCTGACCAGCTCGACCTTGTCCAAAGCGTGGGCGCGATAAACGAACTGTTCGGTGGTGTCGTGCGTGGCCGCCGAGTGCGGCGCCTCGGCGCGGATATGGGTGGGCTGGACCATGAAGGTGCGGGCCAGCGTGATGATGGGGTCCGGCATGGTCGCCGAGAACAGCATCGATTGCCGGTCGGCGGGGATCTGACGCAGGATGCGCTCGATGTCGGGCAAAAAGCCCAGGTCGAGCATCTCGTCGGCTTCGTCGAGGACCAGCACCGACAACCCGCCGATCTGGAGGTGGCCCTGCTGGCAGAGGTCGAGCAGCCGGCCCGGGGTGCCCACCACGACGTCGGCGCCGGTGCGCAGCGCGTCGATCTGAGGTTCGTAGGCCCGTCCGCCGTAGATGGAGACCACCGACAGCCGGCGGCCTTCCTCGGCGATCAAGTATTTGGCAGCGGCGGCCAAGTCATCGGTGACCTGCAGGCATAGCTCCCGGGTGGGGACCACCACGAGGGCCCGCGGGCTGCCGTTGAGCGCCCGTACCCCGACGCCGTCGGTGATGCGCTGCAGCAGCGGAACGCCGAAGGCCAAGGTTTTACCCATACCGGTGCGGGCTTGGCCGATGACGTCGTCGCCGGCCAGCGCCATCGGCAGGGTCAGTTCTTGGATAGCAAAGGCGTGCTCGATGCCCTTTTCGGTGAGAGCTCGAACGATTTCGTCGCGGACGCCGAGTTCGGCAAAGGTCGGTTCAATTTTGCTTGTCAATGCAGTCATGCGTGGGTGATGTACCTTTCGGTGACTTTTCGATTTGGTCGGTTTCTCTGTCGCGGTCACGCGCGCACGAGTTCCGACTCCAAGTCGCCGAGTCACCAGGCCCTGCTGAGATGGGGCGGGCCAGCTGTGCACGCACATTTCGCCGATAGGGGCGATAGAAAGAAATAAGCCACTATCTATCTGCATGATAGCTGGTCGACAGCTGACACCCATCTTCTTCCAGGTCCGCCGACTAGAGTGATGTCCATGACTTCGGCCTCCTCTGCCGACCAAGTAGACGATTCGCCTTCCCCAGGACTTACCGCGGATCATCCGGGCGTCAACGAACTGTTCGCGGTGCTCGCCTATGGCGAGGTGGCCGCGTTCTACCGGCTGACTGACGAGGCCCGTATGGCGCCTGACCTGCGGGGACGGATTTCGATGGCGAGCATTGCGGCCGCCGAGATGCAGCACTATGAGCTGCTGCATGACGCCCTGGAAAGCCGTGGTGTCGACGTGGTGTCGGCGATGTCGAAGTACGTGTCGGCGCTCGAGAATTACCACCGGTTGACGATGCCCAGCACGTGGCTGGAAGCGCTGGTGAAGACCTATATCGGCGACGCGCTGGCGGCCGACCTATACCTCGAGATTGCCGACGGGCTGCCCGACGAGATCGCCGACGTGGTGCGCGCGGCCCTCGCGGAAACCGGGCACTCGCAATTTGTCGTCGCCGAAGTGCGTGCCGCCGTGACCGCGAGTGGCAAACAACGCAGCCGGTTGGCGCTGTGGGCCCGCCGGCTATACGGCGAAGCGATCACCCAGGCGCAATACTTGCTGGCTGACCACGACGAGCTGGTCGATCTGGTGGTGTCCGGTCCCGGTGGCCTGGGTCAGCTCAGCGCGTTCTTTGAACGTCTGCAGCAAACGCACAGCCGGCGAATGCACGAACTGGGTCTGGGCTGACGTCCGCGGACTAACGCGTGCAGGTCGCCAGGTTCGAGTTGTTGTTCGACGCCACCTCGACTTGGCCCTGGGCGTTGACGATCGCGCAGTTGACGTGGCCCACGATGCTGGTCGCGACGACGGACTGGATTGTCACGCCCGGGTTCAGCACCACCGCCTTCGACCAGGGCAGCGCCACATTGAACTCAGTCTGGGGATAGCCATCGGCATCGGTGTAGACGACGGTCACCAGGTCCAGGAGCTGCTTCGTCCCGCTCACGCTGTAGAAGACGGTGCGCGGATTCAGTCCGGCCGTGGGCGGCACCAGGGCGGGAAGCGGCGCGGCAATGGGCGGTCCGGTCGGCGCCGCGCTCGGGGTTGTCACGGTGGTGACGGTCTCCGGCGGTAGCTGAGGCGCCCGCGAGGTGCTCGGCGCCGGACTGTGCGACGCGCTCGGCGGGCCGGAGGTCCGTGGTGCCGAGGTCATGGTCGTGGGAGCCGGTGCCCCCACGGTGGCCTTCGTCGACGCGCTGTCGCCGCTGTTGATGATCACGGCGGTCGCGACCGCTCCGATCGCCAGCACCGCGCCGAGCACTGCCACGGTCGGTCGCCATCCGCCGACCGGCCAGAAGAGTTCCTTGAACTCGTCCCACTCGTACTCGTTGTCCGCGGAGTCGTCTTCATCGCAGTCGTCATCGTCGTAGCCGTCGTACTCGGCTCCGTCGTACGTCTCGTCATCGGGGTAGTCATGGGCGAGGCCACGATCTAGGCCGGTGCGATCATCCAGCGTGTTTCTGATGATTCCGATGTTACTGATGTGAAAGCCGCCGAACGGGCGCCGTGCGCCATGTTGATCCAGCTGGGAGCCAATCGTTATCTGGCGTTAGGCGACGTTTCGCTTACCGCGAACTCCCGCCGGTCACCCTCTGCTCGGAGCTCACCGGTCGCGTCCACTAACCTGCTGCTGACACGCTTGCGAACGGAATATCAACGGAAGGGGCCATCGTGGAGGTCAAGGTCGGTATCACGGACAGTCCGCGCGAGCTGGTCTTCTCCAGTGCGCAGACGCCTGCGGAGGTCGAAGAGGCCGTGAGCGCCGCGGTGCGCGAAGGCTCGGGTCTGCTGAGCCTCAGCGACGACAAGGGCCGCCGCTTCCTGATCCACACCACCAACATCGCCTACATCGAGATCGGCGTCGCCGACACCCGTCGGGTCGGCTTCGGAATCGGGGCAGACGCCGGCGCGAAGCCCGGCGGCAAGACCGCTAAGAGCGAGTAAGCGGCACGTGTGACAGCCCGCCCCATGCGAACGCGACGGTGCCGTCGACGGCGTCCGACTTCGAGATGGGGCGGTCGGCGTCCAGCCAGTACCTTGCGCAGTCGACGCTGATGCCCACCAGTCCCACCGCGATCATCCGGGCGCGGTGCGGGTCCAGGCCGGAATCGGCGCTGATCAGCGCGAAGACCGCGTCGATGCACGATTCGGTGGCCGCCCGCACCTGGGCGGCGACCTCGGGCTCGGTCACGTAGTCGTTTTCGAAGATCAGCCGATAGCCCTGGCCATCGTGCTCGATGAAGTCGAAGAACGCCTGGATCGCGGCGCGCAACCGCTGCCGGTTATCGGTGGTGGTGCTCAGTGCGTTCTGCACGCCCGAGACCAGGTTCTCGACGTGGCGATCGAGCACCGCCAGATACAGTTCCAGCTTGCTGGAAAAGTGTTGATACAGAACGGGTTTGCTGACCCCCGCTCGGTCGGCGATCTCGTCCATGCCGGCCGCGTGGTAGCCGTGGTCGACAAAGACATCGCTGGCCACGATCAGCAATTGGCCGCGCCGCTCGTCGCGCGGCAATCGGTTGCCCCGCCGGCTCGAGGTCGCTATGCCGTCACTCGGCCGACCGCGCTCAGTCGATCTGACGGCACGCCGTGCCGCCGCCTTGGCGAGATCGCTCACTTGGTCCTCATTCGAATTGTGGCGGCTGACCAATGGATAACGACAGGCCGGCCGCGCGCCGCTCGTCGCACAGACATTACTACCCATGGTGTACCTGCGACCGGCATCGGCGCCCTCGGCGCTGGTTGAGCCGGTGTGGTGGGGTGCGCTCGGGCGCGCCAGGGACTCGCTGGGTCCCAGCTGTGCCATCCTGGGGCAATGACGTCGGAGCCACCCGTGCCCGGCACCGGTCGAGTGCCCGTGCTGCGTGACGAGTGGCGAGAACCGCTTCGGGCCCTGCGTGACCCGATCGCGCCGGGCGCCGGACGGGCCCGGGCCGACCGCGACCGTCCGCGCCAGTGGCGGAAACAAACGTGGCTGGGCCGCTTCATCTCCACCTATGGCTGGCGGGCCTATGCGCTGCCCGTTCTGGTGGCGCTGACCGCGGTGGTCATCTACCAGACGATGACCGGCGTCGGCGCGCCGACACCGACCGCGAGCAAGCCCATCCAGGGGCCGCCGGCCATCGGGGCGGTGGGCACGGCCATCCTCGACGCACCACCGCGCGGCCTGGCCACCTTCGACGCCAATCTGCCGGCCGGGACGTTGCCGGACGGCGGTCCGTTCACCGAAGCCGGCGACAAGACCTGGCAAGTCGTGCCCGGCACCACACCGCAGATCGGTCAGGGCACCGCCAAGGTTTTCCGGTACACCGTCGAGGTCGAGAACGGTCTGGATCCCGCGATGTTCGGCGGTGACGACGCATTTGCCACGATGATCGATCAGACGCTGGCCAACCCCAAGGGCTGGACGCACAACCCGCAATTCGCCTTCGTCAGGATCGACACCGGGAAACCCGACTTCCGGATTTCGCTGGTGTCTCCGGTGACGGTGCGCGAGGGGTGCGGCTACGAATTCCGGCTGGAGACCTCCTGCTACAACCCGGTGTACGGACCGGACCGGCAGGCGCGGGTGTTCGTCAACGAGGCGCGCTGGGTGCGCGGAGCAGTGCCCTTCGAAGGAGACGTCGGTTCGTACCGGCAGTACGTCATCAACCACGAGGTCGGCCACGCCATCGGCTATGTGCGTCACGAGCCGTGTGACAAGCAGGGCGGTTTGGCGCCGGTGATGATGCAGCAGACGTTCTCCACATCCAACGACGACGCCGCGAAGTTCGACCCCGAGTACGTCAAGGCCGACGGCAAGACCTGCCGCTTCAACCCCTGGCCGTATCCGATCGCCTAGCCGCGGAAGCAATGCCGGCGATCGAGGCGTTGACTGTAGTTGAGTCGCGAAGCTGACCGAGGAGATATTCGGTGTCCATATCGTTGCCGCCACTAGTTGAGCCCGCCGGCGAGCTGAGCCGCGACGAAGTGGCGCGCTACAGCCGCCACCTGATCATTCCCGACCTGGGCGTCGACGGGCAGAAGCGGCTGAAGAACGCGCGGGTGCTGGTGATCGGCGCCGGCGGACTCGGCGCACCGGCGTTGCTGTATCTGGCCGCGGCCGGCGTCGGGACGATTGGCATCATCGACTTCGACGTCGTCGACGAGTCGAACTTGCAGCGCCAGATCATCCATAGCGTGGCCGACGTCGGACGCTCCAAGGCGCAGTCGGCGCGCGACTCGATCCTGGCGATCAATCCCCTGGTCGAGGTGCGACTCCATGAGTTTCGGCTGGAGGCGAGCAACGCGGTCGGCCTGTTCGAGCAGTACGACCTGATCGTGGACGGCACCGACAACTTCGCCACCCGGTATCTGGTCAACGATGCCGCGGTGCTGGCCGGTAAGCCCTACGTGTGGGGGTCCATCTACCGCTTCGAAGGCCAGGTCTCGGTGTTCTGGGAGGACGCTCCCCACGGGCTTGGCCTGAACTACCGCGACCTCTACCCGGAGCCGCCACCACCCGGGTTGGTGCCGTCGTGCGCCGAGGGGGGCGTCCTGGGCATCATCTGCGCTTCCATCGCGTCGGTGATGGGCACCGAGACGATCAAGCTGATCACCGGTATCGGCGAATCGCTGCTCGGCCGGCTGATGATTTACGACGCGCTGGAGATGAGCTACCGCACGATCACGATCCGCAAGGACCCGTCCACGCCCAAGATCACCGAACTGATCGACTACGAGGAATTCTGCGGTGTGGTGTCGCAGGATGCGGTCGAGGCGGCCACCGGCTCGACCATCACACCGCGGGAGCTGCGCGCGCTGCTGGACTCGGGCAAGAAGCTGGCCTTGATCGACGTTCGTGAGCCCGTGGAGTGGGACATCAACCACATCGACGGCGCTCAGCTGATCCCGAATTCGTTGATCAGTTCCGGTGAGGGGCTGGCAAAGTTCCCGCACGACCGCAAAGCGGTGCTGTATTGCAAGACGGGCGTGCGCTCGGCCGAGGCGCTGGTCGCGGTGAAGAGCGCCGGTTTCTCCGATGCCGTCCACCTGCAGGGCGGAATCGTGGCGTGGGCTCAGCAGATGCAGCCCGACATGGTGATGTACTGACCAGCTCAGCCCTGCGCGGCTGGGGTTCCCCCACAGCGCGTCGTCGCGCCGACCCGCATCGTGGCCCGGCTAGGCTAACCCCCGTGAGTGTCGAACCACCGCCGGAGCACGTGCTTTCGGCGTTCGGTTTGGCCGGGGTTAAGCCCATCGCCTTGGGTGCCAGCTGGGAAGGCGGCTGGCGTTGCGGCGAAGTCGTTCTCTCGATCGTGGCCGACCACGCGCGCGCGGCCTGGTCTGCGCGGGTGCGCGAGACATTATTCGTCGACGGGGTGCGCCTGGCCCGGCCGGTCCGCTCGACCGACGGGCGCTACGTGGTCTCAGGGTGGCGAGCGGACACGTTTGTCGCCGGCACACCGGAGCCCAGGCACGACGAGGTCGTCTCGGCGGCGGTGCGACTGCACGAGGCCACCGGCAAACTGGAGCGCCCCCGATTTCTGACCCAGGGGCCGACCTCGCCATGGTCAGACATCGACGTGTTCATCGCCGCCGATCGCTCCGCGTGGGAAGAGCGGCCGCTGGCTTCGGTGCCGCCGGGCGCGCGCACCGCCCCGCCGCCGGCCGACGGCCAACGTTCGGTCGAGCTGATCAGCCAGCTCGCGACGTTACGCAAGCCGACCAAGAGCCCCAATCAGCTGGTGCACGGGGATCTTTACGGCACAGTGCTTTTCATCGGCACCGCCGCGCCGGGGATCACCGACATCACGCCGTACTGGCGGCCCGCGTCGTGGGCTGCCGGCGTGGTGGTCGTCGACGCGCTGTCGTGGGGTGAGGCCGACGACGGGCTTATCGAACGTTGGAACGCTCTGCCGGAATGGCCGCAGATGTTGTTGCGCGCGTTGATGTTTCGGCTGGCAGTTCATGCGTTGCATCCGCGGTCGACCGCCGAGGCCTTCCCGGGTCTGGCCCGCACGGCAGCTCTGATCCGGCTGGTGCTTTAACCGCCGGATGGAAACTCGTAGCGGACTTCGCTGAGCGAGATTCTGCCGTCGACGGAAAGAACTCCTTCGGCGCGCAGTAGTTCCAATTGCCGGGTCGTCAGATGCTGTGCCGGGCGCCCGGATGCGGTGATCACCCGGTGCCAGGGCAGGTCGGAGGAGTCGGTGCGCATGATCCATCCGACGATCCGCGGGCTGGAAAGCCCTGCAACAGCGGCAATGTCGCCGTAGGTGCAGACTCGGCCGGACGGGATGGCGGCCACCAGTGCGCGCACCTGCTCGACTTGTTCCTCGGTCACCGGCGCCACGGTCAGCAGACCTGGAACTGCGTGCGGATCAGCGCGGCCACCTCGCTCGGCTTTGCGCCGGGCACCATGTGGTTGCACTCGAAAGTCAGGCACTCGAAATCGGCTCCCAAGCGTTCCTGCAGCCCCGCGATGAGTTGGTCGCTGACGTAGGGCGGCGACGTGAAGGCCGCGCGCACCAAGGTGGTCGGCGTTCCCGCCGGCGGAAACACGGTCGGACGGGCCAACTCACTCCAGTAGGACATCATCGCCGGCACGCTGAACCGCCAGCCGTACCGTCCGCTTGGCAGCTTGACCAGATGCTCGTCGAGTTCGGCGTCGAGCACGGCGGGATCCACGTCTGCCCAAGAGCCCGCGGCCTTTTCCATGCGAGCTTCCGCGGGATCCGGGTAGTCGGGAGAGGAGAGCATTGCCTCGGCGATGTCGCGCATCCAGCCGCCGTCCAAACCGACCGCGGGGTCGAGCAGGAGCAGGGCCGTCACCAGGTCCGGCCGGGCCGCGGCCAGATTCATTGCCAGCGCCCCGCCGAACGAGTGGCCGACAACCAGGACCGGGGTCTCGGCCACCTCGTCGAGCAGCGCGCCCAGCGCCGTGACATTGGCCTCAATCGTCCACGGTGCGGCCCACGACGACTTGCCGTGGCCGAGCAGATCGGGGGCGGCGATGGTGATTTCGGGCAAATAATCGCCCAACTGTTGCCACCGTTGGCCATGGCCGGTCAGTCCGTGCAGGGCAAGCATTTGCACCGGGCCAGACGGACCGTAGCGGTGCACGTGAAGATCGGTGGTCACGCGTCGATGATGCCAGGCCCGGCGGCCGCCGCCGGTCCTAGCCGGACCGACTTGTCAGACCCTCGTGATGTCATGCCCGTATGTCGTTGACCTGGGGTGCCGAGGCGGGTGCTGTTCTGGCGCCGGGTGCACGCGGCCTGATGCGTATCCTCGGCGGCCCGGGCACCGGGAAGAGCAGCCTGCTGGTCGATGCCGCTGTCGCTCAGGTCGACGCGGGTGTGGACCCGGAATCGGTTCTGCTGCTTACCGGTTCGGGCCGGATCGGGATGCGGGAGCGCAGCGCGTTGACGATGGCATTGCTGCGGGCGCGCGGCACCGGCCCGTGCCGGTCCGCGATCCGCGAGCCGTTGGTGCGCAGCGTGCACAGCTACGCCTATGCGGTCTTGCGACGCGCGGCCCAGCGCGCCGGCGACGCGCCGCCGCGACTGGTCACCAGCGCCGAACAGGACGCCATCATCCGGGAGCTGCTGGCCGGCGATCTCGAAGACGCCGGCAGCACCGCATGGCCGCCGCATCTGCGGCCTGCCCTGAGCACCGCGGGCTTCGCCACCGAGCTGCGAAATCTGTTGGCGCGCTGCGCGGAACGCGGTGTGGATCCGCAGGATCTGCAGCGGCTCGGCCGTCGGTGCCGGCGACCGGAATGGGCCGCGGCGGGTCGATTTGCGCAACAGTACGAGCAGGTGATGTTGCTGCGCGCGGCGGTCGGGACCGCGGCGCCGCAGGCGACGACGCCGACGCTGGGCGCCGCCGAACTCGTGGGCGCCGCGTTGGAGGCGTTCGCGGTCGATCCTGAGCTGCTGACCGCCGAGCGCGCCCGGGTCCGGGTCTTGTTGATCGACGACGCCCAGCAGCTTGACCCGCAGGCCGCCCGCCTGGTCCGGGTGTTGGCCGCTGGAAGCGAACTGGCGCTGGTCGCCGGGGACCCCAACCAGGCGGTGTTCGGGTTCCGAGGCGGTGAGCCGGCCGGGCTGTTGCACGGCGATACACCGTCGGTGACGCTGACGGCCTCGCACCGGTGTGCGCCTGCGGTGGCGCGCGCGGTCAGTGGCATCGCGCAACGGCTCCCGGGCAGCAGCAACGGCAGGCAGATCGACGGCACCGGCGCCGACGATGGATCGGTCACGGTTCGCCTGGCGGCGTCGGCGCATGCGGAGGCGGCGATGATCGCCGACACGCTGCGGCGTGCGCACCTCGTCGATAAGGTGCCGTGGTCGCAGATGGCGGTGATCGTGCGGTCGGTGCCGCGAGCCGGGGCGCGGTTGCCGCGAGCGTTGGCGGCCGCGGGGGTACCGGTGGCCGCGCCCGCGGTCAACGGGTCGTTGGCCGAGGAGCCCGCGGTCCAGGCCATGCTCACGGTGCTGGCGGCAACCGCCGAGGGGCTCGACGGCGACCAGGCGCTGGCACTGCTGACCGGGCCCATCGGCTGCGTCGACCCGGTCTCGCTGCGGCAGCTGCGCCGGACGCTGATGCGCGCCAAACCCGCCGATGCGGCAGCCAGTTTCGGGGATCTGGTGGTGGCCGCGCTGGGGGCCGGGGCGCCGTCGTCCTCGCGGTCTCGCCCGCTGCAGCGGGTGCGCGCGGTGCTGGACGCGGCCGCGCGCTGCCACCGCGGCGGCCAAGATCCGCGCTACACGCTATGGGCGGCGTGGCACCGATCCGGTTTGCAGCGTCGCTGGTTGGCGGCCAGCGAGCGCGGCGGCACCGCCGGCGCCCACGCCGCCAGGGACTTGGAGGCGGTGACCGCGTTGTTCGACGTCACCGACCAGTACGTGTCGCGCACACCCGGCGCGTCATTAGGCGGTCTGATCGAACACGTTGTGGCGCTGCAGGTGCCGAGGGCCAACACTGAGCCGGCGTCGACGGCCGAACAGGTCAGGGTACTCAGCGCACACGCCGCGCTGGGACACGAATGGGACGTGGTGGTCATCGCCGGCTTGCAGGATGGCTTGTGGCCCAACACCGTTCCGCGCGGCGGTGTATTGGGCACGCAGCGACTGCTCGACGTCATTGACGGCATCTGCGCCGACGCATCGGTGCGTGCGCCGCTGCTGGCCGAGGAGCGCAGGCTGCTGGTGGCCGCGATGGGCCGGGCCCGGCGCCGACTGCTGATTACCGCCGTCGACAGCGACACCGGCGGCGCCGACCTGGAGGCTGCATTGCCATCGGCGTTCTTTTTCGAGGTCGCGCAGTGGGCCAATGATGACAATGACCATGTCGCGGCGCAGCCGGTTTCAGCGCCTCGGGTGCTCTCGACGTCCGCGCTGGTCGGTCGGTTACGCGGTGTCGTCTGCGCACCGGACGGCGCCGTCGAATATGCCGCTCGCCATTGTGCGGCAACGCAATTGGCCCGGCTGGCCGGCGCCGGTGTGCCGGGTGCCGACCCGGCCGGTTGGCACGGTCTGACCGCGGTCAGCACCAGCGATCCGCTTTGCCACAGCGGCGATCCCGTCACATTGACGCCATCGACTCTGCAGACCCTCAACGACTGCCCGCTGCGCTGGCTCGTCGAACGGCACGGCGGAACCAACCCGCGTGAGCTGCGGTCCACGATCGGCTCGGTGCTGCACGCCCTGATCGCCGAACCGGGCAAAAGCGAAGCACAACTGTTGGTCGAGCTGGATCGGGCCTGGGAACACCTGCCTTTCGATGCCCGCTGGCATTCGGCCAACGAGCTGACCCGCCACCGCGCCATGATCGAGGCGTTCGTCGAGTGGCGTGCGCAAACGCGAGGCGAGTTGAGGGAGGTCGGTGTCGAGGTCGACGTCGACGGAGTCCTTGGGACGGCGCGCGATGCCGGTGGCCAAGTTCGCTTGCGCGGCCGAGTCGACCGGCTGGAACGCGACGGAGCCGGCCGGCTGGTGATCGTCGACGTCAAAACCGGGAAAACGCCGGTCAGCAAGGACGATGCCCAACAGCACGCGCAGCTGGCGATGTACCAGCTGGCGGTGGCCGAAGGTCTTGTGCCCGAAGGAGCGCCCGATATGGAGCCCGGCGGCGCGCGGCTGGTCTACATCGGCAAGAGCGGGGCGGCGGGCGCGACCGTGCGTGAGCAGGATCCACTGACCCCGGCCGCCCGGGACGAATGGCGCGATCTGGTCATGCGGGCGGCCGAGGCGACAGCCGGTCCGCAGTTCGTCGCCCGGCGCAACGAAGGCTGCGCGCACTGCCCGATACGGAAGTGGTGCCCGGCCCACATAGAAGGAACAGCGCTATGACCCCGGAACCGCGCTACACCCCGCACGAATTGGCTGGTGCGCTAGGGCTTTTCCCGCCCACCGCTGAGCAGGCCGCCGTTATTGCCGCGCCGCCGGGTCCGCTCGTCGTCATTGCGGGGGCGGGTGCGGGCAAAACCGAGACGATGGCCGCGCGCGTGGTGTGGCTGATCGCCAACGGATACGCCGAGCCCGGCCAGGTGCTGGGACTGACGTTCACCCGCAAGGCCGCCGGACAACTGATGCGCCGGGTCCGCTCCCGACTGGCCCGGTTGGCCGGCGTTGGCTTGGGCGCGACCGGCCCGGTCGAATCGGCGGGCACCCCGATGGTCAGCACCTATCACGCGTTCGCCGGCTCACTCCTGCGTGACTACGGGCTGCTGCTGCCCGTCGAACCGGACACCCGGTTGCTCAGCGAGACCGAGCTGTGGCAGCTGGCCTTCGACGTGGTCAACGGATACGACGGGCAGCTGCGTACCGACAAGACGCCGGCCGCGATCACCTCGATGGTGCTGCGGCTGTGGGGCCAGCTCACTGAGCACCTGGTCGACACCGGCCAGCTCCGCGATACCCACCTGGAGCTGGAGCGGTTGGTGCACGCTCTGCCCGCCGGTCCTTACCAACGCGACCGTGGTCCGAGCCAATGGTTACTGCGGCTGCTGGCCGCCCAGACCGAGCGCGCCGAGCTGGTGCCGTTGCTCGACGCGTTGCAGGAGCGCATGCGCACCGCGAAGGTCATGGACTTCGGCGTGCAGATGGCTTCGGCGGCACGGCTTGCCGCAACTTTCCCGCAGGTCGGTGCGGACCTACGAAATCGCTACCGGGTGGTGCTGCTCGACGAATACCAGGACACCGGTCACGCCCAGCGAGTCGCGTTGTCGGCACTGTTCGGCGGGGGCATCGACGACGGGCTTGCGCTGACGGCCGTCGGCGACCCGATCCAGTCGATCTACGGCTGGCGCGGCGCCTCGGCAACCAACCTGCCCCGGTTCACCACCGACTTCCCTCGATCCGACGGCACCCCCGCGCCCGTCCTGGAGCTGCGCACCAGCTGGCGCAACCCACCCAGCACACTGCACATCGCCAACGCCATATCGGCGGAGGCGCGACGCCGATCCGTGGCCGTGCACGCGTTGCGGCCCCGCCCGGACGCCCCACCCGGCACCGTCCGCGCCGCGCTGCTTGCTGACGCACAGGCCGAACGCGAGTGGATCGCCGACCATGTGGACGAGCAGTACCAGCGGGCTCGAGCCGACGGTGTGAGCCCGCCGACCGCCGCGGTGCTGGTGCGCCGCAACGCCGATGCCGCACCCATCGCCGCTGCGCTTCGCGAGCGCGGAATCCCGGTCGAGGTCGTCGGGTTGGCCGGCCTGCTGTCCATCCCGGAGGTAGCCGAACTGGTGGCCATGCTGCGCCTGGTCGCCGACCCCACGGCCGGCGCGGCGGCGATGCGAGTTCTGACCGGTCCGCGGTGGCGTCTGGGTGGCCGCGATATCGCCGCGCTCTGGCGGCGCGCAGCCGCCCATGGCGTGCCACGCTCGGCTGAGGCGTCCTCGGCCCAGGCGATCGCGATGTCGGCCGGTCCCTCCAACTTAGAAGCCGACGCGGCGTGCCTGGCCGACGCGATCGACGATCCCGGTCCGGCCGCCTCGTATTCGGTTGCGGGATATCAACGCATCACCGCGTTGGCCGCCGAGCTGAGCGCCTTGCGCGGCCATCTCGGTCATTCGCTACCCGATCTGGTCGCCGAGGTGCGACGCGTGCTGGGGGTCGACTGCGAAGTCCGCGCCGCGGCGGGCCACCGGGGTTGGGCCGGCGCCGAACACCTCGACGCCTTCGCCGACGTGGTCGCCGGCTACGCGGAACGAACACGCGCGACGGACCTGTCCGCCGCGGCCTCGGTCCTGGGTCTGCTGGCCTACCTGGACGCGGCCGAGATCGTCGAAAACGGCTTGGCGCCTTACCCATTAGCGGTCGCGCGGGATCGGGTCCAGGTGCTCACCGTGCACTCCGCGAAGGGTCTGGAGTGGCAAGTGGTCGCGGTGGCCCACCTGTCCGGCGGAACATTTCCGTCGACCGCGTCGCGCAGCAGCTGGCTGACCGATGCCGCCGAGCTGCCGCCGCTGCTGCGCGGCGATCGGGCGTCAGCGGGCTCACTGGGCATCCCGGTATTGGACCTCTCGGACGTCACCAACCGAAAGCAGCTGTCGGACAAGATCTCCGAACATCGGCGCCAGCTGGATCAGCGGCGCATCGACGAAGAGCGCCGGCTGTTGTATGTCGGCATCACCCGGGCCGAGGACACGCTGCTGGTCTCCGGTCATCACTGGGGTCCCACCGGGATCAAACCGCGCGGGCCGTCGGACTTCCTGTGCGAACTCAAGGACGTCATCGACCGGTCGGCCGCGGCCGGTGCTCCCTGCGGACTGGTGGAACAGTGGGCTCCCGCGCCCGCCGACGGTGAACGAAACCCAATGCGCGACGACGTTATCGAAGCGGTTTGGCCTACCGATCCGCTGGCCGGGCGCCGCGCTGAAGTCGAGCGTGGGGCAGCGCTGGTGGCCGGGGCGATGGCGGCGGACCTGACGGAAGAACGGGTCGACGTTGACGGCTGGGCCGCCGACGTGGACGCGCTACTGAGCGAGCGTGCTCGCTCCGAACGTCGGGTCGCCCGGGCCCTGCCCAGCCAGCTGTCGGTCAGCGGGCTGGTGGACCTGGCCCGCGATCCCGAGGGGGCGGTGCAGCGATTGGCGCGTCGCCTGCCGACTCGACCGGATCCACATGCATTGCTGGGCAATGCCTTTCACTCCTGGGTGCAACAGTTCTACGGAACCGAGTGGCTTTTCGACCTTGGCGACCTGCCGGGTGCGGCGGACGCCGACCTCGGCCACACCGAAGAATTGGCCGCGCTGCAGGCGGCATTCACCCGATCGCCGTGGGCGGCCCGCACACCGCTTGCCGTGGAGGTCCCCTTCGAGATGCCCATCGGCGACACCGTGGTGCGCGGGCGCATCGACGCGGTCTTCGCCGAACCCGACGGCGGCGCCACCGTGGTGGACTGGAAAACGGGCGAACCTCCGCGCGGGCCGGAGGCGATGCGACAGGCCGCCGTCCAGCTCGCCGTCTACCGCTTGGCGTGGGCGGCTTTGTCCGGATGCCCGCGATCCTCGGTGGGGACCGCGTTCCATTACGTGCGCACCGGACTCACCGTTGTGCCCGACGAGCTGCCCGATCCCACCGAGCTGGCCGGGATGCTGGCTGACTCCGAGGACGAGCGACAGGTCGCCGTCTGAGCCGATCAAGTGTCTGCCGGCCCGCGATCGTGGTTACATTTGAATCGTGCGTGTGGCGTGCGGTGGTGTTCGGCCGATAACGGACCGCTGTGCCCAAGAGTAGGTTGCGAGGGCTGCGGAGTCTCGACGAGAGACTGACCGCTCAGCCCGGTCACCTGCTGGTCGGCGTGTTGCGCATCCCCGAAGACCCCGGCAGCCCGGCCCGGGTCATCACCCGCAGGCTGATCATCGCGCTGCTGGTCTTGTTCGGCGCCGCCTTGGTCGTCTACCTGGACCGTGCCGGCTATCGCGACGTGCGGGGCGACCGGCTGACGTTCCTGGACTGCCTCTACTTCTCGGCGGTGTCGTTGTCGACGACCGGGTACGGCGACATCACGCCGTACAGCGAGGCGGCGCGCCTGGTCAACACGGTCGTCTTCACCCCGTTGCGGATTGCGTTCCTGGTCGTGTTGGTCGGCACGACGCTCGAGGTGCTTTCCGAGCGGTCCCGGCAAGGGTGGAAGATTCAGCGTTGGAGGAACAAAGTGCGGAACCACACCGTCGTGATCGGCTACGGCACCAAGGGGAAACGGGCTGTGGCAACCATTGTCAGCGACGAGTCCGCTGGGGGCGAAGTCGTCGTCGTCGACACCGATCGCGGTGCCCTCGAGCACGCCGCGACCGCCGGTCTGGTCACCGTGCACGGTGACGCCACCAAATCCGACGTATTGCGGTTGGCCGGTGCTCAGCACGCATCGTCGATCATCGTTGCCACCAACCGTGACGACACCGCCGTGCTGGTGACGCTGACGGCGCGAGAGATCGCGCCCAAGGCCAAAATTGTGGCCGCCATCCGGGAGGCCGAGAATTCGCATCTGCTGCAGCAGTCGGGCGCGGACTCGGTGGTGGTTTCCTCCGAGACCGCGGGCCGGCTGCTCGGTCTTGCCACCACCACGCCCACCGTCGTGGAGATGATCGAGGACCTGCTGACTCCGGACGCCGGGCTGGCCATCGCGGAACGCGAAGTCGAGCAGAGCGAGGTCGGCGGATCCCCGCGACACCTGCGCGACATCGTGCTCGGCGTGGTGCGTGACGGACATCTGATTCGCATCGGTGCACCCGAAGTGGACGCCATCGAGGCCACCGACCGGCTGCTCTACATTCGAGACTCGGGGCACTAGTGGACTTTCAACTGAGCAGCGTCCCGTTACTCTCGCGCGTCGGGGCGGACCGGGCCGATCAATTGCGCACCGATGTCGACGCAGCCACCGAGGGATGGGCGGATGCGGCGCTGCTGCGCGTGGATTCGCGCAACCAGGTGTTGGTCGCCAACGGACGCGTGGTGCTGGGCGCGGCAGCCGGAGTCGGCGATAAGCCACCGACGGACGCGGTATTCCTCGGCCGCATCGAGAACGATCAGCATGTTTGGGCCATCCGGGGCGCGCTGCGAGCACCCGAAGACCCCGACGTCCAAACCGAAGTGGTGAATCTGCGCAGTCTCGGCCCGATCTTCGACGACACCAGCAGCCAACTGGTGTCGTCGGCTGTCGCGCTGCTGAATTGGCATGACAGGGCGCGGTTCAGCGCGGTGGACGGGTCGCCGACGAAACCGGCCAGGGCGGGCTGGTCACGCATCACCCCGGCCACGGGCCATGAGGAGTTCCCGCGCATCGACCCGGCGGTCATCTGCCTGGTGCACGACGGCGGTGACCGTGCGGTGCTGGCCCGCCAGGCGGTGTGGCCCGAGCGGATGTTCTCCTTGCTGGCCGGATTCGTCGAAGCCGGAGAGTCTTTCGAGGTCTGCGTAGTCCGGGAGATTCGCGAGGAAATCGGCCTGACCGTGCGCGACGTTCGCTACCTGGGCAGCCAGCCGTGGCCTTTTCCGCGATCGCTGATGGTCGGTTTCCATGCGCTGGGCGATCCCGACGAGGAGTTTGCTTTCAACGACGGCGAGATCGCGGAGGCGGGTTGGTTCACTCGCGACGAGGTGCGCGCAGCACTTGAGGTCGGCGATTGGACCAGTTCCTCGGAGTCGAAACTGCTACTGCCCGGGTCGATTTCGATCGCGAGGGTGATCATCGAATCCTGGGCCGCACTCGGCTGAGGCGCTAAGACCGACCACGCCGACCGACACGATCAGCGCCCGATTCAGCCGGCGACCTGAGCCAGCTTCGCTTTCACTTCCGCAGCGCTCGGGTTCGTCAGCGTCGACCCGTCGGCGAACTTGACCGTCGGCACAGTCTTGTTGCCACCGTTGACCGCGCCGACGAATTCCGCGGCCGCTGCGTCGTGTTCGATGTCGACCGCTTCGTAGGGGATTCCGTTGGACTTGAGCACGGTCATGAGCCGGTGGCAGTAGCCACACCATGACGTCGTGTAAACGGTAAGTGGAGCGTTGCTCATAACTCGATAACGTAGCCCGGCGATGATGCGTTCCGCACGGGGACCACCGGGTGCGGGGCAGGGAAGGCGCAGGTTCGGCGTGGCGAAACGCCCGGTTTGTCGGCCACCGCTGCCAAGATGGACGACATGCCGATGGTCGCCGACCCTTTGACCGCCGGACTGGACGACGAACAGCGCGAGGCGGTGCTGGCACCGCGCGGACCAGTTTGTGTACTTGCGGGAGCCGGAACGGGCAAGACCCGCACCATTACTCACCGCATCGCCCAGCTGGTGGCGAGCGGCCATGTCGCCGCGGGGCAGGTGCTTGCGGTCACGTTCACCCAGCGTGCGGCGGGGGAGATGCGGTCCCGATTGCGGACGCTGGACGCCGCCGCGCAGGCCGGGTCGGGTGTCGGCGCCGTGCAGGCCCTGACCTTTCACTCGGCCGCGCATCGCCAGTTGCGCTATTTCTGGCCGCGGGTGGTCGGTGACACCGGCTGGCAACTGCTGGACAGCAAGTTCGCTGTCGTGGCCAGGGCGGCCAGCCGCATCCGGCTGAATGTCGGCACCGACGACGTGCGCGACCTGGCCGGCGAGATCGAGTGGGCCAAGGCATCGCTGATCAGCCCAGAGGCATATTCGGGCGCCGTCGCCGCCGTGGGTCGTGACATCCCGCTGGACGCCACGAAAATCGCCGACGTCTACGCCGCCTACGAGGCCCTCAAGGTTCGCGACGAAACGGTGACGCTGCTCGACTTCGATGACCTGCTGCTGCACACCGCGGCCGCGATCGAGAACGACGCCGCGGTCGCCGAGGAGTTTCGCGACCGCTACCGCTGCTTTGTCGTCGACGAGTACCAGGACGTCACCCCATTGCAGCAGCGGGTGCTGTCGGCGTGGCTGGGCGATCGTGACGACCTGACGGTTGTCGGCGACGCCAACCAGACCATCTACTCGTTCACCGGGGCCTCACCCCGGTTCCTGCTCGACTTTTCGCGGCAGTTTCCGGACGCCACGGTGGTGCGCCTGGAGCGCGACTACCGCTCCACGCCGCAGGTCGTGTCGCTGGCCAACCAGGTGATCGCCGCGGCGCGCGGCCGGGTCGCGGGCAGCAAGCTGCAGCTGTCCGGCCAGCGTCCGCCCGGTCCGGCGCCATCGTTTCGCGAGCATTCCGACGAAACCGTGGAGGCGGCCGCGGTGGCCAAGTCGATCGCGGGGCTGATCGAATCCGGCACCGCGCCATCCGAAATCGCGGTGCTCTACCGCGTCAACGCCCAGTCCGAGATCTACGAGGAAGCATTGACCGAGGCGGGCATCGCCTACCAGGTCCGCGGTGGCGAAGGTTTCTTCAACCGTCAGGAGATCAAGCAGGCGATGGTGGCCCTGCGGCGCGCTGCCGAGCGCGCCGCCGAGGGCCCATTGCCCGAGGTGGTCCGCGCGGTCCTGGAACCGCTGGGTCTGACGCCCGAGGAACCCGTCGGCACCCGGGCCCGGGAGCGCTGGGAGGCGCTGACCGCGTTGGCCGAGCTGGTGGACGACGAAGTGGCGCAGCGCCCGCAGCTGGACCTGCCGGGTCTGGTGGCCGAATTGCGGATCCGGGCCGACGCGCGGCACGCGCCGGTGGTGCGGGGCGTCACCCTGGCTTCGTTGCACGCCGCCAAGGGTCTGGAATGGGATGCGGTGTTCCTGGTTGGATTGGCCGACGGCACCCTACCCATCTCGCACGCACTGGCGCACGGCGCGGAGAGTGAGCCGGTCGAGGAAGAGCGTCGACTGCTCTACGTCGGAATCACCAGGGCACGAGTGCATTTGGCGCTCAGCTGGGCGCTGTCGCGCAGCCCGGGCGGACGGCAGAGCCGCAAGCCGTCGCGGTTCCTCAACGGCATTGCGCCGCAGGCGCGGGCCGATGCTGCGCCGAGCAAGTCCCGGCGTAATAAGGGCCCCACCCGCTGCCGGATCTGCAACAAGGACCTGAACACCCCGACCGCCGTCATGCTGCGGCGGTGTGAGACGTGTGCCGCCAACGTCGACGAGGAGTTGTTGTTGCGGCTCAAGGCGTGGCGGTTGGACGTCTCCAAGGAGCAGAAGGTGCCCGCCTTTGTCGTCTTCACCGACAACACACTGATCGCGATCGCCGAGCTGCTGCCCGACGACGAGGCGGCGTTGGTCGCGATACCGGGCATCGGCGCGCGCAAGCTTGAGCAGTACGGGCCGGACGTCTTGGAGCTCGTGCGCGGCCGTTGACGGCAAACGCGCAGGTCAGAAAATCAGTTGTCAGAGCCGTCGGCTAACATTTATTCTCGGATACGCATTCTGCTGCCGGCGCAACGCCGGCACACGTACTGGCGCGAGGAGGTGGCCACGATGATCAACGACACGTTCGAGGTAGGCGTGGCCGGCGCGGTGCTGACTGCGGGGATCTCCCATGCCGCCCACACCGCCGCTACGCCGGCGGCCGCGCTTAAGCATCGCGCCGCCGCCGCGGCTGACGCGTCCGTGGATTGGGGTCTTACCTAACTACCCCGCTTACACCACATGGCCACGGACCCGAAGTCACAAGGATCCGTGGCCATAGTTTTTGGGTCGGCAGTTTTCAAAGCCCGCAACCTGGTCCGGATCACCGAAGAAGGACACCAACCAGGAAGCAGGTGAGCAGGACATGTCGGCACTGACAGTCCCCAGACAACCGCCGCCGGTGTTGCCATGTCACGCCGGCGATCCCGACCTATGGTTCGCCGAGACCCCGGCTGACCTGGAGCGCGCCAAGACGCTCTGCATGGATTGCCCGGTCCGGCGGCAATGCCTGGCGGCGGCGCTAGACCGTGCCGAACCGTGGGGTGTTTGGGGCGGCGAGATATTCGAGCGGGGTGCGATCGTGGATTACAAACGTCCGCGCGGACGTCCCCGCAAAGGTGCGGTGGCTGCCTAGAGCATCACGGGGTCGGGCTCTGCGAAGCCGGGGATCAGCTCTTCGGACAGCGCCTTGATGGGCACGTGGGCATCCAGCTGACACAGAATTGCGGCCACCGACATGATCACCCGCATCGGGATCACCAGCTTGGGCGGTAGGTCCATCTGCCGGGCCGTCCGGATCTGCGACACCGAGCGGTCGATCTCGATGCTGGACATTTTCTGCAGCCACTTACGGGTGTAGTGGAAAACCTCGACCTCGACCGGTTCGACGTATTGGCGCAGCATGTCGTCGATGTCGCGCACCGACACCTCTTGGCCTTTCTGGATGAAGCCGGCTTTTTCCATCGTTGGCAACAGCAGGTCGTAGTTCTTCTCGCGGGCCAACCGGATAGTCATCCCGAGCTCGATCGGAAAACCACCGGGCATGGGCGCGACGGCACCGAAGTCGATGACGACCATCCGACCGTCGGGCAGCAGCATGAAGTTTCCGGGGTGTGCGTCGCCGTGCAGCATCTGCAGCCGGCGTGGCGCGTCGAAGGTGAGTTCGAGGAGCCGGCTGCCGATCAGGTCGCGCTGCTCGGGCGTGCCATCGCGGATGATCTCGGCCATCGGCACGCCCTGGATCCACTCCTGGACGACCACCTTGGGTGCGCTGGCCACGACGCCCGGTACCGCGAAGTGCGGGTGGTCGCGATACGCCTTGGCGAATGCGCGCTGGTTGTCGGCCTCCAGCCGGTAATCGAGCTCCATCTCGGTGCGCTCGATCAGCTCGTTGACCACGCCCTGGATGTCGGCGCCCGGCGCGAGCTGTTTAGCCACCCCGACCATCCGCTGCATGGTCTTGAGGTCGGCGCGCAGTGCCTCGTCGGCACCCGGGTACTGGATCTTGACGGCCACGTCGCGGCCGTCGGACCACACCGCCTTGTGCACCTGGCCGATGCTGGCCGAGGCCACCGGGGTGTCGTCGAAGGAACTGAACCGATCTCGCCATTTGGTGCCCAGCTGCGCGTCGAGCACCCGGTGCACCCTGTCGGCGGGCAGCGGCGGGGCGTCCTTCTGCAGCTTCGTCAACGCTTCGCGGTACGGCTCGCCGTACTCTTCCGGAATCGCGGCTTCCAGTACCGACAGAGCCTGGCCCACCTTCATTGCTCCGCCCTTGAGCTCGCCCAAGACGGTGAACAATTGGTGGGCGGCCTTCTCCAGCAATTCGGCCTGGACGTCGTCTTTCGACTTACCGGTCAGCCGCTTACCGAAGCCCAGCGCGGACCGCGCGGCAAAGCCGACCGGAATGCTGGCCAGCTTCGCGTTGCGAGCCGCACGCCCCCGTTTGATGTCTGACACAACCCCATCATCCATGACGAAACGCCCGCGTCGGTGATGATCTAGGCAACAGTGAGCTGTGAGGACGACCGGTGGTCACGGCGTCAGCACGAACACAATGGATGTCTGGTCCATCGCCGCGTGACGATGGCCCCGGCGTTGAGGTCGAATTCCAGAGTGGCGTTCAGCGCCTGGGGTGGTCCGGGATCGGCCCCCACATCGTGCCCGCGCACCGCGGCGATCACGCGATTTACCTGGCTGAGCGCCAGTGCCGCAGTAGCCAGCAGGGTGGCCCGGTCGGCCACTCCGACGGTCTCGCGCAGTTGGGCCGCGACCGCCGGCCACGCGGCGTCGCGGTCGCTGCGGTGTAAGTCGGCGCAGCCCAGGCAGCTGGTGACGCCGGGGATGACCAGCGGCCCCACCAGCCCGGTACCGTCTCGCACCCGAACCACCAGGTGCGCGACGCCCTGGCTGTGCAGATCGCGCACCATGCGCGGATCCGCCACCAGGTAGTCGGCCAGCACCACCAGATCCACGGCGGCGCGCGACACCGCGGCATGTGGCTGGCTACTGTGCGCGATCCGCGCACCCGAACAGCGCAGCGCCTCCATCAGCAGGTCCGACAGCGGCCCGCGGCCGTGGACCCGGATCGAGGCTGCCCGGCCACCGGTCTGCCGGCATCCGCGGGCCACCACGCCGGCGCTCACCAGCTGCGTGACCAGGTGTGCCAGGCCGTCAGCGTCGCGTAATCCGTGGTCGAGGGCCTGTTGCTGTAGCTCGCGCATCGGCACAGGGGAGCGCATGCACCGCAGCAGCGTGGCCAACTCCGGCGCCGCCAGGCCACTGGGCGGGCGGATGAGTACGGCCCGGCGGGGATCCCAGCCCACCTGCACGGCGCCGTCGGGTCGCAGCAGCACCGGCAGCGCCGGGTCCAGCGCATACAGAGGAGACGCGGGCCGCGGCATGAATCCTGACTGTGCCAGGCCGCCGCGAACGGCCGGTTCAGTTATCCACAAGGCGGCCGAGGCGATAGCCAGAAGTTTGCTGGCCGCCCCGTTCGGCCGGGGACGGCCTCTAATCGTGCCCCGGGCGTTTGCTGAAGGTGCTACTTTGCTGACCAATCGATTGCCCTACTGATCTTCGCGAGGGAATATGTTCAACGCTCGGTTGGCAACCGCGGTGCGCACTGCCCTGGCGGGTGCGTGCATCGGTCTGGCCAGCATTTCGTCGATATCGGCGTGTAGCTCGGCGCCACCGTCGATGCGTGCGGCGACGACGTCACCGGCCGCCGCCACTGGCAGCATCCCCGGCAACCCGCCGTCGACGGCGAGGACGAGCACGACCGCCAGCGGCGTGTACGGCGACCCGGCGGCGGCCGCCAAGTATTGGGTGCAGCAATCGCTCGAGGACACCTGCGGGCTGGCTTCGGTGGCCGACGTGGTCGGTGAAGTCACCGGCAACGCTCCGACGGAGGAGCAGATCATCAAGCTGGCACAGAACACGCCCTCGGCGATCCGCGACGGTCCGATTTACCTCCCCACCGGCGACCCGGGCCACGAAGGGGCGAAGGGTGGCATCGACATGGCCGACACGGTCGTGCTGCTCGACCACTACGGCGTCAAATCGCATATGACCTATGACAAACACCCCGAGGAGGTGGGTCTGCCCGCGCTGGAGCAGTACCTCGGAGCCGGCCGCAAGGTCATCGCGTGGGTCAATGGCGGAACCATCTTGGGCTCCAACGACCAGCGCACCACGGCCGATCACTTACTCGTGGTCACCGGGGTCGATACCAACAACGAAACGGTTCACCTCAACGACCCCTACGCCGATAACGGCGACACGAAGGTGAGCGTCGGCACATTCATGACGGCTTGGAAAATCGGGCAGGAATCGATCGTCGTTACCGCGCCAGGCAGCTAACCGCGGTCGACAGGACCGCCGTCTGGGCCGGGGTCGTCTTGCTCGAGTCGGGCGATGGCTTCGTCGATACCGCTGGTGTCACCACCGATGATCCGGTCGATGAAGCCGGCCGGTTCGTCGAGATCCTCCGCGCCGGGTAGCAGATCAGGGTGTTGCCAGACGGCGTCGCGGGCGTCCGCACCGGCGGCCTCCGTCAGGCGCTCCCACAGCGCGGCGGCTTCGCGCAGCTTGCGCGGCCGCAACTCCAGGCCGACCAGCGTGGCGAATGTCTGCTCGGCCGGGCCCGCGCTGGCCCGCCGCCGGCGCAGTGTCTCGCTGAGCGCGGCCGCGCCCGGAATCCGGTCGCCCAGGGCGGCGGTCACCACGACCTGCACCCAGCCCTCGATCAGTGCGAGAAGTGTCTCCAGCCGTTCCAGCGCCTGGGTCTGCGCCGGTGTTGCCTTGGGCTCGAAGACGCCTTGGCCGAGCAGGTTCTCGATTGCCGCCGGGTCGGATAGTGAGGCGGGGTTGAAGTCGCGCGCCAGCTCCTCGATCCCGCTCATGTCGATCTTCATGCCCATGGCGTAGGCCTCGACGGCACCCAGCAGCTGGCTGGCCAACCAGGGAACGTGGCTGAACAGCCGGTGGTGGGCCGCCTCACGAGCCGCCAGAAACGTCATGATCTCGCTGCGGGGCTGCTCGAGACCGGAGGCAAACGCCTCCACCGCGTCCGGCATGATCGCCGCCACGCCCTTGGGTCCCAGCGGCAAACCGATGTCGGTCGACGTCAGCACCTCACGGGACAACCGGCCCAGGGCCTGGCCCAGCTGCGAGCCGAATGCCATGCCGCCCATCTGCGACATCATCGCCATGAGCGGACCGGCCATGCCCTTGGCCTCCTCGGGCAGCGAAGACGCCCACACCGTCGAGATCTGTTGGGCCATCGGGTCACACAGCCGCTTCCAGGTCGCCAGGGTGTTGTCCACCCAGTCGTTGGGGCTCCAGCCGACCGCCTTGTTGGTGCCGGCGGGCAGCGCGGTGACGCCGTTGAGCCAGGTGTCGGCGAGGTGTACCGCATCGGCGATCGCGGAGTTCGTCGTGGCCGGGATCGGGGCGACAAACCCAATCGAGCTGGACGCGACCTGGCGGGCCAGTTCGTAGTTGACGGGTCCCGACGGGTTGCCCCCCGCCGGCGTCGTGCCCGCGTTGCTGAACATCTGACCCAGCTGGGTGAAGATTTGCCCCAGGTCACCCATGTTGAAATCCCCGCCCATGCCGAATGCGCCCAGCGGGTCTGACGCGCCCGAGCCGGATTCGGGATCGTTCTTTCCGTGCTTGTCGCGCTCGGGGTCGTCTCCATGAGAGAAGCCGAAAGGCAGGTCAGCCATGACTCCAACGGTACTCACTGCCGGAACAGAAGGCCCCACCCGCCGTCACGCTTGCAGCTGAACGAGGCAGAGCGGTATCCGGTTAGGGTAAGCGGCGTGAACAGGCGGATTCTGACCTTGATGGTCGCGCTGGTGCCGATCCTGGTCTTCGGCGTGTTGCTTGCGGTGGTGACGGTGCCGTTTGTATCGCTGGGCCCCGGCCCGACTTTCGACACGCTCGGTGAGGTCGACGGCAAGCAGGTGGTCGCCATCGAAGGCACCCAAACTCACCCGACGACCGGTCATCTCAACATGACGACGGTGTCCCAGCGTGACGATCTGACCCTGGGCGAAGCCCTCACGCTGTGGTTCTCCGGACAGGAACAGCTGGTACCGCGCGACCTCATCTTCCCGCCCGGCAAGTCACGCGACGACGTCGACAAGGCCAACAACGCCGACTTCAAAGAATCCGAGGACAGCGCCGCCTATGCCGCCCTGGGCTATCTGAAATACGCGCCGGCAGTCACCGTCGCGACCGTCACCGACCCCGGCCCGTCGATGGGCAAGCTGAAGGCCGGTGACGCCATCGACGCGGTCAACGGCACCCCGGTGGTCAACGTCGAGCAGTTCACCGGATTGCTGAAGAACACCAAGCCCGACCAGGTGGTGACGATCGACTTCCGCCGCAAGAATGAGCCGGCCGGCGTCGCGCAAATCACCCTGGGCACAAACAAAGACCGCGACTACGGCTTCATGGGTGTCGCGGTGCTCGACGCGCCCTGGGCGCCGTTTTCGGTGGACTTCAACCTCGCCAATGTGGGCGGGCCCTCGGCCGGCCTGATGTTCAGCCTGGCGGTCGTCGACAAGCTCACGACCGGCGAGCTGGCCGGCTCGACGTTCATCGCGGGGACCGGAACGATTTCGTCCGACGGCAAGGTCGGCCAGATCGGTGGCATCACGCACAAGATGGTCGCCGCCCAGGAGGCCGGTGCCACGGTGTTCCTGGTGCCCGCGAAGAATTGCTACGAGGCGGCCTCGGACAATCCGCACGGCTTGCGCTTGGTCAAGGTCGAGACCCTCAACCAAGCGGTGGACGCGCTACACGCGATCCAACAAGGAGGTCAGGCACCGAGCTGTTAGCCCGCGATTCTGCGTACAGTTGTGACCGTCCAGGAAAACCGGCAACAACCGGCGACTAAATGGAGACCAGCCACATCGATCAGGGAGCGTAGCCAGTGGGGATGCGGCCCACCGCACGGATGCCGAAGCTGACTCGGCGCAGCCGGATTCTGATCTTGATCGCGCTCGGTGTGATCGCGCTGCTGCTCGCCGGCCCGCGACTCATCGACGCCTACGTCGACTGGTTATGGTTCGGTGAGCTCGGCTACCGCTCGGTGTTCACCACCGTGCTGGTGACCCGCATCGTGGTGTTCTTGATCGCCGGCCTGCTGGTCGGCGGCATCGTGTTCGCCGGGCTGGCGGTGGCCTACCGCACCCGCCCGGTCTTCGTCCCGAGTAACGACAACGATCCGGTCGCGCGGTATCGCACCCTGGTCATGTCACGGTTGCGGCTGGTAGCCATCGGCATCCCGGCGGCAATTGGACTGTTGGCCGGCGTTGTCGCGCAGAGCTACTGGGTGCGCATCCAGCTGTTCATGCACGGCGGAGACTTCGGGATCAAGGATCCGCAGTTCGGTAAGGACCTCGGCTTCTATGCGTTCGAGCTGCCGTTCTACCGGCTGGTGCTCAGCTACCTGTTCGTGTCGGTGTTCCTGGCTTTCATAGCGAATCTTCTGGCGCACTACATCTTTGGTGGCATTCGGCTCTCGGGCCGTACCGGTGCCGTGAGTCGTTCGTCGCGGATTCAGTTGGTCAGCCTGGTCGGCATGCTGGTACTGCTCAAAGCCTTTGCGTATTGGCTGGACCGCTATGAGCTGTTGTCGCACACGCGCGGCGGCAAGCCATTCACCGGTGCCGGATATACCGATATCAATGCGGTGTTGCCGGCGAAGCTGATCCTGATGGCGATCGCGCTGATTTGTGCTGCCGCGGTCTTTTCCGCGATCGTGCTGCGGGACTTGCGGATTCCGGCCATCGGCCTGGTTCTGTTGTTGCTGTCGTCGTTGATCGTGGGCGCCGGGTGGCCGTTGATCGTCGAGCAGATCAGCGTGAGACCCAATGCCGCGCAAAAGGAAAGCGAATATATCAGCCGAAGCATCACGGCGACGCGACAAGCGTATGGGCTGACGTCCGACGCGGTGACCTATCGCAATTACAGCGGCGATAACCAGGCCACCGCCCAGCAGGTCGCGGCGGACCGCGCGACCACCTCCAACATCCGCTTGCTCGACCCCACGATCATCAGCCCGGCGTTCACGCAATTTCAGCAGGGCAAGAACTTCTACTACTTCCCCGACCAGCTGTCCATCGACCGCTACCTGGACCGCAACGGCGCGTTGCGTGACTATGTGGTCGCGGCCCGAGAACTCAATCCGGACCGGCTGATCGACAACCAGCGTGACTGGATCAACCGGCACACCGTGTACACCCATGGCAACGGCTTCATCGCGTCGCCGGCCAATACCGTGCGGGGCATCGCCAACGACCCCACCCAGAACGGTGGCTATCCGGAGTTTCTGGCGAACGTCGTCGGAGCCAACGGCAGTGTGGTGTCCGACGGGCCGGCGCCGCTGGACCAGCCGCGCATCTACTTCGGACCCGTCATCGCCAACGCGGCGGCCGACTACGCGATCGTCGGAAAGAATGGCGCCGACCGGGAATACGACTACGAGACCAACACCGAGACCAAGAACTACACCTACACCGGGCTCGGGGGAGTCCCGATTGGCGACTGGCTATCCCGCAGCGTGTTCGCCGCCAAATTCGCCGAGCGAAACTTCTTGTTTTCCAATGTGATCGGCTCCAACAGCAAGATCCTGTTCAACCGCGATCCGGCAGCGCGGGTGGAGGCGGTGGCGCCGTGGCTGACGACCGACAGCTCCGTCTACCCGGCGATCGTTAACAAACGCCTGGTGTGGATCATCGACGGCTACACCACTTTGGACAACTACCCGTATTCCGAACTCACTTCCCTGGAGTCCGCGACCGCTGACTCCACCGAGGTGGCGTTCAACCACCTGGGTCCCGACAAGCAGGTCTCCTATATCCGAAACTCGGTGAAGGCGACGGTGGACGCCTACGACGGGACCGTGACGCTTTACCAGCAAGACGAGCAGGACCCGGTGCTCAAAGCCTGGATGCGGGTTTTCCCGGGGACGGTCAAGCCCAAGAGTGACATCACTCCCGAGCTTGCCGAGCATCTGCGTTATCCCGAGGACCTGTTCAAGGTGCAGCGGATGCTGCTGGCGAAGTATCACGTCAACGACCCCGTGACGTTCTTCTCCACCTCAGATTTCTGGGATGTGCCGCTGGACCCGAATCCGACGGCAAGCAGCTATCAGCCGCCGTATTACATCGTTGCGAAAAACATTGCGAAGCAAGATAACTCGGCCTCATACCAGTTGACCAGCGCGATGAACAGATTCAAACGCGATTATCTGGCCGCCTACATCAGTGCCAGCTCCGATCCCGCGACGTACGGCAAGATCACGGTGCTGACCATCCCGGGTCAGGTCAACGGTCCGAAGCTGGCCAATAACGCGATCACCACCGATCCGGCGGTATCTCAAGACCTCGGTGTCATCGGGCGTGACAACCAGAACCGAATCCGGTGGGGCAACTTGCTGACGCTGCCGGTGGCTCAAGGTGGGCTGCTTTACGTCGAACCCGTTTACGCCTCTCCGGGGGCCAGTGACGCCGCCTCGTCGTACCCGCGGCTGATCCGGGTGGCGATGATGTACAACGACAAGATCGGTTACGGTCCGACGGTCGGTGACGCACTCACCGGGTTGTTCGGGCCTGGTGCGGGTGCGGCCGCGACGGGGATTGTTCCCACCGATGCCGGTGCACCCCAGACCCCGCCCGCGAGTCCACCAACGCCGGCCGCGCCGCCAGGCTCGCCGCCGCTGCCAGCGGCAGTGCCCCCGGCTCCGGACGGATCGACGACATTGTCGCCCGCCAAAGCGGCTGCCTTGCAGGAGATTCAGACGGCGATCGGCGCCGCGCGCGATGCGCAGAAGAAGGGTGATTTCGCCGGCTACGGCGCGGCACTACAGCGGCTCGACGACGCCATCACCAAGTACAACAACGCGAAGTAGATCGCCGTGGGACGCGTCATTGTGGTTACCGGCGCATCGAGCGGGTTCGGTCGGCTCAGCGCCGAAGCGTTGGCGCGTGCCGGCCACACCGTCTATGCCTCGATGCGTGACATCAACGGCCGCAACGCCTCTCAGGTCGAAGCCGTCAGCAACTTCGCCAAGGAGAATGGCGTGGACCTACGGACCGTGGAAATGGATGTCCAGTCGCAGGTTTCGGTGGACGCCGCTATCGAACAAGTCGTCAACGCCGATGGCCGCATCGATGTGCTGGTCCACAACGCGGGCCACATGGTGTTCGGCCCCGCCGAGGCGTTCACGCCGGAACAGCTGGCGCAGCTCTACGACGTCAACGTGGTGAGCACGCAGCGGGTCAACCGGGCCGTGCTGCCACACATGCGACGCCAGCAGCAGGGGCTTCTCGTGTGGGTATCCAGCAGCAGCTCGGCCGGGGGCACGCCACCGTATCTGGCGCCCTACTTCGCCGCCAAGGCCGCGATGGACTCACTGGCCGTGTCCTATGCGCGCGAACTGACCCGGTGGGGCATCGAGACGTCGATCATTGTGCCCGGCGCATTCACCAGTGGTACCAACCACTTTGCCAATGCCGGCTCACCTGGCGACCAGGCGGTGCTCGCCGAGTACGAAGCGGGCCCCTATCCGGATTTCGGAGTCCGTGTTCAGGAGGCCTTCAACGCCATCGTGCCTGCGGACGCCGATGTATCCGTGGTTGCCGACGCGCTCGTCAGCGTGGTCGACACCCCATTTGGCAAGCGCCCGTTCCGGGTTCACATCGATCCGGCCCAGGACGGCGCCGATGTCGGCTTCGCGGTGCTCGATCGGCTCAGGGCTGAGATGTTGCATCGCGTCGGCATGTCAGATCTGTTGAATCCAGCCAACTTGAACTAGGCCGTTGCCGTGCGGAACCTGTCCCGGTAGGCCTTGGGCGAGACACCCAGGTAGTCGACGAACACCCGCCGGAGGGTTTCGGCGCTGCCGAAGCCGGCCATCCGCGCGGTGTCGGTGACGGTGCGACCGGCGTCGAGTGCGGCGCGGGCGGCATCGATGCGCACCATTTCGACGTAGCGGGCCGGGGTGGTGCCGAGCTCGGACTGAAATAGCCGGGTCAGCTGCCGCGTACTCAACGACGCCTGCGCCGCAAGAGTTTTCACGCTGTGGTTGGCGGCCGGGTTGGCCGCGACCGCATCGGTGACCGCGCGCAGCGGTGATTGTGGCGGTGGATCGGCCTCAACCAACACCGAGAATTGTGATTGGCCGCCCGCCCGTTTGAGATAGACGACCAGCCACCGAGCCACGTCGCGGACCAGTTCGGTCCCGTAATCCATTTCGACCAACGCCAGCGCCAGGTCGATACCCGACGACACCCCGGCCGAGGTGAAGACATCGCCGTCGCGGATGAAGATCGCGTCGGGCTCGACCGTGATGTCCGGGAAGGCCCGGGCAAATAACCGGGCATCGTGCCAGTGGGTGGTGGCGCGCCGACCGTTAAGGAGCCCGGCCTGGGCGAGTAAGAACGACCCCGTGCAAATGGACGCCATACGCCGGGTCCGTGCCGACACTGATCTGATGGCGTCGACAAGCGCGGGATCAATCGCTCGCCTGGGCAAGTTGTCGCTGCCGGCGACCATCACGGTATCGGCGGAATCGATCGACGAAATGCTGTCGGTGACACCCAACCGGGTCCCGATCGAGCATGTCACGTCACCCCCATCCACTGAGGCGATTTTGAGCTGGTAGTCGGCCCCGAACCGGTTGGCCTCGACGAAGACTTCAGCCGCTCCCGCGACGTCTAACAGCGTCACCGCGTCGAAGACGACGATCACCACAACCCGCGAATGCGCTCCGACTTCAGCCACGAAGCCATTGTGTCGCTTTCTGTGGAGAAGACGGCGCGAATGGCAACGGTCGGCTAACTCGGGACCCCGCAAACTAATAACCAAGATCACCCGAGGAGACGAGATCATGGATATTCAGTTGATGAACACCATCGCGGACATCGCCATACCCGACACACCACTGGTGCGCGACATCACCACCTACATCCACGACGCCGAAGACGACTTGCTCTTTAACCATTCCCGCCGGGTGTACCTCTTCGGTGCCCTACAGGGACGACGCCGCGGTCTGGAACCGAACCTGGAGCTGCTCTACGCCGCGGCAATGTTCCACGACCTGGGCCTCACCGAGCGCTACCGCACCTCGCAGCAGCGCTTCGAGGTAGACGGCGCCAATGCGGCGCGGGAGTTCCTGCTGGGGTATGGCGTCGATCAAGCCGATGCCGACAAGGTGTGGCTGAGTATCGCCTTGCACACCACGCCAGGGATCCCGGAATTCCTGGCAACCGAAATCGCCTTGGTGACCGCTGGTGTTGAAACCGACGTGCTGGGCATCGACCGCGACGAGCTTTCTCCCGATGCGCTTGCCGCGGTCACTGCGGCTCATCCGCGTCCGAACTTCAAGCAGCGCATCCTGACGACGTTCAACGACGCAATGAAGCACCGCCCGCAGAGCACCTTCGGCACCGTCAACGACGACGTGCTCGCACACTTCGACCCGACGTTCGTCCGCGAGAACTTCGTCGACATCATCCTCAACAACACCTGGCCCGAATAGCCCCTCGACCCGAGCCGCATTGCTAGCTAAAGGAATCCGCCATGACAACTGCACTGTCCAGCACCCGTCGTGACGTCGACGAGGTTCGGCCTTTTCACGCCCCGGCCAGCTTGTTCGAGAACCTGCAAAGAGTGCTCGTCGACTTGATCGAGTTACATCTGCAAGGCAAGCAAGCGCACTGGAACCTGGTCGGAACCAACTTCCGCGATCTGCACCTGCAGCTCGACGGCATCGTTGATACGGCGCGCGAGGCCAGCGACACGATCGCCGAACGTATGCGCGCCTTGGATGCGGTTCCCGATGGGCGCTCAGACACAGTCGTTGCAACGACATCCGTGCCCGCGATCCCGCCAGGTCTCGTCGGCGCCACCGAAACGGTCGACATGATCAGCAACCGGATTTACGCTGTCGTGGGCACTATGCGCGCCGTGCACGACGACGTCGACGCCGCCGATCCCTCGACCGCCGACTTGCTGCACGCGATCATCGACGGGTTGGAGAAAGAGGCCTGGCTGCTCAAGTCCGAAAACGGTGCAGCTTAACGGATTTCAGCGAGGGGGCAGATCAGATGGCCAACGCGAATCAAATCGGGGTTTCGGTGGTGCAGCCCGGCGAGGGCGATTCCGTCGCCATCCCGGGCTTTGGGGCGGTGTTCAAGCTCTCCGGCAAGAACAACAACGGCGAGGTGTCCATCGTCGAGCATCCGTTTGAGGTCGGCTTCATCTCCGCGGCGCACCGCCACACCCGCGAGGACGAGCACTCCATCGTGCTCGCCGGTGAGATCGGCTTCCGGTCCGACGACAGCGAAGTAGTCCTCGGCCCCGGTGGCTACATCACCAAGCCGCGCGGGCAGATGCACGCGATGTGGAATGCCGGCACCGAGCCCGGTCGCATCGTCGAGATCATCACTCCCGGCGGGTTCGAGAACTACTTCCGTGAACTGGGCGAGTTGCTCCTCGAGCACGCGAGCGACGCGGCGGGCAAGCCACTGCACCAGACGGCGGAATTCGATGCATTGGCGGCCAAGTATGGGCTGACCTACGGGACACCGGACTGGATGGACGATATCGCGCAGCGATACGGCCTGAATCCGCCATCGCACTGAGCTGGGCTTTCGCTCTCGCCGACCCGCGATTTGGATAGCTTCGTACGTGTTCGGTAACCTGGCATTTACCAACGCGGGGTGGAGCAGCTCGGTAGCTCGCTGGGCTCATAACCCAGAGGTCGCAGGTTCGAATCCTGTCCCCGCTACAAAGTGAAATGGCCCCGGAGATTTCCGGGGCCATTTTCATGCCGCCCCGTCTGTCGGGGCGGTACGGCCGCCACCGATTGGGAACGGTGCTGCCTGCTCGACGGGGTCGCTGTCGTCGTTCCCTCGGGGGATGGCTTCCGGCTCCTGGCAGGTCGTGCTGGCCGCAATGGCGGGCCGCCAGACTCTCGTGCACTTGATCCACTAGCTGAGTACGCCGCTGAGACCGTACGCGTCTACACAAGCTCTTGTGCGTTTACGCACAACATCGCCGCCCCGCGAGTGGCCAGACTTTTTGGCAATAGGGCGCATCGAAGTTAGGAATGTCCGCGTATGCAACTCACCCAGGGCCTACACCGATCTTTGCAAACCACACCGGATCGGACGGCCACGATTTTTGGAACGCGCGAGCGTACATTTCATGAGCAGGCAGACCGCGTTGCGCGGCTGGCCGCAGGCTTACGCGCGCTGGGTGCCGGCGCTGGCGACCGCGTCAGCATGCTTGCACTCAACAGCGACCGCTACGCGGAGTATCTGCTGGCGGTACCGTGGGCCGGCGGTGTCGTAAACCCGGTCAATATTCGCTGGAGCGCCGCCGAAATCGCTTACGCCCTCAACGATTCGGGTACCTCCTGCTTGCTCATCGATGACGCGTTCGTGCCGGTAGGCGAGGAGTTGCGGCAAAGGTGTCCGGACTTGCGGTGGTTGATCTACTGCGGCGAACAATCGGTGCCCACTGGGATGGTGGGCTACGAGGATCTCGTCGCGGCGCACCTACCGATGCCCGACGCGCGCCGCTGCGGCGACGACCTGGCGGGCCTGTTCTACACCGGCGGCACAACAGGTTTTCCCAAAGGCGTAATGCTCTCCCATCGCAACATCGTGACTTCGGCGCTGGGTACGCTCGCGACCAGGCAAGGAGTACAAGAGGGAGCGGTGCTCCTGCACGCGGCGCCAATGTTCCACGTTGCCGGTCTCTGTGGATGGATCGCCCAGGTCTTGATCGGCGGCGTGCATGTGATGGTTCCGGCGTTCAAGCCCGACGCCGTTTTCGCGGCGATCCGCGACCACCAAGTCACCGATGTCGTATTGGTTCCCACGATGATCCAGATGCTCATCGACGACCCCGCGATGGGCGAGTACGACATGAGCTCGCTTCGTAACATCCTTTACGGCGGTTCACCGATCTCGGAGGCGCTGCTCACGCGCGCCATGCGGTTGTTGCCCGGAGTCCGGTTCACTCAGGTCTACGGCATGACCGAGGCCGCGCCCGTGGTCAGTCTGCTATGGCATCAGGATCACCACGGCAGTCTGCTGAACTCGGCGGGTCGTGCGGCGCCGCATTCCGAGATCAGGGTCATCGACGAATCCGGCGGTGCAGCCCCGACCGGCGCTGTCGGCGAGATCTGTGTCCGCGGTGACCATGTCACACGCGGCTACTGGAATCGACCGGATGAAACCGCCGCTGTCCTCGTCGATGGCTGGTACCGCACCGGCGACGCGGGGTACCTCGATGCCAACGGATTTCTTTATGTGGTTGATCGCGTCAAGGACATGATCATCTCCGGCGGTGAGAACGTGTACGGAGCCGAAGTCGAAAACGCCTTGAGCAGTCATCCTTCGGTTGCCGCCTGCGCGGTGATTGGGTTGCCCAGCGATCAATGGGGTGAAACAGTGCATGCCGTCGTCGTGCCCGCTGCCAACGCGGAGATCGATCCAGCCGCATTGCAGAAACATGTCAGGGCTCGGCTCGCCGGCTACAAGGTGCCGCGCAGCATCGAAGTCGTTGAACAGCTACCGCTTTCAGGCATCGGCAAGGTACTCAAGCGTCAACTGCGCGACGATATTCTGTCGCGTCCAACGGGCGCCGGCGCGCGGTAAACCATCGGTAACGGGTAACCAATGCGACCCTGTTGTGCATTGCTTCGCGGCGCCTAGCTGTACTCGGCCGGAGGCGTTGAGTGTGCCGTCGCACCCGTGGTGCGGTGTCGGATTCGACTACGTCCATTCGGTCGTCGATGATCACTCCCGGCTGGCCAACTCCGAGATGCTGCCCGACGAGAACGGAATCACGTGCATGGCGTTTCTCGAGATCAGCGCCGCGCTCGGAGCCGCGAGGTCTTCACGACCAATGTTGCCCGCTGGGCAACCCTTGGACCCTGCTCGAGCACTACAACAATCAACGACGCCACTCAGCCATCGGCGGCCAACCCCCGATCAGCCGAATCTCACTAACCTCACTGCCGGGTACGCCTAAACCGCGTCGCCAGCTTTGTGGGTGTTGGCGGGTCTGGGAAGCCGGGCACTCGCGGAAATTGCTCAGGCACAGCGGCATTGGACTCTGCCGCAGCTAACTCCTAACCCAGCTCGGGACGCGCTAAAGCTGGACGAAGACCGCTTTTTCCTCGGTGTAGTCCTGGTACCAGTCCAGCCCGAGGTCTCGGCCGTACCCGGACTGCTTATATCCGCCGAACGGCATGGTGGGGTCGAACTGCATGGTGGTGTTGACCCACACCGTGCCGGCCTTAATCCGTCGGGCGATCTTATGTGCGCGGCTGAGGTCTCGTGTCCAAACCGCCGCGCCCAGGCCGTATTGCGTGTCGTTGCTCTGGAAAACCGCGTCGTCCTCATCGCTGAAGCCGATGACCGACACCACTGGACCGAAGATCTCCTCGCGCGCGATGCGCATCGAGTTGGTGACGTCGTCGAACACGGTCGGTTCCACAAAATATCCGCTACCCCCCATGGCTGCTCCGCCCGCGCGGGCCGTGGCGCCTTCGTCCCTGCCGACCGCCAAGTAGTCCTGAACACGATCAAACTGCTCCTTGCACGACACCGGTCCCATCGTTGTCGCCTCGTCCATGGGATCGCCAACCTTGATCGACGCCGTCTGCTCGGCCAGTCGCGAAACAAATTCGTCCTTAAAATCCTGCTGAACGAACAACCGAGTGCCCGCCGCGCACACCTGGCCAGAGACAAAGGTGAACGCCAAAACCGAGCCCGGCAGCGCTTTGGAGAGATCCGCGTCGGAGAAGACAATGTTCGGCGACTTGCCGCCGAGTTCGAGCGTCAGCCGCTTGAGGTTCCGGTTCGAAGCTTCAAGGATCTTCCTGCCGACCTCGGTCGAGCCGGTGAACGATACCTTGTCGATTCCCGGGTGCTCTGCGATGGAGGACCCTGCGCCCGGCCCGAACCCAGTGAGGATGTTGATAACGCCTGCCGGGACTCCCGCCTCGACGGCCAGCTCCGCAAGCCGCATCGCGCTCAGCGGCGTCTGCTCTGCCGGCTTGAGCACGACCGTGTTGCCTGCCGCCAGCGCCGGCCCGATCTTCCAGCTTGCCGCCAGCATCGGTCCGTTCCAGGGGATGATCGAGCCAACCACTCCGACGGGTTCGCGGAGCGTGTAATTGAACCGGTCCGACGCCGACGCGACGGTATGGCCGCTGAGGTTAGTGGCAGCGCCGGCGAAGAAGTGAAGCGCTTGAACGGCCATAGAAACCAGCACACGAGCGGACGAGATCGGGGTGCCGTTGTCGATCGTCTCCAGCTGGGCGATCTGTTCGCTGTTCTGATCCAGCAGATCGGCGAGGTCGCGAAGGACCTTCGCACGGTCGTGCCCGCTCATGCGGGACCACGGTCCTTCTTCGACAGCAGTGCGCGCGGCCTTCACTGCTTCATCGACGTCGGCCTTATCGGCCTCCGCGGCAAGTGCGATGACTTGCTCAGTCGCGGGATTGATCGACTCAAACACCTTGCCGGACTTGGCCTCAACAAATTCGTTATTGATCATCAAGCGTGGCTGATGATTGTCGAGCCATTGCTGAACGGCGGGGCTTAAGGCCGGCTTCGTTGGGCTGTGCGTGGTCACAGACACTCCTTTGCTTTTCACGACGCGTCAGCCTCACCGATGCAGACACGTCAACTTGAACTCAATGCTTGCGGGGTTGAGACAGTCGCGATAGCGCGTGCGCGTACACCACATGCGTGTGTGCGTCCTGCCTGCGGCTGCGCCGGTGAGTCCAAAGATGTTCTGAAGAGCTTGCGCGACGACAAAGTCGCAAGTTGTGTGCGCAACAACGCTAATTGTGTGCGCAAAGACACAAGCTTTGTTGGTCTGCCCGATCTCATAGTGGCGTTGACTGTCGGCACGCGACGAAATCTGTAGCTCGACTATCTGTAGGGGGACTGGGTCATTTCAACGTCGTGCAACTCGCTGAGCAGGATGCCGGTAGAATCGCTGTCGACGTCCGTGCGTAGTCGACAGCGCGGCTTTTCCGACACGGACTTCGGCGGAAGGGATAGCGCAACGGGTGTGACCGAGCGGCCACAAGACACGGCGACACGCGCGTCACTGAACGCTGCCGCGCCGGACAGGAACTTGTCTCGGTGTGCGCCGAAGGCTGGCGCCGCCGATAGCGGCGGGGGTTGCGAACGGTGGCGCGAGGATATGGCTGCGAAGTTTGTACCCGTCGACATAGTGGCCACGGCACACGACTACAACCTCACCGGCGAATTGACAACCGCGACAGTCGGATCGATTAGCGTCGGTGAGCTGTCCAGCAGTGCCGTTGATTTCCGCCGCACCGCCGCAAACATCCGACGCGGCGACATGGGCGGCGTGAAGGTCAGTGTGCAGCTGCGTGGGAGAGGTCTCATCGTTCAGAATGGTCGCGAGGCAGTGCTGAATCCGGGGGATTTCGCTGTGTATGACACGAGCACTCCGTACGCGATGCATTACGCGAGCAGGTTCGACACGCTGGTGCTGATGTTTCCCCGCACATCATTGAAGATCACCTCTGACCAACTCAGGAAGGCGTCCGCACAACGCATTCCGGGAGACCATGGCATCGGGGCGCTAGTCTCGCAGTTTCTGATTGCGCTTCGACCAAGGCTACGGGCCGGCACACTATCCACGACGCCGATGATGGAAGACGCAGTACTTGATCTCATCAGCGCCGTCGCTATCGACAACACGCAGTTCGGCCGAATTCCGGCACGCGCTAGCTTGTTAGTTGGTGCAAGGACCTTCATCGGTGCACACCTTGCCGAGCCGGATCTTGACACCTCAAAGGTCGCGGCCGCGTTGCATATTTCGCCCCGATATCTCCAAAAGCTTTTTGCGGCAGAAGGATTGACTGTAGCCGGATCGATCCGATCGAGGCGTTTGGAGCGCTGCCGACGAGACTTTCAGGATGCCAGGCTGCTGGGGGAGGGTGTCAGCGCGATCGCGGCGCGTCATGGGCTATACAACTCGGCTCATTTTTCCCGGATGTTCAAAGCGACTTATGGGATATCGCCAACCGCGTACCGGGAAGCATTTCGACCCTAAAGTCCGGTGTTGTCACAGGGGTCCGTCCTTGACAACTGCTGCTTCAGCCACACCGGACTGGTGGCCACTTCATGCCTTTGGGAACTGATAGGTCGCCATCTTCGTCGGTCAAGAGTTGGCAAGCCGGACAATGACCGTGACACGGCCGTTTTCGTCTCGCTGCGCCACCGCGTGGCCGGAGCGCCGGGTTCCGTCAAGACTCAGCGTCAGGGGTGCGCCGTCGCCAAGAAAGTTTCGCCACCACGCCTTGGCGTCGGGCATGTTTGCGGCGATTTCGATTTCGTCACCGCTGCGCCGGTATGCCACCGGGATGCTGAAGGTGCGCCCGGAGCGTCGTCCCGTATAGGTGATCATGGTGATGTTGCGCCTGATCAATCGACCGAAGCGCGGGGAGTTCGTTAACGCGGCCACCGGTGCATTCATTATTGGAGCGGCGCGCATCAGTAGTCTGCCGAAATTCGTGAACTGAGACATGGTGTCTGTATTCCTTTGGTTGTAAACGGATTTCCTGATGCTGGCGGTCAGATCATCAGTGTGACACACAGCGAGGCGACTGCGAGACCCTGAATGATGGCTCGAGCATTGATGATTCGGTCCCACTTGCCCTGCAGGGCGCGCGCATCCGGTGGTATGTCGCAGGTGGCGGCCGCGGCGGCGAGTTGCCGATTGATCGGCTTGCTGATCCGTGCGTAGAGCACGAGCCAAACCACCAGCAGGGCAAGGGCAGTCGCCGCCGGTGCGGCTTGAGCCCAGTTGCCGGCAGCAGCGGCGAGTGCGGCGCTTGTGGCGGTGGCAAGAATCCCGACCACGCCGGGCAGCGGCATTCGTCGGTCGCCGTAGCGGTGTACGTTGCCCATCACCGCGACCAGGGTCCGGTCATCGATGGCGGCCAAGGCAGGTCGTTGCACCATCGCACAAAACACATCGGTGCCGTAGACGACCGCGGTTCCCAGCACCGCGATCAATGCAGCGAGGTGGACTAGCGCGATCACGCCGCACCCCCTTCGACGGATTCGCGGCGGGCCGCACCGTTGCGATGTCGGTATCAAACTCGTTCATGCTAGCGACGCTAACCCTCCGTCGCTCATGCGTCAATAGCGGTGCTCGTATAAGTAGCGGTGCTATCATGTGGGTATGAGCATCGAGGACCGCCGCGAGCGAGATCGCGCCGCTCGCCGTCGTTTGATCGTCGGTACCGCCCGCAAGTTGGCCGAGGCCGAAGGCTGGGATGCTGTCACCACCAGGCGGCTGTCCACCGAGATCGAGTACAGCCAGCCCGTGCTCTACAAGCACTTCTCGGGCATGGACCAGATCGCCGCGGCCGTCGCGATCGATGGATTTGGCGAACTCGCCGAAGAGCTGCGCGCAGCCCGCGCCGGCGCCGAGACGCCGCACCGCTCGCTGACATTGATGGCACACGCCTATCTCGACTTTGCCCGGGAGAATCCGGCCCTGTACGACGCGATGTTCGCTCGCACCACCACGTTGCACTTCGCCGCCGACGACACTCCGCCGCAATTGTCAGCGGGATTCGCTGAGCTTCATGAGGGACTCTGCGGGGTTGCTCACGGAACGGATGTCGACACTCTCGCCGAGGTGTTCTGGTCAGCGCTGCACGGATTGACAACACTTGCACGCGGCGGACGGTTACGCCCCGAATGTGAGTCCGAACGCGTCGAGCTCCTCGCCGCCCAATTCTCACCGGCGACAACCGGTACTGAACCGCGATAACCGCAAGATTGGCAACATATTTCGGAACAAATCACCGCGAAACTGGCTCGAATCAGTGCGACCGGGCGCATATCCGGATGCTCCGCAACGATCTGCTCTTTCGTCGGCCTCTGGCTGAACAAGGCCAGCGTCGTGCCATTACTTCCGCTGACGTTAGTTTCTAGGCGACTGCTCACAATTGTCTGCGGTACATAGATCTCCGCGTAACCTCAATGGATGACGGTTGTACCTCGCGCTGACGGCCCCAGCAGCATCATCGCAACCGCATTCGACCTGTTGGATCAGGTGGCTACATTGGAACCGGCGCGGCTGGTCGACCTGGCGAAAGCAACCGGAATCCCACACCCAACAGTGCACCGGCTACTCGGGCAGCTCATTGAGGCGGGCGCAGTCAGGCGCGAGGGCACGCGGTACCGTCTCGGGGCGAGTCTGTTGGAACTGGGTTCGCGGGTGACGCCTGAGCATCGGCTCCGCGTTGTCGCTCGGCGACCGATGGCAGAGCTTGCTGCGATCACTGGCGCCGGCGTGGGCCTGTCCGCCAGCATCGGCGGTGAAACAGTGTTCCTTGACACGGTGGAGCCTCGCATCCCGCTTGTCGTCGCCATGCCTGAGCCGGGCAGCCCGGTGCCGCCGAGAACGTCGTCGGCACGTGCCCACATCGAAATCCCGCGCCCGGCACCGATTCTGGATGCCGGTGGTGTGCTGCCAAATCTCAGCTGTGTCACGGTGACGATCCCCCTGAGCGGCGGTCAAGTGGCGGCGATGACCGCGCTCATCACGGGGAAGCGGCCCCCGGTCGCGTTAGTGGCCGCCACCCGGGCGGCCGGTGCACAAGTCGCCCGAAAACTTCGCACACCCTCAAGCCTCAGGGCGCCGATCCACGGGAAAAGCTCACTCAGCCGACAGTGACGTAGCCATTGTGTCCTCCAACAACCTTCACCAGACGGGCAACCCTTGAGGCATGTGACGACATCAAAATGTGTGTTCGCTCTTGAGGATCTCTGCAGCGCGTTCGCCGATGATGACGCAGGCAGCCATGGTGTTTCCGGTCGTCACCCGGGGCATGATCGACCCGTCGGCGATCCGAAGACCCTCTACTCCAGAGACTTTCAGCTCTCCGTCTACCACCGACATGGAGTCTTGGCCCATCTTGGCGGTGCAGGCTTGATGCCAGTAGCTCACCGCGGCATCTCGCACGTAGCGCTCAAGCTCGGCGCCTGTGAGGCTTCCGGGCATGACTTCACGCTTCACGAACGGACCAAGAGCGGGTGAGTTGCCGATCTCGCGGCACAGTTCCACGCCCGCAATCGCTGCCTTGACATCATCGGGATCAGACAAGAAATTTGCGCAAATCTCCACTGGGTCAACTGGATCGGGTCCGGTGAGGCGGATCTCCCCTCGGCTTTTTGGCCGCACCAGACCGAGCGACCATCCCCACCCGAAGTCAGGCACGTCGAATCTGGCTGCCGTCTCCGGACTCGACAGTGGAAATTCAACCTGGCAACTCTGCAAATCCGGGGTGTCCAGGCTGGGGTCGCTCTTCCAAAAGTAGGTCGCCTCGGCGCCGTTGTTGCGCGGTGGAAGCGGCTGCGGGTACTCCCAGACACAATCGATACGAGGATGGTCCTGCAAGTTTTGACCGACCCCTGGTAGATGCTGCACGACGGGGATGCCGTGTTGTCGCAATTCGGTGTGGTCGCCGATCCCGGACTGCATGAGCAGTTTGGGAGTGTTTATCGCGCCCAGCGATAACACGACTTCGCATCCCGCATCCACGTGGTGGATTTTCCCGTCGTGGCGGAACTCCACGCCGCTGGCCCGCGTGTGCTCGAATGTTATCCGGGTGACCAGCGCGCCGGTAAGCACGGTCAGGTTGGGCCGGTCCATGTAGGGGAAGACGTAGGAACGAAAGATAGATTGGCGGTGGCCCTTTCGGGCTATCACATCCATAATCGCCGCGCCGCCGTCGCTCTCCATCATGCGGCCGTTCTGATTCTCGAAGGTCGGAATCCCCACCGAGCGGGCGCCCTGCAGGCCGGCGAGTGCTATCGGGTTGGGGTCGGGCGCGGGCTCGACGTACACGGGGCCACCTGTGCCCCGATAGTCGGGGTCAGCCGCACCGTGCCAATCCTCGATGCGCCGATAAGTGTTCAACACCGATTGGTAGCTCCAAGCCTTATTGCCGGCTTCGGAGGCGAAGAAGTCCCAATCGTTTTTGTGCCCGCGGGCCCACGCCATCACGTTGATACTGGAGCCACCCCCCAACACCTTGCCCATCGACAGTGGGATAGAGCGACCGTTGACGTGCGGGCTGGGCTGGGCCGCAAAGCCCCAATCGCGCTCACTCCCCAGATTTAGTGGCCACTGCTCTGCTCTCATCACAGTTGGCACGTCATCGTCGCCGCCGGCTTCTAGCAGCAACACGCTGGCGTCGGCGTTTTCGGCGAGACGCCGCGCTACCACCGACCCCGAAGAGCCTGAACCGCAGACAATGAAGTCATACTGCGGCCATAACTTAGAAGCGAGATTTCGCTGATTGCGATCGACTCGTTCAGCGAAATCGGCTCCCTGCGGGGACGCCTCGTCGGGAGTGGTGTTCATCTGCTCTCTCATTTCGATGTGTTGGTTCGACTGTTCTGCGGCTAGTTGTTCTGTGGCTTGCCGCTGTGTGGATCAGGTACGCAGGGGTTTTGGCGGGCGAGATAGCGGCCCGCGCTTGCTGAGTCGGGTTCGGCGCCCATGGTAGGGATGTCGAACACCTCAGATGCGGTGATGTCTTCGACGTTAGAGGGCAGCGCCGCTAACGGGTGACCCATTGTCCGTTGAATGAACATTCCCCCGGAAATCCGGGGCCTGCGGGCTCGGGCTGCTGCACATGGGTGCGTCGCCGCGGCACTTAGGGATTGTTCACTGAGCGGACAATCCGTCGCCTCCAACGGATTTGGGCTTCTAGTGTTGTCAAGACGTGGGCGACATTTCGAAAGCGTCACTGCCGCAGGACAAATAGCCGCTGAAGAAAGGTGACCACATGAGTGCGCCCGACATCATCGCCGTCAACGACGGGCGTACCCGGGTCCGGATCGACGGTAGCTCCGAGCAACCGGCGATCCTGCTGCTGCACGGTGTGGGCCGTAGCCTGGAAGATTGGGCGCCACAGCACCAGCGACTGGCCGGCTACCGAACTATCGCCCTCGACATTCCCGGCTTGGGATTCTCCACCCGCCCACACGATTCCATGTCAGTACCGGCGCTCGCGCGCGGCGTCGCCGCGACACTCGATGTCCTAGGCGAACAGGGGCCGCTGCACGTCATCGGGAACTCACTGGGCGCTGCCGTGGGACTGCAGCTGCTGTGTGTGCATCCCGAACGGGTGGCAAGTCTGGTTCTGGTCAACCCCGCCGGCTTTGGCTCCGAGGTCTACGCAATGGTCCGGTTGGTTTCTGTGCCGGGGATCGGTAGCTTCGCCGCCCGACACCCCACCCGCGTCAGTGCACGGATGATCGAGCGAGCCATCTATGCTGACCGGTCGCTGGCGACGAGGCAACGAATCGATCACGCTTTGGCGATTGCCCGGCAGCCCCAGTATGGCCCGGTGTTACACGAACTGGTCCGCGAACTCGCCACCGCACGAGGATTCCGGCGGCGGTGGCGCGCGGAACTCATCGCTGAAGCAAAAATTCATCCTCGCCCCACCCTGATCATCTGGGGCGACCGCGACCGCATCCTGCCTGTGCGCCACCTGATCACAGCCCGCAAATTCCTGCCGCACGCCAAGACTCATCTGTTCACCGGCATCGGCCATATGCCCCAGATCGAGTGCCCCGACGCATTTGCGGAATTAGTTCGGGCGTTCATCGTGTCGACGTCTACGCCCGGTGGCTAAAACCGCAAGCAGGCATCACCGGAATCGTGTGCATTGCAACAATATTGGTCAAAGGATTGATCGAGGGCGAGACGCTGGGGGGCACTCCGCCCTCGATCAACGTCCTGTCTATTGGTTGAGCTGCGCGATGGCGGCGACGATCTCGGGTTTGTCGGATTGCAGACTTCCTTGCCATCCGACGTTTTCAAGTGGGTAGTGGTTGACCAAGACGAGAACCTCCTCGGTGTTGGCGATGCCGTCGTAGGCCGCGGCGATCGCCGATTCGATTTTTTGCACCAGTTTCCGTTTCGCGTCCAGGTTGGTCAGTTCTGGCGCCTCCAGTGAGCACACTGGCCGCACCGGCTCAGCTGCGATGCGTCCGTCCTGGGAGACGTTGCCGGCTGGGTATTCGCGCAACCAGCCACGGGTGTCGGGGATGGGCCACGCCTCGTGCAGCGCTTCGGTGACCTCCTTCAGCATCTTGTCTTTGGCGTCTTGCTGCGCCCCTGAAGGGGCGTCAATGGTGAACACGGGCATCAGTTTTCGTCTCCTGAGTTGGGGTCGGACAATATAACTATGAATCTAGTAGTAATGACTACTAAAAAACAAGTGACTAGGCGGTTTTTCCACTTTCCCCTGGTAGAGTCGTCGTCATGGTTGGTGAGCGAACATATGGGCAGGGCTGCGCGATTGCCCATGCGCTGGACCTGGTCGGGGAGCGGTGGGCGCTACTAGTTGTCCGGGACCTACTCCTGGGCCCCAAACGCTTCACCGATCTGCTGACCGGCCTGCCCGGAATCAGCCCCGGTGTGCTCACCCAACGGTTGCGGGAGCTCACCGACGCTGGCGTGCTCGGGCGCCGCAAACTCAGCGCGCCGGCGGCCTCCTGGGTCTATGAGCTGACCCCGTGGGGGGACCAGCTGGCCCCAATCGTGACGAGTCTGGCGCAATGGGCCAGCCACTCACCCGCCATGCCCTATGACGCCCCGATGGGAAGCGACTCGCTGATGCTTTCCCTGGGCGCGCTCTTTGACCGCGCCGCCGCCGCCGACCTCGAGACGACCATTGCCATCCACCTCGGCGACGAACCCTTCCAAATACGCATCGCCCACGGCGAACTGAGGATCAGCCGCGGGGACATTCACAACCCCGACGCCACACTGCACACCGATCAACGCACGCTGCTCTTACTGCTGCGCACCGACACGGGCCTCGATGAGCTGGAAACCAAAGGGACGCTTGACATCACCGGGAACGCTGAGATCGTCGAGCGGTTTCGGCGCCTCTTTCCCCTGCCACAGCCGGTGCCGACCGCCTAAGCGACGTCGCGTTTCTCCAGTTGGGCCGCTTGCTCGACCTCGCGAGCGCCGACACCGGCCTACGACCCATCCTGTCTCTGCCGCTACCAGTAGGACTGCGGTCTGGCTACCTCGTCACATAGTGGCAATGCTGATGTTAACGATTACCGCGCCCCGCAGGAGTCAGCAATGATGATCACTCGACTGACACCGTCTGCGCGGCGATGTTCTGATGTGGCACAGGACTTTTCCGAATGCGTCCGCGCCAACGAAGATCGTCTCCTGGAAGCCGTGACATGACCTCACACACAAGAAGCTGGCCATGCCATGCCGGCACAGACTTGACGAGCCGTAGGCCGACATCGTCATGGATTGCGTCCGAGCGCCACGGCGTTGCTGCCGCCCCCGGCGGGTTGGCACTGGTTCAAGATCTCCTCAATACCCGCGCCAGCACGCAGCACAGCCAGGACATGCTCGGTGATGTCGCGCACGCTCAGCTTTGGGTCGCGAACGCCGTGAAGGCTTGGTCCGCGCAAAGAGGGGAGGACCATGCGCCCCCACGGCTGACTGATCACGACGCAGATCGCCTCAGAGACCTCCGCGACGTGCTCGAGACGTTAATCTCCGGCGTCTCAGTACCAACCGGCCATGATTATCTCGGCCTTGCCGCGATAGCTCGTGACGCAGATGGCACGATCCGCTGGGAGCCGATCGGATTCGGGTGGCGGTGGCTCGCTTTCGCGGTCTGGATTGAAGTATTGCTAAGCCAACAAGGTTCTACCTGGCAACGACTCAAACAATGCCCGAATCCGGCGTGCCGAGCGACGTTTTATGACCGCTCATGGAACAACAGCGCCGTTTGGCACAATTTGACGACGTGCGCGCCACCGTTAACCGGTTCGCCGTCGACCGCCGGGCCACGCCCTGGCTGAAGTTTCGGCCATCGGGCGCCGTAGACGGCCTCTGTCGACGTTGCGTACGGCGAGCTCGCACAGGTGGATGGGCACCTTGAGAGTGGCGGACAGTTCGACATTCCATCGCAGGTTCGAATCCTGTCCCCGCTACTAGCGAAGGTGGGCCCCGCAGACTTCTCCGGGGGCCACTTCCATGTCTGACCAGCAATCACGCGTTCTTGGCCACCGCCAACTTGGCCGTGTTGCCTTCTACCTCGACGACATGCGTAATCCGACAGGGGCGCGGGGTGGCCGCGATGCCCGTTGGGAGCATTCGGTCGCCGTCGATATGCTCGGCAACGCTATGAACGACGCGTCTTCCGCAACCATCGGGCAATCGGGCGTGGGTGAGCCTGACTACCCCGATAAGCTCGACGCTAGGCTGCTCCGGATCGGCGCGGTGTGCGGCCTGGCTGCCTTGATGGGGTTTCTGGACGCTACCGCCGTCGCCGTTGCCCAACGCACCTTTGCCGCCGAATTCGGGTCCACTCCGGCCGTCGTCTCGTGGACGATCGCCGGCTACCTGCTCGCGTTCGCGGCGGTTGTCCCGGTAACGGGGTGGGCGGCCGACCGGTTCGGGACAAAGCGGCTCTTCATGGGCGCGGTCGCAGTATTCACGTTGGCGTCACTGCTGTGCGCGATTGCACCAAACATATGGCTGCTCATCATTTTTCGGGTGCTCCAGGGGGCCGGTGGCGGCGTTCTGTCACCACTGAGTTTTGTGATCGTTACCCGTGAGTCAGGCCCGAAGCGGCTCGGCCGCCTGGTTGCGATAGGAGCAGTGCCCTTCTTACTCGGCCCTATTGGGGGGCCGATCCTGGGCGGGTGGCTGATCGGCGCCTACGGCTGGAAGTGGATATTCCTGATCAACTTGCCGATCGGACTGACCGCCTTCGCGCTCGCGGCAATCATGTTTCCGGAGGATCGTCCGGCGCCGTCGGAGAAACTCGACGTCATCGGCGTGCTGCTGCTGTCACCCGGCGTTGCGGCACTGCTGGCTGGGGTCTCATCCATTCCCGAGCACACGGTCGCCGATCCCCACGTGCTTATACCCGTAACGATCGGCCTGGCATTGATCACCACCTTCGTCTTCCACGCCTGGCGTCGCACGGATCACCCACTCATCGACCTGCGACTGTTCCAGAACCGCGTGGTCACATTGGCTAACGTGACGCTGCTGCTCTTCGCCGCCACCTACGTCGGCGTCTTAGTGCTTGTCCCCAGTTATTTCCAGGTCGCGCTACACCAGACGCCGATGCAGTCCGGGACGCATCTGATCGCGATGGGAGTCGGCGTCATAGTCACCACGCCCCTGGCCGGGGCATTCATGGACAAACTCGGGCCCGGCAGGATGGTGCTGATCGGCTTCCCGCTGATGGCAGCTGGCCTGGGCATCTTCACCCTCGGAGTCGCCCGCCAAGAGGCCTATTCACCGACGCTGCTCGCCGGCCTGACGATCATGGGCCTGGGAATCGGTTGCGCCGCGACGCCACTGTCTGCGGGGTGCGTGCAGTCGTTGGCGTCGCATCAGATCGCACGGGCTACGACGCTGCTGGGCATCAACGATCAGCTGGGTGGCGCCATTGGAGCCGCGTTGATGGCGGTGCTGTTGACCGATCAGTTGAATCGTCACGAAGAGATAGGCGCGTCTGACCACCTGGCGCGCGCTTACACGATGGTGTTTGCGGTGGCCGCCGCACTGGCGGTTTGCACGATCATCCCCGCGGCCTTTCTGCCCAGGAAACCCGCGGGCAGGCGCCATCGCTCGAGGATTGATCCTTGAGTTCATGCTGATACGGCCCGTTCGCTAGTTAGGGGAGGCTAAGGTAAGCTTTGCCGCCGGTGGGCGGTGCTCAATAGCGGCACGGTGCAGGGCCGGTCGGGGTAAAGAGTTAGTGGGTTTTGCGTCATGCGCATTGTGTTTTTCGGGTTTCAGACGTGGGGCTACAAGACCCTTCAGGCGTTGATTGATCTCGAGCACGAAGTCGTGCTTGCCGTCACCCACCCGGCCAGCAGCGAATCCTATAAGGCGATCTGGTCAGCGCCGGTCGACGAACTCGCGCGCGAGCACGGCATTCCAGTGCATTTCGCCCAGCGGGTTGACGCCGAGACCATCGATTTGGTCAACCACTTCGAGCCCGATGTGATCGTCGTCAATAGCTGGTACCACCGGATGCCGGCGGAGCTCTATGACCTTCCCCGATATGGCACCTTGAACTTTCACGATTCGCTGCTGCCGAAATTCACCGGGTTTTCTCCCGTGCTGTGGGCATTGATCAGCGGCGAGTCCGAGTTCGGATTGACTGTGCACCGGATGGATGACGGTCTGGATACCGGGGACATCCTGGTGCAGCGCTCACTGCCGATCGGTCCGACCGACTCCGGCACCGAGTTGGTCATGCGGGGCATGGATTTGATTTCGGGCGCACTGGACGAAGCGTTGAGCGCGCTGGAGTCCGGCGGCGCGGTCTTTCGGCCGCAGAACAAGGCCGAACGGACGTACTTCCACAAGCGTTCGGAGCGCGACAGTTTGATCGACTGGAGTTGGCCGGCCGAGGATCTCGAGCGGTTTGTGCGTGCACTGTCCGACCCTTATCCTCGCGCATTCAGCTTCTACCGTGGGGAACGGATCGAAGTCCTCGAGGCGCGCGTTTCCGATGCCCGTTACGGCGGTACGCCGGGCCGGGTGATGGTGCAGGAAGAAGGCGGCGTGGTGGTGTGCGGATCCGGCGCACGTCGGGGCGGCAACCGCGGCTTGGTGATCACTCGCGTTCGTTCGTCCGACGGCGTCGAGTGCAGTGGGGAAAAATACTTTCGGTTCGGGAGCTACCTGGACAGCCACACATAGTGCGGCCGCCGACTAAAAACTCTTGCACAGCTGACTATTCCGCGATGTCAACCGAACTGGGCGTGACGTGGCGAGCGCCGGCACGCCGGTCCGCATAGAAAGTTCGTCGTAGATGCTGAATTACGGCACGCAACCGGAGACGTTGGGACCGTTGACCCCCGCCCAGCGTTCGATATGGGTTGCCCAAGAACTCCGACCCGAAGTCCCTTACAACTTCGCCGGTTACGTCGAGATCGACCACGCTATCGATGCCGAAAAGCTGATGGCTGCATGCGAATCGGCGGCCACACGCTTCGGCACACCATGTGCGCGGCTTTCCCTCGACGATGGCGAACCGGTCTTCATGCTTGACCATTCGATTCCGCAGGCCCTGCAGTGTATTGATGTGCGTGCCGAGTCCAATCCACTCGCCGCTGGTCGCAGCTGGATGGAGGACGACTACCACCGGCCGGTCGATCTGGTTCGCGACCGACTGACCAACTTCGTGCTGCTGCGGATCACCGACAATTTGTCCTACTTTTACCTGCGGGTGCACCACGTTCTTTTTGACGGCTATGGTGCCTACACCTTCATGCGGCACGTCGCGGACGTCTACTCGGGAGCGGCTGCCAATACCGGCGACGTCGATTTCTCGGAGTTTGCGGTGATCCGCGCCGCGGACGAGAAATATCAGCAGTCTTCACGCAGTCATGCCGATGCCGAGTACTGGAAGAGCGTTGTGCGCGGGTCGCCAGAAGTCACCGACTTGTCGGCAAGACAGAGGTCGGTGGCACCGCGCCACCCGCTGGTGCGCGAGCTGCGATCGTTGGAGAACGGCCAGTTCGACGTCGCACGAGTCGTCGCGGCGATGGCGGTATTCATCGCGAAAACGACTGGGCAACAAAATATCTCGCTGTCTCTGCCGGTTTCGGCACGCACGACCGCAGCGCTGAAAAACTGTGCGGGCATGGTGTCGAACATGGTGCCGCTGGTCATCGATGTCTTCGACGCGGACACCATCGGCACACTCACCGATCGGGTTGGAAAGGCCGTCGTTGGGGCACTGCGGCATCAACAGTTCCGGCGCTTCCCGGACATCATCGGCGACGGCACCCGTCACGACATGAACCTCGAGTTTGGCCCGGTGGTCAACGTGCTCGACTTCGCGGCCCCACTCTATTTCAGCCCATCCGAAGGTATCTGCAACATACTGAGCAATTTTCCCATACAAGACATCGCGGTCAACATCTATCCGCAGTGGGGTGACGGCGCACCGCGAGTTCACCTGGCGTGGAATCCGGACCGGTACGCCGACGACGAGATCGCCGGGCACATAGGCCGTCTGGAATCGCTGTTTGAACGTCTCTTGATGGCGGACTCGTCCGTGGTGGTGGGCGACGTGCCGTTGCTTGAAGAAGACGAGCGGGCGCGTCTCGACGTGCTGGGTAATCGGGCGGTGTTGGGGCGACCGGTGGTGGGGGCGTCGATACCGAAATCGTTTGCTGCGCAGGTGGTTCGTACGCCGGAAGCAGTAGCGATAAGCAGCGCAGGCCGTTTGATGACTTATCGAGAGCTTGACGAGGCATCTAATCGGTTGGCGCACTTATTGATTGGGCGGGGCGCTGGTCCAGGCAAGTGTGTGGGAGTGATGTTTTCGCGGTCGGCGGAGGCGATCGTGGCGATTTTGGCGGTGCTGAAGTCGGGGGCGGCCTACCTGCCGATCGACTCTGCGGTGCCCGATGCCCGCATCGAGTTCATGCTCGCCGATGCCGCGCCGGTCGCGGCGATCAGCACCGCTGACCTGGCCGGGCGCTTTGATGGTCACCGGCTTGTGGTTATTGATGTCGACGATCCCGTTATTGGCGCGCAGTCCAGTGCGGCGTTGCCGGTGCCGGCCTCCGATGACGTCGCCCACATCGTCTACACCTCGGGAACCACGGGTGTGCCTAAAGGAGTAGCCACCACTCACCACAACGTGACTCAGCTGCTGGAGCCGTTGCACGTGGGTCTGCCTTCGGGGCCGGGCCAGGTATGGTCGCAGTGGTACTCCTATGCTTTCGATGCGTCGGTGGAAGAGATCTGGGGTGCGTTGTTGCACGGGTCTCGGCTGGTGATCGTGCCCGAGTCGGTAGCAGCGGTCCCGGAAGCCTTCCAGGCCTTGCTGATTGACGAGCAGGTCACTGTGTTGCATCAAACCCCGTCTGCGGTGTCAGCGCTGTCGCTGGATGGCTTGGAGTCGGCGGCGTTGGTGGTGGCCGCTGAGCCGTGTGCGGTGGAGTTGGTGGACCGGTGGGCACCGGGGCGGGTGATGACCAACGCCTACGGGCCGACCGAGACCACGCTGTGTGTGACCGTGAGTGTGCCGCTGCAGGCGGGAACCGGGGTGGTGCCCATTGGTGTGCCGATACCGGGCGCGGCGTTGTTTGTGCTAGACGCATTGTTGCGGCCGGTGCCGCCCGGGGTGGTCGCTGAGTTGTATGTGGCCGGGCGTGGTTTGGGGTTGGGTTATCTGCGCCGGGCGTCGTTGACCGCGTCGCGGTTTGTGGCCTGTCCGTTCGCTTCTGGGGTACGGATGTATCGCACCGGGGATCTGGTGTGCTGGGGTCCCGATGGGCAGCTGCGCTATATCGGGCGCGCGGATGAGCAGGTCAAGATCCGTGGGTATCGCATCGAATTGGGTGAAATCCAGTCAGCGCTAAGCGGTTTGGATGGGGTAGAGGCCGCGGTCGTGGTGGTTCGTGAGGACCGTCCGGGCGATAGGCGGCTGGTGGGCTACTTCACCGAAGCGGTGCCCGGAGCGGTCGATGTCGGTGGTGCGCGCCAACGGTTGGCCAAGCGGTTGCCGGCTTACATGGTGCCGGCCGCGCTCGTGGCGGTCGACGCGTTGCCGTTGACGGTCAACGGCAAACTCGACACCCGCGCGCTGCCGGTCCCGCGATACCACGACACCGAGTACCGCGCCCCGAGTAACGCAGTCGAGGAGATCCTGGCTGGTATCTACGCCCAGATCCTCGGTCTGGACCGCGTCGGAATCGACGACTCCTTCTTCGACCTCGGCGGCGACAGCATTTTGTCGATGCGGATCGTGGCCCGGGCCCGGGCCATCGGGGTGCTGTGTCGCCCGCGCGACATTTTCGTCGAGCAGACCGTGGCCGGTCTGGCCCGAGTGGCCACGATCGCCACCGCCGATGACGATGTGGTCGATGAGGGCATCGGGCCGGTCTTGGCGACCCCGATCATGCGCTGGCTGCACGACGTGGAGGGCCCGGTCGACCAGTTCAACCAGACGATGATCGTCCAAGCCCCTTCGGGCGTAACCGATGCCGACGTCAGCGTTGTGCTGCAGGCCCTGCTGGACCGACATGCCATGCTGCGCCTACATGTCGACGACGATGGGCCTGGGGACTGGTCACTGTGGGCGCCCGAGCCGGGCTCGGTGCGCGGGCAAGACTGCCTGCACATCGCAGAGGGGTTGTCTGATGAGGCGCTGGTCGAGGCGCGGTCGCGGCTGAATCCGGGTGCCGGGGTAATGATGAGCGCGCTGTGGATTACCTCGACCAGCCAGCTGGCATTGATCATTCACCACCTGGCTGTCGACGGGGTGTCGTGGCGAATCTTGTTGGAAGACCTCAACGTTGCCTGGGCACAGCACCGCGGCGGGCAGCCGGTCGCGTTGCCGGCGGGCGGCACATCGTTTGCCCGTTGGTCGTCGCTGCTCGATGAGTACGCGCGCCACCCCGACGTCATGGAGCACGCCGAGGTTTGGCGGAAAGTCGCGGCGACTCCGGCGGCGTTGCCGAGGGTGCAACCCGACGTGGATACCTATGCTGGCGCGGGGAAGTTGTCGCTGTCGCTGGATGCCGAGACGACCCGAATGCTGCTCGGCGAGGTGCCCGCGGCGTTTCACACTGGCGTGCAAGACATTCTGCTGATTGCCTTCGGGCTGGCGTTCGCCGAGTTTCTGGGAGCCGGCGGTGCGCCGATCGGTATCGATGTGGAAGGCCATGGGCGCTACGAGCAGCTGGACGCCCACGTCGACTTGTCGCGCACGGTGGGCTGGTTTACCGTCAAGTACCCCGTGGCGTTAAGCGTCGGCGTGTTGGACTGGGCTCAGGTGATCGCCGGTGAGGCTGCGCTCGGTGCGGTGATCAAAGACGCCAAAGAACAGCTGCGCGCCCTACCCGATGGTCTGACTTATGGGCTGTTGCGGTATCTCAACGTCGAGGCGGACCTGCGCGGGTCAGATCCGGCGATCGGGTTCAACTACCTGGGACGTCTGGGTGGTCTGGCCGATCTGACCGAGGATCTGTGGCGACCCAGTACCGACGCGTTGTCGGCCATCGCCGCGGCGACGGCGGTGCCGATGAAGCTGTCCCATGCCGTGACACTTAACGCTGGAACCCTCGACACCGAGGACGGCCCGCACCTGCACGCCGACTGGACGTGGGCGCCCTCCGTGCTGGATCGGGCCCAGGTAAAACTGCTGAGCCAGTTATGGTTTCAGGCCCTTGCCGGTATCTGCGCGCACGCGCGCCACGGTGGAGGCGGATTGACCCCATCCGACCTCCTTCCCGCCCACCTCACCCAGCAGCAGATCGGCGAGCTTGAGCAGCACCATCGCATCGCTGACGTGTTGCCGTTGACCCCGCTGCAGCAGGGACTGTTCTTCCACACCACCATCGCGCAGAGCAGCAATGCCGATCCGTATGCGCCACAGCTGGTTATCACTATGACCGGCCGGCTTGATCAGGTTCGGCTGTGCGAGGCGGTGCACACCGTCGTCACCCGCCATCCCAACCTGGCGGCGCGTTTCTGCCCACAGTTTGACCTACCGGTGCAAATCATCCCCGCCGACCCCGCCCCCGCATGGCGATATGTCGACCTTGATGGTGCGGACTCCAATGTCGGTGAGCAGGTGCGGCGGTTGTATGCCGAGGAACGCGCCGCGGTCTGCGACCTGGCCCACCCGCCGGTCTTTCGGGCGGCGTTGATCCGCATCGCACCAGACCAATACCGGTTCGTGCTCACCAACCACCACATCGTGCTCGATGGCTGGTCGTTGCCGATTGTGCTGCAGGAGATCTTCGCCAGCTATGGCGGGCAGCAGCTGCCCGCGCCAGTACCGTTTCGCAGGTTTGTCAGCTGGCTGGCAGATCGAGACGCCGATGCTGCTGAGGCGGCCTGGCGAGAGGTGTTATCCGGCTTTGACACGCCCACGTTGGTCGGCTCGCAGCATGCGCGGGAGCTGGGGCAGCGCGGCGCGGCATCGTTCCGGCTGCCGAAACAGACCACGCAGGCATTGGCGCAACTCGCCCGCGCGCATCACACCACCCTCAATACCGTGTTGCAGGCCGGCTGGGCGCAGCTGCTGATGTGGCTGACCGGCCAGCACGATGTCGCGTTCGGTGCGACGGTCTCAGGTCGCCCCGTAGAAGTGGCTGGTGCGGAATCGATTGTGGGCCTGCTGATCAACACGGTGCCGGTCCGGGCCCGAGCCACCGCATTGATCACCACCGCCGAACTGCTCGATCAACTGCACAGCGCCCACCACCACACGCTGGAGCATCAGCACGTGGCACTGACCGAGATCCACCGCATCACCGGTCACGACCAGCTGTTCGACACCCTGTTCGTCTACGAGAATTACCCGGTCGACGCCGCGTCGTCGGTGAGTATCGACGAGCTGGCCATCGTGGAGTTCACCAGCACTGAATCCACCCACTACCCACTGACCCTGCAAGCCACGCCCGGCATCGAGATGGGGCTGCGCGTCGAATACGACTCCGATCTGTTCGCCGCTGAAAGCGTTGGAGTGCTTATCGATAGGTTGCAGCGGGTGCTGGCGGCGATGGTGGGCGATGGGTCGCGCCGGTTGTCGTCGGTGGATGTGCTCGACGCGGCCGAGCGAGCTCGTTTGGATGTGTTGGGTAATCGGGCGGTGTTGAGGCGGCCGGTGGTTGGGGCGTCGATTCCGGACCTGTTCGCTGCTCAAGTTGCTCGTTCTCCCGAGGCGATAGCCGTCAGTTGTGCCGGCCGGTCGATGACCTATCGAGAGTTAGACGAGGACGCTAATAGGCTGGCGCACTTATTGATTGGTCGGGGCGCGGGTCCTGGTGAATGTGTGGCGGTGTTGTCCGCGCGGTCGGCGGAGGCGATCGTGGCGATATTGGCCGTACTCAAAAGCGGGGCGGCCTATCTGCCGATGGATCCGGTGGTACCGGATGCGCGGATTGAGTTCATGATCGGCGATGCCCGCCCGGTCGCCGCGGTCACGACCGCGGGGTTGGCTTCGCGGTTGGACGCGTACGGGGTGTCGGTCGTCGATGTCAATGATCCAATGGCAAAAATTCAGCCGTGCACCATGTTGCCCGCGCCGGCGCCCGAGGACATCGCCCACATCGTGTACACGTCGGGAACCACGGGTGTCCCTAAGGGAGTGGCGACCAGTCATCACAATGTGACTCAGTTGTTGGGATCGTTGCATGTGGGTTTGCCGTCAGGGCCGGGGGAGGTGTGGTCGCAGTGGTATTCGTATGCGTTTGACGCGTCGGTGGAAGAGATCTGGGGTGCGTTGTTGCACGGGTCTCGGCTGGTGACCGTGCCTGAGTCGGTGGCCGCTGTCCCGGAAGACTTCCAGGCCTTGCTGATTGACGAACATGTCAGTGTGTTGCATCAGACACCGTCTGCGGTGTCGGCGCTTTCGCTGGAAGGCTTGGAGTCAGCGGCGTTGGTGGTGGCCGCCGAGGCGTGCTCGGCGGAGTTGGTGGACCGGTGGGCACCGGGGCGGGTGATGACCAACGCGTACGGGCCGACGGAGACCACGCTGTGCGTGACGGTCAGTGCCCCGTTGACTGCTGGGTCGGGGACACCGCCGATTGGTGCGCCGGTGCCCGGGGCGGCGTTGTTTGTGCTCGACGCGTGGTTACGTCCGGTGCCGCCCGGAGTGGTCGGTGAGTTGTATGTCGCCGGCCGCGGGCTCGGGGTCGGGTATGTACGCCGGGCGTCGTTGACGGCATCGCGGTTTGTGGCCTGTCCGTTCGCTTCTGGGGTGCGGATGTATCGCACCGGGGATTTGGTGTCGTGGCGTGCTGATGGGCAGTTGCAGTATTTCGGTCGGGCGGATGAGCAGGTCAAGATCCGCGGGTATCGCATCGAGCTCGGTGAAATCCAAGCAGCGCTAGGCGGTTTGGATGGGGTCGACCAGGCGGTGGTGATTGTGCGTGAGGACCGCCCGGGTGACAAGCGCCTGGTCGGTTACGTCACCGAAGCGGTGCCCAGAGCGGTCGATGTCGCCGGCGCACGTGCCGTCCTGGCCAAGCGGTTGCCGGCCTATATGGTGCCGGCCGCGGTCGTGGCGGTCGACGCGTTGCCGTTGACGGTCAACGGCAAACTCGACACCCGCGCGCTGCCGGTCCCGCAATACCGTGAAACCGACTACCGCGCCCCGTCCAACGCCACCGACGAAACCCTGGCCGGCATCTACGCTCAGATCCTCGGCCTCGAGCGGGTCGGGGTTGACGACTCCTTCTTCGACCTCGGCGGAGACAGCATCTCGGCCATGCGTCTGATCGCCGCGATCAACAACGCCCTCGACACCCATCTGACCGTCCGCATCCTCTTCGACTCGCCGTCGGTGAGCGCTCTGAGTCAACAGGTGGACCGCCACGCCGTCGATCCGCGCTTTGTGGCCGTGCATGGTGCCGAGCCCACCGAGATCCACGCCGCCGATCTCACCTTGGACAAGTTCCTCGACACCCCAACGCTTTCGGCGGCCGCGGCGCTGCCGGGCCCGAGTGCCGCGGTGCACACGGTCTTGTTGACCGGCGCGACCGGCTTCCTCGGGCGTTATCTGGTGCTGGAATGGCTTGAGCAGCTTGAACTTATCGACGGCACGCTGATCTGTCTCTTGCGCGGAAAGTCCGATGAGGATGCTATGCATCGTCTGGAGACGATCTTCGATAGTGGAGATCCGCAACTGCTGGCGCACTTTCAGGAATTGGCCGCCGATCATCTGCGGGTCATCGCCGGGGATAAGGCCCAGCCCAGCCTGGGCCTCGACAAGCAGACGTGGCAGGACCTGGCCGGAACCGTTGATCTGATTGTTGATTCGGCCGCTTTGGTCAACGGAGTGCTGCCCTACAGGGAACTGTTCGGGCCCAACGTTGGGGGCACCGCCGAGCTGATCCGGTTAGCGCTGACCACGAAACTCAAGCCCTACACGTATGTGTCGACGGCTAATGTGGGCGACCCGGTTGAGCGGTCGGCGTTCACCGAGGATGCCGACATCCGGGTCATCAGCCCGACGCGTATCAACGACGCCAGTTCCGTCACCGGCTACGCCAACAGCAAGTGGGCCGGTGAGGTGTTGCTACGCGAAGCTCACGAGCTGGTCGGGCTGCCGGTTTTGGTGTTCCGCAGCGGCATGATCCTGGCCGACACCACATATGCTTGCCAGCTCAACGTCTCGGACTTGGTCACGCGGATGGTGCTGAGCCTGGTGGCCACCGGCATCGCACCCGGCTCGTTCTACCAGCGCGACGCCGACGGCAACCGGCAACGGGCGCACTTCGATGGACTGCCTGTCGAATTCGTCGCCGAGTCGATCGCCACGCTCGGAGCCCAGGTGCTCGACGGGTTTGAGACCTATCACGTGATGAACCCTCACGATGACGACATCGGGCTCGACACGTACGTCGACTGGCTGATCGAGGCCGGCTATCCCATCGAGCGCATCAACGATTTCGACGAGTGGTTGCAGCGGTTTGAGACCGGGCTGCGTGGCCTGCCCGGTCGACAGCGACAGAACAGCGTGCTGCAGATCTTGCAGTCGGCCGGCCCCCAGTATGTGCGACCCGTAATGCCGACGCGCGGGTCCTCCGCGTCGACCGACCGATTCCGTGCCGCGGTGCAAGAGGCCAAACTCGGGCCCGACAACGATATCCCACACGTCTCCGCGCCGATGATCATCAAGTACGTCACCGACCTGCAGCTGCTCGGATTGCTGTAGCGTCTCGCCGTCCTTTCCCTGGTCAAGGGAACCGTCGTAGGCTCAGGGCGATGCTGGCAAAGTCCGAGATCCGGTTCCTCCGCGTTGGCGCCCGCCGCGTGGCGTACGAGGTACGCGGGGAGGGGCCACCGCTGGTCGCTCCGGCGTGGTGGGTGAGCCATCTCGAACTCGACTGGGAGAGTGCCGGCTTCCGGCGGTTCTGGGAAGGCGTCGCCGATACATACACGTTGATCCGCTACGACCGGCTCGGCGTCGGCATGTCGGACCGCACGGTGCGCGATGCGGATCTGACCCTGGACGCGGAAGTCGCGTTGCTGCGCGCGCTCCTCGACGAGCTCGAGCTCGAGCGCGTATCACTGTTGGGCGGCTCCTGTGGAAGCTGCACCGCAATCGCCTTCGCCGCAACGTATCCCGAGCGCGTCGAGCGGTTGGTGTTATACGGGTCGTACGCTGACGGGTCAGCGATTACGGCCCCGGGAGTGGGCGACGCGATCATCGCGGCGGTCCGCGCACATTGGGGACTCGGCTCCCGCCTGCTCAGTCACATGTTCCTCGGTGCTGCCGAATCCACGGAGCACGAACGCTTCGCCCGGCTACAGCGGGAGGCGGCGACCGCCGAGGCCGCCGCCGCGTTGTTGGGCCTCGTCTATCGGCTCGACGTGCGCGCGCATCTTCCTGAGGTCCGCTCCCCGACGCTGGTCGTGCATCGGCGTGATGACCGGGCGGTGCCGTACCGGCTCGGGCGTGAGGTCGCGGCCGCGATCCCAGATGCTGCATTGATCTCGCTGCCCGGCAGCGCGCACTTCCCCTGGCACGGCGACGTGGATTCCGTCGCGCGCGCATGCCGAGAGGCACTGGCACCGGCGCAGTCACCGCCGCGGGATTCGCGCGAGCCGCAGCCGGTCCTGCTCTCGGTCCGTGAGCGTGAGATTCTCGCCTGCATCGCGCGCGGTCTGCACGATAGCGAGATCGCCGAGCAACTTGTGCTGAGCCCGCATACCGTTCACCGCCACGTCGCGAACATTCGCCGCAAACTCGGTCGAACCTCCCGGACGGCCGCCGTCGCCGAGGCCGCACGCCTCGGACTCCTGTGACATAGCCGAAACGGGCCATCCACGAAAGATGGCCGCCCTGGGCGATGCGCGCAGCCGACAGCTGCTTCTACGTTTGCGCCATGACCGAAATCGCCGACACCGAGCAACGAGTGCGCCCGCCATCCGCGGCGTGGCTGCGGATTATGGCCCTGGTGTACGACCCGTTTGTGTGGCTCGGCGAGCTCGCGGGCATGCGCCGCCGGCGGCGCACGCTCGTTAGCGGCGCTCGGGGGCGCGTCGTCGAGCTCGGTGCGGGGACCGGGCTGAACATCGCGCACTATCCCGACGACGGCATCGATGATCTCGTACTCATGGAGCCCGAGCCGGCCATGCGCCGAAGGCTCGCGCGTCGCCTGCGGCGGCATGCCCAGCCGGCGCGGATCGTCGACGCGCCCGCGGAGTGCCTACCGCTGACCGATGAATCCGTGGACACCGTCGTTTCGACGCTCGTCCTGTGCACCGTGGAGGATCCCGAACGCGCCCTCGGCGAGATCGCCCGCGTGCTGCGCCCGGGTGGACAGTTGTTGTTCATCGAACACGTGCGGTCGAGTTCGCGATTCCTTGCGGCGTGGCAGGACTACCTGTTCCGCCCGTGGCGCGGCTTCGCCGGCGGGTGTTGCTGCAACCGCCCGACCGGGGAGTTGATGCGCGCCTGCGGCTTTGCTGTCACAGCCGACGACGACGTGTGGCGCGGCATGCCCCGTATCGTGCGCCCGCTGATCGTGGGGCGGGCGACTCGGTAATCTATGACTACACGTGTTTTCACCGCCATTCCTGGACTTCGCGGCGCGAGCTGGCTCGTTACAGTCAGGGTGAACTTGCCGACAATTGTCGGCTGTTGCTCCGTAAAGCATGAGTGATATCGCTTCCATATCTTGTTGTCGTGCTTGCCAATTGGTCACTGACGAGAGACTGCCGAGCGTTCTGATGCACGAGGGGCCCGCTGTGAAAAGAGGACAATGCTGTCTGCTGGCGTGCTGTCGCGCGATCGAATCATCGCTAGCCCGGGGCGGAGTAGATGGCTTGTTCCCCCCGCTGCGCTCTCGATACATCTAGCGATCGGGAGCGTTTACTCCTGGAGCGTGTTCAAGCTTCCCCTGCATGAAACCCTCGGGGCTTCAGGGCTTTTGAGCGCCGTTCCGTTCACCTTGGGCATCGTCACGCTGGGCATGTCGGCGGCTGTCTTCGGCACGACGGTCGAAAGGCGAGGTCCCCGCTGGGCGATGGTCGTGGCGACCTTGTGCTTTTGCGGTGGTTTGCTCGTCGCTGCCGTTGCTGCCGAGATCGGTCAGATGTGGCTGATCATCGTCGGCTATGGAGTTATCGGCGGTATCGGCCTCGGAATCGGTTACATCTCACCGGTTTCCACCTTAATGAAGTGGTTCCCCGACCGACCGGGCATGGCGACCGGCTTCGCCATCATGGGGTTTGGTGGGGGCGCGCTGATCGCCTCGCCGTGGGCTTCGCAGTTGATGAAATGGTTTGGCACCGACCGGCACGGGCTGGCCGCCACCTTCCTGATCATGGGGGTGGTGTACGCCGTCTTCATGACGGTGGGAGTGCTCCTGATCCGCCTGCCACCGCCGGGATGGGAACCACCCGTCGTCAGAGTCGCCGCGTCGAGGTTGCCGCATGCCGCGGGACCTGATCGCACCGCCAATGAGGCGATCAAGACGCCCCAGTTCTGGCTGTTGTGGATAGTGCTGTGCTTCAACGTCACTGCGGGAATTGGCATCCTGGAACGGGCGGCACCCATCTACCGGGATTACTTCCCACACGCGGCTCCTCCCGCGGCGTTGACAGCGGCCGCGGCGGGATTCGTCGCGATGCTGTCGTTGGCAAACTCGGCGGGACGCCTACTCTGGTCCACAGCTTCGGATGCGGCCGGCCGCAAGAACATGTACCGGCTCTATCTCGGTCTCGGAGCGGTGCTCTACGTCGTCTTGATCGTCGCGCAAAACGCCAGCAAGCCACTGTTTCTCGTGGTGTGCATCCTGCTGTTGTCGTTCTATGGTGCGGGGTTTGCGACAGCGCCGGCCTATCTGCGTGACCTGTTCGGCTACCTCGAAGTCGGGGCCATCCACGGCAGGTTGCTGACGGCCTGGTCGACCGCGGGCGTCCTCGGACCGGTCATCGTCAACGCGATTGCCGACAACCGCATTGCCGCCCATGTGGTGGGGCCGGAGCGATATCGATGGTCGTTCGTGATCATGGTGATCCTGTTGCTGATCGGCTTGGTCTGCAACGAGCTGATTCGCACTCCACAGCCGCCTAACTTCCTTGCCGCAGCGGCGGATACGCGAAAGCCGGCCAGCGTGGTTTCCAGTGAGGGCGGACGATGACCGATCGAACGATCAAGGCGACACCACCTCGTGGCAAGCTGCTGGGAACGGTCAGCTGGGTATGGGTAGGAGTGCCATTCGCCTATGGCCTCTACGAGCTGGTCGCCAAGATTCCGGCGCTGTTCTTGCATTGACGCTTGTTGCCGGTTACATCCGATGCGGTGCAGCGTTGTCGGCGAGAACATCGACAACAGCGCCCATTGGGCCGACGATCAAGCAATCATGCCGATCTATACCTGCACGACGACAGAATCAACGCTGCCCGGTCCGATCAAGGCGGCGCTCGCACGTGAGATTGCGACCATCCACTCCGAGATCAATCACGTGCCCAGCACCTATGTCAACGTGGTTTTTCACGAATTGGACGCCGATGACGTCTACACCGACGGTGTACCAGCCAGCCCGGTCCTGATTAGCGGCTGGATACGCGAGGGCCACCCGAAGGCTGAGGTCACCCGACTTGCCACCGAAATCGCCTCCGCCGTAACCCGGTTGGCTAGTGTCCCCGCCGAGCGGGTTCTGGTGGTTTTCGAAAGCAGCCCAGCCAGTTTCGCCGTCGAAGGCGGGCGCGTCCTGCCCGAGCCCGGTCAGGAACAAGCCTGGATCGCGGGCAGCTGAGGCTGCCCGGGCGGACGCACCGCGACGCCGCGCCTAGGGAATAGGCCGGCGGCGGCGGCATGTTGCGCACAGCATGAAAGCTTTCAGCGAAGCCGAACGTCAGGAGTTCCTGGCGGCCAAGCATGTCGGGGTGTTGTCCGTTGCTGCCGAGGATGGTCGTCCACCGTCCAGTGTCCCGATCTGGTACGGCTATGCCCCCGGGGGAAACATCCTGGTCAACACCGGCTCGTCGTCTCGTAAGGCCAAGCTCATCGAGCGGGCCGGGGCGGTGACGCTGGTGGTCCAGCTCGAGGAGCCGCCGTATCAATACGTGGTCGTCGAGGGCACGGTCGTCGAGACCACCACGCCTACCCCGCTGGACGTGCGGGAAGCCATCGCGATCCGTTACCTCGGTGAGGAAGCCGGACGCGCATTCGTCCAGGGCATGGATAGCCAGCAGACCGTGCTGTTCGCCATCCGCCCCGACCGCTGGATCACTGCCGATTTCTCCGGTGATGTCTAAGCGCGATAAGAGACAATCGGCAAAAGGTTGCGTGTCTATGGACGCGCCATTTTTGGAGCCATAGGTCGACGAGACTGCCTGCAGGTCACCCGAATTACGGTTTGACGCGGCCCCGCGAGGGTATTCCGTCATAACTTTTCACCGAGAAAGGGCCTGACATGTTGCACTCAGTGATTCTGGCGAGTTCGGATCCACTAGCGGCGGGGTTCATTCTCCGTGGAATTAAGGGAATTTTCGTCTTCATCGGAAGCGTGATCGCCGCGATCGTCTGTGGCCTCATTGCTGCGATGAAGGGCCGCAATCCGCTGGGATGGGGGATTCTTGGACTCTTCTTTTCCATCCTCACGTTGATCGTTGTGATCGTCATTCCCAGCAAGAAGTAATGCGCTCGAGGCCTTTATCTATAAATCCCTGCCCTCTTACGAGGCCTGCGCGCCGGCTGCGTTGACGCGCTCGCGTGTGGTGAGCAGGAGATGGTCGAATTCCGCTTGCGAGGTGAGGCCTGGACCCGCGCTGCGGAAGTCTTCGCATATCTGTTCGGCCAGCAGCCGCAGCTTCACGTTGGCCTCTTGAGATAGCCATTTGAGCAGGTCAAAGGCGGCACTCTCGCCGATGCCATAGATCACCATCAACATCCCTTTGGCCTGCTCGATACTGGCCCGCTGCTCGGCGATCTCGGCCAACTTCGCCGTGACGAGGTCTTCGCGTTCCTGATCGGGCAGCGGGGAGACGTCGACGTAGAACCCGTGCGTTCCGACCACGGCACCCTGGTCGTCGTGCAGTTGATCACCGACCACGACGACGTGGCGGACCTGTCCGCCGGTGTCGATGATCCGATGGCGGGTGCTGAACGCCTGGCCCGTATTGAGGATTTGATCGATGGTGGCCGCGACCTGTCCACGGTCGTCCGGATGCTTGTGTGACAGCACCAGCTCGGTGGTCGGGGTGACGCCGCCGGGCTCGTACCCGTGCATCCGTTGGACCTGTTCGGACCACTCCCACCGCTGGTCGGCGAAATAGAACCGGAACCAGCCGGTCCGCTGCGGCGCGCCGCCGGCCAAGGCTTGTTCGACATCGGCCGATTGGCCGTTGATGTTCCAATTCATCGTGGCTTCGTCTCCTCGGGTTCACTTCACCGGACGCCACCGGCCGCCGTCACGCCCACACCATCGAGACCCGAACGGATGGGGGAATACGAGAACGGCATCGGCTTTGGGGGCGCTGACTGTTCAACGCTGAGGACGATTTCAGATCATGACACAACGCTCGGCGCTGGTCTCTTATTCGCGGCGGGCGGCGGCCGTTGGGTGACGACTGCGGCCGCCGCCTCCGCTCTCCGGTCGATCAGGCGTTGATCACCTCCCGTTTTGTGGTGTGGTCGTTGATGGCCGCGTGTCCGTCACCGCGGCCGACGGTGATCTTGCGTGGCTTGGCTTTCTCGGCCACCGGGATGCGAAGGCGCAGGACGCCTTCGGTGTAGGAAGCGTCGATCCTGTCGGTGTCGAGGTTTTCACCGAGCACCAGCTGTCTGCTGAACACTCCACGCGGCCGTTCGGTGGCCAGCATCTCCCGGTTGGGGTCGACGCCCGGACGCTCGGCTCGCACGGTCACCACATTGCGTTCGATGTCGATGTCCAGCGAATCGGCGTCGATCCCGGGCAGGTCGAACTCGACGACGAATTCTTCGCCCTCGCGCCAGGCGTCCATCGGCATCACAGCCGGGCGGGCGGCCGTGCCCAGCACTTGCTGGGCGAAACGGTCCAGCTCACGAAAGGGATCGGTACGCATCAGCATTGCAGCCATCTCTCACTCCAATCTGTTGCCATCGTACGAATTACCTATGCCTTGAGGCATAGATTTTGTATAGCACCATAGTAACGTTAGTGCAAGTGTGATAGACAGGTTTTCTGCGCGAGCAAGTGAGGAGGCGCTCGATGGCCGATGCCGCAGGCGGTGGACCGGAGCCGGATCATGGCGTGTACAGCATCTCTGTCGCCGCCGAGCTTTCCGGCGTCGCCGTGCAGTCGTTGCGCCTCTACGAGCGCAACGGCCTTCTCGCGCCGACTCGAAGCGAGGGCGGGACCCGGCGCTACAGTGCCGATGACCTGGCCCGGCTGCGGCGGATCAGCGCGCTGGTTGACGCTGGGGTCAACCTGGCCGGGATCGCGCGCATCCTCAGCCTCGAGGATGACAACGCGGAACTGTCCGAGGCGAACACCGATCTGCGCTCCACGAACCGCAGCTTGCGCAATGCCGCGAAGGAGTGATCTGCTCGGCACCGACTTTCGTTGTCTTGCAGCGCAGTGAATTTCGAACCAGCGGCGCAGTCACTTCTCGATGTTGAAGAAGGACTCGCCGTCCTCCGGAGTCCCATCGATCTGGCCGCGGTCCCGCCCGTAATGGGTCGGGTCTAGGTGGTCCAGGTCGTCGTCGCTGACGACAACGAGTGCGCCGCCCTCGTCGGAGTCGTGTGTCTGCCGCGACGGCTCGTCGTCGGGCACATCGTCCGAAATCTCCGCCTTGAGTTTCTCGTCGAGCGACTCGTGGTCGTCGGCATCAATCCACCGGTCGGGCGGATCCACCACCTCATCGCCGTCATCGTTGCGAACCTCGTCGGAGTCCAGGCTTTCGGACTGGTCCGGCATGTTGTCGTCGTCGCTATCCACGTTGGCCGATTGCCCGACACGACGGCGGATTAAACGGGTTGTCAGCTGATCTTTGGCATCGGGATGCCTTCGCTGGCCGTGAATTGCGCGTCCTCCTGCGAAGACAGCCCGATCGATACCACGGATCGGTTGAACAGCAGATCGGTGAGGTAGGCCAACGACACGGCCCACCGGTTGACCGGGCGCGGAATCGCGTACAGGTGGTAGGCGCGCGTGACGAACTTCGCAGGCAGCCCCGACAGATGCACGTTGAGGGGATTGGCGACCGCATACCCCGGACCCAGGTCGACGACCAGACCGAGATTGCGATGCTTGTATTGCTTGCTCGTGCCGTAGCCGAGACTGGCGGCCACGTTGCGCGCCAGCACTTTGCCCTGTCGGGTCGCGTGTTGGGCGGTGGGCGGCGTGATCTTTCCGGGCTGAGTCAGGTCGGGCACCGCGGCCGCGTCGCCTGCCGCGAAAACGCCCAGGTGGCCCGGTACTTGAAGATCGGGCTGCACTTTGAGCCGACCCTTTTCGGTGGGCAGACCCAGCTGTTCGATCAGCGGCGCGCCGGTTACGCCCGTCACCCAGGCGATCGTGTGCGTGTCGATGCGCGAATCATCGCTGAGCACAACATGATCGGCATGCGCCTCCTTGAGCGTCGTGCCGAGCCGGACGTCGATGCCGCGGCGGCGCAACACTTTCAGTGCCGCGTCACCGAGCTTCTTGCCCACCTCGGGCATGACCTGATCGGCCGTGTCGAGCAACAGGAACTTCACCTCGGCGGGGTCGAAGCCCATTTGCTTCGCGGCCGCGTCGGCCAGCGCTCGCAGCTGTGCGACCAGCTCGGTACCTGAATAAGACGCGCCGACCACCACGACGGTGCGCCGCGCCGCCGCCACCGCGGGGTCGTCGTCGATATCGGCCAGCTCGAGCTGTTCGACGAAGTGGTCTCGCAGGTAAAGGGCCTCGGCAGTGGTTTTCAAGCCACGCGCGTGTGTCGCCAGTCCTGGCACGTCGAACAATCGCGTGACCGAACCGGGGGTCAGCACCAGGCGATCCCAGGACATGTGGTGGCGGCGTTCTTCGGGATCGCGATATGTCAGGGTTTGCTCAGCGAAGTCCACGTCGTCCACGCGGCCGCGCACCGCGCGCACGCCTTTGAGCGCATTGGCCAGAGGCACCGCGACAAAGCGAGCGTCGACCAACCCGCCGGCAACGTCTGGCAGCAAAGGTGTGTAGAGCATGTAATCGACCGGGGAAACGATGGTGATGTCAGCAGCCACGTGCCGTCGGCGGAGGATACGGGCCAGCCGGTGGGCGCAGGTGAATCCGGTGAAGCCGCTGCCGACGATCACGATTGAGCTCATCAATCCGAGTGTAGGTATTCGTAAGACTTCCGCTCAAGCGGCCGCTCACCGACCGCGGCGTTCGGCGATGAACCGCTCGCCGAGGTCGTAGTCGTCGTCTGCGTTGTAGCTGAGCACGCCGACAACCGCGTTCCCCGACTCGTACCAGACCGTGAAGCCGTCGGGACGGTTGAGCATCCGGCAGCGTTCGAAGCCATCCCCCCAGGCGTGATACTTCAGCGTCGCCTCACCGATGGTTGTCCAAAACCCTGGCACTCCATCCCATTTCATGTCCTGACCCGCCGCGCAGGCCCCGGCGATCGCGCCCTGGTCGGTCGCATCCTGCCAGTGTTCGACGGCCAAGTGGCGACCCGCGATCTCATGCCGCGCCAGCGCGACGTCACCCGCCGCGTAGACGTCGGGCGTCGAGGTGGCCATATCGGAGCCGACGACGATGCGGGAGTCCTGAATCTGCAAACCCGCCTCGGCCGCGATGCGGCTCTGTGGCTTGACGCCCGTCGCGGCGAGCACGAGATCGCAGTCGATGGTGACACCGTTGTCCAGCCGCACCCCGGCGTCGGTGATTTCCTCAACCTCCACCCCGCCGACGTGGCGAGCTCCCGCATCGGTTACCAGATCGCGCAGGCGTGCGGCGGCCTGGCTTCCGAGCCGCTTCTCTTGTGGAAGCTGTTCGGGGGCAACCAAAGTCACCGGCACACCGCGTAGTGCCAACGATGCGGCTGCCTCGCAGCCGATGAAGCCCGAGCCGATCACCACCGCTGAATCGGCGGTGTCCGCGGCGTTGCGCAGCGCGGTGGCCTCGGCCAAGGACCGCAGTAGCAGTGCGCGTTGCCCGCCCGGAATCGGCGGAGCTACCGGTGCCGCACCGCAGGTCAAGATCAGCGTGTCGAACGAATGGCGCTCATCGCCGGCATAGAGGGCGCGTTCGCCGAGGTCCAATCGTTCGACGGCCGCGCCGCGATTGAGTTCGATCTCCCGGTCGGCAAACCATTGGGCGGAATGCAGCTCGACGTCATCGGTCTGGCCGCGCAGATACTCCTTGCTCAACGGCGGCCTGGCGTAGGGCAGGTCGATGTCGGCGGTGAAGATCCGCACCGGTAGGCGGCTGTCGTGTTCGCGAAACGACTCCGCCGCGGCCACCCCGGCTGGTCCGCTGCCCACGACGATCACTCCCGACTCGGTCACCAGAGCGTGGTACCCGCGCTGGACAGACTCAACCCGCGCACCCGCAGTTTCGGCGGGCGCCAGACGGGTACCAGCCACGGGAGCAACCATTCAGGCAGGAGTGACGATGAGAGCTGTCACCTGGCAAGGCAAACGCGACGTGCGGGTGGAGTCGGTACCCGACCCGAAGATCGAACAGCCCACCGACGCCATTATCGAAGTCACCTCGACGAACATCTGTGGGTCCGACCTGCATCTCTACGAGATTCTCGGGGCGTTCATGAAACCGGGTGACATCCTCGGCCACGAACCGATGGGCATCGTCCGCGAGACCGGGCCGGAAACGGGCGATCTCCGGGTCGGGGACCGTGTGGTAATCCCGTTTCAGATTTCGTGCGGCAGCTGTCACATGTGCGGCAAACAGCTCTTCACGCAATGTGAGACCACCCAGGTGCGTGAACAAGGCATGGGGGCAGCGCTTTTCGGCTATTCGGAACTCTATGGCGAAATCCCCGGCGGCCAAGCCGAGCTGCTGCGCGTTCCGCAGGCCCAATTCACTCACATCAAAGTCCCTGTAGGACCACCGGATTCGCGGTTTGTCTACCTGTCCGATGTGCTACCGACCGCCTGGCAAGCGGTGGCCTACGCCGACATTCCCGACGGAGGCACGGTCACCGTACTCGGGTTGGGTCCGATCGGGGATATGGCCGCGCGCATCGCAGATCATCTGGGCTACCGGGTCATCGCCGTCGACCTGGTACCCGAGCGGCTGGCCCGCGTCGCCCAGCGCGGTATCCACACTATCGATATGGGGCATCTCGACTCTTCTCTTGGTGATGCGATCCGGGACTTGACCGATGGCCGTGGCCCAGACTCAGTGATCGATGCGGTGGGCATGGAGGCGCACGGTTCCCCGGCTGCTCGGTTCGCTCAGCAAGCCACCGCGGTACTGCCGGATGCCGTCGCCAAGCGCCTGCTGCAGACAGCCGGCGTGGACCGGCTCAGTGCGCTGCACTCCGCCATCGACATTGTGCGGCGCGGCGGGACGATCTCGCTGATCGGGGTTTACGGGGGGATGGCCGATCCGCTGCCGATGCTCACGCTCTTCGACAAGCAAGTGACCCTGCGGATGGGCCAGGCCAACGTCAAGAGATGGGTCGACGACATCATGCCGCTGCTGACCGACGACGATCCGCTCGGCGTTGACGACTTCGCCACACACGTGTTGCCACTCGAGGAGGCGCCGCACGGCTACGAAATCTTCCAGAAGAAGCAGGACGGAGCCGTAAAGGTCATGCTCAAGCCATGACCGGCCCCGGCTGAGCCCCGGAATAGCAAGTCCGTCAGGGCTTTTCGCACAATTGTTTGACCGCCGCTTTGCTCGGGTATCAAGTGCGCCATGACAAACGCAGCCCCTGCTCCCACGCCCACTGGCGAAGTGTGGCCGGGAAAGGCCTACCCGCTGGGCGGGACCTACGACGGCGCGGGCACAAACTTCGCGGTATTCAGTGAGGTAGCTGAGCGGGTCGAGTTGTGTCTATTCGACGACGACGGCACCGAGACACGGGTCACACTGCCTGAGGTTGATTCATTTATCTGGCATGGCTATCTGCCGACGATCGAACCCGGCCAGCGCTACGGCTACCGCGTACACGGCCCGTATGAGCCCGAAGCCGGGCTCCGGTGCAACGCGAACAAGCTGCTCCTGGACCCGTATTCCAAGGCCATTGACGGCACATTCGACTGGAATCAAACGCTGTTCGGCTACACGTTCGGTGACCCGGACAGCCGCAACGACGAGGACTCCGCGGCCAGCATGCCCAAGTCGGTGGTCGTCAGCCCGTTCTTCGACTGGGGATACGACCGCCCGCCGAACCGCGAATATGCCGACATGGTGATCTATGAGGCACATGTCAAGGGTCTGACCCAGACCCATCCGGATATCCCGGAACAGATACGCGGGACCTACGCCGCGGTGGCACATCCGGTCATCATCGAACACCTCAAAAACGTTGGCGCTACTGCGATCGAGCTGATGCCGGTGCATCATTTCGCCAACGACTCAACCTTGAGAGAAAAAGGCCTGAGCAACTACTGGGGCTACAACACAATGGGGTTCTTTGCGCCGGACACGAAGTACTCCAGCGCCACGTCGCCGGGCGGGCAGGTGCAGGAATTCAAGGCGATGGTCCGCGACCTGCACGAGGCGGGCATCGAGGTCATCCTCGATGTCGTCTACAACCACACCGCCGAGGGCAACCATCTGGGCCCGACCTTGTCGATGCGCGGCATCGACAACGCCGCGTACTACCGGCTCGTGGACGACGACAAGCGCTACTACATGGACTACACGGGCACCGGCAACAGCCTCAACGCCGGCCACCCGCACGCTTTGCAGCTGATCATGGATTCGTTGCGTTATTGGGTGACCGAGATGCACGTCGACGGCTTCCGGTTCGATCTGGCGTCGACCCTGGCCCGCGAGTTCTATGACGTGGACCGGCTGTCGACGTTCTTCGAACTCGTGCAGCAGGATCCGACCGTCAGCCAGGTCAAGCTCATCGCCGAACCGTGGGACGTCGGACCGGGCGGCTACCAGGTGGGTAATTTCCCGCCGCAATGGACGGAGTGGAACGGAAAGTACCGCGACACCGTCCGCGACTTCTGGCGGGGCGAGCCCGCCACGCTCGATGAATTCGCCTACCGATTGTCCGGATCGGCCGACCTCTACGAGCACACCGGGCGCCGACCGGTTGCCTCGATCAACTTCGTCACTGCCCACGACGGATTCACGCTGCGAGACCTGGTGTCCTACAACGAGAAACACAACGACGCCAACGGCGAAGAAAATAACGACGGCGAAAGCCACAACCGATCGTGGAATTGCGGCGAGGAGGGTCCCACCGAGGATGCGGGCATTAACGAGCTGCGCGCTCGTCAGCAGCGCAACTTCATGACCACACTGCTGCTGTCGCAGGGTGTGCCGATGATCTGTCACGGCGACGAGCTCGGTCGTACCCAGAGCGGCAACAACAACGGCTACTGCCAGGACAACGAACTCACCTGGATCGACTGGGCCGCTGCCGATGCCGATCTGCTGGAGTTCACCCACACGGTGTCAGCACTGCGCGCCGAGCACCCGGTGTTCCGCAGGCGTCGCTTCTTCAACGGCAAGCCGGTGGGCCGGCGCGGCCAGGGCGGCCTGCCCGACATCACCTGGTTCGCCCCCGACGGCTCGGAGATGACCGAAGAGGACTGGGGTGCCGGTTTTTCGAAATCCGTCGCGGTGTTCCTCAACGGTCAGGGCATCCCCGACCGCGATGCGCGGGGTCAGCGGGTGCTTGACGATTCGTTCGTGCTGTGCTTCAACGCCCATCACGAGCCGCTCGAATTCACCCTTCCCCCAGTGGAATTCGGCACTAGTTGGCGCACCGTCGTATACACCGGGTCTAAAGACACGACGCCGGACGAGCAGCTGGCCGCGGCCGCGAAGCTGACCGTCGACGCGCACAGCGCGGTGGTGCTGCAAGCCCTATCTGCTGACGAGGCTTGACCGCTTTGCGCCGATCCGGTGCCATCGGCCGGCTTTTTCGCGCAGTATCTTGATTGATGCCGCCGAATTGCCCGGCGGCGTCGTTGACAATGGGGTCAGACGTCACCCGGGGGAGGGGCAGCCAATGGATGGACCCCGCCCCACCATGCGTTTGGAAGCGACGCTGTCGCTATATGGGCGGATTGTCGCGCTGGTCGTGCTTGCCGTTGCTGTCCTGACGTGGACGGGCTGGATGACGGGTATCGAGCTGCTGACGCGTGTCTATCCGAGTTGGCCGGTGATGACCCCGTGGACTTCGCTGTGTCTGGGTGCGCTGGGGGCGTCCACCCTGGCGCAATCCGGGCATCCGTCGCGCGGACGTGCGTGGGCCGGGCGTGGCCTGGCGATCGCCGTGATCGTTTTCGCGGTCGTCATCTTCGCGGAGTACGCGACCGCCAGCTCCTTCGGGCTGGATCAGGCGCTGTTTGGGGAAGCGGTGCGCCTGCGGCAATCGTCGTGGCCGGGGCGTCCGAGCCCACAGACGGCGTCGTCAATCCTGCTCGTGGCGGCCACGGTTGCGCTGATACGACTGGATCGCCGGACCCTGGTGGCCTGGCCCGTGTGCCTGGTGGGCGGCGCGGCGGTCCCTCTTGTCACCGTCGCGGCCTATCTGTTCGACGCCGTGGCGCTCGTGGGCGTCTCGTCTTCCACCGGGCAGGCGATCTCGACGGCCTTGGCTTTGCTGCTGCTGGTCTTTGCGGCATCGCTGGCACGCCCGGACCGGTTTCCGCTGTCCTGGCTACTCGCTCGACCCGATCGGCGCTCGCTGGTTCGGTTGGCCGGCATCCTGGCTGCGTTTCCGGTCGTCGTGGCGCTGTCGAGGGCGATCCTCCTGGGGCTCGATCTTGGCGAGCATGCGGGGTGGACCCTGTCGATCGTTTTGGGCACGGCAATCGTCGGGGCGGTCACTTTCTACTTGAGCCAGCGCGAGCAGAGACTGCTGATCGAGAAGGAGGCAGTCAGCAAGCAACGAGCTGACGCCGAGATGCGCTATCGCCTTCTCGCGGACAACGCCGTGGACATCATCGTTCACCTTCGCGGCGCCGAGGTCGCGTGGATCTCGCCGTCCGTCGAGGCCGCGTTGGGGGGTCCACCTCAGCAATGGATCGGCCCAGGCTTCAGCCACCACATCCATCCCGACGACCTCGACACGGTCGCATCCGCACTGCAAAGGGTCGCCCGGGGCGAAGCGGTCATCGAACGGTTCCGGGTCCGCTCTGCCGACGGTGAATCCCACTGGGTCGACGGCCACGCGAAACCCTACGTCGACGCCGAGGGCAACACCGATGGACTGATCGCGGCGCTGCGCATCATCGACGATCAAGTCGAGGCGGAGCAGCGGCTGGATCGATTGGCTCGCTTCGATACCCTCACCGGGCTGGCGAACCGGGCCGAGGCCATCAGCCGCCTCGAGTCCGCGCTGGAACAGCCGCGACCTACCGGAACCTACGTCGGCGTGCTGTTCTGCGATGTCGACGACTTCAAAGACATCAATGACACGTGGGGACATGGCACCGGTGACTTCGTGCTGGTAACCCTGGCGGCACGGATCTGCGAAAGCGTCCGTCGAGGGGACACGGTCGGCCGGACGGGAGGCGACGAGATACTTGTCCTTCTGCCCAGCATCCAAAGCATCGACGAGGTCGCCCGGATCGCCGAGACGATTCGCCGCCATGCCGCCGAACCGATCCAGGTATCCGACGAAACTGCCATCTGCGCGACGCTGAGCATCGGCGCCACCGTTGCCCTGCCCGGCGAGGCCGTTTCCTCGATCACGGCCCGTGCGGACGGGGCGATGTACCAGGCCAAGTCTGGCGAGAGGAACCCCGTCGTCAGGATTCCCGCCGAGCCGTCACGACAGACAGCGCGGTGGTCACGTCAAGCGTGATCGTGCTTGCCAAGGCGCACACTATCTTTCGCGAGTTTATTGAACTCTGATCTGCCCAGCCGTTAGCTGTCGGATCCTTGGTCGATACGCTGTGCCTGCAGCGGGCTCGTTACAGGAGAGGGCGAATATGTCACGGACAGTGGTGGTTGGCGCGTCGAGTGGCCTTGGGCGCTGTATTGCGATCGGCCTTGCACAGCGCGGCGATCAGGTCGCGCTGCTGGCCCGCCGACGTGAGCGCCTCGAGACCGCCGCGAAGGAGGCCGGGCCCGGTGCGGTAGCCGTCGAGTGCGATATCACCGACGAGGCCTCGTGTCGATCGGCCATCGACGAAGCCGCGGAGGCTCTCGGCGGCATCGACAACGTGGTCTTCACGCCCGCCATCAGCCCGCTGGTCCGCCTGGTCGACACCGATGCCGCAACCTGGCGGCGCGTCTTCGACACCAATGTCATCGGCGCGGCGCTGGTGACGTCGGCCGCGATACCGCACTTGACCGCGTCCGCGGGCAAGGCGGTCTACCTGTCCTCCGACGCGGGTCCCTACGGGCCGTCCTGGCAGGGTCTGGGTGCCTACGGCGTCAGCAAGGCCGCCCTCGAGCGACTGGTCGACGCGTGGCGTGCCGAACACCCCGACGTCGGCTTCACTAACCTCATCGTGGGGGAGTGCGCCGGCGGCGAGGGCGAGGCAGCAACCGGCATGAACGCCGGTTGGGATATGGAACTGGCCATGCAGGCGGTCCCGGTGTGGGTGTCGGATCGCTGCATGCCCGGCAGGTTGATGCCCATCGAGGACCTGATCGCAGTGGTGCACACGATCCTGAGCACTAACTCATCGACCTCGATGCCGATCGTCATCGCCAGGGGCGCCCCTGCCGGCACCCCGGCACTAGCCCCCGCGTCAGCGACGCCCTAGCTTCTCTCGCGCCAGGTCGGTGAGGAAGCGAACCGGTGACACCGGCCGGAACGCCAGCGCCGCCTCGGTGAGTGCGTCACGCGATGCCGCGGGCAGCTCGATGTCGGCCGCGGCCACGTTGAACTCGAGCTGTTCGACGCTGGACGCGCCGGGAATGGCGACCACTCCCGGGTAGCTGATCAGCCAGGCCAATGCCACCTGCGCCGGCTGGGCGTCGACTTCCTTCGCCACGTCCCGCAGCAGCTGCAGCAATGGCTCGAGACGGCGAAGATTCTCGGTACCGAACAGTGAATTGATCGCGCGGACGCCGCCGGGACGATTGTCGACGCCATACTTGCCGCCCAGCAACCCCTGTTCCAGTGGGCTGTAGGCGATCACGATGCGATTCTCCCGCTCGGCAAACGGCACCATATTCTTGAGCGCATTCGGAAACGCAAGCGAAAAATGGACTTGATTGCTGATGACCGGACGACCCAGCGCGGCGTCGGCTTTCTGCCAACGTTCCAACGAATAGTTCGAGACGCCGGCAGCACCGATCTTGCCGCTGTCGAGGAGATCACGCATTCCCGGCATGATCACCGAATCGGGGACCAGCGGGTTGGACTGGTGGATCTGGTACAGCGGGATGCGGTCCAGCTGAAGTCGGCGCGCGCTCGCGCGCTCGCGCTGCTTGACCACCGCGGGAAACGGCGCGACCGGCATGATCTTGCTGGCCACCGCGACTTCGGCACGCTCGTCGCCGAGCGCCTCGCCGAGGATCCGCTCGCTTTTGCCCAGCCCGTACACCTCGGCGGTATCGAACAGCGTCACCCCCTTCGCCCGAGCACGCTGCACGATGTCACGGGCGGCGCCTGCGGCGTACTCATCCCCGTAGCCCCACTCGCGTGAGCCGAACTGCCAGGTGCCCAAGCCGATCCGGCTGACCTGTCCCACTCCGTCGACATCGAGATATTTCATGTGCCCACCGTACTGGGGAGACGCTCAGTCGGGGATCTTGTTGAGGATGTAGTTGGCGATGCTCACGGCCGTCTGCCGGGGGCCGCTGGCATCGGTCGTGCCGAGGCTGACGACGTACAGGTCGACCACGACGTTGGCTTTGGCCGCCGCCGCCCGAACAAAACGCACCTTCAGGCCCTTGGGTGCCAGATCCATCGTGGTGATGCCGTTGCCGGCATCGGCGGGAGGGCTCAGCGACAAGGTGTACGTCGGCCCGCCGGGGGCGGTCAGTGTCACGGGTACACCGCCACATTGGCGCCATCCGTCGACCAGGTTCGTCACTTGTGCTTGGGCGGTCGGCGAATCGCGGAATGCCATGGCCGCCTGAATCACCTGGATCGATTTCAGCAAGGTTTGGGTGTCGGAAAACGCCTCTGCGCGGTACCGCAACATGGTGGTGAGGTCGTACGCCTCCGGGGCCCCGGGCATCACGCTTCCCCAGCACTGTGTGCGATCGATCGTCGCGTCCGTGTCGCTTTTACTTGGCCGATCAAAGGTTTGGCCGGCCTCGAGGTTCTGGTCGTTGGTGAGGCCTCTCAGGGCGTCCAGTTTGGGCAGCAGCTTGATGACGTCGTCCGGCGCCACCTTGGGCGGCGGCGGTGACTCGCTGGTGGTGACGGGGGCGCCGGTGGTCGCGGGCGCCGTGGCCTGGTTGGACCGAGTGACTTCCAGGGTGGTGAGCGTGGCCCATCCGGTCAGCGCGACGACGGTGAGCACGATGAACGCATACGACAGGGACAATCCCATCAGCGCGCGATCACGGCCGAGCTCACCGGTGCGGCGGATTTGCGAAAGGCCCAGATGTCCGAGAACCGCACCGACGGGGGCGAACACGAACGCGAACACCAGCGACAAGGTCGCGAAGGTGTTGACGGGCGGGCGGTGCGGCGGTGGGGGCGGCGGCATGAAGCCCGGCGGTCCCGGCGGCGGCCCTGCCGGCGGTTCGGCGTATGGGACGCGGCCAAGTGGATCGTAACTAAAGGGCTCGGGACTAAAGGGACTGTGCCCGAACGGATCCTGAGGGTAGCTCACCGAGTGCCCTCCTTAGTCCGGGCTCCTGCGACCAGCCTAGTTCACGAGGGCCTGCGTCGGATTAAACCTCACTGTTTCCGCTCCGGTGCCCGATCGTGCCGGCCATCTACGGCAAATTCCCGGCAAGATTGGTTGCGGTTGGCCAAGCCATGGAGGGATCCGCGGCGCGCCGCCCTCCGCCGGTGCGGACGGCGTCCCGACAAACATCAGGCCGCCGAGGGCGCCGACGCAAACGGCCAGTAGCAAAGTCACCAACACGTGCGCGACTAGGCGTGTCAGTTCGCCAGAACCCCTCAACGGGACGTCACCCAGTGTGATGGGAAAATCGGCGATCACGTGGTCGCTGTGGTAAGTGCGAGGCATATGCGTGCTCCTTGGGTACTGCGCAGCCCACGAGCGAAAGCCATGGCCGCGGTGGAGGTTTGGTAATGGTGGGTCGGTCACGCAGCGGTCGACGAGTGTTTGGTCATGGCGGCAATCATGCGATCGTCAGGTGCTCAGTTCCCAGATCGTTTCGTGCTCAATCACTGCCCGGTTCGACCGCGGATGTTCCAGCTAACTCGGTCCCGTGAGTTCCGATTCCGCTGTGGCCCTTCCGGTTTAGAGTATTCGGCGCCGTGTTTCAGTATTCCGTCGCGATGCTCTGGTCGGCCAACCGATTGAGCCATTCCGCCATGAGAACGCGTTCGCCGCGGGTGAGCGCGGCCCCGGGGTCGTCCCGCAGCGCATCGCGCAGAGCAACAGCGCGTCCGGTGAGCGCCGGCATGGTGGTGCCGGGCGCAACCGTGTCGTTCACGAACCCGCACAACGCGTGTTCGCGGGCGATCAGCGAGAGCTCGGGGTCCCGCTCGTCGGGCGGGAGACCGATCTGCGACAACGCGAATCCCACTCCCGCGGCAAAGGCAAGCTGGGTGGCGCTGTCGACGCTCATCCGCAGCCTGCCCTGATGCCCCAATCGCGAAATTGGTCCTCGCAGGATCTCGAATGACTCCTTCGCCGCCGAGCGCATCTTGCCGGCGCGCACCTCTCCGTAGGCGAGTACATAACATTCCGGCTGAGTCAGGCCGAACGCGATGTGAAGGTCCCACAAATGGCGCAGGTCCTGCACTGGGTCGCTGGAAGCGGCGGCCCGCTTATCCCGCATGTAGTTCTCCAGCACAAACGCCGTGAGCGCGTCTAGCAGCCCCTCTTTGTCGCCGAATTCGCGGTAGATGACGGGCGCCTGGACACCGGCAGCGGCGGCCACGGCACGCGTTGAGACCGCGTCGACGCCGCCAGAGTCCAACAAAGCAGCGGCCGCCCGCAGCACCTTCACCGAAGTCGGAACGTGATCGCTTCGATCCGTCGCGGTCATCACGGTATCAACGATAACACTCATTGATATTAAGCCCTTCACCACTTAGTATCGCTGATATATATCACTGGAAACACGACCCGTCGTGGTCGTTCGGCAGAACAGGAGAAAGTGATGTCATCGTCATCCCCGACCTACGACTTCGTCGTCGTCGGCGCCGGCAGTGCCGGCTGCGTCATGGCCGCTCGACTGTCAGAGGACACCAACGCCCGGGTGCTATTGCTCGAGGCGGGCAGCGCAACACCGCAGCCGCTGAGTGCGATTCCGCCGGCATGGCCCGCTCTTCTCGTAGGCGAGTCCAGCTGGGGAGATACGACAACCGTGCAATCCGCGACCGGCACTGCGGTGGCGATTCCCCGCGGCCGGGGTATAGGCGGATCGTCGGCGATCAACGCGATGCTGATGGCGCGGGGGCATCGCTCCAGTTACGACGACTGGGAGAAGGCCGGGGCCACCGGTTGGGGCTTCGACGATCTCTTGCCGTACTTCAAGCGAAGCGAAACCGCGGCGGGCGGGGACCCCGAACTGCGGGGTGTCGACGGCCCGCTGGTCGTGGCGCCGGCTAACCCGCTGCACGAGCTGCAGTCCGCCTGTTTGGCCGCCGCCGTCCAGACTGGATACGAGCGAGTGGACGATGTGACGGGTGGCCTCGAGGTCGGTTTCGGGTCGGTCGACCTCAACATCGTCAATGGCCATCGGCAGAGTGCCGCAGACGCGTATCTCGCGCCCGCGTTGCAACGCCCAAATCTGGATTTCGTGGCCGAGGCCATGGTTCACCGCGTGTTGATCGAGGATGGGCGCGCCACCGGGGTTGAATACCGTACGGGCAGTGGGGAACTGGTAGTCGCCGGCGCGCGGGAGGTCGTGCTCGCCGCCGGTGCGATTGGATCGCCGCAGTTGCTGATGCAGTCCGGCATCGGTCCGTCGACCCATCTCCGCGAAGTCGGCGTCGATGTGGTGATGGATCTTCCCGGTGTCGGCGCGAATCTGCACGATCACCCCACTGCCGTCTTGGTCTACCGCGCGGCGATGCCGGTCCCGGCCGCCCTCAACAACCACGCCGAAGTCATCGGAGTGATGCGCAGTGAATGGGCCGGTGCCGCACCCGATTTGCAGCTGGTGTTCGTCGATGCTGTAGCTGAAATGGCCGGCGTCGACCTCCCCGTCGACAACGGCTACACGGTCGGGGTCTCGCTCATGCAACCGGTCAGCCGCGGCACGGTCCGATTGTCGTCGCCGGACAACAGCACCGCCCCGCGCATCGACCCGAACTATTTCGGCGACGACCGGGACATGCGCACGATGATCGCCGGTCTGCGGCTTGCCCGCGAAATCGGTCAGGCCAGCGCCCTCGTTGCCTGGTGCCGCGAAGAGGTGGCGCCGGGGCCAGACGTCACGGAGGAAGAGGCCCTGCGCGCGTATGTGAAGGCCAGTTTCATCTCCTACTACCACCCGGTGGGGACCTGTGCGATGGGTAACTGTGAGTTGTCGGTGGTCGACAGCACGTTGCGGGTGCGGGGGATCGACGGCCTGCGGGTCGCGGATGCGTCCGTGATGCCCTCGATCCCGTCGAACAACACCAACGCCACCGTCTACGCGATCGCCGAACGCGCTGCAGAACTGATCGGCCGTGGCTGAAACCGACTATCCGCCTCGACCTCGATGGGAAGGATAGTGCGCCAACGGAAATGGTCATCAATTGAGCGCGAAATGACCTGGTACCTGAGCAGTCTGTCGGGTCAGGATCGCGGTTGACCAGTATCCATCACTGACCGCGGGACATCCTCACGGCCGGATGGTCCCGCTGAACGCTAAGGAGAAATGAGTCGTGCCGAACCCCACACAGACGGAACTTCTTGCGAGAGAGACATGGCCTCGCTTCGATGCCGCAAATCCGGTGGCGCTGTTGATGTGCACCGCACACCTGACCGGGGACCTCGGGCTCCTGCGTGACGAGGGCGGCCGAACATGATGATGGGGGTACCTGGGGGCGGCTATTCGACGGAGTGCCGCGCGGAGATTCTTGAGGCCTGCCGCGCGGCGCTTGCGCGGACCGGCGATTGGGAGCGTAGGGAACCCGGCTACGACCTGTTAGCGCGAGCTGTCGTCTGGTCGATGGGGCCAGAGTTCGCGCCGTATGTTGCGCTGCTGGCCGACGCGCTCTCCTTCTCGCCAGAAAGTGACCCTGGCAAGCCGCGGTGGCGGCAAACCGAGGTGGGGGCTGATCGCGATTTTCAGGTGGCGGTGATCGGTGCGGGGGAAAGTGGCCTGCAGTTGGCGCACCGGCTGCGGCAGGCGGGTGTCGCGGTCGTCGTGCTGGAGAAGAATGCTGATGTCGGCGGCACCTGGTACGAAAACACCTACCCAGGCTGCCGTGTCGACCTCACCAGCCAGGCATATCAGTACAGCGCTTATCCAAGGCGTTGGGACGATTATTTCAGCACGCAGCCCGCTGTCCTGGAGTATCTGAAAGCCTTTGCGCGCGAAAACGATCTCTATGTCGACATCGAGTTCGATTCCGAGGTGGTCTCCAGTCGGTGGGATTCCTCGCGTGCGAAATGGGTGCTGCAGGTGCGCAGCGGCGAGCGTATTCGCGAGGTCGTTGCCGACGTTCAGGTCAGTGCCGTGGGCCAACTCAATCAGCCGCATATTCCCGACATTCCGGGGATCGAGACGTTCACGGGCGATGCCTTCCACTCTTGTCGCTGGGACCACTCGTTGGATCTGGCGGGGAAGCGGGTGGGCGTGATTGGCAGCGGCGCAAGTGCGGTTCAGTTGGTGCCGGAGATCGCGCGCTCGGCGGCCGAAGTGTCGGTGTTCGCCCGGACCATGCCATGGCTGGTACCCACTCCGAATCTGCGTGCGGCCGTTGGCGACGATGAGCAATGGTTGCTCGACAACCTGCCCCACTACCGCACCTGGTACAGGGCGACCGAGGTCCTCGCGACAGTTGAGGGCAACCTCAACGCCGTCACCGTCGATCCGGACTACCCGCCGACGGAACGCGCGGTATCGGCTGCCAACGATCAGTTCCGCGCGCTGCTGCAACAGTGGATCGACGTGCAGACCGAGGCCGATCCGGAGCTTGCCTCGGCGTCTGCTCCCGGCGGACCGTTTGGCGCGAAGCGCTGGATCGCGGACGACGGTACGTGGCTCTCCACCCTCAGCCGGCCAAATGTTCACCTGATCCGTGAACCCATCAAGGAAGCCTCACCCTCGGGGCTGCAATGTGTGGGGGACGAACTCCACGACCTTGACGTTCTGATTTACGCGACCGGGTACCGGGCGGCAGAATTTCTCTCGCCGATGCGTATTGAAGGCCGCGATGGCAGGGATCTGCGGGGTCGGTGGTCCGGAGACAACGCCAGTGCCTACCTTGGCGCGTGCGTGCCAGGATTCCCGAACTTCTTCACCCTGTACGGCCCCAATACCGGCATTGTGGTGCACGGCGTTTCGGTGTTCTTCATGTCCGAATGCGCGGTCCGTTACGTCGTGGATGCGGTCAGGCTGCTGTTGGAGAGCGGCGAGTCGTCGTTGGAAATACGGGAATCGGTCTTGGCGGCCTACCAGCGTCGCATTGATGAGGCCAGCAGTCTGCGGGCTTGGGGGTTCTCCACGGTCAGCTCCTGGTACAAGAACAGTACGGGCCGGTCAACGCAGAACTGGCCGCTGACGATCTTCGAGTTCTGGCAGCGCACCCGCCAAGTCGACGCCGCCGACTTCATCTTCACCCCGCTGCCGACGCCCACGCGGGCCAGCTGATGGGGGAACTGCAGCACCCGAACGCGCGGCTGTGCCGCAATGGGCGGCGGGCCTCCGGTGGCGCACCCGAAAATCCGGGGGCCATATCGTTGCACGACAAGGGAAACGACCGCACGTTGGAGGCACGTATCCGCGCCGCGCGGGCGCGAGAGTTCGTGGGTCGGACCGCCGAACAGACGTTGTTTCGCTCGTCGTTAGTGACAGATCCGGCAGACCCCACATTCACCGTGCTATGGGTGCACGGGCCTGGCGGCATCGGCAAGTCGGCCCTCCTTGAGCGATTCGCCGAGGATGCACAGGCGGTGGACCGGCCGGTGGTGCGAGTCGATGGCCGAGCGATCGATGCAACATCCGGTTCCTTCGCCGCAGCCGCTTCGGGCGCCGCCGACGTGCGGCGAGTGGTGGTGATGGTCGATAACTTCGAACGGTGTGATGGCCTCGAGGAGTGGCTGCGGCACGACTTCGTGCCGCAGCTCCCGCAGGACGCTCTGGTGGTCGTGGCGAGCCGCCACTCGCCCAAGTCGGGCTGGCAGGCTGGGCTCGGATGGAGCGAGCTGTTACGGGTCGTGGCCCTTCGCAACCTGTCGCCGGCCGACGCCGGCGCGCTATTGGATGCCCGACGGGTACCGATCGAATTGCATTCGCGGATCATCGATTTCGCCGGTGGGCATCCGCTGGCGTTGTCGCTGGCGGCGAAAGTGGCAGAGGTGGAGATATCGGCTGCGCGGAGCTGGACGCCAGGGCCAGACGTTATCCGGACACTGCTCTCGGAGTTGGTGGGTGCGGTGCCTTCGGCAGTGCACCGGCAGGCCATGGAGATTTGTGCACACGCTTACGACACCACTGAGGAGTTGCTGCGGGCAGTCCTCGGTCCGGACCACGATGCGGAAGCGGTGTTCGATTGGCTCCGTCAACAGCCGTTCATCGAAGCCGGAGCCCGCGGAGTGTTTCCACACGACGTGGCGCGCGAGGCGCTCGACGCGGACCTGCGGTGGCGGGATCCACGGGGGTACGAGGCCATGCATCGTGCGATCCGCAATTATCTGCTGGAGTGCGCGAATACCGGGCAGGGTCATGCCACCCAGGACGCGATGAGAGGAATCAGTTTCCTGCACCGCCATGGCGGTGTGATGCCCGACTTCGTCACCTGGCAGCGCCAGGAAAACATCGAGGATACCGATCTGCGCCCTGGCGACCGCGATGCCGTATTCGCTCTGGCCGTCGAGGCGGAGGGCGTGGAGTCGGCGCGGATCGTGGACTTCTGGCTGTCCCGACAACCGACTGCCTTTCGCGTCTATCGGCGCCTCGGCAGCGATGAACCCATTGCATTCATGGCCTGGCTGCGGCTGAGTGCAGCGACGGACGACGAGAACGCAGCAGATCCAGTGGTGGCCGCGGCCTGGCATCACAGCCGGAGCGCGGGACCCGTCAGATCTGGAGAGCATCTCGCACTGGCCCGCTTCATGGTGTACCCAGCCGCTTATCACCGGCCCTCGCCGGTCGCCGATCTGGTGCAGGCCCGAATCCTCGCCGAATGGTTGCGATCGACACGCCTCGCCTGGTCCTACCTCGTTCTCGCGGATCCAAAATTCTTTCAAGCACAGATGGACTATCTGGACCAGCATTTGATCCCTGCGGAGCCAATCGTCGGGGATAGCTCGTACTGGCTATACGGTCACGACTGGCGCGCCGTACCGGTCACGACCTGGCTGGATCGGCACGTCGAACAAGAGCTGTTCGGTCCGCAGGCGCAGACCGCCAGTCCTGATACAGATCTGGTCGTGCTCTCGCGGGAGGAGTTCGACGCCGCTGTGCGCAACGCGCTGGACTCCTGGCACCGGCCCGATCGGTTTGCCTCAAATCCTCTGACTCGCAGTAGGATTGCTGCCAATCGGGATGGCGAACCTGTCACGTCACTGCGCGAAACACTCAACGACGCGGTTGGGACACTGGCGCGCGACCCGCGAACTGAGCAGCAACACCGCGCCGCGGTAACTACCTTTTTCCATGGGGTGCCCACCCAAGAAGTCGCCGCGCAACGGCTCGGCCTGCCGCTGAGCACCTTCCGTCGGCATCTGAGCCGCGCGCTCAAAGAGATCTGCGACCAACTTTGGAGCAGGGAGCTCTATGGCTGGGCTACGGATTAATGCGGGTACGGCGCCAGACCAGCTTGGCGTCCCGGGGCTCGCCGTGGATCAGGATCGGTTCGGCCGGGCGCAATTCTAGGCAGGAGTCTCGTAGACGTGCCTTGCGGTATTGGATTCCACCAATCCAGTTGGGCAGCAGGCTGACTTCGACGTGGTGAGCGATCAGGCCTTCGTCGACGACGGTGAACGGGCCGGCGTAGCTGAGGTAACCTCCGGCCGCCGCGGCGAGTTCATTGTCGTGGGCCAGGTGCGGATCGTTGCGGTCGAGGGGCGTGCGGTCTGCGCGCATGAGCTGGGCCGACATGTAGCCGTCCGGGGTGTACATGATGATGCCGCGGGCATCGATACCCAGCGGGTAGGTCACATCGGAGCCGTCAATGCTGCTGCTTTCGTAGGACTGGAGCGTCCAAGCGCCAATCAGGTTGGTGCGCAGCTCATTTAGGGTTATTGCGGTCATCGGGCTATTGTCGTTTCTGCGGCTTCGGCGCTGGTGGTCAGTTCGGCGATCGCCGCATCGAATGGCTCGGGGCTGCGCAGCACTCGGCCGAGAATCAGCGCACCTTCCATCGCGCTGACGGCGTTGATAGCGAGCTGCCCGGCGCGATCTTCGGGAATGTCTTTCTCGGCGAGACGAGCGGCCAGGGTGGAGATGAGGTCCTGGAAGCCGCGACGGGTGGTGTCGGTGAGCGCCACTGAGCCCGGGGTCGATTCGATGACGATCGGGGCAACAGCGCAGCCTTCGCGGTAGTCGCTGGCAATGAGCTCGTCGCGCGGACGCCCGAGGAAGGCCGCGATCAGTTCGGCGGCGGTGGTGGTGTTGCCTGCGGCCCGGTTGAGGTGGGCGATGCCATCGGCGGCGTGCATGAGCGCTACTTCAGTGGCGAGTTCTTCCTTGCCCCCGGGGAAGTGGAAGTACAGCGACCCGCGCGGTGCCGAGCTTTCGGTCACGACATCTGACAGTGCGGTGCCGGAATACCCGTGCGCGCGGAATAGCCGGCGAGCCGCGGCGATCATTCGGTCTTTGCTATCGCTACGCCTAGGCATGTTGTCCATCATACATAGTTCTTGACGGAACGAGATTAATTGATCTAGCCTGGGCTATAATGTAGGTATTACGAGCGACATAGTAACTAGACGAGAGGATGTCTCGTGACCGAACAGACCCTGGATCAGCCGATGGGCGCGATACCACCGGCGGGTGCCCCGGACCGGAACTCACCGGCGGTGGCCCGCGAGATGGACGGCCACGTCGCCGTGTTGACGATGCAGCACGCCCCGCACAACTTTTTGAATACCGCCCTGTTCGACGGCCTGATCGAGGGGGTCCGCTGGGCGGCCGAGCAGCATGCCCGCGCCGTGCTACTGCGCAGCAGCCTGCGCAATTTTTGCGCCGGCGCCGACGTCTCGTTGTTCGATAGTGCCGAGAGTGGTGAGGCCCCCGGCCTCGATCTCGTCGAACTGCTGCGTGGGTTCGACACGCTGCCGATTCCGATCGTCGCCGCCGTGCACGGAGTGTGCCTCGGGGGCGGCCTGGAGCTGGCGCTGGCCTGCGATCTGATTGTGGCGAGCGAGTCGGCCAAGATCGGCAGCGTCGAAGCCGCGATCGGGCTGAATCCCTTGATGGGCGGCATTCAACGGGTCACCGAACGCGCCGGCGCGGCGCGTGCCAAGGAGATGGCGCTGCTGGGGCGCCGCTACGACGCACGCACGCTCGAGCGCTGGAACGTCATCAATCGTGTTGTCCCCGACGAACAACTCGCCGCGGTCACCAGAACACTTGCCCACGAACTCGCCAACGGCCCAACCGTCGCCCACGCATCCACCAAGGCGATCGTCTCGCACACCGTGTCGCACGGAGTTCAGGCAACCGACGAGGCGATGGGTGAACTACAAAGGGACATCTGGAAATCCGAGGATCTGAAGATCGGCCTGGCCTCGCTGGCGGCCAACGGTCCCGGTGCCGCGCGTTTTGAGGGGCGGTAATGATGACGCTTCCACTCGAAGGTGTCCGGGTCGTCGATTTCACCCGCGTGCTCGCCGGTCCGCACTGCACCAAGCACCTGCTCGATCTCGGCGCCGAAGTGATCAAAATTGAACCACCCCAAGGAGATATGACTCGCTTGGCATTTCCGCGCCAGGATGAGATCAGCGGCTATTACGCCCAACAGAACGCGGGCAAGCGCAATCTGAGTATCGACCTCAACGTGCCCGAGGCCCGCGAGGTGGTGCTACAGCTATGCGACACAGCCGACATCATCGTCGAGAACTTCCGTCCCGGCGCGCTGGCCGCATTCGGCTTGGACTATGAATCGGTAGCCGCGCGTAACCCCGCGGTCGTCTACGCCTCGATCAGCGGATACGGCCAAACCGGTCCGTGGCGCACCAGGATGGCGTACGCGCCCACCGTGCAAGCCGAGGTCGGATTCACCCACAACACGCTGCAGCAGTTCGGTGTGGACGGCGCGGCGCGCCGAACGGACTCGCTCTCGCACGGCGACGTGTACGCGGGGCTGCACGCCACCATCGCCGTACTGGCTGCGTTGCAGCAACGCCGGATCACCGGTGCGGGTCGATACATTGACGTCGCGATGGCCGCGGTGCTGACATCGATCAATGAGCGCGTGCACTACGACCTGTCCGATGTCGATCTCGGGGCCGAGACTCCGATCCTGGGCGCCACCGACTGCGCGTTTTTCACCAGCCCCGAAGGCCATCAGTTCATTTCACCGATGAGCCTGGTGGGAAGCCTGGGCTTCCCGCTCTATCTGCACGCGATGCGACGCCCCGACCTGGCCGACGATCCGCGGTTTCGCACACCCGAATTGCGCCGCCTAAATCTCGAGGCGTTGCACGCGATTGTCCAGTCCTGGATCTACACATTCGATTCCATGAATTCAGTCGATGCACAGTTCGATGAGGCCAAAATCGCCACCGGCCAACTGCGCGACGTCACCGAGTTCAACGAAACGGAGTGGGCTAAGGGCTGGGTGACCACCCGCGAAGTCAGTGACCGGCACGGTGGCAGCATCACCATCCCCGCGCCACCGTGGCACTTCAGCGGCCACGACGGCACCCTGACCACCCAAGTACCTGCGCGCCAGGGCGAGCACAACGACGAGATCCTCAAGGAGATCGGCCTGGCCGCCGACGAGATCGATGCGCTAAGGACAGCCAGTGCGCTCATTGAACCCGCACGTGAGGCTATTGCGTAGGCGTACTGAACGCGCCATGTTTGGTGAGTGGTGACGGGTAGCAGGATTACGCCGTTGGACTTGGTTCGGTTAAGACTTCGGTGCCGCCTACCGCCGCGGCCATGTTGCCGCGATCGGACGCGAAAGTTTGCAGCCAGGTATCGACGTCGGGGCCAAGGACTACCGCGTGGTCGGGCGCCAGCAGTGCTCCCCGGGAGAACGCGGCCAGTGCGGGTTCAGCGACGCGTACGCGGCGGCCATCACCCTGCGCGGCAAGCAGCTTCGACACCAGGTCGGGTAAGCGGATGGCTTGCGGACCCGTGATGGTGCGTGGCCCGCGCGTTTGGCCCAGAGCCGCCTCGACCAGAACATCGGCGACGGTGTCGGCAGCAATGGGCTGAATCAACCAGTCCTGCACCACCACCTCGCCGTCGTCAAAGTTCACCGCGGCGGGGCTCGATGCGAATTCACACCACTGCGTGGATTTCACGATTGCGGCCGGCACCGGACCCTCGAGCACAACCTCCTCGGCCGCGCGCTTGGCCACGAAGCACGGAACCCCATCGAACACGGGGTCCTCAATGCCGGCAACGGTAGACACCACTAATCGTTGGACCCCCTGCGAGGCGCAAGCACCCACCAGGTTGCGGTACGCGGTGGTGAGGTGGTCTGCGACGTCCACGTGATCATCGGTGGATATCGGGTTAGCCACGTCGATGACGACATCGACCCCTGCTAGCGCCTCGGATAAGCCGTCGCCGGTGATGAGGTCGACACCGTGGGCGCGGGATATCTCGACGACCGTGATATCCCGCCCCTTCAACCTGGTGGTGACACGGGATCCGGCCGTGCCGGTCGCTCCAATGACAGCGATAGTGGTCGTCACAGCACCTGCTTTCGGTCGCTCGCCGAGCACAAAGGCAATTTCCAGGGAAAAATGCAGTACCCAGGAAAACTCCGTCCAAACCTGCGACTTGCGGCCGGTTCACGCGAGCGTCAATAGCTCTTGGTTTCAAATCGCCGTGCCGGGTTATACCTGGCAGAAGTATCACTGAGGCGAGCGTGCGCCGGGTTAGTGAGGTGGGAGATGTACTTGAGCCATCGGGTATCGAGCATCGTCGCCTTTTTGCGGGCGGGCTACTCCACGTGGATGCCCGCGAACGGCCACATCCCGCTGCTGGCCCTGTTGCGGCGGCGAGTCACCGATGACGAGATCACTGACATTGCAAGCGAACTCATCCTGAGTGGGCATTCGCCGATCGACAACGTCGACATTGGCGTGGAAATCACCCGGGTCACTCACGAGATGCCCTCACTGAACGACGTCGAGCGTGTCCAGGAGCGAATTGCTGTGATCGGGCACCCGGACACTCCCTCGGATAACCCACCGTGCGGTGCGTGAATTGACTTTTGGGCTATTGCGCTCCGGGCACTCCTTCTCGAGCCGCCACGGACCGGCCATCGTCCGTGTCGAACACCTCAACGACAACGTCGCGGTCCCGGTAGCGCCCCAGCGATGTCAGTCCCGGTGTTCGCGCAATGATGGCGTGGGCCGCGTCACCGGTGAGCGGATAGTCGGCCACGGGGTGGCGCCAATGTGCGGCAACCACATTCGCGCCCGGCTGCAACCGGGCGCATTCACGGCCCAACACCTCGGCCAACGTGTGCGCCTCCAGATAATAGGCGACCTCGCTGAGCACCAGCAGATCGAAGGGACCGGCCGGCCATGCCGCGTCCAGAGATGACCTGGCCAGCGTTACCCGGTCTCGGCAGCCAGCCTCCCGCAGCCGCGTATCGGCGCCCCGCACCGCGGCATCGGCCACGTCCACAGCGGTCACGCGGTCGCAACGCTCGGCCAGCAATGCCGTCAGAGTCCCGATCGAACAGCCGGGCTCAAACGCGTTCTGGTACCGGCGATTCGGCAATAGCGCCAACGTAATGGCGTACTTGCGCTGTTCGTACCACCGCGATGACAGCTGCCAGGGGTCGTCAGTGTCGGCATACATCTGGTCGAAGTAGGTATCGGGCAGCCGCGTGCTCACCGGAACACCACCTCTCCCACCGCCATCAGACGCGGTAGCACGAACGGCGGCAGCACGGGTGGCGAGTCGGGTCGCGACTCGAACTGGCTGCGAAAGCACTGCGCGGCATCGCGTTTGCGGATAAGCGCCCAGTCGGACAGGGGCACCGCGTGGGCGCGGTCCCACGGCACCGCCGAATCAGCGGGGGCGGCCCAGTGCCACATCCAAATTGGGTATTCCAGCAGTTCTGCGCCGGCGCGTGCACACGCCGACGCCGCGGCACGTCCAGCGGCCTCGTGGTCGGGGTGTCCGTCGCCCCGCCAAGTAGCGGCGCACCAGGGACGGGGCGCAATACCCTCGAGGATCTGTGCAAGCAAACTGGTGACCAGGCCCTCGTGCTCGGCCAGCTGCCCGTCCGGCAATCCGAGCGAGATAGGCGCAGGAGCTCCCAAAATCCTTGTTGCTCTCCGCAATTCGTGCCTTCGTGTCGTTTCCAAACGAATCCTGCCTGACGATGTCGCACCGGGTTGGGCGGCGCCACCGTCACTAACCGACACCACCTGGACCGGGACACCAGAGGCGGCAAGTTGTGCGATAGTCGCGCCCAGGCCGAGAGTTTCGTCATCGGGGTGAGCCGCGACGACGACCAGACCTGGACACGTGCTCAGATCCACTAGGGGCAAGGGTTGCTGGCGGAGGCCGGCCATCCATACCGGTGCCGGCGTGCCGCTGCCGGTCAGCGGCCGAGCCGCAAACCTGGCGCAGTTGCCTGTCGTTGCGGTCCTCATTTTGTCCTCACCCCCTGGTGCCCGGCCAGCCGTCCGAGCTCGGCCAGATCCCGCTCGGCGTGGCTTTGTCGTATGTAGATGCTCAAGTCGGCCACCCGCTGGGCGTGCCTACCGTCCTGGCACAACGGGCCAGGTCCCAGCGCACGGCCGGTGCGGGTGATGGCTTCGTCGGCCGCGTGTTCCACGATTGCGCGAATGCGCCGGGCCAGCAGTTGAGCGCTATCGGCCCGGTCGAACGGATCGGCATCGATCTGGGCGGCCACCGCGTCCAGCATCGCGTCACCTGAGGCAAGCGCGGCGTCCACCGCGCCCAGGTGCGCCAGCGAGTACGCGTCAGCGGATTCGCTGCCGGCACAGCGATATAGCGGCTCGGCCACCCTACGCGCGCCGCCGAGCCAGCACGCGGCCACACCGATTGCTCCGTGCCAGAACCCCGGCCGATCAAGGTAGTCGCCCGGATCCCCGACGGCGACAGCGTGTGCGTTGGTGAATTGCACCGGGCGAGTGTCGCTGCCGGCCATGCCGGCGTTCCACCAGGTGCTGGGTAACGCTTTGACGGCGGGGTCGATCAGCGTCACCGCGAACAGGCCCCGGCGTTTGTCGTCGAGCCGGGCGGTCACCAGCGCGTGCGTGCAAAACCCTGCCCCTGAGCACCACACCTTGGTGCCACTCAGCGTGAAGGCGCCCCCGCCGACGTCGGTGGCCCGCAGCACCGCGTCAGCCGATTCGGCTGCCCATACGCCCCACAGCTGGCCGGCGTCGGGCGGTTTGCCGCCCAGCTCATGAAGTATCGCGACGGCGTCAGCATGGGCCTCGGCGATCCGGGCGGCCACGATGTCTTCTTCGGCAAGTAGCGACAGACGTTGCCAGCGCTCCCTCGTGCGCCCCGACGCGGGCAGTGGCAATTCGAGTCGTCCCGAATCCAGCCAGTGTTTTACCAACCCCGCAGTCACGCGCAATCACCCGCCGCCGATCTCCCCAGTTGCCGGAGGTAATGCGCGAATCCGCGCGGGGCCCGGGCTCGGGTTCGCGCCGACGTAACGACCGACAATTCGGTGTCTCGGTGTATGCGATAGCCAGCGGCCTCGAACCGCTCGACCAGGTCGACATCCTCACCACAAGGCAGCGCACGAAAGCCGCCGACCCGCCAGTAAGCCCGGGCGCTGAACCCCATGTTCGCGCCGTGGATGTGCCCGTGCTGGCCGTTCGCATCTGGCGGGTCCGCTTGGTAGGCCTGCACATAGCGATCGACGACCTCGGTGGAATGGTGGCGCCAGTTGGTAATGCGGACCACGCCCAGCGCCATGTCTGTGCCGAGCTCCAGCTGGTGGATCAGCCAGCCGGGGTCCACCCGACTGTCGGCATCGGTGGTGGCATACCAGCATTCGTCATCCGCGCACAGCGAGCGCCCATACCCGAAGCCGGCCGCGCGCGCGGCACCGACATTGCGAACGTCAAGGCTGACGAAATGCACGTCGGGCCCGTACCGGCCGGCCAACCCTGCGCTGTCGTCGTCACTGGCGTCCAGCACTACCACGATCGAGACCGGAATCGGTACACACAGACTCGCGGTCAACAGGGCACGCAAACACGCGGGGAGTTCTGCCTTTTCGTTGTGGGCAGGAACCACCACAACTGCCCGGTCGTAGATGCGGAGTGCTGGCGCTGACATAAATTGCGATTGCCCATTTCGCCGCCACTTAAACAGATGACAAATGACGAACGGTCCGGGTTGACCACCCTGCCGGCCGGGTAGTCCTATCGTTTCGCATTCGCCGGTAGCTATGCGTTGTGGGCTACGGCGCACCCGAACACCGCCACGATGTTGATCTGGCCGTTCGGGCGGTCCGTGAACGGCTTGGCCTCGTCGGCTGAATGCCGCTGCAGATTCAGTGATTGCGCAGTTTGGCGACCAACTTGTCCTTCGTCAGGCCCGAATACCCCGATATGCCAAGTTCTTTGGCGCGCTTCTTCAGTTCTGGCACTGTCCAGTCGGTGTAGGAACCCGACTTGCCACCCTTGCGGGCGACAGACGACTTACCCCGCGCGGCGGCGGCGTTGGAAATGCGCGCGGACTTTTCCTCGGAGTTGCCCTCCTTGCGCAGCTCGCGATACATCTTTTCGTTCTTGATCGACGGGTTCGGCACGATGCTCACCCTCCTGTGTTCGATAGGACGCTGTTTCGCGAGGATGCCCCGCCGAAGGGCGATGAAACCCACGTGCCGGAAATCTGAATCAAGCGCTTTGCGCCAGGACGGGCGATACACTGTCGCGCTTGGCGACTCGTCGGATCAGCATGCGGGTGGCTTTCTCCCGTATTTCCTGGGCGGCGTCGGGGCGACGGGCACGGTCAGCGCGCTGCGCGGCTGCCGCGATGGTGAGTCCCTGCTCATACCCGGTAACGACACGTGGATCCACGTAAGAGCCGCGCGCCACCGCCGGAGTGTTGCCCAGCTCCTCGGCGACCTCCCGCATGACAGCCGCCTCAACGCGTTTGACGACCCGCTGCGATACGGGAGGGTCCGCGTCCACGAACGCCGCAGCGCCCAGCACCGTGCCGTGCCAGGTCCGCAGGTCTTTCACGGTGTAGTCGTCGCCGACGAGCTCCTTGAACCGGGTGTTGAGGTCGTCAGCGCGAAGGTCCACCCAGCCCGATGAGGTGCGACACGACAGCAATCGCTCCGCGCGGTCGGGACGGCGCATCAGCGCACGCACCGCACGGATCACCTCGGCGTCTTCGATTTCCACGGTGCGCCGCACCCCGCTCTTGGCGGGAAAGTCGAACTCGACCGCCTCACCGCGCAGCGTTACGTGCTCACACAGCAGGGTGGCCATTCCGTAGGACTCGTGTTCATCGGCGTACTGTTCGCCGCCCGCGCGGAAGTATCCGCGATCAAGCAGCCGTAATGCCAACGCCAGCACCCGCTTCCGCGTCAGGCCGCGGCGCGCGAGGTCGGCAGCGAGGTGGGCCCGGAACTCCGGTAATCGTGTGGACATTTCCAGGACGCGGTCGAACTTCTCCTCGGCGCGCTCCTGCTGCCAGGCGGCATGGTAGAGATACTGGCGACGTCCGGCCACGTCGGTCCCGACAGCCTGAATGTGGCCATTCGGGTGCGGCGAGATCCACACCTTCTTCCATGCCGGTGGAATCACCAGTTCTTTGATCCGCTGCTGGGTGTCTTCGTCGACCAGCACGTCGCCGTCCGGCCCGTAATAGGCGAAACCCTTGCCTCGGCGTTTGCGGGCGATTCCAGGCTGGCTGAGGGCACTTCGACGCAGCCGCATGTTCACCTCCAGTCCCGTTGGCTGACTGGGAATTACCCGCCCACGGGGCGATTTACACCGGTGATGTTGTTTGCCGCCAAATACAAAACGACCCGCCACGACTTTGTGGCGGGTCGTTGCTGGCAGAAATTAGCCAGCCATGAACTCGTGGTAGGCCGATTCCAGATTCCCTGGCAGCGCCGACACATTGCACTGACGCTCGGTGTCGCCGATCGGAGAAAGAATGCCGCGCAGGTCGTAGTACTCCTGCGGGTGAGCGGTGAAGTAGCCGCGCAGGTTGGACGCGGCCTCGGGCCGTGGCTGGCTGTAGGCAGCCGTTACCACCTGGTTGGCGCCCGGGTGAGCGGCGAGATACTGCTCGGCCGCACCCTGCGCCGAGGAAACCGTGGCGTTGACACCTGCCGGGCTGCAGTCGGGTGCGGCGACCGCTGACGGCGCAGCGACGACACTCATGGCCATTCCCCCGAGCAGGCAGCCGGCGCTGATGCCGGCGATTCGCCGACGCGCGACGATACTGCTGAAATTCATGATCTGTGTTGTCCTTCGGATCGATCCGAATTGATTCGCGGGGATTCCCGATTCCCCGAAATCCAACGTAGCTGAGACAAACAGGGGAACCCCCTGGCCGGCGCGTGCAGCTAACAGTCGAATCGGCGGTTATGCCTCGTGGCGACCAGCCCGTCCAGTCAACGCCCGCGAGCCGTGATCAAATCGTTACTAGCTGAAGGAGGTACCAGCAAACTCCCTTTAGGACTGTAGCTGGCTGCGATTGCGACGTTTCTATGTCACCGCAAAGATATCCGCCGTTGCCCGCGAGCGCACCGCTGCGCCGGTAGGCCCGGCGTCTAACATGGCCTGAGGTCGATGCCGTTACCGCCAGCCGGGAGATGTGATGGTCGAAATTCACTTGGAACGCACGATCGCAGCACCTGTGGAACAGGTCTTCGACTGGCTGGGCGACCCGGTCAATTTGGCCGCCGCTCCGCTGGCTCTGAAGGGGAAGTGGGCCAAGGGCACGTCGGGCCCCGGCGTGGGGTCGGTGCGCGAGGTGATCGGGGTCGGCACCTGGTTCCGGGAAGAAATCACGGCCTACGACCCGCCACACAGCTACACCTACCTGATCGTCAAGTCTTTCCCGCCGTTCAATCACGAGGGCGGCACCCTGACCTTTACCGCGGCAGGCGATAAGACGCACGTCGATTGGCTGACCAACTACACCCATCCGGCGGCGGCGGGCGGCAAAGTGCTGGAGGCGGCCAGTCGCCGGATGCTGCGTTCGAGTTTCCTCGCGATCCTCAACGCGTGCGCGAAGGCGCTCGAGAAGTAGCACCGAGTTCACCGCTTTAGCGCGCGCATCAATGATGCGGAACGACGGAGTTGGCCAGCTGTGCGCCAATGACGACCGCGACGATGATCAGCACCAGCGCCGCGGTCGGCCACACCCACATGACCCGCTTGCGCGCCGCGGCGAAGATGATGCCGCCGACGGCAATTATCGCCGCGACCCCGACACCACCCCACGTCACGGCGTAAGCCCAATCGAGCCCGGACGTGTCGCAGTTATGCGAGCAGGAATCGGTGGCCATCACGAAAAAGAAGGAAAACGAAACCGAAAGCGCGCCCGCGATCGCGGCGAGCGCGAACATGATGATCGTGGCGATGGTGTCGCCCGTCGAGCGCCGGTTTGACTGCGATGTCGTCATGTGACAGCTATGCCCAATTCGCGCCTCAGTAATCGCGCGGCAAGGCCGCGACCATCATGTCGACCTGTGCGCGGCTGAGCACGGTGATGCTCCCGTCGGGTAGTCCGAGCACCCGGTCGACGGCCAACCCATGCAGCCGGAATCTGTCGGTCAACACATCGATGGCGCGCTGCCTGGCAGGCTCATCGGTGGCATCGATGAGCTGAACCACTTTGGAATTGATGCGTGCGGCAAGGCCCTGGATCATGTCGGCGACACCTTCGGCGTCGAAGGTGTGGAAGACGCCCTCGGCCACTCCATCGGCGATCAACCGCGTCAGCAGCGGGCGCGCCAGATCTTCGCTCGCCGCAATGATGCGCCCGTACAGGTGCGCGTTCTCGGGTCGCAGCAGCGAGACCATCGCCGCCAACTGCTCGGGCGTCCCCATCTGCATCTTCACCTCAAAACCAGCCTGCAACAGCGCGTTGAGTCGATCCAGGGCGCTGCCGTGGCAGCCGGCAGTCGCCACCTCGATGGCCGCGAGTTGATCGCGGGCGCTGCGTTCGGCCAGCGTCGTGATGAGCGCATCCTTCGACGGAAACCAATGGTAGAAGGCGCCTTTGGAAACGCCGGCATCCGCGATCAGATCGTTGAGGCTGACATTGTCGTAGCCGCGCGCAACGAAGAGCGCCGCGGCGCGGTCCAAAATCTCGGCGCGGCGAATGTCGGGATGCTTAACTACCCGCGGCATCTGGCCGATCCTGCTCGGCGGGCTTGGCGACCCAACCCACGTAGGTCAGGTACAGGCCGATCAAGGCCAGCCCGGCAAAAATGGCGCGCACCAGCGGAAGAGCATTTTGCTCTAAGGACTTGCCGGCAGAGTCGTAGACGTCGGGAATCGCCAGGATGAATATCCCGCGGATAGCGAGAAACCACCCCAGCAGCGACACCAAAACTGCTGCGACACTTCGCCAATACTGGTGAAAGGCGATGATAACGCTGCCCCACATCAGCAGCAGCGCACCCAGCTCCCACTGCCACATCGGATCAGTGCTGAATTCACGCAACAGCACCGGCATCTGCGACGACGCGCGCACGGCGATGATGGACGGCACGATCAGAAAGAACGGCCCAAACGCGCGCGCGAACATCCGGGTACGGATCTGCGATTGGTCTGGCTGACTCATTGCTACCTCCACTTTCGGACGTTCAGACGATAACCGACCAGTGGTCGGTATGCAAGACCACTGGTCGGTTCGTCGCCAACGGATGTTTGCCCGCTATCGGGGTATTCGGGGGAGATGGACATTGCCAAGGACATCAAGGACTTCTTGATGACCCGGCGGGCGAGAATCACCCCCGAGCAGGTCGGGCTGCCGCCAGGCGGGCGACGGCGGGTGCCCGGACTGCGGCGCGAAGAGGTCGCGGGCCTGGCCGGCGTGAGCATCGAGTACTACACGCAGATCGAGCGGGGACACGTGGCCGGCGTGTCCGACGATGTCCTGCGTGCTGTCGCTCGAGCACTGCAACTCGGTGAAGCGGAGGAAGCGCACTTGTTCGATCTTGTCCGTGCCGTCACCGGCAAGGTCGATCGAACCCGATTGCCGCGCCGCACGGGACCTGCCATCCCCGATGGTGTGCAGGCATTGCTGGACAGCATGCTCACCGCGCCGGCGATCGTGATCAACGGCCACCTCGATCTCGTGGCTGCCAATGCGCTCGGGCGTGCGCTGTATGCGCCCGTCTTCGCTCAAGCGAAGGCGACGCCGAATCTGGCCCGGTTCATATTCTTCGATGCCGCTGCCGAGCAGTTCTTTCCCGAGTGGGCCCGCGAAGCTGAGGATGTCGTTGCGCTGCTGCGGGCCGAAGCGGCACGCTCGCCTGACTCACCGGCTGTTGGCCGCCTTATCGATGAGCTAGCAACCCGCAGCGAACAATTCCGCACCAGCTGGGCGGCCCACAACGTCAAAGCGCATCACCACGGTGTCAAGCGATTCCGGCATTCCGAAGTCGGTGAGATGTCGCTGACTTACCACGTTTTCGACATCACCAGCGTGGCCGGGCTGTCCTTGATTGGCCATACCGCCGAACCGCATTCACGATCTGACGAAGCATTGCGCTTACTCGCCAGCTGGAAAACTACTGAACCTCTTGATATTTCGCGCTGACGCTAGCCTTTCAAGCGGTGCATCAGTTGGTCGGCGGCGTTCCGGCCGCTGAGCACGGCGCCGATCACGGTGGACGGATTCTTGACATCGACCGCCTCGCCCGCCAGGTAAAGCCGGTCGCTGATCGGTTCCTGCAGGCGACGGCGGTCGTCGAGCCCGGAACCGGGCGCGTGGAATGAGTAGCTGCCCCGCGCATACGGGTCGGTGCTCCAATTCGATGTCCGGACCTCCACCGGCGAGATGTCGCCGCCAAAAAGCTGGTGAGCGATCGGCAGGGCCCGGGCCGTCACATCGGCGGCCGACGACGACTCCACCGACCTGCCGCGGTCGCCGGCATTGAATGCCACCACGATCGGCCCGGCGGCGCTCGACAGGCTGAACCACTGCGCCCACGCGCCCGGGTCGGTGCCCAGGAATAGATAGAAGGCGTTGTCTGTCTTCCACGTTCGCCGGTTGAATCGGAAGAAACTTTTGGACAGCACGCCGAATCCCAGCGCGTTCACTGCGCGGGTATGTCCCTCGGGCAGTGGCGGGTCGAAGGCTATCGAACCGGCTTTGAGCACCCCGAGGGGCACGGTGACGATCGCGGCGGGCCCTTCGAACGATTGGTTTCCGGCGTGCACGACGACGGAGTCGTCGCGTCGCGCGATCGCGGTGACCGGCGTCTTGTAGACGACCTGAAGTCCGTCGGCGAGCAGCTTCGGCAGGGCGTCGTAGCCGTTCGTGATGACGGCCTGGTCGCCCTCGGCGTAGTCGCCGGTGTCAAATGTCGTGGCGGAGAGCTGGTCTGCTCCGGCCGCGTATTCGTCCTCGATCTCGGTGGCGACGAAGAACGCCAGCTGGGCGCGGTCCGAGGAGGAAAGCTCTTCGCGTTTGGCCGCGGCGTCGACGGCCGCGCCGAGACTCCCGCCGTTGACACGGTCACAAGCCCGCTCAACGAACGTGCGCCACGCGTCGGGGTCGTAGTCCATGGGCGAGAGGTGGGGATCCACCGCGAGCTTGGCCCACCCGTAATAGTCGGTCGGGATGACCTGGGCCTGCGCCTTGCGGGCCAGTTCCATCATCGGATCGTTGGCCGTGCCGTGGATCCACGACGCGCCCATCTCGATCGGCACGCCCCAATCGCGGTTGGTATAGACGCGGCCGCCGATACGATCGCGGGCTTCGATCAGGCGCACCGGCCATCCCGCGTCGACGAGACTGCGCGCAGCAGCCAGGCCAGCCATGCCGGCGCCGACGATGAGGACCGACTTGGTGTCCGCTTTGATCTCCGGGGGCGGCGGTGGAGGCGCCGAATGGTGGCCCGGGGTGCAGGCGGCCACCAGCCCACCAGTGACCGTGCTCATCGTTGCTGTGAGCACCGCCCGACGGGACATCGGGGACATGACAGTTAGCCTCTCACACGGTAACCGGGGCGGGGTGGCGGTTTGGTCGTACCGGCAAATTGTGTGCTGCTATTCGGCGCGCGGGTTTGGCCGAATTGCCTAGTTGGACACAGGCGCGGGGATAAGATCTCGGCATCCGGAGTGCGGCGGCGTGGCCGTGTTCGAGGGGGGAGCGGCGATGAGTGCTCGGCGATCGACTCGTGTGGCTGCCCGACTGCCCGACGTATTACCGCCGAGCCGCACTCTGACCGTCCGCGCGGTCGACGGCATCCCGTTGCACGCGGAAGTCTTCGGGCCGCCCGACGGCTATCCGATTGTGTTGACGCACGGCATCACCTGCGCGATACGGGCGTGGGCGTACCAGATCGCCGACCTGGCCACCGATTACCGGGTGATCGCATTCGACCACCGCGGCCACGGCCGAAGCGGAGTTCCGCGGCGCTGCGGCTATAGCCTCAAACACCTTGCGTCCGACCTGGATTGCGTGTTGGAGGCAACGGTGGCACCGCATGAGCGCGCCGTGCTGGCCGGGCACTCGATGGGTGGCATCGCGATCGCCGCGTGGTCGGCGCGCTACCGCCATAAAGTCCACCGGCGCGTTGATGCCGTCGCGCTGATCAACACGACCACCGGCGACCTAGTGCGCCAGGTGAAACTGTTTCCGGTGCCGGGCCAGTTGTCGCCGGCTCGAGTGCAGGCCGCGCGCGGCCTGATCAACGTGTTCGGTGGGTTCCCGATTCCGGCGGCGGCGCTGCTCGCCAGTCGTTCTTTTGTCGCGATGCTGGCGGTCGGAAAAGACGCCGACCCGAGTGCCGCGAAACTCGTCCATGAGTTGTTCGCCCAGACATCCCCGGCCGGGCGCGGGGGTTGCGCGAGGATGCTCGTCGAATCGCTGGGCTCGCAGTATCTCGACCTGTCCGGGTTGACGGTGCCGACCCTGGTCATCGGCAGCGAACGCGATCGGCTGACGCCGATCAGCCAGTCCCGCGAGATCGCCCGGACCGCGCCCAACGTCGTCGACCTTGTCGAGTTGCCCGGCGGTCACTGCTCGATGCTGGAACACCCCCATGAGGTCAGCCGCCAGCTGCGTTTACTGGCCGAATCCGTCACCCTGCGGGTCGCGCAGATCAGCTCATAGCCGGGCGGTGACCTCGGCGGCCGCTCGCCGGCCGGACCTGATGGCGCCGTCGAGGAACCCGGTCCATTCGTCTGCGGTCTCGGTCCCGGCCCAGTGAATCGGCCCGACCGGTTCATGTAGCCACGGCCCGAACCGCGTCCAGGACTTCGGTGGTACTGCCGCGGTCGGGCCGCCCGGAGCGAAATCCTCTGTGCCCCAACGATGATCCACATAATCAAGCGGTGTGAGCGCCTCGTCGCCGAACAGCGACGCGAAGCAGCGCAACGCGTCACGGCGGCGTTGGTCGGTGGGCAGCGAGTCGAACGCCCGGGCGTCGACAAAGCCCATCAGGATGCCCGGCCCGTCGGCCTGCGGGCTGACGTCGAAGGTGATGAACACCGGCCCCCGGTCGGAGAGCGCTTGCCCCGAGAATCCGTTGGCGCGCCAGAACGGCGTCGAATACGCGGCGAAGGCCTTGCTGAGCCGGCCTTGCGGCCATTGCGCGGCCAGCTGTTGGTACTCAGTGGGCAGCGGGGGAGTGAACTCGACGGACGCACGATGGGCCGGCGGGATCGCGACGATGACGAACCCGGCGTCCGCCCGGCCAAGATCGGACGTGACCGTGACGCCCGAACCGTGCCGCTCGATGCGGCGGACCGGCGCGTTCAGCACGACGCGGGTGCCTAGTTCGTCCGCCGCCGCCTGGGCGATCTGCTGTGTTCCGCCGGGGAAATGGTCCTGCTGGGCGCCATTCTCGACGTCGAGCAGCCGGTCCAGGCCGCCTGCGGCGCGTACGTAGCGCGCGGCGTGCAGCATCGACACGTCGTCGAGTTCGCATCCCCAGGTCACCCGGGCCATGATGGCCATCAGGTCGCGAGACGAGGCGGTGGCGCGTACCGAGCGCAGCCACTCTCCGAACGACAGGCCGTCAAGCTGGTGGGCGCGGCGCGCCTGCCACGGTGCGTCCACCGGAATGTCGCGGGCAATTCTTTCGAATTGCCAACGCAGCCGGCCGATGTCGAGCAACACCGTCAACGAAAGTTTGGGGATGGTGCCGAGGTATGAGCGCGTCCTGTCACGCCAGTGGATGACGTTCTTGCCGTCGTGGTGGGCAGGCGTGGTCGGGATCGCAAGCTCGGCTGCCAGCGCCAGCACGGCGTCTTGGGTGGGGCCGACGAATGCGCCGCCCATATCCACCGGCAATCCTGCGACGCTGCCGGTAAACGAACGCCCGCCGACCCGATCCCGGCCCTCGAAAACGACCACGTCGAGACCCTGTGTCGTCAGCTCTCGTGCCGCCGCAAGGCCGGCAAAGCCAGCACCGACCACCACCACATCGACAGTCCAGGACGGCGTCGTCACGCCCTATAGTGAACCGCATTGTCACGCGCCAGCGGTAGGGTGGTCCGCGCAGACGTTCGCATCACGGCGATGGCAACCGTATGTCGACGTCGACGCCGTGGCTAATCTGCGATCGCGTGATCATCACTGAGCCGACCGCTACTGCCGACACCAGAACACAACTACGAACCGTAGCTCTGGGCGCCATGGTCGGCACCACAAACGAGTGGTACGACTTCTATCTGTACGCCACGGCGTCGGCGCTCGTATTCAAACCGCTGTTCTTTCCTCATATTTCGTCGACGGCCGGGACATTGGCGTCCTTTGCCACCTACGCGGCAGGGTTCGGGGCCCGGCCAATCGGTGCCGTGGTGTCGGGCCACTTCGGGGACCGGTTGGGGCGCAAGGCCGTTTTGGTGGTCGCCTTGCTGACGATGGGCCTTGTCACGACCGCGATCGGGCTGCTGCCCACCTACGCCGAGGAGGGGCTGCTCGCACCGGCGCTGCTGGCGGCGCTGCGTGTGCTGCAAGGGCTGGCCGTGGGCGCCGAGTGGGGCGGCGCGGCGGTGTTATCGGTAGAGCATGCACCCCCCGGCCGCCGGGGGCTGTTCGGCAGCTTCACCCAGCTCGGGTCTCCCGCCGGTATGTTGCTGGCGACGTCGGTGTTTTATCTGACCCGCAAGGCTTGCGGTGATGCCGCGTTCCTGTCGTTCGGATGGCGAATTCCCTTCCTGTTGAGTGCCATTCTGGTGGCGATCGGGCTGTTCATCCGGCTGCGGCTGACCGACGCCGCGGTTTTCGGCCGCCTCAAGCAACGCGATGAGCTGGTGCGCCTGCCGGTACTGGAGGTGCTGCGCAGCCGGCCACGTAATGTGTTGATTACCACCGGGTTACGAATGTCGCAGATAGCTTTGTTTGTGTTGCTGACCACGTATTCGCTTACTTACCTGCAAGATTCGTTTGGCAAGGGTAGTGGGGTCGGTTTGATCGCGGTGCTGATATCGTCTGCCGTCGGATTGGTCAGCACCCCGGGCTGGGCGCTGCTGTCCGATCGGTTCGGCCGACGGCCACCGTATATGTTCGGCGCGCTGGCCGGGGTCGTGGCTCTGGTGTTGTTCTTCGTGGCCGCGGCAAGCGGGTCGGCGATTGCGGTGATGCTCGCGATTGTGTTCGGCGTCAACGTTGTTCACGACGCGATGTATGGTCCGCAGGCCGCCTGGTTCGCGGAGCTCTTCGACACCCGGGTGCGTTACAGTGGGTCGTCGCTGGGTTATCAGATTGGAGCCGTGCTGTCGGGCGGGTTCGCGCCGTTGATCGCGGCGGCTCTGCTGGTCGCCGGTGGCGGTAGGCCGTGGTTGATCGTGGGGTACTTCGCGGTGCTGACTGCAATCACAGTCGCCGCGGCCTACGCGGCACGGGAAACATATGCCGATCAGATCGAATGAGTGCGATGAGCAGGATCTATCTCAATGCCTTCGACATGGCCTGCGTCGGGCACCAGTCGGCGGGGCTGTGGCGTCACCCTGAGGATCAGGGTTATCGGTATCGCGAACTCGGCTATTGGACGGAATTGGCCCGAATCCTGGAAGCGGGCGGCTTCGATGCGCTGTTCCTCGCCGACGTGCTCGGCGTCTACGACGTGTACGGCGCCTCTCGCGACGCCGCAGTCCTCGACGCTGCCCAGTTCCCGGTCAACGACCCGACCGCGGCCGTTTCGGCGATGGCTGCGGTGACCGAGACCCTCGGCTTCGGGAGCACCCTGTCGCTGACCTACGAGCAGCCTTATGCGCTGGCGCGCAGGCTGTCGACGCTGGATCACCTCACCGGCGGACGGGTGGCGTGGAACATCGTCACCTCCTACCTGGACAGTGCCGCACGTAACCTCGGCCTGGACGCCCAGATCCCGCACGACCAGCGCTACGAGATCGCCGACGAGTATCTCGAGGTCTGCTACAAGCTCTGGGAAGCGTCGTGGGAATCCGGTGCTGTCGTGCGCGACGCCGAGCGCGGCGTCTTCACCGACCCGGCGAAGGTGCACGACATCGAACACAAGGGCCGGTATTTCTCCGTCCCGGGGCCACATTTATGCGAACCGTCGCCGCAGCGCACGCCGGTACTGTTCCAGGCCGGCGCTTCGCCGCGGGGTGTCAGATTCGCCGCCGCCAACGCCGAGGCTGCGTTCATCTCCGGCCCGACTCCGCAGATCGTGCGCGGCCCGGTCCGGGCGCTGCGGGAGGCCGCTGCCGAGTTGGGCCGAGACCCTCGCTCTATCAAGGTGTTCACGATGGTCACTCCCATCGTCGCGGAAACCCACGAGCAGGCCGTCGCCAAGCTGGCCGAATACCGCCAGTTCGTCAGCACCACAGGTGCGTTGGCTCTCTTCGGCGGCTGGACTGGGGTGGACCTGGCCGAGCTTGGTGACGATGATCCACTGCGCTACAGCGAGACCGACGCCAACCGGTCCGCGCTTGCCTCCTTCACCACCGACGAGCGGACCTGGACGGCGCGGGAACTGGCCGAAGAGATCGGTATCGGCGGTCGCGGCCCGGTGCTGGTGGGTTCGGCCACCGAGGTCGCCGACGAACTCGAGCGCTGGGTCGACGAAGCCGATGTCGACGGCTTCAACCTCGCCTACGTGACGACCCCGGGCACCTTCGTGGACTTCGCGAGACTGGTTGTGCCCGAACTGCGTCGCCGCGGACGGGTGCCAGAACACGTCCCGCGGTCCACGTTGCGTGAACGGCTGGGTGGCTCCGGGCCGCTATTGCCCAACGATCATCCCGGGGCGAGTTACCGAAATCGACTACGGCGCAACCGTTAACCAGTCGGCGAACCCGGAAGGGTCGTGGCGGCCCAGCGCCCCATGCTCGTAGAGGCCCCAGCCCTCGACCGGCTCCTTGTCGCCCTCGCGGCAGACCGCGCGGCCGACATGGTCGATCACCCCGAAGCCGGATCGTCCGATGACCGCCGGGTCCGTCATGTTGTACGTCAGGCGTTCGGCGAACTTCTCGCCTTTCCACACGCCGTGCACCCAGTCCACGTCGCCGCCGTAGCCGCCGCCGACGTGGATGGGTACCGGGAGTTTGGACTCGACGTCGAAGTGGATGGGCGTGCCGTCAGGAGTGGTGGCGTCGATCGTGGCGGCGGTTGGAATGCGGGTACCGGAACGGTAGTGGATTTTGACCCGTGGCCAGCCCAGCTGCTCGACCCGGCCGTCGCGCCAGATCCGGGTGCAGTCGTTGAGCGAGCGAAACCCGTCGGGCTCCTCCTGGATGATCAACACGATGGCGAAATCGTCGAAAGCCATTGGCACGTATAGCCACCACATGCCCTCAAAGGGCGGATCGGCCGGCCGTCCGGCCGGCTCGGTCTCACCGATCGGCCGGATGCCCCACGACCGGTCGCGGCTGCCGAGCCAGGTGTTGGGGTCGACCACGATTTCTTCGCCGTCGACGACGAGGTGGCCGCTCCAGGTACCGAGCTGGGCGAACCGCTGCGCGTTCAGCGTGACACGGTTGCCGGACCGAAGGATGTGCGGCTGTTCCTGGACGACGTCGAACAGCCCCTGCCAGGTGAGATCGGCTGCAATGCCTTCGGTTTCGTCGAGAACTACCCGAAGCTTGTGCAGTGGTTCGATGACCTCGAGGCGGTAGCCGTTGACGTGCTGGTTGAGCCGGTCTTGATCGATGGCGTCCGAAACGTGCACCGCGGTCTGGGTATCCCCGCGCCTGATGAGCACGAACGCGTCCTTCACGCCGAGGTTGGGGTAGTAGCCAATACCGCTGATCAAAAAGATGTTTCCGGTACGGTCGTGGGCGTTGAAGTAGGACCGATCGTAAAAGTTGCGGTCCGAGGAGCCGGGCCATGCGATCGGCTGGGGAATCTGATGTACCGGGAACTCGTCGAGCGGTCCGAGCATTACTGATCCTCTCCGATAAGGCGTTTCATCAATCCGGCGTGGTAGAACAGCGACTCGACGTCGTCGGGCTTTTCGGTTTCTCCGAAGTGCACGCGCCGTGCACCCGTGCGCATGAACACGCAGGCCCACATCACACCCGAGTACACATAGAACCAGCGCAGGTCGCCAACTTCGGCGCCGGTGAGTCGCTCGTAGGTGGCGCGGACGTCGTCCTCGCGCATCACCTCGGGCAGCCCGGGAAGCCCTGCAAGGCCGGTGAGCTCCTGAAACACCATGTGCGCGTAGATCATCCATGCGACATCGAGCTCGCGCGGACCAAGGGTCACCATCTCCCAGTCCAGGACCGCCACCGGCTGGAAGTCGCGGTATAAGACGTTGCCCACGCGAGCGTCACCCCACAGCAGCACCGGTTCGCGCGCGGCCACCTCCGTCGGCCAGTTGTCTTCCAGCCACTCAAATGTTCGTTCCAGCAGCGGTGATTGGCCGATGTCCGGTACGGCGAAGTCGTACCAACTCCGTACCCAGTTGTAGTGCCGGCGCAGCGCGGTATCGCCGTGGCCGTCGGACAGGTATCCAAACGTGCTCTGCGCATCGGGAATTGAATGCAGCTTCGCCAACACCCCGACGGTGGCGTCCTGAAGCTCGCGCTGCCGCTCGACGGGTGCATCGGCGAACCAGTTGTCGCCGAACGTATAGGGCATGACATCGGGCGGTACCACACCGTCGACGTAGTCCATCACGAAGAAGGGTGTGCCCAGGACGTCCCCGCTGGGCTCGAGCCAGCGCACCGACGGAACGGGAACGTCGGTGATTTCGCCGACCTTGCGTATCACTTCGAATTGGTGATCAAGCCGATAGGTGGGGAAGACCTGCACATCCTCGGCGCTGGGCGCGACCCGCGTCACCAGCTTCTGCTCGATCGACTGTCCGCCGTCGCGCCAACGCGCGGTCAGGATGATGGTCTCTGAGGACATGCCCGTCGAGTCCACGCCGCTTTCGACGGTGACATCTGGCGTCGCGCCGGCGGGGAGGACGGTGGACAGCCATTTCGACAGCACCGCCGGCAACGTCGTCACATCGCGGCTGGAGCGCTGCAGTCGGTCGACGTTATCGAGCACGGGTTCATTGGCCACGAGGTGCCCCCATTCTTTGAGACTTATGCGCGGCAATTACGATACGGTAGGTAGCGTTATGAAAGCAGACCCGTCCGACCTTGACAAGGCCCCAGGTGCTGGGCGCCCCAGGGATCCGCGCATTGACTCTGCCATCCTTTCGGCGACCGCGGAACTGCTGGTGGAAATCGGCTATTCGAACCTCACCCTGGCCGCCGTTGCCGAGCGGGCCGGCACCACGAAATCGGCGCTGTATCGCCGATGGTCGAGCAAGGCGGAATTGGTGCACGAAGCGGCGTTTCCGACCGCGCCCAGCGCGCTGGAAGCCCCGGCCGGCGACTTTTCCGCCGATCTGCGGATGATGATCGAGGCGACGCGCGATGTGTTCACCACCCCGGTGGTGCGGGCCGCGTTGACCGGACTGGTGGCCGATATGACGGCCGATCCCGAACTCAACGCAAGGGTGATGTCGCGCTTCAGCGACCTGTTCACCGCGGTACGGGTGCGGCTGCGCGAGGCCGTCGATCGAGGTGAAGCGCATCCCGATGTGGACCCGGACCGATTGATCGAGTTGATTGGGGGAGCGACGATGCTCCGGATGCTGCTGCGCCCGGACGACAAGCTGGATGACGCTTGGGTGGATCAGACCACCGCGATCGTCGTGCATGGGGTGACGCGATGACGCAGCGCCTTTCGGGGCGGGTCGCGGTTGTCACCGGCGGCAGCCGCGGCCTGGGCCGGGCGATCGCGCTGGCGCTTGCCGCCGAGGGCGCGGCCGTGGCGGTGGTCGGGCGCACCGAGCAAGTGTGGGATGACCGGCTGCCGGGAACCATCGGTGAGACCGTCGCCGCTATCGAGGCGGCGGGCGGGCGCGCGGTTGCGGTCCGGGCCGACCTGACCGACCGAGACGATGTCGCCCGGTTGGTGGGTGAGGCCCGAGACGCGTTGGGCCCCATCACCGTTCTGGTCAACAATGCGGCCTTCACCGCGCCGGGCCGGCCGCCGGTGGCTGGTGCCGAGCCGCGCGCAAAGCCCGCCCGGCCCGCCGGGGCCGCCAAACCCGGCTGGCCGGGGTTCGTCAGTACGCCCTTGGGCGCATTTCGCCGCCACTTCGACATCGTGGTGTTCGCGGCCTACGAGTTGATGCAGCTGGTGTCCCCGGACATGATCGAAGCCGGCGGCGGCTCGATCATCAACATCACCTCGGTGGCGTCGCGGCTGCCCGGCGACGGACCCTACCCCGAGCGAAGCGGCGGCGTCCTGCCCGGCTATGGCGGATCCAAGGCAGCGCTCGAGCATCTCACCCAGTGTGCGGCGTTCGATCTGGCCGATCACAACATCGCCGTCAACGCACTGTCACCGTCGAAGCCGATCATGACGCCCGGCCTGTCCTACTACGCAACAGCGTTCGATGACACCGCGTCGGAAGATGAATTCGCTCGGGCGGCAGTGCAGTTGGCGCTGGTGGACCCCGCCACCGTGACCGGACGCACGATCGGTCACCACGAGGTTCTCGACGGCAGCTTCCGGCCCTTTACTCCTGCCTAGCGGTTCTCGCTGCGGTCGGAGCGTCTCTTCCTGGCGGAATGGGCACCTGACATGCAAGTATGAGTCGAGCCTGTGCCGCAACGGCAACAGGAAAACCGGCGAGTGGTGTGCCAAATGCCCGATAAGCCGACGGGGCGCGTCGTTGCGCTCATCGTGCTGTTGATCGTCGTTGCCGCTGCCCTGCGCGGATATCTGCCGGTTCGCGATCGCGCGGTGCACGCGGAGTCGGGCAGCGGTCGGGCGGCGCTGCTATTCGTCGTCGTCGCCCTCAGTGCGGCGCTCGCATTGCTGGCGGTTGCGGTCATCGCGCGGTTACGGGATCCACGTGCGGTGGCGCCGAAGACGGCGGATCTCTCCGAAATGCTCGGGACCGGCAGGGGGCGACCGAGCTGGCGCGTGGTGTTGATCGGCTTCGCGGTGATCGCCGCGTGGCTGTTGATTGTGCTGCTGCTGTCCCGATTATCGCTGCCTTTCGGTGTCGCTCCCGTCGAGCACACAGCGGATACCGGCGCGAGTTCGCACGGAGCGGCGCCGCCACAACACCGGCCTCCGCACAACGGCAGCGGCGACATGCTGGGAATTCTGTTGGCCGCCACCGTGCCGATGCTGCTGCTCATCGTCGTGGGCACGGTCATCATGTCGCGGCGACGTTTCCGCGCCGCGACCCTGCACACCCTCGCCGATGACGACACCGGATATCGGCCGCCGACGCGGCATTCGGAATCCCTGGTGCGAGCAGCCGAACTCGGGCTGGCCGAAATGGCGGACCTGAGTCGTGAACCGCGCGAGGCGATCATCGCGTGCTATGCCGCGATGGAACGTGAGCTCGCGAATGTTCCCGGAGCTGCTCCCCAGGCGTTCGACACTCCGACCGAGGTGTTGGCCCGCGCCGTCGAACTCCGTGCGCTGCATATTGATAACGCTGTGCAGTTGGTGCGCCTGTTCGAGGAAGCGCGGTTCAGTCCACATGTGATGAATGAGGGACATCGCGACGTGGCAGTAGACGTGCTTCGGCTGGTTCTCGCCGAGCTTCGGAGCCTGGTATGAAAAGGCTGATATCCCTGGGCGTTTGCTTCATCGTTGGGGCAGAGCTACTAGTGCTGGTCGTGCACGATCGCCGGTTCGTGTTGGTGGCGTCCGGTGTTGCCCTGGCTCTGGTTCTGCTCGACTTCCGTCGGCTCCTGGGACACGCGAGCGATCCCGCGGCCGACTCGGACCCCGATGATATCGGGGATTCGCTACGCCGCTGGCTAGCCACCACGGAGACGACGATCCGGTGGTCTGGGTCCACCCGGGCGGATTGGGATCGGCATTTGCGTCCGATGCTCGCGCGCCGGTACGAAATCGCCACCGGCCAAAGACAACTCAAGGACCCGGTGGCATTTCAGTCGACCGGCCGGATGTTGTTCGGCGCCGAACTGTGGGAATGGGTCAATCCCAACAACGTCACGCGCACTGGTGATCGCCAACCCGGTCCCGGCCGGGCGGTGTTCGAAGAGATCCTCCGGAGGTTGGAGCAGGTATGACAGGGGGCGCCACGATGCCAGCGGCTATGCCGGCTGGTAAGACGACCGAACACTGCGAGGCGGTGCTCGACGAAATCGAACGCGTGGTGGTGGGAAAGCGCTCCGCGCTGACCCTCATCCTGACTGCGGTGCTGGCGCGCGGCCACGTACTCATCGAAGATCTCCCCGGACTGGGTAAGACACTGATCGCGAGATCCTTCGCCGCCGCGTTGGGCCTGCGATTCACCCGGGTGCAGTTCACGCCGGACCTACTGCCGGCCGACCTGCTCGGTTCGACGATCTACGACATGCAGTCGGGCCACTTCGCGTTCCGGGCCGGGCCCGTCTTCACCAACCTGCTGCTCGCCGACGAAATCAACCGCACTCCGCCCAAGACCCAGGCGGCGCTGCTCGAGGCGATGGCCGAAGGCCAGGTCAGCATCGACGGCGAAACCCACAAACTGCCCACGCCATTCATCGTTTTGGCGACCGACAACCCGATCGAGTACGAGGGCACCTACCCGTTACCGGAGGCGCAGCTGGACCGATTCGCGATGCGGCTGGAATTGCGGTACCTGTCCGAGATCGACGAGACCTCGATGCTGCGCCGGCGCCTCGAACGCGGTTCGGCCGAGCCGACGGTCAATCAGGTTGTGGACGCCCATGATCTGCTGGCAATGCGCGAATCGGTCGAGCAGGTGACGGTGCACGAGGACGTTCTGCACTACGTGGTGTCGCTGGCCACTGCCACCCGGCGCCATCCACAGGTTGCGGTGGGCGCCAGCCCGCGTGCCGAACTCGACCTGGTGCAGCTGGCCCGTGCCCGTGCGCTGTTGCTCGGTCGCGATTATGTGATCCCCGAGGATGTCAAGGCTCTGGCCGTCGCGGCGGTCGCGCACCGGATCACCTTGCGGCCGGAGATGTGGGTGCGCAAGATACAGGGCGCCGACGTCGTAGCAGAACTGTTGCGGCGCTTGCCGGTACCCCGAACCAATGAGGGGACCCGATAAGCCGCCGTGAACGGTCGTGAAGTTGAGTTCCGCTGGCGTGCATCGCCATTGACGCGGGCGATCGCGACCTGCGCGGGGGTTGCGCTTGCTGCCGCCGTGATCGGTGCGCACTGGCAGCTCATTGCGTTCGCCGCACCACTGCTCGGCGTACTGTGCTCGATCAGCTGGCAGCACCCAGTGCCCAAGATCCACGTGCGGGGGGAACCGGAATCGCAGCGCTGCTTCGAAGGCGAGCACGCACGGGTGACCCTGTCGGCAACGGCGGAAGCCGGCATGCACAGCGCCTGGGCCGTCGGGCTCACCGTTCCCGCCGTCGAGGGCATGGTCTTCGAAGTTCTCGATTCGGATTCCCCGCACGCGAAAACGGTTGCGGCAGTGGCGGCGCGCTGGGGCCGATACCCGATCCGAGCCCGGATCGATGCGGTCGCGCGGGGCGGGCTGGTCACCGGGACCGCCACCGCCGATGCCGCCGATGTCATCGTGTTTCCGCTGACGCCGCCGCAGTCGACACCAATCCCGCGAACCGAGTTGCTCGACCGCCTCGGCGCTCATCTGACCCGGCATATCGGCCCGGGTGTCGAGTACGCCGATATTCGTCCCTACGTTCCGGGGGACCAACTGCGGGCGGTGAATTGGCCGGTGAGCGCGCGTCGCGGCCAGTTGCACGTGACCGAGCGATTGACCGACCGCGCCGCCGATGTCGTGGTGCTGATCGACGCATACCGGCAGCCGGCCGGCCCGGCGACCGACGCCACCGAACGGGTCGTACGTGGTGCGGCTCAGGTGGTGCAGACCGCGTTGCGCTACGGCGATCGCGCCGGGATTGTCGCGCTGGGAGGTCATCGACCGCGGTGGCTCGGCGCCGACATCGGTCAGCGACAGTTCTATCGTGTGCTCGATACCGTGCTTGGTGCGGGCGACCAATTCGAAAACACCACCGGCACACTGGCGCCGCGCGCGGCGATTCCGGCCGGGGCGATCGTCATCGCGTTTTCCACGCTGCTCGACACGGAATTCGCCCTGGCGCTGATCGATCTGCGCAAACGCGGTCATGTCGTGATCGCCGTCGACACTCTCGATAGTTCTCCGTTCGAAGACGAACAGGACCCTCTGGTGGATCGGCTGTGGGCGTTGCAGCGCTCCGCGATGTACCGCGACATGGCGACCATCGGCGTCGACATCGTCTCCTGGCAGCAGGATCACACCCTGGAGCAGTCGATGGGCGTGCTTCCGGATCGGCACCACCGGGTGCGCGGACGGCTCCGGGGATAGCAATGTCATCCGGCGCGCGATTCGGGGTTCATGCCCTAGCAACGGCATTCGGCGTTCTGATGGTCGGCCTGGCCGCCGTGGGAACCCACGGGCCGGCGGTGGGCGCTGGGGTAGCAGCGCTGGTTGCGGTGGGTATCGGGACGGTATTTCGGCCGGCCGCAACGCTTGCCGTGTTGCTGTCGGTGACCACCATCGTGGTGTCCGATCCGTCGTACGTGTTCGTCGGGCTTTCGGGGCTCTGCGCCGCCGGCTATCTGGTCTGCCGCCACGCGGCCGGGATGCCGAGCGCTGCCGTCATGGCGAGTTGGCCGACAGTTGTTGGTGCCGTTGGGTTTACCTGCGTAGGCATGGTCGCGATGTCGTCCCCGCTGCACTTGCCGTGGGTGCCGTTGGCCGCGCCGCTGGCGGCGTTGGCGATCTACGTGTTGGCTACTCGCCCGTTTTTGGGCTGAGACGGGTTACTGCAGCAGCTGCGCCGCGTGATCGGCGAGCTCGAGCAGCGGTTGCGGGAAGATCCCGAGAATCACGGTGATCGCGGCGCATACCGCGATCGCGATCTTGCTCAGGATGCCCGGCGCCACGACCCGTGGCGTGTCGTCGGTCGGTTCGGTGAAGAACATCAACACGATGACCCGGACGTAGAAATAGGCGGCCACCCCGCTGGCGATCACACCGATGATCACCAACGGCACCGCCCCGCCCTGGGCCGCGGCCTTGAACACCGTCAGCTTGCTGATGAATCCACTGGTGAGCGGGATCCCGGCGAAGGCCAGCAAGAACATCGAAAACATCACGCCCACAATGGGCGAGCGCTGCCCGAGCCCGGCCCAGTGCGACAGGGTGGCGTCCTCGACGCCGTCGTCGTTGCGAATCAGACCGAGGATGGCGAACGCACCGACCGTGCTGAAGCTGTAGGCGACCAGATAGAACAGGGTGGCCGAAAGGCCGGCTTGATTGTCGGCGATGACACCGATGAGGATGAACCCGACGTGTGCGACCGATGAATAGGCCAGCATCCGTTTGACATCCGTCTGGGTCACCGCGGTGACGGAGGCCACGGCCAGGGTCAGGATCGCAATCGCCCACAGCACCGGCCGCCACTCATTGTGCAGCGGCGGCAGCGCGACGTAGACCACTCGGATCAATGCGCCGAATGCCGCGACCTTGGTGGCCGCCGCCATGAACCCGGTGATCGGCGTGGGAGAACCCTGGTACACATCGGGAATCCACGAGTGGAACGGGACTGCGCCCACCTTGAACAACAGGCCGACCGACAACAGCGCGACACCGACCAACGCCAGCGAGCTATCACCATGGGCCGCAAGCGCATCGCGGATACCGGGCAGCAGAAGGGTGCCGGTCGCGCCGTAGATCAACGCCACACCGTAGAGGAAGAACGCCGACGAGAAGGCGCCCAGCAGAAAGTACTTCATCGCGGCTTCCTGCGACAGCAGCCGGCGGTGACGCGCCAGCCCGCACATCAGGTACAGCGGCAGCGAGAGCACCTCCAGCGCCACGAACATCGTCAGCAGGTCATTGGACGCCGGGAACACCATCATGCCGCCGACGGAAAGCATCAGCAGCGGGAAGAGCTCCGTCTGGGCGGCTCCGGCCCGTTCCGCCTCGCGCTCGACGTCACTGCCGGGGACCGCGGAAGCCTGTGGGGTAAAGGAATCCAATCCGGAAGAGTGCCCGGAAACCCCCGCCGCGACCGCTACCTTGTTCGGGGTCTGGGCGATGGCGCTGCGTTCGGCGATAAAGATGACGGCCATCACGGCCACCAGCACCACGGTGCCTTGCAGATACAGTGTCGGCCGGTCGATGGCCACCGCACCCAGCACCGCGCTGCGACCGGAGGCCGGAAGGGAGCGGCTGACCACGATGTCGGCGGCGAACGCCCCGATCAAACCACCGAGGGCCAGCGTTACCTGCGCGACGTAGCGAAAGTTTCTGGGCAGGAACGCTTCAGCCAGCACGCCGACCACCGCGATGCCGAAGACGATAAGCATCGGGCACAGCAGGAAGTACTCGATGCTGGGGGTGGGAAGGGTCATCGGTGCGGTCCTTCGGCTGTCCGGGGTGCTTCGGCCGGTCTCAAGGAACCCATTGGCACGCTCGGCGCGGGATCATGCTGGCCGATGGTGATCATGGTGTGGTCCACAGCGGGATTGATGATGTCGAGCAGTGGCTTGGGATAGACACCGAGAACGAGCAGCAGCGCGATCAACGGTGCGACGACGATGAGCTCGCGTAGCCGCAGATCGGTGATTCGATCGTTGCCTTCGGCCACCGGGCCAGTCATCACCCGCTGGTAAAGCCACAGCATGTAAATCGCCGCCAGAACCAATGCGGTCGCCCCGACCGAGGCGGCCAGCCAGTACCGGTTGAAAGTTCCCAGCAGGACCAGGAATTCGCTGATGAACGGAGCCAGACCCGGCAGTGACAGGGTCGCCATGCAGGAGACCAGGAACGTGCCGGCCAGGATGGGGGCCACCTTTTGGACACCGCCAAAGTCCGCGATCAACCGGCTGCCGCGCCGTGTTACCAGGAAGCCCGCGATCAGGAAGACCGCCGCCGTGGACAGACCGTGGTTGAGCATGTAGAGCGTCGAGCCGCTCTGTCCCTGGGTGGTCATCACGAAGATGCCCGCGATGATGAACCCAAAGTGCGAGATCGAGGTGTAGGCGATCAGGCGCATGATGTCGGTCTGCCCGATCGCGACGACCGCGCCGTAGATCACCCCGATGATGGCTAACGTCACGATCATCGGCCGGAAATAGGTTGACGCATCAGGAAACAGCTGCAGGCAGTAGCGCAGCATGCCGAAGGTGCCGACCTTGTCCATCACGGCCGTGATCAGCACCGCGGTCGCCGGGGTGGCCTCGACGCAGGCATCAGGTAGCCAACGGTGGAATGGCCACAGCGGGGCCTTGACGGCGAACGCGAACATGAAGCCCAAGAACAGCGCCTTGAACACCGCAGGGTCCACACCGGCGAAGCGGCCCGAAGAGATGCCGGTCACGATTTCCCGGAAGTCGAAGGTGCCCGAGCCGTGCTGCGCGGTCACCACATAGAGCCCGATGACCGCGGCCAGCATGATGAGGCCGCCGAACAGGTTGTACAGCAAGAACTTCACCGCGGCGCGCGACCGCCCGGCTCCCTTACCGAAGCCTCCGATCAGGAAGTACATCGGGATGAGCATGGCCTCGAAGAACACATAGAACAGCAGCACGTCGAGTGCGATCACCGAGATCAGCACCATCGACTCGATGGCCAGCGTCAACGCGACGTAGGCGTGCACGCCGCGGCTGCGTTCGCCGCCGTCGTTCCAGCCCGCCACCAGCAGCAGCGGAACCAGCACCGCGGTCAGCAGCACCAGGACGATCGCGATGCCGTCCACGCCGAGGCTGTAACCGGCGCCGAAAGCCGGTATCCAGGGATGCTTTTCGAGAAATTGGTAAGGAGCGCCGCCGGTCTTGAAGCCCAGCGCAACGACGATGGCCACTACGAGCGTCAGCACACTGACGATCACGCCGGCCCACTTGGCGACCTGACGCAGCGAGGGAGGCATCAGGATGATGAGCACCGAACCCGCCAGCGGCACCAGCCACAGCACGCTCAGCCAGGGGAAGTTGGAGCTCACCACAGCTGCACCGCCAGGATCGCCGCGATGAAGAGCGTGGCACCCGCCAGCATCGACAGTGCGTAGGAGCGAGCGAAGCCGGTTTGAAGTCCCCGCAAGCGATTCGAGGTCCGGCCCACCAGTGCGGCCAGGGCGTTGACCGATCCGTCCACACCCGCGTTGTCGACTTCGACCAGCGCTTCGGTCAGCTGCGCGCCAGGGCGCATGAACACCTCCTCGTTGAAGGCATCGCCGTAGAGGTCTCTGCGTGCGGCGGTCGTCAGTGCCGAAACTTCGGCGGGGGCCACGTTCGGGATTTCCGCTTTACCGCCGTACATCCGATACGCCACCGCGATGCCGACCGCGACGACGGCCAAGGCCAGGCCGGAGACCGCCAAGGGCGGCAGCAAGGGATGGCTTTCCTCGTGCGCGCCGACGACAGGCTCGAGCCAGTTCTTGAGGGTGCCGCCGATGGCGAACAGACCGCCGGAGAACACCGAGCCGAACGCGAGCACGATCAGCGGTCCCGTCATCAGCGCCGGCGCCTCGTGCGGATGAGTGCCTTCCGCCCAACGCTTTTCGCCGAAGAAGGTCATCAGCATCACCCGCGTCATGTAGAACGCGGTGACGCCGGCACCCACCAGCGCGGCGCCTCCCGTCACGTAACCCTGGACGCCGCCGCCGCCGAGGGCGGCCTCGATGATGGCGTCCTTGGAGAAGTAGCCCGCGAACGGAAACACGCCGATGATCGCCAGGTAGCCCAGCCCGAACGTGACGAACGTGATCGGCAGCGCTTTGCGCAGGCCGCCGTAGCGGCGCATGTCCTGTTCTTCGTGCATCGCGTGAATGATCGAGCCGGAACCCAGGAACAGTCCGGCCTTGAAGAATCCGTGGGTGAGCAGGTGCATGATCGCGAAGGCGTAGCCGGCCGGGCCGAGTCCCGCGGCCAGCACCATGTAGCCGATCTGGCTCATCGTCGACGCAGCGAGCGCGCGCTTGATGTCGTCCTTGGCGCAGCCGATGTACGCGCCGAACAGAAGCGTGACGGTCCCGACGATGATCACGGCCAACCGCGCGTTGGGTGCCAGGTTGAAGATCGCGTTGGACCGCACGATCAGATATACGCCGGCGGTCACCATGGTGGCGGCGTGGATAAGGGCGGACACCGGGGTGGGGCCCTCCATCGCGTCACCCAACCAGGCCTGCAGCGGAACCTGGGCGGATTTGGCGCAGGCGCCCAGCAGTAGCAGCAGCCCCATCGCCGTCAGAGCGCCGTGCGAGGCGGATGGCGCACCAGCGAAAACGCCCGCGTACGAGAGGGTTCCGAAAGTGCTGAACATCAAGAACATGCCCACCGCCAGGCCGGCGTCACCGACCCGGTTCATCACGAACGCCTTCTTGGCCGCCGTGGCCGCGGACGGCTTGTGGTACCAGAACCCGATCAACAGGTAGGACGCCAGGCCGACGCCTTCCCATCCCACGTAGAGCAGGAGGAAGTTGTCGGCGATGACCAGCAGCAGCATCGAGGCCAGGAACAGGTTGAGGTAGCCGAAGAACCGGCGCCGGTCCGTGTCCTCGGCCATGTAGGCGATCGAATAGATGTGGATCAGCGACCCGACCCCGGAGATGAGTAGCACGAAGCTGATCGACAGCTGGTCGATCTGCAGCCCGAAGTCGACCTGGAACTGGTTGACCGGAATCCAGGTGAACAACTTCTGGTGGAGGGCACGGTCGTCGCCGGGCCGCGCGAGCAGATCGGCGAGCAGCGTCGCCCCGACCCCGAACGCCCCGAGGGCCGCGAGGGTGCCCAGCCAGTGGCCCCACGCGTCGGTACGTCTGCCGCCGAACAGCAAGATTGCGGCACCCGCCAGCGGCAGTGCCACGAGCAGCCAGGTGAAGTGTGCGATGTCTGTCACGGCGGCGTTCTTCTACCCTCTGAGTAGGTTCGCGTCGTCGACCGACGCCGATTTGCGGGCACGGAAAATCGTCATGATGATGGCCAGGCCGATGACGACCTCGCACGCGGCCACCACCATCGTGAAGAACGCGATCATCTGCCCGTCCAGGTGGCCGTGCAGGCGCGCGAAGGTGACGAACGCCAGGTTGACGGCGTTGAGCATCAGCTCGATGCACATGAACATCACGATGGCGTTGCGGCGCAACAGCACGCCTGCCGCCCCGATGGTGAACAGCAGTGCCGAAAGGTAAAGGTAGTTAGCCGGATTCATGACGCACCGCCTTTGATGGCTTGCGGGGTGGGAGTCGCTTTGCCGTCCGCACCGCGGGTTCGCAGGATGCTCGACACCGACATGTCCGAGTACGAGCCGTCCGGCAGCAACGCGGCGATGTCCACCGCGTTGTGGCGTGCGTAGACGCCGGGGCTGGGCATCGGGGTCGGGTGGCCGCCGGATCGGAACCGCTCCTGCGAGAGTTCACGCTGCGTCTTGCGGCGTTCGAAGCGCTCGCGGTGCGCCAGTAACATCGCCCCGACTGCCGCGGTGATCAGCAGTGCGCTGGTCAGCTCGAAAGCCCAGAGATAGCGCGAAAAGATCAGCGCCGCCAGGCCTTCGACGTTGCCGTTGGCGTTCGCGGTGGTCAGTCCGACGAAACCGCCGGTCGTCACCTTGCCGATGGCCGCGATCAGAAGAATGCCGAACCCGAAACCGGTGATCACCGCGGCGACGCGTTGACCGCGCAGGGTTTCCTTCAGTGATTCCGCGGAGTCCACGCCGATCAGCATCAGCACGAACAGAAACAGCATCATCACCGCGCCGGTGTAGACGACGACTTGAACCACACCCAGAAACAGCGCGTCCTGGATCATGTAGAAGATCGCCAGGATGATCATGGTCATCGCCAAGAACATCGCCGAGTACACCGCGTTGACGGCCATCACCACCCCGAGTGCGCCGATCACCGCCAGCACGCCCAGCCCCCAGAACGCCACCGTTTCGCCGGTGGAGGTGCGAACGATGGCATCGGTCGCCAGTGTGGTGGCAAGCACGGTGGTCACCGCGCGTCTCCGGCCTTCAAGTTCTCGCGCAGGCCATCCGCGGTGACATTGCCCTGGTAGTAATCCTTGTCGGTGGCGCCCTCGGCCCTGGGGTGCGGCGGCGCGAGCATGTCTTGCAACAGCGGCGCCAGCAGCCGGTCCTTTTCATAGATCAGGTCGGCGCGGTTGTCGTCGGCCATCTCGTAGTCGTTGGTCATCGTCAGCGCCCGGGTCGGACAGGCCTCGATACACAGACCGCAGCCGATGCACCGCAGATAGTTGATCTGATAGACCCGGCCATACCGTTCTCCCGGCGAAAACCTTGCCTCGTCGGTGTTGTCGGCGCCCTCGACGTAGATCGCGTCTGCCGGGCAGGCCCAGGCGCACAGCTCGCACCCGATGCACTTCTCCAGGCCGTCGGAGTACCGGTTGAGTTGATGACGGCCGTGATAGCGCGGGGCGACCGGGCCCGGCTTTTCCGGATACCCTTCGGTGACGCGCTTTTTGAACATCGCTGAGAACGTCACGCCGAATCCGGCCACGGCGTCGAGGAATTTAGCCACGTGCTTTCTCCTTGCTCGCACTGACTGACGACGTCAGAACCTTGCCTGGTAGCGGTGGCGTCGGGAATGCCGGTGCCGGGGGAATTGCGTCGCGATTCTTGCGGAGCTGTCGCTCCAGCGCGCGAATGCCGGGCGTGCTGAACGGCTTTCGCAGCAACAGCACCAGGGCGGTGGCGAACGCGATGCTGCTGACCACCAGGATCGGGGTCCAATGCGCGTAACCCTCGTTGCGCAGCGTGCGGATGACCGCCGCGATCAGCACCCAGACCAGCGACGCAGGGATCAGCAGCTTCCAGCCCAACGCCATGAACTGGTCATAGCGCAGCCGGGGCAGGCTGGCGCGCAACCACATATAGATGAACAGGAAGGTCCACATCTTGGCGGTGAACCACAGCACCGGCCACCAGCCGGTGTTGGCTCCCGGCCACATGTCGATCGGCCAGGGAGCATGCCAGCCGCCGAAGAACATCACGGTGGCGAGCGACGAGACCGTCATCATGTTGACGTATTCGGCCAACATGAACAACGCGAACTTCAGCGACGAGTACTCGGTGTGGAACCCGGCGACGAGTTCACCCTCGGCTTCTGGCAAGTCGAATGGGGCGCGGTTGGTTTCGCCCACCATCGAGATGAGATAGATGATGAACGACGGCAGCAACAGGAACACGTACCAGACCCGGTCCTGGGCCCCCACGATCTCTGAGGTCGACATGGTGCCGGCGAACAGGAAGACAGCCGCGAACGACAGCCCCATCGACACCTCGTAGGAGATGACCTGCGCGGTGGACCGCACCCCGCCCAGCAGTGGGTAGGTGGAGCCGGATGCCCAGCCGCCCAACACGATGCCGTAGACCCCGATCGCCGACAGTCCCAGGATGAACAGCACCGCGACGGGCAGATCGGTCAACTGCAGCGGCGTGCGGTGACCGAACACCGACACCTCGGGGCCGAACGGGATGAACGCGAACGCGGTGAACGCGGGGATCGTGGAGATGGCCGGCGCCGCCATGTAGACGAACCAGTCGACGCCGCGCGGGGTGATGCTTTCTTTGAGCGCCAGCTTGATGCCGTCGGCCAGACTCTGCAGGGTGCCCCACGGCCCTGCCCGGTTGGGGCCGGGCCGCAACTGCATCCAGCCCAGGATCTTTCGTTCGAGCAGGATTGCGACCAGTACGTTCAGCATCAGGAACACGAAGATGGCCAGCGCCTTGCCCAGTACCAGCCACCAGGTGTCGTGTCCGAAGGCGGTCATGAGCCCACTCCGATTCGCACGATGTTGCCGACGGTGACGCCCAGGTCCCGCTGCACCGCCGAGCCCGGCGAGTTCAGCGGCAGCCACACCACCCGGTCGGGCATGTCAGTGATGTTCAGCGGCAGGCTGATTGAGCCGCGCGGTGTGCTGACCGTGACCGTGTCGCCTTCCGCGGCGCCGATCCCGGCCGCGGTAGTGGGTGACAACCGTGCCACGGGTTTGCGTGCGGTCCCCGCCAGATACGGTTCGCCGTCTTGCGCGCGGCCGTTGTCGAGCATCATGCGCCAGCCGGTGAGCACGGCTTCGCCTTCGCCGGGCTGCGGCGGCTCGGTCGTTTGCACCGGTGCGCCGCTGGGCCGCTTGCCATCCCAGTTGCCCAGCGCCGACATTTCCGCGCGGGCCCCCTCGACGGTAGACATGCCCAGATACACGCCCATTTCGTCGGCCAGCGCGTCGAGTATCTGATGATCCGACTGGCTGGCTTGCTGGGTACTGCCGCGCAGGGCGGGCTCGAAGCTGCGGAATCGGCCTTCCCAGTTGATGAATGCGCCCGCCTTCTGCGTGGTGGGCGCGACGGGGAACACCACGTCGGCGCGTTCGGTGACCTCGCTGTGCCGCAGCTCGAGGCTGACGACGAAACCGGCCGCGTCCAGCGCGGCGAGCACCGCATCCGGATCCGCGAAGTCGCCGGGCTCGATACCGCCGACGATCAGCGCGCCCAGACTTCCGTCCGTCGCCGCGGCCAGAATGCCGTCGACGTCACGCCCTGCGGCAGAGGGCAATTCGTCGACATTCCACGCCGCGGCAACCTGCGCGCGCGCGGTGTCGTCGGACACGAGACGACCGCCGGGCAGCAGTCCGGGCAGCGCCCCGGCCTCCAGCGCGCCACGCTCCCCGGCGCGCCGCGGCACCCAGGCCAGCCGGGCTCCGGTGGCATCGGCGAGCCGGGCCGCCGCGGACAATCCACCCGGCACCGTGGCCAGGCGTTCTCCGACCATGATGACCGCGCCGGCGGTGGACAGCAGGTCACCCACCTCGCCGGTGGCCAGACCGTCCAGCGTCGACGGTTCTGCGCCGGGCACGGTTTGGAGCAGCCGGCCCGACATCTTGTTCAGCGCACGGGTGGCGAACGGAGCGACCGCGTAGATCGGCATGCCGTGCTTGCGAGCAGCCTTGCGCAGCCGCAGGAAAACCACCGGCGCCTCGTCCTCGGGCTCGAACCCGACCAACACGACCACCGGCGCCGATTCCAGATCGGAATAGCTGACCGTGAGCGGGCGGCCCGCGATGCGCGCCGCCAGAAACTCTGCCTCTTCGGCCGAGTACGGACGGGCGCGGAAGTCGATGTCGTTGGTGTCCAACGTGATTCGTGCGAACTTGGCGTAGGCGTAGGCATCTTCCCAGGTCACCCGGCCCCCGACGAGCACACCGGTGCGTCCGCGGGCCGCCTCGAATCCCTGGGTGGCCGCCACGATCGCGTGCGCCCACGACGCCGGTTGCAGCGTGCCGTCAGCGTCCCGGACCAGGGGAGTGGTGAGCACGTCGGGCAGGGTGTCGTATCGGAAAGCCCACCGGCCCTTGTCGCAGTTCCACTCCTCGTTGACCTCGGGGTCGTCGCCGGCCAGCCGGCGCAGCACCTTGCCGCGGCGGTGATCGGTGCGCTCGGCGCAGCCGCCGGCACAGTGCTCGCACACGCTGGGGCTGGAAACCAGATCGAAAGGCCGGGCCCGGAACCGGTAGGCGGTGCCCGTCAAAGCGCCCACCGGGCAGATCTGCACGGTGTTGCCCGAGAAATACGAGTCAAACGGCTCGTTGGCGTAGATGCCGACCTGTTGCAGTGCGCCCCGCTCCTGCATGTCGATGAACGGGTCGCCGGCGATCTGCTCGGAGAACCGAGTGCAGCGAGCGCACAGGATGCACCGTTCGCGGTCCAGCAGCACCTGCGAGGAGATGTTGATCGGCTTGGCGAAGGTGCGCTTGACGTCTTCGAACCGAGATTCGGCGCGGCCGTTGGACATTGCCTGGTTTTGCAGCGGGCATTCGCCGCCCTTGTCGCACATCGGGCAGTCCAGCGGATGGTTGATCAGCAACAGCTCCATCACGCCGTGCTGGGCCTTGTCGGCGGCCTCCGAGGTGAGCTGCGTGCGAACCACCATGTCCTCGGTGCACACGATGGTGCACGACGCCATCGGTTTGCGTTGGCCCTCGACCTCGACCATGCACTGCCGGCAGGCGCCGACCGGGTCGAGCAGCGGGTGGTCGCAGAACCGGGGAATCTGGATACCCATCAGCTCGGCCGCACGAATCACCAGGGTTCCCTTGGGAACCGAGATCTCGACGCCGTCAATGGTCAACGTCACCATGTCCGGCGGAGTCACCTCGTCGCCGGTTTGGGTCTTGGCCGCACTAGTCATGAGGGCGTCAGGCCTTTCCGTTTGCCGTAAGCATGGAGTCTCGTGGGTCGAACGGGCAGCCGCCTCCTTCGACGTGGGCGATGTACTCGTCGCGGAAGTGCTTGATCGACGAGATCACCGGGCTGGCGGCGCCATCGCCCAACGCGCAGAACGACTTTCCCAGGATCGCGTCGGAGATGTCCAGCAGCTTGTCGAGATCATCGACGGTGCCCCTGCCGGTTTCCAGTCGTTCGTAGATCTGGTCCAGCCAGAACGTGCCCTCGCGGCACGGCGTGCACTTCCCACACGATTCGTGTTTGTAGAACTCGGTCCAGCGCCGCACCGCGCGCACCACGCACGTGGTCTCGTCGAAGATCTCCAGCGCCTTGGTGCCCAGCATCGAGCCGACAGCACCCACCCCCTCGTAATCCAGTGGCACGTCGAGGTGTTCCTCGGTGAGCAGCGGTGTCGACGACCCGCCGGGCGTCCAGAACTTGAGGCGGTGTCCGGCGCGGACCCCGCCGGCGTAGTTGAGCAACTCGCGCAGTGTGATGCCCAGCGGAGCCTCGTACTGGCCGGGGCGGGTGACGTGCCCGGACAGCGAATACAGCGTGAAGCCAGGCGATTTTTCGCTGCCCATCGACCGGAACCATTCGACGCCGTTGAGAATGATCGACGGCACGCTGGCGATGGTCTCGACGTTGTTGATCACTGTGGGGCAGCCGTAGAGCCCGGCCACCGCGGGGAACGGCGGGCGCAACCGGGGCTGGCCGCGCCGGCCCTCGAGGGAGTCCAGCAGCGCGGTCTCCTCGCCGCAGATGTAGGCGCCGGCGCCGGCGTGTACCACCAGCTCCAGGTCGTAGCCGGAGCCGGCGATGTCGCGACCCAGGTAACCGGCCGCGTAGGCCTCGGCCACCGCGTTCTGCAGGCGGCGCAACACCGGCAGCACTTCACCGCGCACGTAGATGAACGCATGGCTGGCCCGGATCGCGTACGAGGCAATGATGACGCCCTCGACGAGCAGGTGCGGTGTCGCCAGCATCAGCGGAATGTCTTTACACGTACCGGGTTCGGACTCGTCGGCATTGACCACCAGATAGTGCGGTTTGGCTGCCGCGCCGGTGTCACCCTGCGGAATGAACGACCACTTGGTGCCGGTCGAGAAGCCGGCGCCACCGCGGCCGCGCAGGCCGGAGTCCTTCACGGTGCCGATCACCGCGTCGGGCTCCATCGCCAATGCTTTCTGCATGGCCTGGTAGCCATCGTGGCGGCGATAGGTTTCCAAGGTCCACGACTCGGGGTCGTCCCAGTACCGGCTGATCACCGGGGTCAACGGCGTCGCTTGCTCGCCGGGCGCGGTAGGGGCGGCCATTACTCTCCTTCCCCAGCCGACGTGGCGTGGGGATCCGGCGCCTGCATGCCGTGCTCCTTGGCCACCTGCAGTCCGGCCAGCGTGGCCGGGCCGGCGCCGCCCTGGCCTTGATCGGGGCGCTCATCGGGGAGGCCCGCCAGGATGCGTGACGTCTCGCGGAATACGCACAACGGAGCACCGCGGGTGGGTGCTGCTGGCTTGCCGGCCCGCAGCGAGTCGACGAGATCGCGTGCCGAGTCCGGTGTCTGGTTGTCGAAGAACTCCCAGTTGACCATCACCACCGGGGCGAAGTCGCACGCGGCGTTGCATTCGATGTGCTGCAAGGTGACCGATCCATCGGAGGTGGTCTGGTCGTTGCCGACGCCGAGATGCTCTTTGAGCGCGTCGAATATCGCGTCGCCACCCATGACCGCGCACAGCGTGTTGGTGCACACGCCGACCAGGTAATCGCCGGTGGGTCCGCGCCGGTACATGGTGTAGAAGCTGCCCACCGCCGAGACCTCGGCGCCGGTCAGCCCGAGCTGCTCGCCGCAGAACTCCAGGCCGGCCGGGGTCAGGTAGGAGTCCTCGGATTGGACCAGGTGCAGCAACGGCAACAGCGCGGAACGCTTGTTGGGGTAACGGCCGATGATCTCCTTGGCGTCGACTTCCAGCCGGGCCCGGACCTCGGGTGAATACGACTGCGGCGCACCTTCAACCACGAATTGGTTGGGTTCTTCGGGCGGCGGGCCGAGCCGGATGAACACCCGCTCGCCAGAGCCACCCACGGGCGCCGTCATCGGTCGACTCCGCCCATGACCGGGTCGATGCTGGCGACCGCGGTGATCAAGTCGGCGACCATCCCGCCCTCGCCCATCGCGGCGACCGCCTGCAGATTGGTGAATGACGGATCCCGATAGTGCACGCGGTAAGGACGGGTTCCGCCGTCGCTGACCATGTGCACGCCGAGTTCTCCACGTGGTGATTCGACCGCGCTGTAGACCTGGCCGGCCGGGACCCGGATGCCCTCGGTGACCAGCTTGAAGTGGTGGATCAATGCTTCCATCGAGCCGCCCATGATCTTGGCGATGTGCTCGGGTGAGTTGCCCATGCCGTCGGGCCCTACCGTCAAGTCGGCGGGCCAGGCGATCTTGCGGTCTTCGACCATGGTCGGCCCTGGCCTCAGCTTGTCCAGGCACTGCTCGACGATCTTGAGTGACTCCCACATCTCTTTGACGCGAATGATGTAGCGCCCGTAGGAATCACACGTGTCGGCGGTGATCACGTCGAACTCGTAGTTCTGGTACCCGCAGTAAGGCTCACTTTTGCGCAGGTCGTGCGGTAAGCCGGTGGAACGCAGGATCGGGCCGGTGATGCCCAGCGCCATGCATCCTTCCAAGTCGAGGTAGCCGACGTCCTGAGTGCGCGCTTTCCAGATGGCGTTTTCGTTGAGCAGATCGCCCATTTCGCGCAGCACTTGCTTGAGCCCCTTGAGGGCCTCGACGATATCGGCTTCCGCGTTGGGTGGAAGGTCTTGTGCCACACCGCCGGGGCGGACGTAGGCGCTGTTCATCCGCAAACCGCTGATCTTTTCGAACAGGGTGAGGACGATCTCGCGCCCTCGGAAGCCAACGAACATCGGGGTCATGGCGCCCAGTTCCATACCGCCGGTGGCCAGCGCGACCAGATGCGAGGAAACCCGGTTGAGCTCCATCATCATCACCCGGATGACGTTGACCCGCTCCGGGATCTCGTCGGTGATGCCAAGCAGCTTCTCGACCCCGAGGCAGTAGGCGGTCTCGTTGAAAAACGGTGCCAGGTAATCCATTCGGGTCACGAAGGTGACACCCTGCGTCCAGTACCGGTATTCGAGGTTTTTCTCGATTCCGGTGTGCAGGTAGCCGATTCCGCAGCGGACCTCGGTGACGGTTTCGCCTTCGATCTCGATGATCAGCCGCAACACCCCGTGCGTGGAGGGGTGCTGGGGCCCCATGTTGACCACGATGCGTTCACCGGGATCCGCGGCGCGCGCGGCCTCGACGACCTGCCCCCAGTCCTGTCCGCCGGCGACCACGACGGTTTCGGCGCCGCCATCGTGCGTCGAGTCAGTGATTGTGCCCATTAGTTGTACGCTCTCCGCTCGTCGGGCGGGGGTATCTGTGCACCCTTGTACTCGACGGGAATACCGCCGAGCGGGTAGTCCTTGCGTTGCGGATGGCCGTGCCAGTCGTCAGGCATCTCGATGCGGGTCAGCGACGGATGCCCGTCGAAGATGATGCCGAAGAAGTCATACGTCTCGCGCTCGTGCCAGTCGTTGGTCGGGTAGATCCCAAACAGCGACGGGATGTGCGGATCACCGTCGGGCGCAGACACTTCCAGCCGGATACGGCGATTGTGGGTGATCGACAGCAGCGGGTAGGCGGCGTGTAACTCGCGGCCCGTCTCGTGCGGGTAATGCACGCCGTTGACACCCAGGCACATCTCGAAGCGCAGTGCGGGTTCGTCGCGAAGACGTTGGGCGACCTGTGGCAATGCCTCGCGGCGGACGTGCAGGGTCAGTTCGTTGCGGTCGACGACGACTTTCTCTATGGCGTTTTCGAATTCGATGTCGCCGGCCTTCAGCGCGTCGGCCAGCCGGTCGACCACGTCGTCGAAATAACCGCCGTACGGCCGGGGGCTGCTGCCCGGGAGCGTGACCTCCCGTACCAGGCGTCCGTATCCGGACGTGTCACCCGACCCCGAAATCCCGAACATGCCGCGGCGCACGTTGATCACGTCGTCGTCGGGCGCTGGCACTGTGCCGCCCACCTCGCTGGCGGCTACCTTCGGGTCGTGGTCCGGTGAGCTCATCGCAGTAGTCCACGCATCTCGATGGTGGGCCGGGCCCCCAGCGCCGCCTGCTCGGCTGCAGTGATGGCTTGCTCGCGGTTGACGCCCAGCGGCATTTCCTGAATCTTCTCGTGCAGCTTGAGGATTGCGTGCAAGAGCATCTCCGGACGGGGCGGGCAGCCGGGGAGGTAGATGTCCACCGGAACCACGTGGTCAACGCCCTGAACGATGGCATAGTTGTTGAACATTCCGCCGGACGAGGCGCAGACGCCCATGGCCAGTACCCATTTGGGTTCTGCCATTTGGTCGTAGATCTGGCGCAGCACCGGGGCCATCTTCTGGCTGACCCGCCCGGCCACGATCATCAGATCGGCCTGCCGGGGTGTGGCCGAGAACCGCTCCATGCCGAACCGTGCGATGTCGAACCGTGGTCCGGCCGTTGCCATCATCTCGATCGCGCAGCAGGCCAGTCCGAACGTTGCCGGCCACAGTGAGTTCTTGCGGACAAAGCCGGCGATTTTCTCGACAGTCCCCAGCAGGATGCCGGCGGGTAGCTGCTCTTCCAGGCCCACGTTCTTACCTCAATCCCATGTCAGGCCGCCGCGGCGCCACACGTAGGCGTAGGCCACGAAGACCGTGAGCATGAACACCACCATCTCGACCAGAGCGAACGATCCCAATGCGTCGTAACTGACTGCCCAGGGATACAAGAACACGATTTCGATGTCGAAGACGATAAAGAGCATTGCGGTTAGGTAATACTTCACCGGAAAACGCTGTCCGGGCGTGGCATGCGTGCCACTCACCGACGTTTCGGTCGGCTCGATTCCACATTCGTAGGCCGCCATCTTTGACTTGTTGTAACGCGATGGGCCGGCCAGGCTTGCGATCACTACCGAGCCCACAGCAAAGGCGGTGGCGATTGCGCCTAGCACCAGGATGGGTATGTAGACGTTCAACTCGCTCCAAGATCCGTCGTATGGGCCGCCTACAAGCGACCAGGCGGCAACCGGGCTGCTGTGACTGGCAGGGTCTGTAGCCCGCCACAGTGATCTTCAACATAGCGTCGTTGTGGCTGGGGCGCGTGCTCGGGGTGATGCTAACTGCCCGGCTGCGGTCTCCGCCGCGTTTAGACGACAAGTGGCGTCGACGGCCGGCCCATCGACTGGGCAATTGCGCGGGTTGGACTACTCGTGCCGGCGGCGGGCTATACGGCGGGTGCGCGCAGCAATCCGAGCACCGTGCGACCCAGCTCCATGGGGTCGATGGGGTGCGGCACCGCGGCTTCGGCGCGTGACCAGTTCGCCAGCCACGCGTCGTCGGGACGTCCGGTGAGCACCAGGATCGGTGGGCACGTCTCGAGTTCGTCTTTGAGCTGTTTGGCGATTCCCATACCGCCGGTCGGCGTCGCTTCCCCGTCGAGGATGGCCAGGTCGATGCCACCCTCGTCCATGGTGCGAATCACCATCGCGCCGGTCGCCACCTCGACGTAGTTCAACTCGGGCAGATCCGGGTGCAGGCGTTTGCCCAATGCCCGCTTCACTTTTTCGCGGGTGTTGGGGTTGTCGCTGTAGACGAGTATCCGCAGGGCGATGGTGGCGTCGGGCACGCTGCAGATGCTACTGCTGCCCGACCGGCTTTATTGGCCAGACCGCACGAAAACGGCCTGGGCCGCTGCCCTGGCCGTCGGCGCGATCATGCCGAACTTGTTCCAGCCGATGTCGAACTGGGATCGATCAATCGTGGTCTCGCCAGAGATCTGGATCGAACCGTCGCCGGCTTCGGTGACGGTGATGGGCAGTGTCAGTGGCGCGGTGACACCTTTGATGGTGAAGCCGGCCCGCAGTTCTGCGGCTTTGCCTTCGGTGGGGTGCACCGCGGTGATGACGACGCTGATCTCGGGAAAGCGTTCGACATCGAAGAAGTCGGCGGAGCGCAGGTGCTCGTCGCGACGGCCGATGCCGGTGTTCAACGACGCGGCACGGATGTCGAGGCGGCCGAAGACGGCGCCCTTGCCGGTGAGCTGTCCGTCGCCGGCGAATTCGGTGAAGCGGCCCTTGACGTTCACCAGGCCCCACATGTTCCTGATCTTGAAGGTGACGGCCGACCGGTCCGGAACGATGTTCCACACCCCGGCCAGGTCGGGATCATTCAGCAGTGTTTCCAGCGTCGTCATCGTCTGTCTCACCTCATCAGTGGTGCTATCTCGGCGGGGTCGAAGTACTCGTCGATCCGGTCGATCAATCCGTTTGTGCCCACCCGGATCACGATGCAAACACGCATGGAGATCGATTGGCCGGCATGGCCGGTGGCGTGCAGGACGTGCTGCTGGACGAAGCCGCTGATCGATCCGTCGTCGAAGAGTTGGCGATCGAGGATCTCATAGCGGCGCGTTGCGGTCACCGTGATGAACCAGTCGATGACTCGCAGTGCGCGGGCCTTGTCGTTATCCCGGCTGGCGCCCACCCGCCAGACCGCGATGTCGTCGCTCCACAGCCGATCAACCGCGGGCTTGTCGCCTTTGACAATCGCCGTGAACAGCCGGTCGGCCGTGTCGACGACCACCTCAGCAGTGGCAACGGGCATGGCAGGCTCCTATTCGCTGTCGTATCCGGGATGGGCAACCGCTAACCGATTTCGCACCAGGGTCCTCAGGCCGGAAAGGACGTCCGCGGCACGCTCGTCGAGTTCGCCGGCCCGGATGGCGGCGGCAAGTTGTTCCTCGTCGGGGAAACCCAAGCCGGCCAGCGCGGCCCGCGATTCGGCCTCGCTCTCGTCGAGCAGTTCGCGCTCGACGATGCGCAATGCGTTGGCGGCCACCCTGGAGTGGAAATTGACCTGTCCGCTGGTCGCCGCCCGGACGTCGGTTTCCAGGAATTCGGCCACCGCGGCCACGAGTTCGGCCGCCAGCGGGCGACCGTAGGCGCCGATCATGAGCTCGGCCCCGATTGCCCGCCTTCTCCTCGCGCCGCTGCGCGGCGCGCATCGTCGCCGGGCGCCTCCTCGAGCAGGTTGAGGATGTCCCACTCCGTTTCGCTCACGCGGCGGCCGATCGCCGCTAGTTCGACCGAGCGGGATTGACCGCTCAAATGCCGCTCCGCCTGGTAGCGGCAGATGACGCCCCAACGCAGCGTGGCCAGCACCAGCCACCAGTGCAGCGCCACTCGGTCGACGGTAGTGGCGCTGGCCTGCTCGTAGGCGCGCACGAAGTTCTCGATGCTGCCGAGGCCGCCGGCGCCGAGGCTGGCCGGGGCGCCGAACCGCCAGGCGCGGATGCAGAACCACGCCAGGTCTTCGTAGGCCTCGCCGAGATGTACCAGCTCCCAGTCGAGGACCGCGGCCAGATTGGATCCTTCGACGATGAGGTTCCCCATCCGATAGTCCCCGTGCACCAGAACCCTCGCCGACGGTGGCGGACGGTGGGCGGCCAGCCAGCGAAACGCCCATTCGAAGGTGGCGGTGGTGTCGTTCATCGCGTCCAGCCGCTCGCGGTACTCCACGAGCTGGTCCTCGTACTCCAGGCCCGGAATGTCCGCGTCGGCACGATGAATGGCGGCCAGTGCCTGCGCGCACTGCCGGAGCAGCTCGGTTCGGCGCGCGCACCCGTCGGCGGTGTCGAGCTGGCGCGCGATGCGCCGGACGATGGTCTCGCCCTTGATCTCGTCGCAGACAAGAAATGGATTGCCCAGTGCGGCAAGCGAATCGTCGGCGACCAGAATGTGGGGGACCGGTGCCCCGGCGGCGGCAGCGGCGGCCTGTGACCGGGCTTCGAGCTCCATGCCCGCGTGCACGTCGTCGGGTGGGCCAGTGCGCAGGATCAGCGCGCGGCGTTGGGCGCCGGTGACTGCGTCGAACGCCCAGGTGGTGCGGCTGGCCCCACCGGTGAGCGCCCGCAGATTCTCGACAGTGGTCGGATCGCCGAGGGCCGCCGCCAGCACCGTGGCCAGTTTCGTGTCCAGCGCTTCAGCGTCGGTCACTGCTTGCCAAACTTGAACAGCCGCTGCGCCACTCGGCGAATCTGAATTTCCTCGGCCCCCTCGGTAATCCGGTAGCGGCGGTGGTGGCGGTAGATGTGCTCGAACTGCTCATGACGGCTGTAACCGAGGCCGCCATAGACTTGCATGGCGCGGTCGGCAGCGTCGCAGACCAGTCGGTTGGCGCGATAGTTCGCCATCGAGACTTTGTCCGACACCTCCATGTGGTGGTTGCGATCCAAATGCCAGGCGGCGTATTGCACCAGCAGCCGCACCATCTGCGCTTCGGTCTGCAGCTCGGCCAGCGGCCATTGCACGGCCTGGTTGACCGCCAGCGGCTTACCGAACACTATTCGCTTGCCGGCATATTCGGCGGCGCGGTCGATACAGTATTGGGCCGCGCCCAGGCTGCTCGCGGCTTGGCGAATCCGGTTCTCGTGCAGGAACGTTTGCGCGACCTCCAGGCCGCGGTCCACCTCGCCGAGGATCGCGTCGGCGGGCACCCGCACATCGGTCAACTCGACTTCGCCGTGGTCGGTGGGCATATTGAACGTCCACCAGTAGTAGGGGACGTTGAACCCAGGCGTGTCGGTCGGGACCAGAAACGCGGTGATGCCCCGGGCTTGCCCCGGCTCACCGGAGGTGCGGGTGAAGATCAAGTCATGGGTCGCCCGGTGGACCCCAGTGTTGAACCGCTTGGAGCCGTTGATCACCCAGCTGTCGCCGTCGGGTTCGGCATGGGTTTCCAGCCAGGTCGCGTCGGATCCGTGCTGGGGCTCGGTAAGCCCGAAGGCCATGGACCGCTCCCCGGTGATCAGCGCCTCCGACCACGCCCGGCGCTGCTCATCGGTACCGAAGCGCTCCATCATGATCACCTGGGGAAAGTTGCCGACGATCGACGACTCGTTCTGCAGGTCATTGTGCAGACCAAGTCCCTTGTGCGCCAGGTGCTCCCGGATCACGGCCATGTCGATGTTGGTACCGTCGCGCCCGCCCAGCGAGGTCGGCAATCCGTAGCGTAGCCAGCCCGCCTTGTCGGCTCGTCTGCGCATCTCGGAGAGCAGGTCCTCCCACTCCCGCGTCGGGATACCGTCATTGTCCCAATCGGTACGCGCATGCTCTCGGCGCTGGTCGAAATACTGGATGTTTTCGCGTTCCAGCGGCTTGATCTCGGTCTCGATGAACGCATCCATCTCGGCCAGTACGCCCGGAAGGTGTTCTGGGAGAGTGAAATCCACGGTGATCTCCTCAAGATCTCTCGTTATGCGCCGTACAGAGTCTTCTTCCAAACCGTCGACAGGGTGGCGATCGCGTCCTCGTCTCCGATCTCCAATCCGAGGCCGGACTGCCCGACAAAGACGGTGGTGAAGTTCTCGAACAGCAGCGCGATGGCCGCCGCGGTGTGTTGCGGGTTGAGCTCGGCGCCGTAACCCTGCTCCTGGGCGCGGCGGACCGAAGCGGCCACGATGTCCATGCCAAAGCGCCGAAACTCGTTCTGCACGGCGGCGAACCGCTGCTGGGTGGTGGCCAGTTGCGCCACGGCGATCATGATGCCGATGTTCTGCTTGAAGATGTTCCAGTATCCGGTGACCACCGATGTGAAGAAGGCGTAGTCGTCTGGAGAGTCTGGCAGATGCACGCTCAACCCGGACGGGGCCACGACATCGTGCAGGAAAGACTCCGCCAGGGCGGCGAGCAGGTCTTCCTTATCGGCGAAATACCGGTAGAACACCGCCGGTGATTTCCCCGCGGCCGAGGTGATGTCGGCCAGTGTAGTGCCGTGAAAGCCCCTTTCGGCAAACAGTTTTCGCGCTGCCTGCTCGATGGCCTGCCTGGTCTGGCGACCTTTGGATGTCAGCGCCCGCGACGATTCGGGGGCGGGCACGCCCATCAGTTCCTGATCCGGTCGCCGGCGCGCAGCAGCGCGCTCGGCAGGTCATGGCGGACAGCCGATTTCGCGACATCGGCTGCGGCAATCGCCGCCCGCAGGTCGACGTCGACATCGATACCGCTATCGGTCAGCAGGTAGACCAGATCCTCGGTGGCGATGTTGCCGGTGGCCCCCGGCGCGAACGGACAACCGCCCAGGCCGCCGACCGAGGCGTCCAGCCGGGTGACTCCGGCACTGACCGCCGCATACGCGCTGGCCAGCCCGGCACCGCGGGTGTTGTGGAAGTGTGCACCCAGCGGCAAGTCGCCGATCACCGGACGTAGTTGGGAGATCAGCGAACTCACCCGGCCCGGCGTGGTGGTGCCGATGGTGTCCGCGATCGACAGGCGGTCGGCCCCACGGTCGCGGGCGGCCGCCGCGATGTCGAGCACCCGCTGCGGCGGGGTGGGGCCTTCGAACGGTGAGTCCCATGCGGTGGCGATCACGACCTCGACGGTGACGTCGCTGCCGTGCGCGATCGCGACGATCTCGTCGATCTGGTCGGTGGCCTCCGTGCTGGTACGCCCGACGTTGGCCTTGCTGAATGTGTCGTCGGCGGCCACCACGTATTCGATCGACCGCAGCCCCGCGGCAACGGCGCGCTTGGCGCCGTTCGGGCTGGCGACCAGGGCGGAGAATTCGATGTCGGGGTAGTTGTGTAGCTGCGCGGCGAGTTCGGCGGCATCGGCCATCGACGGCACCTTCGTCGGGGACACGAAAGCCGTGGCCTCCACCTCGCGTACGCCGGTGGCGGCCACCGCCGCAAGCAGTTCCAGCTTGGCCGACAACGGGATTGGCTTCTCGATCTGCAGGCCGTCGCGCAGCGACACCTCACGGATATCGACGTGGGTATTCTGGGTTGGTTTCACAGCACCCCCTCACTGCGCAACTCCTCGAGCTCTGCGGCGGTTTTGCCTAGCAGCTCCACATAGACGTCGTTATTGTGTTGTCCCGGACGGGCCGGCCCGGCGCTGCGAACTCCACCCGGCGATTCCGACAGCACCGGAACGACACCGGGCCCCAAGACATTGCGCCCGATGCGTTCGTCGTAGTGCTCGACCAGCATTCCGCGCGCTCGCAGCTGAGGGTCTTCGACCACCTCCGCGACGGTGTTGATCGGACCCGCGATCACGCCCGCGGCACTGAGGGTTTCGACGATGTCTGCGGGCTGCCGCTCGGCGGCCCACGCGCTGATGATCTTGTCGAGTTCGTCCTGGTTGCGGCCGCGGGCGCCGTGCGTGGCGAACCGGTCGTCGCCGGCCAGCTCCGGGCGTCCCATCGCCGTGCACAGCCGGGCGAACACGGTGTCCTGGTTGGCGGCGATCACCATCCAGGAATCGTCGGCGCTGCGATAGATGTTGGATGGCGAGATGCCTTCCAGCCGGGTGCCCGACGGGCCGCGCACCACGCCACCGACGTCGTAGTCGGGAATCGTGGATTCCTGGATGGCTAAACATGATTCGGTCAGCGCGACGTCGACGACCTGGCCTTGGCCGGTCACACTGCGGCGGTAGAGTGCGGCCATCGCGCCCTGGGCACCGAACATGCCGGCCAGGCTGTCGCCGAGGGAGAGCGCAATCCGGGGCGGCGGTCCACCCGGAAAACCGTTGAGGTGCCGCAGTCCACTGGCGGCCTCGGCCACCGAGGCGTAGCCCGCCTTGTGCGCGTCGGGTCCGGTCTGCCCGTAGCCGGATACCCGGACCAGGATGATGCCCGGGTTGCGTGCGCTGAGCACGTCGTAGCCCAGGTTCCACTTCTCCAGTGTTCCCGGACGGAAGTTCTCCACCACGATGTCGGACTTCTCGACGAGCTCGAGGAACAGTTCTCGGCCGTGCGGCCGGCGCAGGTCGAGCGTGACGGCTTTCTTGTTGCGCGCGGCCACCGTCCAGAACACGTGGTGCCCGTCGAGTTCGGCTTGGCCCCAGGTGCGCAGCGGGTCCGGGGCGCCCGGCGGTTCCACCTTGATGACCTCGGCGCCCATGTCCCCAAGCAAGCGGCCGGCGAACGGACCCGCGATCAAGGTGCCGAGTTCAAGCACCCGGATGCCGTCCAGCGGTCCGCTAACGCTCATTCCGTGCTCGCGAAATCGTGCCGGATCAGCCAGTCGGTGACGACGTCAACGGCCTGGCGCAGCTTGTCGCGTTGGTCTTGGCCAGCGTAATAGTGTGTAGCGCCGGGGATTTCGTGCATCTCCTTGTCGGGATGCCCGATCGCCTCGAACAGCCGCCGGGTGTGGCTGGGTGTGCAGGCGTCGTCGGCCAGGTTGCCGATCACCAGCGCGGGGATCGCGATGTCGCGCCCGGCGTCGACGCCGTCGCCGCGGGCGTCGTCGTAGCTCCATTGCGATAGCCAGCCGCGCAATGTCGAGAAGCGGCCCAGCCCGACCGGGCTCATGTTCACCACCTGAGGGTCACCCAGGTAGCAGGTCCCCGGGGTGCGCTCATTGGGATCCACGGTGGGATCCAGCCATCGGGGGTCGGCCATCGTGCCGTGCACGACGAATCCGAACTCGTCGTCGGGGCGGCCCTGGGCGGTCAATTCAGCCAGCTTCTCTTTGACCCATGCGGTGATGCGGCGGTTGCGGTCGATCTGAGCTTGACGGTACCGGGCCAGGAATTCCTGGGAGTAGGGCGGTTGGTTGGGGTTGTCGGGGTTGTACAGATCCAGCTCGGGATCACGCTTGGTGGGGTCGGATTCGTCGAGGATGGACGCGTCGAGCCATTCGGTCAGCGTGCCGTGCCGGCTGATGTGCGCGGCCAGCAGCATGATGCCGTCGGCGGCCGGCAGCTCCAGCGCGGTCAGGTCCGGGCCGTCGCCGGACGGGCTCGACGTGATCGTCGCGTGCTGGGCTTGTTGCTGGTAGAACACCGACAGCGAGCCGCCGCCACTCCACCCGGCCAACACCACCTTGGGGTAGCCCAGCCGGTTCTTGGCGTCCTTGATGCACTCGCCGAGATCTTCGACCACCTTCTCCATCAGCAGGGCCGAATCCGTGCCGCGGAACCGGCTGTTGCAGTAGATGACGTGGTGGCCGGCCCGGGCCAGCGCGTTGATCATCGGCAGGTATGCGCCGCCGCCGATCGGGTGCATGAACACCAGCACCGTGTCCGACGGCTTGTCTTTCGGCTTGAGCAGATAGCTCTCCAGCACGGTGATTTCGGCCAGCCCGCCGTAGACATCCCGGACGCCGGAATTGTTCTGGAAGGCAACCAGATAGGGAATCCGTTCGTAGTCGTGCTTGACGGCGTGCTTCACGGTTTGCGTGCTCCCCATGTCAGTGTTGTCCGAGGTCGTGGGCGAGTACCTCCGCCGACGGTGTCAGGCGGCGGCGGGTGTCGATGGCGATGACCTGCCAGTCGACTCGGGAATGCTCGTCGAACTTACGGCGTGCTCGTTCGCGCGCCTTTTCCGGCGCGCCGTGGTGAACCCCTTGCGGCGCATGGGAAATCAGGCCAGGAGGCATCGGAATGCCATAGAGCGAGCCGCCGTGGAAGAACGCGATTTCGTCGTAGTCGACGTTGCGGTGATACCAGGGCGTGCGTTCGGTACCGGGGACGCCTTCGGCGGGCTTGGGCAGGAAGTTCATCACGTAGACGCCGGTGGCCTGCATGAACAGATGCACGGTAGGCGGCAGGTGGACACTGTCGGAGGTGATGACGTTGTAGTCGGCGATGTTGAAGGTGAAGGCGAAGTTGTCGCCGCGCCATCCTTCGACGTCGAGCGGATTGTGCTGGTAGAACAGCGTTGTCGGGCCACCGTCGTGGACGAGCCGGACCTCGTACTCGTCGCGGCCATCATCCTCGCTCGGGGCCGGCTCGGGGATGGTGGCCTGCGAGGGGTCGAACGGGAAGTGCCGGCCCAGCGGGCCGGGCGGTGGCACCCGGAATTCGTCGGTCGCCTCGATCATCAACAGTGTGGTCTCGCGATCCGGCAGCTGGCGCCACGTGCACGCCTTCGGGATGTAGACCCAGTCGCCTTCCCGGTAGCGAAGCGGGCCGAACTCGGTCTCCAGCAGCCCGGCGCCTTGGTGGACGAAGCACAGCAGATCCCCGTCGACGTGGCGGGCGAAGAACGGCATCGGCTCGGCGCGACGGCTCAGCAGAACGCGGCAGTCGTCGTTGCTGAACATCAGCAGCGGCCCGCCGTTGGCGTCGGTGGCATCGCTGGGCTTGAGCTCGCTGGACAGCACGTCGATCGGGCGCAGCGGTCCGACCGACCGGTAGGCGGTGGGGTCGTGGCGGCGGTAGATGTTGGCCGTGCGTCCGGTGAAGCCGCCCCGGCCCAGCTCGTCGTCCTTGAGTCCGTCGAGGTCGGCGTGCAGGCGTTGCGGTGTCCTGCCTTTGCGCAGGTGGACAAAGGATTCCATGAATCGCACTCCTCGGAGCTGACTACAAAACTGAAAGTGACATTACTTTTCCTTTTGCTGCCGCACAAGGGCCTGTGCTGCCGCCTCAGCCGGCATGTCCACCGAGACTTAATCCGTTGCGAACCGCTCCGGCGTGTCTTCGCAGAGGTTTAAGTGTCGTCGATTCAACGGTGCCGGGTTCAGCGGATGCGCAGCACAACTTTTCCTTTGGCGGTGCGGTTCTCCATCGACGCGACCGCGGCGGCGGCTTGCTCGAGCGGGTAGACATCCGGCTGCGGGGGAGGCAATTGGCCCGAGCTGAGTAGGCGCTCGAGGCCGGCCCACTGCTCGTCCAGCGCCCCGGGGTGCGTCGCCGTCCAGGCACCCCAGCCGACACCAACCACATCAATGTTGTTGAGTAGCAGCCGATTCACCTTTACGGTGGGAATCTCACCGCCGGTGAAGCCGATAACCAGCAGCCGGCCCCCCGGAACAAGCGAGCGTAGGGAGTCGGTGAACCGGTCACCGCCGACCGGGTCGATGATCATGTCGACGCCGCGGCCACTGGTCAATTTCTGCACCGCATCCTTGAAGCCTTCGGCCAACACCACGTCGGTCGCGCCTGCGGCGGTGGCGATCTCGGCCTTCTCCTCGGTGCTGACCACCGCGATGACGCGGGACGCCCCGAGTGCCGGCGCCAGCCGAAGCGTCGACGTTCCGATCCCGCCGGCTGCGCCATGCACGAGCACCGTCTCGCCCTTTTGCAGGCGGCCGCGCACCGTCAGCGCGAAGTACACCGTCAGGTCGTTGAACAGCAGGCCGGCTCCCGCCTCGAAGCTCACGTTGTCCGGCAGCTTGAACACGCGGTCGGGTGACAACACGGCCACCTCGGCCATCCCGCCGGTGAGCATCGTCAGGCCGACGACCCGGTCGCCGGGACGAACATGAGCGTTGTCGGGTGCCGAGCGTACGACCCCGGCGATTTCGGCTCCGAGCACGAACGGCGGATCCGGGCGGTACTGGTAGAGACCGCGGGTGAGCAACGCGTCGGGGAATGCTGCGCCGGCGGCGTGCACGTCGACGACGACCCCGTCGCCGGTGGGTTCGTCGACCTCGGCCACCTCGACCGCGTCCGGACCATCTAACCGAATCACCCGTGCTGCACGCATGCTGCCTCCGTCATCGATAGGGCCGGAAGCCTCCGGCCAGCACTCGAATAGCCTACTGCCAGCTCAGAATCCACCGGCGACTCGTACCACCGCGCGGCCGGAGTAGGTGCCCGCGCGCAGTTGATCCAGCACCGCGACGACGTCTTTGACGTCGACATCGCTGGTGACCGCGTCCAGGTGCCGTGGCCGCAGCGAGTCGCCGAGCTGCGCCCACAGCTTGCGGCGCCGCGCAATCCGCATCAGCACCGAGTCCATGCCGAGCAGGGCGACGCCGCGCAGGATGAACGGCATCACCGTGGTGTGCAGCGCGGGCCCGCCGGTGAGGCCGCTGGCCGCCACCGCCCCTCCGTAGTCGATGGTGCTGAGCACATCGGCCAGCGTCGCGCCCCCGACACAGTCCACCCCGCCCGCCCAACGCGTCTTGGCCAGCGGTCGCGGCTTGGCCCCGGGATCGGCGGGCAGCCGGCCGATAACCTCAGTAGCGCCAAGCTCTTTCAGCAATCCGGCGGCCTTTTCCTTACCGCTGGAGGCCACCACTTGATAGCCGGCGGCGGCCAGCAGGTCCACGCTGACCGAGCCCACACCGCCGGAGGCGCCGGTGACGACGATGGGTCCGCCGTCGGGTGTGAGGCCCCAATCGATCAGCGCTTGCACGCTCATCGCGGCAGTGAAGCCGGCGGTGCCGATGGCGGCGCCCTCGTGCGGACTCAATGCGCCGAGCGCCACCACCTGGTCGGCCGGCAGCCGTGCGTACTCGGCGTAGCCGCCGTGGTGGCCAGTGCCGATCTGATACCCGTGGGCCAGCACCTGGTCGCCGACGCTGAAGTCCGGCGACTGCGACTCGACGACTTCGCCGGTCAGGTCGATTCCGGGAACGATGGGATAATCGCGGACGACGCCGCCCTTCGGCGTCAACGCCAGCGCGTCCTTGTAGTTGACGCTGGAATACAGCACCCGGATCGTCACTTCACCGGGCGGCAGGTCGGACTGGCTGAGCGTCTCGACCGACGCGGTGATCCGGTCACCGTCTTGGCGGGCTACCAGCGCGTGAAAAGTGTCCATACGTCGACGCTAACCTCACCCTATGGATCCCTTCCCGCTTGGTCGCTTTTCGGTAGCCCGGATCGGCTTCGGGGCTATGCAACTGCCTGGTCCCGGTGTGATGGGGCCTCCGCGCGATCGTGACGAGGCGCTGGCGGTGTTGCGCAGGGCCGTCGAACTCGGCGTCGACCACATCGACACCGCCCAGTTCTATGGCCCCGACGTCGCCAATGAGCTCATCCGCGAGGCGCTGCACCCGTACCCGGAGAACTTGGCTTTGGTGAGCAAGGTCGGCGGGCGTCGCGATGACGCCGGTGCCTGGCTGCCGGTCAGCGAGCCGGCCGACCTGCGCCGCGACATCGAAGCGAACTTGCGAACCCTCGGTGTCGAGCAGTTGGCCGCGGTCAATCTGCGGCTCTTCGAGAGCGACGGGCCAGACCAGCTGTTCGACGATCAGCTCTCGATCATGATTGATGCCCGCGACGAGGGACTGATCGGCGGGATAGGGCTGAGCGGCATCAACCGTGAGCACCTGCTGCACGCATTAGATCGCACCGAGATCGCTTGTGTACAAAATGCTTTCAATCTCGTTCTCCGGGACTCGGCCGCAGTGCTAGAGGAGTGCACGAGGCGGGGAATCGCGTTCGTTCCGTTCTTCCCACTGGGGGCGGGTTTCACGCAGCCGAACCCGGTGCTCAGTCACGAGCTGGTGGGCAACACCGCCGAACGACTCGGGTGCACACCCGCGCAGGTCGCGTTGGCATGGACGCTGAGCGTGGCACCCAACGTGCTGCTGATTCCGGGTACCTCCTCGGTGCGCCACCTCGAGGAGAACTTGGACGTCGCTTCGATCGAGCTCGACGAAGACACTCGTGAGCAGCTGAACGCAATCGCTGCCTGATGCCGCCACGCGTTCGACGCGCGACCGCAGCCGAGGGCCCGACGGCGAGGTCGACCCGCCGCGTCCGATCGCTACTTGAGTTGGGCGGACGAGAGGCCCAGCAGGCGGCGGGCGACCACGAGCTGCTGAATCTGCTGGGTGCCCTCGAAGATGTCCATGATCTTCGAATCACGCGCCCACTTCTCCAACAGCGTCTGCTCCGAATAGCCTGCGGTGCCGGCTAATTCGACAGCCTTCAAGGTGATATCGCTGCCCACCCTGCCGGCCTTGGCCTTGGCCATCGATGCTTCTTTGGAGTTGGGGATCTTGTTGTCGGCCTGCCAGGCCGCGCGCAGCGTCAGCTGGTAGGCGGACTCCCAGTCGGCCTCCATCCGCAGGAATTCAGCCGCGGCCGCGCTCTGGGCGTGCGAGGGCTGGTCGTAGGAGATCTCCACTCCGGCCTCGGTCAGGATCTTGCGTAACTCTTCCAACGCGGCACGGGCAATGCCGATCGCCATACCCGCCACGACCGGGCGGGTGTTGTCGAAGGTCTCCATCACGCCGGAAAACCCTTGGCCGGACTCGATTTCGGGATTGCCCAGCAGGTTGTCTTTCGGTATCCGGGCATTGTCGAAACGCAGGACCGCGGTATCGGAGCCCTTGATGCCGAGCTTGTCCTCGAGCCGCTCGACGCTGACACCGGGATGTTCGCGCGGCACGATGAACGATTTGATCGCCGCGCGGCCCTGTGACTTGTCCAGCGTCGCCCACACCACGATGTGAGTGGCCCGCGAACCCGCGGTGACGAAAATCTTTTCGCCGTTGATGACGTACTCGTCGCCGTCCAACTTGGCGGTGGTGGAGACCGCCGCGGAGTCGGAGCCGAAGCCGGGTTCGGTGATAGCCATCGCCGCCCACACCCGGCCCAGCCGGCTCAGCTGCTCGTCGGTGGCCACTCCGCTGATCGCCGCGTTGCCCAGGCCTTGATAGGGAATCGACAGCATCATTGCCGCGTCGCCCCAGCAGGCCTCCAAAGTCTGTAACACCGCCGCCATGTTGGCCCCGTTGCGGTTCTCTTCCTTGCTTTCGCTACCCCGGAAGGCGTCCGCTCCGGCAAGGCCCAGCGCGTTGGACTCAGCGGCTCCGGAAAACATGCTGGCCAACGTGTCGAGCTCGACCGGGTACGCATGCTCCTTGAGGTCGTATTTGCGGGCGATGGGCCGCATCATCTCCGCGCCGGCCTGGTGTGCCTTGTCGATCACCGCTTGCATTTTGCGGGGCAGTTCCAAATTGATTGCCATGATTGGTCTTTCGCTAGTGACGTGCGGAGCTAGATGACGACAACGCCCTCGGCGACACCGATGGCCCGCAGGTCGCGGTACCAACGCTCGACCGGGTGTTCTTTGGTGTAGCCGTGGCCGCCGAGCAGTTGCACGCCGTCCAGGCCGATTTGCATGCCCTTGTCGGCGCCAAGCCGCTTGGCCAGTGCGGCTTCGCGGGTGAACGCGAGCCCCTGTTCGGCACGCGCCGCGCCGCGCCAGGTGATCAGCCGCAGCCCGTCCAGCTCGATGGCGATGTTGGCGCACATGAAGGCCACGGCTTGACGATGGGCGACGGGCTCGCCGAACGCCTCGCGTTCCTTCACGTACGGGATGACGTAGTCGAGTACCGCGTGCGAGGTGCCGACTGCCAGCGCCGCCCAGCCCAGCCGGGACAGCGCGATCGCCTCGGAGTAGTCGTCGTCGGTGGCTTCGTCTTCGCCCAGCCGGGCATTCAGCGGCACCGACACCCCGGAGAGCTCGAGCCGGCCCAGGGCCGCGGCGCGGATACCCATGCTCGGATCCGCCTTGACGGTAAGGCCTTTGGCGGACGATTCGACGATGAACAGTGCCGGCCTGCCGTTCAGTTGGGCGCCGACGATAAACAGCTCGGCGTCGGCCGCAGCCGGGACCAACGACTTCACGCCGTCGAGCCGGTATCCGCTCGGTGTGCGCACCGCGGTGGTCTTCAGCCGGGTGGGGTCGAACAGCGGTTGCGGTTCGGCGATCGCCACACAGGCCTGCGGGACATTCTCCCCGGCGAACGCGGGCAGATAGGTGGCCTGCTGGTCGGCGCTGCCCCAGTGGGTCAGCGCGGACGCCACGCCGCCCGGTGCCAGAATCGGCAGCGCCAGACCCATGTCGCCATAGGCCAGTGCCTCGGCCACCAGCACATTGGTCACGCTGGAGCGGTGTGCGGCGATGCCCTCGAAGTCCTCGGGGATGTTGATCGCGGTGATGCCCAGTTCTGCGGCCTTCGCGATCAGGTCGGGTGGATAGCTCGCCGCCGCGTCGGCGCCGGGCGCCGCGGGCCGCAGCACTTCTTCGGCGAATTCATCGAGGGTCTCGACGATCATCTTCTGTTCGTCGTCGAGCCTCAGGTCGTAGTAGTCCTTACCACTGGACTTGAGCCGGGTCGGTCCACTGCGGAGGTTCTGGACCCGCTTGAACTGCCGGGAAGCAGCGCCGGCAGTGGAGAAAAAAGTTTTGGTGCCGTAGCGCAGGCCCCGGTTGAACGGGTCGCGCAGCTGGTATTTGTCCAGGAACTCCTGGCCGACGATCGGGGTCAGCACCGCCATGGCGATGTCGATCCCGGTGCGCTTGTGTGGTTGCATCCCGACACCGGTTTTGCGGCCGCGCCGTTTTGCGCGTGAGCGGGAGGTGTTTGAGTCGGAGAAAGTGTCCGTCATTTCAGCAGCCTCGGTCGTTGGGGCGATGCGGTGACGAGCCTATCTTACTCCGGAGTAAGATAAAGCGGGCTTGTTAATTAATTCACACACCAAGGCTGCCGAGCACACGCTCATGTAGCAGGCCGTTTGTCGCCACGGCACTGCCGCGGTGCGGGCCCGCAATCCCGTCCAGGCCGGTGAACGTCCCGCCCGCCTCGCGCACCAGGACGTCGAGTGCGGCCAGATCCCACACTGATACCTCGGGTTCGGCCGCGATATCGACGGCGCCCTCGGCGACGAGACAGTACGACAGAAAGTCCCCATAGGCGCGCACCCGCCATACCGCGTCGGTCAGCTCGATGAAGCGGTCGCGCAGACCGCACTGCGCCCATCCCGACAGGCTGGAAAACGAGAGGCTGGCCGAATCCAGTTGTCCCACTGAGGAAACCGACAACGGACGTGGTGGCCCACCGTCGACAGAGACGAACGCGCCCCGGTCGCGGGCGGCCCACCATCTGCGTTGCAGGGCCGGCGCACTCACCACGCCGACCGACGGGACGCCGTCTTCGAGCAATGCGATCAAACTGGCCCACACCGGTACCCCGCGCACGAAGTTCTTGGTGCCGTCGATCGGATCGATGATCCATTGCCGTCCGGTGAATGTGGGGGTCCCACCGAACTCCTCGCCGAGGATGCTGTCGCCGGGCCGCTGGCGTCCGAGCTCCTCACGCAGGTCGGCCTCGACCGCGCGGTCGGCGTCGGTGACCGGAGTCAGGTCCGGTTTCGTTTCGATGCGTAGGTCGAGCGCGCCGAACCGGTCGCGAGTCAGCATGTCCGCGCGGTCGGCCAGCGCGATCGCCAACCCGAGATCGTCCTGGCTCATGCCAGCAGTCCTACCACGGCGGGCGCGCAGGGACTTTTGGCCCTCACGCCCGCCGCCTTGCGACGCGATGATGGAACGATGCACGACGCGCACGCGGACCTGGTCGACGGCGCCGACGTCGAGGCGCTGCTGCGTCGCTTCTACGACCGGGTGCTGGTCGACGAGGTTCTGTCCGAGCCGTTCGCTGAGCTGCGGTCGGTCGGATTGGACGCGCACATCCCGGTCATCTGCGACTTCTGGGAAACCGTACTGTTCGGCGCGGGCCGCTACCGGGGCAGCGCGCTGCGCGTTCACCGCGTCGTTCACCAGCGGACTCCGTTATCCGCCCAGCATTTCGTGCGCTGGCTGACGGTCTGGCGCGCCACCGTCGACCAGATGTATCGGGGGCCGGCGGCCGAGCGAGCTAAATTGCAGGCCGGCCGGATTGCGTGGGCGATGCACCGGCGGCTGACGGGCGTCGACGCAGGGGAGCTCGACGCGCTGCTCGCGGGCTGAGCGCGTCAGGCAAAGGATGCGTTCGGATCGGGTTCCGGGCCGAACTTGAAGTGGCGACCGGTGATATCGGACGGGGTCACCCGGACGTAGTGCTTCTTGAGCGTCGCCGTCCAGGGCATCAGCTGGGCGCGTTCGGCTTCCTCGATCTCCGCCGCGGTGCGCAACACCCGTGCGCGGCCTCTGACGATCACACTCCAGCCTTCGGCGACGTTGTGGTCGTCCGCCTCGAACAGCACGACGCTGTTCGTCACGGCGGAAAACAATTTGGTGCCCTCGGCGGTTCGAAACAACACGGTCCGGTCCTGCACGGCATAGTTCACCGGGAAGATCTCGGGCTCACCGGCGAAACTGCTCACTAGCCGGCCCAAGGCGGCGCCGCCCAACCTGCGCCAACTCTCGTCTTCTGACAAAACGACAGCGGGCTCATCAGTCATGGACCTCACCTTTCGTTGGCGCAGCAGTTCCCTGTCGACGCTACGGTGAATCCGCGTGAGTCAGTAGGGTCCTAGGTCTCTTGGCGCGGGACCGTCCTCGCCGCAGGCGCCCTACGATGGCGTCGTGTGGGAATTCGGTCTGCTGCTCTTGCTCGTCGCGGTCGTCGGGGTATTTTTTGCCCAGCGGTTCGTCCCGCGTGGCCCACGCGGCGAACTCCTCAATGGCACGTTGCTGGTGACCGGGGTGAGCCCGCGAGCGGACGTCAGCGGCGAGCAATATGTCACCCTCGCCGGCGTCATCAACGGACCTACCGTGAATGAGCACGCCGTCTACTGGCGGATGGTGGTCGACGTTGACCAATGGCCGACCATGGGACAACTGCATCCGGTGATGTATTCCTCTAAAAATCCGGACAACTGGAAGTTCGCCCCGCCCGAACCGCCCGCCGGCTAGCTTCGGTCAGTCAATGGCCTTGCATTGTGGGTGCCAGGTGGCATTCTGAGGTCATGGCGGACAAGGACATCGAGCGGATCCGGGCGAAAAGCGCGCTCGAAGTGGTCAGGCAGCACCCCGTGCTCATGCTGTTCGCCGTGTCGCCCGCGCTCGCGGTGTTGGGTGTCATCTGGTGGCTTGCCGGCGCTGGCTGGGCGATCGCCGCCGCCATCGCCCTGCTGCTCGCCGGCGCAGGTTTCATCGTCTTTCGGCGCTGAGTCGAGCTCAGCCCCAACGCGATTGCGCCATCTCCGGCTGGTTGGCGTTCAGCCGTGGCCGATGCGCAGCAGCTCGATGACGTTCGGCAGCTTGACGCGGGGACGCCCGTGCGGCTCGCCGGCCGCACGCTCATGGGCATCGATGGTGTCCCAGTGGTCCGAGGTGATCAGCTTCGGCTGGCGCGAAGCCAGCCAGTCGGCCAATTTGTCGGCATGGTCTTCGCCGAAATCTGCCAGCGCGCCTTGTTCGGCGCCGGTCAGATCGCTGATCAAGGTGTCGACGGTCTCCTGGGAGTCCTTTTTATTAGTGCCGATCACACCGGTCGGCCCCCGCTTGATCCATCCGACGACGTATTCGTTGCGGCTGCCCGCGACCCGGCCGTCGGTGTTGGGGATGGTCGCGCTCTTGTCGTCGAATGGCAGCCCCGGGGTAGGTATGCCGCGATAACCGACCGAGCGCACCACCAGCTGAGCCGGAAGCTCCTCGCGTTCCCCGGTGTCTTTGGCCGATACCCGCCCGCCCTCGTCGGCGACTAATTCGTTGCGGCCCAGCACAATTCCCTCGACCTTGTCGTCGCCCTTGATCTCGATCGGGGATGTCAGGAACCGGAACACCATGCGCCGGTGTCCTGGGCGCGGGTCGCGGTTGGCGTAGTCACGCAACGCCTTGATGTTCTGCTTGGTGGTTTTGCCGGCGGCCTCGGCATCCTCGTCGCTGACGTCCTCCAGCTGGGCGGGATCGACGATGACGTCGACCCCTTCGAGGTCGGCGAGCTCGCGCAACTCCAGCGTGGTGAACGCGGTCTGCAGGGGCCCGCGTCGCCCGACGATCACCACTTCTTCCACGCCGCAGGGGCGCAGCGATTCCAGCGCATGATCGGCGATATCGGTAGATGCCAGCGTGTCGGGGTGGGTGACCAGAATGCGGGCGACGTCGAGTGCGACATTGCCGTTGCCGATGACCACCGCCCGGGCGCCCGACAGATCGGGCGAGATCTGCTCGAAGTTCGGGTGCGCGTTGTACCAGCCCACGAAATCGACGGCGGCGACACTGCCGGGCAGATCCTCGCCGGGAATGTTGAGGGAACGATCGGCCTGTGCCCCGACCGCGTAGATCACGGCGTCGTAGTGTTCGGCGAGCTCGGCGGCCTCGATATGTTCGCCGACCACCACGTTGCCGAAGAAGCGGAAGCGGGGATCGCCGCCGGTTTTCTCGAACTGCTTGCTGATCGACTTGATCTTGGGGTGATCGGGCGCGACGCCGGAACGCACCAGCCCCCACGGCGTCGGCAACATCTCGAGCATGTCGACGGCGACGTCGATCTCGTCGGAGCTATCGGCGGCCTTCAGCAAAGACGCTGCGGCGAAGAATCCCGACGGTCCGGAGCCGACGATGGCGACATGGAATGGACGCATACCCAAGCCTTCTGTTCATGCCCGGCTGCGACGCAAGGGGCTGAGAACGGGCTGGGCGTCGCAGTCGCGGGCGCACATGATGGTGATTTCGATGCTAGACGCTGAACCCCAGCAGATGGTCAAAGTGCCGCGGGTCGCGACCTGAGCATTCGCCGCCAACCAGGGCGCCGGTAACGTGGGCGGCTGTGGAACCCGACCGTCAAGCCGATATCGCCGCCCTCGACTCCGCCCTGACCACGGTGGAGCGAGTGCTCGATGTGGACGGTCTACGCAGCCGCATCGAGAAGCTCGAGCATGAGGCGTCCGATCCAAAACTGTGGGACGACCAGACCAATGCGCAGCGCGTGACCAGTCAGTTGTCCCATGCCCAGGGGGAGCTGCGCCGCATCGAGGAGCTGCGGCAGCGGCTCGATGACCTGCCGGTGCTCTACGAGCTCTCGGCCGAGGAGGACGAAGGCGCGGCTGACGCACTGGTCGAGGCTGACGCCGAGCTCAAGGCTTTGCGCACCGACATCGAAGCTGCCGAGGTGCGCACCCTGCTGTCGGGCGAGTACGACGAGCGCGAGGCGTTGGTCAACATCCGCTCCGGCGCCGGCGGGGTGGACGCTGCCGACTGGGCCGAGATGCTGATGCGGATGTATATCCGCTGGGCCGAGCAACACAAGTACGGTGTCGAGGTGTTCGACACCTCCTACGCGGAGGAAGCCGGGATCAAAAGCGCGACGTTCGCCGTGCATGCGCCGTATGCGTACGGCACGTTGTCCGTCGAGCAGGGCACCCACCGACTGGTCCGGATCAGCCCGTTCGACAACCAGAGTCGACGGCAGACATCGTTCGCCGAAGTCGAGGTGCTGCCGGTGGTGGAGACCACTGATCACATCGACATTCCCGAAGGCGATGTGCGGGTTGACGTGTACCGATCGAGCGGACCCGGCGGCCAGTCGGTGAACACCACCGACTCCGCGGTTCGGCTTACCCACATCCCAACGGGTATCGTCGTGACTTGCCAGAACGAGAAGTCGCAACTGCAGAACAAGGTTTCGGCAATGCGAGTACTCCAGGCAAAGTTGTTGGAGCGTAAGCGTTTAGAAGAGCGCGCTGAGATGGACGCCTTAAAAGGTGAGGGCGGCAGCTCCTGGGGTAACCAGATGCGCTCCTACGTACTTCAGCCGTATCAGATGGTCAAGGATCTGCGTACCGACTATGAGGTCGGCAATCCGGCGGCCGTTCTGGACGGGGACATCGACGGGTTTCTGGAAGCAGGGATCCGGTGGCGCAATCGAAAAGATGACGACTAACACAACAATTCTTGCAACTTCGGCAACGCAGCGCTGGCACGACTTTTGGCGCGGCGAAATCGGTGGATGGATCCTCGATCGGGGTCTGCACATCATCATGCTGTTCATCGCCGCGATCCTGGCGGTCCGCTTCGTTACCTGGGTGGCTCAGCAGATCACCCGGCAGCTCGATGTCGGCTTTGCCGAAAGCGACGCCTTGGTGCGCTCGGAGGCGACCAAGCACCGCCAGGCGGTGGCGTCGGTGATCCAGTGGGTGTCGATCGTGATCATCGCGATCTGGGTCGTCGTTCAGATCGGCGACGTGCTGAAGTTTTCCGTGGGCGGGTTCATCGCGCCTGCCACGGTGCTCGGTGCCGCGCTGGGTTTCGGCGCTCAGCAGCTGGTCAAGGATCTGCTGTCGGGCTTTTTCATCATTGTCGAGAAGCAGTACGGGTTTGGCGACTTGGTCTCGCTGACTGTTTCGGGGATCGCCGCCGAGGCGCGCGGCACGGTGGAAAACGTGACGTTGCGGGTGACCCGGCTGCGCTCGTCGGATGGTGAGTTATTCACCATCCCCAATGGTCAGATCGTCAAAACGATCAACCTCTCCAAGGACTGGGCGCGCGCGGTGATCGACATCCCCGTCTCGACCAGCGCCGACCTCAACCGGGTCAACGAGGTCTTGCACGAGGTGTGCGACCACGCCATGGACAACCCATTGCTGGGCGAGTTGCTGCTGGACGCGCCCACCCTGATGGGCTTGGAAAGCATCGAAGTCGACACCGTCACGCTGCGCATGGTGGCCCGCACCCTGCCCGGCAAGCAGTTCGAGGCGGGCCGGCAGTTGCGTGTGCTGGTCGTTCGGGCACTGGGCCGCGCCGGCATCGTCACCACGGCCGACGCGACAGTGAGCGTGGTTGAGGACGACCCAGGCGTCACCGCCGCCCAGGCCGCCGAGGCAGCCCGCGAGATCGCGCACGAGTCGGTGAAACGGTGAAGCTGACCCTCAACCTCCTGGAGAAGCGCGCCGACGACGAGGAACGCCGGTGGCCGCAGTATGTGTTCGGTGGCCGGATGCGCACTTCGACGGTGGCGTTGATCCTCGCCTTCCTTGCGGTCTGGTGGGTCTATGACGTCAATCGCCCAGAGCCGGCTCCCAAGCCGCCCGCTCCGCAGATAGTGCCGCCGGGTTTCGTACCTGACCCGAACTACACCTGGGTGCCGCGCACGAGGGTCGAGATGCCAGCACCGACCAGCACGTTCGTCCCGACTCCGACCAGCACGGTGCCGCCCACCCCGCCGCCGCCCCCGCCGCCAACGACCACCTCACCGCCGCCGTTCCAGCTGCCGTGCCTGCTGCCGCCGCCCTTCTGTCCGCCCAGCGCGAGCCCGACTCCGGCACCCACGCAGCAACCGGTGCCGGGGCCGGGTCCGTCGCCCACATCGCGGCCACCGGCGAGTTGATCTTCGCGGGCCAGCGAAATTCACCGCTACACTGGCGTGCCGTGATGATCACCCTTGACCGTGTCAGCAAGAAGTACAAAGCGTCGGCCCGTCCGGCGTTGGACGACGTCAACGTCAAAATCGACAAGGGCGAATTCGTCTTCCTGATCGGCCCCTCGGGTTCGGGCAAATCAACGTTCATGCGGTTACTGCTGGCTGCGGAGTCACCGACAACCGGTGACGTGCGGGTCTCGAAGTTCCACGTCAACAAGCTGCCCGGCCGGCATGTGCCGAAGCTGCGCCAGGTGATCGGCTGCGTTTTCCAGGACTTTCGTCTGCTACAACAAAAGACGGTGTATGAAAACGTCGCCTTCGCGCTGGAAGTCATCGGTAAACGCGGCGACCAAATCAACCGGGTGGTGCCCGACGTGCTCGAGACGGTCGGCCTGTCCGGCAAAGCCAGTCGGCTGCCCCACGAGCTATCCGGTGGGGAGCAGCAGCGGGTGGCGATTGCCCGCGCGTTCGTCAACCGGCCGTTGGTCCTGCTGGCCGACGAGCCCACCGGCAACCTCGACCCCGACACCAGCAACGACATCATGGATCTGTTGGAGCGGATCAACCGCACCGGGACGACGGTGCTGATGGCGACGCACGACCACCACATCGTCGACTCGATGCGCCAGCGCGTCGTGGAGCTGTCTCTGGGCAGGCTGGTTCGCGACGAGCAGCGCGGCGTCTACGGGATGGATCGCTAGTGCGCTTCGGATTCCTACTCAACGAGGTCCTGACCGGGCTTCGCCGCAATGTCACGATGACGGTCGCGATGATCCTGACGACCGCGATTTCGGTCGGCCTGTTCGGCGGCGGTCTGCTGGTGGTCCGGTTGGCCGAGCACTCCCGGGCCATCTACCTCGACCGCGTCGAGACGCAAGTCTTCTTGACCGAAGACGTCTCGGCGAACGATCCGGCCTGCGGCACCAATCCCTGCAAGGCGCTGCGGACAAAGATCGAGGGCCGCGATGACGTCAAGTCGGTTCGGTTTCTCAATCGCCAGGACGCCTACGACGACGCCATCCGAAAGTTCCCGCAGTACAAGGACGTTGCCGGCAAGGATTCCTTCCCCGCGTCGTTCATCGTCAAGTTGAACAACCCTGAGCAACACAAGGAGTTCGACTTGGCGATGCAGGGTCAGCCCGGGGTGCTCTCCGTGCTCAATCAAAAGGACCTGATCGACCGGCTGTTCGCGGTGCTGGACGGCTTGAGCAATGTCGCATTCGCCGTCGCTTTGGTGCAGGCCGTCGGCGCGATCCTGTTGATTGCCAATATGGTTCAGGTCGCGGCGTATACGCGGCGCACGGAAATCGGGATCATGCGATTGGTGGGGGCTAGTCGCTGGTACACCCAGCTGCCCTTCCTGGTGGAGGCGATGCTCGCCGCCGGCCTCGGTGTGGGGATTGCGATTGCCGGCTTGATCGTGGTGCGGGCATTGTTCCTGGACAACGCGTTAAACCAGTTCTACCAAGCCAATTTGATCGCCCGGATCGACTACGCCGACATCCTTTACATCTCACCGATCCTGATCTTGCTCGGCGTGTCGATGGCTGGGTTGACGGCATACGCGACGTTGCGCCTATACGTACGGCGTTAGCTGTGGCCGAAAAGTCCGGTGGGGGCAAGGCGAGTGGCGCCAAGCGTGACAGCAAAAAGATTGTGGCCACCAATCGCAAAGCCAGGCACAACTACTCGATCTTAGAGTTATTCGAGGCAGGCGTGGCTTTAGTCGGCACCGAGGTGAAGAGCCTGCGGCTAGGACAAGCCTCGCTGGCTGACGCGTTCGCAACCGTCGACGACGGCGAAGTGTGGTTGCGCAACTTGCACATTCCCGAGTACGAACACGGTAGCTGGACGAATCATGATCCTCGTCGCAATCGGAAGCTGTTGTTACACAGGCAACAAATCGACGGACTCATTGGAAAAATCCGCGATGGTAACCTGACTTTGGTGCCACTGTCGCTGTATTTTTCCGAGGGCAAGGTCAAGGTGGAACTCGCGCTAGCGCGAGGCAAGCAAGCACACGACAAACGCCAGGACATGGCCCGCCGCGACGCCCAGCGCGAAGTACTGCGTGAACTGGGTCGCCGAGCAAAGGGTATGAACTGATCGGAGCCGCTTACGCGCAGCTGTCCGCCGTCTCGTACGGGGTCAGCGATTTTATGGGCGGCGTAGCAGCTCGCCGGACAGCCGCACTGCGGGTGATGTTGGCCGCGTACCCGGTCGAAGCGGTGGTGCTGGGCCTGCTGGCTCTTACTGTGGGTGGGCCTATTCATTCCGGTGCCATCCTCTGGGGCTGCCTGTACGGCGTCGGTCAGGCGTTCGGCATGTGGGCGTTCTACGCCGCACTCGGCTCGGGTCCCATCTCGGTTGTCGCGCCGTTAGCGGGCGTGCTCAATGCCGCCGTACCCGTGGCGGTCGGTATCGCGCTGGGGGAACGACCGGGCCACGCCGCTTCGGCGGGCGTCGTGCTCGCGATCATCGCGGTGATGTTGGTCAGCCGTGAGGCCACCGTCGAGGGCGTGAGCCGATTCCGCTTCACCCCCAAAGTGGCCGGGCTCACGATTTTGGCCGGGTGTGCCTTCGGTCTCGACTTGGTGTTCCTGCATCAATCGCCACACGACTCCAAGCTCTGGCCGCTGATGTTTGCGCGGCTGTCGGCCACCGTGGTGATCACCATCCTGGCCGCCTCGAGACGTACCCTGCGGCTGCCGCGGGGGCAGTCGATGAAGCTGGCGCTGGGGATTGCGCTGCTGGACATCTGCGCCCTGGTGACTCAGCTGATAGCGCTGCAGTCCTGGATGCTGTCGTTGGCCAGCATCATGATTTCGCTGTATCCCGCGGCCACCGTGGTGCTAGCGATGATGGTGTTGCGCGAGCGGGTCTCTCGCTGGCAGGGGATCGGCATGGTGATGGCCATGGGATCCGTGGCGATGATCGCCGCCAACTAACTTCTTTGGCGCGACCTACTATGGTCCCGGCGGGACTATGTCGGGAGAAAACGTTGGGTGAGGACCCGGTTATTCGGGAGTTGTCCGCTGCCGTTGGACGCAGCCCCGATGTTCTCGAGTTGCGGTTGCATCTGGCCGGCTTGCTGGCCGACCGGGGGCGCTACGCGGAGGCGCTGGGCCACTGCAGCGCGGCGCTGAGTCAAGATGCCGGCAACGCCAACGCGCTGAGCCTCGTGCAGCGCTGCAGCACTGCGCTCGCCGCGCCTGCTCAGGCGGCAGCCGAGGGGGTACCGGCCGCGGGGCGAGCTGCCGGCGATGACCACTTCGATTGGTCCAGCGCCGAACGGCAAGTCGCCGACATCGTCGAGCCGGCATTCGTCGAGGCGTCCGCCGATGTCGTCCACGAAGGCGACTTCGACGTCGTGGCGCGCAGCTCCGTACGCCTCGACGATGTATCGGGTATGGCCGATGTCAAACGGCAGATCGAACTTTCGCTGCTCGGCCCGATCCGAAATCCCGAGCTGATGAAGGCATATAAGGTCTCGGCACGCGGTGGTCTCTTGCTGTACGGGCCGCCCGGTTGCGGCAAAACCTATATCGCCAAGGCCATTTCGGGTGAACTGGGCGCGAATTTCTACCAGGTGGGAATCGCCGACGTTCTGCACCATTGGTTCGGGGAGAGCGAACGCAGCATCCGTTCGGTTTTCGACAGTGCGCGCCGCAATGCTCCCTGCGTGCTGTTCTTCGACGAACTCGATGCATTGGGGCACCGGCGGTCCGCGTTGAGTGGCAGCTCCGGGATGCGCCCCGTCGTCAATACCTTGCTGGAAGAGATGGACTCGGCGACGTCGACGAACGACGGGGTCTATGTGCTCGGCGCCACGAATGCGCCCTGGGATGTCGACCCGGCGCTGCGCCGGCCCGGACGGTTTGACCGGATGGTTTTTGTGGGATTGCCCGATGCCGACGCCAGGGCAGGAATTCTTCGCTCAAACCTGAAAGACCGGCCGGTGGCGGGCATAGACCTCAAGTCGATCGCGAAGCGTACCGACGGTTTTTCCGGTGCCGACCTTGAGCATGTGTGCGACAGCGCAACGCAATTGGCAATGGCCGAGTCGATGCGCAGCGGTCAGGTTCGCCCGGTGACGATGGCCGATATTGACGAGGCCACGGCACAGATCCGCCCTAGCACGGGGCCGTGGTTCGAGGTCGCGCGCAACATCGTCGAATTCGCCAACAACGACGGAACCTACGACGATCTGGCAAAATATCTGCGGCGCAGGAAAATTCGGTAAGCGGCGATGACATCGGAGCCCGGTGTCGATCAAGCCGACCAGGCCATCCGCATTGCCGAGGCGTACTTCGAGACCGAGAACTACGAACGCGCGCGCGAGGTTCTGCGTCGTTCGTTGTCCCAACATCCGAGTGACCCCGGGTTATTAGCTCAACACGCGCGCGCCGAATATCTACTCGAAAACTATGACGGCGCTGCGCAAAGCGCCTACGCCGCGTTGTCCGCCGCGCCGCAGCATGAGTTGGCCATGCGGATATATGCGTTGTCGCTCGATGGAATCGGTCGCTACGGGGATGCCCTGTGGATGGCGTGGCAGGGGGTGCAAACTCATCCGAATGAGCCTCTGCAGCACCGGGTTTACGCTCGACTGCTACAAAAGTCGCGCCAACTGCATTCGGCGCTGCTGGTGGTCGACGAGGCGTTACGGCTTGACCCCCCGAGTCCCGACGGGCTGGTCTTGCGGGGTTCGATCCTGCATGATCTGGGCCGGATCGAAGAATCGACGGCATCGTATCGGCAAGCGTTGGCGTTGGACGCCAACCATGCCGCGGCGTTGAACAATATGGCTGTCAATCGGCTTCAGCGAGGCAAGTTCGGCCACGCCTTGCGTGGGTTTCTCGGCGCCGCGGGTAGTGACCCGGCGCTAGGTGATCTTGTGCGCAGGAATATCGGCGCTGTGCTGGCGAAGATGCTGAGACGAATGACGGTCGTTGCCACCGTTTTGGCGGTGTTGATCCAGGTCGTCGGTTTTGCCCACGGCGACGGGCATCCCACGGTGACGCTGCGGTTGGTTACCGGGTTGGTCACCGCGGCGCTGGTTTTCATTCTTGGTCGACTGCTGCACGCCGTACCCCGTTCGGTGCTGGTGTCCGTCTTGCGGGATCGGGGCTTCGTCGTTGCCCGTCTCGTCCATGCGCTACTGGTGATGGGCCTCGGAGCGTGGGTTACCGCGTTCGACGGAATGGCATGGACGGTTGCGGCGGCGGGAATTTTGACAATCGGCGGTCTGATTCTGGCGCGAGTGGGTCTAACGCTGGGCCGGTAATCGGCCTAGCATCCGACCATGGCTACGCGTTCTGTCACCACACTGGACAAAGCGGATGTGCTGAACGGTTTGTTCGCGGTGTGGGACTCCATCGATGCACTGCTGGCCGGCCTGCCCGAGGCCGAGTGGCAGGCGGCGACACCGCTGCCCGGTTGGTGCGTGCAGGCCGTGGTCTCGCACATCATCGGCACCGAGTCGTTCGTTGACGGCATCCCCGCACCCGAACCGGACATCGACGTCAAGGCGCTCGATCATGTGCGCAACGACGTCGGAGCGATGAACGAGTGCTGGGTGCGCCACCTCGGTGCGCAATCCGGCGAGAGTGTCCTGCAGCGATACCGCGCGGTGACCGAAGGTCGCCGCAAGGTCCTGCAAGCGATGTCCGAGGAAGACTGGAACGCTGAGACCCTGACACCGGCAGGCCCCGACAGTTATGGACGGTTCATGCGGATTCGGGTCTTCGACTGCTGGATGCACGAGCAAGACATCCGGACGGCGATTGGGCGGCCATCGTCGGATGCCGAGCTTGAGGGATCCGCGTCACGACTGTCCCTCGACGAGATCGCGGCCACCCTGGGCTTCGTCGTCGGCAAACTCGCCAAGGCCCCCGACGGTTCGCGCATCGAGTTCGACCTGACCGGTCCGCTGGCGCGCAGCATCCGCGTCAACGTCGATGGTCGCGCTCAGGTGGTGGCGGACTTCGGCGGCCAGGAGCCGACGGCCACCGTCCGGGTGGACGCGCTGCAGTTCACCAGGCTCGCCGGCGGACGCCCGACGTGCCCCGCCCGCCCGCAGGATGTCGAATTCGGCGGTGACCAGGCCGTGGCCGCGCGGATCGTGGAGCGGCTGAACTTCGTGATCTGACCGCAAGCTGGTCGGGGAAGATAATTACGTTGCCGCTGGTTGGTAGGGCCGTACAATGGAGTGTCCTGCCGAAATTCGGCAGGGATGCGAGGGGCTGAACGGTTTCGACTTCGCGCATCGAATCAAGGGAAGCGTGCCGGTGCAGGCAAGAGACCACCGTAAGCGTCGTTGCAACCAATTAAGCGCCGATTCTCATCAGCGCGACTACGCACTCGCTGCCTAAGCGACTGCGTGTCTGTCAGACCGGGAGCGCCCTCGGCCCGGACCCTGGCATCAGCTAGAGGGACCCACCCACGGGTTCGGTCGCGGGACCCGTGGGGACATCAAACAGCGACTGGGATCGTCATCCTGGCGAGTTCGTGTGACCAGGAGATCCGAGTAGAGACATAGCGAACTGCGCACGGAGAAGCCTTGAGGGAATGCCGTAGGACCCGGGTTCGATTCCCGGCAGCTCCACAGGAAAGGGCCGCAGAGATGCGGCCCTTTTTCTTTGGATCATCTACTGTCACGAGTTTCGGCCTATAGCGGTGGCCCAACAGCTGGCCGTCGACGCGATTGTGTGGCCGTTGGGGCATTCCTCATAGCTGCCTTTCGCCGCCGTCGACGAACAGCTCGGTTCCGGTCATGAAGCTGCTTTCATCGGAGGCAAGGAATAGCACCGCGGCGGCGATTTCCTCGGGCCGCCCTACCCGGCCCATCGGCACGTGCGACGCCTCCGCATCTAGCAGCGCCTGTTCCTGGCCGCTCGGCGCCAAGCCCTTCAGTCCCGGCGTCTCAACTGGACCCGGTACGACGGTGTTGACTCGGATGCCCTTGTCGACCAACTCAGCCGCCCACGTCCGACCCAGCGAACGGATGGCCGCCTTCGACGCCGCGTACACGCCCATTGCGGGCGTTCCCCCGGATGCGGAGGTCGAGCCAGTCAACACGATCGACGCTCCCGGTTTCAGCAGCGGTAACACCTTCTGAATCGTGAACAGGATTCCACCGACGTTGATCTGGAATGTGGTGGCGAACTGTTCGACGGTCACGTCAGACAGCGTCGCCAATTCGCCGCCGCCGGCATTGGCGAATACAACATCCAGGCCGCGTCCACGTGCCCGAATGGCATCGGCAACGTTGTCGAGGTCGTCGAGATTCGACACATCGGCGCGGATGCCGGTTGCGCCCGCTCCGATCGACGCCACGGCGTCGTCGAGAGTCTTCTGATTTCGCCCGGTGATGAAGACCTGTGCGCCTTCGGCGGCGAATCGCTGTGCGGTGGCGAGGCCGATCCCGGAGTTGCCGCCGGTGACCAGTGCCGTCTTGCCGGAAAACCTATCCATACTGATCTCCTTTGTTCAATTCACCAGTGATGTCGGGCCCTGCGTTCTAGATCCCGAACCACAGGTCAAGAGCGCGATGCCGGCGTGGTGCGAAAGCCCGGCCCGGCTTCGGGTGTCACATTTCGCGCGGTGATCTCTTCGCCGCAGTGAGCGCAGACCAGGCGCGGATCGGCGAACTCGCCGCAGGTGTTGTGGCGCAACACAATCGGCGGGCCGTCTGGGTGCGGCAAGTGCTCGTCTCCCCACTGCATGAGGACGACGATCGCTCCGAAGAGATCGCGGCCGGCGTCGGTGAGCCGGTACTCGTGGCGCTCGGGATCCCGGGAATACAGCACCCGGTCAAGCAGGCCCACATTGACAAGCATCCGCAGCCGCGAGGAAAGCGTGGGCCGCGGAATGCTGAGGTTTCGTGCGAGTTGACCGAAGCGCTGCACTCCGAAGAACGCCTCGCGCAGGATAAGTAGCGTCCAGCGCTCGCCGACAAGCTCAAGTGCGCGGCCGACGGACTCCGCTTCAAAGCGGTGGGACAGATCGGGAGCCGTCATGGTTCACCCACTGTACCCGGTTCAATTTCTGAACCATAGCTGGTAACTTAATTGAACCACCACCATTACCGGGAGCTCCGATGAATCAACCGGACCGCAGCGAAATCGAGATAGAGAGCCTCGCCGAGAAGATCGCGTTTTCGGCACGGGAGATGTCGGCGGAGATCGACCGCGACCGCCGACTTCCAGACGAGCTGGTCGCCCTTCTGCGTGAGGCCGGGCTACTGCGCGCCGGGATGCCGCGGGAGGTTCAGGCACCGGAGCTGGCGCCCGGGCTGGCGTTGCGGTGCGCAGAAGCGGTGGCGCGCGGCAACGCATCGGCGGGGTGGTGCGTGTCGATCGCGATTACCAGCAGCCTGCTGGTCGGTTACCTGCCGGAGTCCAGCCGCGAGGAGATGTTCGGCGGCGGGCGCGGTGTAGCGGCGGGGGTGTGGGCGCCGCGCGGCACGGCGAAGTCAGTCGATGGCGGTGTCGTGGTGTCCGGGCGCTGGCCATTCTGCAGCGGAATTAACCACGCGGACATGCTGTTCGCTGGCTGTTTCATCGACGGCCGGCGGGTGCCTTCCGTCGTTGCGTTGCCCAAAGACGACCTGCAGGTCCTCGACACCTGGCACACGCTCGGCTTGCGCGGCACTGGCAGCCACGACACCGTTGCCGACGAGGTCTTCGTGCCCGCCGATCGCGTGCTCTCAATCTTTGACGGACCGGTCGTGGACCGGCCGCTGTATCGCTTTCCGGTGTTCGGGTTCTTCGCGTTGTCGATCGGCGCGGCCGCGTTGGGCAATGCGCGCGCCGCGATCGACGACCTCGTCGAGGTGGCCGGCGGCAAGAAAGGGCTGGGGTCGACGCGCACCTTGGCCGAACGTCCGGTGACCCAGGCGGCGGTGGCAACGGCCGAGGCTTCGCTAGCCGCGGCTCGCGCGCTGTACTACGAGGCGATCGACGCGGCCTGGCGGGCCAGCCACGAAGGGAGCCCAGTGCCGCTGGCCATGCGCAACCGGCTACGCCTGGCGGCCACCCACGCGGTACGGACCTCGGCCGATGTCGTGCGCAGCATGTATGACCTAGCGGGAGGCAGCGCCATCTACGACGGTGCACCTTTGCAGCTTCGGTTCCGCGACGCATTCACAGCCACCGCCCACTTCCAGGTCAACGAGGCATCACGCGAGCTGCCCGGCCGCATCCTGCTCGACCTGCCCGCTGATGCGTCGATGCTGTGACCGATCTCGAAGTCGCCCTACCGTTTTGGCTTGACCGGCCCGACGACGAGGCAATGGATGTCGCGCTGGCCGCGTCCGACGCCGGCTTCGATGCGGTGTGGATCGGCGAAATGGCCACCTACGACGCGTTCTCGCTCGCGACGGCGATCGGGCTCCGCGCGCCAGGAATGACCTTGAAGATCGGACCCCTGGCCGTCGGCGTCCGCACCCCGGTCGGACTGGCACTGGGTGCAAGTTCGGTCGCCTCGCTCACGGGCAGCCGGGTTGATATCGCATTGGGAGCCTCCAGCCCGGCGATCGTGATCGGCTGGCATGACCGGCCGTGGGAGCACCACGTGTCGGTCATGCGCGAAACCATCGAGTGCCTGCGGCCGTTATTGGCCGGCGCACGTAGCGAGTACGCCGGCCGACACGTGAGCAGTCGCGGTTTCCGACTGCGCAGCGCGCAGCCCGATACTCGAATTGCGTTGGGAGCGTTCGGCCCTGAGATGATTCGGGTGGCCGCGCAGCATGCCGACGAGTTGGTGCTCAACCTTGCTTCGCCCGCCCGTGTCGCGGAGGTGCGTGTGGCAATCGACGCCGCGGCCGCGGCGAGCGGCGGCAACCCGCCGCGGCTGACGGTGTGGGTGCCGGTCGCGCTGGACCCCGGTGCTGGGGCGCACGGCCAACTTGCCGCGCAGTTGGCCGTGTATCTCGGCCCGCCCGGCTACGGCGAAATGTTCAGCGCGCTGGGTTTCGACGACCTCGTCGATAAGGCCCGTGCCGGCACGGCTCGCCGCGAACTGGCAGCCGCCATCCCCGTCGGGCTGCTCGACCAGGTCTGTGCGTTGGGCTCCGCCGATCGAGTCGAGGCACAGCTGCGCGCCTATCACGAGGCCGGCGCCGATTGCGTCGCGGTCGTGCCCTCCACGGCCGAAGACCCGGGCGGCCGGGCGGCCCTGCGCGCGGCGATGACCGCAGGTCAGCACTAACCAGGAGATACGAAACGGACGGCAATGCCTATGTTCAGGTTCCGGTTACTTCTCGAGCGTGTACTGGGCGATATCGATGTAGCCCTCGTGGAACGCCTTCGCGCATCCACTCAGATATCTGTCATACCGGTTGTAGACCACTTCACCCTGTAGCTCGATGGCCTCGTCCTTACGTTCCCGCAGTGCCGCCGACCACATATCCAGCGTCTTCGAATAGTGCGACTGCAGCTGCTGGATGCGGGTGCAGGTGTAGCCGGCCTTAGCGGCATGGTCTGGCACCATATCGACTGTTGGGAGCCGACAGCCCGGGAAAATCTCATCGACCATGAACTTGACGAAGCGAGCCAGCTCGAAGGTCAGCGGCAAGCCCCTTGCGATCATCTCTTTGGCAGTCAAGATCGTGATGGTGTGCAGCAGCATCACTCCGTCAGCCGGCATCGACTTATAGGTGATGTCGAAGAAGTCGTCGTAGCGGTTGAAATCGAAGTGCTCGAACGCGCCGATCGACACGATCCGGTCAACCTTGCCGTCCCATTCTTCCCAGCCACGCAACTGCACTGACTTCGAGCGCTTGCTCGGGTTCTTGTCCAGAAGCGCCTGAACATGGGCGAGCTGGTTCTTACTCAGCGTGAGACCGATGACATTGACGTCGTACTTGTCCAGGGCTCGGTTAATACAGGCGCCCCAGCCGCAGCCGATATCGAGCAGCGTCATCCCAGGCTCAAGACCCAGCTTGCCCAGTGACAGGTCAATCTTCGCGAGCTGCGCCTCTTCCAGGGTCATGTCGTCCCGCTCGAAGTACGCACAGCTGTAACTCTGCGTCGGGTCCTGGAAAAGCCGGAAGAATTCGTCAGACAGGTCGTAGTGCGCCTGCGCCATCTCAAACTTGGGAACTAGTTTCGTAGAGATTAGGTCACCACCTTCGCTCGAACCCCCAAGTTACGACGTGACATGACTTTCTTCAAGCGCTCGGCTGCTTCCAGCCATCGATTCGTTTGCGTACCAGTCAATTTCGTGATGTGGCCCACAGTTGGGTTGTTATCGACGGCTCGTTTCGTCAGGTCGATGTCAGACTTCCACTTCGCGCCGGGCCCTTATCGCCGCCGGGTGGCCGCTGTTGTCGGGGTGGCGAGTCATGCTCGTTACCTACGGTTTCGCTTCCCGGCGGCTCAACAGAGGAGTAGCTGGTCAGAGCCACAAGCTCTGGCCAGTTTTCTTTTTCGTCGGCTGTGGCTGACTATCTCCAGCAGAGTTCAATCCTGACAGGGGCTCTGGATAAAGGAGTGCTCATGATCTATCGCCTTGCTATCGGGGTGCTCGCTGCTTTGGCGGTAGCGACCATCGTCCCTGCCCACGGCCATGCCGATCCGCCGACGAAGTGTTTGACCAATACCCCTAAAGGCAAGCAGGTCTATGTGCCCTGCGATCTACTCAACGCCGGCGCTAACTTCCCGCCAGGGCAGCGTTGTCCTCTACCGCTCGAGCAGTACCCGAAAGATGTGGCGGACTGGTGTGGCGAAGGCCCTGGCCTTGCGACTCCCGCGCCCGCGAGCCCGACAAGTCCTACGAGTCCTACAACCCCGACGAGTCCAACCAGCCCGACGAGTCCGACGAAGCCGACGACTCCTACAACCTCGACGAGTCCTACAACCCCGACGAGTCCGACAACCCCGACGAGTCCAGCGAGCCCGAGCAGTAGATCGTGAGCGAGCGGGGCTGAACGGGAACGAGAAGGGCCGCAGAGATGCGGCCCTTTTTCGTGGGGCCGGGGCGGGTGAATTACAACAGGCCGAGTTCTCGCGCACGGTTGACCGCCGCGCTGCGGTGCTCAACGCGGAGCTTGCGGTACACGGCGCGCTGGTGGGTCTTCACGGTATTGAGCGAGACATATAGCCGCTCACCGATCTCACGTCGCGATAGCCGGGTGGCGAGCAGACGAAGAACCTCGTGCTCCTTGGGGGTCAGCTCCTCCTCACCGACCACGCACGCCTCATGGCGCGAAGTCAACCATCCACCGGGCGCCCCTGGTTACCCGCCACATCGCCTTCCCGGCGGTCCGGGATTCGGTTACATGATTGACGGCGAGATGTTGTTCGAGCTCGAGGGTGAAGCGCCACGCGTGCTCCGCGCTGGAGACGCGTTCTGGGGACCCGGCGGCGACGTGATCCACTATCAGGATGCCAACAACCGCACTGACATCCCTTGCAGTTTCGTCCTCACAATGTTCTGTGTGCCCGGGCAACCGATGCTCGAACGGGTTACCGCTGAGGAGCTCGAGGAGCGAAAGAGACTGCGCGTCACCAGTTGACTGGCTCGAGCACAGGGGCCGGAGTCCAAAATGACTGGTAGAGCAGCGGTTTCGATTCCCTGCCGCTCCATAGGAAAGGGCCGCAGAGACTTTCACCGACGTTCGATGCCATTAATCAGCGTTTCGTAAAAGTGTTGGGCGATCGCGGCGGCGGTCAGCCCCTGCCCGGGTCGGAACCAGTGGTGGGTGGAGTTGCACATGCCCAGGATCGCGAGCGCGGTGAGGTTCGGTTGGGTAATCGTGAACTGTCCGTCGGCGACGCCGCGGTCGAGCACGTCGACGAGTAGTCGGCGGTAGCGGTCGCCCTGGTCGGTGATCTTGGCGCGGGCGCTCTCGGGCAATTCGCGGTAGTAGTCGAAGACCATGCGCATGTCTCCGGGATGCGTCTCCAGCAGCGAAATCAGATCCGTCATCATTGCCAGGAGCAGTTCACGGGGGCCGAGTTCGCCGTTGCCAACACGCTGTTGGTGAGCGTAAATGATCGGCTCGAAGGACTCCTGCTGCATCTGAGCCAGGAGGTCGTCTTTGCTGGCGAAGTAGTAGTACAGCGAGGCCTTGCGAATCCCGACTTGTTTGGCAATGGCCTCCATCGAGGTCTCGTCGTAGCTTCCCGCGCCGAACATCTCGGCGGCGACCTTCATGATTTGCGCCCGACGAGACGCTGCCGCCAGCCGGACTCGCCCCTGCGGATCCGCCATATTGGGTCTCCGTTCGTTGCTGCCCGAAGCGCTCACTCTAAATGAGGTCGAGCAAACCACTCGTTGCCGGTTTGTCGACGGTGTTGACGGCGCACCGCCGCGGTTTACTCTATTACCTACCGACGGTAGGTAGATACGTCGGCGAGAGTTATCAAGGCGAGTACTGGCCGCGTGGATTGCGGTCACCCCAAGAAGGAGTGACATGACCGACGGGAAGCTCGGCAACGAGCCGCGTCTTGCGAAGACATACCGCGTGGTTCAGTGGTCGGCGGGCCGGATGGGGAAGAAGTCCGTTCGCGCCGTGGTCGACCATCCTGATCTTGAGCTGGTGGGTCTCTATGTCTACAGCGAGGACAAGGAGGGCGTGGATGCCGGGACGCTGGCGGGGATCGAGCCAGTGGGCATCGCCGCCACCCGCGACATCGAGGACGTGGTGGCGCTTGCACCCGACTGCGTGCTCTACATGCAAGAGGGCTTCGACCTCGACGACCTGACGCGACTCCTGGGGGCCGGGATCAACGTCGTCACGACCCGCAACGAGTTCTTCTATGGCGCCGCGATGGACCCCGAGATCCGGTCGCGTATCGAGCGGGCCTGCCAGCAGGGGAGCGCGTCGATCCATGCAACCGGCAGCAGCCCCGGTTACAGCACCACGACGATGCCGTTGACCCTCATCAACCCCATGCGACGGCTCGACGAGATCACCATCGACGAGTACGCGGACATCCCGGCATCGGTCGGGCCGGCGATGATCAAGCGGATGGGCTTCGGCATTCCGGTTGATAGCACCGTGATCGACCCCGCATTGCTCGCGCCAGCTGTCATTGGGTACCGGCAGTCGATCGCCGCGTTGGCCGACGCGATCCGGCTCCCGCTCGACGGCTTCGAGATCCGCGGCGACATTGCCCGTGCGACAGAGGCTTACACGCTCGAGGACGGATTCGTCATCGAGGCGGGGACGATGGCCGGGCAGCGGCTCACGGTCGCGGGCATGCGCAATGGCAAGGCGTTCATCTCTTTTCGAGCGCATTGGTTCTGTACCCAGAAGCTCGACCCGGATTGGGACATCGGCGGCGAGGGATGGCTGTTCACCACCAAGGGAGACGCCCCGATGCAAGTCCGCGTGACCTATGGGCGGACCGACGAGGGCTACTCCCAGCATCTCGCCGGGTACACCGCGCATCCCGCGGTGAACGCGATTCCCTACGTCGTAGAGGCTCAGCCCGGGATCGTCACGATCTTCGACCTGCCCCCAGTGGTCGCTCGCTTCGATCCCCATCGATGAACGACGACCGAAAATGTTGAGGTCCCCGCCAATGCATCAGGGAGACATGGTCGGGAAGTGGGGGTCGCGATCCACGGCTGTGTTGTTGTCTTTCGCTGTAGCGACCCCAGCGGCCACAGCGCTTCGTATGGTGTTCATCGTGGACGCAGTCACGCCTGGCCGTCGCGACGTTGGCCGTGAGCCCGTCAGCCGTCGCCGGCTGCTCCAGCTGGCCGGCGGCGCAGGGGCCGCGGCGATCGTGAGCGGATGCGGGCACGCGCACCCTGTGACTGAGCCCGCGACTCCTACGAGACAGCCACCTTCGCCGACGACTGCGTCCGCCGTACCGCTTAGCGCAGCTTCAGCCGTCATGTTGTGTCGAGATGCCTGGGGCGCTCGTCCCGCCCGAGCCGGCGGCAGGCCGCACACCATCACCCGCATGACCCTGCACCACGAGGCCGTCGTCCTCGGCGACAACCGCAACGCCCCGGGCCGGTTCCGTCAGGACCAGCGCTACCACCAAGACCAAAAGGGATGGGTCGATATCGCCTATCACGTGGGCATCGACCGCGACGGCAACATCTACGAGCTGCGCACGCCACATATCGCGGGCGACACCGCGACGGACTACGACACGACAGGGCACTTCCTGGTCCTCTGCGAAGGAGACTTCGACAAAGAAGTCGTCCCCGAAGCCCAACTTCACGGAGCCGCTCTCGCCTTCGCCTGGGCCACACAAAACTTTCACATCGCCACCGACACCCTGGCTGGGCACCGCGACCTAGCCTCAACCTCATGCCCGGGCGCAAACCTGTACGCCCATCTTTCTTCGGGAGACTTCAAGCGCCGCATCGACGATCTGCGGGCCGCTGGACCCGTAAACCTTCAACGCATCTGTGGGACCGATGCGGCGGCAACTGTTGCCGCAATCGAGGCTGGCTAGTCGGTGTACGCATACGTTTAGCGAACGGATTCGCGATCTCGGTCTTTCATAGTCACAAACCGGTAACGCTTGTCGGCCTAAGGCCGATAAAGCAATATGTGGCAACAGGCAGCATGACGATGAAAGTCAAGATTATCGCCGTGTTCTCGATCGGCGCCTTGGTCATAACGACTCCCGGGACCGCTACTGATTTCCCTGCGCGCGCGGACGACCCAGGGGCCGCGGTGTACAGCGGCGTCAACCGGGTTCGCCAGGCATGCGGGCTGATAGGCGACGACCCGCGGTTGACAGAAGCCGCCCAGCGGCACGCCAACGACATGCTGACGAACGGTCTGAACGGCCATATCGGCTCGGACGGCTCGTCACCGCAGGTACGTATCACGGATACGGGCTACCGGAGCCGCTACAGCGGTGAGGTCGTCTTCTGGGGCACTGGATCCGCTGCGAATCCGAGGGAAGCGCTCGACATGTGGATGCAAAGCCCTCCACATCGAGCGATCATCGTTAACTGCGCATACACCGCAGCCGGCTTCGCCACCGCCTCGGACGGCAACAAGATGACCGTCGTCGGCGACTTCGCCGCTCCTTAACCAAGCCGAGCAAGTGCTGATGGGGCTGGGGATGTCACCAGCGCGGGGACTCGAATAACGATCTTCCACTTGCGATTACGGGACTGCACACAACCGTGCGCAGTCCCGAATCGCCAGGAGCGTCCGCTTAACGACGGCCGCCGCGGCCGTCGTCATGACCAGGGCCGCCGTGGCCGTCGTCGTGATTCCAACCCCCAGGACCCCCACGGCCGCGGCCATCGTCGTGATTCCAGCCGCGATTGCCGTTCTGCCAGCCGGGACCACCGTCGTGACAATGGAATCCGTCCGGGTTGCCACCCCAAATCGGGTCCCAGAACTCGCCGGGACACCATTGCGGGAACGGCCCAGGTTGGGCCTGGGCCACAGTAGCCGCGCCTAGACCGAACAGCCCTAAGCCTGAAGAAATGATGAATGCCGATACTGCAACGCGTGCAATGTTTTTCACGACCCATGCGTACCACCGGGGCTCCTCAGTCAAACCATGTCAGGAATCTTGATATCGGTTCGCAACGCCAGGGTGATCGCGGTTCGGTGGCTACTTCGCTTGCTATCGGCCAACACTGAAATCTGCCGGTGGACGGTTAAGGGTGCAGGTCGACGGTCGGCAGCCTGGCAGTGGGACCAGAGCGGCGTCGAGTTGTGCGCGTTGCGAGCCGAGTTGAGCAGCTACCGACGGTGAACTTGGCACTAGGCGGGTCGCGCACGCTTTCGATGCGCGGACACTTCCACCCGGCAAACGCCTGCGTTACGTTGTTATGTTTGCGAAATCTCAAGAGCGGATTTGGTTTTGGCGCCGTCGGGGCAGACCCCCGACGTCATGTCGTCATATCTGATCCAGCGCAATCTCACATGTTGCTGCGGCGCGTGCAGGCAGGTAACAGACCCTGACGGTTGGGACCGAAGCACTTGCAGGTCGAGTGTGAGGTCGATCACCTGCTGTATCGGCCAGGGTCTTCGCCTGGTTTCTTGAACTGCAGTCGTCTTCTTCAATCCGAGACGTCAGTTCCAGTATTGCAGCACCCCGACTGTCGCGAAGACGGTCAGCGACGCGGCGTAGACGATCACTGCTATCGCGGCACCGCGCAGGCTGATTCGCCGACTGGCGCCGTCGACCGGGTCGAGCCAGCGACGGCACCATGACGACACCGCGGGCATCAACCACCATTGCATCAACGCCACGCTGAGAACTTGACTGAGCCAAACCGATAGCCAGGGCTGCGCGCCCAACATGCCGATCACCGGTGCCACAAATCGCGACTGCAGCATCACCATGGGGTAGAGCACCATCAGCAGGAGCATCGCCGTCTTCCAGCTCGGAGTCATCTCCGCTTTCCCGTCCACGTTCCGCACCGTGGTACCGAACGGGGTGGTCTGGGCGAGTACCGAGAAATCCCTCGTCAGACTCGACCGCACCGGCGGCAAGACTTCGTTGCGCTGCGGCGACCGGAGCCATGCTGACAGTTGGGGTTCGGTGCGAAACCGGATCAGCGACATCCATTTTCCCGGCGCGTCTGGCGGGAAGACAGCTGTGCCCTCGTAGCCGGAGAACTGGGAGGCGGCTGTCGTCAGCTTGATATGGGCAGCCTGGAAGTCGGCCTCCATACCGCTGGACACGCTGGAGGAGACAATCGCCACACCGGTGGGTATGACCGCGCCTTCAACGATCACCAAATCCGAAGAAAGCCGCAGAAATCCCCGTGCCGCAGCGGCGCGCACCAAGTGCTTCCACGTCGCCCCGTCGAGCCACTGGTGCAGCGAGTCCTCGGACTCGAAGGTCACCGCGACCGCCCAGTCCAGCGGTGCGTCGCGAGAGATCGACGCGGCGAACGCAACGAATCCTCGTACACCCTCCGCAGCAGATCGCACGTCGCAGATCCAACCGTCGAACACTTCAGGGTCGGCGGCACGGTCAAAATTCGTGACGGCCATAGCTTTCATCGCGATCCGCCTCACCGAATCGACGGCGCGCGCCGCAACTGCGGAGCAACCGTATTTGCCATGCGATTGTCCTTCCTCAGCCAGGTGATCGCCGCTTGGGATGACTGCAACTTATTTCATTGCGTATCGGCGACGCTGCAGTATTAGTCAGCTCCAGTGCGGGTATGGAAGGAGTTGGGCAGCGGATAGGACACTGTCAGCAGCTGGTGGAGCCTGGCTAGGTTGGGTCGATGGACGCAACCACCGCAGCCTCCACCATTGCTGGCCCCATCGGGGACGTGGCGGGCAACTTCTACTTCTCCAAACAAGCCATCGCCCGGGGCGAAGCCATCGGCCTCGACGTCGTCTCCCTCTACGGTGCCGGTCGAGCATCCATGCTCGATGGCGTCGACCCGGAGGCGGCCGACGCCCTCTTCTACTTCTTCAAGCCCGGCATGATCGCTGCGTTGGTGGCCCAGGGTCGCAGCCTGGCTAGTGAAGACGCGATCGCGACAGCCCACCTCGGAGCCGCCGACGACTATGCCGATGCCACCTTCGCCGCAGTCGATTCCGCCACCCTCGGCGCGTTCACCGATGCAGTAGGCGCGCTCGTCGCCAAGGTTCCCGCAGGCTCCTGGCCGGTTTTCGACGGCTATCGCTCAGCCCCGGCAGCGTCGACGGTTGCCGCTCGGGCCTACCGGGCAGCAATCCTGTTGCGGGAGTTGCGCTTTGGTGTGCACACCGACGCGGTGAAGGCGGCCGGGCTCTCACCTGCCACTGCTTGTCAGTTCAACCGAGACCTCGACAGCTTCAAGAGGCACGGTTTCTCGGAGGAAGACATGGTCGAGTACACCCCCGAGATCGGGGCCCAGAAAGCCGCGGCCGAGGCGGCGACGACCGCGCAGATGGCGGCGCTGTCCGCCCCGCTCTCGCAGGCCCAACTCGAGGCGGTCGTCGCTGGCACGGATGCCCTCGTAGGCGCCCTGGGCTGATGCTGCCCCGCGGAAAGAGGTCATCCCAGGACCATCGGCGTGGACTTCAGACTGCTCCACAGATGGGGCATCGGACGGATGCCGAGCTGGTTCACCACCATCTGGGCAGCCTGACTGACCCCCTCGGTGAATGTGGGCCGGAGGGGTTCTGCAAGCTGGTCTCCTGCACAGTCCTCACGATCGTTGTATACGTTGCCGCTTACGGTCGGATCCGTGTTGACGGTCAACACCTTCCGATGCATCCGCAGGTCCGCAGCTCCTCGCGGATGACCTTCCTGCCCGATGAGTAGAGGCGGCGCGGGTAGCCTGAGGGCATTCCCATCCAAGGCGAGGTCGGCGGTCCGCTCCGCGTTGCCGTGCTGGCGCCGATCGCGTGGAGGACACCACCACGTCACTACGGGCCGTGGGAGCAGTTCGCGTCGTTGCTCACCGAGGGACTGGTGGCGGCCGGCCATCATGTCACGTTGTTCGCCACCGCAGACTCGATCACCACGGCCCACTTGCACGCAACCACGCCGTCCGGCTGGTCTGAGGATCAGACGATCGATGCCAAGGTCGCCGAATGTTTGCACATCGCTTCGGTTTTCGAGCGTGCCGGCGAGTTCGACATCATCCACAACGGATTCGACTTCTTGCCGCTCACCTACAGCGATCTCGTCACGACACCGGTGGTCACCACGATCCACGGGTTCTCGTCCGATCGGATCGTTCCTGTCTACGAGCGCTACGACAGCACCACCGCCTACGTGTCGATCAGCGACGCCGACCGACACCCGAATCTGCACTACGCCGCGACAATCCACCATGGCATCGATATCGACAGATTCGCGGTCCATCCAAGCCCAGGCGAGCACTTGTTGTTCTTCGGACGGATCCATCCCGACAAGGGCACCGCCCAGGCGATCGAGGTCGCCCGCCGATGTGGCCGACGGCTCGACATCGCCGGGATCATCCAGGACGAGGAGTACTTCCGCGACGAGGTCGCACCGCACGTCGACGGCGAGCAGGTGCGCTACCTCGGCGCCGTCGACGCCGCTGGGCGCGCCGAGGTACTGGGGGGTGCGCGAGCCCTGCTCCACCTGATCGACTTCGACGAGCCGTTCGGCTGCAGCGTCGTCGAGGCGATGGCCTGTGGCACGCCGGTCATCGCCAACTCAAGGGGCTCGATGGGCGAGCTGATTGAGCATGAGGTCACCGGCTATTTGGTCAACGACATCGATTCGGCGGTGGCTGCGGTCGCTGCAGCTGGCAACCTCGACCGGCGCAAGATCGCCGAGCGCGCCGCCGACCGATTCACGGTCGCCACGATGGTCGACAAGTACGTCAAGGTCTATCGCGACGTCATTGCGAATCGGAAATGAAGGTGCGGCGCGATCCTGGGACGCGCGCATCTCCTCAGGCCGCGCTGGCGTCGACCCGCTCCGCTGAAGGGCGGAAGACGAGCTGTATGACGTTCGTCGGGTTTACCGCCGCCGTCGCTTTGCGCACGACATCGTTTGGCAGCGACAGTCGGAACACCTTCTTCCACGCTGAGCCGACCTGCTTGACCATCGGGCCGCTGACGTAGGTCAGGCCATAGCGCTCGAAGAGTTCTTGGATCTTCGGTGCGATCTCCTGATAACGGTTGCTCGGAAGATCCGGGAACAGATGGTGTTCGATCTGGAAGGATAGATTGCCGGTCATGAAGTGCAGCAACGGATTTCCGGTGATGTTGGCGGAGCCAAGCATCTGTCGTAGATACCATTCGCTGCGGGTTTCGCCGTCAATCGACTTCTTCTCGTAGGTCTGTACGCCTTCGGGGAAGTGTCCGCACATGATGACCGAGTGCGTCCAGAGATTGCGGACCAAGTTGGCGGTCAGGTTCGCGGTCAGCGTGGTGACCGCTGATGGTCCGGACAACAGGGGGTGCAGTACGTAGTCCTTGGTCATCTGCCTACGGATCTTGCGGAGCACGTTCTTGCCCTGGCGCCGGAACTCGTCCTTGTCCGTCTTTCCCTTGAGGTACTTGCCGATTTTGAGGTCGTAGGCGGCGATTCCGTATTGGAAGAAGCAGGCGTTGATGAAGTTCCACAGCGGCTGGGCGAGGTAGAAGGGCACCCACCGTTGATCTTCATCGACCCGCATGATGCCGTAGCCCAGGTCCTCGTCCTTGCCGACCACGTTGGTGTAGGTGTGGTGGATCTCGTTGTGTGAGTGCTTCCACATGTCTGAGGGTGAGGCGTTGTCCCACTCCCAAGTAGTGGAGTGGATCTTGTTGTCGCGCATCCAGTCCCACTGACCGTGCATGACGTTGTGGCCGATCTCCATGTTCTCGACGATCTTGGCGACCGACAGCCCGACGGTGCCGACGAGCCACGCCGGCGGAAACAGCGAGAACAGCAGCACCCCTCGGCTGCCCAGTTCGAGCTTGCGCTGAAAGTCGATGACGTTGCGGATGTACACGGCGTCGCGCTCGCCGCGGCTGTCGAGCACCTGCTGACGAATGGCGTCGAGTTCGCGGCCGAGATTCTCGATGTCCTCGCCGGTGAGATGGGCGATCGGATTGTGCTCTTGGCGTTGCAGAGTGGTCATGAGAGCTCCTTTAGAGGTCGATGTCGCAGGTGCCCGCTGCTGCGGACACGCAGGTTTGAATCAGGACGCCGTCACCACGTGCGGCGGTGGTGAGGTCGCCGTTGCGAAGGTCGCGCACGGCTCCTTGGCGCAGCGGTGCCACGCAGCCGAAGCAGATGCCCATCCGGCATCCCGACGGCATCAGGACTCCGGCCGCTTCGCCGGCATCGAGCAGTGTCTGGTCGCCCGGGGTGTCGAGGATGGTCGCGGACTTGGTGAAGGTGACGGTGCCGCCCTCACCGGCGGTCACGACGGTGGGGCGAAACCGCTCGGTGTGCAGGCGCTCGGGCATGCCGTTGTCGTTCCAGTGCTGCTCGAGGGCGTCGAGCATGCCGGTAGGTCCGCACGCCCAGGTCTCGCGCTCGGCGAGGTCGTTCACGAGCGCATCGAGTTCGGAGGTGCTGAGCATGCCGTCGGTGTCAGTGTGCTTCTCGATCAAGCGGATTCGGCCCTGGCTTGCCAGCATGCGCAGTTCGCCGCCGAAGATCACATCGTCGGGTGTGGGGGCACTGTGCACGACCACGACGTCGTCGATGTGCTCGGCGATGTTGCGCAGCATTCCCATCACCGGGGTGATACCGCTGCCCGCGGTGAGGAACAAGATCTTGGGCGGCGCCGCGGCAGGAAGGGTGAATTCCCCTGCGGCGTGGTCGAGTTGGATAACAGTGCCGACTGCGGCGTGTCGCACGAGGTGGTTGGAGACCTTGCCGCCCGGGATCGCCTTGACGGTGATCGCGATGCAGCCGTCGTCTCGATCGGTACCGGAGGTCAGCGAGTACGCGCGCCACTGACGCACGCCGTCGACGTCGACGCCGATGCGGATGTACTGCCCGGGTGTGTGGGTCCGCCAACCGCGGCCCGGCTTGATCACCAGGCTCACCGCGTCGCAGGTTTCGGGGTGGATTGCGACGATCCGGCCGCGCAGGTCGGCACCTGAGCGCAGCGGATCGATGATGTCGAGGTAGTCGGCGGGGACCAGCGGTGTGGTGATCCGCTCGGCGAGCTGGAGGAACCGGTCGCGCAGCGTGCCCATCGGCTTGACCCTGGGTGCTGTTGTTGTCATGAGACCACCATCCCTTGACCTCAGGTATAAACTCTTGGCCAGTCAGGGTGAAATGCAACAAGAGATTTGTTCGGAAAGAATAGATTTGATGGACGAAGCTGCGGAGACCGACGGCCGACAGGTCAGCGGCTTAGTGCTGAATGACCTGGTCGTCGCCGCTTTGCAGGGCGTTCTGCCCGCTGTCGCCGAACACACTGTGGCCGCCGTCACCGTCGAGGTGCCCAGTTACGCGGACGCCTTCAGCGGACGGATGGGCCGGCGGATCGAAGGTGCGGTCAAGATGGCGCTTGGCGCCTTCCTCCAATTGGCTGCCCGTCCACACGACTCCGATCCCGGCCCGACGTTGTCCCCTGCGCTCGAAGGCGCCTACGAACTCGGGCGCGGCGAGGCACGTCAAGGGCGTTCCATCGACGCGCTGCTATCTGCCTATCGCGTCGGCGCGCGGGTGGCGTGGCGTGAACTATCGGAAACCGCCGTCGATCGGGGAATGCCACCACTGATGATCGCTCGGTTCGCCGAATTGGTGTTCGCATTCATCGATGAGCTCTCCGCGGCAAGCGTTTCCGGGCATGGCGATGAACTGGCCTCCTCGGATCGAGAACGACGGCGTCATCTTGACCGCCTCGGGCACGACCTACTCACCGGGGTGCCTACCGAGATACTGCGGGCAAGTGCCGAGCGCGCCGAGTGGCGTCCACCGGACACCCTCACCGCGGTACTACTTCCATCGGCCCAGACGCTGGGCGTGGTGTCCCGATTCGGGCAGTCCACATTGCAACTCAGTGGCGATCTGCCCGGTATCGAATCCGCCGAGTCTGTTGTCGTGCTGCTCATCCCAGACATGCACGGCCCCAACCGTTCCCGGTTACTGAAAGAACTCCACGATCGCCGGGCAGTGGTCGGTCCTTCCCGCCCCTGGACGCAGGCACAGTCGTCCTATCATCGCGTCCTGCAAGCGCGCGAACTCCATCTCGCCGGAGACGAGATCGGCACGATCGACACCGACACCCATCTCGTCTCACTCGTGCTCGGCGCTGACCGCGAAGCCGCTGACGATCTCCGTCGCCAAGTGCTCGCACCGCTCGAACAGTTACGTCCCAATACCGCCGAACGGCTTGCGGAAACACTGCGATCGTGGCTACTCCACCAAGGCCAACGCGATGCTGTGGCCGCCGATCTCTTCGTCCACGCCCAAACCGTGCGATATCGAATGGCCCAACTCCGCGAGCTCTACGGCGAACGCCTCAACGACCCCCAGACGGTCCTCGAACTCATCGTCGCGTTGTCCATCCCGACAACGGTCGGCTCACCTGATGCCTAGAATCAGGTGTTTTGCAGTGCCAGTCCAGTAACGGTAGACAGGACCACTCTGTGCGGCCTCCATCTGGCCTATTTGACGTCGGTGGCCAGCGGCCCGTGACTCCGCCGATTCGGGGTCGGGCGGGCGAGTTGAAGGTGATTGGCGGGTTGGTGACGGCGCTGATGCGGGGGCATCGGGGTGTGCTGGTCATCGAGGGCCCGCCGGGCATCGGAAAGAGTCGGCTACTCACCGAAGTGATGGCGCTGGCCGACAAGGGTGGGGTGCGCACCCTGTTCGGTGAGGCTTTCGAGTATCAGCAGACGGTGCCGTTTTTCTCGCTGTTCACGGCGACGCTGCGCGCCGATCCCCCAGTCGGAGACGCCGACGCGTTGCGCCGACTGGGCAACTCGGCCGACCTGGGCTACTGGGTGGTGCACGATCTGGCCGACGCGATTTTCGCGGCGGCGGCGCAAACCCCACTGGCGATTGTGCTGGACGACATCCACTGGGCAGATAACGGCACGCTGTTGGCGCTGCGGTCGCTGGCCAACGCGCGGCCGGAAGCGGCGGTGCTGTGGGTGCTGGCCGCCCGCACTGGTGCTGGCGGTCCGGTGCTGCAGGAGACGTTGTCGGCGCTGCAACGTGCGGATGCCGCATTTGTGCGAGTGGCCCCGATGTCGCCGGGCGCGGTCGCCCACATGGTCTCCGACGCCGTAAACGCGAACGCCGATGAGTCGCTACTGAATCTCGCCGCCAAGGCGCACGGCAATCCCTTCCTCGTCAGCGAGATGCTCGGGGGTCTAGGCGAGGAGGGCCGGCTCAGCGTGAGCGGCGGCCGCGCGGTGGCCACCGGACACGCGTTGCCGCGACGTCTGGCCGAAGATATGAAACAACGGCTAGGCCACCTGTCCAGCGGTGCTGGTGAGGTGGTGCGGGTGGCCGCAGTGTTGCCCGACCGGTTCTCAGCTGGTCTGCTGGCCGCGATGCTAGAACGCCAGCCGGCGTCGTTGATGTCGGCTGTCGATGAGGCGGTGGGCGCCGATCTGCTCGTCGAAGACGAGGATCAGTTGAGGTTTCGGCACGACTTGTTGCGCGAGGCCACCCGACAGTCGTTGCCGCAGTCGCTGCGGCGCGCCATGGAGCGCCAGTCGGCGTCGATCATGCTGGGTATGGGCGCGGTCCCCGCCGAGGTGGCCACCCAACTAGCGCGCAGCGCCGAGCCAGGCGACAGGGAGGCGATCACCGCGCTGCGGCAGGCCGCTCAATCAGTTGGCCACAGTGACGCGAGTGCGGCCGCCGAGTTGAGCAAGCGCGCGTTGGAGCTGTTGGCCGCCGATGACGCTGACCACGGGCCACTGGTCGCCGAAACCGTGGCGCTGCTCAACCGGGCCAGCCGCTATGAGGAAGCCGAAGAGTTGGCCGTCGCGGAGCTATCGAAGGTGGCGTCGCCGCAAGAGGAGGCCGAGATTCGTCTGAGTCTGGCGACGGTCACCAAGCAGACTACGCAGCGGCGCGTGGAGGAGAATCGTCGAGCGCTGCGGCTGCTCGACATCAGCGAGGTGACCCGGGCCCGGCATCTGGGCTGGCTGGCCTACACCCTGACGTTGCACGACCAACATGGGGAACGGCGCGCGGCGGCCGACGAGGCTGCCGCGGCCGCGGCATCGACCGGCGATCTCGAGGCCACGATCTTGGCCAACCTGACCGTCGCCGTGCTCGACGCCGGCGACGGGTACGCGGGCCGCGCCCTCCGCGGTCTCGAGGAGCTTTGGGTGCTCGCTCGCACGAGTGATGCGACGGCAGCTTCTCACTTGGCCGCGATGCACTACCCGCTCCTGCTGGCCGTGGTCGGCCGATCGGATGACGCTGGGGCCCAGATCGCCGAGGGGACAGCGCAAGCCCGCCGGGAAGGCAACGCGATGGCCCTTGATCTCTGGGCCACGATTGACGGGATTGTCCACTTAACTGCGGGCCGGTTGTCTGCTGCACGCGCCGCGGCCGAATCCGTGCCGACGCCGGCGCGGACAGGCGCTGGCGAGCTGAACATGATGCGTATGGTGATTCTGGCCGACGTGGCGGTGCGCACCGATGACCGAAACTTGTTGCAGCAGATGGTTAATGACGCGCGCGATGCCTACTCCAGTGGCTCAGCTGTGATACGCCGGGGAACGGCGCAGGTGCTGGGGCTGGCCGCGTGGCACCGCGGCGACGTCGACGACTCGATGCGCTGGCTGGGCGGCGACATCACGCTGTTCGGGTCACCACTGTGGCCCGAGGTCTTAGATCGGGTGATCCTCAGTGCGCGGGTTGCCTCGGCCGCCGGCGATGCCGGTCTGCGCGCGCGTGTTCTGCAGGCCGCTGACCTGCTCGAGCGCGACCAACCAGCGATCCCGTTGTTCACGGGGGTGGCGGTGTATGTCCGCGGGATCCTCGAATGTGATGCCCAAACACTGGTGGCTGCGGCCGAATTGCTTCAGTCCTCGTCGCGCCCGCTTCTTTACGCCGCGGCCGCCGAGGATGCCGGCGGTGAACTTGCACGCACCGATCGTGGTGACGAGGCGCTGGACCAGCTCAGTGTGGCATTCGAAACGTACCTGCACTCTGAAGCGCTCGCGGATGCGCGCCGGGTAGGCCGCGAGTTGCGCCGGTTAGGTGTGGAACGTCGCATCGTCAGCCAACCGCGGGCAAAAACGGGCTGGGACAGTCTCACCGACTCCGAGCTCAAGGTGGTCAACCTGATTGCGCGAGGTGCTACCAATCGTTCTGTGGCACAGCAACTGCAAGTCTCGCCTCATACCGTGAGAGCCCATCTGCGCAATACGTTCGCCAAGCTCGGGGTCAGCTCCCGCGTCGAGCTGAGCCAAGTCGCGAAGCGCCGACACCTCGCTGATTAATTTCAGCGGCCTTAGCCCTAGGCCACTTTGGCCTTCAAGATAGGCCGCTGGCCAATGGTGTCACCCACGCCCGCGGGGCGACCGTAGTAGTCGTCAAGTGTGGAGGAGGCTGCCGCGATGTTCGGTAGCGATGACCAAATGAGATTGAAGTAATGGCACAGGATGGCTCTCCAATGTCCCGGGAGGTTAATGCCCGGGGCCGAGCAGCGCCGCGATCAGTTCCAGGGCGGCGTCAATCTCGGGTTCGCCACGGCCAAGCACATGGGCATAGACGTGTGGATCGCACATCCGAACGATTGCGTCGCCACACACGGCGGGCGGTAACGGTAGTTCGAGCCGCCCGGCGGCGACTTCAGTGGCCAGCAAGTCACCGATCAGTCGTCCCGCGGTCTGCTCGACTTGGCCCGGCAATAAAACGAGCCGCATGAACAGCAAGGGCTCGCGTTCAGACAGCATCCGCAGGGGCCGGGCGCCGGTGACCGCGTGCATGAACCGGTCCAGCACCTCGACCACGTATTCCAAACCGCCTCCTGCACTGGTGCCTGTGGTTGCCCCGCGGAATGTGCGCTCAGTCGCTTGGGCGAGCAGGGTGCCGAGTAGGTCTTCACGATTGCCCACGATCCGGTACAGCGTGGAGCGGCCGATGCCAAGCTCTGCGGCCAGGGCGGACATGTCCAACGATTGGCCGGCCAGGTACTGCCGCGTTGCCGCATCGATGACGGCCTGGCGGGTCAGAGTCGCGCCAAGCCGCGCGTTAGGGGGTTGGGGCGACGAGCTAGCTATGCCCATATCCAAGCAGACTATGAGATTTTCGCGCCCAAGTGCATGGGACAGTTCGATAATATGTGCCATAATGAGACATATTGTCCCAATGTCCCGACATGAGGGGGTTGCAATGGGCGTTGGTGAGCAGGATCGTGCAGCAACCGCTTCGGCCCTGAAACAAGGCTCGACGTCGAAAACCTCTGCAAGGCGATAGCCAAATGCCAGAACACGTGCGCTCCGACATCGACGCAATCTCGCAACAGGGCGCACCCGGCGGCTTTGAACTGGTGCTGGCCTCGGCGGCGTTCCGAACGGTCAGCGATCACATACCCGGTCACGAATTGCGCACGATGGCTGCAGCTTTGGTGCAGCACCCGGGTCCGGCGCTCACGCCGGTCATCGACCTCGTGCGTCAGCTGGTCCCGATCGTGCTGGGCAGTGACGGCGAGCGCACTTCGCGCGATCGACGCTTCGCCGATCCAGCATGGCGTACCAACCCGTTGCTCCGCCGGATCGCCCTTGGGTATCTCGCATCCTGTCAAGCGGTCGAGCGCGTCGTGGCTGATGCCGAGGTGGACTGGCGTACCAAGGAACGCGTCAAACTATTGGCCGACAATCTGTTGGCTGCTGCGGCGCCGACCAACAACCCGGTTCTGCATCCGCTGTCGTGGCAGCGCGCGATCGACACGGGCGGACGGAGCTGGCTGCGCGGTCTACATCAGTTTGTCATCGACATGGGTACGCCTCCGCGACTTCCGGCGACGGTCGATACCACGGCGTTCTCAATCGGTGAAAACATCGCCGCCACCCCGGGGAAGGTCGTCTGTCGCAGCGAGCTGTTCGAGCTGATCCAGTATGCGGCGACGGCTGAGACCGTCGACGAGACTCCGGTGCTGTTTGTCGCCTCGCCGGTCAACAAGTACTACTTACTCGACCTGAGTCCGCACAGATCGGTCATCGCCGCCGAACTCGCTTGTGGGCGTCAGGTTTTCGTGATCTCGTGGGTCAACCCGGATCAACGGCACATCGATGCCGGTCTTGGTGAGTACGTCTCGAGCATTCTTGACTCACTGGATGCGATCGATGCGATCACCGGCGGCGACCGCGCCCACTTGCTCGGACTGTGTGGGGGTGGACAACTCGCTGTAGCCGTGGCCGGCTATTTGGCGGCCACCGGGCGGCAGGAGCGGTTAGCGACACTGACGCTGGCGATCACCGTTGTCGACTTCGAGCGGGGCGGGCCGCAGGGCGCGCTGATCGATCGAAAGGTGGCGAAGCGAGCGATCGCGCGCGCCACCAAAGACGGGTTCTTCGACGGCAAGAACAGCGCTGTAACCTTCGCCTGGCTTCGGCCCAACGACGGGATCTGGGCCAACGTCGTGAACGATTATCTGCTCGGTCAGCAACCGCCGGCTGAGCCGTTGCTGTATTGGGCCGCGGACCAAACCAACCTGGCGTTGCAGCTGGGTGCGGATCTCCTCGAGATGGTGCTGGACAACGCTTTCGCTGCGGGGACGGTGCGAGTACTCGGCCAGGCGATCGACCTACGCAACGTCACGGTGGACACCTACATATTGGGCGCATCGACCGACCACATCTCGCCCTGGCCTGACTGTTACCGCACCCGCGCCCTGCTCGGTGGATTGACGACATTCGTGCTGGCTCGCGGTGGGCACGCGGTCGCTGTCGCGAGCCCGCCCGGCAATCCGAAGGCCCGCTACCGCACTGGCACTTCGTCAACGCTCGATCCCGAGCAGTGGCTGGCTGAGTCGACGGACAACCCAGGCAGCTGGTGGGAGCACTGGAATCAGTGGATCGAGGAACGCACCCCGACAACCCGTTCGGCAACCGCGACCCTGGGTTCGGTGAGTACGCCGGTCCTTGCCGACGCGCCCGGTGACTACGTCCGTGCGATGCTCGCATGAGTAATCCCCAGATCGACCCGACCGACTCGCTGCCGGAGCCTCCGCCGATCGTCCCCTCCGGGACGGGAGGCGAGTTCGGACATCCGTTGCTCGAATTACGTTGGTACGGCGAACTTGCCCGTCTGCTAGCCGACCCGGTGATGCGCGGGTGTGGCGTGCCGCACGGGGACGGCCGCAGTGTCCTTCTGCTACCGGGTTTTCTGGCTGGCGACAGTTCGTTGTGGTTGCTCGCGCTGTTCCTGCGGCGTATCGGCTATCGCCCGATCCACTGCGGGATCTGGTTCAACTCCGGGTGTTTCGCCACCTTCGACCGGCGCATGGTCGACCGGCTCGTCGGCGCGCACGAGGTCAGCGGACGGCGGGTGGCGATCATCGGGCACAGTCGCGGCGGCCATTACGCGCGCTCATTGGCTGCACGGCATCCAAACCTGGTGTCACATGCGGTGCTCATGGGCACCGGACTCGAAGATCCCCTGGATGTGTCGGCGCTGTGCCACTGGGCGGCCGCCACCGCGCAAACCGTACTGCACACTGGCGATTCGCAGCGAGCTGCCCTCGGTTGCCTCACGGCCGGTTGCGCCTGCGCACCGTCCCAGGCCTTCGGCATGGCTGTTCCGGACCAAGTCCGGATGACCTCGATTTTCTCGCGCACCGATGGAGTCGTGCGCTGGACGTCGTGCGTCGCCGACTACGCCACCTGTGTCGAGGTCTCCGGTAGTCATCTGGGGATGATGTGCAACCGCCACGCCTATAGAGCGGTGGCACACGCTCTAGCCCAGCCGAGCACTTCGAGGTGACGAAATGAGCGGAATGATCGTAGAGATTCCACGCATTGACAACCCTTTTCCACGTGCGGGGATATCGCGGGACGGGAACGGCATCCCATTCTTTGACGACCTGCCGCCGACGTTGCTCGATGTCTTGCGGACAAACCTAGAAAGCCGACCCGACAGCGAGGCAGTGGCCGAAGTCGGCGGCGATCGATTGTCCTACCGACAGCTGTGGGACGGTGCCGCGCGGGTCGCCGGGGGACTTCGAGCCGCTGGACTGCGACGTGGTGATCGGGTCGCGGTGCGCTATCCGGCCGGAATGAATTGGGTGCTAGCGTTTTTGGGGACAGTGATGGCCGGCGGGATCGCGGTGGCGGTCAACACTCGGTCGGCGCCGCCGGAGGTCGAATTCGTCCTGACCGACGCCGGGGTGCGGGTGGACCTCACGGCCGATGGCGCGCTGCCGGACGGCGACTCGTACGTCGAGGAGGGCCTCGGCGCCGACGACGTGGCCGCACTCTTCTACACATCGGGCACGACCGGGCATCCGAAGGGTGTGCCCACCACGCATAGAGCATTTCTTACCAACGCGGAGAACATGATCCGCTGTCTCGGGGTGCCGCACGATGCGGGCGAGGAACTGCGCACTCTGATCTGCGTGCCGCTGTTTCACGTGACCGGCTGTAATTCGCAGCTGCTGACTGCCTTGTACGTCGGCGGCAGCTCGGTGATCATGCCTGCGCTCGACCTCCCCACATTGGCCAGTCTGCTGTCGGTCGAGCGGATCACATTCCTGGTCTCCGTACCGGCTGTGTACTCGTTGTTGTTGCGGAACAAGGACTTTCCGGGCGCTGACGTTTCCAGCGTCCGGTGGTTGGCCTATGGTGGTGCACCGATTGCCCCCTCGTTGGTGCATGCGCTGAAGGAGGCTTTCCCCGCCGCGACTCTGATCAACGGCTACGGCATGACAGAGACGGCATCGTTGATGACCGTATTGCCTGACAGCGATGTGGTCGAGCACGCCGACTCGGTTGGCTACGCTGTCCCGGCCGTCGACTTAGGCATCGTTCCGATCGCCGACGACTCGCGCGTCGGCGAACTGGTGGCCCGCGGAGCCAATGTCGCCAACCGGTACTGGGATCGCCCAGAAGCCACCGCCGACACGATCATCGACGGCTGGATGTACACCGGTGACATTGTGCGTGTCGACGACGCGGGTCGCGTCCACATCATCGACCGGGTCAAAGACATCATCATCCGCGGCGGGGAGAACGTCTCAAGCGTGGAGGTCGAAGCTGTGCTACTGGCAGCGCCTGGCGTCGCTGATGCCGCCGTCCTCGCCGTCCCAGATGACGTGATGGGGGAGAAGGTTGGCGCCGTCCTCTACACCGGTGGTGCACAGGTGGATCTGGCGGCCGTTATCGGGCACTGCCACGGGCACCTCGCCCAGTTCAAGGTCCCCCAGTATGCCGTGGTGGTCAACGAGGCACTGCCCCGCACCGCCACGGGCAAACTGCTCAAAACCCTGCTGCGCGAACAGGTCCAGTGGGGCCCTCCGTTGCGCTGATCCTCCGGCATGCCCGCGACGGCGAAGAAAGGTGAGTGTGGCCTGAAATGACACCACGAGGTGAACTTCCTGCGAACCCCGGACTGGACTTGACCGGCCGGACCGCGATCGTCACCGGCGCTTCGCGCGGTATCGGGTTGGCCGCAGCGCAAGCTATCGCAGCAGCCGGCGGCAATGTTGTGCTGACGTCTCGTTCCCAGGAGTCCGCGGATGCCGCGGCCATACAGGTGAACGGGTCCGCGGTGGGCGTCGCGGCGCACGCCGTCGACGAGGAGGCAACGCGGCGCTGCATCTCCATCACCCTGGAGCGGTTCGGCAGTGTCGACATCCTGATAAACAACGCCGGAACCAATCCTGCGTACGGCTCGATCATCGACCAAGATCACGCCCGGTTCGCCAAGACGTTCGACGTGAACCTCTGGGCGCCGATCCTGTGGACATCTGTGGCAGCGCGCGCCTGGATGGCCGAGCACGGGGGCGTCGTAGTCAACACCGCGTCCATCGGTGGCATGGGATGCGAACCGAACCTGGGGTTGTACAACACATCTAAAGCGGCCCTGATCCACATCACCAAGCAGATGGCGCTCGAGCTGTCGCCCAAGATCAGGGTGAACGCGGTCGCGCCGGGCGTGGTGCGGACCAAACTGGCCGAGGCACTGTGGAGGGAAAACGAACTAGAGGTAGCCGCATCCACCCCGCTCAACCGGATCGGCTCACCCGAGGATATCGGCGCGGCCATCGCGTTCATCGCCTCAGATGCAGCGAGTTGGATGACGGGTGAGACCATCGCGATCGACGGTGGTCAGCGGCTCGGTGATGCCCGTCTGTTCCGGGGCGGAGCCGCCGTTGGTGTGTGACCGCTAACAAACCGACGGGTACTTCGTCGGTATGACGTTTGCGTCGGAATGCAATAGTGAATGACAGCAAGTGATTTCGCGGCTTCACCGGTCAACCGGGGTGAAAGTTCAGGTGGTCGGATGGGCGCGTGTTAGCGTCCTCCGGCAATGAAAGCCTACCAAAGTTGTTCTTGAGTACTAGCTTCCGGCATCGACGTTGTTCCGGCGGATAACGACAACTCACGACGTTTGCAGAAGGCTGAGGGTGTAGCAGCGAATGGGCCTACGCCACGACTCGTGTGATAGGCCCCGCCGGCTCGTCTGAAAAGTCGACAAGAGGAGGGTTCAAATGGCTGACCCGCGAACGACTACCGAAGAAACTGTGCTGACAACGGCAGGAATTGAGGCATACCTGACATCCTTATCCAACTGGGGGCGGTGGGGCGACGATGACCGGATCGGCACCCTCAATCTCATCACCGACGAGGTCAGAGTTGCAGCAGCCTCCATTATCCGGACCGGCCGGGCCATTTCGTTATCTCGCCCGATCGACCCACTCGACCCGGATCCGTTGGACTCGGGTTTCGCACTGGTGCAGCGCTTTATGACCCTAAACGAGGTTACCGACCACCTCGGTCGCGAGATGCGATACGAAGCCGTCACCGAGTATGTGGGGATCGCTGCACATGGTTCCAACACCCATATCGACGGTCTCGCACACTATTCCTGGGACGGTAAGAACTACAACGGCTTCGCGAAAAGCGATACTAATTCACTGCATGGTGCGCGATCGCTGTCGATGGATCAGGCGGAGCACGGCTTTATCACGCGAGGGGTGTTATTGGACATTGCCGCCCTGTATGGCGTCGCCTGGCTCGAGCGCGGCCACGCGGTCACGCCGGACGAACTACGAGCCGCTGAGCAACGCCAGGGCGTCACCGTCCGTGCCGGCGATGCCCTAATGGTGCATACCGGGAATGCGGCGGCGATATTGAGCGAAGGTCCTGACGGGGAGGGTATTTCGGCGCGTCAGGCAGGTCTACACGCCAGTTGCCTGCCATTTCTGCGGGAGCGTGACGTGTCCATACTTGGTAACGATGGCGTTCAGGACGTCCAGCCATCGGGATTCGGCGTGGACTTCATTCGGCCGATTCACACGGTGGCCCTCGTCGCCCTCGGCCTGTGGCTGATCGACAACGTGAACCTCACCGAACTGGCGGAGGCCTGCGCGGAGGAGAACCGTTGGGACTTCTTCTTCGCGGCTCTGCCGTGGCGAATGAAGGGCGTCACATCGAGCGCTTCCAATCCCATAGCCGTCTTCTAGCGAGGAAGTCAAACGATGAGCTGGCAGCGGCGAGATGGCCCGAAGACAACACCATTACTCGCTCCGCGTCAATCTCGCGGTCGACGACATCACCATCGAGCCGACCTTTCACCGCGCGGTCGACAGGCTAAGCCGTGAGATCTGTTGCTGATCGAGTATTCGAGATCATGTGCCGTAGAACAATATTCAGCCTGCGGGATTGTTTCCGACTACATCGACACCGTCCGAAGGTGTCACGATGATGACCAGTGTGTGGTCGTCATGACCATCTAATCCTCGACACAAGGGGCAGGACCATGACTAAGAATTTTGGGGACTTTCAGTGGAGCGTCTATGGCGACGCGGTACGAGGCATAAGCTCGCGGTACCCGTTCGACTTTGAATCGATTGAGCGGAAAGCCATTGACGCGCTCCCGGACTGGGTGTACCGATATGTCTCGGCCGCGGCGGGGGACGGTCGCACTCAGCGTGCCAACATCGACGCATATTCGCGTTACGGGATCATTCCCCGAATGATGGTCAGCCCGCCCGAGCGCGATCTGTCCATCGACTTGTTCGGCAAGCATCTGCCCTCGCCGATGTTCATGTCCCCGATAGGCCTGATCGGTTTGTGCTCGCCGGACTTTCAGGGAGACGTGGCCTCGGCCCAGGCATCGGCCAATACCGGTGTGCCGTTCACGCTGTCAACGTTCTCGCAAACCCCGCTGGACGAAGTCATCAAGCATGCTGGGTCCACGCCAAGCTTTTTCCAACTGTATCTGCCGGGAGATCGCGAGCTGGCCGCCAGTTTCCTCGATCGTGCTGAGAGCAGCGGATATTCCAGCGTGGTGGTGACCGTTGATTCCTGGACGCTGGGCTACCGGCCTGCGGACCTCGCGATCGGAAACTATCCGCAAGCGCGTGGCTTCTGCATGGAGAACTATTACTCCGACGAAAACTTCACCAAACATCTCGCGAAGCCACCACACGAAGACCCCCCGGCGACACTGCGTTACTACGCCTCGATCTTCGCGGTCCCGCTGGCCTGGGACGACCTTCGCTGGATCCGTGCCAACACCAAGCTTCCCCTCGCGGTGAAGGGGATTCAGCACCCCGATGATGCGAGGTTGGCGATCGACAACGGTGCCGACGTACTTTACGTGACCAACCACGGGGGCCGACAAGCGAATTCGGGGCTACCGACCCTTCAGTTGCTGCCTGGAGTGGTCGCCGCGGCGGGCTCCGCTCCGGTGATGTTCGATGGCGGCATACGCAGCGCCACAGATGCCGTCATTGCTTTGGCATTGGGAGCAACGGCCGTCGGTCTCGGCCGGTCCTACGCGTACGCCCTCTCCTATGGCGGCGCCGAGAGCTTGACGCACTACCTGAGATCTTTCCTCGCCGAGCTGGATCTGTGTTTAGCGATCTGCGGGTTCAAGGACATCGCGAGCCTCAAAGAGGCTGGGGCCGAACAGGCACTGACCTTCCAATGATCGTTAATAGCAGGGACGCCCGCCACAGGTCTCCCTGTCGGGCACTTCGCCGGCGCGACACGTTTGATTCCACCTTGGAGCCTAGGTGGGCATCGTTCTGTGGCCCACGGCTTCAGCAACCGAGCGATCTGGAGTAGAGCCACATGGTTAGTTCGCGAATGCAGGAACCGGAACAGACGGTCGGCGACCACGCAACCGCCGGCCGTTTGTTCCTGCTTGTGCTCAGCGACGACTGCGTCGTTTCGCTGAAACCGGACGGTTCCGACCGCAAGGTCATCATCACCGAGTGCAGATACCCCGATGGCCCCGCGGTGGACGTCGCGGCGGGACACATTTATTGGACCAACATGGGCAACCCCGCGGAGAACGACGGTTCCATCGAGCGAGCCGACGTCGACGGGCAGAATCGCCAGACGATTGTTCGCCCGGGCGACACATTCACTCCCAAGCAGCTCCAGCTCGAAAAGAAGAGCGGAAAGTTGTACTGGTGCGACCGCGAGGGCATGCGACTGATGCGCGCCAACCTCGACGGCTCGAACATCGAGACCCTCGTGGACACCAGCCAGGGCGACGCGCGACCGGGGCCGCATGCTTCGAAGTGGTGTGTGGGCGTAGCCATCGATGTCGATGGCGGCAAGGTGTACTGGACGCAGAAGGGTCCTGACAACGCCGGCCAGGGCGGCATTTTCCGTGCCGGCGTCGAAATTCCCACAGGACAGACGGCATCTAATCGAGCAGATATCGAAGTTCTGTATCACGGGCTTCCCGAACCGATCGATCTGGAGCTCGATCTCAACAATCGCGTCATGTATTGGACCGATCGGGGCGATCCGCCGCGCGGTAACACGGTCAATCGCGCGCCGATGGATGCGGATGCGAAGGGACGCCCCGCTCCTGAGATCGTGTTTACGCACTTGATGGAGGGAATCGGCATCGCCCTGGATCTGAAGGGCGACCGAATGTTTGTCACCGACTTTGGGGGCAATGTTTTTTCGGCCAGGCTCGATGGCTCGGACAAGAAGGTCCTGCTAGTCGCTCAGGGAAACCTGACCGGTATCGCATATTCCGAACTGTCTTGAAAGAACTCCAACGCTCCCGGGTCAAAGAGAGAGCCAGATCGCCCAGGTGGTCCGGGGCTGGCTGTGACGCCGTAGGTGAATAACGCCGTACTCTTCCAACGTGAACGCGATCGACCCGGACAAGCTCAACACGTGCCTACAGGTGCTCGCCGACATCGAGTCGTTGCCGCCCGAGCATCCCGATGCCGTCACAGTGCGTCGGGCCACCGCGAGCATATTCAAGTCGGTCAAGAAGGCCCGCCGCGATGCCAAGCGCGACGCGGTTGCGGCCGCCGATCGCGGCGTCACCGCGGCCACCGCCACCGGTGCGCCGGGCCGAATCGACGACGAGACTCGGGGCCTGCCCTTGGTGTCCACTGCGGTCGGGGCCTCCGCAGGAACGTTGCTTCGGCCGCGCGCGTGCTACATGTGCAAGAACCACTACACGGTGGTCGACGCCTTTTACCACCAACTCTGCCCGGAGTGCGCCGCACTCAGCCACGCCAAGCGCGACGCTCGCACCGACCTCACCGGTAAGAAAGCCCTGCTCACCGGTGGCCGCGCCAAGATCGGCATGTACATCGCGCTGCGACTGCTCCGCGACGGCGCCCACACGACCATCACCACCCGCTTTCCGAACGACGCCGTACGCCGCTTCAGCGCGATGCCCGACAGTGCCGACTGGCTGCACCGGCTCCGCATCGTGGGTATCGACCTGCGCGACCCCGCTCAGGTCGTCGCCCTCGCGGACGCGGTGGCCGCGCAGGGCCCACTGGACATCCTGATCAACAACGCCGCTCAGACGGTGCGCCGAGCGCCTGGCTCCTACTCGGCGCTCGTCGCGGGGGAGCGCACCCCGCCGCCGGAGCTCGTCTCGGAACCAGTCGAAGTCATCACGTTCGACCGCGTCAGCGACGCCCATCCCGCCGCACTTGCCGGAAGCCTCCAAGAGCACCAAACTCCGCACGCGGTGACCGAACTGGCACTCACGGCACGCAGCGCGTCTCCGGATCGGATCGGCGCGGGCACCGCCATCGACGCGGGTGGCCTGCTGCCCGATACCGCGTCGATCAACAGCTGGACCCAACGCGTGCACGAGGTCGACGCAATGGAACTGCTCGAGGTTCAGCTGTGCAACCAGACCGCGCCGTTCATTTTGGTGAGCCGCCTGCGCCCGGCGATGGCCGCTTCAGCTTCCCGCCGCACGTACGTGGTGAATGTGTCGGCAATGGAAGGGCAATTCAGCCGCGCCTATAAGGGCCCAGGGCATCCGCACACCAACATGGCGAAGGCCGCACTGAACATGCTCACCCGCACCAGCGCCGCTGAGATGCTGGAGCAGGACGGCATTCTCATGACCGCCGTCGATACGGGCTGGATCACCGACGAGCGTCCACACCCGACAAAGCTGCGGCTTGCCGACGAGGGTTTCCATGCCCCGCTCGACCTCGTCGACGGTGCCGCCCGTGTGTATGACCCAATCGTCCGCGGGGAGTCCGGCGAAGATTTGCACGGCTGCTTCCTCAAGGATTACTCGCCGAGCAATTGGTAGTAAGGCACCCGCCGCCCTTCCCGTCGGCGGGCGATATTCAGTGAATAGCACTGTGCGAGAGAATGATTGGTCTCGCGATCGCTCACGCCCTCGAGCGGGACTGGGAAAGCGGTGATGCCGATGCCGCGAAACGAGGTCAGAATGAATCCTATGGACCCGGAAAAACCGAAGATGACAATCCCGCGCTTCACCACCGATCGGCACATCCCCCAACTCATCCCGCACAGGTTGTTGCGCGATAGTCAGATCCACCACCCGGTCGTGCTGGCGGAGGCCAAGAGACGAAGCGAGAAACGTCACTTGCGGTTGGCCGATCGCATTACCGCGTTCGCGGGCTCGATGAACTTCGTCTGGCTTCACGCGGTCGTTTTCGCCGTGTGGATAGCGCTATTCGAAAAGTACTCGTGGCCGATACTGGCGCTGGTGGTCTCACTTGAAGCGATCTTTCTGTCGACGTTCGTCATGATCGGCCAGAATCGCCAAGCGGCCTTCCAACAGGCCCAGGCCGACCACGACTTTGAAGCTCAGGAACTGGAGCTCAAAACCAACACCGAGCTGACCCGCCAAATCCAAATCCTCACAGAGGAATTGCACCGCCACATCATCGGCGGGTCCGTATCTTGACGATCCTCGACGCGGCATGTGGGCGGCACGCCGGTCAGTCCTCGGCGGTCACGTTCTGAATTTGCGTTGCCGAGACACTGCGATACGACGGCAACTCAAAGTCGGGGAAGTAGATGTTGTCCTCCCGATTCCGCATCCGCTCTGACCAGTACTTCTGGTCAGCGGCTGAGGTACAGGCGTAGATCTTCGTATACGTCGCGGCGAAAGGGAACAACAAGCCGTTGCCGACTGCCTGCCATACGGCTGCGGCCACGCCGGGGGTTTGGACGCCTCGATAGTCGTCCATCGCGATCACGCCCCGTTTGGCCGTGTGCGTCACGACGAGACTGATGTCCTTGGCGACGCACTGGTAGCTGTGACAGCCGTCGATGTGGCTGAAGCGGACCATGCGGTCTCCGAGGTCGAGCGCCGATGACTCGCAGACTTCAAGCGTTGGCCGGCGAGTGTGGAACCGATCCCAGTTGGCCAGGAACTGCTCCTGCTCCAGGCCCGAGTATTCCTGGCGTGGGGCCTGAGCGATGTCGGCGTGCTCCATCACCGCGCCGAACAAATCACAGATCACGAATTCTTCATCGTCACGGAGGCCGTATCCCATCAAGATGGCGGACTTACCTTGATACGCGCCGATCTCCAGCAAATCGCCCTTGATGCCCTCGGCCGTCTGGCGAGCGAGCAGATTGCCGAAGAGCTCGACGTCGGCCTGATAGAACCAGCCGTCGACCTGGTCCATCTCCTCGGTATAGAGAATCCAGGGATCGGTCATAATCCGCTCCTTCGCCGATCAGTCCACGTGCCCGAGACGGGCCGCCTCTTCGAGGAGATCGGCGGCAGCAGCAGCGCTTTCGGCTGGTGTGGCCATCTGTGCGGCGACCTCGCGGGTTCGAGTCACGCACTGTTCAGTGAGGATGGAGCGCAGATCCGCGACCAGCGTATCCAACGTCGCCTCAAAGAAGGGCCGCCCAACGCCGACTCCCAGGTGGGTGACCGCATTGGCCCACAACGGCTGATCGACCGAGACCGAAAGGGCCAACGTCGGAATTCCGGCGCGTATGCCCGCGAACGTGGTGCCGGGGCCCCCGTGATGGACGACCGCGCGGCAAGCGGGAAAAACGGCCGAGTGGTTCACCGTGCTGACAACCTTCACGTGGTCGAAATGCGGGACCTGGACGAAATCACTCGACCCGCTGCAAATCAACGCGCGCTCGCCTAACTGCGCGCAGGCCGCGCTGATTACCGCGACCGTCTCAGCGGACGAGGGGAGTCGCACGCTGCTGCCAAAGCCGAAGTAGATCGGCGGCGTCCCGGCGGCAATCCACGACGAGACATCAGTGTCGGCATCCGCCGGCAACTCCAGCGTCAGCCCGCCAACGAACGGCCGCCGTAGGTCGTATTTCGCCCAGTCGGCTGCCAGCCCGGGAAAGAAGAGTTCGTCGTAGGCCTGGATCTCCAGCGATCGTCGCGTCGAAGGGCCCGTTTCTTCTGGCAGGCCCAGTGCTCGGCGTTGGACGTCTTCTGCCTCCCTGGCTACGTGCCGATCCGTACCACCAGGATCAAGCGGGAAGATGTGCAGCGCGGCCAGCGGAATGTCGTAGTACTCCGCAACATTGGCGGCCAGCCCCTGCTCGCTTGCGTCCGTCAATAACAGGTCGGCCCCATCGGCCAGCGACGTCAGCGACGTGCCCAGCTCCGGCCAGAGTTCGTTGATATGCCTCAGAACTTCCCATGCGGCCATCATGGGATGCGGCGTATTCCCGTATGTGCGTTCGATATTCGCGTTGTGTAACACCTGGTCCCGGCCATGGGGGACCCCAGCAAGCCCCGCCGATTCGATGAAGCTCAGAAAATTAGGCGGGACCGCCGTGCATACTTCGTGACCCCGGCGCTGCAGTTCCCGACCGATGGCGGCGCACGGCTCGATATCGCCTCGACTTCCCAAGCTGGCCAGCACAAATCTCACGGCGCGCCTCTTGCAGCTACATCTGATGACGCTCTGAAATATTCGATAGTTTGCGCGACCCCCTCTGCGAAAGGGACTCGTGGATGCCAGCCGAGCCTGGACTCGGCGAGGCCGATGTCCGGCGTGCGCTTCCTCGGATCCTCCGGCGGCAGGGCCTTGAAGACGGTCGCCGAGGAGGACCCCGTCATTTCCTTGATGCGGCTCGCGGTCTCGAGAACGGTAAGTTCGGCCCGGCCGCCGAGGTTGACTGGTCCGGTGAACGCGGGTTCGCTCGCTGCCATCTTCACGAGCCCGTCGACGAGGTCGTCTACATAGCAGAAGGAACGGGTCTGGGTGCCGTCGCCGAAGACGGTGATCGCTTCTCCCCGCAGCGCCTGGACGATGAACGAGGAGATGACTCGACCGTCCGCGGGGTCCATCCTCGGGCCGTAGGTATTGAAGATGCGGACGACCTTAATAGGGACGCCGTAGCGGCGCGCGTACTCGAGCATCAGCGTCTCCGCAACTCGCTTGCCCTCCTGGTAGCAGGCGCGCGCGCCGAAGGAGTTGACGTTGCCCCAGTAGCTCTCGACCTGGGGATGGATCGTCGGATCCCCGTAGACCTCGCTGGTGGAAGCCTGCAGAACGGTTGTCCCATTCTCGCGCGCCAATTCGAGGAGGTTTCGCGTCCCGACGTAGTTCGTCTCAAGGGTGAACAGGGGATCGCGCTGGTAGGCGCGCGGGGATGCGGGGCAAGCCATGTTGAAGATGACATCGAGCGGACCCGCCACCGCCGCGCCTGTCGGTCGGGTGATGTCGTGCTCGATGAAACTGAAGCCCGGATCTCCCTCAAGGTGTTTGACGTTCTCGCGCCTGCCGGTACAAAAGTTGTCGATCCCGACGACCTCGATGCCGTCGCGGCGAAGACGATCGCACAGGTGGGACCCCAAGAACCCGGCGGCGCCCGCCACGAGGGCTCTCACGATGTTTATGCTCCTTAGTTCCGGCCCACGCCGTGGTGCTCAAAGCCCTCGGCCCGCAGGCGCTTTGGATCATAGGTGTTTCGGCCATCGAACACGACCTGGCCTCGCCTGTCCGACTTAACAGTACCGGCAGATCAGAAGGCATATTGCCTGGTAGGGCCTCGGGTTCGATTCCCGGCAGCGTCACCACCGTCTATCTGGCAACAGACGTACGCTCAATTCGTGATCACGCCGGAGATCCTCCGCAGCTTGCCCCTGGCCGACGAGATCTTCGAGTCTCACCGCCAGCACGCCCACGGCGACGACGCCTACAAAGCGCACGTCTACCGCGTCGTGAACTTCGCCCGCGCGTTCGCTCCATCTACACCCGACCGCGACGACAAGCTCACGATCGCCGCAGCGTTTCATGACCTGGCCGCATTCGACACGCTCGACTACCTGGTGCCGTCGATCGAGGCGCAGGATGCATGGCTGGAAGAGACTGGCCGGCAGAGTTGGTCCGACGAGCTGGCGCTCATCGTTGCTGAACATCATCGGCTTTCCAGATACGGCCCGACCCGGCCCCACGCGCCGCTCGTGGAGGCTTTTCGGCGGGGTGACCTCGTCGACGTCAGCCAGGGCCGAATCCGATTCGGTCTTCCGAGTTCCTACGTCAAGGAAGTGCGCGCGGCTTTTGACGCCAGCGTCTTCTTCAAGCGGGTGATCCCTTCAGGGGCACTACGGGCAGTCCGAAAGCTCCAGCTGCCCGGGTTCCTGCTTCCCAGCAACGCACTGGTCCGCTCTGGTCATGAAGGTATCGATCGCTGAGTGGATGCGGTGTTCTAGCTACCGTCTCGTCGTCGATCCCCGCCAGTCACGTCCCGATGGAGTGCGATCGAAACTGGCCTGTTCGCAGCTCGGGAAGCGGGTACTCGGGGAACGCGGATCTGTTCCGCCGATGGATTAGCGGAGGCTTCACATGACCGGAGTTGACAACGACCTCATCACCGAAGGTCGAGACGCCGAAGTGGATCGCGATCTGGTTGCCCAACCTCACGAGCAGGAGGGCCCGGTCGCCGAGGCAGAAACCAGTGCGGCCGAGATGAGTTCCGACGAGCAGCCCCTCGGCCGGCTGGGGCGCCGCTTTGATCGGCGGTCGCCCTTTTTCGTCGGGATGGCAGCGGCCGCCGGTGTCGCGGTCACCTACGGGGCGGTCCGTGTGCTGGAATCCATGGCCTCGATATTGGTCCTCATCGGGGTTGCGTTCTTTCTTGCACTCGGTCTTGAACCGGCCGCCTCCTGGTTCGTCAACCACAAACTGCCGCGGTGGGCGGCGACCACGCTGGTGTTCGCCATCTTTCTCACGCTGTTGGGTACCTTCGTCGGTGCCGCGATTCCCCCGCTCGCCCAACAGGCGGGTGAGCTGATACGCGAAGCGCCGCACTACGTTCAGCAGGCCCAGGACCACTCCTCGGCAGTCGGCAGGCTCAACGACCGCTTCCACCTACAACAGCGGATTACCGACGCCGTCAACGGTTCGGGTGGATCGGTTCTCAACGATGTGGTCAGTGCGGGCACCGCCGTCTTCGAAGCAGTTGCCGACATACTCATCGTCGCGGTGCTCACGGTGTACTTCCTGGTCGACATGCCCCGCATCCGCACCACGCTGTACCGGTTGGTGCCCCACAGTCGTCGGCCCCGCGCCATCCTCATCGGTGATGAGGTCTTCGCCAAGGTGGGTGCCTACGTCCTTGGCAACGTGATGATCTCGGTCATCGCCGGGGTCGCCACCTTCATCTGGCTGATGGCCTTCTCAGTTCCCTATCCACTGCTGCTGGGTATCTTCGTGGCAATTTTCGACTTGATTCCCGTCGTCGGGTCGACCATCGCGGGTGTGGTCGTGGCCGCTGTCGCGCTCACCGTGTCGCTTCCGGTGTGCATCGGAACCACCGTGTTCTTCGTGGTGTTCCGGCTTGCCGAGGACTACCTGCTGGTGCCCAAGATCATTGGGCGGGCGGTCAAGGTGCCGGCGCTGACCACCGTCGTGGCCGTCTTGATCGGTGGCTCGCTGCTCGGGATGGTCGGAGCTCTTGTTGCCATCCCGATTGCCGCCGCGTTGCAGCTGCTAGCGGAGGAAATCCTCTTTCCGCGACTCGACACCGGCTGAGGCAGTTCTCCAGGTCGGCGTCCTGCTGGGACGCGGCAATTCAGACGGTGGTTCTCATCGAGAATTCGCGGCGACTTGCCGGGGTGGGACCTGTGTCGTTCCCGACGCCTGTTCGGGCGGGCCTTTTCGCGAGGCGGCGAAATTTCTTTTCAGACGCGGTCTCAGGAGCGTCATCGGAGGTGGCTCGCAAAAACCGGTCTGGGAGAGCCAGTTTGACGATCGTGCGCAGCACCAGCAGGTATTGGCGGGGTAGCGAGCCGGTGGTGTAGGGCAGGTCGTATGCGGCACAGACGGCCTGCACCTGCCTCGCGACTTGAGCGTAGCGATTGCTGGGCAGATCAGGGAACAGATGGTGTTCGATCTGATAGCAGAGGTTTCCACTCATGAACGCGAGTACCGGTCCAGCGTGAAAATTGGCGCTGCCCAACATTTGTCGCAGATACCACTCAGGCTTAGTCTCGCCGTCCAGGGTCTCAGGCGTGAACTTCTCGGCGCCGTCGACGAAGTGACCGCAACAGATCACTGCATATGCCCATAGGTTGCGCAGTAGGTTGGCCAATGCATTCCCGGCCAGGACGCGCCGCCAGCGCCGCCCTCCGAGCGCCGGGAACAACAAGTAGTCTTTGGCCGTCTGACGCACAATTTTCCGGCGCATATCCCGGGCGCAAGCGGATTTTTCGGCGTCAGTCTGCGCGCGATCACGTTCGGAGTGCAACCCGTGCAGGGCGATACCCCATTCGAACACAATTGCCAGCACCAGATGCCGTAGCGGCTGCACCAAATTGCTCGGTTTCCACTGTTGGTCACGGGTGACCCGCAGAACGCCGTACCCGAGGTCGTCGTCGATGCCGACAACGTTGGTGAAGACGTGATGGCGGTAGTTGTGCGAGTACCTCCATTGCGAGGACGGCCCCGCCATGTCCCACTCCCAGGTGGTGGAGTGGATTTCGGGGTCATTCATCCAATCCCATTGACCGTGGCCGATGTTGTGGCCGAGCTCCATGTTCTCGATGCTCTTGGCCGTGGCTAGGGCGAGCGTTCCCAGCATCCACCCGGTCCTGGTTCGGCTGGCGCCGATCGCGATGCGGGCGGCGAAGTCGAGGCAACGTTGAAAGGCGATGGTGCGCTGGATATAAGCCCTGTCGTTCGCGCCGCGCGATTCCTCGATGTCGAGACGGATCGCATCCAGTTCGAGGGCTAGCGCCTCGACGTCCGCGGCGCTCAGATGGGCGTATTCGGCTACGTCTGCGATGGCCATCAGTGCCGTACCTGATGATCGGAGGAAGAGATCTGCTTGCCGGCTCCGACCGTCTGCCCCCGCCGGTGAATGACGGTGCGCGTCCGAGCATGGCCCAGTGTGACCAGCAGATCACGCATCGCGGGGGCATGCGCACCCAGCGAATAGCCCTTGGCTGGCGGGTCGGACAGGCCATGGCCGCGGCGCTGGGTGACAGTCCGCTTTAGACGCCTTTGCATTGTGAACTTTCGCGAGGGAAATACCGAATTGCCTGGTTGCGAGCGATCGCTCTCAAGTTGCCTCTAGGGGCGATATGTTCCAGGCCGGCTGCGCTGTCAACCAGCAATCACTGTACTCGTGATCGGTGTCGGCTCGCGTCGGGATCGGGGGCCCACGATTGCGTGTCGGTATGGGTTGTGGACCATCTCGGTGCTTGCTCCGAGCCGCGCGGTTCGCTGATCGGCGGCGCAACCGTGAGGTTTGCTCGCGGCCCGCCGTCTGACCGGGTTGAGGTGAAGGGCGTGGCCTCCCAAAACTGGCTAAGCTTCACGGCGCAGTGCCGCCGACCGGGAGGGGGTCATCGTGGCCGATGAGCTGGACGTAAATCTCGTTGCGCTGCACGTTGGGAGCAACCACGTGCTACAGGGGAATTCTTGATGAATACGGACCGCGTCTTGGACGATAAATCTGCAGAACTTCAGACCGAGATAGATCGGTTGTCGGAAAAGCTGGGAGTCCAGCCCCTGCTCGTCGGATTTCGCACAAAAGATGGTCTGAACATTTACGTTGCCGACGATGGCTCGTATCACTTCACTTTCTATGAGCGAGGGGAACTCGGTTTCGACCGGTCGGGCTCTCTCGATGATCTTCTCTACTGGTACACGGAAGGCGTGGTTACGACCCAAGCGGCCAAACGGGTGGGAGACCGAGCAGAACGCTTTAAATACGAGTACCGGGTGCTAAGTCTCTTCGATGCTGATTGGGCCAAGAGAAATGTCCGGGAGACTGCAACATTATTTCGCCGATGCGGACAGCCAGAGGACATTTCGTTGCTGCCCGACATCGGCGAAGCGCTCTAACGCAATGGCGGTTGACACATGCGCGGGAAAGGCGATTCGGTGACGGGCTTTCCGCCCGACGTGCTCACCGAGGATCTCGACGTGATCTTTTGCGGCATCAACCCGGCCTACAGCGCCGCTGTCGACGGGCATAACTTTTCTCACCGCAACAACCGATTCTGGGCAGTGCTGCATCTCGCGGGCTTCACCGATACGCAATTGCGACCCGAAGACGAACAGCAGTTGTTGCAGTATGGCTGTGGAATCACCGCAGTTGTGGCGCGGCCTACCCGGCAAGCAAGCGAGATCACCGTTCAAGAGTTCCGGCTGGCACGGCCAAGTTTCGAGGCCAAAATCTGTCAGTATCGGCCGCGGGCGACTGCCTTCCTGGGAAAGCCCGCGCTCTCGGCGATGACCGGCGACTCCCAAATCGACTGGGGCCCACAGCCAACCGCATTCGCTGGGACCGAAGCCTGGGTGCTTCCCAACCCGAGCGGCCTCAACAGAGGCTTCACGCGCGACGCGTTGGTAGTTGCCTACGCCCAGCTGCGGTCAGCTCTGCCGGGCCGCCAACATAGGACCGGCGACACCGATATGTCACGGAGAGGCTAGTTCATGCACGCCTCGGCAGGCGGGGCGCTGCGGTCCATCGCCGCAGCTGGTACCTCCCGTTGGCGCCTCACCGGGATTAGCGGCGTGCGTGTGGGTGTTGGTTCTTCGGCAGACGGCAGATTAACGGCGGCAGATAAGGGTGAGTATGAAATTCGGAATCTCAACGTTCGTCAACGACGACACCATCGACACGATATCGCTGGCTCGCGCGATCGAAGAGCGGGGATTCGCATCGCTCATAATCGCTGAACACACGCACATTCCGGCAAGTCGGGAGTCTGCCTACCCGCTTGGTGGTGAGCTGCCATCGATCTACTACCGCACCCTGGACCCGTTCGTGACATTAGCCGCGGCGGCAGCGGTCACCTCGTCCATCGAGTTGTTTACCGGGATCGCCCTGCTGATTCAGCGCGATCCGATCGTCACGGCAAAGGAGGCCGCCAGCATCGACTTGATCTCCGGCGGCCGCTTCGTGTTCGGCGTGGGCGCCGGCTGGAACATCGAGGAGTTGCGCGACCACGGCACGGACCCCAAGACGCGAGGCGCACTACTGGATGAACGCATCGAGGCCATCAAGGCGTTGTGGACGACCGAACCGGCTGAGTACCACGGCACGTACGTCAACTTCGACTCTTCCTACAGTCGCCCCAAGCCGGTTCAGAAACCGCACCCGCCGATCTTCATTGGCGGCGACTCGAATGCCACGGTCAAGCGGGTCATACGCCATGACGCCGGTTGGATATCCAACCCGCTGCCGGTGGAGCGGCTGACCCAGCGCATCGATCAAATCCGTGACGGCGGCGGACGCGACGTCCCACTGGCGATGTTCGGCTCGCCGGCTGACCCCGACTATTGGCAGGCCATCGAGGGCTTGGGTTTCGACCGAGTGGGCCTGTTGCTGCCCACCCGGCCGCTGGACGACTCGCTTCGATTGCTCGACGACTACGCCGCAAAGGTGGCCAGCTACCGCGGCTAACAGGGCCGCAAACTCAAGGTCGGACGATCCGACGTGCGGCACGGGCCAATCGGGAAGGTTGGAACCGCCAGACTTCGGCGTCATCGATGTCCCATGCGTAGCTTGGCGTGTCATCAGTCAAGAGGTCGCGAAGCGCAGGATGGCCGAGCTCATCCGAGGACCAGTCGTAGAGGTGACCCCATCTCGGCTGGATGACTCCGACGTCGAGCAAGTGACCGAACTCGTGCTCGAGCGCGATGTACATTTCCACGTCGTCCTCCAGCGGATAGCGGTCCGGGAGGATGCGCGACAGCGACAGGAAGATCCCGGTCATACCCAAGCGAGGGTCACCGAGGAGTCGCCCAAACGGTGCGAGCCAGCCCAGCGCCAGTCGGGGCGCGGCCACGAGGGCATGGGCGTAGAGCACCCGGATCAGGACGACGTTGATAAAGAACCGTTCCACCCGCGTCTCCCGACGGGCGAGTTCCTCGTTGGCCAAATAGGCCGCGGCGATTGAGGCGTTGTGCGCGCGGTACCAGTTGCGTGCGGTTGGTTGCCGAATGAATTCCAGGTGGGTGCGGACCGAGGGTGAGCTGGGCTCGCCGGACTGGCCGAACGCGATCGCCCGGGCCTCGGCGGTGTCGCACAACAGGATTTCGTTCACTGCCCGCCACCACGGGCTGCCCGGGCGGGAGTGCTCCTGGGGGTTGAGCAGGCCACGGCGCAGCTGCCACCCCATGAACGCCGACGCCGCGCGCCGGTAGGGCAAATAGCCCCGGTCCACACCGCGCGGTACCTCATACATCCGGCGCAGTAGGGCTAGCCGCGCCGCCGGATCGTTCCGCGCGGCCGCGACGAGCGAACGCGCGTGTTCGGCAGCCGAAACGCGCGACTCATCCGGGTTGTCAAAGGGCATGTTCATCCGCTTCCCCAGGCACCGCCGACCGTCCGACTATATTTGCCCCGCGACCAGCGCCGCGACTCAAGCCTCGTGGTCGGGCGCCCATCTTGGCGGGCGCACGTCCGGCCTATGGGCCGAACGCGCCGCACCCACCGCTGAACGCGCTGCACCCACCGAACGCGCCGCGGCCAGCGTTGCCGCGCGCTCACCGTTGATGGCGGTCAGCGGCGGAGGCTGGCCCTTGCGCAGCGTCGCGATCAGCTCGCGGTAAGGGCCGATGACATAGACGGTGTCGCCGGCTTTGAGTCGGGCGTCGCGGCGGGGGCGCAGCCGAACCGGCCCTTCCGGTCGAGTGATCGCGATGACGCGCGTCTGGGTCGACAAATCCATCATTCGCAGGCCGTCTAGCTCGCTGCCCCCCGCCACCAGCATTCCGCCGACCATGAAGGAGCGCTGCCCGACCCAAAACGTGCCGAGTACCTGCAGTCCCATCGCCGCGCCGATGAACCAGGGCGCTGCCAGATCGACGATCGATCGCACGTTTTCGAAACCGAACTGCCGATTCACCGCAGTGCCCAGCGCGCGGCCTTGAACACGCATGACGATCGGCACCTTGGTGTCGGACCCCAAAATCTCCAGCAAGACGATCCCGGTCTCGATGTTCTCCATGTCGTCCCCAGTCACCACCGCCACTCCGCGGGCGTGGTCGACGCGTGCCGATTCCAGCGTCTGGCGCATCGCTGAATCTCCGAAAATCACCGGCACATCGAGTTCCGCCACGGTCGACAGGAACCGGTTGTTCTCGTCCGGTTCGATGACGAGGACGTCGTAGCCGGCGGCGGCCAGATCATTGACGACGCGGACGCCAATGGAACCCAGTCCCACGACGACGATGTGGTCGCGCATGTGGCGTGCCCGCCGGAGTCCCGCCGTCTGGACGAAGCGGCGCGACAGCATCAGATCCGCGAGAAACGCCACCAGGATGGCGGTGACGATCGCGCCGCTAAACATCAATCCGATAGCGAACAGGCGCAGCAACGGGGGTTGTTGAGTGAAGTTGAATTCGCCGTAGCCCACGGTCGTGATCGTCTCGGAGACGAAGTACAGGGAGTCGATCCACGACATCCGCGGGTTCTGGTAGGTGAGGCGCACCACCGCTGTCGATCCGAGCGTGAGAAACAGCGCGAATGCCAACGAGGGCAACAGGAACGGGTTCACATCGTCCCGCATGGCGCGCGCGCTATCGATCGCACGGCGCACCCGGGAGTGGCGAGAGCGCGTCGCGGTCGGGGGAGGCACCGTGATCCCGCGGGCCTCTAATTCGTCTTTGACGCCGATCATCGAGGTCCAGTCGCCGGCGTAGACCTGTAGATCCCGACCCGGACATGGCACCACCTCACCGGGGGTGGGCGAGTTCTTGCCGTGGACCACCGCCACCGGTGCCAGGTCGGCGTGGATCTCGCGCAGCGTCGCGTTGTACCGAGCCTCGGATCCCCAGACGACGAATTCGATGCCGGCCGTGTCGAACTGGTGTGCGTTACGTGACAGAACCGCCTCGACGAGGGATGGTGCCGCGAGGTCGGCGACGTCCAAGATCGCGCCGGGGCCGCTAACGGCGGTCACCGCTTCGCGCAGCACGCCGTTGGCCAGACGTGCCACCACGCGTACACTCGGGCTGTATTCTCTTGCTAGTAAGGCGATTTCGAGATTCACCGCGTCATTGGGTCCAGCGCAGACGACGGCGCGCGCGCGATGCACCCCGGCGCCGAGGAGATCGGCGGCGGTGTTGATCTTGATTATCCGCGCCCCGGCGCCCCTGAGCTCCTCGGCAATTGTCTTCGACAGCGCGTCGTCACCGCTGACGATGATTTCGCGATGGAATTGAAAGGTCTCGCCCATTTCGCGCGGTCGTTCGTTCGCGTGTCGCCGAGGTCGATCGCGAAAACTAGTCGACAGAGGACTGCCGTACGTAGTCCGGCTGTTCGTCATCCGACTGCGGCTCTGTGTTGTGCGGCATGATTACTCCGACCTCTGCTGGCGCCAGCGTTCACTGGTTCATATGACTATCGGCCACAATGCCGGATAGTGCCACCGGAGGGCGCAACGGCGTTGTCCTATTGAGGCGCAACAGGTTCGACTTGAGCTTGTCACGCGGACGAAATAGTTGAGGCGTAGAAAGCGCTGTCGCGCCATTGCTAACGAAGGAGCATTCCTTGTCCGAAAAGACGCCCGACGACATCTTCAAGCTCGCCAAGGATGAGAACGTTGAATATGTCGACGTCCGCTTCTGTGACCTGCCAGGCACCATGCAGCACTTCACGATTCCGATTTACGTCTTCGACGAGAACGTCTTCGAGGACGGCTTGGCCTTCGACGGCTCCTCGATTCGTGGCTTCCAATCGATCCATGAGTCCGACATGCTGCTGCTTCCCGATCCGGAAACTGCGACCATCGATGCGTTCCGTGCCCACAAAACGCTGAACGTGAACTTCTTCGTGCACGACCCGTTCACCTTCGAGCTGTACTCGCGCGATCCGCGCAACGTCGCCCGCAAGGCGGAGAACTACCTGATCAGCTCCGGCATTGCAGACACCGCCTACTTCGGCCCGGAAGCCGAGTTCTACATCTTCGACTCGGTGAGCTTCGATTCGCGCACTAACGGCTCGTTCTACAAGGTGGACGCGACATCCGGCTGGTGGAACACCGGAGAAGCGAACGAGTCCGACGGCAGCCCCAACCTCGGCTACAAGGTCCGCCCCAAGGGCGGGTACTTCCCGGTCGCCCCCACGGACCACTACGTCGACCTGCGCGATGACATTCTCACCCACCTGACCAACGCCGGCTTCTCTCTGGAGAAGGGCCACCACGAGGTGGGGAGCGGCGGACAGGCCGAGATCAACTACAAGTTCAACACATTGCTGCACGCGGCGGACGACCATCAGATGTTCAAGTACATCGCCAAGCAAACCGCTTGGCAGGCAGGTAAATCGGTGACGTTCATGCCCAAGCCGTTGTTCGGTGACAACGGCTCCGGGATGCACTGCCACCAGTCGCTGTGGAGGGACGGCGTCCCGTTGATGTACGACGAGACGGGCTACGCCGGCCTTTCGGACACCGCCCGGCACTACATCGGCGGCCTGCTGTACCACGCGCCTTCGCTACTGGCCTTCACCAACCCGACTGTCAACTCCTACAAACGCCTGGTTCCCGGTTATGAGGCGCCGATCAACTTGGTCTACAGCCAGCGCAATCGCTCGGCGTGCGTGCGGATTCCGATCACCGGCAGTAACCCGAAGACCAAGCGGCTGGAGTTCCGTTGCCCGGACTCGTCGGGCAACCCGTACCTCTCGTTCGCGGCCCAGTTGATGGCCGGACTGGACGGCATCAAGCACAAGATCGAACCGCCACCCCCGGTCGACAAGGACCTCTACGAGCTGCCGCCCGAGGAGGCCGCGGAGATTCCACAGGCTCCCACTCAGCTGGCGGCGGTAATCGACCGGCTGGAGGAAGACAGCGAATACCTCACCCAGGGCGGTGTTTTCACGCCCGACTTGATCGAGACGTGGATCAACTATAAGCGTGACTATGAGCTTGCACCGTTCAACCTGCGGCCGACCCCATACGAGTTCGAGCTCTACTACGACGTATAAAGCACGCAATTAGCCGGCTCGGAGGTTGTCCGGGGCTACAGTCCATCCGCCCCTTTGCCGGAACTGGCACGAGAGCTCCGCGAGGGATACCAGGCCTGTCGCCATCCCACAGCGTTCGAGCGGCTGCGCAAGCGTTTCGCTTCCTGAGCCCAGCCTTCATATTGCCTGGGAGGCAGGGAGTTTCAGGTATCGCGGTGCGCGGCAAAACATTTCGTAAATGATCGTTATGGGTTTTGGTTGAGGGACGGTGCTTCTCCCGCCGGCCTCGTTCGCAGTTCGGCTGTCAGGCGCTTGAACCCGTGCAAGGTGATCAGTTCGAGCGGTTCGGGCGTCTCGCGCAGGCTCAGGCTCGGAAACCGCTCGAATAACGTGCGCAGCGCGATGGCGCCCTCGATTCGCGCCAAGGCTGCGCCGAGGCAACCGTGTATGCCTGAACCGAACGCCAGGTGGTCTCGCGCATTGGGCCTGGTGATGTCGAACCGGCCGGGGTCCGCGAAGACGGCTGGATCGCGGTTGGCGCCGCCCAGCAACAGCATGAACATCGCGCCGGCGGGGATGTGCTCCCCGGCGATTTCGACATCACGGCGTGCGGTGCGCACGAGCATCTGCACTGGACTTTCGAATCTCAGAATCTCCTCGACCGCCGCCGGCCACAGCCCCGGATCCTCACGCAATAGGGCCAACTGCTGAGGATGTTCGAGCAGCAAAACGATCCCGTTTCCGATCAGGTTCACCGTCGTCTCGAACCCGGCGCCGACCAGAAGCGCGGCATTCGCCGCGAATTCGCGGTGGGTCAGCTCACCGCCGGCGGCCACGCGGCCGAACGGATGGTCGCCTGAGTTGCCCTCACGGGCCCGTTCGATGAATTGGGCGGCGTAGCGGTCGACCTCTCGAAGACGTTCGACGGCGTGGCGAAACGTCTTCCAGCTAGTACCGAAATCGAGCAGCGGGGCCAAGCTGTAGCCCCAATCGCGCACCTGTGAGTGCGCATCGTTTGGCAACCCGAGCAGCTCGGCGATGACCGCCACCGGCAGTTCCGTCGCGAAGTCGGCGACGAGGTCGGGCTGCGGGTTGCGCGCTAAATCATCGAGTAGTTCCCCTGTGATCTCTGCGACTCGAGTGCTGAGCCTATCGATGGCTCGTGGAGTGAAGCTCTGCGCGAACAGGCGCCGATAACGAGTGTGATCCGGGGGATTCGACATCAGCATCGCCGGGGGCTCCACCGGATTGGGCAGGCCCGGATCTGTTCGGTCCATCAACGCCGGGAATGGCTGCGATAGAGGCGCATTCGCGATGTTGGTGACCCCAAACCCGTCATCGCGTAACACCATCCGGCAGATTTCGTGGTCGGCGCTTACCCACACGAAAGGCCTTCGCACTAGGCGGCCCTGTTCCCTGATGTCTTCGACCAGGCGATACATCTCATCTCCGCGGGCCCGGCCCAGCAGAAACCGGGCGAGGGGTTGCCCGCGACGCGCCTGCACCGCCAAGAACGCGCGCGGCGCGCCGTACCTCACCATCCAGCGAGCCCAGATGCTCGTCTGCACAGCGATCCCCTTCCGGCGGCCGCGATGTCGATGGTCACATCACGCGTCACTGCCTGGCCCGCTGCGCGAACCCGACGGCGAGTCGTTGCCGGAACATATCATCGGTGCTCGTTGTACGTCGCACCGAGACGGGACGTTGCTGGACAGGCGGGTTAACGCGACCGCGTTTGCCGGCCTCATCGCGTGCCGTACACGCAATTCACAGGTACGACATAGTCATTCCTCACCGCAGGGCAGGACCATGTAGGGAGATCCAGGTTGGCCGGAGGATGACGAGCACGTAGCGACAATTGAGCCACGGGTCAGGGGGACAATGATTTACCAGGCCAATTCGGTTGCGCAGCCAGAACCCGCTGAGGGCGCTGTCGATGCTCTGACCAGGCCGCGCCTGCGCGGTTGGATCCACCTCTATTGCGCCGTCGGCGCCTTCTTTGCGGGAACAGTGCTGGTAACGCTCTCATGGGCGCTGGCATCCAAGCGGGCCGGGCACTCGACGCTGACATACGCCTTGGCGATTGTGGCGATGTTCGCCGTCAGTGCCATTTACCATCGCGTCCATTGGGAGTCGGAGGTCGTCAGAAAATGGATGAGACGGCTCGACCACTCGATGATCTTCGTGTTCATCGCCGGCAGCTACACACCGTTCGCCAGGCTGGCCATGCCGCGGCCGACAGGGTACGTGGTGCTAGCGATCGTGTGGGGCGGCGCGGTGGCCGGAATCGCGCTGACGCTGTTCTGGCCGTCGGCGCCACGGTGGCTCGGGGTGGCGCTGTACCTGCTGCTGGGCTGGGTGGCGATCTGGTACACCCCGCTGATTCTGCATAACGCCGGAGTGGCCGCGACGGTGTTGCTGGCTGTCGGCGGCGCGCTGTACAGCATCGGCGCGGTGTTCTATGGGCTGCGCTGGCCCGATCCGTGGCCGCGGACATTCGGTTATCACGAGTTCTTCCACGCGTGCACCGCGCTCGCGGCGATCTGCCAATACATCGCCATGTGGTTCGCGGTCTTCTAGAACTCATAGGCCCACGACTGCAGCGGAGATAAGTAGCCTTTGTTGCTATGCCGGTGGCCGCTCGGGCGTTGTCTGCGACGTTCGCATTACTGCTGGCGATTGCCGGCGTGGCTGCGGCAGGCCTAGCGCATGCCGAGCCGAGCAGTCCGGGACTGCGCGACAGGCTCGTCGGCTGGGACACCTACCGTCGATTGGATCGGCTGCCATATCTGAGTGCCGATACCCAGACTCTGCAGGTGTCGAGCTTCGATCGCAGCGGCGGCGATTTCGACATCTCCACCGGCAATAAGAACGGCACCGGTGGATGTTTGGCGTCCGGCGGTGCCGGCTGTGTGGTCGCGGAGGATCACGGTGCCGGAGAGGTCGATTCGATCTGGTTCACCCGCGACGGCGGCAACGTCCGGGCAATCGGCGCGATCCGCATCGAACTGGATGGCCAGACGGTGATCGATGCCCCATTGCAGTCGTTGGTCGACGGTGGTCTGGGTGCGCCATTCGTGTGGCCGCTGGTCGCGAACGCCGCGCAGTCGCCGGGCGGTGTCTACATCAAAGTGCCGATGCCGTACCGGCAGTCGATGCGGATCAGCGTCGCATCGCATTTGGAGTACTACCACGTCGACTATCGCCAGTTTCCGACCGCCGACGGCGTGAGCACCTTCTCGTCCTCGGATCCCGCGCTCGATGTGGTGGCCAGTCTGCGCGCCGCGGGTACCAGCGACCCAAAGCCGGCAGAACCCACTGCGGCGCATACCAATCGGGTTGTCGAAGTACCCGCGGGTGCGGGGGAGACGATTGCGCAAGCGGCCGGGTCGGGCATGATCTCCGCACTGCGCCTAGAGCTGCCGGAACCGACGGACGAACTCCTGACAGGGTTGCGGCTCCAGATCGAGTTCGACGGCCAGACCTTGGTTGATTCGCCGCTTGGCGAATTCTTCGGCGCCGGACTGGGCGCCAACGACGTGCGATCGGTGATGTTCGCCGCGACCCCGCAACCCGGCGGGTCGTTGTCGTTGTCGTGCTGGTGGCCAATGCCTTTCGCCCGCTCGGCCCACATCACCCTGGTCAATACGACCGGCGATTCCGTGTCGGGGATCGGCAGCGACGTCGTCACCACTCCCGACGCTCAATGGGCGCCCGCCTTGGCCGGCGGCCGCGCCGGCTACTTCACCGCCCGCTCGCATGCCGGACCAACGACCATCGGTCAGGATTGGCTGTTCGCCGATGAACACGGCCATGGCAAATTCGTCGGCGTCAACCACACCATCCGTGGCTCGCGGATCAAGACGTCATTCGGCGACGACGCCCCCTACTTCCTCGAAGGCGCCGAACGCGGCTACACGGACGGTTCCGCGTCGCCGCAGTGGTACGGAACCGGCACCGAGGATTTATACGAGGGCGGCTGGTATTTCAAGAACGGCACCCGCTACAGCGACCCACTCACCGGCCAGCCCGATCAACGTACGGCCACTGGCGGATGCGCGGACTACTGTGTCGCCGTCTACCGGCTCATGCTCGCCGACGCTATCGGCTACCATTCCGCGATTCGATTCGGCATTGAGCACGGCAAGCGCAACATGGTCCAACCCGACTACAGCTCAACGGCATTCCTCTATACCCAACCGAACGAGTCCACGATTTCCGGCGACGACGTCAACCCCAGCGATCCTGTCAGTCGATTCCTGCATGGCTACACCGACACCGACGCCGACGACCGAGTGTTGATCAGCCAATACGAGGGCGAGGATGACACCCGCACCATCGCCGGGTTGGTCCGCGCCACCCCCGCAGTGATCACGTTTCACGTCAACATCGATCCGGACAATCACGGGATGCTGGTGCGCCGTACCTCGGACCAAGACATCGGCTACCAGTCGGCAGATGTCGACGTCGACGGGGTCCCTGCCCGAAATTGGTTTCAGTCACGCAGCAACAATTCCCACCGCTGGCTCGATGACACCTATCTCGTGCCGGAGTCCCTCACCGCGGGCAAAACGCTCATCACGATCACGCTCACACCTACCCCCGACAGCCCGCCCTGGACCGCCAGCCACTACCACATCGACACACTGACGGGGAAAAATTAATGGGGATAAGGACTTTCGCCGAGCACGGATCTCAGCCGGTGAGGCGCCTTCGGACTGTCCCTGATCCGGGGGCCGGTGAGTCGGCGGGTGCGTGGGTCCGACGATTGCGACGACAGCGGGTACCCTCCAACGCCATGGCGGAGACGCGATGAGTGCGGGTCTCTTCGGGCTCCTCGACGACGTCGCGGCTCTGGCACGCCTGGCGGCTGCCAGCGGCCGCGCCACCGCCAAAGCGGCCGGTGTGATCATTGACGACACGGCCGTGACGCCGCAGTACGTGCACGGCATCGCGGCCGAGCGTGAGCTGCCGATCATCAAGCGCATCGCGATCGGATCTTTGCGCAACAAGCTCTTGTTGATCCTGCCCGCTGCGATGCTGCTCAGTCAGTTCGCTCCCCGGTTGGTGACCCCGATCCTGATGCTCGGTGCCGTCTACTTGTGCTACGAAGGCGCCGACAAGGTGTGGGGGAGTTTCCGCGGCCACGACGCCCACACGGCGCCGGCGGCTGAGGACGACGTGGTAGCCGGGGCGATCCGGACCGACTTGGTCCTGTCCGCTGAGATCATGGTGATCGCCCTCAACGAGGTGGCCGATCAGGCGTTCGTGCCGCGGCTGATCATCCTCATCGTCGTTGCCGTGCTACTCACCATCGTGGTGTACGGCGTCGTGGCTGTCATCGTCAAAATGGACGACGTCGGCTTGCACCTCACCTCGACCGCCTCTCGAACCGGACAGTGGCTCGGCCGGGGCTTGGTCGCGGGGATGCCGAAACTGCTGTCCGCGCTCTCGGGTACCGGGATGGTGGCGATGCTCTGGGTCGGCGGACACATCTTGCTCGACGGAAGCGATCACCTGGGCTGGCACCCCCTAGGGGACCTAATTCACCACGCGCAGAACGACGTTCGCCACGCTGTCGGGCCCGTTGGTGGTGTGCTGGCCTGGATGCTCAACGCCGGGGTATCTACGGTGATCGGGTTAATCGTCGGATTCTTTGCCTTCGCGCTGGTAGCGCTGCTGTCCTTGGCTCGGCGCGGTCGTTAGGGTCCGCTACCGACCAGGTTGCTGTTTTGCGGGCAGTAGGTGTGGACGGAGATGGTCACGTACGTGTCGGCGTCGTTACCGAGTGCGGGGTTGCTGGCCCGGAATGCCGCGATGATCTGCTGCACCGTTTCGCCCAGTCGGATGTTCTCGCACACCATCTTGCCGTTGTAGATCGCGGCGTCGGGATTGGCGAAGGAGATTCCCCGGTCGTTGAGGGTCTGAACGTACTTCTTGTCCTGATCCGGTGTGGACACGATCGATGACGGTGCGGCCGCCGATGCCGAAGCCGTCCCCGGTGCCGGCGGAGGCGGGCCATTCGTGGACGTCGGCGCGGCGGTAGGTGAGGGCGCTGCGGCTTTTGGATGTGTCGTCAACAGCGAGCGCCCCAAGATAATCGCGCCGGCAATCACCAGCCCGGCCACGACCAGGGCAGCGGCGGTGCGCCAGGTAGCGCGCCATGATTGGCGCCGGGGCGCCGGCTCGCGCGGGGTGTCGACGTCGTCGTCGCGGGACCACGCCAGCCCGGCTGAGTCCGGCGCCGCGGAAGTGGCCGCGTCCGGCACAGCGGAAGTGGGCGCGGCAGCGGTCTCGCTACCGTCGAGTCCGACGGTGTTGTCCGCAGCTGGTCCCGGCTCAGACATGACGGCCATGGTAGCGGCCGCGAACGACGACTCGGGGGCCCTAATCGGGCGCGTGTGAGCCGAGCAGAGCGCGCACCGCCGTACGGGGCCCCTCGGACCTGAGCAGGAAACTGGCCGGGCGCCGTCGCACCCGCAACGGCCACCAGAACCAGCGCCCCAGCAATGCGGCGATGGACGGCGTCATGAATGCGCGCACGATCAACGTGTCGAACAGCAAGCCCAGACCGATCGTGGTGCCAATTTGACCGATCACGAGCAGGTCGCTGACCACCATGGAGGCCATGGTGACGGCGAACACCAGACCCGCGGCCGTCACGACCTTGCCGGTCCCGCCCATCGCCCGAATAATGCCCGTGTTTATGCCGGCGCCGAGTTCTTCTTTCATTCGGGAGACAAGCAGCAGATTGTAGTCGGATCCCACCGCCAGCAGAATGATGACGGACATCGGCAATACGAGCCATTCCAGCCCTAGCCCGATGATGTGCTGCCAGAGCAGCACGGACAATCCGATCGATGCGCCCAGTGAAGTCACTACCGTGCCCACGATCACCATCGCCGCGACAAAACTCCGCGTGATCATCAGCATGATGGCGAAAATAAGGCAGAGTGCCGCAATTCCGGCGATCATGAGGTCGTATCGAGAGCCGTCGTGCAGGTCTTTGTAGGTCGCCGAGACGCCGCCGACATAAATTTGCGTGTTCTCCAGGGGCGTCGACTTGAGCGATTCCTCGGCCGCGTTCTTTATCGCGGCGACACGCGCGATACCTTCGGGGGTTGCGGGATCGCCCCTATCCGAAATGGTCATGCGCGCCGCTTTGCCATCCGGCGACAAGTAGAGTCCCATGACCCGCTGGAAGCTGGGGTTCTGGAAGATCTCCGGCGGTAGGTAGAAAGAATCGTCGTTTTTCGCAGCGTCGAAGGCTTCGCCCATCTCCGTCGATGTGGCACCCTGCGAGTCGGCCTGGCCGATGATTCCGCTCATCGTGGAATGCATGGTCAGCATCATGGTGCGCATGCTCTTCGTGGTCTCGATCTGAATCGGAAGCTCGGCGGCCAGTTTCGGCATCAGGACGTCGATCTTATCGATGTCCACCACCAGTTCGGACAGCTTGTCGTTGATCTCGTCGATACCGTCGAATGAATCGAAAAGGGATCTGATCGCAAAGCAGATAGGAATGTCGTAGCAGTGCTTTTCCCAGTAGAAGTAGCTGCGGATCGGCCGCAAGAAGTCCTCGAAATTCGAAATCTGATCGCGTATTTCGGCCGTGATTCCCTGAACTTCGTGCGTTTTGCCGGCCAGGTCGTGGGTGATCGCGTTGAGCTGCAGAATCAGGCTATGCAGCGTCGTCATGATTCCGATCGTTTTGTTCAGCTCATCGGCTTGCGTGAGCATGTCGTTCATGCGGGCTTTCTGGTATTCGAGATTTACCATCTGGCTCGCGTTCATGACGCCCAACCTGAACGGTATGGTCGTGTGCGCCATCGCGGTCCCCGAGGGGCGAGTGACAGATTGCACTCGGGAAACGCCTGGTACCGCGAGGACACCCTTGGCCAGTCGCTCCAATATCAGGAAATCCGAGGGATTGCGCATATCGTGGTTTGCCTCGACCAATACGAATTCGGGCAACATCCGGCCCAGCGGAAAGTGGCGAATTGCGGCGGAGTATCCCAGATTGGTCGGGAGGTCTGCGGGGAGATACACCCGGTCGTGGTAATTGGTTGTGTATCCCGGTAGCGCTAGCAGCCCGACCAGAGTGACGGCGCACGCCGCGGCAAAAATGGGCCCCGGCCAGCGCACGACCGCCGTCCCGATCCGTCGCCAGCGTCGAACCGTGAGCCTCCGCTTGGGCTCCAACAGACCGAATCGGCCGCCGATGGCGAGGACCGCGGGAACCAGCGTGAGCGCGATTGCCACCGCGACCAGCATGCCTACCGCGCAGGGGATACCGATCGTCTGGAAATAGGGCATCCGGGTGAAGCTGAGGCAGAAAACCGCTCCGGCGATCGTCAAACCGGAAGCCAAGACAACCTTGGCGGTTCCGCGGTAAGTCGTGTAGTAAGCCGTTTCCACATCTTCGCCGGCCTGGCGTGCCTCTTGATAACGCCCGACGAAAAATATCCCATAGTCGGTTCCCGCCGCGATCCCGAGAGTGATCAGCAGATTAACGGCGAAGGTAGAAAGACTGATGGCCCCGTTATTGCCAAGGAACGCGACGATTTGGCGCGCCACCTGCAGTTCGACTCCGACCATCAGCAACAGCAGAATTACGGTGGCAAGCGAGCGGTAGACCAGGAGCAGCATGGCGAAGATCACCACGAGGCTCACCAGGGTGACCTTGAGGATTGTCTTCTGGCCGCTGTGATTCAGGTCCGAAATGAGCGGCGCGGGGCCGGTGACATAGACCTTGAGTCCCGCCGGCGCAGGTGTGCGGTCCACGATGTTGCGCAGGGCGTCGGATGATTCGTTCGACAAGCTCGTGCCTTGGTTGCCGGCGAGCTTCAGCTGCACATATGCGGCTTTGCCATCCTCACTTTGCGCGCCGCTCGCCGTGACGGGGTTTCCCCACAAGTCCTGGATGTGCTGCACATGCTTCGGATCGGTTTCCAATTGACGGAGCAACTGGTTGTAGTAGTGGTGAGCATCGTCGCCGAGGGGTTGCTGGCCCTCCAGGACGACCATCGCCAAACTGTCGGAATTGGATTCCTTGAAGTCGTCGCCCATGCGCTGCATTGCTTTGATCGACGGCGCATCTTTGGGGCTCAGTGATACCGAGCGCTCTTTCTCCACCTGCTCGAGTGAGGGGACGCCGACTGTCACGAGGACGGTCAGGGCCAGCCACGCCAAGATGATGGGCACCGACAACCGATGGATCGTTCGAGCGACGAAGGGTGTGCGCTGTTCGCCGCCCACGCGTGGGTCGCTCATGCGGCCCCGCGCCAGCAGACGTTGTCGGCGTTCACATCGCGCGTGATCCCCTTTGACCACGCCGTCCACCCCGGTGCGCCAGCAGCTGCTGTCACTATCGCTCGTCTCCTCTGGTGATGCAGTCAACCTGCCGCGAGAGCAGGTGATGTCCAGGCAACGCTTCCAAAGTGTCTCATTGATAGATCGGTGGCAACACGAAACCTATTACAGCTGACGGTCACGGCCTGCTGTCGCCCGCCGTCGCCACGGTGATGACCTGCGGTAACGGTACGCTGCTGCGTTACCAGATGGCGGTGCCCCTGATCGGCAAGTAAGTTCGCGAGGGTCTATTGGGGGATGTTTCGGAGCGGAGTTCACGCGAGGACGGTGTCAATGCATTGGGCGATCACCGGCGCAACCGGGTTTCTCGGGGTTCACATCCTGAGCGAACTCCTGCGCGGGGACGACACGTTCACCCTGTTGACCCGGCCACAATCCGACCCGATCACTCGCATCCGCAAGGCGCTCCCGCTGGCGGCCACCGATGGGCAGGTGTGGACCGATGAGGAGCTGCGCCAGAGATTGTCCGTAGTACCGGTGGACCTCGCCGCGCCCAAACTTGGGCTATCGGATCAGGGGTTCCAGGAGCTCGCCGACAGTGTCGATGCCATCTTGCATTGCGCCGGCATCATCGAGTTGGACGCCGACCTTGCCGATCTTCGATGTACCAATGTCGGGGGGGCCACCCGGATTCTCGAACTCGCCGAGGCTGGAATCCGGGCGCCGGATCTATTCCACGTGTCGACGGCGTTCGTCGCTGGGCAGCGCCGCGCGGGTCTCATCTACGAGACCGAATTGGGGGATGACGAAGGCTTCGAGAACAACTACGAGAGGTCCAAATTCGAAGCCGAGTCGCTCGTGCGGGACTGGGCGCAGCGGACCGGGCGCCGGGTCGTGGTGCTTCGGCCAAGCGCGCTGATCGTCGATCGGCCGCCCCATCCCGACTTCCCGTTGCATCCACTTTCCTTCCTGTCGACCTCGGCGGATAGCGCCATGCGCCTGTTCTCCGTGTCGGGACGGCCGCTGCGCACCAGCTTGTCGATGAGACTCAGGGGAGATCTCAACGGCCACTTGAACTACATGCCGGCCGGCGAAGCCGCGGATGAGATGGTCCGCATGATGCGTCTGGCCCCTGGGGGCCTGAGTACCTACCACGTGGTTCACCACCACGACGTCGCGGTGCAAACTCTGATCGAGCTGTTCAACGCGGTCTCGCCGATCCCCGTGACGCTGGTCGAGGGGCCGATCGAGAACCCCAATCTGTTGGAACGGCGCCTCCGGTGGGCCAGCGGATTCATGCCCTACTTGGAGCACAGCCGGACTTACGACACGACCGATGCGCGAGCGGTAATTGGGGAGCCGCACGGCCGGACTGTCGTTGACTTCGAGTATCTGCTGGGAAGTGTGGGGCGGTACAAGCGCTACTTCACGATCAAATCCGAGTCGCAGCGGGAACCCCGCGAGTCGGTCCCGGCAGTTGCACCCCTGGTGGCCGTCGGGCGTCCCTTCGACGTCACGGCCCACAGCACCGACACGGTTCGCCCGACGCGAGGGTTGACGTTCATTGTCACCGTCGGACGAAGCGGATCGACTGCGCTGTCGCGAATCCTCAGCGCTCACCCAGATGTGCTCAGCCTCAACGAGTTCTACCTTTCGGTGCGCGCTTCGTCGGTGGCCGACCACGCGCTGTCGGGCGAAGAGTTTTGGCGCATGCTGGCCGAGCCGCACCCGATCTTCGACTCCATGATCCGGGGTGGTTCGGCGATGCCGGAGTTCATCTATCCCAGACTGCAGGGAGCCCGATTCGATGCGAGCACGACCGGGATTCCCGCGATCTGCATGATGACGCTGCCGCATCTGTCATCGGACCCCGACGGCGTCTTCGACGCCCTCGCCGCGGAGGTTCCGACGTGGCCGCAGCAGACCGCGCGGCTGCACTACGAGAAGCTGTTCGCTTGGCTCGCAACATATTTCGGCGGGACTGTGGTGATCGAACGGTCAGCCATGTCGTTGAGCAGTGTCCCGTGGCTGCGCGAGACGTTCCCTGACGCGAAGTTCGTGCACCTGTTCCGGAACGGTCCGGACACCGCGGTCTCGATGAGCGAACACACCGGATTTCGTTTGATGGCGCTCATTCAAGACGCGCTGGAGTTGCTCGATCTCGATCAGGAGCGCCGGCATCCCGGTCTGCGGCTGGATCCGACAGCGATACCGATCGAGCTCGCGTCCCTGCTCGGTGACACCTGCGACGTCGACTACTTGATGGGTCAGAACCTCCCCGTCGCCCGGTTCGCCCGCATGTGGAGTGAACTGATCGTCACCGGCGAAGCCGAGCTCGCCGACCTGCCCGCACACCGCTACCTTCCGCTGTCTTACGCCGACCTTGTGGCTGACGCCCGATCGTCGTTGGTGCGGCTGGCGAGTTTCCTCGATGTCGAAGCGGACCCGAAGTGGCTCGAATTCGGCACCAGCGTTATCGACCCGAGGTTTACCGGCGCCTCTAATCGGTTGTCCGCAGAGGAACTACGGGCAGTCATCGAAAGCTGCGCTCCCGCCGCGGCCCGCCTTGCGGAACACGCCGTCGCCGCGGGAGCTAACGGAGTTACCGCGTAGGCTGCGGCCATGCCGATCGACCGTGCCGCGCTCGTCGCGGGCAGTATCCGACTCGCCTCAGGTGTCCACTTTCTTGTCGATCCCCTCGGCGCGAACCGGCTCTGGGGCGACCACGGGGAGCCCACCCCGACGGCGCGACTGCTGTTGCGATCGATGGGTTACCGTGACGCATTGATCGGCGGGCTGCTCGCGTCGTCGGCACTGCGTGGCAAGAACACCCGCGGCTGGTTCCTGGCGTCCGGTGGCGCCGACGCGGCCGACCTGCTGGGTGGGCTGAGCGTTCATCACGAGCTCAAGCGCTCACAACAGCTCATTGGCCTGGGCGGCGCCGCGGTTGGAATCGTCGTTGGATTGTGGGGCGCGGCGCGACGCGCGCCTAAAGCGGGGGAGACGCCGGCGGGCTGAGGCCTGGCACGGGATTAGCGGCTGCCCGGACCTGCGACCAGTCGCTCTCTTCGCGCTCAGTCATTTCGTTTGAGGTGATCGCGCCGAAGCGGGCAGCTTCGCGCGCGAACCGCTCGGCCGCATCGGGCAGGGCATCCGGACCCTCGAGGCGGAAACAACTCGGCGCCAGCGGGCCGAACAGCAATGCGCGGCGCAGCTGCGGCCAGTTATCCAGGTTGGGCTCGACCCCGGCGGCTCGGGCGAAGGCGAGTGCTGCGAGGTCCATCCGGGTCTTCTGCGGCCTTCCTCGCTGGGAGCGAGACGTGTTGATGGCTGACCGTTGGCCGCTCTCGCTGATGGCAGGCAGCGTGCCGCCCCACGTGTAGGCGATCCATCTGGCCTGAAGTTCCAGCGGCACAAAGTATCCGCCCGACTGGTCCCACAGGCCCATGAAGGCCAGGCCGGGAAGGTCGCGATGAAAGGTGTAGCGGTCGGCATCCATGTGCACCGCGTCGAGGTCGAGGATCGCCAGGATATCTTCGCTCAGGAACGGCAGCCGCAGTTCGTAGCCGGTTCCGAAGACAATCCCGTCGAACTCCTCGGCATGCTCGTCGGCGAAAGTCACGGTCGCGCCCGCGATGGATTTCATCCAGGGGCGCACCGTGATTCGTCCCTCGGCAACGAGCGGAAGGTAGTGCTGACTCAGCGTGACGCCGGCGGCGAACAGCGATGGGTCGGGTGCCGGTGCGCCGTACTGCTCCGGGCTGCCCGCCGCCCCGACGACGATCTTCCTCATTATCCGGTCGACTTCGGCTGCCGCCAGCGTCTCGGTCGCCAAGGCGCCGTATCGGGTGTACAGCCGGTGGTCGGAGGGGACTCCCGCGGTGAACTTCGGCGCGATGTAGCGCTGCCGCCGCTGGGTCACCACGACGCGCGCCGCACCGAGTTCCGCGACTTCCGAAGCGATTTCGAGGGCGCTGATCGCGCAGCCCGCGACGAGGACTCGTGTGCCGCGATACGTTAATCCATCACGGTAGCGATAGGTGGAGATGGCTCCTGCTGAGCCGGAGAACGTCTCGAGCCCCGGCACGTCGGGGATGGCGGGGGCGTGAAACCGGCCGCTGGCCACCACGACTCGCCCAAAGCGCTCCTCCGTGCCGCCGTGAACCACTTTCCAGCCGGCCGCATCCCGGCTGATCAGTTCGACGCGGGTGCCGAGCCGGATACGCGAGGTGAGCCCGAACGTTTCGGCGTAGCGGTGTAAGTAGTCGAGAACCTCGCGGTTGGACAAGTAGACGTGGTCGGTCGCGTGCTCGAGATCGCTGAAGGCCGTGACGGTGCGGCTGCTGTTGGTGTACATGTTCGGCCACACGCCGCTGCGGCCATCCAGGGCCGCCCACTGCCCACCCAACATCGGTCCCTGCTCGAAGATGGTCGGCTCAAATCCCTGCCGTAACAGCCAGCGCGCGGCAACCAGTCCGCCCGGTCCGGCCCCGATCACGGCAACGCGTGTGGTCATCTCCGAAACTGTCGCACGACTTCAGCCGGCCCGGGTTCTGATCCGGTGACACGAGAGCCTGGATCCTGTTGACTGGGATCATCAGACGTTGACGAGGGGAGTAAGCCATGGGTTTTGGTGTCCTGACTTTTGTCACGGACGAGGGGATCGGTCCCGTCGAGCTGGGCAGAGCACTCGAGGAGCGTGGGTTTGAGGCGCTGTTCCTTGCCGAGCACACGCACGTCCCAGTCGACGCGAAGACCCCGTACCCGCTGGGCGGCCCGATCCCGCGGAAGTACCACCGGACTCTGGATCCGTTTGTGGCGTTGACCGCGGCGGCGATCGCGACCGAGAAACTGGTCCTGGGCACCGGTATCGCCTTGGTCCCGCAGCGCGATCCGATCCTGACGGCCAAGGAAGTGGCATCGCTGGATCTGGTGTCGGAGGGACGGTTTCGCTTCGGCGTTGGCGTGGGGTGGCTGCGTGAAGAGATTGCCAACCACGGTGTCGATCCTTCGGTTCGTGGACGCCTGTCCGACGAGCGCCTGCGCGCGATGATCGAGATCTGGACGCAGGAAAGACCAGAGTTCCACGGCGATTTCGTGAATTTTGATCCGATCTACAGTTGGCCCAAGCCGCTGACGAAGCCATATCCTCCGCTGTATATCGGTGGCGGACCGGCGAGTTTCAAGCGGATCGCCCGATTGAAGGCCGGCTGGATCTCGATGGCCCCCTCACCGGATGGGCTTTCGGGTCAGCTCGAAGAACTGCGTGCCGTGGCCGGGCACGACGTGCCGGTGATCAACGTTCATATGGGGGAATCGACGGCGAAAGCCGTTGAGGGCTACCGTGATATCGGCGTCGAGCACATACTGGTGGAGCTGGAGACCGAGCCGCGAGACGAGACGCTTCGTCATTTAGATGAGCTGCAAGCCGAGTTCGCGAAGGTGACGTAAAGCTAAGTGCCGCAGAAGGTTTGGTAGCTGCCGAAATCCTCGGGGGCCGGGCTGGCGTAGCGCTCCAGGCCCGGCCGTTCGTCATAGGGCGCGGTCACAGCGTCGAGCAGCTGCTTGATCGGACCGAGATCGCCTGCCGTCGCTGCGGCTAGGGACTCCTCGACCAGGTGGTTACGCGGAATGTAGATCGGGTTGGTGCGGTCCATCGATTCGGCGTCGGGACCCAGCGCCCGCCAGCGCGACATCCAGTCATCGAAGCCGGCGAGGTCGATGAAGAGACCGCGTGCGGGGTCGGCGTCGCCTCGGGCGGCCTGGCCGAGGCGACGGAAGAATGAGGTGTAGTCGACGTGGCTTTCCTTGAGGAGGCGCAGCAACTCGTCGGCCAACGCCGTGAGAGCCCTGGCGTCGACGCTCGCGGGTAACCCCAGTTTGGCGCGCATGCCGGACGACCACGTGGCGTCGTATTCGGCCTGGAAGACGCCGAACGACTCCTCGGCGAACGCGACTGCCTCCTCGACGTTTTCAGAGAGCAACGGAAGCAGTGTCTCGGCGAACCGGGCCAGATTCCAGCCGGCGATGGCGGGCTGGTTGCCGTACGCGTAGCGCCCCCAGGCGTCGATCGAACTGAAGACCGTGTCGGGGTCGTAGGCCTCCATGAAGGCGCACGGACCATAGTCGATCGTTTCACCGGAGATCGTCGTGTTGTCCGTGTTCATCACCCCGTGGACGAATCCGATCAGCATCCATCGGGCAATCAATGAGGCCTGGACACCGACCACCGCTTCGAACAGCGCTCGGTACGGGTGTTCGGCCTTCGCCGCGCTGGGATAGTGGCGGGCGATCGCATGGTCGGCGAGGCGCCGCAGCAGGGCGACGTCGCGCGTGAGGGCGGCGTATTGGAAGCTCCCCACCCGCAGGTGACTGCTGGCGACGCGGACGAGCACGGCGCCCGGCAGCGGTGCCTCGCGATGGACCGGCCGCCCGGTCCCCACCACGGCCAAGGACCGCGTGGTCGGGACGCCCAAAGCGTGCATCGCCTCGCTGACGATGTATTCGCGCAGCATCGGCCCCACCGCCGCAAACCCATCTCCACCGCGTGCGAACGGCGTCGGCCCGGAGCCTTTGAGGTGGATGTCGCGAACGCGGCCCCGGTCGTCGGAGAGTTCACCCAGCAGCAGGGCGCGCCCGTCTCCCAACCGCGGGACGAGGCCGCCGAATTGATGCCCGGCATAGGCCTGGGCTACCGGGGCCGCACCACGGGGCACCAGGTTGCCCGCAAGAAATCGCAGCCCGTTGGGGCCGCGCAGCCAAGCGGCGTCGAGGCCAAGTTCCGTGGCCAGCGACTCGTTGAGGACGAGCAGTCGCGGGTCGGGTGGCGTCTCGGCCTGCCAGCGCACAGCCATCTCCGGCAACTCGCGGGCGAAGCGGTCTTCTAGGGCGACGCTGATGTCTGGTGCAACACTCACGTCATCCAGCCTACGGCGGGTCGGCTCCTAGCCGATGGCTTGCCGAATGACATCGCGAGCGCGGTCGAGCATCGACGCGAACGGCCCGACGACAAAATTCAGCTTTGCCGATTCCACACCAGGATGCGGATGGGTCGGCGCGATGGCCTCGGCCGCTCGCACCGCTGTGCCCATCCGCTTGAGATCGGCGGTTTCGAGTCCCTTTTCTAGATAAGGGAATTCATCGAGCTCCTCGTGTTCAGCGTGGTCGAGGACCGCTTGTCGCAGCTTGGTGAGTTCGTCGATGAATTGCTGAGACGTGATGTCCAGCTTTTCGATCTGCGACAGCAGTTCCTTAGCCTCGTGCTCTTCTTTCAGTCGAGCGTCGACCACCGCATCGCCGGCATCGGCCTGGCGTCGCGCCCGAGGATGGACCAGCATTTCCTCGGCCGTTTCGTGGACCGCCAGCAACTGACGTAACGCGGCAAATGGTTTCTCACGTGCTTCGGGGTCCGAGGCAAGCAGCACCTCGTCGAACATGTCCTCGATCAGGTTGTGCTGTGCCTTGAGGAGCGCGACTACTTCGTCAGGGGATTTGATGATCATTTCGGCCACGGCAATACCTCCGGGTAAGGGCGTTGAGAAATAGCGCGGTGGGCTGTGCGCCGTTTGGTCCTACGTACCCGGGCCGCGCCCGGGTAAACCCCCCAGTTCGCTGATCAACAGCGCTTTCGCCGGCTCGCTAGGCTGATGGGATGGGCGCCGAAAGCCGTATCCGGGTCGGGCGCATCTATGACGACATCGACCCCGACGAGGGTCAGCGCGTCCTGGTGGATCGCATCTGGCCGCGTGGAATCCGCAAGGACGACCCGCGGGTGGGCATCTGGTGCAAGGACGTTGCGCCGTCAAAAGAACTACGCGAGTGGTATCACCACCAGCCGGAGCGTTTCGCCGAATTCGCGTCGCGCTACGAGGCGGAACTGACCGGCAACACCGCGCTGGAGGAGCTGCGCAAGCTGACCAGGCGCGGTGTCGTGACACTGGTCACCGCGACCCGCGATTTGGATGGAAGCCAGGCGGCGGTGTTGGCGAAGTTACTCAAAGGCAGCTGAATTTCCGCATGAGACGATCGTGCGATGCAGCTTGGATTGCACGCGTTGGGGATCGGGGCCGGCGCCGACCGCGCGATGATCGATGCCGTCGCCTCCTCGGCGGACGAATGCGGTTTCGCCACGCTGTGGGCGGGTGAGCACGTTGTCATGGTGGACCGATCCGCCTCGCACTATCCGTATTCCGACGACGGCGCCATTGCCGTTCCAGCACAGGCGGATTGGCTTGACCCGATGATCGCGCTGGCATTCGCCGCGGCCGCATCGTCACGGATCGCCGTCGCGACAGGCGTCTTACTGCTGCCCGAGCACAACCCGGTGGTGGTGGCCAAGCAGGCCGCCAGCCTGGATCGGTTGAGCGGCGGGCGGCTGACACTGGGCATCGGTGTCGGTGGTCGAAGGAGGAATTCGCCGCGCTTGGAGTGCCATTCGAGCACCGCGCGGCGCGCGCGTCCGAGTACGTCGCCGCGATGCGCACGTTGTGGCGCGACGACGTCGCCTCTTTCGACGGGAGGTTCATCGGCTTCGACTCGATCCGGGTGAACCCCAAACCGGTTCGCGATCGTGGCATCCCGATTGTGATGGGGGGAAACAGTGATCCGGCTCTGCGGCGGGTGGCTAGTTTGGCGGACGGCTGGTACGGGTTCAACCTGGACGGCGTCACCGCGGTGCGTGAGCGACTCGGCAAGCTGGATGAACTGTGCGCCGGGCTGGGTCGTGACCGTAGTGAGCTGCGACTGGCCGTGGCACTACGGGAACCAAGGGTTGAGGATTTTGATGAGCTCGCCGCGTTGGGTGTTGACGAATTGGTGCTTGTGGAAGCGCCGCCCGAGCGCCCGGAGGCCGCGGGCGACTGGGTTTCGACGCTGGCAGACCGGTGGATCTCAGAACGCGGCTAGAGCTGGCCTGACGGGGAGTAGGCTCCCCGGTTGACATGAGTGACCTGGAAGTGATCCTGCCCCGGCAACTGACCGACATCAGCGCCGAGGTCCGTGTCGTGCCGCCCCCACCAATACCGCAACTGCCGGAGCCGTACGGGTTGCGTCTCGCCGATCCGGACGCGGACGCGGAGTTGCTCTCCGAGTGGATGAACCGGCCGCATTTGGTCGAATCGTGGGAGTATGCCTGGCCGGCGGAGCGTTGGCGTCGTTACCTGCAGGCGCAACTCGAAAGCGGTTTTTCCCGCCCGTTCGTGGCCAGTCTCGATGGCGTGGATCACGGATATGTCGAAATATACCGGGCAGCAAAGGATTCCATCGCGACGAGATACGAGTATGACCCCTACGATTTGGGTTTACACGTCGCGGTAGCGGATTTGGAGTACATGCGTCAGGGCCACGTCAAGTACCTGCTGCCGCACTTGTTGGTCAGCATGTTCACTCTTGATCCGCAATGTCGGCGGATCATGCTCGATCCCGACCACCGCAACGTCCTGGCGCGCAATTTCTGTGAGCGTGGCGGCCTTACATTCCTCGGCGAGCACGACATGTCCAACCGCCGGATGGCGCTGTATGTGTTGCCACGCACTCCCGACGACGTGCCCCGGCTTCGCGAGAGCTGATCTGCCTCTGCGAAAGTAAGTAGCCATGTGGGCTCGGCTTGTGGTGGCGCCATGGTGGGTGCTCTGGCTGGTCAATGCGGCAACGTTCACGGTCACTCTTCTCGCGATTTGTGTGTTGGGATTCTCCGGCTTTGCGGCCTCCGGCTGGACGTGGCCGCTGCTGGCGGTGCTGGGATTCAGCGTGGTCCTGACCGCGCTGATGACCCTTGCCCGGCGCCCTATCCAGCAAAGCTATGCGCGGACCGTGGCCGGTTTGAGCCTGCCGCAACGCTCGCAGGCCGTCAGGGCGCTGCGTCGTGATGAGGTTCCCGCCGAGCCGGCCGTCCTGGCGGCTGCCATCCGCATCGGAAACCTCTCAACGGCTTACCGGCGCCGGGTGCCGCGATGGCAGAAAAGGCTGGCATGGTGCGTGCCGGTGCTGTGGGTAATCGCCGGGGTTCTGGCATTCGTCGGCGGCAACGCGCGAGGTGGGCTGACCTGGAGTGCGCTGGCGCTGTGGATCGCGGCTCGATTGCTGTGGGCATCGCACAAAGCACGCCGGTTGCCGCAACGCCTCGAGCTACTGCGTTCGGCGGCCGACTCCAGCCCGCAAGCACTCTCCGTGCTGGCCGAGGCGCGCGATTCCGCCGCGCCGCCGCCAAGCCTGCGGTTTCGCATTGTTTATGCCGCATTCGTCGCCATTGCCGTCGCCGGCGGACTTGTCGCGGTGTATCTGCAGGCCCGGCCCAGCCGGGACTGCCGCACCGCCGACGCGGTCGTGGGCTTCATCCACGCGCACCCCGACATGCTCGATTCCACATTGATTACTCCCGGCGGCCCCGGCCTGGACAAGTACCAGGACTGGTCAGATCAGCTCGTCGCCTACTCGCAACAGGCCTCAGCGCCCGATCTCGCACCGCACCTGCACCGCATCGCCGGGCTCTCCGCAAGTGCGGTTGCGCTGGTGACCGACGCGCGACGTGACTCTTTCGCAACCCAGTCCGCCGACGAAACAATCGCTCGACAGGCCTCGTACTACGGCATCATCGGCAAGCTGATCGATGAGGACAAAGCTCTTATCCCGCCGTGTCATCCGCACCGCTAGGCGTTTGTACGCGAACAGGTTTGGGTCAGTAATCGTGCTGTGCCAACGAGATGTCGCCGAGGCGTTGCGACTCGTCGAGTGACAACACTGCCGGAACCATCTCACTGGTGACCAGCCCGTGGCGGCCGGTCAGCTCGTCAACGATATCGAAACTGCGCGCGATCGAATCCGGCGTGTCCACAATGATGGTCGTCACCGGAACGCGCCGGCCGATCTGAAACAGATTGTCCCCGTGTGGTTTATGATCACCGTGGAATCCCCAGATGCCGCGTAGCACCGTCGCCCCGCGGGCGGTTCCCGAACGCAGCAGTCGCTGCACAAGTGCGCGGTGGATCGGCAGCTCGTCGTGTCTGGTGGTTTCGGCGGTATACACCATCAGCTTTTGCCACAGGGCGCGCCCTTGGCCATCGGTCATTGGCAGCTGCGGTGGGCGCGCGAACATCTCACCGTCGCGTTTACACAATCGCACCCGTTCGACCGTCAGCAACGGGTCGGCCACCATGCCGGTCAATTCCGTTGCGGCAGAACTGACTTGCTCAGTCGACCCGATGGCGATGATCATCACCGGAACATTGACATTGCGGCCGAAAAACTGCGCTCGGCGGCGCTGTCCATGTGCCGTGCCATCGACGCCGAGAAGTACTATGGCACCGGCGAATCCGTGTCGATACAGCAGTTCGCATATCGCGTAGTGCGCCACCTTGCCGGCGATGCGCTCCTGGCGGCCGACATACACGGTCAGTTTTGCGGCGTCGCCGTTGTGTGCGTCGAAGTCGCCGAGCGCGTCGGCACCCCGTTGCCGGGTGACAAGCCGCGCTCGTTCCAGGGTGAGTAGCCCGCGGCCGGTCATCGCCGCCACATCGTCGACCAGGGAGCGGATCTTGGGCTCGAGGTCGACCGCGGCGATCGCCACCGCGGGATCCTCGGACAAACTCAACGACACGTCAGTGCGCAGCTGGTGGCTCGCTCCGAAACTGGCGATACCGCGCAGCATCACGCTGGTTGCGACGTCGTTGGCGCCGAACACATCGAACATCGCGTCCGCCAGAAAGCGTGCGCTGTCGCCGACGACGCGTTGGCGCTCGCCGAAGTACGCGGTCAACTTCAGGCACGGCTGATTCATAGCTGCTCCGCCACCCATTGTCCGAGCACTGCCGCGGCCACGCCGAGCACGACGCTGACCACGATGTTGGCGGCCGCCGCCCACATCCGACGCTCCTCACCCAGCCGCTGAGTCTCGAGCATCCAGGTGGAGAAGGTGGTGTAAGCGCCAACAAAAGCAGTGCCGGCCAGCAACGCCGCATCCTTGCTCAACGCCAGACCGCCGAGGAACCCGAGCAACGCGGCGCCGCTGATGTTCACGGCCAGCGTGCCGAATGGAAACGGCCGGGCCAGCCGCTGGGTGACCGTGCGATCCACCAGAAAACGCAGCACCGACCCGATTCCGCCGATGAGCACGACGCCGGTCCAGACCAACACCGTCGTTGCCGTCATGAGCGAACCCGGGCTCGCCGCACCAAACCGGTGGCCAGGTGCACTGCCAGCAACCCCAGCACGATGCTGGTGACGGTGTAGGCCACCGCGAGTACCCAGTGGCCGTGTTCGATCATCTTCAGGGTCTCGACCTGCATCGCGGAGAACGTCGTTAATCCGCCGCACAATCCGGTGCCCAGCACCGGACGCCGATAACTCGACAACGGCAACCGCTCCAGCAGCCGGGTGGTGAAGTAGCCGACCAGAAAGGCGCCGACGATGTTGACGGTGAACGTCGGCCAGGGCCACGCCGCGGGGTCGGGGACCAGAAGGGTGCTCAGGGCCGCGCGGGCCAGAGTGCCCAGCGCACCGCCGGCGAATACCGCGGCCAACTCGCGATAGTCGGGTTGTGCCACGGGTTGTTTCCCTTCGGTGTGCCAATTGTGCGCTTTCGCAGGCTACAGAGCAGTACGGCGTATGGGCAGAATAAGTAACCATGGCCAACCCGCGCGCCGGTCAACCGGCACTGCCCGAAGACCTCGTCGACCTGCCCCACCTGGTGACGGCGTACTACTCGATCCAACCGGACCCCGAGGATGTCGCTCAGCAGGTGGTCTTCGGCACCTCGGGGCACCGTGGTTCGGCGCTCAACGGGGCATTCAACGAGGTCCACATTCTGGCCGTGACGCAGGCGATCGTCGAGTACCGGGTCGCGCACGGCACCACCGGACCGTTGTTCATTGGCCGGGATACGCATGGGCTTTCCGAACCGGCATGGGTGTCGGCGCTTGAGGTGCTGGCCGCCAACGACGTCGTCGCCCTGATCGACTCGGCCGACCGCTACACGCCGACGCCGGCAATCAGCCACGCCATCCTCACCTACAACCGCGGCCGCACCGAAGGGCTGGCCGACGGAATCGTCGTGACGCCGTCGCACAACCCGCCGCCCGACGGCGGCTTCAAGTACAACCCGCCCAACGGCGGCCCGGCGGACACCGACGCGACGAACGCAATTGCCAAGCGCGCCAACGAGATATTGCGAGCCGGTGGTTCCGGGGTGAAGCGGGTGCCGCTGGCCCGCGCGCTGCGGACCGCGCAGCGCCACGATTACATGGACAGCTACGTCGACGACCTGCCGAACGTGGTCGACGTTGATGTGATCCGCAAGGCCGGGGTTCGGATCGGAGCCGACCCGCTGGGCGGGGCCAGCGTCGATTACTGGAGCGCGATCGCCGAACGGCACAACCTCGAGCTGACCGTGGTCAATCCGCTTGTTGACGCGACGTGGCGGTTCATGACGCTCGACCACGACGGCAAGATCCGGATGGATTGCAGCTCTCCGAATGCGATGGCTGGGCTTATCCGCGTCATCGCCACCTCGGATCACTATCAGATCGCCACCGGCAATGACGCCGACTCAGACCGCCACGGCATCGTCACCCCCGACGCGGGGCTGATGAATCCCAACCACTATCTGGCCGCGGCCATCGACTACCTCTATACCCATCGGCCGTCCTGGCCGGCCGGCATCGCGGTCGGCAAAACCGCGGTCAGTTCCTCGATCATCGACCGGGTGGTCGCCGGCATTGACCGCAAACTCGTCGAGGTACCCGTCGGGTTCAAGTGGTTCGTCGACGGCCTGATCGGCGGCACCATCGGGTTCGGCGGCGAGGAGTCGGCGGGGGCGTCGTTCCTGCGGCGCGATGGATCGGTGTGGACCACCGACAAGGACGGCATCATCCTGGCGCTGCTGGCTTCTGAGATTCTGGCCGTCACCGGTGCCACACCGTCGCAGCGCTATCAGGCGCTTGCCGACAAGTACGGCACGCCGTACTACGCGCGGGTCGACGCACCCGCCGACCGGGAGCAAAAGGCCCGGCTCTCCAAATTATCGCCCGACCAGGTAATGGCGACGGAGTTGGCGGGGGAGCCGATTACCGCCAAGCTGACCGCCGCGCCCGGCAATGGCGCGCCGCTGGGTGGCCTTAAGGTGACGACAGCCAACGCGTGGTTTGCTGCGCGGCCTTCGGGCACCGAGGACGTCTACAAAATCTACGCGGAATCCTTCAACGGGCCCGAGCATTTGGCCGAGGTGCAAGAAAGTGCGCGCGAGGTAGTTAATAAAGTCATTGGGTGACCTTTTCCCTCTGCGTTGCCCGCCCGGGGGGGCGCGGGTCCCGTTCTGTTCAGTTGCCGCGCGAAGTCTGGATTCTCAGCTGGGCGAATGTCATGATCGCGCTGGGTTATGGCGTCGTATCCCCGGCGCTACCGACCTTTGCACGCACCTTCGGGGTGAGCATCGAGGCGGTGACTTTCTTGATCACCGTCTTTTCGTTGAGCCGGTTGTGTTTCGCACCGGTAAGCGGGTTACTGGCACAGCGGCTGGGTGAGCGGCGTATCTATATCGGTGGTTTGCTGATTGTGGCATTGTCCACCGCCGCGTGTGCGTTTTCCCAGACTTACTGGCAACTAATGCTTTTCCGAATCCTCAGCGGCATCGGATCGACAATGTTCTATGTCTCCGCGTTGGGACTGATGATCCACATCAGCCCGCCCGACGCGCGCGGGCGGATCGCCGGCCTGTTCACCACCTCATTCATGGTGGGCGCGGTCGGCGGGCCGGCAGTCGGCGGTCTAGCGGCGGGTTGGGGGTTGACCGCACCGTTCGTCGTCTACGGCGTCGCGCTGCTGGGTGTGGCGGTGGTGTTGTTCTACAGCCTGCGGAATTCGGCGCTGGCCGCGCCCCCGCCGCCGACCCGGGCGACCGTAACGATGCGAGAGGCGCTGCGGGTTCGTGCGTATCGGTCGGCGCTGTTGTCCAATTTTGCGACGGGCTGGTCGGCGTTTGGGCTGCGCATCGCGCTGGTCCCGCTGTTCATCTCCGACGTGATGGGCGGCAGCGTCAGCGTCATCGGCTGGGTGCTCGCGGCGTTCGCGGGCGGTAACGCGCTGGCCGTCGTCCCCAGCGGCTACTTGTCTGATCGGATGGGACGGCGCACGTTGCTGATCGTCGGCCTGGCGGCGTCCGGGGTGGCGACCGTCTGGCTTGGCCTCGTGTCGTCGCTGCCGGCGTTTACGGTCGCGGCGTTTGTGAGCGGTGCAACGACAGGCATCTTTATGTCACCGTTGCAGGCCGCGGTCGCCGACATCCTGGGCAGTGAGGCCCGCGCGGGCCTTCCGGTGGCGGCGGTGCAGATGGTGACGGATCTGGGCGCCATCGTCGGGTCCATGGCGGTCGGCTGGGTCGCCGAGCAACTGAACTACGGCTGGGGCTTCTTCATCAGCGGGATCGTTCTGCTGATCGCGGCCGTCGGCTGGGTGGTGGCGCCGGAAACGCGGCCGGCATCCGATCCGACGTCGGAGCTGTTGCCGACCGCAGCGGACGTCGAGCTGGCCTGACCAGCAACTTTGAAGGACGGTTAGCAGTGGTGTAGCTTCGATTGGCACGACTTGGGGCTATGGCGCAGTTGGTAGCGCACCACACTGGCAGTGTGGGGGTCAGGGGTTCGAATCCCCTTAGCTCCACCAGGATAACTGCAGGTCGCAGGGTCAAAATTGCCTCACGCGAAGTCCTCGTCAAGGTTCCCGTCAAGATTCGGCGTAGCATGCGCTGCATGGCGTCAATTCGGGAGCGGGATCGCAAGGACGGATCTCGTTACTGGGCAGTGCTTTACACGCTCAACGGAAAGCAGACATCCAGCAGCTTCAACGACCACGCGGAAGCGCTCGACTTCCAGAACCTGGCCAACCGGCTCGGCCCGGCGAAGGCCGTCGAGGTCTGGCGCACCAGGCAGCAGACCGACGGCGGTCATACCGTGGTCAGCTGGTGCAGTCACTACATCGAGCACCTCACTGGCGTGAACCAGGCGACCCGAACCAAGTACCGGGCCTACGTCACCAACGACATCGCACCGTTGGCCATAGGGCCGCTGCCGCTGTCGTCATTGACGAATGCTGATGTGGCTCAGTGGCTCAACGGCCTCACGGGGTCGGCGAAAACCGCCGCGAACAAACACGGCTTCCTCGCGGGTGCCCTCAATGCCGCAATGCGAGCTAAGCACATCACGGCTAACCCCTGCGACGGCAACCGCCTGCGCCGCGACGAACCTACCGAGATGGTCTTCCTGAGCCACGAGGAGTTTCGGCTGCTGCTGTCATCGGTGACGGAGTCCTGGCAGCCGTTGGTGGAGTTCTTGGTTGCCAGCGGTGCTCGGTGGGGCGAAGCGTCGGCCTTGAAGGCCGGTGACATCAACGTGGCTGAGGGCACCGTCGACATCAGGCGGGCATGGCGCTACGTCTCCGGCGAGGGCTACCAGCTTGGGCCGACCAAGACGAGACGTAGCACCAGGACTATCGACGTGTCTGCGTCCACCTTGGCCAAGCTCGATCTGTCAGGGGATTGGGTCTTCACGAACAGTGGACGGGGTCGACGTGGCGATGACGGCCCAGTTCGAGCCCACAACTTCAACCCCAACGTCTGGGTGCCTGCCTTGGGCCGGGCCAAAGACGCTGGCCTGATCAAGAGGCCGAGGGTGCACGACTTGAGGCACACCAACGCCAGCTGGCTCATCCAAGCCGGAGTCGCCCTGACAGTCGTCCAGCACCACTTAGGTCACGAATCGATTCAGACGACCTCTGACTGTTACGGCCATTTGGATCGAAAGTCGTCACGTGTGGTGGCCGATGTGGTCAGCAAGGTTCTTGGACCGCCGAAAAAGGCTGTGGCCAAGCAGAACACCGCCTAGAGGCAAGCTGCCAAGATGGCCGCGATCATGATGTAGCAATTTCCTACGCGCCAAAATGGCCTATATCGCACAGCCAATTGCTGCGGCCCGCCTACTAGCTCAGGGAATGGCCACGGATCAGCGATGATCAAAACAGCTTCGAGAGCGCTGGCACGTAACGGCAGGTAATGTAGACGATGTGTTTCGGGCGCTGGATCGGCAGCGGGGCGTTCGAGAGTCGTCCTAGAAAGGGCGACGGCTGTACGGCAACGACAGCAGGCACCGGCCAACAAAGGTAATGGTCCGTTCTGTCCTGCAGGAGTGCCGCCCTCGTGCCCACTACAACACCCCTTCTTTTCACCCTTGACCAGACGGCTGGCCTCCTCGGCTGCACGCCGAAATGGCTTGCTGACCAGCTTCGTGCTGGCCGGTTTCCTGGCCGAAAAGTTGCCAGGAAATGGATGCTGTCTAAGGACGATCTTGACGAGATCGTCAGACGCTGCGCAGTGGGCTCCAAGTCCGCAGCGCCCGCCGACGTCGCCGCGCTTGCTATCCCTCATGTCGGCTCGATGACGCGGACAACCGCTCGGCGCATGGGCCGGGATGATCGATCATGACCGGAAAACAGCCCTTCGGTCGGGACCAGCCAACCGGGAGCGACTCACAAAATGCGAACGCTTCCGACGTAGATCTCGATGTCACTATTGGCGACTGTGAGCGGCTCACGCTCGACAAGATGATGGATTGTCTTGGCTGGCAGGACGGGGAGCACACCGCCGTGTGTCACCAGCCGGTCGGGGGCGAGTTCTCTGCGTCGGTGGTCGAATCTGCCAACGCGACGGCACGGATTGAGTCGCTGCCCCCGCGATCCGACACGTGGTTCTCCGTGAATCCGACGGTCGGTCCTGCCAGCGTAGGAGGTCGACGGGGCGGCGACCGGAAGGCGACCCGATGGGCCGCACTCGTCCTTGATGTGGACGTAAAGCCTGGTGCGTTCCCCGACCTCGACCAAGCCTCCGAGTTCGTCGATGCGGTATCGGGCATGGTGGGCACCAGACCGTCGGTGGTAATCCATTCTGGCCACGGTCTTCAACCGCTGTGGCCCATCGAGGATGGGGTGTTGGACACCGAAGATCGGTGGCGTCGCGCATCCACGCTGAGCCGACGTTTTGGACGGTTGGGCAGCCGGGTAGCCAACGAGTTTTCCGCTGGCTTGGACAACGTGTCGGACCTGGCACGCATCGTTCGCGTTCCTGAGACGACGAACTGGAAGAACCCAGCCGACCCGGTTCCTGTCTACGCGATAGGCGGCAGCGGCGGACCACTAAACACCAACCAGGTCGAGGAGTTCCTCGATGAGTGGGCACCACAAATTGCCTCTGATGAGCCCGTCGCGGGTGAAGTAGTGAGCCCGCCGGAGAGCTGGAAGCTCGGTAGTTACACCTGTGCGTATGTCGCTGCAATGGTGCGCTCGTGGGGTGGGGCGTCTGACAGGCCCAAAGCGGGACGACACCAGTGGGCAATGACCCGATGTGTGCGCCTCGCGGCGGCTCGTCGGCTCGGCTGTATCAGTAAGCACGGCCTTGACCAGGCACTGCTGATCCTCGAACGGGCGCTGGAGCACTGGTGCCAGATCACCGGCGCACCCCGCGGCCTGGCCCCAGATGAAATTGGCAGCGCCTATCGGTGGGCGGAGGCCAAGGCGGCTACCTTCCACCACCTACGCGCTCGAACCGAGCTTGGAAATCACCAGCCTTGCTTGACCCGCGCGCGCAAGTCGACGTTGGTGCCAAGGTGACGGGTCCGCAGCAGAGTCCTCCACACTTGCGAGACCGGCTATTGAGTGTTTCGCAGCTACAGAATCTGCGGCCTGTCGAGCCGCTCATCGAGGGGCTCCTGTACAGAAACACTCTGGCGCAGCTATCTGGTCCTCCGGGCTCGTACAAGTCGTTCGCGGCTATCGCGATGAGTTGTGCCCTGGCCGCCGGAAAATCCTTCGGGGACTTCGTCGTCCCTGGCGCAGGAACCGTTGTCTACGTCGCCGCCGAGGGGGCGAGCGGTCTGACGGCGCGAGTGCTGGCCTGGTGCGAGGTCTGGGGCGTTGACGTGTCGTTGATCCAGGAGCGCCTTTTCTTCCTAGATTTGCCACTTCAGCTTGGCGACCCAGCCGTCGTTGACCAGGCAATCGAGGTTGTCGCCGAACGCAACGCCGACTTGGTGGTATTGGACACTCGCGCCCGGTGCACCCTAGGGCTGGAAGAGAATTCGGCAACGCAGCAAGGATCGGCCATCGACGCGGCGGATAGCATGCGTCCCGCCGCCGATTGCACTGTGCTTGGTATTCACCATTCCTCGCGCAGTGGCACCGCGGGTCGCGGCTCCAACGCGTGGGACGGTGCCGTGTGGTCGGACCTGCGAATGGAAGGAAGAGGGCTGCAGGCAATGATCCATTGCGAGAAGCACAAGGATGTTCCGGCGGGGTGCGATCACCCTTTCGCCCTGGTGCCTCACACGGTGTCGCCGGGACTCATGCCAAACACCTTCGAGCCGTACAGATCAACGCTCGTTATTTCCAATGCCACGGCTGGACTGCAAACGATGAGAGCCAACTCTCAGCTCGTCGTTCTGGAAATCATTTGGAACTCGGCACCTCCCGAAGGGTTCACGGGAAGTCAAGTGGTCGAGCTTGCTAAAGGGCGGGGTGTCGGCAAGTCGTCGGTCTATTTTGCGCTGAAAACGCTGGTAGAAGAAGGCTTTGCCCGGAACGTAGGCACTCCCCACAGGTCGCGGTACGTACGCGGGGAACGACAGCCCTGATGTCGCAGGCGCAAACGTCCAGTCGTCCAACGCAATTCCAGGAGGTATTCCATGTTCCGCAGCGTCCATCCAGTCCGACACCCCTTTAGGGGTCGGAAGGACTGGAATTTGGAATATAGATTCCACTTCATCCGTCGGTATGTACTCTTGGCCGCATGCGGGACGCCTCACGCCCACGCACGCACAGCGGGCGTCGCCTGCGCGTGAGAGAATGTGAGAGACAACTGAATCGGCAGCCCAGCACCCTCAACGGAAGTCGCGACGAGGGGCAAAAACGGTGAGGCTGGCGGATTTCTAGGCCAGTAACCGACACCACGGCCACAGGTGCGGATCGTTGTGCACTATCCGTGGAGGCAAAGTCGACGTAATGCTTGCGCACTCCGAATGGGGAAGTGGAGGCTGCGGGTTCACCGGATTCTGTGGTGGGCCAGAGTCGGTCGCTTCTGAACTCGGTGGTCTCTTGAAGCAAGCGCTCGCGGTAACGGGTCTGCATTGGTGAACCGCAGCGCATCATTGCCCTATAGAATTATCGCAATCCGGCGAACCAAGTCGTATTTCGGGTAGCGCAGCGCTCTTTGACATCGCCGCATACCGCACCCAGTCCTGCCTTCCACGAATGAATCGTTCGGAAGCGGTTGAGACCAGCGCTTATTGGGTCACTCGACAGCGCACGGATGTACGTGGCGGTTCCACTTCGGGTACTCCCCAGCGCGATTGGCGGTGCCAGATGACAAGATCTTGATATTTAGAACCACCAAAACCTGTAGTGCACCTATAGCGAAGTGTTATAGGGCGGTGGTGCTTTCGGGACCACCCGCGCCGTCTACCTTGCGTACCTGCGCAATGGCTAAAACTTGATCTTCCCGAGCATGGCGTTGGCTAGGCGTGCGGCGTCATTCGAGGCCCAACTTGGGTCCGTCGGCCAACCCTTGACCGGGTCGTAATGCGTGCCAGCTGATTGTTGAATGTTGTTACAGCTACGGGTGCTGACGACAACGTTCTGCCGAGCACCGAGAGCTTGTTGACACGCTGCAGGACCGTCCATGGCTCCGTTCGCCGCCATTTTCACAGACAGCAGATCGCCTTGACGCTGAACAGCAGCTAGTTTCCACTCGTAGCCGGACTCGAAGCTGGTTTTTTGATCGACCCCGCTACTTGCGCACGTGCGCCACTGATTCTGGGCTGCAGCCAAGACCGTTTGGGCAAGGTCGGCGGACGGGAACACTATGACTGTTTGATCAAGCTCTACCGGGGCTGAACCAGTAGCGTTCGTGGCCAAGGGCTGCATGTTAAATGTTTGATCCCGTAAAGCGTCGAAGCCCGTGTTCGCGTACACCTCGTGCTCGGCACCGAACACGACGCCCGCACAGCTCGGCGGAGTGACGAGGCTGGAGTTGTCAGCCATTCCATATGTTGAGCGGTCGACTTTCATGACACCGACACGGCTCGTGCCGTTCAGATCGTAGGTCCCTAGGATGCTGTTCACCTCGTCCGGCGTAAGCAGAACGCTGTCTATCGCCTTGGCCGGTAAAACTGCCGGAGGCAGCGCTGCCGGTTGTGGAGCCGGAGTAGTGCTGCTTACGGTTGAGACGGCTGGTGCACGATCAGAGTTGGTCTTCGCAGCTGTGGAGCGTTGTCCGTCCCAAGGTCGCCACGTCAGTGCAAGTGCGCCGACGAGAAAGATCGCCGCTGTCACAGAGACAGGAACTAACCACCGTCGTGCTTGGGCGGCAGATGGTCGAGTAGTGACAGGCCCTGCGGAGGGCTCCGAGGGCATCACGGTCGCTCCCTTGCCCAGGTATGGCGCTGGTTCCGTCCGATTGGTGGACGATGGCGTTCTGTTCCGTGCCGATTGCTCGGCCAGCGCCCGGACGAAGTCTGCGCAACGCTGGAAACGTTGTTCGGGGTCCTTGGCCAAGGCCGCCGCCAGCACGGGGTCTAACGGAGCAAGTTCTGGACGACCTTCTGCTAATGCTTGCGGTGGGGCGTTGAGGTGGCGGCTGATGACAACCGCCGGATTCGAGTGTGGGAAGAGGTGTGATCCGGTCAGCAAGTGATAGGCGGTCGCCGCGAGGGCGTACTGATCGGCGCGACCGTCGATGTCCTCACCCATGAGTTGTTCGGGAGCGGAGTAAGCCACTGTGCCAACGGTCATATTGGTGGCGGTCAGCCCACTGATGTCGCCGACGTTCCTGGCGATGCCAAAGTCTGTCAGCAAGATCCGTTGTTCATCATCGTCGTCATCGAGATGGGTAAGCATGATGTTGGCCGGTTTGACATCGCGGTGGAGCAGGCCCTGCTTGTGCGCGTAGTCGAGCGCACTGGCTATAGCTGTGACAATGCGCACCACATGATCGGCGGGCATTCCTGCGGGGTAGCGAGTGGCTAAGAGCCGAGCCGCGTCGAGGCCGTCGACAAAGTCCATCGAGATCCACAGCTTCTCATCGAACTCACCCCGGTCGTGGACGCTCACGATGTGCGGATGCCAGAGCTTTGATGCGAGATCGGCCTCGCGGTTGAAGCGGGCGCGGTAATCGGGGTCTGCGGATATATCGGCTGGAAGCACCTTAAGCGCATCGCGGCGCGGCAGTCGAGGATGCTCGGCCAGGTATACCTCGCCCATCCCGCCAGACCCGAGCAGGCGCACGATCTTGTAACCAGCGAACGTCTGGCCCCCGCTCAACGGCATAGGCGGATACTACGAACTTCAATGGCGGACCGGGCTGATTTGCACACTGTCATTAACCGGGCCACGCCCACCTGCTTGTCGCAGCCACGGTCGGACGTGAAACTCCGGAAATGCTACGCGGCGGGGCGTCGGTCAGGCCTGCTACCGTGCGCCGGACTGGACTTGCAACCGCATCTGAAGGGAAGTGGCATGACGGAAAAGCGCAGCTATCCGGAGTGGCGGCAGTCATGGCCGACGATGATTGTTCAAACCCAAACCGATGCTGCCGTCAATTGTCTTCAGCGTTACTACGCCGTAGACGACACGGGCAATCCACGCTTCACAGGGGCGCGCTTCGAGGAGATGGCTTCCCTCAATGCTGATCCAAACACCCTGGGTCCGGCTGATTTCTTGGCGGTCAGCATGCTCAGCGTCAGCGTCCCGGCTGAGGCTGCGATAAGACTGCTTGGCCGCGATGCCGCTCTCGTTAGCGAGCTGCTCAGTCAGCTTCCGGTTGATGTCGACATGGTCGACGTCGATCCGAAGATGTTTGGCGGCGACTCGCCAGCTGGACGCCTTTGGGATCTATTGAGGCAGGCCCGCGACGGATTAGGTCCGACAACAACAAGCAAGCTGTTAGCGGCGAAGCGCCCCCGCCTATTACCGATCTGGGACAGCTTTGTCGAGCAGGCCACAGGCCTTGGGGCCGTTGGCAGCTGGTGGAGGTTCCAATACGTTCTCAATGACGAAGATCGGTTAATTTGGGCCTGGTTGGGCGAACTACGGCAACTTGCATCGAACGTGCCGGGTTCGATCCCGGGGCTTCGCATCCTCGATGTTTTGCTATGGATGTCGGTCGAGGGCGGCCCCAAGCCGTATTAGAACTCTGAGCGTGCGGTGAGTTGCGATTTCAAGGCCGCCAACCTACGCGGGTCAGCTGGTTGTCGGTACCCACGTCTAGCTTCATGTGTGTGCAATCCGACGATGTCGTTGACCCAGTTGACGCTGCGCTCCACCAAATGTTGGGGCATATCGCGGACAACACCGAAGATGAGGGAAGGCGCGACAGGGTTCGCGGCCTGATGCTGACATTGCCGCCTATCGCTGAATGGCCGCCGCAGATGTATGAGCGGTGGCACGAGCTCCACGACTATATTCGCGGCTGTCGCCGCGAACTTGAACAACGCCAGCTGGAGCAGATGTTCGAGGCGACCGGCAATGGTGGAAGCCATTAGTAACTTAAGGATGCTGACGAAGGCTGTCTGCTATTCAGATCCGGAAGCCCTGCCCGGTAGGCCCGCTTGAGGAGAAATGCGGTGGCGGACCTGCTGGTGGACTATGGCTTTCCCCCCAGGAGCTGTCCTGCGGGCACCTGAAGTGCCTCGGCGATGTCGAATAGCCGCTCGTAGAGCAAGCCTCGGCGGCCAAGTTCCACGTCGATGAGTACGTTGCGCGTGACGCCTGACCGGAGAGCGAGAGCCTCTTGCGTCAGGCCGCGCTCCGTCCGGAGCGCCCTGATTCGTTCTCCGACTTGGCGGCGGCGGAGTTCCCAGGCCGCGACACGTTCGGGATCATTCTGACTTGGTCGCGTGGGCACGCCCCAGTAGTCAGTGAAAACCTGCGAACTGTCTGCCCTACTAGTAGTACTCTGTTCGTGCTTGGTGCCGGGCCTTGTGTGGGTCGGGTGGAAGTTAACGCTGTCTGCGAGGGGTGGCGAGATGAAAGGCTGTCCAAGCGACAGCAAACTAGGAGCGCGCCATGGCACGATTAACTGACATGCGCTGGGTATTGGTTTGCGTCGCAATCGGGTGGGCTGCCGGGTCGACCGCTTTAGTGACTGCATACGCACGTGCTGACCCATCTAGCCCGTCCTACCAATACGGCTATAACTCAATGATCACCAACAGCCGCCAAATCATTGCCCAGGCTAACGCCCAGCTGCGCAGTCAGGGCAAAGCGCCTGACGACTCGCCTGCGCAACTTTTCGGCCCGCACGGTGAGCACATCCCCTCGGACTGCGAGGCCTATCTCGAAGCGAATGTCAGCGGGAGCACATTGGGCAGTCGCCCACAGCTGCCGCTCAATTTCAGTTCCGCTGACTTTCTCAAAGGTTGCAACGACGGAGGGAACGCGATGCTGGCGTCTGGACATTGACGACGCAAGGAGGTCCGTTGCGGTGGGTGCCCGCCTCGCCCGCAGATCGCGAAGAAAGGAGCAACAATGGGACCCAGAGGATTTCGGTCCGCTGTTAATTGCGCTGCACTGGTTGGCTCGTGGCTTACTGCTACGGCACCGTCGGCGGTTGCAACGCCTGATCATGCTCAACCACCCTTGGGGCCGCAGGTGGGTCAGTCTTGCAGTGACCCACTCAAATTGGCCTACGACGCTTCGGGCCAAGCGGTCGTGTGCACACGCGCTGGTAGTTGGGTCCCGTCCGTCATGCCTACGGCTGTTCGCTTGTTAGGAGCACCGTGTTCTCCGTCCGATCCAGTGTCCAAAACGCCTGATGACCATTTGATTGGGTGCCAATCGGGGCTTTGGACGCTCTACCACCCGTGACAATTGGCAGCACAACCGCGACTACAAGACGACACTGTGGTCGCGAGAGCGCCGCGCCCAGGTCAAGGAGTTTCGCCAACGAAAGGTCATCCGATGATTAAGCAAGCTCTCGAAGTCTCTGCTGTGTCGTTCGCGATGGCTGTGGGAACGACGGTCTTCGCAGCCCCAGCCGCCTTCGCTGACACCTATTGTGGCCAAGGCCCTAGTGGAGCAGCCGTTTACGCGGGCAATTCCGGTACCTCGTGCGAATTTGCCATGAGCACTGCCCAGGCATATGCGAGCTATGGAAAGGGCTCACAGCCGTTTAACGTGCACAGCCCTGTGACCGGGCAGGAATACACGATGACGTGTACGAACGCTGGCTCGGTCTGCCAGGGTGGGAACAACGCTGTCGTTTACCTACGCCAATAGATGTCGCGGAGCTGCATCTGTCACCTTGCAGTGTTGCGGTGCTGCGTGCCATCAACGCCCCTCCCGTGCTGGTCGAGAGCCTACCGGGGAGGCCTTAACCGTCAATTCACTCTTGACTTTGCAAAAGTGCCTCAACAGTTCTGAGGCGGGGCTACCCTTCTAGCCGGTCGCAACTCAGTTTGCTGGAGGCTCGATGATCAAGCTCGTTGACCGACGATTTTTGGCTGCCGTAGCATTGACGACACTCGTTGGCGGCCTAGTTACCACAGCACCACGTGCCGCCGCCGATGACACCCAGTTCCTCTCGCACCTTCTTGAGGGGAACATGGCACACCCACCGCTGACGCCTCCTGGGTTGGTGAATATGGGCCACCAGGCTTGCTCCGATATTGCTGGCGGCGTTTCACCGGACCTGGAGAAGGGGCGACTGGGGATGCAGCTCTCGAACCGAGGCATTGCATCGTCAAATGCCGAGGTGGGCACCTTGATTCATTTCGCCCTACGCGACCTCTGCCCAAATGTCCCGAACACAAGCGGAATCTAATGCCGACCGTGATGCCAAGACTGATCACGTTGGGTACCGCGATTGCAGCAACGGCGGTGTTTGGCAGTGTCTCCAGCGCCTTCGCCGACACCTCGGTACGGACCCAGTCAGGCAACACTCGGTGTGAAGTGGGACCCAACACCGTTGTCTGCCAGTACCTTCCCGGTTTTACCCAGGCACCCGTTGAACCCCCGATTAACTGTCCGCCGCCCCCCGGTACCTACCTGCGCTGTACATCTGGCCATCACTGGGATCTCGCCACAGTCACATCAGGAGGCGCTTTTCGCTGGGACGACGGCAACATCCCCGGCACCCCACAAGCCACGGCGAATGACGTTGTACTGAACTACGGTCAGACATTTCACATCCAGGGTTGGACGATAGTTCCCGGCGAGGATGGCACGCGATTCACGAACGATGGCACAGGCCACGGCATGTTCGTCAGCATTGACAACGTCTCTTCGTTCTAACAATTTTCGCTCGAAGGAGTTCTACGTGGATCTTTGGCCAACGCTTACCGAAGATTTGCTGAATGGCGTCTACTCTATCGAGCGCCAATTGCGTCCCAGACTTACGGCGGTTGCTGTCCAATCCGACTCGGTCGAAGATTTCCGAACCGTCGTCAGCCTGCTCTGCACGCGGTGGAGTGGCGGATTTTCGCCGTTAATCTCGGTCGATCCGGCAGTCCCGGAGTTAAACGACCGAATCGTAAAGATGTTGTTAGGCAGCAATATTGATGGTCTGGAGGGTCGGAAGCTCCTGCCAGAGGAGATTGAGCAGCGCTACTCGGATCACCACGCCGACGCTACGCAGTGGTTGTTGCGTCAGGTTGCTTATCTGAAGTACCGGCCTCAGGTGCAAACATGTCGTGGCGTAACGGTGGAAAGTCCGTGGTACCCAGCTTATCTATCGTTGTTCGGCGACGTGCCTGATGAGCCAGATTGGGACCGCAACCGGAGGCATGGCCTCGTGGACGACCTGGCCATCGACGATCTGGTGGACATCCATTCAGTCGACGGTGAGCCCTCCGTCCAGGACATGATCCCGAGGGTGCTTGATTTGCAACGGATGTCGGCGGTTCAGCTGACAAGAGTTCGGCTGCCCACGAGCGTCATCGGCGGATACAACATGGGGCTGCCATCTATGTCGCGGTTCACCTGGGGGTACTCGGAAACGCTCAGCCAGTACGGCCCAAATGTTCTGGTTGTTTATCGTGTTGACAGCACGAATGATCTTACTCTCCTTTGGAATCTGCGCGCACGCTTTGCGCATCCCGACGGGCTTCCTCTCGCCATACCTCTTACCGAATCCACTCGCCTAGACATCCTCGCACTGCGCCAGACATCGCAGGTTCAACATTTCTTCGGTCTGGGCCACAACCTTGCGATCACCTCATTTTCAGTGTCACTTGACGAACTTCGAACGTTGGCTGATAGCACAGGGTTCGATGTGGTCGACCCGTGGGATATGGTCGGCGAGATCTACGGGTGCTGCGTCGCGTCAACGGAGATAGCTCAGTTCGTCGAGGGAAAGGCGACTGTAGCTTGCTTCTCTCCCACGGACATTGAAACTCTAGGCCAGGAATACTTGGGCGGTGATCACTCAAACTGGCTGACAATGACATCGACCATATCGGAGGGGCGGCTGCCTCCAAGTCCGACCATGAGGCGAAGCAGGTGGCGGCGACCTGGATACCTCCACGGCAACATTAATCACGTAGGGAAGCTCGACGGTTTCAAAACCCTCCGACAGCCCGCAGGATTGGAAGTCCTCAGGGCGTTAGCGCTCGATCACTCCTTGCGGGCGCGAGTCAGCACTCCGGGCAAGGCGGCAGAAAACCTCATACGCGCCACCGGGGCCGATCTCTCGATGTTTGTGTATCCGGGCGTGACCGAGTTGCTGGAGCAGTTAGTCAGGCGAGGCCATGCAAGCCTTGTCAAGCGTCGTCTCAATCAATTTCTCGAAGGCGGCGACGTGATTCCAGGTTCAGAGAAATATGAGGTGCTGAGTTCGAGGTTGGATGCTGCCCTCGGCTCGCCCGATGTCGACGAGATCGGTCATTTGAACTTCAACAAGATTCAGGCCGCCTTGGGCCTCACCAAGGCCTTTAATGCCAACCAAACGGCGGTTTGGCTGGACTGGGCGGTGCGGCGTCGTTTGATTCTCCGAGGTGTGCAGGCAGTCTGTCGGAACTGCAAGCACGTGCAGTGGCGACCACTGGGAGACGCCATACCCGAGCTAGAGTGTCACGGCTGCGGCCTACTTATCGACACACCCTTCGGTTCCCAGAAAATCGACTATCAGTATCGCGCCAGCGAAATACTGCTGCGGGCGGTCGAGCATGACGTACTCCCACACGTGCTTGCGCTCCGCCACATCAGCCAAATCCTCGGCAACGTAGCAGTATTCGGCGCATATCCGGGCATTGAGCTACTCGAACTCGACGGCCAGGAAGTGATAGCCGAATTTGATGTAGCCTTTGTCCTCTCCAACGGGCAATGGCTAGTCGGGGAGTGCAAAACTAGGCAACGCGGCCTAAACGAAATAGAGCTAGACAAGCTTTGGACTGCAGCCGACCGTGTCGGAGCAACGGCCACCTTCGCCGCCACGTTAGATCCGGGATCATCTTGCTCTGGTCCCTGGTGGGAGACCGTCGACCCCAATGGCAGGCCACATTTCGCACTAACTGCGGGGCACCTTTATGACCGTCCTGCCTATCGGTCGACGTACGGGAATGACTTCTTTGGGTGGAGGGACAATCTGATCCAGCTGCCACCTGACGCTGCGTTGAGCCAGGAAGAGTTCGTGCAGAAGGCGTTCGGCGATTACCTACTTCGGCGGACTGATGACCCAAGCAAGCGTGAACGTGCACCATGGGATATCCCACACAGGTAAACGGCCACGTCGTCGTCTCAAAACAGAGCACATACGAGACAACTGTCGCACCCGGCCCGTCCTTCGGAACGTCCCAGGTGACGGTGTCTCAAAAGTATGTCTCGTTCGGGGCATCTCAAAACGCTGTCTCAGCAACACAAGTCGTGTGATAAGTGCTATAATTAGCTGTGCTAGACACCGATTCGCAAGCCCCGACGCTGCTTGACGGTGGAGCGCGTGTGGGGTACGTGCGAGTGAGTACCGTTGCCCAGACGTTGGATCAGCAGAACGCAGCTCTGGCCGCTGCTGGCGTGACGAAGACCTTCTCCGACACCATGTCTGGTGCTCGGGATGACCGGCCAGGTCTCGCTGCGCTGCTTGATTACGTTCGCGAGGGCGACGCTGTTGTCGTGTGGAAACTGGACCGCCTGGGACGCAACACGCTGCACATCCTTGAAACTGTCAAGGCGCTGACCGAACGCGGCGTAACACTGGTGTCGACCTCCGATGGCATCGACTCGTCAAGTGCGCTGGGCCGCATGATGATTGGAGTCTTGGGGTCTCTCGCCGAATACGAGCGCGAGCTGGTGAAGGAGCGCACCGCCCTCAAACGAGCGATGTCTCTGGCGAGCGGCACCAAGTTTGGGCGACGGAAGAAAGTCGCGGACCCGAGTCACATCACAACGGCAAGGCGAATGAAGTACGACGGCCATATTGCGAAGGACATCGCAAAGTACCTGGGCGTAAGCCGCGCCACTCTTTACCGATACTTAGCCGACGAAGCCGCATAGCCCCCATCGGGGGTAACCCACCCCACTCGCCCCCGATGGGGGTAATTCCAAATCGCTTACCCCCGACGGGGGTAACGCCCAAACCGCGTACCCCGGACGGGGGTACCAGCTAGCCACCGGCGCGCAGAGAACCTCTACCTGATTCAAGGTTCGACGGGCTCGGTGGCCCGAATGGCTGTGGACGAGAGGAGACCTGACCTAGTGAAATTGACTCCTGCACAACTCGACCGCGCTGTTGGTGCTCTGCTGGGCACTGCAGCGGGCGATGCGCTCGGTGCCCCATACGAGTTTGGCCCGCCACGTGGACCCGAGCTGGAAGTCGCGATGACTGGCGGCGGCGTATGGGAGCCCGGTGAATGGACCGACGACACATCGATGGCCATCGCCATCGCCGAAGTCGCCGCCACCGGGGCCGACTTGCGTGAGGAAACGGCTCTCGATGCCGTCGTTCGGCGCTGGCACGAGTGGACGCGGACAGCGAAAGACGTTGGTATCCAGACCAGTCAGGTCTTGCGGTCGGCAGGCTCGTTTGGTCTGAGCGCACGAACTGCGCGTGAGGCATCGACGGCGCTCCACAAACGCACAGGACGCACAGCGGGCAACGGCTCGTTGATGCGCACAGCCCCAGTCGCTTTGGCTTATCTTGACGACGAGAGCGGTCTCGTCGAGGCAGCCAGAACGGTGAGCGAGCTGACACATTTCGACGCCGATGCGGGCGATGCGTGCGTTCTGTGGTGCCTGGAGATCCGCCACGCGATCCTCACTGGCAGCATGGATGCACGTATTGGCTTAAGCCAGCTACCCGTTGATCGACGAGACACGTGGGCAGCACGCCTCGACGCAGCAGAAAATGCCCAGCCAGCTGACTTTCCGAACAATGGTTGGGTAGTCAGTGCCCTGCAGGCTGGGTGGTCAGCCATAGCCACGACCCCTGTTCCGACCGACGACCCCGCAGCCGGAGTTTTCCGGGCCGATCACCTCCGCTTAGCGCTTGACGCTGCCGTCCGGTGTGGGAATGACACCGATACTGTCGCCGCCATCGCGGGCGGGCTGCTCGGGGCGGCCTACGGGGCGTCGGCGGTCCCTGCGAATTGGCGTCGAGTGCTGCATGGCTGGCCAGGGCTGTCGACACGGGGCCTGGTTGCACTGGCGACTCGAATAGTGAAAGAGGACGAGCCGTTTAGCTACGATGTTGAACCGCTGATCCCGGTTCGGCATCCACATGACGACGGCGTTTGGCTCGCTAACGTTGCAACGCTGCGGGCGCTACCACCTGGTGTGGACGCCGTGGTATCCCTATGTCGTTTGAACGACGATGACCTGTTGATGAGCGTGGAACAGATCGACATCCGCCTTATCGACGACATCGACACGGACTCGAACCCCAATCTGGACTTCGTGCTCACAGACACTGTGCGACTCATCAAGCAGCTGCGCAACGAGGGACGTACCGTGCTCCTCCACTGCGTAGCGTGCCAGAGCCGGACACCGACCGTGGCGGCACTTTACGGTGCAGGCAGACGAGGCGTCAGCGGCCAAGCCGCCCTGCGGGAGATCACCTCCGTTCTGCCGGATGCGTATCCCAACAGAGACTTCCGCCTTGCGCTCCACAGATTGGCTCCATGAAGCATGTGAGCCCTCTGACATTCGAGAGTTTCGCCAGAGGTTTCGATAAGTCCGCCTGGTTGCGACAGGAGAGGCGGCGGATGACGACTTACACATTCGCATGTCAACAAGATTCGTGTCTTCGGGGTGCTTGTCTGTGCTCACTCCTAGAGTGGCAAGCGTGAGCGTGGGTGCCGAGGATGTCAATCAGAGCTACGGTGAGGTGTTCACTCGTCGATGGGTGGTCGAGGTACTGCTGGACCTCTGTGGCTATACGACGGATCAAGATCTCGGCGCTTTGCATCTGCTAGAGCCGTCTTGTGGTTCCGGCGCGTTCCTTGGGCCTGCAGTAGAGCGTCTCCTCGCGAGCGCGACCGCACGCGGCGATGACTTCGCAGCGCTTCGCGACAGCATCCGGGCCTACGACCTGCAAGCGAGCCACGTCGAGGTATCTCGTGCACTGTGTCATGACTTGCTCGCCGGAGCCGGTGCGGCTGAGGAGATCTCAGCCCAGCTGGCAGAACGCTGGGTGCGGCACGGTGATTTCCTGCTCTCTGGTCCTGACCTGTTCTCCGAAGTCGACGACCTAGCGGCTGATCTCGTTATCGGGAACCCCCCGTATATCCGGTACGACGACCTCCCTAATGCGCTCGCGGCTCAGTACCGCCAGACTTGGCCGACAATGCGTGGCCGAGGTGACATCTACATCGGCTTCATCGAGCGGTCGCTGAGACTTCTCTCGCCCGGAGGGCGAGTCGGATTCATATGCGCTGATCGCTGGATGCGCAACCAATATGGTGCGGAGCTGAGGAAAGTCGTGGCCAGCGAATACTCCGTCGAGCACCTCTGGACGATGCATGATGTCGATGCCTTCGAAGGTCGCGTATCGGCATATCCGGCGATCACCGTCCTGTCCAACCAGGTGCAGGGGGATGTGGTCGTCGCCGACACTACTGCGGACTTCGGGCCTTCCAGCGCCTTCGCGCTCGTGAAAGCTGCCTCCGACGAGAACTTCCAGGATTTCACTGAGATCGGTGTTAAGGCGCATCGACTCAAACACTGGTTCGGTGGAGGTGAGCTATGGCCCACGGGCTCCCCAGCGAGGCTCGCACTCATTGCGCGTCTAAACGATGAGTTCGGCCCGCTGCACGACCCAAGAACCGGCACCAAGGTCTCCATCGGCGTCGCCACCGGAGCCGATAAGGTCTACGTAACGAAAGATCCGACCGTGGCAGAGTCCGACCGAATTTTGCCGCTGGCCATGTCGCGGGACCTTATGACCGGCACTTTCGAGTGGCACGGCAACTATTTGGTGAACCCGTGGGACGAGGACGGTTCGCTTGTTGCGCTCGACGACTACCCTCAGCTAGCGGCGTATTTGTCGAAGCACCCGGCCCTACGCGAACGGTTCGTGTCCAAGAGAGACCCCGCGTCCTGGTATAGAACCATCGACAAGGTGAACGCCGCGTTGACCGCAAGGCCAAAGTTGTTGCTGCAGGACATGAAGGCGTTCATACATCCCGTGCTTGAGCCGGGCGGCTGCTACCCGCACCATAACCTTTATTACGTAGTGTCGGACACTTGGGATTTGGAAGTCCTAGGCGGTCTGCTGCTCGCTCGGGTTGCGCAGGCATTCATCGAGGCATACTGCGTTCGTATGCGGGGAGGCACCCTCCGTTTCCAGGCGCAGTACCTAAAGCAGATTAGAGTTCCCGAGCCGGAATCAGTCGACTCTTCAGTGGCAGAGTCACTGCGAGCAGCGTTCCGAGACCGTGACGTGGACGCGGCGACCGCTGCTGCGGCGGCGGCATACGGCATCGACCCAAAGGACTACGAACTCACGACACCTGCCTGACTTGCAATACATCATGGTTGGTGGATGGAAACATGCCCAGTGTGACCGTGACCTTCGAGGACTACGACGCCGCCGTTCACGCCTTCTGGACGGGCCGCGACTTGCAGACACAAAGGCAGATCGACTCCGGGAAGATCGACGCGGGAACTCGTGGATCAGTCACAGGGGGTCAACACATGGCCCCACTTCAAGATGTGATCGCGGACCAATTTTCTTCTTTGGTTGAGATGGGTGCGGTTATTCGCCGGACCGGGTTTATCTCCCTTCCTGGCTTCTACCGTCGCACGAAGAACTGGGACATCGTGGTCACATACGAGGACACCCTGGTCGCCGCAATCGAGTGCAAGTCCCAGGTCGGGTCTTTCGGCAACAATTTCAACAACCGCACCGAGGAAGCCATCGGCAACGCCGTGGATCTGTGGCGCGCTTACCAGGAGGGCTATGTTGGGAGGGTTCGGCCCTGGCTGGGGTTTGTATTCGTCGTCGAGCATGCGCCCGGCTCCACAACCGCCATCAAAGACAGGGGTAACCCTGTCTATCCCACCGACCCCGCTTTCAACGATTCCTCATACATCGACCGTTATTCGATACTGTTCGAACGGCTTGTGCGCGAAGGCCTCTACGATGCAGCCTGCTTGATCTCCACAGTAAGGGGCCAAGGCATTTGCGAGGAGCCGTTGCGCGAGGTATCGACTCAGAATCTGACAGCGGCCATCGCAGGTCGAGTGGCGTATGTGGGCGGCCTCGCCGGATAGTAACGGTATCGTCTGGCGTTTCGTGTCGTTCAGCGCCTCGGCCTGTTGGATCGGCACGATGGCTTCGACTCATTCTGTCGTTTGAACTGCTTCAACTTTGTTGAGTAGCCGTCGGGCACTCTCCACTGCCTCGGTCAGTTCTGCGTCGGATTCGATTGGTCGTTGCCCACCGTGGACAAAGTCGTTACGCAAACGCAAAGTTTTCCTGAACTCGGCAGTATCGTTGGCGTCCCAGAGTCCCCTCGCTTCAAGCCCGGCCATCAGCTGAGTGATCGTTCCGGGTCGACCCTCAGTCCCAGTGGCCTTGGCCGCCGCCGACTCGATCCCAGCTACTACCGTGAGCAGCTCGTCCCAGCGACGTTCCACTTTCTGAGATGACGCCGAGTGGAGGCTGCTGAAATAAAATGTGACACACGCTGCCAGAAATGCCGAGAAGGACGATGCCGCAACCGAAATCACTGCACCTGACGGCATTTGCTTCGTCAACAACAAGACGAGAGAGGTGATCACTGCTGCCAATAGAGCGCCTGCAGCTGCCAACCCTGCATAGCGCGGCATGCTCGCGCTGGACTGTCCGCCGACCGGCTTTTTGCTCATATCAACCATGATCTCCGAAAATCAGCCAGAGTGTGGCGATGCAGAAGGTCACGCCAACAGCCGTGCAGAATGCGGCCTGCCACATGCTGTGCATCAGCGTGAGCATCGCTCCAGCTACTACGCCCGATACAGCCTGACCGACCATGACCGTTTTTGTCGTTTTGCTTCGGGGTCGCGGTGGCGGCACGTTTCCGGGCTGCCTTAAGAATCCATAGGCATTATCGATGATGGTTGCTGTGACTTCCGGCGGCAGTCCCAGGGCACGACCGCCTTCTTCTATTCGTGCAGCTTCTTGTGCAAGTTCATCGGCGAAACGCTGCAGGACTTTCACTGCGCGGTCATGGGCTAACCGCGAGAGTCCAGGTAGGCCGAGCGCCAACTTGACCTCTACAGCATCGGCGTCAGTCACCGCGCTCCCCAATTCGTTTTGCTGGCCTAAACAGGACTCAGTCCCGAACAGTTTGTCACGCGCAGGGGACTAGACGCAGATATTCATGGAGCTGTGGTTGGGGCAATCGGCTGCTCAACGCGCTGGTTCCCGGCGTGTGGATCGCCGGCTGGTCCACACATTGTTCGCCAGGTGTGACAGGCGATGGAGCCATCTCCGGGGCTAGTGACCAGCAGAGTGGTCACCGCGACGAGCAGGGTAAACGTTGCAACAAGAAGACCGAGAGCGGCCACGGCCAGCGCGATGCGACCTACCCGACGGGTATCGCGAGCGGAGCCAAGCGCGGCGACGGAACTCAAGATGTCGCGAATCGCGTGATCAGCCTTGCTCAGTCGCGTTAGGTCATCGATTTGCCGGGACCTCAGATGATCCGTGAGATTGAGCAGAGTCTCGTCGGTGTCGACGTACCGATAGACAAAGACAGGGACGCTGGGCGCGTGGCGTACCCACCACGACGGGACATCAACCTCTAGGGATGTCAGATCGATACTGAGCGTGAGTAGTTGACTGCGAAGGCTTTGCAGATCACGCGAAGAGAACGACCTATGTTGCTTCCGCGCCGTGTCGCGCACCGTCGTGTACTGCGTTTCCATGAGTTCGATGAGTTCGGTGATTGAGAGTCCGAGCAGCATGTCGCGAGCTTCGTCATCTGCTGCGTGACCGAGTGCCTCCGGTGTATCCGATTCCCCGTTGTACAGGCGGATGTGCGGTCGTGCCGCAGCCGCGGCGGAGCGGTTGCCCCACAATGCCCACGACCGCGACGTTCGGAGCGTGGGACATATATCCAATTCGGTTTGCGTCAAAACTAATTCAGGAACTTGCGGTGAGATGACCACAGCTCCATGGACCGAAAGACCAAGGGCGCGAAAGCTGTCGTCCTGATCTGGGTCGGGTTGTCGGTCGTCGGTGGGGACATACTGCTCGACAATCAGCAGATCCATCAACGGTTGGTTTTCTCCGGATTGAGCAAAAAATCCTCCGCAGTGCTCGTTCATCCACTCACGAGCCATGTCGTGAGACTGGCGTCGAACCCGCTGTGTCCCGGAGAATGCGCTCCACTTCCGGTCGTCAGCGATGAGAAGTTCACCTTGCCTGCGGAGACGTGGTTCGTGCGGCTTATGCCACTCGCGATCCAGAGATGAAGCGCCCTCGTCGGTGCAGTGGAAGCGCGCCACGACCGCCGTGAGGCCAGAGCCGAGTTGGATTTCAGTTAAATGTACGCCCCAGAAACGATCCGGAAGTTTCTCAAGGCGTGCGTCAGGAACAATCCGATTCGACGATGGGTCTTTGATCGATGCCAGTTCAAACCAGTCGTAGCCGTGCCCTGCTCGCGACTGCGATAGGACGGTAGTCGAATCGCGATGCTCGAACAGTTTAGCGCTTGGGTTGTATTTCTCGACTATCGATGCCAATTTCGCTGCCGCACTGGGTGGAAACAGCTCGACTACCCATAGGGTTGGCACGGCGACATGCTCGTCGGCGGGCACCGTCAGGTTGTGCATTGGGTCGTCGCGGCTCCAGGCCCGGTCACGGTCGAGGTCGTGGTAGCGGTAGAGAATGTTGATCCATCGACTGATCCGCACCCGCGCCCGTTGTGATAGGGCTTTGCCCTGTGGTGACTTGCGAGACCATTGCAACAGTCGATAGGCGATGTCGTACCAGCGCGAGCCTGACCCAATATCGGGTACCGCAGCCCGTGCTGCATTTGCATAGCTTCTGTCGTACTCGGGAAGCGTGATCTGATTAATGATCCGCGACGCAGGTTCTTGTCCCGGCAAGTGGTCAGGGGCTATCGCTGAGGATCGATCTCCCACGACAGCCTCGTTACCAGTCGGTTCGGAGGCCGAGGGTTCCGACCCGTCGGCGGGATCTGGCGAGGATGTATCGGTCATGAATCGCGTGTGCTCACTTATGGCCAGGAATTCGCTCGGTACGCCTGCAGCACAATTGTGGTGCAGAACGCGATTGGTGCCTCTCAGCCCCTGACGCAACCACTCCGGCACCATGCCCAGGGAAACCCGCCAGCCCCTAGCGCGCAGCATCGCGGCCCGGACACCGAACACCACGGCGAGTGCCACGGTTGTGACACCAAACCCGGTGGCTAACCAACTCGGATGTCTGTCGATCCACTGCCTCACCCGGCAAAAGCGTAATCGAGCGAAGCCCCCAAGACGCCCTTTGAGGCCTCCTGGAGGCCTTCTGTCGATCTCGGCTACCACTCTTCGGACGGGTCTCCGGTATCGAGGTTCTCGTGGAGGTCGACCGGAAGGCCTTCGGCGCGGATCACCCCATCGTAGTTGGACCCCTTCCGCTCCCTGCGAGGTCGAAATGCCTTCCCGGCCTGACGGGACCGCAGGTGACCGGCGAGCGTGGCGGCGTTCTCGGGCCGCAAGCCCTTGGCGATGCACTCTGCGCTGAATGCGGCAGGCGTCACCCGGTCGTGATGCCACCGCGAAGTTCGCTCCATCAACTCAGACTTGAAGGCCTGGATCTCTCGAATCTGCAGGCGGGGCTCGCCTGTGACGATGCTCCGGTATGCGCTCGCCCTCTCCACGAGGTGGTCGATGACCGCCAGGATGTCAGGAGGCAGCTGGGCTCCGTCCGGGGTTGTCACGTCAACCATCATCCGCCGGGCGCGCTCGTCGGTGTGGACGCCACTGGGCGTGTCATCGCGCTCGGCAGAGGGTTCGATCCGGGCTAGCTATGATCGCCGGTCATGTCTGATCAACTACCGGCGCTAGCGACCCCCGCCGAAGTCGCCAAATATCTCCACACGACTCCCGCTTCGCTCGCCCAGGATCGCTACAAGGGAACCGGCCCGAAGTTCATCAAGCGGGGCAGGAGGGTGCTTTACCGATGGTCCGACATCTTGGAATGGTTAGACCGCAACACGGTTCAACGTACCGACGATCCGAGACCATAGCGATGAGTGACGCCGTCGACCGGCTCGCCCAGGCGTTGCGCGACCTAATTAACGAGGCCGTCCAGGCAGCCGTTGAACGGGAGCGTGCAACATCGCCGGCTGCAACAGTCGTTGAACGTCCCCAAATCGCAGACGAAGAGTCTGATCTGTGTCCTTCGTGCAACAAGAAACATAGGCGGCACCTCATGCCGGTCAAGGAAGCCCGGTATCAGCTGGGCGGGATCAGCCCCTCAACCTTTTACGGGCTCGTCAACAAAGGCGCACTATCGCTCGTCAAGATCGGCAGCCGTTCGTTCGTCCAGGCCGAAGAACTCGACAATTTCCTCAGAGGAAAGCAGTCGGATGCGACCGGTCGAACGTAAGCTGCCCGGCGTCGCCAGGCGCGCGAGTCGAAAAAGCGTGGCTACGACGCGGCGAGGGCAGCGCCGGAGAAATGATCTTTCGCCGACAGCAGGACGATCCGGCTCTTGACGCCGTCAAGACCTGAAAACGAAACCGCAGGCAACGAGCGGGAACGAATTGGAACGGGACGGACCGAACCTGCAGCTCAAACGGAATTTCCGCAGGTAGACGCAGGGGTTCGAATCCCCTTAGCTCCACCAAGGGTGGAACCGCCGGTTGAATTGTGGGGTTGGATGTAATCTCCGTGCGCGGTGGTGAAGACCAACCCGGTCTCGCGCCACTGCGATCCCGTCGCAAAGCCGCCTTCCGCCAAGCTCATCCGGCGCCAGACCAAGATCAGATCCACCATTGTCAAATAGTCCCGGGCCCGACGATGTTGAACGATCCCGCCATCCATTCGTGGGACTGGGTATGAAGACTCAGCATCTCCCGGGGGAGTTTGTCAGCTATATAGCCCAGCTGTTTGCGCTTGCACAGGACTACCGAGCGGAGGCGGACCATGACGCGCTCGTCCTGCAATTCTTGCGGCACCGCGAGTATGCGTCGATCCAGTGGCATGCCCTGGTCGGCGGAATTGATAAGGACTTCGTCCGTGTGGTGAACGAATCCGGTATCGAACAGATCGACAGCTTTCGCGATCCCGTCTTTCCGGTGGCGATCAAGGTCTCGCATCTGGGCGCATCGTGCACCGGTGTTTACCAGTACGGCCGCCCCGAGGGAACAAGCATCAACCGCGGTGACATCGCCGGGTGGGCCGGTGACTGGATCACCTTCTACGGTGACTGGCGCCGCGAGCACGCGCAGTACGCCTCCGGACACGATTTCGCGCGAGCCAAACTGATGTGTGCAGATGTGGTGAGCAGTTTCCAGCTCACCGATCTGATGGAGGATGCAGACGCCTATATCCTCGGCATGCAAATGCGCTCAGGCTCCAATATCGCTGCCGCGGTTGAGCATCTGTACGGTTGCGGGACGCGCGCGCCGCGACTGCTGACCTTCTTCCGCGGACGGTTCGGTGATCGTGAGACTGCCCAGGCTGCCGCGATGAGTACCCTGCACTCAGACGCTGATCGCTTGGTCGAGTTCGGTCGGCTGTATCTCATCGAGAGCGAGGGTGGATTCCCTTCGCTGTTGCCGAGCGGGCTCCCGCGCGACAAGCTCGCCGGATTATGCAGGGGATTTGCGGAAGTGCTTTTGGAAAGGGTTGACGGCGAAGGGAAGTTGCTGGGCGAAAACTGCCGTTCAGAGGTATGAATTCCTCGACGCAGAATGCACATCAAGACTCTCGTCAAGAACGGGCATAGGATGCGGCGCTGCGGACATCCCCGCCACGTATCGCCTTGTGCGCCAAGAGGATCAACAGCTCACGAGGTGTGGGGGCGTCGCTGGGCCCACGGGTGGGCGGCTTCAATCTGTGTGCTGAGCGCGAGCAGCGTCGCCTCGTCGGAGGGTCTCCCCACGAGCTGCACGGATAACGGCAGACCATCGCCGTCCAGCCCCCACGGCACGGCTGCCGCCGGCTGGCCGGTCACATTGAACACCGGATGGAAGGGCACGCGCGCCGAGGACGCCGACAATGTGCCGATGGCCCCGCGCCGCTGGTAGGCACCGATGCGGGAGGGGCCGGCCGCTGTGCTCGGTGTAATGAGGACATCGACGTCGTCGAAGATCGCTTGCACGCGCGCGGCTATGGCTGCTTCTGCGGCCCGGGCCGCGGCCATTCGCCGGTCGGAGAACAGGCCGCCGAGTCGGCCCATACCGCGGGTCCGGGCCTCGAGACGACCCGGGTGTGGCATCTTCTCTACGTTGTCGTGGATTCCACGCAAGAAGCGTGGGATGAAGTTCGCGACGACCGCCGCCGGCGGGTAGTCGGGGTCTCGGACGATGACCTGGTGGCCGAGCTCGCGCAGCAGCATGCCGGCCTCCTCGACCGCCGCGTATTGCGCCGGTCCGAGGCGGGCGAAAAGTGGTGGCGGAACCTTGGTGCTCAAGGCGATGCGCAACCGCCCCGGGGAGCGGGCCGCCGCGGCGACGAAGCCGCCCGCCGGTGCGGGCAGGATCGTTGTGGCGTCGAGGAACAACGCCGCGTCCTCGACGGTCCGGCACAGTGGCCCGAACTCGGTCAGGCCGGTCCACACGTCGTCGTGCGGGGACGTCGGGACCCGGTGGCGTTGCGGCTTGATGCCGAACAGGCCACACCAGGATGCCGGGATGCGGATGGAGCCGCCGGTGTCGGAGCCCAGCGCGATTGGTGCGAGCCCGGCAGCCACTGCGGCGCCGGACCCGCCGCTGCTGCCGCCCGGCGTACGCGTCGTGTCCCAGGGGTTGCGCGTCGCCCCGAACGTGAGTGTCTCGGTAAAGGGCCAGATGCATAGCTCGGGGACGGAGGTCTTCCCGATGATGATTGCCCCCGCCGCCCGAAGCCGGGAGACCACCTCGGCATCTTGTGTTTTTGCCGGGCCGTGAGCACTCGTTCCTATGGTCGTGACCTCACCGGCGACGTCGACATCATCCTTGATCGCCACGGGCACTCCGAGAAGAGTTAGCCGCTCGCCCGCGTCGAGCCGTTGCTGCGCGGTCGCCGCCTCGACGCGGGCGGCATCCCGGCGCACTACTCGGTAGGCGTTCAGCTGCGGATTCAGCCGCGCAATGCGTTCGAGGTAGAGCTCAAGCAGCGCGGGCGCGGTGATCACGCCGTCGGCGAGCATGCGCGCCTGTTCCGCAGCCCCGGCAAAAGCGATATCTGTCGTGTCCATCAGCGCACGTCCTGACCTTGGAGGATTTCTGCGGCAATGCGAAGGCGTTTGAGCTGCTCGACAGGCGGCGGATGGCTTGAGTCGATTTGGTCATGCCAGCGATCATGGCGTCGCTCGATGCTCAGTATCCAGACCATTTGGTGCTCAATAAACGCCCAGTTTGCCCCCGCTGTGCGCCAGCTCCGGTGCGCGGCCATCACGTGTTCAGTTCCCAGTTCCACAGTGATTCGCAGATCCGTTTGATCCCGCTGGCGAGGTGTCGGCGGTAGGTGCTGAAGGGCAGGCCTAGCTGTGCGGCCGCAGCCTCCTGGGTGGGTACTGGGAGGAAGTACGTCGTGTGCACTGCGCGATATTGCTTGGTAGCGCGGGGATCGTCGGCGAGCGTCTGGACGGCCTCGGTCACCACCATGCGGAGTTCGTGGCCCGTATCCGCTAAGCCGGTGCCACACAAGGGGTTCGCGTCGAGGGCGGCGTCGTGGGCGACGTGTCGCAGCGCTGCGCGTACCGCGACGTCGAACTGGCGGCGGGCCAAAACATGGCGCGATGGCTCAGCGGCCGCGGCGGTTTGGCCGGACAGCACCTCAGTGTCCTGCCGGCTCATCCACAGCTGCAACGGCATTGTGCGCCAGTCGTGGCTGTAGAGCACCAACTCCCTGTCGCCGACCGTCACCCTCTCGCTGATTGGCTGGTGCTCAACCGATTTCGATTGGATGTCCCAGGCTTCAATGTCGAGAAGAACCAGGAATGACCAGGCCATCCGATGTGCGCGCAGCCACTCCGCCACCACCCGGGTGATCTTGAGATCAACTGCCGGTGAGGTGCATTCGCATGCGTCGGCGTCGACAGTGAAGCGCGAGACAGCAATCTGCTCACCGGCGCGGAGCGGACCATGCCTCTCACAGTGACGCCAGAGCGCCGCGATGACGGGGTCGGCGGCGATCTCGTCCGGTTCGGGACGGTGCAACCGTAGCCACGCGGAAACCGCGACGAGCTCGCCGGTCTCGGCCCGGCGCTGCAGGTGAAACGCGTCAGGCTGGCGGTCGAGCCAGAAGGCGGCAATTCGTGCCGACTCGTCGCCCTCGCATTCGGAGGTCAGCCGCAGCACCGCCGCCCGGTTCTCGGGCAGATAGGCGGCTTCGTAGACCTCGCCGCGGCCGGTCCACGTGAGGTAGTCGGCGACCGAGCTGGCGTGGCGATACAGGTAGAGCCACGAGCGGGTCGTCTCGATCACGTCCGGGCCGGAGGCGGCGCGGACGCGGTTGAGTAGATGATCGTGAATTTTGCGGTGCAGCGATACGTAGCCTTGCGGGTCGCGCCAACGTAGATCTTGGGTTAATAGGTCCCGGACGACGTCGTGGGGATACACACCGTAGCGGCCGGACTCGATGAACGGCAGATCACGTAGCCATTCGAAGAGCTCCGCGGCGCCGTCCCCGATCGCGCTGCGCAGCAGTTCCTCGGTGGTGACCTCAACGTGGGCGCAGACTTCGAGAGCCTGGCGGTGCGCCGAGCTGGGGACGTGGCCGACGAGCCTGTGCAGCAACGTTTTTACTATCTCCTGGTTAGGTCTCCAGTCCTCTGGTGCGAATTCGCGACGGGTCGCCAACTCTGCTGCCAGAGTCAGTGCCAGCGGGTGACCGCCGGCGAAGTTGAGCAGCGCCGTATACCGCTCCTTGGGCACTCCCCGCGCCGCGAGCAGCGAGCGCGCCTCCACCGTGTTCAGATCCGGCAGTGTGATGATCCGCAGGGCGTTGTTCCAGTCGGGATCGGTGCGCCAGCCCGGGTCCAGCGGCAGCCGGCCAGCGATGACAACAAGTGCGTCGACGGGCAGCCGCGGCAGGAAGCGGATGCGCAGCCAGCTCTCCAGCGCCTGGCTCTGCTCGAAGGTGTCGATCACCAGCACGACCCCGTCAGTCGTTAGCGCACTGCCGCACGCGGCTTCGAACGCGGGTGGGGTGGCGCTCGTAACGCGGAGGTCGACCTCGACCACAGATCTGCCGGCCGCGCGGGCGTCGTCGGCGAGCACCCGCAGCAAGGTCGTTTTCCCTGCACCGCCAGGACCGTGGATGTACAGCACGGAGAAGCCGCATTCGTCGGTCTCCAGAGCGGAACGGAATAAATCGCGCTCAGCGTTGCGACCGACGAACGACCGCATCCGTGCCGCGCGAAGTCGTTGGCCAAGAGTGCATCGATCTTCAAGGGGTGGGTGTCGAAGACGTTGCGGCATGTTTCCGATGATAACAAAATGATGATATCAAAGGAATTCTGATGACCTCAGCGCACCCACGACCACGCCTTTCGGCCGGTGAGGGTGTACCGTCACGGGTGTTGGTACTCCCAGCCGATCCGGAATGGCTCAGCTTCTGACGCTGATTTGCCCGAGCATCCGCTCACGCCGGACACATCGTTAGTTTTACCGTTCAGTCGGGATGATTTTGAATGTTCCATCGTTGTTTCAGCCATTGATTGCCCCCTTTGGGATGCAACACTTTTCGTATGTGCCGAGCTTTGGCATCCTCGGCACCTACTCGCCGACACCATGCGGCCTGGCGACCTTTAGCGCGGCCCTGGCAGATGGACTGACAGCCAAGGGCGCCGACGTCAATGTCGTGCGCATCGCCGACGGTGACGTCTCCGGGGAGCCCAAGGTCGTCGGCGAGCTCGTCAACGGCTCGGCTTCGTCCGTAGCGGCAACCGCCGAGCTACTCAACCAGAGCGATGTCGCCCTCATCCAGCACGAGTACGGCATCTACGGCGGTCCCGACGGAGACGAAGTCGTCCAGATCATGGCCGGATTGCGCATCCCGTCGATCGTCGTCGTTCACACGGTTGTCAAACATCCAACACCACACCAGCTTTCGGTGCTCGAATCGGTGATGGCATTGGCTGATCAAGTGATCGTGATGTCGGAGGTAGCCCGCGAACGCCTGTGCGCGGGCTTCGCCGTCGACCCCCACAAGGTCATCACCATCCCGCACGGCGCGGCACTCCCCAGCACCAACGGCGTGCAGCGTCCCGACCGGCCGACCATCTTGACCTGGGGCCTGCTGGGACCGGGCAAGGGCATCGAGCGGGTCATCGACGCCATGACGTCGCTCAAGAGCCTGCCCAACCCGCCGCGTTACATCGTCGCCGGCCGCACCCACCCCAAGGTCCTCGCCGCGCATGGGGACAGTTATCGCGAAGCGCTTGTCGCGCAGGCGAAACGCCTCGGCGTGGCCGATTCGGTGTCCTTCGACGCCGTGTACCGCACCCCCGACGAGCTCACCGCGCTCATTCAGACGGCTACCGTCGTCGTCCTGCCCTACGACTCGAAGGACCAGGTCACCTCCGGTGTGTTGGTCGATTCTCTTGCGAGTGGCCGCCCTATTGTCGCCACCGCTTTCCCCCATGCGGTCGAGCTCCTCGGCAGCGGCGCAGGCGCCGTCGTCGCTCACGACGATCCCGACGCACTGGTCACAGCGCTGCACCAGCTGTTGACCGATCCGCAGGTCGCCGACTCCATGGCCACCGAAGCCCGCGGGTTGGCCCCGACGGTCGCCTGGCCCGTCGTCGTCAACGCCTACGTCGGCGTGGCGCAAGGCCTGCTGGTTACCGAATCGGCACTGACGTGACCGGCGCCGCGCCCACCCCGACATTCGCGCACTTGTTGCGATTGACGGACCATCGCGCCACCTTCGAGCACGCCTGCATGACCGAGCCCCGCCGTGAGCACGGGTATTGCACCGACGACATGGCCAGGGTGCTCGTCGTCACCACCCGCGAGCCCGACGCGCCGGGTGCCGTGAAGGGCCTCGCCCGCAAGGCCCTGCAGTTCTTGAACGACGCCCAGTCCTACAACGGCTCCTGCCGCAACCGGATGGACCACGCCGGACATTGGACCGACCAGCCCACCACCGACGACCACTGGGGCCGCTGCATCTGGGGGCTCGGCACCGCCGCCGCCCATAGCGGCGTCAGCCTAGTCCGGCGACTGGCCGTGATTCAGTTCGAGCGCGCAGCCAAGGCCAGGTCGCCGTGGCCGCGGTCGATGGCGTTCGCCGCCGTCGGCGCCGCCGATCTGCTCAGCTTCGAGCCCGGCAATTCCGCGGCCCTGCGACTCCTCGCCGACTACACCGCCACCCTCGCGAGGCCCGAGACCACATCCGAGTGGCCATGGCCCGAGCCAAGGCTCACGTACGCGAATGCGATTCTCCCCGAGGCGATGATCGCTGCCGGCGTCGCGCTGGACGACCCGGACCTGAAACAGCGTGGCCTGGATCTGCTGGAGTGGCTGCTCGACTACGAAATGATTGACGGCCACCTGTCGCCCGCCCCGGCGGGCGGCCGGGGACCGCAGGACAGCCGACCCGCCTTCGACCAGCAGCCGATCGAGGTGGCCACCCTCGCCGACGCCTGCGCACGCGCCGCAGCTGTCGACCGGCGGGCGCTCTGGCCGGATGGGATCCGGTCGTGCGCCGCCTGGTTCCAGGGGGCCAACGACTCCGGGTTGCTCATGTGGGACACGGAGACCGGTGGTGGTTTCGACGGGTTGCTCGCCGACTGCGTCAACCTCAACCAGGGGGCCGAATCGACCCTCGCGGTGATCTCCACCATGCAGCACGCGCAGCGCTTTTCGCCAGTCCCACAATGACTTTGATGCGTGCCGGGCTCGTCACCCGCGAACCTCACCGGGTCGCGGCCAATCCGGCGCGGGTGATCACCCGGCTCTTCGTGCCCGGCCAGGAGGGCTTCGAGCTTCAGGAGTCCCGATCGGGAGTGGTGCTCAAGCGCATCCTCGCCCTGACCGACGACGAGGTTCGGTCGTCCCTGGACGACATCTTCATCCGCTTCGACGGGCGCCACCGTGACCTCGCGGGCACGTTCCGTCGGCACGCCCACGAGCTCGCCGACCGCCTGGATCCCGACATCGACCTCTCTGATGAGCGAATACTGTTGCTGGGAGCGACTTTTACCAGCGAGTACGCCATCGAGGGGGCGGCGCTGTGCAATCCCAGCATTGTGGCACACCCCGACCAGACCGGCACGGCGGCAGGCAGCCTGCGATTCGTGATGAGCGTGCGCGGAATCGGGGAAGGACACCGCTCGTCCATCGGGTTCCGCACCGGTGTCGTCGACGCCGCGGGCCGGGCCACGATCGACGAGCCGGCCCGCTTCGCCACCACCGGAAACGTGTCGGGCGCGCTGCTCGACGCCGCGGTGTTCCGCGGCGAACTCGGCCGCATCGGCAATGCCGGCGAGGCCGCGAACTACGTCTTCAACGCGCTCGGCGACCGCTTCACGCGATCCGACCTCGACGAGCGACTCGACGATCTCCGCGCCAACCTGAGCACCCGCGGACACGGGGAGCGCTCGGTCGCCCTGATCCGCACAATCGCCGCCCGGTCCTATGCCGTCGAATTCCCCAGCAACGCATCGATTTCCGAACGCGTGCTGTGGCCGTCGATGGAGGCCGAGCAGGCCGGCATGGAAGACGCCCGCTTCGTCCGCTTCGTCGACGACGACGGGTCGGTCACCTACTACGCCACCTACACGGCCTACAGCGGATCCCACATCAGCCAACAACTGCTCGAGACCAAGGACTTCCAGTCCTTTACCTCCGGGCCGCTCGTCGGGAAGGCCGCGGCCAACAAAGGTTTGGCCTTGTTTCCCCGACGAATACACGGTCGCTACGCCGCCATGTCGCGATCGGACCGCGAGACCAACACCGTCGCCTTCGCCGACCATCTGGCGGTCTGGACAAGCGCGTCGCCCTGCCAGCAGCCGGCCGAGGCATGGGAGGCGCTGCAACTCGGAAATTGCGGCCCGCCAATCGAAACCGACGCAGGCTGGCTGGTGCTCACCCACGGCGTTGGACCCATGCGCACGTATAGCATCGGCGCGATTCTCCTTGACCTCGACGATCCGACCCGGGTGCTCGGCCGGCTACGAAGCCCACTCCTCAGCCCTGCCCACGACGAACAAAATGGCTACGTGCCCAACGTCGTCTACTCCTGCGGCGCGCTCGTGCACGCCGACACCCTGGTGATTCCCTACGGGATCGCCGACGGCGCCATCGGCATCGCCACCGCGCCACTTGCGCGGCTGCTGGCCACGATCGTTCAGAAACCGGGTAGCTAGAGATGAGGTCACCATCAGCACGATGAGAAGCTCCAGCGACAGAACGCATAATCCGCTCGGCGAGTACGTCCTGCACTTGGGTGTGGGATTCGTCGCCAGGGAGCGTCCGCACGTGCTGGCGGCGTTGGCTACGCTCAAGCAGCATCTGGGCCGGTGGGACCCGGCCGACATCGGCCTGGAAGTCTCGTTGCAGGACCGCGGCCGCAGGGAGCAGCGCGTCACCTTGCGGACGACCTTGCCTGGTCTCCCGCCGCTGGTGGCCGTCGCCGACGACCGCGACATCACGCGCGCGCTTCACGGAGCCAAGCATGAGTTGATCTGGCAGCTCGAACACCAGAAGTCGGCGCGCGAACCCATGCACAATCGCCAGGTCGGGCACAACAGGATCCGCCACCCGGGCACCTCGGCGCAGGGGGATCGCATTCCGCCTGCTCTGTAGCCGCGGGTCGAGCGCCCGGCGAAACTGGGCATTTATTGAGCGCTAAATGGTCTGGCAACTGAGCGTCGAGCAGCACCACGATCGCTGGCATGACCAAACCGACTCAAGCCGTCGTACTCGGTGCCAGCATGGCCGGGCTCCTGGCGGCCTGCGCGTTGAGCGAAACCTTCGACCGCGTTGTGCTGGTGGAGCGAGATCATCTGCCCGACGATGCCTCGGACCGGCGTGGTGTACCGCAGGGTAAGCATCTGCACGGCCTCCTCGCCGGCGGCCTCGCTGCACTGAACAAGCTGTTTCCGGGATTCGAGGCCGATCTAGCCGCCGCGGGAGCCGTCCGTTCGGATGTGCAATCCGACATTCACTGGTGGGTGGACGCACACCTGATAAAGCCCGAACCATCAGGAATCGTCGGATTCTCCTGCAGCAGGCGGCTGTTGGAACACACGGTGCGCGAGCGGGTTAAGGCGCTACCAGAAGTGGAAATCATCGACCACTGCGACGCGCTCGGAATCATCAGCACCGATGACGGCGAGACCATCACCGGAGTGCGGATCATACCGAGGGCCAACAGCGCCGAAGCAGCTGAACTGCCAGCAGATCTCGTTATCGACGCGACTGGCCGCGCCTCCCGGAGCTCGCAGTGGCTCACGGCGCTCGGCTACCAGCCTGCCGAGGAAACCCGGATTCCCGTTGACATCACCTACGTCACGCAAACGTACCGCCGCGAGACGGGCCAGCTCGATGGCAGAGCGGGCACCTCCGTCGGCTCCTACCCCGATTTGCCCATCGGCGGGTTCCTGCTCGCGCTCGAGGACGACACGTTCATGCTCACCGCCGGCGGGATCTACGGAGAAACGCCACCGATGGACGACGAGGGACTCGCTGAATTCGTTGACAAGCTGCCGACCCGCGACTTCGCCGACTTCCTGCGCACCGCCACCCGTATCACCGATCCGGTGAAGGCGCACTTCCCATTCAGCGTTCGCAAGCACTACGAAAGACTCACCGACTTCCCCGCCGGCTACCTTGTCGTGGGCGACGCCCTGTGCAGCTTCAATCCGATCTTCGCACAAGGAATGTCGGTGGCCGCCGCCGAGGCGGTCCTCCTACGCGACCTGTTTTTGGCAGGCAGCAAGAACCCGGCCGCCGAGTTCTTCGCCGCTGCCGCCGAAATCATCGACGTGCCCTGGCTCACCGCGGTGAATGCCGATCTCCGTTATCCGCAGGCCAAGGTCGCCCAAACCGATGACGATGAGGCCCTCAACCAGTATCTGGAACTCGTCTACCGTGCGGCCTCGGTTGACCCGGCAATCGCCACTGCGTTCGTGCGTGTGTTCAACCTGCTCGACACGCCGGACCTACTGCTCGAACCCGCGATGATGGCGCGCGTGGTGGAGATCGCTCGGCGTGTCGCGCTCGCAGGCCCACTCGACCAGCTCGCCGACCGTGCCGTCGTCGAATGTGAAAGGCAGCGATCATGAATGACATCGCAATAGCTGACGCCACCGGCGGCGACAACGGTGTTCAAATCCTGTTGGTCCCCGGGGGGTTTCACGGCGTGTGGGTGTGGGAGAAGGTTATCGACCGGCTCGCAGCACTGGGATGGCCCACACACACGGTTGAATTGCCAAGCGTGGCGGCCAAAGGCCAGCCGCGCTATGGGATGCACGACGATGCGGCCGCGGTTCGTCGTCGTCTAGCGGCCATCGACGGCCCGGTAGTGGTCGTGGCGCATTCCTACGGAGGCGTGGTCGCCACGCAGGCGGCGGCGGGCCTGGCGAACGTCACACACATCATTTACCTTGCGGCATTTCAGCTCGACATCGGCGACTCGCTGCTCGGCCTCGTCGACGAACCCCCTCCGTGGTGGATTGTCGATGGTGACATGCTCACTGCCGGCCAGCCGTTCGAGACGTTCTATGCCGATGTCCCACCCGACGATGCCACGCGAGCGATTGACCGCCTGCAACCGTCCAGTTACTCCATGGTCACGGACCGGCTTACGGCGGCGGCGTGGCGTAAAATCCCGTCCACCTACGTGATTTGCGACGACGACCAGGCGCTCCCTCCGGCGGCACAAGAACAGATGGCAAAACGCGCAACGAACATCCGCCGCCTGCCGAGCAGCCATTCGCCGATGCTGTCCCGACCGGCCGAGGTCGCTCAGATCATCGCCGAGACAGCGACGCAAGTGATCGACGGGGGTGGTCTACGCGTCGGCAACATCTGAACAGGCAAGCAGCAGAACAGGATTAACACATCACCACGGAAGGTTCCATCGCAATGACAGCTGGCCCCCAGAGCTCGTCGGATGCAGATACTTGGCCCGGCGATGGCGACGACTTCGACGTCATCATCATCGGGGCCGGCATATCCGGCATCGGCGCGGCCTATCGGATCGCCGAGCGTAACCCGAACTTGCGCTACGTCATCCTGGAACGGCGGGCCCAGATCGGGGGCACCTGGGACGTCTTCCGGTACCCGGGTGTTCGTTGCGATACCAGCGCGCACACCTTGTGCTTCCCGTGGGAGCCGTGGACTCAACCAGAAGCCATCGCCGGCGGCGAGCAGATCCGCGAGTACATCACCGCGACCGCGCACAAGCACGGGATCGACGAGCACATCCGCTTCAACACCCACATCCGTTCAGCTGATTGGGATTCCGCCACCAACACTTGGACTGTGTATGCCGCCGGCGCCGACCAGACACCCGCGATCTTCCGGGCCCGGTTCGTCTTTTTCGGCACCGGCTATTACGACTACGACGAGGGCTATACCCCCGACTTCCCCGGCGCCGAGCAGTTCGGCGGCACACTAGTGCACCCCCAGCACTGGCCGACGGACCTGGACTACACCGGAAAAAGGATCGTCGTCATCGGCAGCGGTGCTACCGCCGTGACAATGGTGCCCTCGCTGGCAAAGCGGGCCGCGAAGGTGACCATGCTGCAGCGCTCACCCAGTTACCTCCTCTCACTGCCGAAGGTTGACCCGGGTGCCGCGCTTGCCCGTAAGATGCTGTCCCCCAAAGTCGCTCACGCCGTCACGCGCTTCAGGATCGCGGTCGTCGAGGTCCTGTTGTGGGAGCTTTCGCACCGGGTCCCCAGCTTGGTCAAAAGGATCCTGCGCAAGGCGGCAGTCGACCATTTGCCCGAAGGGTATGACGTCGACACGCACTTCACACCGCGATACAACCCATGGGACCAACGGATATGCATCATGCCCAGCTCCGAGTTTTACCGAGCAATAGGCGAGGACGGGGTAGCGATGGTCACCGATCACATCGACCATTTCGATGCCACCGGGATCGCACTGAAGTCTGGCGAACGCCTCGACGCCGACATCATTGTGACCGCCACCGGCATGAACATGTTGGCGCTCGGCGGGATCGCGATCAGCATCGATGGCGCCGAGATCAAGCCGCAAGAGCGGTACATGTACAAGGCGCGCATGCTCGAAGACGTCCCGAACCTCGCCTGGTGCATCGGTTATGCGGGTCTGACCTGGACGCTGCGTGCCGACATGACTGCCCGTTCAGTGGCCAAGCTGTTGGCCTATATGAACGCACGGGGGTACGCGTCCGCTTACCCTCATCGCGGTACCGGACCAATGCCGGCGAGCCCCCTGTTCGAACTCAACTCCGGGTACGTGACGAGGAACGCGCACGAGCTGCCTAAGTCGGGAAGTAAGGGTCCATGGAAAGTGGGCCAAAACTACCTGACTGACGCAATCAGCCACCGCCTCAGGCGCATTGACGATTCTCTGGTCTTTGGCACAACCTAAGGGCGGGTCGCTCGCACTGCCGTGGCGTGGCCATCGGTCTCGTCGACTATTCGGCGCGAACGGCTTCGTCGCAACCGGCGAGACGGTGTGCGGTCATCAGTGCATGATCGAAAATGGTCCTATCGACGATTGTGCCCCGCGCCGTTGCCCGCAAAGTTGCGCTGATCCGTTCGGCTAGTACGCGCAATTTAACGTTACTTTCCTGGGACAGCCATTTGAGTAAGTCGATCGCGGCGTCGTCCTCGACGTCGTAGACGAGCATCAGCATGCCTTTGGCTTGCTCGATCGGCGCGCGGTTGTCCGTGATCTCGCCCAACCTCGCGGTGATGGTGTCCTCACGCGAACGTTGGATGGGGGTGATGTCGACGTAGAAGCCGTGAGTGCCGATCGCCACACCGCGACTATCGAGGAACTGATCCCCGATGACGACCACCCAGTGGACCGCGCCGTCGGTGTCGATGATGCGATGTCGGCTGCTCAATGCCCCCCGGGTGTGCATGATGTCGTCGATGGTCGCTGCGACTCGGTCCCGGTCATCGGGATGCTTATGGGAAAGCACCAGCTCTGTAGTCGGGGACACGGTTCCCGGCTCGTACCCGTGCAACCGCTGCACCTGCTCAGACCACTCCCAGCGGCGGTCGTCAAAATAGAACCGAAACCAGCCCACTGCCTGCGGAGAAACCGCGGCGAGCCCGTCGCCATCACCGGGCGCACCAGCGCTCGCCGGCACCGAATGAAGATTCACGCGATGGCCCCCTCGCCGGGTCATCGCCGAAGCCTTGCTTGCTCGTACGCGTTGCTGGCTTTCTTCAACTTCTCAAAGCTGTCGGGCATGTCGAGCGGGGACGACAGCTCAAGGAAGGCGTGAGCGATATCGCCGGCCTTCAATACCAATGGTTCGTCGGCGTGTGACTCCTCCAACAGGCGAAACGCGGCGGTTCGCAGTGCAGCCAGCTCTTCATCTGTGGTCAATTGGGGGCCGAACCAGTGGTCGCCAAGGAACCAAAAGACCCGCACCGCCAGGTCGTCGGCGCGCTCTAGTTGACTCATATTCATTCTTCGGAGCCGTGCGCGTAGTGGATGGGTGATTCAGATCACCCGTCCGGCGAGGACTGATCCGCCCCGGACGACCGCTTCGCTAATCGGTCAGCTGAGCTTTCGCAGCTGGTCGTGACCGGTCACGCGCCCGCCATGGCCTCGGCTCACTGGCTTCGGTCAACCTGACCCGCTTCCAGATCCAGCCCCTCTGGGCGCGGTATCGATTGACCCCACGCCCGAGGTACCGACAAGACTCCGATTGATGCGCCGCTACCGAAGCTCACACGAGGCGCCGCATCGTTGGTGCGACCCCCACTGGGGCAAAGCGGCCAGATGGCCGCCGCCTGACTCAACGCTGCCGCCTTATTGAGAGAATTCAGGTGACTAACCGCGAAGTCCGCTGGCGCAGTAAGTGAACTCAATTTGGACAGCGGCGCCGTTACCGACGACAAGGACGCAACCAAGGTTGCCAGCGGTGAGGACGATAGCGAATTGAGAGCTGAGGGAATCGCGGACATCACTTGACGGCCGGTCGATGTGATTTCGGGAGCCGCCATCAGCGGCCAACGGCGTGGTTGGATGGCCCGCGCGCCTTGGCGCGCAAGCTCAATCGGATCGCTACTGAGCGGGGGCGAACTGAACGGTGTCAGCTTCGAGGCATGGGCCGAGGCGCGGGCGTAGGCGTACATGGCGGAGGCGTCTTGGACCCACATCTGTTCGTAGTCAGCGTCGGTGTCTGCGATGACCGCACTGATTTGGCCGAGGCAGTTCTTCTCAGCCAACGAGATCCGCTGCAATCGATTGGCTCCGATCACGTTGGGTGCCACCATCGCGGCAAGCGCCGCACCATAGGCGCTCGCAGCCGCGTTGGCCTGGTGAGCAGTCTGCTGGGCCTGTGCAGCAGTAGCTTCAAGCCACGCTATGTAGGGCGCAACGGCTTCAACTGTCATCATCGCCAAAGCACCTTGCCACCCCAAAGCCAGCTTGAAGATCACCGACCTGTAGCCCACTGCCACGTCACTGAGTTGGGCCGCTACCACACCCCAAGCCTTGGCGGCGTTCGCCATTGATCCCGGGCCGGGGCCTGAATGCATTCGCCCGGAACTGCTTTCCGGTGGAAGGGTACCGAAATCCATTGCCAATCCAGTTCACGACCTTGTGGGTGGGTGGGCAGTATTTGGTTGATCAGCCACCGCCACTACCTTTGACAGTTGATCCCGCAGACCCGTCGAGTTGTCTTGGGCAGTAGGACTTTGCCGAAATCGTGGCGAACTGGGCAGCGCCGTTGGTCGTCAGTGCGGGGTTGTTGTCCCGCAAGTCATTGAGGAGCTGAAGACCGGATACGCCTCGAGAAAGTAAGCCGCATACCGCCTTTCCAGCCGACACTGCTTGGTTGGGGTCCTGGAAGCTGATCCCCACCTTGGATAGGTCAGCGATGAAGATTTCATTGTTTTCATCGGTGGCTGCCTCATCCTCGCCAGGCGTGGCGTGCGCGGGCGCCGCGACAACAATCCCCAGCGATACGCCCAGAAGTGCAAAAAGCAGTTTCACGAATCCTCCCTCGATGCGTCCCATGATGGCGATCTCCCAGCCGTGTGTCTGCCCGTCTTGATTGCGCCACGTAAAATGTTGTGCGGCAACACGTTACCCAATCTTGGATTCGGATCTGCCGACCGCGATCTCCTCGCCGTCTGACACGTGCACGGCGTGCACGCCGGGTGTTGTTCTGAGTTTGACGACCAGTTCATCGAGGCCGGCCTCGTCGACGTTCCAGTGCTGTACTTGGTCGGGCATCTCCTGCAGTTGGGCGATGATGCGGTCGAGCTTGACCGGCCCCATGCGGCGCTCGCCGGTGATCGCGCGGGCCTGGATGCCGGTTGAGCTGACGACGCGCGACGCCGGGCCACCCAGCGCGCCGCCCGCCAGACTGCCCAAGGTCGCCTCGTTGACCAGGCCAGCGGAGATATCTGCCGCAGCAGCCGCAGCCAGGCTGGTGGCCGGTAGCGCGGTGGAGGCCAGTCTGATCGCCGGGGCGGCGGTTGCCCAGCTAGGCGGCACCGACAAGTTGCCGACCGTCGGCGCGTTGCCCAATACCGCCGATACGGGTTTGACCGGGACGGCCGCGGCAACATGCCCCGGAGATGCCAGACCGGCGCCCAACGACGTTTTCGACATCGCGGCGGCCCACGGCGAATAGATGAAGAAGTTCTTCCACTGCGAGATGCCCAGGCTGGAACTGGCATTGACGACGTTGGTCCACGTCGCCTGAGTGCCGACTTGCCCAATGCTCGAGTAGAGCGTCTCCCAGAAGGGTGCTATCTCCGTACTCCCCGTGGCCCCGCCGATCAGGTTCTGCCAAAACTGGGTGTATTGACCGGTGAGCGAGGTGATGTAGTCCTCGAGCTGTTTCAGCCACGACGACAACGACTGTGACTGCGCGGTGGCCGCCGCGGCAGCCTGGGTCACCTGGCCGGTGGCATTGGTGGTGGCCGGTGCCTCCTCGAAGGCGGTCAGCTCACCCGCCGACTCCGATGCGCTGGCGTAACTGAACATGGCGGCGACATCTTGGGCCCACATCTGGGCATACTCGTCTTCGGTCGCCGCGATCACCTCGTCGTTTTGCCCCAAGATGTTCGTCTCCAACAGTGCCGCCAACTGGCTACGGTTCGCCGCGACGAGCACGGGCGGTACGGCGGCCGCCAGGGCGGCCTCGTAGGCGCTGGCCGCGGCCCGGGCCTGGGCGGCGGTCTCCTCGGCTTGACCGGCCGTGGCCGACATCCACGCCACATACGGTTCCGCCGCGGCCGCCATGGACTCCGATGACTGACCCTGCCACGACTCGCCGACCAGCTCCGAAATCACCGAACCGTAGGAGGCCGCGGTGGAGTGCAACTCGGCGGCCAGCCCGTCCCACGCCGCGGCGGCGGCCAGCAAGGGACCCGCGCCCGGGCCCGTATAGATCTGGGTGGAGATCACCTCCGGCGGTAGCGCTGCGAAATCGCTGAAAACCATTGCCGCACTCTCCCTTATTTCGCATTCGGCGGTATGACGATGACGGTGGACGTCGTCGCGATGCTGTCCGCAGCCACGGCTCCGGGCACGCGAACGGTGGACCGGGCGACGGCGCGGGTGGCCGACGCGCCGACGGCACGGCCGGCCAGACTCGACAGGGCCGTCGGCGCGAACATGCCTTGTTGCCCATTCACGGCCATCGCGGGGACGGCCTCAAGCATCGTTTCCGGCAGCTCGGAGGCGGCCATTCGGATCGCGGGAACGGCTGATGCCCAGTTTGCCGGCACCGACAACGACCCCACCAAGCCGGCACGGCCCGCCGCCGCCGAAACCGTTCCCGCACTCGACAACGCGCTCGAGCCACTCAGCAGTTCGCTGCGCAGCAGCGGCGCCAAAACGCCGATGAGCGGCTTCGGGTGAAGTAAGGGGCCAATACCTTGGATCCCGACACCCAGGTTCGGGATGCTGACGGCGATCTGGTACCAGTTCTTCATTAAGTTCGCGACCCCGAGCGGAGTGTACGGTCCGGAGACAGTGCCCATCACACTGTTGAAGGTCTTCAGAATCCCGGTGATGTCCGTCAGGCTCAGCGGGAGCTGAGCCGCCGCCGTCGTCACCGCGTTCGCGTTAACGGCGAGAGCTTGCGCGGCGAGGGGAGCCTGCGAGACTGCCTCTGACAGTCCAGATTCCACGTCGGAGGCAGCCGACGACTGGAGCGCGGACGCGACCGCGGTCGACTGGTCGGTCTCCCCATCCGGGTCGGCGGTCGTTGGTGCCGCGGTGAACGGGGCCAGTCTGGTCGCGGTCGCCGAGGAGGCGGCATAGGAGTACATCGCGCCGGCGTCTTGGGCCCACATCTCGGCGTACTGGGCCTCGGTCGCCGCGATCGCCGGAGTGTTCTGACCCAGAACGTTGGTCGCAATCAGCGACGTCAACAACGCTCGGTTGGCCGCGATCACCGACGGCGGGACAGTTGCCGCGAAAACGGCCTCATAGGCGGCCGCCGCCGCCCTGGCTTGAACTGACGTCTGCTCGGCCTGCACGGCGCTACGGTCAAGCCACGCGATGTAGGGAGCCGCCGCGGCCACCATCGCGGTCGACGAGGGCCCATGCCAGGCGGTTATCAGCTCCGAAATCACAGAACCGTAAGACGCTGCCGTCGAATGTAATTCGGCTGCCAACGCATCCCAAGCAGCGGCGGCGGACAGCAACGGCGCCGAGCCGGGGCCCGAGTAGATCTTTCCGGAGTTGATCTCCGGCGGTAACGCTCCGTAATCCATTGGCTTCCTCCGCCCCAGCCTGCGATCACCACCGGCCGCTCGTAACTTCGCCGATAGCGCTGAACGTCAACAACATTGAGCGACTCTGCGTTTGCCAGCAGCGAGGAGATCGTTTGCTGGTAACTAGGCTCATCTCCTCGTATGGAGAAACTATCCGGTCGTGCCAGGAAAAACTTCGATCGACGTCCACCGATGCCACGCTGTGGCCGCTTTCGGAAGACAACGCCGTTAGTCGAAGCGTTGGGTAATCCGGGGGGCAAAAAACTCTCTACCTGGTGCGAACTCGAATACGAGGCACCGCGAACAGGAACTAAAATTCGGCTCAATCGTCGACTATCGGCGAATAAAAATCTCGCGATCAAAAATATGAGTGTTCGCGGCTTTCGGATGGCACCCGTTGGCGGCCGCACGGCGCCCGATCAAGGGTCGTCTCCTCACACGCTCCATGTCGTGCCGGATAAGACGTGGGCGCTACTGCACGACCGTATCCACCTTGTCGCAGGAGTACTAGGCGTCGGCCGACAGTCGAGGGCAGCGCCGAGATCGGGCATTTCAGCAGTTAAAGACATATACAGAGCAGAGCTAATTATCGGGTAAAGCCTGCCGAAAAACTCGTGACCCGACTTCGCTTGAGCGGGCACAGGACCGATTGGGTGCCATCAGGGGGTTGGGCGACGTTCGTCTTGCGCGAAGGAGGCGATCGTCCATGTCAATGTCGAGCCCGGGACGCACATAGAGTCCTCATATAAAATATGAGTGCTCCATGAATTCGACCTTTGGGATTGCTTTTCGGCTGAGTTCAAGTCGAAGTATGGCAGCGATTAGACACCATTCGCGGGCCCATCAAACGTCGATAACTCGAGCGTGTGGGAAGCTGTTGACACTTCGCATATATCTAATTTAAAACTCTATGGAATCCATATGAATTCCTCCTTCGAGGAGGCAGCGGGATGACTGAGGATCGTGCTGCGTGACGAGAGGGTAAGGCGGTTTGCTGGTTCAGCAGCCGCGGTGGCGCTGGCGTCGCAATCACAGTCGCGGCCTCGCTACTCTCCGAGGATGACGATGGTCAGCAAGACGCGGTCCCTGTGGCTTGTCACCGCGGCGTACCTCATCACCATCGCGGTGGCAGCGACGTGGCTGACCTGGGGCCCGCACACCGGACAGCTCTGGCTCGACACCTTGATCGCCGACGTCCTGGCGACCCTGGTCGTTTTCGCGTTCAGCCGGGCCTACCGGAACTCCAGCTTCTACGACGCCTACTGGAGTGTCGTTCCGCCGCTGTTGTTGTTTTATTGGTGGAGCCAGATCGCGCCCGCGGTCGACGTATTGCGGTGCTGGCTCTTGGCCGTAGTGGTGATGCTGTGGGCGGTGCGGTTGACCGCAAACTGGGTGTACGCGTTTCCGGGTCTGCACCACGAGGATTGGCGCTACCCGATTTTCAAGCAGCGGGCCGGGCGCTGGGAGATTCTGGCCGACCTGGTGGCCATCCATCTGATCCCGACACTGCAGGTCTTTCTGGGCATGGTTCCGGCGTACGTCGCGGTGAGCCGGCCCGGCCCGGGGTGGGTGTGGCTCAGCTGGGTTGGCTTCGTCGTTGGCCTAGCCGCGGTGGCGCTGGAATTTGTCGCCGATCTGCAGATGCACCGATTTGTGGCGCAGCGGCGCGGTAATGAGGCGATGGACCGAGGCCTGTGGAGCTGGTCGCGGCACCCGAACTACTTCGGTGAGTTCAGCTTCTGGGTCGCGATCGCGTTCTTCGGTATTGCGGCGGCCCCCAGTGACTGGTGGTGGCTGATCCTCGGGGCGGTCGCAATGTTGGCGATGCTGCTCGGGGCCAGCATTCCGATGATGGAGGAGCGCAGCCTGCAACGCCGCCCGTCCTATGAGGCCGTGATCGACCGGGTGCCGCGGTTCGTGCCGCGTCCGCCACACAAGACCAAGGCGTGAAAGGCTCCTAGTCACACCGCAACGACGGCGCCGACTGAAAATTCAACGCGTCGACCAACGCCGCCGTCGTCACCGTCCGCGCCGGGGCTCGTCCACCGCACCCGCGCGGTACCAGACACGTGCAACGTGGCGCCGGTTTCGAAGTCAATGAATAGGAGTGCCGCCTCATCGTCGACTGCCAGGTTGCCGAAGCTGTTGAACATGTTGTTGCCCGGGTAATCGGGCCACCACAACCGGCCGGGAGCCTCGACCCGAACAAATCCCGCCGGGCCGCCACGGTGGGACGCATCGCTGCCCCGGGTGGGGTGGGTGGTGCCGAGGAAAAACGTGTCCGAGGCCACGATCATTGCTTGATCGGCAGCGGTCAAAGATGTTGTGCGCCTTGGGTTGTCCGACGTGGCGGTAATCGCCGCGGCATTCACCTGGTGCCGGTGGATGTACTGGGGGCAATTCCCGTAGGCCTGGTCCACCTGCACGGTCAGGCCCATGGCGTCGGCATCGGCGAGAATGCCGTTGATCCGCATTCTGCGCCGGGTGGGGAAATCAATGGCGATCAACCCGACCTGCTGGCTGATCGGCATCGCGTGCAGGGGATCACCCTCGCGAGGCTCCGCCAGAATCTGCAGTCTGTCGCCTTCGCCGCGCAGGAACCCGCGCTCGGCTGACAATGCGGAGGTCCATAGGACGCCCTCTCGGTCGCGTGCGGTCAGTGCGACAAACCGTTGGGATGCCAGGAATTGTGTGGCACCTTTGGACAGCCCGGTCGGATCGAGCATTTTCTCGAGCCGCTTTGCGTGAGATTCGACGCCGGCTCGGCGTTGGGTAGTTACTTCACCTTCGTGAAAGCCCGTCATAGTCACATAAGTATTAACGTTGCCGGGGTTCCACACCTTCCCCGGTGCGTCGGCGGTGACTTGGCGCGCAAATGCCCCGCCAAGAGGTATCGGCTCAGTGCCTCCGCGGCCTGTGGCTGCTCACCGCGTCGTGAATCAGCAGTCCCACCAGGGCTGCCACGCAGAGAGGCACGTACAGCCGGAAGTTGGCCGACGCGTGCTCGTACAACGCGATATAGGCGATCGTTACGAGCGCCACCATGGCGAGAAGGATGCCGCGATTAATCTTGTCCGTGCTCATGCTTCGACCTACCTTTTCGGTCGGCGCTGCGCCGCAAATATCAGCATAAACCTGTAAACACGGTTTCTCACCGCCCTATTTCGCGCGTCCTCGAAATGACGCGTATTGCGCGACAAAACCGTGGCGATTCCGCAACTCAAGTGGCCACCACTTTCTGGGTGGCCGAGGCGAAAGCTCTACGCTGGCCCCATGGCACCGACGCCGCGCCCGCGCCGATCCGCTCTCTACCTTCCCGGCAATAAAGATCGAGCACTCGACAAGGGGAAATCGCTACCGGCCGACGTGTTGATTTTCGACCTCGAGGATGCGGTAGGCCCCGATGCCAAAACCGATTCCAGAGCGAGGGTGTGCGGCGCGATCTCGTCAGACGGTTACCGGCCTCGCGAGATTGTGGTGCGCATCAACGGCGCAGGCACCGACTGGCACGATGACGATCTGGTCGCGGTGGCTCATTCGGCCGCCCACGGCGTGCTGGTGCCGAAGGTAGAGACGGGAAAAGAGGTCCAGGCGCTGGCCGCCGCGCTCGACGCCCTCGACGCGCCGCAGTCGTTGCAGCTGTGGGCGATGATCGAGACGCCGCGGGCCATCTTGCGGGTGGAGGAGATCGCCTCAGCCAGCGATCGGTTGACGGTGCTGGTCGTCGGTACCAACGACCTCGTGAACGATCTGCATGGTTTACACGTACCCGGACGTGCGCCGGTTGTGCCCGCGTTGTCGCTTGCCATATTGGGTGCCAGGGCGGCGGGGAAGGTCATCTTGGACGGTGTGTTCAACACCATCGCCGACGAAGCCGGCTTCAGGGCCGAGGCTCAGCAGGGCCGTGAGATGGGCTTTGACGGCAAAACTCTGATCCATCCGTCCCAGGTTGCCCCGGCCAATGAAGTCTTTGGCCCTTCGGAAAAGGAGCTGGCCGACGCCCGCAAGATCGTCTCGGCCTACGAGCAGGCCCAGGCCGCGGGCAACAGCGTCATCACCGTCGATGGCCGCATGATCGAAAGCCTGCACGTGCGCGACGCGCAGCGGATCCTCGCCCTCGCTGACCTCATCAGCGAACTGGAGTCCCAATGACCGTCCGCCCGAGTCCATTCCGGACCGATCTCCTGCAAGGGAAGGTGGCGCTGGTAACTGGTGGGGCAACGGGGCTCGGTCTGGAGATCGCCCGGGTATTCGGCAGCCACGGCGCTCGCGTGGCGATCTGCAGCCGAAAGGAACCTAATCTTCAAGCCGCGGTTAGGACGTTGCGGGAAGAGGGGATTGAGGCCGTCTACGGCGTCTGCGATGTCCGCCGCCACGACGAGGTCACGGCCATCGTCGAGGAACTGTTGACCACCTTCGGTCGACTCGACGTTGTCGTCAACAATGCCGCCGGAAACTTCCCCGCCCCGATCAGCGACCTCAGCCCTAACGGATTCAAAGCGGTGGTCGACATCGACTTACTCGGAACATTCAACGTATCCAAAGCGGCGTACGACCTTTGGCTGCGCGATCACGGCGGCGCCGTGGTGAACATCAGCGCGGCGATCCAGTACCGCGGCATGGCCCTGCAAGCGCACGTCGTTTCGGCTAAGGCCGGCGTTGACGCGTTCAGCCGTGCCTGCGCGATCGAATGGGGACCCGACGGGGTTCGGGTCAATGTCGTTGCCCCCGGGGCAATGTCGGGCACCGAGGGGATCAGGAGAATCGCCGGCGACGACCAGCACCGCGCCATCCAGAATCCGCTGCGGCGTCCCGGCTCGACCACCGAGATTGCCGAGACGGTGCTATTCCTGGCCAGCGACGCCGCGTCGTACGTGACCGGAGCCGTGCTGGTTGTCGACGGCGGCGGTTGGTTGACGTCCAGCGGCGTGCCGGACTTGCCGGGCTACCACTGACGCTGCCGCCTGGACGATTAGGTGTTTGTGCCGATTTAGGATTATTCTTGCGCGCGGCTCATTGTCGACTCAGGAAAAGCAGATGCTTATTCAGCCCACTCTGCGACGGGCACAATCGCCGCGCAGCGTTCAGCGTGTGACCATCCCGAAGATCGGTCAGTGCTTCGACATCGAAGTCACCCGCGAGACCGATGGGTGGCTCATCCGGATCCCAGAGATCGCTGCGGTGGCCCGCTCCGGCCGCCGGTCGACGATCGAGTTGGTGGCGCGGGAATGCATTGCCGCCCGCACGGGCATCCCGGTGGGTTACATCATCGTCTATGTCGCACAAGAGATCTCCTAGCGCCGGGTCGATTTCGCTCCTTCCCGCTGGCGTGCCTAGTGGTTGCGCCCGTGGAGCTTTTTCAGCGAACGCACCAATCCGGCCTCGATCAACTTGTCGTTGCCGTCGGAGATGAAGTGGTGGACCCGCTTCTCGAGTAGGGCGCGCATCAACGGGTTGAACACCTCGTAGGTCTCGCGGAAGTAGACGCGGGTCTTGCCGCCTCCGAGATCCTCTAGCCGGGTCCAGCCCGAGGCTTTGGACCACAGCGGCTTGCCGATGGCGTCGTACCGCCACGACACCGGGCGTTGGGCCTCGGTGATCCATTCCCAGGACTGGGCCTTGCCGCCCGAGAGCAGATACTTCGGCACGGGAAAGTAGCAGTGTCGCACCAGCCCGTTGCCCTGCTCGTCCCCGGGATGGAGGATCTCGATCTTCACCGTGTCCGTCACGATTCCCGCCCGGGTTTGCTTCCACATCACGTCCCACACCTCTTCGGGCGTGCCGTCGACGACGAAATCAAATCTGTGGTCCTGCACAGCGTCTCCTCTATTCGTGCCGCAGTTGCGACTTCAGCACCTTGCCTCCGGGGTTGCGCGGCAGGGCCGCAAGGTAATCGATCCGGCGGGGCACCTTGTAGTCGGCGAGGCGCTCGCTGGCAAAGCCCTGGAGGTCGGCGGTCGAAAGCGTCGCCCCCGGCCGCAGGACGACGTAGGCGGCGATGTCCTCGCCCAGCACCTCGTGCGGAATGCCGACCACCGCGGCCTCGATCACGTCCGGGTGGGCCTGCAGGACCGACTCGACGTCGTCCGCGTAGATGTTCATCCCTCCTCGGACGACCATCTCCTTCTTGCGCCCGACGATGAAGAGATAGCCGTCGGCGTCGAGGCGGCCGAGGTCACCGGTGTGCAACCAGCCGCCGTCCCACATCCGGGTGGTGGCCTCGGGGTTGCGGTAGTACTCGCGGTGTCCGCCGGGGTTTCGGGTGATGACTTCGCCGACCTCCCCGGTGGGCACGACTTTTCCCTGGTCGTCGACGATGCGCACTTCCACAGGCGGCGTGGGTCGCCCGACGGCGCCCGGGCGCGTGCGCGCGCCCTCGGGATCCATCGTGAAGGTGGCATGCCCGCCTTCGGTCATGCCGTAGCTGTTCAGAACGGCGGCTCCGGGCAATCGGGCCTGCAGGCGCTCCACCGTGTCCGGGGAAAGCGGGGCGCTCCCCAGGATCAGGCGCTTGAGGCTCGAGAGGTCGGCCGAGTCGAACTCGGGATGGTGGATCAGGAGTCTGGCCATGGCCGGGACGACAAAGGCGATGACCGGTCGCTCGCGCGCGACGATGTCGAGCCACCGCCCGGCGTCGAACTTGGGCAGGTACAGCACGGTCATGCCGGCCTTCATCGGGTTGTAGATGAAGCCGAGGCCGGCGAAGGTGAACACCGGGGTGGCGGTGAGCCACTTCATTCCGTTCCATCGCGGCAGTGCGTTGGGCAGTAGGGCGACGTTGCCATGCCGCACGGCAACACCTTTCGGCGTGCCTGTCGTCCCGGACGTGTACATCACGTCGGCCAGGTCGGTCTCGTCGATGGATACCTGGATGGGCGAGGCGTCCGCGCTCTTCAGGTCCTCGAGGTCGGCGAATCGACTGTGCTCCGACGGGCCGGCGGTAGCCACGACGGCCAACGACGGCAGCGACCCGGACAGCGGGGCGACGGCGTCTTCGAACGCGCCGCTGCAGACGACCGCGGCGACCTCAGCGTGCTCGAGGATGGACCGCACCTCGGGCGGCGACAGCCGGTTGTTCATCGGCACGGACACGGCGCCGATCTTGTGGACCGCGCTGTAGGTGACGATGAAGTCGAGGATCTGCTCCGCTTCGAGATCGATGGCGACCAGGTCCCCCTTGCCGACGCCCTTGGCCTGCAGGCCGTGGGCCAACCGATTCGACTCGGTCTCCCAGCGCCCGAACGTGATCGACGACTCGTCACCGAGGTTCCGGTACGCGACCTCGTCCGGGTAGGCCGACGCCATCAGCCGCAGCTGGTCGGGCAGGAGATCAACCATTGCGCCGCTTCTCCAGGAGGCGCTGCGCGGTGCCGCCCAGGAAGTCCGCCATGGGCCCTTCGTCCAGGGCAATCGAACGGGCGGCCTGCAGGGCCTTTTCCATCGGGAGGAACGGATGGTCGGAGGCGAACAGCACCCGGCCCCTGCCGCGTCGCGAGCCCATGAACTTGATCAGCGAGGGATGCATGTACTTGGCCAGAAAGGCCGAGTTCGAGAGGTAGAGATTGGGCCATTTGAGCATGTACTCGATGAGCAGCTCCTCGAACGGGTGGCCCATGTGCGCGCCGATGACGACCAGTTCGGGGAAGTCGATCAGCACGTCCTCGAGCAGTACCGGGTCCTGGCAGCGGGACCTGACCCTGGGTCCGGGGATGCCGATGTTGATCGACACGGGCAGCCCCAGCTCTTCGCAGGTGGCGTAGACGGGGTAGTACAGCGCGTGGTTGAGGGGGTACTGGTCGACCAACGGCGACACCCGCACGAGGTCGACGGTTCCTTCGGCCGCCCGTCGGCGGAGGGCCATGCTCTGCTGCCTGGGCCGGTCCGGGCGGTCGACCGAGGTGGCCAGATACAACCGGTCGCGTCGCTCGGCGGCGAAGGCCAAGGTGTCGTCGTCGACCCTGGACAGCGGGGTGCTCAGGACCGCCCGGTCAACGCCGACCCGGTCCATCTCGGCCACCAGGTCGACCGGGGTCATGCCGTCTCGTACGTCGACGCCGAAGAATCCCTCGACCGAGCCGAACCCCGACTTGCCCAAGAATGCGGCGGCGGCCTCCTTGGACAGCGAATTCACCCAGAGGTCGATGACCATGGTTCCTCCTCGGATCGGGGCCATCGCGGAGCGTACCGCCGGGCGTTGGGTGGAAATGACAAAGCCGGGCATTACAAAGCAACGGCCCCGCGTAACCTCAGCCTCATGCCGATTGCGATCACTGCTGAACACCAGGACCTGGCCGACTCGGTGCGGTCACTGGTGGCACGGACGGTGCTGCCCGAGATGCTCCATCAAGCGATGGAAACCCCGATCGCCACACCGCCGCCGTATTGGCGGACTGCCGCGGATCAGGGCCTGCACGGGGTGCACCTGGCGGAATCCGTTGGCGGGCAAGGGTTCGGCATCCTCGAGCTGGCGGTGGTCTTGGCCGAGTTCGGCCGCGGTGCCGTGCCAGGCCCGTTCGTCCCATCGGCGATCGCCAGCGCCCTGATCTCGGCGCACGATCCGGACTCGAAGCTGCTCGGCGACCTGGCGTCGGGCGCGACGATCGCCGCCTACGCGTTGGAATCCTCGCTAACGGCCACCCGACGCGGCGATGTGCTCGTCGTCCGGGGCGAAGCGCGTTCGGTGGCCGCGGCCGCACAGGCGACGTTGCTGGTGTTGCCGGTGTCCACCGACATCGGCACCGTATGGACGGTGCTCGACGCCGGCCAGCTCGACGTCGAGCAGGTCGTGAGCGTGGACCCGTTGCGACCAGTCGCCCATATTCGCGTGGGCGACGTGGAGGTCGGCGAGGACCGGCTGCTGAGCAACCTGAGCGTCGACGCCGCGCAGGCCATCGTGTCCACGCTGCTGTCGGCCGAGGCCGTCGGCGTTGCGCGCTGGGCCACCGACACGGCGTCGGCCTATGCCAAGATCCGTGAGCAGTTCGGCCGGCCGATCGGTCAGTTCCAGGCGATCAAGCACAAGTGTGCCGAGATGATGGCCCGCACCGAGCGGGCAACCGCGGCGGTATGGGACGCCGCCCGCGCCATCGGTGAAGGGATCGAAAAGCCGGAATCCGCGGTGCAATTCGCTGCTGCCGTGGCGGCGACGCTAGCTCCGGCCGCTGCCCAGAGCTGCACCCAGGATTGCATCCAGGTGCACGGCGGCATCGGCTTCACCTGGGAGCACGACACGGGCATCTACTACCGTCGGGCGCTCGGGCTCGCCGCCGCGTTCGGCCGCGCCGCCGACTATCAACTGCGCGTCGTCGACACCGCGACCACCACCGGCGTGCGCAAGCTAGACCTCGACCTCGACCCAGAGACCGAGAAGCTGCGCGACGAGATCCGCGCCGAAGTTGCTGCCCTGAAAGAGATTCCGGCCGATCAGCGGATGGACGCCCTCGTTGAGGGCGGCTGGGTGATGCCGTATCTGCCCAAACCGTGGGGCCGCTCGGCCGCCCCCGTCGAGCAGATCATCACCGCACAGGAATTCAGCGCAGGCCGGGTTCGGCGCCCAATGCTGGGCATCGCCAGCTTTCTTGTCCCGTCCATTGTTGCGTTCGGCAGTGAGGAGCAGAAGCAGCGCTTCCTGCCGCCGACGCTGCGCGGTGAAATCATGTGGTGCCAGCTGTTTTCCGAGCCCGGCGCCGGCTCGGACCTGGCCGGTTTGTCCACCAAGGCCGTCAAGGTCGACGGCGGCTGGCGAATCACGGGCCAGAAGATCTGGACCACTCTCGCGCAGTACGCGCAGTGGGGTGCGCTGCTGGCGCGAACGGAGCCAAGCGCTCCAAAACACAACGGCATCACCTACTTCCTGCTGGACATGGCCAGCGAAGGCGTCGCGGTGCGGCCATTGCGCGAGCTCACCGGCAACGAATTCTTCAACGAAGTGTTCATCGACGACGTGTTTGTGCCGGACGGCCTGGTGCTCGGTGAGGTCAATCGTGGCTGGGAGGTCAGTCGCAACACTCTGACCGCCGAGCGAGTGACCATCGGCAGCGCCGAGAACCCGAACCTCGCCAGCCTGGACCGTCTGGTCGAGCTCGTGCGCGACGGTCGATTCGACCAGATTGCGCAGAGCCGCGCCGGCCAGCTGATGGCCGAGGGCCACGCGGCCAAGATCCTCAACATGCGCTCGACGCTGCTGACGCTGGCCGGTGGTGACGCACTCCCGTCGGCCGCGATATCCAAGCTGCTCTCGATGCGCACTGCCCAGGACTACGCCGAATTCGGGTTGGGGTCGTTCGGCGTCGACGGAGCAATCGGTGATACCGGGCAGTTGCAGGGCCAGTGGGCTGAGTATCTGCTGTCCAGCCGCGCCACCACCATTTACGGCGGGACCTCAGAGGTGCAGCTGAATATCATCGCTGAGCGATTGTTGGGGTTGCCCCGCGACCCGTGATTCGCTGTCGGGACCGGGCTTTGCAGCGGACTTACGCGACGTACCCGCGGGGTAGGACCGAGAAGTCAACGCACGCCGCGGCAATGACGTCGCCGAATTCCGGGGCGACCGGCGCGCGGAGTCTCAGGAGCGCACCCGCCGACGGTAATTTCTGGGCATTGACGTTGTAATCGAACAGCAATTGCATGGCCTCGGAGTCGATATCGTGCCAGCCGGTGTGAACCGTTATCAACGTGAGGACACCGAGTTCGTCACCCGCGGGGGACAGTATCCGGTGATGCCAGGCGCGATCGGCCTTGAAGCCGGAGTGCGGCTGAACCACTGCCAGAACGCTTCCGCCGCCGTCTTCCAATCTCGCCGCGCCGTCGGCCGGCACAATTCTGCCCACGGGTGAGTTCTGTCTGGTGACGGTCGTGGTACCTGCTACCGCGATCTGGAGTTCGTCACCCGCGGCGCCGGACAGGGTGTAGTCGCTTTTGCCGCCATTCTTGAATCCGAACAACACCGCGGCGCCGCCCTTTTGCTGGGCGCGGCCCAATTCGGTTCCGTCAGAGGTGGCGAGCTGGATCCGCAAAGCGTTGGACGCCGACTTCGTCAATCGCGCTGCGACGGTAGTTGCGTCTCCAAGAATCGGCATGGGTGAGAGCTTAAACGGCCGAGCCCACCCCAGCCCGGACGGCTTACATCGTCACGGTCAGTGGCCAGACCTTCCAGATGTCGTCGCAGTATTCCGTGATGGCGCGATCCGACGAGAATTTGCCGCTGCGTGCGGTGTTCAGGATGGACATCTTCGTCCACGACTCCCCGTCGAGCCATGCCGCGCTCACCCGGTCCTGGCATTCCACGTAGGACGCGAAGTCGGCGCACACCAAGAAGGGGTCGTCGTAGCGCAGGTTGTCTACCAGCGGCTGGAAGACCTCGGTGTCGCCATGCGAAAACGTTCCGCCCGCAATGAGATCCAGCACCGCACGCAGCTCGTCATTTCCGTCGATGTAGTCGGCCGGCCGGTATCCCTTGGCCTTGAGGTCCTGGACCTCCTGCTCCGTCAGACCGAACAGGAAGAAGTTCTCCGGCCCGACCTCTTCGCGCATCTCGACGTTGGCTCCGTCCAGCGTGCCGATGGTCAGCGCGCCGTTGATCATGAACTTCATGTTCCCGGTGCCCGAGGCCTCCTTGCCCGCGGTGGAGATCTGCTCGGACAGGTTGGCGGCCGGATAGATCATGTGCGCGTTCTGCACGTTGAAGTTCGGCACGAACGCCACCTTGATGAACTTGTTGACATCCGGGTCGGCGTTGACCGTCTCACCGACCGAGTTGATCAGCTTGATGATCCGCTTGGCCAAGAAGTAGCCGGGCGCGGCCTTACCGCCGAAGATGAAGGCCCGCGGCGGAATCGACAGTCCGGGGTTCTGCTTGAGCCGATGGTAGAGCGCGACGATGTGCAGCACGTTGAGGTGCTGGCGCTTGTACTCGTGGATGCGCTTGACCTGGACATCAAACATCCAGTTGGGGTTCAGCTCCACGCCCGCCACCGACTGGATGTACTTGGCGAGGCGGTTCTTGTTGCTGCGCTTCACGTCGCGCCACTGCGCCCGGAAGGAGGCATCGTCGACCAGCGGCTCCAGCCGGCGCAGGCGGTACAGATCGGTCAGCCAGCCTTCACCGATGGTGCGGTCCAACAGCTCTCGCAGCCCGGGGTTGGACAGTGCAAGGAACCGCCGTGGCGTCACGCCGTTGGTCTTGTTGCTGAACCGCTCCGGCCATAATTCGTAGAAGTCTTTGAGCACACTGGCTTTCAGCAATTCGGAGTGCAGTGCGGCAACACCGTTGATGGCGTGGCTGCCCACGGTGGCCAGGTGGGCCATCCGAACGTTCTTGCCACCGTCCTCGCCGATCAACGACATCCGGCGGATCCTGTCCTCGTCACCGGGGAACCGGCTGCGTACCTCGTCGAGGAACCGCCGGTTGATCTCGAAGATGATCTCGAGGTGGCGGGGGAGCGATTCCGAGAACATCTCCAGCGGCCACTTTTCCAGCGCCTCAGGCAGCAGGGTGTGGTTGGTGTAGCCGAACGTCGCGACGGTGATTTCCCACGCCTCGTCCCACGCGAGGTCGCGCTCGTCGACGAGCAGCCGCATTAGCTCGGCGACCCCGATCGACGGGTGAGTGTCGTTGAGCTGCAACGCGAATCGCTCGGGGAGTTCCTTAATGGACACGTCAGCTAGGTCGTCCACGATGTGCAACACGTGCTGTAGCGAGCAGGAGACAAAGAAGTACTGCTGGAGCAGGCGCAGCCGCTTACCCGCCTCGGGTTCGTCGTTCGGGTAGAGCACCTTGGTGACCGTCTCCGACGTGACTTCGTCTTCGACCGCCTTGTAGTAGTCGCCGGTGTTGAAGGCTTCCAGCGCGAACGAATTGACGGCCCGCGCGCTCCACAACGTCAGCACGTTGCAGGTGTTGACGCCGTAACCCTGGATGGGCGTGTCGTAGGCGGTGCCTTTGAGTAGTCGGCCCGGCACCCAGCGGACCCGCTCGCCGCCGGCATCGTCGGTGTAGTGCTCCGCGTAGCCGCCCCACTTGACCAGGTAGCTGACGTCGGGCTTGTGAATCTCCCACGGGTTTCCGTTGGCGAGCCAGTTGTCGGTCTTCTCGACCTGCCAACCGTCGTGGATCTCCTGGTCGAAGATGCCGTATTCGTAACGGATCCCGTAGCCGATCGCCGGACGCTCCAGGGTGGCCAGCGAGTCCAGGTAGCACGCGGCGAGCCTGCCCAGGCCGCCGTTGCCCAGTCCGGGTTCCTCCTCGCACGCCAGCACCGTGTCGAGATTCTGGCCCATTGCCGCGAGCGCCTCGTGGGCTGCCCGCTCCAGGCCAAGGTTCAGCAGGTTGTTGCCCAGCTGCGGACCCATCAGGAATTCGGCCGACAGGTAGCAAGTCACCTTGCGCCCGAGATCGAGTGAGGTCTGCGTCGATACTCCTCGGCGATCCTGCATGCGGTCGCGCACAGCCAGCGCGAGCGCCCGGTAGTAGTGCTCGGGTCGCCGGGCCGCGGCCGGGCGACCGATCGAGTAGCGCAGGTGGTCGTTGATCGCTCGCTGTAGCGCGGCGGCCTGCATCCCGGTGCGGGTCGGCTCGACCAGGTCGGGCCGCACGGAACTGCTGGCGGAGGCTGTCTGATCGACATCGGTCATGGTGAGTCCTACTCCCTAGAGATGGTGGCAGTATCGCATCGAAGTGCCCGCGGCGCGCAGGTCCTGAGTTTGTCAGTGACGTTTGCACACGAGGCGCGCAATTGGCGTCTGTCGCGTGAACGTGAGTCCACGCACTGGCGACGAAATGGCGTTGCCGGCGGGGGCGAAGACGGCGCAGAATTCTCTGCTGTGGACCATCCGACGAGCGGTGGAATCGTCGAGCCACGTCAGGTGCCGTTGGCGTCGACCGGTGCGCGCTGGCTGATCGCCGCGGCCGTCCTCGGCTCTGGAGTGGCCATGCTGGACGGCACCGTGGTCAACGTCGCGCTGCCGACCATCGGCCGCGAGCTGGGTGCCGACCTGACCGGCCAGCAGTGGGTCCTCGATGGTTACCTCCTGAGCCTGAGCGCGTTGCTGCTCTCCGGAGGCGCGGCCGGCGACCGCTACGGCCGCCGGCGGGTCTTTCTCGGGGGGCTGGCCGTTTTCACCGTGGCGTCGCTGGCTTGCGGCCTGGCCCCGACCATCGGCTGGTTGATCGGCGCCCGGCTGGTGCAAGGTGTCGGGGCGGCCGCACTAGTGCCCGGCAGCCTCGCCTTGATCGACGCCGGCGTCACCGATGACGACCGCGGCCGCGCGGTGGGAATCTGGGCAGGCATGTCCGGAGTGACGACGGCACTGGGACCGTTCATCGGTGGCTGGCTGGTGGACTCGGCGTCGTGGCGCTGGGTGTTCTACTTGAATGTTCCGCTCGCCGTGGCGGTGGCGTGGATCGCGACCCGCCATGTCCCCGAATCCCGGAATCCCACCGCCTCCGGCCGCCCGGACATCCTCGGAACTGCCGCTATCGCAGCCGGATTAGCCGGGGTGGTCTACGCGCTGATCGAAATTCCCTCTCACGGTTGGACGTTCGCCACCGTGACCGCCGTCATCGTCGGCATAGCAGGGTTGGTTGCCTTCCCGCTGATCGAACAGCGGGTGCAGTCACCGTTCTTGCCTCTCAACCTCTTTCGTTCCCGGCAATTCACCGGCGCCAACCTCACCACCCTGGCCGTGTACACCGCGGTCGGTGGTGCGTTGTTCCTGTTGGTCTTGCAGCTACAACAAAGCCTGCACTACTCCGCGCTACGGAGTGGGCTGGCGACGCTACCCATGACGATCATCATGTTGATTGGTTCGCCGTGGATAGGCGCGCTCGCGCAGCGAACCGGCCCGCGGGTCCCCATGACCGTCGGACCGCTCATCGCCGCACTCGGCGTGGCGTTGATGGCCCGCGTCGTGCCCGGGACGACTTATCTGGGTGCGGTCCTGCCCGCCGTCGTCGTGTTCGGCCTCGGGCTGGCGGTCACCGTGGCGCCGCTGACTTCGGCGGTGCTCTCCGCAGTCCCCGACACCTTTGCCGGCACGGCATCCGGTGTCAACAACGCCATCTCGCGCGTCGCCGGGCTGCTCGCCGTCGCCGTGCTGCCGGTCGCGGCCGGTATCCGCGCGGGCCCCGGCGAACCGCTCGGCCCCGGCTTTTCGCTGGCCATGCTGATCACCGCGGGCGTCTGCCTGATCGGTGGAATCACGGCATGGGTGACCATCCGCACCGGCGCCGACGTCGCGCACCAGGTGCTGCCCGGGATCAACCACGCCTGCCAGGACCCGTCCACCAGACGCCCGAGCCGTGCCCAGGATGCGGCCTAGTAGATGACGACGGCGCGTCCCACCATGTCGCCGCGGCCCAACGCCTCCAAGCTTTCGTTGATGTCGTCGAAATTGACCGGGATGATGTTGTGTTTGATCATGCCTTCGCCGGCGAGGGCGAGGACTTCGGTCAGATCGTTGTAGTTGCCCCAGAAGGATCCGAAGTAGGACTTCTCTCCGCTCACGAAGGGGAACAGCGCCAGCTGCGCGCGCTGTCCGATCAGGCCTACCGAGGTGAGCGCGCCCTCTGTCGCCAGGATCGCAAAGCCAAGCGCCAATGACTCTTCGGCGCCGGCACAGTCCAGTACGGCGTCGACGTCGCGTCGGCCGGTCAGGTCTTCCAGCTCGTTTTGCACATCTTCGGCCGTCTTGTTCCGGGTGTTGACGGTGTGATGGGCGCCGTTTTCCCGTGCCACAGCAAGTTTTTCGTCGTTGCGGGCGAATCCCACCACGGTCGCTCCTCCGCCGAGCAGCCTGGCGTACTGCACGCCGTAGCCGCCGAGCCCGCCGATGCCGTTGACGACCACGGTGCGGCCGGCGCCGAGCTTTCCAGCGGCCAGAAGCTTCTTCATACCGCGATACGGAGTGAGTCCGGCGTCCGTCAGAGGGGCCAGCGTCTCGGGTTTCTGATCGGGGCGCTCCGGTATGCCGATGACGTGGCGGTAGGGCACCGGCGCGTACTCGGCGAAACCACCGGGCGGCCCGAATCCCATCAGTTGTCCGTTGGCGCAGATCTGCTCATTGCCTTCGTGACATTGGCGGCATTGGCCGTCGCCCCAATTCGGGTTGACCACAATCAGGTCGCCCTCCGCCAGGCCGGCCAAGCTTGGCACATCGGCACCCAGCGCTTCGATCCGTCCGGCGACCTCATGCCCCGGGGTAATCGGAAACGTCATCGGGATGCCTTCTTCGAAATAGCCGTCGACCAGTTGGTAATCGCTGCGGCACATGCCGGCGGCGGCCACCTTCACCAGGACCTCATCGGGGCCGAAGTCGGGCACGGCGATCTCTTCGAGCCGCAAAGGCTCGTTGTACCCGTGCATCCGAGCCGCCCGCATCTTCACGACGTTCCCCTTTCTGGCGCGCCATAAGGGCACGCCCGGCTTCGGCGGTTTGAGACATGTTGCGATACAGCCGCTTTGATCCTGACAATGCCAGCAAACAATCGCGCTGACAACAGCTGACGGGGCGCCTAGCTGGTAACCGTCATCTGATCGTCGCCGCTGTCCCACGACCGGATGAACACGTCGATCGGGACTTGCTCGTCGCGGCCCTGCTCGCTGCCGCTGTCGTTGAGGTGCACGATGCCGGCCGCGGTGTCGACACCGGTCACCACCACGGCGTGGTTCGCCTCGGGTTCGCGTCCGAGGGTTTGTCTTCGACGGGGTCACCCCAGATGATTTCGGCGTTGACTGCCGCAATGACCTTGCGGCCTTTGGCCAGATCCTGCTCCAGCGCCACCATGCCGGTCGCGACACCGGTCTTTGCGGCGCTTTCCTTGTCGGTACTTACGGCGCGGATGCCGTAGTGCGCCAACAGCGTCGGCTCATCGTCGAACGAGGTGCCTTCGCCGCTCTTGTGTTTCTTCGGCTTGGTGTAGATCGGTCCGGCGTGAACCGTACTGGGAGTCGATTGAGCCAGCTTCACGATCTGGTGCTCGGATGGCTGCTTGCCGGTCAGCTCACCGACCACGTCGGCCACTGCCATCTCCACGCAGTCGTCGTCGGATTGCTGGTAGCGCCAGAACGGGGCGGCCGCGGTGGGGTCGCCGTAGAACGTGCCCGCGCCGCGGGGTGGGCCGGGAGCGGCTTGAGCACTGCCCACCGCCAACCCCAGCGCGACCGCACCGGTCAGCAGTGCGAGGGCTGCCGTGCGGGCCACGGTCGCAATCCTGATCATCCGGTGTCCTGTTCGACAGGCTTCGCAGTGGTGAAGCGACTATCAGAGAAAGGTTCGCTTAGTGACCTCTACGAATTCTTGGAGTCCTGGTCCGGATGCTGGAGTGCGTTCGCTGGACCTGTTGCATTCGGCGGCCATCGGGAGTGGGATGAGTCGAGAGGAGGCCGGCTGAATCATGGGCAGCAAACGCGATGGAAAACTCACCACGGCGGGCGGTGCGCCGGTGGTGGACAACAACAACGTCCAGACGGCGGGCCCCCGGGGCCCCATGCTCCTGCAGGACGTTTGGTATCTGGAGAAGCTGGCGCACTTTTCCCGCGAACTTATCCCCGAGCGACGCATGCACGCGAAAGGCTCAGGGGCATACGGCACGTTCACCGTCACCAATGACATCACCAAGTACAGCTGCGCAAAGATCTTCTCCGAGGTCGGCAAGAAGACCGAGATGTTTGCGCGATTCTCTGTGGTCGCCGGCGAACGGGGCGCGGCGGACGCGGTACGCGATATCCGCGGGTTCGCCCTCAAGTTCTATACGCCAAAGCCGATCCCGACTATGGTGCCGGAGTCGCAAAGGCGATCGCAGATCTCGGTGTGGCCCAGGGCTAACCGGCGATCCCCGCTCATAATATGACTTCCGCCCAGGTTCGAACCCCGATGCGTTTCGACGTCAGTGACGTGGTCGGGGAGCGGGCATCGTTGGCAGCGACGTACTATCCGCCACGCAACCGCATTGCGGCCCCCGCGGTGCTCGTCTGCCTGCCGGGCGGTACCTACAGCCGCGAGTACTGGGACCTCCACGTTGTCGGCCATAGTGGATACAGCTTCGCTGACTTCGCCACCGAGAACGGTTATGCCGTCCTGACAATCGATCCGTTAGGCACGGGGGAAAGTTCCAAACCCGCGCGTGATTTCGGCTTCAGCGATATCGCGGCCGCACTCGCCTGTGCCGTCGCCGCGCTGCCCACCGCAACAGGCAACCACGCGCCGCCTGTCGCCGTCGCGCATTCGCTGGGCGGTTACCTGGCGATCACTCAGCAGGCGCTGTTTCCCGGTTACGCGGCGCTGGCGATTTTGGGATGTACCAATCAGCATGTCGCGCAGCTGAATCTGGATCCGGCGATCATCGCCAGCGCGGCGACTGCCCACGGCCGTGCGGCGCTTGCGCAGCAGATCCTTTCCGCTCTTCCCGAACCGTATTCCGAAGGCCCCCGCGAGCACATGCAGAGTTGGTTTCACCTTGACGACGTTCCCGCCGACGTCGTAGCAGCCGACTCTGTGACGACGAAGTCGGTGGTACCGCGGGTCTTCGGTACCGCCATGGTCCCCGGCATTGTCGCCGAGCACGCCGCGCTGATCGACGTACCGGTGCTCCTGGGCTTCGGCGCGGTGGACGTCTCACCAGACCCGCGCGCTGAGGCCGGCCTGTATTGCAGTAGCCCCGACGTCACCACGTTCCTATTGGCCGACAGCGCGCACTGTCACAACATGGCATCGAGCCGGCGCCGGCTATGGCAGCGACTGCTCGGCTGGACGCACGTCGTCGTCGCGTCAGTGGGCGCCGGACAGGTTCAACGTGATCACGCCGACGATGATCAGCCCAATGCCGACGACCTTCGCGACCGAGATCGGGGAGCCCAGAAACAGCACCGCGATTAGCACGATGGCCGCCGTGCCGATCGCCGACCACAACGCATAGGCGACGTCTGTCTGCATACCGCGCTGGATCGACCACGCCAAGAGTGTGAACGAGGCGCCGTAGCCGATCAGACAAATCACGGTCGGCCAGAGACGGGTGAAACCTTCGGTGCTCTTGAGCAGGCTGGTCGACGCCACTTCCGTGATGATCGCGCCGAACAGGAGCAGGTACGTGTACGCGCCTCCTTGCATACGGATGTGTCTACACCACCCGTCGGTCGGCGGCCGTACCGTTGCCCTGTGACGACAAAACTCAACCACCGCCTGGACCGCTACACACCGGCCGTGCTGAGCCTGTTCCGGTTGGTCTATGGATTCCTGTTCGCCGGGTACGGCTCGATGCTGTTGTTCGGCTGGCCCGTCCGCCCGAGTGTGCCCGTCGAGGTCGGGGCGTGGCCAGCCTGGTATGCCGGACTCATCGAACTTGTCGCGGGGCTTCTGATTGGTACCGGATTATTCACTCGCGCAGGCGCATTCATCGCTTCCGGCCACATGGCGGTTGCATACTTCTGGATGCATCAGCCGCATTCGCTGTGGCCGATCGGTGATCCACCGGCCGGCAACGGCGGTACGCCGGCGATACTCTTCTGCTTTGGCTTCTTGCTGTTGGTCTTCGTGGGCGGGGGCCGCTATTCGATCGACGCGTGGCGTGGACGCTGATCGGACTCGGTCGACGCTTGGCGTCGACGCCAAGCGGACTCAGTCGCCCCACCGGCCGTGCGACGCCGCGAGTTCCAGCAGCGTGACGCCGTCGGTCTCGCGTTCACGCAGCACTTGGTGGGGAAACGAATAGGGCGGAGCTGCCTCGGGGCTGGACTGTGCCTGCGCGGCGACCGCATCCAGCAGCGTGCGCGCCATCGAAAGCCGGGGATAGCGGGAGTGGATCGCCACGGCGATTTCCTCGTCGATGAATTCGGCATTGCGGCCGAAATCCAGGCCCACACCGCTGCGAACCAGGTGACACAGCGCTCCGAACCGGTCGGCAATGCCCATCGAGGTGTGCAAGGCAATGGCCTCCCACACGCCGTCGACCAGCGTGCGCTCGCAGCCCTGTTCGGTCAGCAGTGTCGCCGCGAGGTCAGCGCCTTCGACTTCGAACCTCGCCTTGCCGGGCGCCGCGGAGCCGACGCCGAGATCGTGGAGCACGCACCCCAAGAACAGGGCGTTCCCGTCGTAGTCCGCGCCCGGGCGCATTCCTTCGTGTGCCGCGACCAGCTCACCGAACAGGTAACTGCGCACGCTGTGGTTGAACACTGACGGCGACTCGGTCGACTGCGCCAACCGGATGGCCGCCTGCGCGACGGAGGTGTCGGGGAGAGCTGAAATGAGCTGCATGGCGAGAACGTTAGGGCCACCGCCGCCATCTTGTGAGTGGCTAGGACGACACGATCCCCACGATTTGAGCCACGATGCCAGGGCGCTGTGCCTATACTTCGGATCGGTCAGCGATAATGGCATTCTCTAGTTTGGAGAAGCCGTTTCCGTTGCCAGGGTGTCCGAGGAGGTCGACGATGAGCGCTAACCAACGGTGCGACGGAATGGTGGCTTTGGTCACGGGAAGCAGCCGGGGGCTGGGCAAAGCGATCGCCGCACGGTTTGCCGCCCGGGGCGCCACGGTCGCGCTGACCGCCCGCACGATGGACCCCGATCCCAAATACCACGGATCCCTGCGCGAGACCCTCGACGAGATCGTCGAGGCGGGCGGTCGGGCCATCGCCGTCCAGGCAGATCTGTCACAAGCCGAGGAACGCGAACGGCTGTTCGGTGAAGTGAGCGACGCCGTCGGCGCCCCCGACATCCTGGTCAACAACGCCGCGGTCACCTTCCTCCGCCCCCTCGACGGTTTTCCCGAGCGGCGCGCCCGGCTGATGATGGAGATGCATGTCCTCGGGCCATTGCATTTGAGCCAGTTGGCGATTCCCGCGATGCGCGACCGCGGGCGGGGCTGGATTCTGAACGTGACCTCGGTTGGTGGCGACTTACCGCCCGGCCCACCATTCTCCGAATTCGACCGAACAGCAGGCTTCGGCATCTACGGCACAGTCAAGGCCGGGCTCAACCGGCTCACCAAAAGCCTTGCCGCAGAACTGTATGACGACGGCATCGCCGTCAACGCCGCCGCCCCGTCCAACCCCGTGGCGACCCCGGGAGCAGGCACCCTCGACCTGGCCAAGACGGACACCGAGGACATCGAACTGATCACCGAGACCGCGTTCCGGTTGTGCACGGGAGATCCGAAAACCCTGACCGGGCGCATCGCCCATACCCAGCCCTTCCTCGCTGAGGTCGGCTGGTTTCAGCCCACCGGCTGATGGTCGAGGTCGACCTCGACGAGCTGCGACAGCGACTCGCGGCTGCCAACGTCACCGACGTCACTGCGCTGGCCGGCGGTGCGTCCAGCTTCACCTTCCGAGGCGCACGATCCGGCAGACCAGTGGTGATCAAGCTCGCCCCGCCAGGCGTTGAGCCGATCGCGCACCGGGATGTGCTGCGGCAGGCTCGCATCATCAAAGCCCTTGCCGCTACTCGGGTTCCGGTTCCCGAGGTGCTGTGGGAGAACCCGGGAGATCCACCGCTGGTCCCTCCGCTGTTTGTGATGTCCCACGTCGAAGGTGACTGCGTCGAGCCGCTGTTCGACGGTTGCCCGCCGACACCCGAGGTGGTCGAGCGCTACCGCAATGCGTGCCGGGCGATGGCCGCGCTGCACAGTGTGTCGCCGAGTGAACTCGGGCTGGATGGGGAACCGGTCATCGATCCGGTCTCAGAAGTCGAGCGCTGGTGTCAGACGTTGCAGACTGTCGATGTGGCGCTGGTTCCCGGCTGGCAAGGCGTCCGCGACGCGTTGTTGCGCTGCGCGCCAACGGCTGTCGGGCCCAGCGTTGTGCATGGTGACTTCCGGCTGGGCAACCTGATGGCCGTCGGAGCGAGCGTCAACGCGGTGATCGATTGGGAGATCTGGTCGATCGGTGATCCGCGTATCGACGCGGGCTGGTTCCTGATCAACTGCGACCCGGATACCTACCGACGCGTCCCGGCCGCCGACGGTATGGCACCGCCGATCGCCGAACTTGCCGAGATCTACCAGCACGAGCTGGGGCACGAGGTCGCCGACCTGGCCTGGTTTTGCGCGCTGGCCTGTTTCAAGTCGGCGGCGACGTGGTCGCTGATCGTCAAGCACAATCGCCGACGGCGCGCTCCACGGGAGGAATTGGAAGCCATGGCGTCCACGCTGCCGCGGCTATTGAGTCGCGCCCGGTCGATCGTGGACTAAGGCGACGGAAGGTCGCTTAGCCGCACCGGACAAAAATATTTTGGCAATACATTCCGAAACCGTCCCAGTTCTTCTCGGACGGACGGCCTCGGTCGGCCGGATTCGTATAGATGGAGGGAGCGTCGATCGTCTCCAACTGGTTGAGTGTCGGCGGCTGCGGCGGGGGAGTCGGGCCCGGGGCCGCCTGCGCCACGCCGGTAGCGCCCACCAGCGCCACGACGCTGATCGCACCGGCGAGCAGCCCGCGAGCGTACGAACGAGTTTTCATCGCCGCCCTCTCTGTCGTCTGCGGTGCATCATTGCCGCAATTCTAGCGATTTCGCCGGCTGCCTGGGGAAATGCCAGCGTGCCGAACGCACATCGCATATGAGTTACAAACTCAACACAACTTTACTCGGCTGGCCAGCAAATTACGCTGCTTGGAGATCGCGGCACATAGCTTGTTGCCGTGAGGCCGATTGCCCTGGTCGTACGTCGTGGTGCGGTGCTTGCCGTTTGCCTTGCCATGTCCGTGATCGTGGCTCCGGCGGCGGGTGGTGACCCGGAGGCTGAGCCCGTTGCCGCTTCGGCACCGAACGACGGGCGGGTGCCCTCGAATCCTCCGGCAACCGTCAATACACCCGACGGCTGGATCCTCGGGCTCGGCGCCAAGGACGAGATGCAAGCCCCCGTGGCACCGTTGACCACCGCCGTCTCGTCTCGGGAATACCTCTCGAGCGGAATATTCGTCGGTTCGCTAAGGGGCCCCGAACTGGCGCAGGGCCTCCTCGAAGTGGGTTACGAGATCGGTTGTGGAATCGACATGAGCACGTCCAATGGCGTCGAGTTGGGCGGTAATGCCGGGCTCACCCCGTCGCTCGGCTTCACGGGCGCGTTTCCCATACCAGGAAACTTGCTGCCGGTGATTTCCGCCCCGGTGGGCGGCTCGATCAACGTGGGACTCAAGCCCGGCTTCGTGATCGTGGTCCCGGTCACCAAAAAACAGTTCAGGGGCTCTAACCCGTGGGTGATGATCAGCAACTTCCACGTCAAGATCGACGGTTGCGTGGGCCAGTCGTTCATTCGGTCCTACGCAACGCTGACCCGGTCGACGGATCTCTCCGACGTGGTGCTGTCCTACGTCGGCGTGACCACAGCGGTGTGATCGCGGCTAGTGGCGGGGGATCCCCGCCAGTTTGTCGGCGAACTTGGCCTCGGCGGCCGCGCGCAACCGCAGCAGGTGTTCGGAGGGAAACAGATCGGGTGCGGGCTCGCGGTCTTTGAGCAGCAGCCGGGCCAGCGTCACCTTGTGCACTTCGGTCGGGCCGTCGGCAAGACCGAGGACAAAGGACTCCACCAGGTATTGCACGAACGGCATTTCATGCGTGGTGCCCAACGATCCGTGCAGCTGAAGCGCCCGCGCCGACACATCGTGCAGCACCTTCTGCATCATCGCCTTGACCGCCGAGATGTCGGCGCGCACCGCCTTGTAGTCGTTGAATTGGTCGATCTTCCACGCGGTCTGGAGAGTCAGCAGCCGAAACGCCTCGATCTCCATCCATGAGTCGGCGACCATCTCCTGCACGAGTTGCTTGTTGGAGAGCACCTCGCCCTGGGTATAGCGCGACACGGCCCGCTCGCAGATCATGTCGAAGATCCGGCGAACCAAGCCGACCGTGCGCATCGCGTGATGGATGCGACCACCGCCGAGCCGGGTTTGCGCCACCACGAAAGCCCCACCGCGCGGGCCCAGCATGTGATCGGCCGGCACCCGCACGTTTTCGTAGCGGACGTAGCCTTCGCGCCCGCCGCCGACGGGCTGATACCCCAGTCCGACATCGCGCATCACGTTGATACCAGGCGTGTCGCCGGGGACGACGAACATCGAGTAACGCTGATAGGGAGGTGCGTCGGGATCGGTCATCGCCATCACGATGATGAACGAGGCCATCGAGGCGAACGACGAGAACCACTTCTCCCCGTTGATGATCCAGTGATCGCCGTCGGGCACCGCGGACGTGGTGAAGACCTTCGGGTCGGCGCCGCCCTGCGGCTCGGTCATCGAGAAACAGGAGATGATGCGGTTGTCCAGCAACGGCTCGAGGTAGCGAGCTTTGAGCTCGGGTGTGCCGTAGCGCGCGAGGATCTCGCTGTTGCCGGAATCGGGTGCCTGCGACCCGAACACGATCGGTGCGCACTCCGAGCGGCCCAGAATCTCGTTGAGCAGAGCCAGTTTCACCTGACCGAAGCCCGGGCCGCCCAGATGCGGACCGAGGTGCGTGGCCCACAGCCCGCGCTGCTTCACGATCTCCTGCAGTGGCGGGATCAGCGCCTGGCGCACCGGATCGTTGAGATCGTGCGACTCCTTGACAATCAGGTCGATCGGCTCGCACTCGGTGCGCACGAAGTCCTCGACCCATTCGAGTTGTTGCGCCCACTCCGGATCAGTGGAGAAATCCCATGACATCTGTCGTCCCCTTCGTTGGTCAGTGCGAGCTGCTTTGCGCCACCACGCCGCCGTCGACGAGTGCGGTGACCGCGGTCTCGTCGAATCCCATCTCACGCAGCAACGCGTGCGTGTGATCACCCGGCAACGACGGCGACGAGGGCGCATCGGGTCGGGTGCGTGAGAAGCGTGGAGCCGGCGCGGGCTGAGTGATCCCGTCGACGTCGATGAAGGTGTCCCGGGCGACAAGGTGCGGATGACGCGGTGCCTCCGATAGCGAAAGTACCGGCGTGGCACAACATCCCGGGGAGTCGAGGAGTCGTTCCCACTCGTCGCGAGACTTCTCGGCGAAGCGCGCCGCCAGCACCGCGCGGTGTGCGGCCCAGGCGGCCGGCTCGTCGTCGTCATGAGGCACGTCGACGCCAAGGCGATCGCAGAGTTCGGTGTAGAACTTGGGTTCCATCGCGCCGACGGCGATGTGACGCCCGTCGGCGGTGGCATACGCGCCGTAGAAATGCGCGGCACCGTCGAGGAGGTTGTCCTGACGGCGGTCGCGCCACGTGCCGGCGGGCACCATCCCGAAGTACGGTGCCAGCAGGGTTGCGACGCCGTCGACCATCGCGACGTCGAGCACCTGACCTGCACCCGACTCGCGGGCCTCGAGGATCGCGCTGAGTAGACCCACCGCGAGCAGCATGCCGCCGCCGCCGTAGTCCCCGACCAAATTGAGTGGCGGAATTGGTGATTCGGCGGTGCCGATGCCGTGCAGGGCGCCGGCCAGCGCGAGGTAGTTGATGTCGTGGCCGGCGTGGCCCGCCAGCGGTCCGTCCTGCCCATAGCCGGTCATGCGGGCGTAGACAAGACGCGGATTATGGTTTTGCAGCGCATCGGGGCCAATGCCCAGCCGCTCGGCCACGCCTGGGCGGTACACGTCGACGAAGGCGTCGGCGTCGGCGACCAGCTGGAAGACGAGGTCCCTGCCCCGGGGATCCTTGACGTCGGCGGCAAGCGACCGCTGGCTACGGCGGACCGTGTAGTCGATGGGGAGTGGGCCGTCGACACCGGCAAGGGGATCGACGCGGATGACGTCTGCGCCTAGGTCTCCCAACAACATCCCGCAGAAAGGCGCGGGCCCCAGGCCGCCCATCATCACGATGCGGACCCCGTTGAGCGGACCGCTCACTGGCTCTGTCCCGAAGACCACTTTTGCCGGCGCGCGGCGGCTTCCTCGGTGGCATGCGAGATCACTTGGTTGCGGTTCTCCAGTTCCAGCGCCGAGGAGAGGTTTGGCGCGTCGGTGTTGACTTGAAGCGCGCGTTTGGTCAGTTGCACGCCCAGCGGCGCGAGATCTGCGATCAGCGACGCCAACTCGAGCGCCCGGTCGGTGAGCCGATCCGGCTCGACGACCTCGCTGATCAGACCGCGCCGATCGGCTTCGGTCGCCGACACCGTGCGGCCGGTGAGCATCCAGTCGGCCGCGACACTGGTACCGACGATGCGCGGCAGGTGATAGCTCATGCCCATCTCGGCGCCCGACAACCCGAGCAGGATCGCAGCGTTGCCGAACGATGCCGTGGCCGAACAGATCCGAATGTCTGACGCAAGGCACAACGCGAAGCCCGCTCCGACGCACGGGCCGTTGACCGCGGCGATGACGGGCGCAGGCAGCGCGCGGAGCGCCTCGGCCAGGCCGGCCATCCTCTCCTGAAACCGCATTCGTTCCAATGCGGGGGCGGTGGCCTCGAGCATGCCGGGTCCGAAGTCACGGATATCGATTCCGGCGCAAAAGCCCCGCCCGGCGCCCGTGAGGACGACGGCGCGCGCCGAGTCGTCGCCGGCTAAATCGCCCAGTACCTGGGTCAATTCAGTTTGCATGGCCGCGTTGATCGCGTTGAGGCGCTCGGGGCGGTTCAGCCGCAGGATGACGACGCCCTCGCGCGGCCGGTCGAGCTCGAGCGTGCCCGGCACGGTCACACCCGCTCGATGATCGTCGCGGTGCCCATGCCGCCACCGGTGCACATCGTCACCAGTCCTGTTGTCAGATCCCGACGTTCGAGCTCGTCGAGGATGCTCCCGATGAGCATGGCGCCGGTGGCGCCGATCGGGTGGCCGAGGGCTATCGCGCCTCCGTTGACGTTGACCAGGTCGGGATCGATCTCGAGGTCGCGGATCGTCTTGAGCGGGACGGCGGCAAAGGCTTCGTTGATCTCCCACAGGTCGATGTCCGCGACGGTCATGCCGGCGCGCTGCAGGCAGCGCTGCGCCGCCGGTCCGGGTGCGGTCAGCATGATGATCGGATCGCTGCCGATCGCGGCGGTGGCCCGAACCTGCGCTCGCGGTGTTACGCCGTTGGCGTGCGCCCAATTCGGGGAAGCGAGTAACACGGCGGCCGCACCGTCGACCACCCCGGACGAGTTGCCCGCATGGTGAACGTGGTCGATGTGGTCGATGCTGGGATAGCGCTCGAGACAGATCTCGTCGAACGTGCGTTGCTCACCGTCGGCACATGTGGCGCCCATCGCCGCAAAAGCCGGCCGCAGCCGCGCCAGCGTCTCGGTGGATGTTCCGGGGCGAGGGTGTTCGTCACGTGCGAATGCGCCGTCGGGCGTGTCCACTTCGACCAGCGAGCGATCGAATCTTCCCTCGTCGATCGCATCAGCGGCCCGGCTCTGGCTTTGCGCCGCGTAGGCGTCGACGACCTCGCGGGTGAAGCCCTCGAGGGTCGCGATGAGATCTGCCGAAATTCCCTGCGGCACCGTAGGATACAGCGCGCGCAGGTCCGCATTGTTGCCGTCGATCGTCGGCACTCCGGCCGTGACGTCCCACCGGGACATCGATTCGACTCCGCCGGCGACCACCAGATCCTCACTACCGGCGGCGATCGCCGACGCCGCTACGGTGACGGCCTGCTGACCCGATCCGCAGAAGCGGTTCAGCGTCATTCCCGGCACGGTCTCCGGCCAGCCGGCCAACAGCACCGACAGGCGCGCGATGTCGTCGCCGTGGTCACCGCTGAGAATGCCGTTGCCGACAATCACGTCATCGACGTTCACCGGCTCGAAGCCGGTGCGCTTGGCCAGGGCCGTCAGGCAACTGGCCAACAACATCTGCGGATGTACGTTGTGCAATCCACCGTCCGGGCGGCCCCGCCCACGGGGCGTGCGTACCGCGTCGAGAATCCAGGCGTCGATGTTGGGCTCCGATCGTCGTGCAAGAGGGTCGACTCACACCTCATCAACCCCGTCAATGCACTGCTGATAGTAATGCGTCTCTCGACTGGGGAGAATAACCCTCTCCAAAAAGGCGAAGCTGTTCTCGGTCCCGTCGGATTATCGCCGCCTTGGCGTGGCTTGGTCGACGAACGCGGAGCAATGAGAGGGGTTCACTTGATCGCGATCGGGGTGGTCGGCGAGCCGACCGCATTGCTGATGTGCAGTGGTGGGGCGACGAACATGAAGCTCCACGTGCCATCGGCCGCGCAGTCTTGCGACAGGGTTTCCAGATCGAGGATCTCGGCCAGCGGCATGCCCATGTCACGGATCAGGATGCAGTGCAGCGGCAGCATCATCGCCGTCTGACTTGGGATGACCTCGATGGCCCAGTTATCGGCACCGACCGCGGCGACTCGGCGGTCATGCAGCCAGCGTGGGCAGTCGATACCCAACCCGGGCTCGGCGTCCATCCAGCCGTCTTTCCCCTCGGTCGCCAGGCGCTGTCTCCAACCGGTGCGGACCAGGAGGAAGTCGCCATCACCGACGGTGACACCCTGCGCGCGTTCGGCTTCTTCGAGATCGGCCGCGGTGATCGCGGTGCCCGGCATCAACCAATCGACACCATGCAGTCGTGCGATGTCGAGCAGTACGCCCCGACCGACGATTCGATCGCTGAAAGCATCGACCGCCAATTGCCCGGCGCCGTTGAGCGTGCTGACTTGCTCGGTGCCGTAACCGTTATACAGTTTGCCGTCGTAGCCGATGTGCGACAGAGCATCCCATTGAGTGCCGGACTGCAACGGCATCATGATCCAGTCGTCGGCCACCTGCATGCCGTCGCGATCCCAGTCGCCGGGTTGTACGGACATCAGGTGTACCGGATTGACCCGACCAATGAATCCATTTTGAGGGCCGTCCTTTCCGACGGGAATGCTCAACTGGAACACCTTGCCGGTGCGGATCTCGCGGGCAGCCGCCTGAATATGAGCGGCAGTAACCAGGTTCAGTGTGCCGATCTGATCGGCCGGCCCCCACCGTCCCCAGTTGGAGAGCTCTTGGCCGAGGGTCCTGAAGTCGACAGTCATGATTGCAACCTAGGGTGACGAGGGACTGGTTTGAACAACGTGAACAGAAGACGCACGGTTCGGGACGCGTAACGAACATGCATGGGGTAGAGGAACATTGGGGCGCAGCCACCGGGCTGGCGGCTACGCCGTGACGGCGCGTGCTGGAGTCCTGAGCTGCGAGACGGGGATTGCCCGTCGCGACCGACGTAGCGTGGCCGCCGGCTTTTCGCCGTACCGGGCGGCGTGTGCGGCGGCGAACCGTCCGGGATTGGTGTATCCCCAGTGCCTGGCGATCGAGGCCACGGTGTCGACCGAGGGATCGGACTCAAGCAGCTCCTGATGTGCGCGGCTCAACCGGACCTGCCGAAGGTAAGTCATCGGAGACATGCCCATATGGCGAAGGAAACTCTGCTGCAGGGCGCGTGAGCTGACATGACATTCAGCCGCCAGGGAGGTGACCGTCAGCGGCAGATGCGGCTCCGACTCGATGATGTCCACTGCAGGACGAATAGCTTGGGGGGCAACAAGTTTAGTCTGCTCTGCGAGAGCGCACCGATACGGGTGGTCCGCCGCGAGTAGCAGTGCATGCAGCAAGCTGTCCACGAATGGCAGGGCCACAAGCGGTTGACTCAGCGCGCTGTCGGCGCGGAAGAGCTCTTGAGCGAACACGCTGAACATATGCATCCAGCTGCGCGCCGCGCCCTTGCCGGTGGCCATGCACGGCTTGAACTCGATCTGTGTTGTCAGTTGCCGTCCGAGCGCTTCGCTGAGAACGTCCTCGAGGGCATTCCGATTCACCCGCAACGACAGCATTCGACAGCCTGCTCGCCACCGGGGAACATTGAGTTCTCCCTCGGGTAAGAGAATCGTTGCCACCCCGGGCTCATAGCTAATCGAGTAGCCCCGGTGTACCAACTCCATTTTTCCCGATGCAAGAACATTGACTTGGTAGAACGGCCGGTCGTTGGTGCAGCGGATCCAGGTATCCACGTTGAGGGTGAGGTCAAGCACGGTTATCGGTCCGAGCGTTCCCGCACGTTGGCTCAATAAGAACGGCTTGGTGGGGTCAAAAGCCCCAACCGCTTGTAGACATGGAAAGAATTTGGCGACCTGATTCAACGAGTCGGTGACTTTGCGTTCGGCAATATTCGGCGGTCTGTCTTTCTCGCCCATTTCGAACTCCGCTTCTCCTGCTTCGTATTCCGCTGACCGGACTACTCGGGCATTCGCGGCGGGTGCTTGTACGGATCGCTAATGTGGCGGACGTCACATTAATGACATTGCAAACCGGGATTACCGGCCCCGGTGAGAGCCCGTGCATCGGTACGCGTAGCAAAGTGTCTCAAACGTTGCGCGAACTGTACTGGTTAGAGGTCTCGCGGCTCTAGCGGCTCTAGCCTTGCTGTGAAAGCGTTATCCGACAACGGATTTCGTATACGCGATCGGAGTGAGATGACAACCACGTCAACGCAATGTCACGCAGCGCATGAGGAATTGTTGGCGAATGCGGTGCGATTGCAGCCACTGCTTCGCGAAAGCACGTTGGCAAGTGAAGCCACGCGCAGACTGCCAAACGAGGCAATTGATGCCCTGACCGATGCCGGCTTTTTCCGCTTGCTTAAGCCGCGTCGGTTCGGCGGCTTGCACGCCCGGCAACGGACGGTGCTCGAGGTCACCGAAACGCTCGGCCAGGCAAATGCATCAGCGGCGTGGCTGGTGAGCATCGGAGCTGGGGCCGCTGTCGTGGCGAGGCACGGGTCGGAGCTGGCCCAATCCGAGATCTTCAGCTCGCCCGATTCCCGGATCGCCGGCGGACTGGCCCCGGGTAGGGCGCGCCGCGTCGATGGCGGGTTCTCGGTCAGCGGAAGCTGGTCGTATGCATCGGGAGCTCCGCATGCCGACTGGGCGTCAATCGGTGTCATCGTGCCCGGTGGCGACGATGGCGACGTCGAGTCCTTCCTGTGCTTCGTGCCGGCGTCCGAGGTGCGACTGCGCGACACCTGGCACACAGTCGGCATGCGCGGCACCGCAAGCCAAACATTGTTGGCAGAAGAGGTTTTCGTGCCGGAGCACCGGGCGATCCCACTCGGCACACTGACGAACGGACGGATGTCGGGAAGCGATTCCGAACATGAGCTTCCGTTGGCTCCGACGGCTGCCCTCCTTTTGGTAGGGCCGTTGCTCGGTCTGGGCCAAGCGGCCGCGGACTTGGTGCTGAAGACGGCTCCGTCGAAGTCGCTGGCGAACACATTCTTTGTCCATCAAAGTGATTCGGCGGGCGTGCAGATACAGGTTGCCGAGGCGCAGCTCAAGCTGCGCACCGCCAGACTGCACGCCTACGAGGTCGCCGACGCATTGGACGCGGGCGAGATGGTCAGCGACGACGCGGGATACCCGCTGCGGGCCCAGGCGCGCGCGCAGTGTGGCTACGCCGCCCGGCAAGTGCTCGAGGCGATACAGATCCTGATCAACGTCCATGGCTCGGGCAGCTTCGCCGATTCCAGTGCAATGCAGCAATATTGGCGCGACGCCAATGTCGCTGCGCGACACGCCGCGCTGAACACTTATGTCGGTTACGAGATCTACGGCAAGTCACTGCTGGGCGTGCCGGAACGCATCGCCCCGCTGGTGTGAGGAGGTAAGGATGTCGACTTTCGTTTTGGTTCACGGAGCATGCCGTGACGGCTCGGCCTGGGGCCGCGTTATCGAACGCCTGAATAACCTGGGCCACAAAGCATTCGGTCCGACAGTGGCTGGTCACGGGCGAGCTGCGGGTAAAGCCGTGACCCATGCCGAGTCGACGCGGTCCATCGTGGATTTCATCGTCGATAACGGGCTGACCGACATCGTGCTAGTCGGTCACAGCTACGGTGGCACCGTCATCAGCAAGGTTGCCGAGTCGATTCCGGAACGCATTCGGCGACTGGTGTTCTACAGCGGATTCGTGCTCAACGACGGCGAATGCATGCTGGACGCTTTTCCACCGGTCCAGCGCGGCGCACTGGCGCAGTTGGCGGCCGAGTCGTCCGACAACACCGTGACGCTGCCCTTTGAGTTGTGGCGAGAGGCTTTCATCAACGACGCGGACTTGGAAACGGCACGCTGGGCCTACGACCAACTCTCGCCCGAACCGTTCCAACAGCTTCTCGAACCCCTAGACCTGAAGAAGTTCTACTCACTGAACACGCCGAAAAGCTACCTGGTGTGCACCGATGACACGGTGATGCCGCCCGGTGAGTGGGCGTGGCATCCGCGAATGTCCAGCCGGCTCGGGTTGCACCGACTCGTCCAAATGCCGGGCAGCCACGAGGTCGTCTTCTCCAACCCACTTGCTCTGGCCGACAAGATCATCGAAGCCGGCCGAGACTGAACCACCCTTAATGCGGAGGAATCATGAATTTTGTCAGTCCGTTTCCCGACGTCGTCATCCCGGACACCAGTGTGTACGACTACGTTTTCGGTGACCTCGATGATGCCGACGGCGATCGCGTCGCCCTTGTCGAAACCGCAACCGGAACCGAACTCAGCTACGGCGGGCTGGTCACCCGTATCGAATGCTGCGCCGCCGCGTTGATTCAACGCGGAATCGGTGTCGGGGACGTGGTGGGTCTGCTGTCGCCCAACAGTTCGGCGTTCGCGGCCGCCGTGCACGGAATTCTGCGGGCGGGCGCGACGGCAACGACCATGAATGTGTTGGCCACCGTGGACGAGATCGCCCGTCAGTTACGGGATTCGGGCGCCCGACTGTTGATCGCGGCCACACGATTGCGGACGCAGGCCGAGGAGGCGGCGACCGCGGTGGGCCTTTCCAGCGGTGATGTGCTGCTTCTCGATGATGACGATCTCATCATCCCAACGGGCAACGGCTGTCCGAAGGTTGACTTCGATCCCGCGACACACGTGGCGGTACTTCCCTTCAGCTCGGGCACCACCGGAAAGCCCAAAGGGGTGAAGCTGACCCATCGCAATCTCGTCGCTAACGTAGCCCAACTTCACCCACTCTCGGGCGCGGGCCCCGATGAGACACTCCTCGCGGTGGTTCCGTTCTTTCACAGCTACGGATTGACCGGGCTCTTGTGTGCCGCGCTGCGGGACCGGGCCCGGCTGATCGTCATGCCGGCTTTCGACCTGGGCGAGTTTCTGGCTGCCATCCAGAAATACCGCTGCACACAGGCCTATATCGCGCCGCCGGTGGCCGTGGCGTTGGCCAAGGACCCGATGGTTGATTCCTTTGACCTGTCGTCCTTGCACACCCTCACCTCGGCGGCCGCGCCGCTGGACGAGGAACTGGCCAAGGTGGTGATGGATCGACTCGGATGCCGCATTGTGCAGGCGTACGGCATGACCGAACTAAGCCCCGCCAGCCACGCGATTCCGCTGGAAGGCCGGCATCCCGCGGGCAGGGCGGCTCCGCTGAGCTCATGCGGGTGGACGGTGCCGAACTCGGAGAGCAAGCTCGTCGACATCGAGACGGGGGCCGAAATACCGCTTCCTTCTTCTGGCTTGAGTGAGCCAGGTGAGCTGTGCTTTCGCGGACCCAACGTGATGGCGGGCTATTTGGGAAACGATGCCGCGACCGCGGAGATCATCGACGCCGACGGCTTTCTGCATACCGGTGATTTGGCGCGGGTGGACGCCGAAGGCTGCGTGTACATCGTGGAACGGCTCAAGGAGCTGATCAAGTACAAGGGTTATCAGGTCGCACCCGCCGAACTGGAAGCGCTGCTGTTGACCCACCCGGGCGTCGCCGATGTCGCGGTTGTCGGTGTCATCAACAATGTCTCGGGCGAAGAAATTCCGAAAGCGTTCGTGGTCAGGCAGGGCGAGGTCGCGGTATCAAAAGATCAGATCATCGACTTCGTTGCCCGAAAAGTGGCGCCCTACAAAAAGATTCGTCAGGTCGAGTTCGTCGACAAGATCCCGAAGTCGCCGACGGGCAAGATTCTGCGCAAGGATCTGCGCTCACGGACCCCGCGATCCGCTTGAACGAAAGCTCACACCATATGCGTGACCGTGGCGTCGTGATCGTCGGTGCCGGCCCGGCGGGAATCTCTGCGGCACTGAGCCTTCGCGACCTGGGCACCCGGTCGCTCGTTCTCGAGCGGGGCGCTGACGTGGCGGCAGCGTGGCGCGGCCGGTACGACCGGCTCAAACTCAACACCGGTCGGCAATTCTCACACCTGCCGGGACGGCGCTACCCGAAAGGCACTCCGCTCTATCCGAGCCGCGATCACGTCGTCGGGCACTTCGAAAGGCATGTCCGCGAAGAGGGCGTCGAGCTACGGGTCAACACCGCGGTAGAGCGGATCGACCGGCACCGGTCGGGATGGTTGGTGTGCACATCCAACGGCGAGATCGAGGCCCGACAGGTCGTGGTCGCCACCGGATATCTACACACCCCGGTCATACCGAACTGGCCGGGTAGCTTCGCCGGTGAGTTGTCGCATTCGTACACCTACCGCAATCCGGCGCCGTTCGCCGGCAAGCGAGTACTGGTTGTCGGATCGGGATCGTCGGGTATGGAGATCGCCCACGATCTGAGCACCGCTGCGGCCGCGAAGGTTTGGCTGTCGGTGCGCACTGCACCGAACATCATGCCGCGCAACGCTCCTGCCGGACTTCCCAATGATCTTCTCTCAATCCCGTTGTACCACTTGACGGTACGATTATCCGATCGGATCGCGACCGCTGCCCGCCTTCGGGCGTTCGGCGATCTCAGCGAGTTCGGTCTGCCGATTCCCGCAGAGGGTCCGTTCGCCAGAGCGCATCGACTGCACGTTGCGCCGACCATCGTCGATGCCGAGGTCATCGACGCTATCCGCGAGGGGTCGGTCGAGGTTGTCGGTGCTGTGACCGCGTTCGAAGGAAGCGACGTAGTGCTTGGCGGAGGTAGCAGGAAAGGCAGCAGAATCAGCCCCGACGTGGTCATCGCGGCGACGGGTTACCGGACGGGACTGGAGCCGTTGGCCGGCCATCTGGGTGTGCTCACTGCCGACGGTGTGCCCATTGAGTTGTCGCCGTCATCCGCTGCCGAAGGCCTGTACTTCCACGGGATTTTGACCCGGCCCGCGTTGATCGGTCATGTGGCCAAACAATCGCGCGCGCTCGCGAAACGCATCGCCGGTGCCGATCGGCGTTGACGCCGTTCAGTCGAGGTTGGTGCCGCTGGTGAGTTCTTCCCAGTTCGCGATCTCGCTGGTGCGAGCATCCGCGGTATAGCGATACAGGGCCAGCGCGTCCGGGCCGAGGAGCAGGAAGGCGGGCGGCTCGCTGGATTCGATGGCGGTGAAGATCGCGGCAGCTGCCTTGGCGGGGTCGCCGGCCTGATTGCCGTCCATGGTGTCGTTCTCCTTGCGGCGCTGCCCGGCGGTGCCGGCGTAGTCGGCGATGGCAGCGGCCGACTGGACGAGCGAGCGTCCGGCGAAGTCGGTGCGAAACGCGCCCGGCTCAACGACCGTCACCGAAATACCGAGAGGGGCCAGCTCGCCGCGAAGCGCACCACTGAGGCCCTCGACCGCTGCCTTGGCGGCGGCGTAGTAGCCCGATCCCACCGGCGTCACCGTAGCGCCGATCGAGGAGATGTTGACGATGGCGCCGCTGCGTCGCGCCCGCATGCCGGGGAGGACGGCCTTGATCAGGGCGACGGCACCGAAGAAGTGCGTCTCGAACAGGGTGCGGACCTCGGCGTCCTCACCCTCTTCGACCGCGGCGCGATAACCGTAACCGGCGTTGTTGACCAGCACGTCGACGCCGCCGAACCGCTCTTGGGCCTGCTGCACGGCCGAACCGACCTGATCGGGCTGGGTGACGTCGAGCGCGATGGGCAGCACCCGATCGGGTGCGGCGTCGGCCAGATCCGCGACCTTTGCGGCGTCGCGTGCGGTGACGACGGCATTGTGGCCGGCACCGATGACGGCGTCGGCGAGGGCGCGGCCGAGTCCGGTCGAGCAGCCGGTGATGAGCCAGGTGGGCATGGGCGGTCTTCTTTCAGTCGTGGCGCAGTCAGCGCCGGCATCGTGTCGAGCTCAGTCGGTCAACGCGCGGCCCACAATCAATGGATCCGGCTCACCCACAAGCTCATGATCCTTGTCGTCGTAATCGGTTTTGGCGAGAACGTGGCGCATGGCGTTGATGCGGGCCCGCTTCTTGTCATTGCTTCGCACCACGATCCACGGGGCGATGTCGGTATCGGTCGCCTTGAACATCTCCTCTTTTGCGGCGGTGTACTCGTCCCACTTGGTGACCGACTCCATGTCCATCGGTGAGAACTTCCACTGCCGTACGGGGTCGACCAAACGGATCGCGAACCGGGTGCGTTGCTCGGAGGGTGACACAGAAAACCAGAACTTGGTCAGGTCGATCCCGTTGGCGACCAACATTCCTTCGAAAAGCGGTGCCTGCTGCACGAATTCGGCGTGTTCCTCGGGGGTGCAGAATCCCATGACCCGCTCGACGCCCGCGCGGTTGTACCACGACCGGTCGAACAGCACCATTTCGCCGCCGGCCGGCAGATGGGTGATGTAGCGCTGGAAATACCACTGCGATTGTTCGCGCTCGGTCGGCTTCTCGAGCGCGACGACCCGCGCGCCGCGTGGGTTGAGGTGTTCCATGAATCGCTGAATGGTGCCGCCCTTGCCCGCCGCGTCGCGACCCTCGAACAGGATTACGTGTCGGGTGCCGGTGCGCTTGCCGTGGTTTTGCAGCTTCAGCAGCTCGATCTGCAGCCGCCGCTTCAAGTGCTCGTATTCGTCGCGCGGCATCCGGTGGTCGTAGGGATAGCGCTCGCGCCACGTTTGCACATGATTGCCCTCGCGGTCGAGCAGGACCGGATCGTCGTCATCGTTGTCATCGACCGTGTATCCGTGATCCGGAGTGGACAGGGCCTCGAGATCAATCTCCGCCATAGTCCGACGTTATCCCCGGCTATGCCGAGGCACATCGCTCCAGGCGGAAGGTGCGCATGAAGCCGCCCGGTTGCGTCGTGAGCGTCACCTCCACCGCGCCACTGGGCGCGACGACGTAGCGCTCCTCGACGTCCGGGCCGTCCGTGCGCCGCCCGACCGGCTGGCGCCCGAGGTCGTCACGGTCGTAGAGGGCGGGGTCGAAGGGGAAGAGGACCGGATCGTAGGGCGTCACGTCCCCGTCGGGACGGCCGTTGACGAGGCGGCTGCACTCCACGAAGCGGAAATGTCCGATGTTGTGCGCCGCACGGTATGTCCGCTTGACGATGAGCGGCGTATCCCCGTCGGCGGGCAGTGCGGCGTCCTTGCCCACGATCGGATCGAAGACGACGTCGGCGCCCGCCTCGGCCTCGCGGAAGACTCCGAAGTGTCGCGAAAAGCGTTCGGACAACGCGAAACCGGACTCCTTGTCGAGGAAGACGGCGAGACCGATGGCCGTCGCGGCAAAGGGGTGCGGTGAGCGTTTCACACGCTTGTCGCCGAACGTGGTGCGCAGCATCCGGGAGATGAGGGGGAAGCCGCCGGCCCCGCCCACCACGTAGATGCCCGCGACCTCGGACCACGCCACGTCCCTGCCCTGAGTCGGGTCGCGCAGGATGCGGTTGAGGAGTTCGATCGTCGGTGTAACGAGCGGCGCGCATACCGAGTAGACGTCGTCGATGCCGCACGAAAACGGCGGCCGATCGACCTTGTCATCGATCGCCGCCATGTCCGCCAGGAAGCGACGCGTCTGCGGCCCGACGGCCTCCTTGCGAGCCGCGCATTCCTCCTTCAGCAGGTCGCGTGCGGCGGCATCCGGATCGGGAAGCTTCGAACCGTCCAGGACGAGCCGCACAATCGCCTCGTCGAAATCGTCTCCGCCCAGACGCTGGATGCCTTCGCTGAGTACGACTTCGTTCGAGTGCCCGGTCATCTTGAGAAGCGACGCGTCGAAGGTACCTCCGCCAAGGTCGTAGATCAGGACGTATTCGCGTTTGGCGGTGATGGTGGAGCGGTACCGATGCGCGTATTCGAGGCTCGCCGCGGACGGCTCGTTGAGCAGCGCGACGACGTGAAAACCCGCCGCCACGAAGGCATCCAGCGTCAGCAGGCGCTGGGCGCTGGAGGCATTGGCGGGCACGCTGATGGCCGCCTCGATGGTGTCACCCGGTGTCAGGCAGCCATTGGAGCGCTGCAGAAGATCGCTTTTCAGCTGAGCCAGAAAGCCGGTGAGAAGTTCGGCCAACCGGTAGCTGCGGCCGGCCAGCGTCACCTCGGTTTGCGGTCCGCCATCGTTGAGCAGGCGCTTGATCGATCGCAGCACCGACCAACCCGGCTGGTGGCGGACGGCAGCGGCGTCCACACCGAATCGCAACTCCCCGGCCGCGTTGGCGGCGATGAGCGAAGGCCAGGCATCGACTCCGTCGAACGAGACGACCGGGTAGTTGCCCCGGTCGACGAGCGCGACGACTGTGTGGGTGGTGCCGAAGTCGATACCGACTCTCATTCCGCACAATCTTAGGGCGGTGCAGCGAACTTCGGGACTACTGATTTAACCGGCGTGGCGTTCGCCGGACATTGATGCCTGCGGCGCGTCCCATTGCCGTTGCACCTCCCGCTCCGCGGCGGTGGCAATCAGGCCCGAGGGCGCGAACATCTTCGACGGAATCGGCTCATCCTCGGTCAACGGCCTGCCGCCGCCGCGAATTGTCCTGAACGCGACGATAATTCCCGCGGCCAGCACGATGATCACCACGATCGCGAAAAGAATCGACAGGGTGCCCTGCAGGAAGGTGTTCCTGATGACGTCGTCTAGCTGATGTGCATTCTTGGCCGAGCCGAATGCGGTCTTGCCCGCGTCCTTGGCGGCGGAGTACTGGAAATGTTGTGACCAATAGCCGATGGCCGGATCCGCTGAGAAGATCTTCTGCCACGACGCGGTCAGCGTGACCGTGAGATCCCACAGCAGTGGAACCCCCGGAATCCATGCCCACTTCAGCAGGCCCTTCTTGATGACGATCACGGTGACGACGGTCAGCGCGATCGCCGCGAGCAGCTGATTGGCGATACCGAATAGCGGAAACAGTGTGTTGATGCCACCGAGCGGATCGGTCACGCCCATCAGCAGGATGCTGCCCCATGCCGCGGCCACGACCAGGCTGCAGACCCATACGCCCGGGCGCCAGCTCGGGTTCCGCAGTTTGGCCAGCGGACCGCCCAGGTTGCCCAACGCGTCGGACAACATGAAACGCGCGACCCGGGTGCCGGCGTCGACAGCGGTCAGGATGAACAGCGCCTCGAACATGATCGCGAAGTGATACCAGAACGCCTTGAGGCCCGCGCCGCCGAAAACCCGGTTCAGTACTTCGGACATGCCCACCGCAAGCGTCGGGGCTCCGCCGGTGCGCGACACGATCGACTTTTCGCCGACGCCGGCGGCGACTTGATTGAGCTGTTCCGCGGTCGCCGGGGCGCCCGACAACCCGAGCCCATTGACGTAGTGCGCCGCGGTGGCCGCGGTCCCGCCGGTCTGCGCGGCCGGGGCGTTCAGCGCGAAGTACACGTGCTGGTCGAGGATCGCCGCGCTGATCAGTGCCATGACGGCGACGAACGACTCGGTCAGCATGCCGCCATAGCCGATGAAGCGCATCTGGCTTTCCTTCTCCAGCAGCTTCGGTGTCGTCCCGGACGAGATCAGCGCGTGGAATCCGGAGAGCGCGCCGCACGCGATGGTGATGAACAGAAAGGGGAACAGTGCGCCGGGAAACACCGGCCCGTCACCGCTGTGCGCGAACCGTGAGACGGCGGGCGCCTGGATGACGGGATGCGCGATACAGATACCGAGCGCCAGCATCGCGATGGCGCCGACCTTCATGAACGTCGACAGGTAATCGCGCGGCGCCAGTAGCAACCACACCGGCAGCACCGACGCCACGAAGCCATAGATGATGATCAACCACGAGACCATGACCGCGGACAGATTCAACCAGGATGCGCCCCAAGATGTTTCGCTGACCCAGTTACCGGAAGCCACGGCGGCCATGAGCAACGCAAAGCCGATCAGTGACACTTCGGCCACCCGTCCCGGACGCAGGAACCGCAAGTAGCAGCCCATGAAGATGGCGATGGGGATGGTCATCGCGATGGAGAACACACCCCACGGACTCTGGGCCAGTCCCCGCACCACCACCAGTGCCAGCACCGCGATGATGATCACCATGATGACGAAGGCCCCGAGCAGGGCGGCGCCGCCGCCGGTCGCACCGAGTTCGTCGCGGGCCATCTGGCCCAGCGACCGGCCCCGGCGCCGGGTCGAAATCCACAGCACCAAGTAGTCCTGCACCGCTCCGGCGAATACCGCGCCGAAGATGATCCAGATGCTGCAGGGCAAATAGCCCATCTGGGCGGCCAGCACGGGACCCACCAGCGGTCCGGCCCCGGCGATGGCGGCGAAATGATGGCCGAACAGCACGCGCCGGTCGGTCGGCACGTAATCGGTGCCGTCGTCGAGAACTTCGGCCGGTGTGGCGTGGTCGTCGCGCGGGCGAACGACCTTCATCTCGATCAACCGGGCATAGAACCGGAATCCGATGACGTACGTGCACACCGCCGCGACCACAAACCAGACGGCATTCACCGTTTCACCGCGAACGAACGCGATGAACGCCCAGGCGATCGCACCGATCACCGCGATGATGCTGAAGACGATTTTGTGCCCGACGGTGATGGGGGAGCGGTCGATGATCGCAACCGGTGGCAAGTCGTCGTCGGTACGGATGTAGCTGACGTCTTTGTCGTGCACAGTCACGGTCAAACCCTACGACGGCGGGCAGTTCGTCGCCCGGGGAGAATCAGTACAGCGCACGGACGTTGTCGATGGTGTCGGCTTCGGCCGGGCTCTTGTCGTCGCGGTAGCGCACGACCCTGGCAAACCGCAGCGCGAGACCGCCCGGGTAGCGCGTCGAGCGCTGCACGCCGTCAAGCGCGATTTCGACGACCTGCTCGGGGCGCAACTGGACGACGTAGCCGTCCATCGATCCGATGGCGAGGTCGCTGAACCGCGCGGTCTGCCAGTCCAGCATGGCATCGGTCATGCCCTTGAAAGTCTTTCCCACCATGATGAATTCGCCGGTGGCCGGATCGCGCGCGCCCAGGTGGATATTGGACAGCTTGCCGACTCGGCGTCCCGAACCCCATTCCACCGCGAGCACCACGAGGTCGAGCGTGTGTACCGGCTTGATCTTGAGCCAGCCCGCCCCGCGCCGGCCGGCAAGGTAGGGCGCGCCGGGTGCCTTCGCCATCACCCCTTCGTGACCGGCGGCCAGCGTCGCCTCCAAGAAAGCCGCGGCGGCACCGGGGTCGGCGGTGACCAACCGGTCGACCCGGTGTCGGGTCGGCACCAGCCCGTCCAGGGCGGCCAGCCGGTCGGTGGTGGGCGCGTCGAGCAGGTCGACGCCGTCGCAGTGCAGGAGGTCGAAGAAGAATACCGAAAGCGGCTGCGCGGCTTGGGCTCCTGCTTTTTTCGAGCCGACGTCGACGGATCGGCCGAACCGTGATGCGGTGACCTGAAAGCGGTGCGGCCGGTTGTCGGGGCGCAGCGCGATCGCCTCCCCGTCGGCGATGAGGTCGTGCACCGGCAGCGCCAGCGTCGCCTCCACGACCTCGGGCAGCCGGGCAGTGACGTCGTCCAGGCTTCGCGTGTAGATCGTGACCGCGTCCCCGGCGCGGTGGATCTGCACTCGTGCACCGTCCAACTTTGCCTCGAAGATCGTTGTGCCGCCGTGGCGTTCGAGCGCGTCGGCCACACTGGTCGCGGTCTGTGCGAGCATCGGGCCGACGGGCTGGCCCGCCCGTAGGGTGAATGCCTGCAGCGCTACTGGGCCACCGGTCAGGGCGGCTGCGGCGACCGTGGGCAGATCCCCGCCCAGCATCGCCGCGCGCTGCACCGCGGCGGCCGGGAGCTCGGCGGCCTTGGCGACGGCGTCGGTCATGATCCCGGCCAGTGCGCCCTGGCGCAGTCCGCCGCCGAGCAGCCGCACCAGGAACGCCTGCTCGGGTTCGGTCGCGGCGGCGAACAGCCTCGCCAGGAGTTCGGCGCGCCGTGCCTGTGATCCTTTGCCCGAGACGTCGCCGATCTCGGTGAAGGTGGCGTGCACGCCGGTGACGGTGAGCTCCGGCGCCGAAGCCGCCGGCGGTCGGGACCGCAACGACGCCCAGCCCACGCCGATCTGACGTTGCGGCAACTCACCGGAGAGCCAGGACACGACGATCGCGACCAATGCGGGGTCGGGTGCTGCGCGGGTCAGCAGGTCGGCGATCCGCGCGACCTTGGTCAGCCGTGACGACGTGGCGCCGACGTCAGCAGACGTGGCTACCACGTCGAGAAGGAGCACGGTCGTCAGCTTGGCATGGCTCGGTGACAACCAGCCCGAGCGGACACGCTAGCGTTCCTACGTAACGTTACAGATTGCACAGGATCTGACAACCCAAAAAGGAGAGGCCGGATGGAGATCAATGGGAAGAAGGCCGTCATCATCGGCGGCGCGTCGGGAATGGGTCGTGCCACAGCAGAGCTGCTCACCGAGCGCGGTGCGGATGTCGCCATCCTCGATCGCGAGGGTTCCGATGGTAAGTCTGTTGCCGAGGGCATAGGCGGCTCGTTCTACCCGGTCGACGTCACCGACTACACCGGCACCGAGCAAACGCTGCAGACCGCGGTCGACAAGCTCGGCGGCCTGCACGTCGTGGTCACCACCGCCGGCGGCGGCATCGCGAAGCGGACGATGACCAAGACGGGCCCCCACGACCTCGAATCCTTCCAATCCGTCATCAATCTCAACCTGATCGCCACCTTCAACATCAGCCGACTGGCGGCCGCGCACATGGCCAAGAACGAGCCCGAAGACGAAGAGCGCGGTGTCATCATCAACACCGCTTCCATCGCCGCCTACGAGGGCCAGATCGGGCAGGTCGCCTACACCGCCGCCAAGGCGGGTATTGCGGGCATGTGCCTGACCATGGCGCGTGACCTGGGATCGCTGGGCATCCGGGTGCTGGCCATCGCTCCGAGCCTGTTCGCCACGGGGCTGACCCAGGGCATTCCGGACGAGTTCGCGGCGGCCCTGACTAGGGACGCGGCGTTCCCGAAGCGACTCGGCCGGCCCGAGGAGTACGCCAAGCTGGCCGCGGCCATCGTCGACAACCCGATGCTCAACGGCCAATGCCTGCGGCTGGACGCGGGACAGCGGTTCGCGCCCAAGTAGACGCCCCCTCAGGTGCCCTCCTCGCATTAAGTACACTCTTTAAGTAGCCGCCCCGCTTCCCCTCGGAGCGGGGCAGGCCAACCAAACCAGTCCCCGCTGGGAATGCGGCGCGAGGAGGGCCCTCATGGGTATCGCATTGACCGACGACCATCGCGAACTTGCCGAAGTAGCCCGGTCGTTTTTGACCTCGCAAAAGGCACGCTGGGCGGCGCGATCGCTGCTCGACGCGGCCGACGAATCCCGGCCTCCGTTCTGGCATAACCTGGTCGAGCTCGGCTGGCTCGGCCTGCACGTCGACGAGGAATACGGCGGCTCCGGCTACGGGTTGCCCGAACTCGTGGTGGTGATCGAAGAGCTCGGCCGCGCGGTGGCGCCGGGGCCGTTCGTCCCGACCGTGATCGCGTCGGCGGTGATCGCCAAAGACGGTACAGCCGAACAAAAGTCGCGATTGCTGCCCAGCCTGATCGACGGCACCGTCACCGCGGGCATCGGCCTGGACAGCCGGGTGCACATCACCGACGGTGTCGCCGACGGTGAAGCCGGAGTCGTGTTGGGGGCCGGGCTCGCCGAGCTGCTGGTGATCGCCGCGGGTGACGACCTGTTGCTGCTGGACCGCGGCCGCTCCGGTGTCTCTGTCGAGGTGCCCGAGAACCTCGATCCGACTCGGCGTTCCGGACGCGTCCGTCTGCAGAACGTCAGGGTCGCTCCCGACGACATCATTTCGGGGGCGCGGGAATCGGCGTTGGCCCGGGCGCGGACGTTGCTTGCCGCCGAGGCGGTGGGCGGAGCGTCCGACTGTGTCGATGCCGCAGTCGACTACGCGAAGGTGCGCCAGCAATTCGGCCGCACCATCGCTACGTTCCAAGCGGTCAAGCATCATTGCGCGAACATGCTCGTTGCCGTGGAGTCGGCGACCGCGGCGGTGTGGGACGCCTCGCGTGCGGCAGCAGAGGACTCATCAGAGGACGAAGCGCAGTTTCGCCTCATCGCCGCAGTGGCTGCGGCGCTGGCTTTTTCGGCTTACGCCCGCAATGCCGAACTCAACATTCAGGTGCATGGCGGCATCGGCTTCACCTGGGAGCATGACGCGCATCTGCATCTGCGCCGGGCGCTGGTGACGACGGCGCTGTTCGGCGGCGACGCACCCGCCCGCGATGTGTTCGAGCGCACCGCGGCGGGTGCCGTCCGGGAAAACAGCCTTGATCTGCCTCCCGAGGCCGAAGAGCTGCGTACCCGGATCCACGCCGACGCCGCCGAGATCGCCGCGTTGGACAAGCAGGCGCAACGCGACAAGCTGATCGCGACCGGCTACGTGATGCCGCACTGGCCCAAGCCGTGGGGCCTGGGCGCCGATGCGGTGGAGCAGTTGGTGATCGAGGAAGAATTCCGTGCGGCCGGGATCAAACGGCCCGACTACGGCATCACCGGATGGGTGATCCTGACCCTGGTCCAGCACGGAACTCCTTGGCAGATCGAAAGATTCGTCGAGAAGGCGTTACGCAAAGACGAGATCTGGTGCCAGCTGTTCTCCGAACCCGACGCGGGGTCGGATGCGGCGTCCATCAAGACGCGGGCCACGAGGGTCGACGGCGGCTGGAAGATCAACGGTCAAAAGGTGTGGACCAGCGGGGCCCACTACTGCGCGCGCGGCCTGGCGACCGTGCGCACCGACCCGGATGCGCGCAAGCACGCCGGCATCACCACGGTGATCGTCGACATGAAGGCGCCCGAGGTCGAGGTGCGACCGCTGCGGCAGATCACCGGCGGCTCGGACTTCAACGAGGTGTTCTTCAACGACCTCTTCGTCCCCGACGAAGACGTTGTCGGGGCGCCCAACTCAGGGTGGACGGTCGCGCGGGCGACGCTGGGCAACGAGCGGGTCAGCATCGGCGGCAGCGGGTCGTTCTACGAGGGGTTGGCAACCGCGCTGGTAGAGATGGCCCAACAGCACGCAGATCGGTTGGCGGGCGCGGATATCCGGGTCGGGTCCTACCTGGCCAACGAAACCGCGCTGCGGCTCCTCAACCTGCGCCGGGTGGCCCGCAGCGTCGAAGGTGCGGGCCCGGGGCCGGAAGGCAACGTCACCAAACTGAAGCTGGCAGATCACATGGTGGAGGGGGCCGCGATCATGGCGGCCCTGACCGGGCCCGAGGTCGCGCTGGTCGACGGACCCGGCGCGGCGCCGGGCCGGCTGATCATGGGTGCACGCGGCATGGCGATTGCCGGCGGCACCTCGGAGGTCACTCGAAACCAGATCGCCGAGCGGATTCTCGGCATGCCGCGCGACCCGCTGATCAACTAGCAGGGCTGCTAGCGCCGGTCAGCCGGCGGTCGGCGCGAACAACGGCGCCCCGCCGGCACCCTTCTCGGGCCAGAGATGCACCGGCATCCCGCACGTCACCGAATCTGGCTCGCAGCCAACGATATTGGCGGCCAAGCGCAGCCCGCTTTGTTCGGCGAGTTCGACGATCGCGATCACGTAAGGGACGGGGATCTCCGGGTTATACGGGTGGTGGTTGACCGTGTAGGTGAACACCGTGCCATGTCCGGAGACCGGCCGCGCGACGAGCGTGGCGCCGCACTCCCGGCATTCGCCTGCCGCGGGATGCACCCAGCGCGGGCAATCGTCGCAATGCTCGATGAGCAGCTCTGATGTCGACTCGGCTGACACGGGCAATACAGTACACTCTATTGGTTCGGTGTGGGTATGACGGGTTCGGTCTGATGGGCGGTGCAGATGACGTATTTCGAAAAAAACGCGATCGTGTCCGGTATCGGCATTTCGCGGATCGGCCGCCGTACCGGCATCCCGGGGCGCGACCTGACCATGGAGGCGGTGCGCGGGGCCATCTCCGACGCTGGATTGGCGCCCGCCGACATCGACGGCATCGCCACGTTGGGTGACACGCCAGCCGCGGAGGTCAACGCCGAATTACGCATCGAGGCGGCGGATTGCGGAGCCGGGTTCGGTACCGGCGGACTGCTGAGTCCGGTGATGTCGGCATGCCGCGCGGTGTCCGAGAGACGCGCCCGGCACGTTGTGGTGTACCGGACCATCCAAATGCTCGGTGGCACAGTCCCGGTCAAGCCGGACGAAAATGCGCCCGCCCCGCCGCTTGCCCGGATGTTCGAGACTCCCGAGGGCGAAGCCAAGCCGGCTGTCGGTGCGATGGACGATGTCAACGATCTGGTTGCGGCGCAGGCCTATTCCGCTGCCAACTGGCTGGCGCTGAACTGCCGCCGGCACATGGAGTTGTACGGAACCACCAAGGAGCAGTTGGGCTGGCTTGCCCTCAACGGCAGGCGCAACGCCGCGCTGAATCCCCTTGCGGTCTACCGCGAGCCGATGACGATGGCCGACTACCTGGGGGCGCGGCTGGTGTCGACGCCGTTCGGGCTGCTGGACTGCGACGTGCCCATCGACGGCTCGATCGCAGTGGTGGTGTCGAATGCGGAGTACGCCCCCGATTGCCCGCACCGGCCGGTGCGGGTGGAGGCGATCGGCGGGTCTAACGGCGCCGGTGGCTGGTTCCACCGCGACGACTATCCGAAGATGGCCATGTCGGATGCGACGGCGCAGATGTGGTCACGCACCGAATTGAAACCCGCCGACCTCGCCCTCGCCGAACTCTACGACGGTTTCACCTATCTCACCATCGCCTGGCTAGAGGCCCTGGGGATCTGCGGTGACGGCGAGGCCGGTCCGTTTGTCGAGGGGGGCGCGCGGATCGCCCGCGACGGTGAGTTGCCGCTGAACACCTACGGCGGCCAACTCTCGGCGGGCCGCATGCACGGTTACTGGGCGCTGCACGAAGGGTGTCTGCAGTTGCGCGGCGAAGCGGGGGAGCGGCAGGTGTCGCAACGCCCAGAGGTCGGCGTGGTTTCCGTGGGCGGGGGCCCCGTCGCGGGTTGCATGCTGCTCACGTGTTGAGACAGCTTGTGGGAGTGCGGTATTGAGCTTCAGGTAAGCCCCGCGTCGCGCGCGGGCGGGACACGAAAGCTGGCTTCGACGATTGCCCGGGACATCGAGGCGGATATTGTTCGCCGGGGCTGGCCTGTCGGAGAGTCGCTGGGTTCTGAACACGCTCTGCAACAACGCTATGGGGTGAGTCGATCGGTGCTGCGGGAGGCCGTTCGCCTGGTCGAGCACCATCAGGTGGCCCGGACGCGCCGCGGACCCAACGGCGGGCTGCTGATCAGTGAGCCCGACGCGGGACCAGCGACCCGCGCCGTCGTCATCTATCTCGAGTACCTGGGCACCACGCTCGGCGATCTGCTCAACGCGCGGCTGGTGCTCGAGCCGTTGGCGGCCTCGCTCGCGGCGGAGCGGATCGACGAAGCCGGCATCGTGCGGCTGCGCGGGGTGCTGCGCGCGGAGGAAGAGTGGCGGCCGGGTCTGCCCGCGCCGCGGGACGAATTCCACATCGCGTTGGCGGAACGATCGAAAAACCCTGTCCTACAACTGTTTATCGACGTGTTGATGAGGCTTACCACGCGGTACGCCCTGCGGTCGCGGACCGACTCGGCGAATGAGGCCATCGAGGCGCTCGACTACATGCACAGCGATCACTCCGAAATCGTTGCCGCGGTCACCGCTGGAGATTCCGCGCGTGCCAAGACATTGTCCGAGCGGCACGTGGAGGCGGTGACCGCCTGGCTGCAAGAGCATCACCGCGGGGACGACGCGGGCCGCAGCGGTGGCCGGGTCGCCCGCGCCGGCCGGCGACGTAAGCCGGCCGACACGGAATTACCGCGCGGCAAGATGGCCGAGGTGCTGGCGGCCAGCATCGGCGAGGAGATCGGCTCCGGCGACTGGCAGATCGGTTCGGTCTTCGGAACCGAGACGGCGTTGCTGCAGCGCTACCAGGTGAGCCGCGCGGTGTTGCGCGAGGCGGTGCGGCTGCTCGAATATCACTCGGTCGCGCAGATGCGTCGCGGACCCGGTGGCGGGCTGGTCGTCACAAAACCCCATGCGCAAGCCAGCATCGACACCATCGCGTTGTACCTGCAATTCCGGAAGCCGAGCCGCGAGGACCTGCGTTGCGTCCGGGACGCCATCGAGATCGACAACGTCGCCAAGGTGGTGAAGCGGCGCACCGAACCCGATGTGGCCGCCTTCCTGCACAACCACCGGGCCGCCCTCGACGACAACCTGCACGCCGCTGATGATGCGCGCCAAGCAACATCCGAGGAATTTCGGTTCCATATCGGCCTGGCGCAACTGGCCGGCAACGCCCTGTTGGACCTGTTCCTGCGGATCATCGTCGAGTTATTTCGCCGGCATTGGTCCAGCACCGGACAGGAGCCACCGGCGCGGGACGACGTCGTCGCCGTCGAGCACGCCCATCTACGGATTCTCGACGCGATCGCGGTCGGCGACGACAGCTTGGCGCGCTATCGCACCCGTCGTCATCTCGACGCCGCCGCCTCGTGGTGGCTGTGACGCACGCCGCGTCCATCCGAGGCCGGTTTGTGATCACTTCTCTGCGTAGGGAACGCAAGTCCGGGGTATTGGGATGAGTAACTGAGAAGTGCAGACAGACAACAGGACGGCCGGTCCAGCAGGGGGTTGGCATTGGTGATGGAAAGCAGGAGCTTCGAAATGACTACGGGCGCGGAGGACGGGCGACAAGGCTTCGTTCATTCCGCGCTCTTCTACTACTCCCAACGGGAGTACGTGGAGGCTGTGGTTCGCTTCGTGCTCGAAGGTTTGGCGTTAGACGAGCCGGTACTGGTCGCGGTTCCCGGCGAGTATCTGGCATTGCTGCGCGATGCGCTGGGTGGCGAGGGCTCGACCGCCGGACTGCAGATGGTCGACATCGCCGAGACCGGCCGCAACCCGAGCCGGTTCCTGGCGTTGGAGGGCTCCTTCGTCGAAGAGAACGCCGACCGGCGCGCGCGCATTGTCAGCCAGGTTTTCTGGCCCGGCCGCAGCACGGACGAGTCTCTGGCCTGCATGCAGCATGAGGCGCTGGTCAACCACGCGTTCGAAGGCCGCCAGCTGACCGCGTTGTGTCTCTACGACGCGGAAAGGCTGGACGAGGACGTGTTGGCGAGCGCCCGTGCGACCCACCCGCTGCTGTGGAAGGGCGGTTCGCTGCAACCCAGCCCCGACTACGCGCCGGATGACGTGCTGGCGCAGTGCAATCAGCCACTGGCCGCCAATCCGGGTGCCGTCACCTACATGGTCCGCAGGTCTGCGGACCTGCGGCCGGCGCGGTCTTTCGCGGTCAACTACGCCGGTTGGGTCGGACTGTCCCAGGATGGCATCGAAGATCTGCAGCTGGTCGCCACGGAGCTGGCCACCAACAGCTTGATGTACACCGACGGCGCCTGCCGGCTGGCTTTCTGGCGCGACGACGACCATCTGGTGTGCGAGGCGCGCGATAGCGGGTGGATCGACGACCCGCTGGTGGGACGCTTGGACCCGGGCCCTGCCGGCCCCGCCAGCCGCGGATTGTTTCTGGTCAATGCCATCTCGGATCTGGTGCGCACTCACACCGCGAGTACCGGGACGACGATTCAGGCATACCTGCGAATGGATGCCGCGCCGGGGCCAATCGGGTAATAGGAAGGCGGCCCGCCAGGAACCGAGGTTCCTGGCGGGCCGCCTTGCCCGTCGGTTAGAGGATCCCGCCGAGAATGCCGCCCAAACCGCCGGTGACCCCGCCTACAGTTCCGCCCAGGGTGCCGCCGAGGGTGCCACCCGTGCCGCCTGCAGCTGTCGAGCAGCCCGGTAAGAGCAACACCGCGGCCACTCCCGCGGCGGCTGCAACGGCTTTAACGGATTTCTTAGTGCTCTTCCCCTTCATGATCTTCCCTTTCATCGCCGGGTTGGCGTTTCCTTGTCGTATTAGTGATTAGGCATATGTAGAGCAACAGATAGGCATGGCTGTCGCCGACAGACATACATCTGAACTACTGGCGAATGAGCGTACGAATAGGTGGCACGCAGGCAGAATTACTGGGGGATGATCCCGCAGCGAGCGTGCAGCTTGTCCCTGATTGGCTAAAGGCCGCCGATGGTTATCAGTCCGCCGCCGCCCGTGCCACCGGCGGCTGTCGAGCATCCCGTCGGTACCAGCAATATCGCGACCACACCGGTCGCTGCTGCTACTGCTCGAATGGTCTTCTTGGCGTTCTTCGACTTCATCGTCGTGCCTTTCCGAGAGGGGACAAATAGCCGTTGTTGCGGTTAAGGACACCTCCGCATACCCCCCTGTTACACACGTGTAAACCAGATTTCGTGATCTTTTTCACGATGCGTTTGAGACTGAGTTTTGTCACATCTGCACTGGCACAACAGCAATGGAGGAGCATCCCGCGGTGGCGACAGCCCTGGCCGGCTAAGCGGGAGATGGTCAGCCCGCCCGCCGCAGCGGCAGCTCTAAAGGGTTGTTTTGGCGCTTATCGACTTCGTCGTCATGCCATTGATCTGTCGAACGGCCGGGCGCCCTGCGCTGACGCGACGACCGGATAGCGACTCGTGACTCGGTATTCGGAGCGACGGTGATTAGCTCTCCGCTGCAGCTACCCGTTCCCACGCTGATGACAATCGAGTCGGAACCAACAACACTTCGATCAGCCCGATGGCCACCGTCGCCGCTTCACGGGCCTTCTCGGCTACCGTCGACTCCATTGTCGTGCCTTTCATCTGAGGGGGATGCATAGCCGCGCGCGGCTGAGGCGACGTCGGGATAGCCACTATTCGACACATGTAAACCTATTGCGGGGTATTGAGTTCCAGCGCGGCGCGCAGTGCGCTTAAGCGTTTAACCAGACCATTCACGGCATTTGAATTCAATTGGCGATCGGGCGGCCGCGTAGCGCTAAAGGAAGTTGCACTATCGACCTGCGGCGTCTACTGTCGCGCTCGTGCGTCTTCTCACGAGTGCCGTAGTAGCCAGCACCCGCAGCGGGGTCTGATCCAGACCGACCCCCCGCTGTGGGTCGGAAGCTACTACCCGTCGGTCGCTCCTGCTGACCAGAGAAGACCGACACAATGCCCCTTCCACAGACTCTTTCCGAGCCACTCTCCTTTTTAGAGCTGGACCCCTCGAGCGATCCGGCGCCAGAGTGCAGGGCCAACGCGTGGTTCGCCGATCACTATGGCGTCGCATTGCCGCGTGGCCTGCGCGAACAGGCCGACGCGATGTCCTGGGAGAGCTTCGTTACGACCTACGGCCACACCGCCGGCCCGCTGCGGCTGGGGTACTGGGCGTGCACGGACACCGAGGGACGCGGCGGGCGGCTCGGTGCGCAAGCCCGCAACTTCCGGGCGATGATCGCCGTCGGCGATTGCCTCAGCAGCTCGACCGCTGCCGCCAGCGGTCCGATCGCCGCACTCACCGCGATGCTGCATGAGCGCGGGATCGCGATCGAGACACTGAAATTCCATCAGATGGCTTCGCGGGAGGGCACCGCCACCTTCATCTGCGGCAGCGATGGCCTGCGCGCCGAGTGGGCACTCGGCCTATCCGAGGATCCGACGCAGTCGGCGCTGCGCGCGCTGATCGCCTGCGCCAATCGGCTGGGCAGCGAAAAAGACGCTGCCTAGCCGGCGCGAGTTCATAGCGGGCGCAACACAATTGGCATGCCGTCTTTCGGCACCGGCATGCCGCCGTAGTCCCACTCGCACTTGTAGCCCGGGCGGGGTGGCTCGAGCCGGTACTTGCGCAGCAGCCGGTGCAGGATCGTCTTGATTTCCAGCTGCCCGAACGTCATTCCGATGCACTTGTGCGCGCCCCCGCCGAACGGTGTGAACGCGTAGCGGTGCCGTTTGTGCTCATTGCGCGGCTCGGTGAACCGCTCCGGGTCGAATTTCAGTGGGTCCGTCCACAATTCGGGTAGCCGGTGATTCATCCCGGGGTACGCGATGACATTGGTGCCCTTAGGGATGTAGTAGCCCAGCAGGTCGGTGTCGCGCACCGTCTGCCGCATCGCCCACTGCACCGGCGTCACGAGCCGGATCGACTCGTTCATCACCAGGTCGAGTGTCTCCAGCTTCTCCAGCGAGTCGATGTCGAGCGGCCCGTCGCCGAGCCGGTCGGATTCTTCGCGGCAACGCTGCTGCCACTCCGGGTGTCCGGCCAGGTTGTAGGCCATCGTCGTCACCGTCGACGTCGAGGTGTCGTGCGCGGCCATCATCAAAAAGATCATGTGGTTGACGATGTCCTCGTCGGAGAACTTGTTGCCGTCGTCGTCCGCGGTCAGGCACAGCACCGACAGCAGGTCGGTGCCCGGGTTGGCGCGTTGTTCCTGCACCCGCTCGCGGAAGTAGTTCTCCAGTAGTTCGCGCGCCTTGAGGCCCCGCCACCAGGTGAACGGCGGCACCGGGGTGCGGATGATCGCGTTGCCCGCGCGGGTGGTGATCGCGAACGCGTTGTTGACCTTGGTCACCAGGTCGTGGTCGGTGCCCGGCTCGTGGCCCATGAACACCATCGAGGCGATGTCGAGCGTCAGCTCCTTCATCGCCGGGTAGAGCAGGAAGCGAGCGTCGTTGGCCACCCAGTCGTTGGAGATCGTCTTGGAGACCACCTGGTCCATCTGCTCGACGTAGCTGGCCAGCCGGGAACGGACAAACGCCTCCTGCATGATCCGCCGGTGGAACATGTGCTCTTCGAAGTCGAGCAGCATCAGGCCGCGGTTGAAGAATGGCCCGATCACCGGAACCCAGCCCTGCTGGGAGTAGTCCTTGTTGCGGTTGGAGTACACGACCTGGGCGGCGTCCGGGCCCAGCGCGGCGATGCCCGGGAGCACGGGTGAGTCGCCGAAGACGACCGGGCCCTTGGTCTCGTAGAGGAACTTCAGATAGTCGGGTCCGCCGCGCAGCATCTCGATGACGTGGCCGAGGACCGGCAGCCCCGCGTCGCCGATAGCAGCCTTGAGCTCGCTGCCCGGTGGTGGGTCGGCGAGTTTGCGCTCCGGGAATTGAGTGTTCAGCAGCTTGCGTTCCACCATCCCCATGCCGGGAAAGTTGTTGAACGACGGGGTGAACCGGCGCCGTGCCTGGTCGAGCAGGTATTGCGGGGTGCTGATGGTGGCGGGCATGAACGCTCCTTTGCGAACCCGGGGCTGGTGACCTCCGTCACTTGCCACTATCCTTCGGGACGAAGTTGACGGCTGTCAAGTTTGTATTTGGAGGAGTGTGGTGCAAGGTCAGGGGATGAGCAGCCACGCGGAGCCGGGCGAGCCGGCGACGCGGCGACGTGGCGATAAGCACCGGCAGGCGATCATGGCCGCGGTGCGTGAATTGCTGCAGGAGCGGCCGTTCGCGGAGCTGTCGGTCAGCACCATCAGTCTTCGCGCCGGGGTGGGCCGATCCGGCTTCTACTTCTACTTCGACTCCAAGTACGCGGTGCTCGCCCAGATCGTGGCCGAGGCCACCCAAGAGCTCGAAGAACTCACGCAGTTTTTTGCTCCCCGTCAGCCCGACGAGTCACCGGAGCAGTTCGCCAAGCGGATGGTGGGCAGCGCGGCCGCCGTCTACGCGCACAACGACCCGGTGATGACGGCCTGTAATGCCGCCCGCTACACCGATATCGAGATCCGGGGCATTCTCGAGCAGCAGTTCGAGGTGGTCGTGCGCGAGATCGTCGCCATCGTCGACGCCGAGATCAAAGCCGGGACCGCGAACCCGATCAGCGACGACATTCCGACGCTGGTGCGCACGCTGACCGGCACCACCGCGTTGATGCTGACCGGTGACCCGGCCTTTATCGGCGGAGCGGACGACGACATCGACCGTCGCGTCCGGCTTCTCGAACAGTTGTGGCTGAACTCGTTGTGGAGTGGCGCCCGGGCATAACGCGGGCCCGGCCGTTACCGGCGGTATCGTCACCGTCATGGCGCAGAGAGGATCCGCGCGGTACTTCGCGGGAAAGCGCAGTCTTGTCACCGGCGCGGCCAGCGGCATCGGCCGGGCCACCGCGTTGCGGCTGGCGGCGCAGGGGGCCGAGTTGTTCCTGACGGATCGCGACGCCGACGGGCTGGCACAAACGGTGGCCGACGCCCGCGCGTTGGGTGCGCAAGTGCCGGCGCACCGGGTGCTGGACATCGCCAACTACGACGAAGTCACGGCGTTCGCCGCCGACATCCACGCCGCCCACTCGAGCATGGACGTCGTGATGAACATCGCCGGAGTGTCGGCCTGGGGGACCGTTGATCGACTGAGCCACGAGCAGTGGACCAAGATGATCGCGATCAACCTGATGGGCCCGATCCACGTCATTGAGACGTTCGTTCCGTCGATGGTGGCGGCCGGCCGCGGTGGCCACGTGGTCAATGTGTCGTCGGCGGCCGGATTGGTCGCGCTGCCTTGGCATGCCGCCTACAGCGCCAGCAAGTACGGGTTACGCGGGCTGTCCGAGGTGCTGCGCTTCGATCTGGCCCGGCACCGCATCGGGGTTTCCGTGGTGGTGCCCGGCGCGGTGAAGACGCCGCTGGTCAAAACCGTCGAGATCGCCGGCGTAGACCGGGACGACCCCAGGGTCAGCCGGTGGGTCGACCGCTTCAGCGGTCATGCGGTGTCGGCGGAGACGGCTGCCGAGAAGATCTTGGCCGGAGTGGCGAAAAACAGATACCTGATCTACACGTCGCAGGACATTCGCGCGCTGTATGCGTTCAAGCGGCTGGCGTGGTGGCCCTATAGCGTGGCCATGCGTCAGGTGAACGTCATCTTCACCCGGGCGCTTCGGCCCAGCCCGGCGCAGCTAGGCCGGCATGACCAATTCGAGTCGCACCCCGAGTAATCGGACCGGACGGTCGAGTTCGAACAGATCCAGGACCTGCAGGGCGGCCGCGACGATGACGTCGGGATCGGTGGTGGGCGCCGGCAGCTTGCGGATTTTGGTCCGCGTGTAGAACGTCGCGGTCCGCACCGTGACCGCGACCCGGGTGACGACGCGTGCCGACGCCACGACGTCATCCAGGGCTTGCCTCGCCAATTCTGTTACAGCCGAGTCCATTTCGGATCGGTCGGTGAGGTCGCGCGGGAATGTGACGACGTGGCTGCGGGAGCGCGGAACCCAGGGCTCGGCGCTGACCTGCTGCTCGCCACCGCCCTTGGCGAGCAGCAGCAGCCACAGGCCGGTGCGCGAGCCGAAGGCCGACGTCAGCAGCTCGGCATCGCTATTCGCCAGCTCTCGCACAGTGGTAACATCCAGCGCCGCAAGCTTTTTCGCCGTCTTCGGGCCCACGCCCCACAGCGCGTCCACCGGACGCTCGGCCATCACGTTCATCCAGTTCGCGTCGGTGAGCGTGAAGACGCCGCCCGGTTTCGCAAAGCCGGTGGCCACCTTGGCGCGCTGTTTGTTGTCGCTGATGCCGACCGAACACGACAGCCCGGTCTCCGAAAAGACAACGGCGCGAATCCGTTCCGCGACTTCAACGGAATCGGCGGCCGTCACCGCCACATAGGCTTCGTCCCAGCCCCATACCTCGACCGGGTGCCCCAGGTCCCGCAGCAATCCCATCACCTGCTCGGATGCCTCGTCGTAGGCGGCCGGATCTGATGGCAAGAAGGTGGCGCCGGGGCAGCGCCGAGCGGCGGTACGCAATGGCATGCCCGCGTGCACCCCGAACTCGCGGGCCTCGTACGAGGCGCAGGTGACGACCTTGCGCGGTTCGGTGGGATCACCGCTGCCGCCGACGATGACAGGCAGCCCGGCCAGTTCGGGATGGCGGCGCAGCTCGACCGACGCCAGAAATTGGTCGAGATCGACATGCAGGACCCAGCTCGACTCCGGCGAGGCCATGGGGTCAGGTCACCGCCCACACAGTTTGCGCGCCAAGCTTTCCCAGGCATCGCCCAGCGTCTCGAGGGTGTGTTTGCCGTAATTCAGTTGGTGCTCCACATAATCCACGTCGAGCAGGGACAGCAGCGCGTCGGTCTGGACCTCGAGATCGCCACTGGTGTGGGCCGCCTGCAACAGCACCCGCACATGGGTGCGCTGCACCGCAGCGGCGCCCACGTGGCGGGTCACCGGATCGCCTTTGGCCGCCGAGAGCAGCGCGTGGTGGGCGTGCACGAAGCACAGGCGGTCCCGGCCGAACGCCACCAGTCGGTCCATCGGCGGCGCGTCGGGTCCCAGCGGCGGCGGGCCGAACAGAAAGGCCTGCTGACTGGCGCGTTCGTCCTCGTCGAGCAGCACCATCATCAGCCCGGCCCGGCTGCCGAACCGGCGGAACAACGTGCCTTTTCCGACACCGGCGGCCGCGGCGACGTCGTCCATCGTGACCGCGTCCGCGCCACGCGTGGCGACCAGGCGCCGTGCTGCCTGCAGCAGCAGCTCGCGGTTGCGCGCCGCGTCGCCTCGCTCCTGGGGCAGCTCTCGCAGCGCCGACACGGGCAATTCGCCCAACCTCTCGACACCGCTCACCACTGCACTTTAACGCGGCCGGAATAAAACGGACTACAGTCCGTTTAAGTCGTGGAAAGATGTAGACCAACAACCGAAGGGAACCGAACAGTGGCAGAGATCAAAGTCGTGGCGTTGGTGGGGAGTCTGCGCGCGGCATCGATAAATCGCAAGATCGCCGAACTTGCGGTCGAGGTAGCGCCCGACGATGTCGCCATCACCGTGTTCGAGGGTCTGGCGGACTTGCCGTTTTACAACGAAGAGATCGACGACGTCATGAACACCGACGCGCCGCCGCTGGCTTCGGTGGATGCGCTGCGCGCCGCGGCCGGCGAGGCGGATGCCGCCCTGGTGGTCACCCCCGAGTACAACGGCAGCATTCCGGCCGTCGTCAAGAACGCGATCGACTGGCTGTCTCGACCGTTCGGCAACAGCGCGTTGAAGGGCAAGCCGTTGGCAGTGGTCGGAGGGTCTTTCGGACAGTACGGCGGGGTGTGGGCGCACGACGAGACCCGCAAGTCCTTCGGTATCGCCGGCGCACGGGTAGTGGACACGATCAAACTGTCGGTGCCGTTTGGAACTTTGGAGGGCAAGGCTCCCGCCGAGCACGCCGAGTTGGTGGCCAATGTGCGCGACGTGGTCGGCAAGCTCGCGGCCGAGGTCGGCTGATTTGGCGGTATCCAACAAGCCGTGCGCTTGGTGACCAGCAGCGTTCTGGCAAGTGAATAGCGAAAGCCGCCAGCTAGCCTGGCGGCTTTGCTAGCGGCGGGTAGGCACGCGGACGGCACCGGTGTTGTCGGTGGCCGGTGCTATACCGATACACATGTGCGTCTTGGACGGGGTTTGTGATCTGCGACACGCCGGGGCGGGCATGCGCGTCAGGGCTTACGACCAGGGAATTTCAGAATTGTTATTCGGAACATCTTGTATCTCGGGATCTTGTCAGCCCCTAGGTGTAGTGTTTCGACAGCCGGCAGATCCCAGGTTCACCAAGCCAGCCCGGCCCGGTGAACCACTCGGAATCGGTTGGAAGGTTCGAAGCCAGGTGCTTCAACCTGACAGCCGCAGAACGGGAATCTTGGGGCTTGACGGATCGCTGAACTTAGCGCAGATGTAGTGCCCCAAGCAGTTGCCAGTCCGTAACAAAATTTCCGACCTTCTTTCCGCAGAGGAGCGGCTTCAATGAGCATCACCGTGTACACCAAGCCGGCATGTGTGCAGTGCAGCGCCACCTACAAGGCTCTCGACAAGCAGGGCCTGGCCTACGAGAAGGTCGACATCAGCCTGGATGCCGAGGCGCGCGACTACGTGATGGCATTGGGCTATCTGCAGGCCCCCGTGGTGGTGGCAGGAAACGACCACTGGTCGGGCTTCCGGCCGGATCGGATCAAGGCGCTTGCCGGGGCGGCGCTGAGCGCCTAGTCCAGTAGATGAGCAAGTAAGGAGGTTGCGGTGCCATGGATGTCACGCAGTGCAACCTCGTCTATTTCTCTTCCGTGTCGGAGAACACCCACCGCTTCGTCCAGAAGCTGGGTGGTCCCGCCACGCGGATACCGCTGCATGGCCGCATCGAGGTCGACGAACCGTACGTATTGATATTGCCCACGTACGGCGGAGGCCGGGTCACGCCGGACATCAATGACGGTGGCTACGTCCCCAAGCAAGTCATCGCGTTCTTGAACAACGAGCACAACAGGTCGTTGATCCGCGGCGTCATCGCCGCGGGCAACAACAACTTCGGCACGGAATTCGCCTATGCGGGCAATGTGGTGTCCCGCAAATGCGGCGTGCCGTACCTCTACCGGTTCGAACTCATGGGCACCCCGGACGACGTGGAAGCCGTCCGCTCGGGGCTTGCTGACTTCTGGAAGGACCAGACGTGTCACCAACCGTCACAGCTGCAGAGCCTGTAGCCGCCCCGCACGCCCTTCCGGGCGAGACGGACTACCACGCGCTCAACGCGATGCTCAATCTGTACGACAAGGACGGCAAGATCCAGTTCGACAAGGACCGGGAAGCCGCGCATCAGTACTTTCTGCAGCACGTCAACCAGAACACGGTGTTCTTCCACAATCAGGACGAGAAGCTCGACTACCTGATCAAGGAGAACTACTACGAACGCGAGGTGCTCGACGAGTACTCGCGCAACTTCGTCAAGACGCTGCTCGACCGGGCCTACGCCAAGAAGTTCCGGTTCCCGACGTTCCTCGGCGCGTTCAAGTACTACACCTCGTACACGCTGAAGACGTTCGACGGGAAGCGTTACCTGGAGCGGTTCGAGGACCGCGTCGTCATGGTGGCGCTGACTCTGGCCTCCGGTGACACCATGCTGGCCGAGAAGCTCGTCGACGAGATCATCGACGGCCGGTTCCAGCCGGCCACCCCGACGTTCCTCAACTCCGGTAAGAAGCAGCGCGGCGAGCCGGTGAGCTGCTTTTTGCTGCGCATCGAGGACAACATGGAGTCCATCGGGCGGTCCATCAACTCCGCTCTGCAGCTGTCCAAGCGTGGCGGCGGAGTTGCGTTGTTGCTGAGCAACATTCGCGAGCACGGCGCGCCCATCAAGAACATCGAGAACCAGAGCTCGGGCGTCATCCCGATCATGAAGCTGCTCGAGGACTCGTTCTCCTACGCCAACCAGCTCGGTGCGCGTCAGGGTGCCGGCGCGGTGTACCTGCAGGCGCACCATCCCGACATCTACCGGTTCCTGGACACCAAGCGGGAGAACGCCGACGAGAAGATCCGCATCAAGACGCTGAGCCTGGGCGTGGTGATTCCCGACATCACCTTCGAGCTGGCCAAGAAAAACGAGGACATGTACCTGTTCTCGCCGTACGACGTCGAGCGCGTCTACGGTGTTCCGTTCGCCGACATCTCGATCACCGAGAAGTACTACGAGATGGTCGACGACGCGCGCATCCGCAAGACGAAGATCAAGGCGCGCGAGTTCTTCCAGACGCTGGCCGAGCTGCAGTTCGAGTCCGGCTACCCGTACATCATGTACGAGGACACGGTGAACCGGGCGAACCCGATCGAGGGCAAGATCACCCACTCGAACCTGTGCTCGGAGATCCTGCAGGTGTCCACGCCGTCGCTGTTCAACGAGGACCTGTCGTATGCCAAAGTGGGCAAGGACATTTCGTGCAACCTCGGCTCGCTGAACATCGCCAAGGCGATGGACTCGCCGGACTTCGCGCAGACCATCGAGGTGTCGATCCGGGCGCTGACCGCGGTGAGCGACCAGACCCACATCTGGTCGGTGCCCTCAATTGAGCAGGGCAACAACGACTCTCACGCCATCGGTCTCGGCCAGATGAACCTGCACGGCTACCTGGCCCGGGAGCGGATTCTCTACGGCTCCGAAGAGGGCATCGACTTCACCAACATGTACTTCTACACCGTGCTGTATCACGCGCTGCGGGCATCGAATCGCATTGCGATCGAACGGGGTAGTGCGTTCGGCGGGTTCGAGCGGTCGAAGTACAAGTCGGGGGAGTTCTTCGACAAGTACACCGACCAGGTGTGGGAGCCGGCCACCGCGCGGGTGCGGGAGTTGTTCGCCGAGGCCGAGATTCGGATTCCGACGCAGGATGACTGGAAGCGGTTGAAGGAATCGGTGCAGCAGCACGGGATCTACAACCAGAACCTGCAGGCTGTCCCGCCGACCGGATCGATCTCCTACATCAACCACTCGACCAGCTCGATCCACCCGGTGGCGAGCAAGATTGAGATCCGCAAGGAAGGCAAGATCGGCCGCGTCTACTACCCGGCGCCGTACCTGACCAACGACAACCTGGAGTACTACCAGGACGCGTACGAGATCGGCTACGAGAAGATCATCGACACCTACGCCGCCGCCACTCAGCATGTGGACCAGGGCCTGTCGCTGACGTTGTTCTTCAAGGACACCGCCAGCACCCGCGACGTCAACAAGGCCCAGATCTACGCCTGGCGCAAGGGGATCAAGACGCTGTACTACATCCGACTACGGCAGATGGCATTGGAAGGAACCGAGGTCGAGGGCTGCGTGTCCTGCATGCTGTAGGCGCCCGGCGGCCAGTCTGTGCAGGTCAGCGCCTACAACGGGGTAAGGTGCTTTAGGTGGTGAGAATTCCTCGACCCCACCCGAGCGTGAAGCCGGGGGCGAAGGTCGACGCGCGCAGCGAACGTTGGCGGGAGCACCGCAAGAAGGTGCGCAGCGAAATCGTCGAGGCGGCATTCCGCGCCATCGACCGCCTGGGGCCCGAGCTGAGCGTGCGGGAAATCGCCGAGGAAGCCGGCACCGCCAAGCCGAAGATCTACCGGCATTTCCACGACAAGTCCGACCTGTTCCAGGCGATCGGCGAGCAGCTGCGCGACATGCTGTGGGCCGCTATCTTCCCGTCGATCAACCTGGCCACCGACTCGGCCCGCGACATCGTCCGCCACGGTGTCGACGAGTACGTCACCCTCGTCGATCAGCATCCCAACGTGCTGCGCGTGTTCATTTCGGCGCGCTCCGGAGCGACCACCGAGTCCACGGTGCGCACGCTCAACGAGGGCCGTCAGATCACCTTGACCATGGCCGACATGTTCGACAACGAACTCAAGGACATGAAGCTGGACCATGCGGCCTTCGAACTGGCCGCACACGCGGCCTTCGGAGCGGCCGCGTCATCCACCGAGTGGTGGTTGGGCCCCGACCCGGACAGCCCACGACGCATGCCGCACGAGCAGTTCGTCGCCCATCTGACCACCATCATGATGGGGGTCATCGTCGGCACCGCCGAGGCGCTGGGCATCGCGGTGGACCCCGACCAGCCGATCCACAGCGCCGTGCGAAGCAATCCTGCCGCCAGCTGAGCAGCGGCGATGTTGACATCGCATCGGGCTTTGCTAACAATCGTTGTATCCGATACCGTGGGTACTGGGTATTCGCGTGAGCTGGGCGAGGGTCGGCACGAGACGCGCCAGCTGACGTCCGAGCTGATAGGCCAATAGAAAGACCGATCCACTGTGACCGATGCATTGATACAAGCCGAGGCAAACCCGGTTCCGGGGCACGAGGCCCCGACGCCGGTGCATACCCGCGCCCTGATCATCGGGACCGGATTCTCCGGTCTCGGCATGGGCATCAAGCTGCAGCAGCAGGGTGTGGACTTCGTCATCCTGGAGAAAGCCGACGACGTCGGCGGCACCTGGCGGGACAACATCTACCCGGGGTGTGCCTGCGACATCCCGTCGCACCTGTACTCGTTCTCCTTCGAGCCCAAGCCGGACTGGAAGAACCCGTTCTCCTATCAGCCCGAGATCTGGGACTACCTCAAGGGAGTGACCGAGAAATACGGGCTGCGCCCCTACATCGAGTTCAACTCGCTGGTCGACCGGGCCCATTGGGACGACGACGAGCACCGCTGGCATGTGTTCACCACCGACGGGCGCGAATACATCGCCCAGTTCCTGATCTCGGGCGCGGGTGCACTGCACATCCCGTCGATCCCCGAAATCGAGGGCCGCGACGAATTCCGTGGCCCCGCATTCCATTCCGCGGAGTGGGACCACAGCGTCGACCTCACCGGCAAGCGGGTGGCGATGATCGGCACCGGCGCCAGCGCGATCCAGATCGTGCCGGAGATCGTCGGGCAGGTCGCCGAACTTCAGCTCTACCAACGCACTCCGCCGTGGGTGGTGCCGCGCTCCAACCCCGACCTCCCGCCGGCACTGCGCCGGGCCATGGAGACCGTCCCCGGGCTGCGGGCGCTGGTGCGTCTGGCGATCTACTGGGGGCAGGAGGCGGTGGCGATCGGCTTGACCAAGCGGCCGAACCTGCTGAAATTCATTGAGGCGTACTGCAAGTACAACATCCGTCGTTCGGTGAAGGACCGCGGGCTGCGGCGCAAGCTGATTCCGAATTACCGCATCGGATGCAAGCGGATCCTGAACTCGTCGACGTACTACGGTGCGGTCGCCGACCCAAAGACCGAACTGATCACCGACGGCATCGCCCGGATCACGCCCGACGGAATCGTCACCGCCGACGGCACCGGCCGTGAGACCCAAAGAAAAGCGGACGTGATCGTGTACGGCACCGGCTTCCACGTCACCGACTCCTACACCTACGTCCAGATCAAGGGACGCCACGGTGAGGACCTGGTCGACCGCTGGAACAGGGAGGGCATCGGCGCGCATCGCGGGATCACCGTCGCCGAGATGCCCAACCTGTTCTTCCTGCTGGGACCCAACACCGGGCTGGGGCACAACTCCGTGGTGTTCATGATCGAGTCCCAGATCCGCTACGTGGCCGATGCGATCAAGACCTGCGACAAACTCGGCGCCCAGGCTCTGGCCCCAATCCGCGCCGCGCAGGACAAGTTCAACGCCGAACTGCAGGAGATGCTGAAGGACTCGGTGTGGAACAGCGGCGGCTGCAGCAGCTGGTACCTCGACGAGCACGGCAAGAACACGGTGCTGTGGGGCGGCTACACCTGGCAGTATTGGCGGGCGACCCGCTCAATCAAGCGCGACGAGTACCAGTTCCTCGGGGTGCGCACCGGCTCACGCGCCAAGAGCGCGGCGGTGGCGGCTCAAGGCTGATCGCCTAGACCCCGAGCGAAGTTGTTGGGGCGCTGTGCCTTTCGCCTGATTCCGGGCCTTTGACAAAGGACCCAAGATTCATGCGCACTATGCGGTCCAGGACCCGATCGGAGACAACGCGGCTGATCCGCACGAGGATCGCGGCGTCGCGTCCGATCGTGTAGCGAGTCCGGGGGTGAGATGCGGTGGCGGCCTTGGCGATCACTTTTGCCGCGTGTTCGGCCGAAACGCCGGTGTCGATGAACGATCGGGCTTGCGCCGTGACGGCCGCGGCGAGGTCGTCGTACCGTGCGAGTTGGGGAGCGGTCATGTTCGCCATTAGTCCCTCCGCGGTGGCGATTCCACGCTCGGCCATGTCGGTCTTGACTGCGCCGGGTTCGATGACGACCACCTTGATGCCCAGCTGGGCGACCTCACGCCGCAAGGCGTCGCTGACGGCCTCGAGGGCGAACTTCGAACCGGCGTAGGCGCCGTACGTCGGCAACACCACCTTGCCGCCGACGGAACTGATGTTCACGACGGTGCCCGAGCTGATCAGTAGGGCCGGCAACAGCGCCTGGGTCATCGCGATGTGACCGAACAGATTGACCTCGAACTGCCGGCGCCACTGCGCCAGTGGCAGCGTTTCGACCGGCGCGTTGATCGCGATCCCGGCGTTGTTGACCAGGGCGCGCAGCGGACGATGCAGCGGATCGCTGGCGACACGGTCGGCGATCGCGGCCACGTCCGATTCCACGGTGATGTCGAGGATGTGCGGTTCTAGCCCCTCAAGCCCGTCGGCCACGAGCGCATCGGCGTCGGCCTCGCGGCGTACACCGGCGAGCACGTGAAAACCCTTGCGGGCCAGTTCTCGAGCGCTGGCCGCGCCCATACCCGTGGAAGCACCGGTGACGACGATCAGCTCCTGGCGGTCGGCGCGATTCGAGGAATTCATGGCGGGCTCCATCCGGTGGTGAGCGCTTGAGTTGACGCTGTCATCTCAAAATAACAGTTGAGTTGACATTGTCAACTCAAACCCGGCTTATGCTCTGCGAGTGACCACACGATCGGAGAGTGCTGCGGCAACGCGCCATTCGCTGATCGAGGCGGCGGGGGTGTTGCTCGACCTCGGCGGAGTGGAGGCGGTGACGCTGCGCGAGGTGGGTGCTCGCAGTGGCGTGTCGCGCTCGGCGGCGTATCGGCACTTCGCGGACAAGGAATCTCTGCTCACGGTCCTGGCTACGAACGCGTTGAGCGACCTCGGTGATGCGCTCGAGGTGTTGGTCAACAGCGACGACTCGCCCGAGGAGTCCTTGCGAGCCGGTCTGCTTTCGCTGATCACCATCGGACGTACTCGGCCGCACCTGTACCGCCTGATGTTCACTACGCCGGCGGGTGACCCGACCGAAGCGATCCGGGTAGCGGAACGCACGCAGGACTTGTTCCTCGACATCGTGGGTCGCATCACCGGTCCGGGGCAGGCCCGACGTTATGGGGCACTCCTTTTGACCAGCGCCCACGGCATCACGGGATTGGATCTAAGCGGCCACATGGATTTGGACAAGTGGCACACCAACGCCGAGGAACTCGTCGACACACTCATCTCGGTGTTGCCAAAAGCGAAGTAGTCTCCGGACGGGGCGCGTGCGGTGCGTCGTTCATCGGCGCAGGAGACTCGCGAAAGCCTGGGCGGCCGCGTCCACGCCGGAATCGTCGTTGGTGGCCACCAGATCCAGCAGCAGTCCGCGCGTGACGGCCAGCCCGAGCCGGGCCATCGCCGGATCGAATGCCTGGCCGGCAACACCTTTGACCTCGGAGAGCCAGCCGTCGACAGCGCCGGGCACCATGCGATCGAACGGCTTCTCGCCCTGGGCGCCACGGGCGTAGCACTCGAAGAAGAGCCGTTCCAGCCGGCGTAGCTCGGGCCGATGGAGATCGGCCCACATCGCGGCAAAGCCTTCGGCCGGATTCGTGGGCAATTCGGAGAGCAGGCCCATCTGCCGCTGTTCCACCTGCTCAACGATCGCTACGAGCAGATCCTCTCGAGATCCGAAGTGGTGCAGCAACATTCGATGGCTGGTGCCGACGGCGGCGGCCACCTCGCGCAGTGAGCGGTCGCCGATGCCGCCGTCAGAGAACTCCTCGATCAGGGCGTCGAGCAGTTCCCGGCGCCGCTGTAGGTCAGGAGTGCGAGCCATCGGCTCGGCTGAGCTGCTCAGACCGGGCCTTGAGTCCTTGGGCCTCGAGTTCGAGGAAGCGCTTGGTCTTCTTGACCATCAGCCGCCCGACGAGACCGCCGAGTGCGCCGCCCTGGTCGAGTTGCTGGCGCACCAAGGTGCGACCGCCCGGTTGGCCGATGACATCGTGCCGGGCGGTCACCAGCGAGCCGGGCGCGCGTTGCACCCAGGTCCAGGACGAGCCCGGGTCGATCTCGGTGACCGTCCAAACCAGCTTCGCCATGCCGGGCTGTTTGATCGCGAACCGGCGGCCCACGGCGAGGGCGGGCGCATCGAGTCCGACCAGTGACGTCACCGACGCGGTCCAGTCGGGCCAGTGCTCGACGTCGCTGAAGACATCCCAGACCAGCTGCGCCGGCGCCTCGATTTCAACGCTGTCTTCGTTAAACATGTACCAAATGGTACATGTTTAACCGGGGTGTGAACAGCCGCCTATCCGACGCGCGCGTTGAGATGTTTGAGGGCCGCTTCGGCGCCGTTCCACCCGGGGATGCCGGTGACTCCCGGACCAGGGTGGGTGCACTGGCCGCAGAGGTAGAGCCCGTCAACCGGCGTGGCGAACTTGTCGGCTCCCTCGACGACGCGGCCCGTCCACAGTTGGTTGGGCTGCAGCAGGCCGTGCGAGTAGTCGCCGGCGTGGGCGCTGAAGGTGCTGCCGAAGTAGCGGTTGGAGAACACGACGCGGTTGGTGACCGAGTCGGCGAACCCGGGCGCGAACTTGTCGAAAATACGCACGCAGGTGTCGGCGTATTGCTCTTTCCAGCTTCGGTTTTCGTCGGCGTCCAGCCCGGTGGGGAAGTAGGGCGTGAAGATGGTTGCGCTGTGCTTGCCTTCGGGCGCCAGCGACGAGTCGACCATGCTGGGGATGTACAGGTAGGTGGGAGGCGCGTCGGGCAGCAGCCCCTTGCGGTATTGCTCCCAGGCGTCGCTGATGTATTCCGGGGACGGTGCATAGGCGACGGTGGGACACGACTGCCCGTTGTCCTGCAGGTAGGGCTGCAGGCGCTCGATCCATTGGGGCGCTTGGTCAATGGTGAGATGCGCCTGGATATAACCCAGGTTGAAGTTGATCTCCTTGATCTTGCGGATGTAGTCGGGCGGAAAGTTCTGCACGCCGGCCAGATTCACGAATGTGGTGTAGGGGTCGAGTGACGACAGCACCGCGTCGGCGGAAATCGTTGTGCCATCCCGCAACTGGACCCCGGTGGCGCGCCCGTCGGTGACCAGGATTTCCTTGACGTGCTGCTTGAGCTGCACCTCGGCGCCCAACGACTCGGCGCGTCGGCACAGCGCCGCACTCAGCGCGCCGATGCCACCGCGCGGCATGATGTATTCGACGTTGCCGCCGCCGATCAGGTAGTGGTAGAGCGTCGACGCATTCGAGCCCGGGGTCCAGGGGCCGCCGTCGAACGCGTCGATCGACATCGCGGCCAGCGAGCCCTGGATGCAGCGGCCTTGGTCGGGGTCCAGGAAGCGGCGGACCGTGTCCATCGTGCTGCCGTACCACATCTGGGCGAAGTCGTGACGATCCGCGGGGGTGGGCTGGGAGGCGATCACCTCGGTGATGTCGAGCGGCGGACCGAACGCCGAGTCGACGAAATAGGGCGCGAATCGCCCGAGGTGCGCGAACAATCCGCCGAGCGCGGTCGCGACGTCGGCGCCGTGATCCTCGAGGAGATGACGCCCCATGCGCTCCAGGTCGTTGTACATCACGAACGGGGTGTCGGCGGCGTCGCCGAATGTGCATGTCGAGGTCCACTGATCCATCAGCTCGAAGCCCCACTTGGTCAGCTCCAGGCGTTCGGTCATCTCCTGGCGCCAGATCAGCACGGCCCACGCGCCCACGCTGTGCTTGTATCCGTCGAAGAGCTCCCGGGTCGCGGCCATCCCGCCAAGGAAGTGCGCGCGTTCCAGGACAAGCACTTTCGCGCCCCCCTTCGCCAGCACATTCGCGGCCACCAAACCGTTGTGACCTGCTCCGATGATGATCGCGTCATAGTCGGCCATGCTGACTCCTCCGGTGCTGATCCCTCGACAGAAGGCACAATGTCACACATGACATATTTGCGTCAATGCTGACATTTGGTGTCTGCTTACCCCGTGGAATCCCGTAGACAGCGCACGCGCCAGGCGCTGCAACAGGCAGCGATGAAGCGCTTCGTCGCCGACGGCGTGCACCAAACCAGCGTTTCCGATATTGCCGCCGATGTCGGGGTGACCGAGCGAACCTTCTACCGGCACTTCCCGTCCAAGCACGCGGTGATCTTTGCCGACTACGACATCGGCTTCGAATGGTTCGCCCGAGCGCTGGCGTTGCGCCCGCACGGCGAACCCGTCACCGCGTCGGTGCGAAAAGCGGTGGACGCCTTCCCTTTTGACTTCGCGATGGTCCGCGAAGCGGCCACCATCCGGTCGCGCGACCTCGACCAGGACATCATCGCCACGCACATCCGCCGGATGCGGGACCAGGTCGCCGACGAGATCGGCCGCTTCATCCATGAACGGTCCAAACCCACTGCCGACGGCGCGATGATCGCCGACATCGCGGCACACAGTTTGGCCACAGCGGTGTTTGCCTCGCTGGAAGCCTGGATGAGCAAGGGCGGCGACGGCATCGACGAGTTGAGCCGTCTCACCGACATTGCGTTGAGTGCGCTGGAAGACGGTCTGACGCACACCTTGCAACACGCCGGGCTGGACTGACGATGCGTAGCGAAAGCCGTTGTGGCCGAATGTTACTCGGTCTTGCGGTCGTCTTGTTGGTGGCATGTGCTCACCATGAGGCGGCGGCGCCGCACACCGCGTTGACGACCACCGGCCTGCTGCCGCCCGGGGTGCCCACCGAGGGCAGTCGCCCACCTATGGCAGGGCTGCCGTCGGCGGCCGAGCCGCAGAACGCGCTGCCGCCCAGCGAAACACCCGTCGGGCGGATCATCCCGGTGGGCCACGCGGCCGAAGGTGTCGTCGTCGACGCGCTAACGCGGACCGTCGCGGTCGCCACGCGTGATCCGAACGAGTTGGTACTGATGGACGTGGGCTCCGGCGCCATCACCGCCCGAGTCCCGTTGCCGGGCACCGTCCGGCATCTGCAGCTCGCCGCCCCGGGGGGTCCGATCCTGGTTCCGGTCGAGAGTGCCAACGCCCTGGTGCGGGTCGAGCTTCCACGGGGGTGGGCGCAGCCGCCGATCGTCACCGGCAGCGCGCCGCACGACGCCGCCGAGGCAGCCAACGGCACCGTTTTCGTCGCCAACGAACATGGCGGGACGGTGACGGTGCTGCGCGGCGACCAGATTGTCAAAGTCTTCACCGACGGCGTGCAACCGGCTGGGACGGCGCCCGTCGGCACCTCGATGGGCGTGCTCGATGTGCGTAAGAACGACCTGACGGTGTACGACGCCAGCCGGCTGACCATCGTGGGCTCAACGCCGGCCGGTGCGGGTCCCACCCATCTGGTCGCCGACCGACACGGACGCATGATCGCGACCGATACACGTGGCGATGCGGTCCTGGTGTTCACTCCGCTGCCCGCGCCGCGCCAGGTGGCCGGCATCAGTCAGCCGGGCGGACCGTATGGCATTGCCTACGACGCCGCGCGTGACCGGCTCTGGGTGGCCTCCTCGGGCACCAACGAAGTCATCGGCTACGACATGAGCGAGCCGACGCCGCGCCGGGTGCAACGGTTTGCCACGGTGCAGAATCCCTACACCCTGGGGGTGGATTCGCAGAGCGGTCGGCTGTTCGTGGCCGGGGTTTCCGCTGGTGTCGTGCAGGTGATCGACGTTGCGCCGTAATCGGTGTGGCGACACGCAGACACAAGTTCTTGTGTTCCACGTGCTTGTCGGACCCCAGGGGTAGTGTCTGGAGCCTGACATCCCTCAGGCAAAACGGCGTGTGAAGTGGGGTTCTGGTGACCGACAACATGAGACTGATCGACCGGACGTCGGCGATCAACTGGAACCGGGTGCAAGACGATAAGGACGCCGAGGTCTGGGACCGGTTGACCGGCAATTTCTGGCTGCCCGAGAAGGTGCCGGTGTCCAACGACCTGCCGTCGTGGGGGACGCTGACCGCCAACGAGAAGCAGCTCACGATGCGCGTCTTCACCGGGCTGACATTGCTGGACACCATTCAGGGCACGGTCGGGGCGGTCAGCCTGATTCCCGATGCGCTGACACCGCACGAACAGGCCGTCTACACCAACATCGCGTTCATGGAGTCGGTGCACGCCAAGAGCTACAGCTCGATCTTCTCCACGCTGTGCTCGACGGCCGAGATCGACGACGCCTTCCGCTGGTCGGAGGAGAACGTCAACCTGCAGCGCAAGGCCGAGATCGTCATGGAGTACTACAAGGGCGACGAGCCGCTGAAGCGCAAGGTGGCCTCCACGCTGCTGGAGAGCTTCCTGTTCTACTCGGGCTTCTACCTGCCGATGTACTGGTCGAGCCGGGCCAAGCTGACCAACACCGCCGACATGATCCGGCTGATCATTCGCGACGAGGCCGTGCACGGTTACTACATCGGCTACAAATTCCAAAAGGGCCTGGCGCTGGTGGACGAAACCCGCAAGGCCGAGCTCAAGGACTACACCTACGAATTGCTCTTCGAGCTCTACGACAACGAGGTGGAGTACACCCAGGATCTCTACGACGAGGTCGGGCTGACCGAGGACGTCAAAAAGTTCTTGCGCTACAACGCAAACAAGGCGCTGATGAACCTGGGCTACGAGGCGCTGTTCCCGCGCGACGAGACCGATGTGAACCCGGCGATCCTGTCGGCGCTATCGCCCAACGCCGACGAGAACCACGACTTCTTCTCCGGCTCCGGGTCGTCGTACGTGATCGGCAAGGCCGTCAACACCGAAGACGCGGACTGGGACTTCTAAACGTCGGAGTTAAAGGGCGCAATTGCCCGGTGGATGCGTGGTGAGAACGCGGTGACGTGGTTCGGCATGCGTGTGCCCTTGTGAATTCTGCTTTCCTGCAGGCTGATTGACGTCGCCCCGGCGCGGCGGGGCAGGATGTGCAGGATGAGCGATGAGGACGGCGTAGGCGCAGCAGACTTCCGTCGCGCATTGGCGCTGATTCAGCACGGCGAGCGCGGCGACGAAGCGGGTATGCGCGTCATCCTCGACGATGACGTCATTCCCACTGACCGGCTTCCACAGCTGATCCGCGCGACCGTGTCGATCCTGTGGCAACTGGTGGCTCAGCTGTGCGAACCGGACGAAGTCGCGGAGATCGGCGACATGCTCACCGTGGCGTCTGCCGCCGACGAGGTCGATCTCGACCGCGACAACCAACTCGTCGCCCGGATCGCCATGGCACAGCATTCTCACGATGCCGACGTTGAGTATGAAGTGATCCGCGACGCAGCCACGGCGCCTGACGGTCTGGTGCGCCTCGCGCTCACCGCCGCCGGTCTCGTCTCCGCGCTGCTGCCCCAGTTACGCACCGATCCCGGCCGGCAGCTGCTCAACAACTTGGCGATGCAAGCCCTGCGCGACGAGAACAGTTGAGCCCACCGGTAACCGGCACCGGGGATTTCTCGCACCAGATGTTCAGGTCGTGAACTGCATATGAATAGTCGCTACGGTCCGGCACCACGGTCGTGCCCCTACCGTGAGACTGAGTGGGTGTCGGAAACTCACTCTCACAAGCACGCGAAATTTCTCAAGTCAGTGATCCGCTGGCTGGACGTGGGCTACCCCCAGGGCGTTCCCGGCCCCGACCAGGTGGCGTTGTTCGCCCTGCTGCGAAGCACCCCACTAACCCAGGACCAGCTCGAAGAGGTGGCTCACAAGATCGCGGTGGAGGAGTCGCAGCCAGGAGCTGACGGCGTCGTCAGCCGCGACGAGATCGCCGAATTCATCAGAAAGACGACCCACCGCGACCCCGGCCGGGAGAACATCATTCGGGTGGCCGCGACGCTGGCCGCTGCAGGTTGGCCGCTGGCCGGCATCGACGTCAGCGAGGTGATTCCCGGTGACGAGCACGGGGAGGCTGCCGAAGAGATCGCCTGCCGGCGCGACGTGCCAGAGGGCGTCTCACAAGGTTGAGATGTCGATGACGAAGCGGTAGCGCACGTCGCTGGCGAGCACCCGCTCGTAGGCCTCGTTGACGTAATCCGCATCGATGACCTCGATCTCGGGGGTCACGTCGTGTTCGGCGCAGAAGTCGAGCATCTCCTGGGTCTCCGCGATGCCGCCGATGTTCGACCCGGACAGGCTGCGCCGCGCCAGAGCCAGCGGGAACGCCCCCACCTCCATGGGGTGCTCGGGGATGCCCAATTCGACGAGCGTGCCATCGACATCGAGCAGGCCCACGAAGTCGTTGAGGGGCAAGTTGGCCGAGACGGTGTTGAGCATCAGGTCGAAGCTGCCGCGCAGCGTGCGGAAGGTGTCGCGGTCGGAGGTTGCGTAGTAGTGGCTGGCGCCCAGCCGCAGCCCGTCTTCCATCTTCTTCAGCGACTGCGACAGCACGCTCACCTCGGCGCCCAGCGCCGCGCCCAGCTTGACACCCATGTGGCCCAGTCCGCCCAGGCCGATGATGGCCAGCCGGGTGTCCTTGCCGGCTTTCCAATGGCGCAGCGGCGAGTAGAGCGTGACGCCGGCGCACAGCAACGGCGCCGCCTTGTCCAGCGGCAGCGCGTCCGGAATGCGCAGGACGAAGTTCTCGTCGACGACGATGGCCTGGCTGTAGCCGCCCATCGTCGGGGTGCCGTCTTTGTCGATGGAGTTGTAGGTGAAGATCGCGCCCGGTTTGCAGTACTGCTCGAGCCCGGCCTTACAGCTACCGCACTTACCGCAGGAGTTCACCATGCAGCCCACACCCGCGTGGTCGCCCACCTTGTGCTTGGTGACCTCGGGGCCCACTTCGGTGACCACGCCGGCGATTTCGTGGCCGACGACCACCGGGAAGTTGGGTTGGCCCCACTCGGCCTTGACGGTGTGGATGTCCGAGTGACAGATCCCGGCGAACTTGATGTCGATCACGACGTCGTGCGGACCCGGTTCGCGGCGGGTGATGCTGGTCTTGGTCAGCGGCTCGGTCGCCGAGGTGGCGACATACGCGGAAACAGTGCTCATAGCAATCCCTCTTCGGTTCGGTTGCGTCCTAGAAAAGCTTAGCTAAGGTAAAGGTTTCAGGCCAATCGGTCCGTACAGCGGCAAATGAACTCATGTCCAGCTGTGGGTATCGGCCCCGGCGCTAATTGAGCGCGGCGTTGACCAACCGCAGGTCATCCACGATGCCCCGGGCGGCGAGTATGCCCTCACCCGTCTGCCATACCTCGTCGTTGACGACGTAAACCCGGTTGTCCCGGTTGGCCGACAGTTTGCGCCACGGGGCGCTGTCCAGGAACGCCGCGGCGCGGTCCACAGCGGCCGGGGTGGCGCACGACAGGTAGATGACGTCGGCCTCGGCCGCCGAGAAATCCGGCGTCTTCGCCAGGTCGGCGTCGGTGGCGCCGATCTCGATGTACGGCTTGTCGGTGAACCGCTGGGCGGCCGGCCGATCCACCCCGACCGCGCTGAGCACGGTGGCCGGAAAGTTGTTGGCGCCGTAAACCCGCAGGCTGTTGGCGGTCAGCTGGACAACGGACGCCTGGAAGTGAGCGGCGTCGTGGGAGGCCCCGATCTGGGTGGCCCGCTGCGTGAAGCCATTGATCAGCCCGTCGACAGCACTGCCGCGCGCCGTCGCGGCACCGACACCACGCAGGTTGTCTTCCCAGGCCACCCCGGGGGCCGCCGTGAAGACCGTCGGGGCGATCGCCGCCAGCTTCGGATACAGCCTCGGCGTCAACGCGACTGAGCCCAGGATCAGATCCGGGTGAGCCGCGGCGATTCCGCGCAGGTCGGGGTTGCTGCGAGTGCCGACGCCGGGCAGTCCGTGCACGGCGTTGCCCAGATAGGACGGCTGACTCGACGAGTCTTCCGGCAGTGCCGCTGCCACCACTCGCGATTGCAGGCCCAGCGCGCAGAGGGCGTCGAGCTGATCGCCGGAGAGCACCACGATGCGCTGCGCCTCCGCGGGCACCTGGACCGCGTCCGGAGTGACCCCCGCGGCGTTGTGGGCCTGCCGGGTCGCCGGCCCAGAATCGGCCGGGGCCGCGTCCCGTGCGCACGACTCGTCAGGCTTGCGGTCGTTCCCCAGCACCCCGGCCCCCGCGATTTGCGTGGTGGGCGTGACCAGCGACCGGGTCGACGGACCCGTGGATCCGGTCTGCCCGGACCCGCAACCGCTGCAACTCACGACCGCGGCCGCTGCGATCGCGGCGACGGCCCCCAGGCGTCCCTTGATCGGTCCCTGCACGGGCCTCAGGGTGGGTCGCCTACCGCCGGATTGCACGGGTTCGACGCTAACATCCGGCCAGCTCGGAACCGGTCTGCGGACGCGGCCCGGCGTCCGCGATGAGCCAATTACGACAGTTTGTAGGACCAGGCCTGCCAGCGGCCTGATCGGAAGCTAAGATTCGAGGGAACCCTGTCTGGGATGGATGTTTGGAGGAGCTGTTGACAGCCGAAGCGCCCCCGTTGGGAGAACTCGAGGCCGTTCGCCCGTACCCGGCTCGGACCGGTCCCAAAGGGAACCTGATCTACAAACTGATCACGACCACCGATCACAAGCTGATCGGCATCATGTACTGCGTCGCCTGCTTCATCTTCTTCTTCATCGGCGGACTGCTGGCGCTGCTGATGCGTACCGAGTTGGCCGCGCCGGGTCTGCAGTTCTTGTCGAATGAACAGTTCAACCAGCTGTTCACCATGCACGGCACGATCATGCTGCTGTTCTACGCCACCCCGATCGTGTTCGGCTTCGCCAATCTGGTGCTGCCGCTGCAGATCGGCGCACCCGACGTGGCATTCCCGCGCTTGAACGCCTTGTCGTTCTGGCTGTTCCTGTTCGGCGCCACGATGGGGATGGCCGGTTTCATCACACCGGGCGGCGCCGCCGACTTCGGCTGGACCGCCTACACGCCGTTGACCGACGCGATCCACTCACCGGGCGCCGGTGGCGACCTGTGGATCATGGGACTGATCGTCGCGGGTCTGGGCACCATCCTCGGCGCGGTCAACATGATCACCACCGTCGTGTGCATGCGCGCACCCGGGATGACGATGTTCCGGATGCCGATCTTCACCTGGAACATCCTGGTGACCTCGATCCTGGTGCTGATCGCCTTCCCGTTGCTGACCGCGGCGCTGTTCGGGCTGGCCGCCGACCGTCACCTGGGCGCCCACGTCTATGACTCGGCTAACGGCGGAGTTCTGTTGTGGCAGCACCTGTTCTGGTTCTTCGGTCACCCCGAGGTGTACATCATCGCGCTGCCGTTCTTCGGCATCGTCTCGGAGATCTTCCCGGTCTTCTCCCGCAAGCCGATCTTCGGTTACACCACGCTGGTCTACGCGACGCTGTCGATCGCCGCGTTGTCGGTCGCGGTGTGGGCCCACCACATGTTCGCCACCGGAGCCGTTCTGCTGCCGTTCTTTTCGTTCATGACGTACCTGATCGCGGTGCCGACCGGGATCAAGTTCTTCAACTGGATCGGCACAATGTGGAAGGGCCAGTTGACGTTCGAGACGCCGATGCTGTTCTCGGTCGGCTTCCTGATCACGTTCCTGCTGGGCGGTCTGACCGGTGTGCTGCTGGCCAGCCCGCCGCTGGACTTCCACGTCACCGACAGCTACTTCGTGGTCGCCCACTTCCACTACGTGCTGTTCGGCACCATCGTGTTCTCCACCTTCGCGGGCATCTACTTCTGGTTCCCGAAGATGACCGGCCGGCTGCTCGACGAGCGACTGGGCAAACTGCACTTCTGGTTGACGTTCATCGGCTTCCACACCACATTCCTGATTCAGCACTGGCTGGGCGACCTGGGCATGCCGCGCCGCTATGCCGACTACCTGCCCACCGACGGCTTCCAGGGCTACAACATCGTCTCGACGGTCGGGGCCTTCATCCTGGGCGCCTCGATGTTCCCGTTCGTGTGGAACGTCTTCAAGAGCTGGCGCTACGGCGAAGTCGTCACCGTCGACGACCCGTGGGGTTACGGCAACTCGCTGGAGTGGGCAACCAGTTGCCCGCCGCCGCGGCACAACTTCACCGAGCTGCCTCGGATCCGCTCGGAGCGTCCCGCGTTCGAGCTGCACTACCCGCACATGGTGGAGCGGATGCGCGCCGAATCGCATGTCGGTCGAAGCCATGGCAGCGAGGGCCACGACGTGACCAAACTCGACGACGTGGACGTCCGCAGCTGATGGCCCATCGCGACCACAATCGCGAGTGAACACGCCTCCTAAGGTGTCGGTGCTGATCACCGTCACCGGTGTGGATCAACCGGGTGTGACGTCGGCGCTCTTTGATGCGCTGTCCGGGCACGGAATCGACTTGCTGAACGTCGAGCAGGTGGTGATCCGGGGGCGGCTGACGCTGGGTGTGTTGCTGTGCTGTCCGCCCGAGGTCGCCGAAAGCATCGTGGCGGGCGACGACGTCGAGGATGCCATCCACGCGGTGGGCCTCGAAGTCACCATCGAGCGCAGCGAGGCCGTGCCGATCATCCGGGAGCCCTCGACCCACACCATCTTCGTGCTGGGCCGACCGATCACCGCCGGAGCGTTCGGCGCGGTGGCCCGGGAAGTGGCGGCGCTCGGCGTCAACATCGACCTCATCCGCGGCGTCTCCGACTATCCGGTGACGGGGCTCGAGTTGCGGGTCTCGGTACCGCCGGGAGCCGACGGCCTGCTGCGGACCGCTCTGAACAAGGTGTCCTCCCATGAGGGTGTCGACGTGGCGGTCGAGGACTACAGCCTGGAACGGCGGGCGAAACGGCTCATCGTGTTCGACGTCGACTCGACGCTGGTGCAGGGCGAGGTCATCGAGATGCTGGCCGCCAGGGCGGGCGCGGAGGGCGCGGTCGCCGCGATCACCGAGGCCGCGATGCGGGGCGAGCTGGATTTCGCGGAGTCGCTGCACCAGCGAGTGGCGACCTTGGCGGGTCTGCCCGCCACGGTGATCGACGAAGTCGCCGATCAGCTCGAGCTGATGCCCGGCGCCCGCACCACGTTGCGGACCTTGCGGCGCTTGGGTTTTCACTGCGGTGTGGTCTCCGGCGGGTTCCGGCGGATCATCGAACCGCTGGCCGAGGAGCTGATGCTGGACTTCGTCGCCGCCAACGAACTCGAGATCGTCGACGGCAAACTCACCGGCCGGGTCATCGGCCCGATCATCGATCGGCCCGGTAAGGCCAAGGCCCTGCGGGACTTTGCGCAGCAGGCGGGGGTGCCGATGGCGCAGACCGTCGCCGTCGGCGATGGCGCCAACGACATCGACATGCTGTCCGCGGCCGGCCTGGGCGTGGCATTCAACGCCAAGCCGGCATTGCGCGCGGTCGCCGACGCATCGTTGAGCAGTCCGTACCTGGACACGGTGCTGTTTCTGCTCGGCGTCACCCGCGGGGAGATCGAGGCCGCCGACGCCGTCGACGGCGAAGTGCGCCGCGTCGAAATTCCCCCCGAATAGGGGAGCGCTCGACCGACCCGGCAGCCGTCGCACTCTTGCGGTACGGCACGATAATCGGGTGCCCGAAACCGGCCCCGAAACCGGCCCCGAAACTGGCTCCGAAACTGGCACTGCCGCAGCCGACCCCGATCTGCTGATCGACTTCAGAAATGTCTTGTTGCGCCGCGGCGGGCACGTCCTGGTCGGGCCGGTGGATTGGGCGGTCGAACTCGACGAGCGCTGGGTGATCCTCGGCCCCAACGGGGCCGGCAAGACGTCGCTGCTGCGGATCGCCGCGGCGGCCGAGCACCCGTCGTCCGGCATCGCGTTCGTGCTCGGTGAGCGGCTGGGCCGGGTCGACGTGTCGGAATTGCGGGCCCGGATCGGGCTGAGTTCATCGGCTCTGGCGCAGCGGATACCCAGCGACGAGGTGGTGCGCGACCTGGTCGTCTCGGCCGGCTATGCGGTGCTGGGTCGCTGGCGGGAGCGTTACGAGGACGTCGACTACCAGCGCGCGGTCGACATGCTGGAGAGCCTGGGCGCCGAGCACCTCGCCGACCGCACCTACGGGACGCTGTCCGAAGGGGAACGCAAACGGGTGCTGATCGCCCGTGCCCTGATGACCGACCCGGAGCTGCTGCTGCTCGACGAACCCGCCGCCGGTCTGGATCTGGGTGGCCGTGAGGAATTGGTGGCCCGGTTGACGGACCTGGCCGCCGACCCCGACGCGCCCGCCCTGGTGCTGGTCACCCACCACGTCGAGGAGGTCCCGCCGGGCTTCAGCCATTGCATGCTGCTGTCGGAGGGACAGGTGGTCGCCGCCGGTTTGCTGTCCGATGTGCTGACCGCCGACAACCTCTCGGCCGCGTTCGGCCAGTCGATCGCCCTGGACGTCATCGACGGGCGGTACTTCGCGCGGCGCATTCGCACCCGCGCGGCCCACCGGAGGCTCGGATGAGTTCACCAGACGAACCCTTAGTCGCCAGGCCGGCGGCGACCGTGATGCTGGTCGGCGACAGTCCGGAGGGCTCAGCGGGCGGGTTAGCGGTGTTCCTGATGCGCCGGCACTCGCAGATGGAGTTCGCCCCGGGGACGATGGTGTTTCCCGGCGGCGGCGTTGACGACCGCGACCGCAATGCCGACTTGGGGGCGACGGGGGCCTGGGCCGGCCCGCCGCCGCAGTGGTGGGCGCAGCAGTTCGGCATCGAACCCGACCTGGCCGAGGCGCTGGTCTGCGCGGCCGCCCGGGAAACCTTCGAGGAATCGGGGGTGCTGTTCGCCGGGCCCGTCGACGACCCGGACGGCATCGTCGGGGATGCCTCCGTGTACGGCGACTCCCGCCGCGCGCTGGCGGAGGGTTCGCTGTCGTTCGCGGACTTCCTGCGCCGCGAAAAGCTGGTGCTGCGATCCGACCTGCTGCGGCCCTGGGCCAACTGGGTCACCCCGGAAGCCGAGCGCACCCGTCGTTACGACACCTACTTCTTCGTGGGCGCCCTGCCGGAGGGCCAACGGGCCGACGGCGAGAACAGCGAATCGGATCGCGCGGGGTGGACGACGCCGCAGGCCGCCATCGACGACTTCGAGGCCGGTCGCAATTTCCTGCTGCCGCCAACCTGGACCCAGCTGGACTCGCTGGCCGGGCGCACCGTCGCCGATGTGCTGGCCGTCGAGCGCCAGATCGTCACGGTGCAACCGCTTTTGGAGATCCAGGGAGACAACTGGATTTTCGAGTTCTTCGACTCCGACCGCTATCACCGGGCACGGAAATCGGGCGGGATGGGGTGGCGGCATTGAGTGAGTTCGTCCACGTCGTGGTCAGCGACGGCTCACAGGACGCCGGCCTGGCCGTCCTGCTGCTGTCGCGGCCACCCACCAACGCGATGACCCGGCAGGTCTACCGGGAGATCGCCGACGCGGCCGCCGAGGTGGGGCGGCGCGACGACGTCGCCGTGGTGATCCTGTTCGGCGGACACCAGATCTTCTCCGCCGGCGACGACATGTCCGAGCTGGAGACACTGACCGCCGCCGAGGCGGACATCGCGGCCCGGGTGCGCGCCGAGGCCGTCGAAGCCGTCGCGGCCATTCCGAAGCCGACCGTCGCGGCGGTCACCGGATACGCGTTGGGTGCCGGCCTCACGCTGGCGCTGGCCGCCGATTGGCGGATCAGCGGCGACAACGTGAAATTCGGGGCGACCGAGATCCTGGCCGGCATGATCCCCGGTGGCGGCGGCATGACGCGCCTGACCCACGTGGCCGGGGCGAGCCATGCCAAGGAACTGGTGTTCAGCGGCCGCTTCGTCGACGCCGAGGAGGCCCTGGAGCTGGGCCTGATCCACGAGATGGTGGCCCCGGACGACGTGTACGACGCCGCCGCGGTGTGGGCGCGACGCTTCCTCGACGGCCCACGACACGCGCTGGCCGCCGCCAAGGTCGGCATCGACGCCGTCTTCGGATTCGCCGCTGGTCAGGGAGGCGGCGATGAGGGTGGCCCACGAAGCCATTACGCTGCCCAACATGACGAGGAGTTCGGAAATCCCCGCTGACGCCGCGCCCAACCCCCATGCCACGGCAGAGCAGGTGGAAGCGGCGAGGAACGACAGCAAACTCGCGCAGGTGCTCTACCACGACTGGGAAGCCGAAAGCTACGACGACAAATGGTCGATCTCCTATGACCAGCGTTGCATCGACTACGCCCGGGGCCGGTTCGACGCCATCGTGCCCGACGAGGTGGTCGCCGAGCTGCCCTACGACCGCGCCCTCGAACTGGGCTGCGGGACCGGGTTCTTCCTGCTCAACCTGATCCAGGCCGGAGTCGCGCGACGTGGGTCGGTCACCGACCTCTCACCCGGCATGGTCAAGGTCGCCACCCGCAACGGTGAGTCGCTGGGACTGGACATCGACGGCCGGGTCGCCGACGCCGAGGGCATCCCGTACGACGACAACACCTTCGACTTGGTGGTCGGGCATGCGGTGCTGCATCACATTCCCGACGTGGAACTGTCGCTGCGCGAGGCGATCCGGGTTCTCAAGCCGGGCGGCCGGTTCGTGTTCGCCGGCGAGCCGACCACCGTCGGCAATGGTTACGCGCGCGGGCTGGCGGACCTGACCTGGAACCTCACCATCCGAGCCGTGAAGCTGCCCGGACTGGGCGGTTGGCGGCGGCCGCAGGCCGAGATCGACGAGAACTCCCGGGCGGCGGCCCTGGAGTGGGTGGTCGACCTGCACACCTTCGAGCCGAAAGACCTGGAGCGGATGGCGGGCAACGCCGGCGCCGTGCAGGTTCACACTGCCAGCGAGGAGTTCACCGCCGCGATGTTCGGCTGGCCGGTGCGCACATTCGAAGCCACCGTGCCACCCGGCCGATTGGGCTGGGGCTGGGCGAAATTCGCGTTCAACGGCTGGAAGACGCTGAGTTGGGTGGACGCCAACATCTGGCGGCACGTGGCGCCGAAGGGCTGGTTCTACAACGTGATGGTCACCGGGGTCAAACCCTCCTGAGCGGCGCTGGCCTGCGCTTCACCACCGACGACGTCGGTTACCTGCGGTCGGAATCGGGTGCCGCGGCGCTTGCCGAGGTCGCTGAATTCGCGTTGACGGATGCCACCCGGATCGCCGACATCGCCGCGGTGCGGGCCCGCTTCGGTGACCGGGGGCCGGTGTTGGTGGAAACCACGCTGCTGCGCCGGCGTGCCACCGGCAAGCTAGGGGCTTTGGGTCCGAAATTTCAGGTGTCGAAATGGCTGTTCACCGACGAGGCGCTGCAGCAGGCCACCGCGGCGCCGGTGGCGCGGCACCGGGCCGAACGGATCGTCAGCGGCCCCGGTGGCCCGGACGTCACCGTGCACGACGCGACCTGTTCCATCGGCACCGAGTTGGCCGCGCTGCGCGACTCGGGCGTTCACGCGGTGGGCAGCGATATCGATCCGGTGCGCCTGGCGATGGCGGCCCACAACCTCGGCCCCGGCGCCGGTCTGTGCCGCGCCGACGCGCTGCACCCGGTGACCCGCGACTCGGTGGTCGTCGTCGACCCGGCGCGCCGCCGCGGCGGGCAGCGTCGGTTCAATCCCGCTGACTACCAACCCGGCCTGGGCCAGCTGATCGACTGCTACCGGGGTCGCGATTTGGTCGTAAAGTGTGCTCCTGGAATAGATTTCGATCAGCTACGACGCCTCGGTTTCGACTGCGAAATCGAAGTGACGTCGTATGACGGGTCGGTTCGGGAAGCGTGCCTGTGGTCCGGCCGGCTGGCCGAGCCGGGTGTGCGGCGGCGGGCGAGCGTCCTTGATCGCAACGAACAGCTCACCGACACCGAGCCCGACGACTGCGGAGTGCGGGCGGCCGGACGCTGGATCGTCGACCCGGACGGTGCCGTGGTCCGGGCCGGGCTGGTGCGCCACTACGGCGTGCGGCACGGGCTGTGGCAACTCGATCCCGACATCGCCTATCTGTCCGGCGACCGGTTGCCGGCGGCGGTGCGCGGCTTCGAGGTGCTCGAGCAGCTGGAGTTCGATGAGCGCCGGCTCCGCCACGCCCTGTCGGCGCTGGATTGCGGGGCGCTGGAGATTCTGGTGCGCGGTGTGCAGGTCGACCCCGACGCGTTGCGGAGACGGCTGCGACCGCGCGGCAGCCAGTCCTTGTCGCTGGTCATCACCCGCATCGGCTCCGGGGCCGCCGCTCGTGCGACGGCGTATGTCTGCCGTCCGTCGCGGTAGCGCCCTGTACGCTGTCGGCGGTCACTTTCCGGGGGACCTCGCCATTTGAAGTCGACGAGGACAATTCGAGTTATGCGTTATCTGATCGCGGCCGCGGTGCTGGTGACCGCCGCCCTGCTGGGCTGGCCGGCCGCCGCCGCGCCGCCATCGTGTGCCAGCTTGGGCGGCACCGTCGAGGCCGGACAGCTGTGCCATCTGCACGCGGCCGGTCCGATGTACACGCTGAACATGACCTTTCCCGCCGACTACCCCGACCTACAGCCGCTGACCGACTACATCACGCAAAACCGCGACGGGTTCATGGCGGTCGCACAGACGTCCGGGCCCCGCGACCAGCCCTACCAAATGGAGGCGACCACCGAACAGCACAATGCCGGTCAGCCACCGCACAACACCCGCAGCGTGGTGCTGAAGTTCTTCCAGGACGTCGGCGGGTCACACACGTCTACCTGGTACAAAGCGTTCAACTACAACCTCGCGACCAAGCAGCCGATCACTTTCGACAATCTCTTCGCCCCGGGCACGTCGCCGCTGGACGCGATCTTCCCGCTGGTCCAGCGTGACCTGGAACGCCAGAACGCGCTGGGTGCCGCGATATTGCCCTCGTCGGGCCGCGACCCGTCGCACTATCAGAACTTCGCCATCACCGATGACCAGCTGATCTTCTACTTCGCTCCGGGGGAGATGCTGCCCGCGTTCGCCGGCCCCGGCCAAGCGCAGGTACCGCGCAACGCCATCCCGCCGCTGGCTCTATAGGCCTCAGGCCGGGGCGAATCCGTAGACCTGGCCGTCGCTGGTGGTGGCCACCACCCGGCGGTCGTTGCCGACCGCGACCCCGAGGGGGTAACCGGTGGCTGCGGGAAGGGGGTAGCTGTTGACCGTGTGGCCGTTGCCCGGATCGAACACCAGCAACGACATACCCGGAGCATCGGGGCCGCTGACCACCGCGTAGCCGATACCGGTACCGGCCAGGGCCGCCGACGACAACGGGGTGACGTCATCTCGGCGCCAGACCTGATCGGCATGATCCCCGGAATCCTTGAAGGCGGCCAGCCGGGTGTCGGGTCCGCCACCGGACACGATCAGGCCCTGCGGGGTGACCGCGGGCGGCGTCTGGGCCAAAAATCCCAGCGGCACCGACCACTTGGGTTTGCCGTCGGTGGCGTTGAGTGCCCACAACCGTTGGTCGCGGCCATTGACGTAGACGGTCGATCCGTTGGCGGACAGCACCGGGTTGGCGATGACACCGGCGCCGACGGCATCGCTGGTCCACTCGCGGGTCAGCAGGGGATTCTGCCCGCGGTGGTATTTGAGTCCGACCAGCCCCGCCGCGGGAGCATCCGGCTGCCAAACGCCAAGCACCGCCATCCCGTTGGCCGTCGAGAAGGCGGGGGCGGCCGCGACCGGGCAGCCCGGCCGCGCCGGGGCACAATCGGCCAGCCCGCGCATCGAATCCGTCGGGTCGATCCCGTCCACCAGGTCCAGTGGGCTGCCGACCACCTCGCCACGGTGCGCGTCGAAAACCAGCACCTGTCCCAGGTGTGTGCTGACCAGCAGCTGGCCATCCGCCAAAAACCTTGGGGTGGAGGGCATCCCGATCACCGGTTGGCGCCACCGTGTCCACTGGGTCACCGGGAAAGACAGGAAGGCTCCCGGTTGGCCGACGTAGAGATTGTCGAAGCCGTCGAACAGGGGACCGCCGAAGCCGCCGCCCTGGAACAGGCGCACACACCAGCGTTGCCGGCCCTCGTCGTTGTTCTCCCATTCCATCAGCGAACATCCGGCCGGGGTTTGCGCGTTCAGGGCGAGATAGTTGTTCGCGCTCAGCGCGGGTCCGGCCGCCAAACTTCCCTTGACCGACCGTGTCCACTGCAGTGACAGCTTGTTGGCGCCGCTCGTCGTCGTGTAGCTGCTGTTGGCCGCGTCGGCGTATTGCGCCGACCACCCTTGCGCGGCTGCGGCTTCGACCCACGAGTCGGTGTTGCCGCAACCGCCGAGCCCCGCCGCAAGCAAGGCCGTCAGCAATACGGATGACCACCGCCGAAGCCCCGTAACGAGTTGTCGGGCAAGCACCTCGGTTTCCCAAATCCTTCCGCGGGGCGTTGGCATGTGCAGCGATCGAGTACACGTGAGGGTAACCCGTGGCGGCTCGCAGGCCGCTGATTGCCCGGGCTAGGATTTCCGGCCATGACATCCATGTGGGGTGCTCCGGTTCATCGCCGGTGGCGTGGATCAAACCTGCGGGACCCACGCCAGGCCAAGTTCCTGACGCTGGCTTCGCTGAGGTGGGTGCTGAGAAACCGTGCCTACACACCGTGGTACCTGGTGCGCTATTGGCGGCTGCTGAAATTCAAGCTGGCCAATCCGCACATCATCACCCGCGGAATGGTGTTCATCGGCAAGGGCGTCGAGATCCATGCGACACCCGAGTTGTCGCAGCTGGAGATCGGCCGCTGGGTGCACATCGGCGACAAGAACACGATCCGCGCGCATGAGGGCTCGCTGCGGTTCGGCGACAAGGTCGTGCTGGGCCGCGACAACGTGATCAACGCCTACCTCGACATCGAGCTCGGCGATTCGGTGCTGATGGCCGACTGGTGCTACGTCTGCGATTTCGACCACCGGATGGACGACATCACGCTGCCCATCAAGGATCAGGGCATCATCAAGTCCCCGATTCGGATCGGACCGGACACCTGGGTCGGGGTCAAGGTGACGATCTTGCGTGGCACGTCCATCGGGCGGGGTTGCGTGCTCGGCTCGCATGCCGTGGTTCGCGGCGACGTTCCCGACTATTCGATCGCGGTCGGCGCACCGGCCAAGGTGGTCAAGAACCGGCAGCTGTCCTGGGAAAGCTCGGCCGCGCAGCGCGCCGAACTGGCCGCCGCCCTGGCCGATATCGAACGCAAGAAGGCTGCACGCTGACCTCGCCGGGACCGGGCACCTCGGGTGCCAAGCCGGCGCGCCCCGGGTGGGATGTGGCGCTGTCCATCGTGCTGGTAGTCCTCGCCGTCATCGGCTGGGCCGTGGCCGCCGGCATGGAAGTCATGTTCCTGGCCTTCACCGACTACTGTCCCCCCGAGCGGTGCAGCGCGGAACACGCCGCGACGTCGGTCGTGACGTCGATAACGGTGGCGGCCGCCGTCACGCTCATTGGGTCCGTTTGGACGATCATCCGGCTGGTTCGCCGACGGGCGGCCTGGCCGCATGCTGTCGCGACGTTAGCCCTGTCCGCCGCGGTCGAACTGCTTGGCGTCGTGGGTTACTTTGCGGCGGTTGGTCATTGATCGTTCGGGGGCAGGTCCTCAGGCTATGACGACGGCTGGTCGTCGACCACGAAGTGATAGTCGACGGTGCCGGCGTCGACGCCGGTGACGGACACAGTGACCCCGTAGGTCTTGCCGTCGGTGACGAGCTTGCAGCGCAGCGTCGCGCCCTGCACGCCCTTCAGGTTGTCGGGGCACGTCACCGATTCGGGCTTGGTCCCGACCTGCTGCGTGACGTTGTCGTTGATCGCGCTGGCGACCTGGTCCTTGTCGACTGTTTCCACCATGTCGAACTTGACGTCGGTGCCGTTGACGCTGGTCACCGTCACGTTGACGTTATAGGTGGCCCCTTTGACCTTCATCGAGCAGTTCAGCTGCGCGCCCACATTTGCGGGCAGGTCATTGGGGCAGTCGACCGAGTCGGGCTTGTTGCCCGCGGCGTCGGTCAGCTTCTGGGTGATCTGGCTGGCGACATCGCTCTTGCCGACCGCGTGCGACGACGATCCTATCGAACACGAACAGGCGCCGGCGCTGGCCATCAGGCCCGCGGCAGCACCTGAAACCAGCAACGTCCGAACGATCGAGCGGGCCATATCGCCTCCCTGGCGCTTCGACAACTGTGAATCGGCTGATAATTACATGCCAAACAGCTTCGGGTAGGGGAATCCGACAAGATTGTTTCGGTGTCCCGTAACGACGTCGGGTTGCCGGTGCCGGCACGGGTGAGTCGCCCGGTTAGGAACCTATGCCCTGATAGCGGTGCAGGGCTTCGGCCCGCTCGGCGCCGTGGTCGACGATCGGTTTCGGATATCCTTGCGGCCGTTCGCCTTTGCCTAGATGGACGTTGTCCGCGGTAGTCAGCTCGGGAATCCAGCGCCGAATGTAATCCCCAGCGGGATCGAACTTTTCGCCTTGGGTGATCGGGTTGAACACCCGGAAGTAAGGCGCGGCGTCGGTGCCGCACCCGGCGCACCACTGCCAGCCGTGCTGGTTGTTGGCCATGTCACCGTCGGTGAGTTGGTCCAGGAACCATTCGGCACCCCACTGCCACGGCAGATGCAGGTCCTTGACCAGAAACGACGCGACGATCATTCGCACCCGGTTGTGCATGAAGCCGGTCTCGCGGAGTTGACGCATGCCGGCATCGACGATCGGAAACCCGGTTTCGCCGGCCTTCCAGGCCTCGAAGCGGCGTTTGGCTTCGGCGCCGGTGTCGGTCACGATGGTGTCGAAGTCGCTGTTCCAGTTGCGCCAGGTGCTGGCCGGCCAGTGGTGCAGCACATCGGCGTAGAAGTCGCGAAAAGCCAACTCCCGCACGTATGTTTGCGCGCCTGCCGTACGCAAATTCATCGCGGCGAGCATGGTTCGGGGGTGGATGGTGCCGAACTTCAGGTGCGCCGACATCCGGCTGGTGCCTTTGAGGTCCGGCCGGTCACGGTCTTGGGCGTAGCGGTTCAGCCCGCCGTCGACAAAAGCCTCCCATTGCGAAAGTGCCGCCGCCTCACCGGCATCGAGGCCAAGCGCGATTCCGGGGTTGGGGATCTTGCACTGTTTGACCACGCGGGCGGGATCGAGCCACCGTGCGGAATCGGCACTCGATTGCGCCGGTTTCCGCCATCCCACTGCACGCCACTTCCGGAGAAACGGTGTGAATACCCGGTAGGGCTCGCCGTCGTCCTTGGTGACGCGGCCTGGCGAAACCAGGTACGGCGACCCCGTCGTCACCAAAGGCACCGCACCCAGCGCCGTGCGTACCCGTTCGTCGCGGCGCCTTCCGTACGGCGCGAAATCCTGCGAGATGTGCACCGACGTCGCCTCGACCTTCTTGGCAATGCGTGGAATCTGCTCTTCGGCGAGCCCACGAGTCACCAACAGCCGACCATCGAGGTCGTCGCGCAGTTGCCGCAGCGTGTCACCCATAAATTGCAGGCGGCGCTGGCCCGACGACCGCTCGAGCCGTGGATCGACCACAAAGCAGGCAAGCACGTCGTCGCTGTCGGCCGCGGCGAGCAGCGCGGGATGATCGCGCAGTCGCAGGTCGCGGCGAAACCACAACAGCGCGGGCACTATTGGGCGTGGCGGTTGAGTCGCCAGATATGGGTGGACAGCACGGTAGCGAAGGCACACCACACCGGGTACGGCGACAGCGCCACGCCGGCGCGTGGATCCGCCGCGGCCGTCCGGCGGGCCAGGTCGGCGCTGCTGAGCGTGAGTGCGGCTGCGCCGAGCACCGAAGCCCCGAGCTTGTGAAAACGGAAGAAGAGCCAACTCCATCCGGCGTTGAGGAGCAGGTTGATGCTCAATGCCGCGGCATAGCTACGCGCCTTGTCGTGCTGTCCCGTCGCGCGGAGCTTGTCCAGCGCCACCGCGGAGGTGGTCGCGATGTCGGCGTAGAGAGCGGTCCACACCACGGGGAAGGCGGCACCGGGTGGCTGGTACGCGGGTTTGCGCAGCCGCGAGTACCAGGCGGGCACGCGTCGTGGGCTGGCGATGCTTCCGGTGCCTGCGGCCACGGCAACGGCAAGTGCCGTCGCGGCCAGGGTCGAGCGCTTCATAGCCAGCTCCTTTCCTGTGGCATCGAATTATCTTGCTGCTCAACAGTGTTAGCGTTGGCGGGATCGGTGGGCCACCAGATGTCCGGACCGATCAAGGCGAACAGCGCGGGGATGACCAGCGTGCGCACCACGAAGGTGTCGAGCAGGATGCCCAGGCCGACGATGATGCCGAGCTGCGCCATCACGATCAGCGGTAATACTCCCAGCACGTAGAACACGGCGGCCAAAACGATTCCCGCGCTGGTGATGACGCCACCGGTGGCCGACACCGCGCGGACCATGCCGTCGCGGGCGCCGTGCCGCGCCGCCTCCTCGCGCGCTCGGGTGACCAGAAAGATGGTGTAGTCCACGCCGAGAGCGGCCAGGAACAGGAACGCGAAGAGCGGGGTGCTGTTGTCCAGGGCGGGAAACCCGAAGGCGTGCAGGCTGATCCAGCTGCCGAGGCCGAGCGCGGCCAGCGCACCGAGGATCGTTGCGGTCAGCAGAATCGGTGGCGCGGCCACCGAGCGCAGGAGCGCGTACAGGACAATCAGAATCACGGCCAGGATCGCCGGGATCAACATCAGCCGGTCGTGCGCGGCGGCGTCACGGACGTCGAGCGCCGCAGCATCGGGTCCGCCGACCAGCGCGTCAGGGGCGGCGGACTTCGTCGAATTCCGCAGCCCCGCAACGGTTGCGAATGCCCGATCGGATGACGGCGCGGACTCGGTCACCACCGACCACTTCGTCAGGCCGGATGTCGACTGACCCGCTTCGGTCGCCGAGACCACACCGGGGGTAGCGACGATCGCAGCCCGCACCTGCGACGCCCGGGCGGTCGGGGCGACGACCAGCGTGGGGTTGGCCAGGCCGGCCGGAAAGTGCGCGGCCAACACGTCGTAGCCGGACACTGAGTCCGCCTGCACCCGGAACTGCTCGGTCTGCGACAAGCCGATTCGGGTTCCGAGCAGGCCACTGGCCAGGGCCGCCAGCACCGCGATCGCGACGGCCGCGACCACGGCGGGGCGACGGGCCACCCGTTCGGCGACCCGGTGCCAGGCTCCGGAATCGAGGGTCGCGGCGCCGTCGGGCTGGGGGATGAGAGGCCAAAACAGTCGCCTGCCGCACAATGCGAGCAGCGGCGGCAGCACCACAAAGACCGATCCCGCGGCGACGACCAGTCCGCAGGCGGCCAGCGCCCCGAGGCTGCGGGTGCTGGGCGTCGACGCGAAGAGCAGGGTGAGCAACGCCAGCACCACGGTGGCATTGCTGGCGACAATGGCCGGCCCGGCCGTGCGCACCGCGCGGCGCAACGCGTCACGGTGCTCGGCGTGGCTCCGAAGCTCTTGCCGGTAGCGGGAAATCAGCAGCAGCGCGTAGTTGGTGCCCGCCCCGAACACCAACACGCTGGTGATGCCGGAGGTCGCGCCGTCGAAGCTCAACCCGGTCAGCGATGCCACCGCGGTGCCCAGCGCCGCCGCGACCCGATCGGCGAATCCGATCACGAGCAGCGGGGCCAGCCACAGCACCGGCGAGCGGTAGGTGGCGATCAGCAACAGCGCCACCACCGATGCCGTCACCGCCAGCAAGGTGATGTTGGCGTCGGTGAACGCGTTGGCGATATCGGCGCCGAATGCCGGGCCGCCGGTGATGTGGGCCTGCAGACCGGCGGCCAAGCCGGCGTTGGCGGCGGTGCGTAGTGCGGTGACGCCGTCGGAAAGGACCATTCCGGATAAATCGGTGCGGATGGGCACCCCGCCGATGGCCGCCTTGCCGTCCGCCGACACCATGGGTGGTCGCCGGTCAGCCGCTCCGAAGGGCGCAACGACGGCCTGCATCCGGTCGCGGGCGGCACGGGCCGCGGCAACGTCGTCGGAGTTCAGCGCCGCGCCGTCGGCGCGGCTGACCACCAGAAGCAGGGGAACCCGGTCGCCCCCGGGGAATTGGCGGGCCAAGGCGTCGAGCTTTGCGGAGTCCGAGCCGACCGGCACCGACAGTGGCGCCTGGCCGGCTGCCGCGTTCCCGCCGATCAATGCGATGAAGCCGATACCCAGCAGGACCGCGGCCAATCCGAGCCGCCACGGGCGGCGGCCCGTCACGGCCGCGGACAGACGCTGCCACATCACGACCTCAGCATTTCCAGCAATTCAGTGAATTAAACATTAAATAACTGAAATGGCCAGTAAATGAAGATATGCTGCGCACGGGTATGGACGCTGACGAGCAACGCTCCGGCCGGGAGGCCTTGGAGTCGCTGATGTCGGCCGATCTGCGCGAGATGTCAACCGAATCCGACCAGATCGGCCGACTGTTCGCGGCGTCTCACGATGTGCGGGCCACCGATTTCCGCGCCCTGCTGCACATCATGGTCGCCGAAACCAGCGGGCGGCCGATGACGTCGGGCGACCTGTCCCAGCGGATGGGTCTGTCGGGTGCCGCGATCACCTATCTGGTGGACCGGCTGATCGAGTCCGGCCACATCTGGCGCGACTCGCATCCCGGCGACCGGCGCAAAGTCATCCTGCGTTTTGCCGAACCCGGCCTCGACACGGCCCGGTCGTTCTTCACCCCGCTGGGCGTGCACACCCGCGAGGCAATGCAGGACCTGCCCGACGCCGATCTGGCGGCCGCACACCGGGTCTTTGCCGCGCTGGTCGCCGCGATGCAACGCTTCCAGGGCGGATTGGGCACTGCCCGGCCGTGATTCGCGGCATCCGGGCCGGTTCACGGCGCGCTACGCCCGAGCAGGTGGCGCAAGGCGCCGTCCAGGTCGGGTTGGCGAAACCGGTGTCCGGCCTGGCTGAGCTGCTGGGCAATGACACGCTGGCTGGCGCAGGCCAATTCGCGGGCGCCCTGCGCGCCGAGCAATAGCCGGGGCCCCAGTGACGGAACGGGCAGCACCGCGGGCCGCCGCAGCACGTGGGCCAGGGTGCGGGTGTATTCGGCGTTACGGACCGGTTGTGGGGCAACAGCATTCACCGCACCGGACAGGGTGGTATCCCACAGCGCCCGGTGATACACGTCGACCAGATCGTCAATCCCTATCCAGGACAACCACTGTCGGCCGTCACCGAGCCGGCCGCCCAACCCGGCGCTGAACAGCGGACGCATCAGCTTCAGCGTGCCGCCGCGGGGGGACTGCACGATGCCGGTGCGCACCCGCACCACTCGCACCCCGGCCTGCGTGGCCGGCGCGGTCGCGTTCTCCCAGTCTTCGACGACGTCAGCCAGAAACCCGTCGCCGCGCTCACTTGCCTCGGTGAGCGCCTCGTCGCCGCGGTCGTATCCGTAATAGCCGACCGCCGACGCCGAAACCAGGACCGCAGGGCGATCTGCGGTGTTTGCCAGCAGTTCGGCTAATCGGCGGGTCGGGCCAATACGGCTGTCGCGCACCGCGTTCCGATGTTTGTCGGTAAACCGGCCGGCAATCGACGCGCCGGCCAGATGAATAACCGCGTCGACCCCGGCCAACAGATCCGGGTCAGGGTCCCCGGGATTCCACTGGCGTTCGTCGCTACCGTGTGCGGTGCCGCGAACCAGATGGATCACGCGATGGCCGCCGGTACGCAAAAACGCGGACACCGCCGAACCGACCAGTCCCGACGACCCGGTGATGGCGACGGTTGACGGGGCCAGGCCCCGCTCGGCGGCCAGCCGGTGCGCGGCCAGATCGTCGCCCAGTTGGCGGTGCCGATAGATGAACATCGGACGCAGCGCGGCACCGGGCACCGGTGTTTGGACGCGGTCGATCACCCGGGTGCGGTTGTCGCCGAGGTCCTCGAATTCGTGGATGTGTCGCCACCGTACGGCGATGCGGGCCGGCAGCGAGGCCAGTCCGGCACTGCCGATGGCGTCGACGAAGCGCCGCGGCGGGTCGTAGCAGTCGGCCTGGTGCTCGGCCACCCAGCGCAGGCCGCCCGGCAGGGAGAGTTCAGCTCGCCCGTCCTTCAGGGAGCCGGCCTCAGTCACCAGCCGCATCGGCGCCCACGGCGGCGATAGCCGCTCGAAGGCACCTGGTCGTGCGTACCAGGCGAACACGTCGTCGCGCGGCGCGTCGACCACGCTCGAATACTCAAGTCCCATTGTCGAGGGTTACCCAATGACCACGCGGGCATGCGCCGGGGCATCGGGGTAATGCGTGCGGCTCAGCGGTCGGGCAGAGCGTGCTCGATGATGGGCAGGCGGGGCAGCGGCTGACGCTCACCGCGCTTGGCCGCCACATACACCTGCGCGGTCTGGTCGGCCACCGTGTGCCAGTCGAAATCTGAGGTGAGCCGTTCGCGGGCGGCGCGAGCGCGCTGCTGGGCGGCGGCCGGATCGTCGAGCGCGGTGCGCACCGCCGCCGCCAGTCCCGCCACGTCGCGGGGCGCACACGACACTCCGGTCTGCCCGTTGATCACCGCTTCGCCCAGGCCGCCGATATTGGACGTCACCAGCGGAGTGCCGGCCGCGGCGGCCTCCAGCGCGACGAGGCCGAACGGCTCGTAATGGCTGGGGAACACCGCGGCGTCGGCCCGGTGCAGCGCCGCCAACAGTTCGTCATGGTGAAGGTGCCCGACGAAACGAGTTGCCTTGAGTACCCGGTATTTACGAGCCTGCTCGACGAGCCAGTCCTGCTGGGTTCCATCACCGGCGATGGTCAACGTGGTACCCGGGTTGGTGCGCCTGATCCGCGGCAGCGCGGCGATCAGGTCGTGCACGCCCTTTTCGTACTCCAGGCGCCCGACGTAGAGCAGTTCGGCCGGCCCGGTGTGTGGGCGCCGCGGCGCGAACGGCCAGCGCGCCGCGTCAATACCGTTGCGGATCACGGTTGTTTCGGCCAGGCCGGGACCGAACAGCTCGGTGATCTCGTCACTCATCGACGCCGAACATGTGATCAGCGAATCGGATTCACGCACCAGCCACGATTCGGCCGCGTGCACCTGGCGGCTGATCGCTCCGGAAACCCAGCCCGAATGCCTGCCGGCCTCGGTCGCGTGAATCGTGGAAACCATTGGCACGTCGTAGAATTGGGCGAGCGCAATGGCGGGGTGGGCGACCAGCCAATCGTGCGCGTGCACCACGTCGGGACGCCAGGACCGGTCGGTGCCGTGTTTCTGCTCGTGCAGCTTTGGAGGCAGTCCGGCGCGGATCATCGCGTGACCCATGGCCAGAGTCCAGGCCATCATGTCGGTGCCGAAGCCGAATTCGTGCGGATCCTGTGCGGCCGCGATCACCCGGACGCCCTCGCTGATCTCGTCCGACGATGGATGCGTGCTGGGATCGGTGCCCGACGGACGCCGGGACAGCACGACCACGTCATGGCCGGCGGCGGCCAGCGCGGTCGACAGGTGATGCACGTGGCGGCCGAGCCCGCCGATCACGACCGGCGGGTATTCCCACGACACCATCAGGATCTTCATCGGGGCAGCCTTCGGGCATCCAGGGCGCCGAACAGGCCGTCGGCGCGGTTCCACCCCTCGGCCAGCCGCTGCGCGGTGTCGCGACGGCCCGAGGCCAACGCTCCGGCGATCTCGCGAGTGGCGTGTGCGTGTAGGTGAGCACGGTAGCGGGCGTAGTCGGCGGCCGAGTCCTTGCTGACCATGAACGGCCAGTCACTGGACACGGTGAGCAGCGTCTCGCGCAGGATCTGGTCGGCGACGCGATCACGGGGGATGGGCCCGTCCAGCGACAGTGCCTTGTCGACGGCGCTCAGCGCGGTGTCGACGACTTCGTTGTTGAGCTGGACCAGGTCGGCCACCTTGTCGCCGGCCCACACCTGCCAGTCTTTGCCCGAACCCCACGAGCTGGGCGGCAGCGCGACCGACTCGCCGACGAATCCGCCGGCGAGCGCGTCGCTGAGGGTGCCTACCCGCACACCGGCGGCGGGCAACGCCCGCAGCACCCGCGCCAGCCAGGTCGGGCCCTCGTACCACCAGTGGCCGAACAGCTCGGTGTCGAAGGCGGCAACGACGTGCGCCGGGCGCCCGATGCGCTCGGACTCGCTGTACAGCCGGTTCCGGACCATGTCGACGAAGTCGGCGACGTGGGTGTCGACGGCGCGGTCGGCGCGCTCCGGGTCGTAGGGCGCCTTGGCCTCCGAGGACACGTTGCGGCCGGTGACCCGCGCCGGCTTGAGCCCGGTCAGGTGGTCGTAGGTGTGGAAGTCACGGTAGGCGGCGTGCCCGGGGTAGCCGGATTTCGGTGACCACACCCGGTAACTGACCTGTAAGTCCCGTCCGAATGCCACCACGTCGCTGTCGCCGACGGGCCGGCCCAGCGCGGTGTCGCCGTGCAGCGATGGGCCGTCGACCATGAAGTGGGTGATCCCCGCGGCGGCGTAGTCATGTTCCATCCCGGGGGCGTAGGCGCACTCGGGCGCCCAGATGCCGGCGGGGCGATGTGCCAGCCGCAGCTGCGCGTCGGCGAGGCCTTCGCGCAGCGCGAACTCGCGCAGCCGCGGCGCCAGCAGTGGCTGGAACGGGTGGGCCAGCGGGCCGCCGAGCAACTCCACCGTCCCGGCGTCGATCAGGCTGCGCAGCAGTGGGCTGCCGCCGTGCCGCCACAGGGTGGCGAAGTCGTCGAGCGCCCGATCCGCCTCCGCGCATTCAAGAACCCCGAACTCCCGCAAGGCTTCCGGAGTGCAGGATAGGTAGCCGGCCGACTTCGATTTGGGAATCGACCGCACGCTGGCGGCCTCTGCCGCCCGTAGTCGCCAGTTGGCCAGCCAGTGATGCATGCCGTCGAGGCAGTACGGGTCGTCGAGCTGGGCATTGACCACCGGCGTGATGCCGAGGGTGATCAGCCGGTGACGATCCTCGTCGGCCAGCGTGCGCAGCACCCGCATCAACGGCAGATAGGCCGCCGCCCAGGACTGGTAGAGCCATTCCTCGCCGACCGGCCAGCGGCCATGATGGGCCAGCCACGGCAGGTGGGTATGCAGCACCAGCGTGAACATGCCGGGTACCGGGGTGGTGGATGTGCTCACGGCCGTACCGCGATCGCGATCAGATCCAGGCTGCCATCGATGTCCCGGTCGCCGGATGCCACCAGGTCGAAGTCGTCGGTGGTGACGGCGGCGACGTCGGCCGCCAGCTCGGGCGGCCATGGCACTCCCTCGTCGCTGGCCACCGCCAGTGCGATCTGCGCGTCGATGATCGAGCCGCCGTGGCGGGCGTCCATCTCTTGCAGGCGCGCGCCGTGGAACACGCCGCTGACCGACACCTGGGAGAAACCCGCGTCGACCAGCAGTTCGGTCAACTCGCCGGCGTTCAGTTCCCTCGTGTGAAACGGGTTGATCGGGGTGTCACGGCCCGGGGAGAAGGTGACGCGGTTGGGCGTCGACATCATCAGCAACCCCGAAGGACGCAGCACCCGGGCGCACTCCGTGACGAATTGGGCCTGGTCCCACAGGTGCTCGATGACCTGGAAATTCACCACGACGTCCATTGACGCGTCGGGCAGCGGCAGCTTGGCGAGGTTGGCCTGCATGACTTCTACCCGGGGATAGCGGCTCCGCACGTGGGCCACCGCCGACTCGTCGTAATCGACCGCGACGACCCGCCGGGCGGTGTCGGCGAGCAAATCGGCTCCGTAACCTTCGCCACATCCGGCCTCGAGCACGTCACGGCCCACACAGCGCGTTGCCAGGCGCTGGTACACCACTTGGTGGCGCCGGAACCAGTAGTTCTCGATGTCCAGGTCAGGGATGGTGCGCTCGCCCGTCAGCGTCAACACCGCTGGGGTGCCTGGTGAGACCGCCGGTGCGGTGCCGTCGGGGATGCCGTGGGGAACGTCGGGGACGAATGCGCTCATTGCATAGGGAGGCTAACGCTAAGTGTCGGATTAGCGAACCGCCAGTGGGGTAGCCCCCCGCTGGCAGGGAGAGACAGGCCGCAAGAACGTGCAGTACGACCCGCTATGGTGTGATGGCAGGCTGCACAAAGTTACCCAGTAGTAACACGACCGTGCGCTGCTAAACGCGTACTGAAAGTCTCGTGGTTGAAGGCTGCGAGACTCCTTCAAGGAGGACGAACCACACTCATGACGAACATTGTGGTCCTGATCAAGCAGGTCCCAGACACCTGGTCGGAGCGCAAGCTGACCGACGGCGATTACACGCTGGACCGCGAGGCCGCCGACGCGGTGCTGGACGAGATCAACGAGCGCGCCGTCGAAGAGGCCCTGCAAATCCGGGAGCGGGAAGGCGGAGAGGGCTCGGTGACCGTGCTGACCGCGGGCCCCGAACGCGCTACCGAGGCCATCCGCAAGGCGCTGTCGATGGGGGCCGACAAGGCCGTGCACCTCAAGGACGACGGCCTGCACGGCTCGGACGTGGTCCAGACCGGATGGGCGCTGGCGCGTGCGCTGGGCACCATCGAGGGCACCGAGCTGGTCATCGCCGGTAATGAGGCCACCGACGGCACCGGCGGTGCGGTCCCGGCCATCATCGCCGAGTACCTGGGCCTGCCGCAGCTGACCCACCTGCGCAAGCTGTCCCTCGAGGGCGACAAGGTCACCGGCGAGCGGGAGACCGACGACGGCCTGTTCACCCTGGAGGCAACCCTGCCGGCGGTGGTCAGCGTCACCGAGAAGATCAACGAGCCGCGCTTCCCGTCCTTCAAGGGCATCATGGCCGCCAAGAAGAAAGAGGTCACGGTGCTGACCCTGGCCGAAATCGGCGTCGAGGGCGAGGAGGTCGGTCTGGCCAATGCCGGGTCGACCGTGCTGGAGTCGACACCGAAGCCGCCCAAGACCGCGGGTGAGAAGGTCACCGACGAAGGTGAAGGCGGCAACGACATCGCCAAATACCTGGTCGGACAGAAGATCGTCTAACACCGCACCAACCTCAAACGGTCCCCCAAAACACGAGAAGAGCGATATAACCCATGGCTGAAGTACTGGTGCTCGTCGAGCACGCTGAAGGCGCGGTGAAGAAGGTCACCGCCGAATTGATCACCGCCGCACGCGCTTTGGGCGAGCCCTCCGCGGTCGTCGTCGGTGCGTCGGGCACGGCCGCGCCGCTGGCCGACGGACTGAAGGAAGCCGGCGCCGTCAAGATCTACGTCGCCGAATCCGACGACGTCGACAAGTACCTGGTCACCCCGGTCGTCGATGTGCTGGCCTCGCTGGTCGAATCGAACTCCCCGGCCGCAGTCTTGCTGGCCGCCAACGCCGACGGCAAAGAGATCGCCGGCCGGCTCGCGGCCCGGCTCGGTTCCGGTCTGCTGGTCGACGTGGTCGAGGTCAAGGAGGGCAACAAAGCCATCCACTCCATCTTCGGTGGCGCGTTCACCGTCGAGGCGCAGGCCAACGGCGACACCCCGGTGATCACCGTGCGGGCCGGCGCGGTCGACGCGGAGCCGTCCGCGGGCGCGGGTGAGCAGGTCACCGTCGAGGTGCCGGCTCCCGCCGAGAACGCCACCAAAATCACGTCCCGCGAGCCCGCGGTCGCCGGTGACCGCCCGGAGCTGACCGAGGCCACCATCGTGGTCTCCGGTGGCCGCGGCGTCGGCAGCGCGGAGAACTTCAACGTGATCGAGGCGCTGGCGGACTCGCTGGGTGCGGCCGTCGGGGCCTCGCGTGCCGCCGTCGACTCCGGCTACTACCCGGGCCAGTTCCAGGTCGGCCAGACCGGCAAGACGGTCTCGCCCCAGCTCTACATCGCGCTGGGCATCTCCGGTGCGATCCAGCACCGGGCGGGCATGCAGACCTCGAAGACCATCGTCGCGGTCAACAAGGACGAAGAGGCACCCATTTTCGAGATCGCCGACTACGGCGTGGTGGGTGACCTGTTCAAGGTGGCTCCTCAGCTGACCGACGCGATCAAGGCTCGCAAGGGCTGATCTTCGCGTCACGCAGAAGCCCCCGCGCGCAGGTCGCGTCGGGGGCTTTTTGCGTCACGGCCTTTTGCTGCCGCGCGCCAGCGCTGCCTGCCTGAGCCGGCACGGTCTGTGACGCAGGTCGCATCCGCGCCAGCCAGGGCGCGTTCCGCGACATTTGGTCATCTCACGTGCACCAACACGTCACAGCACCGATGCCGATTCGCTCCTCGATTACGCCACGTTGTTGGCATGAGCATTGCTTCTGTCCTGATCCCGAGTGACAAGCCGGTCGGAACCGCGACCAGTTTGGCTGGGCCGCGCTATTCGCTGCTGCTGTCCACCGACCCCAGCCTGGTCGAGGCAGCACAGCGGCTCCGGTACGACGTATTCACCAGCACCCCGGGCTTCGCGCTGCCGACGGCCGGTGCGGGCGACCGGGACGTCGACCGCTTCGACGAATTCTGCGACCACTTGCTGGTCCGCGACGACGACAGCGGCGAGCTGGTGGGCTGCTACCGGATGCTGGCGCCGACGGGTGCCATCGCGGCCGGGGGCCTGTACACCGCGACGGAATTCGACCTTCGCGCGCTCGATCCGCTGCGGCCGTCGCTGGTGGAGATGGGCCGCGCCGTGGTCCGCGACGGCCACCGCAACGGTGGCGTCGTGCTGTTGATGTGGGCGGGGATCCTGGCCTACCTGGACCGCTACGGCTACGACTACGTCACCGGGTGTGTGTCGGTACCGATCGGCAGCGAATCGGGTGACGAGGCGCCGGGCAGCCAGCTTCGGGGTGTCCGCGACTTCGTCCTGAGCCGTCATGTCGCACCACCGGAATACCAGGTGTACCCGTACCGGCCGGTGGTCGTGGACGGCCGGACTCTCGACGAGATTGCGCCGCCGCGGCGGCCCGCGGTGCCGGCACTGATGCGCGGCTACCTGCGGCTGGGTGCCAAAGCCTGCGGGGAGCCCGCCCTGGACGTGGACTTCGGGGTGGGCGACTTCTGCGTTCTGCTGGACAAACGCCACGCCGATACCCGATATCTGCGAAGACTGCGGTCGGTATCGGCGGCCTCCGAGATGGCCGGCGGCGCGCGATGACCGCTCCCGCAGTCGCCACCGATCACGCCTGGCTGCCGCGCGCGACGTGCGACAGCAGCTGTGTGGGTGCCGGCCCCGCGTCGCCGCGGTGGCTGGTGGTGCTGCGGGTAACGCTTCGCGTCGTGGCGGCCCTGTTGTTGGCGCCGGGGGTTCCGCTGGCGCTCATGCCACTGCCCGGCCAGATGCGGGTGAAGCGGTTCTACTGCCGCATGGTGCTGCGCTTCTTCAGTGTCCGGATCAGCGTGTCGGGGGCTCCGATCCGGAACCTGCGTGGGGTCCTGGTGGTCAGTCCGCACATGTCCTGGTTGGACGTCTTCGCCATCTGCTCGGTGCTGCCCGGGTCGTTCGTGGCCCGCGCTGACATGTTCGGCGCCCTCTCGGTGCGCCTGCTCAACATCATCCCGATCGAGCGGGCCAGCCTGCGGCGGCTGCCCGCGGTGGTGGATACCGTCGCGGATCGGCTGCGCGCGGGCCAGACCGTGGTCGCCTTTCCCGAGGGCACCACGTGGTGCGGGGTGGCCTGCGGGTCGTTCTACCCGGCGATGTTCCAGGCCGCGATCGATGCCGGTCGCCCGGTGCAGCCCCTCCGGTTGACCTACCACCACGTCGACGGCCTCATCTCGACCGCTCCGGCCTTCGTCGGTGACGACACCTTGTGGCGGGCGATGGGCCGCTTGCTGGCCGCGCGCCGCACCCTGGCGCATGTTCATGTGGAATCTCTGCAGCTGCCGGGCACCGATCGGCGGGCGCTGGCCCGCCGCTGCCAGTCGGCGGTCGGCGTAGGAGTGTCGCAGCGTCCAGGTCAACGCCACGTGCTGGTGGCCTAGGGCTCCTGACCGGCCCGGTATCCTGGGGCGCGTCATGGTCTACCTCGATCACGCTGCCACCACCCCGATGCACCCTGTCGCCATCGAGGCGATGACGGCTGTGCTCGGCACCGTCGGCAATGCCTCGTCGCTGCACACCAGCGGCCGGGCGGCGCGGCGCCGCATCGAGGAGTCCCGTGAGCTCATCGCGGACAAGCTGGGCGCGCGCCCCTCGGAGGTGATCTTCACCGCGGGCGGCACCGAGAGCGACAACCTGGCCGTCAAGGGGATCTACCGGGCCCGCCGCGACGCCGATCCGAGTCATCGCCGCATCATCACCAGTGCGGTGGAGCACCACGCGGTGCTGGACTCGGTGGACTGGCTCGTCGAGCACGAAGGTGCCCAGGTGACCTGGCTGCCCACCGCCGCGGACGGATCGGTGTCGGCGGACGCGCTGCGGGATGCGCTGCGCAGCCACGACGACGTGGCGCTGGTGTCGGTGATGTGGGCCAACAACGAGGTCGGCACCGTGATGCCGATCGCCGAACTCGCGGCCGTCGCCGCCGAGTTCGGCGTCCCGATGCACAGCGACGCCATTCAGGCGGTCGGGCAGCTGCCCGTCGACTTCACCGCCAGCGGGCTCTCGGCGATGAGCATTGCGGCGCACAAGTTCGGCGGTCCGCCGGCCGTGGGCGCCCTACTGCTGCGCCGTGACGTGACGTGTGTGCCGCTGTTGCACGGCGGTGGACAGGAGCGTGACATCCGTTCCGGCACACCGGATGTCGCTGGTGCGGTCGGAATGGCAAGCGCGGTCCGGCTCGCGGTCGACGGCCTGGAGGCCAACACCGCACGGCTGCGCGCGTTGCGCGATCGTCTGGTCGAGGGTGTGCTGGCCGCGATCGACGACGTCCGTTTCAACGGGTCCAGCGAGCCGCGGCTTCCGGGCAACGCCCACTTCACTTTTCGCGGTTGCGAAGGCGATTCCCTATTGATGCTGTTGGATGCCAACGGAATCGAGTGTTCTACCGGGTCGGCCTGCACCGCCGGCGTCCCGCAAGCCTCGCACGTGCTGATCGCGATGGGCGACGATCCCGCCACTGCCCGGGGGTCGCTGCGTCTGTCGTTGGGGCACACCAGCGTTGACGCCGATGTCGATGCGTTGCTGCGAGTACTTCCCGGTGCGGTGGATCGGGCCAGGCGAGCTGCCCTGGCCGCTGCGGGAGCATCCGGATGAAGGTTCTTGCCGCAATGAGCGGTGGCGTCGATTCGTCGGTCGCCGCCGCCCGCATGGTCGATGCCGGGCACGACGTGGTCGGCGTGCACCTGGCGCTGTCGTCGGCGCCCGGCACGCTGCGCACCGGCTCGCGTGGCTGTTGCTCGAAAGAAGACGCCTCGGATGCGCGCCGAGTCGCCGATGTGCTCGGAATCCCGTTCTATGTTTGGGATTTCGCGGAGAAGTTCGCCGAAGACGTGATCGACGATTTCGTGTCGTCCTACGCGCGCGGCGAGACGCCCAACCCGTGCATCCGTTGCAATCAGCGCATCAAGTTCGCCGCCCTGTCTGCGCGCGCCCTGGCATTGGGTTTCGACACTGTGGTCACCGGACACTATGCTCGGCTGTCGCAAGGGCGGCTGCGCCGCGCCGTCGACCTGGACAAGGATCAGTCCTACGTGCTGGCCGTGCTGACCGCAGAGCAGTTGCGCCACTCCGCATTTCCGATTGGCGACACTCCCAAGCCGCAGATCCGTGCGGAGGCGGCTCGTCGCGGCCTGGCGGTCGCCGACAAGCCCGACAGCCATGACATCTGCTTCATCCCGTCGGGGGACACCCAGGCTTTTCTCGGGGAGCGCATCGCCGTTCGGCAGGGCAACGTGGTCAGTGCGGACGGCGCGGTGCTGGCTACCCACGACGGGGTGCACGGTTTCACGATCGGTCAGCGCAAGGGTTTGGGCATCGCCGGTCCGGGACCGGACGGTCGCCCGCGCTACGTGACGGCTATCGATGCCGATACCGCGACGGTGCACGTGGGCAGTGCCGCCGACCTCGAAATGCATGCGCTGACGGGCCGCGCTCCGGTCTTCACCGCGGGAACCGCGCCCCAGGGTCGGATCGAGTGCGCGGTACAGGTGCGGGCCCATGGTGAAACCGTGAGTGCGGTGGCCGAATTGGCCGGCGACGAGCTTGTCGTGCAATTGTGCGCTCCGCTGCGCGGGGTGGCCTGCGGTCAGACGGTGGTGCTGTACCGCCCGGATTCAGAGGGCGACGAGGTGCTCGGCAGCGCGACCATCGCCAGTACTTCGCGCTGATCTTTCTCGCCGGCGGACGTCGCCGCGTTCCAAGAATTCTCCAAGGGCTGTCGGTGAATATATATCTCGGCAAGCGGGTGGCCCCAGCGCGGGAAGGAACGAGCGACGATGAGCGAAAACCAGGTCAGAGCACCGGCGGTGCCTACCAACGGCCTGGCCATTGCGGCTTTTGTGCTGAGCATCCTGGGCATGTACGCCAGCCCGATCGTGAGCAGCATCCTCGCCCTCGCCGGAATCTGGCAGGTCAAACAGCGTGGGCAGCAGGGTTTCGGGCTGGCAATCACCGCCCTGGTGGTTTCGGCGGCCGTCACCGCCCTGCACGTCACGATGTGGATCGAATGTGGCCACCCGAATTTCGAGTTGACGACCACGGCGCACTGGTGACGACGATTGCCGTTGCCGTAAAAGCACTTCCATGAAAGCCGCGCAGCCGCCTGGCACCCCTCGAGACACGAGCCAGGCGGCTGTTGCGCACCAACGCGGAGCCCGCCGCGCTAGCGCGGTACGTTGGCGGCGATATTGGTCATCACGATGTCGGACACCGATTGCGGGAAGCCGCAAAACGTGACTTCCACCAAGGTCACCGACAGCACCCGGTAGTCGCGGCCGCAGCCGCCGGGCCCCAGGTGCAGCGAGTTGGTATCGGCCTTCCAGTCGCCGACGAACACCTGGCCGGCCGAGCCGGCGCAGTCGGTGACGGTCGAGACCAGAGCGGTGAAGGCGTGCTGCGCGGTGGTGACATCGCGATAGGCCGCGGCGCCCTCAGAGATCAGCGCGCCGTCGGGTGGGTCCTGAAACGTGGTCTTGTGGAACTCTTCGATATCGGGCCCGAACGTCGCGGTCTCGGCGAAGAGGAAGCGACACGGCCGCGGTGTGGTGTCGGCCAGAGTGTCGATGTCGACCGGATTGGTGCCGTCCATCGAGGGGATGATCGACAGGTGCTCGCCGGCGCCGGTAATCGCCTGCATCCGCGACTGGTCGAGCAGGATCGTGTCGACGTTGACGCCGTTGACACCCCTGGCGCCGCCGGTAAACCCCGGCAGTGCCGTACCACCTACGACCCGGGTGCATGCCGCAGTCAGCACCACCGCGCTGCAGATGAGCAGCGGCCACGCGAATCTCGCTCTGCGCCACACCGTTTTGCATCCCTCCAAACCTCCGAGAGTAGCCGCGTTGGCCAGCGGCAAACACCCCTGGCCGTCGGGGCGCGATGTGACGTCGAATACGGTTGGCCGGTGAGTGTTTTCGCGGATATCTTTCCGAAGGCCAGCGGCATGGGATCGTGGCCCGGCACCGCGGCGCGGCCGTCGGCGGAGGTTGTCGTCGGCGAGTTGGCTGCGGCGCTGGCCCATATCGTCGAGCTGCCCGCCAGGGGAGTGGGCGCCGACATGCTTGGGCGGGCCGGCGCGCTCCTGATCGACGTGGCGATCGACACCGTGCCGCGCGGTTACCGGATCGCCGATCGTCCCGGCGCGGTGATGCGCAGGGCGGTCAGCCTCCTCGACGAGGACATGGACGCCCTGGAGGAAGCTTGGGAGATCGCCGGTCTGCGCGGCAACGGCCGGGTGGTCAAGGTCCAGGCTCCCGGCCCGATCACGCTGGCCGCCGGGCTCGAGCTGGCCAACGGCCATCGGGCGATCAGCGATCCCGGCGCGTTGCGAGACCTGACTGCCTCACTGGCCGAAGGCGTTGCCGCACACCGTGCGGCGTTGTCGCGCCGGCTGGACACACCGGTGGTGGTGCAGTTCGACGAGCCGTCCTTACCGGCGGCATTGAGCGGTCGGCTGAGCGGGGTCACCGCGCTGAGTCCGGTTGCGGCGCTCGAAGAGTCGGTGGCCGCCGCGCTGCTCGACACCTGCGCCGAGACGGTGGGCGCCGAGGTGCTGCTGCACAGTTGCGCGCCAGGATTGCCGTGGAACCTGTTGCAGCGCAGTGCTATTAGCGCGATATCTGTCGACGTCGGAACGCTCAAGGCGGCGGACTTGGACGGGATCGCGGGGTTCGTCGAATCGGGTCGCCCCGTGATGCTGGGCGTGGTCGCGGCCACCGCTCCGGAGCACCCGCCCGCCGTGCGAGAGGTGGCCGCCGCAGTGGTCGCGGTGACCGACCGACTCGGATTCGGCCGCTTGGAGCTACGCGAGCGCATCGGTGTCACCCCGGCGTGTGGCCTCGCCGCGGCGACGCCGCAGTGGGCCCGCACCGCGATCGAACTGGCCCGCAAGGCCGCCGATGCGTTCGCCCAGGACCCCGACTCCATCTGATAGGCAACCAATTGGTTGCTTTTGCTGTCGTCGCGTGATGAGCTAAAAGGCAACCAGGAGGTTGCCTATGAACACGGATCGGATCGAGAAACGCGTGGTGTTGCGTGCCCCACTGGACCGGGTCTGGCGGGCCATCAGTGATGCCGAGCAGTTCGGGCGCTGGTTCGGCGTCCGGTTCGACGGCCCCTTCGTGGCGGGCGCCGCGGTCGGTGCGGCGATCGTTCCCACCACCGTCGACGACGAGGTCGCCAAGCGCCAGGAGGCGCACACCGGGGCGAAAAGCACCTGGCAGATCGTCGCGATCGAACCCAAGCGGCGATTTGCCTACCGCTGGCATCCATTCGCGATCGATCCCGATGTCGACTACGAATCCGAGCCGACCACACTCGTCGAGTTCACCCTGACCGAAGCCCCCGACGGCGTGCTGCTCACCATCGCCGAATCCGGGTTCGACGCCATCCCGGCGTCGCGGCGCTCCGCCTCGTTCGAGGCCAACTCAGAAGGCTGGGCAATCCAGACCGACATGGTGCGCCGGTACACCGAGGACGCGCGGGTATGAGTGCCCAAACCGCGGTAACCGCACCACTCTTCGATGCACTCGGGGATCCCAACCGGCTACGCATCATCGTCCGGCTCTGCGATCTGGGTCCGAGCTCGACATCGCAAGTCACCAACGTCATTCCGGTCACCCGGCAGGCGGCCACCAAACACCTGCAGCTGCTGGAGTCGGCCGGGCTGGTCACGAGCAACCGTCGCGGTCGCGAACGCGTGTGGACGGTGCAGACCGAACCTCTGGCGCGGGCCAGCGACTATCTGATCCAGCTGTCTCGCCGGTGGGACGCGGCGGAGGACCGGTTGCGGGTTTTCGTGGAACGAGGGGACTGAGCGCCTCGCGATCGGTGCGGCGCTCTTCGATAGCCTGCCAAGGTGAGTTCGCCAGAAGCTGACCCCGTCGGGCCCGAGGCTCGCCGTCTTTGGCGTGAATTGGCCGACGAGGTGCGCGAACACCAGTTCCGCTACTACGTGCGAGATGCGCCGACTATCTCCGACGCGGATTTCGACGAGCTGCTGCGCCGGCTTGCCGCGCTCGAGGAACAGCATCCCGAGCTGCGCACACCCGATTCGCCCACCCAACTTGTCGGTGGTGCGGGCTTCGCCACCGATTTCACCTCGGCCGAGCACCTGGAACGGATGCTGTCCCTGGACAACGTGTTCAGCACCGAGGAATTCGACGTGTGGGCCGCACGCATCCACGCCGAGGTCGGTAACGACGTGCCCTTTCTGTGTGAGCTCAAGATCGACGGCGTCGCGCTGGCCTTGGTCTACCGCAAGGGTCGGCTGGTCCGGGCGGCCACCCGGGGCGACGGGCGCACCGGCGAGGACGTCACGAACAACGCGCGCACCATCGACGATGTCCCGGAAAGGCTGACGGCCAGCGACAGCTTTCCGATACCCGATGTCCTCGAGGTGCGCGGTGAGGTGTTCTTTCGGCTCGCCGACTTCGAAGCCCTCAACGCCGCGCTGGTCGAAGACGGCAAGACACCGTTCGCCAACCCGCGCAACAGCGCCGCCGGGTCACTTCGGCAGAAGGATCCCGCGGTGACCGCTCGCCGCAAGCTCCGGATGATCTGCCACGGGGTGGGGCACACCGAAGGATTTCGGCCGGCCAGCCTGCACGACGCGTACCTCGCGCTGGGCGCCTGGGGTCTGCCCGTCTCCACCCACACCACCCGGGTGGACAACGCCCCCGGTGCGTTGGAGCGGATCGCCTACTGGGGCGAGCACCGCCACGACGTCGATCACGAAATCGACGGTGTCGTCGTCAAAATCGACGACGTGACTCTGCAGCGCCGGCTGGGCTCAACCTCGCGAGCACCGCGCTGGGCGATCGCGTACAAGTATCCGCCCCAAGAAGTGCAGACCAAACTGCTCGACATCCGGGTCAACGTCGGCCGGACCGGACGCGTGACGCCGTACGCGGTCTTGACTCCGGTCAAGGTCGCCGGCTCGACGGTCGGGATGGCCACCCTGCACAACGCCGCCGAGGTCAAGCGCAAGGGCGTGCTGATCGGCGACACCGTGGTGATCCGCAAGGCCGGCGACGTGATTCCCGAGGTGCTCGGTCCGATCGCCGATCTGCGGGACGGCACCGAACACGAATTCGTCATGCCCACACACTGTCCCGAGTGCGCCACCCTGCTGGCCCCGGCCAAGGAGGGCGACGCCGACATCCGCTGCCCCAACTCCCGATCCTGCCCGGCGCAGTTGCGGGAGAGGGTATTTCACGTCGCCGGCCGCGGCGCCTTCGACATCGAAGGCCTGGGCTACGAGGCCGCCACCGCCCTGCTGGCGGCTGCGGTGATCACCGACGAGGGAGACCTGTTCACCCTCACCCAGGACGACCTGCTGCGCACCGAGCTGTTCACCACCAAGGCCGGCACGCTGTCGGCCAACGGTAAGCGGCTGCTGGCCAACCTCGACAAGGCCAAGGCCCAGCCACTGTGGCGGGTGCTGGTGGCGCTGTCGATCCGGCATGTCGGACCGACGGCCGCCCGCGCCCTGGCGACCGAGTTCGGCAGCCTCGACGCGATCACGTCGGCCTCGACCGAGCAGCTGGCCGCGGTCGAGGGTGTCGGGCCGACCATCGCCGCCGCGGTCACCGAGTGGTTCACCGTCGACTGGCATCGCGCGATCGTCGACAAGTGGCAAGCGGCCGGCGTGCGGATGGCCGACGAGCGCGACGTCAGCGTGCCGCGCACGCTTTCCGGGCTGAGCATCGTGGTCACGGGTTCGCTGCCCGGGTTCTCCCGGGACGACGCCAAGGAGGCAATCGTGTCGCGTGGCGGCAAGGCCGCCGGCGCGGTGTCGAAAAATACCGCGTACGTCGTCGCCGGCGATTCGCCGGGTTCGAAGTACGACAAAGCCGTGGAACTGGGCGTGCCGATCCTGGACGAAGCCGGATTTCGCCGGCTGCTCGAAAAGGGCCCTGCCGCCGACGCCACGGCCGATTAGCAGGGCAGTACTGGTCCGTACTGCCCTAGTGGATCTATCGTGGGCGCTATGACCCAGACGGCCGATCCGTGCGCGGAGGCTTCGCCGTGGTCTGCGCGCGAGGCCGAACTGCTGGCCGTCACCCTGCGGTTGCTGCAGGAACACGGCTATGACCAGTTGACGATCGACGCGGTCGCCAGCGCCGCGCACGCCAGCAAAGCCACGGTGTACCGGCGCTGGCCGTCGAAAGCCGAATTGGTGTTGGCCGCCTTCATCGAGGGCGTCCGCCAGGTGGCGGTGATGCCCAATACCGGCACCCTGCGGGGGGATCTGCTCCAGCTGGGGGAGGCGTGCGGTCAGCATGGCCTCGAGCACGCCAGCACCGTCCGCGCAGTGATGATGGAGGTGTCGCGCCATCCAGCGCTCAACGACGCCCTACAGGAGCAATTCCTCAAGCAACGCAAGGCCATGATTCAGCATGTGCTGCAACAGGCCGTCGACCGTGGCGAGATCGCCCAAGACGTCGTCACCGATGAGCTCTGGGATCTGTTGCCCGGCTACCTGATCTTCCGGTCCATCATCCCCGGGCGCCCGCCCACTCGTGACACGGTGCAGGCACTCGTCGACGGGTTCCTGATCCCCGGCCTCACCCGATTCAACAAGTAAGAGCCAGGCATCATGCGCCGTTCGATGTGTACGGGCGCGTCTCTTGTCCAGTACGGTCCAGTACCGTACTGTGAGATCCGTTGATCGCGCTCGCGCGAGACAACCGTCGTAGTCATAGAGTGATCGAGAACGCCCCGACCATCGAAAGGCCGACGGGTGAAGGCGATTTCAATGTCCGCCGTGCTCAGGCAGGGGTGGATGGTCTTGGTCGCGGTAATGGTCGTCGCAGTCGCGGCATTCGGCATCTATCGCCTGCACGGCATCTTCGGCTCGCACAACAACACCTCGGCCAACGGCGGCCTGTCCAACGAGATCGTCCCGTTCAACCCCAAGCAGGTAGTGCTCGAGGTCTTCGGTGCACCGGGCGCGGTGGCAACCATCAACTACCTGGACGTCAACGCCCAGCCGCAGCAAGTCAAAAACGCGCCGCTGCCCTGGTCGTTCACGATCACCACCACCGAGCCCGCGGTCGTCGCCAACGTCGTGGCGCAAGGCGACGGAGACACCCTCGGTTGCCGGATCACCATCAACGGCGAAGTCAAAGACCAACGCACCGTCAACAAAGTCGACGCCTACACCTTCTGTCTGGATAAGTCGGGATGAGCAACCACAGCAACGAAACCAACCAGCAGCAGACGCGGCCCTTCGTGCCGCGCAACATCCGCCGGTTTGCGCTACCGATCCTGCTGTTCTGGGTGGCGCTGGCCGCCCTCACGAACATTGCGGTGCCGCAGCTCGAAGAGGTGGGGAAAACCCACAATGTGGCGCTGAACTCGCCGGATGCCCCGTCGCTCAAGGCGATCAAGCGCATCGGCCAAGCGTTCCATGAGTTCGACACCGACAGCCAGGCCATGCTCGTGCTGGAAGGCGACAAGCCGCTGGGCGCCGACGCCCACCGCTTCTACGACGAGATGGTCCGCAAGCTCGAGCAGGACAAAAAGCACGTCCAACATGTCCAGGACTACTGGGGCGACACCCTGACCGCGGCGGGATCGCAGAGCGGCGACGGCAAGGCCGCTTACGTTCAGGTGAACCTCGCCGGTAATCAGGGCTCGGCATTGGCCAACGAGGGTGTGGGCGCCGTCCGCGACATCGTCGAGCACATGAAGCCGCCACCGGGAGTCAAGGTTTACGTGACCGGCGCGGCGCCGCTGATCTCCGATCAGTTCGATGTCGGCAGCAAGGGGACCGCGAAGGTCACCGCGATCACCATCGGGATGATCGCGTTGATGTTGTTCTTCGTCTATCGATCGGTGCTCACCACACTGCTGGTGCTCGCCACGGTCCTCATCGAAATGTCCGCCGCCCGAGGTCTTGTCGCGTTTCTGGGTAACGCCGGAATCATCGGGCTGTCGACGTATGCGACGAATATCCTGACCCTGTTGGTGATCGCCGCCGGAACGGACTACGCAATATTTTTCGCGGGCCGCTACCAGGAAGCGCGCGGGACCGGTGAGGACCGGGAAAACGCCTTCTACACCATGTATCACGGCACCACCCACATCGTGTTGGGCTCCGGGCTGACGGTGGCCGGCGCGGTGGCCTGTCTGAGCTTTACCCGGTTGCCCTACTTCCAAAGTCTGGGCATTCCGGCCGCTTTGGGGGTGCTGATTGCGCTCTTCGCGGCCCTGACACTGGGGCCCGCGATCCTCACGCTGGGAGCCAAGGCGGGCATCTTCGACCCCAAGCGGGCGATGAGAACCCGCGGCTGGCGGCGGATCGGCACCGCGATCGTCCGTTGGCCCGGCGCCGTTCTCGCGGCCGCATGCGCGCTGGCCCTGGTGGGCCTGATCGCCTTGCCCGGATACAAGACCAGTTACGACACTCGTCCCTACATGCCGGCCAGCGCCCCGGCCAATGTCGGTTACACGGCCGCCGAGAGGCACTTCTCGCGGGCCCGGCTGGAGCCCGAGTTGCTGATGGTCGAGACGGATCACGACATGCGTAACCCGGAAAGCATGCTGATCCTGGACAAGGTGGCCAAGGCCGTGTTTCACGTGCCCGGGGTCGCGCAGGTGCAGACCATCACCAGGCCGTTGGGTACCCCGCTCGTCCACAGCTCGCTCGCGTTCGTGGTCAGCAATCAGAGCGCGGCGCAGCAGCAAAACCTGCCCTATCAACGGGATCGGGCCGACGACGCCCTCAAGCAAGCCAACGAATTGTCGAAGACGATCAACATTTTGAAGCAGCAGTATGCCCTGCAGCAGCAACTGGCCGACGCCACCCACAGCGAGACCCAAAGCTTTCACGACACGATCAACACGATCAATGATCTGCGCGACAAGCTCGCCAATCTCGATGACTTCCTGCGGCCGATTCGTAGCTATTTCTATTGGGAAAAGCACTGCTACGACATCCCCGCCTGCGCCGCATTTCGGTCCACTTTCGAGGCTCTCGACGCTACCGACCAGCTCAGTGAAAAGTTCGAAGACCTCACGGCGACGCTGGACAAACTCGATGCGCTGCAACCGAAGCTGGTGGGGTTGATACCGCCCCAGATCCAAAGCCAGGAGACCAATCGCGATCTGACCCTGGCGAACTACGCCACGCTGTCGGGCATCTACGCGCAGACTGCTGCCGCGATCGACAACGCGACGGCGCTGGGCCGGGCCTTTGACGCGGCCAAGAACGATGACACTTTTTATCTGCCGCCCGAGGTGTTCAACAACCCCGACTTCATGCGCGGGCTGAAACTGTTCCTCTCGCCGGACGGCAAGGCCGCTCGCATGATCGTCACCCACGAGGGCGATCCCGCGACGACCCAAGGCATTTCACACATCGATCCGATTGCGAAGGCCGCGCATGAGGCCTTGAAGGGTACGCCGATGGCGGACGCGGGGATCTATCTTGGCGGGACGGCGGCGACGTACAAGGACATCCAGGACGGCGCCAAGTACGACCTGCTGATCGTGGCATTCGCCGCGCTGAGCCTGATCCTGCTGATCATGATGATCATCACGCGCAGCCTGATTGCGGCAGTTGTCATCGTGGGCACGGTAGCCGTCTCGCTGGGTGCCTCGTTCGGGCTGTCAGTTCTGGTGTGGCAGTACATGTTCGGCATCCAATTGTATTGGGTCGTGCTCGCACTGGCGGTGATCCTACTGCTGGCGGTGGGATCCGACTACAACCTGCTGTTGATCTCGAGGTTCAAGGAGGAGATCGGCGCCGGGCTGAATACCGGCATCATCCGGGCGATGGCCGGCTCCGGATCGGTGGTCACCTCGGCCGGCATCGTCTTCGCCGTCACCATGTGCGCCTTTGTGTTCAGCGGTTTCCTGGTGCTCGGTCAGATCGGGACCACGATCGGCCTTGGCTTGTTGTTCGACACGCTGATCGTGCGTTCATTCATGACGCCGTCTATCGCAAGGCTTCTCGGGCGCTGGTTCTGGTGGCCCCAACTGGTGCGTCCGCGTCCGGCCAGCACCATGCTTCGGCCCTACGGCCCGCGCCCGGCGGTGCGTCAGCTGCTGCTGTGGGATGACGACGACGCGGTGCTGGCCGGATCGAAGTCGCAGTCGCACTGATTCGGCTCAGCGCAGCATCGTGGCCACGATCCCGGCCAGGTAGCCCAGGCGGGCCACCTCCGAAGGCCGGAATTCCGGACCCGGACGGCCCAGCACCACCGCCGTGTGCGGATCGCCCAACGGCGCGGCGACCATCGTGATGTCCATATCGCGCCAGGCCTGCGGCACCCAGTCGGCGGTACCGTCCAGCATCGCGGCCTCCTCGAGCGGCAGCCACGGGGCCGACACCGCGCGGGTTTCCGGCGCGCCCGGGCTGGCGGCCAGGCGCTGCAGCTCCCCGTCGGAATCGTGCAACACCGTGCACCAGCTCACCCGCAGCACCAGGGGCGCTTCGTCGGCCAGCACCTGCAGCCGCGACGCCTTGTCGCGGGGCGCCGCGGCGATGTGGTCGAGAAGTTCCAGCTCGCGGTGGGCGTCCAGCAGGCCGGTGTGTGGGCGGACGCTGTCCACCCGCACACCGTTCAGCGACTCGGCCGCGGTGATCAGCGTGTCGGGCATCGCCCCCACAGGCAGTTCGATGACCAGGTCATCGGTTGCATAACCCGCACTGCGGTCCACCACGTCGAGCGACAGGATGTCGGCACCCACCGAACCGAGCGCGACCGCCAGCGCGCCCAGGCTTCCCGGGCGATCGACGAGCTCGATGCGCAACAGATACGACGGCACGCGCCCACTTTTGCACAGAGCCGCGCGCACGGCATTTCCGCAGGGCGGGGTTGCCAACGAGCGTGAAACCAGCTTCACGGTGGGCGGCGAGCGTGCGGCCGGCTGCACGTTCGCGACCGGAGCCCGGATAGGCTTTTCGCTCGTGTCCCAGATCTCCCGCGACGAGGTAGCGCACCTGGCCAAGCTGGCCCGGTTGGCGTTGACCGATACCGAGCTGGACAGCTTCGCCGGCCAACTCGACGCCATCTTGACCCACGTCAGCCAGATCCAGGCGGTCGATGTCACCGGCGTCGAACCGACCGACAACCCGCTCAAGGACGTCAACGTCACTCGCCCGGACGAGACCAGGCCGTCACTGACGCAGCAGCAGGCGCTGGCCGCCGCACCCGAGGCCGTGGACGGCCGCTTCGCTGTCCCGCAGATCCTCGGGGACAGCGCATGAACGAGATCATCCGATCCGACGCCGCGACGCTGGCCGCCAAGGTCGCCGCCAAGGAGCTGTCGTCGGTCGAGATCACCCAGGCCTACCTGGACCAGATCGCGGCGACCGACGACCGCTACGGCGCGTTTCTGCACGTCGCGGCCGACGAGGCGCTGTCGGCGGCAGCCGCCGTCGACGCGACGGTGGCGGCCGGGGAGCCGCTGCCCTCGGCCCTGGCCGGCGTTCCACTGGCGCTCAAAGACGTGTTCACCACCATCGACATGCCCACCACTTGCGGATCCAAGATCCTCGAGGGCTGGCGTCCGCCGTACGACGCCACCGTCACCGCGCGGCTGCGTGCCGCCGGCATCCCGATCCTGGGCAAGACCAACATGGACGAGTTCGCGATGGGCTCCTCGACCGAGAACTCGGCCTATGGCCCCACCCGTAACCCGTGGGACCTCGCGCGGGTGCCCGGCGGCTCCGGCGGGGGCAGCGCGGCGGCACTGGCCGCCTTTCAGGCGCCGCTGGCCATCGGCACCGACACCGGGGGCTCCATCCGCCAGCCGGCCGCGCTGACCGCGACGGTCGGGGTCAAGCCCACCTACGGCACGGTGTCCCGCTACGGGCTGGTGGCTTGCGCGTCGTCGCTGGATCAGGGTGGTCCGTGTGCGCGCACCGTGCTGGACACCGCGCTGCTGCATCAGGTGATCGCCGGGCACGACGCGTTCGACTCCACCTCCATCGAGGCGGCGGTGCCCGACGTGGTCGGCGCGGCCAGGGCCGGCGCGGCCGGCGATCTGAGCGGCGTGCGGGTCGGCGTGGTCCGGCAACTGCGCGGCGAGGGCTACCAGCCGGGAGTGCTGGCGTCGTTCGAGGCCGCGGTCAAGCAGCTGACCGAGCTGGGTGCCGAGGTGAGCGAAGTCGATTGCCCGCACTTCGATTACGCGCTGGCCGCGTACTACTTGATCCTGCCGTCGGAGGTGTCGAGCAACCTGGCGCGCTTTGATGCGATGCGCTTCGGGCTGCGGGTCGGTGACGACGGCAGCCACAGCGCCGAGGAAGTGATGGCACTGACGCGATCCGCGGGCTTCGGACCAGAGGTCAAGCGCCGCATCATGATTGGCACCTATGCGCTCTCGTCCGGCTACTACGACGCCTACTACAACCAGGCGCAGAAAGTGCGCACCCTGATCGCCCGCGATCTCGACGAGGCCTACCGCTCCGTCGACGTTCTGATCTCGCCGGCGACCCCCACCACAGCGTTTCCACTCGGCGAGAAGGTTGACGATCCGCTGGCCATGTACCTGTTCGACTTGTGCACGCTGCCGCTGAATCTGGCCGGCCATTGCGGGATGTCGGTGCCGTCGGGGCTGTCACCCGACGACCAGCTACCGGTGGGGCTGCAGATCATGGCGCCCGCCCTGGCTGACGACCGTCTTTATCGGGTGGGTGCCGCCTATGAGGCCGCGCGCGGACCGCTGCCCGCGGCTCCGACCGTTTAGCGGGCCCAATTTGCCCCGGCGACGGCCTGCACGGGCAAGATAAAGGGATGCGGATCGGAATTCTCACCGGAGGCGGCGACTGTCCTGGGCTCAACGCCGTCATCCGGGCAGTGGTGCGCACCTGCGACGCCCGGTATGGCTCGTCGGTGGTCGGCTTCCAGGACGGGTGGCGCGGGTTGCTGGAGAATCGCCGCATACAGCTGCAGAACGACGATCGCAACGACCGGCTGCTGGTCAAGGGTGGAACGGTGCTGGGCACCGCCCGCGTGCACCCCGACAAGTTGCGGGCCGGGCTGGACCAGATCAAGCAGACCCTGGACGACAACGGCATCGATGTGCTCATCCCGATCGGCGGTGAAGGCACGCTGACGGCCGCGAACTGGCTGTCGGAGGAGAACGTTCCCGTGGTCGGCGTGCCCAAGACGATCGACAACGACATCGACTGCACCGACGTGACTTTCGGTCACGACACCGCGCTGACCGTGGCCACCGACGCCATCGACCGGTTGCACAGCACCGCCGAATCCCACCAGCGGGTGATGCTGGTGGAGGTGATGGGCCGCCACGCCGGCTGGATCGCGCTCAATGCCGGGCTGGCTTCCGGTGCGCACATGACGCTGATTCCCGAGCAGCCCTTCGACATCGAGGACGTGTGCCGGCTCGTCAAACGCCGCTTCCAGCGCGGGGACTCGCACTTCATCTGCGTGGTGGCCGAGGGAGCCAAGCCGATCCCCGGCTCGATCCCCTTGCGTGAGGGCGGGATTGACGAGTTCGGGCATGAGCGCTTCACCGGCGTCGCCCAGCAGTTGGGTATCGCGGTGGAGAGGCGGATCAACAAGGAAGTTCGGGTGACCGTGCTGGGCCACGTCCAGCGGGGCGGTACGCCGACGGCCTACGACCGAGTGCTGGCCACCCGGTTCGGGGTCAACGCCGCCGACGCCGCGCATGCCGGCCAATACGGCCAGATGGTGTCGCTGCAGGGGCAGGACATCGGCCGGGTGTCCCTGGCCGACGCGACTCGCCACCTCAAGCTGGTGCCCGACGACCGCTACGACGAGGGCGCCGCCTTCTTCGGTTAGGGCGCCCGCGGTGTGTGCGGTGAACAAATGCCGCGGCGCTCGGACCGCCCGCAGCCGACGCCTTCGTCAGCGCTACTCCGGCGCATCGTTCTCGTCGGTGCCCGCGGCGGCAACACGCGAACCATTCTGCCCGCTAACAGTTCTCGACGAAGCGACAGCCACGCAAAGGGCGACGGGAGCCTGAGAGGCCGATGACCGGCCGACCGCACCCATCTGCGACCACTCCGACGACGACCCGATCTCACTCAATTCAGAGCTGCTCTCCGCACTCCCCGCGCGGTCTAGATCGGGCTCGTCTAGGTCCGACTCAAAACCGGCATCACTGTCAGCGCTGTCAGTGTTGTAGTCGACGGTAATCTCACCATTTCGGAGGCGCGTGGAGTAGGTTCCGATGGAATTTTCGAGGTCCCCCTGGATGATTTCTTCAGGTGTTAAATCATAGGAAGCGTTTTGCGACATCCAGAATGGCCCCCGTCGCCGTTCCTTCTCGAATCCCAGATCGGCCGCGCAGAATCCGCATGCACGCATTGTTCCGGCAAGTAGATCTAAGTTGATCAGGCTACCCCGTGGCAACGCTCGCAAAATGCGACGTTCGGCATGAAGATGGACGAAGAGCGGCCTTCCACCTGTGGGGTTGGGCCTTCGGTATTCCGCGAGAGGAACTCTAAAATTCTGATTCCTAATGGCTGCCACGATCCGATCAACGATTGCATCCTGGCCGTCAGATGCTTCGGAAAGCTTACGTTCCAAATTGTGCCAATGCCTGGCCTGTCGAGAAGACAGATCGCTGTTTGGGCCGTCGGCTAATAAACGGTCAAGACCGCCATTGCGATGCAAAGCATCAATTTGTTTATTCACGCCGACGGTGTTCGACGATAGGTAGATCACATCGGCGTGCTCGTCAAAATAGGCTTGCACGTCGCCGAACGTGTGATCGCCACCAGTATCGACGAACCTGTGCTTGATAACCGTCGCTAGCCACCGCAATACCTGGCGCGGCCGGTCATGTTCGTACGTTCGGGGAGCTTGTACATAATCCTCTGGCGACTCGCGATCGACGATGAACCGCTGCGGTGGTCGTCTAAAGCCTTGAGCTGGACGCTCGTGGAGTGACATGCGACCACCCGAATCCTGGTCGGCCGCAGTCACGCTGTCGGCCGTTGTTTCGCGAGGCCAGCGCCCTTGGGCACGTTCCGCCAAGTCCTGCAATGCCGTAGCCACCTCGTGTCGCTGGCGCGGCCACAGATCGCGGAGATGAGCCTCAATATTGCTCAGTTCCTGAACCGTTGGGCCATGACCGACCACGATCGCGAACGCCGCCGCGACCACAGGCGGCAAGCCGACCGCCTCCGCGGCGACACGCGGCGTCAGCGCAACGTCAGCCCGCATGAGCGTCATCGCGTCGGCGAACGCACCGCCGTGGTCGCTGAGAACGTGCGCGAGATCACCAGCGGTGAATGGCGGTGGCAGACTATCGACTTGCTCATGTTGACCCATGGTGTGCAAGGAGTCTCGAATCGACTCCCAATATGCAGGGTAGGTCGGTTGTCTGACCAGCCAGTCCGGTTCAACGCGTAGACCGCCCCAAGCTGGAGCAACAACTCGAAGGAATGCCTTGTCGGCGAAGTGCCGTTTTGAGGCAAGTTCGCTTATCGAAGTTTGGTTGTCCACGGCCAGGGCTGCAAGCGCGGAGGCCACGTGTTCGACTGTCACCCTGTGCGGTTCTGCATCTTCGTATTCGGTCCCAAGAGATTCTTGGGAGTCACGCATCGCCCTCGCAAACGTATTGTGTCCGAGGCGTTCCCAGGCATCTGCGAGTCGATCACTGTATTCGACGTAGTCCGGCAACGCCCTCAGCTGATCTAATGATTTCAACCACGCGCCATCGCGAGATGCTATGTGTCGCCGTACGGTTGTGCGACTTATTCCTGTCGACTCCGCAACGTCTCGACCGAAGTCTCCGCGCTGACTTTCTGGCTCTTGTTGCCGTCGAATCAGATATTGCAACGCAGCGAGTACGTCCTGAGCGCCGAGAACGCGCTGGGCCGCGGGGGGTTCAGGCAGACGGCCATGATAAAAATCAAGATCAGCTAGTAATTGTTGAATGGTCGCACGATGCGTCAAGTAATCGGGCATTCGACTGACGGATCTGTCCAGCCCGGTGGCGCGGTCATTCCATTTGGAAGCAAATAACCATTTACGGCTGTTACCGCCGTGACTCTTGGCGATTTGGCCTGAACTGCGGCCGAGAACTCCTTTGTTTCGCTCTGTGAGTAATTCGGTGAGTAGCTCAACGACCTGGTCTGCAGTGGCGTCAGTTCTGCCCGACGAACCGGCTGTCGTCGACGGCGTGGTTGGCAGAGCGCTCGTTTTGGGTCGCTTGACCGAGTCGCCGTTTCGTGTCGACTGCTCATCGGTGCGGGCGCGTTTGGTCGTCGCCGTAGTGAGCCTCTTGCCATCTGCTCGATGCGTAACTGGCAGCACGGCTGGAGTGTGCGAAGACAGCCGTGCAACCGGCGGGGTGTAATCGGCGTCTGCGATGTCGTCGACGGACATGGCGTCGCTGAGCTCCGAGGAGTCCGATGCCGGGTGGGGCGCCGCTGGGGCAATGTGGTGCGAAGCTGTCACTTGGGTGTTGTCGGGCGCGGGCGCTGATCGAGACAACGACGATTGGGTGGACGCGCCGTGCCCCGAAGGCCGGTCGGCTGCATCCTGTGGCGCGGACCACGCGGCCCTTCGCGGAACAGGCCGGGTTCGTGACGGCTCGAAATCAGAAGTGACCGAGCTCGTATCGGAATGTGTGTCCGGATCGGACTCGTAGTCAGGGTCGAACTCGGTGTCCGCGTCGAATTCGGTGCCCGCGTCGGACTCGGTGCTGGTGGATGGGGCCTCGGAGTTGCTGTCGGTGTTGTAGTCGGTGGTGAGCTTGCCGTCGCGCGTCTTGGAGACGTAACTGCCGATACGTTGCCTGCGGTTGTTCTCGGCGATCCCGTCACTGTCAAGCTCGAAGCCGGCGTTTTTCGTCAGCCAGAACGGCCCGCGTCGTCTGGCGGGCTCGAATCCGAGGGCGGCGGCACATTGTCCGCAGACTCGCTTGGTGCCCGCGAGAAGGCCCAAGTCCAAAGGCCCGCGCTCGTGGCTTTCGACCAAGCGTTTGATTCGGCGTTCGGCATGAAGGCCCACTTCGCTAAAACCCGCGCCGAGGACGCGATCTTCAGGGATCGCAAAACGGTTCGACCTGATCGCCGTCAAGATCTCGTCTACCAGTTCATCCTGATTTGTTGGCGCTCCTTCCGACAGCGCATTTCTTAGTTTGAGCGCGTGGCGAGTCGCGCGCGCGTCATGACCCGCCCTCGATAACGAATCGGCCAGGCCTCGCAGACCAGAACCGTCGCGGAGCGCCCGCATTATTTCCCGGTTGTCTTCGAGGGAATTCGACGACACGTACACCGTTTGACGTGCCCGGTCGAAATAGGCTTGCACTTCCTGGCCACTCCGGCGTGTGGCCAGCAAGACAGAGGAAATCCACCTCAGGAGTTGCACCGGCCGGTCGGATTCGTAGGATCGTGGGGGCCTGACCGAATCGGGATTCTGCTCGAACAGCCGTCTCGCACTTGAATTATTAACGTTTCCGTGCGATTCGGATCCTGGATTGTCCACGATGAACGACCGGCTGGTCAATTGACGTCGAACCCGCACCACGGTCATGCCGCTATCGTCGATTTTCACCCCGTCGGCTAGGCGATTGAGGCGGTCAAGCATGTCTTCGATACCGTCTCGCAGCCACGGTTCAACATCTGACAGTGTGCTCTGAAGACTCGAAAAGTCGCGAATTGTCGGGCCACGGTCGACTGCCATCGCGAACGCCTCCCACGGCATGTTCGCCGCCTGCGCAGCAGAGCGTGCCGATATAGTGGCGTCGCGTCGCATACGCTCAATTGCCTCGGAAACCTCAGCGCGGTGATCTCGCAGCGTCCGAAGAAATTCCGGCGCGGTGATCACTGGCAACGGCAGGCTTTCGGCCTGCTCGTGACGGCCCAGCGCAGTCAGTGCGGCCTCGATGTCCCCCCGCCGTGTGGCATAGTTGCGCAACGTCGGCAACAACTCTTCTGTTGTGGCTGCGAGTCCCGCGGATTCAGGGTCGATCCAGTCGCCCAGGGTCCCAGGGTCAAGCCCGAGTTCGCGACCAATCTGGCCCAGCGCGCCTGGGTGCTGCGCCAGCTTCTGCAGCACGTCGGCCAGGATATCGGCCGTCATCTGGTTGCCGACGAGTTGGCCATGCGACCCGGTTGCTTCATCTGAGGATGAGGCGCTGTCGGTGTTGTAATTGGCGGTAACCTTGCCGTCTCGCAACCGGGTGACGTAGGTGCCGATGGATTTCTGCGTGTTGTGGGTGAGGATCCCCTCGTCGTCGAGGCCATAGCGCGCCGATTCTGACTGCCAGAAAGGGCCACGCGGGTCCGCGTCGTTGAGTCCCAGAGCGTCGCCGCAATACCCACAGGCCCTCATGGTCCCCGCGAGCAGGCTCAGATCCATGCGACTGCGGCCTGCGTCGGCTAACGCCCTGCTAATGCGTCGTTCGCCATGCAGATCCACTTCCCTATTGGGGCCTCGCCAGAAATGCTCGACCGGAACCACAAATCTGCCCTGGTGAATCGCGGAGCGGACTCGATTAAAAAGATCATCGTCGAAGACGTCCGCGCCCGATTCAGATAAAGTGCTTTTAAGTTTGTTCCAGTGGCGTGTCTCCCTGCTGATGCGACCCTCAAATTCTCGATCCTGAAGTTGGCGACGATCCAACAAACGTTGTAAACCATCTCCCCCCCTCTCGAGAAGACGACGAAGTTCGTGGTTGGCTCTGACGGTATTTGCCGAGACGTAGATCGTTTCAGTGTCGGCGTCGAAGTAGGCCTGTACCTCTCCCGCTTTTTCTACGTGCTCTTTCAAGACGCTGGAAATCCAGCGCAGCAATTGCCGGGGTCGGTCGTCCTGGTACGATCGCGGCCCTCGCATGAAAGCCGGGTTCGACGCATACAGACGCTTGAGCACGCTGTGATTTTCTCTGCCATTAAATTCAGGATGATCGACGATGAAAATCCGGGACGGTGCTTTGAACCCTGATCCCCTCCTACCGCCGAACATCGCCTGCCTGGTGAGCGTCACCTGGTTCATGCCCATGGTGTGAGCGATCGACTCGCCCCTGGCAAGGGTGGTCAGTTGCTCGAAGATTCGGTCGAGCCCCCGCCTCAGTTCGGGAGTGACGTTCCGCAATCGATATTCGACGTCGTGCTGGTCACGGACGGTGGGGCCACGGTTGACCGCAAGCGCGAAAGCCTGCCTGGGCGCGCCAGCGGCGACTGCGGCGTCGTGCGGCGTCAGCGTCGAGTCGCGTCGCATCCGGTCGATGGCATCCGCGACCTGATCGCGGCCTTGGCGCATCGTGGTCAGGAAATCTTCGGCAACCATCGCTTGCCCGTATTCCCGCAATCTATCGAGTGAGGCCTGAATGGAGCGGCGGCGGGCGGAATACCCCGGCAATTTTTGCATGTCCGCCTCTGCCTTGCGCAGTCCGCCGGTGCCGGGAGCGATGTAGGTGTTCAGCGTGTCCGGCGAAACATCGAGTTCGGCGGCGACTTGTCGTAGCGGTTTGGTGGGGTCGTCGGCCAGTTTCGCCAACGCATCAGCCACGTCATCGCCCGTCACCCTGTGTGCGGTCTTGCCATCGACCTCGGGCAGTTGACTCGCTGTCAGGCTGAGACCGAGTTCCGCGAAAGCGTCGCGCAACTGGTCACGGTAATCGGCGTAGTCCGACAGCGTCCGCAGCCGCTGCGGGGCCCCAGTGAGCGACCCATCGGTTCTGATCCAGCTCTCCAACGTGGTCAAATTCACGTCTGCCTTTTTAGCCAGTAATGCACCGACAGGGTATCGATACCTGGGGTACTCCGCCCTTTCTTTCTCCCCAATCTCTGCCTGCAGCTTCACGTCACTTCTGAAATCTTGCAGCGCTCGCAGCGCGGCCAGTAGATGTGAGGCACCGAAAGGGGTGACCGGATCGGGCAGGTTACCACTGAGAAAGTTGAGACGTTGGGCCACGGCTTGAATACGTTCACGGTACTGTGGGTAATCCGGCAAACGTCTGAGACGATGAGGCGCATTTATCCCACCCGACCTCCAACTAGACGCTCGCAACCAGTCTGCGATCCCACCGCGCGTATCAACCGATTCCCCGTGTCGCCGAGCAATAGCGACCGCCGTGACACTGCTCGACTGCTTTTTCGCCGACTCAAACTCGCTCAGTAATTGCAATACGCTTTGTGCACTTCGACTGTGGAGCTCGTCTGCCTGGGAGCCGCGGAGCGACGCCTGCATTTCTTGTATGCGCTTTTGCGCTCTGGCCAACGATGCATTGATGGAAGTGCGCTGAGCAGCGTACCCGGGTAGTTTTTGAAGGTCGTGCTGGGTCTTGCGTAATGTTCCCTTGGTGGTATCAAGATACTGACTTAACGTATCGGGCGTTTTCCCGACATCCCTAGCGAGTTGCCCCAGCGACTTCCCCGGGTCTTCGACCAACTTCTCCAACGCGTTCAACAGGTCATCGGCAGTCATCTTATTGTGGAAGATCCGTGCGCCCGGCTCGGGTAGTTGTCGTGCCGTCTCATCGTGCCCCAGCTGCTCGAAAGCGTTCTTTAAATCGTCACGGTACCTACCAAATTCTGACAGGCTATTCAGACGCTGTGGCGCGACTTTCAATGTCCCGTCCGTCTTAATCCACCTCTCAATCGCACCCCGGTGAATGCCCGCTTTTTCAGCCATAACATTTCCCGCGCCCGAGTAAACCTTCGATGAAGACGGTGTGCCACGAAACTCGATCAGCGCGTTCAGCGCATCGAGCAGATGCTTGGCGCCGAAAGTGACGACCGGTTCAGGAAGCACCCCGTCATATATCCCAAGCTCCCGGACCAATTGCTGAATACGGTCCCGATACTGTGGATAGTCCGGCATACGACTCAATCGACCGGTCAACCCACGGTGAGGCCACTCGCGTCGCCTCAGCCAATCAGCCGATGTCACCGCCTCGGTGCCCAAACCTCCGTGGCGCTCAGCAATCTCGTTTGCGGTCACGCTGCTCGAACTCGCTCTCGCCGTCGACAGCGCGTCAAGTAAAAACCAGACGCGCTGCGCACTGACGACGTTGGCATCCTCCGCGCGAAGTACTGAGGATGACGTGTCGACAGCGCTCCCCGTTTTGGGTCGTTTACTCGGCGGCTCGGTGGGGGAGGGTTGGTCGTCTCGGCTGTGTTTAGACGACCTGGCGGCGGGTGCAGTGCGTTTAACGCGACCCCCTATTGACGGTGACGTGGTCGCAGGCTGGTAGGCGTCGTCGTCGCTATTGCGTGAGGACGCAGGCTCGCTGAGTTCCGAGGAGTCGGAAGGTGGCTCGCTGAGTTCGGAGGAGTCTGATGCGGCGTGGGTCGTTGTTGGGGCGGTGTGGTGGGTTGGTTGGCTTGCGTTCCAGTGGTCGAAGCCGTTGTAGTACAGGTGGATTGGGCGGCCTGGCGGGCCGATGTGATCCATGTGGTAGCCGGGGTTGTGCAGTTGCACGCCCAGGGTGTGAGCCACCAGGGCGGGAAACATCTCACCCTCGGCGGTGTTCCAGCCAGCGGTCTCCGGTTGCCAGCGTTCCAGTGCTCGAGATAGCCGGTTGAACTCCCTGATGGTCAGGGGTTGATGGCGTTCGGCATCCATCACCGCTTGGCGCACGCCGTCCTCGTCGAGATCATCGATCGACGGCAGCGCTTGACGCTGCCGAAGATACTCGTACTGATCTCGAACCGAGAGGGCGTCATCGGCCAACCTGGCCCTTTGTTGCCCACTTACCGTCTGTACTATCAGATGGACCGCCAATTGCGCGTTGTACCGGGCAGTTTCGGCGTCAAGGCCCAGTTCGGCAGAGATTTCGCGGGCGCGTTCCTCGATGTAGTAGGAACGTAAATCTTCCCAATCCAGCCAATCGCCCGATCGCACCTCGTTAACCCCGAGTGCGTGGAGTTGAGCGCGCAACGTCGGCACGTTTTCACCGAACACCCGGTGAAACCGTGCTTGCTCCTGGGATTCGGTGCTGCGGAACGGCTGTATCGCCTCGGCAGGCACAGCCTCGTGTCCGTGGGTTGTTACCCAGTCCACCACCATCGCATGCAGTGCGCGCGCGGCGCGTCTCAACGGCGAGGTCGGGGCGACCCGCCCGGGCCCCCGCTGAAAGTCATGAAGTTGGTCGATGACTTGTTGGTGGGCATCGTGGGCGCTGTTGGCCCAGCCTTGATACAACCTGGCGGGCCACCAGTGCGGCGGGGTGCTGGCCACCACCGAATACAGCAAACACCAACCGTCAGGGGGCACACGCAATTCCTGGGGCCCGACCGTTAATTCGGGTCGCTCCGAACTGCTCTCCTGGTGATCGTTGACGTCGACCATTTCGACATCAGCGGCAGCGGCTTGGCTATCAGGCGGGCTGTGTTGACTCCTCGAGGCGCCCGCGACGGGACGCCGACGCCGATCACCACTGCCAGACGCGCCCCCACGGGGATGTTTAGGCGCTGGCCGTGTGGCATTCATGGGTCTCGCCGCGGTGTCATCGCTGCTTTGCCGGACATGGTGGGTCCCCCCGGTGCCTTGCACCAGCGTGTCAGTGACGGCGACCTGACTGCGCGCGGTGCGCTCCACCAACCACAGATGCCGCGGCATCACACGCGGATCGTGACCCCACACGCCGGCGCCCATCACCCCACCGTCGTGACGGTGCACCCCGGCGTTGCGATCAGAACGAAGCAACACCCGTTCGGGGTCGCGGTGCTCGTCAGGAACGCCCAAATAGTGCAGAATCTCATGCGCCAACACCGCGCCACTGGCATCGGCACGCCAATGCGTTTGATCGGTGTCGCCCTCACCGACCACCTTGATCACGGTGTGCGCGTCAGCGGCATTGTCAGTGAACTCGACACTGACGTGGAATTGGTCCCCGGTGGGCAGCCGATACCCCTGGTTGAGCATCTTCTCCACGCCCACGATCGCCCGATCTTTGAGCTCACCAACGGTGGTCGCAACCACACCGCCATCACCACGACCGGCGGGACCGAGATGAATCTTGACGGTGTAGTCCTGCACAAACCGACCCGGGGCGACCTCAATACGCCGTAAGTCATACCGGACCAAACCGACGATCGACACCGGCTTGGCCGGCGTGCTGTGTGACAACACATCGGCAATCTCGGTATCCACCGTCGCTACATGCGCGCCGTCACGACGCGACCACCACGCCTCCACCAACACCGGATCACGAGGATCAAACCACGTCGCCGACGACACCGAACTATGCCGCCACGACTCATCACCGGCCACATCGCGTCGGCGTCGGGAACTCAACTCCTCGTCCTCAAATGCGCTGACACGTTCGCTTTGACGCCCATCGCCATCGTTGTAGTGCCTTGCCTCGACCCCCGGCAACGAAGAACCTTGCGAAAGATCTTGTTGATCAACCGTTTTCGGCACCGCCTGCCCGATGTCATCACCCGACAAACCCGGAACAGCGCCTTCGGTCTCCGAAGAGCGATCGCCCCCATTCGTCTCTAAGCCCGGTGATGGCTGCAAACGGACCGGCTGTAGGGCCCCCGGCGCTGGGTGGCGGAGATCGTTTGATTTTGGGGCATCCCCGGCCTTGAGTACAGCGGTAGGTGCGCTGCGCGCGGCGGGCGTACCGGCTGTGGCGTCGATCTTTGAGGCTGACGGCGAGCCCGCTAACGATGTCCGCGCAGGCGGCGTTGAATTTAGCGTCTCGTTCGGTTGTCCCGTGGCGGTTGCGCGCGCGCCAGTTCCAGGCGGATTCAACAGGGATGAGTTCGGCGAACCAGCCTGGGAAACACCGTGTGCGGGCGCCACCGAATTCGGGCGTTGTTGGACGGCTGGCGCAGTCGATTCGGCATCGCCGTGCGACCCTGACGCATTGTTGATCGTTGGCGCAGCGGTCGAACCGGAGGTTGGCCCCAATCCCGAGATGCTGGACCCGGTAGCACCCTGGGTCGGAGATCCGTTGCTGCCGGCACCTTCGGGTGAATTCGCGAGGTCGGATTCCAGGCCGAGGGCGCCGGTCTTCTGGCTACCAGTAGAAGTACCCTCGCCGGAGCTGCTCATCGGTGACGACGGTGGGTGCGACCCGCTGCTCGTGCCCTCATCCGATCCCCGGATGTTCTGGTTGCCGCGCGGGTCACCGTTGAGGGTTGCCGTGTCGCTGCCCCAGCCCTCCTCGTGTGGGTCGTCGGTGAATCCCTTTCCGTCATCGCCAACGAGAGTTTGGGTATCGCTATCCCCATCGCTGCCGAGATCGGGCTTGACCATCTTCGCCCAATCCACGTTGGGAGTCCCCGAATCGCCATCCACACCAGGGTCAACCGGTTTCACAGTGCCCACGTGGGGCTCCCCGGTACCGCCGTGAATGCCGCCGTGTGCCACGCCATGCAGCGCGCCGTGAATGCCGCCGGTGGCCGGGCCCAAGAACAGCGATACGGTGTCCAGACCTCCGGTCGCCGCTGATCCCACGACGTTGCCGACAAAACCCAGCCCGTAGTGGGTGATCGCACCATTGACGACTTTGCCTGCGATGGTTGTCGATTCACCCAGAGCATGCGTCAATGGCCCGTGCAGCAAAGAGGCGGTGAAACCACCCAGGGCGGCGCCGCCGCCGGCGTCGACTAGTTGCTTGAAGTCAAAGCCATCACGATGCCCCGCCGCCCATTGATAGCCCTCGATCGCGAACTCTTGAACCTCGGAGATGACCGTTTCTTGCACCGCTTCGCGCACACCAGCAGCGAGCAACTTAGGCACCTGGTCTTTGATGAACATCTTGACCGCGGTCTTGGTCATCGCCTCGGCCACAGCGGTGACAATCCGCCGCATTAATTGCGACACCATCGTGCGTATCGCAGCCATGGTGATGCCCTCAACCATCGGAATCTGCAAAAGCGATAGCCCGAGCGTCCAGTCGGCCATGGCCAGTAGATACGCAATCTCGACCGCCGCGATCGCCAGCGTGCTCAGTATCTGCAGCTTGGTGTATTCGATCTGGGTGCCGGTATTTCGACACAGAGAGCCCAGTGTCGACATAGCGGTCACCAGACTCTGGATCGAATTGTCACCGGAGAGCAGCATCTGGAACTGTGCGGCGACCGCATCACCAGTGGCACCAGATAACGCTGACAATATTTTCGAAGACACCTGCTTAAGGCTGGGGATCAGGGCCTCGAGTTGTTGGGCCGCAGCGTTCCAGTCATCGCCCATGTTGAACATCGCGGTCTCATCGCCCTTCGGCCACGCCGAGCCCGCCAAATAAGCAACCCACTGCAAGTCTGGCGGGAACGGAATGGTCATGAAGGCCTCCGCGGACGCCTCAGTTTCCAGCCAGGAAGCTGCTTACGAGTTATGCTGTCGTTCAACATTTTCGCCGAGTCGATAATCGACGCCGAGTAACCATCAAATAGATCAGCGTTGTTAGCTATCACGCCAAATATCCAGTCCCGCTGCATGAGGTAAACCGCTGGGTCCGTTGGCAAACGAGTACCGACCGCGTCGTCCCCCCAAGCTGATCACGCGCAGCAGACCGATCCTGGAGATTAGCGCTGAGTTCACGGTCCACCAGATATCTCCTCACCGTCGGATGCGCGCAAGCGCCAATCCTTCTTCTGGGGACGGCCACCGTACGTCCGCGTCGATGCTGCTCAGCTAGTGAATTGGCCCATCCTGGCGTCGAGATCGACTCACCCGCAACCACATCGATGCCAGCGGCGACCCGCATCCGGGAATGACTGCCACCGCTGTACGATGATCCCGCCCCGACGTCCAAGTGGTAAGGCAACCCCGGGGATAACGCTAACCACGCCGAGACCGGCCTACGTCACGCCGACGTAAACAGCCGGTAACCAGGCGCGCACTAGGCTCGGTCGGCGCTTGCCATCGCCGGCGGTGTCTCGCCCGGCCGATCTGTGCAGCGCCGCTTTGGATCACTGGCGCCCAATCGATTCTGGGTTGCTGACCTGATTTGGCCGCCCAGCAAGCCACGCCTGGGGATGCAACGCCAAAGCCAACTGTGCACAACACCTGTCGTGGTCGCCGGCGCCAGTCGCTGCGGAACCACCCCGACGCCGGTCAAGACGCCCGCCACCACGAGGCGCCGCGTTCTTCGGCTAACACCGGTGAACAAATTCCGCGCCGAAGACGTTGTGAACGGTTATGACCGATAGCAAATCCGTGCGGCGAAGCGGGGCGGAGCGCTTCGAGGCGTTTCAACGCCTCACCGACGACACGTTCGTTCCGGTGGCGCTGTCGGTCGCCGACACCGACTCGCTGCGGGCAAACCTGCGTACGTCAAATCTCGGCACGGTGCGGATGAACCGGATGCAATTCGACGGTGACATCGTGATGCGCCGAACGCCTCGGCAGCTGTTGCGGAACGCACCTCGGCTGATAGCGCACCACAGCCCCGAGTATGTGAAGGTCGCCGTGCACATCGGGGGGCGCTGCGTGATCCGGCAAGACGGCCGTGAGGCAAACCTGTCGCCCGGGGAATACGTCGTGTACGACACGGCGCGACCGTTCGACTTCGCGGTGAGCGGAAAATTCGAGATGTGCAGCGCGATTCTTCCTCGACAACTAGTGCGTATTCCGCCGGCGAAACTCTCTCGGCTCACGGCTCGCCGCTTCAACGGTCGAGAGGGAATGGGCGCGCTGCTGGCTCCATTCCTCGTTGAACTCGGACGCCAAACAACCAAAGAAGCGCGGCCGGCCAACATCCGTTTGGCCGATGCGGTGTTCGACATGCTGGAGGCGGCGTTGTGCGAGCAGTTGGCGTGTGACCGCCCTGAGGGTCGCAGCCGAGTCCAATCCGACTTGATGCTGCGAACATTTGCTTTCATCGAACAAAACCTCGGTGACCCCGGCCTGGATGGCATGGCAGTCGCGGCGGCGCAGCATATTTCGATTCGCCAGCTGCAACGGTTGTTCGAGAGCGACGGTCGTACCGTCACCGACTGGATCAGGAGCCGCAGGATTGAGCACTGCCGCAAGGACCTTGCGAACGCCGAATTGGCCGCGATACCGGTGAGCGAGATTGGCGCACGGTGGGGTCTGGTCAATGCCGCGCATTTCTCCCGGCTGTTCAAGGCGGCACACGGCCTGTCGCCGCGGGAGTATCGCCTCTGGGCTTTGACCTGAGGCGCGGCGCAGTCGCGCAATGGTGTGTCGCGTGCGCGCAAGACGTGCGTTGTGGCCGGGACGATAGTGGGTGCTGATGGGCGACTGCCCACGTAACGGAGGCCAGATGCCAGACACGGCCCTCGAATTCGCGGCCGACCGTGGGTTCAACGTAGACAAAGCCCTCGCGGAGCGGGTAGCGGCTAATCAGGCCAGGCTGACCGCGGCACTGAAGCCACGGTACGACTTCATCGTGTGTGGTTCGGGTTCATCGGGTTCGGTCGTCGCGCGCAGGCTGGCCGAGAACCCAGCTGCCGACGTCCTGCTGGTCGAGGCCGGCGGCGACGACAACGTCGCCGATGTCGTCGCCCCGGGTCAATGGCCCGCCAACCTCGGTTCCGAACGCGACTGGGGCTATCGGAGCGAACCGAACCCCGACATCAACAACCGCTCGATCATGTACTCGACGGGCAAGGTGCTCGGCGGCAGCTCGAGCATCAACGTGATGGCCTGGATTCGAGGTCACCGCGACGACTGGAACCATTTCGCCACCGAAGCGGGCGATCCGGCGTGGAACTACGAGTCCGTCCTCGACATCTACCGCGACATCGAAGATTGGCAGGGCACCCCGGATCCGGCGTACCGCGGACTCGGCGGGCCGGTTTTCGTCCAGCCCGCACCGGATCCCCATCCGCTTGCCCTGGCGACGTTGGACGCCGCGAAGGCTACCGGCACAGCGGTGTATCCGTCCGCCAACGGGCGGATGATGGAGGGCACTGCGGGCGCGGCGCTCGGAGATCTTCGTATACGAAATGGGCAGCGGGAGTCCGTATTTCGCTCCTACACTTTCCCGTTGATGGATCGGCCCAACCTCACCGTCCTCACCCATGCGCTCGTGCAGCGGATCGTTGTCGAAGGCGGCAAAGCCGTCGGCGTGGAAATTCGTTATCAAGGAGCGAGCCGCCGCGTCGATGCCGGCGCGGAAGTCGTCTTGTCCCTGGGCGCGAACAACACGCCCAAGGTGCTGATGCTGTCCGGCATAGGAGATCAAGACGAGCTAAGCCGAGTGGGGGTTCCCCTACGTCAACACCTGCCCGGGGTGGGTCGCAACCTTCAGGATCACGTGGCCTTCGACTGCATGTGGGAATACCGCGACCCGCAGCCACCGCGGAACAACGCGTGCGAAGTCGTCGTGCTCGGGGAGACTGAGTCCGGGCTGGCCCACCCTGACGTCTTCGCTTGGCAAGTGGAAGTGCCTTATGCCACCGATGAGACCGCGGCCCGGTTCGGGCTTCCCGCCGCCGGCTGGACTTTCCACGCTGCTCTTACCCACCCGAAGAGCCGGGGCCGGATACTGCTCGGCGGCCCCGACCCCACCGATCCGGTGCGCATCGAGGCCAACACCTTGGCACATCCCGATGATGTCCAAAAAGCGATCGCCTGCGTGCAGTGGTGCCGCGAAATCGCCAACAGCGCACCGCTACGGCCGTACGTGAAACGCGAAGTTATGCCCGGGAACCTCAGGGGAGCAGAACTGGAAGAGTTCGTACGAGACGCGGCAACCACCTTCTTTCACCAGGTCGGTACCGCCAAGATGGGCCGCGACACGATGTCGGTGGTCGACGGCGATCTCAAGGTGCACGGCATCGAGAACCTGCGGGTGGCAGACGGCTCGATCATGCCGCAGATCACCGCTACCAACACGATGGCGCCGTGCGTGGTCATCGGGGAACGTGCCGCACAGATCCTGAAGAAAGCGCACCGGCTCTAGCCCGCGGTGGGCAAACAACCGGCGGCACGGCCCTGACACCCAGCTGAATTTGCCGCCCGATCGGCCAGCTCCCCTCGATGGGTGCATTTATCTGGTTTAACGGCCAGGTCGAAATGGTTACCCCCTCGGGTATGAGCAACCGCGAGGGGGTTCGCGGAGTCAATGCATTGTCTGCTGCTCCGGCGCATCCGGCGGGCTCGGCCGAGCCCGCACCCTCGGTGCCGAGTTGGCGCGCCGACGCCGACCCGGCCGCGGCCACGGTGCCGGAGCCGCGCTACCGCCCGCCCGGGCCAGCACGCCGGCGGCCGTCCAGGTCGGCAGGGCCGCCGACGCCGGCCCGCCTGGTGCAGGTACGGCGGTCCGCGTTTCGCCGTGACGTCAGCCCGGGCGGGACCGCGCTCGACGGCCTGGATTATCGGGCCAGCGCGGAGTCGACCAGGTTCAGCTGGCGCGAGGTGATCCATCGGGTGACCGGAATCGATCTCGGTCCGGGTAAAGACGCCGAATACGAACAAGCACTGCGACAGCGCATCGGCACCGTCATCGGCGGCGCATTTCCGATCGCCGTGCTCAACTTCAAAGGCGGTGTCGGCAAGACCGCGGTGGTCGAGGCGCTCGGCTCGACCTTCGCCGAAGTGCGCGACGACCGGGTCATCGCCGTCGATATCGACGCCGGCGATCTGACGGAGCGGCACGGCCGCCGGAACCCGCTGAACCTGGCGGACCTCCTCGCGCGCGATTCGGTGACCCAGTACGCCGAGGTGCGCGCGCATACCTACCTGAACAGCTTCGGCCTGGAAGTGCTCGGACTGCCGGACTATGGCCGCGCCCACTGGCGGCTGGAGCGCCAGGACATCGCCAAGGCATTTTCGATACTGCGGAAACACTATTCGGTGGTGCTGGTGGATTGTGTCAAGGCAATCAACTCCAGCGTGATGGACGCTGTTCTGCCCGAGGCTCGAGCCCTCGTGGTGGTCAGCGGCACCTCCATCGACTCGGTACGAAAGACCCGGACAACGCTGGAGTGGTTGTCCAACAACGGATATCGGAGACTGCTGAAGTCGACCGTACTTGCCATGAACTACACCGAGCCGGCCAAGCTGGACGGTGTGGTCACCAAAGAGTTCGAGTCACTGTCTGCTCGCGTCGCCGCCACCGTGGTGCTGCCGTTCGATCGGCATGTGCATGAGGGCACAGAGCTCGGGCTGGACCGGTTGAGTAAGGAAAGCCGGCGCAGCTACCTGCGGTTGGCGGCCATGCTGGGCGACGTGGCCGCCGGCAGGCCCGCGGGACAGGACGGCCCGTCACGGTCGTGGCGGGAGCCCCGCCCGTCCTGATCGCCGGCCGATTGTGCCCGGCCCTGCGCTCCGCGCGGTCGCCATTAGGATCTTTTCCATGACTGTTACTTCCGGGGCGGCGAAGGCTGGGGCGGCTGAGCTGCTGGATTACGACGAGGTCATCGCACGTTTTGATCCGGTGCTCGGCCTGGAAGTGCACGTGGAGCTGTCCACCGTCACCAAGATGTTCTGCGGCTGCGTCACCGCATTCGGTGCTGACCCCAACACCCAGGTGTGCCCGATATGCCTGGGGTTGCCGGGTTCACTGCCGGTGCTCAACCGGGCCGCGGTCGAGTCGGCAATCCGCATCGGGTTGGCGCTGAATTGCGAGATCGTGCCGTGGTGCCGCTTCGCCCGGAAGAACTACTTCTACCCGGACCAGCCGAAGAACTACCAGATCTCGCAGTACGACGAGCCGATCGCCATCAACGGCTACCTGGAAGCGCCGCTGGAAGACGGCACCACCTGGCGGGTCGAGATCGAACGCGCCCACATGGAAGAAGACACCGGCAAGCTCACTCACCTGGGCAGCGAGACCGGCCGCATCGAAGGTGCCACCGGTTCACTGATCGACTACAACCGCGCCGGCGTGCCATTGATCGAAATCGTCACCAAGCCCATCGAGGGAGCCGGAGCGCGGGCACCGCAGATCGCCCGGGCTTACGTGACGGCGTTGCGAAACTTGCTGCGCGTGTTGGAGGTATCCGACGTTCGAATGGACCAGGGTTCAATGCGTTGTGACGCCAACGTGTCGCTGAAACCCACTGGGACAACCGAATTCGGCACCCGGACCGAGACTAAGAACGTCAACTCGCTAAAAAGTGTCGAGGTCGCGGTGCGTTATGAAATGCAGCGCCAGGCCGCCGTCCTGCTGTCCGGCGGTCAAATTACGCAGGAAACCAGGCACTTTCACGAGTCGGGATACACCAGCCCGGGCCGCGTCAAAGAAACCGCGGAAGATTATCGCTATTTCCCCGAGCCCGATCTGGAACCCGTCGCGCCCAGTCGCGAGCTGGTCGAGCAATTGCGCCAGACGATCCCCGAGTTGCCGTGGTTGAGCCGCAAGCGAATTCAGGATGAGTGGGGTGTTTCCGACGAGGTGATGCGCGATCTCGTCAATGCAGGCGCAATCGAATTGGTCACTGCGACCATCAAGCACGGCGCCTCCAGCGAACAGGCCCGCGCCTGGTGGGGAAACTTCCTGATGCAGAAGGCCAACGAGGCGAACATCGAATTGGACCAGCTGGCCATCAGCCCCGCCCAGGTCGCCGCGGTGGTGGCGTTGGTCGACGACGGCAAGCTGTCCACCAAGCTGGCTCGCCAAGTCGTCGAGGGCGTGCTCGCCGGAGAAGGTGAACCCGAGCAGGTGATGATCACCCGTGGTCTGGCGCTGGTGCGCGACGACACGGTCACCCAGGCCGCCGTCGACGAGGCCCTGGCTGCCAATCCCGATGTGGCGGAAAAGATTCGCGGCGGCAAGGTGGCCGCGGCCGGCGCGATCGTGGGCGCGGTGATGAAGGCCACCCGCGGGCAGGCCGATGCGGCCCGGGTGCGCGAGTTGGTGCTGGCCGCCTGCGGGCAGGCCTAGCGCGGATCAGCGGGCCACACTTGGCCGGCGATCCGGCCGGCTAGGCCTTGTCGTCGTTGTTGCGCGGGAAGCCGCCACCCTGCGGGAACAGCGGGAACACCACGTCGTCGAGCTTTTCGGCGTCACCGGCGGTCTTGTTGATAGTGGCGCCCCAAATGTTTCCATCCGGCGACATCCGCAGGGCCCACGCGTGGGCGTGCGTGTCCTTGCGGACGACGTCGGGTTCACCGGTGACCGCACCCGTGTTCGGCGCGAGCCGTACCGCCACGGTCGATTTGGTGTTGACCAGGTTGACCATCACCGTCCCGTCCATCGACGCGCATCCGGCCACGCCCGGCTTGTCCGGCCAGGTCCACACCGTGGAGACCTCCGAGCTCTTGGTGATGCGCTGCAACCGGTCCGCGGTGGGCGTGCGGTCGGCGACATACAGCGAGCCGTCGACGGGATCGACGCACAGGCCGCCGCCCGAGCCGACGCCGGACAGCGCGGTCGTCGGCGGCGCCTGGCCGACGGTGGTCGGCTGCTCGATGCGCAGCACCTTGCCCGCCAACGATTTCGGATCGGCGGCCATGGCCGGGTTACCCGCATCGCCGGTCAGCACCAGCAGCGTGGTGGGGCTGGTGAACAGCAACGCTCCGGTGTTTCCGGTGGCGCCCTTGGGAATCCCGGTCAGAATGTCCTTCGGGATGTCGCCGTCGGCCACCCGGATGACCCGGTTATCGGTGGGCGTGCTGATGTAGGCGTACATCAGGCGGTCCTGCGAGTAGGTGGGCGACAGCACGATATCCATCAAGCCGCCATCCCCGGACGGATCGACCGGGATGACGGTCTTCACCTTCGGCTCGGCGCTCACGGAGATCTCTTTGATGGCCCCGGTGGCGCGCTCGGCGACCAACGCGGTTTTGCTGTCGGGCCCCATGATCAGCCCGCTGGTGCTCTCCAGGCAGCCTTGCATCACCCCGGGGGCCGGGCACTGCTTGGGGAACGGCGTGGGCGGCAGCGGTGGCGGCGGGGGAGGCGTCGAGCTCGGCTGGGGCTTGAGTTCCGGGTTGGTGGTGAAGGGCGCGGATGCCGCGTCGTTGAACCGCGCGCAGCCCGTCGCTACCAGCATTAGCGCGCAGAGCGCAGCGAGCCCGCGGCGAACCGGCCACCCCAAATGCATGACCGACAGGCTACGGATAGTGCGGGCACCGGCGCCACACGCGTGCCTGTGTGCGCGTCGGTGAAGCCCCTCGCGCGGGTCTGAATCCGGCCCGGCCGGATTCACCGTTCGGAATGAGCCAGACCCTATTTGGGGCCGATCTGGGCCTGTTTAGCGGTCAAGGCGTCAATTACCTGGCGAAAGCGCCGCTCAAATCCCCAATTCGGGCATGAATGCCCTTACCCTGACACGCGTGACCGGTCAATCTCATGACGCACCTTGGCAGCGGCCCGGCGAAGTTCCGGAGCCTGCCCAGGGACGCCCCGCCGCAGCGCGCTTGGTCGACCCCGAAGATGACCTGACACCCGTCGGGTATCCGGGCGACTTCGGAACCACCACCGTGATCCCTTACCAAGACCCGAATCAGGCCGCCGGCCCGGCTGGGCCGTCCTACCACGTCCTCGACCAGCCAGAGCCGCTGCCGTACGTACAGCCACAGCCGCAGCCCCAGGCGGCACCGCGGCATTTAGCGGCCGAACCCGCCGAGATCGATGCGAGCGAGGAGTACGAACGGCAAACCGCCGTCGGCCGGCGCGGCACCCAGAATCTCGGGTTGCTGGTGTTGCGGCTCGGCCTCGGGGTGGTGCTCGGCGCGCACGGGCTGCAGAAGTTGTTCGGCTGGTGGGGCGGCCAGGGATTGAGCAGCTTCAAGAACTCACTGTCCGACGCCGGCTACCAGCACGCCGACATCCTGTCCTACGTGAGCGCCGGCGGGGAGATCGCTGCGGCTGTGCTTCTGGTGCTGGGGTTGTTCACCCCGGTGGCCGCGGCGGGTGCGTTGGCGTTCCTGATCAACGAGCTGCTGGTCAGCATCTCGGCGCGGCCGCACACCTTCTCCTACTTCCTCCCGCAGGGACACGAATACCAGATCACGCTGATCGTGCTCGCCGTCGCGATCGTCCTGTCCGGGCCTGGCCGCTACGGCCTGGACGCCAACAGGGGATGGGCCCACCGGCCTTTCATCGGGTCGTTCGTTGCCCTGCTCGCCGGCATCGCCGCCGGCATCGCCGTGTGGGTGCTGCTCAACGGGGTCAACCCGATCGCCTGAATTGCCCCGCTAGGCGGTCATCGGTAGGGGTTGGGCACTCGCCCGGAACTGACCGCCGCCAGCTGTGGCAGCGTCGCGAAAGTGACCGCCGGCAAGCGCAGCTGTGCCCCGCTGGTGAGCTTGGCGCGTGCCCAGGAGCCCCGGTGAAAGCCCAGTCCGTCGATCTCATCCCACCCCACCGTCTGGCTCCCCAACAGGTTTCGCACCGTCACGCCTCGGCCGTCGGCCACGGTGCGCAGCCGGATGATCAACGCTGACAACAGCACCGGGATGACGAGCAACGGGGCCGACGGCGGCCAGGCCAGCACCGGGATCAGCAACCCGAGGGTAAAAAATCCCACGGCGAGGTGCGCCATCGGTGAGATCTTGATCACTACGGGCGCGGGTGTCGGGGCAGCAGAGCCGGAAGCCACCCGAACATCATTTCACCCTCGCTTGCGTTGCCGATTTCGTGCCGACGCCGGTGCCCGTACCCGCGGGCGACGATTGGTTCGTCCCGCCGCTCCGGATTTGACGGTTGAGCAGTGCGAAGACTACCGTCGAGGGCTATGGATACCGCCGGAAAGCCCGGGATGCTCGTAGTAATTAGCGGCGCGTTGGTGGCTGACTAATTCCTTCAGCATGTGAAGCGATCCGGCACCAACGCGCAACCCTCGATCAGCGGGAGCTGACGGGGGTTTTTTCTTGCGTACCAACGAAACTTTCACAGCCAAATCAGCACTAAGAAGATGAGGACCAGAGTGAGCGCACCCACCAGGCAACAGACACCCGGGTCGCCCGAGGGCGGCGACTGGGCGCCGGACGCCGCGGAAGCCGCCGCAAAAGTTCCGGCCAGCCAAGCGAAACACATTGCACCGCACCAACTTACCGGTGCTCAGTCGGTAATCCGGTCGCTGGAGGAACTCGACGTCGAGATCATTTTCGGAATCCCGGGCGGCGCGGTGCTGCCGGTCTACGATCCGCTATTCGACTCGAAAAAGCTGCGGCACGTGCTAGTTCGCCACGAGCAGGGCGCCGGGCATGCGGCCAGTGGTTATGCGCACGCCACCGGCAAGGTCGGGGTCATGATGGCGACATCGGGCCCCGGCGCCACCAATCTGGTGACCCCGCTGGCCGATGCGCAGATGGACTCGATACCCGTGGTCGCCGTCACCGGGCAGGTCGGGCGTGCGCTGATCGGGACCGATGCCTTCCAGGAGGCCGACATCTCGGGCATCACCATGCCGATCACCAAGCACAACTTCCTGGTCCGCTCCGGTGACGACATTCCCCGCGTGCTGGCCGAGGCCTTCCACATCGCATCCTCGGGACGCCCCGGCGCGGTGCTCGTCGACATTCCCAAGGACGTACTGCAAGCGCAGTGCACATTCAGCTGGCCGCCGCGGATGGATCTTCCCGGCTACAAGCCGAACACCAAACCGCACAACCGGCAGATCCGTGAGGCCGCCAAGCTGATCGCGCGTTCGCACAAACCGGTGCTGTACGTCGGCGGCGGCGTGATCCGTGGCGAGGCGACCGAGCAGCTCCGCGATTTGGCTGAGCTGACCGGGATCCCGGTGGTCACCACGCTGATGGCGCGGGGCGCCTTCCCGGACAGCCACCGGCAGAACCTGGGCATGCCGGGCATGCACGGCACCGTCGCCGCGGTGGCGGCACTGCAACGCAGTGATCTACTGATCGCGCTGGGCACCCGCTTCGACGACCGGGTGACCGGACAGCTCGATTCCTTTGCGCCCGAGGCCAAGGTCATCCACGCCGATATCGACCCGGCCGAGATCGGCAAGAACCGGGTCGCCGACGTGCCGATCGTCGGCGATGTCAAAGCCGTCATCACCGACCTCATCGCGATGCTGCGCCAGTACGAGACGCCGGGCAAGATCGACATGACCGCCTGGTGGGCTTATTTGGAGGACGTCCGCAAGACCTACCCGCTGAGCTACGACCCGCAGAGCGACGGCAGCCTGGGGCCGGAATACGTGATCGAGAAGCTGGGCGAGATCGCCGGTCCGGACGCCATCTACGTGGCCGGCGTTGGCCAACACCAGATGTGGGCCGCGCAGTTCATCAAGTACGAGAAGCCGCGTACCTGGCTCAACTCCGGCGGGCTGGGCACCATGGGGTTCGCGATCCCGGCGGCCATGGGCGCCAAGGTCGCTCGCCCCGAGGCGGAGGTTTGGGCGATCGACGGCGACGGATGCTTCCAGATGACCAACCAGGAGTTGGCCACCTGCGCGATCGAGGGGGTGCCGATCAAGGTGGCGCTGATCAACAACGGCAACCTGGGCATGGTGCGACAGTGGCAGAGCCTGTTCTATCAGGAGCGGTACTCGCAGACCGATCTGGCGACCCACTCACGCCGCATCCCGGATTTCGTGAAGCTGGCCGAGGCGTTAGGCTGTGTCGGATTGCGTTGCGAGCGTGAAGAAGACGTCGTCGACGTGATCAATCAGGCTCGCGCGATCAACGACTGCCCGGTCGTCATCGACTTCATCGTCGGCGCCGACGCGCAGGTGTGGCCGATGGTGGCCGCCGGGACAAGCAATGACGAGATTCAGGCCGCCCGCGGAATTCGGCCGCTGTTCGACGACGAAACCGAAGGACACGCCTGATGTACACCAAGACGCACACGCTGTCGGTGCTGGTCGAAGACAAGCCGGGTGTGCTCGCGCGCATCGCGGCGCTGTTCTCGCGGCGTGGTTTCAATATCGAGTCGCTGGCCGTGGGTGCCACCGAGCAGAAGGACATGTCGCGGATGACCATCGTGGTTTCCGCCGAGGAGACTCCGCTCGAGCAGGTCACCAAGCAGCTCAACAAGCTGATCAACGTCATCAAAATTGTGGAGCAGGACGAGGACAACTCGGTGGCTCGCGAGTTGGCGTTGATCAAGGTACGGGCCGATGCCGGTACCCGCAGTCAGGTGATCGAAGCCGTGAACCTGTTCCGCGCCAAGGTGATTGATGTGTCAGCGGAATCGCTGACGATTGAGGCCACCGGTGACCACGGCAAGCTCGAAGCGCTGCTGCGGGTATTGGAGCCGTTCGGTGTCCGCGAGATCGTCCAATCGGGACTCGTGTCGTTAGCTCGCGGGCCGCGCGGTATCGGCACCGCCAAGTAACGTCGCACATCCGAAAAGTCAAATGAGAAGGGGAGATTCACCGTGCCAGAGGCATTAAAGATGTTCTACGACGATGACGCAGATTTGTCGATCATCCAGGGCCGCAAGGTCGGCGTCATCGGATACGGCAGCCAGGGGCACGCGCACTCGCTGAGCCTGCGCGACTCCGGGGTTGAGGTCCGCGTCGGGCTCAAGGAGGGCTCGAAGTCGCGGCCCAAGGTCTCCGAGCAGGGCCTGGACGTCGACACCCCGGCCGAGGTCGCCAAGTGGGCCGACGTGATCATGCTGCTGGCCCCGGACACTGCCCAGGCCGAGATCTTCGCCAACGACATCGAGCCGAACCTGAAGGATGGCGACGCGCTGTTCTTCGGTCACGGCCTCAACATCCACTTCGACCTGATCAAGCCGCCCGGCAACGTCACCATCGCGATGGTCGCGCCGAAGGGGCCCGGGCACCTGGTGCGCCGGCAGTTCGTCGACGGCAAGGGTGTGCCAGCTCTGATCGCCGTCGACCAGGACCCGACCGGCAAGGGCGAGGCGCTGGCACTGTCCTACGCCAAGGCCATCGGCGGTACCCGGGCCGGCGTCATCAAGACCACCTTCAAGGACGAGACCGAGACCGACCTGTTCGGTGAGCAGGCCGTGCTGTGCGGTGGCACAGAGGAATTGGTGAAGACCGGTTTCGATGTGATGGTCGAGGCGGGTTATCCGCCGGAGATGGCGTACTTCGAGGTGCTGCACGAGCTCAAGCTGATCGTCGACCTGATGTACGAGGGCGGCATCGCTCGGATGAACTACTCGGTGTCCGACACCGCGGAGTTCGGCGGATACCTGTCCGGCCCGCGCGTCATCGATGCGGGCACCAAGGACCGGATGCGGGAGATCCTGCGCGACATCCAGAACGGCGACTTCACCAAGAAGCTCGTCGCCAACGTCGAGGGCGGCAACAAGCAGCTCGAGCAGTTGCGCAAGGAGAATGCCGAGCACCCCATCGAGGTCACCGGCAAGAAGCTGCGTGACCTGATGAGCTGGGTGGACCGCCCGATCACCGAGACGGCCTAATCCTCGAACCGCCGCGACACGCCGAAACTTAAACTACGGCGACGCTTCTCGGCGTGTCGTGTACGTAGGTTAAGTGTCGCCGGCCAGCGCTATGACGTCAGCCGGTCGGCGAAGGTCACCACCCGGCGCGCCAGGTGTTCGAGGGCGGTGGCCGTCACCTCGCCGATATCGGTGATGTTGTCGTGCGTGGCGACCAGGCTCGCCCCGTACGGGTTGCCGTCGACGAACTTGCTCGGATCGGTGTATCCCGGTGGCACGATGATGCCGCCGAAGTGGATCAGCGTCAGGTAGAGCGAGACCAGCGTGGTTTCCTGGCCGCCGTGCAGGGTGTTGGAGGACGTGAAGCCCGCGTACACCTTGTCGGCCAGCTTGCCCCCGGCCCACAGCCCGCCCAGCGAGTCCAGGAAGGTGCGCAACTGCGCTGCCGGCGAGCCGAACCGGGTGGGGGAGCCGAAGATCACGGCGTCGGCCCACACGATGTCGTCACCGGTGGCCGCCGGAAGGTCCTTGGTTGCGTTGTAGTTCGCCGTCCAGGCCGGGTTGTGCGCGAAGGATTCCGGGTCTTGCGTTTCGGCGACATGGCGCACCCGGACCTCGGCGCCGGCGGCCTCGGCCGCCGCGGCGACGCGTTTGGCCATCGTGGTGCCATGCCCAGTGGCCGAGTAGTAGATGATCGCGAGTTTGGTCACGCCGATAGCTTAGGCCCGAGCGCAGGCAGGTTAGCGATGCCGAATTCACGGCGCAACAGGCTGCGCGCGGCGTAGAAACCGGCCATGCCGTGCACGCCGCCGCCGGGCGGGGTAGCTGCCGAACACAGATACGCCTTGGGAATCGGGAGCCGCCATGGGTCGAGCCGCGGTGTGGGCCCGGCGATCGCGCGCCACGCCGAGTTTGCGCCCATCCCGATGTCGCCGCCGACGTAGTTGGCGTTGTGGTCGGCCAGGTGTGCGGCGGGCACGGCGCGGGCCGCGAGCACGACGTCGCGAAAGCCGGGTGCGAACCGCTCGATGGTCGCGGTGACGGCCTCGGTCGCATCGAGGTCAGAACCCGACGGGACGTGCGCATACGTCCAGAACGGACGGCGGCCCGCGACGTCGATGCGGCCGGAATCGACGATGTGCGGGGCGGCGGCCAGCACCATCGGCCACTGTGCGTGGCGTCCGGCCGCGATCTCTTTCTCGGCCAGCGCCATCTGCTCCCGGGTGCCGCCGAGATGCAGGGTGGGAGCGCGGCGCAGGCGCGGGTCCGACCACGGAATCTCGTCGCTGAGCACGAAATCGACCTTGGCAACTCCGGGTCCGAATCGATAGCGGCGCAACGCTTTAGCGTATCGGTCCGGCAGAGCTTGAGAATTCTGGCCGTATATCCGCAGCAGCGCGGTGGGTGCCGTGTCGAACACGACGACTGAGCCCGGCGGGGGAGAAGTGATTTCGACGCCGGCCGTCACCTCGCCCCCGTGCGCGCGCAGGTCGGCGATCAGCGCGTCGGTGATCGCCTGGCTGCCACCCACCGGAATCGGCCAGCCGACCGAATGACCCAGCGTCGCCAGCATCAACCCGGCGCCGGCCGCCGTCAAGGACGGCATCCGCGAAAGCACATGGGCGGCAACGCCGGTGAACAACGCGCGGGCATCGTCTCCTTTTAGTAAGCCGGCCAACGCCCCCCACGCCGGGGTGCCCTGAGTTAGCATCCGCAGCCCCAGGTGCAGCGCGGACGGCAACGAACTGGGCACCGAACGCTTGTCGCCGAGCAGCAATTCCACGACGGCTTGCCAGTCCGCCACCAGCGGGCCCAATAGCCGCCGCCAGGAGGCGCCGTCGGTCAGTTCCGCGCAGGTGCGCTCGAGGTCGCGGTAAGCGATCGCGGCGGGCCGGCCCGGCAGCGGGTTGCCGTAGGCGATTTCCGGCACACCCAGCTGTACGCCGCGCGCCGGCAGGTCGAACTCCGCGAAAAACGGCGATGCCAGCGCCAGTGGGTGCACCGCCGAGCAGATGTCGTGTTCGACTCCGGAGAATTCTGGGTCGGCCGCGGTGCGGGCACCGCCGCCCAAGGTGGGTTGCGCCTCGACGACCTGCACTTTGAGTCCCGCGCGGGCGCAGATGACGGCCGCGCAGAGCCCGTTGGGTCCGCTGCCGACGACGGTGACGTCCATCGGACAATTACAGCGGAGAGGCTGGCCTATAACCTGGTCGGGTGAACTTGCCTGTTGTGTTAATCGCCGACAAACTCGCTCAATCAACTGTCGCCGCCCTGGGCGACCAGGTCGAAGTGCGCTGGGTAGATGGTCCGGACCGGGAGAAGCTGCTGGCAGCGGTGCCCGAGGCCGACGCGCTGCTGGTGCGTTCGGCCACCACCGTCGACGCCGAGGTGCTGGCCGCCGCGCCCAAACTCAAGATCGTCGCCCGGGCCGGGGTCGGGCTGGACAACGTCGACGTGGATGCTGCCACCGAACGCGGTGTCCTGGTCGTCAACGCCCCGACCTCGAACATCCACAGCGCTGCCGAGCACGCACTGGCGCTGCTGCTGTCCGCGTCCCGGCAGATCCCGGCGGCCGACGCCACGTTGCGCGAACACACCTGGAAGCGGTCGAAGTTCTCGGGCACCGAAATCTTCGGCAAGACGGTCGGCATCGTCGGCCTGGGCCGCATCGGCCAGCTGGTCGCCGCACGGATCGAGGCCTTCGGCACGCACGTCATCGCCTATGACCCGTACGTGTCGCCGGCCCGCGCCGCGCAGCTCGGCATCGAACTGCTGCCGCTGGATGAATTGCTGGCCCGGGCCGACTTCATCTCGGTGCACCTGCCGAAGACACCCGAGACCGCCGGCCTGATCGACAAGGAGGCGCTGGCCAAGACCAAGCCGGGCGTCATCATCGTCAACGCCGCCCGCGGCGGTTTGGTGAACGAGGAGGCCCTGGCCGAAGCGGTCAGCAGCGGACATGTGCGCGCGGCCGGTCTCGACGTGTACTCCTCCGAACCGTGCACCGACAGCCCGCTTTTCGAGCTGCCGCAGGTGGTGGTGACGCCGCACCTGGGGGCGTCCACCGAGGAGGCGCAGGACCGGGCCGGCACCGACGTGGCCGAAAGCGTGCGGCTGGCGCTGGCGGGAGAGTTCGTGCCCGACGCGGTCAACGTCGGCGGGGGCGTGGTCAACGAGGAGGTGGCGCCGTGGCTGGACTTGGCCCGCAAGCTCGGGGTGCTGGCCGCCGCGCTGTCCGACGGCGCGCCGACCTCGTTGTCGGTGCAGGTCCGCGGCGAGCTGGCTGCTGAAGATGTTGGGGTGCTCAAGCTTTCGGCTCTGCGCGGTCTGTTCTCGGCCGTGATCGAGGATCCGGTCACGTTCGTCAACGCGCCGGCGCTGGCCGCCGAGCGCGGCGTGACTGCCGAAATCAGCACGGCCTCGGAAAGTCCCAACCACCGCAGCCTGCTCGACGTGCGGGTGGCCGGCCACGACGGCTCGCGCGTCAACGTCGCCGGCACCCTGTCGGGTCCGCAGTTGGTCGAGAAGATCGTGCAGATCAACGGCCGCAACTTCGACCTGCGCGCCACGGGCACCAACCTGGTGATCAACTACGCCGACCAGCCCGGCGCGCTGGGCAAGATCGGCACCGTGCTGGGCGCGGCCGGGGTGAACATCCAGGCCGCACAACTCTCCGAGGACGCCGAAGGCCCGAGCGCGACGATTCTGCTGCGGCTCGACCAAGACGTGCCCGATGCCGTGCGCTCGGAGATCGCGAAGGCGGTCGGCGCCAACAAGCTCGAAGTGGTTGACCTGTCATGAAATTGGCGATCATCGGCGGTGACGGGATCGGGCCGGAAGTAGTTGCCGAGGCGGTCAAAGTCCTCGATGCGGTACTGCCCGGCGTGCAGAAGACCGAATACGACCTGGGTGCTCGGCGCTACCACGCCACCGGCGACCTGCTGCCCGACTCGGTGCTGGCCGAGCTCCGTGGGCAGGACGCCATCCTGCTCGGGGCGATCGGCGACCCGTCGGTGCCCAGCGGGGTGCTGGAGCGAGGGCTGTTGTTGCGCTTGCGCTTTGAGCTCGACCATCACGTCAACCTGCGGCCGGCCCGACTCTACAAAGGGGTGAGCAGCCCGCTGGCGGGGGACCCGAAGATCGACTTCGTGGTGGTGCGGGAGGGGACCGAAGGTCCCTACACGGGCAATGGTGGCGCGATCCGGGTCGGCACGCCCCACGAGGTGGCCACCGAGGTTAGCGTCAACACCGCGTTCGGTGTGCGGCGCGTGGTGCAGGACGCCTTCGAGCGGGCCCGCCAGCGACGCAAGCACCTGACGCTGCTGCACAAGACCAATGTGCTGAACTTCGCGGGCAGGCTGTGGTCGCGGATCGTGGCCGAGGTCGGCGCGGAATATCCCGATGTCGAGGTGGCGTATCAACACGCCGACTCGGCGACCATCTTCATGGTCACCGACCCGGGCCGCTTCGACGTGATCGTCACCGACAACCTGTTCGGCGACATCGTCACCGACTTGGCAGCGGCGGTGTGCGGCGGAATTGGCTTGGCCGCCAGTGGAAATATCGACGCCACCCGGAGCAATCCCTCGATGTTCGAGCCAGTGCACGGCAGTGCGCCCGATATCGCCGGCAAGGGCATCGCCGATCCGACCGCGGCCATCATTTCGGTCGGGATGCTGCTCGACCACCTTGGTGAGACGCAGGCCGCTAGCCGGGTGGACCGGGCCGTCGAGACGTATCTGGCGTCTCGCGGGGACGAACGGCTCTCCACCAGCGAAGTCGGCGAACGGATTGCCGCCGGGCTGTAGCCTCCAAGCCGGGCGGCAGCAGCTTGGCCGGCACCAACGGTATTGCCAGCAACGGGAACAGCCCGCACAACGCCCAGGCCGTCGGATATCTTGCCGCGCTGATCAACGCACCGAAGAGCGGGGGGCCGGCGGCTGCCATCAGTCGCTGAGTGGTGTTCTGGATGCCCAACGCCCGCCCGCTCCAGAACGGTCCGGCGAATTCGGTGATCGCCGTTGCTTCCAACCCGTTGTCGAGCATGGCGAGCACCGAGACGATGACCATCAGGACCACTTCGTAATGCGAACCCCGGTGGTCGGCGTAGGCCAGGACGAACAGCGTCAACGCGGCGGCGGCAGCGATGACCGCGACGGGCCGCATGCGCGAGCCGATCCGATCTGACAAGCGCCCGACCAAGATACGACCCAGCGCACCCAGCAGCTGCGAGATCGTCATCGCCGCGCCGGCGGACGCGATCGACCAGCCGTCGTTTCTGATCAGCCAAACCAGCATGAACGTCACCGTCACCGTCTGCGGCATCATCATCAGCGCAGACGCGGCGTGAATTCGCCACAGCACCCAAGACCTGCGATAGGGGCTTGCCAGTTCCTCATCGGTGGCCGTCTCCAACGGTTTTCGTGGTGAGTCGACGACACCCACCACGCTGAGCAGGGCGGCCCCCGTGCACGCCACGGCGGGAAACAACAGCCCTGCGTGGGGGCTCCCCTCGGCCAGCTCGGGTATTACCAAGGCGCCCAAGGCGATACCCAGCGGTTGGGCGGTCTGGCGAATTCCCATTGCCAGGCCTCGCTGGTGCGGCGGGAACCAGCCCGAGACCAGCCGGCCACCGGCACTGTTACAACCGGCGGCGGCCATACCGCCGAGAAACAGAAACACACCGACCCATATCAGTGAATGTGCCGATGCCGCAGCGTAGGCCGCCACCGCGGTGAGCGCCGAGCCCGCGGTCAGCACGATGCGCTCGCCGACCCGGTCCAGCACATAGCCCCATCCGATCAGCGTGACGACCATGCCCCAGCTGGGCATCGACGCCAACAGGCTGGCTTCGGTCAGCGGGGTTTTGCGCTCTGCTTCCAGCGCCGGGATCAGGAAGGCGACCCCGTTGATGAAGAGGAAGGAAGTGGACGTCACAACCAACGAGATCAGCATGATCGACCAGCGTGCGCGGGCACCGAGTTGGCCCTCAGGTGGGCCTTCAGCTCCCACGTCCGTGGTCATTCCCCATGCTAACTGCGGTTAGCGCATCAGGATTCGGCCGCGGCGGCTCGTTCGGACGGGATGTCACCCGTTGCCCGCGGGGGCGGGCCGACAGGCACCAACGGCAGCGCCGCCAGCGGGAACAATGCGCAGACCGCGAACGCCACCGGAAAGCCGGCCGCGCTGATCAATCCGCCGAATAGCGGAGGACCGAGCGCAACCATCAGCCGCTCCAGCGCGTTCTGCGCACTCAGCGCGCGTCCGCTCCAAAACGGCCCGGCTAATTCGGGGATCGTGGTGAACGGCAAGCCGCTGTCGCCGGTGAGCGCTGCCGCGGTCACCATGACCGGCACGGCGAGGGCCCAATTCAACTGATCGCTGAGCGCCAGCACCCCGACGACCACGCTGGTGGCGACGGCCAGGGCCCGCAGTGGACGCATCCGCGAGCCGACCTGGTCGGCCCAGCGGCCGGCCGCGATGCGTCCGAGCGCGCCGAGCAGTTGGGAGAGGCCCACCAGCGCTCCCGCCCATGCGGCCGACAAGCCGCGGTCGATCATGAACCAGACCAGCATGAACGTCAGGATGACGGGCTGGGGCACCATCAGCAGCGCCGAGGCGGCGTGGATCCGCCACAGCGTGGTCGTGCCGCGGTACGGATTCGCCAGCTCCTCATCGCTGGCATCCGCCCGGAGCGGGCGCGGTGGGTCTTTGACCCCCAGGGCGCTGACCACCGCCGACACCGCGCACAGTCCGGCGGGAAAGAGCAGCGCCGTCGAGAAGCTCTGTTTGGCCAGCTCAGGAATCACCAACGCCGCCAATCCAATTCCCAATGGTTGGGCGGTCTGGCGGATACCCATCGCCAGGGCTCGCTGGTGCGGGGGAAACCAGCCGGTGACCAGCCGGCCACACGCGGTGACACTGCTGGCGGCGGCCATGCCGCCGAGCACCAGAAATACCCCCATCGTCACCATCGAGTGCGCCGATGCGGCGGCGAAACCGGCCGCCGCGGTCAGGGTCAGGCCCATGGTGAGCACGATGCGCTCCCCGATGCGGTCCAGCAGATAACCCCACACCGGCAGGGTCACGACCATGCCGAAACTGGGCAGCGATGCCAGCAGACCGCCCTCGGCCAGGCCGGTGTTGTGGCGCGCGTGCAGCATCGGGATCAAGAAGGCGACGCCGTTGATGAAGACGTTGGCGCACAACGTCGCGCCCAAGGAGACTCCAAGCATCACCCATCGTCTGAGGGTGCTGATCGACTGCTCCGGCACGTATTCCTATCCCTTAGGTCTGCGGACTCCTTTCGCCTGTCACGAAACCTGCCCCTCTAGTAGTTCGGAGCATCCCGGCCGCCGGACGTGTCGGCGCATCAGATTTCTGTCACTCGCGGCCAGATGGTGACGGCCCGCGTCGCCCGGCTGCTGCCGCGCTCGCGACCGTCACTAGGCTCGGGCGAATGCGCCTTGGTCGAATCGCTAGTCCGGATGGTGTCTCCTTCGTCAGCATCGAGGGCCCGCTGGAAGATTCCAGCGCGATGACTGCCCGTGAGATCGCTGAGCATCCCTTCGGCACGCCGACGTTTACCGGTCGCTCCTGGCCGGTAGCCGACGTTCGGCTGTTGGCCCCGATGCTGGCGGGCAAGGTGGTCTGCATCGGAAAGAACTACGCCGATCACATCGCCGAGATGCAAAGTTTCGGAACTGGCCCGGCCGTGGCAGATCCCATCATCTTCCTCAAACCCAATACCGCCATCGTCGGGCCGAACGTACCGATCCGCTTGCCCGCCAACGCATCACCGGTGCACTTCGAAGGGGAGCTGGCGGTGGTGATCGGCCGGCCGTGCAAGGACGTCTCCGCCGCGCAGGCCGCTGACAACATTCTCGGTTACACGATCGCCAACGACGTGTCGGCACGCGATCAGCAAAAGGCCGACGGCCAATGGACTCGCGCGAAGGGGCACGACACATTCTGCCCGGTCGGGCCGTGGGTCGTCACCGACGTCGACCCGGCCGATCTGGCACTGCGCACCGTCGTCAACGGCGACGTCAAACAAGACAGCCGCACCTCGCTGATGATCCACGATGTCGGCGCCGTCGTGGAATGGATCTCGGCGGTGATGACCTTGTTGCCAGGCGATCTCATCCTCACCGGAACACCGGCGGGCGTTGGTCCGATCGAGGATGGTGACACCGTTTCCATCACCATCGACGGCATCGGCACCCTGACCAATCCCGTGGTCCGAAAAGGAAAGTCGTGACCGCAGCAGGCACCGTTCGGGTCCGGTTCTGCCCGTCGCCTACCGGCACCCCGCACGTCGGGATGGTGCGCACCGCCCTGTTCAACTGGGCGTACGCGCGGCACACCGGCGGCACCTTCGTCTTTCGCATTGAGGACACCGATGCCGAGCGCGACAGCGAGGAAAGCTATCTCGCCCTACTCGACGCGCTGCGCTGGCTCGGTCTGGATTGGGATGAGGGGCCCGAGGTCGGCGGACCCTATGGCCCGTACCGGCAGTCGCAGCGCAGCGAGATTTACCGCGAGGTGGTGGTCAAGCTCGTCGAAGCGGGCGAGGCCTACTACGCCTTTTCCACGCCGGAAGAGGTTGAGGCGCGCCACATCGCGGCGGGCCGCAACCCCAAGCTGGGCTACGACAATTTCGACCGGCAGCTGACCGATTCCCAGCGCGCGGCATTTCTCGACGAGGGCCGCAAACCGGTGGTGCGGCTGCGGATGCCCGACGAAGATCTCGCGTGGGATGACCTGGTGCGGGGGACCACCACCTTCGCGGCGGGCACGGTGCCCGATTTCGCGTTGACCCGCGCAACCGGAGATCCGTTATACACCTTGGTCAACCCGTGTGACGACGCGCTGATGAAGATCACCCATGTGCTCCGCGGCGAGGACCTGCTGCCGTCGACGCCGCGTCAGCTGGCGTTGTATCAGGCGTTGATCCGGATCGGGGTGGCCGAACGCGTTCCGGAGTTCGCCCACCTCCCAACGGTATTGGGGGACGGGACTAAAAAGCTGTCCAAGCGCGACCCCCAGTCCAATTTGTTCGCCCACCGCGACCGGGGCTTCATCCCCGAAGGCCTGCTGAATTATCTTGCGCTGCTCGGCTGGGCGATCGCCGACGATCACGACCTGTTCAGTCTCGACGAAATGGTGGCCGCGTTCGACGTAGTCGACGTCAACTCCAACCCGGCCCGATTCGATCAGAAGAAGGCCGACGCGATCAACGCCGAACACATCCGGATGCTCGAGGTGGCCGACTTCACCGGCAGGCTGCGCGACTACTTCGATGCCCACGGACATCGACTTTCGCTCGACGAGGCGGGATTCGCCACCGCGGCCGAGCTGGTGCAGACCCGCATCGTGGTGCTCGGAGACGCGTGGGACCTGCTGAAGTTCCTCAACAACGACGAATACGCGATCGACCCCAAGGCCGCCGCCAAGGAGCTCGGTCCGGACGGGGCGGCGGTGCTGGATGCCGCCCTGACGGCGCTGGACGGCGTGACGGACTGGACCGTGGCCCCGATCGAGGACGCGCTGAAATCCGCGCTGATCGACGGGCTGGAGCTCAAACCGCGCAAGGCGTTCGGCCCGATCCGGGTGGCCGCGACCGGGACGACGATCAGCCCGCCGTTGTTCGAATCGCTGGAGCTGCTGGGTCGCGACCGCAGCCTGGCGCGGCTGCGATCGGCCCGCGATCAGGTCGCCGCGCAGTAGGCATGCGGATTGCCGGCTGAGTCTTTGGTAGTCTGCTCGTCGGCCGACAATGGCTGGCAGCGGCAGTCGCAGGATGCTTGTCTAGGTCGACAGAATGCGCTCTGAGCAGCGGTTTTAGGCAGCCAATGGGGTATGGTGTAATTGGCAACACAGCGGTTTCTGGTACCGCTATTCTAGGTTCGAGTCCTGGTACCCCAGCAAAATCTGTCAGGCTGCAAGCGATTAGGCGGCCCCCGTCGGGTGAGCTATGCTGGCTGCTCGGATCGGTTCTGGCCCCGTCGTCTAGCGGCCTAGGACGCCGCCCTCTCACGGCGGTAGCGTGGGTTCGAATCCCATCGGGGCTACAAAACTGCTACGGCAGTTACTGGCCGGTCCCCAGCACAGCCGGTGCGGTGGAACCACCCACCGGCATCGCTGGCAAGCCAAGTTTGCGGTGATCCCACGAGCGCGCGCGCCGGGCGACGATGCGTACGCAGACCCGCTTGTTCATCATCTGCTCGACGAAGGGCAACATGTCGTCGGTGTAGGGACCGGTGTAGCGCTCCCACACGCTGACCCCGACCCGGTGCGAGACGTCCGGATCGTCGATGATCTCTGCAATGCCTTCGAAGGAAACCCCGCGCAGCGTGTCATAGGTGTCGCCGCCCTCGATCAGGAAGCTCACCCGCGGGTCCCGTAAAAGGTTGACCGCTTTCTGAGACTTGGCTTTTGTCTCCAGCCAGATTTCGCCGTCGACGACGGCGTACCACATGGCGGTCAAGTGCGGCTGGCCGTCGGGACCAACGGTGGCCAGCGTCCCGGTACGACTCTTGACAACGAAATCGGCGATTTCCTCGTCGGACATGACGATGCTCGCGCGCTGATTGGTTCCCATCGCGTCAGTCTGTCAGGCCTGCTGCGGCCAACTGTGCACTGGTGGCTTTGGGTGTGCGTACAGGGCGGCGATACCTCGATTCTGGCGCCCTGTACGCACACTCAACGCCGAGAACGCACACTCGCGGCGCACGGCAGGGCTTACAAACGGCGAGCCATTGCGTCGGCGGCCAACAGGAGGTCGGCGGCCCACCGCGCTCCCGGGCGCCGGCCGATCCGATCGATGGGTCCCGACACCGAGATGGCGGCGACGACCACGCCGCGGCCGTCACGCACCGGGGCCGAGACGCTCGCGACCCCTGGCTCGCGCTCGGCAACGCTTTGCGCCCAACCGCGCCGGCGTACTTCAGCCAGCGTCCGGTCGGTGAACTTCGCCGTCGGCAGCACGGCTTTTTGAGTGGCGACATCGCTGTGGGCCAGCAGAACTTTGGCTCCCGAACCGGCCGTCATCGGCAGTCGTGCCCCGACCGGAACCGTATCGCGAAGGCCCGCAGACGGTTCCAGGGCGGCCACACAGACCCGCGAAGTGCCCTCGCGGCGGTAGAGCTGCACGCTTTCACCGGTGGTCTCTCGCAAGTGGGGGAGCACCGCCGCGCCGGCCGCCAGCAACGGATCGTCGACCTGCGCCGCGAGTTCGGTCAGCCCGGGACCGAGCTGCCAACGCCCTTCGTCGTCGCGCGCCAGCAGGCGATGCACTTCCAGCGCGGCCGCCAGCCGGTACGTGGTGGCCCTGGGAAAGCCGGTTCGTTCGCACAGTTCGGCTAACCCGCAGGGAGATTCCGCGATGGTGTGCAGCACATCCACGGCTTTATCCAGGACGCCGATGCCGCTATGCTGTCTCATAGAGAGATACTAGCGTCTCGCATTATGAGATCACAGCCCAGATTGATCCGCGAGCCGCAGATGAGGCGAATCGAGGCGAGTTCACGATGGGAAGCGAAATACAGGAACCGGGCGCCGGCAAGCCGCGCACCCTGGCCGAAAAGGTCTGGGACGACCACGTTGTGGTCCCCGGCTCAGCCGGCGAGGGGGCCGGCGCGCCCGACTTGATTTATATCGACCTGCATTTGGTGCACGAGGTCACCAGTCCGCAGGCGTTCGACGGCCTGCGTCTGGCCGACCGCCCGTTACGCCGGACCGATCTGACGCTGGCCACCGAGGACCACAACGTGCCCACGGTCGACATCGACAAGCCGATCGCCGACTTGGTGTCGCGCACTCAAGTCGAAACGTTGCGGCGCAACTGCGCCGAATACGGGGTCCGGCTATATCCGATGGGCGATATCGACCAGGGCATCGTGCACGTCGTCGGGCCGCAATTGGGGCTGACCCAGCCGGGGATGACGATTGTCTGTGGAGATAGTCACACCTCCACCCACGGGGCATTCGGTGCACTGGCAATGGGCATCGGTACCTCCGAAGTCGAGCATGTGCTGGCCACTCAGACATTGCAGCTGCGGCCCTTCAAGACAATGGCGGTCAACGTCGACGGGCAATTGCCGCCCGGAGTGACGGCCAAGGACATCATTCTCGCGTTGATCGCCAAGATCGGCACCGGTGGCGGGCAAGGCCATGTCATCGAATATCGGGGCAGCGCGATCGAATCGCTGTCCATGGAAGGCCGGATGACGGTCTGCAACATGAGTATCGAAGCCGGCGCCCGGGCCGGAATGGTGGCGCCGGACGAGACCACTTACGAATTCCTGCGGGGCCGCCCACATGCGCCGACCGGCGCGCAGTGGGACGCCGCGCTGCAGTACTGGCAACAGCTGCGCACCGATGACGGCGCCGTCTTCGACACCGAGGTCTATCTCGACGCGGAGTCGTTGACCCCGTTCGTCACCTGGGGAACGAACCCCGGCCAGGGCGTGCCATTGGGTGCGGCGGTGCCGGATCCCGAATTGATGACCGACGACGGCGACCGGCAGTCCGCCGAGAAAGCGTTGGCATACATGGACCTTCGGCCGGGTATGCCGATGCGTGAAATCGCCGTCGACACGGTGTTCGTCGGCTCTTGTACCAACGGTCGTATCGAAGATCTGCGGGTGGTGGCCGAGGTGTTGCGCGGCCGCAAAGTGGCCCAGGGCGTGCGAATGCTGGTCGTTCCGGGCTCGATGCGGGTGCGCGCGCAGGCCGAAGCCGAAGGGCTCAGTGAGGTATTCACCGCCGCCGGTGCCGAATGGCGGCAGGCCGGCTGCTCGATGTGCCTGGGCATGAACCCCGATCAGCTTGCGCCCGGCGAGCGCTGCGCCGCGACGTCCAACCGCAACTTCGAAGGGCGACAGGGCAAAGGGGGCCGCACACATTTGGTATCACCGGCCGTCGCCGCGGCAACCGCGGTTTGCGGCACCCTGTCCGCTCCGGCCGACCTGAACTGAAACGAAATCGAGGACGAAGATGGAAGCCTTTCAGACCCACACCGGGATCGGCGTGCCGCTGCGGCGCTCCAATGTCGATACCGATCAGATCATTCCTGCGGTGTATTTGAAGCGCGTCACCCGAACCGGATTCGAGGACGGCTTGTTCGCGACATGGCGGTCGGATCCGTCATTCGTGCTCAACCTCAGCCCCTTTGACCGAGGCTCGGTCTTGGTCGCCGGACCCGACTTCGGGACCGGATCGTCGCGCGAGCATGCGGTGTGGGCGCTGATGGACTACGGATTCCGGGTAGTCATCTCATCTCGGTTCGGTGACATTTTTCGGGGCAACGCGGGCAAGGCGGGGCTGCTGGCGGCCGAAGTCAGCCAAGACGGTGTCGAACTTCTTTGGAAGCTCATCGAGCAGAGTCCGGGGCTGGAAATCACTGCCAATCTTCAAGATCGAAATATCACTGCGGGAACGACGGTGTTGCCGTTCAAGATTGACGATCACGCCGCATGGCGACTTCTCGAAGGGCTTGACGATATAGCCCTTACGCTGCGCAAACTCGACGAGATCGAATCTTTCGAGGCGGCCCGTCCGGACTGGAAACCGCGCACTCTACCCACCCCATGAAGGGTTGATCGGGATCGCATTTCGCCCCGATCATCTTAGATAGCAAGGCTTATTTTCGGGCCGCGTCACCAACCAAGGGCGACAACCGGATTCCGGAATTTCCTGTCGCTTAGCCGTGAAATTGCGCGTGGCGCTTGGAAATTTGCTAGGTGAGGGTTTACCGTGTTCGCTAGTCGGTTCCCAAAATGGGACCACTGGCTTCGGAGGGTTTGGATGAACAAAGCAGAGCTCATAGATGTGCTCACACAGAAATTGGGCTCGGATCGTCGGCAGGCGACCGCCGCTGTCGAGAATGTTGTCGACACCATTGTGCGTGCGGTGCACAAGGGCGACAGCGTGACCATCACCGGGTTCGGTGTGTTTGAACAACGGCGCCGCGCAGCGCGTGTCGCCCGTAACCCGCGTACCGGTGAGACGGTGAAGGTAAAGCCGACGTCCGTTCCCGCATTCCGCCCGGGCGCCCAATTCAAAGCGGTTGTCGCTGGCGCACAGCGCCTCCCGTCGGAAGGACCGGCCGTGAAACGTGGTGTTGTAGCAGGCGCAGCCAAGAAGGTCGCCAAGAAGGCGCCCGCCAAGAAGGCTGCCGTGAAGAAGGCGCCCGCCAAGAAGGTCGCCGTGAAGAAGGCGCCGGCCAAGAAGGCCGCCGTGAAGAAGGCACCCGCCAAGAAGGTCGCCGTGAAGAAGGCCGCGACCAAGGCGCCCGTGCGTAAAGCCGCGACCAAGGCTCCGGCCAAGAAGACCGCGGCCAAGAAGGCGCCCGTGCGTAAGGCCGCAACCAAGGCTCCGGCCAAGAAGACCGCAGCCAAGAAGGCGCCGGCCAAGAAGGCCGCCACCAAGCGCGGCCGCAAGTAGGTCAGTAACCGAGTTCAGACGCGAATACCCTTCGGGCGGCAAGGCTGCGCCCGAAGGGTATTTCGTGTGTCAGGCCCGCACGTTGGCGGCCAGTGCGCCGCCGATGTGGTCGGCCGCCACCACGCGTCCATTGGACAGCGACAGCACCCAGGTACTGCCCTTGTGGTTGCGGGATTTGTCGGGGCGCGCTCCGTCGCGTTCGCACCACCACTCGATCAGATCCGGAATCACCTTGCCCTGCGAACAGATCACCGGTGTGCCGCCCTCGGCGGCGATAGCCAGCATCCGATGCCGGCCGCGTTTGGGGTTCTTGGCGTACGACTCCTCGGTGAGGGTGGACTCGTTCCCGATGGTCACACCCAGTTCCTCGGCGATCGGCTCAACCGTCTGGTAGCAGCGCACCCGATCGGCGGCGTACACGTCGGTGGCGCCGAACGCCATTAGCTGCGCGACTAATGCCTCGGCCTGCGCGCGTCCTCGTTTGTCCAACGGTCGCTCGGTGTCATCCCCGGAGAAGCGGGACTTCCGGCCGGCGGTGCCGTGCCGGACCACCAAAACGCTACGCGTATCCGCTGGCTGTTTCGTAAAGCGCTGCAACACGTTTCGGTCTTGGGCGTAGTCGAGCTTCTTCATCGCGTTGGCGATGGGCAACCAGACCAATTCGTCGACCTCTTTGCCCGGTACGAATTCCCCACCGGCGCCGCGGGCGGCCCAGTAGTACACCTTTTTGACGCCCTGGTCGATCGGATAGCTCACCTTGTTGAGCCGTCTGCCAAGAATGGCGTGCTGTCCGGTTTCCTCCAGCACTTCACGTACCGCGGCCACGGGTGCCGTCTCGCCCGGGTCGACTTTGCCCTTGGGCAGTGACCAGTCGTTGTAGCGGGGGCGGTGGATGACGGCGATCTCCAGCTCCGGGTTGGCCGCATCCGCACCGGCTTGTCGCCACAACACCGCGCCCGCGGCGAAGACGATCCGCTTCCCCGAGCGCCGATTGCCTGACGAGTTCTGGTCCGACACCACACTCCTGCAAGTCAATTCGGCCAGCGGGGCGCCGGTCATGGATGTGGCCTGGAAAGTTACCACACGGTGTTAGGCGCTGCGGTGGCGCTCCATCAATGACTCCTGATGGTCGCGCACGGTGTGACCTTCCCGTGGCGACGCGATCCACTGCCCGCCGGACTCGAGTTCCCAGCACCGGGTGGACGGGTCCAGCGCGGACTCGAACAAGTCGTTCAGATATGCGGTCAGCTTCGGATCCTTGACCTGAACCAGCGCTTCGACGCGCCGGTCGAGGTTGCGGTGCATCATGTCGGCGCTGCCGATCCAGAACTCGTTGAGGCGACTGAAATGCATGATCCGCGAGTGCTCCAGGAATCGGCCGAGGATCGAACGGACCGAAATGTTCTCCGAGAAGCCTGCGGCGCCGGGGCGCAGCGCGCAGATGCCGCGCACCACCACCTCGACCTGCACGCCGGCCCGCGACGCGCGATACAGCGCGTCGATGACCTGCTCGTCGACGAGAGCGTTCATCTTCATCCGGATCCGGCCGCCACCATGTTCGCGGTGCGCTTCGATCTCACGCTCGACGCGTTCGATGATGCCGGTGCGAATGCTGTGCGGGGCAACCAAGAGGTTGCGGTAGGAGACCTTGCGTGAGTAGCCGGTCAGCGAATTGAACAAGTCCGTCAGGTCGGCTCCGATCTCGGCGGACGCGGTGAGTAGACCGACGTCCTCGTACAGTCGCGCCGTCTTCCCGTTGTAGTTGCCGGTCCCGATGTGGCAGTAGCGCCGGATCACCGAACCTTCGCGGCGCACCACCAGGCAGGTCTTGCAGTGCGTCTTGAGTCCGACGTACCCGTAGACGACGTGCACGCCCGCTTGCTCAAGGGTGCGGGCAAAGCGGATGTTGGCCTGCTCGTCGAAGCGTGCCTTGATCTCCACCATTGCCACCACTTGTTTTCCGGCCTCGGCGGCGGAGATGAGTGCCCGAACGATCGGCGAGTCACCGGAGGTGCGGTACAGCGTCTGCTTGATCGCCAGCACGTTGGGATCGGCGGCAGCCTGCTCGATGAATCGTTGCACGCTCGTGGAGAACGATTCATACGGATGGTGAAGCAGCACATCGCCTTCACGCAGCGTCGCGAAGATGCTCTTGGGGGTTTCCCGGTCGGCGAAAGCGGGACTGGTGGCCGGAACCCAGGTGCGGTCTTTCAATGCGGGCCGGTCGATCCCGTAGATCTGCCACAACGACGAGAGGTCGAGAAGCCCGGGGACTTCAACGACGTCACCGGGATTCACGTCGAGCTCCCGTAGCAGCAGCTCCAACATGCTCTCGGTCATGTCGTCGGCGATCTCGAGTCGCACCGGCGAACCGAAACGCCGGCGCGCCAATTCCCGTTCCATCGCCTGCAGCAGGTCTTCGTCCCGGTCCTCTTCAACCTCGTAATCGGCGTTACGGGTAATGCGGAACGCGTGATGCTCGACGATTTCCATGCCGGGGAACAGCACCGGAAGGAAGGCCGCGATCAGCTCTTCCATGGGCAGGTAGCGGATTACCACTGGCCCGTCGCTGCCGTCCGCATCGCCGCGGCTGTCGAGCTCGACGAAGCGATCCACGTTGTCGGGCACCTTGACTCGAGCGAAGTGCTGACCGCCGTCGTCCTTGACCGTGACGGCCAGGTTCAGGCTCAGCCCGCTCACAAACGGGAACGGGTGCGCCGGGTCGACGGCGAGCGGGGTCAGGACCGGGAAGACCTGCTCGGTGAAATACGTCGACAGTCGTTCGCGTTCGGCCTGATCCAGATCGGCCCACGTGACGATGTAGATGCCTTCCTGCGCGAGCGCCGGTCGCACCGAATCGAGGAACTCTCGGGCGTGCCGGGTCGCGATCCGCTGCGTTTGCTCGCCGATGCGGGCCAGTTGCTCACGTGGCGTCAGACCGTCGGCCGAGCGGACTGACAGGCCCATCTCATCGCGGCGCTTGAGGCCGGCCACCCGGACCATGTAGAACTCGTCGAGGTTGGACGCGAAAATCGCCAGAAACTTGGCTCGCTCCAACAACGGCAATGAGGTGTCGGCGGCCAAGGCCAGCACCCGCGAGTTGAAGTCCAGCCAGCTCAGCTCCCGGTTGAGGTAACGGTCCTCCGGCAGCGCGTCGTCGATCGCGGCGGGGGTCGCAGCGGGGGGCGCTCCCACGGCGCTGTCACCGGGTTGCCATACAGTTTCGTCAAGCCGTGCTTCGGCTTCGATTTCGGTCACCATCGAATCATTGCGCATCACCCGCTGGTGCTGCTAGCGCGCGGTAGACATCCATTCGCCGTTGGCGCGCCGTTCATCCCCCAGACGTGTTTGCCACGCGGCTTTTGCTCAATGCGCCGTGATGGCGCGGGCGGTTGCTGCGCCGACGCCGAGACGGCGGGCGGCCGCCAAGTCGGCGGGAGTATCGACATCGCAGCGCAGGCCGGGCCACGCGCCCGTCAGCTCAATCGCACCCGAACGACGATGCCGCGCGGCCGAATCCGACCCGAACCGTGGATCCAACGCAGTGCCGAACGCGCACAGCGCGGCGGTGCCGGTTGCCAGCCGGTCGGCAACGAAGCTGCGCCGATGGTGACGTGCGGCAGCGATCGCTTCGGCCAGCTCTTGTGTCTGCAATGCGGGCAAATCACCTTGCAGCGCAACCACATTGGCGAAAGACTCGGCCACCGCGCGTTCGGCGGCGGCGATCGCGTTGTTCAGTGGATCGTCGTGGCCTTCGGGTGTCGGATCGGCGATTACCTGCGCTCCGAGCCTTAACGCCGCGGCCGCCGCGTCGTCGTCTGGCGTGATGACGGTGATCGAGCCCACCGATGCGACCCCCGCCGCGGCCGTCACGGTGTCCACCAACATGGCCAGCACAACGGTCTCCCGGGTCCGGGCCGAGAACACCGGAGCCAGCCTGGTCTTGGCGGCGGTCAACCGCTTGACGGCGATGATCAACGCAATATCGTCGGCGCCGTCGGCCCGTGTGCCGCTCATGACGTCATCCTGCCAGCGCTGCATTTCGCGCCGGTCGCGAGCCGGGGTTCCGCCCCCTCGCGGGGGACAGGTGACGGCCGGCCGTCCCTGTTCTAGGGTGTAGCGGCTGCAGATGCGGCGTTGATGACAGATCGGGATGGGAAATGGCCAGCACAGTGGGCGCCGTTGCGGTGATGGGCGCCGGAGCATGGGGTACGGCGCTGTCCAAGGTGCTCGCTGAGGTCCGCGAAACGACCGGAGCGCCCGACGCAGAGGTCAGGCTCTGGGCCCGGCGCTCCGACGTCGCCGAGCAGATCAACACCACCCGATACAACCCCGCTTATCTGCCGGGCACCCTGCTGCCGCCGGGCGTCCGGGCCACCCCCGATGCGGGTGAGGCGCTGCGCGGCGCGATGACGGTGCTGCTCGGCGTCCCGGCCCAGCACCTGCGGAGCAACCTCGAGCAGTGGGCGCCTCTGATTGCCGACGGCGCGACGCTGGTCAGTCTGGCCAAAGGCATCGAGCTGGACACCCTGATGCGGATGAGCCAGGTCGTCGTTTCGGTGACCGGCGTCGACTCGGAGCAGGTCGCGGTGATTTCCGGGCCGAACCTGGCCAGCGAGATCGCCGAATGTCAGCCCGCCGCCACCGTCGTGGCGTGCAGCGACTCCGGCCGTGCGGTCGCCCTGCAGCGCATGCTGAACACCGGATACTTCCGCCCGTACACCAACAGCGATGTGGTCGGCACCGAGATCGGCGGGGCCTGCAAGAACGTCATCGCGCTGGCGTGCGGGATGGCGGTCGGCGTCGGTCTGGGCGAAAACACCGCCGCGGCGATCATCACCCGGGGCCTGGCGGAGATCATGCGGCTGGGCATCGCGCTCGGCGCCAAGGGCGCGACGCTGGCCGGGCTGGCAGGGGTGGGTGACCTGGTGGCCACCTGCACGTCGCCGCATTCGCGCAATCGCTCGATGGGGGAGCGCCTGGGGCGCGGCGCAACGATGCAGTCGGCGCTGGAAGGAAAGGACGGCCACGTCGTCGAGGGCGTGACGTCGTGCGAATCCGTGCTCGCGCTGGCGTCCAGCTACGACGTCGAGATGCCGCTCACCGACGCGGTGCACCGGGTCTGCCACAAGGGACTCTCGGTCGACGAAGCGATGGCTCTGTTGCTGGGCCGCAGCACCAAACCGGAATAAGTCGTCTCCGGGTTCGGCAAAAACCCAGCTAGAGACCGGCACTCCGACCTGTCGGCGGCCCACCCGGTAGCCTCTCCAGGTTGTGAACGCCAGCGACGGGTCGAGCCGGCCCCCCGTGTCACGCGGTAGCCGCGTGCGCATCGCCGTCGTCTTCGGTGGACGCAGCAACGAGCACGCCATCTCGTGTGTGTCGGCGGGCAGCATCCTGCGCAACCTCGACCCGCAGCGATTCGACGTGGTCGCCATCGGCATCACCCCCGAAGGTTCGTGGATGCTCACCGACGGCGATCCGGACGCGCTGGCGATCACCAACCGGCAACTGCCCGGGGTGACCAGAGAGTCGGGCACCGAGCTGACGCTGCCGGCCGACCCGCAGCGCGGCGGCCAGTTGGTGTCACTGCCGCCCGGTGCCGGTGAAGTCCTGGGTTCGGTCGACGTGGTGTTTCCGGTGCTGCACGGCCCCTACGGCGAGGACGGCACGATCCAGGGGCTGCTCGAACTCGCCGGCGTTCCGTACGTCGGCGCCGGCGTGCTGTCCAGCGCCGTCGGGATGGACAAGGAATTCACCAAGAAACTGCTTGTCGCCGAGGGACTTCCGGTCGGCTCGTATGCAGTGCTGCGCCCGTCACAGCAGACGCTGCCCCGCCACGAGTGCGAGCGACTGGGCTTGCCGGTGTTCGTCAAACCGGCACGCGGTGGGTCGTCGATCGGCGTCACCCGGGTCGCGACGTGGGACGAGCTGTCCGCCGCGGTGGCGGATGCTCGCCGGCACGATCCGAAGGTGATCGTCGAGGCCGCGATCAACGGCCGCGAGCTGGAATGCGGCGTGCTCGAAATGCCGGATGGCACAATAGAAGCCAGCACGGTGGGGGAGATCCGGGTGGCCGGGGTGCGCGGACGCGAGGACGGCTTCTACGACTTCGTGACCAAATACCTCGACGACGCAGCCGAATTGGATGTGCCCGCCAAGATCGATGACGACATCGCCGACGCCGTCCGCCAATTGGCGATCCGCGCGTTCGGTGCCATCGACTGCCAGGGCCTGGCCCGGGTTGATTTCTTCCTGACCGACGACGGGCCGGTGATCAACGAAGTCAACACGATGCCGGGGTTCACCACGATCTCGATGTATCCGAGGATGTGGGCGGCCAGCGGCGTCGACTATCCCAGCCTGCTGGCAACGATGGTGGAAACGGCCTTGGCCCGGGGCGTGGGTCTGCGCTAACCCGTACCGGGCCGGGCGGGATCGATGGGCACCGCCGCGATGGTGCGGTCGATCACCTCGGAGAGCTGCTGGATCGGTGTCGGCCCCGATCCCGACGGCAGGGTCAGCGCGAGATACACCGGCCGGTCCACCGTGTACCAGGTGGATCTGCCTGCGTCACCGGCGGATTGCTGTTCGGCCGCCACCTCGAACCACTGCACCCGGTCGACGATCTGGATCGCGGATCCCACCACGAAACTCAACGGGCGGTCGAGCCCGCACCGCATTACCACCGGCTCGCTGTCGGGTCCGGCGCGCCAGGCGGTCGCGCCCTCGGGCGCCGGCGGCGCCAGGGGCGCGCGCTGATAGTCCCCGAGCCGTTGCGGCACGGCCGCCAACAGTGCGCGGCATGCGGAATTGCCGGCCTGCGGAGCCGGCACGGCGGGAACGGCGACCGGCTGCGGCGGCGCTTGGCGGGTTGCCGCGATGACCAGGACGATGCCGATCGCCACGACCGCCACGGCAACCGCGGCGATCAGTAGGGCCCGGGGCGGTCCGCCCAGATCCTCGGTGTCCGAACTCGTCATCACCGCCCGGCCGTCGATGGCAGAGCACCGATCACCCGGGCACCTCCCATCTCATACACTGGCGCGGTCCGCCCGCGCGGGCAGGGACCAAATTTACCGCAGGTCGGACGACGTTACGAGGGCCGCGCACGGCCGGGACGCGCCGGAGGAGGTGGCATGCGCGACGACGCAACCGAGGGGTCACCAACTTTGGGGCAACTGGGCGAGTTCGCCGTCATCGATCGGCTGGTACGCGGCCGCGTTCAGCCCGGTGTCGTCCTGCTCGGACCCGGCGACGACGCGGCGGTGGTGTCTGCCGGCGACGGCCGCACCCTGGTGTCTACCGACATGCTGGTGGCCGGCCGGCATTTCCGGCTGGACTGGTCGACACCGCGCGACGTCGGCCGCAAGGCGATCGCTCAGAACGCCGCGGACATCGAGGCGATGGGCGGCCGGGCCACGGCATTCGTGGTCGGCTTCGGTGCACCCGCTGATACCCCGACGGCGGACGCGGACGCGGTGATGGACGGAATGTGGGACGAGGCAGCGCGAGTCGGCGCCGGCATCGTCGGCGGAGATCTGGTGAGCTCCCCGCTGTGGGTGTTGTCGGTGGCGGTGCTGGGCGACTTGAACGGTCGGGCGCCGGTGTTGCGCTCCGGAGCGAAACCCGGCGCGGTGCTTGCCGTCGCCGGTGAACTTGGCCGCTCGGCCGCCGGATACTCGCTGTGGAACAAGGGCATTGGCGGATTCGACGAGCTGCGGTCTCGTCATCTGGTGCCCGAGCCGCCGTATGGTCAGGGCGCGGTGGCCGCGGATGCGGGTGCGCTGGCGATGATCGACATCTCCGATGGCCTGGTCGCCGACCTCCGGCACGTCGCCTACGCGTCGGGTGTGGGTATCGAGCTGTCCACCGCGGCGCTGGCATCCGATCACGACGCGCTGAGCGCGGCCGCGGCGGCGGTGGGCGATGATCCATGGTCGTGGGTGCTGGGCGGCGGCGAAGACCACGCCCTGGTGGCCTGTTTCGCCGGCGACGCGCCGTCCGGATGGCGCGTCATCGGACGAGTGTTCGATGGGCCGGCCCGGGTGCTTGTCGACGGCGCCGAGTGGCGGGGATACGCGGGCTGGCAGTCGTTCGAGGGTTAGGGTTGCGCGGTGACCGGGCGTCCGTTGAGTGAACTCGTCGAGCAGGGGTGGGCGGCCGCGCTGGAGCCGGTCGCCGACCAGGTGACCCAGCTGGGCCAGTTTCTGCGAGCCGAGATCGCGGACGGTCGCGGATACCTCCCCGCTGGACCGAACGTGCTGCGCGCCTTCACCTTTCCATTCGACCAGGTGCGGGTGCTGATCGTCGGGCAAGATCCCTACCCGACGCCGGGGCATGCGGTGGGCCTGAGTTTCTCGGTGGCTCCCGATGTGCGTCCGCTGCCCCGCAGTCTGTCCAACATCTTCGACGAATACTGCGCTGATCTGGGCTACCCGCGGCCCTCGTGCGGCGATCTGACGCCCTGGGCCCAGCGCGGCGTGCTGCTGTTGAACAGGGTCCTCACGGTTCGTCCGAGCAACCCGGCGTCGCATCGCGGCAAGGGGTGGGAGGCGGTCACCGAGTGCGCCATCCGCGCCCTGGTCGCGCGGTCGCAGCCGATGGTGGCGATCCTGTGGGGCCGCGACGCGTCGACGCTCAAACCGGTGCTGGCCGAGGGGAACTGCGTGGCAATCGAGTCGCCGCACCCCTCGCCGCTGTCCGCGTCGCGCGGATTCTTCGGCTCGCGTCCGTTCAGCCGCGCCAACGAGCTACTCGCCGGGGTGGCGGCCGACCCGATCGATTGGCGGCTGCCCTAGGTTCATCGGGCACACTCACGGCGCCGCTCACGAATCCGGAAAGTTCACATCCTTCGTGACGGCTTTCCACTCTTCGATCGACGCCGACATCGCGGTGATCTTGTCGCGCATTGCCTTCAGGACGTCACGGCCCAGCAGCAGCCGCAGTGGTGGCTCGTCGAGTGTCGTCACCATCAGCACCGCCTCGGCGACCTTCTGCGGGTCGCCCGGCAGATGATCGGCGAACTGCTTGATCAGGTCCTTGCGCGCTGCCACGTCCGCGTAGGCGGCTATCGGGCTGCCCGATTCCTTCATCGACCGCGTTGCCCAATCGGTACGGAAGGCGCCCGGCTGGATGCCGGTCACCTTGATGCCCAGGGGCCGTACCTCGGTGGCCAGCGCTTCGGTCACCGCCTCCAGCGCGAACTTGGTCGACGAGTAGTAGGCGTTGGGGGGATTGGCCACCAGACCGGTCATCGACGAAATATTGATGATGTGGCCGGTACCGCGGGCGCGCATGGCAGGCAGCACCGCCTTGATCATGTCGACGGCCCCGAAATAGTTGACGTCGAACAACTTCCGAACCTCGGCGTCCTCGCCCTCCTCGACCGAGGACAGGTAACCGTGACCGGCGTTGTTGACCAGGACGTCGATGCCGCCGAACGCATCGTCGGCCGCCGACACCGCCGCCGCGATCTGGGCGGCGTCAGTCACGTCGAGTGCCACGGCAAGGGCCCGCTCGCCGTATTCGTCGGCGAGATCCTGCACCGCGTCGGCGCGCCGCGCGGTCACCACGACGCTGTGGCCGGCGTCCAAAGCGGCCCGCGCGATCGCGCGGCCAAAGCCCGTGGAACAACCGGTGATCAGCCAGCGTGCCATCGCTAGATCGTCCCTTCCGGTAGGCGGCGCAGATAGGCCTCGCGCCGCTCGGCCAGTTCAGTCGCGCGCTGCTGGGCGCTCACGCGTGGCAAGTGCGGCACCTCGACATCGAGCTGGTCCAGCTTGGCCACCCGTCCGCGCGCCCCGAGGTCTTCGCGGGGACCGGTCTCGCCGAACTCCGCCATCCGCAGGGTCAGGATGGCCTCCCGCAAGCCATCGGAGTCGATCCAGTTCGCCACGCCGGGATCGACGGGCGAGATCACGTAGCTGTAGGTGCCGTCCTCGTTGGCCACCGACTGCGCCTTGTTGAGGCTGCCGGTGCGGTCGACGAGATCGAGCGTGGTGCCCCAGATATTGCTCAGTGGCACGGTGAAGTATTCGGCGCCACCGTCACTGAGGTCGACCACGAACGCCTCGTCAGGCTCGAGTTCGAAACGACCCATCACATAGACCTGGTTGCGCATCGCGCCGACCTTGTCGGCCGACCAGGCCAGGTTGAAATGGTTGGCCGGCATCTTGTACACACCATGGCTGAGCTTGCCGGTGAAGTTGGCGAAATAATCCATCATCGCCGCGGTTGCCTCGGCCTGCTCGTCGAGCGTGCGGGCCGGAGTTGCCGACGGACCGCCAAGTCGTTGCACCTCAATATGATTGGGGTCGTCACGACCCCAATCCAGCAGCACGTCGCGGATGTAGAACTCGTGGGCTTCCGCGGAGGTCTGCACGTGGTTTGCCCGCCCGTCGGCCGGGTCGGCGTCGACGGTGATGGTGAAGCTGCCATCGGAGTCGACCGCCATGGTGCGGCCGTTGAGCACGTCGACGGTGCCCATGTGCGCATCCCACAGCGTGAAGTAGTTCTCGGTCATGCGGTGCTCGCCGACCCGTCCGCGGATCTCGTAGCGTTCGTCTCCCGAGATCGGGATCACGCGGTACACGCTGTCGGGATTGTCGATGCCCCACCGCGATCCGGGAATGCGACGACCGTCCACGGGGTGCGCCAGCCGGGTGATGCAGCTGACTTTGGGGCGCAGCTTGTCCTGATTGGACGACCACACCGCCGCCGAGAACATCACCTCGGCGAAGGATTCGTCGAACCGCTCGCGCATCGCATCCGACGCCTTGGCCCGGCTCAGCCAGGTGTCGGCCACGGTCCGGTAGGCGGCCTTGACGATGGGATGCTCGATCAGGTCGAGGGCGGCCAGCTCTTGTTCGCGCTGGGATGCGGTCGAGACTGGATCGTCAGGCACTGCGTTGCTCCTCACTGTCCGGCGTACTGCCGAAATCTTTTGTTGTACAACGTGAATCGCTCGTCGACCTGCTCGGCAAGCAGGCCGTAATTTTCCAGGCCGTAGGGCGGGCGTGCCGCCTCGCGGGGACGCCGGGCCAACCAGCGCCGCATCGCGTCCTCGGCGGCCGCGGTGAGCGGCAGGCCGACGGCGTCGTAGACGCGGGCCACCTGCCCGATCGGATCGGCCACCGCATCGTCGAATCCGATGTCGGTGACCACGGCGGTGTCGTCCTGCCACCCGTCGCGTATCGCCATCGCCCGATCATTGGTCCAGCCCATCCGCTCCAGCCATTGGGCACCGACCCGGTGCCGGTCCACGGTGTCGGCGTGCATCGCGTGCAGGGTGGCGTTCAGGCTGGCCCCCGAAGCGATCGTGGTGCGCGGGTCGCGATGCATGTGGACGATGTGCAGGCCGGGAAACTGCGCGCGCAGTACGTCCAGATAGCCCAGGTGCGCCGGCGATTTGAGCACCCAGCGTTGTGCTTGTAGGCCGCCCCCCGGACAGCGTTGCCGCTTCTGCCACTGGACGAATTGCAGCATCCGGTGCAAGTAGTGGTAGGCGGGGGAGAAGTCCTGCTCGTCGAGCCAGGACCGGTAATGCGGAAGGTGGGCACCGGATTCGGGGACATGGGACAAAAATGCGTCGGCCAAAAAGACGATCTCTTCCTCGGCTTCGGCCGCGTACATCGGGTGGATGGCAAACAGATCCGGCGCCAGCTCGCGCGATTTCGCTTCGCGCGCTTCGCTGATGGCGATGCGCGGATCAGCGACATCGGGACCGGTGAACTGATAGTCGAGCCGGGGCGCGACCTCGACCACCTCCCAGCCGTAGGCGCAGATGAAGCGCGGGTCGGCGGCCAGCAGTCGCTGCAGCAGAGTGGTGCCACTGCGCATCATTCCGACGACGACGATCGGGGCGGCGACCCGCTCCTCGAGGATCTCCGGGTGGCGGCGGATCCACTCCTGGGTGCGAAGCCGCATGCGCAGGCTGTGCACAATGCCCGAGCGCAGGATGTGCACGCCGATGGCGTTCAGGTCGGCGCGCGCATAGTCGTCCAGCAACACCTGCAGCGGGCCCTCGAATTCGCCGGGGCCCCAATCGGTCAGTGTCTCCTTGCGTTGCGCATCGGCCAGCACGGCGGCCGGATCAAAAGCGCCGTCGAAGGCGCTCGAAGCGTGCACGCGCTCAGAACTTCAGATGCTGACTGACGTCGCCGAGTTGGTCGACGAACATGATCCGGCTGTCGAACCACCAGACACCGTCCAGGCGGTGAAACGTGTCCTTGTAATGCCCGGTGACGATCACCTGCAGCGGAAGCTCTTCGGTGGCCTGCGTGACGCAGTAGTAGGACGTGCTGCGCGCGGTCCCCGCCGCCTCGTCGATGTGCAGCTGCACATTGGTCGTGTTGTGTTTGGTCTTGGGGGTGCCGTCCTCGTAGATGCGGGTGGCCATCTCATACATCTGCCGCACCCGGGCGGACCCGGCGAACACCGTCTCGGGCGGACCGTCCTCCATGCCGCAGATGCGGCCATGCTCAAAAAGCCCCGCCACCCTGTCCAGGTCACCGCCGTCGAGGAGCTCGGCGTAGGTGTAGATCAGGTTGGTGATTTCTCGCGCGCTGTCACTCATGCCAAGCCACCTCGGATGGACTCCTGTGCCGTTTTGCAGATCATGTTGGCAGAACTGGCCCAACTTACATAGAACCGCCCATTACTCTTAGTCGCCGTGACGTTACCTTGGACGCCGAGCCGCCTCGGCAACTTGACCGGCAAACGAGTCATCGTGACCGGGGCAACCAACGGCGTCGGGCTGGGCACCGCGCACGCGCTGGCCAAAGCCGGCGCCCACGTGATCCTGGCCGTGCGCAATACCGACCTGGGGAAGCAACGAGCCGCCGAGATGGACGGCTCGACGTCGGTGATCAAGCTCGATCTCGCGGACCTGTCGTCGGTGCGTGCTTTCGCCGATCAGGTCGACGGGGAAATCGACATCCTGATCAACAACGCCGGCACGCTCACAGACCGTCGCAAAGAAACCGTCGACGGCTTCGAGATGACGCTGGGCACCAACCTGCTCGGACCGTTCGCGCTGACCAATCTGCTGTTGCCCAGGGTGCGTTCGCAGATCATCAATGTCGGCTCCGACGCGCACAAGTCGGCCACGCTGCGATTCGACGACATGCACCTGCGCCGCCACAAGTGGACGAGGCTGGGATCCTATGCGCAGTCCAAGCTCGGGGTCATGTTGTGGGGGCTCGAGCTGGACCGCAGGCTGCGTGCCGCCGGATCCGCGATCGTCACCCAACTCACCCACCCGGGCTGGGTGGCCTCGAACCTGTCGAATCTCTCGGACTCGCCGCTGATGTCATTGGCGCACAAAGCCCACAAGGTCGTGGCCGATCGGCTCGCCAACGACATCGGCGAAGGTGCGGCGCCCACCTTGTACTGCATCAGCGAACCGGTGCCGCCGGGTAGTTTCGTCGGTGTCAGCGGCAGGCTCGGCCTGCGTGGCGACCCGGCGCTGATCGGTCGGACACCGCTCGCGTCCGACTACGACGCGGCCGCCCGGCTGGTGGCTTTCGCCGAAGAACAGACCGGCACCGAACTATGTGTGTAGCCGCCAGGTACGTTGCCCGTCATGGGTGAACTCGACAACTCGGTTGCCGTCATCACGGGTGCCGCGCGCGGCCAGGGCCGCAGCCACGCCGTGGCGCTCGCCGAACAGGGCGCCGACATCATCGCGGTGGACATCTGCTCCGATATCGACGCGATTCCCTACCCGCTGGGGACCAAATCGGATCTCGAGGAGACCGCACGGCTGGTCCAGGCCGCCGGCCGCAAGGTCGTACCGGTGGTCGCCGACGTACGAGACCTGGCCCAGTTGGAGGCCGCGGTGCAGAGCGGCATCGACGATCTCGGCGAGGTGGACATCGTCATCGCCAACGCCGGCGTGGTGGCGATCGGCGATCCCGAAACCCATTCCGAGCCGGTGTTCAACTCGATCGTCGACACCAATCTCAAGGGGGTCTGGCACACGCTGCTGGCGACGGTGCCGTCGATCATCCGCAACGGCCGGGGCGGTTCGATCGTTCTGGTCAGCTCCTCGCAAGGCCTGACCGGCCGGGGCGGCGACGGCAGCGCCGCGATGTTCGCCTACGCCGCGTCAAAGCACGGCGTGGTCGGATTGATGCGCTCGGCAGCCAATGCCTATGCGCCACACCAGATTCGGGTCAACTCGGTACATCCGAGCGGCGTCTCGACCCCGATGATCCTCAACGACTTCGTGGTGAACCGGATGCTGGAGAATCCGAACCCGGCGGTCTCCCAGATGCTGTTGCCCGGCGTGCCGCTGGTGGAGGCGCAGGACGTCACCGAGGCGGTGCTGTGGCTGGTCGGGCCCCGCGCGCGCTACGTGACGGGCGTGTCGATTCCCGTCGACGCCGGACACGTCGTGATGTAGGTGCGGCCGCAATGCCTAGCCGCGGACGACCTTGCCGGCTTTGATGCAGGAGGCGCAGACGTTGAGTCGCTGCCGGTTGCCGCCGGGACGAGCCACGACGTGCACAGTCTGGACGTTCGGGTCCCAGCGCCGGCTGGTGCGCCGGTGGGAGTGCGACACCGACTTGCCGAAGCCGGGGCCTTTCCCGCAGATTTCGCACACAGCGGCCATCGTTCAAACTCCTCAAATGTTCAGGGGTCCGGCACTCGGCCGGGACGGCCCAGGGTAACCCGGGCCAGCCCAGGATACCGACTGTGGTGGGCAACCACCAAAACGATCAACAACTGACTCCTCGGCTTGATCTGACGCTGTCGCCCGCCCTGGTTAGGCTCAGTAGGCCGGTTACCTGCCGGCCGGCGGCTGGCCTGGACAAGGCTGCGAGGAGGTGGGTCACAGTGGGCGGTTCGGATCGTCTGCTCGACGCGCCGGCCCTGCGGGACTGGGCGCACACCGCCGTGAGCGACCTGATCACTCACATCGACGAGATCAACCGCCTCAATGTGTTCCCCGTCGCCGACTCCGATACCGGCGCGAACATGCTGTTCACGATGCGTTCCGCGCTGGCCGAGGCCAACGTGGGGATCGGCGCCGACGGTGCCCCGAGATGCGTGGCCCGGGTCGCTTCCGCCCTGTCGGTCGGTGCGCTCAACGGCGCCCGCGGCAACTCCGGCGTGATCCTGTCGCAGATCCTGCGCGGCATCGCCGACGTCACCGCGCCCGCGGCCGCGGACTGCGGTGGTGAACTGCCGCACCTGGACGCGGTGCTGCTCGGAGCGGCGCTGCAGCGCGGCGTCGAGCTGGTGATCAGCTCGATGGGCGGGCGCGAAGTCTCGGGGACCATCGTCTCGGTACTGCGGGCCGCCGCCGACGCCGTCGACGAGTGCGCGACCGACGGGCTGGCCGCGGCGATCACCGCCGCCGGCGACGCGGCCGTCGTCGCGCTGGAAAAGACCCCCGAGCAGCTGGACGTGCTTGCCGACGCCGGTGCCGTGGACGCCGGCGGCCGGGGCCTGCTGGTCCTGCTGGATGCGCTGGGTTCCACGGTCAGCGGGCAAGCGCCCGCCCGCACGGTCTACGAGCTCTCACCGCGCGCACAGCCGGCGGCGGGCGCTCCGGAACGGCCGGCGCCACAGTTCGAGGTGATGTACGGGCTGGATGGCTGCGACGCCGCGGCCGCCGATCTGCTGCGGCAGCGGCTCGAGGAGCTGGGCGAATCGGTGGCCATCGCCGCCGCGCCGTCCGACAGCTACTCCGTGCACGTGCACACCGATGACGCCGGCGCGGCGGTGGAAGCGGGGCTGGAGGCCGGACGGCTGAGCCGGATCGTGATCTCGGCGCTGAGCTCCGGGATCGTCGGGCTGCCCGCGGGCAGCTGGACGCGGGAACGGGCGGTGCTGGCCGTCGTCGACGGTGACGGCGCCGCCGAGTTGTTCGCCGGCGAGGGCGCCGATGTGCTGCAGCCCGCTGGGGAGGCGGGCGACCCGGCCACGGGTATCAGTGCTCACCAGCTGATGCGGGCCGTGGTCGACACCGGTGCCGCGCAGGTGATGCTGCTGCCCAATGGCTATGTGGCCGCCGAAGAGCTGGTCGCCGGCTGCACTGCGGCCATCGGCTGGGGTATCGACGTGGTACCGATACCGACGGGGTCGATGGTGCAGGGGCTGGCCGCGCTGGCCGTGCACGAAACGGGCCGGCAGGCGGTCGACGACGGCTACACGATGGCCCGCGCCGCCGGCACGGCCCGCCACGGTTCGGTGCGCGTGGCCACCGAGAGCGCACTGACCTGGGCGGGAAACTGTCAGCCGGGCGACGGCCTGGGCATCGCGGGCGACGAGGTGGTCATCGTGGCCGCCGACACGCCCGGGGCGGCGATCGGCCTGCTCGATCTGCTGTTGGCGTCCGGCGGTGATCTGGTGACCGTGCTGTTCGGTGCCGGTATCGGCTCAGACGCCGCCTCGGTGCGCGACATCCTGCAGGAGCACGTGCACGACCACCATCCGGGCACCGAGCTGGTGACCTACCGCACCGGCCATCGCGGCGACGCCCTGCTGATCGGGGTCGAGTAATCGTGGCGTCGTTGAGTGATCGGCTGGACTACGTTCTGGGCGCCAAGGCCGCGGAGTCCCTCGACGAGGTGTTCGGCATCCAGACGGTCGACGACCTGCTGCGCCACTACCCGCGCAGCTACACCGAGGGCGCTTCGGTGCGCAGCGCCGAAGAGGGTGGCGACGAGCGGCCCGAAGAGGGCCAGCACATCACCGTCGTCGACATCATCACCGACACACATTCGTTTCCGATGAAGAAGAACCCGAGGCGCAAATGTCTGCGGATCACCGTGGGCTCGGGTCGCAGCAAGATGACCGCGACGTTCTTCAACGCGGACTACCTCAGCAAGGACCTCACCGAGGGCACCAAGGTGATGCTCTCGGGGGAGGTCGGCTACTTCAAAAACGTCATGCAGCTGACCCACCCGGACTTTCTCATCCTCGACTCGCCGGGTGGGCGCAACCGCGGCAGTAAGTCGCTCAAAACCATCGCGGACACCTCGCAGGCCATCAGCGGCGAGCTGTTGATGTCGGCGTTCGAACGTCGCTTCTTCCCGATCTACCCGGCCAGCACCAAACTGCAGAGCTGGGACATCTTCGCCTGCGTGCGCCAGGTGCTCGAGGTCCTCGATCCGGTGACCGATCCGCTGCCCGACGAGCTTCTCGCCGCCCACGATCTGATACCCGAAGATCAGGCGCTGCGCGCGATCCATCTGGCCGAGGACGAGGTCGAGCGCCGCCGTGCCCGTGACCGACTGACCTTCGACGAAGCCGTCGGCCTGCAGTGGGCGCTGGTGTCGCGCCGCCACGGTGAGCTGTCCCAATCGGGGCCACCGGCACCGCGACGCTCGGCCGGTCTGGCCGCGGAACTGTTGCAGCGCTTGCCCTTCGAGCTGACCGCGGGACAGCGCGAAACGCTCGACGTGCTGTCCGACGGCCTCGCCGCCAATCGCCCGATGAACCGGCTGCTGCAAGGTGAAGTCGGCTCAGGCAAGACGATCGTCGCGGTGCTGGCGATGTTGCAGATGGTCGACGCGGGCTACCAGTGCGCGCTGCTAGCGCCCACGGAAGTCCTTGCCGCACAACATCTGCGGTCGATCCGCGAGGTGCTCGGCCCGTTGGCGATGGGCGGCCAGCTGGGCGGGGCCGACAACGCGACCCGGGCGGCGCTGCTCAGCGGATCGATGTCGGCGGCGCAGAAGAGCCAAGTCCGTGCCGAGATCGTCAGCGGTCAGGTCGGCATCGTCATCGGCACGCACGCCCTGCTGCAGGACTCGGTGGAGTTTGCCAACCTGGGCATGGTCGTGGTCGACGAGCAGCACCGATTCGGTGTCGAGCAACGAGACCAGTTGCGCGCCAAGGCTCCTGAAGGCATTACCCCACACCTGCTGGTGATGACGGCGACGCCGATTCCGCGCACCGTCGCGCTGACCGTCTACGGAGACTTGGAAACCTCGACGCTGCGGGAGCTGCCGCGCGGACGCCAGCCGATCACCAGCAATGTCATTTTCGTCAAGGACAAACCCGCGTGGCTGGACCGTGCCTGGGGGCGCATCGTCGAAGAGGTCGCGGCCGGCCGGCAAGCCTATGTGGTGGCGCCCCGCATCGATGAGGCCGACGAATCGGAGAAGGGCCAAGACGACGCGCGCCCGACGGAGACCGCCGAGGGTCTTTTCGCCCGGTTGCGCGCCGGCGAGCTGTCGGATCTGCGGCTGGGGCTCATGCACGGACGGTTGCCCGCCGACGAGAAGGACGCCGCGATGGCCGCTTTCCGCAGCGGCGAGATCGATGTGCTGGTGTGCACCACCGTCATTGAGGTCGGGGTGGATGTGCCCAACGCCACGGTCATGCTGGTGATGGACGCCGACCGGTTCGGAATCAGCCAACTGCATCAGCTGCGTGGCCGCATCGGCCGCGGCGAGCATCCGAGCCTGTGCCTGCTGGCCAGCTGGAGCTCGCCGGGATCGCCGGCCGGCCGGCGGTTGAGTGCCGTCGCCGGGACGCTGGACGGTTTCGCCCTTTCCGAGCTGGATCTCAAAGAGCGCCGGGAAGGAGATGTGCTGGGCCGCAACCAGTCCGGTAAGGCCATCATCCTGAGGCTGCTGTCGCTGGCCGACCACCTGACATTCATCGAAGCCGCTCGAGAATTCTGCACCCGCGCGTATCAGGACGCCGGCCAGCACCCCGGATTGGCTTCGCTGGCAGCGCAATTCACGAATACCGACCGCATCGAATACCTGGACAAGTCGTGAATCGCAAAGTGCTGCTGTGGTTGTCGGTGGCCGCGGTGCTTGCGCTGCTCGTGGCTTATCAGACGCTGGGGTCGACATCGGCCAAGCACGCGGAAGTCGCCGCGCGCGCCGACGTGCCCACGGTGCAGCCGGGAGCCGACGTGCTGGCCGGCATTGCGGTGCAGCCGCAACGAGTGCACCACTATGACTACCGCAGGGCGGCCTTCGGAGACGCCTGGGACGACGACAACGGCGCCCCGGGCGGGCACAACGGCTGTGACACCCGCGATGACATTCTCGACCGCGATCTATTCGACAAGACCTATGTGTCGATCAAGCGGTGTCCCAGCGCCGTGGCCACCGGCACGCTGCACGACCCGTATACCAACACCACCATCGCCTTCCAGCGCGGCGCCAAAGTCGGCGAATCGGTGCAGATCGACCACATCGTCCCGCTGGCCTACGCCTGGGACATGGGCGCCTTCGGCTGGCCGGATCCCGAGCGCCTGCGTTTCGCCAACGATCCGGCCAACTTGCTGGCCGTGCAGGGCCAGGCCAATCAGGACAAGGGCGACCTGCCGCCCGGGCAGTGGATGCCGCCGAACAAGGCGTTCGCCTGTCAATACGCGATGCAGTTCATCGCGGTGCTGCGTGGTTATCAGCTGCCGGTGGATCAGGCTTCGGTGAATGTGTTGCGTCAGGCCGCGGCGACCTGCCCTAGGAGTTGAAAGGGCCGTTCGTTTAGCCTGGCGCAGCGCGGTCCTCCTGGGATCGTGAAGCTGTTCCCGGGAAAGACTGGCCCCCCGACCCGACTTGGCTCAAGTTGGCTTCCCGGGGGCGCGGATCGTGGTGAGGGTTCGCGGAGGTTGTCGGGTAGCGGGTCGGCGGTGCGGGGATGTCGGCTTCGCTCGTCACGATGCGGCTGTTGCGCGTATCGCGAACGAATTTCCTCCCGCCCCAACCGGTTTGAGCTTCGATCCGATGACCGGCGGCGGTGACCAATCTAGTTGGTTGTCGGTGGTGGTTGCGGCTGGAAGGGTTCATACCACCACCAGTCGGCGCGTTCGCCAGTGGGCCCGCGGCACGGTGAGACAGCGGGCGGGGGGAGGTGTGGCGGACGCGCGAGTGATCTTGCGTAGAGCCGTCGACCGGAGCTGTCGGTGACGATGAGATCGTCTGCCGGTCCGGCGATGGTGATGACGCCCTGGTGGTGCAACCGATGGTGGTACGGGCATACCAACACCAGGTTGAACAACTCGGTCAGACCGCCGTCCTCCCAGTGCCGGATGTGATGTGCGTGCAAACCGCGGGTGGCACCACAACCGGGAACCGCGCAGGTGGGGTGGCGGTGCTCGAGCGCGCGGCGAAGCCGCCGGTTGATCTGGCGGGTCGCTCGCCCGGCGCCGATGACCTCGCCGTCACGTTCGAACCAGACTTCATAGGTCGCATCACAGGTCAGGTATCGGCGTTCGGCGTCGGTGAGCAGCGGACCCAGATGCAGCGCCGCGGCGCGCTGTTCCACGTCGACGTGCACCACCACTGTGGTGTGCTGCCCGTGTGGCCGGCGGGCCGCCTCGGCGTCCCATCCGGCCTCCACCAGGCGCATGAACGCCTCGACAGTGCCCGGCAATGGCGGCGTGATATCTGATGTCCGCTCGCGGTCCTCGCGATCGAGTTTCCACTCGGCGAACGCCGCGTCGCGATGAGACGCCAGTGCCGCGTCGAACTTCGCCGCATCCGGGTGCGGAAGTTTGATGCGCCAACAGGTGAGCTCCTCGTCGGAGGTCTTGGTGATCGAGGCCTGCGGTTGAGGCCGGGGCTCGGGTTCGGGTCGCGGTTCCAGCTTGACCGCGGTACGCAGCTGGTTGACCGTCGCGACCGCGGCGAGCTTCGCGTAATGCTCATCGGATCCCTGGCCCGCCCGCGCCGCGATCACCCCGACCCGATCCAGCGACAGCCGGCCTTCCCGCATGCCCTGCGCACAGCGGGGAAATTCCTCCAGCCGGCGCGCCACGGTGGCGATCGTGTGAGCGTTTCCCGATGACGATCCCGTCTTCCAGGCCACCAACGCCGCCACCGAGCGCGCACCCGTAGCGCCGCACAACTCGTCGCGATCCAACTCGGCGACGATCTCCACAATGCGCCCATCAATCGCGTTGCGTTGACCGGTCAACTCCGCCAACTCCTCGAATAACACCTCAAGACGCTGGGCAGGGCTCACCGCCGCGACAGCTGCTGCGGTCAAGGACATAACGTCATCATTGCAGCCGGGTACGACAATTCCCGGCGGCGCGAACCGCGCGCCGGAAAGTGGCCGTCACCAACAGATAAGAGGTGCTCGACCGAGAGCCCACCGCCCAAAGCGAAAAGCAACACGCTAACCCGCAGCGACCACTGCGAACCCCGAATCGTGAGCCAAGTCAGGTGTTATGTCGTTGAATGACAACAGGATAAGGTTGCGGCATTCGATCTCGACGTGACGGCCCTGGGGCCACACGTTGTCGGCATGCATGAGGACGCCGTACTTTGCGGTGAAGCCACCTGCCCGGCGCGACCCTAGGGAAGCTCGGCGACGAGGAGTCGGTAGCCCAGATCCAGCTGCTCTTTGTCCAGGAGATCCTGCTGCCGGCGATCCCAGGCGCCGCTGTCGAGGTCTGCGCGCAGCCGTGAAAGGCCTTGCCGCAGTTCTGCTTTCGGGGTCAGAGCGAATAAGGACATACCGGCCTGGACGGCCGGGTCGAGGTAGGCGTGTGGCCGGCGCCAGTAGGCGCCGCCGAATCCATCCACGCAATCGTGCGGGACGGGTACCGGGATGATCCTCGGATCGCCAAGCAGCGACACCAGGTTGGCGATCGGGATGGCCAGGTCGGCGTCGGTCTGCGCGGCCGCGGGCAGGTAGTCGCTGACCAACCAGAACCGCTGAAACAGGTTGTGGTCCCAGGTGAAGACGACCAGGCGCCGACGCGCGATACGCCGCATCTCGGCGATACCCTGCGCGAGGTCAGTCCAGTGGTGCACGGTGAGCACGGTTAGCGCGGCGTCCACGGAGTTCGAGCGGATCGGCAGCCGCTCGGCGACGGCCTGGACCGCGGCGGCGCAGCCGGGCGGCCGCTGGGCGATCATGACCCGGCTGGGTTCCACCGCGACAACGGTGTGCGCCGGTTCGTAGGAGCCCGCGCCCGCGCCGATGTTCGCGACTGACGTCATTCCGAGCAGCGCTTCGTCGATGACCGCAACGACGCGCGGGTCGGCCTGGCGGGTGCGTGAGTAAGTGCGCCCGGTCCGGTCGTACCGCACCGCGCCGTCGCCGTCCCCGCGACCCGGCACTAGCGGCCGGGCCGGTTACGAGCCGTCGTAGGTGTCCGGGTCCGGACGCAGCCGGGTTCCGTCGTTGAGCGCGGTGATGGCGTCCGCGTGCTCGGCGGCCAACTCGAAATCGAACACGTCGAAGTCGCTTGCGATGTGCTCGGCCGTGGCCGACCGGAAGACGACCGCGTTGCCCAGTTGCAGGTTCCACCGCAGCAGCACCTGCGAAGGCGTCTTGCCGTATTCGCCCGCGACCGAGGTCACGGTCGGGTTGTCCATCAACCTGCCCAGAGCCAACGGCGTGTAGGACTGTGTCACGACGTTGTGCTGCGCGTTGGACTTGCGCATCTCGTCCTGGTTGAGCAGTGGGTGCAACTCGATCTGGTTGACCGCCGGTGTGGTGAAGGTCAGGTCGATGACCATCGACAGATATTCCTCGGTGAAATTGGAGACGCCGATCGAGCGCGTGTGTCCGAGGCTGCGGGCTTGGAGCAGTCCGCCGAAGGAGTCCACATACTTGCCCAGCGCAGGGGCCGGCCAGTGAATCAGGTAGAGGTCGACGTAATCCAGGCCTAGTCGCTCCACGCTGGCGGCGCAGGCATCCACGGCAATAGTGAACCCCTGCTCGGCGGTGGCCAGCTTGGTGGTGACGAACAGCTCCGCGCGGGGAATCCCGGAGGCGGCAATAGCGCGACCGACTGCGGCTTCGTTGCCGTAAGCCGCGGCGGTATCGATGAGCCGGCAGCCGATTTCCAGCGCTGCCGATACGGCGCGTTCGGTCTCGTCATCCGACAAATCCGCGACGCCGAGGCCAAGCACCGGCATCGTGTTTTCGTCATTGAGAGCTATCGAGGGTGCGGCGCCCGAGTCGCCAGTCACGTCATTCACCTACCTGTGAAAACGAAAGTTCGTGGATCAGGACCAAGTCGCGTTCCGTCGTCGAGCGAGGAGATCGTCGCCATTTGCGTGGCGCTGAGTTCGAAATCGAACACGTCGAAGTTACTCGCAATCCGCGCAGGATTCACCGACTTGGGGATCACGATATTACCGAGTTGGATATGCCACCTAATCAACACCTGGGCGGGTGTCCGCTCACATTGTTCGGCGACGGCCGTGACGGTCGGATGGGTCAGCAGCGCTCCCTGCCCCAGCGGCGCCCACGCTTCGGTCGCGATGCCGCGTTGGGAATGCACTTTCCGCAATTCCGTCTGGGGGAAGCGGGGATGCAGCTCGATCTGATTGACCGCGGGAACAATGCCGGTGGCATCGATCAGAACCATCAGGTGCTCGGGTTCGAAATTACTGACTCCGATGGACCGGATCCGGCCCTGGTCGCGCAGGTGAGCGAAGGCCTTGAAGGTGTCGACAAACTTTCCCAGCGTGGGCATCGGCCAATGGATCAGGTAGAGGTCGAGATAGTCCAGGCCAAGCCGGTCCATGCTGGCGTCGAAGGCCGCCAACGTGCTGTCGTAGCCCTGCTCCGGGTTCCATAGTTTGGTCACGACGTAAAGTTGTTCGCGCGGCACGTCGGAATCGGCCAACGCGCGCCCGGTCTCCCGTTCATTGCGGTAGGCGGCGGCGGTGTCGATATGCCGGTACCCGGCGCGCAGCGCAGTACTCACCGCCTGCTCGGTCTCCGCCGGCGAGACCTGGAAGACTCCGAGCCCGACGGCGGGGATCGTATGACCGTCATTGAGTGTGACTACGTTTTTTTCAAGGGAGCCGGACATGACACAGAGTCTGCCAGGCGCACCGGACCTGCATCTCGAAGCCAAACGCGCATCGAATCGCTGGACCGATCGCGTGCAGGAGGTTGTCACCAGCGTCGGCGTCAAGGCCATCCCGTGGATCCCGACGCCGGCCAAGCGGGTGATGTTCGGCGGTCGGGCGATCATCATCGACGGCAACACACTCGATCCCACCCTGCAGCTGATGCTGTCTGGCCTGCGGCTTGGCGGCATCGACGGGTTGGTCCTCAACTCCGACCCGGTGGCATCGCGCGCGTGGATGCGCCAGTCGCTCCTGGCACTGCCCGGTCCACAGATTCACGTCACGGTCGACGAGCTGATGCTCCCCGGACCGGCCGGCGAGATCGCGGCGCGGCACTACCAGCCGGCCAGTGGTGAGGCGACGGACTTGCTGGTCTTCTACCACGGCGGGGGCTGGGCGCTCGGCGACCTGGACACCGCTGACGCGCTGTGCCGGCTGACCTCCCGTGACGCCGGAGTCCATGTGTTGTCGATCGACTATCGGCTGGCTCCCGAGCATCCGGCGCCCGCCGGCATCGACGACGCCTATGCGGCGTTCAGGTGGGCTTATGAGCACGCCGGCGAACTCGGCGCGACCCCCGGGCGTGTCGCGGTCGGGGGAGACAGCGCGGGCGGCAACCTCGCCGCGGTCGTGTGCCAGCGGACCCGCGACGACGGTGGCCCGGCCCCGCTGCTGCAGTGGCTGATGTACCCGCGGACCGACTTCACCGCGCAGACCCGGTCGCTGAGCCTGTTCGCCCGTGGTTTCGTGCTGACCAAGCGAGATGTCGACTGGTTCACCGCCCAGTACCTGCGCGGCACCGGCATCGACCCGGCGGAGCCGCTGATGTCGCCGTTGCAGGCCGAGTCGCTGTCCGGGCTGGCGCCAGCGCTGATCGCCATCGCGGGATTCGATCCGTTGCGCGACGAAGGTCAGCGTTACGCGATGGCGCTGCAAGCCGCCGGCACTGCGGTCGATCTGCGGTACTTGGGTTCGCTCACCCACGGTTTCGCCAGTCTGTTTCAGCTCGGCGGCGACAGCGCGGCCGCGACCAGCGACATGATTTCGGCCCTGCGCGCGCACCTGAGCCGGGCCTGATTTGCCCCGCAGTCGCCGCCGGTAACCTAGAAGCGCCGTCTCCGACCTACGGACACGCCCGCAAGCCGACCCAAGCACAGTAAGGATCAGGGAACCTGTGGCCGACAAATCGAAACGTCCCCCCCGATTCGACCTGAAGTCCGCAGACGGCAAGTCCGGCCGGCTCATTCAAATCGGCGGCACCGCGTTCGTCATCGTCTTCGCGGTAGCGCTCGTGTTCTACATCGTGACGTCACATCACGACAAGAAGGGCGGCGTCGCCGGTCAGGGCGACACGGTGCGCGTGACGTCGAGCAAGCTGGTCACCGCGCCCGGGTCCAGCAACCCCAAGGCCGTCGTCACGTTCTACGAGGACTTCTTGTGCCCGGCCTGCGGTAACTTCGAGCGCACTTTCGGACCGACGGTGTCCAAGCTGATCGACGCCGGCGCCGTCGCGGCCGATTACTCGATGGTGGCCATTCTCGACAGCTCCAAAAACCAGAACTACTCCTCGCGGGCGGGGGCGGCGGCCCTGTGTGTCGCCGACGAGTCGATGGACGCGTTCCGCCGTTTTCACACCGCGCTGTTCACCACCCAGGTTCAACCCGATGAACGCGGCACCAGTTTCCCCGACAACGCGAAATTGATCGAATACGCCCGTCAGGCCGGCGTCGTCGGCAAGGTGCCGGACTGCGTCAACAGCGGGAAGTACCTCTCCAAGGTCAGCGGGGAAGCGGCGGCCTCGAATGTCACCGCCACCCCGACGATCAAGATCAACGGCGAGAACTACGACCCGTCGACACCCGACGCGCTGGTCGCCAAGATCAAGAGCATCGTGGGTGACGTGCCGGGCATCGACACAGCTGTTGCGCCCGCGAGTTCGTGAGGTGTCGCGGTGTCGGTTGAATCCGCCGAGCGATCCGGTGACCTGACACCGGCTCCCACGCGTGGCGTGCGGGCATCGGCGCTCAGCGCGTGGTGGGTGCTGATCGCCGGCGCGGTCGGCCTGCTCGCCTCCATGACCCTGACGGTGGAGAAGATCGACATTCTGCTCAACCCGTCCTATGTGCCGTCGTGCAACCTCAATCCGATCATCTCGTGCGGCTCGGTGATGGTCACATCGCAGGCATCGGTACTGGGCTTCCCCAACCCGCTGCTGGGCATCGTGGCGTTCACCGTCATATTGGTCGTCGGTGTCCTGGCTGTGGCGAAAGTACCTTTACCCCAATGGTTTTGGATCGGGCTGACGGCCGGGATCTTCGTCGGTACGGTGTTCGTACACTGGCTGATCTTCCAGAGCCTCTACCGGATCGGAGCGCTGTGCCCCTACTGCATGGTGGTCTGGGCGATGACGATCACGCTGCTGGTGGTGGTCGGGTCCATCGCGCTTCGCCCGGTGCTCGACAGCCGCGAGGCCACCGCGGCGCGGCTGCTCTACCAATGGCGATGGTCGATCACCGCGCTATGGTTTACCGCGGTGTTTCTGCTGATCATGGCGCGGTTCTGGGACTATTGGTCGACGCTGCTGTAAGGAGTCAAGGGTGATTTCCAAAGTGCTGGTGGCCAATCGCGGCGAGATCGCGATCCGGGCGTTCCGCGCCGCCTACGAACTTGGTGTCGGCACCGTCGCCGTGTACGCCTACGAGGACCGCAATTCGCAACACCGACTCAAGGCCGACGAGTCGTATCAGATCGGCGACGTGGGTCACCCGGTGCGGGCCTACCTGTCGGTCGACGAAATCGTCGAAACCGCTAGCCGGGCAGGCGCGGACGCCGTCTACCCCGGCTACGGGTTCTTGTCGGAGAACCCGGATTTGGCCGCGGCCTGCGCGGCCGCCGGCATCACGTTCGTCGGTCCCAGCGCCGAAGTCCTTGAGTTGACCGGAAATAAGTCCCGGGCCATCGCCGCCGCCCGGGAAGCCGGGTTGCCCGTACTCACCTCCTCGGCGCCGTCGTCATCGGTCGACGAGCTGGTTGCAGCGGCAGCCGACATGCGATTTCCGTTGTTCGTCAAGGCAGTTGCGGGCGGCGGCGGTCGGGGCATGCGCCGGGTCGGCGATATCGCCGCGCTGCCCGAAGCGATCGAAGCCGCCAGCCGCGAAGCCGAGTCGGCCTTCGGCGACTCGACCGTCTATCTCGAGCAGGCGGTGATCAGACCGCGCCACATCGAGGTGCAGATCCTGGCCGACAACATCGGCAATGTGATCCATCTCTACGAGCGCGACTGCAGCGTGCAGCGGCGCCACCAGAAGGTCATCGAGCTGGCGCCCGCACCGAACCTGGCCGCAGAACTGCGGGACAAGATTTGCGCCGACGCGGTCGCGTTCGCCCGGCATATCGGCTACAGCTGTGCCGGCACGGTCGAGTTTCTGTTGGACGAGAACGGACACTACGTCTTCATCGAGATGAATCCGCGGATTCAGGTGGAGCACACCGTGACCGAGGAGATCACCGACATCGACCTGGTGTCCAGCCAGTTGCGCATTGCCTCCGGTGAGACGTTGGACGACCTGGGCCTGCGGCAGCAGGACGTTCGGCCGCACGGCGCGGCGCTGCAGTGCCGGATCACCACGGAGGATCCGGCCAACGGATTCCGGCCCGACACCGGCCGTATCAGCGCGTACCGCAGTCCGGGCGGTGCCGGCATCCGGCTGGACGGCAGCACGAACCTCGGCGCGGAGATCGGCGCCCACTTCGATTCCATGCTGGTCAAGCTGACCTGCCGGGGCCGTGATTTCCACACGGCGGTATCGCGGGCGCGCCGAGCGATCGCGGAGTTCCGAATTCGCGGGGTGTCGACGAATATTCCGTTCCTGCAAGCGGTCCTGGACGATCCGGACTTCCAGGCCGGCCGGGTCACCACGTCCTTCATCGACGAACGCCCACAGCTGCTGACCGCACGCGCCTCGGCGGACCGCGGCACCAAGATCCTCACCTATCTGGCCGACGTCACGGTCAACCATCCGCACGGCACCCATCCGTCGACGGTGTATCCGCACGACAAGCTGCCCTTGACAGATCTCGAGGTGGCGCCGCCGGCAGGCTCCAAGCAGCGGTTGGTTGAGTTGGGGCCGGAGGGTTTCGCGCGCTGGCTGCGGGAGTCGCCGGCGGTCGGCGTCACCGACACGACCTTCCGCGATGCCCACCAGTCGCTGCTGGCTACCCGGGTACGTACCAGCGGATTGAATATGGTGGCACCGTATTTGGCCCGCACGATGCCGGAGCTGCTGTCGGTGGAGTGCTGGGGCGGCGCGACTTACGATGTGGCGCTGCGATTCCTGAAGGAGGATCCCTGGGAACGGCTGGCCACCCTGCGCGAGGCGATCCCCAACATCTGCCTGCAGATGCTGCTGCGGGGCCGAAACACCGTGGGCTACACGCCGTACCCGGAGCTGGTCACGTCGGCCTTCGTGGAGGAGGCGACCGCCACCGGCATCGACATCTTCCGCATCTTCGACGCGCTCAACAACCTCGATTCCATGCGCCCGGCGATCGACGCGGTGCGTGAAACCGGTGCTGCGATAGCCGAAGTCGCGATGTGCTACACCGGGGACCTGACCGATCCCGGCGAGCGCCTCTACACACTCGACTACTACCTCAACCTGGCCGAGCGGATCGTGGACGCCGGCGCCCACGTGCTGGCCATCAAGGACATGGCCGGACTGTTGCGGGCACCGGCCGCGCACCAACTGGTCAGCGCGCTGCGCAGCCGCTTCGACCTGCCGATCCACGTTCACACCCACGACACCCCGGGCGGTCAACTGGCCAGCTACATAGCCGCTTGGCAAGCCGGCGCCGATGCCGTCGACGGTGCCGCCGCGCCGCTGGCCGGAACCACCAGCCAGCCCGCGCTGAGCTCGATCGTCGCCGCGGCCGCGCACACCGAGTACGACACCGGTCTGTCGCTACCGGCGGTCTGTGCGCTGGAGCCGTATTGGGAGGCGCTGCGTAAGGTCTACGCGCCCTTCGAATCCGGGCTGCCCGGGCCGACGGGACGGGTCTATCACCACGAAATCCCGGGCGGCCAGCTGTCGAACCTGCGCCAGCAGGCGATTGCGCTGGGGTTGGGGGATCGATTCGAAGCGGTCGAAGAGGCCTACGCCGGGGCCGACCGCGTGTTGGGCAGGCTGATCAAAGTCACCCCGTCGTCGAAAGTCGTCGGCGATCTGGCGCTGTCCCTGGTCGGTGCCGGGATCAGCGCGGACGAGTTCGCTTCCGAGCCAGCGCGATTCGATATTCCGGAATCGGTGCTGGGATTCCTGCGCGGTGAGCTGGGCGACCCGGCCGGCGGGTGGCCCGAGCCGCTGCGCAGCGCGGCGCTGGCCGGTCGCGCCGCGGCCAAGCCGACACAGCAACTGACAGCGGAGGATGAGGCCGCTCTGGCGCTGAATGGCCCCAAACGTCAGGCGACCCTGAACAGGTTGTTATTCCCCGGTCCGACAAAGGAATTCGAGGAGCACCGGGAAACTTACGGCGACACCTCACATCTGTCGGCCAACCAGTTCTTCTACGGGCTGCGCCAAAGCGAAGAGCACAGCGTGGAGCTGGAACGCGGAGTTGATCTGTTGATCGGCCTCGAGGCCATCTCCGAACCCGACGAGCGCGGCATGCGAACGGTGATGTGCATCATGAACGGACAACTGCGGCCGGTTCTGGTGCGCGACCGCAGCATTGCCAGCACGGTCCCGACCGCCGAGAAGGCCGAACGAAGCAATCCCGACCACATCGCGGCCCCCTTCGCCGGCGTGGTCACCGTCGGAGTCACCGAGGGCGATCAGGTGAGTGCCGGCCAGACCATCGCCACCATCGAGGCGATGAAAATGGAAGCGCCGATCACCGCACCCAAGGACGGCACTGTGGCGCGGGTGGCGGTGTCGAGCACCGCGCAGGTGGAGGGCGGAGATCTGCTGGTGGTGCTCAGCTGACGAGGATCATCGGCGGCGCCGCTGGAGGGCGACGCATCGCGGTGCCGCCGCGGGGAACCCGGCCGACCACCGATCGGGTGCGCGAGTCGCTTTTCAACATCGTCACCGCGCGCCGCGATCTGACCGGCCTGGCGGTGCTGGACCTCTACGCCGGTTCGGGCGCGCTGGGCCTCGAGGCGCTCTCGCGCGGCGCGGAGTCGGCGCTGCTCGTCGAGTCCGATCAGCGAACCGCGGCCGTCATCGCCCGCAATATCGAGACCCTGGGTCTGCCTGGTGCGACGGTGCGCCGGGGCGCGGTGGCCGCCGTGCTGGCCGGCGGGGCCGGATCGCCGGTGGATCTGGTGCTGGCCGACCCGCCCTATGACATCGAGACCGCCGAGGTCCAGGCCGTCGTCGCCGCGCTGAGCGCCCACGGGTGGGTGCGCGAGGGGACAGTTGCGGTCGTCGAGCGTGCCGCCGCCGGCGCGCCGCTGACCTGGCCGGACGGCTGGACCCCATGGCCGGAGCGTGTCTACGGCGACACCCGTTTGGAGCTGGCCGAATTTGGCGCCGCCGCCCTGCTACCTTGATCGCTTATGAGCGGCGCCGTTTGCCCGGGCTCGTTTGACCCGGTGACGTTGGGCCACATCGACGTCTTCGAACGTGCCTCGGCACAGTTCGACGAGGTGGTGGTCGCGATCCTGACCAACCCCGCCAAAAAGGGCATGTTCGACGTCGACGAGCGAATCGCGATGATCGAGGAAGCGACGTCCCATCTGTCGAACCTGCGGGTCGAGGTCGGGCAAGGCCTGGTGGTGGACTTCGTCACGTCCCGTGGGATGACCGCGATCGTCAAGGGACTGCGCACCGGGACCGATTTCGAATACGAGCTGCAGATGGCCCAGATGAACAAGCACGTCGCCAATGTGGACACCTTCTTCGTGGCCACCGCGCCGCAGTATTCGTTCGTGTCGTCGTCGTTGGCCAAGGAGGTCGCGATGCTCGGCGGCGACGTGTCTGCGCTGCTGCCGGAATCGGTGAACCGCCGAATCCGCGAGAGGCGTTCCGGTGACCACTGACCCCGGTCCGACGGCGGTCGCGGCGCTGCTGGCGCGATGAGTCAGGCCGACCGCGAGTTCGACATCGTCGTCTACGGCGTCACAGGCTATTCCGGGAAGTTGACGGCTCAATACCTCGCGCGCGCGGCGAGCGGGGCCCGCATCGCGCTGGCCGGGCGCTCGCCGGAACGGCTGCTGGCAGTGCGCGAAACCCTCGGCCCCAGCGCGCAGGATTGGCCGCTGATCGTCGCCGACGCCTCGGACCCGGCGGCGGTGCAGGCGATGGCGGCCCGCACCCGGGTGGTGGTGACGACGGTGGGCCCGTACACCACGCACGGGTTGCCGGTGGTGGCCGCCTGCGCCAAAGCCGGGACCGACTACGCCGACCTGACCGGTGAGGTGATGTTCGTTCGCACCAGCATCGACCGGTACCACAAACAGGCCGTCGACACCGGTGCCCGGATCGTCGTCTCGTGCGGATTCGCTTCGATCCCTTCGGATTTGAATGTCTACCAGCTCTACCGCCGGGCGCTCGACGACGGCGCCGGTGAGCTGTGTGACACCACCCTGGTGTTTCGGTCCTTCTTCCAGGGCGGGGGATCGGGGGGCACCGTCGCCTCGGAATTCGAATCGATGCGCACCGCGTCGAGTGACCCCGAGGCCCGCCGGCTGATGGACGACCCGTACACGCTGACCACCGACCGAGGGGCCGAACCCGATCTCGGCCGGCAGCCGGACTTCCTCTGGCGCCGGGGCAGCCGGATCGCGCCCGAGCTGGCCGGCTCCTGGGTGGGCGGCTTGTTGTGGGCGCCGCACAACACCCGAGTGGTGCGGCGCAGCAATGCATTACAGAACTGGTCGTACGGCAAGCGGTTTCGTTACTCGGAGACCATGAGCATGGGGAAATCCTTCGCGGCACCGGTCGCGTCCGGGGCGGTGACCGGGACGCTGGCGAGTGCGTTCGCCTTGGGCACCAGGTACTTTCGGCGATTGCCGCAACGATGGTTACACCCGTTGGCGAAGCCGGGCACCGGACCGGGTGAGGCGATGCGGGAACGCGGTCATTACACGGTCCAGACCTACACCACCACAACGTCCGGTGCCCGGTACCGGGGGACCTTCGCGCAGCAGGCCGACGCCTACAGCGGTACCGGGGTCCTACTCGCGGAGTGTGCGCTGGCGCTGGCCTTCGATCGCGATCGACTCTCCGAGGCGCGCGGAGTGCTCACGCCCGCAGCGGCAATGGGTGACGCGTTGCTGACGCGGCTGCCGGCCGCCGGGGTGTCCATGAACACGGTCCGGCTGAGCTGAGCCGGACCGCCCTCAGCGCGGCACGGGCTGTGCGACCAACCGATCCGCGAGTTCACCGGCAAAGTGCCGGGTCTGCTCTACCTGGTATTGCTGGACGTTGGTCGCCGGAATGGGCACGCCAAAGTACCGATCGCGGTATTGGCCCGACCGCAAGTAGCTGATCATTGAGAGCCCGGAGGCCAACTGCCCGCCGAGATATTCGAAGTGGACGCCGCCCAGGTATCGGCCTCCGCGCTTTTCTCCGAGCTTGCGCACCAGCCGGAAATTGCCGCGCCAGTAGCGACGGCACACGCAGAACGCGGCGAAAGGGGTACCGGTGAGAAGCGCGCCCGCCTCCTCGGATTGCAAGAAGGTGCGCATCGGCATGTTCATGGTGAACCACCACGTCGAGGAACCGATGCAGATCAGGTCGTAGTCGCCGTTGCGCACCTCATCCGGCGTGCGGATTTCCCCGGCGGCGCGCCGGGCTTGGGCAGGAAGCATGCTCAGCAGATCGAGCATCGCGTGCCGCAGCGGGACGCGGGAGAACCGCTCGGCGTAGCGCCGATCGGTGAACTCGATCTGGGCTTTGTGCACCTGGAAGCCACGCTCGCTGAACACCTCGCCCGCAGCCTCCAGGACCCGCAGGGCCTGCCCGGTGAACGTGTAGTAAAGCAGCAAGACTCGAGGCCGGCTGTCGCCAGCTTCGTCGGTAGTCATCGCGCTAACGTAACAAAAATTGTTCGTTGGCATGGGATTTCATTCCATGACGCAATGCTCTGATCAGTCCTCCTTGTCACGAGGTGTCGAATCCAGTTGGCGCGCAACTAGCGCGCCGTCGACCTTCAGCAGTCGTGGGGTCTTGGCCTGGCGCCGCAGATTGTCCACCCGGTCCTTCCTCGTCAGACGCCGCTGCCTCTCGTGAGAGTCATTTCGACAAGCCTGAGGCGGTACGGTATCTTATTGAAAACCATTATCAATAAGGGGACTGATGAGGATGCCTGGCGGGGGCGCTGCTGCGCACTCCCGGGACGCCGGCACCGAGGCAGTCAATGCAGCCGCGGCTAGGCGTTGAGGGGGGAGCCATGCTGGATTTTGCGGCGTTACCGCCGGATGTCAACTCGGTCAGAATGTATTCCGGTCCGGGGTCTGGGCCGTTGTTGGCTGCTGGGGTTGCTTGGAATGCGTTGGCTGCTGAGATGCGTTCCGCGGCAACTGCTTACGGTTCGGTGCTCAGGGAGCTGCTCAGTGCGGGCTGGGTTGGCCCGTCGTCGGCGTCGATGTCGTCGGCGGCGGCGCCTTTTGTGGCGTGGTTGAACGCAACTGCTGCTGCGGCTGAGCAGACCGGCGTGCAGGCGAATGCGGCCGCGACGGCTTTTGAGGCCGCGTTCGCGATGACGGTGCCGCCGTCGGTGGTGGCGGCCAATCGCGTGTTGCTGGCGAACCTGGTGGCCTCCAACATTTTCGGGCAGAACACGCCGGCGATCGCGGCCACCGAGGCTGAATACGCCGAGATGTGGGCCGAGGACGCCACAGCGATGAGCGGTTACGCCACCGCTTCGAAGTCGGCGGCACAGATGACGCCGTTCACCTCGCCGCGGACGAACACCACCCCCGATGCGGCGGCCGGACAAAACGAAGCCGTCAATCAGGCAGCCAACTCGGCGGCCGGGAACGCGCAGTCGTTGTCGTCGACCCCTGCCGTGGCAGCACAGGACGGCGGGGCGGACGCGGCCGCCGCTGCCCCGCCCGAATCGCTGTCCGATTACTTGACGGGGCTGTTGGACGGGTCGAACAACACGGCACTGGGAAGCTTCTTGCAAAGCAATTTCTTCAGCAACTCGATCCTCAACGGAACAATCGCGGGCGGCCCGTTCAACCCGCAGTCCATTATTGGAACGGCGGTGGGCGCGATGGGGACGCGCGCGACGACATTGTCGGGTCTAGGCGACTTCGCCATGAACGCGGAGGGCGGCGGGATGGCGGCCCTGGCGTCGAATACCGTCCCGTCAGCGGGCCTGGGCGGGGCATCGGCTGGGGTGGCTGGGGTGGGCAACGCACATCTGGTGGGGTCGATGTCGGTGCCCCAGAGTTGGGCGTCGGCGGCCAATATCACCGGCGGTCAAGCGGCGGCGCCGGTGAGTGGTCTTAGTGATATCGGGACATCGGGGGCGCCGGCGGCGGGGGGGCCGGGCGGTGTGGCGGGTCCGCTGGGCGGTAACGGCCGCCGGCTGCGCCGCGCGATCCCACGGTACGGGTTTCGCCCCGTGGTCATGCCGCGTCCCCCGGCCGCCGGATAAGAGAATTCAGGAGAAGATGTCATGCTGAATTTTGGGGCGTTATCACCGGAAATCAACTCGGCCAAGATGTATGCCGGTGCTGGATCGGGATCGTTGTTGGCTGCGGCAGCTGCATGGAATGCGATGGCTGCTGAGATGCGTTCGGCGGCAATCAATTACGAGTCGGTGATCACCTCGCTGGTCAGTGAGGGCTGGCTGGGCCCGTCGTCGGCGAAGATGGCGGCGGCGGTCGCACCCTATCTGGAGTGGCTCAACACCACCGCGGTGGCAGCCGAGCAGGCCGGCGCGCAAGCGACCACGGCCGCGGCGGCGTATGAGGCGGCGTTTGCTGCGACGGTGCCCCCGCCGGTTGTCGCGGCCAACCGCACTTTGCTGGCGAACCTGGTGTCCAGCAACGTCTTTGGCCAGAACACCGGGGCGATCGCGGCCACCGATGCCCAATACGGCGAGATGTGGGCTCAAGATGCCTCCGCGATGACCGGCTACACCACCGCCTCGCGCGCGGCGACCGAGATGACCCCGTTCAGCGAACCGCAGTCCGACACCACCACTGACGGAACGGCCCAGCAGGGCAACGCGGTTCAGGATGCCACCGGCGACGCCGCGGCCGCTCCGGCCGCCACGTCGGGAAACAGCCTGCTCGACTGGCTTGGTCTGTCGCCCAATTCGAATACCTCTACCACCGGGCTTGCCGGGCTCATGAACTTCTTCAGCAATTCCAACCCGAATCTGATGGGGGCTTTTCTCAACAACGCGTCGGTCTCCGGCGTCTCGAACGGGTTCACCACCAACGGAATTCTGAACCCGACGACGTTCGTCGATTCGCAGATGGCGCTCAACGGCCTGAGTGCGGTAGGCGCAAGCACCGACGGGCTGGAGGATCTGGCCGCCGGTCTGGGGAGTGGCGCGTCGTTGACGTCAGCAGTGAGCGTGCCCGGCGCGGCGGCGACGTCGGCAGTGGGGCAGGCGAGCCTGGTGGGGGCCTTGTCGGTTCCGTCGGCCTGGGCCGGCAGCGGGGCAACGGTCAGCACGGTTGCGGCCACGACTCAGGTCGGGGCGGGGGCGTATCACAGCTTTGGTGCCGCCACCCCGATGGTGATGGAAGGGGCTGGGGCAGCGGGCATGCCGGGGGTGCCCTTGGCGGGCATGCCCGGCGCGCATGAGGATGAGTTCGCTGAACCGATCTACGGGTTCCGGCCCCGCGTCATCGGACGCCCACCGGCTGCCGGGTAACGACAGATGAAAGTCTTACCGCTTGTCGCAAGCGTCGTTGCCCTGGTCGGCCTGGCCGCACCGGCTCACGCCGACTCCGATGACGACGCCTTTCTGTCCGCGCTCACCAAGGCCGGCATCAGCTATCAGAATCCGGACAAAGCCATCAAAGCGGGCCAAAAGGTGTGCGACTTGGCCAATTCGGGGACCTCGCAGCTTGACATCGTCCGAGACATCCGCGATCTCAACCCCTCATTCACGATGACCAGCGCCGCCAAATTCGCCAACGCCGCCGCCACCGTGTACTGCCCCGAACGACTCTCCGTCGACAGCGGCGGCACCGCCCCCGAACCCGCGAGCAGCTGAGCGCGATAGCCGGCCAAGTGGCACAACAAACTTCGGGTTGCCCACAGACGGACACGGGTGTCCTTCTGCGTGGGTCTCCCGAGCTCGTGGATGCGAACCCCGCAGTCGCGTGCTAGCCTTCCGCATTACATGCTAATGAAAACCATTGTCAATAAGACCGGGGAGCAAGTTGATGGTAGGTCAAGCTGGTCGGCGCAGGTTAGCGGCGTTGGTAGCGGTGAATATGGTCGCGTTGCTGCTCGGCACGGTTGCGTGTAGCAGCAACAACTCGCCGCAATCTGGACCCAGCACCGGCAGCGCCGGGGCCGGCCCGCGGCTTCTGGTTGTCGCCACGATCAATGCGTGGGGCAGCATCGCGGCACAGATCGGGGGTGACCGGGTGCAGGAGACCAGCATCATCACCAACCCCAACACCGACCCGCACAGCTATGAGCCGTCGGCTGCGGATGCCCGCATGGTCTCCGACGCGACGGTGGTTGTCGAAAATGGCATCGGCTACGACGCGTGGGCCGACAAAATGCTTGCGTCCGACCCGAATCCGAAGCGCACCGTGGTCAACGTCGGAGACACCGTTGGCGTCGCCGCTGGCGGAAACCCCCATCAGTGGTATTCACCTGACTCGGTCACCAAGGTGGCCGATGCGATCACCGCCGCCTACAAAAAGGCAGACCCGAACGACTCGGGGTATTTCGATCAGCAGAACCAGCAGTTCCGCAACCAGGGCCTCTCCAACTACCGCAGCTTGATCGCCAGCATCAAAGCGAAATACGCTGGGACGCCGGTCGGCGCCAGCGAGTCGATCTTTTCCCCGCTCTCGAATGCGTTGGGTCTGAACCTGATTACGCCACCGGAGTTCCTCAAGGCAATCAGCGAAGGCACCGACCCCTCGCCGGCGGACAAGGCGACCATCGACCACCAGATCGCCGCCAAGGAGCTCAAGGTGTACGTGTTGAACACTCAAAACAACACCCCGGACGTGCAGGCCCAAGTTGACGCGGCCAAGAGACAGGGCGTTCCCGTCACTACTGTGACCGAGACTCTGTCGCCGGCAAACGCGTCATTTCAAGATTGGCAATCCGCACAGTTGACCGGCCTGGCCGACGCTCTACACAGTGCGACAGGAATGTAGATGACCTCCGCGCGCCCCGGCGACGCCAGCCAGCAGGTCGCCCCGGAGACCGTGGTCCGAATGCGCGGCGCGTCAGCCGTGGTGGGCGGCAAGACAGTGTGGTCGGACGTGTCCCTCGATCTGGCTGCCGGGGAATTCGTTGCGGTACTGGGGCCCAACGGCTGCGGGAAGTCGACGCTACTCAAGGTCCTCCTAGGGCTCATACCGTCGTACGGCACGGTTGAGGTGCTGGGCGCGCGACCCGGTCGACGCAATAACCTGATCGGGAATCTCCCGCAACGACGTGCCTTTGACGCCAGTGTCCGAATTCGCGGCATCGACGTGGTGTCCCTGGGATTGGATGGCGCGCGCTGGGGAACACCCGTGCCTGGACTGACCCGGCTGCTAGCCCCGCGACGGTTCGCGGAACGGCGAAGACGGCTCGAGCAGGTGATCGAAATGGTCGGCGCCACTGAGTATGCGCGGCGCCCGATCGGCCAGTGCTCCGGTGGTGAACAGCAGCGCCTGCTTATCGCACAGGCCCTGATCCGCCAGCCGGAACTGCTGTTGCTCGACGAGCCGCTCGACAGTCTCGACGTACCCAGCCAGGCCGGGATCAGCGCTCTGGTGGGCGACATCTGCCGCCACGAGGGGGTCGCGGTGGTCATGGTGGTTCACGACGTGAACCCGATCCTGCCCTACCTCGATCGCGTCATTTACCTCGGCGGCGGGTCGGCCGTGATCGGAACCCCGGATGAGGTGATCACCGCCGACCAACTCAGCGCGCTCTACGGCATCCCGATCGAAGTGCTGCACGACCGAGCCGGGCACCTGTTCGTCGTCGGCCAACACAGCACTGCTCCCACGCAAACCGCCGGAGCGCGTGCATGAATCCGCAGCCGACCTGGAATCTGATCACCGATCTGCAACAGATGTGGATCTACCCGTTCATGGTCACCGCCTTCCGGGCCGGCACCGTCGTCGCCGTCCTCGCGGGCATTGTCGGATGGGTAATGGTGCTGCGAAAAGAAAGCTTCGCCGGGCACACCCTGGCCATCGTCGGCTTCCCCGGTGCCGCAGCCGCGGCCTGGCTGGGCGTCGCCACCGGCTACGGTTACTTCGCGGCGTGCATCGGCGCGGCACTGGCAATCACGCTGCTGCCCAAGGCGACTCAGGCGGGCAGACTGAACGGCCTCAGCGACGAGTCCGCTGGGATCGGCACGATTCAAGCTCTCGCGCTGGCGACCGGGTTTCTGTTCGTCAGCCTGTATCACGGCTTTTTATCGGGTTTGACCAACCTGCTGTTCGGCACCATCGCGGGGGTCAGCTCCCAGCAGCTTGGCGTGCTGATCACCGCCGCACTGGTATGCCTGATTGTGCTGGCCGCGATCGGGCGCCCACTGCTGTGGGCGTCGATCGACCCGGATGCCGCCAACGCCAACGGAGTCCCGACCCGGCTCGTCGCGGGGCTGTTCCTCTTGGTCCTCGGCGCGGCTGCGGCCGGCGCCAGCCAGATCACCGGCAGCCTCTTGGTATTCGCGCTGCTGGTGGCCCCGCCTGCGGCCGCGTTCCAGTTCACCGCCCGCCCCGCGACGGGGATCGCGCTTTCCGTCCTCATCGCGCTTGTTGTGACATGGGCGGGAATCGGCTGCGCGTTCTATTCGCCGTATCCGATTGGATTCTGGGTCAGCAGTTTCGCATTCGCTATCTATCTGCTGGCCGCGGGCTGTCGGGCGAGCGCCGATCGGACCCCTCGGCGGATCGACCGACGAAACTCCGCGGCTCGCCCCGTTGTGGCGGCATGACAATCACCGATGGGCGCGCGATAGCGGCGGGGCCACTGAACGGCTTTGCGAACATGCTGTCCCACTCCTTCATCAACCACGCGCTGGTGGCCGGGACCGCGGTGGCGGTGGTCTGCGGGCTAGCCGGTTACTTCCTCGTGCTGCGTGGCCAGGTATTCGCCGGCGACGCACAGGGACACATCGCGTACACCGGCGCCATGGCGGCTCTGGTGGCTGGGCTGGACCCCCGGGTGGGATTGTTCGCCGCCACGATCATTGTCGGAGTCGCGCTGGGCGTGATCAGTCGTCGCGATGTCGACGACGTCGCGATCGGCTCGTTTTTCTCCTGGATACTTGGGCTGGGTGCGCTGTTCTTGGCCTACTACACCACCCACGGCAGCGGCAACAACGGCACTGCCAACGTGAATGTCTTGTTCGGCAGCATCTTTGGGATCAATGACCAGGCTCGGACCCTAGCAGTGGTCGTCGCCGCCGCATTGGGCATCGTGTTGATCGCGATCGCGCGCCCGCTGCTGTTCGCCACCATCGATCCGGACATCGCGCAGACCGCCGGCGTGCCGACCCGACTGCTGAGCATGCTTTTCCTGGTCATTGTGGGGATCACCGTCGCCGAAGCCGCCCAGATCATCGGCGCCCTTGTCGTGCTCGGCTTGCTCGCTGCGCCGGCCGCCGCCGCCGCGCGGCTGACCACCCACCCTTGGCGGGGGTTCTGGCTGTCTGCGATCTTGGCCACCGCCGCGATCTGGATTGGCGTCACCATCGCCTACGCCCTTCCCGCGATACCGGCCACCTTCACCATCATGAGCACCGCCGCCATGATCTACCTGATCGCCGCCGTGACCGGCGCCCGAGACCGCCAGCCACGGAATACACCGGCGACCCAGTAACGTCCGAAATCCCAGGAGCGCAACGATGCCGGCGCCGCGGCTGTTACACCGGACCCGAACCACCGCCCAGCAACGAGCGGTGCTCGACCTGCTGCAGGGCAGCGACCACTTCCGTGGTGCCCAACAACTCCATCAGGATCTCCGTCAACGCAACGGCGTCCAGATTGGGTTGGTGACCGTGTACCGGATCCTGCACGCGTTCGCCGATATGAAGATCCTCGAAACCCAGCGCGCCGAAGATGGTGAGATGCTTTATCGGCTGCGCACCACACCCGAGCATCGCCACTACCTGCTGTGCCGACGGTGCGGGCGTGCGATCGCGTTCACCGCCGACGAAATTGAAGGTTTTACAAGCCAACTCGCCCAGCAACACCGCTTCACCGAAGTCGCTCACCAGATCGACTTCTACGGAACGTGCTCGCGATGCACCGAAAGCTGAATGGCGCGCGCCACGGCTGGGTTCGACGTCGCGCCGGCTAGTGATGGTGCTGATCGGGCCGCGGCTCGGGGGAGCCGCCCATCATCCGCAGCATCGGCATTCCGCCCGAGGTGGCGAACCGGGCAACCAGCAGCGCCGCGACCGCCAGGAAGACGATGTTGAGCCACGTGGTGTAGTTCCACGAGATACCCGCTTGCATGACTGTGGCATTACGCTCGTGGGGAATGAGATTTGTTGTGCCGAAGATCAATTCGATCAAGTACCCGGCTACGACCATGGCGAGGTAGAAGGTACCGAGGATCGTCAGCATCATCTTGGTGCCGTAGTACTTGCGGTAGATATTCAAGATCGGCAGGATGATCAGGTCGGCGAAGATGAAGGCGATAACGCCGCCGAAGCTGATACCGCCGTTCCAAAGCACGGCGGCCAGCGGCACATTGCCGATTGAGCAGACGAACGACACGATGGCCACGATCGGGCCGACGATCGGCCCCCACACCGGTGCTACACCGGGATGATTGGCTAAAAAGAAGCTTTGCCAAAATGTTTCAGGAACCCATGCCGCGATAGCGCCCGCGATCAACAAGCCCAGGACGAGGTCGCGCAGGATCGCCAGCCACTCCATGACGAACACATGCGAAACCGAGGTGAAGCCCTCGGGGGAGAACACCCGCTGCCAAAATGACCCGTCTCGCTGGATCGACATGTCCATGGCGGCATGGCCTTCCATCGAACCGGCGATTCCCCGCTCGGCCTGCTCGCGGGCGGCGTCGACGAGGCGGGAACGCACGAACAACCGGAACAGAACCGCCAACACCACGATCATGATGGGACCGCCGACGAACTCCGCGGCGGTGAACTGCCAGCCCATCAACAGGGCCAGGATGATGCCCAACTCCACCACGAGATTGGTGGAGCCGATCTCGAACGCCATCGCGGCGGTGAAGTTTGCTCCTTTTCGGAAGAGCGACCGAGCCAACGCCACCGCGGCATATGAGCACGACGACGAGGCCGCGCCCAGTCCGGCCGCCACCGCCAGGGTGCGCGGCCGGTCGTCGCCCATCAGGCTCACGATCGTCGAACGTCGCACCACCGCCTGCACCACCGCCGACAGGATGAAACCCAGGATCAACGCCCAGGTGATCTCCCACGTCATCGACCCCGCCAACGCCAAGGCATGACCGAGGGCCGCCAGCGCTCTGCCTGTCATTCGGGCCTCCGCGGTAGTTGCGTATTCCGGCGATTCTCCCTGGTAGGTCCGGGCTGCGCCCGAATTCCAAATATACCTCTAGGGGGTATATTGTCAAGCGATTCGGGCCCGATTCAACCGGCCGGCGCCGGCGGCAAAGTTACTGGTCAGCGCCTCGATCTGGCCAGCGGCCGGGAAATTCCACCCATTCCCGCGCCGCGCTTGGACCAGGCGTCTAAGCTTGTGCGGTTCGTATATTTCCGTGTCGATACCCGGATTGGTGGTTTTGCGAGCGCTGCTACGGGGGGTTCCGTTGCGCGTATCGACATTCTGGTGATGCTTGGGAAGGCATCGCCGGATGAACTGAGACGAGGTAAGAACGGCGATGCAGTCGCGTGTCACGCCCATTGCGGTCATCGGGATGGGCTGCCGGCTCCCCGGCGGTATCGACTCACCTGACGCGTTTTGGCAGGCGCTGCTACGCGGCGACGACTTAGTGACCGAGATCCCGCCTGACCGGTGGGATGTCGAGGACCACTACGACCCCGAGCGCGGCGTCCAGGATCGGTCGGTATCGCGGTGGGGCGGATTCATCGACGACGTCGGCGGTTTCGACGCCGCGTTCTTCGGCTTCGGGGAACGCGAGGCGACCGCCATCGACCCGCAGCACCGGTTGCTGCTGGAGACGTCCTGGGAAGCGATCGAGCATGCCGGAATCGTGCCGGCCTCCTTGAGCGGCTCTCGTACCGGAGTGTTCGTGGGGCTGTGCCAGCAGGACTACACCCTGATGACCGGCGACGCCGGCGTGCTGGGCGATGCCTACGGCTACACCTGCACTCCGTTCAGCATGGCTTCGGGGCGAATCGCCTATGGGCTGGGGCTGTTGGGCCCGGCCATCACCATGGACACCTCGTGCTCGTCGGGTCTGCTCGCCGTGCACATGGCCTGCCAGAGTCTGGACAGCGGCGAGAGCGATCTTGCCTTGGCCGGCGGCGCGATGTTGGTGCTGGACCCGCGGGTGTCAACCTCGGCGTCGGGGCAGGGCATGCTCTCGCCGACGGGCCGCTGCCACACATTCGATGTCGCCGCTGACGGTTTCGTGCGTTCCGATGGTTGTGCGGTGGTCATGCTCAAGCGGCTGTCCGACGCCGAGCGCGACGGCGACCGGATCCTGGCGGTCGTGCGCGGCACGGCAGCCAACCAGGACGGTCGTTCCGAGACGATCACAACGCCGTCGTCGGATGCGCAGGCCGCGGTGTACCGGGCAGCGTTGGATATCGCCGGCGTCCCGGCGTCGACGGTCGGCATGGTGGAGGCGCACGGCACCGGAACCCCGAAGGGCGATCCGCTCGAATTCACCAGCCTCACAGAGGTTTATGGTGCCGCCGGTAACCGCGTTGCGCTGGGATCGGCCAAGAGCAATGTGGGCCATACCGAGGCGGCGGCCGGCGCGGTCGGGCTGGTCAAGGCTGTTCTCGGGCTGCGGCACGGTGTGGTGCCGCCGATGGCGCACTTCACCCGGTTGCCCGACGAGCTGCAGCAGATCGAAACCGGATTGTTTGTGCCACAAGAGGTTACGCCGTGGCCGGACAAGGGCGACGGGCAGGGTTACGTTCCAAGACGAGCCGGGGTGACATCGTTCGGAATGTCGGGCACCAACGTGCACGCCGTTCTCGAGCAGGCGCCCGAGCCGCAAACCGGCACGGCGGAAAACTCTATAACCGGCCCGCTGTTGTTCGCATTGTCGTCGACGTCCGCCGACGAGCTTCGCCGAACCGCGCAACGGCTGAGCGACTGGCTGGACGCCAACCAAGCGGGTCTGGACGCCGGCGACCTGGCCTATACCCTGGCGCGGCGGCGTGGGCACCGGACCGTACGCACCGCGGTGATCGCCGACAACCTCTCCGAGCTGAGCACCGGACTGCGCGAAATCGCCGACGGCGAAACCCCTTACGTGCCGGCGGCGGGTCACGACGACCGCGGACCGGTGTGGATTTTCTCCGGCCAGGGTTCGCAGTGGGCGGCGATGGGCGCGGAGCTGTTGGCCAACGAGCCGGCGTTCGCCGCAACCGTCGCGCAAGCCGAGCCGCTGATCGCGGCGGAGTCGGGGTTTTCGGTTACCGAGGCGCTGTCGGCGCCGGAGACGGTGACCGGTATCGGGCGGGTGCAACCCACCTTGTTCACCTTCCAGGTCGCAATGGCCACCGCCATGCGCGCCCACGGCGTGCAGCCCGGCGCCGTTATCGGGCACTCGATGGGCGAGATCGCGGCGGCCGTTGTTGCCGGGGCACTTTCGCTGCAGGACGGGGTCAAGGTGATCTGCCGGCGCTCCGGGTTGATGTCACGCGTCGCGGGCGCGGGAGCGATGGCCTCGGTGGAGCTGCCCGCCCAGCAAGTGCGGGAGGAATTGGCCGCCCGCGGCATCGACGACGTCGTGGTGTCGGTGATCGCCTCGCCGAACTCCACCGTGATAGGCGGAGCCACCCAGCCGGTTCGCGAGCTCGTCGCCGAATGGGAAGCCCGCGAGGTGATGGCCCGTGAGGTGGCCGTGGACGTCGCATCGCACACCTCTGCGGTCGACCCGATCCTGGCTGACCTGGCCGAACAACTCGCAGACCTCACCCCGACGGCGCCGAACGTACCGTATTACTCTGCGACACTTGATGATCCGCGTATCGTGCCGGCTTTCGACGCCGGCTACTGGGTGAACAACCTGCGGCACTCGGTGAAGTTCGCGGCCGCGGTGCAGGCCGCCCTGGACGACGGTCACCGGGTGTTCGGCGAACCCTCGCCGCACCCGCTGCTGACCCGCGCGGTGGAACAAACCGCGGCCGCGGCCGACATCAGCGTGCAAGCTCTGGCCGGCATGCGGCGCGAGCAGCCGATGCCCCACGGCTTGCTCGGCTTCCTGACCGATCTCTACAGTGCCGGTGCCGCAATTGATTTCGCCTCGCTTTATCCGAACGGGCGTCTGGTGGACGCCCCGCTGCCGACCTGGACCCGGCAACGGCTGCTCGTCGAATCTCACGGCTCGACGGCCCGCGGTCAGTCCGCTATAACGGTGCACCCGCTGTTGGGCGCGCACGTCCGGCTGCCCGAGGAGCCGGAACGCCATGCCTGGCAGGGCGAGATCGGCACCGCGGCGTTGCCGTGGCTGGCCGATCACCAGGTGAACGGCGTTGCGGTCTTCCCCGGTGCCGGCTTCTGCGAGATGGCGCTGGCGTCGGCCGCCGAGATGCTCGGACCCGACGCCGAGGTGCGTGATGTCCGGTTCGAGCAGATGCTGCTGATGGACGCCCAAACCCCGGTCAGCGCAGTGGCTTCGATGAAGGACGCCGGCGTCGCCGAGTTCGTGGTGGAAACCGATCGCGACGGCGAACGCACCCGGCAGGCGAGCGCGGTGCTGCGTGCCGCCTCCGCGAAAGACCCCGACGAACTACCGCAGCGGCGCGACATCGCCGCCCTGCTGGCCACCCATCCGCAACGGACGGACGGCGCCGCGGTGCGACGCCTGTTCGCCGAACGTGGCGTCGATTACGGCCCGGCCTTTACCGGTCTCATGTTCGCGCACAACGCGGAAGGAAAGAGCCGCAGCGTCGTTGTCGAGGTCGAGCTACCCAGGGTGGTCCGGACGCAGCAGGGGAGTTACGGCGTCCATCCCGCGCTGTTGGACGCCTGCTTCCAGGCGGTGCTGGCGCACCCGGCCATCAAGGATGCCTCGCAAGTCGGCCTGCTGCTGCCGTTGAGTGTGGGGCGGCTGCGCCGGTATGCCCCGATGCGCGGTACTCGCTACTGCCACCTGCGCATCGTCTCGGCGAGCGAGTCGGCCGTCGAGGTGGATCTGGATCTGTTGGACGAGACCGGTGCGGTCCTGCTGGCCGTCCAGGGCCTGCGGATGGCGGCCAGCGGCGGCGGCACCGACCACCTGATGGCCGAGCGACTGCTGACCGTCGAGTGGCGGCAGCAGACGCTGCCGGCGGTGCCCGATTCGACGGTGGGAAGTTGGCTATTGATCAACACCGCCGAGACCGACCTGCTGGAGTCGAGGCTCACGGATGCGCTGAAATCCCTTGGCGCACAATCGACAACCCTGAATTGGCCGGACCAGGCCGACCACTTGGCCAACACCGCGCAGCTGGCCGCCTCGGTGCGCGGCGGTCTCGAGGGTGTGGTAATCGTGTGCCCGCCGCCGGCCGGCCAGCCCGACGAGCAGGGTCTGCTGCAGGGCCGTGAGCAAGTGCGTCACGTGGTCCGGATGATCCGCGAGCTGCCGGAACTGTCGGCGCAACCGCCGCGGCTGTATGTCCTTACCAGGCGAGCACAGGTCGTCCTGGCCGATGACGACCCCAACCTGGTGCAGGCCGGGCTGCGGGGCCTGTTGCGGGTGGTCGGTGCGGAGAATCCTCAGCTGCACACCACCCAGATCGATCTGCAGGACGACGGCGACATCGAACAGGTGGCCCAGGAGCTGCTGTCCGGTTCGCCCGAGGACGAGACCGCCTGGCGCGGCGGCCAGTGGTACACGGCACGGCTGCGCTGCACACCGCTGGGTGCCGACGAGCGCCGGACGACCACGGTCAACCACGAGACCGATCAGATGCGCGTGGTGGTCCGCCACCCCGGCGATCTGCAGACGATCGAGTTCGTCGCCTTCGACCGCAAGATACCGGAGCCGGGCCAGGTTGAGATCGCGGTCGACGCGTCCAGCGTCAACTTCGCCGAAGTCCTTGCGGCCCTTGGCCGTTATCCCGACCTGGAGGGCGAGCCACACCAGTTGGGCTTCGACCTGGGCGGTGTGGTGGCCCGGGTCGGCGACGGTGTCACCGACCTGAAGGTCGGCGACCGGGTGGGTGGCTTCTCCGGATTCGCGAACGGCAGCTGGGGCACGTTTGTCACCTGTGATGCCCGGCTCGTCTCCGCGCTGCCGTCGACCGTCACCACGGTCCAGGCGGCCGCCGCGGCAACCGCGTACGGCACCGCGTGGTACGGGCTGTACGAACTGGCCAGAATCTCGGCCGAAGACAAGGTGCTGATCCACTCCGGTACCGGCGGCGTCGGCCAGGCCGCGATCGCGATCGCGAAGATGGTGGGCGCCGAGATCTTCGCTACCGCGGGCAGCCCCGAGCGGCGAGAGCTGTTGCGGAACATGGGCATCGAGCATGTCTATGATTCGCGCAGCACCGAGTTCGCGGATGAGATCCGTCGCGACACCGACGGATATGGCGTCGACATCGTGCTCAACTCGCTGACCGGTGCGGCCCAGCATGCCGGATTCGACCTGCTGGCCTACGGAGGGCGGTTCGTCGAGATCGGTAAGCGCGACATCTACGCCGATGCCCGGCTGGGTCTGTTCCCCTTCCGCCGCAACCTCACCTTCTATGCCGTCGACCTGGCACTGCTGACGCACACCCATCCGGGGCGGGTACAGGCGCTGCTTCGCACGCTGTACCAGCGGATCGCCGACGGCGACCTGCCGGCGCCGTCCTGCACCGAATACCCGCTGTCGCAGGCGGCTACGGCGATCCGGGTGATGAGCGGTGCCGAGCACACCGGCAAGTTGGTGCTCACCGTGCTGCGCACCGGGCAGACCCCTGCGGTGCTGCCGCCGGAGCAGGCACCGGTCTTCCGTAAGGACGGCGCCTACATCGTTACCGGCGGTCTTGGCGGCCTGGGACTGTTCCTGGCCGGCCAGATGGCCAAGGCGGGCTGCGGACGGATCGTGCTGACCGCGCGTTCTGCCCCAACGCCCAAGGCGCGTCAGGCAATTGAGCGGTTGCGCGCGAACGGGACCGACGTCGTCGTGGAGAGCGGCAACATCGCCGAAGCCGACACCGCCGCCCAGGTGGTGGCCGCGGCCACCGCGACCGGCCTTCCGCTGCGCGGGGTGCTGCACGCGGCCGCGGTCGTCGAGGACGCCGTTCTGGCCAACATCACCGACGAGCTGATCGACAAGGACTGGGCGCCAAAGGTCAACGGCGTGTGGAACTTGCATCACGCGACGGCCGGTCAGCCACTGGACTGGTTCTGCTCGTTCTCGTCGGTGGCCGCGCTGTTCGGCTCGGCCGGTCAGGGCGCGTACGCCGCGGCGTCGAGTTGGCTAGATGCGTTCACCCACTGGCGGCGCAGTCAGGGACTGCCGGCGAACACGGTCGCGTGGGGAGCGTGGGGCGAGATCGGCCGCGCTACTTTCCTGGCGGCGGGTGGTCGCACCACGATGATCGCTCCGGACGAGGGAGCGCAGGCGTTCGAAACGTTGTTGCGTTACGACCGGGGCTACACCGGCTATGTCCCGACCACGGGTGCGCCGTGGCTGGCCGCGCTGGTTGCCCGCAGCCCGTTCGCCGAAGCGTTCCAGGACACCGGGGACCACCATGGAGCCGAAAGTTCGGCGCTGCGTGCCGAATTGCGGACGCTGTCGCGCGACGAATGGCCGGCCCGGCTGCGCCGCCTGATCGCGGATCAGACCGGCTTGATCCTGCGCCGCGCGATCGACCCCGACCGCCCGTTCGCTGAGCACGGGCTGGACTCGCTGGGCAACCTCGAACTGCGCACCCGTATCGAAGCCGAGACCGGAATCCGTGTCACCCCCAAGACAATCGCCACCTTCAACTCGGCGCGCACTTTGGGGCTACACGTGTCGGAGGCACTCGCGGCAGAAGAGGGTCAGGCGGCCCCATCGTAAAGCATCGTGAGCAGCCCGGTCGTGGTTACTCCACGACCCAGCTGTCCTCCTCGCTCAGCAGCGAGCAGAGCAGGGAATGTATTGCCTCCAACGGCTTTTCCCGCCCCGGTAGGTGCGCGTGGTGCTCGATGAACAGCCGTCCCGCGAAGCTTCCGCAGCTGTAGAGGTCGACGGGTGCGCGGGTGGGAAACCAGAGTTCGCTCTGAAAGTCGTCGAGGTCCATGTCTTCAGGCGTGCGGAGCGGTGGAATGGTGCCGGTGTCGGTGACCAGCACCACCGGAGGCAGTCCCGCCGGGGTGCCCTGGTACTGCAGGTTGAAGTGCAGCGCGGATTGCTGAATCACGCCGTCGGACAGGTCGTTCCGGAAAGAATCCACGATGCCGCGGGCCAGATCGACAACGTCGGTGTCGGGCCTGATCTCCGCGAGATAGGTCGCCACCCCCAGGGGCAGTGTGCTGCCGGTGAGACTCACCGGCGGCGACAGCAGATAGCGCAGATCAACCGGATAGATGTAGGGAATCGGAATGTGTGGGGTTTTGCGCAGTTCCCACTCGGCCAGCAGGATGGCGGCGGCGACCACGGAGTTGAGGCTGAGCTGATTGGCGAGCCCGAACTCCACCAGTTCGGCGGTCTCCTCTTCGGTGAACCGGATTCGGGCGATCGGAATCGGTTGGATTGAATCCGGATCCGCCATCTCGGGTGGCTTCTCCTGGGCCGGCAGGTCATAGGCGAACAGTGCCTTGAACAGCTTTTCGAGCCCCGATCGCTGCTGCTTGATCACGCCCCGCTGTTCGAGCAAGAGCTCCAGCGCTTCGGGGGCGGGCTGCGGTGTTATCGGGGCGGGGGCGCCGGTGGTGACCACATCGGTGTAGAGCGAGAAGAGTTCTTCGAGAAGACCGAACGCGTGGTGGGCGTCGGCCAGACTGTGGTGGGTGTACAGTGTGATCTCGGTGCGTCCGCCGCTGCGCTTCAACCGCAGATTCAGCAGGGTTTGATTCTGGTCCAGGTGCATGCCCGCGGTCTTCGGTGCGGCTTCCGAATCGGCATCTTCGTCGACCACCCAGATCCCCGGGTGCATCAGGTCTTCGGCAACGATCTGGTAGCGCCCGTCGTCGGCCTTCTCGAGCCGGCCGGTGAAAACCGGGTGGGATTCCAGCAGCGCGTCGAAGGCGTCCGACATCGCGTCGAGGTCGACGGGACCGTTGACGCGCGCGGTGAACGCGAAATAGGTCTCGTTGACCGCGAACACTTCTTCGCTGCGCGTCAGCTTTCGGATCACGGATCCGGGAAACACCGTCATACCCCCCTGTTCAGCATGTGCTGGCCCGTCGATAGCCCCTCAGCGCCGGTAGGACGCATACGGCGGTGATGCCGCCGGCCCACAGCAGGGTGGCGATCATCGGCGATCGCACCGGGCCGCCCATCGACAATCCGCGCATCGCTTCGATCGCGTAACTCATCGGCTGGTGCGCGACGACCGGCTGTATCCACTTGGGGAATTGGTCCACCGGCAAGAAACCGGTGGAGAACACCACCAAGAGGATGTGCACGAGCGTGACCGTCTCGAGGAGGAAGTTGTTGGCCGCGTACAGCGCCACCACGGTGATCAGGGTGGTGCAGGCCAGTCCGAATATCAGCGGGACGATGAACCAGGTCAGGCTCGCGAGCAGGCCTTGGTGAAACCGGAATCCCAGGATCATCCCCACGGCCAGCACGACGAGCGTGGTGATCATGATCCGAACCACTTCGGCGACGATCCGCGAGAGCACACCCGACGCGCGGTGCACGGGCACCACCCAGAGCCGGCGCAGCAAGCCATTGGAGCGCTCGCCGATCAGGCCGATCGCCCCGACCGCAGCACCGTTGATCGTGGCGGCGAGCGCGTTCAGCGGGACGGTGCCGTACAACGCGCTGTGCCCGGTGACCTGTGAAATGACGCTGCCCAGAATGATGTTCAAGGTCAGCAGGAAAAGGATGGGCAATACCAGCGCCTCGATCACCGTGGTGAGGTCGCGTGCCCACCCCAGCAGGATCCGCCGGGTCAGGACCCGGGTTTGCGACACCAGTGCCCGCAACGAATTCTCGTAGTACCGCCCGTGGTGTGGACCGAGATTCGTGGCTTGCTCGTGTACCAACGTCATTTCGCCCGCCTCGACAACACGACGACCGACGTCGGTATCAGCAACGCGGTCAGACCGGCCAGCCACGCCAACGTCGGCGCCAGCAGCGACCAGGTCACCGGCGTGCCGTACGGGGCGGCGTCACCGGCCAATGCGCGCAGCGCGGTCACGAACTGCGACACCGGCTGGTTGCGCACGATCGGCTGGATCCAGTGCGGAAACTGTTGGGCCGGTTGGACTCCGGTGGACAGCAGCCCGAAGATCAACGGCGGCAGGATCAGCAACGGGGTCATCGCCGCCGGGTTGCGGCTACCGGTGCCGACCAGGTCCGCGCCGAAGGACAAGATCGACCCGATCGCGATTACCAGCAGCACAAAGGCCGCGGTGTACACCGCCGACTGGTGGAACCGGAATCCGATCACATAGCCGCAGACCACCGCCACCGCCACCGAAATCGCGCACCGGTACACCGCGGCCGAGATGCGGGCACCCACCGGCGCGAACGGAGTCATCGGCATGGACCTGAACCGCCGATTGATGCCCTGCACCGAATCCGTCGCCGCCCGAAACGCCGTCGACATCGCGGCGAAGGTGATGGCCTGCAAGGCGATCAACGGCATCACGTATTGCGCGTAGCTGCTGCACAGGGTTTTGGTGGCGGTGCCCATGACCTGGTGCAACGGGATGTAGAAGCCGGCCGTGAAAACCACCGAGGAGGCGATCGTCACGACGAGCTCACCGTTGCGCAGGGTCGGCGCGATGAAGCGTTTGGTGAGTACCCACCACTGTGCGAGCGAAGACGGGCGGCGCTCGGTGGTGGTTGCCGCGGTCACCCGGCGGCCTGGGTCGCAACGGGAGTGCGCGGCCGGGGAGATTCGTCGGTCAGCGCCAGGAATACGTCGTCGAGTGACGGGCGCCGCAGGGCGACGTCGGCGAGGTCGATGTTGGCCGCGGCCAGCCGGCCGACGGCCTCGATCAGGGTGCTGGCACCATCGGGCGCCGGTATGGCGATCCGATCGGATTCGGGTGTCAGAGCGGCCCTGATCTTCTCGGGCACCAGCGAGCCGAGCGTGTCGGCGATCGCGGCCAGATCCTTCAGATTGCGCGGCACGATCTCGCAGTAGCTGCCGCCCGTGCGCTCCTTGAGCTGATCGGCCGTTCCCTCCGCGATGACCCGCCCGTGGTCGATCACGACGATCCGGTCGGCCAGGGCGTCGGCTTCCTCGAGGTACTGCGTGGTCAGCAGCGTGGCGATGCCGAGACCTTTGAACTTGCTGACCAGGTCCCAAATGCTTTGCCTGCTGCGCGGATCCAGCCCGGTCGTGGGCTCGTCCAGGAAGACCACCTGTGGCCGGACCACCAGACCGCAGGCGATGTCGATGCGCCGGCGCATACCGCCCGAGTAGGTCTTCACGCGCCGGTCAGCGGCGTATGCCAGATCGAATTCGTCGATGAGCTCCTTGGCCCGGGTGTGGGCCGCCGACTTGTTCAATCCGAACAGCCGGCCGAACATCACCAGGTTTTCGCTGCCGGTGAGCATGTCGTCGATCGCGACTTGCTGGCCGGTGAGCATGATCGACCGGCGCACACCGGCCGGCTCGGAAACGGTGTCATAGCCCGCGACCACCGCGCGGCCGCTATCCGGCCGGCTCAGCGTCGACAAGATATCCACCAGCGTGGTCTTGCCCGCCCCGTTCGGTCCGAGCAGGCCGAGTACCTCACCGCGACCGACTTCAAAGCTGACCTCTTGCAAGGCCACAAACTCGCCGAAGGTTTTGCGAACCTTGTCGACGATGACGGCCTGGTCAAAGTTCTTACGCGCGTTAACCACTCAGTTCACCTCAACCCGCGTCAAGAGCCGACAAGTCCACCAGGGCCAGCTCCATGGGCTCCGAGCCCATGTCACCGTCGTCGGGGACGGCGGTGATGGCGTCGGCGATCAGCTCCCGCAGCGCGATCGGAAAACGCTGCGCGAGCGCTTCGGCCTGGGTGCTCTGCACCCGGCGAGTGTCGTACCACCAATCGAGATGCATTGCGCCGGAGTGGCGGTACACCCGGAATTCGATGGCATGACCGAGGCCCGGAAGCGTGTCGCGCACCGGCCCGAGTACTGAAGCCGCGTCGGAGTCGAATTGCACCGCCGCATCGATCGGCGGCAGCTGGGGGATCGCGCCGGCATATCGGAAGTGGACGTCAGCGGAGCCCGCCGCCGACAGCAGCCGCGCGGTGGGCGCATAAAGGTGCCGCAGCAGCCCGTACCCGATGCCGTAGTGCGGAACGGCTTTGAGGGTGTCGCGAACGGCTTCCAGCAGTTCGGTGGCCGGGGTGTCGTCGCTGGTGGCACACCGCAGCGGGATCGGGTAGATCGTGGTGAATCGCCCGATGGTTCGGCGCAAATCGACATCCGGTCGCAGCACCGAGCGGCCCGGCCCCTCCAGGTCGACGGCGGCCACACCGGTGCCGACGGTCTGGGCGATGGTCCGACTCAGCGCCGCGAGCAGGATCTCCTCGACCGACCACCCCAGCGCACGGCGAGCGTCGTCGACCTCGGATGTCTGTTCGACGGTCAGCGCCGACGACACCTTCGTCAGGTCATCGCCGTGCGGCGGGGCGGCGACGTTCGCGTCCGCCGGGCGCAGCGTCGCCTTGGAGCTCTCCAGCCAGAAGTCACGCGTGTCGAGAACCGCCGGGTGCGTCGCGAGAGCCGCGGAGCGCAGCGACCAGTCCCGCCACGAGGTGGTGGTGGGCGGCAGCGAGATATCTTGGCCCGCAATGCGTTGCGTGAATGCCGTCAAGATGTCGGCGATCAGGATCTCGCGCGACGTGGTGTCGGCAACGATCTCGTGCAGCGACAGCGCCAGGTAGCCGCCTTCGTCGCGACCGGAGACATAGACGGCGGTCAACGCCGCGCTCAGGTCGCCCTGGGCCGTCAGCTCGGCAGCGATGTCGAGCACCGCCGCCCGCTGCGCCGCGGGTTGCGATCCCACGCTCTCGGGAAGCGAACGCACAGAGAGCGCCTCGAATTCGGCGGGCGCCGCGATGTGTTGCTCCCAGGTTCCCGCGCGGTCGACAAGCTGGAGGCGCAACGCGTCATGGTGGTTGGCCAGCGCGGTGAGCACGGACCGGACGTCGTCGACGCCGACTCCCGCATCGAGGCGCAGGATCAGCGGCGCCCGCCAGCGTCCCGCCTCTTGCACACCGTGTTCGAGGAAGGACACGACATTCGGCGGAACGGCCGGATGTGACGTGGCCTCAGCAGGTTTCGCCAAACCGCCGGCCGCGTACTTCGCATCGACGTGTGCCGCCAGGGTTACCAGTGTCGGGTTTCCGTAGAGGTCCTGTGGGCTGACGTCCAGACCCGCGTTGCTGGCGTTGGTCGCGATGCCGATCGCGATCAGGGAATCACCGCCGAGGTCGAAGAAGTTGTCGGTGCGCCCGATGGAACCCAGGCCCAGGCACTGCATCCAGATCTGCCGCAACACCGTCTCGGTTTGCGACTGCCCGTTGACGGAGACATCGGGGTGGACGGCTGCGCCGTTGGTGGACGCAGTCGGCACCAGGTGTTCGTCGGCGACCCGCTCGGCCCAGCTGACCGGCTTGGGGTCAACCCAATGCCGTTCGTGGGCGAAGGGATAACCGGGCACGGAGACGATGTGCTGCTTGGGCCCGGTCGTCGGTGTCCAGTCGACCGGCAGACCGGCCGACCACAATTGGCCGAGGCCGAGCAGCAAGGTGTCCCGGTCATCGACGTTCTGAATCGGGTGCCGCATCAGCCGAACCGCGCGGTGCCCGCCCGACCACTTCGGGTGCCGCATCGCCGAACCGGTCAAGCTGCCGCCGGGGCCCACCTCCACAAGGATCCGGTCCGGATCGCTGAGCAGCACATCGAGTTCGTCGGCGAAGCGGATCGTGGAGCTGATTTGGCGTGCCCAGCTGGCCGGATCGGTGATCTGTTCGTCCGTCATCCAGGTTCCGGTGAGGTTGCTGAGCAGAGGTGTGCTCGGCCGGCCGAGCGTGACGCCGGACAGGAACTGACCGAACTCCGCCGCCATGGCATCCATTGCGCTGGAATGGAATGCGTGGGTGGCGCGCACCCGCCGCGCGGTGATGCCGGCCTCGCGGAGCCGTTGGGTGAACGCGCGGATCGCGTCGTTCGGGCCCGCGACGACGCAATTGCCCGGGTCGTTGACCGCGGACAGCTCGACGCCGGGGGTGAGGTATTCGGCGAGGTCGTCGGGACCCAGTGCCACGGCCACCATCGAGCCCGGCGGGGACTCATGCATCAGGCGGGCACGCAGGGCCACCAGCTTGATCGCCGTATCGAGGTCGAACACCCCGGCCAGGGTGGCCGCGATGTATTCGCCGGTGCTGTAGCCGATATACGCTCCGGCGCGCAGGCCATAGGTTTCGACGAGCCGCGCCAGCGCATACTCCACCGTGAACAGCGCGGGCTGGGAACGGTCAATGCGCTCCAAATCCGTTGTGGCGTCGCCGAATATCTCCGCGTGCAGGTCGATTCCCATCTCGCTGCGGAAACCCGCGACGCAGGCGTCGAAGTGTTCGGCGAAGACCGGCTCGGTGTCGTACAGCCCCCGGGCCATCCCGACGTGCTGAGCGCCCTGTCCCGGGAACATGAAAACGACGTGCTCCGAGTTGGATTCGACGTTGTCGCCGACGGATTCGCCGACGAAGACATTATCGTGCTCGGCTGCCCGCAAGACCGTGGCCGCGTGCTCGCGGTCGTGAACCACGGCCGCCATCGTGACGCCGTACTTACGCCGCCCGGCGAGGGTAAACGCGGCATCGGACAGGTTCGGGCCGTCCGGGGCGGTCAGCGCGGCGGCCAGGTTGCCCCGCGATTCCTCGAGTGCGGCCGCGTTTCGTGCCGAGAGCAGCAGCACCTGGGGACCGGTTGCCTCGGCCTGCGCCGGAACCGGCGGTGCCTCCTCGACGACGATGTGCGCGTTGGTGCCACCCACCCCGAACGAGCTGACCCCGGCTCGGCGCACGCCATCCCATTCCCAGGGGCCGTACGCACTTTGCACCGTGAACGGGGTCTCCTCGAGACGCAATTCCGGGTTCGGGCTGGTGTAGTGCAGTGTCGCGGGAATCGCCTTGTTCTTCAGGCACAGAATCGTTTTGATCAGACCCACGACACCCGCGGCCACCTCCAGGTGGCCGATGTTCGACTTGACCGACCCGAGCACACACGGTCCGGGCCGCGGCGTCTGGGACACGGCGAACGCGTTTCGCAACCCTTGGACTTCGATGGGATCACCAAGCGGCGTCCCGGTCCCGTGCGTCTCGACGTAGCTCACCGTCGAGGCGTCGATGCCCGCGACCGCGTGAGCTTCCGCGATGACATCGGCTTGAGCGGTCGGATTCGGTGCCGCGTAGCCCATTTTCATGGATCCGTCGTTGTTGATCGCCGATCCGCGGATCACGGCGTGAATGCGGTCCCCGGCATCGAGGGCGGCCTGCAACGGTTTGAGGGCCACCATCGCGACGCCGCTGCCGAACACCGTGCCGTCGGCGCGCACGTCGAAGGGCCGGCAGTGGCCGACCGCCGACATCATCGATCCCGGCGAGGTCCAGTAACCGACATGATGGGGGACCGACAGCGACACCCCGCCGGCCAGCGCCATGTCGCATTCCCCGGACAGCAGGCTCTGGCAGGCCAGGTGGATCGCAACCAACGACGACGAGCACGCGGTTTGTACCGTGAGGCTCGGGCCGCGGAGATCGAACTGGTGAGACACCCGGGTCGCCAGGAAATCCTTGTCGTTCTGCAGGAACAGGTTGAACTGCTCGAAATTGAGTCCCGTTCCCATGAATGCGTTTTGGCCGTGGTGCGACGACAGGTTGTGCAGCAGGTAACCGCTGGGGGAGCAGGTTCCGTAAACGCCGACCGAGCCGTCGAACAGCGCGGGGTCACAGCCGGAGTCTTCGAGGGCATGCCATGCGCACTGCAGGAACAACCGGTGCTGGGGATCCAGCGTCCGAGCGAGCTGCGGAGGGAACCCGAAGAATTCGGCGTCGAACTCGTCGATGCCGTCGACGATCGGCGCGCGCCGCACATATGCCGGGTTGGCCAGCACCTCGTCGCCGACCCCGGCGGTCCGCAGCTCGTCCTCGGAAAGGGTGGTGATCGACTCTTCCCCGCGCCGTAGGTTGTCCCAGAACGCCGACACGCTGTTGGCGCCCGGGAATCTGCCTGCCATGCCGACTACCGCAATTGCGTTGTCCGGCTGAGACTCTGAGTAAGCCCCTTCGTACGTGCTCATGCTTACTGTCCTCGCTTTCGCCGCGTCGCGGCTCCCTGGCGCGCCGCAGCGCGCTGTTGTGCTCGGTCGCGAACCGCGTTACCTCGATCGAGGTTGTGTTCAGGCTCGGCGAGGCCGAGCTGGCGGATCACATCGACCGTGAGATCTTGCAGCGATGCACCTTGCAGGATCATCGCCACCGGTGGCTCGATGCCGAAATCCGCACGCGTGGTGTTGCGGATCCGCACTGCCATCAAAGAATCCATCCCCAGTTCGGTGAGCGGCATCCCGGTATCGACAGCCGAGGCATCGGAGTAGCCCATCACCCCTGCGATGCGTCCGCACAGTCGCTCTCGGACCACTTCTCGGGCCTCGGCCGGGTCGAGCTCTCGCAGCGCGTCGGGCCCGGCCCAGTCGCCGCCGTCGCCCGTGGCGTCGAGTTCTTCGACGACGCTGGTGAAGTAGCCGAGGTTGCGGAGCTCGGGGAACGCAATCATCGCCCGGTCGGGCCGCAGCCGCGTGACGCCGGTGCGGCACCGGTCGGTGGCCAGCAACGCGTCCATGGCCGCGATGCCCTCCGCCGGACTGATCGGGTCGAGCGGGCTGCCGACCAGCGACTGGGCAACTCCGACTTCCGACCACGGCCCCCAATTGATCACCGCCGCCGGCATTCCGGCCGCCTGGCGCCACGTCACCAGCGCATCGAGCCACGCGCTGGCGCACGCGTAGGCGCCCTGCCCGGCCGAGCCGAGCAGTGAGGCGGTGGTGGAGAATCCGACCCACCAGTCGAGTTCGCGACCGACGCTTGCCTCGTGCATCCGTAGCGCGCCGGCGGCCTTGGGAGCCCACACCCGCTCCAGGCTCTCCCTGCTCATCGACACCACCAGGCTGTCGTCGATCACGGCGGCGCCGTGCACGATGCCACGCAACCGGCGATTTTGGTTCTCGGCCGCCGCGACAAGGCGTTCCGCCACCCCCGCGGATGCGATGTCGCCGCACACCACGGCGATCTCGGCGCGGCTTTCCAATTCGGCCATGACCTTGCGCTGCTCGTCGGAGGGTTCGCTGCGTCCGTTGAGGACGACTCGGCCCGCGCCGCTGTCGACCAGCCAGCGGGCGAACACCAGGCCGAGGCCGCCGAGGCCGCCGGTGACGATGTAGGACGCGCCCGACTCGACGACCGCGTCGCGCACCGGCTCGCCGAGGGTCGCGCGGCACAGCCGCTCGACGTATCGGTGCTCGCCTCGCCAGGCGATGATGTCGTCGAAATTGGACCCGGAGTCCTTCGACTCGAGCTCGGCGGTCAACGCGGACACCGGATCCCGGGTGATATCGAGGTCGACGAGCGTGGTGCGCAGGTCGGGATGTTCGTAGGCCAGCACGCGGACCAAGCCCTTCAGCGCGCCGATCGCCGGGCGACCTGCCTCGTCGTGAACTGCGAGACCGCCCGGGGTGACCAGCCACAGCCGCGGTGTTCGGCCGTGCCAGCCGCCGAGGATCGCACGAACGACCGTCGAGATCGCCCACACCGAATCCCGTGCCCGGCTGAGCTGGCCGTCGGTGATGCTCGAAGCGTCAGGGACGTCGTCGATGAAGGCGACCACACCGACGGGTGGGCGCTCGGGATCGCCTGCCGTTTCCGCGAATGCGGCGAGGATGGCGGATTCATCGCCGAGATCGGCGGTGAGCACCCGGCGCGCCGGTGAACGCCACTGTTCGACGAATTCTTGGGCCTTCGAGCCGGCGTCGGTGAGCACGAGCCAACTGCCCGTGGCGTCGGAGGTGACCGCGCCCGCGATGGGCATGTCCACCCACGTGGTATCGAAGATCTTCTGCGCCAACGGCAATGGTGCGCTGCGTCGTTCGACACGCCGCAGGTAGATGTCGTTGATTTCGGCGGTCACGGTTCCGGCGTCGTCGGTCAAGACGATCTTGCCGAGCTTTCCGGCGCCGTCCTCGTCGAGGTTCATCAGCCGGGCGCGGCAACGGGCGTGCCGGCCGGGGTTGCCGTACACCCGCAGCGACTCGAACGACACTGGCAGATAACTGACTTCGGCCGAGCCGGTGGATCCGCCGGCCGCATTGTCCGGTACCGCCGCCGCCAGACTTTGCAGGGCCGCGTCCAGCATGACGGGGTGAATGCGGTAACCCGGATGCCTGGGCGCCCCGTCGGGAAGGGTGATCTCGGTCTCCACCGACCCATCTGGCTGCCGGTGAATCTGGGTCAGCGCCGCGAAGGCGGGACCGTGATTCTGGCCGGTCAACCGCAGCACGGCGTACAGATCGGCCGGCGATAGCGCCGCCTCACCGTGGCGGGTGCCGGGTGTCTGCCGATCGGGGGCGACATCCGGCGGCGACACCGAGGCTCTAGCGGTCGCATGACGGGACCAGCCGGCGGGGGTGCGGGAATAGATTTCGATGCGGGTCTTGTCGTCGGCGGCACGGGTCAGTTGCGTGGTGACCTGGGTGTGGCCGTCGAGGGTGAGCATCTGCTCGACCTCGAGCTGATTGATCGCGAGCGCATCGACTGGCAGGCCGAACGCTTCGCTTGCTGCGGCCAAAGCGATTTCGGCGAACCCGGCCGCCGGCATGATGGCTTGCCCGAAGACCTTGTGGTCGGCCAGCCAGGGGCACACGTCGGTGCCGACGTCGGCTTGCCACACATGGTCTTGGCTCGAGGGAACTTCGACGTGCATGCCGAGCAGCGGGTGCGTGTCCACCGCGTCCGACATCGCCGAGCGATCCGCAACCCAGAAACGCGTGTGCTGCCAGGGGGTCACCGGGATGTCGACGAGACGACGGTTGGTGTCGAGCGGGGGAGTCTTGCCGGCCGCCGCGAGTTGGGTGTGGAAGGTGATGGTGTCGTCGGTGTCCCGCTGCAAGGTGCCGAGGGCCGTCAGCTGGGCCCGGTTCTCCGCGTCGCCGAGTGTGTCGTCGATGGCATAGGTGAGCACCGGGTGCGGGCTGACCTCGATGAAGGTGTGGTAGCGGGCCGCTGCGGTGGTGATGGCTTGGTGGAAACGCACCGGGTTGCGCAGGTTGGCCGCCCAGTAGTCGGCGTCCAGTACCGTCTGGGGCTGCTCGCTGGTGGTGCTGATCATCGGGATCGTCATCGGCTGCGGCGCGAGATCCGCGAGCGCGGAACGTAATTGCGGCAACACCGGGTCGATGATCGGGTGGTGGGAGGCCACGTCGACGTCGATGCGGCGGGCCAGCAGATTCCGGGCGGCCACCACCGCGATCACCGCGTCCACCGATTCGGGCGGGCCGGCGATCACCGATTGGCGCGGCGAGGCATGAACGGCCAGCGTCACCTGCGGGTAGTCGGCGATCAGCGTCGCGGCGGCGTCGGCGTCGAGCTCCAGCAGGGCCATCGCGCCCTGGCCGGCCAGCTGGGCCATCAGGCGCGACCGGGTGGCGATCACCCGCAACCCGTCGGCCGGGGTCAGCGCCCCGGCCACCACGGCGGCCGACACTTCGCCCATCGAGTGGCCGATCACGGCGTCGGGCGTCACGCCGTACGAGCGCCACAGCGCGGTCAGCGCCAGCTGAATACCCACCAGCACCGGCTGAATGCGATCGATGCCGACCACCTCGACGCCGCCGGCGAGGGTCTGGCGCAGCGAAAAACCGGCCTGGGCAAGGAAGTCGGGCTCGAGCTCGTCGATGGCCGTGGCGAACGCCGGCTCGTCGACCAGTAGCTGCCTACCCATGCCGACCCATTGCGAGCCCTGACCGGAATAGACGAACACGGTGCCCGGCCCGGTGAAGCCGTCCCGGCACTCCAGCACCCCGGGTTCGGGTCGCCCGGCAGCCAGTGCGCGCAGCCCCGCCACCGCGTCGGCGCGGTCGCGCGCCACCACGACGGCGGTCTTGGCGTAGCGGGCCCGATGATGGTTGAGCGTCTGCGCGACATCCGCCAACGGCGTCGTTGCGCCGGGTCCTTCCATCCAGTCGGCCAGGCCCGACGCCAGCGCGGCCGCCCGCTGCGCTGTCTTACCCGACACCACCAATGTGGACACCCGCGGACCGGATCCGTTCGCGGGGGCCGACTCTGGGGCTTGCTCTGGGGCCTGTTCGACGACGACGTGAGCATTCGTGCCGCTGAGACCGAATGACGACACGGCCGCCCTGCGCACACCCGCGGGCCACGCGGTGGCCTCGGTCGGGACGAACAGCCGGGTCGACGAGGGGTCGATCGCCGGATTCCACCGGGTGAAGTGCAGATTGGGCGGAATGTGCCCGCGTGACACAGCCAGTGTCGCCTTGATGAAGCCGGTGATCCCGGCCGCGGCCTCCAGGTGGCCGATGTTCGTCTTCACCGACCCCAGCGCGCACGTGCCGTCACCGCGGCCGTAGGTGGCCGCCAGCGCCTCGAATTCGATCGGATCGCCCAATACCGTTCCGGTGCCATGGGTTTCGATGTAGTTCACGCTGTCCGCGGTCGCGTCGGCCAGGCGCAGCGCGGCGGTGATCACGTCACGCTGTGCCGCCGCGTTCGGGGCGGTCATGCCGTTGGATCGGCCGTCCTGGTTGATCGCCGAACCGCGGACCACCGCCAGCACGCGATCACCGTCGCGGGTGGCGTCGGCCAGCCGCTTGAGTACCACGACCCCACAGCCCTCGCTGCGCACGAACCCATCGGCCAGGGCGTCAAAAGTCTTGCACCGCCCCGTCGGCGACAGGGCCGACCACTTGGACAGCGCGATGCTGGTGAACGGTGACAGCATCAGTTGAACCCCGCCCGCCAGCGCCACGTCGCTTTCGCGCAATCGCAGGCTCTGGCAGGCCAGGTGCAGCGCCACCAACGACGACGAGCACGCGGTATCCACGGCCACCGCGGGGCCGCGGAGCCCCAGCAGATACGAGATCCGCCCCACCGCGGCGCTGTGCGGGTTCCCGGTGCTCATGTACGCGTCGATTTCGGCGCGGCGCTCGAGGTTGACGATCGTGTAGTCCCACGCCGACAGCCCCATCATCGCGGCGGTTCGGGTGCCGCTCAGCGAATCCGGTGGCAGCCCGGCATGTTCGAGTGCTTCCCAGGCGACTTCGAGCAGTACTCGCTGCTGTGGGTCCATCGCCTCGGCCTCGCGCGGGGTGATGCCGAAGAAGTCGGCGTCGAACCCGGCGACGTCATCGACAAAGCCCCCCCATTTCGTCGTCATCCGCCCCGGTGCCTGCGGATCGGGGTCGTAGAACGCGTCCGCGTCCCACCGATCGGCCGGCACCACGTCGACGGCGTCGCGCCCGTCCATCAGCAGCTGCCAAAAGCTGTCCGGCCCAGTCACACTCCCGGGCAATCGGCACCCGATCCCCACCACCGCGACCGGTTCGGCGACATCGGTCGGAAACGCCGTCCCCGCGCGAACAAGTTCGCGTGCGAGAACCTCGCGCGCCTTCGGTGACATCTGCGCCGCGCGCTCGGCAAGACTGGTCATTTACTCACTGCCCCCGGTTGCCGTCAGCTCGCTGGCCGCAACGAGGTCGGACAGCAATTCCATTTCTTCATCCGACAGCTCGGATTCGGCCTCCGGCGTCGGTTCGGTCTCGGCCATGGCGTCGTAGCCGAGGCGTTCGCACAGCGCGCCGGCGAGATCGGTGATCGTCGGGTAGGCCCAGACCAGCGCGGCAGGCAACATGGTGCCCAGGCTCGCTTCCAGCCTGTTGCGCAATTCGAGAGCCATCAGCGAGTCGAGACCGAGCGCCTCCATCGGGCGATCGGGGTCGATCGGCTCGGTCGAACGCAGCACCGCACGGATCTCGCCGGCGATCGCGGTCGCCAGGCGCCCCGGGCGTTCGGCGGCGTCGCAGGCATCCAATTCCGCGCGGATCGCGCCGCCGCCGCGTCGCTCGGTGGTGGTCAGGTCCTGCAACTTCGCGAACAGCGAGGAGCCCGCCGCCGACGGGAAGGATTGGAACCACTGCCGCGCGTCGAGGCTGAACACCCCGGTGCGTGCCCGGTCGGCCGCCAGCGCCAGCTGCATGGCTGCCAGTCCCTGCTCGACGGTGATCATCGCGACACCGAGGTCGGCGAAGAACTGGGCGCGACCAACCTCGGCCCAAGGGCCCCAGTTGATCCCGACGGCCGGAAGTCCGAGCGAGCGCCGATAGGCGACCAGGCCGTCGACCCACGAGTTCGCCGCGGCGTAGGTGCCCTGACCGGGCGCGCCCAGCATTGACGCCACCGAGGAGAACGCCAGCCACCAATCGACATCGAGCCCAGCGGTGGCCTGATGGAGGCGCCAGCTGCCGGCGACCTTCGGAGTGAACACCCGCCGCGCAGCCGAATCAGAGATGTTCAGCACGATCTCGTCATCGAGAACCATTGCGCTGTGCAGGACTCCGGCCACGCGGAAGCCGGCGTCTTCGACCGCGGCCACGAGCCGGCCGGCCGTGCCGGGGTCGGCGATGTCGCCGGTGACCACCTCGATGCGGCTACCCGCGGCGGTCAGGTCCGCGATTGCCGACCGGGTCTCGTCGGTGGGGCTCGAACGCCCGTTGAGCACAACCATTCCCGCGCCGTGGGCGACCAGCCACTGCGCGACGACAAAACCGAGGCCGCCCATGCCGCCGACGATCAGGTAGCCGCCGTCGGAGCTGACCAGCGGTTGCGGCGGCGGTGACGCGATCGCTTCGATGTCGCCGCCGGCCGGTATCGACACGACGATCTTGCCGGTGTGCCGGCCGGAGGCCATCAGCCGGAATGCGTCGGCCGCCTCGACGAGGCTGAACTCGGTGACCGGGAGTACCCGTAGTTTGCCGTCCGCCACGTGCTCGAGGATGTGCGCGAGCATTTCGCGGTACCGCGCCGGTTGCAGTTTCAGATTCAAGTCGAGATCGACCACGGCGAAGGACGCGCTTTTCGCCAGTGCGGCCAATCCCAGGCTGGCGTCGGCGTGGACGTCCTTCTTGCCCAGTTCGATAAACCGGCCGCCGGGAGCAAGTATCTGCACGCCGCGTTGAATCGCTTCGCCCGGAAGCGAATTGAGAATGACATCCACACCGTAGCCGTCGGTGATGTCGAGTATCTCGTCGGCGAACTCCACGTTCCTGGAATTGCCGACATACTCGACGCCGAGCCCGGCCAGCATTTCGCGCTTGGCATCCGAGCCGGCCGTGGTGTAGATCCGGGCCCCGATCATCTTCGCGATCGAAACCGCGGCCAGTCCGACACCGCCGGTGGCGGAATGGATCAGCACGCGCTCGCCGGCCGCCAACCGCCCGACCTCGCACAGTGAGTGCCAGGCGGTCAGATACGCGATGCCGAATGCGGCCGCCTCGCCATCGGGGAGTGCCTCGGGGACCGGGGCGACGAGGTCGGCAAGGGTCGTCATGTACGAGCCGAACGTGCCGGGGCCGAACGCGATGACGCGCTGGCCGACCTCGACCGCGCTGACATCCGGGCCGACAGCCGTCACGAAACCGACACACTCGCCACCGATCACCGGCCGGGCGCCGTCGAGTCCGGGATACACGCCCATCGCCTTGAGCACGTCGCTGAAGTTGAGACCCGCGGCGACGACCTGAACCTCCACCTGGCCGGCGGCGGGCGTAATCCGCTTCACCGCATGCAGTTTCAGCTCATCGAGGCGTCCGGGCTGGTCGATCTGCAGGCGCACGGCGCCCCCGTCGTCCAGGCTCACCACCGTGCGGCGGGCTTCGACGGCAAGATCACCGCTCGCCCCGACGGGCGCGGGCACCAGGCGGCTGACACAGCGTTGCTGGTCGCGCAGCGCGATTTCATCGTGGTCCGAACCGGCGAGCAGTTCTTCGGTCAGGGCGGCAAGTGTGCCGGAACCGTCGGCGTCGATGTCGACGATGGTGGTCTTCAGTTCCGGATGCTCGAATGTCAGCACCCGTGCTATTCCCCGAAGCTGGGCCTGCGCCAAGGTGACTCGATCGCCGGAATCGAGCGCTTGGGCGCCGCGGGTGACGATCCACAGCCGGGGGCTGTTCCTGGCCCCCATCCGCGTGACCGTCTTGGCGATGTCGGCGATCAGTAGCGTGCGCGCCTGCGCCAGCTCCAGCTGCGCCTGGTCGTCTCGCGCCTCGTCGACGCTTCGCGGTGGGCAGACCACGACGATGCTGTCCCACTGCGTTCGGGTGATCGCCGCGCGCAGGTTCGCGGTGTCGGTGGGGGACACCAGCTCCATCTCGGCGATGCCGTCGCGCAGCGACGACCGCAGCGCGGGCAGCAGCGGGTCGTCGGCGGTGGCATCACCGATCAACAACAGGCCATCCAGGGCGCCGGCGGCTTTGTCCAGCGGTGCGGGTTCCCACTGCACCGTGAACAGCTGGTTGCTGAGTTCGGTTGCGCCGCTGCTTGACCCGAGCACCGCCATCTCGACTTCGTCGATGACGAGCAGCGGGCGGCCGTCCGGATCGGTCAGCGTGACCTGACCGACGAGCCGGTCCGGGCTGTCGGTGGGGCTAAGGGAGCCGATCGAGCAGACACCGGTGGTGATGTCTCCGTACACGTGAACACCCGCGAAACGTATTGGCAGTACCAGGGTCTGGCGGGCGGACTGGCCTCCGGCCAGGTCGGTCGCCACCCGGGTGGCGCCGAGGGCCTGCACGGCGATATCCATCATCACCGGGTGCAGGCCAAAGTTGCGGGAACCGGTTTTGGCCGACGCGGGTAACCGCACGTCCGCGCGGGCGTCGCCGGATGTCGCGACGGTGAGCCCCACGATTCCGCGGAACGCCGGCCCGTGTTGTTGTCCCGCGCCGCGCAGTCGCTGATAGAGGTCGTCGGGGTTGAGTTCGTCCGCCACTTCGTCGTCCGCCGGTCGCGGTGCCTGGTCGTCGGAGGCGGTCTCGCGCGCAACCGTGGCGGTGGCGTGTTTGACCCACCCCGAAGTGGCGTTCTGCGTGCGCATTTCGATCCGGCAGGTCTGCTCGTCACCGGTGAGTGTGGTGACGAGCATGGTGTCGTCGGTGACGTGCAGCATCTGGTGCAGGCTGAGCTCGCGAATCATCCAGCCCGGTGCGCTTTCCGCGCTCTCGAATGCGTCCGTTGCGGCGGCCAGCGCCACCTCGGCGTAGGCCGATCCCGGCAGCACGCAGAGGTCGTCGATCACGTGGTCGCCGAGCCAGAGCAGATCCGGGCGGAGCTCGCATTCCCAGATCCGGGTGCCGGTGGTGGGGTCGGTGACGCCGATGCCGAGCAGTGGGTGGGTGTCTGCCGTGTGGTGTGCGGCGATGGTGGGGGCGATCCAGTGCCGGGTGTGCTGCCACGGCGTGGTGGGCAGCACGGGGTGCGGCGCGCACACATGCGTGGTCTGCGGCGGGCGGGTGGTGTTGAGGTTGGTGTGGAAGGTCAGGGTGTCGTGCGCGTCGCGTTGCAGGCTGCCGAGGCTCAAGTAACCGGCTCCGCCCTCGGCGTCCGGTTCGCGCGCGGCCAGCGTTTCGTTGATGGCATGGGTCAACAGCGGGTGCCCGCTGATCTCGATGAAGGTGTGGTGATCGGCCGCGGCCGCGCTGATGGCCTGCTGGAAGCGCACCGGGTTGCGCATGTTGGTGGCCCAGTGTTCGGCGTCGAATGCCGCTGCGCTGCCCAAGTTTTCGTAGGTGGTCGAGATGATCGGAATGGCCGGTGGCCGCGGGGTGAGACCGGCCAATTCCGACCGCATCGCGGGCTGCAGGGCGTCCATGGCCGGATTGTGCGGCGCCACTTCGATATTGACTTTGCCGGCGAACTGCCCCATCGCACGCACCTGCGCGATCAACTCATCGATCTGCTCGGTGGGTCCCGAGATGACCGTCTGGCGCGGTGAGGCATAGATCCCGACGGTGACCTGCGGGTGATCGGCGATCAACGCCTCGGTGGCGTCGGCGTCGAGTTCGAGCGTTGCCATGGTGCCCTGCCCGGACAACGGCGCCATCAGCCGGGACCGGGTCGCGGTCACCCGCAACCCCTCGGCGGGGGTGATCGCGCCCGCAACCACCGCGGCGGCCACTTCGCCCACCGAATGTCCGATTACGAGATCCGGGGTCACTCCGTAGGACCGCCACAGCGCGGTGAGCGCGAGCTGCATGCCGATCATGCCGAGCTGGATTTGTTCGATGCCCTCCAGCGGCTTGCCCGTGGCGATCGCCTCGTGCAACGAAAACCCGGCCTCGGCAACAAAAGTCGGCTCCAGCTCGGCGACCGCCGCGGCGAACGCCGGCTCGTCGATCAGCAGCTGGCGGCCCATGCCGGGCCACTGCGATCCGCGGCCCGAGTAGACGAACACCGTGCCCGGCCCGATCGGCCCCTCGGGGCAGTCCACCACGCCGGGGGCGGGATCACCGCTGGCCAGTGCGCGCAGCCCCGCGACGGCCTGGGCGTGATCGGCCGCGACCACCGTGGCGAACTTGGTCTGCCGCGCGCGGTGATGATTGAGGGTGTGCGCCACATCGGCCAGCGCCACCTCGGCACCGGAGCCTTCCATCCAGTCGGCCAGCACCGACGCCGTCGCCGCCACCCGCTGTTTCGTCTTGCCCGACACCAACAGCGTCGACACCGCCGGGTCAGATCCGGGCTGGCGCGCCGGGACCGGATCGGTGGCCTGCTCGATCACGATATGGGCATTCGTCCCGCTGACACCGAACGAGGACACCCCGGCCCGGCGCGGTTGCCCGGTGGCCGGCCATTCCAGGTCCTCGGTGGCGATCGTCAGACGCGACACGCCTGCACTGGCATGCGGGGTGAGTTCGGTGAAGTTCAGGTTCCGCGGAATGCGGCCGTGGCCGACGGCCAGCACGGTCTTTATGAATCCGGCGATGCCGGCCGCTGCTTCCAGGTGACCGAGATTGGTCTTGACCGCCCCCAGCACCAGCGGCGCGCGGTCTTCACGATCGGCGAAAACCTTGCTCAGTGAATCGAGTTCGATCGGGTCGCCGAGTGGCGTGCCGGTACCGTGCGCCTCGATGTAATCGATGTCGGCCGGCGTCAACTTGGCCGACGTCAGTGCCTGGCGAAGCAGCGCCTGCTGCGCGGGGCCGTTGGGAACGGTCACCCCGCTGCTGGCGCCGTCCTGGTTGACCGCCGAACCGCGCACCAGGGCGAGGATCTGGTTGCCGTCCCGTTGCGCGTCGGCGAGCCGCTTGAGTATCACCACGCCGGCGCCCTCGCTGCGGACATAGCCGTCGGCGCCCGCGTCGAAGGTCTTGCACTGGCCTTCCGGGGACAGCATTCCCCACCGTGAGCAGGCGATGCTGGTTCCGGGGGTAAGCAGAAGGTTGGTCCCGCCGACCAACGCCGTGTCACTTTCGCGCCAGCGCAGGCTCTGGCAGGCCAGGTGGATGGCCACCAGCGACGACGAGCATGCCGTGTCCAACACCACCGCGGGACCGCGGGCACCGAGCAGGTAGGCCATCCGTCCGGCGGCGAAATTCGCCGAGTTTCCGGTGAGTAGGTAGGCGTCGAGGTCTTCGGGCCGCACCGTGCTGGACATCTTGAGCATGTAGTCGTATGCGGTGACGCCGACGAAAACCGAGGTTTGGGTGCCGCGAATGGTGTGCGGCGGGATTCCGGCGTTCTCCAGCGCTTCGAAGGCAACTTCGAGGAACAACCGCTGCTGCGGGTCCATCGCGGCCGCCTCGCGCGGGGTAATGGAAAAGAACTCCGCGTCGAACTCGTCGGGTTCCCAGCCGGAAAGGAAGCCGCCTTCGCGGTTGCAGATCGTGCCGGGAACGGTGTGGTCCTCGGTGAAAAGAGCGTCGGCGTCCCATCGCTGCGACGGAACCCGCACAATCCCACTTCGCCCGTCGCGCAGCAAGTCCCAGAACTGCTCAGGACTGTCCACCCCACCAGGGAACCGGCAACCCATCCCGACAACCGCGATCGGCTCGGTACCTGCCTTCTCGGCGATCTCCAGGCGAGCGGACAGATCGTCGATCTTGTGCAGCGCTTCGGCGATGATCGCCCGGCGATCTGGTGTCGGGGTGGCCATTACGTCCCTCTTAGTCTTTCCGAAAGTTGTTCTAACAACTCGGCTTCGCTGAATTCGTCGTAGGCATCCGCGTCCGGCTGCTCATCGGCTCCGGTGAGCTCGGGCAGCACCGTGGCCAGATAGTCGGTGAGGCTGTACACGGTCGGGTAGTCGAAAACCACGGACGCCGGCAGGAATTCACCGAGGGTGTCGGTCAGTGAGCGCTGCAGAGTCACGCTCATCAGCGAGTCCATCCCGAGTTGGAAGAAACCGGTGGAGGGGTCCAGTGACTCCGTGGGCGGCAGTCCCATCACGTTGGCCGCCAGTCGCGCGACCTTGTCGAGCACCATGTCGTGGCGACGTTCGGGTGCGCACTTGCCCAGCGCGAGGCGGAATTCGCTTTCCGGCATTGCCGTCTCACCCGGGATCGGCAACAGATCGTCGACGATGCGCAGCGATCCGCGGGTCCGGTAGGCGGCCGCCAGCAGCGGCCAATCCGCCTCGACGACAACGGAATGCACCCCGGCGGCCGGGCTCATCGCCCGGGCCAGCGCACCGATCGCGATCTCGTCGTCCATCGGCAGCAACCCGGAGCCCAGGCTGACCTGGCTGAAATCGTGTTCAGCGTCGGCCAGCGATTTCCACAATCCCCAGTTGACCGTGGTGGCCGACAACCCCATCACGCGCCGCGCATAGGCCAGCGCGTCCAGGTAGCCGCTGGTGGCGGTGTAGTGGGCCAGCCAGCGTGACCCGGTCAGGCCTGAGATGGAGGAGAACAGCACGAAATGGCGTACCGGCTTTTCCAGCGACAGCCGGTGCAGCACCGCGGCGGCGTCCAGCTTGGGCGCGAACATCGCCGTGACGTCGTCGTTCGTCATCTCGCTGAGCAGCACCGGCTGCCCGGCGAAGGCTGCCAGATAGATTCCCTCCAGCGTGGGCAAGTCCGCGCCGAACCGGTTGAACAGCGCGCTCATCTCGGTCTCATCGGTGGCATCGGCCGCGACGGTGGTGAGAGTGATCCCTTGCACCGCAAGGCTTTCGGCCAGTTCACCCAATCGCTGGCCGGGATGACGAGACACGGCGACGATGGTCTTTGCGCCCATCCGAGCGAGCTGCCGGATCAGGTGTGGCCCGATGTTGCCGGTCGCGCCGATGACGAGCTGGCAGGCGCCGCCGTCCAGCGTCACCTCTTCGGTCGGTAGCACCCGCCTGTGCAGTCGCGGCACGTGCCGCAGTCCCGAGCGATAGACCACCTGGTCCTCGCGATCGGTGGCACCGGCCTCGTCGAGCACCTGCCGGGCCAACAACTGGACCGGCACCGAGCCGTCGAAATCGAGTATCCCGCCCCAGATTTCGGGGTGCTCGAGCGCGAGTGTGCGTCCCAGCCCCCATAGCGCCCCGTGGCTGGGGTTGGCGTGATCGCCTTCGGCCAGCGGTTGGGCGTTGCGGGTCACCATGAACAACTTGGCCGGCGAGGTGCCGGCAGCCATCGCCGAGGCAAGGCGGCGGACCTGATGGAACAGCCGGTAGGCCGTCCCGACATCGAGTGGATCAGAAGGAACGGGCGGTGCGTAGAGCACGTGGTCGACGTCGCCGAGAGCCCGGCCGAACGCGGCCGGGTCGGCGTCACCGGCCCGCACGTCGGTGAGGCAGCCCAGTTCGGCGGCCAGGGCGGCATCGCCTACCACCAGCCACCGGCCGGCGACCGTGGTCTCGGTATCGGGAAGTGGCGTTGTTTCCCACACCACCTGAAGCGACCACTCGTCGAGCGGACCGCCTTGTGCCGGATACGTGTGCTGCACAACGCCGTTGCGCTCTGCGGATCCCGTCGGCGTCCGCGTTTCGGCGGCGGTAAACCAGTGGTGGGTGTGGTGCCACGGGGTGGTGGGGATTTGTGGGTGTGGTTCGGGTGGATGCGGAGTCTGCGGCGGGGTCGCGCCGTCGGTGAGATAGAGGTTGGTGCGGAAGGTGACGGTGTCATCGGTGTCGCGCTGCAGTGTGCCGATGCTGGTGAAGTTGCGTTCGCGGTCCGCGTCTTCGAGCGTTTCGGTGACGGCTTGGGTGAGCAGTGGGTGGGCGCTGATTTCGATGAAGGTGTGGTAGGGCCCACCGGCGTCGCTGAAGGCGTGAGCGATGGCTTGTTGGAAGCGGACTGGGTTGCGCATGTTGGTGGCCCAGTGTTCGGCGTTGAAGACGGGGTGGGTGTCGAGGTTTTCGTAGGTGGTGGAGATGATCGGGATCGTCGGGGTGCGTGGTGTGAGGTGGGCCAGCTCGGCGCGCATGGCTGGTTGCAGGGCGTCCATGGCCGGGTTGTGGGGGGCCACTTCGATGTTGACCCGGCTGGCGAACCGGTTTTGGCCGCGTACCCGTTCGATGAGAGTTTCGATCTGGTCGGCGGGCCCCGAGATGACGGTTTGGCGTGGCGAGTTGTAGATGCCCAAGGTGACTTGGGGGTGATCGGCGATCAGCGCCTCAGTGGCGGCCACATCAAGTCCGAGCAGGGCCATGCCGCCCTGCCCTGCCAGCGGGGCCATCAGCCGCGAGCGGGTCGCGGTGACCCGCAACCCCTCGGCCGGGGTGAGCGCGCCGGCCACGACGGCGGCGGCGACTTCGCCCATGGAGTGCCCGATCACCAGATCCGGGGTCACCCCGTGGGAGCGCCACAGTTCGGTGAGCCCCAGTTGCATGCCGATCAGGCCGAGCTGGATTTGTTCGATGCCTTCGAGGTGTTTGCCAGTGGCGATCACCTCGTGCAGTGAAAACCCGGCCTCGGCAACGAAAGTGGGTTCCAGTTCGGCGATCGCGGCGGCGAAGGCGGGTTCATCGGCCAGCAGTCGTTGGCCCATGCCGGCCCATTGCGAGCCGCGACCGGAGTAGACGAACACCGTGCCCGGCCCGCCGGCACCCTCATAGGGGCTGACCACGCCGGGGGCGTGCTGGCCGGCGCCCAGGGCGCGCAGACCCTCCACCGCAGCCGCGCGATCACGCGCGACCACGGTGGCGAACTTTGCTTGGCGGGCCCGGTGATGGTTGACGGTGTGGGCCACATCAGCCAAGGCCACCTGCGCCCCGGAGCCCTCCATCCAATCGGCCAACACCGACGCCGTCACCGCCACCCGCTGCGCCGTCTTACCCGACACCACCAACGTCGACACCCCGGCGTCCGGGGCGTCCGCGGTGACCGGCGCCAGTTCCGGGCCCTGCTCGACGATCGCGTGGGCATTCGTGCCGCCCAGGCCGAACGAGGACACCGCCGCCCGGCGCGGGCCGGAATCCGCTGGCCACCCGATGTTCTCGACCGGAACGAAAAGCCGGGTCGGCTCCGCATCGATCGCCGGATTCCATTGCGAGAAATGCAGATTCGGTGGGATGTGGCCGCGCTGCACCGCCAGCACCGCCTTGATGAACCCGGCTACTCCGGACGCCGCCTCGAGGTGACCGATGTTGGTCTTCACCGCTCCCAACGCGCACGAGCCCTCGCCGCGGCCATAGGTGGCGGCCAGCGCCTCGAACTCGATCGGGTCTCCGAGAGCCGTTCCGGTTCCGTGGCTTTCGACGTAGTTCACGCTTTCCGGCGCGACATCGGCCGACCGCAATGCGTCGGCGATCACATCGCACTGGGCCGCGGTGTTCGGCGCGGTAATGCCATTGGAGCGGCCGTCCTGGTTGACCGCCGAACCGCGCACCACCGCCAGCACCTGGTCGCCGTCACGCACCGCGTCGGTCAACCGCTTGAGCACCACCACCCCGGCACCCTCGCCACGCACAAAGCCGTCCGCCGTTGCGTCGAAGGTCGCGCACCGGCCATGCGGAGAGAGCAGTCCCCACGCCGAGATGGCGATTTGGGTCTCCGGGCGCAGGGTCACGCTGACCCCACCGGCCAGCGCCAAGTCGGTTTCGCGTGCCCGCAAGCTCTGACAGGCCAGGTGGATCGCCGACAAGGAGGACGAGCACGCCGTGTCGACGGCCGCGGCCGGACCGCGCAGTCCCAGCAGATATGAGATTCGCCCCGCGGTGATGCTGTGTGAGCTGCCGGTCCCGGTGTAGGCGTCCACGCGTTCCGGGCTGCTGGCCACCATGGACTGGTACTCGTTGAAGTAAACGCCCATCATCACGCCGGTTCGGCTACCGCTGAGGGAATCCGTTGGGATACCGGCATGTTCGAGGGCTTCCCAGGTGACCTCGAGCAGCATCCGCTGCTGCGGGTCCATCGACGCGGCCTCGCGGGGGGTGATCCCGAAAAACTCGGCGTCGAATCCCGCGATGTCGGGCACGAAGCCGCCCCACTTCGTCGTCATATGCCCGGGCGTCAACGGGTCGGCGTCGTAGAAGGCCTCGGCGTCCCACCGGTCCGCGGGAATCCCGGAGATCGCGTTTCGGCCTTCGACCATCAGTTCCCAGAAGCTCTCCGGGCTCGTCACGTTTCCCGGAAAGCGGCATCCGATCCCCACCACCGCGACCGGCTCGGCCGTGGTGGTGCGCGCGGCCCGGGCGAACTCTTCGGACAAGGCCGTGCGTTGTTCGGCCGTCATACCCAGGATGCGGCTGAAAACACTTCGCATTACGCGGGCTCCTCGGCGGCCACAGGCGATGACTCGATGCGGTCGAACAAACTGTCCAATGTGCTTCCTGCTGAAGCGGACAGCTCCGCGATCTGATCATTTCCTGAATCCGCCTGCGGCGCTACTGCTTTCGCAAGGTAGTCCGCCAGGGCTGCGATGGTGGGGTGGTTGAACAGCATGGTCGCCGACAACTCGATACCCGCCAAGACCTCGGCTTCGCGTCGAATCGCCATGGCCATCAGGGAGTTGAGGCCCAGTTCGGCCAGCGGCCGATCAGCTTCCAGGTCCGATTCGGGGATCCGCAGTTCCCGGGCGACGATGCTGCGCAGGCCGGTCTCCAACTCGGTGCGAATCTGCGCCGGTGAGAGATGCGACCAGTCGCGTGCGGGAACCAGGGAGGCGGCCGCCGGGGAGTCCGCCAGCAGGTCGTCGACGATGCGCAGCGATCCGCGGATCCGGTAGGCGTCCGCCAGCAGCGGCCAATCCGCGTCGACGACAACGGAATGCACACCGGCGGCCGGGCTCATCACGATCGGCAGCGCACCGATCGCGATCTCGTCGTCCATCGGCAGCAGGCCGGAGCCCACGCTGACCTGGCTGGCGGCATTGTCTTCGGTGTCGGCCAGCGATTTCCACAATCCCCAGTTGACCGTGGTGGCCGATAGCCCGATCACGCGACGGGCGTAGGCCAGTGCGTCGAGGAAACCGCTGGTGGCGGTGTAGTGGGCCAGCCAGCGTGACCCGGTCAGGCCTGAGATGGAGGAGAACAGCACGAAGTGGCGTACCGGCGTTTTCAGTGACAGCCGGTGCAGCACCGCGGCGGCGTCCAGCTTGGGCGCGAACATCGCCGTGACGTCGTCGTCGGTCATCTCGCTGAGCAGGACCGGGCCGCCGGCGAAGGCTGCCAGATAGATTCCCTCCAGCGTGGGCAAGCCGGCGCCGAACCGGTCGAACAGCGCGCTCATCTCGGTCTCGTCGGTGGCATCGGCGGCCACGGTGATGAGATCCGTGCCCTGTGCCGCAAGGCTTTCGGCCAGCTCGTGCAGTCGCTGGCCGGGATGACGGGACACCGCGACGATGGTCTTTGCGCCCATCCGCGCGAGCTGCCGGATCAGGTGTGGCCCGATGTTGCCGGTCGCGCCGACGACAAGCTGACAGGTATTGGCGTCCAGCGTCACCGGCGCCTGTGACGGCACCGCGCGCCGTTGCAGCCGGGGCACGTGACGCACACCCCGCCGGTAGACGACTTGGTCTTCACCGTCGTCGCCAGTGACTTCACCCAGCAGCTGGGGCGCCGCCAGTTCGGCGGGCACCGAGCCGTCCAAATCAACGATTCCGCCCCAGATTTCGGGGTGCTCGAGCGCGAGTGTGCGTCCCAGCCCCCATAGCGCCCCGTGGCTGGGGTTGGCGTGATCGCCTTCGGCCAGCGGTTGGGCGTTGCGGGTGACGATGAACAATTTGGCCCACGAGGTGCCGGCAGCCATCGCGGCAACCAGGCGGCGTGCCTGATGGAACAGTTGGTATGCCGTGCCTGCGTCGACGGACTTGCCGACCGGCGGCGCATAGACCACATGGTCGACACCGCGCAGCGCCGCGTCCAACACGGCCTCGTCAGCGAGTACCGGGGACTGCGCCACCTCGACGTGGGATTGCGGCCCCACGATCCGGGCCAATTCGTCGCCCAGGTCGGCGTCGGACAGGACCAACCACCGGCCGGCGCCGGCAATCACGGCATTCGGCTCCGTAGCTGGAAGGGGCTTCGCCGGCCACTCCATCTGGTAGCACCAGGAGTCGAGTGCACCGTCCAGATAATCCGACGGCGCCACCGCAGTGGCTGGTGAACCGTTGTGGTGCATCGTTTTTGGTGTCGGTGCCGTCACCGTCGCGCGGGGAATCCAGTGGCGGGTGTGGTGCCATGGGGTGGTGGGGATCTGTGGGTGTGGTTCGGGCGGATGCGGAGTCTGCGGCGGGTGGGTGGTCCGCACCCTGTTCAGGTTGGTGCGGAACGTAATCGCGTCGTCGCTGTCGCGCTGCAGCGTTCCGACGCAGGCGTACTTACTTCCGTGCTGGGCATTGTGCAGGGTTTCCAGGACGGCTTGGGTGAGCAGTGGGTGGGCGCTGATTTCGATGAAGGTGTGGTGGTCGGTTCCGGCCTTGGTGATGGCTTGTTGGAAGCGGACTGGGTTGCGCATGTTGGTGGCCCAGTGTTCGGCGTTGAAGACGGGGTGGGTGTCGAGGTTTTCGTAGGTGGTGGAGATGATCGGGATCGAGGGTGGCCGTGGGGCCAGATTGGCCAGCTCGGCGCGCATGACGGGTTGCAGGGCGTCCATGGCCGGGTTGTGGGGGGCCACTTCGATATTGACCCGGCTGGCGAACCGGTTTTGGCCGCGTACCCGTTCGATGAGGGCTTCGATCTGGTCGGCGGGCCCCGAGATGACGGTTTGGCGTGGCGAGTTGTAGATGCCCAAGGTGATCTGGGGGTGATCGGCGATCAGCGCCTCAGTGGCGGCCACATCAAGTTCCAGGAGGGCCATGCCGCCTTGCCCGGAGAGCGGGGCCATCAGCCGCGAGCGGGTCGCGGTGACCCGCAACCCCTCAGCCGGGGTGAGCGCGCCGGCCACGACGGCGGCGGCGACCTCGCCCATGGAGTGCCCGATCACCAGATCCGGGGTCACCCCGTGGGAGCGCCACAGTTCGGTCAATCCCAGTTGCATGCCGATCAGGCCGAGCTGGATTTGTTCGATGCCCTCGAGGTGTTTGCCGGTGGCGATCACCTCGTGCAGTGAAAACCCGGCCTCGGCAACGAAAGTGGGTTCCAGTTCGGCGATCGCGGCGGCGAAGGCGGGTTCATCGGCCAGCAGTCGTTGGCCCATGCCGGCCCATTGCGAGCCGCGACCGGAGTAGACGAACACCGTGCCCGGCCCGCCGGCACCCTCATAGGGGCTGACCACGCCGGGGGCGTGCTGGCCGGCGCCCAGGGCGCGCAGGCCCTCCACCGCAGCCGCGCGATCACGGGCGACCACGGTGGCGAACTTGGCTTGGCGGGCCCGGTGATGGTTGACGGTGTGGGCCACATCAGCCAAGGCCACCTGCGCCCCGGAGCCCTCCATCCAATCGGCCAACACCGACGCCGTCACCGCCACCCGCGCCGCCGTCTTACCCGACACCACCAACGTCGACACCCCGGCGTCCGGGATGAGCCGCCGTGGGGGCGTGAGCTCTTGACCCTGTTCGATCACGATGTGCGCGTTGGTGCCGCCGAATCCGAACGACGACACACCGGCCCGGCGCGGACGTCCCGTTTCGGGCCAGGCAGTCTGCGTGTCAACGACTTTCATCCGCAGATTGTCGAAGGGAATGTGCGGGTTCGGGCTTTCGAAACGCTGGTTGGGCGGAATCTCGCCGCGTTCGACCGCCATCACGGCCTTGATGAAGCCCGCGATCCCGGCCGCTGCCTCGGTATGACCCAGGTTTGTCTTCAGGGCGCCGATCAGCAGCGGAGAATCTTCGGGACGACCGCGACCCAGCACCGTGCCCAGGGCGCGCGCTTCGATCGGATCGCCCAACAACGTTCCGGTGCCATGCGTTTCGACATAGTCGACCATGCCGGGCTGCATTCCCGCGTTGGTGTAGGCGGCACGCAGCACCGCCATCTGGGCCGCGGGGTTGGGAGCCATCAACCCGTTCGAGCGGCCGTCCTGGTTGACCGCCGAACCACAGATCACCGCCAGCACCCGATCGCCGTCGCGCTGCGCGTCGGTCAACCGCTTGAGCACCACCACCCCGGCGCCCTCACCACGGACGAACCCGTCCGCCGCGGCGTCGAACGCGCGGCACCTACCCGTGGGCGACAGCGCGCCGACTTGGTCGAAACCGCGAAATACCGCCGGGGACAACAGCAAATTCACACCGGCGGCGATGGCCAGATGAGAATCCTGGGTTCGCAGGCTCTGGCACGCCAGGTGGATGGCCACCAACGACGACGAGCATGCGGTGTCGATCGCGACCGATGGGCCGCGCAGGTCCAGGAAATACGACAGACGGTTGGCGATGATGCTCATCGCGCCGCCGGTGTTGTTCCAGCCGTCGACCTGGCAGAGGTCGTTGGCCGCGATGACGCCGTATTCACTCAGGCATGCACCGGCGAATACTCCGGTCTGCGAACGGCGCAGCGAGCTCGGCGGTATTCCGGCGTGCTCCAACGCTTCCCAGGCCACCTCCAGCAAGAGGCGCTGTTGGGGGTCCATCTTGTCGGCTTCGCTGGGGGAGATCTCGAAGAATTCGGCGTCGAAGGCGTCGAGGTCGGGCAGGAATGAGCCCCACCGCGTCGTGCGAGCCAACGTTGCCGCTACCTCGGGCGAACCGTTGTCGAACGGCTGCCACCGTTCGGGCGGCACTTCCCCGATCGTGCAACCGCGCTCAACCACAAATTGCCACAATGCTTCTGGGCCCGATATCCCTCCAGGGAAGCGGCACCCCATCCCGACGACGGCGATCGGCTCGTCAAGCGAGTTACGAACCGGGCGGGTGGGTCCCGCGTCGGATTCGGGGTCGCCTTCGGGCGCGGTGAGGTATGCGGCCAGGGCGTTGATCGTCGGGTGCTCCCAGAATTCGATCGGGGACACGGTCTTTCCCAACAACTCTGACAATTCACCCGACAGCACGACCGACTCGCGAGAGCTCACGCCAAGGTCGGCCAGCGACAGATCAGGGTCGACCTCGTCCGGCGTGCAGCCGATGTTGGTCACCAAGTAGTCGACCAGCCAGTGGCGCAGGTCGGCTTCACCGCCGATGCCCGACGATGTCATACGGTCACGTCCAGCCTGGTGAATCCCTCAGTTTGATAGCGCTCGACACAGGCTGAGCGCCGGACCTTCCCGCTCGTGGTGATCGGTATCGAACCGGGTGACACCAGCACAAGGTCGGCGACTCGCAGACTGTGCGACTTCGAAATCGCCGACGTGACTTTGCGCTTCACCGAACGAAGCCGCACCAGTCCCTCTTCCGCGGAGGCTGCTTTGCTCTTGAGTTCGATGATGGCGACCAGTTGCTCGGTGATGTCGTCGGGCACCGATATCGCCGCGACGCGGCCGCCGGTGATTTCCTGGATCGTGGCCTCGATGTCGTCGGGGTAGTGGTTGCGCCCATCGACGATGAGCAGATCTTTGATGCGACCCATGATGAACAGCTCGCCGTCGGAGATGACGCCCAGATCGCCGGTCCGCAGCCACGGCCCCTCCACGGCTCCGGGTGCGGGATCAACCAGCTTGGCGTTGAAAACGCGCTCGGTCTGTTCCGGCTTGCGCCAATATCCCATCGTCACGTGGTCGCCCTGCACCCAGATCTCGCCCACGGTCCCCTCGGAGCTCTCCACCATGGTCTCCGGGTGGACGATTCGCACGGACGTGGGGTCGGGGGCGCCGTAGCCGATGAGTTCGGTTCCGAGAGTCCCGTCGGTTCCGCAGGGCATGGCTTGACCGGCAGTCAGGTGCTCATAGTCGAAACGGACCGTCTTGAGCGCGCTGCCGGGTTCGGGAGCTGCCACATAAAGCGTTGCTTCCGCGAGCCCATACGAGGGGCGTATTGCCGTGGCGCTCAGATTGTGGGGAGCGAACCGCTCGGTGAAACGCTTCACCGTCGCGACATGGATCCGTTCGCTGCCGCTGACGATTCGTTGCACGTTGCCGAGGTCAAGTCCGGCCATGTCGTCGTCGGACGTTCTGCGCACCGACAATTCGAAGGCGAAGTTGGGTGCGGCGGACAGGCACGGACCGTTGGTGGCGAGCATGTGGATCCAACGTGCCGGGCGGACCAAAAATGACATCGGGCTCATCAACACCGCGCTCCGCTGGGCCACCAATGGCGCGCACAGCCCCAGAATCAGCCCCATGTCGTGGTACAGCGGCAGCCAGGACGTCAGGGTCAGGTCGGCCGGAATCTGAGCGGGATCCCCAAAGTAGGCATACATACTCTGTGTCACGTTCGCGATGACGTTCTTGTGCGACACGATGACACCGGCCGGCGTGCGGGTCGAGCCGGACGTGTATTGCAAATATGCGGCGCCCGACGAGTGGTGCTGGCCGGGCGAGAGTTCGCGGGGCGAATCCAAATCCAGCAGATCAATCTCGATGACGAATGGGGCGGGTTGCCCGTCGTATCCCGTTGCGTATTTCGTGACGTCGCCGACCACGGCAGAGGTGGTGAGAATGGCGACCGGGTTGGAATCCCGCAATACCGAGGAAATCCGGTCGTCGTGCACACCGTATTGCGGTGTCGAGAGCGGAATGGCGATGAAGCCGGCCTCGAGCGCGCCGAAGAAAGCGACAATATATTCCAGTCCCTGCGGCGCCAGAATCGCCACGCGGTCACCGGGTGAGCCGCACAGTGCGAGTTCCTCGGCAACAATGCGTGCGCGGTGTAGCATTTGCGACCATGTCAGGGTCTCAGCAAACCCTGTTGGGTCCTGCTCGTAGTCGATGTACGTGAACGCCGTCGCGTCAGGCTGTTCGTCAGCCCGCCCCTGCAGCAAAGCAGGTATGGACGCATTACTTACCGGCATTTCGTTACCTTCCCAACTCGCTGTCGGCGTCGCTAAGTGCACGCACCCTGTGTGTAGCTTTTGAGCGGCTTTGCGGCTCCAGATGGAGCCCCCCTAGCACACAGCAGCTGCTGGCGGAAACGTCGGCGCGTTAAGACTGGATGGGCGGGGTCCCCGGTTTCCCTCCCCGGCCATGAGTCTCCTTATGCAAGGTAAGCAATCTAACACGGGGAAGTGTGGGGTTTTAGAAAATCCACAGCTTTCTACACAGGATACGGCGTGGGTTGTTGACAGTGTGGAGCACATTTGCCGCGAACATCGTTCTCGCAGGTCATGGCCCTAGGCTCAGCGAGTGATTGGTGGTGTTGGTGGTTTTGGAGTGGCGTGTGGGTAACACATTGTGACCAAGATCGCCTCTCTGACGGGTGGGTCGGCTGGTCGGTTTTGGGACCAGCGCACCGTTTTGAGGGCCCCGCAGACACTCGGTTTCGCGCCCCCGGTGGTGCGAACGGCGCAACGGGCGCGCGCGGGCGGTGGTGACGGGCTGGGAGGGCTTCCCGGGCGCGCCGGTCAGCGGGCGGGTACGGCGAGCGTGTGCTCATCGGCGGCCCGGTGGCAGCGCAAATTCGCCCGCCACCCGCCGGTGGCCTACTCAGCTAACTCCTGCCGCACCGATCGAGAATTTTTCCTCAATATTTTTCACCAGTTCCGGTAAATTGTTGTTGAGGTAAAAATGATCTCCAGCAAATATCTGGAGGGAAAATTCAGCCGTGGTGCGATCGGACCAGGCCGTCATGTTTTCCTCGGCCACGATGATGTCGTTATCCGCGACGAAGGCGTGGATCGGGCACGACACCGTTACCTCCGGCGCCCGGGTGTAAGCGGCAATCGCCCGCACGCTTTGCAAGGTAGGCAGAATCGTCGCGGCGAATTCGTCATTCGCCAGCATTTCGGGGTTCGTCTCGGTGACCTGCGCGACCACGTTCAAGATGTCGCGATCCGAACCCTGCAGTTCCTTGTAGCGGATATGGCCGGGTGCCGCGCAGGACGACACGAAAAGAGCGGCGATCGGATGTCCGGCCGATTGGAAGCGCAGCGCCACTTCGAAGGCCAGCAACCCGCCCATGCTGTGGCCGAAGAAGGCCACCGGGCGGTCGGTGGGGGCGGTGGGCCCCATCATGGTGAAGATCTCGTCAGCGAACTCGGGAATGCTCGGAAGCTGGGTGAGGCCCCGATCGCGCCGGCCGGGATATTGGACGGCAACGCGCTGGATGTCCGCGGAGAACGCCTTCGCGAACGGCACATAAAAGGTCGCGGACCCGCCGGCGTGCGGAAATATGTAGAGAGTTGATGCGGCCGGCTTCGCGTTGGCGCTACCTCGGTCCGTGGGCACTGATTCAGCCTAACTTGATGCCCCTAGCCGGCCTGCTCGTTCCCGCGATGACGACAGGCGCCCTGGGCGGGCGGAAGCGCAGAAGTCCTGGAAGAATCTACTTTTGTGAGCGATTGCTTGCCGGCGCCGGCCAATTTCCATCTCCGGGCCGCGTCAGGTCAATGCCGACACACCGGCGTTGCCACCGCCGTCACAGAGGTAACACCAGGCACACTGGTAACAACAGGTTTTTGCTAAAGACGCCAGGAGGGCATGGCCGTGTACCGAGTCTTTGAAGCGCTGGATGAATTGGGCGCCATTGTCGAAGAAGCCCGCGGCGTGCCGATGACGGCGGGCTGTGTGGTGCCTCGTGGTGACGTGCTGGAGCTGATCGACGACATCAAAGATGCGATCCCCGGCGAACTGGACGACGCCCAGGACGTGCTGGACGCCCGTGACTCGATGCTGCACGACGCCAAGTCGCACGCCGAATCGATGGTGTCCTCGGCGACGACCGAGTCGGAGTCGATGCTCAACCACTCCCGCGCGGAGGCCGACCGGCTGCTTTCCGACGCCAAGTCGCAGGCCGATCGAATGGTGGGCGAGGCGCGCCAGCACAGCGAGCGGATGGTGGGGGAGGCTCGCGAGGAATCGATCCGCATCGCCACCGCGGCCAAACGCGAGTACGAGGCCAGCGTGTCTCGTGCCCAGGCCGAAGCCGACCGGCTCATCGAAAACGGCAACATCTCCTACGAGAAGGCCGTGCAAGAGGGCATCAAGGAGCAGCAGCGCCTGGTCTCGCAGAACGAGGTCGTGCAGGCGGCGAACGCGGAATCCACCCGTCTCATCGACACCGCACACGCCGAGGCCGACCGGTTGCGCGGTGAGTGCGACATCTACGTCGACAACAAGCTTGCCGAGTTCGAGGAGTTCCTGAACGGCACACTTCGTTCGGTGGGCCGTGGTCGCCACCAACTCCGGACGGCGGCCGGAACGCACGACTACGCGACCCGGTAGCCCTTAACGCTTGCCGGCGGCGTCGTAAGCTTTTTGCTATGGCGCGCAAACACACCACCACTGCGCAGCAGCATCCGGCCTCGCCGCTGGCGATTGACGTCGCGCGGCTGGGGCGACGCCCGGGATCGATGGTCACCCTGCGTAACACCGTGCCCAGCCCGTTGCGCATGGGACTGGACATGATCGCGATCCAGCAGGGCGCACCGCTGGACATGGATCTGCGGGTCGAGTCGGTGTCGGAAGGCGTGTTGGTCACGGGAACGGTGTCCGGGCCCACCTTCGGCGAGTGCTCCCGGTGCCTGGCCGAGGTCAACGGCCACGTGCAGGTCGGCCTGACCGAACTCTTTGCCTACCCGGCCAGCACCACCGAGGCGACCACCGACGAAGACGAGGTGGGCCGGGTCATCGACGACCGCATCGACCTCCAGCAGTTCGTCATCGACGCCGTCGGGCTCGAGCTCCCGCTGGTGCCGGTATGCCGACCCGATTGCCCGGGGTTGTGCCCGGAGTGTGGGGTGCTGCTGGCCAACGACCCCAGCCACCACCACGACACCATCGATCCGCGGTGGGCCAAGCTGGTGGACATGCTGTCCGACGATTCCGGCGAGCCGGATTCCTCACGGGGTGACCGGTGACCTCCCGGGAGATTCTGCTCGCCGCGCTCGGGGTCGACCTGCCCGAGGAGCTGCTCTCGTTGGCGCTGACCCACCGCAGCTACGCCTACGAGCACGGCGGACTTCCGACCAACGAGCGGCTGGAGTTCCTCGGCGACGCCGTCCTGGGCCTGATCGTCACCGACGAGCTCTACCACCGTCATCCCGACCGTTCCGAAGGTGATCTGGCCAAACTGCGGGCCAGTGTCGTCAACACCCTGGCGCTGGCCGAGGTGGGGCGAACACTGTCCGAAGGGGGACTGGGCAGTCACCTCCTGCTGGGGCGTGGCGAAGCGAACACCGGCGGGGCCGATAAGTCCAGCATCCTGGCCGACGGCATGGAATCGCTGCTGGGCGCCATCTACCTGCACCACGGAATCGAGGTTTCGCGTGAGGTGATCCTGCGGCTGTTCGGTCCGCTGCTGGACACCGCGCCGACACTGGGCGCCGGGCTGGACTGGAAGACCAGCCTGCAGGAGCTGACCGCGGCCCGCGGCCTGGGCGCGCCCTCCTACCTGGTCACCTCCACCGGCCCGGACCACGACAAGGAATTCACCGCGGTGGTGGTGGTGATGGAGACCGAATACGGGTCGGGTGTCGGCCGCTCCAAGAAGGAAGCCGAGCAGAAGGCGGCCGCCGCGACCTGGAAAACGCTGGAAGCGCTGGACACCGCGGGAAAAACGCCCGTCTAGATGCCCGAGCTGCCCGAAGTCGAGGTGGTGCGCCGCGGCTTGCAGGCCCACGTTGTGGGCAAGACGATCACCGCGGTTCGGGTGCACCACCCCCGCGCGGTGCGCCGCCACGAGGCCGGCCCCGCCGACCTCACGGCCCGGCTGCTCGGCGCGCGAATCGACGGAACCGATCGGCGCGGCAAATACCTGTGGCTGCTGCTGGGGGAGCCCGATACCGCGCTCGTCGTTCACCTCGGCATGAGCGGGCAGATGCTGCTGGGCGAGGTTCCGCGGGCCGACCACGTCCGGATCTCCGCGCTGCTCGACGACGGAACAGTGCTCAGCTTCGCCGACCAGCGGACCTTCGGGGGCTGGATGCTTGCCGACCTGATGGAGGTCGACGGCAGCGTGGTTCCGGAGCCCGTCGCTCACCTCGCGCGTGACCCGCTGGACCCCCGCTTCGATGCCGATGCGGTGGTGAAAGTGTTGCGGCGCAAGCATTCCGAGATCAAACGCCAACTCCTGGACCAGACCGTCGTCTCCGGGATCGGCAACATCTACGCCGATGAGGCGTTGTGGCGGGCCAAGGTTCACGGCGCGCGGGTGGCCGCCACGCTGAGCCGCGGCCAGTTGGTCGCCGTCCTGGACGCCGCCGCAGAGGTGATGAGCGAGGCACTCGGTAAGGGCGGGACCTCGTTCGATTCGCTGTATGTCAACGTCAACGGCGAGTCGGGCTACTTCGACCGATCCCTGGATGCCTATGGGCGCGAAGGCGAAAGCTGCCGGCGCTGCGGCGCGGTGATGCGCCGTGAGCGGTTTATGAACCGTTCGTCGTTCTACTGTCCGCGGTGTCAGCCGCGTCCGCGCAGTTAACATTTCTCGCGAAAAGCTGAGGCTAACCTCAGCATCGTGAGGTTATCCTTACCAGGATGATGAACCTCACGCGTCGGCGGAAATCGGCGCGGAACGCCGATCGTCTTTCGGGTTCGCCAACCGTTCTGGCCCAGCTGTCGCCGGGCGAGCGGGCAACCATCGTGGGCGTGGCGCCGGCGGCATCGCCGGTGGTCGCGGGTCGACTACGGCAGTTGGGATTTCGCCCGGCCTCCCATGTCGAGGTCATCCGCCGGGCGCCGATGGGCGACCCGACCATCTATCGGGTTCAGGACACCGAACTGTGCCTGCGCCGGCGCGAGGCGCGTCTGATCGAGGTCACCCCGGGCAGCGACGCATGACGTCCTGCCACGAGGAAGGCGGCGCCGCGGTCGCCGTCGCAGGGATGGCACGCATCGCTTTGGTGGGCAGTCCCAACGCGGGCAAGACTTCGGTGTTCAACCAATTGACCGGACTGCGCGCCAAGACCGGTAACTATCCGGGCGTCACGGTCGGACGCAGCGTCGGCATCACGAAGGTGGACGGCGTCGAGGTTGCCATCGAGGATTTGCCGGGCACCTACAGCCTCGACCCGATCAGTCCGGACGAGCAGGTGGTGGCCGACCTGCTGGGCGGCGAGGTCTACGGCGACGGCTGCCCCGATGCGATCGTCATCGTCGCCGACGCCACCACGCTGCACCGCTCGATCATTCTGGTGGCCCAGGTGCTGCGGCGCGACCTTCCGTGCCTGCTGGTGCTGAGCATGACCGACGAGTTGACCGCGCGCGGCGGCGGCATCTCCGTCGACGCCTTGTCGACGGCGCTGGGCGTGCCGGTCGTCCCGGTCGTCGCCAACCGCGGCGTGGGCATCGACACCCTGCGCGCCCAACTGACGTCCTTCGGCCGCTGGCTTCGGCCCCCGATCCTGCCTCCGGGTGACAACGACGCCATCGATGCGTGGGGTAGGTCGGTGCTGGATGCGGCCGATTACGTTGCGCCGAAACCGGATCGGCGCACGCGGGGGATCGACGCGGTCGTGCTGCACCCGCTGTGGGGGACCGTCATCTTCTTCGCGGTGATGTTCTGCTTCTTTCAGGTCGTCTTCACCATCGCCGCGCCACTGCAGGATCAAGTGGGCGATTGGCTCACCTGGCTCGGCGGACTGGTCAGCAACCACGTCGGCAACTACGTCGTGCGCGGACTGCTCGGCCAGGGGCTGATCGGTGGCGTCGGGACGGTGCTTCAATTCATCCCGCAGATCGTGTTGCTGTTCCTGCTGATCGCGCTGCTGGAGAACGTCGGCTACATGGCGCGCGCCGCATTCTTGATGGACCGGGTGATGGCGGCGACGGGATTGGAAGGCCGTGCCTTCGTTGCGATGCTGTCGTCGTTCGCCTGCGCGATCCCGGGGATCATGGCCACCCGGACGTTGCCGTCGTCGCGCGACCGGATCGCCACCATCATCACGGCGCCGCTGATGACCTGCTCGGCCCGGCTTCCGGTGTTCACCCTGCTGGTCGGCATCCTGGTGTCACCGAAGACCCAATGGGGCGGCCTGAGCGCGCAGGGCGTCGCGATGTTCGCGCTGTATGTGTGCGGCGGCACCTCGGCACTGATCGCCGCGGCGTTGTTCAAATCGACGATCCTGCGCAGCGATGTGCTGCCGTTCACGATGGAGCTCCCGCCGTACCGCTTCCCGTCGGCAAAAAACGTGCTGATCACGATGTGGGATTCGGCCAAGATGTTCTTGCGCAAGGCCGGAACGATCATCCTGGGCACATCAATCGTGCTGTGGGTGCTGCTCAATCTGCCGCCGCGCGAAGCCGAGACCGCGAAGATGTCGCCGACCGAGGCCACCGCCTACGTGATGGACCACAGCTGGGCCGCCGATGTCGGGAAGGCGATCGGCCCGGTGTTCAAACCGCTCGGTTTCGATTGGCATGTCAACATCGCCCTGCTCGGCTCCATGTCGGCGCGCGAAGTATTCGTGTCCACCCTGGGCCAGGTGGCGGCGGCAGAGAGCCCCGACGATCCGCACGAAGCGCTGGTCTCCTTGACCGACGACAACGGCCACAAGGTGTTCACCGCACCGACCGTCATCGCGCTGATGGCGTACTTCATCTATGCGCTGCAATGCATGTCCACCGTCGCGGTGATGCGCCGCGAAACCAACTCCTGGCGCTGGCCCGCGTTCGCGTGGTCCTACATGTTCGTCCTGGCCTGGGTGATGGCGTTTGCCGCCCGGTCGGTCGCGATTGCGCTGGGCGCATGATTCCGATCCACGCCACGGCCACCGAAAATCCGCGGCAGCTGCGCTGGGTGGTCGCACCGGATCGGCTGCCGCCGCGCGGCACCGTCCGCACCGCCCCGGGCCGGCTGGGTGCCTTGCTGGACGCCGCAGTGATCGACGAGCTTCTGGTGGGCGCCACCGGCATCCTGATCACGATCGGTGTGGCCAACAGCTGGCGTGAATTGGGTGACGACATACGTGCGGCGCTCAGTGCGGCACTCGCAGACCCGGCGGGCTGGGCGGTCGACGAACCACCCGCTCCCGAGTTGGAAACCGTTGTCGCGGAGCTTCTTTCCGGGTCGGTGGGCGCGCTCGCCGCCTCGCACGGCGGGTCGATCGAGCTGGTTTCGGTGGTTGGCCACACCGTGACCGTTCGGATGTTGGGCGCCTGCCACGGATGCCCGGGCGCGGCGTCCACGCTGCGCGACGTACTGCAGCGCGAACTATGCGAGCGTGTCGGCGAGCAGGTTGCGGTCTCGTGCGAAAACGATTCGGCGGCAATATCTTTGGGAAAGAAGCTGCTGTCGTTGGTGGTCCGCTGAGAGCGCGGCGGGCGTTCCCGGTAGAAATGAGCCATGACGGAACTGTGGGTCGAACGCACTGGATCGCGCCGCTACACCGGCCATAGCTCGCGCGGCGCGCAGGTTTTGGTCGGTTCCGAGGACGTCGAAGGCGTGTTCACCCCCGGCGAACTGCTCAAGATCGCGCTCGCCGCGTGCAGCGGGATGTCGAGCGATCACCCGCTGGCCCGTCGGCTCGGCGACGACTACCAGGCGGTGGTCCGGGTTTCCGGCGAGGCCGACCGCGACGAAGAGGTCTATCCGCTGCTCTCCGAAACCCTCGAGCTGGACCTGTCGGGATTGTCGGAGGACGACAAGGAGCGCCTGTTCGTCGTCGTCAACCGGGCGATCGACCTGGTCTGCACCGTCGGGCGCACGCTCAAATCGGGCACCATCGTCAAGTTCGACGTCGCCTCCCAAGCCGACAATGTCGGGTCCTGACGTCCGGCTCACCGCCTGGGTGCAGGGCTTGGTGCAGGGGGTGGGCTTTCGTTGGTGGACCCGCTGCCGGGCGCTGGAGCTCGGCCTCACCGGCTACGCGGCCAACCAGACCGACGGTCGCGTCCTGGTCGTCGCCCATGGCCCGCGGGAAGCGGGCAAGAAATTGCTAGATCTGCTGGAGGGCGGCGCGTCGTGGCCCGCCCGGCCGGGCCGCGTCGACAAGGTTGTCGCGGAGTGGTCGCAGCCGCAAGAACAGTTCGACGGATTCGTCGAGCGCTGATCACGAGCCGTCGCGGCCGCCGAGTCACAGCAGTCACAGCGGCACCGCCGGACCTTCCGTGGGTCTGGTCTCAGATGCGATATCGCCGGCGCTATCGCATTTGAGAAGGCAGTATCGCCTCTTTTTCAGTGACTGAAGTGGCCACTGTTGCCAGTGCGTCAGGCTGTGAACGACGGGCGAATTTCGGGCGAGCCGACACCCCTCGGTGACGGTGACACGGGCAATTTGGGCGGTAGTCTGGCTCGCCGTGTACCTCAAGAGTCTGACGCTGAAGGGCTTCAAGTCCTTCGCTTCGCCGACGACTCTGCGCTTCGAGCCGGGCATCACCGCCGTCGTCGGGCCCAACGGTTCCGGCAAATCCAACGTGGTCGATGCCCTGGCCTGGGTGATGGGGGAGCAGGGCGCGAAAACGCTGCGCGGCGGAAAGATGGAAGACGTCATCTTCGCCGGCACCTCGTCGCGTGCCCCGCTGGGCCGCGCCGAAGTCACCGTCACGATCGACAACTCCGACAATGCGCTGCCGATCGAGTACTCCGAGGTATCGATCACCCGGCGGATGTTCCGCGACGGCGCCAGTGAATACGAAATCAACGGCAGCAGTTGCCGTTTGATGGATGTCCAGGAGTTGCTGAGCGACTCCGGCATCGGCCGCGAGATGCACGTGATCGTGGGACAGGGCAAGCTCGACGAGATCTTGCAGTCCCGGCCCGAGGATCGCCGCGCGTTTATCGAAGAAGCCGCAGGCGTGCTCAAGCACCGCAAGCGCAAGGAGAAAGCCCTGCGCAAGCTCGACGCGATGCAGGCCAACCTGGCTCGGCTCACGGACCTGACCACCGAACTGCGGCGCCAGCTCAAACCCTTGGGCCGCCAAGCCGAGGTGGCCCGTCGCGCCCAGACCATCCAGGCCGACCTGCGCGACGCGCGACTGCGGCTGGCCGCCGACGACCTGGTCAACCGGCAGGTGCAGCGGGACGCGATCTTGGAGGCCGAGGCCACCATGCGCCGCGACCACGACGAGGCCGCCAGCCGCCTGGCCGTGGCTTCCGAGGAGCTGACCTCGCACGAGACGGCACTGGCCGCGCTCTCGGTGCGGGCCGAGTCGGTCCAGCACACCTGGTTCGGGCTGTCGGCGCTGGCCGAACGGGTGGGCGCCACGGTGCGCATCGCCAGCGAACGCGCACACCACCTCGATGTGGAGCCGGTGGCGCCCAGCGACACCGACCCCGACGCGCTGGATGCCGAGGCCGAGCAGGTCGCGGCCGCCGAGCGGCAGCTGCTTGCGGAACTGGACGCCACGCGGACCCGGCTGGACGCCGCCCGCGCCGAATTGGCCGAGCGTGACCGTGAGGCCGCCGAGGCCGACCGGGCCCATATGGCCGCCGTCCGTGCCGAGGCGGACCGGCGCGAGGGCCTGGCCCGGCTGGCCGGTCAGGTCGAGACCATGCGGGCCCGGGTCGAATCGATCGACGACACCGTCGCCCGGCTGTCCGAGCGCATTGAACAGGGTGCGGCCCGCGCGCAGCAGACCCGCGCGGAGTTCGAAACCGTGCAGGCCCGCGTCGGCGAATTGGATCAGGGCGAGGTCGGCCTGGACGAACACCACGACCGGACGGTCGCCGCGCTGCGACTGGCCGACGAGCGCGTCGCCGAGCTGCAGGCCGGTGAGCGGGAGTGCGAGCGCCGGGTCGCTTCGCTGCGGGCCCGCATCGATGCGCTCTCGGTGGGTCTCGAGCGCAAGGACGGCGCGGCATGGCTCACGCAAAACCACAGTGGTGCAGGGCTTTTCGGGCCGGTCGCGAAGTTGGTCAAGGTCCGTTCGGGGTACGAGGCGGCGCTGGCCGCGGTGCTCGGGTCGGCGGCCGACGCGCTTGCCGCCGAAAGCTTCGGCGCGGCCCGTTCCGCGGTTGCCGCGCTGAAGCAGGCCGACGGAGGCCGTGCGGCCCTGGTCCTGGGGGACTGGCCTGGCCCAGAAAACGATCACACCCCGACGGCCCCGCCGCTACCGGGCGGTGCTCTCTGGGCGCTCGACCTGGTCGAGGCACCGCAGCGGCTGCGCGGCGCGATGGTCGCCATGCTGTCCGGCGTCGCGGTGGTCGACGACCTGGGCGCGGCGCTGGATCTGGTGGCGGGCCGCCCGCAGCTGCGCGCTGTCACGCTCGACGGTGACCTGGTCGGCCGCGGCTGGGTGAGCGGCGGTTCGGACCGCAAACCCTCGACGCTGGAGCTCACCTCCGAAATCGACAAGGCCGGCAATGAGCTGGCCGCTGCCGAGTCGCAGGTGGCCCAACTCGGCGCCGCGTTGTCCGGCGCATTGACCGAGCAGCGCGGCCGTCAGGACTCCGCCGAGCAGGCGCTGGCCGCCCTCAACGAATCCGACACCGCGATCTCGGCGATGTACGAGCAGCTGGGCCGGCTCGGCCAGGACGCCCGGAGCGCCGAGGGAGACTGGAACCGGCTGCTGCGCCAGCGCGAGGAGCTGGAGGCGGGGCGCGCCCAGACGCTTGACGAGGTCACCGAACTCGAAACCCGGCTGCGCAATGCCCAGGAAAGCCACCTCTCGCCCGCGGAAGACTCCGTCGACCGTCAGCGGGTCACCACCGCGGCCGAGACCGCCCGGGGTGTCGAAGTGGAAGCCCGGCTTTCGGTGCGCACCGCGGAGGAACGAGCCAACGCCGTGCGCGGCCGGGCGGATTCGCTGCGGCGTGCGGCCGCCGCGGAGCGCGAGGCGCGGGTGCGGGCCCAGCAGGCACACGCCGCGCGACTGCGTGCGGCCGCGGTGGCGGCGGCGGTGGCCGATGCGGGGCGGCTGCTGGCGACGCGGTTGACCCAGGTGGTCGACGCGGCATCGCACATCCGCGACGCAATGGTCGCCGAACGGGAAGCGCGGTCGACGGCGATGGCGGCGGTGCGCAACGAGGTGCACACGCTGGGCGCCCGGGTGGCCAGACTGACCGATTCGCTGCATCGCGACGAGGTGGCCAACGCCCAGGCCGCGATGCGCATCGAGCAGCTCGAACAGACGGTGCTGGAGCAGTTCGGGATGGGCCCCGCGGATTTGATCGCCGAGTACGGCCCGCAGGTCGCGCTGCCGCCGACCGAGCTCGAGATGGCGGAATTCGAGCAGGCCCGGGAGCGCGGCGAGCAGGTGGTCGCACCCGCCCCGATGCCTTACGACCGGCCCACCCAGGAGCGGCGTGCCAAGCGGGCCGAGCGTGAGCTGGCCGAACTGGGCAGGGTCAATCCGCTGGCGCTCGAGGAGTTTGCCGCGCTGGAGGAACGCTATAACTTCCTGTCCACCCAGCTCGAGGACGTCAAGGCGGCCCGCAAGGATCTGCTCGACGTCGTCGACGACGTCGATGCCCGCATCCTGCAGGTGTTCAGCGACGCCTTTGTCGACGTGGAACGCGAATTCCGGGAAGTCTTCACGGTGCTGTTCCCCGGCGGCGAGGGCCGGCTACGGCTGACCAACCCCGATGACATGCTCACCACCGGCATCGAGGTGGAGGCGCGTCCGCCCGGCAAGAAGATCACCCGGCTGTCTTTGCTGTCCGGTGGCGAGAAGGCGCTGACCGCGGTGGCGATGCTGGTGGCGATCTTCCGCGCCCGCCCATCGCCGTTCTACATCATGGACGAGGTCGAGGCCGCGCTCGACGACACGAACCTGCGCCGCCTGATCTCGCTGTTCGAGCTGCTGCGGGCGCGCTCGCAGCTGCTCATCATCACCCACCAGAAGCCGACGATGGAGGTCGCCGACGCGCTGTACGGCGTGACCATGCAGGGCGACGGCGTCACCGCGGTGATCTCGCAGCGCATGCGCGGACAACAGGTGCAGCAGCTCGTCTCTACCTCTTCTTAGCGCCGCGCCCCGAGCGGGGGCGGCGGCTGCCGTTGTGAGTCGCCGTGAGTTCCAAGGCGTGGCCCTGAAACAATGTCAGCGTGTCCCAAGGTCTTTGGATCGCCATCGCCGTCGTTGCCGCCCTGATTGCCATCGCTGCGCTGGTCCTGGGGCTGTCCCGGTACCGCCGTCGGCGGATCAGCCTGACCCGGCCCGAACCGGGCGCGCTCGACCGTTCCGGGGGCTACACCGCGTCGTCGGGCATCACCTTCAGCCAGGGTGCGCCGACGCAGGATCGGATCGACACCAGCGGGTTGCCCGCCGTCGGGGACGACGCGACCATCCCTCGCGACGCGCCGCGGCGCACGATCTCCGAGGTACACCTGCCCACGCCGGAGGCCGAACCCGAGACCGTCCCGCCGCCTGCGCCCCCCGCGGCACCCGAAGCCCGCGCTGCGGCAGCACCCGAAGCCCCGCCGGCACCGGAGGTCCCCTCGGCGGCCGGGATCGACGAAATCGCACCCACCGACGGCCGGCTGGAACGCCTGCGCGGCCGGCTGGCCCGATCGCAGAACGCGCTCGGACGCAGCATGCTGGGCCTGATCGGCGGCGGCGACCTCGACGAAGACTCGTGGCAGGAGGTCGAGGACACCCTGCTGATCGCCGACCTGGGGCCGGTGGTCACCGAGTCGGTGGTCTCGCAGCTGCGCAGCCACCTGGCCAGCAGCAATGTGCGCACCGAGGCCGATGCGCGGGCCGTGCTGCGCGAGGTGCTGATCAGAGAACTGAGACCCGACATGGATCGCTCGATCCGTGCGCTGCCGCATGACGACCACCCGTCGGTCCTGCTCGTCGTCGGTGTCAACGGCACCGGAAAAACCACCACCGTCGGCAAGCTGGCGCGGGTGCTGGTGGCCGACGGCCGGCGTGTCGTGCTGGGCGCGGCCGACACGTTCCGGGCCGCGGCCGCCGATCAGCTGCAGATGTGGGCTGCCCGGGTGGGCGCGGAGGTGGTGCGCGGAGCAGAGGGTGCGGACCCGGCGTCGGTGGCCTACGACGCCGTCGACAAGGGCATCGAAGTGGGCGCCGACGTCGTGCTGATCGACACCGCGGGGCGATTGCACACCAAGGTGGGCCTGATGGACGAGCTCGACAAGGTCAAACGGGTGGTGACCCGCCGCGCCGCCGTTGACGAGGTGTTGTTGGTTCTCGACGCCACGATCGGACAAAACGGCCTGGCTCAGGCGAAGGTGTTCGCCGACGTCGTCAACATCACCGGCGCGGTGCTGACCAAGCTGGATGGAACGGCGAAGGGCGGCATTGTTTTCCGGGTGCAACAAGAACTCGGTGTGCCGGTGAAATTGGTCGGCCTTGGCGAAGGCCCCGACGATTTGGCGCCGTTCGAGACGGCCGCCTTCGTGGACGCCCTGCTCGGCTGAAATCGCTTACACTGCGGCCGTTTCGTTAATGACGCCGAAACACGGCGGCCCCATCTCGGAAACAACTATTGCGCAAGGTTCTGGATCAGGTCATCAGGCACATGTCTGATGACTTGTTCAGGGCCGACCGGAGGTGATAGCGAGTGAGTTTCCCAGTAATGGGCCAGCCCAATACCGGCGATACCGCCTGGATGCTGGCGAGTTCCGCGCTGGTGTTATTGATGACGCCAGGCTTGGCATTCTTCTATGGCGGTATGGTGCGCGCCAGAAGCGTGCTCAACATGCTCATGATGAGCATTAGCGCGATGGGCGTCGTGACGGTGTTGTGGGTGCTATATGGCTATTCCGTCTCATTTGGCACTGACAAGGCTAATTTCATGGGCGACCCCACCGAGTACTGGGGCCTGAAGGGTCTGATCGGGGGCAACGCTGTAGCCGCCGACCCGACCAAGGGCCTTGCGGCGACGGACATTCCGTTGGCCGGCACGCTGCCCGCGACCGTATTCGTGGCATTCCAGCTGATGTTCGCGATCATCACCGTCGCGCTGATCTCGGGCGCGGTGTCCGACCGCCTCAAGTTCAGCGCCTGGCTGGTGTTCTCAGGGCTGTGGGCGACGTTCGTGTACTTCCCGGTCGCACACTGGGTCTTCGCGTTCGACGGGTTCGCGGCCGAGAAGGGCGGCTGGATCGCCAACAAGCTGCACGCGATCGACTTCGCCGGTGGCACCGCGGTCCATATCAACTCCGGTGTGGCGGGCTTGATGCTGGCGATCGTGCTGGGCAAGCGCAAAGGCTGGCCCACCACGCTGTTCCGTCCGCACAATGTGCCGTTCGTGATGCTCGGTGCCGGCCTGCTGTGGTTCGGTTGGTACGGCTTCAACGCCGGCTCGGCCACCAGCTCCAATGGTGCCGCGGGTGCGACGTTCATGACGACCACGATCGCGACGGCCACGGCGATGCTGGCCTGGCTGCTCACGGAGCGCATCCGCGACGGCAAGGCGACAACGCTGGGAGCGGCGTCGGGCATCGTCGCCGGACTGGTCGCGATCACACCGTCGTGCTCGTCGGTTAATGCTCTGGGCGCTCTGGTGATCGGCTTGGTCGCCGGTGTGCTGTGTGCGCTGGCGGTCGGACTGAAGTTCAGGCTCGGCTTCGACGACTCGCTGGACGTGGTCGGGGTGCACCTGGTCGGTGGTCTGGCGGGCACGCTGCTGGTGGGTCTGCTGGCCGCTCCGGAGAGCGTCGCGATCAACGGCGTGACCGGCGTATCCAAGGGTCTGTTCTACGGCGGCGGCTGGGATCAGCTGGAGCGGCAGGCGGTCGGTGCGTTCTCGGTTCTGTTCTACTCCGGGATCGTCACCCTCATCCTGGCTCTGATTCTCAAGTACACGATTGGGCTGCGCCTCAGTCCTGAGTCAGAGGCCGCGGGTATCGATGAATCGGAGCACGCGGAGAGCAGCTACGATTTCGCAGTAGTCACCGGTTCGATTCTTCCGCATGCCAGTCTGCCGGACAGCTCTAATGGACTGGACGAAGCAGTTGCCGAGAAAGTGGAGGCAGACCAATCATGAAGCTGGTCACCGCAATCGTTAAGCCGTTCACGCTGGATGACGTCAAGACGAGTCTTGAAGAAGCGGGCATCCTGGGGTTGACGGTCAGTGAAGTCCAGGGCTACGGACGACAGAAGGGGCACACCGAGGTTTACCGGGGTGCGGAGTACTCGGTCGATTTCGTGCCGAAGGTGCGGATCGAGGTCGTCGTCGACGATTCGATTGTCGACAAGGTCGTGGACAGCATTGTCCGGGCGGCGCGCACCGGCAAGATCGGTGACGGCAAGGTCTGGGTCAGCCCCGTGGAAACCATCGTGCGGGTGCGCACCGGTGAACGCGGGACCGATGCCCTCTGACCCTAGCCATAGATTGTTGATCCAGGCCGGACGGGCCGGGAGGGTATGACAAACTACCCACCCGACCCGTCCGGGTCATCTGGAGCGGGAACAGCAAGCGCCGGCGGGGCAAGCAATTTGGCTGCCTCCCGGCGCAAACTGCTGGCAGATGGTGAGGGGCTGGATGCCGCCGCGCTGCGAAAAACGTGGCTGGATCTACACGAATCCTGGCTGGAAGCCAAGGCGGCCGAGATCGGGATCGACGATGGCAGTGGTTATTCGCTGGTCGGAGTCGGCGGCCTGGGGCGCCGCGAGCTGTTGCCGTATTCCGACCTTGACCTAGTTCTGTTGCACGACAACGTCTCTGACGACGTACTGCAAGAGGTCGCCGATAAGCTGTGGTATCCGTTGTGGGACGCCAACATTCGGCTCGATCACAGCGTGCGAACGGTGTCCGGTGCGTTGGGAGTGGCCAATTCCGATATGACGGCCGCCCTGGGCCTGCTGGAAGCACGCTACGTCGCCGGGGACGCCGGACTCGCGGCACAGCTGATCGATGGGGTACGACGCCAGTGGCGCAGTGCAATTCGGTCCCGGATGGACGAGCTCGTCGAAGTGACGAATGCCCGATGGCTGCGTTGCGGCCGGATTTCCCAACGGGCCGAGCCCGACCTGAAAACGGGTCGCGGCGGCCTGCGTGACGTGCAATTGATCAACGCGCTGGCGCTCGCGCAGCTCATCGACCGCCACAGCATGGCCAACCCGGACATGCCGGCGGGCTCGTTGGACGCCGCCCACCGCACCCTGCTCGATGTGCGCACCGAACTGCATCGGGTATCTGGCCGCGGACGCGATCAACTGCTGGCCCAGTTCGGCGACGAAATCAGCGCCAGGTTGGGCCTTGGCGATCGATTCACCTTGGCGCGCATGCTATCCAACGCGGGCCGGACCATCGCTTACCATTCCGAAACCGCCCTGCGCACCGCGCAAAACGCCTTGCCGCGGCGCGGGATTTCCGCCCTGGTGCGGCGCCCGAAGCGGCGACCGCTGGACGAAGGCGTGGTCGAGTACGACGGCGAAATCGTGCTTGCCCGCGAGGCCCAACCGGACACCGATGCCGGCCTGGTGCTGCGGGTGGCCGCCGCGTCCGCGGACAACAACCTGCCTATCGGGGCCGGCACGCTGAAGCGGTTGGCCGCCAGCGCCCCCGACTTGCCGACTCCCTGGCCGCGGGAGGCGTTGGACGACCTGCTGGTCGTGCTCCTGGCCGGCCCCCCGACGGTGAACACCGTCGAAGCGCTGGACCGCACCGGTCTGTGGGGCCGGCTGTTGCCGGAATGGGATGCCGTCCGCGACCTTCCGCCGCGCGACGTCTCGCACAAATGGACCGTGGACCGTCACATCGTCGAAACCGCGGTCAATGCGGCGCCGTTGACCACTCGCGTGGCTCGCTCGGACCTGCTCGCGCTCGGCGCGCTGCTGCACGACATCGGCAAGGGGCGCGGCGTCGATCATTGCGTCCTCGGGGCCGACCTGGTGATCCCGGTCGGCGAGCGGCTGGGACTGTCACCGCAGGACGTCGACACGCTGTCCGGCATGGTTCGCCACCACCTGCTGCTGCCCGTCACCGCCACCCGCAGCGACCTCAACAACCCCGAAACCATCGAGTCGGTGGCCGAGGCTCTGGGCGGGGATGCGCAATTGCTCGAACTGCTGCATGCGCTCGCGGAGGCGGACTCGAAGGCCACCGGGCCGGGGGTGTGGAGTGACTGGAAAGCCTCCCTGGTGGCCGACCTGGTGCGTCGCTGTCGACTGGTGATGGCCGGCGAGCCGCTGCCACAGGCCGAACCGACGACGCCGCATTACCTTTCGCTGGCCGCCGATCACGGTGTGCACGTGGAGATCACGCCCGGTGACGGGGAGCGCATGCGCGCGGTGATGCTGGCCCCGGACTGTCGGGGATTGATGTCGAAAGCCGCAGCCGTGCTGGCGCTGAACTCGTTGCGGGTGCACTCGGCGTCGGTCAACGTCCACGAGGGTGTCGCGATCGCCGAGTTCGTGGTGTCGCCGCATTTTGGTTCCCCGCCCGAACCGGGCCTGCTGCGACAGCAGTTCGTCGGTGCGCTGAACGGTGACGTCGATGTCCTCGGCACGCTCGAAAAGCGGCACAGCGACGCGGCCAGCTCGGCGATGGGTCGGGCCGGCGAGATTCAGGTGGGGGCGCCGCTGACGCGTTCGACCGCGCCGCCCCGCATCCTGTGGCTGGATACCGCCGCGCCCGGAGATCTTGTCGTCGAAATCCGTGCCATGGACCGGGTCGGGCTGCTCGCATTACTGGCGCAGGCGCTCGAGCGGGCGGGTGCAGACATCGCCTGGGCGAAGGTCAACACGTTCGGATCGACGGCGGCCGACGTGTTCAGTGTGACAGTGCCGGCTGAGTCGAACGGGGACCACGACACCACCGCGCGAGCTGCGATCGAGAAGCACCTGCTGGCGGTGTTGGGTGCCACCGCGGATGCGGTGGGCGACGAGCCCGTCCGCGATTAAGCCTTATTGCTCCGAATTCAATTGCCGCACAGCATCAATGCGCTCCCTGAGCTGGTCGCGGGTGGCGGCGGCGATCGGCGGCCCTCCGCAGCGCCGACGCAGTTCGTTGTGGATCCATCCGTGCGGCTTGCCGGTGCGGTGATGGGCCACCGACACCAGGGCGTTGAGTTCGCGGCGCAGCTCGCGGAGCTGACCGTGCATGGCACCCGACGGCGGGGGTGCCGCCTGCCCCGAGGCGGCCCGCTTCTGTAGCTGCTCGTCCTGGCGGCGGTGCAGCAGGGCCCGCATCTGGGTGGCGTCGAGCAGTCCCGGGATGCCGAGGTAGTCGGCCTCCTCGTCGCTTCCGGCCGGGGTGGCGGTGCCGAACGAGGAGCCGTCGAAGATGACCTGATCCAATTCGGCATCGGCACCTAACGAGGTGAAACCCTTTTCCAGCTCCGTCTTTTCGTCTTGCGCCTTGACGGCCGGGTCATCGAGGAGCGGGTCGTCAAGTGATTCGCGGTGCGGTTCGCCGAGCACATGGTTGCGCTGGGCTTCCAACTCACTGGCCAGCATCAGCAGGTTGGGCACCGACGGCACGAAGATGCTCGCGCTCTCTCCGGACCGCCGGGACCGCACGAACCGACCAATGGCCTGTGCGAAGAACAGTGGCGTCGAGGCGCTGGTCGCGTAGATCCCGACCGACAGCCGGGGTACGTCGACGCCCTCGGAGACCATGCGCACCGCGACCAGCCAGCGGCTGGTGCTCTCGGCGAATTCGCTGATGCGGGCCGACGATCCGGGGTCGTCCGAGAGCACGACCGTCGGCGCCTCACCCGTCAGCTTCGTCAACAGGGCGGCATACGCCCGGGCCGCGGTCTGGTCCGACGCGATGATCATGCCGCCCGCGTCGGGTACATGTGTGCGCAGCTGGCGCAGCCGCTGATCCGCGGCGGTGATCACCGCCGGCATCCATTCGCCGGCGGGGTCCAGCGCGGTGCGCCACGCCCGCGCCGTCTGCTCGGCGGACAGCGGCTCGCCCAGGCGTGCTTCGTGCTCTTCGCCGGCGCTGTCGCGCCAGCGCGCGAGACCGGAGTAGGCCAGGAACACCACCGGCCGCACCACACCGTCGGCAAGCGCTTCGGCATAGCCATAGGAGTGGTCGGCCTGCGAACGCCGCACCCCGTCGGCTCCTGATTCGTAGCTGACGAACGGGATGGGGCTGTCGTCGCTGCGAAACGGTGTGCCCGTCAAGGCAAGTCGGCGGGTGGCGTCGCTGAAGGCTTCCCGAATGGCGTCGCCCCAGGTCTTGGCGTCACCGCCATGGTGGATCTCGTCGAAAATGACCAGGGTTTTACGTTGCTCGGTGCGCACCCGGTGCAGCGTCGGATGCGATGCGACCTGGGCGTAGGTGACCATGACGCCGTGATACTCCGGCGAGGTCGCCGCGCTGGTGTTGGAGAACCGCGGGTCCAGGAAAATGCCGTACCGCTGCGCGGCCTGCGCCCACTGCACCTTGAGGTGCTCGGTGGGCACCACGACGGTGATCTGCTCGACGGCGCGAGTGCGCAGCAGTTCGGCGACCACCCGCAGCGCGAACGTCGTCTTCCCCGATCCGGGGGTGGCCACGGCGAGGAAGTCGCGCGGCTCGGCGGCCACATACTTCACCAACGCTCGGCGCTGCCAGCCGCGCAGTGGTTGGTTGTCGGCCGCGCCGCCGTCGATGGTCGCGTCGGCGGTGCTGACCGGCTGCATCGACACAGCTCCCCTCCGGCGCGTAGTTAGGGATCGCGCCTGAAAACGTGGAAAAACGCAAGTCCGGCCCGCGATGCTAACCGGCGTGACGGCGGGTGTGAAATGTAGCATGGCAACGCTTTTCGGCGCTGTAGCGACGCTGCCGGGTTATCCAGAAAGCTGGGAGGGGCTGGCTAAATCGCGGGTCTGCAGCCAGACGTTGATCCGTTCGGCGACGTCAGCCCAGCCCGGTTCGAGCATCATGTTATGGCCCATCGAGAAGAATTCCGGCTCGGTCGCATAGGCGCGCGCGGTGGCACGCACCTCGTCGACGCTGACGAAGCCGTCGTAGTGGGCGCCGAGCACCAGAATCGGGGTCTTGAGCCGCCGGGTCCGGACGCGGCGGAGCATCGGATCGATCATGGCGGCGCGAGTGCTCTCGGCTCCGGCGCGTCGCATGCAGGATTCGACGATCGCCTCGGGCGTGTCCGCGCAGAACAGGTACTCGCGGGTCAGCGCCGGGGTGGCGAGGAATTTCAGCAGCGTGCGGTCCGTCCAGGCCTCCATGGTCATCGACGGTCGACGGCGCCAGACGCGCAACGCCAAGGTGAGCACGCCCTGCGGCGGCACGGAGCCCACCAGCACCGCGGCCGGGGCGCTGTGCTGTTCGAGGTAGCGCTGGATCACGAAGCCGCCCAGGGAATGGCCGATCAGGACCGGCCCGCCGCCCAGGTCGTCCGCGACCGAACCGACGTCGTCGAGGTAGTCGGCGATGGAAACCTTGTGCAACGGCTTGGGTGTGGGGCTGGCGCCGTGCCCACGCAGGCTCATCGACACCGCGCGGTAGCCGGCGTCGGCGAAGTAATCCAGGAAATGGTCGTCCCAGCACCACGCGCCATGCCACCCGCCGTGCACGAAGAGCAACGGCACGGGATGGTCCTGGCTGCAGGATCCTTTGTCGATTACCTCGAGCATGAGCTGACATTTGCTGGCGGCGGCTTCTCCGTCAAGGGGCATCGCACTTCCCGAACGTGCGGCTAGCCGCACACTGGGCGTCGAGTGTGAAGCTGGCCGCACGCTCGCGGCGGTAGGGAGCCGCGGCTGACCCTCCACTAGGCTGGCGGGGTGTTTGAATCGCTGTCCGACCGGTTGACCGGTGCCCTGCAAGGGCTGCGCGGCAAGGGTCGACTGACCGACGCCGACATCGATGCCACCACCCGCGAAATTCGGCTCGCGCTGCTGGAAGCCGACGTGTCACTTCCCGTCGTGCGGGCATTCGTCGGCCGGATCAAAGACCGCGCCCGGGGCGCCGAGGTGTCCGGTGCTCTTAACCCGGCGCAGCAGGTCGTCAAGATCGTCAACGAAGAACTCGTCGGCATTCTCGGTGGCCAGACCCGCCAGCTGGCGTTTGCGAAGACGCCGCCGACCGTGGTGATGCTCGCCGGCCTGCAGGGTTCCGGCAAGACGACGCTGGCCGGGAAATTGGCCGCGTGGCTTCGCGGCCAAGGGCACACGCCGTTGCTGGTGGCCTGCGACCTGCAGCGGCCCGCCGCGGTCAACCAGCTGCAAGTGGTCGGTCAACGGGCCGGAGTGCCCGTCTTCGCGCCTCATCCCGGCGCCCCTTCAGGTGGGGAGTCCGAGGCCGGCCCCGGTGACCCCGTCGCCGTCGCGGCCGCCGGGCTCGCCGAAGCCCGTGCCAAGCATCACGACGTCGTCATCGTCGACACCGCGGGCCGGCTGGGCATCGACGACGAGCTGATGGGCCAGGCCGCGGCCATCCGGGACGCCGTCGACCCCGACGAAGTGCTGTTCGTTCTGGACGCGATGATCGGCCAGGATGCGGTCACGACTGCCGAGGCGTTCCGCGAGGGCGTCGGCTTCACCGGTGTGGTGTTGACCAAGCTCGACGGCGATGCCCGCGGTGGTGCCGCGTTGTCGGTCCGCGAGGTCACCGGCGTCCCAATCCTTTTCGCGTCGACCGGCGAGAAGCTGGAGGACTTCGACGTCTTCCACCCCGACCGCATGGCCAGCCGCATCCTGGGCATGGGCGACGTGCTCAGCCTGATCGAACAGGCCGAGCAGGTCTTCGACGCCGAGCAGGCCGAAGCCACCGCCGCCAAGATCGGCGCCGGCGAGCTGACCCTCGAGGACTTCCTCGAGCAGATGCTCGCGATCCGCAAGATGGGACCGATCGGCAACCTGCTGGGCATGCTGCCCGGCGCCGGTCAGATGAAGGACGCGCTGGCCGAGGTCGACGACAGCCAACTCGACCGGTTGCAGGCCATCATCCGCGGGATGACGCCGCAAGAGCGCGCCGACCCCAAGATCATCAACGCCTCGCGGCGGCTGCGCATCGCCAACGGTTCGGGCGTGGCGGTGTCCGAGGTCAACCAGCTGGTCGACCGCTTCTTCGAAGCCCGCAAGATGATGTCGTCGATGCTCGGCGGCATGGGCATCCCGGGCATGGGCCGCAAGTCCACGAACCGTAAAGCCAAGGGAGCAAAAGGCAAGAAGGGCAAAAAGGGGGGACGGGGTCCGACGCCACCCAAGGCCCGCAACCCGCTCGGAGCCGGCATGCCGGGGATGGCAGGGATGCCTCCGGGGTTCCCCGACCTGTCGCAGATGCCCGAAGGCCTCAACGAGCTGCCGCCCGGGTTGGCCGATTTCGACTTGTCCAAGCTGAAGTTCCCGGGCAAGAAGTAGCCGCACAGTGCCGATGCACGTGCGAGGTCGGACGTTGCCCGACGAGACCGAGATCGAGCTGTGGATCGTCGACGGCCATATCAGCGTGGAACCGATTGCCGGCGCCGACACCGTGTTCGATCAAGGCTGGATCCTGCCCGGCCTGGTGGACGCGCACTGCCACGTCGGGCTCGGCCACCACGGCGAGATCCCGCTCGATGACGCGATCGTTCAAGCCGAGGCTGAACGCGATGTCGGCGCGCTGCTGTTGCGCGACTGCGGCTCACCCACCGACACCCGCAGCCTCGACGACCACGACGACCTGCCCCGCATCATCCGGGCCGGAAAGCACCTGGCCAGACCCAAGCGCTACCAGGCCGGCTTCTCCGTCGAGCTGGAAGACGAAACGCAGCTGCCGGCCGCGGTGGCCCACGAGGCGCAGCGCGGTGACGGCTGGATCAAGCTGGTCGGCGACTGGATCGACCGCAGCGTCGGCGACCTCGCCCCGCTGTGGTCCGACGACGTACTCAAGGCCGCGATCGACACGGCTCACGCCCACGGTGCCCGGGTCACCGCCCACGTCTTCAGCGACGAGGCGATGCCCGGGTTGATCAGGGCGGGGATCGACTGCATCGAGCACGGCACCGGGCTCACCGACGACACCATCGCCCTGATGCTCGAGCACGGAACCGTATTGGTCCCCACCCTGATCAACATCATCGACAACTTCCCGGGTATCGCCGAGGCGGCGAAGCGTTACCCGACCTATGCCGCGCACATGCGCGATCTGTATGCGCGTTGCCCCGGGCGGATCGCGGCGGCCGTGGATGCCGGCGTGCCGATCTACGCCGGCAGTGACGCCGGCACGATGATCGCGCACGGCCGGATCGTCGACGAGGTCGAGGCCCTCAAGGGGATCGGGATGAGCCCCACCGCCGCGCTGGGGGCGGCGTGCTGGGATGCCCGTGCATGGTTGGGCCGGCCCGGCCTGGATCACGGGGCGTCGGCGGACCTGGTGTGCTACGCGCAGGACCCGCGGCAGGGTCCCGGTGTGTTGACCCAACCCGACCTGGTGATCCTGCGCGGCAACATGTTTCGGCCCTGAAGCATGCCGCGAGCCAGCCGGGCGCCAGATGGGCGCGGCAACGCGCCGGCGGATAGAATCTGCTGATGGCGTTGGCCAGCGGCGCGGTTTTTGCCGGTTATACCGTCGCGCGAAAGCTGGGATCCGGGGTGACTGGAGAGGTCTACCTTGTTCAGGATCCTCGTTCGGCGCGCTGGCAGGCCCTGAAGATCCTTTCGCTGGCCTTGTCGTCGGACAGTCAATTCCGCCGGCGTTTTCTGTCGGAGACCCCGACGGTGTCGAGTCTGTATCACCCGAACATCGTCGAGGTGCATGACCGTGGCGACTTCGACGGACAGCTGTGGACCGCGACGGACTACGTGGAGGGCAGCAACGCCGCGCAGCTCCTGAAGGATCGTTTTCCGGCGGTGTGGCCTGCCGGCGAGGTATTGGCGATCGTCACCGCGGTGGCCGACGCTCTCGACTATGCGCATCAACGCGGTTTGCTGCATCGTGACGTCAAACCGGCCAACATATTGCTAACCGGCCGCGGCGATGGCGAACAACGGATTCTGTTGTCCGACTTCGGAATAGCTCGGCAACTCGCCGATCACTCGGGGGTGGTCGGGTCTCATGTTCCGGCCGGCACGGTGGGTTACGCCGCGCCCGAACAGTTGATGGGCGCCGATATCGGTCGACGTGCCGATCAGTACGCGTTGGCGGCCACCGCCTTTCACCTGCTGACCGGGGCGCCGCCGACCGAATATCTCACTGCGGCCGCCGCGCTGCGGGAGCTGTTGAGCGGTACGCCGCCGAAACTGAGTGATCAACGCCCGGAGCTGGCTCGCCTGGATGGTGTGTTCGTGCGAGCCCTGGCCACCAGACCCGCCGACCGCTTCAAGACCTGCCGCGAGTTCGCCGACGCGGTCAACGAGGCGGCCGGCGATTTGAGCGGTGATCGCAGTCCGGAGGGTGTTCTTGTCCTGGATTACCCCGCCTACGGCTGGCCCGGGGACTCTGACATACCGGGCGTCGTACCGGGCGCCGCACCCCACCGCGCCGCCGGATCCGATGCAGAAGCCCCGGCCAGCCTGCCGACCAAGCGGCGGCCCCGCAAGATCGTGGTCGGTGCCGCGGCGATCGTGGTGCTCATCGGGCTGTTCGCGTTCGGCATTGTCACCGGGCGAAAGATGGAGTCGACCGCCGCGCGGGCGGCGAGCCCCCCGTCCAGCGCGTCGGCCGCGGCCGTCGCGCTACCGCCGCCCAGCGCCCAGTCCGGCCCGCCGACCCCGCTGGACGGCACCTATCGCCTCGAGGTCGAGCGCTCCAAGGAGACTTTCGACTACACACCCAGCCCTCAACCACCGGACGTCACGACCTGGTGGGCGTTCCGCTCGTCGTGCACGCCGTCGTATTGTTCGGCCGCCGCGATACTGCTGGACAACAACGATCACACCCAGCCGGCTACGGCGGGTGGCGGCCGTCCCGTGATCTTTCGGTTCACCGATGGTCAATGGCAGTCGCGGCCGGAAACGGAGCCGTTTCCGTGCGTGACGGCCAGCGGTCCGGCAAAGACGGAGACCATGGTGCAGACGCTGGTGCTGCGGCCCAACCCGCAGGGTGACCTGGTCGGCGAAATGGAGCTTGCCGTGCAAACCGACGAGTGCGGCCAGCGAGGGTCGATGGTCCGGGTCCCCGCCAAGCTCAGCCGCACCACCGACATGCCGGTCGGCGTCTACGTGCCGGATCCGGTATCGATTCCCGAAGCCACCAGCCTGCCGAGCGCGGGCGCACCCACAACGCCCAGCGCCCCGCAGGCACCACGGTCCAAGCCGGGTCGCTGACCCGGTTGACCGGCACTTTGTACGGGGGAGCCGCGCATCTGGAGAAAAGATTGCGAGTGCTCACTATCTATGATAGGTTCGCTGCATCAATCGACCTGGAGGCGACAGTGACTTACGACGTGATCATCCGCGACGGATTGTGGTTTGACGGAACGGGCAGCGCGCCGCACACCCGCACCCTGGGTATCCGCGACGGCGTGGTGGCCACGGTGACGGCCGGGTCGCTGGACGAGACCGGCTGTCCCGAGGTGATCGACGCGGCGGGCAAGTGGATCATGCCCGGCTTCCTCGACGTGCACACCCACTACGACGCCGAGGTGCTGCTGGACCCCGGCCTGCGCGAGTCGGTGCGCCACGGTGTCACCACGGTGCTGCTGGGCAACTGCTCGCTGTCGACGGTGTATGCGAGCACCGAAGACGCCGCCGACCTGTTCAGCCGGGTCGAGGCGGTGCCGCGCAAATACGTCCTCGGTGCGCTGGAAGACAATAGGACATGGACCACCGCCGCGGAATACATCGCGGCCATCGACGCGCTGCCACTCGGGCCGAACGTCGGCTCGCTGCTTGGACATTCGGACCTGCGCACCACGGTGCTGGGACTCGAACGCGCCACCGACGACACCGTCAAGCCCACGGCGGCCGAGCTGGAGAGAATGGCGACACTGCTCGAGGAGGCGCTCGAAGCCGGGATGCTCGGCATGTCGGGCATGGACGCGGCGATCGACAAACTCGACGGCGACCGCTTCCGGTCGCGAGCGCTGCCGTCCACCTTCGCGACCTGGCGGGAACGGCGCAAGCTGATCAAGGTGCTGCGCAAGCACGGCCGGATCCTGCAGAGCGCCCCCGACGTGGAGAACCCCGCATCGGCGCTGATGTTCTTCCTGACCAGTAGCCGGATCTTCGGTCGCGGCAAGGGAGTTCGGATGAGCCTGCTGGTCTCGGCCGACGCCAAGTCGATGCCGCTTGCGGTATACGTCATGGGGCCGGCGACTCGCCTGGCGAACAAGTTGCTGGGTTCCAGTCTGCGGTTCCAGCACCTGCCTGTCCCGTTCGAGTTGTATTCCGACGGAATCGACCTGCCGGTCTTCGAAGAGTTCGGTGCCGGCACGGCGGCCCTGCATCTGCGGGACCAGTTGCAGCGCAACGAGTTACTGTCCGACAAGGAGTACCGTCGCCGGTTCCGGCGCCAGTTCGACAAGCTCAAGCTCGGACCGTCGTTGTGGCACCGCGACTTCCACGACGCGGTCATCGTGGAGTGCCCCGATAAGTCGTTGATCGGCAAGAGCTTCGGCGCGATCGCCGACGAGCGCGGACTGCACCCGCTCGACGCGTTCCTCGATGTGCTCGTCGAAAACGGTGAACGCAACGTCCGGTGGACAACCATCGTGGCCAACCACCGGCCCAAGCTGCTCAACGCACTCGCCAACGAGGACAGCGTGCACATGGGTTTCTCGGATGCCGGTGCGCACCTGCGCAACATGGCCTTCTACAACTTCCCGGTGAAGCTGCTCAAGCGGACCCGGGATGCCTACCGGGCCGGCGCGCCGTTCATGTCCACCGAACGGGCCGTGCATCGTTTGACCGGCGAGCTGGCGGAGTGGTTCGGCATCGACGCCGGCACGCTGCGGCAGGGTGACCGTGCCGACTTCGTGGTGATCGACCCGGCCGGCCTCACCGACGAGGTCGACGCCTACCACGAAGAAGAGGTCCCCTTCTACGGCGGCTTGCGGCGCATGGTCAATCGCAACGACGAGGCCGTCGTCGCGACGGGCGTCAACGGCGCGGTGGTCTTCCGCGCGGGCCAGTTCCGCGAGGGCTACGGGCAGACCGTGAAGTCGGGCCGCTACCTGCGCGCGGGTGCGCGCAGTCAGCGCGAGCAGCGTTCCGCTGCGCTGGTGTGAGCGTCCGAAATGGCCAGGACTCAGCAGCAACGCCGTGAGGAGACCGTCGGGCGGCTCCTCGAAGCGTCCGTCACCAGCATCGTCGAGGTCGGCTACGCGCGGGCTTCGGCCGCGGTGATCACCAAGCGGGCCGGGGTGTCCGTCGGCGCCCTGTTCCGTCACTTCGAGACGATGAGCGACTTCATGGCGGCGACGGCGTCGGAGGTGCTGCGCCGGCAGGTGGAGTCATTCACCAAGCAGGTCGCCGAAATCCCGGCCGACCGGCCGGCGCTGGAAGCGGCGCTGACGATTCTGCGGGACATCACCGGCAGCTCGACGAACGCGGTGCTCTACGAACTGATGATCGCCGCGCGCACCGACGAGAAGCTCAACGCTCATCTGCGCGACGTCCTGGCGCAGTACACCGCGAAGATTCTTGACGCTGCGCGGGCACTCCCGGGTGCCGACGCCATCGGATCCGAGACGTTCCCGGTTCTGGTGGCGTTGCTGACGAACGTCTTCGACGGCGCGGCGATCGTGCGCGGGATTTTCCCGGAACCCGATATCGAGGAGCAACGAATTGCGTTGCTATCCGCGCTGATCACCGGATTGGTGCCGAATCAGGGCTCCTAGCAACGGGTTTACAGCGAGCCGATGCTGGACTGCGGGTTGAGCGCGAAACCCCAATCGAACAAGCTGCCGGCTTGATCCCAGTAGGTCGGTCCGCCCGGCTTCAACAGCCCGTACATCATCGCGACCACCAGACGGCGCCCACCGCGCGAAGCGGCGCCGACGAAGGTCTTGCGGGCCGCGTTGGTGAACCCGGTCTTGCCGCCGATGGCGCCCGGATAGCGGGTCAGCAGTTCGTCCTGGTTGGTGATGGGGCGTTCGCCCCCGTCAGGCGTGTCGGCGGGGAACATCGCCGACGGCTCGGAAGTGATGTGGGCGAACATCGGGTTGGCCATCGCGGCCCGGAAGATGACGGCCAGGTCGTGGGCGGTCGAGGCCCCGGAGCCGTTGGGCCCGTCCAGGCCGGACGGGGTGGCGGCTTGGGTGCTGGTCGCCCCGAGTGAGGCGGCCTTCGCGTTCATCTTGGCCACCGTGACGTCGGCGCCGCCCAGCAGGTGCGCCAGTGTGTTGGCGGCATCGTTGCCGGAAACCAGCAGCAGCCCGTCGAGCAGCTGACGCGCCGTGTAGGTGCGGCCGGGTTTGATGCCGACACAGTTGCACTCGACCTGGGTGTCGGCGACGTCGGCGACGACGGTGGAATCCAGGCTCACCTGGTCCAGGACCACCAGCGCCAACAGCACCTTGATGGTGCTCGCGGGCGGGTGGGCCACGTTCTGGTCGCGGTCGGCCAGCACCTGACCACTGTCGAGATCGGCCAGGATCCAGGTCTGGGCCGGACCGTCGGGGATCGGCACCGAGCCGACCGGCTGCAGACTGTCGGCCCGGGACATGGGAGCGGTCGCCGCGCCGACGGTGGCACCGCAGGTGCCGACCATGAGCAGAGCAGCAACTGCGGCGATGAGTTTCCGCATGGGCGCAAAGTTTAACGTCCAGGCCCGCGCGACGCCCGTGGTGTCGTTACCTCACGGGCACCAGGGCGGCACCGGGCAGAACGGAAGCGCAGGTAGCGGTAGGTAGGAAGTCTGGGTGGGCACCGGACCGGGCGGAGGCGGCTTCTTGAACGGAAGCGACGACCACGAGTAGAAGGTGCCGGTGCCGATGTCGTGGACGCCCGCGTAATCCCAGTAGAAGTCGTGGCAGACATTCGAGTCCCACGGCATTGGCCTGCCCGCCGGATCGGGGTCACCCGGGCACCAGCGCTGGCAGGAGCTTCCCGGCGCACAGCCCCCGGGAGCGGCCGCGGCGAAACGCTCGGCCTGGCCAAGCGCAGCCAACCCGGCGCACAACAACGCCGCCGTTGCTAAGCAGGCGATTCCTGCCTTCATAGCTGGGATTATTCTCCTCGACGGCTTTGCGCGGTACTGCGATTTACCTGGCCAGTCCCCGGCACGCTGCCCGGGGAGGCCCGGGTGTTGAATCGATAGCTATGAGTGAACGAATCGACTACGCACAGGTGGCCCCGCGGGGTGTGAAGGCGCTTGGTGGCGTCCACCTCTACGTCAGCCAGTCGGGTCTGTCGCCGGAGCTTTTGACCAGCGTGTACCTGCGGGTGTCACTGATCAACGGTTGCGCCTACTGCATCGACATGCACTCGCGGGAACTGCGCGATTTGGGGGTGTCGAACGAAAAGATCGCCCTGGTCCCGGTGTGGGAGGAAGCCGGTGAGCTGTTCGATAGCCGCGAGCGGGCCGCCCTGGCGTGGGCGGAAAGCGTCACCCGGATATCGCGCACCGGTGCGCCCGACAGCGCGTATGCGGCGGTATCGGCGCACTTCGACGACAAGGAACTGGTCGACTTGACGCTGGCAATCGGGCTGATGAACACCTACAACCGGTTGGCGATCAGCTTCCGCAGCCCGCCGGCAGCGGTGAAACACGCTGAAACACAGCAGAACTGACCAGCGGTCAGCCAGCAGCGGAGGCGCCTCGCTGCCGACAACACCCCGGGTGTTGAATCGATGCATGTTGAGCCTGGCCGAAATTTCTGACCGTCTGGAGATCCAGCAGCTGATGGTGGACTATTCCACCGCCATTGATCAGCGCCGATTCGACGATTTGGACAAGGTGTTCACCGAAGACGCCTACATCGATTACACGGCGCTGGGCGGTATCGAAGGCCCCTATCCCGAGGTCAAGAAGTGGCTGTCCGAGGTGCTGCCGGGCTTTCCGGTGTACGCGCACATGCTCGGCAACTTCTCGGTCCAGGTCGACGGTGACAAGGCCTCGTCGCGGGTGATCTGCTTCAACCCGATGGTTTTTCCCGCCGACCCGGCCAAGAAGCAAGACCAGGTGATGTTCTGCGGCCTCTGGTACGACGACGAGTTCGTGCGCACCGCGGAGGGCTGGCGGATGACGCGCCGGGTCGAGACGAAGGTCTTCCAGAAGGTGATGTGAGGCCGCGGTGCAGGCCGCGGCTGGGCGAATTTCTTCCGAGGGCCGTCCTTCTGGCACAATAGGCGGCTGTCCGCCGCGCGACCCGCCCCGTTTTCGGGGTGCTTGTTCGGTGGTCATACACGCAAGGCAAAACCGGACCCGGGCATTCCGTCCCGATCGCTGAATTGCAGCGTGACACACACAGGAGAAATCGCTCAACCATGGCCGTCAAGATCAAGCTCGCGCGGTTTGGCAAAATCCGCAATCCCCAGTACCGCATCGCCGTCGCCGACGCACGCAACCGCCGCGACGGCCGCTCGATCGAGGTGATCGGCCGTTATCACCCGAAGCAAGAGCCGAGCCTCATCCAAATCGACTCCGAGCGCGCCCAGTACTGGCTCTCCGTGGGGGCTCAGCCGACCGAACCCGTCCTCAAGCTGCTGAAGATCACCGGCGACTGGCAGAAGTTCAAAGGCCTGCCCGGCACCGAGGGCACCCTGAAGGTCGCCGCGCCCAAGCCCAGCAAGCTGGAGCTGTTCAACGCCGCGCTGGCCGAGGCGGACGGCGGACCGACCACCGAGGCCGCGAAGCCGAAGAAGAAGGCCCCGGCCAAGAAGGCCGCGAAGGCCGACGAGCCCAGCACTGAAGCCGCAACCGAAGCCACTACTGAAGCCGCAACGGAAGCCGAGGCGCAAACGCCCGCGGCCGAGGCTGAAAAGCCCGCGGCTGAGGCTGAAAAGCCCGCCGAGGCAGCCGCCGAGGGTGGCGAACAGCCCGAACCGACCACCGAAAGCTGACTGTCGCAATGAGTACGGTCGTCGTCGACGCTGTTGAACATCTGGTCCGCGGAATCGTGGACAACCCTGACGATGTCCGGGTGGACCTCGTGACGAGCCGGCGGGGTCGGACGGTCGAGGTCCATGTCCATCCCGACGATCTGGGCAAGGTGATCGGTCGCGGGGGACGTACCGCGACCGCGTTGCGCACGCTGGTCGCCGGCATCGGCGGCCGCGGTATCCGTGTCGACGTGGTGGACACCGACCAGTAGCGGAGCGCGCTCATGGAGCTGCTCGTCGGGCGCGTCGTAAAAGCCCACGGCATCACCGGCGAGTTGGTCGTCGAGGCTCACACCGATGACCCCGGCGCCCGGTTTGCGTCGGGTAATACCTTGCGCGCCAAGCCATCCCGCAGCCGCGCAGACGGCAAGGGCCAGGAGCGCAGCTACATTGTCGCTGCCATGCGCGATCATGGCGGGCGGCTGCTGGTGCGATTGGACGGAGTGGACGACCGCGACGCCGCCGACGGGTTGCGCGGCAGCCTCTTTGTCGTGGACTCCGACGACCTCCCGCCGATCGACGAGCCGGACACCTACTACGACCACCAGCTCGAAGGCCTGCACGTTCGCACCGCGACGGGCCAGGATGTCGGCGTCGTCGCCGAAGTGCTGCACACCGCTGGCGGAGAGTTGCTGGCGGTACGCCGAAGTGACGACGGCGAAACCCGGGAATTGTTGGTGCCGTTCGTGAATGCGATCGTCACGTCGGTGTCGCTGGACGACCGGATGGTCGAAATCGACCCGCCCGAGGGCCTGCTGGATTTGGAGTAGCGGGTGCGCATCGACGTCATCACGATTTTTCCGGCATACCTGGACCCGTTGCGACAATCGTTGCCGGGCAAGGCGATCGAGTCGGGTCTGGTCGATCTCCAGGTGCACGATTTGCGGCGGTGGACCCACGATGTGCATCGCTCGGTCGACGACGCGCCCTATGGCGGCGGCCCCGGCATGGTGATGAAGGCGCCGGTGTGGGGCGACGCACTGGATGAAATCTCGTCCAGTGAAACACTATTGGTTATTCCGAGCCCCGCCGGTGAGCTGTTCGCCCAAGCAACCGCCCAGCGCTGGAGCGCCGAAAAGCACCTGGTGTTCGCCTGCGGCCGCTACGAGGGCATCGACCAGCGCGTCGTCGAGGATGCCGGTCGGCGGATGCGGGTCGAAGAAGTGTCGATCGGCGACTATGTGCTGCCGGGCGGCGAGTCCGCGGCCATTGTGATGATCGAGGCCGTAGTGCGCCTGATGGACGGCGTGCTGGGCAATCCTGCGTCGCATCGCGAGGATTCGCACTCGCCGGTGCTCGAGGGTCTGTTGGAGGGGCCCAGCTACACCCGGCCGCCGAGCTGGCGGGACCTCGAGGTCCCCGAGGTTCTACTGTCCGGCGATCATGCGCGCATTGCCGCCTGGCGCCGGGAGGTTTCGCTGCAGCGCACCCGCGATCGCCGCCCCGATCTCGAGCCGGGCAAATCGTCTGGCGCTTAGAAGGTTGTGGGCCCGATCCGGCCGTTGGGGAACATCGTTTTGACCGCCTGGGTGATCGTCGCGCGCGCCGTGGCGTCGTCGGAGGACTGCAGCGACTCGACCACCACGATGTAGCGGCGGTCCGCGCCCACCACGCCGGTGGACAGATGCATCCACTCGGTGCCGATACAGCACATCCAGCCTTGCTTGACCGCCACTGGCTCCGCGAACAAACCGTCGGGGATGCCGAACCGCTGCGGGTAGCCGTCGATACCGTTCGGGGTGGATTGGGCCAGGTCGTTGACGATGATCTTGGCCCGCTCCGCGGGGAGCCCGCCGGCCCCGTCGAGCAACTTGTCGTAGTAGTAGATCAGGTCGGTCAGCGAGCTCATCGTGTTCCACCAGCGTCCGTCCGAGGGCGGGGTGGTGGACGCCAGCCCGTATCGGCTCGCCACCTGGCTGATGATGTTGTCGCCGCCGCCCTGATCCCAGAACTTCTCGGCGGCTCCGTCGTCGGACGACTGCAACATGACGTCCAATGCCTGACGGTCGCTAGGGGACAAGGTGGTCTTGCCCTGGGCTTCCTGTAGTAGCAGGTCGTCGGCGATGAACAGCTTGGCCACCGACGCGGTACCGATGATCTGGGTGTTGCCGTTGGAGATCAGCTCATGGGTCCTGCGGTCCAGGATGCCCACCGAGAGCGTGGCCCCGCTGGCGGCGGCCTGTTCGGTTGCCTGCTGGATGCGGGCCTGCAGACCGCCGGATCCGGCGTTGGGCGGCGCCTCGGGCATCCCGGGCGTCTCGACGGTGTCCAGCAGCAGCTGAATGAGTTGCGGCTCGCGATCGGGCGCGCCGGGGGTGGACTTGCTGGATACCTTCGTTTGGGCCTTTGCCTGGGCCTTTGCCACGAGCATCGCTTCGTCACACCCGGCCAACACCAGCGTCACCGCCGCGATGGCGGCGAGCGCGGTGAGCGGGCGTGCACGCATCTGTTCTTCTCCCAGTCCACTAATGTAAATATGCATTTAGGCGGCCGTACCGCAATCTGCCCCGGGCGAGCGCGTATTGACCCCAGTCATATGTACCACTCACCAGCGAGTTCGGCGCGCCGTGAACCGCAGGGTTTACCTGTGATTTTCAATGCACGCCGGGTGTCTGGCACAATTGACCAGTTGTCTCCAGCGGTAGTCGGCCGGCCGGGCCGCTTTCCGCCTGCTGCGACATACGACCCGAAGCCCGAAACCCCTCGGCTTTAACGACCACCCCCGCGTGCGGCGCAGTTGCCGCACGCCGTGACCGCAAGGAAGTGTCTCTCAGATGAACAGGCTGGACTTCATCGACCAGGCGTCGCTGCGCGACGACATCCCGGCCTTCAGCCCGGGCGACACCATCAACGTGCACGTCAAGGTCATCGAGGGCGCCAAGGAGCGGGTCCAGGTGTTCAAGGGCGTGGTGATCCGCCGGCAGGGCGGTGGCATCCGCGAGACCTTCACCGTGCGCAAGGAGAGCTATGGGGTCGGCGTCGAGCGGACTTTCCCGGTGCATTCGCCGACCATCGACCATATCGAGGTGGTGACCCGTGGCGATGTCCGCCGCGCCAAGCTCTACTACCTGCGTGAACTCCGCGGCAAGAAGGCCAAGATCAAGGAGAAGCGCTGACCGCGCACGTCTCGGCGGCCGCTGCGGCTCGCTTGTCCGGTCTAGAAGACGCTTTACAAACACACAAACTGCGCTGGCTACTCTGATCTCGTGACGGATTCCACGGACTCACCTGAGCCCCAGTCCGAGCCTGGTCAGTCGGAGCCGAAGGTCTCCACCCGCGCCCCAGACGCGACCTTGAACGAAGCGGCCGACGCCACCACCCAGCCCGAACCGGGGGATGAGCCCGACGCGGACGAGGCGGAACCCAAGAAGAAGTCCGCGCTGCGCGAGCTCGCGATCCTGGCGGTTACCGCGATCGTCCTCTACTACGTCATGTTGACGTTCGTGGCGCGTCCGTACCTGATTCCGTCGGAGTCCATGGAGCCCACGCTGCACGGATGTACGGGCTGCGTCGGCGACCGGATCATGGTCGACAAGCTCAGTTACCGCTTCGGCTCGCCGCACCCCGGTGATGTCATCGTCTTCAAGGGACCGCCGTCCTGGAACACCGGATACAAGTCGATCCGGTCCAACAACACCGCGCTGCGCTGGATCCAGAACACGTTGTCGTTCGTCGGATTCGTGCCTCCGGACGAGAACGATCTGGTGAAGCGGGTCATCGCGGTCGGCGGGCAGACGGTGCAGTGCCGTGCTGATACCGGGTTGACGGTCAACGGCAAGCCACTCAAGGAGCCGTTCCTGAATCCGGCCACCATGATGGCCGACCCGTCGGTGTACCCGTGCCTGGGCAGCGAGTTCGGGCCGGTCACCGTCCCACCAGAACGGCTGTGGGTGATGGGGGACAACCGCACCCATTCGGCGGACTCGCGCGCCCACTGCACCAGCACCCCGGCCGACGCGATCAAAGGCATCCTGTGCACCGGCGATCCGATGTCGGGGACGGTGCCGGTGGCCAATGTCATCGGCAAGGCCAGGTTCATCGTCTGGCCGCCGGCACGATGGGGCGGCGTCGGTTCGGTGAACCCTCAGCAAGGTCAGTAGCCATGGCCACGACGTGGCCGCCGCGGACGGTGATCCGCAAATTGTCGGGGCTACGCACCCTGGAATCGGCGCTGCATCGCGGCGGTCTGGGACCGGTGGCCGGGGTGGACGAGGTGGGCCGCGGTGCCTGCGCGGGCCCGCTGGTCGTTGCGGCCTGCGTGTTGGGGCCGAACCGCCTGGAAAGTCTTGCCGCCCTTGATGATTCGAAGAAACTCACCGAGAAGGTTCGGGAGAAGCTGTTCCCCCTGATCTGCCGTTACGCGGTGGCCTATCACGTGGTGTTCATCACGTCGGTCGAAGTCGACCGGCGCGGCGTGCACGTAGCCAATATCGAAGGCATGCGGCGTGCGGTGGCCGGTCTGCCGGTGCGCCCCGGTTACGTGCTGAGCGACGGCTTTCGCGTGCCCGGGCTGCCGATGCCCTCGTTGCCGGTGATCGGTGGGGACGCGGCCGCCGCCTGCATCGCCGCCGCCAGCGTGCTGGCGAAGGTGAGCCGGGACCGGCTGATGGTCGCGATGGACGCCGACCATCCGGGTTACGGTTTCGCCGACCACAAGGGTTACAGCACTCCCGCGCACAGCACGGCGCTGAGCCGGCTCGGACCGTGTGCTGAGCACCGCTATTCGTTCATCAACGTCCGGCGCGTGGCCTCGCCATCCCGGCAGGGCTCCCGCACGCAGGTGGTGGCCGAATGCAAACCGGACCCTCCGGGCGAGCGCGGCGGATACCCGTGAGGAAAGATGGAAGCAGACTTCTCACCCGGCGACCATGCTGTCCAGCAGCGGCCCGAACGGGGAGTCGGGAAACTGCAGGGAAAAGGACGTCTGAACAGATGAGTGGCAGATGAGCGCGGAGGATCTCGAAAAGTACGAAACTGAGATGGAGCTCTCGCTCTACCGCGAATACAAGGACATCGTCGGCCAGTTCAGCTACGTCGTGGAAACCGAACGGCGCTTCTACCTGGCCAACAGCGTGGAGATGGTGCCGCGCAACGCCGAGGGCGAGGTGTACTTCGAGCTCCGACTCTCCGATGCCTGGGTCTGGGACATGTACCGGCCGGCCCGGTTCGTCAAGCAGGTGCGGGTGGTCACGTTCAAAGACGTCAACATCGAAGAAGTCGAGAAGCCCGAGCTGCGGCTACCCGAATAGCGGCCGGCTATGTGCCGGGCGGGAGTCCCTGCTCGCCGTTGGTTGGCAGGCCGCCCCGCCGATCGATGACCTCTCGCGCCACATCGGCCAGCTTGATATTCAGCCCCTGGGAGTGCCGGCGCAGCAGGTCGAACGCCTCGTCTTCGGTCATCCCATGCAGCAGCATCAACATACCGACCGCCTTGCCGATTTCGCGGTTGCTGAGCAGTCCCCGTCGCAGGCTGGCGGCATCTTCCCCCTTAGCCACCGCGTTGATGGCCACGCTGGCGAACGAGGCCAGCACCGCGGCTCGGCCGGCGGACTCGTCGTCGAAACTGTTGGGGGTGTCGCTGAACAGGTTGAGCGCGGCCCCCTTGCGTTTGTTGACCAGGAGCCGAAATCCCATGGCCCCGCGCACCGGCGTCTCCTCGACAAGCTTGGCCGCCAGCTTGGGCCACAGGGAGGGGGTCGTCAGATCGGTGTCGATCTGGGGAGTCTCTTCCTCGATCGCGTCGACGCAGGGGCCGTCGCCGGCGCGGCGTTCCATCTCGTCGATTTCCCATGCGACCCGGTCGCTCGCGCCGACGGTGAGGTAGCGATCGTTGTCGAGCACCAACAGGCTGGCGTGGTCACAGCCGCGCACGGTCAACGTCGCGGCGATGCAGATCGCCGCGTACATCTCCTTGACGTCCGAGCCTTGATAAATGATCTCGGCGAGGGCCGCGAATACCGTCGCTGGGTCGGCCTTCTCGCCGCCCGGCGGGAATTCCTCCGATTCGTCTGCCATGTTGTGCCTCACTTCTGGCGGTGTCGGTGCGTGAGCCCCACCCGCTGTCTCCCCATTACCTAATCCCTTAGTGACCGATGCAGATGCGGTGCACCACGCCGATAACCGAAGACCCAAGAAGACATTAGAACAAACACGCCCGTTAACCACCGACTTCCGGGCTGGAGGCTTGGATTCACGCGAGATTTGGCCACACCCCCGGGTGTGACGACAGCGACATCGCTGCACGCGCGATCAGTTACGAAGCCAAGGTAATTTGTTTGTGTGAGGTTTGAGCACTCGGCCGCGTCTCGTGACGCGTCTGCCGACTACGACGAGCACGCGATAACCGTAGCGCCGCAAAAGCATGAGGCGGCGGGAGTGCGGGCGGTGATGGTCTCGATGCAACGTGGGCTGGAGCAGATGGGCGCGCTGCGCACCGCGGCGGCGCTGGCTCGGCTCAATCAGCGTCACGGCTTCGACTGCCCGGGCTGCGCATGGCCGGAAGAGCACGGCGGACGCAAGTTGGCCGAATTCTGCGAGAACGGCGCCAAGGCCGTTGCCGAGGAGGCCACCAAGCGCACCGTCACGCCAGAATTTTTCGCGAGGCATTCGGTAGCCGAGCTGTCGGCAAAGCCCGAGTATTGGCTTTCCCAGCAGGGACGTCTGACGCACCCCATGGTGCTGCGGCCCGGTGCGGACCACTACCAGCCGATCAGCTGGGATGCTGCCTATCAGTTGATCGCCGAGCAGCTCAATGCGCTGGCTAGCCCCGATGAAGCGCTGTTTTACACGTCGGGTCGCACGAGCAACGAAGCGGCGTTCTGCTACCAGCTGTTGGTCCGCTGCTTCGGTACCAACAACCTGCCCGACTGCTCGAACATGTGTCATGAGTCTTCGGGTTCGGCGCTGACCGAATCGATCGGCATCGGAAAGGGTTCGGTCACCGTCGACGACGTCGAGCGCGCCGACCTGATCATCATCGCCGGACAAAATCCTGGCACCAATCACCCGCGGATGCTGTCAGTCCTGGAGAAGGCAAAGGCCAACGGCGCCAAGATCATTGCGGTGAACCCACTGCCCGAGGCTGGGTTGATCCGGTTCAAGGATCCGCAAAAGGTGAACGGGGTTGTGGGACAAGGTGTCTCAATCGCCGACGAATTCGTGCAGATCCGCCTTGGCGGCGACATGGCGTTGTTCGCCGGGCTGGGCCGTTTGTTGCTCGAAGCCGACGACCGCGCCCCCGGCAGCGTGATCGACCAGGCATTCGTCGACGCGCATTGTGCCGGGTTCGACGAGTACCGGCGTCGGACCGTCGAGGTCGACCTCGACACGGTGCTGGCAGCCGCCGGGTTGCAACGGGACCAACTCGACCGCGTCGCCGCGATGTTGATGGCCTCGGAGCGCACGGTCGTGTGCTGGGCGATGGGCTTGACCCAGCACACGCACGCCGTGGCCACCATCGGCGAGGTCACCAACCTGCTGCTGCTGCGCGGCATGATCGGCAAACCGGGCGCTGGGGTGTGTCCGGTGCGCGGGCATTCCAACGTGCAAGGCGACCGGACGATGGGCATCTGGGAGCAGATGCCCGAGGAGTTCCTGGCGGCCCTGGATCGCGAGTTCGGCATCACCAGCCCGCGCAAGCACGGTTACGACACCGTGGCGGGCATCCGCGCCATGCGGGACGGGCAAGCCAAGGTGTTCATCGGCATGGGTGGCAACTTCGCCTCGGCCACGCCCGACACCGCTGTCACCGAGGCGGCGTTGCACAGTTGCGCATTGACGGTGCAGATTTCCACCAAGCTCAACCGCAGCCACCTCGTGCACGGGACCACCGCGCTGATCCTGCCGACCCTGGGCCGCACCGACCGCGATATCCGCAGTGGACGCAAACAGGTTGTCTCGGTCGAGGATTCGATGTCGATGGTGCATCTGTCCCGCGGCAGCCTGCAGCCACCCGGCGACGAGCTGCGCAGCGAAGTGGAAATCGTGTGCCGGCTGGCCCGTACCGTGCTCGGCGACCAGCACCCGGTGCCTTGGGAGCGCCTCGCGGCCGACTACGACACCATCCGCGACGCGATCGCCGCGGTGGTCCCCGGCTGCGCCGACTACAACCGCAAGGTCCGTGCGCCCGACGGATTTCAGCTTCCGCACCCGCCCCGCGATGCGCGCGAATTCCACACCAGCACCGGCAAAGCGAACTTCGCCATCAATCCGCTGCAGTGGGTGCCGGTGCCGCCGGGCCGGCTGGTGCTGCAGACCCTGCGCAGCCACGACCAGTACAACACCACGATCTACGGGCTCGACGACCGTTATCGCGGGGTCAAGGGTGGCCGTCGCGTTGTGTTCATCAATCCCGCCGACATCGAAATGCTCGGCCTGACCGCCGGTGAGCGCGTCGATTTGGTGTCGGAGTGGACCGATGCCGATAGCCGCCTGCAGGAGCGGCGCGCAAAGGACTTCCTGGTAGTGGCGTATTCGACTCCGGTCGGCAATGCCGCGGCCTACTATCCGGAGACCAATCCGTTGGTTCCGCTGGATCACACCGCCGCCATATCGAACACCCCGGCGTCGAAAGCGGTCGTCATCCGGGTGGAATCGGCGGCCATTGCGGCCGGTTCCCTCGGCAATGAAATCAGTTGATGGGAAACGTCACCGCGCGCCGGCGGGCAACGCACCTCAACGCAGGTCGGGCAATCACCCGCCCCGAAACCCTGGCCGTGGAGGAGCCGCTGGAGATCCGCGTCAACGGCTCGCCGGTCACCGTGACCATGCGGACCCCCGGTGCGGATATCGAACTCGCGCAGGGCTTTCTGCTCACCGAAGGCGTGATCACGCGGCGCGAAGACGTGCTGACCATCCGCTACTGCGCCGGCCGCGGTGAGGATGGCGCCAACACCTACAACGTTCTGGATGTCACGCTGGCCCCGGGCGTGGAACCGCCCGATCTCAATGTGACCCGCAACTTCTACACCACCTCCTCGTGCGGGGTCTGCGGCAAGGCGTCACTAGACGCCGTGCGGGTAATCAGCCGCTTCTCGCCGGGGGATGACCCCGTCACGGTCGCTGCCGCCACTCTCAAGGCGATGCCCGGTCAACTGCGCAGTGCGCAAAAGGTTTTCGACAGCACCGGGGGACTGCACGCCGCTGCGCTGTTCGACGCTGACGGCACGATGCTGGTGGTCCGTGAGGACATCGGCCGGCACAACGCCGTCGACAAGGTAATCGGTTGGGCGCTGGAGCACGGGCGGGTCCCGCTGAGCGGTGCGGTGCTGTTGGTCAGCGGACGGGCGTCGTTCGAGCTGACGCAGAAGGCCGTGCTGGCAGGCATTCCCGTGCTGGCCGCGGTGTCCGCGCCGTCGTCGCTGGCGGTGTCGCTGGCCGAGGAATCCGCGCTCACGCTGGTGGCGTTCCTGCGTGCGGACTCGATGAACGTCTACACCCGCGCCGACCGGATCACCTAGCGCCGGCTTCGAAAACCGTTAGCATTAGCCGCATTCGGCGACGACCGGGGTCTGCGGTCGGAACTTCATCCGGTAGTGCAGCGGGCTGGTGCCGACCTGCCGGCGGAAGTGTCGCCTTAAAGCGACGCCGTTGCGGAATCCGGCCCGTCGCGCCAAGTCCCGAGGTGTCGATGGCCGGTGCGGCGGGTGGAGCAGTGTCTTCGCATGTCACATCTCGATCGTGCCGTCGCCCGCGCCGCGGGTGTGAGGTCTTGACAGGCCGAAGTTCGATCGTTTCCGGCCACCGCGTTGCGCTGGCTGGCGTGCCGCTAGCGCACTGAGGTTGCGCGGAGTTGTTTGCGGTAGGCAGCCTTGGTTGAGTCGATGGTAGCTGCAGAAGATTTGGGCGCCGGGCCGCCGAGGTGCCGATGACGAAGGTCATCGGCGAGTTCTGCCCATATCTGCGGGCCCTGTTCGTATACGTAGGCGAAATAAGGTCCGGTAATCGGGCTGGCCGGCCGATTCTTATTGCCCCAGGTGCCTATCGAGATCATCATCGGCAGGAGTTCGATGCCCGCCTCGGTCAGGCTGTAGACGATTTTCTGCTTATGGGTGGCATCGTCGCTGGTGCTTAACAGACCTTCGTCGACGAGGTTTCGCAGCCGCGCAGCCAGGGTGTTGGAGGCGATTTTCTCCTCGGAGTTCTGCAGCAGTACGCGAAAGCGGCGCCGGTCGGCGAAAATGATGTCGCGCAACACGACAAGGCTCCACCGATCGCCAAGCAGTTCGGCGGTCAGATTAATCGGGCAGTCGGAGCGACCAGTTGTAGCCACCGGATTACCTTCATTCTCGCATTGTTGAACATTGTTGATACTGGTTGCAGCATACAACCAGTATCAACAATTGGTGTCGTCGGCGGTCTGGCACCCGCGAATGCGGGAAGATATCGCCTTCGAGTTTGCGGGCAACGGGGCAATTCACATGCGGGCGAACGTCTCTGTGTTCGCCCCGGGCGATCAGTCAGGCGTCGGCGGTCTGTCTGATCGGCATGTGATCGACAAACCAGTCCCGGGCGGCATATCCCGCAACACCGAAATGTGTTGAGTAGGTATCGAAGTGACCTCCCGGGTGCACGACGAGTTTTTTAGGTTCTCCGGCGGTGGCGAACACCTGACGCTGGATCTCGACAAATGTGCAGGTGTCGTGTTCACCGACCACCATCAGCAGCGGCTTGGGAGCCACGAACGGCACCCACCCGGCAGGTTCGAAGTCGATCAGATACTCCATTGAGCGCAATGTGACGGTATTACGCCATGTTCCCGCGGCCTCGAACGCCTGGATGTCGTCGGCACTCATGGCCGGCGGCAGCGCACAGAATGCGCCCGGCTCGCTGGTGAACACCGGCACCATTTCGGGATCCGCGCCGGCCAGTCGCGCGGCCCGGTCCTTGACGCTACGACGGCGAACTTCGGCGATACCGTCCTCGCCGAGTAGTAGGGGCGCATTGCGATGTCCGCTCACATTGGGGATCTGCGCGACGACGGTGCCCACCCGCGTATCGCACGCCGCCACCACCATCGCCAGCCCGCCCGCGTAACTAGATCCGAACACCCCGACCGTCACCGCGTCGTCGAACTGCGGCTGTGTCAATGCGAACGTGATCGCGTCTTGCCAGTCGCAGATCTGCTGGTAGGGGTTCACTTCGTAGCGAGGCAGCCCATCGGATGCGCCGAAGGAGCGATGGTCGTAGAGCAGCACGCTGAATCCGGACTTGGCAAACAAGGCGGCGTAGTGGTTCAGCTGTTCTTTCACACCGCTAAAGCCATGTGCCATAACGATTCCCGGTGCACTTCCCTCCGTTTCAGGGGTGTGCAGAAAGCCGCGCAGGACGGTCCCGTCCTCAGTCGCGAACTCGATATCTCGTTTCATGGATCTCCTTGAGTCGGGCCTCGGTGCGGCGAGTGACCGCAGCCACAATCCGATCTTATCCTGAAAGTGGTTGCATTATGCAATCAGATTGGTTAGGTTTCGAAGAGCGAATACCGAGGCAGCGAGCCGCACCGCACACGGGCTCGCTAGATCACGAATCAAAGGAGAGAACACATGCCCCTCTGGCACATTTACACTCCGGTCGGCGCATATTCTGCCGAGGACAAGAAGGCCATGTCAGCTGCACTGATGCGGATCTACGTGGACGCGGGCCTGCCGAAGTTCTACGTCAACGTGCTCTTCCACGAGGTCGACGAGGGGAACTTCTTCATCGGCGGCGAGCCGCGCAACAACTTCGTGCGTCTGGTGGCCGAACACATCGCCCGACAACTGCCGACCACCGAACTGCGCCGGAAGGCGATGGCGTTCCTCGAGGCACAGATTGCTCCGTTTGTGAGGGATCGCGGATACGACTGGGAGATTCACATCAACGAGACACCGTTCGACTTCTGGCAGGTGCAAGGTTTGATACCGCCGCGGGCCGAGTCGGAGGCCGAGAAGCTGTGGGCGACAGGAAATCGGCCCGTCCCCTACCAGACGGTCTGACCGATGAGCACCCAAACCGATTCGACCGACACCGGTCAACCCGATCCGACGTTATCTCCGCCGATCCGCGCGACGGTTTACGTGGGCCGCTGGCCCAACATCCCGGCCGTCGAAGTGCCGGGCACGCCGAAGGGAAAGTTCTCGCCGACCACTTCCACCATCATCAGTGGTGCGACCGAGGCGGTTTTGGTTGACGCGCAGTACCTCAAAGATGACGTTCGTGATCTGGGGGATCTGATTGAGCGCATCGACAAGAGGCTGACCACGATCTACATCACCCATGCGCACGCCGACCACTACTTGGGCATTGGGCCACTGCTGGAACGGTTCCCGAACGCCCGGTGCGTGGCGTTGCCCAACGTCGTCGAGGCGATAAAGCAAACGAGGGAGTTTCAGGACCTGCAGTGGGCGATGCTGTTCGGGGACGCCGCCGTGAAGGGAGCGCCCCTGCCCGAGCCGATCGAGGACCGTGTGCTCTACGTCGACGGTTCACCTCTGCACCTCATTGAGGTCGAACAGGCGGACATCAATCCGACCAGCATCGTCCACGTCCCCGCGATCAGCGCGGTCGTTGCCGGCGACGCGATCTACAACGAGATCCACGCGATGCTGGGCCTTTCCACACCGGGGCAGTGGCAGGACTGGCTCGGCACCATCGACGTCATCGAGAATCTGCACCCGCGGATGATTGTCGCCGGTCACCGCAGGCCCGACGGCGATGACTACGCTGTCGGTTCCATGATTGCCCAAACACGGTCGTACATCAGGGATTTCGCCGCAACATTCGAGGTTGCCAAGACTGCCGACGATCTGGTCTCGGCGATGGCCGCGAAGTATCCGCATCACGGCAACCTGTGGACCCTTCAATACTCGGCGACGAGCGTCATCAACGCTCGCAATGCAGGCAGCCGGGTGCCAGAGGCCGGCTAGCGCCGCCCGTACCCTGGCGCAGCGTATGTGAGGCGCGTTGCGCTAAGGCTGTGGATAGGCGCTCGACTGGGGATAACCGGGCGTTGGGCCGGGTCTGAGACGTCCGTCGCGGCATGGCATGTCGGGCCCGGCGGGCAGGTTGGCCGCATGACGACAGAGAAGGCCTCCGCTGCCGAACAGACACTGACCCGGATCGAGCTGGGAGCGATGGGCGAGGCTCTCGCCGTGGATTTCCTGACCCGGATGGGGTTGCGGATCCTGGACCGCAACTGGCGATCACGCTACGGCGAACTGGATGTGATCGCTGCCGACGATGCCACCCGCACGGTAGTGTTCGTCGAGGTCAAGACGCGTACCGGCGACGGCTACGGAGGTCTGGCGCACGCGGTCACACCGCGCAAGGTCTGGCGGCTACGCCGGCTGGCCGGACTCTGGCTGGCCGCCCACGACGGGCACTGGGCGGCGGTCCGCATCGATGTGATCGGGGTGCGGATCGGGCGCCGTCGCACGCCGGAGATTTCGCATCTGCGCGGGATCGGCTGATGGCGCTGGGGCGTGCTTTCTCGGTCGCGGTGCGCGGGCTGGACGGACAGATCGTGGAGATCGAGGCCGACATCACCTCGGGCCTGCCCGGTGTTCACCTCGTTGGTCTGCCCGACGCCGCGTTGCAGGAGTCGCGGGACCGGGTCCGCGCGGCGGTGACCAACTGCGGAAACAGCTGGCCCATGGCCAGACTCACGCTGGCGCTGTCACCGGCGACACTGCCGAAAATGGGATCGGTCTACGACATCGCGCTGGCGGCGGCCGTGCTCTCGGCGCAGCGCAAGAATCCGTGGGAACGCCTGGAGAAGACGGTGCTGCTGGGCGAGCTGTCGCTGGACGGCCGGGTCCGGCCGGTGCGCGGGGTACTGCCCGCGGTGCTGGCCGCCAAACACGACGGCTGGCCCGCCGTCGTTGTCCCGGTGGACAACCTGGCCGAGGCCAGCCTGGTCGACGGGATCGACGTGTGGGGTGTTCGCACGCTGGGGCAACTGCAGAGCTGGCTTGGCGGGTCGGCTCGGCTGGACGAGCGGATCAGGGCGCGGGCGACGGGCCCGGAACCGGCGGGGGATCTGGCCGACATCCTAGGTCAGGCGCAAGCACGTTTCGCGGTCGAGGTGGCGGCCGCCGGAGCGCATCACCTCATGCTGACCGGGCCACCGGGAGTGGGCAAAACAATGCTGGCGCAGCGTCTTCCGGGATTGCTGCCCAGGCTGACGGACAGTGAGGCTCTGGAGGTCACCGCGATTCACTCGGTGGCCGGGCTGTTGTCCGGGGACACGCCGCTGATCACCCAGCCGCCGTTCGTGGCACCGCACCACAGCTCCACCGTCGCGGCACTCGTCGGAGGAGGTTCGGGAATGGCCCGTCCGGGCGCGGTCAGCCGGGCGCACCGCGGAGTGCTGTTCCTGGACGAATGCGCGGAGATCAGCGTCAGCGCACTGGAAGCATTGCGAACACCGTTGGAAGACGGGGTCATTCGCCTCGCACGCCGCGACGGGGTCGCGTGCTACCCGGCCCGGTTCCAGCTGGTGTTGGCCGCCAACCCCTGCCCCTGTGCGCCGGCTGATCCGCGGGACTGCATCTGTCCGGCAGCAACCAAACGGCGCTATCTGGGCAAACTTTCGGGTCCCTTGCTGGATCGGGTGGACCTGCGGGTGCAGATGCATCCGGTGCGGGCCGGCGCATTCGCGGCGGCCGACGGTGAATCGACGGCACAGGTGCGTGATCGGGTGGCGCGAGCGCGCGACACCGCCGCTGCGCGTTGGCGGCCGCATGGGTTTGGAACCAACGCCGAAGTCAGCGGAACGCTGTTGCGGCGAAAGTTCAGGCCCAGCAGCAAGGCAATGGATCCGCTGCGCCTCGCGGTGGAGCGTGGGTTGCTCAGCATTCGCGGGCTGGATCGCACGCTGCGCGTCGCGTGGAGCCTTGCCGACTTGGCCGGACGGAGCGCGCCCGGGCTCGACGAGGTTGCCGCCGCGCTGAGTTTCCGACAGCTGGGAGCACAACGATGACCGCGGCCTTCGACGATCCCGCATGGCCGGCTTGGGCTTATCTGTCGCGAGTGGCCGAGCCGCCGTGCCCGGAACTCGCCGCCCTGGTGCAGTGCGTTGGCCCGGTGGAGGCGGCCGACCGGGTCCGGCGCGGACTGGTCACCGACGACCTGGTCCGCCGCACCGCGGCCCGACGGGAAATAGATAGGGCCGCAGCGGATCTCGCGCTGCTCGCCCGTCACGGCGGTCGGCTGATCACACCCGATTGCCCGGAGTGGCCGGTGATCGCGTTCTCGGCGTTCGGCGGCATCGGGCCGCGGCCTCGCGCCGCGCCGCCAATGGTGTTGTGGGCGCTGGGTCCCGCGCGTCTGGACGAGGTGGCGCAACGCGCGGCCGCAATAGTCGGTACCCGGGCGGCGACCGCCTATGGCGAACAGGTGGCCGCCGACCTGGCGGCGGGCCTGGTCGAGCGCGACGTCGCGGTGGTCTCCGGCGGCGCCTACGGTATCGACGGCGCGGCGCACCGGGCGGCGCTGACGTGCGAAGGAATCACCGTCGCGGCCTTGGCCGGAGGGATCGACATCCCTTATCCGGCAGGGCATTCGGCTTTGCTGCATCGCATCGGCCAACATGGGCTGCTGTTCAGCGAATACCCGCCCGGCATCCGCCCCGCCCGGCACCGGTTCCTGACCCGCAATCGCCTGGTCGCCGCCGTCGCGGGGGCCGCCGTGGTGGTGGAGGCCGGGCTGCGCAGCGGCGCCGCGAACACCGCAGCCTGGGCCCGGGCGTTGGGCAGGGTGGTGGCCGCGGTGCCCGGACCCGTCACGTCGTCGGCGTCGGCGGGTTGTCACGCGCTGCTGCGCAACGGGGCTGAGCTGGTCACCCGGGCCGACGACATCGTCGAGCTCGTCGGTAGCATCGGTGAGCTGGCCTGCGAAGAGCCGCGGCCCGCCACGGCTTTCGACGGGCTGGGCGAGGCCGAACGCCAGGTGTACGAGGCGCTGCCCGGCCGCGGGGCCGCCACCATCGACGAGATCGCCGTCGCCTCCGGGCGGGTGCCCGAACAGGTGCTGGGACCGCTGGCGATGCTCGAGGTGGCCGGGTTGGCCGAGCGCGATTGCGGGCGATGGCGCATCGTTCGCACCGCCGGCCATGCTGTGGCGACGCGGCTGCGGGCTAGGTAACCCAGGGGAATGCATCCACCGTGGACCGTGCGCCTTGGGCGGCTCGGGAGCGGTTCGGTTCGCCAAGCTGGGCCAGGATCTGTTCACCGGCGGCCACGACGCCGGTGAACACCGGGGGAGTGAGCCACGCGGGTTGCAGCGCGAACAGGAGATCCTCGGTGGACGTGTTGCCGCTTGCTCCCGGAGCGAACGGACAGCCGCCCAGGCCGCCGAGTGCTCCGTCGACCATCGCGGCTCCGGCGTGGATGGCGGCGATGGTGTTGGCGACTCCCAACCCCCAGGTGTCGTGCCCGTGGAACACGATCTCGCCCTTCGGTGCCACGTCGCGGACTCGTTCGATGAGGTGCCGCACCTGGTCAGGCGTGGCTTGGCCGAGGGTGTCACAGAGCACCACGCTCGAGATGTCCGCCGCGCGGCTGTCGCGCACCAAGTCGACGACGCGTTGTGGGTCGACCGGCCCGCTGTACGGGCAGGTGAATGCGGTCGCCAGGGACAGCTGCAGTTGCGCCCCGGCGACCGCGGCGAAGTCGACGGCCTCGGGCAAAGCGGCCATGCTCTGCTCGGTGGTACGCCCGACATTGGCGTAGTTGTGCTGGTCGCTGACCGACAAGCAGTATTCGAGGTTGCGCGCACCGGCCTCGATTGCCCGGGTGATGCCGCGAGGTGTGGCAGTCCACACCCAACACCGTTGCAGCTCTTCGGGAGTCAGCGCACCGATGACCTCGAGGGTATTGGCCATGGGCGGCACCTTGTCGGGGCGTGCCATCGCCCCGATCTCCAAAGCGTCGATGCCCGAGTCCAGCAGTGCTCGTGCCAGCTCGACTTTGATATCCGTGTCGAGCAGCTTGCCGGTGAGCTGTAAGCCGTCACGCAGGGTGACATCGCGCAATCGCACCGCGGTCGTCATCTGATCAGCTCCTCGATGTCGAGAGGGATAAGGTCCTGCCCCGCAGCGGCGCCGAGTATTTCTTCGGTGTGCTCGCCGAGATCCGGTCCAAGGTTGCGGATCGCACGCGCGCCGTCGCCGATCCGAGGCACGATGCCCGGGAATGCCACGTCGGGCAGGATCTCGGTACCGGTGGATACCGGCAGGTGCTGGATCATGCCACGCGCCAGGAACTGCTCGTCGGCCTTGATGTCGCCAGCGGTGTTGATCGGGCCGGCGGGAACTCCGGCGGCCTCGAGCGCGGAAAGCGCCTCGCGCGCAGGCATTGTGGTGGTCCACGCGCCGATCGCTTCGTCGAGCTCTTCGCGCGCCTGCCAGCGTTGGGCGTTGTTGGCCAGACGCGGATGATCAGCCAGGTCGGCCCGGCCGATCAGGTTCATGAACCGGCGATAAATCCCGTCGCCGTTGCCGGCGATGACCACCCAGCGCCCGTCGCCGCACCGGTAGGCGTTCGAGGGGGCGATGCCTTCCATGCGGCCGCCGGTGCGGGCACGAGTGACGTGGTAAGCGTCGTACTCGGGGACCAACGATTCCATCACCGAGAAGATCGCTTCGGTCAACGCGACGTCCACCGTACGATCAGGCACCGACGTGGATCGGCCTGCGACACGGTCGTTTTGACGCTGATGTAACGCAACCAGCGCGCCGAAGGCGGCGTAGATGCCCGCGATGGAGTCGCCGATGGACACTCCCGTGCGTGACGGTGGACGGTCAGGTTCGCCGGTGACCGCACGCAGACCTGCCATCGCTTCGGCCACCGCGGCGAAGCCCGGTTGATGACGCCGCGGTCCGGTCTGCCCGTAGGCCGACACCCGCACGATGATCAGATCGGGGTTCTCCGCGCTGAGTTCGGCCGGGCCGATGCCCCACCGCTCCAAGGTTCCCGGGCGGAAGTTCTCCAGCACGATGTCGCAGGAGCGGGCTAGTTCCCGCACGATTGCCTGACCCCGCTCGCTCTTGAGGTCGACCACCACCGATTTCTTGTTGCGGTTGATGGTGCGAAACAGCATTGAGGTTGTACCGGAGTACAGCCGCCAGGTCCGCAACTCGTCACCGGTTTCCGGCCGCTCGATCTTGATGACTTCGGCGCCGAAATCGGCCAAGAGCCGTCCCGCCGTGGGCGCGGCGATGTAATTGCCCAGCTCGAGGACGCGTACCCGATCGAGCGGTCCTTTGGCTTCGTTCACTGGAATCCTCTCTGTAACCCACATCGTGCATTGCTACCCACAATATGGCAAGAAACTCTTCCATCCAGTGACCCAAGCGGCTACAGTCGGACGGTGTTGCTTGGCTCACAATGTGAGCAGAGAATCACTTTGTAGGACCTGCTGCGAGAGCGACAGGCTCTCGGCGAAGAGAGGGGCAGGATGACCACAGCACCGATCATGACGGCGAGCACGGACTCTGTCGGCGAGCAATTGGATCGCTTGCCGGTGGGGTCGGCGCACCGCAAGGTTGTCGTCGCGGTGGGGCTCGGCTTGTTCTTCGAGATGTACGAGATCTTTCTGTCCAGCACCCTGAGCGCCACACTCAGCCACGATTTCGGTGTACGCGGCACCGCGCTCAAGCTGGTTTTGGCGTCCTCGTTCATCGGGATGTTTTTCGGTGCGGCATTTTTCGGCCGGCTTGCCGACCGGATAGGTCGCCGAAAAACCTTCCTGCTCGGCCTCAGCTGGTTTTCGGCCTTCTCGCTGGCCGGCGCGTTTGCGCCGTCTCCGGCGTTATTGGTACTCGCACGATTCCTGGCCGGCGTCGGGATAGGCGCGCTGTATCCGGTGGCTGACTCTTACCTCGCCGACGTACTGCCCAGAGAACACCGGGGCCGGATGGCTTCCTACGCCTATACCTGTTCGTTCCTCGCCGTGCCCTTCGCCGCGTTTTTGGCGTGGTGGTTGACCCAGCATTCGCCGCTCGGCGTCGCGGGGTGGCGGTGGTTACTGGGCCTCGGCGCCGGTGGCGCGGTGATCGTATTCGTCCTCAACCGTTGGCTACCGGAGTCGCCGCGCTGGCTTGCTTCCGCCGGACGGCTCGAGGAGGCGCAGCGGGCACTGAACATCTTCGCCGCTGGATCGAATGTGCTTGCGGCTCAGATCGATATGCGTCCCGCCGCCGTCGGCGGCAGCGTGACCCGGCCGGCTCAATCCGCACTGACGCAACTACGGCGTGCCCCCTACAACCGCCGGGTGGTGATGCTGACGGTATTCCACCTGTTTCAGACGTACGGCTACTACGGGTTCGGCACGCTTGCCGCGCTGGTGCTGGTCAGTCGGGGCTACGACGTCACGTCCTCGATGTTGTTCAGTGCGCTGTCGTTTCTCGGATATCCCCTCGGCTCCCTGATGGCGATCCCGCTGATGGCGAGAGTCGAACGCAAGTTCCTGCTCGCCGGGTCGATCGTGGCCGTCGCCGGCTTCGGTCTGTTGTTCGCGACGCAATCATCGGTCGCAGCGATCATTGTGTTCGGCTTCTTGACCACCGCCACCAGCAATGTCTTCTCCAACGTCTATCACGTGTATCAGGCTGAGATTTTCCCGACCACCGTGCGCGCCACGGCCGTCGGATGGACGTACTCGTTATCCCGGTTATCCAGTGGCGCTGCGCCTTTCGTGCTGATTCCGATCCTGGACAGCTACGGCGCCGGCGCGATGTTCACCGTGGTGGCAACGGCGTTGGCCGTCGTCATCGCCGCCGTCCTCACGCTGGGTCCGCGCACGTCGCGGCGCAGCCTCGAGGAGATCAACCCGGTATGAGGACCCAGGAGTAGCGGTGTTCGACTTTACGGCGTTCCCGCCGGAAATCAACTCGGCCCGGATGTATGCCGGTGCCGGGCCGGGGCCCATGATGGCCGCGGTCGCGGCCTGGGACCACCTGGCGGCCGAACTGGCATCGAGTGCTGCCAGCTATTCGTCGGTGACTGCGGAATTGACCTGTTCGTCGTGGTTCGGCCCGGCATCGCGATCCATGAGGGCCGCCGCCACGCCTTACGTCGCGTGGCTCAACGCCGCCGCCGCGCTGGCCGAACAGACGAGCAGCCAGGCCAAAGCGGTTGCGTCGGCCTTCGAGGCGGCCTTCGCGATGACGGTCCCGCCGCCGGTGGTCGCCGAGAACCGCGCACTGTTGCTGATGCTTGTCGCGACGAACTTCTTCGGCCAGAACGCTCCGGCGATCGCGGCCACCGAGGCCAGCTATGCCGAGATGTGGGCCCGAGATGCCGTCGCCATGAACGGTTATGCCGGCTTGGCGGCGACCGCTTCGCAATTGACCCCGTTCACCGAGCCGACCTCGACCACCGACCAAGCCGGCCTGGCCCAACAGCAAGCTGCGGTGGCTGCGGCCGAGGCCGCAGCGGCGGGCACCGACGCACCGCCGGCGACGCAGTCATCGCTCAACGAGATCATCAATACCTTGGCTAGTCAGATAAAAGGACTTTTGTTCGGCCCCCTGGACGTCATCTACTGGCCGATGATCTATGTGGGATCTAACATTTTCTCGCAGATAGGTGTGCTGTGGCCCGAGCATCTCGCCGCCGGGACCGCAGCTGGCCTATCCGCAACTCCCGCCCTCGCGGCGCCGGTCACCCTCGGCGGTGGGCTGATCTCGGCAAACTTGGCTTCGTCAGCCAAGATCGGTTCGCTATCGGTTCCAACGAGCTGGTCCACGACAGCACCCCAGGCAGCAGAAGAGCCCATCGTCCAGGCGATCGGCAGCGAGGGTGTCAGCGGGCCGTCGAACGGACCAGAGGCATTGCTCCGCCAAATAGCGCCGGCTCGCGGCAGACGTGACCGCGGCGGCTTGCCGCCCCGCGAATACGGATTTCGCCCCCGCTTTACTGCTCGTCCACCATCGGCCGGATAACGCCATGTGCGAAACACGAGGTTCGTTGAGCCGGAAAGTTATTGAGTAAGGAGATCATATGTCCTTTGTTACTGCGCAAACGGAATCGTTGACGGCAGCAGCTGGTGCATTGCGGGCTATCGGCTCTGCGCTTGCGGCTCAGAATGCGGCGGCGGCGGCGCCGACCACGGGGGTGATTCCCGCTGCCGCAGACCACGTGTCGATACTGACCGCGGCGCAATTTGCAGCCCACGGACAGCTGTATCAGCAGGTCAGTGCACAGGCGATGGCGATTCACGAGATGTTTGTCAACACATTGAATTTCAGCTCGGGATCGTATGCGGCCACCGAGGCCGCCAACGCGATCGCAGCTGGTTAAGGGGTTCGTGATGCTCGACTATGGCGCATTACCACCGGAGACCAGCTCGGGGCTGATGTACGCGGGCGCGGGCTCGGCGTCGATGATGGGGGCGGCTTCTGAGTGGAATGCCCTTGCCGCTGAGCTAAATTCGGCTGCCTTAGCCTACGGCAGGGTGGTGAACACGTTGTCCAGCGAGGAGTGGTTAGGGCAGGCCTCGGCATCGATGGCGGAGGCCGTCACCCCTTATGTGGAATGGATGAGAACCACTGCCGCTGCGGCTGAACATGCGGCCAGTCAAGCCATGTCCGCTGCGGCGGCCTTCGAAACAGCGCATGCCACGATCGTGCCGCCGCCCGTGATCGCGGCCAACCGTGTCAATCTGGCGCAGCTGCTGTCCACCAACGTGCTGGGCCAAAACACCGCGGCGATAGCAGCTTTAGAAGCCCAGTATGGGGAGATGTGGGCAACCGACTCGGCCACGATGTACAACTATGCGGGCCGATCAGCGAACACCTCGGCGGTCAAACCGTTTACCTCGGCACCCCATATGACCAACCCGGCTGGTACGGCCCATCAGACCGCCTCGGTCACCGCGGCCACTGGTACCTCGGCGGGCACGGCGCAAAACACGTTGCACAGCAAGATGAGCAAGATCACCTCGACGTTGGGAAAGCTGTCCAACGGTATGGCTGCTGCCGCACCGCCGGATGATCCGGTGAAGGACGCGCTGACCTCGGGTCCGCTGGGATGGCTGGGTGATCTTTTGACCTTCTACGCGCCGTTTTCCACCACGTTCTACAACACCGAGGGCCTGCCCTTCTTCTCCGCCGGCATCGCCAACACCTTTATCTCGATCGCGAAATCCACCGGCGCACTTGGCGGTGCTGCTGCCGCGGCCGCACCGGCCCTCGCCGCGCCCGCTGCAGTCCCGGCGCTAATCGGCGGTGGCAGTGCAGTTTCCGCGGGCCTCGGCACAGCGGGCTCGGTCGGGGGCTTGTCTGTTCCGCCGGTCTGGGCGAACGGCCCCGTGCTGGGCGCGGAGCACGCTGCAACCCCGCTCCCCATCAGCAATATCAGGGAAGCCCCGGACGCAGGGGCCGGGAACGTCTTCGGCGGCATGCCGCTCACCGGGGCCGGGGCAGGTGCCGGAGGCGCCGGCAGGGGACCCCGATACGGCGTGCGTCCTACCGTCATGGCGCGCCCGCCTTTTGCGGGATAGCGCCGCGCTCAATACGGGAGTCGGCCGCCGAGGGTGCGGGTCGCCTGGTCGGCAGCGCCAACAACGTTGTCGGCCCACAGTTCCGCAACCTCATGTGAGAACCGGAAGCTGGGTCCGCTGATCATCAGCGCACCCAGCACTTGCCCATGTGAATCGAATACCGGCGCCGCGATGCCGGTAGCGCCCTCGTCACGTTCGCCGCTGGTGATGGCGAAACCCATCCGGCGTGTCTGTTCGACCTTGGTGCGCAACAGGTCTGGATCAGTGACCGTCGCATTGGTGAACCGGACCAACTCAGACGTCAGGATCGCTTGCAATGCGTCGCCGTCCCAGGCCATCAAGACCCGCCCCGCCGAGCCGACATGCAGCGGAACGATCTTGCCGACGTGCATCTCGCGACGGATTCCATGGCGGGTCTCCGCAATTGCGACACACACCCGGAAAGGCCCTTCCCGACGGAAGAAGCAAGCCGTCTCACCGCTCGCGTCGCGCAGCGACTCCAGCGCCGGTGCCACCGCATCCAGCAAGCCCATGCTGCTTGCGACCGGAGCCGCCCAGTACGCGACCCGAGCCCCGATCCGGAAACGATCGCCCACCCGATCGAGGAACTCCTCGGCCACCAGATTGGCCACCAGCCGCTGCACTGTCGACGTCGGATACCCGGTCCGGGCGCGAATCTCGCCGAGGGTCAACTCCGGCTCAGACAACGTGAACGCATCCATGATGCCGCGAATCTTCGCCAGTACCAGCAACGGCTTGACGCCCGCAGACAGCGTCCGCGACGGCGCCAACGGGGGAATGTCCAGACCCTCGGCCTCGCTCATCCCTCCATTGTCGCGGTATCGGGCGGCGTAACGGTGCATTTGCGCACAGCGGCTACAGCCGACCTGCGGCGACAGCGCGACTCGTATAGTCGGCGGGGGTCGAGTCTCAACAGGAGGACACGTGGCAGGACGACCCCTTCAACGCTTCGAAGTCGCCGGTGCCCAACGGATCGCACCGCACATGGTCCGCGTGACGCTGGGGAGCAGTGAGTTCGACACCTTTGTGCCGAGCAACTTCACCGACTCCTACGTCAAGCTGGTGTTCGTCGCTCCCGACGTCGACGTCGCCGGGTTGCCGCAGCCGCTGACCCAGGACAGCTTCGCCGTCCTGCCACCCGAGAAGCGGCCCTCGGTACGGACCATCACCGTTCGGAAAGTCGACGCCGCGGCCTGTCAGATCGCCCTCGACATCGTCGTGCACGGCGAGCACGGCGTGGCGGGCGCTTGGGCCGCGGCGGCCCAACCCGGTCAGGTGATCTATCTGATGGGACCGGGCGGCGCCTACACCCCCGACCCGGCGGCCGAGTGGCATCTGCTGGCTGGTGACGAATCCGCGCTGCCGGCCATCGCCACAGCGCTGGAAGCGTTGCCCGCCACTGCAATCGGCAAGGCGTTCATCGAGGTGGCCGGCCCGCAGGACGAGGTCCCGCTGACCGCGCCGGAAGGCGTGTTGGTGAACTGGGTTTACCGCGGTGGCCGGGCCGATCTGGTAACCGAGGACCGCGCCGGCGATTTCGCGCCATTGATCGAGGCGGTCACCACCACGCTGTGGCTGCCCGGGCAGCCACACGTCTTCATTCACGGCGAAGCACAAGCCGTCATGCACAACCTGCGGCCCTACATCCGCAAAGAGCGTGGGGTGGACGCTAAGTGGGCGTCGTCGATCTCTGGTTACTGGCGACGCGGCCGCACCGAAGAGACATTCCGGCAATGGAAGAAGCAACTGGCCGAGGCAGAGGCCGCGAGCTCGTCAGCCTGACGTCAAGGCTGGCATTCTCTAACGCATGGCATTCGGCGACTATCAGAACGAGATCTACTTCCAGGGCCTGGCCGGGGTGGTGCCATCGCTGCCGATGGTTTTCGCCGAGTTGGAGGCCCGGGCCGAGCTGGCCCTGCCGCCGTCGGTGTGGTCCTACGTCGCCGGTGGCGCCGGCGATGAACGCACGCAGCGGGCCAACTGCGAGGTCTTCGGCCGGTGGGGCTTGATCCCGCGCATGTTCGCCGCGGCCACCCAACGCGACCTGTCGGTGGAGTTGTTCGGCCTGACCCTGCCGTCGCCGGTGTTCCTGGCGCCGATCGGCGTCATCGGGCTGTGCGCTCAAGACGGCCACGGCGACCTGGCCACCGCCCGCGCGGCCGCGCACACTGGCGTCCCGATGGTCGCCTCCACGCTGACCGTCGACCCGATGGAAGACATCGCCGCCGCGTTGGGCGACACACCCGGGTTTTTTCAGCTGTACACCCCGACCGACCGCGACCTGGCCGCCAGCCTCGTGCAGCGCGCCGAGGCGGCCGGGTTCAAGGGCATCGTCGTCACCCTCGACACCTGGGTCACCGGCTGGCGCCCGCGTGACCTGCGCACGTCGAACTTCCCGCAGCTGCGCGGCCACTGCCTGAGCAACTACTTCAGCGACCCGGTCTTTCGCGCCAGCCTGCAGCGCCCGCCGGAAGAAGATCCGCAAGGCGCCATCTTGCGCTGGGTTCAGGTGTTCGGAAACCCCCTGAGCTGGGATGACCTGCCCTGGCTGCGGTCGCTGACGAAGCTGCCGCTGCTCGTGAAGGGCATCTGCCACCCCGACGACGCCCGCCGCGTCAAGGACGGCGGGGTCGACGGAATCTACTGCTCCACCCACGGCGGCCGCCAGGCCAATGGCGGCCTGCCCGCGCTGGACTGCCTTCCCGGGGTGGTCGAGGCGGCCGACGGGCTGCCCGTGCTTTTCGACTCGGGGATCCGCAGCGGCGCCGATGTCATCAAGGCGCTGGCGCTGGGCGCGACCGCGGTGGGCATCGGCCGGCCCTACGCCTACGGTCTGGCGCTCGGCGGCGTCGACGGCATCGTGCACGTCCTGCGCACCCTGCTGGCCGAGGCGGACCTGATCATGGCCGTCGACGGCTACCCGACACTGAAAGATCTCACCCCGGAAACGCTTCGGCGCGTCGACTGAGGTGCAGCGGGCCGTGCCTGCGACCGTGGGGGGATGCAGGCGATCCTCGAGGAGTTCGACGAGTACCTAGAGCTGCAATGCCTGCGTTCAGCGCATACCCGCCGCGCATATCTGGGCGATCTGCGCTCGTTATCCGCCTTCCTCGACGGCCAGGGAGTCTCTCTGGACGATTTGAGCCTGCCGCTGCTGCGGACGTGGCTGTCCACCGGCGCGCTGGCCGGCGCCGCCCGCACGACGCTGGCCCGCCGCACCTCGGCGGTCAAAACGTTCACCGCATGGGCCCTGCGGCGCGGCGTGCTGGCCACCGATCCCGCCGCCCGGCTGCAAGTACCCAAGGCGCACCGCACCCTGCCGTCCGTCCTGCGCCAGGATCAGGCTCTCGATGCCATGGAAGCCGCGAAATCCGGTGCCGAGCAAGGAGATCCGCTGGCCCTGCGGGACCGGCTGATCGTCGAGATGTTGTACGCCACCGGGATTCGGGTGAGCGAGCTGTGCGGACTGGACATCGACGACGTGGACACCCGTCACCGGGTGGTGCGTGTCCTGGGTAAGGGCAACAAGCAGCGCACCACGCCGTTCGGGGTGCCGGCCGCCGACGCGCTGGGCGCCTGGCTGGCCGACGGTCGTCCCGCCCTGGTCGCCGCGGAGTCCGGGCCGGCGCTGCTGCTGGGCGCGCGGGGCCGCCGGCTCGATGTGCGCCAGGCCCGCACCGTCGTGCATCAGACCATCGCCGCGGTGGACGGCGCGCCCGACATGGGGCCACACGGGCTGCGGCATAGCGCGGCCACGCACCTGCTCGAAGGCGGGGCTGACCTGCGGGTTGTCCAGGAGTTGCTGGGTCATTCCAGCTTGGCCACCACCCAGCTCTACACCCATGTCGCGGTGTCGCGGTTGCGGGCGGTGCACGATCAGGCCCACCCGCGCGCCTGAAAGCCGCCCCGCGTCTAGCGGTTCAGCGGCTTGAGCCGAACCGGAGTGGACTTCAGCAGGCCCAGCGGGTCGACATAGTCGGCGCCCGACGCCGGACCCCACATCGCGCCCCAGTGCAAACAGGCCCCTCCAGCTTGTGAGGCCCGGCAGCCCGAGTGCCCGGCCACCAGCTCGCCGATCACCGTCTGCGCCGTCACCTGCTGACCCGCCCGCACGACGGCCCGGACCGGCTCATAGCTGGTGCGCAGTCCGCCGGGGTGGGCCAGTGACACCACCGGTCGTCCGGCCAGCAGCCCGGCGAACACCACCGTCGCGGCCCCGGCGGCGTAAACCGGCTGGCCAGGGCGCCCGGCCAGGTCCACGCCGCGGTGCCCGGGATTCCAGTTGGGCGACGGCGGGTCGAATTTCCGAACAACGGCCGGGGCGGGTCGCAGCGGCCACTGCAGCCGGATGTCGTCCGCCGCCGCCGGCAATGCGCTGATCACGGCCAGGGTCAGGTTCAAGCTCATGATCAGCGCCGCCCACCGCACCCCATCAGTTCAGCGTGGCGTCGACGACTGGGTGACCTGCGTTCGCCCAATCTGTGCACGGATGCCGGTGTGTGGACGGGTGTGGACACGTGCGGGGAAAAGCACCAGCTGAGTCGGTGTAAACTTCTCGTCGCAGCTCGTTCGCGGGCTGACTTCGCGCGTCTGCCCCGCGTCTCCCGTTCCACAAGGAGTTCGCACCGCGTGCCGGGCGGTCCCGACCAGGTTTTTTCTGGCTGGGTCCGGCATCGCAGCAGGCGCCAGGGTCCGGCTTCACCCGATGCCGGGCGACAACCGACACAAAGGAATGCCATCACCATGGCCGTCGTGACCATGAAACAGCTGCTGGACAGCGGCACCCACTTCGGGCACCAGACCCGTCGCTGGAACCCCAAGATGAAGCGGTTCATCTTCACCGACCGCAACGGCATCTACATCATCGATCTGCAGCAGACGCTGACCTACATCGACAAGGCGTACGAGTTCGTCAAAGAGACCGTCGCCCACGGTGGCAGCGTCATGTTCGTCGGCACCAAGAAGCAGGCGCAGGAGTCCGTTGCGGCCGAGGCGCTCCGCGTCGGCATGCCGTACGTGAACCAGCGCTGGCTGGGTGGCATGCTCACCAACTTCTCCACCGTGCACAAGCGGCTGCAGCGCCTCAAGGAGCTCGAGGCGATGGAGCAGACCGGTGGCTTCGAGGGTCGCACCAAGAAGGAAATCTTGATGCTGACTCGCGAGAAGAACAAGCTGGAGCGCAGCCTCGGCGGTATCCGCGACATGGCCAAGGTGCCGTCGGCGATCTGGGTCGTCGACACCAACAAGGAGCACATCGCCGTCGGCGAGGCCCGCAAGCTCGGCATCCCGGTCATCGCGATCCTGGACACCAACTGCGACCCCGACGAGGTCGACTACCCGATCCCGGGCAACGACGACGCGATCCGTTCGGCGGCGCTGCTGACCAAGGTGATCGCCTCCGCGGTCGCCGAGGGCCTGCAGGCGCGGGCCGGAGCGGGCCGCGCCGACGGCAAGCCCGAGGCGGAAGCCGCCGAGCCGCTCGCCGAATGGGAGCAGGAACTGCTCGCTTCGGCGACCACGACCGCGACAACCACAGCCACCACCGAGGCCGTTGGAGGCGCAACCGAAACAACCCCCACGGAAGGCTGAGATGGCGAACTACACCGCTGCCGACGTCAAGCGACTTCGGGAGCTGACCGGCGCCGGGATGCTGGACTGTAAAAACGCACTGGTGGAAACCGACGGCGACTTCGATAAGGCCGTCGAGGCGCTCCGGATCAAGGGCGCCAAGGATGTCGGTAAGCGCGCCGAGCGCGCCACGGCCGAAGGTCTGGTCGCGGCCAAGGACGGCGCGCTGATCGAGCTCAACAGCGAAACCGACTTCGTCGCCAAAAACGCGGAGTTCCAGGCGCTGGCCAACGAGGTCGTCGCGGCGGCGGCGGCGTCCAAGGCCGCCGATGTCGACGCTCTGAAGGCGGCGAAAGTCGGTGACACGACGGTCGAAGAGGTCATCGCCGCGCTGTCGGCCAAGATCGGCGAGAAGCTCGAACTGCGCCGGGCGACGTTCTTCGACGGCACCGTCGAGACCTACCTGCACAAGCGCGCGGCCGACCTGCCGCCCGCCGTTGGCGTGCTGGTCGAATACACCGGGGCTGGTGCGGAGGCGGCGCACGCGGTCGCGCTGCAGATCGCCGCGCTCAAGGCGCGTTACCTCTCGCGGGACGATGTGCCCGAAGACGTCGTGGCCAGCGAGCGGCGCATCGCCGAGGAGACCGCGAAGGCCGAAGGCAAGCCGGAGCAGGCGCTGCCCAAGATCATCGAGGGCCGGCTGAACGGCTTCTTCAAGGACGCCGTGCTGCTCGAGCAGCCGTCGGTGTCCGACAACAAGAAGACCGTCAAGGCTTTGCTCGACGAGGCCGGTGTCACGGTGACCCGGTTCGTTCGCTTTGAGGTGGGTCAGGCCTAGCCGCCCGGCTTGATCGGTGCCGTTGCGGCGCGTTACTCGTTGGGGCGACGTGACAAGATCGGGAGCCATGCAGAGCTTCGGCTTATACCGCGCCGCGGGTCACAGACTCGTCGAAGGATGGCTCGAACCTGAGGTCTTGGACGTGGTCCACACCCTTGATTCCGCCCAGCACCGCAGCGAGATTCCAGGCGGCGTCGCGGAGATCGGTGTCCACCACGGCAAATTCTTCATAGGTTTGCAGTTACTGCTCAGGGACGAACAGCGCGCACTTGCCATTGATATCTTCGGCGACCAGCATTTGAATGTCGATGAGTCAGGCGAAGGTGATCGCGATAAGTTCCTCGCAAACACCCAACGATGGGCGTCGACGAATAAGCCGGTGGTTCATCAAGCCGATTCCACGACATTGGATAGCGCTGCTGTTCAAACATTGGTCGGGTCTTCCGTCCGACTGTTCAGCGTTGATGGCGGACACACCGAGGAAATAGTATTTTCCGACATGACCCTAGCCGAGGCGTGTTTGACGCCTGGCGGTGTTGTGATCGCGGACGATGTCTTCAATGAGCGGTGGCCCGGCGTCTCGGTGGGCACGCTTCGTTATCTAGAAAACGGGGGCCTGGCGCCGTTCGCAATCGGTTTCAACAAAGTCTTTTTGACTCAGCCCGAATATATAGGGCTGTTTCAGCAAGCTATCGAACGCAAATGCGACAGCACAGTGCGCATCGCTCTTGAGTATTCAACTTACGCTGGTCACAAAGTCGCACTGTTGTTTCGTGCACCCAGAACGCCGCGCCAGCTACTGCGCAAGAATCGCGTCGCCCGAATGATTTATTTTCGGCTGAAGAAGTAGAACTGCTCAACCGAGTGCCGGCCGACGAACCCGAGGCGACACGACGGTCACGGTTCGCAAACGTCCGACGACGTAGGCGGGGGTGAGCCACCCCGCGTATGCGGGCTAGCGTCAGTGTCATGCGACGCGTGCACGCTTTCGGTGACGACGCCCTTGGCGATCTCGATGCCGTCGGCCTCAGCGAGGCCATCCGGGCCGGCTGGGTCGGCCGAGCCGAGGTAATCGAGGCTGCGATCGCCCGCACCGAGGCCGTCAATCCCGCCCTGAACGGCTTGGCGTACAACGCCTTTGAGCAGGCGCGCGCGACCGCGTCGGCCGATCCTTCGAGCGGCTTTTTCAGCGGAGTCCCGACGTTCCTCAAGGACAACGTCGACGTCGCCGGCCAGCCCACGATGCGGGGTGCCGACGCGTGGGAGCCGCGCAACGCCGTCGCCGACGGCGAGTTCACCCGCGTGTACCTGGCCGCCGGGCCGACGCCGCTGGGCAAGACGCAGATGTCGGAGTTCGGGTTCAGCGCGGCCGCCGAACATCCCCGGTTGGGGCCGGTGCGCAACCCGTGGGACACCGACTACACGGCCGGGGCCTCGTCGTCGGGATCGGGCGCGTTTGTCGGCGCCGGGGTGGTGCCGATCGCGCACGCCAACGACGGCGGTGGCTCGATCCGAATTCCGGCCGCCTGCAATGGGATTGTCGGCCTCAAGCCGTCACGGGGCAGGTTGCCGCTTGACGCGGAGCTGCGCCGGATGCCGGTTGGCATCGTCACCAACGGCGTACTGACCCGCTCGGTGCGCGACACCGCGGCGTTTTATCGGGAGGCCGAACGTATCTGGCGCAACCCCAAGCTCGCGCCCATCGGAGACGTCACCGGGCCCGGCCGGCAGCGATTGCGGATCGCGGTGGCGACCCGTTCGGTGCGGCGCGAGTGCGGCCAGGAGATGCGGGAGCTGACCCTCAAGTCCGCCGGGATTCTCGAGGAACTGGGGCACCGCGTCGAACACATCGACCAGCATCCGGTGCCGGACAGCTTCGTCGACGACTTCATTCTGTATTGGGGATTTCTCGCGCTGGTGCAGGTACGCACCGGGCGGCGGGCATTCGGCAAGACGTTCGACCGCACCCGGTTGGACGCCTTGACGCTGGGCCTGGAACGCCACACCGCCCACAACTTGTACCGGCTGCCGGGGGTGATCATGCGGTTGCGCCGCATGCGACGGCGTAGCGCCGAGTTTTACCAAACCTATGACGCGTTGCTCACCCCGACCCTCGCCGACCCGACACCACGAGTTGGTTACCTGGCGCCCACCAACTATCAGCAGCTTATGGACCGGCTGATCGATTGGGTGGCGTTCACCCCGCTGCAGAACGTCACCGGAGATCCGGCGATTTCGTTGCCGTTGGCGCAATCGGCGGAGGGGATGCCGGTCGGCATGATGCTCGCCGCCGATCTGGGGCAAGAAGCACTGCTGCTGGAGCTGGCCTACGAACTCGAAGAGGCGCGGCCGCGAGCGCGAATCCAGGCGGCCGAATAGCCGCAGTCAGTCGGAGCCGAGCTTTTCCAGCATCCGTTTGAACTCGCGCTGCTGCCCCGCGGTCAGCTTGGCCAGGATGCGGGCATCCGCGTTGCCGACCGCGGCTTCCGCGCGTTTCAGCAGCGTGCGTCCCTGACTGGTCAGCGTGGCCGGTAGCGCACGTCCGGAGGACACCGAGGCCGGCCGCTCCACCACGCCAATCTCCTCGAGCCTGCGCAGCACCGTGTTCATCGCCTGCGGTGTGACATTGGCGCTGCGGGACAATTCGGCGCTGGACATTCCGGGGGACATCGAAAGGATGCGCAGGCACACGAATTCGGGAAGTGTCAGGCAGAGCGGACTCAGCACGGCGGAAACCTCGGGCCGCAGCGCGGCGGCCACCCGGTAGAGCAGGTAGCCAAGCGGGGCGTCGTCGGTCGCAGCCATGTCAGCGATATTGACATATCTGCGCGGCTCCCGGAGGTAAGCACGGCTGATTGGGGCCGAATTACGCTGCGGCTAATACGAAGTTACGCGGCAGCGCACGGCGCTTGAACGTCGTCTCAATTCGGCGATCTTGCCATCAGGGGTCGGTTTGGGGCGCGGACACCGACGGGTACGGGTGAATGACGGGGATTGGCATGAGAGATATGGGGTCACAATGACATTCACCACGACGATGGCAAAGGCGGCTCTGAGCGCCGCGGGGATTGCCGGGGCGAGCATCTTCATGGCGGCAACTGCTGGTGCCAACGTTCAGGGCTATGGAGCTACCGAACAGGCCATCGATGGCCCGCTGATCACCGACTACACGGTCAGCAATCTGCGGCCGAGTGACGCGACGATACCGGGATTTCAGCCCGCTGGGCAGCTCTATCAGGCCGATGTGACGGCGAAATCGGATGCCGGAACGGTTCAGCCGCAAATCTCTCGTTTCATGGCGAGGGCGTTCAACGGCACGGTCTACCAGGTCGTCAACAACGGACCTGTTCCCAACGGGCTTGACCCCAGTCCGATCGAGCAAGGCCAACAGACGTCCGGCGAACTGTACTTCGACGTGACCGGCCAGCGGCCCGTCGGCGTGGTGTACACCGATGGCGCAGACGATTTCCTCGTCTGGACGCGCCACGTTTAATCGCCGGTGAGCTGCGAATTCGCGAGGTTCTGTTTACCCACCGAGCGCGATTGTGGCATTTGAGGCTGAACGTAATTTTGAGGTATATGCGAATTCTGGGGTGCGATAATTTTCCCGGGGCAATGGCGTTACGCAGCTCAGCGCCGCGATGTTTGAATCCACCAAGTAATGGATATGCGGCAAAGAGCCCGCGTTTGGGGGGAAATCAACGCGGGAAACAATTGGTAGTGATGGGAGTATCTAGCATGAAGAATGCTATGAAATCGGTAATCGGAGCCGCCGGTATTGCCGCTGTTGGCGTTTTCACCGCAGCGACTGCAACCGCCGCGCCGCCGAACATCCAGGGCTTCGGCACCAGCGAACAACTCGTGGATGGGCCCCTGGTCACCAACTACACCGTGAGCAACCTGCAACCCAGCAGTGTGGCGATCCCCGGGTACACCCCGAAGGGCACGCTGTACCAGGCGGACGTCAGCGCCAGGTCGGATGGCGGGTTGGTTACCCCGATGGTCAACGACTTCATCGCCCGCGGGCCCAACGGCCAGAACTACCGGGTGATCGACAAGGTCCAGGCCCCGGGCAGCCTTAACCCCGCACCGATCATGCAGGGCAACGAGTCGACCGGCACGCTCTACTTCGACGTGACCGGCGCACCGCCGAACGGTGTCGCGTACAACGACGGAATGCAAGACATCCTGATGTGGACGTCGAACATGTCGGGTGGCTCGGCGCCTGGTGCGCCTGCGCCGAACGCAACCCCGGCGCCTGGTGCGCTGCCGGGCCCGGCGCCCAGCACGCCGACGCACACCTAAGCCGTAAGCCCATTCGGGCCTAACAGCTGCGGACTCCCCGCGCCACACCCCGTGGCGCGGGGAGTTTTGCGTCGCTGCTCCAAGCATTTTGGTGAGCGATTCACGAATTGGACGCGGCGCGGATGGGTACTCGGCACTAATGAGTTATGCAGATCACAGGCCGGCGAAGGTACGTGCCCAGGCGCAGCAACACGCCGAAGAGGCCCGAGCGACGGCCGAGGACAGGCGCAGCGACCAGGACGGCGGGCTGAGCGGATGGGTCGCCGAGCGTGCCGCGCAGTGGGACCTCAGCGGCCAGGACGAGACCACGATGCAGAACCAGAAGTTCTTCTGGAACGTGCTGGTGGACTATTGGTTTCGCATGGAGATCGACGGCTGGGAGCACATTCCCGATCCACCGGCGCTCTTGGTCGGGATTCACTCGGGCGCTCCGTTCGTCTGGGACGCCTGGACCGTCGGTCTGCAATGGTGGCGCCGCTTCGGTCAGGAGCGTCCGTTGCACGGCACAGCGCACGACGCGTTGATGGCGATCCCGCTCATCGGACGCTACTTTCGCTCGATGGGCGTGCTGCCGGCCGCCCCGGACGCGATCTCCACGGCACTGGCCGAGGGCCGAGACGTCGCGCTATGGCCTGGCGGAGAAGTGGATTCGCTGCGGCCCTGGGCCGAGCGTGACCGGGCCAACCTCGCGGGCCGCAAAGGCTTCGTGAAGATGGCGATTCGTGCCGGCGTGCCGATAGTGCCCATCGCGACGGTCGGCGGCGCGGACGCCATGCCGGTGCTGATCCGCGGTGACCGCCTGTCGAAGGTGTTACAACTCGATCGGATGCTGCGGCTCAAGGTATTTCCGCTGGCGATTTCATTACCGTGGGGGATCGCACCGGCCGCGCTTCCGCAGCTGCCGTTGCCGGCCAAGATCCGGACCCGGTTCATGCCGGCGGTCGAGGTGGATCATGACCTCGCGCGCGCGGACGACGACGACTACGTCGACGGCAAGTACCGGGAGGTCCAAGACGCCATTCAGCGGGGAATGGACGCGCTGGCGCGCAAGCGTGCGCTGCCGCTCTTCGCATGATGATTCGCTGCGAAAGGTGTTGAGCAACAGCGTATTACCGAGCTTATCGATGGTGGGCCCTGCCGTTGAGGCCCGGACCCTGTGCCTGGCCGTTGACAATCCATTGCGGGTGCGGTGGCGTGACCGCCATGTAGCCCACGCCGCGGACGGTGTCGACCATCGATTCGTATTCGGGCCCTAGCTTTGCGCGCAGTCGTCGCACGTGAACATCGACGGTGCGGACGCGTCCGTTGGCGTCGTATCCCCACACCTCGTGCATCAGACGAGTGCGGCTGAATGCCCGACCAGCATGTTGCACAAGGAAATTCAGCAATCTGAACTCGGTGGCCGTCAGGCTTAGATCCTTACCGCGCAGCGATGCGGCGAAACTTGCCGGGTGCAGGACGAGGTCGCCAAACTTCAAGGATCCGTCCACTGCGCTGCGGCGTCGTTTGATCGCCAGGCGCAGCCGTGCCTCCAGCTCGTCCACGCCGGTGGCGGGCAGCATGACGTCGTCGATGCGCCAGTCGACGTCAACCGACGCGAAATGCGCCGGGGCGACGACGGCGACGACCGCGATGGCGGGCGTGTTGGCCGTCAGGCCACGGCAGACGCTGCGGGCGACGGCGAGGTCGGTGCGCGCGTCGATGATTGCCACGTCAGCACTGTCATGATGTCCGTCGAGTTGGTCGGAGAGCGGAACGCATCGAATCGTTTGCGTCAACGACTCCAGGGTCGGCACCGCCGATGCGAAATCGTCCGCATTGGAAAGCAGTAGCACGTCCAAAGACATCTCCATACCTCATGAGGGTCTGTCGCCGCCCCCGGCCGCGTAGGCACCTCGCGGGAGATGTCCGCCAGCGCAGCGCTGAATACCCCATTCAGGTCACAACTATGCCAACTTTGTTGCTCGCGTACGGGCGAATGCTCGCTGAAGTGGGCGGTTCGTGAAGATGGTCACGCCTGGGTGGACCTCGAAAAGGCCCATAAAAGTCGAACGGGCCCGGCCCGTCGATACGGGCCGGACCCATCCTTGAAACAAGCTATTGGTTGGACTTCTGGCGTTCCTCGGCGACCTTTGCGGCACCGCGCGCGGCGTCGGCTTCGGCTTCTTTCTTTGCCGCGTCGCGCTGGGCTTCGGCCTTGTCCTGCTGGGCCTGGCCTTCGCGGGTCAGGTCATCGCGACCGGCCAGAGCGCCGGCAGCTTCCTTGACTTTCCCCTTGACGTCCTCGACGACGCCCTTGACGGCTTCCGCGGGTCCAGAGTTTTCTTTGTCCGCCATGAATTGATTCCTCCTCAGTGGCGTACGTGATTCGAGCGAGACGCTCGTGCCGATCGACTAAACGATCGATTCGGTATGCGGCGTGGTTGTGCCCTGCTTCTCAAGACCGTGGTTTCCCCGCCGCGTTGATGCGGATGCCCAGACCACCGTGAGCTCAAACATCTGATGCCGGAGGCAAAGTCGCGACGACACCCCGTGCGGGTGTGACCTGCACCGACGGGTCACGGCAGCGACCCGCCCCGGAAACCGCGCCTATATGCACCCCGCTGGCGCCAGATTGTGCTGCGATGGGGCAGGATGTGAAATGCCGTTCCGGGGTGGGTGACTGTGGCCGAGCCCGGGATGGCACTGTCATGCGAGGAGTCTGATGACGCAGCCCGAGCCTACGAGCGCTAACGGCGTGCCGACGTCTTCGCCCGACCCCGGACAGCCTTCCGGTGACCCGCCGAACCCGGCCAAGTATTCGAGAGTGTTGCTCAAGCTTGGTGGCGAAATGTTCGGCGGCGGCCAGGTCGGGCTGGATCCCGACGTCGTGGCGCAGGTGGCCCGTCAGATCGCCGAGGTGGTCCGCGACGGCGTACAGGTCGCCGTCGTGATCGGTGGCGGCAACTTCTTCCGTGGCGCACAACTTCAGCAGCGCGGCATGGAGCGCACCCGTTCGGACTACATGGGCATGCTCGGCACCGTGATGAATAGCCTTGCGCTGCAGGACTTCCTCGAGAAGGAAGGCATCGCCACCCGGGTCCAGACCGCGATCACCATGGGTCAGGTGGCCGAACCCTATATCCCGTTGCGGGCCGTCCGTCACCTGGAGAAGGGCCGCGTGGTCATCTTTGGCGCCGGTATGGGGCTGCCGTACTTCTCCACCGACACCACCGCCGCGCAGCGGGCCCTGGAGATCGGCGCGGACGTGGTCCTGATGGCCAAGGCGGTCGACGGTGTGTTCACCGCGGACCCGCGCCGGGATCCCAACGCCAAGTTGCTCGCCGTGATCAGCCATCGGGAAGTCATCGATCGTGGGCTGCGGGTGGCCGATGCCACCGCGTTCAGTCTGTGTATGGACAATGGCATGCCGATCCTGGTGTTCAACCTGCTGACCAACGGCAATATCGCTCGAGCGGTCGCTGGTGAGAAGATCGGAACGCTAGTCACCACCTGAGGGTGCAGATGCGATGATCCGCGCTTGCGACGATGCACAGCGCAGGATGAGGAGGAGCGGCGCACATGATCGACGAGGCTATCTTCGACGCCGAAGAGAAGATGGAGAAGGCAGTGTCGGTGGCCCGTGACGACCTGTCGACCATTCGGACCGGCCGCGCCAACCCGGGCATGTTCACCCGGATTGTCATCGAGTACTACGGTACGAACACCCCGATCACCCAGCTGGCCAGCATCAACGTCCCCGAGGCGCGGCTGGTCGTGATCAAGCCGTACGAAGCCAACCAACTGCAGGCCATCGAGACGGCGATTCGTAATTCCGACCTCGGGCTCAATCCCAGCAACGACGGCACCCTGATCCGGATCGCGGTACCGCAGCTGACCGAGGAACGCCGCAAAGAGCTGGTCAAACAGGCCAAAGGCAAGGGCGAAGACGCAAAGGTCTCGGTGCGCAACATCCGTCGCAAAGCGATGGAGGAACTGCACCGGATTCGCAAGGACGGGGAGGCCGGCGAGGATGAGGTCGGCCGCGCCGAAAAAGACCTGGACAAAACCACCCAGCAGTACGTCAACCAGATCGAAGAGCTGGTCAAGCACAAGGAAGGCGAGCTGCTGGAGGTCTAAAGGCCGCTCAGCAACCGAGTCCGTGGCAACCTCCAACGCCAGCCCAGGCACCCCGCCCGACGACCCGGCGCGGGGGCCTAAGGACACCCTGGCGCAGCGGGCCAAGAAAACGTCGCGGGCGGGACGCGACCTGCCCGCCGCGATCGCGGTGGGTCTGGCTATCTCGGGTGTCCTCGTCGCCACGCTGGTGTTCGCCCCGCGCTACTGGGTGCTCATCGTGGCCATCGCCATTTTCGTGGCCAGCCATGAGGTGGTGCGCCGGCTGCGCGAGGCCGGCTACATCATCCCGATCATCCCGTTGCTGGCCGGTGGCCAGCTCACCATCTGGCTGACCTGGCCATACCATGCCGGCGGCGCGGTGGCCGGCTTCGGTGTGATGGTCGTGATGTGCATGTTCTGGCGGTTGTTCATGCAGGATCCCAGCCGCAATGATGCCGCCGGATCGTCGTCGAACTACCTGCGCGACGCGTCGGCCACCCTTTTCCTGGCCGCCTGGGTCCCGTTGTTCGCGTCCTTCGGCGCGATGCTGGTCTATGCCCACGACGGTTCGGGGCGGGTGTTCTGCCTGATGGTCACCGTCGTCGCTTCCGACACCGGTGGGTATGCCGTGGGGGCGCTCTTCGGCAAGCATCCGATGGTCCCGGCGATCAGCCCGAAGAAGTCCTGGGAGGGTTTCGTCGGTTCGCTGGTCTTCGGGATCACCGCGGCGATCCTGACCGCGACCTTCTTAGCGGGCAAACCAGCGTGGATTGGCGCGCTGCTGGGTCTCATCCTGGTGCTCACCTGCACGCTCGGAGACCTGGTGGAGTCCCAGGTGAAGCGGGACCTCGGCATCAAGGACATGGGACGGCTGCTGCCCGGCCACGGTGGTCTGATGGACCGGCTCGACGGTGTGCTCCCCTCGGCGGTCGCGGCGTGGACCGTGCTCACACTGCTGCCGGGGTAGGGCCGATACTGGACAGGTCATGGTCCAACAATTGGTGTTCGAAGAACCGCGCGCGGGCAAGCCGCCGCGGCACCTCGCCGACCTCGACGCGGAGGGCCGAGCCTCGGCCGTCGCGGAGCTGGGCTTGCCCGCGTTTCGGGCGAAGCAGCTCGCTCACCAGTACTACGGCCGGCTGATCGCCGATCCGCGGCAGATGACCGACCTTCCGGCGGCCGTGCGCGATGTGATCGCCGAGGCCATCTTCCCGAACCTGCTCACCGTCGCCGCCGAAATCAGCTGCGACGCGGGTCAGACGCGAAAGACGTTGTGGCGGGCCACCAACGACCCTGCTGGCACCACGTTCGAATCGGTACTGATGCGCTACCCGCAGCGGAACACGGTGTGTATCTCCTCGCAGGCCGGCTGCGGCATGGCGTGTCCGTTCTGCGCCACCGGCCAGGGCGGATTGACGCGCAACCTGTCGACCGCCGAGATCCTGGAACAGGTGCGGGCCGCCGCGGTGGCGCTACGCGACGACTTCGGTGACCGGCTGTCGAACGTGGTTTTCATGGGTATGGGGGAGCCGCTGGCCAATTACGCCAGGGTGCTGGCCGCGGTGCGGCGCATCACCGAGGCGCCGCCGCACGGTTTTGGCATCTCGGCCCGCTCGGTGACGGTGTCGACGGTCGGTCTGGCCCCGGCGATCCGCAAGCTCGCCGATGAACGGCTGGGAGTGACGCTGGCGTTGTCGCTGCACGCGCCGGATGACGACCTGCGGGACACGCTGGTGCCGGTCAACAACCGGTGGAAGATCAGCGAGGCGCTCGACGCTGCGCGCTACTACGCCGACGTGACGGGCCGGCGGGTGTCGATCGAGTATGCGTTGATTCGCGACGTCAACGACCAACCCTGGCGGGCCGACCTGCTCGGCAAACGGCTGCACGGCGCTCTCGGGCCGCTGGTGCACGTGAACCTGATTCCGCTGAACCCCACCCCGGGCAGTGATTGGGACGCCAGCCCCAAGAACGTGGAGCGGGAATTCGTCCGGCGGGTCCGCGCGAAAGGGGTCTCTTGCACGGTGCGAGACACCCGGGGCCGTGAGATCAGTGCCGCGTGTGGACAGCTGGCCTTCGAAAAGGGATAGCGGGCGCAAAGCCGCGGCGCTGAACTGGGCAACCCCCTACTCCGTCTTGTGAAGTAGAAGTCCAGCAAAAGGGGTTGCCATGACCATTCGCGTGTTGTCGCACTTGAAGAAGTTTGCCGTGGTTCTGGTGACGGGCCTGGCCGCAGTTGTCCTGATGTCGGCCGCCGCACCGCGGGCGCGGGCCGCCGACGATCGGCTGCAGTTCACCGGCACCACCCTGTCCGGTGCGCCGTTCAACGGCGCCGCCCTGCAGGGGAAACCGGCCGTGCTGTGGTTCTGGGCACCGTTCTGTCCGTTCTGCAATGCCGAAGCCCCCGGTGTCGGCCAGGTTTCGGCCGCCAACCCGGGTGTCGCCTTCGTCGGCATCGCCGGGCACTCGGATGTCGGCGCGGAGCAGGCCTTTGTCTCCAAGTACAACCTGAACTTCACCAACCTCAACGACGCCGACGGCTCGATTTGGGCCCGCTACAACGTGCCCTGGCAGCCGGCGTACGTGTTCTACCGGGCCGACGGCAGCTCGACGTTCGTCAACAACCCCACCTCGGCCATGTCGCAGCAGGAGCTGGCCGGCCGGGTGGCCGCGCTGCGCTGAGCCCGTGAATCAGGGTCTCGTCGGTCTGGGGTTCGCCGCCGGGTTGGTGGCCGCGGTGAACCCGTGCGGGTTCGCGATGCTGCCGGCCTACCTGCTGCTGGTGGTGCGTGGCGAGCAGAACAGCAAACGCACCAGTCTGCTGGGCGGGGTCGGGCGCGCGCTGGGAGCCACCGCGGGGATGGCTCTCGGCTTCTTCACGGTGTTCGGAGTGTTCGGAGCGCTGACCATCTCGGCGGCCACGACGGTGCAGCGATACCTGCCCTACGCGACGGTGGTGATCGGCATTGTGCTTGTCGCGCTTGGGATTTGGTTGCTGTCGGGTCGGGAGCTGACCGCGCTGACGCCGCGACCGCTGGGACCGCGGTGGGCTCCGAAGCAGCAGGGGTCGCGAATAGTCGGCGTGTACGGGTACGGGATCAGCTACGCGATCGCCTCGCTGTCGTGCACGATCGGGCCGTTTCTCGCGGTCACCGCCGCCGGCCTGCGGAGCGGGTCGATTGTCACGGGGGTGTCGATCTATCTGGCTTACGTCGCGGGCCTGACCCTGGTCGTCGGCGTGCTTGCCGTCGCCGCCGCGACCGCGAGTTCGGCCCTGGCCGATCGGCTGCGGCGAATCTTGCCGTTCATCAACCGGATCGGCGGCGCGCTGCTGGTGCTGGTCGGGCTGTACGTCGGCTATTACGGCCTCTACGAGTTGCGGCTGTTGAACACCGCGGCCGATCCGCACGATGCGGTGATCACCGCGGCAGGCCGGTTACAGGGCGAGCTGGCCGGCTGGGTGCACCAGCATGGTGTGTGGCCGTGGATCGTGGCGTTGTCAGCGCTGGTGGGCGCCGCGCTGGTGAGCGCCTGGCACCGACGAGCGCGGCGTTGAGCAGCGGCTGACGGCTACCTGATCCAGCCGCGGCGCCGGCCCCACCAATCGCGGACCAGAACAAAGAGCGCGAGGGCGGCGAAGCCGATCAGGAAGTTGTTTTCGACGTGGCCGACGTGATTGCCGCGCAGCATCGCCAGCAAAAAGATGACGCCGATCACCCCGACGGCGTGCCAGGTGCGGATGTTGATCCTGCTCCACCCCCACGCGGCGGATGGCACCTCGGCCGGGTCGACGCCGTTGTAGTGCTCCACCTCGGTACTGGCCACAGCGTTTCCCTTCGGATCGGATCGGCTTCTCATGGGAGATTCTGGCACACGCCGCGACAAGGCCGCACGGCTCAGGCCATGGCCCGCAGCACCCATCGGGCGGCACAATGGGTGAGTGAGCAACCCGAGCACCCAAGCGCAGGCCGACGGCCCCGTCCGGGTGCTCGTGTTGGGCAGCACCGGCTCCATCGGCACCCAGGCGCTGGAGGTCATCGCCGCGAACCCGGACCGCTTCGAGGTGGTCGGCCTGGCGGCCGGCGGGAAGAATCTGGACACGTTGCGCCGCCAGCGGGCCGAGACCGGGGTGACCAACATCGCCGTCGCCGATGAGCACGCGGCCGCGACGCTCGGCGACATCCCCTTCCACGGACCCGACGCGGTCACCCGACTCGTCGAGCAGACCGAGGCCGACGTCGTGCTCAATGCGCTGGTCGGGGCGCTGGGCCTGCGGCCGACCCTGGCGGCACTGCACTCGGGTGCCCGGCTGGCACTGGCCAACAAGGAATCGCTGATCGCCGGCGGTCCGCTGGTCTTGCGGGCGGCGCAGCCGGGTCAGATCGTGCCCGTGGACTCCGAGCACTCGGCGCTGGCCCAATGCCTGCGCGGCGGCGATCCCGACGAAGTCGCCAAGTTGGTATTGACCGCTTCGGGTGGGCCGTTCCGCGGCTGGGCCGCCGCCGACCTGGAGGCCGTCACACCAGAGCAGGCCGGTGCCCATCCGACCTGGTCGATGGGCCCGATGAACACGCTGAACTCGGCGTCGCTGGTTAACAAGGGCCTGGAACTCATCGAAACCCACCTGCTGTTCGGCATCCCCTACGACCGCATCGAGGTGGTGGTCCACCCTCAGTCGATTGTTCACTCGATGGTCACGTTCAACGACGGCTCGACGATCGCCCAGGCCAGTCCGCCGGACATGAAGCTGCCCATTTCGTTGGCCTTGGGCTGGCCGCGGCGAGTCAGCGGTGCCGCTCCTGCCTGTGATTTCACTACCGCCTCTACCTGGGAATTCGAGCCGTTGGACAGCGCCGTTTTCCCGGCCGTCGAGCTGGCCCGGCAGGCCGGAGAGACCGGCGGCTGCATGACCGCGGTCTACAACGCCGCCAACGAAGAAGCCGCGGCGGCCTTCCTGGACGGCCGCATCGGCTTTCCCGCGATCGTCAGAACAATCGCCGACGTGCTGAGCGCCGCCGACCAATGGGCCGTTTCACCCGCTAACGTGGATGAGGTACTAGACGCGCAGCGCTGGGCGCGGGAGCGGGCGCAGCGCGCGGTCGCAACCGCAAGCCCCGCCAAAGTCTCGGGAATGGTTTGAGAAAGGTCCTAGCGCCTGATGATGTTCGCAATCGGCATTGTGCTGTTCGCGCTGGCCATCCTGGTCTCGGTGGCTCTGCACGAATGCGGCCACATGTGGGTCGCGCGCGTCACCGGTATGAAGGTTCGGCGCTATTTCGTCGGCTTCGGCCCCACGCTGTGGTCGACCCGGCGGGGTGAGACCGAGTACGGCGTCAAGGCCGTTCCACTGGGTGGCTTCTGCGACATCGCCGGGATGACCCCGGTCGAGGACCTGGCGCCCGACGAAACCGACCGGGCGATGTACAAGCAGACGACGTGGAAGCGCGTCGCGGTACTGTTCGCCGGCCCGGGCATGAACTTCGTCATCTGCCTGGTCCTCATCTACGTCGTCGCGTTGGTCTGGGGGCTGCCCAACCTGCATCCGCCCACCCGGGCGATCGTCGGCGAAACCGCTTGTATTGCACCAGAAGTCGCGCCCGGCAAGATCGGGAGCTGCACCGGCCCCGGTCCGGCCGCGCTGGCCGGCATCCGCTCGGGCGACGTCGTCGTCAAAGTCGGTGACACCCCGGTGTCCACCTTCGACGAGATGGCCGCCGCGGTGCGTAAGTTGCACGGCACCGTTGCGGTCGTCGTCGAGCGTGACGGCACCCCGATCACCGCCTACGTCGACGTCACGCCCACCCAACGCTTTGTCAGCAACGGGGCTGGCGGTCAGGGCGGAAAGCCCGAGGCCGCGACGGTCGGCGCGATGGGGGTCGGTGCCGTCAAAGTCACGCCCACGCACTACGGCGTGCTCTCCGCGATTCCCGCCACGGTTGCCTTCACCGGCGAGCTGACGGTCGAGGTGGGCAAGGCGCTGGTCACGATCCCGACGAAGGTGGGGGCGCTGGTTCACGCCATCGGAGGTGGGCAGCGCGACCCGGGGACGCCGATGAGCGTCGTCGGGGCCAGCATCATCGGCGGCGACACCGTCGACCACGGGCTGTGGGTGGCGTTCTGGTTCTTCCTGGCCCAGTTGAACCTGATCCTGGGCGCGATCAACCTGTTGCCGCTGCTGCCTTTCGACGGCGGCCACATCGCGATCGCGGTGTTCGAAAAGATCCGCAACCTCGTGCGGTCCGCCCGTGGCATGGTCGCGGCCGCGCCGGTGAACTATCTCAAGCTCATGCCCGCGACCTATGTGGTCTTGGTTTTTGTGGTGGGCTACATGTTGCTGACGGTGACCGCTGATCTGGTCAACCCGATCAGGTTGTTCCAATGACCATTGGCCTGGGCATGCCGGCGCCGCCGGTTCCCACGCTTGCCCCCCGCCGCAAGACGCGTCAGCTGATGGTGGGCGACGTCGGCGTCGGGAGCGACTCTCCGATCGCGGTGCAGTCGATGTGCACCACCAAGACGCATGACGTCAACTCGACCCTGCAACAGATCGCCGAGCTGACGGCCGCGGGCTGCGACATCGTTCGGGTGGCCTGCCCGCGACAGGAGGACGCCGACGCACTCGGCGAGATCGCCCGGCACAGCCAGCTCCCGGTGATCGCCGACATCCACTTCCAGCCGAAATACATCTTCGCCGCGATCGACGCCGGATGCGCCGCCGTGCGCGTCAACCCGGGCAACATCAAGGAATTCGACGGCCGGGTCGGTGAGGTCGCCAAGGCGGCCGGGGCCGCCGGGATCCCGATCCGCATCGGCGTCAACGCCGGTTCACTGGACAAGCGGTTCATGGAGAAGCACGGCAAGGCCACGCCCGAGGCGCTGGTCGAGTCGGCGCTGTGGGAGGCCTCGTTGTTCGAGGAGCACGGCTTCGGCGACATCAAGATCAGCGTCAAGCACAACGACCCGGTGATCATGGTCGCCGCCTACGAGCAGCTCGCCGCGCAGTGCGACTACCCCCTGCACCTCGGCGTCACCGAGGCCGGGCCCGCCTTCCAGGGCACCATCAAGTCCGCCGTCGCCTTCGGTGCGCTGCTCTCGCGGGGCATCGGCGACACCATTCGGGTGTCCTTGTCGGCGCCGCCGATCGAGGAAGTCAAGGTCGGCAACCAGATTCTCGAATCCCTGAACCTGCGGCCGCGAGGGCTCGAAATCGTGTCCTGCCCGTCCTGCGGTCGCGCGCAGGTCGACGTCTACACGCTGGCCAACGCGGTGTCCGCAGGCCTGGACGGTCTGGATGTGCCGCTGCGCGTCGCCGTGATGGGGTGCGTCGTCAACGGCCCGGGGGAGGCCCGCGAAGCCGATCTCGGTGTCGCCTCGGGAAACGGCAAGGGCCAGATATTCGTCCGGGGCGAGGTGATCAAAACCGTTCCCGAAGCCCAGATCGTCGAGACGTTGATCGAAGAGGCCATGCGGCTGGCTTCCGAAATGGACGTAGCAGCCGGAGCAGCGGGAACTGATAACGGTCCTGGCACAACAGCAAGCGGTTCGCCAATTGTGACCGTAAGCTGATAGGGCCAGTTCACTGTTGCTGGCCCTCAGTTCGCACGACAGAGAGTTCGCCAGATGTCGGCTCCGCCCCTTTTTCGCCTAGTCGGCGACCGACGGGTGTCCGTGGTGCGTGACGCCGCCGCGGTGTGGCGAGTATTCGACGAGGATCCGATCAGCTCGTGCATGGTCGCCTCCCGCGTCGCGGATCACGGTATCGACCCCGGCGCGATTGGCGGGGAGCTGTGGACCCGCCGCGGCGCGGATGAGTCGCTCTGCTTCGCCGGGGCCAACCTGATCCCGCTACGGGGGCTGCCGGCCGACCTGAATGCGTTTGCCGACGAGGCGATGAGCGGCACGCGTCGCTGTTCGTCGCTGGTCGGCCGGGCGAGCCTGGTACTGCCGATGTGGGAACGGCTCGAATCGGCCTGGGGGCCGGCCCGTGACGTGCGCGAACGCCAACCATTGATGGCGCTGACCAGCCACCCGAACTGTGAGCTCGATCCCGAGGTGCGCCAGGTGCGGCCGGAGGAGCTGGACGCCTACCTGGTGGCCGCGGTCGACATGTTCATCGGCGAAGTCGGCATCGACCCGCGGCTCGGCGACGGCGGTCGCGGCTACCGCCGCCGGGTGGCCAGCCTTATCGCCGCCGGGCGCGCCTGGGCCCGGTTCGAGCACGGTCACGTCGTGTTCAAGGCCGAGGTGGGCTCGCAATCGCCTGGAGTCGGCCAGATCCAGGGCGTCTGGGTGCATCCGGAGTGGCGTGGCCTGGGGCTGGGCGCGCGTGGCACCGCGATGCTGGCCGCCGTGATCGTCGGCAGCGGGCGCATTGCCAGCCTGTACGTGAACGACTTCAACGCGGTGGCGCGTGCCGCCTACACCCGGGTGGGTTTCGCGGAGGTCGGTACCTTCGCCACGGTTCTGCTGGACTAGCGGCTCATTTTTCGCACCGGTGTTACGTCCGTGTGCATAACGGTTCTGTCTCGGTGTGTCGGCGCGCGCGGGTAAGCCACAGCTCTAACATCAGTAACGATGGCAACTCTAACCACTCGGGTATCGCTGAAATCAGCCGCATCGATTGTCTCCGGACTGCTGCTCGTCGCGGCCGTTGCGCTGTCCGGGTGCACCCCCCGGCCCGACGGTCCGGGCCCCGCGGCGGAGAAGTTCTTCCGCGCCTTGGCGATTGGCGACACCGCGACCGCCGCCCAACTCAGCGACAACCCCAACGAGGCTCGCGAGGCGCTCAACGCGGCCTGGGCCGGGCTGCAGGCCACCCACTTGGACGCGCAGATCCTCAGCTCCAAGTACGCCGAGGACACCGGCACGATCAGCTATCGGTTCAGCTGGCATCTGCCCAAGAACCGGGTGTGGAGTTATGACGGCCAGCTGCGGATGGCCCGCGACGAGGGGCGCTGGGAGGTCCGCTGGGCCCCCAATGGGCTGCACCCCAAGCTGGGCGAGCATCAGACGTTCGCGTTGCGGGCCGATACGCCACACCGCGCGTCGGTGAACGAACTCGGCGGCAGCGATGTGCTGGCGCCGGGCTACCGCTATCACTACACGCTGGACGCCACCCAGGCCGGACCGCCGCAGTCGCTGAGCTTCACCACCCACTCGATCGTCGACGTGCTGCGGCCGTTCAACGACGCGCTGACCGACCCGCAGCTGCTCGCCGAGCAGGCCAGCTCGACATCCCACCAGGTGGACCTGGGCGTCACGCTGCTTCCGGCCGACAACGACAAGGTGTTTCCCGTAATCGGCAGGCTGCCCGGCATCGTGGTCACACCGCAGGCCGACATGCTGGCGACCGACCCGCATTTCGCGCCGGCCGTCATCGGCGCCGTCAAGAAGGCCGTGATCGACCAACTCGACGGCCAGGCCGGCTGGCGGGTGGTCAGCGTCAACCAGAACAACGTCGACGTCGCCGTGCTGCACGAGGTCGAAGGGTCGCCGGCACCGTCGGTGTCGATCACGCTGGACCGGGTGGTGCAGAACGCCGCCCAGCGCGCGGTGGACAACAAGGGCGGCAAGGCGATGATCGTCGTGATCAAGCCGTCGACGGGGGAGATCCTCGCGATCGCGCAGAACGGCGGCGCCGACGCCGACGGCCTGCCCGCCACCAATGGCCTGTTTCCGCCCGGGTCGACGTTCAAGATGGTCACCGCCGGCGCGGCGGTCGACCGCGACATGGTGACGCCCAACTCGATGCTGGGCTGCCCGGGCCATCTCGACATCGGCCACCGCACCATCCCGAACTACGGCGGCTTCGACCTCGGTGTGGTGTCGCTGTCCCGCGCCTTCGCCAGTTCGTGCAACACCACGTTCGCGGAGTTGAGCAGCAGGATGCCGCCCCGCGGGCTGACCCAGACGGCCTCCCAATACGGGATCGGGCTCGACTACACGGTGGACGGCATCAGCACCGTGACCGGGTCGGTGCCGCCGACGGTCGACATGGCCGAGCGGACCGAAGACGGCTTCGGCCAGGGCAGGGTGCTGGCCAGCCCGTTCGGCATGGCCCTGGTCGCGGCCACCGTCGCGGCCGGCAAAACCCCGGTGCCGCAGCTGATCGCCGGCCGGCCGACGACGGTCGAGGGCGACGAAACGCCGATCAGCCCGAAGATGATCGACGCGCTGCGGCCGATGATGCGGCTGGTGGTGACCAATGGGACCGCCAAGGAGATCAACGGCCTGGGCGAGATCTACGCGAAGACCGGTGAGGCCGAGTTCCCGGGCGGATCGCACTCTTGGTTCGCCGGGTACCGCGGCGATCTGGCCTTCGCCGCGCTGATCGTCGGGGGCGGCAGCTCGGAGTGGGCGGTCAGGATGACGAAATTCATGTTCGAGTCGCTGCCGCCGGGCTATCTGACCTGAAGCGCCGGGCCGCCGGGCCCGCGACAGCGGTAAATTGCGAACATGACGGATACCGGCGGGGACATGGTGACGTTGCGGGTCTCCGACGCCGACCGCAACGGCACGATGCGGCGACTGCACAACGCCGTTGCGCTCGGGCTGATCGATATCAACGAGTTCGAGCAGCGCTCGTCGCGGGTGTCCTACGCGCGCACCCGCCCCGAGCTGGACGGCCTGGTCGGTGACCTGCCCGGTCCGGGCGCGATCGTCACTTCCGCGGCAGACCGGGTGGAGCTGCGTGGCTGGGCCGGGTCGCTGCGGCGGCACGGCGAATGGACGGTGCCCACCCGGTTGGCGCTGGTACGGCGGCTGGGGTCGGTCAAACTCGAGCTCACCAAGGCCCGGTTCGCCGGGCCGGTGGTAGTCGTCGAACTCGACGTGCGGTTCGGTTCGGTCGATATCTGGCTGCCCGATGGCGCCAGCGCCTCGATCGATGACGTCGAGGTCTACGGGGGCAGTGCCCGCGACCGCCGCAAGGATGCGCCGGGCGAAGGCAGGCCGCATGTCGTGCTGACCGGGCGGGTGGTGTGCGGCTCGGTGACCATCCATGGACCGCGCCGAGCGCTGCTGCGTCGCCGCGGGGCCTGACGGCGGGTTGCCCGCGTCGCGCGTGCGGTGTCGGCCTCGAGGGTGCGTTGACGGCGGGACGTGTGCGCTCATGGCGCCCTGGGTTCACACTCAACGCCGCCGCTGCACACGCGATGCCCGGCACGCTGGAGAAAGACGCGATTAAGCTAGCGGCATGCCTGTTCGCACCGCGCTTTCGCCTGGAGTGTTGTCCCCGACTCTGCCGGTGCCCAACCGCATCCCGCGCCCCGAGTATGTCGGCAAGCCGACAGCCCGGGAGGGCACCGAGCCGTGGGTGCAGACACCAGAGGTGATCGAGAAGATGCGCGTCGCGGGCCGGATTGCGGCCGGCGCGCTTGCCGAAGCGGGCAAAGCGGTCGCGCCCGGAGTGACGACCGACGAGCTGGACCGCATCGCGCACGAATACATGGTCGACAACGGCTCCTACCCCTCAACTTTGGGCTACAAGGGTTACCCGAAATCGTGCTGCACGTCGCTCAACGAGGTGATCTGCCATGGCATCCCCGACTCGACGGTGATCGCCGACGGCGACATCGTCAACATCGACGTCACCGCCTACATCGACGGTGTGCACGGCGACACCAACGCGACTTTTCTGGCCGGCGATGTGTCCGAGGAGCACCGGCTGCTCGTCGACCGCACCCGGGAGGCGACGATGCGGGCGATCAACGCCGTCAAACCTGGGCGCGCGCTGTCGGTCGTCGGCCGCGTCATCGAGGCATACGCAAATCGGTTCGGGTACAACGTGGTTCGTGACTTCACCGGTCACGGGATCGGCACCACATTTCACAACGGGTTGGTCGTGCTGCACTACGATCAGCCTTCGGTGACCACCGAGATACAGCCGGGAATGACGTTCACCATCGAACCGATGATCAATCTCGGCGCGCTGGACTACGAAATCTGGGGCGACGGCTGGACAGTGGTCACCAAGGACCGCAAGTGGACCGCGCAGTTCGAGCACACCCTGCTGGTCACCGATACCGGCGTCGAGATCCTCACGGTCGTCTGAACCGCGTTCCCCACGTGAACGGCGCTCTGCTGGTCGCGGGCACCAGCTCCGATGCCGGGAAATCAGTGGTGGTCGCGGGCCTGTGCAGGTTGCTGGCCCGCAGCGGAGTCCGGGTCGCGCCCTTCAAGGCGCAGAACATGTCGAACAACTCCGCGGTCACCGTCGAGGGCGGCGAAATCGGACGGGCCCAGGCGATTCAGGCCAGGGCGGCGGGGCTGGAACCCAGCGTGCGGTTCAACCCGATCCTGCTCAAACCCGGCAGTGATCGAATGTCGCAGCTGGTGATCCGGGGCCGCGTCGCGGACTCGGTCACCGCGGCAGATTACATCGAGCATCGCGACCGGCTCGCGAAAGTCGTCATCGACGAATTGTCTTCTTTGCGTGACGAATTCGATGTAGTGATCTGCGAGGGGGCCGGTTCGCCGGCCGAAATCAACTTACGGGCAACAGATTTGGCCAACATGGGATTGGCCAGGGCCGCGAACCTGCCGGTGGTCCTGGTCGGGGACATCGATCGCGGCGGCTTGCTGGCTCATCTGTTCGGGACGGTCGCGGTGCTCGAGCCCGACGACCAGGCGCTGATCGCGGGCTTCATCGTCAACAAGTTCCGCGGCGACCCCGCCCTGCTCGAGCCCGGGCTGGCGCAGCTGCTTGAAATGACCGGCCGGCCAACCTATGGGGTGTTGCCCTACGCCGACGAGCTTTGGCTGGACGCCGAGGACTCGCTGTCGGTCGTCGCGCATCGCGTCGTCGGCAGGCCGGGGCCACCGCTGGGCAGCGAGTGGCTCAAGGTGGCCGCCATCCGGCTGCCCCGGATCTCCAACACCACCGACATCGAGGCGCTGGCATGCGAGCCGGGTGTGCTGGTGCGCTGGATCAGCGACCCGGCCGATCTGGCCGACGCCGATCTGGCCGTGCTTCCGGGCAGCAAAGCCACCGTCGCCGACCTGAACTGGCTGCGCGATCGCGGTCTGGCCGCCGCGATCACCGATCACGCCGGGGCCGGCAAGCCGGTGCTGGGGATCTGCGGGGGGCTGCAGATGCTGTGCCGACGTATCGAGGACACGGTGGAATCCGGAACCGGGGAAGTGGCGGGGCTGGGACTGCTGAATGCCGACATCGTCTTTGGCGAGCACAAGACCCTGCACCGCTGGCAGCACCCGCTCAGCGGATACGAAATCCATCATGGGCAGCTCGTCCGATGCGACGAGGCCGCCTGGTTCGATGTCGACGCGCGGCCACACGGCATCGTGCGGGGCGCGGTCTTCGGCACGCACTGGCACGGACTGCTCGACAACGACGACTTCCGGCGTGCGTGGTTGACCCGCGTCGCCGCGGCCGCCGGACGGACAGGGTTCGTTGTCGCCGACGACACCAACGTCGCGGGGCGGCGCGATGCCCAACTGGATCTGGCGGCCGAGCTGCTGGCGTCTCACCTCGATATCGATGCCGTCCTCGGCCTGCTCGACGGCCCACCGCCAGCACGGCCGTACCTGGCAAGCCAGCTTCGGCCGTAGGGCTTGGGCTGGTGGGAGGCCGGGCAAACCTCGCGCGGTCCGAATAATGGCTGTAGCGTGCGTAAGTGCCCTCGATGATGACCACGCTCGACGGGTTTCCCGTCCCAGTAGGCGTGTCCGGCCCTGAGAAGGGCGTTGTCGTCGTCATCCTCGGCGACGAGCAGCGCGAGTTGGCCGCCTATGACGCGGTCTGTGAGCGCCTCCACACCGCTTCGCTGCGCACCATCGTCATCGGCCTCGACCCGCGCCTGACCCCGAAGTCGGTGGTCGGCATCCTCGATGGACTGGGCATCGGCTGGGCGGTCGTAGTGGGTGACCGGGCCGGCGGCGACATCGCCTGGGAGCTGGCGGCGACCAAGCTGGGCCGATTTGTGGGCCTGGTGGTCGTCGACCGCGGACATCCGCGAGTAGCCGACGTCAACGGCGTGGTCCGTGACGACCACTGCCCGCCGGTGGAGATCGGCACCACCGTGCTGGCCAGCACTCCGGACGGACGGGCGGTGGCCAACAACAGCCAGCGCTACGTCTACGCCGACTACCGCACGGTGGATCTGCTCGGACGGCGAAATGCGCAGGAGTCGACCGCGCAATTGGCCGCCGAGATCGTCTTGCGTACCAGCACCTGGTAGCACCGGGCCGCAGACCAATCACGGGTCGCGGCGGCCTTGCGCGACATCGCGGTCGCACAGTCACACGAAAGGATGTGTGGGGCGTGAACGCCTCTGGGATGAGCCGGCCGGTGATAGGCCTGACGAGTTATCTGGAGCAAGTGCAGTCCGATGGTTGGGACATCCCAGCCGGTTACCTGGGTGCGAACTATTTCGAGGGTGTGATCAGGGCCGGCGGCATCGCGGTGCTGCTGCCGCCGCAGCCGGTGGACCCCGACATCGCCGAGAGCGTGCTCGACAGCCTGGACGGCCTGGTGATCACCGGGGGTTACGACCTCGACCCGGCGGTCTATGGGCAGCAACCTCATCCGAAGACCGACGCGCCTCGCACGGTCCGTGACGCGTGGGAATTCGCGTTGTTGCGCGGTGCGCTGGACCGCGGGCTCCCGGTGCTCGGCATCTGTCGCGGCACGCAGATGCTCAACGTCGCGTTCGGCGGAACGCTGCATCAGCACCTGCCCGACGTTCTCGGACACCGCGGGCATCACGCGGGCTATGGGCGTTTCACCCAGTTGCCGGTCCGCACCGTTGCGGGCACCAGACTGGCCGCACTGCTGGGCGACTCTTCGGATGCGTGGTGCTATCACCATCAAGCCGTCGACAAGGTCGGTGACGGCCTGATCGTCAGCGCGTGGGACGCCGACGGCGTCGTCGAGGGGCTGGAGGTGCCGGGTGACAGCTTCGCGCTTGCGGTGCAGTGGCATCCCGAGCAGTTCCTCGACGACCTGCGACTGTTCGAGGCGATAGTCGACGCCGCTCGCGCCTATGCCTCGAACACGCGGACACCGGTAGCTCGCCCCGCCGTCAACGGGTGAGCGGCCATTCCGGCGTCTCATTGAGTTCGACCAGGCGCACTGGTGCATACCCCCAACCGCACTGCGGCGCCGCGGTGACCGGACGTGGCGTCTTGGCTACCCAGCCCTGAGGTACGGACAACGTCCCGACCGCCGTTGCGCACCCCAACCCCGTCGTGGAGGCCGCACCGCCGGCCCGACTGCGGTTCGGTAGCCGGGACAACAACGCAACGGCGTTATTCAGCGCTGCCCTCTTGTTCAGGGAATTCAAGTGGTTGATCGCGAAGTCCGACGGCGCGGACAGCGAACTCAGCTTCGACAGCGATGCGGTCACCGGCGAAAGGAATACGTCGAACGGGGTGAGCGGCGACGCGGACAGGGCATCGAGAGCATCGGGAATGGTGGAAACCACTTGGCACCCAGCCGATATGACCTCCGGCGCCGCTGTCAGCGCCCAGCTGCCGGGCGCTTGAGTGACACCTGGCTCCGCGCCGGCGGGCGGCGGCGAAAGAAACGGTGTCACCGTCACGGCATCGGCGCTGGCCGCGGCATAGGTGTACATCGTGTCGACGTCCTGGGCCCACATCTGGTCGTAGTCGCTTTCGGCGTCCGCGAGCACCGGGCTCGATTGGCCCAGACAATTTGTCTCGGCCAGCCACGTGCGCAGCATGCGGTTGGCCTCGATCGCCGATGGGTGCACCATCGCCGCCAAGGCCAACTCGTAGGCGTTTGCGGCCGACTTGGCCTGAGTTGCCATCCGCTGCGCCTGCGCGGCAACGGTATTCAGCCACCCGGTATGGGTTGCCGCAGCCTGGGTCAGCGCCGTCGCGGCCGGACCCTGCCATCCGGCCGCCAGCGTGGATATCACCGAACTACATCGCGCCGCGGTGTTATACAGGCGATCGGCCAGCCCGTCCCAGGCGATAGCGGCATTCATCATCGATCGCGAGCCGGGACCCGAATACATGAGCCCGGAGTTGGTTTCCGGCGGAAGCGTTCCAAAATCCATTGCTATCTCACTTTTAGGGCAGTGGGGATTGTTGAAAACATGGACTTTCCCTTCAATACGTCGACGCGAAATAGACCGCCGCAGTGGGCTGTCGAGCTTTGCTGATTGTGAAAGTTTTCTCGCGTGCACTTAGTGGTGCGGCGAATGGGCGCGGCACAGTGACCTCACGACGCCTCACTTGTGAAAGTGAGGCGGCTCAAGAGACTGGTGCCGTGCTGTCAGCGACGAGATACGCAGAGCAGCGCCAAGATTTCTTGGTCGCCACATTCAGCAGCGAGTGCGCCGGTGTGAACATCGCCGGATTGAAAACCCCTGCTGGCGAACGAGGCCGGTAGCGCAAACCAGACCGGGACTGATTGCAGGCGTGTCCAGGCGTCCGGCCGGTCGTGTGTCATCCACATGCTGTGGAACGGCTTTTTGTTCGTCGGTGCGCTGCCCCACGAACTGGCATGTTGAAGGTGGGTCGTCGCCGGGGACTCGCTATGAGCTTGCGATGGCCCGGCATTCGGTGTCACGTGTGACCAGGCGGCGGGCTCGGGCAGGGTGGCTGCCGAAAATTGGGATCGCAATGCGGAACCCGCGACGAGGCTGACGAACAGACTTAGCGCTGCGACAACGGCGATGGCCGGCTGCCACCGTCGAGTTTGATTAGCGGCCCGAACGTTCACAGTGGCCTGACTGTACAACAGGAAAGCTGGGTCATCAGCTGTGAGATCGATCAGAATCTAATGTGCATTCGGGAATCAGATGAGAGGACCGCGTGCGAATCCCGAACGGCGGTCACCTAATCCGGTGATATCCGTCACTAATGCGATCCGAACACAATAAGCGGAATCGCCATTTCGGCAGCGGTGGCCCCGCCGTGAAAACCTATGAGCCGAGCCGCTTCCGGGGGCTCGCGTTTGGTTGCCAGCACTGCTGCATCGCCGGTGCAGATGACGACGACATCGCCGATTCGCGCCAGATGCCGCGGGTCGACTGGCCCAAACATCCCGGTCGCCACCGCCTGCTCGCGACGGTAAACCTCGGCCCGGCCGTCCAGCAGCTCGCTCCACGTGGCCTGCACATCGGCCGCGGCGCCGGGTTCGGTGTGCAGGTAACGCACCCGTGGTTCACCTGCGACCACCCGGATTCCCGCGCTCAGCCGCGGGTCGGTGTCCAGGTCGAAGCGGGCCTGCGGCGGAACGTTGAGACCGCCGTGGTCGGCGGTCACCAGCAGCGCCGCGTTCGGGGGCAGCGCCTCGACCAGGCGAGTCAACAGCGCATCGACACGTGCGGCCGCCTCATGCCAGTGCGGCGATTCGATACCGAATAGGTGCGCGGCGGTGTCCAGGTCGGCGGTGTAGCCGTAGACCAGGCCCGGTGCCGCGCGCAACTCGTCAATGACGTGCTGGGCGTAGTCGTCGTCCGGCTGCACCGGGCGGAACTCAGCGCCGCCATACGCCGCGTCGGTCAGACCGCTGCCCATGAAGAACGCCGGCAGCACCGCCCGCGCGGCGACCCCGCACCGCGTGAGCCGTTCGAACCAGGTCGGCAACGGCTGCCATTCGGCGTGCGGCGGGTCGTCGCGCCACTGGATGTGGGTGAGTACCCGATCGGTGCCGGGGACGTTGAGGGTGAAGCCCAGGATGCCGTGCTCGCCCGGCTGCGCGCCGGTGCCCAGCGACACCAGGCTGCTGGGCGTCGTCGACGGAAAGGTGCAGGTGAGTTCAGTCATCCGCCCCACGCCGTCGGCGAGCACCGAGGCAAGCAGCGGCGCGCTGGCCGCCAGCTTAGGCAACAAGTGCCAGCCCATGCCGTCCACCAGCACGACGGCGACCCGATCAACCTGTTCAGCAACCGATTCCGTCACCGCCAAACGGTCGACGGCACCCGGAACCCCGAGCAGCGCGGCCGCCGCGGGCAGTACATCGCAGAGGGAACCGGACAGTGGAGCAGGCATGGGCCCAGTCTGGCACGACTAGACGTGCGCCAGCCGTTGACTGGTCACCCGCAGTTGCCGGTCCGTGCTGTCGGCGAGCGCGCGTACCTGCCGCGGGTCCAGCCGCCCACACAGCCGGCCCCAGTGCACCGCGACCTCGTCACCGACGGCCACATCGGGCACCGCGCTATAGCCGTCGGCCCAGACGTCGAGCAGTCGCACCGAAGGTTCGGTCAATGCCAGCCCCTGGCCATCGCACACCAGCCGGCTGCACATCACCTCAACGCCATCACGGACGCGGGAAACGACTGTGCCCCACGTGATCCGGCAGTTGTCCAGCACGCCGAGCGGGTGTTCATCGATACCCCCATTTTTAAGGCCCAGAAACCGCGTCCACGGGTACACGCCGAATACGTGGAAGCAGTGGTTGCCGGCCGCCTCGCGGGCCAGGTCCGCGGTGAGATGTGACCAGTAGCGGCCGGCCTGGGGGCCGATGATCGCCAGCAATCCGTCGAAGAAGTCCTGCCGATCGATGCCGGCGCCGATGCCACCACCGAGCCAATACGATTCGACGAGGCGATGATCCAGCGGGTCGGCGATACCGGTCAGCGTGGACAGCACCCGCAGATACGGCCAGGCCCCGGAAAACTTCGCCGCCGCGGCGCGAACCTCGTCGACCGAGCCGTCCCGCAAGGTCGCTCCCAACGGCGGACCGCAGTAGCCCAGCGCGTTGGGCGCATAGGCGTAGCGGCCGAACATCTCGGCGCCGCGGGTGGCTCGCCTGTCCGGGGTCGGCGCCTGCACCTTTCACACCCGTCCGGACTGCCCCACGAGCTTGACGGCGTCGCGGTGCATGCGGCCGAAGTTGTAGTAGGCCGCGCACGCCCCCTCGGGCGACACCATGCACGTCCCGATCGGGGTCTCCGGGGTGCAGGCGGTGCCGAAAACCTTGCATTCCCAAGGCTTGAGCACGCCCTTGAGTACCTCACCGCACTGGCAGGCCTTCGGGTCGGCGACCCGGACGCCGGGCATCGAATACCGCAGCTCGGCGTCGAACTCCGCGAAGTCGTCGTGCAACCGCAGCGCGCTCTGCGAGATGAAACCCAGCCCGCGCCACTCGAAATGCGGCCGCAGCGCGAAGACCTTGCCCATCAGCGCCAGGGCCGCCGGGTTGCCGTGTTCCGGCACCACTCGCTTGTACTGGTTCTCCACCTCGCAGCGGCCCTCCCGGATCTGGCGCAGCAGCATCGTGACCGCGGCCAGGATGTCCAGCGGCTCGAATCCAGCCACTACCAACGGCTTTCGGTACACCTCGGTCACGAACCGGTACGGGCGGTTGCCCACCACGGTCGACACGTGCCCGGGACCGATGAAACCCGACAGCCGCAGATCCGGTGATTCCAGGATGGCCTTGATCGGCGGCACGATCGTGACGTGGTTGCAGAAGACGCTGAAATTCGGCAGTCCGAGGTCGCGTGCCCGCACCAGCGTCACCGCCGTCGAGGGGGCGGTGGTTTCGAAGCCGATGGCGAAGAACACGACGTGGCGGTCCGGGTTGTCGATCGCGATCTTCAGCGCGTCCAGCGGGGAGTAGACGAACCGTACGTCGGCACCTCGGGCCTTGGCGTCCAACAGGCTTCCGTTCGAACCTGGCACCCGCATCATGTCGCCGAAGCAGGTGAAGATCACGTCGGGTTGACTGGCCAGCCACATCGCGTCGTCGATGCGGCCCATCGGGATCACGCAGACCGGGCAGCCCGGGCCGTGCACCAATTCGACGTTGTCGGGCAGCAGATGTTCGATGCCGTGCCGGTAGATGGTGTGGGTGTGACCGCCGCACACCTCCATGAACTTGAAGTGGTCGGCGCCGGACCCGGCCAGGTGTTCGATGGCGACGAGCAGCTTGCGGGCCGCCGCGGGATCGCGGAATTCGTCAACGAATTTCATTTTGCCGTCCCCCTCAGACGATGGCCGACGAGTCGAAGGCCGCTATTTCGGTGGTGTAGGCGTCGCCGAGTTTCTGGATCGCGGCCAACGTGAGCAGCGCCTCGGTTTCGTCGATCTTGGCCATCGCGAACCCGACGTGGACCAGCACCCAGTCGTCGGGCTCGGGCATGTCGCTTTCCAGCAGACGCACACTGATCGCCCGCTGGACGCCGCTGACGTCGACCTTCGCCAAATAGTTTGCCGGATCAGTGATCTCAACGATCCGGCCCGGAATTCCAAGGCACATGTCGGTGTATCTCCTTAGCTGTCAGCAGATTCGCGGCAACGGGTCCCCGACGAGCATGTCGACGATCCGCGTCCCGCCGAATCCGGTGCGAAGTACCACGCTTTCCGCGGGTTCGGTCACGATTTCCCCGACCTCGGCCGCCTCGGCTCCCAGGGGGTGCGACCGCAATGCGGCCAGACCGGCCTCGGCCTCCTCCGGCGCGACGACGGCGACGAACTTGCCCTCGTTGGCGACGTAGAGCGGATCGATGCCGAGCAACTCGCACGCGCCATTGACCATGGGCTGCACGGGAAGTCGGTCCTCTTCGAGCAGCACCCCAAGGCCGCAGGCCTGGGCCAGTTCGTTGCACACCGTGCCCACCCCGCCCCGGGTGGCGTCGCGCAGCCAGCGGGTGGACGGCGCGGCGGCCATCAGCAATTCCACCAGCGGGCTGACGGACGCGGTGTCGGAGTGAATGTCGGCCTCGATGGCCAGGTCGCCCCGGGCGAGCATGACGGCCATGCCGTGATCGCCCATCGACCCGGACAACAGCAGCTTGTCGCCGACGCGTACCGCACCCGCCGACAGCGTGCGCCCGGCCGGGATCACGCCGGCTCCCGCGGTCGTGACGAACAGGCCGTCGGCGGCGCCGCGGGGCACCACCTTGGTATCACCGGTGACGATCTGCACCCCGGCTTGGGCGGCGGCGGCCGCCATGTCGGCGACGATCTCTTTCAATTCGGCGATCGCAAAGCCCTCTTCGAGCACGAACGCCGCCGAGATCCAGGCCGGCACCGCCCCGGTCATTGCCAGGTCATTGCAGGTGCCATGGACGGCAAGCTCACCGATGGAGCCGCCCGGAAAACGCCTGGGCTGCACCACAAAGGAATCCGTGGACATCGCGAGACGCTCGCCGCTGGGCAGCGTGAGCACCGCGCCGTCACCGAGTGACTCCAGCGCCGGGTTGCGGAACGCCTCCAGGAACACCGCGTCGACCAGTGCTGCCGATGCCTTTCCGCCGGCGCCATGCGCCAGCGTCACGTGGTCGTCGAGCAACCGGGGGCGGCGTCTGCGGAACGTTTCGATCCGTTCGATCACCTCGCCCTCGGCGAAGCGCGGCCCTGACGACAAGTACTTACCTGCTGCTGTGCTCACTGCGCCGCTCCTCCTCATCGCTCGCTCTGCATCGTCGCTGGCGCGGCTCATGCGGCCCCCAAGCCTTGGTCACCCGAACGTTCGTGGACCGCCGACCACAGCTGATAGCCCAGCAGCGCTTGCGATTCCTGGATTCGGTGCACACTTTGCGAACGAACGACGAAGCAGGCGTCCACATTTGGGTTGTTCGCGAAGGACCCGCCGTCGTAGCCGGCGAAACCGATCGTGTACAGGCCGCGTTGACGCGCTTCGGCGAGCGCGGTGAGCAGATTCGGTGAATTGCCGCTGGTCGACATCGCGACGGCGATGTCACCGGCCTTCGCGCGGGCGATCAACTGACGCGCGAACACCAGCTCGAACCCGACGTCGTTGCCCAGCGCGGTCATGATTGCCTGGTCGGCGGTCAACGACCAGGCCGGTAGCGACGTGCCAATCGGCGGCCGGGCGAACAAGCCCGCCAACGTGGTGGAATCCGTACAGCTGCCGCCGTTTCCGAAGGTGAACATCCGTCCGCCGGAAGCAAATCGGCGTGCCATCTCGGTGGCCGCCCGATCCAGGAGATCGGCGTTTGCATCCAGGGTGGCGCGCCGCAACGCCAGGCTCTCGGCCGCTTTGGCCCGCGCCGACGCGGCCAGGTCGGCGAGCAGCGAGGTGGGGTCGTCCTCCTCGGCATCGATGAACGGGTAGAGGAAGTTGGTGGGCTCGTCGTCAGCCATCAGGCGTCCTCCTCCAGCTTGCTGATCGCGGTGCCCGCGTGCACCAAAACCAGCTGGCCCGCGGTAACCGGGTCGATCAGCGTGGTGACCACGTCCTCGACTCCTCGCGCGGTACGCACCGGGGCCTGCCCGTCGGCCGAGGCCGCCAGCACCTCGCCCAGGCGCCCTTCGTCGCTACACGTCACGCAATTGACGTCGGAACACTCGGGTTTGAGCAGGCCGGAGTGTTCGAAACAGACGTGCGTCAGTTCCCACAACAGGTGATAGAACAGCACGAAGCCACCCGTTGCCGGCACCCGCGGATCGGGGTCGTCAAGCCACAGCACGTGATCGGCCACACCGGCTATTGGCCGCTGGCCGCTGCCGATCCAGATCGTGGTCGCACCCCATGCGGGGCTTCGGCGCAGCACCGAGCGCACGTGCGCGTCGTCGGCGCCCGCGACCGCGATCACGATGTCGCCCGGTCGTACCGACACCCGCACCAGATCAACCAAATCGGGCCCGGTCAGCGCGACTGCTGGCAATGCGCGTTTCCCCATGATCACCGGGTGGACGAACTCGACCGCGATGTGCAGCGCATGCGGCTCCCAGGCCGGGGCGATGGACCACATGGTGGCGCCCGCGGCGAACCGCTTGGCCAACGTGAATGCGGTGGCGGCCAAGTCAGCGGCCAGATCCGAGGCCAGCTCCGCATCCAGCTCACGGTCGATCGCGGTAATCGCTGTCATGGCATAGCCTCCTCGACTGCGGTCAGCATCGAGATCGCCGCCTGGCCCAACGCCAGTCCGCCATCGTTGGGTGGAACGATGTGGTGGGTCAGCACCTCAAACCCCTTCAGCTGCAACAGTTCACGGCAGATGCGCAGCAGCAGCACGTTCTGGAACACGCCGCCGGTGAGGCCGACCAGCCGGATCGGGCCGGCCACCTGCGTGACTACGCTGGCGGCGGCGATCGCGACCGCCCGGTGGAACGCGGCAGCCAGCAGCGCCGGTGACGTGCCGGCGTAGAGCGCCGACACCATCGTCTGCACCAAGGTGGCCGGGTCGATCACCCCATCGGCCCGGACCGTCAGCGGCAGCGACGGCCCGGGTCCGCCGGCGCGGTCGGCCAGCGCCTCGAGCTCGATAGCGGCCTGGCCTTCGTAGTCGATGCGGTGCCGCACCCCTAACAGCGATGCGACCGCATCGAACAGCCGGCCCATGCTGGAACACGGCACACATCCCGCCCCGCCCTCCAATTGTGAACGGGTGAGCCGCAATTCTTCCGGGGTTGCCGCGGCGACCGGCGCGAGATCCGGGGTCCAGTCGATGCCGGCCATCCACAACTGCGATAGCGCCATCCGCCACGGGTTGCGGACAGCGGCGTCCCCACCCGGCAGCGGCGCCGGGAGCAGGTGGCCGGCACGCACGAAGCGGTGGCTGTCGTGCCCGAGCACGAGAATCTCTCCACCCCAGATCGTGTGATCGCGGCCGTAGCCGGTGCCGTCGAAGGAGACGCCGACGATGGGTTCGCCGATCCGCCCGTGTTCGGCCAACAGCGACACCACGTGTGCGTGATGGTGCTGGACGAGATCCAGAGGTCGATTCCCGACGTGGCGCTCGGCCCAGCTTCGGGTGTAATACCCCGGATGCAGGTCTGCAGCCAATCGGGCCGGCGCGCCGCGGATCTCGCTGAGTTGACCCACTGCGCGCTCGAACGCGCGCAGGGTCTCCCAGGTGGCCATGTCGCCGATGTGGCCGGATAGGTAGGCCCGCGACCCGTCGGTGAGGCAGAAGGTGTTCTTCAGTTCCCCGCCCACCGCGAGCACCGAAGGCCCCGCGCAGCCGAGGTCGACCGGCAGTGGCGCATAGCCGCGGGACCGGCGGATCGGAAGCTCCCGTCCGGCCCCCTCGTCCTTCAAGACGCGGACCACGGAGTCGTCACAGGGTATGTGGATGGGCCGATCGTGATCGAGGATCCCGTCGCAGAGTCCCGAAAGCCTGGACGCGGCATCATCTTCGGTGAAGCAGATGGGTTCGTCGGACCGGTTGGCGCTGGTGAGCACCAGCGCGTCGGGCACCGGCCCGGTGGCACCGGGCACGGGTGCCAGCAGTAGGTGATGAATCGGGGAGTACGGCAGCATCAGCCCCAGCAGTGGGCTTCCCGGCGCAACGGCCTCGGCAGCCGGCGCGTGCGGACGGCGCCGCAACAACACGATCGGGCGGGCCGGACTCGACAGCACCGCGGCCTCGTCGCCGTCGATATCGGCGTAGCGGCGCGCCACCTCAAGGTCGCGGACCAGCATGGCGAAGGGCTTGGCGCCCCGCGCCTTTCGTGCGCGCAAGGCGCCGACGGCCGTCTCGTCGTCGACGGCACAGGCCAGGTGGTAGCCGCCGATGCCCTTGATGGCGACGACCGCGCCGGCCGCCAACGCGCGTTGGGCTGCCGCCAGTGCCGCGTCCGGCGCGGCGGCCCGCCCGGCCTCCTCGGAGAACCACAGCGAGGGACCGCATTCGGGGCAGGCGATCGGCTGCGCGTGGAACCGGCGATCCGCGGGATCGGAGTATTCGGCGGCACACCGCGCACACATGGGGAACGCCGACATCGTGGTGGCCGGGCGGTCGTAGGGCAATTCGCGGATGATGGTGAACCGCGGCCCGCAGTTCGTACACGTCACGAACGGGTGGCGGTAGCGCCGGTTGCGTGGGTCGAACAGCTCGGCGACACAGTCGTCACATACCGCGACGTCGGGTGGAATCGGTGTCGTGGCACCGGCAATCATTCGACTGGCCACGATCCGGAACTCGCGCCGGTAGGTGGTGTCTGCCGCCAGGTCCGTCACGCTGATCGCGGCGATGCGGGCCAGCGGCGGAGCCTGCGCACGCAGCCGGCGACCGAACTCTGCCACCCGCGCGCGTTCGCCTTGTACTTCGAGAAAGACCGCGCCGGAATCATTGCCGACGAACCCGGCCAGGCCGAGCTCGCCGGCGATCCGGTGGACGAACGGACGGAAGCCCACCCCCTGAACAACACCGGTCACGGTGAAGCGCTGCCGGACCTGGGTACCGGAGACGTCGGCCCGCAGCAGCAGGGGGGTATCGGTCATCTCACCCGCCCCCCGCGCTGACTTCCGGATCGATGCCGCCCCGGCCCATCAGTTCGAGGCCGGCCATCGCCTGCTCGGCACCGTCGCGATCCGTCTTCTCGACCACGAAGCCCATGTGGATGATCACCCAATCACCGGGTGCGAAGGTCTCTTCCGGCAACATGCCGACGTTGACCTTGCGCTGCGCGCCCGTGACGTCGACCAGCGCGAGCTGGCCCTCGTAACCGTCCAGCATCCTGATCACTTGACCGGGTATCCCCAGGCACATCTCAGCACTCCTCGGGTATCGGGGAGGCGGTGGGAACCTGCAACGCCGCGATGATCTCCTCGACGGCGTGCACCGCCCGCGGAACGGCGTTGGCGACGGGCTCGGTGAGGCCGATGCCTTCCTCGACGCTGCCGGCCTCGCACCCGACGACGACCGTGTAGGGCGGACTGCCGCCCAGTGCCCGCAGGCTGGCGAACACCGCGGCCGGATCCATGCTGTGGGCATCGAGACCGGCGGTGGTACAGCTGGATTCAAGTTCAAGGGCATCGGCCTGGAAGACGTGCAATGTGCCCGGGTGGCCGCGGCTGGGTACCGCGTCGACGAGGACCAGCGTGTCCCACTCCTCGAGCAGGTCGTAGGCCAGGTGCATGCCCGCGATGCCGTAGTCGGTCACGCGGACACTCGGATTGTCTGGTGGCAGCCCGGCGCTACGGACCACTTCGGAGCCGAATCCGTCGTCGCCCAGGAAGATGTTGCCGATCCCGGCCACCAGGATGCGCGCTGTCATTCCCGTGTCCCCCGTGTGCGAGGTGGCTACATTCGCCTTAATTTGAGGTAGCGGCGGGCATCCGGCAGTGACACCAGGCCTAGCGCCAAACCGATCCCGACCACCAAGGCGATGATGGCGATGAAGATCCAACCTACGACTTCCATGTCGAACTCCTTTCAGGGGTTGGTGTTTTGTGCTCTGCTTCCAGAGGTTCGAGTTCGTCGGGAGAGAAGTACAAGTAGCGGCCGTACCAGTCGTGCAGGTCGGCGGCCGGGTCGTCGTCGACCACCACCCCGACATGCTTGTTGCCCTCGACGTCCTCGTGCACCGACGTGACGCGGGCGGTTCTGCCGGCGACGAAGATGTCCTGGGCGTCGGCGTTGCGCCGCGGGCATAGCCGGACCCGGCTGCCCCGGGCGACCCGCGTCCCGTTCACCAGCACCGCGTCAATCTCCGGCCGAACGGCATTGTCGGCCAGTGGATCCCACCAATCGACGCCCTCGGGAATTTCGGGGACCAGTCCCGCCGGAATATCGAGCCGGTGGGGATCGCGCAGCACCCCGTGCAGGCGCGCCATCGCGTCGGGTGACATTGCGTCGCACTGGTCGATGATCTGCGCGGCCCGCGGATCGGTGGCCCGGGCCTGCGCCTTCTCGTCATCGGTCATCGTCATCACGCGCAGGGTCAGGATCTCGTCGATCTCGGTGCAGTCATAGAGCGCGGTGTTGCTCTGCTCGGCAACTTCGGGGTGGTCGTAGAGGATGATCGGCGAGATCAGCAGCATGTCTGTGCTGCCGGGCGGGCCGGCCAGCACGGGGAAGCAGCGGTGCTGGCCGCACCGGGACACCGCGTCGGCCGCGGCCGGTGGTGGATCGAGCATCGAGACGAACTCGCCGGCGAGGACTTCGGCGATCAGGTGGCTGCCGATCATGGACCGCGCGATCGCGTCGTCCTTGTCCACTGCGGCGGCGCCGATATTGTTGAGCCGCACCGAAACCCTGCGCACGCCGCCGTCGAGTTCGCTGCCGACGGTCAGCTCGCCACAAATCTGCCTTCGTTTGCGGACCAGGCGACCGCCGTCGAGTAGTTCGGTGTCGGTCGCTTGCGGCGCCGCAACCGGCAATGTCACCGGGAGATCGTCGAATGCGAGAGGGCCGAAGGATGTTTCGCACTCGATGGCTTCATCCCAGGTCAGCCAGGACCCGCCCGGTGTGGTCAGCTCGGCCACGGGTTCGAATCGCCCATCGGTGAGTTCACGTTCGGCGCCGCGGCGTTGCAACTGCAAAAATCGCACCACCAGGGTGATCGCCTCGGCCCCCTCGACCAGGAACTGCGCCGCGAGGGCGTCATCTTCGCCCAAGCCCGCGTCGGCCGCTCCGGGCGGTCCCACCACGCCGAACTGCCAACGTGATTGGTTCTTGCTCGATGTGCCGCGATACGGATACAGCAGGTAGCCCTCGTAGAGCACCGCGTCGGCGGCGGCGCGGGCACGGTCCCAGCTCGAGGTCGTCATGCCGTCGTCCGTTGGGCTTCCAGCAGCGAGGTGACCGCGTGGTCGAGGTCGAGCATCCCCTGTGCCGACTTGTAGTTGGCCAGCGTGGCGATGGTTTCGTGGTTCAGCCGCACCCAGCCGGTGTTGGGATAGTGCTGCGCGATCAGGGCCCGCCAGACCTCGACCGGCATGTCGTAGCGGTGCTCGCGATCCCAGGGCACTTGCTGGACCGAGAAGCCCCGCTCAGATTTGACGAATATGGTTCCGCTGAACAGGAATTGCAGCGGCACCGCGCCGTCGCGCAGCGCGTGCAGATACTTGGCGGCAGCGACCTCGAAGTCGTAGGTGCAATCCAGCGGAAGTGCCACTGTCGTGGTACCGGCGAATCCGGGCACCATCGCGGTGCAGTGCTGCCAAAGGAAGCTGTGTTGGGTGCTCGCCCAGCGCTCGCGCGGCCCGAACAAGTCGCTCAGCCCGGCTGCTTCGGTGTCGGAGTACGGCCGTCGCGGCGGTTCGATGCGGACTTGACAGCGCAGCGCGATGGCGTGCACCGGATCGTCCCCGTCGGCGACGACACCGACGCGCGCGGTGAGCACCGGGCTGACGGCGTACGGTTCGGGCGCCACGTCGAGAATGGTGTACGTCACCTCCACCTCACCGGTCATCGCGGCGTCTCCCGGGCGCGGGCCGCGATCTGAGCAAAGAAGTCGTCGATGAACTGCCGGGCCTGCTGGCCGCCGTCGAAACCCCGCCACAGCATGCGCAGGCGACCGACGAACTCGTAGCAGGCGTCGATCGGGACGAGATAGCTTTGCGGCTGGGCATTTTCAGTGTCCGGAACCCGGACCAGCAGCGCTTCCACGTCGTCGGCCATCAGGTCGGCGCGCGGGTCGGCGCCGCCGATAGCGTTCCACGCATCGAGGTCCAGCTCGGATTCGGTTGCACCGGCTGGACCGGGGTAGAAGGCGACGGTGCGCCCGAGTTCGGAGTTCCTGAAAAAGAACGCCATGCCGACCGGGATCTGCAGCGCCGACCACACGCGGCGGTCCAGCGCGAAATCCGGGAATGCCAGATACCGATCGGGCACCGCGCGGTAACGCAATTGCGCATCGGTATCGGTGAATAGCAGATAGCAGGCACGGCACACGCACATCAGCTGCCGGCCGGCAACATTCACGACGTGCTGATGCTCGTCGGCGATGAGCTCGGAGCACATTTCGCACCGCTCGACGTCTGGCTCGGCGTCAGCCCGGGTGCTGGTAATGCGGGCTAGAACGTCATACGGAGTTGTCATGCGCCGGCTCCCATCGGTTCGGCCAGTGCTACCGAGGGCACCCCATCGCGAAGCAGCAGGGGGAGTGGCTCGAGGTGAGTTCCGTGGGGGCCGGCACCGGCGTTCACGATGTCGAACTGCGTGCCGCAGCGCGGACAGCCCAGCAGCGTCTCGCGCAGCTGGGCACCCGCAAGCGAGTCATTACACACCGGACAATGGTCACGGTAGGCCAGGGGCAGGTCGCCGACCCTGCACACCAGCAGCGTGGTGCCCGAAACCCGGAACCCCGCAACGTCGCCCGGCTCCAACTCGGCCAGTTCGGGCACCGGATACCAGGTTGAGCCGTTCGAATGGCTGTGGCCATTCGAACGCAGGGGTGCCATCAGTGATTCGGCGGGTATCACGGTCGGCCCGGACGCGGGCTCGGCGGTGACCGCCTCGATCGCCGAGACCTCCGGCGCCGCGGCCCGCACCGCATCCTCGACGGCGAGCTCCAGCGTCACCGCCGAGGACGGGCAGCTCTTACAGCTGCCCGTGAACGCCAGCCGCACGGTGATTTCTCCCATCGTTCCGGCGGGGACGATCTCGAGCAGATCCACGTCGCCGCCGTGCGAGCCGAGGTACGGCCGCACCCGGTCCAGCGCGTCGGATACCCGGCGATGCACATCGTGTGGGTGCAGGCCGTGGACTAGGAGCAGGCTGGCCACCAGGTCGTCGGTGGCCAGCCGCTCGGTCAGGTCCGAGTCACCTAATTGGACGATCCGATCCAGCCCGGCTCCGTAGAGCCCGACGACCTCACGAACCAGCTGCTGCGCGCGCTCATACGCTGGGGCGCCGCCCGCCGCGCAGGAATCCAGGAGTGTCTGGATTCGATCGCCCGCTGTACGCCACTGTGTGTCGCTCTCGGAGACTTTCGGGCGATCCGCCATGTCACTCCCCGGCAGGTGACTGGGTTGGCGTGTGCAATCTCTCCAGGGTCTTGCCGTTTCCCAGATACATGTGCACACCGCAGGGCAGGCAGGGGTCGAAGCTGCGCACCGTGCGCATGATGTCGATGCCCTTGAAGTTCTCCCGGCCGTTCTCCTCGAAGATCGGCTGGCCCTGCACCGCATCTTCGTAGGGTCCTGGCGTGCCAAAGCTGTCGCGCGGGTTGGCATTCCACGGGGTGGGCGGGTACGGGTGGTAGTTGGCGATCTTGCCGTCCCGGATCACCATGTGGTGGCTCAGCACGCCGCGGACCGCCTCGGTGAAACCGCAACCGATGCCCTCGTCGGGCACCTCGAATTTCTCCCAGGTCTTGGTGCGCCCGGCGCGGATCTCCTCCAACGCCTTCTCGGCGAAATGCAGCGCACACGCCGCCGCGTAAGCCTGGAAGTAAGTCCGGGCCCGGTCCCGTTCGAGCGTGTTGCTGCCGTATTTGGGGATCTTCCACTCGAATTCGACCGGACCCTTCAGGGCGGTCTTGGGCAGGTTGATTTTCACGCTGCTGCCGGTTGCCTGGACATAGCCGATGTCGACCAGGCCGGCCAGCGCGGTCGACCACAGCCGGGCCAGCGGGCCGCCGCCGGTGTCCAGCGCCAGGTGATCCTTGCCGTCGAACCAACGCGGCGACATCACCCAGCTGTACTTGCCGCCGTCCAACTCGCGTTTCTGCGGGTGCGGGTTGGTGTGCTGGTTCCACGGGTGCCGACGGTCGACGGTGTTGCCCAGCGGATCGGTCTTGACGAACATCTCCTGGTCGGTCCAGTCGTCGTAATACGAACTGCCCAACAGGATCCGGATGCCGAGGTTGATGTCGACCAGCGAGTGGGTGACCAGCTTGCCGTCGACCACCACGCCCGGCGTCACGAACATCGCGTTACCCCAACGCTCCATGTCCTTGTAGTCGAAGTTGCACACGTCAGGATCCTGGAAGGAACCCCAGCAGCCGAGCAGGGTGCGGCGCAATCCGACGTTCTCGTAACCGGGCAGCGCGTCGTAGAAGAAGTCGAACAGGTCGTCGTGCATCGGGACGACCTTCTTCATGAACTCGACATAGCGCATCAGCCGGGTCATGTAGTCGGTCATCAGCTGGATCGTCGCGACGGTGCCGACCCCGCCGGGGTACAGCGTGGACGGGTGCACGTGGCGACCCTCCATGAGGCAGAACATCTCTCGTGTCCAGCGACTGACCTGAAGCGCTTCGCGGTAGAACTCGCCGCTGAACGGGTTCAGCGAGCGCATGATGTCGGCGATCGTCCGGTATCCGTGCGCGTCGGCGTGCGGTGCCGCCGTCTTCTCGGCCTGGGCAAGCACGCTCGGGTTGGTCTCGGCGACCATCTTCTCGCAGAAGTCCACCCCGACCAGGTTTTCCTGGAAGATGTTGTGGTCGAACATGTATTCCGCGGCCTCACCCAGGTTGACGATCCACTCGCCCAGGTGTGGCGGCTTGACGCCGTAGGCCATGTTCTGCGCGTAGCACGAACAGGTCGCGTGGTTGTCGCCGCAGATGCCACAGATCCGGCTGGTGATGAAGTGGGCGTCGCGCGGATCCTTGCCCTTCATGAAGATCGAGTAGCCGCGGAAGATCGACGACGTGCTGTGGCACTCGACGACTTCCTTGTTTTCGAAATCGATCTTGGTGTAGATGCCGAGGCTTCCGACGATCCTGGTGATCGGGTCCCACGCCATTTCGACGAGTTGGCCCGGCTCCCGCTTGGCTTCGGTCGGCTTGGGAATGATGGTTGTCATCGCAAATACTGCTCTCCGCCCCGAGGGCTGTCGGTCTGAGGTGAGAATGGGGCGCGCGCGACCCTGTTACCAGGTGCGGCGCGCTCCAGTGGTGAGTTCATTGCCCGTATGCCGCCAGCGCGGCTCTTTGTCGAGGGTGCGCTCCGTGATACCCCTCAAACTACGAATCACGGTTCCGTACAAGCCCGAAGCGGTGCTCGAAAGTTTGCCGCCCGGTGGCTCATCCATGAACGGCATGAACTTGTCCGGGAAGCCGGGCATCGTGCACCCGATGCAGATGCCGCCGACGTTCGGGCAACCACCGATTCCGTTGATCCACCCGCGCTTGGGCACATTGCACTTCACGACCGGGCCCCAACAGCCAAGCTTGACAATGCATTTCGGTGACCCGTACTCGGTGGCGAAATCGCCCTGCTCGTAGTAGCCGGCCCGGTCGCAACCCTCGTGCACGGTCGCCCCGAACAACCACTTGGGCCGCAGCGCCTCGTCGAGCGGGATCATCGGCGCCTGACCGGTCGCCATGTACAGCAGGTAGGTCAGCGTCTCGGACAGGTTGTCGGGATGGATCGGGCAGCCGGGTACGCAGACGATCGGAATGCCCGCCTTGCTCTTCCAGTCCCAGCCGAGATAGTCCGGTACGCCCATCGCTCCGGTCGGATTGCCGGCCATCGCGTGGATGCCGCCGTAGGTCGCGCAGGTCCCGACCGCGACGACCGCAGTGGCCTTGGGCGTCAACCGGTCGAGCCACTCGCTGGTGGTCATCGGCTGGCCGGTGGCGGGGTCGTTGCCGAACCCGCACCAGTACCCCTCGTCCTTGATCTTCTCGTTCGGAATGGATCCCTCCACGACCAGCACGAACGGTTCCAATTCACCGCGGTCGGCTCTGAAGAACCACTCGAGGAAATCGTCGGCCCCTCCGCTGGGTCCGCATTCGAAATCGATCAGAGGCCAGTGCACGGCGACTTTGGGAAGACCGGGAAGCGCCCCGAGGGCGATCTCCTCAACGCTGGGCTGGGTGGCGGCAGTCAACGCCACCGAATCACCGTCACAACTGAGGCCTGCGTTGATCCATAACACGTGGATCAACGTTTCTTCTGCTTTGACTGCTGCGTCCGTTGGCATGCTGCAGCTTTCCGGGGCCGGGCTGGGACCCCTACGCCGCCGGAGTCGACCGTCGGCCCACTTGCGCAGCGTTGTTTTTGGGTCTACTCCCGCCCTCCGGAGTTGTCAACGGTTCCCGTTTTACCGGCACCCAAACAAGTGTTTCGCAGCCCGGTCCAGGTGTCCTAGTGCCATTGTGGGACAGCGCTTTTCGGGCGACACGCGCCCCGGTGCGAAACCACTGAGGATGGCTAATTTTTCTGACGTTGGGTAGGTTGTCCACAGCATTTGTAGCGGCCTTGTCATGCAAATCATTTGCATGACAATCGGAGTTCAGTCCACGACGCCCTGGGCGAACCGTCTCAGCCAGCCAAACCAGGCACCCATGCCGGCACCGGTGCGCGCGCTTACCGGCAGGATCGTCGCGGTCGCATTGACGTCGCGCACGTGCGCGATGTAGGTGTCCACCTCGACATCCAGGTGGGGGACCAGGTCAATCTTGTTGAGCAACACCACATCCACCGATCGGAACATCACCGGGTACTTCAGCGGTTTGTCCTCGCCCTCGGTGACGGAGTAGACCATGGCCTTCGCATGCTCGCCGACGTCGAACTCCGCCGGGCAGACCAGGTTGCCGACGTTTTCGATGATCACCAGGTTCAGACTCCGAAGGTCGAGGCCCGGCAGTGCACGATTGACCATGGGCGCGTCGAGATGGCATTCGCCGCCAAAGCCGTTACTGGTGTTCAGCAGTGACACCTGGGCGCCGCGACCGCTCAGCTTGGCCGCATCGAGATCGGTGGCGATGTCGCCCTCGATCACCCCGATCGCGAACTCACCGGCGAGCTCGTCGAGTGTTGCCTGCAGGACGGTCGTCTTTCCCGACCCCGGAGAGCTCATCAGGTTCAGGGTGCGGATCCCGTTGCTTTCGAACGCGGCCCGGTTGGCGTCGGCGAGAACGTCGTTCTCGGCGAAGATCGCCTCCAGCACGTCGATGCGCTGCTTGCCGGTCTCGTAGTGGCTGTGATCGCCGTGGTCGCGATCGTGGGGCGGGTGATCGTGCTCATGGGTGTGCACGGTTCCGTCGTCGTGTCGATGAAATCTACCCATCGTCAACACCTTTCACGAGACGTCCAACGACGTCACCAGGAATTCGTTGCCGCGGAGTACCTCGACGTCGGAACTGTCGCATCGCGGACACCAAATCGACCAGGCCGAGGTGATCTCCGACTGCCGGCCGCAGGCACGGCAGCGCACCTCGGCGCTGACACACTCGAGTTCCAGCGCGGCGTCCGGCATGTCCTCCGAGTCCCGGACCAGGGTCCAACAGAACGACAACGACTCGGGAACCACCTGGCGCAGGGCGCCGATCCGGACGCGGACCACGTCGACGTGCCGTCCGTCGGCATGTGTCTTGACCACGCCGGCGATCGCCTCGCACAGCGATAGCTCATGCATTGCCGGTCACCGGCGTCGGGCGCGGGCCCATGAATTCGTTTCTACACCGCGGGGGCCGCGACGAATACCCCGATGACGCGGCAGGTTAGGGCGTGGTCTCGGCGGCCGAGGCGCTTGCGGCCCATTTCTCTTCGATGCGGCCGTAGCGCCAGACGAGCAGCGCGACCGCCCAGGTGCTGACGAACAGGCCGACGATGACGAAGCCGACCGTGTTGAGGTCGAGACCGCCGAGCCAATCCCAGAAGGGGCCCCGCCACCGCAGCTCCTCGGCAAACAGGTCGAGCAGCTCGATGCTGCCGATCAGCAGGGCGACGACGACCGATAACCCGGTGATCGTGATGTTGTAGTAGATCTTGCGGACCGGGTTGGAAAACGCCCAGCCGTAGGCGAAATTCATGAACGAGCCGTCGATGGTGTCCAGCAGACACATGCCCGCGGTGAACAACACCGGCAGACACAGGATCGCGTACCACGGCAGCCCGGCGGCCGCACTGGTGCCGGCCAGCACCAGCAGGGTGATCTCGGTGGCGGTGTCAAAGCCCAGACCGAACAGCAAACCGATCGGGTACATGTGCCAGGACTTGGTGATCGAACGCGTGAAACGGCCGAGCAACCGGTTGAGCAACCCGCGGTTGTCCAAGTGCTGTTCGAGCTCCGCTTCGTCGTATTCGCCGCGGCGCAACCGCAGGAACACCCGCAGGATTCCGACCAGCACAACGAGGTTGAGGATGGCGATCAGATACAGGAACACGCCCGAGACGCTGGTGCCGATCAGGCCGGTGTAGTGATGCAGCGTCGAGGAATCGTCTTCGACCGGTCCGACGATGGCCTTCGCCCCGATCGCCAGCAGCATCGCCAGCGCGAACACCACGGTGGAGTGGCCCAGCGAGAAGAAGAACCCGACGGCAAGCGGGCGCTGCCCGTCGCTCATCAGCTTGCGGGTGGTGTTGTCGATGGCGGCGATGTGGTCGGCGTCAAAGGCGTGGCGCAGGCCCAGCGCATAAGCTGTCAGCCCAACCCCGATACCAAATGCCTTGCCGCCCACGCTTAATCGCGCCGGATCCACGAGCACGAGCAGGGTGGTCCAGCCGATGAGATGCAGTGCGACGATCACTGCCAGCATGACTCCCAGGCGCCCCCATTCCGGGGGTGTCAGGAAGCCGTGCAGCCTGGCGAGCCTGGTCCGCGGCGCGGCAAGCTCAATACTGGCCATTCGGTCCCTCCTGCGTTGGCAGAACGCCACAGCCACGACTGTAGGTTCGAGCGTGAACTGGATGCAAGTGACTTGCATGAAGGAATACCCTCGGACCGGCGCCGAGCACTGGCAATCCGGGATATCCGGCGCGACACTTAACGGGTGACGCCCAATCCGTCGGCTCTTGATCCCGCGGTCACCGAACGTATCGGTGATTTTCTGCGCGCCCGCGGGTTGCGGCGGATGGCGTCGCGGATACAGGTGTTGGCAGTGCTCGAACCGGTTAACGGGCACCTTTCGGTCGCGGAGATCCATCAGCGGGTGCGGGCCTGCCTACCTACTGGCGCGCACCCACCCGACGTGGCCACCATCTACCGCACGGTGACCACCCTGGTCGAGCAGGCGGTGTTGCACGCCTTGACCCTGGACGGCGGTGTCACGACCTACGGGCTGGCGACCGCCCCGCACCACCACGCGGTATGCACGCAGTGCGGCTCGATCATCGAAGTGCCCGCGGGGCAGCTCAGCTCTGCGCTCGAGCACGCGATGGCGGGTAGTGCGTTCGCCCTGTCGGAGCGGGCCGGCCTGACGTTGCGTGGCCTGTGCCCGCGATGCCAGGAGGGCGAGTCAGCCGGGCGCCGCTGAGCTCAGCGCAGCGCCAGCAAGGCATTCTCCACCACTTCGGGCAGCGCCGGATGGATCCAGTACTGGCCGCGGGCCATCTGCGGGGCGGTAAGCCCGAAGCTCATCGCCTGGATCAACGGCTGGATGATCGACGATGCCTGATGGCCCATGATGTGTGCACCCAGCAAGCAGCCGGTGTTGCGTTCGGCGATCAGCTTGACGATCCCGGTGGTGTCTTCCATCGCCCACCCGTAGGCCACGTGGCCATACTTTTCTATTGCCACCGAGACGTCGAATCCGCGTGCAATGGCTTGGTTTTCGGTCAATCCGACCGCTGCCAGCTGAGGATCGGTAAACACCGCCGATGGTACGAACCGGTGGTCGGTCACGGTCATCGATTCGGTGTCGTCCCAGTCGCAGAGCAGATTGTGCTGCACGACGCGCGCTTCGTGGTTGGCGACGTGCTTGAGCATATACGGCGACGAGACGTCGCCCAGCGCGAAAACGCCACGGGCGGAGGTCCGTTGGTATTCATCGACGACCACCCGGCCATCCTCGACATCGACCCCGGCCTGCCCGGCGTCGAGTAGATCGGCGTTGGACAACCGGCCGGTGGCCACCAGCAAGAGGTCGGCGTTCAGTGTCGAGCCGTCGTCGAGCTCGAGTGCGACGCCCGAATCGCGGTTGGTGCCGCCGACGACGTTGCGGTGAGTGCGCAGTTCCCATTTCGATGAGGCGATGCGGGTGAACCGCCGGCAGAGGGTGTCGTCGTAGTGCCGCAGCAGCGTGGCGCCACGGACCACGAGGGTGACCCGGACGCCGAGCGAGGAGAAGATGTGCGCGAATTCGGCTGCCACGAAGCCACTTCCGATAATCACCAGATGCTCGGGCAACTCCGCGATTCGCATCACGGTGTCGCTGGTGTGGTAATCGAGGTTGGATGCCAGGATCGCCGGCGGAACCGTGGGCCGCGAGCCCGCGGCGATCACCACCTGATCGGCAGTGAATTCTTCGCCGGCGTCGGTGCGCAGCAGATAGCGTCCGTCGGCCTGAACCGGTCCGAACCGGGTGTGCTGCTTGTACACGTCGGTATTGGGTGCGGAGCTCCGATAATCCTCGCCGCTGAGCCCGATTGGATCGATTCGTCCGAAGACGCGGGAGACGATGTCGTCCCAGCGCACCGCGCCGATGCGTGCGTCGACGCCGTAGCGCGCCGCCTCCCGGATCGTCTGGGCGACTTCGGCGGCGTAGACGAACATCTTGGTCGGGATGCACCCGACGTTGAGGCACGTACCACCAAAGGTGCCGTGTTCGCAGATCGCCACCCGCTTGTCGGCATGTCGATCATCGAGAATGCTATTGCCCGAACCGGTTCCGATGATCGCGACGTCGTAGGTCTCCACGCCGTCACCCCTTTCCGAACGATGCCGAGGCGTCGGTGTTATCGGAGCGTAGGTAGCCGTCCAGCCAGATGTCCAGTTCCCGATACGCGACCTCGCGAGGCTCCTGCAGCGACAAAAACACATCGTGTTTGGCGTCGGCCACCGGAACCATGGCGCTGCGGTTCCCGATACAGCCCGCCCACCTGGCGATCTGGGTGACGTCCAGAACAGCGTCGCCGCGTTGCATAGAACTCGGGTCGGTGGTTTCGCGCACACTGTGGTCCGACCGCAGGATCAGGTTGGGCACCCCGACATCGAGGCCCCGGTGTAACCGGGTCTGGCCGCGGCGCACCGCGTGCAACCACCCCACGGTGATAGGGAAGCCGCCCAACGGTTTCCACTGCAGGTCGTAGTCGAACTCGCCGCCGTAGTCGCGGTGCAGGCTGGTGCCGTAACCGCCCTTGCTGGCCGACCGGACCACGCCTTTGGAACGCACTCGCGACAGGCCGGCGATCATCGCCGAGGTCATTCCCAGGCGCAGGATCGCCGGGCCATGCAGATCCAGGAACGGGCTGTTGAGGATCAGACCACCGATGCCGGCGTGTGCTTTGGCGTTGCGCCGGCGCAACCGGTCCAGCCACATCGGCACGATCAGACCGCCGGCGGAGTGGCCGTACATCAGAACTTCGACGGCACGGCCGGGACCGGCCTGCTCGCCGATGACGGCGAGGGCGCGTTCGAGTTCGGTGTCGTACTGGGCGAGATCGGTGATGAAGTGCGGGGTCTGGCCGTCGCGCCGGGACCGGCCGCACTTCTGCAGGTCCAACGCATAGAAGGTGAAACCGCGGTTGGCGAAGTGATCGGCCAGCGCGGTGTTGAAGAAGTAGTCGGTGTAACCATGGACCGCCAGGACCGCGTGCTCGAGACCGGTTTCGGGGCCGCGCCGGATCAAGGTTGCGACGATGTCGCCCTCGCCCGCGGGATCGGGGCCCAACGGGATGGTGTACTGCCAGCAGCCAGGCAGGACATCCGGCACCCAGCCAGTCACCCGGCCAGCTTAGCGTGGCGAAAGCTTTTGCTGGTCGAGGCCGGTCCAGGCCGGTTCAGGTCGTTTCGGCGATGCCGACCGGGATAGCCTGATGACCGGCAGAGCCAACGGAAGGACCAACGCGGCGGTGGCAGACCCTGGGACGGCGCGTACCGACGTCGTGCTGGTCGGCGCCGGCATCATGAGCGCCACCCTGGGTGCGTTGCTGCGGCGGCTGGAGCCGGATTGGTCGATCACGCTGATCGAGCGGCTGGACGCCGTCGCCGCGGAAAGCAGCAGTCCCTGGAACAACGCCGGCACCGGGCATTCCGCGCTGTGCGAGCTGAACTACACCCCGCAGAATGCCGACGGTTCAATCGACATCACCAAAGCGGTCGTCATCAACGAGCAATTCCAGGTGACCCGCCAGTTCTGGGCTTACGCCGTCGAGAACGGCATCCTCACCGATCGAAGCTTCCTGAACCGCGTCCCGCATGTCAGTTTCGTGCACGGCGCGCAGTGGGTCGACTATCTGCGGCGGCGGCAGCGGGCATTGGCGCCCAACCCGCTGTTCGCCGGCACCGAATTGATCGACGACCCGGATGAGTTTGCCCGGCGGCTACCGTTCATGGCCGCCAAACGTGACTTCTCCGAGCCGATTGCACTGAACTGGGCCGCCGAGGGCACCGACGTCGATTTCGGTTCGCTGTCCAAACAGCTGGTCGGCTTCTGCGTGCGCAACGGCGTCACCGCGCTGTTCGGTCACGAGGTCCGCAACCTGACCCGGCACTCCGATGGCGGCTGGACGCTGCAGATCGGGAATCGTCGCACCGGCGAAAAGCGCAAGCTGAACGCAAGATTCGTGTTCGTCGGCGCCGGTGGTGACGCACTGCCGCTGCTACAGAAGTCCGGCATCAATGAGGTCAAGGGTTTCGCCGGCTTCCCGATCGGCGGCCGGTTTCTGCGCGCCGGCAATCCGGCGCTGACTGCCGCGCACCGGGCCAAGGTGTACGGGGTCCCCGCGCCCGGCGCCCCACCGCTGGGTGCGCTGCATCTGGATCTGCGGTTCGTCAACGGCAAATCGTGGTTGGTCTTCGGGCCGTACGCCGGCTGGTCGCCCAAATTCTTGAAGCATGGTCACCTCAGTGATTTGCCACGATCCGTTCGCCCGGACAACCTGTTGTCGATGCTGGGTGTCGGCGTCTCCGAGATGGCATTGGTCAATTACTTGATCCGCCAATTGCGGCTCACCGGCCCCGGCCGGGTCCATGCGCTGCGTGAATTCGCGCCCAGTGCCCTGGATTCGGATTGGGAGCTGACGGTGGCCGGTCAGCGGGTGCAGGTGATCCGGCGGGTCAAAGGCAGTGGCGGGGTGCTCGAATTCGGCACCACGGTCCTGCGCTCGGCCGACGGCAGCATCGCCGGACTGCTCGGCGGCTCGCCGGGCGCCTCGACTGCCGTGCCGATCATGCTCGATGTGCTTGCGGGATGCTTTGCCAACCGGTATCGGTCCTGGCTGCCCAGGCTCAAAGAGATGATTCCCTCGTTAGGCGCCAAGCTGTCCGATGAACCGGGGCTCTACGACGAGGTGCGCTCGTGGAGCACCAAGGTATTACAGTTGGACGCCTCATGACCCATGCAGAGCGAAGCGATGAGGAGGAGCGGCGCCGATGACTTGCGACGGCGACGATGCAGAGCGAAGCGATGAGGAGGAGCGGCGCCGATGACTGAAGCGCTACGCCGCATCTGGGCCAAAGACCTTGACGCGCAGACCCTTTACGAGCTGCTTAAGCTACGGGTAGAGGTGTTCGTCGTCGAACAGGCGATTCCGTATCCGGAGCTGGACGGACGCGATCTGCTCGCCGAAACTCGGCACTTCTGGCTGGAAACGTCTGACGGCGACGTGATCTGCACGCTGCGGCTGATGGAGGAGCACGCCGGAGGCGCGAAGGTGTTCCGGATCGGGCGGCTGTGCACCAAACGCGGCGCGCGTGGACAGGGCCACACCACCCGGTTGCTGCGCGCCGCACTGGCCGAGGTCGGCGATTACCCGTGCCGGATCAACGCGCAGACCTACTTGGCCGACATGTACGCCCAGCACGGTTTTGTCCGCGACGGCGACGATTTCCTCGACGACGGCGTTCCGCACGTCCCCATGCTGCGGCCCGGCTCCGGCCTCGCGGACAAGCCGTGAAGCCCTACCCGTTCAGCGCGATCGTCGGTCACGATCAGTTGCGGCTTGCGCTGCTGCTGTGTGCGGTGCGTCCGGAGATCGGCGGCGCGCTGATCCGCGGCGAGAAGGGCACCGCCAAATCGACGGCGGTGCGCGGGCTTGCCGCGCTGTTATCCGCGGCGACCGGAACCAACGGTGCCGCGGCCGGCCTGGTCGAATTGCCGCTCGGCGCAACCGAGGACCGGGTGATCGGTTCGCTGGATCTGCAGCGGGTGCTGCGCGACGGCGAGCATGCGTTCTCGCCGGGATTGCTCGCGCGTGCTCACGGTGGCGTGCTCTACGTCGACGAGGTCAACCTGCTGCACGATCACCTGGTCGACGTGCTGCTGGATGCCGCCGCGATGGGGCGGGTGCACGTCGAACGCGACGGCATCTCCCATTCGCATGAGGCCCGGTTCGTGCTGATCGGCACGATGAATCCGGAGGAAGGCGAACTGCGTCCGCAGCTGCTGGACCGGTTCGGTCTCACGGTCGATGTGCACGCGTCGCGTGACGTCGACGTGCGGGTGCAGGTCATCCGGGCGCGGCTGGCCTACGAGGCCGATCCGGACGCGTTCGCCGCGCAGTATGCCGACGCCGACGCCGAGTTGGCCCGTCGGATCGCCGCGGCTCGTGCGCTCGTCGACGATGTCATGTTGCCGGACAACGAATTACGGCGCATCGCGGCGCTGTGTGCGGCGTTCGACGTCGATGGGATGCGGGCCGATCTGGTGGTGGCCCGCACCGCCGCCGCCCACGCCGCCTGGCGCGGTGTGACGACCGTCGAGGAGCAGGACATCCGGGTGGCCGCCGAACTGGCGCTGCCGCATCGCCGTCGCCGCGACCCGTTCGACGATCCGGGCATCGATCGCGACCAGCTGGACCAGGCCCTGGAGCAGGCCGGTAAAGATCCCGAACCCGATTCCGACCCACCCGGGGGCGGCCAGTCTGCCAATGACCCTGCGTCACAACCGGACTCACCCTCGAACGGGAAGCCCCAACCGCCTAAAACGCGGCCCAGCGCCCCGCCGTCGAAAACCTTTCGGACCCGCACGCTGACGGTTCCCGGGGTCGGTCAAGGAGCACCCGGCCGACGTTCACGGGCCCGCAACCTCTCCGGGAGCGTGGTGGCCGCGGCCGACGGCAACGACGCGGGAGCTCACGGACTACACCTGTTCGCCACCCTGCTGTCGGCCGCCGAGCATGCCGGCGCCGGGCCGCTGCGCCCGCGACCCGACGACATACGCCGGGCGGTTCGCGAAGGACGCGAAGGCAACCTGGTGATCTTCGTCGTCGACGCGTCCGGGTCGATGGCGGCCCGGGACCGGATGGCCGCGGTGAGCGGCGCCACCCTGTCGCTGCTGCGTGACGCCTATCAGCGGCGTGACAAGGTCGCGGTGATCACGTTCCGGCAGCAGCAGGCGCGGCTGTTGCTGCCGCCAACGTCGTCGGCACACATCGCCGGCCGACGGTTGGCCCGGTTCGATACCGGTGGGAGGACTCCGCTGGCCGAGGGACTGCTCGCCGCGCGTGAGCTGATCGTCCGGGAACGGGCGCGCGACCAGGCCCGGCGTGCCCTGGTCGTGGTGCTCACCGACGGCCGGGCCACGGCTGGACCGGACCCGTTGGGCCGCAGTCGAATCGCGGCCTCACGGCTGGTCGCCGAAGGTGCGGCGGCGGTCGTGGTGGACTGTGAAACGTCGTACGTGCGACTGGGATTGGCCGGGCAGCTGGCCCGCCAGCTCGGTGCGCAGACCATTCGGCTGGAACAATTGCACGCCGACCATTTGACGCAGGCCGTGCGCAGCGTGGCCTAGCCGCGGAGCACAACAAGGGAGGTGCGCCCTTATGCCACAGGGAACCCCGGTGCAGGTCCCGGACGACGGGCTGACCACCCGGGACCGGCGCAATCTGCCGGTGCTGGCGGTGCACACCGGTGACGGCAAAGGGAAGTCGACTGCGGCGTTCGGAATGGCGTTGCGCGCGTGGAACGCACGCCTTGACGTCGCGGTGTTTCAGTTCGTCAAGAGCGCCAAGTGGAAGGTGGGCGAGGAAGCCGCCTTCCGGCAACTGGGCCAGTTGCACGATGAGCTCGGCGCCGGGGGAGCGGTGGAATGGCACAAGATGGGTGCGGGCTGGTCCTGGTCGCGTAAATCCGGCGGCGAGGAAGATCATGCGGCGGCGGCCGCCGCCGGCTGGACGGAGATCTCCCGCCGGCTGGCCGAGCAGCGCCACGACTTCTACGTGCTCGACGAGTTCACCTATCCGTTGAAGTGGGGCTGGATCGACGTCGACGAGGTGGTGGAGGTGTTGCTGGCCCGGCCCGGGCACCAGCATGTGGTGATCACCGGACGCGCCGCCCCGCCGCGGCTGGTTGAGGCCGCCGACCTCGTCACCGAGATGACCAAGGTCAAGCACCCGATGGACGCGGGACGCAAGGGGCAAAAGGGCATCGAGTGGTGAATGTCCCCGCGGTCGTCGTCGCCGCTCCCGCGTCGGGCAGCGGAAAGACCACGGTCGCAACGGGTTTGATCGGGGCGATGCGTGAGGTCGGACATACGGTCGCGCCGTTCAAGGTGGGCCCGGACTTCATCGACCCCGGCTACCACGGGCTGGCCGCGGGGCGGCCCGGACGCAACCTTGACCCGGTGTTGGTGGGGGAACAGCTCATTGGCCCGCTTTACGCCCATGGTGCGGCCGGCGCGGACATCGCGGTGATCGAGGGCGTGATGGGGCTGTTCGACGGACGGATCGGTCCCCCTGAAAGTCCAGCGACGTCCCTGCCGGCGGGCTCCACCGCCCACGTCGCCGGTCTGGTGGGCGCCCCGGTGATCCTGGTGGTCGACGCACGCGGCCAAAGCCACAGCATCGCCGCTCTGCTGCACGGCTTTTCGACGTTCGATACCGCAACCCGGATCGCCGGCGTAATTCTCAACCGGGTGGGATCGGCGCGGCACGAGCAGGTGTTGCGGCAGGCGTGCGAGCACACCGGCATCCCGGTGTTGGGTGCCATTCCGCGCAACGCCGAATTAGAGCTTCCGACACGGTATTTGGGTCTGGTCACCGCGGTCGAGTATGGGCGCCGCGCCCGGCTCGCGGTCGAGGCGATGACCGCTCTGATCGCGCGGCACGTCGACCTGGCCGCGGTGGTGGCGGCCGCGCGCAGCCAGATCAGCGGCCCGGCGTGGGATCCCGTTGCCGCGGTGGGGGAGACGGCCGGTCGGCGCCGCGCCACGGTGGCGATGGCCGCCGGGAAGGCCTTCAGCTTCGGCTACGCCGAACACGCCGAGCTGCTGCGTGCCACCGGCGCCGACGTGGTCGACTTCGACCCGCTGGTCGATACGTTGCCCGACGGCACCGATGCGGTGCTGCTGCCCGGCGGCTTTCCCGAACAGTTCACCGCCGACCTGTCCGCCAATGACGTCGTCCGACAGCAGATCAGCGAGCTAGCCGGCACCGGCGCACCGGTGCACGCCGAATGTGCCGGTCTGATCTACCTGGCTGCCGAACTCGACGGGTACCCGATGTGCGGAGTGCTGGCCGGATCGGCGCGGTTCACCCCACACCTGAAGTTGGCGTATCGCGACGCGGTCGCGGTGGCCGATTCGGCGCTGTATGCCGCCGGAGCGCGGGTGGTCGGACATGAATTCCACCGGACCGTGGTCACCTTCACCGAGAGCTACCAGCCCGCCTGGGTCTACCGGGCCGGCGAAGCGGGCCACGATGCCGCCGCGGTGCGCGACGGCGTGGTGCATGCCGGCGTACACGCGTCGTATCTGCACACTCACCCTGCCGCGGCCCCGGACGCGGTGGTGCGTTTCGTCGCACACGCCGCCAACCGGCGTGAGAGCCGCGCCGATGGTCTTCACTAAGCTTGCCGGGTGACCGAGAGCCCCTACCTCGTCGGATTGCGGCTGACCGGTAAGAAGGTCGTCGTGGTCGGCGGAGGCACGGTCGCCCAGCGTCGGCTACCCCTACTCATCGCCAGTGGCGCCGACATCCACGTGATCAGCCGCTCCGCCACCCCCGCGGTCGAGGCGATGGACGGAATCACCTTGTCGGTGCGCGAGTACCGCGCCGGCGACCTCGACGGGGCCTGGTATGCGATCGCGGCCACCGATGATGCGCAGGTGAATGCGGCCGTCGTCGCCGAGGCCGATAGCCGACAGATCTTCTGCGTGCGCGCCGACATCGCGCTCGAGGGCACCGCGGTGACCCCGGCGTCGTTCAGCTACGCCGGACTGTCGGTGGGGGTGCTGGCCGGCGGGGAGCACCGCAGGTCGGCAGCGATCCGCTCGGCCATCCGTGAAGCGTTGCAGCAGGGCCTGATTACTCCGGAAAGTTCAGAGAGTTCCGACGTGGTGCGCGGCGGGGTGGCGCTGGTCGGCGGCGGTCCGGGCGACCCCGAGCTGATCACCGTCCGCGGTCGCCGGTTGCTCGCCCAGGCCGACGTCGTGGTCGCCGACCGCCTGGCCCCGCCCGAATTGCTCGCCGAACTGCCGCCGCACGTCGAAGTCATCGATGCGGCCAAGATCCCGTACGGGCGGGCCATGGCCCAGGACGCGATCAACAACGTCATGATCGAACGGGCCCGCTCCGGGAGCTTCGTGGTCCGCCTCAAGGGCGGCGACCCCTTCGTGTTCGCGCGCGGTTACGAGGAGGTCCTCGCGTGCGCCGAGGCCGGCATTCCGGTCACGGTGGTCCCCGGTGTGACCAGTGCCATAGCCGTGCCGGCATTGGCGGGCGTTCCGGTCACTCATCGGGCGGTAAACCACGAGTTCGTGGTGGTCAGCGGCCACCTGGCGCCCGGGCATCCCGAATCGTTAGTGAATTGGAATGCACTGGCGGGGTTATCGGGCACCATTGTTTTGCTGATGGCGGTCGAACGCATTGAGCTCTTCGTCGAGGTGCTGCTGAAGGGTGGCCGACCTGCGGATACGCCGGTGCTGGTGGTTCAACACGGAACAACGCCAGCTCAACACACGTTGCGAGCCACTCTTGCCGACACGCCACAGAAGGTTCGCGCGGAAGGGATCAGACCTCCCGCGATCGTCGTGATCGGGCCGGTAGCGGCATTCGGGGTTTAAACAATTCTTAAGATTACTGTAAGGTAACCCGTTATGACGGCCCTCAACGAGACAGAGCGCGCTGCCCAGAATTGGACTGCTGCACGCCCCGATCGTCCGGCCCCGGTGCGCACCGAGCGCCCGTCCGAGACCGCCGCCACCCGCACTAGCAGGTATTACCCGACCTGGTTGCCCTCTCGTCGCTTCCTGGCGGCGGTCGTCGCCATCGGCGGCATGCAGCTGCTGGCAACCATGGACAGCACCGTCGCGATCGTCGCGCTTCCTAAGATTCAGAACGAGCTGGGCCTGTCCGACGCCGGCCGTAGCTGGGTGATCACCGCGTACGTGCTCACCTTTGGTGGGCTGATGCTGCTGGGCGGCCGCCTCGGCGACACCATCGGACGCAAACGCACCTTCATCGTCGGCGTCGCCCTGTTCACCATCTCCTCCGTGCTGTGCGCGGTGGCTTGGGACGAGGCGACGTTGGTGATCGCGCGGCTCTCCCAGGGCATCGGGTCGGCCATCGCCTCGCCGACCGGTCTTGCCCTGGTAGCCACCACCTTCTCGAAGGGTCCCGCCCGCAACGCGGCGACGGCCGTGTTCGCCGCGATGACCGCGATCGGCTCCGTGATGGGTCTGGTGGTCGGCGGCGCGCTGACCGAGTGGTCGTGGCGGCTGGCGTTCCTGGTCAACGTGCCGATCGGGCTGTTGATGATCTACCTGGCCCGCACCGCGCTGCGGGAAACCAACCGAGAGCGGATGAAGCTCGACGCCGCCGGGGCCATGCTGGCCACCTTGGCATGCACCGCCGCCGTTTTCGCTTTCTCCATGGGCCCGGAAAAGGGCTGGATCTCGCTGACCACCATTGGTTCGGGTGTGGTGGCCGTGGCGGCTGGTATCGCGTTCGCGCTCGTGGAGCGCACCGCTGAAAACCCCGTCGTGCCGTTCGATTTGTTCCGCGACCGCAACCGGCTGGTCACGTTCGTGGCGATCTTCCTGGCCGGCGGCGTGATGTTCAGCCTGACCGTGTCCATCGGCCTGTACGTGCAGGACATCCTGGGCTATACCGCGCTTGGCGCGGGCATCGGCTTCATCCCGTTCGTCATCGCGATGGGAATCGGCCTGGGTATCTCCTCACAGCTGGTGTCACGGTTCTCGCCGCGGGTGTTGACCATCGGCGGTGGCTGGTTGCTGCTGGCAGCGATGCTGTACGGCTCGGCATGCATGCACCGCGGTGCCTCGTACTTCCCCAACCTGGTGGTGCCGATCGTGGTTGGCGGCATCGGTATCGGCATGGTGGTCGTCCCGCTGACCCTGTCGGCGATCGCCGGTGTCGGCTTCGACCGGATCGGCCCGGTGTCGGCAATGACGCTGATGCTGCAGAGCCTGGGTGGCCCGCTGGTGCTGGCCGTCATCCAGGCCGTGATCACCTCGCGCACGCTGTACCTGGGCGGTATCACCGGTCCGGTGAAGTTCATGAACGAAGCTCAGTTGCACGCGCTCGATAAGGGCTATACCTACGGCCTGCTGTGGATCGCCGGAGCGGCCGTGATCGTCGGTGTGGCAGCGCTGTTCATCGGCTACACCCCGGAGCAGGTTGCGCACGCGCAAGAGGTTAAGGAAGCCATCGACGCCGGCGAGCTCTAGCTCCCGGGGTTTCTGTTCGAGGGCTGACGCCGTCAATTCCTCGACATAGGCATACGTCCGCCGTCGCGCGCATTCGCCCGGTGGCCGACATCACATCGCAGAACGAGGCGCATTCGGTTGCCGTTGATTAGGACGTGTCTACCTTCGTTTTAGTACACGCCGCCTGGCATGACGGCTCGGCATGGACCGATGTCAGGCACCGCCTGGAATCCCGCAGCCACACCACCTTTGGCCCCACCCTGCCCGGTCGTGGCCCAGACGCTTCGACGCGGATCAGCCACGGCGACCTGAGCCGGTCGATCGTGAACTTCGTGGTTGACCGCGACTTGACCGACGTTGTGCTGGTCGGCTACAGCTACGGCGGCACAGTCGTCAGCAAGGCGGTGGAAGAAATTGCCGATCGTGTGCGACGGCTGGTCTACGTAGCTGGCCATGTGCTCAAAGACGGCGAATCCATGGAGCAGGCCGCCCCACCGCACTACCGCGATATGTTCATGGAGCTTGCGGCCGCATCCGCGGACAACGCCGTTGCGCTGCCCTTTGACGTCTGGCGCACGGCGTTCATCAACGATGCCGACCCTGAACTCGCACGCTTGACGTATGAGCGGCTGTGCCCCGAGCCCTACCAGCCGATCGTCGAGCCGTTGGATCTGAAGAAGTTCTATTCCTTGACAACGCCAAAGAGCTACATCCTCGGCAGCGATGACATCTCGATGCCGGCCGGGGACTGGGGCTACCATCCGCGATACACCAGCCGGCTCGGCGAGCATCGATTCCTCGAACTGCCGGGCAGTCATGAGGTTATCTTCACAAATCCAAACGGATTGGCCGACAAGATCATCGAGGCCAGCGGCGACTGAGCCCGAACGAGGGATTTATTTTTCGGAGGCGGCTTCCCTCAGCTAGCCGAATGGCCCAACTGCACGCGACAGCTGGCGCATACGCAGCCCGCGTCGCCGCCATCGGTGCCCTCGCCATTAGGCTGGCCCGCTGTGATCACCCGGATGTCCGAGCTGTTCCTGCGCACTCTGCGCGACGATCCCGCCGACGCCGAACTGGCCAGCCACAAGCTGCTGATTCGCGCGGGATATGTGCGGCCTATCGCCCCCGGGTTGTACAGCTGGCTGCCGCTGGGGCTGCGGGTGCTGCGCAACATCGAACGCGTTGTCCGCGAGGAGATGAACGCGATTGGCGGGCAGGAGATCCTGTTCCCCGGGCTGCTGCCGCGCGCGCCGTACGAGACCACGAACCGGTGGACCGAATACGGCGACAGCGTGTTTCGGGTGCAGGACCGTCGCGGCAACGACTACATGCTCGCTCCGACGCACGAAGAGTTTTTCGCCTTAGCAGTCAAGGGCGAATACAGCTCCTACAAAGACTTCCCGCTGACGCTGTACCAAATCCAGATCAAGTACCGCGACGAGGCCCGGCCGCGGGCCGGGATCATGCGTGGCCGGGAATTCGTGATGAAGGACTCCTACTCCTTCGACATCGACGCCGCCGGCCTCAAGGCCGCCTACCACGCGCACCGCGAGGCCTACCAGCGCATCTTCGATCGGCTGCGGCTTCGCTACGTCATCGTGTCGGCGGTGTCCGGCGCGATGGGCGGCAGCGCCTCCGAGGAGTTTCTCGCCGAGAGCCCGAGCGGCGAGGACACCTTCGTGCGCTGCCTCGAGTCGGGTTATGCGGCCAACGTCGAGGCGGTGATCACCGCCGCGCCCGAGGCGCTGCCCGCAGAAGTCGTGGCCGGGCTGCCCGACGCGGTGGTGCACGACACCGGCGATACGCCGACCATCGCCAGCCTGGTGGCCTGGGCCAATGAGGCCGACCTCGGCCGCACCGTCACCGCGGCCGACACATTGAAAAACGTGCTGCTCAAAGTCCGTCAACCCGGCGGAGAGTGGGAACTGCTGGCCATCGGTGTGCCCGGCGACCGCGAAGTCGACGACAAACGGCTGGGCGCGGCACTGGAGCCGGCCGAATATGCGCTGCTCGGAGACGGCGATTTCGCCAAGCATCCCTTCCTGGTCAAGGGCTACATCGGACCAAAGGCGTTGCAGGACAACGGAGTTCGCTATCTCGTCGATCCGCGAGTGGTCGACGGCACCAGCTGGATCACCGGCGCCGACGAGCCGGGCCGACACGTCGTCGGTTTGGTGGCCGGCCGCGACTTCACCCCCGACGGCATCATCGAGGCCGCCGAGGTGCGCGAAGGTGATCCCTCTCCCGACGGGGCCGGCCCACTGGTCATGGCGCGCGGAATCGAGATCGGGCACATCTTCCAGCTCGGCCGCAAATACACCGACGCCTTCACCGTCGACGTGCTCGGCGAGGACGGCAAGCCGGTGCGATTGACCATGGGCTCCTACGGGCTCGGGGTATCGCGGCTGGTCGCCGTCGTCGCCGAGCAGCAGCACGACGAGCTGGGCCTGCGCTGGCCGGCCGCGATCGCGCCCTACGACGTTCACCTGGTGATCGCCAACAAAGACCCCGAGGCCCGCGAAGGAGCCACCGCGCTGGCCGCCGACCTGGATCGGTTGGGACTCGAGGTGCTGCTGGACGACCGCACGGCCTCGCCCGGCGTCAAGTTCAAAGACGCCGAGCTGCTGGGGATGCCGTGGCTCGTCGTGGTCGGACGGGGCTGGGCGGACGGTGTGGTCGAGCTGCGCGACCGCTTCAGCGGACAGACTCGCGAGCTGGCGGTCGGCGTCTCGCTGGCCACCGACGTCGTGGCGGCGCTGACCGGCTAGCCGGCTACTCGTTGCCACCCGGGAAACTCGTCGTGATCGGCCAGGCCCCCAGCACGCGGTTCCATCGGGCGGCCATCACCGCGCTCTGGGTCAGGGCCGTCGAGGCGAACGCCCGATCCTCGGCGGTCTCGGCGTGTTCGACGACTGCGCGCCACGCCGTCGCACCGTCGTTTTCCATCCGCGTCGCCAGCCGAGCCGCGTCGGCCGCGCTGCCCACCAGCAAGGGCAACTGATAGCCGGCGGCGGCGGGTGGGGCGGTGACCTTGCGAGCGGCCAGCATGGCGATCACATCGTCGCGACGCTGACGGTGCTGACCCAGCGCGTCCACCACCAAGTCGTTGACGCTGGGCGGAGAGAGTGCCGACACGATGCCGTAGCCGTAGATCGTCGAGTGCTCGACGGCCAGCGCATCGCACAGTGCCGCGTTGTCGGCGTCTTTGCCGGAGGTCATATCGACGGACCCCCGGGTACCAGCGCGACCGTGTACGACGCCGAGCAGGACGCGGCGATGGACGCGAGCAGCCCCGCCCGATAGCCCGATTGGCTGGACACCAGGCGAGCGGCGTTGTCGGCCGAGGTGCGCAGCGCATTGATCACGTCGGACACCGGTGGTGGAGGCGGCGGTGGCCCCGTCGGTGCGGCCGGGCTCGGGCCGGTCGTTTCACTCGATGAGGCGGTGAGCTTGCCGGCGGCCCGGGAGATCTCCGTGGAAAGCGCACGGGCGTGTGCGGCGCGTTGGTTCGCGACCACCGTCAGTGCGGCAGCGACCTGCGGCGGATTCCCGACCGCCGCGGCGGCGGCCCCAGCCAGCACAGTGTCCCGTCTGGCCTGGTCTAACGGCCCCAGCAGCTCTTCGGCCGCGGGCGGTTTCGGCGGGGACTCACCACAGGCGGACACGACCACCCCGAGCGCAGCAAGTGCGGCACCCCCGGCGAGCACACCCCGCCTGCTGGTGACAGGTACTGCGCTAGGCACAGCAACATCCTGCCATTGGAACGAAGGCAGGCACGATGCCAGGACCTTGACCTACGCGATCACCTCGTCCTACGCCATTCCTGGCGTATCGTTGGTACCCGGTTCTCGCGGAACTGCAGCTATTGCAATTCCACCGGGACACCGGGAGCCGCCCGAAGATGCATGGGGCGGCGACATCAGCCAGATGACCGGACAACTCAAGATGAGGAGCTCGCCGTGACCACCGGGCTACCGTCGCAGACGCAGGTGATCGAGCTACTCGGTGGGGAATTCGCGCGCGCCGGCTATGAGATCGAAGACGTGGTCATCGATCCCCGGGTGAGCCCGCCCCGGATCGCGGTGATTGCCGATGGTGAAACCCCTCTGGACCTGGACGCCGTAGCCGCCCTGTCGCGTTCGGCGTCGGCTTTGTTGGACGGTCTGGACAGCATCAGCGACGGCTATGTGCTCGAGGTCAGTTCACCGGGCGTGGACCGCCCACTCACCAGCGAGAAACACTTCCGCCGCGCGCGAGGCCGCAAGGTCGAGCTGGAGTTGTCGGACGGCTCGCAGTTGACCGGCCGGGTGGGGGAGACCCGCGCCGACGCGCTGGGGCTGGTGGTCCGCGACGGCCGCGACTGGGCGGTGCGCGAGATCCCGCTTGTCGAGATCGCGAAAGCTGTTGTCCAGGTTGAATTTTCGTCGCCATCCCAAAAAGAGTTGGATTTGGCGGGTATGAGCGAGGTCCGGAGGACGGAGGCCGGAGCATGAACATCGACATGGGCGCGTTGCACGCCATCGAGGTGGATCGGGGCATCTCGGTCAATGAGCTGCTCGAAACGATCAAGTCGGCGTTGCTGACCGCCTACCGGCACACCCAGGGCCACCAGATCGATGCGCGCATCGAGATCGACCGCAAGACCGGTGTCGTGCAGGTGATCGCCCGTGAGGTGGACGAGGACGGCAACGTCATCAGCGAATGGGACGACACCCCCGAGGGCTTCGGCCGCATCGCCGCGACCACCGCACGCCAGGTGATGCTGCAGCGTTTTCGCGACGCCGAGAACGAGCGGACGTATGGCGAGTTCTCCACCCGCGAGGGCGAAATCGTCGCGGGCGTGATTCAGCGCGACAGCCGCGCGAACGCCCGCGGTCTGGTCGTCGTCCGGATGGGCAGCGAAACCAAGGCATCCGAGGGCGTCATCCCGGCGGCCGAACAAGTGCCCGGCGAGAGCTACGAGCACGGCAACCGGGTGCGCTGCTACGTGGTCGGCGTGACGCGGGGGTCGCGCGAGCCCATGATCACGTTGTCTCGCACCCACCCCAACCTGGTCCGCAAGCTGTTCTCGCTGGAAGTGCCGGAGATCGCCGACGGGTCGGTGGAGATCGTGGCCGTGGCCCGCGAGGCAGGCCACCGCTCCAAGATCGCGGTCGTGTCCCGAGTGTCCGGCCTGAACGCCAAAGGTGCGTGCATCGGTCCGATGGGGCAGCGGGTGCGCAACGTGATGAGCGAGCTTTCCGGGGAGAAGATCGACATCATCGACTACGACGAGGACCCGGCCCGGTTCGTCGCCAATGCGCTATCGCCGGCGAAGGTGGTTTCGGTGTCGGTCATCGATGAGACCGCCCGCGCCGCCCGCGTGGTGGTGCCCGACTTCCAGTTGTCGCTGGCCATCGGCAAGGAGGGGCAGAACGCGCGGCTGGCCGCCCGGCTCACCGGATGGCGCATCGACATCCGCGGCGATTCGCCCTCGCATTCCGAGGACCAGCCGGAACACGGTGCCAGCCACCCGATGGCGCATGATCACTGACCCGGTATAGCCGGCGCGCGTTTGGTTTGGGGAAAGCCCGTTTTCTGCGGCGGCGTGCGCAATCAGGCCCGCACGTCACGGCCCACCCCGGGTGGTTCTGACCATCGGTTCCGTGACGCTAGACTGAGCCGTGATCCAGCGCGAGCCTTCGGCCTCGGCGCACAGACACATGGGTGGACCCGTGCGGACGTGTGTGGGGTGCCGAAAGCGAGAGTTGGCCACCGAATTGCTCCGAGTGGTGGCTGTGCCTACCGGGAACGGCGAATACGCCGTAATCGTTGACACCGCGACCAGCCTGCCGGGGCGGGGTGCTTGGTTGCATCCCGTACCGCGGTGCGTGCACGAGGCGATTCGGCGGCGGGCTTTCACAAAAGCGCTGCGCATCGACCGTCCACCGGACACATCCGCGTTGGTCGAGCACTTATCCGCGCTCGACTCGCCGGGCAACAGAACAGGTAGCAGAGAACATGAGCACACCGTGAAGTCCCGATGACCATGTGTCATAGCTAAACCCGAGGCGCGGCCCACCGACTGTCGCCTCATAGACAGGAGATGTAGTGGCAGGCAAGGCCCGCGTACACGAGTTGGCTAAGGAACTCGGTGTTACCAGCAAGCAAGTTCTCGCCCGGCTGAATGAACAGGGCGAATTCGTTAAATCCGCATCGTCGACGGTAGAGGCGCCGGTAGCGCGCCGGCTGCGCGAGTCCTTCGGCGGCAGTAAGCCGGCGGCCGCCGAAAAGGCAGCCGTGAAGAGCCCGGACAAGGCGCTCGACAAGGCGCTGGACAAGGCGATGCAAAAGCCCGCCGGGAACGGTGAGGTGACTGCCGCGCCCGCGAAGCCCGCTGCCGCGGCTGCCCCGGCTCCCCCGGCGGCGACGACCGAAGCACCCGCCCCGCCGACGCCTGCGCCCAACCGGCCGGCGCCGTCGCCCGCGCGCCCCTCGGCACCGCCCCCCGGGCAGCCGGCACCGCCGGCACCCGGCGAACAGGCGCCGCCATCCGGTGCGACACCCGGCCCGCGTCCCGGCCCGATCCCGAAGCCGGCAGCCCGTACCCCGCGCGTCGGCAACAACCCGTTCTCGTCGACACCGTCCGTCGACCGGCCCATTCCTCGTCCGCAGGCCCCACGGCCGGGAGCACCCCGGCCCGGGGCGCCGCGTCCCGGCGGCGCGTCGCCAGGGAGCATGCCGCCCCGTCCCGGTGGTAGCAGCGGTGGGCAGTTCCGTCCGGCCCGTACCGGCGGCGGCGGCGGTGGCCCCCGGCCCGGGGGCGGCGGCCGGCCCGGTGGTCCCGGCGGCGGCCGCACCGACGGCGGCGGTGGTAACTACCGCGGCGGCGGAGGCGGCGTAGGTGCCGCGCCCGGCGGTGGCGGCGGTTTCCAAGGACGTCCCGGTGGCGGCGGTGGCCGTCCCGGCCAGCGCGGCGGTGCCGCGGGCGCGTTCGGTCGTCCCGGTGGCGCCCCGCGGCGCGGCCGCAAGTCGAAGCGGGCAAAACGTGCCGAGTACGAGAACATGCAGGCGCCGGTCGTCGGTGGCGTGCGGTTGCCGCACGGCAACGGCGAGACGATTCGGCTGGCCCGCGGCGCATCGCTGAGCGACTTCGCCGACAAGATCAACGCCAACCCGGCGGCCCTGGTGCAGGCGCTGTTCAACCTCGGCGAGATGGTCACGGCCACCCAGTCCGTCGGCGACGAGACTCTCGAGCTGCTCGGCGGCGAGATGAACTACGTCGTCCAGGTCGTCAGCCCGGAGGACGAAGACCGCGAGCTGCTGGAGTCGTTCGACCTGACCTACGGCGAGGACGAGGGCGGCGAGGAGGACCTCGAACAGCGTCCGCCGGTGGTGACCGTGATGGGTCACGTCGACCACGGTAAAACCCGGCTGCTGGACACCATCCGTAATGCCAGCGTCCGCGAGGGCGAGGCCGGTGGCATCACTCAGCACATCGGTGCCTACCAGGTCGGCGTTGATTTCGAGGGCAGCCAGCGGCTGATCACCTTCATCGACACCCCGGGTCACGAGGCGTTCACCGCCATGCGTGCCCGCGGCGCCAAGGCCACCGACATCGCGATCCTGGTGGTCGCCGCCGACGACGGCGTGATGCCGCAGACGGTGGAGGCCATCAACCACGCGCAGGCGGCCGATGTGCCAATCGTGGTGGCGGTCAACAAGATTGACAAGGAAGGCGCCGACCCGGCCAAGATCCGCGGCCAGCTCACCGAATATGGTTTGGTGGCAGAGGATTTCGGTGGCGACACGATGTTCGTCGACATCTCGGCCAAGCAGGGCACCAACATCTCGGCGCTGGAAGAAGCGGTGCTGCTGACCGCCGACGCCGCTTTGGACCTGCGGGCCAACCCCGACATGGAGGCCCAGGGTGTGGCGATCGAGGCGCACCTGGACCGTGGTCGTGGACCGGTGGCCACCGTGCTGATCCAGCGCGGCACGCTGCGGGTGGGTGACTCGATCGTCGCCGGTGACGCCTACGGGCGTGTCCGCCGGATGGTCGACGAGCACGGCGAGGACGTCCACGAGGCGCTCCCGTCGCGCCCGGTGCAGGTCATCGGCTTCACATCGGTGCCCGGCGCCGGTGACAACCTGCTGGTGGTCGACGAGGACCGCATTGCCCGCCAGATCGCCGACCGGCGCAGCGCCCGCAAGCGCAACGCCTTGGCCGCGCGGTCCCGCAAGCGGATCAGCCTGGACGATCTGGATGCCGCGTTGAAGGAGACTTCGCAGCTGAACCTGATCCTCAAGGGCGACAACGCCGGTACCGTCGAGGCGCTGGAAGAGGCCCTGATGGGAATCCAGATCGACGACGAGGTGGAATTGCGCGTCATCGACCGCGGCGTCGGTGGCATCACCGAGACCAACGTCAACCTGGCGTCGGCCTCGGACGCGGTGATCATCGGCTTCAACGTGCGCGCCGAAGGCAAAGCGACGGAGCTGGCCAACCGCGAAGGCGTGGACATCCGCTACTACTCGGTGATCTACCAGGCGATCGACGAGATCGAGAAGGCCCTGCGCGGCATGCTCAAGCCGATCTACGAGGAGAACCAGCTGGGTCGGGCCGAGATCCGGGCGATCTTCCGGTCCTCGAAGGTCGGTGTCATCGCCGGGTGCGTGATCAGCTCCGGCATCGTGCGCCGCAATGCCAAGGCTCGTCTGTTGCGCGACAACATCGTGGTCACCGACAACCTTTCGATCGCGTCGTTGCGCCGGGAGAAGGACGACGTGACCGAGGTCCGTGAGGGCTTCGAGTGCGGTATGACGCTGGGCTACTCCGACATCAAGGAGGGCGACGTCATCGAGTCCTTCGAGCTGGTCGAGAAGGAACGCACCTGATGGCTGACCCGGGGCGTGCGCGCCGGCTGGCCAAGCGGATCAACACCATCGTCGCCTCGGCGATCGAGTTCGAGATCAAGGATCCGGGCCTGGACGGGGTGACCATCGTTGACGCGAAGGTGACCAACGACCTGCACGACGCGACGGTGTTCTACACCGTGATGGGACCCACGCTGGACGACGAGCCGGATTACGAGGCGGCGGCGGCCGCGCTGGAACGGGCCAAGGGGACGTTGCGTACCAAGGTCGGAGCGGGCACCGGCGTGCGCTTCACTCCCACGTTGGCGTTCACCCGGGACACCACGTCGGACAACGTGCAGCGGATGGATGAGCTGCTGGCCCGTGCTCGCGCCGCCGACGCCGACGTCGCGCGGGTTCGGGTGGGCGCCACGCCGGCCGGGGAGCCCGATCCATACCGTGACGGCGGGTCGGTAACGGAGCCGGCGGCGGTGGCAGCGGACGGGCTCGACGGTGAGGGCGCCGGTGACGACCATCGACCCGAAGACTGAGCTGACCCGCGTCCCGATCGTGGGCGCGCGGGTGGATGCGGTTGGTGCCGCCGAGTTACTTTCGGCGGCAACGACAATCGGGGTGATCTGCCACGTCCATCCCGACGCCGACACCATTGGCGCCGGGCTGGCACTGGCCACGGTGCTCGATAGAAGCGACAAACAGGTCGAGGTCAGTTTCGCCGCACCGGCGAAGCTGCCGGAGTCGCTGCGTTCGCTGCCCGGCTGCCAGCTGCTGGTCGGCCCCGACGCGATGCGCCGCGACGTCGATTTGCTTGTGACGGTTGATGTTCCGAGCGTCAAACGCCTCGGTGCACTCGGTGACTTGGCCGGCCCGGACCAGCCACTGCTGGTGATCGACCACCACGCCTCCAACGACATGTTCGGCACCGCGAACTTCGTCGACCCGTCGGCGGACTCCACGACGCTGTTGGTGGCCGAACTTCTCGACGCGTGGGGCAAGCCGATCGACCGCGACGTCGCGCACTGCATCTACGCCGGGCTGACCACCGACACCGGATCGTTCCGCTGGGCCAGCGCCCGGGCGTTCCGGCTCGGTGCCCGGCTGGTCGAGATCGGCGTGGACAACGCGAAGATCAGCCGAACGCTGATGGACACCCATCCGTTCGTCTGGCTACCGCTGCTGTCGCGGGTGCTCGGCTCGGCGCAGCTGCTGCCGGACGCGGTCGACGGGCGCGGGCTGGTCTACGCGGTCGTCGACAACGACGACTGGACCAACTCACGTCCGGAGGAAGTCGAGAGCATCGTCGACATCGTGCGCACCACGCAGCAGGCCGAGGTGGCTGCGGTGTTCAAAGAGGTTGACCCACAACAGTGGTCGGTCTCGATGCGGGCCAAGACGGATGTGGATCTGGCCGCGGTCGCGTCGGTGTTCGGCGGCGGTGGCCACCGGCTCGCGGCCGGCTATTCGACCGCCGGGTCGATCGACGACGTGGTGGCATCGCTGCGTACGGCGCTTGATTAGGGCTGGGTTAGAACGCCCAGCTGCCCACCGATTGCAGGACGAATCCGTGGTCTCCGCTGGTGGTATCCAGACAAGCGACCAGATTGTCAGCGCCCACCGCGCAGGTGACGTTGAGGTAGGACAATTTCTGCCCCACCGCCAATGCCTTGCCGCTATACGGCAATGCGGCCGCGTTGCCGCCGCATCCGCCGTAGGACATGCGGCTCAATTCGTAGCCGGGTCCCTTGAAATTCACCGAGCCCACCACGCAGTCGCCCGGTTTTGGGTGATTCCCGCCGGGAAAGAGAATGTCGTCTATTCCGGGCACTTCGCCGCTGCACTTAATGTCTTGTGACGGTTGTGGCGCGGGGGCCGGCCCGCCATAGAAGTCACAGACCACGGAGTTGGGGGACGAAAAACTTACCCGGGGCGAGCTGCCCGGCAGCGAGGTCGTGAGATACCCATCGGCCGGAACTGCGGTGTATCCGTCCAGACTGGGAAATCGCGGCGGCGGCTGTGCGGCCGCGTGCTGCTCGACAACGAGCGCGGATGCCGTTGCCAGGGTCAGGACGCCGAGAACCCGGATTATGAGGTCGACAACAACGCGCATCGATTCCTCCTGCTCGGCTGAATAGCTTCGGGTCGCTGTTGGGATCGTATTGGCTATTGCCGCGGCTGGCGACAAAAAGTTTCGCGATACAGGTCAACGGCATAACTAACGGAATTACGGCAATAGCCGTACCCGGCCATTTCCACATTGCTCGTCTTGTGGACAAGTAGCCGAATTCTGCCATCGCGCTGACCCTCGTTAACGGACTTGAGCCCGCCCGCGTTGCAGCACTGCCTCGCGATTGGCAGCGATGTCGTCGCCGCTGGTCCGGAATTGCCTGGCCGCCATGGCTTCCAGCCACAGGCCCTCGCCGGTGTGCGACTCATCGATGCGGTGGTAGGAGGCCAGCAGTGCCCGCACCGCGTTCTGGTTATTGCCGACGATGGACGCGGCTACCTGGCGTGCGGTCGCCAGCAGCTGGTCGTGCGCCACCACCTCGGTCACCAGCCCGGCCCGCAGCGCGTCGGCGGCCGACAGGTAGTCGCCCGTGAGGCTCATCCGCCGGGCCAGGCCGATGCCCACCTTTTGCGGCAGCCGCACGCTGAGGCCCCAGGTGGGCAGCAGGCCTACCCGGGCATGGGTGTCGGCGAAGCGTGCCTGCTCCGATGCGATCACGATGTCGCAGTACAGGACCAGCTCCAGCCCGCCGGTAACCGCGGCGCCGTTGATCGCGCCGATCACCGGCTTGGTCATCGACGGCCACCGCGGCGAGATGTCGGGAAGTGCCACCTGGTCACCCAGCTCTTTGAGGTCAAGTCCGGCGCAGAACACCGGGTCGGCGCCGGTGAGGATGACGACGTCGACGTCGTCATCGGTTTCGGCATCGGCCAGCGCCCCGAAGAACCGATCCCGTAGCGCCGAGGACAGCGCATTGCGCGATTGCGGCCGGTTGAGGGTCAGGGTGCGCACCCGCTCGTCGGTGGTGATCAGCAGGATGTCGTCGCTCATGGCATCACCGTAGAGGGTCGCAATAGACCCCAAGTCAGCGCCTCAAATCGGCTGTGCTCTCCAGCTCGGCGAGCCGTCCCTCAAGTTCGGCGAGCCGGCCACGGAGTGCTCGCTCGTCGTTCCGGCGCTCGGTCACCTCGCGCATGACCGCAGATATTCCGACGATCCGGCCGTCGTGGTGCGCCAGCAGGGCGACACTGAACTCGACCGACAGCCGGTGCCCGTCCCGGTGAGTTGCGGGCACGCTCAATAACTTGTCTCCGTAACGGGTCTCCCCGGTGGCCATCGTCTTGTGATAGCCATCCCAATGTCGTTGCCGCAGCTTCGCCGGGATGATGATGTCGAGGCTTTGCCCTGTCGCCTCTGACGGCGAGTAGCCAAACATGCGCTGCGCTCCGGCGTTCCATAACCGAATCAACCCGTCTGCGTCGCACACCACGACCGCCTCGGGCGTCGCCGTGAGGACAGCCTGGGCAAGCCATTCGTCGCTCATGTCGCCGTCCATGGCGCCCGGGTAACCCTGCGGCGCCGCCGGGTCTGTGTCTGGGCTGTTCATTGATCTCCCTTCCTCGTGGTGACGCCACCGGCGATCGGTGAGCCCCTAGATCAACGGTGCCTACTACTGGCGAGTAGCCTAATGCATAATGCATACTGCATACAGTCTCGAAAGTAAGTGATTGCGCCGAGAGTCAATCCGGCGCAGTGGGCAGGCAGGGAGGAGTCTTCATGCTGCTACGTCAACTGGAGTACTTCGTTGCGGTAGCGAGAGAACGACACTTCGCGCGCGCGGCCGAAGCGTGCTACGTGTCCCAGCCTGCGCTGTCGGCGTCCATTGCCAAGCTGGAACGCGAGCTCAACGTCACGTTGATCAATCGTGGGCGCAACTTCGAGGGTCTCACCGTGGAAGGAGACCGGCTTGTCGTTTGGGCGAAAAGAGTTCTCGCGGTACACGACGGGCTGGTAGCGGAAGCGGCCGCGTTGAGGTCTGGAATTTCTGGAGTGTTGCGGCTGGGGGCGGGGCCGACGGTATCGACGACGACAGCACTGCCGATCGCGGCCTTTTGCGCGTTACATCCGCTGGCGCGGGTGAAGGTCTACTCCCATTTGCCGACAACGGAATTGGTGCGCCGGGTGCGTTGTTTCGAGCTCGACGCCGCCATCGCCCATTTTGATGTGCGCGAGAACTCCGACTTAGAGCTGGTGCCGCTTTATGAGGAACAGTGTGTGTTGCTTGTGTCGGGAAAGCAGCTCGTGCCGGCGGCGGGCAGCATTACCTGGTCGGAGGCGGCTGCGCTGCCGCTCGCACTTTTAGCCCCGGAAGTCGGCTTTCGCCAGTTCATCGACGATGCGTTTGCAAAAGTCGGTGCTGCGGTCGTGCCCCAAATTGAGACCGATTCGGTGGCTTCACTTTACGCTCACGTCGCGACGGGAGCGTGGGCAAGCATCGTGCCGCACACCTGGTTTCGTGCGGTGCCCATGACCGGTGCAATGCGGGGTTTGCGCTTGGTCGAGCCCGATCAACGGGCGCCGATATCAATCGCCGTCCATGCCTCAGCGCCGGGTTCGGCTGCGGCAAGGGCGTTTTTGAACGTGGCGGTGGGCGCGCCCCTTGGCGAAGACGTTGGCTACGGGGGCCGCGATGCAGGCGGTGAGTTCGATCCGGATTTGGACATGGTGGTAGCGAGCACGCCGGTGAGGGGAACTTTCGTGGCCTGATGACGCGATCGCCGACGACGTCTGGCGCGGCCGGGGTCGTGGAGCCCGTGATAACTCCCGTCTATCTCGTGAGTACCGCTAGGTCTTGGACGGACCGACCAGTCATAGGGAAAAGTGAAGAGCAGGAAATCAATTCAACAAAGGCATGAACTGCCGGAAAGGGTGCTCGCGATGACCGCCGCTCCCATCGAAGACTTCGAGACCGAGGGCGCTGGGGCCCTCACCGATGGAATTCATTTGGTGGTCGACGCGCTTCGGCTCAATAATGTCGACACCATCTACGGGCTGGTCGGTATCCCGATCACTGACTTAGCGCGGACCGCGCAGGCATCGGGGATCCGCTACATAGGTTTTCGTCATGAGAGCGCCGCTGGGCACGCCGCGGCAGCAGCCGGCTTCCTGACCCAAAAACCCGGTATCTGCTTGACGGTGTCGGCGCCCGGCTTTCTCAATGGACTGGTGGCACTGGCCAACGCGACCACCAACTGCTTTCCCATGGTTCAGATTTCGGGCTCCAGCGAACGTCACCTCGTTGATCTGCAGCGTGGCGACTACGAGGAAATGGATCAGCTGGCCGCGGCCAGGCCCTTCGCTAAGGCGGCCTACCGGGTGTCTCGGGCCCAGGACATCGGCCGCGGTGTGGCGCGCGCAATTCGGACCGCGGCTTCCGGGCGTCCTGGCGGGGTCTACCTCGACATCCCCGCGGCCGTGTTGGGCGAGGTCGTCGATGCGGCTGCTGCTGCCAAGACGCTGTGGCGGGTGGTCGATCCGGCGCCGCGGCAGCTGCCTGATCTCGAGGCGGTAGATGCGGCAATCGACCTGCTTGCCGCCGCCGAGCGACCTTTGATCGTTTTGGGTAAGGGTGCCGCTTACGCCCAGGCCGACGAGCAGATCAAAGAATTCGTGGAAAGCACTGGGGTTCCGTTCTTGCCGATGTCGATGGCCAAGGGGCTGCTGCCCGATGACCACGTGCAGTCGGCGGCGACGTCGCGATCACTGGCCCTGCGACGTGCCGATGTCGTCCTCTTGGTGGGTGCCCGGTTGAACTGGCTGCTCGGTCACGGCGATGCGCCGCAGTGGAATCCCGATGCAAAGTTCATTCAGGTCGATATCGAGCCCAGCGAAATGGACAGCAACCAACCGATTGCGGCTCCTCTTGTCGGTGACATCGGCTCGGTAATGCAGGCCCTGGTGGAGCGCTCCAAACTAGGCCTGATCAGCACGTCGACACAATGGCGTGAGGAGCTCTCGGCCAAAGCGGCGCAAAATGTCGCCAAAATGGCCGACCGACTCGCGGCCGCGCGCACTGCCCACCCGATGAAGTTCCTCGGCGCCTTGCAGGCCATACGTGATGTCCTGCACGACAATTCGCAGGTATGCCTCGTCAACGAGGGCGCGAACGCTCTTGATCTAGCCCGCAACACGATAGGCATGCATCGACCCCGTCGCCGGTTGGATAGCGGGACTTGGGGGGTAATGGGCATCGGGATGGGATATGCGATCGCGGCCGCCGTCGAGACCGGCGAGCCTGTCGTGGCGATCGAAGGTGACAGCGCCTTTGGTTTCAGCGGAATGGAATTGGAGACAATCTGCCGCTACAAGCTGCCCATCGTCACCGTCATCCTCAACAACAGCGGCGTGTATCGCGGCGATGACGTCTCGGGGTCTGACGATCCGGCCCCGACGGCGTTGCAGGCCCATCACGAGTACATGATCAAAGCCTTCGGCGGTTCGGGATACCGTGCCGAGACGCCCGACGAAGTCGCCGCGGCGTTGCGGGAGGCCCTGGCATCCGGGCGGCCGGCACTGATCGATTGCTTGATCGATCCGTCCGATGGGACCGAGAGCGGCAATATCGCCCACCTCAATCCCAAGGGGATAACCAACAAGGGCTGACAGGCCTTTGGTGGATCGGCGTAACAGCCAAGACACCGAGTCAAGACGACGAGAAATCAACGACGAGAAAGGAAATCTGTTATGGCCGAACTGCCGTTGTCCGGGATCAAAGTCATCGACTTCACCGGGGTTCAGGCGGGCCCAGCCTGCACCCAGATGCTTGCCTGGTTTGGAGCGGACGTCCTCAAGGTTGAGCGTACGACTGGCGGTGATGTGACGCGTAATCAATTGCGCGACATACCCGATGTCGATGCCTTGTACTTCACCATGCTTAACAGCAACAAGCGCTCCCTGGCGATCGACACGAAATCTCCGCAAGGCCTGGAGGTGATGGAGAAGTTGATCCGCGAGGCGGACGTCTTGGTGGAGAACTTCGCACCCGGCGCGATGGACCGCATGGGGCTGTCCTGGGACAAGATCCAGGAGTGGAACCCGCGCCTGATCTTTGGCTCGGTCAAGGGCTTCAATGACGACTCGTCGTGGAACGACCTCAAGGTCTACGAGAACGTCGCGCAGTGCGCCGGCGGCAACGCGTCCACCACCGGCTTCTGGGATGGCCCGCCGACCGTGGCCGGGGGCGCCTTGGGCGACTCCAATACCGGAATGCATCTGATGATCGGCATTTTGACCGCACTGATCGCCCGCGACAAGACCGGCAAGGGCCAGAAGGTGTCCGCATCGATGCAGGACTCCGTGCTGAACCTGTGCCGGGTGAAGCTGCGCGACCAACAGCGCCTCGAGCGCATCGGCTACTTGGAGGAGTATCCGCAATACCCCCACGGCGAATTCGGCGAGGCCGTGCCCCGTGGCGGCAATGCCGGCGGCGGTGGCCAGCCCGGCTGGGTGGTCAAGTGCAAGGGCTGGGAGACCGACCCCAACGCCTACATCTACTTCACCATCCAGGAGCAGAACTGGAAGCGCACTGCCGAGGCCATCGGTCGCCCCGAGTGGGTCGAGGATCCGGGCTACAGCAACGCTCGGGCCCGTCAGGACAAGATCTTCGAGATCTTCGCGGAGATCGAGAAGTGGCTGGCGGACAAGACGAAGTGGGAAGCGGTCGACATCCTGCGCGAGTGGGAGGTGCCGTGCGCACCTGTCATGTCGATGAAGGATCTCGCCGACGACAAGGATCTGCGTAAGAGCGGGACCATCGTCGAGGTGGAGCAGAAGGGCCGCGGCACGTTCCTGACCGTCGGCAGCCCGATCAAATTCTCCTCCTTCAAACCCGAGATCAAGGGTGCACCGCTGCTCGGCGAGCACACCGACGAGGTGTTGGCCGAATTGGGTTATGACGCCGACACCATCGCCGGATGGCGGCAGAACGCGATAGTCGTCTAACAGGGCACGCAACGCGCCTGCGTGCCCCGATCGCCGGATGGCGGCGGGGATGGCCCCAGGGATTTGGTCCCTGGGGCCATTTCGCGTTGCGTGACAGGGCGCTCGGGATTCACAGCCACAGTCGAGTGCGACATCGACGTGATCGAACATGGTGGCGCGCCGGCGCCAACCGCGGCTTAGTGCCTACGGAGATCGGGGGAGAAGGCGGAAACGTCACCGGTGCACGACGATTGCCTATCACCCAAGACAACCATCGCCGGCCAAAATTGGACCGATTCCGGTGATCCTTCACATTGGCTTTGCCGCGCGGCGTTGCCGCACGTGGTCAATTCGGCAGATTGCAAACGGGATAGCCTGGCCGCTGCAGCAGCCGTGCCGCGAGGGCGGTGCACAGGCAGATCAAGCCGATGACGACGAAAGCCATTCCCAACTGCCCAGAAGGTATCAACATCGCGGGCAGTCCCACCCCGATCAGACCGCCGAAGATCTTGGCGCTGTAGATCAGTCCGAAGTTGGCGACCGCGCTGCGCTCTCCGAAATAGTCGGCGACCAGATTGATAAACAGCGAATAGAAGGCTCCGCCTGCCAACCCGCTGAGCGCAGCAAACACCACGAACACGACGGCAGAACCTGCCGAAGCCGAGAACGCCAGGCCCAAGAGCGCAAAGCCCTCGGTCCCTAACGCCAGACCCAGAGTCTGACGTCTGCCAAATCGATCGGAGAACCGGCTGGCGATGCTGCGTCCGCCACCGCTCACCAGTGCCAGTACACCAACGGCGGCTGCTCCGACAGCTAGCGGCAAGCCGTGCGCAACAGCGATGCTCGGTACGTAAACGATGGCCAGCAGCGTCGCCGTCGTCGCCACCACCACAATGAGGTAGATAAACACAAAGGCCGATGTCCGTGCCGTCTCGCTGGGCCAATACTGCCGTATCGCTGGGGCGTTGCCCAGCAGGCTGCGATTCATGCGCTTGTCGAAGACCCACAGTCTTGGGTCGATCTCGGCGGGCCACCAGTCGGACGGTGGATCACGAAAAAAGGGCCCGCACAACGTCAGTACGACGAGAACACAAAGCCCGACGGCGGTGAAGACAGGCCCGAGGTTGTGGGGGTCGAGCACGGAGGCAAACAAGACGACAAAGGGGACTCCACCGCAACCGAACGCGCCCGATACCAGCGAAACTTTCGCGCCGCGCTGCTCGGGATACCAATGTGCCACGGTGGACAGGCAAGTGGCGTAAACGATCCCGGCGCCGGTGCCACACAGCACGGAGTAACCGAACAATGTGAGTCCCAGATTGCCGGTGCACGACAGCGTCAACGGGCCAATGGCGGACAACAGAGCGCCGATCGACATCGCAGTTGAGGGGCCGATCCCCAAGCGCCGCCGCAGTACTGGGGTAGCGGCGGTGGCAGCTGCTTGGAATACCACCCATAGAGCCAGCACCCAGAAAGCGCCGACGGTAGCCGGGCCATGCGGGGGCTGCACGGCGACGACGGCGACCCCGTAGCCGTATTGGAGCACACTGATACTCGCCATTGCCGCCCATGGCAGCCAAAGCATCCAGCTTCTCGACCGTGCCATGATGTCGTGCGGCTGTTCGCCGATACGATACGAGCACCCATGCGCTCGGATCTGCAGGACCGAGATTCCATCACCGCCAGGCATCATGCTCCTAGTGTATACAGTATGCACATGTTGTACTCCTGTTTAACCTCGCGTGTCTAGTGGCGCGTACCCGGCTCCGTGACCAGGAGCCCTGGGGGCGTGTGAGAGCGCGCGGCGCAACGTTATTCGGCAAACAACTTTGGCTAACTAATGCTTGGCCCCCGATGCCCGGCAGCGTCCATTCAATCGGTGGCGGGGGACCGGGATCGGCGTTCGCAGGGGAAACCACCGCTAGACAATTGCCCGGTATTTAAGTAACACTTGTCGTATACGGTATACAGTCTGCAGTAGACAGCCAGTCTCGCCCGGACGTTGCAGCCGAATTCACTGCTTCGGAATCTCCTGCTGTGCGCAGGATTGACCGGGCAGCGGAGCACTCGGCCCCCAAGGCGATACGAGCTTTCAACCGCAACGACAACTCTCACGGAGATCTCATGGGTAAAGCATTAGACGGAGTTCGGGTGCTCGATATGACTCACGTCCAGTCGGGCCCGTCGGCTACACAGATGCTCGCCTGGCTAGGCGCCGACGTCATCAAGCTCGAAACACCGAGAGGCGGAGACGTCACCCGGGGCCAACTGCGCGACCTTGCCGATGTGGACAGCCTTTATTTCACGATGCTCAACTGCAACAAGCGCAGTGTGACCGTCAACATGAAAAGCGATGACGGCAAGGAGATCTTCACCAGACTCGTGGAACGCGCCGACGTTCTGGTGGAGAACTTCGGTCCCGGTGTCGTCGACCGGTTCGGATTCAGTTGGGAACGGCTGCAGGAGATCAACCCGGGGTTGGTCTATGCATCGATCAAAGGATTCGGGCCGGGCAAGTACTTCAACTTCAAAGCGTACGAAATCATCGCCCAGGCGATGGGCGGTGCCATGGCCACAACGGGTTTCGAGGACGGTCCGCCCACCGCCACGGGTGCACAGATCGGCGACTCAGGCACCGGGATTCACCTCGTCGCCGCGATCCTGGCTGCACTGTTACAGCGCACCAACACGGGCCGGGGGCAACGTGTTGAGGTTGCGATGCAAGCGGCCGTGCTCAACCTCTGTCGGGTGAAGCTGCGCGATCAGCAACGCCTGGCGCATGGTCCACTGCACGAATACCCCAACGAGCACTTCGGCGACGAGGTGCCCCGGGCGGGCAACGCGTCCGGTGGAGGCCAACCCGGATGGGCCGTTCGCACCAAAGGTGGCGGTCCCAACGACTACATCTACGTCATCGTCCAGCCTGTTGGGTGGGCGCCGCTCACGCAGCTCATCGGCCGGCCTGACCTCGCCGATGATCCGGCCTGGTCTCGGCCAGAAGATCGACTACCCAAGCTGGACAAGGTTTTCGCGTTGATCGAGGACTGGAGTCAACGGCATACCAAGTGGGAGGCCATGGAGGCGCTCACTGCTCTCAATGTTCCCTGCGGTCCGGTGCTGAGCACCAAGGAGCTGATCGAGGACCAGACACTGGCGGATCTGGAGGCGATCGTCACCGTCGAGCACCCCGAGCGCGGAAGCTTCAAGACCGTCGGCAGCCCGCTTAGGCTCTCTGATTCGCCGGTCGATGTCGTGCGTCCACCGCTGCTGGGCGAGCACACCCAGGAAATCTGCGCGGAGCTCGGCTATTCGCCGGAGCAGTTGCGGCGCTTCAAAACCGCCGGTGTGATCTGAGCGCGGAGCCGACACGGGCATGAGACGCACCTAGAGATCGACTGGCTCGGCGGAGAAGGACCCGGTTGTGGGAGATGACCGCGCGCAACTCGGTGCAAGACCGAGGTGGGTCATGACTGGCCGGCCCTGGTTTCGGGTGTCAGGCGTGGCTCACAGGGTGCGCTGTACTGCCGAAATCACCGGCCGTGCACCGCCATAGGTCCTGCGGGGCAGATATTTCCCCGATACAGAACCAAGCCACGAACCCGATGGCCGCCGCGTCGTTCGACGCCAGCGGCTCTCGAGCCGACCCCCCTTGTCCATTTTCCGAAAGTGAGTCAACGATGTCTTCAACTCTCGCAAGCTATCGCGAGGTGATCGATGCGAATGGTCGCATCTATCGCGTCGGCGAAAGTGATCGCGATTTGCTCGGCAGGTCCCGAGCGTCCATGGTCTGGCTGCCGTGGATCGCAATGATGGCAGTCAGCGTTTTTGAATACGGCTACGGCGCCGCCGCTGACACCCTGCGCCATGCCCATGGCTGGAGCCTGTCCCAAACCTTCTGGCTGCTCTCCGTCTGGGCCGTGTTTCAAGCAGCCGCTGCCTATCCCGCCGGGCGCCTTCGGGAGAAGGGAATCACCTCGGCTAGATCTACCATGCTGGCCGCCGCCGTATTGTCGGCGGTGGGTTTCGTCACCGTGGCTCACAGCAGCAATTTGGTTGTGGCCTTCCTCGGATTCGCGGTGTGCGGCGGTTGCGGCGTCGGCTTGGTGTACTCGACGGGGATCACCATCGTCGGTAAGTGGTATCCAGAGCGGCGAGGCGCCAAGACGGGGTTCGTCTGCGGCGGATTCGCTTACGGCGCCGTACCTTTCATCTTCATCTTCAGTTATGCACTGAATCCCAACACCTATGTATGGGTTCTTGACCTGGTGGGGGCGTTCATGCTGATCGTTCTCACGGTATGCGGTTCCTTTTTCCAGGACCCGCCCAAGAACTGGTGGCCGGCAGATGTCGACCCCCTGCAGTACGCTGCCGACCACTCCAACATCAGAAGCCTTCAGAAGAACCCGCCTGCCGTCCGGCAATACGGTCCGGTGGAGGCGATCAGGACGGGCATGCTGCCGTTGATGTGGGTGTCGTTGGGGATCACCACTGGCGTCTCGCTGTTCGGCATCAGTTACATGGTTCCGTTCGCCAAACATCTCGGCTTCGGCGCGTTGATCGTGGCGTCGTCGGCAGGCGTGCTTTCGATCATCAATGGCGTCGGCCGCGCCGCGACCGGCTATGTCTCAGACCGGATCGGTCGTAAGCAGACGCTGCTGGTGGTGCTGCTGGTGTCGGTCGTCGCCCTGATCGGCCTGCTCTACACGGGGCTTGCCAAGAACGAGATCGCCTTCATCTTTTTTGCCGTCCTCGTCGGGTTCGGCGGCGGTGCTTTCTATCCGCTCTTCGCCACGCTGACCACCGACTACTTCGGTGAAAACAACAACGCCAGCAACTACGGCATCGTCTACAGCTCCAAGCTGGTCGGCTCGATCATGGGAATTGGCGTGGGCGCCAGTGTGATTGATGCCTGGGGTTACACCGGTGCCTATTGGCTGGCCGCAGTATGCGCGCTGCTCTCGGCCGGCATTGCGGGATTGTTGCGGCAGCCGGGACGGCGGGCGAAGGATGTGGTGATCCCCCAGCCGGTGGATCATGCCACACCCTCGGCACCGTCGGCGGCTTCTTGACGTCGCTCGTGGTAAATCTCGCGGGTCCGTTCGGTGTGGCGGCGCATCAGGTCTCCGGCACGCTTGCCGCTGCGCGCGGCGATGGCCATGATCAGCTCGGAATGTTCGTCCCAGGCGTCCTTGCCGCGGGCTAATGCGATCGGCTCGTAGTACCAACGCACCCGGCGGCCGACCTGGCCGATGAGGTTGGCCAGCACGCTGTTCGCGGACATGGCAACGATATAGGAGTGAAAGGCATCGTTGGCGGTGACAAGGCCCTCCTTGTCGCCGCCGGCGAGTGCCTTCTCTCCGGTCCGGTGCAGCTCCCAGAGACGTTCCACCTGGGGCGGTTTGGCCGCGCGGGCAGCCAATCTGGCCGACTCGGCTTCCAGCAAGGTACGCACGCCCAACAGCTCATCGGCCTCGGCGTCGGTGGGCACATGGACAAATGCGCCCAACGCCGGGCGCAGGTCGACCCACCCCTCGCTTTGCAAGCGCTGCAACGCCTCTCGAATGGGTTGGCGGCTCACGCCGAGTTGCGCCGCCAACTCGTTCTCCACCAAATGCTGGCCGGGCTGCAGCTCACGGGTGATGATCAACTCCATCAGCGCCTCATAAGCGGCCTCGCGCAACGGCGCCGGACGCTCCAGCCGCATACGCGATCCAGCCTCGCTCGGCGCGCCGGTGGTGACCATGAAGTCTTTCCTCACTCTCGTCCTGGTTAACGACAGTTGCTGCCCCGAAAACTGCGCACGTAGCATACCGCCCACGACGTCGGAGTCTGTGGCTACGACACTGTGGAATCCGCAGCTTTTCTCAAGGTTGTATACAGGATACAGGCAGGTCAGGCGCTTTGGAGCCAGATAGCAAATATCGCCGACGTGATTCGTGGCACTTACACGGTCAAGACAAAAGCAACGGGGTTGGCGAGCAGGACAACCGATCTGCTCGCCAACCCCGTGAACAATGCCGCCCGACGAAAGCGTCGCCGGCGTCAGGTGAGTGCTGGAAACAACCCGCCGCTAGGCCGCACCGGATTTGGCTTTTGCGGTGTATGACCGCGCCCCGACACCGGCCAGCGCGCCTCCATCCACGATGAGGTACTCGTCCCGGATCGGCTTTCCATCGAAGTAGCACTCCAGAATTTCTCTGGTGCCGGCCGCATATCGAGCCTGCGCCGAGAGCGAAGAACCCGAAATATGCGGTGTCATCCCGTGATGGGGCATCGTGCGCCACGGGTGGTCGGCCGGCGCCGGCTGTGGGTACCACACGTCGCCGGCATAGCCCGCCAATTGACCGCTTTCCAGCGCGCGGACGATGGCAGGCTGGTCACAGATGAGTGCCCGCGCTGTATTAATCAGGTAGGCACCGCGTTTCATCGTTGACAGCAGCTCGTCGTTGAACAGTCCGCGGGTCTCCGGGTGCAGAGGAGCGTTGATGGTCACGACATCCAGCGCAGGCACCATGTCCTGCACACTCGGGTGGAAGGTCAGGTTCAGTTCTTGTTCGAGCTCGGCGGGCAGCCGGTGCTTGTCGGTGTAGTGCAGGTGCACATCAAACGGCGCTAGGCGGCGAAGTACGGCGAGCCCGATCCGCCCGGCAGCGACCGTGCCGATATGCATTCCCTCGACGTCATAGGAGCGTTGCACACAGTCGCCGATGTTCCAACCGCCGTCAATGACCCATCGATAAGACGGCAGGTAATTGCGGACCTGCGACAGAATCATCATGACGACGTGCTCGGCGACGCTGATGCTGTTGCAGAAGGTGACCTCAGCGACCGTGATGCCGCGATCGATCGCGGCATCCAGGTCGTAGTGATCCGAACCAATGCCCGCCGTCACCGCCAACTTGAGTTTCGGAGCGCGCGCGATCCGGTCGGCGGTCAGATATGCCGGCCAAAATGGTTGGGATATCACCACTTCCGCGTCGGCCAGGTGCTGGTCGAACACCGAATTGTCGCCTTCTTTGTCCGAGGTCACGATCAACTCGTGACCGAGGCCCTCGAGGTATGAACGCAGACCCAGTTCGCCGGAGACACTGCCCAGCAGCGCACCCGGGGCGAAGTCGATGGCCGACGGTGTCGGCAGGGTTTGCCCGTCCGGGTAGCGGTCCAAGTGCGGCAGGCCGTCACGCGGGAAGTCGGTGGGATATCCGGTTACCGGGTCGTCGTAGAGGACGCACACCACTTTTGACATAGATCTCAATTCCTTTCTTACCGCCGATCATCGGCTCTTTTTCCTGCCGCCGCGCTGATGTGGCGGTCAAGTCTGTGTGGTCGCGCGGTTTTGTGACGCCGTGGCGTCACAAAACCTTTAGCTCCTCGCTGATCTCGGCAACCGAGGCTTTCGCGTCACCGAACAGCATCGAGGTCTTCTCGTTGAAATACAGCTCGTTCTCGATGCCGGCGAATCCGGGATTCATCGAACGTTTCAGCACGATGACGGACTTGGCCTGGTCCACGTCCAGAATCGGCATGCCGTAGATCGGCGAGGCTGGATTCGACCGTGCCGCAGGGTTTGTCACGTCGTTGGCGCCGATGACCAGGGCCACGTCGGTGCGGCTGAACTCGCCGTTGATTTCGTCCATCTCTTTGAGCTGCTCGTAGGGGACATCGGCCTCGGCGAGCAAGACGTTCATATGCCCGGGCATGCGACCCGCCACGGGATGGATGGCATGACGTACCTCAACGCCGCGTCCCTCCAGCAGACCGGCCATTTCGCGCACCACGTGCTGGGCTTGCGCGACGGCCATTCCATAGCCGGGCACGATGATTACCTGACTGGCGTAGCCCATCTGCAATGCCGCGTCGGCGGCGCTGGTCTGGCGCACGGTCTGGTCGGCGGCCCCGTCCCCGGCGCCGGTGCTCGTGCCGGTGCCACCGAATCCGCCGGCGACGATGGCCGGGATCGAACGATTCATCGCCTTCGCCATCAGGTTGGTCAAGATGGTTCCCGAGGCTCCGACGATCATGCCCGCGACGATCATCGCCGTGTTGTCCAGCGCTAGTCCGGTCGCTGCCGCCGAGAGTCCGGTGAGCGCATTGAGCAGCGAGATCACCACCGGCATGTCGGCTCCGCCGATGGGCAGCACCACCATGACGCCGAGCACCGCCGCAAAGACGAGCACGCCTACGAAAAGCATTGGCGACCGCTGTCCCCATCCGACGGCGCCGGCGCAGGCGACGGTGGCGACCAGCAGTAGGAGGTTGACCGGCTGCTGTGCTCGACCCAGCCCGATAGGCCTGCCCGGCAACACTTCTTGCAGCTTCCCGAAGGCGATCAACGATCCCCAGAACGACACCGACCCGACAATCGCGGCGAACAGCGAAGCGATCGCGACATAACCCGGGGAGGCGGCGAAGCCTTGACTGTCGCGGAATTCCACCCACGAGACCAGGGCCACCGCACCGCCGCCCACGCCGTTGAACAGCGCCACCATCTGAGGGATTGCGGTCATCTTGACCCGCTGTGCCGCGGGCACACCGACCACTGACCCCAGGAGTAGCCCGAGCGCGATCAGCAACCAGTTACTCGTACCCGGAGTCAGCAGGGTGGTCACGATCGCGATCGTCATGCCCACGGCGGCAATCAGATTGCCGCGCGCTGCGGTGCGCGGCCCGGTCAGTCCCGTGAGTCCAAAGATGAACAGTGCGAAGGCGACGATGTAGAGAACCGCGATGAGCTCATTCACTTCGCCGACGCAACCTTTCCGGCGGGGCCGCTGGGCTTTTTCTTGAACATGCCGAGCATGCGGTCAGTCACCAGGAAGCCACCCACGACGTTGATCGCACCAAAGGCGATAGCGACCACCAGTAACAGCCGGTCGAAGGCATCGGTGGCCGACCGGCCCAGGAGCACCAGGCCGGCGAGCAGGACGATGCCGTGAATTGCGTTGGTACCGGACATCAGTGGGGTGTGCAGGGTGTTGGGCACCTTGGAGATCACCGTGAAGCCGACAAAGCCGGCCAGCGTAAGAATCGCCAGGTTGGCCACTAACGTCATCGGGTCTCCGTCAACTGGTTGTTGGATTTGGTCACGCAGCAGGCGTCGAGGATCTCGTCAGACAGATCGGGCGAGGTCGCGCCATCGAGCATGTGTTCCAGCAGGGCCGCGACGTTGCGCGCGTAGAGCTCGCTGGCGTGTTCGGGCATGCTGGCCGGCAGGTTCAGCGGCGCGGTGATCGTGACGTCGTGTTGCAGCAGCGTCTCTCCTGGCACGGTGAGTTCGCAATTGCCGCCGGCCTCACCGGCGAGGTCGACGACCACGCTGCCGCTCCGCATCCGGCGTACCGCATCAGCGGTGACCAGTGTCGGTGCCGGACGACCCGGTACCAGAGCGGTGGTGATGACCACGTCAAAGCCCGGGATTGCGTCGGTCAGACGACGCTGCTGCTCGGCCTGTTCTGCCGGCGTCAGAGCTCGGGCGTACCCACCTTCGCCCGCCGCCGTCACACCGAGGTCGAGCCACTTGGCGCCCAAGGAACGGACCTGCTCGGCGACCTCGGGGCGAACATCGAATCCGGTGGTGCGGGCGCCCAGCCGTTTTGCCGTGGCCAGCGCCTGAAGGCCGGCCACACCGACACCGAGCACCAAAACCGTTGCCGGCTTCACTGTTCCAGCAGCCGTGGTCATCATGGGAAAAAAGCGGGTCGAGCATTGCGCGGCACACAACACCGCCTTGTATCCCGCGACGTTGGCCTGGGAAGAAAGCGCATCCATGGTCTGGGCGCGCGAAATCCGGGGCACGGCTTCCATAGCGAAGCCGGTGACACCCGCTAGTCGCAATTGCTCGCCGAGCTCGGGTCGGGTGCGCGGCGCGAGGAAGCCGATCAGGCGGGCTCCGCGCTTGAGCCGGCTGACCTCCATCTCCGTCGGCGGGTTCACCTTGACCACGACATCGGCCGACCAAGGGTCACCGGTAACGGCGCCGGCCTTTCTATAGTCCTCGTCGCGGATCAAAGCTCCCTCACCCGCGCCCGTCTCGACGACGAGATGGTGGCCGGCGGCATGTAAGCGCTCGACAACACCGGGTACCAGGGCGACTCGGCGTTCGCCGGCGGCGATTTCGCGAGGCACTCCGATCGCAGACATATTCCTCTTCCTTGGCTTTGGTCGGAAGACACGCGCAACGCGGTGTGGATTTGGTGACAGTCCCGACGTCTGGTCGAGAACGCGATGGCTTCAACATACAAGGATCGCATACTGTATGCAATAATAATGGCGTCTTGGCCCTAGTCGCCTAACGGCTCAGTGCACGGGGGAAGCGAGAGGAGACTTCATGAGGATTGCAGTCGTTGGTGCCGGAGCGATCGGCGCCTATTGGGGTGCGGCGTTGCACCGCGGCGGTGCCGACGTTCACCTGATCGCGCGAAACGACAACCTGCGAGCGATCCGGGAAAATGGTGTCCGCGTGCTCAGCCCGCGCGGTGACTTCCTAGCGCGTCCCAACGCGACGGACTCCGCGGCCGAGATCGGGCCGGTCGACTATGTCTTTTTGGGCCTCAAAGCGCACAGCTATCCAACGTGCGGTCCCCTGATTGAGCCTCTGCTGGGTCCGAGCACGGCAATTGTGGCTGCGCAGAACGGCATTCCGTGGTGGTATTTCCACAAGTTGCCGGGTCCGTATCAAGGACACCGGATCGAAGCGGTCGATCCCGGCGGTGCCACCAGCGCCGTGTTGGCTCCCGAGCGAGCGATCGGTTGCGTGGTGTATCCGGCGACAGTCCTGGAGGCTCCCGGGGTGGTTCGCCACCTCGAGGGGACTCGCTTTTCTATCGGCGAGCCCTCTGGAGAGCTTTCCGAGCGCTGCAAGGCGCTGAGCGACGCGACGATCGCCGGCGAACTGAAATGCCCGGTGGAGGCTGACCTGCGCAACGACATCTGGATCAAGCTGATGGGCAACGTGGCGTTCAATCCGCTCAGCGCGTTGACCAGAGCGACGATGGTGCAGATGTGCCAGGACCCGAACACGCGGCGAGTGGTCACACAGCTGATGGAGGAGACCCTGGACATCGCCGCGAGATTGGGTAGTACGCCGGACATCTCGATTGAGACGCGGCTGCGGGGCGCCGAAAAGGTGGGTCACCACAAGACCTCCATGCTCCAAGACCTTGAAGCAGGCAAGCAACTCGAGCTCGATGCGATCGTCTCCGCGGTGGTAGAGCTCGCCGACCTGACCGGAGCGACCGCTCCGACCCTTCGCACAGTCCACGCTGCCACCGAACTCCTCGCCCGTACCAGCGGAGTGGCGCCGCCACACCGTGGCGGGATTTTGCACCAACAACCTCAAGCGGCTCTGCGCTAGAGGAAAGGACACCTTAGATGCGCACAACGAAGATCGTCTGCACACTGGGACCCGCGACCGCCACCGCTCCGCGGCTGACCGAACTCATCGACGCCGGAATGGATGTCGCACGACTGAATTTCAGTCACGGCACGCACGCGGAGCATTCGGCCTTCTACGACCTGGTCCGCCACATCGCCGCTCGACGCCGACCCTCTGTGCAAGTGCTGGCCGACCTGCAAGGCCCCAAAATACGGCTGGGCCGGTTCGCCAACGGGCCGGTGGTCTGGAGCGCCGGCGAGAAAGTCGCGATCACCACCGACGCCTGCCCGGGCGATCATGACCGGGTCTCCACCACCTACCGCGGTCTGGCCGGGGATGTGAAAACCGGCGATCGGCTGCTTGTCGACGACGGCAGGATCGACCTGACGGTGGTGGAAGTCAACGGCGCAGACATCGGCTGTGAGGTGATGCACGGCGGCCCGGTCAGCGACAACAAGGGCATCTCATTGCCCGGAATCACCGTCAGCGCTCCGACGTTGTCCGACAAAGATATTGAGGACCTGAAGTTCGCCCTGAATCTCGGTGTGGACATGGTTGCCATGTCGTTCGTGCGCGCACCCGACGAGGCCAAGCTGGCCCACGCCATCATGGATGAGGTCGGCCGGCGCGTGCCCGTGATCGCCAAACTGGAAAAGCCAGAGGCTGTCTTGTGCTTACCGGCGATCGTCGCGGCCTTCGACGGGATGATGGTGGCCCGCGGTGATCTCGGTGTGGAGATGCCGTTGGAACAAATACCGATGGTCCAAAAGCGAGTCATCCGGCTGTGCCGCGATGCTGACAAGCCGGTCATCGTGGCCACGCACATGCTCGACTCGATGGTCTCCGATCGGCGTCCGACCCGAGCCGAGGTCTCCGACGTGGCCAACGCGGTGCTCGACGGCGCCGACGCGGTGATGCTGTCGGCCGAAACCAGCGTCGGCGCGTATCCGGCTCATACCGTGACCACGATGGCCCGCATCGTCGAAGAAGCCGAGGCCGCGATCGACCGCGGAGAACCGCCATACTGGGCCGGTCGTGACGACGGCCACCGCGACTTCTTGGGTGATGTTGTCTTCGGGGCGGCCCGTTTAGTGCGGCGCCGACTGAGAGCGGTCGCGGTGCGCTACGCCATTGCGGGCGGTACCGCGGCGTTGGCTCTGTCGGCTGCCCGTTCCCAGCGATCGCTGTTCAGCCGCCGCGGATCACGCATCAGCGGCACCGGTCGCGCTTAGAAGTGTCGAGGAGAACAGCACATGTCATTCGTCGACGTCCACCCTGAAGCGCTGGCAGGAGCGGCCTCGGAGTTTGGTGCCATCGGCGACTCCATGAATGCCCAGAATGCGGCCGCGGCGGGCCCCACCACCGCAGTAGTCCCCGCGGCCGCAGACCAGGTCTCTGCGCTTATCGCAGCGCAATTGACCATGCACGCTCGGATGTATCAGTCTGTCAGCGCTCAAGCCACAGCGGTCCACGAGATGTTGGTCAAAACCATGGCGGCCAACGCGAATTCGTATGCCGTGGCCGAGGCCGCCAACGCCGCCGCCACCGCGTGGGAGTAAGCGGACTAGGCCATGCCGGTCGGTCCACGTACCGGAGGTCGCCGAGCGACTAGAAGGCGGTGTCCTTGTCGAACTCCGAGGCGATGTCGCGAGCGACCCGCTTCAACAGCGGCGCAACGTTTGGCGCGGACTTCAAGGTGACGCGCACCGCAGGGCCGGAGATCGAAATGGCCGTCAGTGACGGCGCGTCAGGCACCGGCACGGCGAAGCATCGCACGCCGATTTCCTGCTCACCTTCGTCGACCGCATAACCACGGGCCCGGCACAACTTGATGTCCTGCAACAATCCCTCGGCGGTCGTATGGGAATTCTCGGTCGATGCGGGCATCCCGGTTCGTGCGACCAGGGCACACAGCTCCTCGTTCGGGAGTTGCATGAGCAGCGCCTTGCCCACTCCGGTGCAATGCGGGTAGACCCGCCGGCCGACCTCGGTGAACATTCGCATGGAATGTGGCGAAGGGACCTGAGCAACATAGATGGCCATGTCGTTGTCCATCACGGCCATGTTCGCCGTCTCGCCGGTTCGGTCTACCAGCTCGCGCAGATGAGGACGGGACCACATGCCGATGAGCTGGCTCGCGCTCTCGCCCAAGCGGATCAGCCTGGGCCCCAAGGAGTAGTGCCGGTTGGGAAGCTGCCGCAGATAGCCCATGCTCAGCAACGTTCGTGCCAGTCGATGCATCGTCGGCAGCGGGAGACCCGCCCGTGCCGCGAGCTCACCGAGCGCACCTGTGCCGCCCATGGCGGCCAAAATCTCCAGCACCCCGAATGCTCGCTCCACCGATTGAACACCGCCGGTTCGGTCGGCGTCTTCGCGCGCCATAGCCATCGGTCTCACCGTCCCGATTGCTCAACGAGGTCCAGCCAGACTGCGCTCATCGGGGTTAGGCGTAGCGGGTGATGGGCTAGTCGTACAGCATTGCGGCGGTGGGTGAGTCATCGATTGTGGTTGCCAACTCGTTGTGTTCGGCAATGTTGTCGATCTCGGTGCCCATCGCGATATTGGTGATGCGTTCCAAGAAGATCTCGACCACCACGGGCACTTTGTGTTCGCGAGCCAGTTGCTGGGCGCGGGTGAGTGCAGGAGCGATCAGTTCGGGATCGGTAACTTGAATCGCCTTGCAGCCCAGTCCCTCTGCCACGAGCCGGTGGTCGACACCATAGCCCTTGGGCAATTCCGTGTCACCCGATTCCTGGGCATTGATGTTGTCGAAGGCCAATGAGACGAAGTAGTCCATGTCGAAGTTGAGCTGGGCTTGGCGGATCAGCCCGAGGTAGGAGTTGTTGACCACGACATGGACGTAGGGCAGGTTGAACTGCGCGCCGACAGCGAGTTCTTCGACGAGGAATTGGAAGTCATAGTCACCCGACAATCCCACCACCGTGGCGGTTGGGTCAGCGGCGACCACGCCGAGTGCGGCGGGCACCGTCCATCCCAGTGGTCCGGCCTGGCCGCAGTTGATCCAATGCCGCGGTTTGAATACCTGCAGGAATTGGCCGCCGGCGATCTGGGAGAGCCCAATCGCGGTGACGTAGCGTGCATTACGGCCAAATACCCGATTCATCTCTTCGTAGACGCGTTGGGGTTTGATCGGGATGTCGTCGAAGTGGGTCTTGCGGTGCATTGTCTTTTTGCGGTCCAGGCAGTCGCTCACCCAGCCGGCCCAATCCGGCAGTGTGCCGGCCGAGCGCCGCTGCGACGCCCCGGCGACGAGCAGTTCGAGCGCCGCCTTGGCATCAGACACAATGCCGAGGTCGGGGGCGAACACCCTGCCGATCTGGGTGGGTTCGATGTCGATGTGAACAAAGCGGCGACCTCGCCGGTAGGTGTCGAGTCCGCCGGTGTGGCGGTTAGCCCACCGGTTGCCGATCCCCATGACGAAATCCGATTCAAGCAGGGTGGCGTTGCCGTAACGGTGGGCGGTCTGCAACCCGACCATGCCGGCGGCCAGCCGATGGTCGTCGGGAATGGTGCCCCAGCCCATCAGCGTGGGCACTACCGGGACATTGAGCAGCTCGGCCAGCTCGACGAGTAAGTCGGCGGCGTCAGCGTTGATGATGCCCCCACCGGCGATGATGAGTGGGCGTTGCGCGGTCAACAGCATGTCAAGCGCTTTGGCTATTTGGGCCGGCGTGGCGGTGGGCTTGTAGACCGGTAGGGGAGCGTAAGTGGCGGGGTCGAAGTCGATTTCGGCCAGCTGAACGTCGATGGGCAGGTCAATCAGCACCGGGCCGGGCCGGCCTGAGCGCATCAGGTGAAACGCCTGGGCGAATGCGCCGGGAACTTGCCCGGGTTCGAGAACTGTCATGGCCATTTTCGTCACGGGTGCCGCGATCGCGGTGATGTCGACGGCCTGAAAGTCTTCTTTGTGCAGCTTGTTGACCGGAGCCTGGCCTGTGATAGCCAGGATGGGAATGGAATCCGCGCTGGCTGAATACAATCCGGTAATCATGTCGGTGCCCGCTGGGCCTGAGGTGCCGATGCACACACCGATGTTGCCCGGTGCGGCGCGGGTGTAGCCTTCGGCCATGTGGCTGGCGCCCTCGACGTGGCGGGCCAACACGTGCCGAATTCCGCCGTGGGCGCGCATCGCCGAGTAGAACGGATTGATGGCCGCACCGGGCAAGCCGAATGCTTGTGTAGCACCCTCGATTTCGAGGATTAGGACGGCCGCGTCGACCGTGCGCATCCGGGTCATTGGGTCCCACCTTCCTTGTGTCCCGACAGCCGTTCGACGCCCCGCAGCAGGCCGGAGTGGTCGAGGGAACCGTCCCCGTTGGCCAGCGCGGACGCCATCAGCTGCGCGACGACCGCGCCGAGCGGGATGACCACACCGGCTTCACGGGCCGCGCTGGTGACGATGCCCAGGTCTTTGTGGTGCAGTTCGATCCGGAAACCCGGATCGAAGTTGTGGGCCAGCATCTTTGGGGCCTTTTGCTCGAGCACCGCCGAGCCGGCCAGCCCGCCGCCGAGCACCTTGACCGCTGCGTCCAGGTCGACGCCGTAGGCATCCAGGAACGCGATTGCTTCGGCGAGGAGTTGGATGTTGCCCGCGACTATCAGTTGGTTGGCAGCCTTGACGGTCTGACCCGCCCCGTTGGGGCCGACATGAACGATTGTCTTGCCGACGATCTCGAGAACCGGTTTGGCGGCAGCGAAATCGTCATCGGTGGCCCCGACCATGATCGACAACGACGCGTTCTTGGCGCCGGGTTCACCGCCGGAGACTGGGGCGTCGATGAGACGCAACCCGCGCTGGGTGGCTTCCTCGGCCAGCTGAGTGGTGACGTCGGGGCGGATGGAGGAGAAGTCGATCACCAGCGTCGCGGGTTGCGCGTGCGCGAAAACACCGCCTTCGGAAAGCAATACGTCTTGCACATCGGGGGAGTCGGGCACCATGACGGCCACCACGTCGGCGTCTTTCACGGCCTCCGCGATGGAATCCGCCTCCGCTCCGCCGGCGTCGATCAGCGCCGCGGCGCGACCGGGCGATCGGTTGTAACCGATCACGGTGTGGCCGGCGCGGGCGAGATGGCAGGCCATCGGATTCCCCATGATGCCCAGGCCGATAAATCCGATCGTGCTCACTGATTCCTCGTTCCTGTCAATGTCCCGAGCGATTCGATGTTGACCCCACCGCGGCCTCGCTCGGCCTGCGGTATCCAGTCGAAGGTGTCGGGCCGAGAAGGCTTGTATTCCAACCCGATATAGCCGCTGTATTTACCGCCAAGAAGTATGGCGAAGTAGTCGCCCAGTGGGATCTCACCGGTCCCCGGCTCCCCGCGCCCGGGAGCATCGGCGACCTGGATATGCCCGATCAGGTCGTAGTGGGAAAGCAGGGCCGCGGCCACATCGTCGTTATTGACATACAGGTGATACAGATCCGCCAGCAGTCGCAGATTGGTCACACCGGCCTCAGCATGGACGCGGTCGATAATGCCAACGGCGTCGGCCGCGGTTTTGAGGGGATAGCGGGGCGCGCCACTGACCGGTTCGATGAGCACCGTCGCGCCAATGCGTTCGGCGGCTTGAGCTGCGTAGGCAAGATTCTTGGCCGCCACATCGTCTTGCACCGCGTCCGGTATGCCTTCGATGCGGTTGCCATACAGGGCGTTAAAGGCCCGGGTGCCCAGACTTTCGGCAATGCCGACGGCGACTTGCACATTGTCGCGAAACTCAGTCGTCAGCGCGGGGTCGGACAGAACTCCCCGGTCGCCGCCGGCCATGTAGCCGGCGAAGAAGTTCAGTCCGGACAACTGCACCCCCGCCTCTTGGATGGCACGGACGAAGGCCGTGACGTCAGCCGCTGGGGGCGTCGCTTCAATGAACGGCCACCAGAACTCCACCGCCTCAAAGCCTGCCGCTCGAGCCGCGGCCGGTCGGTCCAGCACGGGTAGATCGGTGAAAAGGATCGAGCAGTTCACCGTGTAAGTCGCAGTAGCCATGGCTGTCCTTCCTCTTCGCTTGGGCCGCAGCCGGCTCGGCGTGCTCCCGGTTCCGTATAGCGGAATCACTGCATCGAGATACGAAACGAGTCAAGCGATATCCACCGGTTCTGTCAAGGATCGGCCAGCCACACAATTGCCGAATAGCCCTATTTAATAAGCAATTTCGATGACAACGGTGGGTGTCACGCGGAACATCGTTGACAGTCATCCATTGCGCGTGTCAGGTTATTTGGACGGAAGCAGAATTCCGGATGACGGAATTGCTGCTTGTTGTGCGGTTCCTTCACCGTCCGCCGACAAACCCTCGCAACGACGTGACGGGATGGTTTCCCCATGAGTGGCAATATCGTGCTGGCGCCGGACAAGTTCAAGGGCTCGTTGACAGCAGAGCAGGCTGGGCGGGCGATGGCACACGGGGTGAGCCGAGCAGACCCGACGATGACCCCGATCGTCTGCCCGGTCGCAGACGGGGGAGAGGGCACCCTGGATGCCGTCTTGGCGGCCGGATTCGAAAAAGTCGACGCGCAGGCGTGCGGCCCGACTGGCGCACCAGTACACACCGCGTATGCCCGCAAGGGCAGGCGGGCGGTCATCGAGATGGCTGATATCTGTGGCCTGCAGCGGCTTCCGGCGGCAACACCGGCGCCGGTAACGGCGACGAGTTACGGGCTGGGCCGCGTGATCGCCCAAGCATTGGACGACGGCTGCCGCGACATTGTCATCACGGTTGGCGGAAGCGCAAGTACCGACGGGGGCGCGGGGATGCTGATGGCGCTGGGTGCCGAGGTGCTTGATCGCCATGGCGATCCAATTGCTCTCGGTGGTCGAGGCCTTGCCGATGCCACCCAGCTCGATCTCAGCCGGCTGCATCCGGGCCTGGGCACAGCCACCATCACGTTGGCCGCCGACGTGGATAGCCCGCTGTGCGGGCCGCTTGGGGCGGCCGCGGTCTACGGACCACAAAAAGGAGTCGCCGCAAGCCAAGTCGGCGAACTGGACCGCGGCCTCATCAGATGGGCGGACCTGGTTGAGAAAGTTATCGGCGCCGATTGCCGAGACTCGCTCGGGGCCGGCGCCGCGGGCGGGGTGGGATTTGCCGCGCTTGCCGTACTGCGCGCACGAATGAGACCCGGCATCGACATGATCCTGAACCTCATCGAGCTTGATCGAAAACTGTTGGGCGCCAAGATGGTGATTACCGGCGAAGGGTCCCTGGACTGCCAGTCGTTGCGCGGCAAAGCCCCCGTGGGCGTTTCTCGATATGCCCACGCATACGACATACCAACCTTCGCCATCGCTGGGGTATCGACATTGACGAGCGCCCAAGTCCGGGGGGCAGGCTTCTTCGCGGTACGTACCCTCAATGAACTCGAACCCGATCTTGCGCGCTGCACCAAGTACGCCGCCAAACTGCTGACCCTGGTCACCGAGCGGCTGATCCGCGACAGCCCGCCGGTGTCGGGCTGATACCAAAAATCGATCACGCCTGCGTGATAGGACAACACGGGGGTCGTGCCGCCAGTCGGTTCGGGACGTCATGCGGCTGACGCTGTTGGCGCAACGCGGTAGCATGCTGATGCATACAGTATCCAGGTAGCAGATTGTCCTTCTGTTCTGCAGTTCACGACCCGAAAAGAGGTCCGCCGCAATGGCCACCTTGCTGTTGGATCATCCGAGTTTCGCTCACCACAAGACCGGCGGGGGGCATCCGGAGCGGCCGGATCGCTACCGCGTGGTGGAAGCGGTACTCAATCAGCCGCAATTCGACACGCTCGTGCGCGAGCGAGCCGATCTGGCCGACCTCGCGACGACACGCTATGTGCACTCCAACCGTTACGTCGACGAGCTCGAAGCCGCGCGCCCGGCGCAAGGTTATGTGTACCTCGATGGCGGCGACACCATGATGGAGCCATCGACGTGGGAAGTGGTTTTGCGCGGAGTCGGCGGCACGCTACAGGCAATCGACAATGTTCTGACTCGGCAGGTCCAGAATGCGTTCGTGGCGTGCCGGCCGCCGGGCCATCACGCGGAAACCGAGCGGGCTATGGGGTTTTGCTTGTTCAACAACATCAGCATCGGAGCGCGGCATGCGCAGCAGAAGTACGGCGTGGCGCGGGTCGCGATCGTCGATTTCGACGTTCACCATGGCAATGGCACCCAGGAGATTTTCTATGCCGATTCCGATGTGCTGTATGCCTCCACCCATCAGATGCCACTCTTTCCGGGCACGGGCGCAGCAGTAGAAACTGGGGTCGGCAATATCTTCAACTCACCGCTGAAGTCCGGCGACGGCGGCGTCGAGTTACGCGAGGCATTTCAGCAACGAATACTGCCCGCGCTCGACGGGTTCTCTCCGGAGTTGATTCTTGTGTCTGCGGGATTCGATGCACACCAGCGTGACCCGCTTGGCTCGCTGATGATGACTGCTGACGACTTCGGCTGGGTCACCCGCGAGTTGATGAACTCAGCCGAGAAACATTGCGACGGCCGACTGGTGGCGGTATTAGAAGGGGGTTACGACCTTCAGGGACTGGCGGATTCCGTCGCGGCTCACGTTGGCGAGCTGATGAAGGGTTAGGCCGGGGCGCGGATCGTTAGCCAACAGGTTGGGATCTGAGCTCGCCCTGCACAGCGAATTCCACGCTGGGCACCGGGAAACGAGCTTGACTTAGCCGCAGGAACCGGCCGTCGATCGCGTACTGACCGATCGCGTATAGCTCTACGTACTCATCAGCGCCGTCAGTTTTGGTGACCTTGAGGACAAGTCGTGCGGCGTAGCGGTTCCAGAAGCGGAATTCTTCGAGGGTGAACACGCTCCCGTGCGTGACATTTGAGCGTGCAATCGCGACTAGGCAGGCGAACTCGTCTCGGGTGTATGTCTTTCCATTGTCGCGATGCTCGTAGTCCTGAGCGAAAAATGCGTTCACTACGTCGTCGACGGTACGGTGCGAGCAAAACAGCAATTCGCGCAACGCGTCACCAAATGATGGTCGAATCAACAGATCTCCTCCAGCCATGTATCCGGCTCGGGATGTGAGTCCAATGCATCTATTGTCGCCGATCTTTGGGACTGCCCGCCATGACGGAAAGTGAAGCAGCCCATCACTTTGACGGATAGCGCTCGCCATGGGTGTGCCCTGCGATTTACGCACCGACGCAGTGCTATCCCGCCATCGGCGAATGTGGAATGAGGGAGGCGCGCGAGCCCACTCGGTAACCCGCGCCTGCGGACTCGCGGCCCACTATGCCTCCCATGGGCTGGTTGGCGGCGTGGGGATGTGGCGCCCCCGACCCATGGTGGCTGGGCGGCGAAGGGACATGCCTGGGCGCGTTGCCCGGGTTTCCCGAAAGCGAATTGGCCCAGCCGGGCGGTACCGACAAGGTTCCCAGTTGAGACGCTTGACCTAGGTTGGCCGCGGGTCCGCCGTCCAATCCCGCCGACCAGGGGTCGGCCAGCGACCCAACAGCGCCGAGCTCACCGGGGATTGCCTCCTCGGCGTCCAAAAGCGAATCGCCACCGACCAATTCGAGGCCGGAACCGGCCAGGTCGAGGGCAAATCCGCTGATGTCGGTGCTCAAACCGAAGCCGTCTGAACCGATCCCGATCGCATTGGTACCGATTTCGGGCGCAGCAGTACTGCCGACGTCAACCAGGCTGGTCATCGCGGTGGAGAGCAGCCGCGAGCCGGCCTGCATCCCTGCATGTGTGCCCTTGGTGACGCTTTTGGCTGAGTTGTGGGTCAGCCGCGACAGCAACGTGACAGAGGAGGAAATCCCCGACGATGCCAACGGCGCCCCCGCACCCATCGCGGCCGCTACGCCGCTGCGGGCGCCAGAGCCCGCGAGGCCCTGCAGGGTTGTCGACCCCCCCTGCGCCGTGCCACCGGATTGGGCAGCGGGGTCGCCCGGATTCGTGGTACTTGGCGGAGGCGCAAAAGCTGAAAGTGTGGAGACGGAAGCCGAATTGGCCGCATAGCCGTACATCGCCGCGGCGTCTTTGGCCCACATTTCGCTGTACTCGGCCTCAGCAGCCATGATGGCGGGCGTGTTCTGCCCGATCAGGTTGCCGGCAATCAATGCCGTCAACCGGACCCGGTTGGCGAGGATCAGCGGCGGTGGCACCGTCATCGCGTAAGCCGTTTCGTAGGCGGTCGCTGCGGTGGTGGCCTTGGTGGCCGCGTCCTCACATTGTGCGGCCGTCGTCCTCACCCATTCGACGTACGGCAGGACTGCGGCAGTCATCGCCATCGACGATGGGCCCGTCCACGAACCACTGGTCAACTCGGCGAGCACCGACTCGCACCTGCGGGCCGCGAGATGCATCTCTGCGGCCAGTTCCTCCCATTCCGCGGAGGCGGCCAGCAGCGTCGCGGGGCCGGGCCCCGCGTACATCCGGCCGGAATTCACTTCGGGCGGCAGCGTCTGAAAATCCATGTTGATCCTCGTCTCGGCCATCGTCGGGTCAGTGCGTCGCCGATTGCTGTAGCCGGTTTCAGCGGCTTTTGGAGGACTACTGTATACAGTATTCAGTTCGGGTCAACGCTGCTCATATGAAATTCATATGTTGCTGGCCGGGCGGGCTTGCAACCCAAGGCGAACATGGCGCCGATTGCTCGGGCGAGGGCTGCCCACCTTGGCGAGGTCCGGGCGGCAAACCCCGCCTATCGTGGTAGGCATGTGCCGGAACATCACCGAACTGCGCGGCTTGCAACCCGAGGCCACGGCCGAGGAGATCGCCGCGGCCGCGCGCCAATATGTGCGCAAAGTCAGCGGCATCACGCACCCGTCGGAGGCGAACGCCGAAGCGTTCGAGGTCGCGGTCGCCGAGGTCACCCAGACGACGACGCGATTGCTGCAGTCCCTGCCACCGCGCCGGCAACCGCCGAAGACCGTCCCGCCGTTGCGTCGACCCGAGGTAGTGGCCCGCCTGACCGCGGCGAAATGACGCTCACCGCAACGACGCCCGCGCTCAAGGAGTGGAGCGCCGCCGTGCATGCACTGCTGCACGGTCGGCAGTATGTGCTGTTACGCAAGGGCGGCATCGGGGAGAAGCGGTTTGACGTGGCGTCGCCGGAGTTCTTGTTGTTTCCGACGGTGGCGCACAGCCACCAAGAGCGGGTCCGGCCCGAGCATCGCGACCTGCTGGGGCCCGCGGCGGCCGACAGCACCGACGATCAGCTGGTGATCCGCGCGGCGGCGAAAGTGGTTGCTGCACTGGCGGTTAACCGGCCGGAGCGGCTCGAGATAATCGAGGACTTGCATATCTGGACCGCCGAATCGGTGCGCGCCGACCGGCTCGATTTCCGGCCCAAGCACAAACTTGCCGCGCTGGTGGTATCCGTGATTCCACTGGTCGAGCCGATACGCCTGACCCGTACCCCCGAACACCGGGGCTGCACCAGCTGGGTGCAGCTACCCGCGCGGCCGGCCTTGGCAGCGCCGACCCACGACGACGCCGCGCTAATCGAGATCGCCGCCCGGGTCCGCGACGCCGTTGGCTGACAGGTCGAGCGGGCCGACCGGCAGCAACAGCCGGGAGCGCCCGTAGTGAACGGCGTGGGTGGCCGGCTTCCATTGCCGGGCCGTCAGCGTCGGTTCTTCGGTGCCCAGGTTGCGCGCGTAGCGGGGGGACCAGCTGCCGGTGATCAGCAGCCGGATGCGTGAGCCGGCGCGGAAGCGGTGCGCGATCGCGTCGAGTTCGATGCTGACGGTCTGCGCCGGGGCGGTCAGCCGCCGGTAGCCGTCGCTGACGTTGCGGGACCGGCCCTTGGCGTCGACTTCGCTGACCCGGACGAACAGGTCGACGTGCGGATTGTCCGAGCTGTGCGCCAGCTCGACGACCGGGTTCCCGTACACGCACAGATCGTGCAGCAGGGTCGCGCTGTTGAAGGTCAGCACGTCATCGCGCAGTGCAAGGCGGCTGTCGTCGCGGTAACCGGCGAGCGGGGACAGCAGCGCACCGCCGGTGGTCGGTGTCGGGTCGGCAGGGTTGTAGCGGAACGTCGCCGGCGGCAATTCCGCCGGGTCGATCGGCGACGTGTCGTCCAGGTAGCGGCCGGGCCGCAGGTACAGGGCACGTTGGGAGGTGGCGGGCGGCCAGTCGCCCACGTTGCGCCAGCCCTGGCCGGTGACGCAGACGCGAACCGTGCTGGGCCGGCTCAGGGCCGTGGCGCCCGCCAGATGGGTGTCCAGCCAGTCCAACGATTCGCGCGCGCAGGTGGCCAGCCCCTTGGTGAGCAACTCGGTGTGCGCCCAGGGACCGATCGTCATCGCGACGTCGACGCCCCGGCCGCGCAGGTGCCGGTACTGCTGCAGCGTCTGGCGCAGGAAGACGTCCTGCCAGCCGCCGAGCAACAGCACCGGAACGTGCACGCGATCCAGCGACGAGCCGAACCGCAACCGCTCCCAGAACTGGTCGTTTGCCTCGGGGCTTTCCAGCCATGACTCGAACCATGGTGCTCCGGTGCCGAGCATCCGTCGGGCCGCCGCACCCAGGGGCGCCTCGGCGACCGCGCTTGCGACCTTGCGCGATGCCTGCAGTTGGCGGATTCCGGCCTTGATGCGCCCGGGGTCCTCCTGACGGGCAACGAGATCGCTCCAGCCCAGGAAGTCGCTGGCCGCAAACGACCCGGTACCCCACACCGACGCCGCAAAATCGTGCGGGCCCGCGGTGACGACGGCAGCTGCCAGCTGTGGCGGGGGATCCTGCAATATCGCCCACTGGGTGAATCCCAGATAGGACGGGCCGATGGTGGCGAACCGCCCGGTGAACCAGGGCTGCTCCACCAGCCACGCGACCGTGTCGGCGCCGTCGGTGGTTTCGTTGACCATCGGCTCGAACAGGCCGCCGGAACCGAACGTCCCGCGCACGCTCTGCAGCACGACGTGGTAGCCGCGCGACGCATACGGCCTGGCGAACAACAACGAGAACGGAAATCCACGCCCGTACGGTCCGCGCACCAACACAGTGCCGGCGGGGCTGGACGTGGCCGGTGCGTAGTGATCGGCCACCAGCTGCACGCCGTCGCGCATCGGGACTTCAACCCGGTTCACGGTGTAACCGGTGGTGGCCGGCCGCAGACCCAACAGCCGGCCCAACGCGTTGTCGGCGGCCTGAGTCAGGGTGTTCAGCGCGGCTTCCCCGGGTCGAGTCGATGTCATACTCACGCCCACCAGGTTAAGCCCGACCGACAACGGTGTTTGCTCCGACGCGAAACCGTTTCAGCGACAACACATCGCGCTCAGCCGGCCGCCTGCGCGGGCTAGAACTTGTAGTACGGGGTGAGGTCGTTGGCCCGCTGCAGGTTGGTCGACGGGCAGTCGACCTCGGGGTTGGAGTAGACCGTCGAGTAGAAGAGCGCCTGCTGGAGCACCCCGTAGCTGGTCTTGAACGCCACCATGCAGGAGAAGAACCAGTAGCTGTTGTGATAGGTCGGCTTCAGCACCCAGTACGTTGCGGCACGGTGTCCCTGGATCGTGGTCTCGAGGGCGTCGGGAGGCAGGGACTGCTCGTACGTGCGCCAGACGATGGGCTCGACGGCCAGCTGATAGTTACCCGCGTCGAATTGGCAGCGAAGCCCGTCCTGGGGCTCGGGAGGGGTGAACGCCAGCCCGAGCCGCTGCAGGACGTCGAACGGGATGTCCCGGCACGGATCGAACGGGCTCGGATCGGTGGTGGCCACGATCGGGCTCTTCATCGTGGTCTCCATCGGCGCCGCGGTCGACCGCAGCTCGACCGTGCCGCCTCCGGTCGGCGCGGGAGGGGCGCTCTGCCAACCCACGGTGCCCGCAATGACCGCCGTGATCAGCGCAGCAACCGCACCGATCAGACGAATCTTGGTGAACACGAAACCCCCTGACCTCGCGGCCGTCCCTTGCCGGGAGTGTATAGGTCGTGGCTGCAGGGTCACAGTGAAACGAGAACACGTTCTAATCCCGCAAGCAAGGCCCTAGCCGAACCCGGCCTATCCCACCGGGTCGTTAGGCTGGTTACTCGTGGTGACGCGTGACTCGACTAACGGGGGACAGCCGACAGGCCAACCGACATTGTGGGCGGTCTCCGACCTGCACACGGGTCACATGGGCAACAAGCCGGTCACCGAATCGCTTTACCCGTCGTCGCCGGATGACTGGCTGATCGTCGCCGGTGACGTCGCCGAACGCACCGACGAGATCCGTTGGGCCCTCGACCTGCTGCGACGCCGGTTCGCCAAGGTGATCTGGGTGCCGGGCAACCACGAGCTGTGGACCACCAATCGCGATCCCGCGCAGGTCTTCGGCAAGTCGCGTTACGACTACCTGGTCAACATGTGCGACGAGATGGGCGTGGTCACACCGGAACATCCCTTCCCGGTGTGGACCGAACGCGGCGGGCCGGCCACGATCGTGCCGATGTTCTTGCTCTACGACTACACCTTCTTGCCAGAGGGGGCGCGGAGCAAAGCCGAAGGCCTGGAAATCGCGCGCCAGCGCAACGTGGTGGCCACCGACGAATTCCTGCTCTCCGCGGAGCCGTACCCGACCCGCGACGCCTGGTGTCGCGAGCGGGTGGAGATCACCCGCGCCCGCCTCGAACAACTCGACTGGATGACGCCGACCATCCTGGTGAACCACTTCCCGCTGGTGCGCGACCCCTGCGACGCGTTGTTCTATCCGGAATTCTCGCTGTGGTGCGGGACCACCAAGACCGCCGACTGGCACACCCGCTACAACGCTGTCTGCTCGGTTTACGGCCACTTACATATTCCCCGAACCACCTGGTATGACGACGTGCGCTTCGAGGAATGCTCGGTGGGCTATCCGCGGGAGTGGCGGCGCCGCAAGCCCCCCAGCTGGCTGCGCCAGATCTTGCCGGACCCGCAGTACCCGCCCGGTTCTCTGAACGAATTCGGTGGCCACTTCCAGATCACGCCTGAGATGCGGGAACAGTCCGCGAAGTTCCGTGAACGATTGCGAGAGCGGCAGTCGCGATGACCGCAGACCTGCTCGTGTCGTCGGTGTTGCCGGCGACGCAGGGTATGGCCTATTCGGAGTTGTACTCGGACCCGCCCGGCCTGGTTCCGTTGCCCGAAGAAGAGCCGCTGATCGCCAAGTCGGTTGCCAAGCGGCGCAACGAGTTCATCACTGTCCGGTATTGCGCCCGGATCGCACTGGGTGAGCTGGGCCTGCCGCCGGTGCCGATCCTCAAAGGCGACAAGGGAGAACCCTGCTGGCCCGACGGTGTGGTCGGCAGCCTCACTCACTGCACCGGATATCGCGGTGCGGTGGTGGGGCGCAGTGCCGCGGTGCGCTCGGTGGGGATCGACGCCGAACCACACGACACGTTGCCGAACGGCGTGCTGGATGCGATCAGCCTGCCCGAGGAGCGCGGCGAAATCCCCCAGGTAATGTCCGCTGACCTGCACTGGGATCGAATCCTGTTCTGCGCCAAGGAAGCAACGTACAAGGCGTGGTTTCCGCTGACCAAGCGATGGCTGGGTTTCGAAGACGCCCACATCACCTTCGAGGCCGATGGCCCCGGGTCGGCGACCGGTGGGTTCGTCTCGCGGATCCTGATCGACGGCGAGGCGCTGACAGGTCCGCCGCTCACCGCGCTGCGGGGCCGTTGGGCGGTCGAGCGCGGCCTGGTGTTGACCGCGATCGTGCTGTGACCCAAAGCCTTACCGGTCCAGGCATCGTCGTCGTCGACAAGCCGGCCGGAATGACCAGCCACGATGTCGTGGGGCGCTGCCGTCGAATCTTCGCCACCCGACGCGTGGGCCACGCGGGGACGCTGGACCCGATGGCCACCGGCGTGCTGGTGATCGGGATCGACCGTGCCACCAAGATCCTCGGCCTGTTGACGGCGTCGGAGAAGTCATATGCCGGCAGCATCCGCCTGGGCCAGACCACCTCCACCGAAGACGCCGAAGGCGAACTGCTGCAAAGCATCTCGGCCGAACATCTGACCGACGAGGAGATCGCCGCCGCGGTCGCCGCGCTGCGCGGAGATATCGAACAGGTGCCGTCGGCGGTCAGCGCGATCAAGGTCGGTGGCCGCCGCGCGTATCAATTGGTCCGCGAGGGCCAGCCCGTCGAGCTCAAGGGCCGCCCGGTGCGCATCGACCGGTTCGAGGTGTCGGCGACCCGGCGGGACGCCGGCGGCGTGATCGATCTCGACGTCGACGTCGACTGCTCGTCGGGGACCTACATCCGTGCGCTGGCCCGCGATCTCGGGTCCGCGCTCGGAGTGGGCGGCCATTTGACGTCGTTGCGGCGCACCCGCGTCGGCCATTTCGAGTTGGACCAGGCGCGCTCACTCGACGAACTGGCCGAACAGCCGCGGCTGAACTGGACGCTGGACGACGCGTGCCTGCTGGTGTTCCCGCGCCGCGACCTGAACCCCGAGGAGGCCGAGGCGACCAGCCACGGCCGGTCCTTGCCGCCGGGCGGTATCGACGGTGTCTATGCCGCCGCCGACGAGCACGGCCGGGTGATCGCGCTGTTGCGCGACGAGGGTTCTCGGACCAAGTCGGTGGTGGTAATCCGCCCCGCGACGCTCTAGCCGGGCGGGTCAGAGCCGGCTGAGCAGTTCGGCCTTTTTCGTGGCGAACTCCTCGTCGGAGAGGATGCCGCGCTGATGCAATCCGGCCAGCGATTCGATGGCCGCGACGATGGCCGCAGCATCGTCGGAGGGACCGGAAGCGGGCTTGGGTATCTGAGGTGCAAATTGCGGCGGCGGGCTCGATTGGTACTGCGACTGAGATGGCGGCTGGTGCGGCGGGGCTTGGGCCGCAGCCGGAGCTGGGGCGGGTGTCGCGGCCGGAGTTTGCGCCGCCGGTTGCGCGCCGAGGTCACGCAAGCTCGCGACGCCGAAGGTGCCGAACTGGCTGGTGAAGCTCACTGAGCCGTAACCACCACCCTGCTGCTGTTGCACGCCGCCGATGTGATGCTCTCCGGTATCGAAAATCCTTGTGACACCGCTGATCTGGATCGCCAGACGCCGGGTGCCAGGAAAGAATGCGTAGCGCACATCGTTCTGCCCGCCCGCCGCGCTCGGGGCCCCGAGGTCGGCCGGCCACCAGTTGTTCGATGGAAGCAACCCCATCTCGATGTGCGAGGTCGCGGGTGGAAATACCGCGGTGGTGGCGAGCAGCTGAACCAATTCGTTGCACAGCGCATCGACGCGCGCCTTGAGCGCGTTGTCGAACATGTTGCCGACCATCGTCATGCCGCCCCGCATCCATTGCCCGCTTCCGCCGAGCTCGGGAATGGAGAACTGGGCCATGGTGCCCCCACCGGTGCGCAGCGCAACCAGCATGGCCAGCACCGCGTCTTGAGAGAGCCCATGGCGCTGGGCGATCTCGGCGATGGCGTCGGCGGCCTCCGGGGTAACCGTTGCCTTCATAGTCGTGAGTCTTTCGTCGTCGGTCTGCATTCGAGCGTACGCAAGTCAGGGGCTACTGAGCATGAGACGGCCACCTGACGGGCGGGGGTTCCAGCCGGTGACCACGCACGGTTAAGCTGCCGACTAGACGGGTGTCAACACCCCAAGCCGTTCGAAAGGGGCGCGCTATGTCCAACAAGGTTTACGTGATCGGCGTCGGCATGACGAAATTCGAGAAGCCGGGCCGCCGCGAGGGCTGGGATTACCCGGACATGGCGCGCGAGTCGGGGACCAACGCCCTGGCCGACGCCGGCATCGACTACAGCGAGATCGAACAGGGCTACGTCGGCTACGTCTATGGCGAGTCGACAGCGGGGCAGCGGGCGCTCTACGAACTGGGATTGACCGGTATCCCCATCGTGAACGTCAACAACAACTGCTCGACCGGCTCCACCGCGCTGTTCATGGCGGCGCAAGCCATTCGCGGCGGCCTGGCCGACTGCACGATCGCGCTCGGGTTCGAGAAGATGAAGCCCGGTTCGCTTGCGACTACCTACGAAGACCGCACCAATCCGATGGACAAGCACGTCAAGGCGATGGCCGAGATCAGCGAGTTCGCCTTCCCGGCGGCGCCGTGGATGTTCGGCGCGGCCGGTCGCGAGCACATGAAGCAATACGGGTCCACCGCCGAACACTTCGCCAAGATCGGCCACAAGAACCACAAGCATTCGGTGAACAACCCGTTCGCACAGTTCCAGGAGGAGTACTCCCTCGACGACATCCTGGCGGCGAAGATGATCTATGACCCGCTCACCAAGCTGCAGTGCTCGCCGACGTCGGATGGTTCGGGCGCGGCGATCCTGGCCTCGGAGGGATTCGTCGACCGCCACGGATTGGCTAGTCAGGCGGTGGAGATCGTCGGCCAGGCCATGACGACCGACTTCAAGTCCACCTACGACGGCACCGCCAAGGGCCTCATCGGCTACGACATGAATGTGCAAGCATCGCAACGGGTTTACGACCAGTCCGGTCTCGGCCCCGACGACTTCCAGGTGATCGAACTGCACGACTGTTTCTCGGCCAACGAGCTGCTGCTCTATGAGGCCCTCGGTCTGTGCGGTCTGGGCGAGGCGCCCAAGCTGATCGACAACGGCGACACCACCTACGGCGGACGGTGGGTGGTCAACCCGTCCGGGGGCCTGATCTCCAAGGGTCACCCGCTGGGCGCGACCGGGCTGGCGCAGTGCGCCGAACTGACCTGGCAGCTGCGGGGCAAGGCCGACAAGCGTCAGGTCGACAACGTCACCGCCGCACTGCAACACAACATCGGGCTCGGCGGAGCCGCCGTCGTCACCGCGTACCAGCGGGCCGAGCGCTGAGCGGCGCAGCAGGCCCCGGGGGCCAAGAGGGGAAGCCATGATCGAGTGGTCCGACACCGACCTGATGATGCGGGATGCCGTTCGTCAGTTCGTGGACAAGGAGATCCGCCCGCATCTGGACGAACTGGAAACCGGTGCGCTGTCGCCTTATCCGATCGCCCGCAAGTTTTTCAGCCAGTTCGGCCTGGACGTGCTGGCCGCCGAGTCGGTCAAAAAGATGCTGGATCGCGAGCGCGCCAAGAGCAACGGCGAGAGTAAGCGCGAAAAGCAGGACAGCGCAGATGATTCGGGCGGCATGGGCGTCCAGGGGTCGATGGTCGCGGTACTGGTTTCCGAAATCGCGCGGGTCAGCATCGGATTGCTGAGCACCGCGTCGGTCAGCCTTGGTCTGGGCGCAACGACCATCATGAGTCGCGGCACGCTGGCTCAAAAAGAACGCTGGCTGCCCGAGCTGATGACGCTGGAAAAGATTGCGGCGTGGGCGATTACCGAACCGGACTCCGGTTCGGACGCGTTCGGCGGAATGAAAACCTACGTCAAGCGTGACGGCGAGGATTACCTCCTCAACGGGCAGAAAACGTTCATCACCAATGGTCCTAACGCCGACGTCCTAATCGTGTACGCGAAACTGGACGAAGGCGACGCTTCCGTGGACAAGCGGAACCGCTCCGTGCTGGTTTTCGTGCTCGACTCGGGGATGGAAGGCCTCACCCAGGGCAAGCCCTTCAAGAAGATGGGCATGATGTCCTCGCCGACCGGCGAACTGTTCTTCGACAACGTGCGGCTGAGCCCGGACCGGTTGCTCGGCGAAAGTGAACAGCACGCCAGCGGCGACGGCCGGGACAGCGCCCGCGACAATTTCGCCGCCGAACGGATCGGGATCGCGATGATGGCGCTGGGCATCATCAACGAGTGCCACCGGCTGTGCGTGGATTACGCGAAGGCCCGCACACTATGGGGCAAGAACATCGGGCAATTCCAGCTGATCCAACTCAAGCTGGCGAAGATGGAAATAGCGCGAATGAACGTGCAGAACATGGTGTTTCAGACGATCGAGCGCCAGCAGGCCGGTAAACCGCTGACGTTGGCCGAAGCGTCGGCCGTCAAGCTGTACTCGTCGGAGGCGGCCACCGAGGTGGCGATGGAGGCCGTGCAATTGTTCGGCGGTAACGGCTATATGGCCGAGTATCGGGTGGAGCAGCTGGCCCGCGATGCGAAATCGTTGATGATTTACGCGGGCAGTAACGAGGTTCAGGTCACCCACATCGCCAAGGGGCTACTCGCCGACTAGAACTTGGGGCGGCGGCCCGCCGCGCCCGGCTGCGCCGAGCTCGCGATCGCCGACTGGGACTTGGGGCGGCGACCCGCCGCGCCCGGCTGCGCCGAGCTCGCGATCGCCGACTGGGACTTGGGGCGGCGACCCGCCGCGCCCGGCTACGCCGAGCTCGCGATCGCCGACTGAAGCAGCTAAGCCACGACCCAGACGGCCCGGGCGGCCGGACTGCCCAGATCGACGGTGGTCTCGGCGCCATCGGCTGATTCGATCGCGACCGAGATCATGCCGGCGAACTCGCGCCGGGTCAGGACCCGCAACCGCGAGTCGAGACTGATCCCGACGCTGGAGAAATAACGCAGCATCTCGGGGTCGGCATCGGAGATCCGGGCCACCGTCGCGGTCTCGCCATCGCCGCACGCCCACAGCTGGCGGGCGGGCGGGGTGGGCACTTGTCCGTCGGAGGCCGGGATCGGGTCACCGTGCGGGTCGCGCTGCGGGAACCCCAGCTTGGCGTCGATGCGGGCGACCAGGCGATCCGATACCGCGTGTTCGAGCACCTCGGCCTCGTCGTGGACCTCGTCCCAGCCGTAGCCGAGCTCGTTGACCAGGAAGGTCTCCAGCAGCCGGTGCCGGCGCACCACCTCCAGCGCCGCTCGCCGGCCCGCTTCGGTCAGCGTCACCGCACCGTACTTCGCGTGGTCGACCAGCCCCTGCTCGGCGAGTTTGCGGATCGACTCCGAGGCCGTGCTGGCCGACACCCCGATCCGGTCGGCGAGCATTTTGGTGCTGACCTTTTCCACCGACCACTCTTGGGCATTCCAAATGACCTTGAGATAGTCCTGGCCAACCGCGGTGAGACCGCCAGCCTCGTCGTCAGCCCTCACAGTCGGAAGTTTAGGCACTCGACGTCTGATGTGGTGTGGTGACCGGCCCAGTCGGCGTGGTTGTGCCGAAACGCCCGGGCCGGTACTGCGGAATCGGGATCCTTCGGCGCGTCGGGCGACTGTGCACCGTAGGCTTGCGGTCGTGCAGCGGTGGCGCGGCCAAGACGAGATCCCCACTGACTGGGGCAGATGTGTGCTCACCATCGGGGTGTTCGACGGCGTGCACCGCGGTCACGCCGAATTGATTGCGCACGCGGTGAAAGCCGGGCGGGCGCGCAACGTGCCTGCCGTGCTGATGACCTTCGACCCGCACCCGATGGAAGTGGTCTATCCGGGCAGTCACCCGGCCCAGCTGACCACCCTGACCCGCCGCGCCGAACTCGTCGAAGAGTTGGGTGTCGACGTCTTCCTGGTGATGCCGTTCACCACGGATTTCATGAAACTCACGCCGGAGCGCTACGTCCACGAGCTGCTGGTGGAAAACCTGCACGTCGTTGAGGTCGTGGTGGGGGAGAACTTCACCTTCGGCAAGAAGGCGATGGGCAGTGTTGACACCCTGCGCAAGGCCGGTGAGCGGTTCGGATTCGCAGTGGAGTCGATGTCACTGCTGTCCGAGCACCTCAGCAACGAGACCGTGACGTTCTCGTCCACCTACATCCGCTCCTGTGTGGACGCCGGCGACATGGGGGCGGCCACCGAGGCGCTGGGCCGGCCGCACCGCGTCGAAGGCGTCGTGGTCCGCGGCCACGGGCGTGGCGCCGAGTTGGGCTTTCCGACCGCCAATGTCGCGCCGCCGATGTACTCGGCCATCCCGGCCGACGGCGTGTACGCCGCCTGGTTCACCGTGCTCGGGCATGGGCCGGTGACCGGCACCGTCGTCCCGGGTGAGCGCTACCAGGCCGCTGTCTCCGTCGGTACCAACCCGACCTTCTCCGGGCGCACCCGCACCGTCGAAGCGTTCGTCCTCGATACCACCGCCGACCTGTACGGACAGCATGTCGCCCTGGACTTCGTCACCCGCATCCGCGGACAGCACAAGTTCGATTCGATTAAGGAACTGGTGGACGCGATCGCGACCGACACCGAGCGGACGCGTTCGCTGCTCTCCGACTGACCGCATCCGACGATTCGGGGCGGGCACCTGTTCACTGCTAAACTGCCCGACGACATCGGCGCGTGCTGCAGTTCGCGGTGGCCGGGCCTTGATATCCGATGATCGCGGACCAATTGATGGAGATATTTCGTGGCGCTTACTGCCGAGCAGAAAAAAGAAATTCTGGGCCAATACGGCCTGCATGACACCGACACCGGATCGCCGGAGGCGCAGATCGCGCTGCTGACCAAGCGGATCGCCGACTTGACCGAGCACCTCAAGATCCACAAGCACGACCACCACTCGCGGCGCGGATTGCTGCTGCTGGTGGGACGTCGGCGTCGGCTGATCAAATACATCTCGCAGATCGACGTCGAGCGCTACCGCTCGCTGATCGATCGGCTGGGCCTTCGTCGTTGACGTCTGGCCCGTCCCACGCCACCCTGGCGGGCCAATGAGTTCGCCGGTGTAGAGTGGGAGCGTTCTGGGCCAGTCTGGCCTGAACAAATGGTGCGGTGCACGCAGATCCGTGTGTTCCGTTCCAGCGTGTCACGACGGAAGCAGCCCGGTCTGTATCGGGCGGTCTTCGGTAGTGGCAGCCGGGCTCTCCGGATCTGGGGCAGGTCGGCCGCTTCGATCGATGGCCGTAGCCGCATTCAGACTCTAGTTTCTCAGGGAAGCTCCGAACCCCTCTGCGGGTTGCGTGTGACCACGCGAAAAAAGCTGAATAACCCAGAGAGGCTGCACGGACACCTATGTCTGTAGCTCAAATTGATGAAGGCGTGTACGAAGCGACCGCCACAATCGACAACGGGACCTTTGGTACCCGCACCATCCGTTTCGAGACCGGCCGGCTGGCCCAACAGGCCGCCGGCGCCGTCGTCGCCTACCTCGACGACGAAACCATGCTGCTGAGCGCGACCACCGCCAGCAAGACCCCGAAAGACCATTTCGACTTCTTCCCCTTGACGATCGACGTCGAGGAGCGGATGTATGCCGCCGGCCGTATCCCCGGATCGTTCTTCCGGCGCGAGGGCAGGCCGTCCACCGACGCGATCCTGACCTGCCGGCTCATCGACCGGCCACTGCGCCCGACGTTCGTCGCGGGCCTGCGTAACGAGATCCAGGTCGTCGTCACGATCTTGAGCCTGGATCCCAAGGATCTGTACGACGTGCTGGCCATCAACGCCGCATCGGCGTCGACTCAGATTTCCGGGCTACCGTTCTCCGGCCCCGTCGGCGGCGTGCGGGTTGCGCTGATCGACGGCCAGTGGGTTGCGTTCCCCACCGTCGAGCAGCTCGAAGGCGCGGTGTTCGACATGGTCGTGGCCGGCCGCAAGGCTGGCGATGACGTCGCGATCATGATGGTCGAGGCCGAAGCCACCGACAATGTCATCGATTTGATCGACGGTGGCGCCGGTGCACCAACCGAAAGCGTTGTGGCCGAAGGCCTTGAGGCGGCCAAGCCGTTCATCGCCGCGTTGTGTACCGCGCAGCAGGAGCTGGCTGATGCTGCTGGCAAGGAAACCGCCGAGTACCCGGTATTCCCGGACTACCAGGAAGACGTGTACTACTCGGTCGCCTCGGTGGCCACCGACGAGCTGGCCAAGGCGCTGACTATCGGCGGCAAGGCCGAGCGCGACGCGCGCACCGACGAGCTCAAGGCCGAGGTGCTGGCGCGGCTCGCCGAGACCTACGAGGGCCGGGAGAAAGAGGTCAGCGCCGCATTCCGCTCGCTGACCAAGAAGCTGGTCCGCCAGCGCATCCTGACCGACCACTTCCGCATCGACGGCCGCGGCATCACCGACATCCGCGCGCTGTCGGCCGAGGTCGCCGTGGTGCCGCGGGCACACGGCAGCGCGCTGTTCGAGCGCGGCGAGACCCAGATCCTGGGTGTCACCACGCTGGACATGGTCAAGATGGCCCAGCAGATCGACTCGCTGGGACCCGAAACCTCCAAGCGCTACATGCACCACTACAACTTCCCGCCGTTCTCCACCGGCGAGACCGGCCGCGTCGGTTCGCCTAAGCGACGCGAGATCGGGCACGGCGCGCTGGCCGAGCGGGCCCTGATGCCGGTGCTGCCCAGCACCGAAGAATTCCCGTACGCCATCCGCCAGGTCTCGGAAGCATTGAGCTCCAACGGCTCCACGTCGATGGGCTCGGTCTGTGCCTCCACGCTGTCGCTGCTGAACGCCGGTGTGCCGCTGAAGGCACCGGTCGCAGGCATCGCGATGGGCCTGGTCTCCGACGACGTTGAGGTCGACGGCAAGACCGAGCGCCGCTTCGTCACCCTCACCGACATCCTCGGCGCCGAGGATGCGTTCGGCGACATGGACTTCAAGTGCGCGGGCACCAAGGACTTCGTCACGGCGTTGCAGTTGGACACCAAGCTCGACGGGATCCCGTCGAGCGTGCTTGCGGGCGCGCTCGCGCAGGCCAAGGACGCGCGACTGACGATTCTCGAGGTGATGGCCGAGGCGATCGACGCGCCCGACCAGATGAGCCCCTACGCGCCGGTGGTGACCACCATCAAGGTGCCGATCGACAAGATCGGTGAGGTCATCGGCCCCAAGGGCAAGATGATCAATTCCATCACCGAGGAGACCGGCGCACAGATCTCCATCGAGGACGACGGCACCGTGTACGTCGGCGCCACCAACGGCCCCTCGGCACAGGCCGCGATCGACAGGATCAACGCCATCGCCAATCCGCAGTTGCCGACGGTCGGGGAGCGATTCCTCGGAACCGTGGTCAAGACAACGGATTTCGGTGCTTTCGTGTCGCTGCTGCCCGGCCGTGACGGTCTGGTGCATATCTCCAAGCTCGGCAGGGGCAAGCGCATCGCGAAGGTCGAGGACGTGGTGAACGTCGGCGACAAGCTGCGCGTCGAGATCGCCGACATCGACAAGCGGGGCAAGATCTCGCTGGTCCTGGTGGCCGAAGAGGACGGGGCCGACAATGGGTCCGCCCCCGAAGCCCCGGCCGACTCCCCGGAGACCGCGCCAGCCGATGCCGCCAGCTCAGTCTAGAAAGCCAGCAGCTGACCCCGCGCTGCGGCGGGGCAAGAACGCCGCCGCAGCGAATCCCGAACCCCAGGCCGCCCTTCGGCGCACGACGTTGCCGGGCGGGCTGCGGGTGGTCACCGAGTACCTACCCGCGGTCCGGTCCGCGTCGGTCGGGGTGTGGGTCGGAGTCGGATCGCGCGATGAAGGCGCCACCGTCGCCGGTGCGGCGCACTTCCTCGAGCATCTGCTGTTCAAGTCGACGCCGACCCGGACCGCGGTGGGCATCGCCCAAGAGATGGACGCCGTCGGCGGTGAGCTGAACGCATTCACCGCCAAGGAGCACACCTGCTACTACGCGCACGTGCTCGACAGCGACCTGGAGCTGGCCGTCGACCTGGTTGCCGACGTGGTCCTCAACGGCCGCTGCGCCATCGAAGACGTCGAGGTCGAACGCGATGTCGTCCTCGAGGAAATCGCGATGCGCGACGACGACCCGGAGGACTCGCTGGGGGACACGTTCCTCTCGGCGCTCTTTGGTGACCATCCGGTGGGACGCCCGGTCATCGGTACCGCGCAATCCGTATCGGCGATGACCCGGGCCCAGCTGCACTCATTCCACCTGCGGCGCTACACGCCGGAACGGATGGTCGTCGCGGTGGCCGGCAATGTCGACCACGACGAGGTGGTCGCGCTGGTGCGCGAGCACTTCGGGTCGCGTTTGGTGCGCGGGCGCCAGCCCGTTTCGCCGCGCAAGGGCACCGGACGAGTGGCCGGCAGCCCGCAATTGTCGGTAACCAAGAGGGACGCCGAGCAGACCCACGTATTGCTCGGTGTGCGCACCCCCGGACGGGGTTGGGAACATCGCTGGGCGTTGTCGGTGCTGCATGCCGCGCTGGGCGGCGGGCTGAGCTCCCGGCTGTTCCAAGAGGTTCGCGAATCACGCGGGCTGGCCTACTCGGTCTACTCGTCGGTCGACACGTTTTCCGATAGCGGTGCGCTGTCGGTGTATGCGGCGTGTTTGCCCGAGCGGTTCGCCGAGGTCATGCGGGTGACCAGTCACGTGCTCGAATCGGTGGCCCGCGACGGGATCACCGAGGCGGAGTGCCGCATCGCCAAGGGTTCCTTGCGTGGCGGGATCGTTCTCGGCCTGGAAGACTCCAGTTCTCGTATGAGTCGTATCGGTCGTAGCGAATTGAACTATGGCAAGCACCGCAGTATCGAGTACAGCTTGCGGCGGATCGACGAGGTCACCGTCGACGAGGTCAATGCGGTGGCCAGCCGGCTGCTGACCAAGAGCTACGGTGCCGCTGTTCTGGGGCCATATGCTTCGAAACGATCTCTCCCGCAACAACTTCGGGCGATGGTAAATTAGCCGGATGGTACTGGGCTTTTGGGATATCGCGGTGCCCATCGTGGGCGCGCCGATGTCGGGCGGACCCGGCAGCCCGGCATTGGCGGCGGCGGTGTCCAATGCGGGCGGACTCGGTTTCGTCCCCGCCGGGTACTTGAGCGCGGATCAGTTTGCGCAGGACGTCGCCGCGGCGCGCGCCGCCACCACCGGCCCGCTCGGCGTGAACCTGCTTGTGCCGCAACCCAGTGTCGCCGACTGGGTAGCACTGGATTTCTACGCGGACGAACTCGAAGGGGTCGCCGAGCACTACCAGGTCCAGGTGGGCCGGCCCGAGTACGGGCACGACGACGACTGGGCGCGCAAGCTCGAGGTGGTGGCCGACGTCCGCCCGGAGCTGGTGTCCTTCACCTACGGCGTGCCGTCACCGGATGTGATCCGGCGGTTGGGAGCGCTGGGGCTGCTGGTGATGGTTACGGTGACATCGCTTTACGAGGCCGGGGTGGCCGTCGCCGCCGGTGCGGACAGCCTGGTGGTCCAGGGCCCAAATGCCGGCGGGAACCGCGCCACCTTCGCGCCCGATATGGACCCCGGTAGCGAGTCGCTGTTTCAGCTGATCGACCGGATCCACCGGGCGCATCGCGACCTCCCGATCATCGCAGCGGGCGGGCTGGGCACCGCCGAGGATGTCGCCGGCGTACTGCGCAGGGGAGCGGTGGCCGCACAGGTGGGGACCGCGCTGCTGCTCAGCGACGAGGCCGGCACCAGTCCCGGGCACCGGGTCGCCATGATGAACCAACTCTTCGCCAAGACCATCGTCACGCGCGCGTTCTCGGGCCGGTACGCGCGCGGTCTGGAGAACGAATTCATTCGTCTCTTCGACAACGTGGCGCCGCTGGGCTATCCCGAGGTCAACCAGATGACGCTGCCGATCCGGCAAGCCGCGGCCGACCGGGAAGATCCGCAAGGGATGAACCTGTGGGCGGGAACGTCGTTCCGCAAGGCGCAGTCTGGTCCGGTGGCCGATATCGTCGCGAGTCTCACGCCCAACGACTAGCGCATCGTGCCAGAACTAACCCGCCGACGGATGGTGTTGGCCGCGTTGGCGGTACCGGCGCTGACGGCCTCGGGTCGCGCCCTGGCCGCACCCGGTGCGGATCCCGCGGGAATCCACGACCGTTTGGCTGAGCTGGAACGCCAATACAACGCGTACATCGGGCTTTTCGCAACGGATGGCGGGTCGGGGCGGACCCTGGCGCATCGCGACGACGACCCGTTCGCGATGTGCTCGACGTTCAAGACCTACGCCGCGGCGCGGGTGTTGCAGAAGGCGCAACACGGCGAATTAGATTTGCAGCAAGCGGTTTTCATCGATCCCGCCGCGCTGCTGCCCAACTCCCCGGTGACCGCACCGCAGGCCGGCAACACCATGCCGCTCGCACAATTGTGCGCCGCGGCATTACAGCACAGCGACAACGTCGCCGCCAACCTGCTGTTGGCCGAGATCGGCGGACCGCCGGCCGTCACCGACTTCGCTCGTTCCATCGGCGACGAGCGCACCCGGTTGGACCGCTGGGAGATCGAATTGAACACCGCGATTCCCGGCGACCCGCGTGATACCAGCACCCCGCGGGCCCTGGGCATCGGAGTCCGAAATCTGCTCACCGGGACGGTTCTCGGCGACCCACAGCGCCGTCAGCTGGACCAGTGGATGCGCGACAACGTGACCTCCAGCATGCGGGCGGCGCTGCCGCCGGGCTGGACCACCGCCGACAAGACCGGCACCGGGGATTACGGCAGCACCAACGACATCGGCATGGTCTACGGGCCAAACGGGCAGCGGGTGCTGCTGTCGCTGATGACGCGCTCACAGTCCGCGAACCCCGACGCCGGTGCGTTGCGGCCGCTGATCGCCGAGGTGGCGGGGTCGGTGCTGCCGTGGCTGACCGGGCAGGGCTGAGCGTCAGGTCAGTACGCTGGCCGGTTCGCTGAACGGCATGCTGAGGTCGGCGGCCACCCGTTCGGACAGCAGGGCGCCCTCATGTGTCGAGAGTCCTTTAGCCAGAGCGGGATTCGACCGGCAGGCCTCCTGCCAGCCCTGGTCGGCGAGCCTGAGCACGTACGGCATGGTCGCGTTGGTCAGCGCGTAGGTCGAGGTCTTCGGGACCGCGCTCGGCATGTTCGCCACGCAGTAGAACAGCGTGTCGTGCACGGCGAACGTCGGATCGTCGTGGGTCGTCGGTCGCGAATCTTCGAAGCAACCGCCCTGGTCGATGGAGATGTCCACCAGCACGGCACCCGGTTTCATCTGTGCAACAAGCGAATTAGTGATCAATTTCGGCGCCTTGGCACCGGGCACCAGGACGGCCCCGATCACCAGGTCGGCGTGTCTGACGGCACCTTCGAGCTCGTAAGCCGACGAGTGGCGGGTCTGGATGTGGCCGGTGAACTCGGCGTCGAGGAGCCGGAGCTTGTCGATGTTGAGGTCCAGCACCCTGACGCTGGCCCCCATGCCGCCGGCCACCCGGGCCGCGTTGTAGCCGGCGGTGCCGGCGCCGATGACCACGACGTCGGCGGGCTTGACGCCCGGCACGCCGCCCATCAGCACACCGCGTCCGCCCTGCGTCCGCATCAGGTGGTAAGCCCCGATCTGGGCGGACAACCGGCCGGCGACTTCACTCATCGGGGCCAACAATGGAAGCGCGCCGTCTGCTGTCTGAACGGTCTCGTAGGCGATCGACGTTGTGCCGGAGGTCAATAGCGCGCCGGTGCACGCACGCGACGCGGCCAAGTGCAGGTAGGTGAACAGGACCTGTTGGGGTCGCAACAGGGCATACTCGGCCGGCAGCGGTTCTTTGACCTTGAGCAGCAGGTCAGCATCGGCCCACACCTGGTCGGCGGAGCTGAGCAGGTGCGCGCCCGCCGCCTTGAACTCCATGTCGGCGATTGCCGACCCTTCTCCGGCGCCGGCCTGGACGAGCACCTCGTGGCCGCGGTGCGTCAATTCGGCGACGCCTGCCGGGGTGATGGCCACCCTGAATTCGTTGTTTTTGGTCTCGGTGGGAATGCCGACTCGCATGCTTCAATTGTGAAGAAAGTTCACCTAAGTGGCAAACAGGCTGATGTTAATTCTATAAGATGACTGCATGACCGATAAGTCAACGGATATCGGGGGCCAACTGGCGGAGCCGCCGAAGGATGTTCGGCCTGCCGACCTCGACAACGTCGACCGCAGAATCCTGAGTCTGCTGCACGCCGACGCGCGCATCACCAACAACGCGCTCGCCGATGCCGTCGGGATCGCGGCGTCGACGTGTCATGGCCGGGTGCGGCGGCTGGTGGACCTCGGTGTCATCCGTGGTTTCTACACCGACATCGACCCGGTCGCGGCGGGAATGCCGCTCCAAGCGATGATCTCGGTCAACCTGCAATCCAATGCGCGTGGCAAGATCCGCAGCTTCATCCACCAGATCCGGGGCAGGCGACAGGTGATGGACGTCTACTTCCTCGCCGGTGCAGACGATTTCATCCTGCACGTCGCCGCCCGCGACACCGAGGACCTGCGTTCCTTCGTGGTCGAGAACCTCAACGCCGACGCCGACGTCGCCGGAACCCAGACCTCATTGATCTTCGAACATCTCCGTGGAGCCGCGCCGATTTAGGCTTATGATCTTCGGATGACCGACCCGGGTGTGTGGGTCACCGACGCGGCAGACTCCCGATGACGGGACGCGATCCCGCGGTAGCCGTCGTCGGGGCGGGCATGTCCGGATTGTGTGTCGCAATTGCGTTGCTGCGCAGCGGTATTACCGATGTCACCCTCTACGAAAAAGCCGGCGAAGTGGGTGGTACCTGGCGCGAAAACACCTACCCCGGTCTGGTCTGCGACATACCGTCGCGGGTCTACCAATACACCTTCGCCCGAAATCCGAAATGGTCGCACATGTTCTCGCCGGGCGGTGAAATCCAGGCCTACTTCCGTGGTATCGCCGACCAATTCGGGCTCCGTGACCGGATCCGGTTCGGCACCGAAATCGTCGACGCGCGATTCGAGGACGGCCGCTGGAGATTGCGCACGAATGCCGGAGCGGAGTCGACGGTGGACTTCCTGATCTCGGCGACCGGTGTGCTGCATCATCCGCGAATACCATCGATCGCCGGTTTGGAAGAGTTCGGCGGCAACACTTTTCACTCCGCACGCTGGGATCACGGTGTCGATCTGGAAGGTCGCCGCATCGCGGTTGTCGGCAACGGGTCGACGGGTGCGCAGCTCGTCTGCGGTCTGGCCGGCGTGGCGGGCAAAGTCATGCTATTCCAGCGCACCCCGCAATGGGTGCTGTTTTTGCCCAACCCCCGCTACAGCAGGTTCACCAGCATTACCCGCAACACATTGCCGTGGCTCGATCGAGTGGCCTACCGGGTGTACAGCTTCGGCTACGACATGTTCGCGGTGGGGCTCACCAAGCCGGGCTTGCGCCGAAAGATCATGGGAGCACTGTGCCGCGCCTCCCTCTGGGAGGTGCGTGACCCCGGGCTGCGTCGGGCCCTGACTCCCGATTACGCGCCGATGTGCAAACGACTGGTGATGTCGAATCGCTTCTACCGGGCGATCCAGCGCGACGACGTTGACCTGGTCACCGCCGGCATCGACCATGTGGAGCGGCGGGGCATCGTCACCGAGGACGGCATCTTGCACGAAGCGGACATCATCGTGCTGGCCACCGGGTTCGACACCCACGCGTTCTTTCGCCCGATGCAACTAATCGGCCGCGACGGGATCACGGCCGAGGAGGTGTGGCGCGACGGCCCACGGGCCTTTCACACCGTCGCGCTGCCGGGTTTCCCCAACTTCTTCATGATGCTCGGGCCACACAGTCCAGTGGGAAACCTGGCGCTGACGACGGTGGCCGAATCGCAGGCCGACCACATCCTGCAGTGGATTCAGCGTTGGCGTCACGGAGAATTCGAGACGGTCGAGCCGACGGCGTCGGCGACCGACGAATTCAACGATGAGCTGCGTGCCGCGATGCCCGACACCGTGTGGACCACGGGCTGCGACAGCTGGTATCTGAACAAGGACGGTGTTCCCGAGATCTGGCCCTTCACGCCGGCCAGGCACCGCGCGATGCTGGCGAATCCCGACCCCGGCCAGTACGACCTGCGCGGGCAGGCCGCGGACCGCTGAGGACACCTCGGGGGGAAACCCGGTACCAGCGGTTCCGTATATCTCGGCGGGCCACTATACTTGCCTCGCGCAGGGTAAACGCCGAGGTAGGGGGCCACGATGTGCACTGTCGACGACCAGGCCGCGGGTCCGCACTCAGGAAGGTCGGGGGCGTCACTGGACCACGAGCGTCTGGTGCTCGAGGCGCGTGATGTCGAATTCGACTGGGCAAAACTGCCGATTCACTATGTGCCCAACGAGCCGTTCACCACCCACATGCTCAACGTCCTGCACCTGCTGCTGCCCGCGGGTGAAGAGTTCTTCGTCGAGGCGTTCAAGAAAGCGTTGCCTTTGATCAAAGACGACCAGCTGCGGCTGGATGTGCAGGGATTCATCGGTCAGGAGGCGGTGCACTCTCAGGCGCACTCGGGCGTGCTCGCTCGGTTCGACGCTCAGGGCATCGATGTGACGCCGTACACCGGCCAGGTCCGGTGGATCTTCGAGAAGGTGTTGGGGCCCAGGCCTCGGTGGAACCGGCGACGACAGGACAGCTGGCTGCTGGAGCAGGTGTCGTTCATCTCCGCGATCGAGCACTACACCGCCATCTTGGGCGAATGGATCCTCAACACCCCGGCGCACGACGGGATCGGTACCGATCCGGTGATGCTGGACATGCTGCGCTGGCACGGCGCCGAAGAAGTCGAACACAAGGCGGTGGCCTTCGACACCATGAAGCATCTGAGCGCCGGGTATTGGCGCCGGGTCCGCGCGCAGCTGGTCGTCTCGCCGGCGATGCTGCTGTTGTGGATTCGCGGCGTGCGATACCTCTATTCGGTGGATCCCCAGCTGCCGCCGGGCGCCAAGCCGCGCTGGCGCGACTATGTCGATGCGGCGCGCCGGGGTCTGTTGCCCGGCCCGATGAGATTCGTGCGCGGTATCTCCGATTACTACCGGCCCGGTTTTCACCCCTCACAATTGGGCGGGCTCGGGCTGGCAGTCGACTATCTGGCCGTCTCACCTGCCGCGCGGGCATCTCACTGATCTATGACCATCAAATTCACCGCATCCAACGGTGTCGAACTGGCCGTCCATCGTTATACCGATGTCGACGCAGCGCGCCCGACCATCCTGGCCATTCACGGCTGGCCCGATAACCACCACGTGTGGGATCCAGTGGCCGAGGAGTTCGCGCAGAGCTACCAGGGCCATTTGGGAGGCCGATACAACTTCGTCGCCTACGACGTGCGCGGCGCCGGCGAATCATCGCGTCCGGCAGAGCGATCCGGATATGCCTTCCCGCATCTGGTGGCGGATCTCGGCGCGGTCATCGACAGCCTGGGAGTCGAACAAGTCCACCTGCTGGCGCACGACTGGGGCTCGATTCAGGCCTGGGCGGCCGTCACCGACGAATCGGTGATGGGCAAGATCGCCTCGTTCACCTCGATCTCGGGCCCGCATCTGCAGTACGCGGGCGTGTTTCTACGGTCGGCGCGTACTCCCCGGACGCTGGCCCAGGTCGCCGGGCAGCTGATGGCCTCGACCTACATCGGCTTTTTCCTGTGCCCGGGCGTGCCAGAAGCGGCGTTTCGCTCCGGGATCGGGGTGAAAGTCGTTGAAGCTGTGGAACGTATCGGCCGATCGAGCACGCGCAGTCAACGGCGTGCGACGCCACGGTCGATCGCCGACTACGTCAACGGGTTGAACCTGTACCGAGCCAACATGCCTGCGCCGATGCTGTCGCCGGGACGCGACCTGCCGAAGACCAACGTCGCCGTCCAGGTGCTGGTGCCGCGCAAGGACCTCTTCGTGACACCGGCCCTGCAGCGATTTACCGGCGCGATTCCCGCTGGGGGCAGGGTGGTTTCGATCGAAGGCGGGCACTGGGTAGTGACCTCGCGTCCCGACGTCATCGCCCGGCTGACCAGCGAGTGGATCGACCAAAGCGCCGGCGGCCAGGTCACCGCAAGCGAGCCGTCGCTGCCCGGCGGTCCCCACGCGATAGCGGGCAAACTCGCATTGATCACCGGCGCGGGCACCGGCATCGGCAGGGCCACCGCGGTGGAACTGGCCCGTCACGGTGCCGGCAAGGTGGTCATCGTCGATCGAGACCTTGCCGCGGCCAACGAAACCGCGGATGCGGTGCGTGCCGCCTGCGCCGAGGCGGCGGTGTACCAAGCCGACGTCAGCGACGAAGAGTCGATGAATAACCTTGCCGCACAAGTACGTAACGACCATGGCGTAGTCGACATCCTGGTGAACAACGCCGGCATCGGGATGGCGGGCCGGTTCCTGGAGACGAGCCCGGCGAACTGGGAAGACATCATCGGTGTCAATGTCCGCGGCGTCATCTCCGGCAGCCGGGCATTCGGCGCGCAGATGGTCGAGCGTGGCGAGGGCGGGACGATCATCAACATGGCGTCGGCGTCGGCTTACCTGCCGTCGAAATCCATGGTCGCCTACAGCACCACGAAAGCGGCGGTGCTGGCGTTCAGTGAATCGCTGCGGGCCGACTTCGCCGACGAGGGCATCGCGGTCACCGCGGTGTGCCCCGGGTTCGTCAACACCGATATCGCCAAAAGCACCGTCTACGCCGGGATGTCGGCCGACCAGCAGGAACGCGCCCGCGATAAGGCCGACGCGGCCTACCGGCGCCGCAACTACACCCCGGAAGCCACTGCCAAGGCGATCGTCAAGGCCATCAAGACCGGCCCGGCGGTGTTGCCGATCGCCGCCGAGTCCAGGATCGGCTACGCGATGCGCCGGATCAGCCCGTCGATGATTCGGCTGCTCGCACGGTTGGACATTCGGCCGACGTAAGCATTGTGGGGGAGTTGCCTATGCCGGAAAGCATCTGGACGAGTAGACCCGCCGACCTCTACGGCCGGCGCGAGCGCGACCGTCTCGGCACAGTGTTGTGGGGTATCCGGGTGTTGTTCGACGGATTCACCTCGGTCTCGCGGTGGGCGCCTTCGCGGGTGAAGCCGGTGCGGCGCACCCAATCCGCCGTCGTCACCAAACGCGAGCTCGTCGCGCCCGATGTCGTCGCCTTGACTTTGGCCGACCCGAACGGCGGGTTGCTCCCGTCCTGGACACCCGGTGGGCATATCGACGTCGCGCTGCCCTCGGGCCGGCGACGCCAGTACTCGCTGTGCGGTCCGCCCGGGCGGCGCACGGACTACCGGATCGCCATCCGCCGGATCGCCGACGGGGGTGGCGGTTCGATCGAAATGCACGATGTGTTCGACGTGGGGGATACGCTGCTGTTCGAAGGTCCGCGCAACGCCTTCTATCTCGGCACGGCCGAGCGTGACGTGTTGTTCGTGGTCGGCGGCATCGGCGTCACTCCGATTCTGCCGATGATCCAGGTGGCCCAGCAGCGCGGAATCGGTTGGCGTGCAATCTATGCCGGGCGCGGCCGGGAGTACATGCCGATGCTGGACGAAGTGGTGTCGGTGGCGCCGGACCGGGTGACCGTATGGGCCGACGACGAGCACGGCCGGTGTGCGGCCGTCGACGACATATTGGCCGGCGCCGGGCCGACGACGGCCGTCTACGTGTGCGGCCCGAGTGGCATGCTCGAGGCGGTACGCCTGGCCCGTAACGAATACGCCGACGCGCCATTGCATTACGAGCGATTCAGCCCGCCGCCGGTCATCGACGGCGTGCCGTTCCAGCTCGAGCTGGAACGGTCACGGCGACTGCTCAGTGTTCCGGCCAATCGGTCCGCGCTGGACGTGATGCGTGACCATGACCCGACAACGCCGTATTCCTGTCAGCAGGGTTTCTGCGGGACGTGCAAGGTCAAAGTGCTTGCCGGACAGGTTGATCACCGCGGGCGCACAGCGGTGGGTGACGACGAGATGCTGGTCTGCGTCTCGCGGGCCAAAGCCAACCGGGTCGTCATCGACGCCTGAGGGTGTCCGATCAGCCTGCGGCCCTGGCCGGTCCGGCTCTGCGGAGCTTGACTTAAGGTCCCCGGGAGTGCTCCAGATAAGCAACCAAGGCGTTGGTCAGGCCGCGCCGGGCCATGTCGAGGTCGGCGTACGAGCCCAGCTGGCGCTCGGACACCAGGCCGCGCATCGCGCCCGGGATGAGTGCGGCCACCTCGTGCACTCGGTCCGGGTCGATGGCGAGGCCCGCGAACGCGTTCTGACAGGTTTCCAGCCAGCTCTTGCCCCAGGAGAACAACTCGGCGGCGGTGCGCGGGTAGAGGCGTTCGAGTTCGTCGGGGTCGCGCGGCAGGGCTGCACGCAGATTTTCGATCGCGCGTGAATCCGCCGATGCCAGGCCCCGATAGAGGGTTTCGATGATGGCGCTGACGCGCTCGCGCAGGGGTGCATCCGGCTGATCCGGTGTCGACAGCGTCGAAAACGTCGCCTCGCGTCGCTCGGCGGTGTGGTGCAGGACGGCCGCCCAGAAACCGTCGGTGTCGCCGAACTGATACTGCACGGCTCCCCAGGTGGCGCCGATCTCTTTGGCGATGCGATTGGCCGATACCGAGCCCGGCGCGCCCGAGGCCAGCGACCGCAACGCGGCCTCGAGCATGTTTTCGCGAGTAGCGCTGCCGCGCCGGTTAGGGCGCCGGCCCACGATCCCGGCCTCGGAGACGTGCCGGGTAGCCCGCTGCGCCATCGGCCGATCCTAGTCGATTGCTTGCCCGCGGCAGCCGGGCGGACTACTCTTTTCATAGAGGGTACTGTGATTGTTGGGCGACGCCGCTATCATTCGTACGCAAGGAGGACAACTCTGATGGCAAAGCCGCCGTTGTCGATGAAGCCGACCGGATGGTTCCAGGTCGCTTGGTCCGAGGAGATCGGCATCGGGGACGTCCACAAGATGAAGTACTTCGACCAGGAAATGGTCGCCTGGCGGGCCGAGTCCGGCCAGCTCACCGTCATGAACGCCTACTGCGAGCACCTGGGCGCGCACCTGGGTTACGGGGGCAAGGTCGTCGGCGAGGTGCTGCAGTGCCCATTCCACGGCTGGCAGTGGAGTAATGAGGGCCGCAACGTCTGTATCCCGTACCAGGACCGCCCCAACCGTGGCCGTCGGGTGCGCAGCTATCCCGTGGTGGAACGCAACGAGTCGGTCTACATCTGGCACGACGTGGGGCGTCGCGAGCCGTTCTTCGATGCCCCGGACGTGTTCGCCGCTTTCGGCGACGGCAGCAGCGCGGACGACTACTACCCGCAGCAGCAGCTGTACCGGGCCGGCCTGGAGCTGCATCCGCAGTACGTGCTGGAAAACGGGGTGGACTTCGCGCACTTCAAGTACGTGCACCACACGCCTATCGTGCCGGTCTTCACTCGTCATGACTTCGACGAGCCGGTGTCCTTCGTCGACTTCACCATCACCTTCGAAGGCGACGACGGGCAGCGGATCGAGGACGTCAACAGCGGCGTGCAGGCCATCAACGGCGGGCTGGGGATCGCGGTGACCAAGAGCTGGGGCATGATCGACAACCGCACCATCTCGGCGATCACCCCGGTCGACGAGTGCACCTCGGACGTCCGGTTCATCGTCTACATCGGCCGCACGCCGGGCAAGGAACCGGTCCGCGCTGAAGCCAAGGCGCAGGAGTTCGGCCGGGAAGTCATCCGGCAGTTCGAGCAGGACGTCGAAATCTGGCAGCACCAGCGCTACTCGGATCCGCCCGCGCTGGCCACCAGCGAGTACGAGGGATTCACGGCAATTCGCAAGTGGGCCAAGCAGTTCTATCCCGATGGCATCGGTGGCAGCGCCGCCGAAGTGTACGCAGCATCTCAGAAAGGCTGAATCGAATGAATGCACCCGCTGGACCGATTCGCGTCTTCCAAGTCGGAAGCGGAAACGTCGGTTCGGAGATGATCAAGCGGATCGCCACCCAGCCCGATCTCGAACTCATTGGCGTGCACTGCTATTCGCCGGAGAAGGTCGGCAAGGACACGGGCGAGTTCGCCGGCCTGGCGTCCAACGGGGTCAAGTTCACCGGCACCATTGAGGAGATCATCGCCGCCAAGCCGGACGTGGTGACGTTCCACGGTGTGTTCCCTGACGAGGACCTCTACGTCAAAGTGCTTGAGGCGGGCATCAATATCGTCACCACCGCCGACTGGATCACCGGGTGGCACCGCGACACCAACCACCCGCACCCGTCCGGCAAGCTGGTGAGTCAGGTCTTGGCCGAAGCTGCCGCCTTGGGTGGTGCGACCTTCTACGGCACCGGGATGAACCCGGGCGTGAACCAGATCCTCGGCGTGGTGTGCTCGGCCGACGTCGCCGACATCGAAAACGTCACCACCATCGAGTCCGTCGACGTGTCGTGTCACCACTCCAAGGACACCTGGATCGAGGTGGGCTACGGCCTGCCGGTGGATGATCCTGAGATCCCGGCGAAACTGGAGAAGTACACCCGCGTTTTCGCCGACAGCGTGCTGATGATGGCCGACTGCTTCGACGTAAAACTCGACGAGGTCAAGTTCAGCTACGAGTTGGGCGCTTGCACGAAGGACGTCGATCTGGGCTGGTACATCCTGCCCAAGGGTTCGCTCGGTGGCAACTACATCAAGTACCAGGGCATCGTGGATGGGGTGCCCCTGGTCGAGACGCACCTGGAATGGCAGATGACCCCGCACACCGATCCGCACTGGGATATCAAGGGCTGCTACATCACCCAGATCAAGGGCGACCCGTGCGTCTACAACAAACACATGATCTTTCCCAAGCCCGGCGTGGACCTGTCCAATCCGGACAACTTCGCCTCCATCGGTATGACCGTGACGGGGATGCCCGCCCTCGCCTCGGTCAGGTCAGTGGTGGCGGCGCCTCCGGGACTCATCACCAGCGCCGACCTGCCGCTGCGCGGATTTGCCGGACGATTCAAGAAGTAGCATCAGCACGCTTCAGCAGCACCAACAGCCCCATTCGCGGGTGGTCCGAAGCGCTTTGATGCCGTCGTCAATGGCGGCTTCTAGATAACTCGGATCGCCTGTGGCTAAAAGTATTCCGGCTCCGCCCTGGATGCCGGCGAGCAGCGCGGCGGCGCGGCGGTCGACATCGAGCTCCGCGTCGACCTTGCCTTCGTGTTGCAAGCTGCGTATCGCGGTGGCGATCTGATCGTGCCAACGCTCGATGAGCGCTGCCGTGACGGCATGTTTGCCCATCGACGCTGTTGTCGCAACCTCGAGCAGCGACGCCCAAATCCGCAAATCCGCGGATTGGGGTGCCGGGCCGTCTCTCATCGGTGGATCCAACGTATCGGCCCACCGTTCCTATCTACCCGACCTTTTGGGTCCCCAGCAGATTCGTCGGGCCCGATCGTCGTTGATCGCGGCGCATGACCAATCATCAACAGCTGAAGCTACAACCACCCGAGGCCGCTATTCACCCGCTAGGACAGACTCGGCACGGCAATGTCCTGATTGCGAAGGTCTTCGGCCGATATCGTGCCGTCGGCGGCTATTTGCCCGCCGTTCGCAGCGCGTTAATGGCGCCGTCGATGGCGGCTTCCAGAAAGCTCGCGTCGCCGGTGGACACCAGGATTCCCGCTCCCCCCTGAATGCCGGCGAGCAGAGCCGACGCGCTGCGGTCGGCGTCGACGCGACGATCGATCTTGCCCTGGCCTTGCAAGCACCGGATGCCCACGGCGATCTGGTCACGCCATTGCCGGATCAGTTCCGCCGTGACTGCCCGGGTGTCCGGCGAGGAACGACACAGGTCGGATATGAGTATCACGAACGGGCACGACCGCGCCTGACGCCGGCAACCCTCGACAACGACGTCACGCCACCGCTGCCATGCGGCCCATGACGTCAGCTCGTCGAGGTATGGCTGCTGCTCGGCCATGACCAAATCGGCCTCATGATGAGCCACCGCCAACAGCAGGTCGTCCCGGCCGCCGGGAAAGTAGTGGAACAGCTGGCTCTTCGACGTTCGGGTACGGGCCAGAATGTGGTCCAAGGTGGTCACCAGGACACCGTTGACACGTATCTCCTCGGCGGCGCCCTCAATAATCCGGCGCCGGGTGGCCGTACCTTTCCTAGTCAATTTATGGACTTGCAAGTCCAATTTTTTCGACTCAGACTCCGGAGTCATGTTTTCCCACCCTACGCGAGGGCTTGAACGCACAGAGCTCGCCAACGGCTTTAGCGGCTAGGCGCAGGCGACCGTTCACGCGCTGACGACATAATCGAAGGGACGGAAGTGATTGCGCATAACCCCGCCAAGCCACCCCACGACTGGACGACCGTTCATACGCTTGAACATCTGCGCACCGTCTTTCCGTTTCAAGAATCCGTGGGACTGGTCAACAGCGACCAGCGGTTCTCGCTGACCCAACGTGTCGGGCGGCTGGGTCCCGTCACCGTCCTTGACCTGGCATTCGGCACCGATACCTGGATCCGGTGCCTCGACGAACGCCCCTATTACATGGTCAGCGTTCCGGTGGCGGGCCAAATCGAGCTGTTGCACAGGAATTCACCAATCGCGGCGGGACCCGGTCGTGCTGCCTTGTGCCTGCCGGAGGGCGAGCTCTTGGTGCCGCGATGGGCGGGTGGTGGTCGAACGATTGGACTGCGGATTGACCGCGATGTCGTCGAGGACGCGCTGAGTGATGCGGTCGGTCGGCAGATCACATCGCAGATTGCGTTTAGGCCCTCCCTGCCGACCACCCAGGGCGCGGCACGCAGCTGGGTGCAGATGGTGTTGATGCTCAATCACGAACTATTTAAGGCTGACAACGCACTTTGTCAACCACTCGTCGCGGGCCCATTCATCGAAAGCTTCGTCCACGCGTTGCTGCTCGCGGCCGATCACCCATACCGCGGATTCTTGGAGGATGAGGCCAAACACGCGGCGCCTCAAACGATACGGACCGCGGTCGAAATCATCGAAGCCGAGCCGCACCTGCCATTGCGGGTGTCCTCGTTGGCGGCCCGCAGTCATGTGAGCGCACGCACCTTGCAACAGGGTTTTCAGCGTCATATGGGTGTGTCGCCGATGAGTTACCTGCGGCAGGTGCGGTTACGCCGGGCGCATCAGGACCTACTGGAATCCGACCCATCATCGGAAACTGTTGAATCGATCGCCTTGCGTTGGGGTTTCACCAATCCAGGCCGTTTCGCTGCCGCACATGCCGCTCGATACGGCGAAAACCCCGCACAGACCTTGCGGCGATCTCGATATGCGCGCGCCCTGCGATGGGCGTAGAGTACCATCGCTACATCGACGGCCTGAACATGCTGCAGTACACCACTTTTAGTGCGATGAGCAGTCAAGTCGATCTATCGGTCTTCGCAAACCGTACGACTTGGTGCGCAGATCGTCCAAGATAAGGAACCCTGCCCGAAGTCTCCATACATTCGTTGGTAGCACACCCCCAACGAATGTATGGAGTGGATATGACCAACCCCGTTCTAGAGGCAGTCTTGGGTGTCGGCGACGCGCATGGACGCCGAAGTTATGGTCGTGGCCGGGGTTACGGCGGCAAGGGGTCATCGAGACCCGGAAGCGGTTCCGGCGAAGCGGAAGTAGCGTGGTCGCTTGTCGACGCAGCGAGGCTCGCTCTCGATACCACCGAGCGCAACGACGTGTTCATCGCGATCGGCATTGGTGAAACGTTCGCCGCGATCTGCCTACTTCTTGACGCGATCACCCGCGCGGACACCAGGGTGGAGGCTCGGCTCGCGGCACGGTTGTGGACGTGGCTGGATGCCTACGCCTGCCACGACGATGAGCCGCGTCTTCGTCGATTGATCCGCCAGGCCGCATTTGGTTGTTCAGACGAGTCCACGCTGAACGGAGTGGTCTAGTGCCAGCGTTCGGTATTGCACAGGTGCGTTCCGTGACAATCGGGCCCGACATTGCGCGCTATCTGCAACGCATTGATTCGACCCTGGCCCCATTCGGGGGCCGCTTCCTGGCCCACGGTGCCGAAGCCGAGGTATTGGAGGGCAACTGGGAAGGGGCCGTGGTCATCCTCGAATTTCCGGACCTCGAGCACGCTCGGGCGTGGTACAACTCCCCGGGCTACCAAGAGATTTTGCCGCTGCGTACCCAAAATGGGGATACCACGGTCATTTTGGTTGATGGCGTACCGCCCGGGTACAAGGCCACAGACCTGTTGGAAAAAATGCGCTAACGGGTGTCAGCCCGCTTCGTCATCACCCAGAAGCCGTTCCGGGTGGTGGTAGTCGTTCGTGCTCGCGTCGAGGCCGAACTGCGGCGGCGGTATCCACTCGGTGCGGCCATTGGCTGCTTTCCTTGTCCGCCAACCTATTCCGGCGAGTTTATGGTGAGGCCTGCACGCGAACGTCAGTGCGTCGACATTGGTCGAACCGCCGGCGGCCCAGTCGTCGACATGGTGAACTTCACACCAATAGCCGGGCGCATCGCAGCCCGGGTGCGTGCAGCCGCGATCCTTGGCATACAGGACCACGCGTTGATCCGGTGAGGCAACGCGGCGTGACCGACCCAGATACAGTGGCCGACTTTGATGCTCGTCGAACACTGCCAAGTAGTGATAGGCGTGGCTGGCCATCCGGATCACGTCATGCATGGGCAGCAGCGTTCCGCCTCCCGTCACCGCCCGGCCCGTGCCCGTCGTCAGCTCCTGCAGCGTGGTCGACACAATGACGGTCACCGGCAATCCGTTGTGCTGACCGAGCTTCGGATCGCCCAACTGGCCTCGGACCAAAGCATTGAGTGCGTCGTGCTGACGCTGGGCCGGCGTACGCGCATCCCGGCCAACGGACTCCTCGGCGAGTTCGTCGGTGATACAGGGGGATTCATCGTCGGGGTTGCACATGCCCGGCGCGGCGAATCGCGCGAGCCAGGCGTCGATGTTGGCGCGCAATTCCGGGGACGCGATGAGCTTTCCGATGCTCATCCCGTCCCTGCGCTGACCGCACCACGTGAAGCCGCGCTGGCGCGCGCGGTCGGAGTCCGAGAATTTGCCATCGGGGTTGATATGCAACGCAATCCGGTGCGCGGCCCGTTCCAGTTGATCGGGACGCAGCTTGGTGGCCTGCTCGGCAAGAAATCGCTCGGCGTCCTCGACGGTATCGGCAGGCGTTGCGTCCGGGAGATCGTGGAAGAAAGCTTGAATCACCCGCAGGTGCTGCGCGTCGAGTTCGCCGTCTCGCCAGGCCTGCGCGGTAGCCGGCAGTTCCGGTGGCAACTGTTGACCGGTGAGAGTCAAGCGCGCAGAAAGCTGTTCGGCGTCCCTCAGCCGTCGGCGGGCTTCGGCGTAACTAATCCGTAGGCAGTCGGCAATGACCTTGTGGACGGGCCCGCCGACGTCGGCCGGCTCCTCCCTGGCCAGGCTCGCGATGACGTCATGGCTAGCCGCCATCTGCCGGCGGCGTGAGGCCTCCATCTGTTCGAGGACTCGCAGCCGGACGGCGGGACTCAATGCATCGATGTTCAGGCCGCGGATCGCGGCGTCGGCGGCGTCCTGCGCGGCCAGGGCGGCGGACACCTCCGCCGGAATTGTGATCGAATGCATGTTCGAATTTTATGAGTGTTCATGGGTCCGGGCTACTGCGCAAGCGCCACCTGTGGACAAAGGCCGAACTGTGGACAAAACCGGCCCCACCGCCCGGTCTAGGGTGAATGCCATGCGCGTAGGAGTGCTGGGAGCCAAAGGCAAGGTTGGGTCGGCGATGGTGGCCGGTGTGTTGGCCGCCGAGGATCTGACCTTGTCCGCCGAGGTGGACGCCGGCGATTCGATGAGTCTGCTGACCGATCACAACACCGAGGTCGTCATCGACTTCACCCACCCCGATGTGGTGATGGGCAATCTAGAGTTCGTCATCGGCAAGGGAATTCACGCCGTGGTCGGTACCACCGGCTTCACCGACGAGCGGCTGCAGCAGGTCGAGGCCTGGTTGGCCGACAGTCCCAACACGTCGGTGCTGATCGCGCCCAACTTCGCGATAGGGGCGGTGCTGTCAATGCATTTCGCGAAGCAGGCCGCACCCTTCTTCGACTCCGCGGAGGTCATCGAGCTGCATCACCCGCACAAGGCCGACGCGCCGTCGGGCACCGCGACTCGCACCGCCAAGTTGATCGCCGAATCTCGAAAAGGCCTGCCGCCCAACCCCGATGCCACCAGCACCGGCCTGCCCGGTGCCCGCGGCGCCGATGTGGACGGAATCCCGGTTCACTCGGTGCGGCTGGCCGGGCTGGTCGCCCACCAGGAGGTGCTCTTCGGCACCGAGGGGGAGACGTTGACCATCCGCCACGACAGCCTGGACCGCACGTCTTTTGTGCCGGGTGTGCTGCTGGCGGTGCGTCGCGTTCGGGAACACCCCGGGCTGACGGTGGGGCTCGAGCCCCTGCTCAACCTGCAATGAGTGACACCGCGCGCGCGGTGCGCATCCAATTGCTGATCGCATTGATGTGCGTGGCGCTGGTGACGTATTTCGTGCTGTTGGGGCGTTTGGCTGTCGCGATGATCATCTCGGGGCGGCCCGCCGCCGTTGGCCTCGGGCTGGCGGTGTTGATCATGCCGGTCATCGGGCTGTGGGCGATGATCACCACGCTGCGGGCCGGATTCGCTCACCAGAAGCTGGCCCGTCTGATCGCCGCGGACGGGATGGAACTCGACGCGGGTGCGCTGCCCCGGCGGCCATCTGGCCGCATCCACCGTGACGCGGCAGACGCGCTGTTCGCCACCGTGCGCACCGAGGTGGAAACCGATCCCGACGACTGGCGGCGTTGGTATCGGCTGGCCCGGGCCTACGACTATGCGGGGGATCGCCGCCGCGCCCGGGAAGCCATGAAGACCGCCGTCGAACTACAGGGTCGCCCGTGAGCAAGACACTGCTGATCGTGCACCACACACCGTCGCCGCATTGTCAGGAGATGTTCGAGGCTGTGCTGGCCGGCGCGACCGATCCGGAGATCCAGGGGGTCGAGGTGGTGCGCCGACCGGCGCTCACCGTGTCGCCGGTCGAGATGCTGGAGGCCGACGGGTACCTGCTGGGCACACCGGCCAACCTGGGCTACATCTCCGGCGCTCTCAAGCATGCGTTCGACTGCGCCTACTACCAGCTGCTCGACACCACTGCGGGGCGACCGTTCGGGCTGTGGCTGCACGGTAACGAGGGCACCGAGGGCGCCGAGCGCGCCATCGACGGCATCACCGCCGGGCTCGGCTGGGTGCGGGCCGCTGAGACCGTGGTGGTGATGGGCAAGCCGACCAAGGCCGACGTGGAGGCATGCTGGAACCTCGGCGCTACGGTCGCCGCGACACTGATGGAATGACCCAACGTATGTGCGTATGCGCACGCTGCCGGGCGGCCCTGTAGTAACTTCGAACACCATGGTCGGTGGCGTGTCGTGCCGGGTGGAACAGCTGTCGAGTGCGAAACCTGCAGCCATATATGACGTGCTCATGGATGTCGAGCGTTGGTCAATGTGGATGCCGACGGTATCTGCCGCGTCATGGGAGCGACGGGGCGAGTCCGATACTGGCCTGGGCGGCGTCAGGCGGGTAAGGAGTGGGATCACTATCTCCCGTGATCGGGTCGTCGGCGGCGCCCGGCCCCATCATCACGCCTACACGGCGTCGCTTCCGTGGCTCTGGCCGATCAAAGACTTCCGGGGCGACATCAGGATCGAAGAGCGTCCCAACGGGAGCCTCATCGTATGGACGGTGACATGCAAATCGCGTATCCGCCGCCTCGAAGAGCGACTCCAAACCACGGTCGATGCAAGGTATGCGCGAATAGCGGAGGCGCTGGCGGAGGAAGTGCAATGCCGGGCGCGCTGAAGTATGCGTTCGACTGCGCCTACTGCCAACTGCTGGACACACTGCGGGGCGACCGTTCGGCGTCGTCCTCGCCCAGCTGATGGAGAGCTAGGCGTAGGTCGGCTTGAACGCGTCGGCGGGCTGGACGACGGCCAGTGCGGAGCTGGTGCCGATCGGCCCGTGACGGTCGAACAGGGTCGCCGCCCCGGTGGCCACACCGTCGGTGCCGTAATGGCTTTGGGCGGCCAACCCGATGAATTCGCCGTCGGGCAATCGGCTCGCGGTGACCGTGTAGTCGGCATTGATGTAGCGCAATCCGCTTGTGCCCCAATGCGTGAGTGAACTAGTGATGTCACCGACGAAGGCCAGGCGAGTCAACGGCGTCAGCGGGTGGCCGTGCACCATCGGACGAAACACCCGGGCCCAGGCGAACTTCTGGGCGTGGGACTGCTCCCACTCGCCCGCGGCGATGCCGGGACTGCCTTCGAATGTCGCCCCGTAGCCCCAGATGAGAAACGGCATGTCGGCCGGGAAGCCGTCGGAGGACGTCGGCAGCGGCGGCATCTGCACGGGAAAGGTCCACACCGTGCCGTCGGGATGATCGCCGCGTCGCAGGAACAGTGCACTGGCCCGCGCGACGATCGTGCCGCGCTGAATCAGGGTGGCGTCGATCAGTCTGATGCGGCGGCCTTCCCGCTGTATCGAGGTCTGAATCTGCACCGGCTGCAGCAGCACCGGCCGCAACAGGTCGACGGTCAGGCGGGCGGGCTGAAATCCCGGATCGGTGCCCAATTGTTCTATGCCCCAACCCAACATGCCACCGACGATCTGGCCGCCCATGGACGCGCCCCACGGTCCTCGCGTCAGCGGGCCCGGTATGTAGGAGTCGCCGTCGGCGGTGAAGAACGCCTCGGGCGTGATGGCGGAATCCTCGATCGTCACCGCATCACGATAGGGCACGCAAGATCGAGGCGGCCCAGCCTCCAGCATCTAGTGCGTATCGAAGTCAACCACCGCCCGCACGAATTGTTGCGGGTCGTAGTCGATCGCCTGGTGGCCCTGGCCCCGCAGCGCAACGATGGTGGTGCCGGGGATTTGAGCGGCGACAGTGGCCGTGGCGGCGCGAAAATAGGCTGGACTCTGGGTGCCGAGCAGCATCCGGACCGGCACGGTGATGTTGGCGAACCGTTCCGTTGCCTGGAAGGCGTCGATCGCCACGAGCTCGCGGACGGCGGTATGTGCGATCGATTCGGCAACCGAGGAGAACTCGCGGGCTGCGAGGTTTTCGATCGCTGGTTCAGGAAGGTGCAAGGTTTCCCGGTAGAAGGTGCTCAAAATTTCTCGCGGGTCGGACATCGTCTTGAGCCGGGCCCAGCCCTCGGGCGAAATGATGTCGACGCCCGGCGCTGGCAGCGGCGGCTCGTACAGCACGACCCGGCGAAATGCCGTAGTGAGAAGCGCGGCTTCCAGGACCGCCAATGCCCCGTAGGAGTGCCCGACCACATAGACGTCGCCGCCCACGGCTTGGGCAACCGCAGCGACATCCTCGGCTTCGCGACGCAAGCTGTAGGGTCCGGCCTCCACGGCGCTCAGGCCCCGGCCGCGCCGGTCCATCGAGTGGACGGTGTAGTGCTGCTCCAACGCGGCCCGCACCGGAGACCACCGGATACGCGTGCCGGTGCTTCCGTGCACCAGTAGCACGGGCGGCCCGGTACCGATTGATTCGTAGCCGATCACGGTTCCGTCGGCGGAAACGGCAGTGGCCGTCGTCGTGCTGCTATTCGGGCCAGCTGTTGTTGGCGATACGGGCATCATGGCTGACTCCTCGGTTAGATGTAGTCAGTACAACGCCGACTTCGATCCCTCCCCAGGTGTCTCATCTGCCATATATCCCACAGAATCTGCCGTCGTCGCTCAGCCGGGACGACCGCAGCCCGAAGTAGTCATGAAACCCGGAGTGGTTCAATGGGCTTGATGCTTCCGTACTGACGAAGGACTGGGTGTGCCGGAACCGAGTGCAGTGATCGAAGTTTCACGCGAGAACAATCCATTCGCGACGACGGGCATCTCTCGAGATGGCAACGGCGTGCCGCACTACGATCGGTTGCCCGCCACGCTGTTGGACATGCTTGCCGAGCAAATCGATCATCGCCCGAACAGTGAGGCTGTCGTCGAACTCGGTGGCGACCGATTGACCTACCGGCAGCTGTGGGACCGTGCCGCGCGGGTCGCCGGTGGGTTACGCGCGACCGGTCTGCAACCTGGTGACCGTGTCGCGGTGCGCTACCCCGCGGGAATCAATTGGGTACTGGCATTTTGGGGCACGGTGATGGCCGGCGGCGTTGCGGTGGCGGTCAATACGCGCTCGGCGCAGCCGGAAGTGGATTTCATGCTGTCCGACGCCGGTGCGCGGGTGGATCTGGCCGCGGACGCCCCGCTGCCCGACGGCCAACCGTACGTGGCCGACGACCTCGAGCGTACCGACACAGCCGCCCTGTTCTACACCTCGGGGACTACGGGGCACCCCAAGGGGGTGCCGACCACCCACGAGGCATTCGTCACCAACACCGAGAATGCGATTTGTTGTGTGGGATTTCCACGGGACGGCGGTGAGGGGCAGCGCACCTTGATCTCGGTGCCGCTGTTTCACGTGACCGGTTGCAACTCACAGCTTTTAGTGGCTATTCGTCTCGGGGGAACATCGGTGATCATGCCGGCGCTCAACCTGGACGAGTTGATCGCCACACTGACCGCCGAACGCATTTCGATGATGGTGACCGTTCCCGCCATCTACTCATTATTGCTGCGGCACAAGGAATTCGCCAATACAGACGTGTCTGGTGTTCGCTGGGTGGGTTACGGCGGCGCGCCCATCGCGCCGTCGTTGGTGCGATCGGTGAAGAACGCCTTTCCGCAGGCCACGGTGTTCAACGGCTACGGGATGACCGAGTCCGCCTCGCTGATGACCGTGTTACCCGACCGGGATGCGGTCGAACACGCCGACTCGGTGGGGTACGCGGCCCCTTCGGTGGATCTCGGCGTAATCCCCAGCGGCGACGATCCCGCGGTCGGCGAGTTGGTCGCACGCGGAGCCAATCTTACTGCGGGATACTGGAACCGGCCGCAAGCCAGCGAGGCCACGATCGTGGACGGCTGGTTGCACACCGGCGACGTGGTTCGGGTCGACGACGCGGGCCGGGTGTACATCGTCGACCGGCTCAAAGACATCATCAATCGCGGCGGTGAGAACGTGTCCAGCGTTGAGGTCGAGGCGGCGCTCTTGGCGGCGCCCCATGTCGCGGATGCCTGCGTGCTGGCCGTCGCCGACGAGGTCATGGGAGAAAAGGTCGGCGCCGTGCTGTTCGGTGGCGAAGCGCAGATCGACGTGTCGGCCGTACTCGAGCACTGCCGGGGGCAGCTCGCCGACTACAAAGTTCCGCAATACGTCACGGTGGTGACAGAAGCGCTGCCGCGCAACGCCGGCGGCAAGCTGCTCAAAGCCAGGCTCCGCGACGAAGTCCAGTGGGGTGACCCACTCCGATGAGCGCGACGCTGCTGATCGCCAACCGCGGCGAGATCGCGCTCCGAATCATCCGCACCGCAACCGAAATGGATATGCAAACGGTCGCGGTCTATGCCGAGGACGACGCCGAGAGCCCGCACGTGCACGCGGCCGACGAAGCAATCGGTCTGCCGGGCGCCGGTCCCGACGCCTACCTGGACCAGCCGGCGATGCTGGCGGCAGCCAAACAAGCCGGCGCCGAACTGATTCATCCGGGCTACGGCTTTCTGTCCGAGAACGCCGATTTCGCACGCGCATGCGCCGTCGCCGGGTACACGTTCGTGGGGCCGGACGCCGACGTGCTCGACACGATCGGAAATAAAAGCTCGGCGCGCGCCGCCGCGATCGCCGCCGGCGTGCCGGTGCTGCCCGCCACCGTTGGGCCGAGCAGCGTCGAGGACGTCCGCGCATTCTTCGCCACCCAAGGCGGAGCGGTGATGATCAAGGCGTTGGCGGGCGGGGGCGGCCGCGGCATGCGGAGAGTGGACAGCGCCGATCAGATCGACAACGCCTACCGCCAGTGCGCCGCGGAGGCACAACTGGGATTCGGCAATCCGGCGCTGTTCGCCGAGGCGCTTCTCGACGACTCCCGGCATATCGAGGTGCAGATCGTCGCCGCGCCGGCCGGGCCCCGAACGCATGCGCTCGCTCTTGGCGACCGTGACTGCAGCATCCAGCGCCGCTATCAGAAGCTTGTCGAAATAGCTCCGGCGCAAGGGCTTTCGGATTCGCTGCGTCGCGAACTGCATTTGGCGGCGGCCCGCTTGTGCGGCAGAGTCGGCCTGCGCGGGCTGGCCACGGTCGAATTCCTGGTCGCCGGTGAGAAGTTCGTCTTCCTCGAGGTCAACCCCCGCATTCAGGTCGAACATACGATCACGGAGGAGACCACCGGGGTGGACCTGGTGGCCGCTCAACTCGCCATCGCCGCCGGCGCGTCGTATTACCAGCTGGGGCTGCCGTCCGGAATCGCCTCCGACGGCGACGAGGTCATCGGCGAGCCCGCCGCTCGGCGCGGTATCGCGATACAGGCGCGGGTCAACATGGAAACCCTGGCCGCGGACGGGACCGTCATTCCCGCGGCCGGCACCTTGACGGTGTTCTCGCCGCCGGGCGGTCCCGGAGTGCGCGTCGACACCTACGGCCGGACCGGGCTGGCCTTGAGCGCGCGATACGACTCGCTGCTGGCCAAGGTCATCACCCACGTCCGCGGATCGTCGTTCTCGGCGGCGCTGCGCAAGTCGCGAACCGCGCTGGCCGAATTCGGTGTCGAGGGCGTCCGGACGAATATCAATCTCCTGCAAGAGCTGTTGTCCGACAGCGAAATTCAGACGGGTATGGTGACGACGGGCTTCCTCGATGCCAAGCTTCCGGAGCTGGCGGCTGCGGCGCTGACCCACGAACACGACATGCGAGTGGCATCCGTCGAGCTGTATCCAGGTGAGGAAGCGCTACGTGCCCAGCTGGCCGGCACCGTGGTCGAGGTGGCGCCCGAGGGCACCGAGCTTGGGCCCGGCGATCAACTGGTCGTGCTCGAAGCGATGAAAATGCAGCATGTGCTCACAGCGCCGGATGCGCTGCGAACTGTCCGGAATCTCGTGGCACCCGGTCAGGTCGTCGGAACCGGTGATCCACTCGTTGTCTTCACGCGCACGGGGGCCAGCGGCGACGGCGAGTCCGCGATCGCTGCGATCGATCTCGACCGATCCCGGGTGGACCTCGACGAAGTTCGGCAGCGCCACCTGCTCACTCTCGACGAGGGCCGCGAAGCAGCAGTGGCCAAGCGGCACAAGCGGGGCCGCCGCACCGCCCGCGAGAACATCGCCGACCTGACCGATGCCGGCAGCTTCGTCGAGTACGGCGCGCTGGCGATTGCCGCACAACGCAGCCGGCGTTCGGAAGCCGATCTCATCGCCAACACCCCGGCCGACGGCTTGGTCGCCGGCCTGGCGACCATCGGCGCCGACCGATTTGGGCGGGCGGCGGCCGAGGCGGTGGTGGTGTCCTACGACTACACCGTGCTCGCCGGGACCCAGGGCATGCGCAACCACGCCAAGACGGACCGTGTCTTCGAGTTGGCCGCCCGAAAACGCCTGCCGGTGGTGCTGTTTGCCGAGGGTGGTGGTGGACGGCCCGGCGACACCGACGTTGGCGGAGCGGCCGGGCTGGACGTGCCAACCTTCCGGGTACTGGCCGGGCTGCGTGGCCGGGTGCCGTTGGTGTCGATCGTCTCCGGGCGGTGCTTCGCCGGCAACGCCGCGCTGGCCGGGGTGTGCGATGTGATCATCGCGACCCCGGATGCCAACATCGGAATGGGTGGGCCGGCAATGATCGAGGGCGGCGGGCTCGGGGTGTACCCACCCGAGGCGATCGGGCCGATCGACGTGCAGCGGCACAACGGGGTGGTGAGCCTGGTCGCGCGTGACGAGGCGCACGCGGTGTCCCTGGCGAAGCAGTATCTGTCGTATTTTCAGGGCAGCATCGGCGATTGGGAAGCACCCGATCCACGGCTGGCCCGACATGTCGTGCCGGAGAACCGGTTACGTGCCTACGATGTGCGCCGGGCGATCGAGTCGATTGTTGATGTCGGCTCCGTTCTCGAGCTGCGCCCCGACTATGGCGTCGGCATCGTCACCGCACTCGTCCGCGTGCAGGGCACGGCATATGGACTGTTAGCCAACAGTAGTCACCATCTCGGTGGCGCGATCGACGCCGAGGCCGCCGACAAGGCCGGTGACTTTCTCACGCTGTGCCAATCGTTTCGGCTGCCGGTAATTTCGTTATGCGACACGCCGGGATTCATGGTCGGGCCGGACGCGGAGAAGCAGGCCGCGGTCCGCCGGTTCGGTCGGATGTTCGTGCTCGGCGCGCGGTTGACGGTCCCGCTCGGGATGATCATCTTGCGCAAGGGTTATGGGTTGGGGGCGATGGCCATGGCCGGCGGTTCCTTCCACGCCCCGCAATTCACCGTGGCCTGGCCGACGGGGGAGATCGGCGGCATGGGGCTGGAAGGCGCGGTGCGGCTCGGTTTCAGCAAGGAGCTGGCGGCCGCAGCCGATCCCGCAGAACGTGAGCAGTTATTCGATCGGCTGGTGGCGGCGGCCTACCAACACGGCAAAGCTCTTCGGGCCGCCACGACGTTCGAACTCGACGACGTAATCGACCCCTCAGACTCCCGGGCCTGGATCACCAGGTTGCCGGGAGTCTGAAGGGTCGTGTTGAAAGGGGGATCAGGCGTGGCCGGAACCGCAGCCAACGCCCGGCAGACAGCCGGTACCGCCCGGAATGCCACCCGGGCCGGCGTTCTGGCCACCGGAGCCGCAGCCGACGCCGGGGATACAGCCGGTACCGCCCGGACCGCCACCCGGACCGCTGTTTTGGCCGCCGGAGCCACAGTTGCCGCTAGGGTCGCAGCCCCCGCCACCCGGGTCGTCCTTGAAGACAACGTGGGTGGGCGTCGGGCCGGTCATTGCCAAGCCGGTCGCAAAACTATCCGCACCGGCCAACGGGGCAGCGGCGATAGCCGCAGCAACGGCTCCGCCGACCATCAGTGGTTTCATGAAGGTTAATTTCGCTAACATGCGACTCGCATACCCACGCACGCGCGCGTACAAAACCTCTCCCGAAAGATTGTTTGCAATCGACGCTCTCCGCTGGCGAAGTCGGGCCCGTTACACAACAAAAGGCGTACCAAGATGACCTCACTGGATCTGACCGGCCGTACGGCGATTATCACCGGGGCTTCCCGCGGAATCGGATTGGCGATCGCGCAACAGCTGGCGGCCGCCGGCGCCAATGTCGTACTCACCGCCCGCAAACAGGAGGCGGCGGAGGCGGCCGCGGCGCAAGTCGGTGAACACGCCTTGGGCGTGGGCGCGCACGCGGTCGACGAGGACGCGGCGCGCAGCTGCGTGGAGCTCACTGTGGAACGGTTCGGCAGCGTCGACATTTTGATCAACAACGCGGGCACCAATCCCGCATTCGGCCCGCTGATCGAGCAGGATCACGCGCGGTTCGCCAAGATCTTCGACGTCAATCTGTGGGCTCCGTTGTTGTGGACTTCCCTGGTTGTCAAGGCATGGATGGGTGAGCACGGTGGCGCGATCGTCAATACCGCCTCCATCGGCGGCCTGCACCAGTCCGCGGGGATGGGGCTGTACAACGCCACCAAGGCGTCGCTGATCCACGTCACCAAGCAACTGGCCCTCGAACTCTCACCGCGCATCCGGGTCAATGCCATCGCCCCGGGGGTGGTTCGGACCAGATTGGCCGAGGCGCTGTGGAAGGACCACGAAGATCCACTCGGGTCGTCGATCGCGCTCGGGCGCATCGGTGAGCCAACCGATGTGGCGAATGCGGTGGCCTTCCTGGTTTCCGACGCGGCAAGCTGGATCACCGGTGAGACGATGGTCATCGACGGCGGACTCCTGCTAGGCGCCGCGCAGGGTTACCAGATGCGGCCCGAGGGCAACCCGTGAGCACGCAAGACTTCTCGGCCGACGTCAACGCGCGGGTGCAGGCGCTACTGGACAAGCACGACCCGGAGACCACGGACCCGCGCGATTTTCTTGGCGCGCAATTCGATGCCGGGCTGGCCTGGGTGCACCTGCCGCAGGGTTTCGGCGGTCTGGACCTGCCGCGTAAAGCGCAGGAACTGGTGAACGCGCCGCTTGCCGCCGCGGGCGCGCCGGTGGGCGGCACCGTCAAGAACTTCATCGGGATGGGCATGGCGGCCCCGACCATCGCGGCCTTCGGCACCGACGAGCAGAAGCGAAAGTTCTTGCGCCCGTTGTTCACCGGCGAGCAGGTCTACTGCCAGTTGTTCAGCGAACCGGGGGCGGGGTCGGACTTGGCCGGGGTCGCCACGCGCGCTGTCCCCGACGGCGACGATTGGATTGTCAACGGGCAGAAGGTGTGGACGTCGATGGCGCAACACGCCCAGATGGCCATCCTGGTTGCGCGCACCGACCCGACCGTGCCCAAGCATGCGGGTTTGACCTACTTCCTGTGCGACATGACGCAACCGGGTGTGGATGTCCGGCCGCTGCGTCAGATCACCGGTGAGGCGGAGTTCAACGAGGTGTTCCTCACCGATGTCCGAGTGCCGGACGCCAATAGGCTCGGCCCGGTGGGTGGCGGCTGGCGCGTCGCGACCACCACGCTCAACAACGAACGGGTCGCGATCGGTGCCGGCTCCGGCGTTCCGCGGGAGGGCGGGATCATCGGGAAGGTCGCCCGGGCCTGGCGGGGCGAACCTGAGCTGCGCAATGGCGCGATGCACGACGAGCTGATGCGGCTGTGGGTCGAGGCGGAAGTCCTTCGGCTGGCCGGGGTACGGCTGGGACAGCAGGCGGTCGCGGGTCAGCCCGGACCGGAAGGCGCCGGCATGAAGGTGGCCTTCGCCAAGCTGGCGCAAGCCATCTCGGGTTTCGACATCGAACTGCACGCCGAGTCCGGCCTGCAGTACGACGACTGGACCATGCGCAGAACGGAAGTCGTCGACTTGGTCGGACGCGAACCCGGGTACCGCTACCTGCGGGCACGTGGCAACTCGATCGAGGGCGGCACGTCGGAAATCCTGCGCAACACCATTTCCGAGCGGATTCTCGGACTGCCGGGCGAACACCGCGTCGACAAGGATGTTGCCTGGAAGGACCTGGCCCGATGAGCATCGGGGACTTGCTCTATTCCGACACCGAAGAGGCGTTGCGCGACAGCGTTCGCCACCTGTTCGCCGAGCGATGTTCACCCGAGGTGGTGACCCGGGCCTATGATCCGGCGCCGCAAGACTTTTCCGACGTGTGGCGGCGGCTGGCCGGCGAGCTGGGCGTGGCGGGTCTGCTGGTGCCGGAATCGCTTGGCGGTGCCGGGGCAAGTGCCCGCGAGGCTGCGGTCGTGATGGAGGAGATCGGCCGCGCCGTCGCGCCGGTGCCGTTCTTGTCCAGCGCGGTGCTCGCCACGGTTGCGCTATTGCGTGCCGGCGAGACCGACACCTTGTCTGCGCTGGCACAAGGCGAGCTCACCGCCGCGTTGGTGGTGCCGCTGTCCACCGCGCCCGGCGATTCGATCGTCGGGGTGGGTATCGGTGCCGACGGCCTGACCGGAACGGTCAGCAGCGTCGCCGGCGCCGGCGACGCCGATGTGCTGGTGGTACCGGTCGCCGGGAAGGACGGACTCGAATTGCACACCGTCTCGCGAAGCGCGCCGGGTGTGGAAGTGGCACCGCTGCTGGCCTTGGATATGACGAGACCCCTTGCGAATGTGCATTTTTCAGCCGCATCGTCAACCGCGGTCGGTACGGGCCCCAACGCGCAGGCCGCCGTGGCCGCCGCGCTGGACACGGGTGCGGCGTTGCTGGCATCCGAGCAGCTCGGGGTGGCGCAGTGGTGTTTCGAGACCACGCTGGCCTATGCCAAGCAGCGCAAGCAGTTCGGCCGCGCGATCGGCTCCTATCAGGCGATCAAGCATCGGTTGGCGGATCTGTGGTTTGAGGTCGGTTCGGCGACAGCGGCGGCACGCTACGCGGCGGATACGTGCGCTCGGGAAGATCCAGACGCGAGCATCGCCGCGGCCGTCGCGCAGGCCTACTGCAGCGGCATCGCGGTGCATGCCGCCGAGGAGTGCGTGCAGCTACACGGCGGCATCGGCATGACCTGGGAGTATCCGGCCCACCTGTACCTCAAGCGAGCCAAGAGCGATCAACTGGCCTTCGGCACCGCCTATCGTCATCGAGCCCGGCTGGCCGACCTGGTGAATCTGCCGGTCGGCTGATCACCATGCGGGTGTTGCTGTCGACATACGATTCGCGCGGCGGCGTCGAACCGCTGCTGGGACTCGCGGTGCAGCTGCGCGCACTCGGCGCCGAGGTGCTGGTGTGCGCGCCGCCGGACGACGAATTCGCAGAGCGGGCCGCCGGTTTCGGTGTTCCGTTGGTGGGATTCGGTCCGCCGGTGCGCGAGGTGATCACCGGGGGTGCGCACTCGTCAGAAGAGCAGCTGCGCGGGCACGTGCTCGGGTTGCTCGCCGCGCAGTTCGACATCGTCGCCGCCGCCGCGCAGGGATGCGACGCGCTGGTGTCGACCGCCCTGGTGTGGACGTCTGCCGGCGCACGATCGGTGGCCGACAAACTCGGCATCCACTACGTGTACGCCAGCTACCACCCGACCCACTTGCCGTCGCCCTATCACCCGCCGCCGGAGTATGTGGGCCGCGGGGTGGGGACCAGCGAAATCGATAACCGGATGATGTGGGACCACAACGCCCGCACCGCCAATGCGTTGTTCGGCCCGACGCTCAACAGCCACCGGGCGGCGATCGGCCTACCGCCGGTGGACAACGTGCGTGCGTACGCCTACACCGATCGCCCGTGGCTGGCATCCGACCCGACCCTGAGCCCGTGGCAGCAGCTGGCGGACCTCCACGTCGTGCAAACCGGCGCGTGGCTGGTGCCCGACGAACGCCCGCTGCCGGCCGAGCTGGAGGAGTTCCTGGATGCCGGCACGCCGCCGGTGTACCTGGGCTTCGGCAGCATGCCGCTGTGGGGCGCCAAGGAGGTCGTGCCGATGGCGATCGAGGCGATCCGCGCCCAGGGCCGGCGCGTGCTGCTTTCGCATGGCTGGGCCGAGCTGGCGCTCAGCGATGACGGCGACGACTGCATGGGCGTCGGTGAGGTCAACCAGCAAGCGCTGTTCGGGCGGGTAGCTGCCGTGGTGCATCACGGCGGGGCGGGCACGACGACGACGGCCGCCCGCGCCGGCGCGCCTCAGCTTGTGGTGCCGCAGGGGGCCGACCAGGTGTACTGGGCCTGCCGCGTCGTCGAACTGGGCATCGGCACCGCGTGCGACGGTCCTACTCCGCCCCCGGGTTCCCTGCCCGCCGCGCTCGAGGCGACCCTGACCGACGAGACCCGCGCCCGGGCGAGCGCGGTGGCGGCCACGATGCGCGCCGACGGCGCGGCGGTGGCCGCCCAGTTGTTGGTCGACGCGGTGAGTCGCAAAAAGCGTTAGCGGGGCAGCGCCGAACCGAATACCTCTGTCATCGCTTCCCAATGCCGCTCGGCGGCGGCCGCGTCATAGGGCGCGTTGTCCGGGACCGCGAAGCCGTGGGCTGCCTGGTACCACTCGATGGTGTGCCGCACACCGGCGGCCGTCAGCGCCTTGTCGAGCTGCTCGGCGTGGTCGGCCGTGAAGGACGCGTCGTTCTCGGCGCCGCCCACGTACACCGCGGCGGTCATCCGGTCGGCCAGCAGGTGCGGGCTGTCCGCGGTGTCGGTCACCAGGCCGCCACCGTGGAAGGACGCCGCGGCGGCGACCCGCTCTGGAAGATGCCCGGCCACCAGCAGCGAGATTCGCCCACCCATGCAGTAGCCGCACACGCCGAAACGGTCGCCAGCCACCTCGGGGCGCGCGGCCAGGTAGTCGAAGAACGCCGTCGCGTCGCTGGCGATTTTGTCCGGTGTCAGGCTGCCGATCATCGAGAACAGGCGTTTACGTTCCTTTTCGTCGCCGAACACGTCGGCCATGTTGAACGGGGCCCAGTCGCCGCTGCGGTAGTACACGTCCGGCAACAGCACCGTGTAGCCGAATCCAGCCAGCTTGGCCGCCATTTGCTGGAAGGTTTCGCGCGTTCCGCCGGCATCGGGAAACATGACCACGCCGGGGTGGGGCACTTGAGTGTCCGGACCTCCCGGGGTGAACAGATGGACGGTGCACGTCCCGTCGGCGGTGGTGATGGTGTCGGTGATGTTCGGCATGGCATTCGTTCTACTCCTCGCGATCGCCGCTAGATTTTTCGGCGTCGACCCGCCGCGCCCGGCTTCGCCGCGCTTGCGATCGCCGCTAAGCTGACCGCGTGCCGATCGCAACCCCCTACGAGGACTTACTACGTGTGGTCCTCGAGACGGGTTCGGCCAAATCGGATCGCACCGGGACCGGAACCCGCAGCCTGTTCGGCCAGCAGTTGCGCTACGACCTGTCGGCCGGCTTCCCGCTGCTGACCACCAAGAAGGTCCATCTCAAATCGGTGGTCTACGAGTTGCTGTGGTTTTTGCGCGGCGACTCCAACGTCGGCTGGCTACACGAGCACGGCGTCACGATCTGGGACGAATGGGCCAGCGACACAGGCGATCTCGGCCCAATCTACGGCGTTCAGTGGCGGTCCTGGCCGACCCCGTCGGGTGAACACATCGACCAGATCAGCGCCGCGCTGGAGTTACTGCGCACCGACCCGAACTCCCGGCGCAACATTGTGTCGGCGTGGAACGTCGGCGAAATCCCGCAGATGGCACTGCCGCCGTGTCACGCGTTCTTCCAGTTCTACGTGGCCGACGGGCGGCTGAGCTGCCAGCTCTACCAGCGCAGCGCGGACCTGTTCCTTGGTGTGCCGTTCAACATCGCCAGCTACGCGCTGCTTACCCACATGATGGCGGCCCAGGCCGGCCTGGGCGTCGGCGAGTTCGTCTGGACCGGCGGCGACTGCCACATCTACGACAACCACGTCGAACAGGTGCGCACCCAGCTTAGTCGTGATCCCCGGCCATACCCAGAACTCTTTCTGGCCCAACGTGATTCGATCTTCGACTACACCTACGACGACGTCGTGGTGAAGAACTACGATCCGCACCCGGCGATCAAAGCCCCCGTCGCTGTATGACGGAAGTCGGTCTGGTGTGGGCTCAGTCCACATCCGGTGTCATCGGCCGCAATGGCGACATCCCCTGGCACGTTCCCGAAGACCTGGCCCGCTTCAAGCAGGTGACCGTGGGCCACACCGTGGTCATGGGCCGGCGGACCTGGGACTCGTTGCCGGCCAGGGTGCGCCCGCTGCCCGGCCGCCGAAATGTGGTGCTCAGCCGCAACACCGACTTCACGGCCGACGGAGCCGAGGTGGTCGGCTCGCTCGATACCGCCCTGACCGACCCCGAAGCATGGGTCATCGGCGGTGCCCAGATCTACCTGCTCGCGCTGCCGCACGCCACTCGCTGCGAGGTCACCGAGATCGAGATCGACCTGGTGCTCGACGACGAGGACGCACTGGCCCCGATGCTCGACGAGACATGGCTCGGCGAGACGGGGGAATGGCAGGTCAGCCGCTCCGGGCTGCGGTATCGCTTTCACAGCTACCGTCGGCCCTGACCGCTCGTACCGGCCCCAACGGGCTGACCTGACATACTCGACGGTGGACGGTGGGGTCCGTGTGACGGGTTTACGGCATTTCCAGGGAGGGGAAATTGGCAGTGATAACCGAACCCACAATGGCGTTCACTCGCAAGTTCATGGGTTATAACTCGGCTGCGGTCGACGCCCATATCGAGATGTTGACCACCAAGCAGAATTTGCTGCTCAACGACGTCGAGAGCCTGCGGGGCAGGCTGAAGGAATCCGGTGAGGAAGCGGCCGCGCTGCGCAAGGAGGTCGCCGTACTCACCGACACCTCGCCCGCGCCGCACGCGATGCAACAGCGGATGGCGAAGATGCTGCGGCGCGCGGTCGACGAGATTTCGGAGATGCAGGCCGAGGCGCGCGCCGAGGCCGAGGCGCTGATCACCGCCGCCGAGGCGGAGATCGAGGGCGAACAGCGAAAGCACAAAGAAGTGTTGGCCGACCTGGCCTCGCAGCAAAAGGCCATGGAAGCCGAATACCGCGAAACCAGGGAAACACTCGAGGCCGAGCTGGCCAACATGCGCGACGACGCCCAGCAGGCGCGTGAGCAGCTCCTCGCCGACGCTAAGCAACGAGTTGATCGGGATCGTGAAGAGGCCCGGCGGGCGGTCGACGAGGCGAGCCAGCAACGGATCAAGGTGCTGGAACAGCTGTTGGGTGTCTACCGCGACCTGGAATCGGTGCCGTCCGCTCTCGAGTCGGCCTACCAAGAACACGAGAATCCGCAGGAGGCTAACTCCGGGGTGCGCGTGGACGAGAAAGTCAGCACGGGGTGAGCCTTCGCTGAGGCCGGCCGAAAGACCGGTATTCTCGGCGCCGTGTCGACCGGCAACCGGACGTTATCCGCCGCGCAGGCCCGGCGGATAGCCGTTGCGGCCCAAGGATTTAACGAGCCGCGGCCCGGCGGCGAGATCACCCGCGCCCACCTGCGTCGGCTGATCTCGAGAATTCAAGTGCTGCAACTGGATTCGGTCTCCGTGGCGGTGCGTGCCCACTACGCGCCGGTGTTCAGCCGCCTGGGCCCCTACGACCGCGACGTGCTGGACCGCGCCGCCTGGGGTCCGCGCTCGTCGCGGCTGCTGGCCGAGTACTGGGCGCACGAGGCCGCGCTGATGGCCGTCGACGACTGGCCCCTGTTGCGCTGGCGGATGCGCCAGTACCGGCACGGCCGGTGGGGCACCCATATCGTCAAGGCCAATCCGCAACTCGTCGAGGACGTCGTCGCCGCCGTCGCCGAACTCGGGCCGAGTACCGCCGGGCAGATCGAGGCGCACCTGGCCGCCACGCCGCGCCGGAAGAAGGGGACCTGGTGGACCCGCAGCGACACCAAGTGGGTCGCCGAGGCGCTGTTTGCCTCCGGGGTGCTCACCACGGCCACCCGGGTGGGTTTCGCCCGCCACTACGACCTGGTGGAACGGGTGTTGCCGGCGAGCGTGCTGGCCCGCGAGGTCGACGACGCCGAAGCCATCCGTGAGCTCACCGTACGGGCGGCCACCGCGCTGGGCGTGGGCACCGAGGCCGACATTCGCGACTACTTTCGGCTGTCGGCTCAGCAGGTCAAACCGGCGATCGCCGAGCTGGTGGCCACCGGCGAGATCGAGGCGGTCAGCGTCGACGGCTGGTCGGCGCCCGCGTATCTGCCTGCCGGCCGGTCGGTGCCCCGGGTGGATCGCGGCACCGCGCTGCTGTGTCCGTTCGACCCGTTGATCTTCTTCCGGCCCCGGGTGGAACGGCTGTTCAATTTCCACTACCGCATCGAGATTTACACCCCGGCGGCCAAGCGCCAGTACGGCTATTACGTCTGGCCGCTGTTGGTGGACGGACAGCTGATGGCGCGGGTCGACCTCAAGGCCGACCGCGCCGCCGACACGCTGCGGGTTGTGGGCGCGTTCGGCGAGCCCGAGGCGCCGCGCTCCCGGGCGGCCGCGGCGCTGGCCGGCGAGCTGCAGTCGATGGCGACATGGCTTGGCCTGGCCGGGTTTACCGTGTCCGGCCGGGGTGATTTGGCCACCGAGCTGCGCACCGCCGCCAAGCGGGTCAGCTGATGGAACCGTCCAAAGAGCTCAAGGCCACTCTGTGGAAGGCGGCCGAAAAGCTGCGCGGCTCCCTGTCGGCCGGCCAGTACAAGGACGTGGTGCTCGGACTGGTGTTCTTGAAGCACGTGTCCACCTCGCACTGGAACCTCTTGGCGGAGAATGCAACAGCCGACAATATCGGTCAGCTCATCGACGATGCGATGAGCGCCGTGATGGCGGCCAACCCGGCGCTTGCCGGGATGCTGCCGCGGCTGTACGAAAACCTCGACCAGCGTCGGCTCGGTGAGCTGGTGCGGCTGCTCGACAGTGCGCGACTGCACCTGCGGGACGACGGGCGTCCGCGCGACGTGATGGGGGAGGTGTACGAGTACTTCCTCGGCAATTTCGCTCGTGCGGAAGGCAGGCGGGGCGGGGAATTCTTCACACCGCCCAGCGTCGTGCGGTTGATCGTGGAGGTCCTGGAACCGGCGGGCGGGCGAGTGTACGACCCGTGCTGCGGCTCGGGTGGGATGTTCGTGCAGACCGAGAATTTCGTTGCCGAGCACGACGGCGACCCCAAGGACGTCTCGATCTTCGGTCAGGAGAGCGTCGAGCAGACCTGGCGAATGGCGAAGCTGAACCTGGCCATTCACGGTATCGACAACACGGGTCTGGCCCGGGGCGACACGTTCGTCGATGACGTGCACGCCGGCGATTGCATGGACTACGTGATGGCCAATCCGCCGTTCAACATCAAGGATTGGGCCCGCGACGAACACGACCCGCGGTGGCGCTTCGGTGTCCCACCCGCCGGCAACGCCAACTACGCCTGGATTCAGCACATCCTGTCCAAGCTGGCCCCGGGCGGGAAGGCCGGCGTCGTGATGGCCAACGGTTCGATGTCGTCGAATGCGCTCGGAGAGGGCGATATTCGCGCGCGGATCGTCGACGCGGATCTGGTGTCTTGCATGGTCGCCTTGCCCGCACAGCTGTTTCGCAGCACCGGAATCCCGGTGTGTCTGTGGTTCTTTGCGATGGATAAGGGGCACCGGTCCGGGCAGGTGCTGTTCATCGACGCCCGCGCCCTCGGCTACCTGGTCGATCGAGCGGAACGCGCATTGACCGACGAGGAGATCGTCCGTATTGGCGACGCCTATCACGCGTGGTGCGGTTCGAGGTCGGCGTCCGCCAAAGGCAGTGTTTACGAAGATATTCCGGGATTCTGCAAATCCGTGTCGCTGGACGACATCGCGGCCGCGGGTTACCTGCTCACCCCGGGACGGTATGTCGGTGCTGCCGCGACCGAGGATGACGCGGAGCCAGCCGACGAGAAGGTCGCGCGGCTGACCAAGGACCTGCTGACGGCGCTCGACGAATCCGCTCGATGGGAGACCGTGGTACGGCAGCAGGTGCGGCGATTGCGGTGAAGTCCACGCTCGGCGAGTATCTCGACTTCAGCACCGGAGGCAGTTCGCCGGTGCGGTTGCCGCAGGGGCAGTTTCCCGTCTACGGCGCCAACGGCGCGATCGGCTACACGGCGCAACACAATGCGAGTGGCCCGCTGATCGTGCTCGGTCGGGTTGGATCGTATTGCGGCAGCGTGCGTTATTGCGATTCCGATGTTTGGGTCACCGACAACGCGTTGGTGTGCCGGGCCAAAGAGCCCGCGGAGACTCGATATTGGTATTACGCGCTGCAAACCTGCAGGCTCAACGAACACCGGGCCGGATCGGGGCAGCCCCTGCTGAATCAGGCGATTCTGCGCGACGTTCCGGTCTGGACGGTCCCGGGACGTCAGCGGCAGCGGATTGCCCAGCTGCTCGGCGCTTTCGACGACAAGGTCGCCGCCAACGCACGGGTGATAGCGGCCGCCGAAAAGCTGATGGTCGCCATCGCCGAGTCGGTCTCCGAGTACGTGCCACTGTCCAGCCTGGCGAAACGGTCGACGGTGGCTCGCGGACCGAAAGAATTCGACGACGTGGTCGCGCTTTTCAGTCTTCCGGCGTTCGATGACGGCGCCATGCCGCAGCTTGTCGACCGGGCAACCGTCAAAAGCGGCAAGTTCTTGCTGTCCGCACCATGCGTGTTGTTCGCCAAGCTGAATCCCCGGATTCCGCGCATCTGGAATGTGATGCAACTTCCTTCCGAAATGGCAGTGGCTAGTCCGGAATTCGTCGTGCTGAGCCCGATTGGTGTCGACACCTCGGTGCTGTGGTCGGCATTAAGACAACGCGACATCGCGCAGCTCCTGCAGCAGCAGGTTGCCGGAACTTCCGGCAGCCACCAACGGATTGCGCCGGGTGACCTGATGGATGTTGCGGTGCGAGACGTCCGGCGTCTGAGCGCCGAGGCGACACAGACGATCACCAGCCTGGGTGTGCTGTGTCATGCGCGGCGCAGCGAATCCCTGCGGCTGTCGGGTTTCCGTGATGCCCTGCTGCCGTTGCTGATGTCGGGCAACGTCCAGCTGGGTTAGATTGCCCGGCTCCTCATCCCGCCGCTCCGCGGCGCGCATCGTCGTCGGGCTAAGGTAATCGCCGTGGCCGAGACCGCGCCGCTGCGCGTGCAACTGATTGCCAAGACGGAGTTCCTGGCGCCGCCGGACGTGCCGTGGACTACCGATGCCGACGGTGGGCCGGCGCTGGTCGAGTTCGCCGGCCGGGCCTGCTACCAGAGCTGGTCGAAACCCAACCCCAAGACAGCGACCAACGCCGGCTACATCAAACACATCATCGACGTCGGACATTTTTCGGTGCTCGAGCACGCCAGTGTGTCGTTCTACATCACCGGCATCTCGCGGTCGTGCACTCATGAGCTGATCCGGCACCGGCATTTCTCCTACTCGCAGCTCTCGCAGCGCTACGTGCCGGAGGCCGACTCGCAGATCGTCGTGCCGCCGGGCATAGAGGACGACCCCGAACTGCGGCAGATTCTGGCCGCGGCCGCCGACGCCGGCCGTGCCACCTACACCGAACTGCTGGCCAAGCTCGAAGCCAAGTTCGCGGCGAGTCAGCCCAACGCGGTGCTGCGGCGCAAGCAAGCGCGGCAGGCCGCCCGGGCTGTGCTGCCGAACGCCACCGAAACCCGCATCGTCGTGACCGGGAACTACCGGGCCTGGCGGCACTTCATCGCGATGCGCGCCAGCGAGCATGCCGACGTGGAAATCCGGCGGCTGGCCATCGAATGTCTGCGCCGGCTCATCGAGGTGGCACCGGCGATATTCGCCGATTTCGAGATCTCCAGCCTTGCCGACGGGACCGAGGTCGCGACCAGCCCGTTAGCCACCGAAGCCTGAATCTTCGAGGGTGCGGTCTGGGCTTCCAGCGTGCGTGGAGGGCGCAGATTTCACCGAATCTCAACCATGAGCGCACAGTCGAAACCCTGAGCGCACAATCGAGTGCTCGTGCCCCGCGGCCCGGACCCGCGCGGCTGCGAAATCCGCTTGGCATCGCCAGGTAATCTGAGACCGTGAGTTCCGTCGGATTCGACGCCCCCGCGCGCTTGGGAACCTTGCTGACCGCAATGGTGACGCCGTTTGGCGCCGATGGCTCGCTGGACACCGCCGCCGCGGCGCGCGTGGCAAACCACCTGGTAGACGCCGGCTGTGACGGCCTGGTCATCTCGGGAACCACCGGCGAGTCGCCGACCACCACCGACGACGAGAAGCTCACGTTACTCAGCGCCGTGCTGGAAGCGGTGGGCGACCGCGCTCGCGTCATTGCCGGTGCGGGCACCTATGACACCGCGCACAGCATCAAGCTGGCCAAGGCCTGTGCGGCCGAGGGTGCGCACGGTCTGCTCGTGGTCACGCCGTACTACTCCAGGCCACCGCAGAGCGGGCTGATCGCACATTTCACCGCCGTCGCCGACGCGACCGAGCTGCCGGTGCTGCTCTACGACATTCCGCCACGATCGGTGGTGCCGATCGAGTCCGACACCATCCGCACGCTGGCGTCACACCCGAACATCGTCGGGATCAAAGACGCCAAGGGCGACCTGCACAGCGGCGGCCAGATCATCGCCGAGACCGGATTGGCCTACTACTCCGGGGACGACGCGCTGAATCTGCCCTGGTTGGCGATGGGTGGAATCGGCTTCATCAGTGTGATTTCTCACCTGGCCGCTGGTCAGCTGCGAGAGTTGTTGTCCGCCTTCAATTCCGGGGATATAGCGACCGCCCGCAAGATCAACGTCGCGGTTGCTCCGCTGTGCAATGCGATGGGCCGCCTGGGCGGGGTGACGATGTCCAAGGCGGGTCTGCGCCTGCAGGGCATTGACGTCGGGGATCCCCGGCTGCCGCAGATGCCGGCGACCCCGCAGCAGATCGAGGCCTTAGCCGCCGACATGCGCGCCGCCTCGGTACTCAGGTGAGCTGGCAGTGAACGAAGAGCTCCGTCCACCAGGTCCACTCACCGCGGGTGGGTTGCGGGTGACCGCGTTGGGCGGCATCAGCGAAATCGGCCGTAACATGACCGTTTTCGAACACCTGGGCCGGCTGCTGATCATCGACTGCGGGGTGATGTTTCCCACCCACGACGAGCCCGGCGTCGACTTGATCCTGCCCGATTTGCGCCACGTCGAAGACCGGCTCGAGGACATCGAGGCGCTGGTACTGACGCATGCGCACGAGGACCACATCGGGGCGATCCCGTTCCTGCTGAGGCTGCGGCCCGACATCCCGGTCGTCGGATCCAAGTTCACCCTGGCGATGGTTGCCGCCAAATGCCGTGAGCACCGCATCAAACCGGTGTTCATCGAGGTCAAAGAGGGTCAGAGCAGCAGGCACGGTGTGTTCGAATGCGAATACTTCGCGGTCAACCATTCCATTCCGGACGCGCTGGCGATCGCGGTGTACACGGGCGCGGGAACGGTTTTGCATACCGGTGACATCAAGCTCGACCAAACCCCGCTGGACGGCCGGCCCACCGACCTGCCCGGGATGTCCCGGCTCGGCGACGCCGGTGTGGACCTGTTTCTGTGCGATTCCACCAACTCCGAACATCCCGGTGTCAGCCCGTCGGAAAGTGAAGTCGGCCCGACGCTGCACCGGCTGATCCGGGGCGCCGAGGGTCGCGTCATCGTGGCGTGCTTCGCCTCCAACGTCGACCGGGTGCAGCAAATCATCGATGCCGCAGTGGCATTGGGACGGCGGGTGTCGTTCGTCGGGCGATCCATGGTGCGCAACATGGGAATCGCCCGGGACCTGGGCTTCCTGCGCGTCGACGATTCCGACCTGATCGATATCGGGGCCGCGGAGATGATGGCGCCCGAACGGGTGGTGCTGGTCACCACCGGCACCCAGGGCGAGCCGATGGCGGCGCTGTCCCGGATGTCGCGCGGCGAGCACCGCAGTATCACGCTGACCGCGGGGGACCTCGTCGTCCTCTCGTCGTCGCTGATCCCGGGAAACGAGGAAGCCGTCTTCGGCGTCATCGACGCGCTGTCCAAGATCGGCGCCCGAGTCGTCACCAATGCCCAAGCCCGCGTGCATGTCTCGGGCCACGCCTACGCCGGCGAGCTGCTCTTTTTGTACAACGGGGTGCGGCCCCGCAATGTGATGCCGGTGCACGGCACCTGGCGCATGCTGCGCGCCAACGCCAAGTTGGCCGTCAGCACCGGAGTGGCCGAAGAGTCAATCGTGTTGGCCGAGAACGGCGTCAGCGTCGATCTGGTCGGGGGCAGGGCGTCGATCGCCGGGGCGGTGCCGGTCGGCAAGATGTTTGTCGACGGGCTGATCACCGGCGATGTCGGTGATATCACTTTGGGCGAGCGCCTGATCTTGTCCGAGGGTTTTATCGCGGTGACGGTGGTGCTCAATCGCGGCACCGGGCGTTCGGCGGTTACGCCACACCTGCATTCACGCGGATTTTCCGAGGATCCCAAGGCGCTCGAGCCCGCCGTGCGCAAAGTCGAGGAAGAGCTGGAAGCGCTCGTCGCCGCCAACGTGACCGACCCGATCCGGATCGCGCAGGGCGTGCGGCGCAGCGTCGGCAAATGGGTGGGCGAAGCCTATCGCCGGCACCCGATGATCGTGCCGACCGTCATCGAAATCTGAATCGCCGCCCAGCCTCGGCTACATCTTTTCCGCGAATGCCGACCATTCCAGCTGCGACGCCTTGAGTTTGCGGCCGGTGGGCTCGACGTAGCGCGCAACGAGTTCATCCGGTCCGGCCTGCTCGACCAGCCGCCAACCGTACTCGGCGATGAAGTCGGCGACATCGTCGGGCTCTAGACCGAAATGCCAAAGCTGTTGGCGCTGACGGACCTTGCGGTACAACGTGCGGGTGCCGTACCGATTCGTTCCGTCGATGAAGCTTCGGCGGACATAGGTGAACACCAGCCGGCTGCCCGGGGCGGCCACGCGCAGTCCGTCCAGCGTTCGCCGCACGCCGCCCTCGGTGAGGTACTGAGTCACGCCTTCGCAGATGAAGAAAGCCCGATAATCGGTGTGATAGCCGTGCTCGGCCAAGGAGGTGAGCAGGTCATCACGCTCGAAATCCAAGGCCACCAACCGAACCGACAGCGGTGAGCCACCCAGCACCCGCCGGACCGTCTTGGCCTTTCTCGCGATGTTGAGCGGCAGGTCTACTTCGAAGACCGGGATGCGGGCCCGCCGGTTCAGCAGGTAGGCGCGGGTGTCCAGTCCGGCGCCGAGGATGACCACCGCGTTGATCTCACCGAGCGATTCGGTGATCTTGTCGGCGATGAAACGCTTGCGGCAGGCCAAGTTCGCCCACAGCCCGGGACCCGCCCACTCCGATCCGCGGATCATCAGGCGGCGGATCGGGGCGGCTCGGGTCGCGGCGACCAGCCAGCGCATCGGGGCCGGCAAGAACAGGTCCGCGAGGTCGTCGTCCACCAGGCGGCGCTCGGGTGGTTCGTTTTGCTCGACGGCGGCCAGCACCATCGGGCCAAAAGCAGTCTGCGCCGCGGGGTTTCGTGCCATTGCTATTACTTGTTCAAGAAGCCGGCGTCCACCGGCAAGGTCACTCCGGTGATGTATTTGGCCTGATCGGATACCAGCCATGCCACCGCGTTGGCGATGTCCTCGGGCTGCAGCACCTCTACCGGCATGGCATTGCCCATGGCTCCCGGTGTGTCGGTCGCGGCGGCCATCTGGGCCAGCCATCCGCGGGTGAACTCGTTGTTGATCATCGGGGTTTCGACGCCCGTCGGGTGGATCGAGTTGACTCGAATCATCTGCTGTGCCAGCAGGTTCGCGTAAACACGCATCAGCCCGACCACCCCGTGCTTGGCGGCCGCGTAGCCGACGGATCCGGCGTCCGGGCTGCCCACGCCGGCCAGACCGGCGGCGGAGCTGATCAGCACGATGGACCCACCGGCGCCCTGCTTGACCATGGTCGGTATCGCGGCCTTGATGGTGTGGTATACGCCGGTGAGGTTGACGTCGATGACGTCGCGCCAGCCGTCGTCACCGGATTGCATGGGCGCGATACCGGCGTTGGCCACCACGATGTCGAGCCGGCCCAGCTCGTCGATGCCCGCCTGCACAGCGGCCGACAGCGAGGCGCGATCACGAACGTCGGCCTCCTTGGCCACGATCCGCGCCCCGGTGTCCTCGACGAGTTTGACGGTGGCCGCCAAATCCTCCGGCGTGGCCAATGCATAGGGGACACTGGCGATCTGCGCGCACAGGTCGACGGCGATGATGTCGGCGCCGTCGGTGGCCAGTCGCACCGCGTGCGCGCGGCCCTGACCGCGGGCCGCACCGGTGATCAGCGCGACTTTTCCTTCGAGCGGCCGCTCGGTCACCGGCGCAGTTGCCCTTTGTCCGGGTCGCCCGCGGGAATGGGCTGCAGGGTCTTGATGTCGGGCGCTCCAGCGAGGTGCTCGCCGGCCGCCGAGAACAGCTTGCCGATGGCGGGCGCGGTGCTGTGCACCTTGAGTGCGTCTTCATCGGCCCACTGCTCGATGAAAACGAAGGTTTCGCCGCTCTGCTGCACCGAGTAGAGCTGGCAGCCCGGTTCTTCATGCACTTCTTCGACCGCGGTGGTGAGGATGTCGCGGACGGCGTCGACCGACTCGGGTTTCACGGTCAGGGTGGCAACGACAACGACGGGCATGGAGGGCTCCTCGGGTGTGTAAGGCGGGATGGCTGTCACCCTACTCACGCGCGAATGGCGTCGGTCAGGCTGCGTCCACCCAAATGACGAGGGCCGCAATCGCGACGGCGAAGGCCGCAAGACCGGCCCTGTCGGCCAGGCCCAACCGCGACGGAGCTGTCCTGCCGATACGCATTTCGCGGGCGATCAGGAACAAGGGGAATGTCACGCTGATGGCGATGCCGGCCCCACCCACGATGTAGAGCCAGACGAACCTGATGCCGTGCTTTCTGGCCTCGATCACCATCAGTACCGCGGCGGCAAGGAAAAAGAGCAGGATGTCGACCGTCAGCGACCGTGACGCGGGCGTGATTTTCGAGTCGTTGAGGAACGCGACGAGGAGTCGCGCGGGGCGGTCGAAGTAGGCGGCGTTCTGGCTCCAGGTGGCCACCAAGGCGGCGATCGCGATGACGGCGTAAACGGCGCAGAGGACCTTGCTGGTGGTCGGCAAGCTCGCTGGGGGCGGAGAAGCAGTGGTTTCGGCCATTTCGGCATGGTAAAGCCGGCCGATCACCGAACTGTCACGCTTTTGTGACCCGTGTGGCAGATGGTGAATATGGGGCGATTGCGACTAGGCTGGACCCCATGGCTAGTAAGACCGTTGCCCGCTCCGGAACTCGAACGAGCAGGTCAAAGGCCACTTCGCGCGCCAGCGGGTCCCGCAGGCCGCGACCGGCACCTGCCCGCAAGAGGGTAAGCAAGCCCGCCAAACGGCACCACCAGTCCCTGCTGGTTGCCGCCGGGCTGACCTGCGGGCGCGCCATGCACGCCACCTGGCTGCTGGCGGCACGCGGCACCGGTGGCGCGGCACGGTCGATCGGGCGGGCCCGCGACATCGAGCCCGGGCACCGCCGCGACGGAATCGCGCTGGTTCTGCTCGGCATTGCCGTCGTGGTCGCCGCGAGCTCCTGGTTCGACGCCGCGCGGCCGGTCGGCGCGTGGGTCGACGCGGTGCTGCGCACGTTCGTCGGCGCCGGCGTTCTGGCCCTGCCGGTAGGTCTCGCCGTGGTGGCGGTGGTGCTGATGCGCACCCAGCCCAACCCCGATGCGCGGCCCCGGTTGATCCTCGGCGCGAGCATGATCAGCTTTTCGCTGCTGGGGCTGCGTCACTTGTGGTCCGGTTCGCCGGAAGATCCCGAATTACGCCGTCATGCAGCGGGATTCATCGGCTTTGCCATCGGCGGGCCGTTGTCGGAGGGTTTGACGCCCTGGATCGCGGCACCGCTGTTGTTCATCGGCGCGCTGTTCGGGCTGCTGTTGCTGACGGGCACCACGATCCGCGAGCTGCCCGAGATGATGCGAGCGATGTTCGGCACCCGGCTGGTCAGTGACCTTTACGCCGACGAAGACGAATACGACTATGCGGACGACGCCGATGGCCAACCGGGCGAAGACTTTTCGGACGGTTACTACGACGACGGCGCAGTCGACAAGGAGCCAAAGCCGTGGCCATCGGCGGACGAGGTCCCTGTCGCTCTGGACGACCCGATCCCGGACGAAACTCCCACCGTTCCAGAACCCGCCATCACCAAGGGCCGCCGTCGCGCCGCCAAGAAGCAGGACACCCAGGTGCTGGACCGGGTCGTCGAAGGCCCCTACACGCTGCCGTCGCTGGAGCTGCTGGTGGCCGGCGACCCGCCGAAGAAACGCAGTGCCGCCAACAACCAGATGGCCGAAGCCATCGGCGAGGTGCTCACCCAGTTCAAGGTCGACGCGGCCGTCACCGGCTGCACCCGGGGGCCCACGGTCACCCGCTACGAGGTGGAGCTGGGGCCGGGCGTCAAGGTCGAGAAAATCACGGCGCTGCAGAAGAACATCGCCTATGCGGTGGCCACCGAGAGCGTCCGGATGCTCGCCCCGATCCCCGGCAAGTCCGCCGTCGGCATCGAGGTACCCAACACCGACCGGGAAATGGTGCGGTTGGCCGACGTGCTCACCGACCCGTCGACCCGCCGCGATCACCACCCGCTGGTGATCGCGCTCGGCAAGGACATCGAAGGCGACTTCATCTCGGCCAACCTGGCCAAGATGCCGCACCTGCTGGTCGCCGGCTCCACCGGTTCGGGTAAGTCCAGCTTCGTCAACTCCATGCTGATTTCACTGCTGACCCGGGCCACCCCGGAAGAGGTCAGGATGATCCTGATCGACCCGAAGATGGTGGAACTGACGCCCTACGAAGGCATTCCGCATCTGATCACCCCGATCATCACCCAGCCGAAGAAGGCGGCGGCCGCGCTGGCCTGGCTGGTCGAAGAGATGGAACAGCGCTATCAGGACATGCAGGCCTCGCGGGTGCGTCACATCGACGACTTCAACGCCAAGGTGCGATCCGGTGAGATCACCGCGCCGCTGGGCAGCCAGCGCGTGTACCGGCCCTACCCGTATGTGCTCGCGATCGTCGACGAGCTCGCCGACCTGATGATGACCGCGCCGCGCGACGTCGAGGACGCCATCGTGCGCATCACCCAGAAGGCGCGTGCCGCCGGCATCCATCTGGTGCTGGCCACCCAGCGACCGTCCGTCGACGTGGTCACCGGGCTGATCAAGACCAACGTGCCGTCCCGGCTGGCGTTTGCGACGTCGTCGCTGATCGACAGCCGGGTGATCCTGGATCAGGCGGGTGCGGAAAAGCTGATCGGCATGGGCGACGGCCTGTTCCTGCCGATGGGGTCGAACAAGCCGATCCGGTTGCAGGGCGCCTACATCACCGACGAGGAGATTCAGGCCGTCGTCGCGGCGTGCAAGGACCAGGCCGAACCCGAATACACCGACGGCGTCACCACCGCCAAGCCGACCGGCGAGCGCACCGACGCCGATCCGGACATCGGCGACGACATGGATGTGTTCCTACAAGCCGTCGAGCTGGTGGTGTCCAGCCAGTTCGGCTCCACCTCGATGCTGCAACGCAAGCTGCGGGTCGGCTTCGCCAAAGCCGGCCGGCTGATGGACCTGATGGAAACCCGCAGCATCGTCGGGCCCAGCGAGGGCTCCAAGGCGCGCGAGGTGCTGGTCAAGCCCGACGAATTGGCCGGAACGCTGGCGTTGATTCGGGGCGGCGCCAACGCCGACGGGTCCGACGACGATTCCGACTAAGACGGCGCCGTCTACTAGAGCAGCAGCAGCATCCGGGTGTTGCCCAGGATGTTCGGCTTGACGTAGCTGAGGTCCAGGAATTCGGCGACACCGATGTCGTAGGAGCGGCACATCTCCTCGAACACCTCGGCGGTGACGGGCGTGCCTTCGATCTCGGTGAACCCGTGCCTGCCGAAGAACTCGGTCTCGAAGGTCAACACGAAAATCCGCTCCAGCTGTAGCTCGCGCGCGACATCGAGCAGCCGCGTGACGATCGCGTGGCCGATGCCGTGCCCGGTCGCGGCCGGGTTGACCGCGATGGTCCGGATCTCGCCGAGATCGGCCCAAAACACGTGCAATGCCCCGCAGCCCACCACGGTGCCGGCGAGTTCGGCCACCCAGAACTCCTGGACGGCTTCGTATAGCGTCACCAGGTTCTTTTCCAGCAGAATCTTTCCCGCATAGGTGTCGACGAGGTGCTTGATCGTGGGCACATCGGAGGTTCGCGCGCGCCGGACGAGCACTGGCCCGTTATCCCGAGAACGTTCGGTCACGGGTATCAGTATTGACATCCGGTACGGGTCCGCTGGTCAACCGCTATTCTGTTGCCGTGTCGGGGCAGCCGCAGACAGGACCCGTGGCAAGACGCGTTCGTATCGCCAACCTCGCCAATGTCCTGACGCTATCGCGGCTGGTACTGGTTCCAATCTTCCTGCTCGCATTGTTCGCTGGCGGCGGCCACGAAGCCGCGGGCCGGATCGTGGCTTTCGTGATATTCGCTGTGGCGTGCATCACCGACCGGTTAGACGGCCTGCTGGCCCGCAACTACGGCATGGCGACCGAATTCGGCGCATTCGTCGATCCGATCGCCGACAAGATGCTGATCGGGTCGGCGCTGGTCGGGCTGTCGATGCTCGGCGACCTGCCGTGGTGGGTCACCGTCCTGATTTTGGTCCGCGAGGTCGGGGTGACGGTGTTGCGGTTGGCCGTGATTCGCCGCGGGGTCATACCGGCTAGCTGGGGCGGCAAACTCAAAACCGTGGTCCAGGCAATGGCCATCGGGTTGTTCGTGCTTCCGCTGTCGGGACCATTCCTGGTGGTGGCTTCGGTGGTGATGGCCGCCGCGATCGTGCTGACGATCGTCACCGGGATCGACTATGTCGCCTCGACCGTCAGGGAAGTGCGGCGGACGGGAACCTAGACGGCCGCTGCCGCCGTTGACCTGATGAAGAAGCTTGGCAGGACGAAGGAGAGCAGCATGTCGCCATTGGTGCGCGAGGTCATCGGCGAAGTACTGCGCCTGGCCCGAACGTCGCAGGGCCGGACGTTGCGTGAGGTGTCGGATACGGCGCGGGTGAGCCTCGGATATCTCTCGGAGGTGGAGCGCGGCCGCAAAGAGGCCTCCAGCGAGCTGCTCCATGCGATCTGCGACGCGCTGGACGTCCCGCTGTCGACAGTTCTCACCGACGCCGGTGGGCGGATGGCGAACGAGGAACGCGCGGCGCACAGCGTGCCGAACGGCGAGGCAAGCGCCACCACCATCGATGCGAGCACCAAGGTCGTCATCCCGCCGGTGGTGTCGCTCGTGGTGGCCTGAGTGTCAGGATCACCGGGCAACGCCCCGCCAGGGGTGGGGCGATCGGCGTCGACCCGATAAATTGAGCGGCAGGGTGATCGCTAGGGCCTATCAGGGGCCCTCCGGCACACAACAAGCGAAGGTGGAGCTCACTCATGGCCAATCCGTTCGTCAAAGCGTGGAAATACGTCATGGCGCTGTTCAACGCGAAAATTGACGAGCACGCCGACCCGAAGATTCAGATTCAGCAAGCCATTGAGGAAGCGCAGCGCACTCATCAGGCGCTGACCCAACAGGCGGCGCAGGTGATCGGCAACCAGCGGCAGCTCGAGATGCGGCTCAACCGGCAGCTGGCCGACATCGAGAAGCTCCAGGTCAACGTCCGCCAGGCCCTGACGCTGGCCGACCAGGCCACCGCCGCCGCAGATGCGGCCAAGGCCACCGAGTACACCAACGCCGCCGAGTCCTTCGCGGCCCAGCTGGTGACGGCCGAGCAGAGCGTCGAAGACCTCAAGTCGCTGCACGACCAGGCCCTGCAGGCGGCGGGTCAGGCCAAGAAGGCCGTCGAACGCAACGCGATGGTGCTGCAGCAGAAGATCGCCGAGCGCACCAAGCTGCTCAGCCAGCTCGAGCAGGCCAAGATGCAGGAGCAGGTCAGCGCGTCGCTGCGGTCGATGACCGAGATCGCTGCGCCCGGTAACACCCCCAGCCTCGACGAGGTGCGGGACAAGATCGAGCGGCGGTACGCGAACGCCGTCGGTTCGGCCGAGCTGGCGCAGGGCTCCGTGCAGGGCCGCATGCTCGAGGTCGAGCAGGCCGGCGTGCAGATGGCCGGGCATTCCCGGCTCGAGCAGATCCGTGCGTCGATGCGTGGCGAAGCCCTGCCGACGGGCGGGACACCTGCGGCCCCGGGAGCCACACCGGCCACCCCTGCGCCCGCCGAGAACGCCGGTGGACAGGTTGCCGAGAAGCCGTTTGGTCAGTAGCCCGGCGGTCGGTGCGACATGGCGGTGAAGGCGACTCAGCGCGGCCTCTGGCGCGGGCTGCTGCAGCAGGGGCTGGACACCGCCGCCGATCTTTCCGGCTTCGTCGCCCAGAAGATCAGTGCGGCCGCTGATCCGCGGGCACGGCTGCTGCGCCGGCGCCGGCGCGCGCTGCGGTGGGCCTGGATCTTCACCGCCGGCAGCGTGTTCTGGGGCGTGGTCACGGCGGTGCTGGCGTGGTGGGGCTGGTTCGTGTTGTTGCTGCAGATCACCGGCGGGATCGCGGTCATCGAGGTGATTCCCGCGACATTGTTGTTCTTCCGCTACCACTGGCTGAAGTCGGAGCCGCTGCCGGTAAGCCGGCCCGTTAACGTGCGCCGGCTGCCGCCACCGGGTTCCGCGGCGCGACCCGCGATGTATGCGCTCGGCGCTTCCGAACGCGGATTCTTCTCGTTGTTGGGCGTAATCGAGCGCGGCGCCCTGTTGCCGCCCGCCGAGATCAGCGACTTGACCGCGGCGGCCAACACGACGTCGGCGGCGATGGCGGCCACCGCCGCGGAGGTGGTGTCGATGGAGCGGGCGGCGCATAACTCGGAATCATCGCGGTCGTATCTGGTGCCCACCATTAACGCGTTCACCGCGCAGTTGAGCGCGGGCGTTCGGCAATACAACGAAATGGTCACTGCTGCAGCGCAATTGGTTTCTTCGGCGAACGGCGATGCGGACGCGGGGCTCGCGGCCGCACATCAGCGCTACCGGGCCGAGCTGGTCGAGGCCACCGATCGTCTGGTCGGTTGGGCCCAGGCATTCGACGCACTCGGCGGATTACCGCGTCGTTAGTGGTTTCGCCCGGCGCACTGCGTTCAGCGATCAGTAATTGATTGTGGTTAGAACGACGCTTTGAGCGACGGCAGCGCCACCGCTACCAGCCCGCGCACCAATGCCTTGGTCATGTCGAAAAAGTCAAAGTAGTCCCGCCACAGCGTGATTCGCCCGTCGTGCACCTCGAAGACACCGCAAACCCAGAATTGCAGCCGCAGCGGGCCGAAGATCAGTGCATCGCTGCGCTCCGTGAGCACCGCGGCACCGTCGGCGGCAATGCGGTGGATTTTCACCTCGAACCGCATGCGACCTTCCATTTGGCGGAACAACTTGATGGCCCGGGCGCGGCCACGGATCGTCGGCAGTCCGACGTTCTCATACACGAGGTTGTCGTCCAATGCCGCGTCTGCGGTTTCGTAGTCCGCGTCCTGCAAGGCATTCAGGAAATTCTCGACCGTGCGCGTGTTCGCGTCGGTTGTCCCAGTCAGCTCGGTCATGGTGCCAGCGTAGGCGGGTGCCGACCGGGCGCTATGGCAGGGTGAGGCGGTGCGAGTCGCCGTGGTCGCCGGGCCGGATCCCGGGCACTCGTTTCCCGCAATCGCGCTGTGTCAGCGCTTCCGGGACGCGGGCGATGAACCCACGCTGTTCACCGGTGAGGAATGGATCCAGGCCGCCCGTGACGCCGGCATCGAGGCTCTCGCGCTCGACGGGCTCGCGGCCACCGACGAAGACCTCGACGCCGGGGCCCGCGTCCACCGGCGCGCGGCACGGATGGCCGTGCTCAATGTGCCGGCGCTGCGCGACCTGGCACCCGACCTGGTGGTGTCCGATGTCATCACCGCCGGCGGCGGCATGGCTGCCGAGCTGCTGGGGATCCCGTGGATCGAGCTCACCCCGCATCCGCTGTACCTGCCATCGAAGGGACTGCCGCCGATCGGCAGCGGGCTGGCACCGGGTACCGGCATCCGCGGCCGGCTGCGCGATGCCACGATGCGGGCGCTGACGGCGCGATCGTGGCGGGCCGGGCTGCGGCAGCGCGAGAACGCTCGAGTCGAGATCGGACTGCCGGCTCGCGATCCAGGGCCGCTGCGCCGGCTGATCGCCACGCTGCCCGCGCTGGAAGTCGCGCGTCCGGACTGGCCGGCCGAGGCCGTCCTGGTGGGTCCGTTGCACTTCGAGCCAACCGATCGGGTTCTCGAGGTCCCCGCCGGCTCGGGACCGGTAGTGGTCGTCGCGCCGTCGACCGCATTGATCGGGACTGAAGGTCTGGCCGAAGTCGCGTTGGGGTGCTTGACGCCGGGGGACACGTTGCCGGCGGGATCGCGCCTGCTGGTGTCGCGCTTGAGCGGGGCGGATCTGACGGTGCCGGAGTGGGCGGCGGTCGGGCTGGGGCGTCAGGACGAGCTGTTGGCGCACGCCGATCTGGTGATCTGCGGCGGCGGTCATGGGATGGTGGCCAAGACGCTGCTGGCCGGGGTGCCGTTGGTAGTGGTTCCCGGTGGCGGGGACCAGTGGGAGATCGCCAATCGGGTGATGCGCCAGGGGAGCGCGCGGCTGATTCGGCCGTTGACCGCCGACGCGCTGGTGACCGCGGCCAACGAGGTGTTGTCGTCGCCCCGCTACCGCGAGGCCGCCCGGATGGCCGCGGCCGGGATCAACCGCGTCGCCGACCCGGTGCTGGTATGCCATCAAGCGCTGGCGCTTGCGAAATGACCGGGCTGGGTATGTTGGCTGGCGTGCGGCTGACGGAGTTCAACGAGCGAGTGGTGCTGCGGTTTGGCACCGCATACGGTGCATCGGTGCTGGCAGATCACGTGCTGGGGGTTTTCAACGGCCGGACCGCCGAGCAGGCGATCGAGGACGGCGTCGACCCCCGCGACGTCTGGCGGGCGTTGTGCGTCGACTTCGACGTGCCCCGCGAGCAGTGGTGAGGCTGCCGCGGCCTTCCGTGTGCGCTGACGGCGTTCAGTGTGCATTGGCGGCGTGATCTCGGCGTGTTTCCCGCCCTGACCGCACACTCAACGCCGCCAGCGCACACTCATCTCCGGTTTGACCGTGGGTCCCGGCGAAACACGCAGTCTCCGCACACGGATCGGCCGGGGATGCGATAGAAGAGGCAGCAGCTGCCGCGCCGGAAGCCCAGATGTGAGTCGGTGATCACGCCGGATCCGGACAGCACCCCGGTGTCCAGCAGGGAGTCGGTGATCTCGACGATCGCGCCGCGCAGGTCGGGCCGCGCGGCGAGCAGCGCCCGGGATGCGCCGACGAGTGCGGACGCGATGTTGCCTGTCAGCAGGGCAGGTGCCAGCTTGACCCGCAGACCGGCCGCGAATGGCTGCATATGGTGTTGCACCACCGCGCGGTACAACACCTCCGCCGAGACTTCCTGGACGGCCCTTCCGGTGGGTTCAGGCATGCGGAGCTGCGCTCCGTCGTCGGCACGTTCCAGGTCTTTGAGGTCGGGAACGACGCCGTGGGCCAATGCGCACGCGAGCACGGGTGACCACAGCCGGGTGGCGTGGCCGAGATGAACCAGCGAGGCCCCGATCCGTAGGTCCGTCGTGTGGTAGCGCTTGGCGGTGGCGTCGATCAAACCGGCAAAGCCGTCGGTGTAGTCCTGGTGGACCGGGTGCCATCCTCTCGCGCCGCCGCCCACAGTGAGCGCGAAAAATCCTTTGTAGGAGGATATTTCGGCCAGCTGACCGGAGATGTCCATGCTTGCGCGACCGCCCTCTCCGGGGAGGTCCGCCCCAGCGTCTAGTGAGGAAGCGCCGACGGCGAGTATCTGGCTCTCGGGACAAATGCCCGATCACAGTGGCGGGACCGCACCGGATTCGCACCGGTTTCCTCTGGCTTTCTCGGGTTGCCGTGAAGGCCCCGTTGACGCCTTTCGGCAGCCGATATTGCCACACATTGCCGTCGCGGCGTGTCGAACTTGAATCGAACAGGTGTTCGTCTACTGTGGTGATCGCTCGAAGAGGACGACTTGTCGGTGGCCTTCTCTAGTGTCACGGCCAACCGACCGAAACCGGTCACGGAACACCGACCACAGGAGAGACACCATGGCGCAAGCCCCCGATCGTGAGAAGGCCCTCGAGCTGGCGATGGCCCAGATCGAGAAGAGTTACGGCAAAGGTTCGGTGATGCGTCTCGGCGACGAGATTCGTCAGCCGATTGCGGTCATTCCGACCGGGTCCATCGCACTGGATGTGGCCTTGGGTATCGGCGGCCTGCCGCGTGGCCGGGTCGTGGAAATCTACGGCCCGGAGTCCTCGGGTAAGACCACCGTTGCGCTGCACGCGGTAGCCAATGCGCAGGCGGCCGGCGGCGTTGCGGCGTTCATCGACGCCGAGCACGCCCTGGATCCTGATTACGCCCACAAGCTCGGCGTCGACACCGATTCCCTGCTGGTCAGCCAGCCCGACACCGGGGAGCAGGCCCTGGAGATCGCCGACATGCTGATCCGCTCCGGCGCGCTCGACATCCTGGTCATCGACTCGGTGGCCGCGCTGGTGCCGCGCGCGGAGCTCGAAGGCGAGATGGGGGACAGCCACGTCGGTCTGCAGGCCCGGCTGATGAGTCAGGCGCTGCGGAAAATGACTGGCGCGCTGAGCAATTCGAAAACTACCGCGATCTTCATCAACCAGCTTCGGGAGAAGATCGGGGTGATGTTCGGCAGCCCGGAAACCACCACGGGTGGAAAGGCTTTGAAGTTCTACGCGTCGGTGCGCCTGGATGTGCGCCGGATCGAGACGCTCAAGGACGGTACCGACGCGGTCGGTAACCGCACCCGGGTCAAGGTTGTCAAGAACAAGGTGGCGCCGCCGTTCAAGCAGGCCGAGTTCGACATCCTCTATGGCCATGGCATCAGCCGGGAGGGCTCGCTGATCGATATGGGTGTGGATCATGGCTTCATCCGCAAGTCCGGGTCCTGGTTCACCTACGAGGGCGAGCAACTCGGCCAGGGCAAGGAGAACGCCCGCACCTTCTTGATAGAGAACCCCGATATCGGCAACGAGATCGAGAAGAAGATCAAGGAAAAGCTTGGCATTGGTGCGGTGGTTACCGATGACGACATCCTGCCCGCCCCCGTCGACTTCTGAGCCCTCCCGCGAAGAGCAGGCGCGGGCACTGTGCCTGCGCCTGCTCACCGGGAGATCGCGCACCCGGGCCGAGTTGTCCGGCCAGCTCGCGAAACGCGGATACCCCGACGACGTCAGTGCTGCGGTGCTCGACCGGCTGGCCGCCGTCGGCCTGGTGGATGACCGGGATTTCGCCGAGCAGTGGGTGCAGTCCCGGCGAGCTAGGGCGGGAAAGAGCAGGCGTGCCTTGGCTGCCGAGTTGCGCACCAAAGGCGTCGACAACGAGGTCATCAGCACGGCGCTGGCCGGTATCGACGCCGGGGCCGAGCGAGACCGGGCCGAGCAACTGGTCCAGGCCAAGCTGCGGCGGGAGACGCTGAGCGGGGACGACGCGCGGATCACCCGCAGGCTGGTGGGAATGCTGGCGCGCCGCGGCTATAGCCAGAACCTGGCCTGCGAGGTTGTCCTTGCCGAGCTGACCGCCGAACGGGAACGCCGCCGCGTCTAGCTGCGGGTTAATCGGGTAGGCCCCGGTCGCCGTACCATGGCCCCGTGACTTCGACAGTGGCGCCGGACGCCGCGAGCCTGACCGGGCCCGCGGCAGAGTCGGTGCGCACCTACCAAGTCCGCACCTACGGCTGCCAGATGAACGTCCACGACTCCGAGCGATTGGCGGGCCTGCTCGAGGCGGCCGGCTACCAGCGCGCCGACGAGGGCGCCGACGCGGATGTGGTGGTCTTCAACACCTGCGCGGTGCGCGAAAACGCCGACAACAAGCTGTACGGCAACCTCAGCCACCTGGCCCCGCGCAAACGCGGCAACCCCGACTTCCAAATCGCGGTCGGCGGCTGCCTGGCCCAGAAGGACCGAGAGTCCTTGCTGCGCAAGATGCCATGGGTCGACGTCGTGTTCGGCACGCATAACATCGGATCGCTGCCGACGCTGCTCGCCCGGGCCCGGCACAACAAAGTCGCCCAGGTGGAAATCGTCGAGGCGCTGCAGGAGTTTCCGTCGTCGCTGCCGAGCGCCCGCGAATCCGCCTACGCCGCTTGGGTTTCCATTTCCGTCGGATGCAACAACAGCTGCACGTTCTGCATCGTCCCGTCGCTGCGGGGCAAGGAGGTCGACCGCAGCCCGGCAGACATCCTGGCCGAGGTGGAATCGCTGGTGGACGACGGCGTCGTGGAAGTCACGCTGCTGGGGCAGAACGTCAACGCCTACGGCGTCTCGTTCGCCGACCCGGCACTGCCACGCGACCGCGGCGCCTTCGCCGAGCTGCTGCGGGCCTGCGGGCGCATCGACGGACTGGAACGCCTGCGGTTCACCTCGCCACACCCGGCGGAATTCACCGACGATGTCATCGAGGCGATGGCGCAGACACCGAATGTCTGCCCCGCCCTGCATATGCCGCTGCAGTCGGGATCCGATCGGATACTGCGCGCGATGCGGCGGTCCTACCGCGCCGAGCGCTACCTCGGCATCATCGACCGGGTTCGCGCGGCCATGCCGCACGCGGCCATCACCACCGATCTCATCGTCGGATTTCCCGGTGAGACCGAAGAGGACTTCGCGGCCACTCTCGATGTGGTGCGTCAGGCCCGGTTTGCGGCCGCGTTCACCTTCCAGTACTCCAAACGGCCCGGAACCCCCGCTGCTGAACTCGACGATCAGCTGCCGAAATCCGTTGTGCAGGAACGCTATATGCGGCTGGTCGAACTGCAGGAGCAGATCTCTCTAGAGGGCAATCGCGAGCTGATCGGGCAGACCGTCGAATTGCTGGTCGCCACCGGCGAAGGCCGCAAAGACGCTCGCACGGCCCGCATGACCGGGCGGGCGCGCGACGGCCGGCTGGTGCACTTCACCGCCGGCACACCGGTGCGGCCCGGAGACATCATCACCACGGCGATCACCGAGGCCGCGCCGCACCACCTGATCGCCGATGCCGGCATCCTGACCCACCGTCGTACCCGAGCCGGTGACGCGCACGCTGCCGGGCAGCGCCCGCGCGGTACCGGTTTGGGCATGCCCGGCATTGGGCCGGCCACCGAACCAGTCGAACCCCTTGGATGTGCCGGATGACCGAAGAACACACGGATTTTGACGCCCTGCGCGCCGAGATCGAGGCCGCAGAACGTCGCGTCGCACGCGAGATCGACCCCGGCCCAAGGGCATTCATTGTCGCCATCCTGGTGTTCGTACTGCTGGGCTCGTTCATTTTGCCGCACACCGGCCAGGTGCGGGGATGGGACGTGCTGTTCAGCAGCCACGGCGCCGCTGCGGCCGCGTTGGCGCTGCCTTCGAAGGTATTCTCTTGGCTGGCACTGGTTTTCGGCGTCGGTTTCTCGATGCTGGCATTGCTGACCCGTCGCTGGGCGCTGGCCTGGATCGCGCTGGCGGGCTCATCGTTGGCAAGTGCCACCGGGCTGTTGGCGGTGTGGTCACGCCAAACCGTGGCCGCCGGCCATCCCGGCCCCGGCATCGGCCTGATCGTTGCCTGGATCACCGTGATCTTGTTGACGTTCCACTGGGCCCGCGTGGTGTGGTCGCGGACGATCGTGCAACTCGCGGCCGAGGAACAGCGGCGCCGTGTCATTGCCGAGCAACAGTCCAGGACGCTGCTGGAAACCCTGGGCGACCCAGGCACTCCCGATCGCCCGGACGCCGGGGCGCCGCCGGATCGGCAAGCGGGCCGCTAGGACCTGCGGGTCAGCGCCGCAACGGCTGCTTGGGCCCACTGCCGCCATTGTTCGGCGTTGGCCTGTGCCTCTTGCGCTTCTTTGGTCCGGCCCGCCGCGGCCGCCTTGCGGGCCTGCTGCTCGTAATGCTCGGCGCGGGTTGCGAACTGTTCGGCCCGAGCCTGCGCCTCGGGGTCAGCCCAATTCGCTTCGCCGGCGTCGCGCACCTTCTTCTCGACGGCGCGCAGCCGTCGCTCCAGGTCGGCGGACCGCTCTCGGGGCACTTTGCCGATCGCGTCCCATTTGTCGGCGATGGATCGCAGCGCCGCTCGGGCGGCTTCGTGATTGCTGGTGTCGATCTTCTCGGCTTCGGCCAGCAACGCCTCTTTAGCGCTGGCGTTGTCCCGGAACTCCGCGTCCTTTTCCGCGCTCAGCGCGTTGCGGGCGGTGAAGAAGGCGTCCTGGGCGGCCTTGAAGCGTCGCCACAGGGCGTCGTCGACCTCCCGCGTGGCACGCCCCGCCGATTTCCATTCGGTCAACAGCTTGCGGAATTCGGCGCTGGTGCCGGCCCAGTCCGTGGAATCGGACATCGCCTCGGCCCGCTCGCACAGCTGTTCCTTGGACTGACGCACACCCGCGCGCTCGCGGTCCAACTCGGCGAAGTGGGAACCCCGCCGCCTGTTGAACGCTTCCCGCGCCGCGGAATAGCGCTTCCACAACGCGTCGTCGACCTTGCGGTCCAGACCGGTGATCGTCTTCCATTCGTCGAGGATCTCGCGCATCCGGTCGCCGGCAACCTTCCAATGCGTCGAGTTGGCGGCCACCTCCTCGGCCTCGGCGGCCAACGCCTCTTTGCGGGCGGTCTGTGCGGCGCGGTGCTCGTCGCGGCGGGAGCGATCGGCGGCGACCGTGGCGCCGGCGTGCTCCACCAGGTTGCTCAGCCGGCCCGCGAGCGCGTCGATGTCGCCCAGCACGGAGGCTGTCGGCAGCGTTTCGGCCAGCGCGGAGGCATTGGCTTTGATCTTTCGCGCGTCGCCGCTCCCGGCGGCCAGCCGCTCCTCCATCAGCGTGACCTCGGTGCTCAGGTCGTCGAAGCGCCTGCCGAAGTGGGTGAATGCGGCCTCACGGTCGCCGGCCTGCCAGGAGCCGACGATGCGTTCGCCGGCCGAGCTGATCAGCCACACCGTGCCGTCGTCGTCGACGCGTCCGAACTGATGCGGATTGCTGGCCGGGGGCAGCAACACCGGGTGAGCGCTGGGTCGCGGCGTCGGCCCTGGACCAGGACGTGGGCCCGGACGCGGTCCCGGACGTGGTGCCGGCTTGGGCGCCTCGTCGGTCATGGGCTCGTCATCGGAGCGGGGCTCGTCGTCGGTCATGCGCTCGTCACCTACCCTTCGCGCGGCGCTGTCCCGCGCACCTGCCGCGCGTAGCGGCACCTACGGTCGGGAGACCTGCTGGTATTGGCAGCTGCTCCGTCACCGATTCCACCAGTATTCAAGCAGCTTGGCGGCCTGGATGCCGCAACCTCCTGGTCGCCGTCTGGGCAGCTGACTGTGAAACAGTGGTGCGCCCAGCATGTTTACCGGTGAACGGCCCTCGACTTCGGAGAGAAACCGCACATGGACAAGGTGGATATCGCCGCTGCGCTCGCGTTGAGTTCCGCGCTGTGCGTCGCGATCGGCGACGTCCTCCAGCAGCGTGCGACGCACCGGATCACCGATACCTCGCTGGGCCAGCTGCAGCTGTTCGCGAAGCTGGCACGCAATCAACGGTGGCGCTGGGGCGTGCTGATCCTTATCGGGAGCATCGCGCTGCAAGCGGTCGCGCTGGACCGGGGTTCGGTGCTGCTGGTGCAGGCGTTGCTGGTTCTTTCGCTAATGTTCGCGCTGCCGATCAGCGCGCGATTGGCCCAGCGCTCGGTAACCGGCCGGGAGTGGATCTGGGCCATCGTGCTGACTGCCGCGGTGAGCGTGATCGTCACGGTTGGTAACCCGCAGGCCGGTCATTCGAACGCGTCGCTGCAGACTTGGGGCGTCGTGGCCGCGGTGCTGGGGCCGCTGCTGATCGGGTCCATCGTCGTCGCCCGCGTCCGGGGCGGCGCGCTGGCCGCGGTGCTGTTCGCCTTTGTCTCGGGTTCGCTGTGGGGGATCTTCGCGGTGCTCACCAAGGGAGTCGTCCATCGGCTGGGCGAAGGCGGATGGACCGTGTTGGGCAGCCCCGAGCTCTATGCCTGGCTTCTGGTCGCGGTGGGGGGTTTCGCGTGGGAGCAGTCGGCGTTTCGGGCCGGTGCGCTGACCGCGTCCATGCCGACCCTGCAGGTGTCCCAGCCTGTCGTGGCGGCATTGCTGGGTGTTGTCGTCCTCGGCGAGACGCTGAACACCGGCCGCGGCGGAATGGTCGCGCTGATCGCGGCGGCGCTGGTGATGGCGGCGGCGACCGCCGAACTAGCGCGCGTCGATGCCGTTGCGACCGGTAAGCGCGTCCAGGCGGCGCTCGGCGGCGCCGCCGATCAACCGGCCTAGGCCCCGCGGTCCCCGCGCACGCCCTGAGTAACAGTTCGATTCCACCGTTGCCGGGGCCATATGGCGACCTCGCGTAGCCCGGTACCGTGGCGATGACAAGCGGTGTTGTTGTTGCTTGTGGGGCTGGAGGGGACGGGTCATCGACGACTAGGTTGGACGCGGGGGAGGCGGCTGCGCGCCCGGCTGTGACACCATTGGGGCGAGTTCTCAGGTCCTATCGGGCGTCACCCGCCAGGCATAGCTGTGCCACAGGTTCTACATAGGTTCGTGAACTAGGTATTGCGCAGGGCCGTTTCTTCCGAAGTAGCGCGGATAGTGCACCACGCACATAGCGGAAACGGTTTCGAAACGGGTAGTGCATACGCGCCGCCGACAATGGGCCACGTGCCGCGCGCCGGGGAGGAGGTCGCAGATGACAAAAGGGGATATCGCCGTTTTGCTCGCCCTGCTCGCCGCCTTCGCGTCGGCACTGGGCAACGTCGTCCGTCAGCGTTCCGCACAAGAGATCACTGACAAGCAGGTCGGCCACCTCGAGCTCTTCCGGATGTCGGTGCGTGACGGCAAGTGGTGGCTGGGGGCGGGCGGGGCCATCGCCAACTATGCCCTGCAGGCCGCCGCGCTGACGCTGGGCTCGGTGATGATGGTCACGGCGTTACAGGTCACCGCCCTGCTTTTCGCGCTGCCGATCTACGCGCACATGACCCGGCGCTCGGTCACCCGCTGGGAGTGGACCTGGGCGCTATTGCTGGCGGGCGCATTGGCTGTCGTGGTCACCGTCGGCGACCCGGATAGCGGTGCGTCGCGCGGCTCGGTGGGAACCTGGATGGTGGTGGCCTTGGTCATGGGCCCGGCGCTGGTGTTCTGCGTGCTGGGCGCGCGGTTCTGGTCGGGCACGGTGTCCGCGGTGCTCCTGGCCGTCGTCGCCGGTTCGTCGCTGGCACTGTTCGCGGTGCTCACCAAAGCCGTCGTCGAGGTGGTCGGAGACGGCGTCGGCGCATTACTGCTGGCACCCGAGTTCTACGCGTGGATAGCCGCGGCGCTGGCGGGAATGATCTTCCAGCAGTCGTCGTTCCGTGCCGGCTCGCTGACCGCCTCGCTGCCGACATCCGTCGTGGCCAAGCCGGTGGTCGGTTCGATCCTCGGCATGGCCGTGCTTGGTGAGTACTTGGACTGCACCGGGCCGGCGAGGCTGGTACTCGCCGCCGGGATCGTGGTGGTGGTCGTCGCGACCGTGGCGCTGGCCCGTGGCGAGGCCGCGACCATGTCGAGCAAGGTCGCGGAGAAGCGGGCAAGAAAAGCCCTGCGCAAATCGGGGGAGATCCCGCTCGCGGAGACGCCGGCGCTTCGGGCCGAGGCCGAGTGCAGGTGACGTCCACGGCCGGACCGGTTGGCCGCACGGGCGCGGCCGGTTGGCCCGGCGGGCGTCGACCCGTCAGTTAGTTTGGTGGCGTGCTGAGCGCCATCGCGATCGTTCCTTCCACACCGGTGCTCGTTCCCGAGCTGGTCGGGGCAGCGGCCGCGGAGGTGGCCGACCTGACCACCGCGGTACTGGCAGCCGCGGCCCTGTTGCCGTCGCGGTGGATCGTCATCGGAACGGGCGGCGCCGACGACGTTCTGGGGCCCAACGGGATCGGCAGCTTTGCGGGCTACGGCGCCGACGTGCGGGTCCGGCTCTCGCCGCAGGCCGACGAGCAATCCGAGCCGGTCGCCGACTTCCCGCTCTGTGCGCTGATCGCGGGCTGGCTGCGCGGCCAGGCCCGGCCCGACGCGAGCGCGCAGGTTCGCGTCTACCGCGGCGACCATCACGTCGAGACCGCGCTGGGGATCGGCAGGCAGCTGCGCGCCGAGATCGACCAGGCGCCCGACCCGGTCGGAGTGCTGGTCGTCGCCGACGGTGCGAACACCCTGACCCCCAGCGCACCCGGCGGCTACGACCCCGGCAACGCCGATGCGCAGCTGGCCCTCGACGACGCCCTGGCGAACGGCAACACCGCCGCCCTGGCCGGGCTGCCGGAACAGATCCTGGGGCGGGTTGCATTCCAGGTACTGGCCGGGCTGACCGAGCCCGGGCCGCGTTCGGCCAAGGAGCTCTACCGGGGAGCGCCCTACGGTGTGGGGTACTTCGCCGGGGCCTGGCAGCCATGAGACCACTGGCGATCATCGGGCCCACCGGAACCGGCAAGTCGCAGCTGGCCCTCGACGTCGTCGAGCAACTCAGCGGCGAAGTGGGCGCCGAAATCGTCAACGCCGACGCCATGCAGCTCTACCGCGGCATGGACATCGGGACCGCCAAGCTGCCTGTCGAACAGCGCCGCGGCATCCCGCATCACCAGCTCGACGTCCTGAACGTCACGCAGACCGCGACCGTCGCCCGCTATCAGCGGGTCGCCGCCACAGAGATCGAGGCGATCGCCGCCCGAGGCGCGGTGCCGGTCATCGTGGGCGGCTCGATGCTCTACGTCCAGTCGCTGCTCGACGACTGGTCGTTTCCCGCGACTGATCCCGCGGTCCGGGCGCGCTGGGAGCAGCGCCTCGCCGAGGTCGGGGTGGGCAGGCTGCACGCCGAACTGGCCCACCGCGACCCGACCGCCGCCGCCGCGATCCTGCCCACCGATGGCCGCCGCACGGTGCGCGCACTCGAGGTGGTCGAGCTCACCGGCCAGCCCTTCGCCGCATCCGCGCCCCGCATCGGGGTTCCACGCTGGGGTACCGTGATCATCGGATTAGACTGTGACACAACTATTCTCGACGAAAGGCTGGCGCGCCGCACCGACATCATGTTCGAGCAGGGCCTGGTCGACGAGGTACGCACGCTGCTGCTCGGGGGCCTGCGCGACGGTGTTACCGCGTCACGCGCGCTCGGCTACGCGCAGGTGCTCGCCGCTCTCGATGCCGACGACCCCGACGCTTTGCGTGACGCCCGGGAGCAGACATATGTCGGCACCCGGCGCTACGTGCGACGGCAACGGTCGTGGTTTCGCCGCGACCACCGGGTGCACTGGCTTGACGTGGGCGCCGGCGCAGCGCCGGATCGCGCCCGCCTCGTCGCAGCGGCGCTGGACGCCTGGCGACACGTACCCTGAACAGGTGATCCGCGCCGTCGACGATGCAGAACGAAGCGATGAGGAGGAGCGGCGCACATGATCTTTGCCAAGGGCAACGGCACCCAGAACGACTTCGTGCTGCTGCCCGACGTCGACGCCGAACTGCCGCTCACGGCCGAGCGAGTCGCCGCGCTGTGCGACCGGCGCCGCGGGTTGGGTGCCGATGGGGTGCTGCGGATTACGACCGCGGGTGCCGCCCTGTCGGCCGGCGTGCTCGATCGGCTGCCCGACGGTGTCGGCGCGAATGAGTGGTACATGGACTACCGCAACGCCGACGGGTCGACCGCGCAGATGTGTGGCAACGGGGTGCGGGTGTTCGCGCACTATCTGCGTGTTAGCGGCATGGAGTCCCGCGACGAGTTCGTCGTCGGATCGGTGGCGGGGCCGCGGCTAGTCACCTTGCACCACGCCGACGCCACCAACGCCGACGTCACCGTCGACATGGGCAAGGCCAACCGGCTGGGCTCCGGGGAGGCGGTGGTCGGCGGCAGGCGGTTCACCGGTCTGGCGATCGACGTGGGCAACCCGCACCTGGCGTGCGTCGACCCGCAGCTGAGCGGCGAAGAGCTCGCGGGGTTGGATGTCGCCGCACCGGTGCACTTTGACCGTGCGCAGTTCCCGGACGGGGTCAACGTCGAAGTGCTCACCGCGGCCGCCGGTGGAGTGGTTCAGATGCGGGTCCACGAGCGCGGGGTGGGCGAAACCCGGTCGTGCGGGACCGGAACGGTCGCGGCCGCGGTGGCCGCCCTCGCCAATGCCGGGGCCGACACCGGGACGCTGACCGTGCGCGTCCCCGGCGGTGACGTCGAGGTCACCGTCACCGACGCCACCAGCTACCTGCGTGGGCCATCGGTGCTGGTGGCCCATGGGGAAGTGAGCGAGCAATGGTGGCACGCCCAATAATTCGGATGCACGTCACAGATTTCGCGTGCACTATTGGTAATTGCCTATGACACATCCCGAAAATCCGTTCCACGATCTGCGGGTTAGCCATCCCGCGTCCGAGCCCAGCGTCGGCGAACTCGCTCTCGAAGACCGATCGGCACTGCGCCGCGTTCCCGGGCTGTCGACCGAACTCGCCGACGTCTCCGAGGTCGAATATCGCCAGCTGCGTCTGGAACGCGTGGTGTTGGTGGGGGTGTGGACCGAGGGCAGCGCGGCCGACAACCAGGCCAGCCTTGCCGAGCTGGCAGCCCTGGCCGAAACGGCCGGGTCCGAGGTGCTCGAAGGGCTCATCCAGCGCCGCGACAAGCCCGATACGTCCACCTACATCGGCTCCGGCAAGGCGCAGGAGCTACGCGAAGTCGTCTTGGCGACCGGTGCCGACACCGTCATCTGTGACGGCGAACTGTCCCCGGCCCAGCTGACCTCGTTGGAGAAGGTGGTGAAGGTCAAGGTCATCGACCGCACCGCGCTGATCCTGGACATCTTCGCCCAGCACGCCACCAGCCGCGAGGGCAAGGCGCAGGTGTCACTGGCCCAGATGCAGTACATGCTGCCGCGGCTGCGCGGCTGGGGTGAGTCGATGTCCCGGCAGGCCGGTGGCCGTGCCGGTGGCAGCGGCGGCGGGGTCGGCCTGCGCGGGCCCGGTGAGACCAAGATCGAGACCGACCGGCGCCGCATCCGCGAGCGGATGTCCAAGCTGCGCCGCGAGATCAAGGACATGAAGCAGGCCCGCGACACTCAGCGCAGTCGCCGGCTGCACAGTGACATGCCATCGGTCGCGATCGTCGGCTACACCAACTCCGGCAAGTCCAGCTTGCTCAACGCGCTCACCGGAGCCGGGGTGCTGGTGCAGGACGCATTGTTCGCCACCCTGGAACCCGCCACCCGGCGCGCTGAATTCGACGACGGCCGGCCGTTTGTGCTCACCGACACCGTCGGATTCGTGCGGCACCTGCCCACCCAGCTGGTCGAGGCTTTCCGCTCGACGCTGGAGGAGGTCGTCGACGCCGATCTGCTGGTGCACGTCGTCGACGGCTCCGACGTCAACCCGCCGGCCCAGATCGATGCGGTGCGCAAGGTGATCTCCCAAGTGATCTCCGACCATGACGGTGATCCGCCTCCCGAGCTGCTGGTGGTGAACAAGGTCGACGCCGCAAGCGATCTGATGCTGGCCAAGCTTCGGCACGGGCTGCCCGGTGCGGTGTTTGTCTCCGCGCGTACCGGTGACGGTATCGACGCACTGCGCAGGCGGATGGCCGAGCTTGCCGCTCCCACCGACACCGCGGTGGACGTGGTGATTCCCTACGACCGCGGCGATTTGGTGGCCCGCGTGCACGCCGACGGTCGCGTCCAGCAGGCCGAGCACAACTCGGAGGGGACGCGGATCAGGGCCCGGGTTCCGGTGGCGCTGGCTGCGAGCCTGCGGCAATTCGCCGCGGACTAGCTACAGCGGGCGACGAGGTCTCCGTACCCGCCGGAAGGTGACGCTAGGTCGGCCTGGGGGCAGCTGCCAGGCAGGAGAGCGGCCGTGTGACATCGCGGAGGTGGGTGATCGCGGTGGTGATTTCGGGGACCCCCGTTACGGTGAGGGGACTGAGCGCGAACCCGGCGATAGTGGCCGCCGGTTCGTAGCGTCCGAGCCGGTCGAAAAGAGCGGCGAGGCTAGCCAGCGGGACGCGGAGCGTCGTGGTGTCGCCCGCATTGTGGAAGTTGCGGATCGTCCCCTATCTCAGTTCGACCAGGGGTATGCAAACAATGGCCCGGTGACTGCAAATAAGAGGAGCGACATCAGTGCGCAAAAGATGAGGAGCCAGATCGCCCGGGCGAAGAACCTGAATTCGGCCATTAGATCGCCATCCCTCTCGCCCACTTCGCGCCGGATGACAGCGCTCAGCCGGTCCAGATCGCTGGCGGTGAGAGACACACCGCCGTGCACTTCTCCGGACCTAATGGCGAGCAGGTAGCCGCGGGAGCCGTCGGGCCGGTCTAGGCGTGAGATGAACACTCGGTCGCCGTCGCCGTCCTGCAGACCGATGAGTTGCGTCAGTTCGGGCTGTTTCACGGCGATCCCCTTCGGTAATTGGTTGGGACCGTGGATGGGTTGCTTTGACGATACGCAGGGCGACCAGAGCGTGTGCGTGAACAACCAGCCCCCGTGCCCTCGATCGCCGAGCGCGACACCTCGTCATGTGCGGCGAGGGCCTTCCGCATCAAATCCGCGTCTGCCTCCCACCGACGGGTCGACCCCTCAACGTCGGTGAACAAAAACGTCACCACCCCCGAGGGGGCGGCTGCCGCGGACACCCTCACAGGATTTCACACGCAGCGCAGTCCCACCTCGTACATCAGCGGATCAGACCCGGTCACCCGATAGACGTGTATTGGAGACGAACTTCCGCGAGTCACAAATGTCGTCTATTTCGAGACAGCCTTCAGTTGCGCTCGGGTTTGGTCGATTTGGTCGTAGGCATAGGTCACCATCGCCGCGGTGCTCATCACTTCACCCTCCCGGGCGAGAGATGCGTAAGCGTCCTCGCCGAGCACATGGCGCAGGTGCGCGATCGCGGTATTGATATTGGGAAACGACGCGGCGGTCAGCGGACTGAACGCGAAACCGGCAATGATGGCCGCCGCTTCGCGGCGTCCGAGCCGGTCGAGGAAGATTGCAAGGTTTGTCAGCGGCGAACGGACAGTGACGATGTTGCCGGAATCGTACAAGTGGCGCATCGCCAAACCGATGTGATCGAGCGCTGACAGCGGATCGCCACGTTCGACTTCTAGCTGGGCGAGGTTGGCCGTCAGGTGGCTTTCGTTGAATCTGTTGCCGCTGTCCTGGGCGACCACCAGGCCCCGGTGCATCGCTTCCAGGGCGCGGTCGGGATCGGCGTTGCGCCAAGCGAAGCCGTAGGCCATCAGCGCCAACGAGTGTGCGTGCGGGTTGCTGGTGGCTTCGGCGGCCTCGGGTAGGCCGTCCGCGGCGGCCATTGCCTGATCCTCGTGACCCGCGATCGTCAATGCCATGACCAGGAACGCCGTGACGTTGATGTGCGGGTTGCGCCCGCCATCGAACTGGGCACGGCACCACTCGACCGCCCGATCGGGCCGTCCGATAGCTAGATACGGATTAGCCATCATGGCGTCGAAGCCGAAAGGGCCCCCACCGCGGCCCGCAAGCATCGCTGCCTGTCCGGCGTCGCTATACCGGACGGCCTCCTCGATACGCCCCACCAACCAGCACTGTGTCGCCACGGCGTAAAGAAAGATAAGTCGGCTGTGATCGGCAGCGCGGGCGGCGTCGATCAACTCTTCAGCCCAGGCGACAGGCTCGTAATTTTCGACAAGGTTCCCGACGAATGCCGCGTAGGTGGCGATGGTGGCGGCGTCGTCGAGGTTGCGGTGGTCGGCGGCCCAGCGAAACGCGGTGCGCAGGTTGGCCAGTTCGGTGGCGAACCAGGTGTAGGCCTCGCGTTGTCGGGGACTGTCCCACAGCGCCACGACGTCGGTTTCTCGCTGCGAGAAGTACCGGGCATGGGCGGCGCGGGCCTCTTCGGCTGCGCCGGAGGCAATCAATTGCTCTTCGGCGAATTGGCGGATTGTCTCCAACATGAAGAATCGGGTCCGCCGCGAAGACCGGTCGACGACGAGAAGCGACTTGCGCACCAGCATGTCGAGTAGATCCAGAACAGCGTAATCATCATCGTATCCGGCTACCGCACGAGCACTTTCGAGATCGAAACCACCAGCGAACACCGAACACCCTGCCAACAAAGACTTTTCGGCATCAGCGAGCAGGTCATACGACCACGCCACTGCGTGGCGCAGCGTTTGGTGGCGCTCCAGCCCGCGCCGCGAACCGACCAGCAACCGAAACCGGTGATCAAGGCGATCACGCACTTCGCTCACGGTCATCGACGCCATCCGCGAGGACGCCAGTTCGATAGCCAACGGAATCCCGTCCAGGCGCTGACAAATCTCGGTGACTGCAGCGGCCTCATCGCCGTCGACCAGAGAGAATCCGGGCGCAATGCTTTGCGCGCGTTCGATGAACAGGCTCACCGCCGCAGAGTTGACTCCCGCCGAGTCCAACGAGCGCACCGGGCGTACTTGCTCCTCGGCGACACCCAGTCCTTCGCGGCTGGTAGCCAAGACACGGACGGTCGCCGAACGCATCAAGGTGGCCTCGATCAGGTCGGCTGCGGCATTGAGCAGGTGCTCGCAGTTGTCGATCACCAACAGCCGGACTCTGCCCTCCAGTGCGGCGGCGACCGACTCGATTACCGTCTTGCCGGGTTGTTGCGTGATGCCCAGCACGGCGGCCACCGCGTCCGGCACTGCTGCGGGGTCGGTGACTGCGGCCAGCTCGAAAAACCAAACACCATCGGGAAACTCATCGGCCAGCCGCGCCGCGACTTCCAACGCCAGACGGGTCTTGCCGACCCCACCTACCCCGGTCAGCGTGACCAACCGATGAGCTTTCACCGCGGCTTGCAGCTCGGTGACTTCCGACTCGCGCCCGATCAAGCTCGTGGTCGCAGGCCGTAGGTTCCCCGGACTGGTGTCGAGCGCCCGCAACGGCGGAAAGTCTGTGCGTAGCCCTGCTGTCCGGACTTGGAACATCTCGACCGGGATGGGCAGGTCCCGCAGCCGCCGCGGCCCCAAATCCACCAGATCAACGCCGCTGAGCAGACCCGCCGTCGACTCGGTCAACAGGATCTGACCGCCGTGCCCGGCGGCCATCACCCGCGCAGCGCGGTTAAGCACCGCACCGAAGTAATCCCCGTCGCGCAGCTCGGCCTCGCCGGTTGCCAGCCCCATCCGCACCGGCAACCCCAGCCCTCGCTGAGCGGCTACAGCGGCGTCCACCGCCGACTTCGGGGAGCTGAACGCCGCGCACACCCCATCGCCGGTGTGCTTGAACATGAAACCGCCGTGCGTCTCAATCGCAGAGCGCAACACCTCGTCATGGGCGGCCAACGCTGCACGCATGGCATTCGCGTCGTTCTCCCACCGACGTGTCGAACCCTCGACATCGGTGAACAGAAACGTCACAACCCCAGAAGGCGGGCCCTCTGCGGACACCCGCACAGGATGTCACACCGAGCCCTCTTCCACGGGGCCAACTGCGATTGACTTTCAAGACTTGGACCTGGGTCGACCCGGGGCTACGTGCCGACCAACCGTCTGGTTGGTATATGTTGGGCCGCAGAGTTCCCGTTCGCCGGAGGTTATTGATGAGCAGTGCAATCAGGTACCAGCGCACACTATTTGAACCCGAGCACGAATTGTTCCGCGAGTCCTACCGGGGCTTTCTCGATCGCCATGTCGCGCCCTTCCACGGCGAGTGGGAGAAGGCGAAAATCGTCGACCGTGGTGTCTGGCTCGAGGCCGGCAAGCAGGGCTTCCTTGGCATGGCGGTGCCCGAGGAGTACGGCGGCGGCGGCAATTCCGACTTCCGGTACAACACGATCATCACCGAGGAAACCGCCGCCGGGCGCTACGGCGGGATCGGCTTCGGTTTGCACAACGACATCGTGGCGCCGTATCTGCTGGAGTTGGCCACCGAGGAGCAGAAGCAACGCTGGTTACCCAAGTTCTGCAGCGGTGAGCTGATCACCGCGATCGCTATGACAGAACCGGGCACCGGCAGCGATTTGCAAGGCATCAAGACCCGCGCGGTCAAGCAGGGCGATCACTATGTGCTCAACGGATCAAAGACTTTCATTACCAACGGAATCAACTCCGACCTGGTGATCGTGGTGGCCCAGACGGATCCGGAAAAGGGTTCGCAGGGCTTTTCGCTGCTCGTTGTCGAACGCGGCATGGAGGGCTTCGAACGCGGCCGCCATCTGGACAAAATCGGGCTGGACGCACAAGACACGGCAGAGTTGTCCTTCACCGACGTCAAGGTTCCGGCCGAAAACCTGCTGGGCGACGAGGGCAAGGGCTTCATCTACCTGATGCAGAACCTGCCGCAGGAACGGATCTCGATTGCCATCATGGCGGTCGCGGCGATGCAGCAGGTGCTCGACGAAACAGTGCAATACACCAAGGAACGCAAAGCCTTTGGCAAGCCGATCGGCAGTTTTCAGAACAGCCGATTCGTGCTGGCCGAGCTGGCGACCGAGGCCACCGTGGTGCGGATCATGGTCGACGAGTTCCTCCGGCTGCATCTGGACAAGAAGCTGACGGCCGAGCAAGCGGCAATGGCCAAGTGGTACTCGACCGAAAAGCAAGTGCACCTGATCGACCGTTGTCTGCAGCTGCACGGCGGCTACGGCTATATGCGCGAATACCCAGTCGCTCGTTCCTATCTCGACGCCCGGGTACAGACGATCTACGGTGGCACAACCGAGATCATGAAGGAGATCATCGGGCGCGGCCTCGGGGTCTAGCCGCGGGATCGCAGCCTCATCGGCCGGCGCCGCCGGTGGTCAACCAATCTTGCTGTCACGCAATATCGAATCGTGGTGACAAGCGCGATCGTGACACGAACGAAGCGCAACTAGTCGTCTTACGCTGTCATTGCTTGGGTTTGCGGCAAAATAGTCGATGCCCATGAATTGCTCCTTTGCTCGAGTGGATAGCCGGCCACCGGATGGCCTCGCGTACGGTCGGCGCATGTGTTTCGGTGACGTGGAGCGCGTGATCACTCACCCCTCGGCGTGTGACGGCAGCGGGTCTGCCATGAGCTGCAGGGCAATCCCCACACCGCGCGAGCCAGGACATGATTGGTCGCGACACGGTCGTCGCCCGGCATCATTTCGACATCAGAGCGGTATCCGTTCTCGTAATATTCGCGAATTGCCTTCGCATTTCTTGTTCGCTAGAGCACAGTTATGCGAGCCCGGCGATAATACGAATCCTGGTGGGGTTCGTAACCCGCGTTTGGGGTACCAACCGTCGCAGGGTCCGCAGGGCACGGGCATGGCCATACATAAGGGCATATCCGTCGGCTGGGAGGCTTGGTGAACGGGAAGAGGGGTCAATTGCGCAGGCTCGCCGGGCGGGCGCTGATCAGCGTGGCGACCACAGCGTTGGCCGTCGTACTGCTTGCGCCAACCGCCTCAGCGTCTCCGATCGGCGATGCCGAAGCCGCCATCATGGCCGCTTGGGGCAAGGCCGGTGGCGACACGTCACCGCTCGGAGCCCGGAAGGGCGACGTCTATCCCGTCAGCGACGGCTTTGGGTGCGATTTCGACGGCGGCAAAATGTTCTTCACCACGGCCACCGGTGCGAACTTCGTTTACGGCCCGATCCTGGAAAAGTACGACATGCTGGGCGGGCCGGCCGGTAGCGATCTGGGATTTCCGACCATCAACGAGGTGCCCGGTCTGGCCGGTCCCGACAGCCGGGTGGCGACGTTCTCCGCCAGCGACAAACCGGTGATTTTCTGGACGCCCGACCATGGCGCGTTCGTGGTGCGCGGCGCCCTGAACGCCGCCTGGGACAGGCTCGGCAGCTCGGGTGGTGTGCTCGGTGCCCCGGTCGGAGACGAAACCTACAACGGCGAGGTGTCCTCGCAGAAGTTCGGCGCCGGCCAGATCTCCTGGAACCGGAAAACCAAGGAATTCGCCACTGAGCCAGCGGGATTGGCCGAACAACTGAAGGGCCTGCAGGTAGCGATTGATCCCACCGCTGCCATCAATATGGCGTGGCGCGCGGCGGGCGGCGTCAATGGTCCGCTGGGCGCCAAACAGGGCGGGCAATACCCCATCGGTGGCGACGGACTCGCCCAGAACTTCGCCGGCGGCAAGGTGTTCTTCAGCCCGCCAACCGGCGCGAACGCCGTCGAGAGCGACATCCTGACGAAGTACGAGGCCCTCGGTGGCCCGGTCAGCAGCGAACTGGGTTTCCCGATCGCCAACGAGTCCGACGGCGGCATCGCTCCCAACAGCCGGATCGTCACGTTCTCGGCAGCCGACAAGCCGGTGATCTTCTGGACCTCCGACCACGGCGCCTACGTCGTGCGCGGCGCCATGAAGGCCGCCTGGGACAAGCTGCGCGGTCCCACCGGAAAACTGGGCGCGCCGGTCGGCGATCAGGCCGTCGACGGTGACGTGATCTCGCAGAAGTTCACCGGCGGCAAGATCTCGTGGAACCGCGCCAAGAACACCTTCTCCACCGACCCGGCCAACCTGGCGCCCTTGTTGTCCGGCTTGCAGGTGTCGGGCCAGAACCAGCCGAGCGCCACGGCATCGTCTCCGCACGCCAAGGGGTGGCTCTCCTGGCATTGGTGGTACCTGTTAGCTCTCATTCCGCTGGTCATCTTGGTCCTGCTGGTGGTGTTCGTGGCCTTGCGGTGGCGCCGCCGCCGCGCTGGCCGCAACACCGCGCCCTACGACCTTGACCGCGACGTCGACGTCGGCGGTTACGACGACTCGGGTGAGCCGCATTGGGGGCCCGATTACGCCGACGCCACGACCGAGCACTTGTCGTACGGCGACGTGCACTCACCGGAACACGAGGACGCCGATGACCCGCCGCGCGTCAGGTGGCCGCACGGACCCGAAACGGCCGAACTGGCCGACGATGCCGGATATGGCGACGAAGCCCTGCCCGAGTCCGAGGAGGAGTGGGATCAGCTGGGGGTCGACGAGGATGATCCCGACACCGTCGACACCGACTCCATTCCCCTGGTCTCGGCGGATGATCTGTTCGAGGCCGGCTATGACGACGAGCTCCCGGCAGCCGCCCACCCGGAAGCCGCCGAGGTGCCGGCTTATCCGGATGTGGTCGCGGACGCCGACTACCTCGATGCGGCCGGCCCGGAAGCCGCCTACCCAGAGGGCGCCGAGGACGGCTACTTGGATGTCGCTGACGAGGACGCGGCTTATCCGGAGGCGAGCTATCCGGGTGCTGAGCATGAGGAGGCGGCCTATCCCGACGTTGCCGTGCCGCACGCCCCACCGGACGCCGCCCATCCCGATGCCGCCTATCCCGTCGAAACGCCGCAGGCGGCGGATGCCGCGTATCCCGATGTCGCGGTGCCGCATACGTCTCCGGATTTTGCTGCCGCCGGCGGTGCTGCGGCCGGGGGTGGAGCCGCATCCGGCCTCGTGGCCGCGGTCGGCGCCGCGCCCAAGGGTGGGCGGCATGCAGCGGCAGATGCCGACGACGAGTCGGACTTCGCGCCGACAGTGGCCACCGGGGCACTTGGGCAGGCCGGGCGTCCGACGATTCACCTGCCTTTGGACGACCCCTACCAGATGCCCGACGGCTATCCCATCAAGGCGAGCCCTCGCTTCGGCCTGTATTACACCCCGGACAGCGACCTCTACCACGACACGCTCGCCGAAGTCTGGTTCTCCAGCGAGGAAGCCGCGCTGGTCAACGGCTTCATCAAGGCCGACTAGCCGCCGGACTTTCCGGCGTTGCGGTCCGGCGTCTATACCTTGCGGATCACCGTGACGACTTTGCCGAGCACCGTCGCCTCGTTGCCGGGGATGGGATCGAATGCCGGGTTGTGCGGCATCAGCCACACCTGACCGCCGGCGCGCTTGAACGTCTTGACGGTGGCCTCCCCGTCGAGCATGGCGGCGACGATGTCTCCGTTGTCGGCGACGTTCTGCTGCCGCACCACAACCCAGTCCCCGTCGCAGATCGCGGCCTCGATCATCGATTCGCCGACCACTTTGAGCAGAAAGAGCGTGCCCTCGCCGACCAACTCGCGGGGCAGCGGGAAGATGTCTTCGACCGCTTCTTCGGCAAGGATCGGTCCACCGGCCGCGATGCGCCCGAGCACAGGAACATATGTGGGTTCCGGCAAGGCGTCGGAGCCGGCGACATCGGTAACCGGCGCGTTCGCCGCTGCGACGTCCTCGGCGCTGCGGACATCGACGGCCCTGGGGCGGTTCGGGTCGCGACGGAGGAACCCCTTGCGCTCGAGGGTGCGCAGCTGGTGAGCGACTGAGGATGTCGACGTCAGGCCGACGGCGTCGCCGATCTCCCTGATGCTCGGCGGGTATCCGCGGGTGGACACCGACTCGCGAATGACCTTCAAGATGGTGCGTTGCCGCTGGGTAAGCGATGAATCCACGGAATGCAACCGGGCTTCAGTGCCGGTGGCGAAGGTGTCGTTGCTGTCGCTCATGGCACTGAATGTAGCCGCCTGACGCGCAAGAATCAAACATGTGTTCGACTAGCGTGTCGGGTTTCGGCAGTTACCGGAAAGTGATCCGCGGCACTTGGCGAATCACAATGGTGTAACTCTCGAAAAGACCGGGTACATGTGCTGCATGGCAGTGGTAGCGACCGACGGAGGTTGTCGGTGGCGTGGTCTAGCGTTTTGTTCGTGCGACACGCTTCGCTCAAATGTTCGGATTTCGAACACACGAGCGATAGTGTCGAACACACGAGCGAGGATTTAGTCGACCGGAGGAACGCACATGACGCTCATGCACACAGTCTCGCCCCGCACCAGCAGCATGCGGCGCTCGAGCGACGGGCTGGTCGCACGGCCTCGCTACGACCTGGAACGCGAGCTGCGATCCCGCCGGCCCGGGCAGGTACGCCCCAGCGGTGCGCCGATGCGCTACCGCAGTGCCGGCGTCGCGAGGTCGGTCACTCCGCATCGTCGGCGTCCGGTCACGCTGGGGACGACGGTCGGTCTGGCCCTGATGGCCGGGATCATCACGCTCTGGCTCGGCCTGGTCGCGAATCTGGGGCAGATAGCCAACGGTGACTCCAGCAGTTCGGCCGCGCCCGTGCCGGACAGGCTTTCGGTCGTGCAGGTCGAGCCGGGTGAGTCCCTGCAGGACGTGGCACACCGGGTGGCGCCGGAGGCGCCGGCCCGCCAGGTCGCCGACCGGATCCGCGAACTCAACAATCTGCACTCGCCGATGCTGGCCGCGGGCCAGACCCTGATCGCGCCGGTCGGCTGACGCCGCCACGGTCCATCGCGAAAGCCGCTCTACGCCAGGGCTCTTCAGTTCTCGTTTCGATGCGCGCAGACGGGTCGCGGTTGCATTGGCCCGGTGGGGGAGCGCACAGGTACGCTCGGAGTGTTCTGCGAGATGCCGGCACAGCGAAGGAGCGGTCATGCATTGTCCGTTCTGCCGTCATCCCGATTCGCGGGTGATCGACTCGCGGGAAACCGATGAAGGCCAAGCCATTCGGCGGCGCCGCTCATGTCCGGAGTGCGGACGGCGGTTCAGCACGGTAGAAACCGCGGTTCTGGCCGTGGTCAAGCGCAGCGGCGTCACCGAGCCGTTCAGCCGTGAAAAGGTCATCAAAGGAGTCCGCCGCGCGTGCCAGGGCCGTCAGGTGGACGAGGATGCGCTGAATCTGCTGGCCCAGCAGGTCGAAGACACCGTGCGTGCCGCGGGCTCACCGGAAGTTCCCAGTCACGAGGTCGGCCTGGCGATCCTCGGCCCGTTGCGCGACCTGGACGAAGTGGCTTACCTGCGCTTCGCCTCGGTGTACCGATCCTTTTCTTCAGCCGACGATTTCGAACGCGAGATCGAGGCGCTTCGTGCGCATCGCAAGGTATCGACGCCCAGCTGACGGTATGCCGTGCGGCTCGAGCCGATCGGCATACGTCGCCACCGGGCTAGGCTGATTTCATGTCCAGCGACTTGCATCCCGATCTCGGGGCGCTCGCGCCGCTGCTCGGCACCTGGGCTGGTCGTGGTGCGGGCGAGTATCCGACGATCCAGCCCTTCGAGTATCTCGAGGAAGTTGTGTTTTCCCATGTGGGCAAACCATTTCTGGCGTACGCGCAGAAGACCAAAGCGGTAGCCGACGGCAAACCACTGCACGCCGAGACCGGCTACCTTCGGGTGCCGGAACCCGGTCGCGTCGAGCTGGTTGTGGCTCACCCCAGCGGCGTCACCGAAATTGAGGTGGGCTCCTACCGGGTGGCCGGCGACGTCATCGACATCGAGCTGGCCACGACGTCGATCGGATTGACCCCGACCGCCAAAGAGGTGTCCGCGCTGGGTCGTTCCTTCCGCATCGAGGGCGACCAGCTTTCATATTCGGTACAGATGGGTGCAGTCGGGCAACCCCTGCAGCATCATCTCGCCGCGGTGTTACAGCGCAAGCCCTGAATCGCCACGGGTGCCGGATCGGCCCGGTCGGCGATCAATCCAGTTGTGTCACACCGTCGTTGACGGCACGGCCGGCGACCCGGACCCAGCCCTCGGCACTCCAGGCGGTTTCTAGTATCGATCCCTTGCCCTGAGTGATGCTCAGGCCGCGGCTGAGATTGTCGGTAATCCGCATCGCCGCGGAGCCGGTTGCTTCGTCTTCGGGCACACCGAGATTCGCGGCGAACATCCGGGAGCGCAGCGCCCCGGCGGACTGATCGATCCAGGCCCACAGGTAGTGCGCGGTGTCGTCGGGAAATTCGGTCGGGTCGGCCGCGAGAAGCTCATCTACGGAATCGAATTCGTGCACAGCGAACTCGGGAGCCCATTCCGAGCGGGCGCTGATGCCGACCAGATCACCCTCGTAGTGCACCTGCACAATGCCGGCCGGCACCGCAAGCGTGTTGATCGGCGTGCCGTTCGCGCGCAGCCACCACGATGCGCCGATACACGGATGTCCGGCGAACGGAAGTTCGGTGCGCGGAGTGTAGATGGCGGCCTGCGCGGTGGTTGCGCCCGCGGCGGGAAGATCGACGAATACCGTTTCGCTGTAACCCAATTGAGTTGCCACGTGCTGGCGATCGGCGGGATCAACCTGCTTGGCGTCGACCACGCCCAGCGGATTGCCGAACTTACCGTCCTGGTCGGTGAAGACTCGCAACACCGTCACGTCGATACCCATGGCCCGACTGTACGGCCCCGGTCAAAGCCGGCCGGTGATCAGGTAGCGCTGCGCTCGTCGGATCCCATGGCGTTGAGCACCGCGACGCGAGTGTCGGCCGAGCCGGTGACCGTCGCTTCGCCTCTGCCCGTGCGAAGCAAGCTACGCAGCGCGGCCTGGTCGTGTTCGGCGGGCGCGGTGGTGTCGATGAAGCGCTGGACGACATCGATAAAGCGGGCCGGATCGTCGTGAAACGGGAAGTGGCCCGAGCCGTCGAAGATCTCGAGGCGCGAGCCGGGCATCGCGGAGTGTGCCATCCACGCGTGCCGAACGGGGACCACCACATCCTTGGTGCCCCAGACGATCTGCGCCGGGATGGCTTCGGCCAGATAACATCGATCCAGGAACGTGACGATCTGCCCGCGCCAGTCCACCACGGCCCGCAAGGTCCTGCTGAAAGCCGATGAGGCGGTCGGCTCCGGTAGGTCGTCGAGGATTCGCAGCACGTTCGGCAGATCGCGGCCCAGGCCGGTCGACCCGATCGCCAGGCCGGCTAACCGACCCGCCAGCTGAACCGCCGGAAGCACCAGCGGCAGCCGCAGCAGCGCCAACGCCTCGCTGCCGATCGGCAACGAGGCCAGCCGGAAGGCGACGTTGACGTCCTTGGTGACGCCGCCGGCGGCGACCAGGATCAGCCGTTCCACCAGATGCGGGAACTGGTAGGCGAATTGCATCGCCACCCCACCGCCCAGCGAATGACCGACGATGGTCACGCGCTCGATATCGAGCACGGAAAGCAGATCGCGCATCCCGTTGGCGTAGCCGGCGACCGAGTAATCGGCGCGTGGTTTGTCGGACTGCCCGTGCCCCAGCAGATCCGGGGCGATCACAGTGAACCGCTGGGCGAGCTTGGCTTGCACGGTATTCCAGGTCGTGGAGTTGTCGCCGATCCCGTGGATCAACAGGATGGCCGGCCCGGAGCCCGCGATGCGGAACGCCCGCTTGTACCCGTGGATGGTGCGGTACTCGAGCCTGGGGGTGGTCACTTCACGCACCGGGCGAAGATTGCTCTTGCGCTTCCGCTCAGTCATCTCGCCACCCTTGTTGTCGCGCCGGCTCGGGGCGTTTAAGCCGGGTCGTCGTTCTCGCGCTTCTTGTCCGCCTCTTGGGCCAGGAATCGCTCGAACTCGGCGCCAAGCTCGTCGCCGCTAGGCAGGTCCTCGTCGTGCGTGAGTAACGACCTGTTCTCCTGAGCGTCGATGAACGCATCGTACTGGCGCTCGAGTGCGGCCACCACTTGAGCGACCTCGGCACTCGCCTCGACCTGCTCGTCGATCTTGGCCCGGATCTCTGTCGCTGCCTCGGTCAGCGCCGCCACCGGTAGGTCCAGCGCGCCGGTCTTGGCCACCTGCTCGAGCAACGCTTGTGCGGCGGCGGGGTAGTCGGTCTGCGTCAGGTAATGCGGGACGTGGACGGTGAACCCGACAACCTCATGGCCGTGCTCACCCATCCGATATTCCAGCAGGTTGGACGCACTGCCCGGGACCTGGATCTCCGAGATCCACGGCTGGAACGCGGTGATCAATTCACGGTTGTTGGAGTGCGCGGTCAGCGTGATGGGCCGGGTATGCGGAACCGCCATCGGAACGGTGCCCAGGCCGATGGTCTGCCGTACCCCTAGCCGCTCGGCCAGCAGACGCACCGCGGTGATGAATCGCTCCCACTTGAGATCCGGTTCCATGCCGGCCAGCAACAGAAATGGGGTGCCGACGCTGTCGCGCAGCGCGTACAGGCTGAGCTCGGGGTCGTCGTAGTGGGTGAAGTGATCGGTCTTGAAGGTCATCTGCGGTCGCCGGGAGCGGTAGTCCAGCAGTTCGTCGATCGCGAACGACGCGACCAGCTCGGTATCCAGGGCGGCTTTCAGGTGGGTGGCGGCCAACCGGATCGCATGGCCCGCGTCCGAGAAGCCCTCCAAAGCGTGCACCAGCACCGGGCCGCGGCCGTCCGAGGTCACCAACTGGGGCGCCGGAAACTCCAGCTCGTACATGCCGGATTGGCCGGGCTGGTAGTACAGGTCGTCGTCTTTGCGCTCGTCGGCCATTTGGGTTTGCCTCCTCTCGGGAGTTCCTCCAGGGTGCCCTAACCAGTGTCCCCCGATTCGATAGGCACCAATAGTCGAAACAAGATGACGCGGGAACGTAATCCGGCTGGAACAACTCCGTGGGGCACCGGATCTGCCGCAAATCTACCGTCGCCGCGCGATGCGTCGAATTCCGCGTCCGCCTATGCGGTCAGGCATGATGGGAATCGATGCGCGTCCCGATGCTGCTGCTATGCCCGATGGTCGGCCTGGCGACGTTACTGGCGTCGTGCGGCCGTCCGGTGCTGCACGTGTCGGGATCCACGACCACGCCGGCACCGAAGACGAGTAGCTCGGTACAGCGCCTCAGCCAGCCCGGACCGGGCGCGGTGGCGGCTCCGGTGGACCCGGATCGGCGGGTGGGAGCAATCTATCTGGACGGCAGCACCCAGCACGTGTGCACGGGCTCGGTGCTGCATTCCAAGGCTGGCAACCTGGTGTTGACCGCCGCGCATTGCCTGGCCGGAGCTGCCCAGATCACCTTCGCGCCCGGTTTGTCCGGCGATGGGCCACCGCCCGACCTCTGGACCGCTAACAGCGTCTACCTGGATCCACGCTGGGTGTCCAGCAAAGATCCGCACGCCGATTACGCTATCGCGCGAGTCATCAACGACCACGCTGGTTCGGTGGAGTCGCAGGCCGGCTTGGCGCTGACCCTGGGCACGACTCCGTCTCCCGGCAGCCACGTCAGCGTGGTGGGTTATCCGAGTGGCGTGGGTGGTTCGCCGATCGGCTGTCAGGGCAGCACCGCGCTGACCGACGGGGGATTTCCCTCATTGGTATGCCAAGGGTTGGTTGGCGGCACCAGCGGCGCGCCGTGGGTCAGTGGTACCGCCGTGACCGGGCTGATCGGTGGACTCGAACGCGGCGGATGCGCCGAGAACGTGTCCTATTCTGCGCCGTTCGACGACCACATCGCCCAGCTCTTGGCCCGCGCCGAAGCCGGCGGCCCGGGCGATCCGGTGCCGGTCGACTTGGACGACACCTGCTAGATCCGATGACGGCGACCCGCTTCGCCCGGCGTCGCCGCGCTCGTGATCGCCGCTGAAGTCAGCGGCGGAACTGGTTGAGCGCCCGCACCTTGTTCATCACATCGAGCGCGGCCACCTTGTAGGCCTCGGAGAACGTCGGGTAGTTGAACACCGCGTCGACCAGGTACTCGACGGTGCCGCCACACCCCATCACGGCCTGCCCGATGTGCACCATCTCCGTCGCGCTGGTGCCGAAGATGTGTACCCCGAGCAGCTTGAGATCGTCGGTGGACACCAGCAGTTTGAGCATCCCGTAGGAGTCTCCGGCGATCTGGCCGCGGGCGAGCTCCCGGTAGCGGGCCACGCCCACCTCGTAGGGGACCGAGCTCTTGGTCAGTTCCACTTCAGTGGCGCCGACATAGGAGATCTCGGGAATCGAGTAAATGCCGATCGGCTGAAGGTCGGTAATGCCGTCGCACGCTTCGCCGAACGCATGGTAGGCCGCCAGGCGGCCCTGCTCCATCGACGTCGCGGCCAGGGCGGGAAACCCGATGACATCGCCGACGGCGTAGATATGTTCAACCTTGGTCCTGAACTTGTCGTCGACCCAGATCCGTCCGCGGCCCTCGACCTCCACCCCGGCGTTGTGTAGATCGAGGTGATCGGTCTGCCCCTGGCGTCCCGCGGAATACATCACCGTCTCGGCGGGAATCTGCTTGCCGCTGGCCAGGGTGGTGATAGTGCCGGCAGAACCGACGTCGACGGCGGTCACCTCCTCGCCGAACCGGAATGTCACCGCCAGATCGCGCAGGTGAAACTTCAGCGCCTCGACGACTTCCGGGTCGCAGAAGTCCAGCATGTCGCTGCGCTTTTCCACCACAGTCACTTTGGTGCCCAACGCGGCGAACATCGAGGCGTACTCGATGCCGATCACACCGGCACCGACGACGACCATCGAGCCGGGCAGCGACTTGAGGTCGAGGATTCCGTCGGAGTCGAGCACCCGGTCCTCGTCGAACTCGACCCCGGACGGCCGTGCCGGCCTGGTGCCGGTGGCGATGACGATGTATTTGCCGCTGACGGTTAGCTTTTCGCGTCGGGAGGGGTCTTCGACCTCAACGGTATGCGGATCGACGAACCGGGCGTGCCCGATCAGGAGGTCGACGCGGTTGCGCATCAGCTGATTGCGCACCACGTCGACTTCCTTGCCGATCACGTGCTTGGTGCGGGCGAGCAGGTCGGCCGGGGTGATCTTTTCCTTGACGCGATAACTCGCGCCGTACAGCTCACGCTGGTTCATGCCGGTGAGGTAGAGGACCGCTTCGCGCAGCGTCTTTGACGGGATGGTGCCGGTGTTGACACAAACGCCGCCGAGCATTTGGCCGCGTTCGACGATGGCCACGGACTTGCCGAGCTTCGCCGAGGCGATCGCGGCCTTCTGGCCGCCCGGCCCCGTACCGATCACGACAATGTCGTATTCCTGCATCGAACCCATGGATAGACGATAGAGCCCACAGTCGAGACTTTCTCCACAAGACGACGCTCAATCCCGTTGCGCGAGCGCGGTCTGACGGTGGCGGCCAGCACCGTTGGGGCTCATGACGCCGCATACGCCCGATTTTGAACTGAACCGCCCCGGCGCGCTGGTCGCCGCGCTACCGGCCGTACTCGGCTTCGTTCCGGAGAATTCATTGGTCTTGGTGTCGTTGACCGGTGGCGAGCTGGGCACGGTGATGAGGGTCGACCTCTCCGAGGAACTCGTCGACCGGATCGGACACCTCGTCGAGGTTGCCGCCGCGGCGGAGCCCGAGGCCGTGATCGCCGTGATCGTCGACCAGGACGGCGCAGACTGCCCGGTCTGCAACGAGGAGTACCGGCAGCTGTGCGCAATGCTCACAGAGTCGTTGTCGCAGCACGACATTGAGCTGTGGGCGGCGCACGTGGTGGACCGGGTGGCCCTCGGTGGGCGCTGGCATTGTGCGGACGGCTGCGGCTCGAGTGGCACGGTCGACGATCCGTCGGCGTCGCCGCTGGCCGCCGCGGCGGTGCTGGAGGGCCGGCGGCTCTATCCGCGCCGCGCCGACCTGCAGGCGGTCGTGGCCGTCGAGGATCCGGCCCGCAGCGCCGAGCTGGCCGGCGTGCTCACCCGACAGGCGGCCACCCGCGCGCAGGCACATGGTGCCGATCCCGCGGACTGCGGGCGCCGTGACGTGGAAAGCGCGATGGCCGCCGCTGCCCGCGTTGCCGGCGGCCAATCGCTGTCCGACGCCGAGCTGGCCATGCTGGGCTGCGCCCTGCATGACGTGCAGGTGCGCGACACGTTGTACGCCCTGGCGATCGGCGAGACCGCCGGGGAAGCCGAGACATTGTGGGCGTTGCTGGCGCGCGGCCTACCGGTGCCGTGGCGCGTCGAAGCACTGGTGTTGCTCGCGTTCAGCGCGTACGTGCGCGGCGACGGCCCACTGGCCGGGGTGTCATTGGAGGCCGCGCTGCGCTGCGACCCGGACCATCGCATGGCGGGGATGCTCGACACTGCCTTGCAGTCGGGGCTGCGACCGGAACAGATCCGTGAACTCGCGGTGACCGGCTACCGACTGGCTAAGCGACTCGGCGTGCGGTTGCCGCCGCAGCGGGCGTTCGGCCGCCGTGCGGGGTAATGGTGGGTCAGACCTTCTCGACCTTGACCGCGTGCGCCATCTCATTCGGCAAGGTGACCTTCTCATGCCCCGGTATCAGGATGGTGACCCCAGCGGTACCGGTTTCGACGGTCACTCGCGCGTTGGGCACCACGCCGGCGTCCTTGAGCCGCGTGATCAGATCGATGTCGCCCTGAACGTGCTCGGTGAGCTGGCGGACGACGACCGCGACCGGCGATCCCGCCGGCAGCTCGGTCAGCCGGACCAGGTTGAAGCCCTCGGCGCCGGAATCCGGGCCCACGCCCAGGTCCAGTAAACCCGGAATCGGGTTGCCGAACGGGGAAGTCGTCGGGTTGTCGAGGACCTTCACCAGCCGACGCTCGACATCCTCGCTCATCACGTGCTCCCACCGGCATGCCTCGGCGTGCACTTCTTCCCACGGCAACCCGATGACGTCGACGAGCAGACGCTCGGCGAGGCGGTGCTTGCGCATCACGGCGATGGCCAGCGCCCTGCCCTTGTCGGTGAGCTCCAGGTGCCGATCACCGGCCACGTGGAGCAATCCGTCCCGCTCCATCCGGGAGACGGTCTGGCTGACTGTCGGCCCGCTCTGGTCGAGCCGTTCGGCGATCCTGGCACGCAGCGGCGTCACGCCCTCTTCCTCGAGGTCGTAGATGGTCCGCAGGTACATCTCGGTGGTATCAACCAGGTCGTTCATCCAGCACCCTTCATTGACGCCGAGTCTACTTGGCCAGCTGCCGAAATGGGTCTAACGCTCCCTAGGCAAGCAGTATGCCCGCCGCGGATTCGCGGCGGGCATACTGTCCTGCTACCTGGCTGAGTGGGCTGCCTTCGGCGGCGGCTCAACTCGCGTAGGAGCGCAGCCGTTCGGCGCGGTCTCCGTTGCGCAGCTTGGCCATCACGTCGCGCTCGATCTGGCGGACCCGCTCGCGGGACAGACCGAACAGCTTGCCGATCTGGTCCAGGGTCCGCGGCTGGCCGTCGTCCAGACCGAAACGCAACCGGATCACCTGGTGCTCACGCTCGTCGAGAGTGGCCAGCACGCTGCGGATGTCGGTGTGCAGCAGCTCGGCGATGACCGCGTTCTCCGCGGACATCGCCTCGGCGTCCTCGATGAAATCGCCCAGCGGGGCTTCTTCCTCAGAACCGACCGGCATGTCCAGGCTGACCGGGTCGCGGCTGTGGGCCAGCAGATCGGCGATCTTCTCCTCCGGGATGCCCGACTCCTCGGCCAGTTCCTCGTCGGTGGCCTCGCGGCCGAGGTTCTGATGCATCTCCCGCTTGATCCGGGCCAGCTTGTTGACCTGCTCGACGAGGTGAACCGGTAGCCGGATGGTGCGGCTCTGGTCCGCCATACCCCGGGTGATGGCCTGACGGATCCACCACGTGGCGTACGTCGAGAACTTGAATCCCTTTGAGTAGTCGAACTTCTCCATCGCACGGATCAGCCCGAGGTTGCCCTCCTGGATCAGGTCCAGCAACGGCATCCCCCGACCGGTGTAGCGCTTGGCCAGCGACACCACCAGACGTAGGTTTGCTTCCAGCAGGTGGCTGCGCGCTGCCTGGCCATCACGTGCGACGGTCGCTAGATCGCGTTTGCGGTTGTCGCCGAGGCGCTTACGAGTTGCGAGCAGATGCTCGGCATATAGCCCGGCCTCGATGCGCTTGGCCAGCTCGACTTCGTCCGCGGCGGTCAGCAACGCCGTCTTCCCGATGCCGTTCAGATATACGCGCACCAGGTCCGCTGCGGGGCTCTGAGCATCTAGATCGCTGTCAAACCTGCCTGTGATGGCGCTCGCCATGGCGGCCTCCCGATTGGCTTGTAACTGTCATGGTGTTTAACGACAGATCAGCCCTGAGAGTTCCCACGGCGCCGCCATCTCACACGCCTTGACGTGCACAAATGTGCCGCTGACCTGAGAATGTCCTGAGAAGTGCGCTTAACGGCCAGTTAGCCGGAACCGGCGTCGTACCCGCGACCTGGCGAACCGGGTTGCGGCTGCCGTGGGCGCGGCGCCTCGAGTGCCGGCCGCTCGGCCGTCGGGAACAGCGGAGTGCGCCGCCGGGCATCGTCGAAGCGGCGAGGTTCATCGACGCGGCGAGGCGGGCGGTCGTTGGCGATCAGCACGGCCATCCAGGGCAGCGGCAGGGACACGGCGATGATCGCCAGCGAGATCAGGCCGTTGTGCCAGGCGCCATAGGCCAGGGCCGCAAGGATCAGCGCGGGAATCCGGAACGACATGATCGTCAGGTACTTACGGACCCGGGCGCGATGCTGCTCTTCGTACGAGGGCTCGGCGGCAGTAATCAGCACCGGCCGGGCCTTGTGGCCGTCGAAGTCGTCAAACTTGTCGTCGAACTCCGGATCGGAGCCGCGCTTCATCTCTCCACTGTCCCACACGTGATCGATTCCGGCTCAGCCGGTTTTGCGGCGATGCCGAGCGTGCACAATATGAGGTATGCGAACCCAGACGATCGAACGCACCGACACCGACGAACGCGTCGACGACGGGACCGACAGCGACACCCCGAAGTTCTTCCACTACGTCAAGAAGGACAAGATCGCCGAGAGCGCGGTGATGGGCAGCCACGTGGTTGCGTTGTGCGGTGAGGTTTTTCCCGTCACGCGGGCGGCCAAGCCGGGGTCACCGGTCTGCCCGGATTGCAAACAGATTTACGAGAAGCTCAAGAACAGTTGATCAGGTCGGCGGCTCGGCCGGCTCGGCATCGCGTTGCTGTGTCGCCGGGTTCGTCGTCACGGGATTCGATAACGACTCCATCGTCCGCTTGAGGGTGGGCGAACGCGCAAACAGCCATCTGCGCAGCCGGTGGGCGTGGGTCCGGGGCGCGGGGAATTCTTCTTGGATCGCGGCATTGAGTTCGGCGCCGATCATGATCGCGAAACCGCCGAAGAACGCGAACAACAAAAACGCGATGGGCGTGGACAACGCGCCGTAGGTGTAACCGGTGCTGGTAATCCACCGCAGGTAGACCCGCAGGCCCAGCGTCGCGATCACGAACACCGCGGTGGCCAGCATGGCGCCGAAGACCAGCCGATGCGTCGGCAGTGGTTCCGGCAGTGACACCCGGTACAAAACGATGACCCCGAACATCAATCCGAGGATCAGCGCCGGGTAGTAGCCGTAGTGCAGTGCGTTGGCCAGCGCGTCCGGGATGTGTTCGGACACCTTGCGCGGGCCGACGACCACTACCGGCGCGGTCACGACCGCGGCTACCAGTCCCACCACGTAGAGGAACAGCGCGAACAGTCGCTGCCGCACCGGATGGCGCAGCGGCGTTTGGTCATGCGCCTCGACCACCGAATCGACGAATGCCGAGATCGCCGACGATCCTGCCCACAGTGACAGCAGAAACCCGAGGGAGACCACCTCGCCACGGGCGTGCGCGGTGATGTCGCGGACGGTGGGTTCGATGATCTCGTTGACGACGCTGGCCGAGAACAAGCTGTGGGCCGCCGAGATTGCGCTGTGCTCGATGCTGGGCAGCGCGTCCGCGCCGAAAAGGGGTGCCACGTACGCCAGGCTGCCCAGTATTCCCAACAGCAGGGGAGGCGTCGAAAGCGCCGACCAGAAGCCCGCTTGCGCGGACTCGGCAAAGATCGAGTCGTCCCAACTCTTGGTCAGAGTCCTCAACATGATTCGCCAGATGTGATGGCGTGACGGCTTGGCGGTCTGCTCGCTCATACCGGTCCAGCATTACCGATGAATACGCCCACACCTCACATTGTGAATGGGTGAGTTCTGCTGGAACCTAGCTTTCGCTGACCTGCAGCACTGCGGCGAGCGCAACAAGCTTGGCTTCGTGCTCGTTAGCGTGATGTTGGCAGAAGAGAAGTTCAGCACCAGAAGGCAGCTTGGCGCGTACGCGAGCTGCGGCACCGCAGCGATCGCAGCGGTCAGCTCTAGTCAGCTCGGGACTTGTCAGAGTTGCGTTCATTGGCTTCTCCGTTCTCGTGTATCCACTTTCTCAGACGTTTGGCGTTTTCGCGTTGTTCCCCGATCGTTATCAGGTGTGTCGTTTCTCACGGATTTGTCGCACCTTTCGGGCAGGCCCCTTAAGGTGACCGAACGTGGCTTCAGCTACTGACGTACTTGTGCATCTGTGCGGGGTCGACGAGTGGTCGCGTGCCCGCGATCGCGGGGCGATCCACCCCCCGCCGCCCGGCCCGGGCGGTGCTCAGTTCATCCATCTGTCGGCGCCCGAGCAGGTCCATCTGCCGGCCAACCGGCTCTTCCACGGTCGCCAAGACCTCGTCCTGCTGCACATCGACCCGAATTTGCTGGACTCGCCTGTGCGCTGGGAACCCGGCGTGCCAACCGATCCCGAGGCGATGCTGTTCCCGCATCTGTACGGGCCGCTGCCAGTCGCCGCGGTGAAAAGGGTCACCGATTATTTGCCGGGTCCCGGGGGAACGTTTGCGCCGGTCGCAGGTCCTGCGGACTCTTCCGGCGATTCCACGTAGGCGTCGGCTTCGATCTCCACCAGCAGCTCGGGTGCGATCAGCGCCGAAACCTCGACCATGGTCGACGCGGGACGTATCCGTCCGAAGACCCGGGCATGCACCGCTGCGACCTCGCGCCACCGTGAAATATCGGTCACGTAGATGCGGGTGCGGATCACGTCGGTCAGCGAAGCCCCCGCCTGTTGCAGCGCAATCTCGATGCGGCGCAAGGCGTCTTGAGCTTGAGCGGCGATATCACCTGCGGGCCCGGTGCCGGTGGTGCCGGCGACCGCCACATGCGGGCCCACTCGCACCGCGCGCGAATAGCCGACCGCCGATTCGAAGTCGGATTCTGACGAGACGAGCTTTCGGTTGGCTGTCATGCGGTCACCGTACGACGGCGGCATGGCCCGCGCCGCTCGATTCCCGTGTGTCGAACCGGATTTCCGGTGCGCGGCGGCGGCCGGACCGGTGCAGTAGTCGATTTGACTTGTGCGGCAACAAGTCTGGGGCAGGCGCCCGCGCCTGCTTCTCAGTCCAGGTAGTCGCGCAGGACCTGGGAGCGGCTGGGGTGACGCAACTTCGACATGGTCTTGGATTCGATCTGGCGGATGCGCTCGCGCGTCACGCCGTAGACCTGGCCGATCTCGTCGAGGGTACGAGGCTGGCCGTCGGTGAGACCGAAGCGCAGCCGTACTACGCCGGCTTCGCGCTCCGAGAGTGTCTCGAGCACCGACTGCAGCTGATCCTGCAGCAGCGTGAACGACACCGCGTCGACGGCCACCACGGCCTCGGAGTCCTCGATGAAGTCACCGAGTTGGCTGTCGCCCTCGTCGCCGATGGTCTGGTCCAGCGAGATCGGCTCACGCGCGTACTGCTGGATCTCGAGCACCTTCTCGGGCGTGATGTCCATTTCCTTGGCGAGCTCTTCGGGCGTGGGCTCGCGGCCCAGGTCCTGCAGCAGCTCGCGCTGGATACGGCCGAGCTTGTTGATCACCTCGACCATGTGCACCGGGATGCGGATGGTGCGGGCCTGGTCGGCCATCGCGCGGGTGATCGCCTGCCGAATCCACCACGTCGCGTAGGTAGAGAACTTGTATCCCTTGGTGTAGTCGAACTTCTCGACCGCGCGGATCAGACCCAGGTTTCCTTCCTGGATCAGGTCGAGGAAGGCCATGCCGCGGCCCGTGTAGCGCTTGGCCAGCGAAACCACCAGCCGCAGGTTGGCTTCCAGCAGATGGTTTTTCGCGCGGTCGCCGTCGCGGCAAATCCACATCATGTCGCGGCGCTGGGCGGCGGGCAGCTTGTCGCCCCGCTCGACCAGCTCGGTCATCAGCTGCGTGGCATACAGGCCGGCTTCGATCCGCTTCGCCAGCTCGACCTCTTCCTCGGCGTTAAGCAGCGCCACCTTGCCGATCTGCTTGAGGTAGGCGCGAACCGAATCCGCGGACGCGGTGAGCTCGGCGTCTTTACGAGCCTGCCGCAAGGCCTCGGATTCGTCTTCGTCCCAGACGAAATCGCCGGATGCCTTGTCCTTTTCGGTGGGCTCGGAGATGTCTTCGTCCTCATCGGCCGGCGCCTTCGCCTTTTTGGCGACCGGGGCGGCCTCGGCCTCGTCGTCGCCGTCACTGGGTTCGGCGTCGGCCTCGGGCGCGGCGTCTTCTTCCAGGTCGTCGAGGCTCAGGTCGGCGACGTCGATTTCCTCGACGGGTTCAGCTTCGAGGTCGGGCTCGCCGTCGATTTCCTCGGCGGCGATCTCGTCGACGCCCTCCACGGTCTCGTCGTCCTCGCCACCTGGGGATGCGGTCTTTGTCCCGCGACCCGATGGCGCCTTGGCCGCGCCGGCCTTGGCGGGGGTGCGGCTCTTCTTCGCGCCGCCCTCGGCGGTCGCCTCGGTTTCGTCAGCGGACGTGGTGTCCGGCTTCGTCGCCCGTTTCGCCGGCGCGGCGCCATTCGCGATCTTCGCCGCCGGACGCTTGGCGGGAGACTTCGTGGCGGTGCGCTTCACCGGCTCATCGGTCGCCGGACTGGTCTTGGTCGCTGCCACTTACACCCCTTCGGTTACTCACTTTCGGTGGGTCTGGGCATGGTGAAACCGAAAGTGTCTGCTATGTCGAATGTCGGCGTTGGTATCAGCGTGACGTCTAGCACGCTATCTGTCGGGCGGTCGCCGTGGTCCATTGTAACGACAGTGTGCGCTTGTACCGCCCTAGCGGGGAAAATTCAGCGCGTTACGTTCGCGGTCGAGGCCATCGCGGCACCCACGATCCCCGCGGTATTGAGCAGCGCCGCCGGCACCACCGGGGTGCGGTTTTCGAGCAGCGGCACCCATTGGTCGGCCTTTCGGCTGATGCCACCGCCGGCGATGATCAGGTCGGGCCATATCGCGTTCTCGATGGCGATCAGCACCCTGGTCACCTCCTTGGTCCAGCGCTTATAGCTCCACTCGTTCTTGTCTTTGATCGACGATGCCGCGCGTTTCTCGGCCTCCTTACCGCCGACTTCGAGGTGGCCGAACTCGGTGTTGGGTATCAGCGTCCCGTTGTGAATCAGGGCGGACCCGATCCCGGTCCCGAAGGTCAGCAACACCACCAATCCGGTTTTGTCCTTGCCCGCCCCGTAGCGCTCTTCGGCGAGTCCGGCCGCGTCGGCGTCGTTGAGAACGGTGACCTGCTGGCCATCCAGCTCGGCGCTGATCACCTCCCGCGCGTTGGTCCCGATCCAGGCGCGGTCCACGTTGGCTGCCGTCTGGACGATGCCGTCGGTGACGACTCCGGGATAGGTCACCCCGAGTGGGCCGGTCCAGCCGAATTCTTTGACGACGGCGGCGATGGCTTTGGCGACGGCCGACGGCGTGGCGGGTTGCGGTGTCAGCAGTTTGACCCGGTCGCCGACCAACAGTCCGGTGTCCAGGTCGACGATTCCGCCTTTGATTCCGCTGCCGCCGACGTCGATGCCGAATCCACGACGCTGCGGCGTGCCGGAGGCTGCCTCGGTACCGGGTGTATCCGTGGCCGAGTCGGTGCTGGTCATCGACATCTCCTTGGCGAGATTTGGGCTGTTTCACACCTTAGCTGGCGCCGCCGCGGTCTCCGCCGCCGTGGGCAACTGTGATGCGATGGAACGGTGACGCGACCCGACGACGAGCCCGCGCGGCTGCGCTCCGTAGCCGAAACGCTAGCCACCGAAGCCGCCGAGTTCGTCAGGTCTCGCCGCGCCGAGGTGTTCGGCGCCCACGCGGGCACGACCGACAGTGGCGCGGTGCGCTCAAAGAGCACACCGACCGATCCGGTGACGGTGGTCGACACCGAGACCGAACGCTTGCTTCGCGATCGGCTGGCCGAATTACGGCCTGGCGACCCGATTCTCGGCGAAGAGGGCGGCGGACCCGCTCACCAGGCCGCGTCTGCCGACGCGGTCACCTGGGTGCTCGATCCCATCGACGGCACGGTGAATTTCGTCTACGGCATCCCGGCCTACGCGGTGTCGGTCGGGGTGCAGGTTAACGGCGTGTCGGTGGCCGGCGCGGTCGCCGACGTCGTCGGGCGCCGGATCTATTCGGCGGCAAAAGATCTCGGCGCGCATTTCATCGACGAGCACGGGACGCACGCGTTGCGGTGCGCCGACGTCGACGATTTGTCGATGGCATTGCTGGGCACCGGATTTGGATATGCGGTCGGGCGGCGTGCCACCCAGGCCGCGTTGCTGGCGCAGCTGCTGCCGTTGGTTCGAGACGTGCGTCGCATCGGTTCCGCGGCGCTGGACTTGTGCATGGTCGCTGCGGGGCGGCTGGATGCCTACTACGAGCACGGGCTGCAGGTGTGGGATCTCGCGGCGGGCGCGCTGATCGCGGCCGAGGCCGGGGCCCGTGTGGTGGTGCCGCCGCCGGACGGTCCCGTCGGCGGCGCCGGACTGGTGGTCGCGGCCGCACCCGGAATTGCCGACCAACTGTTGGCGGCCCTTCAGCGGTTCAACGGCTTAGCGCCGATCCCGGACTGACTCAGCAGGTGCTGGCGTGAATCTTCGACAGCAGCGAGGGATCTGACGTCCCGGTGGCACCGGGACGCAGGATGGCGAGCACCGAATCGATGTCGTCGTTGTGGGCCAGCCCGCTGAATTCCGTGCCAACAGCAAGGTCGACGGAGTCGTCGGCGCGGTTGTCGTTGAACAGTTCGGTGCACGGGGCGACCAGCCACACGGCCGCGGCGGTGGCTTGTCCGGCCGTACCGAAGCGGATCTGGCCTTGGCACGTCAGGCGGGTGCCGGCGTAAATCGGGTCGTTGGCCGCGGTCGGCTGCGCAAAACCCAGATCCTTCATTGCGCCGGCCACGTCGGCGGCCTGGCCGCCGCGGCCGCTGGCGTTGAGGACGCGGACCTTGGTGTCGCTGAGTTTGGCGGGCGTCACGTCGGCCATCGCACTGCGCGACATCTGCTCGCCGATTTGGGCGGGTGCCGATCCGGTCGGCGGCTGCGGGGGTGGGTTGCACGCTTCGATTTCGCGAACTTTCGCGGGTCGCGTCAGCGTCACAGTCCACGCCACGCCCGTCACCAACACCAGGAAAACCAGCACGACGATGGCAGGTCGCGGATTGCGCCGCCGAAAGGGACGACCGTGCTTGTCGAACGCGGTACCCTCGGTGATTTGTGCGACCACAGCTGCACTCTAGTCGCCCGCTAAATCCACTGTTTGAAGGCAAATACGAGGGTCAATTCGGGGATGTGAGGTAAATCACAACCTAATGAACCGCAATACGGGCACGAATCATTTGGTGGATGCGTTCGACGCTGGTACAAAGCGTTGCCTGAGGTAATGCAGGCATGTGAGGGGATTGGACAATGCCTACCGACTACGACGCTCCACGGCGTACCGAAACCGACGACGTTTCGGAGGACTCGCTGGAGGAGCTCAAAGCTCGACGGAACGAAGCGGCGTCGGCTGTTGTCGACGTGGACGAAACCGAATCCGCCGAGTCTTTCGAACTGCCTGGCGCCGACCTGTCTGGCGAGGAACTCTCGGTTCGGGTCATTCCGAAACAAGCCGACGAGTTCACCTGCTCGAGCTGCTTTTTGGTGCAGCACCGCAGCCGGCTCGCCAGCGAGAAAAACGGCGTGATGATCTGTACCGACTGCGCAGCCTGATAGCTGCACCTAGCTTGTCAGGGCCAACAGCACCCGCTCCGGGTGACGGCAGCTCACCATCCAGTACGGCGTCGGGTCGTCTGGGTCATCGAGGACGAGCAAAATCATTGGTCCCACCCATGCGCGATGCAGCACATAGGCCGACGGGTCGAGCTGACGTCCCAGCGCCGCCGACTTCGCCGACGGCGCGATCTCAGCGGATCGGGCGACCACGGTGACCGGCAAATGGGCTTCGGCGGCCCACAGTTGCACCGAGCCGTCGTCGGCCGCGGTGACTCGGATCTCGACGCGGCCCATCCACAACAGCGTTCCGGTGGCCACGATGAACAGCGTCACAAACGGCAGCCAGTCGGGTAGGGCCTTGACACCCAGGTTGACTTCGACAGCGATCAACGTCGCCAGCGCGAAGGCCGGTGGCCACCACCACCACGGAACCCACAGTCGCTCGCGATATCGCACGCTGTGCGGCGCGACGCGCGTTCCGGACACGCGGTCAAGGGTAGTCTGTGGCCCCGTGTCGACCAGTCTGGCCTTGAAGTGAAAGTTGTCCGCCTCGACCCCGAGCTCCCGCTGCCCAACCGTGCACACGACGGCGACGCGGGGGTTGATCTCTACAGCGCAGAAGACGTCACGCTGGACCCGGGGCAACGCGCCCTGGTCCGAACCGGTGTCGCGGTCGCCATCCCCTTCGGGATGGTCGGGTTGGTCCACCCCCGCTCGGGACTGGCTGCGCGGGTTGGACTTTCGATAGTCAACAGTCCGGGTACCATCGACGCAGGCTATCGCGGCGAAATCAAGGTTGCGCTGATAAACCTCGACCCGGCCGAGCCGATCGTGGTGCACCGGGGCGATCGCATCGCCCAGTTGCTGGTGCAGCGGGTCGAGTTAGTCGAGCTAGTCGAGGTCGCGTCGTTCGACGAGGCCGGGCTGGCCAAAACATCCCGTGGCGATGGTGGTCACGGTTCCTCCGGCGGACATGCGAGTTTGTGATGGCATTCGGTAGACGTTCAGGCAAAGACGACAGCGAAGACACTTCCGCCGGTCCCACCGGCGACGACCCGGTCAAGACGCCAGTCGACACCCAGGCCTCGGCCGAGCAATCCGACGAAGAGGTGGAGGGCCCGTTCGACATCGAGGACTTCGACGACCCGGCGGTCGCGGAGCTGGCCCGGCTCGATCTGGGTTCGGTGCTCATCCCGATGCCGGAGGCCGGCCAGCTGCAGGTCGAGCTGACCGAGACCGGCGTCCCGAGCGCGGTGTGGGTCGTCACGCCCAATGGCCGTTTCACGATTGCCGCCTACGCCGCGCCCAAGACGGGCAGCCTGTGGCGTGAGGTGGCCGGCGAGCTCGCCGACTCGCTGCGCAAGGACTCGGCCGAAGTCAGCATCAAGGACGGCCCATGGGGCCGGGAAGTGATCGGCACCGCCTCTGGAGTGGTCCGTTTCATCGGGGTCGACGGCTTCCGCTGGATGATCCGCTGCGTCATCAACGGCCCGCACGAGACCATGGAGGCGCTGGAGCAGGAGGCGCGTGCGGCGTTGGCCGATACCGTGGTTCGCCGCGGTGACACCCCCATGCCGGTGCGGACGCCGTTGGCCGTGCAGCTGCCCGAGCCGATGGCCGACCAGCTACGTCAGGCCGCCGTGCAGCAGGCCGAGGCGCAACAGGAGGCCTCCGAGCAAACCGGCGTACAAACCGACGCACAACCCGGCGCCCAACAGCCGTCCGACGAGCCGACCGCGCGCCGCAGCGCGGAGGGATCGGCCATGCAGCAATTGCGCACCACCACCGGCGGCTAGCCCGGCCCCGGGACGGCTACGCGTCGGCGAGCGCGGACAGGCAGGCCGACCCGAGCGCGGCGCTGTCCGCGCCAATCTGATCGAGCGTCACCGTCCGCAGGCCCGCATGCGGTGCGGCGGCCACCCAGTCGACACCGACCTGGAGCGGATGAATCGGATCGTCGACCGCGGCGGCCACCCCGAGCGGAGCGGCCAGCCTGTGGAGTTCGTCACAACTTGGCGCGATGTAGGCGGCCGCTTCTTCCATGGCGTCGGGCAACAGCGGCCACTGGGCTTGCCACGACCGGGCCAGCTCCTCGGCAAGCCAGGTGGGGCTGGACGCTCGCATCTGGGCGGTCGACGCGGCCAGACCATCGGCGCGCAGCTGGGACGCCGAATACCGCGCCGCGAGAGCGGCCGGCGCCGACCCGGGTGGCCCGGCCCAGGCCGGCAGCGCGGCCAGAACGGCGACGGTGCGGCCGGGATTTGCGAGTGCCCACGCGGCTGCCACCGCGGCACCGATCGAGATCCCGCCGACGGCGATGGGGCCCTCGCTCGCGGCGTCATCCAAGGCGGCCAGATAGCCCTCGACCAAGCGTTCCGGTGTTGGCGCCGGCGTCACCACTCGTGCGCCGGCGTTGCGCAAGGGCCCGGAAAACGCCCGATTGACATACACGTCGTCGGATCCGGTTCCGGGCAGCAGCACGGTCGTGACACCGCGCAGATCGACAGCCACGCCTCGATACTGCCCGGCCACGACGGGCGGTCCAAAATCACGGTTTGATCCGGTTGGCGCCGGGGAACCAACAGGTCTACGTTATCCGTTGGCATGGATGGAAGCACCGCAGCTTTATCGGCACTGTCAGGAGTGGCCATGGGGGCTCAAGGTTATTTGCGCCGCCTCACCCGTCGGTTGACGGAGGACCCGGAAGAGCGCGACTCCGAGGAGTTGTCCGACGAGGTCGCCAGCACGGGCGCTCAGCGCGTGATCGATTGCGAACGTGGCCAGGAGGTCACGATGGTCGGCACGCTGCGCAGCGTGGAATGTAACGGCAAGGGCTGTGCGGGCGGCGTTCGTGCCGAGCTGTTCGACGGTAGCGACACCGTGACACTGGTGTGGCTGGGCCAGCGCCGCATCCCCGGCATCGACTCCGGGCGCACTTTGCGGGTACGCGGCCGGATGGGCAAGCTAGAGAACGGAACCAAGGCCATCTACAACCCGCACTACGAAATTCAGCGTTGACTCTTCCCAGTAACACGTCCAATCGCATCAATCCAGAACGCCTGCTGCGCCAGCTAGGCGGGGTGAGTGGTGTCATCTACTCGTCGCTGCCGGTCGTGACCTTCGTGGCGATGTCCCACCTGTTGGGCCTACTGCCCGCGATCGGAGCGGCACTGGGTGTGTCCGCACTGGTCTTGGTGTGGCGGCTGATTCGGCGAGATTCCACGCAGCCGGCGTTCTCCGGGTTTGCGGGCGTCGCCGTCTGCGCGGTGATCGCCTACATCGTCGGGGAATCCAAGGGCTACTTCCTGCTCGGCATCTGGATCTCGCTGCTGTGGGCGGTGGTCTTCACGGTGTCTGTCGTCATCCGCCGGCCGCTGGTCGGCTACGCCTGGAGCTGGGCCACCGGACGTGACCGCTACTGGCGCACCGTGCCGCGGGCCGTCTTCGCGTTCGATGTCGCCACGCTGTGCTGGGTGCTGGTATTCGGTGCGCGGTTCGTGGTTCAGCGACTCCTGTACGACGCCAATCAGACCGGTTGGTTAGCCGCGGCGCGAATCGGGATGGGCTGGCCACTGACCGCGCTGGCCGCGCTGGTGACCTATGCGGCCATCAAGGCCGCTCAGCGTGCGATGGCCGGCGCCGGCGATGTTTTCGGGCCGGCTGTCGTGCAGATCGACGCCGACACCGTCGGCGACTAGTTGGCGGGCGGCGCGGCGGCCGGCAGCAGCAGCTTGCGCAGATCCTCTTCGACCTCGGTCACGGCGACGAACAGCAGCTCGTCCCCGCCTTCCAGCGGCTCGTCGGCCTCCGGCACGATCACCCGCGGCCCGCGCAGGATGGTCACCAGCGCGGTATCTCGCGGCAGCTGAAGTCGGCGTACCGGTTTGCCGCCCCACGGCGTGTCGTCGGGCAGGGTGATCTCGACCAGGTTGGCCTGACCCCGCCGGAACTCCATGAGCCGCACCAGATCACCGACGGTGACGGCCTCCTCGATCAGCGAACACAGCATTCGTGGGGTCGACACCGATACGTCGACACCCCAGGCGTCGGTGAAGAGCCATTCGTTGCGGGGGTCGTTGACTCGGGCCACCACCCGCGGCACCGCGAACTCGGTCTTGGCCAGCAGGCTGAGCACCACGTTGACTTTGTCGTCACCGGTCGCGGCGACCACCACATCGAAACCCTCGAGGTGCACCGACTCCAGCAGGCTCAGTTCGCAAGCATCCCCAAGACGCCAGTGCGCGGCCGGAATGGCGTCGACGTCGACGTGGTCGGGGTTGCGTTCGATCAAGGTCACGTCGTGGTTGTTCTCGATGAGTTCGCGGGTGACCGAGCGGCCGACCGCGCCGGCCCCGGCGACGGCTACCTTCATGTGCGCCGCTCCTTAGTCGCGGTCGAGCGGTCCGGGTTCATCGGCTCGCTCCCGAATCGAGGTCCTCACTGGGCGGCAGCGCGGCGATGGCCACCGCTTCGGCCGCGCGGCCGGATATCGCCGCGATGTAGACCTGATCGCTGGCCTGGATGACAGTCTTGGGCTCCGGCAACACGCCGGTGCCGAACCGGATCAAAAACGCCACGCGTGCGCCGGTGGCCTGCTCCAGATCGGTGGCGCGGTGCCCCGCCCAGTCCTCGTGCAGGATGACCTCGGCGACGGCGACCGTGCCGGTGGGGTCTCGCCACTTGGCGGTTTCGCTCTCCCGCGTCAACGCGTTGAGCAGGCGATCGGTGGTCCATGGCACGGTGGCGATCGTGGGGATCCCGAGGCGTTCGTAGACTTCGGCGCGCTTGGCGTCGTAGATCCGGGCGACCACGCGGTTGACACCGAAAGTCTCGCGGGCCAACCGGGCCGAGATGATGTTGGAGTTGTCGCCGGAGGACACCGCGGCGAACGCGTCGGATCCCTCGATACCCGCTTTCAGCAGTACATCGCGGTCGAAACCCTGGCCCAGGACCCGCTCGCCGGCGAACTCGGGGCTCAGCCGGTTGAACGCCGAGCTGTCGCGGTCGATCACCGCAACGTCGTGTCCGATTCGGGATAGCCCGTCGGACAAGGACGAGCCGACCCGGCCGCATCCCATCACAACCACCCGCACGTCAGGTCCTCTCGGATGGGTCCTGTATGTGTTACTCGCTCGGCAACCTCGGTTGGCCAGCCGATTTCGCTCGGGAATATTCTCGTCCACGGAACGCTACCGGCACGGCCTGTTGCGCTTACTCTTGGCTCTCGTGTCCAAACTTTCAACCGCAGCGCGCCGGTTGCTGATTGGTCGGCCGCAACGCAGCGACCGGCTGAGCCACACCTTGCTGCCCAAGCGCATCGCCTTGCCGGTGTTTGCCTCCGACGCATTGTCCTCGGTGGCCTATGCGCCCGAGGAAATCTTTCTGATGCTCTCGGTGGCCGGCGCGGCCGCATACGCGCTGACCCCGTGGATCGGACTTGCGGTGGCCGCGGTCATGCTGGTCGTGGTGGCCAGCTACCGGCAGAACGTGCATGCCTACCCGTCGGGCGGCGGCGACTACGAGGTGGTCACCACCAACCTCGGCGATACCGCCGGTCTTGTCGTCGCCAGTGCCTTAATGGTGGATTACGTTCTGACCGTTGCCGTTTCGACGGCCTCGGCGATGTCGAACATCGGCTCAGCCATCCCGATCGTGGCTCAAAACAAGGTGTGGTTCTGTGTGGTCGCGATCCTGATCGTGATGGCGTTGAACCTGCGGGGGATTCGCGAATCCGGCGCGGCGTTCGCGATTCCCACCTACGCGTTCATCGTCGGGGTTGTCATCATGATCGGCTGGGGTCTGTTCCGGATCTACGCGCTGGGTAATCCGCTGCGGGCCGAATCCGCCGGTTTTCAGATGCACGCCGAGCACGGCCAGATCGTCGGTTTCGCTTTCGCGTTCCTGCTCGCGCGGTCGTTTTCCTCGGGTTGCGCGGCACTGACCGGTGTCGAGGCGATCAGCAACGGGGTGCCCGCGTTTGAAAAACCCAAGTCGCGCAACGCGGCGACCACCCTGCTGATGCTGGGCGCCATCGCGGTGGCCCTGCTGATGGGCATCATCGTGCTGGCCCAGAAGATCGGGGTCCAGCTCGTCGAGGATCCCGCGGCCCAGCTGGGCGGCGCCCCGGCGAACTACTACCAGAAGACCCTCGTCACCCAGCTGGCCCAAACGGTGTTCGGCAACTTCCATCTCGGATTCCTGCTGATCGCGACCGTGACCGCACTGATCCTGGTGCTGGCGGCCAACACCGCGTTCAACGGGTTCCCGGTACTGGGCTCGGTGCTGGCGCAGCACAGTTACCTGCCACGCCAATTGCACACGCGCGGAGACCGATTGGCGTTCTCCAACGGGATCTTGTTCCTGTCGGCCGCGGCCCTGGCCGCGATCATTGCCTTCCGCGCGGAGCTGTCCGCGCTGATTCAGCTCTACATCGTCGGCGTGTTCATTTCGTTCACCCTGAGTCAAATCGGGATGGTCCGGCACTGGACGCGGTTGTTGCGCAGCGAGACCGATCCGCCGGTGCGGCGCAAGATGATGCGCTCGCGGGTGGTCAACACCGTCGGCTTGCTGTCCACCGGCACGGTGTTGTTCGTTGTCCTGATCACCAAATTTCTCGCCGGGGCGTGGATCGCCATCGTGGCGATGAGTGCACTGTTCGTCATCATGAAGCTGATCCGCAAGCACTACGACACCGTCGGCCGGGAGCTGGAGCAACAAGCCGCTGCCCAACATGATGTGGTGCTGCCCAGCCGCAATCACGCCCTGGTGCTGGTATCGAAGTTGCACCTGCCCACGCTGCGCGCCTTGGCCTACGCGCGTGCGACCCGTCCGGATGCGCTCGAGGCCGTCACGGTCAGCGTGGACGACGTGGAAACCCGTGCGCTGGTACACGCGTGGGAGCACAGCGAGATCAGCGTGCCACTGAAGGTCATCGCCTCGCCGTACCGCGAAATCACCGGCCCGGTACTCGATTACGTCAAACGGGTCAGTAAGGAATCGCCGCGCACGGTGGTGACGGTGTTTCTTCCGGAGTACGTCGTCGGCCATTGGTGGGAGCAGGTGCTGCACAATCAAAGTGCACTGCGGCTCAAGGGCAGATTGCTGTTCATGCCCAACGTGATGGTGACTTCGGTTCCCTGGCAATTGAATTCGTCGGAGCGGCTGCAGACGCTGCAGCCGCACGCGGCGCCAGGTGATGCCCGTCGCGGAATCTTCGACTAAGCGCGTCAACGAGGAATGCATAGTGAGTGCCGAGGCGTCACCTGCTGGCGGCGAGCTGACGCTGGTCACCGGCGCACCCGCCAACGGCGGCAGCTGTGTGGCGCACCACGAGGGGCGAGTGGTGTTCGTGCGCTATGCCCTACCTGGCGAACGGGTGCGGGTGCGGGTCACCGCGGACCGCGGATCGTATTGGCACGCAGAGGTTGTGGAGGTCCTCGAGCCATCGGCGGATCGGACCGAGTCGCTGTGCCCGATCGCCGGGGTAGACGGCGCCGGGTGTTGCGATCTGGCATTCGCTGCCCCGGAGGCGGTGCGGACACTCAAGGCCGAGATCGTGGCTAATCAGCTGGAACGGCTCGGCGGGCATCCCTGGAGCGGTGAGGCGGAGCCGCTTTCGGATTCCGGCGCCATCGGCTGGCGTACCCGGGTGCGCCTGGAGGTGGGCGCCGACGCTCGTCCCGGTTTTCACCGCTACCACAGCGACGAGCTGGTGACCGATTTGCGGTGCGCGCAGTTGGCGCCCGGAATGCTGGACGGACTGGTGCAAGCGTGTTCGGCGGCCGACCTGACGCCGACCGCGCAGCTGCACGTAGCCGTCGACGATGACGGCCGGCGCCATGTGGTGCGCACCCTGCGCCGGGGCGGGCGGACGACGGCCAATGTGGTGCAGGGTAACTACGAGGCAACCCAACGGGTGGGGCCGCGCAGCTGGCAGGTGCCGGTGACTGCGTTCTGGCAGGCGCACCGAGACGCGGCGCGGGTCTACAGCGCTCTGGTCGCCGATTGGGCCCAGCCCGGTGCCGGCATGACCGTCTGGGATCTCTACGGCGGCGTGGGGGTTTTCGCCGCAACACTGTGTGATGCGGTGGGGGAGTCCGGGCGGGTGCTGACCGTCGACACCTCGCGGGCGTCGACGCGGGCGGCGCGGGCCGCGCTGGTTGATTTGCCGCAGATCGATGTCGTCACCGATTCGGTGCGCCGCGTGGTGTCGATGCAACGAACCGGCGCCGACCTGGCGGTGCTGGATCCGCCGCGCTCGGGCGCAGGGCGTGAGGTCATCGACCTGCTGGCCGCCGCCGGGGTCCCGCGTGTGGTGCATATCGGTTGCGAGGCAGCGTCTTTCGCTCGCGATATCGGCCTGTACCTCGGTCACGGTTATGCGGTCGAGAAGATCAGAGTGTTCGATGCGTTTCCGCTGACCCATCACACCGAATGCGTGGCGCTGCTGACCCGCTAGGAAGTAGATGGCGTTGTCGACCGATCGAAAGGCTGGGGTGAGGCCACAATCGTGAACGAAACTGCGCACTACGCGCTGATCGTCTTGTTCTCCAGTGCCGTCGGTTTGGTTGCAGTCCTGGCGAACCGGCTCACCGAGCGGGTGAAAATCCCAGTGGCCCTGCTCGTGCTGGCCGGAGCTGCCGTGGCGGCGCACATCCTGCCCGCGGTGCAGCCGCCGTCCGAGCGGACCGTGGAGCGCGTCCTCACCATCGCGCTGGTGTTGGTGTTGTTCGACGGCGGAATGCACATCGGGCCGGCACGCTTCCGCGCGGCGGTTGCCCCCATCCTGTCGGTCGGCGTCGTGGGCACCGCCCTCACCGCTGCCGGCGCGGCGCTGATGCTGCATTACGCATGCGGAATCAGCTGGTACCCCGCGGTGCTCGTGGCCACCGCGGTAGCTCCGACTGACCCGGCCATAGTTTTCTCTGTCCTGGGCAAACGCGAGATTGCCGGTCGCAGTAGCACCATCCTGGAGGGCGAGTCGGGTGCCAATGATCCGGTGGGCATTTCCTTGATGGGCGGCCTGATCGCCGCCGGTGGCCTGAGCGCAGCCGGCTTCGCCAGGGTAGGAACCGAATTCGTTCTGCAAATGGCGATTGGCCTGGCCGTCGGGGTGATCGGCGGCCGTGCCCTGCTCGTGTTCATGCGCCGCGTGGCGTTGCCGAGCGAAGGCCTCTACGCGCTACGGACGTTGGCATCCAGCCTGATGCTGTATGGCATCGCCACACTTGCGCACGGTTCGGGATTTTTGGCGGTCTTCGTCGCCGGCATCGTGATCGGCGACGCTCGCGCGCCCTACAAGCCGGACATCAAGCGATTCCACGCGGCTTTGGCCGGTCTGGCCGAAATCGTCGCGTTTGCCGTTCTGGGTTTGACGGTCGACCTCAACGTACTTACCCATTCCGACGTATGGATCCCCGGACTCGTCCTCGGGGTGGCCCTGACAGTGGTGATTCGGCCGTTGGCGGTCGGCTCCTGCCTGATTCCTGTCCGGCTGGAGCGAAACGAGCGCATCTTCATTCTCGCCGCCGGACTCAAGGGTGCGGTGCCGATCCTGTTGGGCGAATTCCTGCGGGCCGCCCACGTCGCCGACGCCGAGCGTCTGTACGGCATCGTGGTCGTCGTCGTCGTCTTCTCAGTTCTGGTGCAGGGCAGCTCGGTGCCTGGTCTCGCAAAACTGTTGCACCTGCCCATGCGTACCGTCGAGACACAGCCATGGGAGATCGGTGTCCGGCTGCAGGACGAACCCGAGGGCGTCCATCGTCTTCACGTTGCCGCGGGGTCGGCTGCCGAGGGGTGCACTGTCGAGCGTCTCGGTGATCGTGTCGGAGATATCTGGGTGAGCATCGTCGTGCGCACCACCGGCCTGGTCCCGGTGCGGGGCGACACCGAACTTGAGGCCGGCGACGAAGTCGTCGTCCTGGCAGATCCCGAACTTCATGACGCCCTTGCCGACCTGTTCGGCCCCTCGTAGGCCGGCCGCCTGTCGGTCGCAGTGATCAGTAGTGATCCGGCCGTCGCTGCGTAGACTATCGGGATGCTGGAACAGATCCGCGGCCCTGCTGATCTGCAGCCCCTTTCTCAGCAGCAGCTCCGCGATCTGGCCCAGGAGATTCGCGAGTTCCTGATCCACAAGGTGGCTGCGACCGGGGGGCACCTGGGACCGAACCTCGGCGTCGTCGAGCTGACGCTGGCGCTGCACCGGGTGTTCGACTCGCCCCACGATCCGATCATCTTCGACACCGGCCACCAGGCTTACGTGCACAAGATGCTGACCGGACGCTGCCAGGACTTCGAGACCCTGCGCAAAAAGGGCGGGCTGTCGGGATATCCGTCACGCTCCGAAAGCGAGCACGACTGGGTGGAGTCCAGCCATGCCAGCGCGGCGCTGTCCTACGCCGACGGCCTGGCCAAGGCCTTCGAACTGACCGGGCACCGCAACCGGCACGTCGTCGCGGTCGTCGGTGACGGCGCGCTGACCGGCGGGATGTGCTGGGAGGCGCTGAACAACATCGCAGCCTCCCAGCGCCCGGTGATCGTCGTGGTCAACGACAACGGCCGCAGCTATGCACCGACGATCGGCGGGGTGGCCGACCATATGGCTTCGCTGCGGTTGCAGCCGGCCTATGAACAGATGCTGGAAAAGGGCCGCGATGTGGTCCGCTCGATGCCCCTTTTCGGCAAGATCGCCTACCGCTTCATGCACAGCGTCAAGGCAGGCATCAAGGACTCGCTGTCACCGCAGCTGTTGTTCACCGACCTGGGGCTGAAATATGTCGGCCCGGTCGACGGTCACGACGAACGCGCCGTGGAGGCCGCGCTGCGCCATGCCCGCGGCTTCGGCGGCCCGGTGATCGTGCACGTCGCCACCCGCAAGGGGATGGGCTACGCCCCCGCCGAAGACGACGAAGCCGAACAGATGCATTCCTGCGGCGTGATCGACCCCGCGACCGGCCAGGCCACCAAGATCCCGGGCCCGGGCTGGACGACGACCTTCTCCGACGCACTCATCGAATACGCGAAAAGGCGTCGCGACATCGTGGCGATCACGGCGGCGATGCCCGGTCCCACCGGACTGACGCCGTTCGGACAGCGTTTCCCGGATCGGTTGTTCGACGTCGGCATCGCCGAACAGCATGCGATGACGTCGGCGGCCGGGCTGGCGATGGGCGGGATGCACCCGGTGGTGGCGATCTACTCGACCTTCCTCAACCGGGCGTTCGACCAGATCATGATGGACGTCGCGCTGCACAAGCTGCCCGTCACCATCGTGCTCGACCGCGCCGGGGTCACCGGTTCCGACGGCCCCAGCCACAACGGCATGTGGGATCTGTCGCTGCTGGGCATCGTGCCCGGCATCCGGGTGGCCGCACCCCGGGACGGCACCCGGCTGCGCGAGGAACTCGGTGAGGCGCTTGACGTCGACGATGGTCCGACGGCGATACGGTTCCCCAAAGGCGATGTGGGCGAAGATATTCCGGCCCTCGAGCGGCGGTCGGGAGTAGATGTGCTCGCGGTGCCCGCCGGTGGGCTGAACCACGACGTGCTGCTGGTGGCCGTCGGTGCGTTCGTCCCGATGGCGTTGGGGGTGGCCAAGCGGCTGCACAAGCAGGGGATCGGTGTGACCGTGATCGATCCGCGGTGGGTGTTGCCGGTGTCCGACGGTGTTCTCGAATTGGCGGTGCAGCACAAGCTGCTCGTCACGCTGGAGGACAACGGCGTCAATGGCGGTGTGGGATCAGCGATATCGGCCGCGCTCCGGCGGGCGGAGATCGACCTGCCGTGCCGCGATGTCGGACTGCGCCAGGAGTTCTACGACCACGCCTCACGCGGTGAGGTGCTGGCCGATCTCGGGCTGACCGCCCAGGACGTGGCCCGCCGGGTCACCGGTTGGGTTGCCGCGCTGGGCAGTAGCGAATCCGAAGCGGAGATCCGCGAGCACCTCGACTAGCCGTTCGGCTGTTACCAACGCCTCACGGTCGTTGCGGGGAACGCTCACGCAGGGTGTGCATCGCTGAATCCGTGGCGTTTCGATGGTGGACCCGTCCGGCCACGAACTGCTTTGCAGAATCTGCGGCGCACCACAGCGAAGCGCCCAGCATGATCGCGTCTTTCACCACAAGGCGCCCCGGGGCCGCCAAATACGGAAATCCGTGAGTGCTCGCACCGTTAGTGGGAACCCAGACCTCGGGCGTAGTGATGAGAAACGACAGCGTGGTGACACTCATTCCGGCGAGCAGGATTCCGCCGATGACACCGCAAAGGGGATAAGCGAAACCAAGGGCGATCAATATCCCGATCGCCACGATGACAATCCCCAGGAGCAGGGCTGTCACGTATGTGCCGTTCGCGTTATGCCAGCTCTCATTGGCGGCGTTCAGTGCGCCCTCCGCAGTCCGATGCTTTGGGTAATCGCCGGGCGTATTCAGCGTCCAGCGAAGAAATGGGCTGTTGGCCACGAACGGCACGACGCCCTCAGATTCGTAATGCGTCACCTTCAAACCGCCGATCCACACCGTGACAAGCACCAGCCCTGCTCTTGTCATCAGCGCGGCGAGGCGGTCGAGTTTGCCGACTTGCTCCACAAGTCGGTAGAGAAGCTCCATCGATCGAATTCCTTTCCTGCGGTAGCTATTTCGTGTTCCGACGTCCTGAGTCTTCCGGTGACAGTCTGAGTGGACAAGGCATAATCAGCTCAGAAACGTGCTCCATCGACTCACTGAGAGGGATGTCCTCCATGGATTGGGTGAGCAGCCTCCTCACGCAGGCCCGGCCCGGCGCAAGACTTGATACTCGGTGCCTACTCCCGCGCGGCGCGCGCATCTTCAACGACTCGACGGCCGATGCCCGCGCCCCGTTTCATCTGGTCGTCGAAGGTCAGTGCAACATCCACCTGACCGACCGTGTCGTCGAAATGCGTGAAGGAGATTTTCTGCTGCTGCCCCGGGGGCAACAGCATGAGGTGCGAATTTCTAGCGACAAAAATCCGACCGCGCAGGCCGCGCCGATATCGATGGACTACGGCCACGCTGTCACGCATGCGACGGTGGTCGGGGCGGCCCCGGCAGTTGATCTTTTCTGCGGATGCTATTCGTTTGGATTCGGCGCAGGGCGCATCTTTTTGGCCAGCATTCCCGATCCGCTCCACGTGAATCTCTTTGAGCCGTTGAAGAGCGATGCCATCCATTTGACATCACTGTTGCGATCGGTTGCACAAAGCATCGACTTGGGTGCGTCGGTCATGCTCGACTCACTCGCCCAGGTGCTTCTTGTACTGGCGCTGCAGGCTTCCCCGGCGGATGGGGGACCGAGCCTTCTTAACGTCAGCGATCCCGAATTGACATTGGTCATCGAAGCGGTCGTTGCCAATCCTGGCGAGAAATGGACCGTCGAAGAGCTGGCGCGGCTCTGTCACGTGTCGCGGGCGACGCTGGTCAGACGGTTCCGGCAATACACCGGGACCACGATTGCGGAGTTCGTGACGTGGGTGCGGGTGATGCGCGCGGCGGACCTATTACGTACGTCGGGCCGTTCTGTGGCCAGCGTGAGCGAGGCCGTGGGTTACTCGTCGGTCTCTGCCTTCAGCCGAGCGTTTCAGGCAGCCGTCGGATCGTCTCCCGGCCGCTTTGCCCGCGAGGCCCGTGGCTGACGCGACGACTAGCTGTCGGTGCTCTCGGCCGGGGGCGGCGGCTGCAGCGCGGTTGCCAAAACGGGATCCACGAGTTCGCGCTGCCAGGCCCGCGCGTGGCCCGCGCACAAGAATTCTTCGACGGCCTCCAGCGGGTCTGCCGCGTCCGCCCAGTCCCAGCACAGCCGTCGCACCAGGTCGGGCGAAACCAAGTTCTCGGCCGGAATGTTCACCCGCTCCGACAGTTCCGATAGCCCGGCCCGGGCCGCCTCCAGCCGCGCGGCCGCCTCCGGTTTGCGTCTGCTCCACCGTGCCGGCGGCGGCGGCCCGTTCGGCGGCTCGGTATCTTCCGGCTGATCCTGGCTCTCGCGAGCCGTTTGCAGCGCCGCCAGCCACGTCGCTGCGCTGCGCCGCTGGTTGCGCCCGCCGAACACCGGCAGTGCGATCAGGTCTTCGACCGTCTTCGGATTGGCGAGCGCGGCGTCGATGATCGCCGAATCCGGCAGAATGCGCCGTGGCGCGATGTCGCGGCGTTGGGCGATGTTGTCGCGTGTCGTCCACAATTCGCGCACCGCCGCCAGGCCGCGGCGGTCGCGCACCCGATGGATGCCCGACGTTCGTCGCCAGCGGTCGCGCCGCGGCGCGACCGCTCTGCTTTCCGCGGCCCGCAGATAGTCGAATTCCTGTGCAGCCCAATCGGTTTTGTTTTGCTCGGCCAGGGTCGCCGAGATCGCCGCGCGCAGTTCCACGAGCAGTTCCACGTCGAGCGCCGCGTAGTTGAGCCAGTCCGCGGGCAGTGGGCGCTTGGACCAGTCGGCCGCGCCATGGCCTTTGACCAGTCCTTGACCCAGCAGCCGCTCGGTCATCGCCGCGAGGTTCACCCGCTCGAATCCGGCCAGCCGCCCGGCGAGCTCGGTGTCATACAGCGCCGGCGGTCGCATGCCGACCTCGGCCAGACAGGGCAGATCCTGATCGGCCGCGTGCAGGATCCATTCGTCTTGGTTGAGCACCTCGGCGATGGGCCGCAGTGCCGTCAGCGGATCGGTGCCGTGGCTGACCGGGTCGATAAGCACCGTGCCGGCGCCGACCCGCCGGATCTGGATCAGGTAGGCGCGGTTGGAGTAGCGGAAACCCGACGCCCGCTCGGCGTCCACCGCGAACGGCCCATGGCCGCCGTCCAGGAGTCGCGCGGCGTCGGCGATCTGGTCGACGGTCACCGAAAGTTCAGGTACTCCGTCAGCAGGGTGCAGGAGCGGAGTGGGCGCGGGTTCGGTGTTGCCGGGCGCGGTGCCGTCGGGCCCAGAGGCCGCCGGTTCGCACATGTCAGGCGCGTGACCGCGAGCTCAGGTCGGTGACCCCAGCCGGCGGTAGGCCTGCGGCGTGCTCCAGCACCTCGCAAAAGGCCTCGACATGCACGCCAACGGCGGGCGTGGTCGCCGTCCACGAGGCCCGCAGCTCGAGTTGGTGGGCGCGTGGCGGTCCGGAGATGTCGCCGTAGCGCACCGAAGTGGTGGCGGTGACGGTCCCGCCCAGAGCGGTGACCTGGTCGGTCCGGGACTCCAGCGCCTCGAGCAGCCAGCTCCACGCCACTTCCGGAAGCAGGGGGTCGACGGCCTCACTGGGGTCCAGGTCGGCCTGGATGTAAGCGACCAGGCGCATCGTGCCGTCCCAGGCGTCGGCGCCGTCCGGATCGTGCAGCAGGATCAGCCGGCCGAACGCGTCGCCCTCCGACCGCTCGGGCACGATCTCGATCTCGGGATGCTTGACCTCGGCGCCCAGCGCGTAACTGAAGGGTGCCAGGCGCTGCGGGGGCCGGATCGGGCCCAGCTCGATCTCCGGCCGGGCGTGGACGGCGTTCATTGCCGCCACCGCCTCGCGGAATGGGGCCGGTTCGACTGAGGTCACAACGTTCGACGCTAGACCTATCGCCCGACACGCCGCGACAGGCGCGCCGTTTTCAAACACGTCGCGACCGAGCTGTTATCAGGTCGTGTCACATCGTGATCTAACGGCGTTGAGCCAGCTCAGGGGCTGTTCAGCCGTTAAATCGTGCCGGGCGCTTCTCGCGGTGCGCGGCGAGGCCTTCCTGCACGTCGGGGCCGCTGAAACTCAAGAATTCCAGGCCGAGCGACGTTTCGAAGGCGGGCGCGAACATGCGGTACCAGTGGTTGAGGCTGTGTTTGGTCCAGCGGATCGCGTTTTGCGCCCCATGGGCCAGATCATTGGCGATGCGGGTTGCTGTCGGGAGCACGTCGTCATCGTCGACGCAGACAGATACCAAGCCGATGCGCTCGGCTTCTTCGCCCAGCAAGGTGTCGCAGGTGAGTAGGTAGTACTTGGCTTTGGCCATGCCGACCAGCAGTGGCCAGCAGATCGCGGCGTGGTCGCCCGCCGCCACTCCGAGCTTGGTGTGCCCGTCGATGATCTTGGCGGTCCGCCCGGCCACCGAGATGTCGGACAGCAACGCCACCACCAGACCGGCGCCGACGGCGGGGCCCCGGATCGCCGAGACCATCGGCTTGTCGAAGTTGACGATGTTGAGCACCAGGTCGCGGGCCTCGCGCATGATGCGAAGCCGTCCTTCGTAGTCGCCGATGGTTTCCGAGATCAGGTCGAAGCTGCCGCCGGAGGAGAATGCTTTGCCTTCACCGCGGATCAGGACGACCCGCACGTCGGGGTCGCGGTTGATGGCCGGCCAGACATCGGCGAGATCGCGGTGCATTTGTGGCCCGACCGAGTTCAGTCCGGGTGCATCGAGAACGACCGTGAGCACGCCGTTGTCGCCGGGTTCGAAGCGGAGGCTGGGGAATTCGTCGTAATTGACTGGGACTGGTGCAACTGACACTGGGTTGATGTTACCCAGCGGCGCCAGGTGCTCCAGGGGTGCCGCCGGGCAGCCGTGGCAGCATTGAGTCCAATGAGCATCCGTCGCGAACTTCCCGAGTCGCCCTATCTGGCGGCTGTCACTGGTCGCAAACCCGGCCGGGTGCCGGTCTGGTTCATGCGGCAGGCCGGGCGTTCGCTGCCCGAATACCGGGCGCTGCGCCAACAAACGAGCATGCTGGCGGCGTGCTTCGAGCCCGAGGTCGTCTGCGAGATCACCCTGCAACCGATCCGGCGCCATGACGTCGATGCGGCGATTTTGTTCTCCGACATCGTCGTACCGCTGCGCGCCGCGGGCATCGACTTGGACATCGTCGCCGACGTCGGACCGGTGATCGCGCACCCGATCCGCACGGGCGCCGATGTCGATGCGATGAAACCTCTTGACCCGCAAGCAATTCAGCCGGTATGCCGGGCGGTTTCGCTACTGGTTGACGCGCTCGGCAGTGTCCCGCTGATCGGTTTCGCCGGTGCGCCGTTCACGCTGGCGTCCTATCTGGTCGAAGGCGGCCCCAGCCGTAACCATGCCCGCACCAAGGCGATGATGCTCGCCGAACCGGCGAGCTGGCACGCGCTGATGTCGAAGCTGACCGATCTCACCGTGGAATTCCTGCGCGGCCAGATCAACGCCGGTGTGGACGCGATCCAGGTGTTCGACTCGTGGGCGGGAACCCTCTCGCTGGCCGATTACCGCCAATACGTGCTGCCGCACAGCTCCCGGGTATTCGCGACGCTGGCCGAACACGGACTACCGATGACGCATTTCGGGGTCGGGACGGCCGAGTTGCTGGGCGCGATGTCAGTGGCCCTCAAACCCGCGAAAAACGTTGTCGTCGGCGTGGATTGGCGAACCACACTCACCGACGCCGCCGCCCGTGTCGAGCCCGGCACGGCGCTGCAGGGCAACCTCGACCCGGTGGTGTTGCTGGCGGGCTGGCCGGTGGTGGAACGCGCCGCGCACGCTGTCGTCGACGATGGGCGCCGTGCGGTCGACGCCGGCGCCGCGGGCCACGTCTTCAATCTCGGTCACGGAGTGCTGCCCGAGACCGACCCGGGCGTGCTGACCGATCTGGTGTCACTGGTCCACTCGCTATGACCCCCCACTCGTATTGCGTTGTGGGCGGCGGGATCTCCGGATTGACGGCGGCCTATCGGCTGCGGATGACTGCCGGCGACGACGCAATCATCACGCTGTTCGATCCGGGGGACAAGCTCGGCGGGATATTGCGCACCGAATCGGTCGGCGGGCGGCCGATGGACCTGGGCGCCGAGGCATTCGTGTTGCGCCGGCCCGAGATGCCGGCGCTGCTGGCCGAGCTGGGTCTGTCCGACCGTCAACTGGGCACCACCGGCGCCCGGCCGTTGATTTACAGCCAGCGAGAGCTGCACCCGCTGCCGGCCGCCACGGTCGTCGGAATCCCGTCTTCGGCGGCGTCGGTGGCCGGGCTGGTGGACGACGCCACGGTTGCGCGCATCCACGCCGAGCCGGGCCGCCCGCTGGATTGGCAACCCGGAAGCGATCCCGCCGCGGCCGAATTGGTGGGTGACCGATTCGGCGAGCAAACCGTGGCGCGATCGGTGGACCCGCTGCTGAGCGGGGTGTATGCGGGCTCGGCGGCCACGATCGGGCTGCGCGCGGCGGCCCCCAGCGTGGCGGCGGCTCTCGATCGCGGTGCCACCAGCTTGACCGATGCGGTCCTGCAGGGATTGCCGCCGGCGACGGGCGCGCCGGTGTTCGGTGCGCTGGACGGCGGCTATCGGGTGCTGATCGACGAGCTCGTCGAGCGCAGCCGGGTGCGGTGGGTCCGGGCCGGGGTGAAAGGCCTCGACCGGGCCGAAGGCGGCTGGGCGCTGCGCGATGACACCGGCACGGGATGGAATGCCGATGCGGTGATCCTGGCCATCCCCGCCCCGCGGCTGGCCCGTCTGATCGAGGATGTGGCGCCGCAGATGTTCGCCGCGGCGAGCCGGATCACGAGCGCGTCGTCGGTGGTGGTCGCGCTTGCGGTGCCGGGCAACACGGCGTTCCCGGAATACTCCGGGGTGTTGGTGGCCAGCGGCGAGCAGTTGCGGAGCAAGGCCATCACGCTGTCTTCCCGCAAGTGGGGCGTGCGCGGCGATCTGCAATTCCTGCGGCTGTCGTTCGGACGATTCGGCGACGATCTGGCCGCCAGCGCATCCGATGAGGAACTACTGGCCTGGGCGGTCGACGACCTGGCCACCGTCTTCGGGCTGGCCGTAGCACCGGTGGAGGCGCGCGTGCAGCGGTGGATCGACGCGATGCCCCAGTACGGGCCGGGCCACGCCGACGTGGTCGCGCAGATCCGCGCCGGCCTGCCACCGACCCTGGCGGTGGCAGGTAGTTACCTCGACGGGATCGGCGTTCCGGCGTGTATCGGAGCGGCCGGGCGCGCAGTCGAGCGTGTGATCAGGGCCATCGAGGCTTCGGACGCGGAAGTGGCACGATAGGTCTTATGGCCAAACCCGACTTTGATGCCCTGAACTCGACGATTCGCTACCTGATGTTCTCGGTGTTCTCGGTGGAGCCCGGCGAGCTCGGGGAGGAGCGCGACGCCGTAATCGATGAAGCGACCCGGTTTTTCAAGCAACAGGAAGAACGCGGTGTCGTGGTGCGCGGCCTCTACGACGTCGCAGGTTTGCGGGCCGACGCCGATTTCATGATCTGGACGCACGCCGAGCACGTCGAGGCTTTGCAAGCCACCTATGCCGATTTCCGCCGCACCACCACGCTGGGGCGAGTCAGCGCGCCGGTGTGGAGCAGCGTGGCGTTGCATCGGCCGGCGGAGTTCAACAAGAGCCACATCCCGGCGTTTCTGGCCGGCGAGGAACCCGGCGCCTACATCTGCGTGTATCCCTTCGTGCGGTCCTACGAGTGGTACCTGCTGCCCGACGAGGAACGCCGCCGCATGCTCGCCGAGCACGGCATGGCCGCCCGCGAGTACAAGGATGTCCGCGCCAACACCGTGCCGGCCTTCGCGCTCGGCGACTACGAATGGATTCTGGCCTTCGAGGCGCCCGAACTACACCGCATCGTCGACCTGATGCGTGAACTGCGCGCCACCGACGCCCGCCGACATACCCGCGAGGAGACACCGTTCTTCACCGGGCCGCGGGTGCCGGTCGAGCAGCTGGTGAATGCTCTGCCATGACAACACAATTCGACCCGACCGACCCCACCCGTTTCGAGCAGATGTATCGCGATGACCGGTTGGCCAACGGCCTGCCCGCCGCCACGCCATGGGACATCGGCGGACCGCAACCGGTGGTTCAGCAACTGGTCGCGCTCGGCGCGATCAAAGGTGAGGTGCTCGACCCGGGCACCGGCCCCGGGCACCACGCGATCTACTACGCGTCCAAGGGCTACTCGGCCACCGGCATCGACGGGTCGGCGGGCGCGTTGGAGCGGGCCCGGGAAAACGCCCAAAAGGCCGGGGTATCGGTGAATTTCGAGCTGGCCGACGCCACCAAGCTGGAAGGGCTGGAGAACCGGTTCGACACCGTCGTCGACTGCGCCTTCTACCACACGTTCAGCACCGAACCCGAGCTGCAGAAGTCCTATGCACAGGCGCTGCACCGGGCGACCAAGCCGGGCGCGCGGCTGTACATGTTCGAGTTCGGCGAGCACAACGTCAACGGCTTCAAAATGCTGCGCTCGTTGTCCGAGAAGGACTTTCGTGATGTGCTTCCGCTCGGCGGGTGGGAGATCAGCTATCTGGGCACGACCACCTACCAGGTCAACATGAGCGCCGAGACCATCGAGATGATGGCCGCGCGCAATCCCGACATGGCCGATCAGGTGGAGGACATGCTGGCACGGTTCCACGCGATGGAACCGTGGCTGGTCGACGGCCGGGTGCACGCGCCGTTCTGGGAAGTCCACGCCACCCGGGCGGACTGAGTTTTACCCACGGCGTCGCCTCCCGTCGCGGTATCCCCGGCGGATGAGCGCACCGCGCACACGTCGCACCACGTCGAGGGGCTTGTCCTCGGCGATCACCCGGATAACGATCCAGCCCAGTTCTTCGAGCTTGCGTAGCCGATCCTGGTCGCGCGCGTACTGGTGCCGGTTCTCGCGATGATGGTCGCCGTCATACTCGGCGGCCACCATGTATTTCTCCCAGCCCATATCGATGCAGGCAACCAGTTGCCACTTCTCCTGCACTGGTATTTGTGTGGCGGGAATGGGTAGGCCCGCACCGATCAGTAGCAAGCGCAGCCATGTCTCCTTGGGGGACGCGGCGCCTCCGTCGATCAGCGGCAAAGCCGCCCGCAGCCTCCGTAGCCCGCGCGTTCCGGGGTATCGCTTGGCCAGCAGCAGCACATCCTCGCTGGAGAACGGCGTCGCGCGCATCAGCGCGTCGAGCCGTGCCACTGCCTCGCCACTGGGCAGGTGCCGTGCCAAGTCAAACGCTGTCCTCGTGAGAGTGGTCACCGGAAGGCCGGCAACGCGGGTGACCTCGTCTGGCTCGACTCGCTGATTTCGCGTGATCACGCCGATCGGCGGGTGCGGGTTACGCCAGATCAACTCGATGGGCTCGTCGTCATCGATCCACTGCGATCCGTGCAGCGCCGCTGCGGCAAGTCCGGCCAGGATGCCGCGTCGGTCCGACCACAACCACGCCCCAACCGAACGTGTTCGCAGCGGCGGCGCTGCACAATGCGCCACGTAAGTGTCGGGATAGATCGCACGGAACCCGGTTCGGAGTCGATACGGGCTCAGCATTCCCCGTCGCACGGCCTCGCTACCCACAAATGCGTCGTCCATGGGCAGAATTTGTCATGACCGGCCGACACCCTGGCGCCGAGACTTAAAGCGGTGCGATGCCTTCCGGCGTGTCTTGTGCGTGGTTTAAGTGTCGCGGCTGGTGACGGGGTTACCCCGCGGCGGGAACCAGGCGCAGCGAGATCGAGTTGATGCAGTACCGCTGATCCGTCGGCGTCGGGTAACCCTCACCGGCGAACACGTGTCCGAGGTGGCTGTGGCAGTTCGCGCAGAGCACCTCGGTGCGGGTCGCCCCGAGCGAGTGGTCGGGAACCAGGATCACCGCGTCGGAGTTAGCCGGATCGAAGAACGACGGCCAGCCGCAGTGCGAGTCGAACTTCTCCGTGCTGCGGAACAATTCAGTGCCACAGGCCCGGCACTCGTAAACACCCTGGGTCTTGGTGTCGGTGTACTCACCGACGAACGGCCGCTCGGTGCCGGCGCGACGCAGCACCTGGAACTCCTGCGGGTTGAGCTTCTTGCGCCACTCGTCGTCAGATAGCTGCACCTTGGGCTGCGACAGGTCGGGGGAACTCATCGGTCCACGGTAGCTCGCTCTGGCTTAGCTGGCAGCCAGACCGGATCGATACCGTCTTCCAGCCGGTTCTCGGACTTGGCGTCCAGGTAGCGGAAGAGCAGCACGGTGAATACGACGATCAGCAGCAGCGACCAACCGTAGGTGATCTTGAGGTAGTGCAGCCCGCGGCCGTACCGCATCCACCGGTAAATCAGCCAGTCATCCAGCGTCAGGAAGCCATAGATCCCCAGCCAGGACGGCCAGTTGCGGATCAGCGAGTTCTGCAGCACCACGGTCATCAGGAACGGGAACAGCATCATCGAGTAGTAGCCCTGGGCCAGGGGCAGCACCAGCCAGGAACACAGCAGCAGCACACCCGATGAGCTGGTGAACCAGAACAGCGGGTCCCGGGTTCGGTAGTAGCGGTACAGCAGCCGGAGCGCGCCGATCGCAATCAGGATGAACAGAATTCGCAGGGACACGATCAGCCAGGTGGGCAGGCCGAAGTACACCCCGTTGCCCTCGATCGAGCTGTTGAAATAGTCCCGGGTGCCCCCGATGTACGGCAGCGTCCGCGTGACGAAGTCCATCGGGTCGCTGACCAATGGCCACGCGGCCAGGTTGACGACGGCGGGGACCGCGATGGCCGGTACCAGCGTCCGCCATTGGCGATTGAGCAGGGGCAGCAACAGCAGTGGTGCGAGCACGGGTTTGAGCGTCAAGGTGAGCCCGATTAGCAGGCCGGCCCACCACTGGTGCCCGACTTTCCCGTCCAGCAGCCACCGCAAGAACAGCACTTCGGCCAGCAGCACGCAGCCGTTGATGTTGGTGAACACCAGCGTGCTGGTCACGCTTTCCGTGCAGAACATGGCCAGCAGCAGGGCCGGGGCGGCAACCGAGGACAGCGTGTAGTTGAACAGCCGCAGCAGTAGGTACCAGGCGATCAGGATCGCCACGGTGTTGATTCCGATGAATAGGTAGCGCGACGGCGTGAAGGACAGGTATCCGAACGGCGCCATCAGCAGCGTGCCACCGGGCGGATACAGGTAGTGCGGGTCCACGTAATCGAAGTGCTCGTTGTAGATGTCCAGGCCGTGCCGAAAGTTCGACACCGCCCGGTAGACCGGCTTGAAGTCGTCGGTGATGTTGCCGTTGAGCGTGAGCACGATGCTGCGGTGCAAAACCGAGAGAATGGCCAGCGGCCACAGCGCCGACCGCAGGATTGTCGCCGTACTCGGCGGCCCGGTCCGGGGATCGAATGCGGCCAGCAACGAGTCGCGCAAGCCGGATCGAGTCGAGTCAGCTCCCGTCACCAGCGCACCGTACACCGGCGCCGGCCCCGAAGTGTCAGGCGGGACAGTACGTGTCGGTTGCGGGCAGCTTGCCGCTGTTGAGATAGCCGACCATGGGCGGGACGGCGCAAGGTGTGTAGATGCTGGCGCCATGGCCGATGCCCTGCCACATCACCCGCCGGCTGGCCGCGTTCGCATTGATGATCGTGGCCGCGGTCGCGGCGACGCCTTCGGAACCCACGATCGGGTCGTTCTGCACGCCCAGCAACACGACGTCGACCTTGACGTCCTTGGGCGGCGCCGGCGGCGAGATGGTCGGCCAGTGCACGCACTTGATCAAGTTGAGTGCGGCGACGGTGCCGAACTGCGGATAAAGCTTGGCCCAGGCGACCACGAGTTCGCGGACCCGGTCCGGGGTCGGACGATTGATCGCGTCGCTGCAGGAATTGACGAACTGACCGTCGGTGTCCTGGGTGGCGTCGGCGTGGTTGATCAGGTTGGTCAGCTGGTTGGCGTCGCCGGACCGGGCGGCCGCCAGCGCGTTGGCCAGACTCGTCGTGGCGTTGACGCGGCCGCCGGAGGGGAAGCCCAACGCGACGGTGATGGCGTTGACGACTTCGGCCAGCGACGCGCCGCCGGGCGCCCTACCGGCGCGGGCATCGGCCAGTAGCGCGCTGACGGCGCCCTTGGGATCGGGACCCAGCGCGCAGTTCACCGCGACGCATTGCGCGGCGAACGCGTCGAGTGCGGCCTGCTGGCCCTTGACCTGTTGCTCGGCGGCCGCTTCGGCGTTGACCCCCAACGCAATCGGGGAGTCGAGCATCAGCCGGGCGACCTTGTCGGGCCGCGACGCTGCGTAGGCCAGCGCGACCTGGGCGCCGTTGCCGATGCCGAGCAGCGCGACCTGAGGTACGTCCCACAGACTGCGCAGTCGCTCGATGTCGGAGGCGGCGTGTGAGTTGTCGTAGGCGCTGTCACCGGGCGCGATGGCGTCGGTGCAGTTAGTTGTGGCGGTGTTGGCGATGTCGGACAGATTGGCGACCGGGTCGTCGCCGCTCTGGAATTGCGCCTGATCGCGCATCGCCTGGCGGTCGAGGTGATCCCGGCAGTCGATCGGGCTCGACATGCCGATGCCGCGGCGGTCCACGGCGACGATCGGATGGGCCTGCAAGAGATCGGTGCCCGCCCGGGAAAGCCACACCGGCAACTGCGTCGAGGACGCCACGTCGGAGCCCGTGGTCAAGACGACGGGGCCCGCGTCCTTTGGAGTCTGATTCGACCGGGCGCGCACCACGCCGATGGTCACGGTCCCCGACCCGCCGTTGACCGGGTCCAGGTCGGCGTCGTAGTTCGCGCAATCCAGCTGGACACCGCCGGGAGCCGGGCGGACGCCGGCGTCGGTGAACACCTTCGACGTGCAGTCGCGCCACGACAAGTCGTTCTTGGGGGCGGCGATCGGGGGCGGCCCGCTGGGCGCGGGTTTCGTTGTGGCCGCACCCTGCGGTCGGGCGCCGGCATTGGTCGCGAAGCGCGGGTCCGCGCCCAGACCCGGAACGCAGCCGGTCAGCAGCACGGTCACGGCGACCAGGGTCGTCGCGGACCTGATGTGCCGACTCATGCCGACCACAGTAGCCAACCCATGTCGTTTCGCCGGGCTTAAGAGGTTCGAGCCCGCACGTAGCGCGTGTACAGGTAGCCGGCGTCGTCGGTCAGGACGTGGGTGCAGTCCATGCGGGTCAGCGCCTGACCGGGACCCGTCGCGATGCGCCGGGCCAGCCCGCCGACGACGTACGGCGCGATCGTCAGACACAGCTCGTCGAGCATGTCGCGCTCCATGAACGAGCCGAGCAGCATCGGCCCGCCCTCGGTCAGAATGCGGCGCAATCCGCGAGCCCGCAGGAGCGCCAGCAGCGCGCCCTCGTCGATCTTGGCGGGGTCGCTGCCGGAACAGTCGATGACCTCGGCCAGGTCGCCGAGGTGGCGGCGGGTCTCGCCGGCCGTGGCCGTGCAGGTGAGCACCAGGGGTGGCACCTCGGTCCGGGTGAACACCCCCAGATCCCGTTCCAGGCGACCGGAGTTGGTGACGATGGCCAATTGCGGGACTTCACTTTGCCCGCGGGCCTGGCGGCGCTGGCGCTCGGCGACGCCCGCGTGCGCGCCCGAGTACCCCTCGACCCGCACGGTGCCCGCACCGACGACGATGACGTCCGCGAGTTCGCGCAGCAGAAAGAAGATCAATCGGTCACCGGGGCCGGCCATCGGGCCGGTCTTACCTTCGGCGGTGGCCCCGCCGTCGATGCTGGTGATGAAGTTCGCCCGCACCCAGGTCTTGTCCTCGTCCGGGTAGGCGTAGAGCGCAGGGAGCTCGCCGTCGTCGAGCTCGCGCCCCGATCCGAGCAAGGTCAACGAGGTCTCGGCGGGTCTGCCGGTGCCGGAGTCGGGCATGAGGACGATTGCAGCACGCCGTTAGAGTTTTCGCATGCACGGGTCCACCTCCGGGGATATCCCGGCCGGCTCCGGTCGCGTGGGGCATCTGGTGGATCGGCATCCGAGCGTGTCGCCAGAACGGCTGATCGCCCAATTACGGCCGCCGCCAACGTTCGCCGACGTGAGCTTCGCGACCTATCGGCCCGATCCCGCGGAACCGACTCAGGCCGCCGCGCTCGCGGCCTGCCAGGACTTCTGTGATCAGGCCGTCCAGCGGCGCGCGGGCCGGCGGAAACTATGGGGCAAACGGGCGGTGTTGCCCGGTGTGGGCATCTACCTGGACGGCGGATTCGGGGTGGGCAAGACGCATCTGCTGGCCTCGGCCTACTACCAGTTGCCGGGCCCGGGGCCCGACGGAGCTCCGGACGCTTCGACCCCTCCCAACACTCATCCCAAGGCGTTCGCGACGTTCGGGGAGCTGACTCAGCTGGCCGGGGTGTTCGGCTTCGCCGAATGCATCGATCTGCTGGCCAACTACACGGTGGTGTGCATCGACGAGTTCGAACTCGACGACCCGGGCAACACCACGCTGATCTCGCGGATGCTGTCGTCGTTGGTCGAGCGAGGCGTGTCGGTGGCCGCCACTTCCAACACGCTGCCCGAGCAACTTGGCGAAGGCCGGTTCGCCGCTCAGGACTTTCTGCGTGAGATCAACACGCTGGCAGGGATTTTCACCACTGTGCGCATCGATGGCCCGGACTATCGGCACCGCGGCTTGCCGCCCGCGCCGCAGCCACTGTCGGACGAGGAGGTTGTCGCCCGCGCCGCGGGTGTGGACGGGGCGACGCTCGACGACTTCGATGCGCTGTGTGCGCATTTGGCGACCATGCACCCGTCGCGCTATCTGACGCTGATCGAGGGTGTGACGGCGGTGTTTTTGACCGGTGTGCATGGCATCGAGGATCAGCACGTCGCGCTGAGGCTGGTGTCGCTGACCGATCGCCTGTATGACGCCGGCATCCCGGTGGTGGCGTCCGGGGCGAAGCTGGACACCGTCTTCAGCGAGGAGATGCTGGCCGGCGGCTACCGAAAAAAGTATTTGCGGGCCACCTCAAGGTTATTGGCGCTGACGGCCGGGGCTAACCAACCTCGCGAACCATGACATAGTCGTTTTCGAGGTGAGCACCCACTTGAAACGTCCTGGTGCCGTTGATCCTGAATCCGCTCTTGGCGTAAAAGCGTTGTGCGCGTTGGTTTGCCTTGCTGACGCCCAGCCACACGCAACGTACGTTCCATTCGGCCGCGACCGCCAGCGCACTGTCCATCAGCGCCGTCGATGCCCCGCTGCCGTGGTAGTCGAGCAATAGGTACATCTTCGACAGCTCTGCCGCCGGGCGGATGTCGACGGCGTGCTGCACGCCGGCGTCATCGGAGACGCCGCGAACAAGCATGGCGTAACCGACAATTCGGTCGTCACAGCGCGCGGTGAGAATGGCTCGCGCCGGATCGCTGAGATACTCGCCGAAGCGGGCGGGCGACAGGTTGGCCTCGACGAAGGACGCGATGTTCTCCGGATTTGCCGTGGGCGGACATGCCAACGGAAAGGTTTGCGCCGCAACGCTAGCCAGCTCCACGACATCGACGGAATCCGTCGCGGCACGGTGGACGGCCGGTGTCAGAGGTTCCACTGCGCGAGGTGCTTGCCCGTTTTGCGGTCCAGCAGTACGACATTGGAGACCGGATCGCGGTAGGCGTCCCAATACACCCCGCCGCGGACGATTGCCCCGTTCGGCGCGTTGACGAGCACGTTGTCCAGCGCGTCGGGTGCGTCGGTGGCCCGCGGTTTGTAGGCGTCGGCGAACGGAGTCACGCCGTCGAAGCTGAACGCGGTTGCCATGATGAACGGGTTGGGCACCTGGATCGCGCGGACCGTCACGTCGGCGCGGTTAGGGGTGCTGCCCGGAAAGCTTTTGATCGGAACGCCGCTGCGGGTGTAGCCGAATCCGGGCGGCGGGTCGCAGGGAGCCACGCTGCTGACGGTGACGTCCGCGATGTAGGTGCCGGTGTCCACCCGCAGCGTGTCGCCGATGTGGCCGATCGGCGCGTCCCCGGCCCACGCGCGCGGAGCCGCAACGCCGGCACCGGTGACGCTCGCGGCGGCGATGAGCAAGGTGGACAGGACGATCAGCCAGCGGCGCATCTTCGAATAATTGCACACCGGCGATGGTGAAGGGGAGGGGTTGGACCGGCCCCTGACCGCGCCTGGTCAGCCATCCTGGCAGCGGGGGAGTCCGGTGTGCGACGCTGTTGCCCAGGTCCACGCCGAGTCGCCGTCATCGCGGCATCAAGGGGATGCGAGTTAACCGCTGGTCTGCGACCATCAGGAGGCTATGAAACCTCTCCTGATGCTGGCGAGCGCCGCCGCCGTGATCGGCATGGCCGCGCCGGCGCATGCCGATGCCATGGATGACCAATTCCTCGCCGCGCTGCAAGCGACCGGTGTCACCTTCCCGGACCCGGCCCGGGCGATTGCGGCCGGCAGGTGGGTATGCCAGGCGGTCGGTCAGGGCACGCAGATGGTGGATGTCGTCAAGACCGTGGAAGACCGTAACCCCGGACTCCGCGAGGAGAACGCCGCTAAGTTCGCGGCGATCGCGGCCACCGCCTATTGCCCCAGCGCGTTGCCTCGCGCCACGAGCACCACGAGCACCAACGGCCCCCAATAACGCCGCGAGCCGGCGCGCTACTCCTGTTCTGGTCCGTCGGCGGCGGGTCGCGGTGTCAGTCCCCGGCCGGGTGTTCGCCCCAGTTCCAGGGGGCCCATTCCTGCCGCGGTGCGTGGCGGAGTCGTCGGACGTCGACGTTTGCGCCAGTGGCCGGCTCCCGAGATGCGCCAATCGGCTGCCCATCTCCACTCGTAGATTTCCGGCGTGCCGACCTGCGCGGCGATTGCCGCCATGCGTAGGTCGGCATTGTCGGCCGTCATCCAGGAGGCGATGACCCAGACATTGTCGAGCTCGTCTTCGGGAATCTCGAAGCCCCAAGAGATTTCCTCGTCCTCGCACCCCATCGACGGACGTATCGCGGGCTTGGGCGTCGACACCTCGAACGGATTGCCGTCGGCTTCAAGATCGAGTCCCACCTCGTAGCGCACAGTCGGTCCGACCATCCGCAGGCGCACCTCGAGTCGATCGATATTCCTGCGGCGCGGCGAGAGGCGATCGATCGTCAGGACGACGCCTTTGGCGCCCGCTCGTCTGCGGTGGGCCCGTAGCCGATTCCCCGTGGCAATCAGCCCGGTCACAGCGATGATGCCGATAAAGACGTCCAGAACAATCAAAATGGCAGCCACGTCGTCTAAGCCAACACCATCTGAACTTGCTTCGCCCGGGCGACCTGGTGGGATGCGTGGCGTCGGCAACTCTGGGAGAATTTGGAAGCTATGAGACGCCCAATGATGCTGCTAAGCGTCGCGGCCACGATTGCCCTGGCGGTGCCGGCGCACGCCGCGCCCAGCCCCAGCCCCAGTCCCAGCCCCGCTCCCGACCCGGCCGCCGATGCCGCCTTCCTCAAGGAGCTCAAAGACGCCGGTCTCACCTTCCAGGACCCGGCCGCTGCGATATCGGCCGGCAGGACGGTGTGTGAACTGGTCGACACGGGACATTCCGACCAGGAAATCGTCAACAACCTCCAGCTGCACAATCCGGGATTCTCCGGAACCGGCGCGGCCAAGTTCACGGCAATCGCGGCCGGCTCGTATTGCCCGAAGTACCTGACCGGCGACGGTCGGGGACCCAAGCCCGAGGGCGCTGCCGGCGACTAAGCGCTGCTTGCGAGCCGCAATACGCTAGGGGCTATGCCCATTGATCCGGGCCCGCTGACATGGGGCGCCCTGGTTCAGACCTGGTATCTGGACTTCACTTCCGCGACGTTGATCGTGGTGGTCGCGGGCACCTACGCGTGGTGCTACCGGCGGACCCGCGGCGGCGCGCAACCTGTCGAACCGGCGCAGGCCGGATGCTTCGGCGTCGGCATCGTCTTGTGGGCCCTGGCCACCGTCGGTGCGATTGGCAGTTACGCCTACGTGCTGTTCTGGGTGCGCGCGCTGCAGGTACTGCTGCTGCTGTTTGTGGTGCCGTTCTTCCTCGCGCAGGGCAAGCCGATCACCGTGGGGCGCGACGCGTTGGGCCCCGGCGCCCGCGAACGCGTCGACCGGCTACTGGGGAGCCGATGGGCCCGAGTGCTCGCGCACCCGTTGACGACGTCGCTGGGGATGCTGGCCACGCCCTGGCTGCTCTACCTGACGCCCTGGTACACCGCCGCTCTGCAAAACCAATGGATCGGCGCGCTTACCCGAATTATCCTGGTAGTCATTGGTTTTGGATACTTTTATGCCCGGCTGCAAGCGGACCCGGTGCCCCGCAAGTACCCGCAACTGATTTCGCTGCTGATCTCCGTCGCCGAGACCCTCGGCGACGGAGTCCTGGGGCTGGTGATTTGGCAGGGCTCGTTGATCGCGGCGGAGTATTACTCGGCGTTGCACCGCTCCTGGGGTCCAGATCAGCGGCTCGACCAGACCATCGGCGCCGGCGTCCTATGGATTCTCGGCGACGTGGTCGGGTTGCCGTTCGTGCTGCTGTTGATGCGCGCGCTGTCTCGCGATGAACGGGCGCAGGCCGTCCAGGTCGATGCCGAGCTGGACCGGACGGAAACGATCGCGAGCGAAGCGGCTGAGCCCGCAGGGCTGTGGTGGGAGAACGATCCGCAAATGCGCGAGCGGTTTCGCCGAGGCTGAACGGGCCACAAGCCGTCAACCGTCATTCAGGTTCCCGCAATGCGATCGATGCCTTCGCGGTGGCAATCGGCGCCGCAGTGTGGTTGGTTAATTCGGCAATGATTTACGGTGATTCATTCCAGTTCATCTGGGTTTCCGCTACGTTGCGCGAGGCGCTAGCAAATCGCGACGGCACTCAAAGGAGTCAATGGTGAAGAAGGTATCGGTGGCGGCAGCCGGTCTGGCGGCAACCACGCTGGTGGTCGGCGCGGCGGTCACGGGGTGTGGCAGCGACAAGTCGCCCAGCCCATCGTCGTCAACGAAATCGTCGACGTCGACTTCTTCCGCGGCCCCGTCGTCGGCCGCACCGACATCGAGCAGCGGTGCCGCGCAGCCTTCGGACTACAGCAACTTGCTGATCAAGGCGACCGACATCGTCGTGCCGGGGGATAGCTTCACCGGGCCCAAAACGCGGCAGCTGACCGACCCGGCACCGGGCATCGAGGGTGTGTTCACGAATCAGGCCGGCGCGCGCACCGTCATCGACTCGCTGCTGGTCTATCCCGACCCCGGTGCGGCGGACAAGGACCGTGACTCGCTGACCAAGTCCTACGTCGATCCGCAGAACGGTGCCATCAAGGGCGGTACGCCGGCACCGGCCGACGTCGGCGTCGGCGGCACGATCATTTCCGGGCCTTCGGCTGACGGCACCAAGGCGAAGACGTCGGTGATCTTCGGCGAGGGCAAGGTCGTCGCGCTGGTTGAGTTCGAGAGCGCGCCGAACGACGCGGTGCCGCCGGAGGTCGCTCTCGATGTGGCGCGCAAGCAGGATGCGGCCATCAAGGCCGGACTGCCCAGCTAAGCGGCGAAAAGCGCTGCAGCGCAGCGAGTTTTCGATCAGTCAGCAGCAGTGCTCGCCCCGCCACGCGGTGCGCCCCTCCTTGACTGCCACGGCGGCGATCACCAATGCGACGACCGGGTCGGCCCACGACCAGCCGAACAGCAGATTCAGCAGCAACCCGACCAGCAGCACGCCGGAGAGGTATGTGCACAGCAGTGTCTGGTGGGAGTCGGCAACCGCGCTGGCCGAACCCAGCTCTCGTCCGGCGCGCCGCTGTGCGTACGACAGCAGCGGCATGACCACCAGTGACACTGCCGCCAAAACGATTCCGGCGGTGGAGGATCCGGCAGTCTCCCCGCCGAGCAGGGATCGAACGGACTCGACCGTGACGTAGCCGGCCAATGCGAAGAACGACACCGCGATGATGCGCAACGTGGCACGTTCGCGGGCCTCGGGGTCGCTGCCGGAGAACTGCCAGTACACCGCGGCGGCCGAGGAGACCTCAATGAGCGAGTCCAGCCCGAACCCCATCAACGCGGACGACGATGCCACCGTGCCAGCCGAGATCGCGACGACGGCTTCAATGATGTTGTAGGTAATCGTCGTCGATACGAGCAGACGCACTCGTCGCGACAACACGGCACGGCGTTGCGGCTCAACGGAATTCGTGGCAGCGGGGGTGCAGCACCCGTCATTGCAGCAGTCTGTCGCCGGCGCGGCCAGCGGTAACGAGGGGCCGACCCGGCTCGCGGCCTCCTTGTCGTTCATCGCGCCGTGCCCGCCTCGCTCGGTGCGGCCTCGTCAACGCAGCGCTGCTCGGTATCGACGGCGAGCACCACCTGAACCAATTCACTCAGCGCGCGGGCAAGGTGCACGTCAGCCAGCGCGTAACGCACCTGCCGTCCCTCGTAGGTGGCCACCACCAAGCCGCACCCGCGCAGGCACGACAAATGATTGGAAACGTTCGACCGGCTCAGACCAAGCTGGGACGCCAGTCCGCCCGGGTAGCGCACGCCGTCAAGCAACGCCACCAGAATCCGGCACCGCGTCGGATCGGCCAGCGCCCGCCCCAATCGGGCCAGCGCCGACTCCCGCGTCTCACAAGTCAGCATGCAGAAAACATTACAGCCGCCACTGATATAACGCACGCCCCAATTTCCCAACGGACGCCGCTTTGCTTCGCCGGTTGACAACGGTCAGCGAGTGGATGCCGTAACTTCGGTGCGATCATGGAAGCTCTTTTGCTGGCGCTCGCCGGTCTGGCCTTCCTCGACTCGCTGAATGTCCTCAACGTGGGCGTCGTCTCAGCCGTCGTCTACGCCAGCCGACTCGATCGCCGATCGCCCGTCCGGGGCGGCTTGAGCTTTATCGCAGGTTTGTTCGCGATCACCACCACCTTCGGGGTCTGCACCGTACTTGGTCTTGGTGTGTTGACGGAATGGGCCGACTTCAAAGTCACTCCGGCGCTTCGGTTTTGGGGCCAGCTGGTGCTGGGTGTGGTGCTGATGTGCCTGGCCTACTTTCCCTTGACCGCCCAGACGTCGGCCCCGGGATGGGCGCTGGCGGCAATGCGGCAACGTCCCTGGCTGCTCGGAGTTCTCGGCGCCGCGGTCGGCATGGGGCAGGCGCCCACCTCGATTCCCTACATCACCGGATTGGCCATGCTCGCCGCGGTGCATCCACGACCGCCCCTGTGGCCGGTGCTGATTTACGCCTACTGGACGCTGGCACTGTCGCCGTCGATGCTGATCCTTTTTCTGGCCACCCGGAAGACCACCCGAGCGGTGCGGATACAGCGCGGGATCGTGCGCGGCCTCACTCGCTACGGCCCCATTTCGGTGCGAATATTGTTCCTGGTCTTCGGTGTCGGACTGGTAGCGGACGCCCTGCTATTCCGTAGCGTCCTGTGGTGAAGCAAGCTTGAGCGGAGGTAGGCGGGGTGACACGCACGTGACGGCAGCAGCGCACCTGCCGATTCGGGTCCTCACGATCGGGAACGCCCCAGCCGGGCCGAACAGCCGCGGCGGCATGGCGACGATGATGCGTCTGCTGCTCGAGGACAGCGACTCACGGTTCCACATCCGCCTGGTGCCCACCTACAACGACGCCCCGCTGGCGGTGCGGCTGTGGACGGGAATTTCGGGCATGGTCAAGGCATCCGCGCTGCTTTTGTTCGGCTTCGTCGACGTCTTCCACGTGCACTATTCATGGCGTGGCAGCATCGTCCGCAAGGCCGTACCGCTGTTCGTCGCGCGGCTGCGCGGCGTCCCGACCATCGTCCACGGCCACACCACATACTTCTTCTCCTGGCTCGACGAGCTGCCGCGGCCGCTGGGCCGCGCCGTACGCCTGGCGCTGCGCGCCGACTATTCGGTGGTGCTCGGCCAACTCCATGTCAAGGAGTCGTGCGCGAGCCTCGGATTCGACGAATCCCACACCCGAGTCCTCTACAACCCCGTGGTGGTGCCTGCCGTTGCGCCGACTCCGCGCACCGGGCAACCGGTGCGGGCGGTGGCGCTCGGCAGATTGGGCGAAAACAAGGGGAGCTACGACCTCGTTCGTGCAATCGGCATGCTGCCCAACGATATTCGCGCTCACCTGCGAGTCACCCTGGCTGGCGACGGGGATGTGGAACAGGTACGCGAGGTTGTCCGCGCCAACGGACTCGCGGACACCGTCGACGTCGTCGGCTGGGTCGGGCCCGCGGACAGGGACCGGCTGCTGGCCGAGTCGGCGATCTTCGTGTTGCCCAGCTACAGCGAAGGTCTTCCGATGGCGGTGCTGGAGGCGATGGCCAACGGGGCGGTACCGGTGACCACCGCCGTGGGTGCGATACCGGAAGTGGTTACCGACGGGGTAAGCGGTCTGCTGGTCAAGCCCGGCGAGCCCGAGCAACTGGCGGCGGCGCTGCGGTCCCTGATCCTCGATGTTGAGCTGCGCAATCGGCTCGCGGCGGCGGCGTACGCGCGTGCCGGCGAGTTCGACATTGCCCACTGGCGCGAGGCGCTGCACGACTTGTGGCTGGCCGCCGCGTCGCGCTGACGTCCGGCCCTCAGCCGCTGCGGCGGGGCAGCCCGCCCGAGACCATGAGCCGGAAGTAGCCGAAAGACGAATCGCTGCCCACGGCCAACCGCGGCAACGCCATCGGGTCGCAGCGACGGTCGGCGAATCCCAGTGTCGTCGACAACGCCCAGCGCACCCCGCGGCGGCGCAGTGCGTCCTTGGCGCGGGCGTCGAAATCTTGCAGCCGGCCATTGGGATAAGCGAAAACCGTTGGAGTCAGGCCGGTTTCATGCTGCAACGTCACGCACGAATCCGTGATCTCCCGCTCGACCTTGTCGTCGCTGCAGCGGGCCAGGATCGGGTGGGTCACGGTGTGCGGATACAGCGTCACCAGACCGTCGCTGGCCATCTCACGCGCTTCGTCCCAGGACAGCATCCGGAACGGACCACCGTCGCCGCCGTCGCGGTGGCCCAGGGCGGCGAGAATCTCGTCCAGCACCGCGACGCGTTGTGCGTCGGGCAGGTCTTTCAACTGGGCCACCGCGGCCGCATAGACGGCGCCGCGGCTGGCCGTCCCGTCCAGCGAGCGAGCGCCCAGTCCCAGTGCGGCCAGATCGACCTCGGTCGCGGTGGTGTGTGCGATCGCCAGCCAAAGCCGGTCGGGCCAGAGGCTTTCGTCGCTGCCCATCGGACCCGTCGCCAGAAACACCGCCGCGGGCAGTCCCAGATCCCGCAACAGCGGGACCGCGTGCGTGGCCAGGTTGCGGGTGCCGTCGTCGAAGGTGATCGCCATCGCGCGCGGCGGCAATGTCCCCGCGGCGAGCCGCTCGAGGGCCTCCTCGAGCGGAAGGACGTTGAAGTGCTCGCGGATGTATCCCAGTTGACGGCGGTACATCGCCACGTCCAGGACATGCCAGCATGCGGGCGACAGTGGTTCGTCTTCCACGCCGTGGAACATCACGATCGCCAGCAGGTCGCGGTGTCGCCGCCGGGCGAACGCCGGGACTCCGACGGCGCAGAGGAGCCCGGCCGCGATGTTCTTGACGGTCGCCCTTGTCGCGAGTGGGGCAAGGTCTCTCAGTCGTGCCATTAACTGGGGAACTCTAGCCACCTTGGCCGATCCGGCGCAGCGGCGCGCGGTGCGAATTTTTGCCACGCCCGGCAATGAGGGGAATCCGTTTGCCCATCGTTCACTTAAAAGTTCAGGCGGGATTCTATGCTCACGTCCATGAAAGCAGCACTCGCGGCGTCATTCATCGCCCTGCCCACACTGCTGTGTTCAGTGCCAGCAGTCGCCAACGCTGAGCCGGACAACACTCCCGTGTATCTCGCCGTGCTCGACAAGAACCACGTCCAGTACTCCAGCCACGACACGATCGTCCACGTGGGGACCAATCTGTGTAACGAGCTGCGCAACGACATCCTCCCACCGGACCAGGCGCTGCAGCGGATTCAAAACTTGGGCTACAGCAAGCAGCAGACGAAGGTGATCGCCTTCGCTGCGGTCGAGGCATTCTGCCCAGACATGGATATCGACTCCAACACCCCGCCCAAGTCGTAAACTGGCCGCACCGGATTCAAGGCTGATCTAGGCATTTCGGGTCGCCGATCGTCGGTTTTTGGTGTCCGTGATGTTATTTACGCCAAAGTTTGCTGACCGCGGACCATGTGGCGCCGCGATCACGGGCACAGGCGCCGGCCATTCAGGGATGGACGCGTTCGTACACGGTCACCTTGTCGTGCTGGCCCCACCAGAGCACCGGCTGCCGGGAATCGACTTCGGCCCAGTCTGTCTCGAGGAGCGCGTGCATCTGATCGTCGCCGGCGGCACCGCCACGGCCGTCGCCGATGTAGATGATCCGTGTCCCGTTGTAGGCCTTCACGATGCGCGCGCCGACATCCTGGGCATGGGGAGGCCATGACAGAAATAGCGTCCGGTCGGGGTGCAGTGCCACAGCCTCGGCGCAGTCCTTCGCGCCGACCTCGGCGTGGAGGTCGGCGCCGTGCCAGCCGTTGACGTCCAGTCTGGTCCCGGGGTTCAGGTCGTAGCAGACGACATCGACGTCCATCTGCCCAAGCAGGTAGGCCCAATAGCCCGTACCCGCAATGGGATCGACCAGACCGTCCCGCGCGTATCGGCCCACGAATGCGACCGTTTCGGGATCGGGAATGGTCCAGCAGTACTTCCTGACGAGCGTCAGCCGGGTCGGTGAGCGGGCAATGTTCTCTTCGACGCTCCGGTCCACGCTGTAGTAGCCGACCACCGCGGTGCCCCCGAGGCTCTCGATCTCAACGCAATCCCTGACCGCCTCCCAGTACGGATTGTTGATGGTCATTGTCGGTACTCCCGGTGGATAACGTGCTAGTCGTCTCACCATTCTGGGGCCGCAGATCGCTGACGGCCAACCGCGGAAGATGGCGCCGATCCGCGCCCGTGGTGGCGCCCGGCATGCGCGTGGTCCGCGAAAAGTTGGCCAACTGATCACATGGCGGATACCCGGCCATGGCACGGTAGCCGCGTGCCAGCCGAATCGCGGGTCAGCCCGTCACGCACGGTCGACCGATTTCACAAGTTCTGTGAAGCGGTCGTCAGGCGGCTCCCGTTCGGGCTCGCCTCGGTCATCGCTCCGACATTTCTCGGCTTCTGTTTGATCAACGGCCTTACCTTCAGCATCGATCTGGCGCTTCTCACCACACTGCGCAGCGGGCTGGGCCTTGCGGTGCCGATCGCCGTCACGGTCGCGTACGCGTGTGCCTTCGCGCTCAGCTACGTTCTCAATCGCACCTTCAACTTTCAGTCTCACGGCGCCGTCGGCCCGCAGGTCGCGGTCTACGTCGTGGTGGTCGTCGTCAACTACCTGGCTTTCATCCTCGGGGTGACCACCGTGTTGTCGGCCTTCGGAGTGCAATACCAGCTGTCGCGAATCGTGGCGGGCATGTGCGAAGCGGTGTACATGTACAGCGCGATGCGATGGGTGGTCTTCCGCCGCTGACCGTCGGCACACGTGGTGGCATCGCTGCTTAGGGTGGAAGCGACCCAGTGCAGAGGAGGCATCCGTTGAGCGAGCACGAAGTAAAGATGATCATCTTGTCGACCGACGACTTGGATGAATCGATCCGGTTTTACAGCGAGACCCTGGGAATGGCACTGAAGTTCCGCGACGGCGCCCATTTCGCGGCCCTCGACGGGGGACCGGTCACTCTCGCATTGGCAACGGATGTGGACCATCCCATCCCCGGACAGGTCGTCGTCGGTATCAAGACGGCCGACGTCGATGCCGCGGCGAAAGCGGTTGAGGGCAGCGGTGGCGGCATCGTGAAAGGCCCGTACGACGACGCACACGAACGTCGCGCCGTGGTGTACGACAACAAGGGCAACGGCTTGGTCTTCTACACGCCACTGGCCCGCTGAAACACGCCCAGCCGCACCGCAGTCCGCATGTGGCCTCACGGTTCGCGCCAACTCATCCTGGGCCGCGGGGCCGTGACCTGCACCGTCGCGCGCATCCGTTGCGTGAGTTTTGGATCTCGGCAAGAACTCGCGAAAACGACACGCGATTCGCGAGCGGAAGCTAGCATCATTTAATGGCCGACGAGGCGGCCACCGGGAGGATCCCCAGTGGCCGCTTCACTAAATTTTTCGGCAGACAACTCTTAACTCTGTGGAGCGCAAGCCTGCGCGCCGTTCCGGCAATCACAGGCCTGCGTCTCCGAGTTTGCCTGCGCCCCAGGGTTATTGCGGCAGTCCGTAGAGGGTCCCGCCGTTCCCAGGTGCGCTATGCGATCTAGGCGCACTGCTGTTCTGTCGTCAGCCGCGCTATTCCCGCGCCGCTCCGGCGGCCGGTGCGGTGAACAGACGTCGAATGTCATTCATCGCGAACCCGAACCTCGAGACGACGCGGGAATCGTAACCCGACGCCGGACGGCGGGTAGTCCCTGATAACGCGGCTTGGGTGGTCATTCCTTTACCACAGACCTTCGCTCGGCCTACCGGCGAAATTGGTGGACCTCGAGAAATTCATAGCTCCCCGATGCAATTACGAACTATTGATCTTGATCCCTAACGAGTGATCTTGATTGCGACGTAATCGATCTTGATTCTGGAAGGACTTTTAAAGATTGGCTGCCCTTAGTTGGTCGTGTGCCGACTAGACGTAGGCTATCGCGATTGCAATGGGAAACCGGCTAATGAAAACAGCTCGCAGTACGTACGTTTGATCCGCCAGTTTGGTGGGAGTGTTCGTTAGTGCGGGTACCCCAGCTTGGTCTGTCCGTCTGACGGTGAGCTGCATGAGGTGCAGTGGATTGCACCTGCGTTACCTGCACACTCGCTGAAACAGCCAATGTTGTCGACACCGAAAACGAGCAGGAACGCGCCAATCATCCCGACAATCATGAGCGCAACCGTTTGCATTATGCCTCCTGTTACAACTCTGACTGATTAGCTGCGGAGTACCCCAAACGTAGGACATCCAATCCACCAAAATCAAGAAGCTTGACCAGCATTGGCGACGTTTGAACTAACCAATAAATTTTTGATAAATCCTCGAGTCTGTCCCGATCGAGAAATCCATACCAAGTAGTTCAATGCTCTCGGCAAAAGGGTCTATTAATAAATCGCTAAGTCTGTCCAAGCGTTCAAATTCATACCTGTGGGCTCGTTTTAGGGGTGAAGTTACAACTGTCGGGATGTAGATCACCGCTTGCCGCGACGGCTGGAAGCTAGTCATGCCCTGTCGCCGGTCGCTGCGCCACCCGCACGCGCGGCTCACCGCGTCACTCAGTGGGATTCTGCTCGACTTGATGTTGGGCGACGTGAGTGCCGGTGGCCTGGAAGATAACCCGTTGACCTACCGTCACCGCGTGGTCGGCGAAGCGTTCGTAGTAGCGGCTCAGCAGAGTGACGTCGACCGCTGTGGCGACGGTGTGAGACCACTGGGGGTCCATCAGCATGGTGAACAAAAGTTGATGTAGCTCGTCCATCGCATCGTCGTCGTGGGCGAGTTTGGCGGCCTGGTCGGGATTTCCCGATAGCACAACCTTCGTAGCGGTCCGGCTGAGATCCACGGCGATGCGGCCCATTTCGGCAAAGTGGCCGTTCATGTCCTCGGGGATCGCGGGGGAGGGGTGTCGGCGCCGGACGGTGTCGGCGACATGAAGGGCCAGGGCGGCCATCCGGTAGACGTCGGCGACGTTTTGCAGGCTGCCCAGAACTGCGCGTAAGTCGGTGGCGACCGGTGCCTGCAGGAGCAGCAGATTGTAGGCATCGTTCTCGGCCTGCGTGGCCCGGATCATGAAGTCCTGGTGGGTGCTGATCACGGTTTCGGCCACGACAATGTCCGCGTGCAGCAGCGCTTCGGTGGCCTGGGCCATCGCGGTGCCGCTCAGATCGCACATGTCGGCAATGCTCTGGCTCAGCGCGTCCAGCTGCTGACGGAACACGGTCCGCATGTGGTTTAACTGTCCGGGTCGGAAGACCAGCCGATGGCTTCCAAACGGCGCTGTACCCGGTCGAGCTCCTCCGACGACGGCGGCTGGTCGGTGATACGGGTGATGGCTGCGCTGATTTCAGCCGTGTCGATTTTCAAATCGCCGCGGGCGGCCAGCTGTGCGGCCACCGCTGCTACCTCGTCGTCGGTCAACCGACGGCGAAGGACCGCCAGCAGTGCGAAGCAATCGGTCGCGGGAACCCCTTGTGGGTAGCCGGCCCGCACAAACTCCACCATCTTCGTCACGACGTCGGCGAGATTCATCCTCATGCTCATAGCATCGCGGATGCCACGATTCGGCCAGGTTAAACGTGAACTAATTCCCACCGAACGGTTACCAACGGTGGCTACCCGAGGGGTCATGACCTGCCCCGTCGCGGGCATCTGCGGCGCGCAGTTTCGGATCTCGGCAAAAACTTCTCAAAACGGCACGCGAATCGCGGGCTGAAGCTAACATCGCATAATGGCCGACGAGGCGGCCACCGGGAGGACCCTCGGTGGCCGCTTCACTAATTTGTCTGGCAACTCATACTCTGTGTGCCGCAAGCCTTTACGCCGCTCCTGCGAACAGTTCTGCGTCAGCGATCCGAATCTTCAGCGCGCGCTGAGCTGGTCGGTGATGTTGATGCTGTTGGTCTTGCCGTCGCGGTGATGGTCGGTGGTATTGCGGCATTGGCCGTCGAGGATGATCTGGCCGTAACTGTGGTCGGAGGGCAGGAAATTCATGTTGGCGGTCACGCCGTCTTTGTTCAACGTTGTGCCGTGGTAGTGCTGCCCCGGTAGGGGGCCGTCGTTCCAGCCATGGGCAATCAGTGCCGCGCGGACTTGCTGGAAATAGGCATCGGGGTCGCCGTGGATGAGGAACGTGACCGCGACGGTGCCCTGATAGGGCGGCTCGCCCTGGTCGTTGCAGGACGCGAACGAGAATCCACCGCTGACGCCCTGCAAGTTAGCGGCGGCGACGATCTGTTTGGCCGGCTCGACCACCTGGGCCATGGCTTGATCGTCGGTGAGCGGGTGGGCCGAATCTTCGTATGGGTTGGTCGAACCGGCCGAATGCGGTTTATCTGGCACTAGTGCACATCCTCCCAGCAGCACGACCGCGACTGCCACCACGGCAAGCAGCGCTTGCCGCGGCCACAGGCGCCGGCGCTTAGTGATGGTGTTGGGCATCGAAGACATGATCATCGGTGATTGATCCTGGCGAGCGTTGCCACTCCGGGTCGATGACGGCCGGCGTGCCCGGTATGCCGATGCCGACCGGACCGAGGCCTGGAATGTTGACTTTGCCCGGCTGATAGCGGTGCGGGGCGGTCAGGCCGTCGGATTCCAGGGCGTCGCCGTGGCCCGAGGTGATGTCGGCCATGCTCTGCAGGGCTTCGCTGCCGCGGTGGTAGTAGAAGGAGTGGTCGTGCGGGTTGATGCCGTCAGAGCCCGGCACTTCGGCGCGGAACCGCACCGATCCGAATCCATCGGCCGCGGGGTCGGTCCCCAGTCCGGGGTCTGTCCCCAGCAATTGGCCGCCGAGATCGTCACCGAAGAAGTGCTTGCCCGCGCCGTTGAGCTGCCCGAGCATACCGACGGGATCCGTGGAGGCATCTCCCACGTAGACGTGGCCGCCGTCAAGGTGGAAGCTGCCGGCGTTGGGGGCGAGATCGGTTCCGGGGCAGCCCAATAGGATGGCGTCGTTGGCGTGCATGCCACCCAGGACGAAGGCGTCGGCCACCGTCGTCGAACCGTACGAGTGGCCCAGCACGGAGATGTGCTCGCCGCCGCCCAGGTGAGTTGCCCAGAGGCCGTTGACATCTTGGGCCAAGGCTTGACCGCCGGTCCGGGCCAGCGCTGGGGTGGAAATCCGCTGGACGTCGTTGAAGTCGTTGGGGGCGTCGTAGCCCATCCACGCGATCACCGCGGTGGGGTTGTTCGGGTCGGCGGCGTTGGCCTGTTCGTACAGGTTGATTGCGTCGTTGTGGCCGTCGTGCAGCCAGCCGCCTTTCACGCTGCTGCTGGTACCGGGCACGATCACCGCGGTGTTCTTGGCGGTGTCCGGATTGCCGATCGCGATGGCTGCGCGGCCCTTGCCGCCAAATGCCAGCGGGTCATACGCGAACAAGAAGGTCGGGTTGGGGTGCGCCGGGTCGTTGCCCGCGTCATGGTCGAGCCCTTGCTTGGTCTGATCGGCGTTTTGGTAGCGGGTGATGTCGGTGGCGGCCAGACCGTATTTCGCCGGATCGCGCAGCACGTCGTCCACCGAAACGCCGTTGCGGCCGGCGATGTCACGCACCCGGTTGAGGTCCTGGTTCATCACCCCGATGTTGGCGGTGCTGCGCGCGCTGATCGGGACGCCGTTGAGGTTGCCGATCTCCCCGGGGTGCGCAGCGATCAGCTGTTGTCGCTGCTCTGGCGTCAACGACGTCCACCACTTGTGCACGTCCTCGGGCTTGCTGCCCGGCGGCGGGATTCGGGTATCTGCGTCCAATTGCTGCAGCAGGGGTTGGTCGTAGCCGTCGGCGTGCAGCGTGGCCAAGGATTTCTGCAAGTAATCCGAGTAGCCGTCTCGTAGTGAATTAATCTGGGCGAGAGCGGATTTAGTGTCGTCGATGGCTTGCTGTTCGAGGTGAGAGATGTGAGCGTCAAGGGTAGATCTCTCCGCCGCCGTGAGGTCAGGCTCTTTCTCCAACTCCACCGCTTGGCCGATTTCGGTGTCGAGCTGCTGCAGTTGGCCTTCCAGCGTCGAAATCAGCACTGCACCGGTTCGCTGCGCCTCGGCCAAGGCGGCGGCGATGTTTTCCAGATCGGTCCCGATCTTGGGCAGTTGCAAGGACTGCGCGCCCAGCGACTTGGTCACCCGCTGCACCTCGGCAGCATCGTTGATCGGGTGTTCGCCATTCTCCCGATTCCAGGACGCCTCGAAACGACGGCGCGCTTCATCGAATGCCGCGTTGGACTCGGTCGTGCATCGCCCAGCGGCGTGGAAAGCCTCCGCCAAGTCGGCAATCTGTGCCGGTCGGCCCTCCTGGAGGGTCTGGTTGATCGCCCAGGGATCACCGCCGGCTTCGCCGATCAGCGCCGGGACGCTTATGTAGCGCAGCTGCATCGCACCGCCCGGAGCCTTGACTCGCCGCGCACATCCATGTCGGTGTGCAGCAGACCAGCATCGACTGACATCGCCACCCCCTGTGAGCTGGTGTAACCCTACTACCGCAGGCCCGTCAATTCACAGAACTCACGGCCTCGTCGGCCTCGACCAAGTCGCCAAACAGCTGACTATCGGTGGAGCATTCGCTTGCTGTCAAAGCTGTTCCACGCTTGGGGACGAAGCTCGATAACGACGCGGTCCTGCCGGGCCAACGCCGCCCAGATAGGCACTAACCAACCGCTATGCAGCGGATCGCGGCATGATAGGTAGCCATGCTGCAGTGGAACGAGCAGAACCGAGCGGTCGGCGACAGGCATGAATTCCACGTCTTCTACGACCCCGGTTCAACTCAAAGCCGAGACCTCCCGTGGATTCTGGTGATTCGGGAGGTCGGGGAGGATGGCGTGCATACACACGTCGTCCAGGAGTCTTACTCCACAGCCGACGACGCGAAGACAGCCGCTGAGCAATGGAAAGGGCCGCCACTCAAGTGACCGGCCGACAAGTGGGCTAGGCGCTCGTCGATGCGACGAATATCCGGGAGCAGTCGCCTTTCGCGCGTTCGTGTCCTCGGGCGATCCGTGCGTAACCGATTTCGCTGAACTTGCCGCTGCCCGAGGCCGGCGGCGATCTGCGTAGTCGACAACCTCTCACTCACATATGCGGGCGACACATGAATCCAAGTCGCGCAACCATTCCGGGTTGTCCATGACGGCGTGGTCTATGGTCCAGGCGATGCCGCCGACGTGCCCGACCATGTTGGGCAGGAATGGATCAGGCAGGGAGGGGCCACCGAAGCCAAAGCCGCACCACCGAGCAAGAAGTCAGGCTGAAAAGGACCCGACCTTCATAAATGGGATCTGCCCTAGAGTCTCTGCTAGGTGTCCCTAGCGGTTCGGTTGCGCCCCAGCCGAATTAAGAATGAGTTCGCTCAGGGGTTAGGTTGACCCGAGGGGGGCGAGGCGTTGGCGTCGTCTGGCCCGCCACCAGTCAGAACCTTTAGGCCCGGTCCAAACGGCGTCCTTTGTGGTGGAAATTTATGGGAATTGGAATTGTTTGGGTTTGGGGCTGGAGTGTCTGTTGGATCAGCCGATGCGCTCGGAAGCGCGATGCCCATTGCCAAAAGCGGTGCCCCACAAACGACAACGAATCTGATGGATTTCTTCACTGAGATTCTCGATTCTGTCCGTATGCGAATGCAGCCGAACGGTCGCGGTCAGCTCTTGACCGGGCAACGACTAACACGACGCCGAACAAATCCCCAGCGGGGCGGGATTTTTGACGTATGTAGCGTAACCGAACCCGCCGCAACGCGTATGGTTGCTTCACTCCTCGACCGAGGACGATCCGATGCCTCACGAGGTGATCAAAGATGAAGCATGCACTCAGCATCTTGGTGGGCTTCGCCGCAGCAGCGTTCTTGTTCGCAGCGCCCGCAGCAGCCGAGCCGAACAATGGCGGCGGCGCGGGGGTGCCGCCCGCGCCCCTCGGCAGCGGCCCCGAACTTGACCAGTGCATACAGCGGTGCCAGAAGATGTACGGGGACAGAGAACCATACGGCGCTGCTTCGACGCCGCAGGGGTACGCCTGCCTCCAATCGTGTCACGCGCAGTACCCCAACTGAGAAGTCGTCCGGGGCGGGTTCGACGGAGCTGGTGCCGCAGCGTGGTCCTTGATCTGAATATCGTGGCTGTCGCGGCGGAATACGTTGCGGCGCGGGTGCAGCAATAGGACACATACCAGCGTCGATAGGGGGTTGGTAAACCACTAGCAACCCCAGAAAAATGGCACCTAGGGGGGTGTCGATTTTCTCGTACGTCATGCCTAAATGCTATGAAGAACGGACGGCGTTTTGCGGCACCGCCACACTGAAACGCGTTCCGTAGGCCCACTACCCATGGGCTGTACCCAAACGAGATTTTCACGGGGCAACAGCTGAGCCCCGTTCGCTCCACGAACCTGCCCGGAACACTTGCGTTCGCAGTGCAAGATCAGCGGGTGGATAAAGGAACTGTTCTTAAGTTGGTAAACGACTGGGGACCCCTGATCACTCTGTCATCGGCAGTCGTGCTCGCCGTCGTCACATGGTGGTTGGCTCTCGCAACGAAGCGGATGGCCGGCAGCGCCCGGATGGCCGCTGAAGACTCGCGAATAGCGGCTCAGACCACCCTCGCGTTAGCCGAAGCCTCAATTGACGTGGAGTTTGACATCGCACCTGTGATGGTCTCGAGTCTCGGCCAACTACATGACTACGTCGGCGGGCTCGCCGGTTTTGCCCGGTAACACGCAGGTGACGGCTGACATGCTGGAGACGGTCACCGCGCTGGAAGCTATAGCTCTTACGTGTCGCGGCGCCACAGTGAGCGTCGAGGGTCTTCGGCTGACTTACATCGGCATTCAACAATCCGACGCCAGCTCGAAAACCCGAATCGTCCAGGGTACGGAGTATGACGACGCGGATAAACACGCTGACTTGGTTGCCACCGAGAAGCTGCCCCGAACCTGTCACCGTGGGGAGGAGATTCGCTTCGGGGTCAAGGACCGTCCTACCGGTGAACGCGTGGTCGAGCTTGGCGCTGTTGTGTCATACGCGTTCGGCAATGGACCGGTGCGCAGGAGACATGTGCGTTGGCACAAGCCGTCAAAGCCCGAGCGCCCCTGATAGCCCGCCGATTGCGGCTCACGTGGTCGCCAAATTGATTCACGAGACCGGCGCGAATGATCCGGCGACCGGCTACAACCTCGCGCCACGCTGGACCGGCGACCCGACCTGATCGGCAGCGTATTGGCAGCGGCCGCCGCGTTGCGGGCCAAAAATATACCTTGACCTGCACAAACACTTGGTGCGCGATACTGGGATTGAACCAGTGACCAGCGATTTGCTGGCGTATGGGTTGACCTGCGCGAATCCTTGCTTGACCTGCGGACACACCATCATCATAGCGGAACCACGGTGAATCTCGTAGTAAGCTGGCGGAACCTCATCGAGTCTACGGGGAGTCCACGCCGAGAAGGCACTGGGAGGCGCACAGTGACGCAGGGGAAGGGTCGCAGACCCCAAGACAAGGGCGCGTTCGGTAGCGCCAGTCAATTGGCGTCCGGGCGCTGGCAAGCCCGCTACTACGGGCCGGAAGGCCACCGGTACAAAGGGCCGACGACGTTCACCACGAAGCGTGCCGCGCGGCAGTGGCTGTCCACGGTTCAGGCGGACATTCTGAGAAACAAGTGGTTACCGCCGGAGGACGACAAGGCACCCGCGCCGGGGACGAAGGCGTTGACGCTCACCACCTACGCCAACACTTGGCTTGAGCAGCGTGACTTGAAGACGCGCACCGCCGAGCACTATCGGAAGCTGCTCGATCATCACATCATCGGCAAGCCAATCGGTGGGCTGCCGTTGCGGTCGATCACCGCCGACGACGTACGGAGCTGGTACGCCAAGTTGGACAAAGACACCCCCACGCTGCGCGCGCACACGTATGGGCTGCTGCGCACCATCATGGGCACCGCTGTCACCGACAGGAAGATCCCCGCGAACCCGTGTGTCATCCGGGGCGCCGGCAGCGTAGAACGGGCCGTGAAGATCCGCCCGGCCACGATCGACGAGCTGGCCAAGCTGGTCGACAACATGGAACCGCCCCAATACAAAGCCATGGTGTTGCTGGCGGCGTGGTGCGCGCTGCGGTTCGGTGAGCTGACCGAGCTACGGCGCAAGGACGTGGATGTCGAGGACGGGGTGATCCGGGTGCGGCGCGGGGTAGTGCGCGTCAAGGCCGGATTCGAGCGAGGCACCCCCAAAAGTGTCGCGGGGTCGCGTGATGTCCATATCCCGCCGCACCTTGTGCCGGTGATCAAAGCCCACCTTGTGGACCACGTCGACCCCGGCCCGCAGGCGTTGATGTTCCCGGCTGCCGGCGGCGAACACCTCGCACCTTCCAGCTTGTACAGGCGGTACTACCGTGCGCGGGACGCAGCGGGACGGCCTGACCTGAGATTCCACGACCTCCGTCACAGCGGCGCGGTGCTAGCGGCAGCCACCGGCGCGACATTGGCGGAACTGATGGCGCGCCTTGGACATTCGACCCCAGCGGCAGCACTGAGATATCAGCACGCCGCCCAAGGTGCCGATGCCCGGATCGCCGCCGCATTATCGAGGCTGGTCACCGACACACCCTAAAAGTGCACGAGGTTCACCGGACTGCTGTGGTAGTGTCGCGGTCGAACCGCTATCGCCGGTTCTCGTGCCGAGCCGGATCAGCATTCCACCTTTGCCCAGTACGAAACTCCCTGTGAGAGGGCTGTTTCGTGTTGCGTATTTCCTTTTGGCTCATGTTGTGCACCGTCGCAACGATTGCCCCATCTAACCGGCGCTCCTCCCGTCGGCACCCAGACGGCGATGCCCCAGCATCACGGCGACGTTGGGCCACCACCAAACAAGTCAGCGCTTACCTAGGCGTCACCGTCCGCACCATCCGAGTGATGGCCGAAGATGGCCGCCTGACGCGTTATTACCTCGGGCCGCGCATTATGCGTTTCGATCTGGGCGAGATTGATGCTGCCTTCACCGCCAAGGCAGCCCAGAAATGACGATGCCGCCCCATGGGGGCGGCGATCGCAGAGTGAACCATGTCCGAGTTCGACTCGATCGTACTGCCTCCCACCGACAAACGCTGCCCACCGACAACAACGGGGGTGGCCCATGAGTTGGAAGATGACCGCCGAGGTACGCCAAGAACGTCTCGCGGGACGACTCCCCGGTGCCGGATTCACCGAATTCGCAGTGCTGTTCATCATGGCTGACACGTGCCGAGGCGACTCCCGTATTGCGTCGCTCGGCGTGACCGAACTCGTGAACTTGACGGGGCTGGATCGCACCACGATCTGGCGGGCGATCAAACAGCTTGTGGCGCTTCGCTATGTCACGAAGTTCGGTCGCAGCAACCAATATCAGGCGTCTCGGTTCGACGTGCTACCCGGTGCACGTTGCACTGACGCAACGTGCACTGAGACCCAAGCACGTTGCACTGACGCAACGTGCACCGGCGAAGTGCACGTTGCAGCCGACGAAGTGCACGTTGCATCAGGCGAAGTGCACGTTGCAAATCGGGGTAGTGCACGTTGCACTGACGCCACTGTTCCCGTCTTTCCCGATAAAGATCCCGATAAGAGTTCCCGAGGGGGGCGCGCGCGAGAGACCGCGCCCACCCCGCCGCCGGCTGAGATTGTCCCCAGCGCTGACTTGATCCCAGCAACGCAAACAAACGACCCCCCCGCCCCGTATGTGCGTCTGGGATTTGTGCCTTCTCAGATCGAACCCACTATCGGCGGCATCACCCCGCCGTCTGAGTTCTGCGCGGCGCACCAACCCAACGGCACAGAAGGCGACTGCCATCCCTGCGGCCGGGCGCGCCGGTACCGCTGGAACACATGGCCGCTCACCGACGACGGAATGACTTACAACCGCGACGGTTCGACCATGACGACGATGGCGCGCAACCAAGGCAAAAAGCGCGCCAAGCTAGCCCCGTTGGCGTTGGCCGGCGGAATCAGCATCGATGAGCAGCAAACACGGGCCGTTGAACTCATGAAGCGGATCGGCGCTCAACCGCCTCGTGGTGCGCTGCCGCCGGGAGACGACAAAGGGCTGGACTGGCTGGCCTTGGGTCCGCAAGACGGCAACGGGGGTCAGCCGTGACCGGTTATCCGAGTTGCCTGGTGTGTGAACGGTTTTGCGTGTGCGGGCAGCGTGACGGGGTGAGCCGGCCGACTCATTTCGGCTGTCAGGCGTCGTTGCCGCCTGAGGAGCGGCACCCGCAGCTGGCGAGATACCCGTCGGCGCATGGACGCCGGTATGCACCGTCGTTCGGTGGTCACCCGTGAACGAACAACTAGCGCTGTTCTGCCGGTTCGGGCATCTGATGATGGACGAAGGCAACATTCGGCGGGGCCGAACCGGGGAGCCGCTGTGCAAGGCGTGCCTGCGGATCCACCTCGCGGCCGTCCGCCAGCGGGAACACCGCCAACAGGTCATCGCCGAACGGATCGCCGAATTCAACGAAGAGATCGAACAAAGGAGAACCAACGAATGACCGACACAACCGACCGCCACCTGCATGTCGTCGAAAACGGCGACGACGACGAATGGCTCGCCACCCGCGAGGTCGGCAACATGGGCTTCAGCGATTGCGCCACCAGCCTTGAAGTTCTAGCCGGCGATGACGGATGGGTGCATGCGACCGTCTTTCCGCGCCCGTGGGATCCCGAAGACAGGGTGCCGTCCGCAATGTTGGATATGCCGCCGTGGCAGGCGCGCAGACTTGCCGACTGGCTTAATCAGGCTGCGGAACTGGCCGAGCAGCGCCGAGAGAAGAACTATCGATGAAAAGCCGCCCAACCCCATGACCGACCGACCGACGTTGGAGGCGCAAATCCGCGCAGCCCGCGCCGCGTTGATCGAGGATGCGGATCGGACTGATAAGGCGATCACCGAACTTCCCGGTATTACCAATTCGATGGCCGTCGCGCGTGTCCGCCGCGAATTGGAAACCGCTGGCCTGATCCACCGATTTGTCTGGAAGCGGCCCCGTATGCGCCACTCCAGCCGCTGCTGGTGTCGAACAGCCACCGATCCCGATGTGACTCAGGTGCCCGATGATGACGACGACGACACCGACGACGACGGGCGGATCATCATCAATCCCGCCGAGCGATTTGCGTGCCTCGTGTGGGAGAACCAGCATCCGTATCACGCGACCGCGACGTACCACCCGACCGAGGCGGAAGCGCACGCGGCCCGCCCCACCGACGGCAGCAAATCGACTGTCGTGGACCGGGCCACCAAACCGCGCCCACGCCGCTGGCCCAACTTCGGACCCCGATGACCCCTGACAGCCACAAAAATCGCTAGCCGGAAAACCTAGGCGCCAGGACGGCACTGTCTGTCTTGGGGCCGTGCTTTGTCGTGCCTCAAACCTGTTGTACAGCGTGCTGTTTGGGACACGCCGGCGCGGCCCTCGCCTGACCCGTCCACGGAAAACATTCTCGTACCGTCACTCTCAACGGGATCGAACTTGCGTCCACCGGGGCCGACGGCCAACGCGTGAACCGGGCCGTTCTCGCTTCTCGAAACGCAGTGAACGCTTTGTGGATCTCCCGCGAGACGTGGGCACGCGCATAGGCGCGTGGAGGCTATCGCCACCGGCACTGTGAAACGGGTTGCGCCCCTTGGGAAGGCGTCCCAAGCACCTTCCCCAAGTTGGCGCGCGCGGAAACCGCCGTCGTTACCGGACACGATTGACCGAGCGGTTCGCCCCAGTGGGACTGCTGCCGGGGCAGCTGGAAGCGTTACGACAAAGAGGCTGACGCTGACGTGTGCGTGGGCCGGTGCAAGCGGTGTTCCCGGTGCCGGATCTGGCGGAAGCGGACGCACGGTGATGGCCGCGCGTACGTGTTGCTGCGGGCGACGCCGCCGCCGAAGGGTCAGCGGCGCGGTGACTTTGACGATGTCGAGGGCCGACCAGTGAAAAAACAGTGGCCCGGCTAAGCCGGAATGCCCACGCTCGCAGCCAAGGCGTCCAACAAGGAATCATCCGAGCGACGCCAGCGCCGCCCAGTTCCTGCGGCACGCTTGCGCCGCTTCACATGCTCGGGATGGGGAAGCTCTTCGCGAGCAAGCTCATCATGAACCGCGTCAAGAAAGGCAGTAAAGCTCTCTTCATCACCTTGGCGAGGGATGAAGACGAACCGCTCCGCCGTGCAAAAAGACGGATGACGACGTGCGATAACCGCCCGGTTGTCGGTCATGAAATTTCTGATCGGTTCTATCGCGCCCATCCCAGGCGCAGCATCAAATACAGTCTGAGCCTCTTGCCCAGTCACATGAGCTAAGAGAACGTACCGTGACTCGTCGTCATCGACATCAAACTCCCACCAGAGGATGGCGCCGCGAGAAGTAGGGGCGAGAAACAGCGTCGGCGCACCGTCCCATACCGCCAAGACAGTGGGGGCTTGGCCTGTCGGGCGAGACCAGTCCGGTCTGCCCTTTAAGGCGGTACTCACTGATCGTTCCCGTCGTCCGGTAGTGCCAACGAATCAAGTGTTACACGGTCGGGGTCTGCCCAGCTAGCGCGGGCTTGTTCAACGTCCTTGATACCGAACGGCGGCCCGAAGTGCACGGACACGTGAGTAGGAATCCGTTCACTAGGCGTAAGAGTCACCAAATAGCCATTCAGGTACAAGTCGTCGCTGTTGAAGTAGCGCACCGCCGCAGAGGGCTTGGGCGGTCGTTTGGTGACGAAGCGCGCCGTTTGTTCTACATCGAGCCGACCAAGCAGCATGGAAACATCCATCTCAACCATCGGAGCCAATGCATCAAACCGAGGCTCCGCCCGGAAACCGCCAGCCAAGGTGCCGTACTGAGTAAGAATTCGTCCGGGTGGTATCCAACGCAGGACAGTCGACTGAGGTGTGCGCCAGTGACCGCCGGATGAGCCCACTATCCGTGCCCCGGCCCTTTTAGGCGGTGTGTGCCTCGCGACCTCGTTTTGCTGTTTCAGCCGAGCCCATAACGCGTCGAGTTCACGTCGGTCCTCTGGAGTCCGGGCGGGCACCGGCTCAATTTAGATCACTTAGTCGCTATCAAACCTCAAGAGTCGTCAATCGCGACAACCGCGCTGGCAACAAGACCGCTGAAACGCTCACTTTCTCGGCGGATGCTCCGTCCCGACGACGAAACTCGGACTACTCGCCCGGTCGCGTCCAAACCCTCACGCGAAGCCACGCAGCAAGGTCACCGAGCCCTGAACGAAACACTCAGCGCTGTTTGTAAGCCCGGCGGCGGCGCCGAAGGGTCGGCGGCCCGGTGACGTTGACGACGTTGACGACGTTGACGACGTCGAGGGCTGACCGATGACGATTCCGGGTGGACGACCCTGATCGATTCGATCACCGGCCGCACATACTCGGCCGCAATCAGGTTCAAGCGCCTCTCAGGGCAAGATGGCGGCATGACCATTCCGCAGGTATGGGTCTCGACGACGACGTCACAGATCCAATTCGATGGCACCGGTCTCGGTGATCACTGGCAGCTAGTCGGCACCATAGACACCACGGAGGAAGCCGAATTCCACAAGCACATTCAAGTGCTACTAGGGCTCAGGTCGAGCCGACCCGACGCTGCAGAGTTCTATCTCAGTGGCACCCCTGACCACCCATGGGTGCAAGCCACCGAACGGGCTCCGTTTTGGCTTGCCATCGACCCGTACGGAAGCATGCGGTCCCAGATCCACGGCGCTCGACCCACGTATTTTGTCAGCAACGACCGGGCAACCGTCACTCCGCTAGCACGCAGACCGCCTGAACAACACCCCGCCAAGATCGGCAGGGTCATGGTTCCCATCCGGCTCAAGCGAACCGGCACCGGGATCCTGACACCATGGAGGCAGCCGAAGCCGTAAATCGCTCCCACCACCAGCGCACCCGGCCGGGATATGCCGGCGCGTTCGGGAGCGATCCCGTGATCGCACGGTCCTAGCCAGATTTAGTCGGAACGTTCTGCCATCCTGCGGCTTGGATCCACAAGAGCACTCTTTTGGAGCCATCGGGCGCCAGCCACAGGTGAGTTACGGAGTCTGGAAGCGCCGGAGGATCACGTGGCAACGTCTCCTCGAAAACGAGTTCCGAGGAGACGCTGAACGGGAGTGCGCTGCCGTGTAGCGGGATGAAAAGGTGGCGTTCGTCAGCGTCGGCGCTTGCGAGCTTCTGGAAGTGCGACTGGATATGCGGGCTTTGGAATGCCTTGCTCAGCGCGTCGACAAAGCCAGACAGGGACTCATCAATCCACCCACCGCCACCGCCACCGCCGGCCACCGGCACCACCATTGCCCCAGGATTTTTCATGTTCTGCGCGAGTTGATCGGGGTAGCCAGTCATCTCCGACGACGACTCGTAGACAAGCCATCGCAGGTCTTGGTGCGCCGAAGGCTCCCATGCGATCTGGGCGGGATACGGCTCGCCAGCCTGCTCGCAGATCCGGATGATGTTCTCGTAGCACTGTTTCAGCCGCCGCAGGTCTGCCACTGAGCCGACGTCAATCGTCCACCACCACTTGCCCGGTAGTGGCCATTTGTGTTTGTCCTTGGCGAGCAGGACTGCGAGTTGAAGCGCTCCTTCAGCAGCCAGATTCGTCACCTCGAATGCTGCTTTCCGGCCGTCCTTGAGGGTCAGGATCGCATCCACTGCATTTTGACGGCCACCGACGTCCCACGCTTCGGCCTGCACGGCCTCAAGCACCCGCACGGCAGTTAAGCAGGCCGCCTTTTCTTGCCGATCGAACTGATCAAATCCAATCAACCGCGGCGGTGGCTCCTGCTGAGTCATTCAGCCAGGGTATCGGCGGGCTCAGTAGTGCCTGCCGTCCAGCGTGTTGGAGTCCGACACTCTTCCGGGCGTTGTCGAACACCGGCTGCGATCATCGAGCAATGACGTTCCCCCTGAACCTCTCACCGGACGAGTTGTTGACCACGACGCGGGCGGTGCGCCGGCGGCTCGATCTCGACCGGCCCGTTGATCTGAATGTGGTCAAAGAGTGCATAAGTATTGCGCTGCAAGCACCGTCGGGCTCGAATCGGCAGGGGTGGCACTGGCTGGTCATAACCGACACCGATCAGCGTTCCCGCATCGCCACTCTCTACCGAGCCGCGTTCGACGAATACCGACAGTCCGCTGTTCACAGCGACGAACTATTCGCCACCGCGGGCAACCTCGATTCAACGCAGCGGCGGGTCGCCAGCAGCGTTGAGCACCTCGCCGAAAACCTCCACCGTGTTCCCGTTTTGCTGATCGCATGTATCACCGCCCCAGGCAGCGCCGTGTTACCGGACGCGACGCAGGCCACGATGTGGGGTTCGTTATTTCCTGCGGTCTGGAGTTACATGCTCGCTGCACGGGCACGCGGGTTGGGAACCGTTTGGACAGACCTGCACCTGCGCTACGAACAAGATGTGGCCGAAGTCCTGAACATCCCCGCTGGCGTCCGACAAGGTGCGCTCATACCAACTGCCTACACTCTCGGCACCGACTTCCGGACAGGCCCGCGCACAGCCATCGAAACTGTGCTGCACGTCAACAGCTGGTGATCGATTTATGGGTGCTTCAAGCTAGACCAGACCCACAACATCGCGCGATGGGTGAGTCAATTTTGTGAGAACCGTGCCGGGTCAATTTTCAAGAACCGTTGACACTCACCACGACGCCACCAATGCGGACCCACTCACCACGACGCCACGTCCACACCAGCCAGCGCTCACGATCAGGCACGAACGTCACCGCTACAGCAGCGTCGCCAGCACAGCGCACGTAATAGACCAGCTCACCCTCCGTCGGCAACGACAGCGACAGTTCTAGACCCGTCTCACCGAGCGGCACCGTCACCTCCCGCTCATCAGCACCGGTCACGACCACCGCCGCAGGAGCCTTGGACGCATGCCGAGCAGCGACACGAACCTTGGACTCGGCCAGATTCCGCGCGACAGCTTCCGACCGCTCGCGCGCCACATGAGCTGCCAGCACGGCGGCGCGCTCGGCCAGCGCCGCACGACGGCGCGCCTGCCACTCCGGCCCGAACGCTTCCAATCGTTCGATCGGCACCGGCTCCGATCTCAGGTCATCGAACGTGAACCTGTCACCCGTGGACCCTCCTGACGCGCTCACGCATCGATCCTTCGCAGATCGTCAACATGAACAGAATCAAACTGCGGTCCGTCGTCCCACGGTTCCAAATCCCACGACACCCACACATGCGTGTCGTTCGGCACGCAAAACCTCCGGCCGGGCAGGTCGACAACCGTCCCGTTCCCGTAGCCATTCGTGACGCGATCTCCAGCAATGAATCGCGTGCTCATGGTCAGTCACCGGCCAATACACGCCGCAACGCCGCCGCACGACTCTCAAACCGGCCCAAGCTGCCACAACGACCACCACCAACCGCGAACACCTCGAAACACGACGCGCTGTGCTCGATCACCGTCAGCACCACGTCATCCATCACGCGCTGAAACACCCTGCGACCCGGCCGGGCATCAACCGCGATCACGACGCCAGCCCTGCCCATTTCAGTTCGGTCGCGAGCCACTTCGCATATTCCTGCCGCGCGGCCGACTCATCGGCCAGCGTCTTCAACGTGCACCACCGGCCGACGAACGAATTGAATCCAAGCGGCCGCGAATCCCGAACCGCGACCTCATATCGGGTGACACCGTGCTCCGTCACCCGGAACAACGACACCTCGATACTGCCGCTCGGCGTCACAATCGTCTCCGCCAGCAAAGCCATCAAATCCACAACTATCTCCAATCTCATGGGGTTCCCCAGACCAACGAATCCGCGTCGGCCGGTAGCTGGAGTCTATGTCGCCGACCGACCACAAACAAGCGAAATCCACTGGTAGACAGTCGATTTGGGGCCAGCCCTGCAAAGTCTGTGGGTGGCGAGGGAGTCTGAGCGGTAGCTGGTGGTTTACCCCTCCCCGGTAGTCAAGTTGACGCGTTGGCCAGCAACGACACCGGGCCGCAGCAAACACCGATAGTGCGCTGCTGAGAGTTGGTCAATACCAAGGCTTTTCGTGTCATACGGCGGCATTGCCGGGCGGGGCCGGTCGGATGTTTGCTGGGGCTAAATCTGCAGGTCGTGCCGTCACGGTCGGCGTGTGACAGCGGATCAGCAAACTGTGACAGCGGATGATGGGGGCATGGAGGAACAGATTCTTGCGCTGCGGAGTGAGGGGTTATCGATCCGGGAGATTGCCCGTGAGCTGGGCGTTAACCGGGGAAAGGTGCACCGGGTGGTGTCGGCGTCACCTGTCACGGCCGCCCCGGCTGGTGGATCGGTCGTGGTCGGCGGGGGTGACGATCCGGTCCTGGCGCTGCTGACGCCGGCCGATTTGACGTGGCTGGGTGTGACGGCGGCGGAGGTGGCGGCCGGCCGGTTGGGTGCGTTGAGGCGTTACCGGTGTTTGGCGTTGCCGTCGGCTGCTGGCGCGGCTGCTCGCAGCCTGTTCGATCACGGTCGGGGCAGTGAGCGGTTTAGTGCGTGGTGTCATGCGGATCCTGACGAGGAGGTGCCGGTGCCGGGTGAGGGGTTGGCACCGCATGTGAGGGACCGCCGGATTATGGAGTTGCGCCGGGAGGGGTGGACGCTGCGGGATATCGGGGAAGCCGTGCAGATGTCCGAGAGCGGGGTCAGTCAGGCGTTGACACGGATCGAAACGGAAGGCCCCCGAGACGAGGACTGGGGAGTCCATGGCTTCCGGGTTAGCTCCCCGTACCCGTTATCATCAGGGCCCGCACAGGTTGGACGACGGCGAGGATGCTCGGAGTGCCTTCGCGCCGCTCCAAGCCATGCCCCGTCATGACAGACTTGGCAAGTGACAAGCCCGCCGCCGGGTCCGATCGCGATCTACGACGTCAAGATTTCGGACGCGATCAACGCGAAGATCAACGCGAAGCAGCCGGGCCTCACTCGCTTCGAGGTGTGGGAGGTTTGCTATAGCCGTGATCACAATGCGCGCTGGAACTACGACCCCAACAATGGAGGTTGGAGATTAATAGTGAAGGGGCGCACCGTGGATAACAGATTGTTACGTGCCATTCTGCACCCGGTCGACGTTGAACAGGGAAAATGGGCGCTGAAGACAGCCATTGCCGAGGATCGCTGACGAGGGGAAGATGCAGGGATGACACCCGACGACAACTACGACGACGAGGCAGAGTTCGAGTTCGACGAGACTGAGACCACCGCAGAAGAGTTTGACGCGATGTGGGAAAGCAGCGTGCCTGTCCAGACTGTGGTGCCTACCGCCCCCAACAACTTCGTCGTCATGTTCGCGACCGGGACACCACCCGACGTGATTGAAAGGCCAAGCACGAGCGGTTCGTTTGATGAGCTTGAGGCACCTGATACGAGCCATCAGACATTCGAACCGCGTCAACCCGTGCTCCTAGGGTGAGGACTGTCGTCTTCCTTGCTGATGCGGGCCAAGTCGACGCATCGGGCAAGATCAGCGCCCTAGGGTTGGGCTGGCGTTCCTGTCCGTCACCGATGCCGGCATTCACCATCCTCATCGTTTTCGATGTCGACTGGGATCAGACCAACACACCGCACGATTTGACGGTCGAATTGCTAACCCAAGACGGTGAACCGGCAACCGCCACTGGCCCGTTCGGCCCGCAGCCCATCCGGTTTAACGCCAGAGCCGAAGTTGGTCGCGTCGCTGGGACTATTCGTGGCTCATCGGTGCGGGTTCCGCTGGCAATAACGATCGGGGCTGGCCTCCAACTTGACCCAGGGCTATACGAATGGCGTGTGACCGTCCAAGGATTCCCGGACGCGACCGCGACCGAAACCCTCGCTGTCGCTATTCAACCGCCGGGCACGCCCGGAACACCGCAGGTAGTTCCGCCCAGCGCCTAGCATCACCGCAACCCGGTAGCCACCCGTCGTGCGGGAGCTTGGGTCAGAGGCCCAGCTTGCGGATGATTCGGTGTGCGGTGCCTCGTGAGCATCCCAGTACCTCGGAGATGGCCCGGACCGATTGCCCGGCTTCGCGGAGCTGGCGTACCTGTTGTTCGGTCCGGTCGTTGTTGAAGCGGTCCCATGTGGGTCGGGTGCGGCCGTCCGCGCCGGTGTTGCGTGAGGCGTTTTCGAGTTGGGTGGCTTGGCGGATGAGTTCGGCGGCTTGTGCGCGGAGGTTGGCTGCCTTGTCCATAGCGTCCACCTCGGGTTGGACGGGGTGGCTGTCGAGGTCGACCGGCTGGGGTTCGCGCTTGGGGGAGACACCGACGACGACGTGTCCGCCGCCGATGCGTTTGGTGGTGGGGTTGAGCTGTATTTGCCGCTTGCCCTTGTCCATAGTGTCCAACTTTATCATATTGGACACTATGGACATTAGCGTGGGATTCGGCCCTGTTCGCAGTTCAGGTTGCGGCAGTACGCATACGAGTCGGTCCGGGCCGACCGTGGAATTTGGGAGCTGGGTGTGGTGATGGTCTGGACGTATTTGGCGTAGCCGCACGTGTCGCACGGTTCGTCGGTCCTTACCCATTCGCTCGCGGCCATCAGGCGTGTTTGCGGCGCATGACGTTGCCTGTTGCCGTGACGCCCCCGCCGGTCTGTTCGACGCCGATGAACTGGTCGGGGAAGAGGCGGAAGGTCCATCCGGTCTCGGTGTCGTGGTCGAGTTTCCACCAGTTGGCGGTGGGTCCGCCGTCGATTCGGTCGACGGTGACCCATTGGTCGGTTTCAACGTCGTAGAGGTAGTCGCCGGGTGTGATCTCGGTGGGGTTGACGTATTCGCGGTCTTGTTCGGGCACGTCGTTGTGGTGGGCGAGGGGCTTGGACTGGGGGGACATGGAGCGCAGTATTCCACCGCCGGGTTCGGCTGAGTGATGAGTTAGTCAAAGTGGCGTAGCAGTCCCGGCGGTAGTGGCATTCTTCCGAGTTATGAGCGATCACGTCATCGGCCTTGTTGGCCTTGGTGTCGCTGGCATCAGTGCGGTCGTGGGGGTGGTGGCAGTCATCTACGCGCACGTCGCGGTCAAGAGGGCCAGCGATGCGAAGGAATTTGCCAAGACCGCCAATGAGATAGCGGGCCGGGGTGAGGCCCGCGAGATCGAGAAGCACGATGTCCATTGGGATGGTGAATGGGATCCAGGGCAGCCCGGCAGGTATCTGCTGCGTAAGCGGGGCGATGATGAGGCCCGCAATGTTCGGGCGAGGGTCAGCTACGGGGATGACGAACAGACTGTCGTGGAAGCCAGCATGACCGGGGACGGGGAGACGCTGGTGTTTGTGTTCGAAGAGGCGCTGACGGACTACCAAGAGGAATACGAGTACCGGGAGGAAAGGCTTGCCGTTGCGGCGGCGTCTCCGTTCCCAGAAGTTACCGGTGGTTGGGTTCCGCCGCGCATGCATCGCGTTCATGAGCGGGTCGAATGGGAAACGCCGCTTGGCATGCCGAAGCTCCATGAGGACAGCCCCCTGCTTACGTTCTCGCTGTATTTCGACCGGTAGCCGAGTCAGCCGCAGCTGCCGCCGAGGATGGTTTGGGTGACTCGTTGTTGGGCGCGCCAGTAGTTCCAGCGTGCGTCGTTGCGGCCGAGGTCGCCGGGGATGTCGGATTGCGGGATGCCTAAATCGAATGCGCCGCAAATCTGCTGTGTCGTGGTGTCGTCCCCGTCGTCGGGGTCGGCGTGGGCTGGTGCTGCGAGCGTGAGGCAGGCGGCGGTGAGGGCGACTGCGGCGAGTGTCTTACGCGTCGGTGCTCACCTTTAGGGCGGGCTGGGTCTCCCACTGCCATACGGGGATGTTCTCGCCGCCGCTGGTGTCGTCGCATGTGCCTCGCGCGGCGATGGTGTCGGGGGCCGACGGTGGACCAGCCGGCGGTGTTGGGGGTGAAGGCCAACGTGTTCGGTGATGGTGGCCAGTGTTGTCAGGGCGGCGGCGTGGGTGGGTTAGGTGCCGGATGGGTCGCCGTCGATGAGCAGATTGAACATAGAGGTATCTCCCGTGTGGTTGCTGGACGCATTTTTCAGGGAGTCCACGGGGAGTCTACGATTTTCAGCTGAGGCTTGAAAAACCACCTCTGACGTGCAATAACGCTGGTGCGCGATACTGGGATTGAACCAGTGACCTCTTCCGTGTCAGGGAAGCGCTCTCCCGCTGAGCTAATCGCGCTGGGAAAAAATTTGGAGGTGGAGACGGGAATCGAACCCGTGTGCACGGCTTTGCAGGCCGTTGCCTCACCACTCGGCCACTCCACCGTGGGGATTTGATGCCACTTGCACCTTCGAGCGGATGACGGGATTCGAACCCGCGACCCCAACCTTGGCAAGGTTGTGCGCTACCAACTGCGCTACATCCGCGCGCAACGGACGAGATCGTCGCCCGGTGCGAAGGACGACGATAGTCCAATCAAGCGGGCCCACACAAATCTCTTGGCACGGACCGTGTCCAGGTTATCGCGCTGGTGCAGCGAGGCGCATATGGCACGTATTCTCGGCGCCCCGCACGTGCTAATCTTCACCCTCGTTCGCCTCTCGGCGCCGGTCCCGTGGCTCAGTGGGAGAGCGTCCGCTTCACACGCGGAAGGTCGCTGGTTCGATCCCAGCCGGGACCACAAGCATCAGTGCAGGGCACAAGGCTGCTCCGCACGGTTCATCTCGCGATCCTCGCCGTCAGGGCACTCAAGATGCGGACGGTAGGTCGCCACCCGCCCGGATCGGTGTTGGCACCCGGGTCGCCTCGGGTGCGACGGAACGGCCAAGGTGCTCGATCTTGGTGACGAAGGGTGAGGTCATCGCTCGCACGAGTGCGCCGTAGCCGACACCGAAGTCGATCTCGTCGCCGACCGCGACAGGGTGATCGCCGAGGTCGACCACCAGGTGGTCGCTGCTCATCCCGAGGATCGTGATGCCCTCGGGTGGCTGCAGACCGTCCGGGTCCACGTCCTGGCGACCGAGGGCCAGGATTGCTTGGTGCACGGTCCTGCTGCCGGTGCGGACCGGCGCCTCGCCGAAGGCCGCCTGAGCACGGTCTCCCCAGGGTTGAGCCGGTTTCATGGCGACCTCGATGACCTCGGCGGTCAAGGTGAACGCGTCCGTGTGCAGGCCGGGGATCGGTGTCCGGTACAGCGGATCGACACCGAGAAGGATGGCTTCGCCGAGTCGGAGATCGTTGATCCGGCCGACGTCGTGGGTGTGCAGAGCCCAGCTCAGGTTCGCCGAGTTGCCGCCGGAGACGACGTCCAGCGAGATCCCGTGCAGTGCCTCGATGTCGTCCGCGAGCGCGGTGAGGATGCCCATGTTCCGGTCGTCGGGAATGACACCGTTCTGACAAGCCAGGTTGGCGCCGAGCCCGACGAGCCGCAGCGAGGAGTGACCGAGAACGGCCCGCACGGCCTCGGGGACGTCGTCGAGCGCGATGCCCTCGCGTAGGTCTCCCAGCTCGACCATGAGCACGACGGCGTGTACGCGATTCTGTTGGGACGCGGCCTGATTGAGCGCCGCCAGCACGACGGCCTCGGTGTTCAGACTGACGTCGGCGACCTCAACGACCTGTGCCACGTGGCTGAGCATGGGTGAGCGGATCAACGTGCGTAATGATCGGTCGAGCCCGGCCAGCCGAGCGAGGTTCGGCACCCGGGAATCCCCGAGGCCGCAGGCACCGCCGCGCAGCATCGCCGCGCCGCATCCCGGCGAGCCCAACACGGCCTTGGTGATCCCGGTGACGCGGATGCCCGCTAAGGCAAGCCGGTCCACCAGGATTCGCGTGTTCTGCTCAACCTTGTCGAGATCGGTCTCGATCCGAAGCGTCACACCGGGGTGGTCGTTTCGGCCACCACCGCGAGCGCGGGGAAGGCCGTCAGCACCATGTCGACCAGGTCCGACGCGGGGCGCGTCAGAGGGTCGGTGACCGGGAGGCCGAGCTGCGAATGATGTTCGGAGATCGCGTCGCTCAGCTCGTCCTCGGTCATTTCCTCGTGGTTGATCGTGACCCCGATGACGCGGGTGTCGACGAACGCCTCGATCAGTGCGATCTCGCTGGCCGCGGTCGGCATCGCCACCATCGGAAAGTCGCCGAGCATCTTGCGCTTCGGCGCGTGCTGCACGATCACGCCGGCGGGGCGGCTGCCACGCAGGATGTGAGCCGACGTGATGTACGCGGGGTGGCTGAGCGCGCCCTGGCCCTCGACCACGATCACGTCAGGGTCCTCACCCTCGAACGCGGCGACGACCTGATGCTCGACCTCGCCCGAGCAGAACTGGGGGACCAGCGCATCCAGCGCGACACCGTACTTCCCGCCCTGGATCAAGGTGGTCTGACCGGTGCCGACCATGACCGCCTTGATGCCGCGCGCATTCAGCGCCTGGACCAACAAGGTGGCGGTGGTGCGCTTCCCGATCGCCCCGTCCGTACCCAGGACCGCGATCCTGGGGCATGTGACGTCGAAGATCCGGCCGGAGAACAGGTGCAGGTCGCGTTTGGCCTTCGGTCGGCGTACATCGGTGATGGTGACGCCGGCGATCACGGCTGCCGCCGCGAACTCGGCGTCGTCGTTGAGGAACTCGTGCAGGCCGTTGATGATGTGCATCCCGCGGGCGATGCCGTCGAGCAGCACGACCCGCTGCTTGTCCGACAGCAGGCCGTCGGCAGGTGCCAACCCACAGATCAGATAGTCAGGTATGTGGCCTGCGTGCGAGATGGACTCGGCGAGCGACGCCAGCACCGGGATGCCGTTCGCGGTGCCGTCGAGGTATTTGCCGGCATCGACTCCGGCCCGGAGGCTGTCGATGACACTGAGGATCTCGTACTTCTCCGAGTGCCGGACCAGGCCGTTGGCCGTCTTACCGTCCTGCTCGCCGAACTGGCCCTCGCAGTAGACGATCGCGGTGGAACCTGCAGGCAGCTCGAAGGGAGCCGCCGGAGCGATCGACTCGCTCTGTTCGGGCGCGCGAAAATAGGGGGTGCCGCTGACAAGGGAAGACATAAAATCCTCTGAGAAGTCTCAGAGGAGGCGACGTGAACGGTCTGCCCTGAGGGCCGGCAAGATTACCGACTTGTTAACAATACCTGATCGGTGCCGATTGTCCTGCTTCGGCGGAACCCGAGCCAGGTGGTACGTCCCCGTCCGACGTCACGGAACTTCCGCATAGTGCACCGGCGCGACATGTCGTTGCTTGGTCGTCCGGGCCGGCCGCGAAGGTATCAGCCGGGGCCACCAGAAGAACGGCCCGAGCAGGCGGGCAATGGCGGGTGTGATGAATGAACGCACGATGAGCGTATCCAGCAGAAGACCCAGCCCGATGATGAAACCGATCTGGCCGACTGAGAGCAGGTCACTGGACAGCATCGCCATCATGGTGACGGCGAACACCAAACCGGCGGTGGTGACCACCTTGCCCGAATGAGCGACCGCTCTGATCAGACCGGTGTTCAAACCGGCTTTGCTTTCTTCGAGATAACGGACGATGAGCAAGAGGTTGTAGTCCGACCCGACCGCCACCAAGACGATGAAGCTGAGCGGCAGGTCCAGCCAGCTGAGCGGAATGCCGAGTAAGTGCTGCCAGATCAGCACCGACAGACCGAAAGCACCGGAATAGGAAAGCGCCACGGTCCCGATGATGACGAGTGCCGCGATCACGCCCCTGGTGATGAGCAACATCACCAGGAAAATCAACGCGAATGCTGCTGTCGCCGCGATGATCAGATCCGTTTTTGTCGCGTCCTGAATGTCCCAGTACGTCGCCGCAGCGCCCCCGAGATAGACCCGCGATCCGGCGAGCGTGGTGCCTTTCAGCGCCTCCTTGGCGGCGGGCAGATACGTCTGGTCGTGCTCGATGCCTTCGGGGGTGAGTGCTTCACCGTCGTGATAGATCAGGTACCGGGCCGATTTGCCGTCCGGGGACACGAAATATTTCAGGTCGATCTGAAAGGAGGGGTTGCTGAACGTATCTGGCGGTAGGTAGAAGAACTCATCGTTCTTGGAACTGTCGAAGGCATAGCCCAGATCCATCATCTGGCGACTCAGCTCATCCAACTCGGTCAACTGAGGTGCGATGGTGCTGTGCTCGGTCAAGATGACCTGGTGCAACTGGTCGAGTTGATCAGCGTTGTCGCCGATCAGCTGGACCAGTTGCGGGGTCACCGCGTCCTGGATCAACGCGGCCTGCAGATTCTTGTCCATTTGCTCATCCAGCTGGTCGATCTTGTCGGTCGCGTCGAACAGCGAGCGTAGCGACCAGCAGATCGGAATGTCGAAACAGTGCTTATCCCAATAGAAATAGCTGCGCAGCGGGCGCCAGAAGTCGTCGAAGTCGGCGATGTTGTCGCGTAACGCATCGGTGACGTCTTTCATACCCTGGGCGGCTTCGGCGGCGAGATGCGTCGCTCCGGCCTGTTGTGACGTCAACTCCTGTTGGTGACGTAAGAGGCCGGTCATGCGGTCGGTGATCGTGGCCATGTCCGTGAGCCGGTTGTTCAGGTCGGTGAGAAACGGCAGCAGTTCTTTGATCTTCGTTCCCATCGTGCCGATGGTGTAGGTGAACGACGAATGCTCGAGCGGAGTGCCCAACGGTCGGGTGACGCTCTGGACCATTCCCACGCCCGGTGTGTGGAAGACATTGCGCGCCACCCGGTCCAGTGCAATCATGTCCGTGCTGTTGCGCATGTCGTGGTCGGATTCCACCAGGAGCATGTCGCTGTTCAGCCTGCTGACGGGAAAGTGCCTGTCGCTCGCCGCATACCCCTGCTTCGACGGGATGTCATCGGCGATGTATATCCGGTCGTCGTAGTTGGGACGGTAGGTGGGGAGCGTGATCGCTCCGATTAGCACCACCACGCAACTGGCCAGCAAGAGCCGCCCCGGCCACCGCACAACCAGTGTTCCCACCTTCCGCCAAATTCCCACCCCGGCGGGACGTTTCGGATCGAAAATCCCCACGCGACTACCCAGCGCCAGCATGGCCGGACCGAAGGTCAGAGCAACCGCGACCGCGGTGAGCAAGCCCACGGCACAGGGAACGCCGCAGGTGCTGAAGTAATTGAGCCGGGTGAATTTCAGGCAGAACGTCGCGCCGGCCACCGCGACTCCGGATCCGAGAATGACGTGTGACACGCCGCTGACGGCGGAATAGTAAGCGGTTTCCCGGTCTTCGCCGGCGTGGCGTGCTTCGTGGTAGCGGCCGATCAAAAAGATCGCATAATCGGTACCCGCGCCGAGGATCAGGGACACCAGAAGGTTCGACGAGTACACCGATGTCCCGATGAACTTGTGAAAGACGAGGAAGGAGACGATGCCTCGCCCGCAGCTCAATTCCATCATCACCATGAACAGGATGAGCAACGCGGTGGTCATCGAGCGATAGACGATCAGCAGCATCGTCGTGATGAGGACGATGGTCACGAACATGATCTTGAACATGCTCTTGTTGCCCGCCTCGACCATGTCCGCCGACAGGGGCGCCGAACCCGAGACGTAAACCTTCAGTCCCTGCGGGGTCTGGTTGTGCGAGATCAGATCTCGCACCGCGTCGATGGATTCGTTTGACTGCGTCGAACCTTGATTGCCGGCGACTCGCACCAGTGTGTAAGACGCCTTACCGTCATTGCTCTGCACCCCCGCAGCAGTCGTTCCTTCGCCCCATAGGTTCATGACGTATTGAACGTGCTTGTCGTGCTGCAGTTTTGCGACCAACTCGTCGTAAAACGCGTGGTCTTGTTCATTCAGCTTCTGGGTGCCCTCGAGGACAACCATCACCAAGCTGTTGCTGTCGGATTCCTTGAATACTTCTCCGACGTGTATGAGGGCTTTCGCCGATGGGGCGTCCAGCGGGACCAGGGGGCGTTGGTTGGCTTTGGTCACCGGCTCGAGCTGCGGGACGATCACATTGATCACGACCACGAGTCCGATCCACCCGAGCACGACCAACAGCGAAAACTTGCGGATCGTCCTGGCGAAGAACGGCCGTTGCGTCTTTTGGGTGCTGATGGTGTCGGTCATGCGGAGAGCACCTGACACCACACGCCCGCGTGCTCGCCCGTGGCGGTGTGTTCCGACCGCACCTGGCCGTCAACAGTGATCCGGCAGCCGACATTTCCGCCCGCCACTTGCGCGGTGATATCGGCTGTGGCGGTGGTCAGTACGGTCGTTTCGGTGTGTGTCCACGGCAACGCGGTCAGGTCGACTTCGACCGGCTTGGAATTGACGTCCCAATAGCTGACTCGTCCCCATCCGTCGAAATCGCCGAAGATCTCGTAATTTATCCGCTTCGGATTGAACTGGGCGATGGCGAACTTGTTGCCGGGGCTTTGAGTGCGGTCTTGCGAGCCGAAGATGCCGCGAGCGGCATTGATGGTGAGGACCGCCACGACGACCACGATGAACACCAGTGTGGGCAGCCAGAGCCGGCTAAGCAGCTTGCTTTTGCTAGCCATCAGGATCATTTCGACTGGCGATCAGATATTTGATCGCTCCCGCTCCATTCGGGCCGGTGTCCATGTCGCCGGCCTTCACCCGGGCGGCGCTGAGGAGGTCGGTCAAACTGCGGGAGGTGATGCTCCATCCCCTGGCCTGCAGATGCTTTTCGGCGTCATTGTTTTCGTGCGAAAAGGTCAGGCCACCGAAGTCTACGTCGAGGCCGTGCTGCCGCCAGCTCGGTGTGACAGCCTGGAGCAGGGAGCCGAGGGACTTGGAGCGAGGTGGCAAGTGGTCGGCGATGAGCCGGCTGCCCGGTGCACTAAGTGCGGTGATCTGGTCCAGCATGAGATTCTGCGCGTCGGCGGGAAGATAGCCGATCATCAGTCCCTCCAGCATCCACGCTGTGGGCGCGGTGGCATCAAAACCCGTTTGTCGCAATGCTGTTGGCCAGTCATGGCGCAAATCGGTATTCACTGAGCGCAGTTCCGTGGCGGGCAGCGCGCCAAGACCGGACAGTGTCGAATCCTTGAACGCAATCACCGCCGGTTGATCGATCTCGTAAACGACGTTGCCGGTGGGCCATTTCAGCCGGTAGGCGCGCGAGTCCAGCCCGGATGCCACGATCACCGCCTGCCGGATGCCCGCGGATGACGCCTCAGGGAAGAAGTCGTCGAAGAACCGGGTGCGGACAGCGAAAAAGTCAACGAACCAACCACTCCCGATATCGGAGAACTCGAGGTCTCCGCTCGCCAGCCGGGTGAACATCCCGACACCGGCAGCGCGCACCAACGGTTCGGCGAACGGATCATTGATGATCGGATTCGGCTGTCTGCTGGCCGCTGCCCTGACTGAAGCGACCATGGTGGCCGTCACACCCACACTCGTGGCTACATCCCAGGTGTCATTCTCGCTGCGCTTCATTTAGGTCCTCCTGTCGTGTGCGCTAACGGTGTCTGCATGAAATTGCTTACTGGAAAGCTCATTTGGAGACCTCTTCGACGAAGGATCGCTTCTGAATACCCGCAACATCGTCGAAGGCCGGAACAAGCTCGAGACTGGGTCGATCAGGTGCATCACTCGCAGGAATTGCTGGATCAGGACTGGATCATTTTCGGCGGCGCTCAGCACCCGCTCCAGATACGCGTTGCCGATTCGTACGGACATCGTTCGCTTTCCGGCGATCTGCGGTAACGCCAAGTCCGCACTCAGCGCGGCCCGCCACGGCTCGCGAATCTTTGTGGCGCAGCGGCGGAAGAACCGCCGCGGCAGGTTCCGGTCTCCCTGCCGCAGGCAGTCCCGAAGAATGAGTGCTTCGATGGCGGCGACTGACATCCCGTGCCCGTAAAGAGGATTCAGGCTGCACAGTGCATCCCCCATGACGATCAGGCCGCCGGGCACGCGCTTCAATTTGTCGTAACGCCGCCACCGGTTTGACGGAAACCGATACTGGGTGACATCTGCGAGCGGCTCGGCGCGTCGTAGCGCAGCCAGCACATGCGGGGGGGCCATGTCGGCAACGCAATCCAGCAGTGCGGCATGGTCAGTGGGCACTTTGTGCCCCGCGAGTGTTTGCATCGCGACCATGTAGGTGTCGTTCTCACCGGCGAATAGCGCGAATGCTTGGGGTCGGGTGGGCGCTGGGCCGACCAGGGTGACGACTTCGTGCACCGTGCCCGCCGGCATCCGGACGGGCAGGCCGGCGTAGGTGACGTGCACCTTCAGTTCATCTACTCGCGGACGGCCGTAGCCGAGCTGGTCGAGAAAGACCGGTGTCCGTGAGCCACGCCCGGTGGCATCGACAACAAGATCGGCAGCGACAATGCTCTGGGCACCAGATTCGCGGTGCGCCATCACAATACCGGTCACGCGGTCCTTCTGCGGGGTAGACGTCAAGCGCACCGCGTCGTAGCCCTGCAGCAACTCGACGTTGGGAATGGCAAGCACCCTGCGGCGCAGACTCCACTCGAGAAACGTCCGGTGCGCGTAGTACACAACTACGGTCTCGGGATCGGGAATCGAGCCAAAGTTCTGGAATACGTGGCCACTGAACGACATTGATACTCGAGACAGGTCACCGTCGTTCCAGACGCGCGCGCCACCGGCGAGCAGCTCCTCGGGCAGACCGGGAAACAGCTCGCTCATGATCCGCATTCCACCCACTGCCGCCATGTGGGGGAGAGCTCCTTGCGGCACTCCGCGCCGGGTCACCGGTTGCTCGGGCAACACGTCACGTTCGACCACCTTGACGGTGCCGTAGAAGTCAGCCAGGACGCGGGCCGCCAGCAGCCCGGCAATGCTTGCTCCGAGAACTACTGCCGTTTGGCCAGATTCGGCCATATTCCTGCTCCCCTCGATAGATAAAGCTGGTCGACACGCGGCCGACGTCCTGTGTATGGCAGTCAGGACACCGCCACGTGTCTGAAAGACCGGCGGTGTGCGTGAAACGCGGATCGAACGCAGCAGCGCCGTATTGCTGCCGGTCGGTGGGGTGTAGTTGCACGGGAGCGAAGGGTGATGTCCACCACATGAAATGAGACGGTGGCGCTAATTGTGGGAATGACGTCTCAATGTCAGGGGTGAGCGAGTCATCCCCAACGCATGCTTGATCCACGCCGTTATGGCGTCGGCCGACGCACTCTCGGGAGGTGGTGATGAGCTCGCGGGGAGTTTTGACGGCTGACGACGTCGCTGCTCCACTGGGTTTCGCACCAGAACGGCGCATCACCGCGTCGGGCGGAAGCCTTTCGGCGGCCATCTGGCGGTTCCAGAACAAGTCGCTGTACGAGCTGACGAACTGTGCAAATCAGGACACCGACATCGTCGGAATGGCGATCGCTGGACGCCACCAGCACACCTACTTCGGTGACGGGCGCCTGAAATGGACCCGTGCCCTGCCCGCTTTTCATATGAATCTCGTTGTTGCCGAGGAGCAGCCGAGAGGGATCTTCACTTCAGAACAGCCGTTCACCTACTTGCACGTGTATGTGCCGCACGTCATGGTTGAACGGATCGCCGTGGAGAGCGGCGCGATCGGGGCTCACACGGTGACTCTGATTGATCCGATGGGCTCACCGGACCCCTTCGCGGAATCCATCTGCCGACAGATCATTCGCGAGATGACTCGCGGCGATGGCAGTTCGCGCATGATGACCGACGTCCTTGGCCAACAACTGGTCATCCACCTCGTCCGGCGGCATTCCAGCGTATCCGGGTCAAAAGCCTTCGCCGGCAGAAGCGGCCCCGGCTATCGCGATTGGCGCCTGCGGAGCGCGATCGATTACCTGGAAGCTCATCTGGCGGACGATATCGGTCTCGACGATGTGGCCGCGGTGGTGGGTTTGTCCACGACGCACCTCGCGGATCTGTTTCGTCACGGCACGGGGCAGCCGCCGCATCGCTGGTTGATGAACCGTCGCTTGGCACGAGCATGCGAATTGCTGGCCAACCCGTCGCTCAGCGTCACCGAAATCGCGCACCGATGCGGGTTCGCCAGTTCTCAGCACCTGGCCGCCGTGACGCGTCGGCGGCTGGCCACGACGCCGACCGCCTACCGTCGACAAATACTCAGTTGACGGCTGATTGCATGGAAGACGCCGGCCCTGTAGTAGTTCAGCCCTAGCAACTCCGGGCGATCTGTCCCAGACTGAAGTTGCGACATCCCAAGCCACACCGGGCGATGGAGAGGACAGGATGACTTCCTTAGAGCTAACCAGCACGGGGACAGCAGATTTCAGCGAGGGCGAGGTCTACTTCATCGGCAACGCCACTACACTGATCCGGTTCGGCGGGCTGACGGTGCTGACCGATCCCGCCTTCCTGCACAAGGGCGAGCACGTCTTTCTGGGGCATGGCATCTGGGCCCGCCGCGAGGTCGAGCCGGCATGCCAGATCGCCGACCTGCCCCCGATCGATCTGATCGTGTTGTCGCACTACCACGGCGATCATTTCGACGACGTCGCCGCGCGGGAGCTCGACAAGAACCTGCCCATCGTCTCGACGGCCGACGCGGTGGGAAAGCTCGGCGCCCTCGGCTTCGAGCGGGGCCATCCGCTGGACACCTGGGAATCGCTGCAGGTACACAAGGGTGACGCGACGCTGACGATCACCGCGATGCCGGGCAAGCACTCCGCCGAGGAGGCGGTCAACGAGCTGCTCATGCCGGTCAACGGCCACTTGCTCGACTTCAGCCGCAACGGCGAGCAGCTTTACCGCCTGTACATCACCGGGGACACGATGCTGGTCGACAGCCTCGAGGACATCCCGCGCCGCTACCCCGACATCGACCTCGGTCTGATTCACACCGGCGGCACGACCTTCCTGGTCACGGTGGTCACGATGACGGGCGAGCAAGGGGTCAGGGCCGTCGAGATCACCAAACCGCGCACCGCGATCCCGATCCACTACAACGACTTCTCGGTGTTTCTGTCGGGCCTGGACGACTTCCAGAAGGCCGCCGAGGCCTCGTCGGCCAACACGAAATTCGTCTACCTCTCCCACGGCGAGACCTACACGTTCACGCCCAACGCCTGAGGACAACAATGGGGGAGCACGAGAGCGAGACCAAACCCTTAGGGAGTGCACGATGAGCGTTAACCAGGAAGGGATCGGCACGCTGAAACTCGAATGCCCGCAAAGCCATCCCGTCGGCAGAATTCTCAAGGAAGCCCCACATCAGCAGGTCGTCTATGACCCTGGCGCTCAGATCGGCCCGCGTCGATTCTGGCCGGATGAAGAGGATCAGCCCCAGTTCACCGCGCGCTGCTGGCAATGCGACAAATCGGTCAGCGAGGCCACGACCGCGCTGCAGGACAAGCATCGCGACCTGATCATGCACTCATCGGAGACCTTCGAGACCGCCACGCTGCCCTTTGTGTAGCGGAGGCTCAGGGAAAACGGCCCTCGCACATACTGTAAGAGTTTCAGTAGCGAGCCGACCCGGAAGGAGTCCCGTGGCGCAGATCCCACCGGCACCGCAGAGCACGCCCCGACCCCCGGAGGGCGATTGGCTGGGCACGCCCTATTTGTCGTTCGAGCGTCAGGGACCGATCGCGGTGTGCACGATCGACCGCCCCGAGGCGCGCAACGCCATGACACCCGCGATGTACTTCGGAATCCGTTATGCGGTGGGCCTCGTCAACGGAGATCCCGGCCTGGCCGGGCTGTTGATCACCGGAACCGGAGATGTCTTCGCGCCCGGCGGTGACATGACCGGCGGGGGAGGCGTCGACGACTGGATCACCTTCGGCGCCGCGCTGGGGATGGACGTCACACCGTTCGACGCCGTGCGGACCTCGGCCAAGCCGATCGTCTCCGCCGTCAACGGGCTGTGCCAGGGCGGCGGCCTGCAGATCGCGCTGTGCAGCGACGTGTCCGTGGTGAGCGAGCACGCGACCTTCCGTGTTCCCGAGCTGTTCCGCGGCTACGCCGATACCTATTACAGCCAGATGCTCGTCCGTCTCATCGGACCGGTACGCACCCGCGACCTGATGTTCACCGGCCGGGTGCTGTCCGCCCAGGAAGCTCTCGACTGGGGCCTGGTGACCAGGCTGGTGCCGCACGAAAGTCTGCTCGAGGTGGCCCGCGACCTGCTTACGCAGAGCTGTCGAACCGCACCACGCGCCCGTAACGTCATCAAATCCAGCATCGACAACTACCTCGGCCTCTACGACCGCATCGGCATGACCAGCAGCCTGACGGACGCGGAGGCGCGCGAAGGGGTCCGCGCGTTCAAAGAGCGGCGCTCGCCCGACTGGGTGCATCCGGAGTTGCGGACACCCGGACGCCTGTGATGCGGTTGCCCGCCTAGCTCAGGTCGATCCACTCGCCGGGTGCGGCGGTGCGCAGCACCCGCTTGATACCCGCCTGGTCGAATGCCGCGGCGAATTCACTGGGGCCCTCGCTGAAGTGTGCCCAGCCGTCGACGTGGGCCGGTATCACCACCTTGGCGCCCAGGACTTCGGCGGCCGCGGCCGCGCGCGCCGAGGTCAGCGTCAGCGGACGCCCACGCTCTTTGGTCGGCACGCTCGCGGCCCCCGCGAACAGCACCGCGACGTCGATTTCGCCGATACGATCGGCCACCTCGCCGACCGCGCTCATCGAGGCGTTGTCGCCGCTGAGATAGATGGTCGGCAGGCCGGGTCCGTACAACACGAATCCCGTTACCTCGCAGTTGACGTGGCCCTCCATGTCGCGCATCCCGTCGGCCGGACCGTGCACGGCCGGAACCGCTTGTGCCGCAATGCGTCCGGGTCCGCCCGGCAGGTAGTAGGATTGCCAGGGCTGCAACCCCACCGCTGGGGGGCCGAAGCGGCCTGCCGCGCCGGGGTGGCTGACGATCAGCGGTGCGGCCTGCGCTAGCTGACGGCCGGCATCGTCGAGGTTGTCGGGATGTTGGTCGTGGCTGATCAGCACCACGTCGACCTGCCCCAGGTCGTTGGCGCTCACCGCGGGACCGGTGAGCTTCGTCAGGTAGTCATGGGGGCCGGGCGGATCGAAAGTCGGGTCCATCACGATCCTGCGGCCCGCGATATCGATCACTGTGGTGGGGCCACCCAGCACAGCGATCGAACCGTCTCGTCGCTGCGCGTCGACTACGTCGCCCATGTCGCCCCTGATTGCATTCGCGGAGAATCGATATCGGGTCGAAAGCAGGCTATAACATCGCCGGCCTGCGGATCGCGGTGACTTCGATTTCCACCCGGATATCCGGCCAGACCAGCGCCGGGACCACCGCGAGCATGAACACGGGTTGATGTCTGATCACCGACGACCGCACCGCGGCATAGGCGGGAATGTCGGCCGCGTCGATCAGCCACTGCCGCACGCTGACGATGTCGGCCAATACCGTTCCAGCCCGGCTCAGCGCCTCCTCGACGTTGCGCCACGCCTGGATGGCTTCCTCGGTGAAGTCGGTGGGCAGGGTCCCATCGGCACGCAGACCGGGCGTGCCCGAGGTGTAGATGACCTCGGCGCCGGCAGGTATGCGCACCGCGTCGGCGTACTTGCCGATATGGGCGGCGACGCCGGTGCTGATGGATTCGAACGGCCTGCTCATATCGCCCTTTCGTCGGGGTTCGTTAAGCCGGTCTCACACCCTGCGGGCGCGATCCTTCCAATATGGTTCACGGAGCTGGTTTTTCAGGATCTTGCCGCTCGCATTGCGGGGCAGCGTGTCCACGAAATCGACCGTTCGCGGGCATTTGTAACCGGCCAGATGCTCGCGGCAGAACTCGATGACCTCGGCAGGTTCCATTGCGGTGCCGGCAACCACGATCGCCTTGACCGATTCGCCCCACTTCTCGTCGGGCACACCGATGATCGCGGCGTCGGCGATGCCGGGATGGTCGAGGAGCACGCTCTCCACCTCGGGGCCGTACACGTTCTCGCCGCCGGTGATGATCATGTCCTTGAGCCGGTCCTCGATGAAAAGGTAGCCGTCGGCGTCGAGGCGCCCGATGTCACCGGTGCGCAGCCAATCGTCGCCGGTGATGGTGTCGGCGGTCGCCTCCGGGCGATTCAGATAGCCGATCATCCGCTGATTGCTGCGCACCCAGACCTCGCCGGGCTCGCCGCTGGGCAGCTTGTCACCCGACTCGGGATCGACAATCCGGATTTCGTTGCCCTGCGCGGCTTTTCCGGCTGACATCAGCAGTTCGGGCCGGCTGGAATCGCGATGGTCCTCGGCGTCCAGCGCGGCGATCGCGCCACACAGCTCTGTCTGCCCATACACCTGCACGAAGTTCATCTCGGGCCAGGCCGCAAGCGCGCGCTGCAGCAACGGCACCGGCATCGGAGCCGCCCCGTACACCAGGTAGCGCAGACCCGAGAGCGCGCCGGTTGCCGCCTCCCCGGCATCCAGAAACCGGGCGATCACCGGCGGTACCAAAAAGGCATGCGTGGCACCGGCTTTCACGGCGCCGATCAGCGTCGCGGTCTCGGGCTCGCGAGTCAAAAACGTGGGAACGCCCGCCCGGATGCCGAAGAACGCGTACGCGATACCGCCGACGTGGAAGAGCGGCATCGCGACCAAGTTCGCGTCCCCTGAAGAGAACGGAAACGGCGGAGACAGGTTCACGATGTGATTGACCAGCGCACGCTGGGTCAGCAGAACACCTTTCGGACGTCCCGTGGTGCCCGAGCTGTAGATCGTCAGGGCAGTATCGGTGTCGGCGACGTCGGGGTCGACGGCCACCGGTGACGCGGCGGCGAGCAAGGGTTCATATTCGTCGTCGGCGCCACCCACGACGATGACGCGCTCCACGCCCGGAACTTTCGCGCGGATCGCCTCGACCGCGGGCTGCAGCTCGGCGCCGACGAAAAGCACGCGTGCGCCGCTGTCGTTGAGCACGTGGACGAGCTCGTCTCCGATCACCCGCCAGTTGACGATCGTGGCCACCACGCCTATCGAGGTGGCCGCCAGCAGGGTTTCCAGACAGCCGGGATGGTTTTTGTCCAGGAATGCCACAACCTGGCCACGCTGCAGGCCGGTGGCCCGCAGCGCTCCGGCCGCCTGACGAATCCGCAACGCCCACTGCGCCCACGACCAGTGCCGCTCACCGAAGTGGATCGCGATGTCGTCGGGCCGGTGCTGGGCGTGCTCCTCGACCATTCCGACGAGCGTCTCCATTGTGCCGGTGCTGAGGTCGGCTGGTGGCATTACTCCTCCGCTCCTCGAACTCCGGGGAAGTTCCCGGGTTCAGTCAAGCCAAGGCTAGCCACCGTGTCCACATCCTGTCGCAGAGAGCTGACGCCTCCATGGTGGAAGCAACCCGGTCGTAGCGAAACCCACAGTGCACGGCGAATGATCAGCTGTGATGAGTCGTAGTGTCCTGGCATCCGACCTCTCGACACACGATGAAGTTGTCGCCCAAGCCCACGCCTTGCAACCGCTTTTGCGCCGGCACGCCGCAGCAGGCGAATCACTTCGCCGGCTACCCGACCCGGTCAATGCGGCTCTCACCGAGGCCGGCCTGTTTCGGCTGCAGACGCCCAAGCGGTTCGGCGGGTACGCCGTTGGCGTCAGCACCGTGCTGGAGGTGAGCGAAGCGCTGGCAGAGGCCGACGCATCCGCCTCCTGGCTGGTCGTGATCGGGGTGACGGGAAGCTGGCTGGGCGCCCGGTACGCACCGCAGGCCCAAGAGGAGATGTTCGGCGCGAACCCCGACACACGGTTCGCCGGGGCGACCAACCCCGGGACGGCTCGGCGGGTGCCAGGAGGGCTGAGCGTCTCCGGGCGTTGGCCCTACGCATCGGGCGCCTATCACGCCGACTGGGCGTTGGTGGGCGCGATCCTGCCCGACGAACCGGAAGAGGCGATGCTGTGCGCTGTGCCGGCAGCTGAGCTGACCCTGGAAAACACTTGGCGCACTGTCGGTATGCGGGGAACCGGCAGTGACACCTGGATCGGGGACGATGTCTTCGTCCCCGACGAACGGGCGGTTTCCCTCGGCGCGATCGCCGAGGGAGACTGGCCGCAGATGATCGACGAGCCGTTGTACCGGCTGCCGTCGGCGCCGGCGTTGATGGTGCCGGCGCTGGGTCCGCTGCTCGGCGTTGGCCGCGCGGCGCTGCGCTTCGTGGTGGACAGCGCGCAGACCAAGCCGCTGGCCGGTACCACGATTTCGCGGCAGCGCGAATCCGTTGGGCTGCAAATACGTATCGCTGAGGCGGCGACGCGAATCAGCACCGCGCGGCTGCATGCCTACGACATGGCGGGCACCCTCGATGCCTCCACCGCCGAAGGGCGAACCGTCGGCTACGCTGCCCGTGCGGAATTCCGCGCCCGGCTTGGTTATGCGGCCCAACAGGTCGTCGACGCGCTGTCGATCCTGGTCGATGCGCACGGAGCCGGCAGCTTTGCGGAATCGAACCTGCTGCAACAATATTGGCGCGACGCTAACACCATGGCACGCCACGCGGGCATGCAGGCGACCGTTGGCTATGAGGTCTACGGGAAGTCGATGCTGGGCATACCGGAGCGCATGAGCGCCACGGTGTGAACCGCGTAATCACGCACTTGCCAGCGTGATTCGCGATCGGTAGGGGTCGGTGAAGGGCAGCCAAGCCTCGTCAAGATCAGGTAGTTCGGCGCCGAGCGTCAGCGCGTCGATTACCCCGCGCACGGTTTCGCGGTTTTCGGTGCGGCGCCACACCAGCGACCACGTCCAGAACGGTGCGGGTGTGGCAACTGGGCGCTGCACCAGGTCCGCTGGAATTGCCGCGGTTTGGGCCCTGGGCGAGGCGAGCACCGGCCGGCCCAGCCGGCGAACGTGTTCGAAAAACATCGGGGCGGCCAGACCGCCGTCGCTGATCCGCACCGTGCGAGCGCCGGTCTCCCTGGCGAATTGCTCTCCGTACCGGTTCCAGGAAAACCAGCTGCCGGAGTCGGCGTCGAGCAGCACGATCGTGTCGGCCGCATCAACCGCGGAGGTGTCCGAGCCGACGCTGACCGCATAGAGCTGTTCGGCGCCAATGAGCTGCGCGTTCAGCCCATGCCTGTCCAGGTCGGAGGACCGCGCCCCGCAGATCGCCAAATCGATTCCACCCTCGGCGACCCGGGTGACCTGGGCGTGAGACGGCAGCACCCACGTGTCGATGTGTATTTTTGCCACGGCCGCGGTCCGTTCGGACAAGTCGGGGGGAAGCCACTGCGCATAGCCGACCCGCACGGGTTCGGCCAGCGATAGCCCGATTGCCGACCGGCGCAACTGATCCGCCTGATCCAGCAGCGTGCGCGCCGAAGGAAGCAACGCCGCACCCGTTGCTGTCAGGGTGACAGAACGACGGTCGCGATCGAATAATCGCACCCGCAGATCCCGCTCGAGGACCTTGATCTGCTGGGAAAGCGACGGTCCGGCAATGCATAACCGCTTTGCGGCGCGACCGAAATTCAGCTCTTCGGCGACCGCTACGAAATAACGAAGGTGACGTAGCTCCACAGGCAAAATGGTAGTGCGACACTGGGAGTCATGGCCTAGCAGAATCGTTTTGACAACGTGTGTAACCATTGCTCAGCAAACCCTATGACGAAGGGACTCACATGGTCGACGTTGATCGTGCCCGTTCTCGCACGTTCGTCGTGACCGGCGCGGCGTCGGGTATCGGCCTTGCCACCGCGCGGCGCCTGCTGGCCGAAGGCGGAAGCGTCGTCGGCGCCGACCTGGCCTCCCCGCCCGACCTGGGTCCCAATTTCCATTTTGTGACGGCCGACGTGAGCGACGAAGACGCCGTCGCCGCCGTGTTCGCGGCGGTGGCCGGTCGCCTGGACGGTGTCTTCCACGCCGCCGGCGTCGCCGGGGGCGGCCCGGTCCATCTGCTCGACCGCGCGGAGTGGGATCGGGTGATTGGGATCAACCTCACCGGCACGTTCCTGGTGGCCAAGGCCGCCCTGGCCGCGATGATCGAGCAAGAAAGGGCCGGCGGCGAGCGCGGGTCGATCGTGACCGTCGCCAGCATCGAGGGCCTGGAAGGTACCGCGGGCGGCAGTTCCTACAACGCCGCCAAGGGCGGTGTCGTGCTGCTCACCAAGAACATTGCTCTCGATTACGGCCCCAGCGGCATCCGGGCGAACGCGATCTGCCCCGGCTTCATCGATACGCCGATGGCGCGAAATGTCTTCGACCTGCCGGGGATGGAAGCTCCGCTGGCGTCGATCACCGCGGCGCATGCCCTGCAACGGCTCGGCCGACCGGAGGAGGTCGCCGCGATGGCGGCCTTCCTGTTGTCGCTTGATGCCTCGTTCGTCAGCGGTCAGGCCATTGCCGTTGACGGTGGCTACACGGCGGGTCGCGATCACGGTGTGGTCAAACTCTTCGGTTTTCCTGATTGATGCCTTTAGGATTCGCCCATGGGCGGCCCTGTTTCTCCTGACGACGCGATCGATGCGATTCGAGGTACCGGGGGAGCGCAACCGGGCGCTCGGGCGTTGCACGCGAAAGGCACGCTGTACCGGGGCACGTTCACCGCCACCCGCGATGGGGCGGAACTCACCCGGGCCAAACATCTCGACGGCACAGACGTCCGGGCGCTGGTCCGCTTCTCCAACGGATCCGGGAACCCCGCGCAGCCCGACGGCTCGCCAGGAGTACGCGGGATGGCGGTGAAGTTCACCCTGCCCGATGGGTCCACCACCGATGTGTCGACGCAGACCGCCCGGCTGTTCGTCTCCAGCAGGCCGGAAGGCTTCGTCGATCTGCTCAGGGCGATGCGACCCGGGCCGACGACACCGCTGCGCATGGCCAAATACTTCGTCACGCATCCTCGACTGCTCGGTGCGTTGCCGGTGCTGCGCGACGCGAACAAGGTGCCGGCCAGCTACGCCACCATCGAATACCACGGCCTGCACGCTTTCCGCTGGACCAGCGCAGACGGCAACTCCAGATTCGTTCGCTACCACCTGATCCCAGCCGCGGGTGAGAGCTACCTCTCGGGACCGGATGCCCACGGTGTGAGCCCCGACTTCCTCACCGACGAGCTGAATACGCGGCTGGTACAAGGGCCGGTCCGGTTCGACTACCGCGTACAAATCGCCGGGCCACAGGATTCGACCATCGACCCGTCGGCGCCGTGGCGGAGCGCGGAGACGATCACCGTCGGCACCCTGGAAATCACCGGCCTCGACGCCGAGCGCGAGCACGGCGACGACATCGTCGTGTTCGACCCGATGCGGGTGACCGACGGCATCGAACCCTCCGACGACCCGGTGCTGCATTTCCGCAGCCTCGCGTATTCGGCCTCGGTCAAGCTACGCACCGGCGTAGACCGCGGCCCGCAAGCGCCTCTCGCCTGACGCAGAGCCGCTCAGCTGCGCGATTGTTGGCGCAAACTGACACCGTACTAAGGTCTTTGGAAGTGTCGCCTTCCCATATGGTTTGGATCACGCTGGCCGGGTTCGCCGCCGGCGCAATCAATGCACTCGTTGGATCTGGCACCCTGATCACGTTCCCGACCCTGGTAGCCCTGGGCTATCCGCCCGTCACGTCCACCATGTCCAACGCGGTCGGTTTGGTGGCGGGCAGCGTGTCGGGTAGCTGGGGTTATCGCGACGAGCTGAGTGGTCAGTGGGATCGATTGCGCTGGCAGATCCCGGCCTCGCTGGTCGGCGCCGCGCTGGGCGCGTTCCTGCTGTTGCATTTGCCCGAAACGGTGTTCGTGAAGGTTGTGCCGGCGTTGCTGGTGCTGGCGCTGCTGCTGGTGCTGCTCGGCCCGCGGATTCAGTCCTGGGCGCGCCGACGGGCCGAAAAGGCCGGGCGATCCCCAGAACACGTCACACCGGCCCGGATGGCGGTATTGGTGATCGGCACGTTCGGCATTGGCGTGTACGGCGGCTACTTCACCGCCGCACAGGGCATCCTGCTGGTCGGCGTCATGGGTGCGCTGCTGCCGGAGTCGGTGCAGCGCATGAACGCCGCGAAAAATTTGCTGGCGCTATTGGTGAATATTGTTGCCGCGGTTAGCTATACGTTGGTGGCATTCGATCGGATCAGTTGGCTGGTGGCCGGACTGATCGCGGCGGGCTCGCTGATCGGCGGATGGATAGGCGCGCGCTACGGACGCCGGCTGTCGCCGAATACGTTGCGCGCCACGATCATCGTGGTCGGCCTGATCGGGCTGTATCGCCTGGTCACGGTGTAGCGCGGAACTTCGAACAAGTCAGCCCCGCGTGGCGGCCGCGGCATCGGCGATGACGGCCCTCATGTCGCCGCGCTCCTGCCATACCTTGCGCTGCCGCATCGCCCCGTTGCCCTGCGCCGTGATGCGGTCGAGTTCTTCGGTGACGCGGTCGTATTCGCCGAGCGCATCCAGTGCCGGGCGCACCCGTTGCACCAGGGCATCCAAATGCTGACGCGCGGGCACCGCGCCGCGGTCGGGCAGCGAGTCGAGCAAGTGCCCCGACAGTCCGTCGTGGGCGGCCTTCCAGTACGCCGCCCGCAGTGCTGCCGGCGGCAGCCGCCCGCCGTCGTCGCCGCGTCCGTGTGCTTCGAGCGCCGTCATCACCGCGGCCCTGATCAGGGTGGCAAGCAGCACCGTTTCGTCGACGGTCGCCGGTACGTCGGCCACCCGCACCTCGACCGTCGGGAAATTCGCTGACGGGCGCACGTCCCAATAGATCATCTTCTGATCCAGAATCACCCCGCTTTCGACCAGCATGCGCACGGTGCGGTCGTACTGCTCCGGTGAGGCGAAGAACGGGGGCGCACCGGCTGCCGGCCAGCGCCTCCACAGGATGCTGCGCCAGCTCGCATAACCGGTGTCGGTATTGCGATACAGCGCCGAATTCGCTGACAACGCAAGCAAAGAGGGCAGCCACGGTCGCAGCCAGTTGCTGACCTTGATCGCGGCCGCCCGGCCGGGTACCTCGACATGCACATGGCAGCCGCAGATGCCTTGTTCGTGCGCGACCATCCCGAACTGCGCACCGATCCGCCGATAACGCTCGGTATCGGTGACCGGGAACTCGTGCGGCGTGACCGGCGGGAGCCCCAGCGCCAGCAGGTGAACCCCGCTGGCCTCGGCAGCTTGGGCCGCGGTCCGCCGCAGCAGTGCGAGTTCGGCACCGAGTTCGGCGCTGCTCGCGGCAACGCCGGAGGTGGTTTCGACTTGGCAGCTGCTCAGTTCCAGCTGCAGCGTGGTCCCACGGCGCTTGGCCTCCGCGGCCACCTCGCTATTGCAGGGGGCCGGTTCGCCAGTTTCGGGGTCGACAAGGAGAAACTCCTCCTCGACACCGAAGGTGGGTAGCTGATGCATCCAGCCCAATCAACCTTTCGACCCGTGCAGCCGACCGTGGCTCAACGGTAGGTCGCTACCGATCCAGGGCTGACTCGGCGGTCGGGTAAATGGGCAGCACGCCGCTGAGCCCGCAGGCATCGACAAGTCGGGCGACGACCGGCTGCCGGCTGACCAGCCGCAGTTCGACCCCGCGACGGCGGAGATTCTCTGCTTCCTCCGCCAGCACCGCGAACGCGCAGCAGGCCATGAAATCCAGTCCGGTGACGTCGACGATCAAGGGTCCGAGGGAGGTGACGACGTTGGCCGCCTCGCTGACCAGGTGGCGCCAGGTGTGCTCATTGCAGGCGTCGATCTCGCCGCCCGCATAGATCAGCACGGCCGGGCCGCGGCGATCGGTGGTCGCGCGCAGCGTGCTGTGCGGATCGCCGAGTTCATAGACCAGCCGCGTGCTGAGCATCAGACGCGGGCTTGACATCGGTGGAGCGGGTTCGGCAATCGACTTCATGGTGGACTCCTGATCGACCGGCGCGCAGGCGCCGCGATGGATGTCCGTCCTGGTATCTGAAGACAGACTTTTCTCGAACTGCGAACCTCATTTGTATAACGAGACAGGGCGGTCTGTCTACCTAGGGCGCCTAAGAGTACGGTAAGGCGAAATATGGCAACCTCCGACATTGCGCCGGCCGCGCCGTCTGCCCGTGAGCGGATCTTGAATGCGGCATATGACCTGTTCAGCCGGCGTGGGATACATGCGGTCGGCATCGATGAGGTGATCGACCGGGCCACCGTGGCCAAGGCAACTCTGTACCGGCATTTCGCGACCAAAAACGACCTCGTGCTGGCCGTCCTGCAGCGGCGCGAAGAGATCTGGACCCACGGCTTGATCGAGGCGCAGTCGGAGCAGCGCGGCACCACACCCGAGGAACAGCTGCTGGCGATCTTCGACGTGATGCACGACTGGTTTCAGCTCCGCGACGGCTACGAAGGCTGCTCGTTCATCAACGTGTTGCTCGAATTGGGCGCTGACCACCCCGCCGGACAGGCGAGCATCGCGCACATCGACCACGTTCGCGACATCGTGCGCCGCCGTGCCCTGGCGGCCGGACTCACCGACGTCGAGGACTTCGCCTCGTCCTGGCACATCCTGATGAAAGGCGCCATCGTGCTAGCGGCGGTGGGTGACCTGAATGCCGCGCAGCGCGCCCAGAAGATGGCCCTGACTCTGATCGAGCAACACCGGCCGGATGCGGTCGTGGAGATGGGGGAGGCGGCCGGTTAGCCCGCCCGCCCGAGTCGTTAGGCGGCGTCGGCCGCGGTGGTTCCGGTTTTGCGCTGGTGTTCGGCCTCGAGTTCGGCGATCGCACGCGATGTGCGCTCGCGCAGCAAGATTGCGGCGATCAGACCGACCACGATGGCGATGACGAGTGCGATCCAGGAGAACCGCTCCAACCATCGTTCGGCGGCCATCCCCGCGAAGTAGACCAGCGCGGTCGTGCCACCCGCCCAGCAGATGGCACCGGACACATTGGCCGCCAGGAAGCGCCGGTAGTGCATTTTCAGCGCGCCGGCCAGCGGACCGGCGAATATCCGCAGCAGTGCGATGAAGCGTCCGAAGAACACCGCCCGAATTCCCCAGCGATCGAACAGGCGCTCGGCCAGCATGACGTGCCCCGGACCGAAGTGTTTCGGGAAGCGCTGGCCCAGCTTGTCGAAGAGCCCCATGCCGAAGCGGCGCCCGATCGAATAGCCGATGGAATCGCCGATCACCGCGCCGATCACGGCGGCAACACCGACACCGACCGGGTTGACGGCAAGGTCGTGATGAGACGACATCAGCGCCGCGCTCACCAGAACGATCTCGCCGGGAAGCGGCACACCCAGGCTTTCCACCCCCACCACGCCCCCGACCACGAGGTAGACCGCCAGCGGCGGGATGGACTGCAGCAAAGCCTCCACGTTCATGGGTCAAGAATGCCTGACTGATACCGGCTCCGCGCCGCAATGTCGTCAGTGGGCGCGGCGTCGTGCGGCGCGCGGACGGGCTCCAAGTCCGGGCGTTTGGGAAATCGCCCGTCGGCCGCGGACAGGCCGCGCATCCGGCGCCAGACCCAGGGGAAGAAATTGTCCTGCGTCCAGCGCAGCCTTCCGTATCCGCCGTGGGCAATTGACAGCTGTGTCGGATTGGGATGCGCTGCGGCCCAATCATGGCTGCTGTCAGGCAAATTGAGGGCTTCAGCGGCCGCGGCGGCGAACAGGATATGGCCTTTGGGGGAGGCGTGTACGCGGTCGAAGCTCCAGGTGTCCCAGTCGCGCATCGACTCCGCGTTGTACAGGTCGATGAGCCGGAACCCGTAGCGCCCGGCGGCGACGGTGATTGCGTTGTTCATCCGGGCCAGCCGTTTGGACACGATGCGGCCGAACGGCAGGAACTGCGCGACGTTCGGGAACGTCGTGGTTACCACCGTCGCGCCCGATCTCGCCAGCGCCGCATAGACGTAATCGAGCTCGGCCAGCGCACAGGGAAACTGTCGTCCGGGCTGGATGACGTCGTTCATCCCGACGCATATCGTGATCAGATCCGGCTTCATGGCGAGCGTCGGTGGTACTTGCTCGGTGAGCACGTCGCCCAGCTTCTTGCCGCGGACCGCGAGGTTGGCATATTGCAACCCGGGGTAGAGCGTATCGAGCATGACGGCGAGTCGGTCGGCAAATCCCAACAGGCCGGTGGTTTCGTCGCCGTCCCAAAGGCCTTCGGTTTGGCTGTCACCGATGGCGACGTACCTGGAGTATTCGGCCCGAGTAGCTCCGTACACGATGCCGAGACTAATCCCGATCCGAATTCTGATGCGTGACATCGGCCTTGAAACGCTGTTGTAGCGTGGCTGTCGCCGGGCCGGTCGGCATGAGGAGAGTCAATGGAATTCAATCTCGCCCAAGTGTTCTCGGCGGTGGCAGCAGCCAACCCCGATCGCGACTGCATCGTATTTGGACATCGACGGTTCACCTTCTCGCAAACTGATGCACGTGCCCGCCGGCTCGCCCGGGCGCTGCACTCGTGGGGACTCGGCCCGCGCCGGGAACGCCGCGAGTTGGCGGCACACGAATCCGGTCAGAGCCACCTCGGCTTGTACATGGCCAACGGCAACGAGTACCTCGAGGGCATGCTCGGCGCGTACATGGCGCGGGTGGCCCCGTTCAACGTGAACTATCGCTACGTTGCCGACGAATTGGTCTATCTGCTGGGCAATGCCGGCGCCGAAGCGGTCATGTACCAGGCGCGGTTCGCCCCGACCCTCGCCGAGGCGCTGGAGAGATCTCAGCTGCCGCCGATGCGGCTGATCCACGTCGACGACGAGTCCGGAAACGATCCGTTGCCCGGGGCGGTGCGTTACGAGGAATTGCTGGCCTTTGACGACGGGGGGGTGTCCGATGAGCCGCTCGATCTCGCGTTGTCACCCGACGACCTCTACGTCCTCTACACCGGCGGCACCACCGGGATGCCCAAGGCGGTGCTGTGGCGCCAGCACGACATCTACGTGAACGCCATGGGTGGGCGAACGTTGGGCACCGGCGAGACGGTGGGGAGCCTGCAGGAGATCGTCGAACGATCGCGCCTCGAGGGGCCCGGCTCGATGACACTCGCGCCGCTGATGCACGGCGCCGCGCAGTGGGCGGCGTTCATCAGCCTGTGTAGTGGGCGGCCGTTCGTCATGCCGCCGACGACCACCCACTTCGATCCGGCCGAGGCGTTGGCCTTGGCCGCCCGCGAACGCGTGACGTCGCTGTCGATGGTCGGCGACGCCTTTGGGCGGCCGTTGGCCGATGAACTCGAGTCCGGTGATTACGACCTGTCCGGGCTGTTCGTGCTGGTCTCCGGCGGGGCCGCGCTGAGCGCACCGCTCATGCAGCGATTTGTCGACCTCGTGCCACACCTGACGGTCCTGGACGCGGGCGGCTCGTCGGAATCCGGTGCCCAGATGATCCAGGCCTCCAGTCGCCAGCAGGGCGCCAGCGGCCGGTTCGCCCCGAACCCGGGCGCGGTCGTGGTCAGCGAGGACATGACCCGGATTTTGTCGCCCGGCGACGACGAGATCGGTTGGCTGGCCCAGCAGGGCCTGATACCGCTGGGCTACCTCGGCGACCCGGAGAAGACCGCGCGGACCTTTCCGGTCATCGACGGGATCCGGCATTCCGTGCCGGGCGATCGCGCCCGCTGGTTCGCCGATGGCCAGATCGAGCTGCTGGGCCGCGATTCGGTCACGATCAACTCCGGTGGCGAGAAGATCTTCGCCGAAGAGGTGGAGGCCGCGATCGCCGAGCACCCCGCCGTGTACGACGTCGTGGTGACCGGCCGGCCCAGCGCCCGGTGGGGAAACGAAGTCGTCGCGATCGTTGCGCTGGCCGACGGTGAACAGGCTTCGCAGGAGGGAATGGCCGACAGCATCATCGCCGAGGCCGCCCGCCATCTCGCGCGCTACAAACTGCCGAAGGCGGTGATCTTCCGCGATCGTCTGCAACGGTCACCGTCCGGCAAGGCCGACTATCGGTGGGCGAAACTCCAAGCGTCAGAGGCGAGCCACTGACTACCGTGAACCCATGCAGAAGAAGAAGCAGGCCGCGAACGAGCCGGCCGCCGATTCGCTTGCGCCGCAGTATCCGATCGAATCGGTCGACAACGCGCTCAAGCTGCTGCTCCTGCTGGGCGAGCAGCCGCAGATCCGGCTGAGCGAAGCGACCCGCTATTTGGGAGTGGCGTCGTCCACCGCGCACCGGTTGCTGGCGATGCTGACCTACCGCGGGTTCGTCCGGCAGGACCCGGTGTCCAAGGCCTACCTGCCCGGCCCGTCATTAACCGGTGTGGCGTTTGCGATCTTCAGCCGCATCGACATTCAGGGCTCCGCCACACCGATCATGCGCAGTCTGTCCGACCAGCTGCGGGAAACGATTCACGTCGGGATGCTCGACGGGGCCAACGTCCGCTTTGTCGCCGCCGTCGAGGGCCCGGCCGCGGTCCGGGTCGTCTCCCGACTGGGGCGCACGATGCCCGCGCATTGCACCTCGACGGGCAAGGTGATGTTGGCCCAGTTGTCGCAACCGGAACTGCGTGCGCTGCTGCCGCAGGAGCAGTTGGAGCGCATCACCGCTGCCTCCATCGGCAGCCGCGCCGAATTGGAGGCCGAGCTTTCGCGCATCCGCGAGCGGGGCTACGCCATCAACCGGGAGGAGAGCGAGGAAGGCGTCGCTTCGGTCGCGGTGCCCATACCTACTCGCGCGCCCGGCCTACGGCTCGCGCTCAACGCCGCCGCGCCGACCCACCGGCTTGACAGCGCGCAGCACGCATCGGTGGCGGCCGTACTTATCAAGGCGGCCAAGGAGATTGGCGATCAGTTGGGCTGAGGTGCCGCCTCAGCCGACGGATTCCGATGTCCGGTAAGAGATCTCCGGTCGCAGGAAGACATCGTTGAGCGTGACGGTCCGCAGCCGGCGGGCCCGGATGATGTCGACCAGCTGCCCGTACACGTGGGTGACCGGTGCGTGGTTGAGATGACCGATCACGATGTTCTGCGGGGTGAAGAACTGGTCGGCCATCCTGACGATCTGGTCTTCGGAAAGCAGTGCAGAATCCCGCAGGTCGCCGTTCCACAGCGTGGGAACCTGGTAGCCCAGATCTGCGGCCACCGCGTCGACCGTGGCATTGTGGTGGCCGTATGGCGGCCGGAAGTACGGCGCGCCGTCCACGCCGTAGGTATTCCGCAGAAACACGTCAGTGCTCTTCAGTTCGTCGGCGATTTGGCGCGGCGACAGTTTCGTCAAGTCCGGATGCGTCCAGGTGTGGTTGGCCAGCTGAATCTGCCCGGATTCAACGAGCGGTCGCAGCAAGGCGGCATTCTCCGTCCAGGAGCGAAAGACGCCAGTCACGAAATAGGTGAGCCGCACGCCGCTGTCCTTGGCGAATTGTGTGTAGGCCCGCACCACGTCGCTATCGACTCCGTCATCGACGGTCCATGCCAAAAGATCGCCGTCGCCGGGGAGCTGTTTGAGGACCGCGCCGCCGGGCAGCGGGACACGTGACGCCGGGCCCGGTGGCGGCAACAACTTCGGCGGCACGGGAGCGACCGGGTTGGGCGCGGATCCGAGAACATCCGCGCGCGCCACCGTCTCCTTGGGTCCGTTAGCGGAGGACCACGAGATCCCAGTGACCGCGACCGTTGCTGCCACCGCGACCAGGAACCGACGTCGGTCCAGTTCGGTCACGTGTGCACGCTAAGCCCGCGGCCACCGCGATTGGTTGCACATGTGGCGGGTGTCGGCCGGTAGATATGAACTTGTGACCTTGCTGCTCAGTCGGTTCGCAGCCGGGCGACTTCGTGGCGCCAGGCCGCATCGGCGGTGAAGGCGGGCCCCAGATCGGGCAGGTCCGCCCAGTCGGCGTCGTCGATATCGCGCAGCGTGCCCCCGGCCGACAGCACTCGCAACGACATCCGGGCCAGGGCGTCGAGGCTGATCGCCTGCAGCACCGCCTGCGGCACAGTGGCTGCGGCACTGGTGATTCCGTGTCCGCGACAGATCACCACCGGCCGGCCGCGCATCGCGGCCACCATCTCCTTGCCCAGCGCGCTGCTGCGAATCAGCACGGCGCGTTCGTATACGGGCACGCCGGCGCGTGCGAGCCAGGCGCCGGGAATGTCGTAGGCCCCGTAGATCGGCCGGATCGTGACGCCGGCGAGATCCGCGGCGACGACCGCCGGCGGGTGCAGATGCGCGACGGCCCGGTGCTGCGAATCGGCCAGCATGGTTTCGACGTGGATGGGCAGTTCGTTGGGCACGCGGTATCCGTCGAGTTCGCCGTCGGCGCCTGCACTGCCGTCGAATCGGATGAGGCGGATGTCGCTGGGCCGGGTGAAAGCCACGCCGGTATCGGGGTCGCTGCGGCAGCGGACCAGGAGATGGTCGTCATCGACGCGCAGACTCACATGGCCGAGCAGCCCGTCGACGAGACCGCGGGCCGCGGCGACCCGGCAGCCCAGGGCCACCACAGCGCGCTGGTCGTCCAGCTCGTCGGTCATCGGGGCTCGGTTTTCGGTGTGCCGACGCCGAATCCGCCGTCCGGGTGGATGGTCTCACCGGTGATGCCTCGGGACCGGTCGGAGGCCAAGAACACGAAGGACCAAGCGTGGTCTGCTCCGCTGAGCGCGACGTTCAACGGCGTGCGGGCGGCGATGTCACGCGCCCGGTTGGGGGCGTCGTCGAGGCGAGTGTCCTTGAGCCCCAGGCTGGTCAGGCCGCGCAGGTCGGTGTTGACCGTGCCGCCCGGCGCCACCCCGTTGACCCGGATCTGCGGCGCCAGCTCGTGGGCCAACGACGCCACCAGCCCGCGTACGGCGAACTTCGACGACACGTACAGCACCCCGCCGCGACCGGGGTAGTACGACGACGCGGACTCGGTCAGAACGATTGACGGTTCGGTCCCGTTCCGCAACGCCGGAACCGCCGCCTTGACCGACTGCAGATGGCTGAGCACGTTGGTGCGGAACATTTCGTCGAACGCGACCGCAAGGCTGTCGGCCTCGAGATCCGCTACGCCCTTGTAGAAGTCGAAGACCCCCACGCAGTTGACCAGGACGTCGAGCCCACCGAAGGAATCGACCGCCGCGGTGACCGCACGGTGGTTGGCCTCGCTGGTGATGGCGTCTCCTTCGACCACCCGAAGCTCGGGCAGCTGCTCCCGAAGCATGGCGCACTTCTGGGGATCATGTTCCAGCACAGCAACTCTGGCGCCCTCGGCGAGGAAGGCTTCGATGACGGCCCGTCCGATTCCGGATCCGCCGCCCACGACCAGTGCACGTTTACCGTGCAACCAGGTGGTTACCGGGGGTTTTCGGGGTCGGGCAGCAACGGCGCGGGGGAGTTCCCCACCATCGCCGCCATCGTTCGGGGGTTCTGCCACGTCAGCGCCTCCACCTCTAGAGCGTCCAGGCTGATCCAGCGCCCCGACTTGGGCGCGCTGATCAGCAGTCTTGATCCATTGCGGGTGTCGACTCGGCGCACCACGACTTCAGTGAATTCGTTTGCGACCGTGAGCGGTTCGCCGACCGCCCCCGCCATCAACTGCTCGAGTTCGTCGTTCATAGGAACACCGCCAGGTTCTGCATCCGTAACACCGACTCGTCGGCAATGATCCTGCGCCGGGCCAGTTTCCATCGATCATCACACCAGCGCAACAGGTCTTCGCGACCGCAGGACACCAGGGCGCTTTCGTTGACGTCGCCGCGGCTGCGGAACAGCAGTTCGGCGGATTCGACCACCAGGTGTTCGACCCCTTCTGCCGGGTCGGAGGCGAAGGTGCGGACGTTGGTGATGAAGTGGCGCAACCGCGACGGAGGGTCCTCGGCCCAGACGTGCTCGGTGCCCATCCGCGCGACCCGCTGGCTCAGCGAGTACTTGTCCTCGTCGAAGTGGGCCATCCCTGGCGAGGTGTCGAACCCGGCGCCGCGTGCGGTCGTGACGCGTACCGGCATCACGTAGCGCACATCGTCGGTCAGCGTCTCCAGCCACTCCTCGTACTCCTGGGCGTCCAGCAGGTAGGCCTCGTCCACCAGGAACTGATGCGCCTGAAGATGCCGGGGGTCATCAAAAGGTAACGACGGCAAGGCTTTTCTTGATGATTCCGGGCTCATGTCGAGACCGTCGCGGTCGATACGGCGGGCCGGGGCATCTGCAGATAGTCGGCCCACAGCTTGAGCAACTCGCGCTGGTTGTACTCGTTGTAGCCGACCTGGGCGCGGCCCGGGCCGTGAAACGCCTCCGCGGGCAGCGTCTCGACCACCGGGCGATCGTCGGAGAGCAGGCCCATCCGGCTGTTCAGCAGCAGCCGCCGTGCCATCGAGCCGCCTGCGGTGGTGGTCAGCGACACCCAGTTCTCCACGTCGTCTTGTTCGAACATGCCGGTCGAACCGAAACACATCAGATACGCCTTGTAGGAATCCTGTTTGTACTGCGGGGGTGCGGCGGAGTCCACCGCGAACCACGAGCACACTTCGGTCTCATTCTCACTGATGGGCTGCCACAAGCGGATCGAAATGAAGGGCAGCACGTCATCGTTGTGACCGCCGCGGGCATGTACCTTGGGCCAGTTGTGCACGAAACTCAGGTTCGGAAAGCAGGTGGCCGCCGAGAACATGAATCCGTCCTCGCCGACTACCTGCTGCTGCTGCGGGGTCCAGACGCCTTTGATCCGGTCGATCATCTCGTCGGGGTAACCGACATAGCGCATCCGCTCCTCGAAGCTGCCCGGCGGAAGCTTGTAGGTCGTCCCGCCGCCGCGCTGCGTCCAGTAGGTGGCGCCATCCTTGCGCTTCTGCGCCTTCGGCTCCCGGAACAGGCCGATCTCGACGATCGAGGCATGCGTATGCGGCGTGTGGTACATGTCGCCGGAGAAATTCTCGGCGCCGATCTTCCAGTTCGCCTTGATCCGCCAGCGCTGCGGCCCCCGCACTTCCAGGCCCGCGGTGCTCTGCTTGGTGTAGAAGTCCAGGTAGAACCGGAAGTCCCCGAGGAAGTCCTGCAGCGGCTCGGCGCCCGGGTCCATGCTGATGAACAGCAGGCCGTTGTAGCTGGCGAAGTTCGGCGCCGGCAGCAGGGCGTGGGCGCTTCTCGCGAAACCCTCGTCGCCGCCGTAGGCCTCGCGGTGGAACGGCAAACCGGTCAGCCGGCCGTCGTTGCGGTAGGTCCAGCCGTGGTACGGGCAGCGGAAGTTGGAGGCGTTCCCCAGCTCCGCGCGGCACACCTGCATGCCGCGGTGCAGGCACATATTGAACAAGGCACGCACATCGCCATTGGCATCGCGGGTGATGATGAATGAGTCGTCGAGAACCCGGCGCACGACGTAGTCGCCGTCCTGCGGGATCTCTGATTCGTGGCCCACGAACGTCCACGCCCGGCTGAACAGCCGCTCCTTTTCCAGCGCGAACAGCTGCTGGTCGTTGTAGATGTGCGCGGGGATCATGCCTCGGCGCACGTTCTCGAGCAGCCCGTTCTCAATGCCGGTGGCGTCGTCTGGCACGGGACCCCCACTCATTCTGCTCTACAGAAATATCTTCCGCTCAGTAGAATCTCGCAGACCAACCGGCCAGGTCAATCACCAGAAAATCCAGACCACGCCGCAAGGGTCCACGGCGCCCTGTGGGGCGCCGGTGTGCGTCGAGGTCGACGGCGTGGGGCGCGCCGCGCTGGTGCGCGCTCTATAGCCGCGGACCAATTGACGAGTAGCCTCACGCTTCGTGAGGGCCGCACCGGAGCGCGTCGCGTCGCAGGGTGACATCACGGCGGAGATCGCCGGAATCGCGGCCGACTATCGGCGCTCGACAGGCGTCCCGGGCGCACAGACTCAGCCGCGGCTGGACTATCCGCCCTACCGCAGCAGCATGCGGCGCCACCCGAAACAACCACTGCTGCTTGTGGATCCCGAAGAGCTCGAACGCTGCGCGCCGTGCTTTGGCGAGCGCGACGTCGACCCACTTGACGCCGACCTGACGGCAGGATTTCCGGGCGAGCCGATCGGGGAGCGCATCATCGTGGCCGGGCGGCTATTCGATCAATCCGGTCGACCGCTGGCAGGCCAGCTGATCGAGGTCTGGCAGGCCAACGCCGGCGGTCGCTACCGGCATCAGCGTGACCAGCACCCGGCTCCGCTCGACCCGAACTTCGCCGGAGCGGGCCGGTGTCTGACCGGGCCCGACGGGACATACCGATTCGTGACCGTCAAGCCCGGCCCGTATCCGTGGCGCAATCATCACAACGCCTGGCGTCCCGCACACATCCATTTCTCGGTGTTCGGTACCGCATTCACCCAACGCCTGGTCACCCAGATGTACTTCCCGGGCGACCCGCTGTTCGATCTGGATCCGATTTTCCAATCGATTCTGGATCCCGCCGCGCGCCAACGGCTGATCGCCGGCTACGACCACGACCTCACCGAGCCGGAGTATGCGACCGGGTATCGATGGGACATCGTGCTGGCCGGCAGCGCCGGCACCTGGACCGAGACCGAACATGGCTGAATTAGCTTGCACCGCAGGACAAACCGTCGGCCCCTTCCTTGATCTGGGGTTGCCCTATCCGGGCGACAGCGAATTGGTCGGCGATTCGGACGCCGGAGTGGTCCGACTGCACGGCACGGTGCATGACGGGGCCGGCGAACCGATCCCGGACGCCCTGATCGAACTCTGGCAGGCCGACCCGGCCGGTCGCATTCCCCGCCGGGCCGGCTCGCTGCGACGTGACGGATTCACCGGATGGGGCAGGGCCGCAACGGATGACGCCGGGCGCTACCGCTTCACCACCGTGCCGCCCGGTCCGGGAAGCGACGGGCGGCCGCCGTTTTTCGCCATCACCGTCTTCGCTCGCGGGTTGCTGAACCGGTTGTTCACTCGCGCCTATCTGCCCGGCCCGGACCTGGGCGCCGACCCGCTGTTGACCAGCCTCGACGAGCAGCGGCGGGCGACTTTGCTGTGCGTCGCCGAAAGATCGTCGGGACAAATGAATTACCGCTTCGACATTCACCTGCAGGGCCCACAGGAGACCGTGTTTCTGGCGTACCGGGACGCCGGGCGATGACCAATCTGTTGTGGCCGGGAGACCACCGGGCCGGCCAGCACATGACCGATCAGGCGCTGCTGCGGTCGATGATAGCGGTGGAATCCGCATGGTTGAGCGCGCTGGCGGCCGAAGGCCTGGCACCGGCCGACGCGGCAAATGCCGACCTGTCACACCTGGTCGATCACGACGACATGGAGGCGCTCGCGGTCGTCGCCGAGAACAGCGGCAACCCGATCGTCGGACTTGTCGAGCTGCTGCGCCAGCGCGCCACGTCTCCTGTCGCCCCGTGGATCCACCGCGGACTCACCAGTCAGGACGTCGTGGACACCGCGCTGATGCTGGGCGTGCGCGCCGTCGTCGACGAGCTGAGAACGGAGCTTTCCGAACAGGTTTCAACGCTGACCGCACTTGCCGACGTCCATCGGGCCACCCCGATGGTGGCCCGCACACTCACCCAGCAGGCCGCGCCCACCACGTTCGGCGCCAAGGCGGCCGGGTGGTGCAATGGTGTCCTCGACGCATACGAGCGGCTTTGCGGGCTGGCCACCCCGATTCAGGTCGGCGGTGCCGTCGGAACATGGTCTGCCACGACGGAACTCGCGACGCTGCTCACGGACGCGGCCGACCCGGCGGAGGTTGCGGATCGGGCAATGCACACTGCCGCGGTCGCTTTGGGTCTGAGCGCGCGGCCCCCATGGCATACCACCCGGACGCCGGTGACCGAGACCGCGGATGCCTTCGTCGGGTGTACCGACAGCTGGGGCCGGATCGCCTCTGACGTGGTGATTCTGGCCCGTCCGGAAATCGGCGAGCTGAGCGAGCCGGCCGCCGCACACCGTGGCGGCTCGTCTTCGATGCCGCACAAGCGCAATCCGGTGTTGTCCATCTTGATACGACGGACTGCGCTATCGGCTCCGCAACTGGCGGCGACCCTGCATACCGCGGCGGCCCTGGCCAACGACGAACGCCCGGACGGCGCATGGCATGCCGAATGGGACACGCTGCGGACCCTGGCCCGGCGGACCGTGATCGCGGGTTCCCAGTGCGGCGAGCTGCTGGCGGGGCTCCAGGTTCATGCTGCGCGGATGGCCGAGAACCTCGCTGCGGCAGATATTCTCGGTGAACAGCGCGCAATTGCAGACCTGGCCGGAAAGCCGCCGTCGCCAACCTATTTCGGCGCCGTCGACCGGTTGATCGACGAGAGCCTAGGTCGCGCCGAGCGGATACTCGGCAAGCGAGGTCGCGGTATCCCGTAGTGCCAGGGCGGCATGCCCGGCAGACGGGTAACCGTCCTCGTAGATGCTGGCCAGCCAGATGTGCACCAGCGTGTCGATCACCCGATCTTCGTGGATCGCCGGCTCCTCGGTGGTGAACGTCGCGGCCATCACCCGCTCGCTCAACATGTTCAGTGCGATGGACAGATCCTCGGCCGAGACGGTGTCCGGGGCGGCGCCTCGCTCGCGCTCGGCCTTGATCGCGACCGTGGTGAACGCTATCCACTTCTGCATCAGTGCCAGCCACAGCTGGCGGACCTCGGGGTTGGTGGACTTGGCCGCCGCACCGGCCACCGCGACCGCACGGTGGGATCCCGACACCTCGAAGAACGCCTCGATGCGGTCGCGCCACAGCGTCGCCGGGTCGCCGTACAGCTTGGCGCGAAGCGTGTTGAGGGCGGCGTGTGCCTTGTTGTTCATCTGGTCCAGCAACGACAGCAGCACCGCGTTTTTGGACCGGAAATTGAAGTAGAAGGTGGGCCGGGAGATGCCCGCGCCCTTTGCCAGATCGTCCACGGAGAAGTCGGCCAGCGGGCGCTCTTCCAAGAGCCGTTCGGCGGTGGCCAGGATCGCCTGCTCGCGGTCGTCACCCGAGTGATGCGACGAGCGGCGGCCACGGGTGGCGTGCGCGTACCCGGTGTGCATCGAGGGGTCGGACACGGCACATACCTTATGGGTACCTCGATATCTGCCGGGGAAATTGTTGATGAAAACCAGCGATAATGTCGATTAAGTTCAACGCTGTCGACCCATCGGGTGTGCGGCGACCGACCTTACTCGTCGCCCGGTTTACGGGCGATGATTGCGACGGCGGTCAGTCGCTCGCGATGCTTGCGGAACGTTTTGCGCATCGTCAGCACTCGCTTGCGTGCGTCACGATTGACGAGCAGATTCCTGGCAAAGCGCAGCGCCCCGAAAAGCCCTTCGTCGGCGATCACTCGACGTGGCTGCAGCAGCGCCATCGGTGCGGTCACGACCCGGTCGACGACCAGTCCGTGCTCCGACAACAGTCCCGACCATTCCGCAACGGTCAGCGGGCGGGCGTTCACCTTGATCGCCCGGGCAAGCGACTGCCGGATCTCCGTGCTGATCTCCTCCGAGACGCTGTCGGGCGTCAGCGCGAGTTCGTGGATCGCGTAGCGGCCGCCCGGCCTCAGCACCCGCGCGGCCTCGGCGACGATGGCGTGCTTGGTGGCATCGCCCTGCATCGTCAGCATCGCCTCACCGATCACGACGTCACGGCTGGCGTCGGGCAATCCGGTGTCCGCCGCGTCGGCGACCCGGACGCTCGCGGACCCGGCCTTGGCGATGACGTTGCGAACCGTGTCGGCCGCATCGGGGTCCTGTTCGGCGCCCACGTACGACCGCGGCTGCCGGGTGAGGATCTCGGCGGCGGTGCGGCCGAGGCCCGGCGCCAGCTCGAGCACGTCGGCGTCGGTCACGCCGGCGCCGGCCAGCATCGTGCGGGTGAGGCCGACGCCGCCCGGGCGAAGGACTCGTTTCCCCAGCCGCGCCAGCAGCCAGTGACCCTGAACGCTGTCGTCGGCGCGACTTGACATGGGAGCCATAGTCTCTCCGCCCTTCCTGGTTTTCACAATTGTGATTGTGTAAACTCTATCGCATGACATACGTGATCGGGAAGCCCTGCGTCGACGTGATGGATCGGGCATGTGTGGACGAATGTCCGGTGGACTGCATCTATGAGGGCGGCCGGGCGCTCTACATCCATCCCGACGAATGCGTGGACTGCGGCGCGTGCGAACCGGTCTGCCCGGTGGAGGCGATCTACTACGAAGACGACGTGCCCGAGGAACTGCAGCCATACCTGGCCGACAATGCGGCGTTTTTCTCCGAAACGCTGCCGGGGCGCGACGCCCCACTGGGATCACCGGGCGGAGCGGCCAAGCTTGGTGCGCTCGGCGCCGACGCACCCCTGGTGGCGGCCCAGCCGAAAGCCGACGTTTCCGAAGGAGCGTGAGGACCCTTGCCAGTTCAGGCCACGCCATCGGGAGAATCCGCAAGTCGCCGTCGTGAGGTGCTGCGGATATTGCGGACGTCTCGGGATCCGATGAGCATCGTCGCGATCGCCGACCTGCTGAGCGTGCATCCCAACACCGTCCGCTTCCACCTCGACGGCCTGGTCGGCGCCGGCCAAGTGGAACGGGTTGAGCCGAGTCGCAAGGGGCCGGGGCGTCCGCCGCTGATGTTCGGGGCGGTCCGGCAGATGGATCGCGGCGGTACGCGGCACTACCGGTTGCTCGCCGAAATACTGACGACGGCGTTCGCCGACGAGAAGGATTCTCCCGCCAAGGCGCTGGCCGCCGGGCGGGCCTGGGGACGGCAGCTGGATCCGGGCGTGGAACCGTCACCGCGAGATGCCAAGAGCCCGGATCGGGCCATCAGCCGCTTGATCGACGTGCTTGACCAGCTTGGCTTTGCCCCGGAGCGTCGGCGAGTCGACGGCGAGCAACAGGTCGGCCTGCGGCACTGCCCGTTCCTGGAGCTCGCCGAAAGCCAAACCGCCGTCGTCTGTCCGATCCACCTCGGGCTCATGCAAGGAGCCCTGGAAACCTGGGGAGCCCCGGTTACCGTCGAGCGCCTCGATGCTTTCGTCGAACCGGATCTGTGTCTGGCTCACCTCGAACTGCAGCAGGCCTGAAGATGGGCACCGGACCGGCGATCGCCGTCGCGGTCGCCTTCGTCTGGCTTGGCATGGTGCTGGCCATCTCGTTCCTGGAAGCGCCGCTGAAATTCCGGGCATCCAACGTGACGTTGCAGATCGGGCTCGGTATCGGGCGCCTGGTGTTTCGGGCACTCAACACCGTCGAGTGCGGTTTCGCCCTCGTCATCCTGGCGCTCGTGGCGGCCGGCCCGATGCCGACGCGGATCGCCGTCGCGTTCTGCGTCGCTTTCGCCGCGCTGGCGGTTCAGCTGATCGCGGTGCGGCCCCGGTTGACTCGCCGCTCAGACGCGGTGCTCGCCGGATCGGACGCGCCCCGCTCCCGAGGCCACTACGCCTATGTCGGTTTGGAGGTGGTCAAGGCGGCCGCGTTGATCGTGGCGGGGATACTCCTATTGACCGCCTGAGACCGCGCACAGCCCACCTTCAGACCGAGGGGACTCACTAATGGAATCGATCTCGCTGACCAGCCTGGCCACCGAAAAACTGGCCGAAGCCCGGCAGTCGCACAGCGGACGGGCCGCCCACACCATCCACGGGGGTCACACCCACGAACTCCGGCAGACCGTGCTGGCGCTGCTCGCCGACCACGACCTCTCCGAACACGACAGCCCCGGCGAGGCGACGCTGCAGGTGCTGCAGGGTCATGTGCGCCTGACGGCCGGCGCCGACTCCTGGGACGGTAGAACCGGTGACTATGTCGCGATTCCGCCGCAACGGCATGCCCTGCACGCGGTCGAGGATTCCGTGATCATCCTGACGGTGCTGAAAAGCCAGCCCGGTGCGGAGCACTAGCTGACATGCTATCCACGCCCTGGTCAAGGGAGCTCGGCCTGCGGGCGCCCATCGTCAACGCCCCGATGGGCGGGGTCGCGGGTGGCCGCCTGGCCGCAGCCGTCAGCGCCGCCGGCGGTCTGGGCATGGTCGGGATGGGCAGTGTCGCGACGCGGGAGCTGCTGCAGACCCAGTTGCAACACGTGGACGGCAGGTTCGGAATCGGCCTGGTGGACTGGGTGATGCGCAACGAGGCGGGGCTGCTCGACGACGCCCTGGCCGCGCGGCCCGTCCTGTTGTCCGTCAGCTTCGGCACCGACTGGTCATGGGTCGCAAAAGCGAATGAAGCCGGAATCCCCACTGTCACACAGGTTTACGATGCACTCGGCGCCCGGCAAGCGGTCGACGCCGGTGTCGACATCTTGGTCGCGCGCGGTTCCGAGGGCGGCGGCCACGGCGATACGAAACTCGGGACGCTGCCATTGCTCGACACCGTTTTGGATGCCGTCTCGGTGCCGGTGCTTGCCGGTGGTGGTATCGCCTCGGCGCGCAGCCTGGCCGCCGTGCTGGCCGCGGGGGCCAGCGGAGCATGGGTGGGCACCCGCCTTGCGGCGTGTCCGGAGGCGCTGACCGGCGACGCCAGCCGCCAGGCCCTGATCGCGGCCCGGTCGACCGACACCGCGATCACCCGGGCCTTCGACGTCGCCAAGGGTCTGCCGTGGCCCGCGCGGTTCCCGGCACGCGTGTTGACCAACGACTTCGTCGCGCGCTGGACGGGCAATGAGGACGCGCTGGATGCACCGGCGTGCGACGAGCTGGCCGCCGCGATCGCCGCCGACGACCGCAGGATTGCCCCGGTCGATGCCGGTCAGGGGGTCGGCATGATCCGTGACGACGCGTCGGTGGCCGAGGTCATCGACGGGATCTGCACCGGCGCGGAAAGTTTGCTTAGCGGCTGGGGCTCCTAGCCTCCCCGCTAACCGTCACACCCCGCGCAGGTAGCGCTTGGCGATGACACGCTGAGCCACCGACACCACCGGGTGACCGAGCTTGCTCCACCAGGTCGCGGGCCGGGAGAAGGCCGACACCTCCGCGAACACCGCGGAGGTGGTCGGGTCCCGGCGCACGACGAAGCGTTCCTCGCCGGACTCCGGATGGCCTTCCAACGTGCCGTACGCGAAACCGCGGATGTCGGGCTCGTCGATGACGTACACGACCCGGCACGGCGCGGGCAGAAAACCCATTCGCACCAACACCACCGTGTCCACCGCCGCGACCTCCGAGCTGGCCTGCACCCGCAGCCCGGCGCCGCGTTGCATGCCCCAGCGCATGACCGCCTCGGCGGCCCGTTCGAAACGCTGCGGGCCCGTGCCGATCTGCTTCTCGACGTGAAGATGGCCGTATCCCGTGGGCAGCTCGCCCGCGGCGGTTGCGCCCACCTCGGAGTAACTCAGCGGAAGCTCCTCGAGTGCTGCTAGGTCCACCCGCTCAGCTTGCCACGCCGGGATGCGCGAATGCGGCTCCGGCGTACGGTCATATGCGTGACCGCACAAAACTCGAAAACTATTGCCGAAGCTTCTGGAACCTTCACCTTCGGCGACGATCTAACTGTCAACCGCCTCGGCTTCGGGGCGATGCGCATCGTCGGCAAGGGCGTCTGGGGCCCACCCGCCGATCGCGACGAATGCGTCCGGGTGTTGCGACGCGCCGTCGAACTCGGCGTCAACTTCTTCGACACCGCGAACTCCTACGGCCCCTCCATCTCCGAGGAGATCATCCGCGAGGCGCTCTACCCCTACGACGGCCTGGTGATCGGGACCAAGGCCGGATTTTTGAGGACCGGCCCGGATGTCTGGATCGAGATGGGTTACCCGGCTTACCTGCGCCAGGAATGCGAGATGAGCCTGCGCCGCCTGGGCGTCGACACCATCGACCTGTTCCAGCTGCACCGCGTGGACCCCAAGTGGCCGCTGGCCGACCAGGTGGGCGAGCTACTCAAGCTGAAGAACGAGGGCAAGATCCTCCACATCGGGCTGTCCGAGATCACCGTCGACCAGCTGAACGAGGCCCAGCAGATCACCCAGATCGTGTCGGTACAGAACATGTACAACCTGACGGTGCGTAGATCCGAACCGCTGCTCGATGCCGCGACCGAGCAGGGCGTCGGCTTCATCCCGTACTTCCCGCTGGCGGCCGGCCCGCTGGCAGCTCCCGGCGGCCCGCTGCAACGCATCGCCGACAACCACCACGCGTCGCCGTCGCAGCTGGCGCTGGCCTGGCTGCTGAAGCGCTCGCCGGTGATGTTGCCGATTGCGGGCACTTCGAAGGTGGCGCACCTGGAGGAGAACGTGGCCGCCGCCGAGATCACGCTCAGTGACGACGAGTTCGAGACCCTGGCGGCTGCCGGAGCGCAGTAAGCGGCCACCCAATACGGTGTTCTGGTGGCCGGCGACCCTCAGCAACACCCTGGCGGGGGATTCAATCCACCCGAACCGACGACCAAGGGCGGGCCCGACTACGGCCGGTTCATCGACGCGGTGCGCAAGCTGCAAGACCACGCGCGCGCCGTCGATGCGCCCGACGAGGTGATCACCGAGGCCGCGGACACGCTGGAGGAGCTGTCCGCGCTGTTGAGCCCGTACGACGCCGACGAATGGGCATCGCCGTCGGGCCGCCGGATGGACCTGCCGGTGCGCGGCAACATCCTCACCGTGCCCTTGTGGTCTCGCAAGACGGAGGACGGGCGGATCGAGGGCACGGCCCGGTTCGCGCGGTTTCACCTCGGGCGCAACGGCGCCGTGCACGGCGGGTCGTTGGGGATGCTGTTCGACACCGTGCTCGGCCTGACCGCGTCGGTGCTCAGCGGCACCCCCCGCCAGCGCACCGCGTACCTGAAGATCAACTACCGCAATATCGTGCCGATCGACAAAGAGGTGCAGTTCGACGCCGGCATCGACCGGGTGGATGGCCGCAAGATCTTTGTGTCGGGCAGGCTGACCGATGGGGACACGCTCCTGGCCGAAGCCGATGCGTTGTTCGTGAAGCTGAAGCCGGGTCAGCCCTAAGGCCTTAATGGCGTGGTCTCTGCGAGATCGGCCCCGATAGCATGGGCAACGATCAATTTTTCGAAGTCTCGATTCCCACGAACATGGAGATCAACCCGATGAGCGCCCCCGCCCACCCCGCCCCAGCAGCCCCGATCCGGGTTCCTGCCGGGACTACCGCGGCCGCCGCCGTCGGCGAGGCGGGGCTGCCGAGGCGGGGTGCGCCCGACGCGATCGTGGTGGTGCGCGACGCCGACGGCACGCTGCGCGATCTCAGTTGGGTGCCTCAGGCCGACGCCGAGGTCGTCCCGGTCGCCGCCAACACCGACGAGGGGCGCAGCGTCATCCGGCACTCGACCGCACACGTGTTGGCCCAGGCCGTCCAAGACCTGTTCCCGCACGCCAAACTCGGCATCGGGCCGCCGATTACCGACGGCTTCTACTACGACTTCGATGTGGCCGAGGCGTTCACGCCCGAGGACTTGACCAAGCTGGAAAAGCGGATGCGCCAGATCGTCAAGGACGGGCAGCTGTTCGACCGGCGGGTCTACGAAACCAAAGACGCGGCGCGTGCCGAGTTGGCGGGCGAGCCCTACAAACTGGAACTCGTCGACGACAAATCCGGTGACCCCGACGTCATGGAGGTGGGCGGCGACGAGCTCACCGCCTACGACAACCTCAATCCCCGTACCCGCGAAAGAGTCTGGGGCGACCTGTGCCGCGGCCCGCACATCCCGACCACCAAGCACATCCCGGCGTTCAAGCTCACCAGAAGCTCGGCCGCGTATTGGCGGGGTGACCAGAAAAACGCCAGCCTGCAACGCATCTACGGCACCGCGTGGGAGTCGCAGGAGGCGCTGGATCACCACCTGGAGCTGATCGAGGAGGCCCAGCGCCGCGATCACCGCAAGCTGGGCTCCGAGCTGGACCTGTTCAGCTTCCCCGATGAAATCGGTTCCGGCCTCGCGGTTTTCCACCCCAAGGGCGGTGTCGTGCGCAGGGAGCTGGAGGAGTACTCGCGGCGCAAGCACATCGAGGCGGGATACGAGTTCGTCAACACCCCGCACATCACCAAGGCGCAGCTGTTCCACACCTCGGGGCACCTGGACTGGTACGCCGACGGCATGTTCCCGCCGATGCAGCTCGACGCCGAGTACAACGACGACGGCACGGTGCGCAAACCCGGCCAGGACTATTACCTCAAGCCGATGAACTGCCCGATGCACACGCTGATCTTCCGATCGCGCGGGCGGTCGTATCGGGAGCTTCCGTTGCGGCTCTTCGAGTTTGGAACGGTGTACCGCTACGAGAAGTCCGGCGTGGTGCACGGGCTGACCCGGGCTCGCGGGTTCACGATGGACGACTCGCACATCTTCTGCACCCGCGAACAGCTGCACGGCGAGCTGGCCTCGCTGCTGAGGTTCGTCCTCAGCCTGCTCGCCGACTACGGGCTGGAGGACTTCTATCTGGAGTTGTCCACCAAAGACCCGGAGAAGTTCGTCGGCTCCGACGAAATGTGGGAGCAAGCCACCAACGCGCTGGCCGAAGTGGCCGCGGAATCCGGCCTGGATTTGGTTCCCGATCCCGGCGGCGCGGCGTTCTACGGCCCGAAGATCTCGGTGCAGGCCCGCGACGCGCTGGGCCGCAGCTGGCAGATGTCGACCATCCAGGTGGATTTCAACTTCCCGGAGCGTTTCGAGCTCGAGTACACGGCCGCTGACGGCACCCGGCAGCGGCCGGTGATGATCCACCGCGCGCTGTTCGGGTCGATCGAGCGGTTCTTCGGCATTCTCACCGAGCACTACGCGGGGGCGTTCCCGGCATGGCTGTCGCCCGTTCAGGTGGTCGGTATCCCGGTGGCCGATGAGCACGTCGCGTACCTGGAACAGGTTGCGGCTCAACTGAAATCGCGCGGAGTGCGAGTCGAGGTGGACGCCAGCGACGACCGGATGGCCAAGAAGATCGTCCATCAGACCGCCCAGAAGGTGCCGTTCATGTTGCTGGCCGGCGACCGCGACGTCGAGGCCGGGGCGGTCAGCTTCCGCTTCGGCGACCGCACCCAGATCAACGGCGTGGCCGTCGACGGAGCGGTCGATACTATCGTCAAGTGGATCGCCGACCGCGAAAATTCCGCTCCCACAGCAGAACTGGTGAAAGTAGCCGGCGGTGAGTGAGCAGGACAGCGCCGATCCGGGCGACGACACCATTTTCGACACAGGTGTCGGCGAGCGCGACCACCTGCAGCGGCTGTGGACCCCGTACCGGATGACCTATCTGGCCGAAGCGCCGATGAAGCGCGACAACGGCAAATCCGAGGAGCCGTTCACCGACATTCCGCAACTGCCCGACGAGGACGGCCTGGTGGTCGCCCGCGGCGAACTCGTCTACGCCGTGCTCAACCTCTACCCGTACAACCCCGGGCATTTGATGGTGGTGCCCTATCGGCGGATTTCGGAACTCGAGGACCTGACCGACGCGGAAAGCGCGGAGCTAATGGCCTTCATCCAGAAGGCGATTCGCGTCATTAAGAACGTCTCGCGCCCGCACGGCTTCAATGTCGGCCTGAATTTGGGGGCGTCGGCGGGTGGGTCGTTGGCCGAACACCTGCACGTGCACGTGGTGCCGCGCTGGGGTGGTGACGCGAACTTCATCACCATCGTCGGCGGCTCCAAGGTGATCCCGCAGTTGCTGCGGGATACCCGCCAGTTGCTGGCCACCGAATGGGCGAAACAGCAATGAGTCGCGCCGGCGACGATGCAGAGCGCAGCGATGGGAAGGAGCGGCGCAATGAGTAAGGCGCCCTTCCTGTCCCGGGCCGCGTTCGCCCGGCTCAGCAGTCCGCTCGCCAGGGCCGCGCTGCGGGTCGGTTTGACCCCGGACGGCGTCACCATCCTGGGCACGATCGCCTCGGTGGCGGGGGCGCTCACGTTCTTCCCGATGGGCAAGCTGTTCGTCGGCGGGTGTGTGGTCTGGTTCTTCGCGCTCTTCGACATGCTCGACGGGGCGATGGCCCGGGAAAGGGGCGGCGGCACCCGCTTCGGCGCAACGCTGGACGCCTCCTGCGACCGCATCAGTGACGGCGCGGTGTTCTGCGGGCTGCTGTGGTGGATCGTCTTCGGCCTGCACGACAAACTGCTGGCGGTGGCGACGCTGATCTGCCTGGTCACCTCCCAGGTGATCTCCTACATCAAGGCCCGGGCCGAAGCCAGCGGGCTGCGCGGCGACGGCGGCCTCATCGAACGGCCGGAACGGCTGATCATCGTGCTGGGCGGCGCTGGTATCTCGGACTTTCCGTTCGTGGCCTGGCCGCCGGCGCTGCCGGTGGCGATGTGGGTGCTGGCAGTGGCAAGCTTGCTCACCTGTGCGCAGCGGCTGCACCGGGTGTGGACCTCGCCCGGGGCCACCGAGCCGTTGCCGGCAGGTCCGGAAACTCGGGGAACGAGCGCGCCGTGATCTCCACTCCGGCGGGCCTGAAAGCGCTCGCGGCCCCGCGCGATCTGGTGGCCCGGACGGCGACCGACTGGGCGTACGCGACCGGCTGGATGGCGGTGCGAGCGGTGCCGGAATTCGCCGCGCGCAGCGTATTCGACACCGGAGCCCGCTACGCCGCCCGCAACGGCGGCCCCGACCAGCTGCGCAAGAACCTGGCCCGGGTCATCGGAGTAGCGGCCGCCGACGTCCCGGACGAGCTGATGCGGGCCTCGCTGGCGTCCTATGGCCGCTACTGGCGAGAAGCGTTTCGACTGCCGACGATGGACCACCGCGTGCTGACCCGTCAGATCGATCAGACGTTCCGGGGTGCCGACACTATCGACGCCGCACTGGCCCAAGGCCGCGGAGTTGTGCTCGCGCTTCCCCATAGCGGTAACTGGGACATGGCCGGAGTCTGGCTGGCCCAGACCCGCGGCACCTTCACCACGGTCGCGGAACGACTCAAACCCGAGTCGCTGTACCGGCGTTTCATCGAATACCGCGAAAGCCTCGGCTTTGAGGTGCTGCCGCTGTCCGGTGGCGCTCGACCACCTTTTGAGGTGTTGTGCGAGCGGCTGCGGGCCAACCGGGTGGTGTGCCTGATGGCAGAGCGCGATCTCACCCGCACCGGTGTCGAAGTCGATTTCTTCGGCGAACCCACTCGAATGCCGGCCGGGCCGGCGAAGCTCGCGATCGAAACCGGGGCGGCCCTCTGCCCGGCGCATTGCTGGAACGAGGAAAACGCCTGGCCCGTCTCGATACATCCGCCGCTGGACTGTTCCAGCGGGGACGTCAAAACCATCACCCAGGCGCTGGCCGACCAATTCGCCACCAACATCGCCGCCCACCCCGAAGACTGGCACATGCTGCAGCCCCAGTGGCTGGCCGATCTGTCCGAGGCCCACCGCGCCCGGTTGCGGGAGGCCTGAATGCGGATCGGGATGGTCTGCCCGTACTCGTTCGACGTACCGGGCGGGGTGCAGTCTCATGTCTTGCAGCTGGCCAAGGTGTTGCGCGAGCGCGGGCACGAGGTCAGTGTGCTGGCTCCGGCGTCGCCGCACGTATCCCTGCCCGAGTATGTCGTGTCGGCCGGAAAAGCCATTCCGATTCCCTACAACGGTTCGGTGGCGCGGCTGCAGTTCAGTCCCGCGGTCCACGGCCGGGTTCGGCGGTGGCTGGCCGACGGCGACTTCGACGTCCTGCACTTGCACGAACCGAATGCCCCCAGCCTGTCCATGTGGGCGCTGCGGATTGCCGAGGGCCCGATCGTGGCCACCTTTCACACCTCGACCACGAAATCGCTGACGCTGTCGGTCTTTCAGAGCCTGCTGCGGCCCTGGCACGAGAAGATCGTCGGCCGTATCGCGGTGTCCGACGTCGCGCGGCGCTGGCAGATGGAGGCGCTCGGGACCGACGCGGTGGAGATCCCCAATGGGGTCGACGTCGCCTCACTGGCCTCGGCGCCGCGGCTGGACGGGTATCCGCGGGCGGGCAAGACGGTGCTGTTCCTGGGCCGCTACGACGAGCCGCGCAAGGGCATGGAGGTGCTGATCGAGGCGCTGCCGCGGGTGGTGGAACGCTTTCCGGATCTGCAGGTGCTGGTGGTCGGCCATGGTGATGAGGACGAATTGCGCACGCAGGCAGGCTCATTGGCGGAGCACATGCGTTTTCTTGGTCTGGTCGACGACGCCGGGAAGGCGTCGGCGATGCGCAGCGCCGACGTCTACTGTGCGCCCAACATCGGCGGCGAGAGCTTCGGCATCGTCCTGGTGGAGGCGATGGCCGCGGGCGCGCCGGTGGTGGCCAGCGACCTGGATGCATTCCGGCACGTGCTGCGCGACGGTGAGGTCGGGCGTCTGGTGCCGCCCGGCGATGCCGCCGGGCTGGCCGACGGGCTCATCGAGACGCTGGAGAACGACGCGGTGCGCGAGCGTTACGCGGCTGCCGGTTGCGAAGTGGTCGCCCGCTACGACTGGTCGGTGGTGGCCAGCCAGATCATGCGGGTATACGAGACGGTCGCCGGATCGGGCGTCAAGGTTCAGGTGGCCAGCTGATGACGTGGCTGGTTGTGGCCATCGTCGTGCTGCTGGTCGTGGCGCTGATCGGGGTCTGGGCCATCCGCACAGCCAACCGGCTGGACCGGTTGAACGTCCGCTACGACTTGTCCTGGCAGGCCCTCGACGGTGCGCTGGCGCGGCGCGCGGTGGTCGCGCGCGCGGTCGCGATCGACGCTTACGGCGGTTCGGCGGAGGGCCGCCGGCTGGCCGTGCTGGCCGATGCCGCCGAGCGGGCGCCCCGTCACGCGCGGGAGAATGCCGAAAATGAGCTCTCGGCGGCGCTGGCGACGGTCGACCCGGCGGCGCTGCCGGCCGGGCTGATCGCCGAGTTGGCCGACGCCGAAGCGCGGGTGCTGCTGGGCCGCCGATTCCACAACGACGCGGTCCGCGACACCCTCGCGCTGGCCGAGCGGCGCCCGGTGCGTGCCCTGCGGCTCGGTGGAACAGCCACGCCACCAAGCTATTTCGAGATCGTCGAGCGCCCGCATGCGCTGGCGTACTCCGGTCACGGGGTGCCCAAACACCGCACCTCGGCGCGGGTGGTGTTGCTCGATGAGACCGGCGCCGTCCTGCTGCTGTGCGGTTCGGATCCGGCGATCGCCGACGCGCCCCGGTGGTGGTTCACCGTGGGCGGCGAGGTGCGCCCGGGCGAGCGGTTGGCCGCGGCCGCCGCGCGAGAGTTGGCCGAGGAAACCGGTTTACAGGTCGCGTCGGCCGACATGGTCGGACCCATCTGGCGGCGCGATGAGGTCTTCGAGTTCAACGGCGCGCTGATCGACAGCGAGGAGTTCTTCTTCGTGCGCCGCACTCACCGCTTCGAGCCGTCCTGCACGGGCCGGACCGAACTGGAACGCCGCTACATCCACTGTCACCGCTGGTGCGACGCCAACGACATCGCTGAGCTCGTGACAGGGGGCCAGACCGTGTACCCGCGTCAGTTGTCCGAACTGCTCGCCGATGCGATCGCCGAGGCCGACAACGATGCACCGGGCCGGCTGCCCCAGCTGCACGCCATTCGCTGAGCTAGAACCCGCTCGCCAAACTGTTGGAGACCAGCGGCGGCAGTCCCGCCACCAGTGGGTTGGTGATTCCCGCCGTGGCGCCCTGGCCCACGTAGCCGGCAATGCTGAGCGGGTTGAGGCCCGGGAGCAGCCCGGGCGCGTAGCCGATGTCGACGAGCGGCTTGAGGAACGGCTGGAGCAAATCGGCCAACGGGTTCCCCAGGATGGGGAGCATCCGCAGCGGATCCAGCAGCGGCAATTGTGCGGTGGGCATGAAGTAGTAGCTCAGGTTGCCTACCTGCTGTTGGATCGCGGAGGCGACTTGTGATGCGGCGAGGTAGGGGTACTGGGAGTGCAGATCTAGGAAGCCGAAAAGGGCGTTGAGGTCCGACGGCAACCACAACGGGTGCATGGGGAAGTCGGCGATGGCGTCGTATTGCATCGTGAAAATGGAGGTCGCGTATTGCGTCATCAAGGGCGTCGGGAAATGAAACGAACCGAATCCCGGGATGTAGTGCGTCAGAATGCCGCCCATCGGGTTGTTCGGATCGGCGAGCAACACGAAGTTCAGCAGGTCAGAATTCGGTCGTAGGGCGGCCGGGAGGGCCTGCAGATAGCGCATCTCCAGGCTGGCGATGGTGGCGCTCTGCGAATAACCCACGACGACAACATGATTGCCGGCGGCGGTTTGGGTCAGGATCGCGTTGTTCAGCGATCCCAGCCCTTGGTAGACCGACCTGCCGAAGGTTTCGTCGAAGATGCCGGTAACCGGCCAGAACTGTTCCGGCGTATGCAGACTCACCAGGGTGTAGCCGGAATAGTTCTGGGCGAGGTAAGCCTGTTCGATGGACGTCATGTAGTTGAGGTCCGGCGTCGGGTTCCCGGTGCCACCCATGATCAGCGCGATGTTGTTGGACGTCGACGACTGCATACCAACCGCGTTGGCGGCCTCGGTTTCGGCATACGCGTTCTTCGCGGTGATCAGGGTTTGCACGAACTGGCTGTGGAACAGTTCGGCTTGCGCGCTGAGCGCCTGATACTGCTGGGCGGCCGCGTCCAGCAGTGCCGCGGTTCGCGCCGATACCGAATCCGTCGCCGGCGGAAGCACTCCCATCGTCGGGGCCGCCGCGGCCGCGTTCGTCGCGTCGAGCGACGCCCCGATCCCTTGCAACTCGTCGGCGGCCGTTCCGATCATGTCGGGGTCGGTGATCACGAATGACATCGGGCGTTCCGCCTGACTATCCGAGCACCGGGCGTGCTGCCCCACCCGCGCGGTGGGCCGCGACCGCTGGAGTGACCGCACCTATCAATCGCCCGGGCACGTTCAGCGAGGGCGGGTACGGCGTGGTGGGCAGGCTCGCCGACACTGGGCTCACCGCGGGACTGGGCAGCTCGGCAACCGGGGGAGTCGGGGCTGGCGCCGGGGTGGCGTTGGCCCAATTCGCCGGCACGGACAACTTCCCGATGGAGCTGGCCCGGCCCATACCCGCGGAGACCACGCCGGTGAGCTGCGCCGTGTTCGGGCCGCCCACAGCCGGACTGACCGCAGACGCCAGGAACGGATCCATCGCCGGGACGCTGGCGGCACCGCTCAGCAACGGATTGGCGCCGGACATCAGCTGACCCATCGCCATTTGCATCGGTTCCATCGCGAACTGCGCCGGCGTCGAGAGCATCTGCAGCTGCGTCATCGGATTCATCAGCTGCTGGGTCAGCGAATTGAACAGCGAGTCGAACAGCTGCTGAAGGAACGACGTGTAGGTCGGGGTGGGCAGGCTGGTCAGGGTCAGCGGCGGGTCGCTGAACGGCGTCCACCCGGCTTCGGCCGCCGTGGTACTGGCGTCGTAGGCCGTCATCGCCGTGACATCCTGGGCCCACATCTCGGTGTACAGGGCTTCGGTCGCCGCGATCGCCGCGGTGTTCTGACCCAACAGGTTGGTCGCGATCAGCGTCATCAGTTGGGCACGATTGGCCGCAACCGCCTCCGGGGGCACCGTCGCGGTAAACGCCGCCTCGAACGCGCCCGCCGATAACCGGGCCTGGGTGGCCACCAGCTCCGCCTTGGCCGACGTCGCGGTCAACCACTGCACATACGGGGCGGCCGCGCTTGCCATCGTCATCGACGCCGGACCCTGCCACGCCCCGCCGGTCAGCGACGACACCGTCGACTGGAAGGAACTTGCCGACGAGCCCAATTGGGCGGCCAGCCCGTCCCAGGCCGCCGCCGCGGCCCACATCGATCCCGAGCGCGGTCCCGCGTACATGCGCGCAGAATTGATCTCCGGCGGCAGCAGCACGAAATCCGGCAACATCCGGGACCTCTTCTCGGCCAACCGCCAAGGCCGGTGTGACCTGGGTTGCCACCCCACGATTCGCACCAGCAGCAACGGTCTGCGCAAACAGCTGAGGCAATATCTAGCACAATGTGGCCGCCCCCGTAAACAGCGGGAAAATCGATTTGTTTCGCACCACTAGAGTGGAAGCGCGATGGTTCAAGGAGAGAAGGAGCTAGTGGACAGCGGCGCACAGTCGAGCCAGGCAGTGACGGGAACGGCGCGGGTCAAACGCGGCATGGCCGAGATGCTCAAGGGCGGCGTGATCATGGACGTCGTCACCCCGGAGCAGGCCCGGATCGCGGAAGGCGCCGGTGCCGTTGCGGTGATGGCGCTGGAGCGAGTACCCGCCGACATCCGCGCTCAGGGCGGGGTGTCGCGGATGAGCGACCCCGACATGATCGAGGGCATCATCGCCGCGGTCACGATCCCGGTGATGGCCAAAGCGCGCATCGGGCATTTCGTCGAGGCACAGATTCTGCAGAGCCTCGGCGTGGATTACGTCGACGAGTCGGAGGTGTTGACCCCCGCCGACTACACCCACCACATCGACAAGTGGAAGTTCACCGTGCCGTTCGTGTGCGGGGCGACCAATCTCGGTGAGGCGCTGCGGCGCATCAACGAGGGCGCGGCCATGATCCGGTCCAAGGGCGAAGCCGGCACCGGTGACGTGTCCAACGCGACCACACACATGCGCGCCATCGGTGGCGAGCTCCGCCGCCTGACGTCATTGTCCGAGGACGAATTATTCGTTGCGGCAAAGGAATTGCAGGCGCCCTACGAGCTCGTCGTCGAGGTGGCCCGGGCGGGCAAGCTTCCGGTCACGCTGTTCACCGCGGGCGGGATCGCGACGCCGGCCGACGCGGCGATGATGATGCAGCTCGGCGCCGAGGGAGTCTTCGTGGGCTCGGGGATTTTCAAATCGGGCGACCCCGCGCAGCGCGCCGCCGCGATCGTCAAGGCCACGACGTTCCACGACGACCCCGATGTGCTGGCCAAGGTTTCCCGTGGCCTGGGCGAGGCGATGGTGGGCATCAGTGTCGAGCAGATCGCGCAGCCGCATCGGCTGGCCGAGCGCGGCTGGTAAAAACAGTCCGTGTCGATCGAAAAGATCCTTGATCTCGAGCAACTCGAGGTCAACATCTATCGGGGCAGCATCTTCAGCCCGGAGTCCGGATTCCTGCAGCGCACCTTCGGGGGCCATGTCGCCGGCCAGTCGCTGGTCTCGGCGGTGCGCACCGTCGACCCGCGCTACCAAGTGCACTCGCTGCACGGCTACTTCCTGCGACCCGGGGACGCCAACGAGCGCACGGTTTTCATCGTCGAGCGCACCCGCGACGGCGGGTCTTTTGCCACCAGGCGGGTCAACGCCATCCAGCACGGCGAGATCATCTTCAGCATGGGGGCGTCCTTTCAAACCGACCAAGACGGCATCCACCACCAGGACCCGATGCCGCCCGCGGCGCCGCCCGACGGCCTGCCCGGCCTGGATTCGATCAAGGCTTTCGACGACGCCGGGTTCAAGCAGTTCGCCGAGTGGGACGTCTGCATCGTGCCGCGCGAGCTCCTGCAGCTCTCGCCCGGCAAGGCCGCACAGCAGCAGGTGTGGTTCCGCCACCGTGATCCGCTGCCCGACGATCCGGTGCTGCACATCTGCGCGCTGGCCTACATGAGCGACCTGACCCTGCTGGGCTCGGGACAGGTCACCCACCTCGACGTGCGCGAGCATCTGCAGGTGGCATCGCTGGACCACGCGATGTGGTTCATGCGGGCATTCCGCGCCGACGAGTGGTTGCTCTACGACCAATCCTCGCCGTCGGCCAGCGGCGGTCGCGCGTTGTGCCAGGGGAAGATCTTCACCCAGACCGGCGAGATGGTCGCGGCGGTAATGCAGGAGGGGCTGACCCGCTACAAGCGCGGATACCAGCCGTGAGCCGCCCCCGGATCGGAGTGCTGGCGCTGCAGGGCGATACCCGCGAGCACCTGGCGGCGCTGCGTGACGCCGGAGCCGAGTCGATGCCGGTGCGCCGCCGCAGCGAGATCGAGGCGATCGACGGGCTGATCATTCCGGGCGGGGAATCCACCACGATGAGCCACCTGCTGCTCGACCTGGACCTGCTCGAGCCGCTGCGCGCGCGGCTGGCCGACGGGCTGCCGGCCTACGGTGCGTGCGCCGGCATGATCATGCTGGCCAGCGAGATCCTCGATGCGGGCGTCAACGGCCGGCAGGCACTGCCGCTACGCGCGATCGATATGACCGTGCGGCGCAACGCGTTTGGACGTCAGGTCGATTCGTTCGAAGGCGATGTCGACTTCGCGGGCCTCGAGGGGCCAGTGCGGGCGGTGTTCATTCGGGCGCCGTGGGCCGAGCGAGTCGGGGACGGCGTGCAGGTGCTGGCCAGCGCCGCGGGACACGCCGTCGCGGTCCGGCAGGGCCCGATGCTGGCGACGGCATTTCACCCGGAGATGACCGGAGACCGCCGCATCCACCAGCTGTTCGTCGACATCGTCAGGGGCCGGATCTAGCGCGTGCTCTCGTCGGCGACGTCGCCGTGGGACTGCTGCAAGCCCGGCCCTTCCGGATCCACGTCCTGATGTTCGAGTTGTTCCTGCTCCCGACGCTGCTCCTCGGTCGACTCCCTGGCGTCCTCGGGTTCTTTCGGTTGATTCACGTTCTTCAGGTTCTCCCAAATCTCGCGCCCCGAAACCGTCGAGTGTGCGTCGAAGGCTTTGAGTGTGTGCCTGGGGCGGCGATTTCCCGGAATCCCCGCCGTCACCGCACACCGGACGCCGTCAGTGCACACTCGACCTCGGGGGGAGCGGCCGGGCGGCCGGACCCGATCGTCCACGTAGACTCGTCTGGCTTGTAAAACGAAGAGGGCAATAAGAGGAACGAGGTAGGAAGACGATGAGCGGCCATTCCAAGTGGGCCACCACGAAGCACCAGAAGGCCGTCAAAGACGCGCGCCGTGGCAAGGAGTTCGCCCGGCTCATCAAGAACATCGAGGTCGCCGCCCGTACCGGCGGTGGTGACCCGGCCGGCAATCCGACGCTCTACGACGCCATCCAGAAGGCGAAGAAGACCTCGGTGCCCAACGACAACATCGAACGCGCCCGAAAGCGGGGCGCGGGCGAGGAGGCCGGCGGCGCCGATTGGCAGAACATCACCTACGAGGGCTACGGACCCAATGGTGTGGCGGTGCTCGTCGAATGCCTGACCGACAACCGCAATCGTGCCGCCAGCGAGGTGCGGATCGCGATGACCCGCAATGGCGGAAACATGGCCGATCCGGGATCGGTGGCCTACCTGTTCACCCGTAAGGGTGTGGTGACGCTGGAGAAGAACGGCCTGTCCGAGGACGACGTGCTGGGAGCGGTGCTCGAGGCCGGCGCCGAGGACCTCAGCGATCTCGGTGAGAGCTTCGAAATCGTTTCCGAACCAGGCGATCTGGTCGCGGTGCGGACCGCGTTGCAGGACGCCGGCATCGACTACGAATCGGCCGAGGCAAGTTTCCAGCCGTCGGTCAGCGTGCCGGTCGACGTGGAGGCCGCCCGCAAGGTGTTCAAACTCGTCGACGCGCTGGAGGACAGCGATGACGTGCAGAACGTCTACACCAACGTCGACATCTCGGATGAGGTGCTGGCCGCTCTCGACGAAGAGGCCAGCTAGTCGTAGCCGTGGCGCATGTCCTCGACGATGCGCGGGTTGTCCAGCGTTGACGGCTCGAGTGGGCGCGGCGCGATGTCGTCGGAGAACACCGTCGCGGCCTGCAGCACCTGCGGGTTGAGGTAGCGCAGCGGCGGCGCGTCGGCGGGCATGGTGGGGATCGGTGCGGTGTCGCCGGGGCGGGCCAGCGCGAAACCCCAGTCGCCGAACGTCGGCACGTGCACGTGGTAGGGCGTGACCGCATACCCCGCGGAACGCATCGTCGACACCGTGCGCCAGAACGCGGTCGGCGTGGAGAACGGGCTGCCCGCCTGGACCACGACGAGACCATTGGGTGTAAGTGCGTGCGCGACAAGGGTATAGAACTCGGTTGAATACAGCCGGCCCAGCACGGGTGTGTCCGGGTCCGGCAGGTCGACGATGACCGCGTCGAAGCCCCCGGCCGGACGCAGCTCCGGATGCGGTGCCCGAAGCCAGCGCATCGCGTCGTCGATCACGACGGAAACCCGCGGGTTGTCCAGCGCGCCGGCATTGGCGTCCCGCAGGGTGGTGCGGGCAATTTCGATCATCGCCGGATCGAGCTCGACCTGAACAATCTTATCGATCCCCTTCTGGCGCAACAGTTCTCGTGCTGCCAGGCCGTCGCCGCCGCCCAGCACCAAGACCGAGCGCGCGCCCTTGCCGAGCGCCGGATAGACGAGGCTTTCGGTGTAGCGGTATTCATCGCGGGTGGAGAACTGCAAACCGCCGTCCAGATACAGCCGGGTGTCGTTGTCGCGACGAGTGACCACGATCTCCTGGTAGACGGTGTGCCGGTAGGTGATGATTGGGTCGGCGTAAAGCCTTTGCCTGCTGGTCGTTTCGATGTCGTGAGCGTGCACCAGCAGCACCACCAGAAGCCCGAGGGCCGCGGCGAGCGCGCACAGCGCCGTCACCAGTTGCGGGACGGAGATGGCGCGCCGCAGCAGGAACATCGCCACAATGCCCGCCGCGACCAAGTTGATGACGCCGGTGGTCGCCGCGCCGCGGATCATCCCGAGATGCGGCAGCAGCGCGAACGGCCAGACCAATCCGCCGATCAGCGCGCCCAGGTAGTCGGCGGCGTTGAGGTTGGCCAGCGTGCGGCCGGTGTCGGTGGCCGAGTCCTTGGCGGGCACCACCCGCCCCTGCTGCAGCAGCGTCATCAGCAACGGCACTTCGGCGCCGACCAGCCCGCCGATCAGCGCGGTGCCCACCGCCAGCACCCACGTCGATCCGATCTCGCCGTCCAGGAACGCGAACACCGCATACAGCGTCGCCGCGGACAACCCACCGATGATGCCCAGCAGCGCCTCGACGGCCACGAAGATGATGCCCGCGTGCCTCAGCAGCGGCTTGACCAGCAGCGCGCCCACGCCCAGCGCCGCGATGTAGCCCGCGACGATCAACGAGGTGGCGACGATGCCGCCGCCGTTCAGGCTTGCCGACAGCGTCAGCAGCGCCAGTTCGTAGATGATGCCGCATGCCGCGCAGGCCGCGACGGCCGCCAGCAGCACGGCCCGCCAGCGTATCGACGGCTCCGTGGACGGGATTGCTTCCTGGGTGGTCGTCATGACACCGCGGCCGCCGTCAGCCCTCCGACGGCCAGCAGCATCAGGGCCACCGCGAACGACCCCGGATGCAGCTCGGGCTCGTCGATGTGCTCGTGGAAGCTGCCCGGGATCACCAGGTGCAGCGTCAGCAACGCGATCCCCAGCAGGATCACACCCATGAACCCGTAGACCGCCACACCGAGGAGTCCCTGCCCCAGCTGGCTGTAACTGTTCGCGACGGCGCTGATGATGACGATGGTGAGGGCGACGTACATCGCGCAGGCGACCACGACGGCGTTGGGGCGGCGATCGACGAACACCAGCTGCCGCAGCTTTCCGGGGGTCAACACATCGACCATGTAGAAGCCGGAGACCAGGACTGCCATTCCGACCACGAAGTACAGCAGCGAGGCCACAACTCCTTTCAGTATCGGGTTGAGGTCGATGGTTCCTATCTCGATGGCGAGGTACATGGCGATCTCCTTTGGGGTTCCATCCGATAAGGCGCTATTTGGTTCCGCCCGGGCCGCCGGGAGTACCTCCGGCACCGCTCGACGGGGATCCGGGACCGAACCCGGGGCCGAGGAAGACGAACGAGCCGTGGTTGTATCCGGCGCTGAGGCCTTCGACGCGGATGCTGCACGGGTGTCCGCCATCTGGGCCGACGATCACGATGTTGTTGCTGTAGCGCAGGTACTCGTTGTTGTCGTTGTCGGCACGCGCCTCGGGTTCCTGATACTCGGCGAGCGTGTCGGCCACCTGGTCGGGGGTTCCGGTGCACAGGTATCGCGTTCCGTTGGCGTCGCGGGAGTACTCGCGATAGTTGCTCGCGATATAGGACGCAATGTCCTTCTGCAGCAATACGATTCCGAAAATCAAGGACGCCACCGCGGCCACGGCCAGCCCACCGGCGAGCCAGAACAGGTGTTTGCGGCTCACGGACGCCACCGGCTCGCCGTGTGGACCACTTCGCCACCGGACCCCAAAGGGGTGCGCGGGTACAGGTGCCACGTCTGCCAGCGCCAGCCGGTGTCGTCGGGTTCGGCGGCCAGCACGGTCAGTGCGGCGTCATCGCCGGGGAATGTGCCGCCGAGCCAACCGGTTTCGGCTCGGCACCGGTCGCGGAGTTCGCGCGCCAGTTGACGAAACGTCGCCTCGTCGTGCGTACCGGTGGCCGATTCCAGCGAGTAGCCCGAGGCTTCGGCGTGCTCGGGCAGCTCGCCGACGTCGCTGCCGGCGGTGCAAGACACCTGCTCGGAGAAGGTGCTGGTGGCGTGCTCGATCGTGACGAGATGCGAGGCGCCGAGCACCCCGAGCCGCAGCACGCCGCCGTCGGGATGGCGCAGCACATGACCGGCCAGCAGCGGCGGTGCGGGCGCATTGAGCGCGAGCCGGAGCGTGCTCCCGGACACGTCGGCCGGAGCTACGGCGAGCTGATAAAGCGGCACCGCGCGGTCCTACGGCGAGGGTGCTGGGTAGACCGTGAGCTCGCCCGGCACCACCGGCTTGCCCGTCGATATCTCCCAGGGCGTCCCGGGTGCCCAGCGTTCGAAGGAGAGCAGCACGGTTTCGTCGGCGTTGGCGCAGTCCACGAACTCCATCTCACCGCCGGCCGGCAGGCCCGTCGTGCCTTCGGTCGTGTACGAGGCGCGGCCGTGCTCCGACTCCCGAAACGTCACCCCGTCGACCAGATACTGGTCGCCGGGCTGCAAGGTGAGGTCCTTGCGGGTGATCCACATGACCAGCTCGAGGCGCCCGTCGTCCTCTTCCACGGCGAACCAGGTCGGCTGGTCGCCGCCTTCCAGCAGGTGTTCCCACCACACGAACGGTCCCTCGCGAAACGTCACCGATCCGCGGACCACGTAGTCGACGCCGCCGTAGCTGACGATGGCGCCCGGGCCCAGTTGCCGGGGCCCGAACTCCGGCATCGCGTTGAAGGACAGGGGATCGCGGCGGCCGCCCGGCGCAGGCGCCGTCTTGGGGCGCCGCGACGCCACGACAAGCACCACGATGGACGCGATGAACAGCATCGCGGCGAGCACGACCAGCCATGTTCCCACGCAAAACCCTCCCGTCGCGGCCGCGCTGGAGCGAACGTGGGCTTAAGTTAGCAGCATTCGCCGGGCCCGGAGCCGCAACGTGCCCGATCCGAAAGTGGGCCCGGGCGCCGCGTGTCCTGTGTCGCGCGGTCGGACCCGGCCGCTAGGCTATCGAACAGCTGTTCGGGCCACAATATTTCCAAGAAGTGGAAGTTGGAGCATGCTATGCGCGTGATGGGCGTCGACCCCGGACTGACCCGATGCGGGCTCTCCGTCGTCGAAAGCGGGCGCGGACGAAATATCGTCGCGCTGGATGTCGACGTGATCCGCACCCCGTCGGATGCCGCGCTGCCCAAACGGCTGCTGGCCATCAGTGACGCCGTCGAGCACTGGCTGGACACGCATCATCCCGACGTCATCGCCATTGAGCGGGTGTTCTCTCAGCACAATGTGTCGACCGTGATGGGCACCGCGCAGGCCGGTGGCGTGGTCGCGCTGGCGGCGGCCAAACGCGATATCGACGTGCATTTCCATACCCCCAGCGAGGTCAAGGCCGCGGTTACCGGCAACGGCGCGGCCGACAAGGCGCAGGTCACCGCGATGGTCACCAGAATCCTTGAGCTGCAAGCCAAACCGGCCCCGGCCGACGCGGCCGATGCGCTGGCGCTGGCCATCTGCCATTGCTGGCGAGCGCCGATGCTGGCCCGGATGGCGGCGGCCGAAGCGCAGGCCGCCCAGCAACGCAACGCCTACCGGGCCAAGCTGGCCGCCCAGGCCAAGATCGCAAAAGCCGGAGCGGGTCGATGATCGCCTCGGTGCGCGGTGAGGTGCTCGACGTGGCACTCGATCATGTGGTGATCGAGGCCGCCGGCGTCGGCTACCGGGTGAATGCGACACCGTCGACGCTGGCGACGCTGCGGCAGGGAAGCGAGGCCCGGCTGGTCACCGCGATGATTGTGCGCGAGGACTCGCAGACGCTGTACGGGTTTATCGACGGCGAGAATCGCGACCTGTTCCTGACGCTGCTGTCGGTGTCGGGGGTCGGGCCGCGGCTGGCGATGGCGACGCTGGCGGTGCACGACGCCGCCGCGCTGCGCCAGGCGCTGGCCGACGGTGACGTCGCCGCGCTGACGCGGGTGCCCGGCATCGGCAAGCGCGGCGCCGAGCGCATGGTCCTGGAGTTGCGCGACAAGATCTATCCGGCCGGCGTGCCCGTGGCGGCACCGGCGGGCGCTGCTCTTAACGGCCACGCGGTGCGGGGTCCGGTGGTGGAGGCTTTGGTCGGCCTGGGCTTTGCGGCCAAGCAGGCCGAGGAGGCCACCGACAGTGTGCTGGCCGCCGGTCGCGAAAAAGGCGATCAGGCAACAACTTCCGGTGCGTTGCGGGCCGCGCTGTCGTTGCTGGGCAAGGCTAAATGAGCGACGAGTATTCCGAAGAAGACTATTCGGACCGCGACCTCTCGCCGACGCTCACCGTGGGGGAGGGCGACGTCGATGTCAGCCTGCGGCCGCGCTCGTTGGGGGAGTTCATCGGCCAGTCCCGGGTCCGCGAACAGCTGCAGCTGGTGATCGAGGGGGCCAAAAACCGCGGCGGCACACCGGATCACATCCTGCTGTCCGGCCCTCCGGGGCTGGGTAAGACGTCGCTGGCCATGATCATCGCCGCCGAACTCGGGTCCACGCTGCGGGTGACCTCGGGGCCGGCGCTGGAGCGCGCGGGCGACCTGGCCGCGATGCTGTCCAACCTGGTCGAGCACGATGTGCTGTTCATCGACGAGATCCACCGCATCGCCCGGCCGGCCGAGGAGATGCTCTACCTCGCGATGGAGGACTTCCGGGTCGACGTCATCGTGGGCAAAGGCCCTGGGGCAACATCGATTCCGTTGGAAGTAGCACCCTTCACCCTGGTCGGCGCGACCACCCGGTCCGGAGCGCTGACCGGACCGTTGCGTGACCGATTCGGATTCACCGCTCACATGGACTTCTACGAGCCGGCCGATTTGGAGCGGGTGCTGGTTCGTTCCGCCGGGATCCTGGGCATCGAGCTGGGCGCCGAAGCCGGCACGGAGATCGCCCGGCGCTCGCGCGGGACCCCACGGATCGCCAACCGGCTGCTGCGCCGGGTCCGGGACTTCGCCGAGGTACGCGCCGACGGGGTGATCACCCGCGATGTCGCCAAGTCTGCGCTGGAGGTCTACGACGTCGACGAGCTCGGGCTCGACCGGCTGGACCGGGCGGTGCTGTCGGCGCTGACCCGCAGCTTCGGTGGCGGCCCGGTCGGGGTTTCGACGCTCGCGGTGGCCGTCGGGGAGGAACCGGCCACCGTCGAGGAGGTATGCGAGCCGTTCCTGGTTCGCGCGGGCATGCTCGCCCGCACGCCGCGAGGCCGGGTGGCCACCGCACAGGCCTGGACTCACCTGGGTCTGACACCGCCGGCCGGAATCACCGGTCTGGCTCAACCGGGATTGTTCGAGTAATGGCGATCGCGAGCGCGGCACAGCCGGGCGAAGCGGGTCGTCATCATCAGGTAGGAGCGCCATGATCACCGCTGGATTGGTATTCGCCGCACTGGCGGCGCTATTGCACGTCTACATCTTCACGATGGAGTCGTTGACCTGGACCTCACCCCGTACCCGCGCCACCTTCGGCACGACGGCCGAGGAAGCCGAGACCACCAAGCTGCTCGCATTCAACCAGGGCTTTTACAACCTTTTCCTGGCGATCGTCTCCGGTATCGGGATCGTCGCGTTCATCACGGGGCACCGGGACGCGGGGGCCGCGCTCGTTTTCGCCGGCGTCGGATCCATGGCCGCGGCCGCGATCGTGTTACTGCTGGCGGCGCGGGACAAGGCCCGGGCCGCGGTGACGCAGGGGGCGTTTCCGTTGATCTCCCTTGTGCTGCTGGTTCTCGGCGTCGCCACGTAACACTAGAAACACCAGCCACACTGGTCACGGCCTCGGAAGCCGCCAGAGGTTACAAGCGAACACCGCAGGGTATCCACGCGGTGCTGAAGTAGCCCGGCGTCTAAGAGGAGATGTAATGAACCATGCGCAAGACGGCCACCCAGGCAGGTTGTGGATGCCACGCTCCCGCGGTGCGGTGTGCGGGTTGATCCTGGTCATCCTGGGTGCTTGGGGGGCGTTGATACCGTTTGTCGGTCCGCATTTCAATTTCGCCTACACGCCCGACAAAGACTGGGCATGGAGCACGGCTCGCGGCTGGCTCGAGGTGTTGCCCGGCGGCGCCACCGCGCTGGGCGGCCTGCTACTGATTTTTTCCGGAAATCGGATCACCGCGATCGTGGGCGGTTGGCTGGCGGTCCTGGCCGGCGCGTGGTTCGTGATCGGTGGTGACGTCGCTCCGATGTTGGGGATCGGGTCCGTCGGCGATCCGATTGCCGCGACCGAACGCAAGCGGGCAGCACTCGAGATCTCTTACTTCTCCGGCCTGGGCGCCCTGATCGTGTTCGTGAGCGGCGTCGCACTGGCCCGCCTGGCGGTGCGACTGGCCAGCGATATCGAAGCCCTGGCGCGGGTGCGGTCGGCAGCACCGGCGGACAGCGAGCCCGCTTACATGTCGGGGCTGCAAGAGCCGCAGCGTGAGGTGTCCCCGGATGCCATGACCACCCCCGGGGTGCCATCCGGAGACCCGAAGACCGGCGGTTGGCGCCGGCAGCGGGCAGACGCTGCGCCGGGACAGGCCGCGGCATATCAGCGCTGGCCGCACGCGCAGAGCTAAGGCGTCACGCTAAAGGCCGGTCGCCAGCCCCGTATGCGGGCTGGCGACCGGCTTTGCGGTGTCCGGCGACCTTAGAGCAGGCCGAGTAGTTGCAGGTCGCTGATGTACTTGTTGATGATCGGCGCGCTGATGTGCGGGATGTCTTTGTCCGGGCCGACTTTGGCGTCCTGGACTGCCGCACGGAACCGATCTGTCGGTGCCATCGACCCGCGGATCGGGTGGTCCGGCTTCTGGTAGTTGTGCAGCAGCGGCAAAAGCGAGGCGTTGCGCTGCTTTTCGGGCAGCCCACGCATGCTGGTCTCGAACCGCTGCAGCCATTCGCCGTAGTCATCGACGCGTTGGACAGCGCAGCCTTCGTCGATCAGCCAGTCGACGAACTCGTCCATGCCGATGCCGTCGTCGTAGGGGTTCATCACGTGGAAGGTGCGGAACCCGTCGGCGCTTTGGGCGCCCAGAGTCGAGACCGCTTCGGCGATGAACTCCACCGGCAGCCCGTCGTAGTGGGCGCGTTGCCGGTTGCCGTCGGCGTCGGGCTCGTAGAACGAGGCCGGCGCAATGCCGGTGGCCACCAGGCTCAGCATCATCCGGGTGAACATGTCGGGCACGTTCAGCTGACCGGCATAGGTGGTGTCGGCCAGGATCATGTCGCAGCGGAAAACCGCCACCGGCAGCCCACACAAGTCGTTGGCCTCGCGTAGCAACACCTCACCGGCCCACTTGCTGTTTCCGTAGCCGTTGGCGTAGCCGTCGTGGACCTTGCGGGTGGCGCTGATCTGGCGGATGTCGGCGTCCTCGGTGAATGCACCGGGTTTGATCTGGTCGCCCACCCCGATCGTGGACACGTAGGTGTAGGGCTTCTTCTTCCCGGTCAGCGCGATGCGGATCAGCTCGGCGGTGCCCAAGGCGTTGGGGCCGAACAGCTCGCTGTAGGGCAGCACGTGGTTGACCAGGGCGGCCGGGTCGACGATCAGGTCGACGGTGTCGGCCAGCCGCTGCCACACCTGTTGGTCGAGACCCAGGTTGGCCTCGCCCTTGTCGCCCGCGATGACCTCGAGGTGATCGGCGGCCAGTCGCTGGTAGTGCGCCAGCAGCTTGGGGTCGCCGCTATCGAAGGTCTTGTCCAGGCGGGCCCGCGCGGTGGCGTCGTCCTTGGCGCGGACCAGGGCGATCACCTTGCCGTCGACCAGGTCCATCCGTTGCAGCCACTCCAGGGCCAGGTAGCGACCCAGGAAGCCGGTCGCACCGGTCAGCAGGACGGTGCGCACTTCGGTGCTGGCCGCCGGCAGGTTCGGTGCGGCAGCCAACGTCGCTGCGTCGAGGAACTTGTCCAGCGTCAGGTCGCTTGCGTGCACCTCGACCGCTTGCCCAGGTTCGAAGCGACCGTGCACGGCGGCGAAGGTGGGCCGCTTGGTGCCGTGGCGCTCGGCTTCGATGTAGGTGGCGATGGCCTGTAGGTCGTTGGCCGGGCTGACGATGACGCCCACCTGCACGTCGATGTCGAAGATCTCGCGCAGCAGATTGCCGAATGTCAACGCCGACAACGAGTCTCCACCCAGGTCGGTGAAGTGGGCATCGGGTGTCAGCTCGGTGGTGGCCGCCCCCAGCAGGGCCGCCGCGGCCCGGATCACCGTCGCCAGCACAGGTGCATCGGCGCCGCTGCGGCGCAGTTCACTCAGCTCGTTGGCCTGGCCTGCGGCCAAGTCGGCGTAGAGCCGTTCGAGCCGTTCGCCGTAGTGTGCCTTGAGCTTCGGCCACGCCAGCTTGCGGATGCCGGTCAGCAGACCGTTCTCCAGGCTGAACGGCGTGGTCTCGATCAGGAAGTCGCGTGGCACCTCATAGGACTGCAGGCGGGCCTCTTTCGCGACCTTCTGCAACGAATCGGCGATCGCCGGCTTGAGCTGGGCCTCTTCGAAGCGCTGCAGCGCTTCCCCGGTGGGCACCACGACAGCCAACAGGTAGGGGTGTGCGCTGTTGCCGTAGACGTAGATCTGCTGGACCAGCGGGCTGTTGCCGAATTCCGCTTCCAGCTTTGCGACGGTGACGAATTCGCCCTGCGCGAGCTTCAGCACGTTATTACGGCGATCGACGTACACCAGCTTGTCGGGTCCGACCTCGGCGACGACGTCTCCGGTCCGGTAGTAACCGTCGGCGTCGAAGACGTCAGCGGTGACTTCGGGCCGCTTGTAATAGCCGGGGAACATATTCGCCGTCTTGAGCAGTAATTCGCCGCGCGGATGCGGCCGGTCGGTGGCGAAGTAGCCCAGATCCGGAACGTCGGCCAGTTTGTAGTCGACGACCGGCGGACGCTGCACTTCCCCGTCGAGTAAAACCATGCCGGCCTCGGTGGACCCGTAGCCGTCCGTGAGATGCATCTCCAGGAGCGATTCGATCCAGGCCTTCAGCTCCGGGGAAGTGGGCGCCGAGCCCGTCATCGCGAAGATGTACCGGCCGCCGAGCGAGTATTGGCGCTGCTCGTTCAAGACCTCGGCTTCCACGGCCTTGCGGTCGGCGGAGTCCGAGAGCTGCCGATCGACCTGGCGCTGGTATTCGCCGTAGAGGGTCTCCCAGATGCGCGGCACGAAATTCAGCTCGGTCGGCCGGACCAGCTCGAGGTCCTCCAGGAACGTCGACAGGTCACTCTTGGCCGCGAAATAGGCGGTGCCGCCATTAGCGAGCGTGCCGTAGAGGGTCCCGCGTCCCATGACGTGGCTCATCGGCATGAAGTTGAGGGTGATCGACGCTGCGCTCTCCCCGAACCAGTTTTTGGCCGACCTGGACCACATCTTGGCGACATTGCTTTGGGGGTACATCGCACCCTTGGGCGCGCCGGTGCTTCCGGAGGTGTAGATCAGCAGCGCCAGCGCGTCTTCGGCGGGGTCGTTCACCACCGGTGTCGCGGGCAGTCCCTTGCCACGCTCGAGCAGGTCAGCCAGCGGCTCGACGGTCACCGCGGTCAGTCGTGCCCGGGCGCTTTCCACCGCCTCGCGCTCGTCGTCAACCTCGGGGTGGTAATCGAAGACCACGAGCTTGGCGGGCTGGTGGTCGGTGCTCAGGATCAGCTCGACGGCATCGGGCAGCTGGTTCACGCTCGCCGCGATCACGCTGGGCTTGGTCTCGGTCACGATCGGCTGCAGCTGGGTGATCGCCGCGCTGGTCTGCAGCGGAACCGCCACCGCACCGATCCGGTAAAGCGCCACGTCAATGGTGGTGAAGTCGACGCTGGTGAAGCCGAGCACCGCAACACGGTCGCCGGCCTGCACTGAGTCGCTGGTCAAGGCGCGTCCGAGCGCGCCAACACGCTGGTCCAGCTCGCGATAGGTGATGGTGTCGAAATGGGAGAGCACCTCCAACGAGGTGCGACCGGTGCTGTCGTCCTTGACGAACTCGACGGCGCGCTGCCCGAGGGCCGGGCGGTCGGCGTAACCCTCGAGCACGGTCTGGACGATCTGCGGAAGTCGCAGTCCAGGCTGCTCAACGGCCTCGGCGACGGCCGGGTCCGGCTTGGCTGCGGCGAACTGTGGATCGTTAGCGGTCAGGTCCTCAATGCGGCGTTCGAGCCGCTCTTCACGAGTAATTGTCGGCATAACAGTTCCTTGCCATGAGAAATTTTGGATTGTTCGCGCCACATTGCGCTGACATATAGAACGTTAGCGAAGCTAATGGTATTCCTCAATGAGTTTACCGACGATGGCGCTGTGAGATCGCCCACCTGCGGTTGCGAAAACCGGGGTTGTCGGTTTTACAGGTCGGCCAGCAGGAGGCGCAGGACGTCGAGTCCCTCGGTGAGCAGCTCGTCGCTGATGGTCAGCGGAGGCAGCAACCGGATGATGTTGCCGAACATGCCGCAGGTCAGCACGATGACGCCGGCGGCGCCCGCCGCGGTGGCCAGCTTGTTCGTCAGCTCGGCGTCGGGATCGCTGGTGCCGGACTTCACCAGCTCGATGGCGATCATGGCGCCGCGACCGCGCACGTCGCCGATCCGATCGTCGCCGGCCTGCATCCGCAACAGAATGTCGGTGATGACGTGTTCGATCTGCTGGGCCCGCTCGATCAGGCCGTCTTCCTCAATAGTCTCAATGCTGGCCAGCGCCGCCGCGCAGGCAACCGGGTTGCCGCCGAAGGTGCCGCCCAGGCCGCTGACGTGCGGGGCGTCCATGATCTCGGCCCGGCCGGTCACCGCCGACAGTGGCAAGCCACCGGCGATGCCCTTGGCGGTGCAGATCAGGTCCGGCTCGACGCCGTCGTGCTCGCAGGCGAACATCGCCCCGGTGCGCGCAAAGCCGCTTTGCACCTCGTCGGCGATGAACACCACGTCGTTCTTGCGGCACCAGTCCAGCAGGGCGGGCAGGAAGCCCTCGGCCGGCACGATGAATCCGCCTTCGCCCTGGATCGGCTCGATGACCACGGCGGCCAGGTTGTCGGCGCCGACCTGCTTGTCGAAGACGCTGATGGCACGGGCGGCGGCGAGTTCGCCGTCGGTGGCCAACTCCTTGTCGAGCAGGCCGTCGCGATAGGGGTAGGACATCGGCGCCCGGTAGATCTCCGGCGCGAACGGGCCGAACCCGCTCTTGTAAGGCATCGACTTCGCGGTGAGCGCCATCGTCATGTTGGTGCGGCCGTGGTAGGCGTGGTCGAACGCCACCACGGCGGGCTTGCGGGTGTAGGAGCGCGCGATCTTGATGGCGTTCTCGACGGCCTCGGCGCCGGAGTTGAACAGCACCGAGCGGTTCTCGCCGGAGCCCGGAGTAATCCGGTTCAGCTGTTCGGCGACCGCGATGTAGGACTCGTACGGCGTCACCATGAAGCAGGTGTGGGTGAACTCGGCCACTTGCTCCCGCACCGCGTCGACGACCCGTGGCGAGGAGTTGCCGATCGTGGTGACGGCGATGCCGGAGCCCAGGTCGATCAGGCGGTTACCGTCGACGTCTTCGACGATGCCGCCGCCGGCACGTGCGACGAACACGGGCAGAGTGATGCCGACGCCGTGCGACACCGCCGCGCTCCGGCGTTTGTTCAGTTCCAGCGACAGCGGACCGGGGATTTCTGTAACCAGCTGGCGGGTCTGCTCGAGGCTGGCCACAACGTCCTCCTCCCCGCGGCGCGCGTCTCACGTCGCGCTGAAAGCCTATCTGCACGAGAGGTCTTGGCGCCCGCCGAGGACCTGGCCCAAGCGCCGGCCCCGGCGGTCGGCGCAGGTGCCGATCGGTTGCGACCTATGGCCTGCCAGACTGAACGGGCACACTGGACCCGTTACGCGGTGCGTGACCTCCCGGCCGGCTCGGCACCGACCGATGGAATACCCAGCAATACCGATACGAAAGACAGGCGCGTTCGATGGAGAGTTTGGTTTTGTTCCTGCCGTTCCTGCTCATCATGGGCGGGTTCATGTACCTGGCGTCGCGTCGCCAGAAGCGCGCGATGCAAGCCACTATCGACCTGCACGAATCGCTGCAGCCGGGCGATCGCGTGAACACGACGTCCGGTCTGCAGGCCACCGTCGTCGCGCTTAACGACGACACCGTCGAGCTCGAGATCGCGGCCGGCGTAGTGACCACCTGGATGAAGCTGGCCATCCGCGACAAGATCCTGCCGGAGGATGCCGACGACTTCGACGAAGACCTGGACGAAGACCTGGACGAAGACGACGACTTGGAAGAATCCGAAGATTCCCAAGGCCCCGCCGACGGCAGCCGGGTGACCAAAGATCAGTAACCACCCCGATCCGATGAGCGGTTTGCGGGAAGCGGACACGTAGGCTCTGTCGGGGATAAGAACCGATTCTCAAGGAGATATAAGGAAAGTGGCATCGTCTTCGGCGCCGGTGCACCCCGCCCGCTACCTGTCGGTTTTCTTGTTCATGCTGATTGGCCTCTATTTGCTGGTGTTTCTCACCGGGGACAAGCGGCCCAACACGAAGCTCGGCATCGATCTTCAGGGCGGCACCCGCGTCACGCTGACCGCACGTACCCCGGACGGCTCGCGGCCGAGCCGGGAGGCGCTGGGGCAGGCTCAGCAGATCATCGGCGCGCGCGTCAACGGCCTGGGCGTCTCCGGTTCGGAGGTCGTGGTCGACGGCGACAACCTGGTCATCACCGTGCCCGGAAACGACGGCAGCCAGGCGCGCAACCTGGGACAAACCGCTCGGCTCTACATCCGCCCGGTGCTCAACGCGATGCCGGCCCAAGGTGCCGAACCCAAACCCCCGGCGCAGCCGCCTGCCGGCACACCGCCCGGCGGTCCCGGTGCCCCGGGAGAGCCACCGCCCGGCCTCCAACCCGCGCCCGGCCTCCAACCGGCACCCGGCCAGCCCGCGCCTCCGCCTGCCGGCCAGCCCGGGCGGCCGGCGCCGCAACCGCGTCCGTACCCGCAGGACCCGCCGCCGACCCCCAGCCCCGCACCGGCACCGGCGCCGGGAGGACCGGCCGCCGACGCGCCGCCGCCTGAGGCGCCCGCGCCGCCCGATCCGCGCAAGGATCTCGCCGACCGCATCGCCGCGGAGAAGAAGTTGCGGCAGAACACCAGCCAGTACGTTCAGATGATCGCGCTGCAGATCGAGGCCAAACGCTGCAACGACCCCGATGTGCTGGCCGGCAACGACGACCCGACGCTGCCCCTGGTGACCTGCTCCACCGACCACAAGACCGCGTATCTGCTGGCGCCGTCGATTATCAGTGGCGATCAGATCCAGGACGCCAGCTCGAGCATGAACCAGCGCGGCATCGGCTACATCGTCGACGTTCAGTTCAGGACCGCGGCGGCGAATACCTGGGCCGACTTCACCGCTGCCCACATCGGGACCCAGACCGCGTTCACCCTGGACTCACAGGTCGTCAGCGCCCCGATGATCCAGGAAGCGATCCCCGGCGGCCGTACCCAGATCAGCGGTGGCGACCCGCCTTTCACCGCCTCCACCGCACGCCAGCTGGCCAACGTCCTGAAGTACGGCTCGCTGCCGCTGTCCTTCGAATCCTCGGAGGCCCAAACAGTCTCGGCGACACTGGGATTGACCTCGCTGCGGGCGGGCCTGATTGCGGGTGCGATCGGTTTGTTGCTGGTGCTCGTCTACTCGCTGCTGTACTACCGGGCATTGGGAGTGCTCACGGCGTTGTCGCTAACTGCCTCTGGGGCAATGATTTTCGCGATCCTGGTGCTACTGGGCCGCCAAATCAACTACACCTTGGACCTGGCGGGTATCGCGGGTCTGATCATCGGTATCGGTACCACCGCCGACTCGTTCGTGGTGTTCTTCGAACGCATCAAAGATGAGATCCGCGAAGGGCGTTCGTTCCGCTCGGCAGTGCCACGAGGCTGGGTGCGGGCCCGCAAGACGATCGTCTCGGGCAACGCTGTCACCTTCCTGGCCGCCGCCGTGTTGTACGCCCTGGCGATCGGCCAGGTGAGGGGTTTCGCCTTCACGTTGGGTCTCACCACGGTCCTCGACATCGTGGTGGTGTTCCTGGTGACCTGGCCGCTGGTGTACCTGGCCTCCAAGTCGCCGACGTTGGCGAAACCGAAATACAACGGCCTGGGAGCAGTGCAACAGGTCGCCCGCGAGCGCCGGGCTTCGTCAGATGTGAAGACGGGACGGGGATAGCGCGATGGCCGCAAAAGAGATCACCGAAGCCAGCGAAGACGCCGCGGAACTGACCTCCGACAGCACCGCCGCGCTGCCACACCACAGCTTCCTGTCCCGGCTCTACACCGGCACCGGTGCGTTCGAGGTGGTCGGACGCCGCCGGCTCTGGTACGGCATCAGCGGAGCGATCGTTGCGGTGGCGATCCTGTCGATCCTGGTGCGGGGCTTCACGTTCGGGATCGACTTCAAGGGCGGCACCACGGTGTCGCTGCCCGCCGCGGGCGGGTCCGGCATGGTGCAGACGTCGCAGGTGTCCGACGTCTTCAAAAAGACGCTGGGCCACGATCCCGCATCGGTGGTCACCGTCGGCAGCGGCGCCTCGGCGACAGTGCAGATCAGTTCGGAAGCGCTGTCCAACGATCAGACAACGCAGCTGCGCAACGCTCTGTTCGATGCCTTCCAGCCCAAGGGCACCGACGGTAAGCCCAGTAAGGCCGCCATCAGTGACTCGGCGGTATCGGAGACCTGGGGCGATCAGATCACCAACAAAGCGTTGATCGCGCTGGCCATCTTCCTGGTGCTGGTCAGCATCTACATCATGGTGCGCTACGAGCGCTACATGGCCATCTCGGCGCTGACGACCATGGTCTTCGACCTGACGGTGACCGCCGGCGTGTACTCCCTGGTCGGATTCGAGGTGAGTCCGGCGACCGTGATCGGCCTGCTGACAATCCTCGGGTTCTCGCTCTACGACACCGTCATCGTCTTCGACAAGGTCGAAGAGAACACGAAGGATTTCCAGCACACCGCCCGGCGGACCTTCGCCGAGCGAGCCAACCTGGCGATCAATCAGACGTTCATGCGCTCGATCAACACCAGCCTGATCTCGGTGCTGCCCGTGCTGGCGCTGATGGTGGTGGCGGTGTGGCTGCTGGGTGTCGGCACGCTGAAAGACCTGGCGCTGGTGCAGCTGGTCGGGATCATCGTCGGCACCTACTCGTCGATCTTCTTCGCCACGCCGTTGCTGGTCACGCTGCGCGAGCGCACCGAGATCGTGCGCACTCACACCCGCCGGGTCGTCAAACGACGCAAGCCGGAGTCGCGGTCGGGCGCGGTGGGTGACGACGCCGACAGCGACGAGCCGCCGAAGTCCTCCGACGAGGAATCCCCGCAGCAGAGCAGCACGCACGCCACCGAGGCCGGCAAGCCGGCACCGAACAAGCCGGCGCCGGGAGCCCGGCCTGTGCGACCCACCGGTACCCGGCGCCCGACCGGCAAGCGAAACGCCGGCCGGCGGTAGCCGCGATGGCCCGCTGGCGCGGATGGGCGACCGTCGGCCTGGCCGTGTCGCTCGTGGCGTGCACGCTGACCGGGTGCTCGGGTAGCGCCGCCTCGGAGATCGACTACGTCGTCGACGGCCCGCTGAACACCTACAACGCCAACACCACCGTCGGTTTCGCGTCGGCCGGGGCGCAGGCGTTTGCCCGGACGCTGATCGGATTCGGCTACCACGGCCCCGACGGGCAGGTCGTCGCCGACCGCGACTTCGGCACCGTTTCGGTGGTGGGCGGCTCGCCGTTGGTGCTCGACTACCAGATCGCCGACAACGCCGTCTACTCCGACGGCAAGCCGGTGACCTGCGACGACCTGGTGCTTGCCTGGGCGGCTCAGTCGGGCCGGTTTCCCGGTTTCGACGCCGCCACCCAGGCCGGCTACGTCGACATCGCCAACGTCGAATGCATACCGGGGCAGAAGAAGGCGCGGGTGTCGTTCATCCCGGACCGCGGCGTCGTCGACTACACGCAGCTGTTCGCCGCGACCACGATGATGCCGTCGCACGTCATCGCCGACCAGCTGAACATCGACGTGACCGCGACGCTGCTCAGCAATAACGCGCCCTCGGTCGCACAGATCGCGCAACTGTGGAACACCACGTGGGACCTCAAGCCCGGTCTCAAACCCGACGAGATCCACAAACGCTTCCCGTCGTCGGGACCGTACAAGGTGGAATCCGTCCTGGACGACGGTGCGGTGGTGCTCGTGGCCAACGACCGGTGGTGGGGCCCCAAGGCGATCACCAAACGGATCACCGTGTCGCCGCAGGCGCCGGACATTCAGGACCGGGTCAACAACCGCAACGTCGACGTGGTGGACGTCGCGGCCGGGTCATCGGGAACGCTGGCCACCCCGGATAACTACGAGCGCACCGATTCGCCGTCGGCGGGCATCGAGCAGCTGATCTTTGCGGCGCAGGGACCGCTGGCACAGGCCAAGGCCCGCCGCGCGTTCGCGCTGTGTACGCCCCGCGACGTGATCGCCCACGACGCCGGGGTGCCGATCGCCAATTCGCGCCTGTCTCCGGTCGCCGCGGATGCCGTCGCGCAGGCCGACGGCGCCGCCGAGGCCGGCCCCTTCAACAAGGCGGATCCCGCCGCCGCCCGCGATGCGCTGGGCGGTGCGCCGCTGGCGGTGCGGATCGGCTACCAGGGACCCAATGCGCGACTGGCGGTCACCGTCGGGACCATCACCAAGTCATGTTCCGCGGCGGGTATCAGCGTCTCCAACGTCACGCTGGACACGTCCGGGCCCCGGGCACTCAAGGACGGCAAGATCGATGTCCTGCTGGCCAGCACCGGCGGAGCCGGCGGCAGCGGATCCACCGGATCGTCGGCGATGGACGCCTACGACCTGCACAGCGGCAACGGCAACAACCTGTCGGGGTATGCGAACCCGCAAATCGACGGCATAATCGGCGCGCTCGCGGTATCTGCGGACCCGGCCGAACGCGTTCGGCTGCTCGCCGAGGGCGCGCCGGTACTGTGGGCCGACATGCCGACGTTGCCCCTATACCGCCAGCAGCGCACGTTGCTGATGTCGAAAAAGATGTACGCGGTGAGCAGCAATCCCACCCGTTGGGGCGCGGGTTGGAACATGGACCGATGGGCGTTGGTGCAGTGACGCATATGCGGGAGGACGCGGCGCTGGCCAACCTCATCGCGTCGTTGACCAGGTATGTGGCCGACTTTCCCAAGCCGGGAGTGCAGTTCAAGGACCTCACCCCGGTGTTCGCCGACCCCAAGGCGATGGCCGCGGTCACCGACGCCGTCGCGGCCCTCGCCTCCGGCGCCGACCTGGTGGCCGGCGTCGACTCCCGTGGGTTCTTGGTGGCGGCGGCCGCAGCGGCCCGGCTGGGCACCGGCGTGCTGGCCATCCGCAAGGGCGGCAAGTTGCCGCCCCCGGTCTACACCGAGAGCTACGACCTCGAGTACGGCAGTGCGGCTCTGGAAATCCCGGCCGACGGTCTGGACCTGCGGGGCCGCAAGATCATGATCATCGACGACGTGCTGGCCACCGGCGGGACGCTGGGCGCCGCGGCCCGACTGCTCAAACGTGCCGAGGCCGATGTGCTCGGCGTCGCGGTGGTCATCGAACTCACCGAGCTGGGTGGTCGCGCGGCGCTCGCCCCTTTGCCGGTAGCCAGCCTGTGCTTCGTTTAGCTCCCCGCGACGATGCGGGCCGGATCGGCCCGAGAAGGAGTGGGGTAATCAGACTTAGGGATATCCTCGAGGTCGGAGGTGACTGACGTGGCGGATGAGCAAAGCACGGCGCAAGCTGTTGCGCCGCCTCCCGAATCGCTACCGCCCGTCGATACGCCGGAGCCGCCGGCCGAAACCCTGAAGACGACCAGCAGCGCATCGCGGCGCGTCCGGGCCCGGCTGGCCCGGCGGATGACCGCCCAGCGCAGCACGCTCAACCCCGTGCTCGAGCCGCTGGTGGCGGTGCATCGGGAGATCTACCCCAAAGCGAACGTTTCGCTACTCAGCCGAGCGTTCGAGGTTGCCGACCAGCGCCACGCCAGCCAATTGCGGCATTCCGGTGATCCCTACATCACCCACCCGCTGGCCGTCGCCAACATCCTCGCCGAATTGGGCATGGACACCACGACTTTGGTGGCCGCGCTGCTGCACGACACCGTCGAGGACACCGGCTACACGCTGGAGGCTTTGAGCGAGGAATTCGGCGAGGAGGTAGGCCATCTCGTCGACGGGGTGACCAAGCTGGACCGCGTCGAGCTGGGCAACGCCGCCGAAGGCGAGACCATCCGCAAGATGATCACCGCGATGGCACGGGACCCGCGGGTGCTGGTCATCAAGGTCGCCGACCGGCTGCACAACATGCGCACCATGCGCTTCCTGCCGCCGGAGAAGCAGGCGCGCAAATCCCGTGAGACGTTGGAAGTCATTGCGCCCCTTGCACATCGACTGGGTATGGCCAGCGTCAAGTGGGAGCTGGAAGACCTGTCGTTCGCGATCCTGCACCCCAAGAAATACGAGGAGATCGTTCGCCTGGTCGCCGGCCGTGCACCGTCGCGGGACACCTACCTGGCCAAGGTCCGCGCCGAGATCACCGCCACCCTGAACGCGTCGAAAATCAAAGCGACCGTGGAGGGCCGCCCCAAGCATTACTGGTCGATCTACCAGAAGATGATCGTCAAAGGGCGCGACTTCGACGACATCCACGACCTGGTCGGCGTCCGCATCCTGTGCGACGAGATCCGGGACTGCTACGCCGCTGTGGGCGTGGTGCACTCGCTGTGGCAGCCGATGGCGGGACGATTCAAGGATTACATCGCCCAGCCCAGATACGGTGTGTACCAATCCCTGCACACCACGGTCGTCGGGCCGGAGGGCAAGCCCCTGGAAGTGCAGATCCGCAGCCGCGACATGCACCGCACCGCCGAATACGGCATCGCTGCGCACTGGCGGTACAAGGAAGCCAAGGGCCGCAACGGTGTTCCGCATCTCCATGCCGCCGCCGAGATCGACGACATGGCCTGGATGCGCCAGCTGCTCGACTGGCAGCGGGAGGCCGCCGACCCGGGTGAGTTCCTGGAGTCGTTGCGTTACGACCTTGCGGTGCAAGAGATTTTCGTGTTCACCCCCAAGGGCGACGTCATCACCCTGGCCACCGGGTCGACGCCGGTGGACTTCGCCTATGCGGTGCACACCGAGGTCGGCCACCGATGCATCGGCGCCCGGGTCAACGGGCGACTGGTCGCGCTGGAGCGCAAGCTCGAAAATGGGGAAGTCGTCGAGGTTTTCACGTCGAAGGCGCCCAATGCCGGGCCGTCACGGGACTGGCAGCAGTTCGTGGTGTCGCCGCGGGCCAAGGCCAAGATTCGGCAGTGGTTCGCCAAGGAGCGCCGTGAGGAGGCGCTGGACACCGGCAAGGAGGCGATGGCCCGCGAGGTGCGCCGGGGTGGGCTTCCGTTGCAGCGCTTGGTCAATGGTGAGTCCATGGCGGCGGTGGCCCGCGAACTGCACTACACCGACGTGTCGGCGATGTACACCGCGATCGGTGAGGGCCACGTGTCGGCGCGCCACGTCGTGCAGCGGCTGCTGGCTGAGCTCGGCGGCATCGACCAGGCCGAAGAGGATCTCGCCGAGCGGTCCACGCCGACCACGATGCTGCGCCGCCGCAGCACCGATGACGTCGGTGTGTCGGTCCCCGGCGCCTCCGGCGTGCTGACCAAGCTGGCCAAATGCTGCACACCGGTGCCGGGCGACCAGATCATGGGCTTCGTCACCCGCGGCGGCGGCGTCAGCGTGCACCGGACCGACTGCACCAACGCCGCGTCACTGCAGCATCAGGCCGAGCGCATCATCGAGGTGCTCTGGGCCCCGTCGCCGTCGTCGGTGTTCCTGGTGGCCATTCAGGTCGAGGCACTCGACCGGCACCGGCTGCTGTCGGATGTCACGCGGGTGCTGGCCGACGAAAAGGTGAACATCCTCTCGGCATCGGTCACTACCTCGGGTGACCGGGTGGCGATCAGTCGCTTCACCTTTGAGATGGGTGACCCCAAGCATCTCGGGCACCTACTGAACGTCGTGCGCAATGTCGAAGGCGTCTACGACGTCTACCGCGTGACGTCCGCCGCGTAAGGCGGCCGCACGACGTTTAGCTGAGCCGCACCGAGGTGATCGTGACCCGGCTGGACGGAAGGCCATCGTCGCCGTTGCCGAGAACGCCCGCCTTGGCGATCTTGTCAATCGTCGCCAGGCCCGCTTCATCGATCGTGCCGAAGATGGTGAAGAGCGGGTCCGACACGCTGTCCTTGTAGAACAAGTTGAATTGGCTCTGGTTGGTGTCGGGTGCCAGGCCGTTGGCCATCGACAAACTACCGCGCGGGTAGAGCACGGACTGTTTGAGCGCGGGGTCGTTGAGGCTGTACTGGTTGACGGGGTATTCGTCGGCGAACTGATACCCGGGCCCGCCCGTTCCCTCGTTCTCCGGTCCGCCACACTGCAGGATCCCGAAATCGGACTGGTTCATCAGCTTGCCGCACTGGGACCCGTTGAAGAACTGCTGTTTTACCAGGTTGACGAAGCTGTTCACCGTGCAGGGGGCCTTGGCGTTGTCCAGCGCGATACCGATGTCACCGACGTTGGTGGAGATGGTCGCCCTGATCACGGGCGGGTCGGTGGACACCCTGCCGTCCGGAGGCGGGTTGGCGGGCTTGAGTGCCTGATCCTGCGTCGGCGGGTATTGGCAGTTGGCGCCCAGGTCGGGTGGCGGGGCAAAGGCCGGCAGTGCCGGAACGGGTGCGCCCGGTGTGGCTCCCGGTCGGGGCACCTTGGTGTGGACGGGGAACCTCATCGCCGTGCTGGTTGCGGTCGTTGACGATCCGCTGCCGCCGCTGTGGGTGACGAGGCTAATCACCAGCGCTATCACCGCGCCGAGCACCAGGACCGATCCGCCGACGATGCCCACGATCAACCGCCGGGAGTTCGCCGGCTGCGGTGGGGACGGGGCCGGCCCGGGCTGGGATACCGGCGGCGAGATGGCCGATGCTGCTGCTGGTGGCATGCTCCACGCCGCGGTGTCGCCGGTACCGGTGAGTGCCGCTCTGGCGGCCTGTGCCAGTTCGATCGCCGTCTGATAGCGCTGTTCGACGTCCTTTGACATGCCCCGGGCGACCACCGCGTCGAGCGCCGGTGACACATCGGCACGGGCCGCGGACGGTCGCGGCGGCGGAGTGTTCAGGTGCCCGTTGAGCTGTTCTTCAAGGCTGTCGCCGGGGTAGGGCAGGTTTCCGGTCAGGCACTCGTAGAGCACGCACGCCAGCGCGTAGACGTCGGCGCGGCGATCGGTCATTCCCCGGAAGCGCTCGGGCGCCATGTAGGCCATGGTGCCCATCGTGTGCCCGGTGTGCGTCAGCACGGTGTCCGCGGCGGTGCGCGCGAGCCCGAAGTCGATCAGGTAGATGAAATCGCGGTTGGACACCAAGATGTTGGACGGTTTGATGTCGCGGTGAATCAATCCGACTTCGTGGGCCGTATCCAGTGCTGCCGCAACCTGTTCGACCACCGACACCGAACGCTCGGGGCTGAGCCGTCCGCCGTTCTCGGCGATGTACCGCACCAAGTCGCGGCCCTCGATCAGCCGCATGTCGACGTACAGCCGGCCGTCGATCTCGCCGTAGCTGTGGATGGGCACCATATGTGGGTCGGTCAGGCTCGCCGCTATGCGTGCCTCACGCCGGAAGCGTTGTTGAAACTCGTCGTCCTCTGCCAGATGCGCGGGCAACACCTTGAGCGCGACCATCCGGTCGGTGACGGTGTCGTGGGCACGGAACACCTGTCCCATGCCGCCCCGCCCCAACAGGCCCTGTAGTTCGTAATGCCCGAATGACTCCGTGACCACGCAATGACCTTAAGGTGTCGACCACCCAAGGCTCCGGATTTAGTCGAGAAGTATCGACGTGATGGTGACTTCGCTGGCCGGTGCTCCGTCTTCACCGCCGCCGTTGACTCCGGCTTTGGCGATCTTGTCCAGAACGGCCAGCCCGTCAGGCTGAATCGTGCCGAAGACGGTGTACTGGGGCGGCAGCTCGGAGTCCTTGTAGACCATGAAGAACTGGCTGCCGTTGGTGCCCGGTCCGGCGTTGGCCATGGCCAGTGTGCCGCGCGGATAGAGAACCGGTTCCCGCAGCTTGGGGTCGTTCGGCGGGTACTGGTCGGTCGGGTACTCGTTGGCGAATTGGTAGCCCGGGCCGCCGGTGCCGTCGCCCTTGGGGTCACCGCATTGCAGGACGCCCAGTGACTCTGAGGTGGTCAGCCGGTGGCACTTGGTGTTATCGAAGTACTTCTGGCCGATCAGGCTCGCGAGACTGTTGACCGTGCAAGGCGATTCGTTGTTTGCCAGCAGCAGGCCGAGGTTGCCCTGGCTGGTTGCCATGCTGGCGCTCACTTGGGCCGGGTCGGTCGGCACCTTCCCGCTCCGCGGCGGCTTGACCGGCTTGGCGGCCGGGTCCTGCGACGGCGGGTACTGGCAGTTGGCGCCGACAGTGTCCGACGGCTTGAACGCCGGCATTGGCGGAGCCGGAGGAACCTGCCCGGTCTGCGGAGTCGTGCTCCCCGGGGAGGAGCTGGTGGCGGTAGTGGGAGTGGCCTTGTGCTCACTATTCCGGTGCATCACGGTGACCACCACGGCTGCGACCACGGCCACTGCCGCAACGGTGCTACCCACGATGAGCAGGAGCCGGCGCCTGCGAGCTTGGGTGGCGCGGCGTTCAAGCTGCCGCTCGAGTTTGCGCTTGGCGGTTTCACGTCGCTGTTCGTTGGTCGGCACGGCCGGTACGCCTCCATGGTTGTCAGTGGGGGCCGAGGTAGCCAGCTCAGGCTAATGCGGCCGCGGCGAGCCGCGTCAAGCGGCCCCAGGCTCGGATGGGAAACTGGGAAGCGTGTTGATCACCGGATTTCCCGCCGGGGTGTTGCAGTGCAACTGCTACGTCCTGGCCGAGCGACCCGGAACGGACGCCATCATCGTGGATCCGGGGCAGCGAGTGATGGGTGCGCTGCGGCGCATCCTCGACCAGAATCGGCTGACCCCTGCCGCGGTGCTGCTCACCCACGGGCACATCGACCACATGTGGTCTGCTCAGAAGGTTTCCGACACCTACGGCTGCCCGACCTACATCCATCCCGAAGACCGGTTCATGCTGAAAGACCCGATCCACGGCATGGGGCCGCGACTGGCGCAGGTGATGGCGGGTGCGTTCTTCCACGAGCCCAAACAGGTGGTCGAGCTGGATCGCGACGGCGACAAGATCGACCTGGGCAACATCAGCGTCAACGTCGATTACACGCCCGGACACACCCGCGGATCGGTGGTTTTCCGGGTCGCCCAAGCCGCCAAGGCCGACGCCGACGTGGTGTTCACCGGCGACACGCTGTTCGAGCGTGCGGTCGGTCGCACCGACCTGTTTGGTGGCAGCGGCCGCGATTTGCTGACCTCGATCGTCGGCAAGCTCTTGGTGCTCGACGACGACACCGTCGTGCTGCCCGGCCACGGCAACTCCACCACGATCGGCGCCGAGCGGCGATTCAACCCGTTCCTCGAAGGTCTGAGCGGATGACGGAGTCATTCACTGCGTTTTCCGGGCCCAAGGGCGTGCCGGACTACGTCCCACCGGACTCGGCACAGTTCGTCGCGGTGCGCGATGGCCTGCTCGGCGCTGCCCGGCGGGCCGGTTACGCCGATATCGAGCTCCCCATCTTCGAGGACACCGCGCTGTTCGCCCGCGGCGTCGGTGAATCCACCGACGTGGTGTCCAAGGAGATGTACACGTTCGCCGACCGTGGTGACCGCTCGGTCACGCTGCGGCCGGAGGGCACCGCCGGGGTGGTGCGCGCGGTGATCGAACACGGCCTGGACCGCGGCGCGCTGCCCGTCAAATTGTGTTATGCCGGACCGTTTTTCCGCTACGAGCGTCCTCAGGCCGGCCGTTATCGCCAGTTGCAGCAGGTCGGCGTCGAGGCGATCGGCGTCGACGACCCCGCGCTGGATGCCGAAGTGATCGCCATCGCCGACGCCGGATTCCGGTCGCTGGGCCTGGACGGGTTCCGGCTGGAAATCACCTCGCTGGGCGATGACAGTTGCCGGCCACAGTATCGGGAAGTGTTGCAGGAGTTCCTGTTTGGACTGGACCTCGACGAGGAAACGCGCAGGCGTGCCGAGATCAACCCGCTGCGGGTGCTCGACGACAAACGGCCCGAGGTCAAGGCCATGACCGCCGGCGCCCCGGTGCTGCTCGACCATCTTTCCGACGGGGCCAAGCAGCACTTCGACACGGTGCTGGCACATCTGGATGCGCTGGGGGTTCCCTACGTCATCAACCCGCGGATGGTGCGTGGGCTGGATTACTACACCAAGACCACCTTCGAGTTCGTGCATGACGGTCTGGGCGCCCAGTCGGGCATCGGTGGCGGTGGCCGCTACGACGGGCTGATGCGCCAGCTCGGCGGACAAGACTTGTCCGGCATCGGATTTGGGCTCGGCGTGGACCGGACGCTGCTGGCGCTGCGGGCCGAGGGCCGCAACGTGGGGGAGACGACGCGCTGCGAGGTCTTCGGTGTGCCGTTGAGCGAACCGGCCAAACTGCGGCTGGCGGTGCTGGCCGGGCAGCTGCGTGCTGCCGGGGTCCGGGTGGATCTGGCTTACGGCGACCGGGCGCTCAAGGGCGCGATGCGCGCCGCCGATCGTTCCGGCGCCCGTGTCGCGCTGGTGGCCGGTGATCGTGACCTCGAGTCCGGCACGATCGGGGTGAAGGATCTCGCGACGGGGGAGCAGGTGTCGGTGCAGATCGATTCGGTTGTCGCCGAGCTGCTTTCGCGTTTGCAACGGTAGGCGCTCCAGCGAGCCGGCTGGCGCCGTCGCAGGTGGCATGTTGTCGGACCTTCGTGGCATAATCGAAAGTATGTTCGAGGCAATTGCCCTGGATGAGGTTTTCGAGCGGCGCTATCCGTCCACCACGTCGGCTTCCGCGGCCTTGATCGACCGGATCGGCTCCTGCTCTCGTGCCGAGAACCGGGCAGCGGCCGCCCAACTGGACGCGGTCGCAGACCTATTCGCCTACCGGCTGTCGCGCTGCTCGGAAACCGAAGCGTGGGCGGTCGACACCATGGTGGCGGTGTCCGCCGAGCTGGCCGCGGCACTGCGAATCAGCCAGGGGTTGGCCGCTAACCGGCTTCGGTACGCCCGCGCGATGCGTGAGCGGCTGCCGAAGGTCGCCGAAGTGTTCAAAGCCGGCGATATCGACTACCGGACGTTTCAGACCATCGTCTATCGCACCGATCTGCTGACCGACCACGAGGTGCTGGCCCGAGTCGACGCCGAGTTGGCCGTCAACGTGCCGCGTTGGCCATCGATGTCCCACGGCCGCCTGGCCGGGCAGGTGGACAAGATCGTCATCAGGGCCGATGCGGATGCCGTACGGCGGCGTAAGGAACGCCAGTTCGACCGCGAGATATGGATCGCAGACCTTGGCGAGGGCATCTCTGAGATCCAGGGTTCCCTGTTGACTCCCGACGCGCGGGCTCTCGAAAAGCGATTGAATGCGTTGTCGGCCACGGTATGTGAGCACGACCCTCGGGCCCGTGAGCAGCGCCGTGCCGACGCATTGGGGGCGCTCGCGGCGGGGGCCGATCGGCTCGGTTGCCGGTGTGGCCGACGCGACTGCGCCGCGGGAAAGCGCCCCGCCGCAACGCCTGTCGTGATTCACGTGATCGCCGAGCAGGCCACCGTCCACGGTACCGGCACGGTGCCCGCATCCCAGCTGAGTGCGGATGGCCTCATCGCACCGGAACTCGTTATGGAACTGGCCAAGTCCGCCAAACTGGTGCCCCTCGTCCATCCCGCCGATGCCCCGCCCGAACCCGGGTATGCGCCGTCCAGGGCGCTGCAGGACTTTGTGCGCTGCCGAGATTTGACGTGCCGCTGGCCCGGCTGCGACCGGCCGGCGATTGACTGCGACCTGGACCATACGATCCCGTACTCCGACGGCGGCCCGACGCATGCGTCAAACCTCAAGTGCTACTGCCGTACCCATCATTTGGTCAAAACCTTCTGGGGGTGGCGTGACAAGCAATTGCCGGACGGGACGATGATTTTGACGTCGCCTGCCGGGCAGGTCTACGTCACCACGCCGGGCAGCGCGCTGCTTTTCCCCAGCCTGTGCCTGGCAACGGGCGGTACGCCGGCACCCGAAGCCGACCTGCCGCAGGACTACTGCGGTGACCGGACCGCGATGATGCCCAAACGCCGCCACACTCGCGCGCAAAACCGGGCCGCGTTCATTGCCGCCGAACGCCGGCGCAACCGGACCGCACGCGAAGCCCGCCGAAAGCCGGAACAGGCGTGGGATTTCGGCGCCCGCGCTGCCGCGTGCGACCCCGAGCCGCCACCCTTCTAGGCGCGGGCGGGTGTCCCGTACTCGGCCAAGCCGGTAAGAGCCTGCGGCAACGGATCTCGGTGCAGGACGCCCAGGCGTTGGGTGGCACGGGTCAGGGCAACGTAGAGCTCGGCCGCGCCCCGTGGGCCGTCGGCGAGGATCCGTTGCGGTTCCACAACGAGCACGGCATCGAACTCCAAGCCCTTTGTCTGCGACGCCGGCACCGTACCCGGCACACCGGGCGGACCGATCACCACGCTAGTGCCTTCGCGACCGGCCTCGTCCCGGACGAATTCCTCGATGGCGCCGGCTAATTCGTCGTCGCTGACCCGCCTGGACCATGGCCGCGCGCCGGCCGCGCGAACCGACTCCGGTGGCTGGACTCCGGGCGCGAACTCGTGAAGCAGTGCGGCGGCGACCGTCATGATCTCCTCCGGAGTCCGGTAGTTGACCGTCAACGACCGGTAGGCCCACCGGCCGGGCACGTACGGCTCCAGCATCGCTTGCCACGAGGTCGCCCCGGCCGCCGACCGGCGTTGGGCGAGATCACCGACCACCGTGAAGGATCGGCCCGGGCAGCGCCGCATCAGCACCCGCCAGTCCATTTCGGACAGTTCTTGGGCCTCGTCGACGACGATGTGCCGGTAGGTCCAATCCCGGTCCGCGGCAGCACGTTCGGCGAGGTCACGGGTGTCGCGCTCTTGAAAACGGTCGGCAAGGTCCTCCCCGTAGAGCATGTCCTGGGCGAGCAGGCGATCCTCGTCATCCATCAGATCCTCGCGGCCGACCATCATGTCCAGCACGCCAGAGGCGTAGTCGGCTTGGTCCTTGAGCTCCTGCTCGGCGGCCTGGTCGGTCGACGTGTCGAGGCCCAGCAGGTCGACCAGCTCATCGAGCAGTGGCACATCCGACACCGTCCAGGCAGCACCGTCGGCCCGCCACAGCGACTCATCCGCCCCGGCCGCTCGCAACCGTTCGGGGGACGTATACAGCGAGGCCAACAGGGATTCCGGCGTCAGAGTCGGCCAGAGCTCGTCGAGCGCCGCGGTGAACACCGCGTTCTCACCGAGCTCGTCGATCAGATCCGCCCGAAGCCGCTCCCATACGACCCGGTCCTCTCTGTTCAGCCAGCCTCGTCCGATCCGAGCGATCCCGCGTTCAGTCACCGCCCAGGTGATGACGTCGATGAACACCGAGCGAGCGTCGTTGTGCGGCTGCCCGCTTTTGCGGGCCTCATCCCTGGCCCACTCCGCGACTCCGGCGTCGATCCGCACCGTGACGTCCGCCAGTTCAATCGCCACCGGGTGTTCCGGCAGTCGCTGCCGATCGGCGACCGCTGCCGCCAGCACATCCAGCATCTTCAGCGAGCCCTTGAGTCGCACGACCGCTGGGGCGTCCTCAGCAGTCGTACGCAGGCCGGGCACGAGGTCGCCGGTGGTACTGAACACCACGTCGGTCTCGCCCAGCGACGGCAGCACACGGCCGATGTGGCTCAGGAACGCCGGGTTGGGGCCGACGACGAGAACGCCGTGGCGTTCCATCTGCTCGCGCTGGGTGTAAAGCAGGTAGGCGACGCGGTGCAACGCCACCACTGTCTTCCCGGTGCCGGGGCCGCCCTCGATCACCAGCACCCCGTTGTGATCGAGTCGGATGATCTCGTCCTGCTCGGCCTGGATCGTCGCCACGATGTCGCGCATCCCCGCACCGCGAGGCGCGTTGATGGCCGCGAGCAGCGCCGCATCGCCCGTCGCGCCGTCACCCGGGCGGCCGAGTACCTCGTCGGTGAAATCGACCACCTGGCGCCCGCGGGTGTGGAACTGGCGGCGCCGGCGCATGTTCTCCGGAGTCGCGGCGGTGGCGACGTAGAACGCGCGGGCCGCCGGCGCCCGCCAATCGACCAACACCGGTTGGTAGTCGTTCTTCTCGTCCAAGAAGCCGATCCGGCCGATGTAGAACCATTCACCCGAGACGGCGTCCAACCGGCCGAAACACAACCCGTTGTCCACCACGTCCAGCCGCTTCAACGCTCTGGCCGTCGCGCGCACCTCCGAGTCCCGATCCGCGAGTGACTCGGCGTCGCCGCGTAACGCCGCGCGGAACCTGTCCTTGGCTCGCGCGCGCTCGGCATCGAGCCGCACGTAGAGCCCGCTCACGTAACTCTGCTCGGATCGCAGTTCGTCTTCGTACTGTCGTGCCGACAAGCGCCCTCCCCAGGGTCCGCCATAGATTGAAAATGGAAGGAGCGGACGCTCCCTCCATCTTTTCTGGTCGTGCCGCTTGACACCGTATCGAACAATTGTTCGAATGGAGTGATGCGGTGGGCTAACCAGGCCGTCGCCGTCAACGGTAAACCCGTCGACGACGGGGCACTACCAGGGCTGCAGCGGATCGGCCTGGTCCGAAGCGTGCGCGCGCCGCAATTCGAGGGGATCACCTTTCACGAGGTGCTGTGCAAATCGGCCCTCAATAAAATCCCTGAAGCGGCCGCGCTGCCGTTTCACTACACCGTCAACGGCTACCGCGGCTGCTCACATGCCTGCCGCTATTGTTTCGCGCGTCCCACCCACGAATACCTGGATTTCAACGCCGGCACCGACTTTGACACCCAGGTGGTGGTCAAGACCAATGTCGCGGAGGTATTGCGCCACGAGCTGCGCCGGCCGTCGTGGCGGCGCGAGACCGTCGCGCTGGGCACCAACACCGATCCCTACCAGCGCGCCGAGGGCCGCTACGCCCTGATGCCGGGCATCATCGGCGCGCTGGCCGAATCCGGCACTCCGCTGTCCATCCTGACCAAGGGCACCCTGCTGCGCCGGGACCTGCCGCTGATCGCCGCGGCGGCGCAACAAGTTCCGGTGTCGGTCGCGGTGTCGCTGGCGGTCGGCGATGCGGAACTGCACCGGGACGTCGAACCCGGGACACCGACGCCGCAGGCGCGGCTGGGCCTGATCGCCGCGATCCGCGACGCCGGCCTGGACTGCCACGTGATGGTCGCGCCGGTGCTGCCACACCTCACCGACTCCGTCGAACACCTGGACGGGCTGCTCGGCCAGATCGCGGCCGCCGGAGCCACCGGCGTGACCGTTTTCGGCCTGCATCTGCGTCGTTCGACCCGTGGCTGGTTCATGTCCTGGCTGACACGTTCGCATCCCGAGCTCGTCGGCGACTACCGCGAGTTGTATCGGCGTGGGGCGTATTTGCCGCCGGCCTATCGCGAGATGCTGCGGGCGCGGGTCGCTCCGCTGATCGCCAAACACAGCCTCACCGGCGACCACCGGCCGTTCTCACAACGGCCCGAGGCCGCCGAGCCGGAACCCGTCCAGCCGACCCTGTTTTGAGCTAGGCGGGCTTATCGCCACGGGGCTTGGTCAGGGTGAACTGCTCCACGACGGCAACCGCGCCGAACGGCCCGCGCAGCGCGTAATGCGTGGCGTTGATCGCGGTGTGGCCACCCGGCTGACCCGGATCGACGTCGAAAGCCACAAATCCGTATGGGTTGTCGCGATCGCGAAACGCCGACCAGGGCGCGTCCTCGAGGACATAGATCGGCGGCTTGCGCCCGATCGCGGGGTCGAACGCGCTGACCCCGGTGATCACCCGGCACCGAGGCTCACCGAAGAGCATCCCGTTCGTCGGCGCAGAGGTGCCTCCGCCACCGATGACGACGTGCACCGTCCCGCGGGTGGTGTCGATGACGTCATGGGGGGTGTCGACCGGTATCGGTGTTCGGGTGTCGGTGTTTTCGGTTCCGCGCAACGGATGGGACCGTTCGTAGTGGTGTTCGTGGCCGCACACCACCAGATCGACCTGATACTGGTCGAACAGGGGTAGCCATTCCTCGCGGATCCCGAGGTCGGCGCCATTGGCGCGCTCGGCGGTCGAGATGGCGGTCTGATGCATACAGATGACCACCCAGTCGATATCGGGATCGCGCTGCGCGCTCGCGAGTTCGGCTGCAAGCCAGCGCTTTTGCTCGCCACCGGAGTAGTCGTGCACGTAAAAGTTGCCGCCGTCCTGGAAGGCCACGTCGTCGTTGTTGAGGCTGATCACCCGCACCGAACCGGCGGTGAACGAATACCACAGGCCGCGCAGTTCGGGACTCGAACCGGAATCGGGCAACGCGAAGTAGGTCTGGTACGCGCCGTAGCCGACCGGCCCGTTGCCCAATTCGTTCTCGTGATTGCCCGCCGCCGGCATCCACGGCCGGTAGCGCGCCGAGCGCGTGTTGTTCTCAAACCAGTTCGACCAGGTGCGGATGCGGTCTTGTGCGAGATTGGCGTAGCACAGGTCGCCGTTGACCAGGTTGAACAACGGACCGATGCGCTCGACTGCCAGGGTGATGTCGCCGGCCGCCGGCGATCCGATGTTGTCGGTGCTGTACGTGCCGTCTGGCATCTTGTCCAGAGTCGGCGTGGACTGATCACCGAAGCTGGTGAAGCGCAATGGTTTTCGTCCCATTGGCGCGGTCCGAACGGTGCCCTGCTCGGGCTCGGCGCCGTCATGCACCGCGGCATACACATAGTCGGTATCCGGGGTCAGATTCGTCAGGCGAGCATGGTTGACACGAACTTCGTTGTTGGACTTGGCATCCCGGTAGGTGCGGGTCTCGGCGGCGACGGTGCGGCCGAACCCGGCCCCCGGCGTGCCCAGCATGACGCGCGGATTGCGGACGGCCTCGGTGCTGTGCCAGGACACCACCACCTCGGTGCCGGCGTTCTTGCCGAACTGCACGTGCAAACCGAAAACCGGCGGTGCGCCGTGCCGATCTGGCTGGCGCAAGAGGTCCGGACCGTGCGGGTTGGACCACAACAGCGCGGCTCCGCCCACCCCCACGCCGGCTCCTACGCCCATCCCGACCACCGCCGACGTGGCACTCGTCGTCAACAACCTGCAACGGGTGATGGGCATGCATGCTTCATACCCGAGCCAGACGACGGTTGGCAGATCAAGCGGTGAACGCCGGAACCGTTGGTAACGAATCCGGTAGCGTTTTCGATATGACGATCGTGATGACGAACCTGCCAAAAAGGACCAGCGCGGTCGCGTCGGCAACGTTTGCACTGGTCGCGGCAGCGGCGGGAGTGATTCTCGGACCGCCGACGGCGCATGCGGATCCGGCCGGCCACCAGGTGACTTACACCATCTCGAGCCCCAACAATCTGACCGCCACCGTCTCGTACGTGAACTCGGATCCGCCCAGCCAGGCGGCCTACAACGCGGACTCGTCGAAGTTCATGACCAGCGTGCAGGCCCCGCTCAGTGGCGGAGCACCCGTCGTTTACACCGTCACCCTGGCGAACCCGAACCAGTGGGCGACCATCAGCGCCAGCGGCATGCTGCACTGGCCGGATTCCGGCAACGGCCCTGCCGCGTTTCACTGCGAGATCGCCGTGGACGGCCAGGTGGTCGTGCACCAGGACGCCACCACCACCGTCACCTGCGCGACCCGGGCCGGGTAGTCGTCAGCCCGCGAACACGTACACCCAGGCGGTGGCGCCCGAGCGCAGCGGCACTGCGATGCGGCGGTAGTCGTCCACCTCGTACTCGTCGGCGGCGGCCAACTCCGTCTCGCTGATCTCGAACACCATCCCGTCGACATACGCATCGGTACGGTCGCTGCGCCGCAGGATCGGGTGGCGGTCGCTGCCGCTGGTCGCGATTACGTGCGGGTCGGTGATGGTGACGTGGTTCAGGTCGTATCCGACGATCGCATCGCGACGACCGGGGAGCTCCCGCCCGAAGGTCGCCCGCTGGACCTCCGGCAGCTGCAGCGTGCCGTAGGAGAACAACAGCTCGGTCATCGTGGTTCGGTCTGCGCGATCACGACGACCTCCGCCGCCTCGGCGCCGACAGCGCGGATCTTGTGGCTGACCGACGCGTCGAAGTAGGCGCTGTCGCCGGTGCCGAGTTTGATGGTCTGGTCTCCGTAATCGAGTTCGATCCGTCCCGCGTGGACGAAGACGAACTCCTGACCCGCGTGCTCGGGATGTGGATCGTCGGCCAGGTGTGCGGTCGGTCGAACGATGAACGGCGACATGGACTTTCCGAGCAGCGCGGACGCCAGCACCCGGTAGCGCTGGCCGTCGCCCCCGGCGGCGCGGTCGATGGTGATCTTCTCCTGGGCCGCCTCGTCGGAGAACAACCGCCCGACATCGACGTCGAGGGCTCGCGCGACTTTGAGGGCCACCGCGATCGACGGTGTGCTGTGCCCGCGTTCGACCTTGGACAGGTAGCTCTTGGTCAGGCCGGTCTGCTCGGCGAGCTGCTCCAGTGTCAGGCCGCGTTGTTTGCGGACGGCGCGCAGCAGGGTAGTCACCGACGATGCCTCCATTCGCAGTCCAATGACACAAGGTTTCCTAACATGCTACTTTAGTGTCATCCCGCTCGCGACCCAGGAGAAACCCTGATGGCAACCACGTTCAGCGATTCGAAATCCAACCTGATGCGTCGCGCCGAGGAACAGTTGGCCGCCAACGTTGCCGAGTCCGAGTTGACCACGCGGCAGAAGCTGGCCCTGACGTGCCGGGCCCTGTTCGACGGCGGGCATGATTCCGGGCTGGCCGGACAGATCACCGCGCGGGCCGAAGCGGACCGGACCTACTACACCCAACGGCTGGGCCTCGGGTTCGACGAGATCACCGAAGGCAATCTGCTGCTGGTCGACGAAGACCTCAACGTGCTCGACGGTGACGGAATAGCCAACCCCGCCAATCGTTTTCACAGCTGGATCTATCGCGCGCGACCCGACGTGCAATGCATCGTGCACACCCACGCCTTCCATGTGGCGGCGCTGTCCATGCTGGAGGTTCCGCTGGTCGTCTCCCACATGGACACCACGCCGTTCTACGGCGACTGTGCGTTCCTGGCCGAGTGGCCGGGCGTACCGGTCGGCAACGAGGAGGGCGAGATCATCAGCGCAGCGCTCGGGGACAAGAAGGCGGTCCTACTGGCGCATCACGGCCAGGTGATAGCCGGCGCCAGCATCGAGGAGGCCTGCTCGCTGGGGATCCTGATCGAGCGTGCGGCGAAACTGCAACTGGCAGCCATGGCCGCCGGCCGGATCAAGCCACTACCCGAGCAGTTGGCCCGCGAGGCCCACGACTGGACGTTGACACCCAAGCGCAGTCAGGCCAACTTCGCCTACTACGCGCGCCGCGCGCTGGGGCGCCACCCCGACGTCCTGTCCGGCTAGCACACCCCGTCCACCAATCCGAGGAGCTCTTCTGTGCCAGCGCCAATGATCGACGGCATCATCGCCTACCCGGTGACTCCGTACTCCGAGGCCGGCGGCATCGACACCGCCCGGCTGGCTGAGCTGGTCGAGCGGCTCATTACCGGGCACGTGCACGCGATCGCGCCGTTGGGCAGCACCGGCGAGTTGGCCTATCTCGAAGAGTCCGAGTTCGACGCCGTCGTCGACACCACGATGGCCACCGTTGCCGAGCGGGTGCCCGTCATCGTCGGTGTGTCAGATGTGACGACTGCCAAGACCATTCGGCGTGCCGAGTACGCCCAACAGGCCGGTGCCGACGTGGTGATGATCCTGCCGGTGTCCTACTGGACGCTCAGCGAGCGTGAGATCGTCCAGCACTACCGCAGCGTCAGCGACGCCATTTCCATCCCGATCATGGCCTACAACAACCCGGCGACCAGCGGCGTCGACATGCGCCCCGAATTGCTGGTCGCCCTGTTCGAGACGATCGAAAACGTCACCATGGTCAAGGAATCCACCGGCGACCTGACTCGGATGCAGCGCATCACCGAACTGTCCGGCGGTCGGCTGCCCTTCTACAACGGCAGCAACCCGCTGGTGCTCGACGCCCTGAAGGCGGGCGCCTCTGGATGGTGCACGGCCGCGCCGAACCTACGGCCCCAGCCGTGCATCGACCTGTACAACGCGGTGCAATCGGACGACCTGGAGAATGCGCAGATTCTCTACGACAACCTCAAGCCGCTGCTGGAGTTCATCGTCGCGGGCGGGCTGGCCAGCACCGTGAAGGCCGGGCTGGACCTGCTTGGTTTCCCGATCGGGGACCCGCGAGCGCCGCTGCTGCCGCTGGACGAGCAGAGCCGGGCCGAGCTGCTGATTTTATTGTCGGACGATTAACCGAGGTTCGTGGCGGCGAAGGTGTCGCACTGGTGCGGGTCGCCGCTCTGATAGCCCGCAGTGAACCACTTTTGGCGTTGCGCGGCGGATCCATGTGTCCACGACTCGGGGTTGACGCGTCCGGTCGTTTCCTTCTGAATCCGGTCATCGCCGACCGACGCCGCGGCCGAGAGCGCGTCCTGAATATCCTTGTCGCTCAACGGCTGTAGGTACGGCACACCGGTGCTTTCCTGTTTGACCGTCGATGCGTAGTGCGCCCAGATGCCGGCGTAGCAGTCGGCCTGCAACTCCGTGCGCACCCCGTTCCCGCCGGCGCCCTGCGCACCTTGCTGGGAGCGGCCCAGGATCCCCTGCAATTGCTGGACGTGGTGGCCGTATTCGTGCGCGACCACATACTCCTGCGCGAAAGGTCCACCGCTGGAACCGAATTTATCGACCAGCTCCTGGAAGAAGTCGGTGTCGAAATACGCGGTCTGATCCACCGGGCAGTAGAACGGCCCGACCGCGGTGGTCGCAGGCCCACAGCCGGTGTTCACCGAACCGCTGAACAGCCGCATATGCGGGCGGGTGTAGTCGCGCATCAGCTGATGCCACACCGCGTCCACGGAATTACCGGTGGCAACCACCCGGCACTGAACGTATTTGTTGGCGTCCGCACCGGTTCTGCACACGTTCAGGTCGAAGCCGGGTGCCACGTCCTCGCGGGTGTTCGCCGGCTGCTGGCTGATGACGCTGCCGGGATCGACACCCAGGAACAGTGCCACCACCACGATCAACAGTCCGCCGATGCCGCCACCGAGGGCCATCCGGCCGCCGCCCATACCGCCGGATGACGCCGCGGTGCTGGTGTCGATCTGCATACCCTCGTTGAAGGTCATGGTTCAGCTTTGCACACAGTAGCTACCCAGGGCCGTCGCTGGCCGCGGCCAGTAGCGGCACCAGCACATCGCTGATCGGGGTGGCCAATCCGTGCGCGCGTGCCTTGCGAATGATCACCCCGTTGCGGATGTCCCATTCCATCGGCCGGTGATACTCCCGGTCGGCCAGTATCGAGGTGCCCATGTCTTCGGGTGCCTGACGGAACAGGTCGACCAACTCGTCGACCACGCCGTCCGGCAGCCGGGCGCCCTCGGCCCGCGCGACCGCCAGGCATTCGGCCACATAGCGGCGCCCCAGCCCGGCGACATCGTCGCGGCGAAACATTCCGGACCGCCGCCCGGATAGCGCCATGAACCCGGCCAGCGCATTGGTGAGTAGCTTGCGCCAGCCCGCCGTGATGAGGTCGGGGTCGCAGTCGACCCGGCAGCCGGCGCCGCGCAGCAACTCGGCGACCGTCTCGGCCGACGGCCCGCTGGGCAGCACCATCGCGGCTTCACCGCGCAGCCGCACCCACCCCTGCGGCTGGGTCTCGGCGGAATACCAGACGATGCCGGGGATCACCGCCGACGACGGGCACAGCGGCTGGACCTGCTCGACCTGCTCGACGCCGTTCTGCAGCACCGTGACGATGGTGTGCTCGCCGCACAGCCGCGACAGCCAGCCGGCCGCGTCATCGTTCTGGGTGGCCTTGACCGCCAGGATCACCAGGTCGACGGGACCGGACACTTGACTGGTTAGGAGGGCGGGGTCGGTGCGCACCGGCCCGGGCACCACGATCGCGTCCTGCCCGTCGGGACGCAGTTCGATGTTGTCCCGGGCGCTGCGACCGCAAACCAGCACCGAATGCCCGGCCTGGTACAGCAGCGCGGCCACCGTCGTACCGACGGCGCCGGGACCGACGAGTGCAATGTTTGTGGCAATAGGAGCGAAGTTACGCCGCCTTCGGCGCCGCGTGCCGGAGTGGTGCCGTCCAACGACGGCGCACGCGTGAATCCACACCGCCGCGACATCGTTTAAGACACCGAGCACTCAGCTGACGATCTATCGCCAGCACAACGTTCGCGGCCGTACGACAGGAAGGTTCCAGTGGCTCGAGACGAGCAGCACTTCGACCGCCGCGAAATGGAGATAGTTCACACCATGTTCCGCCGCGAATTCGGACACCTCCCGAGACTGATCCGCGAGGCAGCGAACGTTGAGCGGGCCAGAATCATCGCCGGCCACTTCGCCTTGATAAATGGGGCGCTGCACCATCATCACTGCTCCGAGGATCATCTTGTCTGGCCGCTCCTGAAGAAACGAGCAGGCAATTCCATCGGAAAACACGTACAGATGATGGAGGCGCAACACGACGCGTTAGCGATCCGTCTTGAGCAGTTAAGCGTTGGTATCCGTACGTGGTTAGCGGACGACGCGGCCGCCAATGGCCCCGAATCTGACGCGAGTCGACTGGCCGTGTTGCTGGACGAGCATCTAGCCGCCGAAGAGGAACTCGTTGTCCCATTAATGGAGCAATACACCACCGCAGACGAGTGGGACGCGATAGTCAGAGAGGGCGCCGCCGCGGGTGACCCCGCTACGCTCCCTCTCGCTTTTGGAATGCTCATGTATGAAGGCAATTTCGAAGTCGTTGGCCGGGCTCTTGACCGCTTGCCCGCAGACGTGCGGTCGGCAGTCAGCACCCTTGCTGCCGACTCTTTTTCCCACCATTCGCAGCGCGTGTACGGCACGAGCACGCCGCTACGCAGCACAGAATTATGAGCCAAGCAGGGAAGAAGGGCGCTAAGTAGCCCTGGCGGTCATGGGTGTTGAACCCATACCGAAAGCAGTAGTAAGCCCAACGAGGTCAGCAGCAGAAGTGTGCAGCACAACGACCAAACCGCCGCCCTCGCATAGCTATCCGACTTACCAGCGGCGTCGACTGTCGGCAATCGCCCATCTCCGACAGCGAGCCAAAGCGCATCGGGAAGCCTCATCGGGCCAGGTTGGGTGTTGGCATTAACAGGTCCCCCTAGCGTGTCGTCATTACCCGGTGACGGGTCATCGATGCAAGGACAGGGTCGTTACCCGACGGCGATATCACCGAAATAGCCTGGGGGGAAGATGTTTCGGGGTAGGTGAGTCTTATCCGGATTGGCGTCTCTCACCGCGTTATCCGCGGAGGCGCTCTCGACCGCGTGTTCTGGCGCGCCGTTCAACACTCGCGCGCGATAGTCGTGAGGTGTTTCATCAAACGTCGCCTTGAATAGTCGTGAGAAGTGGCTGCCGCTGCCGAGCCCCCATCGGGCGGCGATCGAGTACATCGGCGTCTCCGCGAGCGCCGCATTGGTCAAATCCCTGCGGCAGTGGTCGATCCGCCGATCACGTATCCACCCGCTTACCGTCTGACCTTCCTGTTGAAACAACAGTTGCAGGTAGCGCACCGAAATATGGTGTGCTGCAGCGATCGTCGAAATGTCGAGCGCGTGATCGTCGAGTCGTTCTTCAATGAAGGCGCGGATCCGCAGCAATAAGGTCCGCCGGTCGGCGTGATTCCACGCGGTTTCATCGGGTAACTGGTCGATAAACGATGCCGCAAACATGTCCAGTATTGCGTCAGCGAGATGAGTGGTGGCGCTGCCAAATTCGCCCGTCGCTGTCTTGCCAAGCTCAACAACGAGCGACGACACCATTAACCCCAGGCCCGCACGACCACTGATCGGTCGAGCCGTGAGCTCCGACAGCTGCGATACCGGCAGCCGCAGCAAGTTGCGAGGAAACATGACGGTCTGCATCTGAAACGGACCGCGGGCCAACAACTGGTACGGGCGCGCGGTGTCATAGATGACATAGTCGCCCGGTTTGAGCACGGCCTCCCGGTCACCCTGAGATACCAAACTGGAGCCCGTAAGCTGCACACCGACCTTGAGGTATTCGGCTGAGCTGCGTTCAATCAGCTTGTTGGTACGTCTGACCGCTATATCGTTGGCGACTTGCACCCTTGCCAGTTGAACCGTACCCAAGGCGGTCGAACGCACCCCCCCGCTGAACGCCTTGACGTCATCCATCGACAACGCCACCGGTAGCACATTGGTCGATACGGCTTCAGAAAAAGCGTCGAACCGATGGGTTTCGTTCGGTCGATCGTTCGGTCCTGTGGTTCGCACGGCTAGACCATCCAAGAGTTGGTAGCACTCAGCGCTTCGGCGGCGCCGAAGACGCTTTCGTTCGGGGACAACATCGCCAAATCCCGTGAGCGCAGCACTGCGTCGAGATGCCGATGTTCGTCGACGGCATTATTTCTACCGATTACAAACGATTTTTTCCGCCGAAGGATTCTCGAGGAAGCGTTCCCGAAGCGACGCTGTAGAGAGGATACACCCCGGAAACCCGTGTCGGGATGCGGTGTGCGCGCCCAGCAAATATCGTTGCGCGGGTGGACAAGGGTGCCGGTAGCCGGCGATAAACCCACCATGATCGCGCCCTAATACCATCGTCCGTGGGTGGGCCGTCGCTGGCGCCACGCGGATACATTCCGACAGTGTGACCACACGTATTCGGGCCATTACCAACGGATTCGCGCGAGGAGCCGCGTCCGCCACACCGGCAACCGAACCGGCGGTTCTCGACGCGGGGTCGCGAATGCGATTTGAGGACGAAGCAATCCCTTTGCTGTCCACCCTGCATCGCGTCGCCAGACAGTTGACGAATAATGCCGCTGATGCCGATGATCTCGTTCAGGAGACGATGGTTCGAGCTTACCGCGGGTTCATCGCCAACCAATCCCAAATACATACCAGAGCATGGTTTATCCGCATTATGCAGAACATTTGGATCGACGACTACCGTCGCATGCAGCGCAGACCCATTGAGTGCCTAACCGGCGATATGGGTGACTGGGAATGGCACACGCGGTACCGACAGGCCCTGGAGACCCGAGATGTCGTCGAGGCGCAGCTCATCGGAACTTCAGCGGACATGGATGTCAGGAAAGCATTTCGGTCCCTACCTGACGAGCTGCGCCTAGTGCTGTACTACGCGTACGTCGAAGGGCTTCCTCACAAAGATATTGCGGAGCTCGAATCCATTCCCCTGGGCACGGTGATGTCGAGGCTCCATCGCGCCCGACGTCAGCTACGAAGGCTGCTCAGCCAGGATTTGTCGTCTGTGTATGTCGACCCGGATGCCGACGACGCCGATGTCGCCTGAGTGTGATGCCAGGAATGCGAGACATCACCAAAGCCGACTGCTTGCTGGCTCGGCCGCGTTTCGAGGATGCCGCGCGTTACGCTAGCAACCAGTGACCGTGGCCGACGACCCATTGGAACGCGCGACCGAATTGGGACGGTTGGCCGCGCTGTTGGATGACGCGCAGTCGGGCCGCGGCCAGGTATGTGTCATCGAGGGGCCGAGCGGCATCGGTAAGTCGCGGCTACTTGCCGGTTGTATGGATCTGGCCGCAGAGCGGGCAATGCAGGTGCTGCGCGTCCGCTGCAGTGAGCTGACGCGTGACCATCCGTTTGGTGTTGCTCACAATTTATTTGGCCCGACGCTTCTGCGATCTGACTCGGCGATGCGTGCTCGCCTCATGCAAGGGCCGGCCTCGCTGGCCGAGGCACTTTTCAGTCAATGCGTCGCGACCGACGAATTCGCGGTCCTGCATGGCCTGTACTGGTTAACCGTCAACCTTGTCGAACAGCATCCGCTGGCGGTTCTCGTCGACGATCTGCCTTGGGCAGACCAGTCCTCGCAGCGGTTCTTCGCCTATCTCGCAGAACGCTTGGACGATTTGCCGGTCGCTCTGGTTGTCACGATCAGAACGGGCGATCCCGGTTCGGAGTCGGCGTCGATTGGTTCGGTATGGGACTCCGCAACCACCGCGGCAATCCGTCCCTCGACGCTGAGCCCGCAAGCGGTGGCGGCGATGCTTGATCGAGCTCTCCCGGAGCATCGGGGAGATGATGATCTTGTCGCTGCGGTCATGAATCTCACCGGCGGGAACCCCTTCTTCGTGGGAGCGGTCACCGATGCGATGCGCGCTGGTGAAGATCCGACGTCAACTACACCGGGATCGGTGCGTCGCCAGGTCAGCCGTCGGCTGGCACGGTTGGGTCAATCGGCAAGTGCATTAGCTAAAGCGGCCTCGGTCATTGGTGATGATGCAAGCCTTTGCGATGTGTCGCGACTTGCCGGCCTGGAAGTTGATCGTGGGGTCGTGCTGGCCGAAGAACTCGTCGCTGCCAATCTCATGCAGAGATCAGACCCAGTGATGTTCGCGCACAGCATCATCCGTGAAGCAACATATGGTCTGCTGCAGGGTGAAGAACGTTTGACATTGCATGCCCAGGCAGCGCGAATTTTGGCTGATGGTGGGGCGGAGTCCGAGGTCGTGGCCGAGCACCTCCTGCTGGCAGCCGCCGGCGAGGATCCATGGGTTCTGCGTGCATTGCGCGACGCGGGTCGTGCGGCGGCTCGAAAGGGCGTCCATTCAGCTGCGCTTCGTTACCTGCGTCATGCGCTACGGGTTGCTCCGATAGATCGGATCCCACCGCGTCTACTCATCGATCTCGGGCTGAGCGAAGCCGCGGCCGGTGAAGTGATGTCGTTGCACCGCTTCGAACAAGCGCTCAACTTGATGGACGACCCGGCCGAACGTGCCGACGCGTTGTACTCGCTCGGTGAAACCCTCTACCGATTCGGTCGATTCGCCGAGGCCGGTGCCACCTTTCGTCGTGGCGCTGAGCTGTTTGATGCCGGGCAACGCGACATTCGAATGCGATTCGAAGGTGCCGCGTGGAGTGCAGAAGCTCATCTGGGGCCAACGCAGAGCGTGCCGGTTGAGGCGATCAGCGGCGACGGCCCTCATCACCGCATGGTTCTAGCGGTACAAGCCCTTCGGGACTCGTTGACTAGACCGCCGGCCGATCGGACGGCGGTGCTGGCACTACGCGCATTGAGCAGGGGAGCGCTGCTTGCCGACCAAGGTGCCCAAGGACCCAGCGTGGATCTGGCGACACTCGCGCTGCTGCATTGCGAACGACTGGTCGAAGCCAACGAGGTCGCTGATGCCACTGTCCAGGATGCCCTCGACCGAGGTGCGCAACTGGCGTACGCGGAAGCATCTCTGATACGAGCGCAGATCCTCTACGCTCGTGGCCGCATTGCCGATGCCGCAGCGGATGCGCAAGCTGCTCTGGACCGCCTTGAACTCAGGCAGCATGTGTATGCGCATAGTGCGCGGGCCGTGCTTGTGCAGTGCATGATCGAACGTGGTGAGCTAGACGCGGCCCAGGAAATGCTCGACTACACGACCACTCAACTGGCAGATACACCGGCGATCAACGCACATCTCCTTGTTGCGCGCGCGCGTCTTCGTCTCGTTCGTGGTGAAACGGATGCTGCGGTAGCTGATTTGAATGAATTGCAGGGGTGCCTGCATAGCGATATGGACCAGAATCCCTCGATATTGCGTTGGCGCTCGCTTGCCGGCATGGCAGCGCACCGGCTCGGAGATGCCAAAACGGGTCAGCGACTATTCGACGAAGAACTCAGCCTCGCCCGGTCGTTCTGTCTGCCCATCAGCATCGGTGTAGCTACGCGCCGCAGGGCAAGCACAGAATCGGGTGAGCGGGCGTTTGCCAGTCTGCGGGAGGCCGTAGAGATCCTGCAATCCACCGAAGCGCCTTTGCAGTTGGCCCGTGCTCATGCCGCCCTCGGCCGCCGTCTGCGCCGCCAAGGCCAGCAAGTAGAGGCGCGTAAACACCTAAAGATCGCTCTAGACCTCGCATACCGTTGCAGCGCAACGCTATTGGAAAGTGAAACGCGCGAAGAGCTGGTGGCGGCGGGGGGCCGGCCGCGCCGCCCGGTGGTGACTGGAGTCGAATCCCTAACGCCCACCGAGGCGCGGATCGCCCGTCTTACCGCCCAGGGACTTTCCAATCGCGATATCGCCGAACAACTCTTCGTTTCGAGCAACACCATTGCATGGCATCTGCGAAACGTTTTCCGCAAACTGGCCATCGATTCACGCGACCAACTCAAAAGGCAGCTGGACGCGGCGCTCAAGCCGAGTGTTTGATGCTGTCTGGGGTCGCTGAGCTTCGGAGTCAACGCTGCTGGCCCTCGCGGCCCAGAAATCACCGCCCCTTAGACTGGGCAGTCGTCCAAGGTAAAGGGGAGTGTTTGTGCTGCGCAGCCGCACCGCTGGTTCGCTACGGGATCGCGACTCCGGCCAGCAGGTGACTCTGGTCGGGTGGGTGGCTCGCCGCCGCGACCACGGTGGCGTCATCTTCATCGACCTGCGGGACGCCTCCGGCATCGCGCAGGTGGTCTTCCGCGCCGCCGACGTGCTGGAGCAGGCGCACCGGTTGCGCGCCGAATTCTGCGTCGCGGTGCAAGGCATCGTCGAGATCCGCCCGGAAGGCAACGCCAACGCCGAGATACCCACCGGCGATGTCGAGGTGAATGCCACGTCACTAACCGTGCTAGGCGAATGCGCGCCGCTGCCATTCCAGCTGGATGAGCCGGCGGGGGAGGAACTGCGGCTGAAGTACCGCTACCTCGACCTGCGTCGCGACGGCCCGGCTGCGGCAATTCGGTTGCGCTCCAAGGTGAATGCCGCCGCCCGTTCGGTGCTGGCGCAGCAGGACTTCGTCGAGATCGAGACGCCGACGATCACCCGCTCGACGCCGGAGGGCGCGCGCGACTTCCTGGTGCCGGCCCGGCTGCACCCCGGATCGTTCTACGCCCTGCCGCAGAGCCCGCAGCTGTTCAAGCAGTTGCTGATGGTGGCCGGGATGGAACGCTATTACCAGATCGCCCGCTGTTACCGCGACGAGGATTTCCGCGCCGACCGGCAACCGGAATTCACCCAGCTCGACATGGAGATGAGCTTCGTCGACGTCGAGGACATCATCGCGATTTCCGAGGAGATCCTGACCGCGCTGTGGGCGCTGATCGGCTATCGAATCCCGACGCCGATCCCGCGGATCAGCTATGCCGACGCCATGCAACGGTTCGGCTCCGACAAGCCCGACATGCGATTTGGGCTGGAGCTCGTCGAGTGCACAGAGTTCTTCTCCGACACCACATTTCGGGTCTTCCAGGCGCCGTATGTCGGCGCGGTGGTGATGCCCGGCGGGGCCTCGCAGCCGCGGCGCACGCTGGACGGGTGGCAGGAGTGGGCCAAGCAGCGCGGGCACCGGGGGCTGGCCTATGTGCTGGTGGGCGACGCGTCATCTGGAGGCGAGCTGAGCGGTCCGGTGGCCAAGAACTTGAGCGACGCCGAACGCGACGGCCTGGCCGCTCACGTCGGGGCCAGTCCCGGCGACTGCATCTTCTTCTCGGCCGGACCGTCGAAGTCGTCGCGGGCACTGTTGGGCGCCGCCCGCGGTGAGATCGCCAACCGGCTCAACCTGATTGACGCCGACGCCTGGGCGTTCGTCTGGGTGGTCGACCCGCCGCTGTTCGAGCCCGCCGAAGACGCGACCGCCGCCGGTGATGTGGCGGTGGGCTCCGGCGCGTGGACCGCGGTGCATCACGCGTTCACCTCGCCCAAGCCCGAGTACCAGGGCGTAGTCGACACCGATCCCGGTCGGGTGCTGGCCGATGCCTACGACATCGTCTGCAATGGCAACGAGATCGGCGGCGGCTCGATCCGTATCCACCGCCGTGACATCCAGGAGCGGGTGTTCGCGGTGATGGGCCTGGACAAGGCCGAGGCCGAGGATAAGTTCGGATTCCTGTTGGAGGCCTTCACGTTTGGCGCGCCTCCGCACGGCGGAATCGCGTTCGGCTGGGACCGGATCAACGCGCTGCTGTCCGGGGTGGACTCCATCCGTGAGGTGATCGCCTTCCCCAAGACCGGCGGCGGCGTCGACCCGCTGACCGACGCGCCCGCGCCGATCACCGCGCAGCAGCGCAAGGAATCCGGAATAGACGCCAAGCCCAAACAAGTTGACCAGGCATGACTGAAGAGTTTCCGGACACCGCAACGATCAACGCGTTCAACAACAACATCGTTGACGAATTCCGGGCCAATGACGGCAAGGTCGGTGGCCCATTCGAAAACGGTAACCTGTTGCTGCTCACCACGACGGGGGCCAAATCCGGCGAGTCCCGGCTATCGCCGTTGGCCTACTTCCAGATCGACGGCAAGCTGATCATCATCGGCTCGTTCGCGGGTGCGCCCAAGGATCCGGCCTGGGTGCACAATCTGCGGGCCAACCCGCAGGCGCACGTCGAGGTCGGCACCGACGCGTATGACGTGACGGCGCACGAACTGCCGCCCGCCGAGCGCAACGAGCTCTTCGATGAGATCAGCACCGCGTCACCGGGCTTCGCCGAATACCAGGCCAAGACCAGCCGGGTGATACCGCTTTTCGAATTGCGGCGAAACTAACTCCGGCTGGAATTGCCCCGCGCTTGTGCGCTGAGGTAAGCACACGTCATGAGCACATCGCTTCTGACGCGGCCCTTCGCGGGCAGAGCCGCGGTCGTCGGGGGTTTGAAACGGGTACGTGGCGTGTGGTTCAACCTGTTGCAGACCTCGGTGACTGCGGGTCTGGCCTGGTACATCGCCCACGACGTGCTCGCGCACCCGCAACCGTTCTTCGCGCCGATCGCCGCGGCAGTGTCCTTGTCGACGAGCAACGTGCTGCGCGCGCAACGCGCCATCCAGATGATGATCGGCGTGACCCTGGGCATCGGCACGGGAACCTTGGTGCAGGGATTGCTCGGACCCGGAGCTGTGTCCATCGCGCTCGCCGCGCTGATCGCGTTGCTGGCCGCGGTGTTCATCGGTCAGGGCTACATCGGCCAGGGGATGATGTTCGCCAACCAGACCGTCGTGTCGTCGATCCTGGTGCTCGCCCTCTACCGCAGCGGCGTCGGGTGGGAACGCATTTTCGACGCGCTGATCGGTGGGGGCCTGGCTATCGTCGTCGCCGTCCTGCTGTTCCCGGCCAATCCGCTGGCCGTGTTGCGCAGCGCGCGCGTCGAAGTGCTACGCACGCTGCACTCGGTGCTGACCCGCACCGGCGATCTCGCCTGCGGCCGTCTCGCGCCCGCGCCCGACTGGCCGTTGCCGGCCGTCGACAGGGTGCACGAACAGCTGGGTGGACTCATCCAGGCGCGGACCACCGCGCGTCAGGTCGTGCGACTCGCGCCGCGGCGCTGGGGACTTCGCGACGCCGTCCGGGGTGCCGATCACCAGGGCCTGCAGCTGGCCCTGCTGGCCGGCTCCGTGCTGCAGCTGGCCCGCGCGGTCGTGCCGGCCTTCCAGTCCGGTGCGGACGACTGCTGCGACCGCCTCCCGCAACCCGCGGAGGCGGTGTTGATCGACCTCGCCAGGGCGACTGCACTCGCGGATTCGGATCCCGCGGCCGCGAGCGTCCATGTCGACGCCGCTCAACGGCATGCGTCGGCGCTGCTGGCCAATGCCCGCGAAAGAACCGAAGTGGTGCTGGCCGACGTCGTCCAGGCATGTGTCGACGATCTGCAGCGGGTGATCGAGTTGCACCAGCCGTAGGAGCTCAGAACGACCCGGTCAGGAACTCCTGGACCAGCTTCTTGGGCGCCTGGGTCAGCCAGCCCGCGGTGATCAACTCCTCGAGATCGCGCACGTCGATCTCGGCCAGCTTGACCAGCACCGCGGCATAGCCGTCGAAATGCGGGGTGGTGAAGTACACGCGCGGCTCGTCGGCCACCAACGCGAACTTGACGCCCTCATCGGCCACCCGGACACCGAGTAGGTCGCCCTCCGGCGGCTCGGACCCACTGGCCGACAGTGCTTCACGGTCCGATGAGCGCAGCGGTCGCTCCCATGCCAGCAACTTCTTGCCGACCCGCCAGTCATGCGGTGACTGCTCGGAGGTGAGTGGGAGCTCACCCACGATCCGGGCGACGTCCTCCCAGGTGGCCACAGATTTATTGTGCTCCGGCTAAGGTGCGCTTGGTGCCGTATTGGCTATCGGTCGCCAACCAGCTCCCGGAGATGTCAGGAGGTAACTCGTTGTCCTCTGCAGTGCCGGCCCCGGGCGCCCGCCGTCATCGCGTCACACACCGCACCGAGTACCGCTATTCGGATGTCGTGACCAGCTCCTACGGCCGTGGTTTTCTCACCCCGCGGGACATGCAGCGGCAGCGTTGCGTCGCCCATCGGCTGACCATCGACCCGGCCGCCGCCGACAGCTCTACCAGCACCGACAGCTACGGCAACATCAGTTCCTACTTCCACGTCACCGAGCCGCACCGCACCCTGACGGTCACCAGCGACTCGATCGTCGACGTGTATTCGCCGGCTCCCGGCCTGTACACCAGCGGGCCGGCGGTGCAGCCGTGGGAGGAGTCCCGGCCGGTCGGGCGTAGGGGAGCGCTGGCGTCCGAGTTCAGCCTGGACTTGAATCCGCCGGAGATCACCGATGATGTCCGCCACTACGCGGCGCCCAGCTTCGTGCCCGAGCGCCCGCTGGTGGAGGTGTTGCGCGATCTCGCGTCGCGGATCTTCACCGACTTCACCTACCGTTCGGGTTCGACGACGATTTCCACCGGGGTCAATGAGGTTCTGGCGGCCAGGGAAGGGGTATGTCAAGACTTTGCACGGCTGGCGATCGCCTGCCTGCGAGCCAATGGTTTGGCGGCCAGCTATGTGTCCGGTTATCTGGCCACCGACCCGCCTCCCGGAAAGGAACGGATGATCGGCATCGATGCCACTCATGCCTGGGCCGCGGTGTGGACGCCACAGCAGCCCGGCCGGTTCGAGTGGCTGGGGCTAGACCCCACCAATGACCAGATGATCGACCAGCGGTACATCATTGTGGGACGCGGCCGCGACTACGCGGACGTGCCGCCGCTGCGCGGCATCATCTACACCAATTCTGAGCGCAGCGTGATCGACGTCGCCGTCGATGTTGTGCCTTTCGAAGGCGATGAGTTGTATGCGTGACTTTCACTGTCCCAACTGCGGCCAGCGGCTGGCGTTCGAGAACTCCACCTGTCTGAATTGCGGTAGTGCGCTGGGTTTTTCCCTTGAGCAGATGGCACTCCTGGTGATATCCAAAGGCGACGCCAACGAGCACGCCGGCTTCGTGGAAGCCGCTGAGTATCAACTGTGCGCCAATCTGCGTGTCGCCGAATGCAATTGGCTGGTCCCGGTCAATAACCCCCGCCTGCGCTGCACGTCGTGCGCGCTGACTACCGAACGGCCCAACGATGCCGACAAGGTCGGGCTCGCCGAGTTCGCCCGGGCCGAGGCCGCCAAGCGCCGGCTGATCGTCGAGCTCAACGAGCTGAAGCTGCCGATCATCGGGCGCGATGAGGATCCTGATTACGGCCTGGCTTTCCGGCTGCTGTCCAGTGCGCACGAGGACGTGGTGACCGGGCACGAGAACGGCGTCATCACATTGGATTTGGCCGAGGGTGACGACGTCCACCGCGAGCAGCTGCGCGTTGAGATGGACGAGCCGTACCGGACGCTACTGGGGCACTTCCGGCACGAGATCGGGCATTACTACTTCTACCGCCTGATCTCGCCGTCACAGGACAACGTCAAGCGCTTCAACGAGCTGTTCGGCGATCCCGACGCCGACTATCAGGAGGCGCTGGACCGGCACTACAGCGAGGGCGCGCCGAAGGGCTGGCAAAAATGCTTCGTGTCGTCGTATGCGACCATGCATCCGGCCGAGGATTGGGCCGAGACGTTTGCCCATTACCTGCACATCCGCGACACCCTGGACACCTCGGCCTGGTGCGGTTTCGCCGCGGCCTCGGCGACCTTCGACCGGCCGGCCTTGGGCCCCAGCGCTTTTCCCAACATCATCGAGATGTGGCTGCCATTGTCATGGTCACTGAACATGGTGAACCGGTCGATGGGCCACGACGATCTGTATCCGTTCGTGCTCCCGGTCGCGGTGCTGGACAAGATGCAATTCGTTCACACCGTCATCGACGAGGTGGTGTCGGCAGCCCAGGGGCCCGCCGCCGTCGCCGGCTAAGCCGGCATCACCCGCCGTTCATCGGGCCCCCACAGCGGCTGCATTCCGCCCGGCAGGGTCAGTTGCGTGTCGGTGATGACCTTAGCCAGATCGCGCAACTCGGTATGGATCACGGCGAGCAGATCGGCCAGCTTGGCGCGGTGCCCGTCGGCGGCCACCCCCTCCAGCTGGGCGGGATCCGATCGGCGCAGCATCATGCTGATCTCTTCCACCGTCCGTTCCGGACGCGATGAGCCCGATGCGCTGGGCAGGTCCCTGAGGTTGGCCCGCAACCGCTCCAGCTGGTACAGCAGCGACCGCGGGTTGTTGGCGTCGAACAGCATCAGCTCGGTCACCGCCGCGACGCTGACTTGGCCGACGGTGCGACGCCGGTAGATGACCGACGATTCACAGGCCACCAGTGTCGACTCGATGATGGTCTGCTCGGCGGCCGTGCCGCGGACCGTCGTGAGTGTGCTTCCCAGCAGTGCGGTCAGCCACAGGCCCCGTTCGATGCGTTTACCGATGTCCATCATCGACCAGCCCACGTCGCGCACCATCGACTCGCTGGCGACTCCCGATAGGGTCAGCATCCCGGCCAAGGTGCGCGCATGAGCCGACGCGAGCAGCGTGTCGGCCTCGGCCAGCGACTGCGGCGGCTCGGGCCGGTGCGCAAGCGCGCGCTCCACGTTGGCCAGCACCACCCAGGTGTCGTTGGACATCTGGTCGCGCACCGATCTGGCGGCCAGGGCAAGCCCCTCCACCGCCTGAATCAGAGATCCCGCCCGGCCCGGGTCGACGGTCAGTGACCACAGCGTCGACGGAACGATCGCGATCATCTCGGCGGGGTCGTTGTCGGCTCCGGTGTCGGTCCCGGTGATGCGGCCCAGGGCGGCCATCAGCACCGGCACGCACGCGCTTTCCTCGGTGTCTTGCTGGTGCCGGTAAACGTGGAAGCGGTCGCGGGCGGCCATCAGCAGCCGGGCCGTGCTTTCCGCGCGCTCGCCGTAGCGTCCGATCCAGAACAGGTCGGACAGGACACGCGGCGAACTGACCCCCCAGGTGCCCGCGGCGGTCTTCACCGGCGCCACCTCGGTCGGCAGCGTAATTGTCTCGGCCCGCACACGCTCGGTCGGGCGAACCCAAATATCTTTTGCCGCAACGGTTGTCAGCGTGTATGCGGCAGGGCCCGGCGCCAGGACATAGCCGACGCCACCGATCATCGGAGCGTAGCCACCGCGCTGCGCAACCGTGAACAACCGCATGCCGATGCCGGCCGACGACAACACGCCGGCATGGTCGGTCGGCGCCGAGGAGAACTGCGGCAGCTCCTGACCGGCCCACTGCCACGGCATGCTCTCGATCCGGGCGGCCAGTTCGGTCAGCTGGAGCGACGAAAGCATCGGTCCGACAAGGGTTTCCCCGCCGACGGTGGACTTGATCAACAGCGACGAGAGATTGGTCAGCAGGTGCGAGCATTCCTTGGCGATACCGCCCCAGTACACCGGGGCGGTAGTCAGCAGTGGGGCTTCGCCGAGTAGCCGCTCGGCCAGCTCCGGCAGAAAACGCAGCAGCCCAGGGCTTTCCAGAATCCCGCTGCCCAGCGTGTTGACGACGGTCACCGTCCCGCGGCGTTGCGCCTCCACCAAACCGACCACCCCGAGCCGGGAATCGGTGCGCAAATCCAACGGGTCGGCGTAGCGCGCATCGACGCGGCGAAGAACAACGTCGACGCGTTTCAGCGTCCCCAGCGAGCGCATCCACAATTTGCCGTCGAGGACCACCAAATCGGCGCTTTCCACCAGCGGAAAACCCAACAGCGTAGCGAGATACGCCTGATCGAAGGCGGTCTCGGAGTAGATGCCCGGGCTGAGCACCACCACCACCGGGTCCTGGGCCACGTCGGGGGCGGCGTCGATCAGGGCCAGCCGCAGTGCCTGCGCGAACGGTGTCGTGGGCCGCGGCGCGATCCGCTCATAGAGATCGGGGACCGCGTGCGCGACAACGCGTCGGTCGGCCAGCGCATAGCCCGCACCTGAGGGTGCCTGCGTCCAGTCCGCGTTGACCTCGAAGTTGCCGTTAGGCAGCCGGCTGAGATCGCAGGCGTGCATGAAAAGCTGGTGGTGGCCGGGTACTTCGATTCCGTTCGCCGCGCGCACGTAGCCGGGATGGGCGAACACCAGTTCCGGTGGCAGCATGCCGTCGGTGAGCAGGCTGCGCGGTCCGTAGAGGTCGGCGAGCACGGCATCGAGCAGGCGTGAGCGCTGCACCAGCCCGGCCTCCAGCGCCTCCCAATCGGCCGCGGACACCACCACCGGCAGGGTGTCCAGGCTCCACGGTCGGGGCTCGAGGGCGTGGCCGCTGGCGGGATCGACCTCGGTGTAGGTGATCCCGTCGTTGTCGATCAGGCTGTGCACCACCGACCGCAGCTGATTGAGCCCCGTCCGGCCGCGTTCGGCGACCGTGTCGGCCAGCTCGGTCCAGGCCGGTCGCACCTTGCCGTGTTCGTCGAGGAATTCGTCGTAGCCCGCCCCGTGTGAGCTGGTGGGGCGCAGGTCGAACAGTGTTTCCTGGCCGCACGCGCTCCGGTATCCGGCCAGTAGCCGGTCGGCGTCGTAGCGGTCGCCGGAAGTGCCAGTACCCGCCGAGGGGTCGAGTGCCATTGCGATGCCAGTTCTGGAGGACGCCACTACTGCTGCACGGTACGCACGCGGCGGAGGTCGAGAATGCCCGGCGCGCCGATATCGGTGAATATCCGTGCCTGCTTCTCCCGGATGCCGGCGAGATCGAGCTTGCCCGCAGTGAAGCCGGTGGCCTCGAACCGGCGAGCGCGGCGCGATTCGGCCGCAACGGCGTTGACGGGCGGCTCGTCGTAGGCCATGCCGCCCGGATGCGCGACGTGGTAGGTGCAGCCGCCGCGCGAGGTTCCGGAGGTGAGATCGATGAGCTCGAACTGCAGCGGCACGTCGGTGGTGACTGTCGGATGCAGCGCGCTGGGCGGCTGCCACGCCTTGTATCGCACGCCGCCCACGTGGATGTCGGGGTTGTCGGTGGCCAGCAACGGCACCGGGTAGCCGTTGCAGGTCACGACGTAGCGGTGCCGGTCGGCACCGATGACGCGGATCTGGAGACGCTCGACCGAGGAATCGACGTAGCGGGCGGTGCCCGTCGCGGTGGACTCCTCGCCGAGGGTGTTCCACGGCTCGATCGCCCCGCGCAGCTCGATCTCCACACCATCGAAGACGGCGGTGCCGATGCGCGGGAACCGGAATTCGGTGAACGGGTCCAGCCAGCTGGTCTCGAATGCGATGCCGTGCGCGCGCAGATCGGCGGCCACGTCGGCAATGTCGTGAATCAGGAAGTGCGGCAACAGGTATCGTCCGTGCAAGTTAACGCCGTGCCGGATCAGCGGGGCGCGCAGCGGCTCGTCCCAGAACCATGCCACCAGTGAGCGCACCAGCAGCGACTGCACCATCGCCATGCGCAGATGCGGCGGCATCTCGAACCCGCGCAGCTCCAGCAGGCCGAGCCTGCCGCGGGGGCTGTCGGGGCTGTAGAGCTTGTCGATACAGAACTCGGCGCGATGGGTGTTGCCGGTGATATCGGTCAGCAGGTGCCGTAGCGCGCGGTCGGTCACCCACGGTTTCGGCCGGCCACCCTTGGCGGCCGAGGCGAGCCGTGCGATTTCGGCGAACGCGATCTCCAGTTCGTACAGCGCATCGGCGCGGCCCTCGTCGACCCGTGGTGCTTGCGAGGTGGTGCCGACGAAGCGGCCGGCGAACAGGTAGGACAGCGACGGGTGCCGCTGCCAGTAGGTCAGCAGCGAGACCAGCAGATCCGGACGGCGCAGCAGTGGCGAGTCGGCGGGGGTCACGCCGCCGAGCGTGATGTGGTTGCCGCCACCGGTGCCGCCGTGGCTGCCGTCGACATCGAACGACTCCGTAGACAGGCGCGCCAATCGTGCTTGCTCGTAGAGGGCTTCGAGCTGCTGCCGTTGCTCGTCGAAGCTGGCGGTGGGCGCGATGTTGACTTCGATGACGCCGGGGTCGGGGGTGATCGTCGTCGACTGCAGCCGCGGGTCCGCTGGTGGGCTGTAGCCCTCGATGACGACCGGGCTGCGAGTCTTGGCTGCCGCGACCTCGACTCGGGCGATGAGGTCGACGAAGTGTTCCAGCGCCTCGGTGGGCGGGAGGAAGATGTACAGCAGTCCGTCGCGACTCTCGGCGACCATCGCGGTCGGCGGCGCGGTGTCGTCGTCGACCGCCTCCGCGCTGGTCGACTCCGTCGACAGCGTGTCGCCGACGGTCTGCGGGTCGACGTCGAAGGACAGCCGTGGATCCTTCCAGCTGATCGACTTCAGCGGCAGCCGTAGGCCCGCGGGCGAGTCTCCCGCGAGCAGGACCAGGCGGCCGCGGCGCAGCTGCCAGTTCGCACTGGCCCAGCCGAGATCGTCATCGCGGCGGTGTAGTGGCAGTACGAATGCCGTTGGGGCCGTGGTGGTTTCATCGAGCCGCGCCAGGAGCGCGGCGCGGTCGGCGGCCTCGTCGGCGGTGAGGTCGTCGCCGGATTCCACCGCGTCACCTTCTGGCAGACGGACTTTGGCCGCGAGCCGGGCCAACGGGTCCTCGTAAGCCGGCCGCACCTGGGACAGCGGCAACCCAAGATCCTCGGCGATCCCGGCGAGCACCCGGTGGGCCGTCTCGCCATCCGCTGTCGAACTCGTCGGCTCGGTGGTCCACGGGTCGGCCAACAGCATTTCGTCGGTCCACAGCGGTAGCCCGTCGGTGCGCCAGTAGAGCCCAATCTGCCAGCGCGGCAACGGCTCTCCCGGATACCACCGTCCTTGTCCGCGATGGATCAGCCCCTGCGGAGCCCACACCGCTTTCAGCCGGGCCGCCAGATCGGAGGCGCGCTCGCGCTTGTGCGGGCCGTCGGCGGCGATCGTCCACTCCTCGTCGACCTGGTTGTCCACCGACACGAAGGTCGGTTCGCCGCCGACCGTCAGCCGGACATCGCCGCTGGCGAGCTGTTCGTCGACGCGGCGGCCGACCGCGCGGATGGTCTCCCACGCCGCGTCGGTGTAGGGCAGCGTGACGCGCGGATCCTCGTGGATGCGGGTGACGGTGTTGGAGAACTCCAGGGTGGTCTCGCACGGGCCGGTGCTGCCGCTGATGGGTGCCGCGCTCGAGGGATGCGGCGTGGCTGCCAGCGGGATGTGGCCCTCGCCGGCAAACAGCCCCGACGTCGGATCCAGGCCGATCCAGCCCGCGCCGGGGATGTACACCTCGGTCCAAGCGTGCAGGTCGGTGAAATCGGCGGCGGGCCCTGACGGCCCGTCGAGCGCTTGGACGTCGGAGGCCAGCTGCACCAGGTAGCCGGACACGAACCGGGCGGCCAGCCCGAACTGGCGCAGGATCGACACCAGCAACCATGCCGAATCACGGCACGAGCCGACGCCGCTGCGCAGCGTGAAGTCAGGTGTCTGGACACCCGCTTCCATGCGCAGGCTGTAGGCCACGTCGGCGTTGACCGCGTGGTTGAGCGCCACCAGGAAGTCGATGGTGCGGGTGCCGTCGGGCACCGAGAAGTTGCTCATCCATGCCTGCGCAAGCTCGCCGGGGCCCGAGCCCTCGGCGCCTTCGTCGACCGGCCGCAGATACGGCTTGAGATCGTCGGCGAGCTCTTTGGGGTAGATCAACCCAGAAGCGGGAGGCCATGTTTCGGCCCAGTCCTCGATGAAAAAGTCGAACGGGTTGATCACCTTGAGGTCGGCAATGAGTCCGACGGTGATGGTCAACTGGCGCATGGGGTTTGGAAAAACAAGCCGGGCAAGGAAATTGCCCAGCGCGTCTTGTTGCCAGTTGATGAAGTGCTCGGCGGGGTCGATGCGCAGCGAGTACGCCTCGATGGCCGTACGCGAGTGAGGGGCCGGGCGCAGCCGCACGACGTGCGGGAATACTCCGACCAGCCGGTCAAAGGTGTAGCTGGTGCGGTGCTCCAGCGCAACTTTGATGCTCATAACCGCTGATCTCATCACACGGGCAGCAGCGCCGCAGCGCGCCGCCGGTCTAGCGGCGCCGGGTTGGTTACGCGGGCAGCGGCTCCGATGGCGGGCCGGCCGGCGGTCCCGGCTGGTAACCGGGCTGTTGCGGCCCCACGACCTGACCGCCCGAAAGCTGGCGGTAGGCGTAGGTCAGGATGAGCGCTACCAGGGGGGCCGCCACCAACAGGCCGACGCCGCACGCCACCGCTCCGACGAAGAGCGTCGCCATGGACACCAGCCACACCAGCAGCGCATTGGCGAAATTCGAGCCGACCAACGAGAAGCCCGACGAGAACCCCTTGATGGCCGACTGCGAGCGATCGACCACGAACAGGATGATGAACTGGGTGAAGATCCCCACGACGACGCCGGGCAGGAAGCAGGCGGCGTAGCCGATCGAGGTGACAATGCTGACCATGAACGCGGCGAGAAACGCCATGCCGAGGTTGCGTGGCTTGAAGAAGGATCCGACGCTCACCGGCCGGCCGTCCGCGAGATCCAGGCATCCCGACAGGAACGCGGCTTGGGCATACGCGGTCACCAGCAGGGAGACCAGGTAGCCCAGCCCCACGATCGCCGTTCCGGTGGGACTGAGATTCGCCGCGAAGGCGAAGTCGTAGTCGGAGGAGTCGTAGGGGGTCACGTTCGAGGTCATGTTCTGGCCCACAAAGTTCAGGGTGGACGCCGCGGCGAACAGCAGACCGTAGACCAGGGTCGGAACGATCAGAGCGACGGCGTTCTTGGTGAACGTGTTCCAGGCCCAACTGAACGCCGCACCCACGCTGAATTGCGGTGTCGGCGGGCCGCCGTAGCCGGGGGGCGGAGGAGGGGGTGCGCCGTAACTCGGCGCGGCGTAAGGGGGCGGCGGCGAGTAGCCCGGAGGATTCTGGTTGCCGCCGAAGGGGTCTGGAGGTCCTGGGGGCTGGCTCATGTGCCGTCCTAACTAGGCGGGCAGCGATCCGGGTGGGGGCCCAGCGGGAGGTCCCGGCTGGTAACCGGGCTGCTCCAGCGCAACGACCTGACCGCCGGAGAGCTTGCGGTAGGTGTAGACCTGGATCAGCACGGAGATCGGCAAAGCGACGATCATGCCCACTCCGCACAACAGGTCGCCAACCAGCACCATGGCATATTGGACGAGCCACGACAGCACCGACGGGCCGAGGTTGGCTCGCGTCGTCGCGATGCTGGCCTTGATGGATTCCACCGGTGAAAGCGATCGGTCGATGACGAACGGGATGGTGAACAAGCTGAGGAATCCGAAGATGATGCCGGGCACGATGCACAGCAGCGAACCGACCACGACGCCGACCGCGATCAGCAAAGCGGCGACGAACACGGGGCCGAGATTGCGCGGCTTGAAGAACGATCCGATGGTCACCGGCTTGCCGTCGGCGATGTCCAGGCTGCCGCTGACCAACCCGGCGTTCATGAAGATCACCGCGATGAAGACCAGCAGGTAGCCGACGACCATGACCGCGATCGAGGCTGGGCCGTAGCTGATCTCGACGCCACTAGAGGTCTCGCCGTAGCTGTTGGTGTAACTGGTGCTCGCGCTCTGGCCGAAGACCATCGGCAAAAGCGAGGCGACAAGGGCGAAGACGGTGATCACCGCGGCGTAGATCAAGACCGGAACGATCAGTGCCGCGGCGTTCTGCGTGAACTTGCCCCACGCCCACTTCGCCGCCTCCCCGACATCGAACGGCCGGGCGGTCGGGTCTGGGGCGGGGCCACCGTAGCCAGGCTGTGGCGGGTAACCGGCCGGGGGTGCGCCGTAGCCGGGGGGCGGGGGAGGCGGCGCTCCGTAACCGGGCGGCGGTGCGCTGCCCGGGGGCGGTCCTGCGGGGTTGTAGCCGCCCGGCGGGGGGCCGTAGCCGGGGGGCGGGGGCGGCGGTCCGCCATAACCGGGCGCGGCGTGGCGCGGTGGTTGCGAGTAGTCCGGGGGGTTCTGGTTGCCGCCGCTGGGGTCGGCCGGGTCGCCTGGGTGTTCTGGGGGCTGGCTCATTTGCCGTCCTATTTTGCTGTCGGAATAGCTTGCAGGCACACACGCGGAACTAGGCAACCCGGAACTTAGCAAATATGCGGGCGAGGGGCGAGGATTGGGCTTTGCCTGTTTCGGGGTCTGCGGGGGGGTCTGTGCGTCCAATGCGCATACCTGTCCGGTCTGCGTGGTATGCCTGAAACCGTGTCCGACGGTCTGTTTGACCTGCCCGGCGAATCGCGGACGGCCAACGATGCCCTAGGCGCCTCGGCCGGCGCCCCGCTGGCGGTGCGGATGCGGCCGGCGTCGCTGGAGGAAGTCGTCGGGCAGGACCACTTACTGGCGCCGGGATCGCCGCTGCGCCGCCTGGTCGAGGGATCGGGGGTGGCCTCGGCCATCCTGTACGGTCCGCCGGGCAGCGGTAAGACGACGTTGGCGGCACTGGTCTCGCAAGCGACCGGCCGCCGGTTCGAAGCCCTGTCGGCGTTGTCGGCAGGCGTCAAAGACGTCCGCGCGGTCATCGATGCGGCACGCAGGGCGCTCCTTTCGGGCGAGCAGACGGTGCTGTTCATCGATGAGGTGCATCGGTTCTCCAAAACCCAGCAGGACGCGTTGCTGTCCGCGGTGGAGAACCGGGTGGTGTTGCTGGTGGCGGCGACCACCGAGAATCCGTCGTTTTCGGTCGTGGCGCCGCTGCTGTCGCGCTCGCTGATCCTGCAGCTGCGCCCGCTGACGGCCGACGACATCCGCGCGGTGGTGCAGCGCGCGATCGACGATCCCCGGGGACTGGGCGGCCAGATCGTCGCGCAGCCCGAGGCCGTCGACCTGCTGGTGCAATTGGCCGCGGGCGATGCCCGGCGCGCCCTGACCGCACTGGAGGTTGCTGCCGAGGCGGTCCAGCCGGGCGACGAGCTGACGGTCACCGCCATCGAGCAATCCCTGGACAAAGCCGCCGTGCGCTACGACCGCGACGGCGATCAGCACTACGACGTCATCAGCGCGTTCATCAAGTCGGTGCGCGGCTCCGACGTCGACGCCGCGCTGCACTATCTGGCCCGCATGCTCGTCGCCGGGGAGGATCCGCGGTTCCTCGCGCGCCGGCTGGTGATCCTGGCGAGCGAGGACATTGGCATGGCCGACCCGACGGCGCTGCAGATCGCGGTCGCCGCCGCCCAAACGGTGGCGCTGATCGGCATGCCCGAGGCGCAACTGACGCTGGCGCACGCCACCATTCACCTGGCCACTGCGCCGAAGTCGAACGCGGTGACCACCGCACTAGCCGCGGCGATGAACGACATCAAGGCGGGCAACGCGGGGCTGGTGCCGGCCCATCTGCGCGACGGCCACTACTCGGGCGCGGCGGCACTGGGCCACGCGCAGGGCTACAAATACTCACACGACCACCCGGATGGCATTGTCGCGCAACAATATCCGCCGGATGAACTGGTGGACGTCGATTACTACCGGCCCACCGGCCGCGGCGTTGAACGCGAGATTGCCGGACGGCTGGACCGGCTGCGCGCGATCATCCGCCGCAAGCGCTAGGGCTCAGACCAACTCGGGCACCCGCAGGCGCGCGATCGCCAGCTCGAACTCGGCGACGTCGATGATCTCGGCGCCCAAGTCGCGCGCCCGCCTGCTGCGTAACTCGCTGGCCTCGTCGCTGTTTCGGGCCATCGCTTCCTGGCTGTCGAACGTCGAGCACGACACCGCTCGCCGACCGGCCGGGTGGTCGATCATCAGGCTGGCGCTGGAGAACCCGTCGAGACTCTCCATCTCCGGAAGCACAGCCATCCGATAGAAGTCCATGGATCGCTCGAGCTGATCGGGGACCACCTTGAGCCAGGTCGCCCGCACGAAGGCACCCTCGGGCGACCGGTGGCGGCGGTGCAGCGACACGATGTTCCACTCTTCGACGCTGGCGCTGCCGTCGAACATCAACGCGACGTGGTCACGGATGATCGCCACCCGCTCAGAGCTGGCGCGCATCGCCGTGATGGATTCCCAGGAGCTGGTGGCGATGCAGCGGCCGGATTGCCGGTCGACCAGCAGCGACAGCCCGACATACCCGTCGAGCTCGAGCAGTTCTGACATGACGACATCGCGAACATGCGCGATTCCGATGTCGACCGATAAGGGTTGCCCCTCGATGGTGAAAGAGCGTGCGTACACGGTGGATCCCTAACTACTTCGGGGCAGCGCCCCGGTGGCGCCACCGGTCCCACCAAATACCTTCCTCTTGCCGATGACCGGTGGCAATGGCTGCTCCGCGGGCGGCAGCGTGGCAGCGGCGTGGCTAAGGCGTGTGGCCGGGCTCACAAACGATTGGCTGGTCAGCGGGGCCGCGCCGTAGTCTTGATCGGATGCATACGGATGTGCTCGAGGTGGACACCACGAGTCGTCGCATCGTGGATCTGACCGATGCGGTGCGCAGGTTTTGCTTCTCCTGTGGGGATGGCCTGTGCAACGTGTTCGTCCCGCACGCGACGGCCGGGATCGCGATCATCGAGACCGGGGCCGGCTCCGACGATGACCTCATCGACACGCTGGAACGGTTGTTACCGCGCGATGACCGCTACCGGCACGCGCACGGCTCGGCCGGCCACGGCGCCGACCATGTGTTGCCGGCGCTCGTCGCGCCGTCCGTGACGGTGCCGGTCGCGGCCGGCGAGCCGCAGCTGGGCACCTGGCAAAGCATCGTTTTGGTCGACCTCAACCGGGACAACCCGCGGCGGTCGGTGCGATTGAGCTTTTTGGAGGGCTAGCTGCCAGGTAGTGGACGGCGCCGGGACCGGTACTGTGAGCGGTCGAAACGCGTCGTTCGACAGCCTCCCAATAATCCGGCGAATAGGCTGGAATTCGACCTCAACGCAAGGAAGAAGCGGAAAAGAGTGCAGACACACGAGATCAGGAAGAGATTTCTTGATCATTTCGTGAAGGCGGGTCACACCGAGGTGCCGAGCGCATCGGTGATCCTCGACGACCCCAACCTGCTGTTCGTCAACGCCGGCATGGTTCAGTTCGTGCCGTTCTTCTTAGGCGCACGCACACCGCCCTACGCGACGGCCACCAGCATCCAGAAGTGCATCCGCACCCCGGATATCGACGAGGTGGGCATCACCACGCGGCACAACACCTTCTTCCAGATGGCCGGCAACTTCTCCTTCGGCCACTACTTCAAACGCGAAGCCATCGCATTGGCGTGGGACCTGTTGACCAACAGCGTCTCCGAGGGGGGATACGGGCTCAACCCGGAAAAGATCTGGGCCACAGTCTATCTCGATGATGACGAAGCAGCGCAGCTGTGGCGGGAGATCGCCAACCTGCCAGCCGAGCGGATCCAGCGCCGCGGCATGGAAGACAACTACTGGTCGATGGGCATTCCCGGCCCCTGCGGCCCGTCGTCGGAGATCTATTACGACCGCGGCCCGGAGTTCGGCGTGGACGGCGGCCCGATCGCCAACGAAGACCGCTACATCGAGATCTGGAATCTCGTGTTCATGCAGAACGAACGCGGCGAAGGCACCGGCAAGACCGACTTCGAGATACTTGGACCGTTGCCCCGCAAGAACATTGACACCGGCATGGGGATTGAGCGGGTCGCGTTCATCTTGCAGGGCGTGCACAACGTCTACGAGACCGACCTGCTGCGGCCCGTCATCGACATGGTGTCCGCACGCGCCCCGCGCGGCTATGACTTATCAGGTTCAGAAGGCAACCACGACGACGATGTGCGCTACCGGGTGATCGCCGACCACAGCCGCACCGCCGCGATCCTGATCGGCGACGGGGTGAGCCCGGGTAACGACGGCCGCGGTTACGTGCTGCGCCGGCTGCTGCGCCGGGTGATCCGCTCGGCCAAGCTGCTGGGCATCGAGGACCCGATCGTCGATGATCTGATGACCACCGTGCGCGATGCGATGGGCCCGTCGTATCCCGAACTCGTCACCGATTTCGACCGGATCAGGCGCATCGCCGTGGCCGAGGAGACCGCATTCAACCGCACGCTGGCGTCGGGTTCGAAGTTGTTCGACGAGGTGTCCGGCACCACCAAAGCTGCTGGGGCAACCGTGGTTTCCGGCTCGGACGCCTTCACCTTGCATGACACCTACGGCTTTCCGATCGAGCTCACTCTTGAGATGGCCTCCGAGGCCGGCCTGCAGGTGGACGAAGTCGGCTTCCGGGAACTCATGGCTGAGCAGCGCAGCCGCGCCAAGGCCGATGCCGCTGCCCGCAAACACGCGCACGCCGATTTGACCGCTTACCGGGAGCTGGTCGACGCCGGGCCCACCGAGTTCACCGGTTTCGACGAGTTGAGCTCTGAGGCGCGCATTTTGGGCATCTTCGTCGACGGCAAGCGGGTTCCGGTGGTCGCACACGGCTCGCACGCAGAAGGCGCTGCAACGGATCGAGTCGAACTCATCCTGGACCGCACGCCGCTTTACGCCGAGTCCGGTGGGCAGATCGCCGATGAGGGCACCATCAGCGGAACGGGTGCAGGCGAGAGTGCGCGGGCGGCGGTGACCGACGTGCAGAAGATCGGCAAAACCCTTTGGGTGCATCAGATTAACGTCGAGTCCGGAGAATTCGTCGAGGGCGACACCGTGATTGCGGCGGTGGACGCGGGCTGGCGCAAGGGCGCCACCCAGGGGCACTCGGGTACCCACATGGTGCACGCCGCGCTGCGACAAGTGTTGGGCCCCAATGCCGTTCAGGCCGGATCGCTGAACCGTCCGGGCTACTTGCGCTTCGACTTCAACTGGCAGGGAGCATTGACCGACGACCAGCGCAGTCAGATCGAAGAGGTGACCAACGAGGCCGTGCAAGCCGACTTCGAGGTGCACACCTACAACGAGCAGCTCGAGAAGGCCAAGGCGATGGGGGCGATGGCGCTCTTCGGTGAGGCCTATCCCGACGAAGTACGAGTGGTGGAGATCGGCGGACCGTTCTCGCTGGAGCTCTGCGGTGGCACCCATGTGCACAACTCGGCGCAGATCGGTCCGGTGACGATCCTGGGTGAATCGTCGATCGGTTCCGGGGTGCGCCGGGTCGAGGCCTACGTCGGGCTGGAGTCGTTCCGGCACCTGGCCAAGGAGCGGGCGCTGATGGCGGGGCTGGCGTCGTCGCTGAAGGTGCCGTCCGAAGAGGTGCCCGCCCGGGTGGCCAATCTGGTCGAGCGGCTCAAAGCCGCCGAGAAGGAACTCGAACGCGCCCGGCTGGCCGGCGCGCGGGCCGCCGCGGTGAATGCCGCGGCCGGTGCGGAGCGCATCGGTAACGTCCGTGTGGTGGCGCAGCGGATGTCCGGCGGGATGACGGCAGCCGATCTGCGTTCCCTGGTCGGCGATATCCGGGGCAAGCTGGGCAGCGATCCCGCGGTGGTCGCGCTGATCTCCTCGAGCTCCGCGGGGGAGAGCGAAACAGTGCCGTATGCCGTCGCCGCCAATCCGGCCGCCCAAGATCTCGGGATCCGCGCCAACGACCTGGTCAAACAGCTCGCCCTGGCCGTCGACGGCCGTGGCGGCGGCAAGCCCGACCTGGCGCAGGGCTCGGGAAAGAATCCGACCGGGATCGACGCGGCGCTGGAGGCGGTCCGCTCCGAGATCGCCGTGATAGCGCGGGTCGGCTGAGTGGAATCCGCACAACATCGCTTGCCTGACCGGCCCGGCGACCCTAACCAGGACCCCGGACGGGGACGGCGGCTCGGTATCGACGTGGGCACTGTGCGCATCGGCGTGGCCGCCAGCGACCCCGACGGCATCCTGGCCACCCCGGTGGAAACCGTGCGCCGGGACCGTTCCGGCAAACACTTGCGACGGCTGGCCAAGCTCGTCACCGAATGGGAAGCGGTGGAGGTGATCGTCGGGCTGCCCCGGACCCTGGCCGACCGCACCGGCCCGTCGGCGCTCGACGCGATCGACGTGGCCGAAGCGCTGGCCCAGCGGGTGGCGCCGACGCCGGTGCGGCTCGCCGACGAACGACTGACCACCGTCAGCGCGCAGCGTTCGCTGCGCGAGGCGGGAGTGCGGGCCAGGGAGCAGCGGGCGGTGATCGACCAGGCAGCGGCCGTGGCGATCCTGCAGAGCTGGCTCGATCAGCGTCGGGCCACGGTGGCTGAGTCCGGGGCGGGGGATGTCATCGATGGTCGATGACGTGCGGCGCGAACGCGCCGAGCCTGCCGCGGTCGGACCACCCCGGCACAGGATGAGTCGGATGGCCCGGAATCGGGCCGAGCGCGGGCGCCGGCGGCGCCGTTTCACCGGCCGCATCGCCTTGGGTGTGGTTGTCGTGATCGTGGTGGCGACGGTCTTCGTCGGCTCCAAGCTGTGGCACACGGTGTTCGGGACCGGCGACGACTACAACGGAACGGGCAAACGCGACATCGTGATTCAGATACAAGCCGGCGACTCGACCACGATGGTCGGCGAGACACTGCACAACCAGGGTGTGATCGCCACGGTCCGGGCCTTCATCAACGCCGCGCACGGCAACGCCGCGATCAACTCGATCCAGCCCGGCTACTACCGGATGCGCACCGAAATACCCGCGGCCTCCGCCGTCGAGCGGCTGACCGACCCCAGCAACCGGGTGGGCAAGCTGGTCATCCCGGAAGGCCGTCAGCTTGACGACACCACCGACATGAAGACCAACGTGGTGACACCCGGAATCCTGACGCTGCTCTCCCGCGCCACCTGTGTGGATCTCGACGGCGACAAGCACTGCGTCTCGACGGACGACCTGCGGGCCGCGGCCGGCAACACCCCACCCAACGTGTTGTCCGTGCCGGCCTGGGCCGTTCAGCCCGTCACCGAGCTGGGCAATGATCATCGCCGGATCGAGGGCCTGATCGCGCCCGGGACCTTCAACGTCGATCCCTCGGCCTCGGCCCAGGACATCCTGGCGAACCTGATCAGCGCCGGATCCGTGGTGTACACCCAGTCCGCGCTGATGGACACCGCCCAGGCGATGAAGCTGTCGCCCTACGACATCCTGGTGGTGGCCTCGCTGGTGCAGCAGGAATCCAACTCGCAGGACTTCGCGAAGGTGGCGCAGGTCATCTACAACCGGCTGAATGCGCACCACACGCTGGAGTTCGACTCGACCGTGAACTACCCGCTGGACCGCCGCGAGGTGGCCACCAGCGACGCCGACCGGGCCCAGAAGACGCCGTGGAACACCTACGTCTCTCAGGGTCTGCCCGCCACGGCGATCTGTTCGCCCGGGATCGACGCGCTGCATGCCGCCGAGCATCCCGAGCCCGGTGACTGGCTGTACTTCGTCACCATCGACGCCCAGGGGACCACGCTGTTCACCAGGGACTACAAGCAGCATCTGGCCAATATCGAGCTGGCGAAGCACAACGGTGTCCTCGACAGCACGCCCCGCTAGCGCGGCGCCTCCCCGGAAAGCGGCCGTCCTCGGATCGCCGATCGCCCATTCGAAATCCCCGCAGCTGCACCTGGCCGCCTATCGCGCGCTGGGCCTGGACGACTGGACCTATGGCCGCATCGAGTGCGGCGCCGAGGAACTGCCGGGTGTCGTCGGCGGGTTCGGGCCGGAGTGGGTCGGCGTGTCGGTGACGGCGCCGGGCAAGTTCGCCGCCCTGCGGTTCGCCGACGAGCACACCGACCGTGCGAATCAGGTGGGATCGGCCAACACCCTGGTGCGCACGCCCCGCGGCTGGCGGGCCGACAACACCGATGTCGACGGCGTCGCCGGCGCTATCGGGTCAGCCTCGGGACAAGCGCTGGTCTGTGGATCGGGCGGCACCGCGCCCGCGGCCGTGGTGGGCTTGGCCCAACTGGGCGTCAGCGGCATCACCGTGGTGGCGCGCAACCCGGACAAGGCGGCCCGGTTGGTGGATCTGGGAACGCGGATCGGCGTCGCGACGCGGTTCTGCGGGCTGGACGGCGGGGAGTTGGCCGACGAGGTGGCGGCCGCGGAGGTCCTGGTCAGCACCATCCCGGCCGACGTGGCCGCGCGGTACGCCGGCGCCTTCGCGACGATTCCGGTGCTGCTGGACGCGGTCTACGATCCCTGGCCCACGCCGCTGGCCGCCGCGGTGGCCGGGGCGGGCGGCCGAGTGATCAACGGTGTGCAGATGCTGCTGCACCAGGCCTTCGCGCAGGTGGAGCAATTCACCGGGCTGCCCGCGCCGCGCGAGGCGATGACTTGCGCTCTGGAGGCGCTGGATTAGCCTGCCGCGCATGCGGATCGCGGTGGCCGCCCTGGTGCTGGGCTGGCTGGCGGCGTTGAGCTGTTACGACATCCGGCAACGTCGGCTCCCCAACCTGCTGACGCTGCCGGGGGCCGGCGTGATCCTGGTGGCCGCCGCCTGCACCGGGCGCGGCGTGTCCGCGTTGGCCGGGTCCGCGGCGCTGGCCGGGCTGTATCTGCTGGTGCATCTGGTGGCACCGGACGGAATGGGAGCCGGCGACGTGAAGCTGGCGATCGGTCTGGGCGGCCTGGCCGGCTGCTTCGGCGCCGCGGTGTGGTTTTTGGCGGCGCTGGCCGCGCCGTTGTTGACCGCGTTGCTGGGGGTGGCCGCGACGATGCGTGGCGGGCACACCGTGCCGCACGGTCCCTCGATGTGCCTGGCGACGGCGGGTGCGGCCGGGGTGGCCCTGCTGGGCTTGCCCGCTTAAAAATTGTCGCGCAGGAAATCGTTGCCGGTACGGCTGCGCGCGCATACCTTTTCGGGGCTGGTCGTCGAACTTCGAAAGGTTTTGACACACATGGCAGTTGGATCGGCGCTCGATCAGGTGCTCGCCGAGATCGCTGCGGACTACCGCCTGCGCTTGGCCGAAGGCGGAACCGAGCCGCCCCTGCTCGGACTCAAACTCGTCCGGGAGCAGCGGTTGGGCGCCGTGCGATTGGCGCGCGAACACGGGGGCGTGGGCTATACGGTGCCGGAATTCTTCGACCACCTCATCGCGCTTGCCGCGGCCGACCCCGACCTGGCGCACATCTTGCGCGTGCACCATGCGCTGGTCGAGGAACTGCACATGAGGCCGCGGCGCCCGGGCAGTGATCGGTGGCTCGCGGTGGTCGCCGACGGCGGCTTGATCGGCGGGGCCAACTCCGAACAGAGCCTGAAGTCGGTCGGGGGCAACAACCGTGACACCCAGCTGGTGGCAGGCGAGGACGGGTTGCGGCTGCGGGGGCGGAAGTTCTACAGCACCGGCGCGCAGTTCTCCGACTACCTGCGGATCACCGCGCAGGACGACGACGGCGCCCCGACCGCCGTGGTGATTCCGGTAAACCGGGCCGGCGTCGAGCACGTCGACGACTGGGACGGCATCGGTCAGCGCCAGACGGGCAGCGGCACGACGGTATTCCATGACGTCGAGGTCGCGGCCGACGAAGTGTTCCCGCTGGGCGCCACGATCGGTCTGGACCGGGCCCGGGGTGCGCTGATGCAGCTGTATCTGCACGCGGTCGCCGCCGGGATCCTGCGCAGCTTGACGGCAGACGCCGCGGCGCTGGTGCGCGGGCGGCGGCGCACCTACACCTTCGCCAGCGTCGACGAGCCGACCGCCGACCCGCAGTTGCTGCAGATTGTCGGGGAGATCGACGCGGTGGCCTACACCGCGCACGCACTGGTACGGAGCGCGGCGGCCGAACTCGCCCCCGCGCTGGACGCGGCGCGCGAAACCGGGATCGATCCCGAACTGGAACGCAGGTCCTCGATCGCCGCCGCCCGCGTCAAGGTCGCGATCCAGGAGCCCGCGCTGCGGGCGGCCTCACGCGTCTTCGATGTGGGGGGTGCCTCCGCAATACAGGCGTCGGCGCTGTTGGACCGGCACTGGCGTAACCTGCGGACGCTGTTCTCGCACAACCCGACGGTCTACAAGGCGCGGGTGCTCGGCGACCTCACCGTCAACGGCGGCGAACTGCCCGACACCAGTTTCTTCTGAGGCGGTGCTCGGATTTAAGTCCGCGTGCGCCCCCATGGGAGAATGGGACTCGTGTTGCGTTGGATCACCGCCGGAGAGTCCCATGGCCGCGCGCTGGTAGCCGTGGTCGAAGGCATGGTTGCCGGTGTGGAGGTCACCTCCACCGAAATCGCCGACCAGTTGGCGCGTCGCCGGCTCGGTTACGGCCGCGGCGCCCGGATGGCGTTCGAGCGTGACGCGGTGACCGTGCTGGGCGGCGTGCGCCACGGCGTCACCCTGGGCGGCCCCATCGCCATCGAGATCGGCAACACCGAGTGGCCGAAATGGGAAACCGTGATGGCCAGCGACCCGGTCGACCCCGCCGAGCTGGCAGATATCGCCCGCAATGCTCCGCTCACCCGGCCCCGCCCCGGCCACGCCGACTACGCGGGCATGCTCAAGTACGGTTTCGACGACGCCCGGCCGGTGCTGGAGCGTGCCAGCGCCCGGGAGACCGCCGCCCGCGTGGCGGCGGGGACGATCGCCCGGTCGTTTCTGCGCCAGGCGCTCGGCGTCGAGGTGCTCTCACACGTCATCGCGATCGGCCCGTCGGAACCCTACGACGGCCCGCCGCCGGACGCCAGGGACCTGGACGCGATCGACGCCAGCCCGGTGCGTGCCTTCGACAAGGCGGCCGAAGCGGCGATGATCGCCGAGATCGAGGCCGCCAAGAAGGACGGCGACACCCTCGGCGGCGTGGTCGAAGTCGTCGCACTGGGCCTGCCGGTCGGGCTGGGATCGTTCACCAGCGGCGACGCCCGGCTGGACAGCCAGCTGGCCGCCGCCGTGATGGGCATCCAGGCGATCAAGGGCGTGGAGATCGGCGACGGCTTCCAGACCGCGCTCCGCCGCGGCAGCCAGGCCCACGACGAGATGTACCCGGGGCCCGACGGGGTGGTCCGGTCGACCAACCGGGCCGGCGGCCTGGAAGGCGGCATGACCAACGGCCAGCCGCTGCGGGTGCGGGCGGCGATGAAGCCGATCTCGACCGTGCCGCGGGCACTGGCCACCGTCGACATGGCCACCGGTGACGAGGCCGTCGCCATCCACCAGCGCTCCGACGTGTGCGCGGTGCCGGCCGCCGGGGTCGTCGTCGAGACCATGGTGGCGCTGGTGCTGGCCCGCGCCGCGCTGGACAAGTTCGGCGGCGATTCGCTGACCGAAACCCGCCGCAACATCGAGGCCTACCAGCGGGCGGTCGCCGAGCACGAAATGCCGACAGCTCGGGCCAAGGCGTCCGGGTAGGCGCGCCATGACACCCAGGGCGGTACTCGTCGGATTGCCGGGCTCGGGCAAATCGACCATCGGGCGTCGGCTGGCCAAGGCACTGGGCGTCGGCTACGTCGACACCGACGTGCTGATCGAGCAGCAGACCGGCCGCACCATCCCCGACATCTTCGCCACCGACGGCGAGCAGGAATTCCGCCGCATCGAAGAAGACGTGGTGCGCGCCGCGCTGGCCGATCAGGACGGTGTCGTGTCGCTCGGCGGTGGCGCGGTCACCACCCCCGGGGTGTGCGAGTCGCTCGCCGGACACACCGTCATCTACTTGGAGATCGGTGCCCGAGAAGGTGTGCGGCGCACCGGCGGCACCGCCGTACGGCCCCTGCTGGCCGGAGGCAACCGCACCGAGAAATACCGTGACCTGATGGCGAAACGAACTCCGCTGTACCGGCGCGTCGCGACCATCCGGGTCGACACCAACCGCCGCAATCCCGGCGCAGTGGTGCGTTACATCACGTCCCGGCTGCCAAGCCTGAAGAACACCCAACAGCCGGTAGCCCCCGGTGCCGAGGCAACCACATGACGGAATCCACTGGACCGGTCACCGTGCAGGTGGCCGTCGACCCGCCGTACCCGGTCGTGATCGGCACCGGATTGCTCAACGAGTTGGGTGAGCTACTCGGCGGCCGGCACCGGGTAGCGATCCTGCATCAACCGGTGCTGGCGCAGACCGCCGAGGCGATTCGCAGCTACCTGGCCGACCAAGGCATCGACGCGCACCGCATCGAGATCCCCGACGCCGAGGCGGGGAAGGAGCTGCCGGTCGTCGGTTTCATCTGGGAAGTATTGGGCCGCATCGGAATTGGCCGCAAGGATGCCCTGGTCAGCCTCGGCGGCGGAGCTGCCACCGACGTCGCGGGTTTCGCAGCGGCCACCTGGCTGCGTGGCGTCTCGATCGTGCATGTGCCGACCACGTTGCTCGGTATGGTCGACGCGGCGGTGGGCGGCAAGACCGGCATCAACACCGACGCCGGCAAGAACCTTGTCGGTGCCTTTCATCAGCCGCTGGCCGTCCTGGTCGACCTGGCCACCTTGGAAACGTTGCCGCGCAACGAAATCGTCGCCGGGATGGCCGAAGTGGTCAAGGCCGGGTTCATCGCCGATCCGGTGATCCTGGACCTCATCGAAGCCGACCCGGAAGCGGCGTTGGACCCGAAAGGTGACGTGCTGCCGGAGTTGATCCGGCGCGCGATCGCGGTCAAGGCCGAGGTGGTCGCCGCCGACGAAAAAGAATCCGAGCTGCGCGAAATCCTCAATTACGGACATACTTTGGCCCACGCCATCGAACGCCGGGAGCGCTACCAGTGGCGGCACGGCGCCGCGGTATCGGTGGGCCTGGTATTCGCGGCCGAGCTTGCCCGGCTCACCGGCCGGCTCAACGACGACACCGCCGCGCGCCATCGCGCCGTCCTGACTTCGCTGGGCCTGCCGGTCAGCTACGACCCCGACGCATTGCCGCAGCTGCTGGAATACATGGCCGGAGACAAGAAAACCCGCGCCGGTGTGCTGCGGTTCGTGGTTCTCGACGGGCTGGCCAAACCGGGCCGCCTGGTGGGACCGGACCCGGGTCTGCTGGTGACGGCCTACGCAGGAGTTTGTGCGCCATGAGCAAGACAGTCAACGTCATCAACGGCCCCAACCTCGGCCGGCTGGGCCGTCGCGAGCCGGAGGTCTACGGGGACACCACGCACGAACAGCTGGCCGCCGTCATCGAACGTGAGGCCGCCGCACTTGGTCTCAAAGCCGTTGTACGGCAAAGTGATAACGAAGCCGAGCTGCTGGACTGGATTCATTCGGCCGCCGATGCGGGGGAGCCGGTGATTCTCAACGCCGGTGGTCTGACCCACACCTCGGTGGCGCTGCGCGATGCGTGCGCGGAGCTGCGAGCCCCGCTGATCGAGGTGCACATCTCCAATGTGCATGCCCGCGAGGAATTTCGGCGTCACTCGTATCTCAGCCCGGTGGCGACCGGAGTGATCGTCGGGCTGGGCGTGCAGGGCTACCTGCTTGCGCTGCGCTACCTGGCCGAGACGCCGCAGGACTAGCGGCGAGTCCTTACTTCTCCGACTCCGGGCTTGCGTGCTTCGGATCGGTGTCGGTACGAATCACCTCGGTTTTGGCTTCATCGGTGGACGCACCCCATCGGCCCGTCGGGATCGTTTCGGTGGGCGAGTCCCGCTCGACCGTCGGGATCGTCTCGGTGGGCGCTTCGCGTTCGGCAGTGGCCACCGACGACGTCTGCGCCTCCGACTGCGCCCCGGAATGCACGGGCACCTCACCGGTCGGCGCGTCGTCGCCGCGGGCGGCGTCGAACACGTCGGTGTCACCCCGCTCCTCTTTAACGCCGAGGCCGTGGTGCTTCTCCGGCGCCTTCTCGAACTGCCGGTCCACCCGCCAGCGGCCGACAGCCACGCCGATGATGCCGGGCAGGAACACGCAGAGCGCGGTGAACGCCGCGAACGTCGTCACCTCGTTGATCAGCCCCCCGGTATAGAGGCCCTTGTAGAACAGCGAGATGAGCCAGGAGACGGCCCCGCTCACGATCCCGGCGAACAGGCCGGCCAGCAGCCAGGTCATCGCCAGGTCCTGGCGGCGATCCGGATCCGAGTTGGCTTTAGCGTCGGCCCGGCCGTCCAGCACCCCCCACACGACTACGCCGATGATGAACAGCAGCAGCAGTGTCACGCTTACCAGCCCGGCCTGCGTCTGCCACGCATTGATGATCGCCCCCTGAAACAACCGGACGACGACCATCACCGCAGCGAACGCAAACCCGCGCACCATCCAGTTACTCATGGCCAATCAGCGTAGCGAGTACCGTCGTCTGTCGTGACACATTCCCAGCGTCGAGACAATTTAAAAAATCAGATCGGTGCCAGCGGGCTGGACGCGATGCTGGTCACGGACCTAAATAACGTGCGCTACCTATCGGGTTTTTCCGGATCTAACGGCGCGTTGCTGGTCTTCGCCGACGATCGCGGCGCCGTTTTGGCCACCGACGGCCGCTATCGCACCCAGGCAGCGGAGCAGGCAGCTGGTCTCGAGATCGCCATCGAGCGGGCGGTCGGGCGCCACCTGGTGGGTCAGGCGGCCGACGCGGGCGTGTCGAAGCTGGGCTTTGAAAGCAATGTGGTCACGGTGGACGGCTTGGACACACTGACCAATGAGGTGAGCGAACGCAACGGAAAGACCGAGCTGGTGCGGGCCGCCGGAACGGTCGAAGCGCTGCGCGAGATCAAGGACGCCGGCGAGGTGGCGCTGCTGCGGCTGGCCTGCGAGGCCGCCGACGCCGCGCTGAAGGACCTGGTGGCGCGCGGCGGCTTGCGGCCGGGGCGAACCGAGCGTGAGGTGAGCCGCGAGCTCGAGGCCTTGATGCTCGATCACGGCGCCGATGCGATTTCGTTCGAGACGATCGTGGCCGCCGGGCCGAATTCGGCGATCCCACACCACCGGCCGACCGACGCGGTGCTCGCCGACGGCGACTTCGTCAAGATCGACTTCGGTGCGCTGGTCGCCGGCTATCACTCGGACATGACCCGCACGTTCGTGCTGGGCAAGGCCGCGGACTGGCAGCTGGAGATCTACCAGCTGGTCGCCGACGCGCAGCGGGCCGGCCGGGAGGCGCTGCGGCCGGGTGCCGATCTCCGCGAGGTGGACGGCGCGGCGCGCCAGTTGATCGTCGACGCGGGCTACGGGGACTCATTCAGTCACGGTTTGGGACACGGGGTGGGTCTGCAGATCCACGAAGCACCGGGAATCGGTGCCACCTCGGCCGGGACACTGCTTGCCGGCTCCGTGGTGACGGTGGAGCCCGGCGTCTACTTGCCCGGCCGCGGCGGTGTCCGCATCGAGGACACCTTGGTCGTCGCCGGCGATGCGGCGGAAAACACCAAGCAGACCGCGGAGCTGCTGACTCGTTTCCCCAAAGAGCTGGCGATTCTGGCCTAGCTGAGCGCGGGTAAGCTGCTTGCGGTGTCCGTTCTGTTCGCTGGGGCACCGGCACCCGTTCCGGCATAACCGGAACCCGCTACCGGGCAAAAGCCCGGTCCTGGAAAATTCGCCATCCTGTAGGAGATAGACCGACCGTGGCAAGCACTGCCGACTTCAAAAATGGGCTCGTCCTGGCAATCGACGGACAGCTGTGGACGATCACCGAGTTCCAGCACGTCAAACCCGGAAAAGGCCCGGCCTTCGTGCGCACCAAGCTGAAGAATGTGCTCTCGGGCAAGGTCGTCGACAAGACCTACAACGCCGGCGTGAAGGTGGACACCGCCACCGTCGACCGCCGCGACGCCACCTACCTGTACCGCGACGGTTCGGACTTCGTGTTCATGGACAGCCAGGACTACGAACAGCACCCGCTGCCGGAATCGCTGGTCGGCGATGCCGCCCGGTTCCTGCTGGAGGGCCTGCCGGTGCAGGTGGCCTTCCACAATGGCGCACCCCTGTACCTCGAGCTTCCGGTGTCGATCGAACTCGTGGTCACCCACACCGAGCCCGGGCTGCAGGGCGACCGGTCCAGCGCCGGCACCAAGCCGGCGACCGTGGAGACCGGTGCGGAGCTCCAAGTGCCGTTGTTCATCAACACCGGGGACAAGCTGAAGGTGGACTCGCGCGACGGCAGCTACCTGGGCCGGGTCAACTCCTGACCATGCCGGACGGTAAACCGCCGAAGCACGCGAGGCCGGTCAAGGGACGCCATCAGGCCCGCAAGCGCGCCGTGGACCTGCTTTTCGAAGCCGACGCCCGCGGCCTGAGCCCGAGCGAGACGGCCGACGGGCGCACCGCGCTGGCGCAAACCAACGCCGACGTCGCGGCGCTGCACTCGTACACGGTCGCGGTGGCGCGCGGCGTCGGCGACCAGATCGCCCATATCGACGACCTGATCAGCACCCATCTGCAGGGCTGGACGCTGGACCGGCTGCCGGCGGTCGACCGCGCCATCCTGCGAGTTGCGGTGTGGGAGCTGCTCTATGCCGACGACGTGCCGGAACCGGTCGCCGTCGACGAGGCCGTACAGCTGGCCAAGGAGTTGTCCACCGACGAATCGCCGGGCTTCGTCAACGGCGTCCTTGGGCAGGTCATGCTGGTGACCCCGCAGATCCGGGCGGCCGCCCAAGCCCTCCGCGAAGTCACGCGTTCGGCCGTGCCTGGAACACCGGAGACCCCCGAACCGCCGTCATGAGCCGACTCGAGCTCCGCGCCTACCTCGCCGCCGTTCTGGCTGCGACGGTGGTGCTGGGCGCCGTGATCTGCGCTGCTTACGGGCTGACCATTGTCGCGTCGGCGCTCTCGATCTATGCCCTGGGTGTGGGCGCCTGGCTGTATCACTCGATCGAGCGTCTGATCGTGGCCCGCCGCATCAGCACCGTGCGCTCGGCGGCCAAGCCGCTCCAGCCGCTACTGCCGGTGATGGCCGCCCTGATGGGTCTCACCCAGGCCGTCGTGCGGTCGCTCGGCGACGTCGCCGACCTGCCGGCGCGCAGCCGCGAGCTCCCGATGCTGCGGTGGATGGACAGCACCCGCTCCGGTCGGCGGGTCGTCGACGGTGACGAACCCGAGCACTGACCGATCCTGTTGATACTGAGCGAAAAGATCGCGTGTGCAGCCCAGACCGGATAACAATGGGTCCAGCGGGCGCTGATTTGTCCGAGCCGTTCAGGTCGCCGTCGGTGGATATTTACGGCGGTAGCGCAGTATCGGACACCACGACACCGCCTGTGAAATGCACTGACAGCCACACCCCGCACCAGAAGAACAGGTGACGACATGAATCCCTACAGTGCCTACACGCGACGACTGCGGGTCTCCGCGTTGGCGGCGGTGGCCAACCCGTCGTACACCCGCATCGACACCTGGAACCTGCTGGACGACGCGTGCCGTCACCTGGCTGAGATCGACCTCGCTGGGCTGGACAAGTCGCACGAGGTGGCGAAGGTCAGGCGGCTGATGGACCGCCTGGGCGCGTACGAGCGGTACTGGCTGTATCCCGGGGCGGAGAACCTGGCGACCTTCCGTGCTCACCTCGAAAGACTGTCCACGGTGCGGCTCGCGGACGAGGTGTCGCTGGCGGTGCGCCTGCTCTCCGAATATGGGGACCGCACAGCACTTTTCGACACGTCTTCCCCGTTGGCCGACCAGGAGTTGGTGGCCCAAGCCAAACAGCAGCAGTTCTACACGGTGCTGCTCGCCGACGACTCGCCCATGGGACCCGACTGCCTGGCCGAAAGCTTGCGGGCGTTGCGCAGCTCATCTGATGACGTGCAGTTCGAGCTCCTGGTGGTGCCCAGCGTCGAGGACGCCATCACCGCCGTTGCCCTGAACGGCGAGATTCAAGCCGCGATCATCCGCCACGACGTCCCGTTGCGCTCGCGCGACCGGGTGCCGTTGATGAACTCCCTGCTGGGCGTCAGCGACGACCAGGTCAGCCGTGACTGCGGCACGGACTGCATCGAATGCGGCGAGTGGATCCGTGAGCTGCGGCCGCATATCGACCTGTACCTGCTCACCGACGAGTCGATCGCGGCGGGCAACGATGAGGAACACGACGTTTACGAGCGGACGTTCTATCGGCTCAATGATGTCACCGATCTGTACAGCACGGTGCTGGCCGGCCTGCGAAATCGTTTCGCCACACCATTTTTCGACGCCCTACGTGCTTACGCGGAAGCGCCGGTCGGCCAATTCCACGCATTGCCCATCGCGCGTGGCGCCAGCATTTTCAACTCGAAGTCATTGCAGGACATGGGTGAGTTCTACGGCCGCAACATCTTCATGGCCGAGACCTCGACCACCTCGGGCGGCCTGGACTCGCTACTGGACCCGCACGGCAACATCAAGAAAGCGATGGACAAGGCCGCGCGCACCTGGCACGCGAACCAGACGTACTTCGTCACCAACGGAACCTCGACCGCCAACAAAATCGTGATGCAATCCTTGACCAGGCCGGGCGACATCGTGCTGATCGACCGCAACTGCCACAAGTCGCACCACTACGGTCTGGTGCTGGCCGGCGCCTACCCGCTGTACCTGGACGCCTATCCGCTACCGCAGTTCGCGATCTACGGCGCGGTGCCGCTGGAGACGGTCAAGAAGGCACTGCTGGACCTCGAGGCGGCCGGGCAGCTGGACAAGGTGCGCATGCTGTTGCTCACCAACTGCATCTTCGACGGCGTCGTCTACAACCCGCAGCGGGTGATGGAGGAAGTGCTGGCGATCAAGCCGGACATCTGCTTCCTGTGGGACGAGGCGTGGTACGCGTTCGCCACCGCGGTGCCGTGGGCCCGGCAACGGACCGCGATGGTGGCGGCGGACCGTCTCGAGCAAATGTTGGCATCCCCGGAATACGCTGCGGAACACCGCAAGTGGGCCGCGGAGATGGAGGGTATCCCACGCTCGGAGTGGGTGAACCACCGGCTGCTGCCTGACCCCGCCAAGGCTCGGGTGCGGGTCTACGCCACCCACTCGACGCACAAGTCGCTCTCGGCGTTTCGGCAGTCGTCGATGATTCACGTCCGGGACCGCGATTTCAATTCGCGCGCCCGCGACGCGTTCGGCGAGGCGTTCTTGACCCACACCTCGACCTCGCCGAACCAGCAACTGTTGGCCTCGCTGGACCTGGCGCGCCGGCAGGTCGACATCGAGGGATTCCAACTGGTCCGGCAGGTCTACGACATGGCGCTGGTCTTCCGGCACCGCGTCCGCAAGGACCGGCTGATCAGCAAGTGGTTTCGCATCCTCGACGAAGCCGACCTGGTGCCCGAGGAGTTCCGGGCATCCGCGGTTAGCTCGTACCGCGAGGTCAGGCAGGGCGCGCTGGCGGAGTGGAACGAGGCCTGGCGATCCGATCAGTTCGTGCTGGATCCGACGCGGGTCACGCTGTTCCTCGGCAACACCGGCATGAACGGCTATGACTTCCGCGAGAAGATCTTGATGGAGCGCTTCGGCATTCAGATCAACAAGACCTCGATCAACAGCGTGCTGCTGATCTTCACCATCGGCGTCACCTGGTCGAGCGTGCATCACCTGCTCGACGTGCTGCGCCGGGTGGCCACCGACCTCGATCGGGAGCGGGAATTGGCCAGCGTGGCCGACTTGACCCTGCACGAGCGGCGCGTCGAGGAGATCACCCAGGATCTGCCACACCTGCCCGACTTCAGTGAATTCGATATTGCGTTCCGTCCGGTGGACGCCTGCGCCTTCGGCGACATGCGGTCGGCGTTCTACGCGGGGTATGAGGAGTCCGACCGCGAGTACGTGCAGATCGGCAGCGCCGGTCGGCGGATCGCCGAGGGCAGGAAGTTGGTGTCCACCACCTTTGTGGTGCCTTACCCGCCGGGTTTCCCCATTCTGGTCCCGGGTCAGGTGGTGTCCAAGGAGATCCTGTATTTCCTGGCCCAACTCGACGTCAAGGAAATCCACGGATACAACCCGGAACTGGGCTTGTCGGTGTTCACCGCCGACGCGCTGGCCCGCCTGGAAGCCCAACGAAGCGCGGCGACCGCCGCGGTGGGGACCGCGTTCCCGGCGTTCGAGTTGCCCGCGGACACGTCCGTATTGAACGGGGGACGCAACGGTGACCGCGTCCAGCCGGCTGTTACTGAGGGCGCCTGACGCCTGAGCTGTTTCACGCGCTGCAGGACTTGTCCTTTTGCCCGCCTCCGAGCGACTCTGCTTGGGTACGTAGCGCCAGCACCCGCTGGTGGATCCGATACTCGGTGCCGCGCGGGGTCCAGCCCGGTCCATACCGGCCGCGCGCCAATCTCACCACTCGCCCGTAGTGCCGCTCCCAACGCAACGCGTCGGAGATCGACTTCGAGGCACGCGCACCGGCGTCAAAGTTGTGGTGCGCCAACGCTTCGATCAGGTCTGGGACTGCCGCAGCGCCGTGCAGCGCCAAATGCCATGTGAGAACGTAACGGAGTTCGGTTCCTCGCAGTCGCAATGAATTGGTCGTCATCCCTGCGACTGTCCCACTGCGCCCCGACACTGAGACCGTTGTCGCTCAGAGGCGGGCAAAACATGGTGTCCCGGTGGGCCGTCCTTTCCGCTCACCCGGATCGCAAAGGCGGAGCGTTTTCCCAGGTGGCGCAATAGCCGCCGGGGCCCCGGTTTCTGCTGGTGGACGCTGAAGTGCACCCGGCGCAATACCCTCAGCCCCGAGTAGGGCCCCGATCGCGGGCCCGGAAAGCGGCCCTGAGCTGCATTAGCGTGACGGCGTGGCTGCAGTCGTACCCGCCAGTGGACCCCGGGCCGACCGTGCCCGCCGGGCCGCCGACGTGTTGCGCCAGCAGATCCATACCGGTGCCTATCCCGACGGGCTGCCCACCGAAAACGAGTTGGCCGCCGAATTCTTCGTCTCCCGCAACACCATTCGTGAGGCGCTCGGCGTTCTCAAACACGAAGGCCTGATCGACCGCGGACCCAAGGTCGGCACCCACGTCGCGCAACGCAAGTACGAGCACGGGCTCGATGCGCTGCTCGGGCTGAAGGAAACCTTCAAGGATCAGGGCGAGGTCCGCAACGAGGTGCGGGCCGCGATGCTGATCACCGCCCCGCCGTCGGTGGCTCGCCGATTACAGCTGGAACCGGGGGAGCAGGCGGTGTTCATCGAGCGGTTGCGCTATCTCGGTGACTTGCCGCTGTCCCTCGACCTGACCTATCTCACCCCGGATATCGGAACCCGGATCTTGGATCACCCGCTGGAAACTCACGATCTGTTCGCGCTGATCGAGCAGGTCACCGGACAGCGGCTGGGCTCGGCGTCGCTGGCGCTGGAGGCCATCCCCGCCGATGCGCATTCAGCAGCCACCCTGCAGGTACCCGACGGGTCGGCGCTGCTCATGCTCGAGCGCCTCACCAGTCTCGACGACGGCAGACCCGTTGACCTGGAGTACATCAGGATGCGGGGCGATCGAATTACCATGCGCGGCAACTTAATAAGGAGCAAGCCATGACGCTGGTCAACAACAACCGAGTCGACGTGCCGGTCACGATCGACGAATCGCTGTGTATCGACGGCTGTACGCTCTGCGTCGAGATCTGTCCGCTGGACGCGCTGGCCATCAACCCCGACACCGGCAAGGCCTTCATGCACGTCGACGAATGCTGGTACTGCGGACCCTGTGCGGCCCGCTGCCCGACCGGTGCTGTCACGGTCAATATGCCGTATCTACTTCGCTGAAATAACCTACAGCCCAGGATCTTTCATGAAACGACACGCCTTTCGGCTGGTGTCGGTCGCGGTCGCGATCATCGCGGCCGTGTCCGGGTGCTCGCTGGAATCATTATCGACGTCCTCCGGGGTGGTCAACGTCGTCATCGGCTACCAGTCCAAGACCATCAACACCGTGACCGCCGGCACGCTGCTGCGCGCCCAGAGCTACCTCGAGCACCGGCTCGCCGACATCACCACCCGCACCGGCACCAAATACGCGGTCCGGTGGCAGGATTACGACACGGGTGCCCCGATCACCGCGCAGATGCTTGCCGAGAAGATCGACATCGGTTCGATGGGCGATTACCCGATGCTGATCAACGGGTCCAAGACGCAGGCCAACCCGCTGGCGAAAACCGAAATCGTATCGATCACCGGCTACAACCCCAAGGGCGCACTGAACATGGTTGTGGTGGCGCCCGGCTCGTCGGCCACCACGTTGAATGACTTGGCCGGCTCAAAGGTCTCGGCGAGCGTGGGCTCGGCAGGTCACGGGACGTTGATGCGGGCGCTGGACAGGGCCGGGATCAAAGGCGTGGAGGTGCTCAACCAGCAGCCGCAGGTGGGTGCTTCTGCTCTGGAATCCGGCCAGGTACAGGCCCTTTCGCAGTTCGTCGCCTGGCCGGGACTGCTCGTGTTCCAGGGCAAGGCCAAACTGCTGTACGACGGTGCCGAGCTGAACCTGCCCACCCTGCACGGTGTGGTGGTGCGGCGCTCGTATGCGACATCTCATCCCGAGGTGCTGGCGGCCTTCCTGCAGGCGCAACTGGATGCCACCGACTTCCTGAACCAAAAGCCGCTGGAGGCGGCCCGTATCGTCGCCCAGTCAAGCGGGCTGCCGCAGGAAGTGGTGTACCTCTACAACGGTCCCGGCGGTACGTCATTCGATACCACACTCAAACCATCGCTCATTGAGGCGCTGAAAAACGATGTGCCGTACCTGAAGTCGATCGACGACTTCGCCGACCTCGACGTCGGCGGTTTCGTCCAGGACGCGCCGTTGCGCGCCGTGTTCGGCGCTCGCGGACTGAACTACGACGCAACCCGGGCCGCCGCTGCCAACCCGTCCGTGCTCGGCGGGGACCCCGCACTGGCAAGCGAACTGTGGCTGGACGGATCCGAGGTGACTCAAACAATCGCCAATCCGACCAGTCTGCTTCGGGCGGTAAGGGACGCGACCGCGCACGGAGCCAAAGTCCGTGCCGCCTATGTTCCCGATGCCGAGCTGGGTACCCGTTGGTTCGCCGACAAGGCGGTCTGGGTGCAAGACGGACAGAACTACCTGCCGTTCGGAACCCCGGCCGGCGCGTATCGCTATCTCGCCGCCCACCCTGGCGGCGCTATCGTGAATTACCAACAGGCACTTGGAGGTTCGGTATGACTGCTTTTCTGACCGGCGACCCGGCAGCCCCGGTCGCCGGTCATGTCATCGCCGCGGTCCCGGCGGCCGGTACGCCGCGACGTGCCACCTCGCCGTGGCAGTGGCGACTGCTGCGGCTTGCGTCGGTTGCCGGCGCAATCGGACTGTGGCAGGTGCTCACGGCCGGCAAGGTGCGGCTATTGCTGCGATTCGACACGCTGCCCACGGTCACCGAGATCGTCCACGCGTTGCAGCGCCGGCTCGGAACCTACGAGTACTGGCTTGACCTGGCGCAGTCATTGCTCCGGATTCTCACCGGCTTTGGGCTGGCCGCCGTGATCGGCGTCGCGACGGGCGTGCTGCTGGGCCGCTCCCGGCTGTTCGCCAACACCTTCGGCCCGCTGACCGAGCTGGCCAGGCCCATCCCGGCGATCGCGATCGTTCCGGTGGCGATCCTGCTGTTCCCGACCGACGAGTCCGGCATCGTGTTCATCACGTTCCTGGCGGCGTACTTCCCGATCATGGTCAGCACCCGGCATGCGGTTCGGGCGCTGCCCACCCTGTGGGAAGACTCGGTGCGCACCCTCGGCGGCGGCCGGTGGGATGTGCTGAGACAGGTGGTGTTGCCCGGCATCCTGCCGGGAGTGTTCGGCGGGCTGTCGGTCGGCATGGGGGTGGCGTGGATCTGCGTGATCTCCGCGGAGATGATCTCGGGCCGCCTCGGGATCGGCTACCGCACCTGGCAGGACTACACCGTGCTGGCCTACCCCCAGGTGTTCGTCGGCATCATCACCATCGGCGTGCTGGGATTCGCGACGGCGGCGGCCGTCGAACTCGTCGGCCGTCGGGTGACCGGTTGGCTGCCGCGCGCGGAGGAGGAGCAGCGATGACCTTCAAACAGGCGGGAATGAGTCTGGAAGTGGATCGAGTTCGCTTGTCCTACACCGGAGAGCCGGTGATCGACGGGCTGAGCCTGTCCGTGCGCCCCGGGGAGATCCTGGTGCTCACCGGACCCTCGGGCTGCGGTAAGTCGACGGTGCTGCGTGCGCTCGCGGGACTGCTGCGGCCCGACGACGGCCGAATTCTGGCCGACGGCGCCGACGTGACCACCACCTCAGGCGACCGGGGCATGGTGTTCCAGGACAACGCGCTGCTGCCCTGGCGCACCGTGCGGTCCAACATCGAGTTGGCCCTGCGGTTGCGTGGCGTCCCGCGTGCCGGCCGGCGCACCGAGGCCGACCGCTGGATCGCCGAGCTCGGCCTGACCGGCTTCGGCGACTACCTGCCCAAGAGCTTGTCCGGCGGTATGCGCCAGCGTGTGCAGCTGGCCCGCGGCCTGGCCGGGACGCCGCGCGCGGTGATGATGGACGAGCCGTTCGGCGCGCTGGACACCCAAACCCGCACGGCCATGCAGCGGTTGCTGATCGACACCTGGAGCGCGCACCCGACGACGGTCGTCTTCGTCACTCACGACGTCGACGAGGCGCTGTTGCTGGGCGACCGCATCGCCGTGCTGGGCAAGGCCGGCCGGCCGCTGCGCGCACTGATCGACGTGCCGGAGCCGCGCGTCGATCAGCAGCGCACCGGTTTACGTGCCGAAGTCATTGCGGCACTGGATCACTCGGCGGTAGCGGCATGATGCAAATTCCAGAGGTCACGCCGGCGCGCCTCGACTGCGACGTGCTGGTCATCGGCGGTGGCACCGCGGGAACCATGGCGGCGCTGTCCGCCGCCGAACACGGCGCTCAGGTGCTGTTGCTGGAGAAGGCCCACGTGCGGCACTCCGGCGCGCTGGCGATGGGCATGGACGGCGTCAACAACGCCGTCATCCCGGGCAAGGCCGAACCGGAGGACTACGTCGCGGAGATCACCCGCGCCAACGACGGAATCGTCAACCAGCGCACCATTTACCAGTCGGCCAGTCGCGGGTTCGCGATGGTGCAGCGGCTGGAGCGCTACGGGGTGAAGTTCGAGAAGGACGAGCACGGGGAGTACGCGGTACGCCGGGTACACCGCTCGGGTTCCTACGTGTTGCCCATGCCGGAGGGCAAGGACGTCAAGAAGGCGCTGTACCGGGTGCTGCGGCAGCGGTCGATGCGGGAGAAGATCCAGATCGAGAACCGGCTGATGCCGGTGCGGGTGCTGGTGGATGACGGCCGGGCGGTCGGTGCCGCGGCATTGAACACGCGCACCGGCGAATTCGTCGCCATCGGCGCCAAGGCGGTGATTCTGGCGACGGGAGCGTGCGGCCGGCTCGGGCTACCCGCATCGGGTTACCTGTACGGCACCTACGAGAACCCGACCAACGCCGGCGACGGGTACGCGATGGCCTACCACGCCGGCGCCGAGCTGTCGGGCATCGAATGCTTTCAGGTCAATCCGCTGATCAAGGACTACAACGGTCCGGCCTGTGCCTATGTGGCGAACCCGTTCGGCGGCTACCAGGTCAATTCGCACGGTGAGCGGTTCGTCGACTCCGACTACTGGTCGGGGCAGATGATGTCCGAGGTCAAAAGCGAGATCGACTCCGCCCGCGGACCGATCTATCTCAAGGTTTCCCACCTGCCCGATGAGACGCTGACCGCGCTGGAAAACATCCTGCATACCACCGAACGGCCCACCCGCGGCACATTCCACGCCAACCGTGGCCATGATTACCGCACCCATGACATTGAGATGCATATTTCCGAAATCGGTTTGTGCAGTGGTCATTCCGCCTCCGGAGTTTGGGTCGACGAGCATGCCCGAACCACGGTGCCCGGACTGTACGCCGCTGGCGATTTGGCGTGTGTCCCGCACAATTACATGATCGGGGCATTTGTATTCGGCGACCTCGCCGGCACCCACGCCGCCTCGGTGCGTTCGGAAGTGACTGCGCCAGCACAACTCCCGGACGATCAACTGCGTGCCGCGCACGAGCTGATCTACCGTCCGCTGCAGCACCCGGACGGTCCGCCGCAGCCGCAGGTCGAATACAAGCTGCGACGGTTCGTCAACGACTATGTGGCGCCACCGAAGACGGCGGCCAAACTCTCGATTGCGGTGCGCACCTTCGACCGGATGCAAGCCGAGATCGCCGAGATGGGTGCGCACAATCCACATGAGCTGATGCGGGCCGTCGAAGTGTCGTTCATCCGGGATTGCGCCGAGATGGCCGCGCGCTCGTCGCTCACCCGCACCGAATCCCGTTGGGGTCTGTACCACGAGCGGGCCGACATGCCGGTCCGCGACGACACCCAATGGGGCTATCACCTGAACCTGCTCAAGGGATCCGACGGCGAGATGGTGTTCCTCAAGCGCCCAGTGGCTCCCTATTTTGTGTCGGTTCCGGAGCTGGATGGCCTGCCACCCACGGACCAGACGGTGCACGAGGTGCAGCAGCCACCGCTGGTCGGCGGCAAAGCCCCGGCCACCGCCGGATCGCGAATCGCCTCGGCCCCAACCGCATTCGAGCCGCCGTCGCCGCGGATCGCCGAGGTCCTCGCACTCGAGGAGCCGACGATCGCCGACCTGCAACCGTATCTGGGCGACGCGGATCCCGGGGTGCGCCGCACCGCCGTGGCGACGCTCACCGAGCACATTCCGGACGGTTATGCGCCCGCCCTGTTCACCGCGCTGGACGACGTCGATGCCGGGGTACGCCGCGCCAGCGCCGAGGGAATCCGCGAACTGGTCGAGGTGCTGCCCGATCCGGCCGGCGCCGAGCCGTATCTATTGTCTCCTGACACGGTCGTGCGCGCGGCCACGGTCTATCTGCTGGCCGCCCGCCGGGCCGGTGCGGCCGCCCAATATCGCCGCGCGCTCCACGATCCCGACCACCGGGTGCGTATCGAGGCCGTGCGGGCGCTGGTGTCGGTGGACGACGTGGCCGGGGTAGAGGCGGCCACCCGCGACGAGAACCGCGAAGTCCGTATCGTGGCGGCCGGCGGCCTGGCCACGCTGCGTGCCGGTGTCGAGGCCGCCAGCGCGCTGATCGCCGACCCCGATCCGTTGGTGCGCGCGGCCGCGCTGGCCGCACTGGGTGAATTAGGGTGCAGTCAAGACGATTTCGTCGCGGTCGAGCGTGCGCTGCGGGCACCGGCCTGGCAGGTACGCGTGGGCGCAGCTCGTGCGCTGGCCGGCGCCAGCACCGAACTCGCGGTGCCCCGGCTGGCCGATGCGCTGTCCGATGCGCATCTCGACGTGCGCAAGGCGGCCGTGCTCAGCCTGACCCGGTGGGGCGGTGAGGCCGCGGCCCGTGACGCACTCGGCATCGCGTTGAAGGACAGCGACGCCGACGTGCGGGCCTATGCGCGCCGGGCGTTGGAAGTCCAAGACGCATAGTCGGGCAGGTCGACGGCATCGGCGGTGGTGAACCATTTCCGTTCGGCGTAACCGCGGAACGGCCGGCGCTGCATGTACTTCATCGTCATCGCCGTGATGGCGATGTCGGCGGCCGAATTCGGCGCATACCGCTCGACGGTATTGCCCAGCGTCTGGCACCGGTCCACGTAGGGCCGCATCACCGTCTGGTAGCGGTCCAGGGCGTCATCCCATCGCTTCGCGTCGATGGCGGCACCGGTGCTCGGGCCCAATTCGCCGGCCAGCACGTAGGCGCCGACCAGCGCCAGGCTGGTGCCCATGCCGCTCAGCGGAGATGCGCAGTAGCCGGCGTCGCCGACCAGTGCAACGCGCCCGGATGACCAAGTGTCCAGGTGAACTTGGGCGAACGCGTCGAAATAGAAGTCGTCGGCCTCGCGTGCGGCCGCGATCAAAGCATCGGACTGCCACCCGGCGCCGCGGAACCGAGCGGCCAGCAATTCGCGTTGCTCCTCGACGTTCCGGCGGTCGTAGCCGAGCGGCTCGGAACGAAAGGCCAGCCCCGCCTTGGCAATTGAGGGGTCGTGCGACGGGCGCATCGACGCGTTGAGCCCCCCGGGCGCCTGGTAGATCAGAAACCAGCCGTTCAGCCCGATGGTATCGGGTGCGGTGAACCAGGCGTGGTAGCCGCCCAGCGGCCTGACGAACTTCTCCTCGGGCCCGAAGGCCAGCCGTCGCACTCCCGAATGCGGACCGTCGGCGCCGACGACCATGTCGGCGCGCAGCGTCGTTCCGTCGGACAACGTCGCGGTGACCGCGTCGTCGTCCGGCGTCAGCTCCGTAATGCGGGTGCCGAACCGGTAGTCGGTGTCTGCGGCGGTAGCCCCGTACAGCACTTCGGCAATGTCGCCGCGCAGAATCTCGAGCTGGCTAACCATGCCGTTGCCGTGGAAGGCCTCGACCGGCATCTCGGCGCGTCGGCGTCCGTCGCCCTTCACCCACGCGACACCGCGCTGCTCCAGCCCGCGGGCGCGCATCTGATCCAGCAGGCCCATCCGGTCGATGACCGCCCGCCCGGCGCCGCGTAGGTCCACGGTCTGGCCGCCGGGGCGGATGCTGTCGTGAATCTCGACCACCGTCACCTGATAGCCCGACCGGGTGAGCCAATACGCGAGCGCGGGCCCGGCGATGCCGGCGCCGCTGATCAGGACGGTCGGCTTGGTCATGTGGCCCAGCCTATGGGACTCGGGCGTGCGCTCAGGGCGTTGAGTGTGCGCACCGGGCGCAAACTTCGGCGATTTCCCGCCTGCGACGCACACTCAACGCCTGCGACGCACACTCAACGCCTGCGACGCACACTCAACGCGCTAGGGGCGGGCCTTGGCGTAGAGCAAGCTGTCCTGTGGTTCGGGTCCCATCGTCGGGTACACGGCGTGGCGGGCCAGCCGGCCCTCGAGCGTGAATCCGGCTCGTTCCAGCAATCGCGCCGATCGATCGTTGTCGACATTGCAGGTGGCCCAGACGCGGTACACGCCTTGGTCCCCTTCCAGTGCGCCCAGCAGCATGTCGAGTGCTTCGGCCATCAAACCCTTGCCCCACCACCGCCGGCCCAGGCAATAACCGATTTCGACCGAATGCGGCGCCGCGCGCCGGCAACTGGTCAGCCCGATGATGTCGCCGCTGTGTTGCAGCGTGATCGCCCAGGTTCGCTCGTCGGTGCTGGCGTTGAGTTTCTCGGCGATCACCCGCCGCGTTGCCTTCACGTCGGGATGCGGTGACCACAGCAGATATCTGGTGACGTCGCGGTCGCGGGCGACTCGTTGGAACAGTGCGCCGGCGTCGTCGAGGACCGGCAGGCGCAGCAGCAGCCGCGGCCCGGCGATACGGTCAGGGAGGTAATCGGCCATGGCGCTTAGAGGTCGAGTGCCTGATAGGTGCGGCGGACGAACTTCGGTTGCGCCGTGCGCAGTTTCGCCAGCGACGTGTTACCCGCGACGGCGGTCGCCGCGTCCACGGTCATGTCGGGCAGATTCTGAATCAGATACAGCAGGATCAGCTCCGCGTTCGGGTCGGCCTGCCACCAGGTCCCGTAGGCGCCGGGCCAGCTGAACGTTCCCACTCCGCCTGGCCCGAACAGCGGCGTGGACTTGGCCGGATCGGTCACCACCGACAGGTTCAACCCGAACCCGCGGCCCATCCAGTACGGCGCCCCGAGGAAGTCGTGTCGCTTCTGTTCGTCAGTGAGACGGTCGGTCCGCATCAGGCGCACCGATTCGGGAGACAACACCCGCACGCCGTCGACCGTCCCGTCACCGAGCAGCATCCGGATGAACCGCAGGTAGTCCTCGGCGGTCGACCACAACCCGCCGCCGGCGTTGCAGAACGCGGGCGACGTGATGTGCGGCGGCCCCATCACGTCGTGCCGCAGCCGATGGTTGTCGTCGAGCGAGTACATGGTCGCGGCGCGTCGGCGGGTTTCGGGGGAGACGAAGAATCCGGTGTCGGGCATGCCCGCCGGGCCCAGCACCCGCTCGTCGAGCACCTGGTAGAACGGCTTGTCCTCGACACGAGAAGCGATGACGCCCAACAGATCTATCGAGTGGCTGTAGGTGACCCGCTCGCCGGGTTGATGTACCAACGGCAGCTTGGCTAGCTCGTTTAGCCAGATATCAGGGCCCTGGTTGAACGGCAGCCGCATGTACGCCCGCGAGATCGGCCCGGACACCGAGAACCCATAGGCCAGGCCGCTGGTATGGGTCAGCAGATCCTCGATCAGGATGGCCCGGTTCACCGGGTGCGTGCGGTCCAGCGGGCCGTGCCGGTCGTCGAGCACCTGCACGGCGGCCAATTCCGGCACCCAGCGGGTGATCGGGTCTTTGAGCGTCAACTTGCCCTCGTCGACCAGGCTCATGATCGCCGCCACTGTGACCGGCTTGGTCATCGACGCGATGCGAAACAGCGTGTCTCGTTGCATCGGCAGGCCCGCGTCGACATCGCGATAGCCGATCTCGTTGACCTGCAGTAGTTCTCCGTGCTGCCACACCACCGTCACCGCGCCGGCGAGCAGGCCTGCGTCGCAGACCTCGCGGATGGAGGCCTGATTGCCATCGAGATTCACCCGGTCAGGGTAGCGGCCGCTTTGTTAAGTCCTCGACAGGACACCGGCCGGTGCAGGGAGTATCTGAGATCACACACCATCTGATTGCATATGCCATCAGATAAAGATAGTTTGGTGCCATGGGGCGCAACGGCACTACGAGGGTTCAGTCAAATGCCCGATCCGGCGTGCCGCCCGAGCGTTCGAGGCGAGGAAAATGCACCAAGAACGTGTGGTAATAGTCGGCGCGGGTCCGGCTGGCGTTTCCACGGCGGTCAGCCTTCGGGATCGGGGGGTGGTACCGATTCTGCTGGAGCGTGCCGACCATGTGGCGAATTGGTGGCGAAGCCGCGGCGAGACGGACAGACTCAATACCCCTAACCGACTCTCCCATATGCCGGGTCGCCCATATCCCAAGCGGACGCCCACATTTCCAACCTGCAGTCAGGTCGCAGACTACTTCGATCGCTACGCACACCAAGATGGCACCAGGCTAATGCTGGGAATCACGGTTGAGCGCATCGATTCGCAACCGGGCGGTTGGACTGTGGTGACATCCGACGGCGACATCGCCACCGACAACGTTGTCATCGCGACCGGCCATGCGAACACCCCATACATTCCGGCGTGGACACAGTTGAACACTTTCACCGGTGAATTGCTGCACTCGTCGGAATTCCGCGGTGCTGCGGACCACACCGCCAAGCGGGTCCTGGTGGTCGGCTCGGGCCCGGGCGGCCTGGAGGCCGCTCATGCGCTGGCGCCGGTGGCGAAAAAGGTGTGGCTCGCGATTCGAAATCCACCGAATATCCTGATACGCAACGGGTTTCAAGGGATCGCGCCGGAGCTGATTGCAGCTCCGCTTCATCACGCGCCGGTTGCCGTCGCTGATGCGGTCGCCCGTTTCGTCCGACTGCGAACCGTCGGCGATCTCACCCCTTATGGATTGCCGATTCCGGACGACGGGCCGTTTGCCGCCTGCGCGGCGCGCAACGATCCTCCGACCGTCGTCGATGCCGGCGTAATCGGGTCGATCAGGAATGGATCCATCGAGGTGGTCAAAACGATCGATAGCTTCGACCGGAGCACCGTATCCCTGGTCGACGGCACCCGGCTGGAGCCCGATCTTGTCATCTGCGCGACGGGCTTCCGATCCGGGCTCCAAGCCGTCGTCGGTCATCTCGGCCTCCTCGACCACTGGGGCTATCCGATGCGACTGGCGCCCGAACCGGCTGCGCACGGGCTGTGGTTCATCGGTTACCAGTTGCGACCGTCGCTGATCAGGCATGTGGGCAAGCAGTCACGGCAGCTCGCCAAGCAGATCGTTGCGCAGTCGCCTCCGTACGTCGGGATCCGCGAGAAGTGTTGAAGCACAGGTGAGTCAACCGAGCTATCTCGCTAGCCCTGTTGGGAGCGTAGGTCTCAGGACTTCTCTCGGTGCGGCGCAGGTGCTTGCTGCATAAAGGAACGAAGGTGACGCGAGTCTGGTGATCCGGTGCCCCGGCCTCGCCGTCGGTGTGTCGGCCCCGCAGATAGTCACCCTGCCATTGCACTGGCTCTCCCGCGGCCAACCTCCGCGTCTGTTCGATCTGCTTTGCCGCGCCGCGGGAGCCAACAAAGAACTCGTGCTGGCGCTGCAACTCTTCGTCAGACTCGCGTCGAGATGTACGCGCAATGGTGACCACGCCAAATGTGCTCTGCGCCATAGCTGTCGGGCACCGCATTGCGGCTACTCGGGTCGTGGTTGAGCAAAGGGACGAAGATTGAGGCGGGTCTGGTGATCCGGTGCCCCGGCCTCGCCGTCTCTGTGTTTGCCTCGCGTGTAGTCGCCTTGCCACTCCACTCGGTCACCCGCGGCAACCCGTGCTATCTGCTCGGCGTGCTTTGTTCCATCACGTTCACGAAGAAACAACTTATGCTTGCGGTCCAGATCCTGGTCGGACTCGATGAACCGGAGTTCGGGCACAAATTCTTCCAACTCGGCTCGGCGCTGCGGGACGATCATGCAGATCGGCTCGTCGACCTCGAATCGCACCGGCATCAATTTGCGGGTGAGTTTCCAGTTAATGCTGAAACTCGCACTTGCCCAATCGGTTTCAACGATGCCTTCTAATGGACACACGGCGTCCTTGGGATAGTTTGCCGGTCCGCGGACCAACAGGTTGTAGCCCGGCGGAGTGCGGAACAGCATCGGCAGACGCCAGGTGAAGATGCCGTTACCGAAATGGCTGGCCGGCAGCAACTGATTTGCCACGTACTCATCGGATTCGATCAGCACATCCACGCCGTCTTCTTGACCGAACCACGTGGCGGTGAACGCGGACGGATTGCGCAATTCCCAGCCGCTTTGGTTGGCGACGAGCATCGGCAAACACCGACTGGGCCAACCTTTACCCGCGTCTGACTGCGCCGACATCCACGCCCGGCCAATCGGTGCCGGGGCAATCTGCGGCGCGTTATCACCGGTGATGAATCCGATCAACGGACGGCCCGGCCCGTCGGAGTTGTCACTCACGCGAGCCAGATTAGCCGGGAAAGCGTTTGCACACAGACTTTGGCCCGTCAGCGGCACTGCGCGGCGCGAGTTGGGCCAAGAACCCGGAATGAGTCCGGTGCCACCTTCGGCGTCCATCTCCTCGGGTTCAAAGCCTGCGGTGTTTACCCGACTGCCCCTATGCCCGGCCGGTGAGGATCAGGTTCCAGTACATCGCGGGTAGGCCGTGACGCTTGAGGTACCACATGTCGCGTCGTTCGTGGGTGGTGTCGATGAACGGTATCGACGGCGCGGGTTTCATGGTGTAGTCGAATTCGGCGAGCAGCACCTTATTGCGGGCTGTGGTCAGTGGGCAGGAGGCGTAGCCGCCGTAGCTGGCCGGTAGCGGTTTTCCCGCGAGGCTGGCCTGCAGGTTCGCTGCGACCACGGGGGCTTGCTTGCGGATGGCGGCGCCGGTCTTGGAGTTGGGGGAGGAGCCGGCGTCGCCGATGGCGAAGATGTTGTCGAATCGAGTGTGGCGCATGGTGTTCTTGTCGATCTGGACGTAGCCACCGGGGCTGTCGGGGTCGGCGATCGGGCTGGTCTTGATCCAGTCCGGTGCGGACTGGCGCGGCACCACATGCAGCAGGTCGTAGCCGACTTCCTGGGTGGTGTTCGGGGAGTTGTCGGAGATGGTCACCGTGCGTGAGTCGGGGTTGACAGTGGTGACCTCGCTGTTCTTGCGGACCTCGATGCCGTAGTGGGCGACGACACGTTCGAGTTCGTCGGCGAACGGCTTCACTGCGAACATTCCTGGAGTGGGCAGGACCAGGATGACGCGGATGGCGTCGAGGACACCTTGCTGGCGCCAGTAGTTGGCGGCCAGGTAGGCGATTTTCTGCGGTGCCCCGGCACACTTGATCGGGCCCGCGGGCATCGTGAAGATCGCCGTGCCCGACCGCATCTTCTTGATCAGTTCCCACGTCTTGGGTGCGAGGTCGTAACGGTAATTACTCGACGCCGCAGGTGTGTCAAGGGATTCGGCCATCCCGGGGATCGCCGACCAGTCGAGTTGAATGCCGGGACAAACCACCAAGTGGTCGTAATGCACATGGGTGCCGGATTCGGTCGTGACAGTTTGGGCGTCGGGGTCGATCTGCTCGGCGCGGTCCTTGATCCAGGCGACTCCTTGCGGCATGACCGATGCCTCGGTCCGCTTGCTCTCCGTGGCGGGTGCGCATCCACCGCCGACGAGTGTCCAGAGAGGTTGGTAGTAGTGGGTCTGGCTGGGCTCGATGATCGCGACGTCGGTCAGGCCGGCCCGCCGCAGCCGCGCGGCCACTGAGATGCCGCCGTTGCCGCCGCCGATCACGGCGACCTGGTGGCTGATGGTATTGGTCATTGAACAGACCTCCTCAGGCCGAAAACTGTTGTGGGGACGATTACGACTGACTGGTTAGGCCCGCCTTGACAGCGTTGTCGAAGGAATCGTCGATGAACACGACGTCACGTCCGGCGCGGTCGAGCAGGCTGGCGGCGATCGAGGCGCGATAGCCGCTGGCGCAGTGCACCCACAGCTGCCCGGGGGGCAGCGTGTCGAGCTTGTTGAGTAGCTGATGCATGGGAATGTGTGCTGCGCCGGGGATGAAGTTTGCGGCGTACTCGTCGTCGCGGCGAACGTCGAGCAGCACGGCATCGTCGTCGGTGGCGGCGTCGGCGGCCACGAGGATGTCCGGTAGCTCGGCGAAACTGTGCCGTGGGTAGGACGACGTGGGTGCGCCTGCGCTCAGCTCCTGGCTGGATCCGGTGGCGCTGCCCTGGAGTTCGTCGACGCCGATCCGGATCAGCATCCGTTGGGCGTCGGCGACCTGCTCGTCGGACTCGCCGATCAACGTCAGTGGAGTCCCCCAGGGCATCAGCCACCCGACGTAGGTCGAGAATTGTTGTCCGAGAGCAATTCCCACGCTGCCGTGGACGTGAGAGGAGGCGTAGGCGGTGCGGTCGCGCAGGTCAACGATCCACTCGCCAGCGTCGATGCGACGGCGGAGTTGCTCGGCCTGCAGCCGTTTCGGGGGGGACAAGTCTGGCGCGGCGGGCCCACCGCGGTTGAGGCCGCCCATGTGGGCGTAGTACGCCGGGTAAGCGGTCAGGTTCGAGATCAGGTTTTCGACGAAAGCGTCCTCGTCCTGGGTGATCAGCGCATCATTGCGGCGCTTCTCCTCAGCAATGGTGCCGCCGTCACCGCCCGTGGCCGACCCCGCGGAGCAGAAGCTGCCGAACCCGTGGGTGGGGTAGACGGGGGTTGTGTCGGGAAGTTCTGCAGCAAGACGCCGTGCCGAATGATATTGCGCGCGTGCGAGTTCTTCGGTGCGGTCGACGTCGACGAGGTCGGTCCGCCCGACGCTGCCGTACAGCAATGAGCCGCCGGTGAAGACCGCAGGAGTCTGATCTGCCTCGGAGATCACGTAGGACAGATGTGTGTCTGTGTGGCCCGTGGTGGCGACTACCCGGATGGTCATGGCACCGGCGGTCAGTTCGTCGCCGTCGCTGACCGCGAGGCGGGCGAAAGACACGTCATCCGCCGCGTTCAGCACGTAGGGGCACCCGTTGCGCATCGACAGCTCGTACCCGCCGGTCACGTAGTCGTTGTGGATGTGGGTCTCGACGACCATCGCGCAGCGCACCCCAAGGTCGGCAAGAAGCTTCTCGACCCGGTCGATATCGCGTTGTGGGTCGACGACCACTGCGGAGGTCCGTCGTGGACCAGGTAGCTGCGGTCCCCGAGATCCTCGGTGGAGATCACTTCAACGTGCACAGCAACCCCCTGCGTAGAGCTGCCAGGTAACTGCGTGAATACGAAGTTCCATCTAGACACCACAACACGCGGACCGCTCGGATCGTTCATTCACGCAGGAACTGTGCGCATCGCGTCTGGTTTTGTGCGTCCGTAAGCAAATTTCCAGCGCCGTACCAGTGAACGGCGTTTGACCACGCCACCAGCAATCGGTTTCACCGACGCCCGGAAAAGGTTCTGACTATCCCCGTCCGCAAGTCTGGGTTCGCACGGCTTGGATTGAGGCCAAAAATGTCATGACGGTTTCGGTTGAGCAAAGGTACTGCAGCTTACCCGCGATGCGACGGCCGATATCGCCTGCTTGGCTTGGACTGAGGAATTGCGTGAAGCGCTGGCGCACAGCGCTTCACGCAACCGTGTCAGTATCGATAGTTGCCATCCTCGGACTCGCCATCACCCCGGTAGCTCATGCGGCCGCAGCCACGGCGACGCTGGCAGTGGAACATACCTGGCAGACCGGTTTCGTCGCCCACTTCACCATCACCAACCCGAGCATGACGGAGCTCTCCGATTGGCGACTCGAATTCGACTTGCCGGCGGGAGAAGGTATCTCACACGTGGAATAGCACCTTTGCGCAATCTGGTACTCACTTTGTGATCACCCCCGCGAATTGGAATCGCAGCATTGCTCCTGGTGGTTCAGCCACCGGCGGCATCAGGGGCGTGCTGAGCGGTGCCTACTCGTCACCGTCGAATTGTGTGGTCAACCGGCAATATTTTTGCAGCTAGCGGCGACTGCGCAGGCCGTACTCGGCAGCGGCTGTGGACCCGGCGTGGCCGGTATCGTCGTGCGGGCCGCGGAATGTTACGCTGCCCGGCAGTCGACATCCTTTAACGATCCGTCCCGAGAGGCGGAGAAGGAGGTCAATGTCTCGTATGGGTGCCGCAGAAGATGCCGCCACCGGTAGGGAATTGATGTCTACGGCCGACGTCGGCCGCACTATTTCCCGTATTGCGCATCAGATCATCGAAAAGACAGCCCTGGACGGCGCCGACGCTCCACGGGTAGTGCTGTTGGGCATCCCGACCCGCGGCGTGATCCTGGCCAACCGACTGGCTGCCCACATCGGCGAATTCAGCGGTATCGACGTCGGCCACGGCGCTCTGGACATCACGCTGTACCGGGACGACCTGATGCAAAAGCCGCCCCGGCCGCTGGAAGTCACCTCGATTCCGGCCGGTGGCATCGACGATGCGCTGGTGATTCTCGTCGACGACGTGCTGTATTCCGGTCGCTCGGTGCGCTCCGCCCTGGACGCGCTGCGCGACGTGGGCAGGCCGCGGGCCGTGCAACTGGCGGTGCTGGTCGATCGCGGCCACCGTGAGCTGCCGGTGCGTGCCGACTATGTGGGTAAGAATGTGCCGACCGCACGCAACGAGAGCGTGCACGTGCAGCTGCGCGAGCACGACGATCGCGACGGCGTCGTCATCTCTCGGGACGGTGACGAATGACCCGACACCTGCTGGCCGCCGGCGACCTGAGCCGTGACGACGCCACCGCCATCCTCGACGACGCCGACCGGTTCGCGCAGGCGCTGGTCGGGCGGGAGGTCAAGAAACTGCCCACGCTGCGCGGGCGCACCGTGGTCACGATGTTCTACGAGAACTCGACGCGCACTCGGGTGTCGTTCGAGGTGGCCGGTAAGTGGATGAGCGCCGACGTGATCAACGTCAGCTCGTCCGGATCGTCGGTGAGCAAGGGAGAGTCGTTGCGCGACACCGCGCTGACGCTGCACGCGGCCGGTGCCGACGCGCTGATCATCCGGCACCCGGCATCCGGCGCCGCGCATCTGCTGGCCGACTGGACTGCCCGCGCCGACGGCGAAGAAGGGGGCCCGTCGGTGATCAATGCCGGCGACGGTACCCATGAACACCCCACACAGGCGCTGCTGGATGCGTTGACCATCCGCCAGCGGCTCGGCGGCATCGAAGGCCGGCGCGTCGTGATCGTGGGTGACATCCTGCACAGTCGCGTGGCCCGCTCCAACGTGATGCTGCTGGCCACGCTGGGCGCCGAGGTGGTGCTGGTGGCGCCGCCGACACTCTTGCCGGTCGGGGTCGACGGCTGGCCGGCCACCGTCTCCTATGACCTCGACGCCGAGCTCCCCGCCGCGGACGCCGTGCTGATGCTGCGGGTCCAGGCCGAGCGGATGAACGGCGGGTTTTTCCCATCGGTGCGCGAATACTCGGTGCGATACGGGCTTTCCGGCCGGCGCCAGGCGCTGCTGCCTGACCATGCCGTGGTGCTGCATCCCGGCCCGATGGTGCGCGGCATGGAGATCGCGTCTTCGGTGGCTGACTCATCGCAATCCGCGGTGCTGCAACAGGTTTCCAACGGCGTGCACGTGCGGATGGCCGTGCTGTTCCATGTTCTGGTCGGCACCGAATCGGTGGGAAATGAGGGTGCGGCGTGACTGTGCTGCTGCGCGGAGTCCGGTTGTACGGCGAGGGCGACCGGGTCGACGTTCGGGTCGATGACGGCCAGATCGCCGAGATCGGAACCGGACTGACGGAGCCCGGAGTTCTCGGAAAAGACGTAGATGTGATCGACGCCACGGATCACGTGCTGCTCCCCGGGCTGGTCGACCTGCATACTCACCTGCGCGAGCCCGGCCGTGAATACGCCGAGGACATCGAAACCGGTTCGGCAGCAGCTGCTTTGGGTGGATACACCGCGGTGTTCGCGATGGCGAATACCAACCCGGTGGCAGACAGCCCGGTGGTCACCGACCATGTCTGGCACCGCGGCCAGCAAGTCGGCCTGGTGGACGTGCACCCCGTCGGCGCGGTCACCGTCGGGCTGGCCGGAGCCGAGCTGACCGAGATGGGAATGATGGCCGCCGGTGCCGCTCAGGTGCGGATGTTCTCCGACGACGGCGTCTGCGTGCATGACCCGCTGATCATGCGTCGCGCCCTCGAGTACGCCACCGGATTGGGCGTGCTGATCGCCCAGCACGCCGAGGAGCCCAGACTGACCGTCGGCGCGGTGGCCCACGAGGGGCCCACGGCCGCCCGGCTGGGACTGGCGGGATGGCCCAGATCCGCCGAGGAATCGATCGTCGCCCGCGACGCGCTGCTGGCCCGCGACGCCCGCGCCCGCGTGCATGTCTGTCACGCCTCCACCGCCGGAACCGTCGAAATTCTGAAATGGGCTAAGGATCAAGGTATTTCGATCACCGCAGAGGTGACGCCGCACCATCTTCTGCTCGATGACAGCAGGCTGGTCAGCTATGACGGCGTGAATCGGGTCACTCCGCCGTTGCGCGAAGCCGCGGACGCGATCGCGTTGCGTCAAGCGTTGGCCGACGGGGTAATCGACTGTGTGGCCACCGACCATGCCCCGCACGCCGAGCACGAGAAATGCGTCGAATTCTCCGCGGCCCGGCCCGGGATGCTCGGACTGCAGACGGCGCTGTCGGTGGTGGTGCAGACGATGGTGACACCCGGGGTGTTTACCTGGCGCGATGTCGCCCGGGTGATGAGCGAAAACCCCGCGCGCATAGTCGGACTGCCCGATCACGGCCGGCCGCTGGAGGTGGGGGAGCCGGCCAACCTGACCGTGGTCGACCCGGATGCCACGTGGACGGTCACCGGGCCCGACCTGGCCAGCCGGTCGGCCAACACTCCCTTTGAATCGATGACCTTGCCCGCCACCGTGACTGCCACGCTGCTGCGGGGAAAGATCACCGCTCGGGATGGGAAGAGCCCAGCATGAATTCGTCGACGCTGATGGGCTCGCTGATCTTCGCGGCCGTGCTGGTAGTGGTGATCGCGGTCGTCATCCAGCTGATGATGCTCGGCTGGCGCCGGCGCGCGCACCGTCAGGAGGAGCTGATCGGTAACCTGCCTGAGGTGCCTGACCAGGTGGGCACGGCCATCACCACGCTGCGCGGTGTCTACGTCGGTTCCACGCTGGCCCCGGAATGGAATGAGCGGGTCACGGCCGGCGATCTCGGGTATCGCAGCAAGGCGGTGCTGAGCCGCTACCCCGAGGGAATCTTGCTGGAACGCAGCCGCGCCAAACCGATTTGGATTCCGCAGAGCGCGATTGCCGAGGTACGCGCCGAACGGGTGATGGGCGGAAAGGTCGCGGCCCGCAACGGGATACTGGCAATCCGGTGGCGGTTAGCGTCCGGCGTCGAGATCGACACCGGGTTCCGGGCAAGCAATCGCGACCCATACGACGGCTGGCTGGAGGAGGCTGCGTGACTAAAGCGCTGCTGGTACTTGAAGACGGCCGCGTCTTCACCGGGAAGCCGTTCGGCAAGGCCGGCCAAACGCTCGGCGAAGTCGTCTTCTCCACCGGCATGTCGGGCTATCAGGAGACGCTGACCGATCCCAGCTATCACCGCCAGATCGTGGTGGCCACCGCGCCGCAGATCGGCAACACCGGCTGGAACGGCGAGGACGCCGAGAGCCGCGGCGACAAGATCTGGGTCGCCGGTTACGCCGTGCGCGACCCGTCGCCGCGCGCCTCCAACTGGCGGGCCACCGGGACGCTGGAGGGCGAGCTGATCCGCCAGCACATCGTCGGGATCGCCGGTATCGACACCCGTGCACTGGTGCGGCATCTGCGCAGCCGCGGTTCGATGAAGGCCGGAGTGTTCTCCGGTGATGCGCTCGCCGACCCGGACGAATTGCTGGACCGGGTGCGCGACCAGCCGTCGATGCTGGGTGCCGATCTCGCCGGCGAGGTCAGCACCTCGGGCACATACGTCGTGGAACCCGAAGGGCCACGGCGGTTTACCGTCGCCGCCCTGGATCTGGGGATCAAGACCAACACGCCGCGCAACTTCGCCCGGCGCGGGGTCCGCAGCCACGTGCTGCCGGCGTCGGCCACGTTCGAGCAGATCGCCGAGATCAAGCCGGATGGGGTCTTCTTGTCCAATGGGCCCGGCGACCCGGCTACCGCGGACCATGTCGTCGCGCTCACCCGTGAGGTACTGGACGCCGGAATCCCGCTGTTTGGCATCTGCTTCGGCAATCAGATCCTGGGCCGGGCGCTCGGTCTGTCCACCTACAAGATGGTCTTCGGCCACCGCGGAATCAACATCCCGGTCATCGACCACGCCACCGGGCGGGTCGCGGTGACCGCGCAGAACCACGGCTTCGCGCTGGAGGGTGAGGCCGGCCAGCGGTTCGATACGCCGTTCGGCCAGGCGATCGTCAGTCACACCTGCGCCAACGACGGGGTAGTGGAGGGCGTCAAACTACTTGATGGGCGGGCATTTTCGGTGCAATACCATCCGGAGGCCGCCGCGGGCCCGCACGATGCGGAGTACCTGTTCGATCAATTCGCCGATCTGATGGCATCTCAGCACAGGGAAGGGTCACGCTAGTGCCGCGTCGCGCCGACCTGCGTCACATCCTGGTGATCGGCTCCGGGCCGATCGTCATCGGTCAAGCCTGCGAATTCGACTACTCCGGCACCCAGGCCTGCCGGGTGCTGCGCGCCGAGGGTCTGCAAGTCAGCCTGGTCAACTCCAACCCGGCCACCATCATGACCGACCCCGAATACGCCGACCACACCTATGTCGAGCCGATCACCCCGGCATTCGTCGAAAAGGTGATCGCCCAGCAGGCCGAGCGCGGCAACAAGATCGATGCCCTGCTGGCGACCCTGGGCGGGCAGACCGCGCTCAACACCGCTGTCGCGCTGTACGAGAACGGGGCGCTGGAGCGCTACAACGTCGAGCTCATCGGGGCCGATTTCGATGCCATCCAGCGCGGCGAGGACCGGCAGATGTTCAAGGACATCGTCGCGAAGGTGGGCGGTGAATCCGCGCGCAGCCGAGTGTGTTTCACCATGGACGAGGTCCGCGAGACGGTCGAGGAGCTGGGTCTGCCGGTCGTCGTGCGGCCCAGCTTCACGATGGGCGGCCTGGGTTCGGGCATGGCGCGATCCGTCGAGGAGGTCGACCGGATGGCCGGCGCCGGGCTGGCCGCAAGCCCCAGCGCCAACGTGCTGATCGAGGAATCGATCTACGGCTGGAAAGAGTTCGAGCTCGAGCTGATGCGCGACGGCAACGACAACGTCGTGGTGGTGTGCTCGATCGAGAACCTCGACCCGATGGGCGTGCACACCGGCGACTCGGTCACCGTCGCGCCGGCCATGACGCTGACCGACCGGGAATACCAGCGGATGCGCGATCTGGGCATCGCGATCCTGCGCGAGGTCGGGGTCGACACCGGCGGCTGCAACATCCAGTTCGCGATCGACCCGGCCGACGGCCGGCTGATCGTGATCGAGATGAACCCGCGGGTATCCCGTTCCAGCGCACTGGCGTCCAAGGCCACCGGCTTCCCGATCGCCAAGATCGCCGCCAAGCTGGCCATCGGCTACACGCTGGACGAGATCGTCAACGACATCACCAAGGAGACACCGGCCTGCTTCGAGCCCACCCTGGACTACGTCGTGGTCAAGGCGCCACGGTTCGCATTCGAGAAATTCCCCGGCGCCGACCCAACGCTGACCACGACGATGAAATCCGTCGGCGAGGCAATGTCGCTGGGCCGCAACTTCGTCGAGTCGCTCGGCAAGGTGATGCGCTCGCTGGAGACCGACCGCGCCGGCTTCTGGACGCGGCCCGACCTCGAGGGTGACGTCGAGGAGGTGCTGACCCGGTTGCTGACCCCGACCGAAGGCCGGCTGTATGACCTCGAGCTGGCGTTGCGGCTGGGCGCTTCGGTGGAACAGGTCGCGAAGGCCAGCGGGGTGGACCCGTGGTTCGTCGCGCAGATCGGCGAGCTGGTTGCGCTGCGTACCGAGCTGGCCGCTGCCCCCGTGCTCGACGCCGACCTGCTGCGGCGCGGCAAGCACAACGGACTGTCCGACCGCCAGATCGCGGCGCTGCGACCGGAATTGGCCGGCGAGGACGGGGTGCGTTCGTTGCGGGAGCGGTTGGACATCCACCCGGTGTACAAGACGGTGGATACCTGTGCGGCGGAGTTCGAGGCCAAGACGCCCTACCACTACAGCAGCTATGAACTTGACCCCGCCGCGGAGACCGAGGTGGCACCGCAGACCGAGAAGCCCAAGGTGCTGATCCTGGGATCGGGGCCGAACCGGATCGGGCAGGGGATCGAATTCGACTACAGCTGCGTGCACGCGGCAACCACGTTGTCGCAAGCCGGCTTTGAAACCGTGATGGTGAACTGCAACCCCGAGACGGTGTCCACCGACTACGACACCGCGGATCGGCTGTACTTCGAGCCGTTGACCTTCGAGGACGTCCTGGAGGTGTTTCGCGCCGAAGCGGAGTCGGCAAGGGGCGGCCCGGGTGTCGTCGGGGTCATCGTGCAACTCGGCGGACAGACCCCGCTCGGGCTGGCTCAGCGTCTGGCCGACGCCGGGGTTCCGATCGTGGGCACTCCGCCGGAGGCCATCGACCTGGCCGAGGACCGCGGCGCCTTCGGCGACCTGCTCGGTGCGGCGGGGCTGCCGGCGCCAAAATACGGCATGGCAACGACTTTCGCGCAGGCTCGCCGGATCGCCGATGAGATCGGTTACCCGGTGCTGGTGCGACCGTCGTACGTGCTGGGCGGGCGCGGCATGGAAATCGTCTATGACGAGGAGACGCTGAAGAGCTACATCACCCGCGCCACACACCTGTCTCCCGAGCATCCGGTGCTTGTCGACCGTTTCCTCGAGGACGCGGTCGAAATCGACGTCGACGCACTGTGTGACGGCGCCGAGGTGTACATCGGCGGCATCATGGAACACATCGAGGAGGCCGGTATTCACTCCGGCGACTCGGCCTGCGCGCTGCCGCCGGTGACACTGGGCCGCAGCGACATCGAGAAGGTGCGCCAGGCGACGGAGGCCATCGCGCACGGCATCGGTGTGGTGGGCCTGCTCAACGTGCAATACGCGCTCAAGGACGACGTGCTCTACGTGCTGGAGGCCAACCCGCGGGCCAGCCGTACCGTGCCGTTCGTTTCCAAGGCCACCGCGATCCCGCTCGCCAAGGCGTGTGCGCGGATCATGCTGGGCACCACCATTTCCCAGCTTCGCGAGGAAGGAATGCTGGTGGCGTCCGGAGATGGTGCCAGTGTGGCGCCGCACGCTCCGATCGCGGTCAAGGAAGCGGTGTTGCCGTTCAATCGGTTCCGCCGCGCCGACGGGGAGGCCATCGACTCGCTGCTCGGTCCGGAGATGAAGTCGACCGGTGAGGTGATGGGGATCGACCGCGATTTCGGCACCGCCTTCGCCAAGAGCCAGACCGCCGCATACGGGTCGCTGCCGGCCTCGGGAACGGTGTTCGTCTCGGTTGCCAACCGCGACAAGCGGTCCCTGGTGTTTCCGGTCAAGCGGCTGGCGGATCTGGGTTTCCATATCCTTGCCACCGAGGGCACCGCGGAAATGCTGCGCCGCAATGGAATTCCTTGCGACGAGGTGCGCAAGCATTTCGAGTCGCCGCAACCGGGCCGGCCCGCGCTGTCCGCGGTCGACGCGATCAAAGCGGGGGTGGTCGACATGGTGATCAACACGCCCTATGGGAACTCCGGCCCGCGCATCGACGGCTACGAAATCCGTTCAGTCGCGGTGTCGGCCAACATCCCGTGCGTGACGACCGTGCAGGGGGCATCGGCGGCCGTACAGGGCATCGAGGCGGGCATTCGCGGCGATATCGGGGTGCGGTCGCTGCAGGAGCTGCACAGCGCGATCGGCGCGGCCGGACCGGCCGAGAAGGGCGCCCAATGACCCGGTTCGGGGTCCGGCTGGCCGAGGCGAAGGCGAATCGCGGGCCGCTGTGTCTGGGCATCGACCCACACCCCGAGCTGCTGCGGGCATGGGACCTGCCGGCCACCGCCGACGGCCTGGCCAAGTTCTGCGACATCTGCGTGGACGCCTTTTCCGGTTTCGCCGTCGTCAAGCCGCAGGTGGCGTTCTTCGAGGCCTACGGCGCTGCCGGCTACGCGGTGCTGGAACGCACGATCGCCGCGCTGCGCTCGGTCGGGGTGCTGGTGCTGGCCGACGCCAAGCGCGGGGATATCGGGACGACGATGGCGGCCTACGCCGCGGCCTGGGCCGGGGATTCGCCGCTGGCCGCCGACGCCGTGACCGCGTCGCCGTATCTGGGGTTCGGCTCGCTGCGACCGCTGCTGGAAACCGCCGCGGCGCACGACCGCGGCGTGTTCGTGCTGGCGGCCACGTCCAACCCGGAGGGCGGGACCGTGCAGCGTGCCACCTTCGACGGCCGCACCGTGGCCCAGCTGGTCGTCGACCAGGCCGCGGTGGTCAACCGGTCCGCCACCGGGTCCGGGCCCGGCTACGTCGGCGTGGTGCTGGGCGCGACGGTCTTCCAGGCGCCCGATGTCAGCGCGCTGGGGGGACCGGTGCTGGTACCGGGGGTCGGCGCCCAAGGCGGGCGCCCTGAGGCGCTTGGAGGCCTGGGCGGGGCCGTGCCAGGCCAGCTGCTGCCCGTGGTGGCGCGTGAGGTGCTGCGGGCCGGACCGAGCGTGTCCGACCTACGGGCGGCGGGCCAACAAATGCTGGACGCCGTCGCCTATCTCGCCGTGCAGTAGCCGGCGAATCGGGGCCCGGTTAACAACACCGGAATCTTTTCCCACCGACTTCCATGCGGCGACCTGGTGTTTGTCAGCGGCGCGACACGCCGGAAACCCCATGGCAAATCGTGATTCCCCGCACGGAGCCCCCCGGGCTACCCGCCGGCGGCCCCCGCGACGGTCCGTCGCCCGGCATCCAGCACCGCGCCGCGCAGAACCAAAACCGCAGGTAGAAGGCTTGATCTGGGTTGCCGCGGCGAATGTGCGACTAACGCCCAGGTACCGGATCCGGCCGCCGCCAGCGATGCCGAAGAATGCCGCCAGCGGCACGTGTCGGCGGGGTGCAAGCTGGGCATTTATCCCCTTAACCAGGGGGTCGGGTTAGATTTCGTCAGGAAGCGTGAGTACGGTCGTCTCCGCTGGGCTGAAGTGCCCGGCAGAGACACGATTATTGATCAGATACGGAGGAATCGTGGCCCTTCCCCAGTTGACCGACGAGCAGCGCGCGGCCGCGTTGGAGAAGGCGGCTGCCGCCCGCCGAGCACGAGCAGAGCTCAAAGACCGGCTCAAGCGCGGCGGCACCAACCTGACCCAGGTGCTCAAGGACGCCGAGACCAACGAAGTCCTTGGCAAGATGAAGGTGTCTGCGCTGCTCGAGGCGTTGCCGAAGGTAGGCAAGGTCAAGGCGCAGGAAATCATGACCGAGCTGGAAATCGCTCCGACCCGCCGCCTGCGTGGTCTCGGCGATCGCCAGCGCAAGGCCCTGCTGGAAAAGTTCGGCACTCCCTAACCCGACCTGCGACGATGCAGGCCGAATGGCCTGTCGGCGCAGCGACCCAGGGGCGCCAGTGAGCGCCGACGGGGAACCGGACATCGAGCACGCCGCACGCCCCGAGCCGGTAGGCAACGGGCGTGTGGTCGTGCTGTCCGGCCCCTCAGCGGTCGGCAAGTCAACAGTGGTCCGGTGCCTGCGAGAGCAGATACCGGACCTGCATTTCAGTGTCTCGGCCACCACGCGGGCGCCGCGGCCGGGCGAGGTCGACGGTGTCGACTATCACTTCGTCAGTCCCGCCCGGTTCCAGCAACTCATTGACGAGGGCGCCCTGCTGGAGTGGGCCGAGATCCACGGTGGGCTGCAGCGATCGGGCACCCTGGCGGCGCCGGTGCGGGCCGCCACCGCGTCGGGATTTCCGGTGCTCATCGAGGTGGACCTGGCCGGAGCCAGGGCGATCAAGAAGGCAATGCCGGAGGCCATGACCGTGTTTCTGGCACCGCCCAGCTGGGCCGATTTGCAGGCCAGGCTCGTCGGTCGCGGCACCGAAACGCCGGAGGCCATGGCGCGCCGCCTGGAGACCGCCCGGGTGGAACTGGAGGCCCAAGAGGACTTCGACCAGGTCGTGGTCAACAGCCAATTGGAGTCTGCGTGCGCCGAATTGGTATCCTTGCTGGTGGGAAACGCGCCTGGCTCGGCATGAGCCGACTCACCAGCTGCGATGAAGAATCAGAGTTTCTAGCTATTTCAACCGCTCTACGCGCCAGGAGAAAGTCTTAAGTGAGTATTCCGCAGTCTGATACGTCGCTGGCCGCCGTCGATCAATTCGATCCTTCGGCAGGCGGGCCGCGCACGTACGACACCCCGCTGGGCATCACCAACCCGCCCATCGACGAGTTGCTCGACCGTGTCTCGAGCAAGTACGCACTGGTCATCTACGCGGCCAAACGAGCTCGGCAAATCAACGATTACTACAACCAGCTCGGCGAGGGCATCCTCGAGTACGTCGGCCCGCTGGTCGAGCCCGGTCTGCAGGAAAAGCCGCTCTCGATCGCGATGCGTGAGATCCACGCCGACCTGCTCGAACACACCGAGGGCGAGTAACAGGACGGAGCCGGGCGGCTGTGATCGTCATGGAGAGCCTCTTCAACGAAGAAGGGCCGGCGTAGGTGGATCGCAAGCGGATCGTCGTCGGCGTCTCCGGGGGGATCGCCGCGTACAAGGCATGCACCGTCGTCCGGCAGCTCGCCGAGGCGGGCCATGACGTCCGCGTCATCCCCACCGAATCCGCGTTGCGCTTTGTCGGGGCCGCCACCTTCGAGGCGCTCTCCGGACAGCCGGTGCACACCGGCGTCTTCTCCGACGTTCCCGAGGTGCCGCATGTCCGGCTCGGCCAGCACGCCGACCTGGTGGTGGTGGCACCGGCCACCGCTGACCTGTTGGCCCGCGCGGTACACGGCCGCGCCGACGATCTGCTGACCGCCACGCTGCTCACCGCGCGATGTCCGGTGCTGTTCGCGCCGGCGATGCACACCGAGATGTGGTTACACCCGGCCACCGTCGACAATGTGGCCACATTGCGGCGCCGGGGCGCTGTCGTGCTGGAACCCGCGTTCGGACGGCTCACCGGCGCGGACAGCGGCAAAGGCAGGCTGCCCGAGGCCGAAGAGATCACCACCCTTGCTCACCTGCTGCTGGAGCGCTCCGACGCGCTGCCCTACGACCTGGCCGGCCGCAAGGTGCTGGTGACCGCGGGTGGTACCCGCGAGCCGATCGATCCGGTTCGCTTCATCGGCAACCGCAGCTCGGGCAAGCAGGGCTATGCCGTCGCGCGGGTCGCCGCGCAACGCGGCGCCGAGGTCATGCTGATCGCCGGCCATACGGCCGGGCTCATCGACCCCGCCGGCGTCGAAGTGGTGCAGATCAGTTCTGCGCAGCAACTCGCCGACGCGGTATCCAAGCACGCTCCCGACGTCGACGTACTGGTGATGGCGGCCGCGGTTGCCGACTTCCGGCCCGCGCAGGTTGCCGCCGCGAAGATCAAAAAAGGCCCTGGCGATCAGGACGAGCCGCCACTGATCACATTGGTGCGCAACGACGACGTGCTGGCCGGCGCGGTACGTGGGCGAGCGCACGGCGAGCTGCCCAACATGCGGGCGATTGTGGGTTTCGCCGCCGAGACCGGCGACGCCAACGGCGATGTGCTGTTCCACGCCCGGGCGAAGTTGCGCCGCAAGGGATGTGACCTGTTAGTCGTCAACGCTGTTGGCGATGGCAGGGCGTTCGAGGTGGACAACAACGACGGCTGGCTGCTGGCGTCCGACGGGACCGAATCGGCGCTCCAGCCCGGTTCTAAGACGCTGATGGCCAGTCGCATCGTCGACGCGATCGTCACGTTCCTGCACGGTGATAACGGATAGCGCCAGGTTGCAATCGCCCGGTTGAGCCGGTTGAGTTGAAGGCGTTTAAAATAATTTGCCTAACTAACATTAGTCAGCACGAAAGGATCACAGAGTGAGCGAAAAGGGTCGGCTGTTTACCAGTGAGTCGGTGACCGAGGGGCATCCCGACAAGATCTGCGACGCGATCAGCGACTCGGTCCTCGACGCGCTTCTGGCGGAGGATCCCCGCTCACGTGTCGCGGTCGAAACGCTGGTCACCACCGGGCAGGTGCACGTGGTCGGCGAGGTCACGACAACCGCCAAATCGGCGTTCGCCGACATCACCAACACGGTGCGCGAGCGCATCCTCGACATCGGCTACGACTCGTCGGACAAGGGCTTCGACGGGCTGACGTGCGGTGTGAACATTGGCATCGGCGCGCAGTCGCCCGACATCGCCCAGGGCGTCGACACCGCCCACGAGACCCGCGTCGAGGGCGCCGCGGACCCGCTGGACGCCCAGGGCGCCGGCGACCAGGGCCTGATGTTCGGCTACGCGATCAACGACACCCCGGAGCGGATGCCGCTGCCCATCGCGCTGGCCCACCGGCTGTCGCGGAAGCTGACCGAGGTCCGCAAGAACGGCACGCTGCCCTACCTGCGCCCCGACGGCAAGACGCAGGTCACCATCGCCTACGAGGACGACGTTCCGGTCCGCCTGGACACCGTGGTCGTCTCCACCCAGCACGCAGACGGTATCGACCTGGTGAACACGCTGGACCCCGACATTCGGGAGCACGTGCTCAAGACCGTGCTCGAGGAACTGGCCCACGACACCCTGGACTCGTCGTCGACGCGCGTGCTGGTCAACCCGACCGGAAAGTTCGTCCTGGGTGGCCCGATGGGTGACGCCGGCCTGACCGGCCGCAAGATCATCGTCGACACGTACGGCGGCTGGGCCCGCCACGGTGGCGGCGCCTTCTCCGGCAAGGATCCGTCCAAGGTGGACCGGTCGGCGGCGTACGCGATGCGCTGGGTGGCCAAGAACATCGTCGCCGCCGGGCTGGCTGAGCGGGTCGAGGTGCAGGTCGCCTACGCGATCGGCAAGGCGGCACCGGTCGGTCTGTTCATCGAGACGTTCGGCACCGCGACGGTCGACCCGGTCAAGATCGAGAAGATCGTCCCCGAGGTATTCGACCTGCGGCCCGGTGCGATCATTCGTGACCTGGACCTGCTGCGCCCGATCTACGCGCAGACCGCCGCGTACGGGCACTTCGGCCGCACCGACATCGAGCTGCCGTGGGAGCAGCTGGACAAGGTCGACGACCTCAAGCGCGCCATCTAGCCGTTCGGCGCCTCTGCGCGTTCGACGCTGGGGGGCAGTGGGTGGTCGGCGTCCAGCGCGGGCAGTCCGTCGATGCTGTGCTGATTGCGACCGACGGCGCGCACGTAGGTGTCGTCGGTCGCTTTGGCGTGGTAGGTGTCGAGCACCGGCCGTTCATCGACGAGGTCGTAGTACGGCACCGCGTATCCGCAGGCGTCGGCGATCCGCTCGACATCGATGACGATGGCGGCCCGGACGCCGGCATGCTGGTCCCCGAAATGCGCTAGCAGACCAGGGAATTCGGCGTCGTCCGGGCGCACCGCACGCCCGGTGCCGAACAATCGCAGGATCCGCGAGTTTCGGGTGAACGAGCAGAACATCAGGGTGATCCGGCCGTTGTCGCGCAGGTGTGCGATTGTTTCCGCGCCGCTGCCGAACAGGTCGAGATACGCGACGGTGTGATCGTCGAGTACGGCGAAGGTGTCTTGGTAGCCCTTGGGGGAGAGGTTAATTCGCCCGCCCTCAGATGGCGCGGTAGCTACGAAGAACATGGCCTGCTGGCCGATGAACTCTCGCAGCGACGCGTCGATAGACGAAAACTCCTTCGACATCCCTCGACCCTAGCGTTTGGCAGCTAGCCGATGAATCGATAGTCGTCGAGGTCGAAACGACGACTACGCCAGTAGGCCTCCAACGTGGTGGTGGGACGTATCGGCACGTCACCGTTCTTGTCGAAGTAGTAGCTGTTGGCCAGTCGGCAACTGTCCTGCCAGAAGATCTGACGGTGCCGCTTGCGCATCATCTCGGCGAAGTAGCGACTGTTGGCCGTTTCGGTCACCTCGACACGCGCCGCGCCGTTGCGCCGGGCCCGCTTCAGGCACCGCACGATGTGGTGGGTCTGCGTCTCGATCAGCGCGAAGTACGAAGAGCCGACGTAGCCGTACGGACCCATGATGCTGAACATGTTCGGGAATCCCGGCACGCTGACACCCTCATAGGCCTGCAGCCGGTGCTCGTCCCAGAACTCGGTCAGCGTTGTGCCGCCGCTTCCGGCGATCGCAAAGGTCGGCATGGTGTCGGCGTCCATCACCTTGAAACCGGTCGCCAGCACCAGCACATCGATCTCGTGGTGCTCGCCGTCGGTGGTGGCCACCGCCTCGGGGGTGATCTTCTCGATCGGCTCGGTGACCAGCCGCACGTTGTCGCGGTTGAACGTGGCCAGGTAACCGTTGTGAAAACCGGGCCGCTTGCATCCCACGGCGTACCGCGGAGTGAGTTGCTCGCGCACGTCCGGGTCATCGACCTGCTGACGCAGATAACGGCGACCGACGTGCCCCATCCGCTTGGCCAGCGGGATCACCGTGAAGTACTGCGCGGCGATCGTGAAGCTCAACTCGACGAACGCCTGACTGAGCAGTCGCTGGACGGCCGCGACGCCGGGAAGCCGCATTGCCCAGCGCAGCCGCGCCGGCAGCGGGACGTCGAATTTAGGGAAGCACCAGATCGGGGTGCGCTGAAATACGGTGAGCTGGGCGGCAATTGGCGCGATTTCCGGGATCACCTGCACGGCCGAGGCGCCGGTGCCGATGATGGCGACGCGCTTGCCGGTCAGGTCCTGGCTGTGATCCCAGCGCGCGGTGTGCATGGTGAGGCCGTCGAAGGAGTCCACGCCGTCGATGTCGGGCAGGTTCGGCACGGTGAGCACGCCGCTGGCGCTGATCAGGAATCTGGCCGTGACCACGCCGCCCGGATCCGTCTGCACTCGCCACACCGCGTGCTCGTCGTCGAACTCGGCGGAAAGGACCTTGGTGTTGAACCGGATCCGCGATCGGATGCCATATTTGTCGACGCAGTGTTCGGCGTAGGCCTTCAGCTCCCGGCCCGGCGCGTAGGTGCGTGACCATTGCCGACTCTGCTCGAAGGAGAATTGATAGGAGAACGACGGAATATCTACGGCGATACCGGGATAGGTGTTCCAGTGCCAGGTGCCACCCACTCCGTCGCCGGCTTCGATCACCAGGTAATCGGAAAGTCCCGCCTGGTCGAGCTTGATGGCGGCGCCGATGCCGGAGAATCCGGCACCGACGATCAGGGTGTGATAGTCGGGGTGCTCTTTCGTCTCCGGGCTCATCGACTGCCAGCCTAGGGGTGCAACGCCTTCCGCAGCGCCCGAAGTCCGCGCTCGGTGGCCTCCGCGGCAGCGGGGATCACCATGGCGAAGCTGGCGTAGGCGTGCACCATGGTGGGCTCGTTGCTCAGTTCGACGGGTACACCCGCGGCGCTGAGCAGTTCCGCGTAGCGCGCCCCGTCGTCACGCAACGGATCGTGTTCGGCCGTCCCGATGTAGGCGGGCGGCAAACCGGACAGGTCGGCGGCGTTGGCCGGGGCCAGGGTGACGGGCAGCGTCTTGGGGTCGCCGTCGATGTCGACCCCGGGCAGATACCAGGCCAGGAATGCCTCGATCACTTCACGGTCCAGCACCGGTGCGACGGCGTTCTCGGTGTGCGAGGGCAGCGACAGGTCAGCGGTGGTGACCGGATACCACAGCAGCTGGAATGCCAGCGCCGGCCCGCCGTTGTCGCGGGCCAGCAGTGCCACGACCGCCGCGAGGTTCCCGCCGGCGGAGTCACCGGCGACGGCGATACGGCTCGGGTCACCGCCCAGTTCGGCGGCATGCTCGCCGACCCATTGCAACGCGGCCCAGCTGTCGTTCACGCCGGCCGGAAAAGGGTGTTCGGGGGCGAGGCGGTAGTCGACGGACACCAGGATGGCCTCGGCGCCGAGCGCGTGCGCACGGGCGACCGGGTCGTGGGTCTCCAGATCGCCCAGGCAGAAACCGCCGCCGTGGTAGAAGACGACAACGGGCGGGGGCGCCTCGGGGTCCGGCGGCCAGTAGATCCGGACCGGGATGTCGGTGAGGTCGCCGTGGCTGATCGTGCGGTCTTCGATGCGCAGCGGCGGCAGCAATTCCTCCGGCACCTTGAGCTGGCGCAATCGGGTGCGGGCAAGCTCGACGCCGTCGTCCGCATCGAATTTCATGGTGAAGGCGTCCAGCAACGCCTTGAAGGTCGGATCGATGCCTGGTCGGGCCTGGGGTGGCTCAATCATTCGTCCACCGTACCCCCGGTGTTTACCTGTGCAGCGCATTCCTTAGCGCTGCGAGCCCCCGGTCGGATCCGGCCGTGGCGGCCGGCACCACGCCCGCATAGCCGAGGTAGCCGTGCACCATTGTCTCGGCGTTGTGCACCTCGGTGGGCACGCCCGCGGCGGCCAGCAGCTTGCCGTAGCCGATGCCGTCGTCGCGCAGCGGGTCGTAACCGGCGACGCCGATATAGGCCGGCGGCAGGTCGGCCAAGTTCTTCGCCCGCCCCGGCGCCATTCCCGCAGGCGGGTCGGACAAGTTGACATCGCCTGCGTACCAACGGGAAAACTGCGCGATGGCCCTCGTGTCAAGAATCGGCGCGGTCGCATTCTCGGCGAAGGACGGCAGCGACTCGTCCCACAAGACGGAGGGATACCACAACAGCTGGAAGAGGATCGGCGGTCCGCCCTCGTCGCGGGCCTGCTGGGCGACCGCCGCGGCGATGTTGCCGCCCGCCGAATCCCCGGCGACGGCCATCCGCGCGGTGTCCGCACCGAGCCCGGCGCCGTGCTCGGCGACCCACCGCGTCGCGGCCCAAGCATCTTCGACGGCAGCGGGATACGGGTGCTCGGGCGCCAGCCGGTAATCGACGGACACCACGATCGCGTCGGCGCCCACCGCATGCTGGCGGGCGGTGCCGTCGTGGGTGTCGAGATCGCCGATGACGAACCCGCCGCCGTGGAAGTACACCACGACAGGCGCCGCGCCGTCGCCGGAACCTGTTGGCGGCCAATAGATCCGGATGCCAATGGAACCAGCCGGCCCCTCGATGGTCCGGTCCTCGACGCGCAGTTCGGGGTGCAGCGGCCGGCGCGGCAGATCGCGGAACCGCTGGCGCGCAGCGTCGATACCGTCGTCGGTGGATAGCCGGAACGGAACCGCGTCGAGTACCTTCAGCAGAATGGGGTCGATAGGAGGTTTCTCGTCGGCTTTGTCAAAGCTGGGCATGCAGGTACCGTACGCACCCCGCGTGGTAGCCGGTGCCTGGGTGGCGGCCGGCTGGGCGGGCATCGCCTACGGCGTCTACTTGACCGTGATTGCCGTGCGTTCCCCGCCGGGAATGGAGCTCACCGGACATTGGATTCTGCAGCCGCCGTTCAAGGCGTTGATGGCGTTGCTGCTGACGGTTGCCGCGTTCGCGCACCCCATCGTCAGCGAGCGGCGCTGGTTGATGCCCGCGCTACTGCTGTCGGCCACCGGCGACTGGCTCTTGGCGATCCCGTGGTGGACCATGTCATTTGTCTTGGGGCTGGCGGCATTTCTGTCGGCGCACCTGTGTTTCATCGGCGCGCTGCTCCCGTTAGTGGTCAAAGAGGCGCTGTCGCGGGCCCGCATCGTCACCATCGTGGTGGTGTGCCTGGCCGCGATCGCGTTGCTGGTGTGGATCTGGCCTCACTTGGGTCATGACAACTTGACCATCCCGGTCACCGTTTACGTCGTCGTGCTGACCGCGATGGTGTGTACGGCGCTGGCGGCGCAGCTGCCGACGATCTGGGTGCCGGCGGGGGCGCTGTGTTTCATGGCATCGGACACGATGATCGCGCTCAGCCGGTTCATCCTGGGCCACGAGGCGTTGGCGGTGCCGATCTGGTGGCTGTACGCCGCGGCCCTGATCCTGATCACGGCGGGATTCTTCTTCGGTCGAGACGAAGCCGGCGACGCCCCTGACAATGGCCCCGAACCTGCCCAAGGCTGACTGTCGGTGGTCGCCGCTATCGTGTGGCCACGGACGGTAACCATGTTGGCTGGCAACGTATTTCGTGACTCGAGGGTGCTGTGAGCGGAACCGCGCGCACGCCCGTCGAGGTGGAACCGATCGCCCGGGTGCTGCCGATGCTGTCGGTGCCGCACCTGGATCGTGAGTTCGACTACCTGGTGTCGGCCGAGCAATCCGACGACGCCCAGCCGGGGGTGCGGGTGCGGGTCCGGTTTCACGGCCGCCTGGTCGACGGGTTTGTGCTGGAGCGCCGCAACGACACCGACCACGCCGGCAAGCTGGGCTGGCTCGATCGCGTCGTGTCGGCCGAACCGGTGTTCACCCCGGAAATTCGCCGACTGGTGGACGCCGTGGCGGCGCGTTACGCGGGAACGCGTCCGGACGTGTTGCGGCTGGCGGTCCCGGCCCGGCACGCCAGGGTGGAGCGGGAATCCACGGCACTCCCGCCGCTGCCGACCCCCGCACCGGTCGACCCGTCCTGTTGGGAGGTGTACAGCCGCGGCGAGCAGTTCCTGTCCGCCCTGGCCGAGTCACGTGCCGCGCGGGCCGTGTGGCAGGCGCTGCCGGGCGAGCAGTGGGCGGACCGCTTCGCGGAGGCCGCCGCGCAGACGCTCCGCGCCGGGCGCGCGGCGCTGGCGATCGTGCCCGATCAGCGGGATCTGGACATGCTGTGGCTGGCCGTGACCGCCCGGGTCGACGAGGACAGCGTGGTGGCGCTGTCGGCGGGGCTGGGGCCGGCGGCGCGCTACCGGCGTTGGCTGGCGGCGCTGCGGGGCAGGGCGCGATTGGTGATCGGTACCCGCAGTGCGGTTTTCGCGCCGCTGGACGACCTGGGACTGGTCATGGTCTGGTCGGATGCCGACGACAGCCTGGCCGAGCCGCGGGCGCCCTACCCGCATGCTCGCGAGGTGGCGATGCTGCGCGCGCATCAGGCCCGGTGCGCGGCGCTGATCGGCGGCTACTCCCGCACCGCCGAGGCCCACGCGCTGGTGCGCAGCGGTTGGGCCCAGGACATCGTCGCGACGCGGCCCGTGGTGCGGGCCCGCACGCCGCGGGTGGTCGCCCTCGACGACACCGGCTACGCCGACGAGCGTGACCCGGCGGCCCGCTCCGCGCGGATTCCGTCGATCGCGCTGCGCGCCGCCCGCTCGTCGCTGGAGGCCGGGGCGCCGGTGCTGGTCCAGGTGCCGCGCCGCGGCTACGTGCCGTCGCTGGCCTGCGGGCGTTGCCGCGCGATCGCCCGCTGCCGGCACTGCACCGGTCCAATGTCGCTGCAAGAGCAGGGACCCGGGGCGGTGTGCCGGTGGTGCGGACGTGCCGAACCGGCGCTGCGCTGCGTCCGGTGCGGGTCGGATGCGGTACGCGCGGTGGTGGTCGGGGCCCGGCGCACCGCCGAGGAGCTGGGCCGCGCGTTCGCCGGCACGCAGGTCATCACCTCGGCGGGTGATGCGATCGTGGCCGAGGTCGCCGCGCACCCGGCCCTGGTGGTCGCGACGCCGGGTGCCGAACCCCGCGCCGACGGCGGGTATGGCGCGGCGCTGCTGCTGGACACCTGGGCACTGCTGGGCCGCCAGGATCTGCGCGCCGCCGAGGACGCGCTGTGGCGCTGGATGTCCGCCGCGGCGCTGGTGCGGGCCCGCGGCGACGGCGGTGTGGTCACCGTGATCGCCGACTCGACCATCCCGACGGTGCAATCGCTGATCCGATGGGATCCGGTGGGGCATGCGGAGGCTGAGCTGGCGGCTCGCGGTGAGGTCGGCCTGCCGCCCAGCGTGCACATGGCGGCCATCGACGGCAGCGCCGACGCGGTCGCCGCGTTGCTCGACGAGGCCCACTTGCCCGACGGCGCCGAGCAGCTCGGCCCGGTCGATCTGCCGCCGGGCGTGCGCCGACCGCCCGGAACCCCGGCTGGCGTGCCGGTGATCAGGATGCTGGTACGGATACCCCGCGAGCAGGGCCTAGAGCTGGCGGGGAGCCTGCGCCGCGGCGTCGGCGTGCTCAGCGCTCGGCAATCTCACGAGCCGGTGCGGGTGCAGATCGACCCGCTGCAGATCGGCTAGAGCGATCTCGTCGCACGTTCAATTCTGTTGCACGGATGTGCTTTTCATCTACCGGCCGGCCACGTCCAGGTTGTGTTCCCCGCGATGACGAGCTTGGAGCCGGCGAAGTCTTTGCACTGGATCTGCAGAGTCTGGCGATACGGATGGTCGCAGAACGCCGACCTCAGCTCGGCCTGCTTGTTCGTATCGGAGGCAGGGACATTGATGGTCGTACCCGGCGCATCGGCCAGCGCTCGGACGTTGTTGCCGCTGGTGACACCGCATGCGGCAATCCGGGTGTCGCCGGGAATGCAGACCAGATGGACTAGCGGGGCGGGAATGGAATCCATATCTTCGAGGAGCGTCGAGACCTGCCACGTCTGCGTACCCCCCTGCTGGGCCGGCTGGCTGCCCGCGAAGCTGGTGATCACCCCTTGGCCGATCGCGATCGTTATTTGGAAGTTCTTGCCCAGCGGAATGACCTTGGCCTGCGGGAGCTTGTCCGCCGGCACCTTGTTGTAGTCCCTGGCGTTCTCGTAGCCGGTGATATTGAGAGCGGTGCTGGTCAAATTCCAGATGTCGTAGGTTTGCGTCCTGCTGTCGGCCGAGGCCACCGCTGGAAGCGCGACGACCGTGGCCGAGAGTGCCAACCCGACAGCGGCGGCGAAGGCGGCCGTCTTGCCTGGGCCGAATCGCCGCGGTGCCGTGGTCGCAAATCTCATGGTGAAGGGCCTTTCGGTTGCGACGTGTCTCTTCTCGCGCCGTTTGCCGAAGACCTTATAACCGTGTGGGCCAATACGTCTCATCAACCGACTCGGGATTTCGCCAGCCGGTGCGGATGGGGTCAGATGGACCCGCTGCACGTCGACTAGATCCGCTGTGGCGAAGCGTCATGGACAGGGCTGATCTGAATCAATTCTGTTGCACAGCTGCATTTTTCACCGCACCGAGGCCGGGGTTTCGGACCTTCGTTGTAAGACCGCGAACTCGTGAGATGGGATCGCAGGTTCATCGCACGCGATCAGAGGTCCTGGCCGCAAAACCGCTCCTGACAGCAATTTGCCGTTCCGCCGCGCGGATCGCCGCCTGCAGCGATAGTGTTCATGAGAAATAGTCCCTTCCTACGATATTCGTGGCTGGGGACCGAGTGAGGGGGGCCTGGATGGCTATGGAGAACGCGATGGAAGCCGGCGAGTCGCTGGACGTCATCACCGATGCGCTGCTCACTGCGTCCCGGTTGCTGATGAGCATATCGGCTCGGTCGATCGCGCAGGTCGACGAGACCATCACGATGGCGCAGTTCCGGACTCTGGTGATCCTGTCCAACCGGGGTCCGGTCAACCTGGCCACGCTCGCCAATCTGCTGGGTGTGCAACCGTCGGCCACCGGACGGATGGTCGACCGGCTCGTCGCCGCCGGACTGATCGACCGGCTGCCGCACCCGACGTCCCGGCGTGAGCTGATCGCCGCGCTGACCAAGCGGGGACGCGAGGCGGTGCGGCGGGTCACCGCCTATCGGCGCGCGGAAATCGCCGCCATCGTGGAGAAGATGCCGGTGGCGGAGCGGCACGGGCTGGTGCGGGCTCTGACGGCCTTCACCGCGGCCGGCGGAGAGCCCGACGCCAACCTGGAGATCGATCTGTAAGGCTCACCGTTTTTCGGCGGTGAGCAGCAGGTATTCCCACCGCATGGTGCCGTCGGCCAGGTATTCCTCGGCGAGTTCGACGAGTTGCGCGTCGAGTTCGGCGGCCAGCACGCGGTTGTGGCCGATGTTCGCGTAGGCCTCGATCGTCGGGCCGTAGTGATTCTTGAAGTAGTCGTGAACGGCCGTGGCACAGTCGAATCGGTCGACTTCCAGCATGCCCCGCGCCGTTGTGACATGACCGATTCGATCTCCTAACAGCCCGGCGGCGTAGCCTGCACGGCCCCACAACGCCGCCGGCGGTATGGCAGGCGAGAGGCTGGGCCGGTATGGCCTGATGGCGGCCAGCATTCGGCCGAAGAATCCTTCCGGGGTCCAGCTGATCACTCCGATCGTCCCGCCGGGCCGGCAGACCCGCACCAGTTCACGGGCCGCGAGTTGATGGTCTGGCGCGAACTGCACGCCGATCGCCGACATCACGATGTCGAACTCACCGTCACCGAACGGCAGCGCTTGCGCGTTGGCCTCCCGGTAGTCCAGCGTCAACCCTTGTGCTGCGGCCCGCGCCCGGGATCGTTGCAGCAGCTCCGGGGTGAGGTCGGTGGACACCACGGTGGCCCCCGTCCTGGCGGCGGGAAGGGAGATGTTGCCCGAGCCGGCGGCCACATCGAGTACTCGAATGCCGGATCCGATTCCGGTGGCGGAGACCAGGATTGGCCCCAGGGGGGCCATTACTTCCTCGGCCATCAGCGCGTAGTCTCCCAGCGCCCATAACGCCCGATGTGTGGCGGCCTGCGTGTGGTCGCTGTGGATGGCGGTGTCGAGAGTCATCAAACCTCCTGGAGAATGTCGCCGAAGCGCAGCAACCATGCCAATAGAAATAGTACGCAATGGCAATAATATATGTCTGCAACATTGGTGTTAGCTGTACGCGGGTTGAAAGCCGGCTGGGAGCACGGACGCTAGCGCTTCTTAGACTGTCCGAGTGCGTCTCGTCTTCGCCGGCACCCCCGAACCAGCGCTGCCCGCGCTGCGTCGCCTCCTCGACTCGCCTCGGCACGAGGTGGTCGCCGTGCTGACCCGGCCCGATGCCGCCTCCGGTCGGCGCGGCAAGCCGGAGCCGTCTCCGGTGGCCCGCGAGGCACTCGACCGCGGTCTTCCGTTGCTGCGGCCGGTGCGGCCGAACTCGGCGGAGTTCGTCGCCGAACTGGCGGAGTTCGCTCCGGAGTGTTGCCCGGTGGTGGCGTACGGCGCGCTGCTGCGCGACGGCCTGCTCGCGGTGCCCCCGCGCGGCTGGGTCAACCTGCATTTCTCGCTGTTGCCGGCCTGGCGCGGCGCGGCGCCCGTACAGGCCGCCGTCGCCGCGGGGGACACCATCACCGGAGCGACGACGTTTCAGATCGAGCCCAGCCTGGACTCGGGGCCGGTCTACGGCGTCGTGACCGAGACGATCCGGCCCTCCGATACTTCCGGCGATCTGCTTGAGCGACTGGCTATTTCGGGTGCGGCGTTGCTCTCGGCCACATTGGACGGCATCGGCGACGGGACGCTGACGCCGCGACCGCAACCCGCCGACGGGGTCAGCATCGCGCCCAAGATCACCGTCGAGGAGGCCCGGGTGCGCTGGGAGCTGCCGGCACCGGTGGTGGAGCGGCGTATCCGCGCTGTCACACCCAACCCGGGGGCGTGGACGATGATCGACGACCTGCGGATCAAACTGGGGCCGGTGCAGATCGACGCGGATGCTCCAGAGTCGTTGCCGCCCGGCGCAATTCACGTGGATCGCAAGATTGTGCGGATCGGCACCGGCTCGGAACCGGTGCGGCTGGGCCAGATTCAGCCCCCCGGCAAGAAGCTCATGAACGCCGTGGACTGGGCGCGGGGTGCCCGGCTCGACGCCGCCGCGCGGGCATCATGAGCCCGGCCCCGAAGCAACGCCGGCCTTCCTCACCGAAAAGGCGCCGGCCGCTGGATCCGGCCCGGGCCGCCACCCTCCAGGTGCTTCGCGCCGTCAGCGAGCGCGACGCGTACGCGAATCTGGCCCTGCCCGCACTGCTGCGCGATCGTGGCATCAGCGGACGTGACGCGGCGTTCGCCACCGAGCTCACCTATGGCACCAGCCGCACCCGCGGCCTGCTCGACGCGGTCATCGGCGCGGCCGCCGGCCGCGCGCCCGAGGCGATCGATCCGCTGTTGCTCGATCTGCTGCGGATGGGCACCTACCAACTGCTGCGCACCCGAGTCGGCGCATACGCCGCGGTGTCGACCACCGTCGAGCAGGCCGGGATCGAATTCGATTCGGCGCGAGCAGGTTTCGTCAATGGCGTGCTGCGGACGATTGCCGGGCGGGACGAGAAATCCTGGGTCGACGAACTGGCCCCCGACCCAGCGCGGGATCCGATCGGGCACGCCGCGTTCGTGCACTCCCATCCACGCTGGATTGCCCAGGCCTTCGCCGACGCGCTGGGCGCGGACGCCGGTGAACTCGACGCGGCGCTGGCCAGCGACGACGAACGGCCCCAGGTGCACCTGGCGGCCCGTCCGGGAGTGTTGAGCGCGGGGGAGCTGGCCGACACGGTCGGCGGCACCGTCGGCCGCTACTCGCCGTACGCGGTGTACCTGCCGGGCGGCGATCCCGGACAGCTGGCAGCGGTGCGCGACAGCCAGGCCCTGGTTCAGGACGAGGGCAGTCAACTGGTGGCCCGCGCGATGACACTGGCGCCGGTCGACGGCGACACCGGGCGCTGGCTCGACCTGTGTGCCGGCCCGGGCGGAAAGACCGCGCTGCTGGCTGCCCTGGGCGCCGACCGGGGTGCCCGGATCACCGCGGTCGAGCCGTCGCCGGGTCGCGCGGACCTGGTCGCGGAGAACACCCGCGGGCTGGACATTGACGTGGCGCGAGTCGACGGGCGGCAGAGCGGTCTCGAGCCGGGTTTCGACCGGGTGCTCGTCGATGTGCCCTGCACCGGGTTGGGTGCCTTGCGCCGCCGGCCGGAGGCCCGTTGGCGCCGTCAGCCGTCCGATGTGCCGGCGCTGGCCAAGCTGCAACGCGAACTGCTGGCCGCCGCGATCGCGCTGACCCGACCGGGCGGCGTGGTGCTGTATTCGACGTGCTCGCCGCATCTTGTCGAAACCGTCGGGGTGGTGGCCGATGCGCTGCGCCGCCATCCGGTACGCGCGTTGGATACCCGGCCGCTGTTCGAGCCCGCGGAGGTGGGCGAGGGGCCCTACGTGCAGCTGTGGCCGCACCGGCACGGCACCGATGCCATGTTCGCTGCCGCGCTGGTCCGCGTAGCGGAGTAGCGCGACGGCGACACAAACACCCCAGCTGCCGCCGCGCTGGTCCGCCTGGCGTGAGCTCGGCCGCCGGGCTCAGTAATGTGGCGCACATGGCTGGCAGCACGGGTGGGCCCCTGATAGCTCCGTCGATCCTGGCCGCCGATTTCGCCCGGCTCGCCGACGAGGCGGCCGCCGTGGCCGGCGCCGATTGGCTGCACGTCGACGTGATGGACGGCCACTTCGTGCCGAACCTGACGATCGGTTTGCCGGTGGTGGAGAGCCTGCTGGCCGCCACGCGCATTCCGATGGATTGCCATTTGATGATCGACAACCCGGACCGGTGGGCGCCGCCGTACGCCGAGGCCGGCGCCTACAACGTCACCTTTCACGCCGAGGCCACCGAGAATCCGATCGCGGTGGCCCGCGATATCCGAGCCGCCGGCGCCAAGGCCGGGATCAGTGTCAAGCCCGGGACTCCGCTGGAGCCCTACCTGGAAATCCTGCCGCAGTTCGACACCCTGCTCATCATGTCGGTCGAGCCCGGCTTCGGCGGCCAGAGCTTCATCCCCGAGGTGCTGAGCAAAGTCCGCACCGTGCGGAAGCTGGTCGACGCGGGGGAGCTGACCATCCTGATCGAAATCGACGGCGGTATCAGCGCGGACACCATCGAGCAGGCCGCCGAGGCCGGAGTCGACTGCTTTGTCGCGGGTTCCGCGGTCTACGGCGCCCAGGACCCCGAAGCCGCGGTAGCGGCGTTACGGCGACAGGCCGGCGCCGCGTCAGCGCATCTACGCCGGTGAGCCGCCGTCAGCCTGTCGACAACCTCGACGCCGCGATGCGACTGGCCATCGAACAGTCGTATCTGGTCAAGGGCAGCACCTACCCGAACCCGCCGGTCGGGGCGGTGATTCTGGACGCCGACGGCCAGGTGGTCGGCGTCGGCGGCACCGAGCCGGCCGGCAGCGACCACGCCGAGGTGCTGGCGCTGCGCCGCGCGGGCAGCCTGGCGGCCGGTGGCACCGCGGTGGTCACGCTGGAGCCGTGTAACCACCACGGCAAGACTCCGCCGTGTGTGAACGCGCTGATCGACGCCGGCGTGCGGACGGTCGTCTATGCCGTCACCGATCCGAACGAGATCGCGGCGGGCGGCGCGGCCCGGCTGTCGGCAGCGGGTGTGGACGTCAAGTCCGGCGTACTGGCCGAGGAAGTCAGCGGCGGGCCGTTGCGCGAATGGCTGCACAAGCAACGGACCGGGTTGCCGCACGTGACATGGAAATACGCCAGCAGCCTTGATGGCCGCAGCGCCGCCGCCGACGGCACCAGCCGGTGGATCTCCAGCGAGGCGGCACGGTTGGACCTGCATCGGCGCCGCGCCGCCACGGACGCGATCATCGTCGGGACCGGCACCGTACTGGCCGACGATCCGGCGTTGACCGCACGGCTGCCGGACGGCTCGCCGGCGGCGAAACAACCGCTGCGCGTCGTGGTCGGTATGCGCGAAATACCTTCTGAGGCAAAGATTCTCAACGACGATTCGCGCACCATGGTGATTCGCACCCGCGATCCCATGGAAGTGCTCAAGGCGCTTTCGGACCGCACCGATGTACTACTGGAGGGCGGTCCGACGCTGGCCAGTGCCTTCCTGCGGGAAGGGGCGATCGACCGGATCCTGACCTACGTCGCGCCGATCCTGCTGGGTGGACCCGTCACCGCGGTCGACGACGTGGGCGTGCCCACCATCGCGCGGGCATTGCGGTGGCGCTTCGATGGCGTCGACCGGGTCGGCCCCGACCTGCTGCTCAGTCTGGTGCCGCAGAGCGGCTAGCGCTCACCCAGCGATACGGTCTGCTGCTCGGCGAGCTCCGGTTCCTCGGCGTGTTCTTTTCGGCCGCCGAGAAGCAGCCCCAGCAGCGCTCCCACCACGCAGATGACGACGGTGGCCGCGAATATGTCGCCGTACATCAGTGCGAAGGCCTTCAGGTACAGGGTGGCCTGCGCGGTCACCCGCTCCAGCAGCGTGGCATCGGGCGAAATCTTCGCCGACAGCCCGGCGATGATTTGGTTGAACCGGTACAAGCCCCAGGCGCTCAGCGCCGCAACGCCGATCAGCATGCCCGTCATCCGGGCCACCACCACCGCTGCCGAGGCGATGCCGTGTTGGGCCGACGGAACAACCCGCAGGGCGGCCGAGGTCAGCGGTCCGATCACCAGGCCGAGTCCCAGACCGGCCACCAGCAGGTCCGTGTGGACCAGGGGCAGGCTGACCCCGAAGAGATCGTGGTGCTGGGTCATCACATCCATCCGCCAGAAATGGATCAGCCAGTACCCGTAGGCCGCGATCAGCAGCCCGATGAACGTCATCGCACGGTCGCCGATCCGGGTCGCGATGAAACCGCCCAGCACCGCGCCGATCGGCAGCGCGATCAGGAACCAGAGCAGCAAGCCGGCGGCCTGCGCCTGGGTCATTTGCAGCACGCCCTGGCCGAATAGCTCGACGTTGACCAGGGTCACCATCAGCGCCGCGCCCGCGGCCACCGAGGCGCCCAGTGCGGCCAGGAACGGCCGGAAGTGCACCCCGGTGGGTTCGATGAGCCGGGTGCGCGAGAAACGCTCCCAGAGGATGAACACCACCGCGACCACGACCGCGCCGATCACCAGCGGCAATCCGTAGCTGGGCAGTATCTGTTTGCCGTCGGGCGAAGGGTTGTAGAGCCCGATGACCGCCAGGCCCAGCGCGACGGCGAGCAGCACACCACCGACGACGTCGACCTTTTCGGGCTCGTCCGCGCGTTGGTGCGACGGCAGGCTGAACTGGATCATCACCATCGCGATCAAGGTCAGCGGCACGTTGATCCAGAACACGTAGCGCCAGTCGTGGAACATCCAGACGATGAAGATCCCATAGAGCGGGCCCAGCACGCTGCCGAGCTCCTGGGCGGCGCCGATCCCGCCCAGCACGCTGGCGCGGTTGCGTTCTGCCCACAAATCGGCGCCCAGGGCCAGCGTGACCGGCAACAGCGCGCCACTGGCGATGCCCTGGATGGTGCGGCCGGCGATCAGCATGTGGAAATCGCCCCAGTGGCCTGCCATCGCCGTGACCACCGAGCCGACGATGAACAGCGCCAGGCTGACCTGCAGCACCAGCTTGCGGCCGAACCGGTCAGAAGCACGCCCCAGCAGCGGCATGGCGGCGATGTAGCCCAGCAGGTACATCGTGATGATCCAGGTGATGCGCTGCAGCTGGTTGATCGGGATATGAACGTCGCTCATGATGTCGCGCATGATCGTGACGACGACATAGGCGTCCAGGGCGCCCAGCAGTACGGCGAGGCTGCCGGCGCTGATCGCGATTCCGCGTCCTGCTCGCATGCTCATCAGCTCACCGGGGGCTTGGTGACGGTGACCGGCTTGCCCCAGTCCGACAAGGTGATCTGGACGGAATTGCCTTCGCTCTTCTGCAGGTTGGCCTGGACCAGCTGGTGATCGCCACTCTCCTGAATCCAGACGGTGGCCGGTACGGGCTGCGTCGCGGCGAGGCTCGGGATGATCTTGTTCACCGCGTCGGCCGTGACATTTCCGCTGATCTTGATGGTGCTCTGGCCGTTGATCGTTTCGCGACCCTCGGCCTTGGCGCTGGTGAAGTTCGCCAGCACATTGCCCAGGCCGGCGTCCGGGCTCAGCAGTACCGAGACGTCGTAGACGTCGGAGGCCTTACCGAAATCGCTCCACTTGTTCGGGGTGAGCGTGGCGTAGAGCACCGAGTCGTAGACCACGAAGTTGGCGTCGATGTCAGAGCCCGCCATCGTGAGCTGCGCATTGCCCGACGCTGCCGTGCTCGGGACCGTGGTGAGGTCGCCGGTCAGCTGCTTGATCGGCAGCCCGGGAATCTTGCCCTGGGTCGACAGCACCAGGTGCACACTCTTGAGGCCCTTGGTGACGTCGGCGGATTGTTTGACAAGAGTCGTGGCGTCGGGCAAGGGGCCGCCACTGTTCTTCGAACCCGACGAGCAGCCGGCGATCGCAGCGGTGGCGAGGGTCAGGGAGACGAGGACGGCCGTGAGCCGGCGGCGTGTCTGCATACCGTGCATCGTAGAGGGTCCCGATGACCGGGCTTCGGAACGTGGGGTCCCCTTCGCGGCCCGACGAGGGCGTTTATGGCGTCTGCCGTGGTCGCTCACCAGGCAAAGCGCCGGCGAATTAGCCTGATGGAATGTTCACCGGAATTGTCGAGGAGCTCGGCGAGGTAATCGGCCGGGACGTCCTCGCCGACGCGGCCCGCCTGACCATCCGCGGACCCGTCGTCACCGCCGACGCCGGCCACGGAGATTCGATCGCCGTCAACGGGGTTTGCCTGACGGTTGTCGAGCTGCTGGCCGACGGCCAATTCACCGCCGATGTCATGGCCGAGACCCTGGACCGGTCCAACCTGGGCGGGTTGGAGGTCGGTAAGCGGGTCAATCTGGAGCGCGCCGCGGCTGTCAACAGCCGGCTCGGCGGGCACATCGTGCAGGGGCACGTCGACGGCACCGGCGAGGTGGTGGCCCGCACGCCCTCGGAACACTGGGAAGTGGTGCGCATCGAGATCCCGGCGGCGGTCGCTCGCTATGTCGTGGAGAAGGGGTCGATCACCGTCGACGGGATTTCGCTGACGGTCTCCGGCCTCGGCGCCGAGCCGCGGGACTGGTTCGAGGTCTCGTTGATTCCGACGACCCGGGAATTGACCACCCTGGGTCATGCCCCGGTCGGCACCCAGGTGAACCTCGAAGTCGACGTTATTGCGAAATATGTTGAGCGGTTGATGGGCGAAAAATAACCAACTACCAGTGATAATGTAATATAGCGGGGTAGCGTAGTGGTGCAGGTGTAACGTATTTCTAGCGCAGCGCTAGCGAAAAGGAACCGCCAATATGCCAGCCCCACCCGACATCGCCGCATTGCTAGGGTCCTGGGAAATTGCCCTCAAGGCGGAGCGAAAATCGCCGTCAACCATCGAGAGCTATCTCATCGGTGCGCGCTTATTTGTTCGATGGTGCGATGCCAACGGCCACACCCCAGCGCTCGACCTCCGCCTGGCGCAGTCGTTCCTTGCCAACCTGCTCGATCGAGGAGTACAGCCCAACACTGCCCGTGCCCGGTACGCGGCCCTGAGGCGGTACGCCGCCTGGCTGTACGCCGAGGACGAACTCGACTCCAACACGCTGTTGGAGCTCAAACCGCCGAAAATCGACACCAAGCTCGTCCAACGCCTCTCCGATGACGACTGCCGGCGACTGGTCAAAGCGTGCAAGGGCAAGGCGTTCCTGGAATTACGCGACGAGGCGATTGCGCGGCTGATGATCGAGACCGGGTTGCGGGCGGGGGAGGTGCTTGGGCTCAACGTTGACGACATGGACCTGGGCCACGGGCTCGCGGTGGTGCGGCGCGGCAAAGGCGGCAAGGCTCGCGTGGTTTCTTTCAGCCCCCAGGCGGCGACGTGCATCGAGCGCTATCTGCGCCGAGCACGCAGCGGCCACCGGCTAGCCGACACCACCAAAGCGCTCTGGCTCGGCGGCGGTGGTCAAAACCTGCGCTACCACGGACTGGACAAGGCAATGAAGCAGCGAGCCATCGCGGCCGGAATCTCTGGGTTTCATTTGCATCTGCTGCGCCACACGTCCGCGCAGCGCTGGCTGGCCGCAGGCGGTAGCGAGGGTGGGCTGATGGCCCTCGCGGGATGGTCGAGTCGCGACATGCTCGACAGGTACACCCGCGCAACCGCATCGGATCGCGCTGCAGCAGAAGCCAAACGGCTCGACCTGGGCGCCGACCTGTAGGCGCAACACACCGGGGTGCACACCTCACCCGATTAGCGCACCGCCCAGGTGTACTGTGCGCTAGCAACCACCCCAACGAGTCGAGGAGCGGTCTACCGGATAGCCGACGACATCACCTGAGGTAGCCCACGCGCAGTCGCGAGGGCAGACACAACCGCCGTTGTTCTGCCTGAAGGGATACCCAGTGTCGTCCATCGACGCTCCCACTGACAACGACCCGCTAACCCCCAAGACGGGTCTCACCGCGTTCGAGCGTAAGAAGCGCTCCGAAAAGGCTGTCCACACGCAGTGGGCCAAAGAAACCAATCGCACAGCGAGAACCGCTGCTGCACGGGGTAATTCACCGTCATCGTTGCGCTACCACGAAAAGCAGATCGACCCCGATGGGTTGCTGCTACCCGCTGAGCGTCGTAAGCGCGCGGAGAGCGCCCGGAAGGCGTACTTTGCCGACCTCGCCCTCAGATCGGCGAAAGCGCGCCGCCGCAAGGCCGGTGGCGCGGCGTGAGTACGCCGCGCAAGCGGGTGCCCCCACGGCAGCACCGTAGGGGCACCCGTGCGAAGAACGCCGGCACGGCAGAACGCATCACATACGCTCTTCAGTTCTCGCGGCCTCAGCGTAGCGCGTTGGTGCGACGAACCCCGACAAACGCCGCGCCCGCGCGGACGGCCGGCGAGGGGCGGTAGACCGGTGACTTTCTGGAATATCGGCGACGAGGAGCACAGCGACCCGCGCTTTATCAGGGCCGGACAGGGCTCGTTTGAGCTGTACCACAAGGCCGGGTCCTGGTGCATGGGGCAAGTGCGGGGCCGACCGGAAGAGGAAGTCCCCGTTGAATGGTTTGTGCCTGATGAGTGGGTTCGGGGTCAGCACACTGGGCCACGTCTGGCCAAAGGGCTCATCGCGCAGGGCATGTGGGAGCGTGTCGACTACGGCTACCGATTTAAATGGATCAGGCCGGGTAACACGGCCGACTATGTGCGGTCGGAGCGAAAGCGCAACCGCGAGAAGCAGAGTCGGAGGCGGGCGGCCCAGGACTGACGATGGAGGCTGTTTTCCCGCGGAGTGCCAGGGGGTTTCACCCGGTGAGTAACCGGGTGAGTAACCGGGTGAAAACCCCTGCGACATATGGGTATGTACCTACTTACGTAAGTAACACCCATCTCCCATATCCCATTTCCCAGAGCAGCGGGCTAACGCCGCTGCTACCCATTTCACTGGTTACCTGTCGAAACGCATGCGCGGCCAGGCAACCACTGAGCAGCGCGACACCGCGCACACGTCCAGCGCCCCACAACCGACCACGCGCACGAACCAGCCACACCATCACGCAGTCGTTGCGTCGGCCGGGGACGGGACTAGCGGCACAGCCATGACAGCGTCCCGCCTGGTGGAGTACTGCAGTTGCGGCGCACCGTTGCGGCCCGCAAATCGTTCGGGCGTGTGCGCCGAATGTTCTTGGGAAGCGAGGAATCAGCGGCTGCTGCGCATGCAGCGTGAGCATGACGCCCAGCGCCGCAAGAGCGTCGCGGCAAAACGCCTCGCCGAACTCGAGAAAGGAAACGCGTGACCGATCGTGATAGCGGGCATTGCATGCTGAACCAGGCCAGGGTCACGCACGATCGGCCAACACCACCGCCCCAGGGTCAGCGCACCCCAACAGCGCCCGCGAGCGCCCAGGGAGACGCTGTGAGCCAAAACGACCAGTGGCACACCGTGCGGCAGCGCGTATTCGACGACAGATGGCTTGCCGTCTATCCAGGCGAGAACGGGGCAGATTGGTACACGGGCCCAGTCGACGGCCTCGTGCTGCAACTGCACCCGGATCATCGTTCCCGCGTCCTCCACGCGCTGCGCGACGACACGGGCCGCCTAGTGCCCCTCGATCCTCAGCCGTTCACCTGCGTGCCCACCGACAAGCTGCGAAAGCGCCTCGCCACAATGCATCCGCCCGCCCTCCAACCGCCGCCGAAGGAGCACCCCTGATGCATGACCTCGATTTGCGCGATCTGGTCGACGGGCTCCCACGCGACGAACTGCTGGTACTCGCCGACGAGTTCGAGATTTTCGCCGGCATGACGCAGCGGCCGATTGGCCCGTGGGCGTCGTGGTGGCTGTGGCGGATCCGGAAGGCGCTGGGTTACGAGTACCCGCAGCCGCCGGGCGAGCCCATCGACGTCATGAACACCGCGGAGCGCGACGGCATCCGGGACGACCTGCTTGCCCTGGCGGAGCGCCACCGTAACGACGAAGGCGTGCTGACGTTCTGCGTCGGCCTGGTGGCGCAACTCGAATTCCTTGCGCTGCAGGACGAGCAGGAACGCCAAGATCTGCAGGCCTGGCTCAACGAGTACCGCCGCGCACACCCCCACGGCGAGCCCCGCGACACCTCCCGTTTGCCGTCGTGGCCTGAGGTGAGCGGGCCACCCGACGACCGGGTGTAGCGCGCTGGAATGCGGCACAAGGGGATTCGGTGCTTGGCGCCAACGGGGAGGCGGCGTAGCATCCGATCTCGCAAGCGCTGTCCGCAGGCTGGCACAGTCGGGGCAGCGCCATCGGTTCGACAGGTGATGCGCTGGCACGGCGGCCTGTATCGGGACCATCGGCTGTAGGACGTTCGGCACGATTCGACGCGGCCAAGAGAATCCACGCCTGAATTGCGTTGCGGTGCAATTGGACTCGATTCCGCACGCCTTACGCCCTTGGAGGCCCCGCCATGTCATCCGCCAACCAGGAAATGCTCGCACGGCTGCGCGCCACCGCACGCGACGTCGAAGCCCAGCGGAAGCAGATCTTCGACCGCGCCCAGGCCGAAAGCCGCGACACCCTGTCCGTCGCGGAGACCGCCGAGTTCCGCTCCCTCACCGAGCTCATCGAAGGCCTGGTCGAGCGCGCCAAAGACCTTCGGGAAGAAGTCGAGCGCGAAGGCAGCCTGACGGACGCACAGCGCCATGCAGTGCTCGGTGGTGCTGGCGGCGATTCCCGCGCGGCCAGCCTGGCGTGGGGCCGCACCGCTGCGCAAGCGTTGCGCCGCGACCTCGGAGGCAAGGAGTCCCGCGCTGTCATCTCGGGCAGCGTCGACATCCCCAACCTGGTCCAGCCTTCCGTGGTGGCCATCCCGCGTCCGGTGCGGTTGATCGACTTGTTCACCAACCGGCAGGGCGTCGATTGCATGGCGTTTGAATATTTCCGGGCCACGGTGCGCACCAACAATGCGGCGGCCGTTCCGGACCTGGCCGAGAAGCCGACTTCGGTGAACACCGTGGTGCCCGTCAACGACCGCTGCCGGGTCATTGCCCACCTGTCCGAACCCGTGCCGTACCGAATCTGGGTGGACGAGAACGAGATTGCCAACTGGCTCAGCACTGAGCTCGCCCAAGGCGTGCTCGATGCGCTCGAGGCCGAAGCAGTTGGCTCTGCCGCCGGCACCGGTCCAGGCACCGGATCGGGCGAGCACATGACCGGGCTCCTCAAGGTCGCTGGCACAACGGCGGTCGCATACAACACCGACCTGCCGACGACGCTGCGCAGCGCGGTCACCGCGCTGCAGAACATCGGCGTCGTGCCCAACGGATGGGCGCTGAACCCTGCCGACGCGCAGACCATCGACCTGTTGCGGTGGGGAAGCTCGGGCGGGTTCCTCTCGGGTGGCTACCCAACCGGCCTGGGAGCGCAGGCGTCCCTCGCGGACAACATCTTTGGGGAAACCCGGCCGCGTGTGGTGTCACCGTCAATCCCGCAGGGCACCGCGATCCTCGCGGACTGGAACGCGGCGTTGAAACTGTTTGTCCACTGGAACATGCAGATCATCGCGAACGCGTTCGGCGACACCCTGTTCGCCACCAACGCCGTCCAGGTGCGCGCCGAGGCCCTGGTCGGCATCGGCATCCTGCAACCGCGTGCCGCAGCCATCGTTGACCTGACGGCGTAACCGTGACCGAGCACGACGACACGGTAACCGCGTTCAAGGACGGGAGGTCCTGGCGTTGGCGCTGGCGCTCACCCTGGGCAAGTACCCACGACAGCACCGCCGCCTACCCGACCAAGGCGAAGGCGTTGGAGTCGGGCCGCACCTGGGTACGGGAAACGAGCCGCGGATGATCAGCTATTTCGATGCGCTAGCTCGCGGCTACGTCCCGGTGCAGGAGTGCGCCCAACGCATGGACACCACTGTCGAGCGCATACGGCACCTGGTCAAGTGCGGTCACCTACGGGCCACCGCAGACGGGACGCTCGTACAGCCGGCCATCCTCACTTGAATCGCTTTACCGTCGCGTGGCTTTGGCCGGACTCGCGGTGGCCGGGGTTGGCTGGCCGCGTCGTCTGGAAAGCGGCGGGCGTCACTCACGCCTCGGGAGGGTTCTGTGCACCCTCGGAAGCTCGTATCTTCCGGCGGAGTCTCCGGAAGAGAGCCACCTCGAGTTCGACTGTTGCTCGAAACAAGCCTCCAGCTAACCCACCAAATACGAGGGTGAACGCGTCAGAGGCAAGGCCCTGCTTGAGGGTCTCCCCCAAGTAGGTCCAGAAGCCTTCGAGGCGTGCCTGGTTCAGCCGATCGATGCGCTGAATTTCGCGTTGCATCGCAGCCTTGAGGACGTCTTGATCGTCGGGTTCGAGCAGATTCTCGGCCTTCTCGGCGATGTCGACGAGAGTCTTGAGTGTCTCATGTGGCGTTTTGCGCGCGTTTCGCACGGCGAAAGAGCCGGCTATGACCGCCGCGAGTACCACTCCAACGCCGCCGAGGACGGATTGCCACCAAGGAACCATTTGCGAATCGTCTCAGGTCACCATCTGCACGGGGGACGAGGTGGGTAATCCTTCAAAAGTTGCGAGTCGCACCACCCCTGAGCGAGTCACTTGCGGGCCTGCACAGACGGCACGCTCGTGCAGCCAGCCATTGTCAGCGGCTGGATCAGCTCTTTTGGCGACCACGCGTGGGGTAATTGCCCGATTCGTCGGGATAAGTGAATACTTGAAGTGCCCCAGCCGCAACCAGCCCGAAGCCCAAGAACGCTACTGGGACAAAGAAATACCAGAAGACCCATGATGTGTTTAGGGCGAGCCAGGCCAGTCCGCTCCCAGCGCCTCCCATGACAGCCGCCACAACGACAAGGGTCACAACCGTTATCCAGGAAATCTTGCGCCGTCTGCGCTGGACGTGGATCTGAACCTCTTGGCTGATGAGCTCTTCCAGCGCCTTCTTCGAACTTTCCGGGACTTCTTTGTAGAGTTCTGAATCCTTCGCAAGTCTTCGCGTCACTTTGCTATCGGCGGATCCTGCGAGATAGATCTTGCCGAGCAGGCCTGCCACAGCGGGCACGGCTCCAAGGATTAACGGTAGCGTTCCGCCCTCTGGCATGGGCCAACACTATTACTGATGCCCCGGGTGGGTCAGAAGTTGCGGGCCGCGCGCCTCCCCCAAGCCAGCCCGGAGGGGCTATTTACCCCCGGAAAGTAAACGTCCAACTCGGTCCTGGTTGTCGTTCAAGGCCCTGGTCCCGGTCACTTCCGCCCAGAGCGGCGTTTACCTGGAAAGTAAACAGCCCCTGGACGCATTTGCCGACGCCGAGCCTCACGTCGTGGCCGGGAAGAATTTCGCGTTCTAGTCACGCGTCGGCCCGGACATCGGCAAGATGACGGCGTGCGATTGAAGGAGATTCACCTACGAGCATTCAAGCGCTTCACGGACACCCATATCCAAGGGCTGCCGGCCTCCGCTCGTCTGATCGTCTTGGCGGGACCCAACGGTTCCGGCAAGTCATCGCTGTTCGATGGCTTGAAGACGTGGCACTGGGTGTTTGGCTCCGTGCCGTCATCGTGGGACGAGGCCTATGGGGCGAAGGTGGGCGTGCCACCAATCCAATGGCCCGACCACGTGCGAGTCGAGTTCCACGAACCGCTGCCTGAGGGCACTGACGAACTGAAGAAGCTCATCTACATCCGCAGCGCGTTCCGACATGAGGCGGACTTCAACGTGACGAGTTTAGGTCGGGTTACATCGCCGCTCGATAGCGTCAGGGTCCAACGCATGATCGACAACGATCAGTCGGTTTCGGATAACTATCAACGAATGATCATGGCCACGATCAGCGGTATTTTCAGTCAGGAATTACCGGACGACACAACTAAGGCGGAAGTCCGGGATCGCATCGTTGGCCAAATTCAACGAGCTATGCAGAAGGTCTTTCCAGACCTGGTGCTCGAAGGTGTCGGCGAGGTAATGGGTAGCCCGGGCGGAATTAACACCTTCTACTTCACGAAGGGAACGGCATCAAATTTTCTCTACAAGAACCTGTCTGCTGGCGAAAAGGCCGCCTTTGACCTCATTCTCGACGCCGTGGTGAAGGGCTCCTATTTTGATAACTCCGTCTGGTGCATAGATGAGCCGGAGAGCCATTTGAACACCCGGGTCCAGGCATCATTGATGAGGACGCTTGTGGAACTCGTGCCGCCGAATAGCCAGATGATCATAGCGAGCCACAGCATCGGTTTTATGCGCGAGGCATGGGAGATGGCCAAGAACGATCCCAACTCCGTTGTCTTCCTTGACCTTCAAGACCTTAATTTCGACGAGCCGCAGGTGATACTGCCAACGACGCCCTCGCGTCAGTTCTGGTCGCGCGCGCTCGACGTTGCACTAGGAGATCTAGCGCAACTTGTAGCACCAGAGGAAATCGTGCTGTGCGAAGGGCGGCCGAGGGTCAACAACCAAGATCGGAAAGCAGAATTCGATGCAAGTTGCTACCGAGTAATCTTCGCAGCCGAAAAACCGAATACCGACTTTCTATCGATCGGCAACAGTGACGACGTGAGGAACGATCGGCTCGGTGCCGGTCAGGCGATCCAAGCGGTGAACTACGGAACACGCATCATCAGAGTGGTCGATCGAGATCTTATGGATGCGGCTGAGGTCCAACAGATGATCGCCAATGGGGTTCGGGTGCTTTCGCGCCGCCACATCGAGGCGTTCCTCTTGGATGACGAAGTCCTGCAAGCTCTTTGCGAGGCTGAACAACAGAGCGAGAAGGTTCCGGATCTCATAGTTGCAAAGCAAGCGGCCCTGCAGGCCAGTATTGGGCGCGGGAATGACCCGGACGACCTGAAGAGGATCGCGGGTGATGTATACAACGAGGCCCGGAGGCTGTTGTCTTTGACGCAGCCGGGAAGCAACTGGGATGCGTTCGCAAAAGGCAAACTGGCCCCCCTGCTACGCCCCGGTATGAAGCCGTACGAGGACTTGCGAGCAGACATCTTCGACTGAACCGCACGAGCGCCAGGCACCGGCGCGCCGCCAGCACCTTGGTTTCCGTCGAGAGCCGCGCCGTCAGCCTTCGGTGCCCCCGTACTCGCCGCGAAGGTCTTTGCGCGCTGCTCGGTATGTACGGTCGCAAAGATCTAGCAGCCAATCGACATCGAGGTTCGAGTCCTGGCTGATCCTCTCCAGCCACCTGTCTTCTTGGCTTGTCAGCTCTAGCCACTTCATGTGGTAGGTGTCCACTGTCATGTCATCGTTTCCGCTCTTCCGTGCGTTGCGCAGGTCGGCTATCTCCTTCCTGGTTCTGTCGATAGACAAGAGCGGTAGGGGGCACCTACCGAACTGACGGTCCGCTTCGACGAGCATGGCGTCGACAAGCTGGCTCACTGGCTCCGCGGCGTAGGCCTTCAGCTCGGCAATTCTCCCGTCGACATCCAGCTGATTGCGGAATTCAAATAGCGCGCTGGTCGCCCTAGCTTTCCTGCGGCGCTGGGTATCGTCGGTGACTTCCTCGGTGAGTTCATCGCCCCTGAGCTGTGCTTGCTCCTTGACGTGCAGGGTTGCCGCGATGAGCATCCTGAGCACGGCCTTCTTGTCCTCCCCTGACCGGCGCTCGTAGTCGAGGGCGGTTGCATGCTGCCGGTCCTCCCGCTTCGAACGGGCGTCAATGATCTTCGACCAGATCGCCACGCCGCCCGTGACCGCCACGGACGCCACCGGCACCACAACGTCCCAACCATTCACCCCGCAGACGTTACGACCGCGGCAGTTCCGTCGCCCGGTTTTCCACCATCCTCATCGCGTCGCCGGCGACTGGTCCGGAGGGTGGTTGCACCCGCGCCACGGTGTAATCCGCCAGGCGTGACGCTAGACAAAACGGACCGCCCCGACCGTGTGGGGCCGGGGCGGTTGGGTGATCGCTAGCTGCTGTACTGCTCGATCACGGTCTCGAACGGCACGTCCCGCATCGCCTGGTGGCTCAACCAGGTGGCCCCGCCTTCGACGTAGCCCGCAAGCTCCTTCGCCTGGCCCTCGGTGGCGCAGCGGTCTGCGACGTGCACCCATGACCCGCCGTTGGTCAGCTTCTGGCCGCACCACCACGCGCCCTCGCTCTCCGCGACGCGGTAGGTGTGCCGCGCCCCGTTGGCCACCTGGTAGCCGGTGCCCCGCATGTCTTTGGCTTCCCACTGCATCGCCACCGGCTTGGGAAGGACCTTGGCCTTGGCTGTCGCTTTGGCCGGTACGGCCTGCTTCGCCGGGGCCTTCTTCGCCGCGGTGCTAGGGGCGGTCTTGGCTGCTGCGTTCATCGGTGGTTTCCTCTCGGTGCTGGCTGCGCCCTGTGCGCTGCCGTACGCGGTGAACGGTAGTGTCCTCAGCCAACGCCTTCAAGACGCATAAGGCCAGCTCAAAGCCTTGCGTAGAGCGATCCAGCGAATGCGATGCACCGTGGTGCAATAATGGGGCAGTGTTCCTTAAGCGCACCGCACCGCTCAAACATAACGGGGAGCGCAGGAGCAACAAGCATGCTGCATTTACCCTGGTTAAGCGCACCGCTAGCTCACGCACAATTGCGAAATACGTCGAACGCCTGATGACCGCACGAAGCCAATGAAAGTCGTCGCCACAATCGCCGTCGGCGTGCTGATGTGGTTGGCGTCGTTATTCGGTTGCGGCACCGCCCAGGCCAATGCGAGCCAGGAAAAAGAAGCGTGTCAGCTGATGGACGATCCAGCGGGACATGATTTGGGTTATCAGCCCGCCGAATACGCGTTCATGGTGTTGCGCGGCAAGATGTCGGCCGCGGACGCGCGAAACGTCATGTCCGAGGGGGCGCAGGACTTCTGCCCCAATCACATAATCGACTTACCGGCCAGCTGGCGATAACGCCTTTTTGGAAAGCGAATGCGCCGAACAGCAAAAATTGGCGGAAACACGAAATATCAACTGTGCCGGCAGGATTCGCGAATCATGGTCTGCGCCAGACCAAGCGTACGTTGCGGCGCTGCCCGTTGAGCAGTACAGGTTGGGTTGGGGTGAGCTGTAGGCGTGAGTCTGCAATCTGAACTGCGCGGTGTTGGGTGCCGCCGATCCAGTTTGGCATCAGACTGATAGCGACGTGGTGGGCAATCATGCCGCCGTCCCAGACGGTGTAGGGCCCCGAGTAGGCCACGTACCCGCTGCCGGCGGCGGCGAGCTCGTCTTTGTTGGCGGTGCCCAGGTCATCGGCCTGGAATCGAGGGCGGTCCGGGCGCATGATTTGTGCGGACATGTAACCGTCGGCAGTGTACAAGATGGTTCCTTTGACATCGGAACCCATTGGATGGCGGGCGTCGGACCCATCGATCGAATAACTCTGGTATGACTCCAATATCCAGGTGCCGCTGATGAAGGCACGTAAGTCGGCTGCAGTCAGGACGGTCATTGTGTTGGTGGCCTTTCGGCTAGGTGTAGATGTGGGTGGGTGATGGCGTTGCTGCGGCGGCGCGGCGACAGCGGGCTGGTTGTGCTAGCCGATACCGGTGACAGCAGTGTCGAAGGGTAGGGACTGCCCGTTACCCGGTGTTGTCCAGTGGCTGAAGCCATTTGTTTACGTCGTTAGCAGCGACGTCTGCATGGTTCCCGAACATCGAGAAGTGGTCGCCCCGCACGACTACATCGTCGATGCACAGCTGTGGGGCGATCCTCGTCATCCCCATCTCGAGTGGAGACAACGGTATGGCAGGGCGCACGAACAACGACGGAACTGCGGGCAGCGTAGTGGGCGTCCACGATTCGAACATGTTGAGGTAGTGCGCCATTGCAGTGAGCTGCGTTGCGCCCACGAGTTCCCTTCTAACTTCGCCGTTGAAGAGTCTTTCCGTGAGCTTTGCTTTAAACTCGGGTCTGAGTTTGTCAGCGGCGAAGTAGGTGTCGACCAGAACGACCGCGGATGGCGTGATGTTTCGTGCGTGCAGTCGCTCCGCCACTGCGTGTGCTAGCACACCGCCGCCCGAGTGGCCCAGTAAACAAAACCTTTGCCCGGCGGTAACCTCGACCACCGAGTCTGCCAGGGAGTCAACCACATCGCTTAAGCCATTGGACAAGACCTCGCCCTCTGAATATCCGGGCACTGGGACAAACCACACGTCACGCTTCCCGTCGAATTGCTCTGCAAACGCTGAATACTGGTAGACATGAGCTGGGGCGATAAAGGTAGGGAGGCACACAAGTGCCACGGTGCCTGGGCCTTGGGCAATTTTGGTCGCGGCGAGTTTGTCGGGTGACCCAGTCCCCAACTCCTCTTCGCGGCGTACGATCGCAGCGAAAAGGCATAATTCGAAAGCCAATTCGACGTCCCCCCGTCGGAACACCTTCCCGACAGTGTTGACGAATGCCTCAGGGAAGAGTTGCCCTGGATATGAATTCGACTCAGTCTCGGTCTGGGGCAAATGAGTGCGAATGTGTTCTGCGAGTTCAGCTACGGTCGGGTGATCAAAGATCAGCGTTGTGGGTAGGCGCAGTCCGGTGACGGTGTAGAGGCGATTGCGGAGTTGCATCGCCGAGACAGAATCGAAGCCCAACTGCTTGAACGCTGCACGGCAATCCACCGCCGCCGGGGAGGAATGACCCAGCACGTGCGCTACCTGGGTTTGTATGACCTCGAGTACGGCGTGTTGATTGGTATCGGCCCCACCCCGCAGCATGTTTCCCAGCATTGGTCCATTATTGACAATCTCAGTCTGGGGTTGGTATCGATGTGTCTGGGGAACCTGGTGCGGACTCGCTGACGGCTGAATCCAATACTGTTGCCGATCAAAGGAATACGTCGGCAATTCCACCCGCGCGTGCCGCCCGATGACGCGTGCCCAATCAACCTCAGCGCCAGAAGTAAACGCGGCAGCCACCGACGACAAGAACTGATCAACATCAGATTCATCACGACGCAACGACCCCACTGCCATTATCGGCTGGTCGCCGGCGCAGTCCTCGATAGCCGCGGTGAGCACCGGGTGCGGACTGACCTCGACGAACCTACGGTGGCCGCCAGCTAGCAATGCTTCGATGGCAGGCTGGAAACGCACCATGCGCCGCAAATTGGTAAACCAGTAGTCGGGGCGGAGCTGTGCGGTGTCTACCCGCTCGCCGGTGACCGTCGAATAAAGCGGCACAGCACTTGCTTGCCAACGTACCGAAGCAAACGCTGATTCCAGGGACTCACGCAGCGATTCGGTCTGCGGTGAGTGCGAGGCGTAGTTCACCGGCAACCATCGGCACCACACACCCTGCTCATCCCACCGATCCACCAGTGCCTGCAATTCCTGACGGTCGCCCGAAACCACCACCGAGAATGGGCCATTGACTGCAGCCACCGCCACCCCAGCCATCTCCAAGGCGATCAACAATTCTCGAACCTCGGCTTCAGCGAGCGCCACCGAAACCATCGCACCATGTCCCGACAGCCGCGCCAACACCTGGCTGCGCAACGCCACCACTTTGGCGCCATCGGCCAACGACAACGCTCCAGCGACCACCGCCGCGGCGATCTCACCCTGCGAATGTCCTACCACCGCAGCCGGACTGACTCCGCACGCACGCCACAACGCCGCCAGCGATACCATCACAGCCCACAACACTGGCTGCACCACATCCACCCGCGTCAGGGCATCTTCATCCCCCAACACCTCAAACAAGGACCACGTCACAAACGGAGCCAATGCCTGCGCACACGCCGTCATCGACTCAGCGAACACTGATGCTACATCAACCAGTCCCTGGGCCATCCCTACCCACTGCCCCCCTTGCCCTGGGAACACAAACACCACCTCACCTGCACCGCCGACTGTAGTTGCAGCGGTGCCGGTAACCACCCCTGGTGCTGAATTCCCTTGCGCCAACGCCCGCAAAGCACCGTCGAATGCGCCGCGGTCTGCTGCGAGTACGACCGCGCGATGGGCGAACATCGCCCGCGTCGAAATCAACGACCACGCCACATCAGCGATCCCCATCGCAAGATCACCCGCTACAAGACGTGCCAGCCGGGCGGCTTGGCCCCGTAATGCCGCCGCCGACTTGGCCGACAACACCCATGGCACGGTGTGGGCTGAAACCACGCCGCTACCCGGCTGTGTACTGGGCGATGCGCTCGCATATGTGGTCGGTGTGTGTGAGGGGTTTTCGGCCAGAATGATGTGCGCGTTGGTGCCGCTCACCCCGAATGACGAAACGCCGGCGCGGCGCACCCGACCGGGGATCGCTTTCCATGGGTGAGATGAATTAAGCAGTTGGACGGCGCCTTTCGACCAGTTAACATGAGGTGTCGGCTGTTCGGCATGTAGCGTGCGGGGCGCCTGCTCGTGCAGCAACGCTTGCACCATTTTGATGATTGCTCCGACGCCAGCCGCAGACTGGGCGTGGCCGATATTGGATTTCAGCGACCCTAGCAGAACTGGCGAGCCGTCACCACGGCCTTGACCGTAGGTGTTAAGCACGGCGTTGGCCTCGATCGGGTCCCCGAGCATGGTTCCGGTTCCGTGGGCCTCCACCACGTCAACCTCATCAGCTCTGATCCCGGCATCGGCTAGCGCGGACCGGATCACCTCTTCTTGTGCCGGGCCACTAGGCGCGGACAGCCCGTTGGAGGCGCCATCCTGATTGATCGCGCTGCCATCGATTACCGCTAACACGGATCGCCCTTCGCGACGAGCATCCGAAAGCCTTTGCAGCATCAGCAATCCAGCGCCTTCAGACCAACCAGTGCCGTTAGCGCCAGCCGCGAATGCCTTACAGCGTCCATCGCCGGACAGACCGCCTTGGATGCTGAACTCGACGAAGGTAGCAGGAGTGGCCATTACGGCTACTCCTCCGGCCAGGGCCATATCGCACTCACCCGACCGAAGTGAACGTGTAGCGAGATGCACCGCCACGAGCGATGAAGAGCAGGCCGTGTCGATCGTGACCGCTGGTCCGCGCAGTCCCATTTTGTAGGCGATTCGGCCCGACGCCACGCTTCCCGCAACACCAATACCCCGGTACCCGGTCAGGTCCGGAATGTCGACCCCATCACCGTAGTCGTGGTACATGAGCCCGACGAACACCCCGGTCGCGGTGTCGCGCAGGGAATCCGGCGCAATGCCGGCGCGTTCGGCAGCTTCCCAAGCTAGCTCCAACAGCAGTCGCTGTTGGGGGTCAGTTGCCAGCGCCTCACGGGGCGACATATCGAAGAATTGCGGGTCGAACCCGGCGACGTTTTCGAGAAATCCCCCAGATGCAGTAGCGCTGGCGCCCTGCCCCCCTGACGGATTCAGCAGGCTCTCCAAATCCCAACCTCGGTCGGCGGGAAACGGGCCAATCGCATCCGTCTCAGTCGCGATCAACTTCCAAAGTTGCTCCGGTGACGCAACCCCACCCGGGAAACGACAGGCCATCCCAATGATTGCTATGGGTTCCGCAACTGACGGCAAAATGCGGACCTGCTGTGGCTGTTTCGGCTGGCGCGCGTCTGAAGTTAGCAATGATTCGAGGTAACCCAGCAACGCCATTGGGGTCGGCTGGTCGTAGATCACTGTCCCAGGCAGTTCGAGGCCGGTGACGGCCACCAAACGGCTGTGTAGCTCCACACCTAGCAATGAGTTGAATCCCAACGCCCCGAAGGGCTGATGCAGGGCCAGTTCCGGTGCGCCGAAAGGAAGATTCAGCACTTCGGTCATCACGTCTTCCAACGTTGCCTTGAGTGCGTTGATACCTTCGACGCCGGCCGCGAGCCGTTCGACCCATGCAGCGGCGAGGACGGGGTCGGCGCCGCGGGTGGTGCTTTGCTCATCCTTCGGTTCGGAGGCTTCGAGCCCGTTCCGCAATTCGTGGCGCTTGATTTTCCCTGTCGCAGTGCGCGGGATCGCTTCCACCGTGACGATATCTACGGGCACCTTGTAGGCTGTTAACTCCTGCCGGCATGCCGCGATCGATTCCCGCACTCTTTGCTTAAACTCGTCAACGGAGAGCGGCTGGCGCGGTATGACGGCAGCGACCGGGACTTCGCCGAGTGCCGGGTGCGATTGGCCGACCACTGCGACCTCGCTGATCCAGTCGTGACCAGAAAGAATGTTCTCGATCTCGCCGGGGTAAATATTCTGCCCACCCCGGATGATCAGTTCCCGTACTCGCCCGCGTAAATAGAGGTTACCCTGCTCGTCGAGGACTCCGAGATCACCTGTGGAGTACCAGCCCTCGCTATTGAGTACCTCGCGGGTTGCCTGATCCCGGTGGTGGTAGCCGAGCATGACGCTGGGCCCGCGGACCAATATTTCACCGTCGGCTCCTGATGGCAGCTGCTCTCGGGTGTCCGCGTCGACGATGCAGATTTCCAGGCCCGGCACAACGTGTCCGCACGAGCCGGGCACTGGCTCATCGCCGGGCCGGGTGATAGTGATGGGACCGCCCGCCTCGGTGCTTCCATATGAATCAATCATGGGGACTGCTAGAACTTGAGTGAACCGATCTTTCATTGCTGTGGTGACCGGCGCCCCAGCAGAAAGGCACGCCCGCAACGCGTGCAGATTGATTGCGCCACGGGCTTCGACTGCATCGGCTAAATAGTGGTACATCGTAGGAACACCCGCGAGTAGCGTGTAGTCGCGCTCCGTCAATGCGGTTAGCACGGCGTCGGTGTTGACCCCGTCGAGCACGTGCGTGTGGGCTCCGGCTATGACCGTGGCCAAGTTGGCGAATATAACTGCAAGACTATGAAATAGGGGTAATGGCCACAGCATATGGTCGTTGCGGTCGAGACCGAACACCGAAATGTAGCTGTTGGCCGCGCTCCACAAGGAACTACGTAACGTCCACCGCACACCCTTGGGTGCGCCAGTGGTGCCCGATGTGTACAACAGAAACGCCGTAACGTCCAACTGCGGATTATCGGGAGGACCGTTGCCGACCGCTTTGCAAGCGATTGTCTCGAGATCAAGGGCGGGGAAGTCTATTTTGCCCAGGGGGGTATCCACGTCGCCCATGGGACCGACCACGAGCACCCGAATCGAGGGAATGGCCTTTAAGGTCGGAACCAGCCCCGGAAGCCGGGTGCCTTCGGTGACGATCCATTCAGCGCCGCTATCGGACAATTGGTGATGCAGCTCCGTCTGTGTGAGCGACGGATTCAACGGTACAACCACGGCAGCCGCACGCAAGACCGCGTAGAAAGCCTCCAACATCTCCACCCGATTGCCCAGGCAAAGCGCTACCCGGCCTCCTGGTTGCAAGCCATTGATTGCCAAGTGCGCGGCGATATTTCCGGTTCGTTCATAGAACGAGCCGTAGGTAACCGCTCGCCGTTGGTCAGAAAATGCGGTGCGACCGGGGTCAAGCTCCGCGCGGCGACGTAGTATCTGATGGATCGGCTCAACTGGAGTAGCCAACGCGAAACTCCTTATCAGTTATGGGATTTACCCTGATGTATTGGATGTGGCAACTACCCGAGTTGCCGCTTTGAATACCATCTCGGCACTTCGTCGTCGACATAGTTTGACTGGATGAGATGGGACATGGTGGTGTCTGCCGTGACAACTCCTGCGGGTGGTCTGGGAGCGCGCAAGCATCTACCAAGATGCAAAGCACTCCAACTCCACCGCAACAATGTTGGGTTGATTGGCAGCGCGCACAGCTTCATTCATGTGGTGACGGGATCGCTGAGCGATTCGAATGTACGTTGGGCGCTTAGCCTTACGGCTGAGTTGGCTTCGCAGTACCCGCTATACCCGCCGGTGCGCTGGACAACCTCGAAGAAGATGCCGTTGGCGATCGCGGGTGTGAAGAAATGGTAATACTCGCCGCCCATGCCGTCAGTTTCGTACAGAACACTGTAGCGGCGCATCATGTTTAGCCATGATGGGTCAAGGGCGACGCGTGTGTCCAGGTCGTCGTAATAGTTCACGGGTATTGGCATGGGATCAAAGCCGCGTCCTCTCAGGTATTTTGCTGCGATGAAAATATCGCTGGTGCCGAAGGCGATATGTCCGACACCGCCGACTCTCCTTGGCGGCTGTGTGTCTGGGGTTGAGATTGTGCCTGGCACCGTGTTAAGTACCACGCGTAGAATGCCTGCATGCTGGCTGTCCACGGTAAACGCGCGGCTGCGTGTCAGGCCCATGGCGTCGACGACATCTTCGACTTTATGAGCACGCATTCCGAACACCGACCGCAGGAGTAGCGTCACGCTTGCCCACCTGTCTTCAGGGACCGGCAGGACCACGTGGTCTATGTGGGTGAGAAACGTTTCATGATCTGTTATTTCGGCCCGCGGAACAAGTTCGAATGTTGGCGCCCACGCCGCAGTGCACGCGCGTGGGTGCAGATCAAGTGATGCCTCATCGGTGAGTCCAACTCGAACGACGTCGACACTGCCTTGAGCTGTCGTTACGTTGACGCTAGTGGTGGGCAGGCCGAAAGCGATTGCTCGGCTCTTCCAATTCGCTGGCGTGTCGCTACGAATTCCTATGCAGGCCAAGGCAGGTGGGTGTGAGGGCGTCATCGAAGCGGGGTGGCAGGTGGGAGGGGTTCCTGGGTCGATGATGACATTCAGCGGACCATGGGTAAGCAGCTGTTGGCTGTGTTCGCCTTGCGCTGCGACGAGCTTGAACCCGAGGTGACGCATCGTCGCCCCCAGGGCCGGCGCATGAGCAGTTCCTGCGGATAGCTGTAGACAGAACGCGTCTGCTGCCGGGCGGGGGTTGGGTGGTGAAGAGAAAAATTTCGGTAACGGGTGAGAGTAGGCGTCGGCAACTTGTTCCTGCAGGTATAACAGTGAACGATGCCCATCCCGTGCCGTGGGTGCCGCAGGGCTGTGACGGAATACGTCGTTGAAGATCTCTAACGACCAAGGTCCGTCGTATCCGGATTCGAGAAGGTACGTGCAGAATGTTGTCAGGTCGAAGTCGCCTTGTCCGGGGAAGCATCGGTGATGACGACTCCACTGGAGTGTGCCCATTGGCAATAGCGGAGCATCGGCCAGCTGGACGTGGAAGATCTTCTCGCCGGGAATGCCGGCGATGCCGGAGGGGTCCTCACCGCGAGAGAGGATGTGAAAGCTGTCCAGGCACAGGCCCAGCGCGGGATGGTTGACTTGCCGCACGATGTTCCATGCATGACCATAGCGATTCACATGGGTAGCCCAAGCCAGTGCCTCGTAGGCAAGTTTGATGCCGTGTTGGTGTGCCAGCTCGGCGGCCGCGCCGAGTTGCTCGATGAGCATGGTGTCTTCACACACTGCAGACGGGAGGGTCGACGAGCAAACCAGCAATGTCTGGACGCCGAGCTCTTCCATGATGTCGAATTTGCGCTGCGCGCGAGTAAGTTTGCGTGCGAATTGATCTGCGTCGGCCGAGTCGAGGTCGCGAAAGGGTTGATATAGATCGATGGCGAGTTCGAGTTCGTGGACCCATCGTGCGAGGCGTCGCGGCGCGAGTGGGCAACTGATCAGGTCGGATTCGAGTAGTTCGAAGCCATCAAATCCGGCTTCGGCGATCGCTAACATCTTGTCCTCGAGAGACCCGCTGAGACAGACCGTTGCCATCGATGTCTTGATTGCTGACTGCCAGGACCATGCCATGGGCGAAGCGCTCTTGCTCTTGTGCGATTCGCCACTGCTATCGCGAAAAGCGTTTGTTTTCATTGGTCCCCCTTACGTGGGTCCATGTCGTTGACGCTGACGACTGTGTCGCTAGCGTTGAGATCCGTGCGGTATCGCGGGTCACCGATTGCCGATCCGGCGGCATGGTGTAGTCCGGGGAGTGGTTGCAAGCAAGTCGACTGTTGCTGGGGCTGGCGCGCGCACCTGGTCATGCGGTCTTCGTTGCGCATAGCACCGCAAATTCGAGCGGCAGATGGTGCCGGTCGCACAACGTGAAACCCGCTTCGTTGAGTAAACGTTGGTAGTGCGCGACCGTTCGCTCTTGGCCGCCGACGTTGCAAAGCATATGGATATCCCACGCCGCAGCCAGTGATGGTGCATCATCCTCAGGCAGCAGGCGTTCGATAACTAGCAATTGCGCGCCAAGCGTCATCGAGTCTGAACACCGTCTCAAAATTGCCTTGCACTGCTGGTCATCCCAGTCATGCAGCACGCGCGAGAGCAGATATACGTCGCCCCCGGGCGGTACGCTGCTGGTGAAGTCCCCTGCGACGAGGTCGCATCGCTCGACATATTCGCCGAGGTTGACTTCTGCCGCGGCCAGCGCATTCGGGCGCTCGTACAACACACCTCTCGCATGGGGCGCTGCGTGCAGGATTTGTTTGAGCAACTCCCCGTTGCCCCCACCCACGTCGATGACCAAACGGGCACGGGCAAGATCCACTAGCTCGGCCACTCCTTTCAATGCCGCGGCGCTGGCGGCCATCGCCGCATTGAACTCGAGTTCAGGTCTTTGCGCGAAGTAGTCGAAATGACCTTGGCCGAACGCGTATGCAAAAGAGTCCTGTCCTGTCCGCACGGCACGTCCCAGGTGTTTGAACGACTCATAGAAGGTGCCGCCGTACAACGACGCCAGTGGGCGCATTGAGTTCGGTATGTCGCTTCGTAGCCACTGTCCCACCTCAGTTAGCTCGAAGCGGTCACCAATCGTCCTAAGCACACCCACACTTGCGAGGTAACGCATCAAACGGCGCAATGTAGCGTGGTCGGCCCCGACCCGCTCCGCCAGTTCCTCCGTCGGCACCCCTTGAGCAATGTGGTCGGCTAGGCGTAATTCGCTCGCTACGGCGACCGCCTGCGTTGCCCACGCGCCGCTCATTACTTCCAGCAATCGATGGGCGGGATGGTCAAGCTCGGTTGTCTGCGACTTCACGCGTAATCTCTCCGTTGTAGTAGATCGTTTTCCCTCAATGTGTAGCCAGTTTCGCTGCGCGATTGCTACTCGTACGATCACACGTCACATCGGAGACTCCCATCGAGATACTTTCAGCAGGGATCAAATCAGCCTCTGCTGAGCGCTACGAGCTTTCTGAGCAACAGGTTTCAGGTAATTGCTGGAACGATGCTTCAAATCAGTCCTGAGGCAATCCCTGCCCAGGACGGCGTTTACTACCGCCAACTCATCGAATCTGAGGCAATCCCTGCCCAGGACGGCGTTTACTACCGCCAACTCATCGAATCTGTTGGCTAATAACGATTATCGAGCGCGCCCCGAGCCTCCGCCACTCGGGGGCGTAGTGACATCACCGCTAGTCTTTTGACGGCACTCGCTGGTGGTCGGCGTTTGGAGGTCGTGTTGTTTCGGTAGGTAAGACGTGCTTGATGTGAGCGTTGACCGAACTTCCGGCGGTCGGCTACCGGCTGGCGGCGCGGGTCGCAATGCCCTGTTTGCGCTGTGCCACCGTGCACCTTGGGCGGGTGGTGGTGCGACCTGGGCCTCGGCACGCTGGCCGCACTGCGATCGTCGATCACACGTAGCTGCCTCGCATACGGCGACAGCAGCGTGCTCCATCAGCCTGTCGATGCGCTTTGTCTTCCGAAGGTCACATTTTGATAACAATAGTCACAATCGCACTACACCATGGCGACACGCCTGTTCTAAACCACCACGCAGCCCTTCGCAGGTTCATACTCGATCGCATAGGCCGGCCGCCCTAACCAAGCGAAGGAGCAGCACTTATGTCCGTCGAGAGGTTGGCAGAGGCCGTATACGAAGACCTCGCATTTGAAGCGGTAGCCACATTGGCCGGCCGCAAGCCAGAAGCGCAATCGCGACCGGTGTGGAGCAAGGAAGTCAACGACACAACGCTGACGATCATCGAGCACCGGGCGCGCGACTACACGAGTTACGAGCTGATCGGTGACGATGAGCGCGACGTCTCGCTGGGACGGTTTTCCACTTACCCAGCCGCCACTGCCGCGGTCAGCAAGTGGACGCACTACATCGAGGTCGGTGGCTCGGTCGGCAGGTGGCTGGCCCACTACGCGGGTGGTTGTGGTGGCGGTCAGGTAATCCAGATGCCCATCAGGCGAAGCGTGTAGCAAGCCCTGGCGGGCCGGTTAGCCGGCCCGGGCTGCTGACCGCGAGACCCACATTCCGTAGTTCCAGTACGGCGGGGCATATCGATCTTCATGCGTTAAAAATTCTCCGTAAGAATCATCACACACCGCCACCGATTCCCCCACGTCGCCACCGGCGCTGACCAGCGATGACGGGGCGACGGCCCAGCTGGCCGGGCATGCACAGCCGTGCTGCGATGAACGTCCCGCGAATCCGCGCCGTCACCATCAAAGTGGTGCGCAAAGCCAGGCAATATCCGTGCGCCCCCCGTGGTTCATACTTGAAGGAATGCGCGGGCTTCGCGTATTGCTCGGTACGACAGCAAGGCAGCGCAGATGACGAGGTTGGACTCCGTCGAGAGAGCGGTTGCCGACATTGCCGCCGGTAAGGCTGTGGTCGTCATCGATGACGAGGAGCGCGAGAACGAGGGCGATCTGATCTTCGCCGCCGAGAAGGCGACGCCGGAGATGGTGGCTTTCATGGTGCGCTACACCTCGGGTTACCTGTGTGTCCCCCTGGACGGAGCGATCTGCGACCGGCTGGGCTTGCTGCCGATGTACGCGGTCAACCAGGACAAGCACGGGACCGCCTACACGGTCACCGTCGATGCAAGACTTGGTGTCGGTACCGGGATTTCGGCGTCCGACCGCGCTACCACGATGCGGCTTTTGTCCGATCCCGCCAGTATTGCCAACGATTTCACCCGCCCAGGTCACGTGGTTCCGTTGCGCGCCAAAGACGGCGGCGTCCTGCGCCGGCCGGGCCACACCGAGGCCGCCGTCGACTTGGCCCGGATGGCGGGCCTGCAACCCGCGGGTGCGATCTGCGAGATCGTCAGCCAAAAGGACGAGGGCGCGATGGCCCAGACCGATGAACTGCGGGTCTTCGCCGACGAGCACGATCTCGCGCTGATCACCATCGCCGACATCATCGAATGGCGGCGCAAGCACGAGAAGCACGTCGAGCGGATCGCCGAAGCGCGCATCCCTACCCGGCACGGGGAGTTTCGTGCCATCGGTTACGCGAGCATCTACGAGGACGTCGAACATGTTGCGCTGGTCCGCGGCGACATTGCCGGGCCGAGCGGCGAGGGCGACGACGTGTTGGTGCGCGTGCACTCGGAGTGCTTGACGGGTGATGTGTTCGGCTCGCGCCGGTGCGACTGCGGACCTCAGCTCGACGCCGCGATGGCCATGGTCGCGCGGGAGGGCCGCGGGGTGGTGCTGTACATGCGCGGCCACGAGGGCCGCGGCATCGGCCTGATGCACAAGCTGCAGGCCTATCAGCTGCAAGACGCCGGCCATGACACTGTCGACGCCAACCTCAAGCTCGGATTACCGGCCGATGCAAGGGATTACGGAATCGGCGCACAGATCCTCGGGGACCTCGGAGTACGCTCGATGCGGCTGCTGACCAACAATCCGGCCAAACGGGTCGGCCTGGACGGCTACGGACTGCACATCATCGAGCGCGTCTCTCTTCCGGTGCGGGCCAACGCGGAGAACATCCGCTACCTGATGACCAAGCGGGACAGGATGGGACACGATTTGGCCGGGCTCGACGACTTCCATGAATCCGTCCATCTGCCAGGCGAATTCGGTGGTGCTTTGTGAGTGGATCCGGTGAACCGCAGGTCGCGGTGCTGGATGCGTCGGGTGTACGGCTCGGCATTGTTGCGAGCACCTGGCACAGCACAATCTGCGACGCGCTGCTGGCCGGCGCCCAGAAAGCGGCCGCCGCGTCGGGCATCGACAGCCCGACGGTGGTCCGGGTACACGGCGCGATCGAGATTCCGGTGGTGGCCCAGGAACTCGCCCGCAACCACGACGCCGTCATCGCCCTCGGTGTTGTGATCCGTGGTGCGACGCCACATTTCGAGTATGTTTGCGACGCGGTAACCCAGGGTCTGACTCGGGTCTCGTTGGACTCTTCGACGCCAGTCGGCAATGGAATACTGACGACCAACACCGAGGAACAGGCCCTGGAGCGGGCCGGGCTCCCGACGTCCGCCGAGGACAAGGGCGCCCAGGCCGCCGGGGCCGCACTGACCGCCGCACTGACCTTGCGTGACTTGCGCGCTCGGTCGTGACTCGGCTGTCGTCCCGCGAGGAATGGGATGTCGAACTGCGTCCGCACTGGACGCCGCTTTTTGCTTACGGTGCGGCGTTTCTGATCGCCGCGGCGCACATCGCGATCGGCTTGCTGCTGAAGGTCAGCTCTAGCGGCGTGATCTTCCAAACCGCCGACCAGGTGGCGATGGCCATTCTGGGGCTGGTCATTGCCGGCCTCGTCCTGTTGTTCGCCCGGCCCAGGCTGCGGGTGGGGGCGGCCGGCCTTTCGGTGCGAAACCTGTTGGGAGACCGGCTGGTTCCATGGCCGGAGGTGGTCGACGTGTCCTTTCCTGCGGGCAGTCGCTGGGCGCGTATCGATCTACCCGATGACGAGTACATCCCGCTGATGGCGATCCAGGCCGTCGATAAAGACCGGGCCGTGGATGCCATGGATACCGTGCGGTCGCTGCTGGCCCGGTATCGGCCTGATCCGCGGACGCGCTGAACACCGAGGGCGACGACATTGCCGTACGATCGCCCGATGGCACGGCAATTGGGGGCAGCGGTCGGATCGGTCCTGGTCGCGTTGATGCTGTGTGCGTGCACCACTTCGGTCAGCGGCCGGGCGATCCGAGCTCCCGGACAGTCTCCGGCCGGAGGTTCGACGTCCGGCTCACCAGCGCCCGCGCGGATTGCGGCGCGCGACTTGCTGCTGCAGGACGGGGATCCCACCCCGGCGGGTCGGGCGACTGCGGTCTCGGTGGGCGACAGCTACTTCACCAGCGTGCAACCACCGGATTGCACTGCCGCCCTGTTGTTCAAAGGTTCGCCACTGCGACCGGCCCGCTCATCGGATCACGCCGAATCGGGATACCGGGTCGACGGCCAGGCCCTCTATGCCGAATCGATCGACGTCTACGACAAAAGCTTGAACACCCACGATGTGGTGTGGAAGGGCTTCGGCGCCGTGTCGAAGTGCCACGGCGACGCCGTCGGTCATGCCCCGCTCGGGGACTCCCGGCCGATGCGGCTCAGTTACTTCGGCACACCCTCGGACGGTGTCTTGGTGTGGACCATGACCGCCCCGGACTGGACCTGTGACTACGGGCTGGCCGTGCTGGCGCGCACAGCCCTGATGCTGTCGCTCTGCGACTTCAAACCCGGATTCCCAATGGCGGACTGGGCGTCGAAAAGAAGGGCGCAGCTAGACAGCCGAACGGCCTGACAGTTTGCTCAGTAGTTCTTGCAGTCGGTCATCATCTGCTTGAAGATCGGGAACGCTTGGTCTGCTCCCGGGTTGTTCTGGATCGCCTTGAGCAGATTCACCCGCTGGTCCGGCGACGAAGCCATGAACGTCTGCAGAAATTGCAGGTTGGGCGGCGACTGGTCGAGGTACTGCGCGGCCATCGGGTTTTCCGCGTGCACTGCTCGCATCGCCTGGTCATACGTGCAGGTCGTGTTGACCATGGGGCCGATATCGGGAGTAGCTGATGCGACCCCCACTCCGGCGGTCAACGACAATGCCAGACAGCCAACCCCCACGGCCAGCCCGGTCAATGGTCGTTTGCTCATGTAAAGACTCCCTCCAACTGTTGCACTCACTCTAGCCCCCCAGCTAACCCGGTGCTTAGCCCGAACGGAGGCTGCCCAAACCGTCGGGCTCGTTCGCGGCGAGCGAAAGGCGGGCAATTTCGGCCACGCGATCCCGATCGGACACCTCCCGTTTCGCGGCTACTAGCCTGGATACGTGGCAGATCCCGCGACGTATCGTCCCGCTCCCGGATCCATTCCGGTCGAGCCCGGCGTCTACCGATTCCGGGACTCACACGGGCGGGTGATCTACGTCGGCAAGGCCAAGAGCCTGCGCAGCCGGCTGACGTCCTACTTCGCCGACGTCGCGAGTCTGCACCCGCGCACGCGGCAGATGGTGACCACCGCGGCCAAGGTCGAGTGGACGGTGGTGAACACCGAAGTCGAGGCGTTGCAGCTGGAATACAACTGGATCAAGGAGTTCGATCCACGTTTCAATGTCCGCTACCGCGACGACAAGTCCTATCCGGTGCTGGCCGTCACCCTCAACGAGGAATTCCCCAGGCTGATGGTCTATCGCGGGCCGCGGCGCAAGGGTGTGCGCTATTTCGGCCCGTATTCACACGCGTGGGCGATCCGGGAGACGCTGGATCTGCTCACCCGGGTGTTTCCCGCGCGAACCTGTTCCGCGGGAGTGTTCAAGCGGCACAAGCAGATCGACCGTCCGTGTCTGCTCGGCTACATCGACAAATGCTCGGCGCCCTGCATCGGCAGGGTCAGCCCCGAGCAACATCGCCAGATCGTCACCGATTTCTGCGACTTCCTGTCCGGCAGGACAGACCGGTTCGCCCGCGAGCTGGAACAGCAGATGCACGCCGCGTCCGACCAACTCGATTTCGAACGGGCAGCGCGGCTTCGGGACGACCTCGGCGCGGTCAAGCGGGCGATGGAGAAACAGGCCGTGGTGCTCGGCGACGGCACCGATGCCGATGTGGTGGCGTTCGCCGACGACGACCTCGAGGCGGCGGTGCAGGTGTTTCACGTCCGCGGCGGCCGGGTCCGCGGCCAGCGCGGGTGGATTGTCGAAAAGGCCGCAGAGGCAGGCGATTCCGGAGAAGAGCTGTTGGTTGAGCAGTTCCTGACGCAGTTCTACGGCGAGCAGGCGGAGCTGGGCGGTGCCTTGAAAGAAGCCACTGACGAGTCCACCAACCCCGTTCCCCGTGAGGTACTGGTGCCATGTCTACCGTCCAACGCCGAGGAGTTGGCGAACTGGCTGTCCGGGCTGCGCGGGTCCCGGGTCGCGCTGCGGGTGCCGCGCCGCGGGGACAAACGGGCGCTGGCCGAGACCGTGCAGCGCAACGCGAAAGAAGCGCTGCAGCAACATAAGCTGAGACGGGCCGGTGACTTCAACGCCAGATCCGCAGCGCTGCAGAACATTCAGGACGCTCTGGGGTTGGCGGATGCGCCGTTGCGGATCGAGTGTGTCGACGTCAGCCACGTACAGGGCACCGATGTGGTCGGCTCGCTGGTGGTGTTCGAGGACGCCCTGCCCCGCAAGTCGGACTACCGGCACTTCGGCATCCGGGAGGCCGCCGGGCAAGGACGCTCCGACGACGTCGCTTCCATCGCCGAGGTGACCCGCCGCCGCTTCCTGCGGCACCTCAGCGACCAGACCGACCCGAATATGCTTTCCCCGGAAGGTAAATCGCGCCGGTTCGCCTACCCGCCCAATCTGTACGTCGTCGACGGCGGCGCCCCGCAAGTCAACGCGGCCAGCGCCGTTCTCGAGGAGCTCGGCGTCACCGATGTCGCGGTGATCGGTCTGGCCAAGCGGCTGGAAGAGGTGTGGGTGCCGTCGGAGCCGGATCCCATCATCCTGCCGCGCAACAGCGAGGGTCTGTATTTGCTGCAGCGCGTGCGCGACGAGGCGCACCGGTTCGCGATCACCTACCATCGCAGCAAGCGATCCAAGCGAATGACTGCGTCGGCGCTGGATTCGGTGCCAGGATTAGGAGAACATCGCCGCAAGGCGCTGGTGACCCACTTCGGATCGATAGCCCGCCTCAAGGAGGCCACCGTCGACCAGATCACGGCCGTTCCGGGTATCGGCGTGGCAACGGCCACGGCCGTCCTCGAGGCGTTGCGACCCGAGCAGCCTGGAGCCTCGGCATGACGAGTCAAATTGGGGACAGCGAACAGCGGCCCGGCCCGGTGCGCGCGGAGTTGGCCGGCGGCCACCCGGGTGACGACGCCGCCGGGATCGACGTCGTTCTGGTCACCGGGTTGTCAGGGGCCGGGCGGGGGACAGCGGCCAAGGTGCTCGAGGACCTCGGCTGGTATGTCGCCGACAACCTGCCACCCCAGCTGATCACCCGGATGGTGGATTTCGGACTGGCCGCCGGATCGCGGATCACCAAGCTCGCCGTGGTGATGGACGTCCGGTCCCGCGGATTCACCGGCGACCTCGATGAGGTACGCAACGAACTGGCCACCCGCAATATCAGCCCGCGGGTGGTGTTCATGGAAGCATCCGATGACATGCTGGTGCGCCGCTACGAACAGAACCGCCGCAGCCACCCACTGCAGGGCCAGCAGACGCTGGCCGAGGGCATTGCGGCCGAGCGCAGGATGCTGGCACCGGTTCGCGCCACCGCGGACCTGATCATCGACACCTCCACGCTGTCGGTACGGGGCCTGCGGGAAAGCATCGAGCGCGCGTTCGGTGGTGAGGCGAGCACGTCGACGAGCGTCACCGTCGAGTCATTCGGCTTCAAGTACGGCCTGCCGATGGACGCCGACATGGTCATGGACGTGCGATTCCTGCCGAACCCGCACTGGGTCGACGAGTTGCGCCCACTCACCGGGCAACATCCGGCGGTGCGCGATTACGTGGTGGGCCAACCGGGCGCGGCGGAGTTCCTCGACACCTACCATCGATTGCTGTCTCTGGTTGTCGACGGCTACCGGCGGGAGGGCAAGCGCTACATGACGGTCGCGATCGGCTGCACCGGCGGCAAACACCGCAGCGTCGCGATCGCCGAGGCATTGATGCAGTTGCTGCGAGCCGATGAACGACTGTCGGTGCGGGTGCTGCACCGGGATCTGGGCCGCGAATGAGCGCACCACATAGCGAGGGCATCGTCGCGCTGGGCGGCGGACACGGCCTGTACGCGACGCTGTCCGCGGCGCGCCGGCTGACCCCCTACGTCACCGCCGTGGTCACGGTCGCCGACGACGGTGGCTCGTCGGGCCGGCTGCGCAGCGAATTGGACGTGGTGCCGCCGGGTGATCTGCGAATGGCGTTGGCGGCGTTGGCATCTGATAGCCCATACGGGCAACTGTGGGCGACCATCCTGCAGCACCGGTTCGGCGGCAGTGGGGCCCTGGCCGGACATCCGATCGGCAACCTGTTGCTGGCCGGCCTGTCCGAGGTGCTGGCCGATCCGGTCGCCGCCCTCGACGAGCTGGGGCGCATCCTCGGCGTCAAAGGCCGGGTGCTGCCGATGTGCCCGATCGCGCTGCAGATCGAGGCCGACGTGTCCGGCCTGGAGGCCGACCCGCGGATATTCCGGCTGATCCGAGGTCAGGTCGCCATCGCGAGCACACCGGGCAAGGTGCGACGGGTGCGGCTGATGCCGCCGGATCCGCCGGCCACCCGACAGGCCGTCGACGCGATCATGGCCGCCGATCTGGTGGTGCTGGGGCCCGGGTCGTGGTTCACCAGTGTGATCCCGCATGTGCTGGTCCCGGAGCTGGCCGCGGCGCTGCAGGCCACCACGGCCCGCCGTGCCCTGGTGCTCAACTTGGTGGCCGAGCCGGGGGAGACGGCCGGTTTCTCGGTGGAGCGTCATCTGCATGTGTTGGCCCAACATGCACCCGGCTTCACCGTCCACGACATCGTCATCGACGCCGATCGAGTGCCGAGTGAGCGGGAACGCGAGCAACTGCGCCGCACCGCGACGCTGCTAAAGGCCGACGTCCACTTCGCCGACGTGGCCCGACCTGGTACACCTTTACATGATCCGGGCAAGCTTGCGGCGGCGCTGGACGGCGTCCGAACGGGCCGCCCGGGTCCGGCTGCGCCTTCGGCGAAGGCCACCGCAGAGATTCGGGTCGACGGTGAAAGTCCACCGACGGGCGTGAACGGACCGGCTGGCAGCGGACCAAGGGGTGACGACGCGTGGCGATGACGACCGAAGTCAAGGACGAACTGAGCCGCTTGGTAGTGAAATCGGTCAGCGCGCGTCGAGCGGAAGTCACCTCCTTGCTGAGGTTTGCCGGCGGGCTGCACATCGTGGGTGGCCGCGTGGTCGTTGAAGCCGAGGTGGACCTCGGCAACATCGCGCGCCGCCTGCGCAAGGACATCTTCGACCTCTACGGCTACAACGCGGTCGTGCATGTGTTGTCGGCCAGTGGGATTCGCAAGAGCACCCGGTATGTGCTGCGGGTGGCCAACGACGGCGAGGCGCTGGCGCGTCAGACCGGGCTGCTCGACATGCGGGGCCGTCCGGTGCGCGGTCTGCCGGCTCAGGTCGTCGGGGGCAGTATCGGCGATGCCGAAGCCGCGTGGCGGGGGGCCTTTTTGGCGCACGGGTCGCTGACTGAGCCCGGACGTTCGTCGGCGTTGGAGGTCAGCTGCCCCGGCCCGGAGGCGGCCCTGGCCTTGGTGGGCGCGGCCCGCCGGCTCGGGGTCAGCGCCAAGGCCCGCGAGGTGCGTGGCGCCGATCGCGTGGTGGTGCGCGACGGCGAGGCCATCGGTGCGTTGCTGACCAGGATGGGCGCCCAGGACACCCGGCTGGTCTGGGAGGAACGCCGGATGCGTCGCGAGGTGCGGGCGACGGCCAACCGGCTCGCCAATTTCGACGACGCCAATTTGCGCCGCTCGGCCCGGGCCGCGGTCGCGGCGGCCGCCCGGGTGGAGCGGGCGCTGGAGATACTCGGCGACACCGTCCCCGACCATCTGGCCACGGCCGGTAAGTTGCGCGTGGAACACCGGCAGGCTTCGCTGGAGGAGCTGGGCCGGCTTGCCGAACCTGTGATGACGAAAGATGCTGTGGCGGGCCGTATTCGGCGATTGCTGTCGATGGCCGACCGCAAGGCGAAGGTCGAAGGCATCCCCGACACCGAATCGGCAGTGACGCCAGATCTGTTGGAGGACGCCTAGCCGCGTCGCGGCGGGGGGAACCATATGGGGGGCGCGTGGAGGGATTGTTGCGGATAGCTCGACGGGATTTGCTGGCGAGGACTACGGTCATCGCATGAAACGGCTTTCGAGCGTCGACGCGGCGTTTTGGTCTGCAGAAACTGCGGGCTGGCATATGCATGTGGGTGCACTGGCGCTCTGCGATACCCGCGACGCGCCGGACTACAGCTTCCAGCGGCTTCGCGAACTGCTCATCGAGCGGCTGCCCGAGTTGCCGCAGCTGCGCTGGCGGGTCACCGGAGCGCCGCTCGGGTTGGACCGGCCGTGGTTCGTCGAAGACGAGGACCTCGACATCGACTTCCACCTGCGTCGCATCGGCGTTCCCGGTCCCGGGGGCCGCCGCGAACTCGAAGAGCTGGTCGGCCGGCTGATGTCCTACAAGCTGGACCGTGCCCGCCCGCTGTGGGAGCTCTGGGTGATCGAGGGCGTCGAGGGCGGCCGGGTGGCAACGTTGACCAAGATGCATCACGCCATCGTCGACGGGGTCTCCGGAGCCGGTCTGGGCGAAATCCTGTTGGACGTCACGCCGGAACCCCGCCCGCCGCAACAGGAGACGGTGGGATCGCTGGTCGGACTTCAAATTCCCGGCCTGGAACGGCGCGCAATCGGCGCGCTGATCAACCTCGGCGTCAAGACGCCCTTCCGGATCGCCCGGCTGGTGGAGCAAACGCTGCGCCAACAGGTCGCCGCACTGGGCGTCAGCAGCAAGCCGGCGCGATACTTCGACGCGCCCAAGACCCGGTTCAACGCACCCGTCTCGCCGCACCGGCGGGTCACCGGTTGCCGGGTCGAGTTGGCCCGCGCCAAGGCCGTCAAGGACGCCTACGGTGTCAAGCTCAACGACGTGGTGCTGGCACTAGTGGCCGGCGCCGCCCGCGAATACCTGCAGAAGCGCGGCGAGCTGCCGGTCAAACCGCTGATCGCGCAGATCCCGGTTTCCACCCGGACCGACGACAACCAGAGCGACGTCGGGAACCAGATCAGTTCGATGACGGCATCGCTTGCCACCGATATCGACGACCCCGCCGAGCGGCTGCGGGCCATTCATGACAGCACGCAGAGCGCCAAGGAAATGGCCAAGGCGCTGTCGGCGCATCAGATCATGGGGCTCACCGAGACCACCCCGCCCGGGCTGCTGCAGCTGGCCGCGCGCGCCTATACCGCCAGCGGATTGTCGCGAAATCTGGCTCCGATAAATCTCGTGGTGTCGAATGTGCCCGGTCCGCCGATGCCGTTGTACATGGCCGGCGCCAAGCTGGAATCGCTGGTGCCGCTGGGCCCGCCGGTCATGGACGTCGCCCTGAACATCACCTGCTTCTCCTACCAGGACTCGCTGGACTTCGGTTTCGTGACCACGCCGGAGATTGCCAACGACATCGACGACATGGCCGATGCGATCGAAGCGGCGCTGGTCGAACTCGAGAAAGCGATGGAGCTGGCCTAGGCGGTTAGTCGCGGCGTAGATAGGTCGTCGCGTACACCCAGGACAAGAACCGCGCCACGGCCTCGGCCGATTGATGCGCCCGCGGGGAACCGAAGATGTCGAAAGCGTGCTGGGCGCCGGGCAATTCGGCGTAGGCGACGGGCGACTTCGACACCGCGCGCAGGTCCTTGACGAACTCTTGGGCTTCGCCGACCGGAATCAGCGAATCGTCGTGGCCGTGCAAGACGAAAAACGGTGGCGCCTCGGCCCGTAGCCGGCGGATCGGCGAAGCATCGACGTAGATATCGCGGTCAGTCTCCAATTTCCGCTTCACCACGAACTTTTCGAGCAGCTCGACGAACTCACGGCGACCTTCGCCCTCGGTGGAAAACCAGTCGTAGCGTCCGTACACCGGAACCGCGGCGACCACTGAGGTGTCGGCATCTTCGAAACCCGGCTGGAATTGCGGGTCATTGGGTGTCAGCGCGGCCAGCGCGGACAGGTGGCCGCCCGCGGAGCCGCCGGTGATCGCGACGAAGTCGGGGTCTCCGCCGTATTGCGCGATGTTCTCCTTGACCCAGGCCAGCGCTCGCTTCACATCGACGATGTGATCGGGCCAGGTATGCACCGGGGAAACCCGATAGCCGACCGACACGCAGACCCAGCCGCGGGCGGCCAGATGACTCATCAGCGGGTAGGCCTGCGGGCGGCGCATTCCGATGACCCAGGCGCCGCCGGGGATCTGCACCAGTACCGGTGCTTTGCCGTCGCGGGGCAGGTCGCGCCGGCGCCAGATGTCGGCGCGATTCGCGCGGCCGTGCGGACCGTAGGTCACGACGTTCGTCTTCTCGACATAGCGCCGCCGGGCCACGGTGGTACCCAGCGGCAGGCTGCGCCGTCCGCGGCGCTCGGGCTCGGTCTGGGGCAGGTCGGTCAGCGCCTCGGTGTAGTCGGGTCCCAGCTGTTCGCGTAGCCCCGCCTCCAGCACCGGCCCGGGAGTGGTGACGCCGCGGTAGCGGATCACCGCGAGGATCGCCCACGACGCCGCCGTCAGGGCCATGGCGGCCTTGCCCCGGCGCCCGGCGAAGTCGCCGCGTCGGCCGCGGCGCAGCGCGTCGATCAGCGAGGCGGAGAAGTACAGGCCCGGCACTTCCGACGTCGGCCAGCCGAACCAGAACACCAGGACGGTGCGGTAGCCCTTACGGGCGAGCGGACGTAATCCGTTGGCGGCGTTGATGAATTCCACTGCCGCGCGCAGCAGCGGCCTTTTGCTGAAGACGCGCCGGCGCATCAGTCACCCACTTTTGATTGCAGTTCGGCACGCAGTATCTTGCCGGTGCTGCCGCGCGGGAGTTCGTCGAGAACCGAAATCTCGCGCGGCACTTTGTAGTTGGCCAGGTTGTCGCGGACGTGTTGTTTGAGCGTATCGGGCGTGGCAGTGGAGCCGGGCCCGAGCACCACGAACGCCGCCAGCCGCTGGCCGTACTGCTCGTCGTCCACACCGATCACCGCGGCCTCGGCCACTTCGGAGTGCGCGGCAAGCGTTTTCTCCACCTCGATCGGGTAGACGTTCTCGCCGCCGGAGACGATCATCTCGTCGTCGCGGCCGACGACGAACAGCCGGCCGTCCTCATCGAGGTAGCCGACATCGCCCGACGACATGAACCCGGCGTGGAAATCCTTGGTGACGCCAGAGGTGTACCCGTCGAATTGGGTGTCGTTGCGGACGAAGATGGTGCCGACCTCGCCGGTGGGCATTTCGTTGAATTCCGGGTCCAGGATCCGGATTTCGGTTCCGCCCGCCGGCTTGCCGGCGGTATCGGGCGCGGCGCGCAGGTCCGTCGGCGTGGCCGTGGCGATCATGCCCGCCTCGGTGGCGTTGTAGTTGTTGTAGATCACGTCACCGAACTGATCCATGAACGCGGTGACCACATCGGGTCGCATCCGCGAACCCGATGCAGCGGCGAAGCGAAGGGAACGGCCGCTGTAGCGGTTGCGGACTTCGTCGGGCAGCTCCATGATCCGGTCGAACATCACCGGGACCACGGCCAGCCCGGTTGCCTGGTGGCGGTCGACGAGGTCAAGCGTGGCCTCCGGGTCGAACTTGCGCCGGGTGACGATCGTGCACGCCATCGACGCGGCGAAGATCAACTGTGAAAAGCCCCACGCGTGGAACATCGGCGCCACGATCACGATCGTCTCCTCCGCGCGCCACGGCGTGCGATCCAGGATCGCCTTGAGCGTGCCGATCCCGGCTCCACCGCCAGACTGCTTGGCGCCCTTAGGACTTCCCGTGGTTCCGGAGGTGAGCAGGATCATCCTGCCCTTGCGGCCGGTACGCTGCGGCTGCTGGCCGGCGTGGTCGGCGATGAGCCTCTCGACGGTTAGGTCTTGCGGGCCGTCGGCCCAGGCCACGATGCGGGTGGCGTCCGGTTTGTCGGCCAGCGCGCGATCCACCGTCGCGGTGAACTCCTCGTCGTAGATCGCGGCGTCGACGCCTTCGCGGTTGACCACCTCGGCCATCGCCGGTCCGGCGAACGACGTGTTCAGCAGTACGACGTCGGAGCCGATCCGGTTAGCGGCGACCAACGCCTCGACGAAGCCGCGGTGATTGCGGCACATGATCCCGATGACCTTCGGCTGGCCAGACGCCACGCCCTGCAGTGCGGCCGCCAACGCGTTGATCCGCTCGTCGAGCTGCCGCCAGGTCAGCGTGCCGAGTTCGTCGATCAGGGCGGGCCGGTCCGGGCAGCGCTGCGCCGCACCGGCGAAACCCACAGTCATGCCCATGCCCTCGCGACGCATCGCCGCGGCCATCTTCAGGTAGCGGTCGGGCCGCATCGGCGCGATCATTCCCGCGCGTTGCAGCGTGGCCAAGACGCCTAACACGCCGCGAGCCTGGTCGAGGGGAGATGCCATGGCTCAGCCCAGAATCGGGAAGCGACGCTTGGCGGCGAGATCCTTGAGGGCCTGCTGCATCACCGACCGCACGTGCTGGTCGACCTCGTCGATGTCCGGGTCCTCACCGAACTGCTCGGTGATGTGGATCGGTTCCAGCACTTGGGTGATGATCTTGGTGGGCAGCGGCACGTTGGGAGGGACGACGGCCGACAGCCCGAACGGAAAGCCGAACGAGACCGGCAGGATGGCGCTGCGCAGCAGGCGCTTGATACCCAGCCGCTCGGCGAGCCAGGTGCCGCGGGTCAGGTAGAGCTGGGTCTCCTGACCGCCGATGGATACCGCGGGAACGATCGGCACGCCGGCCTCGATCGCCGTGCTGACGTATCCCTTGCGGCCGTCGAAGTCGATGACGTTCTCCGACAGGGTCGGCCGGTAGGCGTCGTAGTCACCGCCGGGAAAGACCACCACCACGCCGCCGGAGCGCAACGCTTTGGCCGCGTTCTCCCGGTTGGCCCGGATGTAGCCGGTCCGCCTGAACAGCCCGCCCGTCACACCCATGAACAAGATGTCGTGGCTGAGCGTGTAGACCGGCCGCTCGTAGCCGAACTTCTCGTAGAAGTCGACGCTGAAGATCGGGACGTCCATCGGGAACATGCCGCCGGAGTGGTTGCCGACCACCAGCGCCCCGCCGGACGGGAAGGAATCCAGCCCATGCACCTCGGACCGGAAATACCGCTTCAACACCGGGCGCAGCACACCCATCAGGCGCCGGGTCAGGCCCGGATCGAATTGGCCGATCTCGGGGTCGTCACTGTCGGTATCGCTCACTTCGCTCACCTGCCCCCTCGTGGCCTCGCTCGAGACTTCGCGCGTTGAGTCCCTAGATGGTAGCCAGGGCCTCCTAGCGGATGGCTAACAGGCAAACACTCAGACCTTTCTCGCCCCCGGCGCGCACGTGAACATGGCGGATAACGGACACGCGATGCGGTTGCCCGCCAACATGGTTCAAGACACCCCGACCCCTAGTAGGCGCCGCCTCTCAGAGGCTGGCCTGGTGGTTATTCTGTGCTAGCAAAAGCGACCTAGGTTTCGGCCCGAAGCATATGGCGCAGGCCACATTCCACGAGTTATTGTTACCGAACTGACAATCAAATGCGGGTTGAGAGAGAAACAATGGACATCGCTGGTTTGTCCGACGAACGTGATGCACGCTCGGTCGTAGCGCACAGGTCGAGTGGTACCCGTGAGCGGCGCGGGCACACGCCTCGCGGCAGCACGGGTCATCCCGTTCCGGCGCACGTCCGTCAAGCAGGATCGACGTCGACCGCGCTGACCACGAACCAGCACGTTGGTCGCGCCACGGTGGTGGCTGACACGGCAGATCAGCGCCAGGCCGACTACTTCCTGCGCCTGCTCACTCAGAACCGCCGCATCATCGACCAGCGCATCGACGGCTACCACAAGGCGATTGCCATCGCCGAGGCCAAAGGTGACGCCGAAAGTGTGAGTGTCTTCCGGCGCACGGCGCGCATCGAGGAGCACGAGCGCAACGTTCTTGACGCCATGATCGACAACCTGCACCGCAGATTTCCCGTTCCGCAGGCGACCGAGGCACCGCAGATCCCGGGCGGCCCGTGGCTTGTGGTCCGGTAGGACCGCAAAGACCTGCGTCCACCACCCGGCCTGAATCGGCCGGCCGCGGCTAGCTCGACGTTTAGCCCGATGACCCGCACCTTGAATGTCACAACCGCGCGGGCATAGCCTCCTCGAAGCCCCGGGACTCTTACCGGCCCCGCAACGTCGCTACTCCTGATCTAGGCTGACGGCCAGGGGTTCATCACCAGACTCAGGGAACACGAGGGAGACACAAGTGACTGTCCGAGTAGGCATCAACGGCTTCGGTCGAATCGGACGTAATTTCTACCGTGCGTTGCTGGCCCAGCAGGACCAGGGCGGCGCTGACATCGAGGTGGTGGCGGTCAACGACATCACCGACAACAGCACCCTGGCGCACCTGCTGAAATTCGACTCCATCCTGGGCCGGCTGCCGCACGACGTGAGCCTCGAAGGCGAGGACACCATCGTGGTGGGCCCGGCGAAGATCAAGGCGCTCGCGGTTCGCGAGGGCCCGGCCGCGCTGCCATGGGGTGACCTGGGTGTGGATGTCGTCGTCGAGTCCACCGGAATTTTCACCAGTGCCGCCAAGGCCAAGGGGCACCTCGACGCGGGTGCCAAGAAGGTCGTCATCTCGGCGCCGGCCACCGACCCGGACATCACCATCGTGCTCGGCGTCAACGACGACAAGTACGACGGCAGCCAGAACATCATCTCCAATGCCTCCTGCACCACGAACTGCCTCGGCCCGCTGGCCAAGGTCCTCAACGACGAGTTCGGCATCGTCAAGGGCCTGATGACGACCATCCACGCCTACACCCAGGACCAGAACCTGCAGGACGGCCCGCACAGCGACCTGCGTCGGGCCCGCGCCGCCGCGCTGAACATCGTCCCGACCTCCACAGGTGCCGCCAAGGCCATCGGCCTGGTGCTGCCCGAGTTGAAGGGCAAGCTCGACGGCTACGCGCTGCGGGTGCCGATCCCCACCGGGTCGGCGACCGATCTGACCGTTGAACTGGCCAAGGCAGCCAGCGCCGACGAGATCAACGCTGCGTTCAAGGCGGCCGCGGACGGCCCGCTGAAGGGCATCCTGAAGTACTACGACGTGCCTATCGTGTCGTCGGACATCGTCACCGACCCGCACAGCTCGATCTTCGACTCGCTGTTGACCAAGGTCATCGACAACCAGGCCAAGGTGGTCTCGTGGTACGACAACGAGTGGGGTTACTCCAACCGCCTGGTTGACTTGGTCGCGCTGGTCGGCAAGTCGCTCTAACCGTGACGGAATCCTCGGTCCCGACCCTGGCAGACCTTCTCGCCGAGGGTGTTTCGGGTCGCGCGGTGCTGGTGCGCTCCGATCTCAACGTCCCGCTCGACAATGACGGCGAGATCACCGATCCGGGCCGGATCATCGCGTCGGTACCGACGCTGAAGGCGCTTGTGGATGCCGGCGCCAAGGTGGTGGTGACCGCGCACCTGGGACGTCCCACGGAGGGGCCCGACCCGAAATTGTCGTTGGCGCCGGTCGCCGCCGCGCTGGGCGGGCAGCTGGGCCGGCACGTGCAGTTGGCCGGTGACGTCGTCGGTACCGACGCACTGGCGCGTGCCGAGGGGCTGACCGACGGCGACGTTCTGCTGCTGGAGAACATCCGCTTCGACCCGCGCGAGACCAGCAAGGATGACGGAGAGCGACTGGCCCTGGCCAAGCAGCTGGCCGAATTGGTCTCGCCGGAAGGGGCTTTCGTCTCCGACGGCTTTGGCGTGGTACACCGCAAGCAGGCCTCGGTCTACGACGTCGCCACGCTGTTGCCGCACTACGCCGGCACGCTGGTGGCCGAGGAGATCCGGGTGCTGGAGCAGTTGACCAGCTCGACCAAGCGTCCTTACGCGGTGGTGCTCGGCGGGTCGAAGGTGTCCGACAAACTCGGTGTCATCGAGTCGCTGGCAACCAAGGCCGACAGCATCGTCATCGGCGGTGGAATGTGCTTCACATTCCTTGCCGCACAGGGCTTTTCGGTGGGCAAATCATTGCTCGAAGAAGAGATGATCGACACCTGCCGCAACTTGCTGGACACCTACGCCGACGTATTGCGACTGCCCGGCGACATCGTGGTCACCGAGCAGTTCGCCGCCGATTCGCCGCCACAGTTCGTGGCCGCCAATGCGATTCCGGACGATTTGATGGGCCTCGACATCGGGCCCGGATCGGTCAAGCGCTTCGCGGCGCTGCTGTCCAATGCCGAGACAATCTTCTGGAACGGCCCGATGGGCGTGTTCGAATTCCCGGCCTACGCGGCGGGCACCAGGGGCGTCGCCCAGGCGGTCGTCGCCGCAACCGGCAAGGGCGCGTTCAGCGTGGTCGGCGGTGGTGATTCCGCGGCCGCGGTGCGTGCGCTCGGGATCTCCGAGGACGACTTCTCGCATATATCCACCGGCGGTGGTGCATCGCTGGAATACCTGGAGGGCAAGACGCTACCCGGCATCGAGGTCTTGGGTAGGGCCCAACCAGACCACAACGATGGGAGCGGAAACGCGTGACCCGCAAGCCACTGATCGCCGGCAACTGGAAGATGAACCTCAATCACTTCGAGGCCATCGCGCTGGTGCAAAAGATCGCATTCGCGTTGCCGGACAAGTACTTCGACAAGGTTGACGTCACGGTGCTGCCGCCGTTCACCAATCTGCGCAGCGTGCAAACGCTGGTCGACGGCGACAAGCTGCGGTTGACCTATGGCGCCCAGGACCTGTCCCAGCACGAGTCCGGCGCCTACACCGGCGACATCAGCGGCACTTTCCTGGCCAAGCTGGGCTGCACCTTCGTCGTCGTGGGCCACTCGGAGCGGCGCACCTACCACAACGAGGACGACGCCCTGGTGGCTGCCAAGGCCGCCGCCGCGCTGAAGAACGGCCTGTGCCCGATCGTGTGCATCGGCGAGCACCTCGACGTCCGGGAAGCCGGAGAGCATGTCAGCCACTGCGAGACGCAGCTGCGCGGCTCGCTGGCCGGGTTGTCGGCCGATCAGATCGCCAACGTCGTCATCGCCTACGAGCCGGTCTGGGCGATCGGGACGGGGCGGGTGGCCAGCTCGGGCGACGCGCAGGAGGTGTGTGCGGCGATCCGCAAGGAGCTGGGCACGCTGGCGTCGCCGGAGATCGCCGATACCGTGCGGGTGCTCTACGGCGGTTCGGTGAGCGCCAAGAATGTCGGCGACATCGTCGCCCAGAACGATGTCGACGGCGGGCTGGTCGGGGGAGCCTCGCTCGACGGAGAGCAATTTGCGATCCTGGCTGCCATCGCCGCCGGTGGGCCCCTTCCGTGACACCGGCGCGGCCCCGGTAAGCTGTCGGTCATGCATTTGGCCCTGCAGATCACCCTGGTGGTCACCAGCGTTCTGGTGGTCCTGCTGGTGCTGCTGCACCGTGCCAAGGGTGGCGGCCTGTCGACACTGTTCGGCGGTGGCGTGCAGTCCAGCCTGTCCGGGTCGACCGTGGTGGAGAAGAACCTCGACCGGTTGACGGTGTTCATCACCGCAATCTGGCTGGTGTGCATCGTCGGCATGGCCCTGATGATCAAGTACCGCTGACCCACTGACCTCTCGGCGGGCGCTGCACGCGATCCACACCGATACTGGGACCCATGGTTGAGGTTTCCGAACTTGCTTCCGAAGCCGCGCTGGCGCCGATCGGCGCCGTGCAGCGGACCCAGGTAGGTCGCGAGGCGACCGAGCCGATGCGCGCCGACATCAGAATGCTCGGCACCATCCTCGGCGACACCGTGCGCGAGCAGAACGGTGACAAGGTATTCGACCTGGTCGAACGCGCCAGGGTGGAATCCTTCCGGGTGCGTCGCTCCGAGATCGACCGGGCCGAGATCTCGCACATGTTCGACGGCATCGACATCCACCTGGCGGTTCCGATCATCCGGGCGTTCAGCCACTTCGCGCTGCTGGCCAACGTCGCCGAAGACATCCACCGCGAGCGTCGGCGCCATCTTCACGTCGACGCCGGCGAACCACCGCAAGACAGCACCCTGGCCGCCACCTACGCGAAACTGGATTCCGCAGAGCTCGATTCGGCGACCGTGGCCGAAGCGCTCAGGGGTGCGCTGGTTTCTCCGGTAATCACCGCCCATCCCACCGAGACCCGCCGGCGCACCGTCTTCGTCGCGCAACATCGGATCACCGAGTTGATGCGACTGCACGCCGAGGGGCACCGAGAGACCAGCGATGGCCACAGCATCGAGCGCGAGTTGCGCCGCCAGGTGCTCACGCTCTGGCAGACCGCACTGATCCGCCTCTCGCGGCTGCAGATCACCGACGAAATCGACGTCGGCCTGCGCTATTACCAGGCCGCGTTGTTCGAGGTGATCCCGCAGGTGAACGCCGAGGTTCGCGATGCGCTGCGCGCCCGCTGGCCAGACGCCGAGCTGCTTTCCGGGCCGATCCTGCAGCCGGGCTCGTGGATCGGGGGTGACCGCGACGGAAACCCGAACGTGACCGCCGAGGTCGTCCGGCGGGCCACCGGGAGCGCCGCATTCACCGCGCTGGCGCACTATCTGTCGGAGCTCACCGACCTCGAGCAGGAGCTCTCGATGTCGGCGCGATTGATCACCGTCACACCCGAATTGACGGCGCTGGAGCAGAGCTGCCCGGAGCAGGCCAGGACCGACGAGCCGTATCGACGGGCCGTGCGGGTGATTCGGGCCCGGCTCAGCGCGACGGCCGCCGCGATCCTGGATGACGAACCGCTGCATCTGCTCGACCTGGCATTGGAACCGTATGCCACGCCGGACGAGCTGCGGGCCGATCTCGACGTTGTCGACGTGTCGTTGCGCACCCACGGCAGCGCGCTGCTTGCCGACGATCGGGTGGGCCTATTGCGAGAAGCCGTGCACGTCTTCGGATTTCACCTCAGCGGCCTGGATATGCGGCAAAACTCCGACGTGCACGAGGAAGTGGTCGGCGAGCTGCTGGCCTGGGCCGGCGTCCACCCCGACTATCGTTCGCTACCGGAAGACGAGCGGGTGGCGCTGTTAGCGGACGAGCTGGGTACCAGGCGCCCACTGCTCAGCGATCGCGCGCAGTTGTCCGAGCTTGCTCACCAGGAATTGCGTGTGGTCGAGGCCGCCGCGCACGCCGTCGAGCGTTATGGCCCGGCGGCTGTGCCGAACTACGTCATTTCGATGTGCCAGTCCGTGTCGGACGTCCTGGAGGCCGCGGTCCTGCTCAAGGAAACCGGGCTGCTGGATGTCTCCGGGCCCGAACCCTATTGTCCCATCGGGATTTCCCCGCTGTTCGAGACGATCGACGACCTGCACAACGGGGCAGCGATTCTGCACGCGATGCTCGAGCTGCCGATCTACCGAGCGGTGGTGGCTGCCCGCGGCGACGATCAAGAGGTGATGCTCGGCTACTCCGACTCCAACAAGGACGGCGGTTATCTGACCGCGAACTGGGCGGTTTACCGGGCCGAGCTTGCCCTGGCCGAAGTGGCCCGCAAAACCGGAATTCGACTGCGGCTCTTTCATGGCCGCGGCGGTACCGTCGGCCGCGGCGGCGGCCCGAGCTACCAGGCCATCCTCGCGCAGCCGCCCGGTGCGGTGAACGGTTCGCTGCGGCTCACCGAGCAGGGTGAGGTGATCGCGGCCAAGTACGCTGAACCGGTTCTGGCGCAACGGAATCTAGAGAGCCTGGTGGCGGCCACTTTGGAGTCGACGCTGCTGGATGTGGAGGGCCTCGGCGACGAGGCGGAGCCCGCGTACGCGGTGTTGGACGAGATCGCCGCGCTGGCTCGTCAGGCGTATGCCGAATTAGTGCACGAGACACCGGGTTTCGTCGAGTATTTCAAGGCTTCCACACCGGTCAGCGAGATCGGGTCGTTGAACATCGGCAGCCGCCCGTCGTCACGCAAGCCCACCGAGTCGATCGCGGACCTACGCGCTATTCCCTGGGTGCTGGCGTGGAGTCAGTCGCGGGTCATGCTGCCCGGTTGGTACGGCACGGGATCGGCATTCGCGCAGTGGATCGCCGCCGGCGACGAGAATGAACGAGTCGAAATCCTGCACGATCTGTACGAACGTTGGCCGTTCTTCCGCGGCGTGTTGTCGAACATGGCGCAAGTGCTGGCCAAAAGCGACCTGGGGCTGGCGGCGCGCTACGCGGAACTGGTGGCCGATGAATCGTTGCGGCACAGGGTGTTCGAGAAGATCGTCGACGAGCACCAGCGGACGATCGCGATGCACAAGCTGATCACCGGTCAGGACGACCTACTTGCCGACAACGCGGCGCTGGCGCGTTCGGTGTTCAACCGATTCCCGTACCTGGAGCCCCTGAATCACCTGCAGGTAGAGCTGCTTCGGCGGTACCGCTCGGGTGACGACGACGAATTGGTCCAGCGTGGGATTCTGTTGACGATGAACGGGCTGTCCAGCGCGCTCAGGAACAGCGGCTGACGTAGTCGACCCGGCACGGCCCGGCCGCCCGCGCCACGCCACCGATCTGGGCTCCGACGGGTTGCGGATGCGATGTCCACTGCGGCGTCATCTGGTAGTGACCCAACAGGTGAGTCGTGGCCGCTGTGATGGCCGACAGCGAGAACGGTTGGGCCGGGCAGGAATGCTTGCCGTGCCCGAATGCCGTCACCAGCATGGGCGAAGGGAGAGCGTCCTTTTCGGTCAGCTGGTGACGGGTCCACCGATCGGGATCCCACCGCGCCAAGCCCGGCGCCGCCGACATGTTGAGCAGCGGCAGCAACGTGGCGATGGTCCAGCCCGGCGGCACCTGGTAGGTGATCTCGCCGGTGTCGAACGTGACCGACGACAGCACGGTGCGGGCCATGATCGAGCGTTGGGCCATCCGGGTGGACTCCAGCGCGCAGCTCCGGGCAAAGGCGTTGTCGTCGAGGCTAACTCGTTGTAGCTGGGCCGGGTGCTCGAGCAAGTCGACCAACGCCCAGCCCAGCGCGGCGGCCAAGTTCGACATGGACGCGATATGGATCAGCGCGACGTCGAGCGCGATCCCGTGCAGTCGAGAAGGCTGCGACTCCGACGACCACGCGTCCACGATCCGGCCGAAAAGGTCGTGGTCCCCGGTGTCCCCGTCGTCGAAGCTGCGCACCGAGTCGGCGATCGCGTCGGCAATCTCCTCGAGTGCGGCTCGCTCGGCACGCTTGTCCGTCGCCGCGACCGCGGCCATCCGATCGGGGTGCACAAACGCGTCGGAGCCGTCCAGGGTGTCGAAGGCGAGCACCAGACGCTCGAAGGCCGCACCGTTCGCTGACCCGGGTCCCGCCCACGAGGCCAGTCCCATCCGGTGGCCGAGCCGTCGCATCAGTTCGAAGACGTCGAACGAACCCGCCGATCCCAACTCGGTCGTGGTCTGCTCGAGCGCACGGTCCAGGTTGGCCAGATAGCCGGCCACGTCGTCGCGGCGAAACAGCGTGTTCGGCAGGATGCGTCGTCCGGTGAAGATCTCGTCGGGCAGCTTGCGCCGCAGCATCAGGTAATCCGCGACACCCTTGCTGGCGGTCTCCTCGGTCAGCGCGTAGAACGACTCGACGCCGGTCGGCGAGAAGGTGAACAGATAGCGGTCGCCGCCGGTTTCCACGGCGAAGGTGTCGCCGTGTTGGGCGCGGGCCGCGGCGATCACCGCGACGGCGTCGGTGACGGGGACGTCCCACGGCAGACCGGTGCCCTCCGCGTACGGCGGTGCGGGTACCGGGCGGGCGCCGGTCACGTCTACTGCGGCGTCCGGTTCCGCAGCCGGTCCACCACGCCGCGTAACGCGTGCTCGGTCACCGATAGCGGCGACATGACCGTCTCGCCCACGCTCACGATGTAGTCGATGCGCTTGACGATCGCCTCCACCGGCTCGACCACCGCGATCAGCCGCTTGGCCAGCTCGTCGAGGTGTCCCAGTGTCCCCTCCAGATGGTCCAGGCCGCCCTCCAAGCGCTCGACCGTGCCGTTCAACCGGGTCAGGGAGCTGCTCAGCTCGTTCATGGTCCTGCCGAGGCCGTCGAGGACACCTTCGACCTGCTCGACCGTCTTGTCGGCGTTCAGAGCTGCCTGAGTGAGGGTTTTTATCCGGCTTCGCTCAGGTCCGTTGCGCACCGTTCTGTCTGCCATGACGGTAATTATGACCGGGACGGAACCGGGGAAAACCTCGAAACATCGAATTGGATGTGCAGAAACGACATTGTGAGGGTGGCTGGCGTGGCCGCCTGACCCGAGACCGCGGGGCTGAGGTGACGCGCCGACTGGGTGATTACGCGGCCGGCTATGCCGACCGAAAGGCCGAGCGGGCGGCTGGCTAGTCCGACTGTCCGGGCCCGGCGGGAAGCTTGGCGGCGGCCTCCGCATCGAGCAGCCAGAGCGTCGTCTCGAGCCCGACGGCCCCCGCGGCCGGAATCGAAACCGGCTCGGCGCCACCGATGGCAGCGGCGGCCGCGTCGCCCTTGGCCGCCCCGGCGACCAGCAGCCACACCTCGCGGGAACGCCGGATCGCCGGCAGTGTCAAAGTGATCCGCTGCGGCGGCGGTTTGGGGGAGTCGTCGACGGACACCACCATGCGGGTGGTCTCCAGCACCGCCGCGGTGTCGGGGAACAGCGAGTTGATGTGACCCTCGGGGCCCATGCCCAGCAGGTGGACATCGAAACTCGGTACCTGCTGGCCGGGTTCGGCATTGGCCGCCAACAGTTGTTCGTAGGCCAGCGCCGCGGCGGCGAGATCGCTGCCGAATTCGCCATCGCTGGCGGCCATCGGGTGCACATTGCTCGACGGAATGTCGATGTGATCGAGCAATGCCTCCCGCGCCTGCTTCTCGTTTCGCTCGTCGTCGTCCTCGGGAACGTAGCGCTCGTCGCCCCAGAACAGGTGAACCTTCGACCAGTCGATCTGCTCGCCGTGGGCGCGCAGATATTTCAACAACCCGATCCCGTTCCCGCCGCCGGTCAGCACGATCAGGGCGCGTCCCCGTGCCGTCACGGCGGACGCGATGGTGTCGACCAGGCGGCGGCCCGCCGCCTCGACCAGGGTTTCGCTGTCCGGGAAGATCTCGACGACGTTGCTCATGCGTACTGCACCTTATCGATTCCTTCGAGCGCGGCGAAGTAGATGTCATCGGCATCCAACCGCCGCATGTCTTCGGCCAGACAGTCGCGGGTTTCCCTGCGCGCCAAGGGAACTAACGCGTCCGGGCGCCCGGTCCGGCTCAGCGTGGCCGTCGTGCCCTCCTGCGGCCGGCTCAGCGTGATGGTCTCGGATTTGCGTTCCAGCTCGACCTTGAGCTCGCCGACGACCCGGCGCACCGGCCCGTCGATGCAGCTGGCCAGCCAGCCCGCCAGCACGTCCAGGGCGGGTTCGTCGCGCAACCCGGAAACCAGCGCCGATTGGATCGGCTCGTGCGGCTTCTGGTCGACCGCGGAGACGAGCAGCGCCCGCCAGTAGGTGATCCGGGCCCAGGACAGATCCGTGTCACCGGCGGTGTAGCCGGAAAGCCGGCCCTTGATCGCTCCCAGTGGATCCGCGCCATTGGTCGCATCCGTGATACGCCGAATTGCCAGCTTGCCCACCGGGTCTTGTGCGGGCACGTCCGGGGCCGCGCACGGCCACCAGGCCAGCACCGGGATGTCGGGAAGCAGGAAGGGGGTGACAACGCTTTCCGCGTGATCGGCCAGCGGCCCGGAGAGCCGTAGCACCACGACCTCCCCGCCGCCGGCATCGCTACCGAGCCGGACCTGGGCATCCAGCCGGGACTCGGTGGAGTCGGCGTTGCCGGATGCGACCACGATGACCCGGCTCGGGTGTTCGTGCGTGGCGGCGTTGGCCGCCTCGATCGATTCTTCGAGCAGGATGTCGTGGTCGGTCTTGATGATCAGCGTTCCCACTCGGCCCATCGTGACGACGCCGGCCTCTTCGCGCAGCGCGTCCAGCTTCTTGTTGACCGCGGTGGTGGTGGTGTCCAGCAACTCGACAATCATGGTCGCCGCCATTCCCGGTCGGTGCGGTGCAACATCGCGAAGGCCGAGGCGGGCCCCCAGGTGCCCGACTCATAGGGGTCGGGCTTGCCGTGGGTCGCCCAATGGTCGAGGACGGGATCGAGTATCTCCCAAGCCAATTCAACCTCCGCGTTCACCGGGAACAGGGATGGCTCGCCCAGCAGCACGTCCAGGATCAACCGTTCGTAGGCCTCCGGCGAGTCCTCTACGAACGCCGAGCCGTAGGAGAAGTCCATGTTGACATCGCGGACTTCCATCGCGCTGTCCGGGACCTTCGAGCCGAACCGCAGGGTAATTCCCTCGTCGGGCTGGACCCGGATGACCAGGGCGTTGCTGCCGAGTTCGTCGGTCATGGTGGCGTCGAATGGCAGATGGGGCGCGCGCTTGAAGACCAGTGCGATCTCGGTCACCCTGCGGCCCAGTCGTTTTCCGGTTCGGAGATAGAACGGCACACCGGCCCAGCGGCGGGTATCAACCTCCAGGGAGATGGCGGCGAACGTCTCGGTCACGGAGTCCTTGGCGAAGCCCTCCTCGTCGAGCAGGCCGACGACCTCTTCGCCGCCCTGCCAGCCGGCCGCGTACTGGCCGCGGCTACTGGTCTCGTCGAGCGGCTGCGCCAGCCGGGTCGCCGACAGCACTTTGATCTTCTCGGCCTGCAACGCAGACGGATTGAAGCTGACCGGCTCTTCCATCGCGGTCAGCGCCAAAAGCTGCATCAGGTGGTTCTGGATGACATCGCGGGCCGCGCCAATGCCGTCGTAGTAGCCGGCCCGCCCGCCCAGTCCGATGTCTTCGGCCATGGTGATCTGAACGTGGTCGACGTAGTGCGCGTTCCAGATCGGGTCCCAGAATTGGTTGGCGAACCGCAGCGCCAGGATGTTCTGCACCGTCTCCTTGCCCAGATAGTGGTCGATGCGGAACACCGACTCCTCGGGGAAGACTGAGTTCACCACGTGGTTGAGCTCGCGGGCACTGTCCAGGTCGTGGCCGAACGGCTTCTCGATGACGACCCGGCTCCACCTGTCCTCCTGCGGCCGGGCCAACCCGGACTTGTGCAGTTGTTCGCACACCACCGGGAACGACTTGGGCGGGATCGCCAGGTAAAAGGCGTGATTGCCGCCGATACCGCGCTCGGCGTCGAGCTTTTCCAGCGTTTCGGCCAGCCGGGCGAACGCGGCGTCGTCGTCGAATTCGCCTTGGACGAAACGCAATCCATCGGCCAGCCGTTCCCATACCGCTTGGCGAAACGGAGTGCGGCAGTGTCCCTTGACGTCGTCGTGGATGACCTGGGCGAAGGCGTCGTGATCCCAGTCGCGCCGGGCGAAGCCCACCAGCGAGAAGTTGGGCGCCAGCAAACCGCGGTTGGCCAGGTCGTAGATGGCCGGCACCACTTTTTTGTGCGCCAGGTCACCGGTGACACCGAACAGCACCAGCGCGCACGGGCCCGCGATTCGGGGCAGCCGCTTATCGTCTTTGTCCCGCAGCGGATTACTCCACTGCGCGCCGGTAACGCGCGGGCTCATTTGTCGGCGGAACCCAGTTGCTTCTGTGTCTCCGTGAGCAGCTCGGTCCACGACTCGACGAATTTCTGCACGCCTTCGTTCTCCAGAACCACGAACACATCGGTCAAGTCGACGCCGATCGCCGACAGCTTGTCGAACACGCCTTGGGCGACCGTCGCGGTGCCGCTGACCGTGTTGCCGGTGACCACGCCATGGTCGGCGACGGCGTCCATCGTCTTCTCCGGCATGGTGTTCACGGTGAAGGGCGCAACCAGCTCGGTGACGTAAAGAGTGTCCGAGTAGTCAGGGTTCTTGACACCGGTGGACGCCCACAGCGGGCGCTGGACGCGGGCCCCGTCGGCCTTGAGTGCCTGGAAACGATCGCCGTCGTCGAACACTTCCTGGTAGGCGGCATAGGCCAGCCGCGCGTTGGCCACACCGGCCTGGCCGCGCAAAGCCAACGCATCCGCGGAACCGATCTTCTCCAGCCGCTTGTCGATCTCGGTGTCCACCCGGGACACGAAAAACGATGCGACCGAATGGATCTTGGACAGGTCATGCCCGGCCTCGCGGGCCTTCTCCAGCCCGGCCAGATAGGCGTCCATCACCTCGCGATGCCGCTCGACCGAGAAGATCAACGTGACGTTGACCGAAATCCCTTCGGCCAGAGTGGCGGTGATGGCCGGCAGGCCGGCCTTGGTGGCCGGGATCTTGATCAGCAGGTTCGGTCGGTCGACGATCTTCCACAGCTCGATGGCCTGCGCGGAGGTCTTGTCGGTTTCACCTGCCAGTCGCGGGTCGACCTCGATGGACACCCGGCCGTCGATCCCGTCGGAGGCCTCCCACTGCGGCTTCAGCACATCGCACGCGGTGCGCACGTCGTCGGTGGTGACGGTACGGATGGTGGCATCCACGTCGGCGCCGCGTTCGGCCAGCTCGGCGATCTGGGCGTCGTAGGAGTCACCGTCGGCAAAAGCCTTCTGGAAGATGGACGGGTTGGTGGTCACGCCGACGACACTCTTGGTGTCGATCAGCTGCTGCAGGTTGCCGGACTTCAGCCGGTCCCGCGACAAGTCGTCAAGCCAGACGGACACGCCCGCGTCACTCAGCGCGGCGAGATTGGCGTTCTGAGTCATGAAAATATCCTTTGTTAGTTATCGACTACTTCTTCCGCGGCGGCGGCGACGGCCTCCGCGGTGAAGCCGAACTCGCGGAACAACGTCTTGGCATCGGCGGATTCGCCGTAGTGCTCAATCGAAACGATCTTGCCGGTGTCACCGACCAGTTTGTGCCACGATTGCGCGATCCCCGCCTCGACGGCCACGCGGGCCGAGACCGACGGCGGCAACACGCTGTCGCGGTACTCCGCCGGCTGGGACTCAAACCATTCCACGCACGGCATCGACACGACCCTCGCGATGATATCCTTGTCCGCCAACAGCTTTGCGGCTTCTACCGCGAGCTGGACCTCGGAGCCGGTGGCGATCAGGACGACGTCGGGCTCGTCGTCGGCTTCGTCACTCAGCACATACCCACCGCGGGCGACGCCTTCGACGTTGGTGCCTTCCAGCACCGGCAAACCCTGGCGGGTCAGGATCAACCCGACCGGTCCGCTGCCGTTGCCGCGCGCCAAGATCGTGCGCCAGGCGTAGGCGGTTTCGTTCGCATCGCCCGGGCGCACCACCGACAGTTCCGGGATGGCCCGCAGCGCCGCGAGGTGCTCGATGGGTTGGTGGGTGGGACCGTCCTCACCCAAGCCGATCGAGTCGTGGGTCCACACGTAGATGGTGTCGATGTCCATCAGTGAGGCAAGCCGCACCGCCGGGCGCATGTAGTCGGAGAACTGCAGGAACGTGCCGCCGTAGGCCCGGGTCGGCCCGTGCAGCACGATGCCGGACAGGATGGCCCCCATTGCGTGTTCGCGAATTCCGAAGTGCAGGGTGCGGCCATACCAGTCGGCGGTGTAGTCCTTGGTCGTAATCGACGGCGGCCCAAATGATTTGACGCCATCCATGGTGGTGTTGTTGCTGCCGGCCAGGTCGGCCGAGCCGCCCCACAACTCGGGGAGTTTCGACGCCAGCGCGGAAAGCACCTTGCCCGACGCGGCCCGGGTGGCCAGCTCTTTGGAGCCGGGTTCCCAGTGGGGGATATCGGCATCCCAGCCCTCGGGTAGTTCCTGCGCGGTCAATCGGTCCAGCAGTGCCTTGCGTTCGGGTTCGCGTTGCGCCCAGGCGTCGAACCCCGGCTGCCACTTCTCGTGCGCTTCCTTGCCCCGATCCACCAGCTTGCGGGTGTGGGCGATGACGTCGTCGCGCACCTCGAAGGTCTTGTCGGGGTCGAAGCCGAGAATCTTCTTGGTGGCGGCCACCTCTTCGTCGCCGAGGGCCGATCCGTGCGCCTTGCCGGTGTTCATCAATTTCGGTGCCGGGTAGCCGATGATGGTGCGCAGCGCGATGAACGACGGCTTGTCGGTGACAGATTTCGCGGCGGCGATGGCTTCCTCGATGCCGACGACGTTCTCGCCGCCTTCCACCTCTTGCACGTGCCAGCCGTAGGCGCGGTAGCGCGCGGCGGTGTCTTCGCACAGCGCGATGTCGGTGTCGTCCTCGATCGAGATCTGGTTGTGGTCGTAGAACACGATCAGGTTGCCGAGCTGCTGGACGGCCGCCAGCGATGACGCCTCGGAGGTGACACCCTCCTCGATGTCCCCGTCGGAGGCGATCACATAGATGTGGTGGTCAAACGGGCTTTCGTCGGGCGCCGCGTCGGGGTCGAACAGGCCGCGCTCGTAGCGCGCCGCCATCGCCATGCCGACCGCGGACGCCAGGCCCTGGCCCAGCGGCCCGGTGGTGATCTCAACACCCTTGGTGTGCCGGAACTCGGGATGCCCGGGGGTCTTGGACCCCCAGGTGCGCAGCGACTCGATGTCGGAGAGTTCGAGGCCGAACCCGCCGAGATAAAGCTGCAGGTACAGGGTCAGGCTGCTGTGGCCACAAGACAGCACGAACCGGTCGCGGCCCAACCAGTGCGGATCGCCGGGATCGTGGGTCATCGCGCGCTGGAACAGGGTGTAGGCCAACGGGGCCAGGCTCATCGCCGTCCCGGGGTGGCCATTGCCGACCTTTTGCACCGCATCGGCGGCCAACACCCGCACGGTGTCGACTGCGGTCGAGTCGGTGTCCGTCCAGTCGTCGGGGTGGCGGGGCTGGGTGAGGGTGGAGATCTCTTCGAGTGTGGTCACAGACGTCAGTCCTTGGGGTGGCCGTAATTCATGCGCTGATCAATCCTCACCCTAGTGCGCGAGCGGCGGCGTTTGCAGTGCGGGATTCCGGGCAATCCCAGGCGCCTCCGCGCGGGTATGACGCCGAGGAGTCTTGGACCTTGCGATCAAGGCCGCCATCGGGAAATTCTGTGTGAATAGACCCTGGAGGCGGGCCGCGCTCGCAACGCGGTCTACCATCGTGCGTAGTAGATGCTGCGCCCTGCTGCGACCCCGAGGAGTTACTGCGTGAGCGTTCGCGGGCGCACAGGAGTTAGGGCGCCGAGCCGAATACGCGGCACGGTGCTGGCTTACCTGGCGCTGACAAAGCCGCGGGTCATCGAACTGCTGCTGGTCACGGCGATACCCGCGATGCTGCTGGCTGACCGCGGACACGTGAATCCGCTGCTGATCCTCAACACGCTGATCGGCGGGATGTTGGCAGCCGGCGGGGCCAACACGCTCAACTGTGTGGCCGACGCCGACATCGACAAGTTGATGAAGCGGACCGCGCGCCGGCCATTGGCGCGGGCCGCGGTGCCGACGCGAAACGCCCTGGTGCTTGGGCTGCTGCTCACCGTGGGCTCGTTCTTCTGGCTCTGGTGGACGACAAACCTGCTGTCGGGGCTGCTGGCCATCGCCACCATCGCGTTCTACGTGTTCGTCTACACGCTGCTGCTCAAACGCCGCACCTCGCAAAACGTCGTGTGGGGCGGTGCGGCGGGCTGTATGCCGGTGATGATCGGTTGGTCGGCTGTTACCGGCACCATCGGCTGGCCCGCGTTGGCGATGTTCGCGATCATTTTCTTCTGGACGCCGCCGCACACCTGGGCGTTGGCGATGCGGTACAAGGACGACTACAAAGCGGCCGGCGTCCCCATGCTGCCCGCTGTGGCGACCGAGCGTCAGGTCACCAAGCAGATCCTGATCTACACCTGGCTGACCGTGCTGGCGACCATGGTGCTGGCGCTGGCCGCCGGCTGGCTCTATGCGGCGGTGGCCCTGCTGGCCGGGGTCTGGTTCCTGGCGATGGCCCATCAGTTGTACGCCGGGGTCCGCGCCGGCGAGCCGGTCAAGCCGTTGCGGCTGTTCCTGCAATCGAACAACTATCTCGCCGTGGTGTGCTGCGCGTTGGCGGTCGACTCGGTGATCGCCCTGCCGACCCTGCTGTAGCGACGTCGGCGTCAATCACATCCGCCACTTCAGCACCGCCGAACGCGTCGCCATGCGGTTGCCAAAAGCGATAGCGCATCCGATATCGCTTTCTGAAACAGCCGGGTCCTTGTCCGCTTGAGGCCGGTGTGGTTTCTGTGACCTGACGGTCGCGTGCGTCGGTGCTTGTTGGGATCAGTAGCGGGGCGCTGCTGTCGGGGCGGTCTGGCGTTGTCCGGTTTCGGCTTAGCCGCGGGCACCGCCCAGGCCCGACCCGGTCATTTGGGACAACAACATTTGCTTGAATTCACTTACGGCAGTAGCACAATCGAGCCGACGGTCTTGCGGTCCTGCAGGTCCTGATGGGCGCGGGCCGCGTCGGCCAACGGGTAGCGTCCGCCGACTTCGATGCTGATCGCCCCGCCGCTGACCGCGTCGAACAATTCCTCGGAGCGCCAGCTGAATTCCTGGCTGGTGCGCATGAAGTGGGCCAGCGTGGGCCGGGTCAGGAACACCGAGCCCGCGGCGTTGAGCCGCTGCGGATCCACCGGCGGCACGGGTCCGCTGGCCGCCCCGAACAGCGCCAGGGTCCCGCGGACGGCCAGGCTGGCCAGGCTGGCGTCGAACGTGGTGGCGCCGACGCCGTCGTAGACCGCCGCCACGCCGACACCTTTGGTGAGCTCACGAATCTGCTGGCCGAATTCTGCGGCGTCGTCGGGGTAGGAGAGCACTTCGTCGGCGCCGGCCTTCTTGGACAGCTGAGCCTTTTCGGACGTCGAGACGGTGGTGATGACCCGGGCACCGAGCAGGTGCGCCCACTGCGTCAGGATCAACCCGACGCCACCCGCGCCGGCGTGCACCAGCACCGCGTCACCGGCTTGCACGGGATACACCGATTTCAGCAGGTAGTGCGCGGTCAGGCCTTTCAGCAGTACCGCGGCCGCCACCTCGGAGCTGACGCCGTCCGGTACCTTAGCGGTCAAATGTGCTGGCGCGGTGGCGAATTCGGCGTAGGCGCCGGAGGCCGCCGCGGACGCCACGCGGTCGCCGACGCTGAACCGGTCGCCGGCCCCCTCGCCCAGGGCGGCGACGGTGCCAGACACCTCGGAACCGAGGACGAACGGCACCTCGCGGGGGTATTGGCCCGATCGGAAATAGGTATCAATGAAGTTGACTCCGATGGCCTCGGCCTTGATCAGTAGCTCACCGTGGTCCGGCTTGGGTTCTGAGGTGTCGACATAACGCAGGACCTCGGGTCCGCCGGTTTCACTGACTTCGATTGCGTGCATGTGGATATCATGCCCGGGCATGAAGCTTGCCCGACCGGACGTCTTCCATCCCCGCATCGTGCTGGCCGGTAATCCGCAACATGGCACCGGTGCCGGCGACGACGCGGGGTTGGTCGCGGCGCTGCGCCAGCGCGGTCTGCATGCCCGCTGGCTGTCCTGGGATAACCCCGATACCGCCCACGCGGATCTGGTGATCCTGCGCGCCACGCACGACTACGCCGGGCGGCTGGAGGAGTTTCTGGCGTGGTCCAATCGCGTCAAGAATCTGCTGAATGCAACGAACGTTGTCGCATGGAATGCCGACCGGCGCTATCTGCTCGACCTGTCGGCCCGTGGAGTGCCGACGGTGCCGGGCGAGGCCTTCGCCCCGGGCGAACGGATTCAATTACCCCGCCGCGACGACGTGTTCGTCAGCCCGCTCATCGGCACCGGCACCCGGCGGTTCAGTGACCGGTCTGCGGCCGCGGATTGTGCGGCCGAGCTGAGCCGGGGCGCGTGGGTGCAACCCGCTTCGGGGCCCGAGACGGCGCTGGTCTTCCTCGCCGGCAAGCCCTCGCACGCGTTCCCGCCCGAGCCGGACTTCGAACTCTGGGATGTCGGAGCCGCCGCGCTGGCCGCCGTGGCGGACCAACTGGACATCGGGGCAAGCGAATTGCTTTACGCGCGAGCACATTTAAACGGTTCGAAGTTGCTGGAGCTGCAGCTGGTGGACCCGTCGCTGGGCTGGCGGCGGCTCGACGCCGGCACTCGCGACCTGGCCCAGCGCGAGTTCGCGCTGGCCGTGGAGTCAGCCTGCGAGCGGCTCGGGCTTGGCCCGTTCTCGCATCGACGCCCATAGCGCCGCCGTCGCGGCCGTGCACGCCGCGGCGCCGGCGACATGGACGGCGACCAGGGCGGCGGGGACGCCGGTGAAGTACTGCGTGGTGCCGACGGCGGCTTGCGCGCACACCAGGGCCACCAGCACGCCCAGCCGCAGCATGATCGCCCGCGGGGCACCGACGGCCAGCAGCCCGAAGCCCAGCCCGATCAGCAGCGCGAGATAGGCGACGAGCAGCGACGAGTGCATGTGCACCAGCGTGGTGATCTCGATCTGCAGCCGCGGCACCGTCCTGCTCGGGCTGCGGTCTCCCGCGTGCGGGCCGGCGGCGGTCACCAGCGTGCCGGCCACCAGCAGCACCGCCAGGTTCACCCCGGTCAGCGCGGTGAGCAGGCGCAGCGGCCTGGCCACCCGCTGGTGAACCACGCCGTCATCCGGCTCGCCGACCTTGACGTAGAGCAGCACCGACAACCACACCATCGTCATCGACACCAGCAGGTGGATGGCCACCGTCCACCACAGCAGCCCGGTGCGCACCGTGATGCCGCCGATCACCGCCTGCATCACCGTCGACACCGGCATCAGCCACGCATACGTCAGCACCTCGGCCCGGCGGCGGGCCCGGTACACCGCCAGCACGGCCAGCGCCGCGGTGATCACCACCGCGATGCTGAACATCCGGTTGCCGAACTCGACGGCCTGGTGCACCCGCGGTACTTCGGCGACGGCGACCGGGACGAAGCTGCCCGGGAAACACTGTGGCCAGGTGGGGCAACCCAATCCCGACGCGGTGACGCGCACGATCGATCCGGTGACGGCGATACCGCCCTGGGAAACGATCACGGTCGCGGCAATGATCCGCTGGACGCGCAGGCTGGGCTCGGGGAGCAGGTCCACCAACCGCGCTAGCACTCGTCCGACGGGCACCGCCCGATCGTAGGCCAACGAAAACTACGGCTTGTAGTACGGGACCCTCAGGTGAAGCGGAACCAGCGCAGCGCGGCAAGTGCGGCCACCGCGCCCCACACCGCCAGCACGACGACGCCGAACCAGTCGACCGACAGTGTCATCGCCTGTGACAGCGCCTCGGTCAGCGCGCCGGACGGGGTGAGCCGGGCCGCCCACCTGGCCGCCGTCGGGATCATGTTCGTCTCGAGGGTCAGCGCGCCCAGCCCGGCGAAGACGAACCACATCAGGTTGGCGACCGCGAGGACGATCTCGGCGCGCAACGTGCCGCCGAGGAGCAGGCCCAGGGCGGCGAAGGTCACGGTGCCCAGCGCGATCACGGCCGCGCCCAGCACCAGGGCCGCCGGGGCCGGCCGCCAGCCGACCGCAAAACCGATGGCGCCCAGGATGATTGACTGTAGAAACACAGTGCAGATCACCGCCAGCGACTTGCCGGCGATGATTCCCCAGACCGGCAGCGGGGTTGCCCCCAGCCGTTTGAGCGCACCGTATCGCCGGTCGAACGCCACGGCGATCGCCTGCCCGGTGAACGCCGTCGAGATCACCGCCAGGGCCATGATGACCGGCACGAACGTCGCCGCGCGGTTCTGGCCGAACGAGCCCAACGGCAGCAGGGTGAGTCCGACCAGCAGGGTGATCGGGATGAACATCGTCAGCAGCAGTTGTTCGCCGTTGCGCAGCAGCAGCTTCAGCTCCAGGCCGAACTGGGCGGCAAGCATTTTCGGCACCGCATTGGGGCGCGGGTCGGGGGTGAAGGTGCCCGCGGGAAACAGCGCGGCGTTGGTGTCGGTCACGGTCGCAACTTCCTGCCGGTGAGCTCCAGGAACACGTCTTCGAGGCTGCGTTGCTCGACGCGCATATCGGTGGCCAGCACATCGATCTGGGCGCACCACGCCGTGACGGTCGCCAGCACCTGCGGGTCGACCGGGCCCTCGACCAGGTACTCGCCGGGCGTCACCTCGGTGGCCTTGTAGTCCTCCGGCAGAGCAGAAGCCAAGAGCGACAAGTCAAGTCGCGGCGGGGCGGAGAACCGCACCTGGTCTTTTGCGCCGGAGCGCGTCAGCTCCGTCGGTGTGCCCGCGGCCACCGTCACACCGTGGTCGATGATCACCAGCCGATCGGCGAGCTCCTCGGCCTCCTTGAGTTGGTGGGTGGTGAGCACCACCGTCACACCGTCGCGGCGCAGCGCGTCGATCAGTTCCCACACCAGCAGCCGGGCATGCGCGTCCATGCCGGCGGTGGGCTCGTCGAGGAACACCAGCTCGGGACGTCCGACCAGCGCGCAGGCCAGCGCAAGCCGTTGCTGCTGGCCGCCGGACAGGCGCCGGTAGGTGGTGCGGGCCGCGTCGGTCAGGCCCAAGGTGGCCAGCAGCCACTGCGGGTCCAGCGGGTCGGCGGCGTAGGAGGCCACCAGGTTGAGCATTTCCCCGGCGCGTGCCGCCGGATAGCCGCCGCCGCCCTGCAGCATCACTCCGATGCGCGCGCGCAGCCTGGCGTTGTCGGCGATCGGGTCCAGGCCGAGCACCTCGATCGTGCCGGCGTCCGGGCGGACGAAGCCCTCGCACATCTCGACCGTCGTCGTCTTGCCGGCGCCGTTGGGGCCCAGCAGGGCCAGCACCTCGGCGGCGCGCACTTCCAGATCGAGATTGGAAACAGCTGTCGTTGACCCGTACTGCTTACTCACCCCGCGCAGCCGCACCACTGTTTCGGGGGCTTGGGGGACTCGAGGGCCCGAACTCACGTCGAGTCAGCGTAGGCGTCGGGTGCCGACGTCGGCCGCGGGGTCTCTGGGGTCGAGGGCGCCTCGGCCCCGGGCACCCCGGCGGCTTGGCCGTTCGCTTCCCCGGTCGGGGTGGACTGCAGCGGCCGCCACGGCAGGCGGGTGTACGTCAACGCCACCAGCACGGCCATCGCGGCGGCGCTGGCCAGGGTGGCATCCAGGATCTGGAATAGCGCGAACCGGTCGCCGTTGGCCGTCGGGCCGAAGATGCCGACGACGAGGGTGATCACGATTACCGTCTCGCGGAAACCGGTGCGGGTCGCCCAGCAGGCCAGCGGAATGATCGCCCACAGCAGATACCAGGGCTGCACGACGGGAAACAGCAGCACGCAGATGCCCAGTGCGACGCCGAGGCCCCCGATCGGGTGCAGCCGCCCGCGGAACACGGCCAGCAGCAGCCAGGTGACCAGCACCATGATGATCATCACGCCGATAAAACGGGTCAGCGCCAGCACGGCGGTGGTGTGATCGCCCAGGCCCAGCAGAATCCCTACCTGCCCGGTCGCCAGGGCCAGCAGCGTCGGCGGCGACATCCAGCTGCGCACGACGTTGGCGGTACCGAGGGTGAAGACCCAGCCGAACCCGAGCCCGCTCGCCCAGCCCACCAGGCCCATCACCGCCAGCGACAATGTCCCCATGCCGCTGGCGGCCAGCAGCAGCGCCCGCAGGTTGCCGCCGAGGCGGTAGGCCAGCGCCATCGTGACGAATCCCAGCGCCAACAGCGACGGCAGCTTCACCTGCGAGGACAGCGTGATCAGGATGGAACCGGCCAACAGCATGCCCAACGGCTCCCAATCGGGGCCGATCCGGCGCCACGAGGTGGGCCGCAGGCGCGGCGAATCGATTCCGCGCAGGGCGAATTCGGCTCCGATGAGCATCAACCCGAGCATCAGCGCCTCGTTGTGGATGCCCGCGACCAGATGCATGAGCAGCAGCGGATTGGCGGCGCCCAGCCACAACGCGCTGACCTCGGCGACGCCACAGCGCCGGGCCAGCCGCGGGGTGGCCCACACGATCATCGCGACCCCGGCCAGCACCACCAAGCGGTGGCAGAGCACCGCGGCGACGATGTTCTCGCCGGTCAGGGCCGAGATGCCGCGCCCGATCCACAAGAACAACGGACCGTAGGGGGCCGGCGTCTCTCGCCACACGCTGGGCACCGAAAGGGTGAACACATGGCCGAGCCCGAGCCCGGATGCGGGACCGACCTTGTAGGGGTCCAGGCCTTCTAGCGAGATCTGGCTCTGAGCCAGGTAGGAGTAGACGTCCTTGCTGTACATCGGCGGCGCGATCAGCAGCGGCAGCATCCACAGCAGCAGGGTGCGATCCAGGTCGCCGCGCGACATCTGCCGCTTGCCCATCGCGAATCGGCCCAGCATCAGCCAGGCGAGCGCCATCATGACCGCCCCGACCGTGGTCATGGTCAACGACACCGTCTGGATCCGGGACGGCAGGTTCAACAGCCGGACCCCGAACGTGGGGTCCTGGACGACGGGCCGGGCCCCGGCGCCCAGGGCGCCGATCGCCATCAGGACGGTGCCGGTGGCGCCGAACAGGCGGGTGCGCTGAAGTGCGGTGAGTTCCGTCTCATTCAGCGGTGAGCCGACGGCTTGCTCGTCGCCGTGCAAGCTGGCGATCGACGAGCTCAGCGTATGGTGGCGCACTGGCATCAGTGCAGCGTAGCGGCATGGCGCGAAGTGGCAGCCCACTGCTCGCCGTGGGCTCGGCACAAACCCGCTACTCAGGGCACCCTTGCTAGACCGATTTCCGGAATTGCGTCACACTGGTGTTGTGAAAATCCGAACCAACGAGGCCGCTGCCGCGCCTGCACTCGACGCGGCCGCGCCTGCTGGCATGTCGGATGGTCACACACGCCGCGCCATCGTGCGGCTGCTGCTGGAATCCGGATCGATCACCGTCAGTGAGATCTGTGACCGGCTGGGCCTGGCGGCCGCCGGCGTGCGCCGTCATCTCGACGCGCTGATCGAAGCGGGCGACGCGGAGTCGGCGGCAGCCGCGGCCTGGCAGCAGGCCGGACGCGGTCGTCCCGCGAAACGCTTCCGGTTGACGTCCGCCGGCCGGGCCAAGCTCGACCACGCCTACGACGACCTGGCGGCCGCGGCCATGCGCCAACTGCGCGAAATCGGCGGCCAGGGCGCGGTGCAGACGTTCGCCCGCAGCCGCATCGACACAATCCTGGCCGGTGTGCGCCCCGCCGACAGCTCCGACGACGTCGACGTCGAGGCGGCCGCCGAACGGGTGGCCGGCGCGCTGACCAAAGCCGGCTACGTCGCCAGCACCACCCGGGTGGGCCCACCGCTGCACGGCGTGCAGATCTGCCAGCACCACTGCCCGGTATCGCATGTCGCCGAGGAGTTCCCGGAGCTGTGCGAAGCTGAGCGGGAAGCCATGGCCGAGGTCCTCGGCACCCACGTCCAGCGGTTGGCGACCATCGTCAACGGCGACTGCGCCTGTACCACCCACGTGCCGCTCGCTCAGCTAGCGAGCAAGGCGGTAAGCAAGACCTAGCACCAAGCCGGCGCCCAGCCCGCGCCAGCACCGTACGAACACCAAAGGAGCGTCCGTATGACTCTCACGCCAGAGGCAACCAAGAGTTCTGTCCCTCCTGCGCCGTTGACGCAGGAGCAGACGATCGCATCGCTGGGCAAGTACGGCTACGGCTGGTCGGACTCCGACGTAGCGGGCGCCAGTGCGCAGCGCGGGCTGTCCGAGGCGGTGGTCCGCGACATCTCCGCGAAGAAGAGCGAGCCCGAGTGGATGCTGGCGACCCGACTCAAGGCGCTGCGGATCTTCGACAAGAAGCCCATGCCGAGCTGGGGCTCCAACCTCGACGGCATTCACTTCGACAACATCAAGTACTTCGTGCGCTCCAGCGAGAAGCAGGCCGCGACCTGGGACGATCTGCCCGCCGACATCAAGAACACCTACGACAGGCTGGGCATCCCGGAGGCGGAGAAGCAGCGGCTGGTCTCCGGTGTCGCCGCGCAGTACGAGTCGGAGGTCGTCTACCACTCCATCCGTGAGGACCTGGAGAAGCTGGGCGTGATCTTCCTGGACACCGACACCGCCCTGAAAGAGCATCCGGAGATCTTCCAGCAGTACTTCGGCACCGTGATTCCGGCCGGGGACAACAAGTTCTCGGCACTGAACACCGCGGTGTGGAGCGGTGGCTCGTTCATCTACGTGCCGCCGGGTGTGCATGTCGATATTCCGCTGCAGGCCTACTTCCGGATCAACACCGAAAACATGGGCCAGTTCGAGCGCACGCTGATCATCGTCGACGAGGGCGCCTACGTGCACTACGTCGAGGGCTGTACCGCACCGATTTACAAGTCCGACTCGTTGCACTCCGCGGTGGTCGAGATCATCGTGAAGCCCGGTGGCCGTTGCCGTTACACGACCATCCAGAACTGGTCGAACAACGTCTACAACCTGGTCACCAAGCGCGCCCGCGCCGAGGCCGGCGCCACCATGGAATGGGTCGACGGCAACATCGGGTCGAAGGTGACCATGAAGTACCCGGCGGTCTGGATGACCGGTGAGTACGCCAAGGGCGAGGTGCTGTCGGTGGCGTTCGCCGGTGCCGGCCAGCACCAGGACACCGGCGCCAAGATGCTGCACCTGGCGCCCAACACGTCGAGCAACATCATCTCCAAGTCGGTGGCACGCGGCGGCGGCCGCGCGTCCTACCGCGGCCTGGTGCAGATCAACAAGGGTGCCCACGGGTCGCGGTCCAGCGTGAAATGTGATGCGCTGCTTGTCGATTCGATCAGCCGCAGCGATACCTACCCATACGTGGACATCCGCGAGGACGACGTCACGATGGGCCACGAGGCCACCGTGTCGAAGGTCAGCGAGGACCAGCTGTTCTACCTGATGAGCCGCGGTATGACCGAGGACGAGGCGATGGCGATGGTCGTGCGCGGCTTCGTCGAGCCGATCGCCAAGGAACTGCCGATGGAGTATGCGCTGGAGCTCAACCGGCTGATCGAGCTTCAGATGGAAGGCGCGGTCGGTTAAGTGACTCAGGATCTAACAGGGGCCGTCGAGGGGATCATCAAGAACAAAGGCGAGCTGTTCAGTTCGTTCGACGTCGACGCCTTCGAGGTTCCGCACGGCCGCGACGAGATCTGGCGGTTCACCCCGCTGCGGCGGTTGCGCGGCCTACACGACGGCTCGGCGCCAGCCACTGGGACCGCCAAGATCACCGTCAGCGAGCAGCCCGGCGTGCAGACCGAAACCGTGCGCCGCGGCGACGAGCGGCTGGGTCAGGGCGGCATACCCACCGACCGTGTTGCGGCCCAGGCATTCTCGTCGTTCAACTCTGCGACGGTGGTGACCGTGGCGCGCGACACCGAGGTCGCCAAGCCCATCGAGATCGCCGTCACCGGGCCCGGCGAGGGCGCGGTCGCCTACGGGCATCTCCAGATCCGCGTCGAAGAACTCGCCCGGGCGATCGTCGTCGTCGACCTGCGCGGCAGCGGGACGTACGCCGACAACCTCGAGATCATCGTCGGCGACTCCGCAGCCCTCGGGGTGATCTGGCTCGCCGACTGGGCCGACGACACGGTCCACGTCAGTGCGCATCACGCACGGCTGGGCAAGGATTCGGTGCTCGGCCATGTCAACGTGACGCTCGGGGGCGACCTGGTCCGGACGTCGACGACGGTGCGGTTCACCGCGCCCGGCGGCGACGCTCAACTGCTCGGCACCTACTTCGCCGACGACGGCCAGCACTTCGAATCCCGGTTACTCGTCGACCACGCGTACCCCAACTGCCGCTCGGACGTGTTGTACAAGGGTGCGCTGCAAGCCGATCCGGACTCGAATCGTCCCGACGCGCACACCGTCTGGGTGGGCGACGTGCTGATCCGCGCGGAGGCGACCGGCACCGATACGTATGAGGCGAACCGCAATCTGGTGCTCACCGACGGTGCCCGCGCCGATTCGGTGCCCAACCTCGAGATCGAGACGGGCGAGATCGTCGGCGCCGGACACGCAAGTGCCACCGGGCGATTCGACGACGAGCAACTGTTCTACCTGCAGGCTCGCGGTATCCCGGAAGTCCAGGCCCGCAGACTGATCGTGCGTGGCTTCTTCGGCGAGATCATCCAGAAGATCGCCGTACCTGCCGTGCGTGACCGGCTCACCGAGGCTATCGAACACGAACTTGAGATGACCGAAGGAATCAAGAACTGATGACCACGCTCGAAATCAAGGACCTACACGTCAGCATCGCGCGCACCAACGAGACCGACCCCGTCGCGATCCTCAAGGGTGTCGATCTCACGGTGAAGTCAGGGGAGACGCACGCGCTGATGGGCCCGAATGGGTCCGGCAAGTCAACCCTGTCCTATGCGATCGCCGGGCATCCGAAGTACGAGGTGACGTCCGGCTCGATCACGCTGGACGGCGAGGACGTGCTGGCGATGAGTGTCGACGAACGCGCCCGCGCCGGCTTGTTCCTCGCCATGCAATACCCGATCGAGGTGCCCGGGGTGTCGATGTCGAACTTCCTGCGCACCGCGGCCACGGCCGTGCGCGGTGAGGCGCCGAAGCTGCGGCATTGGATCAAGGAAGTCAAAGGCGCGATGTCCGATCTCGACATCGATCCAGCGTTCTCCGAACGCAGTGTGAACGAAGGCTTTTCCGGCGGTGAGAAGAAGCGCCACGAGATCCTGCAGCTGTCGCTGCTCAAGCCCAAGATCGCGATCCTCGACGAGACCGACTCCGGGCTGGACGTCGATGCGCTGCGGGTGGTCAGCGAGGGAGTGAACCGCTACGCCGAAACAGAGCACGGCGGGGTCCTGTTGATCACGCACTACACCCGAATCCTGCGCTACATCCAGCCGCAGTTCGTGCACGTGTTCGTCGGCGGTCGCATCGTCGAGGCCGGCGGCCCCGAACTGGCCGACCAACTTGAAGAGCATGGCTACGAGCGCTTTTCCCCCGCAAGCGGATCGGACGCCCACCAGGCGGCGGCCGCGGAGGCCTGACATGACTCGGTCTGATATGGCGTCTACCGCTCTGGATCTCACGGCTATCCGTGCTGATTTCCCCATCCTGAAGCGAGTGATGCGAGGCGGAAATCAGTTGGCGTACCTGGATTCCGGTGCGACGTCGCAGCGGCCGCTACAGGTGCTGGACGCCGAACGAGAATTCCTGTTGACGTCCAACGGCGCCGTGCACCGCGGTGCGCACCAGTTGATGGAAGAAGCTACCGACGCCTACGAGCAGGGCAGGGCCGACATCGCGGCGTTCGTCGGTGCCGACACCGAAGAGCTGGTCTTCACCAAGAATGCCACCGAATCGCTCAACCTGGTGTCGTACGCGCTCGGCGACAAGCGATTCGATCGGGCCGTCGGTGAAGGCGACGTCATCGTCACCACCGAGCTCGAGCACCACGCCAACCTGGTCCCGTGGCAAGAACTAGCCCGGCGGACCGGAGCGACGTTGCGCTGGTACGGCGTGACCGACGACGGACGTATCGACCTGGACTCGTTGCAACTCGACGAGCGCGTCAAAGTTGTTGCGTTCAGCCATCACTCGAACGTGACCGGCGCCGTGGCGCCGGTGGGCGAGCTGGTCGCCCGGGCCAAGGCCGTGGGCGCGCTGACCGTGCTGGACGCCTGCCAGTCCGTGCCGCACGAGCCGGTCGACTTCCACGCCCTCGACGTCGACTTCGGCGCCTTCTCCGGCCACAAGATGTTGGGCCCCAACGGAATCGGGGTGCTCTACGGTCGTCGCGAGTTGCTGGCAGCGCTGCCGCCGTTCCTCACCGGTGGTTCGATGATCGAGACGGTCACGATGGAAGCCACGACGTACGCCGCGCCCCCGCAGCGGTTCGAGGCCGGTACTCCGATGACCTCCCAGGTGGTCGGCTTGGCCGCGGCCGCACGTTATCTGAGCGCCATCGGCATGGATGCCGTCGAAGCCCACGAGCGCGCGTTGGTTGCCGCGGCGATCGAGGGCCTGTCCGGTATCGATGCCGTGCGCATTATCGGGCCGACGTCGATGGAAAACCGGGGCTCGCCAGTCGCATTCGTCGTTGACGGCGTGCACGCGCATGACGTCAGCCAGGTTCTCGACGACGATGCCGTCGCCGTACGGGTCGGGCACCACTGCGCGTTGCCGCTGCACCGCCGCTTCGGTGTGGCTGCCACCGCGCGCGCTTCATTCGCGGTGTACAACACCGCCGACGAGGTCGACCGACTGGTGGCCGGCGTGCGGCGGGCGTTGGAATTCTTTGGGAGAGAATGACCTTGCGTCTAGAGCAGATGTATCAGGAAGTGATCCTCGATCACTATAAGCACCCGCAGCACCGCGGGCTGCGGGAGCCGTTCGGCGCGCAGGTCTATCACGTCAACCCGATCTGCGGCGATGAGATCACGCTGCGGGTGACGCTGTCCGACGACGGCGAGAGCGTCACCGACGTTTCCTACGACGGGCAGGGCTGTTCGATCAGCCAGGCGGCCACCTCGGTGCTCACCCAGCAGGTGATCGGTCAGAGCGTGGGGGAGGCGCTGAAGACCATCACGGCGTTTACCGAAATGGTGTCGTCGCGGGGAACCGTCGAGGGCGATGAGGATGTACTGGGGGACGGAATAGCGTTCGCCGGAGTGGCCAAGTACCCGGCCCGGGTGAAATGCGCCCTGCTGGGTTGGTTGGCTTTCAAAGACGCACTGGCCCAAGCGAGCCATGCCTGCGAGGAGGACCAACGATGAGCGAAACCAGCGCACCCGATGACGAGACACTGTTCGACCTCGAAGAGGCGATGCGTGACGTCGTCGACCCCGAGCTGGGGATCAACGTCGTGGATCTGGGACTGGTCTACGGCCTGAACATCGAACAGGGCGACGACGGAAAGGTCGCGCTGATCGACATGACGCTGACCTCGGCGGCCTGCCCCCTGACCGATGTGATCGAAGACCAGTCGCGCAGCGCTTTGGTCGGCAGCGGCCTGGTCAACGACATTCGGATCAACTGGGTGTGGAACCCGCCGTGGGGCCCGGACAAGATCACCGAGGACGGGCGCGAACAGCTGCGCGCCCTCGGCTTCACCGTCTAACCGGTTGCGGGCCCGCGGTCACCCGCCGTGGCCCGCAGGCTTTTTGCCCATGCATTTGCCGTCGCGGGCGGGTCGCAGGTCGATGGTCGTCGCCTGCAGCGTGCCGCTGCCGTCCTGACTTCCTTGTGCCGTCAGGCATTTGCCTTGCGCGATCGCTTGAGTGTTGGCGCCGGCCTGCTTGGTGTAGCGGGTCTGGTCGGTGACGGTCACCGGTGTCTGCGACGTGGCTCCGCTGGCGTCGGTGCTGGTGACGGTGATGGTGTTACCCGCGACGGACGCGACCGCGCCCTGCACTGGCGCTCGCTTGGCCGGTGCACCGGACGGCGCGGGAGTTGTTGAGCCACCCGGTGCGGCTTCCCTGCCCTGCGGGCATTTGCCGTCGACGGCCGGGCTGACGCGCACGGATCTCGCGGTGAGCGGCTGGCCGGGCGCAGATTCACGAGCGGGCCGCACGGTGACGCAATTGCCCGTGGTGACGTCAGTCAGCGCGGCCGCAGTGACCTCGGTGACCGTCGTCGACGGCGTGAAAGCCACGGCGGCATTGCCCTTTTCCTGCGTGACCGTGGCAGTGTTCCCCGACACCGATGCGATCAGTCCACTGACCCGGGCCTGGCCGGTGGCGGGTGGCGACGTCGACGACGTTGCCGGTGCCGCCGCAGAACTCGTGGTGCTCGGTGCTGTGGTGGGGCCTGAATTGTTCGACGAACCACACGCCGCGACGGAAACCGCGGTGACTCCGGTGAGCGCAAGCATCGCGAATTGGGTAAGCCGAGACGTTTGAGAGCTGGCAGACATCAACGTTTCTCCAATCGTGGGATGTTCCCAACGAACGGGTCTACCGGATGGACCTGTGGCTGACCTGTGCGCATCCAATCCGCATGTCAGAACGCGTCTTCGGAGATGCGCATGATGTCATCGTCGATGGACTCGATCACGCGCCGCACCGCGGTCAGTCTCGGCAGCATGTTCTTGGCGAAGAACGCCGACGTCGCGATCTTGCCCTGATAGAACGCCGCATCGGCCTTGCCGGGATTGCCGGCCAGCGCCGCATGCGCAATCGCGGCCTGCACCAGCAATCGCCAGCCGATCAGCAGGTCGCCGACCGCGAGCAGATATCTGACCGAACCAAGTCCCACTTTGTAAATCTCGGTGGGGTGCTGGGGGGCCGACATCAGGTAACCGGTCAACGCGCCCGTCATCGCCATGACCTCGTCGAGGGCGGTTTGCAGCTGCTGCGCTTGCGCTTTCAGGGCCTCGTCGCAGTTATCGATGGTGTCACTGATCTGAGCTGTCACGAACTGCAGGGCCTGGCCGTGGTCGCGGACGATCTTGCGGAAGAAGAAGTCCAGGGCCTGGATTGCCGTGGTGCCCTCGTACAGGGAATCGATCTTGGAATCGCGGATGTACTGCTCCAGCGGGTAGTCCTGCAGGAAGCCCGAGCCACCCAGCGTCTGCAACGACTCGGTCAGGATTTCGTAAGCCCGTTCGGAGCTCACTCCTTTGACGATGGGTAACAGCAGATCGTCGACACGGTGCGCCATATCGTGATCCGCACCCGAAATATGTTGTGCGAGAGCGTCATCCTGATGTGCCGCGGCGTACATGTAGAGCGCCCGCAGCCCTTCGGCGTAGGCCTTCTGGGTCATCAGGCTGCGGCGCACATCGGGGTGGTGGATGATCGTGACCCGCGGCGCGGTCTTATCGGTCATCTGGGTCAGATCGGCACCCTGCACCCGCTCCTTGGCATAGGCCAGCGCGTTGAGGTAGCCGGTGGACAGCGTGCCGGCGGCCTTGACGCCGATCGTCATGCGCGCGTGCTCGATCACGGTGAACATCTGCGCGATCCCGTTGTGCACGCCGCCGACCAGATAGCCCACCGCGGGCACATCGGTGGCGCCGAACGTCAGCTCACACGTCGGGGAGGACTTGATACCCATTTTGTGTTCCAGCCCCGTGACGTAAACCCCATTGCGCGGACCGAGTTCGAACGTGTCCGGATCGAAGAGGTAGTTGGGCACATAGAACAGGCTCAGCCCCTTGGTACCCGGGCCGGCGCCCTCCGGGCGGGCCAGCACGAGGTGCCAGACGTTATCGGCGGTGTCGCCTACGTCGCCTCCGGAGATGAACCGCTTGACGCCCTCGATGTGCCAGGTGCCGTCGGGTTGTTCGATGGCCTTGCTGCGTCCCGCGCCGACGTCGGAGCCCGCATCGGGTTCGGTGAGCACCATGGTGGCCGCCCAGCCGCGCTCGACGCCCTCTGCCGCCCACTGCCTCTGCTGCTCATCGCCCTCGGCGTAAAGCGCTTGCGCCATAAAAGGACCCAGGCAGAAAAAACTCGCGGACGGATTGGCGCAAAAGAGCATTTCGTTGACCGCCCACGCCAGTGGCGGCGGTGCGGGCATGCCACCGATGCCTTCGGCCAGGCCGAGGCGCCACCACTCGGCGTCCTTGATGGCTTGCACCGTCTTGGCCAACTCGGGCGCCACGCTGATGGTGTGCGTCTCGGGATCGAACACCGGCGGGTTGCGGTCGGCGAACGCGAAGGATTCGGCGACCGGTCCTTCCGCCAGGCGAGCCGCCTCGGACAAGATGGTCCGCACCGTGTCGGCGTCGAGCTCGCTGTACTGCCCAGTGCCGAGAATGGCGCCTACCTCGAGCACTTCGAAGATGTTGAACTCGAGATCGCGGACGTTAGCGATGTAGTGGCCCAAGACATCTCCCTTGACCGGTCCGTTCGGCGACGGATCAACAGCCCTAAGTGTCTCCGAGGGACGAAAGCGTACGCAACCGTAACCTGCATCGCGGTGCAGACCGCTGCACTGGCCAATCGCTGCTGGCGGGAGCAATATAGGGGTGCGCCAATGGTTGACATGCGCGCGGGAACATCGGAGAAACACGCGGCGTTAGGCGAGATGTGACTACACAGGACCTCACTACCGAGCAGTTCAACACGACCATCGAAAACAATGACATCGTGTTGGTCGACTTCTGGGCCTCCTGGTGCGGACCGTGCCGCCAGTTCGGGCCGACTTTTCAGGCATCGTCGGAGAAACACCCCGACATCGTGCACGCGAAGGTCGACACCGAAGCCGAACAACAGCTGGCGGCCGCCGCCCAGATTCGGTCTATCCCGACGCTGATGGCGTTCAAGAAGGGCAAACTGCTGTTCAACCAGCCCGGGGCGCTGCCGCCGGCGGCCCTGGAGGATCTGGTCCAGCAAATCAAAGACTTCGACGTCGATGCGGTTCAGGCAGATCAAGCAGATCAAGCCTGAGGCACGCCGCCGAATAGGTCGGTAGCAACGTCCGCGATACCGTTCACGGGTGAGTTTGGTTCTCGTTGAACACCCGCGGCCCGGCGTCGCGCTGATAACCCTCAATCGGCCCGAGCGGATGAACTCCATGGCTTTCGACGTCATGGTGCCGTTGAAAGAGGCCCTGGAAAAGGTCCGTTACGACAACTCCGTGCGAGTGGTCGTGCTGACCGGGGCGGGTCGAGGGTTCTCCTCGGGCGCGGATCACAAGTCCGCGGGCACAGTGCCGAACGTGGACGGGTTGACCCGGCCGACCTATGCGCTGCGCTCGATGGAGGTTCTCGACGACGTCATCCTGATGCTGCGACGACTCCATCAACCGGTCATCGCCGCGGTCAACGGCGCAGCCATCGGCGGTGGATTGTGCCTGGCGCTGGCCGCCGACATCCGGGTGGCGTCCACCAGTGCCTATTTCCGGGCCGCCGGCATCAACAACGGGCTGACCGCCAGTGAGCTGGGTCTCAGTTACCTACTGCCCCGGGCCATCGGAGGGTCGCGGGCGTTCGAGATCATGCTGACCGGTCGCGACGTCACCGCCGAAGAAGCCGAGCGCATCGGGCTGGTGTCGTGTCAGGTGCCCGAGGGCCAGCTGCTGGACACCTGCTATGCGATCGCCGCGCGGATAGCGGCGTTCTCCCGGCCGGGAGTTGAGTTGACCAAGCGCACACTCTGGAGTGGGCTGGACGCCGGTAGTCTGGAAGGGCATATGCAAGCCGAAGGCTTGGGCCAGCTTTTCGTTCGTCTGCTCACCGACAACTTCGAAGAAGCGGTTGCTGCGCGCGCAGAACGGCGGCCGCCGTCGTTCACCGACGACAAGTAACCAGTGACCCTGTACCGAGGAGAGCGATCGTGATCACGGCTACGGACCTTGAGGTCCGCGCTGGTGCGCGCATCTTGCTCTCACCCGACGGCCCCGATCTGCGGATTCAGCCCGGCGATCGCATCGGGCTGGTCGGGCGCAACGGCGCGGGCAAGACCAGCACCCTGCGCATCCTGGCCGGGGAGAGCGAACCCTATGCCGGATCGGTCACTCGTACCGGCGAAATCGGTTACCTGCCACAGGATCCCAAAGAAGGCGATCTCGACGTGCTCGCCCGCGACCGGGTGTTGTCGGCCCGCGGATTGGACGCGCTGCTCACTGATCTGGAGAAGCAGCAGGCGTTGATGGCCGAAGTCGCCGACGACGATGCGCGCGACCGTGCCATCCGCCGTTACGGCCAACTGGAGGAACGGTTTGTCGCGTTAGGCGGCTACGGTGCCGAAAGCGAAGCCGGGCGGATCTGCGCGAGTCTCGGCTTGCCGGAACGGGTCATGACGCAGCAGCTGCGCACCCTGTCCGGTGGTCAGCGCCGCCGGGTGGAGCTGTCGCGAATTCTGTTCGCCGCCTCCGATACCGGCTCGGGCTCATCGACCACCTTGCTGCTCGACGAGCCGACCAACCACCTCGACGCGGATTCTCTTGGCTGGCTGCGAGATTTCTTGCGGTCCCACAATGGCGGCCTGGTGGTCATCAGCCACAACGTCGAGTTGCTCGGCGACGTCGTCAACCGGGTGTGGTTTATGGACGCCGTGCGCGGCGAAGTCGATGTCTACAACATGGGTTGGCAGAAGTATCTCGACGCCCGGGCCACCGACGAACAGCGCCGTCGCCGGGAACGCACGAATGCCGAACGCAAGGCCACCGCGCTGCGCTCACAGGCGGCCAAACTGGGCGCTAAAGCCACCAAAGCCGTTGCGGCCCAGAACATGTTGCGCCGTGCTGATCGGATGATGGCCGCACTCGACGACGAACGGGTCGCCGACAAGGTGGCCCGGATCAAGTTCCCCACCCCGGCCGCATGCGGGCGTACCCCGCTGGTGGCCAGCGGGCTGAGCAAGTCCTACGGGTCGCTGGAAGTGTTCAGCGGAGTCGATCTGGCCATCGACCGCGGCTCACGGGTGGTCGTGCTCGGACTCAACGGCGCCGGCAAGACCACGATGCTGCGATTGCTGGCCGGCACAGAAGATCCCGACGCCGGAGGGCTGGAGCCCGGGCACGGTTTGCGGATCGGTTATTTCGCGCAGGAGCACGACACCCTCGACAATCACGCGACCGTCTGGGCCAACATCCGGCACGCCGCACCCGAATCCGGCGAACAGGAGCTGCGCGGCCTGCTCGGGGCGTTCATGTTCAGCGGCCCGCAGCTCGACCAACTGGCCGGCACCCTGTCCGGTGGCGAGAAGACGCGGCTCGCGCTGGCCGGTCTGGTGGCATCCACGGCGAACGTACTGCTGCTCGACGAGCCGACCAACAACCTCGATCCCGCGTCGCGGGAACAGGTGCTCGACGCGCTGCGAAGTTATCAAGGAGCGGTGGTGCTGGTGACGCACGACCCCGGCGCCGCCGAAGCCCTGGACCCGCAACGCGTCGTCCTGTTGCCCGACGGCACCGAAGACTATTGGTCCGAGGAATACCGGGACCTGATCGAGCTCGCCTGAGCCAGAGAAGTTGTCGCCGCCGAATTCGGCGAAATTGACCACGCGCTCGGCAGTGGGTTCTTACTCTAAGTGCTTGGATTCGTGTTTCAAGCGTGGAGGGGCCAGTGCGAAAGTCGAAAGAGATGCGCGACGTTTTGCTGTATGAGCTGCGCAATGCCTACGAGGGCGGCGCTAGCATCCGGACGCTCGTTGCCAACACTGGCAGGTCGTACGGGTCGATACACAGCCTGCTGCGCGAGTCGGGGACCACGATGCGCAGCCGGGGCGGCCCCAACCACACGTCTCGCCGCTAGATCTCCCGGGCCGCGGCCCGTTTACGCAGGACCAGAATCGTTGCGGCGCACCGAGTTCTCCACCAGGTCGAGGACGGCGGCCAGCCGCTGCGGGTCTTCGCCGGAAGCCAGCCGGGCCACCAATCCGTCGAGGACCAGTTCCAGGTAGCACTGCAACACGTCGCCGGGCACGTCCTCGCGTACCCGGTGTGCCTCCTTCTGCCGTTGCAGCCGATCATGTGTCGCCGCTGCCAGTTCCGCGGAACGTTCCGACCATCCGCGGCTGAACTCGGGGTCGTTGCGCAGCTTGCGCGCAATCTCCAACCTGGTGGCCAACCAGTCGAACTGCTCGGGCGCGGCGAGCATGTCGCGCATCACCTGGATGAGACCCTCGCGCGACGCAACTTCGGCCATCCGCTCGGCGTCCTCGTGCGCCAGCGCGAAAAACAGTGCATCCTTGTCGCGGAAATGGTGGAAGATCGCACCGCGCGACATCCCGATCGACTGCTCGAGCCGCCGCACCGTGGCTCTGTCATAGCCGTATTTCGCGAAGCAACCACGAGCACCGTCAAGGATCTGGCGGCGGCGAGCCGCCAGATGGTCCTCGCTGACTTTGGGCACGGGTGGCCGACTCAGATCTTCGGGTGTCGACCCGCTGCGCCCGGCCGCGCCGGGCTTGCGATCGCCACTAGCCCGACTTGAGCATGTTGCGCAGCACGTACTGCAGAATGCCGCCGTTGCGGTAGTAGTCGGCTTCACCGGGAGTGTCGATGCGCACTACCGCGTCGAATTCGATATCGTCCGCACCGTCCTTGGCGGCCTTGACGTGCACCGTCTTCGGTGTCTTGCCGTCGTTGAGCGCCTCGATACCGGTGATGTCGAACGTCTCGGTGCCGTCGAGCCCCAACGACCCCGCAGATTCCCCGTCCGGGAACTGCAGCGGGATCACGCCCATGCCGATCAGGTTGGAGCGGTGGATGCGCTCGAAGGACTCGGTGATCACCGCCCGGACTCCCAGCAGCGCCGTGCCCTTGGCCGCCCAGTCGCGCGAGGAGCCGGACCCATATTCTTTACCGCCCAGCACCACCAGCGGAATGTCTTCTGCCGCATAGTTTTGCGCCGCGTCGTAGATGAACGCCTGCGGGGCGTCATCCTGGGTGAAGTCGCGGGTGTACCCACCGGACACGTCGTCGAGCAGCTGGTTGCGCAACCGGATGTTGGCGAATGTGCCACGAATCATCACCTCGTGGTTGCCGCGCCGCGATCCGAACGAGTTGTAGTCCTTGCGCTCGACGCCGTGCTCATCGAGGTACTGTGCCGCCGGGGTGCCCGGCTTGATGCTGCTCGCGGGCGAGATGTGGTCGGTGGTCACCGAATCGCCGAGCAGTGCCAGCACCCGGGCGCCGCTGATGTCACTGACCGGCTCCGGGTCCGCGGACATCCCGTCGAAGTACGGAGGCTTGCGCACGTATGTCGAATCCTCGGCCCACTCAAAGGTATTGCCGCTCGGTGTCGGCAGGTTGCGCCAGCGCTCGTCGCCCTTGAACACGTCGGCGTAGTTCTTGGTGAACATCTCCTGGTTGATCGCCGAGGCGATGGTGTCGGAGACGTCTTTCTGCGACGGCCAGATGTCTTTGAGGAAGACGTCTTTGCCGTCTTTGTCGGTACCCAGCGGCTGCTCGTCGAAGTCGAAGTCCATCGTCCCGGCCAGCGCGTAGGCGATCACCAGCGGTGGCGACGCCAGGTAATTCATCTTCACGTCGGGGTTGATCCGGCCCTCGAAGTTCCGGTTGCCGGACAGCACGGCCGCCACCGAAAGGTCGTTGTCGTTGATCGCCTTTGAGATCTCGTCGGGCAGCGGGCCGGAGTTGCCGATGCAGGTGGTGCAGCCGTAGCCGACCAAGTAGAAGCCAAGCTTCTCCAGGTAGGGCCACAGTCCGGACTTGTTGTAGTAGTCGTTGACGACCTGCGAGCCCGGCGCCATCGTGGTCTTCACCCACGGCTTGGATGCCAGTCCTTTGTCGACGGCGTTGCGGGCCAGCAGGGCCGCGCCCAGCATCACCTCGGGGTTGGAGGTGTTGGTGCACGACGTGATCGCGGCGATCACCACCGCGCCGTGGTCGAGCACGAAGTCGCCGTACTCCTCGGACTTCACCGGCACCGGGTTGCTCACCCGGCCCTTCGAGTGCGCGGCGGCCGACAGCACCGGAGCGCGATCGTCGGCGTGTCCGTTGGCCACTTGGCCCGGGTCGCTGGCCGGGAACGTCTCGTCGAGCTCCTCGTCGAGCTTCGAATACTCCTGCTTGTCGGGGTCGTCGCCGACGTAGCTCGGAATGGTCTTGCGGAACGTGGACTTGGCATCGGACAACGCGATTCGGTCCTGCGGCCGCTTCGGTCCCGCGATCGACGGCACCACGTCGGACAGGTCGAGCTCGAGGTACTCGGAGAACTTCGGCTCGTGTTTCGAGTCGTGCCACAGGCCTTGCTCTTTGGCGTAGGCCTCGACCAGTGCCAGCTGCTCGTCGCTGCGGCCGGTAAACTTCAGATACGAGATGGTTTCATCGTCGATCGGGAAAATCGCTGCGGTGGAACCGAATTCGGGACTCATGTTGCCCAGGGTGGCGCGATTGGCCAGCGGCACCTCGGCCACACCTTCGCCGTAGAACTCGACGAACTTGCCGACCACGCCATGCTTGCGCAGCATCTCGGTGACGGTGAGCACCACGTCGGTGGCCGTGACAGCGGGCTGGATCTGACCGCTCAGCTTGAAGCCGACGACCCGGGGGATCAGCATCGACACCGGCTGGCCCAGCATCGCGGCCTCCGCTTCGATGCCACCCACGCCCCAGCCCAGCACGCCGAGGCCGTTGACCATGGTGGTGTGCGAGTCGGTGCCCACACAGGTGTCCGGGTAGGCCACACCATCGCGTTCCATCACGACGTGCGCCAGGTATTCGATGTTGACCTGATGCACGATGCCGGTCCCCGGCGGCACCACCTTGAAGTCGTCAAACGCGCCCTGCCCCCAGCGCAGGAATTGGTAGCGCTCACCATTGCGCTGGTATTCGATCTCGACGTTGCGCTCGAATGCGTCTGCGGTGCCGAACAGGTCGGCGATGACCGAGTGGTCGATCACCAGGTCGGCCGGTGCCAGTGGGTTGACCTTGTCCGGATTGCCGCCCAGGTCGCCGACGGCCTCGCGCATGGTGGCCAGGTCGACGATGCACGGCACGCCGGTGAAGTCCTGCATCACCACGCGTGCGGGCGTGTACTGAATCTCAATGCTGGGGTCCGCCTTGGGATCCCAGTTCGCGATGGCCTCGATGTGGTCCTTGGTGATATTGCTGCCGTCCTCATTGCGCAGCAGGTTCTCGGCGAGGACCTTGAGGCTGTAGGGGAGTTTCTCGGTATTGGGTACGGCGTCGAGGCGGTAGATCTGGTAACTCTTCTCGCCGACCTTCAGGGTGTCGCGGGCTCCGAACGAGTTCACAGAATCTTTGTTGGTCACATCAACTCCCTGGGATTAAGTTCTGCCGCCGACGGGCCGTGTCGACGGTGCGATGCCAACTTTAACAGTACGCTTGTCCTATAAGAAAGCAGCACGCTAATTTTCAGTCTTGTCGGGTCGGGGCCGGGTGGAAACCCCTTTTTCCGACTGTTCGCGTACGGTGCCTGTAGCACTGGGCCAGGACGAGTCAGGAGGGCACACAGTGACCGGGCAAGCTTCCTTGGTTCAACCCGACTCCACCTTCTTTTTGCATCCGGTGCTGCCCGCCTACATTCCGCAAGATGTCGACATGGCGGCGGTCAAAGCTCAGGTCGCCGTCTCCGGGGTCAGCGCGCCGCCGGAGGCCATGCCGGCCCTGCTCGATGTGGTCAACCAGGCTCATGCCGCGGGTATCAATCTCAAAATCGTGTTGCTCGATCACAATCCGCCGAACGACACACCGCTGCGCGATATCTCCACCGTGGTCGGCGCCGACTACCCGGATGCCACGGTCTTGACGCTCAGCCCGAGCTTCGTCGGCAGCTACAGCACGCATTTCGCGCGTGTCACGCTCGAGGCCGGCGAAGACATCGCCAAAACGGGCAACCCCGTGGTCTCGTCGCAGCACTTTTTGCACGAACTGGAAACCCCCGAATTCCCCTGGACCGGGCTGACCATTTTGCTGCTGATCGGTGTGCTTGCGGCGGCCGTCGGCACCCGGTTCTTGCAGTTGCGCGGTAGGCAATCAGCAACGTCGCCCGATGCTCAACGAACCAGCCTAGAAGAGCCGGCTAAGGGCGTCTAACCACGCATATCCCACTCGGCCGGTTCGGTCGGGCGAAGTCTGACGACGGTCTGCGGCAAATCATGCAGGTCACCGTTCGGTCACATTAAACGCACGTAGAGGGTTGCGATTTGTGACGAGCATTTCCCCGGCGATCAGTGTGACGTACGGTGCAAATGATGCTCGTGTTGTCTTTGGCGCTTATAGAGGAAATTGTGGCTGGCGCCGCCGTCGCCGTTGAGCCCAAGGGGAGCTAAGTCGAATGACACGCACACGCCGGGGTTCATCTGCGCGACCCGCTGCCAGGCTGGTCCGTCCGATCATTACGTCGGTGTTGAGCGTGGCCCTGCTCGTATCCATCCCCGGTCTGGCGCAAGGTGATCCGAACGCCGACGGCCTCGGCGCGCTGATCGCCAATGTCGCCAACGCCAACCAACGCCTGGAAGATCTGAGCGCCGAAATTCAGACGGAGCAAGAGGCCGTCAACAAGGCCCTGGTCGATGTGGAGACCGCGCGGGACAACGTGACCGCCGCCGAGCACGACTTCGAGGTCAGTCAGCAGTCGGTGAAGGACGCCAACACGGCGATCGCTGCGGCCCAACAGCGTTTCAACACCTTCGCGGCGGCCACCTATATGAATGGTCCGTCGAGCAGCTACCTGACTGCGACCAGTCCCGAGGACATCATCGCCACCGAGTCCGCCTCGCGGACCCTGGCGACCAGTTCCCAGACGGTGCTGGACAACCTGCAGCGGGCCCGGACCGAACAGGTGAACAAGGAGTCGGCGGCGCGGCTGGCCAAGCAGAAGGCCGAAAAGGCCGCCGCCGACGCGAAAGCCAGCCAGGATGCCGCGGTCGCTGCGCTCACCACGTCGAAGCAGAAGTTCTCCGACCAGCGTGAGCAGATCACTCGTCTGGCCGCCGAGCGCGACGAGGCCCAGGCCAAACTTCAGCAGGCCCAACTCGCGTCCGCTCATTGGTCGACCGGAAACGGCGGGGCCAATGGCCCGACGTCGGGCGACCGGTGGGATCCGGGAGCACCGGCCGGGGCACCCATCTCCGGGGGCCGCCACTGGGACGGTTGGGACCCCACGCTGCCGATGGTGCCGAGTGCCAATATCCCCGGTGACCCGGTCGCGGTGATCAACCAGGTGCTGGGCATCTCGGCCACCTCGACGCAGGTGACCGCCGGCATGGGGAAGGGCTTCCTGCAGCAACTGGGCATTCTCAAGCCCGACGACACCGGGATCACCAACGCCACACCGGGTGGGCGTATTCCGCGGGTCTATGGACGGCAGGCCTCCGAATACGTGATCCGTCGCGGCATGTCCCAGATCGGCGTGCCCTACTCCTGGGGCGGCGGCAACGCGGCCGGCCCAAGCCACGGGATCGACTCGGGCGCCGGGATCACCGGCTTCGACTGCTCTGGCCTGGTCCTGTACTCGTTCGCCGGGGTGGGCATCAAACTGCCGCACTACTCGGGTTCGCAGTACGGCCTGGGGCGCAAGATCCCGACCTCCCAGATGCGCCGCGGCGACGTCATCTTCTACGGCCCGGGCGGCAGCCAGCACGTGACGATCTACCTCGGTCAAGGCCAGATGCTCGAGGCCCCCGACATCGGTTTGAAGGTTCGCGTCGCGCCCGTGCGCACCAGCGGCATGACCCCTTACGTGATCCGCTACATCGACTACTAACGAGGAGCTATGCGGCACAAGCGTTTTCGGCTGAGCAACCTGGCCTGTGTCACCACTGTGGTGGCCGGGCTGATGTTGTCTGTCGCCGCTCCGGCCAAGGCCGACCCCGGCGGCTGGGATCCGACGCTGCCCGCACAGATCAGTGCCGGCGCTCCCGGTGACCCGCTGGCCGTGGCCAACGCCTCGCTGCAGGCCACCGCGCAGGCCACCCAGACAACGATGGACCTGGGCAAGCAATTTCTGAGCGGGATCGGGATCAACCTCGGCGGCGATCCGCCCGCCGCCGCGGCCTCGCCCAGCAATCCGGGCGCCAAGATTCCGCGGGCCAACGGCCGTCAGGCCATCGAGTACGTGATCCGCCGCATGGGCTCCCAGATGGGTGTGCCGTATTCGTGGGGCGGTGGCTCGCTGCAGGGTCCGAGCAAGGGCATCGATGACGGCGCCAACATCAACGGCTTCGACTGCTCGGGCCTGATGCGGTACGGGTTCGCCGGTGTCGGCGTGCTGATCCCGCGGTTCTCCGGTGACCAGTACAACGCCGGCCGCCACATTCCACCCGACCAAGCCAGGCGTGGCGACCTCATCTTCTACGGCCCCGGCGGCGGGCAGCACGTCACGATGTACCTGGGCAACGGTCAGATGCTGGAGGCGTCCGGAAGTGCGAGCAAGGTGACCGTGAGCCCGGTGCGCAAGCCCGGCATGACGCCGTTCCTGACTAGGATCATCGAGTACTGACCCAGGTGTGCTGCCCGGATCGCCGCCGGACCTGGCGGGTTTGATTTGCTCGTTAGCGAAGCGCGGCGTCGACGGAATCCCAGCGGCCTGGAATAGTTGGACACGGGCACGCCGCTGCCCCACGACATTCGTCGTGATGGCAGTTGTATCCGATTGAGCTGTGGAGGGTTTGTTAATGACAGCAGCAGGTGGGCCGCCCCCGGGCGCCAGCGGTTATTCGGGGCCGAGTGGGCAATCTGGCCCCGGAGCCCATTCGGCGCCTTCGGGTGGCGCCGACGGATTGGCTGCCGAGGTACACACCCTGGAACGGGCCATCTTCGAGGTCAAGCGGATCATCGTGGGCCAGGACCAGCTCGTGGAGCGGATGCTCGTCGGCCTGCTGTCCAAGGGACACGTGCTGCTCGAAGGCGTTCCAGGCGTCGCCAAGACGCTGGCCGTCGAGACCTTCGCGAAGGTGGTCGGCGGGACGTTCTCGCGTATCCAGTTCACCCCCGACCTGGTGCCCACCGACATCATCGGTACCCGGATCTATCGTCAGGGCAAGGAGGAGTTCGACACCGAGCTCGGCCCGGTGGTGGCCAACTTCCTGCTGGCCGACGAGATCAACCGGGCACCGGCCAAGGTGCAGTCCGCGCTGCTGGAAGTGATGGCAGAACGTCAGGTGTCGATCGGTGGCAAGAGATACCCGCTGCCCAACCCGTTCCTGGTGATGGCGACGCAGAACCCGATCGAGCACGAGGGCGTCTACCAGCTGCCCGAGGCACAGCGGGACCGCTTCCTGTTCAAGATCAACGTCGGATACCCGACGCCCGAAGAAGAGCGCGAGATCATCTACCGGATGGGCGTCACGCCACCGCAGCCCAAGCAGATCCTGGCCCCGGGCGACCTGGTGCGGCTGCAGGGCCTCGCGGCCAACAGCTTCGTCCACCACGCGCTCGTCGACTATGTGGTGCGCGTCGTCTTCGCGACCCGCACACCCGAGCAGCTCGGGATGAACGACGTCAAGAGCTGGATCGCGTTCGGCGCATCGCCGCGCGCCTCGCTGGGCATCATTGCCGCTGCGCGTTCGCTGGCGCTGGTGCGGGGCCGCGACTACGTGATCCCGCAGGACGTCGTCGAGGTCATTCCCGACGTGCTGCGGCACCGGTTGGTGCTCACCTATGACGCGCTCGCCGACGAGATCTCGCCGGAGATCGTCATCAACCGAGTCCTGCAGACGGTTTCCCTGCCTCAGGTGAATGCTGTGCCCCAGCAAGGCCATTCGGTGCCTCCGGTGATGCAGGCCGCGGCGGCTAGCGGTCGGTGACCGATTCCAAAACGCCGGCGGTCGTCCATCCGCCGTCGATGCTGCGTGGTGAGATCGACGACCCGAAGCTGACGGCGGCGCTGCGCACGCTCGAACTCACCGTCAAGCGCAAGCTGGACGGTGTCCTGCACGGCGACCACCTCGGCCTGATCCCGGGGCCGGGTTCGGAGCCGGGGGAGTCGCGCCTCTATCAGCCCGGCGACGACGTCCGCCGGATGGACTGGGCAGTCACCGCGCGTACCACCCACCCGCATGTCCGCCAGATGATCGCCGACCGCGAACTGGAGACCTGGCTAGTGGTCGACGTGTCGGCCAGCCTGGACTTCGGCACCGCCTTCTGTGAGAAACGCGACCTGGCGGTTGCCGCCGCGGCGGCCATCACCTACCTCAACAGCGGTGGCGGCAACCGGCTCGGCGCCCTGATTGCGAACGGCGCCACGATGACCCGAGTGCCGGCGCGCTCCGGACGTCAGCACCAACAGACGCTGTTGCGCACCATCGCGACCATGCCCAAGGCGCCGGTCGGGGTGCGCGGTGACCTGGCGGTTGCCATCGACGCGCTGCGCCGGCCCGAACGCCGCCGTGGGATGGCGGTGATCATCAGCGATTTCCTCGGCCCGATCAACTGGATGCGACCGCTGCGGGCCGTCGCGGCCCGCCACGAGGTGCTGGCGATCGAAGTGCTGGATCCGCGCGACGTCGAACTGCCCGATATCGGTGATGTCGTCCTGCAGGACGCCGAATCCGGGGCCACCCGCGAGTTCACCATCGATGCGCAGCTGCGTGACGATTTCGCCAAGGCGGCCGCGGCCCACCGCGCCGATGTGGCGCGCACGATTCGCGGTTGCGGGGCACCGGTGATGGCTCTGCGCACCGACCGGGACTGGATCGGCGACATCGTCCGCTTCGTCGCCTCCCGCCGCCGCGGCGCGCTGGACGGGCGCACTTGACACCGGCGGGCACCTACCTAGTGACGGACCTGATATGACGCTGCCGTTGCTCGGCGCGATGTCTTTGTCCGGCTTCGCTCACGCGTGGTTCTTCCTTTTCCTCCTCGTCGTCGTCGGGTTGGCCGCGCTCTACGTCGTGATGCAATTGGCCCGCCAGCAGCGCATGCTGCGGTTCGCCAACATGGAGCTGCTGGAAAGCGTGGCCCCCAAACGGCCCGCCAAATTCCGGCATCTGCCGGCGATCCTGCTGGTGGCGTCGCTGGTCCTGTTCACCATCGCGATGGCGGGGCCGACCAACGACGTCCGGATTCCCCGCAACCGCGCGGTGGTGATGCTGGTGATCGACGTGTCGCAGTCGATGCGTGCCACCGATGTCGAACCCAACCGGATGGCTGCCGCGCAGGAGGCGGGGAAGCAGTTCGCCGACGAGCTCACCCCGGGCATCAACCTTGGGCTGATCGCCTACGCGGGCACCGCGACCGTGCTGGTCTCGCCGACGACCAACCGCGACGCGACCAAGGTCGCGCTGGACAAGCTCCAGTTCGCCGACCGCACTGCCACCGGGGAGGGGATCTTCACCGCGCTGCAGGCCATCGCCACGGTCGGCGCGGTGATCGGCGGCGGCGACACCCCGCCGCCGGCACGCATCGTGTTGTTCTCCGACGGCAAGGAGACGATGCCGACGAACCCGGACAACCCCAAGGGCGCCTTCACCGCCGCACGCACCGCCAAAGACCAGGGCGTGCCGATCTCGACGATCTCGTTCGGCACCCCGTACGGCTTCGTCGAGATCAACGACCAGCGTCAGCCGGTGCCCGTCGACGACGAGACACTCCGAAAGGTCGCCCAGCTCTCGGGCGGAAATTCTTACAACGCCGCGACCCTGCAGGAGCTCAAGGCCGTCTACTCGTCGCTGCAGCAGCAGATCGGCTACGAGACGATCAAAGGCGACGCCAGCGTCGGCTGGCTGCGGTTGGGCGCGCTGGTGTTGGCGCTGGCAGCGCTGGGGGCGTTGCTGATCAACCGACGGTTGCCGACCTAGTTTTTGCTGTCCGCCCGCGAGCCTCACCCTCGGCGCGCGCGAGCCTAACCTGGCGCGCGCGTGCCTAACCCTCGGCGCGAGCCTCACCCTCGGCGCGCGCGAGCCTAACCTGGCTGCGAAATCCGGCTGGCCTTTTCGCATTGGCGTTAGGCTCGCGAGGCCCGTGCTTCCCGGACTCGATGGATGATGTCCTCGCGGTGGTCCTCGGCAACGACCCGGACCACGATCCATCCGTACTGATGCGCCAGTTTTTCGTGCCGGCGGATGTCCTTCCGGTAGTGGTAACGACTGTTCGCATGGTGTTCGCCGTCATACTCGACCGCAACCTTGATGTCCTCCCAGCCCATATCCAAATACGCCTCCGCCCAACCCCATTCGTTTCGCACGGCAATCTGCGTCTGCGGACGGGAGAACCCTGCGCGGATCAATAACAGGCGCAGCCAGGTCTCCTTCGGCGATTGCGCACCACCGTCGACAAAGTCGAGGGCGGTTCGGGCGGCTTTGATGCCACGGCGCCCGCGATAACGCTCGACCAATTGCTCGACGTCCGCCATTTTTAGATCGGTTGCCTGAACGAGGGCATCGACCGCGGCGACGGCAGCATCTAACGGGAAACGGCTCACCAGGTCGAGTGCCGTTCGCTTCGGTGAAGTCACGCGCATGCCGTCGACGACGCAGACTTCATCGGACGAGATGCGGTCTTCCCAGATCTGCACCCTGGGCTCGCGGCGGGCGTTGGTGTCGATGATCGCGGCGGGAAGACTCGCGCTGATCCACTTGGCGCCGTGCAGCGCGGAAGCCGAGTAGCCGGCCAGGACGCCGCGGCGGCGCGAGCGTAGCCACAGGGCTTTGGCACGCAATTGCGCGGTCAACTCCACATCGCGTGGCACATAGACGTCTTTGTGCAGTGCCACGTAGCGGCTGCGCAACTGATAGGGCGTCAGCCCACCCACAGATAGGGCCTCGCTGCCGAGAAAAGGGTCTGTCATGGTCGAAGTCTGTGACGTTGCACTGACATAACTACGCGAATCGAACCGCACTGCGAAATTCCGCCTCGGAAGTCGCAGCGAGGTTAGGTTCGGCGCCCAAAACGGGGCAGATTGCAGTCCCGCCGTACTGAGGCGATAAGTTGGCCAGGTGACTGAAGCAGCCACCGAGCTCGCCGCGAACAGCGGCAAACCCGCATTCGTATCCCGTTCAGTGCTGGTGACGGGCGGAAACCGGGGGATCGGTCTGGCGATCGCACAGCGGCTGGCCGCCGACGGCCACAAGGTGGCCGTCACGCACCGCGGATCCGGGGCGCCCGAGGGGCTGTTCGGCGTCGAGTGCGACGTCACCGACAACGACGCCGTCGATCGTGCCTTCAAAGAGGTCGAGGAGCATCAGGGTGCGGTCGAGGTGTTGGTGTCCAACGCCGGCGTCTCCGCGGACGCGTTCCTCATTCGGATGACCGAGGAGAGATTCGAGAAGGTCATCAACGCCAACCTCACCGGAGCGTTCCGGGTCGCCCAGCGCGCAGCACGCAGCATGCAGCGCAAGCGGTTCGGCCGGATGATCTTCGTGGGATCGGTCTCCGGCAGCTGGGGCATCGGCAACCAGGCCAACTACGCGGCCTCCAAGGCCGGTCTGATCGGCATGGCGCGCTCGATCTCCCGGGAGCTGTCCAAGGCCGGGGTCACCGCGAACGTGGTGGCGCCGGGCTACATCGACACCGAGATGACCCGCTCGCTGGATGAGCGGATTCAGGCGGGGGCGCTGGAGTTCATCCCGGCGAAGCGGGTCGGTACCGCCGAGGAGGTCGCCGGCGTGGTCAGCTTCCTGGCGTCCGAGGATGCGAGCTACATCGCTGGTGCGGTCATCCCGGTCGACGGCGGTATGGGTATGGGCCACTGAGGATCTTTGAAGACGACGAGGAATTAAGGACGGATATGGGACTGCTCGAAGGCAAACGGATCCTGGTTACCGGGATCATCACCGACTCCTCGATCGCGTTTCACATCGCCAAGGTGGCGCAGGAAGCGGGAGCGCAGTTGGTGCTGACCGGATTCGACCGGTTGCGGCTGATTCAGCGCATCGCCGACCGGTTGCCGGAGAAGGCCCCACTGATCGAACTTGATGTGCAGAACGAGGAGCACCTGGGCTCCCTGGCGGAGCGGGTCAGCGCTGAGATCGGCGAGGGCAACAAGCTCGACGGGGTGGTCCACTCCATCGGTTTCATGCCGCAGACGGGAATGGGCATCAACCCGTTCTTCGAAGCGCCCTACGAAGATGTGGCCAAGGGCATCCACATCTCCGCGTACTCGTACGCCTCGCTGGCCAAAGCGGTACTGCCGATCATGAATCCCGGCGGTTCCATCGTCGGGATGGATTTCGACCCGACCCGGGCGATGCCGGCCTACAACTGGATGACGGTCGCCAAGAGCGCGCTGGAGTCGGTCAACCGCTTCGTGGCGCGCGAGGCCGGCAAGGTCGGAGTGCGCTCGAATCTCGTTGCCGCCGGGCCGGTCCGGACGCTCGCGATGAGCGCCATCGTCGGTGGCGCGCTCGGCGAGGAGGCCGGCGCCCAGATGCAGCTGCTGGAGGAGGGCTGGGACCAACGCGCCCCGATCGGCTGGAATATGAAGGACCCCACCCCGGTCGCCAAAACGGTGTGCGCGCTGCTTTCGGAATGGCTGCCGGCGACCACTGGGAGCATCATCTACGCCGACGGCGGCGCTAGCACCCAATTGCTCTAGCGAACAATGGATTTCGACGCCGTCCTGCTGCTGTCCTTCGGTGGACCAGAGGGCCCTGAGCAGGTGCGGCCGTTCCTGGAGAACGTCACGCGCGGCCGCAATGTGCCGCCGGAACGGCTAGACGACGTCGCCGAGCACTACCAGCATTTCGGCGGCGTCTCGCCGATCAACGGCATCAACCGCGCGCTGATCGCGCAGCTGGAAGCCGAGTTGCGCGACCGCGGCCTGGACTTGCCGGTGTATTTCGGCAACCGCAACTGGGGGCCGTACGTCGAAGAAACCGTCAAGACGATGCACGACAACGGTATTCGTCGCGCTGCGGTGTTCACCACATCGGCCTGGAGCGGGTATTCCAGCTGCACACAATATGTCGAAGACATCGCCCGCGCCCGGCAGGCCGCAGGTCCCGATGCGCCCGAGCTGGTCAAGCTGCGAACCTACTTCGACCATCCGCTGTTGGTGGAGATGTTCGCCGAGGGCATCGCCGCGGCCGCCGCCACCGTTGCGCCCGATGCCCGGCTGGTATTCACCGCGCATTCGATTCCGGTGGCGGCCGATCAGCGGTGCGGCCCGCGGCTGTACAGCCGCCAAGTCGCTTATGCCACAAGGCTGGTCGCGGCGGCCGCTGGCTACTCCGATTACGACCTGGCCTGGCAGTCCCGCTCGGGTCCGCCGCAGGTGCCCTGGCTGGAGCCCGATGTCGCCGACCAGCTCACGACGCTGGCCACCGCGGGCGCCAAGGCTGTCATTGTCTGCCCCATCGGGTTTGTCGCCGACCACATCGAAGTGGTGTGGGATCTCGACGAAGAATTGCGATCCCAAGCGCAGGCGGCGGGAGTGGCGTTCGCCCGGGCCACTACGCCGAACGCCGACCGGCGATTCGCAAGGCTGGCCGCGGATTTGATCGACGAACTCCGCTACGGTCGCACTCCTGCTCGCACCAGTGGCCCCGATCCGGTCGCGGGCTGCCTGGCCAGCATCGACGGCGCGGCGTGCTGTCCGCCGCATTGCGTTGCGCGAGAAGGCGGTTAGTCGGCCCAGGCCGAGTGCATGATCGCGTTTACCGCGGCCATCCGTGCCGAACGCACCACGGCGGTAAGCGGTCGGAGGGCGTCGCTGGCGATCCGCGCTTCCGACGACGATTGGGTTCCGAGCGGCTCCAGCCCGGACACGACGTGTGCCGTGAAGCGATCCGGTGCGGGGGCGCCACCGGTGTACGGCGAAGAATCGGACGCCCGACTGAGCCCGGCGCTGACCGCGATGATCGCGTCGACGTGCGCGGCGTTCTCCAGCACCCGCAATGCGCGCGACGGCGCGTGGTCGGGAAGCCGGTGTTGCCGTGCGGATTCCAGCAACTGCTCGACAAGTCCTCGCGGGTCGTCGATGTCGCTTGCCGATCCCAGCCCGATGGCGCCAAGCGCATCGGCGGCCGAGCGCACCGCCGACCGCAGCGCGTATTCTGCGTCGCCCAGCTCGTGGTGTTCGAACACGGGCGCACCGGGCAGTGAATACACCGTCCACGCCAGCGCAACCAATTCCGGTGAGCCCGACTCTTCGTCCTCGGCCTCCTCGAGATCGCCGTAGGAGAACTCGGGGACCAGGCCAACAGCGGCGGCGGGCTCGTCGGGGTTGGTGATGATCACCGCCTCGCCGGTGGCCAGGGCGTCGCGCTCGAACTGTGTCCCGGGAGCCAGGCCGCGCACGTCGCCGGGAACCGGCAGCACCACGTTGATCGTCCCCAGCAACGGGCACGGGACACCGGTGGAAGCCGGTGTCGCCAGCCGGCCGACTGCGGCGCGCAGTGTCTGTAACAACGAAACCGTCCCGACATCGTGGACGTCGGGCCACGGCAGTCCGGTGTGGCCGGCAGCGACAGCATCATACGCGGTGACCGATTGCTTTGGTGCCCAAAGGGATAACGCGTCCAACACGTCGTCGGGCGCAGCCTTGCCCGCGAGCCAGGCGTTGGCCCACACGGACAGCGAGACACTCGGACACCACATGATCACGCAGTGTAGTTGTTCGGTCCGGCAAAGGCCGATCACGCGTATTCTGACGGCATGTACATCGCGCTGAGCTGGCTAATCTTCGCGCTGGCTCTTGCCGGTGCCGAGGCGCTGACGGGCGATATGTTCCTGTTGATGCTAGGCGGGGGCGCCCTGGCCGCGTCGGTCACCGCGTGGCTGACGGACTGGCCGATCTTGCTCGACGGCGTGGTGTTCCTGATCGTCTCGGTGCTGTTGGTGGTGCTGGTGCGGCCCGCGCTGCGACAGCGGTTGACGCCGGCCCGGGTGTTGCCGACGGGAATCGAGGCGCTGGAGGGCAAGAGCGCTGTGGTGCTCGATCGGGTCGCCCGTGACGCGGGCCAGGTGAAGCTTGACGGCCAGGTGTGGACGGCCCGCCCGTTCAACGACGGTGACGTCTACGAACCCGGTGAGTCGGTCACTGTCGTCCACATTGAAGGCGCCACGGCGGTGGTCTTCAAACATTAGCCCGCTGCGAAGACGCTGCGACAGAAAGGAACTCCCGTGCAAGGTGCGGTTGCTGGTTTGGTGTTGCTGGCCGTTCTGGTGGTCTTTGCGATCATCGTGGTGGCCAAATCGGTCGCGTTGATTCCCCAAGCCGAGGCCGCCGTGATCGAGCGGCTGGGTCGGTACAGCCGCACGGTCAGCGGGCAGCTGACGCTGCTCATCCCGTTCATCGACCGAGTGCGTGCCCGCATCGACCTGCGCGAGCGGGTGGTGTCGTTCCCGCCGCAGCCGGTGATCACCGAGGACAACCTGACCCTCAACATCGACACCGTGGTCTACTTCCAAGTCACCGTTCCGCAGGCGGCCGTCTACGAGATCAGCAACTACATCGTCGGCGTCGAGCAGCTCACCACGACCACGCTGCGCAACGTCGTCGGCGGCATGACGCTGGAGCAGACGCTGACCTCCCGCGACAAGATCAACGCCCAGTTACGCGGCGTGCTCGACGAGGCGACCGGCCGGTGGGGTCTGCGGGTGGCGCGGGTGGAGTTGCGCAGCATCGACCCGCCGCCGTCGATTCAGGCGTCGATGGAAAAGCAGATGAAGGCAGACCGGGAGAAGCGGGCGATGATCCTGACCGCCGAAGGTAGCCGGCAGGCCGCGGTGACACAGGCCGAAGGTGCCAAGACGGCTCAGATCCTGGCCGCCGAGGGTGCCAAGCAGGCGGTGATCCTGGCCGCCGAGGCTGACCGGCAGTCGCGGATGCTGCGCGCTCAGGGTGAACGCGCCGCGGCATACCTGCGGGCGCAGGGAGAGGCCAAGGCGATTGAGAAGACGTTCGCCGCGATCAAGGCCGGCCGGCCCACCCCGGAGATGCTGGCCTACCAGTACCTGCAGACGCTGCCGGAGATGGCGCGTGGCGACGCCAACAAGGTGTGGGTGGTGCCCAGCGACTTCAGTGCGGCGTTGCAGGGCTTCACCAAGCTGCTGGGCACTCCGGGCGAAGATGGCGTGTTCCGATTCGAGCCGTCACCGGTCGACGACGCGCCCAAGCATGCGGACGGGGACGACCCCGAAGTCGCCGACTGGTTTTCCACCGAGACCGATCCCAAGATCGCCCAGGCGGTCGCCAGGGCCGAGGCGATAGCGCGCCAGCCGGTGGACGGGCAGCCCGAGGCGCCACCGGAATTGACTCAATAGGATCGTCGGATGAGTGTTTTGACTTCACCGAAGACTTACGTGGGACTTGCCGCATTCCATGCGATCGACGCGGTGGCATGCGCGGTACAGGTGGCCCCCGTCAAAAAGACCCTGGACGATGTAGGACTGCCGGACAGCATCCGCCCGGTGATGCCGGTGGTGAAGGCGGCCGCCGCGGTCGGCTTGTTGTCGATCACCTGGTTCCCCGCCCTGGCGAGACTGACGACGGCGATGCTGACGCTGTACTTCGCCTTGGCGGTGGGCGCCCACATCCGGGTGCGCGACAAGGTCGTCAATGGTCTTCCGGCCGCGTTGTTTTTGGCTCTTTTCGCCGCCATGACGGTCAAGGGACCGGACCGGAACTAACCTCACGCCGGCGGCGGCGCCGGCTCCAGCGGCGGCACCGCATGCGGGCCGGGCGGCAAGGGCGGCGTGGGCAAGCCGCCGGGCGTTGACGTCGGCGCGACGCTGGCCGGAGGAGACAGCGGCGCGGGGTAGCCGGGCGGTGGTGTCGACGAGAACGGCGGCGGATAAGGCGGCGGGGGCAGCTGGACGCGGACGGTGAAGACCAAACCGGTGACCGCGAAGGCGGCGATCGCGCCGAGGATCAAGCCAACCAGCCCGGCACCCACCAACGCCGCGGTGGAAAAGCGCCGTCCGGGTGCGGGAACCGCGTTGGTGTGGGTGCTCTCGGAGGTCATGTGGTTCTCCACGTTGTTTGTCGTATCGAGGACGGCGGTGCGGCAGGTCGTCAGCGTGGTCCGGCAGTTTGCGCGGTCACGGCGGTGAGATGCCATTTGTCCAGCCAGGGCTGCACGAGCTCGGCAACAGAGAATTTAGCCGGAGCGAGGCAGCCCGCGTTGGGAACGGCGGGATTACTGCCGCGGATGTCAATGCCGACCGCGGTGGCGGTGCCGTCGGTTTGGATGAGATAGACCGGGCCGCCGGAATCCCCGCACTGGCCGCCCGCCGAGAATGCGACCTTGCTCTCGGTGACGTTCAGGACCTGTCCGCATTCGGCCTCGCCGCTGCTCATGCCGAACTTGCACAGCTCCTGGCCAATCGACAGGTCGGTGGTGACGCCGGTGATCGGCAGCGTGGTGGCGACGGCCGGACTCTGCGGGACATTGTCGCCGTCGAGCACGATCAGGCCGATGTCGTGTTGCTCGTCGTGAACCCCCTCGCTGACCGTCCGGACGAAGGTGCCCAGCTTGGCGTACGGCAGGATCCCGCCGAGGTTCATCACCACCTTGCTTGGCTTGCCGGGCCGATTGCAGTGACCGGCGGTAAGCACGCCGGCCTGACCCGTGCTGGTGTGCACCAAAAACCCTGCCGTGCAACCCATTCCGCCGGACCCATCGGCGTATTCGACGTAGATGCCCGCTCCGGGGCCCGCGGCACTTGAGGCGGGCAAGGCGACGGGCGTCGTGTCGGGCAGCGGTGAGGGCTCTTGCAGGTGCACAACGTTCTTGGGTGCCAGCCAGATGGCCGCCATACACACCACAGCGGCGAATGCTGCGCCCATCGTCAGCCACGAGATATGCGTTCGCACCCGTGGTGCCGGCGGGTAGGGGACGGTCGAGGCGGCGACCACGCCCGCGTTCGGCACGTGATGCAACTTGAGCCGATCCAGCAGGAAGGACAACACCGCGACGGCCACCGACGCGAGGGCCCCGAGTAGCAGCATCAGCAGGCCGGCCCGCGACGGCTGCAAGCCCCAACTCGCAAGCTGCTGCGCGTAGACCCGCTCCATTGAGTAGATCTTTCAGGCAATGGGCGGCGCACTCAACAGTGCAGCTCAGTTAGCTGACGATGACGGGTTCGGAGACAGGCTCGTCGGGGGGCGACGCGTGCTGGCGCCGACGGTAATGCCGGATTTCGAGGAACAGCCCCGTCAGGCCCAGCACGCTGGTGACCAACGACACCAGGAAGAGCAGCGGGCTGGGGTGACCGGCGAGCGCGTCGCCCAGAAAAACGACCGCGGCGGTGCCGGGCAGCAGACCGGCCACCGTGGCCAGCGTGTAGGGGAGGATGCCCACGGCGGACGCACCGGCCGCATAGTTGACCGCCGAAAACGGCAGGACGGGAATCAATCGCAGCGATAAGACGGACACCCAGCCCCGCTCGCGCAGGCGCTCGTCGGCCCGGTGAATCGCTCGGTAGCGGACCAGCCGGTCGAGCCGCCACCCCGCCGCGCGGATCAACAGCAGCGCCAGCACCGCGCTGGCAGAGCTGGCGACCACCGCGATCAGCACGCCCAGGGCCGGGCCGAACAGCAGCCCGGCGGCCAGGGTGAACGCCGTGCGGGGGACCGGCACCACCGTGACGACGATGTGCGCGACCAGAAACGCCAGCGGGAACCAGGGACCGACCGATTGGGCCCAGTCGCGCAGCTGCACCGCGCTGGGCAGCGGAACCCAGAGCGCTACCGCAACCAAGACTGTGATCCCGACCACTGTCGCCACAGCGCGCGGCCGGGACAGCTGGCGTGCGGTCGAGGCCAGCGCGCGCGAAAGACTGCGCAGCGTGCTGGTGGTTTTAGTGGTGGCGGGCTCCGTCACGTGGCTCAACGTTACGGGCCATACATGAATAACTTGTAGCCCATGCCTGGCGTTTCGCCGTAGACCTGGCACGATCGGTTCACCTCGCGGGTTTTTGGCGGCGGGGGCGATCAATTAGCCTGATTAGCAAGTGGCGTGACCTCAGCAACCCCAACCATCATTGCCAATAGCTGCGAAAACAGGAGCAGTCGGTGTCCATTGATGTACCCGAGCTCGCCGACCTAGAACAGGTTCGCGAGCGCTGGCGCACCGCGGTTGCCGGTGTGCTCGCCAAGAGCACCCGCAAAGAACCCGCCGAGTTGGGGGACCACCCCGAGCATCTGCTGGACACCGCGACATACGACGGGTTCGCCGTCCGCCCGCTCTACACCGCGTTCGACGAGCTGCCCGAGCCGTCGCTGCCCGGCCAGTGGCCCTACGTGCGGGGCGGCGACCCTTTCCGCGACGTCAAATCCGGCTGGAAGGTCGCCGAGGTGTTCCCGAGCGCCGGGGCCACCGCGACCGAGGCCAACGCGGCGGTGCTGGGCTCGCTCGGCGATGGGGTCAGCGCGCTGATGATCCGTATCGGCGAGGCGGGAGCGGCACCGGAGGAGCTCGAGGCGCTACTCGCAGGTGTGTACCTGAGCATGGCGCCGATCCTCCTCGACGCCGGCGCCGACTACCCGGCGGCGTGCGACGCGATGCTGGCCCTGGTGGCCGACGTCGATGCCGACCAGCGCGCCACCTTGTCGGTAGACCTGGGTGCCGACCCATTGACCGCGTCGTTCAGCGACCGTCCCGTGCCGGCGATCGATGACGTCGTCGCGGTGGCGTCGCGCGTGGCCGGCGACCACGGCGTGCGGGCGATCACCGTCGACGGACCCGCCTTCCACAACCTTGGCGCCAACGCGACATGGGAGCTCGCCGGCAGCATCGCGGCCGCGGTGGCCTATCTTCGGGTGCTCACCGAGGCGGGGATGCCGGTCGGCCACGCACTGGGCCAGATCAGTTTCCGGCTGGCTGCCGATGACGACCAGTTCCTGACGATCGCCAAGATGCGCGCCGTGCGTCAACTGTGGGCGCGGGTCGCCGAGGTCGTCGGGGAACCCGACGCCGGCGGGGCGATCGTGCACGCGGAGACGTCGCTGCCGATGATGACTCAGCGCGATCCGTGGGTGAATATGCTGCGCTGCACACTTGCCGCCTTCGGCGCCGGTGTCGGCGGCGTGGACACCGTGCTGGTCTTCCCGTTCGACGTCGCAATCAAGGGCGGCTTTCCCGGCACGGCACGAAGCTTCGCGCGACGCATCGCGCGCAACACTCAGCTGCTGCTGTTGGAAGAGTCGCACGTCGGCCGGGTGCTGGACCCCGCCGGCGGATCGTGGTTCGTCGAAGACCTCACCAAACAGCTCGCCGAGGGCGCCTGGGAACATTTCCAGGCCGTCGAGGACCGCGGCGGATTCGTCGACGCTCACGACTACATCGCCGACCAAATCGCCGATATCGCGGCTCGGCGTGCCGACGACATCGCACACCGCCGGACGGCGATCACCGGGGTCAACGAGTTTCCGAACTTGGCCGAACCCGCACTGCCGCACAGTGATTCGTTGGGCCAGCCAGATGTCGGGAACTTGCAGCGCTACGCCGCGGGATTCGAGGCGCTGCGCGATCGTTCCGATGCCTTCCTGGCCCGCACTGGTTCGCGCCCGACGGCACTGTTGCTTCCGCTGGGCCCGCTGGCCGAGCACAACATCCGCACCACCTTCGCGGCGAACCTGCTGGCTTCGGGCGGCATCGAGGCGGTCAACCCGGGAACGGTCGACGCCGATTCTGTCGCCGCGGCGCTGTCGGACGCGGAATCGCCCACCGTGGCGGTGATCTGCGGCACCGACAAGCGCTACGGCACCGAGGCGGTCGGCGTCGTCGACGCGGCGCGTAACGCGGGAGTATCGCGGGTCTACTTGGCCGGACCGGAAAAGGCAGTGGCCGAAGCGGATCCAGAGCACCGGCCGGACGAATTCCTGACAGCCAAAATCAATGCGATCGAGGCCCTTTCGAATCTGCTCACTCAGTTGGGGGCATAACGCCATGACGACGTCTACTCCGGTGATCGGCAGCTTTGCCGACATCCCGCTGCACGGCGATCGGGTGGGGCAGCCGCCCACCGACGCCGCCGTGGACAAGCACGTCGCCGCGGCCGCGGCGGCGCACTGGTACACACCCGATCAGCTGGTCTGGCACACGCCGGAAGACATTGACGTAAAGCCGGTTTACATCGCCGCCGACCGCGCCGCCGTCGAGGCCGACGGTTACCCGTTGAACAGCTTTCCCGGTGAGCCGCCGTTTGTGCGCGGCCCGTACCCGACGATGTATGTCAACCAGCCGTGGACGATCCGCCAATACGCCGGCTTTTCCACTGCCGCCGAGTCCAATGCGTTTTACCGGCGCAACCTGGCCGCCGGCCAGAAGGGCCTGTCGGTGGCCTTCGACCTGGCCACCCACCGTGGGTACGACTCCGACCATCCGCGCGTTGCGGGTGACGTCGGAATGGCCGGTGTGGCAATCGATTCCATTCTGGACATGCGGCAGCTGTTCGACGGCATCGACCTGTCGACGGTGTCGGTGTCGATGACGATGAACGGTGCGGTGCTGCCGATCCTGGCGTTGTACGTGGTGGCCGCCGAGGAGCAGGGGGTACCGCCGGAGAAGCTGGCCGGCACCATCCAGAACGACATCCTCAAAGAGTTCATGGTGCGCAACACCTACATCTATCCGCCTAAGCCGTCGATGCGCATCATCTCCGACATCTTCGGCTACACCAGCGCCAAGATGCCGAAGTTCAACTCCATCTCGATCTCCGGTTACCACATCCAAGAAGCCGGTGCCACAGCGGATTTGGAGCTGGCTTACACGTTGGCCGACGGGTTCGACTACATCAAGGCGGGCCTGGACGCCGACCTGGACATCGACAAGTTCGCGCCCCGGTTGTCCTTCTTCTGGGGCATCGGGATGAACTTCTTCATGGAAGTCGCCAAACTGCGGGCCGGTCGCCTGCTGTGGAGCGAACTGGTCAGCCAGTTCGACCCGAAGAGCGCGAAATCGCTTTCCCTGCGCACACATTCGCAGACCTCGGGCTGGTCGCTGACCGCACAGGACGCGTTCAACAATGTCGCCCGCACCTGTATTGAGGCGATGGCCGCGACTCAGGGCCACACTCAGTCGCTGCACACCAACGCGCTGGACGAGGCGCTGGCGTTGCCCACCGACTTCTCCGCCCGCATCGCGCGTAACACCCAGCTGGTGCTGCAGCAGGAGTCGGGCACCACGCGGCCGATCGACCCGTGGGGCGGTTCCTATTACGTGGAGTGGCTTACCCATCAGCTCGCGCAGCGGGCGCGGGCCCACATCGCCGAGGTCGCCGAGCACGGCGGTATGGCCCAGGCCATCGACGACGGCATTCCCAAGCTGCGCATCGAAGAGGCCGCCGCGCGCACCCAGGCCCGCATCGACGCCGGGATCCAGCCAGTGATCGGGATCAACAAGTACCAGGTCGAAGAGGACCAGGAGGTCGAGGTCCTCAAGGTTGAAAACACCCGGGTGCGCGCCGAGCAGCTGGCCAAACTGAAAGAGCTGCGGGCGAGCCGGGACGCAGAGGCAGTCGAGGCCGCCCTGGCCGAGTTGTCCCGGGCAGCTGCCGCGCACGGCCGCGCCGGAGAGGACGGGCTGGGCAATAATCTGCTGGCGCTGGCCATCAACGCCGCCCGGCACAAGGCCACGGTCGGGGAGATCTCGGATGCATTGGAGAAGGTGTACGGCCGCCATCAGGCGGAGATCCGTACGATCGCCGGCGTCTATCGTGACGAAGCCGGAAAGGCTCCGAACATGGCAACCGCCACCGAACTAGTCGAGAAGTTCGCCGAGGCCGACGGCCGCCGGCCCAGGATTCTGGTGGCCAAGATGGGCCAGGACGGCCACGACCGCGGTCAGAAGGTGATCGCGACGGCATTCGCCGACATCGGGTTCGACGTGGACGTCGGATCGCTGTTCTCCACCCCCGAGGAGGTGGCCCGCCAGGCCGCCGACAACGACGTGCACGTGGTCGGCGTGTCCTCGCTGGCCGCCGGACACCTGACCCTCGTGCCGGCGCTGCGCGACGCGCTGGCCGAGGTGGGCCGGTCCGACATCATGGTCGTGGTCGGTGGTGTCATTCCGCCCGGCGACTTCGACGAGCTCTACGCGGCGGGAGCCGCCGCCATCTTCCCGCCCGGGACGGTGATCGCCGACGCCGCGATCGGCTTGCTGAACAAGCTCGCCGAGCGGTTGGGTTACGCGCTGGACTAGTGGCCAGCCAACTTTTTCCCGCGAGCCTAACGCCACGGCGAAATTCCGCTCATTTCTTCGCCGTGGCGTTAGGCTCGCGGCGCTTAACGCGCGGGCGGGCGAGATGACCTCCCAAAACTTGGCCGAGGCCATCCGCAGCGGCGATCGCGCGGCGCTGCCACGGGCCATCACGATGCTGGAGTCCACCCGCGCCGACCATCGCGAGCGGGCCCAGCAGTTGCTGCTGGATTTGCTGCCGGACTCCGGAAACGCCCATCGGGTGGGCATCACCGGGGTTCCCGGGGTGGGAAAGTCCACCACGATCGAGTCACTGGGCATGCAGCTGATCGATCGCGGCCACCGCGTGGCCGTCCTGGCGGTGGACCCCTCCTCGACGCGGACCGGCGGCTCGATTTTGGGCGACAAAACCCGGATGTCGCGATTGGCAGCGCACCCGGACGCCTACATCCGGCCGTCGCCGACGTCGGGGACGTTGGGCGGTGTAGCAAAGGCCACCCGGGAGACGGTCGTCCTCCTAGAGGCGGCCGGTTTTGACGTGATCCTCATCGAAACCGTCGGCGTCGGCCAGTCCGAGGTGGCCGTTTCCAACATGGTCGACACCTTCGTTCTGCTGACCTTGGCCCGCGCCGGCGACCAGCTGCAGGGCATCAAGAAGGGCGTGCTGGAGCTGGCCGACATCGTGGTGGTCAACAAGGCCGACGGCCAGCACCTGCCCGAGGCGCGCAAAGCCGCACGCGAGCTCTCGTCGGCGATCAGGTTGATCTACCCACGCGAAACCCTATGGCGACCACCGGTTCTCACGATGAGCGCGGCGGAGGGGACGGGTCTGACCGAGATGTGGGACACCGTCGAGCGCCACCGCGAGGTGCTCACCGAGGCCGGGGAATTCGAGGCCCGGCGCCGAGCACAGCAGGTCGACTGGACCTGGCAGATGGTCCGCGACACGGTCCTGGACCGGGTGCTGTCCAACCCCGCGGTACGCAAGATGCGGGCTGACCTGGAGCGGCAAGTCAAGGCCGGCGAGTTGACGCCCGCGATGGCGGCCCAGCAAATACTAGACGCATCGTCTCGCTAACGGAAAGGTAAATTAATTACTGTTTGCTTTTTCTGACAGGCCGAACGGAAGTAAATTTAAAATTGTGACGGTAGACAACGGGGTCGATCACCGCGCGAATCCCTCCCACGATGCCCCTGACGCAGGTCATCGTGTGTTTGGCGCGGCGGACCCAAACTTTTCTTGCGTCGTCCGTGGCTTTTCGAGCCTTTTCCCCGGTCGCCGCTTCGGCGGTGGAGCGCTGGCGGTCTACCTCGATGGCCAACCTGTGGTCGACGTGTGGACGGGCTGGTCGGACCGGGCGGGCCAGCTGCCGTGGACGGCCGACCGGGCGCCGATGGTTTTCTCCGCCACGAAGGGCATGGCCTCGACGGTCATCCACCGGCTCGCCGATCGGGGGCTGATCGACTACGAAGCCCCGGTTGCCGAGTACTGGCCGGAGTTCGCGGCCAACGGCAAAGCGACCCTCACCGTGCGCGAGGTGATGAGGCACCGGGCCGGCTTGTCGGGCTTGCGTGGCGCCACCCAGGAAGATTTGCTGGATCACCTCGTCATGGAAGAGCGGCTGGCCGCGGCGCCTCCCGGACGCTTGCTGGGCAAACCGGCCTACCACGCGCTGACCTACGGCTGGCTGATGTCCGGCCTGGCCCGGGCCGTGACCGGCAAAGGCATGCGACAGCTGATTCGCGAGGAGCTGGCCGAGCCGTTGGGCACCGACGGCCTGCACCTGGGCCGGCCACCCGCGGGAAGCCCGACGCGGGTCGCCGAGATCATCATGCCGCAGAGCATCATCGGTAACCCGATCATCGGCTCGCTGGCAACCAAGGTCGCCACCGAGCTGTCCGGTGGATTTCGCTCGATGTACTTCCGCGGCGTCATGGCCGCCGTGCAAGGCGATATCCCACTGCTGGACGCCGAAATGCCGGCAGCGAACGGGGTGGCGACGGCTCGCGGCTTGGCGCGGATGTATGGCGCGATCGCGAACGGCGGTGAGATCGACGGCACCCGATTCTTGTCGCGGGAGATCGTAGCCGGGCTGACCGGTCGGCGCAGCCTGAAAAGGGACCGAAACATCATGGTGCCGTTGTCATTCCACCTCGGGTACCACAGCGTGCCGTTCGGCAACGTGATGCCGGGCTTTGGCCACGTCGGGATGGGCGGTTCGTTCGGCTGGGCCGACCCCGCGTCCGGGCTGGCGTTCGCCTTCGTGCACAACCGGCTGTTGTCGCCGTTCCTGGTGCTGGATCATTCCGGGGTGGCCACACTGGGCAATCTGCTCCGGGTGGGTGTCGGGAAGGCCCGCAAACGCGGTGTCCGTCCGGTGACCGAATTTGGGGCACCGTTCAGCGAACCCGGTGCCGCCGTCGGCTGACCGACGTTCGCACAGCGGGCATCCAGGTTCGGACGGTACTATCGGCGCACCTCGATGGTTAATGCGTGCTTGCCGCCCGACAACCCATGAGGCAGGGGCCGAGTGGAAGGCTTTCCGGTGAGCGCACAGAGAACCCGCAACCGGCGGGCCGATGTTTATTTTTTTTCGGCCCCGTCAATTACATCCGCGATGACCACATGTCGATGTAGCGCCTCGACGCGCAGCACATGGACCCCCGAGCCGCCTTCGTGAGCGCCACGGTAGGGAAATCCGGGACCGCAGGGCGCACGGTCGCCCTCTTCGTCTTGGGGCCGCAACGGTCGGGAACGTCGGCGATCACCCGCGTCCTTTCGCTGTGTGGTGGTGCGCTGCCGTCCGGAATGTTGGGCGCCGATGCGGGCAATCCGCGGGGCTACTGGGAGCCGCGCAAGGCCATCGCCATCAACGAAGCAATCCTGTATCGGCATGGGACCACATGGTTCGACCCGTCGCTGCACTTACAGGAGGACGGCGCGTTCGATGCCGAAGAGAAGGCCACGCACGTCGCAAAGATTGCGGCTTACCTCACCACGCTGCCGCACGCCCCGCTGGTGGTGATCAAGGAACCCAGGATCACGACGTTGTCTAACCTGTGGTTCGAGGCCGCGCGACAGGCCGGATTCGACGTTGCGGCCCTGATTCCGGTACGCCACCCATTGGAGGTCATCTCGTCCGTCGCGGCGACCTGGCACGTCTCGCGGGAGCTCTCGGGTGCCTTGTGGTTGAAATACAACTTGTTGGCAGAGCGATACACGCGCGGCTTGCCGCGCGTGTTCGTCGATTACGCCGACTTCCTCGACGACTGGCCCCGGGAAATAAAGCGGATTTCCACGGCACTGGAGATCGATCTGAATACGCAGGAAGCGGCCGCAATCGAGGAATTCCTGACACCCGATCTTCGGCGCCAGCGGCAGTGCGGCCCGATAGAAGGCATCGTCGGTGCAGAGTGGATTTCGGCGGTTTACCAATCGCTGTGTGCGGCCGCGCAGGACGAGCCCCTGGACGGGGCTGCCCTAGATCGCCTTTTCGAGTCGTATCGGGCCAGCGAACATGAGTTGCGGGCGGCGTCCCACGACTTCCATAGCCGCTCCAGGAGATTGCTCTTCAGGTTGTTACGGCCTTCGATCGCGATGCCGATGATGGAGCTCATCGCGATCGCACACCGGCGTCGGGGGACCTGGGCATAGCGGTTTGCCGGGCGGTCCTCGATATGATCGACCGGGCCCATTCTCGGCAACGCATGTGTTCTTCCTATTACCCCTGCAGACGAACGGGAGACGGCGGCTCTTGTCAACATCCGTGCTAATCACCGGTGGAGCTGGATTCATCGGGTCTGCGCTGTCGCGCCGCCTGGTCAAAGCCGGTTATGACGTTGCTGTGATGGATGTCCTGCACCCACAGGTGCACGCCGCCGGTCAAGCGATCGACGTGCCGCCATCCGTGCGGCTATTCACGGGCGACGTCACCCACGCGCCTGACTGGGATGCCGTGCTTCGGTTGTTTCAACCTTCCCAGGTCGTCCACTTGGCGGCCGAGACGGGAACCGCGCAGTCGCTCTCCGAGGCGACGCGCCATGGCTCCGTCAACGTGGTGGGCAGCACCCAGCTTCTTGACGCCTTGAGCCGCTCGGGACTTGTGCCCGACCAGCTCGTCCTGGCGTCATCAAGGGCCATTTACGGCGAGGGCGCATGGCAATGCGGCCCGGAAATCTTCTATCCGCGGCCTCGCAGTCACGCACAGCTGGCGGCCGGCATCTGGGATCCGCAAGGCCCGACGGGTGAACGTGCGGTCCCACTTCCGAGCCGCGCAGGCCGGACGGAGCCTCGGCCCACCAACGTGTACGCGGCGACCAAGCTCGCCCAGGAGCACATACTGGCTGCCTGGACCGCCGCACACGACACGAATCTCAGTGTGCTGCGTCTGCAGAACGTCTATGGGCCGGGGCAGTCGCTGACCAATTCCTACACCGGAATAGTTGCTCTCTTCGCACGGTTGGCGCGCGAGCAACGCTCGCTGGAGGTCTACGAAGACGGTCGGATCGTGCGCGATTTCGTGTACATCGACGACGTGATCGACGCACTATTCGCTGCAGTGGAGCAACCCGCAGCTCAGCTACGCTGCGTCGACATCGGGTCGGGTAAACCGACAACGATCCACGAGCTGGCGCAAAGGATCAGTGCCGTCTGCGGCGCCCCCGAACCGGTCGTCGTATCGAAATTTCGCGATGGTGATGTACGTGCCGCGAGCTGCGACATCGAGCCCGCGAAAGAAGCGCTGCATTGGTACCCCAAGTGGTCGCTCGACGACGGCTTGCACGAACTGCTGCAATGGATCGGCCAGCAGCCCGAATCGCCTTCCACGGCAACTGATCACCTACCGAATCGGACCGCCCGGTAGCGGATCATGGCGGGCGAAATTAACGGCGCTCGTACTTCGAACAAAACGCTGGCTACGCCTCCGATGAGGGCGTGCGCAAAGGGCAAGCGCGCCGCCTCACCTGGACCTGGTGCAGTCGGGTCCGCCCTGGGGCTGAGAATGACTAACGAGCAATCGTGTGATTCATTCAATAACTCGGGACGATTCGCCTTAGTCTAGCCAGAACAGGGAGGTGAACCGGTGGGCGTTGCGGTCGACAGGCGGTCAGTGGATCGGACGGTAGTTCATGGTCTGTGGAAAGCGCTCCTCGTTGGCATTGCGCTCGCCGTGGCCACGGCATGTTACTTCGTGCCGGCTCTCCTGGTAGCGATCGGCGTGCTCGTGCTGTCGCTGGTATGTGCGCGCCTTGTTTATCGGGGGCGTGATCGCTTCATCCCAAATTTATATGCTCGGGACACCAGAATTTATGACGACGCATATCGCGAATTTATTCACCAGACGATGTCTGATCTGCGTCGGCGGCGGATTCGAGGCCACACATTGTTGTCGGAGGCGTCGAACCTGGGGGGCCCATCCCTGGGCGGTTCCGACGAACTGATCCTCGATCTCGGCGTCTGGATCGGGTGGTCGACGAGGCTCATATCCGATGCCAGCGACCGCTGGGTTTACGGTTTCGATAGCTTCTCGGGTCTGGTTGAGGACTGGAAACTCGAGGACCAGGTCGTCAAGCGCGGAACCTTTTCTTTGACAGACCCGTTCGCGAAACGTTTTATGCAAGACACTGGGGTCACCTTCCAAGACGGCTTGCCTGACGCACTCGGCCGGAAAGTCCAGTTCATCCGGGGAAGCACATACGACACCCTGGCACCGTTTCTCGCCGAGCGGCCAGCAGCCCCAATCAGGCTCTTTCACATGGATTTGGATACCTATGAGAGTTGCCTGCATGCGTTAGAGACGTGCAAGGACCACTTCGTCGAAGGATCCATCCTGGTCTTCGATGAATACCTCGTCACCAATGGCGAAATGCGGGCGTTCTTTGAGTTTCAGAATCGCTACGAGCTGGAATGGCAATACCGGTCCTGGGGCCTCGAGATGATGGAGATGAATCTCGAGATGGTTTCCGCGGGATGGAAACGCATGTGCTACCGCATGATCGCGATTCCGGTGTATTGGTTGATCGGGGAGGGTAGCTTCGCCCTGAAGTGCCTTCGAAAGCCGTTCTGGCGATTTTGGTTAGGCGCTCCGATAAGCGACATGCTTTTCCTGCTTGGTGCTGTCGGGTCACGGAAGTCGGTGAGTCTCCAGATTACCGGTCTGGGTAAGCTGGATCGGATCCGCTAGCGTGACGTAGCTTGACGGTGATTGGCGGTAGGCTGCACGCGAGGAAATCCAAGCCGTCTGCACGGCCTCGTCCGGTTCATTGAGGTGGCGGTCTTTGCTGCCGGGTCCCGGGTAGGAGCTGGTGTGGAGGCACCCGGGCGACGGGGGCTTGGGGAAAACCGTGAAATGCGTTGGCGGCGTCGGCGGCCGTCTAGGCTGAACAACCGGCTGACAAGTGGGAGTAGAGGCATGGGACGTAGGGGGAAGCTTTGACCGCGACTGAAACCGATTCGCGATCGGCGTATCTTGACCTGCTTCGTCGTGACCTCACGCGATACGGTCAGGATCAGCTGGTGCCGGTGGGGTGGTATCGCCTGGGGCGGCCCATCTTCAATACCCGCAATTTCATGCTGGTCCGTAAATACCCGTTTGACCAGCATGCGCGGGACTTGGGTCTGGATTGGCCGACGGATGCCTTGACGATGATCGGAATGCAGCGGCTGACCAGCCTGCAGCATTGCGTTGAGACGGTCCTGGCCGACGGCGTTCCCGGCGATCTGGTCGAGTGTGGCGTGTGGCGTGGCGGTGCCTCTATATTGATGCGCGCGATCCTGTCGGCCTACGGCGATGAGACGCGCCGGGTCTGGTTGGCTGATTCGTTTGCCGGCGTACCTCCGCCGGACACCGCGAATTACAAAGCCGATAAAGGGATTAAGCTGCACCGCCATGCGAGAATATTGGGGGTTCCGGAGGCGGAAGTCCGGGCGAATTTCGCACGTTACGGGTTGCTCGACGAGCAAGTCCGTTTTATCCCCGGCTGGTTCAAGGACACGTTAGCCGATGCTCCGGTTGAGCAGATTGCGGTCTTGAGGCTTGACGGCGATCTGTATGAATCGACGATTCAGGCTCTCGACGCGCTCTACCCACGGTTGTCGTCGGGCGGCTATTGCATCATTGACGACTACTACGCGCTGAAAGCGTGTGAGCAAGCGGTGACCGACTACCGCGAGAAGCACGGCATATCTGTCGAGATCGAAGAAATTGACGGCACAGGCGTGCTGTGGCGCAAGCCATGACCACCACACAACCGTAAGTTTTGGGTCCGCAATGAAATTCGTGCTGGCAAATTATGGAACGCGAGGCGATGTCGAGCCTTCCCTCGTTGTCGGACGCGAACTGCAGCGCAGAGGCCACGATGTGCGGATGGCCGTCGCGCCCGACCTGATGGAATTCGTCGAGGCGGCCGGGCTTCCCGCGGTCTCCTACGGGTTGGATACGCGGACGTGGCTGGACGTGTACCGCGGCTTCTGGACGTCTTTCTTCAGCAGGTTCTGGCGAGTCCGGCAGCTGAGAAGGTTGTGGCGCGAGATGTGGGAGCTCAGCGACCAGTGCTGGACCCAGATGAACACGACGCTGGTGGAGCTAGCGGGGGACGCCGACCTGCTGTTCGCCGGGCTGAGTTACCAGGAACCCGCCGCCAACGTCGCGGAGTACTACGACATTCCGTTGGCCACGCTGCATCACGTCCCGATGCGGCCCAACGGCCAGGTCGTTTCGTTCCTGCCTTCACCGCTGGCGCGTAGCGCAATGACGGCGTTCGACTGGTTCTGTTGGCGCCTGAACAAGAAGATCGAGGACACGCAGCGCCGTGAACTTGGCCTGCCGAAGGCAACAGGCCCGTCCCCGGGACGGATAGCTGACCGCCAATCGCTGGAGATTCAGGGCTACGACGAGGCTTGCTTTCCCGGCCTGGCAGCCGAATGGGCGAAATGGGATGGTCATCGCCCCTTTGTCGGCACCCTGACCATGGAGTTGACGACTGACGTCGACGACGAGGTCGCGTCGTGGATTGCCGCGGGCACACCGCCTATTTGCTTTGGTTTTGGCAGCATGCCGGTGGAATCTCCGGCCGAGACGATCGCCATGATCAGCGCGGCCTGCGCGGAGTTAGGTGAGCGGGCATTGGTGTGCGCCGGCTGGAGTGATTTCAGCGGCGTCCCGCATTTCGACCACGTTAACGTGGTGGGCGCGGTGAACTACGCGAAGATCTTTCCCGCTTGCCGCGCCGTCGTGCACCACGGCGGCTCGGGCACCACGGCCGCAAGCATGCGCGCGGGCGTTCCCACGTTGATTCTCTCGATGGACCCGAATCAGACGATCTGGGGCGCGCAGCTCAAACAGCTGAAAGTTGGTACCACCCGTCACTTTTCGAGCACCACCCGCGAATCGCTGGTCGCGGACCTGCGCCGGATCCTCGACCCGGAATACGCGATCCGAGCCCGCGCGCTCGCCACCCGCATGACCAAACCCGCCGAGAGTGTGAGGACCGCCGCCGATCTTGTGGAGAACTTTGCCCGCGCCAAGAATTTTGCCTAATCGGCGGACGCGGGGCGCCCCCGCGAATTGCCTGGGAAATACAGCCCAGCCCAGCTCGCCTTATTCGCAGCCGCGACGTAACGCCCCATTTGTTCGGGGTTCCTCCACCGAGTCAAAACTTTGCCGAGACCCCGGCGTCATTCAATATCAAATTGGCAGAACACCTTTGGTCTTCCCATCACGTGGTCTGATGGGCGATAGGAGCTCCCCGTTGGCGAAGATCAAATGCCGACGTGAATCAGGGGTAAACGCACACGCCTGGGCTTGCCTAGGTCGACGGGAAGTGATAGGTCTAGCCTCGCGATGAAATTTGCTCTGGCGTGTTATGGAACTCGCGGGGATGTCGAGCCTTCTCTCGCCGCGGGGCGCGAACTGCTGCGCAGAGGGCACGAAGTCCGCATGGCCATTCCCCCTAATCTGCTTGGCCTCGCCGAGACGGCCGGGCTTGACGCGGTCGCTTACGGACCGGATATGCAGGCGTTCTGGGACGACGAGTTCCTGCGTAACTTCTGGTCGAGGTTCCGCCGCAGCTTCTTGACGGTTCAGGGACCGATGAAGTTGGTGCGCGAAGCCTGGGAGCCCGTGCTGCGGTCCTGGACCGATATGAGCGAGACCCTGACGGCACTGACTGCCGGCGCCGACGTGCTCTTCACCGGCCAGCTCTACCAGGACCTCGCGACAAACGTCGCGGAATATTACGACATCCCCATGGCCGTGCTGCACTACATCCCGATGCGGCCCAACGGGCAGCTCATTCCAAACCTTCCGGCGCCGCTGGTCCGCACGGGCATGGCGGCCTACGACTGGATGGTTTGGCGGATGAACAAAAAGGCCGAGGACACCCAGCGCCGTAAGCTTGGCCTCGCGAAAACCACATGTGCCTCTCCAAAGCGGATCGCTAAACGCGGGTCACTGGAACTGCAGGCCTACGACGCGGTGTGCTTTCCCGGGCTGGCAAAAGAATGGGCGAAGTGGGGTGATCGACGGCCGTTTGTCGGCGCGCTGACGATGGGGCTGACGACGGACGTCGATGACGAGGTCGCGTCGTGGATTGCCGGAGGCACACCGCCGATTTGCTTTGGCTTTGGCAGCATGCCAGTCAGCGAATCCCCTGCCGATACGGTCGAGATGATTGCTGCGGCCTGCGAGCAGTTGGGCGAGCGGGCGTTGATTTGCGCGGGTTGGGCCGACTTCAGCGAGGTGCCGCATTTCGATCACGTCAAGGTAGTGGGTGCGGTGAATTACGCGAAGATCTTTGCGGGTTGCCGCGCGGTGGTGCATCACGGCGGCTCGGGCACCACGGCTGCGGGTCTACGTGCCGGAATCCCCACTCTGATCCTCTGGACGGCAGGCGATCAGCCCTTCTGGGGAGGTCATCTCAAACGACTGAAAGTGGGTGCCGCCCGGCGCTTTTCGGCCACGACCAAAGAAACGTTGATCGAGGATCTAGGGGAGATCCTTATTCCGGAATGCGCCACCCGAGCTCGCGCGCTGTCCACCCAGATCACCTCAGCCGACGACAGCGTCACCCGCGCCGCTGATCTCCTGGAACGTTTTGCTCATACGGGGAGTTTTGCGTGATCGGCGCGAGCCTCGGATAACCCGCCCCGACGTCGAGATCGCACTTCAGCAGCGCGATTCGGAGGTCACGCGCTGGGCACTCAGCTAACATGCGAGCGGGGGAGTGGACGGAAGACTGTGGAACGCGCCGGTGACGTCGAGGGGCGTCTAGGCTCCATGACTGGGAGTAAGTCGTATGCGAGGAGAGGGCTAGTTTGACCGTGACTGATTTCGACTCGCGGTCTGCGTATCTCGATCTGCTCCGTCGCGACCTTACTCAATATGGTCGGGATGAGCTGGTGCCGGTCGGGTGGTATCGGCTGGGGCGATCACTTTTCAATGCCCGGAATTTCACGCTCGTGCGTAAACACCCGTTCAATGAGTACGCGCGCGATCGGGGTCTGGATTGGCCGGCGGATGCGTTGACGATGATCGGAATGCAGCGGCTGTCCAGTTTGCAGCATTGCGTTGAGACGGTCCTGGCCGACGGCGTCCCCGGTGATCTGGTCGAGTGCGGCGTGTGGCGCGGCGGCGCTTCGATTTTGATGCGTGCGGTGCTGTCGGCTTACGGGGATCGGACGCGCCGTGTCTGGTTGGCCGATTCGTTCGCGGGGGTGCCTCCTCCGGATGCCGCGAATTACAAAGCGGATAAAGGGATTAAGTTGCACCGGCATGCGAGCATACTTGGCGTCTCGCAGGAGCAAGTCAGTGCGAATTTTGAGCGCTACGGTTTGCTCGATGAGCAAGTCCGCTTTATCCCCGGCTGGTTCAAGGACACGTTGGCCGACGCTCCGGTTGAGCAGATTGCGGTGCTGAGGCTTGATGGTGACCTGTATGAATCGACGATTCAGGCCCTGGATGGGCTCTATCCACGCTTGTCGTCGGGGGGCTATTGCATCATTGACGACTACCACGCCCTGAAAGCGTGTGAGCAGGCGGTGGCGGACTACCGCGAGAAGCACGGCATATCTGCCGAGATCGTGGAAATCGACGGTACTGGCGTCCTGTGGCGCAAGCCATGACCACTACACGGGCGTAAGACCCGGATCCGTTCCCACAGCACGGACGGCAAATGCCGTTCGCCGGAAACCCATGCCTACGAACATGTTTGCCCTACTCGGTGCTGCCTCATAGGTCAAGCAACTTGGCGGTGAACCCACCCGATTCGCCGGAGACGCGGTGGGCGCCAATGCTATGGTTGCCGCCGTGGCAAACGCTCTGGACGCTAAGACTCGCCTGCTGATGTGGTGGGTGCGCGCTGAGTATTGGCTCGCGCGCGCTGTGCTACCCGATGTCTACGCGAGCGACGGCCTGATCAGCTTCCATAATGACGCGTTCCTCGACAACCCAGAGTTCCAGCGCGCCTACCAACGCGGCGCGCGTGCCCTCCCTGACCAGGACTGGTATCAGTGGCAGTGGCGGGTGCACGTCGGGCTTTGGGCGGCGGAGAGCGCGAGCAAGCTGGACGGCGATTTCGTCGAGTGTGGCGTCAGTTATGGGTTCTTGAGTAGCGCCATCATGGAGCACTTGGACTGGGATCGGCTGGGCAAGACGTTCTATCTGCTCGACACCTTCGCCGGAATCGATTCGCGCTTCGTCACCGACGCGGAACGTCAAGGTGGGGAGTTTGAGCGAAGTCAGACAAGGCTGCGCAATGGGATGTATGTCAGCGGCGTCGAGGGTGTTCGGGCTAATTTCGCGCAGTGGCAAAACCAGCGCATCATCGTCGGCGCGGTCCCGGAGACCCTCGACCACGTTGAGGCGCGCACGGTGGCTTACCTGCACATCGACATGAACTGTGCGCCACCCGAAATCGCCGCGCTGCGCTATTTTTGGCCGCGACTGACGCCGGGCGCCTTTGTGCTCCTCGACGACTACGCGAACCGAGGACGCGACGAGCAGCGCGCCGCCATGGATGCCTTGGCAGTCGAATTGGGCGTGGTCATCTGCGCGCTGCCCACCGGGCAGGGCCTGCTGATCAAGCCGGCACAGTGACCCGTTCACGCTTTGCTGCGGACGGCACCTTCTAAGAGATCGGCTGCGCGGCCGATGCTTTCCGCGGGTTTGGTCATCCGGCTCGCGAGTTCGCGGGCGCGGGTGGCGTATTGCGGGGCCAGGATCTCGCGCAGATCCGCGATCAGCGTTTGCTGGGTCGCGGTCGAAAAGCGCCGGGCGGTGCCGACCTTCAATCGTTTCACCTGAGCTCCCCAGTAGGGCTGATCGGCCGAGCTCCACAGGATCAGCGTGGGGATTCCCGCGCGCATGCTGGCGGCCGTCGTGCCCGAGCCGCCGTGGTGAACCACCGCGCGGCAGGCGGGAAATATCGTCGCGTAGTTCACCGGGCCCACCAGCTTGACGTGGTCGGGATGAGGCACGTCGGTGAAGTCGGTCCCGCCGAAGCACACCAACGCTCGCTCACCCAACTCCGCGCACGTCGCGCTGATCATTTCGACCAACTCGGTCGGAGATTCGACCGGAATGCTGCCTGAGCCGAAGCAGATGGGTGGTGTTCCCGCGGCGATCCATGACGTGACGCCGTCGTCGGCATCGGTGGTCAATTCCATTGTCAGCGCACCGACAAAGGGTCTGCGGTCGCCCCATTTCGCCCATTCGGCGGCGAGGCCGGGAAAGCACACCTCGTCGTAGCCCTGGATTTCCAGCGATCCCCGTTCGGCGATCCGTTGTTGAGAACGAGATGTCGCGTTCGGCAGGCCCAGTTCCCGGCGCTGCTCGGCCTCGACCTTCTTCGTCGAGCGCCAAAAAAGCCACTCGATGGCGGTCATCGAGGAACGGACCAGCGGCGCCGGCATGGTCGGGACGAGCTGGCCGTTGGCCCGCATCGGGAAGTGATGCATCGTGGCCAGCGGAATGTCGTAGTGCTCCGCGACGTTGGCAGCGGCCTGTTCGAAATTGATGCCGGTGGACAGCAGGTCGGCCCCGTCCGCCAGCGACATCAGCGTGGTGTTCACCTGGGCCCAGTGCACGATGATGGGCTCCCAGATTTTGCGCACCAAGTTGATCGGGCCGCTGATCGTCCAGGCATTACGGAAGAAATTCGTCCACATGTTGCGCAGGAAATCCTCGTCCAGGAACTCCTCGATCACCGGCCCGTAGGGCACGGCCGCAAGCCCGGCCGCCTCGGCAAAGTCCAGCAGGCCGGGCGGCACGGCCAGGCAGACGTCGTGCCCCCTGCGCTGTAGTTCGCGGCCGACGGCGGCGGAAGGTTCGATGTCGCCGCGTGTTCCATAGCTCGCCAGGGCAAATTTCATCAGGAGCCAAGCCTTTCAGTTGGCGTTCGCGTCGGCGCTGTCAGGGGGTCGGGGCGGGGCCCTAGGCCCAGATCCAATGGTGGATGGCATTCACCGTTGTCGTCGGCTCATGGGCCATCGACTGAGTGTTGGTCAATGGCATATTCAGAGGATGAAGTCGAGTAGGGTGTTGATGTTTGTGCGTACACGTTAGACGGGGGAGCAGGAAGGGATTAGCTCCTTGACGGACCCGTCGGCCACAAATTCATCCCAGCAGGCCCGGCAGTTTATTCAATTCCAAAACACTGCCTCGACGCTGCCCAAAAGTAATGGCGACCACGCCGACATCGGCTCGCGCCCGGTGGACACCAAGTTTCGCCCAGATATCGAGGGCTTGCGTGCTGTCGCGGTGTTGGGGGTTGTCCTCTTTCATGCCGGTCTGCCCGGCGTGGGCGGGGGGTTCGTCGGCGTCGACGTGTTCTTTGTCATCTCAGGCTTCCTTATTACCGGGTTGCTCTGGCGAGAAGTAAGCACCGCGGGAACCATCCGGCTGCGCCGGTTCTACGGAGCGCGGGCCCGCCGATTACTGCCGGCGTCGGCCGCGGTGGGCGTGGTCACTGCGATCGCTTCATTTCTCCTGCTGCCTCCATTACTGATCCGGCCCGTTCTCCTGGACGGCATCGCCAGCGCGCTATACGTCGGCAACTGCTGGTTCTTTGTCGAGGCCACCGACTACTTTTCCGACCCCGCCAACGCGTCGCCGTTCCTGCACTATTGGTCTCTGGGCGTGGAGGAGCAGGTCTATTTGGTGTGGCCGGCCATCATCCTCGGTGCGGCTTGGGTCATCCGCCGGGTGCGTCGGCAGACCGGCGCCGCCGTCACCTCGTCAAAGACCCCATACTTCGTCATCCTTGTGCTGATCGGGGCGGCATCGTTCGCGGCGGCGCTGGTGGTCACTCGCCTATGGCCTCCCGCAGGGTTCTTCTTGATGCCAACCCGCGCTTGGGAACTGGCCGTCGGTGGGCTGGTGGCTCTCACGGCCGGCCAGTGGCGCCGCCTGTCGCCATTAACTGCCGCGGCCGCAGGATGGGTGGGGCTGGCCGCGGTCCTGCTGACCTGTGTTCTCTTGAGCTCGACCACGCAGTATCCGGGTATCGCCACGCTTGTTCCCGTGCTCGGCACGGCGCTGGTCATCGGTGCGGGGTGTGCCACGCCTGCCCAGGGAGCTGGGCGTGTGCTGTCCCTATCGCCGATGCGAGCGATCGGCCGCATGTCTTACTCGTGGTATCTGTGGCACTGGCCGGTGCTGCTGCTCGCGGCGCCGTTGCTCGGCCACCCGCTGGGGCTGACGGGCAGGCTGGTGACCGTCGTCGTCTCCGCCGGCTTGGCCGTGCTCACCCTGCGGTACATCGAGAACCCCTTCCGATTCTCGGCGGCGGTGAACCGGTCGGCCGCCCGGAGTCTCGCGGTCGGGGGTGTCGCCACCGCGGTCGCGGTGTGCGTGGGTGTGGTGCTACTGGTGTTGGTGCCCATCCCGGTCGGCCGAGGCCCGGCGGCTCCCACGCTGACGGTTTCTCGGCTACCTCGCTCTGCGGTCCAGAACTTTGACAGTTACAACGTGGAAGTGAACTATGCGTTCGCGCAGGTGCAGGCGGCGGTCGCGGCCTCCGCCAACCTGGACGCCGTACCGTCGAACCTTGAACCGCCGCTTGCCAATGCGGCCGCCGAAGAACCAGCCATGTACGTCCACGGCTGCATGCGCGATTTCTTCGAAGTCGATCAGCCGGAGTGCGCGTCCGGCGATACCGCATCGAAGACGACGGTGGCTTTAGTCGGTGATTCGAATGCCGCGATGTGGAACCCGGCGTTCGAGTGGGTTGCCGCCCAGCGGCACTGGCGGTTGGAGAGCCTGGATAAGGTCGGCTGCGCACTGCTCGACCTACCCCTCACCACGCCACACCTGCGGCGGGAGTACACCGAGTGCGAGCAGTGGCGTGGTCGGGTCATCAGCCGGTTACAGGCCGAACACCCGCGACTGATCGTGCTGGGCATCTCCCGCGCCTACCTCAACCAAGGATTCACGTCCTACGACACGGCGTGGATCGGCGGCCTGACTCGGCTGGTGCAGCAGCTGCGCGGCGCCGGCGCGAAGGTACTGATCCTGGGACCGATCCCGGATCCGCAGTCAGCGGTGCCGACATGCCTCTCCGGCCACCTCGATGACCCGACGGCCTGTACACCGCGAAGGTCGATCGCCGTGAACGAACCCGGCATCGCGGCCGAGACTGCTGCGACGAAAGCAGGTGGGGGTCAATACGCCGACGTCACGCCGTTGTTCTGCACTGCCGACCGTTGCCCGGTGATCGTGGGCAACGCTCTGGTGTACCTCGACAGGGTGCACTTAACGTACGAATACTCCCGGCTGCTGGCGCCGGTAATGGGCCTGCTGGCCGACCGCACGCTGGCTTCCGGCTGACAGGCTGTGGCAAGTCGACGAACGGTCCACTCGAACTAGTTGGGCATTGCCTGTTGCCGTAGTACGTCGTCGTAGATGCGCTTGACTGCCACGGGAAACGGCGTGATCGCCACGCCCTGGAACTCGCGCGGGAAGTGAGTGCAAAGTCGTAGGTCCCGAACGTGATAGCGGGACGACGGGCTGGTTCCGAGCGCGATGCGGACCGTGCGGTGGGCGACCTGCTGAACCGTCCGCACGACGGTGCAGACGGACACGGGTCGTTGAGACGAGATGTTGCGCAGGATCGGCGCCGACGGTTGCGTGTCCACCGCATTTTCGATCAGTAGGCGCACCATCGCGGCGGCGTCATCGACGTACAGGTAGTCGCGGAGGGTCTCCATCGGCACGAACACGTTCAACGATTGTCGCGTGACCGCGGCTCGGCACAGCTGACTGACGAGGCCTTGCGGTTTCTTGAGGTTCTGGCCGGGTCCGGCAAGGTTGGAGAAGCGTCCGATGACGAGCGGGACGCGGCCGTCGAGCGTCGCCCGCAGGATTTCCTCGTGAGCAAGTTTCGTCTCGCCGTATGGACTCAGTGGCCGTGGTGTCGCGGACTCGTCGAATGGTGGATGAGTTGATCCGGCATAGATGCCGCCCGCAGAGGACGAGAGGAAGAACGCGCCGCGACCGGCCGGCCGCGTCTCGCGCAACCTGGTGACCAGGTGGGACATGATGCGCGTCTCTGCGGCGAGCCTGTCGGCAGTGGAACCGATGACGCCGCTCCCGGCGGCCCAGACAACCGACCAATCGTCGTGTCGGGCCGTTCGGATGAATCGCTCGAGGTCTGAGTCGAGGACTTCGACCGCCTCATCGTGCTGCTCCCATGGCACCGGGCCTCCCACGAACGTCCGGTCCATCGCCCTCGACAGAGCGCTGCCGAGCAGTCCGCCGCGGCCCACGATCCAGGTGAGCACCCGTCAGTCCGCCGGTCTGTCGAATACCTCAGCGGGATCGCGCACGACGACGTATACCGGCCTGCCCATCGCCATGCTGGCTGAGGCGGCGATGTACTCGGCGATGATTCCGAGCGCGAACAAGACGGCTCCGCCGACGACGAGCACCGCCACGAACACCGATGTCCACCCCTCCACGCTGATGTCTCCGAACGCCTTCTGGATCGCGCTGTAGATCGCGACGGCGAAACCGAGAAGCGCCAACAGAATGCCCATCGAGGACACGAAGCGCAGCGGCCGGGTCCCCGAAGAGACGACAAGGCGCCAGAAATGCGAGACCAGGCGACGCAGGGTGTACGCGCTGGCGGGTCGTCCTTCTTGGCGCATCGCCACAGGACAGGTCGAGGGGTTGGTGACAACCCAAGACAGCGCAACGTCCAGAAACACCCCGGCGCCGGCGTAGGCCGCCACGCTGCGTCCGGCCTCGCCGAGGATCAGTCGATAACTGTGGAAGGCCCTAACCCCGTCGGATGCGACGAGGACGTGCAGGAACAGCCACTTCGTTAGCCAAGACGCCGCGTTGCGAAACGCGCCGTGCGGTGGTCGGTTCGTCGGGGAGGCGTACACGAGCTGGGTGCGCTCCCGGTACGCGATGTCGAGAAATGCGCCGATATGTGCCGGGTCGTGCTGTCCGTCCTCGTCCATCGTGACGATCCAGTCCCCGCCTGACGACGTCATGCCCGCGAGGGTCGCGGGATGCTGGCCGAAGTTACGGGACAGCCAGACCGGGCGGATCCATTCCTCGCGCGCGGCCAGCTCGCGCACGACTTCTTCACTACCTCGAATGCCCCTATCCCACACCAGGAGTACCTCGTCGACGCGGAACTGGCGACCTTCCGGCGTTTCCTGGATGGAGCGAAGTTCCTCCAACTCCTTGATCACGTCGGGCAAGGTCGCGGCTCCGCTATAGACCGGAATCACGACGCTGATGGAATCCACATGAGTCGATCGACGGTCGTCAGTCACCCATTGCCTCCTGAACGGACAATCCGTGGAGTAACTGTACCGATGGACAACCGAGTGAGTGACGTCAATTCCGATTTGTCGGCAATACCCGAGGTGAACTGCGCCGAGATGTCCCAGTACTCGACTCCTGGCCAAAGTTGGAGTCGTGGTGGGTCGTTCGTCGAGGCGGCATCCGCCGGAGTCCCGGGCGCGGCGCTGCGCGAGCCCGGCCTCCCGGGAGGTTGCCACCGGTGTACGCTCACCGCGTGTCCCTCCTGACTAGGGTCCCGGTGTTCGGGCGGCATGGGCACACTCCGGCTAGGTTCTTTCTCGCCAGTCTGTCATCTCAGCGAACAGCATCTCAGGCAGCATTCCTGCTGATATTTTTGGGCGTATGGCTGCCTCCGTAGAAGGTAACTTGAGTGACTTCCACAGGTAAGTATCGTCCCCCAGATAAGCGAGTCGAATGAAAGCCGTATTACTGGCCGGTGGTCTTGGCACTCGCCTCAGCGAGGAAACCACGATCCGACCCAAGCCGATGGTGGAGATCGGTGGGCGGCCAATCCTGTGGCATATCATGAAGCTCTACTCCCATCACGGGATTCAAGATTTTGTCGTTTGCTGTGGCTATAAGGGATATGTCATCAAGGAATATTTCGCCAACTATTTCCTGCACATGTCCGACGTCACTTTTGATATGTCCGCCAACAAGATGGAAGTGCATCGACGCCACGCGGAGCCCTGGCGGGTGACACTGGTGGATACCGGCGAGGACACCATGACCGGCGGGCGGCTCAAGCGCGTGGAGGCCTACATCAAGGACGACGAGGCCTTCTGTTTCACCTACGGTGACGGCCTCAGCGACGTGAATATCGGCGCGAGTATCGAATTCCACCGTCAGCACGGGCGGCACGCCACAGTGACGGCGGTGCTTCCGCCGGGGCGCTACGGGGCCCTCGAGTGCGAGGGTGACCGGGTGAAGCGCTTCGTCGAGAAGCCGCGTGGCGATGGCGGTCTGATCAACGGCGGTTTTTTCGTCCTGTCGCCCGCGGTACTCGATTACATCGACGGCGACCAGACAGCTTGGGAAAGCGCGCCTTTGGCGCGTCTGGCTGCCGACGGTGAAATGATGGCCTTCGAACATTCCGGCTTCTGGCAACCCATGGACACGCTTCGAGAGAAGAACCTGCTCGAAGAACTCTGGAGTAGCGGCGAAGCGCCGTGGAAATGCTGGCGTTGAACGCTTTCGGCGCGGCTTATCGCGGGCGTCGGGTCGTGGTCACCGGCCACACCGGCTTCAAGGGCAGCTGGTTGAGTCTCTGGCTGCACACGCTGGGCGCCGAGGTGACTGGGCTGGCATTGGACCCGCCATCCGAGCCCAGCCATTGGGACTTGTTGAAGCTGTCGATCGAGGATCATCGCACTGACATTCGCGATGAAACGGCAGTCCACAGGGTCTTGGCTGACGCAAGGCCGGAGATCGTGTTTCATTTGGCCGCCCAGCCGTTGGTCCGTCGCTCCTACCGAGAACCCATCATCACCTGGGCCACCAATGTGATGGGCACTGCGCATGTTCTCGAGGCCGCCCGCCACGTACCGGGTGTGCGTGCCGTGGTAGTCGTCACGACCGATAAGTGCTACGAAAATCGCGAATGGCCTTGGGCCTACCGAGAACAAGACCGTCTCGGGGGCCACGACCCGTACAGCGCGTCGAAGGCCGGCGCCGAGTTGGTAGCCGCGAGCTACCGAACTGCGTTTCTGCAGGAGCCATCGGCTCCGCTGCTCGCAACTGCCCGGGGCGGCAACGTGATTGGCGGTGGCGACTGGTCTGAAGATCGATTGATTCCCGACCTGGTGCGTTCGGTCAGCGCCCTCGAACCATTGGTCATCCGCTCGCCGCACGCCACGCGACCCTGGCAACATGTACTGGATTGCCTCAGTGGGTATCTGCTGCTGGGGCAGCGGCTCCTGGCGGGCGACGCTAGTTGTGCTGACGCTTGGAACTTTGGCCCCGGCGGGGAAGGCAACCGGACCGTCGAGCAGGTGCTCCGAGACCTTGCCCGCACCTGGCCGCAGCTTCGCTGGCAGGTGGCATCCAGTCCTCAGCCACACGAGGCGGGCCTGCTGCAACTCGACAGCGCCAAGGCCAAGATGCATCTGGGATGGCAACCGGTCTGGAAGCTTGAAGAGGCAATCCACCACACGGCCAGTTGGTATCGGCGATTTCTGGAATCAGGTGAAGTGCCGAGCGCCGACGAACTGAACGCCTACGTCGCCGATGCGGTCAACTCAGGCCTCGGTTGGGCGACGGCATGAACATCCTGGACACCCCACTGGCCGATCTCAAGATCGCGCGGTCCGTGCCCCACCGCGATGCCCGCGGCGCGTTCCTCCGGCTCTTCTGCGCCCAAGAACTTCAGCCAGTGCTGGGCCACCGCCAGATTGTGCAAATCAATCAATCCAGAACCAGTACCGCCGGCGCCGTGCGCGGCATGCATTTCCAACGCCCACCGCACGCGGAGATGAAGATGATCCGTTGCCTGCGCGGACGGGTGTGGGACGTCGCGGTCGACGTGCGTGCGGGATCCCCCACGTTCTTGCAGTGGCACGCCGAGGAACTCGCCCAAGATGACGCGCAGATGCTGGTCATCCCGGAAGGGTTCGCGCACGGCTTCCAGGTCTTGGAGCCCGACAGTGAGTTGCTGTACCTGCACACGGCGTTTTATCACCCGCCTTCCGAAGGCGGGTTGCGGCACGACGACCCACGACTGGCCATTACTTGGCCACTGCCGCCACAAGACCTTTCCCCCCGTGACCTTTCCCATCCGCTACTGGGTGGCGATTTCACCGGAGTCGCGTTATGAAATGCCGTCACTGCGGCATCGTGTTGGAACACAACTTTGTGGACCTGGGCTTTGCGCCTCCCTCCAACGCCTACGTCTATGCCGAGGATCTGTCGAACCCGGAGGTGCATTACCCGCTGCGGGTGAAGGTGTGCCACCAGTGTTGGCTGGTGCAGACCGAGGATTACGCCCGCGCGGAGGAACTGTTCAGCGCCGACTACGCCTACTTCTCCAGCACCTCGAGCAGTTGGCTCGAGCACGCGTCCGACTATGCACGCATGATCACCGAGCGCTTGCGGCTTGGGCCCGAGAGCTTTGTCATCGAAGTGGCGTCCAACGACGGCTATCTGCTGAAAAACTTTGTGGCAGCAGGCATCCCCTGCCTGGGCATCGAGCCGACAGCGAGCACGGCCGCGGCCGCCGAAGCGCTGGGAGTTCCGGTCATGCGGGAATTCTTCGGCGAAACCCTAGGTCGCCAACTGACTGAGGAAGGACGGCCGGCGGATCTGATTGCGGGCAACAACGTGTACGCGCACGTGCCCGACATCAATGACTTCACCCGGGGCCTGGCTGAAGCGTTGAAGCCCGACGGAACCGTCACGCTGGAATTTCCCCACCTCGTCCCATTGATCGAACAGACCCAGTTCGACACCATCTACCACGAGCATTTCTCCTACCTGTCGCTCACCACGGTGGCCCGCATCTTCGCCGAAGCCGGCTTGCGCGTGTGGGACGTCGAGGAACTGCCAACTCACGGCAGTAGCCTGCGGGTGTATGGCTGCCATGCCGGGGCGGCCATCCCCACCACCGATCGCGTCGATGCGCTGCTCGCGCGCGAGCACGAGTTCGGGGTGACTCGTGTTGAGACCTATACGAAGTTCCAGCAGCGTGCCGACCGGGTGAAGGACGATCTGGTGGCCTTCCTGATCGAGCAGAAGCGTGCCGGCCGGCGCGTGGCGGCTTACGGAGCCGCCGCGAAAGGTAACACCTTGCTGAACTACGCGGGTGTCAGGCCGGATTTGCTGCCGTACGTATGTGATGCCGCCAAGTCCAAGCAGGGGAAATTCCTGCCGGGAAGCCACATTCCGATCCATTCGCCCCAGGCTCTGCGGGAAAATCCGCCAGACTATGTGGTGATCTTGCCCAGAAACATCGCCCGCGAGGTGCAAAGCCAGTTGAGTGATCTTGCCGACGCCGGCGTACGTTTCGTGACTGCGGTTCCCGAATTGAGCATCCTGTGAAGCCCCGTGTCGCTTAAGCCAAGCCGTCGATCGCCGAGCAGTGGTTGGCAGAGCCGTGTCACCGGACTCATCACGCTTCTTGCCGCACCCCGACCACCCGCGGTGGATCGAATTTATTCTCGGGTCTTGCTCCAAAGCGCAGCAGTTCGCGCCGGCCATACTCGTCGGCAATGCTTTCGGCCAATTGTCGGACCGTCATCGCTTCACCTGAGCAGATGTTCTTCGCGCCCTGCTGCTGTCCCAGCGCGACATCGGCGATCATCCGAGCTGCGTCCTTCACATCGAGGAAATCGCGGACTTGATCGCCACGAGTGAGCAGCACTTCTTGCCCTGCCTCCAGTTGTGCCCGGATGTAGGGCACTAGACGCCGCTCATCTTCACCTTCGCCGTACAGGTAAAAGATCCGACACCACGCAAAGCTCGTATCCTCCGGATCAAAAAAACGGCTGAGCACTTGAAAGGCCGCCGCCTTACATGCGGCATACAAGGTGTTGGGGAGCAAAGGGGTATCGGCCGTCATTAGGCCTGCGGACGTGTCGTACTCCGCACACGTTCCGACACCAACGAATCGCTTGCCCCCGACTGCTGCGAATGCGGAGGCCAGGTTGAGTGTGCCGGTGAGGCAAGCCAGGTTCAGTGGCGACGTGAGGTATTTGCCCGGCTCTGCGTACCAAGCTGCGTGCAGCAAGGTTTCCGAACCCTCGAGCAACTCTTCCAATCGGCTGGTCGACTCCGCAAACAAGTCAGGCGTCTGCACCACCTCTAGCGCTCGACTCTCCGAGATACCGCGCAGACGCGACGGATCTCGAACGAGCACCCTCACCGAGCAGCTCCGTTCCAGCAGACAATGCAGAATCTGCTTGCCGACGAATCCGGTTGCCCCGGTCAAGATCACAGTCATCGAGACAGTCACCGCCGTTCAGAGTGCGGTCAAAAACTAACGTATCGTGCTGGCGTCGTGCTGGCTTCCAGCTCCGGCGGTACCGGAACGCATCCGCCGGCCAAGCCAGCGGTACACCGCATGCCGTGCAAAGGCATTCAAACGCGCTCGCATGCTGCCGATCAGCAGGTGCCGTCGATCGAGCAGTCCGGGGTTCTCAGCGGCCATCGCGCGAAAAAAATCGATGACCTGACTGGCCTGGGTTTGTATCTGCGTGCGGGCACTCTCCTGAGCCGCGTTGAGGCGAAATGCCCAGAGCGACTGGGGTACTGCGACGAGAGTGCCATTGCTTTGAAGCAGCACCGCGGAGTAGGTCATCAGATCTAGGAGGTATGGGAAGCGGGGATCCCAACCACCGGCGTCGATAAGGGCGGCGCGCCTGAACAAAACCGATGGCGGCTCGCCGAAAATGTTGGTGCCAGCGAGCGCGCTGTGCCGGATAGCGGTAGCGCCGGTGACTTCGCCGCTTAGTCCGGCCAACCCACGGTTCCGGAGCACGATCCGTCCGCCGGCGTCGATGACATCTTTGGAACTAACAGCCAGCACCGCTGACGGGTGCGCTGTCAATTCCTTGACAAGCACCTCGAGGTTATCGGGGTAGAGCACGTCGTCGGCGCAGACCAACTTTACGAATTCACCCATGGCGAGACCGGTGACGTGGTTGAAGTTCTCCGGCCCTGGAATGGTGGAAGGTAATCGAGTCAACCGGACCCGGGGGTCGTCGGCGTAACGCTGCAGGGCCCCCCAGGTGCCATCGGTGGACGCGTTGTCGGAAACCACCAGTTCGAAGTCGCGAAAAGTCTGCGCCAAAATCGACTGCACCGTCGCATCGATATACGAGACGCCGTTGTACACCGGCACGACGACCGATACCAATGGCGTCAAGACGCTGCCTCCTGCTGCTCGGCCAGGTCGAATCGGACGGGCTTACGGCCGGGACGAACCGCTCCGATAATCGAACCGGGTGTGGGTCACGGGCTGTAACTTAGTTCCTGACTTATCCTGCCCGCTAGGCTTCTCGCATATCGTGCGGCATATCCCCGGTAGCGGCCGCGGATACTGCAAAGATGCGCCGAAACCGCGAACGTCGTTTGCTGCAGCTGGGGTGCGAGACATGATAACTTTCAGTGCTGTGCCGGCATACAAGACTGCGGTGTCGACGATGAACCTGGCTGAGGCGCAGCTCGTTTGCCCCCAGGCTGCTCCGATGAGGGCTTGGCCGAGATGAGCCTCATGGCGGCGGTGAAAGCCCGGTTGGGGAGGCCTGTGCTGCTTAACTTGCGCCCGTTGCGCGACCGCCGGGCCGACGAGGCGGGCCGCTGCGTGGCCTGCGGCTCCGACACCACTTTTGCCTTTAATTCCTGGACCATCCCCGACGAAATGCACGCTTTTTGGGCGGAACCCAGCGTATCGCGCGCCTACACGCGACGCGAGAGCACGTTCTGCCGTTTCTGTTGCAGCAACGGGAGAGTGCGGCGGATCGCCGAGGTTCTTGTCGATCTCTACGGTCCACGCGGGTGTGGATCGTTCGCTGAACTGGTCGAGGATGCTGCTTTCCGCGAGCGCGACGTCGCCGAGATAAACACAATCGGCTCGCTCGGATCGCTGCACGCCCTGCTGCGGCGGCTACCACGGCTCGCGTTCTCCGACTACCGGGGCCCTGATCGCCTGGGTGAGGTTATCGACGGCACCCGCAACGAAGACATCTGTCGCCTGACTTACCCCGATGCTGCCTTCGACATCGTCCTGTCGTCTGACACGTTGGAGCATGTCCCCGACTTCCGGGCCGCGCTGGCCGAAACGCGGAGGGTCCTGCGGCCTGGAGGCCGCCATATCTTCACGGTGCCGGTCCTGTGGATGCGTGCGACCACGGAAGCACGGGCCCGGATAGGCGACGACGGCGAGATTGAGCACCTGATGCCGGCCCTCTACCACGGTAGGGGCAGTGGCGCTTACCGCTACATTCCGGTCGGGGTCGACATGCTGGCGTTCACCGAATTCGGCCGCGACATCGTCGATTACGTGCGCGACGCGGGCTTCGAACCTGAGGTTTATGCCGGCGCCGACGACGGCACAGGTGCCGAGATGGTATTCGCGGGGCGCGTTCCCGAGTGACTGCGAGTGGCATGCAGGCAGACGCGCCCACGGTGGCCCCGGAGCACATCACCTCATTCGACCGCCTCGAATGACAGAATTCGACCTGCCGTCCGAATCGGCACCGCCGGGACCGCTGATCCGGCTCGTCCACGACCAGCGCGTGGCATTTCTGGTCGTCGGAGGCATCAACACCGTCGTCGGATTCGGGATCTTCGTCGCCTGCTCGCTGACGGTGGGCCATTTAATCGACCGCCGGTTCGGCACGGTTGCCGGGTCGCTGGTGACGGTTGGCCTCTCGCATGTATTGAGCGTGCTATTCGCGTTCGTGATGCATCGCCGATTGGTGTTCCGCGTTCGCGGCCACGTACTGCGCGACCTGCTGCGTTTCGAGAGTGTCTACCTCACCTCGTTTGGCATCAACGCCGTCGCCCTGACAGGCCTCGTCGCGCTGGGCGTGCACCGTATCCCAGCGCAAGCAATCGTCTTCCTGCCTACCCTGTTACTGAATTACGTTGGCCACCGCTACTTTTCGTTCCGACGTAGTGTCGCCGACGCTAGCAACGCCGACACTCAGGACGAGACGTCGCGTACCTAGGGGTGCCCGCGGGATGCCGATTAGGGCGTGGTCGTGGAGGCAGGCTCGGGCGACACGGGTGTTGTGGAGAGCTCCGTTGTTGACGCGTCGGTCGCCGGTTTTCGCGCGTACGTGACGATGATGACCGCCAAGGTCACGAGCCAGAGCATCGGCACCAGCGTCGCCGTGGTGAGCACCGTGAGCTCCTGTATTGGCGGGCCGTCCTTTCGATACAGCAGGACCTGCATCGGCGGGCTCGGCAGCGCAATCGTCGCGATGGTGAGGGCGGTGGACACACTCAACCAGATGCCGACCGTGCGATGCTGCCCGGCCACAGTCGTGAGTCGCTCGAAAATCCCGGAGCCCGGCGGCCCGTCTGGATCTCGCACCAAGAGCGCCGCGATCGGTAATGCGAACACGAAGTAGTAGCTCATGGCCACGATGGGGAACAGGGCTGCAGTGACCAGCAGCGCGATGCCGGCCATGACAGGGGGGATGCGCCGTCCCAGAGCCAGCACGCCGACGACGACAAGGACGAGAACCACGTACCCGATCAGCGCACGCGGACCAGCCAGGTAGCCGTCGGGCATTTTGCCGCCCGTTTGCATGAACATGAGAATGTCCGGCGCCAGGAGGAGCGATCTGCCGAACGAGACGTTCGAGGTTGCGACAACCCCGACGCTGCCTCCTGCATACCCAAGCGTGCTGGCAGCCGATTGCATGATGGTGTGCGGAAAGTCTTGCGGCCACAACAGATATGCGGCGGCGTTCAAAACCACGGCGCCGCCGATGGCAATGCCGCCCCACCGCCACTGCCGGGCGGCGAACAGCACGATGGCCAGGACAACGAACTGCGGTTTCAGCAGCGCGGCGAGCACGACCATCACCGCGACGAGTCCCCATCGTTGCCGAACCAGTGCAAGCAGAAACACCAGGCCGATCGGAGCTAGGAAACCGACCGAGTTTGCCCTATCGATCACCGACCACACTGGAACGGCTGCGGCGCCGCACGCCACGAAAACCACGATCCGCTCGAGACCACGCGCGCCGCGAGCCGCCCACATAGCGGGCGAAAGGACAGCAATGGTCAAAGCGAGCAGGTAACCCAACAAACCGACGACCGGCGCACCCAGTAATTTGCCGAACAGCCCGAAAATCAGTGGTGGCAGCGTTCCGGCCGCCGGGTAGTTGTTCACCACTGTCTGGTGGATGTCCGGCTGCATAACTATCTCGAACGGCTGCCATGGATTGGCGCGCATGCCGAACATCACTTCGTAGGCGTAGTCGCTGAAGCAGTGCCGACCGATGTTCGTGCCCCAATCGAGGTAGCAGTCGGCGTAGGGGAAGGCGAGCAACGACGAAATGGCATCGATCGCGAAGTATTGCGTGATAACAAAACCCGTGAACCCCGAAAGCGCCGATGCCAGCAGGATAGTGCCGAGAAGAATCGTGCGCGCCGATTGGCCGGTAATGGCTGTGTACCCTTCGCGGATCCCCGTGATCGGGCTGCGGAGCAACTTGGCGGGTCGATTCATCTGCAATCTCCTCGGTTCTGCGCGAAACGAAGCAGGAGCAGGGGTCCAGCCGCCACCGGGCAGCCTCGACCCGTACGGGTGGCAGACTACCGGGTGCAGCAACGCCGCTGCGCGAGGATGAGAAAAGATGTTCACTGCAGATCCGGGTCAGACTTTGAAGAATGTTTTCCCGCCGCGGCTCCTCGGCTCGGCCATGATTGTCACATCGACTCTCGGGAGGGAACATGGGTCCGGCGACCGCGCACTATGACGTAGGCGTCATCGGCCTCGGCTACGTCGGCCTGACGCTCGCGACGGTGCTGGCCGAGGCGGGCAACACAGTGATCGGCGTGGAGAAGCGGTCAGCGGTGGTTGATCAGACCAACGCCGGCATCCCGCACTTCTCCGAAACCGGATTACCGGAAGCTCTGTCTCGGGTCGTCGGCTCGGGCGCCTTGGTGGCCGTCGAGCAACTAAGCCCAGATGCGGTCTGCGACACGTACATCATTACGGTCGGGACACCCTTGTCCAGCGATGGGCTCGTCCGTACCGACATGATCGAGGCAGCCACCCGCGAAGTCACTGCGAACATGGGCGACGGCGCGCTGGTGATCCTCCGTTCCACAGTCAAAGTCGGGACCACCCGCGATGTCGTGTCGCCGATACTCGCGGCATCCGGAAAGCGCTTTGACATCGCGATGTGCCCGGAACGAACTCTCGAGGGACGAGCCCTACAGGAACTGCGAGAGTTGCCGCAGATCGTCGGCGCGGACGATCCCGCCGTCAGCGATCGTGCCGCGGCTGTCTTTCGACGGCTGACCAATTCCCTCGTGCAGGTGTCGAGCCCCGAGGCTGCCGAAATCATCAAGCTTGTCGACAACACGTATCGCGATGTGCACTTCGCCTTTGCCAATGAAGTGGCGCGATTATGCGATGCCTTCGGGGTCAATGCGCACGAGGTGATCTCCTCCGGGAAGTTGGGTTACCAGCGGACCAACGTGCCGCTGCCTGGGCTCGTGGGTGGTCCATGTTTGGAGAAGGATCCACACATCCTGCTGCAGAGCGCGCAAAGCCGCGGAATCACATTGGAGATCACCGTCGCAGGCCGGCTCGTCAACGAGCGACAGCCCGCGGAGACCGTCAAATTCATCAGCGACGAAATCGCCCGACGCAATCTGCCGTCGCCGCTGGCCATCTGCATGCTCGGAATGGCCTTCAAAGGCATCCCGGCCACCGATGATCTCCGCGGATCGATGTCCATCAAGGTGCTCGATGAACTCAAGAAGGCTCATCCGGATGCCGAGATTCGCCTGTTCGACCCGGTCATCACGCCCGAGTATTTGACGACGACGTTCCCCGACGAGCGCACATTTGCCCGACTCGGCGACGCCGTGAGCGGTGCCTCCGTGGTCGTCATCGCCAACAACCATCCCGATCTCGGCAGGATTTCTCCGCGCACGATCAGCGAGTTCACTGCTCCCGACGGCTTCGTGTTCGATTACTGGAATCACTTCAGTCACTTACCAACGTCCGAGCTGGGCAACTCGTACTTCGCGGTGGGCAACAGCAGGCTGGTGCACTGATGGGCACTCGTGTGGTGGTGACGGGTGGCAGCGGGTTCATCGGCGCCTACTTGGTCAGACGTCTTGTCCGTGATGGCTGGGACGTTGCCGTCATCGACACCATGGTGCGCGGCGAGGCCGGGCGCCTGGCCGAAGTCGCGGACGATATCGAACTCTTCACGTGCGACGTCCGCGACCACGACGCACTCGCGACGGCGTTCGCCGGCGCCGAGGTGGTCATGCACCTCGCGGCGATCAACGGAACCGAGAATTTCTACAAACGCCCAGAGCTGGTGCTGGACGTGGGATTACGCGGTGCATTGGCGGTGGTCAACGCCGGGCGGAACGCCGGCGTGCCCGATCTGGTCGTCGCCTCGAGCGCGGAGGTGTATCAGACCCCCTCGGTCGTGCCCACTCCGGAGACGATTCCACTCATGCTGCCGGACAGCCTGAACCCGCGATATTCGTATGGCGGCTCGAAGATCGCCACCGAGTTGATCGCATTCGACTACGCACAAGAGCACTACCGCAAGGTTCAGGTATTTCGCCCACACAATGTGTACGGCCCCGACATGGGCTACAAGCACGTGATCCCTCAATTCATCGCCCGGGCCACGGCGGCCCGGGACGCGACATCGAGTGGACCGGCGCCTTTTGAGATCCAGGGCGACGGCACCCAGACCCGCGCGTTCTGCTACGTCGATGACATCGTCGATGGTGTGCTCACCATGTACGAGAACGGTGGGCACCGCGAGGTCTTCCACATCGGCAATGACGAAGAGGTGTCCATCCGTGACCTCGCCGTCCGGGTCGCGAAGGCGGTGGGGGTCGAGGTGGAGATTTGTCCTACCGAGGAGGCGGAGGGCGGGACACCGCGCCGGTGCCCGGACATCGGGAAGATGCGAGCCCTCGGTTATCAGCCCGTCGTCGACCTCGACGACGGGCTGAAACGTACCGCCGATTGGTACCTTCGACACCGCGGCGACGTCGTGACCAATGAGTTGATGTGAGGTGGCAATGGAGCTAGGTTCGCGGATTTATGTCGCTGGTCACCGCGGCATGGTGGGCTCCGCGATCACTCGACGGCTTCGCAGCGATGGGTTCACGGACGTCGTGACCCGCACGCACGACGAATTACCACTCGACGACCACTCGGCAGTCGAGGATTTCTTCGCCGCGCAGCGCCCGGAGTACGTCGTCCTCGCGGCCGCGAAAGTTGGTGGAATCGTTGCGAATGCGACCTACGGCGCCGACTTCATCCGGGAGAACCTCAAGATCCAGACGAATGTCATCGACGCCGCCTACCGGTACGGCGCAACCAAGTTGCTCTTCCTGGGGTCGAGTTGCATCTATCCAAGAGACGCCGATCAACCGATTCGTGAGGAGGCGCTGCTCACGGGACCGTTGGAGGAAACCAACTTGCCCTACGCAATCGCCAAAATTGCCGGCAAGACGATGTGTGACGCTTATCGAAACCAGTACGGCTTCAACGCATTCACGGTGATGCCGTCGAATGTCTACGGCATCGGCGACAATTTTCATCCCGAACACTCCCACGTCGTGGCGGGCATGCTCCGCCGGTTCCACGAGGCCAAAATGGCAGGCGCCGACGAGGTGGTCGTATGGGGGAGTGGTACGCCGTTGCGTGAGCTCATCGATGCCGACGACCTCGCGGATGCGTGTGTCTTACTCCTGCGTTCTTACGACAGCGGCGGGATGATCAATGTTGGTTCAGGTGAAGAGGTTTCGATTCGAGATCTCGCTCTTTTGATCAAGTCCATCGTCGAGTTCGAAGGGCGCGTCGAGCTCGACCGATCCCGCCCAGATGGCACGCCACGAAAGATTATGGACAACACCAAACTCACGGCACTCGGATGGCGCCCGACGGTGAGTATTGAAGCCGGTCTTAAAAAGATGTACGGCTGGGTGCTTGAGTCAGATGCGTTGCGCCTGAACTGATTATCGTGGAGCTCTGCACAAGTGGTGCGCCCGCAGATCGCCCTGTCGTCTGTGAGCGAAGCCACCTGCCCAAGGGTCTCGACATGTTAGTGTTACGCAGTGCCTTTGTTGGACAATGCCCGTTTGATCGCGCGTGGTCTCTCCCTCGAGGTGCCACGCTACTTTTCTGAGCGGGCATGGAAACGCGAGTTCGTTAACCAGCTCAAATCACGTCAGGTAGACGCTGTTTTAGATGTTGGCGCCAACTCCGGCCAGTACGCGCTGGGTCTGCGCAAGGGGGGCTACAAGGGGCGCATCGTCTCGTTCGAACCTTTGGCGGGGCCATTTTCCGATTTGCAAAACAACGCATCGAAAGATCCGCTGTGGGATTGCCGGCGGTATGCACTGGGCGATGTCGATGGAACAATCTCGATCAATGTCGCGGGCAATTCCGGCGAGAGCAGCTCCGTGTTGCCGATGCTGAAAAGCCACCAAGATGTCTTTCCGGCAGCGAATTATGTTGGCGCCGAAGAGGTGCCGATACACCGGCTTGACACTGTGGTGCCGGAGATTCTGCGGCCGGCGGATCGGATTTTTCTCAAGATCGACGTCCAAGGGTTTGAGAAGCAAGTGCTCGCCGGGAGCAAGTCAACGGTGACCGATCGCTGCGTCGGCATGCAACTCGAACTCTCCTTCCTGCCGTTGTATGAAGGCGGGATGCTTATCCGCGAAGCGCTGGATTTAGCCTACTCATTGGGCTTCACACTGACCGGAATGCTGCCGTGTTTCACAGACATTCGAAACGGGAGAATGTTGCAGGCCGACGGCATATTCTTCCGCGAGGACGATTGAATGAGCCGGGGGAGGGACGAGTCCGTATGCCGAAAAATGTGAGTCGAGCATGAGCGCGCCAATGTTTTCGATCATCGTCCCCACCTGGAAGGCGGCTGCGCACGTCGGTGCCTGCGTCGAGAGTCTGCTCCGCCAGACCTACAGCGATTTTGAGCTGGTGGTGGTGGACGGAGCCTCGACGGACGGGACGCTCGACATTGTGAAAAGCTTTGCCCCCGATTTCGGCCCACGCTTGATCGTCCATAGCGAGCCCGATCAAGGCATCTATGACGCGATGAACCGCGGCGTCGGGTTGGCGTCGGGGGCGTGGTTGCTCTTTCTGGGGTCGGACGACACCCTGCACGAGCCCGAGACGCTGGCCCGCGTGGCCGCTTTCATCGACGGCCACGAGCCCAGCGACTTGGTGTACGGCGATGTGATCATGGGCTCGACCGGGGCCCGCCACGCCGGGGCGTTCGACTTGGACCGTTTACAGTTCGAGACCAACATCTGCCATCAATCGATCTTCTATCGTCGGGAGCTGTTCGCCGGCATCGGCCCGTACAACCTGCGTTACCCCATCTGGGCCGACTGGGACTTCAATATCCGCTGCTTCTCCAATCCGGCGCTTGCCATCCGGTACATGGATATTGTCGTCGCCGACTACAACGACATGACCGGGCTCAGCATGCGGACGGGCACGGACAAGGAGTTCAGGAAGCGGCTGCCGATGTATTTCTGGGTGGCGGCCATGGAGACCGGCGGCAGAATGCTGACGTTCTTCAAGGAAAAAGAGAACCGCCAGCTCGCGGTGCGTGCATGGCGCACACGATTTAAGGCCGCGTCGAAGGCGCGGGCAGACAACGCCGGAGCGTAGCTCGTCTCGTCACAAGTTGCTGGTCTCGGCGCAGATCCGATAACCGCGCAAGCCGATGGGGACGAATATCGCGAGCATCACGATCATCCAGACGACAGTTATCGCTAGCGGCAACACGATGGGACCGCCGTAGGCCAGTGCGCGCATCGTCTCGATTGGCGGCGATATCGGCTGGAAGCGGACAAACGGCCGAAGCCAATCCGGGAACATCCCGATGGGTGTGGTTCCCGGATTGACGAATGCCAACGTGACGGTCCCGCCCATGATCCAGGTCAACACGGCAGGGCTGCTGGTGCGAAGGACGAGCGCGATCACCATCGCCGTGAACCCGACCACCATGATCGACGGAATCAGAATGTACAGCAGCAACGCGACCCAGCCGTGGGTGAAGCGCAACCCCATCGCCACACCGAGAGCAGTGATCAGGACCGTCCCGAGGAGTGAGCGCGCTGCCTCCGCGGTGAGCCGCCCCGTCAGCGCGCTTGTCCGGTGTACCGGAAGCACCCACATGCGGCTGAGCAGCCCCGACTGACGGTCCATCGTGATGCCGACCGCGTTGCCCAAGGCGCCGAACAGCGCGGACAGCACTGCGCAGAACGGGACCAGGCCGTAAAGGCTGTCCACGCCGGTGACCTTGCGTACCTGCTCGCCCAACACCACTTGGTAGAGAAGCAGAAGAAAGATAGGTAAGAGCAGCGAGCCCATCATCGTTGCTCGGTCGCGCCGCCACCGGAGGAGGAGTCGAACGGCTTGCAACCAGCTCTGGATCAGCAAGGAGCCTTGCTCTGCGGGCCGCGACGTCACGCGCTGCGCCTCTGCATCCGTAGCGTGATCGCGCCGAAGACCAGCACCATGCCGAAGCACCAGGCCAGACTGATGGCCAAGGTGCTGACCACGAAGTGCCCGCTGCCGAGGCCGCGCAGCGTCTCGGCGACCTGGGAGATCGGTTGGTTCCGTACCCACGGGCGCAACCAGGCAGGGAAGGTCTTTTCCGGGGCAATTCCGGTGGACAGCAAGAACAGCAGCAACTGGGGGACAAACAGCATGTAGCTGGCTCCCTGCAGGCTGTTTGAACTAGACCCCAGTGCGTCGGCGCCCAGCCCCACCGCCAGGCATAGCAGCAATGCGATGAATACGAAAGTCACCGCATAGGCCGGCCCGCCGGTCATCCGGAATCCGAAGGCATAGCCGGCGGCCAACGCGACCAAAAGAGCTAGTACTGCCCGGATTTGGGTAGCGGCCATGCGGGCGGTCACCGGGGTTGCGGCGGAGATCGGCTGCGTCCGCAAACGCACGCCCAGCCCACTCAGGTGGTCACGAATCGCACGGTCCGCGGTGAGCAGTCCGACAAAAATCATCGACTGGACGACCACGGCGGGCACCAGATACTGCGAATAGCTCACCGGGCCGGTGTCGATCAAGCCGTGCAGGGCCACACTGAAGCCGGCCAGGTACGCGATCGGCGAGAGAACCTCGAAAATCATCTCGCCGTCGCGCGTCGCTGACACCAGCGACCGTTCGGTGAGAGCGGCCAAAGCGCTCATGATTGGGTGACGGCCCGCTCAGTGATGTGCAGGAAGGCCTCGTCGAGTGAGGGTTTGCGCAGCGAGATATCGGCGAGTTCGACGCCCAGCGCGTCGACCCGGCGAAAGACCTCGGCCAGCGTTGCCACTCCGTCCGGGGCTAGCACTGACACCGAGTTGGTGTCGTCATCGACCTCGATGCCGTTGAGTCCGGTCATCGCCGCCGCGACCTGAGGCAGGTCTGCTGGATTGGCCGGACTCACCTGGCAGTAGCTGGTGCCTACCCTGCGCTTGAGGTCCTCGGCGGTGCCGCTGGCGATCACCTTTCCTTGGTCGATAACGACGATCGAGTCGCTCAGTATGTCGGCCTCATCCAGGTACTGCGTGGTCAGCAGCACGGTGATGCCCTGCTCGGCCAACGAACTCACCAGCGCCCAGACGTCGCGGCGACTGCGCGGATCAAGGCCGGCGGTCGGCTCGTCGAGGAAGAGCACCTTGGGCAGGACCATCAGGGCGCCGGCCAGGTCGACGCGTCGCTGCATGCCTCCGGAATACGTGGATACATGGCGGTCGGCGGCCGCGACGAGGTCGAACCGTTCGAGCAGTTCGTCGGCGCGGGCCTTTGCCTCACGGCGACGCAGGCCCCGCATCCTGCCGAACAGCACCAGGTTCTCCCGGGCGGTGAGCAACGAATCCAACGCAACGAACTGTCCGGTCATCGAGATGCTTGACCGCACCCGGGCGGGCTGGCGGGCGACGTCGTATCCGGCGACGGTGGCGCTGCCGGAATTGGGGCGGAGCAGTGTGGACAGGATGTTGATGGTTGTTGTCTTACCCGCGCCATTGTGGCCGAGCAGGCCGCATACCGTTCCGGCCGGAACCGAGAAACTTACGCCGGACAGCGCAGACGTTTTTCCGCCGAAAGTCTTTGTGAGATCTGCAACCTCGATTGCCAGTGGATGCACGGTACGGAGTATCTCATGTTCGTCCCGGCCTCTTGGCCGTATTGGTGGTAGATGACGCTGGCCCCCGCGATTGCCTTTCAATCGCCACGACAAACTCTGGCGCGCAACCATTTACACATTGTTGCCAAAGTGCTCAGACTTTGCTCCGCAGGGAAATCGGCGCGGCCGGTTAGACCGATTGCCTCGGGATCTCGGCGGTGGGCGCTTCGTCGGGGTGCTCCTGGCCCAGCAAAGCACGGACCACCGGCCGCGTGCCTTCAGGCCGCAGCATTTGACTGGACGGGCGCGGACGGACTATCTGGGGCCACCAGAACCAACGGCCGAGCAGCGCGGCGATGGTGGGAGTCATGAACGAGCGCACGATCAGGGTGTCGAACAACAGGCCCAAGCCGATGGTCGTGCCGACCTGGCCGATGATCAGCAAATCGCTGGACGCCATCGAAGCCATGGTGAAAGCGAACACCAGGCCGGCGTTGGTGACGACCTTGCCGGTACCGCCCATTGCGCGGATGATGCCGGTTTTTATGCCGGCACCTATTTCTTCTTTCATCCGGGATACGAGCAGCAAGTTGTAGTCAGACCCCACCGCCAGAAGGACGATCACAGACATGGGCAGGACCATCCAGTACAACTTGATGCCCAAAATGTACTGCCAGATGAGCACCGAAAGTCCGAACGATGAGCCGAGCGAAAGAGCCACCGTACCCACGATGACCAGCGCGGCCACGAAACTGCGGGTGATGATCAGCATGATGGTGAAAATCAGGCAGAGAGCGCCGATTCCCGCGATCAATAGATCGAATTTGGAGCCGTCTTTGAAGTCCTTGAAGGTCGACGCGGTACCGGCCAGATAGATCTTGGCGTCTTCCAGGGGCGTCGTCTTGAGCGCTTCTTCGGCCGCCGTCTTTATTTTGTCGACGCGGTCCACGCTGTCGGGCGATGCGGGATCACCCTTGTGGGAAATGATGAATCGGGCCGCCTTCCCGTCGGGTGACAAGAATTGAGCCATCGCCTTCTGGAAGTCGGGGTTCTTGAAAACCTCCGGAGGCAGGTAGAACGAATCGTCGTTTTTAGAGTTGTCGAACGCCTGGCCCATGGTGGTGGCGTCCTTGTTGTCGACGTCCACCTGGCTAATGATTCCGGACATCGTGCTGTGCATTGTCTGCGTCGTCGTCTTGAAGAACGCCATTGATGCGATCAACTCCGGATACTGCTCCAGGAGCTGCGGCAGCAGCGCATCCATTTTGTGGAGATCCACCAGGAGATCACTGAGTTTATCGGTCAGGTCGTCGATTCCGTCGAGCGTGTCAAATATCGACCTCAAGGACCAACATACGGGGATATCGAAGCAGTGTTTTTCCCAGTAGAAGTAGCTTTTAATTGGTCTGAGGAAATCTTCAAAATCCGCAAAATGGTTGCGCAGCTCGTACAAGATCGCGGTCATTTGGTCGGTTTTGGTGATCGAGTCGTGCGTAAGGGCTGTCAGTTGCTTCTGGAACTCGTAAAGGCGCTTCATCGACGCCATCTGCACGTCCATCATGGCGATCTGCTGGAGCATGTCGTCCATACGGGCTTTCATGTACTTGATATTTTGCATCTGGGCCGAGTTTTGCATGCTGAGCATGAAGGGTATCGAGGTGTGCTCAATCGGCGTTCCCTCAGGCCGGGTTATGCCCTGAACCCGGGCAATTCCTGGAACTTTGAATATTCCCCTCGCCAGCCTGTGCAGGACGATGAAATCGGCCGGGTTGCGCATATCGTGATCGGATTCGATCATCAGAATTTCAGGCAACATCCGTGCTTGGGAGAAATGACGGTCAGCGGCCGCGTAACCGACATTCGCTGGAATATCGTCGGGCATATAGAGCCGGTTGTTGTAGCTCGTCTGATAACCCGGCAGCGTCACCAACCCAACCAGCGCGACGGCAATGGTCGCGATGAGAATGGGCACCGGCCAGCGGACGATCGCCGTGCCGATTCGGCGCCAGCGACCGAAGCGGATCGCCCGCGTGGGGTCGAGTAACCCGAAGCGGCCTCCGAGAGTCAGGACCGCCGGCACCAACGTCAGCGCGATCACGACGGAAACGACCAACCCGATGGCGCACGGCATGCCCATGGTCTGGAAGATGGGCATCCGGGTGAAGCTCAGACACAACATTGCTCCGGCGATCGTCAAACCAGAGCCCAAAACGACGGGAACAACCCCGCGGAACGTGTTGTAGTACGCCGTTTCCCGATCCTCGCCGGCCTGGCGCGCCTCTTGATATCGGCCGAAGAAGAAGATGCCGTAGTCGGTTCCGGCCGCCATCGCCAGAGCCACCAGCAGGTTGACGGCAAACGTCGATAACTGCACAAGACTGTGATCGCCGAGAAACGCGACGATTCCCCGGGCTGCGAGTACCTCGATCCCGACCGTGATCAACAACAGAATCACCGTAATGATCGACCGATAGACAAAAAGCAGCACCACGAAAATAATCGCCGCACCCACTGCGGTCATCTTGAGAATCGATCTATCCCCGGCTTGCTGCATGTCCGAAAACAGCGCCGAGGGACCGGTGACGTAAGCCTTGAGTCCGGGCGGCGGTGGATTCTTATCGATAATATTCCGGACCGAGGCGAGGGAATCCCCTCCCTCCGCCGTGCCCTGGTTGCCGGCCAGATTCATTTGGACGTATACGGCCTTACTGTCGGCGCTTTGTGCACCCGCCGCGGTGAGTCGATCTCCCCACAAATCCTGGACATGCTCGACATGTTTGGTATCGGCTTTTATCAGCCGCATCAATTTGTCGTAGTACTTGTGAGCGTTGTCCCCGAGCTCCTGTTGCCCCTCGATCACGAGCATCACGAAGCTATCCGAGTCCGACTCTTTGAAGACCTTGCCCATCCGCAGCATCGCCTGGACCGCCGGCGCGTCCTGCGGGGCCAACGGCACGGAGTGTTCGCGTCCCACCCGCTCCAGCGACGGAACTGCGAAAGTCACGAGCAGCGTCAGCGCCACCCAGCCCAGGATGGTGAACACCGAAAGATTGCGGAGCGCCCGTGCGACGCGCGGCTGCTGGACCGGGGGCGAAGCGTGTTCGGTGGCTATCGGTTCCGTGGTCATGCCGCGCTCACCGCGTTTCTTTCAGCAGCAACGAACGTACCAACGGGCGGGATCCCAACGGCCGCAGCATTTGGCTTGCGGGGCGGGTGCGCACTTGTTGCGGCCACCAGAACCACCGTCCCAGCAATGCCGCGACGGCCGGTGTCATGAAGGCGCGCACTACCAGGGTGTCGAAGAGCAGACCCATGCCGATCGTGGTGCCCAGCTGCGCGATGCTGCGCAGGTCGCTGACAGCCATGGATGCCATCGTGAATGCGAACACCAGGCCGGCGTTGGTGACCACCTTGCCGGTACCCGCCATTGCGCGGATGATGCCGGTGTTAATGCCGGCGGCTAGTTCCTCTTTCATCCGGGAGACAAGCAGCAAGTTGTAGTCAGAGCCCACGGCTAAGAGGACGATCACCGACATCGACAGGACCGTCCAGTGTATTTGCAGTCCCAGCAAATACTGCCAAACCAATATGGACAGCCCGAAGGACGCGCCCAGTGAAAGCAATACCGTACCCACGATAACCAGCGCGGCGAGAAAACTGCGCGTCATGATCAGCATGATGATGAAAATAAGGCAGAGCGCGGCGACTCCCGCGATCAACAGATCGTATTTGGCGCCGTCGACCAAGTCCTTCACCACCGCTGCGGTCCCGGTGAGGTAAATCTTCGAATCTTCCAGGGGAGTACCCTTCAGTGCCTCCTCGGCGGCCGTCCTTATTGGTTCGACCCGCGAGAGACCCTCCGGCGTTGCCGGATCACCCTTTTGCGCAATGAGCAGACGGGCGTTCTTCCCGTCCGGCGACAGGAAGATCTTCATGACGCGCTTGAAGGCGTCCGAGGTTTCGAGAATCCCCGGCGGCAGGTAGAAAGTGTCGTCATTTTTGGAGGAGTCGAATGCCTGCCCCATGGCGTTCGGACTAGCTCCGCTATTCACTTCCTGCTGGCCGATGGTCCCTGCCATGGTGCTATGCATCGTCAGCATCATGGTCCGCATGCTCTGCATGGTGTCGATCAGCTGCGGGATTTGCAGGACGAGCTGCGGCAAGAGCATATCCAATTTATCGAGGTCGCCCACCAATTCGATGAACTTGTCATTGACTTCGTCAACACCGTCGATTGCGTCAAACACGGATCTCAGCGCGAAGCAGACGGGAACATCGTAGCAATGCTTTTCCCAGTAGAAATAACTGCGGAGCGGTCTGAAGAAATCTTCGAAGTCCGAAACGCGATCTCGCAACTCCTCGGTGGATTTCTGAAGGATATGAGTTTGCCTGACCATGTCATGGGTCGTGGCGGTGAGCTCTTCCATCAGGCCTAACATGTGCTGCATCAGGCCGATCATTTTGCCCATTACTTCAGCCTGCTTCAGCATGTCATTCATGCGGTCCTTTTGGAACGCCATATTTGTCATCTGAGATGACTGCGACATGCTCATGATGTACGGAATGCTTGTGTGCGCGAGCGGGGTTCCCTCGGGCCGAGTCACGCTTTGCACGGTCGAAACGCCCGACACCGCCTGGATGCCCTTGGCCAATTGATTCAATACCAGCATATCCGTGGGGTTGCGTAGGTCGTGATCCGCTTCGACCAAAAGGATCTCAGGCATCATCATTCGCGACTCGGGAAAATGTCGGCCCGCAGCCGCATTCCCGACGCTGGCGGGAATATCATCGGGGATGAATTTCTGGTCGTCATAGCTGGGGTTGTATCCCGGCAGGGTCAGCAGCCCAATGAGGGCGATCGCTATTGTCGAGATGAGAATGGGTGCGGGCCAGCGAACGATCGCCGTGCCTATTCGTCGCCACCCCCGAACCCGGAGCCTCCGTTTCGGCTCGAAGAGGCCGAAACGGCCTCCGACAGCGAGAAGTGCCGGCCCGAGCGTGAGCGCGACCAGAACCGCGACGGCGATACCCACCGCGTTGGGAAGGCCCAGCGGCTGGAAATAGGGCAGACGGGTAAAGCTCAGGCAAAGAACCGCTCCGGCGATTGTCAAGCCGGAAGCCAAGACGACCTTCGCCACACTGCTGAACGTCGTATAGAAAGCGGTTTCGCGATCTTCGCCGTCCTGCCGGGCCTCCTGATATCGCCCGACGAAAAATATTCCATAGTCGGTTCCCGTGGCGATAACGGCGGCAACCAGCAGGTTAACGGCGAAGGTCGTGAGACCAATGACGCCGTGATAAGCGAGCAGTGCGACCATTCCGCGGGACACCGTCAGTTGTAGCCCGACCATCAGCAACAAAAGAATGACGGTAAAGAGCGATCGATAGACGAGCATCAACGTAATGAAAATTACTGAAAGGCTCGCGAGGGTGACCGTCGTGACGGTCTGTTGACCGGCTTTATTCATATCCGCGACGGTTGCCGCGGGCCCGGTCACATAGGTCTTGAGCCCAGGCGGGGTAGGCAGTCCCGCCACGATGCTCCGGATGGCCTGTACTGATTCGTCTCCCGCGGTCGCACCTTGGCTGCCGCCAAGGTTCAGTTGCGCGTATGCGGCCTTACCGTCGATGCTTTGCGCGGCGGCGGCAGTGACGGGATCGCCCCAGAAATTCTGGACATGCTGGACATGCTTGGTATCGGCTTCGAGCCGACGCACCAACTCGTCGTAGTACTTGTGGGCGTCCTGGCCGAGGGGTTGGTCGCCCTCCAACACGATCATCGCGAGCGCGCCGGAATTGGATTCCTTGAAGTCCTGGCCGAGGCGTCCCATCGCCTTAAAAGACGGCGCGTCTACGGGATTCAGCGAGACGGAATGCTGTTGCTCGACTATCTCCAGCGGGGGGACGCTGACGGTCAAGAAGACGGTGAGCCCAAGCCACCCCAAGATGATGAGGATCGAAAACCGGTGGATCGTCCGCGCCACGAAGGGTCGCGCGGGCCGCTCCGTGCCCATGTTTTCGTCGCTCATGCAGCCGTTAGGACGCAGTACGTGAAGGCGTTCACTTCATGCGAAACCTTCTCGGACTTGACGGTGCCATCCACGATGATGCGGCAGCCGATGGTTTCGGTATCACCTTGTGCCACCACGTTTCCCACGATGGACGGCAGTGTTGTCGAGAGATCCATCGACCACGGCAGCGTGACCGCGTTGACGTGCTGCGGGTCCGCGTTGACGTCGAAATAGCTGATGTCGGCCACGGTCCCCGGCGCTCCGAACACCTCATACTTCAAATGCTTGGGGTTGAACGGTTTGCTGTCTTTGACTCTGGTGTCGGCGTACGACTGGCGTTTCTCAGAGCCGAATACCCCGTGTAACCGCGACACCGTAAATCCGCCGGCAGTCAGCACCGCCACGATGAGCAGTGGGATCCAGATCCGTCCCAGGAACTTGAATGCTCCAGCTCCCGGATTCCGCCGGCCCTTTCGGGGCCCGTCGGGCGGTTGAGATCCGGGCGACGGCTGCCGACCGAACCGCCGGAAGCGGCCGGCAGGCTGGCTGACGTCCTGGCCCCCCTCGGCGGCGACGTCGGACCGGGCTCGAACATGGTGTTCGACCACCGCACCCCCTTCAAACCCGTTCACAGACTCGCTATGTCAGCCGCTCAACTGTAACTACACCTCGATCGCACACGCCAAGACCTGCGGCGGTCAGCTCAAACGAGCGGCGTTCGGCGGGTGCGACCAGATCTTGATGAGTAAACCATGCCTCTGGTCCCGACATCAGATCTTTGATAACCCGATATGGGATCGTAACTCGTAGTGCGTGCGTTACGGCACGGTATCAATGTGCTGCTCCCGCCCCCCGAGCGGGTGTCGTGTGCGTCATTGTTCCCGAGCAATGGTGATTCATATTACATTCCGTCCGCAGAAGGGGCACAGAAGGCCCGAACTGGTGGCGCCAGCTAACAATGTGCCGGGGTTGGCTGACGACGATGAGCGTGCGATTTGGCCGCTTTAGATCGACGTCGGCCGATCCGGCTGTGCGGGGAAAAATGGGCCCGCCCAATCGCGCGATGACATCGGTCTTCGCGCCCCGATGGGGCCGTGTCATGCCCCCGTCTACTCGCGTCTGCCGCGGCCTTCCGTAGCCGGGTTCCGGGGCTGATCTGGCGGGTCCCCGCAGCGGCCGGCTGCGACCGTATCTACTCCCGGCAACCAACAAGCAACGAGAGCTTTACCTGGTCGTCTTCTAGCCGTGAGTACCGTACTCTGGGCTGTCGATACACAGCCAAAGCCGTCGCTGCAGGTCACTGCACTCCGAGGCGTCGACGCCCGCGCGTTGCGCCGCACACCGAATTACCAACTGGTGTCACGAGTGCTTAACAGATCACACCGGGAAGTTTGTCGAAACCCCCGACCGAGCCTGTTGGCCTCCAGTATGGTTTGGAACGATCCCACTTATATCGAGAGAACGCCTGGAGAACTGTGAGCACCAATCCGTTCGACGACGATAATGGCAGTTTTTTCGTCTTGGTCAATGACGAGGAGCAACACAGCCTGTGGCCGACCTTCGCCGACGTTCCCGCTGGATGGCAGGTGGTTCACGGCGAAGCGGACCGGGCGGCATGTCTGGACTACATCGAGCAGAACTGGCCCGATATCCGGCCGAAGAGTCTGCGCGATCGGCTGGCAGCGGGTCGGAGTTTTGATAAGTAAACCGCCTGGGTATGGGGACTCGGGTGGAGCTTTGGGGGACTCACATGGAACGCGGTGAGCAAGCACACTCGCTGACTCGGGGACAGCTCGACATTTGGCTCTCGCAGGAGGCCGGTTTCGCGGGTACCGAGTGGCAGCTTGGTCTTTTGGTGCGGATCGAAGGCGCCGTCGATCGCGATTTGCTGCAACAGGCGATCCGGCGAGTAGTCGCAGAGGCCGAGCCGGGCCGTGCCGCGTTCTTTGAGGCCGATGGCCACGTTTTACAAAAGGCCGTCGATTATCCGGATGTAGAGCTGGGCTTCCACGATGTAAGAAGCGCGGACGACCCCGTGCGAAAAACGCGAGAAATGGCGTCATCAATTCAGCGGACGCCAATGCCATTCTCTGGTCCGCTTTTCATATTTGCGTTATTTCAGACACAAGATAATGAATTCTATTTGTTCGCTTGCTGCCACCACATCGCGGTGGACGGCATGGGCATCGCGCTGGTGAGTCGCCGGGTTGCCACCGTCTACACGGCTCTTGTCGCCGGTGAACCGGTGCCCGACGCGTACTTCGCCTCCCTACAGGACTTGATTGACTGCGAGTCCGGCTACGAGGCGTCCGCCGACTATCAGGACGACGAGGCCTACTGGAAGGAACACCTTCCCTCCGAAAGTGGATTCCAATATCGGTTACCCCAGGCCACCACCGAGCGTGATCCGTATTTGACTTCCGCGTCGGCTCAGTTCGACCCATCGGTTGTCAGCCGAATGCAACAGTTGACGAAACAGTTACGGGTCCGCCGGTATTCGGCCATTACCGCCGCGTGCGCACTGTTGGTGCGCGGATGGTCTGGCAACGCTAACGAGGTGGTGCTCGACTTCCCGGTCAGCCGCCGGGTGACCCCAGAGTCCAAGACGCTGCCCGCGATGCTGGCCGGGGTTGTCCCCCTCGTATTGACGACGTCCCCGGAGTCGACGGTTGCCGAATTTTGCGCCCATGTCGACACGCGAATTCGGGAACTGTTGCAACATCAGCGGTACCCGGTACATGCCCTCGAGGGCGAGGGCGGTCCCAGGCAGGACGCAAATCGGGTGGGCGTCAACTTCATCCCGTCGCGCCTGAGTCTGAACCTTGCTGGTGCGCCGGCACACGCGACCTACACAAACCATGGCCCGGTCGGTCACTTCGGGTTTTTCTTCCTCGGCGCCGGCGATCAACTGTTCCTGAGCACGGCAGGTCCCGGGCAGCCGTTTGCGAATTTCGATGTCGCCGATCTGGCAGCGCGGTTGCAGCGGGTGCTGTTGGCAATGACCGAAGACCCCACGGCGCCGCTGTCGTCAATCGAGGCGCTCGAGGCCGGTGACGCGGCCCGCCTCGACGAGATCGGTAACCGGGCGGTGCTGACCGAGCCCGCACCGCAGAAGGTGTCGATTCCGGCGGTGTTCGGCGAACACGTGCAGAGCACCCCCGAGGCAGTGGCGGTGACCTTCGAGGGCCGATCCACGACATATCGGGAACTCGACGAGGCCGCCAACCGACTGGCGCACCTGCTGGCAAGCGAGGGTGTTGGCCCGGGTGACTGTGTGGCCCTTCAGTTTTCCCGCTCGGCCGACGCGATCATCGCGATCCTGGCGGTTTTGAAGACCGGTGCGGCCTATCTGCCGATTGACCCGGCGCTGCCGACGGCGCGGACGGAGTTCATGCTGGCCGACGCCGCGCCGACTGCCGCCGTGACCACCGCGGATGTGCGCTCGCGGTTGGACGGACACGATCTGGTGGTCATCGACGTCGACGATCCCCGCATCGACGCCCAGCCCAGCACCGCACTGCCGACGCCGGATCCAGACAACATCGCCCACATCATCTACACGTCGGGCACCACCGGCACGCCCAAAGGTGTTGCCGTCACTCATCACAACGTCACGCAACTGTTTGCCTCCTTCGATGCCGGCCTACCGCGGACCGGGGTGTGGTCGCAGTGTCACTCCCTGTCCTTCGACTTTTCGGTCTGGGAGATTTGGGCGGCCCTGCTCGGAGGCCGCCGACTGGTAGTGGTGCCCGAGACGGTGGCTCGGTCGCCGGAAGACTTCCACTCCTTACTGGTCGGCGAACACGTCAGCGTGCTCACCCAGACGCCTTCGGCAGTCGGGATGCTGTCGCCCGAGGGTTTGGAGACGGCGGCGCTGGTGGTCGCGGGCGAGGCCTGCCCGGCCGAGGTCATGGATCAGTGGGCGCCCGGACGGGTGATGGTCAATGGCTACGGCCCCACCGAGACGACGGTGTGTGTGGCGATCAGTGCTCCGCTGGAGCCGGGATCGGGTGTGGTGCCGATCGGCTCGCCGGTGCCAGGCGCGGCGTTGTTTGTGCTGGACCGATGGTTGAAGCCGGTGCCACCGGGCGTGGTCGGTGAGCTGTATGTCGCCGGTGCCGGCGTGGCGTGCGGATACGTGCGCCGGGCCGGTTTGACGTCGGCGCGCTTTGTGGCGTGCCCGTTCGGGCAGCCGGGGGAGCGGATGTATCGCACCGGAGACCTGGTCTCGTGGGGCGACGATGGACAACTGATCTACCTCGGGCGCGCCGACGAACAGGTCAAGATCCGCGGGTATCGCATCGAGCTGGGTGAGGTTCAAGCCGCCCTCGCCGTGCTGGACGACGTCAAGCAGGCGGCAGTCGTCGCCCGCGAGGACCGCCCCGGCGACAAGCGTCTGGTCGGCTATGTCACCGGCACCGTCGACCCGAATGCGGCGCGCGCGAGGCTGTCCGAGCGGCTGCCGGCCTACATGGTGCCGGCCGCGGTGGTCGTCTTGGAGGCGCTGCCGCTGACTCCGAACGGCAAGCTCGACACCCGCGCCCTGCCGGCGCCCGAGTACCACAACGTCGGTGGTAACTACCGTGCTCCGACGACCGCGGTCGAAGAGGTCCTGGCCACTATCTACGCCGAGATCCTGGGACTTGAGCGGGTCGGGGTCGACGACTCCTTCTTCGACCTCGGCGGCGACAGCATTTTGTCGATGCAGGTCGTGGCCCGGGCCCGGGCGGCCGGTGTGTTGTTCCGTCCGCGTGACATTTTCGTCGAGCAGAGCGTGGCCCGGCTGGCCCAGGTCGCCAGTGTGGCAACCGGTGAGATCGGCGCGGTCGATGAGGGTCTGGGCGAAGTGTCTGCCACCCCGATCATCCGTTGGCTGCAGGACATCGAGGGACCGGTCGAGCAGTTCAACCAGACGATGGTGGTGCAGGCCCCGGCCGGAGTGACCGAAGCCGACGTGGCGGTGGTCCTGCAGGCTTTGGTGGATCGGCATGCCACCTTGCGGTTGCGTGCGGACGACGACGGCACCGGCGGTTGGTCGCTTTGGGTGCCCGACGTCGGTTCGGTGTCCGCAGCTGGTCTCCTGCATTCCGTCGACGTGTTGTCCGACGAGGCGCTCGTCGAGGCGCGCTCGCGGCTGAACCCGGCCACCGGGACGATGCTCAACGCGCTGTGGGTTACCTCTACGTCCCAGTTGGCGTTGATCATTCACCACCTGGCCGTCGATGGCGTGTCATGGCGAATCCTGTTGGAAGACCTCAACATTGCGTGGGCCCAGCATCACAGCGGGCAAGAGGTGGCGTTGCCGGATCCGGGGACGTCGTTTGCCCGCTGGTCCGCACTCCTCGAAGAGCACGCGAGCGCCGCGGCCGTCGTCCAGCAGGCGGATGCCTGGCGGCAGGTCGCGGCTACCCCGGCCGTGTTGCCGGCGGTACAGCCGGCGGTGGATACGCACGCCAGTGCCGGGCGGTTGTCGGTGGACCTGGATGTCGAGACGACCCGGCTGCTCCTGGGTGAAGTGCCGGCGGCGTTTCACGCTGGGGTGCAAGACATTCTGTTGATCGCGTTCGGGTTGGCCTGGGCCGAATTTCTGGGCACCCCCGGTACGCCGCTCGGCATCGATGTCGAGGGCCACGGGCGCCACGAAGAGCTGAATCCCTATGTGGACCTGTCGCGGACGGTGGGATGGTTCACCACCAAATACCCCGTGTCGTTGACCGTCGCCGGGCTGGACTGGACGCGGGTCATCGCCGGCGACCCGGCGCTCGGGGCAATCATCAAAGACACCAAAGAACAGCTTCGCGCCCTGCCCGAGGGCCTGACCTACGGTCTGCTGCGGTACTTGAACCCTGAGGTAGACCTGGCCGGGACCGACCCGGCGATCGGCTTCAACTACCTGGGCCGCATGGGCGCCTCGGCAGCCGAGCTCTCCGATGATCTATGGCGGGTCAGCCAGGAAAGCCTTGCCCTGGCCGATGCCGCCGCGGCGATAGACATGCCGCTGGCACACACCGTCGAACTCAACGCCGGCACGATCGACAGCGAAGCCGGTCCGCATTTGCACGCCAACTGGACCTGGGCGCCTTCAGCACTCGACGACACCCAGATCAACAGGCTCAGCCAATTGTGGTTCGACGCCCTGGCCGGCATTTGCGCGCACGTGCGCGGTGGCGGCGGAGGCTTGACGCCGTCCGATCTCGCCCCGGCGCGTCTGAGCCAGCAGCAAATCGACGACCTGTCCGGCCAGATGCGGATTGCCGACGTGCTGCCACTGACCCCCGTGCAGCAGGGACTGTTGTTCCACACCGCCCTCGCCGAGGGCTCCGGTGACGACTTGTATGCGGTGCAACTGGGCATCACCCTGACCGGCCCGCTCGACCAGAGCCGGTTGCGCAAGGCCGTGCAGACGGTGGTCAACCGCCACCCCAACCTGGCGGCGCGGTTCTCCGAACAGTTCGACGAGCCGATCCAGATCATCCCGGCCGACCCCGTCTTGGCGTGGGAGTACGTCGAGCTGGACGGCGGCGACGCCGAAGTCGACGACCAGGTCCAGCGGCTGTGCGCCGCCGAACGCGCCGCGGTCTGCGACATCGCCGACCAGCCCGTCTTCCGGGTGGCATTGATCCGCACCGGAGACAACCGGCACCGGCTTGTGGTGACCATCCACCACATCGTGATCGATGGCTGGTCGCTGCCGATCCTGCTGCAGGAAATCTTTACGCTCTATTACGGGCAGCGGTTGCCCGCGGCCCCGTCGTACCGGAGCTTTGTCAGCTGGCTGTCCGAGCAGGATCGCGACGCCGCGCAAGCGGCGTGGGGCGAAGTGCTGGCCGGCTTTGACACGCCCACCTTGGTGAGTCCGCCCGGCCAGCCCGCGGAGCGGGGTGTCGAATCGTATCGGGTGGCCACCGACACCACCCAGGCCCTCACCGAGCTCGCCCGCTCGCACCACACCACCGTCAGCAACGTGCTGCAGGCGGCGTGGGCGCAGGTCCTGATGTGGCTGACCGGCCATCAGGATGTCGCCTTCGGAACCGCGGTCTCCGGGCGGCCCACCGAATTGGCCGGAGCGGAATCGCTGGTGGGTCTGTTGATCAACACGGTGCCGGTGCGGGCCAACGCCACGGCGACGACCACCATCGCCGACCTGATGGCTCAGCTGCAACGCGACCACAACGACACCCTCGAGTACGACTACCTGGCGCTGCGGGATATCCACCGGGTGACCGGTCACGACCAGCTGTTCGACACCCTTTTCCTCTACGAGAACTACCCGATCGACACCGGCGCTCTGTTCGGCGTGCACGAGTTGGCCATCACCGATTTCAGCAGCCGCGAATTCAACCACTACCCGCTTTCGGTGGTGGTGTCGCCGGGCCACGAACTGAGCCTGCGCGTCGAATTCGACACCCAGGTCTTCGACGTCGCCACCGTGGACACGCTGATCGAGCGGTTGCGGCAGGTCCTGGTCACGATGACCACCGATCCCACCCGACGGTTGTCGTCGATTGATCTGCTCGAGAGCGATGAGCATTCCCGGCTCGAGGAATGGGGCAACCGGGCGGTGCTGACGCAGCCCGCGAGCGCGCCGGTATCGATTCCTGAGCTGTTCGCCGCACAGGTCGCGCGCGCCCCGGAGGCGGTGGCGGTCAACTGCGGCGACCGGTCGTGGACTTACCGCGAACTCGACGAAGCCGCAAACCGGTTGGCGCACTTGCTATCCGATCGTGGAGCCGGCCCCGGCGAGCGGGTAGCGGTGTTGCTCAACCGGTCCGGCGGGGCGATCGTGTCCCTGCTGGCGGTGTTGAAGACGGGGGCGGCGTACTTGCCGATGGACCCCGCGCATCCGACGGCACGGATGGAGTTCATGCTCGCCGATGCCGCGCCGATCGCCGCTGTCACCACCGCGGATCTGCGCCCGCGGCTCGAGGGCGCCGACCTGCTGGCCATCGACATCGACGACCCGAGCATCGGTGCTCAACCCAATACCGCATTACCGACACCCGCGGCCGACCACGTCGCCTACATCATCTACACGTCAGGCACTACCGGTAAGCCCAAGGGCGTGGCCGTCACTCATCGCAACGTGACCCAGTTGCTGGAGTCGCTCGACGCCGAGATGGAGCTGGGACAGGTATGGACGCAGTGCCATTCCCTGGCCTTCGACTACTCGGTGTGGGAGATCTGGGGCGCGCTGCTGCACGGCGGCCGGGTGGTCGTGGTGCCCGACTCCGTCGTCCGCTCACCGGAAGAGCTGCACGCGCTACTGGTCACCGAACAAGTCAGCGTGTTGAGCCAGACTCCGTCGGCGTTCTATGCGCTGCAAGCCGCTGACGCGCTGCAGCCCGAGCTGGGACAGCAGCTGAAGCTTCAGACTGTGGTCTTCGGTGGGGAAGCGCTTGAGCCACAACGCCTTCAGACGTGGTTGCACAACCACCCGGGACTGCCGCGCATGATCAACATGTACGGCATCACCGAAACGACCGTGCATGCCTCGTTCCGGGAAATCGTCGACGCCGACATCGACAGCAACAGCAGCCCCATCGGGGTGCCGCTGGCGCATCTGGCCTTCTTCGTGCTGGACGGCTGGTTGCGGCCGGTCGCGCCCGGGGTGGTCGGCGAGTTGTATGTCGCCGGCGGCGGCGTGGCGAGCGGATATATCGGCCGGTCGGATCTGACGACGACGCGGTTCGTCGCCTGCCCGTTCGGCGGGCCCGGATCGCGGATGTATCGCACCGGGGACTTGGTGTCCTGGGGGACCGATGGCCAGCTGCGCTACATGGGCCGCGCCGACAAGCAGGTCAAGATCCGCGGCTATCGCATCGAACTCGGTGAGATCCAAGCAGCGCTGGCCGCCCTGGATGGGGTGGCGCAGGCGGCGGTGATCGCCCGCGAGGACCGTCCCGGCGACAAGCGCCTGGTCGGTTATGTCACCGGAACTGCGGACCCGACCGAGATTCGCAGCCAGCTGGCTGAGCGGCTCCCGACGTACATGGTGCCGGTCGCGGTGGTGGTGTTGGACGCGCTGCCGTTGACGGTCAACGGCAAACTCGATACCCGCGCCCTGCCCGCGCCGGAGTACCAGGACGTCGATACTTATCGCGCCCCGGCCGACGCGGTCGAGGAGATTTTGGCTGGGATCTACGCCCAGGTGCTCGGGGTCGAGCGGGTCGGGGTCGACGACTCCTTCTTCGATCTGGGCGGCGACAGCATTTTGTCGATGCAGGTGGTGGCGCGGGCCCGGGCGGCCGGTGTGGTGTGCCGTCCGCGTGACGTTTTCGTCGAGCAGACCGTGGCCCGGCTGGCCCGAGTGGCGCGCCTGGCTACCGAGGGCGATGGCGCGGTTGACGAGGGGCTCGGCGAGGTGCTGGCCACCCCGATCATCCGTTGGCTGCAGGAGACCGACGGACCGGTCGAGCAGTTCAACCAGACGATGGTCGTACAGGCCCCCGACGGGGTGACCGAAGCCGACGTGGCTTTGGTGCTGCAGGCGTTGGTGGACCGGCACGCGATGTTGCGACTGCGGGTGGACGACGACGGCGCCGGTGACTGGTCGTTGTGGGTGCCCGAAGCCGGTTCGGTGGATGCGGCCGCTCTGCTGCAGTCGGTGGATGTGTTGTCCGACGAGGCGCTCGTCGCGGCGCGGTCGCGGTTGAGCATGGCTGCCGGGACGATGCTGAGTGCGTTGTGGGTCAGTTCCACGTCTCAGTTGGTGTTGATCATGCACCACCTGGCCGTCGATGGTGTGTCGTGGCGAATCCTGTTGGAAGACCTCAACATTGGCTGGGCCCAGCATCACAGCGGGCAAGAGGTGGCGTTGCCCGTGCCGGGCACGTCGTTCGCCCGGTGGTCATCGCTGCTCGACGAGCACGCGCGCGCCCCCGAAGTCGTAGCCCAGGCAGAGGTGTGGCGGCAGGTGGCGGCCACACCCGCCGCGCTGCCGGCAGTACAACCCGCGGTGGACACGTTTGCCACGGCCGGACAACGGTCGGTCGGGCTGGACGTCGAGACGACCCGGCTGCTGTTGGGTGAGGTGCCGGCGGCGTTTCACGCTGGGGTGCAAGACATTCTGTTGATCGCGTTCGGGTTGGCCTGGGCGGAGTTTTTGGGGACCGGCGGCTCGCCGATCGGTATCGACGTCGAGGGTCACGGCCGTCACGAGGAATTGGCCGCCGATGTGGACCTGTCGCGCACGGTCGGGTGGTTCACCACCAAGTACCCGGTGTCGCTGGCCGTCGGTGAGCTGGGCTGGTCGCAGGTGACAGCCGGTGAGGCTGCGCTGGGGCCGGTGATCAAGGACGTCAAGGAGCAGCTGCGCACCCTGCCCGATCCGCTGACCTACGGTCTGCTGCGGTATGTGAACCCCGACGTCGAGCTGGACAAATCCGATCCGGTGATCGGGTTCAACTACTTGGGTCGTCTGGGCGCGGGCGCGGGCGCGGCCGACCTCTCCGGTGACTTGTGGCAGATCTCCCAGGACGACTTGCCGGCCGTCGCGGCAGCGACAGCCGTGGCAATGCCGCTGGGACACACCGTCGAACTCAACGCCGGCACCATGGACAGCGCGGAAGGCCCGCAGCTGCAGGCCAACTGGACATGGGCGTCGTCGGCACTTGACGACGCTCAGATCGATCGGCTGAGCCAGCTGTGGTTCGACGCTCTGTCGGGCATCTGCGCACACGTGCGCGGCGGCGGCGGCGGCTTGACGCCGTCCGACCTCGCGCCGGCGCGGATCAACCAGCAGCAAATCGACGAAATTCAGCAACGCGACCAGATCGCTGATGTGTTGCCGCTGACTCCGTTGCAGCAGGGCCTGTTCTTCCACGCCAGCACCGCGGAGGACCTCGGCGTCACCACCGGCGACGATCTGTATGCGGTGCAGCTGGACATCAGCATCACCGGTGCCGTCGACCCGGACCGGCTGCGCGATGCGGTGCAAACCGTCGTGACGCGGCACCCGCACCTGGTGGCCCGCTTCAGCGGCGACTTCGACGAGCCACTGCAGATTCTGCCCGCCGAGCCCGAATTGACTTGGCAGTACCTCGAATTGGATGACGGTGACGTCGACGGGCGGGTCGAGCAGGTGTCCGCGGCCGAACGTGCCGCCGTTTGCGACCTCGTCGACAATGCCGCGTTCCGGGCGGCATTGCTGCGCACCGCGGAAGACCGCTACCGGTTTGTGCTGACCAATCATCACATCGTGCTGGACGGTTGGTCGAAACCGCTTCTGCTACAGGAGATTTTCGCCAGCTACTACGGGCACCGGTTGCCCGCGGCCGCCTCGTACCGCAAGTTCGTCACCTGGCTGGCCAGTCAGGATCGCGGTGCGGCCCACGCGGCGTGGCGCGAGGTGTTCGACGGCTTCGAGACCCCGACCCTGGTCGGCCCGCCGCAACGGATGGGACTTGGTCCGCGCGATGTCGAAGACTTCCAGGTGTCTGCCGAGACCACGCAGGCCCTGAGCGAGCTGGCCCGTTCCTGCCGCACCACCGTCAGCACGGTGCTGCAGGCCGCGTGGGCGCAGGTGCTGATGCGGATGACCGGCCAGCCGGATGTCGCTTTCGGCACCGCGGTTTCGGGACGGCCGACGGACCTGCCCGGCGCGGAATCCATTGTGGGCCTGATGATCAACACGGTGCCGATCCGGGCCAACATCACCGCCGCCACCACCATCGCCGACCTGCTCGAACAACTGCAAAGCTCCTACACCGACACGCTTGAACACCAGTATCTGGGGTTGAACGAGATTCACCGCGCTACCGGACACGACCAGCTGTTCGACACCATGTTCGTCTACGAGAACTACCCGATCGACACCGCGGCGTTGTCGGGCGTCCAAGATCTGACGATCACCGGGTTCACGAACCGCGAATACAACCACTACCCGCTATCTGTGCAAGCCGTGCCGGGCCACCAGCTGGGCCTTCGCGTCGAGTACGACACCGATGTGTTCGACAAGGCGAGCATCGAAACGCTGGTCGAGCGGTTGAGGCGGGTGCTGGTGGCCATGACCGAAGATGCAGGGGACGAGTAATGGCCGACCCAAAACGGCGGCTCTTATCGATTGACCTCCTGGACGGGGGTGAGCTCGCGCGCTTGGACGAGTGGGGCAACCGCGCGGTGTTGACCCGGCCGGTCGTGGGCGTAACGATTCCGGAGCTGTTCGCCGCGCAGGTCGCGCACGCTCCGGAGGCGGTCGCGCTGGTATGCGGCGAGCGGTCGTGGACCTACCGCGAGGTCGATGAGACCGCGGAGCGGTTGGCGCGGGTGCTCACCGGTCACGGCGCGGGCCCGGGTGAGACTGTGGCACTGCTGTTTTCGCGGTCGGCCGAGGCGATCGTGACGATGATGGCGGTGCTCAAGGCCGGGGCGGCCTACTTGCCGATCGACCCGGCACTGCCCGACGCGCGAGTGGAATTCATGCTCGGCGATGCCACACCGGTCGCCGCGGTAACGACCGCGGCCCTGCGGTCGCGGTTGGACGGGACCGATCTGGTCGTCGTCGACTTCGATGACCAGGGCGCCGACCCCGGCACCGAATTGTCGGCACCGGCGGCGGGGGATCTGGCGTACATGATCTACACCTCGGGGACGACCGGGGTGCCCAAGGGTGTGGCGATCACCCACCAGAACGCGACATCGTTACTGGAGAAGCTGCACTCGGCGGTGCCGTCGGGCCCGGGACAGGTGTGGTCCCAATGGCATTCGTATAGCTTCGACGTCTCGGTGTGGGAGATCTTCGGCGCCTTGCTGCATGGCGGGCGGCTGGTGATCGTCCCCGAAACAGTGGCCAGTTCACCGGAGGACCTGCACTCTCTGCTGGTCGCCGAAAAGGTGAGCGTCCTCTGCCAAACCCCTTCTGCGGCAGCGATGTTGTCGTCGGAGGGGTTGGAGTCCACGGCGGTGTTCGTTGCCGGAGAGGCGCTCCCGTCCGAGGTGGTGGATCGGTGGGCGCCGGGGCGGGTGTTGATCGACGCCTACGGCCCGACCGAGGGCACCATCTATGCGGCGATGAGTGCCCCGTTGACGCCGGGGGCGCCGGCGCCGATCGGTGTGCCCGTGCCGGGTGCGGCGCTGTTCGTGTTGGACAAGTGGTTGCGGCCGGCCCTCGAGGGCGTCACCGGTGAGCTGTACATCGCCGGTCGGGGTGTCGCGGCTGGCTACCTGCGCCGGAGCCCGTTGACCGCGTCGCGATTCGTGGCATGTCCGTTCGGTGAGCCTGGGGCGCGGATGTACCGCACCGGTGACCTGGTGCGCTGGGGTACCGATGGGCAGTTGCAGTACCTGGGGCGAGCCGACGAACAGGTCAAGATCCGCGGCTACCGCATCGAATTGGGCGAGGTACAAGCGGCTTTGGCGGCCCTCGACGGGGTTCAGGCCGCGGCGGTGATCGCCCGCGAGGATCGTCCAGGCGACAAGCGACTGGTCGGTTACGTCACCGTCACCGCTGATGTTGACGCCGCGCAGATGCGCAGCGCGCTGGCCGAGCGGTTGCCGGCCTACATGGTCCCTACGGCGGTCGTCGTGCTGGACACGCTGCCGCTGACCGTCAACGGCAAGCTCGACAAGCGCGCCCTGCCTGCACCTGAATACGCGAGCGGCGGCGAATATCGCGCCCCATCCGACGCGGTCGAGGAGATCCTGGCCGGGATTTACGCTCAGGTGCTCGGGGTCGAGCGGGTCGGTGTGGACGACTCCTTCTTCGACCTCGGAGGCGACAGCATCTTGTCGATGCAAGTCGCGGCCCGGGCCCGGGCCGCGGGCGTATTGTGCCGTCCCCGTGACATTTTCGTCGAGCAGACGGTGGCCCGACTGGCCCGGGTGGCCGCTCTGACCGACGGCGCCGACGGCGTCGTCGATGAGGGCATCGGGGAAGTGGTGGCCACCCCGATCATGCGCTGGCTGCAAGGCGTGGTGGGCCCGGTCGAGCAGTTCAACCAGACGATGGTGGTGCAGGCCCCGGCCGCAGTGACCGAAGCCGACATCGCGGTGATACTGCAGGCGCTGGTGGATCGGCATGCCACCTTGCGGCTACGTGTCGAGGACGACGACGCGGGCGAATGGTCGCTTCAGGTGCCCGACGTCGGGGCGGTGGATGCCGCTGGTCTGCTGCAGTCGGTCGATGTGTTGTCCGATGATGCGCTCGTCGAGGCGCGGTCGCGGTTGAACCCGGCCGACGGAGTCATGCTGAGCGCGTTGTGGGTCAACTCCACGTCCCAGTTGGTGTTGATCATTCACCACCTGGCCGTCGACGGGGTGTCGTGGCGAATTCTGTTGGAAGACCTCAACATTGCGTGGGCCCTGCACCACAGCGGACAGCCGGTGGCGTTGCCCCCTGGCGGGACCTCGTTTGCGCGGTGGTCGTCGCTGCTCGAAGAGTATGCGCAGCGACCCGCGGTCGTGGAGCAGGCCGAGGCATGGCGGCGAGTGGCATCGGTCCCGGCCGCATTGCCCGCGGTGCGCCCCGAGGTCGACACCTACGTCAGCGCCGAGCAGTTGTCGGCGGAGCTCGATGTCGAGACGACCCGACTGCTGTTGGGTGAGGTGCCGGCGGCGTTTCACGCTGGGGTGCAAGACATTCTGTTGATCGCGTTCGGGTTGGCCTGGGCGGAGTTCCTGGGAACCGGCGACTCGCCGATCGGGATCGGTGTCGAGGGCCACGGCCGTCACGAGGAATTGGCTCCCAACGTCGATTTGTCGCGCACGGTCGGCTGGTTCACCACCAAGTACCCGGTGTCGCTGGCCGTCGGCGAGCTGAGCTGGGCGCAGGTGATGGCCGGTGATGCCGCATTGGGGCCGGTGATCAAGGACGCCAAGGAGCAGCTGCGCACCTTGCCCGATCCGCTGACCTACGGTCTGCTGCGATACGCCAACGACGAGGTGGACCTGCACGGGTCTGACCCGGTGATCGGGTTCAACTACCTGGGTCGGCTGGGTGCGGGCACGGCGGCCGAGCTGTCGGGGGATTTGTGGCGCATCTCCGAGGAAGGCTTGTCGATCGCGGGCGCGGCCACCGCGGTACCCCTGCCACTGATGCACACCGTGGACCTCAACGCCGGCACCATGGACACCGAAGCGGGCCCGCATTTGCACGCCAGCTGGACGTGGGCGCCCTCGGCGCTGGACGGCGAGCAGATCAGCCGGCTGAGCCAATTGTGGTTCGAGGCCCTCACGGGCATCTGTGCGCACGTACGCAGTGGCGGTGGCGGATTGACGCCGTCCGACCTGTTGCCCGCACGTTTGAGCCAGCAGCAGCTCGACCAACTCGATCAGCAGTACGGTCTCGCCGACGTATTGCCGCTCACCCCCGTGCAGCAAGGCCTGCTGTTTCACGCCAGCATCGCTGCGGGCGGCGACAACGGCGACGACGTATACGCGGTGCAGCTGGGTATCACCGTCACCGGTGCGATCGACCCGCAACGGCTGCGCGAGGCGGTGCAGACGGTGGTCAATCGGCACCCCAACCTGGCCGCCCGATTCTGCGCGCAGTTCGACGAGCCGCTGCAGGTCATTCCGGCCGATCCCGTCATGGCCTGGCGGTACGTCCAGCTGGACAACGACGGACTCAGCCACGACGAGCAGATCGAGCGGCTGTGCGCCGAAGAACGGGACGCGGTCAGCGACCTGGCCGCCCGTCCGGCCTTCCGTGCGGCATTGATCCGCGCCGCAGACAATCGGCACCGCTTTGTGCTCACCAACCATCACATCGTGATGGATGGGTGGTCGCTGCCGATCCTGCTGCGAGAAATCTTCGCCGGCTACTACGGGGAGCGCCTGCCCGCGCCCGCCAAATACCGCAGCATTCTCGCCTGGCTTGCCGAGCAAGACCGCCCAGCGGCCCAGGCGGCGTGGCGTCAGATGTTCGACGGCTTCGACGACCCGACTCTGGTAGGCCCGGCAAACCGGGTGAAGCTCGGGCGCCGGCGCGTTGATTCCTATCGGGTGTCCGTCGAGACCACCCGAGAGTTGACCACGCTGGCCCGCTCCTGCCACACCACCGTCAACACGGTTCTGCAGGCCGCATGGGCACAGCTGCTGATGTGGCTGACCGGCCAGCGCGATGTCGCTTTCGGCACCGCGGTCTCTGGACGGCCCCCGGAAGTGCTGGGCTCGGAATCCATTGTGGGACTGCTGATCAACACGGTTCCGGTGCGGGCGAACACCACCGTGGGTACCACCATCGGCGACCTACTCGAACAGCTGCAAAACGCTCACAACGACAGGCTCGAGCACGAGCACCTGGGGCTCAGCGACATTCACCGCGCCACCGGCCACGACCAGTTGTTCGACACCCTATTCCTGTACGAGAACTACCCGATCGACACGAACGTGCCGGTGGGCGTCCACGAACTGGCCATCACCGACGTCACCAACCGCGAATACAACCACTACCCGCTGTCCGTGATGGCCTTGCCGGGCCACGAATTGGGCATCCGCGTCGAGTACGACACCGACGTGTTCGACCCGGCCAGCATCGAAACGCTGGTTGAGCGGTTCCAGCGGGTGCTGGTGGCCATGATCGCCGACCCGACCCAGCGGTTGTCATCGATGGATGTGCTGGACGCCGGTGAGCACGCGCGCCTGGACGAGTGGGGCAACCGTGCCGTGTTGACCCAGTCGTCGGTGGGCGTGACGATCCCGGAGATGTTCGCCGCGCAGGTCGCGCGGACCCCGGACGGGGTAGCGCTGGTCGACGGCGAACGGTCGTGGACCTACCGCGAGCTCGACGAGGCGGCCGAGCGGTTAGCGCGCGTGCTGGTCGGCCACGGCGCGGGCCCGGGTGAGTCTGTGGCGCTGCTGTTTTCGCGATCGGCTGAGGCGATCGTGGCGATGGTGGCGGTGCTCAAGTCCGGGGCGGCCTACTTGCCGATCGACCCGGCAATGCCCGATCCGCGGCTGGAGTTCATGCTCGGCGACGCCAAACCGGTCGCCGCGGTCACCAACTCGGTCATGCGGTCCCGGTTCGACGGGGCCGATCTGGCGGTCATCGACGTCGACGACCCCGACCTGATCGTCCCTTCGGACATCACCTTGCCGGTGGCGGCCCCGGAGGACCTGGCGTACGTGATTTACACCTCGGGGACGACCGGGGTGCCCAAGGGTGTGGCGATCACCCACCACAACGCGACGTCGCTACTGGAAGCACCGGATGCCGGCGCACCCACCGGGCCGGGGCAGGTGTGGTCGCAATGGCATTCCTACAGCTTCGACGTCTCGGTGTGGGAGATCTTCAACGCCCTGCTGCACGGTTCGCGGCTGGTCGTGGTGCCCGAGTCCGCGGCGGCGTCCGCGCAAGAGCTGCGCGACTTGCTGGTCGCCGAGCAGGTGACCGTGGTGGGCCAGACTCCGTCGGCGCTGGCGATGATGCCGGGTGAAGGACTGGAGTCCGCCACGTTGGTGATGGCGGGGGAGGCCTCCCCGAATGAAATCGTGGACCGGTGGGCGCCGGGGCGGGTGATGATCAACGCCTACGGCCCGACCGAGGCGACGATCTATGCCGCGATCAGTGCGCCGATGAAGGCTGGCGAAGGTGCGCCGATCGGTGTGCCGGTGCCGGGCGCGGCGCTGTTTGTGCTCGACAAGTGGCTACGGCCGGCGCCCGAGGGCGTGGTCGGTGAGTTGTACATCGCCGGTCGGGGTGTGGCGGTCGGCTATATGCACCGGGCCGGTTTGACCTCGTCGCGGTTTGTGGCGTGTCCCTATGGCGGGCCCGGGGCGCGGATGTATCGCACCGGGGACCTGGTGCGCTGGGGTACTGACGGGCAGTTGCAGTACCTGGGGCGGGCCGACGAGCAGGTCAAGATTCGCGGCTACCGCATCGAACTCGGTGAGGTTCAGGCGGCGCTGGCCGCCCTCGACGGGGTGCAGGCCGCGGCGGTGATCGCGCGCGAGGATCGTCCGGGCGACAAGCGGCTGGTCGGTTATGTGACGGTCACCGGCGATGTCGACACGGCCCAGATGCGCCATGCGCTGGGCGACGGGCTGCCGCCCTACATGGTCCCCTCGGCAATAGTCGTGCTGGACACGCTGCCGCGGACCGTCAACGGCAAACTCGACAAACGCGCCCTGCCCGCACCCGAATACCAGAATGCTCTCCGCTACACCCCGCCCGCGACACCCACCGAGGAGATCGTGGCGGGAATCTACGGCCAAGTGCTGGGCGTGGAGCGGGTTGGCGTCGAGAACTCCTTCTTCGACATGGGCGGCGATTCGCTGTCGGCAATGCGCGTGGTCGCCGCGATCAACACGGCCTTCGACGGCAACCTGTCGGTGCGAACGCTTTTCGAGGCCCCGTCGGTGCGAGGCGTGAGCCACCGTTTGGATAACGCTGACTTGGACGAGGAAGCCGACGCCCACGGACCGGGTTATGCCGCCGTACACGGCCGCGATGCCTCCGGGCTTCGTGCCAGCGACCTCACGCTGGACAAGTTCATCGACGAGACGACGCTGGACATTGTCCCGACGCTTCCCGGCCCGAGTGCCGAGGCCCGCACGGTGCTGTTGACCGGGGCGACCGGTTTCCTCGGGCGTTACCTGGCCCTGGAGTGGCTCAAGCAGCTGAAACGGGTTGACGGCAAACTGATCTGCCTGGTGCGAGCCAGCTCCGATCAGGAGGCATGGCGCCGGCTGGAGAAGACCTTCGACAGCGGCGACCCAGAACTGCTGGAGCACTTCCACCAGCTGGCCGCCGATCATCTCGAGGTCGTCGCCGGCGATAAGGGCGAAGCCAACCTGGGCCTGGACGAGCAGACCTGGCAGCGGCTGGCCGATAGCGTCGATCTGATCGTCGACTCGGCCGCGGTGGTCAACGGTGTGCTGCCCTACCGTGAGCTGTTCGGGCCCAACGTCGTCGGTACCGCCGAGCTGATCCGGTTCGCGCTGACCACGAGGGTCAAGCCGTACGCGTTCGTGTCGACGTCCGACCTTGGTCGCCAGATCGAGCCGTCGCTGTTCACCGAGGACGCTGACATCCGGGTCGTCAGTCCTACTCGCATCCTTGACGGCAGCTACGCCAACGGCTACGGAAACAGCAAGTGGGCGGGTGAGGTGCTGCTGCGGGAGGCCAATGAGATGTTCGGGCTTCCGGTTTCGGTGTTCCGCAGCGACATGATTCTGTCCGACACCAGCTACGCGGGCCAGTTCAACGTGACGGATGTGGTGACCCGGATGATTCTGAGCCTGGTGGCCACCGGCGTCGCGCCCGGTTCGTTCTACCAGCGTGACGCCAACGGCAACCGGCAACGCGCGCACTTCGATGGCCTGCCCGTCGAATTCGTCGCCGAGTCGATCGCCACCCTGGGCGCCCAAGTGGTCGACGGGTTTGAGACCTATCACGTGATGAACCCGCACGACGACGGCATCGGAATCGACACGTACGTCGATTGGCTGATCGAGGCCGGTTATCCGATCCAGCGCATCGATGACTTCGGGGAGTGGGTGCGGCAGTTCGAGGCCGGCCTGCGTGCGCTGCCGGATCGGCAGCGTCAGCACTCGGTGCTACAGATGCTGCAGTTGATGTTGCACAATCCCGACCAAATACAGCCCCTGGAGCCGACCCGCGGGTCGTTCGCGCCGACCGACCGATTCCATGCCGCGGTGCAGGAAGCGAAAATTGGCCCGGACAACGACATCCCGCACATCTCGGCGGCGGTCATCATCAAGTACATCACCGATTTGCAACTGGTGGGACTGCTCTAGCTGACTACGATTACCGGTGAACGCAGAGGCGTTCCGCCAGTACACCGGAGTGCTCACACGATGACAACAGCCCGCGTGCCCAGACTGCCGCTCGCCGAGGCCAAAGCCGCCGCCGACGAGGCCGCCGTACCCGACTACATGGCCGAACTCAGCATCTTTCAGGTGCTCCTGAACCATCCATCGCTGGCGCGTGCGGTCAACGACCTGCTCGCCACCATGCTGTGGCACGGCTGTCTCGACGCACGGTTACGGGAGCTGGTGATCATGCGGATCGGCTGGGTCACCGCATGCGAATACGAATGGACGCAGCACTGGCGCGTCGCCACCCGATTGGGCGTGACCGCCGACGACCTGCTCGGCGTACGCGAGTGGCAACGGCACGACGGCTTCGGGCCCACCGAGCGCGCGGTGCTAGCGGCCACCGACGACGTGGTGCGCGACGGTTCGGTCAGCGCCGAGAGCTGGGCCGCCTGCGAACGCGAATTGCACAGCGACAAAACAGTTCTCGTTGAGCTCGTCACCGCCATCAGCGCGTGGCGGATGGTCGCATCGATTCTGCAGAGCCTCGATGTTCCGTTGGAGGACGGCGTGGCAGGTTGGCCGCCCGACGGGCGTTCACCCGCGACGGGTGACTAGCTGATTGCCATATCAATCGATAACTCATAGCGTCGTGAAATGCGGACCAGAGTCGCCGAGATGCTCGGTGTGGAGTTCCCGATATGCGCCTTCAGCCACTGCCGCGATGTCGTCGCCGCGGTTACCAACGCGGGCGGATTCGGAGTCCTGGGCGCCGTCGCGCATAGCCCGCAACGGCTGCAGAACGAGCTGACCTGGATCGAGGAGCAGACCGGGGGCAAGCCCTATGGGGTCGATCTGCTGTTACCGCCCAAATACGTCGGCGCCGACACGGGCGGAATCGACGCGAAGCAGGTCAGGGAATTGCTCCCGGAGGAGCACCGCGCGTTCGTCGAAGACATACTCGCCCGCTATGACATCACGGCGCCGGCCCAACCGCCCCGGGCGTCCGGCGGTGGCCTCAACATCTCGCCCAAGGGCTATGAGCCGCTACTGGAAGTGGCCTTTGCCCATGACATCCGGTTGATCGCCAGCGCGCTCGGGCCCCCGCCGCCCGACCTCGTCGAACGCGCGCACAGTCACGACGTGTTGGTGGCCGCGCTGGCGGGCACCACCCAGCACGCGCGGCGGCATGCCGCGGCCGGTGTCGACCTGATCGTCGCGCAGGGCACCGAAGCAGGGGGCCACACCGGCGAGGTGGCGACGATGGTCCTGGTTCCCGAAGTTGTCGATGCGGTCGCGCCGGTTCCGGTAGTGGCGGCGGGCGGGATCGCCCGCGGTCGCCAGATCGCAGCGGCCCTCGCGCTGGGCGCCGAGGGGGTGTGGTGTGGCTCGGTCTGGTTGACCACCGAGGAAGCCGAGACAGATCCGGTCGTCAAGCAGAAGTTCCTGGCCGCCAGTTCCTCGGACACCGTGCGGTCGCGGTCGATGACGGGCAAGCCGGCACGAATGCTCCGAACCGCCTGGACCGATGAATGGGAACGGCCCGAAAACCCCAGCCCGCTCGGTATGCCGTTGCAGACCACCCTGGTCACTGAACCGCAGATACGCATCAACCAAGCGGCCGCTCATCCCGGCGCCAAGGCGCGTGAGCTGGCAACCTATTTCGTCGGCCAGGTGGTCGGTTCGCTCGACCGGGTCCGTCCGACCCGTGCGGTCGTGCTCGACATGGTCGAGGAGTTCGTCGACACCATGACGCGGCTGGAGAACTTAGCCGACAACTGACGACCCGGGCCGGCCCGCCGCACCCGCGGCACGCTCACGAACGGATGTAGCTTCCGGGCGTTGAGTGTGCGCTGAGGGCGGCAAAACCGCCGAAATCCCGCCGTGGATGCACACTCAAAGCCCGGATCGCACACTGACGGCGTCTTACCGGCCCGCCGCATTTACGCAGGTCAGCGGCATCGAAGCTGGCCGACGGCTGTGAAGGCACGTAATGAATGCATAAAGGATGCGCAACACCGCCCAGATCACATTGACCGCGGGTGGGCCGCTCATGGAGTATTGCTGCAGCACCTCGTTAGGTGAGGCGGCTACACGAATACAGGCCACTGACCCCCAACGTCGAAAGACGCCCCGGGTTAGGACAGCTCCTCCCGGCTTAAGGGTTGAGCCAAAGTGGCTTCCGGAGTTCCGGACACGTCGTGTGGTGCCAAAGCTCTGACGAGAGGGGTGCGGATTTCCGACGATCGTCGGGTTCTGTGCTTCTTCTTGTGCACGCAGTAGGCGCGGGTAACCGCACGCGTCGTGGCCGTAGAGGAGGTGAGGGACGCATGAGTTCCAGTGACAGTCCGGAGCGAAATCCGGGCTCCGTTCCGTCCCGATCCGGCCGCCGCCACGACGCCCCCAGCTGAGTCGCCGCAACGCGAATCGACTTACCGCTCAAGCGTTCTCGGATCGGAACTACCACGGGACGGACACCTCAGTCCACTCAGTACCCGTCTGCAATTCCGTTGGGAGACGATCATGACCGCAGCACTGTTCGACGAAGTAGGTGCCGTAGCGCCCGCCCGCAACCTGCACGTAGTGCGCGACACGACCCCCGCCCAGCCCCCCGCGCCCAAGAACGTCACGCGGCGCGCTGACGCCCTGCCCTTCATCGGCCACGACCCGATGGTGGACGGGATCGCACTGCTGCTGACCGTTCCCGTGCGTCACGCATACGCGGCCCTGTTGCGTGTTGGGCTGCTTGAAGTCCGGGCTTGATCCGATGGATGTGCCCAGGCGGATGGCCCTTTGGAGCCGGCGGTGATTGATTTGCGGCGGTCCGTAGAATCTTCCTAACGGCATCGATCCGGCCATCACCGGGGAGCCTTCGGAAGAACAGCCCGCATGGGCCCAGTAGACCCGAACGGGTAGGCCCGTCACAGCCACAATCGAGCGGTCGCGCGTGAGCGCGGCAAGCGGGGTGGTACCGCGGTGCTCGCGCAGGTAGCGCGTCGTCGTCCCGGCCTTACGTAGGCACGCAGGAGACGACGCGCACCGTGACCGAAAACGCTGACGCCAGGGCTTATCCGAAGTCGGGGGCACCCGACTTCCCGGCGCTGGAGCTCGAGGTTCTCGACTACTGGGCCCGCGACGACACCTTCCGGGCAAGCATCGCCAACCGCGACGCCGCCGAAGAGTACGTGTTCTACGACGGGCCCCCCTTCGCCAACGGGCTCCCGCACTATGGGCACCTGCTTACCGGCTACGTGAAAGACATTGTCCCGAGGTACCGCACGATGCGCGGCTACAAGGTGGACCGCCGCTTCGGCTGGGATACCCACGGGCTGCCCGCTGAACTCGAAGTCGAACGCCAACTGGGCATCACTGACAAGTCCCAGATCGACGACATGGGCATCGCCGCGTTCAACGAAGCCTGTCGGGAATCGGTGTTGCGCTACACCGACGAATGGCAGGCGTATGTCACCCGGCAGGCACGCTGGGTCGACTTCGACAATGACTACAAGACGCTCGATCTGCCCTATATGGAGTCGGTGATCTGGGCGTTCAAGCAGCTGTGGGACAAGGACCTGGCCTACGAGGGCTACCGGGTGTTGCCGTACTGCTGGCGCGACGAAACCCCGTTGTCCAACCACGAATTGCGGATGGACGACGACGTCTATCGGAGCCGCCAGGACCCGGCCGTCACGGTGGGTTTCCGGGTGGCCGGCGGCGAGCTGGACGGTGCCTACCTGTTGGTGTGGACGACGACGCCGTGGACCCTGCCGTCGAACCTGGCCGTTGCCGTCAACCCGGACGTGATCTACGTGCAGATCGAGGCGGGCGATCGGCGTTTCGTGCTGGCCGAGGCCCGGCTGGCCACCTATGCCCGCGAATTTGGCTTCGAAGAAGGAGGGGCGCCCGAAATACTCGGCTCCTATCTGGGTGCCGATCTGCTGGGAACCCGCTACCTGCCGCCGTTCCCGTATTTCATGGACCCAGAAGAGGGGAGGGCCAACGCGTTTCAGGTGCTGCCGGGCGACTTTGTGACCACCGACGACGGCACCGGGATCGTGCACATGGCGCCGGCCTACGGCGAGGACGACATGGCGACCACCGACAAGGTGGGCATCGTGCCGGTGACTCCGGTGGATTCCAAGGGCCGCTTCGACGCCACCGTCCCGGATTACCAGCGGCAGCACGTCTTTGACGCCAACGCGCAGATCATCCGCGACCTGAAGAACCAGAGCGGGCCGGCGGCGGTGAACCAGCCGGTATTGGTCCGTCACGAAACCTACGAGCACCCCTACCCGCACTGCTGGCGATGCCGCAATCCGCTGATCTACCGCGCGGTTTCGTCGTGGTTCGTCACCGTCACCGCATTCCGGGATCGCATGGTGGAACTGAACCAGCAGATCACCTGGTACCCAGAACACGTGAAGGACGGCCAGTTCGGCAAGTGGCTGCAGGGCGCCCGCGACTGGTCGATCTCGCGAAATCGCTACTGGGGCACCCCGATTCCGGTATGGAAATCCGACGACCCGGCCTACCCGCGCATCGACGTCTACGGCAGCCTCGACGAGCTCGAGCGCGACTTCGGGGTGCGGCCCACCAATTTGCACCGGCCCTACATCGACGAGCTCACCCGGCCCAACCCCGACGACCCCACCGGATCCAGCACGATGCGCCGCATCCCCGATGTGCTCGACGTGTGGTTCGACTCGGGGTCGATGCCGTACGCGCAGGTGCATTTCCCGTTCGAGAACGCGGACTGGTTCGACACCCACTATCCCGGTGATTTCATCGTCGAGTACATCGGGCAGACGCGAGGCTGGTTCTACACCCTGCATGTGCTGGCCACCGCGTTGTTCGACAGGCCTGCGTTCAAAACCTGTGTGGCACATGGGATTGTGCTCGGCTCCGACGGTCAGAAGATGAGCAAGTCGCTGCGCAACTACCCAGACGTCAGCGAGGTGTTCGACCGCGACGGCTCCGACGCGATGCGCTGGTTCCTGATGGCCTCACCGATCCTGCGCGGCGGCAACCTGATCGTCACCGAGCAGGGCATCCGCGAAGGTGTGCGGCAGGTGCTGCTGCCGTTGTGGAACGCCTACAGCTTCCTGGCGCTCTATGCGCCCAAAGTCGGTACCTGGCGCACCGATTCGGCGCACGTGCTGGACCGTTACATTCTGGCCAAGCTGGCGGTGCTGCGCGATCAGCTCACCGAGTCGCTGGACGTCTGCGATATCTCCGAAGCCTGTGAACAGCTGCGCCAGTTCACCGAGGCGCTGACGAATTGGTATGTGCGACGGTCGCGTTCGCGGTTCTGGGAGGAAGACAACGACGCCATCGACACCCTGCACACCGTGCTGGAGGTCGTCTCGCGGTTGGCCGCGCCGCTGCTTCCGCTGACCACCGAGATCATCTGGCGCGGCCTCACCGGCGAGCGGTCGGTACACCTGACCGACTGGCCGCAAGCCGACGCGCTGCCCGCGGACACCGACCTGGTCGCCGCGATGGATCAGGTTCGCGAAGTGTGCTCGGCAGCGTCGTCGCTGCGCAAAGCCAAGAAGCTACGGGTGCGGCTACCGCTACCGAAACTTACTGTGGCAGTGGAGGACCCACAGCAGCTGGCGCCGTTCACCGACTTGATCGCCGATGAGCTGAACGTCAAGAGCGTGGATCTGACCGACGCGATCGACACCTACGGCCGCTTTGAGCTCACCGTCAACGCCCGGGTGGCCGGGCCGCGGCTGGGCAAGGACGTGCAAGCCGCCATCAAGGCGGTCAAGGCCGGCGACGGCGTCGTCAACCCGGATGGCACCCTGACCGCGGGCCCCGCGGTGCTGCAACCCGAGGAGTACAGCTCGCGGCTGGTGGCCGCCGACCCGGAGTTCACCGCCGCGCTGCCCGGGGGAGCCGGTCTGGTCGTGCTGGACGGCACGGTGACTCCGGAGCTGGAGGCCGAGGGTTGGGCCAAGGACCGGATCCGCGAGCTGCAGGAGTTGCGCAAGTCGACCGGGCTGGACGTTTCCGATCGCATCCGGGTGGTGCTGTCGGTGCCGGCCGAACGCGCGGAGTGGGCGCATGCCCACCGCGACCTCATCGCGGGTGAAATCCTGGCCACCAGCTTCGAATTCGGCGATCCGGTGGACGCAGCGGAGATCGGCGACGGCGTACGGGTGAGCATCGCTAAAGCGTGAACCGCGAGCCTAACGCCAGGGCTATAACCCGCCCGAGATTTCGCCGTGGCGTTAGGCTCGCGGACGGGTGGTCAGTCGAGAGTCGTGGCCGCCGCCAGGGTGACATAGTCCATGGTGAAGCTGCCGCCGAGCGAGTCGATGACGGCTCCCACGGCTTCCCGTACAGTTGCGACCTCGTCCGGCCCGAGCAGAGTGAGCTGGCCGGTGGTGGCCAGATGGTCCAGCCATTCGTCGCGGGTGTACTGCCGCTGCCATTCGAACCGCCACTCCTCGGGTTCGGCGAAGCCTCCGGCAGTACGGATGCCCTCCATAGCTCTCTGGAGATTTGCCTCTTGAAGTTCGACGCCGGGCGTCTGTAGTGGTGCGTCGGGCGCCACGCGCTGCAGGACATCGTCGAAGACCCGACCGACCTCGCCGGGCGGGTCGAAGACATGCCAGTAAAGCGCCAACAGCCCGTGTTGCCGCAGCACCTGTGCGGCCTTGCGGGCGCCCAGTACGGGGTCCACCCAGTGCCAGGCCTGCCCGGCGACAACCGCGTCGAAAGTCCGGCCGTTGGGGTCCCAGGTTTCGAAGTTGCCGATCTCGACCTCGATGCCGCTCCGACGGGCAACCCCGGCCATCCGGGCGTCCGGGTCGACGCCGAGTACCGTGACGCCGGCCGCCGTGTATTGCCGCGCTCCGATGCCGGTACCGCAGCCGACGTCCAGGAATTCGACGCCGGGGCTGGTGGCGATCACGCGCTGTATCAGCGCGTCGGGGTACCGGGGCCTGGCCCGGTCGTAGCGATCGGCGTCCACTCCGAAGGACTCCGCGACCTGCCGGAGCAGGTGCGGCTGGCGGTCGGAAGAAGGCGAGGGTTCAGTCGACACAGTTGGCATGTCTCCCTTTTACCCCTTGCCGCTGTGCAAGCCCTGCCTGCCGTTGCTGGTCCCGCTACGAAAGCCCCCTGCCCGCAAGCGATCCGGCAGCTTGTGCGACAAAATCGTGTTGTATAGATCACGAAAAGCGGTAGCGTCCGTTAGCGGAGATCACAGAGAAGAGGCATTGTTGCGGATTCTGGGCGTGTTCCGGGTGCACAACGGCGAGGACGTATTGCCCCGGGTCCTGGACGCGCTATCCGGGTGGTGTGACGACATCTACGCGATCGACGATCGCAGCACCGACAACAGCGCGCAGATCCTGCGCCACCACCCCGCGGTGACCAACCTGGTGCGGGCCCGGTCCGACCTGCCGCGCACGCCGTGGCTGATTCCCGAGCCGCCCGGGCTGGAACTGCTGTACCGGATGGCCGATTTCTGCCAGCCGGACTGGATCGTGATGATCGACTCCGATCAAGTCGTCGAGGCCGACGTCGACGTCCGCGACGTCCTGGCGGGCACGCGAGACATCGCGGAATATATCGCCGCGAAATTCGGCACCCGGGTGGTCAACGGGCCCGCGCGACCGGGAGAAGTGACCCGGTTTCCCGCCTCCATTGCCCTGGCGCGAAGCATCGGTTTTGCACCGAAGGTCGGGATATGGGCAGGGATCGACCGCTACATCGAGTGGGCGAAAGAGCAGCCACTACAACTGGCCGGCTAGGCCCCGGGTTTGACCGCACGCCAGCGCAGCCTGCCGCTGCGGACCTCGACCTCGACATCGCCAAATCCCGCCGTGCGCAAGCGATCCGGCAGGGTTTCCGGCGAGACGGTGTTGCAGGTGTCGCGGAAATGCAGAATCCGGAATCGCAGCGACGTCACGCTGTCGCTGCCGGCGAAAACACAGCCGGGACGAAGCACGCGGAAGGCCTCGGCGAACAACCGGTCCTGCAGTTCGACGGTCGGGACGTGGTGCAGCATCGTGAACGACACCACCGAGCTGAACTCGTCGGCCGGCAATCCGGTGTTGGTGCCGTCGCCGTTGATGATCCGCGCCCGGTCGCCGTACAGCTTCTGCAATCGCTGCGCCATCGGGGTATCGATCTCGACCGAGGTGAGCGTCGGCGTCTTGTCGACCAGCACCCGCAGGATCGCGCCGTAGCCGGGCCCGATTTCCAGCGTGTTGTCACCCAGGTCTACGTCGGCCAGCGCCCAGGGCAGCAGGTCTTTTTTGACCGCCGTCGCCCACTTGTCCGAGCTGCAGATCCGCCGGTGCGCAAGGTTCATGGCCATGTGGGAAACGTTAGCCCAGTAGCGCAATAGCATTTATCGCGTGGAGTCCCGCTGGGTGCTGCACCTGGATATGGACGCGTTCTTCGCTTCCGTCGAGCAGCTCACCCGACCGACCCTGCGGGGTCGGCCGGTACTGGTCGGCGGGCTGGGCGGCCGGGGGGTGGTGGCCGGCGCGAGCTATGAGGCGCGGGTGTTCGGGGCGCGGTCGGCCATGCCGATGCATCAGGCCCGCCGGGTGATCGGCGTGGCAGCGGTGGTGTTGCCGCCGCGTGGGGTGGTGTACGGGATCGCCAGCCGGCGCGTGTTCGAGGCCGTACGTGGCGTGGTACCCGTCGTCGAACAGCTGTCCTTCGACGAGGCGTTCGGGGAACCGCAGCAGCTTGCCGGGGCGTCGGCGCAGGACGTCGAGGAGTTCTGCGAGGGGTTGCGACGACGGGTGCTCGACGAGACGGGGCTGATCGCCTCGGTCGGCGCGGGCTCGGGCAAGCAGATCGCGAAGATCGCCTCCGGTCTGGCGAAACCCGATGGCGTTCGGGTGGTTTCGCGCGCCGAAGAAACAGCGCTGCTCGCCGGCTTGCCGGTGCGGCGGCTGTGGGGAATCGGCCCGGTCGCCGAGGAGAAGCTGAATCGGCTCGGCATCGAGACGATCGGTCAGTTGGCCGCGCTGACCGACGCCGAGGCGGCCAATATCCTGGGCGGCACGGTGGGGCTGGCGTTGCAGCGGCTGGCCCGCGGTATCGACGACCGCCCGGTGGCCGAGCGCGCCGAGGCCAAACAGATCAGCGCCGAATCCACCTTTGCCGTCGACCTGACCACCGTGGAGCAGCTGCACGAAGCGATAGACCCGATCGCCGAGCATGCGCACCAACGCCTGCTGCGCGACGGCCGCGGAGCACGCACCGTCACCGTGAAATTGAAGAAGTCCGACATGAGCACGCTGACCCGCTCCGCGACGTTGCCATACGCGACGACGGAGGCCCGCCCGCTGATCGCGGTGGCGCGGCGACTGCTGCTGGATCCGCGCGATATCGGGCCGATTCGCCTTCTGGGCGTTGGGTTTTCGGGGTTGAGCGACGTGCGCCAGGAGTCGCTGTTCCCGGACTTGGAGCTGTCGGCGCCCGAATCGGCTGCACAACACTCCTTCGAAACGGCAACAGTAACCGCGACCGAGGCCATGTTCGCGCCGGTGCCCGGGGCCTCGCCGTGGCGGGTGGGAGACGACATCACCCACCGCGAATTCGGGCACGGGTGGGTGCAGGGTGCCGGCCACGGCGTGGTCACCGTGCGATTCGAGACCCGCGGTTCGGGCCCGGGTCAGGCCCGGACGTTCCCCGCCGACACCGCCGACGTCGTCAGCGCCAATCCGATCGACTCCCTGGATTGGCCGGATTTCGTGGGCGCGTTGCAGGCCGAGGAGTCGGCCGTGACGTCAGCCCCACCGGCCGATGACGTCGGCAACGGGTAGCCCTGCGGCCAGCGCGGCCATCACCAGCACCCGGGCTTGCGGCGGCCGCAGCCGCGGCACCATGACGGCTCCGGCTTCCACCAGGTCGTGGCCGGGGCCGTATCCCGCGCTGACTCGGCCGTCGGGCACGCGGGTGGACACCGCGACGGCAATCCCGTTGCGGCAGTGCCGGCGGACGCCGTCGACGACCGCGGCCCCGGCATTGCCCGAGCCCAGCGCCTCCAGCACGACGGCTCGCGCTCCGGCGGCCACACACGCGTCCATCGCCACCGCGTCACTGCCCAGGTATGCCGCGACAATGTCGACCCGCGGTGCGCCGCCGGCCCGTAGTTCGCCGAGGTAGGGGCGGGTTTTGGCCCCGGTCAGCGCCACGCGGCCGCCCGGCGTCGTGCCGATCAACTCGCCGGCGAAGCCGCTCAGATCCTGGGTCGCCACCTTGTGCAGGCCTAACGGCTGCAACACCCGGCCGGCGAAAGACACCAGCACGCCGAGGCCGCGCGCGCCGGGGCTGGCCGCCACGGCCGCCGCGTCGCGCAGATTGGCGGGGCCGTCCGCATCGGGCGCATCCGCGCTGCGCATGGCCCCGGTCAGGACGATCGGGGCGCTGCCCGCGTAGGTGAGGTCGAGCCACAACGCGCTCTCCTCCATGGTGTCGGTGCCATGGGCAACGACCACGCCCTCGGCACCGGCATCGATCGCGGCCCGCACGGCGTCGTTCATCCGATCCCAGTCGGCCGTCGTCAGCTCCGAGCTGTCCACGGCCATCAGGTCGACGACGTCGACGTCGAGGCCGGAGGTGAGGTCGGTTCCGCTGCGGCCGGGACGGCGCACGCCGTCGGCGCCGGTGTTCGTCGATATCGTGCCGCCGGTGGCGATGACGGTGAGGCGACCCATAGTCGAATCATTCCAAACCGGGGTGGCGAGGCCGCACCCAACCAAGCCGGGCGCTAGGGGATGATGGGGAGGTGCCCGAAGAACCCACAGGATCGGCTGAGCCGGTGACGTCGGCGGGGGAGGCTGAGACGTCCGGAGAAGTGCGAGAAGCCGAAGCCCCTGCGCCGCGGCGGCTGCGGTTGCTGGTGTCGGTGGCTGCGGTGGTGCTGGCGCTCGACGTCGTGACGAAGGTGCTCGCCGTCAAACTGCTGCCCCCGGGGCAGCCGGTATCGATCATCGGCGACACGGTGACCTGGACTTTGGTACGTAATTCGGGGGCCGCTTTCTCGATGGCGACCGGATACACCTGGATGTTGACGCTGATCGCCACCGGTGTGGTGATCGGCATCTTCTGGATGGGCCGCCGGCTGGTGTCGCCCTGGTGGGCCGTGGGCCTCGGCATGATCCTCGGCGGCGCCATGGGCAACTTGGTCGATCGCTTCTTCCGTGCGCCCGGGCCGCTTCGGGGGCATGTCGTGGACTTTTTGTCGGTGGGCTGGTGGCCGGTGTTCAACGTCGCAGATCCGTCGGTGGTCGGCGGCGCGATCCTGCTCGTCGTTCTCTCGGTCTTCGGCTACGACTTTGACAACGTGGGTCGGCGTAACGCCGACGGTCGGCGGCAAGCCGACGGGAGCACCGAGGGCCGGGGTAACGCCGACCAAACCCAATGACCGACCGCTCGATGCCCGTTCCGGAGGGATTGGCGGGCATGCGTGTTGATGCCGGGCTGTCTCGCTTGCTCGGCTTGTCCCGCAGCGCCGTGGCGGCCATCGCCGAAGACGGCGGTGTCGAACTGGATGGCTTGCAGGCGGGGAAGTCTGATCGGCTGACACCCGGCGCCTGGTTGGAGGTGCGGTTGCCCGAGGCGCCGGCGCCGCCGGAGAACACCCCGGTCGACATCGAGGGCATGACAATTCTGTACTCCGATGACGACATCGTCGTGGTCGACAAGCCGGCGGCGGTGGCCGCGCACGCGTCGGTGGGCTGGAGCGGGCCCACGGTGCTCGGCGGCCTCGCCGCTGCGGGTTACCGGATCACCACGTCGGGTGTGCACGAGCGGCAGGGCATCGTGCATCGCCTCGACGTGGGCACCTCCGGGGTGATGGTGGTCGCCATCTCCGAGCGCGCCTACACCCTGCTCAAGCGGGCGTTCAAACAGCGCACCGTCGACAAGCGTTATCACGCTCTGGTGCAAGGACATCCGGACCCGTCCAGTGGGACGATCGACGCGCCGATCGGCAGGCATCGCGGCGGCGAGTGGAAGTTCGCGGTCACCCAGGACGGCCGGCACAGCATCACCCACTACGACACCGTCGAAGCGTTCGTCGCCGCCAGCCTGCTCGACGTGCACCTGGAAACCGGTCGTACGCACCAAATTCGGGTACATTTCGCCGCGTTGCACCACCCGTGCTGTGGGGACCTCGTCTACGGGGCCGACCCGAAGCTCGCGAAACGGCTTGGGCTGGAACGTCAATGGCTGCACGCGAGGTCGCTGGCATTCGCCCATCCCGCCGATGGGCGGCGGGTGGAGTTCGTCAGTCCGTACCCGGCGGACCTGCAGCGTGCGCTGGACGTGTTGGGCGACGAGGGCTGAGCACGGGACTGTCTTAAGGCTTACGGGCCTCGACCAGAACCCGCGTCGGGTGCGTGACGAACCGGCCCTCGGCTTCGATGCGTTCGTGCAGTGCGCGCAGTCGCCCGTAGTAGGGCTCAATGGTCAAGTCCGGCACCGTCCAGATCAGCTTGCGTAGGAAGTACACCACCGCGCCGATGTCGAAGAACTCCGCCCGCAGCTTCTCCATGCGCATGTCCACGATCTGCAACCCGGCGGCGTGTGCGTCGGCGCGCTGCACCGCCGGGTCGAGGTGGGCGCCCAGCTCGGGGTGCGGCCCCATCACGAATTCGACCAGCTCGGACACCGTCGCCGGGCCGGGATGCTGGGCGAAGTAGGTGCCGCCGGGCCGCAATAGCCGGGCGATCTCGCTCCACCACACGGCGATCGGATGCCGGCTGGACACCAGGTCGAACGCCCCGTCGGCGAACGGCAGCGGCGGTTCGTCGCCGGTCAGGACGACGACCACGCCGCGCGGATGCAGTCGCCGGGTGGCCAGCGCCGCGTTGGGTGGCCAGGACTCGGTGGCAACCATCGTCGGCGGGAATGTCTCCACACCGCCGAGCACCTCTCCGCCGCCGGTGTGGATGTCAAGGGCAGCCGACACGGTGGCCAGCCGAGCGCTCATCTGCCGCTGGTATCCCCAGGAGGGGCGTTCCTCGGTGGCCCGGCCGTCGAGCCAGGAGAAGTCCCAGCCCGCCACGGGCGCCGCGACGGCCTCTGCCATCAACTCCTCGAACGACCGTCCCATCCGGGGTCACCCGGCACTGGGCTTGCGGGCCTCGACGAGGACTCGCGTGGCGTGCGCGACGACGGGCCCGCCGGATTCGATGCGGTCATGAAGTTGGGCCAGCCGATCGCGGTAGCGCTCCACCGTGAAGTCCGGCACCGTCCAAATCACCTTGCGCAGGAAGTACACCACCGCACCGATGTCGAAGTACTCCTGCCGTAGCCGCTCCATGCGCATCTCGACGACTTCCAGGCCGGCGGCTTGCGCGGCCGCGCGTTCGTTGTCCGGGTGCCGCAGGGCCCACGCCTCCGGCCGCGGTCCGATGAAGTGCTCGACCAACTCCGCCACCGTCTCGGGTCCGACGTGTTGGGCCAGGTAGCTACCGCCGGGGCGCAGTACCCGGGCGATCTCCGTCCACCACAACGTGTTTGGATGGCGCGCGGTCACCAGGTCGAAGGCGTCGTCGGCGAACGGCAGCAGCGACTCGTCCGGCGTTTCCACGACCACGACGCGCAGCGGATGCAACCGCTTGGTGGCCAGTGCGGCGTTCGGTGGCCACGACTCGACGGCGGCCATGGTGGGCGGGAAAGGCGCCGCGCCGGCCAGCACCTCGCCGCCGCCGGTCTGCAGATCCACCGCGGCTGACACCGTGGCGAAACGGCGGCCGATCAGTCGTTGGTAGCCCCACGACGGTCGTTCCTCGGTTGCGCGCCCGTCCAGCCAGGAGAAATCCCAGCCGTCGACGGATACGGAATTGGCTTCTGCGACCAGATCTTCGAATGTGCGGCCCATGTTAGGCATGGTCGCCAAGAGTAGGCCGCTGCGCGCGGCTCGACGAGATCACGACGTGGAACAGACGAACTTGGTGCCATTGAAGTCAAGTGTGACTTCACCCTGGTGCTCCCAGTATTCGGAGCCCTGCCGGCCGTACCTCGCGCCGCTGCCGGACGGCAAGATGAACAGGATCTCCTGGTTGCCTTTCCAGTTGAGCACCGCGGTCGGCGGCGCGAACTGGTTATAGAACTGAGCGGTCAGCGGGCCGGAGTCGGCGGGGCAGTGATAGGTGATGACGGGCGGAGCCACGGTGGTCGGGTCGGCAAGGGCCAACTGCACCAGCCGGGTCTGATAGGCCTCCAGCACACAGGTATGGACGTCGGCGTTGCGGGCACAGTCATCGCGGGCCGTCGCCCAGGTGTTCTGCGCGGCCGTCAGCGCGGATTGATCCCCGCCGGGCCGGGCCAGCGCCTGCCGGAAGGCGATCTGCACCTGACGCTCGAGGTCGAATATGTGCGAGTCGGTGCAGGCCAGTTGTTGCGCGGCGTTGGCCGGTTTGGTGCAGTCGAGTGCCGCAGCCGCGGGTGTGGGACTGGCGCTGGTGGGCGGCGCGGACGGCGAACTGGACACCGGCTGGTTGGTCGTGGAACTGCATGCGGCCACCATCAGTGCCGCGACGATGACTGCGATCCGCCTCATACGTGCTGACTACCGGCTGCGCCGCGATCACCGTGCGCGACACGCCCGCGCACCGAGAAATTCTTCTGGGCGGCTCAGACGTTGGCGATGCTGGCGTCGCCGGAGGCGATGTCTGGGGCCAGCGGTGCGACGACACTGAGGATGTCGGTCACCGTCGTCGGCGGGACCCCGGCCGCGGCCAGAGCGTCGGCCAAATGCCCGGCGACCAGGCTGAAGTGCTGCATGGTGATGCCGCGGCCCTGATGTATCTGTTTCATCGGGGCGCCGTGATAGATCTCGTGCGCGCCGAGAGCGGCCGCGAAGAACTCGACCTGCTTGCCTTTGAGGCGGTTCATGTTCGTTCCGGTGAAGAAGCCCGACAGCTGGTCATCGGCGAGCACGCGAACGTAGAAGTCCTCGACGACGACTTCGAGCGCCTCGTGCCCGCCGATCCGGTCATAGATGGTTGTCGGCTCCGGCTTGCGAAAGGTTGCCGTGAGTTTCATGTAACCAGGGGAACACCCCAGCGTTGCCCGTCAGTTAGTCCGCGATCACGCTCGGATTGCCCGAGGTAACAAGCCGATTGCCGAGGTCTACCCGCATCTTCGGTCGCTGGGTGAGACGCAGCGCCCCGTTCACCTGACGGTGATCTGCAATCGTCGTCGGCCGGTGCCCTAAGTTGGGTATATGACCCACGTCACAGCACCCGCCGTCAGGAGTCAAAGCCGATGAATCTTGGTGACATAACGAACTTGGTGGAAAAGCCATTCGCGGTGGTCTCCAACATCATCAACACCCCCAACTCGACGGGGCGATATCGACCGTTCTATCTGAGGAACGTGCTGGACGCGGTGCAAGGCCGCACGCTCGACGACGCCGCGGTCGGTCGGACCGTCCTCATCACCGGCGGATCGTCGGGCATCGGCGCGGCGGCTGCGAAGAAAATCGCGGACGCGGGCTCACAGGTGGTGCTGGTCGCTCGCACACCGGAGAACCTGGAGAAAGTCGCCGACGACATCCGCGCCGACGGCGGGACCGCCCACGTCTACCCGTGCGACCTCTCGGACATGGACGCCATCGCCGCGATGGCCGACCAGGTGCTCAACGACCTGGGCGGAGTCGACATCCTGATCAACAATGCGGGGCGCTCCATTCGACGGTCGCTGGCGCTGTCCTACGACCGGATTCACGACTACCAGCGGACCATGCAGCTGAACTACCTGGGCGCCGTCCAGCTCATCCTCAAATTCATCCCGGGGATGCGCGAGCGTGGTTTCGGCCAGATCATCAATGTTTCGTCGGTCGGCGTGCAGACTCGCGCCCCGCGTTTCGGTGCCTACATCGCCAGCAAGGCCGCCCTGGACAGCCTTTGCGACGCACTGCAGGCCGAAGTCGTGAACGACGACGTCAAATTCACCACCGTGCACATGGCGCTGGTGCGGACCCCGATGATCAGCCCGACCAAGATGTATGACAAGTTCCCGGCGCTGACGCCGGATCAGGCGGCCGGGGTGATCACGGACGCGATCGTCCACCGGCCCCGGCGGGCCAGCTCGCCCTTTGGGCAGTTCGCTGCCGTCGCCGACGCCATCAACCCGGCGGTGATGGATCGGGTGCGTAACCGGGCGTTCGGCATGTTCCAGGACTCCACCGCCGCCAAGGGCGGCGAATCCGATACCGACACATCGCAATTCGACAGCCGAAGCGAGACCTTTGTGCGGGCGACCCGCGGAATTCACTGGTGACACGATGAGCCTTCCGAAACCCGACACCTATACAACCGTCGTCATTACCGGGGCGTCGTCCGGAATCGGCGCCGAACTGGCCAGCGGGCTGGCCCGGCGCGGCTTCCCGCTGTTGCTGGTTGCCCGGCGGCGTGAGCGCCTCGACGAGATCGCCACCCAGGTGGGCGAGGAACACGCGGTCGCGGTTGAGGTTCTGCCGCTGGACCTCAGCGACAGTAAAGGCCGCGCGAAATTGGCCGACCGACTCCGCACCGACCCGATCGCCGGCCTGTGCAACAGCGCCGGCTTCGGCACCAGCGGGGTCTTTCACGAGTTGCCGATCGAACGCGAGCGTGAAGAGGTCATCCTCAACGCGCTCGCATTGATGGATTTAACGCACGCGGCGTTGCCCGGCATGGTCGAGCGCGGCGCCGGAGCCGTGATGAACATCGCGTCGATCGCCGGATTCCAGCCGCTTCCCTATATGGCGGTGTACTCGGCCACCAAGGCCTTTGTGCAGACATTCTCCGAAGCCGTCCACGAGGAGCTGCATGGAACGGGCGTGTCGGTGACGGCGCTGTGTCCGGGCCCGGTGCCCACCGAGTGGGCCGAGATCGCCAACGCCAACCGGTTCAGCATCCCGGTTGCTCAGGTCTCGCCGCACGATGTCGCCGAAGCCGCGATCGGCGGCATGCTGGGCGGCAAGCGCAGCGTGGTGCCCGGCGTCGTCCCCAAGGTCGTCAGCCACGGTGGCCGATACGTCCCGCGCACCCTGCTCTTGCCCGCGATCCGGATCGGTAACCGATTCCGCGGCGGGCCCAGCCGCTGATCGCCGCCGCACTACGGCGGCGAGTGTGCGTCCACGGCGGCGAGTGTGCGCAGGTGGCAACGAGTGTGCGTGCACGGCGGCCTGAGCGCACACGCAAAGCCCTGAGCGCACGCTCAAAGCCGTGAGCCTCGGGATAGGTTTGCTTGATGGCCGCCGTTGAGTTGTCCGCCGACGTCCCGATGACCCCGCAGGACATGTGGGACCACGTGTCGGATCTGTCGGATCTGGGCGACTGGCTGGTGATGCACGAGGGGTGGCGCAGCGAGCTGCCCGACGAGATCGCCGAGGGCACCCAGATCATCGGCGTGGCGCGCGCCAAGGGCATGCGCAACCGGGTGACCTGGACGGTGACCACCTGGGACCCGCCGCACGAGGTTGCGATGTCGGGTTCGGGTAAGGGCGGCGCCAAATACGGCGTCACCCTGACGGTGCGGCCCACCGGCGACGGGTCCACCCTCGGTTTGCGGCTTGAGCTGGGCGGGCGGGCGTTGTTCGGCCCGGTCGGATCCGCGGCGGCGCGCGCCGTCAAAGGCGACGTGGAGAAGTCGCTGAAGAACTTCGTCGAGCTGTACGGATAGAAACCCAGACACACTTACGCGACACGCCGAGGATGCGTCGGTAGTCGGTCATAGACTGGCGTCCCTATGAGCGGTTCATCTTTCGTCCACCTGCATAACCACACCGAGTACTCGATGTTGGACGGGGCCGCCAAGATCACGCCGATGTTCGCCGAGGTGGAGCGGCTGCAGATGCCCGCGGTCGGCATGACCGACCACGGAAACATGTTCGGCGCCAGCGAGTTCTACAATGCGGCGGCCAAAGTCGGCATCAAGCCGATCATCGGTGTCGAGGCCTATATCGCCCCCGCCTCGCGCTTTGAGACCCGGCGAATCCTGTGGGGCGACCCCGGCCAGAAATCCGACGACGTCTCGGGCAGTGGCTCCTACACGCACATGACGATGGTCGCCGAGAACGCCACCGGACTGCGGAATCTGTTCAAGCTGTCCTCGCTGGCTTCCTTCGAGGGCCAGCTGGGCAAGTGGTCGCGGATGGACGCTGAGATCATCGCCGAAAACGCCGCCGGCATCATCGCCACCACCGGATGCCCGTCGGGGGAGGTGCAGACCCGGCTGCGGCTCGGCCAGGAGCGCGAGGCGGTGGAGTCGGCCGCCAAGTGGCGCGAGATCTTCGGTGCCGACAACTACTTCCTGGAGCTGATGGACCACGGGCTGTCCATCGAACAGCGGGTCCGCGAAGGATTGCTCGAAATCGGCCGCAAGCTCGGCATCCCGCCGCTCGCCACCAACGACTGCCACTACGTCACCCGCGACCACTCGCACAACCACGAGGCGTTGTTGTGCGTGCAGACCGGCAAGACGCTGTCGGACCCCAACCGCTTCAAGTTCGACGGCGACGGCTACTACCTCAAGTCGGCCGCCGACATGCGCAAGATCTGGGACGACGAGGTGCCCGGCGCCTGCGACTCCACGCTGCTGATCGCCGAGCGAGTACAGCCGTACGACGAGGTGTGGGCGCCGCGCGACCGGATGCCCGTGTTCCCGGTGCCCGAAGGACACGACCAGGCGACCTGGCTGCACCACGAGGTGATGGCGGGACTGCAGCGACGCTTCGGATCCGGTGTCGGTCAGGACTACATCGACCGGGCCGAATTCGAGATCAAGGTCATCTGCGACAAGGGCTATCCGGCGTACTTCCTGATCGTCGCCGACCTGATCAACCACGCACGGTCGGTCGACATCCGGGTCGGGCCGGGGCGTGGTTCGGCGGCGGGTTCGCTGGTGGCCTACGCGATGGGCATCACCAACATCGACCCGATTCCGCATGGTCTGCTGTTCGAGCGGTTCCTCAACCCGGAGCGTCCGTCGGCACCCGACATCGACATCGACTTCGACGACCGTCGCCGCGGTGAGATGGTGCGCTACGCCGCCGAGAAGTGGGGCTCCGACCGCGTCGCCCAGGTCATCACCTTCGGCACGATTAAAACCAAAGCGGCCCTGAAGGATTCGGCCCGTATTCACTACGGGCAGCCGGGGTTTGCGATCGCCGACCGGATCACCAAGGCGCTGCCGCCGGCGATCATGGCCAAGGACATCCCGCTGTCAGGCATCACCGACCCCAACCACGAGCGGTTCAAGGAAGCCGCCGAGGTGCGCAGCCTGATCGAAACCGACCCGGACGTGCGCACTATCTACCAGACGGCGCGCGGTCTTGAGGGCCTGATCCGCAATGCCGGCGTGCACGCGTGTGCGGTGATCATGAGTAGCGAGCCGCTGACCGAGGCCATCCCGTTGTGGAAGCGACCGCAGGACGGGGCCATCATCACCGGCTGGGACTACCCGTCGTGTGAGGCCATCGGCCTGCTGAAGATGGACTTCCTGGGTCTGCGAAACCTGACGATCATTGGCGACGCGCTGGAAAACATCAAGGCCAACAGGGGGATTGACCTCGATCTGGAAGCGGTGGAGCTGGACGACAAGGCCACCTACGAGCTGCTGGGCCGCGGTGACACCCTGGGCGTGTTCCAGCTCGACGGCGGGCCGATGCGCGATCTGCTGCGCCGGATGCAGCCCACCGAGTTCAACGACATCGTCGCCGTGCTGGCGTTGTACCGGCCGGGGCCGATGGGCATGAACGCCCACAACGACTACGCCGACCGCAAGAACGGCCGCCAGGCGGTCAAGCCGATCCACCCGGAGCTCGAGGAACCCCTGCGCGAGATCCTGTCGGAGACGCACGGCCTGATCGTCTACCAAGAGCAGATCATGCTCATCGCCCAAAAGGTCGCCTCCTACACGATGGGCAAGGCCGACGCGCTGCGTAAAGCGATGGGCAAGAAGAAGCTCGAGGTGCTGGAGGCGGAGTACAAGGGTTTCTACGACGGCATGACCGCCAACGGGTTCTCCGAGCGCGCGGTGAAAGCCTTGTGGGACACCATTCTTCCGTTCGCGGGGTACGCGTTCAACAAGTCACACGCGGCCGGCTACGGCCTGGTCTCCTACTGGACCGCGTATCTGAAGGCCAACTACCCGGGCGAGTACATGGCCGGGCTGTTGACGTCGGTGGGCGACGACAAGGACAAGGCCGCGGTCTATCTGGCCGACTGCCGCAAGCTCGGCATCACGGTGCTGCCGCCCGATGTCAACGAGTCCCTGGTGAACTTCGCGTCGGTCGGAAAGGACATCCGCTTCGGCCTGGGCGCGGTGCGCAACGTCGGTGCCAACGTGGTGGGCTCGTTGATCAAAACCCGCAGCGAGAAAAGCAAATTCACCGACTTCTCGGACTACCTGAACAAGATCGACATCTCGGCGTGCAACAAGAAGGTCACCGAATCGCTGATCAAGGCCGGCGCGTTCGATTCCCTGGGGCATGCCCGCAAGGGTCTTTTCCTGGTACACACCGACGCGGTCGACTCGGTGCTGGGCACCAAGAAGGCCGAGGCGATGGGCCAGTACGACCTGTTCGGCGGCGGCGATGCGGGCGCCGACGCGGTGTTCACCATCCGGGTGTCCGACGACGAGTGGGAAGACAAACACAAGCTCGCCCTGGAGCGGGAGATGCTGGGGCTCTACGTGTCCGGGCATCCGCTCAACGGGGTGGCGCACCTGCTATCCGCTCACGTCGACACGCAGATCCCGGCGATCCTGGACGGCGATGTCGCCAACGAGACCCAGGTGCGGGTCGGCGGCATCCTGGCCTCGGTGAACCGGCGGGTCAATAAGAACGGAATGCCCTGGGCGTCAGCCCAGTTGGAAGACCTCACCGGTGGCATCGAGGTGATGTTCTTCCCGCACGCCTACTCCGCATACGGCGCCGACATCGCCGACGACGCGGTGGTGCTGGTCAACGCCAAGGTGGCGATCCGCGACGACCGGATCTCGTTGATCGCCAACGAGCTTGTGGTGCCGGACTTTTCCAACGCCCAGCCGAATCGCCCGCTGGCGGTCAGCTTGCCGACCCGGCAGTGCACCATCGACAAGGTCAGCGCGCTCAAGCAGGTGCTGGCGCGCCATCCGGGCACCGCGCAGGTGCATCTGCGGCTGATCAGCGGCGACCGGATCACCACCCTGGAGCTGGATCAGTCGCTGCGGGTGACGCCGTCGCCGGCATTGATGGGTGACCTCAAGGCGCTGCTCGGCCCTGGCTGCCTGGGCAATTAGGCCGCCACCTTCGCGAGTGTGCGGCCACCTTCGCGAGTGTGCGGCCAGCTTCACACTCGTGCCCGAGTGTGCGGCCAGCTTCACACTCGATGGCGCGGTGGGGCCTAGAACTCCACCCGGACGATGACGCTGTCGGCCCAGACGTTGCGGTCACGTGCCCGGCGCAGCTTCTCCCGGACGCCCAGATCCTGGTGAACGTTGGTCACGCCCGGCACTTTGATCAGCGGCACGATGTTCCACTGCCAGCCGTAGCGCTGGTGCAATATCCGGTTGGCCCGTTCGGCGTCGGCGCCTGAGAGCAGCGTGGCACGCCCGGTCACCGTCACCGCACCGCGGCGAACCCGGCCCCGGTGGTCGCACGCACGGAGTTCGATGTCGGGGCGGGCCGCGAGCCGCTTGGTCTTGGGGCCCACCTTGGTGCGGAATACCAAGGCGTCGCCGTCCAGCGCGAACCAGATGGGGGTGTCCCGGGGTGCGCCGTCGCGCCGGAACGATCGGAGTAGCGCGTAGCGAGCGTCGATCAGCTCGGTGTGTGCGGTTCTATGCATGATCACAGTCAATGACTTAGAGTTGACTCGAAGTCAAGCGCCGGATGCTGGGAGGCCCGATGGCTGTTGTCGGTACCACTCGCTCGCGGGCGACGCTCACGATCGGAGAGGTCGCGCGCGAAGCCGGGGTGGCGGCGACCACGCTGCGCTACTACGAGCAGATCGGGCTGTTGCCGCCGCCGGCGCGCCTGGCCGGTCGGCGCCGCTACGACGGCTCGATCCTGGCCCGCCTCGAGGTGATCCGGCTGTGCAAATCCGCCGGCTTCGCGCTGGAAGAAATCCAGCTGCTGTTCGCCGACGATGCGCCGGGGCGCCCCGCCAGCCGTGCACTCGCCGAGGCCAAGCTCGCCGAGATCGACGACCAGATGGCGTCGCTGGCCCGGGCGCGGGGCGTCATCGAGTGGGGAATGAGCTGCACCTGTCCGTCGATCGACGCCTGCACGTGCGGCATCCACCCGGCCTAGAACTGGTAGCGCAAGATCCGGGCTTTGCGGGCGCCTGCCTCGAACATCCCGGAAACCTTGGTGGCGAACCGAATCCAGCCCGGGAACAGCTCAACCTCGGGCGCGTGCGCCAGGCTGACCTCTTCGACCAGCTTCAACTGCGGATTCCATGTTTCGGGCACTCGGGCATCTTCGAACCCCGGGTAGCCCCATTGGGCGCCGACGCTGCTGAACATCCGCTGCGGGGCCAGTTTCACCGCAAGCCGGGAGAAAGAGCCGATGCGGCCGTAGTCGTTGAAGGCCAATTCCCCGGAGGTGAAATACGCGGTGACGCGCCGAAAGACAGCGCGGATCACCGGCTCGGAGAGAAACGCGAACAGTCCGTCGGCGATCACCATCGCGGGCCGATCGGCGGGGATGGTGTTGGGCCAGCTCAAGTCGGCCACCGATGCGGTCACCACGTGGGCGCGCTCGCTGGTCGGCATCAGCCGGCGGCGCAGAGCGCTGACACCCGGCAGATCGACGCTGTACCAGTCGACGGTGGCGGGCGGGCACACCCGAAACGGGCCCGAGTCCAACCCGGCACCCAGGTCGATGACGACGGCGTCGGGATGCTCGGCAGTGAACGTCCGCACCCTTTCGTCGAGCATCTTGGCACGCAGCGCCGCCTGGCACACCACGCTCGTGGGGACGCCGAGCCCGGCGAAGTCATAGTCGACTTTGGCGACGATCTCGGCGGCCAGCGTGTCTCCGAGAATTGGCCGGGGCCATTGGCTGTCCAGCGCTCGGGCGTATTGAGTCAGCAGCGCGGTCTGTTCCAGCGGCGTGAGGTGGTTCGCGTCAGCACCGGGTTCGTACCGCATCATCCGAACGTACTCGGCGTCCGCCGATCGAGCAGACGGGTGCGATGCCGAAATCGCGAATTGTGTTCCGTGCCCCCTGACAACGGACGTACGCTCACCGAGGGGATGTGGACAGTGCGCTGCTGGTGAGAAGCCGGTTCCGCCACCCGGCGACACCCTAAGGAGAACGGAAATGACGAGAACGGTGCGAGCGGCGTGACCGGGGGGCGGCTCGCGACAGCGCGTGAACGCGGCGGTGTTGGGCTGCGAAAGATGTTGCAGCGCGGCGGAATTATCGAAGAGTCGGTGACACCGCTACCGACCGACCCGGCCGCAGTGGCCCAATTGCTGGGTGCACCGTGGTACGACGAGCGGCTTGCCAAGCTGGCCGACGAGCTGGGCCGCGACCCCGGCGACGTGCGCGCCGAAGCGGCGGGTTACCTGCGCGAGATGGCGGCCTCGCTGGACGAGCGGGCGGTGCAGGGTTGGCGCGGGTTCAGCCGCTGGCTGATGCGGGCCTATGACGTGCTGGTTGACGAGGATCAGATCGCGCAGCTGCGCACCCTGGACCGCAAAGCGACGTTGGCGTTTGCCTTTTCGCACCGGTCGTACCTGGACGGCATGCTGCTGCCCGAGATGATCGTGGCCAACCGGCTCTCGGCGGCCTTTACGTTCGGCGGGGCCAACCTGAACTTCTTCCCGATGGGCGGTTTCGCCAAGCGGACCGGGACGATCTTCATCCGGCGGGCGACCAAAGACATTCCCGTCTACCGATTCGTGCTGCGCGCCTACACCGCCCAGCTGGTACAGGACCACACCAACCTCACCTGGTCGATCGAAGGTGGGCGCACCCGGACCGGCAAGTTGCGGCCACCGGTGTTCGGCATCCTGCGCTACCTCACCGACGCCGTCGACGAAATCGACGGCCCTGAAGTGTATTTGGTGCCGACCTCGATCGTGTACGACCAGCTGCACGAGGTGGAGGCGATGACCACCGAAGCCTACGGCGCGGTGAAACGGCCCGAAGACCTTCGCTTCCTGGTCGGCTTGGCGCGCCAGCAGGGAAAGCGGCTCGGTCGCGCTTACCTGGACTTCGGCGAACCGCTGCCGCTGCGTAAACGACTCGAGGAAATGCGCGGCGACGAAGCGGGCACCGGGACCGAGGTCGAACGCATCGCGCTCGACGTCGAACACCGGATCAACCGCGCGACGCCGGTCACCCCGACAGCGGTGGTGAGCCTGGCGTTGCTGGGCGCGGACCGGTCGATGTCGATCAGCGAGGTGCTGGCCACCGTGCGACCGTTGGCCAGCTACATCACCGCGCGAAACTGGGCGGTCGCCGGGGCCGCGGACCTGACGAATCGCTCCACGCTCCGGTGGACGTTGCACGAGCTCGTCGCCTCCGGGGTGGTCAGCGTGTATGACGCCGGCACCGAAGCGGTGTGGGGGATCGGCGAGGACCAGCACTTGGTCGCGGCGTTCTACCGCAATACCGCGATCCACATCTTGGTCGACCGCGCGATTGCCGAAACCGCGTTGCTGGCCGCCGCGGAAAAGGCCGAGAATTCCGCGGACGGCATGGTGTCGCCGGTGACGGTGCGCGATGAGGCGCTGAGTTTGCGTGAGCTGCTGAAGTTCGAGTTCTTGTTCTCGGGCCGCGCCCAGTTCGAAAAGGAGCTGGCCGACGAAGTACGGCTGATCGGCCCGGTGGAGGACACCAGCAAGGCGGCTGCGGCCGCCGATGTGCGGGGACTGCTGGAATCGGCCGATCTGCTGTTGGCGCATTTGGTGCTGCGGCCGTTCCTCGATGCCCACCACATCGTCGCCGACCGGCTGGCCGCCCTCGGGGACGAGCCCCTCGACGAGAATGCGTTCCTCACCGAATGTCTGGAGTTGGGCAAGCAGTGGGAGCTGCAGCGCAGGATCGCCAGCGCCGAGTCGAGGTCGATGGAACTCTTCAAGACCGCGCTGCGGCTGGCTCGCCATCGCGAGCTGATCGAAGGTTCCGATTCCGAGCACCTCGCCAAGCGCCGGCAGGAGTTCGCCGACGAGATCGCGACGGCGACCCGACGGGTCAATGTGATTGCCGAACTCGCCAGAACCCAGTGACGCGGCCGTGCGCTGACTAGCCGAATTCGAGGGCGTCGCTGCCCCTGCCTGCGGTGCTGAATCGGGCCTAGAGTGGTGGAATGCCGCTGACAGGTGAATACGAACCCAGCCCTTGGGATTGGTCCCGCGAACAAGCCGACAAGTACGCCGAATCCGGCGGTGCCGAGGCGGCGGACATGAAGGGCAAGCCCATCATTCTGCTGACCACGGTCGGCGCCAAGACCGGCAAAATCCGCAAGACGCCGCTGATGCGAGTTGAGCACGACGGCGAGTACGCCGTCGTCGCCTCGCTTGGTGGCGCCCCGAAGAACCCGGTCTGGTACTACAACATCGCCAAGAACCCGCGGGTCGAACTGCAAGACGGGGCGAGCACCCGCGACTACGACGCCCGCGAGGTGTTCGGGGACGAGAAGGCCGCCTGGTGGGACCGCGCCGTCGAGGCCTGGCCGGACTACGCCGACTACCAGACGAAGACCGAACGCCAGATTCCGGTGTTCGTGCTGACCCCGGTGAGCTGAGCCGATTAGGCAGGTGGCGGGGGGTGCGTGGCACCATTAGTCGGTGTCCGCTGACCTGAGCCCGAGCATGTCGCCGTTGCCTCTCCTTTCCGGGGCCGACATTGACAGCGCTGCTCAGCGGATCGCCGCGGTAGTCACGCCGACCCCGCTGCAGTACAGCGATCGGCTGTCGGAGATCACCGGTGCGCAGGTCTACCTCAAGCGCGAAGACCTGCAGATCGTGCGTTCCTACAAGCTGCGCGGCGCCTACAACCTGCTGGTGCAACTGTCCGACGAGGAGATCGGCGCCGGCGTGGTGTGCTCGTCGGCGGGCAATCACGCGCAGGGGTTCGCCTACGCCTGCCGGACCCTGGGTGTGCACGGCCGCGTCTACGTGCCGGCCAAAACGCCCAAACAGAAGCGTGACCGGATCCGCTACCACGGGGGAAGCTTCATCGAGCTGATCGTGGGCGGATCGACCTACGATCTCGCCGCCGAGGCGGCGCTCGCGGACGTCCAACGCACTGGCGCGACGCTGGTGCCGCCGTACGACGACCCGCGAACGATCGCCGGTCAGGGCACCATCGCCGTCGAAATCCTGGACCAGCTCGACGAGCTCGGTCTGGGGGAGCCTGACCTGGTGGTCGTCCCGGTGGGCGGCGGTGGCTGCATCGCGGGCATCACGACCTATCTGGCCGAGCGGACGACGAACACCTCGGTGCTGGGTATCGAACCGGCCGGGGCCGCGGCGATGATGGCCGCACTGGCCGCCGGCGAGCCGGTGACGCTCGACCATGTCGACCAGTTCGTGGACGGCGCCGCGGTGAAGCGGGCCGGAACGCTGACGCATGCCGCGCTGGCCGCCGCGGGCGACATGGTGTCGATCACGATGGTCGACGAGGGCGCGGTGTGCACGGCGATGCTGGACCTCTACCAGAACGAGGGCATCATCGCCGAGCCGGCGGGCGCGCTGTCGATCGCCGGCCTGCTGGAAGCCGACATCGAGCCGGGATCCACCGTTGTCTGCCTCATTTCGGGCGGCAACAACGACGTGTCGCGCTACGGCGAGGTGCTCGAGCGCTCGCTGGTCCACCTCGGCCTCAAGCACTACTTCCTAGTGGACTTCCCGCAGGAGCCCGGTGCGTTGCGCCGGTTCCTCGACGGCGTGCTGGGGCCCAACGACGACATCACCTTGTTCGAGTACGTCAAGCGCAACAACCGGGAGACCGGTGAGGCGCTGGTCGGTATTCAGCTGGGGTCCTCGGCGGAGCTGGACGACCTGCTGGCCCGGATGCGCGAGACCGAGATTCATTTCGAGACCCTGCACCCGGGCTCGCCGGCCTACCGCTATCTGCTGCTCTAGGCGGCACCCTAGCGCGAGTAGTGCGTCAGATAGTCCGGCGCCGGGGTAGTGGGATCGAGGTCGTCGGCCGGCACCGGCGCACCGGCCGTCAGGCGCAGTGGAAGCACGCCGGCCCAGTGCGGCAGCGCGCAATCCTCCGGCTCGTCGATGGGCCCGCCGTCGCGCACCTTGGCCGAAACCTCGACCAGGTCAAGGGCGAGCACCGCGGTCGCGGCGAGTTCCCGCGCATTCGGCGCCCTGCAGTCGGCGGCACGTCCGGGTGCGATGTGGTCGAGCAGTCCGCCCAGCGCATGCGACTTCTCCGCCGGGTCCTCGACCAAGCGTGCGTTGCCGACCACGACCACCGAGCGATACACCAGCGAATGATGCAGCGCCGAGCGGGCCAGCACCAGCCCGTCGACGAGGGTGGCGGTGACGCACACGGGCAGGCTCGACGCTCCCGCCTTGGCGCCCAGCATCGGTCCGCTGCCGGTGGAGCCGTGCAGGTAGAGCCTCTCGCCGAGGCGGGCGTGCGTCGTCGGCAACACCACCGGCCGACCGGCGCTCAGGTAGCCGACGTGGCAGATCAGGGCCTCATCCAGGATGCGATGGACGGTGTCGCGGTCGTAGCGGGCGCGTTCCCGGTAGCGAGTGGGCGTCGTTCGCGAAGTGGGTTGGTACGCGGTTTCCATCGGATTGCCTTCGCTATTGTAATAGTACATAATTGATAACGTGCCAGTACAACACAGCATAGCGGGGACGGGCGCGGAGTCGATAGCAGCCAACATCGAACAGGGCATCTCGGCCGGCGCCCTGGCGCCCGGCGACGCGTTGCCCCCGGTCAGGGAACTGGCAGCGCGGCTCGGCGTGAACGCCAACACCGCGGCCGCCGCCTACCGCCTGCTGCGCGATCGCGGGGCCGTGGAAACCTCGGGGCGTCGGGGTACCCGGGTGCGGCACCGCCCCGCGACCAGCCCGCGCTCCCTGCTCAGCCTCGACATTCCCGCGGGCGTGCGCGATCTGTCGACCGGCAACCCGGATCCCGATCTACTGCCCATTGCCGCTGTACCGCAACATCATTCGAGCCGGCGTCCGGTACTGTACGGGGAGCCGGCCATGTCGCCGGAGTTGGTCGACCACGCCCGCGTGACGCTGACCGCCGACGGTATTCCGGCCGATCATCTCGCGGTGACCAGCGGGGCACTCGATGGCATCGAGCGGGCGCTCACCGCGCATCTGCGCCCCGGCGACCGCGTGGCCGTCGAGGATCCGGGCTGGGCCAATCTACTGGATCTTATTGCCGCACTCGGACTTTCGGTTGAGCCGGTGCGGGTGGACGACGACGGGCCGCTGGTTGCCGACGTCGCCCGGGCGCTCGGTCGCGGCGTGCGCGCGCTGGTCATCACCACTCGCGCGCAGAACCCGACCGGCGCGGCGTTGTCCGAGCAGCGTGCCGGCGAGCTGCGGGGTTTGTTGGCGGGCTCCGACGATCTGCTGCTCGTCGAAGACGACCACTGCGCCGGCATTTCCGGTGCACCCTTGCATTCGTTGGCAGGATCGAACAGCCACTGGGCATTTGTCCGGTCGGCATCGAAGGCCTACGGTCCCGACCTGCGGGTGGCCGTCCTGGCCGGAGACCAGCGCACCGTCGAGCGGGTACACGGGCGGCTGCGGCTCGGGCCGGGGTGGGTCAGTCACCTGCTGCAGGATCTCGCGGTGCAGTTGTGGTCGGAGGACGCGGCAACGGACCTCGTCCGCGCGGCGGAGCGGCGATACACCAGCAACCGCACTCGCTTGTGCGCCGCGCTGGCCGACCGCGGCGTCGTCGCTTATGGCCGGTCCGGCCTCAACGTGTGGATCCCGGTTCCCGATGAGACCGTCGCGATCACCCGGCTGCTGAATGCGGGCTGGGCCGCGGCACCGGGAACACGTTTCCGGATCGGCACGCCGGCGGGAATCCGCATCACCATCGCGGAGCTGGCCGACGACGAAATCGATCCGCTCGCCGGTGCGGTCGCCGACGCGGTGCGGGCCAAAGGCCGTGGCAGCGTGTAGGTCAGACTTGGGGCCTGGTCCCCAGGGTTTCGTGGAATAGCGCGTGCCGCAGGGCGACTTCCCGCGGATCGCTCACCAGGTGGAAACCCAGCTTGTTCATCACGTAGCCGTAGCCGATGCCGGTGTCTGGATCGGCGAATCCGAACGAGCCGCCCGCGCCCGGCGTGCCGAAGGCATTGTCGGTCGAACCGAAGACACACACGGGGACGGGCTTGTTGAAGCCCAGCGAGAACGTCGTATCGATGTGCAGCACCTTGTCGCGCAGTCCCTTTGTCGGTGGCAGCGCGGGCTTGTGCAGCGCGTCGAGGGTGTCGGCGGTCAAGCCGAGCTCGCGACCGCCGGTGGCGGCGCTGCCGTACAGCCGGGCGATCGAGCGCGCGGTACCGGTGCCATTGACGGCGGGCATCTCGACCACGCGCAGCTCGTCGCGGTTGAAGGCCTCGGGAGATTTGATCCCTTTGGCGAACACGAGTGAGGGTGCCGCCAGTCCGAAGGGATTGAACAAATCCAGCACAAAGAGCGGCGGCATCGTGTTCAGATGCAACAGCAACTTCGGGAAAGACCAGGCGTGCAAGTGCGCGACGCGATCGCGGTCGACCGAGGGCGGCAGCCCGATATACAAGTCGAGCCCCAGCGGGCCGGCGATCTCCTCGGCGAAAAACCGGCCCAGCGAACGCCCGGCGGGGTCGGTGCGGCGGATCAGTTCGCCTTCGTACCAGCCAAGGGTGATGCCGTGATAGCCGTGTCTGGTCCCCGGTTTCCAGGCTGGCACCTGCGCCGCGAGCTTCGCCGACATCGTCGGCGGGTCGGCCAATTCCTGCAGCGTCAGCGGCGGTTTGACGACGGGCAATCCGGCCTGATGCGCCAGCAGCTGCCGCACGGTCACCATCTCTTTACCGGCCTGCGCGAAGTCCGGCCAGTAGTCGGTGACCTTGGCGTCATACGAGAGGTAGCCCTTGGAAGCGGCCACCGCAACCGCAAGGGAGGCAATGCCTTTCGTGGTCGAGAACACGTTGACGAGGGTGTCCTGTTCCCACGGCGCGCGGGTGATCCCGTTGCGGTAGCCGCCCCACAAATCGACGACCTTGCGGCCGTCGCGATAGACCGCGATCGCGGCGCCGATCTCGCGACCGCTGCTCAGGTTGCGCCGGAAGGCGTCGGCGACCTTGCCGTAGCCCTCGTCGACGTCGCCGCCTATCAGATCGGGCGGGATTTGGACCTTTTGGGCCATGTTCTGCTCCGTTGCAAGCGTCGCGGTTATCCGGGCGTCGCGGTGATGGTAGCGCTAGCGGAGCGCGGCACGGTAGATCGACATCGATCCGCTGACCGTCTCGAACACGTGGGTTTCCTCGACGTGATCGAAACCCACATCGGCCATCAGTTCCGGCAGTACGCCTTGGGCGTTGGGCTCGGTGTTCTCGAACCCGTCACCCTTCTGCACGAGCCGAAACCGCTTGCGCATCTTCGCGGTGCGCTGCAGTCCGTAGTCGGCGACATGCAAGCTGCCGCCGGGCGGCAGTGTTTCGTGGATCGCGGCCAGGCCCGCGCGCTTCTCCTCGAGCGGTACCTGATGAAAAACCAGTGACGACAACACCTTCGTGACGCCGCGCCCGCTCAACAGCTCCGCGGTGTCGCGTGCGTATCCGGCCAGCAGCGCCACCGGCGGCGTCGACCCGGCGAGCTTGGCCCGGGCCCGCTCGCGGATCGCCGCATCCGGGTCGATCCCGATCAGGGTCGCCGATGGACACACGCGCGCGATCAGCCGTAGTTGCGTGCCCGTGCCGCAGCCGACGTCCGCGATCACGTCGCCGGGGGCGGGGGAGAGTTGGGCCAGCAGTGCCGGGCGCCATCGCCGAGTACCCGTCAGCAGAAAGCTCAGGGCGTCGTAGGTCCACAATTGCGGAGCTGCCGGGATGAAATCTCCGGGAGGCTGTTCGGCCATTCGCCGATGTTATCGGCCAGGTTCACCCATGGCGCAGGATCGTGACCGAATGGCCTTGTAGCAGTGTGCTATCCCGGTTTGGGCTTGACCGCAGTTCGGTTGGGGGCCTCACAGTCCTTGCTGGCCCAGCCAGAATTTGATCGTTTCCGCAACAGCCGCCCATCCGGGTTCGATCATCAGCTCGTGTCCCATGCCGGGCATGAAGACGGGTTCTGTGTGATAGGCGGTGGCGGTTCGGCGCACGTCGTTCTGGTTGTATATCCGATCTTTCTCGCCGCCGATGACAAGCACGGGTGTGCTGACTCTGTTTGTGCGCACCAGATTGCCGGCCACCATGTCGAAGAAGATCGCACGACCGCTATCGGATTGAAGCCGCGCCGCGAAGGCGTTAGCGAGATCGTCGTCCGCCTTGTCGCCGAAAAAGAGTTCCCGAGCCCCCGCCGGTGAGGACCCGTACAGGTGAGCGGGCTTGCCGGTAAGGGAGAACTTGGTGCAGCGCCAGGGATGCCGAGCCATCGGCCGAAGCAGTGAACGAAGCTGCCCTCGCGGTGGTGCCGAGCCCAAGAGTACGGCGGCGGGCAGCTCGCGGTCCTCCAGGTACTTTTGCACCAGGAATCCGCCCATCGAATGCCCGACCATCACCGGCGCGGCGGGAAGCTTGTCCGCCACGGATGCCACATCGCTCAGGTAGTCCGAAATCGACCAAATCCGTGACGGTTTCGCCGGCGTGCTCGCGCCGTGACCGCGCATGCTCAGCGCCACCGCGCGAAATCCTTGTTCGGCAAAGAAATCGAGAAAGTTCATATCCCAGCACCACCCGGCCTGCCACGCACCGTGCACGAAGAGTAGTGGAGCTGGATGCTGTTCGGTGACTTCCCCTTTGTCGATTACTTCGAGCATCAGAATTCTCTTTCCGTGTGTGAGAGTTGACGGCGAACTCGGTGGGCTAAGTCAGTTCACCGCAACGCGGCCCCCCAGCGCACCTGCTGGCGTAGCTGGCCCTTGAGCAGTTTGCCGCCGGCATTACGGGGCAACGAGTCGGCCACCACCGTGACGTACTGGGGAATTTTGTAGTCGGCAAGTTGGCCGCTGCAGTAGTCGATCACCGCGTTCACGTCGACGTCGTCCTGCCCGCCGAACAGCACTGCACCCACCTTCTCGCCCATGACTTCGTCGGGCACGGCCAAGACGCACGCATCCGCGACATTGGGTGCCGACAGCAGCACCGCCTCGATCTCGACGCTGGACACGTTTTCGCCACCGCGGATGATGATGTCCTTGAGCCGATCGATGACGTGCACCCGGCCCGCCTCGTCTACTCGGACCACATCTCCGGTCCGCATCCAGCCGTCGGTAAACATCTCAGCAGTGGCTTTTGGCCGATTCCAGTAGCCCGCAGTGACATTGGCACCTCGCACAGCTAGCTCGCCGACCTTCGGATCGTCACCGAAGGGGACGACCCCGACGTCGACCGACGGCACGGCATACCCCACGGAATCGGCGTGTTCGACGGCGTCCGAGTCGGGCAAGACGGTCAGCAGCGCGGCCGACTCGGTCATGCCGTACCCGTTGAATGCCTTGGCTTGCGGGAACGCATCCTTCAACCTGCTCACCAGTGCTGGGGCGATTGGCGCACCACCGTAGCCGACCCACCGCACCCCGGACACGTCGGTTGCGGCAAAATCTTTGTGCCGCAACAACAGCGAATAGATGGCAGGAACGGTCACCATGCACGAAATCCGTTCGGCTGCCAGCGCGGTCAACAACTTGTCTACGTTCAGCGTGGGCATGATCACTGATGCCCCGCCGGCGTACGTAATCGCTAAAAGCTGTATACCGCAACCGGTTACGTGAAACATCGGGACCGAGATCAGGGTGCGCAGTTCCTCGCCGGGGCCGGCCGGGAGCCCGACACACCGTGCCCCGTTCTCGCAGTTGGTGAGAAAGGCCTGATGGGTGGTCGGCACACCCTTTGGGCGACCCGTGGTCCCGGAGGTGTAAAGAGCGCCGCCGTGTCTCTGTCGGCAAGGCGGTCAGTCACATACGGTCGCCCGTCGGGCAACGCGGTGTCGGGCGTGAGGTCCACTCGGGCGCCCGAGTCGGACAACACGAACTTGACTTCGGATCGATCCGACCGCGTGTTGACCAATGTCGCGATGCCACCGGCCATCACAGTGCCCCAGAACGCCAGCACCCAGTTGAGCCCCGCCGGGTAACGGACGGCCACCCGGTCACCCGGTGCCAGGCCGTCGGCGCGCAGCCCTCCAGCAACCCGGGATGCACGGTCCCACAGCTGTCGATAGGTCATCCGGTCACCGCCGAGTTCGATGACCGCCTCACTGTCCGGGTGGTCGTCTACCTGTGCTGCGAGCATGTCCAGCAGGGTGGCGGGCAAGTGATCGTAGTAAGGAATGCCGCTGCTATCACGGGAAACGCCCACAGTCGGAAACGGGTTGTCGGAGCGCGAGATTTCGCTGATCAAAACCATCTCAGATGCCTTCTATCGACACTCTTCGTGGCGGTGCTCAACCATTGAGAACATTCGCAAATGGTTGCGCCACTGCGGAGTTGGGGCGATCGGCCCCCTGGGGGGCGACAGCGGTCGCCGGTGCGACCCGTGTCTAGCAACGCCACGACAGTGATCTCTTGCTTCGGGACGTCTAAGCTGTATACATCGCTTACATTAGGTCGCAATGTAAGCAATGTCTACATTTGAGGGTTTGTGATCTAGCTCATGTCGAATTCGCCCTACCACCACGGGGACCTGGCGGCCGCCTGCGTGCATGCGGCGATGAAGCTACTCGAAGAAGATGGCGGTACCGCGGGACTTTCGCTGCGTGCGGTAGCACGCCGCGCCGGCGTGTCTCCCGGGGCGCCCTATCGCCACTACGCGGATCGCGACGCCCTCATTTCCGCCGTCGCCGCGGTCGGCTACCGCGAGCTGGCCGGTTACATGGCCGCCGCTAATGCCGCGCCTGCGACGCTGGACGACCTCGTGGCGATCGGAATAGCGTACGTCGAATTCGCCATCCGCCGTCCCGCGTTATTTCACGTGATGTTCGGAGGACCCTGCGATCGGGATAACCAGGATCGACTTGCTGCCACGAGCGCCGTCAGGGAACTCGTCAGTGGCGCTGTTCGGGCGGCTTTCCCCGACGCCGACGTAGAAGCGATGTCCACCGCGGTCTGGGCCCTCGTGCACGGTCTCGCATTCCTGCACCTCGACGGCAAATTCGACGCCTCAGATCCGGTGGCCGTGTCGAATCGGGTAGGCGCTGCCACCCGGGGGATTCTCACTGCGTCCTACCATCCCTCGTGGACCTAGGCAGCGTTTAGCCGACGGTGGGGAAGCGCAGGATCGCGACCGAATGGCCTTCCAGCACGGTGTTGTCACCGCTGCGGGTCGGCTCTCCCCACGCGAGGACGACATCGCCGGCGACCGGTACCGTCACCGGTTCGGCGCCGAGGTTGCATGCGATGCGTAACTGTCCGCGGCACAGGGTGATCCAGCGTGGTTCCTCGTCGTAGTCGACGGCGAGATGCTCCAGCCAGGGGTCGGCCAGATCGGGGTCGTTGCGCCGCAAGGCGATCAGGTCCCGATAGAAACGCAGCAGCCGGTCATGCTCCCCGGAATCGATCTCGCCCCAGTTCAGCTTGGAGTGCGCAAACGTCTGCGGGTCCTGCGGGTCGGGGATATCGTCGGCATCCCAACCGTGCTCGGCGAACTCGGCTTTGCGCCCTTCCGCGGTGGCCCGGGCCAGCTCCGGTTCGGGATGGGAGCTGAAGAACTGGAACGGCGTCGACGCCCCCCACTCCTCGCCCATGAAAAGCATTGCGGCGTAAGGCGACCCGAGGACCAGGGCGGCCTTGATCGCCAGCTGGCCGCCGGTCAGGTGCTGCGACGGCCGGTCCCCGAGAGCGCGGTTGCCGACCTGGTCGTGCGTGCAGGTATAGGCGACTAACCGGCCGGCCGGGATGGCTTTGATATCGAGCGGGCGCCCATGCCGGCGCCGGCGGAACGACGAATAGGTGCCGGCGTGAAAGAAGCCACGGCGCAGAGTTTCGGCCAGCGTGGCCAGCGAACCGAAGTCCGCGTAATAGCCCTGACGCTCGCCGGACACCGCGGTGTGGATGGCGTGATGGATGTCGTCATCCCATTGCGCGGAAATTCCGTAGCCGTAGTGATCACGCGGGGTGATCATCCGCGGGTCGTTGAGGTCGCTCTCGGCGACCAGCGACAGCGGCCGGCCCACTTGTTGTGCCAGCCAATCGGTTTCTCCTGCCATCTCCTCGAGTACGTGGACGGCCGTGGTATCCACCAGCGCATGCACCGCGTCCAGCCGCAGACCGTCGGCATGGAAGTCGCGCATCCAGCGCAGCGCGCACCCGATGATGTACCGGCGCACCTCGTCGGAGTCGGCGTCGGCGATGTTGACGCCTTCCCCCCACGGGTTGCTCCCCGACGACAGGTACGGACCAAACCGCGGCAGGTAATTTCCCGATGGGCCGAAGTGGTTGAACACCGCGTCGATCAGGACGCCCAAACCACGCGCGTGGCAGGCGTCGACGAACCGGACCAGGCCGTCCGGACCGCCGTAAGGTTCGTGCACGCTGTACCACAACACGCCGTCGTATCCCCAGCCGTGGGTTCCGGCGAAGGAGTTGACCGGCATCAGCTCGACGAAGTCGATCCCGAGATCGACCAGATAGTCCAGCTTCTCGATCGCGGCGTCGAAGGTCCCCTCGCCGGTGAAGGTGCCGACGTGCAGCTCGTAGATCACCGCGCCTTCGACCGACCGGCCGGCCCAGTCGCCGTCTGTCCAGCCGTGGCTCGGGTCCCACAACTGTGAGCGAGCGTGCACCCCATCGGGTTGACGGGATGATCGCGGGTCGGGCAGCACGGTCGGGTCGTCGTCGAGCAGGTACCCGTAGCGGGCGTCTGCCGGCGCATCGACGTTCGCGTGCCACCAGCCGTCGTCGGAACGCGTCATCGCGTGCACCGTGCCGTCGACGTCGAGGCGCACCAACGTGGGTTTGGGGGCCCAGACCCGGAATTCAGCCATTGTTGCGTTCCAGCAGCACGACGGGCAGGTCGGCGAACAATTCGGCGGTCGACGTCGGCCCGCTCGCCATCGCGCCGGTGAGCGTGTCGGTCCAGGAGCCCTCGGGTAGCGGCAGCACCGTGTTGCCCCAACCCGTTTCGGCCAGCCGCACCGTCCAGCGGGTGACCGCGACCAGAATGTCGTCGCCGCGACGGAACGCCACGACATGATCACTGGCCTGGCCGTCGGCCAGCACCGGAACATGGTCGGCGCCCACGAAGCTGTCCGGACGGGACCGCCGCAGCCGCAGTGCCGTGGCGGCCACGCGGAGCTTCGGGTGGCGCAACTCGATGAGAGCGGCTCGGCGAGCGGCATAGTCGACGGGCCGGCGGTTGTCCGGGTCGACCAGGCTGTCGTCCCACAGCTCGGTGCCCTGGTAAACGTCGGGGATGCCGGGCACGGTCAGCGCGAGCAGTTTCTGGCCCAGCGCGTCACTGGCGGCGTGCGGGTTGAGTTGGGCGACAAGCTCGGTCAGCTGGCCGGCCACCGGGCCGTCCAGCACGGTATCGAGCCAGCGATGGATCGCGTCCTCGAACGCGGTGTCCGGGTCGTTCCACGAGGTATGCAGCGCCGCTTCCCGGATCGCCTTCTCGGCATACGCGTGCAGCCGGTCGCGCAATCCGTCGGTGACCTCGCCGCTCAGCGGCCACACGCCGAAGATGTTCTGCCACAAGAACTGTCCGGTCGCGGCATCGGGGGAAGGCGCCTCGAGTTCCCAGCGGGCGACGAACTCCGTCCACAGCGACGGCACCTGGGACAGCACGCCGATGCGGGCGCGCACGTCCTCGCCGCGTTTGGTGTCGTGGGTGGACAGCGTGGTCATCGTCTGCGGCCACAGCCGGGCGCGGGTGGCGTTGCTGTGGTGAAACTCCGCGGCGCCGACGCCAAACCGGTGCGGTTCGCCGCCCACCTCGTTGAGCGAGACGAGCCGGGCGTCGCGGTAGAACAAACAGTCCTCCACGGCCTTGGCCGTCACCGCGCCACACAGTTGTTGCAGGCGCGAGGCGGACTCGCCACCATGCGCCAGCGCCGCGGTGAGCACCTGCAGCCCCGGCCCCAGTTCCGGTCGGGCGGCTTGGGTTTCGGCCAGGGCACTGGGCAGGACCGCCGCCAGCCCGCGGTAGTCGCTGCGGTAGACGTCGATGTGGCTGAGCAGTGCGGCCACCGCCTCGGGCAGCAGTGGGTGGTCGGTGCCGGCGGCCGTCGCGATGGCTCGCCGCAGCCTGGCCAGCTCGCTGGCGAGGGTCTCGGTGGCCACTTCAATCTTGAGGTCTGCCAACAGCTGCGGGATCGCGTGATAGTCGACGCCCGCTGACTCGACGAGTTCGGTCAGGGCCGGCGCCCCGGCCGGGTCGACGAACACTCCGCCCAGTTCCCGTAGTACGTCGTAGCCGGTGGTGCCCTCGATCGGCAGCGTGGGCTCCAGTGCCTCGTCGACGGCCAGGATCTTCTCGATCACAATCCAGGCCGTGGGGCCGAGCAGCTCGCGCAGCCAGGCCAAATACCCGCTGGGGTCGGACAATCCGTCGGGGTGGTCGATGCGCACACCGTCGACAAGTCCCTCGCGGAACCAACGGGCGATTTCCGCGTGGTTGGTGGCGAACACCGCGCGATCCTCCTGGCGCAGCCCGGCCAGCGAGGTGATCGAGAAGAAACGCCGATAACCGACGAGTCCGCTGCGCCAGCCCACCAACCGGTAGTGCTGACGTTCGTGCACCTGCGGCCCGGTGCCGTCGCCGGTGCCCGGGGCAATCGGCAGCACCAGGTCGCCCAACCGCAGCTGGTCTTCGTCCACCTTCAGGTCGGCGACGTCATCGTCGGAACCCAACACCGGCAGCACGATCCGGCCCTGCTCGTCCAGGTCCCAGTCGATGTCGAAAAACGTTGCGTAGGACGATGAGCGGCCGTGCCGTAACACGTCCCACCACCACGGGTTCTGGGTGGGCTGGTCCACCCCGACGTGGTTGGGCACGATGTCGACGATCAGCCCGATGCCGCGTGCCCGGGCCGCCGCCGACAGCCGGGCCAGGCCTTCGGCCCCGCCCAGCTCCGGCGACACCGTCGTCGGATCGGTGACGTCGTATCCGTGGGCCGACCCGGTCACCGCGGTCAGGATTGGGGACAGGTAGACATGCGACACCCCCAGCGCGTCGAGGTAATCCAGCAGATTTTCGGCGTCGGCGAAGGTGAAGGCACTTCCGCTGGAGGGACCGCGCAGCTGCAACCGATAGGTGGACAGCACCGGAAAAGCCATATGTCAGGCGGTCTTCCGCAGGATCAGCACCGAGCGTCCCGGCACGGTGATCTTTTCTTCGGCCACCACAACCAGATCGGCATTGCCGGCGGGATGATTGGTGTCCAGCTCCACGGTCCACTCTTGCGCATAATCATCGTGCGGTGTGACGAACTCCACGTTGCGGCTATGGGCGTTGAAGCACAACAGGAATGAATCGTCGACCACGCGTTCTCCCCGGGAGTCGGGTGCGGTGATGGCCTGGCCGTTGAGAAATACCGCGACGCACTTGTCGAAGCCCTGGTTCCAATCGTCGTGCGTCATCTCTTGGCCGGTTGGCGCCAGCCAGGCGATGTCGCGGACCTCGTCGCCGCTGCGGATCGGCTCGCCGTCAAAGAATCTGCGCCGGCGAAACACCGGATGTTTCTTGCGCAGTTTGGTGACTTTGCGGGCGAAGGTCAGCAGATCAGCATTCTTTTCCACCAATGACCAGTCGATCCAAGACAATTCGGAGTCTTGGCAATAAACGTTGTTGTTGCCCCGCTGGGTGCGCCCGAGCTCGTCGCCATGCGCGATCATCGGTGTGCCCTGGCTGACCATCATGGTGGCCCAGAAGTTGCGGATCTGCCGGCAGCGCAGCTCGAGGATCTCGGGGTCGTCGGTGGGACCCTCGACACCACAGTTCCAGGACCGGTTATGGCTTTCCCCGTCGCGGTTGTCCTCTCCGTTGGCTTCGTTGTGCTTGTCGTTGTAGGAGACCAAGTCGTTGAGGGTGAACCCGTCGTGCGCGGTGACGAAGTTGATGCTGGCGCTGGGCCGCCGGCTGGTCGCCTCATACAGGTCCGACGACCCGGTCAGCCGGGAAGCGAACTCGCCCAGGGTTGCGGGCTCGCCCCGCCAGTAGTCACGCACAGTATCGCGATACTTCCCGTTCCACTCGGTCCACAAACCCGGGAAGTTGCCGACCTGGTAACCGCCCTCACCGATATCCCACGGCTCGGCGATCAATTTGACCTGGCTGACGATCGGATCTTGTTGCACCAGATCGAAGAACGCGCTCAATCGGTCCACGTCGTGCAGCTCGCGGGCCAGCGTGGCGGCCAGGTCGAAGCGGAACCCGTCGACGTGCATTTCGGTGACCCAGTAACGCAGCGAGTCCATGATCAGCTGCAGGACGTGCGGGTGGCGGGGGTTGAGGCTGTTGCCGGTGCCGGTGTAATCCTTGTACAACCGCAGGTCCTCGTCGACAAGCCGGTAGTACGCGCTGTTGTCGATGCCGCGGAAATTGATGGTCGGTCCCAGGTGGTTCCCCTCGGCGGTGTGGTTGTAGACCACGTCGAGGATGACTTCGATGCCGGCTTCGTGCAGGCTGCGCACCATCATCTTGAATTCGGCGGCCGCGCCGCCCGCCTGCCGGTTCGAAGCGTACTGGTAATGCGGAGCGAAGAACCCGAATGTGTTGTAACCCCAGTAGTTTCGCAACCCGAGGTCGAGCAGCCGTTCGTCGTGCATGAACTGGTGTACCGGCATGAGTTCCAGCGCGGTGACGTTGAGGGACTTGAGGTGATCGATGATCACCGGATGGGCCAGCGCGGCATAGGTGCCCCGCTGCCCCTCGGGGATGCCGGGATGGGTTTGGGTCAGGCCCTTGACGTGGGCCTCGTAGATCACCGTCTCGTGGTAGGGGGTCATCGGCGCACGGTCGAAGGCCCAGTCGAAGAACGGGTTGATCACCACGCTGGTCATCGTGTGGCCCAGCGAGTCGATCCTTGGCGGAGTGCCGGTGATCGCGGTGTCGCCGTCCGGGTCGATGGCGGTCAAGTCATAGGAGAACAACGCCTGGCCCCAGGAGAAATCGCCGTCGAACGCCTTGCCGTACGGGTCAAGCAATAGCTTGCTGGGGTCACACCGGTGGCCGGCCGCGGGATCGAAGGGTCCGTGCACCCGATATCCGTAACGCTGACCCGGCGTGATGTTCGGCAGGTAGGCGTGCCAGACGTAGCCGTCGACCTCGTCGAGCGGGATCCGCGATTCGGTGCCGCGTTCGTCGATCAGGCACAAGTCGACCTTTTCGGCGATCTCGGAGAACAGCGAAAAATTAGTGCCCGCGCCGTCATAGGTGGCCCCGAGGGGATAGGCGTCTCCTGGCCAAACGGTGGGCAGTGTGGGCGTGGCCTCGACGATTTTCGGTGGTGCAGCATCCGAAGCTGCGGCCGGATCGGAAGCCGGGTTGGTTGACGGCACCTACCGACCTTATCCGCGGCGCAGTGTCCTGTCCGGGCTACCACCAGCCGGTGGCAACCGCGATCTGGCGGCCGAGCTCGTGGGCCATGGTCCGCATGTAGGTGGGGGTCAGGTGATGAGCGCCGTGGTAGATCAGCACATTTCCTTCGACCGGACGACAGACGTCGGTGCGGCAGATGGCATCTGACATATCGAGCACCTTGAGCAGCGGGAACTGCTCGACGAAGTCCAGGGTCTGGTTGCGCTCGGAGAGCAGGTCGGAGCGTTTGATCGCGCACGACGCCGCGTTGCCGCCCTTCTTGGCCAAACAGTCCGCGGGATCGAACGGCTGGCCGTTCTTGACCAGCCAGGGGGTGTCGCGCATGCCGAGGATCGGAATGTTGTTGTCGGACAACGTCTGCCAGATCCCGATGTAAGTGGCGGGCATCACATCACCGGCCTTGACGTTCCACGGCCGGGTCGTGGTGGTGAACACGAAATCGGGGCGGTCGGAGACCAGCTTGTCCATCGTTCGTTGCACCCACTCGCGGCACTGCGGGTAGGGCGCGTTGTTGCCCATGATCAGGGGGACTTGCTCGGTGGACAACGGGCAGCCCATTTTGAGATATGTCACAACTTTGAAGTGGTGCGCGTGGCCGAGCAGGTCCAGTGCCGGCAGCCAGTGTTCGGCGTGCGAACCGCCGGCCAATGCGATCGTCCGAGTGGCGGCGAGGTCGCCGTAGAGGCAGTTGACCACCGCCGGGTTGACGAAGTCACTGATGCAGCCGTCCCGCGTGGTGGCCGGCACGTCGTTTTTGACCTCCAGGACGCTGGGCCGCATCGGTAGCGTCGGCACCCGCACGTGTTCGGTCAGGGCGCGGGCGCCCGGGTAGTCCTGCGGGTTGAGCACGCTGAGTTCGTTGCCCGCGGCCCGCAAGACCGTCACGTGCTGACGCCAGGTGAACGAGGTCGCCGTCAGCGTGACGCCCAGCAGCATCACCGCCGAACCCAACGCCATCGTCGGCCGGCGCAGCCCCGACCACCAGGGCATCGCCGGGGCCACGCGCGTCGGCGCCGATCCCTGCGGCGCCCGGTAACGCAGCGGGTCCTCGACGAGCTGAGTGGTCAGATACGCGAGCACCCCGGAGACCAGCAGCACCGCCGCGCCTTCGACAAAGTTGGCGTGTTTGTGGCCGGTGTAGGACAGCCAGAAGATGAGCAGCGGCCAGTGCCACAGGTACAGCGAATACGCGATGGCGCCCAGTTCCACCAGGGGCCGGGTGGCCAGCAGCCGATTCGGCAGCGGCATCCGGCCGCTGGTGTCGGGATCGCCGTGCAGGTTGGCCCCGGCGAGGATCATCAGCATCGTCGCCCCGACCGGAACCAGGGCCCACGGGCCGGGGAATTCGTTGACGCCGTCGATCAGGGCCCCGCACGAGACGACTGCGGCCAACGCGGCGGTGGCGACGGCGGTACGCAGCCACATCGGCCACCGGATGTGCGCCACCACCGCACCGACGAGGGCGCCCAGCAGCAACTCCCACGCCCGCGCGAAGCTGTCGTAGTAGGCGACCGACTGGTCATCCAGCTGAGCGAAGATCGCGTAGACGAACGAGGCCACGGTCAAGGCGCTCAGCAGCACCACGAACATCGTGCGCAGATGGGCCTTGAGCCGGCCCCGGAACAGGACCGCGCAGCCGGCGACGAGCAGCAGGAACGCGACGAAGAACTGTCCCTGCACCGACATGGACCAGATGTGCTGCAACGGGCTGACGGCTTCGCCCGCCCGCAGGTAGTCCGACGCGGTGTTGGCCAGCTCCCAGTTCTGGTAGTAGCCGAGGCTGGCCAGGCTCTGGTCGGCGAAGGTTTCCCAGCGAGTTTGTGGTTGCACCAGGATGGTGAGCACTGCACACGCGGCCAGGACCACGACCAGAGCCGGAACAAGCCGGCGGATCAGCCGGATCACTTCCGCAATGGGCGACAGCGAGACTGCCGGGTTGAGCGCGGCGCGCAGGACCTTGCCGCCGAAGAAGAACCCGGACAGGGCCAGGAAGACGTCGACGCCGCCGGAGACCCGGCCGAACCAGATGTGGAACACGGCGACCAGCGCGATCGCGATGCCGCGTAAGCCGTCGAGATCGTGCCGGTAGAACCCCGGGGACCCCGTCGAACGCACCCCCGTAGCGCCCGGGTTCGCCGTGGCGGCCGGCGCTGGAGACGGTGACGTGGTCGGCATGATCACCGTTAATTTACCGAAAACCGCCACCCGCTCCCGAACGATCGCCTCTCGGCGATGCTGCTCAGCGGAGCAAGTGGCGGTGTTCGAAACGCCGCGAACCTATCGCGTGGTGCCCATCGGAGTCGGCTGCAAGAACGTCTGAATGTTCGGCAGCTGCGGCGCCGGTGCCGGTTGCGCCGGCGTCAGCTGCTGCAATGGCGCTTGCTGGGTCGGCAGTTGTTGCAACGGGGCTTGCTGGGTCGGCAGTTGCTGCAGCGGGGCCTGCTGGGTGGGCAGCTGCGCCGGAGCCTGTTGCGTCGGCGGTTGCTGCAGCGGCGCCTGCGGGGCCGGTGCTTGCTGCAATGGCGTCTGCTGCAACGGGGCTTGCTGCGCGGGCGTCTGCCCCGGGACCTGCTGCAACGGCGCCTGCTGCAGGGGAACCTGGGCGCCGATCACCCGGACCAGGTACGGCGTCATACCGTTGCCGCGCACCGGCGAGACCTGGACGACGTCGCCCACCTCCAGCATCTGGTTGTTTCCGAGGTACATCGAGACGCTTTGCGTGCCTTCGGGACCGTAGAAGATCAGGTCGCCCTTCTGTGCTTGCTGCGGCAGCACCTTCTGGCCGACCCGGTAGATCGCGCCGGACGAACGCGGCAGCTTGATCCCGGCGCCGGCGTAGGCGTACTGCATCAGGCCCGAGGCGTCGTAGCCGACGGTGTTGATGCCGGTGCCGGTGCCGCGTGTCGGGCCGTTGATACCGCCGCCGGCCCAGGAGAACGGCGCACCGCGCTGCGAAAGACCGCGCATGACGACGATGTCGGTGGCCTGCTGGTAGTCCATCGTCCTGGCGCCGGGGTCGGCGGCGGCGATGGCCGGGGCTGCCACTGGGGCCGCCAGGATGGCGAGGCCGATGGCAAACGAGTACATGCGCTTCATTGGAGTTCCAACCTTCCTGAACCCTGTCGGGTTATGGCTTCGGCGCGGTAGGCGCGTCGGCCGTCGTTCCATGACTGGCGTTCGGCCCCAACGCCGGGGTCGAACGCCGCCTCCTTGCGGGAACGTGAATCAGTCGGTCAACCCGTTGAGTCACACCAGTCACTACAGAAACTTTTACAACAGAAGTCGGACCCGGAAAATAGCTGGTGAGGCCTACGAAGGATTTGGTGTCGGACCGTAACCAGACGGTGACTGCCGAGCCCAAATCTTTATCGGCAGTTGTGATTTCGGTCTCACACCGGTGCGCGGTCGCAACGTTTGCCGAGCGAACGTCAGCGGGCGAATCAGTGCCAATAACGTGTGCTGAACATCGTCAGCGAGTCGCCGGCCACCGAGCTCACCATGATGATGGCGAGGGCCAACACCGGCCAGAAGGACATGTACCAGCCCTTCAGCAGGGAAACGAAGGGACCGATCCCCGCCGCGGCAACGGCCGCGCCGATACCGCCCCAGACCACCGGGTAGATATACATGTCGACCCCGAGCGGCACCAGTCCACACGTCTCGTCCGAGCACACCTCCCCGAGGAAGCCGTAAAGCCTCGCCGGCCAGGTCGTTGCCGTGGCCAGGATGACGAGCAGTACCAACAGCGTGATCGTGGCGATCAGGTCCCAGGGGGCCACCCGAAAGCGGATGACGTGTGGCTTGTGTTCCTCAGAGTCGTTGGCGCCGTAGGTCATTGGCCGGAAATCGGCCGCATCGTCGGACTCCTGCGGTGCCGGCGGGGAGCCGGCACGTTCGCCGCGGTGCGGGTCCTCGAACGGGTACGGCAACGCCATGCCGATAGATGCTCCCCGATGGCCGGGTTTTGTGCGAGCCGGCTGCTTTACGCTCGGTCTCTATGCCTGCGGCGAGATCCGGGTTGACGCCCGACGACATCAGCGCGATCGACGCCGCGCATCTGTGGCATCCCTACAGCACGATCGGCAGTGAATCCGTCGCGCCCGTGGTGGCCGTCGGCGCCCGCGGCGCCTGGTTGACGCTGGTCAGAGACGGCAAGCCGGTCGAGGTGCTGGACGCGATGAGTTCCTGGTGGACCGCGATCCACGGTCACGGGCACCCGGTCCTGGACGCGGCGCTGACCACCCAGCTGGGCGCGATGAACCACGTGATGTTCGGCGGGCTGACCCACGAACCCGCGGCCCGGCTGGCGCAGCTGCTGGTAGAGATCACCCCGGCCGGTCTGGAGACGGTGTTCTTCAGCGATTCCGGGTCGGTATCGGTGGAAGTCGCGGTCAAGATGGCGCTGCAATACTGGCGCAGCCGCGACCGGCCCGGCAAGCACCGGCTGATGACCTGGCGGGGCGGCTATCACGGCGACACCTTCACGCCGATGAGCGTCTGCGACCCCGACGGCGGCATGCATTCGCTGTGGACCGACGTCCTGGCCGCCCAGGTGTTCGCCCCGCAGGTGCCCCGCGACTACGACGCCGGCTACAGCGCGACATTCGAGGAGCAACTCGCACGCCACGCGCCCGAGCTGGCGGCCGTGATCGTCGAGCCCGTCGTGCAGGGCGCCGGCGGCATGCGCTTCCACGATCCCCGCTATCTGCGCGACCTGCGTGACATCTGCCGACGGCACCAGGTGTTGCTGATTTTCGACGAGATCGCCACCGGGTTCGGCCGCACCGGCGAGTTGTTCGCTGCCGACCACGCCGGCGTGAGTCCGGACATCATGTGCGTCGGCAAGGCACTGACCGGCGGATACCTCAGCCTGGCCGCGACGTTGTGCACCACCGACATCGCGCACACGATCAGCTCAGGGGAGGCCGGCGCGCTGATGCACGGCCCCACGTTCATGGCCAACCCGCTGGCCTGCGCGGTGTCGGTGGCCAGCGTCGAGGTGCTGCTGGGCCAGGATTGGCGGTCACGGATCGCTGAGATCTCCGCGGGCTTGATCGCCGGATTGGAACCGGCGCGGGCCTTGCCCGGTGTGACCGACGTACGGGTGTGCGGCGCCGTCGGCGTCATCGAATGCGCTGAACCGGTCGATCTGGCCGTTGCCACCCCCGCGGCGCTGGACCACGGCATCTGGCTGCGCCCGTTCCGCAACCTGATCTACGCGATGCCGCCTTACATTTGTCCGGCCGGCGAGATTGCCCAGATCACCTCCGCGATGGTCGAGGTCGCGCGACTCGTAGGCTGAACGGCGATGAAGGCACCGATCGAGGTTTCCCCGCTGGCCTGGCTGGAGGCGGTCGAACAGCAGCGCCGGCAGGCCGGGCTGCGTCGCTCGCTGCGGCCGCGCCCGGCGGTCGCCACCGAGCTGGATCTGGCGTCCAACGACTATCTCGGTCTGTCCCAGCATCCCGACGTGATTGAAGGCGGTGTCGCGGCGCTGCGGATCTGGGGTGCCGGCGCGACCGGCTCCCGCCTGGTCACCGGCGACACCGAACTGCACCAGCAGTTCGAGGCCGAGCTCGCCGACTTCGTCGGCGCCGCCGCGGGGTTGCTGTTCTCCTCGGGGTACACGGCCAACCTCGGCGCTGTCGTCGGCCTCTCGGGACCCGGTTCGCTGCTGGTTTCCGACGCGCATTCGCACGCCTCGCTGGTGGACGCGTGCCGGCTGTCGCGGGCGCGGGTGGTGGTGACGCCGCACCTCGACGTCGGCGCGGTCGATGCGGCCCTGGCCTCCCGCGACGAGGAGCGGGCCGTCGTGATCACCGACTCGGTGTTCAGCGCCGACGGCGCGCTGGCCCCCGTCCGCGAACTGCACGACGTGTGCCGGCGCCACCGGGCGTTGCTGATCCTCGACGAGGCCCACGGGCTCGGCGTGCGCGGTGGCGGCCGCGGACTGCTGCACGAGCTGGGGCTCGCCGGCGCACCCGACGTGGTGATGACCACGACGCTGTCCAAGGCGCTTGGCAGCCAGGGCGGCGTGGTCCTGGGCCCCGCGGAGGTGCGCGCACACCTGATCGATGCGGCCCGCCCGTTCATCTTCGACACCGGGTTGGCTCCCGCCGCGGTGGGTGCAGCGCTGGCCGCGTTGCACGTACTGCGCACCGAGGCCTGGCGGCCCGAGGCGGTGTTGCGGCATGCCCGCGAACTGGCCCGGATCTGTGACGTACCCGAGTTGCCGCAGTCGGCGGTGGTATCGGTGATTCTGGGGGAGCCGGAGGTGGCGGTGGCCGCCGCGACCGCCTGCCTGGACGCCGGCGTGCGGGTGGGCTGCTTCCGGCCACCGACCGTGCCCGCCGGGACGTCGCGGCTGCGGCTCTCGGCGCGCGCTTCCCTGGATGCCGCCGAGTTGGACGTGGCGCGCCGCGTGCTGACCGACGTCCTTGCCGTGGCGCGCCGTTGACCGTCCTGGTCGTCACGGGCACCGGCACGGGGGTGGGCAAGACGGTCGCCGTCGCGGCCCTGGCCTGTCACGCGCGTCAGGCCGGCATCGACGTCGCGGTGTGCAAACCCGTTCAGACCGGCACCGACTCCGGTGACGATGACCTGGCCGAGGTCACTCGGCTGTCCGGGGTGACCCAGATCGCCGGGCTGGCGCGATATCGGCAACCACTGGCGCCGCTGGCCGCGGCCGAGCAGGCCGGTCTGCCACTGCCCACCCGCGAGCATCTACTGCGGCTGATCCGCGACCTGGACCGCCCGGGCAGGCTCACCTTGGTCGAGGGTGCCGGCGGGCTGCTGGTCGAACTCGCCGACGCCGGCGTCACCCTGCGTGATCTCGCCGTCGACCTGGGGGCCGCGGTACTCGTCACCGTCACCGCAGAGCTGGGCACGCTGAACCACACCGCGCTTACTCTGGAATCACTTGCCGGACAAGGTGTTTCGTCTGCCGGTTTGGTGATCGGCAGCTGGCCGCGACAGCCCGGAGTGGTGGAGACCTCGAACCGTTCGGCCCTGGACCGGCTGGCCCCGGTGCGGGCCGCGCTGCCCGCGGGGGCCGGCACGATGACCGTCGACGACTTTGCGAGCATGAGCGCCGCGGCGTTCGACCGTGACTGGGTGAGTTCGCTGGTGCGCTGATGGTGCATTCGATCGAGCTGGTTTTCGACGGCGACACCGAGGCCGCGGTCCGCCGGATCTGGGACGAGCTGGCCGGCGCCGGGATCCCCAGTCAGGCCCCCGCCAGCCGCCCGCACGTCACACTGGCCGTCGCCGAATCCATCTCCAGCGAGGTCGACGAGCTGCTGGGTCCGGTGCGCACGCGGCTTCCGCTGAGCGCGCTGATCGGGGCGCCGGTGCTGTTCGGCCGAGACAGTGCCGTGCTCGCCCGGCTCCTGGTGCCGACCCGCGAGCTGTTGGCGCTACACGCCGAGGTGCACCGGCTGTGCCTTCCGCAGCTGGCGCCCGCGCCGATGGCCAACAGCCTGCCCGGCCAGTGGACCGCGCACGTCACGCTGGCGCGCCGGGTCGGTGGCGCCCAGCTGGAACGGGCGCTGTGCATCGCGGGCCGGCCGACGCGTATCGAGGGCAGCGTCGCCGGCCTGCGCCGCTGGGACGGCAACCAGCGTGCCGAGTATCCGCTCGGTTGAGCCGTCAGTCGGGGATGTAGTCGAATCTGTCGGGGTGGGCGCCGGTGCGGCCCGACTCGCCACGGTCGAGGCCGCTGATGTCGTCCATCTCGGCGGCGGTCAACTCGAAGCCGAAGATGTCGAAGTTCTCCTGCATCCGCTCACGTCGCACCGACTTGGGGAACACGATGTCACCACGCTGGATGTGCCAGCGCAGCACCGCCTGTGCCGGCGTCTTGCCGTGTGCCTCGGCGACGCGGGTGATCACCTCGTCGTCGAGCACCTTGCCCTGCGCGATCGGCGACCACGCCTCGGTCGCGATTCCGTGCTGGCTGCCGTAGGCGCGCACCTCGTCGTTGGCGAGGTAGGGGTGCACCTCGATCTGGTTGACGGCGGGCACCGTCTCCGAACCCTCCGCGAGCCGCTTCAGGTGAGGTACCTGAAAGTTCGACACGCCGATGCTGCGCGCCCTGCCCTCCTTGGCGAACTCCTCCAACACGATCCAGGTAGACACGAAGTCGCCGTCGTAGAGGGTGGGCAGCGGCCAGTGGATCAGGAACAGGTCGACGTAATCAGAACCCAGCGCGCTCAGCGTGGCGTCGAACGCGCGGCGGGCGTCGTCGGGCCGGTGGTATCCGTTGTTGAGTTTGCTGGTGAGGAACACGTCGGCGCGGTCCAGCCCGGCGTCGCGGATGCCCTGGCCGACACCCTTCTCGTTGCGGTACATCTCCGCGGTGTCGATGTGCCGGTAGCCGACCTCCAGCGCGGACCGGACGGCGGCGGCGGTCTCGTCGGGGTCGATCTGGAAGACGCCGAAACCCGACTGGGGGATGGCGTTGCCGTCGTTGAGCGTGATCGACGGGACGGAATTCATGTGGATGGCCTCCTGGCGGCTTCGTGAAGTGCGGTCTGTAGTGGCCTCCCCGAGGGTACCGATCGATAGACATCTCAAGCGCGGACGCTAGCCCCCGAAGAGCAGGTACAGGCCGGTGAAGGTGTAACCGACCATGACCAGCATCATGGTGAGCTGTCCGGTGAGTTGATGGCCGGACGGCAGGAGTCGCAGCGCCTTGTCGTGGGCCGCGATCACCGCGACGATGTGCCCGGTCACCACGCAGGCCACCTTGATGCCGGCCAGCACCGGCGGGTGCTGGGACAACACGTAGGCCACCTGCAGATGCGCCAGCCCCAGCAGATTCCAGCCGTGCCCGAACGGATCGGCGAGGGCGATGACGGCTTGCTGTCCGCGCTCGACCAGGTAGGACAGGTAGTGCGCGAAGATGTACCCCACCACGATCGGGACCAGCGAGTGCGCCAGCTGGCCGGGCAGTGCGCGTCGCTGCTCGCGGTCGAGCCCGCCTGTTGCCCGGGCGGCAAGCGAAAAGGTCAGTGCGACAACCGAAATGAACGCCAGCAGCCCGACGGTGCGCAGCACCGACGATGACAGTGGCACCGGCACGCCGTGGGCGAGGTGGGACAGCCGGTCGGCGAAGTTGCGCCAGGTCGGCGACGACGAGTAGCTGTCGAACGCCGTCGACCCGAGCAGGACGGCCAGCATCGCAACCACACCCGGTCGCACGGGCAGCGACGGCAGATGGTCGAACGGGTTACCGACGACGATCTGCCCGGTCGTCGCCGAGCGACGAAACGGGGACAGCCGCGAAACCGCCATGCTGTACACGCCGAACGGGTCGGCCCTGGCCAGCCAGCGCTGCCCGCACAGCCACGCCCCGACCAGCAACCCCACCGCGTAGACCAGCAACCAGGCCCGCACCCACGGCAGTGCTGCCGAGTTCGGGCTCGCCAATTCCAGCCAGACGAACGCGAACAGCCCCACCACGGCCGGCCGGTATCCCCAGCTCTCCGGGTACGACAGCCGCGGCCGGCTCAGCCGTTCCGGCACGGCGCGCCGCAGCAGCAGGTATACCGTGCGCATCGGTGACAGCACGCGCCAGACCGGTCCGAAAGCCAGCGACAGCGCGACCAGCCCGACCCAGAGCAGCACATAGAACGCCCCGAGCAGCCCGTTGGCTTGGGTCTGCGGGCCCCACACCCCGGCCGCCACCACCCACAGCGCGAAAGCCAGGGCCGCAGCCGCGATCGTCCAGCGCGTCGCGCGGGCGTCGACCAGCGTCGTCACCCACGCCGGCAGCGGGTGGCCGGGCGCCTCCGGATCGAACCGCGGTCGGCGCCAGGCGACGGCGACCACAGCGAAGGTGAACGTCAACGCCCATGCCGCACCGACCATCGCGTAGGCGTAGGGCACCGGAAGATCGCTCGAACCGCCCAGACCGTGCGCCAGCACCGCCGTCACGGCACGACTGAGATGGTCGCTATCGTGCGGTCGAGGTGGTGGAGCTCCACGTCGACGTTGCCGGGGACGTCGACGCTGAAGTGAAACACTTGGTTGGGTTGGGCCGCGACCTGGAACTTGTGATCGGGCACCGAGTGCACGTGCAGCTCGTCGGTGGCATCACTGGCGACATGCAGGGTGATCTGCTGCTTGACCTTTGCCTGCAGCATCGCGTTCGTCGGGGTGACCTGACCGTGGGCGATGGTGACGTCGATGTTCAGGGCCCCCGGCGGCTGGCTCGGCGAGTGACTGCCACAGGCAATCAGGCCGCACATCAGCACTGTCACCCACGCCGCAATGAGCGTGCTGCGCAACGTCATCGCCTACGCCGCCCGGGGTAGTGGTTGCTTCTCCTCAACCGGTTCCGGCTCGTTGACGGCGTTGCCGAGGCGGCCCGCCCCCCAGGTCAGGCCGGCGATAACCATCAGCGTGAAGATCAGTACCAGGATCGAGCCGGCGGTAAACAACCAAGCCGGGGCGTTCTGGTCGCGTTCGCGCTGCAGGATGGTGACTTCCTGCACGAACGGGCGGTGGATCGACGACAGGGCGGGAACCTCGGGTGCAGGGATGGCGTCGTCGGCCGGCTCATAGATCGGCACGCCCGTCATCGTGTAGCCGTCTTGAACTCGCAGCAGTGTCTTCCACGATCCCCAGACCGGAACCGGTTGGGTCGAGCGGTAGTGCCCGGGTCCGACTCGTTCGAGCCGGTCGATTACCAGACCACGCTGGTTCTCCATCCGGCCCTGCCAGGACAGAATCGTCACCCAATCCGGCTGTTGGGCAACCATATCCGGCCGCGTTAGCTGCACATCGGCCGATACCATGCGCTGTCCGGGAGCGCTGGGCAGGTCCGTCAACGTAATCGTGGCGCTATCTTGTTGCGGCACAACGATGTGCAATCCGTTGGCCACCGCGCCGCCGATCGCCAGCACCGTCACCACCACGATCGAGATGCCGATCGGGCGGCTCGGCAGGCGTTGGCCGGTGAGCACCATGCCGAACAGCGCCCCGCACAGACCTGCCAGCACGGCTACCGGCACGGCCATCGCCAGGGCCTCGCCCCACATGCTGACTGGCCACGGATAGTGGTAGACCGTCCCGATCCACAGCGACTCCAGCCACAGCCCGGCGGTGCCCACACCCAGGCCGGCGATGGCACCAAAAACCAAGGGGCGCTTGAGCAGAGGGGTCAGTGCCAACAGCTCGACCACCACCGCGGGGCCCAGATACAGCGGGAACCAGTTGATCGGGGCGCCCAGAATCGGGCCGACTATCAATGCGACCCCACCGCGCAGGGCGATGGCGAACAACGCCGAAATGATCGCCGCGCCGCGGCCCATGGTAATGCGGGCGGCGATGGCCGCGACCGCGGCGGCAAACGCGATCATCATCGGCTGCAACACCAGACGGAATTGTTCGACGCCGAAGTCGTATTCGATCTGATAGACCGACAGGCCGATGAACATTCCGCCGAAAGACAAGTAGCGCAGGAACGTAATGAAGACGCCGTGGTGGACGTCGTCCCCTTCCTCGCCCTCGCGCTCCAGCATCAGCACCGCGAAAAGCGAGAAGCAGGCGCCGCCGATCATCATCAAATGTGTTGGGCCCCAAAGGGTGACGTCCTGCCCGAAGATGCGGTGCCAGACGTCGTCGAGCGGGAACCCGGTCATCGCGTACAGCCCGCAGCCGGCCATCAGCACGCCGCCGACCGGGGCATGCCAGTTGCGCGTGATGCGCACCGCCGCCGGGCCGGGCTGGTCGAAGGGCAGGACGATCGCCGTCATTCCCGCCAAGAAAATTCCGAACAGCCCGATGATGATGAAGTAGTGCGCCGGGTTGGCCAGCGGCCCGGGGTCGCGTCCGTTGCCGATGTGCCAGCTGACGTCCCAGATGAACCCGAACAGGGCGCAAATGATCGACGTCGTGTACACCAAAACCGGCAGCGCCACCCAGCTGGGCCGGTGGAATATCTCGCCCAGCTTGTCGGCGATCCGGGCCAACCACGTGATGCGGTGGGTGCGGTGGGCATACCCCACCCACAACATGACCAAGGTGATCACCATGGCGGCGATCGAGAGCCCGATCACCTGGTTGAGTCCGGCACCGCGGGCCGACGGCTCGGCGAGAAGCGGTAGTCCCGTTGACACCATTGTCATGTCCTCCTACTGCCCCGGGTGGTCCAGGAAGATTTGCTCCAGCGAACACTTCTTACTGCCAGGTAGGTTCAAGATCCAGTGTGTAATGCCCCGATTTTGGGCCTGTCAATCACCCTTCTCGTCGGTAGCTTTGGCTGGCTCCTGGGAATCGTCGGCCGGGCCGGCGCGGCGGTCCCGCAACGCGACGTACAGGACCACGGCGACGACGATCACCGCAGGCAAGAAGGCCGGCACCGCCAACACAATCCAGTGGTGTGCCAGGTACTCGACATGTGGAGCAGCCATCGTCGTCGTATACCCCTGCCGACGCCATTTCCTCGGTCCCGGCTCGCCCACATCGCGGGCGCGTACGTGCGGGCCGTTACCCTACTTTGAACACCGTTTCGTTCAGGCTGCCACGACGTTGTGGCGGATGTGACCGCAGCGCGCGGACGCGATAAAGATGCAGGGGAGTACTGGGTGACTCAAGCGGCAACTCGACCCACGGCCGAAGCCGGGCATGAAGCAGACATTCTGGCGGTAGCCCGGCAGCAGGTTCTGGAGCGCGGCGAGGGATTGAGCCGGGACCAGGTGCTTGAGGTGCTGCTGCTGCCCGACGAGCGCCTCGAGGAACTGCTGGGGCTGGCCCACGAGGTGCGGATGCGCTGGTGTGGCCCCGAGGTCGAGGTCGAGGGCATCATCAGCCTCAAGACCGGTGGCTGCCCTGAGGACTGCCATTTCTGCTCCCAGTCGGGCCTGTTCGCCTCGCCGGTGCGCAGCGCCTGGCTGGACATTCCCAGCCTCGTCGAGGCGGCCAAACAAACCGCGAAGTCGGGTGCCACCGAGTTCTGCATCGTGGCCGCCGTGCGTGGTCCGGACAAGCGGCTGATGTCCCAGGTCGCGGCCGGTATCGAGGCGATTCGCAATGAGGTCGAGATCAACGTCGCCTGCTCACTGGGCATGCTGACCGCCGAGCAGGTCGACGAGCTCGCGGCGATGGGCGTGCACCGCTACAACCACAACTTGGAGACCGCTCGCTCGTTCTTCACCAACGTCGTCACCACCCACTCTTGGGAAGAGCGCTGGCAGACGTTGACGATGGTGCGCGACGCGGGCATGGAGGTCTGTTGTGGCGGCATCCTCGGCATGGGAGAGACCCTGGAGCAGCGTGCGGAATTCGCGGCCGACCTCGCCGAATTGAACCCCGACGAGGTGCCGCTGAACTTCCTCAACCCGCGGCCCGGCACTCCGTTCGGCGACCTCGAGGTGCTGCCGGCCAGCGAGGCCTTGAAATCGGTGGCCGCATTCCGGCTGGCGTTGCCGCGCGCCATGCTGCGCTTCGCCGGCGGCCGGGAGATCACCCTGGGCGATCTCGGCGCCAAGCAGGGCATCCTGGGCGGCATCAACGCCGTCATCGTCGGGAACTACCTGACCACGCTCGGGCGCCCCGCCGAAGCAGACCTGGAACTGCTCGAGGATCTGCAGATGCCCATCAAGGCGCTCAATGCGAGTCTGTAAGCCAGCTTCCAGCGGCTAGGTTGAAGACTTGTGGTTGGAGATCTGGGCGCCCCGGTCAGCGCCGGCGTCTACAACGTCTACACCGGGGAATTGGGGGGTACCGCAGTGCCCACGGCCGCCCAATTGGGCCTTGAACCCCCGCGCTTCTGCGCCGAATGTGGGCGCCGGATGATCGTCCAGGTTCGCCCCGACGGCTGGCGGGCGCGATGCTCGCGGCACGGCGAGGTGGACTCGGCCGACTTGGAGGCGCAGCGATGACCGAACCCGCGACTCCCGAGTCTGTCCACGTCGCCGCCCCGTCGCGGGTGCGCGCGATTGTCCTTGCAGCGCTTGGACTCTCGGCGAGCGGGGTGTTAGTCGGTGGCCTGTGGGCGTGGATGGCCCCGCCGATCCATCTGGTGGTGGCGATGACCCGCGCGGGCGAGCGGGTGCACGACTACCTGGGCGACGAATCCCAGCACTTCTTCGACGTGCCATGCCTGATGCTGGGTCTGTTGACGGTGCTCGCGGTCGTGGCGCCGGTGCTGGCCTGGCAGTGGCGCCGGCTTCGGGGGCCGGGCATGGTCATCGGGCTGACGGTCGGCATGGTGGGCGCCGCCGCGGTGGCCTCGGCGGTCGGGGTGGTGCTGGTCCTGGTGCGCTATGGCGCGCTGGACATCGACAAGGTTCCGCTGCTGGGACACCCGTCGGTGGGCTATATCATCCAGGCGCCGCCGGTGTTCTTCGGACTCGGGCCCCTGCAGATGGCCACCACGCTGTTGTGGCCCGCCGCCGTCGCCGCGCTGGTGTATTCGCTGCTGGCGGCCGGAAGTGCGCGTGACGACCTGGGCAGCTCAGGGCCTACCGCTGAGCTGTCGCACACGCTGCCGAGGGAGCCGGAAGCCTCCGTCTCATAGCGGGCTTATAGCGGGCGGCGACGGATCTTTCGGCCGGTGAGGACCTTGGCCGCGATGACACCCAGCCGAATCATGCCGGCGTAGGTGATCGGGTTGAACGCCGTCGGCCAGGCGGTCCTGATCAGGTGGTCCTTCAGCGGCCGGCGGGCGAAGCGGTCGGTGAGCCAGCGCAGCGTCATCGGCGCCGACAGGGGATGCAGCAGCATGTGCTCGTTGAACGCGTCGCGGTGGTAGCTGACGTCGGCGCCGCCGGCCGAATAGGCGTCGGCCAGCGCGTCGATGTCGTGCACATCGATCAGGTAGTCGTACACGGCCTGCACGATCAGGACCGGCGGTGCCGGCGTCGCGACACCCAACTTGATGCTGTCGAAGACATGCGACACCTCGGGCGACGACAGGATGTCCTCGAGCGGTTCGTCGAGGTAGTCACCCATGTTCTTGCCGGCCATCCGCAGCACGGCACCGACCGTCGTCATCGTCTCGAGCCCCTCCAGCAGAGCGCGTCCCTCGTCATTGGTGTGCTCTTTGATGACCCGGTCCAGGTCCGGGTAGACGTGCGCGAGCGCGGCCACCACCATCGCGGGCAAACCCGCGAAAAAATGGCCATTGAGCCGGCGGAAGGTGTGGCCCAGATCCCCGACGGGCGATCCCAGCACCGCCCCGACGATGTCCAGCTCGGGTGCGTAGTCGGCACACATTTCGGCGGCCCAGGCGCTGGCCAGCCCGCCGCCGGAGTACCCCCACAACCCGATCGGTGCCGACGGCGACAACGCGACCCGGTCGGAGTTCCTGGCGGCGCGGATGCCGTCCAGGGTGCGGTAGCCGGGTTCGTACGGCGCTCCCCACATGCCCAGCAGGCCTTCGTGGTCGGGCACCGAGACCGCCCAGCCCTCGGCGATGGCCGCGACGATCAGGAAAAGTTCCAACTGGGCAATGGAGCCGAGAGCTTTTGCCCTTCTGCGCAGCGCGTAGGACGGAAAACAGCGCGACGACATGGCGTCGATCGCGCACTGATAGGACAGCAACGGGCAGATCTGCCCCGGCGCGCGGTCGGCCGGGACGATCACGGTGGTCACGCAGGCCTCGGGCTGCCCGTTCATGTCCATCGTCCGGTAGAGCAGCTGGATGGCCGACACGGGTTGTGGAATCAGGCCGAGAAAGGCCAGCTCGACGTCGCGGGAGCGCAGGACGGTCCCCGGCTCGGCGTGCTGAAAGCCGGACGGCGGCCGGTAGAACGGGTCGTCCGTGGGCGGCAGCGGACGCGCCTTGGGCTGCAGTTCCTCGTGTGGAGGCCGACCGATCCAGTCCGCACCGTCGGTACCTGCCAAATTGCCGAGTTCAACCATTCAGGATCCCTTCTTGGCCATCCGGCATTTTCGCGCATGAACGGGCGGTAACCAAAACGTAATGGCCAGGTTGTGAGCGATTTCTCGTCACACGGACGCGCGTGGCGCTGATCAAGGCAGGCCGGGCGGCCGAAGCGCGGCGAATTCGTCGGTGACCCGCAGCTGCGAATCGGTGAAGTGGTACAAGGCGGCCGGTCGGCCGCCGCTGCGACCCGACTGCGCGATGGTGCCGGTTTGGGTGATCACGCCGCGGCGGACCAGTACCCGCTGCAGATTGGTCGCGTCCACCTGATAGTCGAGCGCAGCGCCGTAGATGTCGCGCAACGTGGAGAGTGCGAATTCCTTTGGTGCTAAGGCGAACCCGATGTTCGTATACGACATCTTGGCGACCAGTCGGGTGCGAGCGTGCGTCACCATCGGGCCGTGATCGAACGCCATCGGAGGCAGCGAACTCACCGGGTGCCACCGGGTGTCCGAGGGCAGCTCCGGGGTGGCGGGGAAGGGCACCAGGCCCAGGAAGGTCGACGCGATCACCCGCTCGCCCGGCACGCGGTGTGGGTCGGAGAACACCGCGAGCTGCTCCAAGTGGGCCAGCTCTTGCAGATCCACCTTTTCGGCCAGCTGGCGACGTACGGAAGTGGTCATGTCCTCGTCGTTGCGCAGCTGGCCGCCCGGCAGCGACCAGGAGCCTCGTTGCGGATCGCGGGCACGCTCCCATAACAGCACGTTAAGCTGCGGTTTTCCCGTCCGGGAGGCTCCCTTAACCTGCTCGGTGGCCTGGCGAACCTGGAATACGACCGCAAGCACTTCGTGGGCGGTGCTAATATGGGCCATGTTTTCGATTATAAGTCGAAAACCCCACCGGCACTAACACGGCCGAAAGGAGCCGCCGTGACGATCTTGAATCGCATGGACACGCTCGCCGAAGACATGATCGCCAATATCACCAATTCCCACGCCGGCTACGGCGGCGTGGACGGTGATGCGCAGTGGGCCAATGAGATCCGCCGTCTGGCGGAGCTGCGCGGTGCCACCCTGCTGGCGCACAACTACCAGCTGCCCGCCATCCAGGACGTCGCCGACCACGTCGGAGACTCGCTCGCGCTGTCGCGGATTGCCGCCGATGCGCCGGAGGACACCATCGTGTTCTGCGGCGTGCACTTCATGGCCGAGACGGCCAAGATCTTGAGCCCGGACAAGACCGTGCTCATCCCGGATCAGCGAGCCGGCTGCTCGCTGGCCGATTCGATCACACCCGACGATTTACGCGCCTGGAAAGACGAGCACCCCGGCGCCGTCGTCGTCTCCTACGTCAACACCACCGCGGCGGTGAAGGCGCTTACCGACATCTGCTGCACCTCGTCCAATGCGGTCGACGTGGTCGAGTCGATCGACCCCGATCGCGAGGTGTTGTTCTGCCCGGACCAATTCCTGGGCGCCCACGTCCGCCGGGTGACGGGCCGCAAGAACGTGCACGTATGGGCTGGCGAATGCCATGTGCATGCCGGAATCAACGGCGACGAGCTCGCCGCGCAGGCCCGCGCCCATCCCGATGCCGAACTCTATGTACATCCCGAATGTGGTTGTGCGACTTCGGCGTTGTATCTCGCCGGCGAGGGCGCCTTCCCGGCGGACCGCGTCAAGATCTTGTCCACCGGCGGCATGCTCGACGCCGCTCACCAGACCCGCGCCCGTGAGGTTCTGGTCGCTACCGAGGTCGGCATGCTGCACCAATTACGCCGGGCCGCACCGGAAGTCGACTTCCGCGCGGTCAACGACCGGGCCTCATGCAAATACATGAAGATGATCACCCCCGCGGCGCTGCTGCGCTGCCTGGTGGAGGGCGCAGACGAGGTTCACGTCGACCCGGAGATCGCGGCAGCGGGCCGGCGCAGCGTGCAGCGGATGATAGAGATCGGCCAGCCGGGCGGCGGCGAATGATGACCCGTCCCGCTTGGACACACACCGCCGACGTCGTCGTGATCGGCACGGGCGTCGGGGGATTGGCCGCCGCGCTGGCCGCCCATCGCGCCGGCCGCAACGTCGTCGTCCTCAGCAAGGCCGACCAGACCCACGGGGTCACCGCAACGCACTACGCGCAGGGCGGTATCGCGGTCGTGCTGCCCGACAACGACGACTCCGTCGAGGCTCACGTCGCCGACACCCTGGCCGCGGGCGCAGGAATGTGCGATCCCGACGCGGTGCACTCCATCGTCGCCGACGGGTACCGCGCGGTCCTCGAATTGGTCGGGGACGGCGCGCGATTCGACGAATCTACGGCGGGCCAGTGGGCGCTGACCCGCGAAGGCGGGCACTCGCGTCGCCGCATCGTGCACGCCGGGGGCGACGCCACCGGCGCCGAGGTCCAGCGCGCGCTCGACCACGCTGCCCGCACGCTGGACATCCGCACCAGCCACCTGGCGCTGCGAGTGCTGCACGACGGCACGGCGGTCACCGGGGTGGCCGTGAGCAATCCGGACGGTATCGGGATCGTCAGCGCACCCTCGGTGATCCTGGCCTCCGGCGGGCTCGGGCATCTCTACAGCGCGACCACCAATCCCGACGGATCCACCGGCGACGGAATCGCTTTGGCATTGTGGGCCGGTCTCCCGGTCAGCGACCTCGAGTTCATCCAATTCCACCCCACCATGCTGTTCGGTGGCCAAGCCGGCGGTCGCCGGCCGCTGATCACCGAGGCCATCCGCGGCGAGGGTGCGGTATTGGTTGACCGGCAAGGCAATTCGGTCACCGCGGGCGTTCACCCGATGGGCGACCTGGCGCCGCGCGATGTCGTCGCGGGAGCCATCGACGCGCGGCTGAGGGCCACCGGCGATGAATGCGTCTACCTTGACGCGCGCGGTATCGAGGGCTTCGAGGCCCGATTCCCCAACGTCACCGCCGCATGCCGGGCCGCTGGCGTCGACCCCGTCCGGCAGCCCATCCCGGTTGTTCCGGGCGCGCACTACAGCTGTGGCGGCGTGGTCACCGACGTGCACGGTCACACCGAGCTGCCCGGACTGTTTGCCGCGGGTGAGGTGGCCCGCACCGGGATGCACGGCGCGAATCGCTTGGCGTCCAACAGCTTGCTGGAAGGCTTGGTCGTCGGTGGCCGCGCCGGGAAAGCCGCGGCCGCGCATGCTCTGGAGGCGGGGCGGATGCCCGCGACCGCGCCGGAGCCGATTGCCCACACCGCGTCGAAACGCCGCGAACTACAAACCGCGATGACCCGAGACGCGTCGGTCGTGCGCGATGCCGCGGGGCTGCAACGCCTCTCCGAGACGTTGTCGCGGGCGCGGGTTCGCCCTATCGAGGGCCGGCGCGATTTCGAGGATGTGGCGCTGACCCTGACGGCTCGCGCGGTGGCCGCTGCGGCGTTGGCCCGCAACGAAAGCCGGGGCTGCCACCACCGTGCGGACTACCCGGACACCGCGTCGGAGAAGGCCCGCAGCATCGTGGTCCGGTCGGATGACAGGGTGTGTGCCGAAGCGTTGGCGGAAGTGTCATGACGTTGTCCGACGGCGAACTCGCTGTAGCTCTGGACATCGTTCGGCGTGGTCTCGACGAGGACCTGCGTTACGGGCCCGACATCACCACGCTCGCGACGGTGCCCGACGGCGCCGCCGTGGCGGCGATGGTGCCACGGGAGGCCGGCATCATCGCCGGATTGGACGTCGGGTTGCTGGTGCTCGACGAGGTGCTCGGTGCCGGCGGTTACCAGGTGCTCGACCGCGTCGAGGACGGCGCCCGCGTGCAGCCGGGACAGCCGGTCTTGACCGTGCGGGCGCAGACCCGCGGCCTATTGACCGCCGAGCGGACCATGCTGAACCTGATCTGTCACTTGTCGGGGATCGCCACCACGACAGCGGCCTGGGTGGAGGCCGTCAGCGGTACCAAGGCCCAGGTCCGCGATACCCGCAAGACGCTGCCCGGCATGCGCGCGCTGCAGAAGTACGCGGTGCGGATCGGTGGCGGGGTCAACCACCGCCTAGGCCTGGGTGATGCCGCGTTGATCAAGGACAACCACGTCGCGGCCGCGGGATCGGTCGTCGAAGCGCTGCGGGCGGTGCGCGAGGCCGCTCCCGACCTGCCGTGCGAGGTCGAAGTCGACTCGCTCGAACAGCTCGACGAGGTGCTGCCCGAGAAGCCGGAGTTGATCCTGCTGGACAACTTCCCGGCCTGGCAGACCCAGATTGCCGTGCAGCGTCGCGACTCCCGCGCCCCGGCCGTCCTGCTCGAGTCGTCGGGCGGGCTCAGCCTGGAAACCGCGGCGGACTATGCCGGCACCGGAGTGGACTACCTGGCCGTCGGCGCGTTGACCCATTCTGTACGCGTGCTCGATATCGGTCTGGACATGTAGGGCTAGCCACCCAGCAATGAGCGTGCCGCGGGCTTGGCGGCATTGAGCGCGGCCACATCACCGACGATCCGGGACAGGATCAGCGATCCCTCGATCAACGAGATCACGGCCAGTGCCACGGTTTCCGCGTCGTTTCCCAACCAGCCGTCGGAGCGCAGCCGATCCTCGATCGCCGCACACCACCCCGTGAAGGCGCGCGCCGACGCCGCCCGCACCAACGGGCTGGCATTCACCGACTCGGTGGCGATCGGTTCGATGGGGCAGCCGTCGCGGTGGTCGCCGGCCAGCCCCGCGACCAGTAGGTCGATCCAACGATCGACGATGTCGGCCACCGGACGGCCGGTGGACAGGAATCGACGCAGCAGTTGCTCGATGTCGGTGCCGGCGGACTCGACGACCGCCGCGGCGAGCTGCTGCTTGCCCTGCGGGAAGTGGTGATAAAGCGAACCGGCTTTGACACTGGCCACGTCGAGGATTTGGTTGAGTCCGGTCGCCGCATAGCCCTGGCGCCGGAACAACGTGGCGGCATTGTCGATCAGCGCTGCGCGGCTGCGATCGGGTCTCGGCATAGCTCTTGACAATACTTGAATGATCACTCAAGAATGCTGAGATGAGGCAGCTGATTTTCGAGGAAGCCGGGCGATACGCGTGGCGCGAGGTGCCCGACCCGCAGATCACCGCGCCGGAACAGGCGCTGGTTCGGCCGTTGATGGTCGCCTGTTGTGACCTGGATGTCGCGGTTTGCCATGGACGGTTACCGCTGCAGCCTGGTTATGCCGTCGGGCATGAGGGGCTGGCCGAGGTCATCGCGGTGGGTGACGATGTGCGCGGTGTTCAGCGGGGCGACCGGGTGGTGGTGCCGTTTCAGATCAGCTGCGGGACCTGCCGCGAATGTCGCCGTGGCGTGACGGGTTCATGCGGCTCGATGCCGCTGATGGCGATGTATGGCATGGCCCCGATTGCCGGCTTGGACGGTGGCGGCTTCATGTCGGATCTGCTGCTGGTGCCCTACGCCGACGCGATGCTGATCCCGGTCCCCGACACCGTCGAACCCGTCGCGATCGCGTCCCTGTCGGACAACATCCCCGACGGCTGGCGGGCCGTCGGGCCTTATGCCGCGGAACTGGCCCGGCTCGATTCGGCTGACCGCCGCGTCCTGGTGGTCGGCCGGCTATCGATCGGGCTGTACGCGGCGGCCATCGCGGCGGCGCTGGGCGCCCACGTCGACTATGTCGACACCGATCCCCAGCGCCTGGCGGCCGCCGAGAAGCTCGGCGCCACGGTCCACGATCGCGCAAAGCCGGACAAGGCGTGGGACCCGTATCCCGTCACTGTGCACACCAGCGGCGATTCTGCGTTGCTTGCCGCAACTCTGCGCGCGACCTGGGCAGACGGCGTGTGTACCGACACCGGGATCTATCCCGAATACAAGGTGGAAATGCCGTTGCTGCCGATGTACACCCGCGGAGTGCAGTTCATCACCGGACGCGTCAGTGCGCGCACCGTGATCCCGCAGGTGCTCGAGCTGCTCGCCAACGGATTGGACCTGTCGCCGGCCGTCGACCGGGTGGTGTCCTGGGAAGACGCTCCCTCGGTCTGGCCGACGATGACCGGCAAGACCGTCTTCACCAGGGCGTAGGCCCGGCGCGTCCCGTCGAGTGTGCGTCCACGGCGTTGAGCGTGCGTCCTGGGCGGCGAAATCGGCCAAATCACGCCCTGAGCGCACACCCGAAGCCCCCAGCGCACACTGGACGCCGCAGCGGCCGGCTGGTCAGGCGATATCGCTGACCAAAACCGCCATGCGGCGCAACTGCAAGCGCACCAGCCCGGGCAAGCCGGTGCCGTCGGATCCGGCCGGCAGGATCCGGGGATTGATGATGTGCACGTCGCGGCGGGCATAGTGCAGGTCAGCCTGGCCGGCGGCCAGCACATTCTTCACCCAGTCGGTCTTGCCGTGGCCCAGCGCGATCGCCAGCACGTTGCCATTGCGGTAGGTGGTGACGATGGTTTTGTACGGTTTGCCCGACGTGCGGCCGCGATGCTCGACGGTCGCGGTCGCGGTCCCGGGCAGGAAGCGGGCGATCGGTTTCAGCGCCCGGTTGACGTATTTGACCTGGAAGTTCTCAAACCATGTCGGATACACCATCGGAATGCCCGGGGCGTTGTTCGGATGATCCTTTGCGGACATGCCGGCTCCCTTACGGAACGTAGTAAACGCGGGTGTGGGCCTGAATACCGGCACTGTACCGGTCGGTAATTGATTTGAGTTCCTCTGGGACAATGGACGCTGTGACTGCCACACCTTTGCTGGCCCGCATCGACTTGCGGGGTGCCGAGCTGACGGCTGCCCGGCTGCGGGCCGCCCTGCCGCGCGGTGGGGCCGACGTCGAGACGGTGTTGTCGCAGGTGCGCCCGATTGTGCAGGCCGTCGCCGAACGCGGGGCCGAGGCGGCCCTGGAGTTCGGGGCATCGTTCGACGGCGTGCGCCCCGCTGCCGTCCGGGTTCCCGAGGCCGTGTTGCAAGCCGCGCTGGACGGACTGGCGGCGGACGTCCGCGACGCCCTGCTGGTGATGATCGAGCGAACCCGCGCCGTGCACGCGGATCAGCGCCGGACCGACGTCACCACCGTGCTCGCGCCGGGTGCCACGGTCACCGAGCGGTGGGTTCCCGTCGAGCGAGTGGGCCTGTACGTGCCCGGCGGCAATGCCGTGTACCCGTCCAGTGTGGTGATGAATGTGGTGCCCGCGCAGGCCGCGGGTGTCGAGTCGCTGGTGGTGGCCAGTCCGCCGCAGGCCCTCTTCGACGGCTGGCCGCATCCGACGATCCTGGCCGCGGCCCGGCTGCTGGGAGTCGACGAGGTGTGGGCCGTCGGCGGTGCGCAGGCGGTGGCATTGCTGGCCTATGGCGGCATCGACACCGACGGCACGCAACTGGAACCGGTCGACATGATCACCGGGCCCGGCAATGTGTATGTCACGGCCGCCAAGCGGTTGTGTCGGTCGCTGGTGGGCATCGACGCCGAAGCCGGGCCGACCGAGATCGCCATCCTCGCCGACCACACCGCCGATCCTGGGCATGTGGCCGCCGACCTGATCAGCCAAGCCGAACACGACGAGATGGCCGGCAGCGTCCTGGTGACCGCAAGCGTGGACCTGGCCGAGGCCACCGACACCGAAGTGGCGGCCCAGCTGCAGACGACAGTGCACCGCGAACGGGTGACGACCGCGCTGGGTGGACCGCAATCGGCGATCATCCTGGTCGATGACCTGGCTGCCGGCATTAGGGTCGTCAACGCCTACGCCGCCGAACACCTCGAGATCCAGACCGCCGATGCGTCGCGGGTTGCCAGCCAAATACGTTCGGCCGGAGCTATCTTCGTCGGCCCATGGTCGCCAGTGAGCCTCGGCGACTACTGCGCCGGGTCCAATCACGTCCTGCCCACCGCGGGCAGCGCCCGGCATTCCAGCGGCCTGTCGGTACAGACCTTCTTGCGCGGCATCCACGTCGTGGATTACACCGAGGCGGCCCTCAAAGACGTCTCCGGACACGTGGTCACACTGGCCAAAGCCGAAGACCTGCCGGCGCACGGCGAGGCGGTACGGCGGAGGTTCGAACGATGACCGCATCCGAGCCGACGCTGGACGATCTGCCGCTGCGTGACGACCTACGGGGCAAATCGCCCTACGGCGCACCACAATTAGCGGTTCCGGTGCGGCTGAACACCAACGAGAACCCGCACCCGCCCAGCAAGGCGCTGGTCGACGACGTCGTCCGGTCCGTGCAGGAGGCCGCCGTGGACCTGCACCGCTACCCCGACCGCGACGCGGTGGCCCTGCGCACCGATCTGGCCAGTTATCTCACCGCGCAAACCGGTACGGCGCTGGGTGTGGAAAACCTCTGGGCCGCCAATGGTTCCAACGAGATCCTGCAACAGCTGCTGCAGGCCTTCGGCGGGCCCGGGCGCAGTGCGATCGGATTTGTCCCGTCCTATTCGATGCACCCGATCATCTCCGACGGCACCCGCACCGAATGGCTCGAGGCCGCGCGGGCCGACGACTTCACCCTCGACATCGATGCGGCCGTCGCCGCCGTCACCGAACGCAAGCCCGACGTAGTTTTCGTTACCAGTCCCAATAACCCTTCTGGACAAAGCATTTCGTTGCAGGATCTGCGGCGTCTGCTCGACGTGGTGCCGGGCATCCTGATCGTGGATGAGGCGTACGGCGAGTTCTCTTCTCAGCCCAGCGCGGTCGCGCTGGTCGAACAGTATCCGACCCGCCTCGTGGTCAGCCGGACCATGAGCAAGGCGTTTGCCTTTGCGGGCGGCAGGCTTGGCTATCTGGTCGCCACACCGGCGCTGATCGACGCGATGCTGCTGGTGCGGTTGCCCTATCACCTGTCGTCGGTCACTCAGGCCGCGGCCCGGGCCGCGCTGCGGCACGCCGACGACACCCTGGGCAGCGTGGCCACCCTGATCGCCGAGCGCGAACGGGTCGTGACGGCCCTGGCCGGCTTGGGCTTTCGGGTCATCCCGAGCGACGCGAACTTCGTGCTATTCGGCCGATTCGCCGACGCGCCCGCGGCCTGGCAGCGCTACCTGGACACCGGCGTACTGATCCGCGACGTCGGCATTCGCGGCTACCTGCGTACCACCATCGGACTGGCCGACGAGAACGACGCGTTCCTCCAAGCCAGCGCCCAGATCGCCGCCACCGAGCTGGCCCCAGCCGTATCCAGCCCCGCAGGAGCGATCGCAAGCGCGGCGATGCCGCGTGCAGCGGGTCGCGACCATGTATTAGGAGCCCCGTGACCACTCCCGAAACAGGAAAAGCGACCCGTCGCGCACGAATTGAGCGCCGCACCAAGGAATCCGACATCGTGATCGAGCTCGACCTCGATGGCACCGGGCAGGTCCACGTCGACACCGGTGTGCCGTTCTACGACCACATGCTGACCGCGTTGGGTAGCCACGCCAGCTTCGACCTGACCGTGCGCACCAAGGGCGACGTCGAGATCGAAGGGCACCACACCATCGAGGACACCGCGATCGCCTTGGGTCAGGCGCTCGGTCAGGCCCTCGGCGACAAGAAGGGCATCCGCCGGTTCGGCGACGCCTTCATCCCGATGGACGAAACGCTGGCCCACGCCGCCGTCGACGTGTCGGGCCGGCCGTACTGCGTGCACAGCGGCGAACCGGATCACCTGCAACACACCACCATCGCCGGAAGCTCGGTGCCCTATCACACCGTGATCAACCGGCACGTGTTCGAGTCGCTGGCCATGAACGCCCGCATCGCCCTGCACGTGCGGGTGCTGTACGGGCGCGACCCGCACCACATCACCGAAGCGCAGTACAAGGCCGTGGCCCGCGCGCTGCGTCAGGCGGTGGAGCTCGACCCTCGCGTCTCGGGTGTGCCGTCGACCAAAGGCGTTCTGTGACAACACGATCAGTCGTAGTTCTGGACTACGGCTCAGGCAATCTACGGTCTGCTCAGCGTGCGCTGCAGCGGGTCGGCGCCACGGTGGAAGTCACGGCCGACGCGCGTGCGGCAGCAGCTGCCGACGGGTTGGTGGTACCCGGCGTCGGCGCCTTCGAGGCGTGTATGACCGGCCTGCGCAAGATCGCGGGGGAGCGGATCATCGCCGAGCGGGTGGCCGCCGGCCGCCCGGTGCTCGGGGTCTGCGTCGGCATGCAAATCCTGTTCGCCCGCGGCGTCGAATTCGGCGTCGAGACGACGGGCTGCGGACAGTGGCCGGGTGCGGTGACCCGGCTGGACGCCCCGGTGATCCCGCACATGGGCTGGAACGTTGTGCAACCCGGCTCGGGCAGTGGGCTTTTCAAGGGGCTGGACGCGTCCGCCCGGTACTACTTCGTGCACTCCTATGCCGCGCAGCGCTGGGAGGGATCATCGGAAGCCGTGCAGACGTGGGCCACCCATCAGGTGCCGTTTCTGGCCGCGGTCGAGGACGGACCGCTGGCCGCCACCCAATTCCACCCGGAAAAAAGCGGGGATGCCGGTGCGGCCGTGTTGAACAACTGGGTTGAGGGACTGTAGATGCCGCTGATTTTGTTACCCGCCGTCGACGTCGTCGAAGGTCGTGCCGTGCGCCTGGTGCAGGGCAAGGCCGGCAGCGAAACCGAGTACGGCTCCGCGCTGGACGCGGCGCTGAACTGGCAGCGCGACGGTACCGACTGGATCCATTTGGTGGACTTGGACGCCGCGTTCGGCCGTGGTTCCAACCGCGAACTGCTCGCCGAGGTGGTGGGCAAGCTCGACGTGAACGTGGAGTTGTCCGGCGGGATCCGCGACGACGATTCCCTGGCCGCGGCGCTGGCCACCGGGTGCGCCCGGGTCAATCTCGGCACGGCGGCGCTGGAGAATCCGCAATGGTGTGCGCGGGCGATCACCGAGCACGGGGACAAGGTCGCGGTCGGCTTGGACGTCCAGATCGTCTATGAGAATCAAGTGGCCCGGCACCGACTGCGTGGCCGCGGCTGGGAAACCGATGGCGGCGACCTGTGGGACGTGCTGGAACGTCTTGACGGCGAGGGATGTTCGCGGTTCGTCGTTACCGACGTCACCAAGGACGGAACGCTGGAAGGTCCCAATCTCGACCTGCTGGCCCGCGTCGCCGACCGCACCGACGTCCCGGTCATCGCGTCGGGCGGCGTGTCCAGCCTCGACGACTTGCGCGCCATCGCCACTCTCACCGACCGCGGCGTCGAGGGCGCCATCGTGGGCAAGGCGCTCTACGCCGGGCGATTCACCTTGCCGCAGGCGCTGGACGCGGTACGGGTGTAATCCAGTGGATCTCAACGCACTGCTGGCCGAGGCGTCAGCAATCCTCGACGCAGCAGTAGAGCCGTTCGTGGCCGGCCATCGCGCCGACTCGGCGGTTCGCAAGAAGGGCAACGACTTCGCCACCCAGGTTGATCTTGCGATTGAGCGCCAGGTCGTCGCCGCGCTGGAGGCGGCCACCGGAATCGGCGTGCACGGCGAGGAATTCGGTGGCTCGCCCATCGATTCGCCATGGGTGTGGGTGCTCGACCCGATCGACGGCACTTTCAACTACGCCGCGGGATCGCCGATGGCGGCGATTCTCTTGGGCCTGCTGCACGACGGCGAACCGGTCGCCGGCCTGACCTGGATGCCGTTCACCGACGATCGCTACACCGCCGTCGCCGATGGCCCGCTGATGAAAAACGGTGTCGCACAGCCGTCGCTGAGTCACACGAAGCTGGCCGAAAGCCTGATCGGCGTCGCCACGTTCAACGCCGAGTCCCGGGGCCGTTTCCCGGGACGTTATCGGCTCGCGGTCCTGGAGAAGCTGAGCACGGTGTCCTCGCGACTACGCATGCACGGATCCACCGGCATCGACCTCGTCTACGTCGCCGACGGAATACTTGCCGGCGTCGTCAGTTTCGGTGGATTTGTGTGGGATCACGCCGCGGGGGTCGCGCAGGTTCGGGCCGCGGGTGGCACCGTCACCGATGTGGCCGGCCAACTCTGGACCCCCGAGTCGCGGTCGGTGCTGGCCGCGGCCCCCGGCGCCTACGGGGAGATCCTCGAAATCGTGTGCAGCGCCGGCCGACCGGAGGACTACTGACATGTATGCGGGTACCGACCTTGCGGTGCGGGTGATTCCGTGCCTGGACGTCGACGGCGGGCGGGTCGTCAAGGGAGTCAATTTCGAGAACCTGCGCGACGCGGGTGATCCCGTGGAACTCGCCGCGGCCTATGACGCCGAGGGCGCCGACGAGCTGACCTTTCTCGACGTGACCGCGTCCTCGTCGGGCAGGGCGACGATGCTGGACGTGGTGCGTCACACCGCCGAGCAGGTATTCATCCCGCTGACGGTCGGCGGCGGCGTTCGCACCGTGGCCGACGTCGACGTATTGCTGCGGGCGGGGGCCGACAAGGTTTCGGTCAACACCGCCGCGATCGCCCGCCCCGACTTGCTGGCAGAGATGTCACGGCAATTCGGGTCGCAGTGCATCGTGTTGTCCGTCGACGCCCGCACGGTGCCGCCGGGTTCGGCGCCGACGCCGTCGGGCTGGGAGGTCACCACCCACGGCGGCCGCCGTGGGACCGGAATTGACGCCGTCGAGTGGGCCGCCCGGGGCGCCGATCTGGGGGTGGGGGAGATCCTGCTCAACTCGATGGACGCCGATGGCACCAAAGCCGGGTTCGATCTGGCAATGCTGCGCGCGGTCCGCGCCGCGGTTACGGTTCCGGTGATCGCCAGCGGCGGCGCCGGGGCGGTGGACCACTTCGCACCCGCGGTCGACGCCGGCGCCGATGCGGTGTTGGCGGCCAGTGTCTTTCACTTCCGTGAGCTGACGATCGGGCAGGTGAAGGCAGCGATGGCCGCAGAGGGGATCACGGTGCGATGACGCTCGACCCGAACATCGCCGCGCGGCTCAAGCGCAATGCCGATGGCCTATTCACCGCCGTCGTGCAGGAGCAGGGCAGCGGCGACGTGCTGATGGTTGCCTGGATGGACGACGAGGCGCTGGCCCGCACCCTGGAAACCCGTGAAGCCACGTACTATTCGCGGTCCCGCGGCGAGCAGTGGATCAAGGGCGCGACTTCGGGCCACACTCAACAGGTGCGCGCGGTGCGCCTGGACTGCGACGGCGACACCGTGCTGTTGACCGTCGATCAAGTCGGCCCCGCCTGCCACACCGGAGACCACAGCTGCTTCGACGCCGACGTGCTACTGGAACCCGGGAATTAGCGGGGCGCCACGTCCAACCCATTGGCCGCGACTATCGCCGCGCGCGGCCATTCGCGCCGGAAGACGGCCGGCGAGATACGGTCCCGGCGAATGACTTCGAGATCGATGCCTTTGCCGGCAGTGACCGCGTTCGGCACCCGAAAGGAGTACGCCGGCTCCTCGGTGGCAACGGCCAGAATGGCGTCCTTATCCGTGAAGTTGTTGGCGCGCATGGTGTCCTCGGCCCAACGGAGAGGCTTGAGGCCGTCGAAGTTCTTGACGTACACCACCCACAACCGGATGCCGCGGGTGTTGTAGAGCTTGGTGAGCGCTCGGTTCACCGCGTCGTACTCGAGCGGGCCGAGCACACGGGAATTGTCGGTGATCTGGCCGGAGAGCTTGATCGTCGGCTTTGATGGGGCGGATGGTTGGCCGCTCGGCGGCGCAACCGATTGCGCGGCAGCGTTGCTGGTGTCCGGTTGGTTCGAGTCGCCGCCGAGCAGGCGGACGCTGACGAGTACCGCAAGGCCGACCAGCGCCACGCCGACGATCGCCGCGACCGCCATCACCGTGCGCCGGCTGCTGCGCGCTTGCGGCGGTGCGGCCGACGGGGTTTGCGGCGCCGCGATCACTTCGGTCGGGGTCGCGACGGCCTGGGTCGGGGCAGCCGCCTCGGCCGCCTCGATGTTGAGTTGGCTTCCGAGCGCGGCGGCGAAATCCGTACACGTCGGGTAGCGCTCAGCGGGGTTCTTGGCGAGCGCTTTGGCCAGAGCGCCGTCGAGGTCTGCCAATTCGGGCCGGCGCTCGCTGATCTTCGGTGGTGGCGCCGACAAATGTTGTGTGATGACCACCGCCGGATTGGAACCGTGGAACGGCGCGGACCCGGTCAACAGGTTGTACGCGGTGCATGCCAGCGCGTATTGGTCGGCCCGTCCGTCGAGATCCAAACCTTGCAGCTGCTCGGGCGCACAGTAGGCGGTGGTGCCCATCATCATGTTCGTCGCTGTCAGGCCGCTGATTTCACCCAACTCGCGGGCAATGCCGAAATCGGCCAGCAGGATCCGCCGCCGGGGTGTGGCGTCACTGAGCAGGATGTTGGCGGGTTTGACGTCGCGGTGCAGCAGGCCGCGCGAGTGCGCGTAATCCAGCGCGTCGGCCACGGCCGAAATGATCTCGACGACATCGGGTTTCGGCATTCCCGACGGGTACTGGCGCAGCAGCTGTGCGGCGTCGGTCCCCTCCACGTAATCCATCGATATCCACAGTTGCCCTTCGTATTCGCCGCGGTCGTGGATACCGACGATGTGCTCGTTGTATAAGCTCGCGGCGAGGTCGGCCTCCCGGTTGAAGCGTTGCCGAAACTCGAGGTTCTCGGTGAGCTCGCCGGGCAGGATCTTCACGGCGTCGCGGCGGGGCAGCCGCGGGTGCTGTGCCAGATACACCTCGCCCATCCCGCCGGCCCCCAGTCGCCGAACGATGGTGTATCCAGCAAACACCGCGCCTTCGGGTAGCCCATCGGTTTGCGGCATGTGAGCATGCTACTGAGGCGGCGACCGCGGTAACCCGGTAATCGCGCGTCCGCTCGAACACCCACTGGCCGACGATTTCGGTGAGAATGGCAGGCGATGTTGAAACGGGTGTCCTGGAACGTGGTCGTGCCGTTGGTTGCCCTCGTCGCGCTGGCCTTGACCTGGGGCGCGACGCCCGGACCGGCACTCGCCGCGGTGCAGGCTGTACTCCTCATCGGCGCCGTGCTGGCCGCGGTGCACCACGCGGAGGTGGTCGCTGCCCGGGTCGGAGAGCCATTCGGGTCGCTGGTGCTGGCCGCCGCGGTGACGGTCATCGAGCTGGCCCTGATTATCGAGCTGATGGCGTCCGGCGGGAACGAAGCGGCGACGCTGGCCAGGGACACCGCATTCGCGGCCTTGATGATCACGACCAACGGCATCGCCGGGTTGTCGCTGCTGTTGGGGTCTCATCGCTATGGCGTGACGCTGTTCAACCCGCACGGCAGCGGCGCCGCCCTCGCGACGCTCACCACGCTGGCCACCCTGAGCCTGGTGCTGCCCACCTTCACCACCACGCGCGGAGGTCAGGAATTCTCGCCCGGGCAGCTCGAATTCGCCGCCGTCGCCTCGTTGCTGCTCTACCTGATGTTTGTCTTCACGCAAACGGTGCGGCACCGCGACTTCTTCCTGCCGATCACGCAGAAGGGGCAACACGGCCTCTTCGACGATGAAAGCCATGCAGAGCCGCCGACCAGCGCCGCGGCGGGTAGGAGTGTGGGGTTGCTGCTCGCCGCGCTGGCGGCGGTGGTGGGGCTGGCCGAGCAAGAGTCACCGGCCGTCGAGCATTTGGTATTGGCCGCGGGGTTCCCACACTCCTTCGTCGGTGTGGTGATCGCGACCCTGGTGCTGCTGCCTGAGACGCTCGCGGCGGTGCGGGCGGCACGGGCGGGCCGCATCCAGACGAGCCTCAACCTCGCGTACGGCTCGGCGATGGCCAGCATCGGGCTCACCATTCCCGGCATCGCGCTGGCCTCGATCTGGCTCAAAGGACCGCTGGTGCTCGGCCTGGGCCCGACCCAACTCGTGCTGTTCGCGGTGACCGTGGTGATCAGCATGCTCACCGTGGTGCCGGGCAGGGCGACCCGATTGCAGGGCGAGGTGCATCTGGTGTTGCTCGCGGCCTACGTGTTCATGGCAATCGTCCCGTAGCGGCCAATTGTGCTGCACAACACAGGTCCCGGCGCCTTCGCGGTTACTAAGCTGATGGTCTTATGACAGTCGAGGCGCCGGCGCGGTGGGAAGTCACCGACGACGTCGACGTGTTCACGGACATGCTGCGTAACTGCTACCTGCCATTCGCGATGACCGGTACGGACGGCAACCTCGAGATGTTTTCAGCGACCGTGCGAGAGCAACCGCTGGGGCAACTGCGTCTGGTCGACGGGGTGACGTCCCCGCACGGGGGCATCAGAAAGTCCCGGCAAATCAGTGCAACCCCGCGCGATGTGGTCGGACTGCAGTATGTGCTGGCCGGCCGGGAGTTCGTTTATCAGCACGACGACGTTCTCGCCCTGGGTGCGGGCGACCTGATGGTGTGGGACACCGACATCAACGGCGCTTACGAGATCACCGAGACAGTGCACAAACGGACACTGGTTTTGCCGCGCAGCCTGGCCGACGCCCTGCTGCCCGGGTTTCACACCCCGGCAAGCGTGCGGGTCGTGTCGGGGCGTGAACCCGGTTTGGTGCGGCCCCTTTTCGACGTGCTGGCGGTGCTCAGTGAAACGTTGCCGACCATGAGCGCGCAGGCCACCGAGAAGGCGGCGGCGCTGGTGATGCAGATGCTCGCTGACCTCGGTGGCACGGTCCGGCCGTCGCCAGGGCGTCGCGAGGCGCGGGAGCTGTGCGACCGGGTCCTCGGATACGTTGAGGACAATCTCGCCGACCCTGCGTTGAGCCCGGCCGCAGTCGCGGCCGCCCATTTCGTGTCCATTCGCACGCTGTACAGCGTCTTGGAACCGATGGACATCTCATTGGCGGCACACATCCGGGGCCGCCGCCTGGCGCGCTGCTATGCCGACCTCGTCACCAGTGATGATCCGGTCGGTGAAATTGCGACCCGTTGGGGGTTTGCCAGTCTTCCGCACTTCAGTCGTGCCTTCACCAAGCAGTACGGTTTTGCTCCCAGCCGGACCCGTAGAATTGCGTAATCGATTCGCGCAGTCGGACAATCACGTCTGCACAGATGATCAATCGCCCGCGGTAGCTGCTTCCTAATCTGGCTTTCTGTAAGCCGATGGAAGGGGAGCACAATGACAATCGCCGACGTACGGACGGACATGGTCCTTGTTCGCACCACGCAGTCCGCGATCATCCAGGCGCCGATCGACAAGGTCAACGTCGCTGACTGGTTGCTGAACTTGCCTGACGCGGAATATCAGCGCTGCGCTCCGCCGGATCACATCGCCGCGGGATCGACGACGACCGATGACGGGCGGCCCATGTCGATCAATGTTGAGGAGGTCGGTGGCAGCCTGGTGGTCCAGCACTACGTGGCTGAGGTCCACGAGGCCCACCACTGCCACATGGTGTCGCTTAGTGATCTGCAAACACCGGTGGGCTGGACCAAAATTCAGGTGATCTGGGATCTCAGCGTGACCGCGCTGGACGCGGAAACCTGCCAGTTCACCAACTTGGTGATCAGCTATCCCACCCGGGCCTTCCTCGACGCACTCGCGGCGGCGGGCCAGACCTTCGAACAGACCGCAGCGGTTTTACAAGAAGCCGTCACTGACCACAACCGACGCGAGACTCCGCTGTTCGCCGCCAGCATCGAGCGCAAATCGCTGAGCGCCACAACGGTTTAACCTGATGCCGGAGAGTGCCTTCGATTTCATCGTGATCGGTGCGGGCAGTGCCGGGTGTGTACTCGCTAACCGGCTCAGCGCCGACGGGTCTGCCCGGGTGCTGTTGCTGGAGGCCGGCGGCGGCGACTCGGCACCGGAGGTACACATCCCAGCCTTGTTCGGCATGCTGTTCGGTACCGGGATGGACTGGGCCTATCGCAGCGTGCTGCAGGCCGGCACGGGCAGTCGGGTTGCCGTGCCGCGGGGCCGGATGTTGGGTGGCTGCTCGTCGTTGAATGCCATGGTCTACAACCGTGGGAACCCGAGCGATTACAACGGTTGGCGCAGCGAGCATGGTGCCACCGGCTGGGGTTACGACGAGGTGCTGCCCTATTTCCTGCGCGCCGAGTGCAATGCCCGGCTGGGTTCGCCCCTGCACGGTGTCGACGGTCCTATGCACGTGCAGGACCCCGTGTATGTGCACAGCCTCAACGAGCTCTGGGTGGCGTCCGCAGTTGCCGGGGGCCTGCCCATCAACGACGACTTCAACGGTCCACACCAGATCGGCGCCGGCCCTTTCCAGCTCACCCAACACCACGGCAGGCGCTGGTCGGCGGCCGATGGCTACTTACGCCCCGCGTTGGCCCGCCCAAATCTCACCGTGTGTACCGGCGCGCTGGTCCACCGCGTGCTGCTGGAAGGCGGGCGCGCGGTCGGCGTGCGCTACGAGCAGGGCGGCCAGCAGCTGACCTCCCGGACCGAGGGAGAGGTACTGCTGTGCGGCGGATCGATCAACTCTCCGCAACTGTTGATGCTCTCCGGTATCGGACCCGCGCAGCACCTGCGCGCCCACGACATCGAGGTCGCGGTGGATCTGTCCGGGGTGGGTGCCAATCTGCACGACCACCCGACGCTGCCAATAATCTGGAGCACCCGCAACGCCACCGACGTTCTGGCCCTGGCGCTGGACCCAAGAGCACGTGATCAGTTTGACGCGGGCGACCCTGGCCCGCTGAACTCCGCGCTGTGCGACGTCGGGGCCTTCTTCTCCACCACCGCTGACCCCGCGGTACCGAACATCGAAATCCACACGGGGCCCACGGCATTCGCCGACGGTCTGGCCCCGCCCCCGACGCCGTCGTTCACCGGGACCGTCTCGCTGCTCGACCCGGCCAGCCGAGGCACGGTGCGCCTGAATTCGGCCGACCCCACCCACGCTCCGCTGATCGACCTCGGCCTCTATCGCGAGGCGGGCGACTTCGTCTCGCTTCTCGCCGGCGCGCGCGCATTCATCGAGATGAGCACCACCGGCCCACTCGGCGCGCATCTGCACACGATGTTCTACCCGACCCAAGACCGCCCGGACAGCGCCGAGTTCGCGGCGGCCGCCCGGGTCCACACCCAGACGATGTATCACCCGGTAGGCACCTGCGCGATGGGCACCGGTGAACGCGCCGTGGTCGACCCCCTGTTGCGGGTGCGCGGTGTCGACGGTCTGCGGGTCGTCGACGCCTCGGTAATGCCAGTCGTGGTGCGCGGCAACACCAACGCCCCGACCATCATGATCGCCGAGAAGGCGGCTGATATGGTTCGCGGCGCCCGCGTCTAAGACTGCGTCATCGATTCGCGCAGTCGGACAATCACGTCTGCACAGATGATCAATCGCCCGCGGTAGCTGCTTCCTAGTCTGGCTGTCAGGATGCCGATCCGGCTGTCCGGACGCCAAAGGGAAGAGAAGACCATGGGCGATGCGCAAGAAGTTGAGTTCGATGCAGAAGGGGTGACGCTGCGTGGGCTGTTCTTCTCCGCCGCGGATGTACAGGGGCCTGCGCCGTGCATCGTGATGGCGCACGGATTGGGCGGCGAGGTGGCCCACTTCATCGCCGATTTCGCGGAAGTGTTCGCCGACGCGGGGCTGGCAGCGCTCGTCTATGACCATCGCAGCTGGGGTCGCTCCGACGCGGCGCCGGGGATGCCGCGCAACGAGACCGATCCTTGGCAGCAGATCCGGGACTATCAGCACGCCATCACCTACGTGCAGGACCGGCAAGAAGTCGACCCGGATCGGGTGGGCGCCTGGGGCACCAGTCTGTCGGCGGGCCATGTCATGGTGCTGGGTGCGATTGATCGGCGACTCAAGGCCGTGGCCTGTCAGGTGCCGTTCGTGAGTGGCCTGTTGCAGCTGCAGAATCTGGTCCGGGCGGATCTGCAGCCCCAGATTTGGGCGGCGTTTCACGGCGATCGCCGCGGCCGGGCGCGCGGCGAGGCGGCGGCGATGTTGCCGGTGGTCGACCAAAACCCGATGGCGAACGTGGTTCTCCCGAGTGCCGACGCGTACGAGTACTTTTACGGATCCGACGGGGCGATCAAGCGAGACCCTGGTTTTGCCAACCAGATGACCCTGCGCAGCATCGAGTACGTCCTTGGCTATGAACCGGGCCGGTACGTGCCGAACATCTCGCCGACTCCGTTCTTGATGGTGGTGCCGACCCACGATGTGGTGACTCCGAGCGCCGCAGCGCTGCAGGTGTTTGAGACCGCCGCTCAGCCCAAGAAGCTGGTGATCATTCCCGGCGGTCACTTCGATGCCTATCGTGGCCCATCGTCAAAGCTGGCCAAGGCGGCCGCGCGCGACTTCTTCATCGAGCACCTGGGCGTCGGGCGCGATCCCGAATCTGCTGCGCCCGCAGCCGATCTCGCTGAGCTGTCGGCCGGCTGATCACCCCTGCCTAAGCCGACGAACCCGCTCGCAGCGTCTGCAGCGCCTTGTCGGCGTGGGTGTCCATGCTGAACTCGCTGGAAATCACGTCGAGCACCTTGCGATCGGTGTTGATGACGAATGTCGTGCGCTTGACCGGCATCAATTTGCCCAGCAGGCCGCGCTTGACGCCGAACTGAGTGGCGACCGTGCCCTCGTTGTCCGACAGCAGCGGGTAGTCGAACTTCTCCTTCTCGGCGAACTTGGCCTGCTTTTGCACGGCATCGGTGCTGATACCGACGCGGTTGGCGCCGACCGCGGCGAATTCGGCGGCCAGGTCCCGGAAGTGGCACGCCTCCTTGGTGCAACCGGGGGTCATGGCGGCGGGGTAGAAGAACAGGACCACCGGGCCGTCGGCAAGCAGGGCACTGAGCTTGCGCGGCGTTCCGGTCTGATCGGGAAGTTCGAAGTCGGCCACGGTGTCACCAGTTTTCATGGCCGTCAGGCTACGCCCGGGCTGGACAACCCCATCTGCGAGGATGGTTTGGTGCACCCACACCTCGCCGACACGACCTCACGGGAGGAATTTCGCCTGCTTGCGGCCGGGCACCGCGTTGTTCCGGTGACCCGGAAGGTGTTGGCCGACAGCGAGACGCCGCTCTCGGCATACCGCAAGCTCGCCGCGAATCGACCCGGCACTTTCCTGCTGGAGTCCGCCGAGAACGGCCGGTCGTGGTCGCGATGGTCGTTCATCGGGGCGGGAGCGCCCTCGGCGTTGACTGTGCGCGACGGCGAAGCGGTGTGGCTGGGCGCGGTTCCGCAGGATGCGCCCACCGGCGGCGACCCACTGGAGGCGCTGCAGGCCACCCTTGAGCTGCTGGCCACCGCGGCGGTGCCAGGGCTTCCGCCGCTGTCGGGGGGCCTGGTGGGGTTCTTCGCCTACGACATGGTGCGGCGCCTGGAACGCCTGCCCGAAAGGGCCGTCGACGATCTGAATCTGCCGGACATGCTGATGCTGCTAGCCACAGACGTGGCGGCGGTCGACCATCACGAGGGCACGATCACGCTGGTCGCCAACGCCGTGAACTGGAACGGCACCGACGAGCGGGTCGACGAGGCCTACGACGACGCCGTCGCGCGCCTGAACGTGATGACCGAGGCGCTGGGCCAGCCGTTGTCGTCGACGGTTGCCACCTTCAGCAGGCCCGAGCCCCGATACCGGGCGCAGCGCACTGTCGAGGAGTACGGGAAGATCGTCGATTACCTCGTCGACCAGATCGCGGCCGGCGAAGCCTTCCAGGTGGTGCCCTCGCAGCGCTTCGAGATGGACACCGACGTCGACCCGTTCGAGGTGTACCGGATTCTGCGGGTCACCAACCCGAGCCCCTATATGTATCTGCTGCATGTGCCGAATAGCGCTGGCGCGACTGACTTTTCGATCGTCGGCTCCAGCCCGGAGGCGCTCGTCACGGTCGTCGACGGCCGGGCGAGGACGCATCCGATCGCCGGTACGCGGTGGCGCGGGCAGAACGAGGAAGAAGACCAGCTGCTGGAAAAGGAGCTGTTGGAGGACGACAAAGAACGTGCCGAGCATTTGATGCTGGTCGACCTGGGCCGCAACGACCTCGGCCGGGTCTGCACGCCGGGCACTGTTCGCGTCGAGGACTACAGCCACATCGAGCGCTATAGCCACGTCATGCACCTGGTGTCCACGGTCACGGGCGTCCTCGGCGAGGGCCGCACCGCGTTGGATGCGGTGACGGCGTGTTTCCCGGCTGGGACGCTGTCCGGCGCACCCAAGGTGCGGGCCATGGAGCTGATCGAAGAGGTGGAGAAGACGCGCCGCGGCGTGTACGGCGGCGTGCTCGGATACCTCGACTTCGCCGGCAACGCCGACTTCGCGATCGCCATTCGCACCGCGCTGATGCGCAATGGCACCGCATACGTCCAGGCGGGCGGCGGGGTGGTGGCCGACTCCAACGGCCCCTACGAGCACACCGAGGCGACCAACAAGGCGCGCGCGGTGCTGAATGCGATCGCCGCCGCCGAGACGCTCACGGCCCCGGACGCACCCCGCAATGGCTGATGCCCGGCCGGGCCGGCGAGCCCGGCTGACGATCGGTATAGCCCAGCTCCTGCTGGTCATCGCCGCGGCCGCGCTGTGGACGGCGTCGCGGCTGCCGTGGGTCGTCGTCCGGTCGTTCGACGGGCTGGGACCGCCCAAGGACGTGACCCTGTCCGGCGGGTCGTGGTCGACTGCCTTGCTGCCGTCGGCGCTGCTCATGCTGGCCACGGCCGTCGCTGCGCTCGCGGTGCGCGGCTGGGCGCTGCGGACGCTGGCGGGGCTGCTGGCCGTGGTCAGCCTGGCGATCGCCTACGTGGGCGTCAGCCTGTGGGTGGTGCCGGACGTGGCGGCGCGCGGGGCCGACCTCGCCCATATTTCCCTGGTGACGCTGGTGGGAAGCGACCGGCGCTACTGGGGAGCGGGGTTCGCGGTGGTCGCCGCGGTGTGCACGCTGATCGCCGCTGTCCTGTTGATGCGGTCCGCGACATCCGCTCGCGGCGGGGCGAGAAAATATTCCGCTCCGGCGACCCGCCGCTCAATTGCGCGACGCACGGGCGCCGAGGGGGCGATGCTGGAGGAGCCGGGGGCGCCAGAGATTTCGGAGCGGATGATCTGGGACGCACTCGATGAGGGGCACGACCCGACCGATCGGCCCCGCGAGTCTGACACCGAGGGTCGGTGACGGGCCGCGAGCCGACAGTCGCTACCCTTCATTGACGTCGTCGAAATCGGCTCGGAACCGGTTAGGTGACCGTGAGTGCCAGTGGTGAAGGGAAACGACAGCTATGAGTCCGGCGACTGTCCTTGACTCCATCCTCGAGGGAGTCCGGGCCGATGTTGCTGCGCGCGAAGCCCGTATCAGCCTGACCGAGATCAAAGCAGCCGCCGCGGCGGCGCCGCCACCGCTCGACGTGATGGCCGCCCTGCGCGAGCCCGGGATCGGCGTCATCGCCGAGGTCAAACGCGCCAGTCCATCGGCGGGTTCGTTAGCGCCCATTGCCGATCCGGCCAAGCTGGCTCAGGCATATGAAGATGGCGGCGCCCGGATCATCAGTGTCTTGACCGAGGAGCGACGCTTTCAAGGCTCTCTCGACGACCTGGACGCTGTTCGGGCCGCCGTCTCGATTCCGGTCTTGCGCAAAGACTTTGTGGTGCAGCCCTATCAGATTCATGAGGCGCGTGCGCACGGCGCCGACATGTTGCTGCTGATCGTCGCCGCCTTGGAGCAGTCGGCGCTGGCCGCGATGCTCGACCGCACAGAATCACTTGGCATGACAGCGCTTGTTGAGGTGCACACCGAGCAAGAGGCCGACCGGGCGCTGAAGGCCGGGGCTCACGTCATCGGGGTCAATGCTCGTGATCTCGCGACGCTGCACGTGGATCGGGATTGCTTCGCGCGAATCGCTCCCGGGCTGCCCAGCAACGTGATCAGGATCGCCGAGTCCGGCGTTCGTGGCACCGGAGACCTGTTGGCCTACGCCGGTGCCGGCGCTGACGCCGTTCTCGTCGGTGAGGGTTTGGTCAAAAGTGGTGACCCTCGTGCTGCCGTTGCCGATCTGGTGACCGCCGGCACTCATCCGTCCTGTCCGAAACCGGCTCGTTAGTCTTGGAAGAGTTACTCAAGAGTCCCTGCGTTGAAGCGTTGAACCCCATGAGCTATCCCCGCGTTGAGACTTGGTGATGGTAGAGATAGCTCGCCCCGCCCTTCCGCTAACCAGCGAGGCCCTCGCAGAACCCACGCGGCACGAACCGGACCCGGGTGGGCATTTCGGCGTCTACGGTGGCCGATACGTCGCCGAGGCATTGATGGCGGTGATCGAAGAAGTGACCGCCGCCTATGAAAAGGAACGCGTCAATCCAGAGTTCCTGGACCTTTTGGACGACTTGCAGGCCAATTACGCGGGGCGGCCATCGCCGCTGTACGAGGCCACTCGCCTGAGCGAGCACGCCGGTAAAGCACGCATCTTTCTCAAGCGAGAAGACCTGAACCACACCGGTTCTCATAAGATCAACAACGTGCTCGGTCAGGCGTTGCTGGCCAAGAGAATGGGCAAGACCCGGGTGATCGCCGAGACCGGCGCCGGGCAGCACGGCGTGGCCACCGCCACCGCGTGTGCACTGCTCGGCCTGGAGTGCGTGATCTACATGGGCGCTGTCGACACGGCACGTCAAGCGCTCAACGTGGCGCGGATGCGACTGCTGGGCTCCGAGGTCGTCTCGGTAGACGCGGGTTCGCAGACACTCAAGGACGCCATCAACGAGGCGTTCCGGGATTGGGTGACCAATGCGGACAACACGTACTACTGCTTCGGCACCGCGGCCGGGCCGCACCCGTTCCCGACGATGGTGCGTGACTTCCAGCGCATCATCGGGCTGGAGACGCGTGTCCAGATCCAGGCCCAGGCGGGCCGGCTGCCCGACGCCGTCACGGCCTGCGTCGGCGGCGGATCCAATGCCATCGGAATCTTCCACCCCTTCATCGACGACCCCGGCGTGCGGCTGGTCGGCTACGAGGCGGCGGGCGACGGCGTCGAGACCGGCAGGCATGCAGCGACGTTCACCGGCGGTTCGCCCGGGGCTTTCCAGGGGTCATTCTCCTATCTGCTGCAGGACGAAGACGGCCAGACGATCGAGTCCCATTCGATTTCAGCGGGTTTGGATTACCCGGGAGTGGGCCCGGAGCATGCGTGGCTCAGAGACACCGGGCGCGCCGAATACCGGCCGATCACCGACGCCGAGGCGATGGACGCGTTTGGGCTGCTGTGCCGCACCGAAGGCATCATTCCGGCCATCGAATCCGCGCACGCGGTCGCCGGCGCCCTCAAGCTGGGCAATGAATTGGGCAGCGGCGCAGTCATTGTGGTGAATCTTTCCGGCCGGGGGGACAAGGACGTCGAGACAGCCGCGAAATGGTTCGGCCTATTCGACGGTCAGGACGAGGGATGACGGTGGAGCAAAGCCAGGCAAGCAGGCTGGCACCGCTTTTCGATTCATGCCGGGCGGAAAACCGCGCCGCGCTCATCGGTTATCTGCCCACTGGCTATCCCGATGTGCGGACTTCGCTGGACGCGATGATCGCTCTGGTCGAATCGGGTTGCGACCTCATCGAAGTCGGCGTGCCGTATTCCGATCCCGGGATGGACGGTCCGACGATCGCCAGGGCCACGGAGGCCGCGCTGCGCGAGGGGGTGCGAGTCCGCGACACGTTGGCCGCGGTCGAGGCGATCAGTCTGGCCGGCGGTCGTGCGGTGGTCATGACGTATTGGAACCCGGTGCTGCGCTACGGGATTGATGCGTTCGCGCGGGACTTGGCATCCGCAGGTGGGCACGGATTGATCACTCCGGACCTCATCCCCGACGAAGCTCACGACTGGATGGCCGCGTCCGAGGAACATCAGCTGGATCGCATCTTCCTGGTGGCACCCTCGTCGACACCGCAGCGACTGGTGACCACGGTCGAGGCGTCGCGCGGATTCGTCTACGCCGCGTCGACGATGGGCGTGACCGGGGCACGTGACGCGGTGTCGAACGCCGCAGCCGAATTGGTCAGCAGGGTCAAGGCGGTGTCCGACATCCCTGTTGGCGTGGGCCTCGGCGTGCGATCGCGAGAGCAGGCCGCGGAGATCGGGGGCTACGCCGACGGTGTCATTGTCGGTTCCGCATTGGTGTCGGCACTCGCCGACGGTCTCCCTAGCCTGCGTGCCCTGACCCAGGAATTGGCCGAAGGTGTGCGAGTGTCGACATCATGACGATGTTGCCCACGTATTTCCCTAGCCCGCCGCAGGGTGTCTGGCACCTTGGGCCGTTGCCGATTCGCGCCTATGCGTTGTTCATCATCACCGGGATCGTGGTCGCGCTGATGATTGGCGACCGGCGCTGGGTAGCTCGCGGTGGACAGCGCGGGGTGATTTATGACATCGCGTTATGGGTGGTGCCGTTCGGTTTGATTGGCGGCAGGCTCTATCACCTGGCCACCGATTGGCGGACATATTGGGGCCCGAGCGGTGCCGGGCTGGGCGCGGCGTTCCGAATCTGGGACGGCGGGTTGGGCATCTGGGGCGCGGTCGCGCTCGGCGTGCTCGGAGCCTGGATCGGTTGCCGGCGGCACGGAATTCCGCTACCGGCCTTCATCGACGCGGTTGCCCCGGGAATCATCTTGGCGCAGGCCATCGGTCGGCTCGGGAACTACTTCAATCAGGAGCTCTACGGCCGGGAAACCACGGTGCCGTGGGGCCTGGAGATCTTCTACCGCCGCGATCCCACGGGATACATCGACCCGCATTCGCTCGACGGAATCTCGACCGGGCAACTCGCGGTCGTCGTGCAACCGACGTTTTTGTATGAATTGATTTGGAACGTCCTGGTTTTCGTCATCCTGATCTACATCGATCGGCGGTACGCGATCGGTCACGGACGGCTCTTTGCGGCGTATGTCGCGCTCTACTGCGTTGGGCGCTTCTGGGTTGAGCTGCTGCGTGACGACACCGCCACACACATCGCCGGTGTCCGGATCAACTCGTTTACATCGACTTTCGTGTTCATCGGTGCCGTGGTTTACATCATTTTGGCGCCGAAGGGTCGCGAGGATCCCGAAAGTCTGCGGGGCAACGATGACGTTGCCGACGAATCGGCGGAATCTGGGCCAGAACTAGAGCCGGCCGACAAACTAGCGAGCGTCGCTGCGGCTTCCGCGGCGACGACGGCGACCGCAGCCAGTGCGGGCGACGACGGCAAGCAACCGAAGGCCGAGGCGGTCGAGGCACCAGCCGAGGAGCCGGAAGTCGAAGAGGCGAAGGCCGAGGAGCCGGAGGCCGTAGAGCCTGAGGCTGAAGAGGCGAAGGCCGAGGAGCCGGAGGCCGTAGAGCCTGAGGTTGAAGAGGCGAAGCCCGAGGCTGAGGAGTCGGTGGCCGAAGAGGCGAAGACCGAAGAGCCTGAAGTTGTAGAGCCTGAGCCTGAGCCTGAGCCGGAGGAACCGGCGGCCGACGAGCCCGAGGAGCCCGAGGCTGAGGAGCCGGAGGCCAAAGCGCCGGAGCCTGAAGAGCCCGAGGCGGACGAGCCAGTAGCCGAAGAACCGGAAGCCAAAGAACTGGAAGCCAAAGAACTGGAAGCCGAGCCCGAGACTGCGGAACCAGAGACTGAGGTCAACGAAGCGGAAGAAACCGCCGACGAAGCCGAGGAGAGCGAGCCGGAATCAGCCGCCGCTGTCGAGACCAAATCCGACGAACCCGCAGCTGAGAAGGCGACAGACGAGCCGCTGGCCGGCGGGGACGCGAAGGAAACTCGTAGGCGCTGGCCGCTTCGGCTGAGGAGTCGGGGTTCGGGCCGCTAGCGAGCCGACATGCCCTGATTATTGAAGCTGGGGTCCGCCCAGTCGATCTGGCATGCTGAAAACGTGACCGATCCGTCGTGGAGCGATGCCCCAGACTCAGGCGCACAATCACCGCAGCCATCGGGATATCCGCCGCCCTACCCGCCGCCATACCCGGGGCCCGGCGCGTCGTACGACTCGGTCGCACCCTATGGCCGTCACCCGGTGACGGGGCTGCCGTATTCGGACAAGTCGAAGACCGTCGCGGGTCTATTACAGCTGCTCAGCCTGGTTGGCATTGGCGGTCTCGGCCGCTTCTACATCGGCGATGTCGGATTGGGTGTCGCACAACTGCTCGTGGGCCTGCTCACCTGCGGAGTCGGGCTGATCTGGAGCATCGTCGACGCTCTCCTCATCCTGACCGACAAGGTCAACGACCCACAGGGTCGCCCACTGCGTTATGGGACTTAACGCGGTCTCCCGCACGTCGGGAGATCAGTGTCAGCACGGCGTGCAATGTCACCGCCGCTACATCGCAGCCGGTACCGGCGTGCTGCTGGCCGGAGCCCTCGGGTATGTCGGACTCGTCGACCCGCACAACACGAATTCGGCCTACCCGCAGTGCCCGTTCAAGTGGCTCACCGGCTGGGACTGCCCCTTCTGTGGCGGCCTTCGGATGACACATGACCTGCTGCATGGCCACCTGGTATCCAGCATCAACGACAACGTATTCCTGTTGGTCGGTCTCCCGCTCTTGGCCGGTTGGCTGCTGATGCGGCGACAGCAGGGCCGGCGATCGCTGCCGATACCCGCGGTGATTACGCTCACTGTCACCGCGATCGCGTGGACGGTGCTGCGTAATCTGCCTGGCTTTCCGCTGGTTCCGGCGATTCTCAGCGGATAGTCGGGCGTGGGCGTGGCGGCCCCTCGCGTGATTTCCCGACGGCTCGCTGTGTGGCCACCTTCAAGTCACCCCGATAACCAACAGCGCGACTAAGGTGGTTAGACGTGAGTAGACGCGGGAAGATCGTCTGCACCCTTGGCCCTGCAACCCAATCGGATGAGCTGATTCTGGCGCTGGTCGAGGCCGGAATGGACGTCGCCCGATTGAATTTCAGTCACGGCGACTACGCCGACCACAAAGCCGCCTATGAGCGGGTGCGCGCCGCCTCGGATACCACCGGGCGCGCCGTTGGTGTGCTCGCCGACCTGCAGGGCCCGAAGATCCGGCTCGGGCGTTTCGCCACGGGGTCCACCTATTGGGCCGACGGGGAAACCATCCGGATCACCGTCGATGACTGCGAAGGGACCCACGACCGGGTTTCGACCACCTACAAAAGATTGGCCCAGGACGCCGTCGCCGGTGACCGGGTTCTGGTCGACGACGGCAACGTCGGGCTGGTGGTCGCCGGCATCGATGGCAACGACGTCATCTGCACTGTCACCGAAGGTGGCCCGGTCAGCAACAACAAAGGCATGTCGCTACCCGGGATGAACGTGACCGCACCGCCCTTGTCGGACAAAGACATTGACGATCTCACCTTCGCGCTGGATCTCGGTGTCGACCTGGTCGCGCTGTCCTTCGTGCGCTCGCCGTCGGAGGTCGAGCTGGTCCACGAGATCATGGATCGGATCGGCCGGCGGGTGCCGGTGATCGCCAAGCTGGAGAAGCCGGAAGCCGTCGACAATCTCGAAGCGATCGTGCTGGCCTTCGACGCCATCATGGTGGCGCGTGGCGACCTGGGCGTCGAGCTGCCGCTGGAAGAGGTTCCGCTGGTGCAGAAGCGGGCCATCCAGATGGCCCGGGAGAACGCGAAACCCGTCATCGTGGCAACCCAGATGCTCGAGTCGATGATCGAGAATTCGCGGCCGACCCGCGCCGAGGCTTCCGATGTCGCCAACGCCGTGCTCGACGGCGCCGATGCGGTGATGTTGTCCGGCGAAACGTCGGTGGGAAAGTACCCGCTGGCAGCCGTCCGCACCATGGCCCGCATCATCTGTGCGGTTGAGGACAATTCCACCGCCGCACCGCCGCTGACCCATGTGCCGCGCACCAAGCGTGGCGTGATCTCCTATGCCGCCCGCGACATCGGCGAGCGGCTGGACGCCAAGGCGCTTGTCGCCTTCACCCAGTCCGGAGACACGGTGAAGCGGCTGGCGCGGCTGCACACTCCGCTGCCGCTGCTCGCGTTCACCGCGTGGCCCGAAGTTCGCAGCCAGCTGGCCATGACCTGGGGGACCGAGACATTCATCGTTCCGATCATGGAATCCACCGACGAGATGATCCGTCAGGCCGACAAATCACTGATCGACCTGGGCCGTTACAAGCGGGGTGACCTGGTGGTGATCGTCGCCGGCGCCCCACCTGGCACAGTAGGGTCAACCAACCTGATCCACGTGCACCGCATCGGGGAGGACGACCTCTAACGCGCAAGGAGAGCCCGTGCCGGCCGGCTTCGAGACTGACCGAGAGCCGAATACCGACTTCGACGAACTGCTGGCAGCGCTGGACCTCAATCGCCTCGATGACGACCTGTTCCTGGGATCTCACCCCCGCAAGAACCCGATGCGGACCTTCGGTGGGCAACTCATGGCGCAATCGTTCGTCGCCAGTAGCCGCACCCTGATCCGGGACAACCTGCCGCCCAGCGCCCTTTCGGTGCATTTCATCAACGGCGGTGACACCGCCAAGGACATCGAATTTCACGTGTGCCGGTTACGCGACGAACGGCGCTTCGCCAACCGGCGCGTCGACGCCGTACAGGACGGCGTGCTGTTGTCCTCGGCGATGATCTCGTACATGTCCGGTGGCCCCGGCCTCGAGCACGCCGTTGAGGCGCCGCCGGTGGCCCCGCCCCACACGCAGCCGTCGATCGGGGAGTTGCTGCGTGGCTACGAGGAGCGAGTGCCGCACTTCGTCAACGCGCTGCAGCCGATCGAATGGCGCTACACCAACGACCCGGCTTGGGTCATGCGCGACAAAGGTGAACGGCTGCCGCACAACCGGGTCTGGATGAAGGCTTTGGGCGTGGTGCCCGACGACCCGGTGCTGCACACCGCGACGATGGTGTACTCCTCGGACACCACGGTGCTGGATTCGGTCATCACCACCCACGGGCTGTCGTGGGGGTTCGACCGCATTTTCGCGGCGTCTGCCAATCATTCCGTGTGGTTTCACCGGCAGGTCGACTTCAACGACTGGATGTTGTATTCGACGACGTCACCGGTGGCCGCCGATTCCCGCGGGCTGGGCACCGGCCATTTCTTCGATGGCGCAGGGCAACTCGTCGCGACCGTGGTGCAGGAAGGCGTGCTGAAATACTTTCCGCCTGCTGCCCGATAGCGGTTATCGAATAGTTACCGGACGGCCGTCCGATTTCGGCTGTGCCGGGCCGTAATCCGGCGTAAATTCGAAGAGCCGGGTATTCGATGGGACAAGCGGCGCGCAAGCCGCCCAGCTGACAGTCAGCCCATCGGGAGGTGAAGCATGAAAGGCCCGTCGGCCGACCTCCTGCCGAAGCTCCGCGCGCGCGAACGTGTTGTGATGCATGTCGATTCGCTCGCGGCGCGCTGTATCGGCGCCACGGCTCTGCTCTGCGCGGCGTGCTGGCTGGTCGCGATCCTCGCCCATCACCGCTCTGCGCCGCAATGGCAGTACGCCGATCGGCTGAGTTGGTCTTTGACGGTCCTGGCCGCTGTGGCGTTGATCGCTCGCGGCATTTTCCTGGGCCGCCCGGTGACGACCATGCATGCGGGAGTGGCCGCCCTATCGGTGTTGGCCGGGCTGGGCTCGCATGTGCTGGGGTTCGACCTGTTCGGTGATCTACTGATCGCCGGATCGGGATTGGTCTTGATGTGGTCGACGTCGTCGCATCCACGATCCGAAGATCTGCGCCGGGCATGGGCTTTGATCAACGTCACCAGCGATGACCCGCTGGCACCGTTTGCGATGCAAACGGGCAAGAGCTACCACTTCAGCGTCGCCGGTACGGCGGCGCTGGCCTACCGGACGCGGATGGGATTTGCGGTGGTCGGCGGCGACCCGATCGGTGAGGAGGCGCACTTCCCCGGGCTGGTCGCCGGCTTCGCCGCGATGTGTCATGCCCACGGCTGGCGCATCGCGGTGGTCGGTTGCAGCCAGCGCCGGCTCCAGCTGTGGAATGACCCAGCGGTGCTCCGACAATCTCTGCGTGCGGTGCCGATCGGCCGCGACGTCGTCGTCGACGTGTCCGGCTTCGACATGATGGGACGCAAGTTTCGCAACCTGCGTCAGGCGGTGCAGCGCACGCACAATGCCGGCATCACAACGGAAATCGTGACGGAGCAGGAACTCAACGACACGTTGTCGGCCGAGCTGACTGCTGTCGTCCACGCGTCACCGAGCGGGGCCCACACCGATCGCGGGTTCTACATGAACCTCGATGGCGTGCTCGAGGGCCGATTCCCCGGGATACAGCTGATCATCGCGCGGGACGCCGACGGACAGGTCCAGGGCTTCCATCGATACGCGACGGCCGGGGGTGGCAGCGACATCAGCCTCGACGTGCCGTGGCGTCGACGCGGTGCTCCTAACGGGATCGACGAGCGGCTCAGCGTCGACATGATCATGGCTAGTAAAGATGCGGGGGCACAACGGTTATCGCTTTCGTTCGCGGCCTTCCCGGAGATCTTCGACGACAAGAATCCCGGCTGGGTCGAGCGGGTGTTCTACCGGTTGATCCATTTGCTCGATCCGTTGATTGCGCTCGAGTCGTTGTACCGGTACGTGCACAAGTTTCATGCGTTGGACGCTCGGCGCTATGCGCTGGTATCGCTGACTCAGCTGGCTCCGCTGGTATTCGCATTGCTCACACTGGAATTCATGCCACGACGGCGCCACCTCTGAGCGTCGTTACCCGATGTGCAGTTCAGGGCAGCGGACGCCCGGTGGCATGTGGTGAGTAGCCACCACCACCGTCCGCTGGGCGGTCAACAGGCCGGAGGCCGGGGCCAACAGGTCCGTCAAAATTCTTTCGGCGTCGAACGTGTCGAGGTGCTCGGTGGGCTCGTCGAGCAGCACGATCCGGGCCGGTGAAATCACCACCCGGGCCAGCAGCAACCGCCTGCGCTGACCCGCCGAGACCGCGTGCGCACCGCCCGTCAGCACCGTCGACAGACCGTCGGGCAAACCCGCGAGCCAATCGCCGAGTCCGACCGCGTCCAGTGCTGCCACCAGTTCGTCGTCTTCGCAGTCACCGCGGGCGACCAGTAGATTGTCGCGGACGGTGGTGGCAAAGACGTGTGCGTCCTCGGCGAAGAAGCTGACGGCGCTGTGCAATTGATGTTCATCGAACTGGCTCATGTCGGTACCGTTCAGCAGCACGTGGCCGTGTAGCGGGGGCATCAGTCCGGCAAGCGTCATCAGCAGCGTCGTCTTGCCGGAGCCGCTGGCGCCGGTGACGGCCAGCCGCGCGCCCGGCGCGAGGTCGAGAGTCACCTGATGGGAGTGCGCCTGCGCGTGACCGGCACACACGTCCGCAGACAACCGGGCGGTGCCGATCGGAGTCGGTGCCGGCGTTGCGGATTCAGCCGTCTGGACCTCTGGTGCCAGGTCGAGCAGACGGCCCGCGGCGATGCGTGAGCGCGTCAACTGGATGGCGGCGGCCGGCAGGGGAGTCATCGCCTCGAAGGCCGACAGTGGCAACAACATCAGGACCGCCAGCGTGGTGGGGGCGACCCCGGAGGCTAGCCCGATCCCGGCCACCACAGCGCCGAGCACACTGACGCCGATGGCGGCGGTGGGCATAGCCTCGGCCAGAGCGGCCGGTCTGGCGGCCGCGTCCAGCGCATCGCTCCAATTGAGTTGGCGGCGGTGCGATTCGGCGATGACATCGGGAAGGGCGCCGGCCACGCGAAGCTCGGGAGCGTGTTCCAGGGCGATCATTGCCGCTGTGTCACGATCGGAATGATGTTGACGGGCAATCTCTTCCTGAGTTGCCGCGGCCCTGCCGGCCAGCCGGGGCGCCACCACGCCGGTGATGACCAGACAGATCGCCAGTACCGCGCCGGCCGCCGGCGAAATGGCCGCGACGGCGACGGTCGCCGCCACCGCCAACACCGCCGCGACGCCGATCGGTATCAGGGCGCGTACCAGTACGTCGGCCAACTCGTCGACGTCGGCACCCACCCGTGCCACCAGCTCACCGCTGTGCAGCCGGACGGCCACCGCGGCCGGTCCGTGGGCCAGCCGGCGGTAGATCTCCGCGCGAGCAACGCCGGCCGCACGCAGTGCGGTGTCGTGAGTGGCCAGTCGCTCGCAGTAGTGCAGCACGCCCCGCGAGATCGCGAACATGCGCACCGCGACAACCGCTACCGACAGGTCGAGGATGGGTGGCATCTGCCAGGCCCGCGTGATCAGCCACGCCGACACTCCGGCCAGGGCCAGGGCGCTGCCCAGCGACAGCACTCCCAACGCGATGGCCGCCAGGATGCGGGGCAACCGGGGGCGCAACAGGCTGGATGCGACCAGCAGGGCTGTTTGGCGGCGACCCGCCGCACCCGGCGTCACCGGGCTTGCGATCGCCGCGAGATCAGACGGGCGCACATCGCACCTCGGCGTCCGAAACCACCTCGATGACGTGGTCCCCGATTGCCACGACCGGCTGCCGGTGGCCGACGACCACGACGGTCGCCCCCGCGCGAGCCCGCTCGACAATGGCCCGCAGCACCCGTTGTTCGGTGTCGGCGTCCAGGTGTGCGGTGGGTTCATCGAGCAGCAGCACCGGAGCCGACGACGCGAACGCCCGGGCCAGACCCAGCCGTTGTCGCTGTCCCAGTGACAGCCCGACGCCGCCGCTCCCGAGGGCGGTGTCCAGCCCGTCCGGCAGATCGGCCAGCGCCGCATCGAATCCAGAGGCAGCGCAAGCGCTTCCAATATCGTCCAGCTCGCCAAGCAAGCGCAGATTGTCGCCGACGGTACCCGGGACGAGTACGGGGCGTTGCGGCAGCCAGGACAGCTGTGCCCACCAGGCAGTCTGGTCCAGCTCGGTGACGTCAACTCCGTCGATGGTGACCCGGCCGGACGACGGCATGGTGAGTCCGGCGATGGCCTGCAGCGTCGTGGTCTTGCCGGCGCCGTTTCGGCCCGTCAGCACCGTCACGCGACCCGGTGGGATCACCGCGCTCAACTGGCTCGGTGCATTGCCGTCTCGCCCGGCGACGCTGAGCTTTTCCAGGCGGATCTCCGCGCCGTGCGCGCTCACCGTCCGGTTGCCCGCCGCCACGGCCGAGGGCTCGCCGATCAACGCGAATGCCTTGTCGGCCGCGGTTCTACCGTCTTGGGCGGCATGGAATTCCACTCCGATGCGGCGCAGCGGCCAGTACACGTCCGGGGCCAGCAGCAGCACCGTCAATCCGGTGGTCAGGCTCATCTCACCGAACACCAGGCGCAGTCCGATACCGACCGCGATCAGCGCGACACCCAACGTGGCCAGCAATTCCAGCACCAGCGCCGTCAAGAACGCGATCCGCAATGTCGCGATCGCCGAGCGTCGATGGGCGGCAGCGAGTTCGGCGATCCTGTGTTCGGGACCCGAGGCGCGGCCCAGTGCCCGCAAGGTGGGGATCCCGGCAATCAGGTCCAGCAGCCGGCCCTGCAGCGTCGTCATGGCGGCCAGCGCGGCCGCTGAGCGGTCGGCTGTTGCCAGCCCGATCAGCACCATGAAAATCGGTATCAGCGGCAGCGTGATCACCACGATCGCCGTCGATTTCAGGTCATAGAGGGCGATGACAGCCACGCTCGCCGGAGTCAGAATCGCGGCGAGCAGCAACGTGGGTATGTAGCCGGTGAAATAGGGGCGCAACCCGTCGAGACCGCGGGTTACCACGACCGCTGCCGCATCCCGTTGCGTGGCCAGTTCATGGGGTTGCCGGGCGGTGACCGCCGCCAGTACCTGGCCATTGAGATCGGCGATCACCGCGCTGGCACCGCGCTGACCCAGGCGCGACTGCAGCCAATGCGTCACGGTGCGGACGACCCACAGCACCAACAGGATTGACAGCGGCCCCAGCCAGCCGTGCAGGCCTCGGGCCGAGGGATCGGCGATGACCCGCGCGACGATCCCCGCCAGCACGATGGCCGACCCGATCGCGCAGCCGGAGATCACCACTCCGCAGCTCACCGTGGCGACCAGGTAGCGACGCAAGGCGGTCGATGCCCGCCACAGACGTGGGTCCAGGGGCGCCCGGGAATTCCGTGTGCTCAGGACGGACGCCTCGGCAGGCCGATCGGCGGTGGTATCCGATCAGTTGAGATCCGTTGCCGGAATACCCAATACGTCCACGCCTGGTACACGACCGTCAACGGGGCAAAGAATGCGGTCACCCAGGTCATGATCTTGAGCGTGTAGGGCGTCGACGACGCGTTGTAGATCGTCAGGCTCCATTGCTTGTTCAGCGTCGAGGGCACCAAGTTGGGGTAGAGCACCCCGAACAACAGCATCACCACAGCCGCAACCACCAGCGCCGTGCAGGCGAACGCCCAGCCGTCGGAGGCGCGCCGCCACACCAACGCCACCGCGGCAAGCTGTGCGACGACCGCCACCGCGAGCACCAGCCAGGTCCAGCTCTTGCCGTGCGCCAGCTGCGTCCAAAGCCCAAAGGCGGCAACCAGTCCCGTGACCGGCAGCGACAGCCACACCGCGAAGCGGTGCGCATCGTCTCGGATCGTGCCGGCAGTCTTCAACGCGACGAACACCGCGCCGTAGAGCAAAAACAGCCCGGCCGTGGCCAAGCCGCCCAGCAGCGTGTAGGCGTTGAGCACATCGCCGATCGAGAGATGGATGTGACCGTTGGCGTCCACCGGTAGACCGCGCACCAGGACGGCGAACGCCACACCCCACAGCACCGCGGGCAACCAGGACCCGGCCGCAATCCCGAAATCGGCAAGGGCACGCCACTTTGTGTCGTCGATCTTGCCGCGCCATTCGATGGCCACGGCACGCACGATCATGCCGAACAGAATTGCCAACAGCGGTAGGTAGAGCGTCGAGAACACCGTTGCGTACCAGCCGGGAAACGCCGCGAACATCCCCGCGCCGGCGGTGATCAGCCAGACTTCGTTGCCGTCCCACACCGGGCCGATGGTGTTCAGCGCGGTGCGCCGTTGGGTTTCGGGATCGGCGTCACCTGAACGGCTTAGGTGAGCGAACGGCTCCATCAGCATGCCCACGCCGAAGTCGAAGCCCTCCAGGATGAAGAAGCCAAGGAACAACGCCGCGATGACACCGAACCACAACTCTTGCAATGCCATTGGTCAGCTCCTTCCCGGTCGGTCTGCGTGTCAGTAGGCGAACGACAGCGGTGCCACCTCGTCATCGCCGGGTGCTTTCGGCGGTGCGGGTTCGGCGTCGTGTTCCAACGGCCCCTCGGCGACATAGCGCTTGAGCAGGAAGAACCAGATGACCGCGAGTACCGCGTAGACGACGGTGAACGTCACCAGCGAGGTAATGACCATGCCGGGCGCGTGATCCGACACACCTTGGCTGACGGTCAGCCGAACCTGTTGATCGCCGGTCGGGTTCGGCACGACAAGCCACGGCTGCCGCCCCATTTCGGTGAACACCCAGCCCGCGCTGTTCGCCAGGAACGGAGTGGGAATAGTCAGCAGCGCAAACCACGAGAACCACGGCCGGGTGGGGGTGCGACCGCCGCGGGTGAGCCACAAGGTGGCAAGGGCGAACAGCACCGGAATCGCCATCAGCCCGATCATCATACGAAACGACCAGTAGGTGACGAACAGGTTGGGCCGGTAGTCATTTGGCCCGAATCTGTGTTCATAGTCCTGCTGGATATTGCGCACGCCCTGCAAGGTCACATCGCTGAATCGGCTCTCGGCGAGGAACGGCAGGACATAGGGCACCTCGATGACGCGGGTGACGCTGTCACAGTTGTTGTGGGTGCCGATCGTCAGGATGGAGAAGTCCGGATCTGTCTCGGTGTCGCACAATGATTCCGCCGACGCCATTTTCATCGGCTGTTGCTGGAACATCAGCTTGCCTTGTTGGTCGCCGGTGAAGAACAGCCCGGCAGTGGCCAGCAGCGCTACCCAACACCCCAGCATCGCCGCCGGGCGAAACACCGTGGCGAGGCCCAAATCGGAATTCTTATTCGACCGGACCAGCCACCAGGCGCTGACCGCGGCGACGAAGGTGCCCGCCGTCAACAGCGAACCCGTCACCGCGTGTGAAAAGGCCGCTCGCGCAGTGGGATTGCTGAGCAACGCCATGATGCTGTCCAACTCCGCGCGCCGCGTCGCCGGGTTGTAATGCGCGCCGACCGGATGCTGCATGAACGAATTCGCCGAGATGATGAAGAACGCGGACACATTGACCGTGATCGCGACGACCCACATGCAGGCCAGGTGCACCAACCGCGGCAGCCTGCTCCAGCCGAAGATCCACAACCCGAGGAAGGTGGATTCGAAGAAGAAGGCGGCTAGGCCTTCCATTGCGAGCGGGGCGCCGAAGATGTCACCGACGAACCGCGAGTACTCGCTCCAGTTCATCCCGAACTGGAATTCCTGCACGATGCCGGTTGCCACCCCGATCGCGAAGTTGATCAGGAACAGCTTGCCGAAGAACTTGGTCAGGCGATACCAGCCCGTGTTGCCGGTGGCCACCCACATGGTCTGCATGATCGCGACCAGGGGAGCCAGGCCGATGGTGAGCGGCACAAAGATGAAGTGGTAGACGGTGGTAATACCGAACTGCCACCGCGATATGTCGACGACATTCATCTGTCATCTCCCGTGATTGCAACGTTCTACGACGCAGTGTAGTAGCTAAACGAGGCTGGCGCCATCCCCGAGTTCTTTAGAGGCTTTGCGGATCCCGAAGGACGCAACGATCTCGAAGATGCCGATGACAGCCAGCCACACGCCGACGACGAGCGCCAGGGTCACGATCGAGGCGAACGGCGATGCCAGCACGACGATGCCGGCGAGCAGAGTGATCGCGCCGAGGAAAATCGACCATCCGCGTCCCGGCAGCGTGGGATCGCTGACCGCGGAAACCGTTGTGGCCACGCCACGGAAGACGAATCCGATGCCAATCCAGATGGCCAGCAACAGCACGGCGTATCCCTGACCGAAATGACGAAATGCCAGCACGGCCAGGATCAACGACGCCGCGCCGCTGATGAACAACAGAACGCGGCTGCCCGCCGAGACATGCAGGCTCAAGGCGAACACAACTTGGGCGACACCGGTGATCAGCAGATAGACACCGAAGGCGATCGCGGCGGCCAGGACCGATATTCCCGGCCACGACAACACAAGGACGCCGACGATCAGCGTCAGAATTCCCGATACCAGCGTGGATTTCCACAGATGCGGCAACATGCCTGGAACAGGGGTGGGTTGCATGGCCTCACTGTGACACAACGGCAGTACGGGGGATAGGGCCTTTAGACCGTGGTGCCGGTCAGACGTGCGCCGTGCGCGGTTGCTCGGCAATGAAGTCGCCGGATTCGGCCGGTGCCGGCTTGCGGCCGATCACGTACCAGGTGCGCATCAGGCCTTTGCCTTTGACCTCGATGCGGCCGCGCTCCTGCATCACGAACTCGTCCTTGAGGCGCTCGTAGACGTCCTGGGGTACCTGAATCCGTCCTACCGAGTCGGTCGATTCCATCCGGGCCGCGACATTGACCGCATCGCCCCAGACGTCGTAGAAGAATCGCCGCGAACCCACAACGCCTGCGACCACGGTGCCTGTCGCAAAGCCGACTCGCAGCGGCACCGAGAGTCCGTGCGGATCCTCGAGTTGGGCGGCGGCAGCGACCATGTCGAGGGCAAAGTCTGCCAGCGCTTGCACGTGGTCGGGCCGGGGCCGCGGAACTCCGCTCACCACCATGTAGGAGTCTCCGCTGACTTTGATTTTCTCCAGCCCGTGCTTGTCCACCAGTTCGTCGAAAGCGCTGTAGAGGCGGTCCAGGAACTTGACCAGATCGCACGGCGCGGTGGAGCTGGCGCGCTCGGTGAATCCGACCATGTCGGCGAACAGAACCGAGGCCTCTTCGTAACGGTCGGCGATGACGTCGCGCTCGGGTTCCTTGAGTCGCTCGGCGATGCTGGCCGGCAACATATTCGACAGCAGCGCTTCGGAGCGCTCGTATTCGGCTTCCATGACCGTCTCGGCCCGCTCGGTATCACGCATCGCGAACCACACCGTCACGACCACCATCGCGCACGCCGAGACGGTGGTAATGACGAAGCTCATCGTGATGGCCCACGGCGGTTCCAGCCCGGTGGAACGGGGGACCAGGAATTGCAGAGTGACGACCAGCGCGACTCCGATGGCGGCCAGCAACGCCGCGAGGCCGATTCGCTCGATGCCCAGCTGCAACACCACGAGGCTGGCGGTCGTCACCAGGAAATACTGCACGCCCCCGCCGGTGCCGACCTCCCAGCAAGTCACGAAGACCGCGGTGTAGGCCGTGAAGATAAAGGTAAGCGGCGCAATCAATTCCCCGAAACGGTTGAGCCACGGGACCAATGCGAATATCACCCCGGTGATGACGTTGACCACTTGGATGGGGTAGGCGTCGGGCCCGGACCAAAAGCCGAGAACCGCGAAAACCAGGCACACCACCACGCCCATCAAGGCGTTGATGTTCAGGACCCTGATCCGGCGAGCGTGACTGTCGGCATAGTGCTCGTTGCGGGCGCGGTTTTTGGACCGCACTGCCGCTTTACAGTCCGGGCGCGCCGATTCATCCGGCCGACTTGGTGGGGCACCGCATTTCTTAGCCACCGCGATCAAGCGTAACCGCTGAATCGGTATATACCCAGCGTGGCGATGAAATGCGGGCCCGACGGGCATCGGGGCGGGCGTTGCCGCCAGCGCCGCGGTTCAGCTACGGCGATCCAAGATCACCGAAATGGGCTGGTGTACAAGAGGTCTCGTTAACGACAGCGATCACAACCGACCGCTGTCGTTCACGGCGTCTTTTAGAGAACGATGCAGCTGGACGCTCCGGGAGTACAGGCGCTGCCGCATGCCGCAGTGGCGAGCGGGGTGAGCACGATTACGAGGGCGAGGAAGATCTTGCTTACACGCGACACGATGAACTCCACTCTGTGGGGATTGGGCAAAGCGTGCTTACTGTACGTCTGTTGAATGAGCTATAGCGGGACGAATCCGCACCGTGTCGCATTCGGGATTGCGGGTTTACCAAAATGCGACCGCACCGCCCTACGCGGAAATAGTGGGCCTTTGCCGCGCCGGACTTTTCTGCCTTCACCGATCCATTGACGCCGATTACCCATGCGATCCTGACCCGGTTTGCACCGGGTCAGGCGTGGTGCCCTCGGTGAGATTCGAACTCACACTGGACGGGTTTTGAATCCGTTTCCTCTGCCAGTTGGGATACGAGGGCTTGCTGCTACTCCGAGTCCGGCCTACTACCTTAAGCGGCCTCCCACCATAGAGGATCGGTGTGGTCATCGGTTCTCACCGCCCCCGATGTCGCTGGTCGCGGCGATCCACGAGAGAATGTCTGTCATGACAGGCTCCACGACCGACACCAACGTCGCTGTGCCGCGCCGGGTCCTGATCGCGGAAGACGAAGCGCTGATCCGTATGGACCTGGCCGAGATGCTCCGAGAGGAGGGTTACGACATCGTCGGCGAGGCGGGGGACGGCCAGGAAGCCGTCGAGCTGGCCGAGCTCCATAAGCCCGACCTGGTGATCATGGATGTGAAGATGCCGCGCCGTGACGGCATCGACGCAGCTTCCGAAATCGCGAGCAAGCGCATCGCGCCGATTGTGGTGCTGACCGCGTTCAGCCAGCGCGACCTCGTCGAACGGGCGCGCGATGCCGGGGCGATGGCTTACCTGGTCAAGCCCTTCACGATCAGCGACCTGATCCCGGCCATTGAATTGGCCGTCAGCCGGTTCGGCGAAATGAGAGCGCTGGAACATGAAGTGGAGACGTTGGGCGACCGGCTGGAGACCCGCAAGGTCGTCGAACGCGCGAAGGGCCTGCTGCAATCCAAACAGGGCATGACCGAGCCCGAGGCGTTCAAGTGGATTCAGCGTGCCGCGATGGATCGGCGGACCACGATGAAGCGGGTGGCCGAAGTCGTGCTGGAAACCCTCGGGGACGCGGCCGACGAGGAGTCCAGCTAGCCGTTCACCGCTTCGAGTGTGCCTTGACGGCCTCGAGTGTGCGTTCAGGGCGTCGTATGCGGCGAGATGGCGCCCTCAGTGCACACCCAAAGCCCTGAGTGCACAGTCGACGGCCTGAACCGCCTACCTACCGCGCCACGATTACCGACGAACCATGGCCGAACAGGCCCTGATTGGCGGTGACGCCGACCTTGGCGTTCTCCACCTGCCGGCCGGTGGCCTGGCCGCGCAGTTGCCAGGTCAGCTCGCAGACCTGAGCGATCGCCTGGGCGGGGATGGCCTCGCCGAAGCACGCCAGCCCACCCGACGCGTTGACCGGAACCTTGCCGCCGATCGTCGTCGCCCCGCTGCGTAGCAGCTGCTCGGCTTCGCCCTTGGCGCACAATCCCAGGTGCTCGTACCAGTCGAGTTCCAGCGCGGTGGACAAGTCGTAGACCTCCGCGAGGCTCACGTCCTCGGGTCCGACGCCGGCCTCGGCGTAGGCCGCGTCGAGAATCTGATCCTTGAAGACCCGGTCCGGTGCAGCCACGACGGCAGTGGAATCCGTTGCGATATCCGGCAATTCGGGCAGATGCTGCGGATACTGCGGCGTCACTGTGCTGACCGCGCGCACCGAGGGCACCCCGTCGAGCGAGCCGAGGTGCTTGCGGGCGAAGTCAGCACTGGCCACGATCAACGCCGCGGCGCCATCGGAGGTGGCGCAGATGTCGAGCTGCCGCAACGGGTCGCTGACCACCGGGCTGGCCAGCACGTCCTCGACCGAGGACTCCTTGCGGTAGCGGGCATTTGGGTTCTGCAGGCCGTGCTGAGAGTTCTTGACCTTGACTTGTGCGAAGTCCTCGGACGTCGCCCCGTAGAGGTCCATCCGGCGCCGCGCGAGCAGCGCGAAGTACACCGGATTCATCGCCCCGATCAGGTGGAACCGCTGCCAGTCGGGGTCGTTCTTGCGCTCCCCGCCGACCGGGGCGAAGGCGCCCTTCGGGGTGGTGTCGGCGCCGATCACCAGCGCGACGTCGCAGAAGCCGGCCAGAATGTGGGCGCGGGCGCTCTGCAGCGCCTGGGACCCGCTGGCGCAGGCCGCATAGCTGGAGCTGACCGGCACGCCGTTCCAGCCGAGTTTCTGGGCGAAGGTCGACCCCGCGATGAAGCCGGGGTAGCCGTTGCGGATGGTATCGGCCCCGGCGACCAACTGGATCTGTTGCCAATTCAGTCCGGCTTCGGCCAACGCCGCGCGAGCGGCGACCACGCCGTATTCGGTGAAGTCCCGGCCCAATTTGCCCCAGGGGTGCATGCCGGCGCCGAGGATGTAGAGCGGTTCGGGAGTGCTCATCACGCAACTTTCCACGCGTACACGATGCGTTCGACGTCGTCAGCGTCGGTGAACAGCGGCATGGTCGTCAGCTCCATCTCCATGCCGACCTTTAAGTCCGCGGCCAGCGTGCCCTCGACCACCTTGCCCAGCACGATGATCCCCTCGTCGGCCAGCTGCACCGCGGCGATGGCGAACGGTTCAAACGGGTCCGCAGCGGGGTAGGGCGCCGGCGGGGGGTACCGGTTTTCGGTGTAACTCCACAGCGTCCCGCGGGTCGACAGCGCGACGGACTCTAGTGAGTCGCTGGCGCAGGCCGGGTTGGGGCAGTTGTTCTCCCTGGGCGGGAACACATAGGTGCCGCACTCGGGGCACTTGCTGCCGATCAGATGGGCATTTCCGGCGTCATCGGCGGCAAACCATCCGGCGATCGCGGGTTCTTGACTGGTGACCTCTGGCACTCGGTCAGACTACCCAGCTCACACACAAAACTGAAACGTGTTGCAGTTCTGCCCCGGGGTCGGTCGGGGACGCGGGGCCGTCACACCCGGTGCCTAGAGTGAGAGCCGTGCCTGCCGCCACCACTACTCCCAGCGAGGAACAGACCAAACCGACACTGATGTTGCTGGACGGCAATTCGCTGGCCTTTCGGGCGTTCTACGCACTGCCCGCGGAGAACTTCAAGACCCGCGGCGGCCTGACCACCAACGCGGTGTACGGCTTCACGGCAATGCTCATCAATCTGCTCCGGGACGAGACTCCGACGCACGTCGCCGCGGCGTTCGACGTGTCGCGCCAGACGTTTCGGTTGGAGCGTTACCCGGAATACAAGGCCAACCGATCGGAAACTCCCGACGAGTTCCGCGGGCAGATCGACATCACCAAGGAAGTGCTGGGCGCGCTGGGCATCACCGTGCTCGCGGAGCCGGGATTCGAAGCCGACGACCTGATCGCGACGCTGGCCACGCAGGCCGAAAACGAGGGGTACCGGGTGCTGGTGGTCACCGGTGACCGTGACTCGCTCCAGCTCGTCAGCGACGACGTGACCGTGCTCTACCCCATCAAGGGTGTCAGCGAGCTCACCCGCTTCACCCCGGAGGCGGTCGTCGAGAAGTACGGACTGACGCCGGCCCAATATCCCGACTTCGCCGCGCTGCGGGGCGATCCCAGCGACAACCTGCCCGGGATTCCCGGCGTGGGGGAGAAGACCGCAACCAAGTGGATCATCGAGTACGGGTCGCTGCAGGGCCTGGTCGACAACGTCGACTCGGTGCGCGGCAAGGTGGGTGACGCGCTACGAACGCACGTGGCCAGCGTCATCCTCAACCGCGACCTCACCGAACTGGTCAAAGACGTGCCCCTGGCGCAGACGCCGGACACGCTGCGGATGCTGCCGTGGGACCGCGACCAGATTCACCGGCTTTTCGACGACCTGGAATTTCGGGTGTTGCGCGACCGGTTGTTCGACACCCTGGCCGCCGTCGAACCCGAGGTGGATGAGGGATTCGACGTGCGTGGCGGCGCGCTGGAGGCCGGTGAGCTGCCCGTGTGGCTGGCCGAGCACAGCTCGGGCAAGCGGTTCGGCCTGGCCGTCGTCGGCACCCACCTGGCCTACGACGCCGACGCCACCGCGCTGGCCATCGTGTCTGCCGACGGCGAGGGCCGCTACATCGACACCTCGGCGCTGGATCCCGACGACGAGGCGGCGCTGGCGTCGTGGCTGGCCGACCCCGGTCCGCCCAAGGCGCTGCACGAAGCCAAGCTGGCGATGCACGACCTCGCGGGGCGGGGCTGGACGCTGGCCGGCGTCACCTCCGATACCGCGCTGGCGGCCTACCTGGTGCGTCCCGGGCAGCGCAGCTTCGCCCTCGACGACCTTTCGCTGCGCTACCTACGCCGCGAGCTGCGCGCTGAAAAGCCTGAGCAGCAACAGCTTTCGCTGCTCGATGATCCTGAGGGGACCGACGACCAGGCAGTGCAGACGCTGATCCTGCGGGCCGTGGCGGTGCTCGATCTGGCCGACGCACTCGACGAGGAGCTGGCCCGGATCAACTCCACGTCGCTATTGGGTGGCATGGAGCTGCCGGTGCAGCGGGCGTTGGCGGGGATGGAGCACGTCGGTATCGCCGTGGACCTGCCGCAACTCACCGAGTTGCAAAGCGATTTCGGCGATCAGATCCGCGACGCCGCCGAGGCGGCCTACGGGGTAATCGGCAAGCAGATCAACCTGGGCTCACCCAAGCAGTTGCAGACGGTGCTGTTCGACGAGCTCGAGATGCCGAAGACCAAGCGCACCAAGACCGGCTACACGACGGACGCCGACGCCCTGCAGTCGCTGTTCGACAAGACCGGCCATCCGTTCCTGCAGCATATGCTCGCCCACCGCGACGCCACCCGGCTCAAAGTGACGGTCGACGGGCTGCTGAACGCGGTGGCGTCCGATGGCCGCATCCACACCACGTTCAACCAAACCATCGCGGCGACGGGCAGATTGTCGTCGACCGAGCCGAATCTGCAGAACATTCCGATCCGCACCGAGGCCGGCCGGCGGATCCGCGACGCGTTCGTGGTCGGCGACGGCTATGCCGAGCTGATGACCGCCGATTACAGCCAGATCGAGATGCGGATCATGGCGCACCTGTCCCGCGACGAAGGCCTGATCGAGGCGTTCAACACCGGTGAGGACCTGCATTCGTTCGTCGCTTCCCGGGCGTTCGGCGTGCCGATCGAGGAGGTCACCCCCGAGCTGCGCCGCCGGGTCAAGGCGATGTCGTACGGCCTGGCCTACGGATTGAGCGCCTACGGGTTGGCCGCCCAGCTGAAGATCTCCACCGAGGAGGCGAAAGTCCAGATGGACCAATACTTCGCCCGATTCGGCGGGGTGCGCGACTACCTGATGGACGTCGTCGAGCAGGCCCGAAAGGACGGGTACACCTCGACGGTGCTGGGCCGCCGGCGCTATCTGCCCGAGCTGGACAGCAGTAACCGCCAGGTACGGGAGGCCGCCGAGCGGGCCGCGCTCAACGCGCCAATCCAGGGCAGCGCGGCCGACATCATCAAGGTCGCGATGATCGAGGTCGACAAGGCGATCAAGGAGGCCGGGCTCTCGTCACGGATGTTGCTGCAGGTGCACGACGAATTGCTGTTCGAAATCGCGCCCGGCGAGCGCGAACAGGTCGAAGCGCTGGCCCGCGACAACATGGGCGCGGCCTACCCGCTCGACGTCCCGCTCGAGGTGTCCGTCGGCTATGGCCGCTCATGGGACGCCGCCGCGCATTAGTGCGGCGATCCGGACGATGCGGCGCACTAGCCCGCCGAGCTGCAGGCCCAGCCCGTTTGGGCTCCTTTCGCAGCGACTGTGACGACAAAAACCGGGCTCGAGTTCCGAGTTGCGATATCTAGGCGGCGGGTCGAATAATGAGCGGGGCGGACGTGGCACGCCGGGCGGGTTTGTCCAGCGTGTGCCCTGTCGAGTAGCCTCGTTAAGCAATCCCTGTTTTGTCCCTACGACCCAACCTGTCCGGAGCAACCCAACAAATGCCGAGTCCCACCGTCACCTCGCCGCAAGTAGCCGTCAACGACATTGGCTCCGCCGAGGACTTTCTCGCCGCAATAGACAAAACGATCAAGTACTTCAACGATGGCGACATCGTCGAAGGCACCATCGTCAAAGTGGACCGGGACGAGGTGCTCCTCGATATCGGCTATAAAACCGAAGGGGTCATCCCCGCCCGCGAACTCTCCATCAAGCACGATGTCGACCCCAATGAGGTCGTTTCCGTCGGTGATGAGGTCGAGGCCCTTGTTCTCACCAAGGAGGACAAAGAGGGCCGTCTGATCCTGTCCAAGAAGCGTGCGCAGTACGAGCGCGCTTGGGGCACCATCGAGGCGCTCAAGGAGAAGGACGAGGCCGTCAAGGGCACCGTCATCGAGGTCGTCAAGGGCGGCCTGATCCTCGACATCGGGCTGCGCGGCTTCCTGCCCGCGTCGCTGGTCGAGATGCGTCGCGTGCGCGATCTGCAGCCGTACATCGGCAAGGAGATCGAAGCCAAGATCATCGAGCTGGACAAGAACCGCAACAACGTGGTGCTGTCCCGCCGTGCCTGGCTGGAGCAGACCCAGTCCGAGGTGCGCAGCGAGTTCCTCAACCAGCTGCAGAAGGGCACCATCCGCAAGGGTGTGGTCTCCTCCATCGTCAACTTCGGCGCCTTCGTCGACTTGGGCGGTGTGGACGGCCTGGTGCACGTTTCCGAGCTGTCCTGGAAGCACATCGATCACCCGTCCGAAGTGGTCACGGTGGGCGACGAGGTCACCGTCGAGGTGCTCGACGTCGACATGGACCGCGAGCGGGTTTCGTTGTCGCTCAAGGCGACTCAGGAAGACCCGTGGCGGCACTTCGCCCGCACCCACGCGATCGGTCAGATCGTTCCCGGCAAGGTCACCAAGCTGGTTCCGTTCGGTGCGTTCGTCCGTGTCGAGGAGGGCATCGAGGGCCTGGTGCACATCTCCGAGCTGGCCGAGCGCCACGTGGAGGTGCCCGACCAGGTGGTTGCCGTCGGAGACGACGCGATGGTCAAGGTCATCGACATCGACCTGGAGCGCCGCCGGATCTCGTTGTCGCTCAAGCAAGCCAACGAGGACTACACCGACGAGTTCGACCCCGCGAAGTACGGCATGGCCGACAGCTACGACGAGCAGGGCAACTACATCTTCCCCGAGGGCTTCGACCCCGAGACCAACGAATGGCTCGAAGGATTCGACACCCAGCGCAACGAGTGGGAGGCCCGCTACGCCGAGGCCGAGCGCCGGCACAAGATGCACACCGCGCAGATGGAGAAGTTCGCCGCTGCTGAGGCGGCCGACCACGGCGGTAGCGACCAGGCGCCGAGCAACGGTGGGTCCTCGCCGAAGGAGGCGGGCGGCTCGCTGGCCAGCGACGCACAACTGGCCGCGCTGCGCGAAAAGCTCGCCGGCAACGCATAGTCGCCTAGCGGATGCTGCGCATCGGGTTGACCGGTGGCATCGGCGCCGGGAAGTCGGCGCTGTCTGCCACGTTCGCGGAATGCGGTGGGGTCATCGTCGACGGCGACGTCATTGCCCGGGAGGTTGTCCAGCCGGGCACCGAAGGGCTGGCGTCGCTCGTCGAGGCGTTCGGTGAGGACATCCTGCAACCGGACGGATCGCTGGATCGGCCGGCGTTGGCTGCCAAGGCTTTTCCCGACGACGAGGCGCGCCAGAAGCTGAACGGGATCATTCACCCATTGGTGGGGCAGCGGCGCGCGGAGATCATCGCATCGGTGCCGCAGGACGCGGTGGTGGTCGAGGACATTCCGCTGCTGGTGGAATCCGGTATGGCGCCGCTGTTTCCGCTGGTCGTCATCGTCCACGCCGATGTCGAGCTGCGGCTGCGTCGGCTGGTCGAGGTGCGCGGCATGCCCGAGGAAGATGCCCGCGCCAGGATCGCGGCGCAGGCCGACGACGAGCAGCGTCGCGCTGTCGCAGACATCTGGCTGGACAACTCGGGCAGCCAAGAGGACTTGGTCACGCGGGCCCGCCAGGTGTGGAACGACCGTATCGTGCCGTTCGCCCACAACGTGGCCGAGCGACAGGTCGTCCGCGCAGCGGCGCGGGTCGTGCCGGCCGATCCGACATGGCCGGATCAGGCGCGCCGCATCGTTGCCCGGCTGGCGACGACCTGCGGCCACAAGGCGTTGCGCGTCGACCACATTGGATCGACCGCGGTGCCGGAGTTCGACGCCAAGGACGTCATCGACATCCAGCTCACCGTCGAGTCACTGGCAGTGGCAGACGAACTCGGCGAGGCATTGCTGTCGGCGGGCTACCCGCGCATCGAACACATCAAGCAGGACGACATCAAGCTCGACGCCCGCAGCACGGTCAGCGAGTACGACCATAGCGACGATCCGGCCTTGTGGCAGAAGCGAATCCATGCCTCGGCTGATCCCGGACGTCCAACGAATGTGCACATCAGGGTGGCCGGCTGGCCCAATCAGCAGTTCGCCTTGCTGATTGTTGACTGGCTGGCCGCCAACCCTGCGGAACGGGTGGGCTACCTGGCCGTCAAACGCGAGGCCGAAGAGCGCGCGAACGGCGACACGACGGTGTACGTGGAAGCCAAGGAGCCGTGGTTTGCCGACGCCTACCGCCGAGCCTGGGAGTGGGCGGATTTCACCGGCTGGCGGCCCTAGCCGGGCGTCCTACGTGGGCAACGGTGCTCCGCATTGCAGCGCGCCGCTATTGGGATCGGAATTACCGACTGCCGGACGGACCATTTGGTCGGCCTGAGTGAAAACGTTGTCGTCGACGTCGATCTCGCAGTGCACGTTCGCCGCGTACGGGAAATGAAGCACAATCCGCAAGCCGGCTTGCCCCGGATCGGGCAACACGGTGTTGGCCTCGAACGCGTTGCCCGGTATCGAAGGAAGGTTCGTAGTGTTCGTCTGGCCGCCGTTGATGATGAAGGTGGCCTGACTGCCGGTCGTCAGTGCGTCGATCCTGGCCCGGTAGGTGATGTTGTGCAGGTCCGCGCGCGCCGTTGCCGGAATCAACTGCGAGCCGGCCGCGATCACGGTCACCGCGACCACCGGCATCCACCTGTGCTTACGAGGGCTCATAGCTGACGAGATTACGCCCAGCTCGCTGCGGGAACCACACGAGTTCCCGGGCCAGCAGGACGCGCAATTCAGGCATGAAGTTTCGCCAACCGCTCGAGCGGCCCGTTCAGTGAGCGGGCGTGCCGGGACATGTCTGCCCACGGATCACGTTGCCCGGCCAGCCGTTTGGGGAGGTCACGGATCGTGAACCGATCGGCTCGCAGCCCACGAGCGTCCAGTTCGTCCCACTCCAGTGGGGTGGCCACCGGCGCGCCGGCGCGGGGCCGGACCGAATACGGCGCAACCGCCGTCTGCGCGTACGCGTTCCGCATGATGTCCAGATACACCCGGCCGCCCCGTTTGTCCTTGCGGGCTTCCACGGTGCGGTGTGCATCGTCGTCGGCCACCACGACGTCGGCGACATCGCGGGCGAATTGCCGCACGGTGTCGAAGTCGGCGTCGGCGCGTAACGGCACCACGACGTGCAGCCCGCGTGATCCGGTGGTCTGCAGGTAGCGCGCCAGCCCCAGGTCGTCCAGTACGTCGGCGATCGTGTGGGCGGTCGCACGCACCACCGCGAAATCGGTGTCGGAAGGATCGAGGTCGAAAACCAGCCGGTCGGGATGGTGCAGCGTGTCTTGCCGCGACTGCCACACATGCAGGGTGATGCAGTTCTGGTTCGCCAGCCAGCGCAGGGCCTCGGGGCGTTCGGCCAGGGGATGCACCAGGGTGCCGCCTTCCTTGGCTACTTCGACACCGCTCATCCAGTCCGGCAACGTCTCGGCGAAATCCTGTTGTACGAAGCCGGTTTCACCGATCCCACGCGGGAACCGTTGCACGGTCAGCGCGCGTCCTTTCAGGTGCGGCAGCATGGCGCCGGCCACCTCGCCGTAGTAGTCGACCAGCTCCCGCTTGGTGATGCCTTTTCCGCGGTCCGGGAACATGACCCGATCCGGGTGGGTGATCTCGACCTCAATGCGTGCCATCAGTGTGTCTCGCGGATCACGTCGCCGGGATCCTTGTCGGTGCGCAGGCCTTGGTATCGCGGATGCCGGAGCTTGCCGTCGCGCGTCCACTCGGTAAACCCGATCTGGGCCACCAACTCCGGATGCACCCAGCGAGCGCCGTTCTCGCGCACCAGCCCCCGGGTGAACGGCGGTGCGTCCTGCTCGATGGGAGACAGCCGCTCGTGCAGGCTCTGCAGCGTGGCCTCGTCGAAGCCGGTGCCGACCTTGCCGGCGTAGACGAGGTCGCTGCCGTCGTGGTAACCGAGCAGCAGCGCGCCCAACGCAATTCGGCTGCCCTGTGGCCTGGTGTAGCCGCCGACAACGAATTCTTGGTCGCGGACGCATTTGAACTTCAGCCAATTCCTCGACCGGCCGGAGTCGTAGGTGGAATCGGCCAGCTTGGCGATCACCCCTTCGTCCCCGCGCTTGCACGCGGCCTGGTACGCGGCCAAGCCGTCGCCGACGCGATGCGCGGTGTTGCGCAGCGGATCGTCGAAGCTGATCGCATCGCGCAGCAGTCGTTTGCGCCACCTCAGCGGCACCTCGGTGGTGCGATTGCCGTCGAGGTGAAGCAGGTCGAAAACGTAGTAGTAGAACCGGATTCGCGACGCGCGGGCCACCTCGGGGTCGGTGATGCCCAGCCGCCCCTGCAGCCGGGCGAAGCTGGTGCGGCGTCCCTCGAACGCGACGACCTCACCGTCCACGACGAATCGGGCGGTGTGCTGCGCGGCGAGTGCGTCGACCAGTTCCGGATAGGTTCCATTGAGCGGCTTGCGGTTTCGTGACAGAAGCTGTATTCGATCGCCGTCGCGAAACGCCAGGCACCGCATGCCGTCGAACTTGCGCTCGAAGATCCACTGTGGGTCGCTGAACCGCTTGTCGGTCAGGGTGGCCAGCGTGGGAGCGCACCAATCCGGAACCGGCTCGTCGTGCAGTGCCACGCGTACCGAGTCGGGCAGACCGGCGAGGTCGGTCATGACGATGTGTCCAGATCGTCCAGCGTGCGGCCGGACAACACCGATTCGGGTTGGCTCTTCACCGGTTTGCGCCGGGCGTCGGCGTCCTCGTCTCTGCGTTTGACCAGCAGCCAGGTCTCGTCCTTGCCGTCGCGAATCCTGGTGAGCGCAAAGCCGCCGTGCAGCTTCTCGCCTTGCAATTGGAACGAAAGGTGCCCGCGGTCCAGGCATTCGGCCATGTCGCGCTCGGTGGCGTTGGCGTAGCTGCCGCGGTCCCAGACGATCACCGGGCCGGCGCCGTACTCGCCGTCGGGGATCACCCCTTCGAATCCCGCATAGTCCAGCGGGTGATCCTCGGTGCGGCGGGCCATCCGCCGGTCTTTCGGGTTCGTCGACGGCCCTTTGGGTATCGCCCACGAGACGAGCACGCCGTCGATTTCCAGGCGGAAGTCGTAGTGGTCGCTGCGGGCCGCGTGGTGCTGGATGACGAAGCGGGGCCCGCTCTTGCCGGCGCGGCGTTTACGTCCCAGTCGTCCGCGCGGTTCGGGGCTGTTTCCGGACCTCCGTTTGCGCCGGTATTCGCTCAAGGGCATATCGGAGAGTTACCCCAGCGCAGAATCCGAAACTGCCCGGGTTCACGGGCGCCAGGTGAGCTCGATACCGTTGCCGGCCAGCCAGCGCTGCAGGTCGTAGGCGTTTCGGGCCAGACCTTCGATGGCGTGCAGCGCGCGTTGCACCGCCTGCTCGGCGACTTCGGGAGTCAGCAGGCCGTGCCGCACCGCCTCCAGCAGCTCGTCGACATCGGCCACTCGCACGCCGGAGCCGGAGCGGACCTCGATGTCGAGGTAGTGGTCCTCGGAGCTCCAGGTGTCCGCGCCGGGGGTGTATTCGCCCACGTCGAGGTAGAAGTCGTGGTCACGCTCGTGGCCAGGGTTGAAGTGGAACACGGTGGCGCGCAGTCCCAGCGATGGCAGCAGCCAGGACTCGAGGTAGTGGAACTGGGTTCGGCCGGGAGTGGGTCGCGCGACGTAGAGACCCCAGGGGTGCACGGCGTACTCGTCGACCGCCCGCACGATGCCTTTGGGATCGGTGTTGGTGCGGGCGAGGAGGTCGAAGGTTTCGTGTTTCGGTGGATGGATGGCGTCACCTTATCGGGATCGCGACGGTCAGCGGCGCAGCCGGATCTTCCACCGGACGAAGCCGAGATAGAGCAATGACAGCCCGGCCAGCATGCCCATGTCGAGCAGCCAGATCTTCGATGTGTGCTGCCAGAACCGGTCCTGGGAAAGCAGCGAATCCGGTACCAGGTGCCGCAGGTCGACCGTCGACGCCGCGGCGGCATAACCCCAGCGTGCGGGCATGACGAACGACAGCTGGTCGAGCCCGAGCCGGCCGGTCACCGGGACCATGCCGCCGCACAGCACAAGCTGGGCCATGACGGCCACCACGAACAGGGGCATGATCTGCTCACTGGAGCGGACCAGCGCCGAAATGGCCAGGCCGAGGATGGCCGACGCGACACAGGTCGCCGCGACGGTCGCAAACAGCTCGACGGTGGCCGCGACCGTGCCGTGGCCCAGTAGCACGCCCCCTTGGCTCGGTGCGCTCTTGCCGATGACCACGATCGCGGTGATGATCGCCGACTGCACGATCGCAAACCCGCAAAAGACCCCGGTCTTGGCGAGCAGATAGGCCGTGGTGGACAGCCCGACCGCTTGCTCGCGCTGGAAGATGGCGCGTTCACCGACCAGGTCGCGGATAGTCAGCGCGGTGCCCATGAACGCCGCGGCGGGCATCAGCAGGGCCAGTATCTGTGCCGATTCGTCGGGTGTGCCGGCGTTGGCGCCGGGGAGATGGAATCCGTTCGAGCCGGGAACCGTCAGTGACAGCGACCCCAGGATGAACGGCAACAGCGCCAGAAAGATGAAATAGGCGCGGTCGGCGATGACCAGACGGATTTGGCGGCGGGCGACCGTCGAGATCTGGCGCCGCACGCTGGTGTGGACCGGTTCACCAATTTCGCCCGGCTCATCGTCCTTGGCCACCAACGGTTTCTGGGGCCGCCGCTGGGCCTCCTTCTGGGCCAGGAAGCGCCGGTTGGCTTCCTCGGGATCGGCGCCCACTTTGGTGAAGATCTTGGCCCAGTTGCTGGTGCCCATCGCCGTGCCGATCTGGTCCGGCGGGCCGCAGTAGGCCGTCTTGCCGCCCGGTGCCACCAACAGCAACTGGTCGCACAGATCGAGGTACGACAGCATGTGCGTCACCACGATCACCACGCGGCCGGCGTCGGCCAGCTGTCGCAGCATCATCATGACCTGGTGGTCGAGCGCGGGATCCAGGCCTGAGGTCGGCTCGTCCAGGATCAGCAGCGACGGGCCGGTGAGCAGTTCCAGGGCCACCGAGGCGCGTTTGCGCTGGCCGCCGGACAGTTTGTCGACGCGGGTTTCCGCGTGTTTGGTCAGGTCGAGTTCCTCGAGCACCTGGGTGACGACCTTGGCGCGGTCAGCTTTGCTGGTGTCGGGTGGCAGCCGCAGTTCGGCCGCATAGCCCAGCGCCTGGTTGACGGTCAGTTGGCGGTGCACGACGTCGTCTTGCGGCACCATGCCGATCCGGCTGCGCAACGACGCGTACTCGGTGTGAATGTTGTGGCCCTCGAAGGTGACTGAGCCGGAGCTGGGTGTGGTGTATCCGGCGATCAGCCGGGCCAGGGTGCTCTTCCCGGCGCCGGATCCACCGATCACGGCGGTCAACGTCCCGGGACGCGCGGTCAACGAGATGTTGTCCAGCAGTTGTTTTCCGTTTTCGACGACGTATTTGACGTCCCGCACTTCCAGGCCGCCGGCGCGCGTGGCGGCCTGGCTGCGTTCGATCAGGTTGCCGTCGCGCAACACCAGGTCGACGTTGCCGATGGTGACGACGTCGTCGTCGCTCAAGATTGCCGACCCGACCCGGGTGCCGTTGACGAACGTTCCGTTGATGCTGTTGTCCCGGATCTCCGTACCCAGCGGCGTGGGAATCAGCGTCGCGTGTTGACGCGAGGCCAGGACGTCGGAGACGACGATGTCGTTCTCGGGCGCGCGGCCGATCGTCATGGCGCCGGCTGTGCCCGCGGCCGACGAGGAGCGCGGTGAGAGCAACCTCACAAATCGCGTGGCGAGGTTCGACACGTCGGCCGTCTTGGCGTCGATCACGGTGGACTCCGCGGGCGGCGTCGAGTCCACCTCAGCCCGTGGACCGGTGCCGGTGCCCGTCTGCGGGCCAGCCAGCGAGCCGGCGTTGACGACGGTCAGTTCTTCGGGCGGTGTCGCACGCGGCGGCGGCCCCGGCGGCGGTGGCACCCGTGGCGGGGGCGGCGGCGCCTTGCGCGGCTGTGTGCCGGGATGCCGTGGCGGGCCTGGCATTTGGGGCTGCCGCGGCGGTGGCTTGGGCGGCATCCGGGGCGCCGGGTTGGACCGGCTCCCGGTCTGACGCGGCGGCGGTGGGACCGGCTGCCCGGCAGTCGTCGGTTGATCCGGCATCGCGGACCAGGCGACCGTGGGCGGTCCCGAATTCGGCGTCGACCTGGTTTGGGGAGGTCCGGTGATCAGACCCTGTTGCGGTCCGATGGCGAAGGTCAGCCGCGGTCCCTGGGGATTCCCGACGTTAATGCTCTGCCCGTCGTGGATATCGATGACCGGCATCCGGTAGCCGTTGACGTAGGTCCCGTTCAGCGAGCCGTTGTCGATGGCCAGCCAGCGGCCTTGATCGAAGCGCAGGATCAGGTGCGCACGGGATATCCGCGGGTCGGCGATGCGCAGGTCGGCCTGCTGATCGCGCCCGACGGTCACCTCGTGACCTGCGGCGAAGGTTCGTTGAGACCCGTCGTGCCGGATTGTCAGGACAGGAGGGGCGGGTCGACTCACTACTCAAGTATCGGCCCGGCGAGTCAGTGCCCCCCATTGGACTCGCCTGTGACTTGGCTTTGTGTCGCTTCGGCCGCTTCATAGCCAGTTCATAGCGTCCAGCAGCCTGTCGCCTATCCGCATCCGGCATGATTCGAACCGGAGGGGTCAGAGGGGGATCTGGCCGGACCGCCAAAGCATGAGAGTTTGGTGCGCCGGGACAACGCAATGGGGCGGCCCCGATCCGGGTGCAAGCACCACGCCGCATCGGGTAGTGGCGACATGCGCACCAATGCCGAGACATGAGGGGGCAACCACAGATGGATGAGCTGAAGCGCCCAACGCGGCGCCTCGGCAGCGGCCGACGGCTGCTGAGTAACCCGCGATTGGCCGGTCAGGCGCTGCGCGCGGGGTTTCAATCGCTTCCTTCAGCGACCGTCGCACACCTGTTTCGCCATGTCCCGCCGGTCAACTCGACTCCGAACGCAGAACCCTCGGAAGCCCCGGCCTACGAGGGCAGCGAGGTCAGCGGGTCACGCCTTGCGATGGCCAACGGCGCTTCATTCGCGGGCTACACCATCCTGCGGCCGCTGGGCGCCGGCGGGATGGCCGAGGTCTATCTGGCTCTGCATCCCCGGCTGCCGCGCCGCGATGTGATCAAAGTCCTCGCCGAGGCCGTCACCGCGGACAGCGAGTTTCGCGAAAGGTTCAACCGGGAGGCCGATCTCGCCGCCACGCTGTGGCACCCGCACGTCGTCGGCGTCCACGATCGTGGTGAATTCGACGGTCAGCTCTGGATCTCGATGGACTACGTCGAGGGCACCGACGCGTCCCGGCTGGTGAAAGAGCGTTACCAGGACGGGATGCCGATCGATGAGGTGTACGCGATTCTGCAGGCCGTCGCGGGCGCACTCGATTACGCGCACGATCGCGGCTTGCTGCATCGCGACGTCAAACCCGCCAACATTCTGCTCACCCATCCTGGGGACGACGATCAGCGAATCCTGTTGGCGGACTTCGGCGTAGCCCGGCACCTGGGAAATATCAGCGGGATCACCGAGACCAATGTCGCCGTCGGCACGGTCGCCTACGCCGCGCCGGAACAGTTGACCGGATCCAACATCGATGGGCGCGCGGACCAATATGCGTTGGCCGCCACGGCATTTCATCTGCTCGCCGGCGCGCCGCCGTTCCAGCATTCCAACCCGATCGCGGTGATCAGCCAGCACCTGCACGAGGAGCCGCCCCGGCTCAGCGACTACCGCCCGGAATTGGCGCACCTCGACGACGTGTTCTTCAAAGCCCTTGGCAAGCAACCCGCCGAGCGGTTCGAGCGGTGCCGCGCGTTCGCCGCCGCCATCGGTGAGCACGTCGAGGTCGCGGAGGCCGCCCGGGGCACCCGGGCCGGTGGCGTTGCGATCATGCCACACCGGCGCCGCGGGGCCCGCGGTCTGGTATCAGCTGCCTACCACCGGTTCTCGTCGAGGACCCGGTGGTCGGCTGCGCTGGTCTGCGCGGTGCTGATCGCCGTGGCCGCAACGTGGTCGACGCTGTATTCCTTCCAGCCGGAAAGCCCGCAACCCAACCCCGCGCTGGCCTCGCGACCGTCGGCACCCGCCGCCAGTGTCGCGCCCAAACCCGGGGGACCGGTTCTCAACGGCACCTACCAATTGACCTATGACCGGACCAAGCGGACCACCAACGGTGTCCCGATCCGCCACGACGGCTCGGACACCAATTGGTGGGCATTCCGTTCCGCATGCGCCACCAACGGATGTGCGGCCACCGGCGCGATGCTGGACGACGCCAACCACCAAGTGGCCAGCACCGCCGACGGCGGCGAAACCGACACCCTACGTTTCGTCGGCGGATATTGGCAGGGCGCGCCTCAGCAAGAGCGGGTCGGCTGCCGCCAGCCGAACGGACAGGTGAGGGCCACCCAGCAGGAGACCGTTGCCTGGTCGTTGGCCCCCCAACCGGACGGCACCCTGCGCGGCACCGAAACCGAAACCGTGCTGAGCAACGAGTGCGGCGCACAGGGAGCGGTGGTGCGGGTGCCCGTCGTGGCCACCCGGGTCGGTGACGCGCCGGCGGCGGTCACCTTGGCCGATCCCAACCAGGTCATCAACACCTCGACCACACCGGCGCACCCGGCACCGGCGGTCCTCGGCGGGTTGTGCACCGACGTCGACAAACTCGCGTACGACCCGACCAGCAATCAGCAGGTCGTGTGTGAAGGCACCTCGTGGGACAAAGCCCCGATCGCGACCGGGGTGCACGCCGCGGGTAGCTCGTGCGACCTGCCCGACGTCCCGGTGTTCGCGATGTCGACCTCGAACGACGGCTATCTGCTGCAATGCGATCCGGTCACCCGGATGTGGACCCGGCACTGACAGCCGCCGGCGATATCCGTCCGAAGGCCAGCACCGGGGCACTTGTCGGTGATCGCCTCTACCCTGGTGACATGGCTTTCGCCACGGAACACCCCGTCATCGCGCATTCGGAGTACCGCGCGGTCGACCAGGTCGTGCGCGCCGGCGGCCGCTTCGAGGTGGTCAGCCCGCATTCTCCGGCCGGCGACCAGCCGGCCGCCATTGACGACCTGGAACGGCGGATTCAGGCGGGGGAGCGCGACGTGGTGCTACTCGGCGCCACCGGCACCGGAAAGTCGGCCACCACCGCGTGGCTGATCGAGCGGCTGCAACGGCCCACCCTGGTGATGGCGCCCAACAAGACACTGGCCGCGCAGCTGGCCAACGAGCTGCGGGAGATGTTGCCCAACAACGCAGTCGAATACTTCGTGTCCTACTACGACTACTACCAACCCGAGGCGTACATCTCCCAGACGGACACCTACATCGAGAAGGACAGCTCGATCAACGACGACGTCGAGCGGCTACGGCACTCGGCGACCTCGAGCCTGCTGTCGCGACGAGACGTCGTCGTGGTCGCCTCGGTGTCGTGCATCTACGGCCTCGGTACCCCGCAGTCCTATCTGGACCGGTCGGTGGAGCTCAAGGTCGGCGACGAGGTGCCACGCGACGGTTTGCTGCGGCTGCTGGTCGACGTGCAGTACAACCGCAACGACATGGCGTTCACCAGGGGATCGTTCCGGGTGCGCGGCGACACCGTGGAGATCATCCCGTCGTACGAGGAACTGGCCGTGCGCATCGAGTACTTCGGCGACGAGATCGAGGCGCTCTATTACATGCACCCGCTGACCGGTGACGTGGTGCGCAAGGTCGACTCGCTGCGGGTCTTCCCGGCCACCCACTACGTCGCAGGCCCGGAACGGATGGCGCACGCCATCTCGTCGATTGAACAGGAACTCGCCGAGCGCCTCGCCGAACTCGAGGGGCAGGGCAAGCTGCTCGAGGCGCAGCGGCTGCGGATGCGCACCAACTACGACGTCGAGATGATGCGGCAGGTCGGCTTCTGCTCCGGCATCGAGAACTACTCGCGCCACATCGACGGCCGCGGCGCCGGCACCGCCCCGGCCACCCTGATCGACTACTTCCCCGAAGACTTTCTGATGGTGATCGACGAGTCGCACGTCACGGTGCCGCAGATCGGCGGCATGTACGAGGGCGACATGTCGCGCAAGCGCAACCTGGTCGACTTCGGGTTCCGGCTGCCGTCGGCGGTGGACAACCGCCCGCTGACCTGGGAGGAGTTCGCCGACCGGATCGGGCAGACGGTGTATTTGTCGGCCACCCCCGGCCCCTACGAGCTGAGTCAGGCCGCCGGTGAGTTCGTCGAGCAGGTGATCCGCCCCACCGGCCTGGTGGACCCGAAGGTCGTGGTCAAGCCGACCAAGGGGCAGATCGACGACCTGATCGCTGAGATTCGCAAACGCGCCGATGCCAATGAGCGGGTGTTGGTGACGACGCTGACCAAGAAGATGGCCGAAGACCTCACCGACTACCTGCTGGAGATGGGTATTCGGGTGCGCTACCTGCATTCCGAGGTCGACACATTGCGCCGGGTGGAACTGTTGCGGCAGCTCCGGCTCGGCGACTACGACGTGCTGGTCGGCATCAACTTGCTGCGCGAGGGCCTGGACCTGCCCGAGGTGTCGCTGGTGTCGATCCTGGACGCGGACAAGGAAGGTTTTCTGCGGTCGTCGCGCAGCCTGATCCAGACCATCGGCCGCGCCGCCCGCAACGTCTCCGGCGAAGTGCACATGTACGCCGACAAGATGACCGACTCGATGAAAGAGGCCATCGACGAGACCGATCGGCGCCGCGCCAAGCAGGTCGCCTACAACGAGGCCCACGGCATCGACCCGCAGCCGTTGCGCAAGAAGATCGCCGACATCCTCGATCAGGTCTATCGCGAGGCCGACGACACCGAGGCCAGTCAAACCGTCGCGATCGGCGGGTCGGGACGCAACGCGTCCCGTGGCCGGCGTGCGCAGGGGGAGCCGGGTCGCGCGGTCAGCGCCGGCGTATTCGAAGGTCGCGACACGGCCAGCATGCCGCGCGCCGAGCTGGCCGACCTGATCAAAGACCTCACCGCGCAGATGATGGCCGCGGCCCGTGACTTGCAGTTCGAACTGGCCGCACGGTTCCGCGACGAGATCTCCGACCTCAAAAAGGAACTGCGCGGAATGGACGCTGCGGGCCTGAAATAGTGCGCCGCACCCTCGCCGTGCTCATACGGTAGGGGGGTGACCGGCACCGCGAGCGAGACCGGCAGTTGGCGCGAACTGCTGGGCAGGTACCTGGGCACGTCGATCGTGCTGGCGGGTGGCGTCGCGATGTACGCCACCAACGAATTTCTGACCGTCAGCCTGTTACCGAGTGCGATCGCCGAAATCGGCGGAGCCCGGCTGTATGCCTGGGTGGTCACCCTGTACCTGGTTGGGTCTGTGGTCGCGGCGACCACCGTCAACTCGATGCTGCATCGCTTCGGGGCTCGCTCGTCATTTCTGTTGTCCCTGGCGGTTTTTGGGGTCGCGAGCCTGGTGTGTGGGGCGGCGCCGAACATGGGGGTGCTGATCGCGGGACGCACTCTGCAGGGTGTCGCCGGCGGCGCGCTGGCCGGCTTGGGCTATGCGCTCATCAACTCCACGTTGCCGCGCGCGCTCTGGACGCGGGGCTCCGCGCTGGTGTCAGCGATGTGGGGTGTCGCGACGGTGGTCGGACCCGCGATGGGTGGGCTCTTCGCGCAATTCGGCTTGTGGCGCTGGGCGTTTGGCGCGATGGCCATCCTGACAGCGCTGATGGGCCTATTGGTTCCGGTGGTGCTGGGCACCGACCGGGATCCGCGGCAAGAGCAAACGGCAACAAGTCCGAAGCTCGGGGTGCCGGTGTGGTCGTTGCTGCTGATCGGCGCTGCGGCGCTGGCGGTCAGCGTCGCGCAACTCCCACGCAACGCCATGGCGATCAGCGGACTGCTGGTCGTCGGGGTGCTGTTGCTCGGAGCATTTGTGGTTGTCGATCGCCGTAGTCGCGCAGCGGTGTTGCCGCCCAGCGTATTCGGCGCAGGCCCGCTCAAGTGGATCTACCTGACCATGGCTGTGCAGATGGCGGCGGTGATGATCGACACCTATGTGCCGCTGTTCGGTCAGCGACTCGGACATCTGACCCCGGTCACGGCCGGATTCCTCGGCGCCGCGCTGGCGATCGGCTGGACGGTCAGCGAGATCGCCAGCGCATCGTTGAACAACCCGCGGGTGATCGGATATGTCGTCCTGGCCGCACCGCTGGTGATGGCGTCCGGTCTTGCACTCGGTGCCGCTACCCAGCAGGCGGACGCACCGGGCAGCATCATCGTGGTCTGGGCGGTCGGATTGCTGATTGCCGGAATCGGCATCGGAATGACCTGGCCGCATTTGTCCATGCGGGCCATGGACTGTGTCGACGATCCGGCCGAGAGCGGTGCGGCGGCCGCGGCGATCAACATCGTGCAGGTGATCTCGGCGGCCTTCGGGGCCGGGCTGGCGGGGGTGGTGGTCAACGTGGCTGAGGCCGACGATCTGGCGGCGGCCCGCTGGTTGTACACCGTCATCGCGGTGCTGGCGGCGACGGCCGTCGTCGCCAGCGCAAAGGCCAGTCAGCGCGATCGTCGCGCACCGCGGTGACGTCGGCGCCAGTCTCACACGAAACGCGGGACCACCCCCTACGGTGTACGAGTGACCGACACGGTGATCGAGACCGGCACTTGGCGTGAGTTGCTGGGTCAGCACCTCGGGATGTGCACGGTCCTGGCCGGCGGCGTTCTGCTGTACTCCACCAACGAATTTCTCACCGTCAGCATGCTCCCGACCATCATCGCCGACATTGGCGGTCGTCGGCTGTTCGCGTGGGCGACGACGCTGTATCTGGTTGGTTCCGTGGTCGCGGCCGCCGTAGTCCATCCGATACTGCAGCGCATCGGGGCGCGGCGGTCGTACCTGATCGGGCTCACGGTGTTCGCGCTCGCCAGCGTGGTGAATGTGGCGGCGCCCAGCATGGCGGTTCTGGTCGCCGGACGTGCGTTGCGCGGCGTGGCCGGTGGACTCCTGGCTGGCCTTGGTTATGCGCTCATCAACACCGCTCTACCGCGTGCGCTGTGGACCCGAGGCTCGGCGCTGGTTTCGGCGATGTGGGGGGTGTCGACGCTGATCGGACCCGTCGCGGGCGGGATATTCGCGCAGCTCGGCCTGTGGCGGTGGGCGTACGTCGCAATAGGTGTCGCGGCCGCGCTGATGGCGTTAGTGGTCTTGATGGTGCTGAAGCCCAGCCCGGTGGACTCGGCCGGGCAGCAACCGGTGGCGCCCATCCGCAAGGTGCCCATCTGGTCGCTGCTGCTGATGGGTTCGGCCGCGCTGGCCGTCAGCGTCGCGTCGCTTCCGCGCTCCCTGATGCAGAACATGGGGCTGCTGCTCGCCGGTGCGCTCCTCGTCGTTGCCTTCGTCGTCGTCGACGGGCGGATGCAGGCAGCGGTGTTGCCGCGCAGCGTATTTGGTCCAGGACAGTCGAAGTGGGTCTACCTGTCCATGTCGATAGCGATGGTTGCCGCGATGGCCAATATCTATGTGCCGTTGTTCGGTCAGAAGTTGGCTCACCTGAGTCCGGCGGAGGCCGGGTTTCTTGCTGCAGCGCTGGCCGTCGGGTGGACCGGCAGCGAGATCGTCAGCGCGTCGCTGACCGATCGGCGAGTGATCAGGTGGATCGTCGTGGCCGCGCCATTGGTGATGGCAACGGGCTTGGCGCTGGGCGCGGTAACCCAGCGCACGCACGCCCCGCTCGAGTTTGTCGCGCTGTGGGCGCTGGCACTGTTGATCACCGGGGCGGGCATCGGGATCGCCTGGCCACACCTTGCAGTGCGTGCGATGGATTCCGGCAGCGACCCGGAGCAACGCAGTGCGGCGGCCGCAGCGATCAACACCGTCCAGTTGGTCTCCGCGGCCCTCGGGGCCGGGCTGGCGGGCGTGGTGGTCAACGTGGTTGGCGTCAGCCACGTGGCGGCGGCCCGCTGGTTGTACGCCATCTTCGCGGTGGTGGCTGCTACCGGTGTCTTCGCTTCGTATCGTGCGGTCCGCGATCAGCGCTGACCTAGTCCACATCGTCCTCGGCATGAAGGACGGCGACGACCCCATCGATGGCCGCGAAAGTTTCTGGCGCCTTTCCTATTTGCGCGCCCGATAAGGTCATCGTGACCCGGACTTCACCGTCATCGATGTCGTGGGCGTCGGCATCGAGCTCGGTGAGTTGCCACTTGCGCTGTCCGCACATCCGCAGCACCTCGCGCAATACGCCTCGCCCGTTTGCGTAGATGATCTGCAGCCGGGTGGTCCCACGCAGCCTGGCAGCGAGCTGACGCTCCACCGGACTCAAAGCGAGCGCGCTGACGAAGTGCAGAGCCACCACCGCGCTGGCGAGTAGCAGTAGGCCGGCACCTGCCGCCATCCCGATCGCAGCCGATTCCCACACCGCCGCGGCTGTGGTCAGCCCATGCACCGCACCGCGTCGAGTGATGATGAGGCCCGCGCCCAAAAAGCCGATGCCCGACACGATTTGGGCCGCGACACGCGAGGGGTCCAGCACGACCGTGCCGGCGACGATCACATCGGCGAAGCCGTACTTGCTGATCAACATGATCAGCGCTGCCGAGGTGCCGACGATGGTTTGTGTTCGTAACCCCGCACTCTTGCCCTGAATAGTGCGTTCCAGCCCGATGAGTGTCGTCAGCCCGAATGCGGCAACCAGCTCGAGAAGATGCCGGCCGTTCTGCACGTCGCCGCCGAACAGCGGGTCCCCCAACAAGATCTGCATGATCGCCAAGCTAACCCAGCTGCCCCAGCCGCGCTGACCAAGTCAGCGCGTCGACTTGACGACCTGCGAGTAATGGAATTGCCAACGCTCGACGATGTGGAAGCCGAGGTAGCCGGGGAACCGATATACCGGGGTGCGGCCGAAGACTCCCGGCGGCAGTGATTGTCCGACTTGATGATTGGGGAACGACTTGTCGTAGTTGGTAATGGTCCACAGCGTCGTGCACTTGTTGATTTTGGCCGTCGTCAGCCACACCGCGACGTGACCGTCCCACAGCGAGCCCACCTTCGGGCCGTACACGCCGCGCTCCACGTCGACCAGCGATCGAAACGCGCCCGGGCGGGTGGCCAGCACGGCGCGGATCGGACCCGGCCGCCACGGCACGGTGTTATCGGCGAGCAGGCAGTCGCCCGTAGCGGCGTGCGAGCTGATCACGTCGGCCACCTGGCTGTAGTCCCAGCCTTCCTTGGCATACGGCCAGCGCTGGACGAACAGGTAATCGGGGATCGCAGCCCCCACAAAAAGCACCACCAGACCGGCGATCAGCCACGGCCGGCGGCCCACGGTGATGATGCAGATCGCCAACAGCACCGCCATCGCCGGGGCGGTCAGAATCAAGTAGCGCGGAAAGTACATCGGCTCGCCGATCGCCGAATAGAGCACGACGGCGGCAGTGGGCAGGACGATCCACGCGATGCAGATGGTCAGTAGCCGGCGCATATCGCCCGCCGGGGCAGGCGCGCCGGCTAGTCGGGCCACGATCGCCGCCACCATAATGACCGCGCTGAGCACCGCGAACGGCACGCTGTGGTCGAAATACTGCCGCTGGACGATGTCGAAGGCGTAGTGCCAGCTGACCGGGAAAAGCCAATTGACCTGAAATGCCTGACCATGGGCGAACAGGATGAACGGCGTCATCAGAGCGACCGCGACGGCCGTGGTGGCCGCCCACCAGATGAGCGGGGACTTCCGGGACCCCTTGGGCGCCAACAGCGGCAGCATCGCGGCGTAGACGAGCACCAGCAGGATCAGGTTGAGGCTCAGCAAAATCGACACCATCAACGCCGACGCGTAGAAAAACCACAGTCGCCGCTTGGTGCTGCGGACCGCGGCGACGAACAACACCGTCAGCCAGATCGCCGCGGCCGCCGCGAAGGCATAGGAGCGTGCTTCCATACCCGCCCAGGTAGTGCGGGGGAGAATGGCGAAGACGACGCCGGCACAAACCGCGATCGTGCGCGGCGAGAATTGCCTGGTGAAAACCGTGACGCCGGCGGCGGCAGCCCCGATCGCGAGGGCGCTGGGAACCCGTGACCAGAATTCGGTCGGCGGAAAGATCGCGAACCACCCGTGCATCAGCAGGTAGTAGAGGCCGTGCACGGCATCGATGTGGCCCAACAGTCGCCACAGTTCGGGCAGCGTCCGGCTCGCCGCAGCCGATATCGTCGCACCCTCGTCGAACCACAGTGAAGGCCGACTGGCCCAGGCGGCGCTGATGACGGTAGCCAACGCGGCGATCGCCCACGGGTCGAGCAGCCGGCCACGCGTGCCTGCGGACCCGGATTCCGCAATGAGATCCGGGGAGCGCTGCCCGAGGGTGGACGTAGCCATGATGCCTGTCACTGTAAGGCGCAACCGATGGACCTGGTCACCAGCAGTTCGCCAGGCCGGCTGGCAGCCGGCCGGACTCGGCTGGTTGCCCTCACCCGTCGCGTCCGCCGTTCATGGAAAGCGCCGCCACGCGCGGCCTTCGAGCCTGCGCCGGGGCACTCCATGGCCTCATTATCGGGAATGCCGTCCGTTGCTGCAGCGTGGCGAGATAAATGGGGGTTGCGCCACGCCGCTGCGGTGTGGTTAATCTGACCCATCGAGCTCTGATAACCGATACTGTCTTCTGGTTGGCCTGGCAAACGACACTGGGAGGGTAAATGTCCGCTTATCGGACTGTGGTGGTCGGCACGGATGGCTCGGACTCATCGTTACGTGCTGTCGAACGGGCGGCCACCATCGCCGGGGACAACGCCAAGCTGATCATCGCGTCGGCGTACCTGCCGCAGCACCAGGACGGCCGGGCCGCCGACGTCCTGAAGGACGAAAGCTACAAGGTGTCGGGCACCGGCCCGATTTACGCGATCTTGCAAGACGCAAAGGAGCGGGCACACAAGGCCGGTGCCAAGAATGTCGAGGAGCGCCCCATCGAGGGTGCGCCCGTTGACGCGCTGGTCACTCTCGCCGAAGACGTAAAAGCCGACCTGCTGGTCGTCGGCAATGTCGGTCTGAGCACGATCGCGGGCCGGTTGTTGGGCTCGGTGCCTGCCAACGTGTCACGTCGGGCCAAGGTCGACGTGTTGATTGTGCACACCACGACCTGACGATCGGATTTCTCCCTACTCCGTCGATCCCACGGCTTGGCACGCGGTAGACGCCACCCGTCGGGTGTGCACCGAAGGCTTTCAGTGTGCGAGCAGGGCGAGAATCGACGCCGAATTGCACCCTGAACGCACACTCGAAACCCTCGCCGCACAGTCGTTGCCGATGGGCGGCGACGTGGTGTGGACCGCAGGGAGACCGCGGCACCCGCGGCTTACCAGCCTCGTTCGCGCCATTCGCTCACGTGGGGGCGTTCTGTGCCCAATACCGTGTCATCGCCGTGGCCGGGATAGATGACCGTGGAATCCGGATACACCTCGAACACCCGGCTGGTGATGTCGTCTAGTAGCTGGGTGAAGTCACCCGGCTGCCAGGTCTTGCCCACCCCCCCGGGGAAGAGACAGTCGCCGGTGAACAACTGCGTGACGCCGCCGGTCGCCGGCCCGTCGAGGGCCAGCGCGATCGATCCGGGGGTGTGCCCGCGCAAGTGGATGACGTCGAAGGTCAGCTTGCCGATCTGCACGGTGTCACCGTTGGCCAGCAAACGATCCGGTTTGACGGGTAGCGGCTCGGCGTCGATCTCGTGGGCTGCGGTCGGCGCTCCGGTGGCAGTGGCCACCGCCTCCAGCGCTTGCCAGTGGTCGAAGTGCTGATGGCTGGTCACGATCAGCGATACCTTCGGGGCATACCGTTGGACCAGGTCGATCAGGACGTCGGCGTCGTTGGCGGCGTCGATCAGAAGTGTTTCCCCAGTTTCGGAACATGTCACCAAGTAGGCGTTGTTGTCCATGGGGCCCACCGAAGCCTTGAGGATGGTCACCCCGGGCAGGGTGCGACGGGCGGCTTTACCAGGATCGACGTGTCCGGTGTAGTTGTCGCTAGGCTCGTCCGGGGCTGTCATATCGGCCACGTTACTGCCACCTCGGCTGGGATGGGTGTCTTGTCGGTGGGGGCACCTAGCATGGAATGCGCTGTGCGCAATAACCGTCGTCAGGCCAGTAAGAGTTTCTAGATAGTTTCGGAGAGGGGCAGCCTTGGCTGACCGCCTGATCGTCAAGGGTGCCCGTGAGCACAACCTGCGCGGCGTCGACCTCGACCTGCCGCGCGATTCGTTGATCGTGTTCACCGGGCTTTCCGGATCGGGAAAGTCGTCGCTGGCCTTCGACACCATCTTCGCCGAGGGGCAGCGCCGCTACGTGGAGTCCCTGTCGGCCTACGCACGCCAATTCCTCGGGCAGATGGACAAGCCGGACGTCGACTTCATCGAGGGTCTTTCGCCGGCGGTGTCCATCGACCAGAAGTCGACGAACCGCAACCCGAGATCTACCGTCGGAACGATCACCGAGGTGTACGACTACCTGCGGTTGCTGTATGCGCGCGCGGGCACGCCGCATTGCCCGACCTGTGGCGAGCGGATCGCCCGTCAGACCCCGCAGCAAATCGTCGATCAGGTGCTGGCAATGCCGGAGGGCACCCGCTTCCTGGTGCTCGCTCCCGTGGTGCGTACCCGCAAGGGCGAATTCGCCGACCTGTTCGACAAGCTCAACGCGCAGGGCTACAGCCGGGTTCGGGTCGACGGTGTGGTGCATACGCTGACCGATCCGCCGAAGCTGAAAAAGCAGGAGAAGCACGACATCGAGGTGGTGGTGGACCGTCTCACCGTGAAGGTCGCCGCCAAGCAGCGGCTCACCGACTCGGTGGAAACCGCGCTGAACCTGGCTGACGGCATTGTGGTGCTGGAGTTTCCCGACGATCGTGACGAGCACGAGCACGCGCGTGAGCAACGGTTCTCCGAAAAGCTGGCCTGCCCCAACGGTCACCCGCTGGCCGTCGACGACCTGGAACCGCGCTCGTTCTCCTTCAACTCGCCGTACGGTGCCTGCCCCGAGTGCGTCGGCTTGGGAATCCGTAAAGAGGTCGACCCGGATCTGGTGATACCCGACCCGGATCGCACCCTGGCCGACGGTGCGGTGGCGCCGTGGTCGACTGGTCACACCGCGGAGTACTTCACCCGGATGATGGCCGGCCTCGGCGACGCGCTGGGATTCGACGTCGATACGCCGTGGCGCAAACTGCCGGCCAAGGCCCGCAAGGCGATTCTCGAGGGTTCCGACCACCAGGTGCATGTGCGCTACCGCAACCGGTATGGCCGAACCCGTTCGTACCACGCCGATTTCGAAGGCGTGCTGGCGTTCCTGGAACGCAAGATGGCTCAGACCGAGTCCGAGCAGATGAAGGAACGCTACGAGGGTTTCATGCGTGACGTGCCCTGCCCGGTGTGCGAGGGGACGCGGCTCAAGCCGGAGATTCTTGCGGTGACGCTGACGGGGGAGTCTGGGGGAGAGCCGGCTGCGAAGTCCATCGCCGAGGTCTGCGAGCTGTCCATCTCGGACTGTGCCGATTTCCTCAACGCGCTCACCCTGGGTGCACGCGAGCAGGCGATCGCGGGGCAGGTGCTCAAGGAAATCCAGTCGCGCCTCGGCTTTTTGCTCGATGTGGGGCTGGAATACCTGTCACTGTCCCGGGCGGCTGCCACGCTGTCCGGCGGTGAGGCCCAACGCATTCGGCTGGCCACCCAGATCGGCTCCGGTTTGGTGGGCGTGCTCTACGTGCTCGACGAACCGTCTATCGGGCTGCACCAGCGCGACAATCGCCGGCTCATCGAAACCCTCACGCGCTTAAGGGGTTTAGGAAACACACTGATCGTCGTCGAGCACGACGAGGACACCATTGCGCATGCCGACTGGATCGTCGACATCGGCCCGGGCGCCGGGGAACACGGCGGCCAAATCGTGCACAGCGGGACCTATCAGGACCTGCTGCTCAACGAGAACTCGATCACCGGCGCCTACCTGTCGGGCCGGGAAAGCATTGCCACGCCCAAGCGCCGGCGTTCCGTGGACCGGAAGCGCCAGCTCACCGTGGTCGGGGCCCGCGAGCACAACCTGCGCGACATCGACGTGTCGTTTCCGCTGGGCGTGCTGACCTCGGTGACCGGTGTGTCCGGCTCCGGCAAGTCGACTCTGGTCAATGACATCCTGGCGGCCGTATTGGCCAACCGGCTCAACGGCGCTCGGCAAGTCCCGGGCCGGCACACCCGGGTGACCGGGCTGGACCATCTGGACAAGCTGGTGCGGGTGGATCAGTCGCCGATCGGCCGCACGCCGCGCTCCAACCCGGCCACCTACACCGGGGTGTTCGACAAGATCCGCACCTTGTTCGCCGCCACCACCGAGGCGAAAGTCCGTGGCTACCAGCCGGGTCGATTCTCGTTCAACGTCAAGGGCGGTCGCTGCGAGGCGTGCACCGGTGACGGCACCATCAAGATCGAGATGAACTTCTTGCCCGACGTGTACGTGCCGTGCGAGGTGTGCCAGGGCGCCCGGTACAACCGGGAAACCCTTGAGGTGCACTACAAAGGCAAGACCATCTCCGAAGTGCTCGACATGTCGATCGAGGAAGCGGCGGAGTTTTTCGAACCGATCACCGGGATCCACCGCTATCTGCGAACGCTGGTCGACGTCGGCCTGGGCTATGTCCGGCTGGGTCAGCCCGCGCCGACGCTGTCCGGCGGTGAGGCGCAGCGGGTCAAGCTGGCGTCCGAATTGCAGAAACGCTCGACCGGCCGCACCATCTACATCCTCGACGAGCCCACCACCGGGTTGCATTTCGACGACATCCGCAAGTTGCTCACCGTCATCAACGGCCTTGTCGAGAAAGGCAATACGGTCATCGTGATCGAGCACAACCTCGACGTGATCAAGACGTCGGACTGGATCGTCGACATGGGTCCGGAGGGTGGCGCCGGCGGCGGAACCGTTGTCGCCGAGGGCACTCCGGAAGCCGTCGCCGCCGTGCCCGAAAGCTACACCGGGAAGTTTCTCGCCGAGGTCGTCGGCCGCAGGGCCCCGTCGGCCACCGCGAAGCCGCGTACTAACCGGAGGCGCAAGGTCAGCGCCTAAGAGTCGATCGGCGCGGCGCCCGCGCCTGCGCGCAACTCTTGGAAAGCCTCCTGCATGCATTCGGCATATCTGGCCGGGTCCGGCAAGGCGTCGCGATCGGCAGTAGCGCTGATCGACAACGTTCCGTGGTAGCTCGCCACGACATGGATCAGGTTCAAGCCGCCTATCAGCGGTCCGAGACCAGCGACGCGGACCAGTCGGGCACCGCTGAAGAACAGTGGTTCGGCGGGGCCGGGCACGTTGGTGACGGTCGTGTTGGCGATCGTCGGGCCCGAGAACGGAAGCGCACTGGCGGCCTTTGCCGTCATCCCGAGCAGTGAGGTGGGCACTGTGCCGATCAATTCGAGCAGCTGGGTTCTGGTCGATTCCGACCCGGAACGGCTTCTGGCCGTGGATTCGGCGATTGCTTCGAGCCGTTTGATTGGATCGGCGATGTCGGTGCCGAGTGATTGCAGCCGGCCGAATAGGACGTTCCCGTTGTTGCTCGTATCGCCTGCCTTGCGCATTGACATCGGGCAGGCCGCGACGAGCGATTCGTCGGGCAGCTCACCGTGGCCATCCAGATACCCGCGAAGGGCGCCGCCGACATAGGCGAGCGCGACATCGTTGATCGTCGAGCCGGGCACACTCGCTTTGATCCGTTTGAAATCGGCGAGTTCGTGAAACCGCGCCTCGAAGACGCGGTGCGGCGAGACCGTTTCGTTGAAGCGGGTTTTCGGTGGGAATGACGGCGCCCCACCCCGTGCGACCCTGCTGACGACACCTCCGATCAGCTTGCCCGGCAGACCGGCTAAGCCGCGTACCGCCTGAGGGGCGCTGGAGGCGAGGACGCTACTCGCCCGTAACGGTTGCAGCGCCGCATTGATCGCGGTGCGAGAGAGTAACTCCGTGGTGGAGGGCAGGGGGCCGGGCTGCCAGGGGTTGTCGGGTCCGGCGGGGCGCGGGCTGTCAGCGGCAAGGTCGTGCAATGCCGCGATCATCTGAACGCTCGCCATCCCGTCGACCGCACAGTGGTGCAGTTTCAGTGCCATTGCGAACGAGCCCTTCGGTACCCCTGGGACGGAATTCAGTCCCTCGATGACGGTGATCTCCCAGGGTGGGCGCCGCAGGTCGATCTGCCGGGCAAAGAGCCGCGCAGTCTGGATACAGAGTTGTCGCCAGTCGCCGGGCTGGGGCAATCCGATATGACGGACGTGATACTCGAGGTCGAAGTTGGGGTCGTCCACCCAGTAGGGCCGATGGAATCCGCCGGGCAAGTCGGTCAACCGCCGCCGGAAGACATCCGCGAGATGCAGTCGGGCGTCGAGTTCCTCAAGAATCCCCTTGAAGGTCACCTTGCCGCCCGGGGCGGTCGACGGGTCATAGATCAGCAGCAGCTGAATCTGCAGCGGCGCCGCCGGCGTCTCCGCGCGCAACATCATGTCGTCGGTCCAACTCAGTTGCCGCATTTGGCCCCCCTACGCTTTGCTCCTGCGGTCAGCGTAGGCCGGTCGAGGTACCGGGAGTATGCGCATAGCCGCATATCTGGCGGCTGATGTAGCCTCAAACGTCACGCAACGCCCAGGGGGGTGTAAGGCAGGTGCTCGACCAGATGGCGCAGCCGTCCTTCGAACCAGCAGGTTCCGGCCAAGGCGTCGTGCTGTGCATCGCCGTCCCTCCCGACGCAGGTGGCACGTTGCCGCGGTTCTGCTGTGCCGATTGAGACGTTCTCGCTCAGTTGACCTCGCGCCGCCAATCCTCGGCTTGTGCGCGCAGATGACCACCCAAAAAGATCGGACATTACCCACCATGCTGCGGTTGGCAAACCCTCCCCGACTGTGCGGCACCGGGCGAACGCCCCGCGCCGCTGCGCGGGAATTGGATTAAGCGTCGATGGCCATCACTGACGTTCCTGAATATGCCCATCTGACCGACGGGGACCTCGAGGAGTTCGCGGCCGCGCTGGATGCAATCCGCTGCGATATCGAGTCTTCGCGCGGAGCCGCCGATCGCGCATACATCAAGCGCGCCATCGCTTTTCACCGAGCCCTCGAGATCATCGCGAGACTGGTGATTGGCGGTGGCAGAGGCAAGTTCGGCTGGGTTGTGGGGACCGCCGCCCTGGCCGCGGCCAAGTCCATCGAAAACATGGAACTCGGCCATAACATCAGCCACGGGCAATGGGATTGGATGAACGACCCGGAAATCCATTCCACTACCTGGGAGTGGGACATGGCGGGTCTGTCGTCGCAATGGCAGAACTCGCACAACTACCGGCACCACGTCTTCGCAAACGTCGTCGGCGTAGACGACGACCTCGGTTTCGGAGTCCTGCGGGTGACTCGAGACGAGGAGTGGCAGCCGAGCGCCTTGATGCAGCCGTTGCGTGCGGGGCTGCTGGCGCTGTTATTCGAGTGGGGCGTCGCACTGCACTGCTTGTATTCGGTGCAGGAGCGCGAGACGACGAGCGCCGGTAAAGCTGCGCACCGGAGCGCCCTTATCCGCAAGATCACTCGGCAGGTCGGCAAGGATTATGTGTTGTTTCCCGCCTTGAGTCGCCGACGGTGGTGGCGCACCCTGGGGGCCAACGTGGTTGCCAACGGACTGCGCAATGTGTGGGCGTACGTCGTGATCGTCTGCGGTCACTTCACCGACGGAGCGGAAAAGTTCACCCCGTCCGTACTGGAAGGCGAGACGAAGCCCGAATGGTATCTCCGGCAGATGCTGGGTACCGCGAACTTTCGGGCCGGGACGGTGATGGCGTTCATGAGCGGAAACCTCTGCTATCAAATTGAACACCACATGTTCCCCGATCTGCCGAGCAATCGGTACGCGGAGATCGCCGAGCGGGTGCGGGCGTTGTGCGCCACCTATGACCTGCCGTACACGACCGGCCCGTTGCATCGTCAGTACATGCTTACCGCGCGCACAATTTGCAAACTCGCGCTGCCGGACCGGTTCCTCACCGCTACGTCCGACGACGCGCCAGAGACCGCGTCCGAGCACCGGTTCCGGAAGCCTGCGCGGCGATCACCCGTTCCCGGTGTCGGCAGTAGCGACATGGGGCGACGCGGTTTAGCGACAGCAATACTCGCCCACAAATAGTCGACGTCAGATCCGAACAGAATTACGCGGCAGCACAACCTAATTGGTGTTCGGGATTACTCCCTCACCTGGCGATAGACCAGACCCGTCACGAACCGGGAATCGATCTCTTCACCGCCGTCGCCGTAGTAGACGCGGTAGGGCGCGGCCACTGTGCTGTCCTCGGCGGCATTCGTGCGCGTGATTTTGATCCAGTTGCCAGACTGGGGATTTCGGAGCATGTCACCTTCACGGATCTCCGACAGCGGCACCTGTTCCGTTACATGTTCCGAACTCATTGCTCTCCCGGGTCTCGTGGTCGGTCGGCTGCGTCGACCATCCGAGGATCGTCCCCTGATCGCCTTGAGGATCCTCCGGTCAACGGCACCGGTCAATGACAGATTTCAAGGCTGCCGAGCTAAGCGGGTGCACAATAATCGTCGGACTAAGTCACCGTATCGCCGTGCAGCCGCACCAAACGCGTGGTGCTGGTCTCGTCGAGGTCGACGAGGTCGCTGTGGGATCGCAGGAAATCGCTGAACGACTTGAAGCCCAAGGACTTCTCGCTGAACGACGGGTCCATCCGTTTCATCTGGGCTTTGACCGCTGAGTTGTGCAGCCACTCGGTGTCGTCCTTGTCTTGGCCGATGCGCAGCGCGCGTTCGAGCAACCCGGTGGCGGCGGCCTGTGGATCGGCCGGCGCCGGCTCGTCGTCGGACTCTGCGGTGCTCGGGCGCCGGCCACGTTTCTGGGGCTCGGGGGATTGCATTACGACAGTGGGTATCCCGGGCAGCGCATCGTAGGTGACAAACTCGTCGCAGGCCGCAGCCAGGGACCGGCTGCTGGCACCGGCCACGCCGATACCCACCACGTAGCGGCCGAGGCGCTTGCACCGCTGAGCCAGGGCGATGTAATCGGAATCGCCGCCGACGATCACCACATGGGTCAGATCAGGCAACCGGAACATGTCCTCGACCGCATCGACGGCGAGCCGGATATCGGCGCCGTTCTTGCCGTACGCAGCAGCCGGAAACAATTGAACGAGATCGACCGCGCGGCCCACGAGCTGGCCGTGATAGGCAGCGTTCACATCGGCGGACCAGTCCGCGTAGGCACGGGTGAGCACAAGTGTGCCGAACGACGACGCGAAGTCGATGATGGCGCCGACGTCGACGGTCGCCAACTGGAGCCGTTCTGTCTCGAGCCCCTTGGCCTTGTCTTTCTGGAAGGAGTTGCGCCCGTGCACCTGGTCGTAGCGGGAGATCACGATGTTGTCGAAGTCGAGGTAGACCGCGACGCGGGTGGTGGCGGAATCGGTCATCGTGCGTTCGCCGCCTGGACTGTAGCCATCCGGTCATCGTGCGCTACGGAACCCAACCCATCAAGCCCACACGCAGGCCTATCACGTCAACGGCCATCAAAGGGCGCCGACCCCAGGGTATTTGCGCGTCAAACCGGGTGCGCCGGGTGCGCCGTGTAGCGTAGTAATTGCTGAGACTTCCCACCAAGCCTACGTCGTCTTGGTTCTCGGGGCCATTCTTTTCGTCGTCGGCCTGTCACTGATGTTGATGGGACGGACGGGGCATGCGGTCAGTGGCCGCCGGCGCTACTACTAAGGAGTCAGAGTTTCTAGGCGCGGCCGCCCGGTTCGGCCAGCCGCAGCTCCGGTTGCAACAGACCTCGCTTTCGTCGCGAGGCGGCAACCTCAAGTCCTTTTGACCCATGCAACGAATAGTGCTGGCGTACAGATCAATCGCGCGGATATCGGAACGCTTGAATCTGCCGCCCAGAACACCCGAGAGTCGCCGCTCAGTCATTTGCCGCATCAAAGCCGTCCAGATAGCGGCCTCGCTAGCCGATAAGGCGCCCCTCGGCGGCTCGGCGCTGGCGACCGCGGTGGACATATGAGCCATACGAAAGGAGCAAACCATGGCGATTACTGATGTTCCGGCCTTCGCCCATTTGACTGAGGCTGACATCGAGAACCTGGCTTTCGAGCTGGACGCGATCCGGCTGGACATTGAGGATTCGCTGGGCAAGCGCGATGCCCGCTACATCCGTCGGACGATCGCTGGGCAACGTGTCCTGGATGTGGCCGGCCGGCTCCTGCTGGCCGGTAGCTCAAAACGCTCTGTGTGGTGGGCGGGAACGGTGACGTTGGGTTTGGCCAAGATCATCGAGAATATGGAGATCGGCCACAACGTCATGCACGGTCAGTGGAACTGGATGAACGATCCCGAGATTCACTCCACGACGTGGGAGTGGGACATGAGTGCGGCGTCAAAACACTGGATTTCTTCCCACAATTTTCAGCACCACAAGTACACCAACATCCTGGGCATGGACGACGATGTCGGCTATCACATCCTGCGAGTCACCCGTGACCAGCCCTGGCAGCGCTTCAACATCGGCAACGTGGTGTTCAATGCAGTCCTCGCGCTTGGGTTCGAGTGGGGGATTGGCACCCAGACCGTCGATTTCGAAAAGATCTTGAAGGCTGGCCCGGAGCGCGACGCCACCCTGAAGCTGGCACGCGAGTTCTCCGTCAAGGCCGGCAGGCAGCTCGTCAAGGACTATGTCGCGTTCCCGGCGCTGACTTCGCTGTCACCGGGGGCGACCTACACATCGACATTGAAGGCCAATGCGGTGGCCAATGTGATCCGCAACGTGTGGGCTAATGCGGTGATCTTCTGTGGGCATTTTCCTGATGGCGCAGAGAAATTCACCAAGACCGACATGATCGGGGAATCGAAAGGCCAGTGGTATCTGCGTCAGATGCTGGGCAGCGCCAACTTCGAGGGCGGGCCGGTGCTGCGGTTTATGAGCGGCAACCTGTGCCATCAGATCGAGCATCACCTGTTCCCGGATCTGCCGAGCAACCGGCTGCATGAGGTGTCGGTGCGGGTGCGTGCGGTGTGCGATAAGTACGACTTGCCTTACACCACAGGTTCTTTCCTGATGCAGTACGGCAAGACGTGGCGCACCATCGCCAAACTGTCGCTGCCGAACACGTACCTACGTGACACTGCCGACGACGCGCCCGAAACCCGCAGCGAGCAGATGTTCGCCGAATTGGAGCCCGGTTTCGCCACGACCGATCACGTGACAGGACGCCGCCGCGGACTCAAGACAGCGATCGCAGCAGCCCGCCAATGGCGGCGAGGGGCCCGAACCCCCGGGACGATACCCGTTCCGCCCCAGGGGGTTTCGTGCTGAACCGCTAGACGGGGGTTACCTGCACCGCCTGAGGACCTTTAGGTCCCTGGGTGATCTCGAACTGCACTCGTTGATTCTCCTCGAGGGAACGAAAGCCGCTGCCTTGTATCTCGGAATGGTGGACGAATACATCCTTTGCACCGCCATCAGGGGCGATAAAGCCAAAGCCCTTCTCGCTATTAAACCATTTAACAGTTCCCTGTGTCATACTATATTCTCTTTCTTTTCACCTAGATGCAATTTTGGATGCATCTATAACCCACCATAACATGGTAGATCTTGCGGACTCGATTACTTTATACGCCCAATTATTTTTGTCACGCTCGGGTGCACCCGGGCGCACCCAAAGGGCGACGCTGCACGTCAGGGGTGCATATAAGGGCGGGTGATTTATCCTGGCCGACACGATTTGGGCTGGATTTCGGCGGACTATCGATTCAGTGTTTCTTGGTACGCGATAACGCCTCGGCCGCGGAGGCCTGCGTGACTTCAGTGCGGCGATCGGCACGCTTCTGTTTCAGAGATTTAGCGGATTTCTTCTTCATAGTTTGCCGGGGAGATTTATCAGACATCACGGCCCTTCGATAGGGGCCAGTGTGGTCCCAGTTTTTCGAGTATACGCCTCGTCGGCGGCGGTGGTATCGATGGGACGGTTCGCACCATGAACGCAATATTCCTCGGGGAAGGACAGCACGCTGAGCTGCCCTAGCGCCCCGGCAGCCAACCCTGGCCGGACTCGGTGGAGGGGGCCGATTCCGCCGTAAGTCCAGAATCTGGGGCGCCTTGGCGGACCAGTGCCCGTAGCAAGCTGGCATTCATCGGTTGTGCCGACGCGGCGACCTCGCACAGCAGGCGCTGCGCTTCCTCGCCGGAACTGGCAGGCGATAACACGAACAACACCGCGTCGCGAGACCTGGTGCCCTTCAGGTAAATGGTGTCGCTGTAAACCAGCCGATAAGGATCAAGTGAGACCATTTCATTCCGGCGAATAACTCGCGGCGGGGCGGGCAACCACGCGGTTGGGTCGTAAACGACTCGGCGCACACTGCCAACCCATAAATTGAACACGGTTACCAGATCGGGTAGCTCCAGGCTCAGGTCCAAGCTTTTCGGCCACCAAACGCCGTCCACCGCGGCCTCGGTGCCGTCGCGTTCGCACAGCGTCAATCGAGCTGCGTTTGAAGGAGAGGACAAAACGTGCGCCACTGTGACGTTCCCGTCTACCGATTGTTTGCCATCGTAGACGCTTACCGAAGGGAAGCGGTACTCGACAAACCCACGACATCAAGAGCATAGCTCCGTCGATGACATAGGCGATGCGCGAATCGCCGAAAGGCGATGCCTAATGTCTTTGACGAGAGAGTGGATTCCGGCGCCGGCATCGTTATATTGCGGATGGAAAACCCTCTGGTGCAGTGTAATTCAGAGGTGCCGGCGAGATCATCCGGTAGTCGTCATCGCGAACGGTGATGCTTCGCCGAGCCGACGATGACGGAAGCCGGACACCGCATGCACAGATTAGTGGCGTAACGTCGCTGGAGAGCTGTTTCGTTGTCGACGCTGGCCTCGATCGGTATTTCGCGAGCGAGATTACAGGCAATGCGATTCCTCCGTCGGGCCCGACTCGCGGTCCGATCGCTTGAACTTCGAAGGGCTGCTCCATGAATCGCGCAGATACGTTGAGCGATGTCATTGCGTCTCAACAGAATCCGACGACAGACGTGATCGTAGATTTGGTAGAGCCAGCTCCATACGTCCTCGGTGCGCCCATGTCGCGGCGCCCTGCGAGCCCGGTGCGACTCACTCTGGCACCTGGGCTCGGGAACGATATTGATGGAGCTTGGTGGCCCCGTACGGGGCTGATCTCGAGGGAGCTCCCCGAGTTGGTCTCCATTTTGGAGGGCCGTCTAGGCCACGTCATGGACATCAATGTCAACTGGTCTTCGTTGCAACGCCAGCCGGATCTGAATTGGGCCTGGTGGCAGGGCATACGCCCGCACATAATGACCATAGGCGGCCACGATGCGCGGGCGAAGATTCTGATCGTTCCGTACCGAACCGGGACGGCCCTTGCGGTGATGCTTTTGCGCCGGTCCGCCGGTCTATCCGTCCTTGCGGCGCATCGTGATTCCCGGGCGTTCCTGACCGCCGAATGCATTATCCGCGCGGCCAAGGGGGAGCGAATGTTTGAGATACATCCTCGCTCACGGCGACCTGATGTTGGAGCGGCAGCCACAGTTCGCGAGGGATGAGACCAGAGCGGGTTTCGTTGATTCCCAGCGATTTTGTGTGAGGGCAGCCGGTACGAATCTATCTGCTGGGGCTGCGGCTTTCCGATTCTTGCGTGCTGACCGTGAGCAGGCTTTCGGCAGTCGAGACATTGCTCGGGCCGGCCGCGCTCATCATGATGGCGTGAGCCTGGTCTGGATCGGCATGTGGGGAAACCACGAGCAAGACAATCTTGTTGCGATTAAGTCCAATGACTTCGACGGTGTTGATCGGCTGGAGGTGGTATCCGTCGAGTCGTACCGTTCGCCCTCCGGTCGCGAATTTCGCAGGCGGCGTTGCCCATTCGTTCACGTTATAGATCGCACGGCCAATCGGCCCGAGTCGGACGGATAGTACCGACAGCAGATCTGGCAACTCTGCAGTCAGGTCCGTAGAGTGCGGCCACCACGCCCCATCGACGTACCCGTTGTGAGGCGCCTTGGGCTTCAGCTTCAGGCGCGGTGTGTGTATCGGTGGGGTATGCCGGAACCCGACATCGGTGTGATCTTTTTTCAGCGTCATCACGACGCTCCCGTCCTGACCGCGAAACCAGCCAAAATATTCGATCGGCGACGAGATGGCTTTGAACAGCCAGGTACGAGATATCGCCGACCAGTACCCAGACTACGCGCAGGCCCCGCTCTCAGCGGATGGAAACCAATTGGTCGATCGAATCCGTGGGCAGGTCGCCGTCAACGACCGCCGTCACGACCAGCTGGTTGAGCGTGATCGCGCCCTTGTGATTGTCGAGGAACGCGGTGTCGGAGGCGTCACGACCGGTGGCGACGCGGACCAGGGATTGCCGCGGCGCCAATAGCGTCGCATCGACTACCCGCCATTGACCCTCGACAAACGCCTCGGCCACCGCGTGAAAGTCCATGGGGTACAAGCCGGGCGCGTAGACCGACACCAAGCGGGCCGGGACCTTCACCGCACGAAGCAGTGCCACCACCAGATGCGCGTAGTCGCGGCACACACCTTCGCTGGCGAGCAGCGTGTCCACGGCCCCGTCAATCGGATCGCTGGAGCCCGGCACATAGTTCAGCCGGGTACCCACCCACGAGCTCACGTGCTCCAGCAGCGTCGCCGAATCATGGTCGTTACCGAATTCGGTTGCGGCGAAACCATAGAACTTATCCGCCTCGGCGTAGCGGCTGGGCCGCAGATACATCGACTGGTCGTATTCGGTGACCGGAGCGGGTTCGGTCTGACCCACTATTGTCGCCGAGTAGTCGACTTTCAGTGTGCCCACCCCGGCGTCGAACTTGTGGATGCGGTTGCCGTGCACACCACTGATTTCCAGGGGCTCGATCTGCTGTCCGTTCAAGACGAAGCGCAGCGACTCGAAGACTTCCGTGAGCGGATGCGGTGCAACAGCGAGCTGAAACTCCAACGTCGTGGCCGCGGTGATTTCGACTTCGAGCTCTGCGCCCACTTCTCGTCTCATAGCGCAATACTGCGCCAGTGCTTCCGGATTCGCCAACCGTGCGACGGCCTGCCAGCAGTAGCTACCCCGGCAAATAATTCTGATCGCATCAGCCGGGGATCTTCGTCGCCATTGCGTTGGCGATTTGCCTGGCTTGATTGATGGTCCCGGGTGCGCAGACGTTCACGTCGAGGACCACATTGGATACCGCGCTGAGGACGTGCTGGCACACCACGGGGCTGTTGGCCAACGTGTGCTGCAGGGCGATGTTCGGCGGATTGCCGCTGATCTCCCGGAATGTCCATACGGATGTGGTCCCGTCGTTGACCTGGGTGACGCTGGTCCCGGCGCACGTCCGCCATTGAGTCAGCTGGGCCGTCACAAATCCCTGGGCCTGTTTTGCGGACGCGAAAATCACCGCACCCTGTACCACGACGTAGCCCGGGTTGCTCTGCGGCTTCTTCAGCAGCTGGGCAAGCATCCCGGTGTAACCACTGCTCTTGTAGGTCTGGGTTTGGAAACCGATGAGGGCTCCGAGGCACTTGTCGTCCGACACAGTGTTTCCAGGCCCGGGATCCGTCATCTCTGTTCTGTTGTGGTCGACGATGATTCCGGTGGTGTTGACGATGGTATTGATGAGATCCACCGGAGCCAGGATCGAATCCAGTTGGGCGGGAGCCACTGTCGGGGTGGTGCTACTGGTCGCGGTGCTCGTGCTCGTGCTCGTGGTCGAGGCCGCGGTGGTGCTTGCGGCGCTGTCGAGCTGCCCGGCGTCGGATTTGCGCACGGCGAACACGATCGTGGTGCCGACGACTGCCGCGACGACGACCACGAGAGCGCCGATGATCAGCCCCAGTCTGCGCTTGGGTGGTGCGGGCGGGATCCACGGCGGGACGGGCGGGCCGGCGACCCACCTCGGCGGGGGGACGTGTTGGCTGTGCTGGATCAGGTCGGTCGCCTGGCGTTGGTCGGGAGCGCTGAGCGCGTGCAGGGCGGCTTGCGCGAGATCGCCTGCGGTGGCGTAACGGTCGATGGGATCTTTGGCCATCCCGCGGGCGATGACCTCGTCGAATGCCGCCGGGATAGCGGGATTTCGTTGACTGGGCCGCGGGACTGGCTCCATCAGGTGTGCGGCCATCAGGCTGCTCAGGCTATCGGTCTGGAAAGGTTTTGTGCCCGTGAGGCATTCGTAAAGCAGACAGGCAAGCGCGTAGATGTCGACGCGGTAGGTGGCGTCGTCCTTGCCGAACCGTTCAGGTGCCATGTAGTTCCAACTGCCCACAGCGACACCGGTTTTGGTCACACGTTGCTCGGTGGCGGCAGCGGCGATTCCGAAGTCGACCAGGTAGGCGAAGTCCCGCTCGGTAAGCAGGATGTTTTCGGGTTTGATGTCGCGATGGATGACGCCGGCGCGGTGGGCGGCATCGAGCGCGGAAGCGACTTGCTCGACGATGGCGACCGCGCGGGCTGGCGGTAGCGGCCCAGTGCGGTCGAGCACGGCGCCCACGTCTTTTCCTTCGATCAGGCGCATGTCAATGAACAGTTGGCCGTCGAGTTCGCCGTAATCGTGAATGGGCACGATGTGCGGTTCTTGCAGCCGGCCTGCGGTCTGGGCTTCACGTTGCAAGCGTCGGCGAAAGACGTCATCGGAGCTGACTTGCTCGGACACCAGCTTCAGTGCCACCACACGGTCTTTGACGGTGTCGTAGGCCTCGTAGACCTCGCCCATCCCGCCGCGCCCCAGCAGCCGGCGCAGCTGGTAGGGCCCGAACCGGCTACCGGCCCGCGAACCGGGCCGCGGTTCATTCATCGACGTCCCCCGACGCTAAGCCAACTGCCCTAACCCTCGTCCGCGCGCATCGACTCGCGGATCTGGGCCAACCGTTCGGCCGCGGCGCGCTCGCGCTCTTCGTATTGTTCGGCGACGGAGCGCCCCTCGGGGGATTCGGCGTCGAGTTCGGCGTCGCCCAGGGACGTCGCGTAGCGGCTTTCGATTTTTTCTCGCACGGAGTCGAAGGTCGGTACACCCGCGCTGTCGTACCCGGGGTCGGGTGGGCTGGTGCCGGGCGTTGCTGGTTCGTCGGGCATGGTCGTCACGCTACTGCCGTATGGCGCGGTCGCGCGGGTCGCGCTCGAGATAGCGGACCATTTGCTCCCAATAGATCAGGGTGAGCGACATCTGCAGCGCGGTTGCGATCGCCGCGGGCAGCAGTCGATGGCGGCGGGCAGCGACGACGGCGACCACCGCCGCCGCAGATGTCAGCCCGCTGAGCACTGTGGCCGCGTCGCGGGGGCGACGGCTGATCCACAGTTCCTCGCCCAGCATCGCCCGAGTCGACCAGGCGCCTTGCTGCGCGGGCTTGCCGAATACGAACGGATTGACCGCAAGCCACAACGCGAGCCACACCGCGTGGCTGCGCCGCCGCGTCCACACCGGCACCAGGATCAAGGGCGTGCTGGCCCAGCGCGTCCATGCGCTCCACGGATTGCAGTGCCGGGCGAATAGCGCACGCCGGAGTCGCGCAACGGACAGCACCCGCGGCTACCTGGTGGCGGTGTTGGAACGCTGTGCCGGGACCACCACCGTCGCGCCCGAAGGCGCGTCGGCAGGTGACTCGCCGGGCAACGACGTCCGTGACACCCCGGGAGTGCCCAGCTGGCCGGCCAGCCACGGCAGGGCCGCCGCGAACGCTCTGTCGGCGAAGGGCCAGTCGTGTTTACCCGGCTGGGGGACCACCGCGCAGTCGATGCCGTTGGCGCGGCCAAGCGCACAGAGCGAGTAGGCCGCCGCGGTCTGGTTGTTCGGGTTTGCGGCGGCGTCACGCTCCGCGAGCCGCATCGCGGCGGTGTCCGCGGCCGCGAGGTCCCGGCGTGCTGCCGGCGGGCCGTCTGAAGAGATCGCGAACCAACCGGACACGTCGCGGTATTGGCCGTGCCGGTTGATCACGGTGCTCGGGTCGAATGACGCCCACGCGTCGGCGTTTCCGCCGAACAGCCGGCTGATGGTTTGCGCCTTGTTGCCGGCGTTCGGGAAGAAGTCACCGGCGACGTCGACGAACGCGCTGAACATCTCCGGGTGCATGACGGTCAAGTCCACCGCGCAGGTGCCGCCCATAGACCAGCCCGCCACGCCCCAGCCGGAGCGGTTCGGGCTGACGCCGAAATTCGAAACCATATAGGGAACAACGTCTTTGGTTAGGTGGTCGGCGGCATTCCCGCGAATTCCGTTGACGCATTCGGTGTCGTTGTTGAACGCCCCGCCGGAATCCACGAACACCAATACCGGAGCCTGGCCGTTGTGGGTTGCGGCGAAGTCGTCGATCGTCTTGATCGCATTGCCCGCACGCGTCCAGTCCGCGGGTGTATTGAACTGCCCGCCGATCATCATCACCGTCGGCAGCGGCGGAGGCGGGCTACTGGTGAACCATTCGGGCGGCAGGTAAACCAGCTCGCCGCGGTGCTTGAAGTGCGAGGCGGACGAGGGGATTACCACCGGCACCACGCTGCCGTGCGGCGGCCGGTGTCCCTTGGCGGCCATCGCGGTAACGGTGGCCTGATCGGTCTGATCGGGCAGCGGGCCCGAGGTGACCTGGTTCCACGCGGACTGCACGGTGGGAAAGTAGCCAACCCACAGGTTGAGCATCAGAGTGGCGCTGAGCAGGCAGAGCGGGACGGACGCCAGGGCGGCGCTGCGCTGCCAGCCGCGGGCGCCGCGCCAGCCCAGGAACAGCACCGCCGCGGCCAGGCCGGTCAGTGCGATCCAGAGCCACAGCGCTACCGGCGCGGGCTCGTCCGACAGACCCTGGTCGACGATGTACCAGTGCGTGCCGTACGCCGCGGCACCGCCGATCACCGCCGCCAGCGGCAGCCACACCGTCCGCCAGCGCCGCGATCGCCAGCCGACGGCAAGCACCAGCACCATCGCGGTGACGACCTGGACCGTAATCGGCACCCAGCCGTGCATCAACGAGGTGTGGCTGCTTGCCAACAACTGCCCGGTGGCATCGGGCGCGGGCGCTGTCACGCGATCCATTGTGATCGATTGTTAACCATCCCGGAACATAAACGCTCAATGTTCCCTGTGCGTTTGCTGGGTTCTGCGACCCGCGGCTAATGCGGTTTGGCCAGCGGAAATGGCAGTGTCTCGCGGATGCTGCGGCCAGTTATGAGCATCACGAGCCGATCGATACCCATCCCGAGCCCGCCGGTGGGCGGCATCGCGTATTCCATGGCTTGCAGGAAGTCTTCGTCGAGCTCCATCGCCTCGGGGTCACCGCCGGCGGCCAGCAGCGACTGCGCAAGCAGCCGGCGCCGCTGTTCGACCGGGTCGGTGAGCTCGCTGTAGGCGGTGCCCAGCTCGACACCCCACGCCACCAGATCCCATCGCTCGGCGACGCCGGGTTGACTGCGGTGCGGCCGGGTCAACGGTGAGACCGACGTCGGAAAGTCGATGTAGAACGTCGGCTCCTCGGTCCGGTCCTCCACCAGGTGCTCGTACAGCTCCAGCACCACCGCCCCGGCATCCCAGTGGTCCCGGTACGGGATGTGGACGCGGTCGGACAGCTTGCGCAGCGCCGATAACGACGTGTTCGCGTTGATGTTTTCGCCCAGCACTTCGGAGACGGCTTCGTGCACGGTCTTCACCGGCCACACACCGGAGATGTCGACCGGTTCGAAACGGGTGTCGCCGCTGCTGGGCGCATCGTCCGAGTGGGGCCGCAGCACGGTCTGCGTACCGTTAGCGGCTTCGGCGGCGTTCTGAATGAGCTCGCGGCAACCGTCGATCCACGTCCGGTAATCGGCGTGCGCCTGGTAGGCCTCAAGCAGCGTGAACTCGGGGTTGTGGCTGAAGTCGACGCCTTCGTTGCGGAAGGCCCGGCCCAGTTCGAAGACCCGCTCCACGCCGCCGACGCACAACCGCTTCAGGTAGAGCTCGGGCGCGATGCGCAAGAAGAGGTCCATGTCATAGGAATTGATGTGGGTGACGAATGGCCGGGCGGCGGCTCCGCCGTGGATCTGCTGCAGGATCGGGGTTTCCACCTCGATGAACCCCTTGGCGAACAGCGTTTCCCGAACCGAACGCAGCACACTGCTGCGGGCCGTGACGAGGTTGCGTGACTCGGCATTGATCGCCAGGTCGACATAGCGGCTGCGCACTCGCGCCTCCGGGTCGGTCAGCCCCTTCCACTTGTTGGGCAGCGGCCGCAGGCACTTTCCGACCATCCGCCAGTCGCTCACAATCAGCGAACGGGTGCCGTTTTTGCTGAAACCCATGTGCCCGGTTATCTCGACCAGGTCGCCCAGATCGATGGCTGCGGTGAAATCGGCAGTCCGGCCGGTCTCCAGGCGCGAATTATCCAGCAGCACTTGCATTTCGCCCGACCAGTCACGCAACTGGGCGAACAACACACCACCGAAATCACGTATCCGCAAGATCCGGCCCGCGACCGAGACGGTGTCCTGGTCATCGGCGTCGAGGGCCTGCGCGATGGTGTGACTGGGTGGCGACCCTACCGGGTAGGCGTCAATGCCGTTGCGCTGCAGCGTTCTCAGCTTGGTCAGACGTACTCGCACCTGCTCGGGCAGGCGGCGCCGGTACTCCTCGGAGTCGACCTCGTCGCCGCGCTTCAACCCGCTGACGTCCGGAGCGGATCCGTCTTCGTGCAGCAGCCCCGATTCCGCCAACCTGGGTGGCACGGCGGGGTGATGACCGGTGTGCACCTTGTCGCGCCGGCTGAACGGCAACACCAGGAAACCTTCGGCCATGGCCGAAGCGACGCCCACCCGGGGGATCAACCGGGCGTCCTCATAGCAGGCGTAGCGCGGCACCCATTCGGGCTGGTATTTCATGTTCGAGCGATACAGCGTCTCCAGCTGCCACCACCGGGAAAAGAACAGCAACAACCCTCGCCACAACCGCGCGATCGGACCGGCCCCGAGTTGGGCGCCCTGTTCGAATGCGGATCGAAACATCGCGAAGTTCAGCGAAATACGGGTGATACCAAGCCCTTCCGCGTTCAGGGCAAGTTCGCTGACCATGAATTCGTTGGTGCCGTTGGGCGATTGGGGAGAACGGCGCATCAAATCCAGGGAGGCCCCGGTGCTTCCCCAGGGGACCAGCGACAGCATCGCTGCGACCTGGTTGTCGCGATCGATCGCCTCGACCAGCAGGCAATCCCCGTCGGCCGGATCGCCGAGGCGGCCGAGCGCCATGGAAAACCCGCGCTCGGAGTGGGTATCGCGCCAGGAGTTGGCGCGTGAGATCGTGTCGGTCATCTCCTCTGCGGAGATGTCACGGTGCCGCCGGATGCGTACCGTCAGCCCGGCTCGGCGGGCCCGCGTCACGGCTTGGCGCACCCCGCGCATGTCGGAGCCGGACAGCTTGTAATCGGCGGTCCGCAGGATGGCCTCGTCGCCGAGCTCCAGCGCGTTGAGGCCGCGCTCACGATATGCCTGGGCTCCCTGCAAACTGGCGCCCATCACTCCGGGCGCCCAACCGTAGGTTTTGCACAGCGCCAACCACGCCTCGACAGCCTGCGACCATGCCCTGGGGTCGCCCACCGGATCGCCGCTGGCCAGGCAGACGCCAACCTCGACTCGATAGGTGATGGCGGCACGGCCGCTATTTGCGAACACCACCGATTTGTCGCGACGGGTGGCGAAGTAACCCAGGGAGTCGTTCTTGCCGTACAGCTCGAGCAGGCCGCGGATCGCTGACTCGTCCTCGCCGGTCAGTGCGTTGTCGGCGCGCTGGGACTGGAACAGCACGATCGTGGCGGCGATCAACGCGAGCGCGCCGAACAACCCGAGGATGGCGTTGAGCAACACGTGCGGCTTGCCGGTGAACAGGTCGGGATCCGCCAGCGCGAACCCGACCACCCGGTTGGCCACGTACGGCAGCCGGTCTTGGCGCGCCAGCGATCCGGGGAAGAGCTCGACCAGGCCCCAGGACAACAGGATTCCGATCACGTCCCCGGCGACCAGCACGGCCGCCGCTTTGAGCAACGCGGCTCGTCGGACCTTGGCCCAGAACTCCCGATAGCTCAATACCAGCAGGACGATCACGACGATGTGCACCGCGAACCCGAGGTTCTCGCCGAACGTCTCGGACGCGGTGTTGTCGCCCGCGGCGATGTCGGCGGCATTCAGGAACGCGGCCAGGACCATGTTGCCGAGCAGTACCCACCAGGCAATGCGTTTGCGGGCGGTCAGCGCCGCCGCCAGCAGCGCCAGCACGAACGACCACGCGATGCTGGTATCCGGGAAGTTGAACAGGTAGACGTTGATGAACTCCCGCGGGACCTTGATCAACCACCGGATCAATGGCGACACGCTGGCCAGCAGGGAGAGGCTGGCGATGACGCCGACAGTCCAGCCGGTCGTCGCCGGTACCCACCGATACCGCGAACTCGACCGGCTGCCTGAACGAGGCTTGGAAGCAGGAGAAGCGAGTGTCACAGACCGCGAGGATATTCCTTCAACCCGTGGAATGCCTGACGAAGCGCCAATAGTCGTCGAGACTAGTTATCGGCGCGGGGCCCGCGCGATCACGCGGGCCAGACGGCGGTCCTGCACTGGCTGAAATGCTGGAAGACGCCCGATGGCTGCTAGACTTGCGCCCGCGACCATCCCGGCTAAGCCTGGGACAGTTAAGTGGAGTCCCACTCCCACCGCTAGCCGCGAAATTATTTCAAGGTGCAGCGGTCCGGTCACAGGCACCGTGAGGTGCTTGTTTCGCGCATTGCGCGGGCGGCTTGAATGCGTTTCGAGCCGTGATCGGTCGGCACTGGGCCCTGCTGATGCAGGGCTTTTTTGCTGATGGTGTGGTGTTTCCACCTTCTGAATCCCATGGGCCCAGTCACCGGTCGTCACGAGACCACAGAAGCCCAACAAGGGAGGCCCCATCAGCACTGAGACCCGCGTCAACGAGCGCATCCGCGTACCTGAAGTCCGATTGATTGGCCCAGGGGGAGAGCAGGTAGGCATCGTGCGCATCGAAGACGCGTTGCGCGTCGCTGCGGACGCCGATCTCGACCTCGTCGAAGTTGCCCCCAACGCCAGGCCACCGGTCTGCAAGATCATGGATTACGGCAAGTTCAAGTACGAGGCGGCGCAAAAGGCGCGCGAATCCCGTCGGAACCAGCAGCAGACCGTGGTCAAAGAACAAAAGCTGCGACCCAAGATCGACGATCACGATTACGAGACCAAGAAAGGCCACGTAATTCGCTTCCTGGAGGCGGGATCGAAGGTAAAGGTCACCATCATGTTTCGCGGACGTGAGCAGTCGCGGCCCGAGCTGGGCTACCGGTTGCTCCAGCGGCTGGGCGGGGACGTCGCCGAATACGGATTCGTCGAAACCTCCGCAAAGCAGGACGGCCGCAACATGACGATGGTGCTGGCACCGCACCGCGGCGCGAAGACCCGCGCCAGAGCGCGTCACCCCGAAGAGGCGGGAGCCGAGCCGGAGCACGACATCGACGAAACCGGCGACACCGCGGCTTCACCGAACTGACCTGACACGAAAACAGCGAAACAGCGAGAACTAGAGGAAACATGCCCAAGGCCAAGTCCCACAGCGGAGCGACAAAGCGATTCCGGCGCACCGGGACCGGAAAGATCGTCCGCCAGCAAGCCAATCGCCGGCACCTGCTCGAGCACAAGTCGACCAAACGAACGCGGCGGCTCGATGGCCGCATCACGGTCGCGGCCAACGACACCAAGCGTGTCAAGTCAATGCTCAACGGCTGACCTTCGATAGGCCCAGCGCCGGGCCAAGGCATACAAACACCTGGCACCGGCACCCCGACCATTTACGTCTGAACGAGAGTAGGAACATCCATGGCACGCGTAAAGCGGGCAGTCAACGCCCACAAGAAGAGGCGCAGCGTCCTGACGGCCTCGAAAGGCTATCGCGGCCAGCGGTCCCGGCTCTACCGCAAAGCCAAAGAGCAGCAACTGCATTCGCTGGGCTACGCCTACCGCGACCGCAGGGCGCGCAAGGGCGAGTTCCGCAAATTGTGGATCTCGCGGATCAACGCGGCGGCGCGCGCCAACGACATCACCTACAACCGGCTGATCCAGGGTCTGAAGGCCGCGGGTGTGGAAGTCGACCGTAAAAACCTTGCCGACATTGCGATCACCGATGCGGCGGCGTTCACGGCGCTGGTCGACGTCGCCCGGGCGGCACTGCCCAAGGACGTCAACGCGCCCTCCGGAGAAGCTGCTTAACTCCGGTGCTCACCGAGCGCTCGGCCCGGGTGGCCGCGGCGGTCAAATTGCATCGCCATGTCGGGCGACGGCGGGCGAATCAGTTTCTGGCCGAAGGCCTTAACCTGTTCGAGGCCGCGTCGGCGCGCGGGCTGGTTCGCGATGTCTTCGTCACCGAACTCGCCGCGCAGCGCCACGCAACACTGCTGGCCAATCAGCACTGCCCGGTCCATGTGGTGAGTGAGCGTGCGGCAAAAGCCTTGTCCGACACCGTGACTCCGGCGGGGTTGGTGGCCGTGTGCGAAATGCCGGCGGCCGGACTGCAGGAAGTGCTCGCCGGCTCGCCGCGGCTGATCGCGGTTGCTGTCGAGATCAGCGAGCCGGGTAATGCGGGCACGCTGATCCGCCTCGCCGACGCCATGGGTGCCGCGGCGGTGATCCTCGCCGGGCACAGCGTCGACCCCTACAACGGCAAGTGCCTGCGCGCGTCGGCCGGTAGCATCTTCTCGCTCCCGGTCGTCGCCGCCCCTGACGTCGAGGCTGTCCTCACCGCAGTGCAGGCCGCCGGACTGCAGACGCTGGCCACCACGGTCGACGGCCCGACGCGCCTGGACGAGGCCGGCGAGTTACTGGGCAAGCCGACGGCGTGGCTGTTCGGGCCCGAATCACACGGCTTGCCCGAAGAGATCACCGACCAAGCAGACCGTTGCGTGCGCATCCCGATGTCGGGCGGCGCGGAGAGCCTGAACGTGGCCGCCGCCGCGGCGATCTGTCTCTACCAGAGCGCACAGGCTCTGGGTGTGCTCGAGCGCTTTTAGGCGGCGTTACGCCGCTTTTCTGGGGCCCCGGGCGGGGCGCAGCCCGGCCAGCGAGAGGGTGGTGTGCACCAGCGACCCGGCGCGCTCGATCAACGACTTGTGGGGCGGGAAGTAATGCATCGGCAGCCCGCGACGGTCGCGGGGTGGGGCCACGAACTCCGGTGCCTCCACCAGCGGCGCGTCGATCGGAGACCGGCCTTCCGCGCGGCGGTAGGCGGCCAGCGCCCGTGGGTGCAGCCGGATTTCGTCAGGAACCGCCAGGAACGCCAGCCCGATCAGCTTGCCGAACACGCGCAGCAAGATCTCGTCGCCCGGCGTCCAGCGCATGCCCGCCTTCTCGCGCACCGCGGGCTCGAATAGCCCGGCCGCGATCCAGCGCTGACCGGCCACCAGGGGCTTGAACATCTGGTCCCAGATCGGCGTGGGCATCAGGACGAACTTCGGCTTGGGAATGCGCAACCGGAAGATTTCCAGCGTCGCCTGGTTGATCTCCAGCTCGTCGCGGCAGACCCGATTCCAGTACTCCTGAAAGTCCTCCCACGATTCGGGCACCGGCCGCATGCTCATCCCGTACATCCGGTACCACTGCACGTGCTCGTCGTACAGCTGGCGTTTCTCGGCCTCGGTCAAACCACCGCAGAAGTACTCGGCCACCTTGACGACGAGCATGAAGAACGTGGCGTGCGCCCAGTAGAAGGTCTCGGGGTTCAGCGCGTGATAGCGGCGCCCGTCGGCGTCAGTGCCCTTGATGGTGTCGTGGAAGTGCTTGATCTGCTTACCGGTCAGGGGCGCACGATCCCCGTCGTAGACCACGCCCATGATCGGGTACACCGACCGGGCCACCCGCTGCAGCGGCTCGCGCAGCAGGATCGAATGGTCCTCGACGCCCGCGCCGAGCTGTGGGTACATGTTCTGGATCGCTCCGATCCAGACACCCATCATTCCGGTGCGCAGATCGCCAAAGTACTTCCAGGTGAGGGAATCTGGTCCGAGCGGATCGGCGCATGTGGTCGATATGGCAGTCATCGCGACCTCCCTAACTTCCTGACTGCGCTCACGATAACTTTGACAACGTCCGTTGTCTACGGTTTCGGGGTCCGCCACGCGAAGGTGTTACCGAGATTCCACACTGGTGTGGCAGCCTCGTGATCTGGACGTTTGATGCGATGTCTGACACAAACCGGGTGGGCGTCATTGCCCGGCTTCCCCGAAACTACTTACCCTTGCCAGGTGGAACTCGCGCCGCGCGATCCGGATCCGAGCGAGCCCCTAGAAACGGACTCTGCAACGGACTCAGAATCGGTGACGACGGTGGCGTCTCCCGACTCACCTTCTGCCTCAGGGCGACGGCCGATACACACCGCGACACAGTGGTGGCACACCGCCAATCGCAGCCCGGGCGTGGTGGCGTTCCTCCGGCGGGCGCGACGGCTGTTGCCCGGGGATCCCGAATTCGGTGACCCGCTTTCGACGGCGGGTGAAGGCGGGCCGCGCGCGGCGGCCCGAGCTGCCGACCGGCTGCTGGGAGACCGCGACGCGGCGTCGCGCGAGGTCAGTTTGAGCGTGCTGCAGGTGTGGCAGGCACTGACCGAGGCGGTGTCGCGACGGCCGGCAAATCCCGAGGTGACGCTGGTGTTCACCGACCTGGTTGGCTTTTCGACGTGGTCACTGCAGGCCGGTGACGATGCGGCGCTGACCCTGCTCCGCCAGGTCGCGCGGGCCGTCGAGCCGCCGCTGCTCGATGCCGGCGGGCACATCGTCAAACGGATGGGCGACGGCATCATGGCGGTGTTCCGCCATCCGGAGGTCGCGGTGCGGGCTGTGCTGGCCGCCGACGAGGCGATGAAGTCGGTGGAAGTGGCGGGTTATCGGCCGCGAATGCGGGTCGGGATCCACACCGGCCGTCCGCAGCGGTTGGCCGCCGACTGGCTCGGTGTTGACGTCAATATCGCCGCTCGCGTCATGGATCGCGCCACCAAGGGGGGGATCATGGTCTCGAGCTCCGCGCTGGATCTCATCCCGCAGAGCGAGCTGGACGCGTTCGGCGTCGTCGCTAAACGTGCACGTAAATCCGTGTTTTCGCCCAAGACCCCTGGCGTCCCGCCGGACTTAGCGATATATCGCCTGGAATACTCTTAGGGAGTTGACAGCCTCCCATCACAAAGCCGAAACAATTTAGCCTTCATAATGGATTCAATGTGTGGGGGCATATTTTCCCGGCTTGCCCGGGTCCGGTTCACCGTGGGGTATGTAGCGGTTCTCCTTGCCGTGAGCTGCGCCATCCTGGTGCTTGGCCAGCATGCGCATGACGTCATAGTCCAGCGCGCGAGCACCAACCTGCATAACTTGGCGCACGGACACGTGGGAACGCTGCTGGGCAGCGCGTTGGTGGTGGACGCCGGTCCGCTCTACTTCTGGCTGCCCTTCCTGACCTGCCTGCTGGCTCTTGCGGAGCTGCATCTGCAGACCATCCGCCTGGTGGTCGCATTCGTGGTCGGCCATATCGGCGCGACGCTGGTCGTGGCCGCGGCTCTTGCCACCGCGGTTGAGGTCGGCTGGCTGCCGATCTCCGTTGCCCGGGCCAGCGACGTCGGGATGAGCTATGGCGCGCTCGCGGTGCTCGGCGCGATGACGGCGGCGATACCCCAGCGGTGGCGTCCGGCGTGGGTCGGCTGGTGGATCTCGGCGGGCCTGGCCTCGGCGATCATCGGCGGCGACTTCACCGATGCCGGGCACACCGTCGCCGTGATCCTGGGCGTGCTGGTGTCCGCCCGGTTCCGTCAACCGGTCCGCTGGACGCCGGTGCTGCTTGCGATGCTGGTGGCGTCGTCCGGCTTCGGGTTCCTGGTCCTGGCTCACGGCTGGGCGACGATGACCACCGCGCCGGTCGTCGGGGCCCTCGGTGCGTTTGTGGCTTACAAGACCGTCCAGCTCAGGGACGCGCGCACCACGCTGCCAGAGTCGGTGGCGAACAACGAGGAAGCCCCAACCGGCCAGCAGCCGGTCTTGGTCGGCTAACCGACCACCCGCCGCCGCGCCGCGCAACCCAAACGCGCACCGAGCGGCATTCACCGAGTCGCATATGATCGGCACTCGACCCGTGCCGCGCTCAAGCCCGCCCGTTCGGCGACGATGCGGGCAGCCTGTACCGCCTCGTCAGCAAGGAGAGTGTCGCCGCGTGGGTGATCAACCCGTCGACCTGTCGCCGGAAGCGTTGGCCGAGGCGGTCAGCGCCGCCCGGCAGGCCATCGGACTTGCCGAAAACCTCGACGCGCTGGCACTCATCAAAACCGAGCACCTGGGCGACCGCTCACCGGTGGCGCTGGCCAGGCAAGCGCTGGGGACACTGGCCAAGGAGGAGCGCTCCGACGCCGGCAAGCGCGTCAACACCGCACGCGGCGAGGTCCAACGCAGCTACGACGAACGCCTGGCGGCGCTGCGTGCCGAGCGGGACGTGGCCGTCCTGGTCGCCGAAAGCATCGACGTCACCCTGCCGTCGACTCGGCAGCCCCCCGGCGCCCGGCACCCGATCACGATCCTGGCCGAACACGTCGCCGACACGTTCATCGCGATGGGTTGGGAGCTGGCGGAGGGCCCCGAGGTCGAAACCGAACAGTTCAACTTCGATGCCCTGAACTTCCCGCCCGACCATCCCGCGCGCAGCGAGCAGGACACCTTCTATGTCGCGCCGGAGGATTCCCGGCAGCTGCTGCGCACCCACACCTCGCCGGTGCAGGTGCGCACCCTGCTGGGGCGCGAGCTGCCGGTTTACATCGTCTCGATCGGGCGCACCTTCCGCACCGACGAACTCGATACCACCCACACCCCGGTCTTCCACCAGGTCGAGGGTTTGGCCGTGGATCGTGGTCTGTCGATGGCGCACCTGCGTGGAACGCTGGACGCGTTCGCGCGCGCGGAGTTCGGTCCCGAGGCCCGCACCCGGATCCGGCCGCACTTCTTCCCGTTCACCGAGCCGTCCGCCGAGGTCGACGTGTGGTTTGTCGGCAAGAAGGGCGGTGCCGGCTGGGTGGAGTGGGGCGGCTGCGGGATGGTGCATCCAAACGTGTTGCGGGCCGCGGGCATTGATCCCGAGATCTATTCTGGCTTCGCGTTCGGGATGGGCCTGGAACGCACCCTGCAGTTCCGCAATGGCATCCCCGACATGCGCGACATCGTCGAAGGCGACATCCGGTTCTCGTTGCCGTTCGGGGTGGGTCTGTAATGCGTATTCCCTACAGCTGGCTGCGCGAAGTGGTTGCCGCCGGAGCGCCGGGCTGGGATGTCGCTGCGAGTGATCTCGAACAGACGCTGGTGCGCATCGGCCACGAAGTCGAGGAAGTCATCACCCTAGGTCCGGTCGACGGCCCACTGACCGTGGGCCGGGTGACCGCCATCGAGGAGCTCACCGATTTCAAGAAGCCGATCCGCGCCTGCCTGGTGGATGTCGGCTCGGAAGAGGACCGCGGAATCGTTTGTGGTGCAACGAACTTCGCGGTCGGCGATCTGGTGGTAGTGGCATTGCCCGGCAGCACGCTGCCCGGCGGCTTTGCCATTGCCGCCCGCAAGACCTATGGCCGTAATTCCGCCGGAATGATCTGCTCGGCGGCCGAACTCGGCTTGGGGGCCGAGCATTCCGGGATTCTGGTGCTGCCACCGGGAACGGCCGAACCGGGCGCCAGCGGCGCCGAAGTGCTCGGACTAGACGATGTGGTCTTCAACGTGGCCATCACCCCCGACCGTGGTTACGGCATGTCGGTGCGCGGCCTGGCCCGCGAGATCGCCTGCGCCTACGACTTGGACTTCGTCGACCCGGCGGAGGTGAAGCCGTTGCCGGCCGACGGAGAAGCATGGCCGCTGACGGTGCAGGCGGAAACCGGCGTCCGCCGGTTCGCGCTGCGCCCGGTCACCGGAATCGATCCCGCCGCGGTGTCGCCCTGGTGGCTGCAGCGCCGGCTGCTGCTCTCCGGCATCCGCGCGACCTCCCCGGCCGTGGACGTGACCAATTACGTGATGCTGGAACTAGGCCATCCGATGCACGCCCACGACCGCAACCGCATCTCCGGTGACTTCACGGTGCGGTTCGCCCGGCCCGGCGAGACGGTCGTCACGCTCGATGACGTTGAGCGCAAACTCGATCCGGCGGATGTTCTGATCGTCGATGACGTCGCGACGACCGCGATCGGCGGCGTGATGGGTGCGGCAAGCACCGAAGTGCGTGCCGATTCCACCGACGTGCTGCTGGAGTCGGCGGTGTGGGACCCGGCCGCCGTGTCGCGCACTCAGCGGCGGCTGCACCTACCCAGTGAGGCCGCCCGTCGGTACGAGCGCGGCGTCGACCCGGCCATTTCGGTGGCCGCGCTGGACCGATGTGCCGCGCTGCTGGCCGACATCGCCGGGGGAGCGGTATCGGGGACCCTGACTGATTGGCGAGGAGATCCGCCGCGGGACGACTGGTCACTACCGCCGATCTCGATGGCCGTCGACCTGCCGGACCGTTTCGCCGGAGTGGCCTACGCCCCGGGCACCACCGCCCGGCGCCTCGCCCAAATCGGTGCTGCGGTAGCCGAAAACGGCGACCTGCTGACGGTGACACCGCCGAGCTGGCGGCCCGATTTGTTGCAGCCCGCCGACCTTGTCGAGGAGGTGCTGCGGCTAGAGGGGCTGGAGGTCATCCCGTCGGTGCTGCCGTCGGCACCCGCGGGCCGGGGACTGACGGCGGTGCAGAAACGCCGGCGTGCGATCGGCAAATCCCTCGCGCAGTCGGGGTACGTCGAGATCCTGCCGACCCCGTTTTTGCCCGCCGGCGTGTTCGATCTCTGGGGTCTGCCGGCCGACGACCCGCGTCGCTCGACGACACGGGTGCTCAACCCGCTGGACGCCGATCGCCCGGAGCTGGCCACCACGCTGCTGCCGGGATTGCTGGAAGCATTGGGGCGCAACGTATCCCGAGGCCTGGTCGATGCGGCGCTGTATGCCATCGCCCAGGTGGTGCAGCCGACCGAGCAGACCCAGCGCGTCGAGCTCATACCCGTCGACCGCCGGCCGACCGACGCCGAGATCGCCACGCTCGACGCGTCACTGCCTACGCAGCCGCAGCATGTCGCCGTGGTGTTGGTCGGGCTGCGTGAACCACGGGGCCCCTGGGGTCCCGGCCGCAGAGTCGACGCCGCCGATGCACTGGAGGCCGTGCGAATCATCGCTCGCGCCAGTGGAATTGACGTCACGCTCCGGGCGGCCCAGTACCTGCCGTGGCATCCGGGCCGGTGCGCCGAGGTCCTCGTCGGGGACACTCTCATCGGTCACGCGGGTCAGCTGCATCCGGCCGTCATCGAGCGTTCCGGCCTGCCGAAGGCGACCTGTGCCCTGGAACTCAACCTCGATGCTCTTCCCCTTACCGAGCTGTTGCCGGCGCCCAGGGTGTCGCCGTTCCCGGCCGTCTTCCAGGATCTCAGCCTGGTGGTGTCCGCGGACATTCCGGCCCAGGCCGTGGCCGACGCCGTGCGCGCGGGCGCCGGCGAGCTGCTGGAAGACATGCAGTTGTTCGACGTGTTCACCGGTCCGCAGGTCGGCGCGAACCGCAAGTCGCTGACGTTTGCGCTGCGGTTCCGCGCGCCGGATCGCACGCTGACCGAAGACGACGCCAGTGCGGCCCGCGATGCCGCCGTGCGCCGCGCCGCCGAGGTGGTGGGCGCCGTACTGCGCGCCTGAAACCCGCTCATCGGGCTCTAAGCATGGATTTGCAAACGACTGCATAATCATGCAGAATTGCCGGAATGGCCGACGCGATAAAGGTGGCGATTGCCGGTGCCAGCGGCTATGCGGGCGGAGAGATCCTGCGGTTGCTGCTCGGGCATCCGGCCTACGCCGACGGCCGGCTCACCATTGGGGCGCTGACCGCGGCGGCCAGCGCCGGCAGCACGCTCGCCGAGCATCATCCGCACTTGATTCCGCTGGCCCAGCGAGTGGTCGAGCCCACCGAGCTTGACGTGCTGAGCGGGCATGACGTCGTGTTCCTGGGCTTGCCACACGGGCATTCGGCAGCACTGGCCGAGCAGCTCGGCCCCGACACCCTGATCATCGACTGCGGCGCGGACTTCCGGCTGACCGACGCGTCGGCGTGGGAGCACTACTACGGGTCCCCGCATGCCGGCAGCTGGCCCTACGGCCTGCCGGAGTTGCCCGGGGCACGGGAGCGGCTGCGTGGCGCGCGGCGCATCGCGGTGCCGGGCTGCTATCCGACCGCGGCGCTGCTGGCATTGCTGCCCGCGGTGGCCGAGGACCTCGTCGAACCCGCCGTCACCGTGGTCGCCGTCAGCGGCACCTCCGGGGCCGGTCGCGCGGCCAAAACCGACCTGCTCGGCTCCGAAGTCATCGGATCGGCGCGGGCCTACAACATCGCCGGGGCGCATCGGCACACCCCAGAAATCGCCCAGGGGCTGCGGGCCGTCACCAATCGCGATGTCACGGTGTCCTTCACGCCGGTGCTTATCCCGACTTCCCGGGGCATCCTGGCCACCTGCACTGCGCGTACCCAGGCGCCGCTGTCGCAGCTGCGGGCGGCATATGAAAAGGCTTACGACGCCGAACCTTTCATCTACCTGATGCCTGATGGTCAGCTGCCCCGCACCGGCTCAGTCATCGGCAGCAACGCGGCGCAGGTCGCGGTCGCGGTGGACGAGGCCGCCGAGACGTTCGTCGCGATCGCGGCGATCGACAACTTAGTCAAGGGCACCGGCGGAGCCGCGGTGCAGTCGATGAATCTGGCCTTGGGTTGGCCGGAGACAGAGGGTCTTTCGGTGGTCGGGGTGGCGCCATGACCCAGCGCGAGGCGGTGCGGCTGGTACGCACCCAGGGCGTCACCGCGCCCGAAGGCTTCCGCGCGGCAGGAATTGCCGCCGGAATCAAAAAATCCGGAGCTCCTGACCTCGCTCTGGTCTTCAACGAAGGACCCGACTACGCGGCCGCCGCGGTGTTCACCCGCAACCAGGTCAAGGCCGCGCCGGTGCTGTGGACCCAGCAGGTGCTCACCACCGGCGCGCTGCGCGCGGTGATTCTCAACTCCGGCGGCGCCAATGCGTGCACCGGGCCGGCCGGCTTCCAGGACACTCACGCCACCGCGGAGGCGGTCGCGGCCGCGTTGTCGGACTGGGGAACTGAGACCGGGGCCATCGAGGTCGCTGTCTGCTCCACCGGGATAATCGGCGACCGGCTGCCAATGGACAAGGTGCTGGGCGGCGTCGCGCATATCGTGCACGAAATGCATGGCGGGCTGAGCGGCGGCGACGAGGCCGCCCAGGCCATCATGACCACTGACACGGTGCCCAAACAGGTTGCGCTGCACCATAAGAACAACTGGACGGTCGGCGGCATGGCCAAGGGCGCGGGCATGATGGCGCCGTCGCTGGCCACCATGCTTTCTGTGCTGACCACCGACGCGGTCGCCGACTCGGCGGCCCTCGACCAGGCGCTGCGCCGCGCATCCGGCCGCACCTTCGATCGACTCGACATCGACGGCTGCTGTTCCACCAACGACACCGTGCTGTTGTTGGCGTCAGGTGCCAGTGGGATCGCCCCGTCCCAGGCCGATCTCGACGACGCCGTGCAGCGGGTCTGTGACGATCTGTGTCTTCAACTGCAAGCCGACGCCGAGGGAGTGACCAAGCGCGTCACCGTGACAGTGACCGGGGCCGCCTCCGAGGCCGACGCGGTGCTGGCCGCCCGGGCGATCGCCCGCGACAGCCTGGTCAAGACCGCGATGTTCGGATCGGATCCCAACTGGGGCCGGGTGGTGGCGGCGGTCGGCCTGGCGCCGGGGGTCGTCATCGATCCCGATCGAATCACCGTGTCGTTCAACGGTTCTGTGGTCTGCGCCGACGGGGCCGGGGCTCCGGGCTCGCGTGAGGTGGATCTGTCTGGGACCGACATCGACGTCATCGTCGATCTCGGCCTCGGCGACGGCCAGGGCACCATCCGGACCACGGATCTGTCACACGCCTACGTCGAAGAAAATTCGGCCTACAGCTCATGACGATCAATACCGACGAATTACCCACCCAGGTCAAGGCCCAGGTGCTGGCCGAAGCACTGCCCTGGCTCAAGCAGCTGCACGGCAAGATCGTCGTGGTCAAATACGGCGGCAACGCGATGACCGACGAGACGCTGCGCCAGGCGTTCGCCGCGGACATGGCGTTTCTGCGCAACTGCGGAATCCACCCCGTCGTCGTGCATGGCGGCGGACCGCAGATCACCGCCATGCTGCGCCGGCTCGGCATCGACAAGGGTGACTTCAAGGGCGGATTTCGCGTCACCACACCGGAAGTGCTCGACGTTGCGCGGATGGTGCTGTTCGGACAGGTGGGCCGCGAACTGGTCAACCTGATCAACGCGTACGGGCCCTATGCCGTCGGCATCACCGGCGAGGATGCCCAGCTTTTCACCGCGGTGCGGCGCAGCGTCACCGTCGACGGCGTGGCCACCGACATCGGCCTGGTCGGCGACGTCGACAAGGTCAACACCGCCGCGGTGTTGGATCTGATTGCGGCGCGCCGTATTCCGGTGGTGTCGACGCTCGCGCCAGACGCCGAAGGCGTGGTCCACAACATCAACGCCGACACCGCCGCGGCCGCGTTGGCCGAGGCGCTGGGCGCCGAAAAACTGTTGATGCTCACCGATGTCGAGGGCCTGTACACCAGCTGGCCGGACCGCGGTTCGCTGGTCAGCGAAATCGATACTGCCACATTGGCGCAACTGCTACCCACTTTGGAGGCGGGCATGATCCCCAAGGTAGAAGCGTGTCTGCGAGCCGTCACCGCGGGGGTGCCCAGCGCCCACGTCATCGACGGCAGGGTCAAACACTGCGTGCTGGTGGAGCTGTTCACCGACGCGGGCACCGGCACCAAGGTGGTGCCGGCATGACCCACACCGACACCATGCGCAAGCGGTGGGAAGCCGTGATGATGAACAACTACGGCACCCCGGCGGTGGCCCTGGCCAGTGGTGACGGCGCCGTGGTCACCGATGTGGACGGCAAGAGCTATCTCGACCTGCTCGGTGGCATCGCGGTCAACGTTCTCGGCCATCGCCACCCGGCGGTGATCGAGGCCGTCACACAACAGATGTCGACGCTGGGACACACCTCCAACCTGTATGCCACCGAGCCCGGTGTCGCGCTGGCCGAGGAATTGGTTGCCCTGCTGGGCACCGACACCCCGACCCGGGTCTTCTTCTGCAACTCGGGTACCGAAGCCAACGAGATGGCGTTCAAGCTGTCCCGGCTCACCGGCCGCACGAAACTGGTTGCCGCGCAGGAGGGTTTCCACGGGCGCACGATGGGCTCGCTGGCACTGACCGGCCAGCCGGCCAAGCAGGCGCCGTTCGAGCCGTTGCCGGGTGACGTCAAACACGTGCCGTACGGCGACGCCGACGCGCTGGCCGCCGCCGTCGACAACGACACCGCGGCGGTATTCCTGGAACCGATCATGGGGGAGAGCGGCGTCGTGGTCCCGCCGGCGGGCTACCTGGCGGCGGCTCGCGACATCACTGCACGGCACGGCGCCCTGCTGGTCCTCGACGAGGTGCAGACCGGAATCGGCCGCACCGGAGCCTTTTTCGCGCACCAGCACGACGGCATCACCCCCGACGTGGTGACCCTGGCCAAGGGGCTCGGCGGCGGACTGCCGATCGGTGCGGTGCTGGCCCTCGGGCCTGCGGCCGAACTGTTGACACCCGGCCTGCACGGCAGCACCTTTGGCGGTAACCCGGTGTGCACCGCGGCCGCCCGCGCGGTGTTGCGGGTACTGGTCGACGAGGACCTGATCCGGCACGCCGAGGTGTTGGGCAAGTCGCTGCGCCAAGGCATCGAAGCGCTCGGCCACCCGCTGATCGACCACACCCGGGGCCGTGGACTGCTGTGCGGGGTGGTGCTGACCGCGCCGCGTGCCAAGGACGTCGAGGCCGCCGCGCGCGATTGCGGATTCCTGGTCAACGCCACCGGGGCCGACGTCATCCGGTTGGCGCCGCCGCTGGTGGTCACCGAGGCTCAGATCGACAGCTTCATCACCGCGCTGCCCGGCATCCTCGACACGGCCGGGGGCGCACATGCCTAAGCATTTCCTGCGCGACGACGATCTGTCCCCGGACGAACAGGCCGAGGTCCTCGCGCTGGCCGCCGAGCTGAAGAAGAACCCGTTCAGCCGTCGTCCCCTGGAAGGCCCGCGCGGCGTCGCGGTCCTGTTCGACAAGAACTCCACCCGCACCCGGTTCTCGTTCGAGGTGGGCATCGCCCAGCTGGGCGGGCATCCCGTCGTCGTCGACAGCGGCACCACCCAGCTGGGCCGCGACGAGACGCTGCAGGACACCGCGCAGGTGCTGTCCCGGTACGTCGACGCCATCGTCTGGCGGACCTTCGGACAAGACCGGCTCGACGCCATGGCCTCGACCGCGACGGTGCCGGTGGTCAATGCGCTGTCCGACACGTTCCATCCCTGCCAGGTGCTGGCCGATCTACAGACCATCGCCGAACACAAGGGATCGCTGCGCGGTTTGGCCTTGTCCTACTTCGGCGACGGCGCCAACAACATGGCGCATTCCCTGATGCTCGGTGCGGTCACCGCCGGCATCCACGTCACGGTCGCCGCCCCGGACGGCTTCGCGCCGGACCCGGCCGTGGTGGCCGCCGCCGAGCGGCGCGCCGCGGAAACCGGCGCCTCGGTCACCGTGACCACCGACGCGGACGCGGCGGCCGCGAGCGCCGATGTCTTGGTGACCGATACCTGGACGTCGATGGGACAAGAATCCGACGGGCTGGACCGGGTCAAGCCGTTTCGGCCGTTTCAGATCAACGCGCAGCTGCTCGGGCTGGCTGACTCGGAAGCCATTGTGCTGCACTGCCTTCCGGCCCACCGTGGCGACGAGATCACCGACGAGGTGATGGACGGGCCGGCCAGCGTGGTCTGGGACGAGGCCGAAAACCGGCTGCACGCCCAGAAAGGGCTGCTGGTGTGGCTGCTGGAGCGGTCCCGATGACCCGCACCAAGGCCACCGCCGAAACCACCCGCGTCAGCCGGCAGGCCCGCATCGTGGCAATCCTGTCGTCGGCCCCGGTACGCAGCCAAACCGAACTCGCTGGCCTACTGGCCGACGAGGGCATCGACGTCACCCAGGCCACGCTGTCGCGCGACCTGGAAGAGCTCGGCGCGGTGAAGCTGCGCGGTGCCGACGGCGGCGTCGGGGTCTACGTCGTCCCCGAGGACGGCAGCCCGGTGCGCGGCGTCTCCGGGGGCACCGCACGCCTGTCGCGGCTGCTGAGCGAGCTGCTGGTGTCCACCGACGCCAGTGCGAACCTCGCCGTGCTGCGAACTCCGCCGGGTGCAGCTGACTATTTAGCCAGCGCAATCGATCGTGCGGCGTTACCGTACGTCGTCGGCACCATCGCCGGGGACGACACCCTCTTCGTGGCCGCTCGGGAGCCGATGACCGGCGCCGAGCTGGCCAGCACTCTGGAAAACCTTAAATAGATTGCGGATTGGAGATTGATTCATGTCAGAACGCGTCATCCTGGCGTATTCCGGCGGTCTGGACACCTCGGTGGCCATCAGCTGGATAGGCAAGGAGACCGGCCGTGAGGTCGTGGCGGTGGCGATCGACCTCGGCCAGGGCGGCGAAGACATGGAAGTCATCCGCCAGCGGGCCCTGGACTGCGGTGCGGTCGAGGCCGTCGTCGTCGATGCCCGCGACGAGTTCGCCGAGGAATACTGCCTGCCCACCGTCCTGAACAACGCGCTGTACATGGACCGCTACCCGCTGGTATCGGCCATCAGCCGGCCGCTGATCGTCAAACACCTGGTCGCCGCCGCTCGCGAGCACGGCGGCGGCATCGTCGCGCACGGCTGTACCGGCAAGGGCAACGACCAAGTCCGGTTCGAAGTCGGATTCGCTTCGCTGGCACCGGATTTGGAGGTGCTAGCCCCGGTCCGCGATTATGCGTGGACGAGGGAGAAGGCGATCGCGTTCGCCGAGGAGAACGCGATCCCGATCAACGTCACCAAACGCTCGCCGTTCTCCATCGACCAGAACGTGTGGGGCCGCGCGGTGGAAACCGGCTTCCTGGAACACCTGTGGAATGCGCCGACCAAGGACGTCTACGACTACACCGAAGACCCCACCCTCAACTGGAGCACACCCGACGAGGTGATCGTCGGTTTCGAACGCGGCGTTCCGGTGTCGATTGACGACAAGCCGGTGACGATGCTGCAAGCCATCGAGGAACTCAACCGTCGCGCCGGGGCGCAGGGCGTCGGGCGCCTCGACGTCGTCGAGGACCGGCTGGTGGGCATCAAGAGCCGCGAGATTTACGAGGCTCCCGGCGCGATGGTGCTCATCACCGCCCACACCGAACTTGAACACGTCACGCTGGAGCGCGAGCTGGCCCGGTTCAAGCGGCAGACCGACCAGCGCTGGGGTGAATTGGTGTACGACGGGCTCTGGTACTCGCCGCTGAAGGTCGCGTTAGAGACCTTCGTCGCCAAGACACAGGAGCACGTGTCCGGGGAGATCCGGATGGTGTTGCACGGCGGCCACATTGCGGTGAACGGCCGCCGCAGCGCCGAGTCGCTCTACGACTTCAATCTGGCCACCTACGACGAGGGCGACACCTTCGACCAGTCCATGTCGAAGGGCTTCGTCTACGTGCACGGGTTGTCGTCGAAGCTGGCCGCCCGCCGGGACCTGGCCTCGGAAGAGGGCCCGGACGAAACGTGAGCACTCGCGAGGGATCGCTGTGGGGCGGTCGGTTCGCCGACGGGCCGTCCGAGGCGCTGGCGGCACTGAGCAAGTCCACTCACTTCGACTGGGTGCTCGCTCCCTACGACGTCATCGCATCGCGGGCGCACACCATCGTGCTGTTCCGGGCCGGGTTGCTCACCGAAGAACAGCGCGACGGGCTGCTCGTCGGGCTGGACAGCCTCGCCGAAGACATCGCCGACGGCAGCTTCGGCCCGCTGGTGACCGACGAGGACGTGCACGGCGCGCTGGAGCGTGGACTGATCGACCGGGTCGGGCCCGATTTGGGTGGCCGGCTGCGGGCCGGCCGGTCGCGCAACGACCAGGTGGCCACGCTGTTCCGGATGTGGCTTCGCGACGCCGTGCGACGGGTCGCCGCCGGCGCGCTGGACCTCGTCGGCGCGCTGACCGCCCAGGCCGGCGCCCACCCGACGGCGATCATGCCCGGCAAAACCCATATGCAGTCCGCCCAGCCGATCCTGCTGGCCCACCATCTGCTCGCGCACGCTCATCCCTTGCTGCGCGACGTGGACCGCATCGTGGACTTCGACAAACGTGCGGCGGTGTCGCCGTACGGATCGGGAGCGCTGGCCGGCTCATCGTTGGGCCTGGACCCCGACGCGATCGCCGCGGACCTCGGTTTTGCGGCGGCCGCCACCAATTCGATCGACGCGACCGCCGCCCGGGACTTTGCTGCCGAGGCGGCGTTCGTCTTCGCCATGATCGGCGTCGACCTGTCCCGGCTGGCCGAGGACATCATCCTGTGGAGCTCGACGGAGTTCGGCTACGTCACCCTGCATGATTCGTGGTCGACCGGCAGCTCGATCATGCCGCAGAAGAAGAACCCCGACATCGCCGAGCTGGCCCGCGGCAAGTCGGGTCGGCTGATCGGAAACCTGGCCGGGTTGCTCGCGACGCTGAAGGCCCAGCCGCTGGCCTACAACCGTGACCTGCAGGAAGACAAGGAACCGGTGTTCGATTCGGTGGCCCAGCTGGAGCTGCTGTTGCCGGCGATGGCCGGACTGGTGGGCAGCCTGACGTTCCACGTCGAGCGGATGGCGGCGCTGGCCCCGGCCGGCTACACCCTGGCCACCGACATCGCGGAATGGCTCGTCCGCCAAGGTGTCCCGTTCCGATCGGCGCACGAGGCCGCCGGTGCGGCCGTGCAGGTCGCCGAGGGCCGCGGTGTCGGGCTCGAGGAGCTGACCGACGACGAGCTGGCCGCCATCAGCCCCGAGCTGACGGCCCAGGTCCGTGAGGTGCTGACCATCGAGGGTTCGGTGTCGTCGCGCGACGCCCGCGGGGGGACCGCGCCCAGCCAAGTCGCTGTCCAATTGCGTGGCGTCCTGGACAGCTCTGCGGAGTTGCGGTCGCGGCTTAGCGGGTAATTCGAAGGATGATTCGCGCCGCGCAACTCGCGGTTCGCTGCGGTGATTCTCTGAGGTCATCGGCATATTGCGGCACGGCCCGCGTAAGCGGATTAAACTCCTAGCTCGGAGGCAAAAGGTTGAACCGTTCGACCTGCATGTTCGTCACCAAGGGGTGGGACTATGAGCGTCATCGCAGGAGTGTCCGGTGCGTTGCCGCCGTATCGCTATTCGCAGCGAGAACTCACTGACTTTTTCGTCAGCATCCCGGAATTCGAGGGCTACGAAGACATCGTTCGGCAGTTGCACACCAGCGCCAAAGTCAACAGCCGCCACCTGGTCATGCCCCTGGAGCGCTATCCCACGCTGACCGACTTCGGCGTCGCGAACCAGGTCTACATCGACAATGCCGTTGACCTGGGCTGCGAGGCGCTGTTAGGTGCCCTGGACGAGGCGGGTTTGCAACCACGCGACCTCGACGTGCTGATGACGACGACGGTCACCGGCTTGGCGACCCCGTCGGTGGACGCCCGGATCGCCGGGCGGCTCGGCCTGCGCGACGACGTGCGGCGGGTGCCGCTGTTCGGCCTGGGCTGCGTGGCCGGTGCAGCAGGCGTGGCCCGGCTGCACGACCATCTGCGCGGGACTCCGGACGGCGTCGCGGCCCTGATCTCGATCGAGCTTTGCTCCCTTACCTACCCCGGGTACAAGCCCTCGCTGGCGGGTATGGTCGGCAGCGCGCTGTTTGCTGACGGCGCCGGTGCGGTGGTAGCAGTCGGCGAGCGTCGCGCCGAACAAATCGGTGCGAGCGGCCCGGAAATCCTCGATTCGCGCAGCCATCTCTACCCCGATTCGCTGCGCACCATGGGCTACGACGTCGGCACCACCGGGTTCGAACTCGTGCTGTCGAAGGATGTCGCGGCGATCGTGGAGCAATACATCGAAGCCGATGTCACCCAGTTTCTGGGGGCGCATGGGTTGACCACGACGGACGTCGGCGCCTTTGTGAGCCACCCGGGTGGTCCCAAGGTCATCGAGGCGATCAACGCGGCGCTTGACCTGCCGCCGGAGGCCCTGGAACTGACGTGGCGTTCGCTCGGCGAGATCGGCAACCTCTCGTCGGCGTCGGTGCTGCACGTGCTGCGCGACACCCTCGCCAAACCGCCTCCCAGCGGAAGCCCCGGTCTGATGATCGCGATGGGACCTGGCTTCTGTTCGGAACTCGTATTGCTGCGCTGGCACTGATGCGGGCGTGCGGACTCTCCTTCTCGTAGGCAATCGAACTGTTGAGTTCGAGTTTCTCGGGTGCAGATATCTTGCATTTAGGCGCGATGGCGCGGCTTCGCCCGTTGGGTTGGGCAGCACGGAAGGTCGGGTTCGATGAATACCACTCCTGAAGAGCTGGTCAGGGCCCTCCGCACGTCGCTCAAGGAGAACGAGCGGCTCAAGCGGGAGAACCGCGAATACCTGGCTTTGCTAACCAAGGAAGCGACCGAGCCGGTGGCCTTGGTGGGGATGGCGTGCCGCTATCCGGGTGGAGTGGACTCCCCGGAGGCCTTGTGGGAGATGGTGGTTGAGGGACGCGATGTCGTGTCGGATTTCCCGTCCGACCGCGGCTGGGATGTAGCCGGGCTGTTCGATCCCGATCCCGATGCGACCGGCAAGTCGTACACCCGCAGCGGCGGATTCCTCGCGGATGTCGCCGATTTCGACGCAGCATTCTTCGGGATCGCGCCGAGCGAGGCGCTCGCGATGGATCCTCAGCAGCGCTTGTTGCTAGAGGTGTCGTGGGAGGCGTTGGAGCGGGCCGGGATTGACCCGGTCACGTTGCGGGGTTCGGCGACGGGTGTGTTTGTCGGGGTGTTCCACGGTTCGTACGGGGGCCAGGGACGGGTGCCCGGGGACCTGGAGAGATACGGGCTGCGCGGTTCGACGCTGAGTGTCGCGTCGGGGCGGGTCGCGTATTCCCTGGGACTGGAGGGCCCGGCGGTGTCGGTGGATACCGCGTGCTCGTCGTCGCTGGTGGCGTTGCATCTGGCCGCGCGGTCGCTGCGGTCGGGCGAGTGCGATGTGGCGCTGGTCGGCGGCGTGACGGTGATGGCCACCCCGGCGATGTTCGTGGAGTTCAGCCGGCAGCGGGCGCTGTCCGCCGACGGTCGATGCAAGGCCTACGCCGGTGCCGCCGACGGCACCGGTTTCTCCGAGGGCGTCGGAGCGCTGGTGCTGGAGCGGCTGGCCGATGCGCGGCGGTTGGGCCATCGGGTGTTGGCGGTGGTGCGGGGCTCCGCGGTCAATCAGGACGGCGCCTCCAACGGGTTAGCGACCCCCAACGGCCCGGCGCAGCAGCGGGTCATCCGGGCGGCGCTGGAGAGTGCGCGGCTGGGTACGGCGGACGTGGATCTGGTGGAGGGCCACGGCACCGGCACCACGTTGGGCGATCCCATTGAGGCCCAAGCGATCTTGGCGACCTACGGGCAGGATCGGCCGGCCGATCAGCCGCTGTGGTTGGGGTCGATCAAGTCCAACATGGGCCACACGTCGGCCGCAGCGGGAGTCGCCGGTGTGATCAAGCTGGTGCAGGCGATGAGCCACGGCGTGATGCCCAAGACGCTGCACGTGGATGTGCCTACGCCGCACGTGGATTGGTCGGCCGGAGCGGTGTCGTTGCTGACCGATTCGCAGCCGTGGCCGCTGCGGGATCGGCCGCGCCGGGCGGGCGTGTCGTCGTTCGGGATCAGCGGGACGAATGCGCACGTGATCCTCGAGCAAGCTCCGCCGGCGGAAAGCGTTGGGGCTACTGCGGATAGCGACATGCCGGTGGTCCCGTGGATACTGTCCGCCCGTTCCGCCGAGGCGCTGGCGGGTCAAGCCCAGCGGTTGTTGGCACACGTCGAGGCTGATCAGCACCTTGGTGCGACCGATGTGGGATGGTCGCTGGTGGCGACGCGCTCGGTGTTTGAGCATCGGGCCGTGGTCGTCGGGGCTCGCGACGAGCTGATGGCGGGGCTGGCCGGGTTGGCCGCCGGTGAGCCGGGGGCGAACGTGGTGGCCGGGCGTGCGCAGACCGTCGGCAAGACGGTGTTCGTGTTTCCCGGCCAAGGCTCGCAATGGATCGGTATGGGAGCCGAATTACTCGACAGCTCGAAGGTATTCGCCGAGCAGCTGAACCGCTGCGAAAAGGCGCTTGGTGAGCACGTGGAGTGGTCTCTGATCGATGTGATCCGAGGAGCGCCGGGCGCCCCGGGGCTCGATCGGGTGGATGTGGTGCAACCCGTCCTCTGGGCGATGATGGTGTCGCTGGCCGAATTGTGGCGCTCGGTGGGCGTGCATCCCGATGCGGTCATCGGCCACTCGCAGGGCGAGATCGCCGCGGCCTGTGTTGCCGGTGCGCTCTCGCTGGAGGATGCCGCTCGGGTGGTGGCGCTGCGCAGTCGGCTGTTGGTGCGGTTGTCGGGGGCCGGGGGAATGGTCTCGCTGGCGTGCAGTCTGCCGCAGGCACGCGAGCTGTTGGCGCCGTCGGGCGACCGCCTGAATATCGCTGCGGTCAACGGTGTTTCGGCCATCGTCGTCTCCGGAGACGTCGACGCCCTAGACGAGCTGATGCAGCGCTGTGAGGGCGCCGACGTGCGGGCCCGCAGGATCGATGTCGACTACGCCTCGCATTCGGCGCACGTCGATGCGATTCGCGAGCCGCTTGCCCAGGCGCTGACCGGCATCGAGCCACGTTCCTCCTCGGTGACCTTCTTCTCAACCGTCACCGGCGAACCCATCGACACCGCTGGTTTGAACGCCGACTACTGGTACCGCAGCATCCGCCAGACTGTGCAATTCGAACAGGCGGTGCGCACCGCGAGCGACGCCGGGTACCGGGTGTTCATCGAGTCCAGTCCGCATCCGGTGTTGATCGCCGGCATCGAAGACACTGTCGCCGACCGCAACCTCGCCGATGCCATCGTCATTCCGTCGCTGGGCCGCGACGATGGCGGGCTGGACAGGTTCTGGTTGTCCGCCGGCCAGGCTCACGCCGCGGGTGTGGTGGTGGATTGGCGTTCGGTGTTCGCCGGCGGATGCCACGTCGAGTTGCCGACGTATGCGTTTGCGGGGCGGCGATTCTGGCTGCCGCCGTTAGGCATTGGCGGCAGTGACCTGGGTGGCGTGGGTTTAGCCGGAGCCGAGCACGGCTTGCTGGGCGCCGTGGTGCAGCGGCCCGATTCCGGTGCCGTGGTACTGACCGGCCGGCTGTCGCTGGCGGCCCAACCGTGGCTGACCGATCACGCGGTCTCCGGGGTGGTGTTGTTCCCGGGGGCCGGGTTCGTGGAGTTGGCTTTGCGGGCCGGCGATGAGGTCGGCTGTGCCGTCGTCGACGAGCTGACGCTGTCAGCGCCGCTGCTGTTGCCTGCCGCCGACGGCGTCCAGGTGCAGGTCGTCGTGGGTGCCGCGGGCAGTTCGGGTCAGCGGTCCGTATCAGTGTATTCGCGTGGCGCGCAGTCCGATTCGGAATGGTCACTGCATGCCGAGGGCGTATTGAGCAGCACGCCTTCGGGCAATCCGGCCGCGGACTTGTCGGTATGGCCGCCCGCGGGAGCAGTAGCGGTGGATGTGTCCGACGCGTACCAGCAGCTGACCCGACGCGGATACGAATACGGTCCGGCGTTTCAGGGTCTGCACGCGATGTGGCGCCTCGGCAACGAAGTCTTCGCCGAAGTCGCCATACCCGAGGTCGCCGGAGTCAAGGTCGGCGGCTTCGGAATTCATCCGGTGCTCGTGGACGCCGCGCTGCATGCGATGGGAGTGGTCGGTGACCAGTCCGAGACGATGCTGCCGTTCTCCTGGCAAGGAGTCTGTCTGCATGCTGCCGGGGCCTCGCGGGCCCGCGTCCGGATAGCGCCGGTCGGTGTGAGTGCGGTCTCGGTGGACTTGGCCGACGACGCCGGCCTGCCGATTCTGTCGGTGCGCGAGCTGGTGGTTCGTCCCGTCTCGGCCGCGCAACTCACCGCGGCGGCAGCCGCCCCGCCGGCGGGCGGCGGGCTGCTCGAGGTGATGTGGTCTCCGGTGTCGTTGGAGCCCAACGCTGTTGGCGACGACGGCGTGACGGTGTGGGAGCCGAGTTTCGCAACCGGTGACGCGGTGGGATCGGTGTACGCGGCAGCTCATGAAGCGTTGAATGTGTTGCAGTCGTGGCTGGCCGGTGACGATTCGCGGCTGCTGGTTGTGCTGACGCATGGTGCGGTGGGGTTGGCTGGTGAGGATGTCACGGATCTGGCGGGTGCGGCGGTCTGGGGGTTGGTGCGTTCGGCGCAGGCCGAGCAGCCGGGCCGGGTGTTGCTGGTCGATTCCGACGGATCCGTGGACATCGGGGACGTCATCGCCTGCGGTGAACCGCAATTGGTGGTGCGTTCGGGCATCGCGCACGCGGCGCGGCTGACCCCGGCGCGGTCGGTGTCGGCGTTACCGGCAGGGCAGTGGCGGATGACCGTTGGCGGCGGCGGCACCCTGGAGGATCTGGTGGTGCGCACGCTTCCCCGCGCGGAGCTGGCCGCCGGGCAAGTACGGGTGGCGGTGGCCGCGGTCGGGGTGAACTTCCGGGATGTGCTGGTGGCGTTGGGGATGTATCCCGGCGGCGGCGAGCTGGGCGTCGACGGCGCCGGCGTGATCGTCGAGGTCGGTCCCGAAGTCCAGCGGCTTTCCGTGGGCGATCCGGTGATGGGCTTGTTAGGGGTCGTCGGATCTGAGGCCGTCGTCGATGCGCGGCTGGTGTCCGCGGTGCCGCCCGGATGGTCGTTGGCGCAAGCCGCCAGTGTGCCGGTGGTGTTCTTGACCGCCCTGTACGGACTACCGGTGTTGGCCGGCGTCAAAGCCGGGGAGAAGGTCTTGGTGCACGCCGCCACCGGCGGGGTGGGGATGGCGGCGGTGCAGTTGGCTCGGCATTGGGGTGCCGAGGTGTTCGCCACCGCCAGTCGCGGCAAGTGGGACACGTTGCGGGCGATGGGCTTTGATGACGACCACATCGGCGACACCCGGACCGTGGATTTCGAGGGGAAGTTCCTGGCGTCGACCGGCGGCGCGGGAGTCGATGTGGTGCTCAATTCGCTGGCTGGGGAGTTCCTCGACGCGTCGTTGCGGTTGTTAGTCGGTGGCGGGCGCTTCATCGAGATGGGCAAGACCGACCTTCGCGACCCTGAGACGGTGGCCCAGCAACACCACGGCGTGACATACCGGGCGTTCGACCTGATCGAGGCCGGCCCGGATCTCACCGCGACGATGCTCTCCGACCTGATGGCGATGTTCGACGCAGGCGTGTTGAAGCCGCTGCCCGTCAAGACGTTTGACGTGCGCTGCGCCTCGGCGGCGTATCGGTTCGTCAGCCAGGCCCGCCACACCGGCAAGGTGGTCCTCACCATCCCCGATGGTCCCGGCAATGCGGTGCTCGCGGGTTCCGGCGGCGGCCTGGCCGGCGGCAGTGTGCTGATCACCGGCGGCACCGGGATGGCCGGGTCGGCGGTGGCCGCCCATCTGGTGGCTCGCTATGGGGCTGCCCATGTGGTGTTGGCCAGCCGCAGCGGCGCCGGGGGCGAAGGGGTGGCGGATCTGGTCGAGCGGCTCGAAGACGCCGGAGCCCAGGTGTCGGTGGTGGCCTGCGACGTCGCCGATCGCGATGCGGTGGCGGGCCTGCTTGCCCAGTTGCCGGCGCAGTACCCGCTCAAGGGCGTGTTCCACGCCGCCGGGGTGCTCGATGACGGGTTGATCGCATCATTGACCCCCCAGCGGGTGGATACGGTGTTGCGGGCCAAGGTCGACGGCGCGTGGAATCTGCACGAGCTCACCCGCGACGTGGACTTGTCAGCGTTCGTGATGTTTTCGTCGATGGCCGGAATCGTCGGTTCCGCGGGCCAGGGAAACTATGCGGCGGCAAACAGCTTCCTTGACGAGTTGGCCACCCATCGGCGTGCCCAGGGCCTTGCCGGGTTGTCGGTGGCCTGGGGGCTGTGGGAACAGGCCAGCGGCATGACCCAACACCTCGACGAGCGCGACAAAGCCCGTATGAGCCGAATTGGGTTGGCACCCATGGCAACTGAGCAGGCACTGCGCCTGTTCGATACCGCGATGCTGGCCGAGCGCCCCATGATGGTGGCCGCCCGCATCGACCCCGGTGCACTGGCCGATAACGGTGCCTCGCTGCCCCCGCTGCTGAGTCAGCTGGTCACCCGCCCCATCCGACGCGTCATCGATGAGACCGACACCACCTCCGCCTCGATGACCGGCCTCGTCGCTCGCCTGCAGGGCCTCTCCGCCGAGCAGCGACACAGCGAACTGGTGGACCTGGTGTGCCGCAACGCCGCCACCGTACTGGGCCGCCCCAATGCCGGAGACATTAACGCCGGAAGCGTCTTTCAAGACCTCGGCTTCGACTCACTGACCGCCGTCGAACTGCGTAACCGGCTCAAAACCGCGACCGGACTCACCCTTTCGCCGACGCTGATCTTCGACTACCCGACGCCGATCGTCCTGGCGGAGCACCTCGACACCCGACTGGTGCTCCCCACGACTCCGGCCGAGCAGCCCAACCTGATGGCCCGCTTCAACGACATCACCCGGGAACTGCAAACGCTGCTGAACCAACCGGATTGGCGGCCCGATGACAAACCGCACCTCACCACTCGCATCCAGACCCTGCTGACCACGCTCAGCGCCCAGCTGGATCCATACGACCAGCAGGAAGCCGATGACGAGGACATCCACACTGCCACCGAAAGCCAACTCTTCGCGATCCTCGACGAAGAACTCGGCTCGTAAGACGCCAAGGAGCGCCAGTGTCGGACACCGACAAACATCTTGACTACCTGAAGCGGCTCACCGCAGATCTGCGGCGCACGCGGCGACGTGTGGCGGAGCTGGAGAGCAAGCTGTCCGAGCCGATCGCGGTGGTGGGAATGGCGTGCCGGTATCCGGGCGGAGTGGATTCCCCGGAGGCCATGTGGGAGATGGTGATTGACGGCCGCGACGCCGTGTCGGATTTTCCCGCGGATCGGGGCTGGGACGTGGCGGGGTTGTTCGACGCCGACCCCGATGCCCCGGGGAAAATGTACGTACGCCAGGGATCATTCCTGGCCAACGCGGGCGATTTCGATGCCGGGTTTTTCGGCGTCGGCCCCAGCGAGGCCCTGGCGATGGATCCACAGCAGCGGCTGATGCTGGAGTTGTCGTGGGAAGCCTTGGAGCGCACCGGCATTGATCCGTTGGGGTTGCGCGGTTCGGACACGGGGGTGTTCGCCGGTGTGATTCATGCCGGTTACGGGGGCCAAGTGGAAGGCGAGCTGGAGGGCTATGGGCTCACCGGATCGACGTTGAGCGTGGCCTCGGGCCGGGTGTCGTACGTGCTGGGCTTGGAAGGCCCGGCGGTGTCGGTGGATACCGCGTGCTCGTCGTCGTTGGTGGCGCTGCATTTGGCGGCACAGTCGCTGCGGTCGGGCGAATGCGACCTGGCCCTGGTCGGGGGTGTCACGGTCATGGCCACACCCGCCGCATTTGTCGAATTCAGCCGTCAGCGGGCGCTGGCCGCCGATGGCCGGTGCAAGGTCTATGCCGGTGCCGCCGACGGCACCGCATGGTCGGAAGGCGCCGGAGTCCTGGTGGTGGAGCGCCTGGCCGACGCGCGACGAGCGGGACACCCGGTCTTGGCGCTGGTGCGCGGTACCGCGGTCAATCAGGATGGCGCCTCCAACGGATTGACCGCCCCGAACGGGCCGTCCCAGCAACGTGTCATCCGCACGGCACTGGCCAGCGCGGGGCTGATGGCAGCAGATGTCGATGTCGTCGAAGGGCATGGCACCGGCACCGTGCTGGGGGATCCGATTGAGGCGCAAGCGCTGCTGGCGACCTATGGCCAGGATCGGCCGGCGGATCGACCGCTGTGGTTGGGATCGATCAAATCCAACATCGGCCACACCTCGGCCGCCGCGGGCGTCGCCGGAGTCATCAAGATGATCCAGGCGATCCAGCACGGGGTGCTGCCGCAGACATTGCACGTGGATGTGCCCACCCCGCACGTGGATTGGTCGGCGGGTGCGGTATCGCTCTTGACGGAATCCCGGGCCTGGCCGAGCGGCGATGGGCCGCGCCGAGCTGCGGTGTCGTCGTTCGGGATCAGCGGGACCAATGCACACGTGATCATCGAGCAGCCGCCGGTACCGGACGCCGAAAATATTGTGAATGAGCCTCATTCGGGGGAGACCGCGTGGGTGTTGTCGGCTCGCTCGGAACAGGCGCTGGCCAACCAGGCCAAGCGGTTGCTTGCGCACGTGTCCGGCGACACGGATCTGAGTCCGGTGGATGTGGCGTGGTCCCTGGTGACGACGCGGGCGGTCTTCGACCACCGGGCCGCAGTGGTCGGCGCGGACCGGGACCGCTTGGTAGCGGGGTTGATCGAGTTGGCCGGCGGTGACCAGAGCGCGGGTGTGGTGGCCGGGCGGGTCCGCTCGGCGGGTAAGACGGTGTTCGTCTTTCCCGGTCAGGGCTCCCAGTGGCTGGGGATGGGCCAGCAGCTCTACGGCCGTTTCCCGGAGTTCGCGCGGGCGTTCGACGAGGCGGCAGCGGCGTTGGATCCGCAGCTGCGGTTGCCGCTACGGCAGGTGATGTGGGGCACTGATGCCGACCTGCTGCAAAGTACGGAGTTCGCGCAGCCGGCGCTGTTCGCGACCGAGGTGGCGTTGGCAGCGTTGCTCCAGCACTGTGGTGTGCTGCCCGACGTGGTGACGGGTCATTCCGTGGGCGAGATCACCGCCGCCTACGTAGCGGGCGTGCTGTCGCTCTCGGATGCGGCCAAAGTGGTTGCGGGGCGGGGCCGGTTGATGGCGGCGTTGCCGCCCGGGGGCGCGATGGTCGCCATAGCTACCGGCGAAGCCGAAGTCACGCCGTTGCTGACCGCGGAGGTGAATCTCGCGGCGGTCAATGCCCCACACGCCGTGGTGATTTCGGGTACTGACGCCGCGGTCACCGCGGTGGTCGACGAGCTGGCACAGCGGGGCCGCCGGGTGCACCGGCTGGCGGTGTCGCACGCGTTTCATTCCTCGCTCATGGAGCCGATGCTCGAGGAGTTCACCCAGCTGGTGACCGGAGTTTCGCCATCGCCCCCGCGAATAGGGTTGGTGTCCAACCTGACTGGACAATTGGCCGGTCCCGGGTACGGGTCGCCGCAATACTGGGTCGAGCACGTGCGCCAGCCGGTACGTTTCGCCGACGGGATCCGGGCCGCCGAATCGTTGGGCGCCAAGGCTTTCGTCGAAGTCGGTCCGGGGCGCGGTCTGACCGCTGCTGTCGAGCAGTCGTTGACCACCGAGCAGGCGACATCGGTAATCACGCTGGCCAAAGATCGGCCCGAGGCCGAGTCGACGCTGATGGCGCTCGGGCATTTGTTCACCATCGGCGTCGGAGTGAATTGGCCCGCGGCGGTGGGAGACGGGCGCCGGGTCGACTTACCGACTTATGGCTTCGTCCGGCAGCGGTTCTGGCTACCTCTCGGAGCGGTGGGATCGGGAAACGTGAGCGGTGTCGGTCTGGCCCGGGCCGCGCACCCATTGCTGGGCGCGGTGGTGGAGCGGCCCGACTCGGGTGGCGTGGTGCTGACGGGCTCGTTGTCGGTGGGCGGATCGCCGTGGCTGGCGGACCACGTCGTCGACGCGGTGGTGTTATTCCCCGGTGCCGGGTTCGTGGAGTTGGCCTTGCGGGCCGGCGACGAGGTCGGCTGTTCTGTGGTGGATGAGCTGACGTTGTTGGCGCCGTTGGTGTTACCGCCGGGCGGCGCCGCCCGCGTGCAAGTCGTCGTCGACGCCGCGGGTGAGTCGGGTTCCCGGGCCGTATGGGTGTATTCGCGTGGTGCGGCGCCGGATTCGGTGTGGGTGCTGCACGCGCAGGGCGCGTTGAGTCCCACGCAGCCCGAGCCCGCCGCGGACCTGTCGGTGTGGCCGCCGGTAGGGGCCTCCGTGGTCGATGCCGGCGACGTGTACGAGGTGCTGGCGGCCCGGGGCTACGAGTACGGGCCCGCATTCCGCGGTCTGCAAACCCTGTGGCGGCGCGGGCAAGAGGTCTTCGCCGAAGTGAGCGCCGGCGAGGGCGTGCCAATGGGCGGCTTTGGGATTCATCCCGTCGTGCTGGATGCCGCGTTGCATGCCTGGGGGATTGCCGAGGGCGGCGATTCGACGATGCTGCCGTTCTCCTGGCAAGGAGTCTGCCTGCATGCTGCCGGGGCATCACGAGTCCGGGTCCGGATAGCGCCGGTCGGCACCGGGGCCGTCTCAGTGGACTTGGCCGACGGGACGGGCCTTCCGGTTTTGTCGGTGCGGGAGTTGGTCGTTCGCCCGATCTCCATCGGTGCGCTATCGGCGGCATTGGCAGCGGCCGCCGGCGGCGGCGGCGGACTGTACGAAGTCGCCTGGTCCCCGGTGTCGTTGGAACCCAACGCTGTTGCCGCGGAGGACGTCACGATGTGGGAGCCGAGTTTCGGAACCGGTGACGCGGTGGGATCGGTGTACGCGGCAGCTCATGAAGCCTTAGGCGTGATGCAGTCGTGGCTGGCCGGTGACGGCTCGGGAGTGCTGGTTGTGCTGACGCATGGTGCGGTGGGGTTGGCCGGCGAGGATGTCACGGATCTCGCGGGTGCGGCGGTCTGGGGGTTGGTGCGTTCGGCGCAGGCCGAGCAGCCGGGTCGGGTGGTGTTGGTCGATTCCGACGGATCATTAGATGTTGGCGAGGTCATCGCCTGTGGTGAACCGCAATTGGTGGTGCGTTCCGGGGTCGCACATGCGGCGCGACTGGCTGCGGTCGGAGCCGGAGCCGTGCTGGAGTTGCCCGCCGGCGGATGGCGATTGGCCGCGGGCGGCGGCGGCACATTAGAAGACGTGGTGGTCGCCCCGGCCGGGCCGGCGGAGCTGGGTGCCGGGCAGGTGCGGGTGGCGGTGGCCGCGGTCGGGGTGAACTTCCGGGATGTGCTGGTGGCGTTGGGGATGTATCCCGGCGGCGGCGAACTCGGAGCTGAGGGCGCTGGAGTGGTGCTCGAAGTAGGCCCCGAGGTGACCGGCCTGGCCGTTGGTGATCCCGTGATGGGTTTGGTGGGGGTGGTGGGCTCTGAGGCGGTGGTGGATGCGCGGTTGGTAACCGCGGTGCCCACCGGATGGTCCATGGCACAGGCCGCCAGTGTGCCGGTGGTGTTTCTGACCGCCATGTACGGGTTGTCGGTGTTGGCCGGTGTCAAAGCCGGGGAGAAGGTCTTGGTGCATGCCGCCACCGGTGGGGTGGGGATGGCGGCGGTGCAGTTGGCTCGGCATTGGGGTGCCGAGGTATTCGTCACTGCCAGCCGTGGTAAGTGGGACACGTTGCGGGCGATGGGTTTTGATGACGACCACATCGGCGACACCCGGACTGTGGATTTCGAGGGGAAGTTCCTGGCGACCACCGGCGGGGCCGGGGTCGATGTGGTGCTCAATTCGCTGGCTGGGGAGTTCCTCGACGCGTCGTTGCGGTTGTTGGTCGGTGGCGGGCGCTTCATCGAGATGGGCAAGACCGACCTTCGCGACCCGGAGACGGTGGCCCAACAACACCCGGGCGTGATGTATCGGGCATTCGATCTCATGGAAGCCGGCCCGGACCACATCGCATCCATGTGGTCGGAGTTGCTCGGACTGTTCGGAACCGGCGTGTTGAAGCCGTTGCCGGTCAAGGCGTTTGATGTGCGGTGTGCGTCGGCGGCGTATCGGTTCGTCAGTCAGGCCCGTCAGATCGGCAAGGTGGTGCTCACTTTGCCCGATGGTCCGGACGATCCGGTGCTGGCGAGTTCGGGTGGTGGCCTGGCCGGGGCCAGCGTGGTGATCACCGGCGGCACCGGGATGGCCGGGGCAGCGGTGGCCAGGCATTTGGTGGCTCGTTACGGGGTGGCCCATGTGGTGTTGGTCAGCCGCAGCGGCTCCGATGCCGAGGGTGTGGCGGATCTGGTGGACCAGCTCAAAGGCGCCGGTGCCGAGGTGTCGGTGGTGGCCTGCGATGTGGCCGATCGGGAGGCGGTGGCGGGGCTGCTCGCCCAGTTGCCGGCGCAGTACCCGCTCAAGGGCGTGTTCCATGCTGCCGGGGTGATTGATGACGGGTTGATCGCGTCGTTGACGCCGGATCGGGTCGATACGGTGTTGCGGGCCAAGGTCGATGGTGCCTGGAATCTGCACGATCTCACCCGCGACGTGGATTTGTCGGCGTTCGTGCTGTTTTCGTCGATGGCCGGGATCGTGGGTTCCCCGGGTCAGGGCAACTATGCGGCGGCGAACAGTCTTCTCGACGGCTTGGCCGCCTATCGGCGTGCCCAGGGTTTGGCGGGGTTATCGGTGGCCTGGGGGCTGTGGGAACAGGCCAGCGGCATGACTCAACACCTCAGCGAGCGCGACAAAGCCCGCATGAGCCGAGGCGGGCTGGCACCGCTGTCGACCCCCCACGCGCTCCAGCTTTTCGACGAGGCCATGCTGGCCGATCGCCCGCTGCTGGTGGCCGCCCGCATCGACGCATCGGGGCTGGGCGCGAGCGGTGCGGTGCCGCCGGTGCTTCGTGACCTGGTCGCGCGGCCGGGCCGGCGACTCATCAGTGATACCGGCGCAGCGGTGTCGACGTCGGGGTTGGCCACCCGGCTGCAGGGGCTGAGTCCCGAGCAGCGTCACCATCAGCTAGTCGAACTGGTCTGCACCAACGCGGCAACTGTGTTGGGCAGGTCCGCCGCTGATATCGAGGCTCAGCTGCCATTCCAAGACCTCGGGTTCGACTCGCTGACCGCAGTGGAGCTGCGTAACCGCCTCAAAACCGCTACCGGGCTTACCCTTTCGCCTAGCCTGATCTTCGACTTTCCCACCCCGGAAGCGCTGGCCGAACACGTCGACGAACAGCTCAGTTCCGTGGTGACCGGTGCGCCCGCCGGTGAGCCCGACCAGTTGGCTCGCTTCAACGACATCGCCCGCGAACTGCAAACACTGGTCAACCAGCCCGGGTGGACGCAGGACGACAAAACCGGCCTGGCTGCCCGCATCCAAGCCATCGTGAGCGAGCTCGAAACCCCACCGCTGCTGACGTCCATCGACGCGCACGCTCTCGATGAGGACGACATCACCACTGCCACCGAACGCGAACTGTTCGCCATCCTCGATGACGATCTCGGCCCCTGATGTCACCGACCGACGTAGCAATCATCGGCCTTGCCTGTAGGTTGCCTGGCGCCGCCACCCCCCGTGACTTCTGGCATCTCGTGCGTGACGGACTGGAAGTAACCCAATTACCGGGCAGTATCGACGAGTTCGATGCGGACTTTTTCAACCTATCGCCCCGCGAGGCATGCGCGATGGACCCGCGTCAGCGGCTGGCGCTCGAATTGGCCTGGGAACTCTTCGAAGACGCATTCCTGGTGCCGGAAACCCTGCACGGCGAACAGGTGTCGATTTACCTCGGGGCAATGACCGATGACTACGCCGTCCTGACGCTTCGCGATGGCGCGGACAAGCTCGATCATCACTCGTTCGGCGGTGTCAGTCGCGCGATGATCGCCAACAGGATCTCTTACGCCCTCGGGTTGCACGGCTCCAGCATGATTATCGATTCCGGTCAATCGTCGTCACTGGTCGCGGTTCACCTTGCCTGCGAAAGCCTGCGCGCGGGCGAGGCGTCGCTGGCGGTAGCCGGCGGGATCCACCTCAATCTCGCAGACGAAACCGCAATGCTCGAACAGGAATTCGGCGCACTGTCGACATCGGGCCATACCTACGCATTCGATGGACGCGCGGATGGCTACGTGCGGGCCGAGGGTGCCGGCATGGTGCTGTTGAAGCCGCTCACTGCCGCCCTCCAAGACGGGAACAGAATCCGCGCCGTCATCCGGGGGAGTGCGGTCGGCAATGCCGGGCACAGTTCCGCCGGACAGACCGTGCCCTCGGTTTCGGGACAAGCCGACGTCATCCGCCGTGCGCTCGCGTGCGCCGGTCTCGGCGGGGACGACATCGACTACGTTGAGGCACACGGAACCGGAACCGAAGTCGGCGACCCGGTCGAGGCGAAGGCACTGGGCGAGATATTCGCCGAGCGCCGACAGCATCCGGTACGCGTGGGATCGGTCAAAACCAACATCGGCCACACCGGAAGTGCCGCGGGAATCGCGGGCCTACTCAAGGCCGTGCTGGCGATCGAAAACAGCCTGATCCCGCCCAGCCTGAACTACGACAGCGCGGCCCCCGGCAATGACCTGAAAAGCCATGGACTGCAGGTCAACACCGCTCTGACGACGTGGCCGGCAGCCGGCCGGCCGCGGCGGGCCGGGGTGTCGTCGTTCGGAATGGGCGGGACGAACGTCCATGTGATCCTCGAGGGGGCGCCCTCGCAGCCGGACGGTGCTGGGACCGAACCTCAACCGGACGGCGCGGTGGCATGGGTGCTGACCGCGCGTTCGGAGCAGGCCTTGACCAGCCAGGCCGCACGGTTGGCGGCCCACCTGGCCGCCGATGAGGATCTGACGGTGCCGGACGTGGCGTGGTCGTTGGCCACCACGCGGTCGATCTTTGAACATCGGGCGGTACTGGTGGGAAGCGATCGCGGAGTCCTCACAACGGGTTTGGCGCGATTGGCCGCCGGCGACCCGGGTGCGGTGGCCGGCCGGGCCAGACCAACCGGCAAGACGGTGTTCGTGTTTCCGGGCCAAGGCTCCCAGTGGTTGGGAATGGGGCAGCAGCTGTACGACCGGTTTCCGGTGTTCGCGCGGGTTTTCGATGAAGCCATCGATGCGATGGACGCTTATCTGCGTTCGGCTTTGCGCGACGTGATCTGGGGTCCTGATCCAGAGCTGCTGGCCAACACCGAGTTTGCCCAGCCGGCGCTGTTCGTCGTCGAGGTGGCATTGGCGGCGTTGTTGCAAGCTTGGGGAATCGAACCGGATCTTGTGATGGGCCATTCGGTGGGTGAGATCAGCGCGGCCCACGTCGCGGGTGTGCTGACGCTTGACGATGCCGCGCGTCTGGTGGCGGCCCGGGGCCGTTTGATGGCGGAGCTGCCGGCCGGCGGGGTGATGATCGCGGTCGCCGCCGGCGAGGACGAGGTGACTCCGTTGCTCACCGACGGTGTCGCCATTGCGGCGGTCAATGCGCAAAATTCCGTGGTGCTTTCCGGTGCCGAGGCCCCGGTCGGCGCCCTCGCGGATCGGCTGGCTCAGCAGGGGAAGCGGCTGCATCGGTTGGCGGTGTCGCACGCGTTTCATTCTGTGTTGGTCGAGCCCATGATTGGGGAGTTCGCCCGCCTGCTCGCCGACATCAAGGCCGGCGAGCCGCGGATTGGCTTGGTGTCCAACGTGACTGGACAGCTCGCCGGTGCTGACTACGGCTCGGCACAGTATTGGGTTGAGCACGTGCGCCGGCCGGTGCGTTTTGTCGACGGCGTGCGGTTGGCGGAGTCCCTGGGGGCCGGCGTATTCGTCGAGGTGGGTCCCGCCGCCGGCCTGACTGCGGCGGTGGAGCAGTCGCTGAGCACCGAGCACGCCGCCGCGGTGGCGACGTTGTCCAAGGACCAACCCGAAATCGACGCGCTGCTGACCGCGGCCGGGCAATTATTTGCGCACGGCGCGGCGGTCGATTGGCCGTCGATTCTTAGCGGCCTCGGTGCCCGCCGAGTCGAGCTGCCGACGTATGGCTTTGCCCGGCAGCGGTTTTGGCTCGGTCTGGGCGGAGATGCGCCGGCTCCAGTGAGTCGGGCCGCCGACCTGGCTGAGCAGCTGCAAACACTGGCCCCCGAGGATCAGCATCGGCGGCTGGTGGAATTGGTGTGCGGGCATTCCGCGACCGTGTTGGGGCACTCGAGCAGTCGTGACATCGATGTCGGGCGCGCTTTTCAAGACATCGGGTTTGAATCACTCACCGGCGTCGAACTTCGCAACCGCCTCAAAGCTGCCACCGGGTTGGCCTTGTCGCGCACTCTGATCTTCGATTTTCCCACTCCGTCGGCGCTGGCCGATCACCTGCGTCAGCAGTTGCTTCACGACGATCGCGAAAATTCCGACGACGAGAAGATTTGGGCTTCGCTGCGGAAAATCCCGCTGCGCGAACTTCGACGAACCGGATTGCTCGACAAATTATTGCTGCTGGCCGGCGAGTCCGAAATCTCGCTCGCCGATCCCGACGTCAGTAATGACATCATCGACTCGTTAAGCACCGACGCATTGATCGCTATGGCGTTGGAGTCCGACAAAGCGGATGATGCGGAATGACGAAATCCACGCTGGCGGAGATGATTCCGTGTTCTCCCGGCGCCCTCGTATACGACACATGTTGAATAGTCGTAACTTTGCGGGCCTGAACCAGACCGCATAAACTTTCGTGTAACGGGTGCAATCGTTTTGAGCAGAGGCTGGGTATGAGCGTCATCGCAGGTGTGTTCGGTGCATTGCCACCGCACCGTTACAGCCAGAGCGAGATCACCGACCAATTCGTCGAGTTCCCGGCATTAAAGGAGCACGAGGAGATCGTCCGGCGTCTGTACGCCGGCGCGAAGGTCAACAGCCGCCACCTGGTCCTGCCCCTCGAGCAATACGCGTCGCTGACCGACTTCAGCGAGACGAACGAGATTTTCATCGAAAACGCCGTTGACCTTGGCTGTGAAGCGCTGCTGGGCGCCCTTGACGAGGCCGGACTGCTGCCCAAAGACATCGACATGATCGTCACCACGACCGTCACCGGCATCGCGGTGCCGTCGCTGGATGCCCGCATCGCCGGCCGGGTTGGCCTGCGCCCGGATGTGCGCCGGATGCCGCTGTTCGGCCTGGGCTGTGCGGCCGGTGCGGCGGGGGTGGCCACGCTGCACAACTATCTGCGGGGCGCGCCCGACGGCGTCGCGGTAACGGTGTCGGTCGAGCTCTGCTCGCTGACGTTCCCCACGGTCAAACCGACCGTGTCGGGGCTGGTCGGGACCGCGATGTTCGGTGATGGGGCGGCCGCGGTGGTCGCCGTCGGTGATCGTCGCGCCGAACAAGACCGGCAGGTGCGCGCCGGCGGGCCCGACATCGTCGATTCGCGCAGCCGCCTCTACCCGGAATCGCTGAACATGATGGCGTGGAACGTCAGTTCCGCCGGTCTTCAGCCCATATTCTCCCCAGAGCTCGCCACGGTGATCGAGCAGAACCTGGCCGACGACGTCGATCAGTTCCTCAGCGGACACAGCTTGACCAGGGGCGACATCGAAGCATGGGTGAGCCATCCGGGCGGCCCCAAGGTCATCGATGCGATCGGCAAGAGCCTCGACCTGCCGCCCGAGGCGCTCGAGCTGACCTGGCGCTCGCTCGGCGAGATCGCCAACCTCTCGTCTGCCTCGGTGCTGCACGTCCTGCGCGACACCATCGCCAAGCCGCCGCACAGCGGCAGCCCCGGTCTGATCATCGCGATGGGTCCGGGATTCTCGTCCGAGCTCGTGCTACTGCGCTGGCACTGAGTCGGCAATCTCGACGATCAGGCCCGGCTTGGGACTCAGCGCTGCGAGGTTGGCGGCGCGGATGCGCTGGGCGGGCAATCGCAGCTTCGTTCTGGCGATCAGCCGGGCAAGCATGACGGTCATCTCGGTCGTGGCCATCACTGCACCGATGCACCGGTGCAACCCGCCGCTGAACGGGATGAACTCATGCGGTGCGGGTTTGCGGTAATCCGGTGATCCCGGATCCCAGCGCGCCGGTCGGAAGTCGGTCGGATCCGGCCACAGCTCGGGCAGCCGGTGGGTGACGTACGCGCTGAAGATCAGCAACCGGCCGGCGCGGATCCGGTGCCCGTCGAACCAGAGGTCGCGCATCACTCTGCGGGCCGAGATTACGCCGGGTGAATACAGCCGAAGCGTCTCGTGGACGACGCCGTTGAGGTAGGTGAGCGCATCGAGGTTGGTCCCGGACCAGGTGTGCGGCGGCCGGTCGCCGAGTACACGGCGAACTTCGTCGTCGGCGTTGTCCCATGCTCGCGGCAGGGTAAGCAGCGTGTAGATCGCCCAGGCCAGTGCGCCGCTCGTGGTCTCGTAACCGGCGGTGATCAGCGAAATGATCGAATCGCGAATCTCGTTGTTGCTCAACGCGTATCCCTCTTCGCCGCGACCGTTGATCAACATGGTCATCATGTGGTCGTCGGGTCTGGGCGCAGTGCGCGCATCGGCGACCTGGGCATCGATGAAGTCGTTGAGGCGCTTGCGGGCGGCCATCGCCCGTCGCCACCCGGGGGAGTGGAGGCGCTGGTGTAGCGCCACCATTTGGGGCAGCTGGTGGGTCAGGTCCAGCAAGGGTTGGAGTTGCTCGCCGAGGAAGTCGGAGTGCATCGCCAAGCGCGGGCCGAACAGGCTCTCGGCGGTGCTGCGCCGGACCGCGGAGCGGCACTGCCGGTAGATGTCCAGCCGCTGACCGGGCCGCCAGCCATCGATGACGGCGTCGATATTGGACGCCATGGTCTGCACGTAGTCCTGGATCTGCCGGTGGCGCAGCCCCGGGGCGACGACACTGCGGCGGCGGCGATGGTCGTCCCCGTCGCTGACGATCAGGGCGGTGGGGCCGTCGACGATTGCCAGGCTCTCGAATGTCTGTGCCCAGCTGAAGGCGTCGGCATTGGCAAACACGAACTTGTTCGCCTCGGGACCCAGCAGATAGGTGTAGCCGTGCCGGCCGATACCGGAATTGATCACCGCGCCCCGCCGCCGGTACAGGGCGAGCAGCGCTTCGCCGGGCAGATAGGACACCGGTCGGCGCGGTTGCTTATTCATGGGAATCACTCCACCGCTTCCGAGAGCTCCAGCCAGCGACTCTCCAGCGCGCCGACCTCGTCTTCCAGGGCGCGTAGTTCGGCTGTCAGCCGGGTGATGGCGACGTGATCGGACTGGTCATGGTTGGCGAGTTCGACGTGTTTGGCCGCAATGCGATCGGCCAGCCGGGCGAGCTGGCGGTCGACCGAGGTCAGTTCCTTCTCGGCGGCGCGACGTTGCGCGCCCGACATCGCCTCGGGCTTGGGGGTCGCCCGCGCCGCTTCCGGGGCACCCGCGGAATGGGCAGCCAGTCGCAGGTATTCGTCCACGCCGCCCGGCAGGTGGCGCAACCGGCCGTCGAGAATCGCGTACTGCTGATCGGTGATGCGTTCGAGGAGATAGCGGTCGTGTGAGACGACGATCAAGGTGCCCGGCCAGGAGTCGAGCAAATCCTCGGTGGCGGTCAGCATGTCGGTGTCGACATCGTTGGTGGGCTCGTCGAGCAGCAGCACGTTCGGCTCGGACAGCAGGGTGAGCATCAGCTGCAACCGCCGCCGCTGCCCGCCGGAGAGTTCGCCGACCCGTGCGGAGAGCTCGGTGAAACCGAGTCGCTCCAGCAACTGGGCGGGGGTGACCTCGCGGCCTTCGACTTCGTACCCACCGGGCAGCCGGCCCAACACGTCAGCGATCCGGTCGTCGGCGACGTCGGCTAACCGATCGCCCTGCTGATCGAGCACCGCCAACTGAACGGTCTTGCCGCGTTTGACCCGCCCGGTGTCCGGCGTGACGGTACCGGCGATCAAACCCAGCAGCGTCGACTTGCCCGCGCCGTTGGCGCCGACGATGCCGCTCCGTTCACCCGGGCCGATCCGCCACTCGACGTCGCGCAGCACGGGGCGACCGTCGAACGAAACCGACACATCGAGCAGGTCGATCACGTCCTTGCCGAGCCGGGCGGTGGCCAGCTTGGCCAACTCGACGGCGTTGCGCAGCGGCGGCACGTCGGCGATCAGCTGGTTGGCAGCATCGATCCGGAACTTCGGCTTGGAGGTCCGCGCGGGCGGGCCCCGGCGCAGCCAGGCCAGCTCCTTGCGCATCAAGTTCTGCCGCTTGGCCTCGGACGCGGCGGCCTGCCGGTCCCGCTCGACGCGCTGCAGGACGTACGCGGCGTACCCGCCGTCGAAGGGTTCGACGATTCCGTCGTGCACCTCCCACGTCGTGGTGGCGACTTCGTCGAGAAACCAGCGGTCGTGCGTCACCACCAGCAGCCCGCCGGTGTTGCGTGCCCAGCGCTGCTGCAGGTGGCCGGCCAGCCAGGTGATGCCCTCGATGTCGAGGTGGTTGGTGGGCTCGTCGAGAGCGATCACGTCCCACTCGCCGATCAGCAGTTCGGCCAGTTGCACTCGTCGGCGTTGCCCACCGCTGAGCGTGGAAACCGTTGCATCCCAATCGATATCGGACACCAGACCGCCGACCACGTCACGGATACGCGGGTCGCCGGCCCACTGATGATCGGCCTGGTCGCCGACCAGTGTCCAGCCGACGGTGCGCTCGGGGTCCAGGGTGTCGGCCTGGCTCAGCGCGCTGACCCGCAATCCGCTGCGCTGGGTGACCCGGCCGGAATCGGGCCGCAATTGACCGGTCAGCAGACGCAGCAGGCTGGACTTGCCGTCGCCGTTGCGCCCGACGATGCCGGTGCGCGCGCCGTCGTTGACCCCGAGCGAGATCGAATCGAACACGACCTGCGTGGGGTATTCGAGGTGAACGGCCTCGGCTCCGATCAGGTGTGCCACTGGGCCGACGCTAGCAAGGTCGGCGCTTGCGATCTCGACCACACCATCCCGTACGACGACGGGGAGCTACCCACGTCGAACTTGAAGTGTCTGTGCCGGACACACCCGGTACTGACGACGGTCTACACCGGCCGCAAAGCAGCGGTATGACGTCTCGCCGCCGGAACAAACTCGGTCGGTTTGTTGGGATCGGTAGCAACCCGGCCCGTATCTAAATGGTTCGCGTAGACAAATACCTATGCGACGGATTCAGTGCGTGCCGATACTGATCGTCAGCATCTTCAAGGAAGGGAGCGAGACCGTGTCGCACTATCGAACCGTGAAGAGGATGCTCGGTGGAACGCTGCTGTCGGGTGGTATCGCCGCAGCCCTTTTGGGCGTGGGAGCCCCCACCGCGCAGGCCGAGCCGTACTTTGGGCCGTGGACATGCTGCCCCGGACAGAAAGAAGGACATCCCCAAGGCCCCGGTCCGGGATGCCCTTTTTCGGGTGCGGGGGCTAACTGGGACAGGAATGTCTGCCACACGTGGTGGAGCGTCTACTACGGGCACGGAAACGTCGGGCCCAATACTTGGGATGGACCTGATGCACCGCCGCCCGAGGCGACGCAGAAGCCATGGTGCGGTTTCCCTTTCATGTGTTCAGGAACACCATGATCAGCGGCTGATACCACCCCGGGTTGAACCAGAAGTACACGTGGGGTGGGAGCGAGATGCTCTCAAAAGCTGTAGCACGGCCCAACACCCGAGAAGTCCGTGGAGTGTACTTTAGCTAGTCGCTACCAGCACCGCAGTAGATATTTCGAGGCCGCCGAAGGGGCTACCCCGGTGGCGGTTTCTTCCCCAGTTCCGTGCCACCGCCGGTTCGGTCGCTCTAGCGTGAGGTCGTGACAACAGCCGACCAAGCCGACCCAACGTCATCCCTGCCGACCTCGCGCAAAGTCCTCTGCGTCGTCTACGCCGCTATCGCTGTCGCCGCGCTCATCGCGACTTGGAGCCAGATAGTCACGTTTTGGCGCGACGCCAAGGTCAACTCGGCCTCTCGGGTCATCACGGTCGAAGCCTTGATGCTGAGCTTTTCCGTAGCGGTCTTGACCATAATCGAAGGCCGGAAGTATCACGTGAGATGGGTGTGGCTGTATATAGCCGGGTTCTTCGCTGCAGTGAGCGTGGCCTTCCCGCTGTTCCTGATCGCCCGCGAATTGCGCATGGGCGACTCCGAGACGCCACGCGTCGGGACGGTCGACACGATCATGCTCGCCATGATTGCCATTGCCGTGGCTGGCCTAACGATCTGGGCCTAACGATCTCGATAGGCGTGGGTGCGGCTTGAGTGTTCTTCGCGCAATCGCTGCCAGCAGCTTCGGAACACGCTGCGTGGGCTCATCGGTGGGTTAGCTCACGACGGCGAACAGCCGCCATTCGCCCGGTACGCCCTTGAGCGCTTGAGCGCCACGGTCTTCGAACATGAGCCCCGACCCGATGACGAGGTCGCGCAGGGTGCTGGATACGAGCACTTCGTTAGGCCCTGCGAGTGCGTTGACCCGCGCGCCAATGTGCACGGCGATCCCGCCCACGTCATGGCCGCGGACCTCACATTCGCCGGTGTGCAACCCAGCGCGGACCTCGATGCCGAGCGTCCGCACCGTGTCGCGGATGGCCATCGCACAGCGGATGGCTCGCTGGGGACCGTCGAACGTCGCGAGAAACCCGTCGCCGGTCGTGTTCACCTCACGGCCCCGAAACCGCGACAGCTGCGACCGGACGATAGCGTCGTGGGCATCGAGCAACGCGCGCCAGTCGCGGTCGCCTATCTCCGCCGCGCGCCGCGTCGAGTCCACGATGTCGGTGAACAACACCGTGGCGAGCACCCGATCGTCGGCCACGTCCGCCTGATGGCCGGTGAGGAACTCGGCAATCTCCTGAAACGACGAACGCCAGGGTTCAACGAAGTGGTGAATGTTGCGGCCCGGCAGCTCGACGTACTTCGCGCACGAGATGTGATCAGCGACGTACTTGCCCAACGCCGGCGGGACGAGCGGATCGTCGGCATGGTGGACTACCAACGTCGGCACGCGGACAGTCGGAAGCACTGCGCGGACGTCCAATTCGATCACCAGAGGAAACATGAGGGCGACTGCGCGCGGGCTGGCCGACAGCCGTTCAAGACGGGCCCAGGATGCCCGGATCTCCTCGTTCCACGGCATGTCCGGACTCATTACATGCTGGTACTCGCCAGTGCCGTACATCGCAGCCATGGCGGCAAAAACTTCCTCGGGTGTGGGTCCCTCGGTGCGATCGGCGAGCCGGTCGGCGTAGCCCTCCAGAACGACCAGCGCAGTCGTCCGCGACGGATATGTCGCTGCAAAAAGCGCCGCAGGCGCGAGCGTGCCGCTCATACTGACCAGGACTGCTTCGCTACTGCCGAGGTCGTCGAGGACCGCGGTGATGCTGTCAGCCCACTGCTCCATGTTCGGCATGGCGTCCGGCGTGACGGGATCTGACGCCCCGGTGCCTGGCTGGTCGAAGAAGATGAGTCGGCCAAGCGAGGTCATCGCCTCGAGCCAGCCTTGAATGGACGGTAGTTCGGGAAGAACCTCGCAGTTTGTGAACCAGTTCGGGACGACCACGATGTCGCGTGCGCCCTCGCGCGAGGCGCGATAGGCGACGCGCAAGTCCCCGTTCAGCGCATAGCGCGTCTCCGAGAACATTGCGGAAGTGTAAGCCGAGGAGTGGGTCAGGCTGACGGCGTCTTACGGCCAAATTGGAACTGAAATGGAGTTAGGCAATACGCTGCCATCTCTTGCTCAAGACGCGTCGCGTCAGCGAACGTCGGGCCTACGCGTCAACGCGCGCTCACCGCGCGTCACATTCTCGACTGGATCGGATGCTCCGGAGCCGGGCTGATTAAAAAGGATCAGCCGACCAAGCGAGGTCATCGCCTCGAACCAGCCCTGAGTTGACGGCAGCTCCGGAAGGACTTCGTAGTTCGTGAACCAGTTGGGGACGAAGACAATGTCGCGCTCACCCTTACCCGATGCGCGATAGGCGACACGCAAATCCCCGTTCATCGCGTAGCGAGTCTCCGAGAACATTGCGGAAGTGTAAGCCGAGCAGCGGGTCGAGGGGTGCGCATCGGGCAGCATTTGCGCTGCTCACAAGCAGTCCCCTGAACTGTCTTTGGCGGACCCAGCAGCGATTGGCGCCGCGTCGGGCAGATGGGATTCTGGCCGCCATGAGCGAAACAGGCTCATCGCCGGTAGGTCTACGAACTTCAGTGGGAGCGGCAATCCGAGCGCCACTGCCGTTGGGCACCAAGGCTTCGCACCCTGACCGAGCTAGAGAGAAAAATCTGGCGGCGCGGGTTAGCGTAGTGCTTCAGATGCTGTCCCCGCTCTAACCAACAGCGACAGCGTGCCGTCGTCTTCCAGAGAAGAGGAATCCCAACATGAAGGCGAGAGTATTGATGGCCACGGTCGGTGCTGCAGCGGCAGCCTTGGCCGCTGGTGTTATGTGGACCGCACCATCGGCCTCCGCTGACACCGACTTTTGCAATTCGCTTCCCAAACCGCAGCAAGTTCATGAGTGCAACTGCGGCTTCGACTTCGCCCCGGGTACTCAGGACCTTCAAGATTGCATGGCCGGAAAAGCGGTTGCGCCCCGTCCCACGCAACCTTAGTTAGGCCGCCGTGGGAATCGACGGCAAGCGAAGCGCTTGAGGCACAACGACTGACCCGGCCACCGGCACCCAGGTATCACTGCCTGGGTTTTTTGCCGTCCGTGTGCCTCAAGATTCGGCCGATTCTCCTCGTACGCCCCTAACGTGTGTTCATGACAACAACCGACCAGGTTCAGCCGGGATCGATACCCACGTCCGGCAAAGTGCTGTGCGCCGTATACGCGGTGATCGCGGTGGCCGCACTGATCGCCACGTGGAGCCAGACGGTCGCGTACACACACAGCGGCCCCGCAGACTTCTTCGCCAACTTCTGGCACGACGCCAAGGTCACCGCCTCGGCACGAAATATCACCGCAGACATACTGATGTTCGCCCTATCCGCCGCCGTCCTCATGGTGATCGAAGCCAGGAAGCACGGCGTGCGATTCGTCTGGCTCTACATTCTCGGCGGGTTCTTCATCGCCGTAAGCGTGACGTTTCCACTGTTCCTCATCGCTCGCGAGATGCGGATCGGCGCATCGGATTCCCCACGCCTCCACGCGATCGATGCAGTCCTGCTGGCGGTGCTCGCCACCGGTCTCGCAGGCTTGACTATCTGGGTCGACCTGGGCTGACTCGCGGCTCCAGCGAGTCTTCAGCCAATCGTTACGACACCAAGACGAGGTCCTCTCGGAGGTTGTAGCTTTCGCAGCATGACTGGATCTCTGTCGTGCCGAGTCGAACAACTGTCGAGTGCGAAGCCTGCAGCGATATATGACCTACTGATGGATGTCGAGCGTTGGTCGGAGTTCATGCCAACGGTGTCGGCCGCATCCTGGGAGCGGCGCGGAGAGCCTGACACGGAAAAGGGTGGTGTTAGGCGGATGCGGTTCGGGCTGATGGTTATCCGCGACCGGATCGTCGACGGCACGCGACCACATCACCAGGCTTATGCCGCATCGTTTCCGTGGTATTTGCCGCTCAAGGATTATCGGGGTGATATTCGGATCGACGAGGGCCCGGACGGGTGCCGCATCATCTGGACGGTGACGTGCGCATCATCGCGCATCCCCGGCATCGAGAAATCACTGAAGTCCTCGTATACACGCCTGGCGGCGGCGCTGGCGCACGAAGCAGAGGGCACAACACGCACTAAGTGAGGTGCCAGCCGAAGTGTTCTTCGCGCAATTCGAGACCTGCCCCACCGGGTGCGGGCAACGACGAGCCGCCACCCTTTTGAGCCGGCTGCACCACTGCGCGGGCAAACACCCTGACCAGAACCGCTGAGCGCGCCGGTATGCCATGATGTCCAAGCTGTCGAGAGAGTGGGGAGCAGCGGTGGATCTGAACTTGTCGATGATCACGCGACCGGTGGAACGGCTGGTCGCGACGGCGCAGAACGGCCTGGAGGTCTTGCGGCTGGGAGGCCTGGAGACCGGAACCGTGGCGTCGCCGTCGCAGATTGTCGAGAGCGTCCCGATGTACAAGCTGCGGCGGTACTTTCCGCCCGATAGCCGTCGAGGGAAGACGCCGGTCGGTCCGCCGGTGCTGCTGGTGCACCCGATGATGATGTCGGCCGACATGTGGGACGTCACTCGTGAGGACGGCGCGGTGGGGATCCTGCACGCCCACGGGCTGGATTGCTGGGTCATCGACTTCGGCTCGCCCGACAAGGTCGAGGGCGGCATGCGCCGCAACCTGGCCGACCACATCGTCGCACTCAGCCAGGCCATCGACACCATGAAGGACGCCACCGGCAGCGACGTGCACCTGGTCGGGTATTCGCAGGGCGGGATGTGGTGCTATCAGGTCGCCGCCTACCGGCGTTCGAAGGCCCTCGCCAGCATCGTGACCTTCGGTTCGCCGGTGGACACCTTAGCCGCCTTGCCGATGGGCATCCCGGCAAACTTTGGCCCACCCGTCGCCAACTTCATGGCCGATCACGTCTTCAGCCGGCTGGCCATCCCGGGCTGGATGGCGCGCGCCGGTTTTCAGATGCTCGACCCGCTCAAGACCGCCAAAGCACGGGTCGACTTCGTGCGTCAGCTGCACGACCGAGAGGCGTTGCTGCCCCGCGAACAGCAGCGCAGGTTCCTCGAGCGCGAGGGGTGGATCGCCTGGTCCGGTCCGGCGATCTCCGAGCTGCTCAAGCAGTTCATTGCCCACAATCGGATGATGACCGGCGGTTTCGCCGTCAACGGGCAGATGGTCACGCTCACCGACATCAGCTGCCCGGTGCTGGCGTTTATCGGCGAGGTGGACGACATCGGCCAGCCGGCGTCCGTGCGCGGCATCCGGCGGGCGGCGCCCAACGCCGAGGTCTACGAATCCCGAATCAGGACAGGCCATTTCGGTCTGGTCGTCGGATCCAAAGCCGCACAGCAGGGTTGGCCCACTGTCGCCGCCTGGGTGGAGTGGCTCGCCACCGGTGGTGACAAGCCGGCCGCAATCGACCTGATGGCAGACCAGCCGGCCGAGCACACCGACAGCGGCGTTGCGCTGAGCTCACGGCTCACCCATGGCATAGGAGAGGTCTCCGAGGCGGCAATCGAGCTGGCGCGCGGAGCCGCCGGCGCGGTGGTGGCGGCCAACAAATCCATGCGGACCCTGGCCGTGGAGACCGCGCGCACGCTGCCCCGGCTGGCCCGATTGGGACAGATCAACGACCACACCCGGATCTCGCTGGGCCGCATCATCGGCGAACAGGCGCACAATGCCCCGCTGGGCGAATTCCTGCTGTTCGACGGGCGCGTACACACCTATGAGGCCGTCGACCGGCGCATCAATAACGTCGTTCGCGGCCTGATCGCCGTCGGGGTGCGGCAGGGCGACCGCGTGGGTGTCCTGATGGAGACGCGGCCCAGCGCCCTGGTCGCGATCGCCGCGTTGTCCCGGCTCGGCGCGGTTGCCGTGGTGATGCACCCGGAGACCGATCTGGCCGCCTCGGTTCGGCTCGGACGCGTCACCGAGATTCTGACCGACCCCACCAACCTGGATGCGGCACGCGAATGGTCGGGGCAGGTCCTGGTGCTGGGCGGCGGTGAGGGACGCGACCTAAAGCTGCCCGAAGACGGCAGCGTCATCGACATGGAGCAGATCGACCCGGACGCCGTCGAGCTGCCCGCCTGGTACCGGCCCAACCCGGGGTTGGCCCGCGACCTGGCATTCATCGCGTTCAGCGCGGTCGGCGGCGAGCTGGTCGCCAAGCAGATCACCAATTACCGGTGGGCGGTGTCAGCCTTCGGAACCGCCTCGACGGCCGCCCTCGACCGCCGAGACACCGTCTATTGCTTGACGCCGCTGCACCACGAGTCCGCGCTGCTGGTCGCCCTCGGTGGGGCGGTCGTCGGCGGCACCCGCATCGCGCTGTCGCGCGGCCTGCGTCCGGACCGGTTCGCACAGGAGATACGGCAGTACGGCGTCACCGTGGTGTCCTACACCTGGGCGATGCTGCGTGACGTCGTCGACGATCCGGCATTTGTCCTGCACGGCAATCATCCGGTGCGGCTGTTCATCGGCTCGGGTATGCCGACCGGGCTGTGGGGGCGCGTCGTCGATGCGTTCGCGCCCGCTCACGTCGTCGAGTTCTTCGCCACCACCGACGGACAAGCGGTGCTGGCGAACGTGGCCGGCGTCAAGATCGGCAGCAAGGGCCGGCCGCTGCCCGGCGCCGGACGTGTCGAGCTCGGTGCCTATGACACCGAACAGGACCTGATCCTGGAAGACGAGCGGGGCTTCGTGGAGGTCGCCGACGTGAACCAGGTCGGGGTGCTGCTGGCTCAGTCCAACGGGCCGATCGATCCCACCGCGTCGGTCAAACGTGGGGTGTTCGCACCTGGCGACACCTGGATCTCCACGGAGTACCTGTTCCGCCGCGACGAGGATGGCGACTTCTGGTTGATGGGCCGGCGCGGATCGGTGGTCCACACCGCGCGCGGGTTGGTCTATTCGGAGCCGGTGACCGACGCACTGGGCCTGATCAACGGCGTCGACCTCGCGGTGACCTATAACGTGCCCGTTGGCGATCAGGAGGTGGCGGTGTCCGCGGTGACACTGCGGCCCGGCGCAACCATCACGGCCGCCGACTTGACCGAGGCTTTCGCCAACATGCCCATCGGTCTCGGGCCCGACATGGTCCACGTGGTGTCGGAGTTGACGTTGAGCGCGACGTACCGACCGACCGTCAGTGCGCTGCGGGCCGCCGGGATTCCCAAATCCGGACGGCAGTCATGGCATTTGGACACGGGCAGCAATCAGTACCGCCGGCTGACGCCGGGGGTGCGGTCCGAGCTGAGCGGCAAGCATCGAGACACCGATGCTTGACGATTCACTGCTGAGCATCCTGGTCTGCCCCGAAGACCGGGGTCCGCTGCTGCTCGTGGATGACGAGCTGCTTTACAACCCGCGACTGCGTCGCGCTTACCGAATCGAGGACGGCATCCCGGTGCTGCTGATCGACGAGGCGCGCGACGTTGACGAGGACGAGCACACCCGCCTCACGGCGAAAGGCCGTCCGGCAGATCCCCGGTGAGATAGCGCTGCAGGTTCGGCCCGATGGTCGCCACGATCTGCTCGGACGGCAGCGACGCGAACGGCTCGACCTGCACGATGTAGCGAGCCATGACCACGCCCATTAACTGCGACGCAAAGAACTGAGCGCGGATCATCCCCGTTCCCGGTGGATTGTCAACGCGTGGAGCCACTTCGGCGGTGACGATCTCCTGCAGGAAGGAACGCGCCAAGCTCACGTCGGGGCCGGCGAGCAGTGATCGCAGTGTCGCGATCAAACCCGCACCCAGTTCGGAATCCCAGATGGGTAGCAGCACCGACGGCAGCTTGAAGCCGAGCTCTTCGATTGGCACCTCCCGCATCGGTACCAGCACCGTCATGGGATCGATCGGCATGTGGATCGCGGCGGCGAACAGCTGCTTCTTGGTGCCGAAGTAGTGATGCACCAGCGCGGCGTCGACTCCCGCTCCCGCGGCCACGGCCCGTATCGATGTGCGGTCAATCCCATTGCGTGCAAACAGTTCTCGTGCACAGGACAGGATACGATCCCGGGTGTCGGAGCTTCCGGTCGGCCGCCCGGGCCGCCGGCGCCCGGTGTTGGCGGCCGTCACGTCATGACGTCCGGCGCCGCAGTGTCGCCGCCGCCAGGCACAGCGCCGTGAACGCGGAACCCGCCACGACGACGATGTCGCGCATCGCGACACCGGTCAGTTCGGTATGCGAATTCACCTGCTGCAGAGCTTCCAGCGCGTAGCTGGCCGGCATGACATTGCTGATCCATTGCAGCCAGTCTGGCATCAGTACTCGCGGGACGATGATGCCGGCCAGCAGCAATTGCGGCACCATCACCAGCGGGATGAACTGCACGGCCTGAAACTCGGTGCGGGCGAAGGCACTACACAGCAGGCCGAGGCCGACACCCAGCACCGCGTTGACGATCGCGATCACGAACACCCAAACCCAGCTGCCCGCGGTGTCGAAGCCGAGGAACCAGAACGCCACGGTGCACGCCACCGTCGCTTGCGCCGCGGCGGCGATCGAGAAGGCGGTGCCGTAGGCGACCAGCAGGTCGAGCCGGCGCAGGGGAGTGGTCAGAATCCGCTCCAATGTCCCCGACGCACGTTCGCGCTGCATGGTGATCGCCGTGATGATGAACATCACGAACAGCGGGAAAAGGCCGAGTAGGATCAGGCAGGCATTGTTGAACGGTGACGGCGTGCCGGGGAGATGCCGCGCATTGTGAAACATGAAGTACATCAACGTGATAACCAGGACCGGTACCGCGAGGATCATCGCGACACTGCGGTGATCGGCGACCAGCTGGCGCAGAATCCGCGTGGTGGTTGCGATGTACCCCTTGAGGCTCATCCTGCCTTGGGGCCGGCGTCCTGCATGATGTTGCGCTTGATGATGGACAGAAACGCGTCCTCCAGTGACGTGCATCCGGTGTCCTCTCGTAGTTGGGTCGGCGTGGTGTGGGCGACCAGGTTCCCATCGCGCATCAGCAACAGATCGCCGCAGTGGTCGGCTTCGTCCATCACATGACTGGAGACCAGCAAGGTGGTTCCGGCGCGGGCGAGATCGGTGAACTGCTCCCAAAGGTCCGCACGCAACACGGGGTCTAGCCCGACGGTGGGCTCGTCGAGAACCAGCAGATCGGGCTGGCAGACCAACGCGCATGCCAGCGAAACCCTGGTGCGCTGGCCGCCGGAGAGGTTGGCGCAGAACGCGGTCCGGTGATCGGTCAGCCCGACGCGCTCGATCGCGGCATCGGCGGCCTGGCTGTCGAAGCCGTAGAGGGCCGCGAAGTAGCGAACGTTGTCGACGATCCGCAGGTCGTTGTAAATGGTCGGGTCTTGCGGCAGGTAACCGACGCGGTGGCGCAGCTCGGCGCACCCGGCCGGCTTGCCGAGCACGACGACCGTGCCCGACGTCACGATCTGTGTTCCGACGATGCACCGAATCAGCGTGGTCTTGCCGCACCCCGACGGGCCGAGCAGGCCGGTGATGCTGCCCCTGGCCATCTGCACCGAGAAGTCGTGCAGGGCGGGGCGCTTACCGCGGATAACCCGCAGGTGCTTGATGTCGACGGCCGGCTCGGCGCTGTCGGGAATTAATTCATCGCGAGATGAAATCATCATGTGATGAATATCCGCCGTTAGGGTGCAGCTGTCAAGGGCGGCGCCGAACAGTCAAGGGCGTCGCGAGACTGCACCTGGCGACGCGTTTACTCGTCAAATGCGTCGGTAGGCGCAGTCTCGCGGTTAGTCAGCTTTGGGTGCCGGGGCGGCGCAGCGGCAGATGCCCCTGGACGCCTTCGGCGTAGGCCGTTTCGGCGTGTTGGGTGAAGTCGACACCGGTGGTCTCGTCCTCCGCGCTGAGCCGGAAGCCCATCACTCGATCGATCACCTTCGCGAGAACGAAGGACACCGTGAACGCGTAGAGGGCGACGACCACAATCGCGAGCGCCTGTTTGCCCAGTTGGGTGAAGCCGCCCCCGTAGAAGAGGCCTTGCGGACCCGACGTCATGACCGCCGTCGCCAGCAGCCCGATCAAGGACACGCCGACAACGCCCCCGACGAAGTGCACACCGACCACATCGAGCGAATCGTCATAGTTGAAGCGGAATTTCGCGCTGATCGCGAACGAGCACACGATACCGGCCGCGAGGCCGACGATCGCCGCCCCGAGCGTATTGACGGTGCCGCACGACGGGGTGATCGCGACGAGGCCCGCGACCACGCCGGATGCCGCACCGAACGTCGTGGGCCTGCCGTCGCGGGTCTGTTCGACCGCGAGCCAGCCGAGCATGCCGAGGCAGCCCGCGACGAGCGTGTTGAGGAAGATAGCCGCGGCAGTTCCGTTGGCGGCCAAGGCGGAACCGGCGTTGAACCCGAACCAGCCGAACCACAGCAGGCCGACCCCGAGCAAGACCAACGGCAGGTTGTGCGGCCGCATCGCGTCTTTCTTGAAGCCGATGCGGGGTCCGAGCACCAGCGCCAGAGCCAGCGCCGAGGAGCCGGAGACAATCTCGACGACGAGGCCGCCCGCGTAGTCGAGCACGCCCATCTTGGCCAGCCAACCGTCGGGACCCCACACCCAGTGCGCGACAACCGAATACACGGCGATCGTCCATACCGGGACGAACACCATCCAGGCGGCGAACTTGGCGCGGTCGGCGATCGCGCCGCTGACCAGGGCGGCGGTGATGATCGCGAACGTCAATTGGAAGGTGGCATAGAGCAGTTCGGGAACGGTGCCGTGCGTGGTGTCGGGGTTGATGCCGAGCATGCCGATGTGGCTGAGGCCGCCGATGAACCCGCCCGTCCCGCCTTCGGAGAACGCGAGGGTGTAGCCGATCAGCAGCCACGCCACGGTGACGAGCGGGATCGAGATGAAGCTCATCATGATCATGTTGAGCACCCCGGTGGTGCGGACCATGCCGCCATAGAAGATCGCCAGGCCGGGGGTCATCAACAGGACCAGCGCGGTACTGGCCAGCAGCCACGCGGTGGCGGCGGGGTCGATCGCATGCATTTTTTGGGCTCCTTTGCCACGCGGCAACCGGGATATTGCCATGTTCGTGGTCCCGGTAGGTTCGCTGGGTGTCTGCAGGGCAGCTCTCAGTCGATCCGGTCGAGGCCGCGCATCGGTTGCTGGGCGCCACCCTCACCGGACGGGGCGTGACCGGGATCGTCGTCGAGGTCGAGGCCTACGGAGGGGTTCCCGACGGCCCCTGGCCGGACGCGGCGGCGCACTCCTACCGGGGTCGCAGCGGCCGCAACGGCGTGATGTTCGGGCCCCCGGGGCGCCTGTACACCTACCGCAGCCACGGGATCCACGTGTGCGCCAATGTCTCGTGCGGACCCGACGGCACGGCCGCCGCGGTCCTGCTGCGCGCCGCCATAATCGAGGACGGCGCCGACGTCGCCCAGGCCCGGCGCGGCGAGGCGGTCCGCGGCATCGCGCTGGCGCGTGGTCCCGGGAACCTGTGCTCGGCGTTGGGAATTACGATGTCCGACAACGGGATTGACCTGTTCGAGCCTGACGGCGCGGTGAGGCTGACGCTGAATGCGGTGAATGGCGCGGTGGCGGGTCCACGCGTTGGGGTCAGCCAGGCCGCCGACCGGCCGTGGCGACTGTGGCTTGCCGGTCGACCGGAAGTCTCGGCGTATCGGCGAAGTCCGCGGGCACCTGCCCCGGGCGCCAGCGACTAGCCTTTTACCCCATGATCCTCGACGAGCTGGGCTGGCGTGGGCTGATCGCGCAGTCCACCGACCTCGACGCCCTGGCCGCCGAAGTGCAACGCGGACCGGTGACGGTGTACGCCGGCTTCGACCCCACCGCGCCGAGCTTGCATGCGGGGCATCTGGTGCCGCTGCTGGCGCTGCGGCGCTTTCAGCGGGCCGGCCACCGTCCCATCGTGCTCGCGGGCGGCGCTACCGGCATGATCGGGGATCCGCGTGAGGTCGGCGAGCGCAGCCTCCACGAGGCCGACACGGTCGCCGAATGGACCGAGCGCATTCGCGGCCAGCTGGAACGCTTCGTCGACTTCGATGACTCGCTCACGGGCGCGATCGTCGCCAACAACCTCGACTGGACGGGCCAGATGTCGGCGATCGAGTTCCTGCGGGATCTCGGCAAGCACTTCTCGGTCAACGTGATGCTGGATCGCGACACCATCCGGCGGCGGCTGGAAGGCGACGGGATCTCCTACACGGAGTTCAGCTACATGCTGCTGCAGGCCAACGACTACGTCGAGCTGCACCAGCGCCACGGCTGCGCGCTGCAGATCGGCGGCTCGGATCAGTGGGGCAACATCATCGCCGGGGTTCGCCTGGTCCGCCAGAAGCTGGGCGCGACGGTGCATGCACTCACGGTCCCGTTGGTGACCGCCGCCGACGGTACCAAGTTCGGCAAATCGACCGGCGGCGGCAACCTGTGGCTGGACCCGCAGCTGACCAGCCCCTATGCCTGGTTCCAGTACTTCGTCAACACCGCCGACGCCGACGTGATCCGCTACCTGCGGTGGTTCACCTTCTTGTCTGCCGACGAGCTGGCCGAGCTGGAACAGGCCACCGCCGATCGTCCGCAACAACGTGCCGCCCAACGCCGTCTCGCGACCGAACTCACGGTCCTGGTGCACGGCGAGGAAGCCACCGCGGCCGTCGAGCACGCGAGCCGGGCGCTCTTCGGTCAAGGCGAGCTGGACCGCCTCGACGAGGCGACGCTGTCGGCCGCGTTGCGGGAGACGTCGGTCGCCGAGCTCAAACCCGGTGGCCCGAACGGGATTATCGACCTGTTGGTGGCCAGCGGTCTGTCGGCCAGCAAGGGCGCCGCGCGACGCACGATCGGCGAAGGCGGCGTGTCGGTCAACAACGTTCGGGTCGACAGCGACGAATGGGCGCCGCAGGCCTCGGATTTCCTCTACGGGCGGTGGCTGGTTTTGCGTCGCGGTAAGCGCAACATCGCCGGCATCGAAAAGGTGAGTGGATAAAGGTCTAAGCGGGGATCTCGTCTTTCGACAGGGGAAGCCGAAGTTCGAGAAGGGTAAGTCTCGTTGGAAGGAGCGACGAGATCCCCGCGTAACAACCATTTTTCGCTGGTTTGCGGCTTGTCGCTATCCCACGAACGGTGGAATTGGGGGTGGATATCTCGTGTCCCCCGTTCGGGGGACAGCGCAGCCTGGTGAGGCGGCACGGCCAGCGTTGAAGTGCTTGCGCCGGGGCATATTCCACCCGAAGCTGTCAAGGAGTTCCCGCAAAACGCGGTGGTGGGCAAACCTTTACCTTGCCGTGCCCTAAACGTGACACTGGTTGGCCACTGTAGTCACAGTGATTTTGCGCAGTTGCACCGAACGATCGACGAGAAGCGAGAGATGACGGCGCAATCAATGGTGTACCAGCGGACCTTGCAGGTCGGCGGACAGGCGAAGGCCCTCGGGTTTGTGGCGTTGACCGCGAGTTTGGTTGCCGCTGCCGCGACGATGGCGCCCCCGATCCGCGCCGACATGGCGGGCAATGCCTTCCTGTCGGCCCTGACCAATGCCGGCATTGCCGTCACCCAACCGGCAACGACGCTGGCCGAGGGCCAGCAGGTCTGCCCGATGCTGGTCCAGCCGGGTGGGTCGTTCGACTCGGTCGTCTCGGACATGGCCACCGGCAACGGAATGACCGAGAAGAATGCGGGCATATTCACAATCCTGGCGATCGGGGCCTTCTGTCCCTCGATGATCGCGCCGTTGATACCGGACCGGTTCAAGGCGTAGCGAGACCCCCATCTGGGTGCCCGTATCCTCTTCAGGAGGACGGGAACAATCGAGGTGAACGACACGAGTGGCCGACGACAGACAGCGTCACAACGGCGAACGACGGCCGCGCCCGGCCCAGCCGCGCGGCAATAGCGGCGGCGACCGTGACCGCGGAGCGGACAACGGGCCCGCGATACCGCCCGGGGTGGACGCCAAACAGCTGGCACCCGAAATTCGCGGCGAACTGAGCACCTTGGACCGCATTACCGCCGACGCGGTGGCGCGCCACCTGGTCGCCGCGGGTGAGCTGATGGACGAAGACCCGGAAGCCGCCCTGAACCACGCCCGTGCCGCGCGGGCCAAGTCCAGCAGAATCGCGGCGATTCGCGAAGCCGTCGGAATCGCCGCCTACCGCTCGGGCGATTGGGCGCAGGCACTGGCCGAATTACGCGCCGCCCGCAGGATGGGCAGCAAGTCCTCGTTGCTTGCGCTGATCGCGGATTGCGAACGCGGCCTTGGCCGTCCGGAGCGGGCGATCGAACTGGCACGCGGCGAGGAGGCGGCCCAACTCAGCGGAGACGGCGCCGACGAACTGCGCATCGTGGTCGCCGGCGCCCGTTCCGATCTCGGGCAGCTCGACCAGGCGCTGACTGTGTTGTCCACGCCGCAACTGGACCCGAGCCGCACCGGTTCGACGGCCGCCCGGTTGTTCTACGCCTACGCCGACACCTTGCTGGCGCTCGGGCGTGACGCCGAAGCGCTGCAATGGTTCTTGCGCTCCGCGGCCGCCGATGTCGAAGGCGTCACCGACGCCGAAGACCGGGCCGGCGAGCTGGGCTGAATTGGTGGGATCGATTAAGTGAAATCCATTGCGCAGGAATACGATTGCCTGCTGATCGACCTGGACGGGACGGTGTTTCGCGGCCATCGTCCCACCGACGGCGCGGTGCAGACGCTGGACGAGGTGCACAGCCGCAAGCTGTTCGTCACCAACAACGCCTCCCGCAGCGCCGACGAAGTAGCGGCGCACCTGCGTGACCTGGGCTTCACCGCCGACGCCGACGACGTCGTCACCAGCGCGCAAAGTGCCGCCCACCTGCTTTCCGATGAGCTGCCGCCGGATTCGCCCGTGCTGATCGTGGGCACCGACTCGCTGGCCAACGAAATCGCCGCCGTCGGACTGCGTCCGGTGCGCAGTTACGACGACAACCCCGTCGCCGTCGTCCAAGGCCTCTCGATGACCATCGGCTGGCCCGATCTTGCCGAGGCCGCGTTGGCCATCCGCGCCGGCGCATTGTGGGTGGCGGCCAACGTCGATCCCACGCTGCCCACCGAGCGGGGCCTGCTGCCCGGCAACGGATCCCTGGTGGCCGCGCTGCGGGCCGCGACCGGCGCCGAACCCAAGGTGGCCGGGAAACCCGCCCCGACGCTGCTCAACGATGCGGTCGCGCGCGGCGACTATCGCGTGCCGTTGGTGATCGGCGACCGGTTGGACACCGACATCGAGGGCGCCAATGCGGCCAAGTTCCCCAGCCTGATGGTGCTGACCGGGGTGAGCACCGCGCGAGACGCGGTGTACGCCGAACCCGCGCAGCGGCCCACCTATATCGGCCACGACCTCCGCGCGTTGCTCCAGGAGAGCAATCTGCTCGCGGTCGGACCGCAGGCCGACTGGGCGGTCGAGGTCGGAGATGGTTTCGTCACGGTCGGGGCCAACGGCGCCTTTGAACAGGGCGGGGCCGGGGACGGGGACGGGCTGTCGATCGTGCGCGCCGTCGCCAGCGCGGTGTGGGGTGCCCAGTGCTCCGATTTCCAGGGGCAGCCGGTGCGCGTCCGGGCCACCGACGACCGGGCCCGCGACGCGCTCGAGCGCTGGTCTCTGGTGCACGGGGACTAGCGGTTGACTACCGTAGAACCGCAATGAATATCGATCCTGATCAGATACGCGCCGACATCGACGCCCTGGTAGCGCAGCTGCCCGACCCGGCTGACCCGGAAAGCCGGGAAAACGGGCCGTCACTCGCCGAGCTCGAAGAGATAGCACGCAAGCTTTCCGAGGCACATGACGTGCTGCTGGCTGCGCTGGAGTCGGCGGAGAAGGGCTGAGTGCGGGCATGGCACGACGCGCCCGCGTTGACGCCGAGCTGGTGCGGCGCGGCCTCGCGCGATCTCGTCAGCAGGCCGCCGAGTTGATCGGCGCCGGGAAGGTCAGCATCGACGGCATGCCCGCGGTCAAGGCCGCCACCGCCGTCGCCGTCAGCGCGGCCCTGACCGTCGCCGACGATGACGAGCGTCGGTGGGTGTCGCGCGGGGCGCACAAACTCATCGGTGCACTGGACGCTTTTGGGATCCCGGTCGCGGGCCGGCGCTGCCTGGACGCCGGTGCGTCGACCGGCGGCTTCACCGAAGTCCTGTTGGATCGCGGGGCCGCCGAAGTCGTGGCGGCCGACGTGGGCTACGGCCAGCTGGCCTGGTCGTTGCGCTCCGACCCGCGGGTGATCGTCGTCGAGCGGACCAACGCGCGCGAGCTGTCACCCGAGGCGATCGGTGGGCGCGTCGACCTCGTCGTGGCTGACCTGTCGTTTATCTCGCTGTCAACCGTATTGCCCGCGCTGGCTGGTTGCGCGTGCCCCGGCGCGGATATCGTTCCCATGGTGAAGCCGCAGTTTGAAGTGGGGAAGGGCCAAGTCGGTGCCGGCGGGGTTGTGCACGACCCCGGGTTGCGCGCCGATTCGGTGCTGGCCGTCGCGACACGTGCCGGAGAGTTGGGCTGGCACACCGTCGATGTCACGGCCAGTCCGCTACCGGGACCGTCGGGCAATGTCGAATACTTCCTGTGGCTGCGCGCCGAAACCGATCGGCGGCTCTCGTCCGATGGGCTGGTCGACGCGGTCCGGCGCGCGGTAGGCGAGGGCCCGCAATGACGGCCGAGCGCACCATCTTGCTGGTCGTGCACACCGGACGCGAGGATGCCGCCGAGACTGCGCGACGCGTCCAGAAAGTGTTGGGCGACAAAGGTATTGCACTTCGCGTGCTGTCCGCCGAGGCGGTCGACAGGGGATCGCTACAGCTGTCTCCCGACGACGTACGGGAGATGGGCGTCGAAATCCAGGTCGTCGATGCCGATTCCGACGCCGCGGAAGGCTGCGAACTAGTACTGGTGCTCGGCGGCGACGGCACGTTCTTACGGGCGGCAGAACTTGCCCGCAACGCAGGTATTCCGGTGCTGGGCGTCAACCTGGGCCGCATCGGCTTTCTGGCCGAGGCCGAAGCGGAGGCCATCGACAGGGTGCTGGATCATGTGATCGCGCAGAACTACCGCGTGGAGGAGCGTCTCACGCTCGATGTCGCGGTGCGCCACCGTGGACGCATCATCGATCAGGGCTGGGCGCTCAACGAAGCCAGCCTGGAAAAGGGCCCGCGGTTGGGTGTGCTGGGAGTGGTCGTCGAAATCGAAGGACGACCGGTGTCGACCTTCGGGTGTGACGGGGTGTTGGTGTCGACGCCGACCGGATCGACCGCCTACGCGTTCTCCGCGGGCGGCCCGGTGCTGTGGCCGGATCTCGAGGCAATCCTGGTGGTGCCCAACAACGCTCACGCACTCTTCGGCCGGCCGATGGTCACCAGCCCGGACGCCGTCATCGCGATCGAGATCGAGGCAAGTGGCAACGACGCCCTGGTGTTCTGCGACGGCCGCCGCGAAATGCTGTTACCGGCCGGCGGACGGATCGAGGTGAAACGTTGCGGCACAGCGGTGAAATGGGCACGCCTGGACAGCGCACCTTTCACCGACCGCTTGGTGCGGAAGTTCCGGTTGCCCGTGACCGGTTGGCGCGGAAAGTAGGGGCGCTGCAGCGGTGCTGACTGAAATCCGCATCGAGTCATTAGGTGCGATCAGCGCTGCGGTCGGGGAGTTCGACCGCGGCCTGACGGTGCTGACCGGCGAGACCGGTACCGGCAAGACCATGGTGGTGACGGGGCTGCACCTGCTTGGTGGTGGCCGCGCCGACGCCAACCGGGTGCGGTCGGGCGCCGAGCGTGCGGTCGTTGAAGGTCGTTTCACCACAACAGATCTCGGCGATGCAGCTATCGCTGCGTTGGACGAGATGCTGGACGCGTCGGGCGGGGAGCGCGACGAGGATGGCAGCGTGATCGCGCTGCGTTCGGTCAGCCGTGACGGACCGTCCCGAGCTTATCTCGGCGGCCGCAGCGTACCCGCGAAATCGTTGGGCGACTTCACGACCGAGCTGCTGACCCTGCACGGGCAGAACGATCAGCTGCGGCTCATGCGGCCCGAGGAGCAACGCGGTGCGCTGGACCGGTTCGCCAAGGCCGGCCCCGCGCTCGAGCGCTACCGCAAACTGCGCGACGCCTGGGTGTCGGCGCGCCGTGACCTCTTCGACCGCCGGAACCGAATGCGGGAACTGGCTTTGGAGGCCGACCGGCTGACCTTCGCGCTCGACGAGATCGATGCCGTGGAACCGCAACCCGGTGAGGACGATGTTCTGGTCGCCGAGATCGTGCGGCTCTCCGAGCTGGACACGCTGCGCGAAGCCGCGGCCGCAGCCCGCGCAGCGCTGTCGACCGACGACGTGTCGGGCGGCAGCGCCGCCGACAACCTGGGGCGGGCAAGGGCCGCATTGGAATCCACCGATGATGCCAAGCTGCAGGCGTTGGCCGGGCAGATCGGCGAGGCGCTGACCGTGGTCGTCGATGCGGGCCAGGAACTCGGCGGGTACCTGGAAGAGTTGCCCGTCGATGCCAGCGCACTGGAGTCCAAGCTGGCCCGGCAGGCCCAGCTGCGGACGCTGACCCGCAAGTACGCCGCGGATGTCGACGGGGTGCTGGCCTGGGCCGCCGAATCGCGCAACCGGCTCGCTGCGCTCGACGTCTCGGAGGAAGGGCTTGCGGCGCTGGAACGCCGGGCTGACCAGCTTGCAGGTGAATTATCCGAAGCCGCAGTCGATCTCAGCAAGTGTCGTCGCAAGGCGGCGAAGCGGCTGGCGAAGGAGGTGACCGCGGAGCTATCCGGGCTCGCGATGGCTGATGCCGAATTCACGATCGAGGTGGGCACCGATGTCGCCGCGGACAAGGATGATCCCGCTGCCCTCGCGCTGCCCTCCGGTGAGCTGGCCCGGGCCGGCAGCGATGGCGTCGACCTGGTCGAGTTCGGCTTCGCTGCGCACCGCGGCATGACGGTGCTGCCGTTGGCCAAGAGCGCGTCCGGTGGCGAACTGTCCCGGGTGATGTTGGCTCTGGAGGTGGTGCTGGCCGCGTCGGCGGCGGGTACCACGATGGTCTTCGACGAGGTCGACGCCGGCGTCGGCGGCCGCGCCGCCGTCCAGATCGGGCGGCGGTTGGCCCGGTTGGCGCGTAGCCACCAGGTCATCGTGGTCACCCACTTGCCACAGGTCGCGGCGTACGCCGACGTGCACCTGGTGGTGCATGCGGCCGGGCCGCGGGGGACCAGTGTGGTGCGGCGCGTGATGGACGACGAGCGGGTCGCCGAGCTGGCCCGGATGCTGGCCGGGCTGGGTGAATCCGACAGCGGCCGCGCTCACGCCCGGGAACTGCTCGACGGAGCCCAGAACGACGAGATCTAGCCGTCGGGACGTTCGAGACCAGATCGGAATCGGCCTGTGACAGATGTGACTCTAGATAACTTCTGGGGCTGATGTTACGGCGCGCCTCCACCCCCGAGTCGCGCATGACGGACAGAATCCCCCCATGAAGATGTCAGGGCTGCTTACTCGTAATGCTTCCCGTCCGGGCTTGACCGGCACCGCTCGGGTGGACCGGAACATCGACCGCCTGCTGCGGAGAGTCTGCCCCGGTGACATCGTCGTGCTCGACGTCTTGGACCTCGATCGCATCACCGCCGAGGCGCTGGTGGAAGCCGACATCGCCGCGGTCGTCAACGCCTCGCCGTCGGTCTCCGGCCGCTATCCCAACATGGGCCCGGAGGTCTTGGTCAACAACGGTGTGACCCTGATCGACGAGACCGGGCCGGACATCTTCAAGAAGATCAAGGACGGCTCCAAGATTCGCCTGCATGAAGGCGGGGTGTACGCAGGCGAACGGCGGCTGATCCGCGGCACCGAGCGCACCGACCATGACATCGCCGACCTGATGCGCGAGGCCAAGAGCGGTCTGGCCGCCCACCTGGAGGCGTTCGCCGGCAACACAATTGAGTTCATCAAAAGTGAAAGCCCGCTGTTGATCGACGGCATCGGCATTCCCGACGTCGACATCGACATGCGCCGCCGGCATGTGGTGATCGTCGCCGACGAGCCCAGCGCCGCCGACGATCTACGCTCGCTCAAGCCGTTCATGAAGGAGTATCAGCCGGTGCTCATCGGCGTGGGCAGCGGCGCGGACACTCTGCGTAAGGCCGGCTACCGTCCGCAGCTCATCGTCGGCGACCCCGAGCAGATCAGCACCGACGCCCTCAAGTGTGGCGCGCACGTGGTGCTGCCGGCCGACGCCGACGGTCACGCGCCCGGCCTGGAACGAATTCAGGACCTCGGCGTCGGGGCGATGACATTCCCGGCCGCGGGTTCGGCCGTCGATCTGGCTCTGCTGCTGGCCGACCATCACGGCGCGGCGCTGCTCGTGACGGCCGGTCACACCGCCAACATCGAGACCTTCTTCGACCGGACGCGCACCCAGAGCAACCCGTCGACGTTCCTGACCCGGCTCCGGGTAGGGGAGAAGGTGGTCGACGCCAAGGCGGTCGCCACCCTGTACCGCAACCACATCTCGGGCGGCGCCATCGCGCTGCTGGCGCTGACGATGCTGATCGCCGTCATCGTCGCGCTGTGGGTGTCGCGCACCGACGGTGTGGTGCTGCACTGGGCCACCGACTACTGGAATCACTTCACCCTCTGGATCCAGCACTTGATCGCCTAATATTCGCGGTTCTTAAGGACGTGCGCTCATGATCTCTTTACGCCAACATGCCTTCTCGCTGGCCGCGGTCTTTATCGCGTTGGCCCTCGGCGTGGTGCTCGGCTCCGGCTTCTTGTCCGACACCCTGCTGTCCAGCCTGCGTGACGAGAAGCGCGACCTCTACACGCAAATCAACGGGCTCAACGACCAGAAGAACGTGCTGAACGAAAAGCTGAGCGCGGCAAACAATTTCGATACCCAGCTGGTCGGCCGGATCGTGCACGACGCGCTGGGTGGCAAATCGGTCGTCGTCTTCCGCACCCCGGACGCAAAGGACGACGACGTCGCGGCGGTCTCGAAACTTGTCGGCCAGGCCGGCGGGACCCTCACCGGAACGGTGTCACTGACGCAAGAGTTCGTCGACGCCAACTCCGCAGAGAAATTGCGGACCGTGGTGAACTCGTCCGTGCTGCCCGCCGGCCAGCAGCTGAGCACCAAACTCGTCGACCAAGGATCGCAGGCCGGCGACCTGTTGGGCATCGCCCTGCTGATCAACGCCAACCCCGCGATCCCACCCGTCGACGACGGTCAACGGGACACCGTGCTGGCGGCGCTGCGCGACACTGGATTCGTCACCTATCAGCCCAGCGATCACCCGGGAGCGGCAAACGCCGCCCTGATCGTCACCGGCGGCGCGTTACCCCAAGATGCCGGCAACCAGGGGGTCAGCGTGGCCCGCTTCTCCGCCGCGCTGGCACCACACGGCTCCGGCACGCTGCTGGCCGGGCGCGACGGATCTTCGACCGGTGGTGCCGCGGTCGCGGTCGCCCGCGCCGATGCCGCCATGAACTCCGCGATCAGTACCGTCGATGACGTCGACGCCGCACCCGGGCGAATCACCGCGATCCTTGGCCTGCATGACCTGCTCAATGGCGGCCATGTCGGGCAGTACGGCACCGGTCACGGGGCCACGTCAATCACCGTGCCGCAGTAGCCGGTCGTCTGGTTGCCGGGCGTGTTAGCCGCGGCGTGGGGTCGCGGGTGTTAGGGTTGATTTCCGTGGGTCGGCAGGCCCAGCTGAGCAAAGCTAGACAATAACGACGCCCTGCCCGTCTTCACGGAGGTCGCTTAAGTGCGTAGGCATCCGCAGTCCACCACCAAGCACCTCTTCGTCAGCGGTGGAGTCGCCTCCTCGCTCGGCAAGGGTCTCACTGCCAGTAGCCTCGGCCAGCTTCTGACCGCGCGTGGCTTGCATGTCACGATGCAGAAGCTCGATCCCTATCTGAACGTCGATCCCGGCACGATGAACCCGTTCCAGCACGGCGAGGTCTTCGTTACCGAGGACGGCGCCGAGACCGACCTCGACGTCGGTCACTACGAGCGGTTCCTCGATCGGGACTTGTCCGGCTCAGCGAATGTCACTACCGGGCAGGTGTATTCAACCGTCATCGCCAAAGAGCGACGTGGCGAATACCTCGGCGACACCGTCCAGGTGATCCCGCACATCACCGACGAGATCAAGAGCCGCATCCGGGCGATGGCCCAACCCGACTCCGGCGGCCATCGCCCGGACGTCGTCATCACCGAGATCGGCGGGACGGTCGGCGACATCGAATCGCAGCCCTTCCTCGAGGCGGCCCGCCAGGTCCGGCACGACCTGGGCCGAGAGAACGTCTTCTTCCTGCACGTGTCGCTGGTGCCGTACCTGGCTCCGTCCGGCGAACTCAAGACCAAACCGACCCAGCACTCGGTGGCGGCGCTGCGCAGCATCGGTATCACCCCGGATGCGCTGATCCTGCGCTGCGACCGGGAAGTCCCCGAAGCGCTGAAGAACAAGATCGCGCTGATGTGTGACGTCGAGATCGACGGCGTCATCTCCACCCCGGACGCGAAGTCGATCTATGACATCCCCAAGGTGCTGCACCGCGAGGAGCTCGACGCGTACGTGGTGCGCCGGCTCAACCTGCCATTCCGCGACGTCGACTGGACCGAATGGGACGACCTGTTGCGCAGGGTTCACGAGCCGCAGGAAACCGTGCGAATTGCGTTGGTGGGCAAGTATGTTGATCTGTCCGATGCTTACCTCTCGGTGACCGAGGCGTTGCGCGCCGGCGGGTTTCGACACCGCGCCAAGGTAGAGATGGTGTGGGTACCCTCCGACGACTGCGAGAGCGCCGCCGGCGCCACGTCGGCCCTGGCCGACGTGCACGGCGTGCTGATCCCCGGCGGGTTCGGCATCCGTGGCATCGAGGGCAAGATCGGCGCCATCCAGCATGCCCGGGCCCGCGGGTTGCCGGTACTGGGGCTCTGCCTGGGGCTGCAGTGCATCGTGATCGAAGCCGCGCGCTCGGTCGGTCTGACCGAAGCCAACTCGGCCGAATTCGAGCCGGCCACACCGGATCCCGTCATCTCCACCATGGCCGATCAGGAACACATCGTCGCCGGCGAAGCCGACCTCGGCGGCACCATGCGGTTGGGGGCCTACCCCGCGGTGCTCGAGCCGGATTCGATTGTGGCCCAGGCATATGGGACTACCGAGGTGTCCGAACGGCACCGGCACCGCTATGAGGTCAACAACGCTTACCGCGACCGGATCGCCGAAAGCGGGCTGCGGTTCTCCGGGACCTCGCCCGACGGCCACCTGGTGGAGTTCGTCGAATACCCGTCGAATATCCACCCGTTCATCGTCGGTACCCAGGCCCACCCCGAACTGAAGAGCCGACCCACTCGGCCGCACCCCCTGTTCGTGGCGTTCGTCGGCGCCGCCATCGACTACAAAGAGGGCGAACTGCTTCCGGTGGAAATGCCCGAGCACTCGTCCAACGGCAACCAGCATCGAGACAGCGCCGAACGGTCGTTACCTGAACACGCCACCCGTGGCTGATCACGTCTTCGAGGCGGCGTCATCCGAAACGCTGTACACCGGAAAGATTTTCGCATTGCGCCGCGATCAGGTGCGGATGCCCGGCGGGAACCTGGCCGCCCGGGAGGTACTTGAGCATTTCGGCGCGGTGGCCGTGGTGGCAATAGATGACGACGCCAAGATCCCGTTGGTCTACCAATACCGCCACGCGCTCGGTCGGCGGCTGTGGGAGCTGCCGGCGGGGCTGCTGGACATCGGCGGTGAGGCAGCGCACCGCACCGCTGCCCGGGAGCTCGAAGAGGAGGTCGGCCTGCAAGCCGGCACCTGGGAGGTGCTCGTCGATCTCGATACCGCGCCTGGCTACAGCGACGAGTCGGTGCGCGTTTACCTGGCTACCGGGCTGAACGAGGTGGGTCGTCCCGAGGCCCATGATGAAGAAGCCGACATGACGATGCGCTGGGTGCCCATCGATGAGGCGGTTCGCCTAGTCTTCAGTGGCGACGTGCTCAATTCGATTGCCGTTGCGGGGATTCTGGCCGCGCATGCAGTGGCCAACGGAGTTGCGCAGCCGCGCCCGGTGGACAGCCCGTGGCAGGACAAGCCGTCGGCGTTCGCCGCGCGCAAGGCCGCGCAATGACGACGCTGGCGCTCGAGACACAACTGCAGGGCTATTTCGACCACCTGACCATCGAGCGGGGTGTAGCGGCCAACACGCTCAGCTCCTATCGGCGCGATCTGCGTCGCTATTCGAAGCACTTGTCGGACCGCGGGATTCACGATCTGGCCAAGGTTGGTGAACATGACGTCAGCGAGTTCCTGGTGGCACTGCGGCGCGGCGATCCCGATTCGGGGAACGTGGGCTTGTCGGCGGTCTCGGCGGCGCGGGCACTGATCGCGGTGCGCGGGCTGCACCGGTTCGCCGCCGCCGAGGGTCTGGCCGAATTGGACGTGGCGCGCGCGGTGCGGCCGCCGACGCCGGGGCGCCGGCTCCCCAAAAGCCTGACCATCGACGAGGTGCTGGCACTGCTGGAAGGCGCGGGCGGGGAGAGCCCGTCGGATGGTCCGCTGACGCTGCGCAACCGGGCGCTGCTGGAACTGTTGTACTCCACCGGATCACGCATCTCCGAAGCCGTCGGCCTCGATGTCGACGACATCGATACCCAGGCCAGGTCGGTACTGCTGCGTGGCAAGGGCGGCAAGCAGCGGCTCGTCCCGATCGGACGTCCGGCGGTGCAGGCGCTGGACGCCTATTTGGTGCGCGGACGCCCGGAGCTGGCCCGCCGGGGCCGCGGAACGGCGGCGATCTTCCTCAACGCCCGCGGCGGACAGCTGTCGAGGCAAAGCGCATGGCAGGTGTTGCAGGACGCCGCCGAGCGCGCCGAGATCTCCTCGGGGGTGTCGCCGCACATGCTGCGGCACTCGTTTGCCACCCACCTACTGGAGGGCGGGGCCGATGTGCGCGTCGTGCAGGAGTTGCTCGGCCATGCCTCGGTGACGACCACACAGATCTACACGCTGGTCACCGTGCACGCGCTGCGCGAAGTGTGGGCCGGTGCCCACCCCCGCGCGCAGTAGCGCGACGGGTCAGCCGAGGTAGTCGGACTCCAGCACCAGGTCGGGCACCAGTGTCTGGTATTCGAGGTGTGCCTTGTGTTCGACGGTGTTCCACTTCTTGCCCTGCTGCTGGCGCATGTACTCGCGGTACTTCGGTGCTCCCGGCACCCGGACGTTGTCGGCGACCGCGATCGAGCCCGCATGCAGCCAGCCCCGGTCGAGGATGCTCAACAAATCGTCCAGGTAGGCATCCTTGTCGTGGTCAAGGAAGACGAAATCGAGTGCGCCAGAGGTAAATCCGTGCGCAGAGGCGAGCGTGTCGAGCGTGCGCCCGCCGTCGCTGATGGTGCCGACGACGCACGTCACGCGGTCAGCGACACCGGCATGCGCCCAGATCTGCCGGGCGTTGGCGGCGTTGGCCTCGGCGAGTTCGACGGAATACACCTTGGCGTTCGGGGCCGCCCTGGCGATCCGCAGCGCGCCGTAGCCGCAGTAGGTACCCAGCTCCAGCGCGACCGCGGGATTGGCGCGCTGAACGGCCGCGTCGAGCAGCAGCCCCTTTTCGTCGCCGACATTGATCAGCATCGACTTCTCGTAGGCGAACTTGTCGATGGTGGCCAAGACGTCGTCGATGTCGCCGGCCCGGGCGTGCTGCAGGACGTACTCGACCGCGGCCGCTTCGCGTCCGTCGCCGATCTGGCCCGTCCTGGTGATGTTGCGATTTCCGGCGGCCATCCGCCAGACCGACCACCGCAGCAGCGGTATGCGTCGCTTGAGGTCCATAGGCACCCACGATAGTCCCGTCAGCGTGGGTCGAATGTTGCTGGTGTGACTGAAGTTAACTCTTAGCGCTTCCGCGGGGGCTACCAGCGCTCTCCGCACGTATTACCTGGTTATCTTGCCTGCGGGTCGCCCGGTTTACGGACGCGAACCGGCTACACTTTCGATCGATGTTCACCTCCCGAACACCCCGGGCATGACTACCGAGCACCCGGGCGGCGCCGTCGAGATCGGCCTTACTGGGCGCCCGCCCCGGGCGATCCCGGAGCCGCAGCCGCGCACTGCACACGGCCCGGCCAAGGTTGTGGCGATGTGCAACCAGAAGGGTGGTGTCGGGAAAACCACGTCGACGATCAACTTGGGCGCCGCGCTCGCCGAGTACGGCAGGCGGGTGCTGCTGGTGGATATGGATCCGCAGGGCGCGTTGTCCGCGGGCCTCGGCGTCCCGCACTACGAGCTGGAACAGACCATTCACAACGTGCTGGTGGAGCCGCGGATCTCGATCGAGGACGTGTTGATGTCCACCCGGCAGAAGTATCTGGACCTGGTGCCCAGCAATATCGACCTGTCAGCGGCCGAGATTCAGCTGGTCAACGAGGTGGGCCGGGAACAGACCCTGGGCCGGGCGCTGCATCCGGTGCTGGACCGCTACGACTATGTCCTGATCGACTGCCAGCCGTCGCTGGGTCTGCTCACCGTCAACGGACTGGCCTGCGCCGACGGCGTGGTCATCCCCACCGAATGCGAGTACTTCTCATTGCGGGGCCTGGCGCTGCTCACCGACACCGTCGACAAGGTGCGCGACCGGCTCAACCCGAAGCTGGAAATCAGCGGCATCCTGCTGACGCGGTACGACCCGCGCACCGTCAACGCCCGCGAGGTGATGGCCCGCGTCGTGGAGCGGTTCGGTGACCTGGTGTTCGACACCGTGATCACCCGCACCGTGCGTTTCCCGGAGACCAGCGTGGCGGGCGAACCCATCACCACCTGGGCGCCGAAGTCGACGGGCGCGATCGCCTATCGAGCCCTGGCCCGCGAGTTCATCGACCGATTCGGCGCGTGAACGACACAACGAATGGTGAGGCGCCACAGCAGAACGGCTCCTCGGGTGGTTTTCAAGTCCGCCTAACCAATTTCGAGGGGCCGTTCGACCTGCTGTTGCAGCTGATCTTTGCGCACCGTCTCGACGTGACCGAGGTGGCGCTGCACCAGGTCACCGATGACTTCATCGCCTATACCCGCGAGATCGGCCGCCTGCTGGATCTGGAGGAGACCACCGCGTTCCTGGTGGTCGCCGCGACCCTGCTGGATCTCAAGGCTGCCCGGCTGTTGCCCGCCGGCCAGGTCGACGACAACGAAGACCTGGCGCTGCTGGAGGTGCGCGACCTGCTGTTCGCCCGGCTCCTGCAGTACCGCGCGTACAAGCACGTCGCGGAGATGTTCGCCGAGCTCGAAGCCACCGCATTGCGCAGCTACCCCCGCGCGGTGTCGCTCGAGGACCCGTTCACCGAACTGCTCCCCGAAGTGATGATCGGTGTCGACGCCGAGCGCTTCGCCCAGATCGCCGCGATCGCTTTCACGCCGCGGCCGGTGCCGACGGTGGCCCTCGGCCACCTGCACGACCTCAACGTCTCGGTTCCGGAGCAGGCTCAGAAACTGCTGGGGATGCTGGAAGCACGGGGCAGCGGCCAATGGGCCACGTTCTCCGAGCTGGTCGCCGACTGCGAGATCCCGATGGAGATCGTCGGACGCTTCCTGGCGCTGCTCGATCTGTATCGGTCCCGGGCGGTAGCATTCGACCAGTCAGAGCCGCTTGGCGTGCTCCAAATTTCGTGGACCGGGGAGCGTCCGACCACCGAAGCCCTGGTGGAAGCCGAGTGAAGGCCTGAGTAGCGCGGGAAGTGCGAGACCAACCATGACCGAATCGCCGGACGTCGACCTGGGCATCGAAATCGCCGAGGTCGCGCCGCTGGACGCCGAGGAACTCGGCTCCGTGCTGGAGGCGCTGTTGCTGGTGGTCGACACCCCGGTCACCGACGAGGCGCTGGCCACGGCCACACAGCAGCCCGTTTACCGGATCGCCGCCAAGCTGCAGGTGATGTCCGAGGAACTCGCCGAACGCGGCAGCGGCATCGACTTGCGGAAAACCGGTGACGGATGGCGGATGTACACCCGCGCCCGGTTCGCGCCGTATGTGGAGAAGCTGCTGCTGGACGGCGCCCGATCCAAACTCACCCGGGCCGCACTGGAGACCCTGGCCGTGGTGGCCTACCGCCAGCCGGTCACCCGTGCGCGGGTGAGCGCGGTGCGCGGCGTCAACGTGGATGCCGTCATCCGCACCCTGCTGGCGCGCGGCCTGATCACCGAGGCCGGCGTCGACGAGGACAGCGGCGCCGTCGCCTTCGGCACCACGGAGATGTTTTTGGAGCGCTTGGGGTTGACGTCGCTGACCGATCTTCCCGATATCGCGCCGCTGCTTCCCGACGTGGACTCGATCGAGGACCTGACCGAATCCCTGGACAGCGAGCCACGATTCATCAAGCTTTCGGGCGGCCAGGGGCCCGAACAGTCGCTGTCCTTCGATGTGGACCAGGATTGATGGCCGATACCCACGATCCCGGGGAGACCCCGGGCGTCCGCTTGCAAAAAGTGTTGTCCCAGGCCGGAGTTGCGTCGCGCCGGGCCGCAGAGAAGTTGATCCTCGACGGCCGCATCGAGGTGGACGGGCGAGTGGTGACCGAGTTGGGCACCCGGGTTGACCCCGGCGCCTCGGTAATCCGCGTGGACGGCGCCAGGATCGTTGTCGACGAATCGCTGGTGTATTTGGCGCTGAACAAGCCGCGGGGGATGCACTCGACCATGTCCGACGATCGCGGGCGGCCCTGCATCGGGGATCTGATCGAGCGAAAAGTGCGCGGCAACAAGAACCTATTTCATGTCGGGAGGCTGGACGCCGACACCGAAGGTTTGATCCTGCTGACCAACGACGGCGAGCTGGCACACCGGCTGATGCACCCCTCCCACGAGGTGCCCAAGACGTATCTGGCGACGGTCAGCGGAAAGGTGCCGCACGGGGTGGGCAAGAAACTGCGGGCGGGTATCGAGTTGGAAGACGGCCCGGTGCACGTAGACGGTTTCGCGTTGGTGGACGCCATACCCGGTAAGACGTTGGTGCGCTTGACGTTACATGAAGGCCGCAATCGGATTGTGCGCCGAATCCTGGAAGCGGTCGGCTTCCCCGTTGAGGCGCTGGTACGCACCGACATCGGTGCGGTATCGCTGGGCGAACAGCGGCCGGGCACCATCCGGGCGTTGCGCCATGACGAGATCGGGCAACTGTACAAAGCGGTGGGTCTGTGAGCGCTGGCGTTGTTGTGACGATCGACGGCCCCGCCGGAACCGGGAAGTCCTCGGTATCAAAGAAATTGGCACAAGCGCTGGAAGCGCGCTACCTGGACACCGGGGGCATGTACCGGACGGTGACGCTGGCGGTCTTGCGCGCCGGTATCGACCCGACCCACGCGGAAGCGGTCGCTCGCATCGCCGAGACGGTGCAGATGTCGGTGGATTACCACCCCGGCGGTGACCGCTATTTCCTTGCTGGAGAGGATGTCTCGGCCGAGATCCGCGGCGACCAGGTCACCGGTGCGGTGTCGGCGGTATCTTCGGTTGCCGCCGTGCGCACCCGGCTTGTCGCACTACAGCGTGAAATGGCGCAAGGGCCGGGCAATATCGTTGTCGAGGGCCGTGACATCGGGACCGTGGTGTTGCCCGACGCACCGGTGAAGATCTTCTTGACCGCGTCGGCCGAAACCCGCGCCCGGCGCCGCAACGACCAGAACGTCGCCGCGGGCCTGACCGGCGACTACGACGGAGTGCTGGCCGACGTGCGCCGCCGCGACCACCTGGATTCCACCCGGGCGCTGTCGCCGCTGCGGCCGGCATCGGACGCGGTGACCGTCGACACCAGCGACATGACCGAGGCGCAGGTGATCGATCACCTGCTGGAGTTGGTCAAACAGCGAAGCGAGGCAGTGCGGTGACTGAGGACGGTACCTGGTCCGACGAAAGCGATTGGGAGCACATCGCTTCCGACTCGGTGGACGTCGACGAGCCCGGTCCCGCGCCGGTGGTGGCGATTGTCGGCCGGCCCAACGTCGGCAAGTCGACACTGGTCAACCGGATCCTGGGGCGACGCGAAGCGGTGGTGCAGGACGTTCCCGGGGTGACCCGCGACCGGGTCTTCTACGACGCGCTGTGGACCGGACGCCGGTTCGTCGTTCAGGACACCGGGGGATGGGAGCCCGACGCCAAGGGCCTGCAGCAGCTGGTGGCCGAGCAGGCATCGGTGGCGATGCGTACCGCCGACGCGGTCGTCCTGGTCGTCGACGCCACCGTCGGGGCCACCACCGCCGACGAGGCCGCCGCCCGCATTCTGCTGCGCTCCGGCAAACCAGTTTTCCTGGCCGCCAACAAGGTTGATAGCGACAAGGTTGAATCGGACGCGGCGGCACTGTGGTCGCTGGGACTCGGTGAGCCGCATGCGGTCAGCGCGATACACGGCCGCGGCGTGGCCGATCTGCTCGACGAGGTGCTGGCCGCGTTGCCCGAGGTGTCCGAAGCGGTGCCGGTGGCCGGCGGTCCCCGTCGGGTGGCCCTGGTCGGCAAGCCCAACGTGGGCAAGAGTTCATTGCTCAACAAGCTGGCCGGCGACCTGCGTTCCGTCGTGCACGACGTGGCTGGAACCACGGTGGACCCGGTGGACTCGCTCATCGAATTGGGCGGCAAGGTTTGGCGTTTCGTCGACACCGCGGGCTTGCGCCGCAAGGTCGGGCAGGCCAGCGGTCACGAGTTCTACGCCTCGGTGCGCACCCACTCGGCCATCGATTCCGCCGAGGTGGTGATCGTGCTGATCGACGCGTCGCAGCCGCTGACCGAGCAGGACCAGCGGGTGCTGGCCATGGTCATCGAGGCCGGGCGTGCGCTGGTGCTGGCCTTCAACAAGTGGGATCTGGTCGACGAGGACCGCCGCGACTTGCTGGACCGCGAGATCGACCGCGAGCTGGTGCAGCTGCAGTGGGCGGAACGAGTCAACATCTCCGCCAAGACGGGGCGGGCGGTGCAGAAGTTGGTGCCGGCGATGGAGACCGCGCTGGCGTCGTGGGACGCCCGGATTCCGACCGGCCCGTTGAACACCTGGGTCAAGGAGATCGTCGCGGCCACGCCGCCGCCGGTGCGCGGTGGTAAGCAGCCACGCATTCTGTTCGCCACCCAGGCCACCGCCCGGCCGCCGACGTTCGTGCTGTTCACTACCGGTTTTCTCGAGGCCGGCTACCGGCGCTTCCTGGAGCGGCGGCTGCGCGAGACGTTCGGATTCGACGGCAGCCCGATCCGGATTAACGTGCGGATGCGCGAAAAGCGCGGGCCGAAGCGGCGCTGACTTCTAGCGCCCCCTTCAACTTCCCCGCCCGCCACTCGCTGCTCCACCCAGCTCGACGTCGAGTGTGCGTCCACGGCTCTGCGTGTGCGGCGTGGGCGGAGATCCCGCGGTTTTCCCGCCCTGCGTGCACGCTCAACGCCCTGAACACACTCTCAACGCCCAGCGCGCACGCCCCACGTTGACATTCTCCGCGCATCCGCCATAGCCTCCTATATAACGGGATGTAACGCCCGTATTGCGGGATTAGCGGAGGATAGGTGGGCGCGGAGCGGTTCAGTGTGCAGGGCAAGTCGCTCCTGATCACCGGCGCGACCGGTTCGTTAGGCAGCGCCGCCACCCGGGCCCTGTCCGAAGCGGGCGCCCGGCTGACGCTGACCGGCGGCAACTCCGAGCGCCTGACCGAGCTGGTTGTCGAGGCCGGCATTGAAAACGCCGCACTGGTTGCCCGCCGCCCCGACACCCCGGCCGATGCCCAGGCGATGGTCGAAGCGGCCGTCGCCAAGCACGGCCGGCTCGATGGAGTCCTGGTCGCCTCGGGCATGAACCACGTCCAGCCCATCACCGAGATGGCCGTCGAAGACTTCGACAACGTGATGCGAGCGAACTCGCGAGGCGCGTGGCTGGTGTGCCAGGCGGCTGGACGGGTGCTGTTGCGGCAGGGCGGGGGAGGCAGCATCGTGCTGGTCTCGTCAGTGCGGGGCAGCCTCGGTCATCCCGCCGGCTACAGCGCGTACTGCCCGTCGAAGGCGGCAACCGACCTGCTGGCCAAGTCGTTAGCAGCCGAGTGGGGTCCAGAGAGTATTCGGGTAAACGCCCTAGCTCCAACGGTTTTCCGGTCCGATCTAACCGAATGGATGTACGCCGACGACGAGAAGGGGCGCGAAACACGCGAGGCGATGTTCGCCCGAATCCCGTTGCACCGCTTCGCCGAACCGGAAGATTTTGTCGGCGCGCTGATCTATCTGCTCAGCGACGCGTCGAGCTTCTACACCGGTCAGGTGATGTATCTGGACGGCGGCTACACCGCATGTTGACCCGAAAGGAACCGTCATGAGTTTCACCTGGCCTCTCGGTGAGGCCGAGTCAAAGCTGGAGTTCTTCGACTTGTCCCATCCATGGGGTCACGGCGTGCCGGCATGGCCGTACTTCGAGGACGTCAAGATCGAACGATTGCACAACATGGCGAGAAGCCGCGTCCTCACTCAAAAGATCACTACCGTAATGCATTCCGGTACCCACATCGATGCGCCGGCACACGTAGTCGAAGGCACGCCGTTTCTGCACGAGATCCCGCTCAGCGCGTTCTTCGGCACCGGGGTAGTCGTCTCGATCCCGAAGAAGAAGTGGGAAGTCGTCACCGCCGAAGATCTGGAGAACGCCACGCCGCAGATCCGGCCCGGCGACATCGTCATCGTCAATACCGGCTGGCACCACACTTACTCCGACAGCGCCGAGTACTACGCCTATTCGCCGGGCTTCTACAAGGAAGCCGGGGAGTGGTTTGCCGCCAAGGGTGTCAAAGCCGTTGGCACGGACACGCAAGCGCTCGACCATCCGCTAGCCACGTCGATCGGTCCGCACGGCCCCGCCGAGCACACGGGTGGGCTATTGCCCTGGGCGGTCAAGGAATACGAGGAGCAGACCGGCCGCAAGGTGCTCGACGATTTCCCGGAGTGGGAGCCGTGCCACCGCTCGATTCTGTCCAAGGGCATCTACGGATTCGAGAATGTGGGCGGCGACTTGGACAAGGTCACCGGCACGCGGGTCACCTTTGCGGCGTTCCCGTGGCGCTGGGTTGGCGGCGACGGCTGTATCGTGCGGCTGGTGGCGATCATCGACCCCGCCGGCACGTACCGCCTCGAGACTGGGGCTTGACGTGAGCGTCGACTCAGAGGAGGCCCGCGGCACCGGAATTCAGGTCATCGCCCGCGCGGCCGAGATGCTGCGGTTGCTGCAGGCGCATCCCGGCGGGCTGAACCAGGCCGAGATCGGCGAGCGACTGGGCATGGCGCGCTCGACGGTGAGCCGGATCCTCAATGCGTTGGACGACGAAGGCTTGGTGGCCTCCCGCGCGGCGCGGGGCCGGTATCGGTTGGGCCCCGAGATCGCTCGCATGGCCAACACCGTGCGGAGCAGCGTCGTGATCGATGTGCACCCGTTCATGGAGGAACTGTCCCGCGAGCTGGAGGAGACCGTCGACCTCTCGATCCTGGACGGGGATCGCGCGACCTTTATCGACCAGGTCGTCTCGCCGCACCGCCTGCGGGCCATCAGCGCGGTGGGCGAATCGTTTCCGCTGCACTGCTGCGCCAACGGCAAGGCGCTGCTGGCCAACCTGCCGCCCGAGGAGCAGGCCCGGGCCGTGCCGAAGCGACTGGCGCGGCTGACCGTGAACACCATCACGACGCCGGCGGCGTTGCGCAAGGAGCTCGAGCGCGTCAGGGCCGAGGGCATCGCCTATGACCGCGAAGAGCAGAGCGAAGGTATCTGCGCGGTGGGCGCGGTGCTCAAGGGCGTCAGCGACGCGATGATCGCGGTCAGCGTTCCCGTTCCTGCACAACGGTTCTACCGCCGCGAATCCGAGCTCGCCCAGGCGCTCATGGCCTGGGTCGAAAGGGTCCACATCTAAACCCGCTCGGCGAGATCGGCAAGATGTTTCAGCGAGTTGTCCAGGTGCTCTTGCGGGAAGGGTGGAAACCCGATGTCGCGTCGATCTGTCGGCACCTGCGACCAGTCGTAAGTCAGCGTGACCGCCGTCTGGCCTGCATGCCCCGATTCGAGGTCGTAGCGCCAGGTCCACCCGCCGTACTCGACGGGGGCGTCATCGGCACCTTGGCGGCCGGGGATATGCCGGGGTTCCGCGCCAGGCTGCCATGCGATGGCACGCGGTCGGTCGAACACCTCGACCCGGTTCGTCATCTCATAGTGCTTGTCGGGGTGACCGCTGTTGTACATCTTCATCCGAAAGATCTGGCCGGTTTCGGTCAGTGGCTTGTCGTCGACGGGCTGTCGCACCCAACCGGTGCCGTCGATCGCCTCGTGGGTCGACGGATCTGCCAGCACGTCGAACACGGTTTCCGCCGGTGCGTTGATGACTGTCTTCACAACCATGGTTTCTTGACTCATGCCTGTACTGACTACCGCGGGCCGAGAAACTCATTAGCGACATCCACGACGCGCAGGTCAACTGGGTAATGGAGGAGTGCCAACGCGTCTGCGGTAGGCTTTCGACCTGCTGTCGGTGGACTCACTGGCGCGCGGGCTGTGGCGCAGTTTGGTAGCGCACTTGACTGGGGGTCAAGTGGTCGCAGGTTCAAATCCTGTCAGCCCGACGTTCTGAGGCCGTCGTACCCCACCCGGCTCCGCACGTGTCCAGCTTGAGCCGGGCCGAGTAGGACTACGGGTGTGATGAACACGCAGGAGCTGGCTCGCGAGCTTGGCCACCCCGACGCCCAGAAGCTGCTCTCCGGTTCCATGGCCCGGCTCGCCTACAACGGACACGATGGCTTCCCGCGAGTCATCCCCGTCGGGTTCTACTGGACCGGCGAACGCATCGTTGTCTCCACGGCACCGACCTCCCCGAAAGCCCGGGCGCTTTCATCGCGCCCGGAAGTCGCATTGACGATCGACACCGGCTCCACGCCAGAAGAGGCTAAGGCTCTCTTGGTACGTGGCCTCGCCACACTGGAAACCGTCGACGGCGTCACCGATGAGTACCTGGCGGCGGCGAGAAGGTCAATGGACGAACCTCAACTTGCCGAGTTCGAAAGCAACGTGCGGTCGACGTATAAGCAGATGGTGCGTGTCTCGATCGAGCCGCACTGGGCGCGGTTTTATGACTTTGGCGCTGGACGGTTACCCGTTTTCCTCGCGAACCTAGTCAGCGATGGTTAGCGAGGATCTCGCCCAGGCGGTCAAGGATCGTTTCGGTAGTGGCGGCGTCCGAGAAGTGGGCTACGTATGTCCCGCGCGGATTCAGTCGCAGATCTCGACTCTCGAAGACTTTGCGGCAGTGCAACATTGGAATTCGACTACCTGACAAGCCCAGGGTAACCTGGGCTCAGTTGCGGGTATTCGAAAGCGAGAAACCATGTTTGGTCCGCGCCCGGCAAAAAGCGGGTGGCTCATTGCAACACAGTTCTGGCGTTTTATCAGCTGCACGGCGACCGTCATGGTGTTTGGTGCGTCGTGCGGGTCGCCTGCATCGACTATGGGTGACCTCGGCCAGATCACCAAGAACGGGTTAGTGCGGGTCTGCAGCACAGGGGACTACCGTCCATTCACTTATCTTGATCCGCATGGGCAGTGGAGTGGCATGGACATCGACATGGCCCACAACCTCGCCCAACGGCTAAACGTCAAGCTGGACCTCGTACAGACGACTTGGGCAACCATGATGAGCGATCTGGACGCCAAGTGCGACATAGCGATGGGCGGGATAAGCATCACGCTGGACCGCGCGAGGCAGGGGCTCTACAGCAACCCGTACCTACGCGATGGTAAGGCTGCTGTCGTCCGCTGCACGGACGGTTCGAAGTACCAGACGTTGGCAGCGATCGATCAACCCGGCGTTCGTGTTGTCGTGAATCCGGGCGGCACCAACGCCGACTTCGTCAAGGCACGCATTCATCGCGCGACTGTGGCGAACTACCCCGACAACAATACGATTTTCACACAACTCACTGCCGGTCAAGCAGACGTCATGATCACCGACGCGAGCGAAATACGCTGGCAGACAAGGCAGGATGCCCAACTGTGCGGGGAAAGCATCGATCATCCCTTCACCTTCGAGCAAAAGGCATATCTGGTTCGGCAAAGTGACGAGGCGTTACGGAGCTGGTTAAACGAGTGGCTCAACATCGCAAACAACGACGGCACATTCGCGGCCATCAGTCAGAATTGGCTCGGTCAACAGGTGGGGCCGTGACCCAGCTGCGGCGCCGGACTGGTCGCGGTCGTTTTACGCCCGGCCAAAAAATCTAAGGCGAAAACCGTTGGAAGGCGGCGTCATCGGTTCGATGAAAGCGATTGACGCCGCACCACGATTGGGGCCCAGCGTTACGGAGGCGGAAGCTGGCCTTGATGGCTTGGGCAGTAGACGGTCACCGATGCGGTGATGAATCTGACCGCGGTGCGTGTAACGCGATCGGGACTGAGGCGTAAGGACGGATTGTCTTGATACGTCGTGTTCGTCACGTCGTCCACTACGGCCTGAAACGAGGCGCCGCGATCGAGTTGGCCACAGAGTTCATGGGCTCGGTAGACGAGACCCGGGACGTTATCGACGACGGGAATCTGTAGCTGCGCGAGCAACGCCACAAACTGGTCCTCCTGGGGGTCGGCGCTTGCTGCGCCGGCGCAAATCGTTGCTGCGGTCAGCACCACCGAGGCGCTAACCAGAGCGTCTGCGACGAAGCTGGTGATGCGGGTACGCACGGCAGGGTCCCGTTTCTTCCGTGTCACCTGACTCGCCATCTCATTGAATCGACACCGGGCGGTAACAATGGAGGCGCCTGGCGCCTGCAATGATGGGAATCGTAACTGGTAGTAACCGTGAATCGCCACTTAGCTTTCGCGCAAACCCGCAGATTAGGGGCGTGGCGCGACGGCGGCGAATGCATGCCGAGTATGCACTGATCGCCGCCTTGATAAGCACCGCCTCGAGCGTGCTCGCTCCCGCACAGTTGCCGGTGACGCACTCGATATCTGGCGAACACGGCACGGTGCTTACCGCACTGATCAGGCCAGCCCCCGTGGGGGAGCTCACGCCCGATCCGCCGCCAGAGATCCCGGCACCGACCGCAAAGCCAATCGTGCCGTCTGTCGCGGCACCGCCGCCTCGAGCAGAACAGCCGCTGTCGCCCCCACGACAGGTGGAAAGACCCGCACCTCAACCGCAGGGACCCGCACCTGCACCGGAGGCGCCTCCGCCCCCTCCCTCCAGCCCGCCTCCGCCACGGGGTCACGTCCAGCTGGCACCGTGAGGCAGTGACGTGCTCTAGCAGGTGAGGACAGGGCCTAGGCCTCGGCGAGAATCTCGCGCAGGCGGTTGAGGATCGTTTCGGTGGCGGCGGCGTCCGAGAAATGGGCTGCGTATTCCCCGCGCGGATTCAACAAGAAGGCCATCGCGCTGTGCACGACCGCGTAGCCGTCCGGGTCCGCGGCATCGGGGCGTCGGCGGGTGAAGACGCTGAACGCATCTTTGGCCGCTTCGATGGCCGTCGCCGATCCGGTAAGTCCGGTGAACCGAGGGTAGCTGCGCTGCAGGAAATTCCTCATCACCTCGGGGCTGTCGCGTTCGGGATCGACGGTGACGTAGAGCGGCTTGACCTGAGCCGCGTCGGTCGGCTCGAGGCAGTCGATAACCACGCTGTATTTGGCCAGCGCCCGGGGGCAGACCAATTGGCAGTGGGTGAAGCCAAATAACACCAGCATCCAGCTCCCGCGATAGGAGCTTTCGGTCACCGGTTGGCCGTGGTGATCGAAGAGGCTGAAGCGTCCACAGATCGGAGCGTTCAACTAGATCTCCGGGGACACATCAAGGCGGTGGCAGTCGAAATCCTGCATGGTGAAGGAGATTTCACCCTCAGCGTCGTGGACCTGCAGCGCATCGCAGTGCTCGAGCGCTATCAATTGGCCTCCTTCAACGCGAGCACTCGGGATGCCGTCGACGTAAACTACCCGTCGGCCACGGCCCAGTACCCGGCCGATGCGCACCTCCCCGCTGCCGCCAGACGCTGCGCTGCGGCGCTGCAGCTGGGTAATCAACCGGCCGTCGGTGACATGGGCCTCCCGCACGTCGACGTCGGGTGCCACGGCCGTCAGTGCCGGCAACTCGAAATGGTCTGGGGGCCATGGGGAGTTAAACAGCTTGCAGAACCCGTCGGGAACGTTGAGCCGGGCCATCGCCAGCAGTACGTTTCCGACCATCGGATCGACTTCGATGTAGTGGCCGTCGTCATCGTGCTGGCGATCGTTGCGAGGGTAGTAGAGGCCGCCGTCTCGGCGGGTGGGCTTCATGTAGCGGTCGGCGTAGGCCAAAAGGCCATCGCGCGTTGGGATATCGCCCATTTCGGCTGCCCAGGCAGTCACCCAACCGAAGTCGCACCAGTCGCTATCGGCCGGTGCGCCCATGGAAATCTTCGGTGTAGGGCGCACCGACAGCATCCCGTCACCCGCGTCGATGATGTAATCGCTGATCTGGCTGCTGTAGTTGTCACGCACGAAGTCCTTGTTCCACATGCTCATCAGCGTGCCCAGCCATGCGTCTGACCATGCTGACCGTTGGGCGTTGGGTATCACCGCGTGGCTGTCCTCGGTGATCAGGACGTTGTAGTGCCCGTTTTCATCAAGGCGGCCGAAGTCCTTCCACGCCTTTTCATAGTTTGCGATCACCTCGGTGGCGCGGTCACCGCCGTGGATGAGATCGTGCAGGCGGAACCCAAGGATCGCGGGTTGGTTGCAGATCTGGAAGATGCAGTTCGGCTCGCAAGCTACTCCGAGGAATCCATTTTTGACCATCTGCCAATAGATTTGCTCAGTAAGCGAATCACGTTCGTATTCAAAATGTTTGGGATCGCCCCCCCACAGCGGGGTCCAGTGGTGGAAGGTCAGCGAGCCCGGTCGCGCGTAATAGTCGCTGGCGAAAAGGTAGTCGTGTAACAACGCACCGGACTGCACATAGGCGCTGTACATGATGTTGTCACGAACTACCGGGTCCCACTGCTCGATGTACTCATGGGACAGGTGTTCGTTGTATGAGGCATGGCCGCGGCTGGTGTCCTTCCAGTACAGCCAGACTTCGGGTTCAAGTAGCTTGTCCATCAGGCGCCGGATCAGCGGCTCAAAAAGTCCCGGCGCGGCAGGCAACCGGTGGCGATGGGTCAGCGCCGCGGTGTAGATCATGTAAGCGAGTTGATAGCGCAGGCTGGCGAAGTCGTCTTGGCCGCTGACGCGGGCGCCCATCAGCGACCAGTCATTGGCCGGCTGCAGCGAGAGGTTGATCAAGTGGCGCAGATGATCCGCCTGCTCAACGCTGAGCGTGGATTCAGCGGCCACCGCGACCTGCTTTACGCGTACGGGGCTTGCGCGCGGGAACGCGCTGATCGACCTGAAGCTCCATAGTGCCCAAGCTAGGCAGCGCGTCGGCGGGGTTGTGCCGACGGCACGTAGATGCGCGCTATGTGTCCCATACCGTGCGTTTGGTGGAGATTGTCGCCACGTTCCCGATCCGGGCTTGTCGTGCATTCGACGGAGCGCAGCCACCCATCGCGCAACTGGCCCACAATGACGGTGGCCCGTTGCCCGCCCTGCAGTGCCTCTCTACCCGGTTGTCGACCGTCATGAAAGGCTCGTGCCATGGTGGGGACCCCCGAGACGCTCTATGCGCGGGACGGCGACAACTACCTGGCCTACCAGGTCGTCGGTGATAGCGGGCCGGACCTCCTTTTCGTTCCCAACCCGACGTTCCCGATCGATCTGCTGTGGGACGAGCCGACTGTCGCGCGCCACCTTGAGAGGCTGGCGTCGTTCAGCCGGCTGATCTTGACCGACCTCCTCGGCATGGGGAGCTCCGACGCGGTGCCGATCAACGACCGTCCCGCGATGCAGTCCTGGACTGATGGACTTGTCGCGGTGCTCGACGCCGTCGGGAGCGAGCGCGCGTCGGTGTTCGCGATGGCCGAGTCGTCGCTCCCCGCCATGGTGCTGACCGCGAGCCATCCCCACCGCGTGCACTCACTCGTACTTTTCAGCCCTTTTGCATGCTTTGTTCGAGCCCCCGATCACCCCTTCGGGATGCCCGAGCCAGCGCTCGCGCAGTACGTCGAGAGCTTCGAGCACACCGTGGGAACGGGCGGGGTCGTCGACCTGTTGGTGCCGAGTTGGTCTGACGACAGCGCAAAGCGACGTTGGTGGGCGCGCGGCGAGCGGCTGGCCGGTGGTCCCGGGTATTTCAAGTCGGTGTTCGACCTATTCCTGCACACCGATGTCCGGCCCGCGCTCGAAAGTATCCAGGCGCCGACCCTGCTGTTGCGGCGGCGCGGTGACCGTCACGTGCGTCGCGAACATGTGCAGGATCTCGCCGAACGGATCGAAAATGCGCGACTGGTGGAGCTTAACGGCGACGACAGCGTGTGGTTCGCCGGCGATTCCGACCGCGTGCTCGACGAGATCGAGTCGTTCCTCACCGGTGGTCGTAGCGCCACCCCGTCGAATCGCGTGCTCTCCACGGTGTTGTTCACCGACATCGTCGGATCGACCGAACGCGCTTCCCAACTGGGCGACGACGCCTGGAGGGCGGCGCTTGCCGCCCACAACCGGGTTGTCGAGCGGCATGTCGTCGGCGCGCGCGGGACGGTCGTGAAGTTCACCGGCGACGGGGCACTCGCCACCTTCGATGGGCCGGCACGCGCGATCAACTGTGCGCGCGCGATCCGGGACGCGGTGGAAGACCTCGGCCTTACCATCCGCGCCGGGCTGCACACCGGGGAAGTGGAGATGGCCGACGCTGACATCCACGGCATCGCGGTGCATATCGCCGCGCGCATCATGGCGCTCGCGGCACCTGGCGAGGTGCTTGTCTCCGGTGTGATCCCACCGCTGGTGCTCGGCTCCCGATTCGCGTTCGCGGACCGCGGCAGCCACCAACTCAGGGGTGTACCCGGCCGCTGGCCCGTCCTGGCCGTGTGCGACAACGACAACGGTGCCGGAGGGTGACCGCTCGGGTGGGCTCTCGCATGATCCGCCCGTTCCCGCCGTGGCGACCGCGCCACCGGCCGCGTGGAACGCATCGTGCACGGCCGCCCGATGAGTCCCGAACAGTGACAGACTCGTCGGACCGCGGTGGCGAAGCCGCTCACGACTCACTGAGGAGTTGAACATGGCCAGCCTGACCGATTTCCGCCGTGTCGCCGACGATGTCCGAAATTGGGGACGCTGGGGGGACGCGGACGAGCTCGGAACACTGAACTTCATCACTGCGGAGAAAGTCCACGAAGCCGCGAGCCTGGTCAACCACGGGAAGATTTTCGCGCTCGGCGTCGACTTCGGTGCGTCGGGGCCGCAGGGGGCGTTTAAGTTCCGGCAGAATCCGGTGCACGTGATGACCGTGGACGGCGGCGATGCGTCCACGTTGATGGAATATGCGCCTAGCTGGCCCCAGAACCTGCTGGCGCAGGAACTGGGCGGATATTTCGAGGACAGCCTGGTCCGTATCAACGACGACATGATCATCATGCCGCTGCAGGCGGCATCGCAGTGGGATGCGCTGTCCCATGTTTATTACGAGGACCAGCTGTATAACGGCTTCCCGGCGAATTCGGTAACCAGCCTCGGTGCCTATCACTGCGGTATCGACAAGGTCGACGGAAAGGGCATCACTTCGCGCGGCGTGCTGCTCGATGTCGTTGGCCATCGCGGCGCGGAAACCTTTCTCGAGCACGGCAACCCGATCACGCCAGAGGAATTGGACGCGGTCGCCAAGGCACAGGGCGTGACGGTCGGACGAGGGGATATCGTTCTGGTCCGGACCGGCTGGTGGGGGAGGTTCGCTGAGACCGGTGACGGCGGTGAACCGGGGTCGGGGCTGGACTGGCGGTGCGCCTCGTGGCTACACGACCACGACATCGCGGCGGTGGCCGCCGATAACGTGATGGTCGAGGACCCGGTGTCCGGCGTCGAGGGAGCGTTCCTGCCGATGCACATGCTGTGCCTGCGGGACATGGGATTGATGTTCGGCGAGTATTGGGATCTCACGGCGTTGGCGGCCGACTGTGCGGCCGATGGGGTGTACGAATTCCAGCTCATCGCGCCGCCGCTGAGAGTGGTTGGCGCCGTGGGATCTCCGGTGAATCCGATAGCAATAAAGTAGGCATCCGGCGGGGTGATCATGATCGGCAGCACAACAACCGTCGGCGCGGCGAGGATCTTGACCTCTGGTGGTGTTCACCGGCGAAGCCAGAGGTACGGAAGCGGCCTGGTCAGCATGTCTTTTCGCGCTGTCACGAAAGCACCAGGGCGCTAGTCGCCATACACTCCACGGTCGTCACCGACGCGCCGGCGCCCAGTCATCGCGCCGCGCGGGCCTTTTCCCGACTGATAGGCCCACCCGGCAGCCCAAGCAGATTTGAGAGGCATTGGGCGACAACTAAATTCAGCCCATATCCGACTGGGAGCCAAGTGGTCGCACGTTCAAATCCCGTCAGCCCGACCATCCTTGTCTAAAAATTCAGGTTCCATCACCATGTACACTTTGGTGCCGTCCCGGCGTTGCACGCAAACCCCGCTATTGCGGGGCCTAACTGTGTCTACAGCGGAAGACCAGGCCCGTGAGGTCGTGCGTCGTGGACGGATACCGATGACCGACGACCACTCCAACTTTCTGAAGGGTCTTAGATGCACGTCGCTCTCTTCACGGATCTTCATCCTGCGACCTTCGGCGGAGCGCAGATATCGGTGGATACTCAGCGTCGGGCCCTTGAGCAGCTTGGGCATCAGGTCACGGTGTTCACCGCACCGCTCGCGAAGACTCCTGATCCCGATCCGTGCGTAGTCGAGCTGAAGCCGGTGCCCGTCATCGCTCGACTTACCCAAATTTTGAGCAAATACGACGACTACGTACTCGTATGGCCGTCCCGGACGAACCGCGTGCTGATCGATGAGGCGTTCGCAGTGCGGGAGCCCATCGACATCGTGCATACCCAAGGTGACTTAGGGGTAGCGATAGCAGGCATGGAAGCCGCGCGCCGGCACGGTATTCCGGTTGTTCAGACCAAACACACCCGCTACGACGCGTACTTCGAACAGGCCACCCCCGCCGGGCTTCTGCTCGCCAAGGTGGTCAGCCGAATGCAAAAGCCTTATTTCGCAACTGAATTCTCCTTTAAGGCCATGGAAGAAAGCGCAGCCGCACGCCTGGCTTGGGGTTTCATGGTGGCACACGCACAAGCTGTAGATCACGGGATTATACCCACGAGACACTTCGCCAAGTCGCTGGCTGAACGAGGGGTCAACCGTCCAATATCGGTTATTTCCAACGGCATTGACGACAATGCCATCGATCGTGCCATGGCCGCCGAGATTGTCCGACCGTCCCAGGGCGAGCCGCTTCGACTCATCTGGTGTGGCCGCCTTTCACCAGAAAAGCGCGTCCTCGCGGCAATCGAGGCCGTCTCGCAAGTGGATCACTGCAGGCTCGACATCTATGGTCAAGGTGTTTTGGAGGCGTCCCTGCGAAAGACCATCGAATCTGCCGGCCTCTCCCGACGGATCCGGCTACGTGGTCGCGTCGATCACGAAGAATGCCTCAAAGCCATGAGGTCAAGCGGTGCGCTTCTGTTCACGTCATACGGTTTCGACACTCAGGGACTGGTGCTGCTGGAAGCGGCGGCGATGTCATTGCCCACGATTTACTGCGATCCCGACCTGAGCGAAACAGTTCCAGACGGTGGCGGACTTCTCACCGCCGATCCTTCTCCTGGCGCGATCGCTGCGGCTATTCGAACGGTCATCGAGGATCGGGACAAGCTCAAGAAGATGAGCGATATCGTTTCCGGTCATCGCGACATTCCACGGCAATCCCTTCAAACCGAGAAGATTATTGCCATCTACAGCGGCTTGCTCGACCGTATACCGGTATAGCTCGCCGTCGGAGCCAAGACCTTCCACCAAGGAGACCGCACGTCCTTCAGGTGGCGCGCAGAGTTTGCCAGCATGGGTCTAACCAAAGCCGAATGCAGGCTGCAATATTCAGGTGAGCGCCCGAGAGGCTCATATATTGTCTAACACTATTGCTCCGTCGCAGGCGCGTCGTGCGTTGGCCGACCTGGATGTTGGTTAGAACCGGGTTAGTGACTAAATTCGGTGTCGGCCATGGGGTTTCAGTGGACTATCGGTCGCCTCGGTATCGTGTTGCGCGACATCGACTGCGAATGGGTGGGTTGTTCAGAAGATCGAACCGAGGGGTTTGGGCCGGTTTGGCATCCACGGTCATCAGTTTCGTGACGGTTGCCGCGTTCTCTCACGATCCGCCGACAGTTTTGCGCGCAGCTGTCGTGCAGATCCATGGCTTGGGTTTCTGGGATTGGAGCGTCACGAACGGGCTGATCGGCCTGATCGCGGGCATCGCCGGTTACTTCCTTCTTGACCATGCCGGCCCGTCACAGAAGGTCGTACGCGCTTCGATCATCGTCAGTCTTGCTGTGATCGTCGGTGTGGCCGCTACGGTCACCGACCTGCTCATGGGTAGTTCCTTTTTTCACTCCTCGATGGCCGGCTGTCTACCCACGGTTTTCAACGTTGAGCTTGCAGCGCCGTTGCTGTTGCTGTTGCCGATGCTGGACCAGCTCTGACTGGACGGTGACTCCCGAAGCACGTTGGGAGGAAGCACCTTTCACGTCAAAGCGACTACGTCATGGCGTTTCGTCGGGCCGGCTTAAAGTATTGACGGCATCAATCAGGACGTAGCAAGCATCTACAGTCGAATTGGCGGATACGAGGCTATCGAGGGCGTGGTCGAAGACTTCTACGATCGCGTACTTGCCGACGATGAGCTGTCAGGTTTCTCCACCGGAACGAATATGGGCCGCCTCAGGGGCAAACAAACAGAGTTCTTTGCGGCGGCGCTGGGCGGGCCGGAGTCCTACACTGGCGCACCGATGAAGCAGGTGCATCAAGGACGAGGAATCGCCATGCACCATTTCGACCTCGTTGCACAGCATTTGGTCGCCGCGCTGGACGACGCCGGGGTTCCCCCGTACACGGTGACGCAGATCATCGCTGCCATTGCGCCGCTCGGCCCCGAGATAACGTCAGGCGGTGCGACAAAAGCGCCTCCGAAATGACCGTTTCGGCGTGCATTTTTCGCAGCTGTTCGGCGTCATCGGCGAGTACCCTCGACATATTCGATTGTCAGAGGCGACCACATGAACGCAGCTATCAAGCGCCGGGTGCATTGGCTGGCGGGGTACGGAATTTCCCGCGCGACCCTGAAACTGCTGGCACGTCGTGGAGATCCGTTGGCCCAGCTGATGATCGATACCCACCAGACCGAGAACATGTATCAACTTGTCGAAGAGGTACGCCTGCGCGGACGCATGTCTTCGTTCCCGGGTGGTGGCTTGGTGACCGCCGACGCGCGGATCGTCCGAGAAGTGTTGCGAGACGACCGGTTCCGGACTCTCAAACCGCGGGATAGGTCACCGTTTCGTCTCACGCGGTGGATCCTCGCCAAGACCGATCCGAACGTGCTGAATGCTACTGAGCCGCCGTCGATGCTGGTCACCGATCTGCCCGAGCACGCGCGGTTGCGTCGCCTGGTGTCGCGGGCATTTACTCCGCGTGCACTCGAGGGACTTCGTGACCGGATTCAAAAGGTCGCCGACGATCTATTGGATGGCCTGGACGGCGCCGCCGAATGTGACTTGATCAGCGACTACACCGCTCGAATTCCCATCGAAGTCATCGCTGGAATGCTCGGCATACCCAGTGAGGAGACTTCATATCTGTATGGGTTCGGTGAGCCCGGAACCAGGCTCATCGCCAGCGCGGCGCCATCCTGGCGGGACTTTCAGGTATCCATGGGGGCCTTGACCGAGTTCGAGCGGTACCTGGCGATGCATGTCGAGCGGCTGCGTCATCGCAGCGCCGACAGCAGCATCCTGGCGGCGGTCTTGCAGGACGGTGACTTGTCCGACACCGAGGTCCGGATGTTCGCGGCGCTGCTGCTCGGCGCGGGGTTTATTACGACGACCCACGTCTTCGGCAAGGCTGTCGTGACACTCATTCGGCATCCCGATCAGTTGGACCGCCTCCAGATAAATCCCGAGGGCTGGCCCAACGCGGTCGAGGAGATGTTGCGCTACGAAACAGCCATTCAGTGGGGAATCAGGATTGCCACCGAGACATTCGACATACAGGGTGGCACCGTTCACGAGGGCCAGGCCATCTTGCTTCTGCTGGGCGGAGCCAACCGTGATCCGGCGGTCTTCGAACGCCCCGACGTATTCGATACCACCCGCGTCAACGCCCGCGAACACCTCAGCTTCGGCACCGGCATTCACGTCTGTCTAGGGGCGGCCTTGGCACGCATGGAATTGCACATCGGCCTGCAGTCGCTGTTTGGGCGTTTTCCCCGATTGACTTTGGCTGGAGAGCCGACCATGAATGACAGCATGGCGCTGCATGGACTGAAGCATTTACCAGTGCGCCTGCGACCCGCCGCGGTCATCGCTTCCTAGTACGAGAAGGATGTCTCGCAGGAGATTGACGTGCTCGAGGAGATATCGAGCGTGCCGCGCGTCACGGAGTGAACAGAGCTGATGGCGTGACCGACGACAAAGAGCACAACCCCCGACTCGCAGGGGAGGGCCAACAGATCGACGGTCTCGTTCCGGTGGGCACACCCATCGACCTCGACAACTGCGCCCGCGAGCCGATCCATATCCCGGGCAGCATTCAGCCGCGCGGTGTGCTCGCGGTGGTGCGCGAGCCCGACTTCGAGGTGCGGCAGGTCAGCGCCAACGTCGCCGATCTGCTCGGTCGCCCGGTCGAGGCCGTCCTGGGTCGGCACCTGTCGGCGCTGATCGGTGCCGAACAGGCCGCCCGGGTCGAGCAGGCGGCGTCGACCTTCGGTAATCTCCGCCAACGCAACCCGCTCGGGTGTGTGATTGACGTCGCCGGCGAGCCACGGGAATTCGACGCCATCCTGCACCGTGGGTCGGGCGGTGTGCTCTTGGTTGAGTTCGAGATCGCCTACGGCGAGCGGCCGTTCTCCTTCCCGAACACCTACCAGGCGGTGCGTGGCTCGGTGGAGGAGCTGAACCGGGCCACCACGCTTACCGAGCTGTACGACACCGCCGCGCGTGCGGTCCGCGACCTCACCGGCTTCGACCGCGTGATGGTGTACCGCTACGACGAGGACTACAACGGCGAGGTAGTCGCCGAGTCCAAGCACGAGGACCTCAACCCGTTCCTCGGCCTGCATTACCCGTCCACCGACATTCCGGCGCAGGCGCGGGCGGTGTACGAGAAGAGCTGGCTGCGGCTCATCTCCGACGTCGACTACACGCCCGTACCGCTGGTGCCGACGATCGACCCGGCGAGCGGTACGCCGCTGGATCTCACGCACGCGACGCTGCGCAGCGTCTCGCCCATCCACGTCGAGTACCTGCAGAACATGGGCGTGCATGCGTCGATGTCGATCTCGTTACTGAGGTACGGGCGGCTGTGGGGGCTCATCGCCTGCCACCACTACGCCGGTCCACACCTGCCGCCGTTCGCCAGCAGGGCGGCGGCCGAGTTCCTCGGCTCGACCCTGTCGCTGCGGCTGGTCGACCAATTCGAGGACGACCAATTGCACAACCGGCTGGCCGCGTACGCGGTGCTGGCCAAGCTCACCGCCGCCACGCTGAACGACAGCGAACCACTTGCCACGGCGCTGCTCGGAGCACCCAACCTGCTCGAGCTGGTCCCCGCCGACGGCGTCATCGTGGACATTCAAGGCGACCGGCAGGTACGCGGGTCAGTTCCGCCGCCCGACGTCGTGGCCGCGGTAATCGACTGGGCGCGCGGCGCCGACGACGAGATCGCCAGCAGCGAGTGCTTGTCTCATGAGCTACCCGAGCTGGATCTCGATCCGCAGTTGGCCGCTGGCGCGCTCGTGATCAACCTGCCCGACGGGCAGCACGCCGTGTGGTTTCGGCGCGAGGTGCTGCGGTCGGTGGACTGGGGCGGTGACCCGCACAACAAGGCGATCGCGGTCAGCCAGGGCGACGAGATCCGGCTCAGCCCCCGCAAGTCGTTCGACCGGTGGCGCGAAACCGTCCACCAACGCAGCGAGCCGTGGACGCCGGGCGAGACTGACGCTGCCGAGGCGCTGCGACGGCACCTGGTCGAGTCGCTATACCGCCGCACGCGGGGTGCGCTGCGGGTGGCCGAGACGCTGCAGCGCAGCCTGCTGCCCGAATCGATCCCGACGCTCGAAAGTTGGCAGCTGTCGGCGCACTACGAGCCGGCCGCGGGCGATAACGTCGGCGGCGACTGGTATGACGCGTTCGAACTGCGCGACGGCCGGTTGATTGTGCTGATCGGCGACGTCGCAGGACACGGCATCACCGCCGCCGGCACGATGGCACAGATGCGCAACGCCCTGCGTGCGCAACTGTTCGCCGGCGCCGTACCGGCCGAGGCGCTCAACCAGCTCAACGAGTTCTGCGTGCACATGCTGCCCGGCGCGTTTGCCACGGTCATCGCCGCACGGGTCGACCTCGGCTCCGGGCTGGTGGAGGCCGCCTGTGCCGGCCACCTGATCCCATACCTGACGAACTCCGCGGCAAACTCCGTCTCGAAGGCCGTCTTTGCGCCGATCGAGCTCTCTCCACCGATCGGCATTCGTGGTCTGACGTACGCACCGAGCGAATTCGCCGTCGAGCCCGGCCACGGATTGGTGATGTACTCCGACGGTCTGGTGGAACGTCGCGGCGAGGTGATCGATGAGGGACTCGACAGGTTGGCCGAGACCCTCGGCCGCGCAGGCGAAGCGCCGGCGTCGGGGATCTGGACGGCGATGGCCACGGGCAACATCGACGACGACGTCACCGTCGTCGCCCTCTCGCGCCCTTGAGCTTTCGCGCCGACGGTCGTCCGCTAGGCCTGATAGGCCGGTAGGTTGTGCGACAGTTCGTCGAACATGGCTTGGTTGAGGCCGAACGCGACCTTCACTTCGTCGACTGCACAACGAACCGCATCGGAATCGAGGCACAGCGCGTCGAGTCGAGCCCGGTACCGATCTTTGAAAGCCTTGGGGCGCAGCGCAAATCGGTACATTGCCAGCCCAGCACCCTTGAGAGCAAACGTGCGGTCAAGAATCTTGCCGATGGCTTGGCCGCCGGAGAGGTCGCCGAGATAGCGCGTGTAGTGGTGGGCCACCAGCGCTCCACCCCATGAGGCCTCAGCAATGCGATCGCTGTAGGCCTCGGCGGCGGGTGACTGGATCTGGCTGCCGCCGTGGGGTTTCCAGTAGCTGAGGTCGGCATCGATCGCGGATAGACGCTCCAGCACCGGGTCGTACACGGCGGCCACCAATGGATCGTGGCGACGGGCGCGAACGGCGTCCTCCAGCGCGCCATAAACCACACGCAGCCGCAGCAGATAATCGGCGTAACCCCGATCGTTGACCCGTCCTGCGAGCAACTCGGTCACGAACGGCGACTGCTCTGCGCGGGCGTGCTCTACGGCCGAGCCCTCCTTGAGCGCTACGGAGAGCGGTTGGTCGGTCTTTGCCACCCTCGCGGACATTGCCCTGCTCTCCTGGCCACTTCTTAGTGAGCAAAGTTGCTGCTCCAAGGCGTAGCCCTCAAATCCATCGTCTATGGATGGTAGCGAAAACGCCCGACGGATTGTGCGGAACATAACAGCTTTTGAATTGCGAATGGGAAAAACCATCGACAGCAAGCGAATTGACGAAACGTCATCAATCACAGGTGCTCCGCACGACGACACTTTGTCGAAGTTTCCAGGATTGCGTGGTACCAAGGGGAACCTGAAGCCGAAGCAGCATGACCGATGCCTAGACGACTTCAGGAGAAACTACATGCATTTCGCGGTACTGCCGCCGGAGGTCAATTCCGGGCGCATGTACGCCGGCCCGGGAGCGGGCACGATGATGGCCGCCGCGGCGGCATGGGATGAACTGGCTAACGAGCTGTACACCACGGCGGCCAACCTGGAATCCGTGATCTCGGGTCTGACCAGTGAACCGTGGCAGGGCCCGGCAGCTGCGTCGATGGCGGCCGCGGCCGCACCGCAGGTGGAGTGGCTGAACACCACCGCTGCGCAGGCCACGCAGTCGAGCACCCAGGCCAAAGCCGCCGTCGCGGCGTATGAGTCCGCATACGCGATGACGGTGCCTCCTCCGGTGGTCGCGTCCAACCGTGCCGAGTTGACGTCACTCATCGCGACCAATCTCCTGGGCCAGAACACCGCGGCGATCGCGGCCATTGAAGTCGCCTACGGCGAAATGTGGGCCCAGGACGTCGCGGCGATGTACAGCTATGCCGGCGAGTCGCAAGCGGCCTCGGCGGTGACACCGTTTGCGCCGCCGGAGCAGACCACCAATCAGGAGGGTCTCAGCGCTCAGAGCGCTGCAACAGCCCAGGCTGCGGGCACTTCGGCCGGAAACGTGCAAACCGCTTTGTCGAGCGGCAAGGTGATGTCCGCGGTGCCCAATGCGCTGCAAACGCTCACCTCGTCGTCCTCAGGACTATCAGCCTTCTCGGAGTTCTCGAATCCTTACGACCTGGCGTCGCTCGGCTCTGGCTTTCTCGGGAATGGCCTCGGGCTGATCGGGCTGTCGGGTGCTGCGGGGTTCATTTCTGACGCGGAACACAAAGTCGGCGGGGCCGAGACCGTATCGGTTCCCGGGCAGCCGGGACCCCGGGAGGGGGCGGCTCCGACGTCACGCCTTCCCGAGCGGGCGGCAACGGTGTCGGCGGGGCTGGGCCGAGCGTCCTCGCTGGGGGGCGTGTCGGTACCCGAGGGCTGGGCATCGGCAGCCCCGGAGGTGCGGCTGGTCGCCCAAGCGTCACCTATCACGACTCCTGTCCCAACGAATGGCTCAAGTCCTGGTCTATTCAGCAGAATGCCCGTCTTTGGCGGCGCGCCATTGATGTCGTTGTCCGGACGTGGCGCGGCCGATTCCCGAGCCCGCCGACCGGCAGGCAAGAGCGATGCGCCCGGCATTTTGGTGCCTGCCGGCAGGGCTCCGCACCATCACGTAGAGAATTCGGGCGGTCGAGGAGGCGGAGCCACCGCCGATCTACGCGAAGTCACCGATTTGCTAAGCAAACTCGGTCGACTCCGTGACAATGGTGTATTGACCGACAAGGAATTCGGCGAACAAAAGCAACGCCTGCTCAGCGATCCCTCACGCTGACACCTGGGTGTGCTAGATCGCCCTTCGCGCAGGCGCGGGTACCCAGCTCTGCAACGCCTTGCGCCCAATCAGCTGACAGCGGTGAGTGAAAGCCAATTGCTTTGCAGCAGAAGTAAACTCCTGATTGCTGACCACGATACTGCGCGCGCATCCGTGATGGAGCGCACCCGAAACCACCTGCTGGACCGCAGCGATGCCAACCGCCTTACCGTGCCGTTTGCATTGAATCGCCACATTCTGGCCGTCCTTTTGGGCGATCAGGTCAACTCCGTAGTCACCGACGGCCGGAGTGAAGCTGACCTGCCAGCCTGCCCGTTGCAGGCGTGCGGCGACGTAGTCTTCGAATTCCACCCCGTCCATGGCATCTATTTCCCTCATGCGGGCATTGATCCGCACTCGCCGCGGAGCCGGCCGTGCGACCAAAACGGCGAACAGCAGGCCACAAAGACCTCCGGCCAGACCCCACCCGACGCTGTGCGCGAAGAAGCCGAGAAACAACCCGAAGTAGACCGGGAGAAAAACGTAGGCCGCCTTCATGTCGCGAGTAGTTCTCGCAAGCCCGAGAACCCCGTGGCGGCAAAGCTTTCCCGCGACACCTTGTCCATGAGGCGATGATAGAGACGGGTGACGACATGCGGCGTCAAGCACGAGCAAATAACGCTCCGCCCCAAGAGGCCCGCACGTCACGCACTACGTTGGTGTCTATGGTCGACGATCCGGGAGAATCCGCGTTCACCGGGCAGGGTCAGCGTGAGCGGGTGGGCAAAGTTCAGGAACAGCTTGACGAGCTGGCGGCAGCTCGCGATCAGATGGCACAACTGGTGCGCGTCATCGTCGAGATCGGCTCCGATCTGGATCTGGATGTGACATTGCATCGGATCGTCAATGGGGCGATGGAGCTGACCGGTGCCCCGTATGGAGCGTTGGGTATCCGCGCATCTGATGGCAGCCTGGCTTCGTTCATCCACGCCGGAATCGACGACGACACGGCGCGGCGGCTGGGCGCTCTGCCGGTCGGTGAGGGTATCCGCATCGATGATTTGAGCGTTCATCCGCAGGCCATCGGGCCCTCCGCGCACGGTCCGCCGTTGCGGGCGCTTCTCGGGATACCGATCACCGTGCGGGCAGCTGACTTTGGGAGCCTCTACCTCGCCGACGACCGGCCCGGCCGAGTGTTCACCGATTCCCACGAGAGCGCCGTGCGCGCGTTAGCGACGGCAGCGGCGGCCGCCATCGACAATGCGCGGCTCTTCGAACGGGAGCGTGAATCGGCGAGATGGACCAACGCCAGTCGCGAGATCACGAGTGCGCTGCTCTCCGGGGACCCACAAACAGGGCCGCTACAGCTCATCGTGAATCGGGCGCTGGAATTGGCTGGTGCTGAGCAGGCCATCTTGCTTGTTCCCAGGGAGCCCGAGTTACCCCAGGATGAGGTCGACGCCCTGGTCGTGGCCGCCACCGCGGGTCGGTACGCCTCGCAGGTGATCGGTCGGCAAGTTCCGATGGACGGCTCCACCACGGGTGGTGTGGCACGGCGCGGCCTACCCCTGATTACCGATTCCTTCGAGTATCCGATCGAGGGGTTCACCGATGTCGGTGAACGCCCGGCCATTGTCATGCCGTTGATCGTCGACGACGCGGTGCTTGGTGTGATCGCTGTCGCACGCGCCCCGCAGCAGCCGCCCTTCGGCAACGATTACCTCGGGCTGGTCAGTGACTTCGCGCAGCATGCTGCTATCGCCTTGGCGCTGGCGGCGGGCCGAGAACACGCGCTCAACCAGGAGCTTGCGCAAGCGGACAATGTCGATGACGCAGTGCTTGCCGTGGCTGAGGAACTGCGTCGACTTTGGCGGGCCCGCCGCGTTCTGGCCGTCACGTTCCCCGCCCGTAGCCTCACCCCGGGCCCTGCTTCCGAAATCGCTTCGCGCACACCGGAACTGGTATCGGTCGGCGAGCCCGCGCGGTGGGTCGACCTCCCGGCGCAAACCCAGCAGATGCTCAGCGCATTGCGCGACGGTGACTTACTCACCCCCAATACCTCCGAGCCCGGAACGGCCGCCATCGCGCTGCAGCACCCCGAGGGCGTGCTCGTCATCTGGATCGATCTGGCCGAACAACGGCCGTTCACCCTCGAGGACCAGACCCTGCTGACTGTGCTGGCCGGCCGACTCGGCCCGGGCCTGCAACGAGTGCATCAGGTTGACCAGCAGCGCGAGACCGCGCTAGCGCTGCAGCATGCGATTCTCGGCCCTTCCGATCTGCCGCACGGCTTCGCGGTGCGCTATCAGGCCGCCACCCGACCCCTGCAAGTCGGTGGTGACTGGTACGACGTCGTCGACCTGGACGACGGGCGCATCGCGTTGACCGTCGGCGACTGTGTGGGTCATGGCCTCGTCGCGGCAACCGTGATGGGACAGGTGCGCAGCGCGTGTCGCGCATTGCTGCTCGACAATCACAGTCCCGCGGCCGCCCTCGAGGGGTTGGACCGCTTCGCCTCGCGGTTGCCCGGCGCCCAATGCACCACCGCCGTCTGCGCCGTGCTCAACCCCGAAACCGGTGAGCTCGTCTACTCGAGCGCCGGGCACCCGCCACCCATCCTGGTCCACTCCGACGGCACCACCCAGCTGCTCGAGGATGGCCACACCATTGCATTGGGAGTACGGCCGCACCGGTCCCGCCCCGAGGCGCGTGTGACGGTGCCGGCCCGCTCGACCCTGGTGCTGTACACCGACGGCCTGGTCGAACGTCGTCGCCAGCCACTGGACGACGGCATCTCCCGCGCCGCGGCCCTGGTTCAGGACGGTCTCGCCTCCTCGCTAGGCGATTTGGCGGACCAGATCATGTCTCGGCTCGCGCCAAGCGGCGGCTATCAGGACGATGTCGCCCTTCTGCTTTACCGCCATCCCGCACCGCTGGAACTGACGTTTCCCGCCGACGCCAGCCACCTCGCCCCGACCCGTAAGGCCTTGCGCAGCTGGTTGACCCGGGCCCGGCTGAGCCCGGATCAGACCGTGAATGTGCTCATCGCCGCCGGCGAAGCCGTCGCCAACGCCATTGAGCATGGTCACCGCCACGGACCGGGTGGCACGATTGTCCTGGATGCGACCGCACTCGTCGACGAGGTTCAATTGACCATCACCGATACCGGCTCGTGGAAACCTCCGCAACCGGCTGCCAATCCACATCGCGGTCGCGGTATCACCCTCATGCGAGGTCTGATGCACGATGTCACGATCAATCCCGATGCCGCCGGAACCACAGTTCAGCTATCCGTGAGGATCACATGATGGCCGCGTTACTCACCCTCGATACCGTGCGCTCCGACGATGGGAAACTCGTGCTGATCGCGGTGGGCGAAATCGACCTGAGCAACATCGACGCGTTCGACCAGGCCCTCAGCACCGCCACGGCCGAGGCGGCGGGCAGCGACGAAACGCTCACGGTCGACCTCAGCGGGGTGGAGTATCTGGATAGCGCCGCCATCAATGCCTTATTCACCCGCGCCGACCACATCCGCGTCATCGCCCACCGCCTGCTGATGACCAGCCTCAACGTCAGCGGCCTGTCCGAACTGGTCTCCGTCGAAGCTGCGCCGCCGACAGCGCAACGCTGACGCGACCGCGACAATCTGCTTCAGGGCAACTTCGGCCCGTGGTGTTGGCCGAGGTGTATCCCGCGCGTGACCTTTCCGAGACGGCGGCGAAGGACGCTGATCAGCATGGCGGTGTTTGCGGTGATGTGCGCGCTGGCGACGGCGACTTGGTTCGGCTACTACGTCGGCCGGCGCGCAAGCTCGTCGCGGCCAACCTGGCAGAAGCGAACGAGCCGGATCGCGCTGGGCAGGCTTGTGATTAGCTTGCTCGTGTTGGTGACCGTACGCCGCCTCCGGCAGAGCTTCCAGGCCGAGCGCCTGCTCCGCGACGCGGCGAGCATATCGGGACTCAGAACCGTTGCGCCACTTGATCTTCTGCGGGTTGGCGTTGCGCGTATGCGGTCCTACTGAGGACAGGGACTGTCATGACAGCACTGCAAGGCAAGGTCGCACTGGTGACCGGGGCGTCGTCGGGTCTGGGCGCTGAAACGGCCAAGCTGCTTTCCCGGCAGGGCGCAACGGTTTTCGGGATAGCCCGGGATACCGCACGCTTGGCCGAGGTATTCGCCGACGTGGAACACGGTTCCTACGCATCGGTGGACATAGCTTCGGCGCAAGCCTGCAACGATACGGTCGAGCAGTGCGTGCGGGAGTTCGGCGGACTAGACATCCTGGTCAACGTCGCCGGCAAGCACCAGATGCGCCGCACGGAGTCGATGACCGACGCCGACTGGACCCAAGATCTCGGTGTCCACCTCAACGGTCCGTTCTACCTGTGCCGGGCCGCGCTGCCGCATCTGCTGGAACGAGGCGGCAACATCGTCAACGTCAGCTCGATTGCCGGCGTTGAAGGCCAGGCTTACTCGGCCGGCTATTGCGCGGCCAAGCACGGGTTGATCGGGCTGACTCGTGCGTTGGCGGTGGAATACACCGCGGACCGTTTGCGCGTCAACGCGGTATGTCCCGGCGGCATGCTTACCCCGCAACTCGAACAGTTCACTGCGCCAGAGGATCCGAACTACGACCTGATCATGCGCACGGCCTCGCCGCGCGGCATGATGCAGCCCCTCGATGTCGCGAATGTGGTCGCGTTCCTTGCCAGCGACGCCGCGGCCGCCATCCATGGCGCCGTCTACCGCGTCGACAACGGCAAGGGCGCCGGCTAGTGACCCACGTTGCACCAGTCTTGGGCCCGACGGATGAGTGTCGTCATGGACGCTGAATTGAAACGCTGGCTGGATTCCGGCGAGTGCTTCGACTACCTCGGCTTCGACATCTTCTACCGCATGGAGGGCAGCGGACCGCCGCTGCTGCTGATTCACGGCTATCCGTTCAATTCCTTTGACTGGGCTCCGATCTGGCCGACGCTGATCCAACGGTTCACGGTCATCGCACCGGACATGATGGGCATGGGATTTTCCGATAAACCCGTGACCTACAACTACTCGGTGCACGACCACGCGGACATGCACGAAGCGCTGCTTGCGCATCTGGACGTCCGCGCCGCGCACATCCTGGCTCACGACATCGGCGACTCCGTGGGCCAGGAACTGTTGGCCCGCCACGAGTTCGCCCAGCAGGCCTACGGCGCGCTGCGCATCGACTCGATCACCTGGCTCAACGGAGGCATGTTCATCGAGTCCTACACGCCGCGGACGGCGCAGAAGCTGATGTCTCAAACCCCATTGGGCGACATCATAAGTCGAGTGCAGGACCGCCCGCTGTCCCGTCGCCTGCTAGAACCGACGCTGCGCGAGATGTTCGGACCGAATACCAAGCCCACGCGACACATGATGGACGTGTTCAATCAAATTTTGGATTACCACGACGGCCGCCGGGTCCTGCATAAGGTCGGCCGCTTCATCAATGACCGCTACATCCACCGAAATCGGTGGGTGCGCGCCATGCGGCAAACCAAGGTGCCGATGCGATTGATCGACGGCCCAATCGACCCGAATTCCGGCGCCCACATGGCTCGCCGCTACGCCGAGGTGATTCCTGAAGCCGATATCGTGATGCTCGCCGACGACATCGGACACTGGCCGCAGCTCGAGGCGCCCGACGCGGTGCTCACGCATTTCCTGGCCCACATCGACCGCCACACCGACGGCTGAGCTGCGGGCCGGCCGCGCATAAATTGTCGGCCTTTGTACAAGTCGTGGATATGTTTGCCGAGTAGCGTGCCCCCATGGCTTTCACAGTGACCTGGGCTGATGGCACGGAAATTACCTACGGGGACGAACTCCATTTCGACACCGATGGCGCCGTGCTCAAGATCGGCCCCGCCACGGGCAAGTGGACGTGGTACTTCTCGTCTCACCAATGGGCGCGCATCGAACACGAGCCGCAAACGTCGCTGCGACCCGAATTTCCGCGCGTCGCGACCGGCGTGCACTCATCGTCCGAGCTGGGTTCCTAGAGCCAGACTTGCCGGCTGGTAGGGTCCGCCCGCATGAGCCCAGGCGCCCAAACCAGAACCATCACGACGCAGGTACCCGCGCGACTGGACCGGCTGCCGTGGTCGCGGTTTCACTGGCGCGTGGTTGTGGGCCTGGGCGGTGTGTGGGTCCTCGACGGGCTCGAGGTCACGATGGTCGGCAACGTATCGGCGCGGCTCACCGAAAAGAGCAGTGGCATCGAGCTCAACCCCGCGCAGATCGGCTATGCGGCGGCGATCTACATCACGGGGGCGTGCCTGGGCGCATTGTTCTTCGGTCACCTGACGGACCGTTTCGGGCGGCGCAATCTGTTCATCCTGACTCTGGCGGTCTACCTTGTCGCCACCGTCGCGACCGCATTCGCCTTCGCGCCTTGGTATTTCTTCGTCGCGCGGTTTTTCACCGGCGCCGGCATCGGGGGCGAATACGCCGCCATCAATTCCGCGATCGACGAGTTGATTCCGGCACGGGTGCGCGGTCGCGTCGACCTGATCATCAACGGCACATACTGGCTGGGTTCGGCCGCTGGAGCCGCGGGCGCGCTGGTCCTTCTGGACACGTCGAACTTCCCGCCGAACATCGGATGGCGGCTGGCCTTCGGGATCGGTGCCATCTTCGGCATCTTTGTCCTCCTCGTCCGGCGCAACATTCCGGAAAGCCCACGGTGGTTGTTCATTCACGGGCGCGACGAGGAAGCCGAGCAGATCGTCGGCGAGATCGAACAAGACGTGCAGCGAGAAACCGGCCAACCGCTGCCCGAGCCGGAAGGCAAGCCGCTGAGAATTCGTCAGCGCCAAACGATTTCATTCCTGGAGATCGCCCGGGTGGCTTTCAAGCTTTATCCGAAGCGCGCGGTCCTTGGGCTCGCGTTGTTCATCGGTCAGGCCTTCCTGTACAACGGCGTGACGTTCAATCTGGGCACGCTGTTGAGCGGGTTCTACGGCGTCTCTTCCGGGAGAGTGCCGGTGTTCTTCATTCTGTGGGCGTTGAGCAATTTCTTCGGCCCCTTGGTGCTCGGACGCTTCTTCGACACGATCGGCCGCAAACCGATGATCAGCGGGACCTACATCGGCTCCGCGGTGATCGCGGTTGTCCTCGGGGTGGTGTTCGTGAACCAGACCGGCGGTGTCTGGACGTTCATCGTCGTGCTGTCAGCGGCGTTCTTCCTGGCCTCGGCGGGTGCAAGTGCGGCGTACTTGACCGTCAGCGAGATCTTCCCGATGGAGACCAGGGCGCTGGCCATCGCATTCTTCTACGCGGTGGGCACCGCGATCGGTGGCATCACCGGCCCGATCTTGTTCGGCGAGTTGATCAATTCGGGGGATCGAGGTCAGGTGCTGTGGTCGTTTCTGATCGGGGCGATCGTGATGGCGGTCGCGGGCCTGGTCGAGCTGTGGCTCGGGATCGCGGCCGAGCAACGACCCCTGGAAGATCTGGCATTGCCCTTGACGGTGGCCGACGCGGAGAGCCCGGACGATTCGCCCGCATAGGTTATCGTCGGCGACGTGGCGGTCCCGCGCGGCGACGTCGAGCCGTACTACGACCTCGGCTCCTACCACCGGGCCGTCGACACACCGTCGGCTCAGGCGCAGCTGTGGTTCGACCGGGGCATGGTGTGGGCTTACGCGTTCAATCACGAAGAGGCGGTGCAATGCTTCGAGAAAGCGCTTGGCCTAGACCCTGATCTGGCCATCGCCCGGTGGGGCATCGCCTATTCGGTGGGCCCCAACTACAACAAAGCCTGGGACGCATTCGACGCGGTCGAGCTGGACGCGTCGCTGGCTCGGGCGCGCGACGAGCTACGGCTGGCCACCAGCGGCCGCGCGACGGCTCTTGAGCGCGGTCTGATCGAGGCGCTGGCCGCGCGTTTTCCGACGGACGACGCGACCGACACCGCGGCACTGGCCACCGGTAACGCCTCGTACGCCGCAGCGATGGTGGCATTGGCGTCGGCTTACCCAGACGATATCGACGTTGCGGCCCTGACCGCGGACGGGTTGGTCAATCTGACGGCCTGGGCATTGTGGGACACCCACACGGGGGAGCCGGCCCCAGGTTCTCGGGTGGTCGAGGCCAAGCGAATTCTGGAGACGGCGCTGCAGACGCCGGCCGGCCGGTCCCACCCGGGCATACTGCACATCTACCTGCACACGATGGAGCTATCCGCGCATCCCGAGGAGGCGCTACCGGCGGCCGATCTGCTGCGCGGGCTGGCGCCCGACGCGGGCCACCTGCAACACATGCCAACCCATATTGATGTGCTGTGCGGTGACTATCGCACCGCTGTGGTGTCGAACCTGGCGGCGGTGCGCGCGGATCGCCGGTTTCTCGAATACGAAGGGCCGCTGAACTTTTATTCGGCTTACCGAGCACACGACTTGCACTTCGTCGTGTATGCGGCGATGTTTTCCGGCCAATCCCGTATCGCGCTTCAGGCCGCCGACGAACTTGCCGAGCAGCTCACACCCGAGGTGCTGTCCATCGAATCACCGCCGATGGCCGACTGGCTGGAGGCCTTCGTTCCGCTTCGGGTGCACGTCTTTATCCGCTTCGGCCGTTGGGAAGACCTGATCGCCGAGTCATTGCCTGCGGATCGGGATCTGTACTGCACCACCGTGGCGACGGTCCACTACGGCCGCGGCATGGCCTACGCCGCTAAAGGCCAACTGGCGCAAGCACGCGCCGAGCGTGACGCCTTCACCGCGGCGTACGGCCGCATTCCCGCGTCACGGTATCTGTTCAACAACACCAGTCGCGACATCCTGGCGGTGGCCGGCGCGATGCTAGACGGCGAGATCGCTTACCGGCAGGGGCAATTCGATCTGGCGTTCAGCCATCTTCGGCGCGCGGTACAACTCGACGACGACCTTCCCTACGACGAGCCATGGGGGTGGATGCAACCTACCCGCCACGCCTATGGTGCGTTGCTGCTAGAGCAGGGCCAGGTGGCGGAGGCGGCCGCCGTCTACGCTGCCGATCTCGGGCTTGACCCCACGGTGCGGCGATGCTGCCAACATCCCAACAATATGTGGAGCCTGCACGGGTATCACGAGTGCTTGCGGCGTCTCGGCCGCACCGCGGAGGCGACGATCATCGGGCAGCAATTGACGCTGGCGGGCGCGCACGCCGATGTCGCGATCACCGCGTCGTGCGCCTGCCGCCTGGGGCCCGCCACACTCTAAGTATCGTGTACTATACTCAGCATGACCGAGAAACTTCCGGCCCGGCTGGCGGAGCATCCCACCGTGCGAAAGGTGCGATCGCGCCAGACGCTGAAACCCGGTGTGCTCGACGCTGATTGGCTGCGCGAGATGTGCTTAGAGGCCGGCGTGGACGACGTGGGATTCGCCAGTGTCGATAACCCCGAGCTGGCCTCGGAGGTCGAGCACGTCGAGGCCGCGTTACCGGGCGCGAAGAGCTACATCTCGCTCGTGGCCAAGATGAACCGCGACAACATCCGCTCGACGGCGCGCAGCGTGGCCAACCAAGAGTTTCACCGCAGCGGCGAGCTGCTCAACGAGGCGGCCTATCGCATCGTGCGTCGTCTCCAAGATGCCGGTTACCGGGCGCTGAACCCGTCGGCGACCTTTCCGATGGAGATGGACAACTATCCCGGCCGGATCTGGGTGGTGGCGCACAAACCCGTCGCCGTTGCCGCGGGTCACGGCGCAATGGGTATTCACCGCAACGTGATTCACCCGAAGTTCGGCAATTTCATCCTGCTGGGCACGATAGTGGTCGACGCGCCGATCAGCAGCTACGGCGAGCCGTTGGACTACAGTCCGTGCCTGGAATGCAAGCTGTGCGTCGCGGCGTGCCCGGTCGGCGCGATCGGCAAGGACGGCAGCTTCGATTGGCTGGCGTGTTCGACGCACAACTATCGCGAGTTCATGGGCGGATTCACCGATTGGGTTCAGACCGTCGCGGATAGCTCCGACGCGGCCGATTTTCGTTCGCGGGTAACCGATTCGGAGAACGCGTCGATGTGGCAGAGCCTATCGTTCAAGCCGAATTACAAGGCGGCCTACTGCCTGGCCGTGTGCCCGGCGGGCGAGGACGTGATCGAGCCCTATCTGGACAACCGCAAAGGCTTCATGGACCTGGTACTAAAACCGTTGCAGGACAAGAAGGAAAACCTCTATGTGCTGCCGAATTCCAAGGCCAAGGAATACGCCGAACGGCGCTTTCCACACAAGCCGGTGAAAGTCGTCGACGGCGGGCGCTAGGCCTCTGTTCCGTAAGCGCGGGCGATGTCGGGGGAGTCCAGCCAGCCGGAGTAGGTGGGCCGCGACGGCCAGCCCTCGGGCGAATCGAGCCATTCCTCTTGCCGGCCCCACGGCAATATGTCGATAAGCGCGAACGAGTGGCTGAGTTGCTCGGTGCCCCGCCCATTCGTGTGCCAGGTGCGATACACCGTGTCACCGTCGCGCAGAAACACGTTGACCGCGAAGCCCCCGCCTACGGGCGCGTCCATGTCGGCGCCGAACGGGCTCTGCGACGACGAATACCACTGCATCCGATTGCCCACCTTCTGCTTGTAGGCCAGCGCCTCCTCGATCGGTCCGTTGGTGACGATGACGAAGCGGGCGTCGTAGTTGTCGAGGAACTCCAACCGGGTGAACTGCGACGTGAAACCCGTGCATCCGCCGCACTGCCACTGGGCGCCGTCCGCCCACATGTGGTGGTAGGTGATGAGCTGCGATCGGCCGCCGAACACGTCGACGAGGCGGATGGGCCCGTCGGCCCCGACGAGGGTGTAGTCGGACAACTCGAGCATCGGCAGACGACGCCGCTGGGCGGCGATCGCATCCAGTTCGCGCGTCGCGGCCTTCTCGCGCCTGCGTAGTTCAGCGAGCGCGGTGCCCCAGGTCTGCTGATCGACGATTGGCGGCAGGGCGTCTTTGCGCTTCAAGGACATGGGATTCACCTTTGCTATCGATGTCGACTCACAGGTATGACCGGCGGTGCAGCCGAAATTCATCGGCGCCACGGAGCGCCGTTGAAACCTGGGAACTCGCTTTGAATTTGTTTGCCCTGCATGTACGGGGGTATCTATGTCCAGACTTGACAGTCGTACGGGGGGACCCTGGGTCCGGGAAGGCACGCAACCATGGCTCAGAGGCTCGTTTCGCATTTCGCGGGTGTGCAGGACCATTACGACTTATGCGACGACTTCTTTCGCCTATTCCTCGATCGCACCCAAACCTATAGTTGCGCCTATTTCGAGCGGGACGACATGACGCTGGAAGAGGCCCAGGTCGCCAAGATCGATCTGGCGCTCAGCGAGCTGGACCTGCAGCCCGGTATGACGCTGCTCGATATTGCCTGCGGCTGGGGCACCACCATGCGCCGGGCGATTGAGAAGTACGACGTCAACGTCGTCGGCTTGACGGCATCGTGCAATCAAGCTGCCTACGTGCAGAAATGGTTCGACGAGATGGACACTCCGCGGAGCAAGTGGGTGTTGGTGCAGGACTGGGAAGAGTTCGCCGAGCCCGTCGACCGGATCGTCTCCATCGGGGGGTTTGAGCACTTCAGTCACGATCGCTACGACGATTTCTTCGACATGGCCTATACCGTCCTGCCCGACGACGGCGTCATGTTCCTGCACACGATCACCGGGTTGCCGTGCACCGACATGATGGAGCAGGACGCCGCAGACGCGGGTTTCAGCCTGACCCTGCGCGAGCGGCTGCAGCCGCATTACGTCCGGACCCTCGACCTGTGGACCGAGGCACTCGAGGCGCGCAAGGAAGAAGCCATCGAGGTGCAATCGGAAGAAGCCTACGAGCGCTACCTGCACTACCTGACCGGCCGCGCCAATGCGTTCCGCACCGGCCAAATCGACGTCAACCAGTTCACCCTCGCGAAGAACTGACTGCTGCCTCGTCGATGAAGTCGCTGACTGCATCTGGCTGTGATGCCAGCGACACTCCCTCCGTCGGATACGCCAGAAACCACGATTTCGCAAGCAACGACACGGTCAACTAGACGATAACGATTCACACATCGCCCTGGATTTGGCGACCGCCCCAATGGGAGGGTGATCCGCGTGAGTGTTCACGTCGACGAGCTGGCACATCGCCCCCGCACACAATGGCTGGACAGACCACCCCGACGCTGTGCGCGTGGTCACTGGCTGCTGCCGGGACACATGATCGTCGCAACCGTTCCGTGTTCCTGCGGCCAGCATGTCTGCTGGGAATGCGAGTGCGGTGCAGCAACGTATGGGCCTGAGTTGGCTGAGTCCTGCAGCCTGGCCAGTGGTCAGCGCGGATCTGCCGTCATCGAGTCGGTCTCGACGAAAAGGCTGCCCTGAAGCCGGCTTGCCGTCACTTCGTCACGACCGCCGAGTTGTAGTTGGGCGCCCACGCCCGTTCGAACGTGGCGATCGGAACCTGTTCGTCGCGGCCACTCTTGATGCCGCTGTCGTTGAGATGCACCACGCCGGCTCTGGTGTCGATGCCGGTGACAACCACGAAGTGATTCGCGGAGTCTCGATTGCCGGGCCGGTTCCAGATGGTCTCGGCATTGAGTAGGACGATCACTTTGCGGCTTTCCGCCAGATCCTGTTCCAGCGCATTGGTATTGGTCTGGACATTGTCGGCCCTGATCCAGTAGTGCCAGAGCAGCAATGGCAGGTCTCTGATGTCGGTGTTACCCGGCGGCTTCCATATCGGCCCGGAACCCGTTGCGCCAGAAGTATTTTCGGCTACGGAAGTGATCTGTCGCTCGGTCGGCTGGCGTCCGGTGATCTCGCCGACTACATCGGCCACCGCCATCTCGCCGCAGTCCGAGGCGTGTTGTTGGCGCCAATAGGGCGCGGCGGCCGCGGGATCGCCGTACATCCCGGCCTTGTGGTCGGCGTCCGGAACAGGAGGACCCGGGGCGGCGTGGACGGCAGCCGCCAAGCTGACCGATGCCGTAGCGGCGGTTGCGCATAACACAGCGACGACGTGCACGGCCGCGGCGACTTTGGTCGTCAGGGTGCGGGCCATGGGCATCCTTTTCTCGAGCCGCGGTGGCGGCGCGCCGCTGTAATGAGAAAAGGGTCACAAGGTGCCCTCTCCGGAGCATTAAACGGTAAGCCGGCGAAAATTGCGGACGAACGCGCTGAAATGTTGCCGTCGTGAGACGGGTTTGCTTGCCCAGGTACCGACCGGTGTCCGGCTCTTTGCATCACCGTGACTTTTTCAGCGCCGCTCGCACAGCGGGCCGACCGGATGCGCGAGCGATCACCCCGGTCGGTGTGACACGTCGGCCCATCGCATTCCGACCGGCCGCGCCGATGGTGGCTTTCGGGTCGCAGCGCCGCAGCCAACAATCCACAGCGGGCGAGCCGCGCCGTGTGTCGATAAGACCCCAGCACGCTGCGGCTTTCACCACGCGCCCGCCGGCGAAGGGCCATCCCGGCGGAGCTCTGACGCCGGCCGCACGACCAGGTTGCTGGGAGGCCCGCTCGGTGCCGGCTCCGAGCTGATGGGCCGGGCGCACTGCGTCGACGGCACACCCGCGTAAATCGGTGCTCGGTCACATATGACGCTGGTTCTCGTCACTCCCATCGCGACGGTGATAGCGGCGTTGCGACGCAGACGCGCAGGCGCCTGCGCTTTGCTACGCTTCGCGCCATGCACGCGGCAGCCGGTTGTTTGGCAGGCTTTGTCGTCGTGCGCTGTTGTCGCTGACTGTTCTGCCCGTGCGCGGTCTGGTCTCGAGTTGGCGAATTCTTCGAAGTCTTAATGCCCTTCCGCAGCAATGGGAACGACGTACCCAACTCCCGTACCGGAAGGCCGGCTATTGGTTAACGACATCGGTATCGCAGTGCGCTGGCGCCACCTGGTCGCACTCACCCTGGCCGCCGCTGTTGTTGCCGGGTGTGCGGGCGGTGCCAGCGACGCGATAGGCGGCGGCGGGCTGAGCAACGCGAACACCAAGATCACCCTGGTCGCGTATTCGGTTCCAGAACCCGGGTGGAGCAAGGTGATTCCGGCATTCAACGCCTCCGAAGAAGGCAAGGGTGTGCAGGTGATCGGCTCCTACGCCGCGTCGGCCGACCAGTCACGCGGCGTCGTCGAGGGAAAGCCGGCCGATATCGTGAACTTCTCGGTCGAGCCGGACATCACCCGCTTGGTAAAAGCCGGAAAAGTCTCCGCGGATTGGGACAAAGGAGCCGGCCGGGGCAGCCCATTCGGATCAGTGGTGACATTGGTTGTCCGCCAGGGCAATCCGAAGAACATCAGGGATTGGGACGATCTGCTTCGTCCCGGTGTCGAGGTGATTACGCCGAGCCCGCTCAGTTCAGGCTCGGCGAAGTGGAATCTGCTCGCCCCGTATGCCGCCAAAAGCCGTGGCGGCGCGGATAGTCAGGCGGGTATCGATTTCATCAGCAAATTGGTGCACGAACACGTCAAGTTGCGTCCGGGATCCGGGCGGATTGCTACCGCGGTCTTCTCCGAAGGCAGCGGCGACGTGTTGATCAGTTATGAGAACGAGGCCATCGCCGCTGAGCGGCAAGGTAGACCCGTCGAACACCTCATCCCGGCTCAAACCTTCAAGATCGAGAATCCGGTGGCGGTGGTGAGCACCAGCGAACACCTGGATGTCGCGACGGCCTTCAAGAACTTCCAGTACACCGCCGCGGCGCAAAGATTGTGGGCTCAATCCGGATTTCGGCCGATCGATCCGGCCGTCGCCAGCAATTTCCGGGACCAGTATCCGGTGCCGGTAAAACTGTGGACGATCGATGACCTCGGTGGCTGGAGCACCGCCGATCCGCAACTGTTCGACAAGAACACCGGCAGCATCACCAAGGTCTACATGCAGGCGACCGGATGACCGCCGCAGTCATCCCCAATCCGGAGGCGCTGCGGCCCGAGCTGGCCCAGCCGGGTAGCCGGCTTCCGGAGCCGCCGGAAGGATCCCGCGCGGGCCGGGGCTCGGGTTTCACGTCACTTCGAGTCGGGGTGACGGCGCTGTGGCTCTCGGTGATTGTGCTGTTGCCGTTGGCCGCCATCGCCTGGCAGGCCAGTGGCGGCGGCTGGCAGGCCTTCTGGTTGGCGGTCACCTCCCACGCCGCGGTGGAGTCGTTCCGGGTGACGTTTGTCATCTCCGCCGTGGTGACCGTCGCCGATGTGGTGTTCGGGCTGGCGACCGCCTGGGTCCTGGTGCGGGACAATTTCGTCGGGAGAGGGCTGATCGATGCGGTGATCGACCTGCCTTTTGCGCTCCCGACGATCGTGACCAGTCTGGTGATGCTGGCGCTGTACGGCAAGAACAGCCCGGTGCACATTCATCTGCAGCACACGCCTCCCGGGGTTGGCATGGCGCTGGCGTTCGTCACGCTGCCGCTGGTGGTCCGTGCCGTGCAGCCGGTGCTGCTGGAAATCGATCGGGGCGTCGAAGAGGCGGCGGCATCGTTGGGTGCCAGTGGCCCCAAGGTCTTCACGACGATCGTGCTGCCGTCGCTGGCGCCCTCGTTGTTCACCGGCGCCGGATTGGCCTTCTCGCGGTGCATCGCCGAGTTCGGTTCGGTGGTGACAATCGGTGGCGCCGTCCCGGGCAAGACCGAAGTCACGTCGCAGTGGATCCGGTCCTTGATCGAGAATGACGACCGTACCGGCGCGGCCGCGATATCCATTGTGTTGTTGTCGATCTCGTTTACCGTGCTGGTTTTGTTGCGGATCGTGGGTGGACGCGCGGCCAAACGAGAGGAGAAGGCCGCGTGACGTCGTCGTCCTGGATCCGCTACCTCACCCGGTACGTGACGTTGGCCTACATCGGCGTGATGCTGATCGCCCCGGTGTCGATCATCCTGTGGCGGACATTCCGGCCCGGGCTTAGCCAGTTCGTCGCCTGGATCACCACGCCGGCGGCGATCTCGGCGCTGAACCTGTCGCTGCTGGTGGTCGCCATTGTGGTGCCACTGAACGTAGTGTTCGGTGGGCTCACGTCATTGTTGCTGGCGCGCAACCGGTTCCGCGGTAGAGCCGTGCTGCAGGCGATCGTCGATCTGCCTTTTGCGGTGTCGCCCATCATCGTCGGTGTCGCGCTGATCCTGCTGTGGGGCTCGGCGGGCGCGCTGGGCTTCGTCGAGAACGACCTCGGGATCAAGATCATCTTCGGCGTGCCGGGCCTCATCCTCTGCAGCATCTTCGTCACCTTGCCGTTTGTCGTGCGTGAGGTCCAGCCGGTGCTGCTGGAGGTGGGGACCGACCAGGAACAGGCGGCGGCCACGCTGGGTTCGGGTCCGTGGCAGACGTTTTGGCGGATCACCCTGCCGTCCATCCGGTGGGGCCTGATTTACGGCACCGTGCTGACCACCGCGCGCACGCTCGGCGAGTTCGGTGGGGTCATCATGGTGTCGTCCAACCTGCCGGGGGAGTCGCAGACGCTGACGTTGCTGGTCAACGATCGCTACAACCGCGGAGCCGAGTACGGCGCCTATGCCCTGTCCACGCTGATGATGGGCGTTGCGGTGGTGTTTCTGATCGTCAAGACGATTCTGCTCATTCGCCGGAAACGGGCGAACGCCCCGGCCTGACCGGGGGGACGCGACGGGGGTCCTGGCGCGCCCGTAAGGATGCGCTGACAACTCTGATTGTCGTTGGCTACAACGGAAATCATGCAATGGTCGGCATTATGGCTGATGCATCGATGCGCTCACGACTGCCAACCATAGCTGTGGTGGTTCAGCGCTTCATCAAGACCGCGTGGCTCACCTATAGCTGGCTGTTCGTGCTGCTGATAACGACAATCGTCCAAGACGAACTCACTGGGCCGCAGCGGCATTGGCTGCTGCTACGGCATTCGACGAATATCTACCACTTGGGCATGGACCCGCTCGATGCCCTGGTGTCCAGCCTGTTGTGGATCGACGGCAAAAATCTGGCGCCGTATCTGGTGCTCTTCACCTTGTTTCTTGCGCCCGCAGAACGCTGGCTTGGTGAGCTGCGTTGGCTCACCGTGGGTTTGAGCGCCCATGTCCTCGCCACCTTTGTCAGCGAAGGAATCGTGTTCTTTGCGATCGAGGAATACCAAGCGCCCGAGCGCTTGGTGAATGCACGCGACATCGGGGTGAGCTACTTCTTGGTCGGCGTGGCCGCCGTACTGACGTATCACATCGCGGTGCCGTGGCGCTGGGGCTATCTTGGTGTATTGCTGCTCGTCTTCGGCATCCCACTGATCACGATGAACCACACTGTGTTGAACTTCACCGCGATCGGCCACTTCAGTGCGATCCTCGTCGGGCTCTGCTTCTACCCGGCGACGCGAAACCGCCCCGGCCGGCCACTGAACCCGGCAACACTCGTAGGAGCCATCCGACGACACCGATGATGCCGGGTAGGCGTTCGGCCCGACTCACCCGGTGGCGACCGTGCCCTCTTGCCCGCGTCGCCGATGCCGGATCGTCCTTGGTGCTGGTGTCGGCACACGCCGACACGTCGTCTCCTATTCGAAACCGGTGAAGCGCAGCGTTGACGCGTGCGTAACAAGTTTGCCATCGAAGGTTCCTACTGTGGGGCGGTCCACCTTCTGCGAGCGAAGGTCGTGGCCCCCCTCAGCGATAGGAACTCCATTGAGCGGAAACGCAGCGCGCCTGCAGGCGATCAACGACGTCGAGGCATACGTCCCCCCGGCCATCAGCTTCGTAGCCGGTGAGGCCCCCGGCGAGATCTTCGGCTCCAACGTCTTCACGAAGGCCGAAATGCAGGCGCGGCTGCCCAAGGCGGTGTACAAGTCCGTGGTGGCGACCCTCGAGAATGGCGCCAAGCTTGACCCCGCGGTCGCCGACGCCGTCGCAGTCGCCATGAAGGACTGGGCACTGGAGAAGGGCGCTACCCACTACGCCCACGTGTTCTATCCGATGACCGGCCTGACCGCCGAGAAGCACGACAGCTTCCTGGACCCCGTCGGCGACGGGACCACGCTCGCCGAGTTCGCCGGTAAGACCCTCATCCAGGGCGAGCCCGACGCCTCCAGCTTCCCGTCCGGCGGGTTGCGCAGCACCTTCGAGGCGCGCGGCTACACCGGCTGGGACGCCACCAGCCCGGCTTACGTCCTGGAGAACCCGAACGGCAACACGCTGTGCATTCCCACGGTCTTCGTTTCGATGACCGGGGAGGCCCTGGACTTCAAGACGCCGTTGCTGCGCAGCCAGCAAGCCATGGGCATCCACGCCGAGCGAATTCTGACGCTGTTCGGTCACAAGGACCTCAATAAGGTGGTCTCGTTCTGCGGCCCGGAGCAAGAGTATTTCCTCATCGACCGGCACTTCTTCCTGGCGCGACCGGACCTGGTCAACGCCGGCCGCACCTTGTTCGGCGCCAAGCCGCCCAAAGGGCAAGAGTTCGACGACCACTACTTCGGTGCGGTGCCCGAGCGTGTCCTCGGCTTCATGATGGACACCGAGCGCGAGCTGTTCAAACTCGGCATTCCCGCCAAGACCCGGCACAACGAGGTGGCCCCCGGCCAGTTCGAGCTGGCGCCGATGTTCGAACGGGCCAACATCGCCTCTGACCACCAGCAGCTGACGATGACGATCTTCAAGACGATCGCTAAGAAGCACGGCATGGAATGCCTCTTCCACGAGAAGCCCTTCGCCGGCGTCAACGGGTCGGGCAAGCACGTCAACTTCTCGATGGGCAACTCCGAGCTGGGTTCGCTGCTCGTCCCGGGCGACACCCCGCACGAGAACGCTCAGTTCCTGGTGTTCTGCGCCGCGGTGATCCGCGCTGTACACAAGTTCTCCGGGCTGCTTCGGGTGTCGGTCGCGTCGGCGACCAACGACCACCGCCTGGGTGCCAACGAGGCACCGCCCGCGATCATCTCGATCTTCCTGGGTGAACAGCTCGCCGACGTGTTCGAGCAGATCGCCAAGGGTGAGGCCACGTCGTCGAAGGGCAAGGGCACCATGATTATTGGTGTCGACACCCTGCCACACCTGCCGACGGACGCGGGCGACCGCAACCGGACCAGCCCCTTCGCGTTCACCGGCAACCGGTTCGAATTCCGTGCTCCCGGCTCCGGGCAGACGGTTGCGGTGCCGTTGATCGTGCTCAACACGATCATGGCGGACTCGTTGGACTACATGGCCAGCGTCCTGGAGCAGGCCGTCGCCGACGGTGAGGACTTCGACAAGGCGGTGCAGACATTGCTCACCGAGGTCATCACGGAACACGGGGACGTGGTGTACAACGGCGACGGCTACTCAGAGAAGTGGCAGATCGAGGCGGCCGAGCGCGGCCTGCCGAACCTCAAGACCACGCTGGACGCCGTTGGCGAGCTGATCAAGCCAGAGGCGATCGAACTCTTCGAGAAGTACGCGGTGTTCAGCGAGCGCGAGCTGCACAGCCGCTACGAGGTGCGCCTCGAGCAGTACGCCTTGACCGTTGCGGTCGAGGCCAAGCTGGCATTGGAGCTCGGGACGACGGTCATCCTGCCCGCCGCGATCCGCTACCAGACCGAGCTCGCGCAGAACGTCGCCGCTTTGAAGAAGGCCGGCGTGGAGGCGAACACGGCTGTATTGGAAGCGGTTTCGACGCCAATCGCTGATCTGGCGGCGGGCCTGGCCACGCTGAAGTCGGCCCTGTCGGATCATTCAGCGGAGTCGGCACTCGACGAAGCCACCCATGGCCAAGAGGCGCTGCTGCCGGCGATGGAAGCGGTGCGTTCCGCCGCCGACACCTTGGAAAGCGTTGTAGCCGACGACCTGTGGCCGCTGCCCACCTACCAGGAGATGCTCTACATCCTGTGACGGACCTCGTCGGAATCCACTGAGTCCGTCGTCGGGCGTGGGGGTCTGCCGCGCCCGCGGAGCTTGATAATCCCGAGATCCCCACGCCTGGCGACTCCCGTCGCCCTGACACGGTCGACAGGGTGCGCGCGAAAGCGCCACGCTGCACATACCGCACCTGACGCGTTAAGTTTTGAAGGGACGGAGATCGCCCGGTCAGGGGAGAGCATGAGGCCATTTGACGACGGCCCGCGACGGGCCGCGGAGCTGGAGGCATACCACGCGCTCTGGAACCTGTGGCGCTCTTCGCAGCGAACGCTGACAGACGTGCAGAACTGGGAATCTGCTTGCCGAATGCTCGAGACGCACTACACCGTCAACAAAGCCCGCCAGGACCCCGAAATCTGCGAGATGCGGATTCGCTACTTGGAGATCGCCGAGCCCCTGCCCCGGCTCGCGGACTTCGTGCAGCCCCCCGCCTACGATCGGCTGCCCGATGCCCAGCGGCAGCTGGCGGAGGCTCGCTACCAGTACCAGTTGGCCCGCCGCCGGCACCCCGTGCGCGAGCAGCAGCGATTGAAAGAACTCGAGACAACCAGGGCGCTGTATGCAGCGGTGAAGGCCGCTGAAGCGAGAGCCAGGGTCGAAGAGATCACGCGCCAACGCGAATGGCAACTGAGCCGATGGCCCAAAGACGTTGTCCTGGAAAGCGAAATCTACAACCTTGACGGCGTGGCCGTCCAGGTAGACCGGCAGAACGTCAAAATCGAATCCCAGGTAGCCGCGCTGACCGATCTGCTTCGAGCGGGATTGCGGCACCTGCCGGATGCGTCGACGTCTGCTCCGTCCGATAGCGATCGCACTGGCACTCCGGCGGATTTGACGGCACACGTCGAATCGGTCCTGACGGCGATGCCATTGCCGCGCGGTATCGCCCCCAAGGCCGCCGTTGAGTATTTTCCCGTTGCGCGCCAGTTGGTCGTTGAGTATGAACTGCCCACGGTGGATGTCGTGCCGAAGGCCAAGGCCTACCGGTACGTCAAAACCCGCGCGACGGTTGTCGAAACGGCGCGACCGGCCGGGCAAGTAAAAGCGTTGTACGCCAGCACTATTGCACAACTCACGTTGTTATCTCTGGCGACCGTCTTCGAACTCGGCGGCGAGCACCAATTCGAGGTGGTGATCTTCAATGGCGTCGTCAATACGCTGGATCCGAGCAGTGGTCACCCGATCCGGCCATGCTTGATCAGCCTGCGCGTCGACGCCGCGACCTTCGCCGGGATCAACCTCGAAGACGTTGATCCATCCGTTTGTCTCAAAAGGCTCTCGGCGATGGTGTCGCCGAACCCGACTGAGTTTGTCGCGGTGCCGCCGCTGGCTGAGTGACTAGCTGTACGTGTCCCACCACGCGTGGAGGTCTTCGATGCTGGCCGGGTCTCCGGAGACGTCGCTGAGCATGAGCTTTTGGTCGTAAGTCCAGATCACATTCGGGTGGTTGTCGTATGTTCCGCACGCGAGCATGCCGGCCGTCTCGTTGGGACCTTGGTCGTAGTGCCAGTTGGCGGGTGACCGTGACTCCCCACGACATTTCACCAGACCAACGTTGGCGACGTCATCGGTGAAAGCCTTCTTCAGGCTGTCGGGAGTCGGGAACAGTCCGTAGGTGGCATGACTGGGGCCGCCGGGCTGAGTGTTCGGGCCGCAGGTCACCATCGCCACCGCGTTTACCCATATGCTGTCCGACGCGGGAGTGGCCGGTGTACACACGCCGGCAGGGTAGCCGGACGGGAGCAGTCTCAGCAGTCGGGCTTGGTCATTGCTGGGAGCATCGGTGGATGCCGGTGCGGTTTTCCCCGCGCCTGTCTTTGAATGTTGTTGGCCGGAGGGCTTCATCGTCAGCCAGATACCAACCGTTGCTGCGGCGGCGACGAGAACAACGGCGGCCGCGCCCAGGATCAGCCAGCGGTTGCGTGTCCGCGGCGTTCCCGGTTCATCCGATCCTTCGGTGGCGGGCTCTTGCGGCGGCGGTGGGCTGTCCGGCTGCGTGTCGTGTGGCCGTGCCGCGGTTTCCGTGCGGCGCAGGATGGTCTGGGCACGGTCGCGCTCTGGTCTGGAAAGCGCGTCGTGTGCGGCTTCGGCAAGGTCACCCGCGGTCGGGTAACGCTCGATCGGAGTCTTGGCCATGCCGCCCGCGATCACGTCATCGAATGCCTCGTCCACCCCGACCCCTTGTGCGCTGGGACGGGGGATGGGTTCCATCATGTGGGCGGTGACCAGCACGCCGGCGCTGTCGGCGGGATAGGGCGGCGCCCCGGTCAAGCATTCGTACAGCACGCAGGCCAACGCGTACACGTCGGCGCGGGGTGTCACCTCGTCATTCGAAAAGCGTTCGGGGGCCATGTATTTCCAGGTGCCCACCGCGGTGCCCAGTTGGGTGAGTTTCTCGTCGGTTTTCGCACTGGCGATTCCGAAGTCGACCAGATAGGCGAAGTCGTTGCCGGTGATCAGGATGTTCTGCGGCTTGACGTCGCGGTGCGTCACCCCGGCGGCGTGGGCGGCATCCAGCGCCGAGGCAACCTGATGGATGATGGCCACCGCCCGCGCCGCGGGCAGCGCCCCGTCCCGCACGAGCAGGCTGCCCAAGTCGATGCCCTCGATGAGGCGCATCTCCAGATACAGTTGCCCGTCGATTTCGCCGTAGTCGTGGATCGGGACGACGTGAGGTTCCAGCAACCGGCCGGTGATGCGGGCCTCGCGTTCCATCCGCTTGCGAAACACCGGGTCTTGGCTAAAGGTGGGCGACATCAGTTTGAGCGCCACCGTCCACTCTTTGACGGTGTGCTCGGCTTCGTAGACCTCGCCCATCCCGCCGCGGCCCAGCAGCCGTTTGAGGTAGTAGGGCCCGAACATCGTCCCCAACCGCGAGTCCTGCGCGCCGGTCATCGCTGACTCCTATTCACGGCCTGGCATTCATGACGGTAGGCCCGACCAATGTCACCGCTCGAAAACTACAACATCGCGGTGTCGCATGCGCGATCGTGCTACCCGCGCGGGGTCGGTGTTTTCGCGGCGAGCCGTTGAGACTCGGCGAGATAAGTTATGCCACAGCGTTTTCGAGCGCACTGCAGCATCGGGGTTTGCGGTCCGCCCCTGACACACGTGATCCGGGGTTACCCGAGAAGCTTGGTAAGCCAGGTCGCGTCCTGGTAGTTCAGGGACTTGCTGCCGTCCCAGACGAACGGTGTGCCAGTGGCGTTGAACCCGGCCAGCGTCGCATCGGCGGCCTCGGCCTTTGCCTTGGCGGTGGCGACGTCTTCGCCCGATTTGATGCAGTTGATCGCGCTGGCGTCGACGCCGAGGGTCTTAGCCAGTTGGGCTAACTCGCCATCGGCTCGATCTTCTGGGGCGCCCTCTTGCGGCTGGAAGTCGCTGGCGAACAGGCCCGAGTAGAAGGCGGTGTAGACCTTCGGATCGTTCTGGGCCGCGACGCAATACGTCGCCGCCACCGCGCGAGTCGAGTAATTCTTGCTGTGCGACTTGTCGTCGAGGAAGTTCAGCAGGTGATAGCGCACCGCGAGTTTCTTGTTGTTCACCGCGGTTTCGATGTCGCCCGCATTCGACCGGATGAAGCTGCCGCACGGCGGGCAGATGGGCTCGTTGAAAATGTCGATCGTTATCGGCGCCGCCGAGCTTCCGACGAAGACGCCGTCATCGAGGACGCGGAGCTCGATCGCGTCTGAGGCCGGCGCGGGTGGCTGCGACGCGGACGGGCCCGACGACCGCCACGGTTGGGCGACAACGAGGACCACGCCCACTAGCGCGACAACGATGAAAGCGGCAAGACCAACCCAGAGCCAGGCGTTACGCGCTCGCCGGGGCGGCGGTTGGCCCCACGACGGCGTCCCCGTGCCGGCGGCATCGCCCGTGCCCCAGCCGGGAGCGCCGGGCCATCCCGTTGGCTGTGGGATGGGGCCGCTCGGAGGATACGGCGACGCGGTAGCCGACGCGGGCCAACCCGGAACCTGTGGCGGGGTCTGGCTCGCCATGGCAGGAGGCGAGGGCGCGAAGCCGATGGGCGGCTGACCCGCGAACGCCGCCGGTAGTTCGGCGGCCTGACTGCGCTGCAAAATGTCGGTCGCCCGGTCCTGATCGGGTGTGGCCAGGGCGGCGTACGCGGCCGCGGACAGATCGCCGCAGGTGGGGTAGCGGTCCAGCGGATCCTTGGCCATCCCGCGTGCGATCACCCCGTCGAAGGCGGTCGGTATGCCCGGCCGCGCCGCGCTGGGCCGCGGGATCGCCTGGTGCAGGTGCGCGCTCATCACGCTGACCTGATCACCCTGGTACGGCGGGGATCCGGTCAAGCACTCGTACAGGACGCAGGCCAGCGCATAGATGTCGGCGCGGTAGGTGACGTCGGAGTCGCTGAACCGCTCCGGGGCCATGTACTTGAAGGTGCCCACGGTGGTGCCGAGCTGTGTCAGCTTTTCGTCGGAGGTGGCGCTGGCGATCCCGAAGTCGACCAGGTAGGCGAAGTCATCCGCGCTGACCAGGATGTTCTCCGGTTTGACGTCGCGGTGCGTCACACCGGCGGCGTGCGCGGCGTCGAGCGCGGAGCCAATCTGGCGCACGATCGCGACCGCCCGGGGCGGAGTCAGCGGTCCATAACGGCTGAGAATGGTGGCGGCGTCCAGGCCGTCGATCAGGCGCATGTCCACATAAAGTTGCCCGTCGATCTCGCCGAAGTCGTGAATCGGCACGACGTGAGGTTCCTGCAGTCGCCCGGCGGTGCGCGCCTCACGCTGCATACGGGTGCGGAAGACCGGATCGTTGGACAGCGTCTGCGACATCAGCTTCAGCGCGACGGTCCGTTCGCGTACCGTGTCCTCGGCCTCATAGACGTCGCCCATCCCGCCGCGACCCACCAGCCGCCGCAGCAGATAGGGCCCGAACTGCGAGCCCTCCCGCGAACCCGCGTTGTCACCCATCGACGACTCCTCTGTGCCAGGCATAAGGCTAGTAGTTTGGGCCAGCCGGGGGCATGGTGAATAGACAGAATGCCAGCTAATTCAACAACCCGGGCATAAGACGTCGATAGCGGTGGCAATGCGCGCGGCCGCTTATTGCAGCCGAAAACACGCACCTGACCAGCCGTCAATCAATTTCGTTAACGGCGTTCCTCGTCACCTGCGCGCCGTTCGGTGAGCCCCTCCCGCGACAGCGCCCTGAGGAAGCCGTAAGCGTGAATCCCGGTCTTACCGGGATTCTTGACGATCCATTCGTTGATATTTCCCAGCGCAGTGGCCAAGTCGTCGCGTTTGATCCGTACCAGGTACGTCTGTCGATCGTCGTCGGGATCGTCGCTCGAGTCGGCGACTGCGACGGGATTTTTGAATGCGTACGCAATCCCGTGCACGGAATCGTGGTTCAGCGCCCAGCGAAGCTCGTTGGGCCGCAATCCGTTCACCGCTATGTTGCGATAACCGTCATCGTCGTCTGAATTGTTCACCGGGGCGATGGTCCTCTTCTGAAAGCGGGGGAAAGTAGGCCGCGGGGGATTGAAGGTGATGCCACACAGGCAATTCGACGACCGTTTGGTGTTCTGTCACCCCACCGAAACCCGGCGCTTGCCTCGGATTCGCCTGCGGATTGCCGGGGCAGGGGATGGGCCCAGCCATCCGCTCGGGAATTGCACCGCCTCATAAACCCACCGTGGCACAGCACCGTGTTTGGCGCCATCGGAGCAGGACAGCGCGGGTTATCCGGGACGGCGATTTAACCGTTGCGGGGCTTCCGGTTTCGGACATGAGCCGGGGCGAGCGTCGTAGAGTGACCGGCAACCCATCAACGTTGGCTGGGAGGACGCATGGCCGAACGCATCGAAACACAACGCACGATCCCGGCATCGGCGCCAGAGATCTTCGGGCTGCTGTGCGACCCGCAGGGCCACGTGGCGATCGACTCGACGGGGATGCTCCAAGACGCCGACGGCGATCCGGTGGGGGCGGTCGGCGACAGCTTCGTGGTCCACATGGACCGCGAAGCGCTCAACGACTACCCGCAACTCGGCAGGTACGACGTCACCGTCGAAATCAAAGAGTACGAACCGGATCGCCTCATCTCGTGGACGGTTCTCGGCCAGCTTCGCCCACAGATTGGGCACATCTACGGCTTCCAGCTCGAGCCGGCCGACGACGCCGCGACCACCGTGGTCACCTCGTTCTACGACTGGTCCACGATCGACCCGAAGTGGCGGGACGCCGGGATTTTCCCGGTGCTGTCCGAGGGCGCCCTGCGCGCGACGCTGGGCATTCTCGACCGCACTGTCCGCCGGGGTTACCCGCGGGGTTAACCGACCGGGCGGCTCGACAGTTCGTGGTCAGCGGCGGTACTTCAAGAACAGGTAGTCGTCGCAGACCAATGCGTGCTGGAGCCGCAACGCGGCCGGCAGGGCCAATCGTGACGGCTGCCGTCGGTGACCCACCGGCTGGCTCGCCGCGAGCTTGGGGGCCAGCGTGACGCAGACCTCCACGACGATGTCGGCGTCCACCAGTTCGTCGAGCAGTGTGGGTCCGCCCTCGCAGAGGACCCGGGTCAGACCGTGCGTGCGCAGCAGTGCGACGGCCAGCGCGACATCCACGGAGTCCTCGCCGGCCACCAAGACGCCGCATCGTTGATCGCTGGTGCCGTCGTGCCGCGCCGCGGAATCCGCGCAGGTCACCAATAGCGGCGGCTGGCTGGGGTCGCCGACGAGTCTGCTCGGGAGTTCGCAGGTCCGGCTGATGACCGCGATGGGGGGCGGCTTGGTCTTTCCTTGCCGATGCCGTTGGGCTTGTTGTGTCTCGCTGAGCTGCACCGGGCCATAGTTCTCGGCACGGGCGGTGGCGGCGCCGACCAGAACCACATCGGCGAACCCGCGCAGGATCTTCAGCAGCTGTTGATCGATCTGGCTCGACAACGGACCGGCGCGACCGCCGAACGCGGCGGCGCCGTCGGCGCTGAAGATCATATTGACGCGCACCCCGTCGGGGGGGTCGGCATAGAACGACGCGAGTTCGGTGACGTCGCTGACCGTGCCGACACGGGGTGAATCGTTCACCGTGTCCGCTTGAGGACGGTGCTCGGATGCGCTCATGCCTCGTGGCCCGGCTCCAGTGAGCGGACATCGCCAAAAGACACCCACTGCTCCAGCGCGTCCGGCGGATCGCCATCCAGCGGTTGCAGCAGGTGTCCCACGTGATCACCGAGGGAGAAACGATCGAGGATCTTGCCGACGAACCAGGCGGCCGCATCGTCGAGGATGGGTAACTGCGCCGGGCCGCGGTGCCACCGGCAGCGGTCGAACTTGTTGGTCTGGTCGCCGGTCTGACTACCGAACAGTTCGACCAGGTCGATGTGCTCGATATCGAACACATGTACTGCCAGATGCGTGGCGTCCGTGGCCACCCGGAAGGTGTGATTTTGGATGGACAGGCCTACCAGGAAACGCGGCGGACGGATGCTGACCTGGCAGGCGAAGCCCACCAGGCAGCCGGCAGTGGTGCCGTTGGCCTGCGTGGTCACGACGAACATCGGATAGTTGAGCAGCGCCACCAATTTCTCGAATGCGTCAATCCCGGGCTCGCCCACCCGCTCTCTATTCCCATTCAGCCCACGTTGGAATCACATCGACCGGAAATCGCCGTAGCGACCGGAGCAAGACGGCCGGGCCCGGACCGCGCTAACCGTCTGCGGGCGAGCGGACGGTTGGGGCGGGACTCGACGATTCCGCGTCGTTGGCGAGCGCGGTCTGCCGAATCACCTTGTGTACGAAGCCCAGTTTGCGGATCACCGGGGGCGGGATCTCAAAGGGGTAGAGCGGCTGTTTACCCATCGAGGTGTTGATGCGGTTGAAAAACAGTGCCAACCACTTCCAGTCGTAGAGCAGCTGCTCGATGGGGGCGTCGGCGTAGGAGGCGAGCGGAACGATGTCGCGAGGAACGGCGACGTGCGCACGATCGGCGACCAGAATCAAACCGGCCTCGCCAACGGTGTTGATGGTGTCGGTGATGTGCAGATAGTGGGCAAAGCATTCCGCGAAGTCCTCCCACGGATGCATCGTCGCGTACTCCGAGATGAACGACTCGTCCCAGTGCTCCGGCGCCCCGAATTGGTAGTGACGGGCGATTTCGGCTTGGTAGTCGGCCCGTTCGTCGCCGAAGAGCTCCCGGCACTCGTCGAGATGGCGCACTCCGGGGCCGGTCTCCACCAAAAGGTTCTGGTAGTAGTGACCGACCTCGTGCCGGAAATGTCCCAGCATCGTGCGGTAGGGCTCGCCGAGACGCACGCGCAGTGACTCGCGGTGGGCGTCCAGCGATTCCGTCAGATCGATGGTGATCACCCCACCGGCATGACCGATCACGATCTTCTGTCCGGTGCTGTAGCTGGACAACAAGTCGAAGGCTAGTCGGCCTTCCGTCCGCCAGAATGGGTCCACCGGAAGACCGATGTCCAGCAGCTGATAGATGAGTCTGCGCAGGTCAACCGTCGTGGATACCAGCTTCTCCACGGCGATGGTGTCATCGGCGGCCGGTTCGCGCCGGATCAGCGAATCGGGCAAGCAGCGTCCCCGGCTTGCCTGGTCTGGGTGTTCTTCGGGCACCAGCCAGTTGCAGCCGAGATCGAGGGCCTTGGTGCACGCGATCCAGCGACAGCCGTCGATGACCGCGGCATTCGACGCCGTCGCCACCATCGTCATCGTCGGCGCGTGAAATCCCAACGCGGCTTGGCAGTTCGGGCAACGATGCGATTCGAACGCTACAAACCCGCGGCACACCGGGCAGGGGAACGCACGCACGCGATCATCGTGGCATACAACAAGGTCGAATAGCGCCTGATCTGCTGACCAGTCGTGGTCAGACTTTCACGCGCACAGGCGATTACCGAAGCGGGTCGTTTTCTCGCACCCCGCGATACATGCCCCAGCGCACGACCCACGGCATCACTAGCCGGTGCACCGACCACGCGGGGAGCCGGAACGCTTGGCCGGTGGGCAGGAAAACCTCCAGCCCGTTGGCCTGGATACCCACCAGCGAGCCCCATCGCCGTCCCGGTGTTCGATAGGTGCGCAGTCGTTGGCCAGTGAATTCGGCACGGATGTTGTGGGCCACCAGCGAATCCCCGCGATTACGCGCCGAGCTCCGAAGAGGGTCGCTCGCCGCGATGTCGCCGACGGCGAAGACACCGCGATGGCCGGGCACCTCCAGCTCGGGCGTCACGCGGACAAAGCCGTGTTCGTCGAGCAGTTCGGGTGGCAACCAGTCGGTGTTGGGTTGCACCTGGCCGACCGCCCAGAGCACGGCGTCCGCGCTGGCCTGCGATTGCCCGGTGCTCCAGCTGACGGGTGCACTGGTGATCTGCTCGCCCGCCGAGCCGTTCGAGGTCACCGCGCGGTGCCCCGGGTGCAGGCCCACGCCCAGTTCGGTGAGTCGGCCACGGATTCGCTTCCAGATCCGGGGGTGATACCCGCCTAAAGCGGCCTCTCCGGGGAAGTACAGATCAATACGCTTGTCCGGCCACGTGGTTGCGATATTGACGGCGCTGCTGACCGCTGCCGCGCCGCCGCCGACGACGATCACCGAGTTGGCGGTCGCCAGGCGGGTGTGTGCGGCATGCAGGTCGGCGCCGATCTCGGCGGCCGATTGCAGGGTCGGCTGACGCCAGAAGCCGTTCGTGACCCCGGTCGAGATCACCAGCGCGTCGAACTCCTCAGCGATGGTCGCGCCATCGCTGCCCCGGGCGAATACGGTTCGGGCAGCCAAGTCCACTCCGGTCAGCGTGGCCTGAATCGTGCGCACCCGGTCCAAACCGCGGAACCGGTCGAACGGGATCCAGTAGTCGCGCGCCCAATCGCCGGGGCGGGACAGCCGGACGCCGAGTTCCTGGCCGCTCACCAGCGCGGGCTTGACCGAGATTCCAACGACGTCGGCGTGTCGGGCCAGCCGGATCGCGGCTAACAGACCAACGTCTCCCAGCCCCGCGACGACGACGCGCTTGCCCGTCGCCATTACGCTGAATTCACTTGTGCTGCAGGGCGTTTCCGTGACGGAAGAGGCACGCAGCTGCCGGCGGTGGAATCCATGCGGGCCTCCTCACACGCAACGCCCAACTGCCGAGGTCCTCGGCCGCGGTCGCAAAACTGTAACACGTTCTACCGGTGGCTCAGGGGCAGCGGTAGAGGTTGCGGGGAACCCAGGCGCGCCATGCGAATTGGTGGTTCACTAGGCCGATCGCCACCATGTTCAGCTCCCGAATCGCTACCGCGGCAGTGGTCGCTTTGATCGGCGTGGCCAGCGTGCCCCTGGTATCGGGGTGCCACTCGACGACGGGATCGACGTCGTCGGCGGCCCCCAGCGCGGTCGTATACGGCGACCCGGCTGCGGTGGCCAAGTATTGGCGGCAGCAGTCGCTCGAGGACAACTGCGGCCTGATGTCGGTGGCCGACGTGGTCGGTGAGATCACCGGAAACGAGCCGACGGAACAGCAGATGATCACGCTGGCACAGAACACCTCGTCGGGCACCAACCCGGGGCCGATTTACGCGTCTTCGACCGACCCGAGCCACGCCGACGGCAATGGCGGCGTCGAAATGGCGGACCTGGTCGTGCTGCTCGACCATTACGGAGTCAAATCCGCTATGTATTGGACGGCGCACCCGGAAACGACCGGTTTGCCAGCGCTGCAGCAGTACCTCCGCGTCGGGCGCAAGGCCATTGCCTGGGTCAACTCCGCCGTCATCTGGAACACCAGCGACCAGCGCACGAAGGCCGATCATTACCTAGTCGTCACCGGGATCGACACGAACAAAAAGGTCGTTCACCTGAACGACCCCGGCGCCGACCATCCTGACGAGCAGGTCAGCATCACCACCTTCACGAATGCCTGGCGCACGGGTGAGGAATCGATCGTCGTCACGATGCCGGCCAGCTGAGGTCAACAACCTGCTAGCTGAAATTCGTGGTGGCCGTTGGTGTTTCAGAGCCATCGGGCAGAACCGCTCGGCTCAAATGCCTCGTGGGATTGGGTACTGGCTCACGAAGATGCTGGGCCATTAACATTAGCCAGCGGCCCCCTCAGCCCGCCGGAGCGGTCCGAGGACGGGAACGCGCGTATCACCGTGGCAGAAAGGAACGGCTCGCCATGACGACACAAGCCGAAGGCCATCGACACAACCCACAATTAATCCCTCGCCGGCTGCTGCGCAGCGGACAGCTTCATCACCCGGCCGTACTGGATGAGGCCAAAAGGCGCAGCGACAGCTTTCAGTTGCGGTTGGCCGACCGGATCACTTCATTTGCCGGGTCGATGAATTTCGTCTGGCTGCACGCGGCCTTGTTCGGTGTGTGGATGCTGTTGCTGGAACGCAGTCCATGGCCGACGCTGACCCTGATCGTGTCACTCGAAGCGATCTTCCTGTCGACGTTCGTGATGATCGGCCAGAACCGCCAGGCGGCCTTCCAGCAGACCAGAGCCGACCATGACTTTGAGACCCAGGAGGTGGAGCTGAAGACGAACACCGACCTGACCCGCCAGATTCACGTGCTCACCACGGAATTGCACAGGCGGTTGATTTCGCCTGAGCGCCCCGTTTAATCACAGGATGCGTAAAGCATTGGCAGAGACGGTGGTCGGACCAGCCGCCGCTCGCGTGGGGGAGTAGATGGTCGAGTTGCAGGAGACGATGCGGCCACATGTGCGTGCCGTCTTGCGTACCGTGGCGCGGGCATCGGCACCTCGTCCCACCGCGGCCAAACGTGCGGCCAAGGATTTGCGGCGGGGCCTGTGGCCGGCCGTGGTGGCCGAAATCCGCTGGGCATTCACCCCGCCACGGACCTGGCTGATGGGCGTACTGGCCAATCTGATCTTCGCCGTGGGGTGGTTGGCGGTGCAGCCGCTGACGCTCGGCCGCCACCAGGACTGGGTGGTCCTGGTGGGCACGTACTTCTCGTCGTGGATCCTTGCCGATGTCACCACCACCAACCTGCTCGGCGCCGATCACTATCGCGTCCTTCAGGCCGTGTCCGACGGGGTGCCGTTCTGGCGGGTGCTGTTGATCAAGAATCTGGCGCTGCTCGTGATCGTCGGGCTGCCGACCTTGGCGACCTCGGTGGTGTTGACGCTTTGGCTGGAAACCCCGGAGCGCCTGGCCGTCACGATCCCCACGGTCGCGGTGCCGATCGTGTCCTGGCTCGGGGTGGGCAACCTGTTCTCGGTGTTGCATCCGGTCAGCGTCGAGCCGCTGATCCGGCGGTGGCGGCAGCGTGGCGACCGTCGCCGCACCCGCGGCTGGATGGTCGCGCTGACGCTGCCCTACGCGGTGTACTACCTCGCCGACCCGATGAACGGGGTGGAGCATCAGGTGTTATGGACGCAAATACCCAAGTTGGTCTGGCCGGTGTTCGGCCGCGACACGAAAAGCTTTGTGCACCTGGGCATCGCGGTGTTGGTGTGGGTGGCCGGAAGTGTCGCGGCGGTGCTCTGGGTGCACAAACGCGGTCTGCGGATCAGGTGACGCTCACTTGAGCAACCTTGCGCAATAGTGCCCGGGTTCGGGTATGGCTTTCTTCGTCGCCGAACGGAGACGCGAGGAATTCGTCGACACCCGCGGCACGTACTTCGTCGATGCGGTCGAGAACGGTGGCTTCGTCGCCGATGAGCGCGGTCTCCTCGGCGTTGCTGTACCCTTCGCGGTCCAGCATCGCGCGGTACGAGGGCAATGTGTTGTAGAGCGCAAAGCTTTCGGCTGCCTGAGTCCTGGCGCCGTCCGCGTCGTCGGTGACACAGACAGGCAGGCCGGCCAATACCTTGACAGCGCCCTCGGGGCGCCCGGCTGCGGCCGCTGCATCGCGCAGGACCGGTCCGATGTGGTTGGCCAATGTCTTGGGCCCGGTCATCCAGGTGATTGTTCCTGCCGTGCGGCGACCGGCCAGGCGGAGCATTTGCGGGCCCAGCGCGGCGATGTAGACCTGGGGGGCAGCCACACCGGAAATTCGCAGTGAGCCGCGCGTTGTGACCATTTGACCGGTGGCATCAGCTTCTTCACCGGCGAGTAGCGGTAGCAGTCCGTCGAGGTACTCGCTCATCCGGCGCACCGGCTTCTCCCAGGGAATTCCCCACAAGTCCTCGCTGAAGCTCGGATGGTTCACACCAAGTCCGAGTTTGAACCTCCCGCCGGATATCGCGTTGAGGGTCAAAGCACGCTGCGCGGTCAGCATCGGATGCGCGACCTGAATGGGTAGCACCGCGGTACCCAACTCAATATCCGGTACCGCGCGCAGCGCGAGCGCCTGCACGCTCAGCAGGTCTGGCTCCCAGGGCATTTGGGCCGACCACACACGCGTGAAGCCCTCCGCGGCTAACCGGGATACCTGCTCGATGTACGCGTCCACCACCGATGGTCCGTCGCCGTCGCCGAGCAGAGTAAAAATCGTGACGTCCACCGCACCATCCTCTCTTTGACGTTTGCACTCAGCCGAGCAAAGACAGCTCGCGTAAATCTTCGGCGTACTTGTCGATCAACTCCGCCGAGATGTGCGGGATGTCCTGGTCGGGTCCGACCTTCTCCGCGCGCACCGCTGCGCGGAACACGTCGGTCGGAGCGGCCGCGCCCCGGCGTGGCTTTTCCGGCTTGCGGAACGCGTGCAGCAGTGGCAGGACCGATTGCTGGCGTTGCCGCTCAGGCAAACCGGTCAGCGCGGTCTGGAACCGGGCCAGCCATTCGTCGTAGTCGGCGATGCGCTGGATTTTGTTACCGCCCCGAATCAGCCAGTCCACGAACACATCCAGCGAGACACCGTCGTCGTAAGGGTTCATCACGTCGAAAGAACGGTAGTCGTCGGTGACCCTGGCTCCGATCGTGGTGATCGCCTCAGCGATGAAGTCGACCGGCAGACCGTCATAGTGTGCACGCGCCCGGCTGCCGACCCCGTCGCCTTGGTAAAACGATTGCGGGGCAATGCCCGTCACCAGCAGGCTGAAGATCAGCCGGGTAAATATATCGGGCACGTTGAGCTGCCCACGGTATCGGGTGTGCGCGAGGATCATGTCGGAGCGGAACACCGCCACCGGCAGGCCGCACAGTTCGTTGGCCTCCCTGAGCAGCACCTCGCCGGCCCACTTGCTGTTGGCGTAGCCGTTCGCGTATTCGTCGTTGATCGGGCGGTGGGGGCTGACCCGGCGGATGTCCCCATCCTCCTGGAACTGTCCCGGCGGCACCGTCATCGCCACAGCGACAGTGGATAAGTAGGTGACGGGTTTGATACGGGTAGTAATCGCCAGGCGGATAAGCTCGGCCGTCCCAACGACATTGGGCCCGAACAGCTGGTCGTAGGGCAGCACATGGTTGACCAGCGCGGCCGGATGCACGATCAGGTCGACGGTGTCGGCCAGCCGTTGCCAGGTTGCGGGGTCCAGCCCCAGATCCTGGTCGGCGATGTCGCCGGGCAGCACCTCGAGATGCATCGCGGCGAGCTCGCGGAACCGGCTCAGCAGGTCGGGATCGCCGCTGTCGAAGGCCTTTTCGAATCGTGTCCTGGCCTCGTCGGCGTCGCTGCCGCGCACGATCGTGATCAGCTTGCCACCCCGCTCGGAGAGGCGCTCCAGCCACTCCAAGGCCAGGAATCGCCCCAGCCATCCGTTCGCACCGGTCAACAGCACGGTATGCGGTGCGCCGGTAGTGTGCGGCAATGACGTCGCGGTGGACAATGTTTGGGGGTCGATGAACTTGTCCAGCGTCAAGTCGCCGGCCGAAATAGCGGTTGCGCCTTGGCCGTGAACGGTGTTGAAGGTCGGCCGCTGGGTGCCGGTACCACGCTGGGTTTCGATGTAGTCGGCGATCTTCCCGATGTTGTTGGCCGGGCTGGTGATCACCCCGACGGGAACCTCGACGTGGAAGATCTCCTCGAGCAGGTGGGAGAAGGTCAACGCGGACAACGAATCTCCGCCGAGGTCGGTGAAATGGGCTTCGGGGCTAGCGTCCGAGGTGCCCAGCAGGGCACGGCAGGCCCCGGACAGTGTTTCCACCACCGGTCGCTCGGCCGCGGTCTCACGCAGCACCCGGATCTCGTCGACCTGTGCGGCCGCGATTTCGGAGTACAGCTGCTCGAGTCGTTCGCCGTAGTGCTCCTTGAGCCGGGGGCGCAGCTGTTTACCCAGGCCGGACAGCAATCCGTTTTCGTCGGTGAAAGGTTTGGTTTCCAGGATGAAGTCCACGGGCAGCTCGTAGGACTGCAGCTGCGCGGCGGCGGCGGTCTGCTGAAGTGACTGGTGCAGCGCAGTTTTCAGCGCTGGGCTATTGCCATATTCGGCCAGCGCTGCGGGGGTGGGCACGATGACGGCCAGCAGGCTCGGTCGTTCGCTGTTGCCGTACACGAAGATCTGTCCGACCAGTGGCGCCCCGGCGTAGATGGACTCGAGGTTCGTCACAGCGACGAACTCGCCCTGGGCAAGCTTGAGAACGTTGTTGCGGCGGTCGACGTAGACCACGTGGTCGGGCTCGATCTCGGCCATCACGTCGCCGGTCCGGTAGTAACCGTCCTCGTCGAAGACCTGGGCGGTGATTTCGGGTCGCTTGTAGTAGCCCGGAGTCATCATGTCGGTCTTGACGAGCAATTCCCCACGCGGATAGGGCCGGTCGGTGAGGAAGTAACCGAGTTCGGGCACGTCGACCAGCTTGTAGTCGATGACGCGCTTGCGGCTGATCACGCCGTCGCGGGTCAGGGTTCCGGTTTCGGTCAGACCGTAGCCGTCAATGATGTGCGCGCCCAGCACCCAATCCAGGAATACCTTCATCTCTGCGGCCAACGGCGCGCTGCCGACGAAACCGCCCAGTACCCGGCCGCCCAGCACCTGCTCGCGCAGCTCGGTCGCCGCGTCCTGCTCCGCGGTGGCGGGATCTGCCCCCTCGGCGATCCCGCGGTCGACCGCGTTGCGGTAGTGCTGGTACAGCATCTCCACCACGCGGGGAACCACGGCGAGTTCGGTGGGCCGTACCAGTGCCCAGTCTTCGAACAGCGTGGACAGATCGGACTCGGGGACGAAGTAGTTGGTACCGCCGGCGATGAATGCCGACGCCAGTGGCAGGCGGCCGCCGAGGTGGTTTAGCGGCATGAAATTCGCGCTGAGTACCGGTAGTCCGGGCGCGAGGAAGAACCCCGACGTCCACACCTTGGCGATCGTTTGCTCGGTGTACATGGCGCCCTTGGGCGTCCCGGTGCTGCCGGAGGTGTACATGATCATCGCCAGGCGCTTGTCGCTGCCCTCGGTGTAGGCCGGTCCGGCCGGCTGTTGGCGGCCGCGTTCGACGACGTCGTCGACCGTGGTGACGACCACCGGGGCGCCCGTCCCCTGCAAGCGGATGCGGGCCTGATCGAAGTTCTCCCGCTGCTCGTCGGCCGCGGGTTGGTAGTCGAACACCATCAGCTGCCGCAGCGACGCACTGGTCAGCACGGATTCCACCGCCAGGTCGAGGTACTCCGCGCTGACCGCGACGATCTTGGGTTCGCATTCCTCGATGATCGGGCGCAGTCTCGACACCGGAGCGTTGTGCTGCAGCGGCACGGTGACCAATCCGAGGTAGGCGCACACCAGGTCGACGACCAGGTAATCGGCGCTGGAGAATCCGACCGTCGCCACGACATCCCCCGCGGTGACGGGGTTCTCGGGGTCGTGGCTCCAGGCGCTGGCGATCGCGCGCACTCGGTCCCACACTTCGCGGTAACTGATGGTCTCGAAACGCGGCAGCAGTTGTACCGAAGTACGGCCATCGGCGTTGGTGACTAATTCGCGAGCGCGCTGTCCAAGCGCTGGACGATCGGCGTAGCCCTCGACGATTGTCTCGAAGACCTCGGTGAGCCGCAGGCCCGGCCTGCAGGCCGCCTCGATCACCTCGGGAAGGGGAGCTGCCGCACGGAATTGGGGATCGTTGTCGAACAGTTCGGCGACCCGCCGGGCCAGCCGCTCGTCTCCGTCATCGCCCATCTCGGCCAGTTGGGTGTCGTGCAGTGATCCGCTCGTCATGGCGTGTCCTTCCGTCGTTATCTGTACTTCGAACCAGAACACCGCCCGGACCACGAGGGGGTTGCGCCCAGTGAGTGTGACCTTGCTTACTCGTCACGGCAAACGTGGATAGTCCGTATACCCCAACGCGCCACCCGTGTGGAGGTATTCCAGTCGCGGCGCATTGAGCTCGGCGCCGTAGGTCCATCGCCGCACCAGATCGGGATTCGCCAGATACGCACGGCCAATGGTCACGGCGTCCGCGGTGCCGGTCGTGACGACATCGACGGCTTGCTCACGGGTGGTCGTCGTCTGGAACCCGCGGTTGAGCAGCAAGCGGTCGGGCCATCGTCGACGTAACCACGAAAAGATGGGTCGTTCGGGCGCGACCCGCACGTGCAGGTACGCCAATTCCAGGTCGCGGGCAATTTTGGCGAGAATCAGGTGCGCCTCGAGATCCGGTTCATGAATGTCGTTCTCCGGATTGCTCGGAGAGATGCGCAGCCCCAGTCGGCCGGGGCCGATCGCGTCCGCGACCTCGCTGATGATTTCACTCGGCAGTCGAGCGCGATCGTGCGCAGACCCCCCGTAGGCGTCGCGCCGGTAATTCGCGTCGTAGCTCAAGAATTGACTCAACAGGTATCCGTTGGCGGCATCGATCTCCACGCCGTCAGCGCCGGCAGCGAGTGCGCGGCGCGCTGAGGCGACGAAATCAGAAATTACAGAGCCTATTTCGCGGACGGTGAGCTCGTGCGGAACAACGAAGGTCTTCTTGCCGTCGGCGGTGTGCGCCGAGCCGAATGCCCTCACCGCCGACGGGCCCACGGGCTGTTGGCCGCCGAGGACATCGGGATGCGAGATACGGCCAGAGTGCATGAGCTGCACCACGATTCGGCCGCCGGCCGCGTGGACGGCTTCCGTGACCCGCGCCCACCCGGCCTGCTGCGCGTCGGTGTGCAAACCTGGCTGAAGGGGGTATGCCTGCCCACGCGCCGACGGGAATGCGCCTTCGGTGATGATCAGCCCTGAATTCGCCCGTTGTGCGTAGTAGTCAGCCATCAGCTGGGTGGGCACTCCGTCGTCTGCTGCCCGGGTGCGCGTCATGGGCGCCATCAGAATTCGGTTCGGTGCGTACAACGCGCCCAGTTGGATGGGGGCCAGTAACCGATGGCCGGGCGACAGCAACCGCGGCGGCGCAACCGATTCGGCCGCGTGCGACGCACAGAGACGTTGGGTTCGGCCGGCAACAGCGAATCTTCGAGCCACGAGCGTCCGCACCCTTCGTCCGGGGAGTTGCCCGCCACGACACGGACGTCCGAGCTACCCGTTGACCGTGCGGACAACTCCATGGTGTCGTTGTCATACCGCCACGGCTAGGACACGTGTCCTCTTGAGTAAGAGGCTGCGACTTGCACAGCGACGGAAAGTCGCCGGTGGCAGCTACGACACGTTCGGCTTGATCTCTTCGATCACCCATTGCGCGTAATCGAGGTATTGGTCGACGCCGCTCACAGCGGGAATGGGGACGGCGCTGACCGTCACGCCCTGCTGGCTCAGCCAGTTCAAACGGTCGATGATCGCCTGCGCGCTCATGCCCGGCCGGTCGCCTAGACCCTTGCGGATAACGTGTCCCTCGCCGACGCGATTGGTGCCCATGCCGTGCATCACCTCGAAGGGCCGGCCGTCAAAGCAGGGCTGGGACTTGATGTAGTCCAGTCTTCCGGCGATTTGCTCGGGAGGCGTCAGAAACGGCCACCACCCGGATGCGTGTTTGGCCGCTCTGCGCAGTGCCGCGTCGGCATCGCCGCCGATCCAGATCGGGAGGTGGGGTTTCTGAACGGGTTTCGGCTCGAACGCGATGTTGTCGAACGACACGTAGCGGCCGTCGAATTGCGGTGTGTCGCTGGTCCACAATTCGATGATCGCCGCTAAGTATTCGTCGGCGATGCGGCCCCGCTCGCGGAAGGGCACCCCGAGTAGTTCGAACTCCCGTGCCAGCCAACCGACTCCGAAGGTGACCATCATTCGGCCTCCACTCATCCAGTCGGCGGTGGCCAACGCCTTGGCCAGGACGATCGGATGTTGCAGCGGCAAGATGGTGACACAGGAATTGATGGCGATGCGTTCGGTGGCACCGGCGATATGGGCTTGGGCGACCGTCGAGTGCAGATAGTGCGGCCCGGACAGTTCGACATGCTCGGCAGGAATGACGAGATGCTCGGGGACGGCGATCACGTCGTAGCCCCAGCGGTCGGCGCATTTCACCATGCGGGTCTGGTCAGCTCCGGTGACGGCCGGCTCCCAGGACTGCATGGTGGCTTTGAGGCGGAGCATGTGCGGAAGAGGAAAGACGAATTTCACGCGATAACTCCTTCCCGAGCAGCAGTGGCCAACAAGGAGATCAAAGCCCATTCGGGATCCGTCGTCACCCTAAATCGCCCAATGCGATGTCCCGGCCAGCGGTCAGTACCACCCAAGCGGGTGTCCGGCGTTGTTAACCTGGCGACGTGGCAGAGAGCAGCGGAAAGCTGACAAAGGCGGTGCTTGCGGGCACCAGCTGGGCGCTGCTGGGGATGATGTCTTATGAGGAGGAAGTCTCCGGTTACGACCTGAAAAAGTGGATCGACTGGAGCGTTGACCTCTATTACTGGAGCCCGTCGTTCAGCCAGATCTACACCGAGCTGAAGAAGCTGGAAGTTCTGGGTCTGGTCACCTCGCGTGTCGAGCGCGACGAGGGCACCCGCAGCCGCCGGCTGTACAAAATCACCCCGGCGGGCATGGACGCGGTCACCGAGTGGACCAATCACGCACCCGTGGATCCGCCGGTGCTCAAGCACAGCGTGCTGCTGCGAATTACGTTCGGGCATCTGAGCAACCCCGCGCGCCTGAAGGAATTGCTCCAGGAGCATGTGGCATACGCCGAAGCCAGGCATCGCAAGGCCCTCGAGGACGCCGAGGGGGCCGAAGCCGAACCCGCCTGGGCGTACTCCGTGCTCGCGCTGCGCTGGGCGGCCAAGTACTACGCCGCCGAGCGCGAGTTCGCGCTGGAGTTGATGAAAGACATCGATGGGGCCGACGCCATACTGCAAACGGCGCCCAAGGGCGGGTACGGCAAACCGCGTACCACGCCGGGATACTGGCGCGAGGTCGAAAAGCAGGTCGAGGCCAAGCGCGAAGCCGACTAGTCGGCGCCGGCCGCGTCCCGGGCCGCGATGTAGCCGTACACGAGGCCCTGCGCAATCGTCGCGCCCGCACCCGGATACGTCGTGCCGAATGCGTTGGCCGCGGTATTGCCGATCGCGTACAGCCCGTTGATCACGGCACCGTCCTCGCGTAGCACCCGCGCTCGGTGGTCGGCTGTCAATCCGCCGCAGGTGCCCAGGTCGCTGAGCACCATTTTCACGGCGTAGAACGGGCCCCGGGTCAACGCGCGCAGGTTCGGGTTAGGCGATACCGTCGGGTCGCCGTAATAGCGGTCATAGGCACTGCGGCCCCGACCGAAGTCGGGATCATCACCGGCGGAGGCGTTTTGGTTGAACCGAGTGATCGTCGCGGTGAACTCGGGCACCGGGACGCCGATCCGGGAGCCCAGTTCGGCAAAGGCATCGCTGCGCACCGCAATACCCGCGTCGTACCAGGTCTGCGGGATGCGCATGCGCGGGAACAGTTGAGCGCCAAAGACATAGCTGTTGCGGTATTGCTGGTCGAAGATGATCCACATCATTTCGATCGGGCTGCCCGACCGCTCCAGCTCGAGCACCCGCTGGCCGAAGGACATGTAGTCCGCCGACTCGTTGGTGAATCGGCGCCCGTGCTGGTCGACGATGAGGCTGCCCGGCAGCGATCGTTCGGCCAGCATCACGGCGGGCGCCCCGCCGGGAAGCGGCGCGACGGCCGGGAACCACCACGCCTGATCCATCAGATCGATGCCGCCGCCGAGTTCTTGCCCGGCGCGGATGCCGTCGCCGGTATTGGCCTTCGCACCGAGGCTCAGGTTGACGCCCAGCGACTCGGACTGAAATTTCCACCGCATGTCCATGCTGTGATCGAAACCGCCGGTGGCCAACACGACGCCGCGCCGCGCGGTAATCGTCACCTCCCGGCCGCGATGTTGCACAACCGCGCCGCGGACGCGGTCGGCGTCGCCGTCCAGGCGTAGCAAGGACGTGTCCGTCCACACCGGGATACCGGCGCGCAGCACACCCGCGAACAGACCGGCCGCCAGGCCCTGCCCGCCCGCGGCGTAACGCCGGCCCAGCACCCGGCCGCCGACTCCCTGCGCCAGTCGCTTGCCGAACGTCGGAATTCCCTTGCGCGGCACCCGAGCCACCAAATTCATCCAGCGGTAGTCGGCGCCGGTCGTGGGGATCGGGACGGGTGCTTCCATCAAGCCCGGTTCCAGCCGGGTGCGGTAGGCGCCGAGAATCGACGTGTCGAACGGATGACATTCGCAGGTGCGCCCGGCCGCGCTGCCACCGGGCTGCTCAGGGTGGTAATCGGAATAGTCGCGGGCCCAAAAAAACCGCAGGGGAGTCGTTCGGCGCAGCATCTCGACCGTCGCGGACACGTGCGTCAAGAATCCCGTCGCGCGCGGCCGGGGCGCCGAGCCCGCGACCACCGACTCGAGGTAGGTAGCGGCGCGCTCCTCGGTGTCTCCGGCGCCGGCGCCGCGCAGAACCGGGCTCGCGGGCAGCCAGAGGGCGCCGCCGGAGCGGGCGGTCGAGCCGCCCACGTGCGACGCCTTCTCCACGACCAGCACCGACAGCCCGAGTTCATGGGCGGCCAGCGCCGCGGCCATCCCGGTGCCCGAGCCCACGACCAGCAAGTCCACGCTGGTGTCGGCCACCGGATGCCCGGCCGGGATCGTCGCGCTGTGCGGTATCACGGCGAGAACGGTATGCCGCGGCGGCGAGGCGCAGGAATAGTCGTCCTGATGAATGGAACAGACAACCCCCACAGGCGCGTGCCCAGGAGTTAAATCATGCGTATGACGTCGCAGGACACCGACGAAGTTCGGCTCATTGAAGCCCAGTCCGCCCCGACGCGGTTTGCCCGCGGCTGGCATTGCCTGGGCCTGATCAGAGATTTCGGTGACGGCAAGCCGCACGCGATCAACGCCTTCGGTCAGAAGCTTGTCGTCTTCCGAAGCGGGGACGGCAAGATCAACGTCCTCGACGGCTACTGCCGGCACATGGGCGGTGACCTGTCCCAGGGCGAGGTGAAGGGCGACGAGATCGCGTGCCCGTTCCACGACTGGCGCTGGGGCGGTGATGGCCGATGCAAGCAGGTGCCGTACGCCCGACGCGCACCGCGGCTGGCCCGCACGGCAACCTGGACCACGCTGGAACAGGACGGCATGTTGTTCGTGTGGAACGACCCCGAGCGCAAACCACCACCGCCCGAGGTCACGATCCCGCGCATCGAGGGAGCGAGCAGCGACGAATGGACCGACTGGCACTGGTACACCACGGTTGTGGGAACCAGCAACTGCCGCGAAATCATCGACAACGTCGTGGATATGGCGCACTTCTTCTACATCCACGGCGCATTGCCGACCTACTTCAAGAACATCTTCGAGGGACACGTCGCGACGCAGTACATGAACGGCGAGGGCCGCGCCGACATGGGTGGCACCGAAGGCGCACGGATGCTGGGCAACACCTCGGTGGCGTCGTACTACGGGCCGTCCTTCATGATCGACGACCTGACCTACCACTACGAAAACGGTGACGCCCAATCGGTCCTGATCAACTGCCACTACCCGATCGACTCGAATTCCTTTGTGCTGCAATACGGCATCATGGTGAAGAAGTCGGAAGCGCTGCCCGGCGACGACGCCATGCAAACCGCCATACAACTCGGCGACTACGTCAAACTGGGCTTTGAGCAGGACGTCGAGATCTGGCGACACAAGACACGCATCGACAACCCGCTCCTGGTCGAGGAAGACGGCCCGGTCTATCAACTGCGGCGTTGGTACCAGCAGTTCTACGTCGACACCGCCGACGTCGAGCCGGATATGGTGGACCGCTTCGAGTTCGAGCTGGACACCACCCGCCCCTACGAGGCGTGGATGAAAGAGGTCGAAGCGAACATAGCGGCCCAGGCGGCCGCGGCAGGCTCGGTGTGATGGCACTCGATTCGTCCGTCCGGACGGACAATCGGCTCGACGAGATGCCCATGCAGCCCGTGGCATGCCGCAGCTGCGGCGCACGGGTGCTGGTCCGCAAGAGCACCTGGAACCAAACCAGTGTGCAGTGGAACGCTGACGCGACAGACCAGTGCGCTGAGCGCGCCGAAGCCCAGAAGATGTCGGCGCACGCCGGCCGGGCGGTGTTCCTGGTGTGCTCGGCCCTGCGCGAGTCGATCCTCGACGCGGTGCGGCTTGGCGAGCTGTCTGTCGTCGACGATTAGGCGTCGTCTCGTCAATTGCGTCCCAGTTGCGCGATTCGGCTTGAAGGGTGCGCGACGCGGCCCGTGACCTCGACTGCGCCTGCCTAGCATCGGATTAATGGATACCGACCGCTTGGCGGAATTCCTCTTGCAGTGAAGGATCTCATGACTGACAACATCGTCGACTATCTCGTGATCGGTGGCGGATCGGCGGGATGCGTGGTCGCATCCCGCCTGGTCGAGCGCACGGGGATGCGCGTTGCGCTACTGGAAGCCGGACCCGGCGCCGGACCGGAAGTTATGCACAGCGGGAACCCTCTCGACGCGATGGGATTGTGGGGCTCCCCGGTGGATTGGGCGTTCACCACCACTCCCCAAGCCGGGCTCGACGGCGCGGTTCTCGGCTGCCCGCGTGGGAAGGTATTGGGCGGATCCAGCAGCATCAACGGCCTTGTCCACCTACGAGGGCATGCTTCGAGCTACGACGCCTGGGAAAAACAAGGCGCCATCGGCTGGAACTACCAGACGATGCTGCCCTACCTCAAACGTAGTGAGCGCGCCGACGGACGGGACCCCGAATTCCGGGGGCTCGCGGGTCCCATGCGGTTAGGGGAACTTCCGGCGACGAATTCCCTCGCACGAGCCGTGTATCAAGCTGCGGTCGATGCCGGGCACCCGGAAAGTGCCGACCCTAACGGGAAAGAGGCAGAGGGTGTTTCGTGGGTGGAACACAATGTCGTCGCCAACAAGCGGCAGAGCGCGGCCGATGCCTACCTAGGGCGCGTGCAATCGGATCCCAACCTCACCGTCGTGACCGATGCCTACGTGCGGCATCTGGTGATGGACGGTTCGCGTTGTCGCGGCGCCCGGTACTCGAAAGACGGCCAGAGCCAGGACATTTATGCAGAACGCGAGGTCATCGTGTGCGCGGGGGCGATCGGCTCGCCAAAGCTGCTCATGTTGTCGGGGATCGGCCCCGCCGCACAACTGCGCAATCACGGTGTGCCAGTAGTTGCCGACCTTCCCGGCGTCGGTGAAAATCTGCACGATCATCCCATCGCGTGGGTGTCCTACAGCGCTATGCGGACCCCGGAGGAAACCCCCTTCCGCCGTCCTCTTCTGCTAACCCGCAGCGACGAACACGCTGAACCTGATGTGCTCATGCTGTTCGCCGAAGCGGCCATCGAACCGCGTTGGCAGGGGGCGAGTCCGGGCTTCTCCGTGGCGTTTTCGGTGGTGCGTCCGATGAGCCGGGGGACGGTCCGCCTGGGTGGCCCAGACCCCGGGGATTCGCCGTTGATCGACCCCGCATTTCTGCGTGAACGGACCGATATCGATCGGATGGTCGTGGCGTTACGGTTGGCGCGCGAAATCGCGCACGGCGCTGCGTTGACACCGTGGCGCGGTACTGAACTTCGTCCCGGTGCCGAAGTGCGCAGCGATGAGGATTGCCGCGCGTTCCTGCGGCGTGCCACGGATACCTTCTTCCACCTGGTCGGCACGTGCCGGATCGGTACCGATGAGCTTGCGGTGGTGGACCCGGCATTGCGTGTGCGCGGAGTTGACGGCCTGCGGGTTGTCGATGCGTCGGTGATGCCCTCGGTGGTATCGGCGCCGACGAATGCCACGGTGCTGGGGATTGCCGAACGCGCAGCCGAGCTTATCGTTTCGGGCGGGGCGCTGGAGGACGCTGTGTCGCAAGAATATTCGCCCGCTCCGCCATTGCCGACCCAACCGACTCCGGTTCGGTGAGCAGGTAGAACCGTCCGTCGGCGGCCTGCTCGAAAATCGCCGCCGCGGCCGCCTCCGGATCCATGGCCGCCGCCTTGACGGCCAGCATGGCCGCGCGCTGCGCCTCGGCGACGGCGATGTCGCCGTCCCCGTCGGGATCGACGCCGCCCGCCGAGGCGAAGATGTTGGATTTCACCGCACCCGGCAGCACCGCCTGTACGTGAATGTGGTCGCCGTGCCCGGCCGATTGCACATCGAGGTAGAGGCACTCGGTCAACGCCAGCACCGCGTGCTTGCTCATGATGTAGGGCGCCTGCAACGGAATTGCCAGCACTGCGCCGACCGACGACAGATTCCACACCCAGGCCTGCTCACCGGCGGCCATCATCTTCGGCAGAAACGCGCGCACGCCGTGGAACACTCCGCTGATGTTGACGTCGACCACCCGCTGCCAGTTAGCCACGGGCGTATCCCACAGATAACCGAACTGTTCGACGCCGGCGTTGTTCACCAGTAGCCGCACCGCGCCGACGTCGCGGTAGGTGCGCTCGGCGAGTTCATGGACCGCGGCCGGGTCGCGGACGTCGCACAGCACGTCGACCGCCGATCCTCCTGCCGCGCAAAGCTCTTCGCGAAGGGCCGCGACGGCATCGGCGTCGACGTCGGCCAGTACCACCGTCATTCCCAGCGCGGCCGCGTGGCGGGCCAGGCCCGCGCCGATACCCGCGCCGGCTCCGGTGATGACTGCGACGCCGCCGCGGAACGGATTCACGCGTACTGCAACGCGGGCCGCGGCTCGGGGCGATGAGGCTGGGGAAGACGCTGGGGGAGCAGCGGCCGCAGCGGCTGCAGGGTCGGCGCAACCCGCCGCGGCCCGTCCTCGAGGTTGCGCCAGATGGCCATCGCCGTCATGCGCACCGGTGCGGTCAGTCGCTGATCAAACATCATGCGATTCATCGGGCCGCACACCGATACCGCGGCGAGGACTTCCTGGGCCTCACCCGGGCTTCCGATCGGTGCTGCGACACAACCGAATCCGAGCAACGACTCCTCGCGCTCGAACGCCACCCCATGAGCGCGCACCTTGGCCAATTCCGCGGCCAGTTGGGAGCCCGTCGAAATCGAGTACCTGGTCTTGCGAACCTGCAGATCCACTTGGGCGGCCTCGTCGCCATAGGCCAGGATCGCCTTGCCCACCGCGGTGCAATGCGCGGGTTGCCGACTGCCGACCCGGGTGGGGATCGAGTCGACCATCCGGTCACCGATCTTGTCGAGATAGACGACGTCGGGCCCGTCCAGTACCGCGAGGTGTGCGACGAGTCCGGTGGCGCGGTGTAATTCGCCCAGCAGCGGGCCGGCCGCACGCACCAGGCGGTCCTGATGCACGGCCAGTGACCCGAGCTCGACCAGTCGCATGCCGAGCTCGTAGTCACGCCCGCTGCGGCGCAACCAGCGCAGCTGCACCAGGCGCTCGAGCATCCGGTGTGCCGAGGAACGCGGCAGGCCGGTGCGCCGGACGATCTGGGCCAGCGTCAGCCGTCCGGGCCCTTCGAATGCGTCGAGGACCAGCGAGATGCGGTCGATGACGGCCGTGGGAGTGCTTGGTTCGGCGGTCGCGACGGAGCGCACGGTCCCTGACATCGGTCCTCCATGGGGCTGGGCGTATCTGGCTGACATATTCCTATTAGGAATATGTTCTACCACATGACTGTGGCCGCTGTCACACACCAGCCGACAAAGAGCCGCGAGTCTAACCCCACCGCGAAATATCACCCTGAAATTCGCAGTGGGGTTAGGTTCGCGAAAAAGAGCGGATCAGCCCTTGGTTGCCGACCGTCCGGCGCGGCGGCCGTAGAAGCTGCCGTCTCCGAGTGAGACGCCGCTGGCATAACCCCAGGCGGCCAGCCCGGCGGTCGACCGGCCCGCGGCGAAGAGCCCCGGGATCGGTTCGCCGCTCACGTGCAGCACCTCGGCATCCAATGTGGTGGCCAGCCCGCCCAAGGTGAAGCCGCCAGTGTTCTCGCGCAGGTCGATCGCGCCCACCGGAGTGCCGATCGGTTTGATCCACTCCGGCTTCTTGTGCAGCAGCGGATCCTCACCGCGCGCGGCGCCGTCGTTGAAGGCCGCCACGGTCGCCTGCAGCGAACCGGGTGCCAAGCCGATGTCGCGCTCCAAATCGGCGACATTGTCGGCCACCCAGGTCGCCGGTCGCAGCATGAATTTGGGCGACCAGGACGCGTTCGCTTCCTCGTTGGCGTCGTTGTCGATGATCAGGTAGGCGGTGTTGTCCTGGTGATAGAGCGTGAGCTGCCCGATGCGGCCGGGGTAGGTGTCCTCGGCGACGTAGCGCTGACCACGGCCGTTGACCAGGATCCCGCGCACCAGCTGCTGAGGGTCGATGAAGATCGCGACCTCGGTGGCGTCCATGTGGGCCAGATCGGCGCCCAGCGCCTGCGCCATCCGGATCGCCTGCCCGTCGTGCTGCTCGATCGACGCGGCCGGGCGCCCGGCGATCCGCGGCGCATAGCGCGCCACCATCGCGTCGTTATAGGCGAAGCTTCCCGTCGCGAGCACGACCCCGGTGCGCGCGCGGATCGTCATCTCGGCGCCGTACTGGCGGGCGCGAATGCCGACCACCCTGCCGTCGGATTCCACGACCAGCCGCTGCACCCGCACGTCGTAGAGCGCGCGTGCGCCTGCCGCGGTTGCGGTTTCGACGAGAGGTTTCATCAGCATGTAACCCGCACTGGCTTCGCCCTGCTTTTTGTTCTGCATCTGCGGGACATGGCCGCGCGGGGCGGGGGAGGCGATGGTGTTGAACGGGTACGAATTCTCGCCGCCGCTGTACATCAGCCCCTGATCGCCCATCGGCTCCCAGCCGGGCTCGGAAAAGAACTCCGCCTTGAACGGCACCCCGCACCCGACCAGCCACTCGAAGTGGGCGACGCTGCCCGCGCAGTAATCGGCGATCCGGTTTTCGTCGGCGCCCGGCCCCATCGCCACGTTGAGGAACGCCGCCATGTTGTCGACGGAATCGGTGAAACCACAGGCGGTTTGCAGTGGTGTGCCACCGCCGAGGTAGATGAACCCACCGGCCATCGCCGCCGCGCCGCCCCAGGAACCGGTGCGTTCCAGCACCAAGACGTCGGCGCCGCAGCGGGTCGCTTCGACCGCGGCCGCCGCACCCGCGACGCCGTAACCGGCGATGACGACATCGGCCTCGTGATCCCACGACGTGATCGAGGAAGCCGCGACCGGCGTGACGTCGGTGTCGGGCGTCATAGCCGCATTGCCGCGGGCATTTCGCCGACCCACTGGTGTCCCCAGTAGCTGTCGGCTGTGATTTCCTCTGCCGTGTAATAGTTTTCGTCTACTCGCGCGCCTTCGGTGCCGAACTCGATGTCCCAATCGCCGGGTGCCCGGACGTAGAAGGAGATCATCTTGTCGTTGGTGTGGCGCCCGAGCGTGGACGACAACTGGAAGCCCTCGGCGTTGACCCGGTCCAGCGCCTGACCCACCGCATCGAGGGTGTCCGCCTCGACCATGATGTGGACCAGGCGCGGGTCGCGCATGTGTGCGGCCGGCACGATCGCCAGGCTGTGGTGGCGTTCGTTGATCCCGAGGAAGCGAACCCGCACCGGGCCAAACTCTTTCGGCAACGGCACCCGGAACGCGCCGCGGGAGCGGAAACCCAGGACGTCGGTGTAGAAGTCGAACAGCCCGTTGGGATCCATCGCGGGCACCACGACATGGCCCAGGCCCTGATCCCCGGTGACGAACCTCGCGCCGAACGGGGTGACGACCGGGCTGTGATCGAGCACCGCACCGTGGAATACCTCGACCGTGGTGCCGGCCGGGTCGTCGAAGGTGATCACCTCTTCGACCCGGCGGGCCTCGGCCTCGTCGACCGACAGTTGCTTGAACGGCACCCCGGCGCCGTCGAGGGCCGCTTTGATCCGCTGCAGCCCAGGGTGGTCGCGCACCTCCCAGCCGATGGTGAGCACCCGATCGGTCTCACCCGGCACCACGATCAGCCGCGCCGCGCGCTCGTCCATCCGGAGATAGAGCGCGGACTCGTCGGGGCCCTTGCCTTCGGCGAAACCCAGGACGCCGAAGGCGAAGCGGCGCCAGCGGTCGACGTCGTTGGTCGAGATGGTGATGTAGCCCAGGCTTTTCAGATCGCTCACTTCGTGCATCTCCTGCTCAGATCAGGGCCCGCAGCGGACCCTCGGGCGGATCAATGCCCAGCGAGCTGAGCGCCGACGCGTGATAGGTGGTACCGGGGACATGGATGGCGTGCAGTTGGCCGACGTGCATGTCACGCCAATAGCGTTGCAGCGGCTTGTCCATTCGGGCCGCGTTGCCGCCGGAGCGGGCGAAGATCTCGTCGACCGCCGACACCGCGCGCCATACCGCGCGGACTTGCGTGCGGCGCCCGGCCGCGCGGTCGGCGAAGGACACCTCCTTGCCGGCGGCGACCATGTCGTAGACGCGGTCGGCGTTGGCCAGCAGCTCCTGGCGGGCGGCATTGATGTCGGCGGCTGCCTCGCCGATCGCGTGCATGACGTAAGGGTCGTCCTTGATAGCCGTACCGGTGGCGCCGACGCGCTCTCGCTGGTAGTCCAGATGCGCGGCCAGCGCTCCCTCGGCGATGCCGATGGTCGCCGACGAGATGCCCAGCGGGAACATCGTCGACCACGGCATCAGATACAGCGGCTCGGTCATGCCGGCCTCGCGCTGGGCGGTGCCGTCCATCACCTTCGTCGCGTCCATCGTCCGATAGCTCGGGACGAACGCGTCCTTGACGACGATGTCCTTGGAGCCGGTTCCACGCAGCCCCACCACATTCCACGAGTCGTCGACGATCTCGTAATCCTTGCGCGGCAAAATCATGTGCAACATCTGGGGCGGCATCAGCGGGATGCCCTTGCTGTCACCGAGCATCGCGCCCAAGATGATCCAGTCGCAGTGATCGGTGCCCGAGCTGAACTGCCAGCGTCCGGTGAAGAGGTAGCCGCCGTCGACGGGCTTGGCGACGCCCTGTGGCGCGTAGGGGGATGCCATCCACGTGTCGACATCGTCGGCCCAGATCTCGGCGGAGACCTTCGGGTCGGCGTAGGCCAGCTGGTAGGGGTGTACGCCCACCACGCCGACGATCCAGCCGGCGGCCGGATCCAGGGCCGCCGTGGCCATCGTGGTCTCGGCGAACTCGCGCGGGTGAACCTCGAAGCCCTGATACTGCTTGGTCTGCAGTAGCCGAATGAGACCGGCACCCTTCATCAGCTTGACGGTGTCGTCGGTGAGCCGGCCGATTCTCTCGGCTTCCGCGGCCTGGTCGCGCAACTGATCGGCCATCGCCACGACCTGGTCGAGTACCCGCTGGCTCATATCGTTGTCCTTACGTGTGTGGGCTTAGTAATGGTCTACCGCAGTCCGGGTCTCGACTCGCCGGTGATCCCGGTGAGCGGGCGAAAATACGGGTCAGAACCTGCCCGGCCGGAGTGGGCGTCCGGTGACCGGGACGGCGCATACCCCGCGACGAACGGGCCAATACCGTGGGTTCTTGTGAATGATGCCGCCGATCAGCGTCTCGACGTCGTCGTGGTGGGCGCCGGGTTCGCCGGCTTATATGCCTTGCATACGCTGCGCGCGCAAGGGCTCTCGGTGCGAGTGCTCGAGGCCGCACCCGAGCTGGGGGGCACCTGGTACTACAACCGCTATCCGGGTGCACGCTGCGATGTCGAGAGCGTTGACTACTGCTACTCGTTCTCCGACGAACTCCAGCAGGAGTGGAGCTGGACAGAGAAGTACGCCACCCAAACCGAGATCCTCCACTACCTCAACTGGGTCGCCGACAAACTCGACCTGCGGCGTGACGTCGTCTTCGAGACCCGCGTGGACTCCGCCGTGCTCGACGAGACGACGCTGCGCTGGACGGTCACCACGGACACCGGTTCGGTGCTGTCGGCGCGGTTCTGTGTGATGGCAACGGGCCCGTTGTCGGCCGCGATGACCCCGAATTTCGCCGGCCTGGATACCTTCGCGGGCGAGACGTACCACACCGCGCACTGGCCGCATGATCCCGTCGACTTCGCCGGCAAGCGGGTCGCGGTCATCGGCACCGGATCCTCCGGCATCCAATCGATTCCGATCATCGCCGAGCAGGCCGCGCACTTGTACGTCTTCCAGCGCACCCCCAACTACAGCGTGCCCGCGGGCAACGCACCGTTATCCGGCGAAGAGCTCGATGAGATCAAGGCCGGCTACCCGCAGCGGCGCCGGTTGTCGTGGCGCAGCGGGGGCGGCTCCCCGCACATCGCCGCGGCCAAGCCGACCATGGAATTCACGTCGCAGGAGCGGCGTACGGCGTTCGAAAGACGATGGCAGCTGGGCGGCGTGCTGTTCTCGAAGACGTTCCCGGACCAGATGACCGACCTGGAAGCCAACGAAGAGGCGCGCAAGTTCTACGAGGAGAAGGTTCGGGCGGTCATCGACGATGCGACGGTCGCCGACCTGCTGATCCCCACCGACCATCCGATTGGGACCAAGCGAATCTGCACCGACAGCAACTACTTTCAGACGTTCAACCGGCCCAATGTGTCGTTGGTCAGCGTGCGCGACACACCGATCGAATCGGTGAACGCCGCGGGCATCCACACCGCCGATACGCACTACGGCCTTGACATGATCGTCCTGGCAACGGGTTTCGATGCGATGACGGGGGCGCTGGGTAGTATCGACATCGTTGGGCGCGGCGGTGCGATGTTGCGCGAGGACTGGGCGCACGGACCGCGCACCTATCTGGGATTGAGCGTCGACGGATTCCCCAATATGTTCTTGATCTCGGGCCCGGGCGCACCTGCGGTGCTGGCGAACATGGTGTTGCACGCCGAGGCGCAGGTGAATTGGGTCTCCCAGGCCATCGCCCACCTCGACAGCCAGGGTTATGCCGCCATCGAAGCGACCGTGGACAGTGTGGATGGCTGGGGCGCCGAATGCGCCCGGCGTGCCGAGACGACGTTGTTCACGAAGGCGAACTCGTGGTACATGGGCGCGAACGTGCCCGGAAAGCCAAGGGGCTTCCTGCTGTTCGTCGGCGGGTTCGCCACCTACAACGACATCTGTGCGGAGGTCGCCGACGCCGGCTACCAGGGCTTCGATTTGATCAAGCGATGACGGGATTACTCGACAAGGTCGTCGTGGTCACCGGCGCCGCAAAGGGGACCGGGCGGGTGCACTGTCAGCGCTTCGCCGACGAGGGCGCCGATGTGATCGCCCTGGATGTCGCGGCGCTTGCCGACGAGTTGGCCGATACCGCAAGGGAAGTCGAAAGCCGGGGCCGCCGCTGCGTCACGGGTTTCGCGGACGTGAGCGATCTGGCGGCCGTGACATCCGCGATCGACGGCGGTGTCGCCGAGTTGGGGCGGCTGGACGTCGTGATCGCCAATGCCGGTATCCACGTTCCGGGCGGCCCGTCATGGGAACTCGACCCGCGGGTGTGGCAGCGCACGCTGGATATCAACCTCACCGGGGTGTGGCACACCGTCAGAGCCAGCGTGCCGCACATCGGTGCCGACGGTGGATCCGTCGTCCTGATCAGCTCCACCAACGGCCTGCGCGGCACCGCCAACACCGCTCACTACACGGCCAGCAAGCACGCGGTGGTCGGATTGGCGCGCACGCTCGCCAACGAGCTGGGACCGCGCGGTATTCGGGTCAATACCGTGCATCCGGGGCCGGTCGCGACACCCATGGTGCTCAACGAGCAGATGTACCGGAAGCTGCGGCCCGACCTGGCCAACCCGACGGCGGCCGACGCGGCCGCGGTCCTCCAGGCCCGCAACCTGCTGCCGGTCCCGTGGGTGGAGCCCGTCGACGTGGCCAACGCCGTCGTGTTCCTGGCCTCGGCCGAGGGCCGGTACATCACCGGTACCCAGCTCGTGGTCGACGCCGGCCTGACGCAGAAGACGACATGACCGGACGACTCGAAGGCAAGGTTGCCCTGATCACCGGCGCGGCCCGGGGAATCGGTTGCGCACAGGCGGTGCGGTTCGCCCAGGAGGGCGCCGACATCGTGGCGCTGGACGTGTGTGGCCCCGTCGAGACCGTGGTGATCCCGCACAGCACGCCGGCGGACCTCGAGCAGACGGCCGCATTGGTAGCCGCCACCGGCGCGCGGGTGCACACCGAAATCGTCGACGTGCGCGACCTCGCCGGTGTGCAAGCCGCGACCGACCGCGGTGTCGAGCGGTTCGGCGGCTTGGACGTGGTGTGCACCACGGCCGGAATCACCTCCCGCGGATTGGCGGTCGACCTGAACGAAAACACCTGGCGCACCATGCTGGACGTCAACCTCACCGGGGTATGGCACACATGTCGCGCCGGTGCACCGCACCTGATCGCGCGCGGTGCCGGCGCGATGGTGCTGACGAACTCCATTGCCGGACTTCGTGGGCTGGTCGGGATCGCCCATTACACGGCCGCCAAGCACGGCGTCGTCGGCCTGATGCGTAGCCTGGCCAATGAGCTTGCGCCGCACAATGTTCGGGTCAACTGCGTGCACCCGACCAATGTCGACACGCCGATGATCCACAACGACGCTGTCAGTAGTGCATTCCGGCCCGACCTGGGCCGGCCGCCCACGCGTACGGAATTCGCCGAGGCGGCGGAGGCGATGAATATGCTTGCGGTGCCGTGGATCGACCCGGTGGATGTCGCCAACGCCACGCTGTTCCTGGCCTCCGACGAGGCGCGTTACATCACCGCGATAATCCTGCCCGTCGACGCGGGTGCCACCCAGCGATGAGGAGACGACTGTGACGGAGCTTGCGGCTTTGGCGGCCCGGCTGCGCCGGCTCGAGGACGACCGCGACATCAGGCAGTTGATCGCGTCCTACGGCCCCGCGGTCGACGCCGGTGATCCGGAGGCCACCGCGCGCCTGTGGGCGACTGACGGCATCTATGACGTCGACGGCTGGCGGATGGAGGGCCGGGCCGACGTGCACGCGATGATCAGCTCGCAGGCCCACCAGAAGTTGGTGGCCAAGGGCTGCTGTCATTTCCTCGGGCCATGCGTCGTCACCGTCACCGGCGATGAGGCGGTGGTGGTGTGCGAATCTCTGGTGCTCGTCCGCGACGGCGACGGTTATCGGGTATGGCGTGCCACCGCGCACCATTTCGCGCTGCGGCGCATCGACGACCAGTGGCAGATCAGCATCCGCACCAGCCGAGTGCTCGACGGCAATCCCGATGCGCACGCGTTGCTGACGAAAGGCCTTGCGGGAGCTCCCTAACTACGTGCGGGACAGGAATCCCAGCACCGTGCTTTCGAACGCCGCCTTGGCTTCGATCATCGCCCAGTGCCCGGAGTTGGGGAAGATATGCAGTTCCGCGTTGGGGATGGTGCGCATCGGGATCAGTGCCATGTCGGGCGGGCTCACCCGATCGTCGCGGCCCCACGTCAGCAGCGTGGGTGCGGCCACCTTGTGCATGACCGCCCAGGGGAAAGGCCGGTCCGAGGCGCTCATCGCGGAGTTCATCGCCGCGAACGCCGCCTTGCCGTACATCCGGCGCGCGGCGGCCAGCGTGACGGGGTCGGTGGCCAGCTGCCAGCGTTCCTCGATGAGCTCGTCGGTGATCAACGATTGGTCGTACACCATCGACTTGAGCCAGTCGACGAGCCGTTGCCGAGTCGGGTCTTCGACGAACTCCTGCAGCAGCCGGATCCCCTCACTGGGACTGGGCGTGAAGATGTTGGTGCCGATGCCGCCGATGGTCACCAGTCGGTCGATGCGATCGGGATTCTGGATGGCGAAGTTGATGCCGACGCCGCCACCCATCGAGTTGCCGACGATGTGTGCCTTTTCGACTCCGAGTGCATCCAGGAAAGGCGGGACGGCGCCGAACGCGCTGACCATCGGGTGGCCGCCGAAGTCGTCGGTGACCCCGAAACCGGGGAATTCCAGGATCAGGCAGCGGAAGCGCTCGGCGAACGTGGGCAGGATTCCGCGGAAGTTACGCCAGCCGGTGACACCGGGGCCGGAGCCGTGCAGGAACAGCAGCACCGGACCGGAATCGGGCCCGCTGTCGTAGTAGCGCAAAGCGCCCTTCGGGGTGTCGATTTCACGCAGGTCGTGCTCGACGGTCGCTGGAGGAGTATTTGCCACGGATGTCACCCTGCCATGTCGCCGTGCGGCGCGTGAGCGGTGTTCCGCTGATCGGCAGCCGGGCCGGCGCGTGGCACAGGAAAGCGACTGCGCCGCGACTACGGCGTCGAATGTGCACTGACGGCGTTGAGTGTGCGCTCAGGGCGGGAAATTCGCCGATTCTTCGCCCTGGTTGCACCCTCGAAGCCCAGGTTGCACGCTCGACGATCCGGGGTGTCCCGGTTCGCGCGAGAATGACTGTGCGCCAAGGACTCAGGTGCTTGGGGAGGGCCGGGCCATCGCGGAATCGGCGGCTGCCCAATCGGTCGACACTTTGCGGTGCTTGATCAGCCAGGTGTCACTGTCGGGCACCAAGGTGTCGCGATAACGGCCGAAGTGGTCGAGCCCGATATGGGTGACGACGGTGAAGTAGCAGGAGACCCGTGCTTCGTCGGGTGTCAGCGCGGTGAACAGGATGTTGGCGACGTTGTGCCGAACCACCGGCTTGATGTCTGCGTCGACCGCGATCTTCCCGGTGACACCGCCGAGGAATGCCGTGATCTCGGATCGGCCGCGCAGCGGTTCGGCACCGCGAATCTCGAGAACGCCGTCTACGCAGAATGTCTCGGCTAGCGCCTCGAGCCGGCCGGCGTCACCCGACCAGTTGTATCGGGCGAGAGTGTCACGGATCTGCTCACGGGCCACCAGCTCCCACATCTCCATCGTCATGACTCCTCGCCCGACCGCAGGTACCGCGTACCGCTAGCACCCTAGTCAGGGTCGTGAGAACGCACGTGCGCCTTTACTTGACGATGCGAGGCCGGAAGCCCTGCAGGGGCTTGGGCGTGACGCCGTTCAGGTCGAAGACCGCGATCATGGCCCGCAGCAGAGCCGGGGACCAATCATCGAGCGGGTGCGCGTCTATCCGAGCGAGCACCTCGTGGCGGAGGTACTCGATGTTCGTCGGGGGCTGGTGATCGGTCATGGCCGCGCCTATCGCTCTCAGCTCCTGGGGCAGACATTAGGTTGTTCTTTGACGCTAGGGCGGATGCGTCGTCGATGTATAGGCAACTTGTCAGATTCAAATCTCTCTCAAGGAATAGTGCCTGCGGTTACGCGCGCCGACGTCCCGAGCCGGGAATGAATGGCGGCGCGACATGGTAGAACAACGCATGGAGCTCAACGACGCCGCACGACATCTCATCGGCAAGGGTGCGGATGCCACCCTCGTCACCATCAATCCCGACGGCAGCCCCCAGGTGAGCTTGGTCTGGGTCGCTTTGCAGTCGACGCCGGACGGGGACGAGCTCGTCAGCGCCCATCTGGGCGTACACAAAAAGGTCCGCAACGTTCGCAACGATCCCCGGGTCGCCGTCACGATCGCGGCGCTGGACCAGGCGGGCCAAGGAATGCGGCCCTACCTCTCCATCGCCGGGACCGCACGGATCGTCGAGGGCGGTGCCCCCGAGCTACTGAAGGAGCTCAACCCGGTCTTGGGGGACCCGAACATGAATTTCCCGCCGGACAACGCGCCGCCGGGATTCCTCACCCGCATCCACATCGATAAGGTCGGCGGCATGGGGCCCTGGGTAGCCTGACCTCAACGTATTGCCACTTCCGCTACCCGGAGTAGCGCAATACAGTGGGTGGATGAAGCCCGGTGACGATGGCAAGCACCTGCGGACCTGTCCACTGTGTGAAGCCATGTGCGGCTTGGAGATTCATGTCGCAGCCGGCGCGGTTACCGGCATTCGTGGCAACCGCGACGACGTGTGGAGCCGCGGTCATCTCTGCCCGAAGGGCGTCTCGCTGGGCGCCGTGCACCATGACCCGGACCGCATTCGCAGCCCGATGATCAAGGTCGACGGGGCCTGGCAGGAGGTCAGCTGGGACAGGGCGTTTCGCCGGTGCACCGAGTTGCTGACGCCGGTGATCGACAAATACGGAATTGGCGCGGTCACCGCCTACACCGGCAACCCGCTGGCGCACTCGTTTTCACTGGCCCGGTACGCCGGTGTGTTGATGGGCATGTCCGGGATGCCGGTCACATATTCGCCGGGGACAGTCGACCAATGGCCCAAGAACCTGTCGTCGCACCTGATGTATGGCCTGTGGTGGAACTTCCCCGTGCCCGACATCGAGCGCACCGACCTAATGGTCATCATGGGCGCCAACCCTGCCGCGTCCCAGGGCTCGCTGCTGGCCGCGCCCGACGTGATGGGCCTGATCAACGGAATTCGTAAACGCGGCAAGGTGATCGTGATCGACCCGGTGCGCACACAGACCGCGGCCCACGCCGACGAGTGGCTGCCGATCGTCCCCGGCACCGATGCGGCACTGCTGTTGGCGGTCGCCCACACACTCTTTGATGAGGGCTTAGTCAACCCCGGGCCACACGTTGACGGCGTCGACACGATGCGCCGGGTTGCCGCGGACTGGCCGCCGGAGCGGGTCAGTTCCGTTACCGGCATTGACGAAGACCGCATCCGGCGTTTGGCACGTGAACTCGCCGGCGCCGAGAAATCGGTGGTGTACGGCCGAATTGGCCTGTGTAACCAAGAATTTGGCAGCCTGGCCAGCTGGCTGGTCGATGTGATCAACATTTTGACCGGCCATTTCGACACTCCCGGCGGCGCAATGTTCCCCAAGCCGGCGGCCTGGTCGATCACTACGCAGCCGCTGCCCGGCCTGGAGGGTGGCCTCCCCGAATTCGGCCGCTGGCACACCCGGGTGCGCGGCGCCAAGGAAGTCCTCGGCCAGGCCCCGGTGTCGTGCATGACCGAAGAAATCGCCACACCCGGCGACGGACAGCTCAAGGCGCTGATCACCATTGCGGGCAACCCGGTGTTGTCCACACCTGGCGGCGACAAGCTCGACGAAGTGCTGCCGATGCTGGAAGCGATGATCTCCGTTGACCTTTGGCTCAACGAGACGACGCGTCATGCCGATGTGATCCTGCCTGGGCTGTCACCGCTGGAGCAGCCGCACCACGACGATCTGATCCTGCTGTTCGCGATCCGCAGCATCGCGAACTATTCCGCGCCGGTCTTCGATCCGGGCGACCGCCCGCACGAATGGGAGATCCTGATTCGACTGACCGGCTTGTGCACCGGCACACCGGCCGAGGATGTCGACGTCGCCGCGATCGACGATGGCTTTTTCGATTATCTGGCCTTCACCCGAGGCGTCGACGGCGCCGAGATCCGCAAGCTGTACGACGATGCCGGTTTGACAGGCGGCCCCGAGCGGATGCTGGACCTCACGCTGAGAACCGGCCCGTTCGGGGATCAGTACGGCAAGAACCTCGGCGGGCTCACGTTGGACTTGCTCAAGGCCAACCCGAACGGCATCGACTTCGGGCCGATGGTGCCGCAGCTGCCAGACATCCTGGGTACCCCGGACAAGAAGATCCGGCTCGCTCCGCAGTACCTGCTCGATGACTTGCCGCGACTGGCCGCGCGGCTGGAGCGACCCGCCGAGCCGCTGGTCCTGGTCAGCCGTCGACACCTGCGGTCGAACAACACCTGGCTGCACAACGTGCCCGCGTTGATGAAGGGCAAGGACCGGTGCACGTTGCTGATCCATCCCGACGACGCGATGCGCTGTGGCGTCTCCGACAATGACGTCGTCACCGTGAAATCGGAGGCCGGCGAGATCAAAGTGCCCGTCGAGATCACCGACGCGATCAAACCCGGCGTGGTGTCGATGCCGCACGGCTGGGGACATGGCAAGCCGGGCACTCGCATGTCGGTGGCTAACGGCTCACCAGGCGCCAACACCAATGCGCTGTCCCTACCGACATTTATCGACGAGCCATCCGGCAACGGAGCCCTCAACGGGATTCCGGTGACGATTATCGAGGATCGCGCTCGATTCCGGCCCGGTGTGGCCAGCAGCTGACCGGCAAGATCAAGACTCAACGACCTGTGCTCTAGTTCATCTTCACCATGTTTGCTGAACCGTCCTGGGCCCGCCCTCGTAGGGATAGGCATAACTGCAACATCACGTCTCGTCGTCCTGCTGCAGTGGTGAAGGGGAGAAGCCGTGTACTACTACCTGTTCATCGTCGCCATCGCCGTTGAACGCCTGGTCGGACTCGTCGTCGCACACCGAAACGCCGCGTGGTCAATTGCCCGAGGGGGCAAGGAATTCGGTCTCGACCACTTTCCGGCGATGGTCAGCGTTCATGCGTTGCTGCTGATGTCGTGTCTGGTGGAAGTCTGGTCCCTGGGACGCCCATTCGTCCCGTGGCTGGGCTGGCCGATGGTTGCCGTCGTGGTGCTCAGCGTCGCTGTCCGCTGGCGCTGCATTGCCGTCCTGGGCAAACACTGGAATCCACGGCTCATCGTGATCCCGGGTGCGCCGCTGGTTCGGCGCGGCCCGTATCGATGGGTACGTCACCCCGATTACATCGCGGTAGTAGCGGAGGTGGCGGCGCTGCCGCTGGTCCACTCGGCGTGGCTGACGGCGATCGTGTTCACCCTTGCCAACGCGCTGGTGCTCAACCAGCGGATCCGGCTGGAGAATGCCGCATTGGCCTACGTCTGAGCGGTCAGGGCGCGAGAGGCCGGTTCGTCCACTCCCGGTCGGGCCGCCGGGAAGAGCGAAACCATCCGCCCGCCGCGCCGGTGCCGCCATCGGTCGGGATCGTGTGGCCGGTGACGAACGCCGACAGCTCCGAGGCCAAAAACAGGATTACGCGGGCCTGGTCCTCGGGCAGTCCCATCCGTCCGGCCGGAACCCACTGCGGCCACTGTTTCTGCTCCTCGTCGGAGAGCCACTGCGAGTAGGGCACCTGCAGTGACTCGGTCACGTCGGGGCCGATCGCGTTGACCCGCACACCATCCCGGCCCACCTGGACCGCCAGGCTGCGGGTGAAGTGGATGACGGCCGCCTTGAACGCGGCGTAGACCGGATCCTCGGGGTATCCGCGCAACCCTTCGAGGGAGGAGACGTTCACGATCGAGCCGCTGTGCTGGGCGATCATCGCCGGCAGGAACGCGTGAGTGACCAGAAAGACGTGGTGCAGATTGATCCGGTAGAGCTCATCCCACAACTGCGGGTCGGTGTCGACGAAATCGCCCGGGTGGCGCAGCCAGTGGCCGACATTGTTGACCAACACGTCTATCCGCCCGCACCGATCCAGCACCGATCGTGCGAGGGCGGTGACCTGATCGGCGTCGCGCACGTCGGTGACGAGCGGCAGGGCAGACCCGCCCGATGTCGTGATCAGGTCGGCGGTCCGTTGAGCAAGCTCGACATCGATATCGACGACGGCTACCTCGGCGCCGTGTTGGGCGAACAGCCGCGCGGTTGCCGCGCCGATACCGCCGCCGGCGCCGGTTACCACCGCGACCCGGTCGGCCAGCAACGGGCCAGGGTGAGTTGACTGTTCCATGCTCACATCTTCGAGCACTCGCTGAGACTGATTGGCACCGAGGCCGGCAGATCACGAAATCGATTGCACTGCAGATCTAGAACGCGCCGGCGCGCTCGCGCATGGGCGGCGGGTTGGCTGCGGCGGTGCGATCGAAACCGGTTGAATCCTCGGCGTGCCACGGGCCCCCCCAATGCGACACAGCCGGTAACCCGTATCGGCAACCCTTGCCCCGATCCGCTCGGACGCCGATACAGTGGGGCTCGTGACCCGAGCAGCCCTACCCGCGCTGACCGTGCGGTACGAGGGATCCGAGCGGACCTTCGCACCCGGCAACGATGTGGTCATCGGGCGTGACTTGCGGGCCGACGTCCGCGTCGCGCACCCGCTGATATCCCGGATCCACCTGATATTGCGCTTCGATCAGGGCCGGTGGGTCGCCATCGACAACGGCAGCCTCAATGGTCTGTACGTCAACAACCGTCGGGTACCGGCCACCGACATCCAGGACGGCCAGCGGGTGAATATCGGCAACCCGGACGGGCCGGCGGTGACCTTCGAGGTCGGTCGCCATCAGGGTTCAGCCGGGACCCCGCCGTTGACGCAGTCCATGCCGATTGCCAACCCGCTTACCGCGCCACACGATCCACGGCCGGCCCAGGGACGTCCACCGACCAGCCCGGGGTGGCCGGGTCAGCAACAGCAGCCGCCGGCCAGCCCGTCGCGGCCGATGCCGTCGTATCCACCGTCAGGGCCGCAGTCCGGCCCACCGTCGGGGCCACTGCCGACGTATCCGACCGGGTCGCAGCCGAGCCATCCGACAGGCGCGCAACCGAGCAGTCCGACGGGCGCGCAACCGAGCCCTCCGACGGGGTCGCAGCCTCATCACCCGACCGGTACACACCCGGCGGGACCGCCCAGCGCACCGATATCGCCGCCGCACATCTACCGGCCCCAACCCGTGCAGGTTTCCCCGGCCCCGGCGGCCGACCCCCCGACCGCCATGACGGGCCGGGTCGGCGGCGACGCATCGAACCTCGCGACATCGATGATGAAGATCCTGCGGCCGGGCAAGGCGGAAGCGGAGACACCGGGCGCAATCAAAATCGGCCGGGCCAACGACAACGACATCGTCATTCCCGAGGTGCTGGCGTCGCGCCACCACGCGACCCTGATTCCGACGCCGGGTGGCACGGAAATTCATGACAACCGCAGCATCAACGGCACTTTCGTCAACGGTGCCCGCGTCGACTCCGCGCTGCTGAACGACGGCGACGTCGTCACGATCGGCAACATCGACCTGGTGTTCTCGGGCGGCGGGCTGGCCCGTCGGGACGCCGATACCGCGGCCCAGACCCGCCTCGGCGGCCTGGATGTGCGCGGGGTGACGTGGACGATCGAAAACAACAAGACCCTCTTGGACGACATCTCGTTGGGCGCGAGTCCCGGAACGCTGACCGCGGTGATCGGTCCGTCGGGTGCCGGCAAGTCGACCTTCGCCAGGTTGGTGGCCGGCTACACGCACCCAAGCACCGGCTCGGTGGCGTTCGAGGGCCACAACGTGCACGCCGAGTACGCGTCGCTGCGCAGCAGGATCGGCATGGTGCCGCAGGACGACGTGGTGCATGGTCAGCTGACGGTGAGCCAGGCGCTGGGGTATGCGGCCGAACTGCGGCTGCCACCGGACACCACGAAGGATGACCGCGAGCAGGTGGTTGCCCGGGTGCTCGAGGAACTCGAGATGACCCAGCACCTGCAGACGCGGGTGGACAAGCTGTCCGGCGGCCAGCGCAAGCGCGCGTCGGTGGCGCTGGAGCTGCTGACCGGGCCGTCGCTGCTGATCCTCGACGAGCCGACATCCGGCCTGGACCCCGCGCTGGACCGGCAGGTCATGACCATGCTGCGGCAGTTGGCCGATGCCGGTCGCGTGGTGCTCGTCGTCACCCACTCGCTGACGTACCTGGACGTATGCGATCAGGTTCTGCTGCTGGCCCCCGGCGGCAAGACCGCATTCTCCGGGCCGCCCAGCCAGATCGGCCTCGCCATGGGGACGACGAACTGGGCCGATATCTTCAGCTCGGTCGCCGGAGACCCCGACGCGGCCAAGGCCCGGTACCTGGCCCAGACGGGCCCGCCGCCACCACCACCACCGGCGGAGAAGCCCGCCGAGATCGGCGATCCGTCGCACACGAGTCTGTTCCGGCAGTTCTCCACCATCGCGAGACGACAGATCCGGTTGATCGTGTCCGACCGCGGCTATTTCGCTTTCTTGGCACTGTTGCCGTTCATCATGGGTTCGCTGTCGATGTCGGTGCCCGGCGACGTCGGTTTCGGCATTCCGAACCCGATGGGCAACGCGCCCACCGAACCTGGACAGATCCTGGTGCTGCTCAATGTCGGCGCGGTCTTCATGGGCACCGCGCTAACGATCCGCGACCTGATCGGGGAGCGCGCCATCTTCCTGCGCGAACAAGCCGTTGGGCTGTCCACTTCGGCGTACTTGTTGGCGAAGGTCTGTGTCTACACCGTGTTCGCGATCGTTCAGTCGGCGATCGTGACCGTTATCGCGCTCCTGGGCAAGGGCGGCCCGACGCAGGGCGCCGTGGCATTGGGCAAGCCCGGCCTTGAGCTGTTCGTCGATGTCGCTGCGACCACCGTCGCCTCGGCGATGCTCGGGTTGGCGTTGTCGTCCCTCGCCAAATCCAACGACCAGATCATGCCGCTGCTGGTGGTGGCGGTCATGTCGCAACTCGTGTTCTCCGGCGGCATGATTCCCGTCACCGCGCGCCTCGGGCTCGACCAGATGTCCTGGGCCACACCGGCGAGGTGGGGGTTCGCGGCCTCTGCCTCCACCATCGACCTGATCAAATTGGAGCCTGGGCCCCAAGTCCCGAAGGATTCACACTGGCACCACAATGCCGCCACCTGGTGGTTCGACATGGGCATGCTGTTCGCAATCAGCGCTGCGTATCTTCTGTTCGTGCGCTGGAAGATTCGCCTCAAGGGCGGCCGTTGATCACCCGTCGCTAGGCCCCCTTGCGGACCACCTGCTCGGCGGCGTCGCGCATCCGGTCTGATAGTTGAAGAAGATCATGCTCGCCCACCCCCTGGGGCAGGGTGTACGCCAGCTGACGTAATTCGACGGCATAGTTGCGTAACTCCTGGCGGAGGCGCGTCTCAATAGTGGGCATGACGTCTCCCGAATCTTCGTTACCCGATTTCAAGATCATCCCAGCCGGGCCGCAATTCTGCGATGGGGCGGCTGGTATTTAACGGGAGTTTGACAGCGTATTTACAGAGGGGGTATCTCGGGGGAGCGGGTCAGGGGCGCGCGGCAACAAATGTTTCGTTCGGAACGCCGGCGGTGAGCCCCTCGACATCGAACGGTGCGTCCAGACGAGCGTGCAACCTTTCGGGATCGGTAAGAAGGCTGATCTCGGCGGTCTGGCGGGCAAACAGACGCCCGAAAAGCGGGTAAAGCCAACGCATTACCGCTCTTTCGGCACCGTTGCAGCGCGCTGCGCAATAGCCGACGTGGCCTAGCTCGTCCGTCAGGATCTCGGCGTAGAGGCGCTCGATGCGCGCGGCGACGTCTGGCTCCTCGGCGAACAATTCAACGCCGACACGGCGTAGCTCGTCGAACATGATGCAGCCCGCCATTTCTGCGGCGCCAACGAACGGGAATCCGAATCGCTCGGGGAGAAACACTTCCATCTTGACGAATTGGCGCATCACGAACGGCGGCACGACCACCTGGAACGGCAGACCGAATATGTCGAGCACGTAGGCCAACAGACGGGTGTGATAGTGCTCCTCAAGAGCAAGGTAGATGCGCTCCGGTGGCTCGTCTTCGCCGCCGATGCGCCCGTAGGTGTCGCCCAAGTCCACTCCGAACCGCTCCGCCTGGTTCAGCTTGGCCGTGGCCAGGAGGAACAGCATCTCGCGGGACAGCCCTGGCTCGGGGCGGCGGCGGCGCAGGTTCCGCAGAAACACCTGTCTATCGATTCGACGAGCAGAGCGCACCGGGTCGGCCTCCAACCAGGTGAAGAAGTCTTCACGGTTGGCGAGCCGGCGATGCAGCAGATCGGCGTCGCCGTCGCGATGAGCTAGGTAGACCCGGTAGCCGTCAATGCCTGTGCCGGTCACGGCGTCTCCATTCCCTGAACGATGGTTCTCACGTATCGGTCCAACAGTGCGGCGCGTGATTTGGACGCTCCGCTGGTGGCTAACAAGGCGAACAGGCCGGTCATGAAGATCACGCCGAGCTCGCCCGCGTCAACATCCCGGGACACCCGCCGCGCAGCCTTCGCTGCACCGATTGCGGCGATCACGAATTCGGCGAGTGGATGTTCGGCGGTCTCGTCCTCGATGGGGCGCGTTGCGGAGAAGTGCAACCCGAGCATGTCCCTGAAGACGACGGGGCCTAGCCGTTCCTCGGCGGCGAGCACCTCACGAACCAGCAGCGTGAGCATCGACATCAGATCAGTTGGCCCGCTTGCCTTGACGAGGTTTGCCACAATTTTGGCTTCTTCGGCTCGCTCCAGCTCGACCAGCACGTGCTCTTTGGTCGGGAAGTGGAAATAGAATGTGCCCCGCGCGACACCGGTGGCCGCGGCGATCGCGGCGACGTCGGTACCCGCCAATCCAGACCGCCCCATCTCGGCCACCGCGGCGTCGAAAAGACGTGCGCGCGTTTGGATTCGCTGCGCCTCTCGAACATTCACGACCGGCACAGCCTCGGCGGCCGGCGTCGTCGATGGCATACCCGCCACCCTATCCAATCTCACTGGCGTTCGTCAATGACGGGTGTCAATGAAGCTGAGCAACTCGATTCAGAGCTGTCCACGGGGTGCGCCAAGCGCGACCGGGGCCGGGCGTAACGTCAGGGCGACATTGCGGGCGAGATCTCGCAGTGGCGTTACGCTGGCGCGGCTGGAAGGGCAAAGGGGCCGGAATGGATTTCGAACTCGACGTCGCGCAACGCGCGTGGCTGACGGAGGTTCGCGAATTCCTTCGGGAGAACGTCACCCCAGAATTACGAGCCGAGCTGGCCGAGCATGATCTCGAATTCCCCGACGGCGAGGTGACACGATTTCGCCGCAAGATCGGTGCGAAGGGCTGGTTCGGGCTGAACTGGCCGCGTGAGTACGGCGGCCTCGGTCTCGGCGCGGTATATCAGCACCTGCTGATGAGCGAGTTTGAGTATTGGGGCGTGCCCGGACCCGACCTCACGGTCACCTCGGTGGCGCCGATGATCATGCGACACGGCACCGAGCAGAACAAGACCGAATGGCTGCCGCTGATCGCCAAAGGCGAAATGATCTGCGCCGTCGGCTATTCCGAGGCCGAAGCGGGAACGGACTTAGCCAGCCTGCGGACCCGTGCGACACGCGACGGCGAGTACTGGGTGATCAACGGCAGCAAGATCTGGAACAGCGGGGCGCAACGTGCCACCCACGAGTGGCTCTGTGTGCGCACCGATCCGAATGGTGTGCGCCATCGCGGGATTTCGGTCATCATCGTGCCGGTCGACAGTCCGGGGATCCAGATTCGCCCGCTCTACGCGTGGTCTGGCTACCGCACCAATGAGGTGCATTTCGATGACGTGCGGGTCCCCGTCACGAATGTGGTGGGTGAGATCAACCGCGGCTGGACCTACATCACCGGCGCGCTCGACCTGGAACGCGGTGCGCTGACCAATGCGGGCGATCTGCGTCGCGCGGTGGACGAGTTACGGGAACTTGCCCGCTGCCCACGACGCGATGGGTCGGTGCCGGCTGACGACGCGGCCCTTCGCCGTCGCCTGGTACAGGCCGAAGCCGACGTAGAGGTCGCGACGTTGATGGGTTATGAGGCCGCCTCGATCCTGGACAGTGGCGTGATCCCGACCGTGGAGGTCAGCGTCGAGAAGGTCTTCACCAGTGAGCTGCGGCAGCGCATCGCCGATCTGGCACTCGCTCTGCTCGGCCCGGACGGCTTGCTGGCGCATCGGAGCGAAACCGCGCCGCTGGCAGGCAAATTCGAACGGCTGTACCGGGCTGCTCCATTGATGCGGTTCGGTGGCGGCACCAACGAGGTGCTGCGTGACGTCATCGGTCAGCGTGGCCATGGAATGCCCCCCTATGGGCGGTGACGTATGAAAGCGTTGCCGACTGCTGAGCAACGCGAATTCGCCGCATCGTTGCGCGCGCTGCTGTCGGCGGAATGCCCGGTGAGTCTGGTTCGGGGGCTCGGTGAACCCGGCGCCGATCGAAGTACCCCGACGCTGTGGAAGGCATTGGCCGACGCCGGCGTGTTCGGACTCGCGATCGCCGAGGAATATGGGGGCTCGGGCGGCTCGCTCGATGATCTCGCTGTTTTCTACACCGAGGCAGGTCGTGGGCTGTGTCCGACGGCGGTGCACAGCACCATTGCGGCGGCATTGGCAATCGAGCAGCTCGGCTCGCCGGACGTCAAGACCGCGTGGCTGCCGCTGCTGGCAAGCGGGCACATTCGCGGCACCACGGCGTTGTGGAACGCCCGTGACGCCGCCGACGTCTCGGCTGTGCTGCGCGCCGATCCTGTCTCGACCCGCTGGCGGCTCAACGGAGTTGCGGACTATGTCGCTGACGCCGATATCGCGGACGTCATCGTGGTATCGGCCGCGGCGCGCGAACGCACGCTGGTTTTTGCCGTTGACGCCCGCGCGGCCGGGGTGACCATGGAGCCGCTCGCCATGGCAGGCGGGCACCGGGCGTTCGCGGTGCGGCTCGACGATGTCACCGTCGGCGCCGAAGCCCCGCTCGATGAACCCGGTATGACCCGGGTGCGCCGCTTGGCCAATGCGGCGGTGGCACTGGGATCACTCGACTTGGTCGGAGTCGGACAGGCGGTGCTGGATCGCACCGTCGAGTACACCAAGCTGCGCCACCAGTTCGGCCGCCCGATCGCCTCCTTCCAGGCGGCACAGCATTTGATCGCCAACATGCACATCGCCTTGGCCGCGGCCCGATTGGCCGCGCACTCCGCGGTCTTTTGGATCGCGCGCGGACAGACGGGGACCAGACAAACGGCCATCGCCCGCATGCATGCCGCCACGGCGGCCCGGCTCGTCACGCTGGATGCCCATCAACTGCACGGCGGGATCGGTTACGTGACCGAAACCGATCTGCATTTGTGGACCGAACGGGCAAGGCTCGGTTCAACTCTCGGCGGCGGGGCAGATGTCGCCGCAACTTGGCTGGAGGAAACCTTGGAAAACACCCCGAGACAAGGGACCGCCAGTGGGTGAAGACACCCTGATCGACGCCGACTCGGCGTCGCGAGTGGGTACCGTCGCCGCGACCGCGACCGGCGAGGTGAACCAGCGCGATTGGCAGCGGTGGGCGTCGGCGGTGGGTGACCATAATCCGTTGTATTTCGACCCGGATTACGCTCGCGCCAACGGCTTTCACGACATCATCTGCCCTCCGCTGTTTCTGCAGTACGCGGTGCTCGGCGTCGCGCACCTTGACGCGCTGCGGCCCGATGGATCTTCGGGCGCAGCTTCGGGCAGTCTCGCGTTTCCCCGTGCACCCAAACGGATGGCCGGCGGCGAGAGCTTTACCTTTCACCTGCCGGCCTATCACCGCGACGAGATCGAAATGGTTCGCACCATCGAATCGATCGTGGAGAAACAAGGCCGCTCAGGCAGCTTCGTGCTGGTCACCTGGCACACGGTGTACCGGAACCAACACCGCGACCTGGTCGCCGAAGCCTCGACCTCGATGATCGCGCGACCCTAGGAATGCCATGATTCGCGCCGGCGACGATGCAGAGCAAAAGAGCGATGTGGGGGCACCGCCCGCTTGCGGGGGAGAGGAGTGGCGCCATGAGCACTGAGCAGGTGTTCTACGACGATATCGGCGTGGGCGAGCAGATTCCCGCACTGACCGTCACCGCCGACGAAACCCAGCTGTTCTTCTTCAGCGCCGCGACCTACAACGGTCACCGCATTCACTACGACAAGGACTGGGCGCGCGGCGTCGAAGGCTACGACAATGTGCTGGTGCACGGGCCACTCCAGGCGGCACTGCTGGCCCGGGCAATCGGCGACTGGATCGGTGGGCGCGGCCGTCTGGTGTCTTTCTCGGTGCAGAACCGCGCGACGGCATTGCCGGGTGAGCCGCTGACCTTCGGCGGCGTGGTCACCGGCAAGCGCCTGACTGACGGCGCCGCACTGGTGGATCTGGAGATCACCGGCCGCCGCGACGACACCGTGCTAATGCCCGGAACCGCAACGGTCGAGCTGCCCCTACGAAAAAACATCAGCGGAACGCCGTCGTGACAGGATTGCGTGGCGAAGCGGCCATCATCGGCATTGCGGAGTTGCCGGCGCAGCGCCGCCCGACCGGGCCTGCGCTGTTCACCCTGGACCAGTACGCGCTGCTCGCGAAACTGGCCGTCGAGGACGCCGGCGTCGATCCCGCGCACATCAACGGCCTGCTCACCCACGGCGTGGCCGAATCGGCCATGTTCGCGCCGGCGACACTGTGCGAATACCTCGGCCTGGCGTTGGATTTCGGCGAGCGCGTGGACCTCGGCGGGGCCACGTCCGCCGGAATGATATGGCGGGGTGCCGCCGCCATCGAGCTCGGCATCTGTGAGGCGGTGCTCGCCGTGGTGCCCGGATCTGCATCGGTACCACAATCGGAACAACGCCCGGCCGCTGCCCCGAATTGGTTTGGGGCGTCGTCAAATAACTACGGGTCGCCGCAGGCCGAGTTCGAAATCCCCTACGGCAACCTGGGGCAGAACGCGCCGTACGCGCAGATCGCTCAGCGCTACGCCGCCGAATTCGGCTACGACCCCGCCGCGGTCGCCAAGATTGCGGTCGACCAGCGCACCAACGCGTGCGCGCATCCGGGCGCGGTTTTCCACGGCACCCCGATCACCGTCGACGACGTGCTGGCCAGCCCGATGATCGCCGATCCGATCCACATGCTCGAGACGGTGATGCGCGTGCACGGGGGTGTCGGTGTCTTGCTCGCCAACGCCGACCTCGCCCGCCGCAGCCGCCATCGCCCGGTCTGGATCAAAGGCTTCGGCGAACACATCGCCTTCAAAACCCCGACCTACGCCGACGACCTGTTGCACACCCCGATCGCGCGCGCCGCCGACAAGGCATTTGCCATGTCCGGGCTGAACCGGTCCGATGTCGATATCGCTTCGATCTACGACTGCTACACGATCACGGTGCTGATGAGCCTGGAAGACGCCGGCTTCTGCGCCAAAGGCCAAGGCATGTCATGGATTGCCGAGCACGATTTGACCCACCGCGGGGACTTCCCGCTGAACACTGCCGGCGGCCAGCTGTCCTTCGGTCAGGCCGGCATGGCCGGCGGCATGCATCACGTGGTCGACGGGGCGCGGCAGGTCATGGGACGAGCCGGCGATGCCCAAGTGCCGGACTGCCACACCGCGTTCGTCACCGGCAACGGCGGCATCATGAGCGAGCAGGTCGCACTGATCATGCGGGGGGACTGATGACCGCAGCAGCCCGCCCGGTTCCCGAGCCCACACCCGTCTCGCGTCGGTTTTGGGATGGCCTGGCCCAGCACAGAATCCTGGTGCAGTATTCGCCCTCGCTGCAGCGCTACGTCTTCTATCCGCGCATCCTCGCTCCCGGCACCCTGGTCGACGACCTGGAATGGCGTGAAATCGATGGTGCGGGAATGCTGTACACCTTCACCGTCTCCCGTAGGCCCACCGGCCCACCCTGGGCTGACGCGGTCCCGCAGCTGCTCGCGGTGGTGCAGTGGGATGCCGGTCCGCGGATCAGCACCGAATTGGTCGACATCGATCCGAGCGACATCCGGATCGGTATGCGGGTTCAGCCGGTGTTCTACGATCTGCCCGAACCCGGAATCACGCTGCTGAAATACCGGCCCGCATGACCTCACCGGTGCGGTCGGAGGTGCATATGAACGACGGCGTGCAGGCGATGCTCGACCAATTGAACGCCGGGTTCCCGCGCGTCGAGAACCTGACCGGCCCGCAAGCCCGTGCCGCGGTCGCCGAGCGGCGCATGCCGGTCGACAACTCCGACGACGTCCGCAGCGCCACCGACCGCATCGTTCCGGGCCCCGACGGTGCCATCGGCGTGCGGATCTACTGCCCGCACGGCGAGCCCTCCGGCGACCGTGCCGCGATCGTGTTCTGCCACGGGGGCGGATTCGTCTTCTGCGACATCGAATCTCACGATGGATTCTGCCGGGCACTGGCCCGCGGCAGCCAAGCCGTCGTGGTGTCGGTCGACTATCGCCTCGCGCCCGAACATCCCGCGCCCGCGGCCGCGCTCGACGCGTTCACGGTGTTCTGCTGGGTGGTCGAGCACGCGGACGAGCTGGGTATCGACCCCCGGCGCACCGCGGTCGCCGGCGACAGTGCCGGCGGGAATTTGGCCGCGGTCACTGCGATCCTTTGCCGTGACCGGGGAGTCACTCAACCTGCCGCGCAGCTGCTGATCTACCCGGCGATCGATCCCTCGTTCGAAACCGAGAGCTACCACCGTTACGGCGCCGGATACTTCAACACCCGCGCCGCAATGCAGTGGTATTGGCGTCAATACCTCGGTGTTGAGCGGGTTTTCGACCCGCCCGCCCTGGTGGCTCCGGCCCGCGCGGACTCTCATGTGGGCTTGGCGCCGGCAGTGGTCGTCACCGCCGGGCTGGATCCCCTGCACAGTGAGGGATGCGACTACGCACGCCGGTTGCGCAGCGCGGGAGTGCCGGTCGTGCACCGTGATTTCCCCGGATTGTTCCACGGTTTCATGACGATTCAATCCTTTCCTCCGGCGGCATCGGCACAGCATCTGGTCTGCGCCGACCTGCGCCGACTACTGCATACGACGAGGGTCTCGACATGACCGAAGTAAGCGACGTCATCGTGATCGGCGCCGGTTTCGCCGGCCTCTACGCGGTACACCGAATCGCGTCATCGGGATTGTCGGTGACTGCGATCGAGGCGGCCCCCGATGTGGGCGGCACCTGGTACTGGAACCGCTATCCGGGTGCGCGGTGCGACGTCGAAAGTGTGGACTATTCCTACGCTTTCGACTACGCGTTGCAGCAGAGCTGGCGCTGGAGCGAACGCTTTGCCGCCCAACCGGAGATCCTCGCTTATCTGCGGCACGTCGCCGACCGTTTCGATCTGCGCCGCCACTACCGATTCGGCCTCGACGTCGTCGGTGCCACCTTCGACCACGGTCGCTGGCATGTCGACACTGCGACCGGGGAAAGCTACGAGGCACAGTTTCTGCTGTGCGCAACCGGCTGCCTTTCGGCGGTCAACCGGCCCAATATCCCCGGTGTTGAGGACTTCTCGGGCGAGGTGTATTTCACGGCCGCCTGGCCGCGGGAGGATCCCGATCTGCGCGGCAAGCGGGTAGGCCTCATCGGCACGGGATCGTCCGGGATCCAGGTGGCTCCGATCGTCGCCGCGCAAGCCGAAAAGCTGGTGGTATTCCAGCGATCCGCGAATTACACCATCCCGATGCCCAACCGCCCGTGGTCGGCTGAGGAGCAGCGCCAGATCCAGGAGCAGTACCCCGAGCGTCGCCGGGTTTCCGCCTACGCGCCGGCGGGCACACCGCATGGCACCTACCACAAGAATGCCGTCGACACCGAACCCGAGGAGCAGGCCAAAGCGCTCTGGCAGCGCTGGCGCGAAGGCGGTGTCCTGTTCGCCAAGACCTTCCCCGACCAGACCAGCGACCTGGCCGCCAACGACGTCGCGAGGCAATTCGCCGAGGAGCGGATCCGGGAAATCGTCACCGATTCCGTTGCCGCAACGGATCTCATCCCGGTCGATCACCCGATCGGAACCAAACGGATCTGCACCGACGATGGTTACTACGCCACCTTCAACCGTGACAATGTGCGGCTGGTCAACCTGCGCCGCGAGCCCATCGAAGGCATCACCGCCGACGGCGTACGGACCAACGAGGCGACGTATCCCTGCGATGTGCTGATCTTCGCCACCGGCTTCGACGCGATGACCGGGGCATTGACCCGGATCGACCCGAGTGGGCCCGGGGGAGAGCGGTTGCGTGACATCTGGGCCGACGGCCCGGTGACGTTTCTCGGTCTGATGGTGCCGGGTCTGCCGAACCTGTTCACGATCAGCGGGCCGGGCAGTCCCTCAGTGCTGGCCAACATGGTCCTGCATGCCGAGGTTCAGGTCGACTGGGTGGTCGACCTGGTGCGGGCCGCGCAACAACGGGGGTTGAGCGAGGTTGAGCCACGCCACGATGCCGCCCTCGCCTGGACCGAGCACGTGGCCCAAGCAGCCGAACGGACACTGTTCCCCAAGGCGGCATCGTCGTGGTACCTGGGCGCCAACATCGAAGGCAAGACGCGGACCTTCATGCCCTACATCGGTGGGTTCGGCACCTACCGGCGCCACTGCGACGAGGTGGCCCATAACGATTACTCCGGGCTGGTGTTGACGACGAGATCAAAGAGGAAGTGAGACAGTGCCGGAGACGGTTCAGCAGCTCTTACGGCAACGCAGGCACGATGACACCCCAGCGGTTGCTCACGGCGACCGGAGCTGGACCTGGCGCGAGCATCTCGCCGAAGCCGAGTCCGAGGCGGCGGCGCTGATCACGCTCGCCGATCCGGCCCGGCCCCTGCACGTCGGTGCCGCGCTGGGCAATTCACCGGCAATGCTGCGCGCGATGGCGGCCGCCGCGCTGGGCGGCTATGTGCTGTGCGGCCTCAACACGACCCGCCGCGGAGCCGCTCTGCTCTCCGACATCCAGCGCTCCGACAGCCAAATCCTGCTGATCGACGACGACCACAAACCTCTCTTCGAGGGCTTGGATCTCAACGGAATTCACGTTCTCGACGTTGACGGGACGCGCTACGCCGAGGTAGTCGCCGCGGCGCCACCGCTGACTCCGCACCGCGAGGTCACTGCCACCGACACGTTCATGATGATCTTCACCTCGGGCACCAGCGGTAATCCCAAGGCCGTACGGTTCGCGCACGGCATGGCCGTCATGTGCGGCGCCAGCCTGATCTTTCAATACGACGTCACCGCGGCCGATGTCTGCTATCTGGCGATGCCGCTGTTTCATTCCAACGGCGTTGCCGCCGGCTGGGCCGTTGCTGTCGGCAGCGGCGCGGTGATGGTCCCTGCCAAGTTTTCGCCGGCTCGCTTCCTCGATGACGTGCGCCGCTACCGAGTGACGTACCTGAACTATGTCGGCAAGCCGCTTGCCCTGATCCTCTCCACACCCGAACGGCCCGACGACGCCGACACGACGCTGCGGATGGCGTTCGGCAACGAGGCAACGGATCGCGATATCAAGGAATTCGCACGGCGTTTCGGGTGCCGGGTGGTCGACAGCTTCGGATCCAGCGAGTTCGCGGTGATCGTGGTGCGAGAAGACGGCACGCCGGCCGGCTCGATCGGTAGGCCCTATCCGGGGGTCAGCATCTACAACCCGACAACCGTGACGGAGTGCGCGGTCGCGCAGTTCGACGAACACGGCGCGCTGACAAACTTCGACGAGGCCGTCGGCGAACTGGTCAACACGCAGGGGGCGGGGCCGTTCGTCGGCTACTACAACGATCCGGCCGCGACCTCCGAGCGGATGCGACACGGCATGTACTGGGCAGGTGATTTGGCCTACCGCGACGCCGAGGGCTGGATTTACCTTGCCGGCCGCACCGCCGATTGGATGCGGGTGGATGGCGAAAACCTGGCGGCGGCACCGATCGAGCGGATTCTGGAACGGCTGCCGCAGGTCAGTCAGGTCGCGGTGTATGCCGTGCCGGACGAGCGGGTCGGCGACCAGGTGATGGCGGCGCTTGTGCTTCGTCACGGGATGGGTTTGCAGCCAACGGATCTCGAGGAGTTTCTGGCCGCACAACACGACTTGTCACCGAAGGCGTGGCCACGTTATGTGCGTATCAACGATGACCTTCCGGCGACGGCCACCAACAAGATCCTCAAGCGCGAGCTGATCGCCGCCGGGATCAGCGCCCAGGGTGGCGTGCTGCTGTCACGAGCGCCGCGCGGCACAACATATAGCGTCGACGACCGAGCCACCTCGGCTGCGGCACAACCGGTTGCGGACCCTGCAACCTCGTAAGCTCAACCGGACTCGGCCGGGCTGGGCGCCTCGCCGAATCGGGCCAGAAACAGCGTGCCGGCCACCGCCACGGCGAATCCCACGACCACCAACCAGCCCCAGCCGGGCCGAGCGGTGTCGCCCAGCCACAGCACGCCGACGAGTGCGGGAGCGATGGTTTCACCGACGACCATGGCGGCCACCGTGGTGGTCACCGACCCCCGCTGCAACGCGGAGGTGAACAACAGAAAGCCCGCGGCGCCGCCGCCGGCCGCCGCGTACAAAGCGGGGTTGGTGTAAAAAACCGCTTTGGTGGGATCGACCTCGTCGAGCATGCGCACACCGATCTCGACCACGCCAAAGCCGCTCCCGGCGGCCAGGCCCAGCGCGAGTCCACGCTCACGGTCGCGTAGCCGGCCGGCGGCGGCTCCGGCGACGAAGAGGACGGCGACCACACCGAGCAGCGCCCAGCCGAGTCCGGCTGGGGCATGGCGAAAGTGCGCCGGCCCGGCAGCACACGCGAGCGCGGCGAGGCTTGCACAGACCACACCCACGGCCGTCCACTCGGCCGAGGAAAGCCGCGCGGAGAGCACCCACGCGGACACGATGCCCGTGACGGCGATCGAGGCGGCCAGCGCCGCGGCGACGACGTAGATCGGCACCATCCGCAGGGCCATCACTTGCAGCACGAAGCCGACGCCGTCCAGGCCGATGCCCACGAGATAACGCCACTGCCGGACGGCACGCAACAGCAGCATTGCATCGACACCGGACTTGCCGCCGGTTTCCACCGAGCGCGCCGCGACGGCCTGCAGTACCGAAGCGGTGCCGTAACACACCGAACAACCCAGCGCGAGTAGGAATCCGATGAGCACAGACTGACAATACGATGATGACGGGTATCGAAGGCAAAGTTGTGGCCATCACGGGGGCCAGCAGCGGGATCGGCGAGGCGACGGCGCGTCTGCTCGCTGAACGCGGCGCGAGGGTGGTCCTGGGTGCGCGTCGCGTCGAGCGCCTCGATGAGATCGCGCAGGCGATACGAGAGCGCGGGGGACAGGCCGTCACCTGCCGGACCGACGTCGCCGTTCGCGCCGACCTCGAGGGACTCGTCAGCACCGCCGTCGATCAGTTCGATCGCCTCGACGTGCTGGTAAGCAACGCCGGAATCAGCAAGATCGGCCCGATCTCCGATCTGGACGTCGACGGCTGGTCGGCAATGATCGACGTCAACCTGCGCGGGGTGCTGCATGGATTCGCCGCGGCGCTACCGGTGTTTCGCCGGCAGGGCCGAGGTCACTTTGTGACGACGGTATCCACGGCGGGGCTGAAGATCGTCCCCACCATGGCGGTCTATGCGGCGACCAAGAACGCGGTCCGCACCGTCATGGAAGGTCTGCGCCAGGAGTCCACCGACGGCGTGGTGCGGACCACGTCGATATCCCCGGGCTTCGTCGATACCGAACTGGACAGCTCTATCGACGATGTGGCCTTGCGCGAGCAGATCCGGCGCACCATGAGCGACTTCGGCATTCCGCCCGACGCGGTCGCACGAGCCGTCGCGTTCGCGGTCGAACAGCCCGACGAGGTGGAGATCGGAGACATCACCATCCGTCCCACGGTTCAGGTCTAGCGGCTGCGCTGCGTGAAGCGATACACCGCCTCCGCGATCTCTTGCGGGCAATCTTCTTGGAGAAAGTGCTTGGCGGGCAGCTTGATTGACTCCTGCACACCGGCGGCACGTTGGGCCGTCACGCCTTCACGCCGCCACGGCAGCATCGTGTCGCGCTCGCCCCAAACGATTTGCACCGGGTAGGGCCCTTGCCGGACAGCGTCGAGGTAAAGGTGCTCCTTGGCGGCGGTCAGCTCGAAGCCGCGCATGATCTTCAGAAAAGCCCGCCCGCCGTCGTCGCCGAACAGCAGCGGCAGCCAACACGCGATTTCGGCGGCCGGAACACGGCGGCTCACGGCGACCAGTCGCATGAGCGACAGGAATGCGCCCGGCACGTGCAGGGACGCCAGCCACGCTTCGCCGAGGCCCCGATGCGCGAACGGCTCCATCGGCCAGGGCCGGTGGAATGACTGCACTTCGATGATGGTGTTCAGCAACGTCATGGACAGCACCCGCTCGGGTGCCGCGCTGGCCACCTCGAAGCCGATGGGTCCGCCGATGTCATGAAGCAACAGGTGGAAGCGCTCGAGTTGCAACTCGTTGATCGCCGAGAGCAGCCAACGGCCAAGTCCGGTCCACGTGTAATCCGCATCAACCGGTCGTTCGGCGAAGCCGAGCCCCGGCAGGTCGATCGCGATGCCGCGCAATCCTCTGGCGGCCAATTCCGGAACCACTTTGCGATAGAGGTAAGCCGATGCCGGAACCCCGTGCACGCAAACCACCGCGGGTGCATCCCGCGGACCCTCGTCCAGGACGAACGACGAGATCCCGTCGGCGCTGAAGGTGCGCCCCGATGATCGATACTGTTCGAGTAGCTCCGCGGTGCTCATACGTGTAGTCAACGCCGCAGCGCGCATAAACCTTCCAGGTGGGCGGTCGGCGCCCCTAGGCATCACATGGTCGAGATGATCTGCCAGCGCTGCGCGCTGTACTCCGTGTCGGAGATCGCTCCTCGGGTATGCAACTCCTCGAGTTGCCGCAGCCGCTCCGACACCAACATCCCGGGCTTTGAATTGTCGGCCGTGGTGCGCCAGCCCGCGCCGAGGTTGATCAGCCGCAGTGCGAACAGCACGCCGACCGCCGTGATGGGCAGCCCGAAATAGAGCAACCACCCCAAGGGCATGCCGGCGCGGCTCAACGCGAAATAGCGCGAGACGAGCACCAGAGCGACGATCGCGCCCGACAGCAGCACGGCGGCCTTGGTTTTCATGCGTGGTTTCCTTCTTGCGGTGCGCTGCCGGCGGCAGCCGTGTCAAGCAAGTGGAACCGGATGCGTGGCTACCGATCCCAATATCGCTCGGCCGCGAGTGCTATCCCGAGCTACGCGTCTCGCCGGGCGACCCGCAGAGCGGAGCGAGGTAGTGCAACACCAGGGCGGTGACGATCCCGTAGCCGAGATGCGGAATCAGGTCGCTGATCCAGTCGACGAGGCTCCAGGTGAGTGGATCGGTCACTCCGAGGACGGTCATCGGCCCGTTGGTGCCAACTAGCGCGATGGCCGATGCGACCAGCGTGGCGACCAGTAATCCGGGCCGCCAGCCCAGGGCATAGGCCAATCCGAGAATGACGCCCATCCCAATGCCCGCGGCGTAGCCGGTGAGCGCGCCAAGGCCCGAGAGTCGGTTGGCGAGCACGTCACCGCCGCCGGGAACCGTGAGGCCGAACAGCCTCGCCATGGCCTCGACGGTCCGTTCGGGCGTGCTGCTGGTCGGCCGGCCCCGCACCGCGATGTCGAGGTAGGTGATGACGTTCAATGCTGTGGTGCCCGCGGCGCCCGCCGCTGCGCCACTCAGCAGTCCCGGCCAGACCCGTTTGCCTTGCAGCCGTCCCCACCAAACCCCGGCATATTGCCTGGTTTCCATCACCACTCCTAGGCTGCCCGGGCCGGCGCGATCCTTGTCTCGGGTAATAATAGGGCCGGCGCCGCAGCGTCATGCCGCGTTGCGTTTATGCACATCCTGCTCCGAGTCACTAGAATCGGGCGTCATGGGGAATCGCAAGGGCAGGATAGCCGCGTGGTGCGGCGGTGCGGCCGTGCTTGCCGTGGCGCTCGGCGGTGTTGGCGATGATGGCAAGCCGCTGGCCAGCGCCGCGGTCCCGTCCTCCAATGTGGTCCCTACGCCTCCGTCACCAGGCGATACCAGCGGCGGCGGCGCCTTGCCGGTCAAACCCGTCGGGGGTGGTGGCTGCATCCTGGGCCTGAACTGTGGGCCCATTCGCCCCAACCCACCTCCGCCTCCGCACCGCCAGCCGAGCCTGCCGCACGATCCGCAACATCCTGCTCCCGCACCTCAGAATCCCTAGCCGGATAGGTCAGTTGTAGCCGGCCAGCCGAATCTTCCTATGATTTGGTAATGAGCGCCGGTGGGCTGGACACCCTGGGCTCGCCGGCATTCACCGACGAGGACTCGGCCCGGTTTCGTGCGGCCGGCTGGTGGGCTGACTCGACACTGTCGGACGCGGTGCGGCACAACGCCGAACAGTCACCGGACCGTCGCGCTTATTCCGACGAGCCCGGCATATCCTTGACCTGGCGTGAATTCGACACTGCAGCAACCGATTTAGCCGGCCAGCTGGCCGGTCTCGGTGTCGCGCGGGGCGATCGAGTTGCGGTGTGGCACGGCGACGCCACCGCGATCCACGTCCTGTTCGTCGGGATCGAACGCTGTGGTGCCGTCGTCGTCGGCATTGGCGCCCGCGCCGGCACCCGCGAGGTGAGCGCACTACTGCGCAATGCGGACCCGAAGATCCTGATCAGCGATCACCGGCACACCGATGCCGCGGCCCGGGCCGCGGCCGAATCGTCGGTGTCCTTGCTGCTCCTGGGTCAGGATGCGGGTCTGCCGCGCTTGGATGTCGACGTGCAGAGCCCGGCGGTGGCAGGCGCATCTCAACTCGGCGCTGACGACGTCTTCCTCATCAACTCCACCTCTGGGACCACGGGCATGCCCAAGTGTGTGGTGCACACTCAGAACCGTTGGCACTACTTCCACCAGAAAGCCGTTGCCAACGGGTTGCTGACATCCGACGATGTGTTTTTGCCCGTCATCCCCACGCCCTTCGGCTTCGGAATATGGACCAGCCACACCACCCCGATCTATCTCGGCGCCAGCTCGGTGATCCTGGACCGCTTCACCACCAGGGCGGCGTGTGAGGCGATAGCCCGGCACAAGGTAACCGTATTATGCTGTGTCAGTACGCAATTGACGATGCTTATAGCCGACCGCGCATCCCGGGATTACGACCTGAGCTCGCTGCGTGTCGTGTTCACCGGGGGCGAGGCGTTGCCGTATCGGCCCGCTGCCGAATTCGAAGAGCTGACCGGCGCAAAGATCCTGCAATTCTATGGCTCGAATGAAACCGGCTTGCTCAGCGCGACAAACTTGGATGACTCTCTGGAACGTCGACTGCGCACCGGCGGCCGGATCGTTCCCGAAATGGCGGTCCGGCTCTTCGACGGGGATCAAGATGTCACCGCGACTGGGCGGGGCCAGCCGGCGTGCCGGGGCCCGGCGACCAGCCTCGGCTACCTCGGGGGTACCGACCACGACAAGCTGTTCACCCGCGATGGGTGGATGCTGATGGGCGATATCTGTGAGCTCGACACCGACGGCTACCTCACGGTCACCGGCCGAACGTCCGACTTCATCCTGCGCGGTGGCAAGAACATCAGCGCATCGCAGGTCGAGGATGCCGTCATGACCCATCCGGCGATTGCGCTGGCGGCCGCCGTGGCGATGCCGGATCCGGTATTCGGGGAAAGGGTCTGTCTCTACACCGAACTCGCCGACTCTGCGACCGTCGACCTGCCCGAGCTCGTCGAGCACTTACTGGCACTGGGGGTTTCCAAGGAGCTGTTGCCCGAACGCCTGATCGTTGTCGACGAAATACCCCGGTCATCCGGCGGAAAGGTCGCCAAAGGCGAGCTCCGCCAAGATATTCGAGCAAGGATGGAGACCGAGCATGAACACACCTAACCCACGACGAGGTGGCCTGGAGGTGTGGGCGCCGTCGGTGGTGCCCCCGATCGGCGTCGAGCTGTCCAACGAGCAGGCGCTCGCCGTGGCCTTCCGCCATCTGGCCGGCATCGGCTTCGCCGAGAATATGGCCGGACACATCACCTGGCAGTTCGACGGACAAAGCGACATGTTGGTCAATCCGTGGGGCCTGTGGTGGGCCGAACTCACCGCATCCGATATCTGCCTGGTCGACAGCGAAGCTCGGGTGGTCCGCGGTCGTTGGGATGTCACCCCGGCGATCCACATTCATACCGAGTTGCACCGAGCCCGTGAAGATGCCCGGGTGGTCATTCACAATCATCCGTACTACGTCTGCGTGCTCGCCGCGTTAGGCCGGCTGCCGGAACTCGTGCATCAGACCGGCTCGCTGTTTCTGGATGACCTGTGCCTCGTCGGCGCCTACGACGGCGAGATCGACAGCCCGGCCCATGCAGCCGATCTCGCGGCGCGCATCGGAGGCGCCAACCTGACGATTCTGGCCAACCACGGCGTCATTGCAACCGGTCACAACCTGGCCGAGGCGGTGTACCGGGCGGCTTCGATCGAACGGGTATGCAAGCTGGCCTACGACGTCATGCTCACCGGTAAGGATCCGGTCGCGATGAACTGGTCGGACATGGCGGGCATGCAGCGATCGCTGATCGAGCGGGCCGCCGACGTGTACTGGGCAGGGGCGGCACGGATGACCATCAAAGCGGATCCCGATGTGCTCACCTGAGCCGCCGCCTGCGCACACTCGAAGCCCTGACCGCACACCGCACACCCTGCCCCGCAAGGAGGTTGACCAGTGAAAGCGATTGACGAGCTGGCCGCGAATCTGAATTTCACCATCGCGAAAACGGGTGAGGATCGCTCCGTGACGTTCCTGCCGGACCCGCCCCGGGCGCCGCGCCGCTACACGGTGATCTCGGCCGACGATCACATCGTGGAACCACCGGATACATTCACCGGCCGCCTGCCGCGAAAGTTCGCCGACCGGGCGCCGCGCGTCGTGGACACCGACAGCGGCGGACAGACCTGGGTCTATGACAATCAGGAGCTGCCCAATGTCGGGTTCAATGCCGTGGTCGGGCGACCCGTTTCGGAGTACGGCTTCGAACCTGTCCGGTTCGACGAAATGCGCAGGGGTGCATGGGATATCCATGACCGCGTCAAAGACATGGATCTCAATGGGATATACGCGTCACTCAATTTCCCTTCATTCCTGCCGGGATTCGCCGGCCAGCGATTGCAGCAGGTAACCAAGGATCGCGATCTGGCGCTGGCCTCGGTCCGCGCCTGGAACGACTGGCACCTCGAGGTGTGGGCGGGGTCGTATCCCGAACGGATCATTCCCTGCCAGTTGCCCTGGCTGCTGGATCCCGAACTGGGCGCCAAGATGATCTACGAGAACGCCGAGCGCGGCTTCCACGCCGTGACGTTCAGCGAGAACCCCGCGATGCTCGGGTTGCCGAGTATTCATTCGGGCCACTGGGATCCGATCATGGCGGCGTGTGCCGAAACGGCAACGGTGGTGAATCTGCATATCGGATCTTCGGGTTCGTCGCCATCGACCACCGAGGATGCGCCACCCGACGTCCAGGGTGTGCTGTTCTTCGCCTACGCGATTTCGGCAGCCGTCGACTGGTTGTACTCCGGCTTGCCCAGCAGATTCCCGGATCTCAAGATCTGTTTATCCGAAGGCGGAATCGGCTGGGTGGCAGGCTTACTGGATCGCCTCGACCACATGCTCAGCTATCACGCGATGTACGGCACTTGGCAGGCGCTGGGGGAGAAGCTCACTCCCGCTGAGGTTTTCACCCGGAACTTCTGGTTCTGCGCTGTGGAGGACAAGTCGTCGTTCGTGCAGCGTGACCGAATCGGTATGGACAACATCATGCTTGAAGCCGATTATCCGCACTGCGACTCGACGTGGCCGCACAGTCAACAAACGATCCACGACGAGATCGGTGACCTGCCGCCGGACGCGATCCGCAAGTTCACGTGGGAGAACGCTTCGCGCTTGTACCAGCATCCGGTGCCGGTAGCGGTCCAGCAGAATCCCGACGCGTTCTGACGACATTGCCCGCGACAGGTCACTTGCCGGTCTTCGGGCAGTGGCAGTCAGCGGAATCGGCCAGTGTCTCGGTCCGCGCCGCGTTGCGGTACGACGCGGGCCGCTCCGTCCACGTGCTGTGGGAGGCGCCGGGCTGACCAAGGCTGTTGCGGATCTCCGCGGCCTTCGTGATCCCCGATGCAACCGGCGTCGTGGTAACCGAGGCCGCCGACGACACTGAACTGGCTTCCAGACACGACGGCGTCACGACCCAGTCCATGAATTGCCATACCGCGGCAACCAGGGTGATCAGCAGTAGAACCGTCGCGACGGCATGGGCCATCAGGTAATAGCAGTATCCGGTTGAGGTTGGTGGCGAACCATCGCCAGCAGCAACCATTTTGAATGTCACCTGTCGCATCGAGAGGCCCCTTTCTTGAACCTAGCGGTGTCACCCGCCACAACCCTTGCTCGACAGTTGTTCGGAGCACAGGGTCGCTCGGATGGGCACAGTTGGTTTTGGGCGCCTGCACCGGTCGTGACCAGCGCGTTTGTCCCACCGAGTAGTTCGGGGGTGGCCATCCTGGCATCGGATGCGCTTCCCTGTGTGGGTGAGATACCGCGATGACGGAGGTGGGGACAGTGGCGAGCGGCAAGGTTGACTTCAGTTCGGTCCGGTGGGGCTCGGTGGAGTGGACGAACCTCGTGACGTTGTACTTGCGTGCTTACGAAAGCCGGTCTCGGCATCCGATTCTGGGTGACCATGCCGCCGCGGAGGCCGTCGACCGGATCGACTACGACTTCAAACGAATACATCGGAACTCGTTGCCGGCGTCCAACCAGTATCTCGTCGCGTTGCGCGCGAAACAGCTCGACGACTGGTGCGCTGACTATCTTCGACAGCATCCCGACGCGGTGGTCTTGCACCTGGGCTGTGGCCTCGATGGCCGCGCCTTCCGCCTCGATGTACCGCCGTCGGTGCGGTGGTTTGACCTCGACCAGCCGAGTGTCATCGAGCTTCGCCGCCAGTTGTACGACGACACCGAGCGCTACCAGATGATCGGCTGTTCGGTGTCCGATCCGCAGTGGCTCGAGCAGATTCCCACCGGCCACCCGACTCTTGTCGTCGCCGAGGGCCTGCTGATGTATCTGGAAGAAGGGGACGTCCGCCAGCTGTTGGCACGACTGACGGACCGGTTCGACTGCGGAGAACTGCAGTTCGACACGCTCTCTTCGGCCGCACCGCTCCTGTCGAAAATCTTCACCAGAGGCATTATCAAGTGGGGCATCGGCAACGCGCGCGACCTGGAAACGTGGAATCCGAAGCTGCGGTTGCTCAAGCAGACGTCGGCACTCACCGGCTACGAGAAGATCGACACCACCATCGTGCGATGGATTTACCGGGTGTTCAATGCCACGCCGTTCGGCCCGTACGACGTGCTCAACCGCTTCAAGTACTGAGTTCGGCGCAAATATTTCTCTTTTGCTCTGCGTGATCGAGTGTGGCTCGACTAGCGTCGAGTTACCAGCAACCCGCTGGGATGTCGGCCTCAAGGGCGGATGTGAACTGGAGGTGCCTGATGAGGAAGATTATTGCCGCTAGCGCCCTGGCGTTTGCTGGGCTAATGACCACCGGGGTGGGAACGAGTAACGCCGACGAGATTCTGGTTGAGGGTAACTATGCGACTCAGGCGGGTTGTATGGCAGACGGGCCGCACGTCGAGGTCGACCACCCTGGCACCTGGACTCATTTCTCCTGTGTCCAGCATTCGGATGGCCTTTGGTACTTGTACCTGAGCAACTGAGCTCATCAGCTGGCCGGTGACTGGTCACAGTTCAGCAGCAAGTCGCTGCAGAATGACCGCGGTGGACTCCGCGGTGGCGTGTCGGTATCCCGTTCCTGCCCACAGGTGGACATAGTCCGGTTTCCCTGCCGCCGCAGCGGCTTTGCGCAGCGGGCTGGTCAGATGGTGAAGGGCGGGATAACCGAACGGTGCCTGACCCTCGTGGTTGTCGATAAACGAGTTGCGCAGTCCGCGGGCTGGGCGTCCGGTGAAGGCGTGTGTCAGCACGGTCTCGATCCGAGCGGGATCGGTCAGGGCCGCCTGGTGAGTTGCTGACGCGCCGCTTTCGGTGGCGCGCAGCAGAACAGTGCCGACAATGGCTGCCGCGGCGCCGGCGCGGATAACGTCGGCCACCGCGCCGGGTGTGGCCAGCCCACCGGCGGCCAGCACCGGCAGCGGCACCGTGGCCGTCACCTGTTTGACGAGGTCGACGATCGGAACCGGTTGCAACGGTCGCTGCGGCGAGAGCGTGCCGGAATGCCCACCGGCGACCGCTGCCTGCAGAGCCAGCATGTCGACACCGGCGTCATGCGCTTGTGCCGCCTCGTCGGGCGTTGTCACCGTTTGGACCACTACGGTATTGGCCTGCTGCAGCGCGGCAATCACGCTGCGCGGTGGAATGCCGAAGGTGAACGACACCATCGGGACCGGGTCGTCGAGCAACAGCGCGATCTTCTCGTCGAACCTGTCGGTGTCCTCGATGGGATCAGCAGGCAGGGTAAGGCCGAACTGGTCGGCCTCCTGCTGAATGATCGCGGCGTAAGCCCGGTAGCTTTCGGGGTCAATCGGCAGCGGATTAGGGGCAAACAAGTTGATGCCGAACGGAATTCCCTTGGCACGAACGGTCTTGAGCTCGGCTTCGACGGCTTCCACGGTCTTGTAGCCGGCCGCGAGCATGCCCAGGCCGCCCGCCCGGGTTGCGGCCGACACCATTGCCGGCGTGGTCGGGCCGCCCGACATCGGAGCGGCAATCAGGGGGATGGACATCTCGAACTGTGCCAACATCTCGGTGCCCCTTCGCAGGTGTGCGGGCTCGTTGTTTCGCCGAATCGAGCCTAAGTCATTTCTCGGACATTCCATTCGGGCGCCGGACCTGACAGGATGCTTCACCGTGAAGCGCCCCAACTTCTTGGTGATCCTGGCCGACGATCTCGGATTTTCCGATATCGGTGCGTTCGGCAGCGAGATCGAAACGCCCAACCTTGACCGGCTCGCCCACGCGGGCATCCGGCTCACCGATTTTCATTCGGCGCCGGCCTGCTCGCCCACCCGGGCGATGCTGTTGACCGGAACCGACCACCACGTCGCCGGTATCGGCACCATGCTGGAGGTCGCGATCCCCGGATTCCAGGGTGCACCCGGCTATGAGGGTTATCTCAACGACCGGGTCGTCGCACTGCCCGAGCTGTTGCGCGACGCGGGTTACCTGACGCTGATGTCGGGCAAATGGCATCTGGGCCACACGATTGAAAGGTCGCCGTGGGCCCGAGGATTCGAGCGCTCGTTTGCGTTGCTGCCTGCCGGAGCCAGCCACTACGGTGGCGCCGCGGGCCGCGGGTTCTCGCCGGTGCCAACGCTTTACACCGAGGACGACCAGTTCGTCACGGTGGGCGAAGACTTCTACTCCTCGGATTCCTACACCGACACCTTGCTGAGCTACTTCCGCGACCGCGCCGAAGATGACGACCGGCCGTTCTTTGCGTATCTGCCGTTTCAGGCCCCGCACTGGCCGCTGCAGGCGCCCGACGAATCGGTCGCGAAATACCGTGGTCGTTACGACGCCGGCCCGGCCGCGTTGCGCGAAGAACGGTTGGCGGCGCTCAAACGCCTCGGCCTGTGCGCACCGGATGTCGAGCCACACCCGGTCGTGGCCGACGGCGCACCGGAGTGGGCCGATATGACCGACGAGGAGCGCGCGATTTCGGCCCGCTCCATGGAGGTCTACGCCGGGATGGTGGATCGCATGGACTGGAACATCGGCCGGGTGATCGACTACTTGGCCGAGACCGGCGAGCTGGACAACACCGTCGTGATGTTCATGTCCGACAACGGCGCCGAGGGTGCAATCGTCGAGGCGATGCCACTGCGCGGCCCCCAAATCGTCGCGCAGATCCAAAAGAACTGCGACAACAGCCTGGACAACCTGGGTCGGCCCACCTCCTTCATTTGGTATGGCCCCCGCTGGGCACAAGCCGCGACGGCGCCGTCGCGCCTACACAAGGCGTTCACCACAGAGGGCGGGATTCGGGTGGTCGGCTTCGTCACCTGGCCGGGATTCACGCGCCAAGACGAGATCGGCACGGCGTTCGCGACCGTCATGGACATCACTCCGACCGTGCTGGACCTTGCCAGCGTCGAACATCCCGGTACCTCCTATCGTGACCGCGACGTCGCACCGATGCTCGGCCGCTCGCTGGTGCCGTACTTGTCCGGAGATGCCGACGCGGTGCACCCGGGCGAGAGCGGCACCGGTTGGGAATTGTTCGGCCGTCGCGCGATCCGCCAAGGCGACTGGAAGGCCCTCTACCTGCCCCCGCCCTACGGCCCGGGCGCTTGGCAGCTCTACGACCTTTCCGGCGACCGGGGCGAGATCCACGACCTGGCAGCGTCGCATCCCGACAAGCTGGCCGAACTTCTCGCGTTGTGGGATCGCTACGTCGCGGAAAACGGGGTGCTCACCGAGCCCGTCTCGGTCTACGACGCCGACCCACAAATGCTCAATTAATCGCATTATGCCGCAATAGATTTCGGAGCAACGATGGCGGAGACAACAACCTGCGCGGTGATCGGTGGCGGCCCGGCCGGGATGGTCCTCGCGCTGCTGTTGGCTCGGGCAGGTGTCGAGGTCACGCTGCTGGAAAAGCATGGCGACTTTCTCCGGGACTTTCGCGGTGACACCGTGCATCCGACCACGATGCGCTTGCTTGACGAGCTGGGCCTGTGGGACCGCTTCGCGGCCTTGCCGCACAGCGAGGTTCACAGCGCGAAATTTGAATCGGACGGCCGGTCGGTGACCTATGTCGACTTCGGGAGGTTGCGCCAACCCCATCCCTTTGTGGCGATGGTGCCGCAGTGGGATCTGCTCAACCTGCTCGCCGACGCCGCCCACGAGGAACCGACGTTCACGTTGCGGATGAACACCGAGGCCACCGGACTGCTGCGAGAGGGCGGCCGGATCACCGGTGTGCGCTACCAAGGCGCCGAGGGGCCAGGGGAGTTGAAGGCCGAGTTGACCATCGGATGCGACGGCCGGTGGTCGACGGCGCGGCGCGCGGCGGGTTTGCAGAGTCGCGAATACCCGGTGAACTTCGACGTGTGGTGGTTCAGGTTGCCGCGCGACGGCGATCAGGAGTTCTCGTTTTTGCCGCGGGTGGGTCCCGGCAAGGCCCTTGGGGTGATCCCGCGTGAGGGCTATAACCAGATCGCCTACATCGGGGCGAAGGGGACTGACGCGGAACTGCGCGCGAAAGGCATCGAAGCGTTTCGCCGCGACGTCAGCGCACTAGTGCCGGAATCCGCCGCCGCGGTCGCGACGCTGACGTCCATGGACGAGATCAAGCACCTCGATGTCCGGGTGGACCGGCTGCGCCGCTGGCACACCGATGGCCTGCTGTGCATTGGAGATGCCGCGCACGCGATGTCCCCGCTGGGCGGCGTCGGCATCAATCTGGCGATCCAAGATGCCGTGGCCGCCGCGACTATCTTGGCCGAGCCGCTGCGGCAGCACCGGCTCACAGATCGGGACCTGGCGGCGGTGCGGCGTCGCCGGTTGTTTCCCACCGCGGTGACCCAAGGGGTGCAACGGTTCCTGCAGCGGGGACTCGGGCCGCTATTTCGCGGGGCTGACCCCACTCCACCGGCGGCCTTCTTCGGAGTGATGCAGCGGCTGCCCTGGTTGTCCTTCGTGCCCGCATACTTCATCGGTGTCGGGGTCAGGCCCGAGCGCGCCCCGGCATTCGCCCGTCGAGCGCCCGGCAACTAGGCCGCAGGCGCGATGGCCGTACTGGATTAGACCGAGTGCTAGCGTCGGTTTCGTGTCTGGACACGAAACCCCACTGCGCATCGGCATCCTGGGTGCCGCCCGGATCGCACCCATGGCACTGATCAACCCCGCCAAGGACAACGCCGACGTGGTGGTCGCCGCGGTGGCCGCCCGCGACGGCTCGCGTGCGCAAACCTTCGCCGCCAAGCACCACATCGCCCGGGTGTACGACGACTACGCCTTGCTGATCGCCGACCCGGATATCGATGCGATCTACAACCCCCTGCCAAACGGCTTGCACGGCAAGTGGACCCGAGCCGCATTGGCCGCCGGCAAACACATGCTGTGCGAAAAGCCATTCACCGCCAACGCCGCCGAGGCCCGCGAGATCGCCGAGCTGGCGGCGACGTCGGACCGAGTGGTGATGGAGGCCTTCCACTATCGCTACCATCCGCTGGCATTGCGGGTTGAGGAGATCATCGCCTCGGGGGAGTTGGGCAAGCTCCAGCGGGTGGAAACCACCTTATGCTTCCCGCTGCCGAAGTTCTCCGACATCCGGTACGACTATTCGCTGGCCGGCGGTGCGACGATGGACGCAGGGTGCTATGCGGTGAACATGGCCCGCACGTTCGGGGGTTCAACCCCGGAAGTCGTTTCGGCACAGGCGAAATTGCACGGTCCCCGGGTCGACCGGGCCATGACGGCCGAGTTGCGCTTTGCCGGCGGGCACACCGGCCGGGTGCGCTGCTCGATGTGGTCGCGGCGGCTCTTCGACATCAGCGCCAAAGTGGTCGGCGACCGCGGCCAGCTCAACGTGCTCAATCCGGTAATGCCCCAGATGTTCCATCGTCTCTCGGTCCGGACGGCCGACGACAACCGCGTGGAGCGATTTCCGCGCCGTGCTACCTACGCCTACCAGCTCGACGCATTCGCCGACGCGGTGCTGCGAGGCGCGCCGGTGAAGACAAATCCGCAGGACGCGATCGAGAACATGACCGTCATCGATGCGATCTATCGTGCCGCGGGGCTGCCGCTACGCGTACCGAGCTGAAAGTTATTGCCCACGTTCAGTTAACAAACGGCGCGCCGCCTCGACACATGGGCGCACCCGATCAATCGGGCTGACCCCGGCCAACGCCAGTGACCGCCTTGGTACTTCGATTTCGAGCACAATGTCGTGGGGTAGCACGGACAGGATGTCGGCGAGCGGTAGTTCTCCTTCGCCGGGCACCATGCGCTCGAACATGGCTTCCTCCATGTAGTTGTCCAACCGTGGCTGCAGCGTCGTGTCGTTGAGTTGGGCGTAGCCGATGTATTCGGGGTCAACAGCCGCGAGTTCCGCGGCGCTGGATCCGGAACGCACCAAATGCATGGTGTCGATCAACAATCGGAAGTCGGATCGCCCGACGTGTTCTCGTGCGGCCAGTGCGGTGGACAAATCACCCACGGTCAGTCCCGGTACCAGTTCGACGACGGTCTCGATGCTGCGCTGGCCGGCCAGTTCGGTCAGTGCGGCGAACTGGTCGAACGTCCGATTCAGATCGGGGTCGAGGCTGACGACGTTGATTCGGGGTACGCCGAGCTCGGCCAGCACATCGAGATCCACACCGAATGCGCTGATTTCGGTGTTCGGCAGCACCAGGAACCCGTCGCCCAAAGAGGCGGCTACGCCCCGGTGCTGCATCGCGGCGAGCACGTCCCTGCGCAGCGCGGCATCGTCCTTGAGGGAAAAGGGCGCGTAGCCGAGCGGCAGCAATGGCGCGCCCTGCACAACCGCCGACATGTAGCGGCAGCCTAGGTCCGCGGCAAGATCGACGAACTCCACTGGCGAAAGTCCAAATCCGTTGAGGAAGCCGATGGCAAGGTCGGTCATGCCGGGCGGCCTGCCAATTGGGCCAACTGGGCGGCGGCTTGAGCCGTTTGGGTCGTCATCGCGATCTGCCCGGACGTGACCTGTTCCTGGATCATCGGTGCTTCCAGGACGAGATCGTCGCGAATGAACGCGATGTGGGCGTGTAGATGTGCCGCGGTGTACGACGCCCACGCCGTCGCAGATGCCGTCTCCATGGTCAGATTCACCTCGTAGAAATCCGATGTGAGCGCCTTGGGTGGGTCCACGTGTGTCAGGTCGAGCCGCATCGTCTCCGGGCCCAAGGTATATCGCGTGGTCCGGGCGAGATCGCAGGTGACGAGGACGTTGGCCGGCGGGGCCGGGGCATCCGGATTCGTCGCGGGGCACTTGTCGGGTGTAGTCGGCTGCGACTTCTCGACCGGACGAACCGCCAACGGCTGAATTCGCATCACCGGTGCCACGGATGGGGTTGCCGACGTCGTGGTGCCGGTCGAGGCGGCGGGTGCGGCCGGGCGCTGAGTCGCGTGGCAACCGCATGCCACCGCGCCGAGCACGATAACGCTGGTCAGCCGGGCGGTCGCCGTGGAGATCGTTGAACCGTGGAACGCCACCGCATCCCTTTCGTGATGACACCGTCGGGTGAGCGACGCGAGCAACCGATCGCTTTACGGACACTACGAACATAGAGTAGGGTCGTGCTGCAAGTCAGCGAATATTCACTTTAGTTCCTTGCCACGAAAGCCTGCGTTCATGGCTCGATACACATCTGTGTCAGCGAAAAGACGAAAGCCCAATCCCGCGGAGCGCCGCCGCGACCTGTGCGATGCGGCGATCGAACTGTTGGCCGCGGACGGGGCCAAGGGATTGAGTCATCTCAAGGTGGACCGCAAGGCCGCTGTTCCCGACGGCACCACGTCCTTCTATTTCCGGACGCGCTCCGCACTGTTGCGTGCGGTCGCCGAGCGGCTGGCTGAGCTCGATCTGGAACGGTTGCAGTCCATCGCCGACAGTGCCGGTAGTCGGGGAGACAACCCCACTCCGTCGCTGTTGTCGCAGGTGGTAATTCAAGCCGCAACCGAGCCACAGTTGTCCTGGACGAAGGCCCGGTACGAACTGACGATGCAAGCCGCGCGGGATCCCGCGATGGCCGCGATTCTGCAGCAAGCCACCGACGCGTTCACCAAGCTGCACCGCGAGATCCTCGTCCAACTCATGCCGCACGGAGCTGAATTGGAGTCGGCCGTGGTCGAGGATCTGAGCAACGTCACGCTGACGTTCATCAACGGTCTGCTGATGCGTTCCGCCCATGGCGACCGGATTGTCGACAGCGCAGAGCAGCTCGACTCGATCCTGTCGGCTATCGCTGCCGGCATCCTCAAGAGTCCGCAGAAGGGGCGGCTCACCGATGGCAATGAGCCACGCCGACTCGACACGGGCTAGCGGCGGATTCCGCGACGTTGGGGCTTGCCAGAGCATGCACTATATGGTTCTCTACGAGAATAGAGAAAGCCGACGCTCACGGACCGTCGGCAAGCCCATTGTCGGCCGAGTCCGTGCACTTTTCAGAGCGACCATTTAAGCGGAGTGTACAAATTGCCCGAACCGGATCCGGTGCTGACGCAGTTGCCGTCCCAGGACTTGTGCAGACGATGTCACCAGCCGGAATTCGCAGCGCTAGGAGGGATTTCGTGACGGCGAGCACCGAGAGCCACGTCAGTTTCGATCCATACGATGTCGAGCTCATCGCCGACCCGTATCCGATGTTTGCGCGCCTGCGTGACGAGGCGCCGCTCTACTACAACTCCGAATACGATTTTTACGCGTTAAGCCGGTTCGCCGACGTCAACAAGGGCATCGTCGATCACGGCACGTACAGCTCTGCCCGCGGCGTGATCATGGAGCTGATCAAGGCCAACCTCGAGATCCCGTCAGGCTTGCTGATCTTTGAGGACCCGCCGATCCACGATGTGCACCGCAAGCTACTGTCCCGGATGTTCACCCCCCGCAAGATCTCCGCGCTGGAGCCGATGATCCGCCAGTTCTGCGCGCAATCGCTGGACCCGTTGGTGGGCTCCGGCCGATTTGACTTCGTCACCGACCTGGGCGCGATCATGCCCATGAAGGTCATCAGCGCGCTGCTCGGCATTCCCGAAGCAGATCAGGAGTACATCCGCGATCGGGGCAACGCCCAGCTACGCACCGAGCCCGGCAAACCGATGAGTGCCGCCGAGCATGGCTTGTCGGTGGGCGAGCAGTTCGAGGCCTACATCGACTGGCGTGCCGACAATCCGTCCGACGACATCATGACCGAGTTGCTCAACGTCGAATTCGTCGACGAGACCGGCACCACCCGCCGGCTCACTCGCCAGGAGATTCTCGTCTACCTCAACGTCGTGGCCGGCGCGGGCAACGAAACGACAACGCGGCTGATCGGTTGGGCGGGCAAGGTTCTCGCGGAGCATCCCGACCAGCGTCGCGAACTGGTCGAAAATCCCTCGCTCATCCCTGCGGCGATCGAGGAGTTGCTGCGCTTCGAGCCGCCCGCGCCGCACATGGCGCGCTATGTGACTCGCGACGTCAGCCTCTATGACCAGACGGTGCCGGAAGGCAGCGTGATGATGATGCTGATCGGGGCCGCCTGCCGGGACGAGCGTCAGTTCGGTCCCGATGCGGGCGAATTCAACATCCATCGCGCCGCCCGGCCGCACCTCACCTTCAGCGTCGGCGCCCACTTCTGCCTCGGCTCGGCGCTGGCTCGGCTGGAAGGCCGGGTCGCCCTGGAAGAAATCCTCAAGCGCTTCCCCGAGTGGGAGCCCGATCTGGCGAACGCCACGCTTAGCCCGACGTCGTCGGTGCGTGGCTGGGAAACCCTCCCGACGCTGGTGTCCTGATGACGGGCCGGGTCGAGGGCAAAGTCGCCTTCGTCAGTGGCGCCGCTCGTGGGCAGGGCCGCAGTCATGCGGTGCGCTTGGCGCAGGAGGGCGCCGACATCATCGCGATCGACATCTGCGGGCCGATCGACAACCTGAGCTACCCGCACGCGACCCCTGAGGATCTCGCGGAGACCGCCGACCTGGTCAAGAACCTCGATCGTCGCATCGTCACCGCGCAAGTCGATGTTCGCGACTACGAGGCGCTCAAAGCCGCCGTCGACAGCGGTGTGGAACAACTCGGCCGGCTCGACATCATCGTCGCGAACGCGGGTGTGGGTACCGACGGCCGGAAGCTGCACAAGATTGCGGAGAACATCTGGCAGGATATGATCGACATCAACCTCAGCGGCGTCTGGCACACCGTCAAAGCGGGTGTCCCGCATATCCTTTCGGGAGGCCGTGGTGGGTCGATCGTGCTCACCAGCTCCGTCGGCGGCCATAAGGCTTACCCGAACACCGGCCACTACATCGCCGCCAAGCACGGCGTCATCGGCCTCATGCGTGCCTTCGCCATCGAATTAGGCCCGCAGATGGTCCGCGTCAACACCGTGCTGCCCACCCAGGTCAGCACCACCATGCTGATGAATGACCAGACGTACCGGCTCTTCCGGCCGGATCTGCCCGACCCCGGGCCGGACGACTTCGCCCCGATCTCACAGATGATGCACACCATGCCGGTGCCCTGGGTGGAGCCCGCCGATATCAGCAACGCGGTCCTATTCCTCGCCTCGGACGAATCTCGTTATGTCACTGGCGTTTCTCTTCCCGTCGACGCGGGCAGCTTGCTCAAATAATCACTAACTCTATTAAGCACAACGAAGTGGAGAGAAGTCATGCCTGACTACGATTACGAAAAGATGAAAGAAGAAGCCGCGCAGTACATCAGGTTCGAGAAGGACAAGAAGAACCGAATCGCTTACATCACCTTCGATCGCCCAGACGCGCAGAACGCCACCAGTTTGGGGATGCGACAGCTCTATGCCGACCTGATCCACAAGTGCAACGTCGACGATGATGTCAAGGTCGTCGTAATCCGGGGCGAGGGGCAAGATTTCGGCAGCGGCGGCGACTTGCCCGAACAACGGGGCATGATCGAGAACCCCGGCATGCCGCTGCTGCACGAGCTCGGGATCAACGATGACGATGTGAAGTACCCGCCCGGTGGCTCCTACCGCTACCTATCCACGGTGACCGACTTCTACGCCAAGGCCCGCGCGGGAAACCGTCCCCTGCAGGAGCTTCGCAAGGTCAGCATCATCGAGGCCAAGGGCTACTGCTACGGCTGGCACTTCTACCAGGCCGGCGACGCCGACCTGGTGATCTCGTCCGATGACGCCCTGTTCGGACATCCGGCGTTCCGATATGTCGGCTGGGGGCCGCGGCTGTGGTGGTGGGCCGAGACCATGGGCCTGCGCAAGTTCTCCGAAATGCTGTTCACCGGGCGGCCGTTCAGCGCGAAAGAGATGTACGACTGTGGCTTCCTCAACAGCGTCGTGGCCCGCGAAGACCTGGAAGCGGAGACCCTGAAGTACGCGATGGCCTGTTCGAAGTCCCGTCCGACCGACACGGTCGCGGTGCAGAAGACGTTTCTGGAACTCTATAAGCAGCACAAGGGTGAGTACTTCGGCAGCCTTCTTGTCGGCATGGTCGAGGGCATGCTGCCGATGATCCAGAACGACCAGGAGAACGACGTCGACCTCACCGAGGGCACTTTCAACAAGGGTCTCAACAACGTGGTGAAAGACAACGACATGAACTTCCCGCCGGAGTGGCGCCTGAGCCGCTCAGGACGCGCGAAGCCCTGACCGTTTTGGGAGAGCTCGCATGTCGGCGCTGAAAGGTTTCAGGGTCGTTGAGCTGTCGGAGTCGGTCGCAGGGGAGTACTGCGGAAAGCTGCTGGCCGACTTCGGCGCCGAGGTGATCAAGGTCGAGGCGGCGGGGCGCGGTAGCCCAACTCGGGCTATGGCGCCCGTCCTCGGCGACGGGGCCGGGTGTGAAGGCAGTGTCCTGTTCGCGTACCTCAACACGAACAAGGAGTCCGTCGTTCTCGACACCACCTCGGCGGCCGATGTCGAGTGCCTGCACAAGCTCATCGACTCCGCCGATGCGGTCATCGATGACGGCGCGACGAGCTGGGCGCAGCAGCACGCGAGTGTGGTGTTTTGCTCGGTCACCCCGTTTGGCCAGGGCGCCGCGGCCGAATACGCGAATGCGAAGAGCATCAACGTATTCCACGCCAGCGGCTGGGGATATCACACCCCCAGCCATCCGGACCCCAGCAAGCCGCCACTGCAGGGGCCGGGCCGGTTCATGGCCGACTACGAAGCAGGGCTGGAGGCCGCGCTGTGCATTGCGGCCGCGTTGTTCGGGCGTCTGCACACCGGCCGCGGTGAGTTCATCGACGTTTCCCAGCATGCCGTGCTGGTCTCCCGCGCCGATTGCATTCTGGGGCGCTTGATCACCGGTGAAGTCCCCGCCGTGGGTACCCGCGACGATTACGACCAGCAGGGCCCGGCATCGTTTTTCGCGTGCGCCGATGGCTTCGTCTACTTGTACATGACCAGCCGCGCCCACTGGCTCGCCGTCAAGAAACTGATGGGTCGCCCGGTTTGGCTCGACGACTTCGACGACGACTGGCTGGAGTTCTCCGTCACTCCGGAAAAAGTGACGGCGTTTCAGCGGGGTTTCGCGACGTGGGTCCGCGACCTGGCCAAGGAGACGGCCGCCGACGAAGCTCAGCGCCTGGGCGTGCCCTTGGTTCCGGTCAATGACGCCGCGGACCTGCACCACGCGCCGCAGTATCGCCACCGCGGTTTCTTTCAGGCCGTCAACCACCCCATGTTGGGCGAGGCGGCCTATCCCACGGTGCCGTATACGCTCAGCGCATCGCCGGCTGAAATCACTTCGGCCGCACCCGCGCTCGGTCAGCACACCACGGCGGTCCTGGACCGGCTCGATACTGCGCACGCGCCGCCGGCGGTGAAGTCGGCACAGCTGAAGCCGCCGAAGAACCCGCGCGGTGGCCCCCTGCAAGGGGTCCGTGTCGTGGAGCTCACCAAGGTGTGGGCAGGTCCGTACGCCGGCAAGCTGCTGGCGCTCTTGGGCGCCGAGGTGATCAAGGTCGAGACGGCGGCCCTGCCCGAGGAGATGCGCGCCTACGGCGGCACCGATATCAACCACGCGCCGTTCTTTCTGAGCATCAATCCCGAGATCTTGAGCGTCGACATCGATATCAAGTCGGCCGAGGGCATGGCGCAACTGCGGGCGCTGATCGCCCGCAGTGACATCGTCATCAACAACCTGCGCCCCGGAGCGATGGAACGCCAAGGCTTGGGGTATCAGCAGCTCACCGAGATCAAGCCGGACATCATCTCGGTGTCGATCAAAATGTGGGGCAACGACGGGCCACTCGGTCACCAGACCGGCTACGCACCCTGCTTCGCCGCGCTGGCCGGGCTTGCTCCGCTGGTCGGCTATCCGGGTGGGCCCCCGCTCGGGACCAGCATGCGCTACGGGGATTCCACGGTCGGGGCGGCGGCGGCATACGCTGCCGTGGTGGCACTGCTGCACCGCGAGCTCTGTGGCGCAGGGCAATTCGTCGACATATCGGCCGTTGAAACCCTTTCCTCGATGATCGGGGACTGCCTGCTCGAACAGAGCCTTACCGGGCGACGTCTCGGGCCCGCTGGCAACAACCACCCCGACATGTGCCCGCACGGCTGTTATCCCTGCACGGATGGCTCTTGGATCAGCGTGGCCGTCGCAGACGAGCCCGAATGGCACCGGTTATGTGACGTGCTCGACGCCCCCGCGCTGGCCGACGATCCCCGCTACGCCGCATTGGAAGACCGACGCCAACACGGCGAAGCGCTCGACGCCGATCTGGCGCGGCTGACCGGGAGCCACGATGCCGAAGATCTCGCCCATCGTCTGCGCTTAGCGGGAGTGCCGGCCACCAAGAGCGCCACCGCGATCGATGTGATCGGCGATCAACAACTGTGGGACCGCGAGCTGTATCGCTTCGTCTCCGATCACCGCGAAGGCCAGCGTCCGATATTGGGGCCGTCATGGCGGATGACACGTGGGCCGGCGCGCGTTGAACGGGGCGCACCCGACTTGGGCGAGGACACCGATTATGTTGTCCACGAAGTCCTCGGAACGAGAGGCGAAGCATGACGCAAATTCTGTCGAAAACCGCGGCGCTGGTCACCGGGGCCAGCAGCGGCATCGGCGCGGCAACGGCGAAGGCGCTAGCCGCGCAGGGCAGCTCCGTCGCCCTGCTGGCCCGCCGGGCCGAGCGACTGGCCGACCTGAAAGCCGAGATTGAATCCGCCGGAGGCACTGCGCTGGTCGTGGCCGCCGACGTGACCGACGCCGAGCAGGTGGCGTCCGCCGTGCAGCGCACCGTTGCGGAGTTGGGGCGCCTCGACATCCTGGTGAACAACGCCGGGCTCATGCAGTCGGGGCCCGCGGACCAGGCGTCGCTGGGGGACTGGGATCAGATGGTGGCGGTCAACGTGCAGGGGGTCCTCTATGCCACCCGGGCGGCGTTGCCGCACCTGATCGAGGCGGCCGCCGACTCGGGGCGTGGCGTGGCCGACCTAGTCACCGTCAGTTCCACCGCCGGGTGGGTGGCCCGACCCAACACCGCGGTGTATTCGCTGACCAAATTCGGGGTGAACGCATTCAGCGAGGGGCTCCGCCAAGAGGTACTCGGCAAGCGGGTCCGGGTCGGAGTGGTGGGCCCCGGAACCGTCGATACCGAACTCTTCTCCCATCTGGCCGAATCGTCGCGGGAGGCGTTCGAACGCCAGACCGCGGGCATGGTCAAACTGCGGCCCGAAGACATCGCCGATGCGGTCCTGTTCATGGTGACCCGCGACCGCCGGGTGGCGGTCAACCACATGCTGGTGCGCGCAGCCGAACAAACCTGGTGATCCGTGACGCACCCCGAGAATCACTGCTGGGTCACCGGTGATCAGTCCGGGTTGTCATTCCCCGCTGACCCCGTCTCGCTGCGCGACGGCGGGGCCCGGTTTCTGACCGACGCGTTTCGGGTCTCCGGCGTCCTCACGAACGGCAACGCCGTCGCCGCGATTACCGACTTCGCCGAGATTCACGGCGGCAGCACGGGACGCAAGGTGGCGCTGTCGATCGAATACGATGCGCCTACACCGGGTTTGCACACCGATTTGTTCGTCAAGTTCTCCCGCGATCTCGACAACCCGACGCGCGATCGCGGCAAGACGCAGATGGAGCCCGAGGTGCGATTCGCCTCGCTGTCGCGGGTACCCGGATTTCCCATCGCGGTGCCCAGCGCGCTGTTCGGCGACTATCACCGGCGCAGCGGCACCGGAATACTGATCACGGAACGAATCCGATTCGGCGACAACGGAATCGAACGGCAATATCACAAGTGCCTCGACTACGAAATGCCCGAACCCCTAGCGCATTACCGCGCGCTGCTCACCGCGCTGGCCCGGCTTGCCGGCACCCATCGGTCGGGGCGGCTTCCGGCGCGGGAGACCGCGCACTTTCCGCTGGACGTGCAGGCCGCGACGGTGGGTGAGCGGGCACCGCTGTCCGTGGACAAACTGGAACGACGGGTGAACCAACTGGCCGAGTTCGCCGAAACCCATCCCGGGCTACTGCCCGACCATGTGGGCTCAGCCGAATTCCTGGCGCGCCTGCGCGCCGACGTGCCCCGCTTCGCGCACCACGAGCACACGATCACCCGCCAACTGGGCAACGACGCCGACTTTGTCGCGCTGTGCCATTGGAACGCCAACATCGACAACGCGTGGTTTTGGCGAGATGGCGACGACAGTCTGCGTTGCGGTCTGATGGACTGGGGATGCGTCGGCCAGATGAATATGGGCATGGCGATCTGGGGAGCCATGTCCGGTACCGAAACCGAGCTGTGGGACGTCCATCTCGACGAATTGCTGCAGCTGTTCGTCACCGAGGTCCAGCGTCACGGCGGCCCGCATCTCGATCCAGTCCGGCTGCGCCGGCACACGTTGCTCTATGCGGCGGTGATGGGGGTTGCGTGGCTGTTGGACGTTCCCGCGTTGATCCACAAGAGATTTGACACCATACCGAGCAGCCGCAAGGATCCGCGAATCAGGGACGACGAAAGCGTGCGTGCGCCGCTGCAGATGCTGTCGAACCTGCTGACCGCCTGGGAGCGGCATTGCATCGGTGATTTACTCGACGCCGCCCTGGCCGAGGAAGGACGTGTCGCCTAGCTCCCGTCGACCCAAGGCGGGCTGGTGGTCAGCACATCGACACCATCGTCGGTGATGTGGACGGTGTCGCGGCGGAACACCGCGCCGATGCCGTGCCGCCATACGTAGCCGGTAATCGCCAAGACCATCCCGGCCTCGAGCTGGTCGTGTTCGCCTGCGGCCAGGAGCGTTTCGGATACGACGGGCGGATCGAAACCCAGCCCCAGCCCATGCGCAATCGGCATCGGCGGTATCGGCTCGCCGGCCGCGTCATACGCGACGAGCAGATCGCGGGTGGACGCGCCGGGGCGACAAGCAGCAAGCATCTTGTCGTACAGCGTGTTCGAACGCCCGAAGAGCTTGCGTGCCGCTTCGTCGACGGTATCGCCGGCCGGCCAGGTTCGGCCCACCTCGATCACATAGCCATTCGCCAAGGCCCCGGCGGCGAATGCGACTAGGTCGCCCGGCCGGACCTCGGCGGGTGGGTGGGCGCGGCGCCAGGGGTGTTCCCGCGACGTCACCCACGCGGCGTCCTGAGTGGCCGGCGTGCTGACCCCGCCCGCCGCCATCGATTCCATCATCACCCCGGCCAGCGTCCGCTCCGACACTCCCGGGGCCAACTTGCCCAGGGCAGTCGCGAGTCCGTGCTGGGCGATATGCAGCGCTTGGTCCATCGCCGCGATTTCGTCTGGTGTCTTGACGCGCCGCGCCGCGCGCATCGCCGGCTCGGCATCGACGAGTTCGGCATTGGGGAACGCCTCGGGCATCAGCGCGGCGAAAGTCGGTGTGATCGCGTCGGTTCCGACTCGCAGCGCAGATTCGGCACCGTCGACCTTCTTGAGCACGTCGATGAGCGTCATCGGGTTCCAGGCCAGCCCGTACAGATGGTCGTGGCCGATCTCCTCCGGGACCCCCTCGTCGTCGGTGCTGTTGAGGTAGATGTCTCCGGTGGCGCGCACGACCACACACATCGGACCGAATGGTCGTGTCCCGGCTATCCATAGCTGCGGCGCGCCGGTGACGTAGCGAATGTTGGCTTGCCGGCCCAGCACCAGGATGTCGAGGCCGTGTTCGTCCATTTGGGCCAGCGCCCGGTCCCGGCGTCCGGACCGTAGTGCGGGCGCGTCGGGCAGGATTTCAGTCGCCATAAGGGGAATAGGGGTAGTCGGTAATCGGCGCGAAGCCGTCTTCGGTGATCACCACGATCTCCTCACTGCGGTAGCCTCCCGTGCCGTCCTCCCACATCACAGGTTCCAGAACCAGAACCGTTCCGGGGGGCAACACAAAATTGTCGTCGAACTCCTCGCCGAGATCGGTACCGATCATCGGCGCTTCGGCGGGGTAGGTGCCGATGCCGTGGCCCAGATAGAAGTGCGGCAGCCACGGCTTGCGGCCGCCGTTGGCTGCGATCGCCACGCGCGCCAAATCACCTGAGGTCACACCTGCTTTCGTCACCGCGAGCACAGCGTCCAGGACGGCGCGCCACTGCAGGAATTGATCCTGTTGCCGTGGCGTCGGTTTCGCGCCGACGATCCAGGTGCGGCCGAAATCCGAACAGTATCCGTGGTAGGTGATGCTGATGTCGGTCCACAGCACGTCGCCGGCGGCCAGCTCACGTTCAGTGGGGAGTAGCGGCAGCGCGAGATCGCCATGCGTCGTCCATACTCCGGCTTCCCGCGAACTCGGCATCACCTGCCAGATGGCTTCCAGCATGTTGGTGGTGGCCCCGAGCTCGAACGCACGACGCACGAACGCGGCCGAAAGATCGATCTGCCGTACCCCCGGCACCAGTGCTTTCTGCACGTCGACGATCGCTTCTTCGGTGATGCGGGCCACCCTGCGCAGACAGGACAGCTCGTCGCGGGTCTTCACCAACTGCGCGGCGCCAAGAACGATCGCCGCGTCCGTCGGCGGGCCCGCGGGGAAAAGCGTGGGCGCCGCCCGCCGCATTGCCCCGGTGAGCTCGTCGACGGCGATACTCGCTCCCGGCGCGACGAGCTCGACCAGCTTCCGCGCGAAATCCTCTACACCGTGGTCGAATTCGAGGTAGGCGGGGCCGTGTAGATGGTCGTCGGGCACCGGTGACTCCGCGGACGCTCCGCTGCGGAACGGCATGAACAGGTGCGGATGCACGTCATCGGCGAGCACGACCGCGACCGGGCGCTCCACGTGCGACAGACCCGCGTCCAACAGCGGCCAGCTGACCCCCGTCGCGTATCCGACGTAGCCGTTCATCAGCAGGATCAGCGCGTCGACGCCGTGCTCGGCCATCGCCGAACGCAGCCGCGCTCCGGTTTCCGTGCGCATGCGGGCCCAGTCCGGCTCGTCGGGTATGTCGATGAGCGAGCCGCGGGCAGACACTGAATTCGTCATGGGCGCATGCCTTCTAGATTCCCAAAAATTTCTTGATATTGCCCCCGACCACCCGGACGGCGTCCTCCGGACCGACGGCGTCGACCACGGCGGCCAGCGACCGCTCGGAATAGCCGAAGGTACTTTCGTTATGCGGGTAGTCGGATGACCACATCACCCTGTCGATTCCGATCTCGTCGATCTGTCGCAGGCCCACGCCGTCGACCATGAACGAGGCGCACATGTGCGTGTCCCAGTAGTAGCGGATTTCATGCTCGGGCTGGTGTCTGAGCATATGTTGGTAGGAAGCCAGGACGTGCTCCGCGTCTTGCAGCGCCGGTGGCACCCAGGCGATTCCGCCCTCGAACCAACCCATGCGAAGTCGTCGATGCCGGTCGAGGATTCCGCCGAAGATGTACTTGGAAAACATCTCTCGAAATGAGTCGATGTTGACCATCATGGCCACCGCGACGCTGTTGACCTCGCTGGGGAACTTGGGCTGACTCTCACCGATATGGTGTGTGATGGGCAGACCGGCCTCTTCGATCTCGTCCCACACTGCGCTCATCGCCGTGCTGGAGTAATCGATGGGCTGGCCGTTGTCGTCGGTGCCGGGGCTAATCGGCATCAGAAATGTTTTGAGCCCCAACGACTTCAGTTCCTCGAGGGTGCGACGAGCGCCCCGGGGATCCCACCAGTTGATCAATCCGACTCCGTAGCAATGGCCGTCGGAGCGTTCCTGAACCTCGGCGATGTGCTCGTTGTAGATGCGGAAGATGCGCTCGCGCAGGTCTTTGTCGGGATAGTGGAACAGTGCAAGCACCGCGTTGGGGAAGGCCAGTTCCTTGTCGACGCCGTCTTCGGCAAGCTCACGAAGCCGGGCTTCGACGTTGTTGGTGGCCGCCCCGGCCAGGTCGTCGTATTGCATGAGCACGGCGCTGAAATCGCCGACCACCATTGACTGTCCCGGGCGGCCGAGCAAATACGCGCCATCCTCGTACCAGATCCGCGGAGCCTGATCTTTGAGGTCATCGGGAAAGCGTTCGTAGAAGATGTCGTCGGCCACCGAGATGTGGTTGTCGGCGGAGAACACCTCGGTGCCGGGGGGCAGTCCGGTGTTGACTTCCGCCGCGTGACCGCGGCGGTGCTTGGGTGCGCCGATCACGCCTTCGGGGTACAGGGTGTGGGCTGGGCTGGACATCATCGTCCCTTCGTTGGCATCACCTGGTGAGCACACCGATCCGTTCCAGGTCGGCGAGGTACTTGGCGATCAACTGCTGCGACACGTGGGGAATGGTGCGACCCGAGTGTTCGACCGCGGACCGGAATCGCGCGCCGGGCACCGGAGAGCCGGCGATAGCGAGCATGGGTTCACGGTAGACGTCCAGGACGGCAAGAACCGACTGGGCGCGCTGCCGTTCCGGCAACGCGCGCATCGCAGTTTCGAACCGGGTCAGCCAACTCGGGTAGTCGTCGATCTTTTCGACCGGATAACCGGCAGTGATGATCCAGTCGACGAACGTGTCCATCGAGATGCCGTCATCATGCGGGTTGGTGGTGTTGTACGTGTCGAAGCTGCTGCCGTGCCGCGTTCCGATCGCGGCGATCGCTGCGGCAAGGAAGTCGACGGGCAGGCCCTCGTAGTGCGGGCGACCGCTGTGGTCACCGGCGCGGTAGAACGACAGGGGAGCGACACCGGTGGCCACCAGACTGAACAGCAGGCGAGTGAAGATGTCCGGCACGTTGAGCTGTCCCGCGTAGCGGCCGTCGGCGAGGATCATGCCCGGCCGGAAGACCGCTACCGGCACTCCACACAGGTCGTGCGCCTCGCGCATCAACACCTCCCCGGCCCACTTGCTGATCCCGTAACCGTTGGCGTAGCCGGCATCGACGACGCAAGCGGGGACCGAGCGGCGGATGTCGGAGTCTTCGTCCACCAGCTGATGGGCGACGGCGCTGACGCCCATCGTGGAGATGTAGTGGATCGGTTTGAGTTTGGCGGTGATCGCCAGCCGGATCACTTCCGCGGTACCCCGGACGTTGGGACCGAACAACTGCTGGTAGGGCAGCACGTGGTTGACGTGGGCCGCCGGGTGCACGATCAGATCCACCGTTTCGGCCAGGCGCTGCCAGGCGGTGTTGTCGAGCCCGAAATTGGGCTCCCCGATGTCGCCGGCCACGACCTCGAGATGGCCGTCGGCCAGGGTCCGGAACCGCTCGAGCAGCGTGGCGTCGGAATCCAAGGCCGCCTCGATGCGCCCGCGCGCGTGTGCGGCGTCGGCGCCTCGCGTCAGGCACACCAGGGTGCCACCCGAATCGGCAAGCTGTTGCAGCCATTCCAGGCCGAGGAAACGCCCCAGGAACCCGGTCGAGCCGGTGAGCAGGACGGTGCGGATCGCATTGATGGGGGCGGGCAACAACATCGCCGTTTTCAGGACGTCATCGTCGATGAACTTGTCCAGGCGCAGGTCCCCGGCACGCACCTCGTGGCCAGCCGTGCCGTGCACGGATGCGTAGCTGGGTCGCTGAGCGTCGGAATTCCGGTGGCGTTCAATGTGGTCGGCGATGCGCAGCAGATCCCCGGTCGGGTCCACCACCACACCCACGGGAACGTCGACGCCGTAGATGTCGGCCAGCAGTGTCGAAAAGGTCAGGGCGGACAGCGAATCGCCGCCCAGATCGATGAACCTGGCCTCCGGGGAAACGTCGGGCGCCGGCACGCCCAGGGTGGCCTGCACGGCCTTACCGACGGTCGCCAGCACCGGCTGGTCGGCGCCACCGGTGCGCAAAGCGCGCAGCTGCTGGAGTTGATCGTCGGCCATGGTCGCGTAGAGCTGCTCCAGGCGCTCGCCGTATCGGGCTTTGAGCTTGGGCCGCAGGTATTTCCCGACACCGGACAGCAGCCCGTTGGCCAGGCTGAACGGCTCCGTCTCGATCAGGAAATCGCGGGGGATTTCATAGCCGTTGAGTTGGTTGTCGCGCGCGATGTGCCGTAGCGAGTCGGCGATCATGGACGTGCCGGCACCGTCTTCGGTGGGCACGATCACGGCAAGCAGGAAGGAACGTTCGCTGTTGCCGTAGACATAGATTTGATGAATCAACGGGCTGGTCGAGTACAGCGCCTCCAGCCGTGAGACGGCGACGAACTCACCCTGCGCGAGCTTGATGACATTGTTGCGGCGGTCCACATAGCGCAACCGGTCCGCCCCGACCTCGGCCATGATGTCGCCGGTCTTGTAGTAGCCGTCCTCATCGAACATCGTGGCCGTGAGATCGGGACGGTTGTAGTAGCCCGCCATGAAGCGAGCCGACTTGACCGCTAATTCCCCACGGGGATAAGGCTTATCGGTGTTGAAGTAACCGAGTTCGGGAACGTCGAGAAGCTTGTAATCGATCACCGGCGGCCGCAGCACATGCTCGTCGGCCACGATCATCCCACCCGCGATTTCGGTGGACGAATAGCCGATCAGCAGATGCTGGTCCAGCACGATTTCCATGAACTCCTTGATCTCCGGGGACAAGGCGGCCGAACCACAGCCCACGGCCAGCACGCGACCGCCCAGAATCTGTTCACGGATCGCGGTGGTGAGTTCCTCGGCCGTCTCGTCGGACGCGGCCCCGACCAAGGCGCGCCGATCCAGCTCGCGCTGATAGTGGTGATAGAACATCTCGCAGACCCGCGGCACCAGGCTCAATGACGTGGGTCGCACCATCGCCAGGTCGTCGAACAGGGTCGACAGGTCGCTTCTGGCGGCGAAATAGCTTGTCCCACCGTTGGCCAAGGTCAAGATCACGTAGCCGTATCCGATGAGGTGACTCATCGGCATGTAGCTCAACGTGATGACGGGCTGATCGGACTGCGCGAGCCAGGTGCCGATACACAGACTCTCGGTGAACATCGCGCCCTTGGGTGTGCCGGTGCTGCCGGACGTGTAAAACACCCACGCGAGCGGATCGTCGTCGTCCGGTGCGACGTGCAGCGGCGGGGATGGCAGCGAGAGGCCATGCGCCACAATGTCATCGATCGCTTCGAGAACCAATGCGCTGCCCGCGGCGGCCAGGCGGGCGCGCGCCGCCTCATAGCTGGTGCGCTGGTCGTCGTCGCGCGATTCATAGTCGAACACGATGAGACGCTGTGGCGCGGTGCCGGTGAGAGCTGCCTCGACGGCAATCTCGAGGTTGTCGATTCCCACAGCGAAGATTCGTGGCTGGGTCTCGTCAAGGATTGGCGCGTGCTGGGCCGCCGGTGCGCTGGTCTGCAGCGGCACCACCACCGCGCCGAGGTGAATGCAGGCGCATTCGAGGGCGGTGTAGTCGATGCTGGCGAACCCCAGCACACACACGAAGTCCCCGGTCCGGACCGGATGCTGCTCGTGATGATGCCAATCACCGGCCACCGCTTGGACGCGAGCCCACAGATCCGCGTAGCTGACGGTCTCAAAGCGCGGGAGAAAGTTCAGCGTCGCGCGCCCGGTCGCGGGATCGGTAACCACTTCCCGGACACGCTGGCCCAGGGCCGGCCGGTCGGCGTAGCGCCGCAGCACGGTTGCCATGATCTCGGCGATCCGCAGCCCGGGTGCGCGCGCCGCGGCGGCGATTTGCTCATCGGGCCGGGTGGCACCGAATTGCGCATCGTCGGCGTACAGCCGCTCTCGCCTGCGTGCCAACCGTTCCCACTGGTCCTGCTGGGCGCCAGGATCCTTTACGTCACTACGGCCGACGAACGCCATACTTCACCACTTCCATGTTTCAGAACCCATACGCCTGTCAGTCCGGATACGTGACGCCGGTGAGCACTTCGGAGAGCTGCCACAGCCGCGTCATCTCGGTTTCACTGCGCGCGGGCAGCGGGACGCCGGCGAATGTGACACCGCCCCCGGCGGTTTCGTAGAAACCTCGCGGTCCGTAGTAGCGGCCACCCTCGGCGTCCGGCGAAACCGCCGCGTAGAGGGCCGGTTTGATGCCCTCGTCGATGTCGAGCCAGATGAACGGCAGCAGCCGCCAGGTCAGTTTGGTCAGCCGCGCCTGCAGTGTCGGTTTGTCCCGGCCATAGGACGCCCCGCTGAGCAGGTTGGTTTTGCTCAGTCCCGGGTGCGCGGCGTTGGACATGACGCCCCAGCCACCGCGGCTGCTGCGCCGGTTCAGTTCGACCGCGAACATCAGCTGCGCCAACTTGGCGATGCCGTAGGAGCGCATGGACTTGTAGCGTTGCCGGGCGTTGGCGTCGTCGAAATCGAGGCCGCGCTGTGTCGCGGAGATGCTGCTCACGGTCATGACGCGGGCCGACTTCGCCGCGCGCAGCAGCGGCAGCAGGTGCGCGGTGAGCGCAAAGTGGCCCAGGTGGTTAGCGCCGAACTGCAACTCGAAGCCGTCGCTGGTTTCCTGTCGCTGCGGCGGGGTCATCACGCCGGCGTTGTTGATCAAGACGTCGATCGGCCGGCCCTGCGCCGCTAGTTCTTCGCCCAGTGCCGCAACACTTTCCAGTGACGCCAGATCCAACTGTTTGATGCTGAGCTTGGCGGCGGGAACCTCGCGGCGGATCTCGGCGATCGCGGCCTCACCCTTGGCTTTGCTGCGGATCGCCATCACGACGTCGGCGTCCGCGGCGGCCAGTCGCTTCGCCAGACCGAATCCCAGACCACTGTTGGCCCCGGTGACGACCGCGAGCTTGCCGGACAGATCCGGCACGGCCAGCGTGAGATCCGGCTTCACCATGTCACGGGAAGCTCGTAGACGCCGTAAGCCAACGTGTCGTGTTTGAACGGAAGCTCCTCGACCGGCACCGCCAGCCGCAGCGTCGGGACGCGGCGAAACAACGTTGGCAGCGCGATCTGTAACTCCATGCGGGCCAACTGCTGACCCACGCATTGGTGACGTCCGTAGCCGAACCCGACGTGCGCGCCGTTGTCACGGCGCAGCTCCAGCCGCTCGGGGTCGGGGAATTGCCGGGCATCCCAGTTCGCCGGCGCGACGTCGAGAATGATGCCGTCGCCGGCTCGGATGGTCTCGCCGCTGACTTCGATGTCCTCAACGGCGATCCGGCGTTGGCCGGTTTGGATGATGCTCAGGTAGCGCATCAGTTCCTCCACCGCGGCGGCGACGGCTTTGGGATCCTCGACGTCACGCAGGAACGCCAGCTGGTCGGGATGTTCCAGCAGGGCCGCGATGCTCAGACTGATCATGTTCGCGGTGGTCTCGTGACCGGCGATCAGCACGCCGAGGGCCAGTTGGGTGGCCTCGCGCACGCTGATCTCTTCGGCGTTGACCCGCTCAGCCAGGTCGGACACCAAATCCTCGGAGGGACTTGGCATCTTGGCGCGAATCATGTTGGCAATGTATTTCGCCAACGTCGCGGCGCCCTGAACGGTGTCCTCTTCGGTCGCGTAGCGACCCGTGCCCCGGTGCGCCTGTTCCTGAAAGAAATCCGCGTCCTCATAAGGCACGCCCAACATTTCACTGATGACCAGCGTTGGGATGGGCAGCGCCAAAGTGCTGACGATGTCGCCCGGCTTGGGACCGGCCAGCAGCGCATCGATGCGCTCGTCGGCGATTTTCTGCACTGCCGGGCGCAGCGCTTCGACGCGCTTGAAGGTGAAGGGTTTTGACAACATCCGGCGGTAGCGGGTGTGCTCCTCGGCATCCGAGGTGAACACCGAGCGTGGCCGTTTGTGCACGGTCGCCAGCATTCCCGCGTTCCAGTGCGGATATCCCGGCAACCGGTCGTCGACGCTGGTGCGCGAATCGGTGAACAGCGCCCGTATCGCGTCGTAGCCGTGGATCAACCACGGTGTGCTGCCGTCCCAGATCCGCACCCTGCTGAGCTGCTTGGTGTCGTTGAGCGCCAACGATTCCGGGGGTGGAGCGAACGGGCATCCCGCGGCCCGCGTCATCGGGAAGTCCGGTATATCGGTGGCTGCATCGGTGGAGATGTCGGTCATCGTGCTCCTCGCTGTTCGGGTAGTTACTCGCCCGCTGCACTCACGTGGACCGGAGCGCGCCACAGCCCGACAATCGCGTCGATCAGTCCTTCACCGGCGACCGGCCAACTGGACCGTGATCGCGGCCCGTGCTCGGCCAGTGCGCCTTCGTGCTCGGCGCAGGTATGCATCAGCAGGTTGCGGGCCATCACGCCGCGTTCGGAACGCACCCGCTTGGGCAGATCGGGGAGGCAGCAGTTGATGCCGTCAACCGTCTGTGCCAGCAAGGGCGACGCCAGCGCATCCCTGGTGACGACGTGGCGGTACGTAGGGTCGGCCATCGCCTGAGCGGCGAAACGCGCGTACCAGCTCGGGTTGCCCAGGGCGGCCAGATGATCGGTCAGTGGGCGCACCAAGGTACCCACCCAGTCCCGCAGCTCGGTCGAATCGCCGATGTCGTGCAACATCTGCGCACGGAGTTCATCGATGGGTTCGCGGTGCTTGCTTTCGATCGCGCGCAGCAATTCGGTGCGCGTACCGAAGTGATAGCAAGCCGCGGCGTTGTTGCCTTGTCCGGCCGCTTCGCTGATCTGCCGATTGGACACCGCATACATTCCGCGCTCGGCAAACAACCACTCAGCAGCCGACAAGATCGCTTCTCGCGTGCCCGTCGACCTGTGGGAGCGCACAGTCGGCTCGGCTTTCACCGCCTCAGTGAACACTGCTCAGCGTATTAAATCAAGCAATTTATTTAACAGCGGCCCTTGGGCCCGCCGTTACCCGGCGAGCCCTTTCTCGATGGCCGCATTTTGCTTTTGGCCGACGTCGGTCACGAAGTCCGGTGGCACCAGCGCATTGGGCGGCCCGTCGAATTCGAGCTCGACGAAGGCCTTGTCCTGCGTGAACATGAGCACGGTGACGCCCTTGGAGCCATCCGGCGAGGGGCCCGAAATCGTTGTGCCACCGGCTCCCACAGCGATCGGCTCGGGAACACCGTGGACATAACCATCCGTTGTCGCCTTCGCTGATTCCAGCGCACCGACGGCAGCGGCAGCGTCCGGTAAGACGTGGATGCTGTCGACGATTACGTGCGTGTGGTCTTGGTTGCTGAATGTGGTGGTAACCCCCGGCTGACCGTTCGGGTTCATGATTGGCGGTGTCGCGGTGAAGTTTTCGGGCGCGTTGATGTCACTCGCCTTGATCAACAACCCGGTGTAGTCGGACTGCGGTGCCGGCGCAGCCGCGGAGCTGTGGCTGGTCGCGACCGAGGTGACTGATCGCGAGGTTGTGGGCGGGGACTTAGTACCGCTGCCGCAGCCGATCAGCACACCGGCCAGCGTCACAGCCATCGCTGCGGCGGCTACCCGCGTCGGAGAATTGGCCCTGCCGTTTTGAGCGTCGTGCGACGGACGATGACCCTGGCTCAGCCGCCGAGACCCTTCTTGACGGCGGCATCTTGCTTTTGGCCAATGTCGTTGATGAAGTCCGGCGGTGGAAGCGTGTCGGGCGGGCCGTCGAATTCCAGTGTGACAAAGGCATTGCCTTCGGTGAACAGCAATACCGCGATGCCCTTGGAGTTGTCTGGTGAGTTACCGGACACCACCGTTCCATCCGTGCCGACCTTAGTCGCCTCTGTGTTCGGATGCTTGATTGCGTTACCCTGTCCCGATTTCGCTGCGTTCAACGCGGTTGTCGCAGCGCCGGGGTCCGGCAGCACCTGGATGGTGTCTTTGATGATGTGGGTGTTGTCTTGGGTGTTGAACGTCGTCGCCGCGCCGGGCTGGCCGTTCGGGTTGTTCGTCGGCGGTGTGCCCGTGAAGGGCACCGGCGCGTCGATATCGGTCGCCTGGATCAACCACCCGGTGTAGTCGTTCGGCTGTACGGGTGCGGAAGAAGCCGAGGGCGCTGAGGTGCTCGTCGAAGAGGTCGCCGATCCCGACTTGGTCGGCGATGGTGCTTTATTGCCGCCACAGCCGGCCACCGACAACGCCAACGCCGTTGCTGCGGCTACCCCTGCGACCATCGGTCGGGAAATCCTCATCGCATCGTGCTCCTTCCAGGCTGGATCTGGTGAGGGAGTCGATTTCACCCCAAACGCACAGTACAGTGCGCGTGTCGCCAGGCCGTCCCGGCACCGATACGCGGGCTATTCCAGCTGGTCACGCAGGGATGTCAGGGTACTGGCGAGAATGCGCGACACCTGCATCTGCGACACCCCGATTCGATCCGCGATCTGGCTTTGCGTCATCGATTCGAAGAAGCGCATATGCAGTACCTCGCGTTCCCGCTCCGGGAGCCCGGCTATCAAGCAGCGCACCGCTTCACGGTCGGTGATGTGGTCGATCTGAGGGTCGACGCCACCCACCGAGTCGGCGACGAGGCGAGGCTTGCCCGATTCGTCGGAGCCCCTCGGTGCGTCCAGGGAGTCGAGCTGATAGGCATCGCCCGCGACGAGGCATTCGACGATCTCATCGTGAGCCACTCCCAACTCCACCGACAGCTCGCGGGCGGTTGGTGCCCGCCCCAGCTTTTGAGCGAGATCTGCTGTCGCCCTGCTGATTTGGACGTGTAGTTCCCGCAACCGGCGTGGCACCCGCATGCCCCAGCTGTAGTCGCGGAAATGGCGCCGAACCTCGCCCATCATGGTGGGAATCGCGAACCCGATGAAACTCGGCCCTTTGTCGGGGTCGAACCGATTGATGGCGTTCATCAGTCCCAGGCGTGCGACCTGGGTTAAGTCATCGAGGCTTTCGCCGCGCCGGCCGAAGTGGCGAGCCACGTGGTCGGCCAGGGGCAGACAACGCTTCACGATGCATTCGCGCTGACGGTGGTATTCGTGTGAATCGACCGGCATGGTCCTCAGCGCCAGGAACATCTCGATGACGTCGTCATAGGAATCGTCGTTGCGCTTCCTCGCCGGCCGAGTGGGCCGGGGCGCAGCAAGGACGTCGGTCATCTGGCTCGCCGCCTCTCCGCGAAGAGGCATGTTGCGAAAACATCGGTGCACGAACCAATTTGCATTGCGGCACTTCCTTTGAAGATGCGTGCAGCGAGGCGTGCGCCAGGCACTCCACCGCACCCGATCTGTCGAGACGAATCGGTTGTTCACACAGCGCACGCGTGCCCGAACGGAGGGCTACCGAAGGTGCTAATCGGCGGAGCCAAATCCCGAAGCAGGTGCGGCTGGCTAACCGCTTTTCGCTAAACGGCGACATGTCCAGAATGGACTGGCTCTGATACTACGCTGCATTGCCCCGCTGCGGGGATGGTTTGCGTTCACACACCGACGAGCTACCTCATCGGAGCCCCAACCGTCGCCGTCGACTCCGAAACCGCTGGTCAACAGCAAACACGCGGCGTCGTCAGAATCGGTGGCACCCGGCGAAAGCGAACGCCCGTTCTCATTGCGATGCCGACTCGGTACTGTTCGGCGAATGTCTGCGACCAGCGCCGAGCGGCGCCGATGAGCGGTCGAGACCTGCTGGCCGGGCGCGGTGCGGTGGTGTCTGGGGGAAGCCGAGGTATCGGACGCGCGGTCGCCGAACTGCTGTGCAGCCTCGGCGCCGGCGTGGTGGTCAACGGCCGTGACGCTGATGCCGTGGCGGAGACCGTCGCGGCGATCAGCGCGTCGGGCGGGCAGGCAACTGCAGCGGTTGGGGCCGCGGACGACGAGACCATTGCCGCGTCGCTGTTCGATACCTGCCGCGACACGTTCGGCCGTCTAGACATCCTGATCAACTGTGCCGGGATCGCCGAGCCGCCCGGCTCGTCAATCCTGGATATCTCGCCCGACGAATTCAATCGGCTGATGAGCGCGCATGTTGGCACGGTGTTTCACACCTGCCGGCTTGCGGCACGCGCCATGGTCGCGCAGGGGCACGGGACCATCATCAACACCAGCTCCGTCGCGTTTCTCGGTGACTACGGCGGCACCGGCTACCCCGCGGGCAAGGGCGCCGTCAATGGGCTCACGGTGGCCATCGCCGCAGAACTCAAAGCCAAAGGTGTCCGGGCCAATGTGGTGTGTCCGGGCGCGAGGACGCGGCTGTCCACCGGAGCCGACTACGAACAGCACATCGAGGACCTGCACCGGCGCGGATTGCTGGACGACATGACCATGCGGGCCTCGCTCGATAGCGCTCCGGCCGCGTTTGTGGCGCCGCTCTATGCCTATCTCGCCAGCGACCTGGCGCGGGACGTCACGGGTCAGATCCTGGTTGCCGCGGGCGGATTCGTCGGCCGGTTCGATCGGCCAACCCCGTCGGTGTTGGGGTATCGCGACCATCATGACGCCGCACCTTGGTCGATCGAGGACCTGCACCAGATGATCGGCCCGCGGGGCTAATTCACGAGCACGAAGAGCCCGATGAGCGCGGCGTAGCCGACCACAATCGCCCCCGCTCCGGCCACGCTGATCCGGGTTGACGCGCCATCGATTGGGTCGAGCCAACGTCGAAAGGGCCGTGAAACGGCCGGGACCAGGACCCATTGCAGCGCAACGATGCTGACGACGTTGCCGGCGAATACCGACAGCGACTGGCTGACTCCAAGATTGCCCAGGGCCGGGGAGAGCGACTTGGAAAGCACCATCACGGTCGGGTAGAGGCCAAGCAGTACCAGCATCGCCGTCTTCCATGCCGGCGTGATCCTGGTCTGCCCGTCGGCAACTCGAATCGTGGATCCGAACGGTGCGCTGCGTGCCAGCTGGGCGAAGTCGCGTGTCAATTCGCCGCGCAGGCGGGGCAGCGCTTCCTGTCGTTCTCGCGAGCGCATCCACTCGGCCAGCTGATCCGCGCTGCGGAATCGGAGCACCGACGTCCACTGCCCGGCGGAATCGGCGGGAAACACCGCGGTGCCTTCATATCCGGGAAAAGCGGAACTGCTGCGCGTCAGTTCACTTTGGGCGGCGATGAATTCAGCTTCTTTGCCGGGCGTCACGCTGTGCAGGAAGATGCCGACGTTGGCGGCGGGTGCCTCGCCCCGCGTCAGGATCAGATCGGAAGAGCACCGCCACCAGCCCTGCGATTCGCCCTCGCAGAGTACGGCACGGCGCTCGGCGCCGTCCAACCAGGCATCAAGTAACTCGGAATTGCTGAAGGCGACTTCGACGCCCCAATCGAGCGGCCGGTTTCCTTGAACCGATTCGCGCGCGCCTACGTGTCCAGGAGAGTGACGAGCCGAAGCAAGGTAGCTGGCCACCCAGTGGCCAAATCGCCCAAAATCGGAGGGCGGATGGAAAAGCGTGATCGCGCTGGCGCCAGTCATATCAGCTGTTTACCACCCCCGCGGGGGCGCTCGAGGCGGCAGCTTCGGGTCCTGGTGATCGGTGCCGGAGTGAGCGGTATTTCGGTTGCCCGTGGATTGCTGCGGGACGGACACGACGTCACCGTCTTCGACCAGCGCCCGGATACGCGGGCAGGGGGCGGCGCCGTGACCATCTGGTCCAACGGCGAGACGGTTCTGCGCCAGCTGGGCGTCGACATGGAGGATGCCGGTCAACTGCTGTCCAGCGTGCGGGTACTGACGTCGAAGGGTCACCGGATCGCCACGGTGGACGTGACCACGATGACCAAGCGGTTGGGCGCACCCGTTCGGATGGTCCCACGCAGGGTTCTGCTGGAACGGCTGCTGGCAGACTTTCCGGCCGATCGCATCCGCTGCAACGCCCGCGCGGCCCGGGTCATCACGATGCCTGACGGCGTGGCGGTCGTGTTCGAAGACGGCAGCGTGGTCGAAGGCGACCTGTTGATCGGTGCCGACGGTCTGCATTCGGTGATCCGAGATGTGGTCGGCGCGCCGGCTGCCGAGCCGACAGGCTGGTGCAGCTGGCAGGGTCTCGTCAGCCTTCCCGAGATCGTCGACAGGGAGATCGCTTACATCGTCATCGGCGAGCACGGAAACACCGGCATGTGGCCGGCCGGCGGCGCCCACGTGCAGTGGTGGTTCGACTTGCCGTGGTCCCACGATTTCGTTCGCCCACAGCGCCCCATCGACGTGATCCGATCCAACTTCGCCGGCTGGTCCGATTCGGTCGACCTGGTACTCGCGAAATTGACCGACGAGGATCTGGCCCAGTCTCCGTACCCGCATTTCCGGCATCCGGTCGCCGCCACGTTGCCCGCCGGGGCCGTGACCTTGCTCGGCGACGCCGCACACACGATGCCGCCCACTCTCGCGCAGGGGACCAACCAGGCCTTGCTCGACACGATGGTGTTATGTAAGGCGATTTCAAGTCTTGGCTCCAGCGCCAGCAGCGCTGAACTTTCGCGGGCGCTGCGCAAGTATGAGAAGACCCGCCGACGCCAAGTGAGCGCCGTGTCCCGGGTAGCGGCGCTGCAGGTTGCCCATGGCGAGTCCGTGTTGAGACCGGCGGCGTTGATGTCAGATCGGTTGCACACCTGGACATTGACGAAATTCGTGCGGCTGACCAGCCACCCCCGGATCGCCGCGCAGATCGATCGCGATCTCGCGGCGGGAACTCCTATTGCGTCCTACCCACGGTGACCGAACCCAGAGTTGTCGAAGTCCAACCGGCTCACGCGCCGGCCGATACCGTACGGGTACGGGGCGATTTCGATGCGCCGTCGCGTTGGCTATGGCTGGTTAAGTGGTGCGTGCTGGCCGTGCCGCACTACCCGATCCTGATACTTCTCTATCTGGTGTATCCATTCCTGACGGTGGTGGCCGGCGTCGCGATCCTGTTCACCGGACGGTATCCACGCCCGATCTTCGACTTCAATGTCGGCGTGCTGCGCTGGTCGTGGCGAGTGATGAACTACCGGTTTCCGATGAACAGCACGGACAAGTACCCGCCGTTTACGCTGGCGGCCCGCCCCGACTATCCGGGCGACCTCCACGTCGAATATCCCCAGCACCTGACGAATTGGGCTGTACTCGTGAAGTCGTGGTTGTTGGCGCTCCCGCAGATACTGCTGTGCTGGGCGTTGGAGCCGCTGCTGCAGGTGCTCACCGTGATCGCTGCGGTGGCGTTGTTGTGCACCGGGACGATCCCGCAGGGGATGTTCGATCTCCTGCTGGGGATCGTGCGATGGCGCTACCGGGTGGCGGTGTATGTATCGTTGATGTGTGACGAATATCCGCCATTCCGCCTGGACTTAGGTAGCAGCTAACGCCCGGAAATCCGTTGTTTGCCTACATATATCGGCTCGGCCAGCCGGTCTTCGATCGCCTTTTCTACAACCGGTATCGCCGAGACGCGCTCGCGCACGCGACGGGCCGGCTGCTGATGGTGGGTCTCGGACCGGGAACCGACTTGAAGTTCGTGCCGCCCGCCGTGACGTCAATTTCCGCGGTGGAGCCCGTGGCCGCATTCCGGCAGATGGCGTCTCGTCTCGCGCTTCGCCACGGCATCAGCGTCGACATCGTGGAGGGGACAGGCGAGTCGATACCGTTCGGCGACAACAGTTTCGACTCGGTCCATATCGGGCTGGTGTTGTGCTCGGTCGACGATGTCGCCGTGACGCTGGGGGAGATCCGGCGGGTCCTGGCGCCGGGCGGCAGGCTGGTTGTCCTCGAGCACGTGCGCGGAGAGGGCGCAACAGGCCGGTTCCAGGATCTGATCGCCAAGCCGTGGTCTTGGTTGGCCGGGGGGTGTGAACCGAACCGGCGAACCGTCGATTCCATCGCCGCCGCCGGATTCGATACCAGGGGGCTGCGCAGGCTTGCGCGCACGCCCGTGCCGTTTCCGTGCAAACCCCATCTGCAGGGGTTCGCCACACTCGTGGAATAGCTCTTACTCGACGCCGACCGCTTCGATGATGTTCAGTCGCGCTGCGCGGCGTGCGGGCGGCACCGAGCCGAGCAGGCTGATTGCCAGTGCGCCGAGGGTGAAGGCAAGCGCCATCCAACTCGGCCGGAAGGTGACGTGGAAATTCATCATGTCGCCGCTGACGAGACTGAACAACCACTGGTCCACGCACCCGAGCACCAACCCCAAAACACCGCCCACAACCCCGATTCCGGCCGCTTCGGCCAGCACCATGCGCAGGGTGAACCGACGACTGGAGCCCATCGCGCGCAGCACACCGATTTCGCGGCGTCGTTCAAGCACGGAGAGCGTCAAGGTGTTGAGTAGTGCGACCCCGGCCACCAGTACGACAATGATCCAGACGGCGTTGGCGATGAACTGGCTCTGATGCATCGGCGCTTCGAGGCCCGCCAGCTCGGCGCGGCCGTCATAGACGTAGTTCGGTGCGGGCACCGCCCCGCGGATATCGGTCAGCAGCCGACGCGGGTCCACACCCGGGGCCGCAGCGATCTGCAGGGTGGTTGCCACCGGGCGGTCGAACCACGCCCGCATTTGATCCAGACTCATCCCGACCGTGCCGATGACCGTCGAGAAATACGGAACCAGGGCCAGCACCGTCGACTGCTGCACGCCGTGTGGGGTTTGCATGCGTAGTTGGTCACCGACCCGGACGTGCAGAGTCTTGCCCAGATTCTGCGAGAGCACGATCCCGCGACCGGTCAACACTTGGTCGCGCACCTGCGCGTCAAGCGCCCGGTACAGCGGATCGGCGGTTCCGTCGGCGAAACCGTCGAGCATCACTCGCGTACCCCCGACCTCAGCGAACCCGAACGCGCCTTCGGTCACATGCGCGACGCCCGGCACGGTGGCCAGCTTTTCGGAAAGGTCTTGCGGCAGAGCATCAGTGGGATAGGTATCGGGGGGACTGGCACTGACCCACACCGGGACGTCGGCCACCGGCGCGAAGATGCCTCGCGCGGAGCGAATCATGTCGGTATTCGTGCCGGTGATCGTCACGGTCGTGATGACCGCGATGACCACCGTCATGACCGTCGCCCATACCCGTCGCGGCGCGCGTTCGATGGTCGCCGCCGCCAGGGCGCCAACGGTGCCGAAGATTCGCGCGGTTGTGGCCGCGGCTTTGACGATGGGCATGGTGAGCGCGAAGCCAAGCGCCAGTTCCGCAGAGAACACGGCCGACATCGCGATAAAGGCCAAGACACCTCGCTGGCTGATGACGACCGCGATCGACACCGCGAAGACCATGACCGCTCCAACGCCGCACGCGACCCGGAGCCACCGTGGCACCCGGTCGGCCGCTGACACACCTACGGGTGCCAATGCCTCGATGGGTGCGACCTTGTATACCTGCCGCGCGGCCATCGCCGAGGCCACCACGCTGGTGAGCGCGGTCGTCACGATGGCGGCCGGTATCGCGTAGCCGGGCAGGCAATACTCGATGCGGGCTTCAAGGCCTTGCGTCAGGGCCGCAGGTAACCGGCCGATCGCGATGCGGCCCATCAGTATTCCGATGGCCGATCCGATGGCGCCGCCGATCACCCCGAGAATTGCCGCCTCCGCGAGCATGTCGCGGACGATCGTGGCGCGCCGGCCACCGATCGCGCGTAGCAGCGAGATGACCGGTCGGCGCTGGCTGATCGCCATCGTCATCGTGGTGTAGATCAAGAACGCGCCGACCATCAACGCCACCATCGCACCCATCAGCGCCATGTAATTCATCAGCTTGACACCGTCGCCGGCGCGGGTGGCCCGCATGCTCGGGTCGGCGACGATGGCGCGGCCGTTCACCGCTGCAGTGACTGCGGAGCGGATCTGGCCCAGATCAGCACCGGGCTTGATCGTGATCAGAATCGAATCGAGCTGACCTTGTCTTCCGGTGATGTTCTGCGCCAACGCAAGTGGCGCTAGAACGTAGTGTCCGCCGTTGAGGGCGGCAACCTCTTTGCCGGCGAGCACCTCGGTCACCGTGACCGAGCCCGAGCCAAGCTGGAACGTCTCTCCTTTGGCATGACCGATTCCCGGTCCGACGCGGACCCCGTTCGCGGGGCCGTTCGGATTCGCCAATTGTTCCGCCGCACCATTTTTCAGGGCGTCTTTCAGCGCGCCGCCCAACGCCGCAAGGCGGTCGTCGGCACCGAACAGCAAAACCGGCCCCGACGATGTGGATACGGACGTCCGGATCATCGGCGCGGCGGTCGCCACCCCGGGAACCGCGGCGACGTCGGGGGTGATCGTGTCGGGAAATCCCGCGTCGGTAATGCCCGACACCTCCAGCGAGGCGATGCCGGCGATGCCATCGCTGAGCCGATTGACCGAGCCGGTGATCGACCCGAAAATGCCGAATACCGCAACCAAATACATTGCGGAGACGGCCATTACCGCGATCGACGCAATCGTGCGTCGACTGTGCACTGCAAGTTCACGCAGACTGAATACGCGTAGCCGGCTCGCGGTGGCACTGATCGCGGAACCCGGTTTCACACCAGGACCGCCGATCGTTCGTTGGAGACGATTCGCCCGTCCTGCAGCATGATTACCCGATCGGTTGCCTCTGCGGCCTCCGGGTTGTGGGTCACCATCACCACCAGCCGGCCCCGGCCGGCTTCGTGTGCGACGTCGCCGAGCAGCGTCAATATCGAAGCGCCCGTGGTGGAATCGAGGTTCCCGGTCGGTTCGTCGGCCAGGATCAACGGCGGGTCCATCATCAGTGCGCGCGCCACGGCGACCCGCTGCATCTGGCCGCCCGACAGTTCTGCTGGCCGGTGCTGCGTCCGGTTTCCAAGCCCGACCCGTTCCAGCAGCCGAATCGCATCTGGTTTGGCCTTACCCAACCGGACGCCATCAAGCAGCTTCGGGACCGCGACGTTCTCCCACGCGGACAGGGTCGGCAAGAGGTTGAAGAACTGGAAGATGAAACCGACGCGATGATGGCGAAACTGCGATTGCTGTGCGTCATTCAGCCGGCCGATCTCGTCGCCGTCGAACTCGATGGATCCGGAATCAGGGGAGTCCAACGCGCCGAGCAAATGCAACAAGGTGCTCTTGCCCGCACCGGAAGGCCCGACCATCGATACGAACTGCCCGCCCTCGAGCCGCAGGCTGATCTCATCGAGCGCGCGCACGGTTTGTCCGCCGATGCTGTATTCGCGCACCACATCACGCAGTTCGATGGTCAGCAGTTTGTGCTTGGGGCCCGCGCAAGTGTCGACTCGTTTGAACATGATCCTCCTGCGAGTCCGCATGTGATCAGCGCGCGTCTGCCGCTACCCGCACGGCGCCCAAGGCGCTGGTACCGGATATAACGAGACCGAACCGTGATGGGTTCAGCCAGGCGAGGGCCGACGGTCCCAGGGACCGGTAAAGATCGGCCAATCGGTCAATACCGTGGCGGTATGTCTTCAAAATTTAACCGACTGACCCGACTCGGGGGGTAGCCCGCTAATGGTCTGCTACCTAAACTCCTAGACGCCGGGGGGTTTACAAAGTCACTAGTCGGGCGGGCGGCGGCTGTGGAACGACTGAGTGGGCTTGATGCGTTTTTCCTCTATTTGGAGACGCCGACACAACCGTTGAACGTGTGCTGCATGTTGGAGTTGGACACCTCGACGGCGCCGGGGGGCTACAGCTACGGCCGTTTTCGCACCGCGTTGGCAAAGAGCGCGGCCGCCGTGCCGGAATTCCGGATGAAGCTCGCCGATAACCAGCTGAACGTGGACCACCCGGTCTGGGTGGACGACGAGAAATTCCAACTGGAACACCATCTGCAACACGTCGGTGTGCCGGCGCCCGGGGGGCGCCGCGAGCTGGCCGAGATCTGTGGTTACATCGCCGGGCTGCCGCTCGACCGTGATCGACCGCTCTGGGAGATGTGGGTCCTGCAGGGCGCCACGAACAGTGACGCGATAGTGGTAATGCTCAAGGTGCACCACGCCCTGGTCGACGGTGTCGCGGGCGCCAACCTGCTGGCCCACCTGTGCAGCCCGCGGCCCGACGCGCCGGCACCGCGGGCTGTCGGTGGTGCGGGTGGCGGTAACCCAGTGCAGATCGCGGTGAGCGGTCTGCTGGGATTTGCCCGTCGTCCGTTGCGGCTGGCGACCGTCGTGCCGGCGACACTTTTGACAGTGGCGCGGACGGTGCTGCGCGCACGTGAGGGCCGCACCATGGCGGCGCCGTTTTCGGCCCCCTCGTCCCCGTTCAACGGCGCGGTCACGCGGTACCGCAATATCGCCTACAGCCAGCTGGATATGCGCGACGTCAAACGGGTCAAGGACCGTTTCGGGGTGACCGTCAACGACGTGGTGGTGGCGTTGTGCGCCGGGGTATTGCGGCGATTTTTGCTGGAGCGCGGTGAGCCCGAACAGCCACTGGTGGCCACCGTGCCGGTGTCGGTGCACGGTAAATCCGACCGTCCCGGGCGCAACCAGACCACCTGGATGTTCTGCCGGGTGGAAAGCCAAATCAGCGACCCCGCCGAACGTATCCGCGCCATCGCCGCGGGGAATAGCGCCGCGAAAGACCACACCGCCGCGATGGGCCCCACCCTGCTGCACGACTGGACTCAGTTCGGCGGACCGACGATGTTCGGCGCGGCGATGCGGCTGCTGCCGCGCATTCCGATCAATCGCAGCGCGTACAACCTGATCCTCTCGAACGTGCCGGGCCCCCGCCATCAGTTGTATTTCCTGGGTTGCCGAGTCAACACGATGTACCCGCTCGGGCCGCTCATCGGCGACGCCGGACTCAACATCACCGTGATGTCGCTCAACGGCGAACTCGGGATCGGCCTCATCGGCTGTCCTGACCTGTTGCCCGACCTGTGGTCCATGGCCGACGAGTTTCCCGATGCGCTCAAAGAACTGCTGGAATGCAGCGACACCAAGGCGACCGACAGCTACCCGCCGGATGGGTGACCACGCGAACGCGTAGGCCGCGGTTCGTCGCCGGTCGGCGGGGGACCGTTGCCGCCGACCGATCGACAATGTCGCATGTTATGCGTGTGTGCGGAGGCCCTGCGGCCTACGCTGTCTGCGAACCGCAGGAGGGTCTTTGACAATGCAACCGAACCCGCTCGACCCCGTCGCCAGCGAACGTCTCTCGCACGCCGGGAAGATATTCACGTCCGATCTTTCGATCAATGAATTCGCGCTGCTGCATGGGGCCGGATTTGAGCCGATCGAGCTGGTGATGGGCGTTTCGGTCTATCACGTGGGATACCAGTTCACCGGGATCAAGCAGCAATCGGAGCTGCCCGTGCTGACGGACGCGACCTACCGCGCGCGTTGGAACGCGATGTCGCGCATGCAAGCCGAGGCCGATTCGCTGGGTGCGGACGGAGTCGTCGGTGTCCGGCTCGATTGGCGTCATCAAGGCGAGGGTGAGCACCTCGAGTTCATCGCCGTCGGAACCGCCGTGCGATACACCGAGAAGCCGGGGGCATTTCGGCGTCCCAGCGGGCAGGCATTCACCAGCCACCTGTCCGGCCAGGATCTGACCACCCTGCTGCGCTCCGGGTTCGCCCCGGTCGCATTCGTCATGGGCAACTGCGTATTCCACGTTGCCGTCCAAGGTTTTATGCGAACGCTCAGCCAGGTGGGACGCAACGCCGAGATGCCGCAATGGACGCAGGGCAGCTACCAAGCTCGGGAACTGGCCATGTCACGCATGCAGAGCGAGGCCGAACGAGACGGTGGAAACGGCGTCGTGGGTGTACATTTCGCCATCTCGAACTATGCATGGGGACATCACACCGTCGAGTTCTACGTGGCGGGCACCGCCGTGCGCCGCACCGGGGAGCCACAAACCATCACACCGTCGTTCGTGCTTCCGATGAGTGATTGATGACGGGTTTCGACCATGAGCGGGCCAGCCGTGCGATCGGAGCAGCCCTGGCCGGCCCCGGGGGAGTCGGACAAGTCGTCAGGGTGTTCTGCGGGGTTCCGGGCGTGATTCTCACCCCGGCACGGCGCGGTTTTTTCCGGTCACAGCCGGAGCGGGTCCAGATCGGTGACTGGCGCTACGAGCTCACCGTCGATGGCCGCCTGAGCGCCGCCCATGTGGTCAATGGCATCGTCTTGGCCGAGGACGCTCTTGCTGCCGGCGCCGTCGGTCCGCATATCGCCCGCTCGTTGCAGCAGGTGGTGAGTAGCTATGGGCCGACGATCATTCCCAACATCGACGCCGCCGTTGAGGTCCTCGAGGCAGCACCCCAGTTCTGACACTCGGGTCAACCAGCGGCCCAAAGTGTTTCGATATTTCCCTGCTCGGAACCAGGCCTCGATCGCCGCGCTAACATCGCTATCATTACGCTAATACCAAGCTGATGACTCCCTACGAACGCCTGATGGTCACCTGCCCCACCGACCCGGGCCGGCAAGGATGGCTGGCATGACCTACGACCTGATCATTCGGGGCGGAACGGTAGTGGACGGTACCGGGGCGCCGGCGTCTACCGCCGACATCGCGGTCATCGACGGCGTCATCGCAGAAGTCGGCCGCGTCCAGGGCAGTGCCCGGCGCGTCGTCGACGCCAACGGCCTCACTGTGACACCCGGATTCGTCGACGTGCACACGCACTTCGACGCCCAGGCCACCTGGGATCCGCATCTGACCCCGTCGTGCTGGCACGGCGTCACCACCGCGATCATGGGCAACTGCGGGATCGGGTTCGCGCCCGTGCGTCCCGACCGGCACGACTGGCTCGTCGACCTGATGGAGGGCGTCGAGGATATTCCGGGTTCTGCGTTAACCGAAGGCATCACGTGGGAGTGGGAGTCATTCGGCGAGTACCTGGATGCTCTCGAGCGGATGCCGCGCGCGGTCGATGTGGGTGCTCAGATTCCGCATGCGGCGGTGCGTGGTTTCGTCATGGGGGACCGTGCACACGACACCGCGACTGGTGCGGACCTCGAGGCGATGGGCCGGATCGTCGCCGACGGCCTGCGGGCAGGTGCGTTGGGCATGTCGTTCGGGCGCACGGCCGGGCATCGCAGTGCATCGGGTGAACCGGTACCGGGAACCTACTCCGAGGAGGACGAACTCGCCGCGCTGATGGGCGTGATGGCGGAGGTGGGTTCCGGTGTGCTGCAGGTGGTTCCGGCCGGTGTGGGTGGCGCGATGGGGGGAGACGAGCGCCACTCGATCGATGCCGAGATCGAGTGGATCACCCGCCTCGGTCAGCAGCATCGGATACCGCTGACGTTCTTGGCGATGGTCAACGAACAGGATCCGCACGACTGGCGGAACTGGTTCACCGCGGTGCACAAAGCCAACGCAGCCGGTGCATCCATCAGGCCGCAAGTGGCCAGCCGCGCCTTCGGGATGCTGATGGGCCACCAATCGCGGATGAATCCGTTCCGACACCGGCCTACCTATCGCGCACTGATGGAAATGCCACTCGCGCAGCGCGTCGAACGGCTCCGCGATCCAGACATCCGGGCGCAGATCCTGGCCGAAACACCCGAGCCGTCGGCCCAGCCCAGCGCTGACCAACTCAACATGCACACCTTCAAGCGGCTCTACCCGCTGGGCGAGGCGCTCGACTACGAACCGGCGCGCGAGGACAGCATCGCCGCCATCGCCGAACGCGAGGGTCGCGACCCGTGGGAGGTCACCTACGACGTGCTGCTCGGCGCCGGCGGGCGTGAATTCTTGCTGTTGCCGTTGCTCAACTACGCCGGCAACAACTACGACCACCTCTACGACATGATGTCGGATCCGGTGAGCCTGCAGGGGCTCGGTGACGGCGGGGCGCACTGCGGCATCATCTGCGACGCCAGCATGACGACGTATCTCCTGTCGCACTGGGTGGGGAAGCGAACCCGGGGGCCCGGACTGTCGCTGGAGTATGCCGTGCACCGCCTGACCGGCGACCCGGCCGGCTTCTACGGGCTCGGTGATCGCGGGGTGCTGGCTCCGGGCCGACGCGCCGATATCAATCTCCTCGACTTGGATCGGCTCGGGCTGCACTACCCGGAGCGGGTGGAGGATCTGCCTGGCGACGCGGGGCGATTGATTCAGCGCGCGGACGGCTACGTCGAGACGATGGTGCTGGGCGAAACCGTCGTCGCCGACGGCGAATTGACCGAGGCCATGCCCGGCGGTCTGGTCCGAGGGCGGCGTCCCGCTTCGGTGGGTTAGACGACTGACGCTGCCGGTCCGGCTGTTCGATATATCGCTGTGGCGCAGCTACTTTGGTGCAGGACCATCTCCTGGGTGCTCGCCGGCGTGCCGTCTGTGCAGAAACGAACTACCCGCGTGCAGCACGCCGCGGAATGCGTAGGCGGCAGTCACTATGCACACCAAAATCAGCAGGACGAACATCACCAGCCAGTTGCCTCGGCTGTGGTTGACGTTCCACCAGACGATCGTGAAGAGCACGGCGCAGAGCAGCACCACCAGATCCCGCCAGTTGCCCTGGTAGGACATCGCGGCCCTACGTAGCGCGCGACTTCGGTCTGCCCCGTCAATCAGGTCGTCGATGCGAGCATCGATCGAGCGCTGCAGTGCGTCGCGTCTTCGCGTCTCCTCCGGCGGGAGCTTCTCCAGCAGGGCCATGTCCTGCTGGATCAGCCCCCGATAGTCGGGGCCTCTGAATTGCCCGGCCGCGAGCGCGAGCATTGCGCCACCGAATACAGGTGCGCTGTCCAAAGCGATTTGTCCGACTCCCACTACGTCCACTCCTTCTTCATCAGGACGCCGCCGAGGACCGCCGCCGCGCTCGCGGCTCGGGCGCCCGCAGCGCGCCCATTGCCTGGGCGACTTGCGGGTAGGCAATCGCGGGTCCGATCCACCGGATCAGGTAACGCCGAAGATCCGCGCCGCTGCGCGCGGGTCGGCCGGGGTCGGCCAGGAATGAGTGCAGCAGCCGGAGGGTGAATTCGTTCAGCTCGTCCAGGCCCGCATCGTCGAAACCGTGTTGCTCCCAATCGATATCGAAGCGGTGCAGCATTGATCGCCCGAAGGCCAGAGCGGTGTCCGACACGATGGAGATCGTTTGACCGCTGCGGTTGCGCCGGTTGAGCACCAATTCGAGCTGATTGTCGGACGCCAGCTGCTCGACGGCGAACGCGAAACTTTCCGTCACTGCCACAACGGGGTCGGTGATCCCTTTGAGGTGAGCCGCCAGATGATCAAGGAAGCCATCGGCTGACCGCATCGCGCTTGCCACCAGCAATGCCTGGGTTCCGGGGAAATAGCGGTACACGGTCTGCCGGGTCACACCCAAAGCCCGCGCGACATCGGCGATCCGCATGGCCGATCCGCGCTCATCGATGATCTTGTCCGCCGCATCCAGGATTCGCTCGATCGCCTCCTCATCGGAGGCGGGCGTGTTCCCCGCCCAGCCGTGGCTGCGCATACTCAGCGAGCGGCAAACGCGTAGTCGGTGATCGTCACGGCTAGATCATATCGTCGCAGGCTAGACGATCGTTGCTGCTGCGCATGACTGACCGGGAATCCGGCGCTCTGACCCTCATCGATCCACGGCGAGACACTATCCGAAGTGTGTATGATCACTGCAAATCAGGAGGCCCGAAACATGCGGTACGACACCGTCATCATGAATGGACGCTGGTTCGACGGAACCGGGGCGCCTTCGGCTGTTCGAAACATCGGCGTGCTCGACGGCCGCGTCGCCACAATCGCCGCTGGACCGCTGGACACCACGGGCGCCGACGTCATCGACGCGACGGGCCAATGGGTGATCCCCGGGATCATCGACATCCACACCCACTACGACATCGAAACACTCTGTGAGCCAGCGCTTTCCGAATCGCTGCGGCATGGCGTGACGACCGTGATGCTGGGCTCCTGTTCGCTGTCCACGGTGTACCTGGACAACGTCGACGCGGGCGACATCTTCGGGCGTGTCGAGGCCATTCCGCGGCGCTATGTCATCGAGCAGCTCGACGAAGCACGCTCATGGAACAGTCCGAAGGAATATGTGGCCGCCCTCGAGGAGCTCAACCTGGGCCCCAACATTGCGGCTTTCATCGGTCACTCCGACATGCGGGCCGCGACGATGGGACTGGACCGGGCAACCCGCAAGGACGTTCGCCCGTCGGCGACCGAACTCGCGCGGATGGAGTCGATGCTGGAGGAGGCCCTCGACGAGGGCTTCGTCGGTATGTCCTCGCAGCAACTGCTGTTCGACAAACTCGACGGCGAGATCTGCAGGTCGCGCACGCTGCCGTCGACCTATGCCTCGTCGCGCGAACTGCGCCGCCTGAACGCTATCCTGCGGCGGCGCAACAAGATCCTGCAGTCGGGCCCCGACATCAAGAACCCGTTCTCCATCGTTTCCCAGCTGGCGTCCTCGCTCGGGGTGGGGCGGCGCCGACTGAAGACCAGTCTGCTCTCGGCCGCCGATGTCAAGTCGTTGCCGCCGGTCATCTATCTCATGGAGGGCCTCGCGCGAATCGTCAACGCCCTCGGAGGTGACTTCCGCTGGCAGCATCTTCCGGTGCCATTCGAGGTGTACGCCGACGGAATTTCGTTGGTGATCTTCGAAGAGTTCGGCGCCGGCGCTGCCGCCCTGCACCTGCAGGACGAGATCGCCCGCAACGAGCTCATGCGCGACGAAGAGTATCGGCGCCAATTCCGCAAGGACTACGACCAGAAATACGGGCCGAGGGTGTGGCACCGCGACTTCTTCGACGCTGAGATCGTGGCATGCCCAGACGCGTCGGTGGTCGGCAAGTCCTTCGGGCAAGTGGGTGTGGACCGCGGCGGCGTACATCCGGTCGACGCGTTCCTCGATCTGGTGCTGGAGCACGGCGAAGAGCTGCGCTGGCACACGACGATCTCCAACCACCGGCCAGAATTGCTGAAAAAGCTGGCGCAGAGCCCCAATGTTCAGATGGGGTTCTCCGACGCGGGCGCACACCTGCGCAACATGGCGTTCTACAACTCCGGTCTGCGGTTGCTGCGGCATGTGCACGACGCCCAGAAACAGGGCACACCGTTCCTGACGATCGAGCGTGCGATCCACCGGCTCACCGGCGAACTCGGAGCCTGGTACGGGATCGATGCGGGCACACTGCGCGAGGGCGACCGCGCGGACATTGTCGTGATCGACCCCGAGAAGCTCGACGAGTCCCTCGATGCCTATGCCGAGCACCCGATCGAGTCCTACGGCGGGCTATCGCGGATGGTGAACCGCAACGACGACACCGTCACCAGCGTGTTGGTGTCGGGGCAACTCGTGTTCGGTGCGGGCGAGGTGTCGCCGGTGCTGGGCAAGCAGCGGTTCGGCCAGTTCCTGCGTGCGGGCGACCCGTCCCGGACCCTCACGCCTGCGGTCTAGCGTTCGGCTACTCCGATCCCGTTGTGGTGGAGAGGCTTTCGGCAGCGACCTGCTTGGCCCAGCGATAGTCGGCCTTGCCGGCCGGCGAGCGTTGGACTTTGGCCGTGCGGATGATCGCCTTCGGCAGTTTGTAGCGGGCGATGTGTTGCTGACACGTCTCCAGCAGCTCCTCATCGCGGGGATCCCTGCCCTCGACCAGTTGAACAATCGCGACCACCTCGTTGCCCCAGCGCTCCGAAGGACGGCCGGTGACGACCACGTCGTAGATGCCGGGGTGCTCGGCCATCGCGGCCTCCACTTCTTCGGCGAAGATCTTTTCACCGCCGGAGTTGATCGTGACGGAGTCGCGGCCCAGCAGCTCGATACGGCCGTCGGCGAGAAGCCGGGCCCGGTCCCCGGGAACCGACCAGCGCACCCCGTCGACGACGGGGAAGGTGCGCGCAGTCTTCTCCGCATCGCCGAGGTAGCCAAGCGGAATGAAGTTGCGCCGGGCCAGCCAACCTTCGCCATCACCAGCGCAGAGCTGTCGGCTGAAATCGACTGCCACCACACCGGTTTCCGAGCCCGGGGTAAACGTGGGCACGGCAGTCGGCGCCGACTGTGTCGACAGCGCACTCATCTGCAGACCCGTTTCCGACGCTCCGGCGCTATCGATCACCAGGAGATTCGGCAGCGCAGCGACAAAGCGCCGGCGGACACTGGGAGTCAATGCGGCGCCGCCATTGCTCACCGACACCAGTCCAGATAGGTCGTAGTCACCGCGCTCGATCTCATCGATGAGTGGGCGGGCGATCGCGTCGCCGACGACCGGGATATTCATGACCCGTTCGCGTTCGACCAACCGCAGAATCTGGTCGGCCCGAATGCTATGGACATCGTCGGGAAACGTCACCCAACCGCCCATCGTCATGATCTGGAATGCACCCCACTGCGCGGCGCCGTGCATCAGGGGCGGGATCAGCAGCACCGATGCGAGACCGGGCGCCGCAGACGCGCGCTCGGCCAGTTCGTCGTAGGAGGCCATCGCCTCATCGGAGCCGAAAGGGCGCCCGCCCATTGCGGACACGAACACGTCGTTCTGGCGCCACAGCACACCCTTGGGCATTCCGGTGGTGCCACCGGTGTAGAGCATGTACAGGTCGTCACCGCGCGGAGTGGGCATTCCGGCGGCCGGGGGCGGTGTCTCGACGATCGATTCATAGTCGACAGCGCCGGGCAACAGCGGCTGGCCGGAATCGTCTGACACCTGAATGAGAAATTCCAGTTGGGGGAGTTGATCGCGAATCGACGCGACGCGAGGCGCGAATTCGGCGTGATACACCAGCGCCCGGGCTTGCGCGTTGGCAAGCAAATAGACGAGCTCGGCATCCACGTAGCGGTAGTTGACATTGAAGGGTGCGACCCGCGCCCGGTAGGCGCCGATCATCGACTCCAGATATTGGTTACCGTTGCGCAGGTACAAACCGATGTGATCCTGGCCAGATTCGTGGCCCTGCAAGCGATCCCGTTCGGTATGACACCGCAGCTCCAGCGACGCCAAGTAGTGCGCGACGCCGTCTACCCGCGCGTCCATGTCGGCGTACGTCCATTCCCGATCCCGCCAGAACAGGGCACGGTGCTGGGGAAGTGCCCGTGCCAGAGTGGAAAACACCGTCGACAGGTTGAATCCGCTATCGCCCACGACTCTCCTCGAGGTTCGGCGCGCTGGGTCGGCGACGTTGAATGAGGCAATTCGCTTGTGCATTCGGCAAATCAGGCAACCGAGGCCCCCAAAATGAGGTTAACCGCCTGGTCGAGTTGCCCGGCGATCTCCTCGTAATCGACAAAGCGCGCTGTCATCAGCGCGCCGGCGAAGGTGATCTGCAGGGTGGATTTCACGGCGCGCGGCCACCCCGGCCCCAGCGCGGCCGCAATCCGCTTCGACACTTCTTCGCCGATCTGTTCTCGCAGCGGTTGGACCGCCGGATCGTCGGCCATCAATGCTGCGCCACAGGCGGCGCTCAACTCGGGCTCGTCGGCCACCGCCACCGCCATGTCCCGCAGCGTGGCGCTCACCCGGGTCTTGGTGGTGTCGTTGACATCGGTGTGCAGCGGCAGGGCGCGCAGGAAATGCAGATAGACCGCGGCCACCAAGGCGCTTTTCGACGGAAAGTACGTGTAGGCGCTGGCCGGCGACACTCCGGCGCGGGCGGCAACGGCACGCATCGTCAGGTTGGCGTACGACGATTCACGCAGCTCCTCCAGCCCGGCGTCGAGGACCTTGCGGATCGTTTGTCCGGGCCGACGATCCGACCGGCGGGCACCCCCGGCACCGGCCGCCGCCCCGGCCGGAGGAGCCACTTCTCTAGACACCCGTCCAGTGTAGGAAACGGGATGCGCGCGGCCAACAACACCGACGCTAAGCGACTAAATGTCCCGGTACAGCAGCGATGGCATCTCACTCGTCTGGCCAGGTGGACGTAGGAGGGTAGGCACCTTGCCTAAAATGCAGACACCTGTCCAGAACTGTTGAGCATTGGTTTCTCGTACTGCGCGAGTCGTAAGGTGACGGCTGTGACCTGGGAGGACCGGCGCCGTTGGGACGAGCGGTATACGAGCAAGGAACCGGCATCCGGCGCTCCGGTGGGCCCGCCAGGCATCTTTGCCGACTATGCGGACGCTTTCCCGACCACCGGCAGGGCTCTCGACATCGCCTGCGGCCGCGGACTCGCCACGGTCTGGTTGGCCCAGCGAGGCCTGCAGGTCGTCGGATTGGACGTCTCCGCGGTCGCCATCGGCCAGGCACGGGAGCTGGCCCGGCACAGTGGCATCGACGAACGCTGCCGTTTTGACGTCGTGGATCTCGACGACGGCTTACCGGCCGGGCCTCCGGTCGATGTCATCCTTTGCCACAAGTTCCGCGACCCCCGCCTCGACCAAGCGTTCATCGAGCGCTTGGCTCCGGGCGGGCTGCTGGCGACGGCGGCGCTCAGCGAAGTCGGCGCCGAACCGGGTCCGTTTCGCGCAACACCCGGCGAGCTCGCCGTGGCCTTCGCCGAACTGGACGTCATTGCCGCCGGTGAAGGCCAGGGCCAAGCGTGGCTGCTGGCGCGGGCTTGAGCCCTGCGCAACTACCCTTGCGCGCCTTGCGCGCGGCTCGAGCGGCGTCGATGTTCGACCTGCCGCGTCGGTGTGGCGCTGCGGTGGTTAGGTGTGTTGCTGCGGTACGAGATCGCCGAATCGGTCGGGGCCGGATTACTTTTCGGTGACCGACTGGTGTTCGGACGACGCCGTTGCCCGCCGGCCTTCGGTCGATGCTGCCGTGGCGACTGCGAGGGAACACTGGCGGGTGCGGGCGCCTGGTAGGGCGCGATCTCACCGACGAGCGCTTGCACCGCGTCCGACGTCGCGGTCACCTGTTGAGGAGCGACCTTGATGCCGGCCTTGCGCATCAACGCCTGAGTGTCGTGGCGCTGCTCGGGCAGGACGACGGTGACGACGTCACCGGCGCTTCCCGCCCGCGCCGTGCGCCCGGAGCGGTGCAGATAGGACTTGTGCTCGGCGGGCGGGTCGATGTGCACGACGAGTTCGACCTCGTCGACGTGCACGCCCCGCGCGGCGATGTCGGTTGCCACCAGCACCCGGGCACCGCCCGAGGCAAACATCGCCAGATTGCGCTCGCGGGCAGGCTGAGACAGGTTGCCGTGCAAGTCGACTGACGGAACTCCAGATTCGGTGAGCTGTTTGGCGAGTTTGCGGGCTTGGTGCTTGGTGCGCATGAAGAGAATTCGGCGCCCGGTGCCGGAAGCGAGTCGGTGCACAAGTTCCTTCTTGGCGTCGGCATTGGCGACATGGAATATGTGATGGGTCATTTCGGATACCGGCGAGTCGACCCCATCGACGGAGTGCAGAACCTCGTTCTGCAGGAACCGCGTGACGAGCTTGTCGACGCCGTTGTCCAGGGTCGCCGAAAACATCAGCCGCTGGCCGCCATTCGGGGTCGCGGCCAGGATCCGGGTGACGCCGGGCAGAAAGCCGAGATCGGCCATGTGATCGGCTTCGTCGATCACGGTGATCTCGACCGCCGCGAGGCTGATCAGCCGCTGCTTCATCAGATCCTCGAGCCGGCCCGGGCAGGCCACCACGATGTCGACGCCGGATTTAAGTGCCACCACCTGACGGTGTTGTGAAACGCCGCCGAAGATCGTGGTGACCCGCAGACCGCAGGCTGCGGCCAGCGGCTCAAGCGTCGCGGTGATCTGACTCGCCAGCTCACGGGTGGGCGCGAGCACCAAACCCGATGGTTGTGACCGGCGGCGGCTGCCTTCGGAGAGCCGGGTGACCAGCGGGATCGAGAAGGCAAGGGTCTTTCCGCTGCCCGTTTTCCCGCGGCCGAGTACGTCGCGGCCGGCCAGCGTATCGGGCAGGGTCGCAACCTGAATAGGAAATGGATCGGTAATGCCGCGAGCGGCGAGCGCACTGACGATTGGTCTGCGCACGCCGAGATCGGCAAAAGTTTTGTCGGTAGTCACTGTTCGGTGCCTTTCAGGCATCGGTCATGCCGGACCGGCAACGTAGTTGTCGCGCGCGGTTCTCAGCACAAGTTGGCGAGATTGCCGGAGGGCAAAATCGATCGCCGCGAGACAAGCTAGTGCGGATGCACGGATCATCTGAACGTGGTGGGTAAGCCCGAATTTCGGGGCGGCACCAGGTGGGATGAAGAAGCGTTCCACGACGTAGTTGACATCTAGCTGTGAGGCCAACGTTGATGCCAGCATAGCGCACCCGGTGGACAGCGACGAAAAAGCCGACTGTGATGTCCGTCGCTGAGTTTGATCAGGCTTCCAGCCTGGCCCGTACGGCTGCCATGCGCTCTTCGAGTTCGGCCTCGTCGATCACACCACGCGCTAAGAGCGAATGCGCCAGTGCAACCAACCGGATTTCCGGGTAGGGCAGCTCGGAATACACCGTCTCCGACAGGGTGTCCTCTTCGTTGCGCCGGTCGACGAAGCCGAGTACCTCTGGGCCGCAAACGCTTTGATCGAGGGCGTCGCACATCCCGTCCAGGCTGGTCTGCCACGGCGGCACCGGGTTGTCGACTCCGTACTTGGCCGCCATCCGGCTCCAGACCTGGTTTCGCTCAACGATTTTCGCCAAAGGCGTAATCGAGGAAGCTTCGGCCTCCAGGGCCGAGTCCACGCTTTCGGAAGTGCTCACCTGTTCGCCTCCGAATCAGTCGCCGACAGGATGGTTGGCCGGTCGGGTTTCGGTGATCGCGTTCGTGGTTACGCCGGCCTTGGGCAACGCCACACCGATCAGGCAATCGCGGGTGAGGATTTCGGCTAGCTGGTCCTCGGTCCAGTCATCGGTTCCTTCGGGGCGGATGGGCATCACCATGAACCGGTGCTTCTGATTCGAGTCCTCCACCCGAATCTCGACCTCTTCGGGTAGGTACAGTCCGAACTCGGCGAGCACTTGGCGCGGCCAGCGCACGATACGGCGACGGAAGTTGGGCGTCCGGTACCACTCGGGCGAATTGCCCAGAATCGGGCGCGGATAGCACGAGCACAGCGTGCACACGATCACGTGATGCAACGTCGGCGTGTCCACCAGCACGTGAAAGGCCGTGAAGTCACTGGGCGTGCCGAAACCCGTGGGGTGCAACCAGTCGACCCCGACTTCCTTACTGGCGGTGAGCGGATCCGAAACGACCAGCTCCTTGAACTCGGGGTTGAGCCAGGCCCGAGCCACCAGGTGGGCGGCCGGAGTCGGCCCGATCTGTTCGGCGTATTCGGTCATCCGGCGGTGTTCGGCCGCACTGAAAATCCCCTTCTCGATGCACAATTCGCGAAGGGCAATCTCGAGGACTTCGAAGTCGGTGATCTCATCCACCATGGGCGCCGCGGTGCGGTCGTGGTCGTGGTCGTGGTCGTGATCATGGTTGGTCATGCTGACGTCCCTTCCGCCGCTCCGAGCCACCGCTCGGGGATCTCGGTTTGCAGCGTGTCATTGGTGGGACCGGTGTAGCCGTGCCAGAGCTCGGACAGATTGAACCGAACGATGTAGAACCACTCGGGTTTTTGATCGGGCCCGGCCCAGGACTCGTCCTCGGCCGCGGGGCTTTCGTACGTGACGACGGCGATCTCACCTTTCGCGCCCCGCACGTATTCCTGGGTGCGGGTGTACAGCAGGATGGGCAGGTCCTTCACCACGACTTCGTCGCCGACCCGAAATTTCGGTTCACCGGCCTGCCCGGCAAAAATTTGCGGGTCGCCTTTACCGACGGCGCGGATGTGGTGTTCGTTGCGTTTGACCTCTGCGGGGTCGCCTTCGAATTTGGGCTTGGCTTCCAACGGCTTACCCTGCAGCCCGCCTTCATACCGGGCCTTCACCTCAACCATTCGCTCGGCCAGCTCGCTCAGCCCGATGTGGTGTTTCTCCACGAGGACTCGCACGACCGCGAGCAACCACCGCACGTAGTACGGCAGACCCAGATAGATGGCGCGGCCCAGGTCCACATTGCCCATCCGGCGTCGTTCCTCGGACAACCAGATTCCGCGCCAACCGAGCACCTCACACATGATGTAGGTGTTCTCTTCCCAGATCTCGTACTGCTTGTTCTCCCATGCGATCGGGGCGTCCGGCTCGCCACCGACATCGTGTGGGGTCTTGGTGTAGGCGGTGAACCGGTCGTGATCAATGAGATCCGGGGTGGGCGCGTCCGGAAGCTCGGGGTAGGAGGACTTGAGCCTGGCCACCAGGTCCAGCTGGGTTGCCCGGTCCAAAGGAGTCGCCATGAGAGCTTCCGTTCGTTTGTCCGGATGTCGGCCGTGGCGCAGCCCGGTGCGCACCCAGTACAGCTCACTCCTCGCGTCGAGATCATGCAACCGCTAGTTGGAGTGCGGGGAGGGTAAGGTCCCGATGATGGAGCGTCGCGTCCTCGAAGCGATCATCTACGAGCGCGAACCGCCGATCGCGCGGATCATTCTGAATCGGGTCGACAAGGCCAACACCAAGGATTCCGTCCTCGTCACCGAAGTCGACAACTGCCTGCACGAGGCCGACCGCGACAACGAGATCAAGGTCGTGATCATCAAGGCCAACGGCAAGGGCTTCTGCGGCGGCCACGTTGCCCGCTGGGGTCCCGACGAAAATCCCTACCCAGACTTCGGAAATACCTTTGAGGACCTCTACAAGGGCACTGCCGACCTCTTCCTGTGGCCAACGCTGTACTTGTGGGAGTTCCCCAAGCCGACGATCTCCCAGATCCACGGGTACTGCATGGGCGGCGGAATCTATCTCGGCTTGTTGACCGACTTCTGCGTGGCCTCCGACGACGCGTATTTCCAGATGCCGCTTGCCCAAAGCCTCGGAGAACCCGGCGGCCACACCATGATTGAGCCGTGGTTGTTGATGAACTGGCATCGCACCATGGATTGGTTGTTGCTGGCGCCAACGCTGTCGGCCCAACAAGCCCTCGACTGGGGACTGCTCAACAAAGTGGTGCCGCGCGACGACCTCGAGGACACCGTCGAGGAGATGGCACGCAAGATCGCCCAAATCCCGTTGACCACGCTGATGGCGGTGAAGAACAACGTCAAGCGTGCTTGGGAATTGATGGGTATGCGGGTGCACCTTCAGGTCAGCCACATCCTGACCAACATGGTCGGTGCCGCATCCGATGTGCAGGCGCGCCGAGCCGAGCTCATGCAGTCAGGAATGAAGCCGCGCGAATTCGTCGACCGTGACGAAACGCCAGGCGCCGCCCCAGTGTGAAGCTGGCCGCAAACTCGGTGCCGAACGTGAAGCTGGCCGCACACTCGGCGGAAATGTTTTAGCGGCTCATCTCGCCGGCGATTTTTCGGCCGGCAGCGTGCCGTGCGGCGACGTAGCCGAAGACCATCGAGCTGGCGATGCTCGCGCCGGCGCCCGGATACGTACGCCCCATCACCGTCGCGGTGGTGTTCCCGGTCGCGTAGAGGCCGTCGATCACCCGGTCCTGCTGGTCGAGCACTTGGGCGTGCTCGTTGGTGATCACGCCTCCGCAGGTTCCGACGTCAGCCGGCAAGACCCTGGTCGCGTAATACGGAGCGCGATCCAGCGGTCCGATGGCGGCATTCGGCCGGTAGCCCGGATCGCCGAGGCAGTCGTTGTAGGCCGACTGGCCCCGCCCGAAGTCGGGATCCAGGCCCTTGGCGGCGAACCGGTTGAACCGTTCGATAGTGCGCATCAGCTCGTCGGCGGGCAGGTCGATTTGGCGGGCCAGGTCGGCGATGGTGTCGCCTCGTTTGACCGCACCGTTCTCGATCAGCTCGGCAGGCAGGTGCTGACCGCGCTTCAGCGGATTAGCGCTGGTGACGTATCTGCGTACGTATCCGTCGTCGAAAATCATCCAGCAGGGCACCGCTTTGTTCGCGTACATCGCCTTGCCGACCTCGACGTAGGAGTTCGACTCGTTGCAGAACCGCCGGCCGGTCGAATCGACGTAGATGGCGCCGGGACGCTGTCGTCCCGAGCCCAGGGATGCGGCCACGGCACCCCCGTTGGCGATGAAAACCGAAGGCAGCCACCATGCTTCGTCGAGGAGATCAGTTTTCGCGCCCAGCCGCATCGCGGTCTCGAGCACTTCGCCGGTATCACCCGCGTTAGCGATCGACCACTGGCCTTCGTTGGGCTGATCACCGCTGTACCGGCGGCGCATCTCCTTGTTGTGGCCGAAGCCACCGGCGGCCAACAGGACTCCCTTACGTGCCTCCACGTTCAGCGGGACGCCGTCACGACTGACGCGCGCGCCGACGACGCGGCCGTCCTCGACGATGAGATCTTGCATCGCGCTATTCGTCCACAGCGGCGGCTGACTTCCACCGAGATCGATCATCACCTTGAGCATCTGAGCGATCAGCGAGGAGCCGTTCGTGAGGATCTGGCTCCGGCGGGCTCGCGCCGCCGCGGTGCGCGCGAACACCTTTGTCGCCACCGCGAATGCGCGGGGTGAACGGTTGAAATACTGAACCGAACGCAGCTCGTTGGTAAGCACCACGTACCCGTAGTTCTTGGCCAGCGGCGGCTGCACCTTGTCGTGCCAGCTCCCCAACTCGGCCGCGTCGAAGGGAATTCCCTCGACGGCTCGGCCGGACTCGTTGCCGCCCTTGTGATTCGGGTAGTAGTCGCTCCAACCGGCGCAGCGGATCAACCGAACACCTTTGCGCATCAGGAAATTGATCATCTCGTAGCCTGCGGAGAGGAACATCTCCCGTCGCGCGGGCGAGGACGCCGCACCGATATCGCCGACCACGTCGTCCAAATAGGCCAAACCGTCTTCATGCGAGTCGGCGATGCCATCGGCGCGCATCAACGGGTTGTTCGGCAGCCAGACGATACCGCCGGAAAGCCCGGTCGATCCGCCGACGAGAGCTTGCTTTTCGACGATCAGTGGCTCGAGCCCACAGTCCAGCGCGGCCAGCCCCGCCACCATGCCGCCGCCGCCGCTGCCCGCAATGAGCAGGTCCACCGAGCGGTCCCACTGGGTGGTCATCGTCCCTCCGGGGTGAATCCCAAGTCGGCGACCGGCACGTCGATGGTGGTGTTCGTCTTCTGAATCGCGGGAACCAGCGCCTCGTAAGGCAAGCCGGCAAGGAATCCGTCGACGACTCGTTCGAAGTTCGAGATCAGTCCTTCGATCTGGTCCGACAATCGCATGTATTCAAACCCCTTGGAGTGCAGTCCTTTTTGCTGTCGCGGCAGGTTGGAGAAATCTTGGGCGGGGATCGGCGGCCAGCGCGGGTCGTCGGGCGCCATCGGTTCCGGTGGTGTCGGCTTGCCGGTGACCTGGTCCGGTGGGATGCGGGTGAGTGACCAGATCTCGAACAACGTCTCCTCGGGACCGAGCGGGCGGATCCGGTACGACGAGGCGCTGCTGTACTGGGGCAGCAGAAAATAGTGCGGGAATGCGAAATTGATGGCCTCGACGATGCCGCGCCGCGCCAAGTCGTTGAGGTCGGGCATGTCGCAGCCGCGGGCCCGATGCCAGTCGACCACCGCGTCATTCAGCGTGCTGCGCCAAGCGGCCATCGCCGCGGCCGGATCGGCCGGCAGCTCCATATTCTGCAGGCCCTCGGCGATGCGGATGTCATTCTCATGCGTCATGCCGGCCATGCCTTCGCCAAGTGTCCGCATGAAGTACAGGTTGGCCTGGGTCAGCCCGGGCGGCTGCCCCGGTGGGCTCGAGGTCTTGGGCATGCTCGAAGGCAGCAGCTGCGGGTGCGTCTGTGGCACGTGGTAGCCCTCCATGAAGGCGGCCGTCGCCAGCTTCCAATTCACCGGAAGCCGGCACGATTGCCACCACTCGACGCGCATCGATTCGACTTTCCAGGCGTCGTAGATCGTCGCGAACGGCTCGAAGCAGTCCCGCAACGAGGGGGCGCCGTCGTCGAGGTTGATCCATGCGCATCCACCCCACAGCTCACTTCTGACCGAAACAAGTTCGAGGTCATCGGGGCGCATGTTCTCCTCGGCGAAGGCCTCGGGCCGCAGCACAAAGGTATTGCGCCCGTCGAGGCCCCAGCACCAGCCATGGAATGGGCAGACGAAAGTACGCCGATTCCCATTGCCTTCCACCAGCTTTACCCCGCGATGGCGGCACGCGTTGTGATAGGCCCGCACATTTTCGCTGTCGACCCGCACCACGATGATCGACTCGTCGAGGATCTCGTACTCCACGTAGTCGCCCGGCTTGGGTATCTCCTCGAGCCGGCAGGCCATCTGCCACACCCGCGGCCACAACATCTCGGCCTCAAGCGCGTAGAAGTCGGGGTCGTAGTAGCGCTGCTTGGGAATTCGATCGGCGCTCTCGACCGCCCACGGCACCGGCAACGCCGTCCAGTTCGCCGCTGCCTTAGCCGAGGTTCGTACCCCGCCCGTCTCTACAGCCATCTCGTCATCCCTTGTGTCAGCGTCACACGATCCGTGAGGCGCGCCCCAGCCAGTAACGCTCACGAATGCGTCTCTTATAGAGCTTTCCGTTCGGGTCGCGCGGCAATTCCGGGTCGAATTCGACTGTGCGCGGACACTTGTAGCCGGCCAGGTGGGCTCGGCAATACGCAATGAGCTCGGCCTCGAATTCGGGCCCCGGGATGACGCCTTCGACCGGTTGCACCACGGCCTTGACCTCTTCGCCGAATTCGTCGTTGGGAACGCCGAAGACCGCCGCGTCGACCAGTTGAGGATGCATGATCAGCAGGTTCTCCGCCTCCTGGGGGTAGATGTTCACCCCGCCGGAGACGATCATGAACGTCGACCGATCGGTCAGGTACATGTAGCCGTCCTCGTCGACGTACCCCATATCCCCCAAAGACCGCCACCCGCGTTCGTTGTACACCGACGCGGTCTTGGCCGGATCCTTGAAGTACTCGAAATCGGGTCCACCTTCGAAGTAAAGCTCTCCAGGCTGGCCAATGGGAAGCTCTTGTCCATCGTCGCCGACCACGTGCACCGGCGCCATCGGTACGCCCACCGAGCCGGGGTGGGCAAGCCACTCCTCGGGGCCGATCAGGGTCCCCGCGAATCCCTCTGTGCCTCCGTAGTATTCGTGAATGATCGGCCCGAACCACTCCATCATCGCGTGCTTGACGTCCACCGGGCAGGGAGCGGCCGCGTGGATCACGCAGCGCAGGCTGGACACGTCGTACTTGCGGCGCACTGCCTCGGGCAGTTTGAGCATCCGCACGAACATCGTCGGAACAAACTGGGCATGCGTGATGTGGTGGGTCTCGATCAGCCGCAGGACAGCTTCGGCGTCGAACTTTTCCATGATGATCGATGCGGCGCCCACCCGGCTGACCGCCATGGTGTAGTTCACCCCGGCCGCGTGATAGAGCGGCGCGGGGGAGAGGTACGCGCTCGACGGGCTCATGCCGTAACGATGGGTTAACGCCATCTCCAGGACGGACTGCGCCCAGGAGCCGTTGCCGTCGGCCGGCAGCGGTCGGCGGACGGCCTTGGGCCGTCCCGTGGTGCCCGACGAGTAGAGCATCTCGGATCCGTCCGACAATGGCGGGGCGGCACCCGCCGCTGCCAGCACCTCGTCATATCGGCACCAGCCGGGCAACGTGGGCCCGGCGCCGCCGACAACTATGTGGACCTCGACTGCCGTGTTGACATTGCGCACGTGGGCGGCGATGTCGGCCATCGAAGCGTCGACGAACACCGCCTTGGCGTCGGAGTCGCCAATGACGTAGGCCACCTCGTCGGGAGTGAAATGAGTGTTGACTGCGGTGTAGTAGAGCCCGGAAAGCTGGCAGCCCCAGGTGATTTCGAAGAACTCCGGCCGGTTCGACAGCACCAGGGCGACGCCGTCGCCGCGGCGCAGTCCCGCACCGTGCAGCGCCGCCGCGACCTGTTGGCTGCGGGCATACAGTTCGCCGAACGAGATCGTGCCGCCGTCGGTAACCAGTGCCGGCGACTGTGCGGCAGCGACCGCGTGATCGGCGATGTTCAACAGCGGTCTTACGCGCCGGCTGCGCCGTCGGTGGACGCGGCGGCCGCGGCCTGGCGATTGGCCATCTCCTGGGGCTTGATCTTGCCCTGAAGAACCTGACCGATCAGCTGCTGCACATCTTTGCTCATCGACGCGAGCGCGACCAGATCGTTGGAGGTCTGCCAGTGCACCCGCATGCCCATCAGTTCCCACGCCCGCTTCAGATTGGCCTTCGTGAGCATGAGCGTCGTCAGCGGTGCCTGGGCGATGTGGCGGGCGATCGCGTCCACGCGGGCGTCCAGGTCCTCCCGCTTGACCACCTCGTTGACGAGCCCTACCTCCAGCGCCTTCTTGGCGTCGATCACCTCGGCGGTGAACAGGTAGTAGGCGGCGCGGCGCCAGTTCATGAATACCCAAGGCTCGATCGAACATTCACCGGATGGCATGCCGAACCCCTGCAGGGGCGGGTAGGAGAAGTAGGCGTCCTCGGAGGCGATGACGATGTCGGTGGTCAGGCCCATGTGCGTACCGCCGCCTACGCAGTAGCCGTGGACCTGCGCGATGGTGGGTTTGGAGAACTCCCAGAGGTTCAGCGTCGGCTTGACGAACAGGTCGGACTGCGCCTTCCACGGGTGACCCTGAACCAAGGAGTTCTCCACGAACGCGGGATAGTCGGTGGAGTTGTCGCCGATGGCATGTCCCGAGCAGAAGCCCTTGCCGTTGGCCCGCAGGACCAAAACCTTGATGTCGTAATCGCGGTCAGCATCCAGCAACGCGGCGTCGACTTCTTCGGCCAGCTTCTGGTCCTGAGCGTTGGCCTTCTCCGGCCAGTTCAGCGTGATCTTCGCGATCGGCCCGTCTTTCTGATAGATGATCCGCTCGCGAGTCTCGTTGAAATCCATCTGTTCGTGCCCTTCCTCTATGAAGTGATGACGCCGATTTCTGCGCCGATGTCGTAGGTGGTCCCGACCTGGCCCGTCCACTGCACGGTGCCGGATGCTCCCGCTTCGATTTCCTGTTCCACTTTCTCGGTGGCGATCACGTAGATCGGCGTGCCCGCCTCGACGCGCTCACCCGCGTCGACCAGCAGCCTGGTGAGTTCGGCCTCCGAGACCGCGACCGACACACGCGGGATGCGAATAATGAAGTCAGCCATGCGCATTCGTCTTCTTGAGGGTGCGCTGCGCAGCATCGACGATGCGCGCCGGCGACGGGTACATCTGCGCCTCGAGCGCCGCGGCCGCCGGGTTGGGGACGAACCTGGCGGCGACCCGTTCGACGGGTGCGGCCAGCTCGCCGAACAATTCGTGCTGCAGGATTGCGGCGATCTCGGCACCTGGTCCGGCGAATTGCACCGCATCGTGGACGATGACGGCCCTGCGGGTGCGCCGGACGGACTCGACGATCATCTCCACGTCCAGAGGCACCAGTGTGCGCAGGTCGACCACCTCGGCGCTCACACCCTGCTCGGCCAGTGTGACCGCGGCGGCGAGCGCATCGTGCACGCTGCGGCCGTAACTGATCAGGCTCACATCGCTGCCTGGCCGCTTGATGTCGGCCTGGCCGAAGGGAATTGAGAATCCGGGATCGACAGGGACGGGCCCCTTCTTGCCTTGTAACCGAATGGTCTCGATGAACAAGCAAGGGTCTTCGTCGAAGATCGCGGTTGTCAGTAGTCCTTTGCCGTCACGCGGGGTGGACGGCACGATCACCTTCATCCCGGGGATATGCATGAACCACGCTTCCAGGCTCTGCGAATGCGTGGCACCGGTGGCCAGCCCGGCATAAACCTGGGTACGGATCGTGATCGGCGCCGTTGTCCGTCCAGCGGTCATGAACCGCAGCTTGGCGGCGTTGTTGATGAGCTGGTCGGCGGCGATGCCGATGAAGTCCATGATCATGATCTCGGCCACCGGCAGCAGCCCGTCGATCGCGGCGCCGATCGCCGCACCGACGATCGCGGCTTCCGATATCGGAGTGTCGAGGACCCTGTCGTGGCCGTACTTGGTCGACAATCCGGCTGTCGGTCCGGAGGCACCGGGATCGGCGATATCCTCACCGAGCAAAAACACTCGGTCGTCGGCCTGCAGCGCCTGATCCAGCGCGAGGTTCAGCGCCTCGCGCATCGTCATCTCTTTCTCGTCCATCGCCTCTCTTTGTTCCATCAAGAATCCTCAGACCGGGAATTTGATCGGAGTTGCATACACGTCCTGGTCGAGCTCGGCCGCCGACGGGGAATCCGCGTTCATCACCGTCTGCAGGGCGGATTCCACCGTGACCAGCGCCTCGTCGTCGATGCGAGCGAGTTCCTCCTCACCGCAGATGCCGGCGTCGGCAAGCTGCCGGCGAAAGCGCGGTACCGGGTCGGCAGCCATCGCCGCTTCCAGCTGTTCCTTGGGGATGTAGGGCATCCGATCGCCGAAATAGTGGCCGCGGAAGCGGAATGTCACGCACTCGACGAAGGTGGGGCCGGCGCCCCCGCGTGCCCGCTGCAGCGCATCGTCGAGCACGGCTTTCACTGCTAACGGGTCGTTGCCGTCGACCCGGACACCTGGCATGCCGTATCCGGCAGCGCGGTCGGCTACCTGCGCGAGCTTCATCGTGTCGCGCGTCGGCGTCATTTCGGCGTACTGGTTGTTCTGACAAACGAACACCATGGGCAGATCCCAGAGTGCGGCCATGTTGGCCGCTTCGTGGAAGGAGCCGGTGTTGGTGGCGCCATCGCCGAAGCTGACCACGGTGACACGATCGAGCCCCTTGCGCTTGGCGGCCATCGCTAGTCCCACGGCCACCGGCGGTCCGGCCCCGACAATGCCGGTCGAAAGCATCACGCCGACTTCGGGTTTAGCGATGTGCATGGTGCCGCCTTTGCCACGGCTGGCGCCGACGGTGCGTCCCATCATCTCGCCGTAGATCTCCTCGAGCGGGACTCCCTTTCCGATGAGATCGTGCAGTCCGCGGTAGGTGGTCACCAGCTGGTCGTCGGGCCGCAGCGCGACACCCATCGCGGCGGCGATCGCTTCCTGACCGCGCGACGGCCAGTACACGCACATGAACTCACCGGTGCCGATGCCCTTGGAGAGCCGGTCGTCGGCCGCCTTCATCAGCATCATCAGCGCGTAGAGACGCCTTTGAACGTCCTTGGGTATGTCTCGGGATCCCGCGTCGGTCATTGCGTAGTTCCGTTGTGGTGCGGTCCGATTGGTGCCAATGCCGTCACGCGCCTGACCATGGCTTGACCTTGAGGAAGCCGCCGCCGTCGACGCGCAACTGCTGCCCGGTGATATAGCGTGCGGCGTCGGAGGCGAGAAACAGCACCGCCTCGCTGATGTCCTCGGGTTCGACGTAGGGGATCGGCATCGCCTGGACTAACGGGAAAACCGGCTCGGCGTCCTCACGAGTCGGGTTCTTCAGGTCGGGCCGGAAGGCCCGGTACATCGGCGCGCTGTGCAACATATCGGTGTTGACGTTGGTCGGGTGCACCGCATTCATCCGGATGGAGAACGAAGCCAGCGCCCGGGCGAAGTCGTTGACATAGTGCGCGGCAGCGAGTTTCGCGAAGGCATATCCGGCTCCGCCCGTGCCGCCATCGATACCGGAGGTGTTCATCGACGACATGAATGCCGCGTTGGAACCGATCACGATGATCGACGCTCCCGCCTGCAGATGCTTGAGGCTGGCGTGGACCAGATTGAGCACGCCGAGCAGGTCCACATCCACTGCATCGGCGAAGGCCTGCGGCGGCAGGCCCGCGGTGAGCGGGCAGATGCCGGCATTGGCGATCACGATGTCGAGGTGTCCGAGTTCGGCGACGCCCTCGTCGATCGCTGTGGACAGGGCCATCCGGTCGCGCACGTCGGCGATTGCGGTGAAAGCGCGCTGCCCCTCCTTCTCGACCAGCCGCGCCGTCTCGTCCAGATCCTCCGGCCGTGCCAGCGGATACTCATTGGTGGCGATGTCCGCGCACAAATCCACCGCAATGATGTCGGCACCCTCGGCGGCCAGCATCCGCGCATGCGACCGCCCCTGACCCCGCGCGGCGCCGCTGATCACGGCTACCTTGCCCGCTACCCTGCCCATCGCCCGTCCTTCGTCCCGGTGCCGATAACCCTGCCCGTTAGAGAGACCCAAGTTGGGGTCCAAAGCCGCTCGTTACCACGGTGGATTCCCATGCCGGCGAACGCGCCGATGACGCGGGGATGAATCGGCCGGCTGCCGCAAGCTCTGGTGCGCAACACGTTTACCGCATCGGGGATTGGGATCTGACCAACGATCGGCTCCATCGCATCTCTTCCACGAAAACTGCGCGTGGCTGTAGCCGGGCTATCAATATCCCTTAGAGTAACTAGAATATCTAAAATAGCAAGGACAGGTCCGGGACCGAGGGGGTTGGCGATGTCAGACGTGCACGGTGGAGTCCTTCAGGGCGTGCGGATTGTCGAACTGGCGTCGTGGACATACGTGCCGTCAGCCGGAGCCGCCCTGGCGGACTGGGGCGCCGACGTCATCAAAGTGGAGGGCGTCGCGTTCGGTGACCCGGGGCGAGCCTTGGTCGTGGGCGGATTCACCCGCCAGGCGGCCCGTCCCGACGCCGACTTCATCCTCGAATTGGGCAACCGCGGCAAACGCAGCATCGCGATCGACGTCAAATCCGATATGGGCCGCGAGCTGTTCGGCCGCCTCGTGGCCACTGCCGATGTGTTCCTGACCAATTGGCTGCCCGGCGCACTGGAGCGGGCCCGACTAACCGTCGACGACATTCGCGCGTTCAACCCGAAGGTCATCATTGCGCGCGGCACCGGCCTGGGGGTCCGCGGTCCGGATCGGGATCGCGGCGGGTTCGATGCCGCCACATATCTGGCCCGTGGCGGGGTTGCCTACACACTTACGCCTTTCGGGACCGATACGCCCGCCGTTCAGGGCCCCGGTTTTGGTGACCTGCAGGGTGGCGCAACGCTTGCCGGTGGCGTGTGCGCAGCGTTGTTCCACCGGGAACGGACCGGTGAGCCGACCATCGTGGATTCCTCGCTGCTGGCGCAAGCAATGTGGTCCATCGCACCGTCGATTTCGGCAGCGGATTTCTTTGACATCGATGGCATTCCAGGTGCACCACCTGGATTGTCCATCAACCCGCTGGTGAACCGATACAAAACCAAAGACGGCAGGTGGATCCAGCTGGTCTTCTTGCAACCCGACAGATTCTGGGCGGGATTCTGCGAGCGGATGGGTCTTTCGGAGTTAGCCACCGATGAGCGATTCGTACCCTCGAGCAACCTGATCGCGAACGCGGCCGCGGCGACCGAGATCGTGGCGAATGCGTTTGCCGGCCATGATCTCGCGCACTGGCAGAAGGTGCTCGAACACGAACCTGGGGTGTGGGGGGCACTGGCGACGCCGCGGGAGACCCTCAATGATCCGCAGGTGGAACCCAATGGCTACGTGGTGACAAATATTGACGATCATGGTGAGAAATACCGAATCGTTGCTGCGCCGGTTCAATTCAACGAAACTCCACCGCTTCCCGCGCGTGCTCCAGAACACGGTCAGCACACCGAGGAAATTTTGCTCGAACTCGGCGTTGAGTGGGACGACATCGCGAAAGCGAAAGACCTCAACTCCATCCTGTGAGGCAGCGCATTGACGAGTGCGCCCGCCAAAAGCCGCCTGCGACTGGCAGTTACGTAACCCGGCCCCCTATCTGTCTGCATTAATGAGAGCGGCGTTACACCTCGCGGTGATTGGCGTCGGATTTGGTATCGACACGGTCACAAGCACGTATCGATGTGCACGGCGGTATGGCATAACCTTGCCGCTCCACAAATCATGGCACAGTGCGCCTTTGAGAACCACAGTCACGAGTTATGGATTCTCGCACGGGTTCTTGTTCGCTATGTGGGGTAGCGGATTTTTGTCATGGCGCAACAGGAGGTATGCACAACATGGTGAACTGGGTTCCCGCACAAACTTCGTGTGGCCCGAACTCCAGCCGCATTCTCGACACCGCACGGGGGATCATTATCGGACTCCGCCGGTGCCGTTCGGAGATGGCTTTCGACGAATTACACAGCGCGGCAGTGCGTCACCGGGTTCCGGTATTCGCGATGGCATGGGCGCTTGTGCATCTCGCAGGCGAGGGGGAGAGGACATCCAGCTTCATAGAGGCGCAGTCAGCAGCGCGCCACGAGTGGGGTCAACTGTTTACCGGGGCGGCAGCGCTGAGCTGTTGACAAGTGAGCAAGAACTTGGCGCGGCCGGGGTCCCTGGGGGGTACCACGGCCGTGCCAACCCACGTCAACAACCAATTGACCAAAAGCCTTTGGAGCACGACGTTTTCCCGCTCGAACTGCAGTGGCCGGCCCGGGCACGAGGCTTGCGACGCCGTCGGAAAACGATCGACCAGGCGATAAACCTGATCCAGTGACCCTGGTTTTCCAGGCCCCGAGCCGGCCCTAGCGGCACACGCGTCAACGCGTCCAGGCCGGTGAGTCGGCCGCCGTGCGCAATGCTGCGATGATGCGCTGCTCCTTTTCGAGGAAACGCTCGGTAGGCGCCGGCACGGAGATGGCGACGACGTTGTCGCCCACAGTCCGTCGCGCGATGGCGGCCGCCGAAATTCCGGGGGTATGTTCCCCCCGGTCGAAAGCAAGCCCAGTCCGCCGGATCTCAGCGGTCTCGCGGCGCAACCGGGCGGCGACCCCGGAACTGAACCGGGAGATCACCACCTCTGCCTCGGCATCATCCAGCGCCGCCAGCGCCGCCTTGCCGTTCGCGGTCACCTCCAGCGGGAATCGGACGCCAACCGCCGAGACCGCCCGGAGCCGGTGCGACGATTCGATCTGGTCGACGAACCACATCCGCTGGCCACGCAGCACGGACAGATCGACCGTTTCACCGTCGGTTGCACGGGCGACTCGTTCGATGGTGGGCCGGAAGATCGCCGAGACGTGCGTGCCGGCGGCGCTGCCGAATCCCAGCAGGCGCTCACCCAGGGAGAAATGACCTTGCGGGTCGACACTGGCCAATCCGACCTCAACCAGGCCGACCAGTAGGCGGCGAGCCGTCGATTTGGCCAGTCCAAGCCGCTCACCGAGGTCGACCAGCCGGAGTTGTCCCGGCTCGGCTGCGATCTCATCCAAAGCGGCGGTCGCACGACGCAGCACCTGGATGCCTTCGTCGCGATTCGTTGGTGGAGTGGGTTCCGTGGACGGCACTCTTCCACTATAGTGTTCCGCAATGCGGATTACCAAGGACCGGAGAGTGGATCAAAGGAGCTCCAGATGAGTGCGCTACCTGCAGGGCGGCACTTCTTTCGCGGCGACGACGGGTATGAAGCCGCCCGTCGCGGCACCGTATGGAACCAGCGCGTGCCGGAGCGCTACCCAGACGTGATCGTTGCGGCCGCCGATACCGACGACATCGTCAGCTCGTTGCGGTACGCCAAGTCCCACGACCACAAGGTCAATATCCGTTCGGGCGGCCATAGCTGGGCGGCCAACCACCTCCGCGATGGCGCTTTGCTGCTCGACGTCAGCCGGATCGACCACGCGACCATCGATGCCGAAAAGGGCATCGCCGTCGTCGGTCCGGGTAAGGGCGGCAGCATCCTCATGAGTGAGCTGGAAGCCCAGAATCTCTTCTTTCCCGCCGGGCACTGTAAGGGCGTCTGCGTCGGCGGCTACCTGCTACAGGGCGGGTACGGCTGGAATAGCCGAGTCTGGGGCCTGGCGTGTGAGAACGTCATCGGCCTGGACGTGATCACCGCGGAGGGCGAGCAAATCCACTGTGACGCGGACAATCACAGCGATCTGTACTGGGCGGCGCGCGGCGCCGGGCCGGGCTTCTTCGGCGTGGTCACCTCGTTCTATCTCAAGCTGCACAAGCGCCCGGGCGCTTGCGGCACCAGCGTCTACGTCTACCCGATCGAACTCGCCGACGAGATCTACACCTGGGCGCGCAACGTCAGCGCCGAAGTGGACCGTCGCGTCGAAATGCAAATCGTCGCAAGCCGAAGCGTTCCGAGCATGAACCTCGAGACCCCGGCCATCACCTTCGCGTCGCCGGCCTTCGCCGACACCGAAAAAGAAGCCGAAGAAGCACTGGCCATTTTCGGAACCGTGCCGGTTATCGACAAGGCGCTGGTCAAGATTCCTTACATGCCAACCGATATGCCCACCTGGTACACCGCCGTGATGAGCAACTACCTCTCCGACTACCGCTACGCCGCGGACAACATGTGGACGGGGGCTTCCGCGGAGGACCTGTTGCCGGGCATCCGCAACATCATCGAAACGATTCCCGACCACCCGTCGCACTTCCTGTGGCTGAACTGGGGACCGTCGCCGAAACGCCCGGACATGGCCTACAGCATTGAGGACGAGGTCTACCTGGCGCTCTACGGCGCCTGGAAGAACGAATCCGACGACGCGAAGTACGGCGACTGGGCGCAATCCAACATGGCCGCGATGTCGCATCTGGCCACCGGCATTCAGCTGGCCGACGAAAACCTCGGCCAGCGTCCGGCCCGGTTCGCCAGTGACGAGGCCATGGTCCGCCTCGACAAGACACGCACCGCCTATGACCCAGATGGTCTGTTCAATAGTTGGATGGGGCGACTCTGATGGCCAGCGAACTTTACCTGGGCTACCGCGACGACGATGCGAACACGCCATTCGGCAAATTCTTCAATCCCGAAATGGCTGCGCTCCCAGCACATGTCGTCGAGGCGCTGCAGCATGGCCCGCAAGGTGGGATGGCATTGTCGGCGTTCGGCGACGCCGCGAGCGTCGCCGACGAGGGGTACCAGCAGACCGAGAACGGCTACGGAGTTCTCGACGACGGTAGCTATCAAGTGTCGGTACGCACCGACATGCCCGGGGTCACGCCGGCGATGTGGTCCTGGTGGTTCGGCTGGCACGGCAGTGACACCCGCCGTTACAAGCTGTGGCATCCACGGGCGCATCTGTCCGCCGCTTGGAAAGACGGAGAGCAGGACAACGACGATGCCGGTCGCCCACGCGCCCAGCGTTACATCGGCCGCTGGTCGTTGATCAGCGAGTACATCGGCTCAACAATGCTCAATGGCGCAATCCAATTCGTCGCACCGGCGGAAATGGGCTGTCCGCCCGACAGTGCGGATGCGGTGGCGATCTGTGCCCGGCTGGGCGCCAGTGACGGCCCGGTGGACGTCGGGTGGTTCATCCACCACGTCCGGTCAACGCACGGCGGCTCTGAGATGCGGTCCCGATTTTGGATGGGCGGGCCGTATATCGCGGTACGCAACGCGCCCGGCGTGGCATCACGTGCGGTGCGCCCGATCGCGGCACGGATACTTGGCAACGCGGAAACCAACGCCCGCAACTTGCTGGCGCACTGTGCACAGGAGATGAATCACCTGGCGGGCTTCCTGCCTGAGCTTTACGCCGCGTTCGGCGACGAATAGCGGCTGTCAGCCCGAGTGGGTGAACGCGGGCGCAACAAAGCGCTCCACCAAGTCGCGTTCGGCTCGGTCGTCGCCGACGGGCCAATACATCAACGACAGCACAACGCGCACCACCCAATGCGCGGCCCGCGGGTCGCGGTCGGTGAGTCCGGTGAGATCCGTGGCGAAGCCGGCCAGTAACGGCGATCCGGTGAGCGCGACGACCTCGTCGGCGCGCACTGAGTTGATCATCAGCTGACCCAACGGATCGGCCCGAATCAACTTGAGCGCCACGGTGATCGCGGTGACGACTCGCTCCGGTCCGCTCATGCTGTCGACGGTCTGGCGGACTATTTCAATGATGCGCGCCGCGCCGCGGGCAATGACCGCATCGCGGATCTTCGCCTTCCCACCGGCGTAGCGGTAGATGGTGGCCCGGGAACAGTGGACCCGCTCGGCCAACGTGTCGATGTCGAAGGCATCGGGCCCGTCGCGGGTGATTATCTCGGCGGCGGCGGCATAGATGCGGTCGACGGCGATTTGGTGGCGATCACCACCGACCAGCCAATCGTCACGGGACACGAATCACCCACTCTTCGGCGCGAGAAGCTACGCCAGCTTTATCTCAAGTTAAGACGATACTAGCTGGTTATCTCAGCATCGGCGCAGGTCCGAGATCCCCCTTGAGACAGCCGGCGGCAGCATCGTCGAGGGCCGGCCCTCAACTTCCCGCACTACTGTTGACGTGGGGATATCCAGCTCCCAGGCTGAGGACGTGACAGCAATAGCCGACCCGGCCACGTTTTTCAGTAGCGCATCTCTGCAAGATCCCTACCCCCTTTACGAGCGCATGCGCGCTGCCGGCGCGGTGCACCGAATCGGTGAGTCCGAGTTCTATGCCGTATGCGGTTGGGATGCTGTCAATGACGTCATCGGCCGACCCGAGGACTTTTCGGCGAACCTCACCGCCACGATGACCTACACCGCCGAGGGTTCCCTCAAGGCGTTCGGGATGGACCCGCTCGGCGGGCCGACCCACGTACTTGCCACCGCCGACGATCCTGCCCACGCGGTGCACCGGAAACTGTTGGTGCGCCAATTGTCGGCCAGGCGGATTCGCGCCATCGAGCAATTCGCCGCTGACACCGCGGTCCGGTTGTGGGACGAGGCACTGCGCGACGGGCACATCGAATGGATGGACGCGATGGCCAACCGCCTGCCGATGATGGTGGTGGGCGAGCTGATCGGGGTGCCCGACGCCGACACCGCACAGCTGGTGACATGGGGGGCCGCGGCCACCCAACTGCTCGAAGGACTGGTCAGCGAAGAACACCTCGCCGCCGCGGGTATCGCCGTCATGGAGCTCAGCGATTATATCAAGGAGCAATTCGACATCGCCGCAGCCGATCCGCAAGACAATCTCCTGGGCGAGCTTGCTCGTGCGTGCGTCTCTGGCGAAGTGGACACCGTTACCGCCCAGGTGATGATGGTGATCCTGTTCGCCGCCGGGGGAGAGTCCACGGCATCGTTGCTGGGCAGTGCGGCATGGATACTGGCGAACCGTCCCGATATCCAGCAGCAGGTGCGTGAAAACCCCGATCTGCTAACGGCATTCATCGAGGAGACGTTGCGCTACGAGCCGCCGTTCCGGGGTCATTACCGACACGTGCGAAACGGCACCACGCTGGCTGGCGTTGACTTGCCTGCCGACTCGCACCTGCTACTGCTGTGGGGGGCGGCCAACCGCGACCCAGCCCATTTCGAGAGACCCGGCGAGTTCTTGCTCGACCGCGCTGAAGTCAAGGGGCACATTAGTTTTGGAAAGGGAGCGCATTTCTGTGTCGGTGCCTCGTTGGCTCGCTTGGAAGCCGCGATCGTGTTGCGTCTGCTGCTCGATCGCACCTCGACGATCGAACAAGCCGACGTCGGACGGTGGCTGCCCAGCCTCCTGGTGCGTCGTCTCGAACGATTGGAGCTATCCGTCAGATAACCGGGGAGATTATTTCCCGGGCGGAAGCTGGCGGGGGCCTTCGAGGGAACGCAGTTCACGCGGGCCCTCGCGCTCCGTCAACTCACGCGTGCGGTCGCTCTCCGCCGACGCCAGCGACAGGCCCTCCACGTCTTTGGCCGATCGCCGCAACGAGGAGCGCTCGTCGCGGCTGTCTAGCTGCTGAGTCCGGTTGCCGTGGTGCTCGCGCGATACGGGGATCGCTTCGGCGCGCGAGGGCGCCTCACCGGTCGTGGACGGGTTCGGCGACTTCTCGCCCGGGTCAGAGCTCTCGGAGTGAACCGTCACCTTGCGAGTGCGCTTGAGCGAGAACGTGATCTCCTCGACCTCTTCGAACACTTGGCGCGCGGTGCGCAGTGGAGCGGTGGTGTTGTCGATCACCCGCGCGATGATCGGCGGCACCAGTGGGCGAATCCAGCGAGCGGCTGCCCTAGTCGCGTCGGGAAGCGACGGGATCAATGGCGTGGCGCGCTCGTCCCGCGGTTCTACCTCGCCACCCGGCTGGACCTGTGCCGGGAGGTTTTCCACCCTCGGCGGTGCCTCGGTGCGGGAATCCGCTGCACCAGCGGGTAATTCGGCGATAGCTCGGCTAGCGGCCTCCGCTTCGGCCGCGATCGGCAGGTACATCTCTTCCTCCACTGGCTCGAAGGTTCGCTGCGACGACGCGGGCTGCGGACCCTCGATGGCTTCCGTGACTCGACGGCGTTGCTGCTCGCGGTCGATCTCGGTTTGCGCGTCGATAGTCAGGCGGGCCTGAGTCAGTTGGTGTTCAGCCCATAATATTTCGGCCTCGCGGCGAATTTCGGCCCGTTTGATCGCGATCGCGGTGTCCGCGTCGAGCTCGGCGCGGTCCCGCTCCGCGCGCGCCACCGCATGGCGATCGTGGGTGGTCTCGCCGCGCCACATCCGCAGGATGAGGGGCAGCAAATAGACCAGCACGAAAAATGCGATCGTCAGCAGGCGCAACATCAACGCCCCGACGTCGGCCAACGTGAGCTCGTTCATCGCGATCCAGCGGGCCCCGAAACCGCCCGGCTCGGCGTCCGCGAGCACGCGCTGGCGCGCCTCGGAGAGGGCACGTTCGTCGCGGGAAACCGTGGCGTCCAATTCGGGGGCCTGGCGGTCGCGAGCCGCCAGCGCGTTGTCGAGATCAAGCTGCGCATCAGCGAGAAGCTGGTTAGCCGTTCGGGTTTCGGGCCCGGCGCCGGGCACGCCGGTGATGCGAGTCTGTGGGCACGCCGGGCTCGGGTGGTATTCGCACCGCGCGATGACCAGGGCGTTGTCCTGCCGGTTGCGGGCCTGTGCGATGGCGTCGTCGAGCCCGCTGCGCGCATTGCGTGTCCGTTGTAGCGCTACCGACGCCTGCGCGACGGCCGGCGCCGCGTCGGCGCTACGCAGCGCCCGGTCGTCGAGACGGTGATCGATCGAGCGGGAAAACACGACGAGCGCAGCGAGTTCGCCGACGGCAACGCCGACTGCCACCGCTACAACCGCGCGTCCCGCGATACCGGGCCAGCCGCGATCGGGGCCGCTCGCGATGCCGCGAGCCACCGCCCCGACCAGTAGACCGAGGACAAGCGACAGCGTGACGATGGCAAACAGCGGCCAGCGTGTCGACGCGCTCGCTACCAATGCCGCGACAAGCCAGGCCGACACGGCTCCGAGCAGCACCACCGCGCCAGCCACGGCGTGGGTGGACCGCTCGTAACGCTCACCTAACTCGCGCCAGGGTCCGCCGCCAAGCCAGGTGAGCACCCCCTCGACCCGGGAGACGGCTGAGCGCGGCTCGATCATGTCGTGGGCGCCCATAAGACTCCAATACCTCCCGTCGTCCAGCCTCCCAGGCCACGGGCCGACACACCGAATCGAAGGGCCGGCGTGTGGTGTTGTTCACAACTCGACGCAATGGGGGCGGACAGCACTGTCGCGCTCGCCGGGTCTCAGCAAGGTGTATCTGACGCGAAATTCCTGCGACGCGGACAGATCAGCGAAGTTTCCGGCAAGTGGCGTGAGACGGTATAAGCCTATGCAAAACCTCGACTATGTCACCTACGAAGAGTTCGGACGCAGATTCTTCGAGGACGCCGTGACCCCCGAGCGTGTCGCCGCCGCGCTCGCGGACATCGCGGGTAGCGAATTCGCGATGGAGCCGATTGCTCAGGGGCCGGGCGGGATTGCCAAGGTCAGCGCGAACGTCAAGATCCAAGACCCTCGCGTCACGCGACGGTTGGGTGACAGCATCACCTTCATCATTCACATTCCACTGTCGATCGATCTGCTGCTGGATTTGCGCCTCGATAAACAACGGTTCGTGGTCTCCGGAGACATCGCATTGCGCGCGACCGCACGCGCCGCCGAGCCGCTGCTGCTGATTGTCGACGTCGCGAAACCGCGGCCCTCCGATATCACCGTCAATGTGTCGTCAAAGTCGTTCCGCGGCGAAATAGTGCGCATTCTGGGGGGCGTCGACGGTGAGATCCGTCGGTTCATCGCCCAATATGTCGCCGACGAAATCGATGCACCCCAATCCCAAGCCGCGCAAATCATCGACGTCGCAGAGAAATTGAACGAGGCCTGGCCTTAATCACGTCCACGTTTGCCCGTCCTGGCCAAGCACGTCACACCGCGGGAGCGTTTATCAGCTCCCCAGGCGCGGGTATGTGGTGCAAACGGCTCAGACTCAATGTGTTGCGAAGGAGCGACAAACCTTGGCGCAAGTGAACGTTTCGACGTCATCGGACTTGGATCCGGGTGCTGCCTGGAAGCTGGCTTCCGATCTGAGTCGATTTGGCGAGTGGATGACGATTTTTGGTGGTTGGCGCGGCGAGATGCCGTCAACGATTGAGCAGGGCACCAAAGTCTCTTCGTGCATCAGAGTGAAGGGATTTCGCAACGTCGTTCACTGGACAGTGACCCGCTATGACGAACCCAAATCGATTGAGCTGCAAGGCCGCGGTCGGGGTGGAATTCGGATTACCGTGGCGATGTCAGTGACCGACAAACAGCCGGGCTCAACATTTGATCTCACCGCCGACCTCAATGGAGGCGTACTCAGTGGGCCGGTCGGCAAGATCGTGGCCAGAGTGCTGCGCTCCGATGTGCGCACGTCGGTGGAGAACCTCGCCGCGATGCAATAGGCGCCCGGAGATCACCCAGAGATCACCTGGTCGGGTGGCTGAGAAACCACTCCCGTTCGGCCTGGCGGATCCTCCTGCGGTCCATGGCAAGCCAGTCCAGGCCCGCCCCGAGGGCCATCAATCCGATGATCGCCGCGACGACGCCCGCGCCGACCTGGCCAAGCGCAAAATTGGCGACACACACCACCAGCGCGAGCACAGCGGCCCCGATCACGACGAGTCCGGGTGCGTGCACCGAATCCTGCGGGGGTCCATCCGCATACCGTCGACCGGCCCGGCCATCGTCGACCGGGTTGCGGCTGTCGTGCCTCATCAGCACCTCCGTGGCTGTCATTGCGTTCGCCCGCGTCAGGCAAGAACCTTCTGGTTAGCTACCCGAAACACCGCCTGGCCAAACGACTTCGACGCGGGTCCGCGACGTGTGCAGCGACTCCGGCGGAGTGCGATCAGCCCGGATCGGGCGGCAACAATCGGCGTGCCGGCCGCGTTTCGATGGCATTGATGGTCAGCGCTCGGCGACTGATCCGCCAGCCCGCGTCCGTTGACTCGTACTCGTCGTCATAGCGCAAATGCCAGACCACATCGAGCACCTCATCGGCGCGCTGAGTCCAGTGATGGGCGACGCACGCAATCCGTCCCCGCGCCGTGCCCGGACGCGGCCCCTCGTCGTACACCTCACCGACGATCGCGTGCTCGGTGCGCGCCACCGAAGCGACCGCAGCGACCGCCGTCGCGATGGCCTGCTGACCGCGATGCGCATGAATCGGCTGCAGGGCGGCCGGCGGCTCGGGCACTCTCAGCTCGGCACCTGCGGTGAACAGTGCTGTTACGGAATCGAATTGGCGATCATCGACCCCGGCAGCATATCGGTGTACCACGTCGCTGAGCGCGGCTCGGTCGTTCGCTGAGAAAGTCACGGCAGTCGGGGGACCGGGGCAAAGACAGAAGACTTCATGGCACCTGAAGCTAACAGGCGCTCAGTTAGATAGTCGGAGGCGCCAGCGCGGCGCACACCGCCTCCGCCAGGGCGGCGGCCCGACGATCGGTGAAGATGTCCTCGAGCATCACCGGCCGGCCGTCGGGGCCGGTCAGCGGAACCCGCCAGTTGGGATATTCGTCGGTGGTGCCGGGCTGATTCTGGGTTCGCCGATCACCGACCGCGTCGGTCAGCGCCACTCCCAACAGCCGCGACGGTGTACGGCCCAGGTAGCGGTATAGGGCAAGCACAATCTGTTCGGGATCGTCGTCGCGCTCGCCGAGCAGCCCGACCCGGCGCAGCTCGGCCATCCAAGCCGCCAACTCGGACCGGTCGGACGCGAGCTCTTCGGCGACCGGCCGGGTCAGCAATCCCAGCGACTCGCGCAGCCGGACATGGTCGCCGGCCAGATAGCCGGCGGTCGGCGGCAGGTCGTGGGTGGTGACCGACGACAGGCAGTACTCGCGCCAGCGCTCGGCGGGCAGCGGACCACCATTTCCATCCCGGTCCAGCTCAAACCAGAGAATCGAGGTTCCCAGCAGGCCCCTTAGTAAGAGGTAGTCACGGACCCACGGTTCGACGGTGCCGAGATCCTCGCCGACAACCAGCGCGCCGGCCCGGTGCGCTTCCAGCGCGACGATGCCGATCATCGCCTCGTGGTCGTAGCGCACATAGGTGCCTTCGGTGGGCGGTGCGCCCTCAGGGATCCACCACAGCCGAAATAACCCGATGATGTGGTCGATACGAACGCCTCCGGCGTGGCGCAACACCGACCGGATCAGCGCGCGGAACGGCCGGTACTCCTGCTCATCAAGCCGGTCCGGCCGCCACGGCGGCTGCGACCAGTCTTGACCGAGCTGATTGAACTCGTCGGGCGGCGCGCCCGCGGTCACGCCCAGCGCCAGCACATCCTGCAGGGCCCAGGCGTCGGCCCCGTTCGGATGCACACCGACCGCCAGGTCATGCATGATGCCCAACGACATTCCGGCCCGCAGCGCCTGCGACTGTGCCGCGGCGAGTTGCTCGTCGATTTGCCATTGCAGCCAGCGATGGAAATCAACTGCGTCCGCATGCTTTTCGGCGAATCGAGCCACACCGATAGCGGAGGGATGCTGCAGGAAACTCGGCCAGCTGTGCCAGTCGCCGCCGTATTTCTCGGCTAACGCGCACCAGATGGCGAACTCGTCGAGCGAGCGACCTTCGCGCTCGCGGAACGCGGCGTAAGCCAGCTCCCGGCCTGCCGACCGAGGTGCTCGGTAGAGCAGCTTGAGCGCCTCCCGCTTCGCCGTCCACGCACTGTCACGGTCGATCGCATCGAGCCGGCTGGCTTGCTGTTGGACATCGGACCGCAACCGGCGCAGCCGGCCACGCTTAGTGAGGTCGGCGAATTCGGGGATGGACTCAACGCGAAGATAAAGCGGGTTGAAGAAGCGCCGCGACGTCGGAAGATACGGCGACGGCTCCATCGGGATCGTTGGGGTGGCCGCGTGTAGCGGATTGACCAACAGGTAGTCAGCGCCGTGCCGGGATGCGGACCACACCGCCAGATCGGTCAGGTCGGCGAGGTCGCCAACGCCCCACGACTGTTCGGACCGCACGCTGTAGAGCTGTGCGGCCAGGCCCCATGCCCGACGCGCGCCAAGTTGCTCCGGCAGCCCGAGCCAGTCGGGCGTCACGATGAGCGCGGCGCTGGTTTCGGTGTCCCTCGATCGCAAATGCACGCGGTGGTAACCCAACGGCAGGTCGGCGGGCAGGACGAAGCTGGCCTCGCCGACCCATCGCCCATCCAGATTGAACGGCGGCGTGAAGTTGTCGACCTGTCGCACGCCGCCGTGCACCGTGCCGTCCTCGAGCCGCAACAACACCTCGGCGGGATCACCGTGGGTGACGTGCACCCAGAACCGCGTCGGGGCGCCGGTGCGCGCGACGATGGTGGCCGGCAATTGACGTGCCCAATGCGTGCGCAGGTGGTTGGTCAGGGCCTCATTGCGGTCCTGTTCGGTGCTGGCCGCGACGCCCAGAGCCGCGAGCACCGCGACCAGCGTGCCCTCCGATACCTGCACCTGGCGGCCGGTCCAGTCCTCGTACCACGTGGCAATGCCGAATCGGCCGGCAAGTTCGACCAACGAGGGCGCGAGCTCAGTCATGCCGCCCATCTTGCTGCCAAATGCCGCCCGGCACGACGCGGCCCGGGGCAGCACCGCCGCCGGTTTTGCTGGTCAGTTATGCGCCGTGTCGTTGCTAAGCAGGTCAGCGAAGTTGTCGAGGAGGCCACACGCTCGACAGGACGGGTTGGCCGTGCGCGGCTACCATCCCTTCTTGAGATACCAAAGATTTCGGCCGGGGGATCCAGCAGGGCATGGCGAAATGCCAGTTCAGTGGTGTTTGCCAGCGGTCGCGTTAGCCATCTCGGCGACGTGGTGCCTGCCGGGTCGATGGACGGAACAAGGCCTGGAAATGAACGCCGAATGGCGCTACGTAGCGAGGTTATTGCGGGTGCCTTACGGTTATCAGTGTGATTCGCGTGCTGGACGGTGTCCAGGCGTTCTAGCAGACCGGATGGTGAATTAGTGGCGGAAGAGAGTCGCGGGCAGCGCGGCTCGGGGTATGGCCTCGGGCTATCGACGCGCACGCAGGTGACCGGCTATCAGTTCCTTGCTCGCCGAACCTCGATGGCGCTGACCCGCTGGCGGGTCCGGATGGAGGTAGAGCCGGGACGGCGCCAGACCCTGGCCATTGTGGCGTCGGTTTCTGCCGCGCTGGTGATCTGCCTGGGCGCGCTGCTGTACTCCTTTATCAGCCCGGCCGGCCAGGTAGGGGATTCGCCGATCATTGCCGACCGCGACTCCGGAGCGCTTTACGTCCGGGTCGGCGACAAGCTGTATCCGGCGCTGAACCTGGCGTCCGCGCGGTTGATCACGGGGCGCCCGGACAACCCGCACCTGGTCCGCTACAGCCAAATCGCCAACCTGCCGCGCGGCCCGATGGTGGGCATCCCCGGTGCGCCATCAAACTTCGGGTCAAAGACTCCGTCCTCGTCGTCGTGGCTGGTGTGCGACACCGTGGCCAACTCGACCGGTGTGGGATCGCCGTCGGGCGTGACCGTGACGGTGATCGACGGCACGCCTGACCTCAGTAACCGCCGACGGGTGCTGAACGGCTCGGACGCCGTGGTCTTGAGCTACAGCGGGGACACGTGGGTCATCCGGGAGGGACGCCGCTCGCGCATCGACGCGGCGAACCGCTCCGTATTGTTGCCGCTTGGGTTGACGCCGGAACAAATCAGCATGGCAAAGCCGATGAGCCGCGCCTTGTTCGACGCGTTGCCGGTGGGGCCGGAACTGACGGTGCCAGAGGTGCAGAACTCTGGAACTCCGGCGACGTTCCCCGGCGCTCCCGGCCCGGTGGGAACGATCCTCGTCACACCACAAATCAGCGGGCCGCAACAATATTCGCTGGTGCTGTCCGACGGTGTGCAGACGCTGCCGCCGTTGGTGGCCCAGATCATGCAGAACGCCGGAAACGCGAGCAACAGCAAGCCGGTGACCGTGGAACCTGCGGCGTTGGCAAAAATGCCGGTGGTCAACAAGCTGGATCTGTCGTCGTATCCGGATAACCCGTTGAATGTCACCGACCTTCGGGAGAACCCGGCGACCTGCTGGTGGTGGGAAAAGACCAACGGTGAGACCCGGGCCCGCGTCCAGGTCGTCTCGGGGCCGACCATCCCCGTCTCGCAATCCGAGATGAAAAAGGTTGTGACGCTGGTGAAGTCGGACACGAGTGGCCGCGAAGCCGACCAGGTCTACTTCGGCCCTAACTTTGCGAACTTCGTGGCAGTCACCGGCAACGATCCCAGTGCCAAGACCACCGAATCGCTGTGGTGGTTGACGGATGCGGGCGCCCGATTCGGAGTGGACGACACCCGCGAAGTGCGTGAGGCGTTGGGTTTGCAATCCGCACCGAGCCTGGCGCCGTGGGTGGCGCTCCGGCTCCTACCGCAGGGTCCGACGTTGTCGCGGGCTGATGCGTTAGTGCAGCACGACACCCTTCCGATGGATACGTCCCCTGCAGAGTTGGTGGTACCGAAGTGAAGCGTGGATTTGCCCGGCCAACACCGGAAAAGCCTCCGGTAATCAAGCCGGAAAACATCGTCCTGCCGACCCCGCTGAGCATCCCGCCGCCGGAGGGCAAACCCTGGTGGATGGTCGTGGTCGGCGTCCTGGTGGTCGGCCTGCTGATCGGCATGGTCGCGATGACCTTCGCCAGCGGTTCGCACGTGTTCGGTGGGGCCGGCTCGATCTTCCCGATCTTCATGATCGGTGGCGTCGCGATGATGATGTTCGGCGGCCGGATGGGCGGCGGCCAGCAGCAGATGAGCCGTCCGAAACTCGACTCGATGCGCGCCCAGTTCATGTTGATGCTGGACATGCTGCGCGAGACCGCCCACGAGTCGGCCGACAGCATGGACGCCAACTACCGGTGGTACCACCCGGCACCCGACACGCTGACCGCAGCCGTCGGGTCCTCTCGGATGTGGGAACGCAAACCCGACGGTAAAGACCTCAACTTCGGCGTCGTCCGAGTCGGCGTGGGCATGACCCGTCCCGAGGTGACCTGGGGTGAGCCCCAGAACATGCCGACCGACATCGAGCTGGAGCCTGTGACTGGTAAGGCGCTTCAGGAATTCGGTCGCTATCAGAGCGTCGTGTACAACCTGCCCAAGATGGTTTCCCTACTCGTGGAACCTTGGTATGCGCTGATCGGAGAGCGCCCGCAGGTACTGGCATTGATGCGAGCGATCGTCTGCCAGCTGGCGTTCTCCCATGGCCCCGACCACGTGCAGATGGTTGTGGTCAGTTCGGACTTGGACGAATGGGATTGGGTCAAGTGGCTGCCGCACTTCGGTGATTCCCGGCGCCAGGACGCGGCGGGTAGCGCACGGATGGTCTACAGCTCGGTGCGCGAGTTCGCCGCCGAGCAAGCCGAGTTGTTCGCCGGCCGTGGGTCGTTCACACCTCGCCACGCCAGTTCGTCGGCCCAGACGCCGACACCACACACGGTGATCGTCGCCGATGTCGTCGATCCCCAATGGGAGTACGTGATCAGCGCCGAAGGTGTCGACGGCGTGACGTTCTTCGACCTGACCGGTTCTTCGATGTGGACCTCGGTCCCGGAGCGGACGTTGCGGTTCGACGACAAGGGCGTGATCGACGCACTGCCTCGTGACCGCGACACCTGGATGGTGATCGACGACAAGCCTTGGTTCTTCGCTCTCACCGACCAGCTCAGCGCCGCCGAGGCCGAGGAGTTCGGGCAGAAGCTGGCGCACTGGCGCCTCGCGGAGGCCTACGAGGAGATCGGCCAGCGGGTGACCCACATCGGCGCCCGGGACATCTTGGCCTATTACGGGGTTGACGACCCTTCCGAGATCGACTTCGAAGCGCTGTGGGGTGCCCGCACCGACACGATGGGGCGCTCGCGGTTGCGGATACCGTTCGGCAACCGCTCCGACAACGGCGAGCTGCTGTTCCTGGACATGAAGTCGCTGGATGAAGGCGGCGACGGCCCGCACGGAGTCATGTCGGGAACGACAGGTTCCGGTAAGTCAACGCTGGTGCGCACCGTGATTGAGTCGCTGATGCTCAGTCACCCGCCCGACGAGCTGCAGTTCGTCTTGGCCGACCTCAAGGGTGGGTCAGCGGTCAAGCCCTTCGCCGGGGTCCCGCACGTCTCGCGGATCATCACCGACCTGGAAGAGGACCAGGCGCTGATGGAGCGCTTCCTGGATGCGCTGTGGGGCGAAATTGCCCGCCGCAAGGCGGTATGCGACAACGCCGGTGTCGATGACGCCAAGGAATACAACTCCGTACGTACCAGGATGCGTGCCCGCGGCCAGGACATGGCGCCGCTGCCGATGCTCGTGGTGGTTATTGACGAGTTCTACGAATGGTTCCGCATCATGCCGACCGCGGTCGACGTCCTCGACTCGATCGGCCGGCAGGGCCGCGCCTACTGGATCCACCTGATGATGGCCTCGCAGACCATCGAAAGCCGCGCCGAAAAGCTCATGGAGAACATGGGTTACCGGTTGGTGCTGAAAGCGCGTACCGCAGGTGCGGCGCAGGCCGCAGGTGTGCCGAACGCCGTGAACCTGCCCGCCCAAGCCGGTCTCGGGTACTTCCGTAGAAGCCTCGAAGACATCGTCCGGTTCCAGGCCGAGTTCCTCTGGAGGGACTACTTCTCCCGCGGAATCAGCGTTGACGGCGACCTGGCGCCGGCGTTGGTGCACAGCATCGATTACATCCGCCCGCAGCTGTTCACCAACTCGTTCACCCCGCTTGAGGTCAGTGTCGGTGGGCCGGACATCGATCCGTCAGCCATTCTCGGCAACGGTGAGGTGCTCGAGGCGGAAGACGAAGAAGAGGAAGAAGAAAGCATCAGGACGCCGAAAGTCGGCACGGTGATCATCGATCAGCTGCGCAAGATCGATTTCGAGCCGTACCGCTTGTGGCAACCACCCCTGACGCGGCCGGTCGCGATCGATGAGTTGGTCAACCGGTTCCTCGGCCATCAGTGGAACCAGGACTACGGCTCGGCCAGGGACCTGGTGTTCCCGATCGGGATCATCGACCGTCCCTTCAAGCACGACCAGCCGCCGTGGACGGTCGACACCTCCGGGCCCGGAGCCAACGTGTTGATCCTGGGCGCCGGCGGTGCGGGCAAAACGACGGCACTGCAGTCGCTGATCTGCTCGGCGGCGCTGACCCACACTCCCGAGCAGATCCAGTTCTACTGCCTGGCCTACAGCGGTACCGCGTTGACCACGATCGCGCGTCTCCCGCACGTGGGTGAGGTAGCCGGTCCGACGGATCCTTACGGTGTTCGCCGGACAGTAGCCGAACTGCTGGCGCTGGTGCGCGACCGTAAGCGCAGCTTCCTCGAATACGGAATCGCCTCGATGGACGTATTCCGGCGCCGCAAGTTCGGCGGCGAGGCCGGCCCAGTGCCCAACGACGGGTTCGGCGATGTCTACCTGGTGATCGACAACTACCGGGCGCTGGCCGAGGAAAACGAGGTCCTGATCGAGCAGGTGAACGTGATCATCAACCAGGGCCCCTCGTTCGGGGTGCACGTGGTGGTCACCGCCGATCGTGAATCGGAGCTGCGGCCGCCGGTGCGTAGTGGGTTCGGTTCCCGGATCGAGTTGCGCCTGGCCGCGGTCGAAGACGCCAAGCTGGTGCGGTCCCGCTTCGCCAAGGATGTCCCGGTCAAGCCCGGGCGTGGCATGGTCGCCGTCAACTACGTCCGACTCGACAGCGACCCGCAGGCGGGCCTGCACACGTTGGTGGCCCGTCCCGCGCTGGCCAACACCCCCGACAACATCTACGAGTCCGACAGCGTGGTCGCGGCCGTCAGCCGGCTCGCGAGCGGCCAAGCGCCGCCGGTGCGCCGTCTGCCGGCACGGTTCGGCGTTGAGCAAGTGCGGGAGCTGTCCACCCGGGACCATCGCCAAGGAGTTGGTGTCGGCGGAATCGCCTGGGCCATTTCAGAATTGGACCTGGCGCCGGTCTACCTGAACTTCGCCGAGAACGCGCACTTGATGGTGACGGGCCGACGCGAGTGCGGGCGTACCACGACGCTGGCCACGATCATGTCCGAAATCGGTCGGCTGTATGCCCCCGGATCCACCAGCGCACCGACGCCGTCGGCGGGGCAGCCCTCGGCGCAGGTATGGCTGGTCGACCCGCGCCGTCAGCTGCTGACCGCCCTGGGCACCGAATACGTGGAGAAGTTCGCCTACAACCTCGACGGCGTGCAGGCGCTGGTGGGTGAATTGGCGGCGGTTCTGGCCGCTCGCCAGCCTCCGCCCGGTCTCTCCGCGCAAGAGCTGCTGTCGCGGTCGTGGTGGAGCGGTCCGGAGATCTTCCTGATCGTCGACGACATCCAGCAGCTGCCGCCCGGCTTCGATTCGCCGCTGCACCAGATTGCTCCGTGGGTGACCCGGGCCGCCGACGTCGGCCTGCACGTCCTCGTCACCCGCACGTTCGGCGGTTGGTCTTCGGCGGGCAGCGACCCGATTCTGCGGGCGCTGGCTCAGGCGAATGCACCATTGCTGGTGATGGACGCCGACCCCGACGAGGGCTTCATCCGCGGCAAGATGAAGGGCGGCCCGCTGCCCCGCGGCCGAGGCCTGCTGATGGCCGAAGACACCGGCGTGTTCGTGCAGGTGGCCGCAACCGACGTGCGCAAGTAAGACAGCAGCCGCTGAGCTGGAGTCGGTCCGGTATCCCCGCGATCAACTCCAGTTCAGCGGTAATTCCTTGAGCGCGAACGTCTTTGACGGGAAGCTAATCTCCGGGGTGTAGTCCGGGGGTAGTTCGAAGTCGGGGATTTGCTTGAGCCATTCTCCGACGATCACCGTCAGCTCGATGCGTGCCAAATGAGAACCCAGGCAGCGATGCGGGCCGCCGCCAAATCCCCAGTGCCGATGTACTTTTCCGTCCAGAACCAAATCATCGGTGGACACCTTGTCGCTACCGTCACGGTTGATCGCGGCCATGCACAACCGCACCTGAGAGCCCGGGGGGAGTGTCATGCCGCCGACTTCGACGTATTCGGTGGTCACCCGGGGGGCTACCGGCGCCGACGGCTCCAGCCGGACGATCTCCTCGATGAAAACCCTGGTGTCCCTGGGATTGTCGCGAAGTTTTGCACGCAGTTCGGGCCTGCGTGCCAATTCGAATAGCGAGAACCCGATCGCAGCGGTCACGGTGTCCAGGCCGGCCAGGATCAACAGATGGCTCATACCCAGCAGCTCGAGATCGGTGAACTCGCCGTCGCCGGTCATCACCTTCGACAACATGTCCGTGCCGGGGCTTCGCCGACGCTGTTGGATGGCGTCGGTGAGGTACTCAAACAGCGCCTGCGCCTTGTCCATCTCGGCCTGGCCGAGGACGGGCTTGTCCGTGTTAAGCGCGTTCTTCCAGTCGATCAAACGGTCGCGATCCTCAAGCGGCAGACCATAGAGGTCCAGGAACACCTGAAAAGGGTACAAATTCGCGAAATCCGCTACCGCGTCGCACTCGCCGCGGCCGGCAAATGCGGCGATCATCTCAGCGGCGTGGCGCTCCAGCACCGGCCGCGACTTACTCAGCGCATGGGGGCTGAAATACGGTTGCAGGAACTTGCGGTAGCGAGTGTGCTCCGGTGGATCGAACGCCAGAGGCACCACGGGCAGGTAGCCAGGGGGCTGAAGCGCCAGCCGTGAGGAGAAGACCTTGGGATTGCGCAGCGCAGCCAGCACGTCCTCGCGGCGCGTCAAGTGGTAGCAGCCGTTCATGAACACCACCGGCCCGGCATCGCGCAATGTCTTCCATCCATCGGCCCGGTCGGTGGCCATCGGTAGCGAGTAGAAGTCGAGCCGCGGCAGATAGAACTCGCCTGGCTGGTATTCGCCAAGGATGCTCATGCGCTCTGTCTCCGCTTGTCTATCAGTCTGTTTGGTGGCACACCAATATCCCATGTGTTTTGACGGCCGTGCCATCCGGATGGCGAGCTCTGACCGGCGAGCAGTCTTCTAGACTTTGATTTTAGCGACCGATTCGCATGCTCTCGGAGCCGTCGGAGGAGGAGACCTGGTGAGGGTTCGTCTCGAAAAGTCGAAATGCGTGGGCCACGCCCAGTGTTACGCCGTCGACCCAGACCTGTTCCCGATCGACGAGTCGGGCTATTCGATCCTCGAAGAACACGAAGTGCCACTCGAGGATGCGGAGTTGATCCGCGACGGTGTGGCCTCCTGCCCGGAAATGGCCCTGGTCATCGAAGAGGACTGACTGCGCCGGCGGCGGCCGAGCCGACAGCGGTAAGCCAACCGAAGGTGAACAACCGCGCTCGGGAAATGAACTCCAGTTGGCCGGGAGTGAACAATGGTTGGCTTGGCGTGAATAGTTGGCATCTCCGGTCGGCGTGACGCTGGCAAGCCATTAATGTCTTTCTCGAGCGGCAGTTCAGGCCAAGTGAGCTGTCGCTCGGTTGCTGACAGCGGGGGTAATCGAAGCAGGATGGGCATGTCGCTCCAGACCAGTCACTCGGGAAACATGGTGGTAACACACCTTTCCGAAGGTAGCGAACGGATGCATCAGAAGCCATTCGGTTGCCTACCAGCTAGGTTTGCTGACCGACGGATGCGCGTGACTCCGAAAGGGTCAGCGGTCCGAGGCTAGCAATGCTGAGGCGGCCACCAATAGTTCTTAAAGGTTCTTACGCGATAGCCGAGATTGCCACCGCAATCGCGGCCAATTGAGGAGGACGCGGTGTTCGACTACGGTGCGTTATCGCCCGAGATCAATTCCGGTCGTATGTATATGGGTCCGGGGTCGGGCCCGATGATGGCTGCGGCTGCGGGTTGGGATGGGTTGGCAGCGGAGTTGGCCACGGCGACCAGTGGCTATAGCTCGGTGATTTCTGAGCTGACCAATGGGCCCTGGATTGGGCCGACGTCCCAGCAGATGCTGGCCGCGGCGCTGCCGTATGTGAGCTGGTTGGGCACGATGGCGGCGCAGACCGAGCAGACCGCGATGCAGGCCCGGGCGGCTGCGGCGGCGTTTGAGGCGGCGTTCATGATGACGGTGCCTCCGCCGGTGATCGCGGCCAATCGGGTGTTGTTGCTGAATCTGATCGCGACCAACTTCTTCGGGCAAAACACCCCGGCGATCGCGGTGACCGAGGCCCAGTACATGGAGATGTGGGCCCAAGACGCCGCGGCGATGTATGGCTACACCGCCTCTTCGGCGGTGGCCACCGTCGTGGCCCCGTTTGAGTCACCGCCCAACACCACCACTCCGGATGCCGCGACCGATCAGGCCGCCGCGGTGTCCCAGGCGGCGGCTCAGCCGGCGGGCAACTCCGCGCAGAGCGCGGCAAGCTCCACCACGCAGCTGGCCACCAGTGCGGCCACTCCGCAAGCGGTGCAACAAGTCTCGGCAGCGGCGGCGGCAGCCGATCCTGCTGCCGTCGCCGACCAGCCCTGGTGGGTGCAGTTCTTGGAGAGCTTCTTCACCCTCCCCACCCCGACCAACCCCAACGGGCTCACCCCAGCCGTTTACACCGTGCTTTTGAAGAACCTCACAGGTTTTTTCTACTTCGGGGTGGGGCAGGGCAGCTTCGGTTACTCGATCCAGCAGCAGACGACGTTCGGCCTCGGTTCCACCGCCGGTGCCCAAGGCGCGTGGTTCCCCACCCCGCAGTTCGCCGGCCTGGCCGCCCTCGGCGGCGGGCACCCCGGCGGCGTCGCCGCCGCCCACCTCGCCTCCTCCATCAAGGTCGGCGGATTGTCGGTGCCCTCCAGCTGGGGCGGCGTGGCACCCGCAGCACTCGAAGAACAAGCCCTGCAGGCCACCACCGTCAACTACGCCACCGCCGCCGGACCCACCAACAACGGCATCATGCAAGGCATGCCACCCGGCGCCCTAGGACGACGCGGCGCCACCGGCTTCACCCACAAATACGGCTTCAAACGCAACGTCCTCGTCCGACCACCATCCGCAGGATAACCACCATGAAGAATTCAAATCTCGACGAAGAGAAGTGTCTGCCAGATGAACACCAGTTGTCCGGGTCTGAACAGTTCGCTGCGTGGCAGGACCGCCGCCTGCGATCGAACTAACGTCATCATCAACAAAGCCCGCCGGTGCGCGCGCCGGACGGTTATTGAGGAGGGAATCACGTGTCGTTTGTGACAGCGCATGCAGGATCGTTGGCGTCGGCGGCGGGTACGTTGCAGGGAATCGGTTCCGCCCTAAGCGCCCAGAATGCTGCCGCCGCGGCCCCCACGACGGGCGTGGTGCCAGCTGCCGCCGACGAGGTGTCGGCGCTAACGGCGGCCCAGTTCGCCGCACATGCCCACATGTATCAGGCGGTCAGCGCTCAGGCCACCGCCATTCACGAGCAGTTCGTCAACACGCTGCACGTGAGCTCAGGTTCGTACGAGCTGACCGAGGCGGCCAACGCGGCCGCGGCGGGCTAAGGGGATCACGATGGTTGATTTTGGGGCGTTGTCTCCAGAGTTGAATTCCGCGCGGATGTATGCCGGTGCGGGTTCGACGTCGTTGACGACGGCGGCTTCGGCGTGGCGTTCGCTTGCCGCGGAGCTGAATTCGGCGGCGTTGGGCTATGAGAATGTGATTACTCAGTTGTCCAGTGAGGAGTGGCTGGGGGCGGCCTCGACGAAGGCGGCCCAGGCGTTGACCCCGTATGTGACCTGGATGAAGACCACCGCGGCGCAGGCTGAAGAGGCGGCTTCACAGTCGGATGCGGCCTCGGCGGCGTTTGAGACCGCGTTTGCCTCGGTGGTGCCCCCGCCGTTGATTGCCCAGAACCGGGCCTTGCTGCTGCAGGCGCTGCAGGCCAATGTGTTGGGCCAGTACACCAATGTGATCGCTCAGCTCGAGTCGCAGTACGGGCAGATGTGGGCCCAAGATGCCAGCACGCTGTACAACTACGCGGCGCAGTCGTCCAACGCGACCAAGGTGACGCCGTTTAAGTCGGCTCCCGAGGTGTCCACCCAGGACGCCGGGGCCAAGCAGGGCGCGGCGGTGAACTCGGCGTCGGGCACCGCGGCGGGCAACGCCTCGAGCACGACGGCCAGCGCGATCCAGCAGACACCCAAGACGCTGGCGGCCGCGGCCACCCCGGCGGCAGCCGCCGCCGCCACGCCCACCACCGATCCGTTCAGCGAGATGTGGTTCCTGCTGACCGGTCAGAGCAGTCTGCCCACCAGCTTCGCCTCATTTATTAACGGGCTGAGCCCATTTGCGGGTTTCGCCTACAACACCGAGGGTCTGCCCTACTTCAGCGTGGGTATGGGTAACAGCGGTGTGCAGATCGCCAAAAGTACCGGGCAACTCGGGGGTGCGGTCGCCAGCGCGGCGTCCGCGGCTCCCAAGGGCCTGTCCGGTCTGGGCGGCATGCTCGGCGGCGGCGCAGGGGCGCCGGCGGTGGCAGCCGGTCTGGGCAACGCCGCCTCGGTCGGCAAACTCTCGGTACCAGCCATGTGGTCCGGAGCCGCACCAGCGATCAGCCATGCCGCAGCCGTACCCGTCAGCGCCATCAGCGCGGTCCCCGAAGCCGCCGGACAAGGCAACCTGCTCGGCGGCATGCCACTAGCCGGCATGGGCGGCCAAGGAGGATTCGGCGCCTCAGGCCCCCGCTACGGCTTCAAACCCACCGTCATGGCCCGCCCACCCTTCGCCGGATAACCACCCGATTCACTCCAAGTGCACGCATGGCGGCCACGTGGCCGTCATGCGTGCATTTTGCTTGTCCCTGAATTGGTGAGAACGGCCTCTGGTTGAACTCGCTTCGCCGCCGGTGACACACCATTGCACAGGGACGTCACGCAGGTTTTATCCGCGAGCGGATTTTTATCCGGCGCCGGAATTTCGATCCCCGCTAGGCACCGAAAACAGTCGCGACCGACAGCCCCCGTGCGGCGGCGCCGCTCCCGCATAACTGCAGGTGATGGTGCGAATTCGCGACACCGTGAACCGCTGACGGCGTCTTGCACTCCTGTCGGATAGACCTAGGCGTCGTGGCGGCTTTTGCGGATCCGTCGAGTCACGGTGCGGCAGTGGGGGATCACGGCACCATAGCCTCACAACCGAGCAACTTCGGTCCAAGCCCGTCGACTAATTCCACTTGCGAGGAACACATGCCGTTCGAGCCAGGCGCTTCGTAGATCATGGACTACGGTGCGTTATCGCCCGAGATCAATTCCGGTCGTATGTATATGGGTCCGGGGTCGGGCCCGATGATGGCTGCGGCTGCGGGTTGGGATGGGTTGGCAGCGGAGTTGGCCACGGCGACCAGTGGCTATAGCTCGGTGATTTCTGAGCTGACCAATGGGCCCTGGATTGGGCCGACGTCCCAGCAGATGCTGGCCGCGGCGCTGCCGTATGTGAGCTGGTTGGGCACGATGGCGGCGCAGACCGAGCAGACCGCGATGCAGGCCCGGGCGGCTGCGGCGGCGTTTGAGGCGGCGTTCATGATGACGGTGCCTCCGCCGGTGATCGCGGCCAATCGGGTGTTGTTGCTGAATCTGATCGCGACCAACTTCTTCGGGCAAAACACCCCGGCGATCGCGGTGACCGAGGCCCAGTACATGGAGATGTGGGCCCAAGACGCCGCGGCGATGTATGGCTACACCGCCTCTTCGGCGGTGGCCACCGAGGTGGCCCCGTTTGAGTCACCGCCCAACACCACCACTCCGGATGCCGCGACCGATCAGGCCGCCGCGGTGTCCCAGGCGGCGGCTCAGCCGGCGGGCAACTCCGCGCAGAGCGCGGCAAGCTCCACCACGCAGCTGGCCACCAGTGCGGCCACTCCGCAAGCGGTGCAACAAGTCTCGGCAGCGGCCGCGGCAGCCGATCCCGCCGCCGCCGCCGACCAGCCCTGGTGGGTGCAGTTCTTGGAGAGCTTCTTCACCCTCCCCACCCCGACCAACCCCAACGGCCTCACCCCAGCCGTTTACACCGTGCTTTTGAAGAACCTCACCGGCTTTCCCTACTTCGGGGTGGGGCAGGGCAGCTTCGGTTTCTCGATCCAGCAGCAGACGACGTTCGGCCTCGGTTCCACCGCCGGTGCCCAAGGCGCGTGGTTCCCCACCCCGCAGTTCGCCGGCCTGGCCGCCCTCGGCGGCGGGCACCCCGGCGGCGTCGCCGCCGCCCACCTCGCCTCCTCCATCAAGGTCGGCGGATTGTCGGTGCCCTCCAGCTGGGGCGGCGTGGCACCCGCAGCACTCGAAGAACAAGCCCTGCAAGCGACCACCGTCAACTACGCCACCGCCGCCGGACCCACCAACAACGGCATCATGCAAGGCATGCCACCCGGCGCCCTAGGACGACGCGGCGCCACCGGCTTCACCCACAAATACGGATTCAAACGCAACGTCCTCGTCCGACCACCATCCGCAGGATAACTCGTGTTCAACATCGAATCGCTAGATCGCGCGGCGCCCAAGGCCGCTTATCCCCGTCTATTCCGAGGCTGGCTCGCGCGCACAGCAAGGGCGATATCTGCATCCTCGGGCCAGCGTTTATCCGCGTCCGGATTTTATCCCCGGGCCGATGATTGCAATCTCGCCATGCCGACGCAGCCGGCATCCTCTCTTCTGGAGGTCGGCCGGTGATGGCACCCCGGGGAACGGTTGTTTTGGCAGGTCGGCGGGTGCACGCACCTTCGGTCACGGACCGCTTCGCCCACGGCGGCTCAATTCCGCGGCGCCACAGGCCAGGGCCCCATGGCCATGCGAAGGTAATGGCGTCAGCAGCCGGTGCAGGCATGAGCCAACTAGCGTCTTTCAAAGCCGAAACTCGTTTGAGATTCACTACGCTAACTGCGAGCAATTCACACCATTACGCAGTCCGGCCAGCATCCAGGAGGCAGAGATATGTCGGTTGATTTTGGGGCGTTGTCTCCAGAGTTGAATTCCGCGCGGATGTATGCCGGTGCGGGTTCGACGTCGTTGACGACGGCGGCTTCGGCGTGGCGTTCGCTTGCCGCGGAGCTGAATTCGGCGGCGTTGGGCTATGAGAATGTGATTACTCAGTTGTCCAGTGAGGAGTGGCTGGGGGCGGCCTCGACGAAGGCGGCCCAGGCGTTGACCCCGTATGTGACCTGGATGAAGACCACCGCGGCGCAGGCTGAAGAGGCGGCTTCACAGTCGGATGCGGCCTCGGCGGCGTTTGAGACCGCGTTTGCCTCGGTGGTGCCCCCGCCGTTGATTGCCCAGAACCGGGCCTTGCTGCTGCAGGCGCTGCAGGCCAATGTGTTGGGCCAGTACACCAATGTGATCGCTCAGCTCGAGTCGCAGTACGGGCAGATGTGGGCCCAAGATGCCAGCACGCTGTACAACTACGCGGCGCAGTCGTCCAACGCGACCAAGGTGACGCCGTTTAAGTCGGCTCCCGAGGTGTCCACCCAGGACGCCGGGGCCAAGCAGGGCGCGGCGGTGAACTCGGCGTCGGGCACCGCGGCGGGCAACGCCTCGAGCACGACGGCCAGCGCGATCCAGCAGACACCCAAGACGCTGGCGGCCGCGGCCACCCCGGCGGCAGCCGCCGCCGCCACGCCCACCACCGATCCGTTCAGCGAGATGTGGTTCCTGCTGACCGGTCAGAGCAGTCTGCCCACCAGCTTCGCCTCATTTATTAACGGGCTGAGCCCATTTGCGGGTTTCGCCTACAACACCGAGGGTCTGCCCTACTTCAGCGTGGGTATGGGTAACAGCGGTGTGCAGATCGCCAAAAGTACCGGGCAACTCGGGGGTGCGGTCGCCAGCGCGGCGTCCGCGGCTCCCAAGGGCCTGTCCGGTCTGGGCGGCATGCTCGGCGGCGGCGCAGGGGCGCCGGCGGTGGCAGCCGGTCTGGGCAACGCCGCCTCGGTCGGCAAACTCTCGGTACCAGCCATGTGGTCCGGAGCCGCACCAGCGATCAGCCATGCCGCAGCCGTACCCGTCAGCGCCATCAGCGCGGTCCCCGAAGCCGCCGGACAAGGCAACCTGCTCGGCGGCATGCCACTAGCCGGCATGGGCGGCCAAGGAGGATTCGGCGCCTCAGGCCCCCGCTACGGCTTCAAACCCACCGTCATGGCCCGCCCACCCTTCGCCGGATAACCACCCCTGGACAGACGCGAGCGGCGGCAGAGTGTTCTCCCTGAGCCGTGACCGAGGCACCAGCAGTTGCTGGTCGGCAGTCGCGAGGGTGTTGCCTGTGCGCGCATTTATGCGCTCTGAAGTGCTGGGAAGCAAGTCTGCGCGGACGCGTCGCGGACGACCAGAGATCGTTTGCCACGTTGCGGGGGCCGGCGGCAGTTATCGGCCACGGGATTTTTATCGCGCCCGCGACCACCTCAGACCCCGGCAACGCGCTTGCCGGCAGGCATTCGACAACCAGGGAGGTCAGACTGTGCCAGTGCTGTGATTTCGCTGCTCAGGGCCCCCAAACGGGCCCTTACGCTGTTACCCTGTCGTTACTAAAAGTGAATTCGCCGTACCAGCTCGTGAACAATTGCAAACGGGCGGGCCACGGATCAGGCTTTACGCAACACGGTCATCTACTCTCATGCAGAGAGTTTGGGGATTATGGAGGAGGAACAATATGTCGTTCGTGACGGCACATCCGGACAGTTTGGCCGCGGCAGCCGGGACCCTGCAGGGTATCGGGTCTGCTCTTAGCGCCCAAAACGCGGCTGCGGCGGCTCCGACGACCGGGGTGGTGCCGGCCGCTGCCGACGAGGTGTCGGCGCTCACCGCGGCGCAGTTCGCCGCGCATGCGCAGATGTACCAGGCGGTCAGCGCACAGGCCACAGCGATCCACGAGGCGTTTGTGAACACGCTGTCGACCAGCTCCGGCTCTTACGCCGCGACTGAGGCCGCTAACGCAATCGCCGCCGGCTGACCGGTTTGGTCATCAGAGGCTAAGGACGTCCCACACCGAAGTGGGCTCTAGGCCAGCCGCCCTCGGGTAGCCGGTCAAGGGGGGAAGGGGAGACCATCCTTAGGTATTCGGTTCGGCAGGTGCGTTAACGCTCGTCACCGGCCCAACCATCACTGTCCATCACAACAAAATCTCGATTAACAACTGATCAAAGGAGAAAGGCAACATGGCAACACGTTTTATGACTGACCCGCACGCAATGCGGTCGATGGCGGGCCGCTTTGAGATGCACGCCCAGACGGTGTCGGACGAGGCTCGCAAGATGTGGTCGTCCTCGATGAACATCGCCGGGGCTGGCTGGAGCGGTCAGGCCCAGGCCACCTCGTACGACACCATGGGTCAGATGAACCAGGCGTTCAACAACATTGTCAACATGCTGCACAGCGTGCGCGACGGTTTGATCCGCGACGCCAACAACTACGAGACGCAAGAGCAGGCGTCGCAGCAGATCCTCAGCCACTAGCCGCAAAAGCCGCGGCTGCGTAACCTTTCAGACATTAGGAGAAGAACGCTATGAGCATTAATTACCAGTTCGGAGATGTTGACGCCCACGGCGCGCTGATCCGCGCTCAGGCCGCTTCGCTGGAGTCCGAGCACCAGGCCATCGTCCGCGATGTGCTTGCTGCCGGTGACTTTTGGGGCGGCGCCGGTTCGGTGGCTTGCCAGGAGTTCATCACCCAGTTGGGTCGGAACTTCCAGGTGATCTACGAGCAGGCCAACCAGCACGGGCAGAAGGTGCAAAGTGCCGGCAACAACATGGCCAGCACGGACAGCGCCGTTGGGTCCAGCTGGGCCTGACACCCAAAACCTCAGGCGCGGCAGCACACCATCTCTCGGTGTGCTGCCGCGTCCTGCGGTTATCGTGCACGACGACTTTCTGAGGTACTGATGGACCAGCAGACCACTCGCACCGACATCACCGTGAACGTCGACGGCTTCTGGATGCTCCAGGCGTTACTGGACATTCGACACGTCGCTCCGGAGCTGAGGTGCCGGCCATACGTATCTACCGACAGCAGTGACTGGCTGAACGACCACCCCGGCATGACGGTGATGCGCGAACAGGGCATCGTCGTCGGCAACGACGTCAACGAAGAAGTAGCGGAGCGGATGCGGGTGCTCTCCGCGCCTGACCTAGAGATCATCGCCTTGCTGTCGCGAGGCAAGCTCATGTACGGCATCGTCGATGACGACAACCAGCCCCCGGGTTCGCGCGACATCCCGGACAACGAGTTTCGGGTGGTGTTGGCCCGACGCGGCCAGCATTGGGTGTCCGCGGTTCGGGTTGGTGCCGACATCACCGTCGACGACGTCGCAGTCGCGGACAGCGCGTCGATCGCAGCGCTCGTGCTCGACGGGCTGGAGTCGATTCACCACGCCGAGCCCGCGGCCATCAACGCGGTCAACGTGCCGCTGGACGACATGCTGGAAGCCACGAAGTCGTGGCAAGAGTCTGGGTTCAACGTGTTCTCCGGAGGAGATCTACGACGAATGGGTATCAGCGCCGCCACGGTAGCCGCGCTGGGACAGGCGCTTTCGGATCCGGCGGCTGAAGTTGCTGTGTATGCGCGCCAGTACCGGGACGACGCGAAGGGGCCAAGTGCTTCGGTGCTGTCTTTAAAGGACGGTTCGGGCGGGCGTATTGCGCTTTACCAGCAGGCGCGCACCGCGGGTTCGGGGGAGGCCTGGCTGGCCATCTGTCCGGCGACCCCCCAGCTGGTGCAAGTGGGCGTCAAGACCGTGCTGGACACGCTGCCTTACGGCGAGTGGAAGACCCACAGCAGGGTGTGACGAGAATACGAAATGTTAAGGCTTGTAACAGTTTTAAACTCAACGTGCGGCCAGGCCGCGAAAGCGTCATACTGCTCTAATAATCACCAGCAAATATGAAAGTAAGTGTCACCGGAATCACGAATCGCGAGGCGGACCAAATGGAATTGGAAAACGTCGAACTGCTACTCACCGGCACCTCGGTGAGTAGATCGACAGAGCCCTCCGCGCGACTGGCGACCCGGAGTCACACATTCACCACGACAGGGGGTGCAGCCCGATGACTGCGGTAGCTGACGCGCTACAAGCTGATCTTGAGGGAATCTCACAGCCGCGGGCAGTCGTAGTCGGCATCATGGCCGGCGAGGGTGTCCAGATCGGCGTTCTGCTGGACGCCAACGCCCCGGTCTCGGTGATGACCGACCCGCTGCTGAAGGTGGTCAACAGCCGACTGCGTGAGCTCGGCGAGACTCCGCTGGAGGCGACGGGACGCGGCAAGTGGGCGCTGTGCCTGGTCGACGGCTCGCCCTTGCGGGCCGCCCAGTCGCTGACCGAACAGGATGTCTTCGACGGCGACCGCTTGTGGATTCGGTTCGTCGCCGACACCGAGAAGCGTTCGCAGGTCATCGAGCACATCTCCACCGCAGTGTCGCAGAACCTCAGCAAACGGTTCGCCGCGATCGATCCGCTCGTTGCGGTGCAGGTCGGCGCCTCGATGGTGGCCGGCGGCGTGGTGCTCGCATCGTTGTTGCTGGGTTGGTGGCGCTGGCACCACAACTCGTGGCTGACAAGCATCTACGCCGCGGTCATCACCGCGATCGTGCTGGGCGTTTCCATGATGCTGCTGATGCGCGCTCAAACCCAGAGCGATCGACGCGTCGCCGACATCATGCTGGTGAGCAGCCTCGGGCCGTTGGCGGTCGCCGCGGCCGGTGCGCCGCCCGGCGGGGTCGGGTCGCCGCACGCGGTGCTGGGCTTCGGTGTCCTCACCGTGTCCGCGATACTGGCCCTCCGGTTCACCGGGCGCCGGCTGGCGTTGTATACCGCGATCATCACCGTCAGTGGGGTGGCAATGGTCGCGGCCCTGGCGCGGATGGTTGCGCTGACCAGCGCGGTGACAATGCTGACGACCGTCGTGTTGGTCAGTGTCATCGGTTACCAGAGCGCACCGGCCCTGTCCCGCCGACTGTCCGGCATCCGGTTGCCGGTCTTCCCGTCTGCCACCAGCCGCTGGGTTTTCGAAGCTCGACCCGACCTGCCCACCACCGTGGTCCGCAATGGCGGTGGCCCGCCGGTCCTGGAAGGGCCCGCTTCGGTGCGCGATGTGTTGCTGCAAGCCGAACGTGCCCGGTCATTCTTGACCGGCCTGCTGACCGGGCTCGGCGTTTTGATGGTGGTCTCGCTGGCCGGACTGTCGGATCCGCACACCGGGCAACGTTGGCTGCCGCTCCTGCTGGCCGGCTTCAGCGCTGGCTTCCTGATGCTGCGCGGCCGCTCGTACGTGGACCGCTGGCAGGCGATCACCCTGGCCGGGACTTCCGTGTTGATCATCGCGACGGTCGTGGTGCGGTACGCGCTGGAGTTGCAGTCGCCGGTCTCGATGTCTGTCTGCGTGGGGATCCTGGTGCTGCTGCCCGCGGCGGGCCTGATGTCTGCGGCGGTCGTGCCAAACAGCATCTACAGCCCGCTGTTCCGCAAGTTCGTGGAATGGATTGAATACGTCTGCCTGATGCCGATCTTCCCGCTGGCGTTGTGGTTGATGAATGTTTATGCAGCAATCCGGTACCGGTAACGGCAAGGTGTGGCGTGAGCGCGCGTCCCGTGCGGCGATGGCCGCACTCTTGCTCACTTCGGGGGCACTAGCCGGCTTACCGCCCGCGTACGCCATATCGCCGCCGACGATTGATCCGGGGGCGGTACCGCCCGACAGTCCGCCCGGACCGCCGGCGCCGATGAAGCAGAACTCGTACTGCACCGAGGTCGGGGTGCTGCCCGGCACCGATTTCAAGCTGCAACCCAAGTACATGGACATGCTGAACCTGCAGGAGGCATGGCAGTTCGGCCGCGGCTCCGGGATCAAGGTGGCCGTCATCGACACCGGTGTGAGTCCGCACCCCCGGTTTCAGCATCTGATTCCCGGCGGCGACTACATCATGGGCGGCGACGGATTGTCGGACTGCGACGCGCACGGCACCATCGTGGCGTCGATGATTGGCGCGGCACCGGCAAACGGTGCGCCGCCGCCGCCGGCGGCGGGACCACGCAAGCCGGTAACCATTCCCACCACTGAAGCGCCGCCGAAAGCTCCGCCGCCGCAGACGGTGACGCTGTCGCCGTTGCCACAAACGGTGACGATGGTGCCCGCTTCGCCGTCATCCGAGGGCCCGCCGCCGCCACCATGGGCACCGCAGCCACCGCCGCCGGCGGAGCCCGCGCCAGCCTCACCGTCGCCCGGCGCACCCGCGCCGGGCGCACCCGCGCCGGGCGCACCCGCCCCAGCCCCACCGTCGCAGGCTCCGCAGGGAGCACCGCCGGGTCCGCCGGCGGCCCCGGGAGCCGCTAATCGCGGCGGCGGCACGGTGACGATCCCCAGCTACTCCGGTGGCGGGCAGGCGGCTCCTGCCGGTAATCCGCGCCCGCTGGCGCCGACACCGACGCCCGCACCGCCCCCGCCCCCGCCGCCACCACCACCACCTGCGCCACCGTCGGCGCCCGACGCCTACAGCGGCATTGCCCCCGATGTCGACATCATTTCGATTCGCCAGTCCAGCCAGGCCTTCGGCCTCAAGGACGCCTATACCGGCGATGAGGACCCGCAGACCTCGGCAAAGATCACTGGCGTCGAAACGATGGCACGCGCAATCGTGCACGCCGCCAACATGGGCGCCTCGGTGATCAACATCTCCGACGTGACCTGCATGAGTGCGCGCAACATCATCGACCAGCGCGCACTCGGCGCGGCCGTCCGCTACGCGGCGGTCGAGAGGAACGCGGTCATCGTGGCTGCCGCCGGCGACACCAGCAAACGGGACTGCAAGCAGAACCCGATCTTCGACCCGTTGAAACCCAAAGACCCGCGCGACTGGAACGCCGTCACCACAGTGGTGACCCCCTCCTGGTTCAGCGACTACGTCTTGACCGTCGGTGCAGTGGACGCCGAAGGTCACCCGCAGACCCAAGGCAGTCAGGGACAGGGACCGTCGAGCGTCGCCGGCCCCTGGGTGGGGATCGCGGCGCCCGGCAGCGATGTCATCGGGCTCTCGCCCCGGGACGACGGCCTGATCAACGCGATCGACGGACCGGACAACTCGCTGCTGGTTCCGAGCGGCACCAGCTTCTCGGCCGCGATCGTGTCCGGCGTGGCGGCACTCGTCCGCGCCCGGTACCCCCAGCTATCGGCATACCAGGTGATCAACCGGTTGGAGCGCACCGCCAGGGCGCCGGCCCGCGGTGTGGATAACCAGCTCGGTTACGGAGTCGTCGACCCGGTTGCCGCATTGACCTGGGATGTTCCCGACGGGCCACTGAAACCGCCGCAGCAACTGTCGATACCGTTGAACGTGCCCAAAGCGCCCCCGCACCGCGACATGGTGCCGGTGTGGGTGGCAGCCGGGGGGTTGGCCGGAGCGCTGATGATCGGCGGCGCAGTATTTGGTATCGCGACGTTGATGAAGCGCCGCAAGCAGCAACAATGAGGGCGGAGCAGCAAAAGCAATGAAGGCTCAGCGCAGGTTCGGGTTGTCCTTGTCGTGGGCGCGAGTCACGGTGGTTTTCTTGGTCGTGATCGCGATCCTGTTGATCGCCAGTCATTGCCCCGACTCGTGGCAGGGCCACTACCGCATCGCGTGGTGGGTGGGCGTCGGTATCTCGGCGATCATCACGCTGCTGTCGCTGGTCACCCATCACGGCCTGACCGTGAGTTCAGGTTTGGCCGGGTGGCTGTGGGATTGGTCCGCCGACCCGGGCACCACGCTGGCCGCGGGCTGCACACCCGCGCTTGACTACCAGCGCCGGTTCGGACGCGACAAGGTCGGGGTACGCGAGTACGACGGCCGCCTGGTCACCGTGATTGCGCTCGACGGCGATGACGACCCGGCAACGCGCCACCGCCCGCGGAGTGCGACGCCGCCCAGCGTGCTCGTGCGGTCGGTTGCTGGCGGGCTACGGCAGTTCGATGTCCATCTCGACGGCATCGACATCGTTTCGGTGCAAATGCGCCGCGGCGGCAATGCCGCCGAGTTGTCCAAGCTCGACAAGCTGGGTCCCGAAGAGTGGGGGCTGGTCAGTGAGCAGCCCGCCTCGTACGTGCGCCGCACCTGGCTGGTGCTGCGGATGAACCCGCAGTCCAACGTCGCCGCGGTGGCGGCCCGTGATTCGCTGGCTTCCACGCTGGTCGCGGCGACCGAGCGGCTGGTCCAAGATATCGAAGCACCGGGGTGCGTGGCCCGGCCGTTGACCTCCGAGGAGATCGCCGAGGTCGACAGCGCCGTGCTGGCAGATCTGGAACCGACCTGGAGCCGGCCCGGATGGCGCTACCTCAAGCACTTCAACGGCTTCGCGACCAGCTTCTGGTTGACGCCGTCGGACATCACCAGCGAGACGCTGGAGGAGCTGTGGCTGCCCGACGCCGAGGCGACCGTGCTGACCATCCAGCTCACCTCCGATGACGGCCAACCCGAAGTGGCGGGCTGGGTTCGGTATCACAGCGATAGCCGGTTGCCCAGGGGAGTGTCGTCAGGACTCAATCGGCTTACCGGCCGCCAGTTAGCCGCGGTACGCGCCAGCCTGCCCGCTCCGACGACTCGCGCGTTGCTGGTCGTGCCCGCCCGGGGGCTGCTCGAGGACGATGATTTAGTGCTTCAGGTAGGCCAGGTGCGGGAGGGCGCTGAGCGCTCGCTCACAGGTCAATGAGCCGCCCGCAATCGAACGCGGAGGACGCCCGTAACGCAATGGTTGCTGGTCTATTGGCGTCGGGAATCTCCGTCAATGGACTGCAGCCGAGCCACAACCCGCAGGTGGCACTGCGGATGTTCACCACGGCCACCACGCGCGACCCGGCGATGTGCGACGCGTGGCTGGCGCGGCTGCTGGCAGGTGACCAGCAGAGCATCGAGGTGGTTTCCGGAGCCTGGGCGGCGATCAGCACGTTCGGGTGGGAATTGCGTCGACTCGGTGTCACCGAATTGCAGTTTCATCCCGACGTCTCCGACGGGTTGTTTCTGCGACTGGCGGTCATCAGCGTGGAGTCGCTCGGATGCGCCTACGCCGCGGTGCTCGCCGAGGCCAAGCGCTACGAGGAAGCCGTCACGGTGCTCGATCGGGTCGAACCCCGCCACCCCATCGATGAAGAGTTAATCGCTTACGTGCGAGGCATTCTGTACTTCCGCACCGGACGATGGCCGGATGTGCTCGCCCAATTTCCCGAGGGAAAGACCTGGCGCAACCCCGAGTTGAAGGTCGCCGGCGCCGCGATGGCAACCACGGCGCTAGCGTCGCTCGGTGTCTTCGAGGACGCGATACGGCGCGGCCGAGATGCCGTTGAGGCAGATCGGGTGCCGGGCGCGGCCAATGTCGCCATGTACACCCAAGGCCTGTGCTTGCGGCACCTCGGTCGCGAGGACGAGGCCGTCGAGTTGCTGCGCCGGGTGTATTCGCGGGACCCCAAGTTCACCCCGGCCCGCGAAGCGCTGGACAACCCCAACTATCGGCTGATCCTGACCGACCCGGAAACGATCGAGGCCCGCACCGATCCGTGGGACGCGGACAGTGCCCCGACCCGGGAAGAAAACGAGGCCGCTCGGCACGCCGAGGAGGCGGCCAAGTACCTGGCCGAGGGGGACGCCGAGCTCAACGCCATGCTGGGCATGGAGCGGGCGAAGCGGGAAATCAAACTCATCAGGTCGACGACGAAGGTGAACTTGGCGCGCGCCAAAATGGGCCTGCCGGTGCCGGTGACATCGCGCCACACCTTATTGTTCGGACCGCCCGGCACCGGAAAGACCTCGGTGGCACGCGCTTTTGCCAAGCAGCTGTGCGGGTTGACCGTCTTGCGCAAACCACTGGTGGTCGAGACCAGTCGCACCAAGCTGTTGGGCCGATACATGGCAGATGCCGAGAAGAACACCGAGGAGGTGCTCGAGGGCGCACTGGGTGGCGCGGTTTTCTTCGATGAGATGCACACCCTGCACGAGAAGGGCTACCAGCAAGGTGACCCCTACGGCAACGCGATCATCAACACGATGCTGCTCTACATGGAGAATCACCGCGACGAGCTGGTGGTGTTCGGCGCCGGGTACGCCAAGGCGATGGACAAGATGCTCGAGGTGAATCAGGGTCTGCGACGGCGCTTTTCGACTGTGATCGAGTTCTTCAGCTACACGCCCGGCGAGTTGGTCGCGCTGACCCGGTTGATGGGCCAGGATAACGAAGACGTCATCACCGAGGAATCCGCCGAGGCCTTATTGCCGTCCTACACCAAGTTCTACCTCGATGAAAGCTACTCGGAAGACGGGGATCTGATTCGCGGTATCGACACGCTCGGCAATGCCGGCTTCGTCCGAAATGTGGTGGAGAAGGCCCGCGACCACCGGAGTTTCCGTCTCGACGACGAAGATCTCGACGCGGTGCTGGCCAGCGACACCACCGAATTCAGCGAGCTTCAAATGCTCCGGTTCAAGGAGCTCAGCGGCGAAGATCTTCTCGAGGGGCTCAGCGCGGCAGTCGCCGAGAAGAAGCCGGAGTAGTGGTGCGCGGCTACGCGCGGTGGCACGCAGAATCCCCGAATGGCATCCGCGTAGCGGCACAATGAATTCTTGCAACCGCCTCGCAGCTAACTTGACTCACTCTGCTTCGAATGCCACGATGGCCTGTGCAGCACCTCGTTAGGTGAGGCTTCCATACGGATACAGGCCACTGACCCCAAACGTCGAAAGACGCCCAGGGTCAGGACAGCTCTTCCCGGCTTAAGGGTTGAGCCCAAGTGGCTTCTGGCTTGGGGCAGCCGGATACGCAGTATGGTGCCAAAGCTCTGACGAGAGGGGTGCCGGATCCGGCGAATTCGCCGGGCGTCCTCAACTCCTTCGTGCACAATGAAGGCATCTCGGTGTGCCCAGGCCTCGAGGAGGTGAGAACGAAATTAGTCCCGGTGATAAACCCTATTCTCGATCGATGACATTTCGTTCGAGCCGACCACGGCGTCGCTTCTGCCTATCGGCTTGCACCGAGTCGCCTACCCACGTTGCGCAATCGGTGTATGTCCTAGCTAGGGTCGCGCCTCCGGCTCATCCTTATTCCTGAGGAGAACTCCGATGACCTTTGTCAACGCACTGACCAATTCCGGTCCGTATGCGGCCACTGAGGCAGCCAACGTAGTCGCCACCCGTTAGGCGCCGAGGGGGAATCATGCTGGATTTTGCGGCGTTACCGCCGGATGTCAACTCGGTCAGAATGTATTCCGGCCCCGGATCGGGGCCGCTGCTGGCTGCCGCCGCCGCTTGGAACACGCTGGCCGCCGAAATGCGTTCCGCGGCAACCGCTTACGATTCGGTGGTTAAGCAGCTGCTCAGCGCAGGCTGGTTCGGCCCATCGTCGACGTCGATGTTGGCCGCTGCCGAGCCCTATCTGACATGGCTGAACACCACTGCTGCCCAGGCCGAGCAGACCGGCGTACAAGCCAACGCGGCCGCGTCCGCTTTTGAGGCCGCGTATGCGATGACGGTGCCCCCGCCGGTCGTCGCGGCCAACCGCACCCTGCTGGCGAACCTGGTGGCCTCCAACATCTTCGGGCAGAACACGCCGGCGATCGCGGCCACCGAAGCCGAATACGCCGAGATGTGGGCCCAGGACGCGGCAGCGATGAGCGGCTACGCCACCGCTTCGAACTCGGCGGCACAAATCACGCCGTTCACCTCGCCGCGGACGAACACCACCCCCGATGCGGCGGCCGGACAAAACGAAGCCGTCAATCAAGCAGCCAACACGGCGGCCGGGAATACGCAATCGTTGTTGTCGAGTAACGACTTCTCCGCCCTGGACGTTGATCCCGCTGCCGCACCCCAGGGACCGATCACTGACTACCTGACGGGCTTCCTGGACGGGTCGAACAACACCGCGCTGGGAAACTTCTTGCAAAGTAACTTCTTCAGCAACTCGATCCTCAACGGAACAATCGCGGGCGGCCCGTTCAACCCGCAGTCCATTATTGGAACGGCGGTGGGCGCGATGGGGACGCGCGCGACGACATTGTCGGGTCTAGGTGACTTCGCCATGAACGCGGAGGGCGGCGGGATGGCCGCCCTGGCGTCCAATACCGTCCCGTCAGCGGGCCTGGGCGGGGCATCGGCTGGGGTGGCTGGGGTGGGCAACGCACATCTGGTGGGGTCGATGTCGGTGCCCCAGAGCTGGGCGTCGGCAGCCAATATCACCGGCGGTCAAGCGGCGGCGCCGGTGAGTGGTCTCAGTGACATCGGGACATCGGGGGCGCCGGCGGCGGGCGGGCCGGGCGGTGTGGCGGGTCCGCTGGGCGGTAACGGCCGCCGGCTGCGCCGCGCGATCCCACGGTACGGGTTTCGCCCCGTGGTCATGCCGCGTCCCCCGGCCGCCGGATAAGAGAATTCAGGAGAAGATGTCATGCTGAATTTTGGGGCGTTATCACCGGAAATCAACTCGGCCAAGATGTATGCCGGTGCTGGATCGGGATCGCTGTTGGCTGCGGCAGCCGCATGGAATGCGATGGCTGCTGAAATGCGTTCGGCAGCAATCAATTACGAATCGGTGATCACCTCGCTGGTCAGTGAGGGCTGGCTGGGCCCGTCGTCGGCGAAGATGGCGGCGGCGGTCGCACCCTATCTGGAGTGGCTCAACACCACCGCGGTGGCAGCCGAGCAGGCCGGCGCGCAAGCGACCACGGCCGCGGCGGCGTATGAGGCGGCGTTTGCTGCGACGGTGCCCCCGCCGGTTGTCGCGGCCAACCGCACTTTGCTGGCGAACCTGGTATCCAGCAACGTCTTTGGCCAGAACACCGGGGCGATCGCGGCCACCGATGCCCAATACGGCGAGATGTGGGCTCAAGATGCCTCCGCGATGACCGGCTACACCACCGCCTCGCGCGCGGCGACCGAGATGACCCCGTTCAGCGAACCGCAGTCCGACACCACCACCGACGGAACGGTCCAGCAGCTCGACGCCACCAGCGACGCCGTGGCCGCCGCGGCCGGGGACAACCCATTTGAGCCCGGCTCGGGTTCATCCACCACCGGAATTTCCGGGTTTTTGAATACTCTGAGCAATTCAAACCCGAATCTGCTGGGAGCCTTCCTCAACAACAACAGCGTCTCCGGCCTGTCTAACGGCTTCACCACCAACGGAATTCTGAACCCGACGACGTTCGTCGATTCGCAGGTGGCGCTCAATAGCCTGAGTGCGGGGGGCGCAAGCACGTCGGGGTTGGAGGACCTGGCCGCCGGTCTGGGGAGTGGCGCGTCTTTTGCGTCCGCGACCACGGCCCTGCCCGGCGCGGCGGCGACGGCGGCAGTGGGACAGGCGAGTCTGGTGGGGGCCTTGTCGGTGCCGCCGACCTGGGCCGGCACCGGGGCAACGGTCAGCACGGTTGCGGCCACGACTCAGGTCGGGGCGGGGGCGTATCACAGCTTTGGTGCCGCCACCCCGATGGTGATGGAACAGGCCGGGGGAGTGGGCATGCCCGGGGTGCCCCTGGCGGGCATGCCCGGCGCGCATGAGGATGAGTTCGCTGAACCGATCTACGGGTTCCGGCCCCGCGTCATCGGACGCCCACCCGCCGCGGGATAACCACAGATGAAAGTCTTACCGTTGCTGGCCAGCGTCATCGCCTTGATCGGCCTGGCCGCACCGGCTCACGCCGACCCCGATGACGACGCCTTTCTGTCCGCGCTCACCAAGGCCGGCATCAGCTATCAGAATCCGGACAAAGCCATCAAAGCGGGCCAAAAGGTGTGCGACTTGGCCAATTCGGGGACCTCACAGCTCGACATCGTCCGAGACATCCGCGATCTCAACCCCTCATTCACGATGACCAGCGCCGCCAAATTCGCCAACGCCGCCGCCACCGTGTACTGCCCCGAACGACTCTCAGTCGACAGCGGCGGCACCGCCCCGCCCCCCGGGGGCGGGTAACTAACCACGAGTGCCGCGTCGCTGACCACCTGTAGGTGCGACGACGCCGCGATGGTCAGGCCGCCCGCCCAGCCATGCTGTCGCCAACCGTGGCAATGCGGCCCGCTGGGCAGCACCTTCCATAAAGACGACGGCACTTACCTTGGGTCCTCTCGCCTCACAGCGAACCCCCAGAAGTCAATAAGCCACGTGGCAGCTATGCATGTTTACGTTGAGTGAAATTTAGGGGAGCCCGGTATGACCATTGACTGTCAATTCGGCGATGTCGACGCCCATGGCGCGCTGATCCGCGCGCGGGCCGCCTCGCTCGACGTTGAGCGCCAGTCCAGCGTCGGCGATGTGCTTGCCGCAGCGGACTTCTGGGGCGGTGCCGGGTCAACGGCGTGGAAGGAGTTCATCGCCCAGCCCGGTCGGAATTTCGGGGCGACATATGAACAAACGCAATGCCCCCACCTCCAAAAGATTCAAACGGCCGACAGCAACATGGCAAAAGGTGATAGCGCCGTCAGTTCTCGCTGGTCCTAAAGCCAGGACACGCGTGAGAGCACGCACAAATTCAATGCGAAAGTGCGCCATTTTGGTAATTCAGCATTCCCAGAATCACATGATTCGGTGTCAGAGAGACAGGAGGCCGGAGGGTTCGCGATCAGGGCAGGAAACAATAGCTTCCAATAGCGGTTAATAAGTTCGCGGATGACGTCGCTTGTCCGCTGTATTCAGCGCATTTCAGCAAGCAGGGGTTGCCGTGCGATCCGTAGCTGTTGCTGCACAATTGGGCGCTATACTGGTAGTTTGCTGAGTACTGCGTTAGCTGTTGAACGCCAACCGCCCTCACACAAGCAGGCAACGCAATGACATTTCTTTTTTACACTCCGATTACCCGGCGGGAACGTGTCATGACTAATTTTCGCTCACAATGATCGCTATATTGAGGCCGGGATTGTGAATCAGGAACGGAAGCAGATCCTGAGAATCTTAGATGGGGAGAGTGTAAGGCTGTTGTGTTCAACACGTGCCGAATCTGAGGATTCAATGGATTCCATTAGAGCTGCGGCGCGTTTGCGGCGAGGGATGCGAAACCGCGCCTACCATGGCGGCCAAATGAGGGAGCGGAGGTAAGAAATGTTGGACTTCGGGGCGTTAACACCGGAGATCAACTCCGGTCGAATGTATGTCGGTGCGGGAGCAGGGCCGATACTTGCCGCCGCGACAGCCTGGGACGAATTAGCTGCCGAGCTGCACTCCGCGGCGGCGTCGTATGGCTCGACGATAGAAAGCCTGGCCGTTGGGCCGTGGACCGGTCCGTCCTCGATCGCGATGGCCGCCGCGGCTGCGCCCTATGTGCAGTGGATGAGTGCAACGGGCGTTCAGGCCGAGCTGGCTGCCACCCAGGCCAAGCTCGCCGCCGGCGCCTATGAGGCGGCCTTTGCGGCCACGGTGCCACCGCCGATCATCGCCGCCAATCGCTCCCAGCTCGCGACATTGGTCGCCACCAACCTCCTGGGCCAAAACACCCCGGCAATCGCGGCCACCGAGGCTCACTACATGGAGATGTGGGCCCAAGATGCCGCCGCAATGTATGCCTATGCCGGTTCGTCGTTGACCGCGTCGCAGCTCTCGCCGTTCACGGAACCGCCACAGACCACCAACGACTCAAACTCGCAGACGCAAGCGGCCGCGGTGGCTCAGTCGAGCACCACGTCGGGCACCAAAACCGCCGCACAGCTTTCTTCGAATGCGATCCAACCCCTGGTAACGACCGCGGCAGCGGCGGCTGACCCGTCGGCGGGATTGACGGTGCCGCCCGTCGTGACCAACTGGAACACCATTTGGTCGGCCATCACCGGGGTGTTCTCCCCCCAGTCCTGGGCCACCATCCCCGGCGGTCCGTTCCTGTCCTTTGGGCAGGCGTACGCCTGGGGCCAGAACGGGCAGAGCGCCCAGGCTTATTTGGCCGGGCCGAAATTCATCAAGGGGGCGTTGGAGCCGCTGACCAGAGTCCCAAGCGCGGTCCATCCCATGCTGAGCTCCGCGGTCAGTGGCGGGCCGGCCACCGGGTCCATGGGGAGGGCGGCCCTGGTTGGAAGCATGTCGGTGCCACAGGGATGGACCGACGCCGCCCCGGCGATCAGAACGGTCGCCCAGGTGCTGCCGACCAACTTCGCGGCCGCCCCGGCTGCCTCATTGATCGGCGAGGAAGGCATGTTCAGCCAGATGGGCCTGTCCAGTCTGGCCGGCCGCGCCGTCGCCGCTACCAGTACCCACACGGTGAGCGGCAGTGCCGCGACGGCGGCCACATTGGGCGGCATCGTCGCGGAGGCCGACCCCGCCGCCGCCACCATCATCGTGATCCCGGCTCTGGAGGACTGACCGCAATGAACACGACGCACAGCAACCCGGCACTGTCCATCCAAGCGCTCGGCGCGAGGTAGGGGGTTACAGATGTTTTACGGAGCCTTTCCGCCAGAGTTCAATTCGGCCCGGATGTACACCGGTCCCGGAGCGGAGTCGCTGGTCACCGCGGCAACAGCCTGGGAGAACCTGGCCACCGAATTGCAGTCCATCGCGACCTCCTATTCGTCGGTGCTCTCGAATCTGACCACGGGGCCCTGGGCGGGCCCGTCGTCGCTTGCGATGGCAGCGGCAGCCGCACCCTATGTGGCCTGGATGCAGCAAACCGCCGCACAGGCCGCGCAAACCGCTGCCCAAGCAACTCAGGCGGCCGGCGCGTACGAAACGGCATTTGCCGCGCACGTGCCGCCGCCGGTGATCGCCGCCAACCGCGCCTTGCTGGCGCAGCTGATGGCGACCAATCTCCTCGGGCAGAACACCGCGGCCATCGCGACGACCGAGACCCAATACAGCGAAATGTGGGCCCAAGACGCCGAGGCGATGGACAGCTATTTCGCGTCCTCGGCGACGACCTCCAACAACTTGACGGAGTTCAGCCCGGCGCCGAAGACCACCAACGACGCGGCCCCGCAGATGCAGGCGGCCGCGGTCAGCGGGTCCACCAGCACCGCGGCCGGCAACGCTGCCACCACAGCGGCGGCTGCCGCCACCACGCCCCCCGGGGCGCTGGGGTGGCTCGCACAGCTCGCCACGGACTACCAGAACTTCTGGACCAACCTGCTGAACACCGTTCCCGGCGGGGCGAACTTCTACACGGCCTTTTACAACGCGCTCAAGGTTCCCATTGGCCTGACCACGCAGTTCAACGACATCGGGCTGCTGATCAACTTCCCGGTGTCCCAATGGCTCAAGTTCGCCCCACCGCTGGCCTACGGTGCGATACCGAAAGACGCGCTGGGGGCCGGCCTTGGTGCGTTGGGCTTCACCCGGGGCACCCTGTTCGACGCGATCAGCCCGACGGCCGGTTTCGCGCGCGGCACCCTGGTCGGATCGTTGACCGTCCCGCCGAGTTGGGCCTCGGCCACCCCGGCGATCCGGACGGTCGCCGCCGCCTTGACTGCCGCCGGGCCCGAGGCCATTCCCGCGGCAGCGCTCGTCGAGGGAAGCCTGTTCAGTTCGATGGGGATGGCGGGGATGCTGGGAAGCGCCCTCGGCGCCGGAGGTCCCACCGTGGTGCGGGCCGGCATCCGCAACCGCATGACCCCGATCAAAGACCTCAAGGACAAGAACTCACCGGAGCACCTGAAGCGTCTGGTCGCACAGATATCGGAGAAGCCCGAAACCGTGCAGCACCACAACGTCGATCAAGAAGGTCTCGATACGCTGCTCGAGCAGCTCGCCAAGAAGCCCGGTATCCACGCGGTGCACCTGAAAAAGGCTAAGTCAAAGGTCATCCCGTCCGAGGAAGCGCAACTGGGCTTGTGATGACTCTAAAGATATTGGCGCCCAGCATATTTGGCTATCCGACGAACTGAAAATGGTCTCGCGACGGGAGAGTGATGGGTTATGAAACGGCTACTGGCGTTGCTCGGCATGGCCGCCACGATCGGCCTCGCCGCGCCGGCGTATGCCGATCCCATTCCGGAACCGGACGGTGACGATGCCGGCTTCGTCGCCGCGCTGCACCAAGCCGGGTTCAGCTTTGCCAGCGAAGGATCGGCGGTCGCGGCCGGCAGGGCGGTGTGCTCGTTGTTGAACAACGGCGAGTCCGGCCTGGAGCTAGTCCACGACGTGAAAAACCACAACCCCGGAATGAGCATGGAGATGGCATCGGACTTCGCCGCGATCTCAGCGAAGTTCTACTGCCCGCATCAACTCTCCAAGGCCTGATCGAGTCGGCTGCTCCAATGCGACCGTTGCTGGCGCCGCTCGGCGTCTCCATAATGATCGCCCTGGCCGCGCCCGCCTATGGCGATCCCGATGTGGGTCCCGACGACGTGGGCTTCCTCGCGACCGTGCGCGACGCGGGTATCACCTACACCGACTCGGGCCAGGCAATCGCCTTCGGCAAATCGGTCTGCGGGTTGATCGAGGCAGGCAAATCCGGCCCGGCGCTCCTCCACGACCTGCAGCGGAACAACCCCGGATTGACTACGGATCACGCAACCCTGTTCGTGGGGATTTCGGCGAAGTACTACTGCCCGCAACTACTGGGCAAGAATCCAGCCTCAGCGCAGTAGCCGCGGTCAACCATCCGGCTACGCAGAGGTTTCGCGGGAGTGGCCACCCTGCAACCGGTCTGGCTGGCATCCATCTGCCGTTCATGTAGACCTGGTTGGCTGGCCAGGCCGTCGGGGGAAGGAGCGGGTTGTGACGCAGACACTCAGCGTCGCCGATTTCGCGCTCCGGCTGGGCGTCGGGGTGGGCTGCGGCGCCCTGGTCGGCATCGAGCGGCAATGGCGAGCGCGCCGGGCCGGTCTACGCACGAACGCGCTGGTCGCCGCGGGCGCGACGTTGTTCGTGCTGTACGCGGCTGCCACCGAGGACAGCAGCCCCACCAGAGTCGCGTCCTATGTGGTGTCCGGCATCGGGTTCCTCGGCGGTGGGGTGATCCTGCGCGAGGGCGTGAACGTCCGGGGCCTCAATACTGCGGCCACGCTGTGGTGCTCCGCGGCGATTGGTGTTCTGGCCGCCTCCGGGCACCTGGTGTTTACCTTGATCGCCACCGTCAGCGTCATCGCCATCCATGTAGTGGGACGCCCACTGGGGCGGGTGATCGACCACGACAACGACTCCGAGGAAGACGAAGGCAGACAACCGTTCCTGGTGCAGGCGGTCTGTCGCCCGAAATCCGAGAAGTACGCCCGCGCCCAGCTGGTCCAGCACGCCAGCAGCAACGACATCACGCTGCGCGGCATCCACACCGGGCACCAGTCCGGCGACGACGAGATCACCTTGACCGCACATGTGCTCGTGGACGGCCACACACCGCCCAAGCTGGAGCGGTTGGTGGCCGAGCTGTCCCTGCAACCCGGGGTTCGCGCGGTGCAGTGGTACGCCGCCGACGAAGCGCCGTCAGACTGACCGCGGCCCGGCTACGGGCGGGCCTGTAGCTCGGGCGCGGCCGCGGCCAGTAGATCGGTCCGGACCCGGGTCAGTGGGGGATAGATCCGCCGGGAATTGATGGTCTGTTTGGTGATCTTGGCTTGCTCACCCGTTGAGACCACCACGCGATCCCACCCTTCGGTATAGACGGCGCCGGTCGGACCAAGATCGAGAACTGTTACATACCAAGGGATTCGAAGGCCCAGCATCGGCTCGTTGAGCAGGTCACTGATCACGTTGTAGCCGGCATAACGACCCATCGGCCGCCCATGCTGACATGACATCACCGACAGATGCTCGTCATCCATGCGGGCAGCAGCCACGTCGCCCGCGGCGAATATCGACTCGACTCCGATCACCCGAAGGTAATCATCGACGGGTACCCGACCCAGCCGGTCGCGGGCCACCGGCAGCTGCTCGGTGAGCGGGCTCGCCCGCATGCCGGCACACCACACCACCGTGGCCGTCTCCAGCTCCTCGCCCGAGGACAGCGACACCGCGCTTTGGCTGACCGCGACCACACTTACTCCCGTCCTGGTCTGAATCCCGTTGTCCGACAACGCCTGTTCGATCACCGGTCGCGCCCAGGGGCCCATATCGGAGCCGACCACCGGATTGTGGTCGACCAAGACCACCCGGGGAGTGAAGCTGCTTCGAGAGAACAACGCGCGCAACCGGTTCGGCAGCTCGCAGGCCGTCTCGATGCCGGTCAGCCCGGCACCGACCACGACGACCGTCGCGGCCGCGGCGGTCGGGATATCGTCGGCGAGCCCTTGCAGATGCCGCTCTAGCGCGATGGCACCGTCGTAGGTGTCAACGTCATAACCGAACTCGCGCAGCCCCGGGAGGTCGGGTCTGAGCACCCGGCTGCCGGACGCCAGCACCAGTCGGTCGTAGCCATAGGTCACACCGTCCGCGGTGGCGGCGGTGCCGGCGTCGGCGTCGATGGCGGTCACCTCGGCGGCGATGTGCGCCACGCCGACGGGGTCGAGCAGGTCGGCCAACGGGATGCGGCAGGCACTCAAATCGGCTTCGTAGTTGCGGACCCGGATGTCGTGGAATGGCGTGGCGCTCAGCACGGTGATATCGACCGTTCCCGCCGGCACCGCGAGCTCGTCGAGTCGGCGGGCGGCTCCCAGCGCCGCCCATAACCCCGCGAAGCCGGAGCCGACCAGCAGCACAGCCGATCGACCGTGGTCGCCCGTCGTGCGATTCATCGCTGTCATCAGCCATCAGTCTGGACCGTCCAGCGGCCCGAGGAACAGATCGGCCTGACGAACGTCGCGCCGCAGGCCTTAACCTATCTGTGTGGGTGCCGTCACTGGGTTCTTAGCCGTACTACCTCCGCCAATGCGGGATCCGGTGCTGTTTGCCATTCCCTTTTTCGTGCTGCTGCTGATTCTCGAGTGGACCGCGGCGCGCAAGCTGGAACGCCTCGAGGCGGCCGCTGCCGAGAATTCCCGACCCGCGTCGGGCGCCTACCTGACCCGCGATTCCGTGGCAAGCATCTCGATGGGCCTGGTTTCGGTTGCCACCACCGCCGGCTGGAAGACCCTCGCACTGCTGGGGTATGCCGCGATTTACGCCTACCTGGCGCCGTGGCACCTGCGGGTGGACCAGTGGTACACGTGGGTCATCGCGATCGTCGGCGTCGATCTGCTCTATTACGCCTACCACCGCATCGCGCACCGGGTGCGGCTGATCTGGGCCACGCACCAGGCCCACCACTCCAGCCAATATTTCAACTTTGCGACCGCGCTGCGCCAGAAGTGGAACAACAGCGGTGAGATCTTGATGTGGATTCCGTTGCCGCTGTTAGGGATTCCACCCTGGATGGTGTTCTTCGCCTTTTCGCTGAACTTGATCTACCAGTTCTGGGTGCACACCGAGCGTATCGACAAGCTCCCGCGACCGATCGAATTCATCTTCAACACCCCGTCGCACCACCGAGTGCATCACGGCATGGACAAGGTGTACCTCGACAAGAACTACGGCGGCATCTTCATCATCTGGGACCGCCTGTTCCGCAGTTTCCAGGCCGAGCTGTTCCGTCCGAATTACGGCCTCACCAAGCAAGTGGACACCTTCAACATCTGGAACCTGCAGACCCGCGAATACGTCGCGATCGCCCGCGACTGGCGGTCGGCGAGCCGGCTTCGTGACCGGTTGCGCTATGTATTCGGACCCCCGGGCTGGACTCCGCGCCCGGCGGGCCAGACCGACGACTCCGTTCGGATGGCGACGTCGATGTAACGCTGGCACCTGCTAGCGCGAATAGCTCGATGTCGAAACAGTAACGACGTAATCTCAACTTGTGGTCGGTGCACGCTCCGGCCTTGACGGAACGGAGTCCGTCCATGGTGTATCGCATGGCACTTCGGGTAGTGGCCGCAGTGGTTGCTGCCCTGGCGTTTGGCCCCGGCTTGCCCGCTGCCACGGCCCATGCAGACCCGGTAGCGGTGTTCCCTGGCATGGAAATCCTGCAGGACAACCGGATGTGCACGCTGGGCTACGTCGATGCGGCCCAGCGAGTCGCCTACACCGCGGGGCACTGCCGCAGTACCGGGAATATCGTCACCGACCAGAACCGCAACGTCATCGGCCATCTCGCGACCTTCCGGGACGACACGCCCAGCGGCTCGACGGTGGCCGTTGACCAGGCGATCAGCGACTACGAGGTCATCGCGCTGGACGGCAATATTTCGTTGAACAATATTTTGCCGGGGGGACGTCAGCTGGTATCGAGCCCGAACGTAGCGCTGACGCCCGGGCAGGCGGTGTGTCACTTCGGTGTGGCCACCGGTGAGACCTGCGGGACCGTCGAAAGCGTGAACAATGGCTGGTTCACGATGTCCCACGGCGTCCAGAGCCATCCGGGTGACTCGGGTGGACCGGTGTACCTGGCGCCCCCTGGGGGTCCCGGACAGCTCGTCGGGATCTTCAACAGCATGTGGGGCGACTTTCCCGCCGCGGTGTCGTGGCGGACCACCTCCGAGCAGGTCCACCAGGACATGGCAGGGCAGGTCAACCCCGACTAGGGCGACTCAGTCCGAACCGCCCGCGCGGAGCGCGAACACCGGTATCGATGGGGCGGCAGTACGGAACTGATCAGCACTGGATTCCGGCGTCAGCCCGGCGACGTAGCCCTTGACCTGCCAGTACCACCGGTCCAGGTAGCGCTTCAGCAATTCGGGTTTGGCCGCATCCTCGACCTCGGTGGCCTGGACGCTGCGCCGCCGCCAGCGCGGCCCCATGTCGACGACGCCGGCTGCCCTGACATTGCGCGCCCACTGGGTGTTCCCTCGCGGCGAGACCAGGTAGTCCACGCCGTCAATGGTCAGCAGGTTGATCACCACCGCGCGCAGCTTTCCCGTCTTGCGCCCGCGGACGCGCAGCGCCCGGGTACCGGCGATGCTGACCCCCAGCTCGGCGAGCCACCGGATGACGGCGTTGCCGGCTCGCGCGGCCCGGTTGGGTTCTTCGTAGCGGGTGGACATCGTGGATCCTCTCGGCCGGCCTCTAAGAACTACTGAGAGCAGTGCTCTCTAGGCGGATGACGTTGCCACAACACTCACCGAAATGCAAGAGCGGTGATCTCGGTTGTGTCAAACTGGCGACGTGGGCAAACGCCAGGAGTCACGGGAGCAGATCGCGACACGCATCGTCGAGCTGGGGCGCAGCCAGCTAGTCGATCGCGGCGCAGCCGGGCTGTCGCTACGCGCGATCGCGCGCGACCTGGGCATGGTCTCCTCGGCGGTGTACCGGTACGTGTCCAGCCGCGACGAATTGCTGACCTTGCTGCTTATCGACGCCTACTCCGACCTGGCCGAGACGGTGGACCGGGCCCGCGACACCGTCGGCGAGTACTGGAGTGACGACGTCGTCGCGATCGCGCGGGCAGTGCGGAGGTGGGCCGTAGAACGTCCCGCGCAGTGGGCCCTGCTGTACGGCAGCCCAGTCCCGGGATATCACGCACCTCCGGAGCGCACCGTCGGAGTCGGCACCCGTGTGGTGGGGGCCATTTTCGACGCCATCGCGGCGGGGATTACGACCGGCGATATCAGGCTAACCAATACTGTTGTCCCGCAACCGATGTCGTCAGACTTTGACCGGATTCGGCAAGAATTCGGCTTTCCCGGCGACGATTCCGTCATCGCCAAGTGCTTTTTGTTCTGGGCAGGGGTGCTGGGCGCGATCAGCCTCGAGGTGTTCGGACAGTACGGTGCCGACACGCTGACGGATCCGGAGGCGGTCTTCGACACCCAGCTTCGGCTGCTGGTGGACATGCTGACCCAACATTGACCCCGGTCGGCGGCGCGGGCCGAGGAGGCCGAACTAGAACGTGTTCACCCAATGATTCCCGGCGCCAAGCACCGGATTACGGCAAAGACTTTTTGGGCCTTTCTGGGGGCCAGCAGACTGGGCTATCCTGCCAGACGATGACGCTTACTGTTCAATCACCGACACAGATCGCATGGGTTACCCAGGATCTGCCCGCCACCGAAACGGCTCTCACCGGCCTGTTAGGCGCCCGGAAGTGGGTCCGAATACCCGAGGTGCACTTTGCTCCGGACAGCTGCAGCTACCGTGGCAAGCCGGCCGATTTCGTCGCCAGCATCTCACTGAGCTATCTCGGCGACATGCAGCTGGAGCTCATCGAACCGGTCAGCGGGGAGAACATCTATAGTGAATTTTTGCGTGACTCTGGGCCGGGTTTGCACCACATCTGCATGGAGGCCGACAGCCCCGAACAATTCGATGCGGCGCTGGCCGACGCCGCTAACCACGGCGCCCCGGTGGTGCAGCAGGGTGTAATGCCCGGCGGAATCCAATTCGCTTACGTGTCAGCACCACAGGCGGGCGTGCCGTTTGTGGAGATCGCTTACGTCTCGCCGGAGATGCAGGCGTTTTACGACTACATCAAACAGGAGCAGCGGTGAGCACCGAGATACCAGCAACGGTCAACGCAGACACGGTGACGTCGTGGTCGGACGACGTCGACGTGCTCGTGATCGGTTTCGGGATCGGCGGTGGATGCGCGGCGGTGAGTGCGGCTGCCGCCGGCGCGCGGGTGCTGGTCCTGGAACGCGCCGCAGTGGCAGGCGGAACAACCTCGCTGGCCGGCGGCCACTTCTACCTGGGTGGTGGGACCGCGGTCCAGCAGGCCACCGGTCATGACGACTCTGCCGAGGAGATGTACAAGTACCTGGTCGCGGTATCTCGGGAGCCCGACCCCACCAAGATTCGCGCGTACTGCGAGGGCAGCGTCGAGCATTTCAATTGGCTCGAGGATCTGGGTTTCCAGTTCGAGCGCAGCTACTTCCCGGGCAAAGCGGTGATTCAGCCCAACACCGAGGGATTGATGTTCACCGGCAACGAGAAGGTGTGGCCGTTCCTGGAGAAGGCCGTGCCTGCACCGCGCGGCCACAAGGTGCCGGTGCCCGGCGACACCGGCGGTGCCAGCATGGTGATCGACCTGCTGCTCAAGCGGGCGGCAAGCCTGGGCGTGCAAATCCGTTACGAGACGGGCGCCACCGAGCTGATTGTGGATGATTCGGGCGCGGTGACCGGTGTGAGGTGGAAGCAGTTCTCCGAATCCGGGGCGATCAAAGCAAAGTCGGTCATCATTGCCGCCGGGGGATTCGTGATGAACCCGGAGATGGTAGCCAAGTACACACCGAAACTGGCCGAGAAGCCGTTCGTGCTCGGCAATACCTACGACGACGGCCTCGGCATCCGGATGGGCGTATCGGCCGGCGGCGCGACCCAGCACATGGACCAGATCTTCATCACCGCTCCGCCGTACCCGCCGTCGATCCTGCTGACCGGGATCATCGTGAACAAGCTCGGGCAGCGGTTCGTCACCGAGGACTGCTACCACTCCCGGACGTCCGGGTTCATCATGGATCAGCCGGACAGCGCGGCGTTCTTGATCGTCGACGAGGCACATTTGGAGCACCCGACGATGCCGTTGGTGCCGCTCATCGACGGCTGGGAAACCGTCGCCGAAATGGAAGCCGCACTTGGCATCCCGCAGGGCAACCTGGTCGCGACGCTGGACCGCTACAACACCTACGCCGCCCGCGGCGAGGATCCCGACTTTCACAAGCAGCCGGAATTCCTTGCGGCGCAAGACAAAGGCCCGTGGGGCGCGTTCGACATGTCACTGGGCAAGGCGATGTATGCCGGCTTCACCGTCGGCGGGCTGGCCACCTCCCTGGACGGTCAGGTGCTGCGCGAAGACAGCACCGTCATACCCGGCCTCTACGCAGTCGGCGCTTGCGCGTCCAACATCGCCCAGGACGGCAAGGGCTATGCCAGCGGCACCCAGCTGGGTGAGGGCTCGTTCTTCGGCCGCCGCACCGGAACGCACGCGGCCCAAGGGGCCGGGGGCGCGTAGGCGCGTTAAGACACAGCACCGGAACGCACGCGGCCCAGCTCGGCTAAACCTTCGCGGGTTCCGGGCCGACCGGCCCGAGCTGCCATTGACCGCCGCCGAGCAGCTGCAGCTGTTGTTCGTGGTGCTGTTCGACGGTCTGGCGATGGCTGACACTGACCACGACGCACTCCGGCAGTTCGGAACGCAGCAACTGGTAGAGCGCGAATTCCAGGCCCTCGTCGAGCGCGGAGGTGGACTCGTCGAGGAAGACGGCCCGGGGCTTGGTCAGCAGAATGCGGGCGAAGGCGACGCGCTGCTGCTCACCCGGAGAGAGCACCTTGGCCCAATCCTGTTCTTCGTCGAGTCGTTCGATCAGCGGGGCCAGTGCGACCTTGTTCAGCACGTCGTGCAGCTCCTCGTCGGCGACGCCGTCCGGCGAATTCGGGTAGCACACCACGCCACGCAGGTTGCCCAGCGGCACATACGGCAACTGCGACAAGAACATCGTCGCGTTGTCACCCTCCGGACGACACAACGTCCCTGACGCGTAGGGCCACAATTCGGCCAGACTGCGCAGCAGTGTTGTCTTGCCGACGCCGGAACGCCCGGTGATCACCAGCGAGTCGCCGCTGTGGAGCTCCACGTCGAGCGCGTCGATCAGCGGATCTCCGGCCGGCGTGCGGACCTCGATACCGGCCAGCTCGACCACCGACTCTTGGCTCGGTTTGACCAGCACTGCCGGCAGCGCGCGGCCCTGGGCGTTGGCGTCCACCAGCCCGTGCAACCGGATGATCGCCGCCCGGAACGAGGCGAACGCGTCGTAGTTGTTCCGGAAGAACGACAGCGAGTCGCTGATATTGCCGAATGCCGTTGCGGTCTGGCCCACGTCACCGAAGTCGATCTTGCCGGCGAATAGCCGCGGAGCCTGGATAATCCACGGCAAGGGGACAATCGCCTGCGACACCGACCAGTTCCAGCCGTTGAAGATGATGCTCCGGCGGACGAACTTGCGGTAGTTGTCGATGATCGGGGTGAAACGACGCCAGAGTTGCGCCCGCTCCACGCGCTCACCGCGATAGAAACCGACGGCTTCCGCGGCGTCGCGCAGCCGGACCAAGCCATAACGAAACGCGGCGTTGAGCTTCTCGTTGTTGAAGCTCAGCCAGATCAGCGGACGTCCCAGCCATATCGCGACCGCCGTCGCGATAACCACATACACCAGAACGGTCCAGAACATGGCCCGCGGCAACGTAACGCCGAAGAGGGTCAGGTCCCCGGACAGATTCCACAGGATCGCCGCGAAGGAGATCACCGAGGCGACCGCGTTGACGGCCCCGAACAACAACGTGCTTCCCGTGCCGTTGGACGGGCTGTTCGGGGTCCCGCCGGCATTGGCGGTGAAGATGTCGACGTCCTGCTGGATACGCTGGTCGGGGTTGTCAATGGTGTTGTCGATGAACAGATCCCGGTAATAGGCCTTGCCGTCCAGCCAGTCATCGGTGAGGTGGGCGGTCAGCCAGATGCGCCAGGCGATGATGAAGCGCTGGGTCAGATAAATGTCGAGCATGAATCGGATGACGTAGAGGGTGGCCAGCACGCTGAAAATCGCGAGGGACATCCAAAAGCCATGGATACCAGACTGTCTGACAGCCTCGTCGCCCGCGGCCATGCCCTGGACTGCCTTCTGCACCGCCGTGTACAAGTCGTTGCCCTGGTAGCTGAGCAGCACGGTGAGCCGCACCGCAAGGAGCACCGACAGCAACAGCACACCAAGCATCAGCCATACCTTGACCCTGTCCGGGCCGACAAAGTAGCCGCGGGTGATCCGCCAGAACTGCCGGCCCCAGGGCGTGAAATACCTAAATACGGCCAGCACGACGATGAGACATACCGCGCCTACCGCCCAGGCAATGGCGACCCATTGCAAGGAGTCCACAAGTGCCGAGGACCAGTCGATGGATGGCTTGAATAGCGTGGGACCCAAAGTCGACGTCTCCTTGCTATCGAGGCATCTTGAGGAGCCTCTTGGCGAATGCTTCCCCGCGAAGGTACCCGAGACCGGCGGATAGGCTGCCACGATGAGCATCGACGCTCCGTCCAGCCAGATCGTCCATGCCGGCCGCCTGATCGCCCGGCGCCTGCGGGCCAGCGGTGTCGACACCCTGTTCACGTTGTCGGGCGGCCATCTGTTTTCCATCTACGATGGCTGCCGCGACGAGGGCATTCGACTCATCGACACCCGTCACGAGCAGACGGCGGCGTTCGCCGCCGAGGGCTGGTCGAAGGTGACCAGGGTGCCGGGCGTGGCCGCCCTCACCGCGGGCCCGGGTGTCACGAACGGAATGAGCGCGATGGCGGCCGCGCAGCAAAACCAGTCACCACTGGTGGTGCTCGGTGGACGGGCGCCCGCGCAGCGCTGGGGCATGGGATCGCTGCAGGAGATCGACCACGTGCCGTTCGTGGCGCCGCTGGCTCGCTTCGCGGCCACCGCGCAGTCCGCTGAGGACGCGGGCCGGCTGGTCGACGAGGCATTGCGGGCCGCGGTCGGCGCCCCGTCGGGTGTCGGATTCGTCGACTTTCCGATGGATCACGTGTTCGCCGTGTCCGAAGATGACGGCCGTCCCGGCGTGCTCAGCGAGCCGCCACCGGCCCCCACGCCCGACGGCGACGCAATGGACCGTGCCGCCGGCCTGCTGGCCGCCGCGCAGCGGCCGGTGATCATGGCCGGCACCAACGTCTGGTGGGGACACGCCGAGGTGGCGCTGCTGCGGCTTGCCGAGGAGCGGGGGATCCCGGTGCTGATGAACGGGATGGCCCGCGGCGTTGTGCCCGCCGATCACCCGTTGGCGTTCTCGCGGGCACGGGCAAAAGCGCTGGGCGAGGCGGATGTGGCCCTCGTCGTCGGGGTGCCGATGGATTTTCGGCTCGGTTTCGGCAAGGTGTTCGGGCCGCAAACGCAGCTCGTCGTGGCCGATCGGGCCGAGCCCGAGCGGGAGCATCCCCGGCCGGTCGCCGCCGGCCTCTACGGCGACCTCACGGCCATTCTCTCGGCGCTGTCCGGTCCCAGCGGAGCCGACCATCGAGACTGGATCGCCGCGCTGCGCACGGCCGAGACCGCCGCACGCGATCAGGAAACAGCCGATCTCGGTGACAACCGGATCCCTCTGCACCCGATGCGGGTGTACGCCGAACTCGCGCCCATGCTGGACCGCGACGCCATCGTGGTAATCGACGCCGGCGACTTCGGTTCCTACGCGGGCCGGGTGATCGACAGCTATCAGCCGGGCTGCTGGCTCGACAGCGGGCCCTTCGGCTGTCTTGGCTCAGGCCCCGGCTACGCCCTGGCGGCCAAGCTGGCCCACCCGGAGCGTCAAGTCGTCCTGCTGCAAGGCGACGGCGCATTCGGCTTCAGCGGTATGGAATGGGACACCCTGGTGCGGCACCAAGTGCCGGTCGTGTCGGTGATCGGCAACAACGGAATCTGGGGCCTCGAAAAGCATCCGATGGAGGCGATCTACGGCTATTCAGTGGTCGCGGAGTTGCGTCCGGGGACCCGCTACGACGAGGTGGTACGCGCCCTCGGCGGCCACGGCGAGCTGGTGTCCGCGCCGGTCGAGCTGCGGCCCGCGCTGGAGCGGGCCTTCGCCAGCGGCCTGCCCGCCGTCGTCAATGTGCTCACCGACCCGAGCATCGCCTATCCCCGGCGATCGAACCTCGCCTGACGGGTCGGGCCTGACCGGAGCAACGCTGCTCACCGCGTACCGTTGACCTGTGCCAAACACCACCCGCACTCAACCGGGCCGCCTGAGCAGCAGATTTTGGCGACTGCTCGGCGCCAGTACGGAAAAGGACCGCACTCGCTCCCTCTCGCAGGTCAGCGACGCGTCCGAATACGACGAGAAGGCCGCCGGCCTCAAAGACGAGAAGCTGCGCAAGGCGGCCGGACTGCTCAACCTCGACGGTCTCGCTGACTCCGAGGACATCTCGCAGTTCCTGGCGATCGCCCGGGAAGCGGGTGAGCGGTCAACGGACTTGCGGCCGTTCGACGTTCAGTTGTTGGGCGCGCTACGCATGCTCGACGGCGATGTGATCGAAATGGCGACGGGTGAGGGCAAAACACTGGCCGGCGCGATCGCGGCCGCCGGGTACGCGATCGCCGGCCGCCACGTGCACGTGGTCACCATCAACGATTATTTGGCCCGCCGCGACGCGGAATGGATGGGCCCGCTGCTGGAGGCCATGGGACTGACGGTCGGCTGGATCACCGGGGAATCCACGAGCAAGGAGCGGCGCGCGGCTTACGACTGCGACGTCACCTACGCGTCGGTGAACGAAATCGGCTTCGACGTGTTGCGCGATCAGCTGGTAACCGACGTCGACGACCTGGTATCGCCCAATCCCGATGTGGCCCTTATCGATGAGGCCGACTCCGTGCTTGTCGACGAGGCGCTGGTGCCACTGGTGCTGGCCGGCACCACGCACCGGGAGACGCCGCGGCTGGAGATCATCGAACTGGTTGGCGAGCTCACCGCCGACGTCGACTACGACACCGACTCCGACAGCCGCAACGTGCACCTCACCGAGGTCGGCGCCCGCAAAGTCGAGAAGACGCTCGGCGGCATCGATCTGTATTCCGAGGAACACGTCGTCACCACGCTCACCGAGATCAACGTCGCACTGCACGCCCACGTGCTGTTGCACCGCGACGTGCATTACATCGTCCGCGACGATGCCGTGCACCTGATCAACTCCTCCCGTGGCCGCATCGCGCAGCTGCAGCGCTGGCCGGACGGTCTGCAGGCCGCTGTCGAGGCGAAGGAAGGCATCGAGACCACCGAGACGGGTGAGGTGCTCGACACCATCACGGTGCAGGCGCTGATCAACCGCTACACGACCGTGTGTGGAATGACGGGCACCGCGCTGGCCGCCGGTGAGCAACTGCGCCAGTTCTACAAGCTGGGTGTTTCACCAATTCCGCCGAACACTCCCAACATTCGTGAAGACGAGTCTGACCGGGTCTACATCACCGCCGCGGCCAAGAACGACGCGATCGTCGACCACATCGCCGACGTGCACGAGACGGGACAGCCGGTGCTGGTCGGCACCCGCGATGTGGCCGAATCCGAGGAGCTGCACGAGCGGCTGGTGCGCCGCGGCGTGCCGGCGGTCCTGCTCAATGCCAAGAACGACGCCGAGGAAGCCGAGGTCATCGCCGAGGCCGGCAAGTACGGCGTGGTCACGGTGTCCACCCAAATGGCCGGGCGGGGCACCGATATCCGCCTCGGCGGATCCGACGAAGCCGACCACGACAGGGTCGCCGAGCTGGGCGGGCTGCACGTGGTCGGCACCGGCCGCCATCACACCGAGCGGCTGGACAACCAGCTGCGGGGGCGCGCCGGACGCCAGGGCGACCCGGGCTCGTCGGTGTTTTTCTCGAGTTGGGAGGACGACGTCGTCGCGGCCAACCTGGATCGCAACAAGCTGCCCGAGCAGACCGACGAGGACGGCAAGATCGTCAGCCCCAAGACCAGCGCATTGCTCGATCACGCGCAGCGCGTCGCGGAGGGCCGGCTGCTGGACGTGCACGCGAACACCTGGCGCTACAACCAGCTGATCGCCCAGCAGCGCGCCATCATCGTGGATCGCCGAAACACGTTGCTATGCACCGCAGCTGCGCGTGAGGAGCTCGCCGATCTGGCGCCGAAGCGCTACGAGGAGCTGGCCGAGACCGAGGGAATCTCTGAAGAACGGCTCGAGACGATCTGCCGGCAGATCATGCTGTATCACCTCGATCGCGGCTGGGCCGATCATCTGGCCTACCTGGCCGACATCCGGGAAAGCATCCATCTGCGCGCGCTGGGCCGGCAGAATCCGCTGGACGAATTCCACCGGATGGCGGTCGACGCGTTCGCGTCGCTGGCCGCGGACGCGATCGAAGCCGCTCAGCAGACGTTCGAAACGGCGAACGTCCTCGAAGAGGAGCCGGGCCTCGATCTGTCCAAGCTGGCACGACCGACGTCGACGTGGACATACATGGTCAACGACAACCCGCTGTCCGATGACACGTTGTCCACCCTGAGCCTGCCCGGAGTGTTCCGCTAACCGACTGGTCCGCGATGCGGACCGCATCGTCGCCGAGCTAAGGTCACGGCTCATGGAGCCGGATCCGCCAGACCGGGTGCTGACAGTACCCAACCTGCTGAGCGCCATCCGCCTGCTGCTCATTCCGGTATTCATCTACGTCCTGATGTTCGCGCACGCCAACGGGTGGGCGGTGGCGATCCTGATGTTCAGTGGCGCCTCCGACTGGGCCGACGGCAAGATCGCCCGCACGCTGGACCAGTCGTCGCGGTTGGGCGTCCTGCTGGATCCCGCGGTCGATCGCCTCTACATGGTGACGGTGCCCATCGTGCTGGCGCTGAGCGGAATCGTGCCGTGGTGGTTCGTCATCACGCTGCTGGCGCGCGACGGGCTGCTGGCCGCCACGCTGCCCCTGCTGCGCAGTCGCGGATTGTCGGCGCTGCCGGTGACCTACATCGGCAAAGCCGCGACGTTTGCCTTGATGTCCGGCTTTCCGCTCGTTTTGCTGGGCACGTCGGACGCGTTGTGGAGCAGGGTGATAGGCGCCTGCGGTTGGGGTTTTCTGATCTGGGGTATGTACGCCTACCTGTGGTCATTCGTCCTGTATGCCGTGCAGATGGTCCTGGTGATGCGCCGGATGCCCAAGGTCGCACAGCAGGCAACCCGGCCGAACACTCCCGAGGCGGGTGAGCATGGCTGAACCGGACCGCTCGCTCGGCGGCTATGACCCCAACGCCGGGCGCAGCGCACACGCCGCGGCGCGGCCAACACTCATCCCGGTGCCGTCCCTGCTGCGCGCGCTGCTGTCGGAGCATCTGGATCCCGGCTACGCCGCGGCGGCCGAACGACGCGCTAGCGAGGCCACACCCCACACCGGGCGGGCACGCGTTTTCGGCTGGCTTTGGCAGGCGCTGGCGGCGATGCTGGTCGCCACGGTGTTCGCCGCTGCGGTCGCGCAAGCCCGTTCGGTCGAACCCGGTGTGCACACGGCCCAGCAGCTGTTGGCGCGAAGTGTGCGGGCGACGGAAGACGCTGCCACCAAATTGGCCCAGCAGCGCAGCACGCTGTCGAGCCGGGTCGACGACGTACAGCGGCTCGCGCTGGCGGACGACACAGAGGGTCAGCGGCTGCTGACTCGGCTGGACGGACTCAGCCTGGCCGCCGCCAGCACAGCGATCATCGGCCCCGGTCTGACCGTGCAGGTGACCGATCCCGGTGCCAGCCCGAATCTTTCCGATGTGTCCAAGCAACGGGTGAGCGGGAGCCGGCAAATCATCCTCGACCGCGATCTGCAGCTCGTGGTCAACTCGTTGTGGGCCAGCGGCGCCGAGGCCATCTCGGTCGGTGGAGTGCGGGTCGGGCCGAACGTGACGATCCGTCAAGCCGGGGGAGCGATCCTGGTCGACAACAACCCCACCAGCAGTCCTTACACGATCCTCGCGGTCGGCCCGCCGCACGGAATGCGCGACGTCTTCGAGAACAGCCCCGGACTGCAGCGTCTTAGGCTGCTGGAGGCCTCCTACGGTGTCGGCATCGCGGTGAATGTCTCCGACGGGCTTTCGCTGCCGGCCGGATCGATCCGGGAAGTCAAGTTCGCCAAACAGATTGGGCCCTAGTGAGAAAAGTCTTCGTAAGACAGCTCCCCCTGGGGGGAATGCGGACGGGAACCTGCGCATGATCGGTATCGCGGCGCTTGCGATCGGCATCGTGCTGGGCTTGGTTTTCCACCCCGCGGTGCCCGAGGTCGTGCAGCCGTATCTGCCCATCGCGGTGGTCGCCGCGCTCGACGCTGTCTTCGGCGGGCTGCGCGCCTATCTCGAACGGATCTTCGACCCCAAGGTGTTCGTGATTTCGTTCGTGTTCAACGTCTTTGTGGCGGCGCTGATCGTCTATGTCGGGGACCAGTTGGGCGTCGGCACGCAGTTGTCCACAGCGATCATCGTCGTGTTGGGTATCCGTATCTTCGGCAACGCCGCCGCGCTGCGGCGCCGGCTCTTCGGGGCATGACGCGCGCCGGCGACGATGCAGAGCGAAGTGATGAGGAGGAGCGGCGCCATGACCCAGATGAGGTCAGCGTGAGCCAGGACGAGCCGAATGGCGCGGCCGACGAAAGTCGTGACACGCCAACCCAACAGGATGCTTCCACAGCTGACCCCGACTCCGGCGACGCTGCGCAGCATGGCCGGCACGAGTTGCCCGCGCACAGTCCGCGCCCCGAGATCGGAGCGGTAGGCCGGACCGGGTTGTCCGGAATGCTGCGCAGCGGTCGGTCCCGGCTGGTGTTCGGAGCGCTGGCGTTCCTGCTGTGTCTGGTCCTGGGCATCGCCATCGTCACCCAGGTCCGCCAGACCCGCTCGGGTGACTCCCTGGACACGGCGCGCCCCGCGGATCTGCTGGTGCTGCTGGATTCGTTGCGCCAGCGCGAGGCCACGCTGAACACCGAAGTCAACGAACTGCAGAACACCCTGAATTCGTTGCAGGCGTCCGGCAACACCGACCAGGCCGCGATCAAAAGCGCGCAGGCGAGACTGGCCGCGCTGTCCATCCTGGTCGGCGCCGTGGGCGCGACCGGGCCCGGTGTCACCGTCACCATCGACGACCCCGGCCCCGGGGTGTCACCGGAGGTACTGCTCGACGTGATCAATGAGCTGCGGGCCGCAGGAGCCGAGGCGATCGAGGTCAACGGTGCACACCAGTCCGTGCGGGTCGGCGTCGACACCTGGGTGGTCGGCACACCCGGTTCGTTGACCATCGACAACAGGACGCTGTCGCCGCCGTATTCGATTCTGGCGATTGGCGATCCACCCACGCTGGCTGCGGCCATGAACATCCCGGGTGGCGCAGAGGACAGCATCAAGCGCGTCGGCGGACGCATGTCTGTGCAGCAGGGCGACCGTCTGGACGTGACCACCTTGCGACAACCAAAACCGCACCAATACGCTCAGCCCGTGAAGTGAACTAGCCCGAACAGCAGCCGACCAGAACAGGATTACCGTGAGCGATATCCCGCCCGATCTGCACTACACCGCCGAACACGAGTGGGTTCGCCGGAGCGGTGACGACACCGTGCGGATCGGAATCACCGACTTCGCGCAGTCGGCACTGGGCGACGTTGTTTTCGTCCAACTGCCCGACGAGGGCGCCGAGTTGACCGCGGGCGAAGCTTTCGGCGAGGTGGAATCGACGAAATCCGTGTCCGACTTGTACGCACCGGTTTCCGGCAAAGTGACTGCAGTCAACGGCGATCTGGAAGGCAGCCCGCAACTGGTCAACTCCGATCCCTACGGTGCCGGCTGGCTGCTCGATATCCAGGTCTCGGATGGCTCGGAGTTGGAATCCGCCATTTCCGCGCTGCTTGACGCCGAGGCCTACCGCGGCACACTGACCGAATGACGGTTGCTAATGTCCCTGCCAGCCCTGCGCGCGGCTTCGGCATTGGGCCATGACACGGCCCGCGGTGGGGCCGCGCTGGGGTGAGGGGGCTGGCCGGACGATCGGCTTGCGATCCTGCCGGTGGCTAGCCCATTCCGAACCACCGCGCGGTACGGTCAAGACAACAGCATGAGAAGGCAAGTAATCGGCATTACAGGGGTTACGAACCTAGTGGGAAGCCGGCCGAGCGGCCCGGTCAGACAACGCCACAGCGGCCAGTGAGGAGCAGCGCGTGACGGACATGGACAACGACCAGACTTCTGATGAAGTCACCGTGGAGACAACTTCGGTTTTCCGCGCCGACTTCCTCAACGAACTGGACGCACCCGCGCAATCGGGCTCCGAGAGCACGGTGTCCGGGGTTGAAGGACTTCCGGCGGGCTCGGCGTTGCTAGTCGTCAAACGCGGGCCCAATGCTGGATCGCGGTTCCTACTCGACCAGGCCATCACCTCGGCAGGCCGGCATCCCGACAGCGACATCTTCCTCGATGACGTCACGGTGAGCCGCCGCCACGCTGAATTCAGGTTGGAAAACAACGAATTCCACGTGGTCGATGTGGGTAGCCTGAACGGAACCTACGTCAATCGCGAGCCGGTGGATTCGGCGGTGTTGGCAAACGGTGACGAAGTGCAGATCGGCAAGTTCCGCTTGGTGTTCCTGACGGGGCCCAAAGGTGACGACGATGGAGGATCTGGAGGCTAGTGAGCGCACCCGATAGCCCGGCCCTGGCCGGGATGTCGATTGGGGCGGTCCTGGATCTATTGAGGCCGGATTTCCCCGATGTCACAATTTCCAAGATTCGCTTCTTGGAGGCTGAGGGACTGGTGACGCCGCAGCGCGCCGCGTCGGGATACCGCAGATTCACTGCGTACGACTGCGCGCGACTGCGCTTCATTCTCACTGCGCAGCGCGATCACTACCTACCGCTGAAGGTGATCCGATCCCAGCTGGACGCCCAGCCCGACGGTGAGCTGCCACCGTTCGGATCGCCTTACGGCGTACCGCGATTGGTTTCGGTGGGGGATGGCGATGCCGCCCCCGACACCGATTCCGATACGGCCGCGGTGGCACCCACCCGCGTCCGGCTGAGCCGAGAGGACCTCCTCGAACGCTCGGGCGTGGACGATGACCTGCTTACCGCACTGGTCAGGGCCGGGGTGATCACCACCGGCCCGGGCGGATTTTTCGACGAGCACACCATCGTGATCTTGCAGTGTGCGCGAGCGCTGTCCGACTACGGCGTCGAGGCCCGTCATCTGCGTGCCTTCCGCTCGGCCGCCGACCGGCAGTCCGATCTGATCGCCCAAATCGCCGGGCCGGTAGTCAAAGCCGGCAAAGCCGGTGCCCGCGATCGCGCCGACGACCTGGCGCGTGAGGTTGCCGCACTGGCGATCACTTTGCACACGTCGTTGATCAAGTCCGCCGTTCGCGACGTTCTGCGACGCTGAGGACTAGACTTCGTTCAACAGCTTGGTGCTCGGCGGCATGGAGAGAAATGGTGTTTCACCGGGTCGTCGCTCCGAGTGAAAGTCGGACACGGCGGCATGTGCGGAGGGCAGACACTAATGGGTGAAGTTCGTGTTGTCGGCATTCGCGTGGAACAGCCGCAGAACCAGCCGGTGCTGTTGTTACGCGAAGCCAACGGCGACCGCTACCTGCCGATTTGGATCGGGCAGTCCGAAGCAGCCGCCATTGCGCTCGAACAACAAGGCGTCGAGCCGCCCCGCCCACTGACGCATGATCTGATCCGGGATCTCATTGCCGCACTTGGACATTCACTAAAAGAGGTGCGGATCGTCGATTTACAGGAAGGCACTTTCTACGCCGACCTTGTCTTTGACCGCAACATCACCGTGTCGGCGCGCCCCTCGGACTCGGTGGCGATCGCGCTGCGAGTCGGCGTGCCGATCTATGTCGAGGAGGCCGTTCTCGCCCAGGCCGGTCTGCTGATCCCCGACGAGAGCGACGAGGAGTCCAACACCGCTGTTCGGGAGGACGAGGTGGAGAAATTCAAGGAGTTTCTCGACAGTGTTTCGCCCGACGACTTCAAGGCCACCTAAACCGGGAATCCCAGCGGCCTGCCGACGATACACACGACGAAACGGCGGGTCAGGGGTTCGTCGGCGCGGGCGATGCGCTGGACGTCGACATCACGGATCCGTCTCATCTGACACTGTGATGTCGACACGCCTAAGCGATAGCGGCCCCGTTGCCCTTACGGCGGCCATACTTTGATCACGAGATAAGGTACGGCAGCGATCGAACAGCGTAAGCTCTCAAGCACTCGGGCCTAAGCCAACGTGGCTGCGACGACAGCCAGTGGACGCAGCTAGTGACAAGAGCGCGATCGGCGAGAGGAACCACCTGTGAGCGACCAGCCACGTCAAGAACAGCTGGACCTTGCGGACCCCGCGACCAATGGTGACCCGAGCGTCACCGTGGCCAGCGGACCCGTACAACCCGGGCTATTTCCTGACGATTCGGTGCCTGACGAGCTGGTCGGCTACCGCGGGCCGAGTGCCTGCCAGATCGCGGGAATCACCTACCGCCAGCTGGACTACTGGGCACGCACGTCGTTGGTGGTGCCATCGATTCGCAGTGCGGCGGGCTCCGGCAGCCAGCGGCTTTACTCCTTCAAGGACATCCTGGTCCTCAAAATCGTCAAGCGGCTGCTGGACACCGGTATTTCTCTGCACAACATCCGGGTCGCGGTCGACCATCTGCGCCAGCGCGGCGTCGAGGATCTGGCCAACATCACCTTGTTCTCGGACGGCACCACCGTCTACGAGTGCACGTCGGCCGAAGAAGTCGTCGACTTACTGCAGGGCGGACAGGGCGTGTTCGGCATCGCCGTGTCCGGCGCGATGCGGGAGCTGACCGGCGTTATCGCCGACTTCCCTGGTGAGCGCGCTGACGGCGGTGAGTCGATTGCGGCACCGGAGGACGAACTGGCCTCCCGGCGCAAGCATCGCGACCGCAAGATCGGCTAGCCGCCGCGCATTCCCCGACGGGAACACGCACGAGCTCCTTTTCTCCATCTGCATCCCTCGCGGGTAAACCACGGGTAAACTCAGCTGTGCATCGCCCCCGCGCGGGAGAGTTCCGTGGCCGCCAGCCACGGACGCCGAAGGAGCAACACCTCTCCGTCAATCTCTCAGGCACCCGGACCGCTCGGGGTCCCGATGTCTCTGGAAAGCGGTGAGCCGAATTTATTCGCTCACCCGCCCATGGGGAAAGGCAACGCGGGGGATCGGGTTGTCGAATCTCTCAGGCGCCCGAATGGGTTGACGACAGAGGGGGAGGACCGCAACGCCAGCTTGCTGGCGATGTTGCCGTTCTCGCCCATGTCAGGAGTCGCAGTGGGGGAATTCGATCAATCCAAAAGCTTCGCCGACCGGCACATCGGGCCGGACAGCCAGGCCATCGCGGCCATGCTCGATGTCATCGGGATCGCCTCGCTCGACCAGCTAGCGTCCAAAGCGCTGCCGGTGGACATTATCGACAAGCTCACCGAGAGCGGTGCCGCACCGGGTTTGGACGCATTGCCCCGGGCCGCGAGCGAGGCGGAGGCGCTAGACGAGCTACGTGCGCTGGCCGATACCAACACCGTGTCGGTGTCGATGATCGGACAGGGCTACTACGACACGCTCACCCCGCCGGTGTTGTTGCGCAACATCATGGAGAACCCCGCCTGGTACACCGCCTATACGCCCTACCAGCCCGAAATCAGCCAGGGCCGGCTGGAAGCGCTGCTGAACTTCCAGACCATGGTCACCGACCTGACCGGGCTCGAGATCGCCAACGCGTCGATGCTCGACGAGGGCACCGCCGCCGCCGAGGCCATGACGCTGATGCACCGTGCGGCACGCGGCACGGCGAACCGACTGGCGGTCGACACCGACGTGTTCGCTCAGACCGCCGCCGTGCTGGCCACCCGTGCCCAGCCGTTGGGCATCGAAATCGTCACCGCCGATCTCCGTAACGGCCTCCCGGACGGTGACTTCTTCGGCGTCATCGCCCAGTTGCCCGGAGCCGGCGGACGGATCACGGATTGGTCCACACTGGCGGCCGAAGCCCACGAACGGGGTGCACTGATCGCCATCGGCGCCGACCTGTTGGCGTGCACGTTGATCACCCCGCCTGGCGAGATCGGCGCCGACGTCGCGTTCGGCACCACCCAAAGGTTCGGTGTGCCAATGGGCTTCGGCGGTCCCCACGCCGGATACCTGGCGGTGCACGCGATGCACGCCCGTCAGCTGCCGGGCCGGCTGGTCGGCGTCTCGCTCGACAGCGACGGTGCACCGGCCTATCGCTTGGCCTTACAGACCCGCGAGCAGCACATCCGCCGCGACAAGGCGACCAGCAACATCTGCACCGCGCAGGTGCTGCTGGCGGTGATGGCCGCGATGTACGCCAGCTATCACGGCGCCGAAGGGCTCAGCGCCATCGCCCGCCGGGTACATCGTCATGCCCAAGCCATCGCCACCGCGCTGGGCGATGCTCTGGTGCACGACACCTACTTCGACACTGTGTTGGCGCAGGTGCCGGGGTGTGCGGACGAGGTGCTGGCCAAAGCGAAGGCCAGGGGCGTCAACCTGTGGCGTGTCGACGCCGACCACGTCTCGGTGACCTGCGACGAAGTCACCACCGACGCCCACGTGGCCCTGGTTCTGGACGCCTTCGGAGTGTCGGCCGGCGAACCGGTCCCCACCGATATCGCCACGCGCACATCGGAGTTCCTGGCCCATCCCGCCTTCACGCAGCACCACACCGAGACGGCGATGATGCGCTACCTGCGCACGCTGGCGGACAAGGATATCGCCTTGGACCGCAGCATGATTCCGCTCGGCTCGTGCACGATGAAGCTCAACGCCGCCGCCGAGATGGAGTCGATCACCTGGCCTGAGTTCTCCCGGCTGCACCCGTTCGCTCCGGCGGCTGACACCCCGGGGCTGCGTCGTCTGATCAGCGATCTGGAGACCTGGCTGGTCCAGATCACCGGCTATGACGCGGTGTCGCTGCAACCGAACGCCGGCTCACAAGGCGAGTACGCCGGCCTGTTGGCGATCCACGACTATCACGCCAGCCGCGGCGAACCGAACCGCGACATCTGCCTGATCCCGTCCAGCGCGCACGGCACCAACGCGGCATCGGCCGCCCTGGCCGGGATGCGGGTGGTCGTGGTCGGCTGTCACGACAACGGCGATGTCGATCTCGATGATCTGCGCGCCAAGGTCGGCGAGCATGCCGATCGACTGTCGACGCTGATGATCACCTATCCGTCTACGCACGGCGTGTACGAACAGGACATCGCCGAAATCTGCGCAGCCGTGCACGACGCCGGCGGCCAGGTGTACGTCGACGGCGCCAACCTCAACGCCCTGGTGGGACTGGCCCGGCCGGGCAAGTTCGGCGGCGACGTGAGCCACCTGAACCTGCACAAGACGTTCTGCATCCCGCACGGTGGCGGCGGCCCGGGCGTGGGTCCGGTCGCCGCACGTTCGCATCTGGCGCCGTTCCTACCGGGTCACCCGTACGCTCCCGAGCTACCCGAGGGTCATCCGGTGTCGTCGGCGCCCTACGGATCGGCCTCGATCCTGCCGATCAGCTGGGCCTACATCAGGATGATGGGCGCCGACGGGCTGCGGGCGGCATCGCTCACCGCGATCGCCTCGGCCAACTACATCGCCCGCCGGCTCGACGAGTATTTCCCCGTGCTGTACACCGGCAAAAACGGCATGGTCGCCCACGAGTGCATCCTGGACCTGCGCGGTATTACCAAATCGACCGGCGTGACCGTCGACGATGTCGCAAAACGCCTGGCGGACTATGGCTTTCATGCGCCAACCATGAGCTTCCCGGTGGCCGGCACGCTAATGGTGGAGCCCACCGAAAGCGAGAACCTGAACGAGATCGATGCATTTTGCGAGGCCATGATCGCGATCCGCGCTGAGATCGATCGCGTCGGCTCAGGGGAGTGGCCCGCCGACGACAATCCGCTGCGGGGGGCACCGCACACCGCCGAGTGCCTGCTGGTCGCCGACTGGGATCACCCGTACACGCGGGAAGAGGCCGCCTATCCGCTCGGCAAGGCCTTCCGGCCCAAGGTGTGGCCGCCGGTGCGTCGTATCGACGGCGCCTACGGGGACCGCAACCTCATGTGTTCGTGCCCGCCCGTGCAGGCTTACGCCTGAGCGAAGCCGTGCCCGGCACCCCTGTCGGTGGAGCCGTATAGTATCGAACACATGTTCGAGGCATTGGTGGAGGTCGATCCGTCCGTCGGCGAATCAGCACTGATCGAGCGCATCGCCGAGCTGGAGCGGATCAAGTCCGCCGCGGCGGCGGGCCAGGTTCGAGCCGCAGCCGCCCTGGACGCGTCGCGTAGAGCCGGCGAAGCAGCCGCCGGTGTGCCTGCTGCGCAGCGCGGGCGCGGTGTTGCCAGCGAGGTCGCGCTGGCGCGACGGGACTCGCCCGCCCGGGGCGGTCGGCATCTTGGCTTCGCGAAAGCCCTTGTGCACGAGATGCCTCATACGCTGGCGGCGCTGGAATGCGGGGCACTCTCGGAGTGGCGAGCCACCCTGATCGTGCGCGAGAGCGCCTGCCTGGACGTCGAGGACCGCCGCACGTTGGATGCCGAGTTGTGCGCCGAGCGGGCCAGCCTGAACGGAATGGGCGATGCGCGAGTGGCCGCCGCCGCCAAGGCGATCGCCTATCGGCTGGACCCACATGCTGTCGTCGAACGAGCGGCCAAGGCCGAGAACGAACGCACGGTCACTATTCGGCCGGCGCCCGACACCATGACGTATCTGACCGCGTTATTGCCGGTAGCCCAAGGAGTTTCGGTGTATGCGGCACTGCGCCGCGAGGCCGACGTGCGCTGCGACGGACGCTCACGCGGACAGGCGATGGCGGACACCCTCGTCGAGCGCGTCACCGGGCGCGACGCGGCGGTCCCCACTCCGATAGCGGTCAATCTGGTCCTCTCGGATGAAACGCTGCTAGGCGGTGATAGCGCGCCGGCCGATGTCTATGGCTACGGTCCCGTTCCAGCGGCGGTCGCCCGCGCGATGGTGTCGCGCGCCATTGCCGACCGGCGGTCCCGGGCGACGCTGCGTCGGCTCTATGCGCATCCTCGCGCCGGAGCGCTGGTGGCGATGGAATCGCGGGCGCGGCTTTTTCCCCGCGGTCTGGCCGCCTTCATCGAGCTGCGTGATCAACGATGCCGGACGCCTTACTGCGACGCGCCGATCCGACACCGCGACCATGCGCAGCCGTGGGCTGACGGCGGAGCTACCAGCGCGGCCAACGGTCTCGGCTTGTGCGAGGGGTGCAACTACACCAAGGAGACCGACGGGTGGCGGGTCGCCACCGGAATCGACGGAACCCACATTCACACAGCAGAATTCACCACACCAACGAGCCACACCTACCGGTCAGCGGCCCCGCCGCGGGCACCCACCATCACAGTCAGCGACATCGAAGTGCGAGTCGGTATCGCACTGGCCAAACATGCCGCTTAGGGTGCCAACGGTGGCGGCAGGGCCGGGCCGCAATCGATTCGGCGCCTCGTGTGATAGTCCGATAACCGCATGCGATGTGTCCTGTGCCAGAACTCAATTGCCGAGGAAGGCCAGAGCGCGGTGTTCTTGCCGGTGGCGGGATGCTGGTACCAACTGCGGCATCCCCCCGCCTGCCACACCGAATGCGCGAGACGTCCCTGCAGCCAGTCGTTGAACGTCTGCTCGACCGACGGCCGAACTACCAGGGCGCCGAGCTTGCGGCGCCGAGCGGTCTTCAGACAACTCAGGATGTATCGCGTCTGGGCTTCGATCATGAAGATCTGCGAGTTGTGGCCGAGCGCCGAGTTGGGGCCGAGCATGACGAAGTAATTGGGAAACCCCGACACGGTTGTTCCCAAGTACGCCGAGGCCCCCTGCTGCCAGCGATCGGACAGCCTCTCCGCGTCGTGTCCCACGATCTCGACGTCGGACAGCGCGGATTGGGTGTCGAACCCGCTCGCGTATATGACGACGTCAGCACCGTGCGGCCGCCCGTCGTCGGTGATCACCTGGCCGGCTGTCATCTCGGCGATCGGGGACGTCACCAGTGAGACATTGTCACGGCTGAGGGCCGGGAAGTAATCATTCGATATCAGCAGACGCTTACAGCCGATTACGTAATCGGGTGTAAGAGCGGCCCGCAACCGCGGATCAGCCACCTTGCGCTGCAACAGCGTTCGCGCTAAGCGCTCGGCGTCGGGCATCCCGGCCGAGGTATCGATGAAGCCTTTGACACGTTGCTCATGGATCCAGAACAGCCGCGTCCTGGTGTACCAGCGGTAGGGCCCGAATCTGCGCAACTGCTGTTGACGAGGCGAGAACCTTCGATCCGCTTTCGGCACAACCCAGCCCGGGCTGCGCTGAAAGACAGTGAGATGCTCGACATCCGGTGCGATGCGGGGCACGAATTGGATTGCGCTGGCCCCGGTGCCGATCACCGCCACCCTCTTGCCGCGCAGCTCGACGGAGTGGTCCCATTCGGCCGAATGGAATGCGGCGCCGGCGAAGGTCGTGCGCCCGGCGATGTCGGGATAGCGGGGGCGTTGAAGCAACCCTTTGGCCGAGACCAGAAAGCGGCATTCCAGCACAGTGCCCGACGAGGTCTGGACCGCCCAGCATTGCCGTGATTCCTGCCAGCGCGCCGAAATCACCCTGGTGGCAAAATCGATGTGCTCTGTGACGCCGCACCGTGCGGCGACCTCGTGCAGATACTCCAAAATCTCTGGCTGGTTTGCGAACAACCGCGTCCAGTTCGACCGCTGGGCGAACGAGAAGGAGTACAGCGGGGCGGGGATATCGCACCCACATCCGGGATAGGTGTTGTCGCGCCAGGTCCCGCCGATGCCGTGTGCCTGCTCGAGAAGGCGGTACGAAAAGCCGGCACGCTGCAGATGATGGGCGACGCATAGTCCGCTGATGCCGGCACCAATGACCACCACGTCGAACCTCGCGGGACCGGCCTCCTGCATCGTGGCCGCAGAAGCCACCCGGCGGCTGGTGGCATTAGCCATCGGCGGGTCCGGGCCGGGTGGGACCGACGAAGAGCGAATCCAGCTGCAGCCCGCCGTCGATGCCGATCTCCTGCGCGGTGATGTAGCCGGATGTGTCGCGCGCGAGGAACGTGACCAGATCGGCGACTTCTTCCGGACGGCCGAAGCGGCCGCTGGGCACTGCGGCCCTGATGCGTTCTTGATCGGCTTCGGGCAGTGCCAGCACCGGTGGGGTGGCGATCATCCCGGGCAGAACGCAATTCGCGGTGATACCGCGCGAGCAGTTCTCGATGGCGATGGTTCGCACCATCCCGTACAAGCCGGCTTTCGCGGCGGCGTAGGCAACCTTCCCGGTGGACCCGAGCTGAGCCGCCATGCTCGAGATCGCGATGATGCGCCCGAAGCGCCGCTCCCGCATCCCCGGTAGACAAGCCTGGATGACGCGAAAGGATCCGGTGAGATTGACGTCGATATCGCGTGACCACTTCTCCGCCGACATCGAATGCGCCGGGGCGAAGGTGCCGACGATGCCCGCTGCGGAAACACATACGTCGATGTCCCGCACCGCCTCTGCCGGAATCGGGCCGGCGGACAAGTCCATGACCACGTCGGCCGGACCCGTCACGTCCATCGTGCGCACCGCCACCCCGGCGGCACGCAACCGATCACAGATTGCCGACCCGATACCTCCGTTGGCGCCGGTCACCAGCGCCGTGCGCTTCGTCATTTCATCTCCCTACACCAATATGTCTGCGCTTTCCACTATTTCGCGCTGAATCCCGCGTCGACCGGAAGCGCCACTGCCGCGGTGATCCAGGGGTCATCTGGCTATGTCGACGACGCGGCCGAAGAGCAGCCTCAGCCAAAGCCGCAGTCTGCGAATCAAGGAGATCGAGTTGTCTTATTGCGCGTCACGATAGACGGATTCTTCCGCCACAGATCCGACGATACGTGTCATACAGTCGCTAAAAACGTCCCCAGCAAACGGATCGAAGATGACTTTCGACGTTGTCATTTCACGCTGATTCCCTTGCGCAGCTGCATATTGCCATCGCTGCGCGTAGTTGCGTTCGCGTCCATGCGTCGATTCTCGGCTGACCGCCAGTGTTGATCCAGGCCGAAATTTTCCGGGGTGCCTCGCACCCCCGATATCGTTGCGCTTATGGCCCGGATAGCTGCCGCAATCCGCGTTCGACGACGATCCCGGTTGCGCCCAAAAGGCAACGCGCACATGGCCGCTGCGCTCCAGGGTCATGTGTTGGAAGTGCAGCGTCAATGGGCCAACCTGGGCATCCGGCGCTGCAGTGTCTGGCAGACTCGCTGCTTCAGCCCAAAAATGTGCTGATTGCGGTGGCGAGGTCGGGGGAGGCCGACGTCGACAGGTTCTGGTAGCTGCCGCCGCTGAGCTGCGCGACCGCTTCCCAGGTGGCCCGGTCCGGATCAGCGGCAAAATCGATGACGTTGACGGCGACCGGTCTAGCCGGGTCGGCGCTCGTGCGGATGAAATTCTGCAGCCCCGGCCCGTCGAGGGATTGGTCCGTGTGCGGCCCCGCCGTGATCAGTAGTATCGAATTCGACTGTCCAGCACGGTAATTGGTCTGCATATCCTGATAGATCAGGCGCAGCGTGGTGAACGACACCGCACCGCCGCCCGACGAATATTGCTTGTCCAGCGCGGCCGCCAGCGCTGCCGGGCGAGGCTGGCCGTTGACGGGGTCGGCCAGCGGGCCGATCGGGACCTCCGAGCGGCCCTCGTGACCGTCGAAAGTCCACAACCCCAAGATCGCCGTCGGCGGCAGTGCTTTGATCCTGTCTTGCAGCGCCGCGATCACGTTGGCCAGCCGGGATTTTCCACCTTCATCACCGGGCATCGACTGGTCCAGCATGATCGTGGCGGCCAGTCCGCTGGACGGTGCGGCCATCGCGTCGGCCAGCGTGGCGCGCATGGCGTCGTCACCCACCGACAGCGTGGCGGGCAGGGCGGCGAAACTCGTCACCGGGCTGCTCGGCGGATTGACGCCGTTGACGCGGAACCCGGCTTTGGCCAGTTTCGCCAGTTGCTCGGGCTTACGCATGAAGTGGGCAAACTCGCTCGCCGCCGAGCTCTGTTCCGGCGTCAGCCACGAGCCACTGAGCAGCACGGTGGGGTAGTCGGCGACCGGCGCCGGCCCGGATGGCAACCAGGAGGCCAGCGTGCTCTTTGCGTCTGACAGCGACTGGCCGCGCTGGAAGACCTGCTGCTCTGTGGTGATCACCGCATGCACCGGCGCCGTCGCCACGTCACCGGGTTTCAGCAGTGTGTTCATTGCCTCGGTCAGCGAATTGTCGGCCAGTTTGGGTTGTGCGCTGGTCAATGAGCGCAGCGCGGCCGTGCCCTGGGTGGCCGGTGCGCCGGGGGGCACCGACGCGGCCGCCACCGCTTCACCCGCCAAATAGGAGGCGTCGCTGTTGCCGCTGGTCGGCAAGGCCAGCCGCAGCGAACCCCACGCCGGCAACTTCGATCCCGCCAATGCGTTCGGATTGGTTTGCAAGCCGGGTAGTGCGCTCCAGCTCTGGTTGGAGAGCGCCGGCTGAAGTTCGGGCCGAACCGCGAGCAGCACCGGCGACGTCACCAGCGAACGGCTGTCGCTGATCGTCTTCTGGCCTGCGGCCGCAGTCAGCCGCGCGGCCGACACCGAACTGCCCGGGATCCACAAGGCCGGCTGAGAACCCAATTCCGCCGGCCACTTGCCGATGAAGCCGCCGATGACGGCATCGGAGCCGGCTCCTTTGACGTTCACCACCATGCAGTGGTCACCGACGGGGCCTGCCGTCGAGTTGTAGCTTTCCGCGAACCGCTGCACCTGGTCGGCGATCGACGGATCGACGACGACGGCGACGATCTCCTTGCCGCCCACACAGCGTGCGGCGGCCGTGTGCGAGCGATGGGACAGCGCGTCGCCGAAGAAACTCCACACGATGACGGTCCCGACCACCACCACGACCGCGACCAGGGCCACGATCACGCCGATGCTGACCCCTCGTCGCCCGCCTGCGCTGCGGTGACCGCCCCGCCAATCGCCGAGGACCCGGTGGCCGGACTGGAAGAGGCCCGGCCGTGGTTCCGGCGGCGCAGAGCTCTGTGGCCGGGGCGGAAATTCGGGATATTCCTCATCGCCGCCGACACCGGCGTAGCGGTCCTCGCCGGCGGGCAAGTCCTCATCCGCGAAACCGTCGTCGACGTCCGCGTGGTGCTCGTCGTCATCCGCGAAGTGCGCGTCGGCGTCATGCCCCTCGTCGGCGGCGTCGTCGGAAGGCTCGTCGGGCGACTTCCCGCGGTCGGGCCTGCTGTGCCTACCCATACCGGCGCCCGCCGCCTTCCCGTCGACCCGTCATCTTGCCCGTGCTGAAATCGGCGCCGCGTCTAGTCATCAGAAGCAATGCCGCAGTTTGGGCCCCTATCAGGCACCGGCGCGAGCCTTGAGTTCGCGCCGCCGCCGATGCAGGATCGGCTCGGTGTAGCCACTGGGCTGCTGCGTGCCGGACAGGATCAGTTCTTCGGCGGCCAAAAACGCGATGCTGTCGTCGAAGTTGGGCGCCATCGCGTGGTACGACGCGTCGCCGGCATTCTGCTGATCCACCACCGGGGCCATCCGCTCCAGGCCGGCCCGAACGTCCTCCTCGGTGATGATGCCGTGGCGCAGCCAATTCGCCAGCAATTGGCTAGAGATCCGCAGCGTGGCCCGATCCTCCATCAGGGCGACGTTGTGGATGTCGGGCACCTTCGAGCAACCGACGCCGGCGTCGATCCAGCGCACCACGTAGCCCAGGATGGACTGGCAGTTGTTGTCGACCTCCTCGCGGATCTCCTCGGGAGCCCAGGCCAGCTCCTTGGCCAGCGGGATGGTCAGCAACTCGTCGATGGTCGTGCGCTTCTTGCCCTCGAGCTCCTTCTGCACGGCAAAGACATCCACCTGGTGGTAGTGCATCGCGTGCAGGGTGGCCGCCGTCGGGGAAGGCACCCACGCGGTGGTGGCGCCCGCCTTCGGCTGGCCGATCTTCTGCTCGACCATGTCGGCCATCAGCTCGGTCATCGCCCACATGCCCTTGCCGATCTGGGCCTTGCCGGAGAAACCCGCGGCCAGCCCGATGTCGACGTTGGCATCCTCGTACGCCTTGATCCAGGCGGTGTTCTTCATCGCACCCTTGCGGATCATCGGACCGGCCTCCATCGAGGTGTGGATCTCGTCGCCGGTGCGGTCCAGGAAACCGGTGTTGATGAACACGACCCGGTCGGCGGCGGCCTTGATACACGCCTTGAGGTTGACGGTGGTGCGCCGTTCCTCGTCCATGATGCCGACCTTCATGGTGCCCTGCGGCAACCCCAGCACGTCCTCGACGCGGCTGAACAGCTCGCAGGTGAAGGCGGCCTCGGCGGGGCCGTGCATCTTCGGCTTCACGATGTAGATGGAACCCGTGCGGCTATTGGTCAGCGGCCCGTTGGCGTCATTTTCCTTCAGCCCGTGGATGGCGGTCAGCCCGGTGAACAGCGCGTCCATGATGCCCTCGAACACCTCGTTGCCCTCAGCATCAACGATCGCGTCGTTGGTCATCAGGTGCCCGACATTGCGGACGAACATCAGGCTGCGCCCCGGCAGGGTCAGCTCGGCGCCGTCGGGCGTGGTGTAGGTGCGGTCCGCGTTGAGAACGCGGGAGAAGCTCTTGCCGTCCTTGCTGACCTCTTCGGACAGGTCGCCCCTGTTCAGGCCGAGCCAGTTGCGGTAGCCCAGCACCTTGTCGTCGGCGTCGACGGCGGCCACCGAGTCCTCGAAGTCCATGATCGTGGTGATCGCGGATTCCAGGACCACGTCCTTGATGCCGGCCGGGTCGGTCTTGCCGATCGGCGCTTGCGGGTCGATCAGGATCTCGATGTGCAGCCCGTGGTTGACCAGCAGCACCGACCAGTTGGGGGAGCCGAGCTCGCCGCTGTACCCCGCGAATTTCTCCGGGCTGGCCAACTCGGTGGACTCCGCCCCGAGTGCGATCTGCAGCTGGCCGTCGGCGATGCTCAAGCCCGTCACGTCTGCCCACGAGCCCGATGCCAGTGGCGCCGCCTGGTCGAGGAACTTGCGCGCGTAGGCGATCACCTTGTCGCCGCGAATCCTGTTGTAACTGCTGCCTTTATCGGCACCATCGGTTTCCGGGATGACGTCGGTGCCATACAACGCGTCGTACAGGGAGCCCCAGCGGGCGTTGGCCGCGTTCAGCGCGAACCGGGCATTGAGCACCGGCACCACCAGCTGCGGGCCCGCGGTCGTCGTAATCTCGTCGTCCACGCCGGAAGTGGTGATCGTGAAGTCTTCGGGTTCGGGCAGCAGATACCCGATGTCGGTGAGGAACTGCCGGTAGGCGTCGGCGTCGATCGGTTCGATGACGCGGTGCCGGTGCCACTTGTCGATCTGCGCCTGCAGCTCGTCGCGAGTGTTCAGCAAATTCTGGTTCTGCGGGGTGAGGTCGGTGACGACCTTGTCGACACCCGCCCAGAAGCTGTCCGGGTCGATATCGGTGCCGGGCAGGGCCTCGTTGTTCACGAAGTCATAGAGCACTCGGGCGACGCGCAAGTTCCCCGCCGACACGCGGTCAGTCATTTTTCTCCTCCATAATTGCCTCATTGGTCCCACTCGGCCTCCGACTGGCCCCAACTAGCTACGCCATCAGCCTACCGGCCAACAGCCCGCCCGATCCTATTCGTTCAACCCGCAACAGCAGGTCACGGGGCTCTTGATGGGCTTCACCGCGGGCTTCTCGGCGCGTCCCCGGGGAGCACTTTCGGGCAACGCGCGTGTTGCGGCAACACGCGGGCGCCTCGCCCCGTCTTGCTTCGGCGCCGTTCAATCATACGGGCTGGCCGGCGCCCTTTCCGGCGGCCGGTCTCACTGTGCATCGCGCATGCTGCCGACCAGATCCTCCACCAGGTCCTCCATCGCCACCATGGCAACGACGTCGCGGCCGTCGGTCACCAGCGCCAGGTGGCTGTTGGTGCGCCGCATCCGCGAAAGGGCATCGGCCAGCGGCAATGACGTGGCCACCCGCGGCAGCGGGCGCACCAACGAGAGATCGATGACGGTCTGCGGCTCGTCGCCGAGCGTCAGCATGTCCTTGATATGCAGGTAGCCGATGAACCTTCCGTCGACGGCCGCGATGGGAAAGCGGGAGTAGCCGGTCTCGGCCAACGCACTCTCGACAGCGCCGATTGTCGGCCCGGAACCCGCCGCCGCCACCGGTACCGCCCGGATGTCGGCAAGCGACACGGCGACATCGCCGACCACCCGGCTGCCGATCTGCAGCGCCCGGGTCAGCCGGGTGTGCTCTTCGGGGTCCAGCAGGCCTTCGGAGACCGATTCGGCGATCATCGCGCTCAGTTCGGTCGGTGAAACCGTGATGTCGAGCTCGTCTTTGGGTTCCACACCCAAGACGCGCAGGATCGCGTTGGCGCATTTGTTGTAGAACACGATGAATGGCCGAGCGACCCGCACGTAGGCCAGGTAGGGGGGCACCAGCAGCATCGCTGTGCGCTCCGGCCCGGCCAGCGCGATGTTCTTCGGCACCATCTCGCCCAGCAGCACGTGCAGCGTCACCACCACCGCGAGCGCGATCACGAACGACAGCGTGTGCAGCAGCGCCGTGGGCATGCTGGTCAGCCCGAACGCCGACTGCAACAGGCTGGCGACCGCCGACTCACCGATCCGGCCGAGCAGCAGCGAGGCTATCGTGACGCCCAATTGCGAGCCGGCAAGCATGGACGCCAGCTGCTCACCGGCGCGGATCACGGTGACCGCTCTTTTCTTCCCCTGCTCGGCCAGCGCTTCGAGGCGGTCGCGACGGGCCGAGATCAGCGAGAATTCCGCGCCGACGAAGAAGGCGTTCATCGCGATCAGCAGGATCGCCAGCAGCACTCCGAGCGTGTCGTTCATCGCTGGCCGTGCTCCACGGGTGTTTCGCTACGAGTGCTCAATTCGGTCAGCTCCAGCACATCGATCCGCCGGCCGTCCATCCGAACCACCGCGGCCTGCCAGCGTATTGCGCTGTCCAACAGGCCATCCCCGTCGAGCGCGGTGAGTTCGACGGTTTCACCCACCGCCGGAATATGGCCCAGCTCGCGCAGCACCAGGCCGCCGATCGTCTCGTATGGCCCTTCGGGAGCCCGATACCCGGTGGCGGCAGCCACCTCGTCGATGCGCAGCAAGCCCGACACCCGCCATCCGTTGCCCGACGCCACCACGTCGGGTGTGGCGTCGTCGTGTTCATCGCGAACATCGCCGACGATCTCTTCGATCAGGTCCTCGACGGTCACGATGCCCGCGGTGCCGCCGTATTCGTCCACCACCATCGCGGTCTGCAGCGGGTTGGCACGGATCTCCGCCATCACCGCGTCGCCGTCCAGGGTCGACGGCACCACCGGCACGTGCTGCACGAGCGTGGTCAGCAGCGTGTGCGGGCGATCCGCCCGCGGAACCTTGAATACCTGCTTGACGTGCACGATGCCGAGGGTCTCGTCGAGGTCTCCATCGACGAGGGGAAAGCGGGAGAATCCGGATTCGGCGGCCGCGGCAATCAGATCCCTGACGGTGTCGTCGGTTTGCAGCGCCACGATCTTTGACCTCGGCGTCATCAGCTCCTCCGCGGTCCGGGCGCCGAACTGCAGCGATCGTCGTACCAACGCGGCGGTGGCGGGGTCCAAGGCCCCGCTGCGCGCCGAGCTGCGCACCAGCGATACCAATTCCTGCGGTGAGCGGGCCGACCGGAGCTCTTCGGCGGGCTCGATGCCCAGCTTCCGCACGATCCAGTTCGCCGCTCCGTTGGTCAGCCGGATGATGGGGGTGAACAGGAGCGAGAACATCAGCTGAAAACCGGCAACGGCGCGCCCGGTCGACAGCGGCCGCGCCACTGCCAGGTACTTCGGGACCAGCTCGCCGAACACCATCGACACCGACGTCACGATCACCATCACCATGAACGCGGTGATCGCGTCGGCCAACGGGTCCGGCACGCCGAGAGCGTCCAGCCATGGGTGCGGCAGGTCGGCCACCATCGGTTCGGTCAGGTAGCCGGTCACCAGCGTGGTGATCGAAATGCCCAGCTGGGCACCCGACAGCTGGAACGACAGCCGGTTCTGGGCGCGCTGGATGTAGCGGTCACGCCGGCCACCCTTGCGGGCGTTGGCGTCAACGGTGTTGCGGTCCAGCGCGGTCAGCGAGAATTCCGCCGCGACGAATATCGCGTTGCCGAAGATGAGCACCGCAACGGCGAGCACGCTGACGACGGTGGCGGTGACGTTCAATGGCGGGCCCGGCTATCGCGATGGGCTAGGAGACGACAGTCGAGCCGGGGGTAGCCGCGTTGCCCGGAATCCGACGGGCTCGACGGGTGCCTGCGGCACGTCATCCCTTTCGCTTGATGCCGCGCAGCGCGTTGCTGCGGGCCGAGAAGATCTCGAAATTCACATGGTAGCGAAGACATCTGGCCGGATCGGGTGCGACGTGCTTTCCGCGCGCCGACGTCACCATCCCGAGGGCAGCGGGTGGCCCTCGGCGAAGCCCGCAGCCGATTGCACACCGATGACCGCTTGCTCGTGCAACTCCGCCAGGGTCGAGGCACCGACGTAGGTGCAGGTGCTGCGCAGGCCCGACGTGATGTGGTCCAGCAGGTCCTCGACGCCGCCGCGGGCGGGGTCCAGCCCCATCCGCGACGTCGAAATGCCTTCCTCGAACAACGCCTTGCGGGCGCGATCGAACGCGCTGTCCGCGCCGCTGCGGGCGACCACGGCCCGCTTGGACGCCATGCCGTAGCTCTCCTTGTACGGCTGGTCTTCGCGGTCCCGCATCAGGTCACCGGGTGACTCGTAGGTGCCGGCGAACCATGAGCCGATCATGACGTTCGATGCCCCGGCGGCCAACGCCAGCGCGACGTCCCGCGGATGGCGGATCCCGCCGTCAGCCCACACATGTCCGCCGAGATTCCTTGCAGCAGCGGCACATTCGAGTACGGCGGAGAACTGCGGGCGGCCGACACCGGTCATCATCCGGGTGGTGCACATCGCGCCGGGCCCGACGCCGACCTTGACGATGCTGGCCCCGGCGCCCAACAGGTCGCGAGTACCCTCCGCCGACACCACGTTGCCCGCCGCCAGCGGCAGACCCAACTCCAGCGACGCCACCGTCTTGATCGCTTCCAGCATCCGGACTTGATGCCCGTGCGCGGTATCGATCACGAGCACGTCGACGCCGACCTCGGCCAGCGAACGAGCTCTGGCACCCACATCGCCGCTGATGCCGATCGCCGCGCCGATACGCAGCCGACCCCCGGTGTCGGTGGTCGGGATGTAAAGATCAGCGCGCAGCGCCCCGGTGCGGGTCAGTACGCCGGCGAGCTTGCCGTCCGCGGCGGTGACCACCGCGACCTCGATCGGCGCATGCTCGAGCAGGTCGAAAATCTTGCGCGGCTCGGTGCCCAGCGGAGCGCTCACGAAATCGGTCACAGCTACGTCGCGAACCCTGGCGAAACGGTCCACGCCGATGCAGGACGCCTCGGTGACCAGACCGATCGGACGGCCCTCGAAGACCACCACCGCCGCACCGTGCGCCCGCTTGTGGATCAGCGCGATCGCGTCCGACACCGAATCGTCGGGGGCCAGCGTCACCGGGGTGTCGAGCACCAGGTCCCGGCTTTTGACGAACTCCACCGTCTGCTGCACCGCGGTGATCGGGAGATCCTGCGGCAGCATCACGATGCCCCCGCGCCGCGCGATCGTCTCGGCCATCCGTCGTCCAGCCACCGCCGTCATGTTGGCGACGACCACCGGAATGGTGGTGCCGGAGCCGTCGCTGGTGGACAGATCGACGTCGAACCGCGACGCGACATCGGACCGGTTCGGCACGATGAACACGTCGTTATAGGTCAGGTCGTAGCCGGGCTGGTGTCCGTTCAGAAACTTCATCGCTGTCGCCCCACCCTTTACCGCTCCCTAGCTCACCTTAAAGTGCCCGCTAGGCCGGCACTTCGGTACGGTCCCCGCTCCACAGCGTGTGGAAGCGTTTGTCTGGGTCCTGGTCGATTCGCCCGTAAGTGTGGGCGCCGAAGAAGTCCCGCAGGCCCTGGGTCAGCGCCGCAGGCAGCCGTTCGGTGCGCAGGGCGTCGTAGTAGGACAGCGCCGAGGCGAAGCCGGGGATCGGTATGCCCAACTGCGTGGCGGTCACCACCACCCGGCGCCAGCTGTCGATAGCGGCTTCGATGGCGCTGCGGAAGTAAGGCGCGACGATCAGGGTCGGCAGGTCCGCGTCCTCGTCGAACGCCTCCTTGATCCGGTTGAGGAACTTGGCCCGGATGATGCAGCCGCCACGCCAGATCGTCGCCATGTCGCCCGGCGTGATACCCCAGTCGTATTCGGCGCTGCCGGCCTGGATCTGGTTGAAGCCCTGGGCGTAGGCGATGATCTTCGACGCGTAGAGCGCCTTGCTGACGTCATCGATGAACTGCGCAGCGTCGGACGGCCGGTCGCCCAGCTCACCCGATGCCAGACCAGTGGTGGCCTTCCGCTGGGCCACCGAGCCCGACAGGGCGCGGGCGAACACCGCCTCGGCGATACCAGTGACCGGCACACCGAGGTCCAGGGCCGACTTCACCGTCCAGCGGCCGGTGCCCTTCTGCTCAGCTTCGTCGAGGATGAGGTCGACCAGGGGCTTACCGGTCTTGGCATCGGTCTGGCGCAACACCTCTGCGGTGATCTCGATGAGGAAGCTGTCCAGGTCGCCCTTGTTCCATTCGGCGAAAACGTCGGCGATCTCGGGTGCGGTCTTGCCGAGTCCGTCGCGCAGCAGCTGGTAGGCCTCGCCGATCAACTGCATGTCGGAGTACTCGATGCCGTTGTGCACCATCTTCACGAAGTGGCCGGCGCCGTCGGGACCGATGTGGGTGCAGCACGGCACGCCATCGACGTGCGCGGAGATCTCCTCGAGCAGCGGGCCCAGTGATTTGTACGACTCGGCCGGGCCGCCCGGCATGATCGACGGCCCCTTCAGCGCGCCCTCCTCGCCACCGGAGATGCCGGCGCCGACGAAATGCAGTCCCCGCGCGCTGATGGCCTTCTCGCGGCGGATGGTGTCGGTGTAGAGGGCGTTGCCACCGTCGATGATGATGTCGCCGTCTTCCATGGCGTCGGCGAGCTCGTTGATGACGGCGTCGGTGGGGTCACCGGCCTTGACCATGATGATCACCCGGCGTGGCTTCTCCAGCGCGTCGAGGAATTCCTCGATGGTCTCCGACCGGACGAACTTGCCTTCGTCGCCGTGCTCCTTGAGCAGCGCGTCGGTCTTGGCGATCGAGCGGTTGTGCAGCGCCACCGTGTAGCCGTGACTGGCGAAGTTGCGGGCGAGGTTCGAGCCCATGACGGCCAGGCCGGTAACGCCGATCTGCGCCGTACCGGTCTTGGAATTCGACTGGGTATCCGACGAACTCATGTCTTCGCCTCTCAGGTTGGAGAACTTTTGCTACACGGTTTCCGTCACACTGTGGCACAGCGGAGTTCCGGTCTGCCAAAGGGATTCGCCGGGCGCCGCGCTAGAGGTTGAACAGCCGCTTGAGCTCGGTGAGCCACGGCACCGCCAGCGCGACGGTGGGCACCACCAGAATGGCTGCCGCGGCCAAGTACGCGGCCGCGGAAAGCATCGGGCTGTTGCCTCGTCCCGACAACCGGCGGACCCGCACCACCGTGCTGGGACCACCCGCGGCCAGCGCGCCAGACGGAGCCCGCCCCGAGGCGCACGCGACCAGCGCGCGGGCCAGGGGAGTGCGCCCGGCCGCACGCACCGCGGCGTCGTCGGCGAGCAGCTCGACCAGCAACTGCACCGCGCCCAGCGCATTGGAGCTGCGGACGAGCCGCGGGAAGGCGGCGTGCACCGCGGTGAACGCTTCCAGAACCAGGTCGTGGCGGGCGCGCAGATGAGCCCGCTCATGGGTCAGGATCGCCGCGACTTCGTCGTTGGTGAGATTGTTCAGCGTTCCCTCGCTGACCACGACCCGGCTGCGGACGCCGGGCAGGCAATAGGCAAGCGGTTCGGCCACGTCCAGGACGCGCAGGTCACGGGTGCGGGAGCACGGGTGGGTAAGCGCGGCGTCGTGTCCGACCCCGACGAGATCGACCACCATCCGGTGATGCGCCCGCCGACGCCGATTGGCGATCGCCACTCGCAAGACCGCGACCACCAATCGCACACCCACCAGCACGGTGAGCGCCAAAGCGGCGATATAGGCCGTCCATAACGGCCAACCGAGTCGGCCGGCCGCACCGATGATGCTGGCCGTGGGATGGCCATCGGGGCCGGGCATCAGCAGCCGGGTGGCGATTGCGATCCCGGCGCTGAAGGCCGAGAGCACGGCGGCGAGGGCGATGGCTTGCCATAACACCATCGCCGCACGCGGGGCGCGCAGTGGCCAGGACGCTCGCGCTAACAGGGCTGGCGCGGGGCCAATCAGCAGCACCGCGAGGAGAGTAAAGGCCATCGCGGACACATGCCTAGTGTCCCTCAGTTCTCCGGTTTAGCGCCAGCCGATCGCGTATTGCGTTGATTTGCTTCCAGGTCGGCGAGCGCGCGCCGCAGCGCTTCAGCCTCGTCAGCCCCAACACGCTCGACAAAGTGCACCAGCGCGGCCTGTCTGCTCCCGGAGTCCTCGGCCTGGGACAGCGCATCCACCATCAGTCCGGCGACCAGCTCATCGCGGCCATGCACGGGTGCGTAGCGGTGCGCCCGGTCGTCACGGATCTGGGACACCAGATTCTTCTTAGCCAGCCGCTGCAGCACGGTCATCACCGTCGTGTAAGCGAGCTCGCGGCGCGCGGCCAAATCTTCGTGGACCTGGCGGACCGTTTGCGGTTCGGGCGTGGACCACAGATGGTCCATCACTGCGCGTTCTAGGTCACCCAGCCGTGTCAGCTTGGCCATAGTTCGTTCATCTCCCGAGTGTCGAAACCAGCGTACTCCGGCTTACTACCGACCGTCGTACCGACAGCCGGCCGGTTCGCTGTCCGGTCACAAGTACACGTGCGCCCGGCCGGCGTGGTTCGAGACTACCCCTTGCAAAGTTAGGGCAGCCTTGCCATACTCATGGAGGTCGAGCGCAACAGACCGCCGGAGTGTCCTGAGGGCTGCAGCGACCCCCGGTCTACTCGATCGGCGAGCCCCGTGCCTTAGTGCACGGGGCTCGCCTGTTCTTTGTCACCGGTCGGCGGCCAGCCGCGATCGGCGGACTGACGATGGTGTAGACAACAGAACGTGTCAACATCGCCGGACGAGGTGATCCCGCCGAACTTCACCGCACCATTCGATACCGAGCTGGGCCTGCGATTCACCGAGCTCAGCCCCGACGGCGCCCGCGCCCAGCTCGAGGTCACGCCCAAACTGTTGCAGCCGATGGGCCTGGTGCACGGGGGTGTCTACTGCTCGATGGTGGAGACCATCGCCAGCGCGTCCGCCTTTGCCTGGCTCGCCACCCGCGGCGGCGGCAATGTCGTCGGCGTGAACAACAACACAGACTTTTTGCGTTCCATCAGCTCGGGAACGGTGTTCGGCGCCGCTGAGCCGATTCATCGCGGCCGCCGCCAGCAGTTGTGGTTGGTCACGATCACCGACGACCACGATCAAGTCGTGGCGCGAGGACAGGTGCGGCTGCAGAACCTCGAGCCCCGCGAGGGCTGAGCAGGCGCCACAGGGTTTCCCCAGGACGGCATGGCAGGATCAAAACATGCGCCTGACGCCGCACGAGCAGGAGCGATTGCTGCTGTCCTACGCCGCCGAATTGGCTCGTCGACGACGTGCCCGGGGCTTGCGGCTGAACCATCCGGAGGCGGTCGCGATCATCAGTGACCACATTCTTGAAGGCGCACGCGACGGCCACACCGTCGCGCAGTTGATGGCCAGCGGCTGCGACGTACTCGGCCGCGATGACGTGATGGAGGGGGTGCCGGAAATGCTCGGCGACGTGCAGGTCGAAGCGACGTTCCCGGACGGCACGAAGCTGGTCACCGTACATCACCCGATCTCATGATTCCCGGCGAAATCCTTTACGGCAGCGGCGATATCGAGATCAACGCGAGCGTCCCACGTCTCGACATGCAGATTGTCAACACCGGTGACCGACCGGTACAAGTCGGTAGCCACGTCCACCTCCCACAAGCCAACGCGGCGCTGTCGTTCGACCGCGCCGCGGCCCACGGCTACCGACTGGATATACCCGCGGCCACCGCTGTGCGGTTCGAACCCGGTGTGCCCCAAAATGTTCAGCTGGTGCCATTGCGCGGGCGCCGCGAGGTTCATGGCCTGACTCTGAATCCACCTGGACGACTGGACATCTGATGGCATACCTGTCTCGGGAGCACTACACCCAGCTGTACGGACCGACCACCGGTGATCGAATCAGGCTGGCGGACACAGATTTACTCGCCGGAATCACCGAAGATCGCAGCGGGGGACCAGGACTGGCGGGCGACGAGGCGGTGTTCGGCGGCGGCAAGGTACTGCGTGAGTCGATGGGCCAGGGGCGCGCCTCCCGCGCCGAGGGCGCACCCGACACCGTGATTACCGGCGCGGTGATCATCGATCATTGGGGAATTATCAAGGCCGACATCGGTATTCGCGATGGCCGGATCGTCGCCCTCGGCAAGGCCGGCAACCCCGACACGATGGCGGGTGTGCACCCAGATCTGGTGGTCGGACCCAGCACCGAAGTCATCGGAGGCAACGGCCTCATCGTGACCGCGGGGGCCATCGACTGCCATGTGCACCTGATCTGCCCGCAGCTCATGGCCGAGGCACTCGGGTCCGGCATCACAACAATCATCGGTGGCGGCACCGGCCCCGCCGAGGGCAGTAAGGCCACCACGGTGACCCCGGGCTCATGGCACCTGGCCCGGATGCTCGAGGCGCTTGACGGTTGGCCGGTGAATTTTGCGCTGCTGGGCAAGGGGAACACCGTCAATGGTGAGGCGCTCTGGGAACAATTGCGGGGCGGCGCTGCGGGTTTCAAGCTGCACGAGGACTGGGGTTCCACACCCGCGGCGATCGACGCGTGCCTGACCGTCGCGGACGCCGCCGGGGTACAGGTGGCGTTACACACCGACACACTCAACGAGATGGGCTTCGTCGAAGACACGCTGGCCGCAATTGCCGGCCGCTCGATCCACACCTATCACACCGAAGGCGCCGGCGGCGGCCACGCTCCCGACATCATCCGGGTCGCCGGCCAGCCCAATGTGCTGCCCAGTTCCACCAACCCGACTCGCCCGCACACGGTGAACACCCTCGACGAGCATCTGGACATGTTGATGGTCTGCCACCACCTCAACCCCCAGGTGCCCGAGGATTTGGCCTTCGCCGAGAGCCGGATTCGGCCGTCGACCATGGCGGCCGAAGACCTGCTGCACGACCTCGGCGCGATCTCGATGATCGGCAGCGACTCGCAGGCGATGGGCCGCATCGGGGAAGTGGTACTGCGCACGTGGCAGACCGCGCACGTGATGAAGCGCCGGCGCGGAGCGCTGCCCGGCGACGGCTCTGGTTCTCAAGGGGCCGACAACATGCGGGTGCGGCGCTACATCGCCAAATACACCATCTGCCCGGCGATCGCGCATGGGCTCGACCACGAGATCGGCTCGGTGGAACCGGGCAAGCTGGCCGACCTGGTGCTGTGGGAGCCGGAGTTCTTCGGGGTCCGCCCGCACGTAGTGATCAAGGGCGGCATGATCGCCTGGGCGGCGATGGGCGATGCGAATGCGTCAATCCCGACGCCCCAACCAGTGCTGCCGCGTCCGATGTTCGGTGCCGCGCCGGCAGCGGCGGCGGCCACGTCGGTGCACTTCGTTGCGCCGCAGGCGATCGAGGCCGGCCTGGCCGACAAGCTGGCGGTTAACCGGCGGTTGGTCGCCGTGCGGAATACCACCGGCGTCGGAAAGACGGCTTTGCCGCTCAACGACGCGCTGCCCGATATCGAAGTGGACCCGGACACTTTCACCGTGCGGATCGACGGCGAGGTCTGGCAGGAGCAACCGGCGGCCGAATTGCCCATGGCGCAACGCTATTTCCTGTTCTGAGTCACATGTCTGCACTGGCGACGCTGCTCACCCTGGCCGATTCACGACTGCCGGCTGGCGCCCACGTGCATTCCGGCGGCGTGGAGGAAGCCGTCACCAGCGGCCTGGTGATCAATGTGGAGACGCTCGAAGCGTTCTTGCACCGCAGAATTCGTAGCAATGGGTTGGTCACCGCGTCGATCGCGGCGGCGGTTCATCGCGGCGACCTCGGCCCCGAGCAGGCCGATCAGGAGACCGATGCCCGCACACCGGCGCCGGCGGCTCGGCAGGCGTCGCGCGGCCAGGGCCGCGGGTTGGCGAGGCTGGCACGACGGGTCTGGCCGGACGCCGGCTGGGGCGATCTCGGTTCGCAGCCGCACCTCGCCGTGGCGGCCGGACGGGTCGGCGCCGTGAGCGGTCTCACTCCCGACCAGAGCGCGCTGGCGATCGTCTACACCACGATGACGGGCTCGGCGACCGCGGCCCAGCGGCTGCTGGCGTTGGATCCGGCCGACGTGGCGGCGCTGACGTTTCGGCTGGCGGATTTGTGCGAGCGCACCGCCGCGCAAGCGTCCGTCGGACTGGCCGACTTGTCTGATCCCTTGCTCGATACGCTGGCCCAGCGCCACGCCGAACGCGAGCGACCGCTATTCGTGTCCTGAAAGTCACTGCTCCGCAGGTGTTTTGGTGGCATCACCGCGCGGGGATAGCGTCAGCGTGCGCCGAGGTGCTCTTTGTGTGGGCTCGGGTCAAGACCAAGTACAGGATGCCGAGGCCGACAACCGTCACCGACATCAGCAGAATGATGTAGTCGTCGTACCAGGGCTGGTAGGGCTCGCGCGGCCAGGCCAGATTGACGATCGCCGCAACGCCGTAGATCAGCGCGCCGATGTTGACCGGCACTCCCCACCGGCCAAGCCGGTACTTCCCGGTCGGCACCCAGCCTTTGATCCTCGCCCGTAGGGCGGCAAGCACCACCATTTGGAACGCGATGTAGACGCCGACCGAACCGAAGCTGACGAGCTTGGTGAGTGCGTCGCTGGAGATGAGCGATCCGATGATCAGCAGCGCCGGGATGATGACCGCGATGAGCAGCGAGTAAGGCGGCACGTGGCGTTTGTGATCGAAGCGAGCAAGCAACTTCGAGCCGATGATCATGTCGTCACGGCCGTAGGAGTAGATCAGCCGGCTGGCGGCCGCCTGCAGGCTCAGCGCACACGACACGAACGAGATCAACACGATGCAGAGGACGACCTTGGCGCCGACGCCGCCGAAGGCCGATTTCAGGATGGTGTCGATCGGATCGGCGTCCTTGCCGCTGATCACCGCGCCGAAGTCGGTGACCGACAGGATCAGGCTCAGGCAGACGAAGGTGGCTGCCGAGCCGCCGACGTAGATCGTGCGGCGCATCGCCTTGGGGATTTGCACGCCGGGATTGCGGACCTCCTCGGCGACGTCACCACACGCCTCGAAACCGAAGAATTGGTAGAGAGCGATCAGGCTGGCGGCCAGGAAGGCGTACGTGTAGCTGTGGTTTCCTTGCGCTCCGAAGCTGTGGAAGAGCACCCCGAGCCCGTGGTGGCGTTGGGTGCACAGCAGCCAGATGCCCACCACCAGAGCGCCGATCAGTTCGGCGCTGAAGCCGAAGATGGCGAAGTAGCCAAGCATCTTGGTGCCGGTGAGATTAATGGCCGTGGCGAGCGCCAACATGACGAGCGCACACAGAACCGTGGCGTGCGGGGACCGCGAGAAGCCGAACACGTCAGCCACATACGGGCCCGCACCATAGGCGGCGTCGGCCAGCAGAGCCAGCAGCGTGAACATGTAGACCCATCCGGTCATCCATGCCCATTTGCGTCCCCACAACCGCCGCGCCCAGGGATAGACACCGCCGGCCACCGGGAACTGCGCCACCACCTCGCTGAACACCAACGCGACCAGCATCTGCCCGACGCCGGCGATCAGCAGGCTCCAAATCATCGGCGGGCCGGCGGCTGACAATGCGAACGCGAACACCGTGTAGATGCCGACCACCGGTGACAGGTAGGTGAATCCCAACGAGAAGTTCGCCCAGGGGCTCATGTCTCGCTTGAAGTCCGACTGGAATCCGAGGGCCTTGAGCTGTACCTGGTCCTCGTCGTCGGGCGCGGCACCCGCCGAGCTGCCGGCGGCATCCGGCAATGACGTAGCGAACTCTATATCCTCCGGGGCTGCAATGTGTTTCGAGTCATAAGCCACATCGCCATCCCAACTTTTCGCAGACCGCGTGGCCGGTTTTGTGAAGAACATCTGCCCTGACTTCCCATCGTCGATATGCCAAACGAGCTGTTCCTTTTGAAGTCCCGTCACTCGGTCAGCGATCGAGTGACAGCAGTCGCTACTTCTGCGTTGCCTCCTTAATCAAGGTCGCCGCCGTGCGCTTGAGGACATCGCGCTGTCTGGTGACATCGGCCATCGCCCTGCGGAGCTGGTTGAGCTCGTCGCGCTCACTGACCGCGCCGTCGTCCTCCGCGGGCGCCGTTGGCTCGACCCAGCGCGCCGCGGGGTCACCGTGCATGCCCGATTCCGCCGCCGCCGCGGGAATCACCTTGTGGCGTGCGCCGGCTCGGAGACGGCCCTGCTCGCCGCGCGGGGCATTGACCACACTGGCGACCGGCCCCATCGGTGGCATGCCACCGTAGAAACCCGGCCCGATCGGTCCGGTCTGCGGCAGACCGTCCAGCCCTGCGCCGGGCAGTTGGGTGGCGGCCAACCGGATCGCGGGGGAGTTGCCCCACGACTGCGGCACTGACAACTCGCCGACCGAAGCCGCCTGGCCCAAGCCCGCCGACGCCCCGGCGTTGCCCAGACCCGCCGAGCCTCCACACGAATTCGCCAGGGTTGAACCGGAACCCGACACCGAAGACGCCGCGGCCGCCGGTGCCGACAGCGAACTGACCAACGGATTCCAGGCCGCGGCGACGGGCGGCGCGAGGGTCAGCAGCGAGCCGGACGCGTCGAAGTTCAAGCCCTCGGAAAGGATTTGGTAGCCGATGGTGTTTGCGCTGAAGTTGTTGAACAAGTCCAGCAGCGAACCCGATCCCGAAGACGCTCCAGACGTTCCGGAGGTTCCGGAAGGCGATCCGGATGCCGCTTTCTGCAGCAGGTTGGGCACCCCGGAGAGCGTTGATTGGACGCTCTGGTTGGTCCCCGAAAGCGCAGCCTTGGCTACTGCGCCGTTCTGGCTTGAGGTTCCGCTCGAATTGCTGGTCTGCGGCGCAGCGTTGAAGGCGGTCAACCTGGTTGCCGCCGACGACGCGCCGGCATAGCCGAGCATCGCCGCGGCGTCCCGGGCCCACATCTCTGAGTACTGGGCCTCGGTGGCCGCGATCGCCGGAGTGTTCTGGCCAAAAGTGTTGGTGGACAACAGCGATGCCAATAACGCCCGGTTCACCTCGATCTCCGGCGGCGGCACGGTGGCGGCGAACGCCGCTTCGTAAGCGGCCACCGCGAACCCCAGCTGGGCGGCGGTCTGCTGTGCTTGTGCCGCAGTGCTATTCATCCACGACACATACGGCGCCACCGCGACGGCCATCGCCCCCGACGACGGACCCACCCACGGCTGACCCGTCAGTTCAGACACCACCGCCCGGTAGGACGCTGCCGTCGAACTCAATTCGGTGGCCAGTTTCTCCCAGGCTGCCGCGGCTGTCGCCAACGACCCCGCCCCAGCGCCCGCGTACATCCGTGCGGAGTTGACCTCGGGGGGCATCCCCGCAAAGTCCATCGGGGCGGTCACAGCATCGCCTCCTTGATCAGGCGCGCCGCCGCATCGCGCTCCGTCGCCACATCGGCGATATCCTTGCGCAGCTTTTCGAGCTCCTCGCGTTCGCTTTCGCTCAACGCGCTGGCGACATGCCGGCGGGCCGGTTGCGGCCGCGCGGGCTGGCTTCCAGTGGGCATGGCAGTGCCCGACTCTCCGGGCATTGTCGGGATGACTTTCTTGTCCGAGCCGGAGCGAGCAGGGGTCTGCTCGCCCCTGGGGGCATTGACCAGGCTGCCGATCGGGGGAATGCCGCCGAAGAACCCTCCGGGCCCGGCGGCCGGTGCCACAGGCACGCCGCCCAGCCCGGCGGGCGCTAGGGGCGCTGCGCTGGCGGCCAGCCGGACTGCCGGGGAGGTACCCCAGGACTGCGGCACCGACAACTCACCGACCGCGGCCGACTTGCCCAGTCCGGCCGAGACCGGGCTCGCGCCCGGCCCATGCGAATCCACCAGGTTGCCCAGCCCGGCGTCCGCCGGGGTCACGTCACCGGCCACCGCCGCCGCCGTCGGCAACGCGAGCCCGTATAGCCCACCCAACAGGGGCGTGATTCCCGAAGCAGTGAACAAGGGGCCACTGATGACAAGGGCCCAGTTACCGACATTCTGGGTGAACAAGTTGAGACCTGTGGGGCCGCCGCTGGGGGCGTCGAGCAGGCCGCCCAGCCCTGGGTCGAGGTCCGAAGGGGTGGCAATCGACCCGGTCGAAAGGCTCTGCAGCGCGTTCGGCACATTCGACAGTGCTGATTGGGCGCTCGGCCCGGCCGAGGACACCGCGGCTTGGTTGACGGAGGCGGCTTGCATCTGCGTCCCGGACGGGTTGGTGGTCTGCGGCGCAGCGTTGAAGGCGGTCAACCTCGTTGCCGTTGCCGAGGCGCCGGCGTAGCCATACATCGCCTCGGCGTCCTGGGCCCACATCTCGGAGTACTGCGCCTCGGTGGCCGCGATCGCCGGAGTGTTCTGCCCAAAAGCGTTGGTGGACACCAGCGATGCCAACAACGCCCGGTTCACCTCGATCTCCGGCGGCGGCACCGTCGCGGCAAACGCCGCCTCATAGGCGGCAACCGCCGACCCGAGCTGGCCGGCGGTCTGCTCAGCCTGTGCCGCAGTGGTATTCATCCACGACACATACGGGGCCACCGCGGCCGCCATCACTCCCGACGACGGCCCCACCCACGGCCCAGCTGTGAGCTCCGACATCACCGTCCGATACGACGTTGCCGCAGAGCTCAACTCGGCCGCCAACGCATCCCAGGCCGCACCGGCCGCCACCAGGGGCCCGACCCCCGCGCCCGCATACATCCGCCCGGAGTTGACCTCGGGCGGGAGCGCCGCATAATCCACTACGAAACCCCCGTAACGCGCCGTCCAGACGCCAAATCAAACGCATCGGGCCCGAAGCGAGTGATGGCTTGACGCTCGGGTTCGCGCGCGATGGCCAGCGCGCGAATGGTGCGATGTCGCCCCATTAACGTCGCCGCGCGCGTGTATAGAACTGCGCTCTCACGTCGTCGCTGTCGCACAAATAGCAATATTCAGGGATATATCTGGATTAACCATGGTTAACCACTGGGAATTAGCTGGGAAGTACTTCCACGTCGCGAAAATGGGCTGAATCCAGCTGGTACGACGTCCCATCGCCAGCGCACGTCGCTAGGCATCCCCGCCGAGGCCGACTCGCGCAACCGCACACCTGCCCCCTGGAGAGCGCGCCTGGAGATATGCCTCTGATCTTCGAGATATATCTCCGCGTGGGCGCGCCGCCAACAGCAGGACACGTCGCCAGCCGCGCATGCACCCGGCCGGCTCGCCGTCCCGCTACTCGCTGTGCATGCGCAGCGAGTAGCGGGAATCAGCGCAATCAAAAGTCTCGCACAATAATTTGCTATATAACCACTGAGCTATTTGCTCACTGGCGCGTATCCCGAGGCCTCTGAAGCCGCGGGCCCGAAGTGGCCGGGGTTAATCGAGGACAGGCAATTCGATCATCCTGGTTTCGGCCCGGCAGCACCTACAAAGCTGCTGCCTTCGTGGATCCTGCGGAGGACATTCATACGCAAGCGGGGACTAGTCGGCGTACGGTCCCCAGGCTTCGCGCTTCAGCGCGGCTGGTTTCTTGCCGAGTTTGCCCGCCCGCACCATGACCGCCAAGCTGTCCAGGATGACCCGACTGCTCAGCAGCGCGGTCTGCTCTGCCCAGTCGTAAGGCGGTGAGCACTCCACCACCTCGATCCCGTTGAGTCCGGGTTCGGAGATCAGCCGAATGAGGTTGAGCGCTTCGCGCGGCAGCAGACCGCCCGGCTCGGGCCAGCCGGTGCCGGGTACGAATCCGGCGTCGATCACGTCGATGTCGAACGACAGGTACACCGCCTTGGCGTCTTTCCATGCGATTTCCAGCGCCGTTTCGGCGATCTTTTCGATCCCGACGCGTTCGACGTCCCCGACGGTGATCACGGTACTTCCGCGCTGGCGACCTACCTGAACTCCCGCGCGCGGCGCTTGCCACCCGCCGATTCCGATCTGCACCAGGTTGGTGGCCGGCGCGTTCTTGATGTTTGTGGCGTGGAACCACGGCGTGGTGTGCATCCGCTCGTCGAGATCGGTTTCCTGGGTATCGACGTGACGGTCGAAGTGGATGATGCCGATGTTGCCGTCCATATGCGGCGCCAGTCCGCGCACGGTCGGGAACCCGATGGAGTGGTCGCCACCCAGGATCACCGGGAAGACTCCCTGCGAGACCACATGGGACATGGCCGTGCTGATCTGGTCGAACGACTTCTCGATATTGGCGGGAATGGTCACCACGTCGCCGATGTCGACGATGTTGAGCTGCTCCCGGAGGTCGACCCCCAGTTCGTAGCAATAGGTGCCAAACAGGTTGGTGGAGCGGCGAATTCCCATCGGCCCGAACCGCGTTCCCGGTCGGTAGGTAGTCCCCGCGTCGAGCGGTGCGCCGAAGACGGCCACCTCGGCGTCGCCCACATCGTGCACGTCTTCCAGGAACGGGCACTTCAGAAACGTTCCGCGCTCCCCGGCGAAGTGCGGCAGCTCGCCGCGCGAGAACGTGGACAACGTGCGGTCGTTGATGGTGGGAGCCGCTTCCAGCCCGTGGGAGAGACAGCGTTCGATCTCTTCGAGGTGGCGCCGGTTCGACAGCTCGGCTTCGGCCTGCTGTGCCCACGCCCCTTCGCGGTTGGGAATATCGGCGTTGCCTGCGAACGGATTTATCATCGTTTTCCTCTCGTCGAGTAACTCGCGGTGGAGGATGCCCCGACGACCAGGACCAAACGGACGAACTGTTCAAAGACCGTTTTCGGCTGACCGGCGCGCTAGGCATCCCGCGGTCACCGTCTTGTCGCTTTCCGGGTACGGCGAACTCGTCCGGGCGGCCGTCTCGGCGCGCCACGGTTCAACGTACCTGCTCGACCTCGGACTCAAGTCCGTGATAGCCGTCAGACCGCTGTGACTTTCCTGGCAACCACCCCAGCAGCCGCCCGCTTACCTGGCCGACTGGACATCATGGGGTCGATACCTGCCTAACAACGCGCCGAACGCGAACAACTCGCATTCGTCTCCCGGAAGACATGACATGCCAACACATTCGCACAGCCATCCGCATCCACAAGTCGATCGGCCAAGGCGCGTCAGGCAGCCGGCGGAGCCGCTGCGCATCGGCATCGGCGGACCGGTCGGCTCCGGCAAGACCGCGCTGGTCGCCGCGTTGTGCCGGCAACTGCGTGAAGAGCTTTCGCTGGCGGTGCTGACCAACGACATCTACACCACCGAGGACGCTGACTTTTTGCGCAAACACGCAGTGCTGCCAAACGACCGGATCGCGGCCGTGCAGACCGGGGGCTGCCCGCATACCGCGATCCGTGACGACATCACCGCAAATCTCGACGCGATCGACGACTTGATCGCCGCCCACGAAGCGCTGGACCTGATCTTGGTCGAATCCGGCGGCGACAACCTCACCGCGACCTTCTCTTCGGGCCTGGTGGACGTCCAGATTTTCGTCATCGACGTGGCCGGCGGAGATAAGGTGCCGCGCAAGGGCGGACCAGGTGTTACCTACTCGGATCTGTTGGTAGTCAACAAGACTGACCTCGCGCCGCTGGTAGGCGCCGACCTGGATGTGATGGCCCGCGACGCCGACGCGGTGCGCGACGGCCGCCCGACGGTGCTGCAGTCCTTAACCAAGGATCCGACCGCGACCGAGGTGCTGGCGTGGGTGCACGCTCAGTTGGCCGTTACCGGCTGACGGCGCACCGATGCTGTCAAAGGTCCTGTTGGTCGCGTCCAGTGACCGGTTACCCCGCATCCAGTGCAGCGGCGGTATCCAGGCCCGCTGCACCGCAACCGATACCGTGCACCTGGTGTCGGCGGCGGCGACCCCGCTGGGCGGCGACACCATCGATGTCCGGGTCATCGTCGAGGCCGGTGCCGTCTTGAAGCTGCGCAGCGCCGCGGCGACCGTGGCCTTGCCCGGGCCAAAAACCCTGACATCGCAGGCAAGTTGGGACATCGAGGTGAGCGGCAGTCTCGACGTCGATCTCGAACCGACGGTCGTCGCCGCCGATGCGCGACATGTGTCGACGGTGGTGTTGTTCCTGCGCGGCGACGGCAGCGTCCGCTTCCGTGAACGGGTGCAGATCGGCAGATGCAATGAGCGCGAAGGGTTCTGGTCGGGATCGCTGCGGGCCGACCTCGACGATCGCCCGCTGTTGCGGCACCGGGTGGAATTAGGCGCCGGGTCGGTGGCCGACGACAGCATCGCCGCCCCGCGGGCAACTATCAACGAATTATGCTATCCGGCAACAGACTTCATCAGCAGCTCGATGCCCAACGCATCCACCGTGCTGACATTGGCAGGTGGCGGGACGCTCAGCACGTGGCAGGCGGACCGGCTGCTCGGCTAACTGGCGGCCCGGGTCGTGGTCGACTCGCGGGCCTCGGCAGCCAGTTCGGCCAGCTGTTCGAGCCGTGTTCGCGCGAAGGCCTGCTGGTCGGTGATCGTCAGCTGTCCACGCCGTGTGCTCAGGAACGTCACCGTCCACGAGAGCAGCGTGGTGATCTTTGTCTTGAAGCCGATCAGATAGACAAGGTGCAGCACCAGCCACATCAGCCAGGCGATAAAGCCGCTGAACTCCAGCGGACCGACCTTGGCCACCGCGGAAAACCGCGACACCGTGGCCATCGAGCCCTTGTCGAAGTACTGGAACGGCTCACGCTGTGTTGGGTCTGCCCCGTCGAGTTCGGCCTTGATCGCGTTGGCGACGTACTTGGCGCCCTGGATAGCGCCTTGCGCAACTCCCGGCACGCCCTCGACGGCGGCCATGTCACCGACGACGAACACGTTCGGGTAGCCGGGGACAGACAAGTCGGGAAGCACCTTGACCCGCCCGGCCCGGTCAAGCTCGGCGGGCGACTGCTCGGCGATGTCGCGACCCAACCGGCTGGCCTGCACGCCGGCAGACCAGACCTTGCAGGCGGATTCGATGCGCCGGACGGTGCCGTCGGAGTCCTTGACGGTGATGCCGTTGCGGTCTACGTCGGTGACCATGGCGCCGAGTTGGATCTCGACACCCATCTTCTCTAGCCGCGCTTTTGCCCGCTCGCCCAGCTTTTCGCCCATCGGCGGCAAGACCGCTGGAGCGGCGTCGAGCAGAATGACCCGCGCCTTGGTCGAATCAATGTGCCGGAAAGCACCTTTCAAGGTGTACTCAGCCAATTCGGCGATCTGCCCGGCCATTTCGACACCGGTGGGGCCCGCCCCGACGACGGTGAACGTCAGTAGCTTCCTGCGGCGCTCGGGGTCGCTTGAGCGCTCGGCCTGCTCGAAAGCGCTCAAGATGCGGCCGCGCAGTTCGAGCGCGTCATCGATCGACTTCATACCGGGTGCGAATTCGGCGAAGTGGTCGTTGCCGAAGTAGGACTGGCCGGCGCCGGCGGCGACGATCAGGCTGTCGTACGGAGTGTCGTAGCTGTGGCCAAGCAACTCCGAGACAACGCACTGGTTGGCCAGATCGACATGGGTGACGTTGCCGAGCAGGACCTGGACGTTGCGCTGATTGCGCAGGACAACCCGGGTCGGCGGCGCGATCTCGCCCTCGGAGATGATCCCGGTGGCGACTTGGTACAGCAACGGCTGGAACAAGTGATGCGTGGTGCGTGCGATCAACTTGATGTCGACGTCGGCCCGTTTGAGTTTCTTTGCCGCATTGAGTCCGCCGAATCCCGATCCGATGATCACGACGCGGTGCCGTCGCTGGGGTTCAGCTGTAGCTTCTGGGTGGGGGCTCATTGCTTCCGATGCTCCTGATGGGGCTTCATATCGTGCGCTAGCAGTTAGCTATAACGCTAGTCAACCGACTGCTCCGAAACCCACTAGTAAGCCTGTGTAATCAACCACACCGGCCCATTACGCCTGGTCACACCAACGTGATTCGCATCATGTACAACGCCCGATGCGACCCCGGTTACATACCGAGCAGTGGCCACCAAGCCGAATAGCCACGCCGCCTACCGCCGCGAGCGGCGACTAAAGCGACCGACGCTCAGGCGAATTGAGCGAGTGCGCCGTGACTGACGTGCAGGGTCTGGCCGGTGATGTGGCGGGCCGCCGGGGTGGTGAGGAACAACGCCAACCGACCGACCTCCGCCGCGACGGAAAGCGGCGTGCGTGACAGACCGTCGTAGCCGGCCTGGGCGCTGCGCCCACTTGCCACGACATTGACGGTGATCCCGCGAGTGCCGAAAACGCTTGCCTGCCCGGCAATCCAATTCGACAGTGTCGCTTTGATTGCGGCGTCGACGCTGCCCGCGGGCGGATTTTCCGGCACGACGCTGACGATGGAACCACCGGAGCGCAGATTGTCGCCAACTGCTTGCACCGTCAGCACCGCCGACAGCACCGTCGCGTCGAGCGCGGTGCGCCACGCGGTGGCGGTGTCGGAAATCGAATAGGTACGTGGGTCGCCGGCATCCCAGCACGGCGCCGGCACGTTGACGATGGTGTCCAGGTGATGGGGGAACAACCCGCGAGCCTCCTCGAGGCTGGCCGGGTCGGTCGTGTCGCAGACGATCGCGTCGACGTCCAGTTCTTTGGCGTTGACCTCGAGATCGCTGCGGCGTGAACCGACGAGGGTCACCTTGTGACCGTCATCGCGAAAACCCTCGGCAACTGTGCGGCCGAGCTCCGTGTCGCCGCCGGTGACCAGCACCTCCACTGCCATGACCTCCTCGTGTTCAACGTCGAACCCAAACCCGCCGACGCCTGGAATCTCAGCGTGTTAAGGCACCGATATCCGTCGATGTTACTGGACAGTAGCTCTAAGGGGAAACTAAGGACGCCCCGACGCGCAGACAATTTTCGGTAACTCTTTGGCCGTCACCCCTTAACCTTCCGCAAGCTAGGGTCTGATCATGCGTCGGATCGGGGTGCTGGCCGGTTTGGTATCGACGGTTCTCGTCGCGGGCTTGATGGCGTGTAGTTCGAAAACGCCGTCGCCGTCAGCCGGGCAGTCACCGGCGCCCACCGGCTCGATCGTGGTGTTTGCCGCGGCTTCGCTCAAGCCCGCGTTCACCCAGATCAGTCAGCAGTTCAAGACCGACAATCCCGGTAGCGGTGTCGAATTCGAGTTCGCGGGTTCCTCCGAACTCGCCACCCAGTTGACCCAGGGCGCGACCGCCGACGTCTTCGCGTCGGCGGACACCGCGCAGATGGACACCGTCGTCAAAGCCGGACTGCTGGCCGGGGACCCGACGAACTTCGCGGCCAACACGCTGGTCATCGTCACCGCGCCGGGCAATCCGAAAAAAATCGGTTCCTTCGCCGACCTGGCCAAGCCGGGAATCAGCGTGGTGACCTGCCAGCAGCCGGTGCCATGCGGAGCGGCAACCCAGCGCATCGAGAACAACACCGGAGTGCACCTCAACCCGGTCAGTGAGGAACCCAGCGTGACCGATGTCCTCAACAAGGTCACCACCGGGCAGGCCGACGCCGCGCTGGTCTACGTCACGGACGCAAAGAGCGCCAAGGACAAAGTCGCGACGGTCAACTTCCCCGAGGCCGCCGGCGCGGTCAACGTCTATCCGATCGGGGTCTTGAAGAAGGCGCCGCAGGCGACGACGGCGCAAAAGTTCGTGACCCTGGTGACGTCCGATGCGGGCCAGAAGATCCTGGCTCAGTCGGGCTTCGCAAAGCCCTAGTGGCGCGCCGGCCGGTCGGTGCCGACGCCGTGCGCAGCGCTGCTGAAAGGCTGCCAATTGGTCCCATGGCGCTCCGACTGCAGCGTGGCGAGCGGCTCGTCGCGGCGCTCCAGCACGACCACGTACGGATACTGGTGCACCGATGAGATCAGCCGCTGGAAGTTGCTCGGCCCGATCGTCGCCTCGCGGCCCGGTCCGACCGCCTGGACCTCCCAATGGTGAAGGTTGCGCTCCAGGCCGTTCACGTAGTTCCAGAACTCGTTGCGGGGGTGGTGGATGTCCTCGCACAGGAACACTCCGCCAGGTGAGAGCAACGGCAGCAGGGATTCAAGGGTGACGCGCTGCTGGTGCGGCTGGTGGCCGCCGTCATCGATCACAATGTCGAGCTTCGGGATGTCGGCCATCGCTCGCGCCCAGAAGTTCGGGTCGCCCTGATCGCCGACGAGTATCTTCACCTCGTCGGATTGGTAGGCGACGACCTCAGGTGCGATGTCGACGCCGTAGAGGTGTAGGCCGTCGCCGAAGTACTCGCGCCACATCTCGAGGCTGCCGCCGCTGTAGATCCCGATCTCCAGCATGTGGACCTCACGGCCGACGAACTTACGAAAGTGGCGTTCATAGATGTCGAAGTAGTGCCGCCACTTCCAGACGCCGTCGCCATCTGTGTGTCCGTCGAACCAGCGCTCCAGCTCACCCGGCGCATTTTGCGTGGTCGGCGCGTCGGTCGGCGACTGCAGATTGTGTCCAAAGAACAGGCCGGCCTGCGCGAGGTCCTCTGGGATCATGCCCCACTTCTACCAACTTATATTTGCTGATGTGCCGTTTTGCTCAGGTAGGCCCGCGCCGAGTGACGTTGCTGCCGCAACCGCCACCGCCGTCGGCGTACAAGAGGTCGTCACGGCCGCGACCAATGCAACAGCCGCACGCTTCATTGACTCCCCGTTTCCGGGCTAACGTCTTCAGGAGTCCGAGTCCGCGCCCCGCGCACCTGGCGGTTTTCAGGGTGAATGCCGTCAGTCAGTGAGAGGTGTACGTATTAGCGAGCGTCGTAATGACCTGCCCCGCTGGGTGTTTGTCCCCGCCGCCGTGGGGGCTCTCTTCGTGGTGTTGCCGCTGCTGGCGATCGCGGTCAAGGTTGATTGGCCGAATTTCTGGTCGCTGATCACCAGCTCATCGTCGAAGACGGCCCTGTTGCTGAGCCTGAAGACCGCCGCCGCGAGCACCGTGCTGTGCGTGTTGCTGGGCGTACCGATGGCACTGGTGCTGGCCCGTAGCACCGCGCGACTGGTCCTGCTGCTGCGGCCGCTGATCCTGCTGCCGCTGGTGCTGCCGCCGGTAGTGGGGGGCATTGCATTGCTCTACGCGTTCGGCCGGCTCGGACTGATCGGGCAGTACTTGGAAGCAGCCGGGATCAGCATCGCCTTCAGCACGACGGCCGTGGTGCTGGCGCAGACCTTTGTCTCGTTGCCGTTTCTGGTGATTTCCCTCGAGGGTGCCGCCCGCACTGCGGGATCCGATTATGAGGTGGTTGCGGCCACGCTCGGGGCGCGGCCCAGCACGGTGTGGTGGCGGGTCACCCTGCCGCTGCTGCTGCCGGGCCTGATGTCCGGCGCGGTCCTGGCGTTCGCCCGCTCGCTGGGGGAGTTCGGCGCGACCCTGACGTTTGCGGGTTCGCGTCAAGGCGTCACCCGCACCCTGCCGTTGGAGATCTATCTGCAACGGGTGACCGACGCGAACGCCGCTGTGGCGCTGTCGATCCTGCTTGTCGCGGTGGCCGCGCTGGTGGTACTCGGCTTGGGCGCGCGCCGGCTGACCGGAACAGACGCGAGGTAGCGGCCGTGAGCGAGTTGCAGCTTCACGCGGTCGTGGCCGACCGGCAGCTGGATGTTGAGTTCTCGGTGTCTGCCGGCGAAGTGCTCGCGGTGCTCGGACCCAACGGCGCGGGTAAGTCGACCGCCCTGCACGTCATCGCCGGGTTGGTTCGCCCCGACGAGGGGGTGGTGCGGTTGGGGGATCGGGTGTTGACCGACACGGCGGCCGGGGTGGACGTGGCGACACACGACCGGCGGGTGGGGCTGTTGCTGCAGGATCCGTTGTTGTTCCCGCACATGAGCGTGGCCGCCAACGTGGCGTTCGGACCGCACAGCCGTCGGGGGATTTTCCGCTCCGCGCGCGCCAAGGAGAAGCAGACGGCGCTGCGCTGGCTGCGCGAGGTGGATGCCGAACAGTTCGCCGACCGGAAACCGCGGCAGCTGTCCGGCGGACAAGCCCAGCGGGTGGCGATAGCGCGGGCGTTGGCCGCCGAACCCGATGTGCTGCTGCTCGACGAGCCGCTGAACGGTCTGGACGTCGGGGCGGCCGCGGCCATCCGTGCGGTGTTACGCACCGTGGTCGCCCGCAGTGGTTGCGCGGTAATCCTGATCACCCACGACCTGCTGGACGTGTTCACGCTGGCCGATCGGGTCCTGGTCCTCGAGTCGGGGAAGATCTCCGAAGTCGGACCCGTGCCCGCGGTGCTGACCGCGCCCCGCAGTCATTTCGGGGCCCGTATCGCGGGTGTCAACCTGGTCAACGGGACCATCGGCCCAGGCGGCGCACTGCACGCCCGCTCCGGTGCGCACTGGTACGGGACCCCCGCCCAGCAGCTGGGTTCCGCGCTGTCTAACGGGCAGGACGCGATCGCGGTGTTCTCGCCGACGGCGGTGTCCGTGTATCGAGACCGGCCGCACGGCAGCCCCCGCAACTGTGTTGACCTCACCGTGGCAGAGCTCGACATCCGCGGATCCGCGGTCATGGTCCGCGGCCAGGAGCAGCCCGGCGGCGCCCCGGGGCTGGCGGCGGAGATCACCGTCGACGCCGCCGCCGAGCTGCAACTGGCACCCGGAGACCGGGTCTGGTTTTCGGTCAAAGCTCTCGAAGTGGCGCTGTATCCGGCCGTGTCGCACACCCACCCGCGGTGAACTGCGCAGACTCACCGAAGGTTGCACTCCGGCAACAACCGGAAAACCGCCTCGCATCCTCAGCAAGGCACCCTTGCGTCACAGCGGTAACACGGTAGGTTCGTCGCCATGGATCAGGTGGACTCAAACTCGACACGTCGCAAAGGTCTGTGGGCGACGCTGGCGATCGCCACGGTGACCAGTGCCACCGCCGTCACCATCGCGTTGCCGTTCACCGCGAACGCCGATCCCGAGGTCCCGACGCCGGTCCCGGCAACGACGACGACCGCGCCGGCCCCGGCCCCAGTCCAGGCACCCGCGACCACGCCTGCGCCGCCGGGGGTCCCGGCGCCCGCTGGGCAACCCGCGCCGGGCGACCCGAACGCGGGACCGCCGCCGCCCCCGCCCGTCGACCCGAACGCACCTGCACCGCCCCCGCCCGTCGACCCGAACGCCACCCGGATCAGCAACGCCGTCGGCGGATTTAGCTTCACCCTTCCCGGCGGCTGGGCGGAGTCGGACGCTTCGCACCTCGACTATGGCTCGGAGTTGCTCAGCAAGATGACCGGACCGCCGCCGTCGCCCGGTCAGCCGGCGCCGGTTGCGAACGACACCCGCATCGTGATGGGACGACTGGACCAAAAGCTTTACGCCAGCGCAGAAGCCAACGACGGCAAGGCCGCGGTCCGGCTGGGCTCGGACATGGGTGAGTTCTTCATGCCGTATCCGGGCACGCGGATCAACCAGGAATCCGCCCCGCTCACCGGCGCCAACGGGATTACCGGAAGTTCGTCGTTCTATGAGGTCAAGTTCAGCGATCCGAGTAAGCCGAACGGGCAGATCTGGACTGGTGTTGTCAGCGCGCCCGGGGCGACCAGCACCGGGCCGCCCCAGCGCTGGTTTGTGGTGTGGCTCGGGACCGGCAACAACCCGGTAGACAAGGTCGGGGCGAAAGCGCTGGCCGAGTCGATCCTGCCGTTCACCGCGCCGGGCGCGCCGGCTACGGGGGCGGCCCCGGGACCAGCTCCGGGCGTGCCAGCCCCGGGAGTTCCCGCGCCGGCCCCGGCACCAGGCCAAGCACCCGCGAGTGAAGTCACTCCCACTCCGAGCCCCGCGCCTCAGCAGACGTCCACGGCCTGACCAGCATGGGCGTCATGGCAGCTACCGAGTACCTGGCCCGATCAACCACGCTGACGAGCGTCGGCGTAATTGGTTACATCATCATCGGCGGTCTGGCGGGGTGGGCCGCCGGCAAGCTTGTCAAAGGTTCCGGATCCGGCATCTTGATGAACATCGCGATCGGCATCGTCGGTGCGTTGATCGGCGGCTTCTTATTGAGCTTCGCTTTCGACACCGCGTCCGGCGGCTGGATCTTTACCTTCCTCACCGCACTATTGGGGTCGGTAATCCTGCTCTGGATCGTCGGCATGGTGCGAAAGACCTAGTCCGGCTCAGCGCGTGACGCGTTAAGCCCCACGACGACAAGGGAAGTCGCGAATCCCTGAGACGGTTGATTTGGCCGGTATGGGGTATACCCACCAGGTCCGCTCGCCAGTTAACAGTCGAAGGAGCCGGTCGTGGTCTTACACATCATTTGGCTAATCGTTCTTGGTCTGATCGTCGGCTTGGTTGCGCGTCTCCTCGTGCCAGGCAAGCAGCCGATGGGTTGGGTCGCAACTGCCTTGCTCGGCATCGTCGGGGCCTATGTTGGCGGCACCCTGGGGAGCATCGTTTTCCCCCCGCACCAATTCGACATTCACCCGCCCATCCAGCACTCGTTCCTGGGCGCACTGGTGGGCGCGGTCATCCTGTTGTGGATCTACAAAGTCGCCACCTCGCGCACGAAGACTCTGTAGGCGTGCAGCACCGCTACGCCATGCCGATCGGCGACGCGTAGCGGCATGATTGGGTGATGGCCCCGGAGGCGACCACCACGACGATGAGCGCGTGGCGAGTGCGTCGGCCCGGCCCGATGGACACCGACCCGCTGGAGCGTGTCACCACCGAAGTGCCGCGACCCGCGCCCTCGGAATTGCTGGTGGCCGTGCGCGCCTGCGGCGTGTGCCGCACCGACCTGCACGTCACCGAGGGCGACCTGCCGGTGCACCGCGAGCGGGTCACTCCCGGCCACGAAGTCGTGGGGGAGATCGTCGAGATGGGCGCCGACGCCGGTGACCGGTTCGAGGTGGGGGACCGGGTGGGCATCGCCTGGCTGCGCCACACCTGCGGTGTGTGCAGATACTGCCGCCGCGGCGATGAGAACCTATGTCCACAGTCCCGGTACACGGGCTGGGATGCCGATGGCGGATACGCCGAATTCGCCACGGTCCCTGCGGCTTTCGCACATCATCTGCCGAGCGGTTACAGCGACAGCGAGCTGGCGCCATTGTTGTGCGCCGGCATCATCGGATACCGCTCACTGCTGCGCGCCGAGCTACCGGCCGGTGGCCGGCTGGGCATCTACGGCTTCGGCGGCAGCGCTCACATCACCGCGCAGGTCGCGTTGGCGCAAGGCGCCGAGGTGCACGTGATGACCCGCGGCGAGCGGGCGCGCGAGCTGGCGTTGCAGCTTGGCGTCGCGTCGGCTCAGGGCGCCGCCGATCCACCGCCGGTGCCGCTGGATTCCGCGATCCTGTTCGCCCCGGTCGGCGAGCTGGTGCTGCCCGCGTGCGAGGCGTTGGACCGCGGTGGCACCTTGGCGATCGCCGGGATTCATCTGTCGGATATCCCCGCCCTGAACTATCAGCGTCACCTGTTCCAGGAGCGCCAGATTCGGTCGGTCACGTCGAACACCCGGGCCGATGCGCGGGCGTTTCTGGACTTCGCGGGACACCATCACATCGAGGTGACCACCCCGGAATACCCGCTGGGACAAGCCGCTGCGGCGCTGGCCGATCTCAGCGCCGGTCGCATCGCCGGGGCCGCAGTACTGCTGGTGTAACCAAGCTCAGGCGGACAGGTGCCAGACGACGGCAGCGGCCAACGCGCCCAACCCGTTCAATGACCAGTGCAGCGCGATCGGCGCGATCAGGCTGCCGCTGCGCCTGCGCAACCAGCTGAAGACGAACCCCGCGGACCCCGTCGCCAGCACGGCCAGGGTCACTCCGGCCACCATCCCGACGATCCCGCCGCCGAACAGCCGGGTGAAGCCGACGTTGTTGCTGGTCAGCCCGAGCGACGTGGCGACGTGCCACAGACCGAACAGCAACGAGCCACCCAGTGCCACCCCGCGAAATCCCCAGGCCCGATGCAGCGTGCCGTGCAGGACACCCCGGAAGGCCAGCTCCTCGGGAATCACGGTTTGCAGCGGAATGATGACCATCGAGGCAATCAGCGCACCGGAAACGGTCGCGTAGTGGTTGTTCAGGAACATCGGCCGCGTCATCGGCAATAGCACGCCGACCGTGATCACCGACCCCACCACGGCCACGGCAGCCACGGCGTAGCCCACGCCGGAGCGCCAGTGCTCGCGGCCCAGGCCCAGGTCGCCCCAGTCCAGCCCGGTGTAGCGCATCAACAGCACCAGCCCGGCGGCGGCGGCCGGGACTGCGGCCACACTCGCCCACGGCGTGGTGAAGTGCGCGATCAGGTTCGTCAGCACCAGCACCGCGACGACCAGGGCGATGTCGAAGTACAGCCGCAGCCGGTGCAGCGCCGACAGCTGTGACACCACCGGGTGGAGGTCAACGGCATCGAAGGCGGCGTATTCAGACATTGCCGCCGAGTTTACCTGCGCGCTGTTGCCGCCCAGGTCAGATCGACTCCCAGGTCAGATCGACTCCCACGTCCAGTGCGCGATCTGGGGGTCGTCCTCCCCGTGCTCGCGGGTGTAGCGCCGGGCGGCCAGCCGCGCGTCGGCCATCCGCTGCCGAAGCAGCGCGGCGCGGCCGGCTAACCCGTCGACCCGGTCGATGACATCCATCACCAGGTGGAAGCGGTCGAGGTCGTTGAGCATCACCATGTCGAACGGTGTCGTCGTGGTGCCCCGCTCCTTGAACCCGCGCACGTGGATGTTCGCGTGATTGGCGCGGCGATAGCTGAGCCGGTGGATCAGCCAGGGATAGCCGTGATAGGCGAAGATGACCGGTTTGTCGCGGGTGAACAGCGCATCGAACTCCCTGTCGGGCAACCCGTGGGGGTGCTCAGACTCCGGCTGCAGCCGCATCAGGTCGACAACGTTGACCACCCGCACCGCGAGGTCAGGCAGTTCGCGACGCAGGATGTCGGCGGCAGCCAGCGTCTCCAGTGTGGGGACGTCACCGGCGCACCCCAGCACCACGTCGGGTTCGCCGGTCGCGGTGCTGGCCCACTCCCAGATCCCCAGGCCGCGGGTGCAGTGCGCGATCGCGTCGTCCATGTCGAGGTAGGCCAGCGCGGGTTGTTTGCCGGCGACAATCACGTTGATGTAGTCGCGACTGCGCAGGCAGTGGTCGGACACCGACAGCAGCGTGTTGCCGTCCGGCGGCAGGTAGACCCGCACGATCTCGGCGCGCTTGTTGGCGACCAGGTCGATGAACCCGGGGTCCTGATGGGACGCGCCGTTGTGGTCCTGGCGCCACACATGCGAGCTCAGCAGGTAGTTCAACGACGCGATCGGCTGCCGCCAGGGCAGTTCGCGGCTGGTAGACAGCCATTTCGCGTGCTGGTTGAGCATCGAGTCGACGATGTGCACGAACGCCTCGTAGCAGTTGAACAGGCCGTGCCGTCCGGTCAGCAGATAGCCCTCCAGCCAGCCCTGGCACAGGTGCTCGGAGAGCACCTCCATCACCCGGCCGTCGGCGGCCAGGTGGTCGTCATCGGGCTCGGTCCGCGAGAGCCAGACCTTGCCCGTCGCCTCGAACACGGGGGACAGCCGGTTGGACGCGGTTTCGTCGGGACCCATCAACCGGAAGCGGTCCGGGTTGCGAGTGATGACGTCGCGCAGGAACGTTCCCAGCACCCGGGTGGCCTCGTGGGTTGATGCGGCCGGCTTCGGCACCGGCACCGCGTAGTCGCGGAAGTCCGGCAGATCCAGCTCGCGCAGCAGCAGGCCGCCGTTCGCATGCGGGTTGGCGCTCATCCGCCGCTGGCCCGTTGGTGCCAGCTGGCGCAGTTCCGGGCGCAGCGCGCCGCGGGAGTCGAACAGCTCATCGGGCCGATAGCTGCGCAGCCACTCTTCCAGCTGCGCGCGGTGTGCGGGGTTGTCGTGCGTCTCGGAGAGCGGCACTTGGTGTGCGCGCCAGGTGCCCTCGACGTGTTTGCCGTCGACCACCTTGGGCCCGGTCCAGCCTTTCGGGGTGCGCAGCACGATCATCGGCCATACGGGGCGGTCGGTCTGTTCGCCGTTGCGCGCCGCGCGCTGGATGCTCGCGATGTCGTCGAAAGCCTCATCGAAGGCGGCGGCCAACTCCCGGTGCACGACGGACGGATCATCGCCGGCGACCGTGATCGGCCGGTATCCGTAGCCGCGCAACAGCGATTCGAGTTCGGCATGCGGGATGCGGGCCAGCACGGTCGGGTTGGCGATCTTGTAGCCGTTGAGGTGCAGGATCGGCAGCACCGCCCCGTCGATGGCCGGGTTGAGGAATTTGTTCGAGTGCCAGCTGGCCGCCAGCGGCCCGGTTTCGGCTTCGCCGTCGCCAATCACGCACGCGACCACCAGATCCGGGTTGTCGAACGCCGCACCGAAGGCGTGCACCAGCGCGTAGCCCAGTTCGCCACCTTCGTGGATAGACCCCGGGGTCTGGGCGGCGACGTGGCTGGGTATGCCGCCGGGGAAGGAGAACTGACGGAACAGCCTGCGCAGTCCTTCGGCGTCCTCGCCGATACCGGTGTACACCTCGGTGTAGGTGCCTTCCAGGTAGGCGTTGGCCACCAGACCCGGACCGCCATGGCCGGGCCCGGTCACGTAGATGACGCTGGCGTCGCGGTTGCGGATGATCCGGTTCAGGTGGGCGTAGACGAGGTTGAGCCCGGGTGTGGTGCCCCAATGCCCCAGCAGCCGGGGTTTGACGTGCTCGGCCGCCAGCGGTTCCGTAAGCAGTGGGTTGTCCAGCAGATAGATCTGGCCGACCGATAGGTAATTGGCGGCGCGCCAATACTTGTCGATCAGGGCCAGTTCGTCGTCGGAGAGTTCTTCGGGCGCGGTGGTCGGGGTTTCCAGGCTCACGTGCCCGATTGTCCGCGCCGCCGCGCGGTGCCGCTAGGAGCGAAAGTCACTCCTCGCCGCGAGCGCGGGCTTCGTAGGCCTTGCGCTTGTCGACGTCGATGTCATCGGTGAAGACCTGCTCACCGCCCATGACGCGGTTCAGACCCTCGGAGACCACGCGCGGCAGGAACTTCTGCGACGCGATCAGCGCCCCGGCCGCCTTGGTGACCCGCACCCGCGTCTTCGGGTGGGCGACGAGCCCGACGATCGCGGCCGCGATATCGGCCGGCTCCGCGTTTTTAAATCCCTTCATTCCCGCGGTGCCCGCGACAAGTTCGGTGTTCACGAACGTCGGTAACACCAGGGAGAACTTCACCCCCGCGGAGCGGTACTCCAGCCTGGCAGCGTCGGTGAAACCGATCACCGCGTGCTTGCTGGCACCATAACTCGCCAGCCCGATGGCATAGACCTCACCGGCCAGCGAGGCGACGTTGATGACGTGTCCCTGGCCGCGGGGGACCATGCGCTGCACCGCCAGCTTGCTGCCCAGGATCACGCCGTAGACGTTGATATCCAGAATGCGCCGGGTGACGGCGTCCGGTTCGTCGATGACCCGGCCGACGGGCATGATGCCGGCGTTGTTGACCAGCACGTCGATCGGACCGAGTTGCCGCTCGACTTCGTCGAGGAACTCCGCGAACGAGTGCGGGTCGGTGACATCGAGTTTCCCGTAGACGTCAAGGCCGAGCGCGGCGCCGGACTCCTTGACCCTGACCTCGTCGACGTCGCCGATGGCGACCTTGGCGCCCAGGTTATGCAGTGCGGTCGCGGTGGCCAGGCCGATTCCCCGTGCGCCGCCGGTGATCACGATGACCTTGCCCTGGACTTTCAGGCCGATGGATGCGGTGTCTGCCATCTGCTAAGCACAGCACCCGACTTCCGGCGGCGCAAATGACAACCCCGGGTGCCAGGCCGTGCGAGTGCGTCGCGGAGTCGATGTCGCGGAGTCGATACTGCAAGGGTGACCAGCGTGCGCAGAGCCGTCCCGGCCGACGCGCATGACGTGGCCCGGGTACACGTTCGGTCTTGGCAGTCGGCGTACCGGGGACTCATCGCCCAGAAATACCTCGACAGCCTCGAACCGGCAGCCTGGGCGGCCAGATACACCTTTGGCCGCATGGGTTTTCAGCTGCCGTCCACCCAGGTTGCGGTCGACGGTTCGACGGTGTGCGGCCTGGTCACCACCGGCCTGTGCCGCGACGACGACCTGTCGAACTTCGGTGAGGTGATGGCGATCTACGTCGATCCGTCGTATCTGCGCACGGGCGTTGGTCGTCTGCTGATGACCGCTGCCCGAAATCGGCTGCGCCGAGTGGGCGTCACCGCGGCCGCGCTGTGGGTACTGGACGGCAATGTCGGTGCCCGGCGGTTCTACGAGCGCGACGGGTGGACGTTCGACGGAACGCGCCGCACCTCGACGTACGGCGACGTGCCCGTGGACGAAGTGCGTTATCGACGAACGCTCGAGCAGACTCGAACCAGCTTGGGCGACTAGGCTTTTGGCCACCGAGCGACACCCGGCAGCGGCGGGCCGGTACGGTGAGCCAATGGCCGACAGGTTGCTCGCTGGGGTGCGTGTCCTCGACTTGTCCGGCGGTGTCACCGACACGGTGACCCGCCTGCTCGCCGACCTGGGCGCAGACGTCGTCAAAGTGGAGCCCCCGGGCGGCAGCCCGGCTCGCGACGACCGGCCGACGCTGGCCGGCGCCAGCATCCCCTTCGCCGTGCACAACGCCAACAAGCGAAGCGTGGTGCTGAACCCGCTCGACGACGACCGCCGCACGTTCTTCGAGCTCGTCGAGGGAGCCGACATCGTGGTCGATGCCGGCCCGGCGAGTCAGGCCGAGGCGTTCGGGACCTCGGGTGCCGAGCTGGCCGATCGCTTCCCGCACCTGGTCGTGTTGTCGATCAGCGACTTCGGCGCGACGGGTCCGCGCTCGTCGTGGCGGGCGACCGATCCCGTGCTGTTCGCGATGTCGGGCTCGCTGTCGCGCTCCGGCCCCACGACGGGCACCCCGGTGTTGCCTCCGGACGGTATCGCCTCGGCAACCGCCGCCGTGCAGGCGACCTGGGCTGCGCTCGTCGCTTACTACGACAGGCTGCGTTGCGGCACAGGCGATTACATCGATTTCTCCCGGTTCGACGCCGTCGTGATGGCACTCGACCCGGCCTTCGGCGCGCACGGGCAGGCCAGCGCCGGACAGCGCAGCAGCGGGTGGCGGGGCCGCCCGCGCAACCAGGACCCCTACCCGATCTGTCCGTGCCAGGACGGCTATGTCCGGCTCTGCGTCATGGCGCCGCGGCAGTGGCGCGGCCTGCGCCGCTGGCTGGGGGAGCCGGCGGAATTCCAAGACCCCAAGTACGACGGGCTCGGTCCCCGATTCGCCGCGTGGCCGCAGATCGGCGTGCTGGTCGACGTGTTGTTCGCCGACAAGACCATGAAGGAGCTGGTTGCCGAGGGCCAGGCGCACGGGGTGCCGATCTCGGCGGTGCTGACGCCGTCGCGGATCCTGGCTTCCGAGCATTTCCAGGCCGTGGGTGCGATCACCAACACCGAACTCGTCCCCGGGGTGCGCACGGACGTGCCCACCGGATACTTCGTTGTCGACGACGAACGCTCCGGGTTCCGGACCCCCGCCCCGGCCGCCGGAGCCGACGAGCCGCGCTGGCTGGCCGACCCGGTGACGACCGCACCGTCGGGCCAAGCGGGAGGCTATCCGTTCCAGGGCCTGCGGATCCTCGATTTGGGTGTGATCGTCGCCGGTGGCGAACTGAGTCGGCTCTTCGGGGACATGGGCGCCGAGGTCATCAAGGTCGAAAGCGCCGACTACCCTGACGGGCTGCGGCAGTCGCGCGTCGGCGACGTGATGAGCGAGTCGTTCGCCTGGACGCACCGCAATCACCTCGGACTGGGGTTGGACCTGCGCAGCGAGCAGGGCAAGGAGATATTCCGGCGACTGGTCGCCGAGGCCGACGCTGTGTTTGCCAATTTCAAACCGGGAACCCTTACCTCGCTTGGGTTTTCCTTCGACACATTGCGCGAGCTCAACCCCCGGATCGTGCTCGCTGGCAGCAGCGCATTCGGAAACCGGGGACCGTGGAGCAGGCGCATGGGCTACGGCCCGTTGGTCCGCGCCACCACCGGCGTGACTCGGCTGTGGACATCCGAGGAAGCGTCCGAGGAAGCTCGCGCCGCCGGTGCCCGGCATGCGTTCTACGACGCGACGACGGTATTCCCCGACCACGTGGTGGGGCGGGTCACCGCAATCGCGGCCCTGGCCGCGCTGATTCGCCGCGATCGGACCGGCGACCCGGCTCACGTGCACATCTCGCAGGCCGAGGTCGTCGTCAATCAGCTAGACACCCTGTACGTCACCCAGGCCGCATCGCGGGCCGGTATCGCCGAAGTCGGTGATGACACCAGCGTGCACGCGGTCTACCCGTGCGCCGGCGATGACGAGTGGTGTGCCATCTCGATCCAGTCGGACAGTGAATGGCGTTGTGCTGCGGCGGTTTTCGAACAGCAACAATTGGCTGACGATCCGCGCTTCGCGGTCGGGGCGTCGAGGGTGGCCCATCGGCGGGAGTTGGTGGAGCTGGTCTCGGCCTGGACCCGCACGCATACGCCGGCGCGCGCCGCCGAAGCGCTGCAGGCGGCCGGAATTCCGGCGGGCCCGATGAACCGTCCGCCGGACATCCTTGAGGACCCACAGCTGGGCGAGCGAAAACTGTTCAGCGACATGGTGCATCCCCTAGTCGAGCGGCTGATGCCGGCCGAGACCGGCCCGGCGCCATTCCGGCACATCCCACCGGCTCCGCAACGCCCCGCACCCCTGCCCGGTCAGGACACCCGCGACCTCTGCCGGAAACTGCTTCAGATCAGCGAGCAGGAGATCGACCAGCTGATCACCGATCAAGTGCTGTTCGCACCCGCCACCAGGGCCTAACTTCCGCCCAACGTCGCCAAGATAGGTTCGTCCTATGCCCGTCGACCCCAGGACACCGGTGCTGATCGGCTACGGCCAGGTCAACCACCGTGACGAGATCGACCCGGAAACACGTTCGGTGGAACCCGTCGACCTGATGGTCGCCGCCGCCCGGCAAGCCGCCGATGCCCGGGCTCTCGAGGCCGTGGACTCCATCCGGGTGGTCAACGTCCTGTCGGCGACCTACCGCGACGCCGGGCTGTTGGTCGGCGAGCGGATCGGCGCACAGAAATTCACGACGCTGTACAGCCCGATCGGCGGCAATGTCCCGCAGTCACTGCTCAACCAGGCCTGCCTGGACGTCCAGCAGGGCCGCGCCGGCGTGGTGCTGCTTACCGGAGCCGAAACCTGGCGCACCAGACGAGGACTCAAGGCCAAGGGCGGCAGGCTCGAGTGGACGGCTCAGGATGAATCCGTGCCGATGGCACAGGTCAGCGGCGAGGACGTGCCGATGGCCGGTGACGCCGAGATCAGGATCAAGCTGGACCGGCCGGCCTACATCTACCCGCTGTTCGAACAGGCGCTTCGCATCGCGAACGGCGAGTCAGTCGAGGACCACGGCAAGCGCATCGGCGAGCTGTGGGCGCGTTTCAACGCCGTCGCGGTCGGCAATCCACATGCCTGGATCCGCAAACCCACAACCGCGGCGGAGATCTCGACGCCCAGCCCGCAGAACCGGATGATCAGCTGGCCGTATCCGAAGCTGATGAACTCCAACAACATGGTCGATCAGGGCGCCGCGCTGATCCTGACGTCCGTCGAGCAGGCCAAGCGCCTGCAAGTCCCCGCCGAGCAGTGGGTCTACCCGCACGCCGGCACGGACGCCTACGACACGCCCTCGATTGCCGAGCGTGACGAACTTCACCGCTCGCCGGCCATCCGGATCGCCGGTGCACGGGCGCTGGAGCTCGCCGGCCTGGGCATTGACGACATCGACTACGTCGACCTCTACTCGTGCTTTCCGTCCGCCGTTCAGGTAGCCGCGACCGAATTGGGGTTGAGCATCGACGACCCCGCCCGCCCGCTGACGGTCACCGGTGGGCTGACGTTCGCCGGCGGCCCGTGGAGCAACTACGTCCTGCACTCGATTGCCACCGTGGCCGAACTGCTGGTGGCCAATCCCGGACGGGCGCTGATCACCGCCAATGGCGGCTACCTGACCAAGCACAGCTTCGGGGTCTACAGTAGCGAACCACCGCGCGAATTCCGTTGGGAGAACACGCAACCCGCGGTACAGCGCGAGCCAACCCGGAACAGGTTGGTCCAATGGGAAGGCATTGGCGCCGTAGAAGCGTGGACAACGCCGTTCGACCGCGACGGCCAGCCGGAGAAGGTTTTCGTTGCTGTGCGCACCCAAGACGGGTCGCGGACACTGGCGGTGATCGCCGACCCGGACTCGGCCCAGGCAACTGTTCGTGAAGATATCGGTGGCGCCAAGGTTGCCGTCACCGCGGATGGCAGCGCGACGCTGCAGTAGGCCGGCCGGGAATAAAACTCCAGGCCAGAACGCCGTTCACCGGTAACGGTCGCGTAAGTCTAGTGGCGTGCCTATTGTCGAAGGGGACGTTGGGGGAGGTGAGCCCAGGTGCACATCCTGGTTACCGACGCCACCGGCACGCTCGGGCGGTTGGTTGCACGGCAGTTGATTGCTGCCGGGCACACAGTCACCGGGATTTCTGAGCACCCCGACGCCCGTCTGGACCCAGCGGTTCAGTCTGTTTGCGCGCCGCTGAGCGACCCCGTTCTGCAAGAACTGGCCGATGAGGCCGACGCCGTGATCCACCTGGCCCCAGTCGAACCCACAGCACCGGGTAGTGCGGGCATCAACGGGGTGGCCTATGTCACCCATGCCGCTGCCCGCGCCGGTGCCCGCTTGCTGTTCGTGTCCCACGCCGCCGGCGCGCCGGAGGTGTACGAACCGGCCGAGGACCTGGTGTCCACGAGTCTGGGACCGAGTCTGATCATCCGGATCGCGCCGCCCGTGGGCCGCCAACTCGACTGGATGGTGTGCCGCACCGTGGCCACCCTGCTGCGTACCAAGGTTTCGGCGCAGCCGATGAGGGTGCTGCACCTCGACGACCTGGTGCGCTTCCTGGTACTGGCGCTCAACACCGACCGCACCGGTGTAGTGGATCTCGCCACCCCGGACACCACCAACGTGGTGACCGCGTGGCGGCTGCTGCGATCCGTTGACCCGCGGTCTCGGATTCATCGGGTCCGTGGCTGGTCACAGCTGATTCCATCCATGGATATCGTTGCCGCACAAGAGGATTGGCTGTTCGAATTCGGCTGGCCGGCGTTTGATGCGGTCGCCGACACCGCGCGCGGACTCGTCGGCCGCAGGATCGGTGCCGCCGGGGCGGCCAGTCACGGGGTCCAGATGGCACTTCCGGTGGAGGTTGTCCCGCGCCCCGCGCTGTCCAACGAGCTGCGCAGCGCCGCTCCCGAGGGCGTGGAGGGCGAGTTCGACGACCGCATCGATCCACGGTTCCCGGTCTTCGCCACCAACGGCCTCGCCGAGGCGCTGCCCGGGCCCTTGACGCCGATAACCCTGGATGTCCAGTTCAGCGGGCTGCGCACCGCCGGCCGGGTGATGGGTCAGGCGCTGACGCTGGGCGGCGTGGTGGATGACGAATGGGCGAGCAGGGCCATCGCGGTCTTCGGTCACCGGCCCTATGTCGGGGTATCGGCCAACGTCGTCGCCGCCAACCAGCTGCTCGGCTGGGATGACAAGGCCCTGGTGCAACGCGCTTTGGTCGACCAGCCGCAGGTCGGGGATGTGCTGCCGTTTGGTCAGCCCCGGCTGGCCGGCGGAGCGCTCGGATCGGTCGCCAAGGCCGTCGCCACGACACGATCGCTGGCTCTGATGCGTCATCTCAAGGCCGATACGCGGGCCTACAGCGCCGCCGCGAATGTCGAACATTGCGACGCCGCGCAGCTGAGCCTGTTGTCCGACGCGGGCCTCGGGGTCCGAGTCCGGTTGCTGCGGGACCGCATTCACCAGGGCTGGATCCTCACGGCGCTGTGGTTGATCGACTCCGGCGTCACCGCAGCAGCGCTGGAGCACACCGCGGCGGGCTCCCGCGTGTCCGGGATGGACGTGATCATCGAAAGCGGCCACATCGCCGACGAGATAGCTGAGCTGTCAGCCGCTTTGCGTGCTGACCCGCCGCTGCGCGCGATGGCCCAAGACGGCAACATCGCCAGCATCCGAGCATTGTCTCCGCCCACCGCCGGCCTGCTGGATGCCGCTATCGGCCGGATCGGGCATCGTGGACCGGGGGAGGCCGAGCTCGTCAGTCGGGTCTACAGCGACGACCCGGCGATGCTGCTGGCCGCAGCCGCTGAGACGGCCGCCAAGCCGACCGAGCCGGAGCCCGCGGCGACACTGGTCCAGCGAATCGCCACCAACGTCCGCATTTCACGCGAGCTTGCCCACGACACCACCATCCGGTTTACCCATGAGCTTCGAATGACATTGCGCGAGCTTGGATCTCGCTGCGTCGCGGCCGAACTGATCGACGTTGTCGATGACGTGTATTACCTGACTTGCGATGAACTGGTCACCATTCCGGCCGATGCCCGGCTGCGGATCAAACGCCGCCGCGCCGAACGGGAACGCTTGCAGGCGCAGCGCCCACCCGCAGTGATCGACCAGGACTGGGTGCCCGTGGACCTGACGTCAGCCCAGGAGATCGGCGAGGGGTGACCGCGGGTCGGCCAGTGTGTCGGGGTCGACGGCAGACTTGGACCGGATCAGGGCTTTGACGTCGTCGAGTACATCCCAGATGTTGACGTTCATCCCGGCCAGCACCCGGTTGTCGCCATCGAGCCAGAACGCGACGAATTCGCGTCCGGCGACATCGCCACGAAAGACCACTCGCTCGAAGCTCGGCGCGTACCCGACGTACTCCATTCCGAGGTCGTACTGGTCGGTGAAGAAATAGGGCAGCTCCGCGTATTCGCCTGGCTTGCCGAGCATTCCGGCCGCGGCCACCGCGGGCTGCTTGAGGGCGTTGGCCCAGTGTTCGGTGCGGATCCGAGTGCCGTACAACGGGTGCTCGGCGGCGGCGATATCACCGACCGCGAAGATGTCGGGATCGCTGGTGCGCAGCGATGCATCGACGAGCACGCCGCCTTCGCCCATCGACAGCCCGGCCTGCTCGGCGATTTCGATGTTCGGCTTAGCGCCGACGGCCACCAATACCGCGTCGGCGGCGACCGTCGAGCCGTCACGCATCCGCAGCCCGGTGGCCGTCCCTTCTGCCGTGGAGATCTCCGCGACCTGTGCTTCCAGCCGTAAATCCACCCCGTGGTCGCGATGCAGGTTGGCAAACACTTCACCGACCGTTTCGCCCAGCGCGGCAACCAGTGGTTGTTTGGCGGCCTCGACGACGGTGACCTCGACGCCACGCTGCCGAGCGGCGGCCGTCACCTCCAGCCCGATCCACCCGGCGCCCACGACCGCCAGCGAAGACCCCTCGGTCAGAACAGAATTCAGTAGTTCGGCCTCGTCGTAACTGCGCAGGTAGTGAACTCCGTCGGCATCGGAGCCGGGGATCGGCGGTCGCCGCGACGCCGACCCGGTCGCCAGCAGCAGCTTGTCGTAGTGCGCTGTAGTGCCGTCGCGAAGTCCGACGGTGTGCGCGCCGGTGTCCACGCGCGATACCGGCGACCCCAGTCTCACGTCGACGTTGTGGTCGAGGTACCAGTCGGAGTTCTGCACGGTGAAGTCGGTCAGCGACTTCTTCCCGGCCAGATACTCCTTGGAGAGCGGGGGTCGCTCGTAGGGCAGATATGACTCGGCGGCGAATAGAATGATGTCTCCGTCAAAGTCATTGTCGCGCAGAGCTTCTGCCGCTTTGGCTCCGGCAAGTCCGCCCCCGACGATGACGAATGTAGTCGAGCTGGCCATGATCGCTGCTCCGTTCGTGTCGCATTCCCACCCTACTCGCGCCGGGCTAACTCAACGGACCCTGCGGGCAGGGCGCATTTGCCAACCGCGTGCCTTCGCTTACTTCGGCGGCAGGCTGCTCGCGTACCCGACGCCGCGGGCGATCCAACTCTCAAGCTGGCGTTTGGTTTTCACGCCCTCGGCGCCGACACGCAGCCAGCCCCGGGTTTCGCGGCCGGCCATCACCATCGGGCTCACATGGGGGCGATCCAGCAGCTTAGCGGTGTCTTGCGGCGGCACCCGCACCATCAATCCGCCCTTGCCGCTGGCCGCTACCGCCAGGTGCCCGCCAATGAGGAACGCGAGCCCGCCGAACATCGACTTCTCGTCGACACCGCGCTGCTGTGCCAGCAACTCGCGGATGCGGTTAGCGAGGTCGAGGTCGTATGCCATGCGTTGACGCTAATCGTCCGCACCGACACCGTGGCCAGCTCAGTCCAGGTCCACCCGGATCGTCAGCAGCTCGCTGCCCATGATGCGCACCATCCTGCTGTTGAGCCGCGGGAGGTTGCCCAGCCGCTGCCGCGGGTCATCGTCGGGCAGCAGGTGAGCGGTACCGTTGCGCCACTGACCGCCGAGGCGCACTCGAACTCCAGGGTTGGCCTTGATGTTGCGGACGTAGTCCGAGTGGTCGCCGTGTTCGGAGACCATCCAGAACTGGTTGTCCACCAGGCGTCCGCCGACCGGGGTGTGTCGTGGCTGCCCGCTCTTGCGGCCAGTCGTTTCGAGCATGGTCACCGGCAATTGCCGACCCACCGGATTGACCACCAGTCGCTGGACGCGGTGCACTACTTGCCGTTTCAGATCGCCAAGTTCGCTCATCTTCCCGATTCTGCAGCATCGCCACGATCCCGGCTACCGGTTTCCACGGAGCATCGGCGCAGCGGCGTGGGCAGCCCAGCGTCCGGGTCAGCGCGGTGAGCGCCTCGGCGAGCTCGACGCGGGCCAAGTGGGCTTCCGCGCTTCAACGGCCTTGGCCGGGACGCGAGCTGATTGTGCTACGCGATCCCGGCCAAGTTTGTATCAGGCAGCGACCGTGGTGGCCTGCGCGGTGCTTTCCAGCGCCTGCGCCACGATCTCCGCGACGTCGGTCATCGGTATGACGGTCAGCGCCTCGAGAACTTCGGCCGGCACGTCGTCCAGATCCGGCTCGTTGCGCTGGGGGATGAAGACCGTCGACAAACCGGCCCGTTGGGCGGCCAGCAGCTTCTGCTTGACCCCGCCGATCGGCAACACCCGCCCGTTCAGCGTGACCTCGCCGGTCATGCCGACGTCGGAACGGACCTGCCGCCCGGTGGCCATCGACACCAGCGCGGTGACCATCGTGACACCGGCCGACGGGCCATCCTTGGGCACCGCGCCTGCGGGCACGTGCACGTGGATGCGCCGGTCCAGCGATTTGGGGTCGACGCCCAACTCGGCAGCATGTGAGCGGACGTAAGACAGCGCGATCTGCGCGGACTCCTTCATCACGTCACCCAGCTGACCGGTCAGTTGCAACCCGGACTCGCCATCGGTGGCCCCGGCTTCGATGTAGAGCACATCGCCGCCCAGTCCGGTGACGGCCAGGCCGGTGGCCACGCCGGGCACCGCGGTGCGTTCCGCCGATTCGGGCGTAAACCGTGGCCGGCCAAGGTATTCGACCAGGTCCGGTTCGTCCACGACTTTCGGAGCCGGATCCGCGGCGAGCCTCGTCGTCACCTTGCGCATCGCCTTGGCCAGCAGCCGCTCGAACTGCCGCACACCCGGCTCGCGGGTGTAGTCCGCGGCGATCTTGCGCAGCGCAGCGTCGGTCACGGTGACCTCGTCGTCGCTCAGCGCCGCGCGTTCCCGTTGCCTCGGCAGCAGGTAATCACGCGCGATGGCGACCTTGTCGTCTTCGGTGTAGCCGTCGATCTGCACCAGTTCCATGCGATCCAGCAGCGCCGACGGGATGTTCTCGATCACGTTGGCGGTGGCCAAGAAAACGACATCGGAGAGGTCCAGATCCAGGTCCAGATAGTGGTCGCGGAACGTGTGGTTCTGCGCCGGGTCCAGCACCTCCAGCAGCGCGGCACTGGGGTCGCCACGATAGTCGGAACCGACTTTGTCGATTTCATCCAGCAGCACAACGGGATTCATCGATCCCGCTTCACCGATCGCACGCACGATCCGACCCGGCAGCGCGCCCACGTAGGTGCGCCGGTGCCCACGGATCTCGGCCTCGTCGCGCACACCGCCCAATGCGACACGCACGAACTTGCGACCCAACGCCCGGGCCACGCTCTCGCCCAGCGATGTCTTGCCGACGCCGGGAGGACCGGCCAGCACCATCACCGCGCCCGAGCCACGGCCGCCGACGACCTGCAGCCCGCGCTGGGCGCGCCGGGTACGCACCGCCAGATACTCGACGATGCGGTCTTTCACGTCGTCCAGCCCGTGGTGGTCGGCGTCCAGGACGGCCCGCGCCGCCGCCAGATCCGTCGAGTCCTCGGTGCGCACGTTCCACGGCAGGTCCAGCACGGTGTCCAGCCAGGTGCGAATCCAGCCGCTTTCCGGGCTTTGGTCGCTGGCGCGTTCCAGCTTGGCAACCTCGCGCAGCGCGGCCTCACGCACCTTCTCGGGCAACTCGGCGGCCTCCACCCGGGCCCGGTAGTCATCGGACCCGTCGGGTTCGCCCTCGCCCAGTTCCTTGCGGATGGCGGCGAGCTGCTGGCGCAGCAGGAACTCCTTCTGCGTCTTTTCCATGCCGTCGCGCACGTCTTCGGCGATCTTGTCGTTGACCTCGACTTCGGCCAGGTGGTCGCTGGTCCAGTCGATCAGCACGCGCAGCCGCTCGGCGACGTCGGTGGTCTCGAGCAGCTGCCGCTTCTCCACATCGGTCAGATACGACGCATACCCGGAGGTGTCGGCCAGCGCCGACGGATCGGTAAGGCTGTTGACATAGTCGATGATCTGCCAAGCCTCGCGCCGTTGCAGCATGGCCAGCAGCAGCTTCTTGTACTCCGCTGACAGCGCCTTGACCTCGTCAGTCGGCTGGGCCCCGGGGACCTCGGTCACCTCGACCCACAGCGCGGCTCCGGGTCCGCTGGCTCCCGCGCCGATCTGCGCCCGGCGTTCACCTCGCACCACAGCGGCGGTGCCGCCGCCACCTGGCATGCGTCCGACCTGCAGGATCTTTGCAATCACGCCGTGCGACGGGTAGCGGTCCTCGAGCCGCGGGGCAATCAGCAACTCTCCGGACTCACTGGCTTGAGCGGCGTCGATAGCGGCTCGCGCGGCGTCGTCCAACGCGATCGGGACAACCATTCCGGGCAACACGACAGTGTCGGTAACGAACAACACCGGCACCGATTTTGCTTCAGACATCTCTTCTCCAAAGGTTTAGTCTGATGCGCTCAACCTTTGCCGGATGTCTTTTGTTCCCGACGGAACTCGGGCGAGTGCCGAGTGTGAACTAGATCAATGAGCCGACGCGCGCTGGCGGGCCCGGAAGGCCTGGACCTTGACCTTGTTGCCGCAGGTGGCCATCCCGCACCAATGGCGGCTCTTGGCTCGCGAGGAATCGACGTAGAGCAGTGAGCAGTTCGGGTGGGCGCACCGTTTGACGTTGGCGATGTCGGGGCCGGCCAGCAGGTCGAGCAGATCCGCGGCCAGGGTGGCGATCAGTTGCGCCGCGGTGCCCTCGCGGCTCGTAGCGCCGGTCGGGAGCAAGCGCGGTGCCAGCGGAGGATGCGATGCCTGCTCGTTCAGCAGGTCGACGTCGGCCGGCCGTGGCAGCTGGTCGTCCAGTCGGGCGATGGCAGTCCGGTAGATCGCTTCGCGCACTTCAATCGCGGTGACCAGATCATCGTCGGTGACCTCGATGTCGGCATCCACCAGCCCCGCCAGAACGGCCCATTCCGACAGCGCCGCGGGGTTGGTCAATCGCTCCTCGGGTGCGCTGATGCGGTGTTTCATCGTGCCCGCGAAGTTGAGGCAGGCCCGGCCACACACGAACGCGAATTTCACGTAACCACCTTGGCAGGTTTCAACCGTGCCCGCAACCGAAGGGAGGTCACGGCCGGTAAAGGCATTCAGCGGCCGGCTTGGGCCCACCATCCCGTGACGAGCGCGGCGTATTCGGCGGGCTTTTCCTCCCAACAGAAGTGGCCCGCGCCCGGAATCAGGTCGACGCGACTGTGCGGGAGGTGCTGCCCGAGAAACTCCGCGTTGACCGGCGGCACCACCTGGTCGTCGGCCCCGGCGACGATGCGAACGGGTGTCTGGATCTGGGGGAGCAGCTCGGCGAGTTGAGGCAGGTATTCGCGGTAGCTCTGGGCGTACGGGATCGTGTCGGCGAAGCGGTCACCCTCGTAGCCGGACAGGTAGTCCTCGCGAATCTCTTCCGACGGGCTGTACCCCGCAATGGTGCTCAGCGCGATCTCGACGATGTTGCGCCCGCCGAACTGTCGGTAGGGCTCCAGGTCGGTGGCCTCGACCCAGTCCTTCAAGACGCCGGTCACCTGGATCGGCACTGCGGCACCGCCGCTGCCGACGACAACGGTGCGGAACCGGCCCGGCTGCGCGGCCGCGGCGAACAACGACGACGAGGTACCGATGTCGGGGCCGACGACATGCGGATTATCCAGTCCGAAGGTGTCGGCGATGCGAATGATGAAGTCACCCATTGCCTTCGGGTTCATCAGGGATTCGCGGTAGTCCGACTTTCCGAATCCGGGCGGGTCAACCGCCACCAGGTGCGCGTGCGCCGCCAACTGCTCCCAGCTGGGTTCGAACGCATACACGCTCTCCGGCCACGGGCTCAACAGAATCGCATCCTGATCGCCTTGTCCGCCCTCAGCGAAACGCACCGAGAGCCCGTCGATCGTGGTGAATTGGGGACGAACCAGAGCACTCACTGCCACTCCTCATTTCCACGCCGACCAGGCCCGGGGTCTAAAGCGCCGCTTGGCTAAAGCAATGCAACCCGTTCCCCACCGTGGCGATTCCCCGCCGCCGCCTACTCGACCGGGACCAGCCGTCGCAGCTGCGTCACATGGGCGGGCGAAAGCTCCTCGAGACAGGTCACACCCAGCAACTGCATCGTACGGAGCACCCCGCTCTCCAGGATTTCGATGGCGCGGGTGACACCCGCCTCGCCGCCGGCCATCAGCCCGTAGAGATAGGCCCGCCCCACCAGCGTGCATCGCGCCCCCAGCGCAATAGCTGCCACGACGTCGGCGCCCGACATGATCCCGGTGTCCACCACGATCTCGGTGTCCTTGCCCAGCTCGCGCGCCACCACTGGCAACAGATGGAAGGGCACCGGGGCCCGATCCAATTGGCGGCCGCCATGATTGGACAACACGATGCCGTCGACGCCGCGCTCGACCACAGCACGCGCATCGTCGAGTGTCTGGATGCCCTTGACCACGAGCTTGCCGGGCCATTGGTCCTTGATCCAGGCCAGGTCGTCGAAGGTCAGGCTGGGGTCGAACATCGTGCTCAAGTACTCGGCGACGGTACCCGGCCAGCGGTCCAGCGACGCGAATGCCAGCGGCTCGGTGGTCAACAGGTCGAACCACCATTTCGGGTGCGGCACCGCATCGAGCACGGTGCGCAGCGTCAACGACGGCGGGATCGTCATCCCGTTGCGGTTGTCGCGGAAGCGTGCGCCGGCGACCGGAACGTCGACAGTGGCCAGCAGGGTGTCGAAACCCGCGGCGGCGGCGCGCTTGACCAGCGCCATCGATCGCTCGCGGTCCTTCCACATGTACAGCTGAAACCATTTCCTGCCCTGCGGGACAGCAGTCACCAGGTCTTCGATCGCGCAGGTGCCGAGCGTGGAGAGCGAGAACGGGATGCCGGCTTTGGCCGCCGCCGCGGCGCCGGCGATCTCACCTTCGGTCTGCATCAACCGGGTGAATCCGGTCGGCGCGATCCCGAACGGCAAGACGACCGGCTCACCAAGCACATTCCAGCCCGCGGTCACATTGCTGACATCGCGCAGGATCGTCGGGTGAAACTCGATGTCGCGGAATGCCTGTCGGGCACGCTGGATCGACAACTCGTCCTCGGCCGCGCCGTCGGTGTAGTCGAACGCCGCCTTCGGGGTGCGGCGCTTGGCGATGCGCCGCAGATCGTCAATGGTCATCGCGGCATCGAGACGGCGCTTGGTGGCGTCGAACTGCGGCCGCTTGAACTGCATCAGCGGCGCCAGCTCACGGGCTTTGGGCATGCGTCGTTTGACGGCCATGTATGTCACCGTAGTCATATGGACTCGGCAGCCGACCCCTTCGAACTGACACGTTTCGTTGTCGCCCAAGCTCCGGTCTACCCCGCCGTCGTCGAGGAGTTGCGGGACGGACGAAAACGCGGTCACTGGATGTGGTTCGTCTTCCCGCAGTTGCGCGGCCTGGGCGGCAGCCCGACGGCGGTCCGTTACGGCATCTCGTCGCTGCAGGAGGCCCGTGCCTATCTGGGGCACGAGCTGCTGGGGCCGCGACTGCACGAGTGCACGCAGCTGGTCAACAAGGTGCAAGGCCGGTCGATCGCGGAGATCTTCGGTTCACCCGACGATCTCAAGCTCTGCTCCTCGATGACGCTGTTCGCCCTCGCGACCGACGACCGCCAGGATTTCCTGGCGCTGCTCGACACCTACTACCGGGGCCAGCAGGACCCGCTGACGCTGGCCCGGCTGCGCGACTAAACGGGCCGCAGGATTCGCCAGCCGTGCGCCTCGACGACCACCTCGTCGGCGACGTCGGGCGGCGGGGCCGCGGATCCGGCAACCACCTCGGCGCGCCCGGTGCCCAGCTCCGCCAGCACCAGCCGCATTGGCTCGTCGTCGATGTTGAGCGCAACCACCAGCGCGTCATCGCCGCTGCGCGTCTCATAGACGTAGTGCTGATTGGCCAGCCGCAGCGACGTGGTCGTGGCCGCATGTAGCCAGGGGTGGCGGCGGCGCAGCCCAACGAGGAACTGGTGCAGTCGCCACACCTCGGCGCCGGAGGCGTCTAACTGCAATGGGGGAGAGGCGAACTCCGGGCGCACCGCGTCATCGCCGCCGTACCGTTCCTCCTTGACAGCGCGAAATCCGAACTCGTCGCCGGCATAGATGCTGGGCACACCGCCGATCGTCAACAGCAGCACCAGCGCATGGGGCAGATGATCAGGGTTAACCAGGCGGCTGGCGATGCGCGTGACGTCGTGATTGCCGATGAATGTCAGCGGCGCGAAGCTGTCCAGAAATGCGTTATGCCGCTGTAAGGCCCAGTCCAGCTCGAACAAGTTGGCGTCGTTGAGGCTGCTCCAGATCGCCTTCCACAGCTCGTACTGCGTGGCCGAGTCGAACGTGGCCTCCTCGACGATTGCCGCATAGTCACCGTGGATGAGTTCACCGACGATCCAGGCGTCCGGATGCTGCTCGCGCACCTTCGGTAACGTCGCCGCCCAGAATCGTTGCGGCACGGTGTAAGCCGCGTCCAACCGCCAGCCGTCCGCGCCTCGTTGCAACCAGTGCGCCATCACATCGACGACATAGTCGACGACGTCCGGGTTGTCGTGGTTGAGGGTAATGAGTTCGGAGTGCCCCTCGAAGGTGTGAAATCGCCCGGGACGCCCGTGAAACCAGCGCGCCGCCGCGTCGTCGTGCATCGCTTCGCGGTATCGCGGGAAGTCCACACCGACGTGGTTGAACACGCCGTCGAGCAGCACCCGCAGGCCGCGCCCGTGTGCCTCGGCGATCAGATAGTCGAAATCGTCGTCGTCACCGAGCCGGGGGTCGATCCGGTAATGGTCCGTGGTGTCGTAACCGTGTGTGCGCGAGGCGAAGATCGGCCCTAGCGCAATTCCGGATGCCCCCAGCTCGATGGCGTGATCGAACCACTGAGCAATACGCCGCAACCGGTGTTCGCCCGGATCCGGCTGCGCCGATCCCTCGGGCACGGGGAAGGCTCCCACGAAACCCAAGGGATAGACCTGCCACCAGATCGCGTGCGCTACCCAGGATGCGGTCACGAAGCGACGATCAGCCGACGCTCGCCAGTGTCTCTGCTGTGGTGATCGCCTGTGCCACACCGGAAACGATGGCTGCGGCCTTCAGCGCTTCCAAGATCACCTCGCGGTCTACACCGGCCTCACGCAGTGTGTGCTCGTGAGCGACAACACAGTGCGAGCATCCGTTGATCGACGACACCGCGAACGACCACAGCTCGAAATTCGCCTTGTCCACGCCCGGATTGCCGATGATGTTCATCCGCAATCCGGCGCGTAGGTCGTCGTACTTGCCCTCGAGGAACCCGCGGCCGCGGTAGAACACGTTGTTCATGCCCATGATGGACGCGGCCCCCAGCGCCGCCTGATACGCCTCGGCAGACAGGTTGTCTGCCGCCTCGGCGCCAATCTCGGCCAGCACCTGGGTGTTTCGCGTTGCTGCGGCACTGGCCAGCAGCGTCCCCCACAACTGTTCGTCGTTCAGCACGGTAGTCCGGGTGATCGACCCCAGGTTGAGCTTGAGGTCCTTCGCGTACTCCGGCAGCGCGTCCTTGAGATTCTCTACGGTCATTTCGCCTCCAATTCCAAGCCCCTGACTCAGGGCCTCGATTACGCCGAAGCCTTGAGCAGTTCGCCGGCATCCAGAGTCGGGTCGCCCTTGCGCCAGTTGCAGGCACACAGCTCGTCGGATTGCAGAGCGTCCAGGACCCGCAGCACCTCGTCCACGTTACGCCCCACGGATCCCGCGGTCGCTGAGACGAATTGGATCTCGTTGTTGGGGTCCACGATGAAGGTAACCCGGTCAGCGACGCCGTCATCGTTGAGGACTCCGGTGGCCAAGGCGAGTTCACGCTTGATGTCCGAGAGCATCGGGAACGGCAGCTTCTTGAGGTCGTCGTGCTGGGCGCGCCACTGGAAGTGCACGAATTCGCTGTCGACCGAGACGCCGAGCACCTGCGTGTCGCGATCTTCGAACTCGTCGTTCAGCTTGCCGAACGCGGCGATCTCGGTCGGGCACACGAAGGTGAAGTCCTTCGGCCAGAAGAACACGATCCGCCACTTGCCCGCGTAGTCGTCGCTGGAGAAGCTCTTGAAGTAGTCCTCGGGTTGCTGAGCGTCGACCTTCGACAGGTCGCCGCCGATCAGCCCGGTGAGCTCGTAGGCGGGGAACTGATCGCCGATCGTAAGCAAGGACATGTGTGCTCCTTATCTGGAATTAGTCAAGTTTAGGTGTCCTTCACTATGGTGCCGGTAGCGGCGTCTGAAGTAAAGGTGATATATCGCACTATACTTATAGCCATGACCGATAAGAGTTTTCAGCCGACCCTCGCCGGCCTGCGGGCGTTCACCGCGGTAGCCGAGAAGCATCATTTCGGCGGTGCGGCAACGGCTCTCGGCGTAAGCCAATCGACGCTCTCGCAGTCACTGTCCGCCCTGGAAGCAGGCCTGGGCACCCACCTCGTCGAACGCTCGACCCGGCGGGTCCGCGTGACGCGCGAAGGTATGCAACTGCTGCCGCTGGCCCAAACCGTGGTCGAAGCGGCGGACGCGTTCACCGCCGCCAACGCCGGAACATCGGATCCGCTGCAGGGCACGCTGCGGCTGGGCATGATCCCCACGGTGGCGCCCTACGTCCTGCCCGCCGTGCTGGCCGGACTCGCCAATCGCCTTCCCGCGCTGACCCTGCGGGTGATCGAAGACCAAACCGAACGGCTGCTGTCGGCACTGCGCGGCGGGGCATTGGACGCGGCCCTGATCGCGCTGCCGGCCGACACCGGCGGAATCACCGAGGTTCCGATCTACGAAGAGGATTTCTTACTCGCCGTACCGCCCGGGCACCCGCTGTCCGGCAAGCGCCGGGTGCCGGCATCGGCGTTGGCGGACTTGCCGCTGCTGTTGCTGGACGAGGGCCACTGTCTGCGCGATCAGGCCTTGGATGTCTGCCAGAAGGCGGGGGTGCGGGCCGAACTTGCCGACACCCGAGCCGCCTCGCTGGCGACGGCGGTGCAATGCGTGACCGGAGGGCTGGGGGTAACCCTGATCCCGCAGAGCGCGGCGCCCGTTGAGGCCGCGCGAAGCCGGCTGGGGCTCGCGCAGTTTGCGGCCCCACGCCCGGGCCGACGAATCGGCCTGGTTTTCCGCTCCTCGAGCGGCCGCGACGAATCCTATCGGCGCCTCGCCGGCATCATCGGCGAGTCGATAGGCAGTGAACAGCAGGTTCGCCTGGTCAAATAGCGCCACTCTCGGGCCGACGCCGACTGTAGGTTCAGCCTATGGAAAAGGTGATCGCGGTGCTCATGCGCGCCGACTCGGACGACGATTGGTGTGCCCGCCAGCGAGGCCCGGTCGCGGACGCGCTGTTAGGCCTGGGTCTGCCCGGGTTGGCTATCAATGTCCGTGACAGCGCGGTGCGGCACTCGCTGATGACGCTGACGATCTTGGACCCGCCCGTCGGAGCGGTCGTGAGCATGTGGACTCAGCAGTGCTACGGAGAACAGATGACGGCGGCGCTGGCATTGCTGCAGGCCGAATGTGAACAGCTCGCCGCCTACCTGGTGACGGAGTCCGTCCCACTGGCCGCGCCGGTCGGCGAGCCCGGCTCTCGCACAACGGGTTTAGCTAATCTCGCACTGCTCCGCCGGCCTCCGGAGCTGGACCAGCCGACCTGGCTCAACCGCTGGCAACGCGACCACACCTCGGTGGCAATCGAGACGCAGTCGACGTTCGGCTATACCCAGAACTGGGTGGTACGGGCGCTGACTCCCGACGCACCGGGAATCGCGGGCATCGTCGAGGAGTTGTTCCCCACGGAGGCGATCACCGATATCAAAGCGTTCTTCGGGGCCGCCGACGATGGAGACCTGCAGCACCGGCTAGGCCGGATGGTCGCCAGTACGACCGCATTCGGCGCTAACGAGAACATCGACACGGTGCCCACCAGCCGCTACGTGTTCAAGACAGCCTTTGGGACGTGAGGACCGCACATGACGACACTTAAAGACGCTGTGGCACTGGCGGCGACCGAAAGCGGCCTGGCGGTGATCTCCACCGTTCGCGCCGACGAGACCGTGCAGGCGTCGCTGGTCAACGTCGGCCTTTTAGCGCATCCGGAAACCGGTGAATCGGTCCTCGGCTTCACCACCTACGGGAAAGTCAAACTCGCCAACCTTCGGGCGCGCCCGCAATTAGCCGTCACGTTCCGCAACGGCTGGCAGTGGGCGACCGTCGAGGGACGCGCAGAACTGGCCGGCCCCGACGACTCGCAGCCTTGGGTCGCCGACGCCGACCAGTTGCGGCTCCTGCTGCGGGAGGTCTTCACCGCCGCCGGTGGAACGCACGACGACTGGGACGAGTACGACCGGGTGATGGCCTCCGAACGGCGCGCCGTGGTGCTGATCGCACCAACCCGCGTCTATAGCAACGGGTGAGCTCTGGCCAGCATCGGCGCGAGTTAGGCTGCAGCCGTGACGCTGCTGATCGATGACACCAATCGGGTACGCACTCTTACGCTGAACCGGCCCGAGGCGCTCAACGCTTTCAACGAAGCGCTCTACGACGCCACCGCCGAGGCGCTGTTGGCCGCGGCCGAGGACTCCGAGGTTGCGGTCGTGGTGCTGACGGGCACCGGGCGCGGCTTCAGCGCCGGCACCGACCTCGCCGAGATGCAGGCGCGCATCACCGACCCCGACTTCACGCCGGGCAAACACGGATTCCCCGGCATGATCGATGCGCTGAGCGCGTTTCCCAAACCGTTGATTTGCGCGGTGAACGGTGTCGGGGTGGGAATCGGCGCCACCATCCTCGGTTACGCCGATCTGGCGTTCATGTCGACGACGGCGCGGCTGAAATGTCCGTTCACCAGCCTCGGCGTGGCTCCCGAAGCGGCCTCGTCATATCTGCTGCCGCAGTTGGTGGGGCGGCAGAACGCCGCATGGTTGTTGATGTCCTCGGAATGGGTTGACGCGCAGGAGGCCTTGCGGATGGGCCTGGTCTGGCGAGTCTGCGATCCAGACGAGCTGCTGCCCGAAACCCGTCGGTATGCCGAAGTCCTTGCCTCCCGGCCGGTTTCGAGCTTGATGGCGGTCAAACACACGATGACCGAACCGGTCCGTCCGGAGATCGCTGCCGCGACCGCGCGGGAAAACGCCCACTTCGCCGCGTTGATGGGCGCCCAGGCCAACGCCGCGGCCTTGGCCTCTTTCGCGGAGCGAAAGCAAAATTGAAGCACTGAGCGAAAGAGGAATTGACGAGACGCGGGTGTGTGCCTTGAGCCGCTAGTGCGACGGCGCGGGTTCGAGCGCGGTTTCCACCGGCGATGACGCGGCCTTCGATGACGCGGCGATGATCGCCCGCAGCGTGCGTCGGCACCGCCCGCAGTCACCACCGGCGCCACACGCCGCGGCCACCTCTTTGGAGGTGGAGGCACCATCGGCAACGCATTCGAGCACGGTGTGATTAGTGACGCCGACGCACAGGCATACGTACATCAGCACACCTCACATACTCGGGCGGCCGCCCGAACAGGCCTCATGTTAAGGAAGTCTAACCTAAGTAGGTTAGCAGAACCTAACTACGCGCCGACGCCGATTCCGGCTAGTGAGCGCAGCCATACCTTGCTGGAAGATTCGAAATTTCAGTGGCAAAGTGCTGGTACGGGCGGCATGGTGTGCTTCAGCCCAGCCCAGCCCACCTGCCGCGCTCAGACCTGACAGCCCTAGTCACCGGAGGAGTGATCATGCAAGGGGATCCAGACGTTTTACGTCTGCTCAACGAGCAACTGACCAGTGAGCTCACCGCGATAAACCAGTACTTTCTGCACTCGAAAATGCAGGAGAACTGGGGCTTCACCGAGGTAGCTGAGCACACCCGCGCGGAGTCCTTCGATGAGATGCGCCACGCCGAGGCCATCACCGACCGAATCTTGCTGCTGGACGGCCTGCCGAACTACCAGCGCCTGTTTTCGTTGCGGATCGGCCAGACGCTGCGCGAGCAATTCGAGGCGGATCTGACGATCGAGTACGAGGTGCTGAGCCGGCTCAAGCCCGGCGTCATCATGTGCCGGGCGAAAGAAGACAGTACGAGCGCCTTCTTGCTGGAGAAGATCGTCGCCGACGAGGAAAACCACGTCGACTATCTGGAGACCCAGCTGCAGCTGATGGACAAGCTCGGCGAAGAGCTGTACTTGGCGCAGTGCGTTTCCCGGCCGCCGGGCTCGATCGCGTAGTTCCAGAGCTGATCGAACCCGCGGTCGCGTCGCGGCGAGATTGCCGGCGTTAGCCCTGGGCACCCGTTAGCATCGGACGCCGACGGGAAGGCAGGCATGACGAGCCCGAGAGCAGCATCCAGTGCGGTGACCCGAGCCAATCCCGCCGCGGACTCCGCTCCCAGCGGCGAGCTGATCAGCCCGCAGCGCCGCAACCTCATCTTCGTGGCGATCGTGCTCGGGATGCTGCTCGCGGCTCTGGACCAGACCATCGTCGCGACCGCGCTGCCGACCATTGTCGCGGACCTGGGTGACGCCGGTCATCAATCCTGGGTCGTCACCAGCTATCTGCTGGCGTCGACAATCGTCACCGCGCTGGTCGGCAAGCTCGGTGACCTGTTCGGCCGCAAGCGCGTATTTCAGGCCGCCATCGTGTTCTTTGTCATCGGGTCGGTGTCCTGCGGGCTGGCCCAGTCGATGGGCATGCTGGTGGGAGCGCGGGCCCTGCAGGGAATCGGTGGCGGCGGAATCACCGTCACGGCCAGCGCATTGATCGGTGAGGTCGTCCCGCTCCGCGAACGCGGCCGCTATCAGGGCATCCTGGGCGCGGTCTTCGGTGTCACGACGGTCGTCGGCCCGTTGCTGGGCGGCTACTTCACCGACTACCTGACCTGGCGGTGGGCGTTCTGGGTGAATGTGCCGATCTCGGTGCTGGTGATCTTCGTTGCCGCTGCTGCCATTCCGGCGCTGGCCTCATCCACCAAGCCCGTCATCGACTACGCGGGCATCGTGTTGGTCGGCCTGGGCGCCACCGGCCTGACCCTGGCGACGAGCTGGGGCGGCACCCTCTACGCGTGGGGGTCGCCGATGATCATCGGGCTGTTCGCCGGCGCCGCGGCAGCGCTCGTTGCGTTCGTGTGGGTCGAAAGCCGTGTGCCGCAGCCGATCCTGCCGACTCGACTGTTCGCCAGTCCGGTGTTCACGGTCTGCTGTGTGTTGTCCTTCGTGGTCGGTTTCGCGATGTTGGGGGCAATGACGTTTCTGCCGACCTACATGCAATACGTCAACGGCGTCTCCGCGACGACGTCGGGACTGCGCACCCTGCCGATGGTGGTCGGGATGCTGATCACCTCGACCGGCAGCGGCACCCTGGTCGGCCGGACCGGCCGCTACAAGATCTTTCCGGTCGTGGGCACCGCCTTGATGGCAACCGCGTTCGTGCTGATGTCGCGAATGGATCCGTCCACCTCCGCCCTCGTTCAGTCCATCTACCTGGTCGTCCTGGGCGCCGGCATCGGTTTGTCCATGCAGGTGCTGGTTCTGATCGTGCAGAACACCTCGAACTTCGAGGATCTCGGTGTTGCCACCTCGGGTGTCACATTCTTCCGCACCATCGGGAGTTCTTTCGGTGCCGCGATATTCGGTTCGCTGTTTTCGAACTTCCTCAAAAGCAGGATGGGTCCGGCGCTGGCGGTCAGCGGCGCAAGTCCCGATGCGGTGAGTTCGCCGGGGGCCCTGCACAAACAGCCCCACAACGTGGTTGCACCGATCGTGCAGGCTTATTCCGAGTCACTGAGCGAGGTGTTCTTCTGGGCGGCGCCGGTCGCCCTGCTCGGGTTCGTCGTCGCGTTGTTCCTGCGTGAGATCCCGCTACGCGACATCCATAACAGCGCGGTCGATGTCGGCGACGGCTTCGGAATGCCGACCACCGACACTCCAGAACGATTACTGGAGAACGCGATTGCGCGCATGGTGCGCGGCGACCCGGGTGTGCGGCTGCGCAGCATCGCGATGCGGCCAGACTGTCTCCTCGACGTGGCCGGACTGTGGGGCGTGATGCGGATCTACCGCTTCGGGCAGATGTACGGGACGGCTCGTCTCAGCGATATCGGCAACTCCATGCGGATACCGTTCGAGGTCCTCGAACCCAACTTCGGCCGGCTGGTCGCCGCCGCCTTCGTGCAGCGCGACGGCGACCAAATGTGGCTGACCCCGGCCGGAGCGCAGCAGGTCGATTACGTCTACTCGTTGCTGCTCGCCTGGATCGTCGACAGGCTGGGCCGTTCACCTAGCTACCAGGGCCGGCCGGACCGACAGGCAGTGGAAGACGCGCTGCAGCACGTCGCGCATCGGGTTCTGACACAACGCGATTGGCACGACGACGCTCCTGCCACGGCCCGGCTGCCGGCCGGGACCGGCGGACACCGGTAGGTGTTTGCCGGAAATCCGCAGGGCGGAGGTACCATCACGCCATGAGCCGAATCGGAACATTCGCTGATGACGATGTCTACGGCTGGGCGACGAAGTCCCCAGACCTCGGCATCGCAATCGCCAACTTCAGCCAGGCCGTCTACACCAAGAACCGGCTGCCCCTGCGCACCCGCGAACTGGCCCGCGCGGTGATCGCCCACGACAACGAGTGCGTGGTGTGCCTCAACGCCCGCGATGCCGACGGTGCGGCGGCAGGTGTCGACGAGGAGCTCTACGCGCACGCCGAGGAATGGCGCACCTGGCCGGGGTACAGCGAGCAGGAGCGCCTGGCGGCTGAATTCGCGCACCGCTTCGGTACCGAACACACCAAGTTGCGCGACGACGAGGACTTCTGGACCCGGTGCAACGAGCACTTCTCCGAAGAGCTGATCGCGGACCTCGCCCTGTCGTGCGCACTGTGGGTCGGTATGGGACGCACGCTGCGGACCCTCGACATCGGCCAGACTTGCCAGCTGACGCTGCCCAGCCGCGCATAGCCACCTACGGGACCCGCCGATAGGGCTGCGATGACAGCCACGCCTCTCGCGGCCGCGGCCGTCGCCCAACTCGAGGCCGAGGGCGTCGACACCGTCATCGGCACCGTGGTAAACCCCGCAGGGCTCACCCAAGCCAAGACTGTGCCGGTCCGGCACACCAACACCTTTGCCGATCCCGGCCTGGGTGCCAGCCCCTCGTGGCATGCGTTCGCCATCGACCAGACCGGCATCGCCTTTACCGACGACATCGGCGTGATCGGCGATCAACGCCTGCGCATCGACCTGACAGCGTTGCGCCCCATCGGCGACGGGTTTGCCTGGGCTCCCGCCGGATTCTTCGAGCAGGACGGCACACCGGTTTCCGTGTGTAGTCGGGGAACGCTGCGCCGAATCGAGGCCTCACTCAGTGCCGCCGGCTTCGAGGCGGCGGTCGGCCATGAAATCGAGTTCGTCCTCGTCGATCCGGACGGCGGCCGGCTGCCTTCGACACTGTGGGCGCAGTACGGCCTCGCCGGTGTGCTCGAGCACGAGGCGTTCGTCCGCGATGTCATCGCAACAGCGGCCGGCTCCGGCGTGGGGATCGAGCAACTCCATCCCGAGTACGGGGCCAACCAGTTCGAGATCTCGTTGTCACCGCTGCCGCCGGTCGCCGCAGCCGACCAATTGGTCCTGACCCGGATCATCATCGGCCGCATTGCCCGACGCCACGGGCTGCGCATCAGCCTGTCGCCGGCGCCCTTTGCCGGCAGCGTCGGATCCGGCGCACACCAGCACTTCTCGTTGACACGGCCGGAAGGGCCGCTGTTCTCCGGCGGGCCAGGCGCCGGCGGCATGACGCCCGCAGGGGAGAGTGCGGTAGCGGGGGTGCTCCGCGGGCTGGCGGAGGCGCAGGGCGTGCTGTGCGGGTCGATCGTGTCCGGGTTGCGTATGCAGCCGGGTAATTGGGCGGGGGCTTACGCCTGCTGGGGCATCGAAAACCGCGAAGCCGCAGTCCGATTCGTCAAGGGTGGCCCCGGCAGTACCTACGGGGGCAACGTCGAGGTGAAAATCGTCGATCCGTCGGCGAACCCTTACCTCGCGTCGGCGGCAATCCTCGGGCTGGCGCTCGACGGAATCCGGCGCAACGCGCCGTTACCGCCGGAGACGACAGTAGACCCGGCCAAACTCTCCGATTCCGAACGTGACCGCGCCGACATCGGAAGCCTTGCCCAATCCCAGACCGATATGCTTGCCGCACTGGACAATTCGGAGTCGTTGCGAAACGTCCTGGGCGATCCCGCGGTGGACATGGTGATCGCGGTCCGCCGCCTGGAACAGGAGCGCTACGGCGACCTCGACCCCGGGCAACTGGCGGATAAATTCCGGATGGCGTGGAGCCTTTAGCGGTGGCTGACTCCTCGGCTCTCGCGCACCACATCGGCGAAGTGGCGTTGATCGATCATCACGTCCACGGATGCTGGTTACAGCCGGGGGACCGGCAACGGTTCGAGAACGCCCTCAACGAGGCCAACACCCAGCCGCTCGCGGACTCGGGTTTCGACTCACAGCTCGGCTTCGCCGTCCGCGCCCACTGCGGCCCCATTCTGGACTTACCTAAACACGTTGACCCACAGACCTATTGGGAGCGTCGTAGCGAATTCACCGAGAGCGAGTTGGCCCGCCTGTTTCTGCCCTCCGCCGGAGTGAGCGACTGGCTGGTGGACACCGGAATCGGTGCCGACGGCACAGCCGATGTTTCCGAGCTCAGCGCGCTGTCCGGCAACCGTGCGCACGAGGTCGTTCGCCTCGAGCAGGTGGCCGAACAGGCCGCACAAGCGCCGGGCGACTACGCATCGGCATTCGCAGCGATCCTGCACGAGCGTGCGGCCGGCGCCGTCGGGACCAAGTCCATCCTGGCCTACCGCGGCGGTTTCGACGGCGACCTGACCGAGCCGCAGGCGGCGGAAGTCGCCGAGGCAGCCGGCCGGTGGCGGGATCGCGGCGGGATCCGGTTGCAGGATCGAGTGCTGTTGCGTTTCGGTTTGCACCAGGGTCTGCGGCTCGGCAAGCCGCTCCAATTCCACGTCGGCTTCGGTGACCGCGACTGCGATCTCCACAAAGCCAATCCGTTGTATCTGCTCGACTTTCTGCGTCAATCCGGCGACACCCCGATCGTCTTGCTGCACTGCTATCCCTACGAGCGCGAAGCGGGCTATCTGGCGCAGGCGTTCAACAACGTCTATCTCGACGGCGGACTGAGCATCAACTACCTGGGCGCTCGGGCACCGGCCTTCATCGCCCGGTTGCTGGAGATGGCACCTTTCCGCAAGATTCTGTATTCGTCGGACGGCTACGGGCCGGCCGAATTGCACTATTTAGGCGCTGCGTTGTGGCGCAAGGGTATTCACCGAGTGCTGGGTGGATTTGTGGGCGACGGCGAGTGGAGCGAGGCCGATGCGACCCGGGTGGTCGATCTTGTTGCCCACGAGAACGCCACTGCGCTGTATCGCCTTGACACGACGTAGCGCCGAAACCGAGGGACGACTCAACCATTGCGGCTTGATTCGATAGATTCTTATATAGAAGAATGTCGAATCAGTCAGCCTGTTGTCCGGCATTAGGCGTGGCCGCCCAGCCCGCGAAGGTCAAACCCGGCTACGCCAACTTCGCGATCACCGAGCCGCCAGTCAAACTCGTCCTGCTGGAAAACCCCTGCCACGGCTGCACCATCAACCATCTCGGTGTGGAGGTCGAATCCAGCGAGATGGTGCATCAAGAGATCGGTCGACTCACAGGGGAGGGCATGTTCACCGAAGAGGAGATCGGTACCACCTGCTGCTTCGCGACGCAGGACAAAGTGTGGGTTACCGGACCCGGCGGTGAGAAATGGGAGATCTACACGGTCCTGGCCGATTCCGTCACCTTTGGGACCCAAACCGAGCACCCTGACCAAACGTGCTGCGCCACTTAGCCTTGTAACGCCGACCGCCGCGGCGACAACGAAGATTGTGTGAAAGCGCCGTAATCCGGGTAGTCGGCTCCGGGAAGCGCTAACGACAGGACACGGACATGGGGCTCGTCGGGGAGGCCATTGACTGGACCCGCAGACAGGTCGTGTCCAGAGTTCCCAAAGCCGACTTCGACCAGCGGGATCCCGACTACATCCGCGACCAACTTCCGGGCACCTGGCTGCTGGCGTCGCTGTACTTCAGGGCAGACGTGCAAGGTTTGGACCGGATCCCCACCGAGGGTCCGGTACTGCTGGTCGGTAACCACAGCGGTGGCAACGTGCCCCCTGACACCTTCGTATTCACGCTTGCGTTTTGTTCGTACTTCGGCGTCGAGCGGCCGTTCTACCAGTTGGCGCATAACCTCGTCGTTTCAGCACCACCGCTGGGCTGGCTGCGCAAATTCGGCACCGTCGCGGCTAACCCTGAAAATGCCCGGCTCGCATTGGACTCCGGTGCGGCGCTGTTGGTCTATCCCGGCGGCGACTACGAAGTTTTCCGCCCGTCGTGGGAGCGCCACAAGGTCGACTTCGACGGGCGCATGGGTTACGTGCGGCTGGCGCGGGAAGCCGGCGTCCCGATCGTCCCGGTCGCCAGTGTCGGAGGCCAGGAGAGTGCGCTATTCCTCAACCGCGGCCAATGGCTGGCCAAGTTACTGATGGCGGATAAGTTGCTGCGGCTCAAAAGCATTCCGATATCGCTGGCGCTGCCCTGGGGTTTGAACATCGGTGATCTGGCGGGCCACATTCCGCTGCCTACCAAAATCGCGATCGAGGTGCAGGAACCGATCCACGTCGACGGCGACGACGAGGCGGTACATGACAAAGTCATGGCCAGCCTGCAGGCCGCCGTCGACCGCCTCGCCGCCAAACGTCGCTTTCCGGTGATCGGCTGATGCGCGTCGAACGCCGATGCGTCATCCAGGCCGACCGTGAGGCCGTCTGGAAAATAGTGAGCGATCCGGACTGCTACCCGAAGTTCATGACGAACCTGGAGCGTTGGGAATCGGCTAACGATCAGGCTGCCGGCGTCGGCGCGCGCTACACCGTCCATTGGAAAATCGGCTCGGTACCGGTTGGCGGCCTGATCGAGGTGGTCGAATTCGGCGAATCCAGCGACCTGGCTTGGGTGGGCATCACCGGCGTCACACTGCGTGGCCGGATCCGGCTGCGGGATGCTGGGCGAGGCCAAACAAGGGTGACGTTCCGGCTGTCGTATCAGGCCCCGGGCGGGATCCTGGGCTACCTCGCCGATCGGATCGCGGTACGTCAGGTCGGCCGTACGCTGTCTGGAACATTGAAGTGTCTCAAGCAACTCGTTGAGTCCCACTGAACTTCCGTTGCCTCACAACCGAAGTCGTCATAGCTGCGCATTTCCGCTCGCGCCAACAACATCACGCGTTGTCAAAACCGTTGCCAGTGAACCAGAATTTCCCTTTGCACCCGGCCGTTTGCTGAAATACAACTAGCACGCTGGCGGCTCGTCATTGTGTGTTGCGCCGAGGGGGGTGGCTTCTTCGATGCGTGCCACTGCACGCCCGGGATCCCGGGTGCGCACAGCAAATTGGCTTATGCACATGACCCTTCCGATGCTGGCGTTGTGGCTACTGCTCGACAAGCCCAAAGTCGACCTGGAATGGGACAACCGGCTGGCGCACTTCGTGTTGGTGCTATCGGCGGCACTGGTCAGTGTGGTGTTGGGCACCCTGATCGGCCGCGAGGCGCGGGCGCGCGACGATGCCCGTCTCTGGTTGGTGTCACTCGTGTTTACGACAACCGCCGGCTTTTTCGGGGTGCACGCGCTATTCACGCCGGGCGTTCTGATGGACACCTCCGATGCGGAGTTCATGTTGCCGACGCGGATGGGCCTCGTGTTGGCCGGGGCGATCGCGCTGGCCTCGTCGATTACCTTCACGCCGGCTAGAAGCGCCCGTCTCTGGTCGTTGCGCCGGCACCTGTCGGCGCTGGTTTCGCTCCTGATGGCGGCCACTGCGGTGTTGATCCTTTGCGGCATGCTCGACCGACTGCCGGATCAAGCGCTGCTGGAAGGTACGGAGCAGGTGGGGGCGATGTTCGGCTGCGCGCTGTTCGCGGCGGCGGCACTTGCCTACTTTCCGATCTATCGGCGACGCCCCGCGGTGGTCATCATGTCGGTGCTCACCGCCTTCGTGCTGCTGGCCGAGGCGTCGGTGGCGTTAGCGCTTGGAATGAGCTGGCACGCCTCGTGGTGGCTGTGGCACCTGCTTATGACGATGGCCTTCTGTTTCATCGCCTACAGCGCGCGGGTCCAATTCCGCCGGGAAGGCACGGTCAGAGGCCTCTTCGATTCACTGGCTACCCATCAGACCATCGCCGATCTGCGCCACGACTACGCGACCGCGCTGGAGGAGATGGTCGACATGCTGCAGCGCCGTGAGCGTGGTGAGCAGGTGGCGCCCGGCGCCGTCGCCGCCCGGCTTGCCGATCGGTTCGAGCTATCCGAACAGCAGGTCGCCGTCCTGCGGCGTGGCGCCGAGGCGATCGGCACCGAGCGCGAGCGGGTGCGCAAGCTGGGGGCCCTGATCGCAGTCGGCCAGGAGTCCAGCGTCATCCAGGACGAGGACACGCTGCTGAATCGGGTCATGGCTGCGATGGCCGACGCCTTCCCCGGCGACCAATTTCGATTGGGCATCGTGAGTGATGGTGAGCTCAGCTTTTCCGACGACGCGGCCGAAGACGGCGCGCTGGAGTTACCCCTGATGGTCAAGGGACAGGTCGCCGGAGTGATCGAGGCATATCGACCGGACGGCGTTTTCGCCGATGCCGACGTCGCGCTGCTGCGTTCCTTCGCTACGCAGTCCTCGATCGCATTGGAGAACGCCCGGCTCTACCACCACCTCGACGGCCTGTTCCGCAGCTACATGTCGCCGGCGGTCGTCACCGCGCTCCTGGCCGACCCCGATCAGGCCGGGCTGGGCGGCGCGATCACCGAGGTAACGGTGTTGATGGCTGACTTGCACGGCTTTACCCCGTTCGCGGAAGCCACTTCTCCGGATCAGGTGGTCACCATGCTGAATACCTACTACGGCGCGGTTGTTCCGGTCATTCTCGACGCGGGCGGTACCGTCCTGCAGTTCGTCGGCGACGCGGTGATGGCGATCTGGGGCGCACCGGCACGCCAGGCCGATCACGCCTTGCGGGCCGCCCGAACCGGACTCGCACTGCAGGCCGTCGTCGACGAGGCGGCGTCCGGACACGACGACTGGCCGCGGTTTCGGGTTGGGATCAACACTGGGCCAGCGCTGGTGGGCAATGTCGGCGCCGAGCAGATGCGCAGCTTCACCGCGATCGGCGACACGATGAATCTGGCCGCCCGCCTGCAGAACTTGGCCGAGCCGGGACAGGTGGTACTTGGTCCCAGCACCTCGGCGACGCTTGGCGCGACCGCCCGGGTAAGCAGACACGGCTGGGTGAAGGTCAAGGGCAAGCGCGACCCGGTCCGGCTTTGTGTGCTGCACGAGTTAGCGTCATAGCAATGGCTTCTCACGTTTTGCTGCGCCTTTGTCTAACGGACCAAACGGACCTATTGGCGCGAAACGCGTTGCCCTACTGGGGAACCACAACAAAATCCTTTGGTCCAGCGGGCTTGGCGGCGTACACTAAACGTTCTCGGGTAACTCGGGTGGGCACAAATTCATATATTCGGCAACAGATCGTTCAGACACGAACGGGGGCAGTTGCATGTCACGTCGCACGAGCAAAATCATGGTCGCCTTGATTCTCACCTTCACCGCCGCGACAGCGTCGGGGTGCACATTCCCGGTCACTATCAATTGCGATCCATTTACCTGCTCACCGTGATAACGACCACCTGACTGAGCTCAGTCACCCGTAAGCTGTTGTGCTGCAGCAGCACTAGGCCACCGGCGGTTGGGCCTCGGGGAGTGTCGCGACATCGCTGGAACCGTCGCGAACAGTGGCGCTGACGTGCGCGGAGACGAATACGCATCCGCCCGCCAACGGCCGACTAGCCCAATCACCCTGGCAGCACATTGGTTTCGGCGGTCAAATACGGACGACCGCCAGCGCCGCAACGTCAACACACTGGCCCCGCTTCAGCCAGGCGATAGAGCGGAGATCCGCGATAATCCCTGCTCGCACAGGGACTATCGCGGACTCACCCCACGACTGCTGAGTTCCTTACATAAAGACCAAGCCCGACCCGCCGGGATCGATGGTGAGAGGGATCGTGCACCCCGATGCTGTAAGCGCGGTGAATCCGAGGATCAAGGCGACGACAATTTTACTGCTGAGACGTGACATGGTATTACCCCCGTTCGTCTGAGGACAATCTGTAATAGAGTGCCGATCTGTTTGCCCGAGACACACGTACAATACGACGCCAAAGACCTTGATCACGAGGGTTTTCGCGAAAATCATCGCAAGATTTTTTCCGGATTTTCGTTCTGCCGGTACGGTTCCGGCCCCTGCTCCGGGGTAGCGGTATGTTCTCGCGAAAGACATTGGCGCACAGCGATTCTCAATCGAACCAACATCAAGATCAGTTGGCGCGCAAGGGGATGCGGATCTGGAGTGGCAGAAAGCCGGACAGATTCTGACGCGTTAGGTGCCCGGCTCGTGTTCGCGACTGCAGAATCTCGAGCCCTGCACGTGGCCAGCCACTACATTGCCTAGCCCCAGTGTGGGGGTACTTCGCTACCCGGGCAGTCGGCGTATCGGCAGTTGATGTCGCGCACCAGCCTCTTGATAACGTTGCCGTCGCTGTCGCGGATGTACTCGACCGTGGCCTCGGTTGTCCGTCGGCAGTCAGGGCAGACTTCCATTTCAGTTTCGAAACGCGGCATCAGGTCGTCCTCCCCGTCGCGATGTGATTGAGGCGTCCGCGAGGAAGTCCATGCGAACACGACGAAGACGGGATGCCGGCACACCTCACAGAAGCGCCGCCATCGTCCACCGCGTAGTCCGAGCCCATTGACCTGCTCCTGCCACCATCATCAGTAATGATGGTGGCAGATAAACCACGTCCGTTGAGAAATGGGGCGGCGTGCAGTCCGCGGTGTCCGGGCCGCAAACAACTCGCGGCCCGGACCCACGACAAACACCGCGCATGACACGGCGAAAATGCCGGCCTAGCGCGTTACTCCGCACATCAAGCGCACTCGCTAACCCAACAGGCGATCAGCCTGCTCTACAGCACTGCGTTGATGAGAACCCGCACTGCGCGGACAAACATGATGCCTACCCGAGGGCGTCATGTCATGGTCGGGGGCTCCGGACGGTGCAAACAGCTCAACTGGCGTTTACCCGTAGCGTGCCCGGCACACAGTGCGACAAGCCACGCGGACTTACATAGTTACGGTGATGAGCGATAAGACCGGCGTGCATCCCGACGCCGTCAGAGCGGTGACTCCAAGGATTACAGCGACAGTGATCTTTTTGGTGATGCCCGACATAACGCACTCCATTCGTCCCGATTTGTGCCCGACTCAGATTGGAGCCGGGTCGATGGCGTCAGGAGGCGCAAGAAATGGCCGCTCCCGACTCCGAACAACAAATAGCCGGCATGAAGGCGCCCACCACCGCATTCAGACCCGATTCGGCCGGTGCAGATACTAACCCAAGATTTGCTAGACGTGCCCGGTTTCTCACCAGTAATGTCTCCGTGTCGCTTTGCCGACTGATGCTGCCGGCGTGCGCGACCTCGGGCCACCGACAAAGCCTGCCCCCGGTACGCCGTCCGCTGGCGCACGAAAAGCCTAGGCGGGCATGCTGATTGCCAAGGCTTTAACAAGCGAACAGGGCGAATGTCGGTCAGCATCTTTAAGCCGCCATGCCGGCAAGGCCAAATTTGACTTTGCTGGTTATGCGCGGCATCCGTACTCCCTTCGTCCAGGCATCACTTTGCGCAAGTGAAGGCGCGGGCGCCGTTGGCGAGTACCGGCCGCACTCACCGACGACGCTCCGAGCCGGACACACAATGCGCCGTACGCGTCCGCGCGCGAAGGAACGATGTTTCAGATCAGACCCGAAGCGTCGAAAACATCCGCACGCGTCAAGGCATCAAAAAGATAAAAGCGAAAAAATCGGCGAGCATCCCGAAGCCGTCATAGCGGTGAAGCCCAGGATCATGGCAACCCCGATTTTGTTGGTTACGCGCGACATATCGCACTCCGTTCGTCCAGGTATCGCCCGGCTCAAATGAACCGGGGTGCGGCGTCAGGAGGCACAAAAAGAGACCGCTCCCGACTCCGAACAACAAATAGCTGGCATGAAGGCGCCCACCACCGCATTCAGACCCGATTCGGTCGGTGCCGATATTAACCGAGATCTGAGGCACATACTAGATACTCACGGGTAACTAACGCACCAGATCTCTAGACCGATGGTCTCGTGTAGGCGCTTAGCAAGACTACGAGCAACAAAAAAGGGGCCTAGATCAATCCTGAAGCATCGAAAATCCATGAGGTATCGCCGGATGCCAATGCCTCGAAATGGTTCGGAGGTGCGAAGCTGAGCAGACTGTTCATGTCCCAGTAGTCCTTCCAGACCGTGATCTTTCCGTCGACGACTTTATGTACCGTGACGAATCTCAGGACACCCTGTTCACCCGACGTGAAAGTCCACGTTTCGGAATGCTCGTACATCACATCGGTGCCGTCGGACAGCAGCAGACCGTCGTGGTTTTCGTAGCCCGCCAGCGCATCGAGCCCCATCTTGAGTCGTTTGACGATGTCTTCGGGACCACGCGCCGCCATCGCGGGGACCGGCATGTCGACGTACAGGCAATCCTCGGCCAGGGACGTCTTGACCGCATCCCAATCCCGCCGGGAAAGCGCCCGCCACAGCCCGACTACGACATCCCCGACCGCGATCATAGAAACTTCTGTCATAGCGGCAAATAAACTCGCTCGCCGCACGGGTGTCAACCACGCCGTCTCGAGCGGATACTCGCGAAGGTGAATCCGCTCCAGCGCTACATCGCCGACGAGATCGCCACCGACCACGTCGACGGCCTGCTGACCAGACGCGAAGCCATGCGGCGGCTATCGCTGCTCGGCTTGGGTACCGCGGCAGCGACCGCGCTCCTCGCCGCCTGCTCCAGGCAGCAAGACCAGTCCGAAGCTCCCAAACCCTCGTCACCCCCCGAAACATCAACTGGCCCAGCACAACCGCCCGGCATGGCGAACGCATTGCCGACTTCGCCGATCTCGTGGGCTGGGTCAGCGGGTCAGCTGCAAGGGGCATTTGCGCAGGCGGCCAATCCCAAGGGCGCCGTGCTGGTCATTCATGAGAACAAGGGACTGAACGACTGGGTACGATCGGTCGCCGGTCGATTGGCCGGGGCCGGATATTCGGCGCTCGCCATAGACCTGTTGTCCGAGAATGGCGGAACCGCGGCGTTCCGGGATCCGGCGGAGGCCACCGCGGCGCTCAGCGCCATCGCGCCGGAACAGTTCACCCATTACATGAACTCCGGCGTCGCGGAACTAAAGCTTCGCGCGCCGGGGCAGAAGGTCGGAGTCGTCGGCTTCTGCTTCGGCGGGGGACTGGTGTGGCAACTGCTGGACGCCGGCGCGCTGGGAGTCTCGGCCGCGGTCCCGTTCTACGGACCGTTACCTCCCAACCCCGACTTCACCGGGTCCAAGGCAGCGGTGCTGGGCATCTACGGCGCCCTGGACACCAGGGTCACCGGCTCGCAAGCGACGGCCAAAGCCGCTCTCGACCGGTCCGGGCTGGTCAACGACTTGGTTGTGGAACCCAACGCCGACCATGCCTTCTTCAACGACACCGGCCCCCGCTACAACGCCGCGGCTGCGGCCGATGCCTGGCAGCGGCTGTTGGTCTGGTTCGACCGCTATCTCACTCGGCAATGATCAGCCTGCGGGCGAAGCGACCGGAGCCATCGATCGCGCCCGCCCCAGCGCTACCGGCAGGGTCGACCAGCCCCGCAGCACCCGGGTGTCCCGCCTGGTCCCGGCACCAGCTGCCCGCGCGTCGGGGAACCGGTCGAAGAAGGCCCGCAGTCCAACTTCGCCTTCGGCGCGGGCTAGGGCAGCGCCCAGGCAGAAGTGCCGGCCCCCGGAGAATGCGAGATGCTTTCCCGCATTGGGGCGTTCGATGTCGAAGCGATGCGGATCGGGGAACACGGACGGATCCCGGTTGGCGGCGGCCAGGTAAAGCAGCACCACGTCTCCGCCTTTGATCAGACTGCCCGCGAGCTCGACGTCATTGAGGGCCTTGCGGACGGTGAGTTGCACCGGCGAATCCAACCGCAGGATCTCTTCAACGGCGTTGGGCCACAGCTCAGGACGCTCGCGCAACGTTTCGAGATGCTCGGGCGCGTCCAGCAACATGCGAATTCCGTTGCCCAACAGGTTCACCGTGGTCTCGAACCCAGCGGCCAACACCAACGCGGCAATCGCGATCAGTTCGTTTTCGTTGAGCTGCGTTTCGGCAGAACCGCTTTCAGCTGTCTGAATCATCTGGCTCATCAAATCGTCGCCAGGCGTGCGCCGCAATTGCTGCAGGTGATCGACGAGCCAGAAGTTGAATCCGGCGATCCCTTGCTGCACCCTGCGGTATTGGCGCCACGGCAATCCGAAGTCCAGACTCGGGGCGGCCAACTCACCGAACTGCAGGACGCGCGGCCGGTCCCGTTCGGGCACACCCAAGATCTCGCTGATGATGGCGACCGGAAGTTGCGAGCAATACCGTCCGACGATGTCCACCACACCGGACTCGTTGGCCAGCTCGTCCAACAGGTTGGCCGCGGTCTCCTCCACGCGATCACGCAGCGCGGCGACCGCCCGCGACGTGAACACCGCCGACACCGTCTTGCGGTAGCGCGTGTGATCCGGCGGCTCGACGGCCAGCAACGACGGTTCGCGCAGCGGATGCAGAAGATCGTCGCGAGCGCGGCGCTCCAGCCACCGCACCGGGGCCGGCAGATTTGATCCCAACACCAGCACCCGGAAATCGTCGGATCGCAGCAGGCTGTGGGTTACGGCGTGGTCGATAGCCAAATAGCCGATGCGGGTCTTCACCATTGGGCCGAGTGCGTGCAGTTCGTCGCAGAACGGCACCGGGTCGGCCGCCACCGCCGGGTCGGCGATCAGCCTGGCCTGAATGTCACCGCTGCGGAGTCCGATCGCCATGACGCCCCGAATGAACCCGTGCATCGCCAGCCAGTGCAACCGCTCCTTCACAGCCCCTCCGTCCAACAGGTGGTTTGGGAAAGCGTAGATCCGGTGCGGCCGAGACCGCCCGCGGTGACCCGGGGAGTTTCAGCACTCCGCGGTGATCTTGAAGTCCGTCGTGATGACCTTGTTGGGATCGCTGCTGTTGATGCCGTAGGCGCTGCCGGTGATCGTGTACGCACTGTTGGTCACGTCGACGTGTGCATCGCCCACCCCGCCTTGCCAGAAGCTTCCGGTGAACCCGTCGACGTTGCGGATCTTCACCCATTGGGGGATGGCCCGAGAAGCGCTGAGCAACACCACCGCTTCAACCTGGCCGTCACGGTCGCGGATATCGATGGTCCGGTAGGACTGAACCTGGCTACACGCGGGAGGACGTGCCGCATGGCTGGACCCGTCGATGGTCAGATGCGCGGCGGCGCGCGGCGTCGTCTGGGGCTCCGCGCAGCCCGCCGCACTGGCGACCAGGACAAACGCGGCCGCGACCAACCTGTACTGCATCACTTCAGCTCCTTTACGGCCGCTTGGGCATCAGCCCGGGCAACGATTTGGCGATGCGGCCTCGGACAAATTCCGGGCTCAGGCCCTTGAGCAGGTCGATCAAGCGAATGCTCTTGGGCACGTACCAATGCAACCGCTTCGGGTTGTGGTAGGCCTGCCACGCAGCTTCGGCGACGCTGGTCGCCGGCATCAGCCGGAGCATCCCCCTCTTGGGTGCGCGGGCGCGCAGCTCGTCAGCGGTCATCGGCGCGCCGCCATCGTCGGAGTGGTTGCGTGTCGTGGTCAGGATGGCGGTGTCGATCAGACCGGGGAGGACGTCGGCAACCCGCACACCATGGCGCTGCCATTCCACGCTCAGCGCCTCGGTCAGTCCCTTGACCGCATGCTTGGTCGACGAATAGACGGCGATGCGCGGCATTCCGTAGGTAGCCGATGACGACGACGTCGAGAACATCAGACTGCCGGGAGTCCGCTTGAGGTAGGGGAGTGACCCGTAGGCGCCGGTCAGCACGGCTTTGAAATTCACCTCGACGACGCGCATCGTGGCGTCATAAGGCACATCCTCGAACCAGCCGGATTCGCCGATGCCGGCGTTGTTCCACATCATGTCCAGCGCGCCGTCGGCATTGCCGGCACAAAAGTCGGCCAGGGCGCCATCCAGGTCCGCCTTGACCGTCACGTCGACGGTGCGAGTCCACAGTCGTTCGTCGCCGAGCTCCTGGCCGAGGGCCGTCAGACCATCAGCGTCGCGGTCCACGGCACCGACCCGCCAGCCGTTGGCGTGGAAGAGCCTGACTCCTTCACGGCCCATCCCACTGCCCGCACCAGTGATGAAGACCGATTTGACATCCCTGTTTCCGGAGCCTGGCATGCAAGCCTTCCTGGTCAGCCCGCCTCGACCACATCTTTGATGCGGTTCAGCGTCTTGGTCATATCACGGACGTTGCGGCGCTTGCGCAGAAAGCCGCCAAACAACCAGTAGACGCCGAGCCACGGTGCCGGGTTGAGCCGGAATGACTCGGTGACATCCGTGCCGGCGGCCGAAGGTGCCAAGCGGTAGTGCCAGTTGTTCACCGCCCGGTCGCCGAGGAGAACCGAGAAACCGAATTCACGGCCGGGCTCGCACGCCGTCACTTCGCACGTCGTCCAATAAACCGGCCCGATCTCGTTTCGCTTGACGTGACCGCGGAATTTGGCGCCGAGGCCGGGCCATTCACGCCGCCCAGCCACTGCGCCTCCATTACTTCGGGCGAGAACCTCCCGGTGTTACGGACGTCCGCGATCAGATCCCAGATCTTGTCCGCGGATGCCGCCATATGAACTGTTGCCGAACCTTCCATGGCCCGATCCAAACACATGCTTGCGCCCGGGGATAGACGCAGATGGGGTTGATATCAGTGTGGCATGGCTGCCCGAATCAGCCCGTTGATGAGCTCCTTGATGCCCTGTGCCGGGTGCGAGTACCAGCCGATGGGGAGGCCCGACTGAGCGCCGCACTTCGGCCAGGGCTCCACGCCCTGGTCCGCGAAAAGACGGTTGGCAACGGCGATTTGCTGCTCCCTGGAGGCTGCCGCCGGATTGCCGACGCCGCCGTACTGGGCCCAGGTGGCCGGCTTGAACTGCAACCCGCCATATACGCCGTTCCCGGTGTTGGCGTGCCAGTTGCCGCCGGACTCGCACTGCGCGATTGCGTCCCAGTTGGGAGTGGGGTCGGCGCCCGCCTCACCAGTCGACGGACCCAGGGAGGCGGCAATGAACCCGCCGATGACGGCGGCCTTCACGAGAGGCTTCCCCAAGTTTCTCATGTCAAGCAATTCGGCATGTGTGCATGAAGCGTTACCGATTTGATTGATTCGCGAGATAAGAAATTTATGGCATTTCTAGGGGAATGAAAATCGGCACGTCAGGATACGGCCGGCCGGATCCGAGTAATTAAGCGCAATACGACTGAGTGGCCAACGACAGGGCCTGCTGGTAGAGGCTTTCGAGCTGGTGAGCACGTATAGCGGCGGTCCTCGCGGCGTCCAGCTGTGGGGCGCACGCCGGCGAATGCAGCAGGTCCCAGCGGGCAACGAGCTGAGTCAGCATCGTTTGGTTGAGGCCGTCGATCGTCGACCGTGACGCCGACAGGTCGGGTGAGCCGGCGGGCGCGCTCGACGGGTGCAGCTTCCAATCCGCGAAGCGGCTGTACTCGATCGCTTCGGTGGCGTTGATCTGGTCGCCGAATACCCGGGTGACGTAGTCCGGGTCGATGTGTTCGCCTGCGGCGTCGGCGCTCACGTTGGCGAGTTCGTCGTGCACGCGGCCCGGATCCTCAATGGCGCCATGTGAATTCCATTTAAACGCGGCGACCGGCTCGGCGATTTGCAGCCGTTGCGCGGCGGCATCGACCAACTCGGTCAGTGCACTGGTGTCGGCTCGTGCGTGTGTTGCCAACAGCGTGGCGGCGGGGAGCGTCAACGCCGCAGTCAGAAAGGCCCTTAACGCGCTACTGCGCCTGACGTTGGTCGTCAAGCGCAGTAGCGACATCCGGTATTAAGAGGTTATCCGCCGCCGCCCGGGGAAGCACCCAAGCTGCTCTGCAGGTCACCCTTCATCGCGTTGAGCTGAGCTCCCCAGTACTCCCAGCTGTGGGTTCCGTAGTTGGGGAAGTTGAACACGGCGTTGTGGCCGCCCGCTGCGTTGTAGGCGTCTTGGAACTTCTTGTTGACGCCGATCATGAAGTTGCTCTCAAGGAACGTAGCCGGCAAATTGCCACCGCCCAGTTCGTTCGGAGTCCCGTTGCCGCAGTACACCCAGAGCCGGGTGTTATTGGCAACGAGTTGGCCGACGTTGACCAGGGGGTCGTTGCGTTGCCACGCGGGGTCGCTATCTGGCCCCCACATGTCTTCCTTCTTATAGCCGCCGGCATCGCCCATCGCCAGACCTATCCAGCTCTGCCCGGTGGACGGGCTGAGGTAGCCGGACAGCGAACCGGCGTAGACGAACTGAGCGGGGTGGTAGATCGCCAGGTTCATTGACGATGCACCCGCCATAGAGATCCCGACCGCGGCGCTACCGTTCGCCTTGACGCCCTTCTCCGACGCCAGGTACCCGGGCAGCTCGCTGGTCAGGAACGTCTCCCATTTGTAGGTCGAGCAGCCGGCCTTCCCGCACGCCGGGCGGTACCAGTCGGTGTAGAAGCTCGACTGGCCACCGACGGGCATGACGATCGACAGGCCCGACTTGTAGTACCACTCGAACGCGGGGGTGTTGATGTCCCAGCCGTTGTAGTCGTCCTGAGCCCGCAGCCCGTCGAGCAGGTACACCGCGGGAGAGCCGGATCCGCCGCTCTGGAATTGGATCTTGATATTGCGACCCATCCCCGCCGACGGAACCTGCAGGTATTCGACGGGCAGGCCAGGCCGCGAGAACGCATTCGCGGTCGCCGCACCGTCGGCAAGACCGATCAGGCCAGGCAGGGTCACCGCCGCTGCCGCACCGACTAAAAGCCGGCGCCCCCAGGCCCGGATCTTCTTGCTCACGTCTGTCATACCTGCGCCCCTTATCGGTCGTACGTAGTCGCGTGGTGCCCTCGGAGAATTTACCGTGTGAATAGGTCAAATGTCGATTGGGGCGCGTTGTCATCCCAGTTTTGTATCGGCGACTGCCGAAAATAAATCACTTTCGCTAGGTGGTCGGCAAAGCCAGCGCCCGCTTCAACACCCCCTTTTTTGGCGATTTTCCGGGCAAAACGCCAGGCAGCGAGCCTTTCGCCAAGAACCGGGCAACAGGGGAGCGGCATGCGACAACGTGAGCTACAAAGCGCGTCTAATCACGATGTCGACGGATTTCGACACGCCCTACGGCGACGACCAATCAGCCGAACGACTACCCGAATTGACGCGCGGTACGGCGGCGGACCACCGCCGGCGAGGCAGGGCCGGCGTCCCTGACGGGTTCGACGATTAGTTCGATTCCGGTGTCAGTAGCGGGTCCGCGCGGGTTTTCCCCGGATCTGATATCGGTGCAGCCGAACCCGCCACGACCGCGTAGGCTCTCTCGAAGCAAGCCGATGGAGACCGAACGCTAACCCGGTCCGTTCCGGCCCTCACGAATCACCGCACCAGCAGACTTTAGGGTGCGCGATGGTTTCGCAGGGCCCGTCGGAGACCGGGGATGATTGAGGTGCAAATTTTGGACACGGTACTAGGGCTATCACTGACGCCGACCACCTTCGGGTGGGTCCTCGCTGAGGGGCACGGCGCAGACGGCACCATCCTGGACCATCAGGAGTCGGCACTGAACGCCGAGCAGGGCGTGCGTGCCGTGAGTACCGCAGAGCAGGTCGCACAAGAGGTATTGCGGGTGGACGCGCACGCCGATGCGAGCGATCACCATCTGCGTGTCATCGGAGTGACGTGGAACGACGAGGCGGCCGCCCAAGCCGCACTCCTGCTCGAGGCATTGACCGACGCCGGCTTCGACAATGTAGTGCCGGTTCGGTTGCTCGAGGCCGTCGAGACCCTGGCCCGGGCAATCGCCCCCGTCATCGGGTACGAGCAGACGGCGGTCTGCGTTCTCGAACACGAGCGGGCGACCGTTGTCATGGTCGACACCCACGACGGCGAGACGCAAACGGTCGTCAAGCACATCAGCGGCGGGTTCGACGGGCTGCGGTCGTGGCTGACCGGCATGTTTGACCGGACCGGGTGGCGCCCGGGCGCCGTGGTTGTCGTCGGCGCTGACAGCGACATCAACGGATTCTCGTGGCAGCTCGAAAAGGCGTTACCGGTACCGGTTTTCGCGCAGACCATGGCACAGGTGACGGTCGCACGCGGCGCGGCGCTCGCGGCCGCTCGAAGCACCGAGTTCACCGACGAGGCACTGGTCGCGCACGCCAGCGAACCCACACCCGCCGCACCGCCACGGCCCGGGCAGCTGTCCTACGCGGGGGCCGTGACCGCGCTGGCCGCCGGTGCGATCACTTTCGTCTCGTCGCTCGCGATGGCCGTCGGTATCCAGCTCGCTCCGGACGCGGGGCACGCATCGAGCAAGCACGTGGTGCACGGACCGACACCAGAAGTCGCCGCGGCCGTCGCACCCGCTGTCGCACCGGCGCCAACGGCCGAGGCATCCGTGCCGCGGTCGGCCCCCGCCGGTGAACCGGTTTCGAAGTCGGGCGCACCGGAGGAGCAAGGCACTCCCGCCGCGCAGCAACCCGACCCGAATGGCCCGCAACCGTACTTGACGAGAGTGCTCGAACACATACCCGGCGACACCGGCGAACCGGCGACGCCCAGCACACCGACGCAGCCTTAAGGTTCAAACCCCCGCGGCAGCGGCCGGGCTTAGGGCTGCCGGATCGCTGTGCAGTAATAGGCGTTGGCGGCGGGATTGCCTGCGGTTTGCGGTATTTCGGGTAGGCCGTTGTCGGCGAACAATTCGTTCAGCGTCCTGGTTTCCGTCTGCCAGCCCCGACGATCCAAATATGCGGCAACGTCGTTGCGCTCGACGTCGTAGCGCAAGTCGGCAAGTTCCACATCGAACCCGTGCTCGCGCCAGCGCTCGCCGGCAACCCCAACCATGTCCGGCGCCTGCTCTCCGTTTTCATCCGGCTGGCTTCCGAAAATCTCAGCAGCCAAACGACTTCCCGGTGCAGTGAGGCTGGTGATGTTGTCCAGCAAGCGATCCTGAGCGTCCGGCGGCAGGAACGCAAGCAACCCCTCAGCGATCCATGCGCTGGGCTGGGAAGCGTCAAAGCCCTTTTCCCGCAACGCCGTTGGCCAATCGTGGCGTAGATCGATCGGTACAACGCGCAGCTCCGTCGTCGGCTGTGCATCCAGATCGGCGAGCGTGGAGTTCTTGAATTGGATCACTTCGGGCTGGTCGATCTCGAACACCGTGGCCCCGGCCGGCCACGACAACCGGTAGGCGCGCGCATCCAGTCCCGATGCCAGGATGACGGCCTGACGGATACCCGCGTCCATCGCATCCCGGAAAAACGCATCGAAGTACGGCGTCCGCACACTCATCAGGTCGGCCATCCGCTGCAAACCCCACGCATCGTCAGCACCGTCGATGTCGGCCGCGTCGATATCCCCGTTGGCCCATCGAGCGAGGAATTCGATTCCCACGGCCCGCACCAGGGGCTCGGCGAAGGGATCGTCGATCAGTGGCTTGTCGGCCTTCGTGGCAACCGCCCGGGCGGCGGCCACCATCGTTGCGGTTGCTCCGACGCTGGTCGCCAGGTCCCACGAATCGTTATCTGTACGAGGCATTTCGACCCCTTTCGGCACGGCAAGGCACGCACTAGATACTTAGCAGTAGTAATGAATCACCACCGAGGATACACGCGCTGACGAGTACCGCCAGTGGCGTTCAATCGTCCTTGGCGTGAACCGCGGTGAAAGACAACGTCACGTCGTCGGCGACCTGCACCGAACCCATCAGCAGCGAGTATGGCTTGATGCCGAAATCGGACTGGCGAACCGTGGATTCGGCCGACATTCGCCAGGAATCGCCGAGATCCTCTGTGTGCAAGTCAATTACGTGCTGCTTCTGCTTCCCGCGAATCTGCAGCGTGCCGGTAAGCCGGAAGCCCTTTTCGGTCCGCTCGATGGCGTCGGCGGTGAAGCGGATCTCCGAGAAGCGGCCGGCGTCCAACGAGCTCAACGCGTTCGAGCGCACCAGGGCTTTCTCGGGACCGGAGAGCCCCTTGAGGCCACCCTGGCCGCTCACCACCTTGAACGAGTCCGCCTCGACCGCAAGCTCCGCGGCGACGGGGTCGGCGCCGGCCCATCGCACGGTTGCCTGCCAGCGTGTCATCGCGATGCTGAGGCGATGACCCATCCGCGCGGCCCGGCCCTTGACGCCGGTACGCAGACGCAGTTCGCCATCAGCAGGATCGAGAGTCCACAAGTCGGTCACAGACCGACTGTATTCACATGGTCAAAACGGTGCGGTAATGCGCTCGCCCTTGCTCCATGGCCGCGTAGCCCTCGGCGGCCTGCGCTAGTGGCAGCTCCTCGATCCACGTCCGCACACCCGACAGCACGGCGAAATGCATTGTGTCTTCGACGTCTTTCGCAGTTCCTGACGGATGGCCAACGATGCTTTTCCCCGGAATGATCAGCTGTAGGGGACTGATCGGCAGCGGGTCGGTGGTAGCCCCGATGGTGACCAGTTCACCTTGGGGGAGCAACCCATCGACGGTTTGAGCCATCGCCGCGGAGTTCGCGGCGGTGCCCAGGACGACCGTTGCGCTGCCCAGGGCCTGCAGCGCTTTGGCGACGTCACCGGCCGTGGAGTCGATGTAGTGATGAGCGCCCAGCTTCCGGGCATCTTCTTCTTTGGCCGCGCCGCGAGCGATCGCAATAGTCTCGAAACCCATCGCCCGGGCGAACTGCACGCCGAGATGGCCGAGCCCGCCGATGCCGATGACCGCGACCCGGTCGCCGGGCAACGCCTTGGTGTGGCGCAGCGCGTTGTAGGTCGTGACGCCGGCGCAGCCCAACGGGGCGGCCTCGACATCGGAGAGCTCCGACGGTATGCGGGCCAACGCATTGCTCGGTACCGTCACCGACTGCGCGTACCCACCGGGGTACTGATAGCTGGGCACCTTGCCGTTCAGGCAGTGGATGAAGGCGCCTTTGCGGCATTGGTCGCAGCGATTGCAGTTTCCACCGAACCAGCCGACCGCGACCCGATCCCCGACCGCGAAGCCTTCGACACCCTCGCCGAGTTCAGCGATGGTTCCGGCGATTTCGTGCCCCAGGGTCAGCGGCCACGTCATGTTCGGGAAGCCACCGGAGGCGAATGCGCGGTCAGTGCCGCATATGCCGCACGCGGAAACCGTCAGCCGTACCTCGTCACGACCCGGCGGCTTCGTTTCGACCTCGGCCAACTCCAAAGACCCGCCCGGCGACTGTATCTGGACTGCTTGATGCGTCGGCATCGGCCTACCCCCGGTCGAATCCGTATCTCAATGCGCGACAGGGCATTGCCCAGACCCGTTGGTGTGATAGTCGACCTGCCAGTGCTTGATTCCGTTGAGCCAGCCCGACCGCAGCCGCTCGGGCTTGCTGATCGATTCCAGACCGGGCATGGCGTCGGCGATGGCGTTGAACATCAGGTCGATCGTCATCCGCGCCAAGTTGGCGCCGATGCAGTAATGCGCGCCGGTGCCACCGAATCCCACATGCGGGTTGGGATCACGCAGGATGTTGAAGGCGAACGGGTCCTCGAAGACTTCCTCGTCGAAATTGGCTGACCGATAGACCATTACGACCCGCTGGCCCTTTTTGATCTGCACGCCGGACAACTCGTAGTCCTCCAGCGCGGTCCGCTGGAACGACGTGACCGGGGTGGCCCACCGGACGATCTCGTCGGCCGTGGTGACGGGACGATCCCGCTTGTACAGCTCCCATTGCTCCGGGAAGTCGGTGAAGGCCATCATGCCTTGGGTGATCGAGTTGCGGGTGGTCTCGTTGCCCGCGACTGCGAGCAGGATGACGAAGAAGCCGAATTCGTCGTCGGAGAGCTTGTGCCCGTCGACGTCGGCCTCGATCAGCTTGGTGACGATGTCGTCCCCGGGGTTTTGCGCCCGGTCGGCGGCCATCTGCATCGCGTAGGTGATGAGTTCGACCGAGGCGCCCATGGCGTCGTTGCGGGCGAACTCAGGATCCATGTCGCCCACCATCTGGTTGGACCAGTGGAACAGTTTCATGCGGTCTTCCTGGGGCACACCCATCAACCCGGCGATGGCCTGCAGCGGTAGTTCGCACGACACCTGTTCGACGAAGTCGCCGGAACCCGCAGCGGCGGCGGTCGCGACGATCTGACGGGCGCGCTCGTTGAGGTCGTCGCGCAACCGCTCGACCGCCCGCGGGGTGAAGCCACGGGAGATGATTTTTCGCAGATGGGTGTGTTGCGGGGCGTCCATGTTGAGCAACACGTACTTGCCGGTCTCGCGCTGCTCGCGGACCGTGCCCTCGCGATAGCGGGGCAGGGCGGTGTTCTCCAGGCTGGAGAACACGTCACTGCGCCGCGAAACCTCCTTGACGTCCTTGTGCTTGGACACCACCCAGTAGCCGTCGTCATCGAATCCTCCGGAACCGGCGGGCTGCTCGTTCCACCAGATCGGCGCGGTCCGACGCAGCTCGGCCAGTTCCTCGACGGGCAGCCGCTCGGCGTGGATGTCTGGATCGGTGAAATCGAACCCGGCGGGCAGATCCGGGATCGCCTTGGTGGTCGTCTCGTTAGTTGACAAGGCCCAGCTCCTCGATACGAAGTCTTCTAGTCGCATTGCTTGTGCCAAATAAACCACTGCAACACCACTGTTGGGAAGGATTGACGCAACATCTACCAACCAAATTGCAACATGTTCACTGTCAGCGAGTTTCGGGCGTGTCGCCCGTCCACAGGCAAAAGCGACGCCGACCAACCGAAGGCATGAGCCATTCGCGCGTCGTGAGCGACTCCATGAGTCCCCAGCGGGTCGTCCAACGGGCTCGATCGCCTGGGCTTTGTGGCCTGCACCACAATCGTTATGCTTTGGTGCAGGTCACCGGCGACGCACGAACGGGGTGGAAGATGATCCGCGAAGTATTCAGCGCCATTGCGATAACGGGTTCCGCGATCAGCATGGCGCCGTGCGCCGCCGCCGATCCAGGCCATTGGGAAGGCGACGTTCCCGGCATGAACTATTACGCGACGCTGGGCGCGCCCTGCGACAACTACGAGCACAACATCTTCGGGCGAGGCCCCAGCGGCCAGGCCGAGGCCTGTCACTTCCCGCCGCCCAACCAATTCCCGGCGGCCACCACCGGCTACTGGGTGATCTCGCCTGCGCTGTACGGAGTTCAGCAGGCAGGTGCGAAATGCCCGGGCTCGCAAGCGGCGGCACAGTCAGACCGCGGACTTCCGATGCTCTGCCTGGGGGCCCAAGGGTGGCAAGAAGGCTGGTTCACCGGAGCGGGGTTCTTCCCGCCTTCGGAATAACGACCATGGCAGAACGTCAGCCGGCCCAGTATCCGATTCCTCGCTGGCTGCGCTTCGTGCTGACGTCTGACCGCGCCGGCTCGGCCTGGTACATCGGGACCGGCTTCTTCTTCGCTCCGGTGCTGGCGGTGCTATCGCCGTGGCCCACAGTTACCGCCGTGCTCTGGGGGGTTATCGGACTGGCCGGCCTGTGGCTGGGTTTGCTCGGCATGGCGATGGCCGTTGGGCTGGCGCGCGTATTGCGCACCGGCGCCGAGATCCCCGAAGACTATTGGCGCACCCTGGTGAACTACTGACCCTCTAGAGTCGGATCAAAGATCCGCAACGATAGGAGACTCCGGTGGCTGTCAACCCCAGGGACGCCGTGGACGCGGTCAAGGACATCGCGACCAATGCCGTCGAAAAAGCTTCAGACATCGTCGAAAACGCCGGCGACATCATCCGAGGCGACCTCAAGGGCGGTGTCAGCGGCATCGTCGAGAATTCGATCGACATCGCGACACATGCCGTCGAAAGAACCAAAGAAGTCTTTACCAGCGGCAAGTACGACGTAGACGAGGACTAGCCGACGAGCAGTCGCCGTCAGACGGTAGCGGCCTCGTTGAGTTCGTCGAGCCTGTTCGTGGCATCCAGGTACTCCTGCACCCAGCGCTCGATGACGGTCGACGTCTTCTCCACCTTGTTGAACTGCCCGACGACCTGACCGACCGGGTTGAACGCCACGTCAACGGACTCGTTGGGGTACCTGTTCGTGGCCCGCACCGCCATCCCGGAAACCATGTACTGCAACGGCATGCCGAGCGGCTTCGGGTTGTCCGGCGCCTCCCATGCCTCGGTCCAGTCGTTGCGCAGCATCCGGGCCGGCTTACCGGTGAACGAGCGGCTGCGCACGGTGTCGCGGCTGCCGGCCTTGACGTAGGCCGCCTGCTGCACCGGGGTGTTCGAGGATTCCTCGACCATCAGCCACTGCGAGCCGGTCCACGCACCCTGGGTGCCCAGGGCCAAGGCCGCGGCGATCTGCTCGCCGCTGCCGATACCGCCCGCGGCCAGCACCGGCTTCGGCGCGACCTCCTTGACGACCTGCGGCCACAGCACGATCGAGCCGACCTCGCCGCAGTGCCCGCCGGCCTCGCCGCCCTGGGCGATGATGATGTCGACGCCCGCGTCGGCGTGCTTGCGCGCCTGTGAGGGGGACCCGCACAACGCGGCCACCTTGAGTCCGGCGTCATGGATGTGCTTGATCATCTCGGCCGGCGGGGTGCCGAGCGCGTTGGCGATCATCTTCACCTTGGGGTGTTTGAGGGCCACCTCGACCTGGGGCGTGGCGGTCGCCTCGGTCCAGCCGAGCAGCTGCAGGGTATCGCCGTCGCTATCGTCGATCGGGACACCGTGATCGGCCAGGATCTTCTTTCCGAAGTCCAGATGGTCCTGCGGCACCATCTTGCGCAGCGTCTCGGCCAGATCTTCGGCCGACTGGTGTGAGTCCATGCCCTCGTACTTGTTCGGAATGACGATGTCGACACCGTAGGGGTGGTCACCGATGTTCTCGTCGATCCACTTGAGCTCGATTTCCAGCTGCTCGGGCGTGAAGCCGACGGCGCCGAGGACGCCGAATCCCCCGGCCTTGCTCACCGCCACGACAACATCGCGGCAGTGGGTGAAGGCGAAGATCGGGAACTCGATACCGAGTTCGTCGCAAATAGGGGTGTGCATTACAACTCCTGGACGCTCGCAGAATTGGAACGTGTTCTAGTTTAATACCCGCACCCATGACGTGGCCAGGGCCCCCTGATTTGCCTCTGCCAACTACGACGCGTCAGATCGCCAGGGTGCGGGCCACCCACAGCACCAAGAAAGCAAACATGCAGCCGATACAGACGAGATGATCGCGGCAGACCGACCGCGCCAGGTGACTCTGTTCGGACACGCTATCGCTGCGACGTCCGAGCCGAATCGCGTCGGGGACCGTTTGGGTCAGCGCCACCATCGTCGGGATACCGGCAAGCCCGGCAGATATCACCAGCAGCCAGCCCTGATCCTGGCCTCGAGTTGCCTGAAACCCTAACGCGGCCAACAAAATCAACATCACCAGAGCTATCAACCGGCTCATCGGTCGCGCTGCCGTCGTCGCGCGGTGGTAGTACCCCGTGATCGAAACGAGTACGGGTTCGGGCAATTCCTCACCGGCGGATCGGTACCGGAAGACTTGGACGTCGAACATCAAATCCATCCACAAGACGGCGAAGAGGAACCCGCTGCAGGCCGTGAGTAGGGGAGCCATGTTCGTCCACCTCCGCTTCGCCCCTTGGCATCGTCGACCACCGCGGTCGACCGCCGAGACGACGAGTCGCCCTATTGTTTCCCAGCGGGCCGAATAGTCACAGACCTGCGGCGGGCGAATCGGCGAGCCACCGGCCTGTGACAACTGATGGAACAAGGTCAACGCGACGAACTCACCGGCTCGAAGATGAATACCTGTCGTGTGCCACTCCGCTTGACATAGGTGTCATGCGCCGGCCACATCTCGACGAACGTGGGCATGTTTCGGTCTGCTTCTTCCGCCGTGGCGGGCCGCGATAGATAGCTGGCGACGACACCGTCAATCTCGACTCTCGCCGTTGGGTCGGCAAGCAGGTTTTTCGGCCAACTCGACGCAGTTTCAAGGCCGAAGTCCTCGCACACGGCCACCAGATTCTTACCGTCGCGGAGGTAGTACAGCGGCACCGTTCGCTCTTTGCCGCTCTTTCTGCCCATCGTCGTGAGCAGCATTGTCGGCATCGCAGGACCGCTAATCGACAGTCGGCCCCGGCTCGCATGGATCAGCGCCCGGTCCAGGCGCGAGCCGACATGCTTCATGAACACCGAGAACCAGCGATAGTGACCCAGTTGCCGCGTGGCGCGAAGGTACAGCTCGTATACCTGGTTAGGTCTGTCCTGCGGCATTGCCCAAGGATCCCACCTCTTTGGAATTCGCGCGCTCCGCCCGTGAAACCACTTGCGCCACTTCTGTTCCAGTGGTTTCGGTAGCGGCGTTCTGTCGGTAGGCAGTCGTATGATTCGAACATGCGTTCGATATGTTCTTCCGGTCGTATAGATGCGGCCTTTGACGAGCTCGACGCGGCAATTGCTGGTTTCCTCGCGGCGCCCCTTGGCTCGCTGACGACCCCAGAGCTGCTCGCCAGCCTGGAACGCTACGCGTTTCTGATGGGCCGGCTCGATTCGCTTCGATATGAACTGACGAGCCCATTCGCGCGCCCAGGTCGGCGCGCAATCGACGGCGGTGACCGTCGGACATGACGTTGATGAGCCGTGAGGAGATCCAGGGAGACTACGACCAATTGCGCGCCGTGGTGTCTCGTATCCAACGGCATTCCTATGATTCGCTGACCAACCCGGAACGCTTGGGGCTGTTGGAGATACTCGAACACGAGACGCGCCGAGTCCAAGTTCCTGGTCACCAGCTGATCAATCAGCTGGTCCAGCAAGCCATGCCGGACGAACTGGGCGGAAAACTCACGCACGCCTTGTCCGACCGCTTGCACATCAGCCGCGCTGAGTCAGCTCGACGGGTGGCTGAGGCCGCCGACCTGGGCCCACGCTGCGCGCTGACCGGCGAGCGGTTGGAGCCACGGTTACCGGCGACCGCCGCCGCGCAGCGGGAAGGCGCGATCGGGGCCGGCCAGGTCGCGGCAATTCGGCAGTTTTTCGATCAGTTGCCGCACTGGGTCGACGTGGAGACCCAAGGATGCGCCGAACGACAGCTGGCCCAGCAAGCCACCCAATTTCGCCCTGAACAGGTACGCAAACTGGCGGACCGACTCGCCTATTGCCTCAACCCGGACGGGAACTTCACCGACATAGATCGCGCACGACGACGTGGAGTGACGTTAGGCATGCAGGACGTCGATGGGATGTCACGGCTCAGCGGATGGCTGACGCCGGAAGCGCGCGCCACTTTCGAGGCCGTGCAGGCGAAATTGGCCGCTCCAGGTATGTGCAATCCCGACGACCCCACCCCGGTCGTCGACGGAACGCCAGGGGAGGAGGCGATCCAACGTGACTCCCGCTCGGCAAGCCAACGCAACCATGACGGACTGCAGGCCGCGCTACGCGCCGTGCTGGCGAGTGGAGAACTGGGCCAGCACAACGGGTTACCGGCAACAATCGTCGTCACCACCACCCTCAAGGAATTGGAAGGCGGTGCCGGCAAGGCGCTCACCGGCGGCGGCACCCTGCTGCCCATGAGCGACGTCGTCCGCATGGCCCGCCACGCCCACCACTACCTGGCGATCTTCGACAAGGGCCACGCGATGGGCCTCTATCACGCCAAGAGATTGGCGTCTGTCGGCCAACGAATTGTCCTGCACGCCAGAGACCGTGGCTGCTCAGCACCCGGCTGCGACGTACCCGGCTACCTCTGCGAAGTCCACCACGTCGACGACTACGCCGCCTGCCAGACCACCGACATGGACAACCTCACGTTCGTCTGCGGGTCCCACCATCGACTCATCAAACCCGGCGGCTGGCATACCCGAAAACGCGCCAATGGCGACACCGAATGGATCCCACCGCCCCATCTCGATCGCGGCCAACCACGCATCAATACCTTCCACCACCCCGAGACGTTGCTATGCGATGACGACCCTTGATCCGCTCCGTCGGCAGCGGGTACCGTAGTGCTGCCAATTACGAAACGGTGAGTAGCGTAATCGGACCCCTCATGCACCGAAAGGATCGGCTCGATGCGCAGCCCCTATTCCGGCCGCCCTTTCACCACGTCAAACCCGGAGATCGCGGCTGCTCTGCAGGATGTCAGCATCCCCACCCTGCTGCTGTCGCTCGTGCACATCACCGGCGACCCGCGATTCATTCGCGACTTCAAGCAGATGGGCATCTTCCTCAACGAGGTGCAGGGGTTCATGTCGGAGGACGACAAGACCCGAGCCCGCGCCGAGGCGCTGACCGTGATCACCGAGTATCGCGACCGCGGCTGCCCCGAGCCGGAGCCGCTAACCCCTGAGCTCATCAGAGAAATGATGGACTGGACAGCCTGCGAGCACGTTCCCGACGACTACCTGGCGCTGGTGTCAGAAGAACTCGACCTCCGCGGGATCGACCCACGCCGTCCCGCGGCGATACCGGCCGAGCGTGCGGCCGACCTGCCGGTCCTGGTCGTCGGTTGCGGAGAGTCCGGCCTCCTGGCCGGCGTTCGGCTCAAACAAGCAAACATCCCGTTCACGATCGTGGAGAAGAACGCCGGCCCCGGCGGAACATGGTGGGAGAACAGCTATCCCGGGGCCCGCGTGGATGTGGCAAACCATTTCTATTGCTACAGCTTCGAACCCAACAACGACTGGACTCACTTCTTCGCCGAGCAGGACGAGCTGCAAGACTATTTCACCCGGGTGATGAACAAGCACGACTTGGCCGAGCACATCCGTTGGAACACCGAGGTTCTCGCCGCCGAATGGAACGACGACGAAGGAATGTGGAGCGTTTCGCTGCGCGACGCCGACGGCGAGACCAGCACGCTTCGCGCGCGAGCCCTCATCACCGCGGTCGGCCAACTCAATAGGCCGCAGATCCCCGAATTCGACGGTGCCGAAAGCTTCGCGGGGCCGTCGTTTCACTCCGCCGCGTGGGATCACTCGGTCGACGTCACCGGCAAGCGGGTCGCACTGATCGGCGCCGGCGCCAGTGGCTTCCAGATCGCACCAGCCGTTGCCGAGGACGTCGAGCACCTCACGGTGTTCCAGCGGACCGCCCAGTGGATGTTCCCGAATGCGATGTATCACGACGACGTCGGTGACGGTGTGCGCTGGGCGATGCGCAACCTGCCCTTCTACGGCAGGTGGTACCGGTTTCTCGTGCTGTGGCCCGGCTCGGACAAGGGTCTCGACGCGGCGGAGGCCGATCCAAACTATGCCGATCAGGACACGGCCGTCAGCGACATCAACGCCGCCGCCCAAATGATGTTCTCCCAGTGGATCACCAGCCAGGTCGGCGGCGATAACGAGCTGTTGGCCAAGGTGATGCCCGACTATCCCGCCTGTGGAAAACGGACCCTGCAGGACAACGGCAGCTGGTTGCAAACACTGCAGCGGGACAACGTCGAACTGGTCCGTACACCGATCCAAAAGATCACCCCCGGCGGGCTCGTCACCGACGACGGCGTGACACACGAGGCCGATGTCATCGTCTACGCCACGGGGTTTCGGCACACCGATGTGTTGTGGCCACTAAAAGTGGTCGGCCGCAACGGAATCAACCTGCACGAGAAGTGGGGGAGCCGCCCGTACGCATACCTGGGCATCACGGTTCCGGAATTCCCCAACTTCTTCATTGTCTACGGGCCCGGCACACACCTCGCTCACGGAGGCAGCCTGATCTTCCAGTCCGAACTCCAGATGCGCTACATCGACCAGTGCCTGCAGCGCCTGGCCGAAACAGACGTGCACTCGATGGAGCCCAGGGCCGAAGCCGCCACCGACTGGCATCAGCGGACCCAGACCGAGATCAAGAAAATGGTGTGGTCACATCCCGCAGTCAAACACTCTTATTTCAAGAACGCCGACGGGGAGATCCACACCGTCAGCCCGTGGCGCCTCAACGAGTACTGGGCCGCGGTGCGCGAGCCTGACTGGTCACAATTTATTGTGCGACAAGGAAAGTGAGCACCCCACTATGCGCACGGTAGTCGTCGATGGACCCCGCAACATCCGGGTCGACACCCGGCCCGATCCCGTGCTTCCCGGCCCCGACGGAGCGATCGTCGAAGTCACCGCTGCCGGCATCTGCGGATCCGACCTGCATTTTTACGAGGCCGATTTTCCGATGCCCGACCCGATCGCGCTGGGCCACGAAGCGGTCGGCACCGTCGTGGATGTCGGACCCGACGTGCGCACCGTCAAGGCCGGGGATCAGGTCATGGTGTCATCGGTAACCGGCTGCGGCGCCTGCCCGGGGTGTGCCACCCGCGACCCGGTCATGTGCTACTCCGGCTTTCAGATCTTCGGCGGCGGCCTGCTCGGTGGTGCACAAGCCGATCTGCTCGCCGTGCCCGCGGCTGATTTCCAGCTACTGAAGATGCCGGAGGGGATCAGCACCGAACAGGCCCTGCTCCTTACCGACAACCTTGCCACCGGCTGGGCGGCGGCGCAGCGCGCCGACATTCCGTTCGGCGGCACCGTGGCGGTGATGGGTCTGGGCGCGGTCGGCTTATGCTCACTGCGCAGCGCGCTTTTCCAAGGCGCTGCAACGGTTTTCGCTGTCGATCGGGTCGACGGCCGCTTGGAGCGTGCCGCCCAGTGGGGAGCCACACCGATCAAGGCACCGGCGGTCGAGGCGATCCTCGCCGCGACGGGAGGCCGCGGCGCCGACGCGGTGATCGACGCCGTCGCCACGGACGCATCCCTGACCGATGCTCTGAACGCGGTGCGGCCGGGCGGGACCGTCTCGGTTGTCGGTGTGCACGACGTGAATCCGTTCCCGCTCAACGCCCTGGGCTGCCTGATTCGCAGCACTACGCTGCGGATGACTACGGCGCCGGTGCAGCGCACCTGGCCGGAGTTGATCCCGCTGCTTCAGTCCGGCCAGCTCGACGTCGACGGTATCTTCACCACCTCAATGCCGCTGGACGAAGCGGCCAAGGCGTACGCGACCGCGGAGTCACGGTCTGGCGACGACGTGAAAATTCTGCTGAAGCCTTAGTCCGCGTCGCGGTGTGCCTCGCGGCGAACATGGTTCGCCAGATAGCGCAGGGTCCGCATCGGCCGGCGCCGCACCGACGCGAGGCACATCACCGGCCATCCGTGCGCTGCGGCCGCGGCGGCCAGTCCCGAGCGAGGGTTCACCGGTCGGGGATAGCCGACAACCGACATTGACGCCGCATCCTCATCGCCATCGGCGTAGAAGTAGCTACGTTGCACCGCGACATCGTTGTCGGCACAGAACTGTTGCACCGCAGCCGCTTTCGTCGTGCCCCACACGATCGGTTTGACGATGCCGCCCGTCAGGCATCCGTGCTCGTCGAGCTCGAACCGATTGCACTGGACGTTGGAAATGCCGAGAAAGCGGGCGACCGGCAGCGCCTGAATCGAGAGCGCCGAAGAACTCATCACGACGGTATGCCCGCGTTCCTGATGCGCCTGCACGATTTCACGCATGTGCGAATACAGGCGTGAGGCAACACGTTCGGTGAACAACCGCTCGCCCAGCTCGTCGAGGTCGATCAGCGATTCGCCCCGCAGATAACCCGCGGCCCGGACGATGAGGTGCTCGAACTCAAGGCGGCCGAATCGGAATCGCAGTGCGGCGTCGAACACGCCGAGGAGCTCACCGATCCCGACTTGCCGGCGGCGGATTCGATCGCTGACGTGAACCGCAGCGGTGAAGCCGTCGACCAACGTACCGTCGAGATCGAAGAATGCACCGACTCGCGGTCCTGGTGAGCTGGCGGCGATTTCGGCAATGGCATCGGCGGGGGAGAGCATCGTCATCGTCACCACGTCGACTCCGTCCGTTACCGGGTTGCCGTTATGTACTGCGAATGCATGAAACTGTCGATCTTCACGTCGACGTCCGGCGGCGTCATGCCGTAGCCGGCCTGCAACTCAAGGGTGTTGCGAACGGGCTCAACGGTCCATCCGTGTGCGGCCAGCCATTCGGCTGGATCGGTCTTGGGCTCGTAGGTCAGCGCCGAGAAGTCCACGTCGCCGGACATGTTGACGCCGGGGTGGTTGGTTTCCAACGCTTCGAGCTGCTCATGGTCCAGCCGCGATCCCAGTGCGCCGATGGCGATCCGGCTGCCGGGTGCACTGAGTCCGCTGATCCGGGTGAAGAGCGTGTTTTGGGCCTCATCGGTCAGGTAGGGCAATATCCCCTCCACCGACCAGGCGCTGGGCCTTTCGGTGTCGAAGCCAGCCGCTTCCAGGGGCCTGGACCAGTCGGTGCGTAAATCGGCGGCGACCTCGATCCGCTCTGCTTTGGGCGTAGCGCCATGCTCGCCCAGCACGCGTGCCTTGAACTCCAGGACCTTCGGTTGGTCGATTTCGAAAACAGTTGTTCCCTGCGGCCATTCGAGGCGATACGCCCGGGAGTCCAATCCGGCGGCGACGATCACCGCTTGCGGTATACCTGCGTCACCGGCGGCGCCGAAAAAGTCATCGAAGAATCGCGTTTGCACACCGTAGAGACGCGGAAAGGCCGTCTCGCCTTCGGTGCTCCCCGGATTGGCAAGTACACCGGCCAAATACGGGTCCTGCGAAGCCTCGATGAAAACCTTCGCGTATTCGTCGGCGACCAGCGGTTGCGGGCTCAGGGCGTGCAGCGCGCGCCATCCCGCCACCAGGAGCGCGGTATAGCCGACACTGCTGACGATGTCCCAGTCGTCGTCGTCGGAACGGAGCGACCCAAATTCAGGCCCGGATTCCGGCGCAGTGCTCACGGTCGCCCCTCCCATTCGGATCGGTCAAAACGCACCGACCTATCCAAGGTACCTGCGGGAACATCCTCACAGCTCGAGAAACACCGTCACCGGTCCGTCGTTTACCAGTTCGACCTGCATATTCGCCCCGAACACGCCGGTCTCGACATGGGCGCCCAGCCCGCGCAATGCCTCCGCGAACGCCGCGACCAACGGCTCGGCGAGCGCGGCGGGAGCGGCTGCGTTCCAGGACGGCCGGCGTCCCTTCGCGGTGTCGGCGTACAGCGTGAACTGACTGACCACCAAGATCGGCGCATCGATATCTGCCGCGGAACGTTCGTCGGCGAGAATACGTAGTTTCCAGAGCTTTTCGGCAAGGCGGCGTGCTTTGTCGAGATCGTCGCTGTGGGTGACGCCGACAAACGCCAGCAGCCCCTGGCCTTCGGGCCGGATGGCACCCACCACTTGGCCATCGATCGACACCGCAGCTGACGAGACCCGTTGCACCAGAACCCGCATGGCTCGATGCTGCCAGGCCGGATAGGTACGCTCGTCAGGTGTCTGTCCTAGTAGCGTTTTCCGTCACCCCGCTCGGCGTGGGCGAGGGCGTTGGCGAGATCGTCGCCGAAGCGGTTCGCGTGGTGCGCGATTCCGGCCTGCCCAACAAGACGGATTCGATGTTCACCGTGATCGAGGGCGAAACCTGGGAGGAAGTGATGGCGGTCGTGCAGCGTGCCGTCGAGGCCGTGGCCGCTCGTGCACCCAGAGTCAGCACGGTGATCAAGGCCGACTGGCGAGTCGGCGTGCAGGACGCGATGACGCAGAAAGTCGCGACGGTCGAGCGCTACCTCGCCGACGGTTAGCGCGGCAGCGCGGGTGCGTAGGCTCGTGCCGGTGAGCGCACGCGCAGGCATCGTCGTCACCGGAACCGAAGTCCTCACCGGACGCGTCCAAGACCGAAACGGCCCGTGGATCGCCGACCGGCTGCTCGAACTCGGCGTGGAACTCGCGCACATCACGATCTGCGGCGATCGCCCGGCCGACATCGAGGCACAGCTACGCTTCATGGCCGACCAGGGCGTGGACCTGATCGCCACCAGCGGCGGCCTGGGTCCGACGGCCGACGACATGACCGTCGAGGTGGTGGCGCGCTTCTGTGAGCGCGATCTGGCGCTCGACGAAGAAGTCGAAGGCAAGATCGCCAACATTCTCAAAAAGCTGATGGCGCACTTCGATTCGGAAAGCTTCGACGCGGTGCGCGCCGCCAACCGCAAGCAGGCCATGGTTCCCGTCGGTTCGCAGGTGCTCGACCCGGTAGGAACCGCACCGGGCGTCGTCGTGCCCGGAAAGCCGACGGTGATCGTGCTGCCGGGACCGCCACGCGAGCTTCAGCCAATGTGGCATAAGGCTATCGAGACTCCCGCGGCCCAGCAGGCGATCGCCGGCCGGACGATCTACCGCCAGGACACCATCCGGATGTTCGGACTGCCCGAGTCGGGACTGGCCGAAACGCTGCGTGATGCCGAGAAATCCGTCGCCGGATTTGAGTCGCTGGAGATCACCACCTGCCTGCGGCGGGGCGAGATCGAAATGGTCACCCGCTACGAGCCGGACGCCGCCGACGTGTACGCACAGCTGACACAGCTACTGCGTGACCGGCACGGGCAGCAGCTGTACTCCGAAGACGGCTCGCAGGTGGACGATGTGGTCGCACGGTTACTGTCCGGACGTCGGATCGCCACCGCGGAGTCCTGCACTGCCGGGCTGGTGGCCGCGCGGCTGACCGACCGGCCCGGTTCGTCCGATTACGTGATGGGCGGCGTGGTGAGCTACTCCGACGAGGCCAAGGCGGAGCTGCTCGGCGTCGACCCCGCCCTGATCGAAAAACACGGCGCGGTGTCCGAACCCGTCGCGGAGGCGATGGCGGCGGGCGCGCTGCAGCGCTTCGGCGCCGACACCGCCGTCGCCATCACCGGGATCGCCGGCCCCGGTGGGGGAACGCCGGAAAAGCCGGTAGGAACGGTCTGTTTCACCGTGAAGCTCGCCAACGGCTCGACGGATACCCGCACCCTGCGGCTCCCCGGGAGCCGCTCCGACATCCGCGAGCGCTCGACGACGGTGGCCATGCACATGTTGCGGCGCGCGCTCGGCGGCCCGGAAGCCGTCTAGGTCACGTCGCTCCTCTTGGTAGGAAAGCGGTTTCGGCGGTGCCAAACCGGATTCCGGTCGCATCCTTGCCGATCAGCGTCAATATCGTGACCGCGAGCAACACCGGCACGATCGTCACGGTCAGTGCGAACGGGTAGCCGTGCGTCTCGGCCAGACGCTCCTGGATGGGCAGGTTGAACGCGGCCAGCAGATTACCGAGCTGATAGGTCACCCCGGGGTAGAGACCACGGATGGCGTCCGGCGACATCTCGGTCAGATGCGCCGGGATCACACCCCAGGCGCCCTGCACGCAAACCTGCATCAAAAACGAACCGAGACACAACATCGCCGCAGTACGCGAGAAGGCGAACAGCGGCACGATCGGCAGGCCCAACACCGCACAGAAAACCACGGTGTAGCGGCGACTGAACCGCTGAGACAGCGTGCCGAAGAACAGCCCCCCCATGATGGCGCCGATGTTGTAGACCACCACAATCCACTTGACCGTCACGCTAGACAGCCCCGCACCGTGGTTGGTCGTCGCGCCCAGGAAAGTCGGGTAAACGTCCTGGGTACCGTGGCTCATCCAGTTGAACGCCGTCATCAAGGCAACCAGGTAGAAGAACCGGCGGACGACAGCGCCGTTACGCAGCACGTCACGGATTTTGGTGTTGGTGACCTTCATCCGGTCCTGGGCGGCTTCCCACACCTCGGATTCCTGCACCCGGTAGCGGATGATCAGGCTGATCAGCGCCGGGACGATCGACAGCGCGAACAACCAACGCCACGACAGCCCCAGCCAATCCATCACCACCAGCGATCCCACACTGGCCAGCAGATAGCCGAGTGCGTAGCCCTCCTGTAGTAGCCCGGAGAAAAAGCCGCGCCGCTCGACGGGGACTTTTTCCATCGCGAGCGCGGCACCCAGCCCCCACTCGCCGCCCATTCCGAGGCCGTACAGCATCCGCAGAATCATCAGCACGGTGAAGTTGGGCGCGAATGCGCACAGGAAGCCGACGATGGAGTAGAAGATCACGTCCACCATCAGCGGGAGCCGCCGACCGACCCGGTCGGCCCAGAGCCCAAACAGCAAGGCGCCCACCGGGCGCATGGCCAAGGTGGCGGTCGTGACGAACGCGACCTCGGCCTTGCTGATGTGGAAAGTCTTGGCGATATCGGCGTAGACGAACACCACGATGAAGTAATCGAAGGCGTCCATCGTCCAGCCCAACATCGCCGCGATGAACGAGTTTCGCTGATCAGCGTTAAGCCGTTGAGTTGTCACGTGAGCATCGTGGCGCACTCAGACTCATATCGCGACCCTTTGTCCAGCCAATCCGCGTTGTCCATCCAATCGGCGGGCGTAAGTTTCCAATATGCGGATCATCGATGCCGATGGGCACGTTGCCGAGAACCCGTCACTGGCGATCGAGGCGATCAAGCGCTGGCCGGATCACGTGAAACCCAGCACCGACCGGCGGCTGCGGTTGATGATCGAGGGTCGTTATTACCCGGAGGACGAAGGCCCGGGCGCGGGCTGTCCACCCGAGCACGGCATCAGCAAAGCGCCCGACATCCACTGCTCGTCGCCGCAGGGTGTGGTCCAAGATGCCGATCGCGATCACATCGACACGATGGTCCTCTATCCGAGTCTCGGGCTATGCGCGCCCAGCCTCGAAGATCCTGACTTCGCAGCGGGATTCGCGCGGCTCTACAACGAGTGGATCGCGGATTACTGCGCGTCGTCGGGCGGCCGGTTGCGCGGCGTGGCCGTGACGCCGATCGAGCACGGGCAGGCAGCCATCGACATCATGCGCGAGGCCAAGGACCTCGGGCTGCTCGCCACTCTCGTCCCGCCGGCGCTGAAGACCCGCAATCTCGATCACCCCGACCTCGACGAGTTCTACGCCACCGCCGTCGAATTGGAGATGCCACTGGGCATTCACGGCGCGCCCGGCATCCATCTGCCCAAGATCGGGGTGGACCGCTTCACGAACTACATCCAGGTGCACTGCATCAGCTTTCCGTTCGATCAGATGACGGCGATGACCGCGCTGGTCTCCGGCGGCGTCTTCGAGCGGCATCCCCGGCTGAAGGTCGCCTTCCTCGAAGCGGGCGCCGGGTGGGTGCCGTTCTTCATGGATCGCCTGCACGAGCACTACGAGAAGCGCGGCGATTGGGTCGAGCGCGGCTGGCGCCGCGATCCCCACGAATACCTGAAGGCGGGCAACATCTTCGTGACGTGCGAGCCGGAGGAGCCGATCCTGCCCGGGGTGATCGACGTGCTCGGCGACGACTTCATCATGTTCGCCAGCGACTACCCGCATTGGGACGGCGAATGGCCGGAAAGCACCAAACATCTGCGGACCCGCACCGACATCAGCGAAAAAGCACGCGAAAAAATCAGCGGCTTGAATGCTCAGCGCTTCTACGCCCTGAACTGAATCTGCCTGCCATTGGCATGGCAGGATCTTCCGGCATGGGCCCATTTCTGCTTCGCGCCACATTGACTGGTTTTGCCATGTGGATCGTTACGCACTTCGTTCACGGGCTGAGCTTCGTCGGCGGCAAGTCGCCGTTGGAGAGGATCGGCATCATCTTCGTCGTGGCCGTGGTCTTCGGTCTGGTGAACGCGTTCATCAAGCCGGTCGTTCAGTTTCTGTCGATCCCGCTGTACATCGTGACCCTTGGCTTATTTCATGTCGTCGTCAACGCGTTGATGCTCTGGCTCACCGCACGGATCACCGAACACACCACGCACTGGGGATTGCAGATCGACCACTTCTGGTGGACGGCGGTCTGGGCAGCGATCCTGCTGTCGATTGTGAGCTGGCTGCTGTCCCTGGTGATCGGCGACGTCGGCCGCCGCACTCGCCGTTGAGACCTCAGCGCGCCTGCCACCGCGGTGCTCGCTTCTCGGCGAAGGCGCGGGGTCCTTCCTTGGCGTCCTCGGTCGCGAAAACCCGGTCGCTGTGCCGGGTCTCGTTGTCGTAGGCCGACTCGAGGTCGAGCGTCAGCCCTTCGACCGCAGACTGTTTGGTCGCAAAGACCGCGAGCGGTGCGTTGGCCGCGATGCGCTCGGCGTAGTCATAGGCGGTATCCATCAGGCGCTCCGCCGGGACCACCTGGTTGAGCAGGCCCATGACCAGGGCTCGCTGCGCGTCCACCATGTCGGCAGTCAGTAAGAGCTCCATCGCCAGGGCGTAAGGAATCTGGCGCGGCAGCCGCACCGTGCTGCCTCCGCCGGCGAAAAGCCCGCGCTTGGGCTCCATCACCGCGAATCGCGCTTCGGGCACCGCCACGCGGATGTCGGTGCAGCCCAACATCTCAAAGCCGCCCGCGACGCAGGTGCCATTCACCGCGGCGATGATCGGTTTGTACACCGCGAAGCGATGCAACACGGCGTGGATAGCGTCAAGCGCGTCCCACCCATCCGGTTTGGGAAGGTCACCGGTCAGTTCCGGAATGAATTTCTTCAGATCTGCTCCGGTGCAAAAATCCCGTCCGACGCCGGTGACGACGGCGACCCAAGCGCCGTCGTCGTCACGGAATTCGGCCCATGCATGGGCCAGATCGCGGAAGTGTTCCATATCCAGCGAGTTGCGCGTTTCGGGGCGGTTGATCGTAATGGTGGCAATGTGGGCGTGCAGCGTGTAATCGATGCTCACCGGGTGTCCCACCGTTTCAGTCCGTCGTTCCTACCGTTACTGAAATAGTAAGGGTTTCAGTGACCTTCGACCGCGACCAGGTGGTGGGGAAACGGATCGATTTGCGCAATTTCACGTCGGCAAATCTCAATTGCACATACGCTTAGCAACGACGTGGAAACCGACCGCCGTCGGTTTGACGACAACCCCTGCCGACCTTCTCGGGAAAAGGACGGCGTCGCCCGATACAGCCTACGACGACGGGATGTCGCGAAGATGGACACTGCCGCAATTGGAATCTCCCGGCCTAACAACGGACATTCGTTCGTTGGTTATGCGCCAAGCGGTCTCAACGCGGTCACCGAGCGCACCGGTTCCTCGGTCGTCGTTCACGTCGGTGGTGACATCGATGCCAGTAACGAGCGCACCTGGAAGGACGTGCTGAGCCGAGGCGCTGCCGAAACCGTCGCGCCCGGCCCGTTCGTCATCGACGTCAGCGACCTCGACTTCATGGGGTCGTGCGGTTATGCCGCTTTGGCGCACGAGGCGGAGCAGTGCCGCAATCGCGGCGTGGCTCTGCGGCTGGTCACTCACGAGCCCGTCGTAGCCCGAACTATCACCGCATGCGGACTCCGTCCGCTGCTGCCGACCTACGCGACGGTGGAGACGGCGCTATCGCCGGTCAGCGATCAGGGCTGACCAGACGCACCACATCGCGCGCGCAACCCCAGGACAGGGTCACGCCATTGCCACCGTGGCCGTAGTTGTGGATGCAGCGCGCCCGTCCGAGTGGCTCGGCTTCCAGTCGCACCGAGGGGCGGTCAGGACGCAGCCCGGTAATCGTCTCGATCACCTCGGCCCCGGCAAGCCTTGGCTCGATCCGGCGGCAGCGCGCCACGATGCGGTCGGTGATGTCAGGTTCAGCAGTGGTGTCCCAGCGATCCGGGATGCTGATACCGCCGCAGACCACGCGCTGCGGGTGCGGAAAGTAGCAGACCCATTCCGGGCCAGTGCTGATCTCTAGAAATAGTTGTTGCAGACCAGGATTGGCGAGGACAACATGCTGGCCGAACAACGGCCGTACCGTGTCGTCGCCGACCAGGGCTCGGGCACCCAGACCGGAACAGTTGACCACGACCGGTGCCGCGTCGGCGGCTTCGGCCAGCGACTGCACGGGATGTTCCTCGATCTCGCAACCGGCCGCGGCAAGTCGCTGAGTCAGGTAGTCGAGGTAGTGCGGCATGTCGATCATCGGCACAGTGCCGCGAAACCCGACCCGAAAGCCCTCCGGCAGGTCGGCCGGCTCAGCCGGGCGCAGGTCGGGGATCAGCTGCGCCGCGGACGACATCGCCTCGGTCGCGGTTAGTTCGCCGACGCTCAGCGCCGGCGCCATCTGCACGCCGGTGTCGGGGTCGGCGGCCAGCTCGCGGAACACGCCAAGCGAATATTGCGTCCACGCCAGTGTTTTGGTGGCACGTTCGGCCGGCCGCGGCGGGGCCCATACCGCACCGGCCACGACCGAGGTCGTCTGCTTCGGCATTACGGCAGTCCACACCCGGACCGGCCACCCCGCTTCGGCCAGGCGCACTGCCGACGTCAGTCCGCTGACTCCGGCACCGACGACGACAATCTGCTGCGCACTGGCCACGACGCCACGCTAGCCAAAACGGAACGGTCGCGGGGCTGCGGCTGGCCGGGTCCTACCGGATCAGGTACCGGGTACTCGCTGTCCGTTGGGCGCGAGCAGCCCGTTGAGAATGCCCATGGTGCCTTGCAGTTGGGCGCCGGCGATCGGCCCGGGGACGTCAGCGGGCGGAGTGGCGTCCGGGGTCAGCTGCCAGGGCTGGCAGCCGTCCGTCTTGAAGGCTTTGTCCGTCGGGTCGATCCGGACCACCTGCGGCTTTTTGGTCAGTGAGTTATCGATCAGGGCGCCGTCGGGGTTGGACGTCCGCTTCCAGTAGCAGGTGCCGTTGCCGACGGGGCCGCCGCTGCTGTAGATGCCGGGCACGATGTCGGTACCCACCGCATATAGGCCGTCTTTGTCGATGCTCGTCTTCGGCCCGGATCCAGGCGGGGGCGCCGGCGACCCCGCGGGCGCGGGCGTGGCCGCAGGTGCGGACGCCGGGGCGGAGGCAGGGACCGACGTGGGCGCGGGCGTGGATGCCGGCGCGGACGCGGGTGCGGAGGTGGGTGCAGCTGACGGCGCGGGAGACGGCGTCGGCTCTGGATCCGCGCCGGCTACCGCTCCCGACACCGCCCAGGCCCCGAAGATCAGCCCCGCGGCGACGAACCGTGCCACATTGGGCGCTGCTGCCTTGAACCCCATAGAACAGCAGCGTACCGGCGCAGACGCGCGATTTCACATCCCTGCCGCATCGGACGGGACGCGATACGACGCCGAAGATCGGCTAAGTCAGCCGCCGCACCTGGCCGGCGTAGCTGAGCGCGTGCTCATACGTGTCGAGGTTGTCCCGCGAAATCCTCGCGTGTACCGGGCGTTCGAGGAAGATACGCAGCACCGGGTTGTAGGCGTGATACGTCTCGTGAAAGGTCAGCACGGTGGTGCCGTCGGGCTGCTCTTCGAGCTGGTGATATCCCTCGGCGCGCGACCACAGCGGCGCACCGACGGCCACATAGCGCGACAGCTTGTTGAGCTCTGCCTCGGTCACGGTCTCCCACGAACGCGCCCGGCCGCCGGACAGCAGGTATTTGGGCACCGGGTAGATGCAGGTGCGGACCAGACCCTCGCCGGCCTCGTTGCCCTCGTTCAGGATTTCCATGCTCCCGGTAGGCCACTTGAGCACCCGCGGGCGCGGCGCGTTCGGTGGCGCCGGCGGATGCAGCACTCGCCAGACCTTTCTCGGCGGTGCATCGACGTGGAATCGCACGGTGTAGGACTGCATCAGCTGTCTCCCCAGCCGTCCCAGAACGTGATGCTGGCCGCGGGCGGCCGCGCAGCCGGCCGGAAGTCGGTGCCGATCGTGTAGGCGACGGGGAATAGCGCGGCCTGCATGACCGTGGGGGGAATGCCGAGCAACTCGGCGACCTCTTGCTCCTTGAACAGATGCATCGTCGTCCACACCGATCCCAGTCCACGCGAGCGCAGTGCCAGCAAAAAGCTCCAGCCTGCCGGGATGATCGACGCCCAAGCCGCCGCGGCGATGCCCGGTTCCGCGGTGTCGATGCGTTGCTCGAGGCACGGAATCACGTGCACCGGAACGCGGGCCAGCGTGTCGGTCAGGCTCGCCGCGCTCTGGTACACCCGCCGGGTCTGCGGATCCGTCGCGTTATCCGCCGCCTGCGCCAGGTATTGGGCCCCGATGCCGCGGTAGATGTCGGCGATCGCGGCCCGCTTGCCGGCGTCGGTGATCACCAACCACCGCCAGTCCTGCGTGTTGCTGGCCGTCGGCGCCTGCATCGCCAGCTGGATGCATTCGAGGATCACCTCGCGGCCGACCGGCCGTTCCAGATCAAGGCGTTTGCGCACCGCCCGTGTGGTGCTCAGCAGTTCATCGACGGTCGCGATGTCCATTCGTTCCTTCCGGTTGCTTGGTTAGATGTCGATCGCGCAGGACTGGTCGACGCCCAGCACGGTCAGGGAACGCCCCAGGCCCAGAAACACCGCAACGCACAGCGTGAGATCGAGAATCTCCTCGTCGGAGAATGCCTCTTGAAGTCGTTGGAAGAACGCGTCATCCATGGACGCGTGATCGTTGGCGAAGCGCTCGGCGTACTCAATGGCGAGGCGCTGGCGCGGCGTGTAACCGGGGTAGCTCGCATACGCGGCGACGTTGTCGTACAGCTCGGGGGCCACACCGGCATCCAGCACCGACTGGGCGCGAAAACCCGAGCAGGCAACGCAGTCGTTGATCTGCGCGATCCGCATTCTGGCCAGCTCACGCTCGTCGGCCGGCAGGATGCTCTGCTGATAGGCGCCGCGGATCATGCGTTCGACCATGCCGCCGAGCTGCGGCCGCAGCGTCCAGATCATGGCGGCTTCGCCACCTGGGCCCTCCGGCACGTTGAGCCTTGCCATGGGAGAACTCCTGCCCGGTAAGGACGGTACCGACTGGAGCAAACCAGATTCTCAAGTCGACTGTCCAGCTCACCAACGGGTGTAATTGGGCATATGACAAACCCGGTCTGGACGCGTCACATCCCCGGGGCTACCGTCCGTGGAGCGGCGTTCAGCCCAGCGCCGCGAATGGAGGTTCCTCCGTGCTGTTCATGCACGAGCTACACAAGGTGCGCGGCCGCGCGGAAGACGACTTCGAGGCCGCGTTTCGCGACGGCTGGATGCCCATACTCGCGCGCGACGACGACGCTCGGCTGCTGTGGTACGCCAACCAGGCGCACGGCAGCGGCCCCGCCTACACCGTTGTCACCGTCACGGCCGTTCGCGACGGAGCGGCGTGGGAGCGGCTCACCCTGCGCGTGCAGAAGGGCGACCTTCAGGAGTGGATGCGTGGCGTCGATGAGCTCCGCCACGAGGTCGACGCAAAGCTGCTGATGCCGCTGCCCTGGTCACCGCTTGGGCAGTTGCAGTTCGACGAGGTGCCCGTCGACGGGCGCGAGCACGAGATGACCCTCTACATGGAAGACACCATGTGGCCCTACGAGGACAAGTTCGAGGAATACATCGTCCGCTGCGGTGAGGTGTACGCCAGGAGTCTCGAGGGGCCATCCTCGATGCTGACGATGCACGCCGCATTCCAGCCCGCCCTCGGCAGCCATGTGCGTCGTGAGGTGATCCTGATGCAGCGCATCAGCCGGCCGGACGCACTGCTCGACCTGCTCCGCAGCCATATTCCCGCCGAGTACCGCGCTCCGGGCACCTGGATGTACGAGGCCTTGGACCTGCGCGATCAGTGGACCAGTCGGCTGCTGCGTACCTCCGAGTGGTCACCCCTGTACTAAGCCGCATGAACACCGGGACGATCCATGACGCCGCCGCCACCACCGATCCCGGCCGGGCTGCGCTCATCGCCGGCGGGCGCACCGTCAGTTACGGCGAGCTGGCGACGGTAGTACGGCAGTGCGCGGCAGGCCTGGCCGCCCATGGCGTCACACCCGGGCAGCGCGTCGCGGTCGTCGACGGCGGAAGCCTGCTATCGGTCGCGGCATTGCTCGGGGCGGCGCGTATCGGCGCCGCGCCGGCGCTGATGAACCCCGCGCTGACGCCGCCGGAGTTGCAAGGACTGCTCAAGAATGCCGGCTGCGCCGACGTAGCTGTGGCGGGGGAGCCGTACGTCGATGGGGTCCGGGAAGCGGGCGTCGCCACGGTACTAACGCTCGCTGACCTCGCGGGCCATTCGGAGTCGCCCGCCGACGACACCATCGATCCGGATCCCGACACTGCCGACGACCGGGACGCGTTGATCCTTTTCACCAGCGGGACAACCGGACTCCCGAAGACCGTCAGCATCAGCTCCCAGCAGCTCACCCGGCGCATCAAGGGAATGTCGCGGCGTTTCCGGGCGGAGGCGAAACCGACGGTGTCCATGCTGACCGTCCCGTTGTTTCATGTCGGCGGCGCGCTGGGCATGCTCGGCAGCTTGTACTCAGGTGATACCGCGGTGGTACAGCAGCGGTTCGACGCCGGCGAATGGCTGCGCCTGGTGTCAGAGCACCGGGTCACCACGACGTTCATGGTCCCGACGATGCTGCAGCGGATCCTTGACCATCCCGACTTCGCCAGTACTGATCTGTCGTCTCTGGTCGCCATTGCGTACGGGGCAGCGGCCGCGCCGCTGAGTCTGGTGCGCAGGGCCATGGCCGCGCTGCCGCGCGTGGGATTGGCCAACGTATTCGGCCAGACCGAAACACTGGGCGCGTACACGACTTTGCTGCCCGACGATCACCGCGATCCGGCACGCGCCGGCTCCGTCGGCCGGCCACTGCCGGGAGTGGAAGTGCGAGTCGTGGACCCCGAGACGGGCCACGACGTCGAGGCCGGAACGGTCGGCGAGTTGTGGGTGAACACCTCCCAGAACGTCACCGAAGGCTGGCTGCACACCGGTGACCTGGCCCGCCAAGATGGCGATGGCTACATCTTCCCGAGCGGCCGACTGAAGGACACAATCAATCGCGGGGGAGAGAAGTTCGGGCCGATCGAGGTCGAGGAAGCATTGCGTTCACATCCGGCAGTCAGTGACGTCGCGGTCGCCGGGATCGCCGACGACGAGTTGGGGCAGCGGGTCGGCGCGGCCGTGGTGGCTTGTGCCCCAGTGACACTCGACGAGTTGCGAGCACATTGTCGCGAGTTGATCGCCTACTTCAAGGCGCCCGAACGATTGGCGATCGTCGATCACATCCCCTACAACGCGACCGGCAAGGTCAACCGCGAGCAGCTCGCCACGCTGATCGCCGAAAACGGCTGAGTTCAGGAGTCCAGGTGTTGTTTCTGCACGAGACCCACAACGTGGTGGGTGCGCGCCATGACGAATTCGAGGCCGCCTACCGCGACGGCTGGATGCCCACGCTGGCCAACGACGACAACGCTCGGCTGCTCTGGTACGCCAACCAAGCGCACGGCTCCGGACGGTCCTACACCGTCGTCACGATCACGGGCGTCGCCGACGGCGCGTCCTGGGAAAGCCTGGCGCAACGCACCCAGCAGGGGGATCTGCGGCCGTGGATGCGCGAACTCGATAACCTGCGCCACGAGGTGACCGGCAAGCTCATGCTGCCGGTGGCCTGGTCCCCGCTGCAGTCGGTTGACCTGGCGACCGTGCCCACCGACGCTGCAACGCACCCGCTGAGCCTCTTCATGGAAGACACCGGCTGGCCCTACGCAGCACTCGACGACTACATCCGCTCCTGGGACGAGATCTACTATCGGCCGCTGTCCCAGGCGCCGGCGCGGATGCGGATCCTCGACATCCAGGCCTGTTTCCAGGTCGCGCACGGAAGCTATCGACGACGAGAAGCCATGCTGTGGCAAAAGATTGACGACTCCAACAACTACGCGGCACTCGTCCACCTGCTGACCAAAGAAGTGCCGCCCGAGCACCGGGGGCCGGGCAGCTACATGGTCGAGGCCCTCAAGTATCGCGATCAATGGGAGAGCCGGCTGCTGCGGACGTCGGACTGGTCGCCCCTGTACTGAGCGTCAGGCAAGTGCCCGGCCCAGGATCCGCGCGGCATCGCGCGCCATGTCGCGCACGATGTCGGCGGCCGGGCGAATATCGCGAACCAGTCCTATCGCCTCGCCGATCGGCAGGGTGACGCTGTTAAAGTCCTCCGCCGCGACGGCCTTCTCGAAAGAGCCCACGACCTCCGGTAGCCGCGTCACGAGTTCGTGCTCGTTGCCATGCCACGTGTCGATCAACAAATTTCTCAGCACCCGACCGTTATATTCCGGCGGCCAATCCGCTTGCCGCACAAGGTCATAGACTTGCGTGCGGATGGTGTCGTCGCCATTCGCCTCGATGACTCGCTGCTGAGCTCGCGGCGATACCAGTGCCTCCGCCGAAGCAACAAACCTGCTTCCCACAAGCACACCGTCAGCACCGAGCGCGAGCGCCGCCGCGAGCCCGCGGCCATCGGCGACACCGCCGGCGGCCACCACCAGCGTTTCGGGGGAGCGCTCGGCGACGAGGTCGACCACTTGGGGCACCAGCGTGAAAGTAGACCGCAGAGCCATTCCGTGCCCGCCTGCCTCGCCGCCTTGCGCCACGATGACATCCACGCCGGCGTCAAGGGCCTGGCGCGTGTGGTCGAGGTTCTGCACCTGAGCGGTAAGCGGAACCCCCGCCGCGCGGATGCGGTCGGCGAACGGATGAAGATCGCCGAACGACAACATGATTGTGGCCGGCTGCCGCTCGAGGGCCTGCTCGAGTAGTTCGGGCTTTCGGGCCGCACTCCAGGTGATGAATCCGCACCCGACCCTTGTCCCCTCGGCCAAATCGAATTCGCGTTGCAGCCATTCCGCGTCGCCGTAACCTCCACCGATCAGTCCCAGGCCACCGGACGATGTCACCGCCGCGGCGAGTCGGCCCCCGGAAACCACGTCCATCGGCGCGAGCAGGATCGGATGCTCGATGCCGAAGAACGCGGTGAGGCGGGTGGCCAGCGCGGTGTTCACTGGAGCTCTCCGGTGAGGAACTGCGCCCGACCGTGGCCGAAAGACCAGTCTTCGTCCACGTTTTCGGTGATCGACACGATCAGATCGGCCGGGTCAAGTCCGCACCGTTCGGACAGATTCGACGCCAGCAGCTCGTAGAACCGTTCCTTCATTGCGCGGGCACGGCGCCTACTCACCACGTGGACTACCACCAGCCGTGCCGAGCGGTCGATGCCGAGACCGGTATCCCAGGCCACGACTTCGTGGGTGGGATGGGTGTGCACCACCTGATAGCGGTCGCGCAGCGGCACCCCGAACGCTTCGACCACGGCGTCATGGATGGCGTCCAGCAGCGTCCGTACCTCCGGCGGCGTGCGGCCCTCGATGAGGTCGACGTACAAAAGCGGCATTGTTTCTCCTCTGGCCTGCGGGCGCGGTGCGCCTCGGTTACGACGTTAGGACCACGGGAAGCGGCTGTGAAATGCCTGTCGTAAAGCATCTATGCTTCTCAGACATGGGCGTGCTGGACACCGGCCGAGTCGAGTTGCGGCACCTGCGCGCGTTCGAAGCGGTGGCGCGACTGCAGTCCTTCACCCACGCCGCCGAGGAACTCACGATCACCCAACCCGCGCTGAGCCGCACTGTTCGGCAGTTGGAAGACGCGCTTGGCGTCACCCTCCTGGATCGCAGCTCGCGGCATGTGGAGATGACTCACGCCGGACGGACATTCTTCGACCACGTCGAGCGGGTCCTCGCCGAACTCGAACGCGGCGTGGACGCCGTGCGGACTCAGGCGAGTATTCGCCTCGGGTTCAGTTGGTTGTTGCCCGACCCGTGGGCGCAAGACACCGTGGCGCGATTCGAGCGGGCCACCGGAACGACGGTCAGCTTGATCCGCACCGACGACGCGCTGGCCGCCGTGCAGCAGGGAAGGGTCAATATCGCCGTGGTGCGCGGGCAGGTGACCTCGACCGCCGTGCGGGTTGTCCACCTGTTCAACGAGTCCCGGGTGGCGGTGTGTTCTGTTCACTCACGCCTGGCGGGGAGGCCGGAGTTGGACTGGGCCGAGGTGCCACGCTGGCCGCTGGTCGTCAACGTCGCCAGCGGCACCACCGGACCGTGGTCCTGGCCGGCCGGCGAGGGCCCGAAGACAATCGTGGAGACATCGAATTTCGACGAATGGATCGAATCCGTCGCCGCCGACCGCGGTATCGGCGTCATCCCGGACGTCGCCGTCAGGCGCAACATTCACCCCGGCGTGCGGTTCATCGCCCTGCGCGGAGCACCCCAGAGCCCGGTCGCCCTGGCTTTTCTGCCGCGCGCTCGCAGTGCCGAACTGCGTCGCTTCGTCGAGGCCGCGGTGGCAAGCGCAACAGCATCCGGAACCTGAAATCAATTGTGCAATCAGGGTTTTCGGTGTGTGTCCACGGTGCGATCTGACGGCGTGTCGTCGCCGACGGTACACACCCGACCAGTGACCGATTCCAGGAACGGCTCGGCGATCGCCAGAAAGCCCGCCGGATCCGATGAGAAAACCACGTGCCCGGTGTTCAGGATCTCGAAGCGCGAACCCCCGATGGCGTCATGGGTCGCGCGCCCGGCGCGCAGCGGTATCGCGATGTCGTTCTTGCCCCACACGATGAGCGTCGGCGCGGTCAGTTCCGCGGCACGGCGTCGCAGATCATGCTCGGGTGTCGCGAAACTTCGCCAGAGCCCTGTTTCGGTCCGGATGCCCTCGGGCGTTCTGGTCGCGGCGATTGCCCGCGCGACGATCCGCCGGTCGCTGTCCGTCTTGGCCTTCATGTAGCCCCGGATGAACAGGGGACCGCCCAGCCGGACAAACGCCGGCGACCCGACAAGCCGGCAGAAGGTGCGAGTCAGCCGGCTCAACGGAATGAACCCGCCCGCGTTGACCAGGACCAGTCCCGCGACGCATTCAGGCCGATTGATCGCCAACCGTGCGGCGGCAAACCCGCCGACCGAATTTCCGATCAGCACAGTCCTCGTCAAGCCCAGACCATCGACGACGTCCTCGAGTACGTCGGCGAAGAGCGGGGCACTGGGCTCGAGGGCGGAGTCGACAGGATCCGAGTCGCCGTGGCCGGGCCAGTCCACCGCGATGGTGTGGTAGCGGCGGCCCAGCGCCTCGAGGATCGGGTCGAAGTCGCGGCGGTCATGCAACGTTGCGTGCAGCAGTAAAACCGTTGGACCACTACCGCTTTCGCTATACGCGACCCGGCCTGCCCTGGTTTGGATGATCGGCATCGGAGTTCCTCTCGCATGTTGACCGACTGGTCGGTCATCGCGTACGGTACCTCGATAGGAACGTCGTGACAAGGAGGGAATCGAGATGCCACCAGCCCCGCCTCCCGAAGCGGCATTTGCCACCCAACGCAAGGCGGGATTGCGGTGAGACCGCCTGAGCCCGGACGTAATGCGCTGCTGGACGCGGGGCAGCGCCTGTTGGGAACCGCCGACTTGGCCAGGATCTCGGTGAACGCGATCGTTGCCGAGGCCGGCATGGCGAAGGGCAGCTTCTACCAGCACTGGCCCAGCCGAACCGAATACGTGCGGGCATTGCACGCCCGATTCCACGACCAACTGACCGAGTCGATCGAGACCGCGATGGCCGATCTGCCACCCGGACGCGACCGGCTCGCGGCAGGAATGAACGCCTACCTCGACGGATGCTTGGCCGAGCCGGCCACCAAGGCATTGCTCGTCCAGTCCCGCACCGAAGCCGGGCTGAACGACCTGGTCGCCGCACGCAATCACGGCTCGGCCACCTTGATACTGCCCGACCTGGAGGCGCTCGGATGGGCGTCAGCGGAACCGGTCGCGGCGCTGCTGGTCGCGGCGGTCGCCGAAATCGCCCTCGTCGAACTCGATGCCCGGCAATCCGATGACGAGTTGCGCGCAGGCTTGCTTCGGCTCGCGACGCGAACTCCCACGGCGGATTAGGCCAGCGGCGCCAAACCGGAGCGGACCAAATCCAGACTGGCGGCCACCAGCTCGCCGAGGTCGTCGGTACAGCCGTTGCGGCCCCAATGCTCGACTGCCACAACGAGAGCCGCGGCCAGGGCAGAACCCGCAACCTCGGCACCCAGCTCGATGTTCGGCGCGTCCGAATTCCGGTTGGTGATGAAATCGGTCAGCACCGCGGCGAACGAGGATTGCACCACCCGCAAATGGCCGGCGATGCGTTGCGCACTGATCAACTCGGTGCGGGCAGTGGCGGCCTGGCGGACCACTTCGAGATCGTGCGGGAAGGCCGCGACGCTCGCCAGTACCGCATCGAAGAGCGATTCGGAGGCCGGTCGTTGGGCGAGGGCCTCGGCCAGCCATTCCAACTGTGTGTCGTAGTCCTGGAACAGCACCGACTCCTTGGTCGGGAAATGCCGAAAGAAGGTGCGTTCGGTGACACCGGCTTCGCGCGCCAGCTCCGTGACAGTCACGTTGGTAAACCCCTTGCGGGCGAAGCTCTTTAACGCGGCTTGGCGCAGCGCCTCGTGCGTCGATCGTCGGCGCAGTTCGTGGCGGTTGGCCGGCTTACCGGCTAGCACAGTCATGGCAGGCCGATCGTATCTCACCGTTTGCGTCAGAACTGACATCTTCCCATTATGTCAGTACTGACATATTCTTGTCACGCGCAGATCACCGACGGAGGGCAGGGCCAGGACTATGAGCAAGACGGAATACGACGCAATCGTGGTGGGCGCCGGGCACAACGGGCTGACCGCCGCGGCGATCCTGCAGCGCGCCGGCCTACGAACCGTGTGCCTGGAAGCCAATACTTACGCGGGGGGGATGGCGGCCACGGTCGAATTGATCGACGGCTTCCGCTATGAGATCGCGGGCTCGGTGCAGTTCCCGATGGCAAGCCAACTCACCAAGGACCTCGGACTCGACACGCTGCCCGCGATCGAGCCCGACGTGATGTCGGTCAACATCGGCGAAAACGGTGAAGAGCCGATGGTCTTCTATCGCGACCCGATGCAGCTGATGACCCACTTGGGCGAGAAGCACGGCATCGAGGCCGTCATGGGCATGGCCGAGCTGATCGGCTGGAGCCAGGCACCCGCGCGGGCGCTCGGGCGTTTCGACGTGCGCCGGCCACCCAAGACGCTCGACGAGATGTACGCCTGCGCAACCAACGACGCCGAACGCCGAGCGATTCACGAAATGCTGTTCGGGTCGGCGATGGACGTGATCGACCGCTACCTGCCCGACGACAAACACGCGGTCATGCGCGGAATGCTCGCGTTCCTAGCCGTCAACTCCACCTACCGTGGCCCCTACACTCCGGGAAGCGCCGCGTGTTTGGCGTTCGCGCTTGCGGTACCCGACGACAGCACCGCGATGATGACCAAGCTCAAGGGCGGCATCGGCGCACTCACCGAACATCTGCACGAGCTTTTCGTCTCTCATGGCGGCGAGATCCGCTTCCGCACCAAGGCCGAGGAAATTCTCGTCGAGAACGGGAAGGTCACCGGCGTGCGATTGCGGGACGGTTCCACGATCGCGGCGCCAATCGTGGTGTCCAATTTATCGCCCGACGTCACTCTCACCGAGCTCATTGCGCCCGAACACGTTCCCGCGGAACTGCTCTCCCGCGTCTCGGGGCGTGACCACCGCGCCTCGTTCGTCCAGCTTCATTTCGCGCTGGACGGGCTGCCCGAATTCGCGCCACCTTATGAGTTCCTCAACGAGGAGGGCATGCAACAGTCGGTCGGCATCTTCGGGTCACCGGAAGAGCAACAGCGGCAATGGGAGATCTGCCGGCAGGGCCTCGTTCCGGACAACCCGTCGATGGGCATGCAGATCCCGTCGGTGCACGACCCCGCCATGGCGCCGCCCGGCAAGCATGCAGCGAGCGCGTTCGCCTACGCCTTCCCGGTCGAAGCCGACCGTGACCAGCATGGGCATCTGAAAAACGAGATGGCACAACGTGTTATCGACAAGATCAGCAAATTCGCACCGAACTTCAAAGACATCGTGATCCGCCATATCACGTTCGCGCCGTACCATATGAACACGATGTTCGGCGCACCCGCCGGCGACTTCTGCCACGGTCTGCTGCACCCGGATTTGATGGGGCCCAACCGGCCCGGACCGAAAGGCTTTCTGGACATGCCGATTCCGATCGATGGCCTGCACCTGGGCGGCGCGGGATGTCATGGCGGCCCGGGTATTACGTTCACTCCCGGGTACAACGCGGCCTACCAAATTCTGGACGACCGATAGCCGATCAGCCGCCGAATGTTCCGGTCAGCTGCGCCTGCGCGGTGGCCGCGCCGGCAATGGTCTGCGCCGCTTGCCCGCCGGCCAGGCCGCCGGGCAGCAGGTAGTCGTTGGGAAGCTGGTAGAGCGTAAACCGATAGTGATAGGTGCCGGTGCCCGCTGGGGGACAGGGACCCTGGTACGCCGCCTGGCCCGACGTGTTCGGCAGGGTGGTCCCACCACCGGGAGTCTGACCGTCTGCGGTGCTACCGGATCCGAACGGGATTCCGGTGACGACCCAGTGGATGTGGATGCCGTTGACGGCATCCGGATCGTCGACGACGAGTGCGGCCCCTAACGGCGCCGACCACGTCAATGGCGGCGCGACATTGGCCCCTTTGCAGGTGTAGTGCACCGGTATCGGCGCACCGTTGGCGAACGCCGGACTGCTGATCGTCAGTGGCCCACCGGCGGGCGCGGCCCGACTGCTACCGGTGCCGCCGTAGCCGGCCAGTGTCAGCACCAACGCCAGACCGCCGATGGCTAATGTCGTCCGCCGAAGTCTCACATCCATAGCCCTGAGCTTCATGGAACCAGAACGACCTTCCCGATGTTCTCCCGAGCTGCCAGGATCCGGTGCGCCTCGGGCGCCTCGGCGAACGGCACGGCCGCATGCACGATGGGGGAGATCATGCCGTTGTGCAGCCCCTCGGCCAACGGGGTGATCCAGGGCTCTAGCGTGCCGCGGTCGTCCCACAACCGCAGCATGTTCAGGCCGATGACGGCCTTTGACTCCGAGAGCTGATCCATCAGGTTGAAACCCCGCAGCATCGACAACACCTGCGGAGCCACCCGGCGCAAGGAGCGCTTCTCGCCCTGCTGCAGCGACGAAACCCCGTATCCCACAAGCCTTCCGCCGGGGCGCAGCAACTCGTACGACCGTCGCAGCGAGGTTCCGCCGAGGGCGTCGAGGACCAGGTCGTAAGGGTCGAGGCCCTTCCACCACCCGTCGCGGCGGTAGTCGATCGCACGGTCCACGCCGAGCTCGGTGAGCTTGTGGTGTTTGGCCGGCGACGCGGTGCCGTGCACTTCGGCTCCGGCGGCCTTGGCGAACTGGATGGCCGCGGTGCCAACGCCGCCGGCCGCGGCGTGGATCAACACCCGCTCGCCGCGGCGCAGCGAACCGTAGCCGTGCAACGCCGCCCACGCGGTCGCGTAGTTGACCGGTACCGCGGCGCCCTGTTCGAAGCTCAGCGCGTCGGGGAGCACCACGGAATCGCTGGCGGCGACGTTGACGATTTCGGCGTAGCCACCGAATCGCGTTCCGGCCAATACCCGTTCGCCGACGCGGTTGGGATCCACGCCGTCGCCGACGGCTGTCACGGTCCCGGCGACTTCGTAGCCCACCACCGCGGGAAGTTTCGGCGCGTCGGGATACAGGCCGACGCGGGCGAGGTGATCGGCGAAATTCACCCCCGCGGCACGGACCGCGACCTGCAGCTGGCCCGGGCCAGGCGCGGGTGGGTCCGGGCGCTGCTGCACCTGCAAGACCGATGGATCCCCGTGTTTGGTGATGACTACTGCGCGCATCGCGATCTCTCCTCTGGTTCGCCGCAATCCTGCGGACGGGGGTTATACCTGTTCGGCGGCCTGAGCAAGGCGGGGGAGAACGACGTCGCGCCATCCGGGCCCCATGCGATCGAAAGCATCGGCCATCCGCACGTCATCGAGGTCAAAGCCGCTGTGCTCCAAGAACACCCGAGTACCAGCGCCTTCGGCCTCAAGACGCCAGCTCAGGGTCCATGCCGGCGTGAAGGTGTAGACGAAGCGATGCGGTGGATCGACCTCGAGCACCTTGCAGGGCTGCTTGCCATAGCCGGGCATGTCGAGGACGAATTGGTGGCCGACGACCGCGGCCACCTGACCCTCGGCCCACCACAGCCGCACCAGCTCGGGTTCAGTCAGCAACCGCCATACCGTTTCCGGCGGTGCGGCCACGAATTGGTCGACCGTGATCGTCGCAGGTGATGATGTCTGGTTCATTCCAGCTCCTCTGCCGCGTCGGCGAGCGCGGCCAGCCGTCCGCGCCAGAACTTCTCGAACGGGTGCAACCACTGACCGAGCTCGGCGAGGGGTTCCGCGGTGAGGCGGTAGATGCGACGGCGGCCTTGCGGCTCGTCGGCGACCAGCCCGGCGTCGCGCAGCACCTTGAGATGCTCTGCGACGGCGGGGCGACTGAGTTCGAACCGGTCGCTGAGTTCCCCTGCGGACAGTTGCTGTCGAGTCAGAATCTCCAACAGCTCCCGTCGCACCGGGTTCGCTAAGGCGAGAAAAACGCGATCCGCGGTCGCCACGTCACGCACTATATGTCGGGAATTCCCGACACGTCAACCCGCTACCTTGCTCTCTGTGCGATTCGTCTGGGAACAGTTGACCCCCAGCGTGCATCGCTGCCGGCTTCCGTTCTGCGACGTCACCATCGGGCTGGTCTGCGGCCGTACTGGAGCGCTCCTCGTCGACACCGGTACCACGCTGACCGAGGCGGCCGCAATCGACGACGACGTTCGGCAGCTTGCCGGGAACCCGGTCACGCATATTGTGTTGACGCACAAGCATTTCGACCATGTCCTGGGTTCCTCGCTGTTCGCCGGAGCCGACATCTACTGTGCGCCGGAGGTTGTCGACTACCTGTGGTCGGCCCGTGATCAGATTCGCGACGACGCGCTGAGTTTCGGTGCGGACGCCGACGAGATCGACCGGGCGATCGCGGCCTTGCGGGGGCCGCAGCGCGGGATCTACGACGCCGTTGTCGATCTCGGCGACCGCGAGGTGACCATCGCTCACCTCGGCCGCGGCCACACCACGTCGGATTTGGTCGTGGTTGTGCCCGGGCTCGGCCACGACGGTGACCGCGTGGTGGTGTTCACCGGCGATCTCGTCGAAGAGTCCGCCGACCCGTCGATCGACGCCGATTCCGATGTGGCGGCCTGGCCGGCAACGCTTGACCGGGTGCTGGCGATCGGTGGACCCGGTGCGATCTACGTCCCGGGTCACGGAAGGGTCGTCGACGCTGCGTTCATCCGCCGGCAGCGGGCCTGGCTGGAACGACGTTTGGGCTCAGCGCCCGGCTAGCCGGTCGCGCCTGTGCACGCGGCGATCAGGGCTTCGGGATCGGTCACGCTGACCACCAACGAGCGCAGCATCACCGTCCTGAATGCGGCTTTCGCCTTTACCGGCGGCTCTATCGTCAAGGTCACCAGTCCTTTGCTCGAACCGTTGACCAGCCATCGACCACTCGAGTAGTGCACACCGGCGGTGAACGCGCGCTCCTCGGTCGCTTCGGCACGGGTGATTGACGCGATCGGAATCTGGGCCTCAAAACCCCACCCCATCTTCACGTGGAGTGTCCCGTCCGCGATCCGCACCTCGCTCTTTTTCGGCCCGAGTCCCAGCGGCACGGACAAGGGCAGAAACCAACGCTCATAGCGCAACTCCGTCAGCATGGCACCGACGATACCTGGAGTTTGCTGGCCGGTGCGGTTTTCTCCCCATTTATCCGTTGATTCAGTTTGCTGGCCGGTGCCTCGAAGGCCGTTCGAAATCGGCACCCCGGCGATGATTCAAGCGAAAAGCATTGCACTGCAATCCTTTAAGGATGGCGTAGGTCCGGGTTCCGCGGAGTCGACGTCGACACGGCGCCCGGGGCAACGACCTTGGCGCCCTCGACGCCACGGTGGGCCTGCACGGTCGCTCCGGTGATCTGGGAAGCCCGGAGTTCGGCGTGTGACAACAGCTTTGGCCCGGCCGGGTAATCACTCGGTTGACCCATGATTGAACCACCGGATCCGGGGATAGACTCACGGTCAGCGGAATCGTGCTGACAGAGGAGCGTAAGGCCATGGCCATCATCGACGCGGACACTGAAGTCCCCGCACCGTTCGAACAGGACTTCGAGAAGCAAACCGACGCCACGCAGCGGTACTTCGACGACCCGCGCTTTGCCGGGATCATTCGCCTCTACACAGCCCGCCAGGTAGTGGAGCAGCGCGGCACGATCCCCACCGACTACACCGTCGCACGTGACGCGGCGACGGCTTTCTACCCTCACCTGCGCGATCTCTTCGCGGCCAAGAAGAGCATCACCACCTTCGGTCCGTACTCGCCCGGGCAGGCGGTGAGCATGAAGCGGATGGGCATCGAGGGCATCTACCTCGGCGGTTGGGCAACTTCGGCCAAGGGGTCGACCACCGAGGACCCGGGACCCGACCTGGCCAGCTATCCGCTGAGCCAGGTGCCCGACGACGCCGCGGTACTGGTCCGGGCGCTGCTGACCGCCGACCGCAACCAGCAGTACCAGCGCCTGCACATGACTGAGCAGCAGCGCGCCACGGCCCGGGAGTACGACTTCCGGCCGTTCATCATCGCCGACGCCGACACCGGTCACGGTGGCGATCCGCACGTGCGCAATCTGATCCGGCGCTTCGTCGAGGTCGGCGTGCCGGGGTACCACATCGAAGATCAGCGCCCGGGCACCAAGAAGTGTGGTCACCAAGGCGGCAAGGTTCTGGTGCCGTCGGACGAACAGATCAAGCGCCTCAATGCCGCGCGCTTCCAGCTCGACGTCATGAGAGTCCCCGGCATCATCGTCGCGCGCACCGATGCCGAGGCGGCCAACCTGATCGACAGCCGCGCCGACGAGCGCGATCAGCCGTTCCTGCTGGGCGTCACCAACCTCACCATCCCTTCGTACAAGGCCTGCTTCCTGGCGCTGGTGCGACGTTTCTACGAATTGGGCGTCAAAGAGCTCAACGGCCATCTCCTTTACGCTCTTGCCGAAGGCGAGTACGCCCTGGCCAACGGCTGGCTCGAGCGCCAAGGCATCTTCGGTGTGGTCTCCGACGCCGTCAACGCCTGGCGCGAAGACGGCCAGAAATCCATCGACGACCTCTTCGACCAGGTCGAGTCGCGGTTCGTGTCCGCCTGGGAGGACGACGCCGGGCTGATGACCTACGGCGAGGCGGTGGCCGAAGTGCTGGCGTTCGGCGAGAGCGAAGACGAGTCGCCCAGCATGAGCCCCGATGAGTGGCGGCAGTTCGCCGCGCGCGCCTCGCTGTATGCCACCCGGGAGAAGGCCAGGGAGTTGGGCGTCGACCCGCCGTGGGATTGCGAACTCTCGAAGACCCCGGAGGGCTACTACCAGATTCGCGGCGGCATCCCGTATGCGATCGCCAAGTCGCTGGCGGCCGCGCCGTTCGCCGACATCCTCTGGATGGAGACGAAGACCGCGGATCTCGCCGACGCCCGGGAGTTCGCCGAGGCGATCCATGCCGAGTTCCCCGACCAGATGCTGGCCTATAACCTTTCGCCGTCGTTCAACTGGGACACCACCGGCATGACCGACGACGAAATGAAGCAGTTCCCCATAGAGCTGGGCAAGATGGGCTTCGTCTTCAACTTCATCACCTACGGCGGACACCAGATCGATGGTGTCGCCGCCGAGGAGTTCGCCACCAACCTCAGACAGGACGGCATGCTCGCGCTGGCTCGTTTGCAGCGCAAGATGCGTCTGGTCGAGTCGCCCTACCGGACACCGCAGACCCTGGTCGGCGGCCCCCGTAGCGATGCCGCCCTGGCCGCCTCCTCGGGCCGTACCGCGACGACCAAGTCGATGGGCAAGGGCTCGACCCAGCATCAGCATCTCGCGCAGACCGAGGTACCGAAGAAGCTGCTGGAGGAATGGCTGACGCTGTGGAGCGAGCACTACCAGTTGGGTGAGAAGCTGCGCGTGACCCTACGGCCGCGCCGCGCCGGCTCGGACGTCCTCGAACTCGGGATCTACGGCAGCGGTGACGAGCAGTTGGCCAACGTGATCGTCGATCCGATCAAGGATCGGCACGGCCGCAGCATTCTGCAGGTCCGCGACCAGAACACCTTCGCCGAGAAGATGCGCCAGAAGCGGCTGATGACCCTGATTCACCTCTGGCTGGTGAATCGCTTCAAGGCGGACGCGGTGTACTACGTGACGCCGACCGAGGACAACCTCTATCAGACCGAGAAGATGAAGTCGCACGGCATCTTCAGCGAGGTCTATCCGGAGGTCGGCGAGATCATCGTCGCCGAGGTGAACAAGCCGCGCATCGCGGAGCTACTCAAGCCTGATCGGGTAGCGCTGCGGAAGTTGATCACCAAGGAAGACTAGCCGCGCCCGCCAGCGAGTTCTCGAAATCGCTTGGTGGCCTTCATATTTCAGTACCTCGAAGTCGTTAGCGCCACGGCGCACGACCATTGCCAGTGGCTGCTTGCTGCCCTGATCCAGGCCTCAATCGGGCCGTCATGCCAGCTGATCAGGGCGGAACCGCCATCCGCTTTAAACGTGCAAGTCATCACACGGGCTATTTTTGCTTCCTCAAACAGTTGCACATGCGTATGATTAAGCCATCAGCAAACTTCGCACTTGAAGGAACAACCGCAACCGAGAGGACACCACGATGAAATCTCAGACCAAGATGACGATCACGACCTTCAGCGGGGCCGCCGCGCTCGCTTTCGCCGTCGGCTTCGGTGGCCTCGGCGCCAGCCCAGTCGCCCCAGCGCCGGCCCCGGCGGCTCACGCTTCGTCGAGCGTCGCGCCCGCGGCCCCGAACGCGTCAGCCCACAGCGCTGTTCACCAGGCCATCCTCACCGGCTGCGTCTCGGGACTCGACTGCTAGGGCACCGACCGCATTCGGCCTGCTCATCGATGGCCCATCTCCACCGCGAGATGGGCCATCGGCATGTCCGGCCGCGATTCGAATGGTGCCGCCGTCGCGTTGAGTGCGGTTTGCAAGGCGCCCAAGCGGGTACGGAGGAAAGAGGTTTGCAGGAGAGTCGCGAGAGAGTGGGGAGTCTGATGAGATCGGAAGCTCGATCGGCGGTTGCGGTTTTCGGCGGTGCGGCCATGCTCGTTTTGGCGGTTGGCTGCGGCGGAGGCGGCAATAAAGCACCCAGCAGTACAACAACGACCACCACCACGCCCGCTACTTCGTCCAGCGTCGCGCCGTCCACAGCTCCAGATACCGGTGGCCCAAGCGGTACTGGCGGGCCGGGTGGCGGCGGCGGCAGCGTTCCCGGCGGCCCCACTGGCGGTGGCGGACCCGGCGGCGGTGGCGGCAGTGTCCCCGGCGGCCCCACTGGCGGTGGCGGACCCGGCGGCGGTAGCGGCAGCATCCCCGGCGTCGGTGGCGGCGGTGGCGGACCCGGTGGCGGCGGTGGCTGCATCGGCAACATCTGCGGCGGCAACTGAACGCACCCTTGCCTTACTGACGTGCCATAAAACCGTGCACGAGTAAGGCTTGCTCATCGCCGATGGGGTCATGTCGATCTGGCCCCATCGGCTGAGCACTTTTTGGCCCCGCCGCGGTTGCGACAATCAGCGACGTCAGAGTCCACTGATCCGCCTGGGGCTCATCAGCGTGAGTTATGGTTGTCCGCAACGCGACTGCAAGGGGACCTTCAATGGCGAAGCTCAGGTTCGGATATTTCATCGCCCCATTCCACCGCGCGGGCACCAACCCGACGCTGGCGTTGCAACGCGATCTCGAGTTCGTCCAGCACCTCGACGCTCTCGGCTTCGACGAGGCGTGGATCGGCGAACACCACTCGGCCGGAAGCGAAATCATCGCGTCGCCGGAGATCTTCATCGCCGCGGCGGCAGAGCGGACGAAGTGGCTTCGCTTTGGCACGGGCGTCATCTCGCTCTCGTACCACAACCCGCTGTGGGTCGCCGACCGGTTGATGATGCTGGATCACCTCACCCACGGTCGCATCATCGGTGGGGTGGGTCCCGGTTCGCTGCCCAGTGACTCGTCGATGATCGGCCTGACGCCGACCGACACCCGTGAGCTGTTGGAGACCAACCTCGACATCGTGGTCCGGCTGCTGGCGGGGGAGACCGTGAGCGCCAAGACCCCCACGCACGACCTGCACAATGCCCAGCTGCAGCTCGCCCCGTACTCCGATGGCGGTGTGCCGCTGGCGGTGGCCGCGGTCGCGTCGCCGACGGGTGCACGGCTGGCCGGCAAGCACGGCATCGGCCTGCTGTCCATCGGTGCGACCCTGACCATCGAGGGCTTCAACGCCCTGCAATACCACTGGGACATCGTCGAAGAACGTGCCGCGGCGTTTGGCACCCAGGTCGATCGCAAGAATTGGAGCCTGGTCGGGCCGTTCCATATCGCCGAAACCGACAAGCAGGCGCGCGAGGATGTGAAATTCGGCCTCGAGTCATGGTTCCGCTACTTCCAGAAGGTGGCCGCGTTCCCGCAGATGACCATGCCGGGTGAGCAGATCGACGAGATGATCGACGTCATCAACGAGAACGGCGCAGGTGTGATCGGCTCACCCGAGCGTGCCAGGGCACAGGTGCAGCGGATGTGGGACCAATCCGGCGGGTTCGGCTGCATGCTGCAGATGGGTCACGAGTGGGCCAACCCGGCGGCGACCAAACGCTCCGCCGAGTTGTTCGCCGCCGAAGTGATGCCGCACTTCCAGGGCCAGGCACAGCCGACGCTGGATGCGGCCGCGCGGGCCAGCGATGCGCGGGAAGGTCTCGCGCAAACGCAGAATCAGGCCGTCGAGTACATGACCAAGAAGTACCAGGACGAAGTCGCCTCGAAGTAGCGGCTCACAATCCGAACCACTGAGCCAGCATTCGGCGCAGTTCGCCCAAGTCCTGCTCGTCGGGTGCGGCAGCTGACGACGCCCAGGCCACGTATCCGTCGGGGCGCACCAGTACCGCGGTCGCCGGCACGTCGCCCACCGGATGTCCGGCCGCGACGGTGAGCTCATCCGCGGCATCGGCAACCGCAGCGGCCAGGCTGCCGGATTCGGTGAGATCGAGAAGTAGCGGTCGGCCGGTGCGCGCCAGCTCTGCCACGCGTCTCGGTTCGCCGCCGTTCCTCACGCCGAAGTCGGGCACCCAGTGCCCAGTCAGCGGATGCGCGTCGGGCTCGGCGATGTACCGGTTTTCGGCCCCGGATATCAGGTTGTTGAGGCGACGGGCGATATCGGAATCGGTGAGCAGCTCGGAAAATAGCTGCCGCAGCGCGGTGACCTCCGGCCCGGGACGGACCAGCGCCAATTGCGCCCGGCTGTGCATGATGACCCGCTCGGCCGCGGGTCGGCGCTCGGCTTCATAGGTGGCAAGCAAGGCGGGCTCAACGCGTCCGCGCAGGACCGCCGCGAGCTTCCAGCCAAGGTTCACCGCGTCCTGTAGACCCAGGTTGAGTCCCGGTCCACCCATCGGGGAGTGGACGTGTGCGGCATCGCCAACCAGAATCACCCGACCCGCCTGATACTGCGACGCGATCCTCGAATTGATCCCGGAGAATCGACGCAGATCGAGTGGCGCGTCCGGCGATACGGGCCGCAGCGGGACGTCGGCGCCGAGCACACGTTTGGCGCTGGCCTCCAGTTCGGCGAGGCTCATGGGCGGTTCGGCGCCGTCTTCGCGGCGTTCATCGCGCGGCGAGCTGTCCAGTTCGAAGATCAGGACCGCCGCCCGACCCCCGAGCGCACCGCACGCGAAGACGCCCCTCTCGGCCCGATTGAACTGCAGCGGTCGGACTCGGCCAAACCCGGGGATGTCCAGCCCGCCGCTGACCGAATCGACCCATTCGTCCGGCGGCAGCACATCGAATCCGAGCCGGACTACCGCGTCGTTCGACGACATCCCCGGGAATTCGATGCCGGCCAGCTTGCGCGTCGGGCTGCTGCCGCCGTCGGCGCCGACGAGGTATTTGGCCCGCAGCTGATAGGCGCCACTTGGCCCCGCGACATGCACCGTGACGCCGTCCGGGTCCTGGTCGAAACCGGTGAGCGCGTGACCCCAACGAATATCCACGTCGTATTCGACAGCCCGGTCCGCAAGCACCTGAACAAGCTTGGGTTGCTGAACGGGCAGCAGGAACACCTGCGAGTCCGTCGTCAGCGCGAGATCCAACGGGAAAGCCGCAAACATCGGGCGCGGGTTCAGCCGTGGCGGCTCCGCCGTTCCCGCAAGTGTGCCGTAGAGGCCGCGATGGTCCAGGATCCGAACCCCTTGGCCGATAACGCCGTTGGCCCGCCGTTGGGAATTAGGGCCGGGCATGGGGTCCAGCACCACGGGCCGGATCCCGTTCAATCCCAGCTCGCCGGCCAGCATCAGCCCGTTGGGACCACCACCCGCAATGACGACATCGATCACTTAGCCAAACTTAATAGTTGGAGACGGGCCCGACAAACGCCAGCTCAACTGACAGCGCGTGTTTTCATAATTCAGCGCTAGCCGCGTCCCAGCTGAGAGCTAGTGACGGGACGCATACCGGAAGCATGACCTCCACCGCTCTCTCCGTCCCGCATCGTCGGCGATTACGGATCATGCAACTCATCTTCGCCGGGGTCGCGACCATCGCGATGCTGGCGTTTGTCGACGCGGCGCGTCCCGACACCGCGGCGGCCCCATTGGGCCAGGTGCACCTGACGGACACGGCCATCGAGTCGCCGCTGCCCCAGGGCCCAGCCAACCTCGCCGGCGGAGGCTTCGCCGCCGATGACAACGACGACCAGGCTCAACTACAGCAGCAGCTGGCGCAGCAGCAGATGCAACAGTCCGAGCAGGAGGCCGAACAACAAAACGAAGCGGCCGAGCAACAGGCCCTCCAAGACGAGCTACAGGGTCAGCAAACCGAGCAACAGGCCAACAACCCCTAGCCGCTTGCGGCCGTCACGCGCCATCGATCAGCGCTACCGTGACACGCTCGATTCGCGGTCGGCCGTCTTCACCAGTCGATCCGCCAGAAGCTTGACCGCCCCACCCAGCGCGGCCCGCATCACCGGCCCGGTCCCGCGAACTCCCTCGATGAACGAGCCCGACCAGCGGATGTCGGTGCCGCCCGCCGCATTCGGGGTCAAGACCACCTCGGCGACGTAGTCCTTCGCCGCGGACGCGGGCCGAAGCACCTTGTACACCTGCCGGCGATCCTGCTCGTATTCGACGATCTCCTCCTGCGCCAGGACCGGCCACACCCCGATCTGCCGAACCGCCCCGACCCCGCCCGGTGCCGGATCGCCTTGTCGCGCCCAACTCGACTGAAGGACTATCGGCTTGGCCCAGCTCGACCAGTTACCGCCGTCGGCCAGAAGCCGGAATACCGTTGCGGCAGGCGCGCTGCTAGTCCGGTTGATCTCGAACGAAAACTTGCGACCTGACATAGCCGCGTACCCTACCGCCAACGCCCATCGACCCGGTCCTGCGGTGCTGACAGCTAGTCAGCCGAAGCGCATCATTCAGGGCATGGCGAGACGGTCTGTTCTGGTGAACGCGAGACGGCCGTCGCTACTTCTCGCGGCCGCAGTGTTGTTCAGCGCCTGCGGCGACGGTGGTCAGCACACCGCGCTCACTACCACCTCCGGGGTCACTGCGGACAATGCAGCCGCCAAGGCGGCCAGCCAGAAAGTGCTGAATGACGCCATCGATTCCGAATCTCCCGGATGCTCGGCGGCGGTGGGCGTCAAGGGAACGGTCGCCTGGACGGGGGTCCGCGGCCTGGCCGACCTGTCGACCGGCAGTGCGATCACCACAGACACGGTGTTCGATATCGCGTCGGTATCCAAGCAGTTCACTGCCACGGCGCTGCTGTTGTTGGTCGATGCCGGCAAGCTGACGCTCAACGACCCGCTGTCCCAGCGCCTGCCCGAGCTGCCGCCGTGGGCCGGCACCGTCAATGTCGGACAACTGATGCACCAGACGAGCGGCATCCCCGACTATGTCGGACTGCTCGAGGCGCAAGGGTTTCAGTTCGCTGACCGCACGACCGAGGATCAGGCACTACGAGCGGTGGCCGCCATGCCGAGGCCGAAGTTCGCGCCCGGTTCCCAATTCGAGTACTCGAATTCCAACTACCTGCTGCTCGGCGAGATCGTCCGCCGGGTATCGGGAAAACCCTTGCCGCAGTTCCTGGCCGAACAGATCTTCCATCCGCTCGGCCTGGACATGGCCTTGGATCCAACCGGACACATTCGGGGCATCGCCGTCGCGTATGAATCGGACAGCGACGATTACCACGCCATCACATCGGGCTGGGAACAGGTCGGTGACGGCGGCATCCAGACCACGCCCACCCAACTGGTCTCTTGGGCCGACAATTACCGAACCGGCCGGGTGGGCGGCTCCACATTGCTCGACGCCCAACTGAGTGGGGCAGTACTTACCGATTCGGGCGGCGGTGACAGGTACGGGGCGGGAATCTTTGTGCTCGCCAACGGAACACTCGATCACGACGGCGATTGGGGCGGATTCGTCACGGCGTTTCGGGTCAGCAAGGACCGAACGACGTCCGTGGCGATCAGCTGCAATACCGATGAGCAGGATCCGGAAGCCCTGGCCGACTCGATAGCCAGACTCTGGATGTAGCTCGCATTGAAGTGTGCACTGTCAGACAACGACTGCCCACACTTCAGCCAACGACACGGTTGGTCGTCTCAATAAGCTCGGATCCATGCCGAGCGATCACGACGAGCCCGATTGGGTGCAGCGACTGCCGCCTGGATCCTTTGATCTGACCGACGAACTGGGCCGCTGGCGAGACATACGTGATGCGGTCGTGCCCCCGGATATCGCCGACGACATGGATAAGGTCAACGCCGAACTGGCGGCCTCAGGGCTGGTGGACCAGGTCGCCACGGTCGGCACCCAGGCGCCGGATTTCACGCTGCCCGACGCCCTGGGCCGCATGGTCTCCCTTGCCGAACGACTCGGCCGAGGCCCTGTGGTCCTGTCTTTTTACCGGGGCATCTGGTGCCCGTTCTGCAATCTCGAGCTGCGTGGCCTGCAGCAGGCGTTGCCCGACATCGCGGCACTCGGCGCAACTTTGATCGCTGTTTCGGGCATGACACCGGACATGTCACTCTCCACGACGCAGCGATTAGACCTCAGCTACGACGTTCTCACCGATGCCGGACTGGCGGTGGCCGGCAGCTACGGGCTGGTCTGGAAGTTGCCCGGATATCTACAAGAAGACTATGTGCGGCTGGGACACCCGATCGAGAAGTTCAACGGGCCGGGTGAGCAAGTCTTGCCCATTCCCGCGACGTTCGTCGTGGACACCGACGCGATCATCGGCTTCGCGTACGCCAACCCGAACTACATGTACCGGGCCGATCCAGCCGACGTCATACGGGCCCTCCGCAACCTGGCCTGAGCCTGATCAGCCGGGCGTCCGGCGTTAGCCGCCAGAGCTTTTCGCAGGGGATCAGGTGATGTCGGTGGCGGTCATACCGATCACGGTGCGGCCGTCGTCGAGTTCGATGTTGGTTAAGGCCATGGCCGCGGGCAGCGTCGCCAGGAAGCGTCCCAGGCCGGCTTCGGAGATCCGGAACAACTCGCCCGGGCAGGCCTCGGTCGTCGTCAACGTGTCGACGAACCGGGCGCCGAGTTGTTCGAGCCGCCAGTGCTCCGGTTGTCCGCGTAAATAGACACCGAATACCGCCAGGTCGACGCCGGCTCGGGTCAACAGCGTGGAGGAGGTGCCGGTTAATCGTGCGCCGATGTCGGCGGCGATCTGGTCGTGGAATGCCGGGACGACGATCGTCACTCCGAACGGAGTGCCCGCCGGCGTCGGGGCGACGGGAACGGCGACCGCGGCCATGTCGAGCAGATTGCAGAAGTTGGTGTAGGTGCCCATCCGGCGGTTGGTCGCCACGGGGTCGGTTCGTATCTCGCTCAACGTGGGATGTTCGGTGGTGGTGGGCAGCAGCAAGGCATCGAAACCCTCGAGCAGGCAAGCGGTATCGGCCCGTGCGCGTGTCAAAGCGTCCAGGTCGGCGGCGAAGGCGGGGCCAGTGACCGCGCGGGCCGCGGTGATGATCGACGCCACCACGGGATCGGCGCTTGCCGGTGCGCTGTCAAGGAATTCACCGACTGCCGCGTATCTTTCGGCGACGAGTGCGCCGTCATAGAGCAGCAAGGCCGCGTCCAGCAGGACGGAGATGTCGATCGGTTCGACGCTCAGCCCGGCGTCGGTGGCGACACGCATCGACTGCTCGAAGGCGTCGCGGTAGCCGGGGCTCAGCGCGGTGAGGTTTTCGGCTGCCGGGATCGCCAGCCGTGGCGCGGTGGGCGCCGCCAGGCGAACGTCGGCGGGCCAGGAGCGGCTGCGGGGGTCGCGGGAGTCCGGGCCGGCCATCACCGCGACTGCTGCGGCGGCCAGGTTGAGGTCCGCGGCCAGCACGCCGACGGCGTCGTAGCTGGCGCAGGCCGGGACGACCCCGTGGGTGGGGATGATCCCGAGAGTGGGTTTGATGCCGACGAGACCGTTGAGTGCGGCGGGGAGCCGAACCGATCCCGCCGTGTCGGTGCCGATGCCGATGTCGGCGATGCCCAGCGCGACGGCGACGGCCGAACCGGAACTGGACCCTCCGGCGACCAGATGTGGATGGCGCGAATTGCGCACGGCGCCATAGGGACTACGGGTACCGGTCGAACCACAGCCGAATTGGTCGAGGTTCGTTTTGCCGAGGACGACGGCCCCCGCATCGCGGAGTCGCTCGATCGCGACCGCAGTGGTTGCCGGCTGGTAGGCAAACTCACGGCACCCCGCGGTGGTCGGTAGGCCCGCGACGTCGATGTTGTCCTTGACGGCGACTAACAGCCCTGCCAGGGGCAAGCGCTCTCCCGCGGCGACTCGTTGTTCGACCGCCGCGGCGTCGCCGAGCACGTCGGCCTGATCGCGCAACGTGATCCAGACTTCAGGCCGGTCGGCTTGCACGATTTTCAGATACGCCGCGGTCACGCGTGCGGTGGGCGACAGCTGCGTGTCGATGATCATTTGGCGGACGGCCTCACAACACGTGGGGCGCAATGAGCACCGCAGCGCCGGACACCGCGAAACCGATCAGGAACGCGATCACCGTAAAGCCCATCACCTGGCGCACATTGAGCTTCGCGATCGCGAGCACCGGCAATAACCAAAACGGCTGAACCATATTCGCGACGCCCTCACCGACCGCGACCGACATCGAGATCAGCCCAAGGTAAGCCGGCGAGTGTTGGCCGATGGCCAGCGCTGAGCCGACCGCGATCGGACCCTGCACCGCCCAGTGCCCGCCACCGGACGGTACGAACAGTGAGATGAGGACCGAGCCGACGAACGTCAGGAACGGCAGCGTGAACTGATCTGCGCCCCGCACCAGCGCCTCGGCGAGAACCGTCTGCAGCGCTCGGCCTGACCCCGCCGGCAGGTAACCCAACAGACCGGCGATACCGCCGTACAAGGGATATTGCAGTAGTAATGGGCCGGACACCTTCGCCGCCCCAGAAAACGCGCGGATGAAGCGAATCGGCGTGCCGTGCAGCAACGCGCTGGTGACGGTGAACAACATGATCATCGACGAGATGTTCAGCGCAAACCCGCTCAGCACGAAATACGTTATGCCCGCGGCGAAGACAAGGACATTGAGGATCCACAGATTCTCCAGCCGCTCGGCGAATGTCCGCGGGCCCTCCGGCACATCCGGTTCGGGTTCCTCGTCGAACACCGCGGGATCGGGCTCGAGACTCTCGCTGGGCGCCATCCGCCAGATCGTGACGGCGAGCAGAGCCACCACGACGATGACGGCGATCCAGTTGTACGGCTGGAAGATCGTGAACCTCAGCGGCACGATCGTTCCGGTCATCTTGTGAATCACGTTGATGGGACTGGTGGTATCGGTGTTGGCGAGCGCAATCGATGACGACAGGCCCTGCGTCCAGACGAGATAGCCCATAAACCCGGTGGCGACGAGATAGCCGAAATGCACACCGGTAAGCCGTTTTGCGACCTGGCGCGCGACCAGCGCACCGGCCACCAGACCCAGGCCCCAGTTCAACAACGAGAAGACGGTGCTGACGCCGAAGCACAGCAACGCTCCCTGAACCTGGTTCGTCGGCTTACTCGCGACCCGGATGATGGCCCGTTTCAAGACGGGCGCCTCGGCCAGTGTGTAACCGGTCACCAGAATGAGCACCATCTGGAATGCGAAGGTGAAGATGTTCTGCGATCCCCATACGCCGCCGTACCACGCTTTGAGAACGCCGGCGGGCGTCGCACCCCGGACGAGCAGCGCAGCGAGGGCGACCACGACGAGGGTGAGGATGATCGCGAACAAAAACGGGTCTGGCATCAAACGTTCGACGTACCGGACGCACAGCATGGTGAAGCGCTGCATGACGCCGCGACGTTCGACGTGCCCGCTTTGTTTGGTCGTCATTGCCCGCCTTACCGCGACGCTGCGCCCGCGTTGTGATCCCGTTGAATCGAGGAAACCCATAGGTAACCTGGATTGGTTTCGCGCAGGTGTCTTTAAATGAACTCGTAGACAAAGACAACGATGATTGCCACGGCCAGCAGAATCAAGCCGGCCACGATGACGGCGCGAACAAGGCGGGACTGGCGGGTAAACCAGTGGTGCATCTGGGCGAAGCGCCAGTCGGTCCAGGCGTAGGCGCGCGCAGCCCAGTCGGCTTCGACCGCCAGCAGGCGAAATGCGACCAGCAGCGCCGGGATGCCGAACTCAGGGAGCAACACAGTCAGCGGAATGGAAGCGATGAGCAGCACGCCGCCCAGGACGGCAACGCCCACCCGAACCGGCATCGCTCTGGCCCGACCCCGCTCGCGGTAGGCGAGCACCCGGGTCAGTGCGTCGTCGCGGGTCACGGGGCGGTGGTCGGGAGAGTCCACGGTTGCTCCTCTACGCCCCTGCGGCGATGTCGGCTCGGACTCTAGCCGATGGCTCGCACCGAAGGACCGTATCGCGGCGCACCTAGAATGCGGACATGGATTCTGGTTCCCGACAGGACTCCGTAGCTCCAAAAGGCCTGCTACGAATAGAGGATTGTCTGGACGCCGACGGCAACATTTCGCTGCCGCCGGGCACGACCCTGATCTCTCTGATCGAGCGCAACGTCGCAAACGTCGGTGATTCCGTGGCGTATCGCTACCTGGACTACGCCCGCTCCGAAGGACAGGCTCTCGAAGTGACCTGGGCCCAGTTGGGGGTCCGATTGCAAGCCGTCGCTGCCAATGTCCAGCAGTTCGCGGGCGACGGTGACCGGGTGGCGATCCTCGCGCCCCAAGGTATCGACTACGTTGCCGGCTTCTACGCCGCGATCAAGGCGGGAACCATCGCGGTGCCGTTGTTCGCGCCCGAACTACCGGGTCACGCCGAGCGTCTGCAGACAGCGCTGCACGATTCCGAGCCGACCGTGGTTCTCACCACCGCGGCGGCGAAGGACGCGGTGGAGAGCTTTCTGATCAACGGCACGCAACTGAGAAAGCCGCGGGTCGTCGTCATCGATGAGATCCCTGACTCGGCGGGGGAGTCGTTCGTCCCGGTGGAGGTGGACATCGACCAGGTTTCCCACTTGCAGTACACCTCGGGTTCGACCCGCCCTCCGGTCGGCGTCGAGATCACGCACCGGGCAGTCGGCACCAACCTGGTCCAGATGATTCTGTCGATCGACCTGCTGAACCGGAACACCCACGGCGTGAGCTGGCTGCCCCTCTACCACGACATGGGGCTGTCGATGATCGGCTTTCCCGCGGTGTACGGCGGGCATTCCACCCTGATGTCGCCCACCGCGTTCGTGCGCCGGCCACAGCGGTGGATTCAGGCGTTGGCCGCGGGGTCGCGCGAAGGCAACGTGGTTACCGCCGCGCCCAACTTCGCCTACGAGTGGACAGCACAGCGCGGCCTGCCCGCCGCGGGCGACGATATCGACCTCAGCAATGTCGTGCTGATCATCGGATCCGAACCGGTCAATATCGAGGCGATCGCGACGTTCAACAAAGCGTTCGCGCCTTACGGGTTACCGCGGACGGCGTTCAAGCCCTCGTACGGCATTGCGGAGGCGACGCTGATGATCGCGACGATCGAACCCAGCGCCGAAGCGACGGTCATTTACCTCGACCGAGAGCAGCTGGGCGTAGGTCGCGCGGAGCGGGTCGGCGCGGATGCCCCCAATGCCGTGGCGCAGGTGTCATGCGGCCAGATCGCTCGCAGCCTGCGGGCAGTGATCGTCAACCCGGATACGGCTGCCGAGCTACCCGACGGCGCGGTGGGCGAAGTCTGGTTGCAGGGCGACAACGTGGGCCGCGGCTACTGGGGACGCCCCGAAGAAACCGAACAGGCATTTCACGCGCAGCTGGGGTCGCGCTTGGGAGAGGACAGCCACGCCGAGGGCTCGGCGGCCGAAGGGTCGTGGCTACGGACCGGCGACTTGGGCGTGTATCTGGAGGGCGAGCTGTACATCACCGGCCGAATCGCGGATCTGGTGATCATCGGCGGGCGCAACCACTATCCGCAGGACATCGAGTCCACCGTCGCCGAGGCCTCGCGGATGGTGCGACGCGGATATGTGACGGCATTCTCGGTGCCGGACAACGGGTTGCGGGAGTGCGACACCTCCGATGCCAGCCTGGTGATCGTTGCCGAACGCGCGGCCGGCACCAGCCGCGACGATCCGCAGCCGGCGGTCGAGGCGATCAAGGCCGCGGTTTCACACCGGCATGGTCTCACCGCTTCCGACGTGCTCTTGCTGCCGGCCGGCGCTATTCCGCGCACCACCAGCGGCAAGCTGGCCCGCCTGGCCTGCCGTGCTGCATACCTCAGCGGTGAGCTGGGCGCGCACTAGCAACTCGGTCAAACGAATTCGGGGTGGCATTCTGGCCCTATGGGTCTGCTCATCCGGCTGGTGGAGTTCCTGATTCTGCTGCTCCCGCTGGTAGGCCTGGCCATCGGCGCGGTACGCGCGTTCGGTGCCCATAAGCGCCGAGCCCAGGAAACGATCGAGCCGGCGGCCGCGCCGCCCGAACCCACCGCTAGCAGTCAAGCCGCCCAATGGCGATCGGCGCGACGGATCCTCGAGGAACACACCCGGACCGACACCCGATGGCTGGAGTACGAGCTCGACTTCGCCAAGCTACTCGACTTCCCGCTGATGACCGATTTGCGCGATCCGCTCACCGTCGCCTTTCACAAATCCAAACTCCGGGCAGACTTGTTGCGGCCGGTCAAAGCCGAAGATCTCCTCGATGACCGGGAAGCCGCCGCGAAATACCAAGTCGCCGTGGAGGACTACGTGACCGCATTCAACATCGCCGAGGCGGAGGCGATACGCAGACGGCGCAACGACTTCTCCCGCGACGAACAGCAGCGGATTGCTCGCGCCCAGAGGCTGTTGAGGACCGCGTCGGACTCCGCTGCCACGCCCCGGGAACGCCAGAATGCCTATGACTTGGCCCGTAAAGAACTCGACGGCCTCATCGTGTTTCCCGCCACCACACAGGCCGGCATCGAACGTGGGATCTCCGGTGAGATTGAGGGATAGGTCCGCTTAGGCGTGTCACGATGACGAGATGACCACACCCGGCCAGCCGGCTCAACCCGATGGGGCCCTCGCGGGGTTCCCCGTCACGCCGCCACCTCTGCCGGGCCCGGTCACCTTCGAGCAGCGCTGGAGTGATCTGACGTTCGTCCACTGGCCGGTACAACCCGACAGCGTCGCGGACATGTACCCACCCGGGACGCGTCCCGACGTTTTCGCCGACGGGATGACCTACGTGGCGTTGGTCCCGTTCGCCATGACGAGCACCAAAGTTGTTACCGCGCTGCCGCTTCCGTATTTCGGCCGTTTCCTGGAGACCAACGTCCGGCTGTACTCGATCGACGACGCCGGCCGGCACGGCGTCCTCTTCCGGTCGCTGGAAACGGCTCGCCTGGCCGTCGTGCCCGTCACCCGGATCGGCCTCGGTGTCCCCTACACCTGGGCGAAGATGCGGATGGCGCGAGATGGCGAGCACATCACGTATCAGAGCGTGCGCCGGTGGCCGCGCCGCGGCCTGTGTAGCCGGCTGACCATCGCCGTCGGCGACGTGGTGAAACCGACACCGCTGGAGGTCTGGCTCACCGCCCGCTGGGGGGCACACACTCATCAGGGTGGCCGGACCTGGTGGGTGCCGAACGAGCACGGACCGTGGCCGTTGCACGGGGCGGAAATACTCGAGCTGAGCGACGAACTGGTCGACGCCAGTGCCGTGCGGCCCGCCGGCGACCGACTGCGCGCCCTCTTTTCGCCGGGTGTGCGAACCCGCTTTGGTCGCCCGTGCCCGGTGCACTGACGCGGCCGAGATCTCACGGGCAGGTGTAGCCGCCGTCGATGACGACGTCGGAACCGGTCATGTAGCTGGACGCGTCGCTGGCCAGATATAGGTATAGGCCGGTGAGTTCCTCCGGCCGGCCGATGCGCCCGAGCGGAATTTTCGGCTCCCACAGCCGGTGGTACTCCGCCATCGGTTCGACGAGTTCGGTGAGGATGTAGCCCGGGCTGACGCTGTTCACCCGGATGTTGTGCGGCGCGAGCTCCACAGCCAGCGCCTTGGTCAACTGGATGACCGCGGCCTTCGAGGTGCAGTAGTGGCCCGCCTGTTGCGGGACGTTGATGATGTGGCCGGACATCGAGGCGGTGTTGATGATGGCCCCGCCGCGGCCTTGGCCGACCATTGCCCGCGCGGCTGCCTGCGCGGTGAGGAATACGCCGGTCACATTCGTGTCCTGCATGGCCTGGAATTCCTCCGGCGACATTTCCAGCATCGCTTTCAGATTGATGATGCCGGCGTTGCAGACCGCGATGTCGATGCCACCCAACTCCGCGGTCACGTGGTTCACCATCCGGCTCACCTGATCGGGTTGGGTCACGTCACAACCGATCGGCATGACCGTGCCGCCCGTCGAGGCGAGTTCAGCGGCGACCTTTTCCAAAACCTCGAAGTGCCGCGCCGCGATGGCCACTTGCGCGCCTGCTTGCAGGTATGCCCCGGCCACTTTTTTGCCGATGCCGCTGGATGCCCCGGTCACCAGAGCCGTCCTGCCGTGCAAATCAAACAAGTCCAAAACGCTCATGCGATATCCCTACCAAGACGAGCCGCGGAAAACCGGAACACGTTCTAGTGTGTCCTGCTATGGGCAACTTCAGCAGGGCCGAAATTGAAAAAGCCGTCGCGAACTACACAACCGTGGCGGAAGGGTGCAGCGCATCGGGCGACTGGCGGCCTTTTGCAGATTTATTCACCGAGGACGTTGTCTACATCGAACATCACTACGGCGTCTTTCACGGACGCGAGGCGGTGCGGGACTGGATCGTCGCCGTGATGGCTCCGTTTCCCCACATGCGCTTCCCCAGCGACTGGACTGCCTACGACGACGACAACGACGCCGTCGTCATCATGATCAAGAATCTGCTCGACCACCCGACCGACCCGAACGGGGAGCCGTTCTGGTTCCCGAATTGGACTCGCCTGGTCTACGCCGGTAACGGCCTGTTCTCCAGCGAGGAAGACATCTACAACCCGAACCGTGATGCGCCGGGTGTGGTGGGTGCGTGGCTGCAGGCCGGCGGTCAGCTGGCGTCCAACGAGATCCTGCAGCCCAACCCCAGCTAGGCCGACGAAAGGTTCGGCTGTCGTTTCCGTCGACGTGACCGAACCGCCGAGAGCGCCTGCTCCCAGGCGATCATCGTCGTCGCCTTGAGGTTGGCCGGCTTGGCGCTGTCCCTCGATAGCAGCGCGGTGGCGGCGGCTTTCGTGGTCGCCGACGCCTTCGACATGTGGCCCGAGTCGAACGGTGGTTGCGGGTCGTATTCGAGCGCGAGCTGGATCGCCTTGGCGCGGCCTTCGCCGCCGATCTCACCGGCCAGCCAGAACGCGAGGTCAAGTCCCGCGGACACCCCCGCACTGGTGACGACGTTGTCCTGGCGCACGACGCGCTCGTCGGTGACCGGAATGGCGCCGAATCCCTTCAGCAGGGGTATCGCCAGCCAGTGCGACGTCGCCCGCCGGCCCTCGAGCAGGCCGGCCGCGGCCAGGATCACCGAGCCCGAGCACACCGACGCCGTCCAGCCAGCGGTTCGATGCGCCCCGCGCAGCCAATCCAGCAACACCTCATCACGTGCGTGCACCGGAGTCGACGGACCGCCCGGCACCAGAATGACGTCGGGCGAAGGAGTTTCGGCGAGCGAATGCGTGGCGCCGATGACCAACACACCGGAGTCCGCGGTGATCGGACCGGTTTCATGCCAGACGAATCGCACCTCGGCGTCCGGCAAGTTACGCAGCACCTCGTAGGGGCCGATCATGTCCAGCGCGGTGAATCCGGGGTAGGTCACAAACGCGATTTGAGTCATCGGTGCGGTCCTTTCTGCTGGGGCCTCAATAATCAAGCGAAGGCCTTGCGGTAATGATCTGGAGAGACGCCGATGCGGCGAATGAAGTTGCGCCGCATGGTTTCCGCGGTACCGAACCCGCAGCGAGTCGCGATCGAGACAACAGTGTCGTCAGTCTCCTCCAACTGACGGCGCGCGGCTTCGGTGCGGACACGTTCGACATAGTGGCCGGGCGCCTCGCCGACCTCGTCGCTGAACACGCGGGTGAAATGGCGCGGGCTCATCGTCGCCCGGCGGGCCAGATCACCGATGCTGTGCGGGGCGCCCGGTTCGGCCTCGATCGCCTCCTGTACCTCGCGGATGCAGGTGCGTTTGGCTCGCGGCATCCACACCGGCGCCGCGAATTGGGTCTGCCCTCCAGGGCGGCGCAAATACAGCACCATCCAGCGGGCGACTGTCTGCGCGATCTCGGTTCCGTGGTCGTCCTCGACCAGCGACAGTGCGAGGTCGATCCCCGCGGTGACACCCGCGGCCGTCCATACCGTGTCGGAACTGCGGATGAAGATCGGGTCGGGATCGACGTCGATGGCGGGGAACTCAGTGGCGAGGCGCTCCGCGAAGGCCCAGTGCGTGGTCGCGCGGTGGCCGTCCAGCAGGCCCGCCTCGGCAGCCAGGAACGCGCCCGTGCAGACAGTGACGATGCGGCGGGCGCTGCCCGCGGCGGCTTTGATCCAGGTCATCAGCTCCGCGTCGGACCGGGCGGCATCGACGCCACCGCCGCCGGGCAACACGACGGTGTCGATCTGATCGTCGGGGTCTGGGAGCGGGGCGCTCACGAACGCGAGACCGGTCGCGGTGCTGATCGGCGCGCCGTCGACTGAGGCCACGACGACGTCGTAGCCGCCGTTGGTCAGCAGCGATGCGCCGGTGAAGACGTCATGCGGCCCGACCACATCGAGCGCCTGCACGCCCGGAAAGCCGACGATAACGACCTTGCGAACCATGAACTCAGTGTTCGCCGGACGGAGCGTGTCGTCTAGGCCGGGTACCCCACGAATTAGGACATCCGGACCTGACCCCAGGCCGCTCAACCGGGCTTGGCAGACTGTGCTCATGGCACAGATAACCCTGCGGGGAAATGCGATCAACACCGTCGGCGAGCTTCCCACCGTCGGATCAAAAGCCCCAGCCTTCAATTTGACCGGCGCCGATCTGAGCGCCGTCACCAGCGACCAGTTCAGCGGTAAGTCCGTGCTGCTGAACATCTTTCCGTCCGTCGACACGCCGGTGTGCGCGACGAGCGTGCGGAAATTCAACGAGCGTGCCGCCGGAGGCGGTGCGACCGTGGTGAACGTGTCGAAGGATCTGCCGTTCGCGCAGAAGCGATTCTGCGGCGCGGAGGGGATCGAGAACGTCACCACGGCGTCGGCATTCCGTGACAGCTTCGGAGAGGACTACGGCATCACGATCACCGACGGCCCAATGGCCGGGCTGCTTGGCCGCGCCGTCGTGGTCATCGGCGCCGACGGCAACGTTGCCTACGCGCAACTGGTGCCCGAGATCGCCGAGGAGCCCGATTACGACGCAGCGCTGGCAGCGCTGGGCTGAGCTTCGGGTCATAACCCCAGCAGTCGGACCGCTTCGGCCCGCATCTCGACTTTGCGCACCTTTCCGGTGACGGTCATCGGGAACTCGTCGACGATGTGGACGTAACGGGGAATCTTGTAGTGGGCGAGTTTCCCGGCGCAGAAGGCCCCGACGGCTTCGGCGTCCAAGGGCCGACGGTCTGGCCGCATTTTGATCCAGGCGCAGACCTCTTCGCCGTACTTGGTGTCGGGAACACCGATAACCTGCACGTCATCGATGTCGGGATGGGTATGCAGGAAATCCTCGATCTCTCGGGGATACAGATTCTCACCGCCGCGGATGACGACGTCCTTGATGCGTCCGACGATCGCGCAATACCCGTCGTCTTGCATCACCGCGAGGTCACCGGTGTGCATCCAGCCGTCGTGATCGATGACCTCACGGGTTTTGTCGTCAGCGTGCCAGTAACCCAGCATCACCGAGTAGCCGCGGGTGCATAGTTCGCCCGGCTGGCCTCGCGTGACGATCGTGCCACTGCCGGTGTCGATGACTTTGATCTCGACGTGCGGATGTGCCCGGCCCACTGTGGCGGTTCGGTGCGCTAGGTCGTCGTCGATCCTGGTCTGGCAGGACACCGGGGAAGTCTCGGTCATGCCATAGGCAATGGACAGCTGCGACATGTTCAGTTCGTCGACGCACCGCCCCATCACCTCCACCGGACAGGAGGCGCCTGCCATGATCCCGGTCCGCAATGACGACACGTCGCGGCCGGCCAGGTCGGGATGACCGAGTATCGCGATGAACATCGTGGGCACACCGTAGAGGCCGGTGCAGCGCTCCTTTTCGATGGCTTCCAGCGTCGCGGCGGGATCGAAACCGGCCGCCGGAATCACCATGGTGGCGGCGTGGGTGGTGCAGCCCAAATTGCCCATCACCATGCCGAAACAGTGGTAGAAGGGCACGGGGATACACAGGCGGTCCCCGGGTCGAAGCGCGATGCATTCGGTGACGAAGAACCCGTTGTTGAGGATGTTCCGGTGCGACAGAACGGCCCCCTTTGGGGAACCCGTTGTGCCCGAGGTGTATTGGATGTTGATCGGGTCTGACGGATTCAGTGTGGCCAGCCGGCAACGCAATTCGTCAGCGGTTACCTCATCGGCGCGCTGCCGCAGTCGCTCCCAGTCACTGGTGCCCAGGAACACGACATCGACCAATCCGGGGACCTCGGGACGTACTTCCTGGATCATTCGGCGATAGTCGGAGGTCTTGAAGGTCGTCGCCGACACCAGCAGCTCGGTGTCCGAATCGCGCAGCACGTGCGATAACTCGTGAGTGCGATACGCGGGATTGACCGAGACGAGGACCGCGCCGATCTTGGCCGTGGCGTACTGCAGGATGGTCCATTCCGGGCAGTTGGGTGACCAAATTCCGACCCTGCCCCCGCGCTGGATGCCGATGGCCATCAATGCGCGCGCGACACAGTCGATCTCGGTGTTGAGTTCGGAGTACGTCCACCGTCGGCCGCCGGCCACATCAACAAGCGCCTCGATGTCCGGGTATGCCAGCGTGGTGCGCTCGAAGTTCGCCCCGATCGTCTCATTCAGCAACGGCGTATCGACGGGACCCGCGTCGTAGGAATCGACGGCGCCGTCGATATTCTCTGCACCCGAGATGATCATGTCTTTCCTGCGGTCGACGACCTAAATGTAGCCGTTGGGCACGGATTCCTACAGGCCCGCACGGTTGGCGAGCAGCGCCCGGTGGCGGGCGCTGCTGCCGAACAGCGCCTCGGCGGTCTTGGCCCGGCGGAAGTACAAATGCAGATTGTGCTCCCAGGTAAAGGCGATGCCGCCGTGGACTTGGATGGCGGTGCCGGCGCACAACACATAAGTATCTGCGGCCTGGGCCTTGACCAACGGAGCTGCGACGTGCAGCTCCTTGCCGCTGGCGGCACTCATCGCGGCGAACATCACCGCTGCGCGAGTCGCATCGATCTCGATGAGCATCTCGGCGCAGGCGTGTTTGACCGCCTGGAATGACCCGATGGCGCGACCGAATTGCTGTCGACTGCAAGCATATTCGACTGTCAGCTCGAGACAGGCCTCCGCGCCGCCGAGCATCTCGGCGGCCAGCAGCATCCGCGCCACGTCCAGTACCCGTTGGATGTCGTCGGGGGAGCCCGCCGCCAAGGCGTCGGCCGGGGCCTGCGCCAGCTGCAGCGTGGCGACCGGACGGGTGAGGTCGAATGAGGGCAGCGGGACGACGGTGACCCCGGGAGAGTCCGCGGTCACGACGTGCAGGCTCACCGCGGCGCCGTCGATCGAGACCGGCACCACGAAGAGATCGGCGAAGCGGCCGTGCAACACCGGCGTGCACTCGCCGGTGAGCACGACCCGACCGTCGCGCCGCTGCGCCCGGACCGTTGCCGTGGACGCGTCGGTCACCTGGTAACCGGTGGCCGCAAACGCTCCGATCTGCTCGCCGGAAAGCAGGCCAGGCAACAGGCTTTTGCGTTGCTCGTCATCGCCGAGCCGGAGAATCGCTTCGATCGCGAACGTCGTCGCCGCGAAAGGGACCGGGGCCAACGTCCGGCCCAGCTCGCTGAATGCGATCGCCGTCTCGACGAGAGTGGCGCCTACTCCGCCATATTCCGGTGGCGTGTGCAGTGCGGGCAGCTCCAGCTCGGTGCACAGCCGTCGCCAGAGTCTGCTGTCGTAGCCGTCGGCGGCGACTTCTCTGATGCGTGCACCACCAGCATGGTCGCGAAGGAAGCCGCGCAGCGATGCGCAGAAGTCGTCCTGTTCGGTGCTGTAACGGAAATCCATTCAGAGTTTCACCCTTGCCGAGCTTCCCAGCGTGGTTCCTTGGGGAGCCCGAGTAGTTGCTCGCCGATCACATTGCGTTGGATTTGCGAACTGCCGGCGTAGATCGTGGCTGCCCGGGCGTAGAGCAGCTCGTCCATCCAGCAGGCAGGAGAGTTCGGCGTGCCCGCTTCCGGGACCAGGCGCGCACCTCCGTTCCCCGGTCCCGACGGACCAAGCGCATCCAGTGCCAAGATTTCGGCGGCGAGTTCGGTATAGCGCCGGAAGTACTCGCTCCAGATGACTTTGGTGATCGCGGCCTCCGCGCCTGGCAGCCGCCCGTTCAGCGACAAGGTGAGGCCGCGGTAGCCCCGGTACCGCATAATCTGTATCCGGGAAAAGCACCACGCCAACCCATCTCGGATATGTGGGTCGGTATTCATTCCGCGTTCGCGGGCGAGTTCGCACAGCCGCTCGAAGTCGCGACCGAATTCGATGGCCGCGGTGGTGACTTGTGAACCGCGTTCAAAACCCAGCAGCGCCATCGCGGTCGGCCATCCGTTGCCCACCCCGCCCACGACGTTGGCCGATCCGGTGCGGGCGTCGGTGAAAAAGACCTCGCTGAACGACGAGTGTCCGGCCGCGTTGACGATCGGACGGACCTCGACGCCGGGTTGGTCCATCGGCACCAGCAAGAAAGACAGACCCTTGTGCTTGGGCACATGGGGATTGGTGCGCACCAGAACGAAGATCCAATTGGCGGTGGGACCGGCCGACGTCCAGATCTTCTGCCCGTTGATCACCCACTCATCGCCGTCGAGCACAGCCCTGGTTCGCGCCGACGCCAGATCGGAGCCGGCCTCGGGCTCCGAGAATCCCTGGCACCAACGATCTGCACCGTTAAGGATGCGTGGCAGGAAATGCTTCTTCTGCGCCTCGGACCCCAGGGCGATCAGCGTATTGCCCAATAAATCGATCCCCAGCAGGTCGTTTTCAGCCCGCGCGGGCGCGCCGGCCCGGGTGAACTCCTCGGCCAGCACTACCTGTTCGATGGCGGAGAGACCGCCCCCGCCGTATTCCGTAGGCCAGCACACGGCAACCAGGCCATGGGCCGAAAGAGCCCGCCGCCACCGCGACTCGAACGCTTCCCGCTCGGCCGGCGGCAATGCTGCGGGGCCCGACCAGCCGGCCGGGAGGTGTTCGGCCAGGAATGCGCGTATCCGGTAGCGGAATGCTTCCGCTTCGGGCGGGTAGGTGATGTCCACTGATGGCGTCCGGACTTAGGGATGTTGTTTCGTCGCGGGCAGGATCTCCGGCGCGGCGCGCCAGTCGTCAAGTCCGTACTCGACCGTTCCGTAGGACAGCTTCCCACCGGTGACTTCACCCCAGTGGGCGTGATTGAGCTGATGGATCTTGAAGCAGCCGTCCAGTGCTGTGGTGAAGCCCATGGCATCGACGGTTTGGTTCACCGACTCCTTGATGAGCAGCGCGGCCACCGTGGGAACCTTGGCGATTCGACGGGCGAATTCGATTGTGCTGGCACTTAATTCGTCCGCGGGAAACACCTTGCTGACCATCCCTAGCGAGTGCGCTTCGTCGGCGCCGATGCAGTCGCCGGTGAGCAGAAGCTCCTTTGCTTTGCGCGGGCCAAACTCCCACGGATGGCCGAAATATTCGACCCCACACATGCCGAGCCGGGTGCCTACAACGTCGGCGAAGACGGTGTCCTCACTTGCGACGATCAGGTCGCAGCACCAGGCGAGCATCAGGCCCGCCGACAGGACCGTGCCGTGGACCTGGGCGATGGTGATCTTGCGGAGATTCCGCCACCGCTTCGTATTTTCGAAGTAGTAATGCCACTCCTGACGATTGCGCGACTCCACCCCGCCAAACGTCCCTCCGTTGCATTGATAGGTGGGATGTTGGTCCGGGCCCGATGAGCGTTCACGGACATCGTCAGCGGACCCGAGGTCGTGGCCCGCGGAGAAGGCGGGACCCGCCGCCCGCAGGATCACCACCCTGACTGCGTCGTCAGCCTCGGCAAGTTCGAAGGCAGCACCCAACTCGACCAGCATTCCGCGCGTCTGCGCATTGCGTTGTTTCGGGCGATCCAGAGTGATTGCCGCGATCCGACCGTCGTCGAGCGTCTCGTATCCGATGAAGTCGAATTGCGGCACGGAACCCTCCCGGCGATCGACCGGATGGAGTCCGGTGACAAACATGGCCGCTCCTTACTGCGCGCTGAACGGGTGACCTGTGCGAGGTTACGCGGCATTCCGTCACGATGTCCATAGCCGATACGCGCCGATACGAACCCCTTCCCGGTAAATTACCAAGCAAATTGGCTCTTGTGTGCAGCGAAGTATCTTGCTAGTACTGTGGTATACCTACAGCAGCAGGCTCTACGCTCACGAGAAACACCGAAGGGTTGACCCATGGAGATCGGAATATTCCTCATGCCGGCCCATCCACCGGAGCGCTCGCTCTACGACGCCACCCAATGGGACCTCGACATCATCGAGCTGGCCGATCAACTCGGGTACGTCGAAGCGTGGGTCGGCGAACATTTCACCGTGCCCTGGGAGCCGATCTGCGCCCCCGATCTGCTGCTGGCGCAGGCGCTGTTGCGGACGAAGACCATTAAGCTCGCGCCCGGCGCGCATCTGCTGCCCTACCACCACCCGGTCGAATTAGCCCATCGGGTGGCCTATTTCGATCACCTTGCTCAGGGCCGATTCATGCTGGGCGTCGGAGCCAGTGGAATCCCCGGCGACTGGGCACTGTACGACGTGGATGGAAAGAACGGCGAGCATCGCGAGATGACTCGTGAAGCGCTGGAAATCATGTTGCGCATCTGGACCGAAGACGAACCCTGGGAACATCGCGGAAAGTACTGGAACGCCAACGGAATTGCGCCGATGTTCGAAGGCCTGATGAGGCGCCACATCAAGCCATTCCAGAAACCCCACCCGCCCATCGGCGTGACCGGATTCAGCGCCGGTTCCGAGACGCTCAAGCTGGCCGGCGAGCGCGGCTACCTGCCGATGAGTCTTGATCTCAACGCCGAATACGTCGCCACCCACTGGGACGCGGTACTGGAAGGCGCCGAGCGCAGCGGTCGGACCCCGAATCGCCGAGATTGGCGCCTGGTACGTGAGGTATTTGTGGCCGAAACCGACGAGCAAGCTTTCAGGTATGCCGTCGACGGCACGATGGGGCGCGCCATGCGTGAATACGTGCTGCCGACATTCCGCATGTTCGGCATGACCAAGTTCTACAAGCACAACCCATCGGTGCCCGACGACGACGTGACGGCGGAATACCTCGCCGAGAACACCTTTGTCGTCGGCTCGGTCGAGACGGTGGTCGACAAACTCGAGGCCACCTACGACCAGGTCGGCGGATTCGGTCATCTGCTGGTTCTCGGATTCGACTACAGCGACAACCCAGGGCCATGGAAGGAGTCGATGCGGCTGCTGGCAGAAGAAGTCATGCCCAGACTCAACGCCCGCATCGCCAAGAAACCCGTCGCGGCGATCGTCTAGCGGTCCGGACTCCTCGGAAGGGGCACCACACATGGCGGATCGTCAGGTCACCGTCGGCTACTCGGACGGAACCCACAAGACGATGCCGGTACGGCCGGACCAGTCGGTTCTGGATGCCGCCGAGGAACACGGCGTGGCCATCGTCAACGAATGCCAAAGCGGGATATGTGGCACGTGTGTGGCCACCTGTACCGCGGGGCAGTACGAGATGGGACGCACCGAGGGTCTGTCCGATGTGGAGCGAGCGGCGCGAAAGATCCTGACCTGTCAGACATACGCGGAGTCTGACTGCCAAATCGAACTGCAGTATCCGGCCGATGACAACGCAGCACTGCTGATCACCGGCGACGGTGTGGTGACCGGGGTCGACCTGGTATCACCCAGCACCGCCATCCTGCGGATTGACGTCTCGGCCATGGCAGGGGCGCTGAATTACAAAGCCGGCCAATTCGCCCAGTTGCGGGTGCCCGGCACCGACACCTGGCGCAACTACTCCTACGCGCACCCATCCGACGGTCGCAGTGAACTGGAGTTCATCATCCGGCTGCTGCCGGACGGGGTGATGTCGAATTACCTTCGCGACGGGGCGAAGCCGGGTGACCATATTGCGCTGCGGTGCAGCAAGGGCAGCTTCTACCTGCGCCCGGTCGTACGCCCGGTGATCCTGGTCGCGGGGGGCACGGGTCTGTCCGCGATCCTGGCGATGGCCGAAAGCCTCGACGCCGATACCGCTCACCCGGTCTACCTGCTTTACGGGGCGACCTCGGCGGAAGATCTGTGCAAGCTCGAGGAACTCACGGCCCTGAGGCGCCGTATTGCAGCCCTGGAGTTGCATGTCACCGTCGTGCGTCCGGACACCAAGTGGGATGGCCAGACCGGGCTCGTCACAGACTTGCTCGACGAGCGGATGCTGGCCGGCGGCGACGCCGACGTTTACCTGTGCGGTCCGGGCCCGATGGTCGAATCCACCCGAACCTGGCTGGACAACAACGGCTTCCATCGTGTCGGGCTGTACTACGAGAAGTTCGTGCCCAGTGGGGCGGCGCGACGGCGTAACCCGCTTCGCCTCGACTACGCCGCTATCGACCTCGCCGAGGTGAGCCGCCGTGGCCGCGGTACCGCGGTGGTGATCGGCGGCAGCATCGCGGGCATCGCCGCGGCCAAGGTGCTCACCGAGACGTTCGACCGGGTCATCGTGCTCGAGAAGGACGATCCGCATCGTCGTCGTGAGGGCAGGCCGGGTGCGGCACAAGGCTGGCACCTGCACCACTTGCTGACCGCCGGGCAGATCGAGTTGGAGCGCTTCTTTCCGGGCATCGTCGACGACATGGTGCGTGAGGGCGCGTTCAAGGTCGACATGGCGGCCCAGTACCGAATTCGCCTGGGCGGCACCTGGAAGAAGCCCGGCACGAGCGACATCGAGATCATCTGCGCCGGGCGGCCGCTGCTCGAATGGTGTGTGCGGCGTCGATTGGATGACGAACCGCGCATCGACTTCCGGTACGAATCCGAGGTCACCGACCTGATCTTCGACCGAGACAACAACGCCATCATCGGCGTCGCGGTGGAGGACGGTGACGGCAGTGCACTCGAGCTGGTGCCGGCCGAGTTTGTCGTGGACGCATCGGGCAAGAACACGTACGTGCCGGAGTTGTTGGACCGCATCGGTATTGGCGCTCCCGAAGTCGAGCAGGACATCATCAACTGCTTTTACTCCACCATGCAACACCGGGTTCCGCCGGAACGGCAGTGGCAGGACAAGGTCATGGTGATCTGCTACGCGTACCGCCCCTTCGAGGACACCTACGCCGCGCAGTACTACGTGGATAGCTCGCGCACCCTGCTGTCCACGTCACTGGTGGCGTACAACTGTTATTCGCCGCCGCGGACCGCGCGGGAGTTCCGCGAGTTCGCTGATCTGATGCCGTCACCGGTGGTAGGGGAGAACATCGACGGGCTCGAGCCCGCCTCTCCGATCTACAACTTCCGGTATCCGAACATGCTCTGGCTGCACTACGAGAAGAAACGTAACCTGCCACGCGCGCTGGTGGCTGTGGGCGATGCCTACACCAGCGCAGACCCGGTTTCCGGGCTGGGTATGAGCCTGGCACTCAAGGAAGTTCGGGAAATGCAACTGCTACTGGCCAAGTACGGTCCGGGACACCGGGAGCTGCCGCGCCGGTACTACCGCAAGATCTCGAAGATGGCCGGCACGGCCTGGTTTGTGATCCGCGAGCAGAACCTGCGCTTCGACTGGATGCAGGATGTCGACAAGAAGCGTCCCGTCTACTTCCGTGCGCTCACCTGGTACATGGACCGGGTGATGGAGCTGGTGCACGACGACCTGGACACCTATCGCGAATTTCTTGCGGTCGTCCACCTGGTCAAGCCGCCGTCGGCGCTGATGATGCCCAAGTTCGCGGGGCGCGTTCTGGGCAAGTGGGCGCGAACCAGGATGTCTGGACAGAAGACTCTGATAGCCCGCAACTACGAAAATCGTGAAGTACCCACCGCCGACCTCGCGGACCGGCTTGTGGCCGTTAGCAAATAAAGGAAGGCGAAGATGTCGCAGGTTCATCGGATCTTGAACTGCCGGGGCACCCGCATCCATGCCGTCGAGGACGGCGAGGGACCGTTGGTAGTGCTGCTGCACGGCTTCCCGGAGTCCTGGTACTCGTGGCGAAATCAGATTCCCGCGCTCGCCGCCGCGGGCTACCGCGTGGTGGCCATCGACCAGCGCGGCTACGGGCGATCGTCGAAGTACCGCGTGCAATCGGCTTATCGCATCAAGGAATTGGTCGGCGACGTCGTCGGGGTCATCGACGCCTACAGCGAGGAACAGGCCTCCGGAAAAGCTATCGTGATCGGTCACGACTGGGGCGCGCCGGTCGCCTGGACCTTCGCCTGGCTCCACCCGGAGAGGTGCGCCGGAGTGGTGGGCATCAGCGTTCCATTCGCCGGCCGCGGCGTAATCGGCCTGCCCGGCAGTCCTTTCGGCGAGCATCGTCCCAACGACTATCACGTCGAACTCGCGGGCGAAGGCCGCATCTGGTACCAGGACTACTTCTCCGCGCAGGATGGCATCATCGCCGAGATCGAGGAGGACGTGCGCGGGTGGCTGCTCGGGCTGACCTACACGGTCTCCGGTGAGGGAATGATCGCGGCCACCAAAGTGGCCGTCGATGCTGGCGTCGACCTGGCCTCCATGGATCCGATCGACGTGATCCGCGCCGGCCCGCTCTGCATGGCCGAAGGCGCCCGACTCAAAGACGCGTTCGTCTACCCCGAGACGATGCCAGCCTGGTTCACCGACGCCGATGTCGACTTCTACGCAGCCGAATTCGAGCGTTCCGGCTTTGGCGGCCCGTTGAGCTTCTATCACAACATCGACAACGACTGGCACGACCTCGCCGATCAGGAAGGCAAGCCGCTCACCCCACCGGCGATGTTCATCGGCGGGCAGTACGACGTCGGCACCACCTGGGGAGCCGAGGCGGTCGAACGCGCGGGTGAGGTCATGACGGACTACCGCGGCACCCATATGATCGCCGACGTCGGCCACTGGATCCAGCAGGAAGCACCCGAGGAGACCAACCGCTTCCTGCTCGATTTCCTTGCCGGACTGCATTAGTGGGTTAGGTGGAGTGTCGATGAAGACCACCGATGTGCGGGTATTACGCGCTGTTGCCGCGATGGCGGCGGGCCAAGCCGTTGTCGTCACAGGCGATTCGGACAGTGACGGCTATCTTGTCTTTGCGGCCGACACCGCAACTCCACGGCTGCTCGCTTTCATGGTTCGCCATACCTCCGGGTATGTGCGGGTCGCGCTGCCGGGTGCCGAATGCGAGCGGCTGAATCTCCCGCCCATGTGTCACCGGGATACGGCGTTGTGTGTGTCGGTCGACGTTCGCGGGACGGGCACCGGAATCTCGGCACGAGATCGCGCTCGGACCACTGCCGCACTGGCATCCGCCGCATCTGAGGCTTCGGATTTCCATCGTCCGGGACACGTGGTCCCGCTGCAGGCCGGAAGTGACGGGGTGCTTGGGCGGCCTGGGGCCGCCGAGGCGGCCGTCGACCTCGCGAGCCTTGCCGGGCGGCGGCGGGCGGCCGCGCTGTGCGAGATCGTCTCGCGGCGCAATCCCGCGCTGATGGCCCGCGGCGCTGAGCTGACCGAATTCGCCGTCGAACACGGGCTGGCCCTCGTCTCGATCGAGGAGCTTGTCGCGTATCGGCGCCGGACCGAACCCCAGGCGGTCCGGCTGACCGAAACCGTCCTGCCCACCTGGGCCGGCGATTCGCGCGTCATCGGCTTCCGCGATGTACACGATGGCGGTGAGCATCTGGCGATGATCATCGGCTCGGCCGGTGCCGGAGTGCCTGTGCCGCTTCACGTCCACGTCGAGTGCCTGACGGGGGACGTGTTCGGGTCAAAAGCGTGCCGATGCGGCGCCGAACTCAATAGCGCGCTGGCAAGGATGTCGGCTCAGGGCAGCGGCATGGTTGTCTATCTGCGTCCATCCGGACAGCCACGGGCCTGTGGCCTCTTCGCCCGGCATGACGTGTCCGGCCAAGTGTCGGAAACCGTGGCGTGGATCCTGCGTGATCTCGGGGTGTATGCCCTCAAACTCTCCGATGACATGCCAGGCTTTGGCCTTGTGATGTTCGGGGCAATTCGCGAGCACGGCATAGGTGCTCAAGCGCTGGCGGTTGCGGGTTGAACCATCCAGACCTCGCCGGTAAGGCCGCGATCGTCACCGGCGCCGGTGCCGGGATCGGTCTGGCGGTTGCGGAGCGACTCGCCGCCGAGGGCTGCAGCGTGCTGTGCGCGGACATCGACGGCGCTGCGGCCGATGCGGCCGCACGGAAAATCGGTTCTGGCGCAATCGGTTATCAGGTCGACGTCAGCGACGAGGAACAGATCATCGGCATGGTCGACGCCTGCGCCACGTCGTTCGGCGGCGTGGACAGACTCGTCGCCAATGCCGGTGTGGTTCATATGGCGTCGATCCTCGACACTCGTGTCGAGGACTTCGACCGGGTCATCGCGATCAACCTGCGGGGCGCGTGGCTGTGTACCAAACATGCGGCACCCAGGATGATCGAGCGGGGCGGGGGAGCGATCGTGAATATGTCGTCGCTCGCCGGCCATATCGCCGTCGGCGGCACTGGGGCATACGGCATGTCCAAGGCCGGCATCAGCCACCTGACCCGCATCACCGCGGCGGAATTGCGTTCGTCCAACATCCGCGCCAACGCGCTCCTACCGGCATTCGTCGACACCCCGATGCAGCAGACCGCGATGACGATGTTCGACGAGGCACTCGGACCAGGCGGCGCACGCTCGATGATCGCCCGCTTGCAGGGCCGCATGGCCGCACCGGAGGAGATGGCCAGCATCGTGGCTTTCCTGCTGTCCGACGACGCGTCGATGATCACCGGGACCACACAGATCGCCGACGGCGGCACTATCGCCGCGCTGTGGTGACGCGCCGTGACGGGCGCAATCTCGCGCGAACGGATCAGGATCGGCTGGTCAGAATGGACAGCGCGATCGCGGTGATTTCGTCGGCAACTCCGGCGTAGCGCGTGAGATGCCATGTGCGAGCGACGTCTTCAATGAAGCTGATCGCCGCCGCAACGAGCAGGCGAGCCTCGGCGACGGAAGTCGCGGGCACCACCTTGCGGATGAGCTCGATCCACACGGCCTCGCGGTCGGCCTGGTTTCTCAGGTAACCGTCGCGCACTTCGTCTGAAGCGTGTGACAGTTCGGTGACGGACACGGCAACCAGGTCCGGAGCATCCAGGCTGATCCGGACATGGCCCTCGACCAGCCCGTGCAGGCGTTGCGCCGCTTCGGAATTCGTACGTATGGCGCGGATGCACTCGAGGCTCCACCACTCATCGAGACGGCGGATGAGTGCATCCAGGATGGCCTGCTTGGACGAGAAGGAGCGATACAACCCGGGGCCCGCGATTCCGGCCCCTTTGCCGATTTCGCTGGTGCTGACGGCCGGATAACCCTGAGCACGGAACAGTCGCGCACCCGCGGCCAGCAGGGTCTCGTAGCGGGAGAACAGCACACCTTCCTCGTCGCGCACAGCGTCGAGAGGCGGCAACTCGCAAACCGGAGTTGTCCTCGCTGCGGCCATGCACGCTTGGTACAGGCGGTCTTTGAGTTCATCGGCTCCAAGCGTGAGACTGTGCCTTCCCAGGCTGGTCAGCGTGCTGGACACCGCCCACGCCCGCAGCTCCGAGTGCTGCGGACTCAGACCGGGCACCTCCAGGACGACGTTGTCGCGCATGCCGGAGACGATCGCGTTGATACGGCGCCGGACCTCCGCTCGGTCGCCCTCATTCAAGTAACGGGATTCGCGCTGCCATAGCACCGTTAAGGCGCGAGACGCGATGGCCGCTGCGATCAGATCCGGTAGATCGACGTTCAGTGGCCGCGGAGTCTGCTCCGCCTCGCCATCGGTCAGACGACGCGCACTTTGATACTGATCCTGTCCGGTGCGGATCGCCTCGGCGAGCAACGCCTGCTTGCTGTCGTAGTGGCGATACAACGCACGCGCGGTGACTCCCGCGGCTTCGGCGATGTCCTCCAACTTGACCGAATGGAAGCCACGGTCGATGAAGAGCCCAACGGCCTGTTCCAGAATCTGCTGCTTTCGGTCCTTCGGGCGGCGCCTAACGGGTTGCGCCGGGATCTTCATGGTCGCCATCGACTCGAACCCCCTTCGTGCGCACCGGAATGACAAATCCTGCCAGAAGCATCGGCTACAGCTTCATCCCGCTCTGCCCCTCGAAGTCCGCGAGGTCAAAGTAGTCGCTGAAGCGGGCGATCTTGCCGTTCTCGACCTCGAACACGCCGGTCACCGGGAGCACGACTTTCCGGCCGCCGTTCATCGTGAAGTAGTCGATGCGTTCGGCGAGCACCACGCCGGGCTCGGCGGCCAGCGTGAGGATGTCAAGTTTGGCATCGGAGAACGCATCCAGAAACGCATGGAAAACCGCGCGTATGGCGACGATGCCCTCGATCGGCTTGACCGGCACGTTGTGGTAGACCGCGTCATCGGCGAAGCCGCTGCAGATGCTTTCCAAGTTGCGCGCCTCCCAGGACCCGAGGAAGTCCCGGACGAGCTTCTCGCTGGCTTCCTTGGTGTCGGTCACCGAATTACTCCTCGTCAAATGTCGCCGCAGCACAGTCGCGGACGCGGACATCCGTTCGGTGTCCGAACAGTACTATCAAGATACATCATCACACATAAGTAGCTATTTGCTTCGTTATTTACGAATCTGTCAGAGACAAATGTGCGTATTGGCTATGGACATGAGGGCGGCGTGCCGCGTACCCTCGCGGATGTCACTCGCCCACTTCGACCTTGTCCGGGGGATAACGTGAGCAACTCCACCCGACGACACCGCATCGAGTCCAGGCGGTGCCCCCCGCGATGGTGATGGTGGTCGACCAAGCGGCAAAGCCGGTCCGCGCGATGGGCGACTTCTTCGCGATGACACTGGACACGTTCGTGTCCATGTTCAGGCCACCGTTCGCGTGGCGTGAATATCTATTTCAGTGCTGGTTCGTGGCGCGGGTATCGACACTGCCGGGGGTGTTGATGACGATCCCGTGGGCGGTGATTTCGGGGTTCCTCTTCAATGTCCTGCTCACCGATATCGGTGCCGCAGATTTTTCCGGCACCGGATGCGCAATCTTCACGGTGGACCAAAGCGCCCCGATCGTCACGGTGTTGGTCGTCGCGGGCGCCGGCGCCACCGCCATGTGTGCCGATCTGGGTGCGCGCACCATTCGTGAAGAACTCGACGCGCTGCGGGTCATGGGCATCAACCCGATCCAAGCGCTGGCGGTTCCCCGGGTGCTGGCGGCGACGACGGTCTCCCTGGCCCTCAGTTCGGTGGTGACCGCGACAGGCCTAATCGGCGCGTTCTTCTGCTCCGTATTTCTCATGCACGTCTCGGCGGGCGCGTGGGTAGCCGGTCTCACCACCCTTACCCACACGATCGACGTCATCATTTCGATGATCAAGGCGACGCTATTCGGGCTGATGGCGGGGCTGATCGCCTGCTACAAGGGCATGTCGGTCGGAGGTGGCCCGGCCGGCGTCGGACGGGCGGTGAACGAGACCGTGGTGTTTGCCTTTATCGTCTTGTTCCTCATCAACATCATCGTCACCGCCGTCGGTATGCCATTCATGGTGTCGTGAGGTGAACCGATGACGGTCAGTGTTCCGAGCAGCCCTACGCGAGTGCAGCGCATAGCGAAAGCCATTGTGGGCGAATGGACTCGGATGGGATCACAGGTACGGTTCTACGCCAGCACCGTCGCGGGCATTCCTGATGCGGTCATGAACTACCGCGGCGAACTGCTGCGGGTGATCGCCCAAATGGGTTTGGGCGTCGGGACTCTCGCGGTGATCGGCGGAACGGTCGTCATCGTCGGGTTCTTGGCGATGACCACTGGCGCGATCGTGGCGGTGCAGGGCTACAACCAGTTCGCCTCCGTGGGCGTGGAAGCCTTGACCGGTTTCGCGTCTGCCTTCTTCAACACCCGGGAGATTCAGCCGGGGACTGTCATGGTCGCGCTGGCCGCCACCGTCGGTGCCGGCGCCACCGCCCAGCTGGGGGCGATGCGGATCAACGAGGAGATCGACGCGCTCGAGGTGATCGGTATCCGCAGCGTGAGCTACCTCGCGAGCACGCGAGTACTGGCGGGAGTGGCCGTTGCGATCCCGCTGTTTTGTGTGGGGCTCATGACGGCGTATTTGGCTGCTCGCCTTGGCACCACAGCCGTCTACGGGCAGGGGTCCGGCGTGTACGACCACTACTTCAACACGTTCTTGCGCCCGACCGATGTGCTGTGGTCGTCGTTTGAAGTCGTCGTGGTCGCTCTGATGATCATGCTGGTGTGCACCTATTACGGGTACACCGCACACGGCGGGCCCGCCGGGGTCGGCGAAGCCGTTGGCCGGGCTGTGCGCGCCTCGATGGTCCTCGCATCGATCGCGATCGTCGTCATGACGCTCGCCATCTATGGCCAGTCCCCGAACTTCCACCTGGCGAGCTAGGCATGAGTCGCGGGCCAGGTAGACACCGTCTGCACGACGCATGGTGGACGCTGATCCTGTTCGCGGCGATCGGTGTGGTCGTGCTCGTCACGGCGATGTCCTTCAACGGCACGCTGCGGTCCTACGTCCCAGTGACGCTGAGCGCGGACCGCTCCGGGCTGGTGATGGACACCGGCGCCAAGGTCATGATGCGCGGTGTGCAGGTCGGCCGGGTCAACCAGATCGGCGGCGACAAGAATGGGAGCAGCCTCAAACTCGAGATCGAGCCCGACCAAATCCCTTATATCCCCGCCAATGTCGAGGCGCAGATCAGCGCCACTACCGCATTCGGCGCCAAGTTCGTTGACCTGGTGATACCGCAGAACCCGAGTCGTGCGCGACTGTCCGCCGGAGCGGTGTTGCATTCGAAGAATGTCAGCACGGAGATCAACACCGTGTTCGAGAACGTCGTCGACCTACTCAACATGATCGACCCGCTCAAACTGAACGCGGTGCTGACCTCGGTGGCCGATGCCGTACGCGGGCAAGGAGAACGGATAGGTAAAGCCACCACCGACCTCAACCAGGTGCTGCAGGCACTCAACGCACGCAGCGAAACCATCCGCCAGGACTGGCGATCGCTCAGGAACTTCAGCGACACCTATAGTGCTGCCGCCCAGGACATCCTGACGATCCTGAACGCCGCAAGCACGACCAGCGCGACCATCGTGAGTCATTCAAATGAACTGGACTCCTTGCTGCTCAATATAATTGGCGTATCGAATTCCGGAGCCAACTTGCTCGGTTACAGCCGGGACAATCTCGTTGCATCGGTGAACATCCTCGAGCCGACCACTAACCTGCTGCACAAATACAATCCCGAATACACCTGCTTCCTGCAGGGCACCAAGTGGTATCTCGACAACGGCGGCTATGCGGCGTGGGGTGGTGCCGATGGCCGGACGCTGCAACTCGACGTCGCACTGTTGTTGGGCAACGACCCTTATGCCTATCCCGACAACCTGCCCCTTGTCGCCGCCAGGGGCGGCCCCGGCGGCAGGCCGGGGTGTGGATCGCTCCCGGATGCCACCAAGAACTTCCCGGTCCGCGAGCTTGTCACCAACACCGGGTGGGGGACCGGAATCGATATTCGGCCCAACCCCGGCCTCGGGCATCCGTGCTGGGCCGACTATTTCCCGGTGACCCGCGCTGCGCCCAAGCCGCCCTCGATCCGCCAATGCATTCCCGGCCCGGCCGTCGGGCCGAACCCTGGTGGCCCGCCGTACGGCGCGGCGCTATATGGACCGGGCGGAGTGCCGTTGTGGCCTGGGGTGCCGCCTCCGCCGTCGGAAATGAGAGCGCCCCAACCGGAAACGGGTTCGACGCCGGGAGAGCAGCCGTGACGGAGAACCTCAGAGGTGTCGTAGTGCGCCTGGGCATCTTCCTGTCGGTTTGCCTGCTGACCGCTTGCTTGCTGGTTGCCGTCTTCGGGGAGGTGCGTTTCGGTGCCGGCAAGACGTACTACGCCGAGTTCTCCAATGTGTCCAACCTCAAGCAGGGCAAGCTGGTCCGCATCGCCGGCGTTGAAGTCGGCGAGGTCGAGAAGATCTCCATCAACCCGGACGCGACGGTGCGGGTTGAGTTCACCGCCGACAACTCGGTCACCCTCACGCAGGGAACCCAGGCCGTGATCCGATACGACAACCTGTTCGGCGACCGTTACCTGGCGCTGGAAGAAGGAGCCGGCGGCCCGGCGATACTCAGTGCGGGCCAAACGATTCCGCTGGCGCGCACTAAACCGGCACTCGATCTGGATTCCCTGATCGGCGGTTTCAAACCACTGTTTCGTGCGCTGAACCCCGAGCAGGTAAATGCGCTGAGCGAACAGTTGCTGCAGACGTTTCAGGGACAGGGCCCCACCATCGCGTCATTTCTGGACCAGGCCGCGGCCGTGACCAACACGTTGGCGGACCGAGATCAGCTCATCGGACAGGTGGTCAACAACCTCAACGTGGTGTTGGGTTCGCTTGGGGGCCAAAGTGATCGGTTGGACAAGGCGGTAACGGCGCTATCGCAGTTGGTGCACGGGCTCGCAGAACGCAAGACTGACATCTCCAACGCGGTGGCCTATACGAACGCGGCTACCGCCTCGATCACCGATCTCCTGTCGCAGGCCCGTGCGCCGTTTTCGAAGGTGGTGCACGAGACCGATCGGGTCGCAGACGTCGCACTCGCCGACCACGACTACCTCGACAATCTGCTCAACACGCTGCCGGACAAATACCAGGCACTGGTCCGTCAGGGCATGTATGGCGACTTCTTCGCCTTCTACCTCTGCGATGTCGTGCTCAAGGTCAACGGCAAGGGCGGCCAGCCGGTGTACATCAAGGTGGCCGGTCAGGCCACCGGACGGTGTGCGCCGAAATGAAATCTTTCGCTGAACGCAACGGGCTGATCGTCGGCGCAGTCGGCATCGTGTCAATCGCCGGAGTCGTGCTGGCCGCGCTGCAATACCAGAAGCTGCCATTTCTCGATCAGGGCAAGAGTGTTTCCGCCTATTTCGCCGACGCAGGCGGGCTGCGAACGGACAACACCGTAGAAATCTCTGGTTACCCGGTGGGAAAAGTGTCCAGCATCGAACTCGACGGGCCCGGCGTGCTGGTCAAGTTCAAGGTCGACAACAACATTCGGCTCGGAAACCGCACCGAGGTGGCGATCAAAACCAAGGGTCTATTGGGCAGCAAGTTCCTCGACGTCTTACCCCGTGGCGACGGCCGGCTCGACGGGCCGATCCCGATCGAGCGGACGATGTCGCCCTACCAGTTACCCGACGCCTTGGGCGATTTGGCCACCACGATCAGCGGACTGAACACCAACCGGCTGTCCGAATCGCTGGACACAATGGCTCAGACCTTCGCCGATACGCCGGCGGATTTCAGGAGCGCGCTTAAAGGGGTGGCCCGCCTCGCCCAAACACTCGATGAGCGCGACACCCAACTGCGTGGCCTGCTGGATAACGCGGCCAAAGCCACGGGAGTGCTGGCCAAGCGCACCGACCAGATCGTCAGCCTGGTGCGCGACACCAACGCGCTGTTGGCACAGCTGCGGACGCAAAGCGCTGCTCTGGAACAGATCTGGACGAATATCTCGGCGGTGTCGGGGCAATTACAGGGCTTTATCGCCGAGAACCGAGAGCAACTCCGGCCGGCGCTGGACAAGCTCAACGGAGTGCTGGCAATCGTCGAAAATCGCAAGGACCGGGTGCGCAAGGCCATCCCGCTGATCAACTCCTACGTGATGTCGCTCGGCGAGTCGCTTTCGTCCGGCCCCTTTTTCAAGGCGTACGTGGTGAATCTGCTGCCGGGACAGTTCGTGCAACCGTTCATCAGTGCCGCATTCTCCGACTTGGGGTTGGACCCGGCCACCTTGCTTCCGTCACAGCTGACGGACCCGCCAACCGGCCAACCCGGAACTCCAGCGTTGCCCGTCCCGTATCCGCGGACCGGCCAGGCCGGCGAGCCGCGGTTGAATCTGCCCGACGCGATCACCGGCAATCCCGGCGACCATCCGTGCGGTTTGCCGGGCGTGCCATTGCCCGGTCCCGGCTGCTACCCCTACCGCGAGCCACCCGCGGCCCCACCGGCCGGCGGCCCACCGCCCGGGCCGCCCGCGCAGCAGCCCGGCGGAACCCCGTGACGAAAAGGCCGCGGCGTGCCCGCTCCGTGTTGGCGACCACCCTCATCTTGGTGCTCGTCGCGGGGGTGATCGTCGCGATGCGAACCGCAGGCGAAGCCGCCCGCACCGTCGTGGTTGCCTACTTCGACAACAGCAACGGCGTGTTCGCCGGTGACGATGTGCGCATCCGCGGTGTACCGGTGGGCAAGATACTCAACATCGAACCGCAGCCGCTGCGGTCCAAGATCTCGTTCTCGTTCGACCGCAAGTACAAAGTCCCCGCCAACGCCAACGCCGCGATCCTGTCGCCGCAATTGGTCACGGGCCGGGCTATCCAGCTGACGCCGCCCTACACGGGCGGTCCCCTGATGGCTGACGGCGCGGTCATCGGCCAGGACCGCACCGTGGTGCCGGTCGAGTGGGATGACCTACGCGCCCAACTTCAGCGGTTGACCGAGTTGTTGAAGCCCACCCAGCCGGGCGGCGTGAGCACGCTGGGGGCACTCATCAATACCACCGCCGACAACCTGCGCGGGCAAGGCCCGACCATCCGCGACACCATTATCAAACTGTCGCAGGCGGTTTCGGCGCTCGGCGACCATAGCAAAGACATCTTCTCCACGCTGAAAAATCTGTCGACTCTGGTGACGGCGCTGCACGACAGCGCAGATCTGCTCGAGCAACTGAACCACAACTTGGCCGCGGTTTCGTCGGTGCTGACCGATGACCCCACCAAAGTCGCTCAAGCGGCCGAGGACCTGAACGCGGTCGTGGCCGACGTGCAGAGCTTCGCCGCCGAGAACCGCGAAGCCATAGGTACGACATCGGACAAGCTCACGTCGATCAGCAAGGTGCTGGTCGACAGCCTCGACGACATCAAGCAGACACTGCACATCAGCCCGACGGTGTTGCAGAACTTCAACAATATCTTTGAGCCGGCCAACGGTGCGCTGACCGGCGCGCTGGCCGGCAACAACATGGCGAATCCAATCGCCTTCCTGTGCGGCGCAATTCAGGCGGCCTCCCGGTTGGGAGGCGAACAAGCGGCGAAACTCTGCGCGCAGTACATGGCGCCGATTGTGAAGAACCGCCAATACAACTACCCGCCGTTTGGGGAGAACCTCTTCGTCGGGGCGCAGGCCAGGCCCAACGAGGTTACCTACAGCGAGGATTCGATGCGCCCCGACTACGTTCCGCCGGCCACGAACCTGCCGCAGCCGGCTCCGGGTGCGCCGGTGAGCGAGACGGTGACGACCGAGCCCGCCGCCGGCCTACGCGGAATGATGATGCCGCCGGGAGGTGGCTCGTGAGAATCGTCGACTTGCGCCGCTCGGCAACGGGTCTGTTGATGATCGTGGTCGTGGTCATGGCCGGATTATCTGGATGTGGTTGGCGCGGCCTGAATTCGCTGCCACTCCCCGGTACCCAGGGCGACGGGCCGGGGTCGTACGTGGTCCAGGCGCAGATGCCGGATGTCAACAATATTCAGCCGAACTCACGGGTCCGCGTCGCCGACGTGACGGTGGGCCACGTGACGAAAATCGAACGTCAGGGCTGGCACGCGTTGGTGACCATGCAGCTCAATGGTGACGTCAGCCTGCCCGCTAACGCCACCGCGAAAATCGGCACGACCAGCCTGCTGGGCTCCTACCACATCGAGCTGAGCGCTCCGAAAGGCGAAGCGCCGCAAGGACAATTGCGCAGCGGCTCAGTCATTTCGCTGGCGCGCGGGGGTGCCTACCCGAGCACCGAGCAGACGTTGGCGGCGCTGTCGTTGGTGCTCAACGGCGGTGGGCTAGGCCAGATTCAAGATATCACCGAGGCGTTAAGCACCGCGTTTCGCGGCCGGGAGCACGACGTGCGCAGCCTGATCGGGCAGCTGGACAAATTCTCCGCATCCCTCAACGACCAGTCCGGTGACATCATCGCGGCCACCGACAGCGTGAACCGCCTGGTCGGCAAGTTCGCCGCCCAGCAACCCGTCCTGGATCGGGCCTTGGCGACGGTCCCCGACGCCCTCGCGGTGCTCAACGACGAGCGGGACAAGCTCGTTGAAGCGGCGGATCAGTTGAGCAAATTCAGTGCCCTGACCGTCGATTCGGTCAACAAAACAAAAGCGAACCTGGTCAAGGAACTACAGCAAGTCGGGCCGGTGCTGGAGTCGCTTGCCAACGCGGGGCCCAGTCTGACCCGATCGCTGTCCCTGCTGGCCACCTTCCCGTTTCCGAACGAGACATTCCAGAATTTCCAGCGCGGCGACTACGCGAACCTGACCGCGATCGTCGACCTCACGCTCAGTCGACTCGACCAGGGCCTCTTGACCGGCACCCGGTGGGAGTGCCATCTGACCCAGCTCGAGCTGCAATGGGGTCGCACCATCGGCCAGTTCCCCAGCCCGTGCACCGCAGGCTATCGGGGCACCCCCGGCAATCCGCTGACGACCGCATACCGCTGGGACCAGGGGCCCTAGATGCTGCATCTACCGCGACGTATCATCATTCAGCTGGCCATCTTCTGCGTGATTGCGGTGGCCGTGCTGACCGTCACTTTCCTGCATTTCGTCAAGCTGCCGACGATGCTGTTCGGCGTCGGCCGCTACACGGTGAAGATGGAGCTGGCGGAAGCCGGCGGGCTGTATGACACGGGCAACGTCACCTATCGCGGCTTCGAAGTGGGCCGGGTGGAATCGGTGCGGCTGACCAACACCGGCGTCCAAGCAGTGCTGTCGTTGAAGTCCGGCATCGATATTCCGTCGGACCTCAAAGCCGAGGTGCACAGCCACACCGCAATCGGCGAATCGTTTGTCGAGTTGTTGCCCCGCAACGCCACCTCGGCACCGCTGAAGGACGGCGACGTGATTCCGCTGGCCGATACCTCGGTGCCGCCCGACATCAACGCCCTTCTGAGCGCCGCGAATACCGCTTTGGGAGCAATACCTCACGACAACTTGAAGACCGTTATCGACGAGTCGTACATCGCGGTAGGCGGGCTTGGTCCGGAACTGTCCCGGCTGATCATGGGGACGTCGGACCTAGCGGCGGATGCCCGCAAGAATCTTGACCCGCTGGTGGCGCTGATCGACCAAGCGCAACCGGTACTCGATTCGCAGAGCCGCACGTCGGACGCGATCGCGGAGTGGGCATCACACCTGGCGACGCTCACAGCTGAATTGCAAACGCACGACGCAACTGTCGCTCACGTCATCGACCAGGGCGGTCCCGCGTTGGGGGAGATGCGTCAACTGATCGAGCGCGTGCAACCCACTTTGCCGCTCCTGTTGGCCAACCTCGTCAGCGTCGGTCAGGTCGCGCTCACTTACCAGAACGACATCGAACAGCTGTTGGTGGTATTCCCGATGGCCATCAGCGCCGAGCAGGCCGGCATCCTTGCCAACCTGAACACCAAGCAGGCATATCGGGGTCAGTATCTGAGCTTCAACCTCAACCTCAATTTGCCGCCACCGTGCACTACGGGGTTCCTGCCGGCCCAACAGCAGCGCGTTCCCACCTCCGAGGACTACCCGGGGCGCCCGGCCGGCGATCTGTACTGCAGGGTTCCGCAGGATTCGCAGCTCAACGTCCGCGGCGCCCGGAACATCGCGTGTGAGACCGTGCCCGCCAAGCGCGCACCCACCGTGAAGTTGTGCGAGAGCAGCGAACAGTACGTGCCGCTCAACGACGGCTACAACTGGAAAGGCGACCCCAACGCCACGTTGTCCGGCCAGGACATCCCGCAGCTGCCGCCCGGCTCGCCGCCGACTGTGATGGGTCCCCCGGGGCCTGGGCCGGTGCCGCCACCCATCGCCGCCGCCCAGTACGACCCATCCACCGGCACCTATACCGGGCCCGACGGCCATCAATACACGCGATCGGACCTGGCTCGAACCGCGCCGAAAGACAAGACATGGCAGACGATGTTGCTGCCACCAGGGAGCTGACGACGATGACAAAACTCACCAGCACGATGTCGATGGAGGACGGTATGTCGGTAACTACTGATTCCGAGCCGGCTCTAGAGGAAGACGCGGTCGACCTCGCCGAAGCCGAACACGAGGACGGTGTTGCCGAACCCCAGGCACCTGCCGCCGACAAATCGCTACGGCGCGCGATGATTGTCGGCCTGGTGATGGTCATTGCATTGGCGATGCTTCTGTGCTGGTTGGGATTTCGTGCCCACCAGACCCAACAGGCGCAAGCCCAGCGAAGTCACTTGCTGCAAGTGGCCAGGCAGGGCGCGCTGAACCTGACGACCATCGACTGGCAGCATGCCGATGCTGACGTGCGTCGCATCCTCGACAGCGCGACTGGCGAGTTCTACAACGACTTCTCCAAGCGGTCACAGCCATTCATCGAAGTGCTCCAGCAGGCCAAGGCCACCACAGTCGGCACCATCACCGAGGCGGGCCTCGAGTCGCAGACCGCCGACACCGCCCAGGCGTTGGTGGCAGTGTCGGTGCAAACCTCGAATGCTGGTGAGACCGACCCGGTTCCGCGGGTATGGCGAATGCGGATCACCGTCCACCAGGCCGGCGATCAGGTCAAGATCTCCAACGTCGGATTTGTCCAATGAACGGGCTCGAGTCGCCACCAGTGGGCGAGGGTATAGAAGCGGCAGCGGAGGACGGCACGCAAGCTTCCGCTCAGAACTCGGCACGAGCGTGGCGCCGCATCCGCTGGTCGCGGGTGATCGCCTACGGACTACTGCCCGGACTGGCGTTGTCGCTGGCATCTGCTGCGGGCCTGATGAAATGGCGGGACGCCTCCGTCCGCGACGCAACGGTTGCCCGCGCGGAATCCATGCAAGCCGCTACTGACAGCGCGATCGCGCTGCTGTCGTACCGACCCGACACCGTCCAGAAGGATCTTGAGACCGCGCGGGTCAGGCTGACCGGTACGTTCCTGAACGCCTACACCCAACTGACCCACGAGGTGGTAATCCCCGGAGCACAACAGAAGCAGATCTCGGCCGTGGCCACCGTCCCGGGCGCGGCGTCGGTATCGGCTTCCACCAACCACGCCATCGTCCTGCTGTTCGTCAACCAGACCATCATCGTCGGCCAAGGCGCACCGACCAACTCGGTGTCCAGCGTTCGCGTCACCCTCGACAAGGTCGACGGACGTTGGCTGATCTCGCAATTCGACCCGGTCTGAGCTGACGACGATGTGGCGCCGCTCCTCTCAGCACATGCCCGAAAAGCCGCTCGCAGCTGTCATTTTGGCGGGCGGGCTGTTACTCGCGACGGCCGTGACGCCACGTGCGCACGCCGATGTAGTGGCCTATCTCCTCAATGTAACCGTGCGTCCCGGCTACCACTTCGCCAACACTGACGCCGCTTTGAGCTACGGACATGGCATCTGCGACAAGGTATCTGCGGGCAGCAGCTACGCACAGGTCATGGGCGATGTGAAGGCCGACTTCAACACCCCCGACGAATACCAGGCCTCGTACCTGATCAGTCAGGCGGTTAACGAGTTGTGCCCCGCACTGATCTGGCAGTTGCGAAATTCCGCCGCGCACTACCGGCCGCCGTCCGCGACCGGCGGCTGACGGAGCTGATGGAAAGGAACAACACTATGCGGTATCGGCTGTTTACCCCGTCGGCTGTCTTGGTAATAGGGGCCGGCATCCTGGTGGGTACGCCCGCCGCGCATGCCGACAACAAGCGGCTCAATGACAGCGTGGTCGCCAACGTCTTCACGGTTCAGCACCAAGCCGGCTGCAGCAACGATGTCAAGATCAACCCTCAGTTACAACGGGCCGCCCAATGGCACACCCTCGATGTGTTGAACAACCGGAACCTCAACGACGACACCGGTTCTGATGGGTCCACCGCGGAAGACCGCGCCAATGCCGCCGGCTTCCGCGGGAGGGTAGCCGAGACGGTCGCGATCAATCCCGCCATGGCGATCAGCGGCATCGAGTTGATCAATCAGTGGTATTACAACCCGGGGTATTTCGCGATCATGTCCAACTGCGCCAATAGCCAAATCGGGGTGTGGTCGGAGAGCGTCCGGGATCGCACCGTCGTGGTGGCCGTTTACGGCCAATCCGAGCAAGCGCCAGTACCGAAGGGTCCGCACACCGGGCCGCCGCCTGCGGTGGCCCTGCAGGAGAACGTTCCCATCGATCCCAGCCCCGATTACGACGCCAGCGACGAGATCGAGTACGGCCTCAACTGGTTCCCGTGGATCCTGCGAGGCGTGTATCCGCCACCCGCAATACCGCCGCAGTAGTGGGTGCCGAATAGGGCAACCGGCTCAGGTGGGCGTCAGCGTAAACGGCAGCCAGTAGATCCCCGGGCCATCTCCGGGGCATCCGGGTGCGCCGACGGTGAAAGTCCGCTCGCCATGGAAACTTCCGTCGCCGTTGGGCATCAGAGAGTCGGACCGCCGCGTGTCAACTGTGCTGCCGTCGTCGCAGTGGAACGGGTAGTCCGAGCTTGATACCCACCTGTCGTTGACCCACTGGTAGTCGAAAAGGACCGGCGCGGTGGGGTTGTCGGTGAGCTGGCCGACGAGCAACCAATGCGCGACGCAGCCCGAGGCGTCGCAGGCGGTGGTGAAGTTTGCGGGTTGTATCGACGGTTCTGACGGTCGCGGTTGGCCATTGAACGTCTGCTTCGAATGATCGAGGAAGGTGTCGTAGGCGCCGTTGAGCGGGACCGGCTGCGCCCAATCGGCGCCGGCCGCCGGTGCGGCGACGACGGTAGTGACGACCACGGCGGCCCAGGCGAGATGTCTAAGTGCCATCGGCGGTCACTGTAGCCCGTTACGGCGCCGGGTTGCCCGACAATGCCGGCATTCGTTTGCAGTGCCGGACTTTCGCCGCTTCTGATCTGTGGCGTCGGTGCTGATGCGTGTTAGCCTGTCGATTCCCGTCGCGTTAGCCTCGGGCTCGGCAGACACCCAAGGAGTGACCACGCAATGATGCGTATCGCCCAGGTTGCGGCGACGGCCGCGATCCTCGTGATGACCGTCCTGTCGGCCGGCTGCGGCAGCAAGTCAACCGTCAAACCCGATGGGGCAGCGCAGTCGGTGGTCGACGTCGTCGCCAAGCAGACCGGTTTTCATCCCACCGATGTGCACTGTCCCTCCGGCGTGGAGGCCAAAGTCGACGTGCAGTTCGACTGTCACTTCACCGGCCCGGAGGGCAAGGAGTACACCGCAAACATGAAGATCACCAAGGTCAACGGCAGCGAAGTCGATTTCGCCGTCAACAGCCATCCAAGCTAGGTCTGCCCGGGCCGGAGCCGATCCGCGGTCGCGGCGAGCACCTCGCGGCAGCCGGTCCACATTTGTTTGATGATCTCGGCCGCGGGTGCGATGTCGTCGATCCGGCCGGCGACCTGACCGGTGTTGGCGACGCTGGCGTCCATGTCGCCCTCGAAGTAGAGCCGCTGAACGCGCTGCAGCGCGGCGCCGCCCTCCTCGAAAGAGGCTGACTTATCCAGCTTTTCGGCGGCCGGAGTCCGGATGACACGCATCATTCGCTTGCCGTCGAGGGGGAGGAGCACGGTCGCGGTTTCGTCGGCTTCCACGACCGCTTGTTTGAGGTTGCCGTGCACCGGGGAATCGGCCGAGGCCAGCAACCGGGTGCCCATCTGGACCGCTTCGGCGCCGAGCACAAATGCGGCGGCCATCGATCGGGCGTCGCAGATGCCTCCCGCCGCCACGATCGGGACGTCGACGTGCGCGGCCACCAACGGCAGTAGCACGATGGTCGACGCCCCGAATCGGTTCTTGAAGCCGCCGCCCTCCACCCCTTCGACCACCAGCCCGTCCACTCCGGCGTCGACGGCCTTTTTCGCCGCGGCCAGGGTGCCCACTACGTGAAACACGGTGATCCCGGCATCGTGGAGCCGATCGGTGAACAGCGAGGGGCTCCCGGCCGAGGTGGTCACGAAGCGAATCCCGTTGGCGACGAGCAGGTCTATGACCGTCGGGTCACGGTTGAACAGCAGTGCGATATTCGCGCCCACCGAACCGCTGGTGAGATCGCGAACTCGTTGCAGGTCGGCCCGCCCCTGATCGGAAGTGGTCTCGATGATCCCCAACGCGCCCGCGTTGGACACCGCGGCGGCGAGCTGAGCGCCGGCGATGTAGGTCATCGGCGCCTGGATGATCGGGATATCGATCTGCGCGAGTTCGCAAACCCGATTGGGTGCGGGGTCCCCGCGACCGTCAGTCATCGGTCGCGGGGGTCGACGAGGTCGCGGAAGCTTTCCGACCGATACACGGATGCACCCAGGCTCTGCACCCGGTTGGTCAGTGCCCGGTCGGACGTCACGACCCGGATCGCGTCCGGTCTCGTGTCGGCTTGAACCAGTCGGACGATCTCATCGTCCGCCGAGTTCGCGGCCGCTTTGGGCGCGTGCGCGATCTCGATCACCGTCGACGTGAGGGCGGTCGACGGCGGCCGCTCAAATACCACTGTCACCGTGTCTCCTTGCGCTGAGGCCCATCTGTCCAACCTGTCTACCAAAGCGACCATGGCACCGTCGCGATCCTTCCACCAACCGTCCGGGCGACAGCCGATGACGTTCATACCGTCGACGATCCACCGCATCAGCCGGTGCCCTTTCCCGTGTGGTCGGCAAGCGGTAATCCCGATGTCAGCAGGCTCTGAATCGCCGGCGCGACGATCGCGACCAGCGTCTCCCGGCCCACGTTCGCAATCGTCGGGACGGCGACGATGCGCCGTCCCACCACGATCCCGACCAGCATTGAGGACGCAAGCCCGGCCCGGACCGCCGCGTCGTCGCGGACTGCACGCGACTTGACGCCATCGAGCAGTCGGGCCTGGATGAACTCGCGCAGCTGCGCGCTCGCCTGTTCGTTGGCAATGGCACCTCGGAGCATCGCCATGAGCGGCTCCGAATCCGTCCCCTCCCACGCATCGAGGTAGGCGCGGACCACTCGTTCGCCGAGGTGTTCGTCGGGTCCTTCGAACGCGGTGCTGAAGCGCGCCAACGCATCCGGTGAGATCGACATGACCGCGGCGAACAGCTCGTCCTTCGACCGGAAAAACTGAATTACCAGCGACGCATCCACCCCGGCATCGGCCGCAACCCGCCTGATCGTCGTCGCGGTGAATCCGTCGCTGGCGAACCGGGCTCGGGCGGCGTCGAGGATGGCCTGCCGGGTCGTACTCGTTCCCGGCCGACGGCCCCGGCGCGCCACCGAGTCCCGCCTGCTGTTCGCGGTCATGTCCCCAACCTACTGCTCTCGACAAATTATATCAACACGTGTTTATATTAGTGCGGTGAGGTCTTGCGCCGCCTTCAACGCGATCAGGCCGGCGTTCGTCTCGACTCACCGACAGAAAACAAGGGGAGACGGCAATGAGCCAGGCAGAAAAGGTATTTGAGGCGTCGGACTATGAAGCGGGCAATGCATACGGTCTGCTGAGCACGTTCGAGCCGGGCATCCGAACGCTGTCGGCGGGCTTCCAGATCGACCCAAGATTCCGATCGCTGCCGACCGACATCGTTCTCGAAAAGGACGTCGCCGTCACGTTGCGTGACGGTGTAACCATCTACGTCGATGTGCTGCGCCCCGCCGGAACCGAGCGGGTGCCCGTCATCGTCGCCTGGAGCCCTTACGGCAAGAGCCAGGGCAACGCCCCGGCGCCTACCGCCCTGTTCGTCATGCTCGGCATCGACGTCGCTGCCCTCTCCGGGCTGCAGAAGTTCGAGGGACCCGATCCGGCGTACTGGTGCGCGCGGGGCTACGCGATCTGCAACCCCGATCCCCGGGGTATCGGCCAATCCGAAGGTGACAGCGCGATGTTCGGGCGCCAGGAAGGCAAGGACTGCCACGACCTAATCGAGTGGCTGGCCGTCCAGGACTGGTGCAACGGCAAAGTCGCAATGAGCGGAACCTCGTATCTCGCGATCTCCCAATGGTTTACCGCCGCCGAACAGCCACCACACCTGGTGGCGATCAACCCGTGGGAGGGACTCAGCGACGTCTATCGCGATCTCGTCATGCGCGGCGGCATGCCCGACATCGGCTTCGCCGAGCGACTCCAGAAGAACAGCTACGCCGGCAAGAACCGCCGCGCGGACATCCTGGCCGAGGCGCAGCGTTACCCGCTGACGCATGTCCTGTGGGAAGACAAGATAGCGCGGTTCGACCAGGTCACCGTGCCGGCGTATATCGTCGCGAGCTACTCGAACACGCTGCATACCGCAGGCACGTTCCGCGCATGGCGCAGGATCGCGTCCGACGCCAAGTGGCTACGCATCCACAACACACAGGAATGGCCCGACTACTACGACGAGGCGAGCGTCGAAGATCTACGCCGGTTCTTCGATCACTACCTGAAGGGCGAGAACAACGGTTGGGAGCAGACGCCCCGCGTCCGGTACAGCGTGCTTGACCTCGAAGGCGGTGACCGCGTCGATCAGGTCGCGAACGAATTTCCCCCGCCAGGTGTCACCTACACAAAGCAGTATCTTGACGGCCGCTCGCGCTCGCTGAACGCAGAGCCACCCGCAGAGGCCGCGACAGTGGAATACGACGCCGAATCGAACCCGGCCTTGGTCTCCTTCGCGATCCGCTTCGGCCAAGAAACGACGATGGTCGGCTACCCGAAGGCGCGACTGTGGGTCGAGGCCGACGGCGCCGACGACATGGACCTGTTCATCCTCGTGCAGAAGCTGGACCGCAACGGCACGCCGCTGCAGCAGTTCAACGTGCCCAATCACGGCGCGCTGATGCAGGATCTCACCGAGCGGGGCGCGTCCGTGTTGCGCTACAAGGGCTCTAACGGGCGCTTACGCGTGTCCGCTCGACACCTGGACGAGGCGTTGACGACCGACGCCGTTCCGGCCCACAGCTTTGATCGAATCGAGAAGCTGAGCCCGGGTGAGATCGTCGACGTCGAAATCGACCTGTTCCCAATCGGTCTGGTGTTCTACCCGGGCGAACAGCTTCGGCTGGTCATCAGCGCGCAGAACGCACTGGGGCCGATCATGCCCGCGACGCGCGACTACCTCCCGGAAAACAGCGGAAGGCACGTCATTCACACCGGCGGGGATCACGCGTCGTATCTGCAACTCCCCATCAAGACCGCCTAACGGTGGGACTACTGCTAACGCCCGCGATACGGGTGCTCAGCGCGTCGGACTGATTGGTACGGTCACCGGTATCAGTGTCCTCGCTGATGCTGTCGCAACAGATCGATGATGGGAAACGCCGATGACGTCGTTAGCCGATACGAGCGACCGGGTGATCTCGCTGGCTCGCGGCATGCGGGACCTCGTGCTGGCGCAAGCCGCGGAGTCCGAACGGATCCGCACGCTGTCCGCACCGATCGTGGATGAGATGTGGGCCAGCGGACTGATGTCGTCGTTCAACCCCGTGGCGGCCGGCGGTGTCGAGCCTTCCTTCACCGAGATGATCGAGACGTGGATCGAAATGGCTTGGCAGGATGGTTCATTCGGATGGGTCGGCATCGCTAACCTGCCCTCGTCGTTCGCCGCGGCAGCCTATCTGCCCGACGAAGGTTTCGCCGAGGTGTTCACCGCACACGACAACCGCGTGACCATGGGTGGCCAGTTCTTTCCCAACGGCCAGGGGGCAGCCGTCGACGGTGGTTACTCGCTGAATGGATCGTGGAGCTTCGGTTCCGGCATCGGCCACTCCGAATACGTGGCGGCTGGATTTCTGCCGCTGGACGACGGCGAGATTCGCTGGATCAGCGAAGGCCTGCCCGAGATGCAGGTGGCCGTGCTGCCGCGGGACCAGATCAGCTTCAACGACGGGTGGCATGTCCAGGGACTGAAGGGAACTGGCTCCTACGACTACAGCGTCACCGACCTGTTTGTCCCGCAGAGTCGTACCTTCGAGCTGTTCACCCGCCAGCCACATCGCGGGACGTCGCCGGCCACCCGGATGGGGCTGATGCCCGTGACCGCCGCCGGTCACGCATCGTGGGCGTTGGGCGTGGCCAAGAGCATGCTCGACGACGTTCAAGAGCTGGCCGCCACCAAATTCCGGATGAGCGACATGGCGTCATTGGCCAGTCGCCCGACTTTCCAAAAGGGACTCGCACACCATCGCGCGGCCTGGCGCGCCGCGCGTCTGCTGGTGCTCGACGCCTTCACCATCGCCGAGGCCGCCGTGGCGGCCGGCGAAGATCTCACTCCAGCCTTGCGCGCGGATATGCGGGTAGCCGCCGTCTATGCCACCGACACGGCCCGGGGCTGCGCCGAATGGGCTCACCTGGTCGCGGGGACCAGCGCGATCCGCGAGGGCACCCGCCTCGAGCGCGCCTTTCGCGACATCTACACCGGAACCCAGCACGCCTTTATCAGCGAGAAGGTGGCCATCGACGCCGCACAAATATGGCTGGGCATCATCGAAGATCAGCCAGGGCTGTAAACCGCCGTCGCACAGCGACCGGGCATCCGATCACAGGTGTGTCAACAGCCGATGGGCGAAGCCTTCGGGATGTTCTCGGTGCATGAAATGACCGCCGGGGACCTCCTCGACGATGTACTCACCCTCGAACATCCGGGCGGCGCCCCGATAGTCCGACGGCTCGGCAATTGGATCATCCAGTCCGGCAAAGACGACCGTTGGCACCGTGATCCGCGTCTTCAGCGATGCGCTCGGTATCGGGGAGAGCTTGCGGTAGTAGCCGAACGCCGCATCCAGGCTTGCCGGATTCGCGAAGCTCGCGCGCACGGCGTCGAACTCCGCCGGGTCGGGATTCCATGCCGGGGACCATCGCCGGCAGATGGCGGGAAGCGCAGCGAAGTCATTGCGCGCGAAGCGCTTCGCCGCGCCCGGCAGCTTGTATGCCGCGAAATGGCGGACGCCCCACACCTTCCGCAGCGTCGGCTTGAGCGCCGCCGGGTGCGGAATGCCAATGACGAATAGCTTTGTCACGAGGTCCGGGCCGAGTGCGGCCGCCCCGTAGGCAGCCGAAGCTCCCCAATCGTGGCCGATCACGATGGCGTCGCGCGCCCCGAGCGCTTCGATCAACGCCAGCGGATCGCGCGCCAACGTCTCTTGGTCCGGGTCGCGATCCGGGATCCCGCTGGGGTCATAGCCCCGCATGTACGGACTCACCGCGCGGTAGCCCTTGGCGGCGATTCGCGGCCGCAGCTCGTCCCAGGAATGCGCGGTGTCGGGAAACCCGTGCAGCATCAGCACGAGCGGCCCGGATCCCTCCTCGAGATAGGCGAATCTGAGCCCGTTCGCGTCGACGAAATGCACCGAATCAGCCATGACTTGCTGGACGTTACGCCGATCGTCGCGGTGCGGCGAGCCCTTGATCACGCCGTGGCGTCGTGCTCCGCGGGGTAGGCGTGGATCAACGCGGTGCTGAGTTTGGGGACGGCATGGGTGAGTTGGTGTTCGGCGTCGTGCGCAATGCGGTGCGCCTGGGCGAGATTGAGCGTGGGGTCGACGTCGAGTTCGGCGTCGGCGTGCAGACGATGGCCGATCCATCGCATTCGCACACTGCGCACGGCCCGCACCCCGGGCCGGGCCGCCAAGGTCTGTTCCGCGGTGTCGACCAGCGCCGGATCCACTCCGTCGAGCAAACGGCGGAACACGTCGCGCACCGCGGATCGCAGCACGGCCAGAATCGCCACCGTGATGACCAGGCCGATGATGGGGTCGGCCAGTGGAAACCCAAGCGCGACACCGCCGGCCGAGAACAGCACCGCCAAGGACGTGAATCCGTCGGTGCGAGCGTGCACCCCGTCGGCGACCAGGGCTGCCGAGCCGACGCGGCGACCGATCCTAATGCGATAAAGCGCCACCCATTCGTTGCCGATGAAGCCGATCAGACCGGCCGCGGCAACCCAACCGACGTTGTCGATCGGCTCGGGGTGGATCAGTCGCATGACGGCCTCGTATCCGGCGATGATCGCCGACAGCGCGATCATCGCGACCACGAACAGGCCGGCCAAGTCCTCGACGCGGCCGAAGCCGTAGGTATACCGGCGCGTGGCCGCCTTGTTGGCCAACGCGAACGCAATCCACAACGGCACCGCGGTCAGGGCGTCGGAGAAGTTGTGGATGGTATCGGCGGCTAACGCCACGGAGCCCGAGACGATCACGACGACGATCTGGGCGACCGCGGTCAACCCCAGGACCGCCAGGCTGACCTTGACCGCTCGGATTCCGGCGGCGCTGGATTCCAGGGCATCGTCGATGCTGTCCGCGGCATCGTGGGAATGCGGCGCGAAGACCTCTGTGATCGCCGCGCGTAATCCGCGCGGATGGTCGTGGGTGTGGGCACGGACGCGTGTCGTGCATGTATCTGCATGCATACGCAGATAGTAAACCTTGCCACTGGCGACGGCTACTCGAGCGTCGCTTACCATCAGCGGATGCGCGGCTCAAAGATCCTGATCACCGGTCCGACCGGACAAGTTGCCACCCCCGTCGCCAAGGCGCTGGCAGCTGACAACGAAGTGTGGGGCATCGCCCGGTTCACCAATGCCACAGTTCGAGAGGACCTCGAGAAGGCGGGCGTGCGGTGCCAGACGGTCAACCTGGCCGCCGGCGACTTCGCCGATCTCCCAACCGACTTCGACTACGTCCTCAATCTCGCCGTCGCCAAGAGCGGCCACTGGGACAAGGATCTGGCGGCCAACGCCGAATCCGTCGGACTCCTGATGGCGCATTGCCGCGACGCAAAAGCGTTCGTGCACTGCTCATCTGGGGCCGTCTACGACCCGCCGGGCGACGAAGTCCGGACCGAGGACGCCGCGTTGGGCGACAACCACAAGCCGCTGTTTCCCACCTATTCCATCTCCAAAATCGCCGGCGAGGTCGTCGCCCGGACGATGGCGCGCGCCCTGGGCGTACCCACGACCATCGCCCGCCTCAACGTTCCCTACGGCGACAACGGCGGGTGGCCGTTCTATCACATGGAGATGATGCTGGGCGGCATCCCGATTCCCGTCCCGTCCGGCGGCCCGGCCCGCTACACCCCGATCCACGAGGACGACATCATCGCCACCATCCCGAAGCTGTTCGAGGTGGCCTCGGTGCCGGCCACCACGCTCAACTGGTGCGGCGAGCAGACCGTCAGCCTGCAGGAGTGGTGCACCTATCTCGGGTCACTGGTCGGCAAGGAGCCGGTGTTCGAGGAGAGCGAGCAGGCGCTGCGCGGTAATCCCACCGACGCAGCCCTGATGCGCGAGCTCGTCGGCGCCGCGACGGTCGACTGGCGCGACGGCATGCGCCGCATGGCGACCAAGTTCCACCCCGAGCTGGTAAGCGCGTAACCGGCTACCAGTAGCGCATCGCGTGGCCGAACAAATCGGCCAGCACCGGCTTGCTCATCTCTCGCGGAGCATTCTGCAAAAGACGCTGCTGCGGGTAAGCCCCTTCGGTGAGGGCCGCGATGTCGTGGTCGGTATAGCCCACCCCGCTCAGCCCGTTGGGCATGCCCACCGCACGCATGATGCGGATAATTTCCGTCGCGAGCACTTCGCCCGCGTCGTCGGGACCGGCGTCTCGCGTATCGGCGCCGAGCAGCCGGGCCGCCTCGGTGTGTCGCTGCGGGCTGGCCGGTGCGGTGAATCGGAATACCGCGGGCGCGTTGACGATAACGGACATGCCATGCGGCACCAGCGGCTCATCGGACGGATAGCCCGGGGGGTGGAAGTCACGCACCAGCCCCGCAACCGCATAGGCCATGCCGTGCGGCGCGTGAACACCCGCGTTGCCAAACGCAATCCCGGCAAGCGTCGCGGCCCACATCATCTGCTCGCGCGCTTCGCTGTCGGAGGCATCGCGCACCGCCGGCTCCAAGTTCCGGCCCAGCACGCGCAGCGCCTCGCTGCAGCCCAGGTCGCTCCACGGGTTGGCACCCTGACTCATCGGCCGCAGGCTGGGCCGCGGGGGAGCGGGCCGGTGAACGTAGGGGCGCGCGGTGTAGGACTCCAGCGCGTGCGACAGCACGTCCAGGCCCGCCGCGGCGACAACCCCGCTCGGCAGGCTCGCGGTGCCGTCGGGGTCGACAAGCGCTTCGGTGGGCCGCAGTACGTTTGACGCGATTCCGGTCTTTACCGTCAGCGAAAGCAGGTCGAAGATCGCGATTCCGGTGACCTCGCTGCCGGTGCCGGCGGTCGTGGGACAAGCGATATGCGGCTTGAGCGGTCCGGGTACTGGTTTGCCTTCGCCGATGGGCGCATTGACGTAGGTCAGGAAGTCCGCCGGATAGGTCGCGTAGAGATTGGCGGCCTTGCACGTATCGATGACCGACCCGCCACCCAACGAGACGTAGCCATCGGGGTTCACCTCCTGGGCGAAGCGCGCCGCTTGGGCGAAAGACGCGTCCGTCGGCTCGACGCGCACGTCGGTGTAGGTGACCACGTCAATACCGGCCGCGACCAGCGAGTCGCGCGCCGTGGCGAAGACAGCCAGTTCGGCCACGGTCGGATCGGAGAACAGCGCCACCCGCCGCATCCCCAGCGCGGCGGCCCGCTCACCCAACTCCGCGAGACAGCCCCGTCCGAACGTTATCCGTGAGGAGTCGACGGTGAAGGCGCCATCGCAACCCTCGGCCACAGCAGGAAAATCACAGCACGCCATCCCTCTATCAAATCTCGCTCGACGTCGACTTGTTAGGGCGGCTCCCCGAAAAAGTCCCCAACAACTCGACACTCGGCGGCGCGCTCCTTGACCGCAATACGCGCACAATGCTAAGCAGGTGCTCAGCATTCACGGGCACGGGAGCGCCGCGCTCGATCAAAGTTGATCGGTAAGGGACCAGATGACGCTGCAGACAGTATTGGACGAGATCACTAAGCGCCCCGGCTCGGGTGATGTCATTCCGATCATCAACCCCGCGACGGAAGAAACGATCACCGAATTCACCGACTGCGGGCAAGAGGCGGTCGATGAGGCGGCCGCCCGGGCAAAGGCCTCCTTCGAGGCCGGCGTCTGGTCGCAGCTGCCGGGTCGCGAGCGGGCCAAGGTCATCTGGCGGATCGCGGATCTGATCGATGAGCACGCCGAAGAATTCGCCCAGCTCGATTCGCTCAACACCGGCATGCCGCTGATGCAGGCAACGCTGCAGATGTCCACCGTTTCGGAGTTCTTCCGCTACTACGCCGGGTGGTGTTCGAAGATCAACGGCGTCGCGTACGACGTGAAGACCGACGGCATCGCGACGGACAACTTCGTCGACATGCACGCCTACACGTTGAAAGAGCCCTACGGCGTTGTCGGCCTGATCTTCCCGTGGAACGGCCCGATCTTCAACGCCAGCGCCAAGCTCGCACCGGCGCTGGCCGCAGGCTGCAGCATGCTCGTCAAACCCGCTGAGGAGACACCACTTTCGGCCGTGCTGCTCGACCGGCTGGTGCACGAGGCCGGGGTGCCCGAGGGTGTCGTCAACCTGCTGACCGGCTACGGCCACACCGCGGGTGCGGCGATCACCGCGCATCCAGACGTCGAGAAGGTCGCCTTCACCGGGTCGACCGAAATCGGCAAGGAGATCGTGCGGGCGTCGGCCGGCAACCTGAAGAAGGTAACCCTCGAACTCGGCGGGAAGTCGCCGGTACTGATCTTCGACGACGCCGACATGGACAAAGCCCTCCTAATGGCATCGCTGGGCATCTTCGTGCATTCCGGCCAGGGCTGTGTGTGCGGGTCGCGGATCTTCGCCCAGCGCGGCGTGTACGACCAGGTCGTGGAAGGCATCTCGATGATGGCGAACACGTTCAAGCTCGGCGCTCCCAGCGAGGAAGGTTGCGTCAGCGGCCCACTGATCAGCCAGAAGCAGCTGACCCGCGTCATGGGCTTCATCGACGAGGGCAAGAGCGACGGCGTCGAGGTGGTCACCGGCGGTTACCGGCTGGATCGCAAGGGCTACTTCGTCCACCCGACGGTGCTCACCAACGTCGACACGAGCATGCGGCTGTACCAGCAGGAGATCTTCGGACCCGTGGTCACCATCCTGCCGTTCGACGACGAGGACGAGGCGGTGGCCTTGGCCAACGACACCACCTACGGCTTGGCGGCCACCGCCTGGACGCAGAATGTCGGCCGGGCCCACCGGATGCTCAAGCGGCTGCAAGCGGGCAGCGTGCAGGTCAATTGCCAGTTGGTCTTCGACCACGACGTACCGTTCGGCGGCCACAAGCAATCCGGCTGGGGGCACGAGTTCGGCAAAGAGGGCCTCGAGATGTACATGAAGACGAAGTCGGCCTGGATCCAGCTCTAGACGCCACAGCGAAAAGCTCCGAACTCCAACGGGTTCGGAGCTTTTCGTGGCTCAGTGTCAAGATCCTTTGGAATAGCGGGTCAGGAAACCGTAGGCAGTGAGCCCCGCGACGGTACCGACCACGCCCCACAACACCAATGAGAATGCCATCGACCCCAGGAACCAGCCGAACGTCATTCCGATGTAGAGCGTCCAGATCAGCCGGAAGAAGCTCCAGAGCGCAAGCAGGCCGGTACTGATCCCGATGTAGAGGCTCCGCTGCCGGTCAACGCGGTTGATTTGTTCTTCGATGCCGGGGGGCAGGATGTTCATGTCTGTTCTTCCTTTTCTCAAGACGCGCCTCGTTGGCGGCGTCGTTGTGATGAGTACAGACGGCCGGGCCGGCTACCGATCCCAAGAACGTATGAGTTACCTGCCGGTCAGCGAACCGGAATTCAGGATGCCGGTGCGGTCGTCGCGGCCTTCTCGCCGACCGGGTGTTTCATTTCGGCCAGGAACCGGCGATACCGCTCGGCGTGGCCGGGGCGGCTGCGGACGATCAGCCATCCGGCCGCGAGGACCACGAACCAGAGCGGGAACCACGCCAAAGCGATCGCGGTGTCGCGTTCGGTACCGAGCGTCCATGTGACGAACGCGAAGAACGCGAAGACGGCCCAGCACATCACCCGGCCACCGGGCAGCTTGAAGGTCGAATCCGCATGGCGTTGTGCGTGCCGGCGGCGATAGACGAGGTAACTGACGATGATCATCGTCCAGACGAACATGAACAACAGCGACGCGATAGTCGTCACGAGCGTAAAAGCACCCATCACCGAACCGCCGACGTGCAGCAGGGGGATGGCGGTCAGCAGGAGTGCGGCCGTGAGAAACAGTGCGGGTGCGGGCACGCCGCCGCGGTTCAGCCGGCGGAAAATCGCTGGAGCGCTACCTTCGTCGGCCAGACCGTAAAGCATGCGGCCCGTGGAGTACATCCCGGAGTTGGCTGAGGAGGCGGCCGCGGTGGTCACGACGAAGTTGACGAACGACGCCGCACCGGCAAGGCCCGCCAGCGAGAACATCATGACGAACGGGGACTCATCGCTGGCGAGCCGCCGCCACGGGACGACGGTCAGGATCACCAGCAGCGCACCGATGTAGAAAATCGCCACCCGCACCGGTACGGCATTGATCGCACGAGGAAGGGTGCGGCGTGGGTTCGCCGTCTCCGCCGCCGCGGTACCGACCAGTTCCACGCCCACGAACGCGAAGAACGCGATCTGGAACCCCCCGACCATGCCCATGAAACCCCTGGCGAAGAACCCGCCGTTGTTCCAGAGGTTTTCGATCGTTGCGCGATAGCCTTGCGGCGAAACGAAATTGGTGGCCACAAGGAACGCGCCGACGGCAATCAAGCCCAGGATCGCGGCGACCTTGATCAAGGCGAACCAGAATTCGATCTCCCCGAAATTGCGGACGCTGAACAAGTTGAACAGGAGGATCAGCGCACACGCGGCCAGCGCCGGAAGCCATGCCGGCAAGCCGGGCCACCAGAACTGCACGTAGCCCGAGATCGCAACGAGTTCTGCAATACCCGTGACGATCCACGCGAACCAGTACGACCACCCGACGAAAAAGCCTGCCGCGGGCCCCAATAGGTCGGCCGCGAAGTCGACGAAGGACTTGTAGTTCAGGTTCGACAACAGCAGTTCGCCCATCGCGCGCAGCACGAAAAACAAGAAGAACCCGATGATTGCGTACACCAGCACTACCGAGGGGCCCGCACGGGAGATCGTTCGCCCGGCACCCATGAAGAGACCGGTCCCGATCGCGCCTCCGAGCGCGATCAACTGAAGGTGACGGTTGGATAGGCCCCGGTGGAGCTGCGAGACAGCAGGATTGGGATCGGGGACGTCCTCGCTCATGTGTCACATCCTCGTGGGTTCCGAACTGTTGGCAGCCACAGCTAACTGCTGCTGTAGCCAAACACGATATTCTATCTTTGCGTTCCATGCCTGACCACGCCGATTGTCAATCAACGTACGCTCGGCCCCATGGGCTGGTTCGAGCGAGCAAAGAAAGCCAGCGCGGGCCAGCGGGTCACGCGATCCGACAAACAACACGCGATCGACGCCGTCGCCGAACTCAACGCGCTCACTGCCGACCGGGAACGGCTGATGCGCGAAGGCCTGCGGGGTATCGCAACGATCGTGGCCATCCACGAAAACGTCACGACGACACTGCTGGGCTCCTGGCACATGCTGGAGCTGGACGTGCAGCTGCCCGACCGAGACGCCTACCGCACCACTCGGCGCATTTCACTTGAGCTCTCGACCGCCCCGCACATCAAGGTGGGTGGAGAGGTACCAGTGCGAGTCGACCCCGGAGACCTCTCGAAAGTTCTTGTCGTCGCGACGCTCTAGTTCGACGTCTTCACGACCAGCTTGCCCACGTTTTTGCCGTCAAAGAGCATGTTGATCGCTTTCGGCAGCTGTTCAAAGCCCTCGACTACGGTCTCGAGCGGCGTGAGCTTGCCCGCGGCGATCAGGGCGGCGATCTCGCGCACAGCCTCGGGTGCGCGGCCCAGGTGGTCGAGAACGATGAAGCCCTGCACTGTCGCGCGCTGGATCAGCAGGTTCCCGAATGCGCGTGGCCCGGTCGGCGGCTCCGCCGAGTTGTACCCGGAAATCAGGCCGCACAGTGCGACGCGCGCGCGAATGTTGAGGCGCGCGAAGACCGCATCCATGATGACGCCGCCGACGTTCTCGAAGTCGACGTCGATGCCGTTGGGCGTCGCCGCCCTCAGCTGGGCGGCCCAGTCGTCGGCGCGATAGTCGACGGCCGCGTCGAAGCCGAGTTGCTCGGTGAGCAGTCGGCATTTGTCCGGTCCACCGGCGATCCCGACAACTCGTGCGCCATCGGCTTTGGCGAGCTGGCCGGCGATCGAGCCCACCGCACCCGCCGCGGCCGAGACGACAACGGTCTCACCCGGCTGTGGCTTGCCGATGTCACGGATACCGAGCCACCCCGTGAGCCCGGTGGTCCCGAGTGCGCCCAGGTAGGCGCTGGGGGAGACACCCCCGGCGACGTCGACCGGGAACAACGGCGTCGCGTCCGAGGCGACCACGTACTCCTGCCAACCAACGAGGCCCTGCACGAGCTGTCCGACCGAATAATGGGGATTCTTCGATTCGACGACCTCGCCGAGCCCGCCCGCCCGCATGACCTCGCCGATACCCACCGGCGGCAGGTAGGTCGGCGTGTCATTGATCCAGGTCCGGTTGGTCGGATCGAGCGAGATCCAGTCGACGCGCACGAGCGCCTCGCCATCGTTAATCTCGGGCACCGCATTCTCACTGAGCTCGAAAGTGTCAGGGCCGATGCGTCCGGTGGGGCGCTCACGCAACAGGAAGCGGCGGTTTCGATCAGGCATGAGCGCACGCTACGCCGAGCAGACACAGAATCCGGTCTCGGGGCGTCGCCCAATGCGCTATAACGCAACCTATGGCGGAGCACACCATTACCCATGTTTCCGATACCGCCCGGTGGCCCGCGTTGTATCGGGCTACCGAGTCGGCACGTCCCGATGCGTTGTTTCGCGACCCGCTCGCCGAGCGTCTGGCCGGTGCACAGGGTCGCGCGATCGTCGCAAACGTGCCATGGACTAATCGCAGCGGTTGGTGGCTGGTAGCGCGCACCAAGATCATCGACGATGCCATCGCCGACGCACTCGCTAATGGCTGCGACCGCGTGCTCAATCTGGCTGCCGGCCTGGATACCCGGCCTTATCGCTTAGACCTCCCGTCCGAATTGAGGTGGATCGAGGCCGATCTACCCAAGCTGCTCGCGGAAAAGACTCAGCTGCTGGCCGACCAGACCCCGCGATGCCGGCTGACCCGCACCGCCGTTGATCTCGCCGACCCGCACGCCCGAGACGTCTTCTTCAACGACGCACTGGACTGCGCGACGAAGGCCTTCGTGCTCACCGAGGGTCTGTCGATGTACCTCGAGACCGCCGACATCGCCGCGCTTTCGGATGCGATCAAGCGACCCGAGGTCGCCTGGTGGATGCTCGACTTCGCCTTTCCCGGCCTGAAGAAGCAGATCAACAAGAACATCGCCGGGATTTCGGAAAACGCGCCGTTCAAGTTCGCACCCGAGAACGGGCTGGCCTTCTTCGAAGACCTCGGCTGGCGCGCCGTCGAAGCGGAATCGGTGTTCGAGGCCGCCCACCGCTTCCACCGCTTGCCACTGTGGATGCGCCCACTGGCCTGGCTGCCTCGATCGGATTTGCGTCATCCGGGTAGCAAGCCCACGACCGCGGTCGCCCTCCTGACGCATTGATGTGCGCAAGAGCCCTTCAAACGGGGCCCGCGTGGAGGATTGTTAGCCCGGTGGATGCGTCGCGAGTTGCTGTGGTGCCGGTCGCTGTGATGGCAATGTTCGGGTTCGCCGGATCGGCGAGTGCCGATCCTCCGCCTACTCAGCAGATCACCACGGTGGCCGTCGGGTCCCAGGGGCAGGCCGTCAATGGCTTTCACGAGACCCCGCCCGAAGGCAACGTCGCCGTGGTGAACGATTGCGTAGCGTCACCCGCGGCGGTGGCCGACAACGTTTACGCGTGCTCGCCGAGCGTCGCGGGCGCCGCCACCTGCTGGCCGTCGACGCCGGGATCGCTGCTGTGCGTGGATGATCCGTGGGACCAGCGTCTGCACCGGGTCGCTTTCAGCGGTCAGCTCCCACCCGTGCAGCCTCCGGATTCACCAGAACCGTATGCGCTCCTTCTCGACGACGGCACCCGCTGCTTGCTGCGCAACGGCGGGGCCTGGGGCGGCCGCGACGACGGCTACGTCGGCGGCTACGGGTGCAGCAACGGCACCCCCAACTCCGCGGTGCTGTGCCGCCCAGACGCGCAGACCTGCATCGACGACCGCACTGGGCCCGTGTGGACGGTTAAAGTCGGTCAACTGGGCGCGGCGAACCCCCACTTTCCGCCACCTCAGACCCACGCGGTAGTGAGCGCGTGGTTCGCCGGGGATCGAATACCAGGCTGACGCCCTACTACCAGACACGTATCCAGTCGACCAGCATGTCCGCCGGATAGCTGCCCGCCCCGGGATCGCCGCCACCCGAACCCGCTACCGCGAGGTTGAACACGGGATACACCGTGTAGCCGGGGCCGTTGAACGGCCAATCCGGCAGGGAGCTCGCCGGCACGTCGAAGTAGGGTGCCGCGCCGTCGACGTAGTCCTTCCAGAACCTGATGCCGGCCTCGTCCCACTGGCATCGCCAGGTGTGCCAGGCGCTGTCGGCAGCGATGTTGTGGGTCTTCCACTCGCCGCCGTTGGCTTTCGCGTGGACGGTGGTGGCAGCCGGCCAGCTGCCGTTGCCGTACCACTCCATGACGTCGATTTCGCCCTGATCGTCATTGCCCAGCCAATAGGCCGGCCACGCGCCGGGGGTCAGGCAGTTCAGCTTGACCCGGGTTTCCCAGGTGTGGCCGACGCCGCCGCGCCAATTGCTTTGCACCTTGCCGCTGGAATAGGTGGGACCGTCTTTCGCGGCGCGCAGGACGAGGTTGGAATTGCCGTCGACGAACACGTTGCGGCGATCGTCGCGGTACTGCCCGATGTGCTCGGGCAGCTCCCAATACGTCGGATCCTTGATCACCTCACGAGCCCTCGCCACCGTCCACTTCGACGGGTCGGGGGCCGAACCGGCCGGACCATCGAACTCGTCGGAGAATATGTAGCTTCCGGCCTGGCCGCTGGGCGCACCGGGCAGTGGCGTCCGCCCCGCCGGCGAAACCGGTCGGGATGGGTAAGCCTGGGCGTCAGGGAGGGGAAGCGCAGCCGCCAGCACGCCAATCCCTGTCGTCAGCATCATGCGGCGACGGTCCATCTCTGGCATAAGCAAGCGACGATAGCAGCCCGGGTCGTACGGGGTCGAAACGGAAATTGTGTCAGTGGCCGTCGTTAACATTTGGAACGCAGCCGGCCCGAAACGGACGGCGGCACGGTACTAGCTCGGGTTTTGGATAAATTCACGGCCAATTCTCATGATCACGCGTGGTTTGGTCTCAGGTTTGGCTGGGCATCCTGGACACGAACAGATAACACGTGTGGAATTTTGCGGCTGAGTCGGTTGCTATGAGGGGAGATGACAATCATGGCGAATGCATCAGGGGCGACAGTTATTTTCCTTCAGTCACATCCGGCTTGGATTGCAGCGCAGCGGCGTGAGCGAGAGCGCAGCGAATCGATGAGTCGTCACCCGTCATCTCGGTTTCGGCGGGGCGCTCCCGAGGTAGGTCACGCGGTCGCCGCTGGTAGCCGGCACTTCAAGGTTTACTCCAGCAACGACACACCTGCATAAGCATTTATCGGATTCGATGGTCTGCGAATCGGGCTGCGCCGCAGCGCTATAACTGATCGATAACCTGTGTTTTAGCCGCAGCCGGGCACTTTCGAAGCATCCCCAATTAGTCGTTTTGCCCACACGTCCCACCGCGTCGAATGATGTTTGCTGAGCGGTTCCCTGGTGGACACCTGATCCAACCCTTCTGCGTTCATTTCGGCTCAGCCGATTTACATCCCCAACCTCATCTACTACTCTTCGTAGTAGATGAGGTTGGGGGAAGCAGATGTCCAACAACTCGGGTCCGCTGCTGGCGCACCGTTCCATGACTGCGGCAATGATCGTCTTCGCAACTGCATTCGGACTGCACCGCATCGATCACCTTCGACGGGGGATGTCGGCATCTCCGCCATCAATCATGGTCGGCGGGATGATCCAGGGGATTTTCGTGGTTGTGGCGATGGTGCTGCGAGGACCCCGACGGGCTTCCGAATTCGCGTTGATTGTGGGTTTCGGCAGTGCCGCACTGTTCACCCACGCGCACGTGCTGCGCACTTTTCTGCCCGGCAGCTGCCGAGATCGGAGCCGGACTGGTACTGGGCTACGTCGCCCTACGGGCGCGGCGAAGGGTCACCAACCGGCCTGCGGGACAAGGTAATAGCGAATGCTGCACATCGAAGAACACGTCGGCATAATTCTCGGTGTGCCGCAAACACGCCGAGCAAAGGCCCTAGCCAACCCAGATCAGCCGCACAGCGCGCTTGTGCACGAGCTGGAGCGCTATATCGAGGCCCACAATCCTGACGTGACCGACGTCAACGTGGTGAGTGCGACGGACACGGGTCAAGCCGACAAAAGCCATACGCCGGTCCGGCATTGGTACCAAGTCACCTACGAAGCGTGAGATAGGGCCCGCCCAGCGCGCGGGTGGTGCGCCGTAGCCTTTGCGAGAGCTGGCAATGAGCGCAACGACGGATCGGTGGTCGACCCCATGAGTGATAGCGGCGCGACTACCCTTGAGTATCTCCGCGTCACCGGACGGATTGCCATGGCGCACAGGGGGTTCACGTCGTTCAGGTTTCCCATGAACAGCATGGGCGCATTCCACGCGGCGGCCAAGCTCGGATTTCGCTACATCGAGACGGACGTTCGTGCGACCCGCGACGGGGTGGCCGTGATCCTGCACGACCGCGGGCTGCCGGCCCAGTCGGGATTGCCGGGCGCGATCGATCGGCTTTCTTGGCGGGATGTCCGCACGGCGGAACTAGGCGCGGGGGAGTCCCTCCCGACGCTCGAAGAGCTTTTGGTCGCACTGCCGACCATGCGGGTGAATATCGATATCAAAGCCGCGTCCGCCGTCGAACCGACCGTCGATGTCATTGAGCGGTTGAGCGCGCACAACCGGGTGCTGGTCACGTCATTCTCCGACCGGCGTCGCCGTCGCGCGTTGCGACTGCTGTCCAAACGGGTCGCCAGTTCGGCGGGCACGGCCGCGTTCCTGGCGCTCGCAGCGGCGAAAACACCGGCCGGCCGGGCGTACGCCTGGCGGATGGTGCACGACAGTGACTGCTTACAACTGCCGCCGCGGTTGGGTCGCGTACCGGTGATCACGCCGGCACTGGTCCGGGCTGTTCATGCCTCGGGGCGTCAGGTTCACGCCTGGACGGTCGACGACCCGGTGGCGATGCGGGCACTTCTCGACATCGGGGTCGACGGCATCATCACCGATCGCGCCGACCTACTTCGTGACGTGCTCATCGCCCGTCACGAGTGGTCGCCGCTCTAGTTACAGCTTGCCCGCAACGAAGTCGGCGGCCTGGTTGGCCATGCCCGCGTCGATGTAGGCGCTGGCCAGGTGCTGAGGCCAGTTTTCCTTCCACGTGTTCGGGTCGGCCGGGCTACAGATTGGATCGGCGCCGTGGCACAACTCGATGGTCCGGTCGTTGTAGACAGGGCTGAAATTCGTGATCGGACCCGCCCAGGCACTCCCGTTGCCGAATAACGCGACGGCGGCGATGTGCTGATCCATGCCCGGCGGCAGGGGGCTGTCGAAACCGAACGCGCCGATAGGTGCGGCGAGCACCACGTCGGTGACCGCCGCGCCGAGCGAGTAGCCGCCCAGGACGATTCGGGTGTCCGGGCAGTTGTTGGCCGTGTCCTGGATGTGGTGGCTCATGTCGTTGGCGCCGATGTCGACCTCGGTGTCGGCCGGGTACTTCACCGCGTAGTTATTGATGTTCTTGTTGACCCTGGATGCGAGCGCGTTTTCGAACGCGTTGCCCAGTACGCCCGGCCCCGGCGATTCATATCGGCCGCGAGCAAAGATCACCTGAACCTGGGGACAGCTGGCCGCCGCCAACCCCGGGGCCCCCGGCGTGCCGGTGGGCAGCACTGCGGTAGTCAACGTCAGCACCGTCGCGATCGGGACCGCCGCGAGGAGAACAATCAATTTCCGAACGAGTAAAGAGCGCACAGCAAGATGTTAGAGCCATTGCGCCGTCGCCGCTGGGCAGGGCTAACGATAGGTTCAGCTAATGAGCCACACCGACGCGAGTGCACCCGATCGCTTGTTCGCGCTGGCCGAACAAGTGCAGGGTTTCATGCCGGACGACGAGGGGCGCGCTCTGTACGATGCCGCGCTGCGGTATCTCGACGGCGGCGTCGGTGTCGAGATCGGCACCTATTGCGGCAAGTCCACTTTGCTGCTCGGTGCGGCGGCGCAACAAACGGATGGCGTGCTCTACACGATCGACCATCACCACGGCTCGGAGGAACACCAGGCCGGCTGGGAATACCACGACGCCTCGTTGGTCGACGCGGTCACCGGGCTGTTCGACACGCTGCCGACGTTTCGCCGCACGCTCGACGCCGCCGGTCTGGATGACCACGTGGTGACAATCGTGGGCAAGTCACCGATCGTGGCCCGGGGATGGCGGTCGCCGCTGCAGTTCTTGTTCATCGATGGCGGACATTCCGAAGCGGCGGCCACCGAGGACTTCAACGGATGGGCGAAGTGGGTGAATATCGGCGGGGCACTCGTCATCCATGACGTATTCCCCGATCCGGCCGACGGTGGCCGACCGCCGTATTTGATCTATTGCCGTGCCATCGATTCAGGTCAGTTCCGGGAGATCTCCGCGTTGGGGTCGCTACGGCTGCTCGAGCGCACCGGCGGTCAGGTCGGCGAGGCGATCGACGTCATCGGCCAGGACCGGTAACGACACACTCGCAATCGAAGTCGCTCTGCAGACCCAGCGGCAGGTCGTGGCCGCGGAAGATCCCGGCGCCCCCGGTGGTGTCCGAAAGCGCGTCTGCCGCCAGAATCACTGCTGCGCCCGTCCACGTCGTGCGCTCTTCGGGCCACCGTTTCCCGTCGGCGAACACCAAACCCGTCCAATACGAACCGTCATGTTCGCGCAGGTGCTGCATCGCGGCAAACTGCGAATGTGCGACGGAATGTTGCCCCATCGCCTCGAGCGCCAGGACCAGCTCGCAGGTTTCGGCGCCGGTCACCCACGGTCGATCGTCCACGCAGCGAATGCCCAGGCCTTCGACGACGAAGTTGTCCCAGCGCTGCTTGATGCGCGCTTCGGCGTCCGGACCCCGCAACGCACCCCCGAGGATGGGGTAGTACCAATCCATCGAGTAGCGGTCCTTTTCGGTGAACGCGTCCGGATGCGAGGTGAGCGCGTGGCCCAGTCGGCCCAGGGCCAGCTCCCACTCCGGTTGCGGATCGCCCATGACGGCGGCCAACGCCAATGCACACCGAATGCTGTGATACACACTGGCGCAACCGGTTAGCAGGGCCTCGCGCACCGGCCCGGTTTCGCTTCGGGCCCAGCAGATCTCGCCGTAGCCGACCTGCAGATCGATGACGAAATCGATGGCCTTGTGCACCACCGGCCACATCGAGGCAGCGAATGATTCGTCACCGGTGACCAACACATAATGCCAGACACCCGTGGCGATGTAGGCGCAGAAATTGCTATCACTGTTGACGTCTTCGATTGTCCCCGCACGAAATTGGAGCGGCCAGGAGCCGTCGGACCGCTGATTGCGTCGGCTCCACTCATACGCGGCCCGGGCCGGCTCCAGCAGTCCGGCCGCGGTAAGCGCCATAGCGGATTCCACGTGATCCCACGGGTCGGTGTGGCCACCCTCGAACCAAGGGATCGCGCCGGATGATTCCTGCGCGGCGGCGATGGACAGGGCTGTCTGGCGGCATTGCTCCGGGCTGAAGACACCCGGAACCGCAGGCGGGTTAAATCGACGCAAGTGAATACCCCAGAGTCGCTTCGGCTTCTACCGTGTGCGGTTTGGTGAAATACATCGCCACGCTCTTGCCGACGAAAGGATTGAGCACTGACTCCGTAATCCGGGTGAGCGTCGGCCGCTGCATAAGATCCCAAACCAGGAGTTTGTGGTAGGCGGTCACCGCCGGATGATCCGTATTGGCGACGCCAACAGCACATTTCAACCACCAGAATGGCGAATGCAGTGCGTGCGCATGATGGGCATGCGTCAATTCCAGGCCGGTGCCGGCGATCTTGTCCCGAAGTTCGCTGGCCCGGTAGATGCGGATGTGGCCGCCCAGGTTGGCGTGGTATTCGTCGGACAGCAGCCAGCACACTTGTTCAGGCAGCCATCGCGGCACGGTGACCGCAAGTGTCCCACCGACTTTGAGAATCCGGATCAGCTCTGCGATTGCGGCGTCGTCTTGCGTGATGTGCTCCAGGATTTCGGATGCGATGACACAGTCGAATGTCTCGTCCGCGTACGGCAAGCTCAACGCATCACCGACGACCGCTTCCGCTGATGCGGCAGCAGGCGCCTCGCCGTTTTCGGCCATCGCGCGCAGAATAGTTTCCACAGACCGCAATTCGTCCTCGTCGCGGTCGAATGCGATGACGTCGGCGCCGCGGCGGTACGCCTCGAACGCATGCCGGCCCGCTCCGCAACCCACGTCGATAACCTTGGTGGACGGTCCGATGCCGAGCCGATCGAAATCGACTGTCAGCATTGCGGTTCGCCTTGGGCGGCGGTTGTTCGGGCGATCGCCCGCTCATAGATCCGCACGGTTTGCGCGGCGACGGCTTCCCAGCTGAACACGTTGACTGCGCGTGTCCTGCCCGCCTTCCCGAGGCTGCGGCGCTTTTCCGGCGAATCGAGGAGCTCGCCCAAAGCGCGAGTCAGCGCGTCGACGTCGGCCGGCGGCACCAGCTCGGCGCAGGCGCCATCGGTCCCGAGGACTTCGGGCAGTGCGCCCACCCGGCTGGCGACGATCGGAGTACCGCTGGACATCGCTTCCACGGCGGGCAGCGAAAACCCTTCGTAGAGCGACGGAATGCAGGCAACCTCGGCCGAGGCGAACAAGGCGGCCAGCTCGGCATCGGAAAGTCCACTCGTGATGTGGACGATGTCGGAGATGCCCAGTTCGGCGATGAGTTTGTGAGTGGGGCCATTGGGTTCCACTTTGGCGACGAGTCGCAACTCGAGATCGCGGTTCACGCGAGCCTTGGCGACCGCGTGCAACAAGGTACTGACGCCCTTCAGCGGGGTGTCGGCGCTGGCGATCGCGATGACGCGGCCCGGCTGCCGTGGACCCGAGCCTGGTTTGAACAGCTCGGTGTTCACGCCCAACGGCACAACATGGAGTTGATCCGCGGACACACCAAAGTCGGAGACGATGTCGGCAGCCGACGACGACGAGACCGTCAACAGGTCCGGGATTTGGCGTGCCACCTGTTCCTGCATGGTGGAAAATCCATACCAGCGGTGCACCAACGGTTTTCGCCACCAACGTGCGGCGGCAACATCGAGCACCCGGTCACGGGTGATGGGATGGTGCACGGTAGCCACGACCGGCATCCCCGAGCCGGCGATGGTCAGCAGTCCGGTGCCCAGGCTCTGATTGTCATGGACGACGTCGAATTCGCCGGCACGTTCGGCCAGCAGCCGGGCGACACGCATCGTAAAGGTCCGCGGTTCGGGAAAACCTGCGGTCCACACGGTCAGGAGCTCCAACAGGTCGATCGAGTCGCGGATCTCGCTCGGGCGCGGCACCCGGAACGGGTCGGGCTCACGGTAGAGGTCCAGACTCGGCACCTTGGTCAATCGCACCCGAGGATCGAGCAGTTCCGGATACGGCTGGCCGGAAAACACTTCGACATCGTGACCGAGTTCCACCAGACCGTGGCTGAGATGTCGTATGTAGACGCCCTGCCCGCCGCAATGGGTCTTACTACGGTAGGACAGCAAGGCAATACGCATACTCAACTCTTCTTTGCTGGTTAACGAACGCTGAAGGGCGCCGAATCCATTGCGATCAACGGGCTCTCGAACTCCGTGACTGCAAACTGGACATGTGTCCAGACTATAGTTCGATCAGCTAATCGACGCAACGCGGCATCGGCGCCCTTCAATAGTAGGTTTCGGCCATATTCGTTGGTCAACGAGGTCGGCTGGATAACTGTTCCGGGTCGCGGGTAGGCGATCGAGAGACGGAACATGTTGTGAGCCAACGGGCTGACGATGGATCGTTGCGGGAGAGCATTTGTTTGCTGAGTTGCGCGCCGAGGACGACGCCAGCGCACGGGTTCAACGATCGAACAGGTCGGACAACGCATCCACGATCATGCCTTCGGGGTCCTGGTCGATCCCGACATTTCGCAGCTCGCCCTCGATGGCCAGGGACGCGACGCCGTGCACGAGCGACCAGAGCGGGCCGGCCGCCTCGCGCGGTTGTTGGCCGCGCACCAGTCCCGCGGCCTGACACCCGGCTATCGCATCAAGCAGGACGCCGAAGGCTTGACCTGCAGCGACGGCCAGGCTCGGGTGCTGGGTTTTGTCGGTATCCGCACCGAACATCACTCGGTACTGGTCCGGATGGCCGACCGCCCAGCGCACATAAGCGCGACCGATTTCAACCAACTTCTCCGTCGGCTCTGATGCGGCATCGGCACCGGCGGTCAAGGCGGTGTGGAGGTCGAGAAATCCCTGCTCGGCGACCGTGGCGAGCAGGTGGGCCTTGTCGCTGAAGTGGCGGTATGGCGCCGCGGCGCTGACGCCTGCCCGTCGTGCCGCTTCGGTCAAGGTGAAGCCTTTGGGTCCCCGCTCGGCCACCAGCGATAGCGCGGCGCTGGTCAGAGCCCGTTTGAGATCGCCGTGGTGGTAGCTGTCACGGCGCGTTTCAGCCGGTGCGGATGGCTTCTTTCCGGGCATGTTGACGACATTAACATGCGTGATCTAAGTTAATAGCATTCACATCTTCGAAAGGAGCGGAATGTCATCTCAACGAGACGACCGAACCGGCTGGGCAGTGATCACGGGTGCCAGCTCTGGCTTCGGCGCGATTTTCGCCGAACTGCTGGCCAAGCGGGGCTTGTCATTGCTGCTGGCCGGACGTGACGAGGCCCGGCTCGACGCGGTGGCGCGGCAGGTTCGCCAAACTGTCCCCGGGATTGAGGTCGAGCTGGTCGTCGGCGACCTCGGCACCGGGTCCGGCGTGGACGCACTCGCGGCTCGTCTCGAGGGACGCGCGGTCGAGGTGCTGGTCAACAATGCCGGATTCGGCACCTACGGACGGTTTTCGGAACTAGACGCCGGCCGCGAGCACGAGCTGGTGGCGGTCAACGTCGACGCGCTGGTCCGTCTCACCCACGCGGTGCTTCCCGGAATGCTGGCCCGCGGTCGCGGCGGCATCGTGAACGTCGCCTCCACGATTGCGTTTCAGCCGGGCCCGTATCAGGCCACCTACGGCGCGTCGAAGGCGTTTGTGCTTTCGCTCAGCCAGGCGTTGTGGGCAGAGACTCGCGGGACGGGTGTCACCGTCACCGCGTTGTGCCCGGGGGCCACCCGCACTGGATTCGTCGACGCTCTTGGATCGGACGTCTCACACACCGCGATCTATCGGCGCCTGGCCGCGCCCGAACCGGTGGTGGCCGCGGGGCTACGCGGTATGGACAAAGGCCGGGCTGTGGTCGTTCCCGGGTGGCGCAATCGGGTCATGGCCACCGGCGGACGACTCCCACCCGGTTGGCTCTCATCCTTGATCAGTGGGCGGCTGCTGCGGCCCGCCGACGCGGCGACGGCCGGGAGTCGATGACATGTCAGAAGACAAAATGTTCCGCTTCGAGATCAACCGAGCCACAAGCGCACCGGCAGCCACCCTGTTTCGCCTTGAGACCGACGGTGCCCGTTGGTCTCAATGGGCGAAACCGCTTATCGTCCAATCGAGTTGGGAGCAGCAGGGCCATCCGGCACCCGCCGGTGTCGGCGCGGGATTATCGAGCCGAGATGCTGTTGACGCCTAACCCGCAGGGGGAACCGACATTCGTTGGACTGGATCCTTCACCGAAGGTCTGCGCGGAACGTCCCAAATTATGCGGATTTTTCTGCGCGGCGTGGTCGGATTCCTGGTAAACCGTCTTGTGAAAGCCGCTGAGCGCGAATAGTAACCTGCGTCACACCGGACAACCTTCCCGTCATGGACTCCGAATTGCTATCAGTCACGCGGGAATTCGCAAGAATGGGTGAACCAAAAGGATCGCCTGCACGTGGCTAGCTATCAAGCGCTATACCCAGCGACGAGAAGGAGCCATCGTGACGGCTGCATTAGAGCCACGCTACGACGTCATAGTCTGTGGGGCCGGGTCGTCGGGCTCAGTCATCGCTGGACGGTTGGCGGAAAACCCCGACCTGTCCGTCCTGCTGCTGGAGGCCGGCGGCAGCGACGAGGTTCCCAGCGTGACCGAGGCGAGCCAGTGGCCGGCCAACCTGGGCAGTGAACGGGACTGGGGTTTCGTGTCCGAAGCCGACCCGAGGCTGCACGGACGCTCGATCGGGTTCTCGATGGGCAAGGTGCTGGGCGGCGGGTCGAGCATCAACGTGATGATCTGGGCCCGCGGGCATCGCAGCGACTGGGATCTCTTCGCCGCCGAATCCGGACAGCCAGCCTGGGGTTACGAGCCCGTTCTGGACTTGTACCGGCAGATCGAGGACTGGCACGGCGTGGGCGAGCCGAATCATCGGGGCAGGGGAGGGCCGGTGTTCGTGCAGCCGACGCCCGACGTCCATCCACTCGCCGCGACGGCCGTGGATGCGGCCAGGACGTTGGGAATTCCGACTTATCAGAGTCCCAACGGTCGGCTGATGGAAGAGATGCGCGGCGCCGCCATCACCGACATGCGTTCGCGCGGCGGAGAACGCCTATCGGTATTCCGCACCTACACGGCGCCGCATCTGGACAAGGCGAACCTGACCGTGGTGCCGCATGCCCTGGTGACGCGGGTGATATTCCAGGACAATCGGGCCACCGGCGTCGAGGTAATCCACGACGGCGCGGTCCATCACGTGACGGCCGACACCGAAGTGGTGCTGTCGCTGGGGGCGATTCACACACCCAAGGTGCTGATGCAGTCCGGCGTCGGCGACACCGACGAACTACGCCGCGCCGGGGTCACGGTGCGGCAGCACCTGCCCGGGGTCGGCCGCAACTTTCAAGACCACTACGGGGTCAGCTGCGTATGGGAGTTTCCCGAGGACGTGCAAAGCAGCACCCAGGCGCCGGCGGCATTGTTCTGGGACTCCGGTCTCGGGGACCTCGATGGGCCGGATCTGTTCGCCTGCCTGGGCGCATTCCCGATGGCCACGCCAGAGAACATCGCGAAATACGGCCTGCCACAAGACTGCTGGATCCTATTCGGCTCACCCACGCATCCGAAAAGCCGCGGGCGGTTGCGGTTGTCGGGACCGGGTCCCACCGATCCGATTCGGATCGAAGCAAACGCGTTGTCGGATCCGCACGATGTCAAGACTGCAATTGCCTGCATCGAAACCCTCAGGGAAATCGGCAATTCCGCGGAGCTTCGTTCGTTCGTGAAGCGCGAGGTCATGCCCGGCGACCTGACGGGCGACGAACTGGAAACCTACTTGCGCAATGCGGTAACCACCTACTGGCACGAAGTAGGGACGGCGAAGATGGGCCGCGACTCGATGTCGGTGGTCGATGGACACCTCAAGGTCTACGGCGTCGAGAATCTGCGCGTCGCGGACGCATCGATCATGCCGCGTATCACCACCGGTAACACCATGGCGCCCTGCGTGGTGATCGGCGAGCGCGCCGCACAGTTCCTCAAGGCTGAGCATCGGTTCTGACGGCAGGGTGGATCAATCCGCAGCCCACGGCTACGAATCATAGCGACGAAACCTCAACGCCTCGATAGGAATTGGATCTTATGTTGGAAGTAATAGACAAGGGCAAACCCAGCCGAGGACACCGACATCCGTTGCTCTTTGTGCACGGCGGCTTCCAAGGCGCATGGTGCTGGGATGCGCACTTTCTGGACTTCTTCGCCGAACGCGGGTTTCGTGTCGTAGCGCCCAGTTATCGCGGCCACGGCGGTAGCCCAGTGGACAAACCGTTGCGTTTGTGCTCGATTTCGGACTTCGTCGCCGATGTTTCCTCGATCGCCAATATGCTTGTACCACAACCGATCCCGATCGGGCATTCGATGGGCGGCTTCATCGTGCAGAAGTATCTCGAAAGCAACGACGCACCGGCTGGGGTGCTGCTCGCATCCGCACCGCCGCGCGGGCATCTGCGGTCGATGCTGCGCATATTGCGTCGACACCCGTGGCAGTGTTCGAAGTTCGCTCTCAGCGGCCGCCCTACCGACATGTACGGGGGGACGGTGGCAGGCGCGCGCGAGCTGTTCTTCAGCGCCGAGACGCCCGACTCCTTGATTAGCGAGGGCGCCGCGCGGCTTACACCGGACAGCACGCGAGCGATCCTGTTCGACATGGTGGCGCGCGAACTCGTCAACACCGAGCGCATTGACACACCGCTATTGGTGCTGGGCGGAGAGCGGGACGCGATTTATCGCGACTCCGATGTGCGCGCAACGGCCAAGGCCTACCGCACAGAACCAAGTATCTTCCCGAACATGGGACACGAGATGATGCTGGAGCCGGGATGGGAAACGGTCGCCGAACATATCGTGTCGTGGCTGACCGAGCGCGGACTGTAGACATCAGCCCGTACTAGCGCTCTTGCTACCATCGCGCGGTGCCCGATTTTGCTGTACCGCGCGATGGGCAGCGGGGTGTTCCGCGGCGCGAAGTCCTCAAATATGCCTTCGCGCCGGCGCTCCTGAGCCTGGCCGCGACGTTCGATGCGCCCAGGGCCGCCGCCGACAACATCAGGCTGATCGATTTCGCGGAAAAGCGGATCGCGCCGGATGAGATCAAGGCAGCGGGCTATGCCGGGGTGATCAACTACGTCTCGGCGGAGCGGCCGGGAGCGCACTTCGAGGCGAAGCCCATCACCCGCGACTACGCGGACGCCTTGCGTGCGGCGGGCCTACAGATCGTCAGCAACTTCCAGTACGGCAAGCCCGGATGGCCTGCTACCCCGTCGGATCTCACCCGCGGACACGACGGCGGTGTGGCGGATGCTCAAACAGCTCTGCAGCTGCATGCCGCGGCAGGCGGGCCGAACTCGGCTCCGATCTTCTTCAGCGTCGACGACGACATCGACCAGAACACCTGGAACACCCTTGCCGTCGACTGGTTTCGGGGAATCAACTCGGTACTCGGCGTGGGCCGCACCGGCATGTACGGCCACTACAACGCGTGCGGGTGGGCGATCAGGGACGGGGTGATCGGCAACTCCACCAGCGCGGGGCACCGCTGGGCCTGGCAAACGAGGTCATGGTCACACGGTCAGCGCGAGCCCATGGCGGTGCTGTACCAAGCGATCGTCAACAGCCCGTCGAACCCCAGCCCGCTGCTGGGCGGCATCAACGTGGATATTGACGACGTGCTCGCCGCCGACTACGGACAGTGGGATCTCAGTCGCTGATCTGGCGCAAGGGCGAACCCAGGCGCACTGAGTCGGATGCCGGCTGGGGTGCCGTTGAGGTGATGAAGTCCTCCAGGATCTCCGCCACGGCCACCGGTGCTTCGGCATGGGGGAAGTGCCCGATACCCTCGAGCACCTCGAGGCGACTGCCGTCGAGCGCATCATGGGCGGCATAAGCGTGCGCCACCGGAATGATCCGGTCCTGATCGCCCCAGATCAGCAGCGTAGGCAGACCAGCCGCGACATGAAGCTTGTTGAGTGCGCTGACGGCCTGACCGCGGTAGTCCACCACTGAGCGCAACGTTCGCAAGAATGCCTGGCGAGTCCGCGCATCCGACAGCGACGAATACGCGTACCACATCTCGCCGGCCCGCGGCGCCTGGATCCCGGCCGAGCGCAGCCACGAACCCAGCTTGTTGCCCAGGTTCAGCACTGGTTGCGGTGCGACGATGGGCAGCACGAGCTCGGCGCCGGGCGCAGACAGCATCCGTAACACCGGACTGAGGTCCGGGCCGAGGCCACCGCTGCCGATCAGGACCAGCCGCTCGCAGTAGTCCCGGTGCTGGTGGGTGAACTGCATCGCGATGCCACCGCCGAGCGACTGCCCGACCACAGTGGCGCGGGCCACGCCGAGTTCGTCGAGCAGATCGCGCAGGAAGACCGCGAATGCTCCCAGTGAGTAGTCGCCGCGCGGCTTTGCCGACATGCCGTGACCGAGCAGATCGGGCGCGATGACGCGGTATTTCTTGGACAACTGCGGGATGATCGCGCGCCAGGTGGCCGAGCTGCCCGCCATCCCGTGGATCAGCAACAGGGCATGGCCCTGGCCGGCTTCCCGGTAGGCGATCCGGTCGCCGTGCAGGTCGAGGTACGTCAATTCGCTCATGATCAAACCGTTTACCCAAGCCCTGGTAGTTGAACGCATCGGCTCTTACCGAGGGTACGCAACTTACGCCTTCGTAGGTTACTCGCTGGTAATAATGTGGTGGGCCTCACCGCTCAACTTCCCGGGCCGAAAATGAACGACACCCCGCGAGCCGGCTGCCCGCGGGGTGTCGTCTGGTGCTGATGATCAGGCCGATGTCAGTTCAAGTCGTACCGATCGTTGTTCATGACCTTGACCCACGCCGCGACGAAGTCCTCCACGAACTTCCCCGCGTTGTCGTCCTGCGCGTAAACCTCAACCAGAGCGCGCAGCACCGAGTTCGACCCGAACACGAGGTCGTTCGCGGTTGCGGTCCACTTGAGAGTTCCCGACGCCCGGTCGCGGCCCTCGTACACGTTCTCCGCGGTCTCCGACGGCTTCCACTGTGTGCCCATGTCGAGCAGGTTGACGAAGAAGTCGTTAGTCAACGAACCCGGCGTGTCGGTGAACACGCCGTGTTTGCTGCTGCCGTGGTTGGCACCCAGGGCACGCAGGCCGCCGACGAGCACCGTCAGCTCCGGACCGGTCACGCCGAGCTGGTAGGCCCGTTCCAGCAGGAGTTGCTCCAACGGGGCCTTCTCGCCCGGCCGGGCGTAGTTGCGGAACCCATCGGCCCGCGGTTCGAGCACCGCAGCCGCCTCCACGTCGGTGTTCTCCTGCGAGGCGTCGGTCCGGCCGGGTGCGAAGTGCACCGAGATGTCGTATCCGGCTTCCTTGGCCGCCTTCTCGACCGCCGCGGAACCGGCCAGCACGATCACATCGGCCAGCGAGATCTTCTTGCCACCCGAAGCCGACGCGTTGAAGTCCTGCTGGATCTTCTCGAGCGCGGGCAACACCTTGTCCAACTCGGAGGGCTCGTTGACCTCCCAATTCTTCTGCGGCTCAAGGCGAATCCGCGCCCCGTTCGCGCCACCGCGCTTGTCGGTGTTGCGGTAGCTGCTCGCAGCCGCCCAGGCGGTCTTGACCAGCTGCGGAACGGTCAGGCCGGACTCGAGCACCTTCTTCTTCAGGGCCGCGACATCCTTGTCGTTGACCAGCGGGTGGTCGACGGCCGGAACTGGGTCCTGCCACAGCTGTGGCTCCGGAATCCAGGGCCCGAGGAAGCGCGAGACCGGTCCCATATCGCGATGCAGCAGCTTGTACCACGCCTTGGCGAAGGCGTCGGCCAGCTCATCGGGGTTGTTCAGCCAGCGCTGGGTGATCTCGCGGTAGATCGGGTCCTCCCGCAACGAAATGTCGGTGACCAGCATCGTCGGCGCACGACCCGGCCCGCCGAACGGGTCGGGAATGGTGCCCGCGCCGGCGCCGTCCTTCGCCGTGAACTGCCAGGCTCCAGCCGGGCTCTTGGTCAGCTCCCACTCGTAGCCGTACAGCGTCTCTAGGAAGGTGTTGTCCCACTTGGTCGGGGTGGGCGTCCAGACGACCTCAAGGCCGCTGGTGATGGCGTCCTTGCCCGAGCCCGTGCCGTAGGAGCTCTTCCAGCCCAGCCCCTGTTGCTCGATCGGGGCGGCCTCCGGCTCGGGGCCGACCAGGTCGGCGTCACCGGCGCCGTGGGTCTTGCCGAAGCTGTGGCCACCGACGATGAGCGCGGCGGTCTCTTCGTCGTTCATCGCCATCCGGCCGAACGTCTCACGGATATCCACCGCTGCAGCGACAGGATCCGGCTTGCCTTCGGGGCCTTCGGGATTCACATAGATCAGACCCATGGTGGTGGCACCGTAGGGTTCCGCGAGATCGCGCTTGCCGGAGTAGCGCTTGTCGGTGCCCAACCATTCGCCCTCTTCGCCGAAGATAATCTCTACGGGCTCCCAGACGTCGGGACGACCGAAGGCGAAGCCGAAGGTCTTGAAGCCCATCGACTCGAGCGCCACGTTGCCGGCGAGGAGCAGCAGGTCCGCCCAGGAGATCTTGTTACCGTGCTTCTTCTTGACCGGCCACAACAGCCTGCGCGCCTTGTCCAGGCTGGCGTTGTCCGGCCAGCTGTTCAGCGGGGCGAAGCGCTGCATCCCCTGACCCCCACCGCCGCGGCCGTCAAAGATCCGGTAGGTGCCGGCGGCGTGCCAGCTCATCCGGATGAAGAAGCCCCCGTAGTGGCCGTAGTCAGCGGGCCACCAGTCCTGGGAGGTGGTCAGCACCGAGACCAGGTCAGCCTTGAGAGCCTCGACATCGAGCTTGGAGAATTCCTCGGCGTAATCGAAGTCCTCGCCCAGCGGGTTGGCCTGCGCCACCTGCGGGTGCAGCCGTGATACGTCGATCTGGTTGGGCCACCAATCCTGGTTGGTCAGGGGAGCATCCGACTTCGGCTGGGGCGCCGCGATTGCCGGGTTCTCACTCTCGCTCTTGTGGGATGTATCTGATGACACAACATTCCTTTCGGGTGGTGGATGATCGGGCTGTGATCACGGGCTGTGATCAGGAATCTGCGGTCGAACAGTCGGGGCATATGCCCCAGTAGATGACTTCAGCTTCATCGAGGACGAAGCCGTCGAGAGCGTGGTTGTCGTCCGACGGGGTGAGGCACGGGGCGTCGCCGACCGCGCAGTCGACATCGGCAATGACACCGCAGGTCCGGCATACGACGTGATGGTGGTTGTCGCCGACGCGGGACTCGTAGCGCGCGACCAGCCCCAATGGCTGGATACGTCGGACCAGGCCCACCGCCGTCAGCGCGTTAAGCACGTCGTATACCGCCTGGCGGGAGACATCGGGGAGACCGTTCCGCACCGAGGAAAAGATCGTCTCGGTGTCGGCATGTGGATGGGCGTGTACTGCCTCCAGGACGGCAATCCTGGGCCGGGTCACGCGCAGATCGGCCACACGCAACCGCTCCGCGTAGTCCGACGTTGACGACACAAGGCCAATATGGCCCACTTATCTGGAATCAGTCAAGACTTTATCGAACCAACACGCCGTAAAGATTTGGCGTCACGAGGCCGGCTTCACGGCGCTGCCGCCGCGCCACTGATCCCAGCTGAGCGTCCAGTCGCCGTTTTGAGTCAGTTTCAGCGGCGGTCCGCCGCTGTTGCGGATCTCGACCACGTCACCCGGCACGGAGAAGTCGTAGAACCATTTCGCGTTGTCGCCGTTGAGATTCAAGCATCCGTGCGAGGTGTCGGTGTGTCCCTGGGCCCACACCGTCGTGTCGAGCTGGTGCAGATAAATGCCGTCAATGCTGATTCGGGTCGCGTAGTTGATGGTCTCGCGATATCCGAGGCGAGAGTTCTTGGGCAGCCCAAATGTCGAGGAGTCCATCACCACGGGATTGCCCTTGTCGAGCACTGTGTAGACCCCGGGAGGAGTCCACAACGATATGGTCTGCGCACCGACCGTCTCGGTGCCACCCATTCCCATGGAGGTCGGCATGGTACGGACCAAGGCTCCGTTGTTGAAAACGCTCACCACCTTGGTGGCATCGTCGGCGATCGACACGTGAGCATCACCGATGTGGAAAGACACTCGACTGTCGTCTTGCCCGAACAGGCCGTCGCCCAGGGAAATTCCGTAGATCTTGGCTTCGGCGCTGACAGTCGTGCCGGGTGCGTAATAGTGCTCCGGTCGCCAGTGGACGTTCTGCCCGTCGACCCAGAACCATGAGCCTTGCACTGCGGGGTTCGTAGTCACTTTCAGCTGCCGCTCGGCGGCGGCTCGGTCGGCGATCCTTTCGTCGAAGTGCGCGACAACCACCGTTCCGACTCCATAGGTGCCGCCCTCTCGCAGCGTGGCCTCCGAGGTGGTGGTGAACGAGACTTTGGTCTGGTTCGACGGCTGCAGTGTGGAGAAGGACGAAACTTGAGTCGACACAATGCCGTTAGGGCCACGGCTGCTGACGTCCAACGTGTAGGTACGTCCGTAGCCGAGGGGAGTGGTGGGCTTCCAGACGGTGTTGTCCGGGGTCAGGACGCCCGGGACGGATTTGCCGCCGTCATTGACCATGCGCACATCGGTGAGCGTCCCGGTATCGGCCTTGACCTCCACCGGCGAGACCGGGTCGACGTCGTGTGCATTGGTACCCGGTTTGACCGTAATCTTCGGTGCCCCAGCAGCTTTCGAAGAACCAGTGGAACAGTTGCCATCGGGGCAGCGCTCCGAGGACACAATCTGGATCGTGGCGCAGACTCCGACCAGGACCAACACGCCTAGCAGAAACCGGCGCGGCCGGCGAAGCCAGCGGCGCGCGAACTCAGCGCTGTTCTTGGATTTCATCTTGAATCAGCGGATCCTTTGGGGTTCTCTCACTTGCCGGCTCGAAGCTGAACCCGCGCGAAAACGATGGTCGGTATCAAGTAGCCCGAGGTGGAAATTCTGAAACCACTGGATCACGGTTCGCGTAACGCGGTGGTCACACCTGCCGCCATGACGGCTGGGAAGGGTCGACGAGCTGCTGGTCGACGGGCCCAACGCCGAAGACGGCGATGATCGCCGGGTCGGGCTGATTCGCCAGGACACCGTCGTAGTGCGGGGTGCGCGCGGTGCGCTTCACATAGCCTCCGGGTCCCACCGGAACGGCATCCTGCGGCTGAAAGCCGTTGCCGCTGTTGACAAACCAGGTGCCAAATACCACGACCTGAATCCGGTCTGTCGCATAGGTGTGGGGTGCGCTGAACCACCCCGGGTTCCATTTCATCAGCACCAGATACGGCCCCGGCTTGTTGAAATCGCCATACAGCTTGGCCATTTCGCCACTGTGTGGAGGCAGGTTGCCCCACGACTGGAAGTCGATTTGGTCGTATGGCTGGATAAAGGTTTCCCGCGGATCCGGGCCCGTTTCGGGCGGCGGAGCCAGTTTGATGTCGTCGGTGTTGCCAGCCTTGTCACCTGCCGCGATCGCGGCCCACAACAGCGGTGCTGCCATCAGCAGCGATCGCCGGTTCGATTCCACATCGCCCATCACATGCCTCCCCAATAGTCGCCTGACTCAACCCTCCTTCCGGTAGACGAGCCAGCGCAACTCGATCGGCGATTCGTCTCGTTCGACGTCGAACACGTCGAGGCCACTGGCCCATCCGTCGAACCAGGCCGTGGGTGGCCACGCACCTTCGGGCAAGTGGGCTTTTTCGTACTCGTAGGCCGAATCGTCGGCGATGAGTTCGAGCGGTAACCCGGCCGCCGCCTCGGTGACCTCGTCGCGAGTGAAGATCGTGGTGTTGCATTGCTGCCCGAGTTCCCGGGCGGCGGCGTCGGGGGTATAGCCCTCGCGCGCCAGGAAGGTGTTGAACACCAGGTAACCACCGAAAGCCAAACACTGCGAGGCGAGTTCGAACATGCCGCGCAGCTCACGCGTGGTCCGGAAGTCGGGCACCACTTCGGAAAATACGACCAGCTGATAGTCCCCGCGAACACCTTCCATGGCCACAAAGACATCGCTCTGGATGACGTGGATGTCGACTGAATTCCGTTCGGCTTCCGCACGCATGATGTCGGCGAACTTCGCGGCGAGCTCGACCGCGTCGACCGGGTGACCACGCCGGGCCAGGGCGAGGGCATTTCGGCCCGTGCCCGCGCCGACGTCGAGTACCCGATAAGTGCTCGGGTCTACGGCTTCGTTGGCGAGCGCCCACACCCGCGCGTCGGGTTCGGTGCCGAACAGTGAGCCCTCGCGGGTGGTAACCCAATTGTCGTAATCGGCCCCGATCGTCGCCCATTGAGGTTTGACGCGGTAATTCAGCATCGTGCCGAACGGTGAATTGAACGAGATGATGATGTTCGAACGTGATGACGACTTAAAGGCTTTCGCCAATTCACCTTGCAGCACCGCTTTGAGCTGAGCGGTTTCTTCGGCTGTGTAACGTATGCCCAAGCTGGCAAAGATCGTTTCGCACATCGTGACGTACTCGTCGAGCATGCTCGGAACAGCCGGCAGGTGGATCTGACCCTCGGCCATCGATCGTCGAAGCAATCGCCGGGTCATCGCTTCGCGCAGCATCGACGGATCGAAAGATCTGCGGGCCGGATCCTCCATCAGACTCTTGTACACGACCTCGCCAGTGACCGCACGAGGGGGCGGGATAACCATGAGCGACGACACGACCGCACAGTTGGGTGACGAGAAGTTCGTGTCTTTGACGACCTTCAAACGCAACGGGGATGGAGTCGCCGCGCCGATGTGGATCGTCGGCGACGGTGTGCGGCTATCGGTGTGGACACCGGCCGATGCGTGGAAGGTCAAACGGGTCCGACGTGATCCCCGCGTCACGCTCACGGCCTGCGGGCGGACCGGGAAAGTGCCGGCCGGTCAGCCAGTCGTTGAGGGGACTGCCGAGGTGATCACCGACCCGGTGGAGGTCGCGCGCGTCGAGTCGCTCGTCAAGCGCAAATACGGCTTTGAGTTTCGGGTCGTGACACTCATCGAAACCATTGCCGCCCGCGGCCGTAAGCCACGGTTCGTCCTGCGTATCACGCTCTCGGGCTCATCTGGTGGAGGATAATCGGGCAACGGGTTGTGCACTGTCGCGTGATGGGGATGTTCATATGCGGGTCGAGAGTTTGCGCCGTTATCCGGTGAAATCGATGCTCGGGGAAGCCGTCGAGAGCTTGTTCGTCGACGAACGCGGGGCCGAAGGAGACCGGCGGCTGGCACTTATCGACACCGCAACCGGGCATGTGGCCAGTGCCAAACAGGCGCGCTTGTGGCGTGGGCTACTCAAGTGCACCGCCAACGGAGAGACCGGGCGGGTAAGCATTGGGCTGCCCGACGGTACGAAGGTCGCGGCCGATGATCCGGGTGTCAACGAGCTGCTCTCGCGGCTGCTGGGACGCGCGGTCCGACTGGTCAGCAAGCGACCGGATGGCGCGACGGTGGAGCGCCCGGACCCGGACAAGCTGCTCGAGCTCGGGTTGGACGCCGAGGTCGCCGGCCGCATCCTCGAGATTGGCCTGGGGACACCGGGAGATTCGTTTACCGACGACGCTCCACTGCATGCGATCACCACGGCCACCCTGGAGCACATCAGCGTCGAGGCCCTGCGCTACCGACCGAATCTCGTGATCGCGACGCCGGCCGGTTATCCCCCTTATGCCGAAAACGATTGGGTCGGCAGGGAATTTGCCATCGGCGGGGTGCGGCTCCGCGGCCTGGAACTTACGCCACGGTGCGTGGTGCCGACGCTAGAGCACGGGCCGCTGCCGAGGTCTCCGCAGGCGCTACGCACACCCGCCGCCGAGAATCGTCGAGAAGCAGGCAGTTGCGGAGTCGCAGCCTGCGCGGGGCTCTACCTCGGGACAACGACGGAAGGCGTTATCCGCGTTGGTGACCGGGTCACCCTCGACCCCGTCGACTAGTTGCCGAAGCTGCCCCCGTTGGGGGAGCGAACGACTGAGGCCGGTCCGACGGGGCCTGCGTTGATCTGGTTGGCGGCGAAGGATGCGCCTTTGTCGATCCAGCTGCCGTCGTCGGCGTAGGTGTTGTGGGCGGAGAAGTTCATGCCGTCCGAGCAGACCGGGTCGTCGGTGGCGCAGACTTTGATGGTCTTGGCCTGATACGTCGGCCCGATGACCACCGGCGGCTGGCCCAGGAAGTTCATCGCCCGCACGTTGGGCATGCCGAAGAGCACGACCGCGGCGACGTGGTCGGCGATCTCGGGTGCCAGGGGTTTGGGCACGGTCGCGGGGTCCACGCCATCGGGCACCGCGGCCGAGGTGACAAAGCCCATCACGGCAGCGCCTTGGGAGAAGCCGCTGAGCACCATCTTGGTCTTGGGGCAGCTGCCGGCCATCGAGATGACGTGGCTACTGGCGTCGCGGATCCCGTCGAGCCCGGTTTCCCAGTCATTGCTGGCGGGGTAGTTGACCGCATAGACATCGACGGACTTTCCGACCTCGCGCCCGCGCAGGTTGTCGATGAACGCTTGTCCGGTCGGTCCGACCCCCGGATCCTCACCCGTGCCGCGGGCGAACACCACTTGAGCGTCCGGGCACGGCTCGGCCGACGCCGTCGGCGAGACCAAGAGAGAAGTACCAAGGCCCAAGGCAGCTACTGCCGCGGGACCAACAACACGAATGAGGTAACCGGCGATCATGCCCAATTAGGTGCCCACCCAAGCCCGTCACCAAACGAGTGATATTCCACACGCGTTTCGTAGTGAACGCGCCCGCCACGAATCGACCGCGACCAACCCTGACTAGCAGCGGATCAACGCACCGGCCTTGGGGTCACGCTGGATCGTGAGACGTACACTCCCACAGTCGATTTCACACTGAGACAACACTGAGAGCCTGCGCCTATCAGAGCGGCCGGACCCCATCGCGTGCCGTCGCGGTGATGCGGCTCAGCGCCATTTGATGCCGCACCCTATTGACGGCCGCTGGTTGGGGTCGACCGGCCGCCCGGACAGCACGGCGTCGACGGCCGTCCGAACGTCAGCCGCCGTCACCGGCAGGTCGTTTTTAGGGCGCGAGTCATCGAGCTGGCCGCGATAGGCGAGTCGGCGCTCGCCGTCGAACACAAACGTGTCCGGCGTGCACGCCGCGGAGAAGGAGCGGGCGATGTCTTGCGTCTCGTCGTACAGGTACGGGAATGTCCAACCATGGCGGCGGGCCTCGACGACCATCTGGTCGGGGCCGTCCTGCGGGTAGGTGGCGACGTCATTGCTGGAGATCGCCACCATTGCGACACCTTGATCGCCGAGGTCGCGGCCCAGCGCGGCCAGCCCGGCCGCGACATGCTGGACATACGGGCAGTGGTTACAGATGAAGGTGATGACCAGGGCGGGACCGGTGAGGTCGTCGAGGCTGACCAACGCGCCGGTTGCCGGGTCGGGCAACGTGAATGGCGGCGCGGGCGTGCCGAGGGCGAGCATCGTTGACTCGATAGCCATGCCCGCAAGACTAGTCCGCAGCGCCCCGGGCACGACCGCCGATCACGGGTGCGGAAGGCGGCTTCGGGTAGGGCCAGAGTTAGCCGCGCTGCAATCCGGGGTATCAGTCCGAACCATGGGGTGGGTGATTTCGCACGCCGTCGCGATCTTCTTAGGGCTGCTCGCGGCGTTCTGGGCAGCGGTCGGCATCGTCGTTCGGCAACGCGTCGCTCAAGGCGTTCCGGCTGCTGACGACCTGTCTGGGGCGACGGTGACCGACGTGGTTCGCCAACCGTTGTGGTGGGCCGGGATGCTCGCGGCCGTCGCCGGTTACGTGTTTCAGGCGCTGGCGCTGGCTAACGGATCTCTGCTGCTAGTGCAGCCGCTGCTGGTTTCGTCGCTGCTGTTTGCGTTGCCGATGAGCGCCAGGCTGTGCCATCAGCACATCACCCGGGCCGAGTGGAGTTGGGCGATCGTGTTGACCGCCGCACTGGGGGCCTTCGTACTCGTCGGTCAGCCCCGCGAGGGCCATAACCGTCCGCCGATACCGTCGTGGACTCTGGCTCTGGTACTCACGGCGCCGCTGGTCATCGCTTGCCTCATCGCGGCCAGGCGCGCCTTCGGCCGCCCGCGCGCCATGCTGCTGGCGGTTGCGGTGGCGGTTCTGCTCGGCATGGTCGCCGTCTTGACGAAGATCTGCACGCACCGCTTCGCCGTCGGCGGATGGCACGGGCTTCTCACCGTCCCCGCTCCGTACTTGCTGGTCGTGCTGGCGGTCGCGGTAACCATGGTGCAGAGCTCCGCCTTTCACGCCGGTGCATTGCAGGCATCGGTACCGATCATGCTGGTGGGTGAACCCGTCGTCGCGGTGGTGCTCGGCGTTGTCGTGCTCGGTGAGCACCTCGCGGTGCGGGGCTCAGCAGTGCTGGGCCTGCTCGTCGCCGTCGTCGCAATGGTGGCATCCACTATCGCGCTGGGCCGCGATCAGGCGCCCGAGTCGGCCATTGCGGCCGCGAAACACGTTGGCGCACTGTCTGCTAACGAAAACGGCGTGGTCTGCAAGTAGGCGGCGCCAGCGCTGGGCTAATGTCCCGAGATGGCCGTCATTCGTTCCAAACCCCGCTCGTGGTTCTGGGCGCGCGACATTGAACCCGACCAGGTCGCGGGGCTGGCCATGCCCGGCATGCGGCCGCAGCGGCTGGTGAGTTATCGGCGCGGAGCCCAGGCCGATCGGCGATTCGCCGCGTTCTACTACGACGACGATGGCGCCACCGCACCGTCGCGTACCTGGCTGATCGACGCGGATGCCGCGACTGCCGGCGCGCATGGCCAACGGGCCGCCGCGGTCAGCGTCGATGTCATCCCGAACAGCGGTGAGGTTCGCTTCACGCTGATCCTCGATGCCCAACCGAATCCCGCCCGCGTACTGCGCACCGATCTCTGCGCAGACGGCGTCACCACGCTGCTTGACGGCGACCTCGCCGTCGTGGACTTCGCTACCTACTTGCGTGACGAAAAGCGTTATTTCGCTGTGATTGTCGAGCCCCGCATGGGCGACGGCAGCACGTTCTTCCCCGCGCTCAGCCGTGCGGAGGTGCGCAACACGCTGAGACCACACGGCGTTCTGCCCACTCGCGCGCGTGCCTACCACTCACCGGCCGGCTGGCGCCTCGCCGTCGCCGGGGAACGCTCCAGCGGCACTGCTTGGTCGGTACATGTCGACGTCGATGCCGACGACGTAGCGCGCCGGCTCGAGCAGCAGCACGGTTACCCGCTCGACCTGGACGCAGTCGGGCACGGTCTCAGTGTGAGGTTCGCAGTCATCGCGGCTGCTTGAGCGCGGCCTCTTCCAGGAAATCGGCAGCGCGCGTGACGCTTTCGGCAGCCTTGGTCATCGAGGCGGAAACCTCACGGGCCCGAGCCGCGCATTCCGGAGTGAGAATGCCGCTCAGGTCTGCGACCACTGAGTCAAGGGTGCTTTCCATAAAGGCCCGTCCAGAGCCAACTTTCAGCTGTGTGACCCCGGCTGCCCAGACCGGCTGATCAAGCCAGAACCACAGGATCAGCGTGGGGATTCCGGCTCGGATGCCTGCGGCCGTAGCGCCGGCGCCCCCATGATGGACGACGGCGCGGCAAACCGGCAAAACGGCGGCATGGTTCACTTCGGCCACTATCTTCACGTGGTCGGCGTCCGGAATGTCGGTGACACCATTGGGGCCGGTGCAAATCAATGCCCGCTCGCCCAGCCGCGCGCAGGCCGCGCTGATCACCGCGAGGGTCTCGACCGGCGATGCAAGCGGCGTACTGCCAAAACCGAAGTAGATCGGTGGTGTGCCGGCGGCGATCCAGGACAACACCTCGTCGTCGGCATCGCTTGGCAATCCGAGCGTCAGCGCGCCGACGAAGCGAGGCGAAGCATCCGAGTCCACCCATTCGGCCACGGATCCCGGCAAGCAGATCTCGTCGTAGGTCTGGATCTCTACCGTCGGTCGGGTCGAATCGCCGGCGGCCTCCGGCAGGCCGAGCGCCTGGCGTTGAGCGTCGTCGGTCTCCTTGGTGATTTGCGGACCAAATGCGCCAGACGCCAAAATCCGTGCCGGAAAGTAATGCAGCGTACCGAGCGGAATGTCGTAGTACTCCGCGACATTGGCGGCCAGGCCCAGCTCGTTAAAGGCCGCCACCAGCAGGTCGGCCCCGTCCGCCAGAGCTGTCAGCACCGCGCTCTTGTCCGCCTTGACCTGGTTGACATGCTGAGCGATCTCGGCCCACATCGTGACCGGGTTCTGGATCTTGCCGAGGAAAGCCGCTGCATAGTCCATCTGGTCGCGCGAGTCGGGGCCGTACGCGACCCCGGGAAGCCCCGCGGATTCGACGAAGGCCACCATGTTCGGCGCGACCGCCATCTGTACGTCGTGGCCACGTCGCATCAGCTCGCGGCCGACGGCGGCCAGGGGCTCTACGTCGCCGCGACTTCCGTAGCCGGCCAGCACACATTTCATCGGCGGAACCTCACTCGCAGTGCTGCTTGTCCGTGCAACAGATCTGGTCTGTCAGTGGCGATCCACGCGCGGCGGCGCCGTTAGCGGAGCCGGTCGGCCACGTAGCCCGCGGCTTGGTCCGTCATCCCGTCCTGAATATAGGAGACATGGGCCATGATGTTCCCACCCGACGAGCAGATGGGATCGTCGGGAGCGCACAAGCTGAGCGTCTTGCCGCTGTACACCGGGTTGATTGTCGGCAGCGGCTGGCCGCCCCACAGCGCGCTCGAGAATTGACTGGTCGGCTCCCCAAACAGGGCGACAGCGGCGACGTGGCCGGCCACCGGAGCCGGCATCGCCTGAGTGGCCAGATCGATCACTGTCGAGCCCTGGGAGTACCCGCCCAGCACGATCTTGGTGTTGGGGCAGTTGGCGACGGTGCCCTGGATGTGAGCGCTCGCGTCGTTGGACCCGGCCGGCGCGCTGTTGTGGTAGTCGTCGTTGGCCGGGTAGTTGACCGCGTACACGCCGACGGACTTCCCGCCAACCTTCGACGTAAGCGAGTCCACGAATGCTTGGCCGATATTGCCCAGGCCGGGATCCTGATGGGTACCGCGAGCGAACACCACTTCGACGTCGGTGCAGGGATCTGCCGACGCGGTGGGGGAGAATGGCGCGCTAACCAGCGCCCCCATCGTCACTGCCGCGACGCCAACGATACGAACCAGCCTGAGTGCACTCATTCCCAAATGCTGACATACCGACCAAAACGGCCGTACCGGCGGCTCGCTTTACCCGGATGCGAGCTAGCGAAGACGGCATCTATCAGAATCAGTACTTGCCAGCGGGAAGGAACTGCATATTCGCTCAGTTTGAGCGTAGGTAACCCGGCGACGCGGTAGAGATCCGTCCTGGGGGTTCGGAAAGGGCAACGAAACGTGACCGAGTCAACGAGCGGGGCGGAGGCCGCTGCGGTGTCCGCGGGCCGGTCGAGTCCGGTGCGGATAGGCGTTCAGCTCTGGCCGGGCGGGACACCGGACTACCGGACGTGGCGTCAAGCGGTGCTGGACGCCGAAGAGCTCGGGGCTGACGCCATCTTTGGCTACGACCACTTTCACAAGCCGTTCCTCGACATTGTCGACCGGGCTCCGCAGCTCCAGGATGAACAGCCCGAGGTCAACAACTTCGAAGCCTGGACCGCCCTTGCGTCATGGGGCGAGATCACCACTCGAGCCGAGATCGGACTGCTCGTCAGCGGCATGCCGTATCGCAACCCGGATCTGATTGCCGATATGGCGCGCACTGTTGATCACATCAGCGGCGGACGTTTGATTCTCGGCCTCGGAGCCGGCTGGTATCCGAAGGACTTCATCGTCTACGGATATGAATACGGCACCGTGAGATCGAGGATGGATCACTTCGACGAAGGCCTGGAACGCATCGATTATCGGCTCAATCATTTGACTCCCGGCCCGGTGCGTCAGGTTCCGATCCTCATCCTGGGAGGCGGAGAGCGGCGCACCATTCCCGCCGCGGCACGGCACGCCCACATCTGGCACAGCTTTGAACCAATTACCGAATTTCGGCGCAAGAACGACCTCCTCAAGCGGCTCGCTACGGATGCCGGACGCGACGAAGCCGGCATCGAACGCGCGACGGCGTGGACCGATGCCAAGACGGCTGACGCCTTCGTCGACGAGGGCGTCACCCTGTTCACCACCGAAATCCACCCCGACGCCAACGGGTATGACTTTTCCGAGCTCGAGACGATGCTCGCCTGGCGCGGTAGGTAGACCAGTCCGCCGTGCCGGCGAGTACCCGGCGCAGGTGAACATCGAATTTTCAGAAGAGAACCGATACGGCCCCGACGCTGCGGATACGGCGCGACAGTGGAAGTATCACCGGAGTGGCCGAGAAGAAACCGCAGACGATCTCTTATCCGGCGCCCGACTCACGTCCACGCCGCCACGACTACGCCCCGCTCGATCCCCATGTCATCGTGCTGTTCGGCGCGACGGGGGATCTGGCCAAACGCAAACTGATATCCGGTCTGGCCTATTTGGATCAGTCCGAGCTGGCTCCCGATATCCAGGTCGTCGCGACATCGCTGGAAGACCTGAGTGACGACGAGTTCCGGGAAGTCGCCAAGAATGCCATCGACTCGTACGGCACCCACAAATTCACCCCTGAGCAGTGGGCCGACTTCGCGAAAATCGTGACCTACGTCCCGCAGGGCGCCGGACCCGAGGCACTCGCCGCCGCGGTCGCCGAAGCCGAGAACAACCTGGGACCGAACGTGCGGCGACTGCATTACCTGTCGGTCCCGCCGAAGGCGGCGCGCGCCGTCATCACCACCCTTCGCGATGCGAATCTCGTCGAGCGGTCACGAGTGGTGATGGAAAAGCCGTTTGGCACCGACTTGGCCAGCGCGGTGGCCCTCAATGACTTCCTGCATGAAACATTCGACGAAGCCCAGATTTTCCGTATCGACCACTTCTTGGGCAAGGAGGCGGCCCAGAACATCCTGGCGTTCCGCTTCGCCAACGGTCTCTTCGAGCCGATCTGGAACCGAAACTTCATCGACCACATCCAGATCGACATTCCCGAAACCCTCGGCTTGGACCAGCGGGCCAACTTCTACGAAAGCACCGGTGCCTACAAGGACATGGTGGTGACCCACCTGTTGCAGGTGATGGCGTTCGTGGTGATGGAGCCACCGACGGCCCTCGAGCCGTATGCCATCAGCGAAGAGAAGAACAAGGTGTTCCGCTCGATGCTTCCGGTCAAGTGTTCGGACGTGGTGCGCGGCCAGTACAACGGCTACCGCGAAGAAGCCGGTGTGGCAAGAGATTCCGACACTGAGACGTTCATCGCTCTCAAGGTCGGCATCGACAACTGGCGTTGGGCCGGCGTGCCGATCTATCTGCGCACCGGCAAGAAGATGGCCGAAGGAATCCGGATCATCTCGATCGCCTTCAAAGAGGCTCCGCGCAGCATGTTCCCGCCCGGGTCGGGGGTAGGGACGCAGGGCCCGGACCACCTCACCTTCGACCTCGCTGACAATTCGAAGGTGTCGCTGTCCTTCTACGGCAAGCGGCCCGGTCCCGGGATGAAGCTCGACAAGTTGTCGATGCAATTCTCGTCACGGGAGATCGACACCGCGGACCAGACGCTGGAGGCCTACGAGCGGCTCATTCTCGATGCAATGCGCGGCGACCACACGCTGTTCACCACCGCCGAGGGCATCGAATCATTATGGGAGCGTTCGGCAGACCTGCTCGCCGACCCGCCGCCGGCCAAGGTGTACCCGGCCGGCACCTGGGGACCCAACGCCATCCACCAATTGATCGCCCCCAATGCGTGGCGGTTGCCGTTCGAACGAGGATGGCGCGAAAAGAGCAAGTAGTCGCGCCAAGCAAGATCAGAAAACCATCCAGGACAGCACCGAGGATTGCAGTCCCGACAGCAGGCAGATAAACGCCAGGAACACCACGCTCCACAAGATCGCCCGACGGAAAATGTCGCCCTCTTTTCCGTGCAGGTCGACCGCCGCCGCGGCGATGGCGAGGTTCTGCGGCGAGATCATCTTGCCAAGCACACCACCGGAGCTGTTGCCCGCGGCCATGAGCAACGGGGAGAGTCCCGCCTTGGCCGCAGCAGTCACCTGCAGGGCACCGAACAGGGAGTTCGACGATGTGTCGGAACCGGTGACCGCCACACCGATCCAGCCCAGAATGGGGGAGAGCAGCGCGAAAGCGCCCCCCGCCCCGGCCATCCACGTGCCGAGGGTGATGGTCTGTCCCGAGGCGTTCATCACGAAAGCCAGTGCCAGCACTGCCATTACGGTGAGAATCGCCCAGCGGAGCTGATACAGCGTCGCCCCGTAGGCCTTGACCGCTCCCGGCACCGACAGGCGCAGCACGACCATCGCGACGACGCCCGCCAGGAGCATCTGAGTGCCCGGCGTGTTCAGCAGGTTGAAGGTGAACATCGGAAGCGCCGACGGGCTGCCCTTGGCGGTGTACAGGTGCAGTCCCGGCCAATGGATGGTGTAGGTGGCGTTGTCCAGAAATTTCTTGACCACCGGGATCTGGCAGAGCACGAAGATCGCGATGATGATCCCGTAGGGCGCGTAAGCGCGGGCCACCTCGACACGTGAGTCGGGACGAGCGAGGTTCGCCGCGAATTCGGGAGACAGGGTGTCGGCGGCGCCGCCCGCAACTACCGCGGTGCGCGGTGCGTTTTGCGGCCGCCGGACGCGCAGCAGTAAGACCACAGCACCGGCGGACAGCAGCGAGGCGACCACGTCGGCCAGCGGCACTGATAGAAAGTTCGAGGTGGCGTATTGGCCGAGGCCGAAAACCCCGCCGGCCACCAGGGCCGCGGGCCAGGTCTCGCGGAGTCCGCGCCGGCCGTCGGCGATGAACACCAGCACCAGCGGTACGAAGAGGGCCATGATGGGGGTTTGCCGCCCGACCATCGCGCCGAGCGCGTCGCTCGACAATCCGGATACCTTGCCGAGCGTGATGATCGGTGTGGCCATCGCCCCGTAGGCGACCGGTGCGGTATTGGCGACCAGCGCCAGGACCGCGGCCTTGAGCGGTTTGAAACCCAGGGCGAGCAGCATCACCGAGGTAACCGCCACGGGTGCGCCGAATCCGGCTAAGGCTTCGAGCAGCGCGCCGAACGAGAACGCGATGATGATCGCTTGGATGCGGTGATCGTCGCTGACACTTGCGAAACTGCGCCGCAGCACATCGAAATGCCCTGTCTGCACTGTCATCTGGTAAACCCAGATCGCGTTGATCACGATCCAGAGAATCGGGAAGAATCCGAAGACAGCGCCCTCGCCGCCCGCCAGCAGCGTCTGGCCAATCGGCATGCCATACACGGCAACTGCGATGGCGACTGCCACGCCCAGCGATAGCAGGGAAGCCACCCAGGCCCGCAACCGCAAGACGCCAAGCATCACAAAGAGCATCGCCAGCGGCAAGGCCGCCACCAGCGAGCTCCAAGCCAGCGAGTGAGCCACGGGATCAAGGATCTGACGGTACATATAGGGCGCCCTTTGCATCTGGGGGCGAATGTGACTGGCGTCGCATTCGGTTGTCCGCCTTTGATTTACACGTACGGCGCGGTATCTCTGACCCGGATCTGGCGGCTGACAACCACGGATGTCCGCAAGAAGATTTAGAAAACGATTAAATCAATCAGTTTATTTAGGCGTAGAGTCACGTCCAGCTTCCCTACAGGCAGCTGGAGACCGGTGACTAGCAAAGGAAGAGAGCATGCCCCAAGGTGTTGCGGCAAAGAATGAAACCGAGCAGCTCGTGCTCGCCTTTATCGATGCCTTTTACGGGCAGCACATCGACATCGACGCGGCGATCGCGCTAATGGCGGATGACTTCGTTTGGCAACTCCATGTCCCGCTCTCACCGGTAGTCGTCGGACGCGACGCGGCGCGCGCCGAGCTGGAGAAGCACAACAGCCTCTCAACGGGAATGGTCGAGGGGAGCGAGATCCGCACAGTTGTGTCGGATGGTGACACCGTGGTGGTCGAGCGTGTTGACGTCAACACCATGAATGATGTCGCCGTCTCCTTCAATGTCACAGCAATCTTCGAGGTTCGCGACGGCGCGATCACTCACTGGCGCGAGTACTGGGACACCAGTCACGTTGCCCGGCAACTCGGTATAGAACCGGCCCACATGTTCGACGCGCTCGCCTAGTCGGCGCGCAAGTCGCGGGAACGCTTGTTGGCGTACATGTGCTCGTCCGCGAGGCGCATGACATCCTGCTCTCCGGAAGCAATCCCGGCGCTGAAGCCCACGGGATTGCCTGCCTCCGCCCAGCGATCGCGGAGCCGATCGAGGACTTGCTCGGCGTGGGCTCGATCGGCCTCGACCAGCATGAGCAGGAACTCGTCGCCGCCGATACGGAAGGCCATGTCCTCCTTCCGAACTGACCAGCGGATCGCATCGGCGAAGGCGACCAAGAGTGCGTCGCCGGCCTCGTGGCCGTGAGCGTCGTTGTAGCCCTTGAAATTATCGAGGTCGATCAGCACCACGGCCGACGCGTTGGCGTGTATCGAAAGCCGTGGTCCGAGTGTGCTTCGGTCGAGCAGTTGGGTGAGGGCATCGGTCTGTGCCATCTTGCGCAGCAGCGCACTCTGCTCCTCGAGCTGGGCGATGAGCCAGGCCGGGACCTCCGCGACGATAACCCACATGGCCGCTGCCAACACCACCGTGGTCAACGCGCCCGGGAGCACCTTACTGCCGCCCACCACGAATGCCGCAACGCCGAGTGGCACCATCGCCAGCGAGCGCCAGCGCCCACAAGCCAGGCCTACGTAAGCGAACGTGATCGTGATCGTGCCAGGAAAATCCCGAGTGGCGGACGGGTCGATGGCGCCCACGACAACAGTGACGATGAGCGATAGCACCGGCCATACGACGAGCAGGCCACGCCGTTCTTGCCAACCGCGGACTCGCCCGACGAGCGCGATGCCACCGGCCAGCAGTGCTGCCCCGCCGAGCACCCAGTACAGCCGAGGCTTGGCCCCGGCTTTGTCCATATGCGCGCCGGCCACGGCGTAGAGGGCGAGCAGGACAAGATTCGCCGTCAGACCAATCGCATGCAACCGCCTCTTTGACGGCTGGGGGTCGGCACGCCACGGCACGTGCTCAGAATAGGCGCGCGGGGGATGCGTTTCTCGCGATCAGCCGTTCGGGAACGCGTTGACGCCCATTACCAGCGCGGCGGTGCCGCCGTAGAGGTATCCCACCTCGACCGCTTCGGTGATCTCGGCCTCTGAGGCACCCGCGGCGCGCGCGTTATCGGCGAGCGACCTGACACCGTCAGGATGTGCGGCGATCGTGTCAGTGATCATCCCCATCAGCAGCTTGTATTTCGCTGGAATCGCGCCGTCTTTGAGGATCCGCTCGCGCATCCCTTGATACGAGCCGGCGAACTGCGGGTCGCGCTGTTCCACTGCCGCAAGCCAGGGCGGACTGTCTGACGGCGCAGCTGCCTGGGGAGACGGCGCGGGATCGGCGCAGCCAGTTGGCGACACGCGGGCTGGGGCGAGGTCGCCGCACCCATCTGCACGACTACGCGGCATTGCCTCAGCGGACAAACCCCCACCGATGATCAGCGCCGCGGCCGATAACGCTATGCACGCCTTGAATGTATTTGTCATGGGGAAACCGTACGCCCGCGCTATCACTGCGACAACCGAAACCCATTGTGGCACTTAGCATGCCATCGCCGCCCGAGGTTCAGGCAGCGGCGACCACGAACGACGTACCAACGGCGTTGGGCACGAAAGCGTCCGGCAGGGTTGTGGCGAACCGAATCTGAGCGCGCCATCCCGTGCAGTGCGCCGGGACAACGAGCCCGGGAGACAACTCGACGAGCGCATCGACGGTGGGTTCGACGATCTCCTCGAAGCCCGGACCGGTCAGGTGAAAGCCGCCGAGCATGCCATGCAACCGATCGACACCCGTGAGCCGCATCGCGTGCCGCGCGATGTTGATCGCCCCGCCGTGGCCGCACCCGGTCAGCACGACAAGACCGAGCCCGCGCACGTGAACGACGAGCGCCTGATCGTCGAGGATCTTCGGATCCGGCTCCCAGTGGCCGTCGCGCCACACCTCGTGGAATTTCATCCCCGTCTCGAAATCGGTCGTGCGGTCGATCTCGCCGGTGATCAGGACGCTCCCGTCAAGCAGGATTGAGGGCTGGCGACGCTCGATCACCTCGAAGCCTTCGCCCTCCAGCGAGGACCGGCTAAGCGTGGGAAGTTCCCACCCCGGCCGCCCCGGCAGTGCAACCCTGCGCCGACTCCATACGAGTGGGTGCACGGTCAACGGCAGCCCAGTGCGGCCTCGCAGGCGGGACAGCCCGGCAAAGCCACCGGCATGGTCGAAGTGGCCGTGGCTGAGGACCACGGCCTCGATGTCTGCGACATCGACACCCAGGCGCTCCATATTGGTCGCCATCCCCTCGGGTGAGATGCCGGTATCGAACAGCAGGGTGTGTGACCGATTGCCCCGCCGCACGGTGACCAGCGCCGAGAATCCGTGCTCGGCAAGCATTCCGGGAACGGTGGTACCGCCGTCGAAGTGGGCCGCTTCCACCGCCGGCGTGCGAGTCATGGGCATTCGCTGCGCAGGGCCCATGTCGGTCAGCAAGCCGTCGTAGCTGTTGTCCACCAGTGTCGTGATGACCAACTCGTCGACTGGCTCGAGCGTGATCGGGTCGACCGCGGCGCCCTCGAGGATGCGCGGCGCCGCCCCGCGAAGATCGTTTCCGTCACCACCGCCGCCACACATACACGACAGCCTAGGCACCAGGGGAGCTGTGCAGTCAACTGTTGACCTGTTTGGTCCCGCGGCTTCCCTGCGTCGATTCTCGCGCCGGGATTATTTCCGGGGCCCGAGATATTGCTGGTGACGCGCCTGCGGGGCCGGAGGAACCGCTGCCGCGAAGCGATACCGCGTCTAGGCTGTCGGGGAAGTGCGCACAAGAAGGCCCTGCCAAGCAGCGAGCGGGATTTCAACTGCTGAAAAGAGAGGGCTTCCGTATGCCTGGATGGAGACGCCGCGCCGCGGCCATCGGAACCAGCGCCACTGCGACGGCCCGTAGCGTCGGCGCAGAAATCGAAGTCGAAGTTACTGAGCCGACGACGCTGGATTTCCAGATCGCGGTCAGTCGTCAGCCCGGCATCAACGTCGACGAGTCACTGGTAATCAAACTGAACGGCAAGCCGCTTGAACCGCGCGAACTCGTTGGTCAGCATCAGACGCGGATTCATGTCGTGCAGGCCGACAGGGGAACAATTACGGCGTCGTACTCGGCGACGGTCGTCGGCCAAGCAGAGACCCCACCGGTGAGTGATATCGACCTGATCAACTACCTGCGCCCGAGCCGATACGCGGAATCCGACAAGTTCCTCGGGTTTGCCGCCACCGAATTCCAGCAGTACGCCACCTCAGTCGCCCTGCTCGAAAAGGTCTCGTCGTGGGTTGGAACGCGGCTGAACTACGTCCCGGGATCCAGCGATCCGATCGATGGCGCCACCGACACGTTGCTCGCCGGCGCGGGAGTGTGCCGCGACTATGCGCATCTCGTTATCGCACTGCTGCGCGCGCTCAATGTCCCGGCCCGCTTGGTGGCGGTGTACGCGCCGGGGTGCCAGCCAATGGATTTCCACGCGGTAGCCGAGGCGTTCGTCGACGGTGCATGGCGGGTCGTCGATGCCACGTGCCTCGCGCCGCGCCAGTCGATGGTGCGGATTGCCACCGGCCGCGATGCTGCCGACACCGCGTTCCTGGACAACCACCACGGCGCCATCACATTGCAATACATGACGGTCACGGCCGTGGCCGACGGTGAGTTACCCAAAGACTCGGTCGAAGACCTCGTCAGCCTGCGGTAGCACAGTCACCTTGCGGTCAGCTCCTCGAACTCAGCAGCTCCCGCAGGATCTCGTCGAAATGGGCGACGGCCATCAGGTGGCCCTCACCCGGCGCGATGTGCAGAATGGCGCCCGGGATCGCTGCCGCCTGGCGCTCGGCATGGGCCACGGGGACGTTCACATCGACGTCGCCCTGCCACACCTGCACCGGCACCGTAATGTCCTCGAGCCGGAAACCCCAGGCGCGAGCGAAGAGTCGGAAATCCTGCGCCGCCGCCCGGCCCGCGGTAGGGGATGCGTCGGCAAGCATGCTCAAGAATGAGCTCCGCACCTCGGGCCGCGAGAGTAGGCCGGCGTCGACGGCGGGCATGCTGTTCACCAGCAACGGCAAGACCCGCTCAGGGGCCCGGCGCCCAAAAAGAAAGATGAGCCCGAAGAGCACGTTGTTGGCCGCGGGCGCCTTCCGCGCGAGCCGGCCGAACAATCTGTTGGCCGGCATCATTCCTGCTTCCGAACCGGGCTCGGCAAGGGAACCGACACCGCTGACGAGCGCGGCGGCACTGACCCGGTCGGGCAGGAAGCGGGCGCAGGCCGCCGCATGAGGCCCACCGCCGGAGATGCCGAACACCGCGAAGCGTTCGATGCCCAGGTGGTCGGCCAGTTCGGCTACGTCGTTCGCCCATCCTTCGAACGTGCGCTGCCGTTGCCAGGTGCTGGCCCCGCATCCCGGCCGGTCCGGAGCGATCACTCGGACGCCTGCCGCGAGCGCGGCTGCCGGGTCGAGGAGGGTCTGGCGGTGGGAGCCGGGTGTGCCGTGGAACGCGAAAACCGGGTAGCCCGCCGGGTCGCCCAGCTCTGCCCAGGCCAGCTTGCGCCCGTCGGTTAGTTGCATGAGCCGTACGTCCACAACTACGACCCTATGCAGTCAGGGTGTATGTGGCTGCGCGACACAGCTTTACGGCATTCGTGACAACCTTGCTTTTCAGGAGTCAATATCAGCCTGTGGTCGCTAGTGCCTGAACTTCTAGGAGCCGCAACCTTTTACCTCATAGATGACGCGTCGTGGTGGAAATTCCGCCTTGGCAACCAAGATGAGCAGCAGTCACTGAGCCGTTTGCCGTCATCATTGGCGCTCCGCAGGGGGCTACCGCGGCAAGGACCTGAACCGCCAAGCAGTTGGGCAGATGTTCACCATCGGGGAAGGCACAGGATTGAACAAACAAGCTAAGCCGTTGGAAGTGGAGTTAACACGCGGGTCGATACTTCCGTCCGAGCTGAAACACATGCTAGAGATGGCTGCGCAGGACGCAAATTGCATACTCATGACGATGGGTTGGTCCGACAGTAGCCAGGCTTCAACGACCGACCTCAACGAGATCGAGCCGATTGAAGACGCCGAAGACGTCAAATCCGTGCTTGCAAAATTTCACTACAACGACGGTTCGACCTTGACCATTTGGCTGAGCCGTTACTACCGCCACATACTCGAGGCCGTCGGAAAGATATCGCTTCAGCGCCAATCTTCTATAGTTCAGTACTGGGCCAGCTTGCCCGACCGCAGCTCGCTAACCTATCGTGCGGCCAACTGGCTTCGTTCGCTGCCGATTGCACTGTTGGGCGGGGCATGTACGTTTTTTGCCGCCGGATTCTTCTTTCACGGGGGTCGACATTCCATGGCGCCCTGGGCACTTCGGATAGGGTTCCTGTTAATCGCGTTATGTTCGTATCTGTTTGTACGATCCACACGCGCCACCCACGGATTTTCCAAATTAGTCATCCTCGCCCGCCGCCCCCGCAGGGACACTTGGACCGCCGTGGCTGGAATTTCAGGGATCGCAGCACTCTTTCTTAGCCTAATTGCATATCTTTTCCCGCGGTAGTCGAATAGGGCATATCGCAACTCGCGCAACAGCATTCGCCGCATGAAGTACCAATTCACAGTCGCCCGGCCGGGTTCCGGCGCTGGGCTGACCGTGGGGTAGCCAACTCCGTTGAGGGGGAAGTCAACCGGGGCGCCCTGGGGCGGCTCAGCGCGGGATCTGGATTCCTTTCGACTTCGAAGTGGATCAGATGCCCTGCTGGGCCTGGCAGTACGAATGTGTGGCGTAGATCAGTGCCCGTTGATAGAGATCGTCGAGTTGCCGCGCAGCGATCACCGCGGTTCTGGCGTTGTCCAAGTTCATGCTGCAGCTGGAGGTGTTGAGCAAATCCCATTGCGCCGCAATTTCTTCGACAATGATCGCATCTAACCGATCGATGGTTGCACGCAACGCCGACAAGTCGGGTGCAGTGGTGGGTGCCGAGGCGGGGTTGAGTTTCCAATCGGCGAAACGTGTGTATTCGATGGCCTTGGTGGCATCCATTTGATTGTCGAAGATAACTCTCACGTATTCGGCGTCAACCTTCTTGGTGACCGCGGCCGACATCACGCCGTTGATCACCTCCTGTTCTCTTTGCGGATCGTCGATAACCCCGGCGGCGGTGTATTTCGCGGCGGCGACCGGGTCGGCGGTCTGCAGTCGCTGCGCGGCTGCGTCCACCAAAAGGAACAGTCGGCCGGTGCTATCGCCGTGCGATGGCTGTGCGGGGAATCTGCTTATACCTGCTGGCTTAGCGCGAATAATCATCTCCGGGGACCTATCAAGGTGGGTAGTCCGCGACATGCGCGTCGCCAACGAATTGTTGGACGATGTGCCTGATGGTGTGACGTCCGTCGCAATGACATTGACTTGGTTCATGATGTCCGCTCAGCTTGCGGGCAGCTATTGAGCAAGCTGAAACCGGATTGGTAGGTGCTTGAGACCTCCCGTGAACGTGGTGGCTGTGAGTTCTGGTTTACCAGCCAGCTCAATGGATTTCAAGCGAGGCAGCAGCTCGTTAAAGAAGCTTGTGATCTCCATTCGGGCCAGCGCGGCACCCATACAGAAGTGCACGCCGTAGCCGAAAGACAAGTGTTTGTTAGGGTCTCGGCCGACGTCGAACCGAAACGGATCCACGAAGACATCCTCGTCGCGGTTGGCGGATACATAGGACATCAGAACTGATTCGCCCGCAGCGATAGGGATTCCGCGCACAGTGGTGTCTCGGGCTGCTGTACGCATGAACTCCTTGGCCGGCGTGACCCACCGGATCATCTCTTCGGTCGCGAGCGGCATCAACCCCGGGTTGTCACACAACCGCTGCAGTTGGCCGGGGCGTTCGATCAGTGCACGCAGACCACCGGAGATCGTTGCGCTAGTCGTGTCGTGACCGGCGGTAGCGATGACGAGATAGTAAGAAGCGGTTTCGAGATCCGACAGCGGCTGGCCGTCGGCGCGGGCATTGGCGATTTCCGATGCGAGATCCTCGGTCGGGTGTTGGCGGCGCGACTTGGCGAGTGCATCGAAGTAGTCGAAGAAGTCGAGCAGTACTTGGCGTCCGTCTTCGGCTGTGTTGCCGCGCTGGAACTCTGGGTCGTTTTGACCGATGAATTCTTGGCTGAATCTGAGCATGCGAGGAAAGTCCGATTCGGGCAACCCCAGCAGTGAGAGGATCACGTGTAGGGGGTAGTTGACCGCGACTTCCTGGACGAAGTCGCATTGGTTGCCCGCGGCCATCATCTTGTCGACATAGATTTTGGCTAATTCGTCGATGCGAACCTTGAGTTGCCGCATCGCTCTGGGACGAAACCAGTTTGCGCCGATCGCACGCTTCCCTCGGTGTTCCTCGCCGTCCATACGAAGGAGGGTCCGTGTTACCTGCAGCTTGTCCGCTTCGGCGGTGACCAAGAACGGGCGCGGCCGATTTGTGAACAGCATGTCGTCGCGTTCGATCTCGACGACATCGGCGTGCTTGGTGACGGCCCAGAATGGGCGGTAATTCGGCACCTCGACCCACGAGACCGGCGCGTGTGTCCGAAGATGAGCCAGGGCCGCATGCAATTTCATCTCGTCGGTGTAGGCCATCGGATCAGCCAAAACCTTGGCGGCTTCGTCGATGGTCTGCGCACGCATGAGTCTCCTTGATTCCGTTGGCATTCCGTCTTCTATGAGCCGTGATCGAAGTATGTGTCTCGTGCCAAGGATGGCGAACCGATCTGCCCCAGGGTAGTCGTCGCACGGCACTGCGGCATGCCGAGTGCTATCGATATTACGAATATCATCGCGTCAAATTCCGCATACGTCTTAGGCCGGAACAGGTTTCGCGAAGTCGAGGTCTCGCGTCCCCGCGCGAGGGCATGAAATTTGCTGGACTGCACAGGCAATCGGTGGCGTCGACTAGCAGAGTTGGTATCGTCGCCCGATAGCGGGGTGCAGATAGACGAAACTGGTTCGTACGTCGGATATTTCAGTGCACCGATGGGTCAATCGCCATCACGACAAATACATCTAGATGGCCGGCGTCATGCCCGCCGATGCGTTCGACGTATATGCGACTGAGCGACAATGCTTTACGGCGTACGGGCGTCTCTGCTTAGCCTGAGGCGCTGAGGATCTTGATCGCGAAGATGAGCGAGTCGCCCGGCCGGATTCCGGCGCTGGGCTGACCGTTGGGGTAGCCATCCGCGGAGGTCATGGCGACGGCGACGGTGGATCCGACGTTTTGCCCCGCGATGGCCTTCTGGAAGCCCGGCACAACTCCGTTGAGCGGGAAGTCGACCGGCGCACCCCGTTCGTAGCTGCTGTCGAACACGGACCCATCACGTCCATTGACCCCCATGTAGCAGACGGAAACCTTGGCGGTGGGTGAGACCACCGGTCCATCTCCGGCGTGCAGCGTATGCACTTGGGTCTGGGTCACGCTGAACGGGGCCGTCACAGTCACGCGCGGAGCTGTCGTATCCGTGGATCCGGTGACCGCGACGCTGCCGGTGGTGCCGGCCAGCGTCCATTCCGGCGTCCCGCCGCTCTGCGGTGCTGCGGTTGGACAGGAGCCGGCCGCGTTGGCCTTGCCCGATCCATCGAGCGTCAGAACGAGTGCCGCGACACAGGCCGCGAGTGCGATGGGGGAATACAGCAGGGACGACTTCACGGGCGTCACGCTACAGCCACGTCGCTTTTCGGGCGTCGCGGGCCCGCTACTTGGACAATCACTGCCCTGCCGGCAGTCCTCGAAGGCGGTCATGAGTCATGACCAACCGAGACGGGGAGCTCGGGACCCGCACGGCGAAAGATGCCGGGACGGCGTTCGGTTTGGCTTCACCTGAGAAAGCGAGGATCTCATTGAACCCGTCCAGCATGCACTCGGCGAACAATGTTTGGTGCTGCACGGCAGCCCGGTCATAGCGGGCGGTAATGGTGCAGGTCCCGCCCCTGGACAGCAGCATCACTTCCATCGCGGTGCCGTTCAACGGACCAAGGGCGTACTGCCGCAGTACCTTTGCGCCACAAAGGTAGGTGTCCTGCGGGTACGCCGCCACATTGGTGGCTAGCACGTCGGAGGCGGCGGCTGACCGGAGCATCATCTGCACCAACACCGGTGTGGGCAGCATGGTCAATAACGGCGCGACCGCGCCGATTACGCCTTTGGCGGGCTCCTCGCGGCGTTGGGTCATCTGTGCGCGGATTTTTTGTATTCGCTCCACCGGGTCGGCTGTTCCCACCGGAGCCGCCAGGCTGACGGTGGCGAACTTGTTGCCCCCGGCGGGGTCGGCTTCGGTGCGCAGGTTCACCGGCACCACCATGGGCAGTTCGGTGATCGGCGCGCCGAGCGCCGTGTGGTAACGCCCCAACACGGCGCACAGGCCAGCGAGGTAGACGTCGTTGATCGACCCGCCATAAGCTTTGGCCGCCTCGTGCAGGTCGCAGAGCTTTATGTCGAGGGCTTCGCTGCGGGTGGCAACGCCCCGCCTGCGCAGCAAGGGCGAAGGCTCGGTGGCAGGCTGGAGCATTCGCGCACTCGAGCGGGCATAGCCGAGGACCCTCGTCACGGTCGAAGAAGGATCACGAACGACCCGGCCGAACGTCGACACAACGCCCCGGACGCCGGTGGCCAGCGCACCCGGCAATTGGTTGATTCCTTCCCACATCAATTCGTTGGCAGACAGATCTTGTGGGATCGGTTGCGGGGGTGGTGGTTCCGCAACCGGATGCCGCTCCGAGTCGTAGATGGGCGTGAACATCTTCATGCTGCCCACACCGTCGGCGATAGCATGGCTGAGGTGTAACAGCGCTGCGGCCCTACCGTCGGCCAGACCCTCAACGAGGGTGGCGGTCCACAACGGCCGAGCAAGTTCCAATCTCGTCTGCAGCATCACCTCGGCCAGGTCGAACACCTCGCGCAAGGTGCCGGGTTCCGGGGCGCGTACTCGTCGCACGTGGAAGTCGATGTTGAAGTCGGGATCGATCACCCAGCGCGGTGCGGCCGTCGGCAGGAACGGCTCGACCACCTTCTGCCGCAGCCGCAGCACCCGGCGGGACACATCTTCGGCGCGAGTCCGGAATCGTTCCCAATCCGGCGTGGTGTCAAGGATTTCCACCGATATGAACCCCGAACGGAACCGCGGGTTGGCGTCACCCCGAAGCATCAGGTGATCGACTGCCGCCAATTCCGCGCGCAAGCCGCCCGGGCTCTGCGAAGTTAGGCGGACTGAATTCGGCGCCACGGTCGTACCTCCTCAAGTTCGTAAGCCAGTTCCAGCAACCGAGCCTCCTGCCCAATGTCGGCGGCCAGCATCATTCCCACCGGCATACCGTTTTCAGATTCGGCCAGGGGCAGCGAGATCGCCGGCTCCCCCGTGACATTGCATTGCGGCGTGAATGCCACCCACTCGGTGAGTCGGTCGATGATCTGCTGGCAGTCCGCGGTCGGGTCGAGGTGCCCAATCCGGGGGGTCTCCTGGCTCAGTGTCGGTGTCAGCACGGCGTCGTAGCTACGGAAGAGCTCAGCGGTAACTCGCCGCATACGGGCCAACCGATCGACCACCACCGGCATCCGGTAAAGCTTGCGTCCACCGCGCCGAGCCAGACCCAGCGTCAAGTTGTCGAGCTTGCCGCAGTCGACGGCAGGGCCGCCCATGTAACGACTTCCCCGTACCTGAGCCATCACGAAATACGCACAGTAAGACCAGAACGACAGGAAATCATCGGCAAAGGACGACGGCAACATTGGCGCATCGAGTCGTTCGACGCGATGCCCGAGTTCCTCGAGCAGGGCCGCGGCCTTCAGCGTCCCCTCGCAAACCCCAGAACTACAGGTGCCCACAACCGGTTCCGTGCACACGGCAATTCGGAGTCGGGCCGTACCTGGAGCGCTGACATCACCGATGGCCGGCAACTTCTGGTTGTGATGGAGTCGCTCGGCCTCACGATAGAACGCCGCGGTGTCGCGGACCGACCGGGTCAATATCCCGTTTTCGATCAAACCGATCGGCAACCGGCGCATGTGCTTGTCCAGCGGTAATCGACCCCGCGATGGCTTCAGACCGACCAATCCGTTGCACGCGGCCGGGATTCGTATCGACCCACCGGCGTCGTTGCCGTGCGCGATCGGCACCACTCCGGCCGCGACGAACGCCGCAGCACCCGACGATGAACCACCCGCCGTGTAGTCCGGATTCCAGGGATTGCGGACCGGGCCCAGCCGCGGATGCTCGGCTGTGGGTTGAACCCGAACTCCGACATGCGCGTCAACCCGAGCGGCACCATTCCCGTCGCCATGAACGCACGGACGAATTCGCCGTCTGCCGCAGCAGGTTGGGGTTTCCACGCGTCGGTGCCCGCCATGGACGGCATCCCCGCCACGGCTTCGCAGTCCTTGATGAAAGTGGGCACCCCGCCGAAGAAGCCCCCGCAGCCGCGGGCCGCATTGGCGCTTGCCCGCGCGCGGTCGAAGGCCTCATACGCCAGGCCGTTGAGTGCCGGATTCACCGCTTCAGTACGCGCGATGGCGGCGTCCACAACCTCGGGTACTGAGACGCGACGGGCCTGGATTGCGGCAACGAGACCGACCGCGTCGAGGTCGCCGAGGGCATCGTCGCGGAAAGCATGCACAGTATTCAATTGACGACTTCCAATCGATGTCGAAAGAAACGTGGACCATCTCCAATTTCAAAACGACCGTGTGGTCACTATTACTCGCCCCGTTGCAAATCGCTGATGTGAGATCAGCCTCAGCACAGGGAATTACAGCTAGACCGGCGGTTCGCCAGCTGGCTACCGGTGTTGTCAATCGTCCGTAGGGGAGCAACGCCAGGTCATGTCGTGACGGGCAACCGAGGCGCTCGGGCCCAGGCCCCTATGCCCGGCCTTTGAGGATGAGGTTCCAGTACATCGCGGGTAGGCCGTGACGCTTGAGGTACCACATGTCGCGTCGTTCGTGGGTGGTGTCGATGAACGGTATCGACGGCGCGGGTTTCATGGTGTAGTCGAATTCGGCGAGCAGCACCTTATTGCGGGCTGTGGTCAGTGGGCAGGAGGCGTAGCCGCCGTAGCTGGCCGGTAGTGGTTTTCCCGCGAGGCTGGCCTGCAGGTTCGCTGCGACCACGGGGGCTTGCTTGCGGATGGCGGCGCCGGTCTTGGAGTTGGGGGAGGAGCCGGCGTCGCCGATGGCGAAGATGTTGTCGAATCGAGTGTGGCGCATGGTGTTCTTGTCGATCTGGACGTAGCCACCGGGGCTGTCGGGGTCGGCGATCGGGCTGGTCTTGATCCAGTCCGGTGCGGACTGGCGCGGCACCACATGCAGCAGGTCGTAGCCGACTTCCTGGGTGGTGTTCGGGGAGTTGTCGGAGATGGTCACCGTGCGTGAGTCGGGGTTGACAGTGGTGACCTCGCTGTTCTTGCGGACCTCGATGCCGTAGTGGGCGACGACACGTTCGAGTTCGTCGGCGAACGGCTTCACTGCGAACATTCCTGGAGTGGGCAGGACCAGGATGACGCGGATGGCGTCGAGGACACCTTGCTGGCGCCAGTAGTTGGCGGCCAGGTAGGCGATTTTCTGCGGTGCCCCAGCACACTTGATCGGGCCCGCGGGCATCGTGAAGATCGCCGTGCCCGACCGCATCTTCTTGATCAGTTCCCACGTCTTGGGTGCGAGGTCGTAGCGGTAATTGCTCGACGCCGCAGGTGTGTCAAGGGATTCGGCCATCCCGGGGATCGCCGACCAGTCGAGTTGAATGCCGGGACAAACCACCAAGTGGTCGTAATGCACATGGGTGCCGGATTCGGTCGTGACAGTTTGGGCGTCGGGGTCGATCTGCTCGGCGCGGTCCTTGATCCAGGCGACTCCTTGCGGCATGACCGATGCCTCGGTCCGCTTGCTCTCCGTGGCGGGTGCGCATCCACCGCCGACGAGTGTCCAGAGAGGTTGGTAGTAGTGGGTCTGGCTGGGCTCGATGATCGCGACGTCGGTCAGGCCGGCCCGCCGCAGCCGCGCGGCCACTGAGATGCCGCCGTTGCCGCCGCCGATCACGGCGACCTGGTGGCTGATGGTATTGGTCATTGAACAGACCTCCTCAGGCCGAAAACTGTTGTGGGGACGATTACGACTGACTGGTTAGGCCCGCCTTGACAGCGTTGTCGAAGGAATCGTCGATGAACACGACGTCACGTCCGGCGCGGTCGAGCAGGCTGGCGGCGATCGAGGCGCGATAGCCGCTGGCGCAGTGCACCCACAGCTGCCCGGGGGGCAGCGTGTCGAGCTTGTTGAGTAGCTGATGCATGGGAATGTGTGCTGCGCCGGGGATGAAGTTTGCGGCGTACTCGTCGTCGCGGCGAACGTCGAGCAGCACGGCATCGTCGTCGGTGGCGGCGTCGGCGGCCACGAGGATGTCCGGTAGCTCGGCGAAACTGTGCCGTGGGTAGGACGACGTGGGTGCGCCTGCGCTCAGCTCCTGGCTGGATCCGGTGGCGCTGCCCTGGAGTTCGTCGACGCCGATCCGGATCAGCATCCGTTGGGCGTCGGCGACCTGCTCGTCGGACTCGCCGATCAACGTCAGTGGAGTCCCCCAGGGCATCAGCCACCCGACGTAGGTCGAGAATTGTTGTCCGAGAGCAATTCCCACGCTGCCGTGGACGTGAGAGGAGGCGTAGGCGGTGCGGTCGCGCAGGTCAACGATCCACTCGCCAGCGTCGATGCGACGGCGGAGTTGCTCGGCCTGCAGCCGTTTCGGGGGGGACAAGTCTGGCGCGGCGGGCCCACCGCGGTTGAGGCCGCCCATGTGGGCGTAGTACGCCGGGTAAGCGGTCAGGTTCGAGATCAGGTTTTCGACGAAAGCGTCCTCGTCCTGGGTGATCAGCGCATCATTGCGGCGCTTCTCCTCAGCAATGGTGCCGCCGTCACCGCCCGTGGCCGACCCCGCGGAGCAGAAGCTGCCGAACCCGTGGGTGGGGTAGACGGGGGTTGTGTCGGGAAGTTCTGCAGCAAGACGCCGTGCCGAATGATATTGCGCGCGTGCGAGTTCTTCGGTGCGGTCGACGTCGACGAGGTCGGTCCGCCCGACGCTGCCGTACAGCAATGAGCCGCCGGTGAAGACCGCAGGAGTCTGATCTGCCTCGGAGATCACGTAGGACAGATGTGTGTCTGTGTGGCCCGTGGTGGCGACTACCCGGATGGTCATGGCACCGGCGGTCAGTTCGTCGCCGTCGCTGACCGCGAGGCGGGCGAAAGACACGTCATCCGCCGCGTTCAGCACGTAGGGGCACCCGTTGCGCATCGACAGCTCGTACCCGCCGGTCACGTAGTCGTTGTGGATGTGGGTCTCGACGACCATCGCGCAGCGCACCCCAAGGTCGGCAAGAAGCTTCTCGACCCGGTCGATATCGCGTTGTGGGTCGACGACCACTGCGGAGGTCCCGTCGTGGACCAGGTAGCTGCGGTCCCCGAGATCCTCGGTGGAGATCACTTCAACGTGCACAGCAACCCCCTGCGTAGAGCTGCCAGGTAACTGCGTGAATACGAAGTTCCATCTAGACACCACAACACGCGAACCGCTCGGATCGTTCATTCACGCAGGAACTGTGCGCATCGCGTCTGGTTTTGTGCGTCCGTAAGCACACGATCACGGGGCCATATCGCGCACACTGATCGTCTGTGGACGCGATATCTGTTCAGGACCGGCTCTTTCCGGCCATGACCTGCTTCGGTTGTGGACCGGCCAACCCTCTCGGGCTGCATCTCAAGAGCTACCTCGGAAACGGGTACGTCACCGCGACCTTTGTGCCGTGGCCCCAGCACGACAACGGATTAGGTTTTCTTAATGGCGGCATCATCGCCACCCTGCTTGACTGCCACACTGCCGCTGGCGTCCTGAATGAGGCCTCAGTGCAGGGATGGGATGCCCCGCCGGGCGCCTTGCTCCCCTTCGTGACAGCCGGCATAGACGTTCGGTATCTGCGCCCCAGCCCCCTAGACAGTGCGGTCGAGCTGCACGCCTTCGTCACCAAATCCACCGAAGCCGAAATTGTTTGCGATGCCGAGCTGCGTTACAACGACAAGACCCGCGCCACAGGCCATGCGGTCTGGAAACGCTGGCGATCTCATTGATTCTTATGCGTCCATTTGCGCCTCCAAGCACACCGGCACCCTAAACGCGACTTTGACCCGGTAATGAACGGCACAACCGCCATGAACGTGGAAGTGGATGTGGCTTTATGGATTCTCAGCATTGCGATGGGCCTGGCCTTCGCAGTCTCCGGCGCCATGAAGTTGGTCGTCTCCAAAAAACGACTGGCACTACGGGGCGAGAGTTGGGTCGACGACTTCAGCTCGGGCACAGTGATATTCGTGGGCTTAACGGAGATCACGGGCGGTCTGGCAATCATCCTGCCCGTGGTGCTGGATATTCCGTCCCGGTTGGCGATAACGGTTGGGACAGCAGGCTTGATTCTTGTAACGCTAGGCGCGGCAGTGGTACATGCGCGTCGGCGTGAACCGGGAATGATTGTATTGAACTTGGCGCTGCTGACTTTGACGGCTGCAGCGATCTGGGGCCGACCTCGGTACTAGTACGAAGGCGATGTGCCTGCCCACCGCTAACCGAGAAGTGCGCCTCCCTACGCGACGAGATGCGTTGAGGTGCAACATGCGGCAGCGGACTTAACCCGTAAGGGTGGTATTCGTTTTCGCGGTACTGGATACATCTGCAGCGGCACGACGTCGCGCTGAACTGCCAGATGGGCGGCCACACAGCGCGTCATCTGTTGTGCGCTTCGGTTCACTGCGCGGCGCGGGTGAGCACAATGCGCAAAACCCTGAAATCGTCGCTTACATCGACTATCGACTACAACCGCGACACAGGCATAGGTGGCGTCGTAAGTTCGGTTTCAAGCAAATATCCGGTTAGGGCGCACGATCGCCGCAACAACGAATGCACGCTTGCGCGAAACTTATTCACGTAAAGCCCGGCTCCACCGTTCACCTGCGGCGAAAGAAACGTCGACATTGCAAAAAACAAGGAGGGGAAAGATGGTCGCACTGGGCAGCATCAACGGATGGCAACCACCCGGTGGTCCGGTAACCACGTGGATGGCCTCACCCGCGGCACGTGAAGCGGCTCGGACGGCACGGCACGATGACCTACCTGCCAATTATCAGCAGGCTCAACACGTGCGCGTCGCTTACTACGCCAAGGCGATGGGCAGGCAGCTGCCCCGTCTGATGATCGTGGCATGGGATATTCCGGGCGTGTGTGACATCCCGGCAATGACGGCCGCGATCAATGCGCATGTCCGTCGTCACGACACTTACCACAGCTGGTTCGAGTTCGAGAATAACGATATTGTCCGGCGCGCCATCGACGATCCAGAAGTCATCGATTTTGTCCCTGTGGAGTTCGGAAATATGAGCGCCGCGCAAATACGTACACACGCGTTGACGACGACGCCAGAGACACTCGAGTGGGACTGCTTCACATTCGGCGTTATGCAGCACGCTGAATATTTCACGTTCTACGCCAGCGTCGACCATCTCCACATCGACGGCATATCCGCCGGCCTGATTTTCCTCGACGTGCACCTCATGTACCAGAGTCTGCGGGGCGCCACACCCACCACGCTGCCCCAAGTTGGCAGTTACTGCGACTACACCGCGCGGCAACGCGAGCAGTTGGCCGGCCTGACCCTGTCGTCGCCGCAGATCAAGGGGTGGATCAAATTCGCGCACGACAACAACGGTGATTGGCCGAGCTTCCCGTTGCCGCTCGGCGACACGTGGGCCGACAACAAAGGCGACTTTCTGACTGTCGACTTGTTGGACGCGGCCCAGACGGACTCTTTCGACACCGTCTGCCGTGCGGCCGGCGCCCGGTTCAGCGGGGGAGTGCTCGCCTGCGCAGCCCTGGCCGAAAACGAATTTACGGGCGCCGAGACCTATCACGGATTCACGCCCTACGACACGCGGACCCCTGGCGTCGACACGATGAGTGTCGGGTGGTTCGCCAGCCTGATACCAGTCAACGTGCCGACCGGTGCCAGCTCGTTTTTCGAGTCGGCACCGGCAGCTCAGAAGTCGTTTAACGCCGCCAAACACCTTGCGGGCGTGCCGTTTGAACGTGTCCTGGAGTTGGCGACACCGGATCAACTGGCTCTCAAACTGCCCACGCGCCCGGCAATGATGGTGTCTTTCCTCGATTTCCGCAAGATACCGGTCGCCGCATTGTGGGAAGAAACGAACTTCGGCGCCTACGGCGACAGTTTGTCGCACGGCGGGATCAACATGTGGATCAACCGGCACGCCGGAAAAACAACCGCGACCATCTCGTTCCCGGATAACCCGACCGCGCGTGAGTCGGTACACCGCTACATCGCAGCCTTGACGCAGGCGTTCACGCGCGTCGTCAAGAACGCCTCGGAGTGGACGGACGCGGTCGCAGACCACGCGAACTCAGCGCACGGCGTGCCTGTCGTCAGCCTGTAATACGAAGGGACTTACCAAAATGAGCAACGTAATCGACCTGGTAGACCAGACCCACTTTCTCGGCGAGCAAGCCACTGGAACCATCAACCTGCTGCAGTGCGTCTGGGTCTACAACCGCGCCATCGACATTGAAGGTTTGCGGCGATTCCACCACCATCTTCAGCGAGGACGGCTGGGCCGCCGCATCGAGCGGTCACCAATGCCCTTCGGCCGGCATCGGTGGGTCTCGCCCCACCGCTCATCCGACATCGAGATCGTCGAGTACGCCCGTCCCCGTCAAGAATTCGACGTCTGGCTGGACGACCAGGCCAGCACGCCCCTGGATTCCGAACACGGACCCGAATGGCACCTCGCCGTTCTCCCGTTCACCGACGGCGGCATGGGGATCAGCTTCGTCATCTCCCATTGCCTCACTGACGGCGTCGGGCTCTCGGAGTCCTTGGCCGACGCGGCAGTCGGTCGCGACGACGTGATCACCTGGCCCGCCGCGCTATCGCGCCCACGATGGCGGGCACTTCGCGAGGACGCGCGCCAAACCACGCGGGACATCCCCGGTATCGGTCGCGCCGTCATTGCCGCGGCGCGAACGCATAGGCGTCACCGACGGAGTGACGGATCTGGTACCCCGCCACCCAGCGGGCCGCGCTTGCCCTTCACCGGACCTGATGAACCCGTGACTCTGCCAACGGCAACGATTTTCATCGACGCCGCGGAATGGGACGCGCGCGCACAGGTACTCCGGGGGACAAGCAACACGTTGCTCGCGGGATTGGCGGCCCGCCTCGCTCAGCGAATGGGGCGGGTGGCAGCAGACGGCTCGGCCATCCTGGCGATACCCGTTAACGATCGTGCGCCCGGCGATACCCGCGCCAACGCGATCACAGGTATCGATATCACCGTCGACCCGACGCCTGCGGCGACGGACCTCCGCGAGATCCGGGCTGCAACCAAACAAGCGTTGATCCACCGCCAGGAGGTCCCCGACGAACGGTTCGCACTATTGCCGATCGTTCCGCTGCTACCAAAGTGGCTGGTAAGGCGAATGATAAGGCTGGCCGTCGGTAGTGCGGCCACCGGCTCATCCAACCTAGGTGCCGTCAGCCCGGCCGCCAACCGGCCAGATGGCACGGACGCCGACTGGTTCGCCATGAAGATGCGGTACCCCAGCATGACCAAGGCGACGATGCACCATACCGGCGGACTGCTCAATTTGCTCTCCGGAAGAACGCACGGGCAAATTTTCGTCTCGGTCGTGGCACATCAGCAGGACAACTCGAATAGCGCACTGCAACAGATTATTTCGCATACCCTCGGCGACTTCTCGCTCACCTGCACAACGAACTGGCGACACCCTGAATCAGTGGGCGCACCCGATAGACGCCCGTAAGGGCCTGCCCCAATGCGGCCGACCCGATTGGCCGACCCGATTGACCGCCCACGCATACGAATGAAGGTTGGCCATGATCACACAATCCATTATCTCGAGGATCCCGGCGCGCATCGATGCGTTTTCGATGCTGGGTCGGCTTGTCGCCCGTGCCCCGTGGCTCGTCATCGCCGCCTGGCTCGCAGCGGTCGGCGTGCTGGCGGTGGCCTTCCCACCGTTGACGAAGGTGGTGGAAAGCCAGAAAATGCAGGCACTCCCGGCCAAAGACATGGTGGCGGCCGACCAGATGGCCAAAGATTTCGGTGAATCCGCACAGAACATCCTGATCGTCGTGCTCACCGATAACAACGGCCTGCAACCCGCCGATGAGGCGGTCTATGGCAAGCTGGCCGCCACCCTGCGCGCCGACACCCACGATGTGGCCGGCGTGCAGGACATCGTCACCACCCCGGCACTGCGTCCCTCGATGGTCAGTGCTGACAGCAAGGCGTTCTACCTGGCGGTAGATCTCAAGGCACCCGCGGGCTCCCCGGAGTCCTCGCAGGCCTATCAGCGGATCACAGACGTCGCCAAACGCTCCACTGTGGGCTCCTCGTTGACCGCGGAGGTGACCGGACAGGCCGCCATCATCGGAGACATGTCGATCGTCACCGCTCACGACATGCACTTGATCGAAATTGCCACCGGTGTATTGGTGCTCACGATCCTTTCGGTGATCTACCGACGACCGGTCACCGTGTTACTGCCTTTGATCACCATCGGAATCTCGGTGGCGTCGGCCCAGGGCATGGTGTCCATGCTGAGTCAGCTCGGGTTGGGGGTATCCGCGCCAACGATCGCATTGATGACCGCGATGATCGTCGGCGCCGGCACCGATTACGCCGTCTTCTTGATCAGCCGCTACCACGAGTACATCCGGTCGGGGACGGACTCGGACCTGGCGGTGCAGAAGGCATTGAGCTCGATCGGCAAGGTCATCGCTGGCTCGGCGGCCACCGTGGCCATCACCTTTCTTGGCATGGTCTTCACCCGGCTACCCGCGTTCACGACAGTCGGCCCGGCGCTTGCCATTTCGATCGGGATCGCTTTTCTTGCCGCCATCACGTTGTTGCCTGCCATACTCGTGCTCGCGGGGCGGCGCGGTTGGGTGACGCCCCGCAGCGCGCTCACCGGCCGGCTATGGCAGAGGTCAGGTACCCAAATCGTTCGCCGACCCAAAATTCATCTACTGATCAGTCTGGCGGTGTTGATCGCGCTGGCCTGTTGCACCGCCTTCCTGTCTCCCACCTTCAACGACCGCATGCAATTGCCGCAATCAGCGCAGAGCAACGTCGGCTTCGCGACGATGGAACGTCACTTCGCGACCAGTGCGCTTCTGCAGCAATACATCTACGTGCGCTCACCGCGGGACCTGCGCACCCCACAAGCTTTGGCCGACTTGGAGCAAATGGCCCAACGCGTTTCCCAGCTGCCCGATATCGGGGCGGTGCGTGGCGTCACCCGACCCAACGGGCAACCGCTCGATCAGATCAAACTCAGCTATCAAGCCGGGCAGGTCGGCACCAACCTGGAAGACGTCTCGACACAGGTCTCCGGCAGGGGTAACGACCTCGACGCTCTGACCGCCGGTGCCGACAAACTTGCGGCAAGTCTCGTCCAGGTTCGCGACCAAACCCGCAGTGCCAGTGGGTCCACGATGCAGCTCGGCACAACCTTGAACCAGGTGCAGCAACAGCTGGCCGCGGCGGCCCACTTCTTGGACACGATGCGTGGACTGGTGAATGCCGGGTCCGCCTCGGCGCTGGGCGCCGGCGCCGTCGACGCGGCCGGCCCCATGCTCGACGCTTTGAACGCCAGTCCGCAGTGCGACGCCAACCCTGCCTGCACCGCCGGCCGCGCCCAGCTGCAACAACTAGCCCAGGTACAAACCGGTACGTTTACTGCGCAGATAGTCCTTGTGGTGCAAAGACTTCAGTCGACGATGCAGCGGCTGAGCACCCTGTTGGCGGCCGCAGGCAACGCCAATGTGCCCCAACGGTTGGCGCGCCTGCAGGAAGGTGCCGACGCGCTCGCCAACGGGAGCCAGCGGCTGGACCAGGGGGTCCGGGCCCTCGTCGACCAGACCAAGAAGATGGGTGTCGGAATGAACCAGGCGGCCGATCTGCTGCTGTCGATGAATCGCGACGCCTCGCGAAACTCCATGGCGGGCATGTACATCCCACCCAAGGTGATCACCTCGGATGACTTCAAAAACGCGGCGAAGATGTTCCTGTCAACCGACGGACATTCGGCGCGCTTTACTGTCGAAACGAAATTCGACCCGTTCAGCACAGCCGCGATGGACCAGGTGGCATCGATCCTCAATACTGCCCGCGGCGCGCAGCCCAACACCGCACTCTCGGATGCGTCGATCTCGGTGGTCGGCACCACCGCGATGTACAGCGCGATGCGCAGCTACTACAACGACGATGTTCGGCTGATCGTGGTCGTGACGCTTCTGGTTGTCTTCCTCACCCTCGTCGCACTGCTCCGTGCGATCGTTGCACCGCTGTACCTCATTGCCTCCGTGGTGCTCTCCTACCTGTCGGCCTTGGGCGTTGGGGTCGTCTTCTTCCAGTTCGTGCTCCATCAGGCCATCTATTGGAACGTGCCGGCAATGGCGTTCATCGTGCTGGTCGCCGTCGGAGCGGACTACAACTTGCTGTTGATCACGCGGATTCGCGAGGAGTCGGCCTCTGGTGTCCGCAGCGGCGTCATCCGTGCCGTTCGTTCGACGGGCGGTGTCATCACCTCGGCTGGAATCATTTTCGCCGCTTCGATGTTCGGCCTCTTATTCGGCAGCCTGTCGTCCATGGTGCAAACCGGGGTCATCATCGGCGTAGGGCTGCTGGTCGACACGTTCGTGGTGCGCACGATCACGGTGCCGGCCCTTGCGGCAATGCTCGGGCGGGCGAACTGGTGGCCTGCCAAGGCGATCGCCAACCCGAACCGCTAGCGCGGTAGACGCATTCTTCGCTTGTCGGTCGCTACGAATTCCTGCTCGGGTCGTCCCGTGGTGCCGTAACGCAGGCCCACGGTGACGTCGCCGGCAGTGGCTAACGTTGCCAGATACCGCTGGGCGGTTGCCCTTGATATCCCGATCGTCGCAGAAACTTCCGCCGCCGACATCGGCTTCTCCGATCCTCGCAAGGCTTGCAGCACAAGCTGCTTGGTGGAGGAGGAGGCTATTGTGGCCGACTGTGGGGGAGCGATCCTAGGGCGCAGCGCATCCAGTGCCGCGTCCACGTCGCTGGAGCTCAGATTGGGGCTGGCCAGGATTCTGCGATATCGCGCATAGCCGGATAGCCGCGCGGCGAGCTCTGTGGTCGAGAACGGCTTGACGAGGTAGCTCAGCGCCCCTGCCGACATGGCTGCCCGGATCGTGACCGCCTCGGTGGCTGCTGTCAATACCATGCTGTCGCCGTGCAATTCGCGGACGAAGTCGATTCCGGACCCGTCGGGCAGGTAGACGTCGACCAACGCAAGGTCGACGGCGTCGGCCTTGCGCGCGGCCTCGAGCGTGTTGACGGTCGCGATCACCGTGAAGCCGGCAAGCGTTTTGACGACCTCAGCGTGCATATTGGCGACACGGAAGTCGTCATCGACTACTAGCACCGTCAGGTCTGTGTCACCCATTGCTCCTCCTCAACCATCACGCCCGGCAGCCGGGCGATGAACTCCGCGCCGTGCAGCTGCGACCCCATATTGCCGGGGCTGGCCAGCCAGAGATCGCCACCGAGGGAGCGGCTGATCTGACGCGACAACGCGAGCCCAATACCCCGGCCGCCCGGTATGCCAGAGTCCGGTTTGGTCGTCGTGCCCTCGGTGAAGAGATCATCGACAAACTCGGGCGCGACGCCGTCCCCGCTGTCGACCACCGTGACATGCAGCGTCGAACCATCTTGCAACAGCTCAACTTCCACCTCTCTCGTCGCGCTGTCGCTCAACCGAGCGGCGTCGATGGCGTTGTCCAGTAGGTTGCCCACCACGGTGGTGACGTCGACTGGCAGCACGAGCCGGCCAGAGACCCAGGTGTTCTCACCGATCTTCAACGTCACACCGGCTTCGCGCGCCGCCGCACCCTTGGCCGCCAAAAATGCCTGCAGGTAGGCGTCACGGATGGAGTCGATGCCCGGTAGCGCGGATCCCAACGGGCCTGACCCGAGGAGCTCTTCCAGATACTGCAACCCCTCGTCGATGTGACCGCCGTGCAACAGCCCGTTCAGCAGGTGCAGACGGTTGGCGAACTCATGGCGCTGTGCGCGCAGCACGGTGCTCATCAGCTGCACCGCGTCGAGTTGGCGGGTTAGCGATTCAACATCGGTTCTGTCCCGCACCACCAACACAGTTCCCAGCTCGCGCCCTTCGCGCACTACCGGCCGTGCGGAGACCACCACAATGCGTTCCCCGACATTGGCCAGCGTGGGCGCCGAATTGGCCGCTTTGAAGACGTCGAGAACTCTTGGGGTCAAACCGATCTCGTCAACGTGCCCACCTATTTCGTTACCAATCTCGAGAAGCCGGCACGCCTCGTCGTTGACGAAGGTGGTATTCCAGGAGGTGTCGGCCGCTAGCACGCCCTCGCCGATGCCTTCCAGCACCGCCGCCTGGGTGCGCACCAGCTCGATAATCTCCGCCGGCCGCAAACCCAGTGTCAGTCCTCGCCAACGCCTGGCCAGCATCACCGAGCCGGCGACACCGATCAGCAGCAGAACCCCTCCCATCGCGGCCAGCACACGCAGATTGGTCGAGAACTCGTCGTCGAATGCCTTGGTGGAGATGCCGACCGAGACGATGCCCAGCACCCGACCATCCGGCTGCTGCACGGGAACTCTCGCGACTATCACCACGCCGAGAACCGTCGATTCTTGCGCGGTCTGCTCGTGACCGGCAAACGCCTGCGTGTAGTCGCCGGCCACCTCGTGACCCAACATGTCCCGCTCGGGCGCCGCCAGCCTAATCCTGTGGGTGTTGGCGACCACCACGAACAGCACATGTGTGCGCTGCTGAACCCGCGACGCGATGCCTTGGATCGGGCCGGTCGCCAGTTCGTCAACGAATCCCGGGGTGGGGGTCGGCGACGCCGCATCGTATTGAGAAATGTTGTTGAGTACGGTCGGCGCGGAGGCCACCACACGGGCGATATCCAACGCGTGGACGACGTATTGGACAGTCAATCGGTGCCGGTTGTAAGCGGCGAACAACCCAAACGCAACGATCAATGCCAGCGTCACGATGACGAGCTGCACCAGCAGCACCTGGGTGCCGAGTCGCAGGTCGATGCGGCCTTTGGCGGCCATGGAAAAACCCTACCGCTTGCGTGAGCAAAATGCGCGAAAGTCCAAAGTCGTCGGGGCCGGCGACGGTGAATAAGGCGTTTAACGGACGCATACCGGCCCGTTGGCGGTCGCCGCCCTCATCGTTGAGTGCGCTTCAGCAACCGAGCGGTCGACGCCGTCTAGGGTGAGAAAACCGCGACGGGCCCAAGGAAACGAAATCCGCGGTCGAGAGTTTGCATGGGTAGGAGAGTCAATGCTGATGTGTGAAACGTTTGCGGGTTAGTTGCTTTGGCCCAGGTAGCTGCCTTGGCGCAGTTTCTGCGCGCCCGTCGGAGTCTGGTTCAGCCCGCAGACGTTGGTCTACCCGCAGGCGGGCGCCGTAGAGTCGCCGGGCTGCGCAGGGAGGAGGTCGCTGTACTCGCCAACATCAGCACCGACTATTACCTGCGGCTTGAGCAAGGCCGAGAAGACAATCCGTCGGACCAGGTGCTCAATGCAATCGGCGTTGCTCTGCGACTGGATGACGACGCCGTGGCATACATGCGAAACCTGATGCGCCATCAGTCCGGTGCGGGTCGCTTTGAACCATTGCAGCCGCCGCATCCCGGCATCGGCGCTCTGATCGATGGCTGGCCGCTGGCAGCCGCGCACGTGTTTGACTCGGGCCTGACTGTGGTTGCCGCAAATAGGCTTGCCGAGGCGCTGTCACCTCATTTGGGGGTCGGCTCTAACGTCGTGCGGGGGTTGTTTCTCTCGCCGGAGTTGCGAGACTTCTACCGCAACTGGGAGAGGCTGACCGCCTGGGCTGTCCGGTTGGTTCGCGCCATGTACGGTCAACGTCCCGATCCCGCTCTGATCAGCCTGGTCGACGAGTTGATAGAGCAAAGCCCGCGGTTCCGTCAGCTGTGGGCCCGGCACGACGTCAATCAGGACGCTGCTGGGGTGATGCTGGCGAACCATCCGCAGGTGGGGCCCCTCGATCTCAACTATCAGCAGATGGTGTTGCCCACGACCGGTCATGTGCTGGTCGCCTTCTGGGCCGAACCGGGCTCTGCGTCCGAAGCCGGTCTGCGGCGCTTGGGTGGTAGCTAAACCTGGGTGTCGTGCGACCAGGAATCACACATCCTGGATACCTGCGCTTGGGCGCCGCAATATTCGAGGCGCCACAACGCCGCCTCGCCCGCGTCGTCTTTCACCGCCCGCACACCGACCACCAAAGCCGAATGCACTTTGCCAACCGGCAGCGGCTCAACATAGGGGAGATGTATGACGCTTCCGGTAGTTAACCCGGGTAGCTCGTTCGGCCACCGTGTGGTCACGTATGTCGCGACTACTGCGCTTGGCGTCGCGGTCGTCCGCCAAATAGGGTCGCGCATCGACCCGCCTCTGATTCGGCTCACCGGCGGACGGCTGTCATCCGTCACACCGTTTCCCGCGTTGCTGTTGACCCACACTGGCGCCAAGTCCGGCGTTATCCGCACCTCAACACTTGCGTACTTCACCGATGCGAACCGGGTCATTGTCATCGCGTCGAACTTCGGCGCGCCCAATAGGCCTGCGTGGTATCACAACGTCAAGGCAAACCCCGAGGTCACGTTGTTGGGACGCAACTTTGGCGGGCGCTTTTGCGCCGAGGAACTGGTCGGTCGGGAACGCGACCGGCTCTTCCAGCTCGCCACCGCCGCCCCCTCGCCATACGACCGCTACCAGCGAACGACAGGAACTCGACCGTTCCCCGTGATCGCCTTTCGCCCGGCCGACTAACCGCGACACCAACCTGTCATGCCAGCACCCTGAACGTCACCTTGACCGGTAATGAACGCCACGACCACGACGAACGTGGAAGTGGATGTGGTTTCGTGGGTTGTCAGCATTGGGATGGGGTTGGCCTTCGCGGCCTCCGGCACCACGAAGTTGTGCGTCCCCAAAAAACGCCTGGCACTGCGGGCGCAAGTTGGGTCGACGACTTCAGCTCAGGCACAGTTGGCGCGAACATCTTCATGCTGCCCACATCGTCGGCGACAGCATGGCTGAGGTGTAACAGCCGGACATCCTTGTGCAAGGAGCACAACGACGTCAAGAGCTGTATCGGCTAACGAAGTTCAGCCCAGCACCGGCAACTTCGTACCCCCGTCATCGCCCTGAGTACGTCCGCCAGCCGATGCCCGAACAGCACCTCGCTCCTGGCATCCAAGCCGCTGGTAATACGCGCAAACGCAACTGATTTACGCATATGTGCAAGCGCTGATCGTCTCGACTCAGGAAGAATCAATGTACCGAATTAACCACGGCTGTTGAGGAATTCATCGGCGCAGAATCACCCGTCGTTCGCGTACACGAGGATGAGAACACCTTGGAACGTCCACAGGTGGGTTTATGGTCGCCGCTGCGTCAAAAGTGTTCGGCAGCAGGGGCGCCCTGTTGATCGTTATGGTCCTTCAGCGCGTTGCGATGCACAAACTCGACGAACAACTCGCGAGGTTACTTATGACGTGATTAGACGACGCGATCGCGTAATCGGTACGGGGATCCGAAAGTGCGCGCTTCGGTCGGCGGAACCCGCCTGGAACTGGGGTCACCAATGGAAGCCGTTTGATTTCAAAGGGATTGCCAAAACGATCGTGCACCCCTCGGTTCTTCGCCACGTCCTCGCGAGGAAGCCAGATTGGTGTTGCGCCGAATCTTTCTGAGGGATTTGTTTCACCGATCCGGTCGTTGGTCCCGCTGTGTTGGCGACGCGGGAACTTCCGGGCGCCCAGCCCTCTACCGGACAGCAATCAGTGAGAGAAGTCGAATGTGGAAGAAGTTGAAGAGCAGGAAAACTCAGAATGGGTTCGGTTCTGGGTTGACCGGCTACACGAGTTCGTCTCATCCCTCGGCGGGATAGATGGCGCTAGGGCGATTGACTTTTGCGAGAACGCTTGCACCGCATGGCAGCACGCCGCGATATCGGATCCTCCGCCTCTGACCAGTCCGGCCATCTTCATCGTCTTAGAGCCGCTTTTCGCGCTGGCACAGGCGATGTCCTACGCGGGCACGCCCGAAGTCCGGGATCGATTGACGCGGAACGCCGTTCAGTCGCTACTGAAGGACAGCTTGGCCGACACCCTCCGCGATGCCGAGCGTTGGCTGAACGAGGGTCTGCCGTCGGCAGAAGAGATCCAAAAGCGGCTTGCCGCCGTAAAGACGGCCCTGCAAGCGGCAAGGGACGCAGACTAACAGCAGATGGCCGCGCATCGTTTTGCTGAGGCTAAGAGACACGTTGGGCTTGATCACGCCGGTACTAACACGGCCCCGGTCCTTAGTTCGATCGCGCAGGACGGGCTTGACCTGTGTGCCCGCGCCCGGTTCGATGATGCATACACCACGAGGGGAGGTCCCTAGTGAGAATGTTCGTGCGCCATGTTGTTGCCGTCGTCATGATGGCGTTGGCCTCGATGGCAACCGTGACGATCGCGACGCCGGCAGTGAGCTCGGCCGATTGCGCGAACGGGGAGTGGTGGGACCCGACGGGCAAGGTCTGCCGGCCGCTCGGTGTCGGGCCACAACCGCTGGCATGTGAGCAAGGCCAGTGGTGGGACCCGACGGCCAATGTGTGTCGGCCACTCGGTGTCGGGCCGCAACCGTTGGCATGCGACAACGGCTCGTGGTGGGATCCAGCCGCCAACGTATGTCGTCCGCCGGCGGTGCCGCCGGCGGGCTAGTTCGCGACCGGAACGCGGGGACGCCCTTAATTTATTGGGATCGGTAGCACCCGGTTGTTGTGTACTTCCCATGGAGACGACGAACGAGTCGGCGCTTCACTAAAAGAAACGCGACAGACATGTAGGTGCGTCAAGGAGTTCGGCCGAGGACCGCATGTCGAAAGATATTGCGGGTCAGCGCTATAACTGTTTCGTCTGACGTGCGTTGGAGAGTTATGGATTAGCAGTAGCCGAACGGCGAAGTATTGCTAATTTCGCGATAAGGGTTACAGTCGTCAAACTAGTCTGCGAAGATATTTAGCTTCAACGTCGCGGGCCGGAGGGGGCGCGTTGTCGCTTCAGAGTCACCGCCTGCATTTTGGGCTATCTGCCGTCGTCGTCATCGCGGCAGCATTCAACGCGCTCGCCCCGTGGGGAGTGGCGGTGGCGCAACGCGGGCAGTTTGTCCTCGAAGCAACGTTGTGTGTTGGCGCATTACTGGTTGGGCTGGTCGTTGTGGGCCGGGTGGCCGGCCCATCACGGTGGTGGCGAGTATCCCTTCTGGCGGCGATAGCAATCTTTCTGACCGCCGAGTGTGGCTCGCGGCTGGGCGGCGCCGCCCACCCCGGCGGAACCGCGCCGACACCTGCCGTCGTCGCCTACTTTGTTGCCGGCCTCTTGTTCGGCGTGGCGATGGTCCTGCTGGTGCGCGCTGGCCGTGAGCACGACGTCCGCCCCCGGCCGCGAGTAGGGCCCTCGGTCGTCACGACCGTTCTCGACGGACTGGTGAGCTCGCTGGCGTTTTGCCACCTGGTGTACGTCGCCCGCGCGGGCGCCATGGGCGGCGCCGCCCTGCCGCGGTCGACTAATACCGCGGTCGTTTATGGGATCGCCGCCATCGAGCTCGTCACGGTGGTGGGCGCGGTTCTCCTTGCGATGTGGTATCCGCCGTACCGGCCAGGCCGGACCAACTACATGCTGCTTGCGGCCGCGGTGATCACCCTCACCTCCTCGGACAGGCTGCTCGCCTACCTTGGCAGCGTCGGTGTGACGACGCTGGATCTATGGGTCGGCATCGGATTCGTCATGGCTCCGCTGTTGATCGCGTGGAGCCTGCTCGTCCTACCTCCACGGCCCCGCCCTCCCGACGACGACAACGAACAGCCAACCAACTGGGCACAGCTGACGCTCCCTTATGTGGGCTTCATGGGCAGCACGACTCTGCTCACGTTTCAAGTGCTGGTCGGACAGCGGATCGACACACTCTTCGCCAGCACCTACTTGGCGATGGCGTTGCTCGTCGCGACCCGCTACGTGGTGGCTATGCGGGTACAGCGGATGCTGACCGAACAGATTGTTGACGCCAAGCGCCGGCTTGCCTTTCAGGCTCACCACGATGCACTGACCGGCCTACCCAATCGATTGCTGTTGGCCCAACGGCTCGACGAAGCCATCCGCGGCGGCCCGTTCGTCTTGATCTTTGTCGATATCGACGACTTCAAAGAGGTCAACGACCGTTTTGGGCATGCGGCCGGCGACGAGTTGCTGTGCGCGATCAGCGCGCGCCTACAGAGTTGCCTCGGTGTCGCCGACACGCTAGCCCGCATCGGGGGAGACGAGTTCGCCATCCTCACTGCCGGCGCTGTTGACGCACCGGAGATGGTCGCCGACCAGCTCCGAGTGGCTCTTCGAAGTCCGTTCTCGGTGCATGGGACTTCGGTGCGGGTGCGTGCCAGCATGGGCCTGGTCAGTCCCGGTTCCGACGGCGTTCCGCCGACCTCCGACGATCTGCTCAGACAAGCCGACATCTCGATGTACACCGGCAAGCGGCTGGGCAAAGACACCGCCGTGGTGTACCGCCCGGCATTCAGTGTGTCGGAGGATTTTACGACAGCCCTGCGGCAAGCGAATGGCGCTGTTCCGCAGGGCTTTCAGCTCAAATATCAGCCCGTGGTGGCGCTCCCTGACGGCACGCCGGTCGCGGTCGAAGCACTTGCTCGGTGGACGTCACCCAGCGGGATAAAAATTCCCCCTCAAACCTTCGTCTCGCTGGCTGAAGCGAACGGCATGGGGGCACAACTCGATTCGCTGGTGCTCGATCAGGCCTGTGCGCAGATCCAAGCGGCGGGCCTTGATCTGGACCTTCACGTCAACATCGGTGCCGCGCGGCTGGGTAGCGTTGATTTCGAACGCGTCGTGAGCCGTACGCTTGCGCGGCACGAGCTGTCGCCACATCGACTCATCCTGGAGATCACCGAGACGGTCCCCATCGTCGATCTCGCCGAGGGAGCGGCCGCCATCAGACGGTTGAACGAACTAGGTATCGCCGTGGCGCTGGACGATTTCGGCACGGGTTACAACTCGCTGACCTATTTGCACGAACTGCCCGTGCAGATCGTCAAGCTCGACCGTGGCCTCGCGGCGGGCGTCGAGCCGGGACGAAACCTCACCCTGTACCGGTCGGTCATCGGCTTATGCAAAGCGCTGGGGCTCAAGGTGATCGCCGAAGGGATCGAAACCGCCGAGCAGGCGGACACGGTATTCATGGCTGGCTGCGGATTCGCACAAGGCTATCTATTCGGTGCGGCGGCAGGGCTTACCGATATCGCCGTATCTGCTACCGGCAGGTAAGCATCCAGACGAGGGAGCGGCTGAGCAGGTGCTCTGGCTCGCCGTCTATTACCGCCTTGTAGGTTCGTTCGGAGCTACGAAGACCACGCGCCAGGACACCCGGGGGTAGCCCATGAGAACGATCGCAAACCGCCACGCGGCAGTCGTCGGCCTGGCCGCCGTCGCGCTGATCGCTGCGGGCTGCAGCAATGGCGGCAAGAGCGTCGACGCGTCGGCACCGCCTCAGGTCGCGGTGAACGTCAGCACCACGTCAAGAAGTCCAGCGCAGCCCGCGGAGGTGAAGCTCGTGGGGGTGGGCGACGTCGAGGTGACGTTGACAGGTCCGATCGCTGCGAAGTACTCGTCAGCAACCGAGGATCAGCGGCAGGCTCTCGGCAAGCCACTGACGGGTGACCGCAACGCGGGGACACGGGACAGCGGCGTGGTTTTCCAGCAGTTCCAGGGTGGCGCGATCACCGCCAAGAACGGCGAGGCCGGCACGCCCGCATACATCATCCTTGGGAAGATCCGGGAAGCCTGGAACATCCCACGCGGCCCCGACGGCGCGCCCGCGGTCACCGGCAATAACGGTTCGGCCGGTCCGCTGGGCTTACCCATCAGCGATGTGAACGCCGTCGGCGACCTGCAGGTGTCGACCTTCGAGCACGGCAAGATCGAGTTCAACCCGACGACCGGCCAGGTCGTTGTGACGGTAAACGACAAGGTCGTGCCATCCGGGCTCTAGCTCGAAGTGCGGGCAGCGATCTCGCCACTACCGCACATCGCCACTTGGATGGCTCCCATGGAGGTTCCACTGGCCGCAATCGGAAGCCAGGACGTCGTTGACGTCGACTTCGAGTCCGCCGACCTTCGGCCCGGGATTGGACGAGGTGCTCACGACTCGCTGGTAGAGAACAGCGGCGGGGTGGACCTGACTACCGGACCAGGCTCGAGTTTGCCAGAGCCAGCGGCGGCCAGGTGTGCTCGAAGACCCAATAACGCCATCGGCCGCGGCCCACTGACACACCCTGACGCCTCCGTAGACCCCCGTGCGTTGAACCCCAAGAACCGAGTTGATTCCGCGAAACCACGGCAGCGCGGTGCGATTCCAGGTGTCGCGATTGATGTCCTCGTCGATGGTGAAGAAGATCGGTGCACCCTGGCTGCCGCCCGCGGCGGTGTGCAGCTGCCAGGCGGTGCGCGCGTCCGCGATGCCGCCGGCGTAGCCCCGCGTGAAGTCCGACGGTGCCGACCCACCTGGTTTGCCGTATTGGTAGTTACTGACGATCACCAGGCCTGCGGCCTGCAATGAGTCGGCGTAGGGCCGAGTGATCGGCTTGGCGCCAAACGATGAGCCAGGACGCGACTCCGAAACGTAGTTGACCACCCCGCTATAGCCGGCAGCTCGAATCTGCTGCGCAGGAATCTGGCGCGCGGCGAAGTCGATCAGTTGGGGAGGAGCGGCGGCGGCCGCCCTAGGCATGCCGCAGGCCAATGATCCGACACCCAAACCGGCCAACGCTGTTGCGTAGCGCAGCGCGTCGCGCCGAGAAACTGTTCGCGGTCGCACATCGCTGGTCAGCGGGGGTAAACCGTGCATCGCGCGATGTTAACGATGTGACTGGTGTTACCGATAGGGCTGCGCTAGCCGAAACGCCGTTGCGTTCCCAAACGGATACGAAAGGGTGACCGTTCGGCTATGACCTCGGACGCCGCGTGCGAAACGACTCGGCGTCGACGATCGACCCGAAGGATGACGCCCGGGTGCCTAGTCGAGTTGCTAGCTCTTCCAGACGACCTTGTCGGTGCCTCCGGCGTCCCGGTACACAACGCTGTCAGGGTTCGTGCCATTGCGAACGTTGAAGTAAAGCCGCCCCGTTATCGGGGTGCCCAAGGGGAGCGGTCCCTCGGGAAGGCCGTCGGTCTGGTTGCCCTTCATCACCGCGAACGTCGAGCTGTTGACCGCCCGAGCGTTGAAGTCGCCAATGTTCGGAGTTGCGTTACCGCTCACTCCTTTGGCCGTCACGTCGGAGTACCACACTCCGTCGTTGTGGCCGCTGGGCTGCAGGCTACTCACGGTGTAGTCGATGGTGCCGCCCATACTGGAAATCTCTGCCATCTGGCCGAATGCCAGCAATTGCGGATCGGCGAATGCCGGTGTCGCCGCGACAATTCCGGCCGCCGCCAATACGGCCGTTACTGCCGATGTCTTCGATGCAATGTGTGAGAACGCCACGTTGGGCTCCCTTCGCGAGATGTCAGCTGTCGAGGGCAGCTGATTCACAGGTGAGGTTTATCCAAAGCCCGGCCCTTCAAACAATGTTTCACCGGCTGGACGCACGCGCGTCGCGCGAGCGGGGGAGCAGCTTAGGCTTCCACAATCGCCCGCGCTGCGCGCTCTGCGATGAGCATGACCGGCGCGTTCGTGTTGCCCGAAATGATGGTGGGCATAGTCGACGCATCGACCACTCGAAGTCCGGCGACGCGATACACGCGGCAGTCGGTGTCGACCACCGTGGCGGCCGAACGTGGTCGCCCGTGGGCGTCAAAGGCTCCCATCGCGCAGGTACCAACTGGATGGAAAATAGTCGTACCGAGTTCACCGGCCGCCTTCTGCAGCTCGTCATCGCTCGCCAGTTGCGGACCGGGTAACAACTCCTGCGGGCGGTAGCGGGCCAGAGCCGGCGCCGCCATGATCTGCCGGGTCATCCGGAGGCCCCGCACGGCGATTTGACGATCGGCGTCAGTGGACAGGTAATTGCAGAAGATCTTCGGGTAGGTCAGGGGATCTGCACTGGCCATGCGCACATGGCCTCGCGAGCTGGGTCGGAGATTGCAGACCGAAGGAGTGATCGCCCCGAAGGGGTGCAGGGGTTCGCCGAACTTCGGCAACGACAAGGGCTGCACATGCCACTCCAGATCGGCACTTTCCAGCGCGGGGTCGCTCTTGGCGAAAGCCCCTAGCGTGGAAGGCGGCATCGTCATGGGCCCCGATCGCAACAGCAGGCACTGAAGTCCCATGCCCGCACGGCTGATCCAGTTCCGGTACAGCGTATTGACGGTCGGGGCGCCCTGGATCCGATAGATGGTGCGGATCTGCAGGTGGTCCTGGAGGTTTTCGCCCACGCCTGGCAGATCGACGGCCACCGGCACTTGATGTTGGGCAAGCAGGCCGGCTGGGCCGAGGCCCGAGACCTGCATCAGATGCGGCGAGCCAATAGCTCCGGCGCTCAAGATCACCTCGTGGCGGGCTCGGACGTCGATGATTTGGCCGCCTCTGAGAAGCCGCAGGCCAATGACGCGGCGCTGGGCTGTCGTCCAGGCCCCGCGACGCTGATCCTCCGGGACCTGGTCGTCCATCAGGAGCCGCAAGGCCTGGGTCTGCGTGTAGACGGTGAGGTTCGGCCGATGGGCGATGGGATGCAGGAAGGCATCGGCCATCGACCAGCGACGGCCACGCCGCTGGTTGACATGAAAGTACGCAGAGCCGGCGTTGACGCCCCGGTTGAATTCATCGATCGGGGAGATGCCCACCTCGGCAGCGGCGGCCTGCCAGGCGTCCAAGATCTTCCAGCGCACACGTGGCCGCTCGACAGCGATCTCGCCACCGGCGCCGTGCCAGTCGTCGGCGCCGCCGAAGTAGTCCTCCAACTTTTTGTAGATCGCCAGCGTCTCGCCTGGACTGTTCGGGCCACCCCAACGCCATCGCTCGTCACCGGTGGCCTGCGCCCACAGGTCGTAGTCGCTCGCCTGTCCGCGCATGTGGATCATGGCATTGATCGACGAGCAGCCTCCGATGACACGGCCCCGCGCGTAGTGAATGCTGCGCCCGGCCAGGCCGGGGTCGGCCTCGGTCGTGAAGCACCAGTCGGTGCGCGCGTTGGCGATTGTGTACAGATAGCCCACCGGCACCTTGATCCAGAACCAGTCGTCTTTGCCGCCGGCCTCTATCAAGAGGACACGGCGATCAGGGTTGGCGCTGAGCCGATTGGCGAGCAGGCAGCCTGCGCTGCCTGCTCCCACGATGACGATGTCGAATTCGGCGACCGGGCTCATTCCGGTATCGGTCCTCCATAGCGTCGGATGCGAGTCCTAGTGTGCGCGATGACCACCACATCTCGTCGAGGAATGATTGGCCTTGAACATGCGCGTTGTCTTCGACTTCTGAAAATTGTTGTGGCACATGAAAAATCTTCTACGAGCAAATTTCTCCAGCGTGGTGAAGCGAGAAGGTCTTCCGTCATGATGGCAGCTCAACGGCGGCTCACACGGCTCGCCGCGCAGTACGGGAGCACGATTGTGTGCCGTGACCGTTAAGCATCGTTACCGCAATCGTGATCTCGCACTCGTATCTTTGGACATACCAGAAGGCCGCAGTTCCGACCTACCCACCCAATAACGCCTATCGGCGTCCGCAAGCCTGGGGGCTGATATGACCACCGCAATCGCCGCGCACCACCCAGTCGACAAAGACGCGGCCGACGGGCATGACGATCTCCTTTTGGCGGTCGCAAAAATGAACGCAGTTGCACGTCGAGGGGACACCGTTCTCGTCGAATCGAGGCCGCACTGGCGACTCATGGAAGAAGAGATCGTGCGAACGGCGGTCGCGGTGATTTTGGTGGCCCTTGTAACGGTGATTGGCGTCGCCGCGGGCGCGATCTTGACAATGGGTTAGGAGCGGATACGGCACGGACGGCGAGCGCCGCCGGGCTTAGTAGTCGACCTGCCTACCTGGCTGTAGATGCCGTGCGTAGCAAGGGCTTTGACTTCCTGGGTAGACGTCGAGGGTGCCCACGCGGTGATCCAGCCGTTCAGTTCGTCGATGTGACCGTCGACGAGTGCGGCGTAGGTGGTGTCGAGGCGCTGGGAGAGTCGAAGTATCCGACCAGTCGCAGGGCCGAGGTCCACGACCCTGCGATGCCGAATCAGTGATGAGCTCACTGTGGTCCTCGAGCGCCTCGGCGCGCGGGGCAGGCACGATGCCTGATTTGCATCGCGCAATGTGGAGCAGGTCTTGGACATGCAACGCAATGCGGCATTGACTCGATGACATGAGCGGGAAGCGATCAGAAGAGATCTTCCATGCAGGTATTTGGTACTAGCGCGGCCGGGGGCAGCAAGTGGAACTCGGGATCGCCACCGTCATCACCGATCAAGGCATACGCCCCGAGGTACTTGCAAACGCATGCAACAGGTGATTTGACTCGATCCATGTAACTGAGAATTCACACATCCCGGCAAGTGGACCACGCCGTACCAGGCGCGTGGCGAGTTTTACTGGTCCTACGACGCATTCGTCGCTCTGACAGCGGCCGCACTCCCGAGCGGGGCAGACGCCATGTTCGGCCGCGGTGTACGCCGGGTTTGTTGCTGCCGTCGCGTTGATCGTCCCGCGAGTCCTGGGGCGCCCGCATATCACGGTACGCAAATATCCAGAAACAGTTCGTTTATCGACACGTCGCCGGACACGGTTTCGTCGTTATTCCTCGTGGAGACAGGTAGTGCCCTCAGGTGGGGCGCTGACACCCTCTAGCACTGCAATTTTCGACACCGATCCCTACCGCCGGTGCAGAACCGAAAGGTAACCCCATGACAAGCAATGAATCTCGAGAGTTCTCAAAGTTCAGCGCCGCTGTGGAGGCCGACTACGTTGTCGTGGGAACGGGCTCTGCCGGAGCCGTGGTGGCCAACCGGCTCAGTGCGCAACCCTCCGTCCAGGTGGTGGCGCTGGAAGCCGGACCCAGGGACAAGGACAAGTTCATCCACATCCCGGCCGGGTTCGCCAAGCTGATGCGCAGCGAGATGGACTGGGATTACCAGACCGAGCCGCAGAAGGAACTGGACGGCCGCGAGATCTATTGGCCCCGAGGCAAGATGCTCGGCGGCTCGTCGTCGATGAACGCGATGATGTGGGTGCGCGGCTTCGCCGCCGACTACGACGAATGGGCCGAGCACGCGGGCGAGCAGTGGGGCTATGCGAACATCGTGCACTACTTCGACCGCATCGAGAACGGCCCGCTGACCATCTCCCGTCAGCGCAGTCCGCGGCCGTCCACCGCAGCGTGGCTGACCGCCGTGCAGGAGTGCGGCCATCGGATCAACCCACCGGATCAGGCTGCCCCTGAAGGCTTTTGCGAGACACGCGTCAACCAGCGCCGGGGCGCCAGGTGGAGCACCGCCGACGCATACCTCAAGCCCGCGCTCAAGCGGGACAACCTGACGGTGCTCACCGAAGCGGCCGTGGCCAAGGTGGTGTTCGACGGAAACCGGGCGGTCGGCGTGGAATTCGAGCACGGCGGTGCGCGCCGCGTCGTCCGCGCACGTCGTGAGGTGGTGCTGTGTGGGGGTGCCGTCAACAGCCCGCAACTGTTGATGCTGTCGGGCATCGGTGATCATGACCACCTCGCCGAGCACGGGGTGGATCTGATACAGCATGCCCCCGACGTGGGCCGCAACCTGATCGACCATCTCGCCGTGCTTCTGGGGTTCGACGTCCCCGACAACACCCTGTTCGACGCCGAGAAGCCGATCGAGCTGCTCAACTACCTGCTGCGGCGGCGCGGCATGCTCACTTCGAACTTGGGGGAGGCGTACGGCATCGTGAAGAGCCGCCCCGATCTCGAGCTGCCCGACCTCGAGTTGATCTTCGCGCCCACACCGTATTTCGATGAGGGCATCGGCGACCCCTACGATCGCCACGCCGTCGTGATGGGCCCGATCCTGCTGAAACCGCGCAGCCGCGGCACCATCACGTTGCGTTCTTCCGATCCGAGGGCCAAGCCGATCATCGACCCGCGCTATCTCACCGATGACGACGGCGCCGACCGCGCGGCCCTGATGGCGGGTCTGCGGATGACGGCGACCATTGCTGCGTCACCGGCCCTGCGCGGTGTCATCGGGAAGATCGCCAGGCCGTTGTTCGCCGAAACCTTGGACGACGAGACACTTGAACGTGGATTGAACTCGCTGTCGCACACCCTCTATCACCCGGTGGGGACATGCCGGATGGGAAATGACGACGCAAGCGTGGTGGACCCGCAGCTGAGGGTGCGCGGCGTCGAGCGGCTGCGAGTCGCGGACGCTTCGGTGATGCCGACCATCATCCGTGGCCACACCCATGCACCCACCGTGCTGATCGGTGAGAAGGCCGCTGACCTGATCCTGTCTTGATCGCGGACCAGTGGCGGCCGGCGGCGCTTGGCGGTGGGCCAGATCCTGGGTCCGGAACGAAAACGCAGTCACCGCAACAGTATTCGGGAGAATGGTCGCGATGATGACGAAGAATGTCTGTAGTGCCCTCAAGTGGGGCGCCGACACACTGGAGGACAGAACGCATGTGCGGAATATTCGCCACGATGACGAGGAACGGCCTGTCAACCGAACGACGGAATACAGCGCTCAAGCTGTTGGAACACCGCGGGCCGGACGGCACCGGCACCTGGACGTCACGGGACGGGCAATGGACGCTCGGACACACGCGGTTGTCGATCATCGGTCTGAGGAACGGCAGCCAGCCCATGGCCAGCCCGGATGGCGCGGTTCATGTCGTGGTGAACGGCGAATTCTACGGTTACCGCGAGCTTCGCGAGCGTCTGCGAGCAAGCGGCTATCGTTTCTCCACCGACAGCGACAGCGAAATCGCGGTGCACCTCTATCAGGAGCGCGGGATGCAGGCCGCCACGAAACTGCGGGGTGAGTTCGCGGTGATCATCGCCGATGAACGCCAACAGGAGATGATCGCGATCCGCGACCGCTTCGGGGTCAAGCCGCTCTACTACGCAGTGGTGAACGGCGACGTGTTCTTCGCATCGGAGATCAAGGCACTGTTGGCGCTGGGTGTGCCGGCCGCATGGGATCTGGAGGGCGCCACCGGAGGCACCGGCAGATCTCACGAGAAAACCGAGTTCGCCGGAATCAGTACGGTGCCGCCAGGTTGCTATGCGATCGCCAGGGATGGCGATGTTCGCATCTATCCATATTGGGATTGGGAGATCCCGACTGCTGAGCAGATGCGGGCGGACACACGAAGCGAGGCCGACGTCGTCGACGAATTCCGCGAGGCTCTGCGCGATTCCGTGCGGCAACGACTGGTCGCCGATGTCGAGGTCGCGTGCTATCTGAGTGGTGGCACCGACTCGTGCGCCGTCCTCGGGCTCGCGCAGCAGGAGATGGACCGGCCGATCCGCGCGTTCACGCTCACCTTTGACAACGCGCTGTATGACGAAGCCAGCATCGCTGAAGCTCAGGCCAAACACGTCGGCGCGACCTTCCACCCCATTCCGATCACGGGGCGGGATATCGCCGACGCGTTCAAGGATGCGGTGTGGCATGCCGAAACGCAGATGTTCAACGGCCACGGCGTTGCCAAGTATCTGCTCAGCCGTGCCGTGCGAGCGGCCGGCATCAAAGTGGTGTTCACCGGCGAAGGCGCCGACGAAATGCTGGGAGGCTATGCGTTCTTCCGGGTCGACGCGCTCAATGACAATGCGACGTTGAGCGCTGCCGAGAAATCGGTGCTCTTCGACGAGATGCTCGGCGCCAACGCGGCGACTCGCGCGTTGTTGATGCCGGAACAGGTCGACAGCCCGGAGATGCAGGCAGTGCAGCGCAGGCTCGGGTGGCTGCCCGCAACGCTCAACTTCACTGCGGCCCCGGCGAATATCTTGGCCCCGTTGTTCCGCGATGATGTCCCGGTATCCGTTAGGCAGTTTCAGCCGCTGGTGTCTGCGCTGGACCGCTTGCCGGTGGCACAACGTGTCGCGGGCCGCGACCGGCTCAACCAGATGCTCTACGTCAATGCCAAGACGGTGTTGCCGAACTTCGTCTTGAACTATCTCGCCGATCGGATGGAGATGGCGCACTCCATCGAGGGACGGGTGCCGTTCCTCGATCACCACGTCGCCGAGGCAGCGGCGCGGGTCCCGGTGAGCATGAAGGTCAAGGGAATTCGGGAAAAGCATGTGCTGCGGGAGGCTGCGAAGGATGTGTTGATTCCCGAGGTGTACGACCGGCAGAAGCATCCGTTCACGACGCCGCCGACCCGGAACTCGAATGACCCGATGCTCGGCTTCTACCGGGACACGTTCGCGTCGCAAGCGGCGAAGGACCAGCCGATCTACGACATGAAGAAAGTCTCAACGGTGCTCGATGGCCTGCTTCAATGCCCGGACGATCAACGCATCGCTGTGGAAGGCGGTCTGCAGAGGGTGGCGAGTGTGATTGTGATGCAGGAGCTGTTCTCCATGGCGTGACCCGCCCCGGGCTCACGTTTAGCGTGGCTGCCTCTCGACTGGCCTTGGATTCAAAAAATAACGAAAGGGCACAAGTTCATGAGAACACGCAACGAGGTCTCCGCCGCGGCCGTCCTGCCAGAGAACACCGCAACCCAGCTCTATATCGCCGGAAAGTGGCGAGACAGCTCAGACGGGGATACCTTCATCGATCTCAACCCCACCACCGAAGAACCGTTGGCTGTCGTCGCGGCCGCGACCGCCGCCGATGTCGATGCCGCAGTGCGCGCCGCCCGATCGCAGCTGTGCGGCGAGTGGGGCGCCACACCGGGTGTTGCTCGCGGCAAGCTGCTCAACCGGATCGCCGATTTGATCGAGCGCGACGGTGAACTGCTGGCGCGCCTCGAGGCTCTGGACGTGAGCAAGCCGATCAGTCAACCGAAGATGCTCGACATCCCCAACGCGGCAGCCACATTCCGTCACTTCGCGGGCTGGGCCGACAAGATCGGCGGCGCAACCATTCCGACCGCCGGCTACTTCGGGAAACCCACGCATTCCTACACCGTGCGTGAACCGGTCGGTGTCATCGGCGCGATCATTCCGTGGAACACACCTCTGATGATCGCGGGATGGAAGATCGCCCCGGCCCTGGCGGCAGGTAACACCGTGGTGGTCAAGCCGCCCGAAGACGCGCCGTTGTCAATTCTGCACCTGGCCCGGCTCATCGAGGAGGCCGGCGTCCCCGCCGGGGTCGTCAGTGTGCTGCCCGGGCTTGGTGCGGTCACCGGTGACGCGATCGTCGACCACCCCGACATCGACAAGATCAGTTTCACCGGGAGCCCCCGCGTCGGGCGGATCATCGCCAAACGCGCCGCCAACACGTTCAAACGCACAACCTTGGAGCTGGGCGGTAAATCACCACAGATCATCCTGGCCGACGCCGATCTCGACGCCGCGGTCAAGGGCACGGCAATGGGCCTGTTCTTCAACCAGGGGCAAATCTGTGCCGCGGGCACCCGCGTGCTCGTGCACAGATCACTGTATTCGCAGGTGGTCGAAAGGCTTTCGGCGGCAGCCGAGGCGCAGGTTCTGGGCGACCCCTTCGACCCGGCCACCACAATGGGTGCGCAGATCAACTGCAGGCAGCGTGACTCGATCCTCGGTTACATTGAGGCGGCCCGCGACGGGGGAGCCCGTGTCGCCGCCGGCGGCCGGCGTCCCGATATGGCTGGCTTCTTCATCGAGCCGACCATCTTCGCCGACGTCGAACCCGACGCGAAGATTGCCCAGGAAGAGATCTTCGGTCCAGTCGGAGCGGTCATGCCCTTCGACACCACCGAGGAAGCCATCGCGCTCTCAAACGGCACCGTGTACGGACTGGCTGCGAGTATCTGGACTCGCGATGTGTCCCACGCGCACCACTTGGCTGCGCAGGTTCGAGCTGGCGCTGTGTGGGTAAACGGCTGGGCGGCAATCGATCCTGCGCTTCCCTGGGGTGGCATGAAGACCAGCGGAACCGGCCGCGAACTCGGCTGGGCAGGCATCGAGGCCGATACTGAAGAGAAGGTCATCACGATCATTCTGTAGCCGGACAGCGGCAGGGCCATGAGCTGCTGATGACGATGATGACCGGAACCCCTACGCAACGTGCCACGGTTCAAGAGTCGGTCGGTTGACGGGAAACCCATGCCTGCAACGGTTTCGCGATGCCTACCCCAGAGCTCCCTGAGTCAGATTCCGACGTTGCAGCGCGTGTCACTGTCGAGATCCGACTGCGCGCTGTAACTGAAGTCAACGACGGCACACCCTACGAGTCAAAGGTGAAGGCGTTCACGCAACGAGCGCGGCGAGACGCCGTAGGCTTGTTTGAAGAGCCGTGAAAAGTGGTTCGCGTCGGCGAATCCGTGGCGTGCGCAGATGAGGCCGATTCCCACCGACGCCAACAAAGGGTCCTGGAGGTCTCTATGGCAGCGCTGGAGCCGTCTCGTTCGGATCCATCCGGCCACGGTGAGACCCTCCGCCTCGAACAGCTTCTGCAGATAGCGAGGCGAAATATGGTGTGCCGCCGCGACCATTGAGGTGTCAAGAGCCGGATCGGCGAGGTGGGCATCGATGAAGTACTTCGCGCAGCGGACTATCCCAACTCCCGATGGGCCCAGCGCACGCGATGTCTCCTCGTCGAGTGCGCCACTGACGAGATCGATGACCGCGTCCTCGAAGCGCGCGCTGGTGGGCGATCCTGCGATCAGACCCCGCCAGAGTCCCTGTAGAAACGGTGACACCAGTGAACCCGCGCCCTTGTCGGCAGGGATACTAACCGCGGTCACCGCGGCCAGGCTCTTCGAGGGGATCTTCAGCGAGGCGCGGGGTATCGTCACGACGAACGTTGTGAATTCACCGTCGAAATGCAGTGTGAAGGGCACGCTGGTGTCGTACAGAGCGAAGTCGCCGGGGAACAACGTCGCTTCACGTTCTTGCTGAACCACCACCCCGCGGCCCCGAAGTTGCAGACCCACCTTGACCACGCCCGGGTCGCTGTCTCGAATCGTCCTGCGGGTGCGGTGGACATCGACTTGACGCCCGGAGACTTCGTTCATCGGCAAAGCTCCCACAGCGCCGGACTTCAACGCGCCGGTGAAACGGCTAACACCGTCAGAGGCGTTCGAGAATGCGTCGAGTGGCACAAAGGCTGCGCCGATTTCTTCACGCCACCGCTCGAACGGTTCCACACCGAAGCGGCGCCCGTTGATTTCGTGCTGTTCGTCCGGGTCGACAATCCGCGCAACCTCATTCTCCGTCACGAGGGAGAACCCCACCTCGAGCGGGCCGGCTCGCGCCCGACTGAGACCAACGAAATTGCAGAGCGTGCCGGCAACTCTGCCAATAGTCGATTGAGCCGACCGACGTCGAGATGGTGCCAGCATGCGCGGAATCGCCCAGGGCACAACACGGTAAATTCACAGGATGCACGGCCTGCCCGCGAGGTGAGCATCAAAGCCGCTGTTCCGCGCGTACCTGTAACCCGCGGCGGGTCGGTGGCGTGTCACCGCCGGGCGCGGTTGGCCCAATGGATTCTCGCCGCGGCCGCCGTGGCAGCGACGACGAGCGTCCCGGCATAGGCGGGCTGGTGTGCGTTGTAGTCAAACATTCGCTCCAACTCGCACGCCGGATGGCAACAACGACAGAATGGCGTGCGGGCAGCTCCCTGTCTCGGGACATAACAAATAATACATTGACCGTCATTGAGCAGGGCGTCCTTGGACTTGAAGTGGCGGTTGGTCAGCCAAGCCGGGTATGTGGGCATACCAGCCCTACAGCCGATGAGCTGACATTCCCTGCCGCGCAGGGAGGACCCACTCTCGGATGTCGAGCGTGTAGTTACCGGCGAGCTGGCAACCAGGAAGGCAGCCAGCCGTCAAGGAACGACGCAGCCTGGAAACCCAAGACACCGTCGACATAGCGGTGGTTAGGTGATCAAGACAGTCGATCAGCTACCCGAGGCTGGGGGTGTGAACGGCCGGGTACTGAGGTTAACCAAGTAACGGGAATCGGCAACGCAAGGAGTTTGACATGGCGGCCCGGGGTATTAAGGCACTTAAGAAAATCATGCAGACAACATTTGATCCAGAGCTCGTGATTCCGGACGAAGTTAGGGTGACAGAATTTACCGGCGATAACAGTGTGTCACGGAAAGATCTATTTCAGCATCCGATTCCTGCTGATTCCCTGATATGGAAGTATTGGGGGCGTCTTGACGTGATATTTTTCGGCGGCGGAGTAGTGGGTACCATTGCGGGGGCGTGGCCGCAAATGGCGAAAGCGACCACGAATTCTGTTCTTTTCACTGGTGACAGTTCCTTCCGTGCACGCTCTAAGATATATAAAATACGACGTCAGAGATCTCGTGAGTACATTTATGGCGCGGTGTACGACGCTCCGGAAGATGCGAAGAAATACGGACTGAAGACTCGGAATATGCACAAGTCCGTCAAAGGCACACTGCGGGCCGGCACGTATCATTCTTTGAATGCGGAAACCTTCTATTTTGCTCACGTCACCTTCTTTTATCATCTATTGATAATAATAACCGAGCAGCTGTATTTCGGCGGGTCCATGCCACGGGCGATGAAGGAGCAGATATTTGAGGAATCCAAAGAGTGGTACAGCATGTGGGGAGTGGACGATAGTCCACAGCCGGATACCTACGACGATTTCGAGCGCTATCTGGAAAACATCGAGCGTAATCATTTGGTGAACTCACAGGTAACTCAGGTCATGCTGGAACAATTTATGGAGCGCCGCCCGGCGCCGCGGTGGTGGCCTCTAGTCATGAAAAAATTTGTCTGGCCCTGGTGGGCGGCGCGGCGGCAAGTCGTTGTCAATAGTTTTCCGCCCCATGTGCGGGAGCTGTTCAATTTAGAGTGGACCCCCGAGGACGAGGAGATGTCGCGCCGCTTTATGCGTATGTATCGGCGGTTCTACGTAGTTCTCGAGCGTCTTCTCCCGCTGAAGTTTCTCTACTTGCCGATTGCGGTGAGCGGCTTTAAGCGGGAAGGGGTCGATCCACGCAAAATCACCCTGGAGTCCGCACAGCAAGCACTCCGGGAAAACCGCGCCCGCCGCGCCGCGCGAGAAAATACACCGACAGCAGATGAGACGAATGGGGTGCTTGCTCCCAGCTAATAAGTTGCTGGGCCGCCGGTTTCGCCCGGTCCGCACTGTGTGGTCGGTGTCGGGGCGGGAGGTCAGGCCATTTCGCTAAGGTCACCGATGTCAAGGCCAAGATCAACGAGTACGTCGATGCGGTTCGCGAGAGTCGCGATCAGATCACGATCACCAAGAACGGCGCGCCGGCGGCGGTGCTGATCGGCGTCGACGAATGGGAATCCATTCAGGAGACCTTGCACTGGCTGTCCCAGCCAGGCCTGGTCGAGTCGGTGCGACAATCCGAGGCCGATGTCACGGCCGGCCGGACCTATAGCCAGGACGAGATTCGAGCCGAATATCAGGTCCCCCGGCGGCGACGCTGAGGTGACGGAAACCGACTGCGTTTACACGACTCGTTTCACGGCCACCGGCAAACGCGACCTCGACAAGTTGCCGCCGCGGATCCTGGCCGCAGTCATCGAATTCGCCTTCGGCGACCTGGCCCGCGAACCCCGCCGCGTCGGCAAGCCGCTCGGGCGCAAGCTGGCTGGCCATCAACTCTTGGTTATTCACCAATCCGTTGCGCACCAGAACGCGGTGGGTGGTGGATCGCGACGGCGCTTGGTTGGCCGATTTCGCGCTTCATTTCGTAGGCAATTCGTCGGGCGCCCCAGCGTCGGTGGTGTCGGCGCATTTCGCAGATCAACGCTTCCACCTCGGGAGCGATGCGGCCGGGGCTGGAATGCGGGCGGCGGGAATGGTCGGCTAGCGCATCCAGGCCACCGGCCTCATAGCGTTTGCGCCACGCCGCGACCGTCTGTCGCGAGACGCCGTAGCGTTCGGCGACCTCACCGACGGGTGCGCCGTCATTGACTTCAGTGACAGCGCGCAGTCGGATCTCAACAGTGACGCGCGCTGCAATATCGGAATCGGACTCAGGGAGCTCTGGGTTGGGCACCGCGAAACAGTGGCAGGCACAGCTTGGCGGTCAACTATGTCCCGATGACGAAGGGTCAAAGATGTCCTGGACCCGTACACGTCAACGCGACCCGCTGTGATCGGTGATCCTCACCAAGGCACCTGCCCGGCAACGGTTTCGGGCAGGGTCATCGACCAAGCAGCGGGGCAGGCTGGTCCGCGACATCGCCGACCGCCGCCATAGCGATCCGTTCGGCGTCCAGGTGCAGGTGGCGCGGGCGACGCTGGATCGTTGGATCCGCCGCTACCGGACCGGCGGGTTCGAGGCGTAGGTGCCTGAGCCGCGGCGGTTGGCCACCCGCACCGACGAGCAGGTGTTGGAGCTGGCGGCCTCGCTGAAACAGGAGAACCCGGTCCGCACCACCGCCCAGGTGGCCCGGATTCTGCGCACCGCGACCGGGTGGACGCCCTCGGAATCGACCCTGCTACGCCACTTTCACCGCTGTGAGTTGATGGGCCCGGCCGCCGGCAGGCAGGTGAGGTGTTCGGCCGGTTCGAAGCCGCCGACCCTAATGAACTGTGGGTCGGCGATGCCCTGCACGGCCCTCGGGTCGGGGACCGCAAAACCTACCTCTTCGCGTTCCTCGACGACCATTCCCGGTTGGTGGTCGGGCACCGGTTCGGGTTCGCCGAAGACACCGTCCGCCTGGCGGCGGCGTTGAAGCCGGCGTTGGCCGCCCGCGGCGTTCCCGCCTCAATCTATGTCGACAACGGTTCGGCCTTCGTCGATGCGTGGCTACCCGCGCGCTGTGACCGCCCGAAAACCGTAGTGCGATAGGCGCGAGTCCGGTGTGAGGCTGTGGCTCACGGCTGATAGGTAAGGCGTCGTAGCGTGGTCAACTAGGCGCCGCCACCATGGGGGGTATCGGCGGTTACGACGGTCTCGTACCCCTGGCGATGACGCTTTAGGGTGACGGGATGTTTTGGGCGCTGCTCAGCCAGGGAAAGGTGCGTAATGGTTTTATCCGTCGTTCCTGAAGCGTTAGAGGTTTTCGCGGCCGCCAATGCTGCTGCTGCGGAGGCGATTTCGACTGCGGGCTCGGCGGATTCGGCGGCGATGCTGGACGCGGCCGCAGGCAACCCAAGCACGCTGGCGTCGGCGAATCAGACAAAAATGAACCTAGAGCTCGACATTTCCGGTGTCGACGGTATCCAACAATCGATCAACCAGTATCTGTCTTATCTCGATCAATTCTCGACAACGGTGAAGGCGGCCTGCACTCGCCTCATCCAGTCCGGATAGTAGTGGGTCGGTGTAGCCGTGTCCCATCATAAAAGTTCTCCGGCCCTCACAGCCGAGCAGATTGATGATCTCATCAATTCGGGTGTCGATGCCCAGAATACTCCCGGAGCGAATTGGGGGGCGTTGGAAGCGTATTCGAATAGTGATGTCACGGCGCTTACCGTCGCGCAAAATGAAATACAGAGTATCACCGGAGTCACGACGAATCCTGCCAGCGTCGCTATTGAAGACTTCGGGGGCGTTTCCTTTCTAAACATGTGGGAGACCTTCTATAACGCATCGGCCACCGTGGACAACGGCAACGGCAACACGTTGCAGCAGGTTGCCAGCAACATTGTTGAGGCGTCACAAACGTTCCGCGAACAACTTGCCCAGCAAGAGGCCAAGAAAGACTGGGTGGGAAAAACACACGATGCCGCGGTAACCAATATCACCAATGCTCTACCGGATGTAGCGAACCTCTCTTCCGGCATCAACGCATTGGCCCTGTTGATCAATGCATTTTCACATACCGTTTTCCAGACACAATGGTATTTAGATAATAATAAAGACGCTTATAGCAAGTCGATATCTCGATGGCCGAACGAAGTTGATGAAATCAATCAAGCCTACGATTCATTCGCGCAAGACGTGATGAATACCGTCTACGCGCCGAATATCTCGAGTATCGCCAGCAATAATCCCGGCTTCTCTACTTCGACAAACGACCCCGCGCCGCCGCCACCACCAGCTGACCCCTCACCACCACCGCCCGATCCGCCACCGCCCGACCCGCCACCGCCTGACCCCTCGCCACCACCGGCTGACCCGCCACCGCCTGACCTGAACGGCGCACCGCCACCGCCTGACCTGAACGGCGCACCACCACCGCCTGACCTGAACGGCGCACCACCACCGCCGGGCTCCGGTGATTTCCCGCTGCCGAACACCACTGGAATCACCGACCCTTTCAGTGGACCGGGCGGTGCATCCGATGGTTCCGGCAATCCAGTTGCGGGCTTAGGTAGTTCTCCAGCGCCCGATGGCGCCGGGGGTACCGATCCGTTCAGCAGCTCCGGCGATCCGGGCAACCCTTTGAGCGGCGTCTCTAATCCCTCGAGCGGCTCCGCCGGTTCCAACGGCTCGGGTTTGAGCGGGCTAGGGCAAGCCGCTCAAGGGCTCGAAGAACCGCTCCAACAGGCGTTGGGCGCAGCACAAAAAGGTGCGACGCCAGGGGCGGGCATGCCAGGTACAGCCCCCAAAGGCCTCGACGCGCTCGCCAAACCGGGAGCAGGTGCTGGCCGCGGGGCAGGGGGCGCCGGAGCCGGTATCGGGTCTCAAGGACGCGAAACATTGTCTCCCGCCGGTGCGCCGGTCGCCGCCGCGACCAAGGGAACCGATGTCCCAGGCTCTGCCTTGGCGCGTGCGGGTACTCCACTGGGTGCTGGCGGTTCTGCTGGCGGATCGCCGCCAGGTGGCGGTGGCGGCGGGCAGCGCGGGCCAGGTGGCAAAGAGCACAAGGCGAGTAAAGCACTGCGTGGCAAGAAGAATGGTGAACTCGTCCTTGGTGAGGTCGACGCCGTCGTCCCCGTAATCGGCGATGACGGCCCCGAAGAGGCCGAGCCTGTGCAGCGGCCCCCGGCGCCACCGGCACCGCAGATGCCCATACCGCCGGTGGCGAGCAACCCTCGCCGGGCCGGGGCCGAACCGCGAACAGAGGTCGGCCGGTGACATCGCTTCGGTCTGTGGCCGTCTTGCGGCCCGCCCCCCGTCCCATCAAGGGTGCCTCGTCCGGTGCGATGTCCCTGTCTACATCCGCGTGCACTCCGACCGGCGAGGTGGCTCCGGTTCCGGCTCAGCCGGGTTCGGCGGTCGGGAATGGTTTGGCGAGTGTTGTGCCGGAAGCGGGTGGGGCTTCGTCTGGATCGGGTATTAGCGCGTTGATCCAAGCTGTCGAGCAGTTGTCTGAGCCGGTGGGGCAGGGTGTCAGTGCTGCGTTGGGGGCGGTCTCCAGCGGGTCATCGGGTTCTGGTACCCCTGGGGGCTCGGTGCCGCCGGACAAGGCGCCTGATCCCTTGGTGTAGTGGCGGGTTGTTGAGTGATCCGCGGGTGGGTTGTGCGGGTGGGTGGGGGGCGTTGTGCAGGATGTGGTGATTCCTCACGATTTGTTGTGGGTGGGGTATTTGGCGGGGGAGGAGTTTCCGGAGGGCAGCGAGGGGGAGTTGTTTGTGTTGGGCGCTGCGTGGAAGGCGGCGGCTGAACAGATTTTGGCGTTGGTGGCTGAGTTGGAGCAGGCGGCGTCGGTGTCGGCGTCGGCGTTGTCGGGTCAGACCGCGGATGCGGTGGCTGCGCAGTTTGCGTCGTTGCTTTCCGGTGATTCCTCGGTGCAGACGATGGCTGGTGCGGCGTCGGCGTTGGGTGTGTTGGCCACCAATATGGGCATGCAGGTTCAGTACACCAAGTTGCAGATTGTGTCGACGTTGGGGATCGCTGCGGCCGAGATCGGTTATGCGTTGTCGTCGGTGGGGTGGACTTCGGGTGCGTCGTTGGCCTGGATTCCGCCGATTGAGGCGATCACGGTGGCGGTGGTGCGCCAGTTGGTGTCGCAGTTGATCAAACGCATCGTGGCTGCGCTCACCGAGGCGGCCACTATCGCGGGGGTGCGTCAGGTGGTGAAAGACGCCGCGGTGGGTGCGGCGGTGGGTGCGGTGATCGGGGTGGTTCAGGATCTGGCCATCGAGGGTTACCAGATTCATGAGGGGGTGCGCGAGGGGATCGACTGGAAACAGGTCGGTCAGATCAGTATTGGGGCGGTCGTTGGGGGGGCGGCCGGTGCTGTGTTGCATGGTTTGGGGTCTAAAACGATGGGTGATCCCTCGACGATCGGGGTTAAAGCCGTCAAAGGTGTGCTCACCCATTTCGGGGTCGGCGCGGTCGGTAACGTCGCCGGCGCGGGCGCCACCGGGGGTGGTCTCAACGCCGAGGACGTCTTTGGTGGTGCTGGCGGGGGTGCGGTCTCTGGCGGTATCCACGGCGGGTCGGAGCATCCGCATCCAGCAGGTGGCACCGGCGGCGGACACGACGGTCAAACCGCCCAGGGTCCTCACCACGACGATGATGATGATGATGCGAGTATCAAGACCCTGGTCGGGTCCGACTCCTTGGCACTGCCCCCTGAGTCCGGTGATGTCTTGGCGGCGCATAGCCGCGGACTGCAGGGTGATTCAGCGAGTCCGGCCGCTGCATCGCAGAACGGCGCGAACGGCTCTGGGCCGCCCGCCCAGGAAAGCCATACTCCATCGGCACCGACACCCTCTGGCGACCACACATCGGCTGCCTCATCGACGCCTGCTGCCGGCCGCGGTGAGCAGGGTTTAGGAAGTGATGCCGCGGCGGCATCGTCGGCCACCAGTGATGCGCCGACCTCGCAGAACGCAAATGTGTTCTCAGGCAATGAGTCTGGGACATCTGGCGATGCGCAGCAACGCGCCGAGTCCGATCCTGGTAGCGGCAACGGGCAAGGCCAGCGCGCCCGGGCGGCGCAGGCTGGGCAAGAGGATCGGGGTGCGGCGACCACACCGTTATCGACCACAGTGGCCAATGAGCACGCTTTGGCCGGCAATCAGGGTTCACCCGTGCGCGGCTCACCCTCTGAGGTTGCCAGTGCGACCCGGGCCCCGACTGCGTCGATCACCGCAAGCGCGCCCGAACACAGATCCGCAGCGAGCCCGTCGGCCACTGACACCACCGGGGCCGCATCTGGCCCGGTCCGGGCACAAGGCGGCAACCCCCCTTCGGGGGGCACTTCCCTGGCAGCTGGTGGCTGGCCAGGGAACCCGCCTGCGATTGCGCGGACCGCGCATAGCGTGGCCGCGCAGCCCCCTAAGCCATCCGGATCCCGCTCGGGTACCGATGGTCTAGCCCACCACCAAGAAGAGCAACACCACGATGGGCTTGCCGCTGACGCTGATAAGCCGCTGTCGTTGTCGGAGCAGGACCCGGCTTCACCCGTCGATGGCCGTCCTCGGACCCCCGTCTCGTCGATAGACGACAAACCCACCGCGACAATAGGATCCAACGAGGCTGTCACCTCCGAGGTAGGACACGATGTGCCCCGGGCAGGTGATCTGGCGACGCCCGACCACCCGGTGCAGCACGCCGACGAACCGGCCCCATCGGCGATGAGAGTCTCTGTCGAACGGGATGAATCGAACGGCGCGGGACTTGGGCCCGGGGCAACCGAACACTCCGAGTCTGCGTCGGAGGTGCCCAAGGCGCACGATCGGATCGGCGATATTGGCCATGGCAGGCAGTCCGGTGGTGGGTTGGGTGACCCGGGGGCCCGACCGTCATTACATGAGCCGCCGACCGAGATACGCACCGTGCACGACCTGACCGAGGTTGTCGAAAGGATCGCTGGGCCAAAGCGTGTCGTCCCTAGTGCCGACGATCCCCGCGATGACCCCGCCGCGTGTACTGTGCTGCTCGATGAGGCGATGCGGGCGCTGTATCCTGACCGGCTCGCGGCGCTTCCGGCCACCCGGCGGACGCTAGACGACTCGGTGCTAGACGGTAAACCGATCAGCCGACTCATCGGGGGCGCCGAGCCGGCGCCGGTCACATCCTGGGAAGAAGTAGACCAACGGCTGCATGAGGCGGCCGCCGAGACCGGGCGCGCCACCGCGCTGATTCTTGTCCAACACCCGAACGCCATCGGACACGCGTTGGGCGCGCATCGTTTCGCCGATCAGCAAATCGCCTATTTCGACCTGCATCGCTTCCCGGGGGACCGGGTGCTCGTCGAGCCCCCCCGGGACCTGAGTCTGAGCCAGGCTTCGGCAGTCATTCTTGACGGCGACGGCCACGACATGACCCTCCAAGCGCAATCATCCCCAGTGGTAGACGCACTCACCGACCCGATCGGCGATCCTCGCTACGGCCGAGGCGGGATGGAACTCGAATATCACGGCGGTTACCTGATCATCCCCGAACCCCGTGGCGTGGCAGTGTCCAGTCTCGAGGAGTATTTGCCATATCTGGCCACGAATTCCCGCCACGGGCTCAAGGTAGTGCGCGACAGTGCTCAGTTTGACGTGATGCGAGATGGCAGTGCGGCGATGTGGGGCCGAAGGAGCCGAGTGGGCCGCGATGTCGACAGAACGGTGCTGAACCACATCTTGGAGCTTGTGATCGAGCGGCCGTTGCCCGAGTTGCGTGGCGATCCAGCGACCAACAACACTTCGGCGTTCGGCGCCCTGACGAAGGCGATGAGCCGGCTCGACGCTATGGCACGATCAGTTGGCCGCGGCGAAACCGGTGCGAGCCACCAGCTCGCCGAGATTTTTCCGGCCGACGAGGGCTGGACGTTGCACGAGAATGCCGCGGACATCGAGTTTGTTCCGGTCACAACGGGGCGCTCGGCGGCGATCCATGTTCACCACACCAAGGGCATGCCCCTTAGCGCGGTTGCGCAGTTCATGCACGACATCACTCCCCACATCGGACATCCGCAACAGCAACAGTTTCACCGCGACGGCAAAGTGTTCGCCGACACCGTGGATGAGATGTTCGCTGACCGGTCTGGCAGTGGCCGGGCTCGCTCAGCCGAGGCGCCCACCTCTGCTGAGCGGCGCGACCTGCGCGGCGCGATGTGGCTGACCTACGTGCACGCTGCAGGTCTGGCGATGGCTACTACTGCTGAGGGCTCTAGCGGCAAGTTTTTCAGCACCGTCGCGTTGCGGCAGAGCCTGGCTATCGTCCGCCGAGAGCTGTCCGAGCGGGCCCAGAGTTTCCTGAATGACAATGCGGACGCGATCCGCGCGGTGTTCGAGCATCGGTTTCTGTCTCGGGTGCCAGATTTCAGCTCGCGTTACTTAGCCCAGTACAACCACGGACCTGTCGCGGGTGACACGGCGCGGCCGTTGGCGGCGGTGCGCCCCGCAGTTGCGGTAGATGAGGCGCCCGACACTCTGTCAGTGGGGAATTACATGGACACGATGCTCTTGCATGAGCCCCCGATGACGGTCAATCAGCTCGAGGCTTTTGACGTGCGTACGTATTTCGGCGATCTGGATCGCGAGGGCCGCGGGGCTGGCGAGCCTGGACTGTTGCTGTTGGAGTTGCGCACCGTCGGAGCGCGGTTTATCGCACCGGATCACATCGCAACCCAGTACCGACAGTTACGAGGCATTGTGCGAGACGCGGTTGAGCCGGCCGTCCGGACACCGCTGAATCGGTTAGCACGAAGCGTTGCTGGGAAGTTTTACCTGGCGGGCAGTCGGTTTGGTGAGGCGCTGGAGGACTCGCTCGGGTCGCTGCTGCCGAGCGGGCATACCCCGGAGTCGGTGGCGCAGCGTTACCCGTCGCTGGCCGCCGTGAACTCGGAGCGCAGCTCTGCGGACGCGATGACCAACTGTGTGACCAGTGCGTTCGCGTTCGTGATTTCCGTGCGTGAAGGGTGGTCTTTCGAAGCACCTCACACCGATCGCTTACCTGGGATTGACCTGGTGAATTTCCATCGCCAGTCGTTGGGGTTGGGCGATGACGAGCACCAGGTTTCGCTGGTCACCGATTTCGGCACGGTGGCTGGTGCGCTTTCGGTTGCCGGGCCGGGTGCGATGGCATTGATGGCGGTGCGCGGGCCCGGCAGTGACCCGAACTATGTCTATGTCGCCGTGGTCGATGAGCACGGGGTGAGTTTCTTGGATCCCAAGCGCGGCACCTTGGCTGCTGCCCCGGCCGAGGGCAGCGCCTTGGCCATGTTGCCGCTGACCGGCGGGATTCCCATGCCTGAGGGGGCGCGTTTGCTGACGGCCGAGGAAATCGGGGACCACGGGAACCATCGGACCGTTCACGACGACAGGAGGCTGAACGAGCTAGCAGATAGGAGTGCCACGCGCACGGTGGCTTCACCGGTAGCGGATCTTCTCACCGACGCGCCGCTAGTCGACGAGGTAATCACTGGTGTCGGAACACACGACCGTCCGGCGCCTATTGACGAAAGCTCTGGGCAATCGGCACCCACACCATCTGGCGGCCACACATCGGTTGCCTCATCGGGTCACTCCGCCGGTCGAAGCGGCCTTTCCCCACGGCGGCGGTCGTCGTTGAGTGTGGTTGGTGACTGGGCCGCGCTGGCGGCATCGGCGGTGGTGGAGCGGGGGGGTAGCACTGTTGAGCAGGTCAAGGCCCCGGTTTCGCGCGGCCCCGAGGTTGCGGGCGCGGGCCTTGACAGGCAGCTGGGCGGCGAGGTGGGGGGGGCAGATCCCGTATCGGTATTGGCGCGTGGATCGCGAGCCGGTGTTGGTGGGTTGCTCGCGGGGCACCCGACAGGGGGTGGTGGCGCGGGGGTGCGGGGGTTGGTGCCGGTGGGGGTGGATTCGCGGTTGGTGGAGGCGGTGGGGGGGTTGGGTGCGTGGGTGGGCGGGCCTGGGGAGTGTGTGGTGCGGGTGGATGAGGTGTTGTCGAGGTTGGGGGTGTCGGTGGTGAGGTCGGTGGATACGGATGCGCGGCCGGTGGATCGGGTGGCGGCACGGTTGGGGGGCGGGTTTGGTCGGGCGGGGTCGGTGCAGGGGCTGGCCGGGTTGGGTGCAAAGGCGCTGACCCCGGTGTGGGTGCAGCCGCCTTCGGGTTCGATGCATTTGGTGTTGGTGGCGCGCGGTGGCGATGACCGGTGGGTGTTGGTGGAGACACAGCCCGGCCGGGGGGCGTCGTTCACCGAGTTCGCGGTGGGGGTGAAGGCAGAACTACCGCTGGGGCGCGGTGGGGGGTTGCCGCGCGCCTTGAGGGGGCCGGTGCGGTTGGTGGTTGATGAGCAGGGGCGGCTGCTTCAGCTGGATTTGAGTGACCCGGGGCGGGTGGTGGTGGCGGTCAGTGAGCAGCCAGCACACCCGGGAGACCGGGTGGTTGATGCGCTGCTGGCACCGGCGGTAACAGCGAGCCCGGGAATGCCGCCACGCATGCCGCCGCGGGGGCCGGCGGGTTCGCAGGACCTGTGGGCTGCGGGGTCGAGGCGTTCTGGGTCGGGGCCGGTGTCACCGAGCGCGTGGTGGTGGGCGGGTCTTGGGGACCAGGACCGCCAGCAGCTGCTCGGCAGGGTTAATGCCCTGGCGGGGTGGGGTGAGGGGCCGGTGGTCAGCAACGGCGTGATCGGGCGGGTGTTGGGCGAGGTGTCTTTTGACCTACCGGTTTTTGATGCCGACGGTGCGGGGTTGGCGTGGATGGCGCAGATGGTCGGGCAGAGGTTGAGTGTTGACCCGCCGCTGCTCGAGGAGCAGGACTGGCGGGATTTGGTGGGCGCGGTGGCTTCGCACTGGGGCCACGAGGTGGGGCTGGTCGCGGTGACACGTGCTTATGGCGCCTTGAGCAGGTTGCAGCGTTGGCATCCGGTGCCCGAGGCGGCCCGGTTTGTGGCCACCCAACTAGCCCGCGAGCCGGTGTTGTCCCAGCAGCAGGTCCAGGAGCTGATCGCGGGGGTTCAAGCCGGGTTGGCCGAGCAGCGGGTCGCCCCGGCGCAGGTCGAGCTGATCGGGCAGGTGTATCAGGGATTGCCCACCCTCGAGCAATGGGGTGTGGAGCCGGCCACGGTGATCGCGGCCCTTGATCGGCGCGCGGTGCTCGAAGAGGTCAATACCCGGTTGCAGGCGCGAGGACAACAGCCCATCACCGATGGTGCGATCAGAGGTGTCTATGACCAATTAGTCGACCACCACGCGGCCACCAGTATCACCGACCGTGCGGGTCTGATCCTTCACCGCCTGGGTGCAGACCCGCCGATGCCCGAGCCCCAGGACTGGCAGGATTTGATGGGCGCGGTGGCTTCCCACCGGGGCCACGAGGTGGCCCCGGTCGCGGTGACACGTGCTTATGACAGCTTGAGCAGGCTGCAGCGTTGGCATCCGGCGCCCGAAGCGGCCCGGTTTGTGGCCACCCAACTAGCCCAGCAGCGGGTGTTGTCCTGGCCCCAGGCCCAAGAGCTGATCGCGGGGGTTCAAGCCGGGTTGGCCGACCGGCGCGCCGCCCCCGCGGAGGTCGGGCTGATCTGGCAGGTGTATCAGGGATTGCCCACCATCGAGCAATGGGGTGTCGAACCGGCCACGGTGATCGCGGGCCTTGATCGGCGCGCGGTGCTCGAGTCGGTCAATACCCGGTTGCGGGCGCTTAGACAACAACCCACCACCGACAGTGCAATCAGACGCGCTGATGCCCAACTAGCCGACCACACCGACACCGGTATCACCGAGCGTGTCACCGAGCGTGCGGATCTGATCCTGCAACGGCTGCGTTTTTCTGCCCCCCCGATCATGGCCGACGAGGATGAGATCGTGATCACCCGTGTACTCCACGACCATGACCAGGGGGTGTATCGTTCGGCGATCCTGCATGCCCAAGACCGGCTGGATAACCCGCAACGATGGGCCGCCCCCGATGACCGGGCCCCGTGGATCAGCGCGATGCTCAATCATTCCCCCCCCGCCCGGCTGCTCAGCCCCGAGCAGCGCCAAACGCTGACCGCCACCGTCCACGCCGCCCACCCCGACTTTGCCCAGCTCTCCGAAAACTATGTGGGCTACGTCCGAACCCTGATAGCGACCCGCCACCAATGGGCCGACCTTCACGACCAAGCCGACCAAATAATCCGCGGACTCACCCACCCCGACGTCCGCGCAGAATTCAACCGCCTCTACCACCAACACCTCAACCCACACCGCGACCCAACCCCACCCAACCCCAGCCCCCCCACCGCCCCAGACGCCGAACACGTTCGAAGCAAGGTGACCGGTGATGGGGAAATCAGATTCACGATCGGTAGAGGCACTGTCAACCGACACATCATTGTTGGCCTGGGCGCAGGCGCCCGGGCCCCGGTCCCCGCCGCAACTGAGGTGCGGGTCGTCGTCCACGAGCCTGACGTGCCCACCTCGACCGTAACCATTTCGTCCCTTGACGACGGAACACCAATCGACGAGTTCGCCCTCCTCGAGGGGATAGACAGGTACTACCGCGGGCACGGAGAATTCACCCCCGCTGCTGTGGGGGACCCCGTCGCGGCTGTCCTCGACCCCCAGGTAATCGGTCATGGTGGTGTCCTCGACCTCGCCTGGGAGGGCCACACCTACCACCTCACCATCCCCGAATGGAGTGAGTTCGATGATGGGGCCGAGGTGACGCCCAGGATCCTCGATACCCGCGCCCCCTACCCCCTCATCGAACTCACCATAACCCCCCCTAGGGGGCAGTCGGTCACACGCCTGATCATGCTCGACCCCCACCAGCACACCGCCACCACCGCCGACCGCCGCAGAACCAACAACAACGGTGCCTTCCCGTTCACCCGCGGCCACAAATACCGGTTCAATTTAGGTCGCCGGGAGGGGGGGTCCACGGTCTTCGTGGTGTTTCATGACCTTACCGAGACCTCGCGCGTCACGATCTATCGCAGCGACGGCGTGCAACTGCACAATGTGCAACTCCAACCCGGCCAGTACCACTACCCGCTCACGAATGAGGTTCGGGGTCGCCGCCCTCGATACAGTCGTGGAGGCCCCCCCGCCCCCGGACGAGGACGAGGACAGGAGTAGCGCTGGTGGGTGGGTGCCCGGCTACGTGGCGGTACTCGCAGATCAGTGGATCAGTACAACCAGCGGAATCCCACGCCCAGGATTAAGAATATTCCTGCTCGAGGCGGCACACAAGCTACCACGCGGTGACCAACAGGGCCTGGAAGAAGCCGACCACGTGGCACAGTCTGATCGTCTGCTGGAATCAACGCTACGACCACTGTCCACGATACCGACTGGCCGCAGGTGCTGGCCGAACGAACAGAACAATCGCAGCGTGTTCTAATAGCCGCGCACCGTGGACTGGCGTCGCCCTTTGATGCCCCGCAGGTCGGCGAAGAATTCCTCGACGATTGCCGGCGTCCACGACCATGGGAACTCGTTGGTGTACTCGACAAACCGGCGAACCGTCGCGATCCGGGCGTCGATCGTGTTGGGTGCCAGATTGCGACACAGTTGCTGGTTGCGCCAACCCTCCAGCATTTCCTCGACGGTCTGGACCTCCGGATGCAGCAGAGGGACCGAGCCGACGAGGAACACGCGACCGCTCTTACGACGGGCAATCCAGCGTCCCAGCTTGTCTCATCCGATGCATCAATGAATCATCCAATGAATCAATATCACATCCGCGCTGGTAGGTCCATCAAATCCGCAGCGCTTGTTGCAGCACGTATGGCTATCGGCTGTAGGGGGCCGCATCAGGGCCTCTCGCAGGCAGCCGCTTTGATGGCGCTGCAGTTTACCGAAGGTAGCCGCCCCCGTCTGCGGCCGCAACGTTGATATCGACCGCCGACCACCGCTGGGTCGGCGTCGCCCATGCCTATGATGGAACTCTGGCGAGCCTCTAAGGCGGAGCAGTTATCGGCGTATTAATTACTTTGGGGAACAACGCAATTCAGCCCGTGGCTGACATAATGTCGCTTATCGGCATAAGCCATCTACCGTGTTGGCCTGGAACATCGCTCGCATCCGCTCCCGAGGTCGATTCATCAGGACCACTCCGCGGATGCCACGCCCCCCGGCGCTGAATAGACCGACCGCCAGACTGCAGCGATTCGGCAGGCCGCCTAGAGCCGGGTGGCGCATTGGGCCGAGCCCCTCTGGATCGACGCCGCAGTCGGCGGCCGGCGTGCGTATTGCCCCCGTCCGCGACATCACCCTCAATACGTCACTGTGACGAATTGAGGGGGGCGACAGGGCTTTTGGGGTTTTACAGGCCGCCGTCATTGCAGGCTTATTGAAAATCGTTAGCATTAGGTTGCCGCCCCGATCAGCCTTGCTTCCGGTTACCGCTCTGTCCGGATCTCTGGGAGCCGGCAGAACGAAAGGATGCGTGTGCAGGCGATACCTGTGATTGGCTTGACCGGCTATCTCGGTGCCGGCAAGACGAGTCTCCTTAATCACGTGCTTCGTGGCCCGGGAGCCCGGATCGGGGTCATTATCAATGACTTCGGTGAACTCAATGTCGACGCCATGCTGGTGACGGGACAAGTCGACGAGCCTGCCTCCATCGCCGGCGGCTGCATTTGCTGCCTGCCCGACGACGGCGGGATTGACGAGGCGTTGACCCGGCTCACCGATCCGCGGCTCAATCTGGATGCCGTCATCGTCGAGGCCAGCGGTCTGGCCGAACCGGTTGCCGTCGCCCGGATGATTGGCTTCAGCAGGGTCGCCGGCGTGCGATTCGGCGGACTCGTCGATGTCATCGATGCCGCGACCCACTTCGACACAGTCGACATCGGCCATACGCCGCCTGCCCGCTACCGTGCAGCCTCTCTCGTCGTCGTCAACAAACTTGACCAACTCCCCCGCGGCGATCGCGCCGCGACCATCGAGCGAGTGGAACGCCGCGTGCGAGAACGTAACCCACGTGTGACCGTCGTCGGAGCGATCGGCGGGCAAATCGACCCCGGTCTTCTTTACGACGTCGGGGGTACGCGCGAGGAACCGGGCCAGCCCTCATTGCGCGAGCTGCTCGTGGAGGCCACGACCGACCCGATGGTTCACGCTCACGACCATGACAACCGGCACGCTGACTCCGTCACGGTGACGAGCGTTGGCGAAGTCGACCCTGGCGCACTGATCGACTTGCTCGAGAACCCTCCCGCAGGGGTGTACCGGCTCAAAGGGGCCGTGGTCATGAGATACGGAAAAGCCGCGCCCACCTTCGCCGTCAATCTGGTCGGTACGGCGGTTCACATTGCAAACGCACCGCCCGGGGCGTCACCCAACTGTCTGGTCGCGATCGGGATAGGCCTTGACATCGATGCCGTGCGCGACCGACTCAATACCGCGTTGTGTCCGCACACCGGCTCGGTGACTCTCGCCAATGTTCACCGCCTCCGACGATACCGCCGACACAGCCTCTAATTGCTGAACATCTAAAAGCCCGGCGCCCCAACATATTTCGTCACGGTGACGTTTTGCCTTCGATGGGCGGGCGAGAAGGGCATCAAGCCCCGATTGCCTGATCCCCGAGCTTGCCGAGCAACTCGAACTTGCGACGGGAGTCCGTGCCCGCTCGCGCATTGAGGACAACCAGCCGCTGGCCCTCGTCGGCGGTGGAAAGAATCTCGACGTCGACCGGCACCGGGCCCAGCTGCGGATGCACGATGGTTTTGCGAACCTCCTTGAGAGGCCGGCCAACTTCGTGGCGCTTCCATAATCGCCGGAATTCCTCGCTGCGGCACGATAATCCGTTGACGAGCGCCTCCACGTCGGGGTCTCCTCGGCGCCGCGACGACGTCGCCCGCAGATCCGCGACATGAAGACCACCCTGATACTCGCGATCTTCTCGTGAGAACAATGTGCGGTATTCCGGTTCGGTGAACCAGCGCCAGATCACACTGTCCTCAATTCGTGCGCCGCGGATGTGGTTACCCATTAACAGCACCGACAGCCGGTTCTGCGCCAACATGACCAGTAGGTCAGAACAGATGAAAGCGGCGGAGTCGTCGAGTTGGTCGAGCAGGTTGATCAGCGCGGGCCGGACGACGCCGGACGTGTCGATGCGGTCGGGAGTGGGACCCGCGCCGGCGAGCCGGTACAGGTGGTCGCGTTCTTCCGGGTCGAGGTGTAGCGCGCGCGCCAGTGCCGCCAGCATCTGCCCCGACGGCGCAGACGCCCGGCTCTGTTCCAGTCGCGTGTAGTAGTCCACCGACATGTGACTCAGGTGTGCGACCTCTTCGCGGCGTAGACCTCGCACCCTGCGCCTTGGGCCCCCGGGAAGCCCGACGTCCTGTGGTGTCAGCGCCCGCCGACGGGCCGATAGAAAGTCGGCCATCGAGTCGTAGTCCATTGCACCATTGTCCTCCTGAGGGGGAGTTGCCTACCTAGGACTGCCAATCCCCCGTTCACCGATGCCTGGCAGTCCTCCACGGCACACCGCACGCTCGACCTATGAGTGCAATGAGCCAGGGGGAACTCAACAGTGAGTACGACTTCATCGTGTGTGGTTCGGGGTCATCGGGATCGGTGGTGGCCGGCCGGCTTGCGCAAAACCCAGACGTCAGCGTGCTGCTCTTGGAGGCCGGCGGCCACGATGATGTGGACGCCGTCATCCGTGCGGACCAATGGCCGAGAAATCTCGGTAGTGAGCGGGATTGGCAATTTGTGTCCGAGCCGAGTCCGCACATCAACGGCCGGTCGTTCCCGTTGTCGATGGGCAAAGTGTTGGGCGGCGGTTCGAGCATCAATGTCATGGCGTGGGCGCGAGGTCACAAAAGCGATTGGGATTTCTTCGCCACCGAAGCCAACGACAAAGACTGGGGCTATGCGGCGGTCCTCGATATCTACCGACGGATCGAGGATTGGCATGGGGCACCCGACCCCGACTACCGCGGGACGGGTGGTCCGGTCTACGTCGAACCTGCCCCCGATCCCAATCCGATTGCTCCCGGAATGGTTGAGGCTGCTCGCTCGGTCGGGATCCCGACCTTCGAGAGCAATAACGGTCGGATGATGGAGGGAGAGGCTGGCGCGTCGATCGTTGACCTGCGCGCCCGCGCTGGCCAACGCCAGTCGGTGTTCTCTGCCTACGTCCGTCCCCTCACGGACCGGACAAACCTGACGGTTCTCACGGGCGCGCTCGTCACTCGGTTGCTGTTGGAAGAGACCCGCGTGACGGGGGTGGAGTTGGTCCGGGACGGCAGGGTTCTCCGGGTAGGTGTGAGCTCGGAGGTGGTGCTGTCGCTGGGGGCGATCAATACTCCAAAGGTATTGATGCAATCCGGCATTGGCGATGCCGACGAGCTGCGTCCGCTAGGCATCCCGGTGGTAGAGCACCTGCCCGGAGTAGGCCGCAACTATCAGGACCATCCGCGCTTCGACTGTGTCTGGGAGTACGACCAGCCACTCGAGCCGCGGAACAATGCCGGGGAGGCAACCTATTTCTGGAAGAGCGATCCCAGTCTGGACACGCCGGACCTACAGACGTGTCAGGTCGAAGTTCCCTTGTCGAGCGCCGAAAACGCGGCCAAGTTCGGGCTTCCGACGTCTGGCTGGGCATTGATTGCCGGTGTAGTGCGGCCGAAAAGCCGTGGCCGAGTTCGCATAACAGGCCCCAACCCAGGCGACCCGCTGCGCATCGAAGCCAACATGCTGTCGCACCCCGACGATATGACGGCCGCGATCGCCGCGGTGAAGCTGTGCCGCGAGATTGGTAATGCCGCCCCGCTGCGCAAGTTCGCTAAACGTGAAGTGATGCCCGGCAATCTCAAAGGCCCAGACCTGCAAGGCTTTATCCGCGATGCCGCGTCAAGTTACTGGCATCAGACCTGCAGCGCAAAAATGGGCCACGACAGTATGTCTGTCGTTGACAACAAGCTCGCCGTTCACGGCGTTCAACGCCTGCGCATTGCGGATGGCTCCATCATGCCCCGGATCACCACCGGTAACACGATGGCACCGTGCGTCATCATCGGCGAACGTGCCGCGGCCATCCTCAGCGATGTGCACCGACTTTGATGCGCCTAGCCCGTCGCAACCACGGACGCGGAGTTCCACGGCGCCAAGCGCTCGGATGAGCCGTTCGATTCGGGGAGATCATCGCTGACATCCCACGTCGCTGACAGTCGTCCGAAACCCAGCGCGATGGCGCAGTGCAGGCCGAGTTCCACCGACTGGTCCTCGCTGAAGTGCGCGCGCAACTCGTCGTACACGGCATCGTCAATGGCGAGATGGTTGGTCGCGAACAGCTCGGCGAACCTCAAGGCCGATCGCTCGGCCTCCGAGAGATTATCCGCGTCGGCCGGTCGTTCCAGCGAGCACACCGCACCCTCGTCAAGACCGTCGTCGATGGCGCTTTGGTAGCGAACCGCGATGCAGCTTCGGCATTGGTTGAAAAATGCGATGCGCAGCCGCACCAATTCGAGAAGCCGGGGCGACAAGGTCCCGTTCGCCCGCAGCGTCGCGGTCAGGGAACCAAGTGCCTCGGCCACTGCGGGCAAGCGACCAATGATGCCGGCAACACCGAGGTTGATCCGATCCCCTTGACCGAGATCTTCAGTCGGCACCGCCGCAAAGGCTGTGGATGGCGCGATTCGTGTCAATTCACCGTCTCCTATGTGCACATGTCTGGGGTACCCTGCAGTATCGCGCCGCCGGCGGCGAGTGGCAATCATCGTCATCTGAAAACTAGATGAATCGGATCAAAAACATTCATTGGACACCATGAAATTCCGTTGCTCTGATTATGGGGCACGACTGCTGCCGCCGACGTTTGTGAAAGTTGCTGAGAGGCTTCGCTATTGATTGGCGCGCACAGCTTGAGGGTGAGGATCAAATCGATGCGCCCACGGCCCATAGGGGTTCTCTCACTTCTGCTTTTACCTTTGCTCGTTACACCACCCGTGCGCAGCGCTGCGACGCCCGGGACCGGAATTAATTCGGATCAACTGACCCAATCCACACAAGAAGGACGAGACTTCGTCGTGCGCGACATCACTATCGACCCCGGCGGCAGCACCGGCTGGCACTGGCACGACGGCATCTTGATCGGAGCGATCAAGCAGGGCACCCTCACCCATTACTCCGCCAACTGCTCGGTTGACGGCGTATACAACCCGGGTGATCCCGTCACCGAACCCGCTGGGCCCGAACACGTCCATCTCGGCCGCAACCTCGGCACCACGCCGCTGATTTTCGAAGTCATGTACATCAAGCCGGCAGGAAAGCCACTGGCCGAGGATGCCGCAAACCCCGGTTGCCCGTTCGCCTGATAACCGCACGCAACGGAGCAACCGGTTAGCCGGTAAAGGGCGCCCCGTCGAACCGCTCCGACGTGGCGAACTCGTGCACCGGGCGTCGCCGCAGCTTCGTCACTTGGCGCACGGGTTTGCCGAGCGGCACCAGCGCGGCGATGGCGTACGTGTCGGGGATGGCGAGTAGTTCTTTGGCGCGCCGCTCCTCCGCCACCAGCATCGTGGTCAACACCCCGCCGTAGCCTTCGTCGCGGGCGGCCAGCAATACGTTCCACACGAACGGGTGCACCGATGCCCCGGGTACCACTGCGATGCGATCGAGATCCTGATCGGTAGCAGCGACGACGGCGAGGTCCAGACAGATCACCAACACGACCGGTGCCTCACGAATCGGAGCCGACATCTGCGGAGGTGGCTGCGCCGCCTCGATCGCGGATGCGTCTACGCTGGTCGGCTGCAACGGATTCCATGGCGACTCGCCATTGGCGAGCTGCGCCGTATAGCGGCGGGCAGCAGGAAGCCCGAGATCCGCCAACGCCGACCGGGTCTCCTGATCGCGGAGCACGATAACGCGCACGCCCTGCCGGTTACCTCCGGTCGGTGCGAAACGGGCGTGATCGAGGATCCGCCCGAGAACGTCGTCGGGAAGGGGGTCGTCGGTGAATTCGCGCACTGCCGGTGTCGATCGCATGACGTCGTACAACTCCATGCCCACCATGGTGCCCCAACCGGCGATGGCGGTGTTCAGGCGGCGTCGTGGAAGATCAATCCCAGCGTGATGCGGCGGCCAGAGCGGACCTCGGACACTCCGTGGCGTACCGGGGCCGCCGACCACCCCCGGGTCGATCGGATCGGCCGTTCTCGGGTGGTGAAGACGTAACCGTGTCCTTGTGGCAGCGTCGTCGCTGTCCCCCGGGACTGAGCCCGGGCCCGTTGCTCGACGAGCAGGAATTCGCCCCCGGTGTGCGCGACCCCCGGTTCGTTCAGGTTGATGACGACCTGAAGCGGAAAGATGAGGTCCCCGTACAGGTCTCGGTGCAGGGCGTTCCAGTCACCCGGCCCGTATTTGAGCATCAGTGCGGTGGGCTTGGTTTGGTCGGCGCGATGGCACATGTCCAGCCATTCGTCCAGAGTGTCGGGCCACGGAGCATCGCGGCCCAGCTTGGCCCACCAGTCACGGGCGATCGGCAAGAGCCGCGGGTAGAGCGCCTGTTTCAGGTCTTCGATCGGAGGCGGGTAGGGCGCTTTGAAGTAGCGGTACTCGCCTTTCCCGTACCGGTGGCGGCCCATGTCGACGACGGCACGAAATAAACGGTCGTCTGCGTAAAGAGCGATCACCGAAGCACACTCGCCGGGGGTGATCAGCTGTGGGAGCAGGGCACCGCCGACATCGTTCATGTCGGCGGTGACCGCTTCCCAGTCCGCGGCATCGACGCGCTTACGCCAGGTCGATGGCATCAGAACAGTTTGCCAGCCACTGCGGGTGCCGGCTCCTCGAGCTCCAACAAGAACCGTTTGCGTTTTAGGCCGCCCGCGTAACCCGTTAGCGTGCCGTCCTTTCCGACGACGCGATGGCACGGAACGACGATGCTGAGTGGATTGCGCCCGACGGCCTGGCCTACCTCGTAGGCCGTGGTGCCGTCCGCCAGTTCGGCGGCCAGCTCACCGTATGTCTTTGTCTGGCCATAGCCGATGCCGGCAAGCAGGTCCCAGATTCGGCGCCGGCGCGGGTCGCCCACCAATGCGATCGGAAGATCGAATTGGGTGCGCTCTCCGGCGAGGTACTCACCCAGTTGCTCGCCGGTGCGCCGAAACAGTTCGTCGGCAGCCGGCTCAAACTGTTGGCCGAGAATGTCCACGGTGGGCGGGTGCCAATGATGCCGGAAGTACACGCCCGTCAGAGCGTCGCCGTCGGCGGTTAGTGTCAGCTCACCCAGCGGGCTATCGATCACCGTGTGTCGTGCTGTCATCGTTCAACCTCCCTTTACTTGTAGACGATGACCGGACCAGAAGCGTGAGATGGGGCTCGAATTGTTTTCTCACATTCCACGATGCGCCGACGTCTTCACAGTAAGAGTTGTTATTTTCCGCGGAGGAACGCCAGGTGAGTGTCGACCAGCACGTCAAGCCGCCGTTTGAGGCGGTCGTGGCACAGTACGGCGCCACGGTGTTGCGAGTGGTGCGCGCCGTGGTCGGCCACACCGACGCCGATGATGCTTGGTCGGACACCTTCCTGGCGGCCATGAAGGCCTATACGCAATTGCCGGCCGACGCCAATGTCGAGGCGTGGCTCGTCACGATCGCGCACCGTAAAGCCATCGACATCACTCGGGCGGCGTCACGGCACGCCGTCCCGGTCGCCGATACCCCCGACTCCCCCGCCAGGGAACGAGCCGACGGCCACGATCTCGACCTGGATGCGGCCGTGGGCGCGCTGCCACCGAAACAGCGTCAGGCCGTGGCCTACCACTATCTTGCGGGCCTGCCCTACTCCGAGATCGCGATGATCCTCGACAGCAGCGTCGCCGCTGCCCGCCGGGCCGCAGCTGACGGCATCGCCACGCTGCGGCGCACCTATCCCCTTATCGACACTGCAAGGAATGATGATGACCTCGACTGACCTCGCCAACCACTACCCCGTCGACCCGGATCATCTGCGGCGCCTGCACGCCCGTTTGGAACATGACGCTCAGGCCGGCGATCTACTCGACATCGCCTATCGCACAGTGGATTCCGCCGTCGGTCCACTCCTGCTGGCTGCCACCCCGCGCGGACTGGTTCGGGTGGCTTTCGCGAATGAGGGCCACGAGGGCGTGCTGCTGACTCTCTCCCAACGCATCAGCCCGCGGGTGCTCGAGGCGCCGATGCGGCTGGATCCGATCGCGCGACAGCTCGACGAATACTTTGCGGGCCGCCGGCACAGCTTCGAGGTTGCGCTGGACTGGACGCTGTCGCACGGGTTTCGGCGCACGGTGCTGGAACACCTCAATACCGACATCAGCTACGGCGCCACGGCCAGCTATGCGGCGCTGGCGCAACTGGCCGGCTCCCCCAAGGCGGTACGCGCTGTCGGTACCGCCTGCGCGACCAACCCGATCCCTGTCGTCGTGCCGTGTCATCGGGTGATCCGATCCGATGGCACCGTCGGCGCCTACCGCGGCGGACCGGTCGCCAAGCGCGTGCTGCTCGACCTCGAGCGGCAGGGATGACGACGCAAGGGCCGGCACGCAACCGCGTCTCACCGCTGGGCGAGATCGTCGCCGTTGGGGGCCGCGGTGCCTGGATGGGCAACCGCGGCCGTCTGCACCACGGTCGCGGCAGTCGCGACATCGTTCGCAACCATCAGCACAAAACCTGGATCACCTGTGTGCTGTCCTTCCGGGGCCGCCGGGTGGCGCAGTGGGAGCCCAACCGCTATACGCCGCTGTTCTTCCTCGACGAGGCCGTCGCATTTGCCGCTGGACACCGCCCGTGCGGTGAGTGCCGGCACCGCGCTTACACCACTTTCCGGGACCTCTGGATCGCAACTCACTGCAGTACAAGGGTTTACGCCAAAGACATGGACGCGCAGCTACATCGCGAGCGGATCGGCGGGACTGGCTATCACCATCCCTGGGACCGTCTTCCCGATGGTGTGTTCGTCGCCACCGAGCTCGGGCCGGCCATCGTCGCCGGTGACCATCTCGCGGTCTGGGATCAACACGACAACATCTACCGGGACAAGCTGTCACGTCCTGGTGCCGGCGCGGCGACCGTGCTTACCCCACCGTCCATCGTGGAGATACTGCGCGCCGGATACCCCGTTCAGATTGATGGCGCTGCCCGATAACCCGTCGTATCGACGACGTTTCCGCTATGTATGGTCAAACTGGCCTGTCGGCGTAAGGGAACAGAGAACAACGATGGCACGCAAATTCGCCGAGAATGCCTTCACCTCGCGACATGCGCTGGATCCCGATCTACGTAACGTGGCCCGCTTTCTACCCAGGGGCTATGCGCTGCATCGCGGCTATAAGGCCCAGCGGGCCGCCATGCGGCTTTTCGGCAACGCCGGACGGCTGCGCAATGTACCGGTGATCGCGGTCAACGAACACGTCAAGGTCCGCATGCATCGTCCAGCCGGCCTGCCCGACCGGGCACCCGCGATGCTGTGGATCCATGGAGGCGGCACCATCATGGGGACCGCCGTCCAAGACGACAAGTTCTGCCGCAAGCTGTCCCATCTGACCGGCGTCGCGGTGGCAGCCGTCGAGCACCGCCTAGCGCCCGAGCACCCCTACCCGACGCCGCTCGAAGACTGTTATGCAGCGCTGCTCTGGCTGGCCCGCCAACCATGGGTTGACCCGGATCGAATCGCCGTCGGAGGGGCAAGTGCCGGTGGACATTTCGCGGCAGCGGTGGCGCAACGAGCCCACGATCGCAAAGAGGTCAGGCTCGCCTATCAAATGCTGGTGTACCCCATGCTCGACGATCGCACTGGCGCAAACGGCGACGGCGTCAAGCGCATCATGTGGACCGAAAACGACAATCAGCTGGCCTGGAAGTGGTACCTGAACGGAGCAGACCCCGTCGAGGCCGCGCCTGGGCGTCGGCAAGATTTGTCCGGGCTGCCACCGACCTGGATCGGTGTCGGGACGTTGGACCTCTACTACCAGGAGTGCCTGGAGTACGGGCGACGCCTGCGCGAGGCGGGCGTGCCCGTTCACGAGGAAATCGCCCCTGGCGCGTTCCACGCGTTCGACCACCTCGCGGACAAGGCGCCGATCTCGGTGAAATTCCTCGCCAGCCAGCGCGACCAGCTATGGGCTGCCCTGGCCGCGCCGGCGGATGACCACCTGCGCTAATTGCGTCTCTTATCGATGAATTACTTTGTGTACGTGTGGTTTTCCGGAATTCAACCTTTGACAACCACCATTTGGGAATGACCGGCCTAGTAATCCAACCGGTCCATTCGACTGCAAAGTGTGCAGAACGTGCAACTATGGGGGTCATGACCGAGCAGATGGGACTGCGCGAGCGCCGGCGGCGGCAGACCAGCGCGGACATCCGCAATGCCGCGGTGCGCCTGGCTCTCGAACGCGGCTTCGACAAGGTAACCATCGAGGAAATCTGTTCCGAAGCGGGAATCTCGACGCGAACGTTCTTCAATTACTTCTCGAACAAGGAATCGGCGATCGCTTATGGCCCCTCGGACATACCCCCGGAGCTGGTAGCAGATTTCGTCGCCGCCGGACCCGCCCCCTACTCGGTCGTGCTGGCGGAGTTGATCACCTTGGCGGCGCACCATCTCCGTGACGTGCCGCCGCAGCGCGAACAGGCGGCCCACATGCTGGAGCTTGCCAAAACATCCCCCGCGGTCTTAGCAGCGTTCCTCGCCGACCTGGAGCGGTTTCAGCTGCAGTTGACCGACATCATCGTCCGCCGCCAGGCGATGCAGCCCGACGATGAGATGGCTGAGTTGATCTCCGCGCTGGCGTTGACGGCGGTGCGCTCGGGCATCGAGAGGTGGGCAAGCGGCGAGTCAAAGGATCCCGACGACACGCCGATGCCCTACGTCGAGCGCGCTGCCGCGCTGGTCAACGGGATCTTCACGAAGTGATCTGAAACACTGCGAGCTAATGTTGCATACTGTGCAAGATATGCACATCATGTACTATGCGCTGGTGGCGGTGTTCGGGAGCGCTTCAGCAATGCGAGGTCAGTACCGGGAACGGCCGCCGGAGCGCTTGGGCGGCTGTCCCCGCGCTTGACAAGGCATGCGGGTATCACAGCAATCGCCGCAATCCATTGCTGAGCTACATCACTCGCGCGCAGCTGAGCTCGTCTGAGGGTCACGCGGACGCTGGCCACATCACGGTTCCGTGGTGAGGAAGGGAATCACGTAAGTTGCAGCGTTCAAAGATTTTGCGCAACGCATGGCTGCCGCTGTTGATCGTGGCAGTCGTGGTGGTCGGCGCCTTTGCCGTGGTCCGGGTCAAGTCGTTTTTCGGCGCTAACGACACCGGCGTCATGACCAGCCCACGGCTGGAGGATTCCAAGCCGTTCAAGCCCAAGGTCGTTAAATACGAAGTCTTCGGCTCGGCACCCCACGCCAACGTGAACTACTTGGATCTGTCCGCCGACCCGAAGCGGATCGACGGTGCGCCGCTGCCGTGGACGTTGGTCCTCAGCACGACCGCCCCCTCGGTCTTTCCGAATCTTTCGGCACAAAGCGACGGCGACTACCTCGGTTGCCGCATCACCATCGATGACGAAGTCAAGGACGAGAAAATAACCAACGGCGTGCACGCCCTGACATTCTGCTTGGTGAAATCCGCATGAGCACAACCTTTAACGACACCCGGACCGACACCATCCCGATCGCCGAAGACAAAGAACGGCCGTCGATTCCGCGCTTCATCCGAAAATTCGCCATACCCATCATCCTGGGCTGGATCGCGCTCATCGCGGTGCTCAGCATCCTCGTTCCCGACCTGGACGAGGTGGGGAAAATGCGCTCGGTGTCGATGGCCCCCGACGATGCGCAATCGGTGGTCGCGACCAAGCGTATGGGTTCGGTGTTCAACGAGTACAAGTCCAACAGCTCGGTAATGATCGTGCTGGAGGGTCAAAATCCGCTGGGCGCCGATGCGCATGCCTACTACGACCAGGTCGTCAAGAAGCTCGACGCCGACACCAAACACGTTGAGCATGTTCAGGATATGTGGAGCGACCCACTGACTGGGGCGGGCGCACAGAGCAACGACGGCAAGGCCGCCTATGTGCAGGTCTACCTCGCCGGTAACCAGGGCGAAGCCTTGGCCAACGAATCGGTTGAGTCCGTCCAAAGCATCGTCAAAAGTGTGCCCACGCCCAATGGGATAAAGGCCTACGTCACCGGGCCTGCGGCGCTGTCAGCCGATCAGCACATGGCAGGTGACCGCAGTGTGCAAGTCATCACCATGTGCACCTTCACCGTGATCATCGCGATGCTGCTGTTGGTCTATCGGTCGATCGTCACGTTGTTGCTGACGCTGGTGATGGTGGTGTTTGAGCTGTCAGCCGCCCGCGGCATGGTCGCATTCCTGGGCTACTACAACATCATTGGGCTTTCGACGTTCGCTACGAACTTGTTGGTCACGTTGGCGATCGCGGCCGCAACTGACTATGCGATCTTTTTGATAGGCCGATATCAGGAAGCCCGGTCTATCGGCCACTCCCGAGAAGACGCCTATTACGACATGTTCGGGGGCACCGCACATGTGGTGCTGGGCTCTGGATTGACCATTGCCGGCGCGACCTTCTGCCTGCACTTCACCAACCTGCCGTATTTCCAGACACTGGGTATCCCGTTGGCCATCGGCATGGTGGTCGTGGTGGCGGCAGCATTGACGCTCGGCCCCGCGGTCATCTCGATAGCGACGCGTTTCGGCAAGACACTCGAACCCAGGCGAACGCAACGTATTCGCGGGTGGCGCAAGGTCGGCGCCGTCGTAGTGCGGTGGCCGGGCCCAATCCTGGTCATGACGATCGGGGTGGCACTTGTCGGCTTGCTGACGCTGCCCGGATACCGCACCAACTACAACGACCGCAACTATCTGCCCACCGATTTACCCGCGAATGAGGGCTACGCGGCCGCGGATCGGCACTTCTCGCAGGCGCGGATGAATCCCGAAGTGCTGATGATCGAAAGCGATCACGACCTGCGGAACTCCGCGGACTTCCTGGTCATCGACAAGATCGCCAAGACAATCTTCCGGGTGCCGGGGATCGCCCGCGTGCAGGCCATCACTCGGCCCGAGGGCACTCCGATTGAGCACACCTCAATCCCCTTTCAAATCAGCATGCAGGGCGTCACCCAGCAGATGAACCAGAAGTACCAAGAAGACCAGATGGCCGACATGCTGCACCAGGCCGACATGATGCAGACGACGATCGACAGCATGGTCAAGATGCAGAGCCTGACCCAGCAGATGACCGACGATATGCATCAGATGGTCGCAAAGATGCATTCCATGACCATCGACATCGCCGAATTACGGGACCACATGGCCGATTTCGAGGATTTCTACCGGCCCCTGCGCAGCTACCTCTACTGGGAAAAGCACTGCTTCGACATCCCGGTGTGCTGGTCGCTTCGCTCGGTTTTCGACGGCCTCGACGGCATCGACACGATGACCGATGACATTCAGAGCCTGCTACCCATCATGGATCACCTCGACACGGTGATGCCGCAGTTGACGGCGCTGATGCCCAGCATGGTCGAGAACATGAAGGCCATGAAAACCACGATGCTGACCATGTATTCGACCCAAAAAGGTCTGCAGGATCAGCAGAACGAGGCGCAGAAGAACTCGAATGCGATGGGTAAGGCATTCGACGCGTCCAAGAACGACGACTCGTTCTACCTGCCCCCGGAGACGTTCAACAACGCCGAGTTCAAGAAGGGGATGAAGAATTTCATCTCCCCCGACGGCCATGCCGTGCGCTTCATCATCAGCCATGACGGCGATCCGATGTCGCAGGAAGGCATTTCGCACATCAGCGCCATCAAGAAGGCCGCCTACGAGGGGCTTAAGGGCACGCCGATGGAGGGCTCGAAGATCTACCTCGCGGGCACCGCGGCAATCTATAAAGACCTCAGTGACGGCAACACCTACGACCTGTTGATCGCCGGAATCGCCTCGCTGTGCCTGATTTTCATCATCATGCTGATTATTACCCGGGGCGTGGTGGCCTCGGCGGTGATCGTGGGAACCGTCTTAATCTCGCTGGGCGCGTCCTTCGGACTTTCGGTGCTGATCTGGCAACACCTCATCGGCATTGAGCTGCACTGGATGGTGCTCGCGATGTCGGTCATCATCCTGCTCGCCGTCGGCGCCGACTACAACCTGCTCCTGGTCGCGCGGTTCAAGGAGGAGATCCACGCCGGCTTGAACACCGGCATCATCCGATCCATGGGCGGCACCGGTTCGGTAGTCACCTCAGCGGGACTCGTCTTCGCGTTCACGATGATGACCATGGCGGTCAGCGACCTGACGGTCATCGGCCAGGTCGGCACCACCATCGGCCTAGGCCTGCTCTTCGACACACTGATCGTCCGATCGCTGATGACACCATCCATTGCCGCACTGCTGGGCAAGTGGTTCTGGTGGCCGCAACGCGTGCGGCAACGCCCAGTCCCGTCGCCGTGGCCCAGTCCAAGTGAGAAGACCGCCAAGGAACCCGAATCGGTAACCGCCGCTACGTGACCCACTCTGGCTGCTCATCGGTTTCGACCGCAGAAAAGTCCTTGTGCCCCAAACCCGCGGTGGTGCCGCCGTCGACGACGAATTCCGACCCGGTGGAATAACTGGACTCGTCGCTGGCCAGATAGACCACGAGGCTGGAGACCTCCTTGGGTTCGGCGGCGCGGCCCAGCGCGGTCTGGAAGATGTCGTCGGGAACCCAATCGGTCATCGGCGTCTTAATCAGACCGGGATGGATTGAGTTCACCCGGATTCCGCTGGGACCCAGTTCCATCGCGGCCGACTTCGTCAGCCCGCGGACAGCGAATTTGGTTGCGGTGTAACCGTGACAGGCGATGGTGCCGGCCATGCCTTCGATCGACGAGATGTTGATGATCGAGCCGCGTCCGGCTTCCTTCATCGGTTTCACCACCGCGCGGATGCCGAGAAACACGCCCGTCAAATTGATGTCGAGGATCCGGTGCCATTCGGAGAGCGCGTAGTCCTCCAAGGTGCCGATGTTGATGATGCCCGCGTTGTTCACCAGCACGTCGATGCTGCCGAACTCACTGAGGGCGGTGGCTACCGCCGCGTCCCAATCCTCGGGCTTGGTCACGTCGAGGTGCAGATAGCGACTCGCGTCGCCGACCTCGGCCGCGACGGCTTTTCCTTCGTCGTCGAGGATGTCGCCGAACACGACCTTGGCTCCCTCGGCCACCAGCATCCGCACGTGCGAGGCGCCCATCCCCCGCGCACCCCCGCTAATCAGCGCGACCTTGCCGGCCAATCGTTCTGCCACCGCATATTCTCCTGTCATGTCGGTGCGCCAGGCGTAGACGCTGGCGATCACCATACATATGCGGTGGGACGTATGACCAGAGCGTTCAGGCGTCGGCCGATGGCATCGTCGCGATCAACGGGGTGTCGACACCGACTCGTCCCAATTCGGTGGCGCCGCCCGGGGAACCCAGCGGACCGGAGCGGCCTGGAAGCGGTAGCGCGAAAAATGCGGTGTTGTCGGCCAGGTGCGCTTGCTCGTCCTCGGGAAGATCGCCCTCCCAATAAATCGCACCGACGTGACAAGCCGACCTGCAAGCGCCACAGTCCACACACTCATCGGGGTTGATGTACATCGTTCGGGCGCCCTCGTAAATGCAGTCAACCGGGCATTCCTGAACGCAGGACTTCTCCATCACATCGACGCATCCCTTGCCGATCACATAGGTCATAACAATGACGCTACGCATGACGGGCCAACGTCGCGCCGGTCGAAAGACCTCGGCGCGCGGGACCAAAGTCCCTGCTGCGCAATGGTATTTGACCTCTGTCAGCGATCGGCCAGCGGAGCGGTCCAGCGGACTCTGGTACCTCCCCCGTCCGCAGCAGTGACCTCGCAGGCGCCACCAACCTGTTCAGCTCGGTAGGACAAATTGGCCAATCCGCTGTGGCGCGGGTTGTCGGCGGGAATGCCACAACCGTTGTCGGCGATGTCGACGGTCAGCATGTCGGCAACGCTGACATCGACGGTCAGCCGTGTTGCCCCGGAGTGACGAATGGCATTGCTCACGGCCTCGGCGGTGACCGCTTCGGCATGCTCGGCGAGTTCGCCGCCGACGGCCGTCATCGGCCCGTGCATGCGAACCGTGGTGACGATGTCACGATTTCCGGTCAGGTCGGCGACGACCCGTTGAATCTGATTCCGAAAACCGCCGTCGCTCCCCAGCGGAGATTTCAGCTGGAAGATGGTGGTGCGGATCTCCTCGATGATGGTTTGCAGGTCGTCGAGTGTGCGATTGAGCCGGTCGGAGATCTCGGGTGAGCGCACCCGCGCGACGGTGCCCTGGAGATCCATGCCTGCGGCGAACAACCTTTGGATGACATGGTCATGCAGGTCGTGCGCGATGCGCTCCCGCTCGGCCACAATCGTCAGCTGGCGCGCGTGCTCGCGGCCTTCGGCGAGCATGAGCGCCAGCGCAGCGTGAGTGGCGAAATCACTGACCAAGCCGAGGTAGCTGTTGTCGAAGGGTGGTCGGTCTGCGTTGCGAGCGACCGCGATCACGCCGGCAACTTCGTCGCGGGCCCGCAACGGCATCACAATCGCCGAACGTTGTCCGACGTCGGTGAACGCCTGAATCGGATAACTCATCGATTCGGTGACCAGCGGCGTGCCCGAGCGGAATACACCACCGCTGGTGGAACCGTCCACCGGAACCCGTTGACCGATGACCTCGGAAGCGTTGAGCCCGACCGCGGCAGAGACGACCAGCGTGTCGATTTCGTCTGCCGGAAGGTCGGCGTCCACCGGGACGAGCACGATCGCCTGTTCGGCTTCGGTGAGGGCACACGCACGTTCGGCGATCAAATGCAGTGGCGTCGTTCGCGAGTCGACGCTGGAAAGCAGGGCGGTGGTGATCTCGCGGCTGGCATCCATCCATTTGACCGACGTCCGTTCGCGCTCGAATACTTGCGCATTGTCGATCGCGACCGCGGCCGCAAACGCCAAAGCCCGGGCGGCGACTTCATCGGAGTCGGAGAAGACCCGCGTTGGTTCGTCGTGGGTCAGATACAGATTGCCGAACACCGTTCCCCGAATGGTGATCGGCACCGCGAGAAAAGCGCGCATCGGCGGGTGATGTTCGGGAAATCCGACCGCGACCGGGCGGGCGGTCAGATCGTCCAGACGTAAAGCGGGCGTGTCCAGCAGCGACACGCTGAGAATTCCCTTGCCTACGGGCAACGGGCCGATTTGTTGCACCGTCTCGGAGTCGATTCCATCGTGGATAAAGGAGATCAACGCTCCATCGGGATCGCGTATCGCCAACGCGCCATAGGGAGCGGAGGTTAAATCCCTGGCCGACATGACGATCCGGCGCAGCGTCGCATCGAGGTCAAGATCCGAACCGATCTCGACGATTACCCGCAGCAATTGCTCCATTTGATCGCGCCCTGCCAGCAACTCGTCGAGTTGCTCGTGCATCCGGTGAACCAGCCCGCGCCGGCCGAGTCCGGCAAAAGCCGAGCCGCTCTCATCGCTGGCCACTCGACCCGATACCTCCACGAAACCTTCGGCTGTAGGCAACCCGCGTCGACGGAGCAGACGACGCCAAGATGCCTTGGCCCAGCTTAAGCGGATCGCTCCGACGCGTGCTACGGCGATGAGGCTGCTCCGCTACGGCCACGTTGGCTTGGTGGACCGCTGCTCTAGCTTCGAGGCGAACACCGCTGCCTGGGTCCGCCGCTCCATACCGAGTTTGGCCAGCAATCGCGATACGTAGTTCTTCACGGTTTTCTCGGCGAGAAACATCCGCGCGGCAATCTGCCTGTTGGTCAATCCCTCACTGAGGAGACCGAGCAGGGTTCGCTCCCGGTCGGTCAATCCGGAAAGCGGGTCTGGAGGCTCGGCATTGCCGCGCAGTTTCGCCATCAATGCGGCCGCAGCCCGGTTATCCAGCAGCGATTTACCGGCACCGACATCCTTGATCGCCTGAGCCAGCTCCATACCCCGGATGTCCTTGACGACGTAGCCGCTAGCACCGGCCAGAATCGCCTCGAGCATTGCCTCATCGGAGGTGAACGACGTCAACATCAGGCACCGCAGGTCGGGTAATTCGGATAGCAGTTCCCGGCACAATTCGATTCCGTTGCCGTCCGGCAGACGGACGTCGAGCACCGCGACGTCGGGCTTCAACGCAGGTATGCGCACCATGGCTTCGGACACCGAGCCCGCGTCACCAATGATTTCGAGCTCAGTGTCCGAGGCCAGCAAGTCGGCCAACCCGCGGCGAACGACTTCGTGGTCGTCGACCAGGAAAACCGTGATCATTGCGAGTCCTTCCGGCCGGCTCGGCGGGGCGAGATGCGCCGTCTTCATCATCGCCCCATTTCACAAATGTTGGCGGTTGACGATAAGCAACGAGCAGTCGGCGTCGTGCAGGACAGCGTTGCCGACGGGCCCGAGCAGCTCTCCCAGATGCTCACGGTCGTGGGACCCGACAATAACCAGCTGCACCGATCGCTGGCGATAAGCCAGATACTCCGTCAGGGTGCCGCGCACCGTGAGCGACCGCACCCGCAGCTGCGGATACTGCCGCTTCCACCGGGAGAGCCGGCGATCCAGGTCGGCGAGCGCCCGTCGATCGCCATCGTCATCCGCGGCGCCATCGTCGTCCGCCACGGTTTGCCGGCAGATGACGGCCTGGATTGGGGCATCGCGCAGCAACGCTTCTTCCATCGCGGCGCCCAGCACCAGACCGTTATCGGGAGCTCCGTCGACCTCGACGACAATCCCGTCCCCGAGGTCTCGGGAATGGTCGTCGCGGTCGCGAACAATCGCCACCGGGCAGTGCGCCGATGCGGTCAAAACCGCAATCGTCGAGCCCATCCGGCCCGCCCGAAAGTGATGTAATCCAACCGCGCCCACGCATACCATCGCCGCCGATGCCGAAGCCCGGGACAACGACTTGACCGGCGGCTCGTGAGCAATCTCAGTCTCGATCTTTACCGGCCGGCTCATCGCCTCGATTGCCGCATGAGCTCGGCGAAGGGCGGATTCGGCGGTGGCAAGCTTGCGCGCCATGTCGACCGGCGTGGTTTCCCGGGCGTGGTCCGCGTCGATTGCGCAGAGCAGACGCAACGGCGCGTCACGTTTTACTGCCTCGTCGACCGCCCAATAGGCAGCGCGCAGAGCCGCTTTCGATCCGTCGATGCCGACGACGATCGATCGGGGGGTAACGAACTCCATCGAAGGCTTCTTCGGCGATTCAGTGGCGGACCAGTAATACCGAGCAATCCGGATAGCCCGGAATCGGATGGCAGTTGAGAGCGCGAAGTCCGGCGATCTCGTTGGCGTCGGCCTGGCCGACGACAGCCAGGTCGATTGCGCTGCTGTGATTTTCGGTGACCTTCACGCCGGCGCCGGCGGCGACAAGCTCGACGTGGACGTCGGGATAGCGCCGGACCCAGCCGCTCAATCGCTGATCGATCTGTCGCACAGTGGCTTTGCGCAGCCGTCCTTCCTCCATGGCGTGGTGCACAACTTCGTCATTGTCGGGTTCGTCGTTGAGCACGACGGCAATCACACCGCCTTGCGTCGGCGGTTCGTCGGAATCGCTGTGGATGATGGCCACCGGGCAACGCGCCCGCGTCGCCAAAGCGGCTGCGGTGGGCCCCAACAGCTCGTCGCTCCCCCATTCGCGTTTGCCGGTGCCCAGGCACACCAGGGCGGCATCCTGTGATTCGTTGATCAACACCTGCTCGGGATCTCCTGAAAGAAGCGCTGTTTCGATCTCGACCGGCTTTCCCATGCCGTGCACGGCGCCATCGGCCTGGCAGAGTGCCATTTCGCCGCACTCGACCTCCCAGTCGGAGGGTTGCGGGCCACACGCCTCTGCACGCGGGATGACGTGGACAAGACGCAGCGGCAGTGCGCGACTGATCGCCTCGTCGATTGCCCACTTGGCAGCGCTGATCGCGGCTTGCGACCCGTCGACGCCGACGACCACCGACTTGCAGTGCAGCTGGTTCATGTTGGCTCCTGATTAGCGTGCCCGGGCTGATCATGCGAATCGCCCAATTTCAGGCTATTGAGGACTCGCCGGCCGCGAAGGGGCCAAAAGGCCCTACCTGCGTCGCCGTTCGTCCCTTTAACGCCCTCCCCACTCGACGACTTCGGTGAGGTCACGCCGCGGTGTGGCCGGTAATGGGTCGGCGTTGATCGCCGCCCACCCGATGCGAAGCAGCATCTGCGGATAGTGGCTGCCGCCGAAGATATCCGCGTGCACCGACTCGCGAGTTTCGGTCACCTCCAGCGGCTCGGTGACCGGGCAATTCGCCAGCCCCATCGACGTCGCGGTGAGCAGCACCACGCTGGTGGCCTCACCGGCGCGTAGCTGCGCCAGCCGGTCGTCTGTCCTGGTGCCGAGTGCCAGCACCACGGCGTTGTCCTCGGCCGCTGAGGTGCCCGGTGGCATCGCTAAGGCGGGACCGGCGAACAAACGGCCCGGAATTTTGGCGCGTGGATCCGAGACCGGAACATTGCGGGCAGGAACCCCGGCGACCGACTCGTAGCGCCCACTCCACTCGGTGAGCTCGGCAAGATAGTCATGGGTGAGGTGGTCCCAGATGGATTGGGACACAATCTTATGCAGCCGATCGATGTCTTCGACTTGACATAGCGTGACACCATTACGGGCCGCCCGTGCGGCCATCAGCGCGATGTCACCCACCGGTACCGGCCAGGAACTGTAGTGACGCCGATCGGTTCGCCGCCGTGGTATCGCCGCGGCCAGTGCAATATCGAGGGAATCAGCGCTGTAGCGCGACAACGTGATCGCGGCAAGATGGCTGGGGTCATCCGGATCCGGAAGCCGAGTTACCTTGGCCCGCCACCCGACCGACGCCCAGGCAACGACGCAATGATTCAGTGCCACACCGCAGCTCAGGATCAGATCCCGGCCATCGGGATCGGTGTTGGGCAGCTGCCGGCCCGGGTCGGAGTAGAGATGCAGGCTCGACTCATCCACTCGCCAACGCCACGGTTGGGTGTTGTGGACCGAGGGAGCGCGAGAAGCCAAACCGAGGACAGTCCGGATCGCGGCGGCATCGGGAAGGCTCGCATTCATCGCCATTGCCCCTTCGCTGAAGCGTCAAGTCAACGATCGCGCAAGCGCTGCGGCCTCACGAGGGCAGGACGGCCCCAATCCTCAAGGACTTTGTGCCATTACGTACGAGGTTGGCCGCGCGCCGCCAATGCACCCGCAATCGAGGCGGATGCGATTGTCAGTAAGGCACCGAACATCAGCGCCGACCCTTCGCCCGCGGCCAGCAGGTGTTCCTCGTTCCCGATCGTGGCCGCGGCCACCGGGACCCCAAGCTGCGCGGCCGAGAGCACACCAAGGGTCAGCGGCTGGCCGAGCAGCCTGCCCACACAATGCGCCAGCACCGCGCCCAGCCCCAGGCCCGCACCCAACAGAATCAACTTCGGGTGCGCACCCAGCTCGCGCACGTGCAACGAGGCGCCCAGCCAGACGAAGAACAACGGCCCGAAGAATCCCTCGGTGATCCCGAACAGCTGGCGCGCCAGCCGTCGCGGTTCCCCGACCGACGCGACCACCAAACCCAATGCGAAGCCGGCCAGCATGATCGACACGTGGGTGCTGACCGCCAGGGCCGCCAACGCAAACAGCACGAACAGATTGGTCCGCAGTTCCAGCGCAAGTTTGTGTTTCTCGGAATAGTCGTGCATCCGTTGACGCCAGCCTCGGCGATCAGCCGCGAGCAGAACCACAAACAGCAGCACAGCGCAGGCCGCGATCGCCAACGCACCCAGGGCCGCTGTCGACGCCCTGTGGAGGTCGATCACCAACGGCAGCAACACGATACACGCGGTATCGGCGATAGCGATCTGCGCAGTCAGCGAAAGCACCGGTGGTCCCTGCAGGTGCGATGAACCGATCACGGGCAGCGCCAGTGCCGCGGACGACGATGTCATCAGTACCGCATACAGCGCCGCGTGGCCGGTACCGAACTGCCACGCCAGCGCGACACCGAAGGCGGCCGCGACGACGCCGCACAGCACCGCTCGCGCCAGCGCCCGCGGCACCGCCGCACGCACCTCGCGGCTACGTACCGGGACATGTGTGCCCGCGACAAACATCACCAGCGCGAAGCCGATGTTCGCGAACAACTGGAACGTCGAGTTCGACTCGTCGAGGACACCGAAACCGGTTTTGCCGAGAACGAGTCCCGCGACCAGCTCGCCGATGATCAGCGGAATCCGCAGGTGCGGCAGTGACGTCAGCAGCGGGCCGGCGAAACCTACCGCAGTCAGCAGCGCCAGCGTGTCGAAGCCGAACCCCGACATCTCAGCAACCCTTCAGCGGCGCGATCAGCCGACGACCTCGAAGATCGCCGCGGCGGAGGTAACGGCTTTGTCGGCGTTGCCTTCGTCGTGCAGCAGCATGCGCACGCCGATGCGTCCGGGTCCGCCCGCGTGCGCGGTGCCCTCGACCCGGAACGGCCCGATCTTCCCGCGGGACATGAACATGACGTGCCAGCTGACAATCTGTACCTTCGGAGTCCCGGCGAGATCGGCGGCCAGGTCGGTCGCCGCGGTCTCCAGCACGACGTGTTGGGGCCCGATGTGCAACGCAGCGTCCGGCGAGGCAAATTCTGCGCTGAGTGCGGGCAGCACCCAGTGACCGTCGTCGCGCCTGGCGGCCCCGAATGCGGCCCACAGCGGCGGCAGGTCGGGCGAGTCCTCGACAACCAGCTCGGTACCCGAAACATCCATCTTGTCAAGGCCTTCCGGCGGGATACCGATGATCGCCCCCTGCCCCTCGTTGAAGGCGATCACCCGGTCCGGGTTGTCGGCGTCGACGATCGTGCACCGCCCGTAGCCCATGGTCCGGCCCTGATGCACGACGCCCGACCCGACGATCTCCACCCGCGAGACGTCGTAACCGGGGTCGATGATCTGCACCGAGGCGATGACCGGGTTGGGGACCGCGACCATGTCTGTCTGACAACCCTCGGGCGACGAAATGGCCAACGGCGCAACCATGATTCCGCCCGCCTCGTTGCGCATGTCCCGGCGGATCACGACGGTGTCATCGACTTCGCCGAGATCCATGGACGCGTGCTTGCGCCCGATGTAACGGTAACTGAGCAGACCCGTCCAGCGGCGGAACAGCTCATCTCGGTAGGCGTCGGCGTCGTCGGCCAACTCTCGGATGTCTCGCAGTTGGTCACTCAATTTCAGCCACCTTTCTCCGACGTTGAGTTATACGTCAGGACAGTCTGTTTCGCCGCACTTGGTTGAACGGCACGCCGCGGTCGGCAGCGTACTCGCGGGGGAAGTTCAACACCCGCTCGCCGATCACGTTCCGCGCCATTTCAGTGGTCCCGCCGCCGATGCTGGCGATCTGACGGCCCAGGTAGCGGATGCCGATATCAAGTAGGTGTGCATCATCCTCGATCACGGCCGCCGTACCCGTAACGGCAACGGCGGTGTCCGTTTCGACGTCGTGGACTGCAGCCATCGACAGCCGGATGATCGATCCCGCGGTCGGCGGCAGGGCTCCGCCCGCCACCGCGTGAAAGACGTGCTCGCTGAGCTGACGCGCAACGGTGCGGTGGACCAGGGCGCGCCCAACCATCTCCCGGACGCGTTCGCTGTGCTGCTGGTTCGTCTTCTCGACCAGCGACAGCAGGTCGATCGAAATATCTTCGGCCTCAGATATTCCGGGCCCACTGGTGTACTCCGAGCCGTCGCCCATGGTCCGACGTTCGTGGTAGAGCTGCCGGGATGCGACCTCCCATCCTTTGCCCGGTTCGCCGACAACGGCGTCATCTCCCACGTCGACGTCGTCGAAGAACTCTTCGCAGAATTCGATGGACCCGTTGATCTGTTGGATGCGGTTGATCGTTATTCCGGGATGCCGAAGCGGCACCAGGAACATCGTCAGTCCCTCGTGTTTCGGTGCGTCCCAATCGGTCCGGGCCAGGCATAGCCCGTAGTCCGCGGCGAACGCCCAGGTGCTCCACGTCTTGGCGCCGTTGATGATCCATCGACCGTCCCGGCGGTCGGCACGGGTGATGACGCCCGCGAGGTCCGAGCCACCGCTGGGTTCGGACAGCAGCTGCACCAGCACTTCGTCCCCGCGCAACGCTGCCTGGATGTGGGCGCGTTTCTGTTCCGCACTGCCCATGTCGAGGATGGTCGCGCAACAGATGGCGAAGGACGGCACGTTGAGGAGCAACGGCGTTTCATAGTTGAGCGCCTCGGCGTCGAAGGCTTTCTTGTACTCGTAGCCCAGTCCGAGCCCGCCGTACTCTCGCGGAAAGCAGATGCCGGCGAATCCCCCGTCGTACAGTGTCTTTTGCAGTTCCCGGGCCCGCTTCCAGGACACCAGGTCGTCGCGCTCTAAAAGCGCTGCCTTGTCGCGATCGAACGGCGGCATGTTGGTGGCCAACCATGACCTGGCCCGGCTGCGAAACTCCGCGACGGTCTCGGCAGTCACCGGCAGTGTCGAATTCGTCTGTGCGTCATCGACGATGACCTCCCGACGCCATTGTCGTATCCGAATATTGAGCTTGTGCTGGGCGACTGCACAACACCGGTGACTGACTATACAGACCGATGGAAACTATCCCGGGATCGGCCATCGGGCTGCTATCTTTGCGGAATCCGCGTGATTTTAACCGGCAATCGGAGGTCGGTGCATGAGTTCTGCCGCAACGGGTTTCGATGTCTCGCGGTTTCTCGAGTGGCTAGCCGCCGCGACGGGTGAGGCCGCGGAGGTATCGGTAAGCCCTATTCGAGGGGGCGGCAGCTGCGAGATGTTCCGCGTCGACCGGCTGGGACAGGCCTGGGTGGTCCGCCGCGCTCCCCTGGCCGCGGTATCCGAGACCGCTCATCAGGTAGTCCGCGAGGCACGGATCATGGAGGCGCTGGGCGCGGCCGGGATGCCGGTGCCGACGGTGCTGGCTCGCAGCGACGATCCCACGATCCTGGGTGCTCCGTTCTTCGTGATGTCGTATGTCGACGGCGGTGTGATCCGCCGAGACGGGCTCCCTGAAGCGCTACGTCGGGATCCGTCGTCACACGGGCTGATCGGCGAACAGCTGATCGACACCCTGGTCCGACTGCACGCGATCGACTGGTCGGACACCGTGCTCGCCGAACTGTCCCACCCGCAGGGGTTTCTGCCGCGCCAGGTCGATCGGTGGCTCACTCAACTTGCGCGCTACCGGGCCCGCGATTTGGACGGTGTAGACGAGCTCGCCGGCTGGCTGCGCGACAACCTGCCCGCCGACGGCGACCTCACCGTCATGCACGGGGACTACAAGCTGGACAACGTCATCTGGGCATCGGCGCCCCCACCCCGGATCGCCTGCGTCGTCGACTTCGAGATGACGACGGTGGGTGATCCCCTCATCGACCTGGCCTGGGCGATGATCTTCTGGCCGGAGGCCGGAAACCCCATCGCGCTGGGATCGCCGGATGCGCCGCACGGCATCGACCGCGATCACTGCCAGACGCCGGGTCAATTGATCGCACGCTACGCCGAGGCCACCGGCCGCGATCTGTCACAATTCGACTGGTATCAGGTGTTCAGCGCGTGGAAGCTGGCGATCGTCTTGGAGGCGTCCTACGCCAAATTTCTGCGCGGCGAGTCCCGCAATCCGATCCACGAGTTCTTCGGACCGGTCATCGATGAACTGCTCAGCCGCGCAAGGAGGTTCGCGCAATGACCGATCCCCTGTTCAACCTGGTAGATCGGGTGGTTCTCGTCACGGGCGGCAGCCGCGGACTGGGTGCCGCGATGAGTGTCGGGCTTGCCCAGCGCGGAGCACGCGTGGTCATCGCGAGCCGAAAGCTTGCCTCTTGCCAGGCACTGGCCGCCACGATCACCGAGTCGGGCGGGCAGGCCTATCCGTTGGCGTGCCATGTCGGGGATTGGGAATCGTTGCCCGGCGTGGTCGAGGCCGCCGTCTCCCGATGGGGTCGGCTGGACGGGTTGGTCAACAACGCCGGTATGAGCCCAGTTGCCCCCTCGCTGCTGGAAACTTCAGAGGTGTTGTTCGACAAGGTGATCGGAGTGAACTTGAAAGGCCCCACCCGGTTGACGGCGCTGGCTGCCACCGCGATGGCCGCGACCAGTGGTGGGTCGATCATCAACATCAGTTCGCTGGCGTCGGTAAAGCCGACCCCCGTCACCACGGTCTACGCGGCGGCCAAGGCCGGCCTGAACGCGTTGACCACCGCCTCAGCCCTCGAGTACGCCGGTGTCGGCGTGCGCGTCAACGGGATCATCTGCGGCACCTTCGATACCGACGCGGCATCGGGCTTCGTTCGCGACCCCGAACTCCTGCCGGAGCTGGTGCGTCGCGTCGCGCTCGGACGTGTCGGCCGTCCTGACGAGATCGTCGGAGCCGCCGTCTATTTGCTCTCCGACGCCTCTACTTACACCACCGGGTCATTGATGACGGTTGACGGCGGCGGCTCCGGATGACCGGCGGAACCGTCTGGGCCGGGTCGTTTTGAGATCGACATCGCGAGCCTGCGCCCGCACGCCGGAGATCACCCATTCGACCAGCCGGGGGAAATTCTCCTCGATCTTGGCCGTCTCCGTTGCGGAGCGCTGCGGCTCCCGCAAGGCCCGCACCTCGACAATGGAGTGGTTGATCGTCAGGTGCGCTAGGCCGCGACAGCATTCAGTGGCGAGCGACCGCGGAATCCCTTCCTGCAGAGTCGCTTTGAGCAGCGCATCGACATAATCGGTGACGGCGCTGCGATCATCGATGGTCATCAGCTCGGTCAGAAAGGGATGGGCACGAAGGGCGTCATTCAATGCCAAGCACCAATACAGCGCCGTCGACTCCCACGTGTCATATTCCTTGAAGTCGAGTTTCAGCTGCTCGAAATGTCGGGCGACCAGAGCCCTGATCAAGGCTTCGCGGTTGCCGACCTGTTGATACAGCGTCCGCGGCGAGATCTTGAGTGCGGCCGATAGTCGACGGACGCTGAGAGCCTCTATGCCTTCGGTATCCAGGAGGTCCAGAGCGTGCGTGAGGATATCGTCGGCCGGGATCAGCGGCTTGGCCATCGCTGCATCGTACAAGCCCTGAGCGTGCCAACCCCGCAGGCTAAGCGCAGTCGCGGCGGATTCCGTCGATCAGATAGTCGATGTGCGTAGCAAAGAGCTCGTCGACTTCCTCGTGCGTCACTCCGGCCGGGTCGCTGCCAGCCAGTCGGCCCCGCCTGCGCGTCGAGTTCGTGCTCGGCGGGTGGTCCATCGCGACGAAACCCACGGTCGCCCAGGTCAACAGCCGGCAAGCGCGCACCGACATATCGGTCGACATACCGTCGCGGCGCATGCTTTTCAGCAGTGGGCGGGATGCTTCCAGATACGCCGGACGCTTCACCTGCAGGAATAGGCGGCTGTCGGCCGTGTCGGTCAATCGGGCGCGAAGTTGACGGCTCCAGCGGCGCGCGTAGTCCGGCCAGGTTTCGTCGCGTTCCAAGGCGGGCGCGAGGTCGTCCAGCAGGTGCTCGGCGACCGCATTGATCAGCGCGTCCTTGTTGCCGATTCGGGAGTAGACCGGTGGCGGCGTGACGCCCAAACGGTTGGCCACGCTGCGCATGCTGATCGCGTCCAGGCCGCTCTCGCGCATGATTTCCACTGCGGCAGCGACGATCTGGTCCGCGTCGAGTTCGAGTTCACCAGGCACGGCTATCCTCCTCGCGAGGTCACGGGATAGTCAGGGCGATTTTGCCCACATGTTCACCGGCCCGCATCACCCGAAGCGCCTCATCGAGCTGCTCCCAGTCGAAAACGTGGCTGATTTGCGGCTTGATGCCGGCCTCGGACACCACCTCGCACATCTCGCGGTGAGCGCGCACACTGCCCACCGTGATCCCGATGACGCGCAGGTTGTTCAGCATCACCTCGGCGACTGCGATAGATGCCATGTCGAATCCGCTGAGCACACCGATCACCGCGATCGTGCCGCCCATCGCCGCCGCATGCAGCGAATGCGCCAGCGTGGCGGGCCCACCGAGATCGACGACCAACTTGGCGCCGCGCCCCTCGGTCAGTCGCTTCACCTCGGTCTCCCATTCCGGAGTGGTTCGGTAGTTGACGAGATGTGTTGCCCCCAAATCAGATCCGACCTTGAGCTTGTCGTCGGAGGAAGAGGTCAAGATCACGGTGGCACCCCGCGTGCGGGCGAGTTGCACGGCGAACAGCGACACCCCACCGGTTCCCTGGGTAACCACGACGTCACCCTCGCCGATGTTGGCCTCCACCAACGCACTCCACGCGGTCACACCCGCACAGGGGATCGTCGCGGCTTCGACATCGCTGAGGTGTTCGGGAGTGCGGACCAAGCCGGTGACCTCGGCGACGCGGTATTGCTGCAGCCATCCGTCGCCGCTATCGCCAGGTACCTCCCGCTTGGCTTCCGGGGTGGGCAGCCCGTCGTGCCAGCCCGGGTGAAATGCGCCCATGACGCGATCACCCGTCCGCAGCTCGTCGACTCCCGGCCCGATTGCCACCACTTCTCCGGCGCCATCGGTCATTGGCACGCGCGGCCACGGCCCGGGCAATAGGCCCATCAGATTGACGTTGTCGTGGAAGTTGAGGCTCGAGGCGTTGACCTTGACCAGCACCTGCCCGGGACCGGGCTCGTCCACCGGCCTTTCCACGGTCTGCACGGGCTCGCCGGGCCCGGTCATAACGATGGCCCGCTGATGCTCCGGAATGCTCATGCGATCCCCGCCTCCTGACGTAGGGCTTGCCACTTCTGTTCGGCTGCCGGCCGCCGCGACGGAAGGTGGTCGGTGGGCCAACCCTGCACCGGACGGTATTTCTTGAGCACATGCCGAGCCAGCACCGACTTGTGCAGTTCATCGGGCCCATCGCCGATCGGCCCGAATCTCGTCATCCGATACCAGGATTCGACGGGCAAGTCCCCGGAATAGCCCAGTGCGCCACAGACCTGGATGGTGCGGTCGAGGACGGCCAGCACCACCTTCGACACATGCGCCTTGATCATCCCCAGTTCGGCTCGGACCTCTGCCGCACCGAAGCGGTCCATTTTCCAGGCGGTCTGAAATGTCAGCAACCTGGCTGCCTGAATCTCGGTGTGCGACAGCGCAATATAGTCCTGCACCATCTGATGTTCACCCAACAGCCGGCCGTGTGAACGGCGCGAGACCGCGCGCTCACCCATGATGTCCAGGGCCCGCTGTGCCTGCCCGAGCCAACGCATCGAGTGATGGATACGGCCGCCGCCAAGGCGTTGTTGGGCCAGCACAAAGCCACCGCCGCGCGGACCGACCAGGTGATCGGCCGGGACGCGGCAGTCGGTGAACACAATCTCGGCATGGTTGCCACGCCGGCCGAACTCCGGGTCGGGATGGGCCATCGTCGGGATGTCGCGGATGATGTTCAACCCTGGCGTTCCCGCCGGAACGACGAATATCGAAGCGTGCCGGTGTGGCCGGCCGGCGGGGTCGGTCTCGGCGACCACCAAGATGATGTCCGCGCAGGAAGCGTTGGTGGTGAACCACTTGTGGCCGTTGATAATCCAGTCCTCGCCGTCGAGTACGGCGGTGGTGTCGATGACGGTCGGGTCGGCTCCGGCAAGGAATGGTTCGGTCAGCGCGAACGCGCTGGATATCTCCCCGTTGAGGTTGGGATACAACCAGCGCTGCTTCTGCGCATCGGTCGCGCCGTGCGCGAGCAGCTCCATGTTGCCGCTGTCGGGCGCCTGGACCCCGAAGAGCTCCATTGACACCATGCACCGGCCGATGATCTCCGACATCAGCGCGAGCTTGAGCTGCCCTAGCCCCGCGCCGCCCAGGCTGGGATCGAGAAACAAGCCCCATAGCCCTTGCGCCTTGACCTTGGCCTGCAGGTGGCGCTTGACCAGCTGCCAGTCGTCGGCCGGGATCTCCGACAGGATGGGCTCCAGCGGGATGACCTCGGAGTCGATGAAATCGCGCATCCACGAAAGCTTTTCAGCGAAATCTGGATCCGTCTCGAAGTCCCAGGCCATCGCTTTCCTCACCGTCGGTCGCGCTTGCTGGCAACATCGGCGCACTTCCTTACAGTGCGATCACAGTGTAATCATAGTGTGATGCGTCAGCGCAACACCGCTGCCCAGACGGCTGATCATGCGCTGAATTGACCTGACGCATGGGCAACGTCGAGGTACTCCCACACCCGGACGATCTGCCCGTCCCGCACCTGGACCCACACCCTGTATTCGTTCTCGTAGGGTTGCCCGCCGGCAAACAATGCGGTTGCCCGCATCGTGAAACGCGTGGCGCCCATGTCGTGGTCACAGAGCAGGTGGTGCACCGTCGTAGACACGTCGTCATACAGCTGGCCGAAGATCACCCGCATCGCGGCACGGATCGCATCGCGCCCTACTGTCGGACTGCCCAGCACACCGACAGTCGGGGTGATCCACCACTGCGCATCGGGCGCCAGCAATTCGGTGATGCGCTCGGCATCACCGAACGCGTCCACCAGTGCCGTGAGCAACTCACGCGTCGACGACTCTGTCATACCGACCTTTCCACGCACCGCATCGGAAATTTAAAATTACATCGCTTCCACACGCGCTCGGAGTGTCCGATGCCTGGCGATCGCGACAACCCCGTGTCCGGCCTTCGGGTCGGCGGGAAGTAGTCTGCCGTCACCATGACGCCCACGCACCCCTTCGACAGGGCCATCCGGCTCGATGCCCTCGACGGCACCGTCAGGCGCGGCCGGACTCATCCGGAGTGGGCCAACATGGTCGGACCGTTCGGCGGCATCACCACCGCTGTCCTGGTGCATGCGGTCGAGACTCACCCCGACCGCATCGGTGAGCCGTTGGCGATCACCGTGAACTTCGCCGGTCCCCTCGCCGACGGCGACTTCGACATTTCGCTTCGGGCCGCCCGCACCAACCGCACCAATCAGCACTGGATTCTCGAACTCAGTCAGGACGGCGACGTCAAGACCACCGCTACCGCGGTGTTCGGCGTCCGACGCGACACCTGGGGCGACACCGAAGCGCGTCTGCCGAGAGTGCCGGCGCCAGAGCAGATTGCTCCCAGTCGCGATCAGGAGGAAGTCGTCGTTTGGGCGCGCCTCTACGACATGCGCTTCGTTGCGGGCGCATTTCCCTCCCCGGGTGAGCCGGCCACCTCGACGTCGACAAGCACCTTGTGGGTGCGCGACGGTGCGCAACGCCGTGTCGACTATCCGGCGCTGGCCGCCCTCTGTGACGTGTTCTATCCGCGGGTGTTTCAGCGCCTCGGCGGAGTCGTGCCTGCCGGGACGATCTCGCTGACGACCTATTTCCACGCCGATCAGCAGCAACTTGACGCCCTCGGCGGTGACTACGTCCTGGCGAGCGCTCACGCCAACCGCTTCTCACGCGGCCACTTCGATCAGAGCGCGCAGGTGTGGACTCGTGACGGCGCGTTGCTGGCCACCACACATCAGATCGTGTACTTCAAGGGCTGACCGGCCCCACCGCTGTCCAGCTAACGCGTGAATGTCACGCTTGGCGTGACCGAATCCGCAGGACGGCCGCCAGGCTCGCCCGGTCGGCTGCTCGGTTAGCAAAGGAATTCCATGACAGTCGACACCATTTTGATCACCGGCGCGTTCGGGCAGATCGGCAAGCGATGCGCCCAGATCCTGCTCGATCGAGGCCGGACCGTCATCGCCGTCGATCTGCGCAACGACAAAACCGTTGCGGTAGAACAGGAATTGTCCGCCACCGCGCAGTCCGGGGCACTGATTCCCGAATATGTCGATCTCACGGATGCCGAGGCGGTGCACGGACTGATCGCGACGCACCAGCCAGGAGCGATCGTTCACCTTGCGGCGCTCCTCGCACCACTGTCGTACCGAAACCCCATATTGGCCAAAAAGGTGAATGTCGGCGGTACCGAAAACCTCCTCGCGGCAGCAGCGGGACTGCCTCGCCTACCGCTTTTCCTGCTGGCGTCCAGCGCCGCGGTGTACGGGTCGCGCAACCCTCATCGCCTTCCAGAGCGGATTACTCCGGACACCGCCTTGAACCCGATCGATCAGTACGGTCAGGACAAAGTGTTGGCGGAGGCGGTAATCCGCGCCAGCGGCCTCCCCTACGCGTTGCTGCGACTGGGTGGGGTCATGTCGCCGGACTCCGGCTCGAGCTTCAATGGCGACTACCTGCTGATCATGCGCTCACTGCCAAGCGACAACCGCATGCATGCGGTGGACGCGCGCGATGTGGCACTGGCATTTGCCAACGGTGTCGATCGCGAAGCCACCATTGCCGGCAAGGTGCTGCTCATCGGCGGAAACGAATCGTACGTGGCGCTGGAGAGCGATTTTGAGGGCGACCTGATGACCGCCGTCGGCCTGGATCGCCTCGGCCCGTCGGCGGGCCTGCCCGGAGACCCCGACGACGACCGCGGTTGGAGTTTCACCGGCTGGTACGACACCACCGAATCGCAGGCGCTGCTTGACTTCCAAGAGCACGACTGGCCCGAAACCCTGGCCTGGATTGCCGAGGCCCAGGGGAATCTGCGCCTGGTGTTGCGCGTGCTCGGCCCGTTACTGCGGCCGCTCTTGCTAGCCGCATTGAAGCTACAGCGTTGCGCGGAGGGACGAGGACCCTACGCCGACCCGTGGGCGCTGATCGAAAAGAAATACGGCCCCGGCGCGCTGGCTCACGCCGATCAGCCGACGGACTAGTCGCGCGAAGCCCATGAATGCGCGTACTGCCCGATGGCGAAACCTATTGCCATCGAATACTTTCGGAGATCACGTCGTATCGATGAAGATTTATCGCCAAACCTCGCGCATCAGATACCCAACGGCGCAACACATCCCCTAATATCGCTGCATGGAGCCGAGCCGGTGGTGGGGCGACGACCGCGCGATCCTCGATGACGAGGAGGCGCGCAGGCGTCTTCTGGGCGCGGCCGGGCGCTGCATCGTGCGGCGGGGCAACGCCCAGATCCGGATGGCCGAAGTGGCCGACGAGGCCGGTGTATCCCGCTCGACGGTGTACCGCTACTTCCCCAATCGCGACGAGGTCCTGCTGGGCCTGATGCTGGCGCGGGTCGACACCGCGCTGGGCGACTTGGTCGACGCCCTGCAGCACCCCGACGACCCGGCGCGCTCGTTGCCCGAGATGGTCCTGGCGCGGGTGGAGTCGGTGGCGGGCAATCCCTTGAACGAGGCGCTGTTAGCCGCCGAAAGCACCGCGGTCCCCGCGGCCCTGCAGCTGGGGTCGGAACCGATGGTCGATCTGCTGCTGGTCCACTATGGGCCGCTGCTGCACCGGTGGAAGGAGGCCGGCAAGCTCCACGCCGACCTCGATCCTCGCGCGATCGTCCAGTGGCTGAACACGACGACGCTGTTTTTGCTGGCGCCGGCGTGGCGGCACCGCCCCGTGGCCGACAAGCGCCAATTCGTCGAGCAGTTCTTGGTGCGGGCCCTGGTGCCACAGATCAGACATTAGTCTCACTTTGTCTGATGTCCAGACATTAAGCTATTTTTGTCGTGGCAACCCATTCGCGCACACTTGTACGTGGGTCCGGTGGCGCACACAGGACGGACAGTGATGACAAATCCCGTTGAACAGGCCCTTTCGGTTGTCGGCCTGGCAGCTCATCTCGGGCGGGGAATCGGCCGGGTGACCGCAGACGCCATCGTGGGCAGTCGTGCGGGGCTGCCCCGCACGGTCGGCGATCTCAACACCGCGGCGCTTTCGCGTGTCATGGGTCGCAATGTCAGGTCGATCCGCGTCCTGGCCAGCGATGCGGGGACGTCGTCGCGGGCACGGGTGGTGCTGACCGGGGATGACGTGCCGGAGTCGGTGTTCATCAAGATTGCGGCGCAGACCGCCGCAACCCGCTTGATGGGTGAGCTGGGCCGGCTGGGCGACACCGAGGTCCGTTTCTACAGTCAGCTCGCTCCCGAACTCCCGGGAGTGCCGGTGGCCTACGGGGCGGCATTCGACAAGTGGACCGGTCGGTACCTGCTGGTCCTGGAAGACCTACCCGAGTCCTGCGTATTTCCCGACACCTTGCACCCGCTGTCCACCGATCAGGCCGGCCTCGTCGTCGAGCTACTGGCGAACCTGCACGGAACTTTCTGGGACCGCATGCGCCAAAGCGGACGCGGGCCGCTGAGCTGGCTCTACACGCCGTCGGATGACGTCACCTCGCTGTTGACCGGCTCGCTGATGACGACCTCGATGAAGCGCCTGGCCGAGCGGACCACGATACCGGTGGAAAACGGTCGATTCATCGCCGAGAACTACCGTGCGGTCGCCGCGGTGATCGACACTCCCCCGCACACGGTCATGCATGGCGACGCTCATCCGGGGAACATGTACTTCCGCGATGGCGAGGCGGGACTGTTGGACTGGCAGGTCGTGCGGCGCGGACATCCGTCCCGCGAACTGGCCTACACCCTGATCACCAGCCTGACACCGGAAGACCGCTCGACCGCCCAGCGCGAGTTGCTCGACGTCTACCGGCAGGCGCTGGCCGCGGCCGGTGGACCCGACCTGGACCGCGAAGACCTATGGCTGCGGTACCGGCAAGGCGCGCTCTACGCGTATGTCGCCGCACTGATCACCGCGGGAATCGGCGGAATGCAGGTCGAAGATATCGCCATGGAAGGCTTGCGACGCGGCGTCGCGGCTCTCGACGATCTCGAAACCGTTGCCGCACTGAAGGGTTCGCTGTAGGCGGTTAGCGGTCGATCCATCCCATTTGCGCTTCGGCGTGATGGCCGCCGACCGCCGGGGTGAGTTGGTCAAGCCTGGCCAGTTGCTCGGGTGTGAGTTCAACGCTGTCGGCGCCAACGTTTTCCTCAAGGCGCGCAACCCGTTTGGTCCCCGGAATGGGCACGATGTCGGGCCCCTTCGCCAGCAGCCAGGCCAGCGCAACCTGGGCTGGAGTAGCGCCGATGTCGACGCTGATGTCGCGCAGCTCGTCGGCGCTGCTGAGGTTGTGGCGGAAGTTCTCGTCGAAGAACCGCGGGTTGGTCTTGCGGAAGTCGCTGTCGGGAAGCTCCTCGGTGGAACGGATTGCGCCGGTGAGGAAGCCGCGGCCCAGCGGGGAGTAAGGGACGAACCCGATTCCCAGTTCGCGCAGGACTTCCAATATCCCGTCTTCGGGATCGCGGGTCCACATCGAGTATTCGGATTGCACGGCCGAGATCGGATGCACGGCGTGGGCGCGGCGGATCGTGTTGACGCCCACTTCGGAAAGACCGATGTGGCGGATCTTCCCGACGGCGACCAGCTCGGCCAGCGCCCCGACGGTGTCTTCGATCGGGGTGCCGCGGTCGAGGCGGTGTTGGTAGTACAGGTCGATGTAGTCGGTCCCCAGCCGTTTCAATGATCCGTCCACCGCGACGCGGATGTTGTCGGGGCTGCTGTCGAGGCCGTCCCGGCCGGTGTGGGAGATCAGGCCGAATTTGGTCGCCAGCACCACCTGATCCCGGCGGCCCTGCAGGGCACCGGCGAGCAGCTCCTCGTTGATGTAGGGGCCGTAGACCTCGGCGGTGTCGATCAATGTGACACCCAGATCGAGAGCGCGGTGAATCGTGCGGATGGACTCGGCGTCGTCAAAGCCGCCGATGGAGTAGGCGGCGGACATCCCCATCGCGCCTAAGCCGATACGGCCGACCTGCAGATCGGCGAGGTGAGCCTGTTTCATGGCACGTTCTCCTGTCGTAGACGCGGTTTCGTTCGGTCGCGGCGAGAGCTGCCCGGGTACCGTGGCGCTGTGTACCGCGTCGAGCTTCCCCCGATCTGATGGACCGCGCAAACACCGCACGTCCGGTCCGCAATCTGGCGGTGGATTACTACCGAGTATCGGGCGTGGTCCTTATTGTGGTGGGGCACTGGCTGGCCGGAAGCGTGACCTACTACGACGGACATTTCGGTAGGCAGAATCCGCTTGTCGACATGCCCTGGACCCAATGGCTGACCTGGCCGCTGCAGGCTGTCCCCACCTTCTTCCTGGCGGCAGGCTACGCAAGCGCAGTGTCGTGGGCGCATCGGCGCGACACCAACGGAGTATCGCGCCAGACGTGGCTGCGGCATCGACTGTCCCGAGTTCTCGGCCCGACCGCAGCGTACGCCGCGGTGGTGTCGGTGGGCGTGGTAGTGCTGGGAGCGTTGCACGTGGGCAGTTCCACGATGGAATATGCGGGTTGGGCGGTAGCGATGCACCTGTGGTTCCTCGTCGTCTACCTCATGGTGGTCGCGTTGACACCCATCGCCGTTGCCGCACAACGCCGTTGGGGACTGTTGGTGCCGGCAGCACTCGCCATCGGCGTCGCGTTGGTAGACGTTGCCACGCTCGGCGCCCACCTGCCCTACCTGGGCTGGTTGAACTACCTGCTGTGTTGGGGTGTGTTGTACCAGCTCGGAATAGCTTGGCACGACGGACTATTGGGGGGATCCAGACCCGCACTGCTCGCTGCGGTATCGGCGAGCACACTGGCATTGTTGATCTGGCTGAAAATCTATCCGGTCAGCATGATCGGTGTTCCCGGCCAGACCGTGGACAACACCACGCCGCCCAACGTGGCGTTGTTGGCGTTCGGCTGCGCACAGACCGGGTTGGCAATGGCACTTGCACCCGCGCTCAACCACGCACTGCGCGCCCGCCCGGTGCGGCGCCTGCTGACTGTCGCCAACGACAACGTGATGGCCCTCTACCTATGGCACATGATTCCGGTGGTGATCGTGGCGATCATCGGCTACCCCGCGGGATTGTTGCCGCAACCGACCGAAGGTAGTGCGCAGTGGTGGCTGGCGCGGCTGGAATGGGTGGCCATCCTCAGCCTCGTGACAGCGGTCGAGCTGGTGCTGTTGTGGTGGGGACGACGCTTCTTCGCGGCCCCCCTGCCTAGGCTCGGTATCCCGCTCGCGGAACGCTGGGGCGAACCGGTCATGCTGGCCGGAGCCGCGATGGCGGCCTACGGTCTGGCGTTTGTCGCCGCCGCGGGCTTTGCTCCGGACGGGCACCTTCCCTTGGTGACCGCCCTGGTCTTCGCCACTGGGGTGATGCTGGTCGCGATTTGTCCCAAACAGGTCAGCCCGCAGCCCGCCCATCTGCCCTCTCGCCCCCTAAAGGGGCTGTAGTGCAGGCGCTTTCGTAACGCATCCGGATAGCTCCGGCAGCCCCCCATCCGGGCAGGCTGTCCGCCCGTTTTGCATTGTGGGTATGGGTAGCCTAACCTAATGCCGAATGCGAGAGAAAGGCGTGCCATGACACTGACGATGCCGATTGATCCGCACGCCGATCCGTCCCGGCGCGCGTGGCTCCCCTGCCCCAGCTGCCACTGGGGCCGCGACAAGTGTGCGGAGTGCCGCAGCAGCCGCAATTGCCGTTCGCATTGGCAGTACCTGTTGAGCAATCACGCGACGCGGGTCAACCTGCAATGCCCGGGCTGTGCAACCCTGTGGTCGATCGACACCCGCAATCGCTAGGGGCCCCGCCCGTTGTCGGCGGGCTAGATCGAACCGCGAGGCGCTTTACGACGGCTAGCGTTGTCGCATGACTGAGCCGAATCACCCACAGCCGCAACATGTATTCGAGACCGTCGACACCATGGATCTCGACAAGCTCACCACTCTTTTCACCGAAGATGCGCGGGTGACGTTCGGCAATGAGCCTCCGTATGTGGGTGTGAACGCGATCAGAGATGGTGTCAAAGGTTTCTTCGACACCATCGCGGGAATTCAGCACACCCTCGTGAGAGTCTGGCGAGCCGGCGATGACACGATCGCCCATGTTGACGCTAAGTACCAGCGGAAAGACGGCACCCACGTAACACTGCCCGCCGCTACCGTTTACCACGCGGATGGCGACGGAAAAATCGATGACTACCGCGTATTCCTCGACGTGACGCCGATCTACGTGTGACGCACCGACTTAGGCCTCGGCGAACGTACTGTCCGGCAGCGGACGCCGGCAGACCGCGTACGCCTCGTCGGCACTGAGCCCGAACAGCCGCAACACGTTTTCGGTGACGATGTCGGCAGCATGCGCGTCGTCGCGGGCCGGGTCGTCGCGCAGCAGCTTTCCCAGGCCGAGCAGCGCACCGCCGGCCATGGCGAGGGCGAGCTCCGGGTCGTCAACGTGGAATCTGCCGGCGTCGACGCCGGCCTTGATGTCGCGCAGCGCGCGGGGAGCCAGGCCGCGTTCGGACGACAGCAATGCCGTTCCGTGTGCCAACAGAATTTCGCTCTCCTGCGGGCGCTGACGAAACAGCCGGCCGGTCAGCCGGAAACTGGTGGCAAAGGTTTCGGCCGGATCCTCGATCGACTCGGTGAGGCGATCCAGCATTGCCCCGTGGGCGTCGAGCACGTCGGCGACCGCGGCCTCGAACAACTGCTCCTTGCTGTCGAAGTGGTTGTAGAACGAACCCATCCCGACGTCGGCGGCCTGGGTGATCTCCAGAACCGGCACGTTGACCTTGCCGTCGGCGATCAACCGTTGCGCGGCCCTGATCAGCGCAGCCCGGGTGCGCTGCTTGCGCCGCGCCAAGCCATTGGGCGGGTCGGCTTCGTCGGGCATCGCGCTCATCTCAGAGAGTATGCATCACTTTTGAGGATTTCGTCAGAAGTCTTGACTGAGCGGTGACACATATGTGACGATTTCGTCAGTTATGTTGCCCCAGACGGAACGCACGCACCGGGACCTGCACAGCGAGCAGGGAGCACTCCCGGGCGAACACACCGGTCGGTCACGAAATCCAGTGATCAAGGCCGTCGACATCGCGTGGCTGGAGTTCGAGAAGCCCGACCTGACACGCTGCGAGGCGTTCGCGCGGGCCTTCGGTTTTCAGGCGGCACAACACCGTCCAGACGAGATCCAGCTGCGCGGCACCCACCCGGGTGCACCGTGCGTAATCGTGCGGCGGGGGTCGCGAACGCGATTCAGCTGCACCGCCTTTCGGGCCGGGGACGAGGCCGACGTGCTGCGGCTGGCCGACAAATCCGGCATTCGCGCGCGGCCGCTGCCGCAGACCCTCGGCGGACTGTCGGTCGACCTGATCGACCCCAGCGGGATGCCGGTCCGTGTGGTCGCCGGCATGCATGAGCTGCCGGAACTACCGGGCCAGCAACCCCACACGTTCAACTTCGGCGACAACGCGCAGCGCATCAACGTCAGCCAGCGTCCCGCTCGCGTCCCCGCTCGGGTGCAGCGGCTCGGCCACCTGGTGATGCAGACGACGAAGTATCTCGAAACGCTGAACTGGTATCTGGACAACCTGGGGATGGTCGTCAGCGACTTCTTGTTCTTTCCCGGCCAGCGTGAACGAGGACCGACCATGAGCTTCATCCGCTGCGATCGCGGGTCGGCGGCCACCGATCACCACACGCTCGCGGTGGCGCTGGGCCCGGCGAACCGCTACGTCCATTCGGCTTATCAGGTCAGCGATCTCGATGCCCTGGCCGCGGGCGGCGAATACCTGCAGGAGCGCGGCTACTCGCGGTCGTGGGGAATCGGCCGGCACATCCAGGGCAGTCAGATCTTCGACTACTGGCGTGATCCCGACGGCTTCCTGGTCGAGCACTTCGCCGATGGTGACCGGTTCGACAACACCGTCGAACCCGGCTGGGCACCGTTCAGCGCGTCCGGGCTGGCCCAGTGGGGGCCGCCGGCGACCAGAGACTTTCTCGGAACCAATCTGAAATCGGCTCGCCACGAACTGGTTTCGATGATCACCGCACTTCGCGCCCACAACGAGTTCGATATCAGCCGTCTGATCGGTCTACTGAAAGTGCCCACATCATGACCGTTTCCATCCTGCGCACTGCCGACGCCTGGTGGCTCAAAACCGAAGCCGGCGCCGCGAAGATCGACACCACCGCGACGACCACCGGCGCACTGCTGTCGAATCGGGCGGCAATCGACGCCGCCACCACCGCGGATACCGTCGCGGTCGACGATCTCACGCTGCTGTCACCGGTCACCCGGCCATGCCGGGTGGTGGCCCAAATGACCAACTTCGAGTCGCACGTCAAGGATGCCGGCATGGACCCGGCATCGGTTCCGCTGACGTTCTTCCGCAAAGCGTCGGCATCGATCAACGGCCCATTCGACGACATCGTCAAACCCCCGCATGTCCAGCTGCTCGACTACGAGGTGGAGATCGGGCTGGTGATCGGACGCGCAATCCCGGTCGGCACCACCATTTCCGAGACGAATTTGGCCGAGTTCATCGCGGGACTGGTCGTCACCAACGATGTTTCCGCACGCGACGTCCAGCTTCCGCAAACCCAGTTCTATGAGGCCAAGTCCTATCCGACGTTCACCCCGGTCGGACCGGAACTGGTGCTGCTGACGGCCGAAGAGCTCAGGCGCTTCGGCGATCTGCGGCTGCGCTTGAACGTCGGTGGCGTGGAACGGCAGAACGCGCTCGTCGACGGGGATATGTTGTACCGGCCACTGCAGGCACTGCAGTCGCTCACCCAATTCCAGGAACTCGCCCCGGGCGATTTGTTGCTCACCGGTACCCCGGCCGGCACCGCGCTGAGCGCCCCGCCCAAGCCGCTGGCGATGATCGGAAACCTGTTGCCGACGAATCTCAAATGGAAGGTTTTTTTCAGTCGTCAAGCCGGCAACCCGAAGTATCTGGCGCACGGCGACATCGTGGAGGCGTCGGTAGCCACCGACGACGGACTCATCGACCTCGGAACACAGCGCAACACCATTCGATTCGCATGAGCGCTAAGGCTATTCGGCGCGTTCCCGTCGTCATCGTCGGCGCCGGACCGACCGGCATCACCGCCGCCACGCTGTTGGCGCAATACGGCGTGGACAGCCTGCTCCTCGATCGCTGGCACGGCGTGTACCCGCAGCCGCGTGCCGTCCATCTGGACGACGAGATTTACCGCGTCATCGCCCGGCTCGGCATTGCCGAAGAGTTCGCGGCGATTTCGCGGCCGACGCTGGGTTTGCGATTGCTCGATGATCGATTCCGGGTTCTTGCCGAGTTCACCCGCGACGCCTCCCGCAGCCGGAATGGCTTCCCGCAGGCCAACATGTTCGACCAACCGGAGCTCGAGGCACTGCTACGGGCAAACCTCAAGCGCTACCCGCACGCCCAGCTTCGCGGCGACGCCGACGTGACCGATGTGACGGACACCGGAACCTACGTGCGCATCACCTTCACCGACCGCACCGACGGCACGATTCATCGGGTCGATGCCGATTATCTGCTGGGTTGCGACGGCGCCAACAGCATGGTGCGCACCCGAATGGGTTCGGCCATAAACGATTTGAACTTCAAGCAGCGCTGGCTGGTCGTCGACGTCGCCACCGGCGCCGACCTCCAGCAGTGGGAAGGCGTGCACCAGGCATGTGATCCGGTTCGCGCGGGAACCTACATGCGCATCGGCGCATCCCGCTACCGCTGGGAGTTTCAATTGCTGGCCGGCGAACGCGCCGATGACTTCGCCACCCTGACCGCCCTGCGACCACTGATCAGGCCGTGGACGGCCGATGTCGGGGATCGCGAGCTGACACTGCTGCGCGTCACCGAGTACACGTTCCGCGCCCAGATCGCCGCGCGGTGGCGCCGGGGAAACATCTTCATCCTCGGCGACGCGGCGCACCTCACTCCCCCGTTCATCGGCCAGGGCATGGGGGCAGGAGTGCGTGACGCGACGAACCTCGCCTGGAAGATTGCCGGAGTTCACCACGGCGCCCTGGCCCCGGACGTCCTGGATACCTATGAGCAGGAACGCAAACCACACACCCGGCAGATGATCCGGTTGGCGCTCAACGTCGGTCGCGCGATGACCGGCGGCGCCCGCGTCGGCAATACCGTGCGCCGCCTGGTGCTACCCCGGCTGCGACTGATCCCCGGTCTGCGCGACAAGCTCATCGACTCCACCACACCGGCGTTGCCTACTTCTGCGCTGGTGTGCACATCGCGCCGACCCCGCCAACTCGCCGGCACGCTGTGCCCCAACCCGCAGCTGCGCGATGGTCGACGGCTCGACGACGTGCTGGGAACAGGTTTCGCCCTGATCACCACTCGCGGCCTCGGCGTTGCCGACGAGGCGGCGCTTGGGCAGCACGGCATTGTCGTGCTGGTCACCCAGCCGGGCGATGCGCTCACGCAATGGCTGCGCGGCGGCCGCGCCACGGCCGCACTGATCCGCCCCGACCGGACGGTCATGCGCGCCGGGCGCGACGTCTCTGCACTGTGCGCATGGGCATCCAGCGTCGTTGCTGGCCGGTTCGGCCAGGCACTTACACCGGCCGGGCGACGATGACCGGGATCCGGACCGAGTGCAGGACGGTGTTGCTGACCGAACCCAGAATCAGACCGGTGAGACCGCCCCGGCCGTGACTGCCCACGACCACCAGCTGCGCCTGCGTGGATTCCGACTGGTGGATGAGTTGTTGGGCCGGCAGATCACGGACCAGCAGTCGGCGCACCGTGACATCGGGATAGCGTTCCTGCCAGCCCGCCAGGTTCTCGGCGAGACTGCGCTCGGCTTCGGCCTCCACTGCGTCCCAGTCCAATGCCGGGAGTTCGAGCACGGCGACGTCACTCCATGCGTGCAACGCCAGCAGATCGACCCTGCGGCGAGACGCTTGGTCGAACGCGATCGCCGTTGCGAGTTCGGAAGCCGGTGAGCCGTCGATTCCCAGCAAGACGGGACCGTGCTGCGGGTCCGGCAGATCTTCGTCACGGATGACCGCGACCGGACAGCGGGCGTGCCGGACGACCGTCGAACTGACCGACCCGAGCAGACCCCGCGCCAGCAACCCGCGGCCGGAGCTGCCCACGACGATCATCTCCGCCTCGTCGGACGACTTGATCAGGGCCAGCGCCGGGGTCGAATACACCATCTCCTTGTTGATGGTGACCTTCCGGTCTGCCGGCATCGCGTCGTGCGCCAGCTTGAGGGCATGGGCGATTTCCCTGCGCCCCTCGTCTTCCAGCTTTACCGCCAGCGAGTCGGGGTATGGAACCGGTGGATAGGTCGCGGTGGGAGTCACCACCGCGTGAAGCAGGGTCAGCGGAATGCTTCGCGTCGCGGCATCGCGGGCCGCCCAGACAACGGCGGCGTTCGATGCTGCTGAGCCGTCGACCGCGACGACGATACCGAGTTGCTGCACAGGTGCCGACATTTCGTACTCCCTTGGTCAGGAGTAACGCTATTGACCGGCCCAGTCGCCGGTCGTGAGGCTTTAGTCCCCAACCACCGGGTCAGAGGACCTTCACCCGTCCACGGCTAGATCTGGTGGCGCTGCAGTCGCGCGATAGCCCAAAACGGTAAGGCCACGAACAGCGTGCCACCCACCAAATTGCCCACCGTGGTGATGCCGATGTTGGTGAGCAACCCGTCGTCGCCGAACCCCCAGCTGATCCCACCACGGGGCGCGGCCGGGTGAAAGAGGTTGAGCAGCAACGGGAGACCGAGAAAACCGACGTTAGCGATGACGTGCTGGGTCCCGCCGATCACAAAGGCAAACGGGCCGTAGAACGCAAAAGCCATCCGCGCGACGTCGCTGCGCGCTTTGAAGTACATGCACATCGCGGTCTGCAGGAACCAGGTGCACACCACCGCAAGCAAGAACGCCGTCCAGAAGGGCTGGCCTGCTTTCGCAGCACCAACGGTTGCCGCCCGCTCGGCGAAGGCACCCAAGTACGGGCCCCCGGCCGCGCCGCAGACGGTCACGAACACCAGTGCGCCCACGATGTTGCCAACGAGCCCAATCGCGACCAGAAACACGTAGGTGCGCAGCTTCATGCTGCGTTTGAGCACGGCGAGGAACCCGGCGGCCATGTCCGCGGTGATCAACGACATCCCGGACACCAGGATCAGAACGAAGGACATGCCGAACGCCAAACCCATCACCAGGCTTGCGATGCCCGGCGTCTTGACGCCGGTGCTCACCACCAATGCCAGCAGCGCTCCGAACGCCACCATCGCGCCGCCCACCAGGGAGCGCAGGAAAAACGCCCAGGGGTGCGCGGCCTTCTCCACGGCCATAGCGGCCACCCGATCCACCATGGCACCGACGCTCAGTGGCTCGAACGGGTCGTCACCAGGCTGGCCGATGGTCACCCCAGAAGGCAAGCCGGTCAACGTGTTCTGCGTCGACACTTGTCTCTCTCGCTGCGGCGCCTGCGCGTCGATTGTCATCGGTGTTGACCTTCCCTGAAGTTGCTGATTGCCTTGACGACCCCCGTGATGTGCTCCTCGCTGAGCTTCTCCCCCTCAAAGACGAGGTTGAGCAAAACCTTGAGGTCGAGCATTTGTTGCAGATAGACCAGACATGGCGGGCAGTCCTCGAGATGTTTGGCCACGATCGGACCCCATTGGTCCGGATCGGAGTCGACCAGATCGTCGACCAGACGGACGAAATCGACGCAGTCGATCGCGGGAATTGTGTTGTCGTATGTGGTCATTGGTGGTACCGCTTCTCTAGTTCGTTGCGGAGGTTGCCCCGGGCGCGGTACAGAAGTGCGCGCTGCGCCTCAGCGGATAGTTCGAGAATCTCGGCTGCCTCTTCGCCCGAGGTGCCGACGAGATCACGCAGGATGATGAGCTGCCGTTGCCGTTGCGGCAGCGCGTCCAAAGCCGCCCGCACGTAGCCGATCAGCTCCTGTGCCACGGTTCGGTCCTCCGGGAGAAAGCGTCGTGACGGCGGAAGACTCCAATGCCCGGCCTCGGGGTGGCCGGCGGGATGCATACGGTCCGACAGTGGGTCGGCGCCGGCGGCGCTCAGCACCTCATGGTCGCGAATCCGAGACTCCCGGCGCCGGTGCCGCGAAGTGGTGTTCTTGACGATTCCGAACAACCAGGTGCCCACCGACGAGCGGCCCTCGAAAGACGCCGACGACTGCAAGACCTGTACCCACGCTTCCTGCACCGCTTCTTCGGCCACTGTCGGCGAATCCACCATGGTGCGGGCGAAATTCACCATCGGCCGATGAAAGTCGCGGACCAAATTGGCCAGCGGTATCCCGCCGACCACATACTGAGTGCCCTCCGGCGGCACCGCCACCGGAGTCACCATCGACCCGAACTCAAGCGCATCTTCCTAGTTCCCAGCGCAGTTGCGCCTCCGACGGCGACTGCACGGGGATGAACGCCGCCTCCCGGTAGCGTCGACTGGCCGAAGTCCTGCTCGCGTATCCCTTTCCGCCCGCGGTTCGGATCTCTAAATCGGCGCTGGCGCTGGATAGTTCGGAAGCAGCAAGGCGCAGTGACAGCAGATCTTTCTTGGTCGGCGACTTCGACCCACCGACAGCGGCGGCCAACTCGGCCAACGTCGCCTCCGCCGCGGCGAGCTTCTCCGCGATGACGTCGACGTCGGCGGCGAAAACCGAGTTGACCCCGCTGAGCCCGAGCTTGCTCTGTTCGACGGTAGTCCTGGTCAGCCCCAGACACATGGCCGACTGCAGGACAAGGAAAGTCGGTCGCACGGTCTGCAGAAACTCGTGGAAGTCCGTGGACAGCACCTGTTCGGAACTGACATGTGCGTCTTGCAGCTTCAGATACGACGAAGCGGTGCTTCCCATTGCCAACAGGTCGAAGTGATCGCCGATCACAATGCCCGGGGTATCCAGCCGAAGAGCCACGATCAACTTCTCGCCGGCATCGGTGCGCGCAGCGGTAATCATCGTCGAGTCGGGATAGAGGTTGCTGGCCCATCTGATTGAACCGCTCAGCCGGTAGCCGCCCTCGACTGGTGCAGCGGTCAGATCCAGGCTGCCGCAGCCGGCCGCGTCCTTGAACGCCGACGCCATTCCGGTCACTCCCAGAGTGGTGCCGGAAATCAGCGGCTGGGCCGCCGCGAGGCTGAATGGCGTTGCTGCCGTGAGCAGATACTCCACCGCCATCCGGTTGGCCCACACCGAGAATCCCGTGCTCATGCACTCTCCGGAGATCCGGCCAATCACATCGGCCATCTGCGGGAGCCGTCCATCGGTGTTTCCCGGGGCGCCGAGGCCAAGCAGACCGGCGGCACCGAGCCGAGTGAAGCTGCGGCGGGAGGTTTCCTCGCCACGGTCCAACGTGCCGGCATGGGCACGAATATCTGCCAGCAGCTCCGGATCGAGCCGCTCGACTGCGGCGTCCACGGTTGCGGTCACGGCAGTGCCTCCTGTTCGGTTGATGGCGCTGGTGGTTCCGTCGCGCGGTCCGTTTCAGTCAATGTGTTTGTCACGGTTGGCTTCCCGTCGAGAGGATTAGTCGAGGACGAGCGTCGAGTCGACGCTTGCCGGGCGACGGAACGTATTCACCACGGGCGACCAGGCGATCGCGTTGTCATGGATCTCCTTGAGCGTCTCGTCGTCGGTGTCGCCGGCCAACGACACCTTGCAGCGAACCGCGCTGAAGCCGAGCACCTTGCCGTCCGGGGTGTCGCCGACTCCCCACACTGCCGAGATGTCGATGTCGCCTTCCATCTCTACCTCGATTTTGGTGAGCCGCACGCCGCGGTGCGTGGCATTGGCCAGCAAGCCGACCGAGATGCAGGACCCCAAGGCGGCCAGGGCCGTTTCGGAGGGATTGGGCGCGGAGTCGTCGCCGAGTAAAGCCGGCGGCTCGCCGACGAGCATCGGTACCAGGTCGCGCACATAGGTCATATTGCGAAACCCAGCCTCACAAACCGTTTTGGCTTTCAGGGTCTTCTTGCCGGTGGTGGGGTTGGCCTTGGCGTTACACGACAGCCGGTCGAGCCCTTCTGCGTCGATGACAAGCGCGTCGGTCATGGAGTTCCTCCGTTTCTCGCTGATTTTGGTCTCCACGCCGTTAGTGCTCGGCGGGCGCCAGTGCGTGACGGTCGGTCGGATTGATTTACCGAGACGACACGAAACATCACATGCCTGAAACGCCGCGGTCGCCGGTGGCTGGCCGCGCGCCGGCGAGATTTGCTCAGCCGAACAGACTCTGCCCGATGTAGTGGCCTTCCGCCGGCGCGGGCGGCACTGCGAAGATAGCTGATCCGATGTGGCGGATGTACTCGTTGAGCAGATCGTTGGCGCCGAGCCGGTTCTGCAGACGAATAAAATCTTGTGGATCTTTTTGGTACGAAATGAACAGCAATCCGGCGTTGAGTTGGCCATTGGGGTCGAGGCCATCGGTGTAGTTGTACGGCCGTCGACGGATCATGATGCCGTCATTGTTTTCCCGGGCGGCCAAGCCGACGTGTGACAACGGATCGATAAGCGGGTTGCCGTCGGCGGCTTTCGCGCTGAAGTTCGGCGTGTCGAATTCGGCCTTGCCGCTCAGCGGCGCCCCTTCCTCCTTGGTACGGCCGAAAATCTTCTGCTGGTTGCCGATCCGGTCGACGTCCCACGTCTCCAGCAGCATCCGGATTTTGCGGACGACCTGATAGGTTCCGCCGTTCATCCAGGGCTGGTCGCTGTTGTCGACCCATACGAAACGGGCGTACTCCGCCTCGCTGGTGACGTTGCGAGTACCGTCCTTGAATCCCAAGAGGTTTCGCGGAGTCTGCTGACCGGGGCCGGCCGAAGCTCGTCCGAAGCCCAGCACGGCCCAGAAGGGCGACACGATATTGCGGCCAAGGCGGGCCAGGTTGCGGACGGCGTGGTAGCAGACCTGCGGGTCATCGGCGCAGGCTTGTACCGACAGATCGCCACCGTGCAGACGGGGATCCAGGTTGTCTCCGTTGAGCGGCGGTAGATCGGTAAACGCCGTCGGACGCCGCGTGCCGAGTCCGAACCGATCGCCAAACAGCGAGGGCCCCAACCCAATCGTGGCGGTGAGACTGGCGGGGCTGAGCCCGTAGGCCTCCCCGGTATCGGTGGGAGGCTGCACTTCGACCTGCGGCTGGACAGTTCCGACGGGCTTGCCCTGCTGCAGGACAGCGATCGCCGCCGACCAGCGCGCCAGCAGCGCTTGTAGATCGGCGCGACCGGCACTCGAAGCCAGCGAGAACGACATGAATACGGCGTAACGCTGTGGGAGCGTGGCGATTCCGCCCTGGTGGACCTGGCCGTAAAAGGGATAGCTGCGACGCAGGTCCACCGTGTCGTCATCGTCACCACGATGCGCGGCCGCGGATGCATAGCCCGCGAACCCGCCACCGACGGCGCCGACGGCGGTCCCGGTGAGCCCGGCCACCATGGCGCCGCCGAGCATGCGCCGGCGCGATACGGCCGCGGTGTCGGCCGGCGTCTCGGCGTTGTCGGCGGGTTGAGCCAGCTCGTCGTCAGCCATTATCAGTTAGCGGAGACCACTTTTTGAGCGACCGTGGACAGGCTCTGGTGCAGCGGCTGAATCACCGCGGTCAGTTTCGGTGCATCGCTGGCCTGCAGTGCGGGCGTGTACGTCCGGTAGCCGCCCAGCGCCGACGGATCTCGGTAGCCGTCCAGCACACTCAGCACCGCCCGGAATTGCTGATCGATCTGGTTGACCAGATTGGCGTCGATCTTCTCCAGCCCCGGCCGCAGCGAAGCGTAGGCCTGTTGAGCACCTTCGACATTGCCCGAAAAATCGACCAGGTCAATGTGACTGAACGCCTCTTCTTCGCCGGTGATCTTGGTGTTTTGCACCTCTTCGATCAAATCGCTGGCGCCGTTGGCCAAATCCTCTGGCTTGTATTGCGAAGTGGCGACCACGTCTTTCAATTTGCCGACGTTACTGACCAATTCGGTGCTCAGAGCCTTAGTGCCGGGAGTGATCGCGCCGCCCTGCCAGAGGTCGCGCTCGATCGCGTGAAAGCCCTTCCACCCGACTTTGGCATCGACGGGAGTCGACGCGCGCATGTCGATCAGATAGTCCAGGCTGCCCGCGTTGTCGCCGACCGCGAAGCCCGGTAGGACGAAACCCTCTACCGTGGATTCCGCACGCTCGTAGAACAGTCGGGCCTTGGCGTAGGCCGCCTTCGAGGCGTCCAGGTTGCCCGACTGTATCGCCGCGTCGAGTGCCTTCACGCCGTCACCGAGCTGACCGACCTGATTGACGATGTACGTTGCGTAGTCCTTGGTGCCTTGGCTGAGGATGCTCGCCACCGTGCCCGTCGGCCCTGGTGGTGCCTGACCCGTCACCGTCAGTGTTTGATATTCGGCGCTGGCGCCGGGGCAATACAGCTGATAGGAGCCGCCATCCAAAGTGAGGGTGAACGACACTGGATCCAGGCCGGGCGCGAGGTTCTCCTTCTCACCGACGATGCGCTGGTCCCTGAGCAACTCCACTTCGGTGATGCCCGGGGCGTTGGCGTTGACCACGGTGAAGGTCACCGGCCCGGCCGGCACGCTGGTCGTGTTCAGTGCGCAACCATCTTTTCCGCCGTTGTTGGCCATCGTCACCTTGACCGCATTGGTTCCACCACTCGTTGACGGGCTGGAGTTGCCGTTCGAGTGGCTGCATGCGGTCGCGGCGAGCGCCACCACGGCGACCAAAGCCGGTGCGGTCAGCCAGAATTCACTAGACTGCCACCTTGCCCGGGCGGTGCGATTCGCTATCAATCGTTTTCCTCTCCTGGTCGGCTCGCGTGTTGCCGCGCATCGAGATTATGGCGCCAAGGGCGCAGGCCAGCGCAAAACAGGCTAGTACCAACGGAAGCCAGACTCGCCATAGCTGGCTCTCCGCGTGCTTTTGGGCACCTACCGCGATCTGGGCGGCGGTCGACCGGTCGTCGGCGCTGGCCGTGGACCAATCGGTCGGCAGCCCGCCAAGGCTGACGGTCTTGGCCCCGGTCAGCCCCCCGCCGGTCAGGATCGCCGTGCGGTTGCTCGTCGCTTGCGCACTTACCACGGAATCACCGTGTGCGAGCACGGTATACACGGTGGTCGTTGCCCATTGCCCCAGAAACGGCCCCGGCGTACGGCCAACCGCGAGACCGACCGGCAGCCGGCCCCCCGTCATGCTGAGCAACTGATCCAAGGTAACTGCCGGCGCACCATCGGCCCCCTCAGCCTCGGAAGCCTGCCATAGCTGTACCGGCAAGCCGTCCACGGTTTGGTCGCCTGGCGGGGCAAGCGGGATGCTGTGTTCGTTCCCGATGCCCTCGGAGACGATCAGCGTGCGGCTCTGTAGGCCCCCGGCCAGCGACACCCGGGCGGTGTGGCCGGCCCGGTCGGTGACGGTGCGAGTCCGCGCGTCGGGTGCGGTGCCGCCGACGGGCACCACGATCGCCAGCACCGCAGCGACGATGACCAGCACCGCCGAGGTCGCCGCCAGCAACCGGCACCGCGTTCGCGGCGCCGCGGCAAGGCGTGACGGCCATAGGAAGACGGCGAGCACGGGCACCGCGTAGAGCAGCCAGCCCAGCACCTCGATGAGGCGAGGGTCGGTGGGTATTCCGAACAGGCCGGCAAGCAGCGCCCCCAGGACCGACTGGCTCGGTGCCCAGGCCGAGAAGTCGAGCACCTGCTGCTGACCGATCGTCACCCAGCCCGCCTCGTGAGCGGTCCGCAGCGCGCCGAGCACCAACCCCGCGGCGATCAGCACCAAAAACGCGCCGGTGACCCGAAAGAAGCGGCCCAGATTGAGCTTCAGACCGCCGAAGTACAGGCCGATGCCCAGCGCGATCGACGCCCCGATCCCCACTGCGCCGCCCAGCACGGCGAACCAACGATTGCCGTGCGACGTCTCCGCGGCCGCCAGCAGGAACACCGACGTCTCGAAGCCCTCCTTGAGCACAGCAAGGAATGCCATAGCAACCAGTGCCAGCGCGCCGCCACGATTCAGGGCCTGTTGGGCTTCACGCTCGAGTTCGCCCTTGAGCCGCGGGGCGTTGCGGTTCATCCAGATGATCATCGAGGTCACGAACACCACGGCAATGGCATTGATGACCGTCTCCATCATCTCCTGCTGGGTTTGCGGCAGCGTCGCCGAGAACAGATCCAGGCCGACGCCAACCGCGATGCTGATCAGCACGGCTAAGACCACGCCGGCAAACATTGGACGCGTCGATTGGCCATTTCGCTTGAGGAAGGCGGCAACGATGCTCACGATGAGCGTCGCCTCCAGGCCTTCACGCAGGCCGATGAGGAACGTGCCGAGGAAAACGCCGAATACGCCCTGCATGCATCCGATTCCTGTCCCGTGGATCGGGACCTTCGGCTTAGCCTATCCAAACTTTCAGCCGTGATCAGGCCGCGGTTTCGGCCTCAGCGCCGGGGTGAGGATGGCGGCCACGGACCCACCGGACCTGCTGGCCCGATGTCACATCCACCGACGTTGCACCGTCATAGCTGTCATGAATTTCATCTTGTACCGCGTGTGTTTGTTTGTGCTGACGCTGACGGGCGTGTTTGTCGGCTGCTGGGCGTATTTCGCTCCGCTGAGTTGGTACAACACCTTTCCCGGCATGGGCCTGAGATGGCTTGCTGTCCTCGGCCCGTACAACGAGCATCTCGTCAAAGACGTCGGCGCGATGTACCTGGCGCTGACTGCATTGAGTGCCCTGACGCTCGTCTATCTCTCAAATCGGACGCTACGGATTGTCACCGCGCTGAGCTGGACGACGTTCAATCTGTTGCATCTGATCTATCACCTGCCGATGCTGCACATGTACGGAGCCCGCGACGCCACCCTCAACGCGATCGCACTGGGCGGGGTTCTGCTCTGCTCAGCGGCGCTGGGTCTCCCCGCCCGGTCGAATGGGCCGAGGTGAGATTTCCCTAGTGGCCCGGTTGCGTCACGAAGTCGATGAGTTCTTCGACTCGGCTGATCAGCGCAGGTTCCAGATCGTTCCAGTCGCGCACGCGCGAGCGGATTCGCCGCCATGCCCTGGCGATGTCGGCCTGGTCAGCGTGCGGCAAACCGAGCGCCTGGCACGCGCCGTGCTTCCACTCGATGTGTCGCGGCACGTCGGGCCAGGCCGCCAGACCGAGCCGCTGCGGCTTCACCGCCTGCCAGATATCGACATAGGGATGGCCGACGACCAGACTGTCGGGGCCGCCCGGTCCCCGGCGCACCGCCTCGGCGATCCGCGCCTCTTTCGAACCCGCGACGAGGTGATCGACGAGAACTCCGAGCCGGCGCCCCGGACCGGGAGCGAACTCTGCCACGATGCCGACCAAGTCGTCCACGCCACCAAGGTGCTCGACGACGACACCTTCGATGCGCAGGTCCTCGCCCCAGACCTGCGCGATCAGCTCCGCGTCGTGCCGGCCCTCGACATAGATACGGCTGGCGCGCGCAACTCGCGCGCGAGCGCGCGGTGCCGCGACGGAGCCCGAGGCCGTACGGTTCGCGACGGCAGGGGCCGCGCGCCGCGGCGCGGTGAGGATCACCGGACGACCCTCCAGCAGGTAACCGGGCCCCAGCGGAAAGCCGCGGACGTGGCCATGGCGGTCTTCCAGGTCGACGCGTCCGTACTCGACTCGAACCACGGCACCGACGTAACCGGTCTCGACATCCTCGACGACCGTGCCCGGCTCAGCGGGATGTTCGGTCGAGCGCGGCTTGCGCCGACCGGTGGCCAGAATGTCGGTTCCGTAGCGATCCATCACGCGGCAATACTAGGAACGCTCACGGCCAAAATTCGTTAGGGCGCGCCCACGGGCGCCGGCCGAGTAGGTGTTAATAAAAAGAAAAGATCAACGCGGGACACGTAAGGACTACGTTGCTTTGCCTCCAAACGATGTGGCCGCTGCTACCTTACTTAGAGCGCCTAACGCGCGGCAGTTAAACGAGGTGGACGCATGGGAATGGCCGATCGGGTGTCGAGGATTGTCGCTTTTCTGCGCGCCGGCTACCCGGCCGCGATGCCGGCGACCGGCTACACACCGCTGGCGGCACTGTTGCCCCGGCGTCTTGCTGACGACGAAATCGTCGCTATCACAAGCGAATTCGTGGCTCGGGGACCTGCACGCATCAGCTCCGTCGATGTCGGAGTCGCGATCTTCCGGATCACGAACGAGATGCCCTCACTGGATGACATCAAGCGCGTCGAACGCCGACTTGATGCGATCGGCGCGCAGCGCTAGTCCTGTGCGACCGGGCCGCCGCAGGCCGCCAGATAGTCCGCATAGTTCCACGCCTTCAAGAACTCTTGGCCAGCGAGAAATCCTCGCTGATACAGCGCGTCGCGTTGTTCGACGGTGATGTCGAAGTCGATCGGACTCACCTCCTCGGCGGGCACGAAGATGGTGCGTCGCACCGTGCATGGATCGTCGATGTAGGCGTTGTCCTGATTGCTCACCAAGGTCTCTATCGCGGCGATGCCCAACGAAACCGGCCCATGCACCGGATAGGTGGGTGGAATGCCCGGCCGCGCCGACAGCCGGATCCCGAATGTGGGCCATCGCGGCTGGGCCCGGTCGAAGAGCTGTACCGGGAAGCTCGACAGCAGCCCGCCGTCGACCCAGGTAGCACCGCCCACCCGCACCGGCTCGAACATGTAGGGAATCGCCGCCGAGGCGTGCACCGCGCGTGCTACCGAGAATTCGTCGGGGTCGATCCCATAGGAGTCGAGGTCCCACGGGATGCGCACCAGCCGACGCCGGGACAGATCACTGGCGGTGACTACCAGCGACCACGCGAATTGTTCGGGCCCCTCGCCGGTGCGCAGGTCGCCGAAGGTGTGCACGCCCAGATCGCCGAGCAGGCCGGCCAGCACATTTTCGAGGTGGGCTCCGCGGTAGACGCCATCCGACACCAGCAGTGATAGTCCCCCACCGATGAGCGGTATGTGCCCGACCAGGTTGCGGTCCAAGAACTTTCGGTAGTCGAGAGAACGCATGATCTCGGCGAGCCGGCTCAGTGGTTCGCCGGCGGTCTGCAGGGCGGCGACCAGCGACGCGACGATCGCTCCCGCGCTCGTCCCGGCAACTCGAGGAAACCGGTATCCGGCCGCGGCCAACGCGTCCACCGCACCGACCAGGCCAATACCCCGAACACCGCCGCCTTCGCACACCAGATCGACCGACGCCGTGTTCACGAAATCCGCTCGCCGTCGACCCCGAAGAAATGCAGGTGTCCGGGTTCTGGATGCAGTCGCACCCGACTGCCCTTTTGGGGCGGATTGCGACCGTCGGCGCGGGCGACCACGTATTGATCGATTACCTTCGCGGAGCCGGCGATTCGGCCATACAGGTAGGCATCGGCCCCGAGTTCTTCGACGACGTCGACCTCCATCTCGACACCAAGACCGCCCACCTCGAAGTGCTCCGGACGGACCCCAACTACGATGTCGCTCGCGCTGTCGGCGACCTCGCGCGGTAGCTGGATCGGCCAATCCCCCAGCGACACCGTGGAATCGACGATCGGCAAAGTGAACAGGTTCATCGCCGGAGAGCCGATGAATCCGGCGACAAAGACGTTGGCGGGGTTGCGGTAGAGCTCGCGTGGTGCCGCGAACTGTTGCAGCACGCCGTCGCGCAGGACTGCCACGCGGTCACCCATCGTCATGGCCTCGACCTGGTCGTGGGTGACGTAGACCGTCGTGGTGCCGAGCCGTCGCTGCAACGCGGCGATCTGATTGCGGGTTTGCACCCGCAGTTTGGCGTCGAGATTGGACAGCGGTTCGTCCATCAGAAACACCTGCGGGCGCCGCACGATCGCGCGTCCCATCGCCACCCGCTGGCGTTGCCCACCGGAGAGATCTTTGGGTTTGCGACCCAGATACGGTTCCAGATCAAGCATTTTCGCCGCGGCCAGCACCCGGTCGCTGATCTCGGCCTTCGGGATTTTCGCAATCTTCAACGCGAAACCCATGTTCTGCGCGACCGTCATATGCGGGTAGAGAGCGTAGTTCTGGAACACCATCGCCACGTCGCGATCCTTGGGATCGACGTTGGTCACGTCGCGCTCGCCAATACGGACGCAGCCGGCGTCCAGCGTTTCCAAACCGGCCACCATCCGCAGCGAGGTCGTCTTACCGCAGCCCGATGGCCCGACCAGAACGACGAACTCACCGTCGCTGACAAAAAGGTCGAGACCATCCAGGGCCGGCCGATCAGTGCCCGGATAGCACCGCGTCGCTTGCTCAAAACTCACCGAAGCCACTGTCACCCACTCATTCCGGTCACCGCGATACCACGAACAAACGAACGTTGCGAGATCGCATAGAGGACGACCAGCGGCACCATGATGAGCATCGAGGCCGCCATGATGATCGGCCAGCGCGCGACGTACTCCCCCCGTAGCCGGACCAGCCCAAGAGTCAGCGTGGCCAGGCTATTGCGCTGAATCATCAACAGCGGCCACAAAAAGTCATTCCAGACGTTGACCCAGGTGAGCACGGCAAGCACCATCACCGCGGGCCGGGCATGGGGCAGCAGAATCCGCCAGTAGATCTGCCACGGCGAGCAACCGTCGAGAATTGCGGCTTCCTCGAGATCGCTGGGAAGCGTTTGGAAAAACTGCCGCATCAGGTAGGTGCCGAACGCGCTACCGAACAAGCCCGGCACGATCATCGACCACGGAGTGTCGACCCACCCCGCGATCCGCATCAGAATGAACTGCGGGATCACGGTGACGGTCAGGGGAACCATCAGGGTGCCGAGGTACAAGACGAACAACGTGTCGCGGCCGCGAAACTGCAAGCGCGCAAAGGCGTATCCGGCCAGCGAGCAGAAGAAGACCTGGCCGGCGGTGACGCAGCCGGCATAGAGCACGGTGTTGAAGAACATCCGCCAGAACGGCATCAGCTTGAACACCTCGGTGTAGTTCGACCACTGCGGGTTGGCGGGGAACAACGTCGGCTCGCTGATCTCGCCTTCCTTTTTCAACGAGCCCGAAACCGCCCAGGCAACCGGGAACAGCCAGCACCATGCGATGCCGACCAGCGCGGCGTAGGCCGGAACAGCGCGAAGAACGCTGCGCCTGACCACGTGCTCAGCTAAGGCCACGGGAAGCCTCCCAGGAACGCCTGCGGGTGATCCGCAACTGCAGCACGGTCAGCACCAGCAGGATCGCGAACATCACCCATGCCAGGGCCGAAGCATAGCCGAACTCCAGGAACGAGAATGCGTGCTGGAACAGCATGATGCCCAGAACATAGGTGGAGGTCTCCGGCCCACCGTTGGAGCCGTTGAGGACATAGACCACATCAAAGGCTTGGAACGCGTGGATGATTGAAATGACCCCCACAAAAGATATCGCACCGCGGATGAGCGGGACCGTGATGAAGGCGAACTGCCGTATCTCGCCGGCGCCGTCGATCTTGGCTGCCTCATAGACGGTCTCCGGAACTCCCTGCATCGCGGCCAACAAGATGACAGTGGCGAACGGAACGCTGCGCCACACACTGACGATGCACAACGAGGCCATCGCCCAGTTGGGGTCGACCAGCCACGGGATCGGGCCGATGCCGATCCAGCCGAGCATGATGTTGAGCAGCCCGTCGTCGGTGTTGAAGACGAACTGCCACACGACCGCCATCACCACCGACGAGATGGCCAAGGGCATGAAGACGATGGTCCGAAAAACCCCGATGCCCTTGACTTTCTGGTTTAGCACAGCGGCAACGACGAGGCTGATGAAGATCGTCGGTACAACCGTTCCGACGGTGAAGACCACGGTGTTGCGGATGGCGATGAGAAACAGCGGATCAGAGGTGAAAAGTTGTTGGAAGTTCCTTAGGCCCACAAACTTTGGCGGGTTGAACACATCCCAGCGCTGAAAGCTCATGTACAACGAGAAACCGAGCGGAAACAGCATGAACACCGTGACCGCGAGCAGGTTCGGTGCGACGAACAAGCGACCGGCCCATTCGCGCCGGCGCGAGGGACGAGGTCTTTTGACTCGTCGTTGCGCGCCGACCGGCGCGGATTTCGCTGAGGTGTTGGTCGACGTCATGGGTTCTGCAGCACCTCGTCCACGGCGTGCGATAGACCGGTCAGTGATGTCGCCGGGCGGGCCCCTCGCAATACGGGTCCCATGTTCCGGTCCATCAGCGCAACGATTTTTTCCCATGCCGGTGTGACAGGCAGGCCTTCGGAGTGGGACGGCCCTTCGGTGAGCACGGCGAGATTTCGAATCCTATTGTGGGCCTTGGCGAATCCGTCCGAATTCAGCACAGACCGTAACACCGGCACGAAGAGGCAGGATTCAGCGATGATCGCCTGACCGACGGGGCCGGTGGCGAACTTGACAAACTGCCATGCCTGATCCTTGCGTTGGCTGCTGGCCGAGATGGACAGGCCGGTGGTGCCGATATTGGAACGGGCGCTTTGCCCCTTGGGCAGCGATGGTCCTACCGGCGACGGGGCGACATCGAAATCCAAGTCTGCAGCTCGGATGAATGTTTGGTATCGCCAGTGGCCGCCCAGCGCCATCGCCGCCTTGCCGGACGCGAACAGATCAGGCGTGGACATCGACTGCACCTCGGATGCGTTGGGCGCCGCCTTGTACTTGTTGGCCAGGTCGGCGTAAAACTGCACCGCCTCCATGAACGCCTCGTTATCGAAATTGAAGTGGGTCGGATTCTTCCGCGGGCTAGACCATGACACGCCGTTGTTCAAGGCGAACAATCCGGCCGAGTAGTACGAGACAAAGGTGTTGACGAAGCCCCATTGCGTAACTCGGCCCGATCCATCGCGCTTGGTCAACGCGATAGCCGCGTCCCGGAATTCACCGAAAGTCCAGGTCTTATCCCAGGCCGTCGGCGGAGCCGGCACTCCGGCGTCGGCGAAGAGCTGCCTGTTGTAGAACAAGTAGTTTCCGGACCATTGCTCCGGAAAAGCGTATTGGCCTTCGTTGAAGGTGAACGTGTCATACAACGGCCCAACGCTGTCCGCTCTCAACTGCGCCGCGAACGCCTGGTCGCGCGCCAAAGAGTCGTTGAGGTCCAGCAGCACGCCCCGGTCAGCCAGCTCGGCATAGGACAACTCCCACGTTTGCAGGACATCCGGACACTTGCCGCCGGCGCAAAAGGTCGATAGTTGCTGCATCACGCCCGGCCCGGAAAGTACCGGGCGAATTTTGATGTCGGGATGACGGCGCTGAAATTCGTGGACGACGCGCATCCGGGCGGCGGCCTCGTCCGGGTTCGCGGAGAAGAAGAAGGTCACGGCGTCGTCGTCGGAAGCACAACCGCCGGCCCACGGCGCCAAAGCCGCCGCGGAGAGCGCGCCAGCGCCCCGCAACAGATTCCGCCGTCCGAACGGCTTACCGAGCATCGTGCTCCCGTACTCGCCCCATCGCCGACGACTGCGCCGGCCGTGTCTCATGTCCTTGGTACCCGAAGGGACTTAACGGTGCCTGAGACGGCCACCCCGGCAGCGCGAGAATGGCCCGGCGCAGGTGGTCGGCGTCGGCGGTGATGTCAATCGCGTGAATGCGGCTATCAGCCCCGATGCCGATCTGCAACAGGATCTGCGCCCGCCCGTGCGGCGCGATGACGATGCCGGGCACACCGTCGACCAGCATGACGACACCGGCCCGCGCGCGCTGGGCGAATCGACGGGTCTCCTCGGCGACCTCACGTGCTCCACGCAACTCGGTCGGCACGTCATCAGGAACCAGCAGCCGGTCGACCCTGCGCACCACGTCGGGAGCCAGCAGCTCGAGCAACCTGGCGATGTCGCCGCCGCGGGAGGCCGCCAGAAAGGCTTCCACGATCTCGAGGTGCTGGGCGACGAGCCCGGGTTGGGCGGGCGAGTTGTCGTGCAGCCGCGATCGGGCCCGACTCGCCAGCTTCTTCGCGGCCGTCGGCGACCGGTCCAACACGTCGCCGATCGCATCGAAGGGCACGGCGAAAACGTCGTGCAGGATGAACGCGACACGCTGCGCGGGCGAGAGGCGGTCCAGCACGACCTGCATGGCGCTGCTGACCGAGTCAGCCAACAGCGCATCCTCGTCCGCCGGCGCTGACGCCGTGGCCGCCAGCCGGTCGAATTCTCCCGCGTCGGCCAGCGGCTGCTCGGCACGGCGCTTGCGCACTCGAAGCTGGTCGAACGCCTCGTGCGCGGTGATCGTCGTGAACCAACCAGTCAGGTTGGCAATGTCGCCGATGCTGTCGAAATCCGCCCGACTGGCCTTCAGCCAGGCCGATTGCACCGCATCGTCGGCATCCGCGATCGAACCGAGCAGCCGAAACGCCACCGCCCGCAAGTGCTGACGGTCCGCGTCAAACCGGTGTGCCAGATCGGTGAGGTCCAGCAGATTTTTGGTTGCGCTCATGGGTCACCTTCTCCGCACGGGAGTCGTCAAGAAGATGACCGCATCGATCGAACTCTCCGTCCCGAGGAGACCAGCACCATGACCCTACCGATTGTGCGCCGCAGCACGCACAGCACCCACGCGGCTCGCCGGTGCCGAAATAGCTGCACCGCAACGGATTGAACGAAGGAAAAGGAGCTGATTCGAATGCACACCGCATATCTTGTGATCACGCTGATTACCGCGATTATCACCGGCGGGATCGCCGTCGCCGACTTCATCCCCGCGGGATTCGTCCTGGCAAACTCGGCCGAGGTCGGTGTTCCTCGTTCGTGGTTGCCCGCACTGGGGGCGGCAAAGCTAGCCGGAGCCGTCGGGCTGGTTGTCGGGATCGTGGCGCTACCGGCTGTAGGTATCGCGGCCGCGGCCGGCCTGGTCCTGTTCTTCGTCGGCGCGGTGATGACTCACCTCAGGGCACACGTCCTGTACAACATCGCCTTTCCCGGCGCGTTCCTGTGCCTGTCGGCAGCGTCAGTGGCGCTGCTGATCGGTGAGCCCTACTAGCTGGTCATTCGGGTCTTGACGGCGTCGTCCTGCTTCTTGGCGACGTCAAGCACGAAGTCCTGCGGAGCGGCGTCGTTGGGTCCGCTGTCGAACTCCAGATCGACAACGACCTTGCCCTCGGCGAACACCACGTAGGTCACCGATTTGGTGTTATCGGGCGACGGGCCGACCACGATGATCCCGTTCGTCCCGACCTCGAACGGCGCTGGGGTACCGGTGACGTATTTGCCCAGCGACGACGGGCGGTCTTTAGCCCCTTGCGTAGCCGAAGCCGGATCGGTGAAGACCACGAGGAGGTCGTCGATGGTGTGGGTCTTGGCGTTGTTGCTGAAGGTCACCGCCACCCCGGCCACGCCGCCGGGGTTCTGTTGCGGCGGACCCAATGTCGTGTCAGCGCCGATATCGCTGGCCTGGATGAGCAAGTTGGAGTAGTCGCCCAGTGGGGCCGTCCCCGACGGCGCCGCGCTCGATGCCGACGAGGATGCTGCTGAGCTCGACGACGCCGCTGAGGTCGACGATGATTTCGACGACGATGACGAGGAAGCTGGTTTTTCGTCTTTGCCGCAGCCTGTCGTGACAGTCAGCAGGGCGGTGATCGCCACCCCAACCCCGACGGTTCGCACCACATTCATCGTTTGCTTCCGCTCCATGACAGCTATTTCTACGGCACCCATCACCCCCACGGCAATACGTGCAACCATGCGATGCGCGTCGCCGGGCCGGCGGCAGTGACCTGCAAGCTCAGCTTTAGCCGCGGGCGGTGCTGGTAGAGACCGGATCGGGGCGCGCGGTCAGGCAGGAAAATAACGGATCTGGTTGATCGCTTTGCCTCGCCAGGCCACGTCGGCGAACATGATGCCGCGCCCGTGACTTGAATTGAGTGAGAGGGTGACCGTGGATCCCGCACCATTCATCTTGGTCCAGTTCGCTCCGTTGAGCTCTTCCGCGAGTTCGGCGATGTCGAGCGGGTCTTTGTCACCTAAAGTGATTGCGGCAGAATGTGATAACGCGCGCTCGGCGACGGACGTATCGCCGCGCGAAACGGCACCGAGGAAGGTCTGCACGAGCCTCTTGTGCCGCACACCCGCCCGGCGAAAGCCGGTCATGAAGCCCGCGGTTCCCGGCAGCCCTTGATTGCCGAGCAGGTCTCGCGACAGTTGCAGGGCAGGCGACACCGCTCGCGATCCGGTTCGCAGGAACTGCAGCATCATCGCGGGCAGCTCCCAGTATGCCCGCAGATGAGCAATCTGCCACTCCCCGTTCGCTTCTCGAAGGTCATAGCGCAGGAACGCCGGAATGTACATCGTGACGGCCGAACCCATCGTCACCTCGAGCTCGAGGTCGCGGAGCACGACGGTCCCGAAGACGATGTCGAGATCGCGATGGAATTTGATGTCGCGCGGACCGATGAAGGTGTCGTAGAAGTTCCCGATCTGTACCCGGCCCACGTGCGGTCGTGCGCCCACCGGGTCTTCGATTTGGCCGTCGCCGGTAAAGAGGCCTACCCAAGCTTGCTTGTCATGCGCGACCGCCGCCTGCGGCGACCGCTCCACCGCGGCCAGCAGTGACTCGCGATCCAGTGGCACCACCATCAGACGGCCTCAACCAATTCGACACCGGCACTTCGCATCTGGGCCAAGGCTTCGGCGGCCGAACTCGGCGCCACAGCCGCCGTGAGGTCAACCAATACCCTGGTGGTCAAGCCGTTTCGTGCCGCGTCCTCGGCCGTTCGCCGGACGCACTGGTCGGTGGCAATGCCGACGATGTCGACCTCGTCGACACCCCGCTGTTGCAACCACTCGAGCAGCGGCGTCCCGTTCTCGTCGGCGCCCTCGAAGCCGCTGTACGCCGCGGCGTAGGCACCCTTGCGAAATACCGCCTCGATCGGACTGGTGTCGAGGTCGGGGCGAAAATCGGCTCCGGGGCTTCCGGCGATGCAGTGCGGCGGCCAGGAAGAGGAGTAGTCGGGGTGGCCGGAGAAATGATCACCCGGTTCGATGTGGAAGTCCTTGGTGGCCACGACGTGTTGGTAGCCGGGGTCGCCGGCCAGATAGTCGTTGATCGCGCCGGCCACCGCGGCGCCGCCGGTGACAGCCAGCGAGCCACCCGCGCAAAAGTCGTTTTGCACGTCGACGATGATCAACGCTCGCACGCGCTCCACCATATCCCCGTCAACTGCGGCGATGGACCGGCGGTTTGTTTGCCGAATCGCCGGGTAACCCACCTGCCATGTTGATCCGCAGAATCGCACGGCCACTGTTGTCAGTTGCGTTTATCGGCCAAGGCGTCGAGTCCCTACTTAATCCCAAGTCAGCTGCGGAAGCCGCAGCGCCCGCGGTGGACGGTCTGCAGGCGTTGCCGGATTCGGTGGCCCGCAGCCTGCCGAACGACCCCCAGACGTTCGCGCAGGTAACCGCGGCTGTTCAGATCGGGGGTGGTTTGCTGCTCGCGACGGGCAAATTGCCCCGCGTCGCGTCCGCCGTACTGGCGGTCACCGTGCTGCCGGCCAATTTCGGAACGTACTCGTTCTGGAACGAAACCGACCCGGAGCGCAAAGCCGAGCTGCGCCGCGGGTTCCTGAAGGATTTGAGCCTGGTGGGCGGATTGATGATCGCCTCCGCCGATACCGCGGGCAAGCCGTCGCTGGGATGGCGCGGCCGCCGGGCAGCCGAGCGTCTTTCGGAGCGGGTGTCCTCCGCCCTACCGGGATCCGACGACACCGACTTCGGTGAGTTCGGCGAAAGGATCGCGCACGGATTGCAGGTCGGCGCCGAACGGGGCCGCGAACTGGCCAACACGGCGGCCGAACGAAGCGCACCCTACGCGGAAGCCGCCCTCGACCGCGGGCGCGAATGGGCCAACACCGCAGCCGAACGAAGCGCACCGTACGCCGAGGTAGCCCTGGACCGCGGCCGCGATTGGGCCAACACCGCGGCCGAACGAGGCGCGCCGTTGGCCAAGAAGGCACGCAAGCGCGGCGAGAAGCTGGCCAACGAGGTGGCCGAAAGGGCCGAAAAAGCCCGCGAACGCAGCGAGAAGCTCGCGGACGAGGCGGCCCAGAAGGCCGGACCACTGGCGAAAAAGGCCCGCAAGCGCGGCGAAAAGCTGGCCAGCACCGCCCGAGCTCGCGGGGAGGAATTGGCTGAAACCGCCCGCACGCACGGGAGCGAATTGGCCGACACCGCGCGAGAGCGAGTCGGAGGGCAGGTCAAGACTCGTCGTCGCAGGCTCCCCTGGTAATCAGGAAGGTGTCGATGATGGCATCGACATCGTGACCGATATCGACGGTGACACCGGTCTCGTCGGCGCCCAGCGATTCCAACGCATCGAATTGTGACCGCAGCAGCGCGGCCGGCATGAAATGGTCCGATCTGGCGGCCAGCCGAGCACGGATCATCTCCGGTGAGCCGCGCAGGTGTAAGAACTCAATGCGCGGACAGTGCGTGCGTAGCTCGTCACGGTATTTGCGTTTGAGCGCCGAACAACTCACCACACCGCCGTCACTGTGGCCGGCCAGCCACTCCCCGACTCTTTCCAGCCACGGATAGCGATCATCGTCATTGAGCGGTTGGCCGGCGCTCATCTTGGCGACGTTGGCCGGTGGATGCAAACTGTCGGCGTCCACGAAGGGCACTCGCAACCGTTGCGCCAGTGCGGAACCCACCGTCGACTTGCCCGACCCGGAGACACCCATCACCACGATGGGTGGCGCCGCGCCGTCCGGCACCGCGGTTATGCCTGTTGCGGGAGGTTGCGGTTCCATTCCATCCAGCCGACGCCGTTGCGGCCGTCCGCGGTGTCGATGCTGACCCAGGCGCGTGCGAACTCGCTTACTCGTCCGTCGGGGGCAATCAGCCGTACCGGTGCGTGGCCATGGATATCCACGTCACCGGTGATCTCACCGGGATCGAGGCTCAGGGTCATCTTGAGCGGTAAACCGTTGGCGCCGAACGCTCGCGGGTTAGTCACGGTGTGGAGTTCGGTGACGTTTCGGTCGGGATCCTGGATATAGCCGATACCCACCGCGGGAACATTCGGAATGTCGATGTCCAACCCGTGCAGGTGCGTGCCGTCGTTGAGGTGCAACGCGCTCCACATCCAGTCCATGCTCCACCAGTCCCGCACACCCCACGAGTGGTCACGTTGTCCCGGAACGGAATCCAGGCGGTAGCCGGTGTCGTCGACGGTGACGGTTCCCGTTACCGTGCACGGAATTTCGTAACGCGTCGTCACCCGGTACTTGTACGGGGCGCCGTCGGTGGCCCACACCAAATTCATCGTCACGTCGACTGGAGTTCCCGGCTCTCCGCGCAATAGGGCCGACGGGTCCGAATAGGACTGACCCTGCGCGCGAACGTCGACGCGATAGGTCTGCAGCGGCGCGCTGGCGCAGTGGCCGATGTCGAAGGCGTCGGTGCGCAACGCCCACGGGTCCGCGGGCAACGGCACTTCGTAATCGAGAACGGCCACGGTCGGCAGATTTGGTCCGCACAGCAGAACCTGAACCCACGCGACCTGCTGGTTGGCCACCAGACCGATACGGAACCAGCCGCCGAATCCCTGTGCGGGATCGACGAAGTCGGCATACCAGCTCTCACTCCAGAGCGGTTCGCTGGTCGGGACATGCGCGAGTTCGTCCTCGTCCGATGGCCGCAGCGGCTCCGGCGCGACCGCAATGGGCAGCGTCGCCAACGCGTCGGTATCGAGCACATGATCGCAGTGCCGCTGCAGCATCGTCATGAACATCCGGTCGCCACGCTCGGTGCGTTCCACCAGCATCGACGAGACGATCGCCATCGTCACGCCGAAAAAGCCTTGCCGGCGAACACCTTCGGCGACATCGGCGAGGGTGATGGGCGCGTCCGGGCCGAGGGCCTCGTGGTAGGCCCGTAGCAATGTGTCATAGTGCGCCCGACGATCATCGGTCGGTAGTGCGCAGCCGAGGAAGTAAGCAAGGTCGGTCAGTGCCGGTCCCCAGGAGACGGTCTGCCAATCGACCACCGTCAGCGCTCGATCGGCTCCGTCGACGCCGAACAACATGTTGTCCAGTCGATAGTCGCCATGGACCAGACCCTGCACCCCGTCCCGCTCCCCTTCGGCGACCAGGTAGGCGTCGAATGCGCCGACCAGCCGTTCGCACACCATGCGGTGCGCCGGCGCGATCTGGTCGCCGTAACGGTCGAGGAAGCCGGCGTAGAGGGCAGTGATCATCGCCTGGTTGAGCGGAGCCTCACGGTTGAGCCACGGCGCGTCGGCCAGCGATGTGTCGCCGAGCAGCGGGCCGTGCAGCCGCCCCAGCTCGACAACACCGAGTGTTGCCTGTTCGATTGTGGCACCGGCGATTTCGTCACCGACGACCGCCGGCCCCGCGTCGCCGAGCAGCAGGTCAAAAACCCCCGTCGAGGTGTCGACCGCGGCGTGATAACAGGGCGCTATCGGACCGCCCAGGCGGGGCGCGATATCGCCGTAAAAGCGAACTTCGCGCTCGTAGAGGCCCAGCGCCGACCCGGTTTGCCGACTCACCGGATCGCTGGCCGCAACCTTCAGCACCACCGACTCCGGCCTATCGGGTCCCGTGGTCCCCTCCGCGTAGCTGAGCCGGACGCGGTAGCACTCGCTCATTTGGCCGGTGCCGATGCGCTCCACGTCGAAGTCGGCGACGTCTCCGGCGCCGATCGCGGCGGTCAACCACGAAACTGTGAGATCACTGGGGCGTTCGACTGGCTGGGTCTCCATTGACGTCCTCTGCCGAATTTCTCGCTGACGGTTTCAGCGTGCCACGTCAGCGTGCCAGGTCACCTTGCCAATGAGAAGCCGGCCCACGCCGTCCTGCGATGCGGGTGCGGATCGAACTCGATACGCCACTTGCTGTCGAAGACCATGACGGCGCGGTCGTCGGCGGTGTACGCGGGCCAGTCGTCACCGGGCACCCCGCTGCGGCTGAACGCTCGCCAACGGCGTTGCACCTGGTTGCTGACCCGAAGCGCGGCGCGCTGGTCGGCCGCGGCAGTCAAAAACCCGCCGAGCCGGGTCCGATAGAAATCGAAGACGGCGAGCAGTTCGGTGGCGTGGGTGGCTCCTAAACCCGACCAGCGCAGCATCCGTGGTGCGTAGTCGTATCGGTACAGATAGGTGGGCGCGTGACTGCTGTGCGCCTCGGCGATCTGCCAGGCGGCCGAGCTGAAGGCGAAGTCACCGCCGAGCTGGATGCAGGCCGACGACGACGGATAACCCGGGTATGCGGCCGTAATACGTTCGCGCGCAGCCGGTTCCGCGTCGGCCAGCAATTCCTCGATCATCGATTCGTTGGTGGGCAGCATGCGCAGGAAGCGGGTGAACAACCGGCCTTCCTCGGCGTTGGTGCCCACGATCAGCGGGACACGATGCGCCCGACCACTCTGCATCGCCTCGACGGGATCTTCGGGCAGGCAGTCGTCGCCGATCACCGGGCCAATGGGGAAGGCGCCCAGCCTGTTCTCCATGCCCTGATCGATCAGCCGGTGTTGGGTTTCCACGAGTTGAGCCGACGTGGCCTGCATCAACGCGTTGGCGGCATCGCCGGGCCGCGCGCCCAGCAAGTCGGCGAACCGCGTGGCGAACTGGTCCGAAATCTCCTTCGACCGCACCAGGCCCGACGCCGGGCTTTCGGAGATCGCCTGGGCGAACAGGCCCTCGGCGGCCGGCACGGCCAACAACGTGGCGGTGATGCACGCACCCGCGCTCTCACCGAAGATGGTGACATTGTCCGGATCGCCACCGAATCCCGCGATGTTGTCGCGCACCCACTGCAACGCCTGCACCAGGTCCCGTAGATACAGGTTGCTGTCGATGGTGATGTCCGGGGTGGACAGCGACGAGAGGTCAAGACATCCCAGTGCGCCGAGGCGGTAGTTGACCGATACGTACACGCAACCGCGGCGAGCCAATGCGGCGCCGTCGTACAGCGGGGTCGCCGAACTGCCCAGGATGTATCCGCCACCGTGAACAAAGACCATGACCGGCAGTGGTTCGGTGGAAGCGGTTTCCGGCGTGACGACGTTGAGGGTGAGGCAGTCCTCGCTCATGGACTGGTATTTACCGAGAGCGAGCAACGTGTAGCGACGCTGCTGGGGAGCGCAGTCGGTGAAGCCGTGGCAATGACGCACACCCGACCAGGGCCGAGCCGGCTGCGGCGCCCGGAATCGCAGCCGCCCGACCGGCGGCCGCGCATAGGGGATGGATCGCCAGCGGTTGACGCCGCCGCGGGTAAAGCCCTCGACGGTGCCGCTGACGGTGCGTGCGCGGATAGTGCGCTCGTGCATACGCCGACGGTAGCCGACACTACGTATGTAGGGCGCGCGGAGCGCCTAAATCCGAAGTGTGACGGTTAGCCTGTCGGCATGCGAATGGCCGCGCTGGTCACACTTTCGATGCTGGTTGCCGGTTGCTCACACACCGGCGGAGGCCAGTCGCAGCAGACCCAGACAACCGGGAGTTCTGCGACGGCGAGCACAGTCTCGCCGGGGAGCAAACCACCGGGGCCGTCGGCCCCACCAGCGGCCGGCGCAGCGATCTCTGATGTCATCACGTGGATCGAGGCAGGTCATGGGGCTGATCCGGCCCGCTATCACGCCGTCACGCGCGACGGCGTCACCACGCAGCTGGGTAACGACATCGCCTTCACTTTGGCGGCCGGCTCCGCGGGCCGCCCCGTCACGTGCACGACGGATTCCCACCACACCGGCGGCATGCTGACCTGCCTGGTCGACCTGACCAATCCCCCACCTCGGCCGGAAACGGCCTACGGCGAGTGGAAAGGCGGATGGGTCGACTTCGACGGGACGAACCTGCGGGTCGGAGCGGCCCGGGCCGATCCGGGTCCGTTCGTCAACGGCAACGGGGCCGAGTTGGTGGGCGGGGACACGTTGTCCTATGACGACTACCGGTGTCGCGCCGACCAGGCCGGCCTGTTCTGTGTGAACTACGCCCACCAGTCCGCGGTGCGGTTCAGCAGCGCCGGAATCCAGCAGTTCGGCTGTTTGCGGTCGGTGCCGCCACCCGACGGCATCGGGATAGCGTTCGGCTGCTGACCTCGAGCCCAACGTGGCTCATGAAGACATGAGCGTCGCGAAGAGCTCGCTCATCTCGTCGGCGGGTCCACCGGGCACCGTGTATCCGGCTTCGTCGCGGATCTCGGCCAGGTGATCCCGCACCTCCTCGACGGACAGCTCGGGACTGTAGAAGCCCTTGGTGCGCCCGATGAAAAACCGGGAAACATGTCCTGCGCCAACGGTATAAATCTCTCCCGTAACCGGGCAATCGCGGTGGGTCAAAAAGGCCGCCACCGGCGCCACCAGCCCCGGGTCCAGCTTTTTCAGATACTGGTTGACAAGGTCGTCCATTACCGCCTGGGACCCCGCGTCCTCCGGTGGCCCGGCGCTGTCGATCGAGTGTGTCAGCATCCGGGTAAAGGCGATTGGGGCGACGGCGTTCACCTTGATGTTGTGGTCGGCGCCCTCGGCGGCCAGGACACGGGTGAAGCCGATCAGCCCGGTTTTGGCCGAGCCGTAATTGCTCATGCCGGGGGCGCCCAGGATTCCAGCCGCCGAGGTCGTATTGAGGATTCGCCCATATCTCTGCTCGCGCATCACTTTCCACGCCGGGCGGGTCACGTGGAAAGCACCCCTGAGATGCACGTCCAGCAGCGGTTCGAACCGCTCGGCGGTCATGTCCTCGAACGGCGCATCCCGCACGATGCCGGCGTTGTTGATCACGATGTCGACTCGTCCCCAGGTACTCAGGGCGGTGTCGATGATCGCCGCTCCCCCGTCCGGGGTGGTCACGCTGTGGCTGTCGGCGACGGATTCGCCACCGAGCTGCCGGATTTCGGCTGCTGCGGCCTCAGCCGCCGTGGTGTCAGAACCATCGCCGGTCACCGAACCGCCAATGTCGTTGACCACCACGCGCGCCCCGCGAGATGCCAGCAGTAGGGCGTACTCCTTGCCCAGGCCACCGCCCGCGCCGGTGATGACGGCGACCTGGTCGTCGAATCGCAGCTCACTAGTTGACATCGTCACCAGCTCACCGGAAGTTCTTTCATGCCGTAGATGTCTGCTTGTTTGAACTTCAGCTCCTCCGGCGAGACCGCCAATTTGAGCTCGGGCAGCCGTCGCGCCAGCGTGGCGAACGCGACCTGCATCTCGACGCGGGCAAGATTCTGCCCGATGCACTGGTGCGCACCGTAGCCAAACCCCAAGTGCCCACGGGTGTTCCGCTCGGCGTCGAAGCTCTCCGGATTCTCGACGAACTCTGCGTCCCAGTTTCCCGCCGGTATGTTCATCAAGACCATGTCGCCGGCACTGATCAATTGACCGCCCAGAACGAAGTCCTCGGTTGCCACCCGATCCACCTGGCTGTGCACGATACTGAGATAACGCATGAGCTCCTCGACGATGTTGTCGATGACGGCGTGGTCGTCGGTGCGGCCGAGGCGGTCATAGACGTCGGGATGCTCAAGCAGCGCAACCGTTCCCAGCGAGATCATGTTGGCGCTGGTTTCATGACCAGCCAGCATCATCACCACACCGTTCATCGCTGCCGTCTCGCGGGTGAGTTGACCGGTCGCGACATAGTCGACAACGAGGCGACTGATCAGGTCGTCGCTCGGATCATGCGCTCGGCGACCCACCAGCTCCTGGATATAGACATACATCTCCGCGAAAGCCTGCGCCCTCACCTCGTCGGTCGTGCTCGTCTCGAGCCCCAGCGTGGAGTTGCGCTGGAAGAGCTCCAGGTCTGCGGACGGCACGCCCAGCAGCAGCGCGATCACCAGCGACGGGATCGGCAGGGCAAAGTCCCGCACCAAGTCGGCGGGCGGTCCGTTGGCGATCATCGCGTCGATGAATCGGTCGACCATCTCCTGAATCCGCGGCCGCATCGCCTCACAACGCCGGAAGGTGAAGTCGCGCATCATCATCCGGCGCAGCCGATTGTGTTCGGGATCGTCGATCCGCGCGAACATCACCGGCACAGCGCTGTCCGAGCTCTCCGGCTTCAGGGAGGCGGGGATGGTATCGGCGGACAGGCGCGGGTCGAGCAGCGCCTCCCTGATGTCCTGGTAGCGGCTCACCACCCAGGCCGGCTGGCCGTGGTACAGCGCTCTGCGCAGCCCGGGCTCGTCGCGCCAACTGACGAACTCGGGCGGCGGATGGAGCGGACAGCGCGCGGCGCGCTGAACGGGTATGACGGGAAGGCCAGATTCGGACGTTTCGAAAGCGATTGACATTAGCCGCGTTTCCCCATAAGTGTCAGATGGCTGCCATTTGTACGAGCCTAGAACCTACCTGACTGGCAGTCAACTGTCAGTTACGCTGTAACAATGACAGCGGTTGAAGACCGGCAACAGTTGCGGGCGGACGCGGCCCGCAACGTCGAGCGGATTCTTCGCGCCGCACGGGATGTATACGGCGAGTTGGGACCCGATGCCCCCGTGGAGGCGGTCGCACGGCGTGCCGGAGTCGGCGAACGAACCCTCTACCGCCGCTTCCCCGCCAAGGCCGATCTGGTTCGGGCGGCGCTGGATCAGGGCATCGCCGAACAGCTCACGCCGGCGATCGCGAAAGCTCGACAGAACAAAGACGCGCTGCGCGGCCTCACCCAGTTGATCGAAGCAGCGATATCGCTCGGCTCGCATGAACAGAACCTCTTGATCGCCGCACAACGGGCCGGATCGCTGACCTCCGATATCTCCGACTCGCTCATTGAAGCGCTCACCGAGCTTGTCCGCCGGGGTCAGCAAGACGGCGCCATCCGCGCCGACCTGGTGGCCGAGGACCTTCTGCGTTTGATCGGCATGCTCTACAGCGTGCTGTCCACGATGGCGCCGGGCAGCGACGGCTGGCGACGCTACGTGGCCCTGATCCTCGATGCGATATCGACGAGGGAACGACGACCTCTGCCCCCGGCGGCCGCTTTCCAGGCACCTGAGCCGAACAACTGGCCGCTGTAAGCCCTACCCTTCGTTCCACATCAGGCCGCGCATCGTCGCGGGCAACGGAATGTCCTCCACCGCGATCAGTCCCTGGGGCGCGCGACATACCCAATCGATCGCATTGATCACCCGAGCCGCGGTCGAAATGCACGCTGCATCAGTGGTTTCGAAAACAGGATGGGAAACATGTGTGTCCATCTGCACCCGAGGTTCGCCCTCCACGATGACACGGTGCACGCCGATGTGGCCCTCGGGCGGATACTCCCAATCCGGCGCTGCGGCCGAGCTAAGCCTGGTGACGTGTTCGAGGGTGATCACCGGTTCACCGTCACGGACACCCTCGGTGGCGAACTTGACCCCGGCCATCTGGCCGGGCTGCACCGTCATCATTGTGCAGTCAATACGCTGTGGCGTGAACCAGCGTTCGATGCGCTGCCGCACTTCGTCGAGTTTGATGTCGAGATTGTCCGCCAGACTGCGCACCTGACCGCCCCACATCGAAACAACGACTTCCGGCTGGAACATCAGCGCCGGCTCGTCGTCCGCAGTCGTTCCGAAACCCATAGCGGCGCCAGTGAACTCGGCGTCGTCATAGTCTCCGTAGTCGAAAATTTCTTGCACGGTGATCGAAGAGACTCGGGTCGTTAGGCTGACCGCGGCATGCACCAAGGTATCGGCAGAGAAGCCTGGATCGATGCCGTTGACGTAGAGCGAGGCGTTGCCGGCTGCACAGGCGCGCTCCAGGGGCACCCGCAACCAGTCGTCGGCATGGTGCGGCGCGACCAGCCAGACCATCGACGTACCTACGACGTTGGTGCCCGCCGCGAGGAACTTGGCCATCTGTTCGATGGCTTCCTTCGGCCGCGTCTCCCCTAGAGCTGTGTAGACGACGCAATCGGCTCCGAGGCCGACCAGCGCGTCGACGTCGTCGGTGGCGATGACACCCGTCGGTTTGGTCAGCCCGCACAGCTGCGCCGCGTCCTGACCAATCTTCTCGGCGCTGGACGCATGCACCCCGACCAGTTCCAGATCTGGCCTACCGATGATCGCTCGCAACGAATGCCGGCCGACGTTTCCGGTGGAGAATTGGATGACTCTGCGCACGGTTACCTCATCCTTCCAGCGGTGCTGCATCTTTCGGGGCCAGCTCAAGCATGCAGATCTCGCCGGTAGTGCCGTCGACCTCGATGAGGGCGCCCGGCGGCAACGACTTGGTTGCCCCATGGACGTCGACCACACACGGGAAGCCGAATTCGCGGGCCACCACCGCGGCGTGTGACATCGGACCGCCGAGTTCTGTCACCACGGCCGCGGCGTAGCAGAAAGCGGCGGTGTACCCGACGTCGGTAACCTCCGCGACGAGAATCTCACCGGGTTGCAGATCATCGATCGTCTCGGGCCGCACGATGCGCACCCGGCCGCGCACCCGCCCCCCGCACACGCCGACTCCGCGCAAGGTGCCTCCGCTGGCAAGAACCGTCGACGACGTGGTGGACGGCTCCCAGGTCCCGCTGAACACCGTCGGCGGAGTCACGGCAGCCAGCCTGTGCTGTTCGGCTCGGCGCCGGGCTACCAGCCCGGCAACGTCTTCCGGTAGTGCGTCGAGTTCGTCGACCAGCAGGTAGAACACATCGTCGGTGGTGTGGAAGATTCCGGCGTCGACCAAGCGGCGCCCGTACTCACGCAGCAGACCACGCAGCACCCAGTTGGCCCGCACCACTTTGTCGCGACGAGCTTCGCGGTCGCGGAGTTGGCGCGCGGCCAGCAGCGCTACGGGCCTGGCCCGCAACGGAATCCGTGGATGCCGCGGTTGCGGCGGTTGAGGCGCACTCATCGCTCTGGCCACCATCCGGACCAGCAGTTCGGGGTCGTCGGCGTAGCTGGTTGACAGCATCTCCAGCTCCGCCGGGCCGCGATGCCCGATCAGCGCCAGCTCGGCCAGCACCGCGGCGTGAAATTCCGGCGCGTCGACGGCCAGCTTGTTAAGGCGCTCCCCCGGCTCGGTGAGCAGCCGAGCCACGTTCGGATCGCGCTGCGCCGCCACCACCAATCGATGCATGGCCTCGACCGATCGAGCGCTGACCAGTTCCGGCCCCGCCGGCGCGGAGGTGTCGCGCCCGCACAGGCCGCGCAGCAACACATTGAACGCAGCGCACAGCATGAACGACGCCGAGGCCAGCACCCAACCGTGCACAACATGGTCGCGGGCCAACACGATCAGGCTCAGAAGCCGGGGGTCGTCGAGTTGGGCCACATCGTCGGCCAGCCGTTCCAGCCGATCGACATCGGCAATGAAGTCGTGCGTATCGCGCGACGCACCGGAGCTCAGGCCTACCAGGTTGACGCCGAATACTCCGATATTGCGACCGTTGCGCAGTTGCCTTCGGGCCCGACTGATTTCGGCGGGACGTTGCTCACCGAAGATCGGCAGCGAGGCCATGCTTGGGCCGAAGAACCCGCTGTTGCTGACGATCATCGACGGCTTGGCAAACGGCACGGTTTCAGCCATGAAGTGCGCCGACGTGATCGCCCCATACAACCGATGGGCGAATACCGCGACTGTCCGCATCGCGATTTCGCGCTGGACCATTCCGCCCGGGCGCAACCGCTCGGCAATGGTAACGCCACCAGCGCGCAACCCCCGTACGGTCGCCGAAGCCGACGAGGGCGAAAACGGGCCCGGCAGCGCCTCGGACAAGTTGGTGGCCAGGAAGGTGGGAAAACGCGGGTCGATAGGAGTGTCGAACTCGCCGTTATCTTGCTCTGGGCCAGCCGGTCTGGGGAGCACACCGTCAGCTGCGGCCGCATCGACGGCAGGTAGGTCCCCAATGTTGGCTAGCCGCCACGGCAGCGACACAACCCGCTTACCCAGCGCGACGCGGCCGCGCACCGCCAATGCGAAGTCCTCGATACATTCGTCGCAACTCCACGCCGGCTGAAATTTCCACTGGTCGCGCAGCTGTGACGTATCCATCAGCGGGGCGCTTCGCACCAGCTCCAGCTCGGCGAACGCAGTCGGGCCTCGTCGCCCCAGAGCCGTAACCGCGCCACCCATCCGCACGACCGGGCGCCCGAGGCCGGCGGCGATCTGCCGAAACGTCTGCTCACCCGCAGCGGCGAGATTGACTGGACTGCTCGCAATTTCGGTACCCACGACGGCGCGGGTGAATAGCCGAAGCGCGTCATCGAGGTGGATGACTTGCATGCGGCGATCGGCAGACCCGTTAGGGAACGCCGGCAACGCCAGCAGCCGGCGCACCCAATTGTCGACGTTGCGACCGACGATGAGCGCGGAACGGACCGCGACCCATTCGGCTCCCGATGCCCCGAGCATGTCTTCGACGCGGGCCTGATGCAACCCGTCGGCCAACACCGGGGCCATCGCCTCGTGCTCGGCTTTCGCCGCTTCTGCGCGGCCATAGACATGTGCCGACGACGCGAAAACGATGCGCCTGGAACCGGTCTCGGCTATTGCTTCCAGAACATTGAGCGCGCCCCCGACGTTGACCTCATGCCCGATACGTTCGTCGGGCCCGGGGCTGTGTGCCCACGCGAAATGCGCGACGACGTCCGCGCCGGCGATACCGCGTCTGACGGCGCCGGCGTCCCGGATATCCGCCTCGATGAAATCGGCAGCACTCGACCAGCTTTCCGGTCGGTGCCGGGCGATCCCTACGACATCGTGACCCAGGCTGAGCAGTCGGGCAGTGAGACCGCGGCCGAGCACACCACTGGCCCCGGTGACCGCGACTCTCACTGACTGCCCCTGCTCAAGCGCCACTCCTCCTCATCGCTGCGCTCTGCATCGTCGCCGGCGCGCTTTCATGGGTTATTCGTCGTCGTCCATCAGCGCGGCGTTGACCAAGGCATCGAGGTCCATGTCCGCGATGTCCTTTTCTGTGCTCGCCCCGGCGGCCACCGCCTGAGTGGTGCCGTCTTCGGTTGCCAACGCCAGCAACAGCTCCAGCACTCCCGCCTGCCGGAGTCGCTTGACCGGAATGGCCCCCACAACACGCTGAATTTCAGCTTCCCCGGGCACGGCAACCGGGGTGCTTTGCTCCGAAGTCTCAATGAGCTCTTGGTGCATGTAACCGGCCAGCGCCGCGCAGTTCGGGTAATCGAAGATCAGCGTGGGTGAGAGCGCGAGACCGGTAGCGGACTTCAACCGGTTGCGCATCTCGACGGCGGTCAGCGAGTCAAAGCCGAGCTCCTGGAACGCTCTTTCCGGATCGATGGACTCGGGGCTGGAGTTGCCCAGCACCGTGGCGATATTGGAGCGCACCAAATCCAGCAGAACGTCGTATTGCTCGTCCTCGGGCAACCCTTCGAGGCGTTGCAGCAGAGCCGATTTCGACTTCGCCGCGGCCAACGAGTCGTCGACCTGGCGCCGCGTCGGGGCGTTGATCAGATCAACGAACATCGGCGGCAACGTTCCCCCATCGAACTTGACGCGCAGCGCCGCGAGGTCGATGTGGGCAGGTAACAGGAACGGTTCGTCGACAATCAGGGCGGTGTCCATCAATTCCAGTGCCTGATCGGAGGACATCGCGAGGATGCCGTCGCGGCCGAACCGGGCACGATCGGCGGCGCCCAGCGCACCGGTCATGGCGCTGGTCTGATCCCACAGACCCCAGCCCAAGGACATCGCCGGCAACCCGTAGGAACGCCGGTGCACGGCCAGCCCGTCGAGGAACGAGTTGGCCGCCGCGTAGTTGGCCTGACCCGACGCGCCCGCCAAGCCGGCCATCGACGAAAACAGCACAAAGGCAGACACATCGAGGTCACGGGTCAACTCATGCAGGTTCCAGGCCCCGTCGACCTTGGCCCGCAACACCGCATCAACCCGCTCCGGGGTCAACGAGGAAATCACCGCGTCGTCGAGCATCCCGGCCGCGTGGATCACGCCAGACAGCGGTCGCTGCACCGGAATATCGGCGATCACCTTGGCCAATGCCTCGCGGTCGGCCACGTCGCAGGCCACCACCTGCACCTGGGCGCCGGTGGCGCCGAGCTCGGCCAGCAACTCCGCGGCCCCCGGCGCATCCAGACCACGCCGGCTCACCAGTACCACGTTGCGCGCGCCGTAGCGCGACACCACGTGGCGGGCCAAGGCCGAACCGGCCATGCCGGTTCCACCGGTGATCAGCACGGTGCCGGTACCCAGCCCGCCCCCTGGCCCGAAAGGTAGCGTCATCACGACCTTGCCGACGTGGCGGGCCTGACTCAAGTACCGCAATGCCGCCGGCGCGCGACGCACGTCGAATCTGGTCACCGGCAACGGCCGTAGCACGTCCTCGCCGAACAGGGCGGCCAACTCGTCGAGCATCTGCTGAATGCGCTCGGGTCCCGATTCGAAGAGGTCAAATGCGCGGTACCGGACACCCGGGTGTTCCTCGGCGATCACACCGGGCTCGCGGATGTCGGTCTTGCCCATCTCCAGGAAAATCCCACCGGAGGCAACCAGCCGCAGCGAAGCGTCAACGAAGTCACCGGCCAGCGAGTCCAGCACCACGTCCATGCCGCGGCCAGCGGTGACCGCGCGGAACTTGTCCTCGAATTCCAAGCTGCGCGAATCGGAAATATGATCATCGTCAAAGCCCATGGCCCGCAAGGTGTCCCACTTGCCGCGGCTCGCTGTCGCGAAAACCTCCAGGCCCAGGTGCCGGGCCAGCTGCACCGCAGCCATGCCGACACCGCCGGCGGCAGCGTGCACCAATACCCGCTGACCGGGTTTCGCCGCGGCCAGGTCCAACAGCGCGTAATAGGCAGTGGCGAAAACCACCGTGGTGGTCGCGGCGGTGGTGTGCGACCATCCGGCCGGCATCTGGACCAGCAGTCGCTGATCGGTGATGGCGATCGTTCCGGTCCCGTCCGGGAACAGGCCCATGACCCGGTCGCCAATCGCGAAACGGCCATCCTGCGAGGCAGTTTCGACGACCACGCCCGAGGCCTCGATACCCATCACCGCGTCGGGATCGGGGTAAAGACCAAGCGCGATCATCACGTCGCGGAAGTTGGCCGCGATAGCCGACAGCGCGACCCGAACCTGCCCGGGTCCCAGTGGCGCGTCGGCATCCGGGATTCGTTCCAATCGCAGATTCTCGAAGGTGCCGCGACTGCTCATGCCCAGCCGCCACGGACCATCGCCCGGCGGCACCAAGAGACCGCCGGCGGCGTGACTGCCATGCACTCGCGCGAGATACACCTTTGCGCCACGCACCAACAATTGCGGCTCGGCGGTGGCCAAGACCGCGGCCACCGCGTCTTCGTCTAGCTCTGCATCGGTGTCGACCAGTACGATCCGGCCGGGATGCTCGGTCTGCGCCGAACGCACCAAACCCCACACCGCGGCGCCCGCCAAATCGGTGATCTTCTCCCCCGGCAACGTCATCGCGCCCCGGGTGGCCACCACCAACGTCCCCGCCCCTTCGCGGGCCAACCACGACTGCAGCACCGGCAGCACCGCGCGGGTTGCTGCGTACACGCCTGCCAGCACGTCATCGGCGACCGGCGCCGACTCGAACACCACCGCCGATCGCTGTCCCTCGGCGGTCTCCAATTCCGTTGCTCCCCAGGCGGACACCGATACCGGTTGCACCGAGGATGAGGGCTGCGCGGACCAGACGACTTCGAAGAGGCGGTCCGGTCCAGAGCTCGAGACCGCGGCAAGCAACTGCTGATCGGTGACGGGCCGCGCCACCATCGAGGCCACCGAAAGCACCGGCAGCCCGAGGCCATCCGCGAGCTCTATCGACACCGCCGTGCTGCTGCCGCCCGCAGACGCATCTCCGACCGGCACGATCCGTGCCCGCACCGCCGCTGCGCCCGCGGCATGCAGAGACACCTGCTGCCACGAGAACGGCACCATCATCGAACCTTCGGCAAGCTCGTGGCTATCGGAGGCCAGGATCACCGCGTGCAATGCGGCGTCGAGCATCACCGGGTGCACACCGAACCCGGCCACCGACACCCCGGCATCCGTCGGCAGCGTCACTTCGGCGAACACTTCATCGCCGCGACGCCACATCGAGGTCAAGCCGCGGAACGCGGGCCCGTATCCGTATCCCCGCTCGGCTAGCCGGTCATAGCCGTCGCCGATGTCGACGGGGACCGCGCCAACCGGTGGCCATGCCGACAGATCCGCGCTCGGCTCGGACGATCCCGTGCGCAGCATGCCCTCGGCGTGCAACGACCAGCCGGAACCGGCCGCGGCACGGGAAAAGATCGACACCGCACGGGTGCCCGAATCATCGGCGCCGCCAACCACCACCTGGATAGCGACCGACCCGCCGGCCGGCAACACCAGGGGCGCCGCAAGATTCAGTTCGTCGACAACTCCGCAACCCACCTCGTCGCCGGCGCGGATCGCCAACTCGACGAATCCCGCACCGGGGAATAGCACGACTCCACCCACGGCGTGGTCGTTCAACCAGGTCTGCACGCCGGGCGATAACCGGCCGGTCAGCACCACCCCACCCGAGGCCGGCAGCTCGACGACCGCACCCAGCAACGGGTGTTCGCTGGCGGCCTGTCCCAGACCGGCCGCGTCGACCGCGGCGCCGTCGCTGGAGAGCCAAAACCGCCGCCGCTCAAAGGTATAGGTGGGCAGATCGACAAAACTTGCTTGGCCGATGGCGGCGCGCCAGTCCACGTTCATCCCGGCGGCAAACCCCTGGGCGATCGCAGTGGTCAGGGTTTCCGGCTCCGGGCGGTCCTTACGCAGTGCGGACATCGTGATCACCGGCGCTTGCCCTTCACTGGCAAGCGTTTCTTCGATCGACGCCGTCAAGCCACTGCTGGGTCCGACTTCGAGGAAACGCGTTCCGCCTGCCGAGTGCGCGAAGCGCACACTGTCGGCGAATCGCACCGCCTCGCGCACGTGCCGCTTCCAATATGCCGCCGTCGCGAAGTCGTCTCCCGCCAGCTGCCCAGTCACGTTCGACACAATCGGGATGGTCGGCTTGCCGATAGCGAGTCCGGCTGCGACCGTTCCGAATTCGTCGATCATCGGATCCATCAACGGAGAGTGGAAGGCATGCGAGACGGCCAGTTGGTGAACACGGCGGCCGTCGGCACGGAGACGGTCGGCGATCGCGGTCACCTTGTCTTCGGCGCCCGACATCACCACCGAGCCCGGCCCGTTGATCGCTGCGATGCCGACCTCGGGCACCAGCAGCGGACGCACTTCGGATTCGGTGGCCTGCACGGCGATCATCGCACCGCCCGCCGGCAGCGCTTGCATGAAGCGGCCCCGGGCGGCCACCAGGACCGCGGCGTTCTCCAGCGACAGGACACCGGCGACGTGCGCGGCCGCCAACTCACCGATCGAGTGGCCCAGCACGAAGTCGGGTCGTATATCCCAGGATTCGAGCAACCGGAACAGGGCGACTTCCATCGCGAACAAGGCCGGTTGGGCGAATTCGGTGGTGTTCAACAGGTCTTCGTCATGGCCCCACATGACTTCGCGCAAGGGGCGCAGCAAGTGCCGATCCAGTTCACCCACGACGGTGTTGAACGCCTCGGCAAATACCGGGTAGCCGGCGTGCAACCCCATTCCCATGCCCAGTATCTGGGAGCCTTGGCCGGGGAAGACGAAGACGGTCTTGCCGCCTTGCGTTGCGGTGCCCTGTACGACCGATCCGACGTCGCCGGTAGCCAATTCGTCGAGGCCGGCCAGCAACTGGTCGCGATCAGCACCGGCAACCACGGCGCGATGTTCAAAGTTTGACCGGCCCGCCAACGTCCACGCCACATCGGCAACGTCGAGCTCGCTATCGGCACGGATATGAGCGGCCAACCGACAAGCGTGCGAACCTAACGCCGACAACGACTTTGCCGACACCACCCACGGCAGCACCGGTACCTTGGCGCGGTCTACGACGGGGTGCGGTTCGGCGGGTGCGGCCTCGATGATCACGTGAGCGTTGGTGCCGCTGATGCCGAACGACGAGACGCCCGCCCGATGCACGCGACCCGCAGCGGGCCACGGCCGCGCCTCGGTCAGCAACGACACCGAGCCCGTCGACCAGTCCACATGCGGGCTGGGCCCGTCGACGTGCAACGTCGCCGGCAGCAGCTCGTGGCGCATCGCCAACACCATCTTGATCACCCCGGCCACCCCCGCGGCGGCCTGCGTGTGACCCATATTCGACTTGATCGAGCCCAGCCACAACGGCTCAGCGCGGTTTTGCCCGTAGGTTGCCAACAACGCCTGCGCCTCAATGGGATCGCCCAATGTGGTGCCGGTGCCGTGGCCTTCCACCACATCGACCTCGGTCGCCGACAACCCGGCGTTGGCCAGCGCCGCACGCACCACCCGCTGCTGAGACGGGCCGTTCGGCGCGGTCAACCCGTTGGAGGCGCCGTCCTGATTGATTGCCGAGGCCCGTACCACCGCCAGCACGGGATGACCCAGCCGCCGCGCATCCGACAACCGCTCGACCACGAGCATGCCGCCGCCCTCGGAGAATCCGGTCCCGTCGGCGGCTCCCGCATATGCCTTGCACCGGCCGTCCACCGACAACCCGCGCATCCGGCTGAACTCCACGAAGATGTCGGGTGTGGCGTTGACCGTGACGCCGCCGGCCAGGGCCAGGTCACACTCGCCCGAACGTAGCGATTGGGCCGCCATGTGCAACGCGACCAACGACGACGAACACGCCGTGTCGACCGAGACCGCCGGGCCCTCCAGCCCGAGCACGTAGGACACCCGGCCCGACGCCACACTGGATGACTGGCCGGTCAGCCGGAAGCCCTCCGCGGTGGGCGCGGCACCCATGCCATAGCCCTGTGTGTACACCCCGGCAAATATGCCGGTGGCGCTGCCGCGCAACGCGCCGGGCTCAATTCCTGCCCGCTCCAAGGCTTCCCAGGATAGTTCGAGGAACATCCGTTGCTGCGGATCCATCGCGAGCGCCTCGCTCGGCGCTATACCAAAGAAGGCGGGGTCAAAGTCCGCGACACCGTCCACGAATCCGCCGGTGCGGGTGTAGCACGTGCCTGGAACATCGGGATCCGGGTTGTACACGCCGTCCAGATCCCAGCCACGGTCGCTCGGGAATTCGGAGAGCACGTCACGGCCCTCGGTCAGCATCTCCCAGAGATCCTCGGGCGAAGTCACCCCGCCCGGATAGCGGCACGACATACCCACGATCACGATCAGGTCATCGCCGGTGACGTGAACGACCGGGGTGGGCCCGATCTCTTGCGGGACGCCGGCCAGCTCGTGACGGATGTAGCTGGCCAGTCCGTTCGGCGTCGGGTAGTCGAAGATGAGGGTGGGTGAAAGCGCCAGGCCGGTAGCGGTTTTCAGCCGGTTGCGCATTTCGACCGCAGTCAGCGAGTCGAAACCCAGGTCCTGGAACGCTTTGTCCGGGTCGATCGCCTCGGCAGTGGTATTGCCCAACACGGTCGCGATGTGTGCGCGGACCAGATCCAGCAGCACAGCATGCTGTTCGGGTTCGGGTAGGCCGTGCAGGCGGTGAGCCAGAGCTGATTTCGATTTCGCGGCGGCCAGTGAGTCGTCGACCTGGCGCCGTGCCGGCGCGTTGATCAGGTCGGTGAACATCGGCGGCACTGCGGCAGCATGCGCACGCAGCGCGGCCAGGTCGATGCGGGCGGGGGCCATGAATGGCTCGTCGACAATCAGTGCGGTGTCGAACAATTCCATCGCTTCATCTGACGACAGCGCCAAGATTCCGTCGCGGCCCAGCCGGGCGAGGTCGGCGGCGTCCAGTCCGCCGGTCATGGCGCTGGCCTGATCCCACAGCCCCCACCCCAGTGAGATCGCCGGCAACCCGTGGGCACGCCGATGCGCGGCCAACCCGTCAAGGAATGAGTTGGCCGCCGCGTAATTGGCTTGACCCGATGAACCCACCAGACCGGCCATCGACGAGAACATCACAAACGCCGACACATCCAGGTCGCGGGTGAGCTCGTGCAGGTTCCATGCCGCGTCGATCTTGGCCCGCAACACCGGATCCACTCGGTCGGGTGTCAGCGATGTGACCATCGCGTCGTCGAGCACGCCGGCGGCGTGAACGACTCCGGATAGCGGATGCTGCGCCGGAATATCGGCGATCACCGTGGCTAGTGCTGCCCGGTCGGCAGCGTCGCATGCGATCACCTTCACTCGGGCTCCGGCCGACTCCAATTCGGCGACCAAGTCGGCAGACCCGGGCGCGTCCGGACCGCGCCGACTCAGCAGCATCAGATTGCGTACCCCGTGGTGTGTCACCAAATGCCGGGCCAGCGTGGAACCCGCCATCCCGGTTCCACCGGTGATCAACACAGTCCCCGCCGTCCAGGAGTCCGGCAGCGTCATGACGACTTTGCCGATGTGGCGGGCCTGACTCAAGTACCGCAATGCCGTACGAGCGCGTCGCACATCAAACGTCGTCACCGGCAATGGCCGCAACACACCGGCGTCGAATAGTCCGGCGAGCTCTAGCATCCACTCGTGCATCCGGGGACGGCCCGGCTCGAAGAGGTCAAAGGCGCGGTAACGAACACCCGGGTATTCCCGCGCGACCACGCCGGGGTCGCGGATGTCGGTCTTGCCCATCTCCAAGAACACGCCGCCGGGGGCTACCAGGCGCAGAGACGCATCCACGAATTCCCCGGCCAGCGAGTCCAGCACCACATCCATGCCGCGCCCACCGGTAACCGTCCGGAACTTCTCCTCGAAATCCAGGCTGCGCGAATCCCCGATGTGGTCGTCGTCAAAGCCCATGGCCCGCAAGGTGTCCCACTTGCCACGGCTAGCGGTCCCGAACACCTCAAGACCCAGGTGCCGGGCCAGCTGTACGGCAGCCATGCCCACTCCGCCGGCGGCGGCATGCACCAATACCCGCTGGCCCGGCTTGACATCGGCCAGGTGGATGAACGCCATGTACGCGGTGGTGAAAACCGCTGAGATGGCGGCAGCTTCGGCGTAGGACCAATCGTCGGGCTTCTTGAGCAGCAAGCGCACATCGCCGGGCACCAACGTGCCGCTGCCGTCGGGGAAGAATCCATAGACCGAATCACCGACCGCGAATTCGGTGACGCCCGGCCCGACTTCGACCACAACACCCGCGCCTTCGCCACCGAGCAGCGCATCGTGGGTGAACATGCCCAGGGTGATCATGACGTCGCGGAAGTTGGTGGCGATGGCGCGCAGAGCGACCCGAACGTGGCCCGCCTCCAGCGGCGCATCGGCGTTGGGAACCGGCTCCAGGCGCAGGTTCTCGAAGGTGCCCGCGCTGCTGATACCCAGCCGCCAAGGCACGTCGGCGGGAGGCACCAAGATTCCGTCTACCGCGCGGCTGCCGTTTACCCGTGCGATGTAGATCGTTGCGCCGCGCAGCAATACCTGGTGTTCACCGGCGGCCAAAACGGCGGCCGTTGCGTCATCGTCCAGGGGCGCATCGGAATCCACCAGCACGATCCGGCCGGGATGCTCGGTTTGCGCCGATCGCACCAGACCCCACACCGCCGCGCCCGCCAGATCGGTGATGTCCTCGCCCGGCAACCCCATTGCGCCGCGAGTGGCCACGACCAGGATTCCCGAATCGCGCTCGGTCAGCCACGACTGCACCGCCGCAAGCACCTGGTGAGCGCGCTGATAGCTAGCCTCCACCGGATCATGCTCACTGGCAACGGATTCGAGTAGTTGATGGGACGGAACCGGGTTGGTACCGGCGGTCGCCGGCGCGGCCGACCACACCACCTCGAACAGGCGGTCCGGGCCCGAGCCCGAGATGGCCGCACGCAGTTGCTGTTCGTTCACCGGCCGGGCGACCATCGTGCCCACCGTCAGCACCGGCAACCCCAGCCCGTCGGCAAGCTCGATCGAGACTCCCGAAGGACCCGCCGGGGCGATGCGCGCGCGTACCGCCGATGCGCCCGCGGCATGTAGCGAAACGCCCTGCCACGAGAAGGGCAACACCACGTCGGTCTCGTCCGCGGCCTGGTGGGCGATGATCATGGAATGCATTGCCGCATCGAGTAACGCCGGATGCACGCCGAACCCGCTGACGCCTCCCGCGGCGTCTGGCAGTCGCACTTCGGCGAACACCTCGTCGCCGCGGACCCACGTGGCGGTCAACCCCTTGAACGCCGGGCCGTAACCGTATCCGCGCGCCGCCAACTTCTCGTAGCCGTCGGACGCGTCCACCGCAACCGCACCCGCCGGTGGCCACACCGACAGATCGGCGCTGGGCTCGACCGGCGCGGAGCTCAATGCCCCTTCTGCGTGGCACACCCATGCGGAGCCGGCGTCGGCGCGCGAGAAAATCGCGACACTGCGCTGGCCCGATTCTTCGCCCGCGCCGACCACGACTTGCACGGCCACCGAGCCGAATCCCGAATCGCCAACCGGCAACATCAACGGCGCCTGCAAAGTCAGCTCATCGACTGTCGAACAACCGACTTCGTCACCGGCGCGGATCGCGAGCTCCACAAACCCGGCGCCCGGGAACACCACCGTGCCGGACACTGCGTGGTCGGCCAGCCACCCGTGCACACTCGGCGACAATCGACCGGTCAGCACCACCTCGCCCGAGGACGGCAGCTCGACCACCGCGCCCAGCAACGCGTGCTCACTGGCTCCCAGTCCCAAGCCCGCGACGTCGGCTCCGATACCCTCGCCGGACAGCCAAAACCTGCGTCGATCAAAGGCATACGTCGGCAGCTCGACAAAGCCGGCACCGCCCGATGCCCCGCGCCAGTTCACGGTCACACCCGCCACGAACGCCGTGGCGGCCGAGGTCAGGAACCGCTCGAGTCCGCCGTCGTCACGGCCCAGGGTGGGAACGACGATGGCCTCGGTGTCGCCCGCGGCGCCGGTGTCGTTGAAGGTGTCTTCGATTCCAGCGATCAACGCGGGATGCGGACTCGATTCGATGAATGTCCGGTATCCGTGTTCGCAGGCGGTGCGCACCGCCTGGTCGAATTGAACGGTCTGCCGGATGTTGCGATACCAGTACGCCGCATCCAAACCTGCTGTATCCAAACGACTTCCGGTCACGGTAGAGAAGAAGGCGATCCGCGAGGAACGCGGCTCGATGCCGGCCAGAACCTCGGTCAGCTCGTCGCGAATCGCCTCGACCTCAATCGAATGCGACGCATAGTCCACGTCGATCCGGCGGGTCCGCAGCTCCAGGTCGGCGCAGAAGCCGATCAGTTCCTCCAGCGCGGCGACGTCACCCGACACCACGACCGCCGACCGGCCATTGACCGCGGCGATGCTGATTCGATTACCGTAGGGCGCCAGCAATTCCCGCGCCCGCTCGGTGCTGCATGCGATGGAAACCATGCCTCCGGGATGGGCCAGCGTCCGCAGCAGTTTGCTGCGCAGCGTGACCACCCGCGCGGCGTCGCGCAACGACAGCGCACCGGCGACGTAGGCCGCGGCGATCTCGCCTTGCGAGTGGCCGATCACCGCGTCCGGATTCACTCCGACCGACTTCCAGAGTTCGGTCAATGACACCATCACCGCGAACAGCACCGGTTGCACGACGTCCACGCGATCCATGCCCGGAGCGCCCGGCGCGCCTCGCAGCACATCGATCAGCGACCAGTCGACGAACTCCGAGAACGCCTCGGCGCACGCTTCGATCTGCTGTGCGAATACCGGTGCGGTGTCGAGCAATTCGATGCCCATGCCCACCCATTGGGAGCCTTGGCCGGGGAAGACGAAGACGTGCTTGCCCGCCGGCAGCGCGGCGGCCCGAACGATCGAGGCGCTCGGGTTGTCGCCGGCGAGGTCCTCGAGGCCGGCCAGCAACTGGTCGCGGTCACGAGCGACGACGACGGCCCGATGCTCAAAGGTCGCCCGGCCCGCCAACGACCATGCCACGTCGGCAACGTCAAGCGAGTCATCGGCACCTACGTGTGCCGCCAGTCGTGCCGCCTGAGACCCCAACGCCGACAACGACTTTGCCGAGAGCGCCCACGGCACCACCACGGGCGCCGGGGTGGCCTGCCGCGACTCTTCCGCCGGGGCGGACTCGACGATCACGTGGGCGTTGGTTCCGCTGATCCCGAACGACGACACGCCGGCCCGGCGCATCCGGTCGGCGGCCGGCCAGGGCCGCGCCTCGGACAACAATGACACCGAGCCCGCCGACCAATCCACGTGCGGGCTGGGCTGATCCACATGCAACGTCGCCGGCAGCACCTCGTGGCGCATCGCCTGGACCATCTTGATCACCCCGGCCACCCCGGCAGCGGCCTGCGTGTGACCCATATTCGACTTGATCGAGCCCAGCCACAGCGGCTCAGTGCGGTCCTGCCCGTAGGTCGCCAGCAATGCCTGCGCCTCAATGGGATCGCCCAATGTGGTGCCGGTGCCGTGGCCCTCCACCACATCGACCTCGGTCGCCGACAACCCGGCGTTGGCCAGCGCCGCACGCACCACCCGCTGCTGAGACGGACCATTGGGCGCGGTCAACCCATTAGAGGCACCATCCTGATTGACCGCCGAGCCTCGCACCACCGCGAGTACCGGATGGCCCAGCCGACGCGCATCCGACAACCGCTCCACCACCAGGAGGGCGCCACCCTCGGACCAGCCAACCCCGTCGGCCGCCCCGGCATAGGCTTTGCACCGCCCGTCGGGCGAGAGCCCCCGGTGCCGGCTGAACTCGATGAAAACCGTTGGCGTGGCGTTGACAGTGGCGCCGCCGGCCAGGGCCAGGTCACACTCGCCGGACCGCAGCGACTGCACCGCCATATGCAACGCCACCAACGACGACGAACACGCGGTATCCACCGAGACCGCCGGGCCCTCCAGCCCCAGCACATACGACACCCGTCCCGAGGCGACGCTGGAGGTCATGCCGGTAAGGCGGTAGCCCTCGATCTCCTCGGCGAGCATGCCGTAGCCCTGGACAATGAGTCCCGCGAACACTCCGGTGGCGCTGCCGCGCAGCCCGCTCGGGTCGATCCCGGCCCGCTCCAACGCCTCCCACGAAAGTTCCAGCAGCATTCGATGCTGGGGGTCCATGGCGAGCGCCTCGGTGGGCGCGATGCCGAAGAAGGCGGGGTCGAAGTCCGCGACATCGTCAACGAAGCCGCCGGTACGGGCGTATGTCTTGTGGCGCATGTCGGGATCGGGGTCGAACAGCCCCGCCAGATCCCAACCGCGATCCGTCGGGAAATCCGAGATCACGTCGCGGCCGTCGGCCACCATTTGCCACAGACTCTCGGGAGTATCAACACCACCCGGGAAGCGACAGGACATGCCGACGATCGCGATCGGCTCGCTCGCCCGCTCCAGCAGCGCACGGTTGGTGCGCTTCAGGCGTTCAACCTGGACCAGCGCTTTCCGCAGCGCTTCGGTCGCATGCTGGAGTTGATCCACCTCAGTACCTCTCGCCTAACATTGGCCGTTTTCAACCACCGGATGCCGAGTCACGGCAGTTGCGGCACGAAGCGACGTCGTCGTGCTGCTCTCCGACCTAAGAATGTCGCTGGTGAGTATGGCCAACTCCGGCAGGATTTCAAAACGTCGGACATTCCCGGTTGCTAAAGGAGGACGGGGTTCGATGCGCGGAACGCCGTGTCCAAGGCGATGCGGACATGCCCGGCGCCGTTGCGGTCCCGCTGACCGCGCCATACACCCGACACGCCGTCCATGGCGCGACTGTACCCGGCTAATCATCGGTGGTGAGCGGGCGCATGGCGGTGGAATTCCTGATCGGAGGCACCGACGGGGGGCGCGGTACGAGCGATGTGGTCAGACGACCACTCGGCGCCAGCCGTCGGCAGTCTGGGCGGCGCGGATCAGCACATCGCATAGTTCCCGCAGTTCGGTTGCTTGGGCACCTTCGTCGAGCGCCGTGGCGACGTCTTCCGCGGCGCATCGGACCTGGTAAACGCGGTCCGACAGGTCGGCCGCCTCGTCTGCCGACAGCACCACGGCATCAGCGGGCAAGCCCGACACGGTCCCAGGCTCACCCCGGGTGATCGCAGCCCGCTGCTCGTAGGCCCGCTGCCGGCAAGACTGCCGGCAATATTGACGGCGCCGACCCATCCCGATTTCGGTGACGTCTCGACCGCACCAGCGGCATGGCTGTGGGTGGCTACGGCGGCTCACGCCTGCAGACTTTAGTCCGCCGCCCTCCGCGATCCCGGTATCATCGAAGGTCGAGTCGCGCACGCCGCGTGTCGACCCGGGAACTACGCAGAACGTCAGAGCGTTTGCTATGCGAATAGAATCGCGTCACCGGAGCTTAAGAGCTCAAAGGATTTAAAGGAGTAACAGCCATGGCTGATCGTGTACTGAGGGGCAGTCGCCTCGGAGCCGTGAGCTATGAGACCGACCGCAACCATGACCTGGCTCCCCGCCAGCTCGCGAAGTACCGCACCGAGAACGGCGAGGAATTCGAGGTTCCGTTCGCCGACGACGCCGACATCCCCGGCAGCTGGCTGTGCCGCAACGGCATGGAAGGCACCCTGATCGAGGGCGACGTGCCCGAGCCGAAGAAGGTCAAGCCGCCGCGCACGCACTGGGACATGCTGCTGGAGCGCCGCAGCGTCGAAGAACTCGAAGAGCTGCTCAAGGAGCGCCTCGACCTGATTCGGTCACGCCGGCGCGGCTGAGCGGGCTTCGCCGCCGCTCGATTACGTGCGGTTGGCAGCGCGAGCGGCTCGGGCGCCGTTCCTGCGACTCTGAACGCCCCATTTCGCAACCTTCACCAGCGCCTCGCGAATATTGGATCCGCTCATTTTGGAGACGCCCAGTTCGCGCTCGGTGAAGGTGATCGGCACCTCGACGACGATGAAGCCGCTGTCGAGGGTGCGCCGGGTCAGATCGATCTGGAAGCAATAGCCCTTGGAGTCCACCCCGTCGAGATCGATCGCTGCGAGAACTTCGCGACGGTAGGCGCGGTAACCGGCGGTGATGTCATGGATATCGATGTCGAGTGCCACTCGCGCATAGGTGTTGGCCGTCCAGGACAGGGCCCAGCGTCGCCACGGCCAATTTCGCACCGCGCCACCGTCGACGTAGCGCGAACCGATGGCCAGGTCGGCTCCGGTGTCGACCGCATCCAGCAGACGGCGCAGCTGCTCGGGTGAGTGACTGCCGTCGGCGTCCATCTCGACGAGCACTGCATACTCCCGACTCAAACCCCAGGCGAAACCCGCAAGGTAGGCGGCGCCCAGGCCGTCCTTGGCCGTGCGGTGCATGACATGCGTGCGACCGCCGTCGGCCGCGGCCAGCTCGTCGGCGAGTTCGCCGGTCCCGTCGGGACTGCCGTCGTCCACGACCAGCACGTGCACCTCCGGGCAGGCATCCTTCAGCCGCCGGTGAATCAGCGGGAGGTTCTCCCGCTCGTTGAAGGTTGGGATGATAACCAGGACGCGCTGGCTAGGACGATTGCCCGGGGCGCGGGTCGCCTGCTGGCCGGTGGTCATTTAGCTCCTCTGTGTCGCCCGAGATAACGCGGTTGTGGGTCGCCCCTCTGGTGGAGCGGAGTGTAGTCATCGCCGGTGTCGGTGTCCGGCGGAGCGTCGTGCTCGTCGGCTGGGGCTTCCTCGTCGGGCCGGGGTTCGTCCGGGGCTGCCCCACGGTCTGCCGATTCAGCCGAAGGCCTGGACCTGAGACGAATCGGACGCGGGAACCACCTATTGTGCCGTATTCCGGCCAGAATGACTGCTCCGGCCGCCGCAACCAAAACCCACTGCACGATCGGGGCCCATTGGGTTGCCGGCGTCAGCTGCGTTTTGAGGCGCACCTGGATGTCCAGGTAGGCGGGCTGGAAGAAGTCGGTGCGGACCAGTTCGGCACCGTCCGGCGCGATCACCGAACTGATCCCGGTCGTGCCGGCAACCACCACGTACCGATCGTGCTCGACGGCCCGCACCTTGGCGAACGCCAGCTGTTGCTCACTCATGCGCTTGTTGAAGGTGGCGTTGTTGGCAGGCACCGCCAATAACTGGGCGCCGTTGAGGACGGCCTTTCGCGGCGCCCGGTCGAAGATCACCTCCCAGCAGGTGGACACTCCGACCGGCACTCCGGCGATCTGCACCACGTCGCTGCCTTTTCCGGGCACGAAATTGCCGGCCCGATTGGCATAGCCGGACAGATATTTGAAAAGCCACGGCATGGGCAGGTATTCGCCGAACGGCTGCACGATCTCTTTGTCGTGGCGGTCGGCCGGTCCGCTGACCGGATTCCAGACGATGGCGGTGTTGGTGTATTCGACGGGTCCTTGGTCGCGGCCGGGCACTGCGAGTACCGCGCCGATCAGGATCGGGGCGTTGATCGCATGGGCTGCCTCCGCGATCCGTTGGGCCGCGTCGGCGTTGACGAATGGATCGATGTCGGAGGAGTCCTCCGGCCAGATGACGAACTGCGGTTGCGGAGCTGCCCCGGCCCGCACGTCCTCGGCCAGCCGCAGCGTCTCGTCGACGTGGTTGTCCAGTACCGCTCGACGTTGCGCATTGAATTCGAGACCGAGCCGGGGGACGTTGCCTTGCACCGCCGCGACGGTGACCGTCGGTTCGCCACCCGATCCGGCTCCGGAGTGGCGCACCTGCGGCCAGATGATGACCGCGGCGAACAACACCAGACAGATGCAGACACCGGGAAGCACGACCGCGGGCGGCGGCGGTGCGTCATCCGTGGCTTGCGCCGCCGTAGTGGAGGCGCCACCACGCGCCTTGCTACTGGTTCGCCACCACTTGGCGATTTCCAGCGCGATCGCGGTCGCGCTGAAGCCCACCAGCACGACCCCCATCGAAAGCAGCGCAACCCCGCCGAGCTGGACCAACGGCAGCAGCGGGCCTTCGGCCTGACCGAAGGCGACCGAGCCCCAGGGAAAGCCGCCGAACGGGAAGACCGACTTCAGCCACTCCTGAGCCACCCACACCAATGCGAACCAGATCGGCCAACCCGGCAATCCGCGCACCATGACCGCGAAGAAACCGAAGATGCCGGGGAACAGGGCACACATCGTGGCCAACGCCAACCACGGCGCGGGTCCGACAAGGATGCTGATCCACGGCAGCAGTGGCACATAAAACGCCAGCCCGAACAGGAATCCGTAGCCCAGGCCACCCGCCCGTGTGGTGGCGGGATGCTTCAGTACCCACGCCAGCAGCGCGGCGGCGACGATGGCGGCCCACCACCAGTTCACCGACGGGAAGCTGGCGCAGAGCAGCAATCCGCCCCCGACGCTGAGCACCAGCCGCGGCAGCCGGGGCAGCAACGCGGCTCCAAGGACAGGGAGCCGCGCGATCGCCCCCGCGCCCAGCGTCGTTATTGCGTGGCCTGTCGCGGCGGCCAGCCGACCGGCCACGCCGGGGCCCTCAGGCGGGCTCGGGGTGTGGTCCTCAGACGCTCGGGATTCCGCGTCGTCGTCGTCTTTCGCGGGCTCCGGCTCGGCGCCGTCGTCATCTGGCTCGGTGTCGTCGTCGTGCGGGTCGGCTGCTTCTGGCGCCTCGTCGTCTTCGGCGATCTCCGGCCCCGCATCCGCCGGGTCGACCTCGCTCTCGCCAGCCCGCTTGTCGCGGCCGAACCATTGTCTAGCCATAAATGACGGCACCTCGGTGAACAGTCCGCCGGCACTGCGGCAAGTCATCGGTCTGGCCCAACCGGGGCAACGCGGGAACACGGGAACGCGGGTCGGTGGACCACCGCTGGACACTGTCGTCCGGCGTGTGGACATCGAGGTCGCCGGTGTCCCACACGGCATACGAGGCGGGGGCGCCGGGCACCAAAGCGCCGATGTTGTCGTCGCGGATACCGCACGCTCGCCACCCGCCGCGGGTCGCGCCGGCGAACGCGGCCCGGACCGACACGCCACTGCCCGGAGTGCGGTGATTGACCGCTGCGCGCAGGCTCTCCCACGGGTCAAACCCCGTCACCGGGGCGTCGGAACCTAGCGCGAGGGGCACGCCTTGGGATGCTAACAGCGCAAGCGGGTTCAGCCGGCTCCCTCGTTCTGCGCCGAGCCGATCGGCGTACATACCGTCGCTACCACCCCAGAGCGCATCAAAATTGGGCTGCACGCTGGCGATGACGCCCCACGCGCCCAGTTTGGCGGCCTGATCGGCAGTCACCATCTCGAGGTGCTCGAGTCGGTGCCCACAGCGAGCAACTGCAACTACCCCGAGCGCCGCGACGACGCGCTCCAACGCATCAACCGCCGCCGAGACCGCGGCATCGCCGATGACGTGGAAACCGGCCGTCACCTGCGCCTCGGTACACGCCCGCAGATGCGCTTCGATGACCTCGGCGTCGAGGTAGCAGGTGCCGACGCGCTTCGGGGCGTCGAGGTAGGGCTCGTGCAGCCAGGCGGTCCGTGACCCGAGGGCTCCGTCAATGAACAGGTCACCCGCCAGCCCCCGGGCCCCGGTCTCGGCCATCAGCGCGCGGACCTGTTCGGCGGTGGTCACCGCTTCACCCCAGTAACCGATCACCTCGACGCCGTGATCGAAGGCACGCAGCTGCAGCCAATCGTCGAGGCCGCCGATCTCGGGACCCGCGCATTCGTGTACCGCGACGATGCCCGCCGCGGCTGCGGCCCCAAGCGCGGTGGACCTGGCTTCGGCCAGCTGCGCGGCAGTCAGCAGGCCACGGGCGACGGCCCGGACCAGATGGTGTGCGTCGCCGGCCAGCGGCCGGTCAGCGGTGAAACCGCGCGCGGCCGCCAGATCCGGAACCAGCCTGCGCAGCCCCGTCGACGCCAGTGCGGAGTGAACGTCGACACGAGCCAGGTAGGCCGGCCGGTCACCGAGCACCGCGTCGAGATCGGCGGTGGACGGCGGACGGTTCTCGGGCCACGACGACTCGTCCCAGCCGTGTCCCCATACCGGCTGACCGGGGTGGGCGGCGGCGTAGTCGGCGACCATCTGCACGCAGTGCGCGGGCGAGGTAGCCCGCCGCAAGTCCAGTCCGCTGAGCGTGAGGCCGGTCGCCGTCACATGGATGTGGCTGTCCACGAATCCCGGGGCCACGAAACCACCGTCGAGGTCCACCACCTCGGCGTCGGGAAATTGGCTGCGGCCGACGTCATCACTGCCCAGCCACGCAACAACCTCGCCCCGCACCGCCATAGCGGTCGCATCAGGATGGGTGGGGCTGTGCACCCGCCCGTTCAGCAGCAGCGTGGTAGGAATCTGCGTCACAGGGCAAAACTACGTGGAGCAGCGCCCAAAGCAATCAGTTCGAGCCTGTCGCGAATCGGGGGCCGCCCCAGTGCTCGTCGGCCGGCCGATCCTTCGGCAATGCGGGCGGCTCGACATCGTGGACGTCGATGACCTCGCCGTCGATGTAGTCCCCGCCATCACTCGCAGACTGATGACGGAAGTCGGTGAAAGTCGTCGGATAACTGACCAAAGGTGCGCGGCGCTGCAAACCACGCAGTGCGATATTGGTCAATCCGGGCCCAGCAGCGGCCCGCACCGGCGGTAGCAGCAGCAACATCCCCAAAACCGTGGTGACCAGCCCGGGAACGAGGACCAGCCCCGTCGCGACGGTGACCAGCGCGCCGTCGCCCAGGGTCGTGCGCGGCTCCTTCAGACCGGAGCGCATCCGCCCGATGTCGCGAATGAGCTGCGACCCCGCCATCGGGGCCAAAAATCCCCACCCGAGAACGAATGTGACCAGCAAGGTCAGCAGGGTCCAGCCCCACCCGATCGTCCCTACCAGCGCGAAGATCGCTGCCAGCTCGACGACGGCATAAACGAGTAACAACCGGCTCACCATGTGAGGCCAACGTCTGCGGGTTGCACCCGAGTTCCCCTAGTGACTCGTATCGCGGCTGCAGTTAGATGACGATATGACCACGATTGAGATCGATACCCCCGACGGACCGATCGATGCACTGCTGAGCATTCCACCCGGGAATGGCCCCTGGCCGGGTGTGGTGGTGATCCACGACGCCTTCGGCTACGGCCGGGACAAGCAGTCGATCAACGACCGGATCGCGCAGGCAGGCTATGTGGCGCTGACTCCGAACATGTATGCGCGGGGCGGCCGAATCCGCTGCATCACCCGAGTCATGCGTGAGCTGATGACACAGCGCGGCCGCGCTCTTGACGACATCCTTGCCGCCCGCGATCACCTGCAAGCCCGGCCGGAATGTTCCGGGCAGGTGGGCATCGCCGGCTTCTGTATGGGCGGTCAGTTCGCACTCGTCATGTCGCCCAAAGGCTTTGGCGCTTCCGCCCCGTTCTATAGCACTCCCCTACCGCAGCACCTCAGCGAGACGCTGGATGGCGCGTGCCCGATCGTGGCGAGCTTCGGCGCGCGTGACCCACTGGGCAAGGGTGCGCCCGAGAAGTTGCGCGAAGTGGTTGCGGCCAAGCAGATCACCAATGACGTCAAGGCCTATCCGGGCGTCGGGCACAGCTTCGCGAACGCCCTGCCCGCCCAACCACTGCTGCGTATCGCGGGTTTCGGTTACGACCACGCCGCAACCGAAGACGCCTGGAGCCGCGTCTTCTCGTTCTTCGGTGAGCACCTGCGGTAGCGCTTCGGTATTTCTAGGGCCGCAGTTTGTCCGACACAACACCGGCAAAGGTGTGCGTGTCGCCGGGCCAGCGCGCCGAGATGTAGTTGCCGTCGTCAACGACGAATGCGGGCCGTGAGTCCGTCGCGGTGTCGCGCGCCATCCCGGAGGACTTCAACCGCCAGTGCGGCGTACCGCGCGCGACGTCACGGAAATCCGTCGGATCTTTCAGCGCGCGGGTGACTTCCGACTGCACCGACATATAGCCGCCCGGCTGGCCGGGTTGCTCGGAGTACGTCCGGTAGTAGTCGGGATCCCAGAATCGGGTGATCCGGGTGAGGCGCCAGGCCAGACGCTCCATCGCCCAGGTCAGCGACGTGGTCTTGCGTCCGTAGAGCACCGAGCGGCCCGTGCTGGGATCGACGCTGCGGGCGGCCAGCAGCACGCCGTGACAAATCGCGGCCACGATCATTCCGCGGGTAAAGGCTTCGACCACCAGGCGCTGCAGGACGTCGCTGTCGATGTAGCTGCGCATCCCGCGGGCGCGATGACCGCCGGGCAGCAGCAACGCGTCGGCGCCGTCCAGCGTGGCTGCGCTCCAGCTGACGGGGTGCCGGTACTCCTGCGAACCCACCATGGCGGCGTAGGCGTCTCGGCCGTTCTTGTTGGCGCGCAACGCCAGACCGATCAGCGGAAGGGAGCCCAATACCGGTAGCGCAGACCAGATATCCAAACCCCGACCGGTCACCATGATGTCGTCGGCCACACCCGCCGTGCCGCTTTCGGTCGCAAAGATCACCCGGTGACCGTTGTCGGTCAAGACCCGCCAACTGACCGCGACCTCGGTCGGGTCGAAGTCCCGGTCCGGAATCGGGATCAGCACGGTGCCCATGGGCGCTCTAGCCTTGGGCCACTTTGAGTTCGAGGCCGATGTTGTTTTCCATGCCGCCGCGCAGCTTGCTGAAGAAGTTGAATACGGTGCCCACGATGCCGTAACGCTTGCCGATCGCGTCGTAGACGGTGCCCGTTTCCGACTTGTCGAGCAGGGCCCCGGTGCCCTCGACGGCCTCGCTCGTCGGACGACCACCCATGGTGCAGGTGGCCATCGTCACGCGGGGCGTATTGCGAATCCGCTTGACCTTCCAGGAATCTCCCTGCGTGATCACCAACAGCCGGTCACCGCGCTCTGTGTCCAAAGCCGTCCAGATCGGCGTCGGCTTGGGTCGGCCATCCTTGGTGAAGGTCGTCAGCAGGATGTATTGCGACTTGGCGAGGTCGGCGAAAGAGGGGGCCACGGTGTCAACCTACTCGCGAGCGTTGACTTTCTCAGCAGTTAGCTGCGATAGTCAGCAGTGTTAAGTGAAAATATTGTTTTCATTTAAGGGCCTGGGTCTGCGATAGGAGCGAGGAAACGCGTGAGCCATCCAAAGAACCCAATGGCGTGGCTGCCGTTCTCAATCGCTGAGGCAGCGCTGTCGGGATCTGCCGGCGACGATGTGGACCTCGCGCAGTCCTGGTCGTATCTGCAGGAGCAGCTCGGCAAAGCGGCGCAGGCCGTGGCGTCCGACCCGATGAGTCGAAATCGGGTCGATCTCGCCGCGGGAATGCGGCACCTGCTGGTGTTGCTCACCGCGGGCATCGACGAGGTGTTGCGGTTCGATCCCCAACCGGTCCTGGGTGTCCAACGCACCAGCACCGACGACATCGTGACCTGGGGAATGGAGTGTCCGGACTGCATTTACACCCGCGCCGTGCTGCGCGGCGGAGAGAGTTATCGACTGTTCGGCAACCGAGGCACCGCACGCTATGTCGGGCTGCAGACGATGAACGGCATCGCGGCAACGGCCAACGAACTGGTCGACGAACTGGACGTGGATGGCGACGGAAACTTCGAGGTGGTGCTGTCCCCCGATGAACGCCCGGGCAATTGGATGCGCATCGAAGGCGATCACCCGACATTGACGGTGCGGCACTTCTTCTACGACTGGGACACCGAGGTGGCGTCGTCACTGCATATTGAGCGACTCGGCGACGCGGTGGACTCGAACGGCGGCTCGCTCGATCCTGCCGTGGCGGTGTCGCGGCAGTTGGTCGCACTCGGCGACTTCGTACACGACAACCTGGCGTTCTTTGTGCAATTCGGTGCCGCGGCGCCGCCGAACGGCTTCCTGCCACCGATCGACCGGACCGATATCGGTGCGGCGGCGGAGAACCGGCCCGTGATCGGCCGGTGGGAGCTGCAACCGGACGAGGCGCTGATCGTGGAAGTGGAACCGCCCGAAGGCATTTACTGGAGCTTTTCCATCGGCAATCCGTGGTGGGAGACGATCCACTATGGGCGCCACCAGTCCAGCCTGAATGCCCATCAGGCGGCCGTGGATTCCGATGGCGTGGTGCGAGTGGTGCTGTGTGAGCGTGATCCAGGAGTCGCGAATTGGCTTGACACAGCAGGCCACAGCAACGGACCAATCATCCTGCGCTGCGTGCGCACCAAAACGGCGCCGACACCGTCGACGCGTGCCGTGCCGTTCGACCAGGTTCATGCGGAGTTGCCTCCGGACACCACGACGGTCGGCGCCGAGGAGCGCGCGTCCATCCTTGCGGGTCGCCGGAAAGCCGTGCGGGAAAGGTTCGAATACTGATGTTTGATGCCGATGAGTTAGAGAACGGCGCTTGCACCGCAACAGGTCTCGACGATTTCGGTTCTTCGTACTACCGCGAAGGACTCGAACGTATCGTCGAGGCGCTGAACACCGAGGCTGGCCTCAACGAGATCGGCGGCGTCATCCAGCACGCCACCATCAGCAACGCGTTGATTCAGCGCCTCAAGATCGAAGACACGTACCGCCTGCACCCCGAGATCGACGACGAGGTGGTCGGCGGCCCCGTCTTCGTGATCGGGTTGCCCCGCACGGGCACCACGGCGTTGAGCCAACTGGTGGCCGCCGATCCCCAATTCCGGTCGCTGCGAATGTGGGAATCCCAGGCGCCCACGCCACCGCCCGAGGCCGCCACCCAACACACCGATCCGCGGATCGCACAGGCCGAGGCCGGCCTGAAGATGCTCGACGACATGTTTCCGTTGATGAAAACGATGCACAACTCCGAGGCGACGGCCGCGACCGAATGCCAGGACCTGATGGGAATGAGCTTCCGTACCTTCCACTTTGACGGCGCGGTTCGCGCCCCCGGGTATCTGGCGTGGCTGATCGACTGCGACATGGCCGAGACATACACCTTTCACCGAAGGGTGCTCAAGCTGTTGCAGTGGCATTGCCCGCCGGGGCTGTGGCACCTCAAGACCCCGGTGCACATGTTCGCCCTCGACGCGCTCGTCGAGGCCTACCCGAACGCCAAATTCCTGTGGAGTCACCGCGACCCGGCCAAGGTGATGGGCTCGGTGTGCAGCCTGATCCAGTATGTCCGTAGCTGGAGTAGCGATCGCGACGATCCCAAGGAACTTGGTGCCGAGCAAGTCGACAGCTGGGCCGAAGCCGTCCGGCGGGCAATGGATTTCCGCAGCCGAATGGGCTCGGAAGGTCGTCAAGACCGATTCGCTGACGTTTCCTTCGCCGACCTGCAAACTGATCCGGTGCGCACGCTGCAAACCAGTTACGAGCGCCTGGGATTGAGCTTTACCGAGGCCACCTCGCACTCAGTCAGGCAGTGGGCCGAAGGGCACAAACCCGGCTCTCGTGGGGCACACGACTATGACCTGGCCGAGTACGGCTTGACGTCCGAGGGGGTTCGTGAACGGTTCGCGGACTACCTCGCCACCTACGATGCCACCGCCTAACCGGATGAGCGCTCCCCGGGCGCGGCGGCGCGACAAACTGGATCCAGACCCGGCGGTACGCCGCGACATTCTCGCGGCCGCGTCACAAACCTTGCGCGAGAACGGTGTCCGCGGACTGAGCATCGCCGCGGTGCTGGAACGCGCTGAGTTGAGCACTCGCGCCTTCTATCGGCATTTCGACTCCAAGGAGGAACTGGTCGCCGCGGTCTTCCTGGAGGCCGCACGCGCGGAAAGGCGCCGGCTCCAACGCCGAATGGCCGCTGCCGCAACGGAGGTCGAAGCGGTAGCAGCGTGGATCGACGGACGACTCGACTTGGCGTTCGACGACAACCTCAAGTCCGATTTGCGGCGACTGTCGCTGGAAGCTCAATCACAGACCTTCGCCTCCCCTGGTCTGGTTCAGCCCGCATATGCCGAAATGCTCAAGCCACTCAGCGACGCCCTGCAGCACGGCCTGCAGCGCGGGGTGTTCCACCACATCGACCCAGTGACCGACGCGGAGTTCATCCAAGGCGTGGTGTGGGCGAGCACCAACCGGCAGTGGCGGACCGGCGATTGCGATCGCGCCGAAGTCCGCGAAGACGCGCTCCGTTTCTGCCTGCGCGCGTTGGGCGCGGCACCCGAAGCGATCTATCAGATCTGCTCAACCGACTGACAAGGGAGTATCCATGGACCTGGGTTTCGCCGGATCGACAGCCGTGGTCACCGGCGGCAGCAAGGGGATGGGGCTGGCCATTGCCGAAGCCCTTGCGGCCGAAGGGGCCAGCGTGGCGGTGATGGCCAGGAACCGGGCGGCCCTCGATGCCGCCGTGGGATCGCTCCAGAAGGCCGGCGCACCCGACGCCGTGGGGATCAGCGTGGATATGGCTGACGCCGAGTCCATCGCCAATGGCTTCGCGGCAGTCGCCGAGCGCTGGGGCCGACTCAACAGCTTGGTCCACACCATCGGCCCGGGTGACGGCTACTTCGAGCAGATGGATGACACGCAGTGGGACGATGCGTTCGCGCTGGGCACGATGTCGGCCGTGCGGTCGATCCGCTCCTCGTTGCCGCTACTGCGCTCAGCGGAGTGGGCCCGCATTGTGACGCTGTCCGCGCACTCGATTCAACGACAGAATCCGCGCATCGTCGCCTACACCGCGTCCAAGGCAGCATTGGCCAGTATCACCAAGAACCTTTCCAAACGCCTTGCCAGCGAAGGCATCCTGGTAAACTGCGTATGTCCAGGGACAATTGTGACCGCCAGCTTCACCGAAAACCTCAAAGACATCCTGGCGGCCGACGGCCTCGACGCCACTGACCCCCACGATGTCATGACCTGGATCGACAACAACTTTCATCAGCCTTGCGACCTCGGTCGCGCCGGGCTTCCCGAGGAGATCGCGTCCATCACCGCATACTTGGCGTCCCGGCGAAACGGCTACGTCACCGGAGCCACGGTGAACGTGGACGGCGGATCGGACTTCATCTGAGGGGCACCGTTAGCCCGCCAGCAGGTGCTGCCTAGCCCTCGAGATCGCTCTCGGTTTCCAATAGCGCTTGGCGTAGTCCGTCCAGGATTTCCGGCTGCGGCTCGGCCCACATGCCGCGGCCGGCTGCCTCCAGCAACCGTTCGGCCATACCATGCAATGCCCACGGGTTAGATTCCGTCATGAACTTGCGGTTCTCCGGATCCAGCACATAGCGCTCGGTGAGTTGCTCATACATCCAGTCGGCCATCACCCCCGCGGTGGCGTCGTAGCCGAAGAGGTAGTCGACGGTCGCTGCCATCTCGAATGCGCCCTTGTAGCCGTGCCGGCGCATCGCGGCCATCCAGCGGGGATTGACCACCCGGGCGCGGAATACCCGCGCGGTCTCTTCGGACAGCGTCCGGGTCCGGATCGCGTCGGGCCTGGTGTTGTCTCCGATATAGGCGGCCGGCGCCTTGCCGGTCAGCGCTCGCACCGTGGCCACCATGCCGCCGTGGTATTGGAAATAGTCGTCGGAGTCGGCGATGTCATGCTCGCGGGTGTCGGTGTTCTTGGCCGCCACCGCAATCCGCCGGTACTGGCGGTTCATGTCCTCGACCGCCTCGCGACCATCCAGGTCGCGCCCGTAGGCGAACCCGCCCCAGGCGGTGTACACCTGCGCGAGGTCCGCGTCGTCGCGCCAGTTGCGGCTGTCGATCAGCTGCAGCAGCCCGGCACCGTATGTTCCCGGTTTCGATCCGAAAATTCTTGTGGTGGCACGTCGTTCGTCACCGTGCTGGGCCAGGTCGGCCTGCGCGTGGGCGCGGACGTAGTTGGCCTCGGCGGGCTCTTCGAGTTCGGCGACCAACCGCACGGCGTCGTCGAGCATCGTCACGACGTGCGGGAACGCGTCGCGGAAGAACCCCGAGATCCGCACCGTCACGTCGATTCGCGGGCGGTCCAGCTCGGCCAGCGGAATCGGGGTCAGGCCGACGACGCGGCGCGATGCATCGTCCCAGACGGGCCGAACCCCCAGCAGCGCAAGGACTTCGGCGATATCGTCGCCCGAAGTCCGCATCGCCGAGGTGCCCCACACCGACAGCCCGACCGATTGCGGCCACTCCCCATGGTCGCTGCGGTACCGATCCAACAGTGAATCAGCAAGCGCGACGCCGGCTTCCCAGGCCAGGCGGGACGGTATCGCCTTGGGGTCGACGGAGTAGAAGTTGCGACCGGTGGGCAGCACGTTGACCAGGCCACGTAGCGGAGACCCCGACGGGCCAGCCGGAATGAACCGGCCGTCCAGCGCCCGCAATATCTGCTCGATCTCGGAGTCGGTGCCGGCGAGCCGGGGCACCACTTCGGTGGCCGCGAACCGCAGCACCGCGGCGACCTCGGCATTGTCGGTGAGTCGTGGGACCGCGTCGGGATCCCAGCCGCTGGCTTGCAGCGCCGCGACCAAGCCGCGTGCCACGGCCTCGGTTTGATCGACCTTGGTCCGATCGTCGGTGCCGTCTTCGGCGAGACCGAGTGCTTGTCGTAGACCCGGCAGTGCATGCTCGCCGGCGAACAGCTGGCGGGCCCGCAGGATGGCCAGCACCAGGTCGAGTTCTGGTTCCCCCGTTGGCTTTTGCCCGAGAATGTGCAGGCCGTCGCGGATCTGGACATCCTTGATCTCGCACAGCCAGCCGTCGACATGCAGGATCATGTCGTCGAACGTGTCTTCTTCCGGCCGCTCGGTCAGGCCCAGGTCGTGGTCCATCTTGGCGGCCCGGATCAGCGTCCAGATCTGCTGGCGGATGGCGGGCAGCTTGCCGGGGTCCAGGGCGGCGACGTTGGCGTGTTCGTCGAGCAGCTGTTCCAAACGCGCGATGTCACCGTAGCTTTCGGCGCGCGCCATCGGAGGGATGAGGTGGTCGACGAGCACCGCGTGTGCCCGCCTCTTGGCCTGGGTGCCCTCGCCGGGATCGTTGACGAGGAACGGGTAAATCAACGGTAGGTTGCCCAGCGCGGCGTCGGATCCACAGGACGCCGACATGCCCAGCGTCTTGCCCGGCAGCCACTCGAGGTTGCCGTGCTTGCCCAGATGCACCACCGCGTGGGATCCGAATCCGGCGTCCAGCCAGTGGTAGGCGGCCAGGTAGTGGTGGCTGGGCGGTAAGTCGGGGTCGTGGTAGATGGCGACGGGATTCTCGCCGAACCCGCGGGGCGGCTGCACCAGCACTACCAGATTGCCGGACTGCATTGCGGCGATGACTATCTCGCCGTCGGGGTCGTTGGTACGATCGACGAACAGATCCCCGGGCGCTGGGCCCCAATGCTGTTCGACGGCGTCGCGGAATTCTTCGGGCAGGGTGGCGAACCAATCGCGGTAGTCCTTGGCGGACAACCTGATCGGGTTGCCGCCCAATTGATCTTCGGTGAGCCAGTCGGGGTCCTGCCCGCCGCGTTCGATCAGGGCGTGTATCAGGGCGTCGCCGTCATTGGCGTCCACTCCGGGCAGATCGCCCACCTGATATCCGCGGTCGCGCATCGCCCGCAGTAGCGCCACCGCGCTGGCCGGGGTGTCCAATCCGACCGCGTTGCCGATGCGGGCGTGCTTGGTGGGATACGCCGAGAACACCAGAGCCACCCGCTTGTCGGCGGGAGCGATATACCGCAGCTGCGCGTGCCGGACGGCCAGTCCCGCGACCCGTGCGCAGCGTTCCGGGTCGGCGACATACGCGATCAGTCCGTCGTCGTCGATCTCTTTGAACGAGAACGGAACGGTGATGATGCGCCCGTCGAACTCGGGCACCGCCACCTGACTGGCCACATCCAGCGGGCTGAGGCCGTCATCGTTTTCACACCATTGACTACGTGAGCTCGTCAAGCACAAGCCCTGCAAGATCGGGATATCCAGGGCCGCAAGGTGTTCAACGTTCCAGCTGTCGTCGTCCCCGCCGGCCGACACGGTCGCGGGCTTCAATCCCCCGGCCGCCAGCACGGTGACCACCATGGCGTCGGCACTGCCCAGCCGTTGCAGTAGTTCGGGTTCAGCGGTGCGCAGCGATGCGCAGTAGACGGGTAGTGGTCGCGCGCTGGCGTCTTCGATGGCCGCGCACAGCGATTCGATGTATGCGGTGTTGCCGGCCAGATGCTGCGCGCGGTAGTAGAGCACCGCGATCGTCGGGCCGTCGGCGTTCTGCGATTGCGGCCGTTCCAGTTCACCCCAGGTCGGGGTCACCACCGGCTCGGTGAACCCGACGCCGGTCATCAGCACGGTGTCGGACAGGAAGGCGTGCAGCTGGCGCAGGTTCTCCACGCCACCGTGCGCCAAGTAAATGTGAGCCTGTACCGCGATGCCGGCCGAGAGGGTCGACAGACCGGTCAACTCGGCGTCGGCAGCCTGCTCGCCACTGACCAGCACCGTCGGAATCCCGCTGGCGATCACGGTGTCGATGCCGCTTTGCCAGGCGCGGTAGCCGCCGAGAATCCGGACGACCACGATCGACGCGCCGGCCAACAGGTCGGGCAGCTCCTCATCAGACAGCCGCGACGGGTTGGCCCATCGATAGTTTCTGCCGCTGGAACGGGCGCTGATCAGGTCGGTGTCGGACGTCGACAGCAGCACGATCGTCGGCTCAGGCACCCCTCATTCGTACCCCAGAGAGGTTTGGTGCGCAGCGGCGGCCGAGGCTGACGCTGAGGCATCGGCCTTCGACACGGCCAATATTACCGATGCAGTGCTTTGTTCAACGCCGCCAGCCCGCGGTTGGTGGCTTCGGCGGCGGCGGGTACAAGATCGGCGAAGTTGACATAGCCGTGCACCAGGGACGGCTCGTTGCTCAACTCCACCGAGACACCGGCGGCCTGGAGCAACCGGGCGTACTGGATTCCATGGTCGCGTAGCGAATCATGCCCGGCGGTGCCAATGAAGGCCGGCGGCAGACCGGACAGGTCAGCGGCGTTAGACGGCGTGAGGGTGGCGGGCAGTGTCGCGCGATCGCTGAGGTCGAGGTTGGGCACGTACCAAGTCAGGAATGTCTCGATGCCCTTGCGGTCCAGCAGGGGCGCATCAGCATTCTCGGTGAAAGAGGGCAACGACGGGTCCGGAGTGATCCATGGATACCAGAGCAACTGGAAAACGAGTGGGGGCACGCCGTTTTCGGCGTTATCGCGCGCCAGCTGTGCCATAACAGCGGAGATGTTGGCGCCGGCCGAGTCCCCGGCGACGGCGATCCGGTTGGGGTCACCGCTGAGCTCGGCGGCGTGCTCGCTCACCCAACGCAATGCCGCCCAACTGTCGTTGATCCCAGCCGGGAAGGGATGCTCGGGGGCCAGTCGGTAGTCAACCGACACCACAACGGCGTCCGCAGCGACACAGTGCGCGCGAGCGACACCGTCGTGGGTGTCCAGATCGCCGGTCGACCAGCCGCCTCCGTGGTAGAAGACGACGACGGGCAGCGCCGCATCGGGAACCTCACTGGGCGGCCAGTAGATGCGGACTGCGATGTCGGTGTGTTCGCCGTGGCCGACGGTGCGGTCCTCGATCCGTAGCTCCGGAAGCGTTTCCGGGGGTACTTGGAGCTGCTTGACCCTGGCGCGTACCGCATCGACACCGTCTGCCAAGTTGAAGATCGGGGGCAACGAGTCCAGTAACGCCTTGAACGTTGGATCGATGTCTGCTCTGGCAGGTCCGCTGCCGCCCGCGCCACCATCTGGATTGCCCAGAAACACAAGCTCATTCACATCCTGGTCTGATCCACCACTCATTTATCTCTCCTTACTCGGGGAATGAAATTCGGAATCCCATGCTGTGCTGGACGTCTCGGTCCTATTCCGATCGGTCGAGTGCGCGTCGCCAGGCGGCCATGTCTTCGAGGACCGTCAGGTCATGCCGGCCAAGCGTCGTTTGGACTTCGGCGACGAACGTTCTAACGCCCTCGGCGAGAAGGGTGTCGGCGTGCGCTGCCCCCGCCCAGGCGGCTGACCGTGCGATCTCAGCGGGGTCACGCGATAGTTCGTGCATCGTCGTATTGAGTAAGGCATTATCACGCCGGAAAACGACGAGATCCGCGCAACTGTGCCATGTTTGGGCATGACGAGCGACTAGGCCCATTGCCCGTGGCCCACCAGATCCAGTCATGATGATCGGGATCGCGCGGACTTGTGGATGAAGTGGGTCGGACAGTACGCGCTCGAGGTGCTGAAGGGCGGCCTCGAATCGATTCATTCGCGAAGCAGCGGTGTCGTGGCCGTATCGGCTGTAGTCCACGCCGTAACGCGAGATCACCGCACCAGGATCGTGGTCGCCAATTCCGAAGACGAGTCGGCCGCCTGAGATGCTAGCGACCGTGTGCGCCATGTCGGCCAGTTGGTCCACGTTGCGGTACCCGATGCCCGTCACAAACAATCCGATTTCGGCCCGGTTGGTAATCTCGCCCCACGAGCCAAGCGCAGTCCAGCCTTCGAAGTAGTTAAGTTCCTCTGCGCCGGTTAATATCTGGACGGCATTGCCTGCGACGCCGACGGTGGGGTGCTGAACTTGATCATTGCCGAAGATGAGGTCAGCTCCGAGATCCTCTGCGCGCCGAACGGTGTCACGCCACAGTGAGTAGTCACCGGGACCGCTAGGACGGAGGTGGACTCCGATCTTGATTTGGTGGATCACCGGATTGGCAGCCTTTCATGACGTTGTAAAACTCGCGCCAGGTGTAATGAAAGCGTTCTCGTGCGTTAACCAGGATCCGGCCAGGCGGGCAGACCGCGACGACGGATGTCCGTGAGAAATTGGCGCACGAGTGCGTCTGAAGGTGAGGCAACCACAGCAATGATGTCGCGCTCTACTGCGGGTTGTAGCCGCCGCACTACCCCCTTCGGCTCAGGGGCCAAGGCCGATACGGGAACAAGCGCGACACCGATTCCTGCCGCGGCCAATTGGGCTGCTGTGCGTGGACTGCGCGTGCGCAGTACAGGATTCAGCGCGACCTTATGCCGGTCAGCAAACTCGTCGACCCACGCAGACATGCCGTTGTCGGTGTCGTAGTGGACGAATGGTTCACCAGCCAGCTCGCGTATGGCGACTCCCGTATTCAGGTCTGCGAAACGATGACCCGTTGGCACAACAACGACCATCTCCTCTTGGCCAAGAACGCTGACGTGAGCGCTCGTGGTTGTTGGCCGGGGACCGAAGGCAATGTCGATGTGCCCGCCTTCCAGACGCTTGACCATCGCATCGGCGCTGGTGAACTCTGAGAGGTCCAGCTGCACGTCGGGGCGCTGCGAACACCACTGACGCAGCACCGGGACCAGTAGCCACGCGGTCATCGTCTCTACACATGCAATCCGAATCCTGCCCGCACGGGCGCGACCGACTCCCCTCCCGACCTGTATTGCCCTTGCTGCGGCGGCGAGCGCGAGTTGGGCCTCCTCGGCTGCGGCTCGGCCAGCCGCCGTCAGCTGTATCCCTCGCGGCAGGCGTTCCACGACGGCTGCACCCAGTTCCCGTTCCAATGAAGCGATCTGATGGGACATTGCGGGTTGTGATATGTAGAGCGCTGCCGCAGCCCTGCTGATCGATCGGTGCTCCACCAGCGCGACGAGGCACTCCAACGTTCGCAAAGTCGTCAATTTGTCGTCCGCCTCAGATCACTGGGTGGCCGCGAGACCCGAAGGCCTCGAGGCGCGAATGGCATCCGCCAGAGTCCAGAATGAAAGGCCCAGTAGCGGAATGTCTTTGAGTAAGAACTCGCCGGTAAGCGAGAGCGCCGGGAAACCACCACCTGCCGCTTCGCCGACACCTGGGGTGGTGAACAGAAAGCTGATAGTGAACACGAACAGCATGATCGCCAGCAGACTTCCGACGATCGACAATTTTGGCGCGAGCGGCTTGATAGCCAGCAAGAGCGCGGCGCTAACTTCAAATACACCCAATAATGCCGAGAAGCCATACACCGGCAGGTATTGGTAGAGCCAGCCCATAAACGGGCTATTGCTCACGAGGGGCTGGATTTGGTGTGCTTCGAAGTTCATGAACTTCAGCGCCCCGATCCAACCGATGACGACGACCAGGCCATAGCGCCCCAGCACACCGGCAATCGTCTCGATCACGGAGACGCGCAGGGCACGGTCACCAAGAGAAGGGGTCGGGAAGGTCGTCATCTCTATCTCCTGCGGGGTGGTGGGATGGGTCGGCCTCACAACAAGGCTCACGCTGACGTACTAATGGTTATAGTAGATACTAACCATTAGTACGACAGGTTGCAATGGGAAGCCGGTCAAGTGGTCGACATACTGGAGGTGACGATGTCGACTTCCACGTATAAGCCCCGCCTGGATGAGCCCAGGCCAATCGCCCTGGTCAACACGATCTGGGCGGACCGCTTTGGTGTGCACGATGCGCTCGGCGGGACCGCCGACGTGCAGCTGTGGGTTCGGGCGGTTGGCGAGTCGATGAAGCTGAGGCCGGCACTGCGCAACACCGACACGATTTCGGTCGACGCCGCGCAACGCCTGGTTGGTCTGCGGGATGCGGTGCGACGGCTGGCCGCTGAACACACTGACGATCCAAGGTCTTTGGGTGAGTCCCCCGTACCCGACCGAACCACGGCCATTTCGATGGTGAATGCCGCATCGGCGTTGAGTTCCGTGCGGCCTGAACTTGTTCTGGACGGGCCAACGCTGGGACGCCGCGATGTCTGGGATGGCGGATCATCCGTAGATGCGCTCACCGCGGTAATCGCGCGCGAAACAATGGAATTGATCTTCAGCCCACAGTGGCAGCAGTTGCGTCCCTGTGTCGCCCCGGGATGCGCCTACTATTTCGTCAAAGAGCACTTCCGCCGCGAGTGGTGCTCGGCTGTGTGTGGCAACCGTGCCCGAGTCGCGCGACACGCGCAGCGACGCCGCGTCGTGCAGCCTCGCAAATCGCCTGTCGGCAAACAGGATCCATAATTCTAGGTGGCAAGGTCCGGCCTTCCTGCGGCGAGCTTGGTCTAGTCAACGACTGCCTCGATAACGCTCTGCGGGTACGTGGTAGGACGCACCGAGATGCGGCGCAGTCCCGCGGCGGTGAGGAGGCTATCGAATTCGTCGAGCGAACGCGACCGTCCGCCAAGGACGGCAAGCATGGCCAGGTCGTCCAGGGTGGCCATGCGGCCGGGGTCGGTGAGTTCTCCGACGATGAATTCGATGATCGCGATTCTGGCTCCGGGAAGGGCCGCGCGGCGGCACTGTCGCAGTATTTCGATGCACTGCTGGTCATTCCAGTTATGCAGAATGAACTTCAAAAGGTAAAGATCGCCCGGCGGCACCGACTTGAAGAAGTCCCCGCCCACCACCACGGTGCGATCCGGAAATCCCGACCGGGCGATGTCGGACTGGGCCCACGCGATAACCGCCGGCTCATCGAAGATGACCGCCTGCAACGCCGCGTTGGCCCGTTGCAGAAGGCGCACCAACGTCCCATTGGCACCGCCAACGTCGACGGCACGTTGCACCTTCGTCGTATCGATCACCTCAGCGATGTTGTGACTCCAGCATGACGTCGCACTAGCCATGGCAGCAGAGAATCGTTCACCGGCCTCCGGGTTCTGCGCGAGATGGGCGTAGAACTGCGGCTCAGCGGCACCATCGGCTTGGCGGTCTCCATTCCTGACGGACGTGACGAATCCATTCCAACTCTGCAGCACCTCAGGATCGGTGAAGGACAACGCAATCGACCGCAGGGAACGCGTCGCGTCCTGGCGGAGAGTAGCCAATCCGTCAGTTGAGTGGAAGCGCCTATCGGCATCGACGGTTATCAACCCCAACCCGACTCCGGCCCTCAGGAGTCGAAAAGTGGTCTCCACCGCAGCGCCCTCCCGATCGGCTATCTCGTCTGCGGTCAAACCACCTGATGCGAGGTGATCGGCGATCGACAAATCCGCGATAGCCCTTATTGTTTGGGAGACCCAGTAGCCCAGGATCATGTCCATCACCTCTTGGTGGACATGATCCTTCTCTTGGTGAGCATCGGCAGGCACTGTCCTAGCGAGCGTCGACTCGGGGTGGTGGGGTTGTGATTCTGCAGTCAATGCAGGCTCCTCTGGTCAGTGGTTACGGCACGCTGGCCACGCAGCCAATTTTTGATTCCCTTGCAACGCTAGCCATTACGCGAGCAGGTCGGGCATTGACAGGCATACAGATTTAGAATGCAAACATAGAAAAGTCGAATATGTAGAGGCCCACGGCGAGGGTGCTTGATCCTTGGTTTTCCGGTACGGCCGGCGGGGAGTGTGCAATGCCGGCGTTTAGTGTGCGTCCAAGGCGGGAATGGGCCCCGAATTTCACCCTCAATGCACACTCGACGCCGGGACTACACACTCGGTAGCGTCATTGGTTACGCACCAGCGGCGATGTGACGGGAGAAAACCATGACGCACTACATCGTCGGAGGAGTGGCCGCCGTGCTGATCAGCGGAGGGCTGATCGCCGCGGCGCCGCCGGCCAGCGCCGGTTGCCAGTACGGAGGACCCGTTCTCAGCAAGTGCGATGGACCCATCCAGCCCGACGGCACCTGGCAACGTTGCGTGGTATCTACCTACTTAGTGCCTAGCGGCGCCAGTTCCTTCCTGGTGCCCGACAAGCGCTGCGACGTGATGGGTGCTGACCAGCACCCTTGGGGTGCCTTCGCTGACCCACCCGTGCACATCGACGACTAAGCCTGTCAAGCGGTGCGCACGTCGAAGTCCGCGAGATCGGGCTGGCGCAAAAGCTTGCGGTGCGTTTCCGGTGTCCACGGGAACACTTCGGGCAGGCCATCCTTGCCCACGTACCAACTGTTGCAGCCGGACGCCCAAATAGTCTGCGGTATAGCGCCTTTCAGGAGCTCGTTGTATTCCTTGGTTGCGGCTTCCGTCGGCGCGACAGTACGCACCAATCCAGCACGGAGCTGATTGATCCACCAGATCGCGAAATCGGCTTGGTCCTCGGCGATGGCCATGTAGGACTGATGGCCGATCGGCGAATGTGGACCCATCAGCATGAACAGGTTGGGAAACCGCGGCACCGCGACCGACCGATACGCGATCGGACCGTCGGCCCAGGCCTCGTCCAAGGTGATCCCGCCCTCCCCGATCAGCTGCAGCGGTCGCACGTAGGCCCTGGCGTCAAACCCGGTGGCGTAGACCAGCAGATCGAGTTCGTGCAAGGTGCCATCGACGGTCACGATGCCGCGCGGCTCGATTCGCTCGATCCGATCGGTGACGACGTCGACAGTCGGGTGCTGCACGGACCGGTAGAAACGTCCCGACATCACCAGCCGCTTGCACATCGGCTCGTACGTCGGGGTGAGCTTGGCCCGCAGCTGCGGGTCGCGCACCCGCCGCAGGTTCCATCGACACGTGCCCTGGACCAGACTTCGGCGCAATCCCGCACGGATTGGAGCGCGGCCCAGGAAGCGCTCGGAGAACGACCGCCAAAACGAGTGCCCCAGCCCGTTGAACGCCGGCACGCGGGTCAGTAGCTGCCGAGTCAGCTGCGAGTACCGCGGGTTGGGGAGCGGCAGCACCCACTGCGCCGTGCGCTGAAACAGGGTCAACTGGCGTACCTTGTCGCCGAGCTCCGCAACGATCTGCACACCGCTCGACCCGTTTCCGATCAAGCCGATTCGCTTGTCCGGCAGGGAAACCGAGTGGTCCCATCGCGATGAATGAAAGGCCACGCCGGCGAAGGTCTCCCGCCCGGGGATGTCGGGATAGTTTGGTATCCGCAGCACCCCGGTTGCGGTGATCACCACGTCAAACGTCTCTTCGCCGAATGTGGTGGTGAGACACCATTTTCCGTCGTCGTATTCGGCTCTGGTGACGTCGCAGCCAAAACGGATGTGGCGCCGGACGCCACGTTCGTCGGCCAACCCTCGGAAGTACGCCTGTATTTCCGGCCCGGGTGACAGCAGACGTGACCACTGCGGGTTGGGCGCAAACGTGTAGGAGTAGAACCGCGACGGAACATCGCAGGTAAGACCCGGATACGTGTTGTCGCGCCAGGTGCCTCCGACCTCGTCGGCCTTTTCGAAAATGATGTACGAGTCGATGCCGGCGTCCTGTAATTTAACCGCCATGCAGAGGCCCGACATCCCGGCCCCGATTATCGCAACTCTCAATTGACGCTGCTGGGCCATCACAACCACCAACTTCCCCCCGGTATTAGCCTGACGGTACCGACGCGGCGCGCGGGTGTGGGCCCAGCAAACGGCCAGACAATAGGTGTTTTCACCGCTCACTTCTGCCTTACCGTGGACAGGTGGCCCGAACCCGCGATACCGACGCTTGTCCAGGTGCGCTGCAGGTGCATCAGGCGGCTGACGGCGCGCTGGTCCGGGTCCGACTGCCCGGCGGGATGATCACCGCCGCAGAGCTGGCGGCGCTGGCCCGCATCTCCAGTGGCTTCGGCTCCGGAACCTTGGAGCTGACCGCGCGCGGCAATGTGCAATTGCGCGCGATCACCGACGTGACAGCGGTTGCCGAGACCATCGCCAACGCCGGGCTGCTGCCGTCGGCGACGCACGAACGGGTGCGCAACATTGTCGCCTCACCGCTGACCGGTCGCGCCGGCGGACGCGCAGACGTGCGGGCCTGGGTGAGCGCGCTGGATGCGGCGATCTGCGCCGAGCCCAAACTGGTGGAACTGGGCGGCCGGTTCTGGTTCAGCATCGACGACGGCCGCGCCGACGTGTCCGGACTGGGCGCCGACGTCGGGGCGCACGTCTACGACGACGGCTGCGCACTGCTGCTGACGGGGCGAGACACCGGTCTGCGCGTGGCGCCCGACGACGTAGTCATGACACTGATCGGAGTGGCTGTCCGGTTCGTCGAGGTCCGCGAAACAGCTTGGCGCATAAGTGAATTAGCTGACATAGAAAGTCTGCTGCCCGGCGCCGGGCTCAGCGCCACCCCCTTTGCGCCCGTCTCCAAAGCGCCAGTGGGCTGGATACCCCAGGACGATGGCCGGGTCGCGTTGGGCGCCGCGGTGCCGCTGGGTGTCCTGCCCGCACGAGTTGCGGAGTACCTCGCCGCGATCGAGGCTCCGATGGTGATTACGCCGTGGCGTTCGGTGCTGGTGTGCGACCTCGACGAGGGTGTCGCCGAAGCCGCGCTGCGGGTGCTGGCGCCGTTGGGGTTGGTGTTCGACGAGAACTCCCCCTGGCTGGACGTCAGCGCATGCACCGGAAGCCCCGGGTGCGCACACTCGGCCGCCGACGTGCGGGCGGACGCCGCGCATTCGGTCGGGACGGATTCCGCGGTGCATCGTCACTTCGTCGGCTGCGAACGCGCGTGCGGCAGCCCGCCGGCCGGTCAGGTGCTGGTCGCCACCGGCGACGGATATCGCGTGCTACGAAGCTAGCGGGCCTGTGGCGATCGCCAGCGCGGCGGAGCCGGGTGCAGCGGGTCGCCACGCCAGAAAGACTTAGGGTGAGCACGTGCTCGACTACATCCGCGACGCGGCGGAGATCTATCGCCAGTCGTTCGCGACCATCCGCACCGAAGCCGACCTGGCACGATTCCCCGCCGACGTGGCCCAAGTCGTGGTCCGGTTGATCCACACCTGCGGGCAGGTTGACGTCGCCGAGCACGTCGCCTTCACCGACGACGTGGTGGCGCGGACCGGTGCCGCGCTGCGAAATGGCGCTCCCGTGCTGTGCGATTCGTCGATGGTGGCCGCCGGAATCACCACCGCACGCCTGCCCGCCGGCAACGAGGTCGTGTCGTTGGTGGCCGATCCACGCGCGCCCGAGCTGGCCGCCCGAAGACACACCACTCGCTCGGCGGCAGGTGTGGAGCTGTGGGCTGACCGGTTCGACGGCGCGGTGCTGGCGATCGGCAATGCACCCACCGCGCTGTTCCGGCTGCTCGAACTGATCGACGAGGGAGCGCCGACACCGGTGGCGGTGCTGGGCGGCCCGGTGGGATTCGTCGGGTCGGCACAGTCCAAGGACGAGCTCATCGACCGCCCGCGCGGAATGTCGTACCTGGTGGTGCGGGGTCGCCGCGGTGGCAGCGCAATGGCCGCCGCCGCCGTCAACGCGATCGCGAGCGACGCCGAATGACGACGCGAGGCACGCTCTGGGGAGTCGGGCTGGGACCCGGCGACCCAGAGTTGGTGACCGTCAAGGCCGCCCGGGTAATCGGCGAGGCCGACGTGGTCGCCTACCACAGCGCTCGGCACGGCCGCAGCATCGCCCGCGGGATCGCCGAACCGTATCTGCGGCCCGGCCAGATCGAGGAGCACCTGGTCTATCCGGTGACCACCGAGGTGACCGATCATCCTGGCGGTTATGCCGGCGCGATCGAGGACTTCTATGTCGAAGCCACCCACCGCATCGCCGCGCACCTCGATGCGGGACGCAATGTGGCGCTGCTGGCCGAGGGCGATCCACTGTTCTACAGCTCCTACATGCATCTGCACACCCGCCTGACCCATCGGTTCGACGCCGTCATCGTGCCGGGTGTGACGTCGGTGAGCGCCGCTTCAGCGGCCATCGCGACGCCGCTGGTGGCCGGTGATGAAGTGTTGTCGGTGCTGCCGGGAACCCTGCCGGTCGCCGAGCTGACCCGCCGGCTCGCCGATGCGGACGCCGCCGTGGTACTCAAACTAGGTCGTTCGTATCATGCGGTGCGGGAAGCACTTTCGGCATCCGGACGCCTAGGCGACGCCTACTACGTGGAGCGGGCCAGCACCCCCGCGCAACGGATATCGCCGGCCGCCGACGTCGACGAGGCCAGCGTTCCCTACTTCTCACTGGCCATGCTGCCCGGCGGGCGCCGAGAGCGGTCGCCGGTCGGGGCCGTCGCCGTCGTGGGCCTGGGCCCCGGCGACAACGACTGGATGACGCCGCAGAGCCGACGCGAGCTGGCCGCGGCAACCGACCTGATCGGCTACGGCAACTACCTGGATCGCGTCCCGGTCCGCGACGGTCAGCAGCGTCATCCCAGCGACAACACCGACGAACCCGCACGGGCGCGACTGGCCTGCGCACTGGCCGAACAGGGCCGCGCCGTGGCGGTGGTGTCGTCGGGCGATCCGGGGGTGTTCGCGATGGCCACCGCCGTCCTGGAAGAGGCCAAACAATGGCCCGGAGTGCAGGTCCGCGTGATTCCCGCGATGACCGCCGCTCAGGCCGTCGCCAGCCGGGTCGGCGCTCCGCTTGGTCACGACTACGCGGTGATTTCGTTGTCCGACCGGCTCAAGCCCTGGGATGTGATCGAGGCACGCCTGGCCGCAGCGGCCGCAGCCGATTTGGTGCTGGCCATCTACAACCCCGCCTCCAAAGCCCGGACCTGGCAGGTCGGCGCCATGCGCGACGTCTTGCTGACCCATCGCGAACCGGGAACGCCAGTGGTGATCGGCCGCAACGTGTCCGGGCCCGACGAGGACGTCCGCGTGGTGCGGTTGGCCGACCTAGACCCCGCCGACGTCGACATGCGCTGCCTGCTGATCGTCGGATCGTCTCAAACCCAGTGGTATACAAGCGATTCCGGCGACAAGGTGTTTACTCCCCGGCGTTATCCGACCTGAACGCGGCGACCGACGTCACTTGTCTTGGCCCCAGCTGCTCGGCAACATCGGCACTGCCGGACCGTCACTCAAACCATCACCGGTCAGCGTCGCCAGCCCTGCCGCGTGGCTCGCACCGGATGTGGTTGCGGCTCCGGCAAATCCGAGCGGTCCCGCCGGCTGGCCGGATTCTCCCACCGACGCGCTGGGCTCGTCGCCCGGACCAGAAGCCGCGTCATCGAGGTCCATGAATTCGTAGCGGTAGGCCTTGTCCTTGACGGTTGCCCCGCGGCGGCGCCGGGCCTTCAACTTCTCCTTGGCGGATGCCGCCGCGGCCGCTGCGGGAGCATCGGCGTCGTCCGGCGCGGGCTCCTCGGACTTGCGGCGTGAACGATTCTTCGCACTACTGCTCCCCGACAACCCCGACAGACCGACGGCGTACAGCGCGTCGGACAGACCGGCGCCGAGTCCGCTCGTACTGGTCGGACCGAAGCCAACTCCGGGTGGGGCACCGGCCGGTGGGGCTCCGCCGGCGGGTGCCGTAGTCGCCGTCGCGGGGGCGGGCCCGGGTGCGCTGGCGCTCGAGGTTGTCGGCACATTGCCGAATCCCGCCGGGGCCGGCGCGGTAGGCATCGGCGTGGGCGCCATTGCGGGCAACGGGGGCTGGATCGACAGGGGAACCGCGGTGCCCACCGCGATCGCCGCCGCGCCGGCTGCCGCCCCGGCGCCAGCCGCAGCGGCGATGACCATCATGGCCGGGAGGGCGACAACGGCCAGCTGAACCGCGACCTGGATGAACGGCCAGAAGATCATCAAGGTGTGGAAGATCGCCCAGCCGAGCGCACTCGACAGGGCTGGCGAAAGTCCCAGTTGACCGAAGAAAGCGGCGAGGTTGTTGACCCACGGCGCCGCCGGGAAAGGCCAGCCACCCGGATTGAGCCACTTCGACACCGGCCACGCGAAGCCGCTGGTGTACTGCTGCAGCCATTGGGTGAGCTGATCCATCCAGGACGGATAGGTTTGCGCGGCCGTTGCGGCTTGCTGCTGGGTGGTCGACGTATCCGCAGCCGCCGTCATGATCTGCGGCGCCGGCGTGGACGGTGGAACCGCGGCCAGTGCGGATTCACTGACAACCTGGTAAGTGCTCATCGTCGTGGCGGCTTGCACCCACATGCGCGCGTAATCCGCCTCGTTGACAGCGATCGGGATGGTGTTGATACCGAAGAAGTTGGTACCGACCAGGGCGCCGTGAATGGCGTGGTTCGCAGCGAGTTCGCCCAGCGTGGGCATTGCGGCCAGGGCGGCCGTGTAGGCCCCGGCCGCGGTCTCGTGCAGTGCGGCCGCAGCCGTGCTGTCGGCGGAGCTGGCCATCAGCCAGCTCAAATACGGGGCGTGGGCCGCGACGTACTGCTCCGCACTGGGGCCTTGCCAATCCCCGGCCTGCACCGCGCCCAGCAACCCGGTGAGTTCATCTGCGGCATCGGCGTATTCGGTGCTCAGCGCCGACCAAGCCCCCGCCGCCGCCAGCAACGGCCCGGGCCCGGGCCCGCTGGTCAGCAGTGTCGAGTGCACCTCGGGTGGAAAAGCGAGCCAGATCGGGGCGGTCATTGAAGCGGGCCTTCCGGGACAAACGGCGACACGAATACCTCTTCGGTGAGCCTTGTAAGCGGTGCGGGCTGGCGGTGCTTGTCTTCAGTGGTCGCTTTGCGGCGCGGTTTAGTTCCCGCCGGGTTTCTTCCAGGCCTTTGCACGCGGCGCAAGCATGCGCAACGATGCAGGGATGCGGTGTGACGTGGTGCGCGAGGCGCTTTCCGCCCGATTGGATGGCGAGCGTCCAGAAGTGCTCGCACAGCAGGTCGATGCCCACCTGGAGTCGTGTCGGGGTTGCCGCACCTGGCTGATCGGTGCCGCGGCGCAGACTCGCCGGTTCGCCTCGATTGAGCCCGGCGACGGACCCGACCTGGTCGACCGAATCATGGCGAGTATCGACGACGACGCCACCGCGCATCACGGCTGGATGCGGGCGGTGCGGTCGCGCTACGCGCGGTGGGGACTCATCGCTGTGGGTGCATTCCAGGTGGCGATCGCGGCCGCCCAAATCGGCGGAGTCAATTTCGGCATGGTGTCGCACCACATGCACGGGGCCATGTCCGGCGAACATCTCCTGCACGAGTCCACCGCATGGTTGCTCGCGTTGGGGGTGGCGATGATCGCCGCCGGCATCTGGCCGGTGATGGCGATCGGTGTCGCGGCGATTTCCGGTGCGTACTCGCTGGCGTTGATGGGTTACGTGACCGCCGACGCGCTCGACGGACAGGTGACCGCGACCCGCGTCGCCAGTCACGTCCCCCTACTGCTGGGCCTGGCGTTCGCGGTGTTGGTGGCGCGCGAACGCACGGATCGACGGAGCCCCCGAAACTCCGATTTCGACGCTTTCGATGCCGATCTGCCGAGCCACACACGGTCTTTCGCTGATCGGCGACGCGGCCATCTGCGGCCGATCAACCGGTCGTCGTCGGACCCCACCGCAAACTCTACGACAGCCCGTCGTAGACTGACCGAACCCGCGCAACGAAGGTGGTTGGCCATGACCGCGTCAAGCGACGACGAGGCCGTAACCGAACTCGCCTTGGCAGCCGCGCGCGGAAATGAGCGAGCTCTTGAGGCTTTTATCAAGGCCACTCAGAAAGACGTGTGGCGTTTCGTCGCGTACCTGTCCGACGCGGGCAGCGCCGATGATTTGACCCAAGAAACCTTCCTACGGGCAATCGGGGCAATCGAACGATTCTCCGGGCGCTCCACTGCCCGCACTTGGCTGCTGTCCATCGCGCGGCGCGTGGTCGCCGATCACATTCGCCACGTCCAGTCGCGGCCGCGCACCGCTCCGGGTGCCGACCCCGAGCAGGTGCGTAACGGCGACCGCCACGCGCGCGGATTTGAGGACCTCGTCGAAGTGACCACGATGATCGCCAACCTCACCGTCGACCAACGCGAAGCCTTGTTGCTAACTCAGCTGCTCGGGCTGCCCTACGCCGACGCTGCCGCGGTATGCGGCTGCCCCGTGGGCACTATCCGATCCCGCGTCGCCCGCGCCCGCGATGCATTGCTGGCCGACGCGGAACGCGACGACCTGACCGGTTAGCCCAGCCCGGCAACCCAATCCGCAGCCTCGCCGACGGTGGCCACCGTGTTCACTCCGTCCGGCAGCCGCGGGCGCGCCACCATTACCACCGGAATGTCCAGTGCCGCAGCGGCATCCAGCTTCGGCCGGGTCATGTCGCCGCCGCTGTTCTTGGTTACCAGGGCGTCGATCCGGTGATCGCGCATGATGGCCGTCTCGTCGTCGTAGCGATACGGCCCGCGGGACAGCACGATCTGGTGATGGCGCGGCAACGTTGCCGCGTCCGGCTCGGTGACCGCGCGAATCAAAAACCACGCGTCGCTGCCCGCGAAGGCCCTGGCCCCGGAGCGGCCGGTAGTGAGAAAAACCCGCGAATAGTGTTTTTGGGCAATGACTTCCGCGGCTTCGTTATCCGAGGCGACTACGATGGCGTCGCCGGGATCCCAGGCTGGGCGGGCCAGTACCAGGTGCGGTATGCGTAGTTCGCCACACACCTCGGCGGCGTGTGCGGTCATGGTTGCCGCAAAGGGGTGAGTCGCGTCGACGACGGCGTCGATGCTTTGTTCTTGTAGCCAGTTCCGCAGCCCGTCCACACCGCCGAATCCACCGATGCGCACCGTCCCGACGGGCAGTGCCGGATCCGGTACCCGGCCGGCCAGCGAGCTGGTCACGTCGACATTGGGGTGCAGCGCTTTGGCGAGCGCGCGTCCCTCAGCGGTGCCACCGAGCAGCAGCACCCGCATTAGTGTTGGCTCCCCCGGGCCCGCCCAGTCGAGTAGAGGTAGCTGTCGGTGAAGCCTTCGGCAGCGAGCACGTCGCCGACGATGATGACGGCGGTTTTGGTGATGGTGGCCTCGTGCATTTGGTCGGCGATGCTGGCCAGCGTCCCACGCAGTATCGTCTCCTGCGGCCAACTTGCGAAAGCTACTGCTGCGGCCGGGGTTTCGGGACGATAGCCGCCTGCCAGGAGTTGCGCGACGATGGTGTCGATCTGGGCGGCGGCCAGGTGCAGCACCAGGGTGCCACCGGATTGGGCGAGGGTTTGGAGGTCTTCGCCGGGCGGCATGGGTGTCGACAGCGTCGCTATGCGAGTCAGCGTGACCGTCTGCGCCACCCCCGGGGCGGTGAGCTCGCGTTTCAGCGCGGCGGCTGCCGCGGCGAAAGCTGGGACGCCGGGCACGATTTCGTAGCCGATGCCCAGCGCGTCGAGTCGGCGGCATTGCTCGGCCAGCGCGCTGTACAGCGACGGGTCACCGGAATGCAGCCGGGCCACGTCCTGGCCGGCGGTGTCGGCGTCGGCGAGTTCGGTGACGATCTGCTCGAGCGTCAACGGGCCGGTGTCAACGATTTTCGCGTCGGGCGGGCAGAGGGCCAATAAGTCGTCGGGCATGATCGAACCCGCGTAGAGGCACGTTTTGCATTGTTCCAGCAGGCGTTGGCCGCGCACGGTGATGAGGTCGGCCGCACCCGGGCCGGCGCCGATGAAATAGACCGTCACTTCGTCACCGCCCACTGGGTGACCGGGTGGCGCGGGCGCCAACCAGTGAAGGCGCCCAGCGGTTCGCCCTGATAGAGCTGAAAGCGCCGCAGCTGGCCGCCGAGGCGCGAATACCCTTGTATCAGAATTGATTCGGATTCGACGGTGACGGCGTTGGCAACCAGGCGCCCGTCGGCGGGCAGGTTGTCGAGGCAGGCGTCGAGCAGACCGGGATGGGTCAGGCTGCCGCCGAGGAAGATCGCGGATGGCGGTGCGGCGCCGTCGAATGCGTCGGGTGCTTGCTGGCGTACGTCGATGTTGACGCCGAAGGCGGCGGCGTTGAACTCGATGTTGCGGCGGCGCTGCTCGTTTTGTTCGAAGGCCACGGCGCTGCAGCCCCGCCAACTGCGGCACCATTCGACGGCGATGCTGCCCGATCCCGCGCCGACATCCCACAACCGTTCGCCGGGCCGCGGCGCTAGTGCCGCCAGGGTCACCGCGCGGATGCCTTGTTTGGTGATCTGCCCGTCGTGGACGAACACGTCGTCGGGCAATGGTGCGATGCGCTCGTCGGGCAAGTAGCGGACGGCGATCACGTTGAGGTCGTCGACGTCTTGTGGCGCGTCCTCGGCCCACTGGTGCGCGGTGCCGTCGCGGCGGCGTTCGGCGGGGCCGCCGAGCAGTTCGAGCACGCTGACCTCGGAATCGCCGCGGCCGTGCGCGGTGAGCAGCCGGGTCAGGGCATTCGGTGTGGACCGGTCTTTCGACAGCACTATTGCCTGGCCGCCGCGGCGCACTGCGGTGTGCGGCGGTGCGGTGACCAGGCTGATCACCTCGGTGTCGTGCACGATCCACCCCATTCGCGCGCATGCCAACGTCACCGCCGACACATGCGGCAGCACTGTCACTTTTTCTGCGCCGTGGAGGCGGATCAAGGTGCCGCCGATGCCGTGCAGCAGTGGGTCGCCGCTGGCGACGATGTGGATGTCGTCGTTGACGGGCAGCGCTTGCAGGGCGGGCAGCATCGGCGACGGCCACTCTTTGCGCTCGGCGGTCACCGTGTCGTCGAGCAAGCCGAGTTGTCGCTGTGAACCGTAAATTGTTGTGGCCGTGTGCAATTCATTGCGAGATATCGCCGAGAGCCCCGCCATACCGTCGGCGCCGATACCGATCACAATGATCATCGCGGCATCCTGCGCCAGACGAACTGCGGCAGCATCCGCATCACGACAGACGCGGACCCCAACGCCCACGGGATCCAGACGGTCCTTTTGCCCTTGGCTAACGCACGCGCGGTCGCGGCGGCCACCTGCTCCGGGGTGCTGGATAGCGGTGCCGGCGTCATGCCCTCTGTCATACGCCCGATGACGAATCCGGGGCGCGCAATCAGTAGGTGGACCCCGGTGCCGTGCAATGCGTCGGCCAGGCCACTGGCGAAGCCGTCCAGGCCGGCCTTCGCTGAGCCGTAGACGTAGTTGGCGCGCCGCACGCGCGCGCCGGCGATCGAGGAGAACACGACCAGCGATCCCCTGCCGGCCGTGCGCATGGCGGTGGCCAGCTGGGTGAGCATGCTGACTTGGGCGACGTAGTCGGTGTGCACGATGGCCACCGCGTGGTCGGCGTCGGCCTCGGCGCGGGCCTGGTCGCCGAGGATCCCGAAGGCCAGCACCGCGGTGCCGACGGGGCCGTGCTCGGCGATGATCGAGGCGACCAGCGGGCCGTGCGAGGCCAGATCGTCGGCGTCGAACTCCCTGGTGTGTACCGCCTTCGCGCCGGCTTCTTTGAGCGCACCGACCTGCTCGTCGAGGCGGTCGGCCCTGCGCGCGGCCAGCACTACCGTCGCCCCGGAAGCCAGCAGCCGCGCGAGTTCGATGCCGATCTCGCTGCGGCCGCCCAGAATTAGAACTGGACCCGCGCCCGTGTCGTCCACGGCTGCGATTATCACCTGCGCTAGCGTGAACGGTGATGGCCAACACCACTACGCGGCTCACCAATGACGCTTTGGCGTTTCTGTCCGAACGTCATTTGGCCATGTTGACCACGCTTCGCGTCGATAACTCGCCGCATGTGGTGGCCGTGGGTTTCACCTTCGACCCCGTGACTCATATCGCGCGGGTGATCACCACCGGGGGCTCGCAGAAGGCCATCAATGCCGACCGCGCCGGGATGGCTGTGCTCAGCCAGGTCGACGGCGCACGCTGGCTCTCGCTGGAGGGGCGCGCCAAGGTCAACAACGATGTCAATGCCGTCCGCGATGCGGAATTGCGGTATGCGCAGCGCTACCGCACCCCGAGGCCCAATCCCCGACGCGTGGTCATCGAGGTTCAGATCGAGCGGGTGCTGGGATCGTCGGATCTGCTCGACCGCGGCGAGTAATTAGGGCGATTCGGGATCGCGGCGCTCAAACTCAGTGCCTGAAGTGTCGTCCCAGAATTTCGGTGAGACTTCTTTCGCTCGATCTTCTGGCGGGATGGCATCTATTCGCTGCTCGAACTCGTCTAAGATTTGGCGGGCGCGCGCCAACTCGGCCTCTGTCGGTGGTGTCCGGCCCGCTTCCTCCGGTGTTGAAAAACTCTTTCCACCGATCGTCTTACTCACGTAATGACTCCTATCGTCCCTGCGCCTACCGATTGCCCACGATTTAATATTCGATCATTCTGATGACGGTCCGACCGGTTAGCGGATTCACGACTTTGTCCACCACGTAAAACTCTGTACCCGATGGAAACAGGATCTCTTGCTCTTCCGGAAACATCGAATAGGGAGAAATATCTCGTCCTGACTTAGACAGAATCCGAAATTCAACGTTCCCTGCGAATGCTGGCGACCGCGCCACCGTAAGATCAGTCGTGGTGCTCAAGAACCCGTGCTCGGTGATACTTTCGCCGGGTCTATATAGCTCTAGCATCTCAGCCGGTATGTCTGACCCACGAATTACGGGGCCCTCATATACTGGAAGCTTCTCCAACGCAGCATTTACTGCGTCGACACGAGCAAGCTGCGATGCATCCATCGAAACGTTCCTCAACCCGTGATTTAGGTCCTGGTAACCAGAACCAGTGTAATCGGCGAGTGCAGCCAGATCATCCGAGTTGAAGGGCAAGTGCGGGTTCGGATCGGCATGGCCATCGGCAAGCGCACCGTCACCACCATCGCCGGGACCGCGTAGCCCCGGTTCGGAGGGTTGACCGTGGGGAAGTTTGCCTTCCTCGAGCCCATACGGCCCGCTGCCGTGCGGACCTGACGGATCAGGCTGGTGGCCCCCGCGAGGCCCAAAGTCGGGAGCCTGCACGGGGGGCGTCGTCGGCGTTGGGGCTGATACCGGCTGAGCAGCGACGGGCGCAGGCTCTGCGGGCGGCGAGACCGACGAGAGTGGCAGTCGTGGCTGAGTCGGCTCAGCCGGCTCTAACTTATTCGACGGCAACTGCTCGACGGGCGTCGTGGGCACTGACGCCGGTTCGTGTGGACCGCCCGCCCGCGCAGGCACCGGATCGTGAGGGCCTTCTTCGCGTGGACCACCCGAAGAGGGCGGCTCGTTTGCGGGTACTGGATCGTGGGGGGCAACTGGTCCATTGGGGCGATCTGGGGCTGGTGGGCCGCCCGGGGTAGTCGGGGATTCGGGTGCACGCGTACCCGGCGGCGCGGATTCGACCGGGCGCGACGTGGGCTCGACGGGCGCCTCAATCGGCTTGCCCGGCGGCACGCCGACTGGCCGCCCGCCGGGTAACGGATCGGCTTTGGACGGCTGCAATTTGAGGTTTTCGAGGTCTTTGGTCAGACCATCGCTCACCTTGCCGATATCGCGGAGGGCACCGCTCGCGCGGGCGACATCTCCGAGCTCGCCAGCGCGACGCATTGCGCCCGCAGCGTCGCCGCCGCGCTCAGCGGCACGTGCAGCTGCCCCGGCACCGTCTGCCGCGCTGGTTTCCCCACCTCCGGACAGCATTGCTGCTTCGAAGATGTCTCCTCCGAGCCCTAACCCCGGCCGATCTCTGCGCCAATCTTCCAGGTGTAGAAGCGATTTGAACGATTGCAGATTTGCTTCGCCGGCCTCCTGCGGGTTAAGGAGGTCGTTGAGCAAGCCTGTTTTGGTCATGTCCATCCAAGTGGCCGCCGCCCCCTTGGGATCGAGGAGGAACAACCGGGGGTCCAGATCCGCCATGGACCGCAGCGCCCCGACGGCGGCCTTGACGACTCCCTCGTTTCCATTCACCCAGGTGTCGAAGACCGTCGCGACCGGATTTCCGACATCCTCACCCAGAAAATGGGAGAACTTGCCGCGCATGTGCTTTTCCATGTCGACGATCGAGTTGTCGGCGCGCTGCATCATCAGACCTGTGCCCTGCTCGAGGGCCCGGGCTTCGCGACCCAAGTTGTGCAGCACGGCGTTGATGTCTTCGGCGATTCTCTTGATTTCCTCAAGCGCATCGCCGTTGAATATCGAGACCACGTCGTGCCATAGGTCGGTGAGGGACTCCAGACGACGCAACAAATCCCGAATAGTGCTCTGGGCGTGAGCCACTTGGTTGGCGAAATCGTCTAGGGCGGCGGCCATTTTTCCGCACAGGTCGCCCAAACCATCTACGGCGCCGCCCATTTGCGACAAGGCCTCGCCTATCAGATCGGCTTCGGGAATCTGCTGCGTCCCGACGATCGTCTTAGATGCGTTCAGCGCACCTTGCATGCCGCTGGCCGCCGACCCGAACGCGCGCCAACAACCGGCGGCGGCGTGCAGTGCCGGTACGTCGCCGTCGGGCCATACATCAACGACAAACGACTGCACCAAAGCCCATAGCAGCGGTGGTGGTTCTCCTGGACCCAATGTTCCTGGCGGTCCGGATGATCCGATCCGAGCCGGCTCGCTGGGCGCCGATAACACGCCGCCACCGCCGCCTAACCTCGAGGCTACTTCGGCCCTCGAATAGTTCGACGCACTAGCCTGAATCGCCGCTCCGTTGCAACGGCAGGCGTTAACTGCCGCCGTCGCAAGCTTCAGTAGCGACTCGGCCGTTGACTGATACGACAGACCGAACACCATGCCAGCCACATCCAGACCGGTGTTGGCGCCGAAACCAGCCGTCAACACAGCCATCGCCGCGCCCAACCCATCGCCAGTCGCAACCACGGCGCTGCCTGCCGCGGACAGCGCCTCCGGATCCACCGCAAGGACTGGCACGTGCCGAATTGTCGTCCAGGCCGTCCGCTGCCGCTATTCACCCCACGGTCGCGGGGCGACGCTAGCCAGAACCATCTCGTCGCTACAGCGCAGTCATCAACATTCGTCCGCGCGGGTACTTGCCGTCTATATCGGGCAGTTGCTTTTAACAGTGAATTGACCGGCACCGATACCGTGATTAGCCTCGCAATCAGGGCCTGTGGGGGCACGAATGGTCAGGGGCAAAGATGGTGATCGACACTGGTTCGCTACTGAAGCGAGCCAGTTGTGCTGCGCGGGTTCGCTTCCGCGGCGCACCCTGCTCCGCCCGACGCTGCGCGGGAGGATGTCATGAGTGGCGACGATGAAATCCGAATAATTCTCGAGCACCTGGCCAAGTTGAGTGGGGGTCCACTGCCGCCGGGGATCACGCCCGATCAGCTGGCTACGGGAACTGTTCCTTTGAGTCAGCTGCTGAGAGCTCTTGGTCTTGCTGCTAATGGCGGCGATCCCCGAGACATGGGCGACGCCCAAACCGGATATGCCGAACGTGGCGAGAAAACCGCTGACGCTATGGGCAAGTTTCCTGCGAATGAAGCAGAGTCAGCCGGGAAGATGGCCGGTGTCGGCAGCCCGAGTGAGATGGCTCAGCAGATTCCGCAGATGATCTCTGGCGTCGCGGGCGGTATCTCGGGTGCGATGGGCGGCTTACTCCAACCGTTGAGCCAGATTCCGCAGCAGGCTGCTCAGATCGGACAGCAGATGATGCAGACGGGTATGGGCGCGCTACAGCACGGCGCGGGCGCTGGCGCGGCCATTCCTGGTGAGCTGATGGGATCCACGAGCGGCGCTGGCGAGCTGGGTGGTGGCGGCGGTGGTGGGCTGGGTGGTGGCGCCACCACACCGACCGCGATGCTCGGGCCACTGCCGCCGCAGTCGGCCGGTACTGAGCCCGCATCGGCACATACGACTTCGCCCACGCCACCGAGTGGACAGACTGCGCCTGGTGCGCCCAGGGGTCCGATGGGTGCGATGCCAATGATGCCGCCGGGCGCCATGCACGGCGGAGGAGCAGCGGGCAAAGACGAGAAGCCCGACACCAAACGCGTTGTGGCGCCGACAGTGAAGAACGGCGCGCCGGTGCAAGGGCGTATCACCACACCGCCGCCCGGACCCGAAGTCGTCAAACGTGTTGAGGGCAAACCGGTTGCGAGTCGGCGCATCATCTTGCCCGACTCAAAGCGCGATGACGACGATCAGGACGCGAGTCGCTAGCGGGCGCCGTCAGATCCGTTCCCCAGGAACACGTTTCGGAAACTAAAATGTGACGACCGCGTTGAGATTTATGGGCACAATCAGATGCCGAGTGGTGCCCTATGCATGGTGCCAAGGTCTTCTACCCAAACTCGGTTGAGAGATACGATCGGGCAGTGTCGAATCTTCCTCCTCCGCCGCCCGCACAGCCCCCTTGGGTGGCCCAGCGCCCGCCCGCGCAAAAGCGCCCTGTCGCATGGCTAACGATTGCAGCACTGGCGTTGGCGCTCCTCGCAATTGGCGTTGCAATCGGTTCCTGGTTCCGCCCAGTCCCCACCAGTAAGCCAGCCGCCGGCCCCACCTACACCAGCCAAGAGATCGCCGACGCCAAATCGAAGGTGTGCACTGCCTTCGGCAAAGTCCACAACGCCATCCAGTTGACAGGTGCCCGCGACAGGGGGCCAGACTACGCGACTCAACTTGCCTCGGCAGTGAACGCCCGCCAAGCGCTCGTCGCCGGTAGCCAATACCTCTCAACCACTCTCAACGACACCCCAGCAACCCCCCCTGATATCGCTGGCGGGGTTCGAAACCTCACAAATGTTTACCAATTGCTCACGGTTCAATTACTAGCCGAGGCACCCGATTCCGAAATAAACGCGTCAGTGCGTTCTGGAGATGACGCGACTTCGAAGCTAGAGAACTTGTGTAAATGAGATGCGGTTAACATACGATCCGTAGGCGCATAGATCATTTCTATTGATTGAGTTAGGGCAGTTGACTTCAACATAGCCCGAAGAATGGGTGACTGGCATTATCTCGAACGGACGATACGATTGAGGTCGTGTCGGACCTCGGACTACCCCCTGCTTCGTCGCCCCTTCCACCCCCCTGGCCAGAACCGCTGCCGTCCCGAGGCAGGCAGCCTTGGCTGATGTTTGCTTTCCTAGTCATCGCCCTGTTGGCGACGCTTGCCGTCGCAATCGTGGGCTGGTTTCGACCTGTGTCAGCGAAACCGCCACCACCTCCCGCATACACCGCCCAACAGGTCGCCGACGCCAAGGCCAAAGTGTGTGGTGTGTACGAAAAGGTGCACAGTGCAATCAAAGCGAGTTCGTCCCGCAATCAGGGCACCGATCCAACCGCCCAATTGGTATTCGCCATAAATGGTCAACAGGCAATTCTCGCGGGGAGCGAATACCTTCGTACCACCCTGTCCGAACTGCCTGCGACGCCAACTGAACTCGCAAATACAATTCGGAAACTTACTGACATTTTCCAAGAGCTCGTAAACGACTACCAGAATAGCATGCCGGATTCTGAAATGGCGCCGATGCTGCGTGCGGGTGACGAGACCACGTTAGCGATCGAGGGACTCTGCAAATGATCTTCCCTCCTGGACAGTATTCGATACCAATCGTCGGAGATCAATGGGTGGATGACCAGGACCTGATGGCGTTGTCAGATGGCAAGCTCAATCGCGGACAGCTCAAAGCAGGATTTATACATTTTGCGGACATGCTGCGTAACGCTCAAACCGGTCTGCTCGCCGACCAGCATGGCCATACGGTTGAAGACCTCCGCAACTCTTTCCGACAAGGTGAAGATCAGGCGCGACGAGTTGCTGAAAAGAACGGTGCCAAAGAGGGCGCGTATGGCACCGCCTACGACAGCATTGTGAGCCTCCAGCACGATCTGACCAATATCGCCAGGGAGGGCAACACGCGGATCCAAGAGATCAAAGATTCCAAAGAGCCCGTGGAAGCCAAGGTGCCCCAGATCGTCGCCGCGTTACAGCAGTATCGAGCCCTAGCAAACATGGTCGCTGCGAAGTATTCCGGCAACGTGTTTGATGCCATGCAGCGGATCCTCGACGCGGAGGGAACCGGGCAATCAGCACGTCAGTTCGCGCAAGCCCATGGGGTCGATGTCGGCAATATGTTCCGCCAACCCGAAGACCAACAGAGCCTAGAAGATCAGGTAAAACGCGACCTCAGCAGCCACGGGTCGCAGATCGGCGCCACTCCAGGTTTCACCACACCACCCCCTTCTCCGGAAGGGCAGGTTCCGCCTGCTGTCAGTTCTCCCACGGGCGCCGCGACAAGCTTTAAGACACCGCTGGAAACTCCACCTCCCCCCGGGCCAGGGCAGGTTGCTCCTGCCCCTGGCTCTCGCATGAATTTCCGGTCAGCTTTTGGCAAAACGCCGCCGCCGGCACCGGCCGAACCCGCCGCAGTTGCGGGCCCAATGCCGTCCGCACCCGCGCCATTTCACGGCGGCTCCTCAGCACCGGGAACGCCGATGGTGGGTGCGCCTAGTTCGGGTCTGCCCACAGCTGGAGCGACATCCTTGGCCGGCGCTCCCAGCGCGCCCTCCGGCCCAGTCCAACCGGTGACACCCGCCGACTTGGTGCACAGCTTCGACAAGGGCATGCAGGCCGGCAACGCAACCGCTGGTGCGGTGCCGCCGCCACAGATGCCACCCCCGGACCCGCAGGCCCCGACGACCCCCACCGCTGGCATGGGAAGCGTTCCCGCCAACGCGCCGACATACGATGCGCCGCCGCCCGTCGCACACGCCACAGCCCCTGATGCGACCCCGGCACCCCAGGTCGTCGCGGGATCAGCGACCCCCGCCGCACCATCACCAGCGGGCCCGCTGCCCGCTTACGCCTCCGACATACGCCCGACGATCCCCGCGGCCTCCGCTCCTGTTCTCCCACCGAGCCCACCCCTCTCGGCGATGCCGGGTTCTGCACCTGTGCACCCCTCGGCGGGGCAAGGGAGCCCGGCCCAGCCCGCGGTCGTGCGTCAAGCGCCCCCGCCCGCGCCTCCGTCGTCGCCGTCGCCGTCGAGTCTGGGAACCGAGGCCGTCGCGGCCACCGCCACCGGCGCGGTCGCCGGAGCCGCATCGGCCAACGCCACCGCGCGGGCGCGACTAGAACGTCTGGTGGCCGCAGTGGCCCGCCAACAACCCCGGCTGGCCTGGGCGGCCGGCGATCGCCCGGACAACACGACGGTGCTGGCCACCGATCTGGCCAGCGGCTGGATCCCGCCTGGCATCGAGCTCCCCGCCGCGGTCACACTGTTGCCCCCGGAACGACGTCGCGGCGACTTGGAAACCCTGCTCGGCGAAGTCACCGTCGCCGCCGGCTACACCCCGATCCATCACGTTCCCGGGGAGGACGAGCCGGTCCCCACCTCGCCACGCCCCCGGCGCGTGGCCGACATCGACGACCTTGGCTGGGAACTCAACCAAGCGACCCAGTGGCGCGACGGCCTACCCCGACTGGCCCACACCCTGGCGAAAGCCGCCTCCAGCGGTACCGGGGTGCTGGACAGAGAGGTCGACCTCCTGCAGACGCATCTCCGCGAGGTCAGTACCCGCGTTCTGGACGCCTACCCAGAGCACGTCGATTTCCACGACGTCGGCAACTGGCAGTTGCTGGCCGCCATCGACGCGCTGGCGGCCGGCGAAAAGTCGTCCGCCACTTATCACTTCGCCTGGTTCCAGGCCTGCAGCACCACGATCGGGAAAACGCAACACTGACGGAAGGGATGACGGTGTTCGTCGACACTGGACTATTGCACTCGGGGGGAAGCCAGTCTCACCGCGCGGGAGGGCATGCCCACGACGCGGCGGACCGCCTGTCGCGGGGACCGCTGATGTCGGGAATGTTCGGTGGCTTTCCCGCCGCCGAGGAGTTCCACGAAGCGGTCAGCGTGGCCCACGGTAAGCACGTGAAAGGCCTTCAGGCCCACGGGGAAACGCTGACCGATGTCGGTAGTAAGGCCTACAAGGCCGCCTCAGGATTCACCGACATGGAGGAACACAACGCCGCGGACCTTCGCGCCGTGCGACCCACCTCCGCTCCACAAGCACGCCGCTAAGCCCCTGAGGACACCGGCACCACAATCAACTCGTGTGGGCGGCTGTTGACCGCTAGCGCGCCGTCCTCGGTCATAACGACGATGTCTTCGATGCGGGCGCCCCAGCGGCCCGCGAAGTAGATGCCCGGCTCGATCGAAAAAGCCATTCCCGCAGTCAAAGGCAGGTCGTTGCCGCTGACGATGTAGGGCTCCTCGTGCACCGAGAGCCCGATGCCGTGGCCGGTGCGGTGCACGAAGAACTCCGCGAGCCCGGCCTCGGCCAACACCTCGCGGGCCGCGGCGTCGACCTGCTCGGCGGTTACTCCCGGACGAACCGCGTCGAACGCCGCCCGCTGGGCGCGCTGTAGCACCGAATACTGTTGCGCTACGTCGTCTTCGGGCTCGCCAATGCTATAGGTGCGCGTCGAGTCGGAGTGGTATCCGGGCTCGTAGGATCCCCCGATGTCGACGACGACAATGTCACCGACCTGCAGTTCGCGATCCGAATAGCTGTGGTGCGGATCGGCGCCGTGCGGGCCGGAACCCACGATGATGAAGGACACCTCCGAATGCCCTTCGGCGACAATGGCTTCGGCGATGTCAGCGGCGACGTCGGCCTCGGTGCGGCCCGGAATGAGGAACTCCGGCACCCGGGCGTGCACCCGGTCGATTGCCGAACCGGCCTTGCGCAGCGCGTCGATCTCGCACTGCTCCTTGACCATTCGCAGCCTGCGCAGCACATCGGTGGCCAAGACCGGCAGCACACCCAACGCACCAGCCAACGGCAACACATGCAGCGCCGGCATCGAATCGGTGACGGCCGTCGCCGCAGGTGCACCACCCAACGCGGCACTCACCAACTTGTACGGGTCATCGCCGTCCACCCAGTCGCGCAGCGCCAAGCCCAGTTCAGAGACGACCGATCCCTTGAACGAGGCGAGCTCCAGCCGCGGCACCACGACCGTCGGCTCACCGGCAGCCGGCAATACCAGGGCAGTGAGCCGCTCGAACGTGTCGGCACGGGATCCGATGAGGTAGCGCAGGTCATATCCCGGGGTGATCACCAGGCCGTCGAGACCGGCATCGGCAGTCGCTGCGGCCGCCGCGGCGAGCCGGCGGCCATAGACCCCGGCATCGAATCGATGAGATTCCATGGCAGCCAGGCTAACCGCGCCGCGGCCACGCTGGCAGGATAGCCCGCATGCCTGCACCTTTGTTGCTGCTCGACGGCGCCAGCATGTGGTTCCGCTCGTATTTCGGGGTGCCGTCGTCGATCACCGCTCCCGACGGCCGGCCGGTCAACGCCGTCCGCGGATTCATCGACTCGATGGCCGTGGTCATCACCCAGCAGCGGCCCCACCGGCTGGCGGTGTGCCTCGACCTGGATTGGCGCCCGCAGTTCCGGGTGGACCTGATTCCGTCGTACAAGGCGCATCGGGTCGCCGAGCCGGAACCGGAAGGCACGCCCGACGTCGAGGAAGTGCCCGACGAGCTGACACCACAGGTCGACATGATCATGCAGCTCTTGGACGCGTTCGGGATCGCGACGGCAGGTGCCGAGGGTTTCGAGGCCGACGACGTGCTGGGCACGCTGGCGGCGAAGGAACGCAAAGACCCGGTCGTCGTGGTCAGCGGAGACCGCGACCTGATGCAAGTGGTGTCCGACGATCCCGTCCCGGTTCGGGTGCTCTACCTGGGCCGCGGGCTGGCCAAGGCCACCCTGTTCGGGCCCGCCGAGGTGGCCGAGCACTATTCCGTGCCGGCGGATCGGGCCGGACCCGCCTACGCCGAACTGGCGCTGCTGCGCGGTGATCCGTCCGACGGCCTACCGGGTGTGCCCGGCGTCGGGGAGAAAACGGCCGCCACTCTGCTGGCTCAGCACGGCTCGCTGGATCAGATCCTGGCCGCCGCGCATGACCCGAAATCCAAGCTCGCCAAGGGATTGCGGGCCAAGCTTCTGGCCGCGACCGACTACATCGACGCCGCCGCCCAGGTTGTAAGGGTGGCCACCGACGCAGCGATCACGCTGTCGACACGAACCGACGAACTACCGCTGGTGGCCGCCGACCCGCAGCGCACCGCGGAGCTGGCGACCGAATTCGGCGTGGGGTCCTCGATAGCCCGGCTGCAGAAAGCGCTCGACTCGCTGCCGCAGTGACCTGCTACTGCGGCCGGCCGACCTCGTAGGTGCCCTTGTCGTCCTGGAAGGTCACCGTCACGTGCTTCTGCGCGCCGTCGATGCTGACGGCGCAGTCGAACGTGCTGCCCTTCTTCACGGTCGGGTCGCCGCCGTTGTTGCACTTCACGTCTTTGACGTTCTTTGCGCCATAGCCATTGGTTTCGTCGGTCAGAACCTGCTGCACACCGGTCTGAGCCTTGCTGACGTCCAGCTTGGTGGTGACGAAAAAGCCGGGCTCCCAGAAACCGAGCACCAGCACGACCGCGATCAGCAGAAAGGCGATCGCCCCGCCCACGCCGCCGATCAGCGCCATCGAACGCTTCTTTTTCGGCTGCTCGTAGCCCGGGTATTGCTGCGGGTACTGGCCGGGCTGACCGTATTGGCCTGGCTGTCCGTACTGGCCCGGCTGGCCGTACTGGCCCGGCTGAGCGTACTGACCCGGCTGGCCATACTGGCCGGGCTGAGCGTACTGACCAGGCTGACCGGGCTGGGCGTATTGGCCGGGCTGACCGTACTGCTCGGATTGGCCATAACCCGGCTGCGGCTGCTGAGGGTACTGCTGCTGGTACGCGTGCTCAGCCGGCTGCTGGTATTGCGGGTACTCGGCGGGCGGCGTGTACGCGGGGGCCTGCCACGTCCCCTCCTGGGTCGGCGGCTGCTGTTGCCACGGCGAGCCCACCTGAGTCGGTTCCTGGGAGCGATCGCCACCCTCGCCGGGCGGTTGCCACTGCTGGCCCGGGTCCGATCCCTGCGGTCCGCTCATCGTCTCTCCTCAATCGCCTTGTGTCCTGGCCATGTAACGGTAGCTCGCGCCCAGCCTACCCGGCGTCAACCGCGACGACGCCGCGCCGAACGTCGGTGATAGCGCGCTTTGCTGTGGCCCGCACTTCAGGATCCGGCGCGGCATTGCGAACTTGGTCCAACAGGTCGAGCACCTGGCGGCACCACCGTACGAAATCTCCGGCCAGTAACGGCGAACCGTTGCCGGTCGCGTCGGCCGCGGCCAGCGAGGCGGCCAGATCGCCGGTCCGGGCCCATTGGTAGATGACGTTGACAAAGCCGTCGTCGGGTTCGCGGCTCGGGGCGATGCGGTGCGTCTGCTCGTCGGCGCGCAGCGCGAACGACAGCTTTGCTGTCTGATGCAGGGCCTGCCGCAAACGCGGCGTGGGCGCCTCGGCGGCAAAAGGGGCGCCGGGGCCGTCGGCGCCGCGAGTCTCGTAGAGCACCGAGGAGACCACCGCGGCCAACTCGGCCGACTTCAAGTCCGCCCACGCGCCGGTGCGCAGGCATTCGGCGACCAACAGGTCGCTCTCGCTATAGATCCGGGCCAACAACCGGCCGCCGTCGGTGACTCGGGGATCCGTGGCGGAGCCCTGGATGTACTCGCGCTCGGTGAGCAGCCCGACGATCCGGTCGAAGGTGCGGGCCAGCGAGTTGGTGGCCGCGGCGACCTTCTTTTCCAGCTGCGCGTTGTCCCGTTCGAGGCGCAGGTACCGCTCGGCCTCACGCATCTGGGACTCGACGCCGGCGCTGTTGTGTGCGGGGTGCCGACGCAACGCTTCCCGCAACGACGCCAGCTCCGGATCGTGGAAGCTCCCGTCGGGATCCGCGCCGCGACGGCCCGACGAAGCGGCCAGCCCGGCGGCGGCCGACCGCAGCGCCGAGGCCAGATCGCGCCGCACCCTCGGCTGGCGGTGCTCGACCCGCTTGGGCAACGACATCGATCCGGCCGGCGCCGAAGCACCCGAATAGTCGGCCGACGAAATCCGCCCCGCCCAACGGTGTTCGGTGAGCACCAGCGGCCGGGGATCATCGCCTTCGCGCGCCGACTCCAGCACCACCGCCAGCCCGTTGTGCCGGCCGTGGCTGATGGTGATGATGTCGCCGCGGCGCAGTCCGGCCAGCGCCTCGTTGGCCGCCTGCCGTCGGTGCAGCCGAGACGCCCGGGACTGCGCGCGTTCCATCTCCGAAATCCGTGCGCGCATCCGGGCGTATTCCAGGATCGGCGCCTCGGCCCCGCCCAGTTCGGTGGCGATCTCGTCGGCCATCCGCTTGCCCCGGTCGATACCGCGCACCAATCCGACGACGGAGCGGTCGGCCTGATACTGAGCGAACGACTGCTCCAGCAGCTGATGCGCCTGCTCCGGGCCCATGTGCTGCACCAGGTTGATGGTCATGTTGTACGACGGCGTAAACGAGCTGCGCAGCGGGAACGTCCGGGTGGACGCCAGCCCGGCCACCGCCGACGGTTCCGAGGTCTCCTCGCCGGGATGCCAGAGCACCACCGCGTGACCCTCGACATCGATGCCGCGTCGGCCGGCCCGCCCGGTCAGCTGCGTGTACTCCCCCGCCGTCAGCGGCACGTGGGCCTCGCCGTTGAACTTCACCAGCCGCTCGAGCACCACCGTGCGGGCCGGCATGTTGATGCCCAACGCCAAGGTCTCGGTGGCGAACACCGCCCTGACCAGGCCGGCGGTGAACAGCTCCTCGACCGTGTGCCGGAAGGCCGGCAGCATCCCGGCGTGGTGGGCCGCCAACCCGCGCAGCAGCCCTTCCCGCCACTCGTAGTAGCCGAGCACCGCGAGGTCGCCTTCCGCGAGATCTCCGCATCGGTGGTCGATCACCTCGGCGATCTGGGCGCGTTCCTCCTCGCTGGTGAGCCGCAGCGGCGAGCGCAGGCACTGCTGGACCGCGGCGTCGCAACCGGCCCGCGAGAACACGAAGGTGATCGCCGGCAACAGCCCTTCGGAGTCCAGCGACGCGATCACATCCGGCCGCGCCGGCGGCCGGTAGAAGCGTGGCCGGGCCGGCCGCCCCCCGCCCCCTCTTCCCCCTTGCCGGCGGGGCTGCCAGTCGCTCATCCGGTCGGCCTCGCGGCGGTGCGCGATGTGGCGCACCAGTTCGGGATTGACGCGCGGATGACGATCGGCGGCCGGTTTCTGGTTCTCGTAGTCGAAGAGATCCAGCAGACGCTTACCGACCAGCACGTGTTGCCACAGCGGCACCGGCCGGTGTTCGTCGACCACTACCGTCGTGTCGCCGCGCACCGTCTGGATCCAGCCACCGAACTCCTCGGCGTTGCTCACCGTCGCCGACAGGCTGACCAGCCGCACCTCGTCAGGCAGATGCAGGATCACCTCCTCCCACACCGGACCCCGCATCCGGTCGGCAAGGAAGTGCACCTCGTCCATCACTACATGCGACAGTCCCTGCAGCGCAGGTGAATCCGCGTAGAGCATGTTGCGCAGCACTTCGGTGGTCATGACCACCACGGGCGCATCGGCGTTGACCGACACGTCGCCGGTCAACAGGCCGATCCGGTCGCGGCCGTAGCGCGCCGTCAGGTCGGTGTGCTTCTGGTTGCTCAGCGCCTTGAGCGGCGTGGTGTAGAAACACTTACCGCCCGCCGCCAGCGCCAGATGCACGGCGAATTCGCCGACCACCGTCTTGCCGGCACCCGTCGGCGCGCAGACCAGCACACCGTGGCCACGCTCGAGGGCCGCACACCCCCGCCGCTGAAAGTCGTCGAGCGAAAAAGGCAGTTCGGCGGTGAACCGAGGCAGCTCGGTCAACTCGGCCACGCCGCCGCCAGGTGCGGTCATCTACGTGACGTCGTCATGTTGGCCCGCGACGAACGACGGCTCGGGTGCCTGCTCGGGGATCGGCGAAGCCGGCTCGATGACCGACGCTTCGTCGTCGGGGATCGTGGTTCGGGCTTCGCGCTTGGCTTTTCGCTTGTCGTGGATGCGGGCGATCTGAATGGCCCCCTCTTGCAACACGGACAACGCGATGCCCAGTGCCGTCATCGAAAACGGGTCGGAGCCGGGCGTGAACACCGCCGCGAACACGAACATCGCGAAGATCAGGCCGCGCCGCCACGACTTGAGCCGTTGATAGGTCAGCATGCCCGTCATGTTGAGCATGACGATCAGCAACGGGAATTCGAAGCTGACGCCGAACACCACCAGCAGATTGATCAGGAAGCCGAAATAGCGGTCGCCGGACAGCGCCGTCACCTGCACGTCGCTGCCGACGGTCAACAAAAAGCCCAGCGCCTTGGACAGCACGAAGTACGCCAACACCGAACCGCCGATGAACAGCACGGCCGCGGGGATCACGAACCCGATCGCGAAGCGGCGTTCCTTCTGATACAGCCCGGGCGTGATGAACGCCCACAGCTCGTAAAACCAGACCGGACAGGCCATCACGATCCCGGCCGTCATCCCGACCTTGAGCCGCAGCATGAACTGGTCGAACGGCGCGGTGGCCAGCAACCGGCACTGCCCGTCGGCGCTGATGTCCGCGCGCGCCGACTGCGGCAGCGAACAGTAGGGATGGCGCAGCCACTCGCCGAGGCTCTCCACCCCGAACAGCGGATGCCCGTACCAGACGAATCCCAGAATCGTGGTGACCATGATCGCGCCCAGCGCGATCAGCAACCGGGTGCGCAGCTCGGTGAGGTGGTCGACCAGCGACATCGTCGCGTCGGGATTGACCCGACTGCGCCTATGGCGCGGGTTGAGGCGCTTCAGCAAGGCAGCAGTGCGCGCTGAAGTCTTGAATGCTTTCACGACGCTCGGTCAGTGGCGCTCGCGCACCGCGACCCATGCCCGGCTAAGCGGGGCGCGCTTCGGTGTGGCCCTGCTCGGTGGCCGCCGACGGGTCGACCCGCTGCGACTGCACCGGCTGTGGGGTCGCAGCAGGGGTTTCCAGGGAAGGCGCTTCCGACTTGCCTTCCGTCTGCATCTCACGCAGCTCGGACTTGAAGATGCGCATCGACTTGCCCAGCGAGCGCGCTGCATCCGGGAGCTTCTTGGCACCGAACAGCAGAATCACGACGACCGCGAGGATCGCCCAGTGCCAGGGACTAAGACTGCCCACTTTCATTACCTCCAGACGTCCACCCGATGCTACCGCAGCACAGTCGACTGCCGGTGTCCCCGCGCCGTGGGCTCAGGACGTCACCGCCTGGTAGGACTCCAGGGCCGCCGCGGCGGCATCGCGTACCCGCGCCGCAAGTGACTGCGGTTCGACCACCCGCACGTCCGACCCGAATCCCAGCACCAGACGCGTCATCCAATCCTCGGAGGCATACGTCATGACCGCCTCACAGGATCCATCCGGCAACTCGCGTACGTCGCGCATCGGGTAGTACTCGAACATCCACGACGCCGAGGCAGACACCCGTAACTTGGCCGACGGCAGTGACGGATCGCCGTCGAACAGCGATGTGTCCGGGGGCGCCTGCAGGGCTGGTTGGGGTGGGGCAGCCGGCTCGCCCAGCTCGGTGGCCTCGACGATCCGGTCGAATCGGAACAGCCGAACGCCTTCGGCTTCGCGGGACCAGGCCTCCAGGTAGCTGTGGCCGCCAATCAGCAGCACCCGGATGGGGTCGACGATCCGGCTGGTCAGGGCGTCGTGTGAGGCGGAGTAATAGTCGATGGCCAGTGCGTGTTTGTACTGCACGGCGGTGCGTACCGCGGCCGCGGCGCGGTTCTCGATGGGCGCCGGCTCGTCGATTGCCGTCACCGAACTCGTGGCGTCGTGCCCAATGGCGCCGGCCGCGGCGGCGATCTTGGCGATCGCGCTGCGCGCCGCCTCCGGATCGACCACGCCCGGAATGTCCGCCAGCGCCCGCAGCGCCACCAGTAGGCCGGTGGCTTCGGGCGAGGTGAGCTTGAGCGGCCGGTCGATGCCCGCCGAAAACGTCACCTCGATGGTGTCGCCGGAGAACTCGAAGTCGATCAGATCACCCGGGAAGTAGCCGGGAAGGCCGCACATCCACAGCTGGTTGAGGTCCTCTTCGAGCTGTTTGGCGGACACCCCCAGCTTCGCGGCCGCCTCGGCGCGGGTGATCCGCGGGTTGGCCTGGAAATACGGCACCATGTTGAGCAGCCGGACCAGCCGGGTGGATACGGGAGTCATGCCGACGCCTCCGCGTGGGCGCGCAACCGGGCCAGCACGTCCTCGCGCAGCGTCTGCGGCTCGAGTACGACGGCGTCGGCCCCATATCCGGCGATTTCGCGCGCCAGCCGGTCGGTGGCACTGATGTCGAGCTCGATCACCTCGCCCTCGCGACCGCCCAGCTGCCGGGCACCGGTGGATCGCCCGGCGCGGCGCAACGCGGTGACCCGTCCGTCGGCGACCCACACCAGGGCCTGCCCGCCGGTCGGCGTCTCGGCGACCGTTTCAGCGACGATCTTGCGCAGGTCGACGCCGTCGGGGATCGTGACCGCGCCGGCCGGGCCGACGGGCGCGACCTCGTCACCGATGCGGGAAAGCCGGAAGGTACGGGTGGCGTCGCGGTCGCGGTCGTGGCCGACGAGATACCAGCGACCTTTCTCGGTGACCACGCCCCACGGCTCGACCGTGCGCGTGGTGTAGGGCTCGGCTCGTGACGGCCGGTGCGGGAACTGCACCGCCTGCCGGGAATCGATGGCGGACAACAGGATTCCGAGAATACCCTCCGACCCACGCAGACCCGGGACTCCCTCCGGGGAGGCGATGGCCACCGGGGCCCCGTCATCGAAGGGGTCGACGTCCACCCCGGCCGCACGCAGCTTGAGCAATGCGCCCTGAGTCGCGGTGATCAGTTCGGGTGATTCCCATAGCTGCGTGGCGACGGCGACTGCGGCCGCTTCGTCCGCGGTCAGTTCGACCGGTGGCAGCGAGTACGCGTCCCGGTTGATGCGGTAGCCCTCGGTGGGGTCCAGCGCCGACACCCGGCCGACCTCGAGGGGGATCCCGAGGTCGCGCAGCTCGTTCTTGTCGCGTTCGAACATCCGGGAAAAGGCCTCAGCACTGGGACTTTCCGAATAACCCGCCACGCTTGTTCTGATCTTTTCAGCGGTGACGTAGCCGCGGGTGGACAGTAGAGCGATGACGAGGTTTACCAGCCGTTCGACTTTCGAGGTCGCCACGCATAGCAGCTTAGGGGTGCAGTGGAGTTTCATTAACTCGGGCGCAGGAAACCCGATGTCATTACCGAGGACACTGACCGGCGCTGCGGTCGAGTGGTAAGCAGGTCATCAGCGAAACCTAGAAAGGGGTGTGGCGTTGGCTGAGTACGACAGCCAGCCCGGCCGAATTTTCCCGCCGGATCCCGAGCTCACGCAGGCACAGCATGACGCCGACGAAGAGGACTTGCAGACTGGGCTGAGCGGATTGGCCGCGATCGTGGTGGACGCGCTGACGGTGGACGAGTCGCTCACCCAGATAGCCGAATTCGCGGCCCACGCGATCCCGGGCGCCGACGGTGCCGGTGTGACCGTGGCGCACCCGTCCGTGGTGCCACTGCGTATCCAGTCGTGGGCCGTGACTGACGAGTTCGTCCGCAAGATCGACACACTTCAGTACGAGCTCCACGAGGAGGGGCCGTGCATTACTTCCCTGCGCTCGGCACGTCCTTGCGTCAGTGGATCGGTCAGTGATGACAGTCGGTGGCCGCGCTTCGGCAGCGCGGTTGTGCGCCTGGGCGTGAATTCGGCGTTATCCCTGCCGCTCGTCCTTCGCGAGCAGGTGATCGGCGTCATCAACGCCTACGCATACACCCTGGACGCATTCGCCGAGCACGCGGTGACGCTGGGTACCAAGTTCGCGGGGCCCGCGGCTGTTGCGGTGCACAACGCGCGATTGCTGATGGCGGCCCAGCATCGGGCCGAGCGGTTGCAGCAGGCGCTGACTAACCGGTCGGTCATCGATCAGGCGATCGGAATCATTCGCGGCCGATCTGGAGTCGACGCCGAGGAGGCCTTCGCTCGGCTGATGAAGATCAGCCAGGACGAGAACGTCAAACTGCATCTGGTCGCCGAGCGACTGGTCGAGATATCTGTGCGGCGCGCCCGCGCCCGCCACAATTCCTCCTGACACTCAACTATTACTGAAAGTGTTTACGACGGCGAGGGATTCATCGCCGCCATCGCCGCGAGTATTGCCGGACGAGACTCGGGCTGAGCGATCAGCCGTCGCGCGACGTCCGTCAGGTGATCGTCGTTTGACCGCGCGTAACGACGTAGCAATGTGAACGCATCTTCCACCGGCACGTCCAGTCTTTCGCGTACGAAGCCCTTGGCCTGCTCAATCACCACGCGGGCGATTAGCGCATTGCGTAGCCGTGGCGCCACCGCAGCGGAAGTTGGGGCGTGTTCCTGCACGATCGCTACAGACGCGATGTGCGCCAGGCTTTGTCCGACCAGCAGGTCGGCATCATTGAGTTCGCCCGAATGTGTACCGAATAAGCCCAAGGCTCCCAACACGATTCCGGCCGCTCGCATCGGCACCGCATGCACCGAGGCGAAGCCTCCCTCAACAGCCGCCGGAACGAACCGAGGCCAACGCGCCGAATCTGCGGCTAAATCCGCCACCGAAACCGGTTGTCCGCTGGCATAACAGTCCAGACAGGGTCCTTCGTCTGCCTGCAGCTGGAAAAGCTCCAAATCGCGCGCATTCTCCGAAGTCGCCGCCAACAGATGCAGGTTCTGCAACGGATCGGCGAGCAGGATCCCGGCGGCGGCAACATCGAGTAGCTCTGCGCAGCGTTCGGTGAGGTCGGTCAATAGATCGACCACATCAAAGTCGTCCAGGAGGCTATCGACGAGCGTGACGACAGCGTCCAAAACTCTGGTCTCGCGGGCAATGTCGGTCATCTTCGGCTCCTTCTCGGATGTCCCCGCGTGCCGCGCCAACGGGCGCCGCCACTGCACATGATGACCACATCAATCATCCTCCAGCATCAGCTGACGGTCCAGAATGTCGCGCGCGACATCGATGGCGCTGCGGTCAGTGGCATACGCGTGTGCCCGCAGCCGGACGAGGGCCGCTGCGGCGTCGATGTCGAGCTGCGCGATGAGCATGCCGGTGGCCTGGCTGACCTCGGCGCGCGACAGGGTATTCAGTTCGGCCCAGGCGTTACTGCTGGGATCGGACACGGCGGCCTGCAGGTCCGAATTCATCAGATCGAGTACCGGGATGGCTGCCAACTCGGCGGCCGCCACCGCACCGGCCATTTGTTCGGCGCCCAACGGACCCGGCTGGGCACGAAACAGATCTAGTGCCCCCACGTATTCGCCGGCAACCAGAACCGGCATCGCGTACACCGCCCGGATCTGGTGGGCCAGCATCGCGGCCCCATAGGCCGGCCACCGCACGTCGTGGGGGTCGGCCAGGTCGACTACCAGGACAGGAGCCCGAAGGGCCACCGATTCCAGGCACGGCCCCTCACCCAGGGTGAACTGCAGCTCGTCGTAGGCCCGCGCCAGCAGTCCGCTCGACCCCAGCGTTGCGGCGTTGGCACCATCGAAGACCAGCGAGATCGCCGCGCCATCGACCCCGAGTATGTTCACGCAGGCCCGGCACAGCCGGTCTCCTGCTCCTAGTTGCCGCTCACCACCGACCGCGGCCAGCAGTTGCTCATGGATTGTCACAGTGATCCGGACACACATCGGCCCAGTCAGCGCGACTGACCTGATAGTTCGCTCCGGGGGTCATCGATCCACCATTCACTAACCTCCCAATGGCGATGCAACCGGACTATCGAGTTTGCCACTGGCAAGCGACAGGCCACACCGCTTCGTCACCGCGGGTGGCTTTTAAAACTTCAGCGCGACAGACGATTCGCGCCTACATGCTGGCGATCAGCCGTTTGACCCTCTCGTCGACCGCCCGGAACGGGTCCTTGCACAGCACGGTGCGCTGCGCCTGATCGTTGAGTTTGAGGTGGACCCAGTCAACGGTGAAGTCGCGGCCCGCCGCCTGGGCAGCGCTGATGAATTCGCCGCGCAGCCTGGCCCGGGTGGTCTGGGGCGGGTTGTCGACGGCCTCGGCGATGTCCTCGTCGGTGGTCAACCGCGTCGCCAGGCCCTTGCGCTGCAGCAGGTCGAAGACACCGCGGCCGCGCTTGATGTCGTGATACGCCAGATCCAGCTGGGCGATCTTCGCGTCGGCCAGCTCCATGTTGTAGCGGTCCTGGTAGCGCTGGAACAGCTTGCGCTTGATCACCCAGTCGATCTCTGTGTCGACCTTGGCGAAGTCCTGGCTTTCGACGGCGTCGAGCTGCCGGCCCCACAGGTCGACGACCTGCTCGATCTGCGCGTTGGGCTCCCGGGTCTGCAGATGCTCGACGGCGCGGCTGTAGTACTCGCGCTGGATATCCAGCGCGCTGGCCTGACGGCCGCCGGCCAGCCGCACCGGCCGGCGGCCGGTGACGTCGTGGCTGACCTCGCGGATGGCGCGGATGGGGTTGTCCAACGAGAAGTCGCGGAACGGCACACCGGCTTCGATCATCTCCAACACGAGCGCCGCGCTACCCACCTTGAGCATCGTGGTGGTCTCGCACATGTTGGAGTCGCCGACGATGACGTGCAGCCGGCGGTATTTCTCGGCATCGGCGTGCGGCTCGTCGCGAGTGTTGATGATCGGACGACTACGGGTGGTGGCCGACGAAACGCCTTCCCAGATGTGCTCAGCACGTTGAGAGAGGCAGAAGGTCGCCGCCTTGGGAGTCTGCAGCACCTTGCCGGCCCCGCAGATCAACTGCCGGGTGACCAGAAATGGCAGCAGCACGTCGGAGATCCGGGAGAACTCGCCGGCCCGCACGATCAGGTAATTCTCGTGACAGCCGTAGGAGTTGCCCGCCGAGTCGGTGTTGTTCTTGAACAGGTAGATATCGCCGCCGATGCCTTCGTCAGCAAGCCGCTGCTCGGCGTCTACCAGGAGGTCTTCCAGCACCCATTCCCCGGCCCGGTCGTGGGTGACCAGTTGCACCAGGCTGTCGCACTCCGCGGTGGCGTACTCGGGGTGGCTGCCGACGTCGAGGTACAGACGGGCGCCGTTACGCAGAAAAACATTGGAGCTGCGACCCCATGACACCACCCGGCGGAAAAGGTAGCGGGCTACCTCGTCCGGGCTCAGCCGCCGATGGCCGTGGAATGTGCAGGTGACACCGAACTCGGTCTCGATGCCCATAATTCGTCGCTGCACATAATCGAGGGTACTGGTTGTCCAACCACGCCGGTGAAGAAGCCGCGCCCCGCGCGTCTAATCCGACGATTCGCCTTCGGAATCCGACGGCTCCGAATCGGAATCCGAGCCGTGGGCATCCGTCTCCTGCAGGAGGTTTTCCAGGGTGGATCGGCCGATCCGCCGGAACGCGCGCCGCGGCCGGCTGGTGTCCAGAATGGCGACCTCCAGGCTGGCCACATCCAGGCTGGGTTCGTCGCTGCCGTTGGCGCTCCCGGCCCGCAGCGCGTCCACCGCGATATGCACCGCGTCGTGCAGGTCGGCGTTTTCGGCGTAGGACTCCTTGAGCGCGGTGGCGATCGGCTCGGTGGTGCCGCCCATCACCACGAAATGCGGCTCGTCGTTGATCGACCCGTCGTAGGTGATCCGGTACAGCTCAGGTGGTTTCGTCTCGCCGTAGTGCGCAACCTCGGCGACGCACAACTCGACCTCGTACGGCTTGGCCTGCTCGGTGAAGATAGTGCCGAGCGTTTGCGCGTAGACGTTGGCCAGCTGCCGCCCGGTGACGTCGCGACGGTCGTAGGCGTAGCCGCGGGTGTCGGCGAACTGGATGCCGCCGCGACGCAGATTGTCGAATTCGTTGAACTTGCCCGCGGCCGCAAAGCCGACGCGGTCGTAGAGTTCGCTGATCTTCTGCAGGGACCGCGACGGGTTCTCCGCGACGAACAACACGCCCCCGGCGTAGGCCAGCGCCACGACGCTGCGGCCCCGCGCGATGCCTTTGCGCGCGAGCTCGCTGCGCTCACGCATCGCCTGCTCAGGCGAGATGAAATACGGGAAACTCACTTCTCACCGCCATCTGGGCCGAAAGTATCTGCGCGCGAGCGGCTTTGGATGACCTCCCGAGCCAATTCGGCGATGCGGCTCTCGGGCACGTCGGCCGCCCCTTCGGCGCCGATGGCGACCGCCGTGGGGTAGATGCCGCGAACCAGATCCGGTCCACCGGTGGCCGAATCGTCGTCGGCGGCGTCGTACAGCGCCTCCACGGCTACCCGCAGGGCGGAATCACGATCGGTGACTTGGGCATACAACTTCTTTATCGAAGACTTGGCGAAGATCGACCCCGACCCCACCGACTGGTAGCCCTCTTCCTCGATGTTCCAGCCGCCCGCCGCGTCGAACGAGACTATGCGGCCAGCGCTTTCCGGATCGGGTGCGTGGATGTCGTAGCCCGCCAACAACGGCAGGGCCACCAGCCCCTGCATCGCGGCGGCCAGGTTGCCGCGCACCATGATCGCCAGCCGGTTGACCTTGCCGGCGAAGGTGAGCGGAACGCCTTCCAGCTTCTCGTAGTGCTCGAGCTCCACCGCGTAGAGGCGGGCGAACTCGACGGCGATCGCGGCCGTGCCGGCGATGCCGGTGGCGGTGTAGTCGTCGGTGATGTACACCTTCTTCACGTCGCGACCGGCGATCATGTTGCCCTGCGTGGAACGCCGGTCGCCGGCGAGTAGGACACCGCCGGGGTATTTCAGGGCGACGATCGTGGTCCCGTGCGGCAGCTGCGAGGCATCACCACCGGATTGGCCACCGCTGCCGCCCAGGCTTGCCGGGAGCAATTCCGGCGACTGGCGGCGCAACAGGTCAGCGAATGAAGACGTATTTACCGTGGAGAATCCGGGTAGAGCCGAGCTAGTGGACAGGCGATCGGGAAAAGGCCAGGTCACTGTCCGCCCTTTTGGACGTACGCCTTGACGAAGTCCTCCGCGTTTGTTTCAAGGAGGGCTTCGATGTCGTCGATCAGATCGTCGGTTTTCTCGGTGAGTTTCTCGCGACGCTCCTGACCCGCGGCCGTGGTGTCAACGGCGTCATCGTCGTCGTCGCCGCTCCCGCCACGTTTGGTCTGCTCCTGCGCCATCGCCGCCTCCTGCTTAGTCGGGGCTCGTTCACTGCCGCGTAAACATGCCCGCTCGTGCCTCTACCCTACCGGTCAAGCCCGACGTTCTTCGGTTAACCAGCCTCAGCTCGTCAGTTGTGCGACCAGTTCGGCGGCGCTGTTCACGGAGTCCAGCAGCGCTCCGACGTGCGCCTTGCTGCCGCGCAACGGCTCCAGCGTCGGGATGCGCACCAGCGAATCTCCACCGAGATCGAAAATCACCGAGTCCCAGCTGGCCGCGGCGATGTCGGCGCCGAACCTGCGCAGGCATTCGCCGCGGAAGTAGGCGCGGGTGTCGGTCGGTGGGTTGTCCACTGCCTCCAGCACGTCGTGTTCGCTGACCAGACGCTTCATCGAGCCACGTGCGACCAGCCGGTTATACAGGCCCTTGTCCAGTCGGACATCGGAATATTGCAGGTCAACGAGGTGCAGCCGGGGCGCCGACCAGCTCAGGTTCTCCCGCTGCCGGAAACCCTCGAGCAGTCGCAGCTTGGCCGGCCAGTCCAGCAGCTCAGCGCACTCCATCGGGTCGCGCTCGAGCAGGTCAAGTACATGCGCCCAGGTTTCGACGACGTGGGATGCGCGAGGGTCGGGGTCGCGGCCGTCGACAAGCTTGGCCACCCGGTCGAGGTAGATCCTTTGCAGCGCAAGGGCGGTCAGCTCGCGCCCATCGGCCATGGCAACAGCCACCCGCAGCGACGGATCGCGGCTGACGGCGTGCACGGCGTGTACCGGCCGGGCCAGCGCCAGGTCGCTCAGGTCGATGCCGTGTTGCGGACCGTCCTCGATCAGATCCAGGACCAGCGCCGTGGTGCCCAGCTTCAGATAGGTCGACGTCTCGGCCAGGTTGGCATCGCCGATGATGACGTGCAGCCGGCGATACCGGTCGGCGTCGGCGTGCGGTTCGTCACGGGTGTTGATGATGCCGCGCTTCAGCGTGGTCTCCAGCCCGACCTCGACCTCGATGTAGTCGGAGCGCTGAGACAGCTGGAAGCCCGGCTCGTCGCCCGAGGGGCCGATACCGACCCGGCCAGAGCCAGTGACCACCTGCCGAGACACCAAAAACGGGGTCAGCCCGGCGATGATGGCCGAAAACGGCGTCTGCCGGGACATCAGGTAGTTCTCATGCGACCCGTACGAGGCACCCTTGCCGTCGACGTTGTTCTTGTAAAGCTGCAGCTTGGCGGCTCCGGGGACGCTCGCGACGTGGCGGGCGGCGGCATCCATCACCCGCTCGCCGGCCTTGTCCCAGATCACCGCGTCCAGCGGGTCGGTGCATTCGGGCGCGGCGTATTCCGGGTGAGCGTGGTCGACGTAGAGCCGCGCGCCGTTGGTCAGGATCATGTTGGCCGCGCCGACCTCGTCGGCGTCGACCACCGGCGGCGGGCCCGCCGAGCGACTCAGGTCGAAACCACGCGCGTCGCGCAGCGGCGACTCCACCTCGTAGTCCCAGCGAGTGCGCTTGGCGCGTTGAATGCCGGCAGCGGCGGCATAGGCCAACACCGCCTGAGTCGAAGTGAGGATGGGGTTGGCGGTCGGGTCCGACGGCGACGAAATGCCGTATTCGACCTCCGTCCCGATAATCCGTTGCATGCGTTCAGCCTAGGCGGGGCGGCGATGCGTTCCGCGCTGGGGCAACCGCCCGGCCGCGATACCACGCGCGATACGGCGCGCGATGGCGAGGGCGCAGGGCGCGCAATCAGCCGTCGGCGCATGCAGATTCGCCGAGACGCCGCTCGTCGACAACCAAGCGCCGCCACGGCGCGGACCGGCGGTGCCATCGCCGAGCATGCCGCCGGACAAATCCTGACCTGCGCGAAAACAGCCAGCACGGGGGTTGATGCGCCACTAGGGTGAGCCGGTGTGGACCTAACTCTGCGCCGCACGCCGGACAGCCAAAAAGCCGCGACGGCCGCGGCTGAACGGTGGTTCCTCGAGCGCGGCTTGCCGTCGGTGCTGACCCGGCGGGGCCGATGGCGACGGCTCTGGCCGCGGTGCGCTGCGATGCTGGCGGCCTGGGCGGCGGTTGAGGCCTGCCTACTCGGTGTCTTTTTCGTCAGCGACGGCAACGACGTCTTCATCGACGGGACACCGACAACCGCCCAATGGGCGATCCTGGCGTTTCTGGCGGCCGCTCTCCCGCTGGCCGCCCTGGTCGGCTGGTTGGTGTCCCGAATGGTGAGTGGGCGCACCCGCGCGACTGTCTCGACCGCAGCGCTGGCCTTCGCGGTCGCCTGCGGAATCATCGAATCCGGCCCGATCCAACTGACCCGGGACGCCGTCATCCTGGGCCTGGTGCTGCTGCTGACCGGCTCCGGCGTCGGGTCGGTACTCGCCTGGGCGGTGCGCATGACGATGGAGCATCTGTCGACGGTCGGCACGCTGGCGGTCCGGGCCCTGCCGATCGTGCTGCTGACCGCATTGGTGTTCTTCAACACCTACGTCTGGCTGATGGCCGCAAACATCAACGGACAGCGGCTGTCGCTGGCCATCGCTTTTCTGGTCGGCATCGCGGGGGCCTTCGTCGTATCCAAGACGGTGGAACGGGTGAGGCCGCTGCTGAAGTCGTCGGCGTCATTGCCCGAAGACAGCGAGAACCTCGCCGGCACACCGTTTGCGGCGATGCGGGACCCGTCGGCCGGCTCCCCGCTGACGCGAATGCAACACCTCAACGTGGTCTTCCTGCTGGCCGCCTCGCAACTGATCGAGATCCTGGTGGTGGCGGCGGTCGGCGCCACGATGTACCTGATTCTCGGCCTGATCATCCTCACGCCGCCGCTGCTCAAGGAATGGACGCACAACACCTCCGCCACGTCGACGGTGTTCGGCCTGACGTTCCCGGCGCCGGATTCGCTGATCCACATGTGCCTGTTCCTTGGCGCGCTGACGTTCATGTACATCAGCGCGCGCGCGGTCGACGACGCCGAATACCGGGGGATGTTCCTCGATCCACTGGTCGAGGACCTGCACACCGCCCTGACGGCACGCAACCGCTACCTCGGCAACGTCGCGGACGAATCCGACAGCGCCGACGTTGTTGACGCCGCAGAAAGCGGTCATTAGTTTCACCCTCGTGTCCACCCAGGGAGCGCATCCAGAGTCCGACCTCGCCGGGAAGCGTTACGGCGAGGTACTTCTCGTCGAGGTCGGCGATTCCGGCCCGCAGGCCACCGTCTACAACAGCTTCCCGCTCAACGACTGTCCGGCCGAGCTGTGGTCAGCGCTCGACCCGCAGGCCATCGCCTCCGAGCACGGAGCGGCCGCGGCGTTGCTCAACGGTCCGCGCTACTGGCTGATGAACGGCATCGAAAAGCAGGCCCAGGGCGCGCAGGAGCGGATGACGTTCGGCGGGATCGAGATGATCAAGCAGGCCACCGTGCAGCTGTCGTCGATGAACCCCGCCCCGTACACCGTCAACGAAGTGACCCGCAATACGGTCTTCGTCTTCAATGCCGGCGAAGAGATCTACGAGCTCATCGATCCCGACGGAAAACGCTGGGTCATGCAGACCTGGAGCCAGGTCGCCGACCCCAACCTGTCGCGGGCCGACCTGCCCGGACTGGCCGGCCGGCTCACGCTTCCCGACGGATGGAGCTATCAGCCGCGCGTGCTTAGCGAGACACTGCGGGTGGACACGACCACTCGCCCCGCCCGCGTCACGCAGGACGACCTGACAAACAGCTACTCGTTCGAATTCGACTGAGCCGACGCCTCATTGGCGTCACATTTCGCCGAAACTTAAACCACTGCGACGTCGCTCGGCGTGTCGTGTGCGTGGTTTAAGTGTCGCGAGGGTCGATCCCTAGAGGTACTGGCCGAGGTTCGATTCGGTGTCGATGGCACGCGACGCGCTCGACGACTTGCCGGTGACCAGGGTGCGGATGTACACGATCCGCTCGCCCTTCTTGCCCGAGATCCGCGCCCAGTCATCGGGATTGGTGGTGTTGGGCAGGTCCTCGTTCTCGGCGAACTCGTCGACGATCGAGTCGAGCAAATGCTGAATCCGTAGCCCGTGCTGCCCGGTCTCCAACACTGACTTGATCGCATTCTTCTTCGCGCGGTCAACGACGTTCTGGATCATCGCCCCGGAGTTGAAGTCCTTGAAGTACATGACTTCCTTGTCACCGTTGGCGTAGGTGACCTCCAGGAACCGGTTGTCGTCGATCTCCGCGTACATCCGGTCGACGACCTTTTCGATCATCGCCTTGATGCATGCCCCACGGTCACCGTCGAACTCGGCGATGTCGTCGGCGTGCACCGGCAGCGTCTCCACCAAGTACTTGGAGAAGATGTCTTGTGCCGCTTCGGCATCGGGCCGCTCGATCTTGATCTTCACGTCGAGGCGTCCGGGCCGCAGGATCGCGGGATCGATCATGTCCTCGCGGTTGGAGGCACCGATCACGATGACGTTCTCGAGTCCCTCCACACCATCGATCTCGCTGAGTAGCTGTGGGACCACGGTGGTCTCGACGTCCGATGAGACGCCGGTGCCGCGGGTTCGGAAGATCGAGTCCATCTCGTCGAAGAACACGATGACCGGTGTTCCCTCGGATGCCTTCTCACGGGCCCGCTGGAAGATCAGCCGGATGTGCCGCTCGGTCTCGCCGACGAACTTGTTCAGCAGCTCGGGGCCCTTGATGTTCAGGAAGTAGGACTTGGCCTCGCGGGCGTCGTCGCCGCGGACCTCAGCCATCTTCTTGGCCAACGAGTTGGCGACCGCCTTGGCGATCAGCGTCTTACCGCAGCCGGGCGGCCCGTAGAGCAGCACACCTTTGGGTGGCCGCAGCGCGTATTCGCGGTACAGGTCCTTGTGCAGGAACGGCAGTTCCACGGCGTCGCGGATCTGCTCGATCTGGCGAGTCAGGCCACCGATGTCCTGGTAGGTGACGTCGGGCACCTCTTCCAGCACCAGGTCCTCGACCTCGGCCTTGGGGATGCGCTCAAACGCGTAGCCGGCCTTGGTGTCGACCAGTAAAGAATCGCCAGGCCGCAACTTGCGCGGCCTGGTGTCATCGTTGAGTGCGTCGGGCACACCGTCTGGCAAGTCCTCGGCAACCAGTGGCTCGGCAAGCCACACGATCCGCTCCTCGTCGGCGTGGCCCACGACCAACGCCCGGTGCCCGTCGTTGAGCACCTCTCGCAAAGTCGAGATCTCACCGACCGATTCGAACTTCCCCGCCTCAACGACGGTCAGGGCTTCGTTGAGGCGGACCGTCTGTCCTTTTCTGAGGGCCACCAGGTCGATGTTCGGCGAGCATGTCAAACGCATCTTGCGGCCCGACGTGAACACGTCGACCGTTTCGTCCTCGTGGACGAAAAGCAGAACGCCGTAACCGCTGGGCGGTTGCCCGAGCCGGTCGACTTCTTCTCGAAGCGCCAACAGCTGCTGCCGGGCCTCTTTAAGAGTTTCCATTAATTTCGAATTGCGGGAAGCGAGCGAGTCGATGCGGGCTTCGAGTTGATGCACGTCGCGCGCCGAGCGCGGGCCACCCTGCGATCCGGCCGCTTGCTCTAATTCCTCGCGCAGCTCCGCCGCCTCGCGGCGCAGCTGTTCCAATTCGGCAGCATCGCCGCTGGACATGCTGGCTTCGGGATCGACCCCGAATGCTTCAGAACGCTCTGAGTCACCCATGTTGCGCTCCTTTCCCGCCCCGAATTGATGCGGTGGATCCTTCAACGCTACCGGCCATTGGCCCTTCATGCGTGTAGTCAAATGCGGTGAAAAGTTGCGTCATTGCTCCCACTGGTAACCTCGGCGTCGATTTGGGACCACCGAAAGGACACCCCGTGACCGCAAAAGCCCTCGCCACAGGCATCGCCGTGGTCGCGGTCATCAACGCAATGTTTCCGACTGTGACTTCTATTGCACCAGTTGACCCGACCGCAACTTCCCACCCCGTCCAAGAATCAGGCGTGGCCGAATAGCCCGGCCGACCCGTGTGGATGCCTCGATACCTGTCCGTTGCACTGAGCGCCGCCACCGCCGTGGCGGCCTTCGGGCTCGCGGGATGTTCGCACAGCCAACCCAAGGTGCTGCCGTCAACTAGTTCGGCGGCGGTATCGCCCACCTCCAGTCCGTTGATCGTCACGGCTCCCCCGACAGCTCCCCTGCCCGTGCCCGAGGCTCTCGTCGATGTGCTGAACCGACTTGTCGACCCGGCCCTTCCGGGCATGAACAAAATCAACCTCGTCGAAGGGGCATCGCCAGAGAGCGCGGTCACCCTGGACAAATTCACCACCGCGCTGCGTGACAACGGCTACCTGCCGATGTCGTTTGTGGCGAACAACATCGCGTGGTCGGACAAGAATCCGTCCAACGTGGTAGCCACCGTCACCGTCAACACCGCTAAGGGGAACAACGGCACGTTCACCTTCCCGATGGAGTTCGCGCCTCTTCAGGGCGGCTGGCAGTTATCCCGACGAACCGCGGAAATGCTTCTGGCCCTGGGCAACTCGCCGGCCCCGACGCCGCCACCACCAAGCCCGGCTCCAGCCCCACCGCCGGGACCCGCGCCGGCACCTCCGCCGGGAGCTGGACCCGCGCCGACTCCGGCTCCGCCCCCTGCCCCACCGCCGTCACCCGCGCCGGCTGCGCCACCCGCCCCGGCCACGCCACCCACGTCCGCCCCGCCACCCGAGCCAGCCCCGCCACCCGAGCCCGCCCCCGCGCAACCTCCGCCCGGCTGATGTGGATCGCCTGGCTCGAATTCGACGTGTTGCTGGGCGACGTGCGATCGCTCAAGGAGAAGCGGTCGGTGATCCGTCCCGTTGTCGCCGAGCTGCGCCGTAAGTTCAGCGCCTCGGCCGCCGAGACCGGTTCGCAGGATCTGTATCGGCGAGCGGGCATCGGTATGGGCGTGGTGTCCGGTGACCGGGGCCATGCGGTCGAAGTCCTCGACGCCGCCGAACGTCTGGTCGCCGCACATCCCGAGTTCGAGCTGCTGTCGGTGCGCCGTTCACTGCTGCGCAGTGAGGATTACGCCTAGCCGTCCCGGCCCGGACGTTTGCGGCCCAACGGCACCGGAGCGATCGTGCCCGGCGCGAGCCGGCGCGAGGCGACCAAGAACGCGGTGTGCCCGCGCATCGAGTGCTGTGGCCGGACCGCCAGGCCGACAACATGCCAACCACGCTGAATCGTCTCCCACGCCCGCGGTTCGGTCCAGCACTGCTGGGCCCGCAGCGCCTCCACCACTTTGGACAGCTGGGTGACGGTGGCCACGTAGATCACCAGCACGCCGCCGGCGACCACGAGCCGCGACACCGCGTCCAGCACCTCCCACGGGGAGAGCATGTCCAGCACGGCGCGGTCGAAGGAGCCGTCGGGTAGCTCGGAATCCACGACATCGCTGAGGATCAGCTGCCAGTTGGCCGGGGCGTCGCCGAAGAAGACGGACACGTTGCGCCGCGCATGTTCGGCGTGATCCGCGCGCACTTCGTAGGAGACCACCCGTCCTTCGGGCCCCACCGCGCGCAACAGTGAACAGGTCAACGCGCCGGATCCGGCTCCGGCCTCCAACACGCGGGCACCCGGAAAGATGTCGCCCTCGTGCACGATCTGAGCGGCGTCCTTGGGATAGATGACCTGCGGCCCCCGCGGCATCGACATGATGTAGTCCACCAGCAGCGGGCGCAGCACCAGGTACGGGGCACCGTTGCTGGATTTGACCACGCTGCCCTGCTCGAGCCCGATCACCTCGTTGTGCGCAATCGCGCCGCGATGAGTGTGGAACTCGGCGTTTTCAGTGAGCTCCATCGTGTAGTGGCGGCCCTTGGCGTCAGTGAGCTGGACGCGCTCGCCGACAGTGAATGGACCGGTGATCGACACGGCGTTCAGCGTGCCAGCCGACTCGCCGTAGCCGATGCTCGGGGTTGTCGGCACCCAGTTCTAGGCTGCGAATATGACCGACCAGCCACAGGACCAGGCACGGGCGGCTTCCAGACCGGCACTGTCACCGTCGCGTGCGGCGGATTTCAAGCAGTGCCCGTTGCTGTACCGGTTCCGGGCGATCGACCGGCTGCCCGAGCCGGCGTCGACGGCGCAGATCCGCGGGTCGGTGGTGCACGCCGCGCTGGAGCAGCTCTACGGCCTGCCCGCGGCCTCACGTGGCCCCGAGACCGCGACATCGCTCGTGGAGCCCGCATGGGAGCACGTGATCGCCGCCGAGCCAGACCGGGTCGGCGAGCTGGACTCCGTCCAACGGACCCAAGTGTTGGCGGAAGCCCGCGCGCTGCTGGCCGGCTATTACCGGTTGGAAGACCCCACCCGATTCGACCCGCAGTCCTGCGAGCAGCGGGTGGAGGTGGAGCTGGCCGACGGCACGCTGCTGCGTGGCTTCATCGACCGGATCGACGTCGCCGCCACCGGCGAGCTGCGCGTGGTGGACTACAAGACCGGCAAGTCACCGCCGGCGGCGCGGGCACTGGCCGAATTCAAGGCGATGTTCCAGATGAAGTTCTACGCGGTGGCGCTACTGCGCACCCGCGGTGTGCCGCCCACCCGGCTGCGATTGATCTACCTCGCCGACGGCCAGGTGCTGGACTACTCGCCCGACCTCGACGAGCTGCTGCGCTTCGAGAAGACACTGATGGCGATGTGGCGCGCCATCCAATCCGCGGGCCAGACAGGCGATTTCCGTCCCCACCAATCGCGGTTATGCGACTGGTGTCCGCACCACGAGCATTGTCCGGTTTTCGGCGGCACACCGCCGCCGTACCCCGGCTGGCCGGATCACGCGCGGGCACAAGCTATTTCGCGCCCGACCGAACCGGCGGCATGATCGGCTGCTTCTACCGTCGACTGCCCGCGCAAGGTCAGTTTCAAGCCTTCAGTCCCACCGATGACACGCGCAGCAACTGGGGCCCCGAACTGCAGCACGGCTCGCCCCCGTTGGCGCTGCTGACAAAGCTGATCGAGGAGCAGGCGGCGGGGTCGGGCCTGCGGATCGGCCGGCTCAGCCTGGAAATCCTCGGGGCGATCCCGGTGCGCCCGTTGCGCGCCCACGCCTGGGTGGAACGTCCGGGTTCGCGGATCAGCATGATCGTCGCCGAGCTCCTTGCCGAGCGCGACGACGGAGCACCCCGCGCCGTGGCCCGGGTCAGCGCCTGGCTACTGGCGGTCAGCGACACCGCCGAGGTGGCGTCCGACCGGTATCCCCCGCTGGTGGAAGGGCGAACAGAACCGCTTGGTGCCCCATTCGCCGACGCCGGCGGTTACTTCGACGCGATCGACTGGCGCCAGCAACAGGCTGACGGCGAGGACGCGGTGGCCTGGTTCACCACGCTGGTCCACATCGTCGACACCGAGCCCATGACAGCGCTGCAACGGCTTGCCGGGATTGTCGATTGCGCCAACGGCGTCGGCAGGATTCTTGATCCCGACCGATTCGTCTTCATGAACACCGACACCGTTGTTCATCTGCATCGGCTTCCGGACGGAGACGATTTCGCACTGCGGGCCCGCGCGTCGATCGGGCCCGACGGCATCGGGGTGACAACGGCCGAGGTGTTCGACCGGGCTGGGTTCATCGGGACGACGGCGCAGACGATCCTCGTCCAGCGCAGGTGAATCCCGGCTAGTCGAGCGGCGACATCTCCTGCAGCATCGTGGGAATGAGCTCGCTGACGGTGGGATGGATATGCATCGTGCGCGACAGCGTGGTGTACGGCGCCTTGGCCGACATGACGTCCAGGATGGCGTGAATCGCCTCGTCGCCGCCGACCCCGAGGATGGCGGCTCCGAGGATCTGGTGACTATCGGCGTCGACGACAACCTGCATAAAGCCTTGCGTCTCACCCTTTTCCACGGCTCTGCCGACCCTGGTCATCGGCCGCTGACCGAGTAGCGCCTTGCGTCCCGACGCGCGCACCTCGCCGACGGTCATCCCGGCCCGCCCCAGCGGGGGATCGATGTAGAGCGCGTAGGTGGTGATGCGGTCGCTCACCCGGCGGGGGTCGTCGTCCAGCAGGTTGGCAGCCACAATCTCGAAATCGTTGTAGGAGGTGTGGGTGAATGCACCCTTGCCGTTGCAGTCGCCCATCGCCCAAATGTGATCGACGTTGGTCTTGAGCTGATCATCGACCACGATGTAGCCGCGTGCGTCGATCTGCACACCGGCGGCCTCGAGCCCCAGGTCGTCGGTGTTCGGCCGCCGGCCCACCGCCAACAGCAGATGGCTGCCCTGGATGGAGTCGGCGCCGGCGCGCGGTGTGAGTTCGAATCCATTGTCGCTCTTGCAGATTCGTACATCGTCAGCGCCGAGGACGATGTCGATGCCTTCGGCCTCCAGGATTTCCTTGATGGTGGCCGACACGTCCTCGTCTTCACGGGCCGCCAGCCGCGGACCCCTCTCGACGACTGTGACGCTGGCCCCGAATCGCCGATACATCTGCGCGAACTCCAGCGCGATGTAGCTGCCGCCGACGATGACGAGACGGTGTGGCAACGTGTCGAGTTCGAGGACGGACACGTTGGTGAGGTATTCGACATCGTCGAGGCCCGGGATATCCGGTACCACCGCGCGCCCGCCGACGTTGAGGAAGATCCGATCGGCGTGCAGGACATCATCGCCGACCCGCACGGTGTGCGGATCTTCGAAGCGGGCATGGCCGCGGAAGACGGTGCAGCCGTCCATGCCCTGCAGCCAGTCCTCGACACCCTTACGGTCGGCGAGCATGATGCCGTCCTTGCGTGCCTTGACTTTCGCCATGTCCACGCTGATCGATCCGGTCGCGACACCGTATTCGGAGCTGCGATGAGCCAGGTGCGCGGCGTGCGCGCTGGCCACCAACGTCTTGGTGGGAATGCAGCCATTGTTGACGCAGGTGCCGCCGATCAGTTTGCGTTCGACGATCGCGACGCGTTGCCCAGCAGCTGTCAACCGCCCGGCAAGCGGCGGCCCGGCCTGGCCGGCACCCACGATGACCGCATCGAAACGCTCTGTCACCTAACAGCCGTCAGGAGGTACTCGGTCAGCACGTGACCCGTCACCGCAACGATGGCAAACCCGCCCAGGATTGCGACGGCATCCTCCAGCAGTGCGATCGGCAGATCCCGCCCGCCGGTCGCCGCCACCAGCCGCTTACGTGCCTGATAGAAGCCGAGGGTGCCGAGCACCGCGCCGACGACGCCGGCCCCGAGCGCGGTGAACGTCCAGTGCGGCCATGCGCCAAGTACAGCGCCCGCAAGCCCGCCCATCACGAGCCGGGCGCCGAACGCCGGCGGTGCGGTGCGCGGCGGCGTCTTCGGCAGTTTGTCGCTGACCAATTCGCCGACAGCGAGAACGCTGAATACAACGACCGTGATGATGTTGGCCATCCAGGATGCCCAGGTGCCGTGCAGATCGATCCAACCCAGGTACGCGCCCCACGCGACCACGGCGGGCGCCGTCAACGAACGCGACCCGGCGACAACGCCGATCAGCAAAGCCAGCAGCAGAATAAGTACGTGTGTCACGAAACCCTCCTGAGGAGAAACAACCCGGCGACGGTAAGAAGGGACAGCCCTTCCCAGCGTGCGGGCAGTCCCCCAGGGCGGACGCTAACACAGCCACGGCCGGGCTGGCGGGAATCAGAATCGGCAGAACCTGATATCGGAGCCCAGAATCGCTTTGGCACCGATGGCTGCGAGCTCGTCCATGATCTCGTTGACGCCGCGACGCGGCACCAGCGCGCGGACCGCGACCCAGTCCGGGTCGGCGAGCGGGGCGATGGTCGGCGACTCCAGCCCCGGCGTGATCGCCGTGGCCTTGTCCAATATCGAGCGCGGGCAGTCGTAGTCGAGCATCAAATACTGCTGCCCGAACACCACACCCTGAATCCTTGCAACCAGCTGATCGTGCGACGCTTTCGCCGCGCCCTGGCCGTCGGAGCCGGCGCGCTCGATCAGCACCGCCTCCGAATCACACAGCGGCTCACCGAATGCCACGAGATCGTGCAGGCTCAAGGTTCGGCCGGATCCCACCACGTCGGCAATGGCATCGGCGACCCCGAGTTGCACCGAAATCTCCACGGCACCGTCGAGCCTGATGACCGTGGCTTCAATCCCTCTCTCTGCCAAGTCTTTCCGCACCAAATTCGGGTAGGCCGTGGCGATCCGCTTGCCGGCCAGATCGGCCGTCGTCCAGTCACTCCCGACGGGCCCCGCATAGCGGAAGCGGGAAGACCCGAAACCCAGCGCCAGGCATTCGCGCACCGGCGCATCCGAATCGAGTACGAGGTCTCGTCCGGTGATGCCGAAATCGAGCTGTCCCGAACCGACATAGATGGCAATGTCTTTGGGCCGCAGGAAGAAAAACTCGACCTGGTTGACGTTGTCGATGACGGTGAGGTCTTTGGAATCGGTACGCCGTCGGTAGCCCGCCTCCGAGAGGATCTCGCTGGCCGGCTCACTCAGTGTGCCTTTGTTGGGAACCGCGACTCGCAACATGCTCACAGCTTCCGATAGACGTCGTCGAGGGACAGTCCGCGCGCGATCATCAGCACCTGCGCCCAGTACAGCAATTGACTGATCTCCTCGGCCAATGCGTCGTTGGATTCGTGTTCGGCGGCCAGCCACACCTCGCCGGCCTCCTCCAGGATCTTCTTGCCCAGCCCATGAACCCCGGCGTCGAGCGCGGCGACGGTGGCGCTGCCGGCCGGCCGGGTACGGGCACGTTCGCCGAGCTCGGCGAACAGATCCTCGAATGTCTTCACGGCCAGCGATTGTTTCACGAGGCAGCGAGCAAAGTCACGGCGGTTTCGCTCAGGCGCGCCGGCGCTAGTCGAACCCGGCGAGCGTGGTCCGCAGCGCGTCGTCCAATTGGACATTGAACGGTGGGCTCGCGACGGTATCCGCGGTCAGCCAGCGATCGAGAATGAATTTGACCGTGGCCAAGCTGGTGTGAACCAACAACGCGGGCCGGATGTCGGCGGTCGGGTCCACGCCCATCCGGGAAGCGACTTGTTCGATGAACTTGTCGTGATCGGTTTCGCTGACCAGCATCGTTTTACTCAACAGGTGGGGCGCGGTCGCGATGGCGTGACGCCAGGTATCCAGGTTGTCTAGCTCATCGGCGTCGCGGGCACGCGTGACAAACACCTGAATCAGTGCCTCAACGGCCGACTCGTCGGTCGGTCTCGCACCGTACGACCCGACGATCTCGGCGATTGCCCCACGTACGGGATCGACCAGCAGACCCTCTTTGGTGGGCGCATGCCGGAAATAGGTACTGATGGAAATTCCGGCGGCAGCAGCTATGTCCTCGGTCGTCACCGCGGCAAAGCCGCGCTGCGTGAAAAGCTGGTACGCATTGAGCTGAATCTGGGAGAGCAACTCCGCCCGGCGTCGGTCCCGCAGCGAGGCGGTGTTTGCTGAGGGCATGCCATCACCTTCGTCAATCCGACATTGGAACCCCACGTTGCCGTCCAGCGACGAACTCAGGTGACTGACTCTACACTATTGAAAGTGCCTATCAAGTAGGCTAGTGTGACTCAGCACACATCGAAAACTGCAGTTCACGGAGCCGGATGACATTAGCTTCTTGAAGATGCGCTACACGGCACCCGGCTCCACCTACTCTGCACTCAGGCACTTATTGGTGGGGGGAACGCCAATGAAGGCGGTAGCTGGTGCGCGATGACCGTTAGCCCGGGTTTGCTAGGCGGACTACCGGTTGCGCTTCGATGACGGCGCAACAAGACGGCGTCATCGCCATTCAGGACTGGGCAAGCGGATACGTCAGACGTCATCCGCTGGCCTCGCTGACCACCGTCGGCGAACAATTCGTCCTTGGTGTGCGCACCATTCAGTACTTCTTCTTCGATCTGGTGACCGGCCGATTTCAATGGCAGGAGTTTGTCCGCCAGGGCGCATTCATGGCCGGCACCGCCGTGTTGCCGACGATTCTGGTCTCGCTGCCGATCAGCGTCACCTTGTCCATTCAATTCGCCCTGCTCGCCGGGCAGGTGGGCGCCACCTCGCTGGCCGGTGCGGCCAGCGGACTCGCGGTCATTCGGCAGGGAGCCTCGTTGGTGGCCGCCGTTCTGATGGCCTCGGCCGTTGGGTCGGCGATCACCGCCGATCTCGGTTCGCGAACGATGCGCGAAGAAACCGACGCGATGGAGGTGATGGGCGTATCGGTGATCCGGCGTCTGGTGGTTCCGCGTTTTGCCGCGGCAATCATGATCGGCGTCGCACTCACCGGGGTCGTGTGCTTCGTCGGATTCTTCGCGAGCTACATGTTCAACGTGTATTTCCAGAACGGGGCGCCCGGCAGCTTCGTCTCAACGTTCGCGTCGTTCGCGACGACCGACGACATGATTTTGGCCTTGGTGAAAGCAGTCATCTTCGGCGCCATTGTGGCCGTCGTGTCAGCCCAGAAAGGCTTGTCGACCGTCGGCGGCCCCACTGGTGTCGCGAACTCGGTCAATGCGGCCGTCGTCGAAGCGGTGCTGCTGCTGATGATCGTCAACGTCGCGATCAGCCAGCTCTACATCCTGATGGTGCCCAGGACGGGGCTATGACATGACGGCCTCCCCTTACCTTCCGTTCGCGCCGGTAACCGTCCCGCTCGTCCGGCTTTACCGCAGGGGCGCCGTACCGATCATTCGGCTCGGCCACATGCTGGTCTTCTTCATCCGGGCGCTGGTCGCCGTGCCGCTGGCCATGCGCCAGTACCGCGGTGAGTTCCTGCGACTGCTGTCGAACATCACCTGGGGTAACGGCTCCATCGTGGTGGGCGGCGGCACCGCCGGCGTGGCCGTGGTGCTCGGGATGACCGTCGGCGCACTGGTCGGCATCGAGGGCTACAACTTCCTCGACTTGCTGGGTCTCGGCCCGGCCACTGGCTTCGTCTCCTCGTTGGTCAATACCCGCGAGCTGGCACCGCTGATGGCGTCGCTGGCTTTCGCTATGCAAGCCGGCTGCCGCTTCACCGCTCAGCTGGGGTCGATGCGCATCGCCGAGGAAATCGACGCGCTGGAATCGATCGCGATCCGTCCGATCCCCTATCTGGTGACGACTCGGCTGATCGCCTCCGTGGCGGCCATCGTCCCGCTGTATGTGGCGTGCCTGGCGATCGGCTATCTGACCACGCAGGCCGTGGTGGGGATCAGCAGCGGCGGCTCGACCGGCTCCTACTTGCACTACTTCACGCTGATGCTGGCCGGCCAAGACATCGTCTACTCGTTGATCAAGGCCGTCATCTTCGTATGGATCGCGTCCACGATTCAGTGCTACTACGGGTTTTACGCGACCGGCGGCCCCGAGGGTGTCGGAGTGGCCGCCGGGCACGGCATGCGGGCCAGCATCACCGTCGTGATCATCGTGAACATGTTGCTCACGATGGCGTTGTGGGGGGTAGACGCCGGCGCAAGGTTCGGTGGTTAGGCAGATGGGTAAGCCGAATTCCTTTGAGCTGGACGGCCGCGGGCCCTCGGATCGGCAGTTGCTTGCCACCGGTGCGGCGGTGGGGGTGGTTGCGGCCCTGCTCACCGTCGCGATGGTGGTCAAGTCCACGGGCAGGCTGAACGACTACGTTCGGGTGGTCGCCGACCTGATCAACGTCGGCGACGGACTGCCGCAAAAGTCTGACGTCAAGTATCACGGCGTGCTCGTCGGGATGGTCGACGATGTGGTTCCCGCCTCCAACGGAAAACCCAACTACGTTCACATCGACCTCAAAGAAGAGTTCGCCAAGTCGATTCCGGCATCCGTGACCGCGCGCGTGGTGCCCAGCAATGTGTTCGCCGTGTCGTCGGTTCAACTGGTGGGTAATGGCTCCGGTTCGACGATCAGGGCAGGGGCGCATATCGCGGAAGACACCGCGCTTCCGACCGTGCTGTTCCAGACGACCGTCAGCAAGTTGCGTGACCTGCTGGCCTCCGCCGGACGCGGCCGCGACGACAGATCCGTGGGGATCCTGGCCGCACTGGGTGCCGCCACCGATCATCGCCGCGGCGCCCTGCTGAATGCCGGGGCACAGGTGAATCGCCTTCTCGATCAGCTCAATTCGATCGTCAGCACCCACGCCGGCCCCTCGACCGTGTCCGCGCTCGTCGACGCGGCGCGTGGCCTCGCGCAGACTGCACCCGATCTTCTCGACGCCTTGCACCAGGCGGTCGAGCCGATGCAGACCTTCGCCGAGACGCGCGGGCAGTTGGCCTCGCTGCTCTCCGGCGCCGACTACACGCTCGGCACGACCCGGACATCGTTCGACAACCACATTGACCAGCTCATCAAGATCACCGCCGATTTCACGCCGGTGCTGGGCATATTGGCGATGAAATCCAACAACTTCGTGCCCGCGGTCACCAAGTTGGACAACCTGGCCAACAAGTTCATGGACCACGTCTGGGTGCCAGGACGAGACGTCGGCAATATGCGCGCGATGCTGTCGTTTACCCCTAGCTCCACCTACACCCGCGCCGACTGTCCACATTACGGCGAGCTGAAGGGGCCCAGCTGTTTCACCGCGCCACTGATTCCGGTGCGGCCCGATATGCCGGAAGTGCTTCTGCCGCAGAACTATCAGCCGCCCAAGGACCTGGCGCCGCCACCGGGAACCGTTATCGGCGCGGACGGAAACCTGGTCGCGGTCGGCCCGCCGCTGATCAACCCGATTCCCAACCTGGTCGATCCCAATCCCCCACTGGCCCCGGGGATTATGCCGTCACCGCCGGTGCCGGGCAGCGCCAACCCCGATAACCCGTCACCCGGGGCGCCGGCGTCTCCTTCGCCCAACGCTCCGTGGGTGCCGCCGGTGGCGCCGAAAGCTCCGTGGATACCGCAATCGTCTTTCGGAGGCAACGTGGGACCGGTCGGCAGTCAATACGAGCGCAACATGTTGAGCGTGATCACCGGCCAGCCCGCCACCGACGCCACCGAGTTGCTGCTGGGTCCGGTTGCCCGCGGCACCACCGTCTCCTTGAAGCCGGGACCGAAATCGCCACCCGGAGGGCCGAAATGAGATTCCGGGCCCCGCTGATCGGCCTCACCCTATTCATGGTCGTCGCATTGACCCTCACCTGGCTGGTGTATGTGAGCCTGCGACGTGACGTCGGCGGGGACACGGCCAGGTATTCGGCCGTCTTCACCGACGTCTACGGGCTGCGCGAAGGTGACGACGTCCGGATGGCCGGCGTGCGGGTGGGCCGGGTGGAAAACGTCGAGCTCGACGGGAAACTCGCGAAAGTCGCGTTCGTGGTGCAAACCGATCAGCACCTGTACGGCAACACCGTCGCCTCCGTGACATACCAAAACATCGTCGGGCAGCGTTACCTCGGGCTGTCTTTAGGACCGGAGGGCAATCAGAGCGTGCTCCCGCCAGGCAGTGCGTTGCCGTTGGAACGCACCGAACCGTCCTTTGATGTCACCGCGCTGCTCAACGGCTACGAACCACTGTTCAGCCTGCTGAACCCGCAAGACGCCGACAACCTGACCAAGGGCATCATCGCGTCACTGCAGGGCGACACCTCATCGCTGACCACGCTGATCAGCCAAACATCCACGCTCACGGAGACATTCGCCGGACGGGACCAGGCCCTCGGCGCCGTGATCACCAACCTCAACAAGGTGGTCGGCAACCTTGCTCAACAGAACGACAACCTCGACGGGGTCATCACCCAAACCCGTGCGGTCGTTGACCAGCTCGACCGGCGGCGTCCGGAGCTGGTCTCCTCGGTGGGTTCGCTGTCCCGGGTGATGGGCCGGCTCTCGGCCTCGGCCACCGACGTATACCCGGCACTGCGCGAATTCGTCGACCGCAAACCCGGTGTGGCCAGACACCTGATGGATGTCGAGCCGCAGGTGGCGTTCTTCGGCGACAACATCCCGCTACTGCTGAAAGGGCTTGTCCGAGTGGGCAATCAGGGAGCCTACGGCAACGCCTATGTGTGCGACGTGAACTTCATGGGGTTCTTCCCGGGCCTCAACGATGTCGTGCCGATCATCGTCGCCGCCGCCACCCCGGGAAACAAGATGTGGCACACCCCGAGATGCAGGAGCACGGCTGGTGGCTGATTCTTCTGTTTGGCTTCGACTTTCGGGGATGAAGAAGCGTCCGCTGGAGAGTTACCACAAGACGTGGCTCGGGTTTATCGCCGTCGCGGTGGTTGCGGTGGTGATCGGAGCCATGCTGGCTGTGCATGCGCTCGGCGCCGGATACCGGCACTACACCGCGGAGTTTCTGCAAGCGGCCTCGCTGCGCCCCGGGAACCCGGTGGTGATCGCGGGCATTCCGGTGGGCGACGTGACCAGCATGAAGCTCGATGGCGATCACGTCGAAGCCGGGCTGAAGATTCGCGACAATATCGTGCTGGGCAAGGATTCTCGCGCCAAGATCAAGGTCACCACCATCCTGGGCTCGCGTTATCTGGCACTGGAGCCCAACGGCTCGGCCTCGCTTCCCCACAACACTTTTGACTTGTCGCATACCGAGGTTCCCTACGATCTGCAATCGGCATTGCAGGATGCCACCACGACTTTCGAGCAGGTTGATTCCGACAGGTTCGCGCAGTCCCTTGCGGTGCTGGGCAAGCAGCTCGAGGGGTTGCCCGCGGTAGTGCCGCAGGCAATGAAAAACGTCCACTCGCTGTCGTCCATCATTGCGGTGCGCCGTGACCAACTGGGCCAGCTGCTGGGAAGCACCGAACGGGTGACCAACACATTGCGGCGCCAGCAAGCCGGCATCGGCAATCTCATCAACCAGGGCCAGGACCTGCTGGGCCAATTCGTGGCGCGGCGAGCCGTTTTCCACGCCATGATGCAATCCCTGACCAGCCTTGTCGACACCATGAGCCAGCTCGTGGTCAACGACCGGTCAGGTTTGGATTCGCTGATCGCAGACATCCGCGACTTCACCGGCATGATGGCTCAACACGACGACCTGCTGGCCAACATGCTGCAAATCAGCCCGATCTTCTTCCGTGAGGCGGCCAACCTCACCGGCGACGGCAACGCGGTCAACTTCAACGCCAACAACGTCCCGCTCGTCGACTCGTGGATGTGCGCAATCAGCGGCCGCGCCAAGCAGTTCGGCATGATCGAATACTTCAAGGACTGCAAGTGACGGCATCCAAGCTCAGGTCCAAGGCGGTGGCCATCAGCGCCGCCCTGGTGGTCCTGATGGCCACGGCAGTCGGCACCGGCTGGTGGTATCTGGCGCCTGATGAGGACACCATCACGGTGACGGCCCAATTCGACAGCGCCTCCGGACTTTACGAGGGAAATGTGGTCGCGGTGCTGGGAATGCCGGTCGGCACGATCACCAAGATCAATGCCAAGGGCGGCTACGTCGAAGTCGAGTTCACCGTCGATCGCCACGTCAAGGTTCCCGCCACCGCGCAAGCCGTCACGGTGTCCACCTCGATCCTCACCGACCGGCAGATCGAGCTCACCCCGCCTTACCGCGGCGGTGCGGTACTGGAAAACCACGACACCATCGGCTTGACCCGGACCAAGACGCCCGTCGAATTCAGCCGCGTGCTCAACGTGCTCGATCGCGTGACCAAGTCGCTCGGGGGGGACGGCCATGGCGGCGGCCCGGTCGCCGACGTGCTCAACAACGGCACCAAGGTCGTCGAAGGCAATGGCGGGCAGATCAAATCGGCGCTTGACGAACTGTCCAAAGCGCTGCGCCTATCCAGCGACGGCGGCGCCCAGACCCGCGAGCAGATCACCACGATCGTCAAAAACATCAGCACGCTGTTCGATGCGGTGGCGGCCAATGACGGCAAGCTGCGCGAATTCGCCTCCACCATCCACCAAGTCAGCCAGATCATGGCCGACGAGGACATCGGGAGCGGCAATACCGGAAGAAGATTCGACCAGCTGATCCAACGGGCCGGCGACCTGCTCGACGCCAACCGCGATACCTTCAAGCAGGCGCTGCTCAACGGCAACTCCACGTTGAAGACGGTGACCGACAAGCGGCGAGACCTCGCCGAACTGCTCGATGTGGCACCGATGCTGGCTGACAACGCCTACAACATGGTCGACCGGGCCAACGGCGCCGTGCGTGCCCGTTTCCTCACCGACCGATTGGTCTTCGACAGCCAATACACCAAAGAGATCTGTAACTTGATGGGCCTTCGGCAACTCGGATGTAGCACGGGAACAATCCAGGATTTCGGACCGGATTTCGGGTTGACCTATGTGCTGGACGGCATGGCCGCGATGGGGCAGAAATGATCTGCGCACGTGCGAAGGCTGCCGCCGCGATCACGGCCGCGGTGGTGATTTCTTCGGGATGCGCCACGAATGGTCTTGCCAGCCTTCCGCTTCCGACGCCAGAGCTGGGCTCGGGGGGCTACCTGCTGGCCGCCGTGTTCTCCAACGCGCTCAACCTTCCGATGAACGCCAAGGTGAAACTCGCCGGCGCCGACGTCGGGCAGGTCGAATCGATGGTCGCACGCAACTACACCGCGGTCACCACGCTGCGCATCAGAAGCGGTGTGCTGCTGCCGCGGGGCAGTACCGCCGAATTGCGCACCGCCACACCACTGGGCGACGTGTTCGTCGCACTCAAGCCCCCCGCCAATGATCCCGCGGACGATCCGATGCTGCACAACGGCGACACCATCGGCCTGGACTCCACGGCGGCCGCCGCCACCGTGGAGTCGGTACTCAGCTCGGCAGCGATCCTGGTGAACGGCGGGGCGGTGCGCAATTTTACCAACATCATCAACGGTTTCGGTAAGGCCACCGGCGACCAGGGCCAGGCGTTCGGCGAGTTGATCCGCAAGTCCAACCAGCTGGTCGGAACGCTCGACACCAGGTCCGACCAGATCTCGACCGCGTTGACCCAATTGTCGCGTCTGGCGGACCAACTCGATGCCAAAGACGCCACCATCACCGACCTGATGACCGCGGCCAGGCCCGCCACCGCGACGCTGGCCGACAACACCACCGAGCTGTCCAATCTGGCCGTACAGGCCGGCGACACCGCGCGGTTGCTGGCCAGGTTCCCGTCGATCGGCGGCACCGACACCAGCGGACGAAGCGTGATCCGCGACCTGAACACGATCGCCGGTGCCGCCAATGACGTTGCCGTCAGCCCGGATACCAGCCTTTACGCGTTGAACCGGATGATTCCCCCGTTGGTCAAATCGACTTCGGGAAGCGCGATTTCGGTGCACGTGGGCGTGGACAAACTGATACTCGGATCCCTTCCCGACATCGGATATCCGGGCGACATCGGGCTGCACGGACCACACCACTACAACATGAACCTTCTCGTCGGCACCCTGAAGTACACCCTGTGGCGTCTGCAAGAACGCGTGGTCGGGCGGGGACCGAACTCGCCGCAGGTTCCCGTTATTCCGGACCCGAATATCCCGGGGCAAATCGATGTCGCCCCCGGTCCTCCCCCGCCGGCGCCGGGACCGCCGCCATGATCAACGACGTCGCCAACGCGGTGGTCCGCGCGGTGCGGGCCGCTCACCGCCAACAGGTCTGGCTCTCGGTGGCCGGATTGGTGCTGACCCTGGTGGTGGGGACCGCCTATCTACTGATCGGCGCGCTACGGGTGACACCGTTCGCGTCGTCCTACCGGGTCACCGTGCAGTTGCCGGAATCCGGTGGCCTGCTGCCCAATCAGGATGTGTCGTTGCGCGGTGTGCGAATTGGCCGGGTCGAGTCGCTGCAGATCACCGACACCGGAGTCAACGCCATCGCCAACATCGCGTCGAAGGTGCGGATCCCGGCCAACAGCGTCGTGCACGTGTCGGCGTTATCACCGGCCGGCGAGCAATACATCAACTTCGAAGCCGAATCCGACGCCGGGCCGTATCTCCACGACGGCAGCCTGATCACCGTGGCCCACACAACCGTCCCGGTCAGCTTGGCGAAGTTACTCGGTGACGCCGACGGGTTGCTGGCGCAGGTCGACCCGCGCAAGGTCGAGCTGATCAAGAAGGAACTGAGCATGAGCAAGGAGGGACCGGCGAAACTGGCCGCGATCGTCGACGGCGGAACCTTCCTGCTGTCGACGCTTGATTCGGTGCTCCCCCAGACCACCAGCATCATCAAGACCAGCCGGGTGGTACTCACCCTGGCCAGCGACAAAAACACTGGACTGGCCGCCACCGCAACCGAACTCAGCCACACGCTGTCCGGTGTTGCCCGAATGCAGGCCGGCTACCGTCGGTTGACCGCACAGACGCCGCGCACGCTGTCAGCGGTCGACAACTTGTTCTCCGATAATTCCGACACCATGGTGCAGTTGCTGGGCAGCATGGCCACCATGTCGCAGCTGCTCTACCTGCGGGTGCCGGCGCTGAACGCACTGTTTCCCGATTACCGCGGCTCGGTGCTGGACGCGGTGTCAAGCGCCTTTCACGACAACGGGGTCTGGGCGATCGCCGACCTCTATCCCCGCTACGTGTGCGACTACGGGACGCCCGCGCATCCACCGTCATCCGCCGACTACTACGAGCCATTCATGTACACCTACTGCCGCGACGACGACCCGGCCGTCTCGATCCGCGGAGCCAAGAACGCGCCGCGACCCGGCGGCGACGACACCGCCGGCCCACCGCCCGGGGCGAACCTGGGCCGCCGAACCGATCCGACACCGAACGGCCGCTTCACAATTCCCACCCCCTATGGCGGGCCGGCATTGCCGATCGACCCGCCGCACTAGAGGTCAAAAGTCCGCACGTAGCCAAGGAGGGAGATGATGATGGTCGTGACAGCCAAGAAGGACCCCGAAGTGGAAGACGAAACACCCGAAGCCACAACCGACGATGCCGCCGCCGATGAGACACCGGTCGACGACTCCGAGGAGGTCGACGCGGCGGCCGCCGACGACGGTGACGAAGCGACCGACGGGGACGACGAAGACGAGGACGACGAAGACAATGTGCTGCTCAAAAGCAAGCGCACCAAAGCACAGCGCCCGAAGCGGCCCTGGCGCCAATACCTTCGGCGCAGCGTCCTTCCGCTGTTACTCATTGCCTCACTTGCCGTTTCCGGCTTCCTCGGGTGGAAGCAGTGGCAAGAGCATCAAGTCAAGCTGGCCGGCCAACAGGCCCAACAAGCCGCCGTCGCCTACGCGCAAGTGCTGACGAGCATCGACGCGAACAAGGTCGACGAGAACTTCAGGCAGGTGCTCGACGGCGCGACCGGTGAGTTCAAGGACATGTACACGCAGTCCAGCGTGCAGCTTCGGCAATTGCTGATCGACAACAAGGCGAGTGCGCACGGCGTGGTCATCGACTCGGCCATTCAATCCGAATCCACGAATAAGGTTGTGGTGCTGGTCTTTATCGACCAGACCGTGGCGAACTCGGCGGCACCCGACCCACGCATCGACCGCAGCAGAATCAAGATGACGATGGAGAAGGTCGACGGTCGCTGGCGGGCCAGCAAGGTTCAGTTGCTGTGATGCCAAGGCTCATCGCGACGGTCATATTGGCCGTCGCGGCAACACTTCCCAGCACGGTCACCGCACGCGCGTCAGCCCCGTCGTTCTGCGGCGAGCTCGGGGGCGACTGGGACGGCCAGTACTGCCACACCTCGGTGACGTCGGAACGCAACGCCGTCCGCGACATCAAGGTCGCACTGCCCGGCGAGCTCATCGACAACCCGGCCACCAGCGGCGTGGTGCGCGACTACCTGCACACCCTGGTCAACAACTGGCGTAACGCCAACGCGCACATGGCCGCCGACAGCTATGGCGAGGAGAACTACCAAATCTTCCAGCACGGCAACCTGCTGAGCGCGGTGTTCCATGAGGACTACCACGCCAACGGCCCTCAGCCCAACAACGCCTACCGGACCTTCACGTTCGACATGGCCAGCGGCAGGCGGGTGCAGCTGTCGGATCTGACGACGTCGAATCCGCTGACCGCCATCCCGCCGTTGGCGCAGCCCTTCATCGAAACCGCGCTCAATCAAGCACCGCCACCACACGACCCGGGAAGCTACCCGTTTGTCATCGACCGCTGGACTCCCGACAAGGTCTACTCCGGCGCATACAAGGCGTGGGCACTAACTCCCGACGAGCTGATCATCTACATGCCGGATTATCCCGTTGGCCACGACGAGCCGATCAACTTCTCGCCCGGCCTCCCGCAGTGGTACATGGACGGCGGCACCGTCCAGGCTCACATCCCGCTCTCGGCCCTCGGTCCGGTCCTGCGCATCTAGTCGGCGACCCTGCCGGGACGGCAGCCGTACGGCTCAGTCCTCCGGGTTGTAGGCGAGGTTGGGACCGAGCCAGCGCTCGGCCTCCTTCAGGGTCCAGCCCTTGCGCTTCGCGTAGTCGGCGACCTGGTCCTGGGACACTCGGCCGACCACGAAATACTGCGACTGCGGATGCGAGAAATACCAGCCGCTGACGGCCGCACCGGGCCACATCGCCATCGACTCGGTCAGCTCGATGCCGGTCCGCTCCTGGACGTCCATCAACTCCCAGAGCGTCGCCTTCTCGGTGTGCTCGGGGCAGGCCGGGTAGCCGGGGGCAGGCCGGATTCCCACGTACTTCTCCCCGATGAGCGCCTCGTTGTCGAGCTGCTCGTCAGGCTGGAACCCCCAGAACTCTTTGCGGACCCGTTGGTGCATCCTTTCGGCGAACGACTCTGCCAGCCGGTCGGCGAGCGACTCCAGCAGGATCGCGCTGTAGTCGTCGTTGGCTGCCTTGAACTCGACGATCTTGTCCTGGCTGCCGAGCCCCGTGGTGACGGCGAAGGCGCCGACGTAGTCAGCCAGACCGGTGTCCTTGGGCGCGATGTAGTCGCCGAGGCTCCGGTTCGGGATGCCGGCCCGGTGCTCGCCCTGCTGGCGCAGGTTGTGCAATTTGGTCAGCACCTCGGTGCGGCTCTCGTCGGTGTAGACCTCGACGTCATCGCCGACCGCGTTCGCCGGGAAGAACCCGATCACCCCGTTGGCAGTCAGCCACTTCTCCTTGATCAGGGTGTCGAGCATCTCCTGGGCTTCGTCGTAGAGCTTGCGGGCGGTCTCGCCCGAGACCGGGTTGTTGAGGATGTCGGGGAACCTGCCCTTCATCTCCCAGGCGTTGAAGAACGGCTGCCAGTCGATGTATTCGCGCAGCTCGGCAAGGTCGTAGTTCAGGAACTCCCGCACGCCGAGGCCCTGGGCGGGCGCCGGCGGCGTGTAGCCATCCCACTCGATCGGCGTCCGGTTCGCGCGGGCCTTCTCCAGCGTCAGCATCGGCCGCTCGTTCTTCTGGGCGTGCCGTTCGCGCAGGGCTGCATAGTCGGTCTCGGTGGCCTCCAGCAGGGCTGGACGCTGCTTGTCGTCGAGGAGCGCCGCGGCGACCGGCACCGATCGGGACGCATCCTTGACCCAGACCACCGGACCGCTGCGGCGCGGCGACACCTTCACTGCCGTGTGGGCGCGCGAGGTGGTCGCCCCACCGATCAGCAGCGGGATCTCCAGCCCCTGACGCTCCATCTCGACGGCGAAGTTGACCATCTCGTCCAGGGACGGGGTGATCAGGCCGGACAGCCCGATGATGTCGGCGTTGTGCTCCTTGGCCGCGTCCAGGATCTTCTGGGCAGGCACCATCACACCGAGGTCGATCACCTCGTAGTTGTTGCACTGCAGGACGACCCCGACGATGTTCTTGCCGATGTCGTGGACGTCGCCCTTGACGGTCGCCATGATGATCGTGCCGTTGGTGTCCTTGCTCGCGGCGGTGCCGTTCTGCTCCTTCTCCGCCTCGATGTACGGCAGCAGGTAGGCCACCGCCTTCTTCATCACCCGGGCCGACTTCACGACCTGGGGAAGGAACATCTTGCCTGCGCCGAAGAGGTCACCGACGACGTTCATGCCGTCCATCAGCGGGCCCTCGATCACCTCGATCGGCCGCCCTCCGGCGCCCTCGATCTCGGCCCGCAATTCCTCGGTGTCCGCATCGACGTCGGCGTCGATGCCCTTGACCAGGGCATGCGTGATCCGCTCCCGGACCGGGAGGCTGCGCCACTCGGCTGCCACCGGATCGTCGGCCTTCTCGGCGCTGTTGAACCGTTCGGCGATCTCGAGGAGCCGCTCAGCCGCATCCTCGCGACGGTTCAGGACGACGTCCTCGATCCGGTCCCGCAGCTCGGGGTCGATCGAGTCGTAGGGCACCAGCGCACCGGCATTGACGATGCCCATGTCCAGACCGGCCTTGATGGCATGGAACAGGAACACCGCGTGGATCGCCTCGCGGACAGGGTTGTTGCCCCGGAACGAGAACGACACGTTCGAGATACCGCCGGAGATGTGCACCCCGGGAAGGTTCTCCTTGATCCAGCTGCAGGCCTCGATGAAGTCGATCCCGTACGTCGCGTGCTCCTCGATACCGGTCGCCAGCGCGAAGCAGTTCGGGTCGAAGATGATGTCCTCGGCCGGGAAGCCGACCTCTTCGGTCAAGATCCGGTAGGCGCGCCCGCAGATCTCCTTGCGGCGCTCCAGGTTGTCGGCCTGCCCCTGCTCGTCGAAGGCCATCACGACGACGGCGGCGCCGTACTTGCGGCACAGCCGTGCCTCCCGGATGAACTTCTCCTCGCCCTCCTTCATGGAGATCGAGTTGACGATCGGCTTGCCCTGTACGTTCTTCAGGCCCGCCTCGATGACGTCCCACTTCGAGGAGTCGATCATCACCGGGACGCGGCTGATATCCGGCTCGGCGGCGATCAGCTTGGTGAACCGGTCCATCGCGGCGATGCCGTCGATCATGCCCTCGTCCATGTTGATGTCGATGACCTGCGCACCGACCTCGACCTGCTGCAGGGCGACCGACAGCGCGCTGTCGTAGTCCTCGGCCTTGATCAGGTTGCGGAACCGGGCGGACCCGGTGATGTTGGTGCGTTCACCGATGTTCACGAACAGCGAATCGTCATTGATGTTGAGCGGCTCCAGGCCAGAGAGCCGGGTGGCCACCGGGATCTCCGGCACCTCGCGCTGCGGAACACCCTCGACGACCTTGGCGATCTCGGCGATGTGCGCCGGCGTCGTTCCGCAGCAGCCACCGACCAGGTTGACCAGGCCGGCCTCGGCGAACTCTTTGATGTAGCCGGCCTGAGCCTCCGGGGACTCGTCGTACTCGCCGAAGGCGTTGGGCAGACCGGCGTTCGGATAGCAGGAGACGAACGTGTCCGCGATCCGCGCCACCTCGGCGATGTAGGGCCTCATCTCCGGCGCGCCCAGCGCGCAGTTGAGGCCGACCGCGATCGGTTTGGCGTGCCTGATCGCGTTCCAGAACGCTTCGGTGACCTGACCGGACAACGTCCGCCCCGAAGCATCGGTGATGGTGCCCGAGATGATCACCGGCCAGCGGCGTCCGCGCTCCTCAAACAGCGTCTCGACGGCGAACACCGCGGCCTTGGAGTTCAGCGAGTCGAAGATCGTCTCGATGATGATCAGGTCAGCACCACCGTCGACCAGGCCGTTGGCAGCCTCGAGGTAGGCGGCGACCAGTTGGTCGTAGGAGACGTTGCGGGCCCCAGGGTCGTTGACGTCCGGCGAGATCGACGCGGTCCGTGTCGTCGGCCCGAGGGCGCCGGCGACGTACCGGGGCTTCTCCGGGGTGCTGAACTCGTCGGCGGCCGCCCGCGCCAGGGCAGCACCGGCATAGTTCAGCTCGTAGCTCAGCTCCGCCATGTCGTAGTCGGAGAGCGAGATCGCGTTCGCGTTGAACGTGTTGGTCTCCAGGATGTCGGCACCCGCTTCGAGGTACTCCCGGTGAATCCCCTCGATGATCTGCGGCTGCGTCAGGGTGAGCAGGTCGTTGTTGCCCTGCAGAGCGGTCGGCCACTCCGTGAACCGGTCGCCGCGATAACCCGCCTCATCCGGCCGGTCCCGTTGGATCGCCGTGCCCATCGCGCCGTCGATCACCATGATCCGCTGGCCGAGAGTTGCCGTCAGCTCGTCGGTGCAGTCGGGGCGGATGTTCGGCTCTAAGGCGTTCACGTGCGTTCCTTCCGTAACGGAAGGCGTCCTTTACTCTGCCGAGCGTGGCGGATACCAGGGAGGGCCCAGGCCCCCCAAAATGTCCGTTGCAACGCCTCTCGACCAGAAAAGTCTACGTCGTCACCTGACGTGTGGACGCCTAGCTCGACCTCGATTGCGGCCGAACGTATTTCGTCTCGACCGCGTCCACGCCGGTTGCTGAAGTCGTCCAGCGTGAGATTCGCGGCCTGCAGCTGAGTGCCCATCGCGCCGTCGCCAACCACGACACCCCGCGCCAAAGTGTCGAGGATGTCCGTGTCGTAGTCGCTAGCAGCGGTCACGCCACAAGGATAGTCGTCCTATGCAAATGCCCTGGTGTGCTGGTTCGACGAGCTCCCCGCCGCGCGGCGGGGGGTCGCTGCGTGGCGGGCAGGCCTTAGGCTGAATCTGTGACTCCGCCCGATCGTGGCCCGCAAGCCTCTGCGCTGCCCGAACTCCACAACACCATCGTCGTGGCGGCGTTTGAGGGCTGGAATGACGCCGGTGACGCGGCCAGCGATGCGCTGGAACACCTGGATGCCATCTGGGAAGCCCATCCGATCGTGGAGATCGACGACGAGGCCTACTACGACTACCAGGTGAACCGCCCGGTCATCCGCCAAGTCGACGGGGTCACCCGCGAACTGGTGTGGCCGGCGATGCGGATCACCCACTGTCGGCCACCCGGCAGCGACCGCGACATCGTGTTGATGCACGGGGTGGAGCCGAACATGCGCTGGCGCACGTTTTGCGCCGAACTGGTGGCCATCGCCGACAAGCTCAACGTCGACACCGTCGTGATCCTCGGTGCGCTGCTGGCCGACACCCCACACACGCGGCCGGTGCCGGTGTCGGGCGCGGCCTATTCCCCCGAGTCGGCGGAACGTTTCGGTCTGCAGGAGACGCGCTACGAGGGACCGACCGGGATCGCCGGGGTGTTCCAGGATGCCTGCGTGGGCGCCGGGATCCCGGCGGTGACGTTCTGGGCCGCGGTGCCGCACTACGTGTCGCACCCGCCGAATCCGAAGGCAACGGTGGCGCTGCTACGCCGCGTCGAAGACGTGCTCGACATCGAGGTTCCGCTGGCCGATTTACCGGCCCAGGCCGAGGAGTGGGAGCAGGCCGTCACCGAGATGGCCACCGAGGACGAGGACCTGGCCGAATACGTGGTGTCGCTGGAACAACGCGGCGACGCCGAGGTCGACGTGAACGAAGCCCTGGGCAAGATCGACGGCGACGCGCTGGCCGCCGAGTTCGAGCGGTATCTGCGCCGCCGCCGCCCCGGATTCGGGCGCTGACCGAGCAGCTTGTCCTGTTGCCGTCCCGGGCCGACTACGAAAAGATCGCTGGCAAACCAACCGGATTAACAGACCCCGATCGTGGCGATTCGGGGCGACCCCGCGGGTTGGGTGAACAACGACGATTGGACCCCCATGACCGCCCTGCCTGAAACGCCTGAACCCGATCCGCACACGTCGGAACCTTTCAACGAGGACGCCGGCTATCACAAGGGCCTCAAGCCCCGGCAGCTTCAGATGATCGCGATCGGTGGCGCGATCGGAACCGGCCTGTTCCTCGGCGCCGGCGCTCGGCTGGTCAAGGCCGGACCCGGGCTGTTCCTGGTGTACGCCGTGTGCGGCATCTTCGTCTTCCTGATACTGCGCGCCTTGGGCGAGTTGGTGCTGCATCGTCCGACGTCGGGCTCGTTCGTCTCCTACGCGCGCGAATTCTTCGGCGAGAAGGCCGCCTTCGTGGTCGGCTGGATGTATTTCCTGAACTGGGCGATGACCTCGATCGTCGATACCACCGCAATCGCCACCTACTTGCACCATTGGACGACCTTCGGGGCAGCCCCGCAGTGGCTGCTTGCGCTCATCGCCCTGGTGGTGGTGCTGTCGATGAACTTGATCTCCGTAGCCTGGTTCGGCGAGCTGGAGTTTTGGGCGGCGCTGATCAAGGTTTTCGCCCTCATCACATTCCTGGTCGTGGGAATTGTGTTCCTGGCCGGGCGATTCCAGATCGAAGGGCATGACACCGGACCCGGGATATGGGCCGCCCATGGCGGTCTGTTCCCGACCGGTGTGATAGCGCTCGCGGTGACGGCCTCGGGAGTGGTATTCGCTTATGCCGGTGTCGAATTGGTGGGCATCGCCGCCGGTGAGACCGCAGAGCCGGAAAAGATCATGCCGCGGGCGATCAATTCCGTGATCGCCCGCATCGCGGTGTTCTACGTCGGGTCAGTGGCGCTGCTGGCGCTGCTGCTGCCCTACACCGCCTTCAAAGCCGGTGAAAGCCCGTTCGTCACGTTTTTCTCGAAGATCGGCTTCCACGGCGCCGGCGACCTGATGAACATCGTGGTCATCACTGCCGCGCTGTCGAGCCTGAATGCGGGCCTCTACTCGACCGGCCGGGTCATGCACTCACTGGCGATGGCCGGCAGCGGCCCCAAGTTCGCCATGCGGATGACGAAACGTGGTGTGCCGTATGGCGGAATCGCCATGACCGCCGTCATCTGCCTCGGCGGTATCGCGCTCAATGCCTTCAACCCCGGTGAAGCCTTCGAAATCGTGCTCAGCGACGCGGCTTTGGGCATCGTCGCATCCTGGGCCACGATCGTGTTGTGTCAGCTTCGGTTTTACAAGCTGACACAAGCCGGGACGATGCAACGCCCACGATTCCAAATGCCGTTCACCCCGTACAGCGGCTACGTCACCTTGGCGTTCTTGGCCTGCATTGTGGTGCTGATGGCGTTCGATAGACCGATCGGCACGTATACCGTGGCATCGCTGGTGGTCATCGGGCCGGCGCTGTTGGGCGGTTGGTTCCTGGTGCGCAAGCGGGTAGCGACCACCCGCGCCGGCTAGGCCTGGTGGTCCAGCTCCTGGTTGTAGGCGCTGGTGGAGCGGCCAAGCGCAGCGACTTCGGCGTCCATCTGGGGCATCACGGTCACGGTGGCGCGGCGAACCGTAAATTCACCGACGGAGGTGGACAACACGGGCTTGAGCCAGCGGAACGCGACCACCCAGCGCGGACAGTAAATCCGGTCCTTACGGCCCTCGATGCCCTTGACAAAGGCAGTCGCGCAGCTGTCCACCGAGGTGGTCTTGTTCAACGGCCACGGCAGCCTCTTCAGCAGGTCGCCGAACGAGGGCAGGTCGGACTTGGTGTCACGGACCAGGGCGGTGTCGATCCACGACATGTGCGCCACACCGACGCCGACGCCGAGATGCCCGACCTCCAATCGCAGCGCATGGGCCAGATGCTCGTTGCCGGCCTTCGACACGTCGTAGGCCGCCATCCCCGGAGCCGCCGTGAACGCCGCCAACGACGAGACGATCAGCAGATAACCACGCCGGTCGATCAGGGCCGGCAGCGTGGCCCGCGCCGTGTGAAAGACGCCGAGCAGGTTGACGTCCAGCACCCGCTTGAACGCCTCCGGATCGACCCGCAGCACCGAACCGTAGCTGGAGATGCCGGCGTTGGCCACGACGACATCGATACCGCCGAAGCGTTCGACGGCCTGATCGGCGGCGGCCTGCATGGAAGGCAGATCGCGCACGTCGGCGACCACGGTCAGCACCTGCTCGTCGCCGCCGAGTTCGGCGGCCAGCGTGGCCAGCGCGCTCTTATCGAGATCGGTCAGCACGAGTTTGGCGCCCTTGTTGTGCAGCCGGTGGGCGACTTCCGCACCGATTCCCCGGGCACCCCCCGTGATGAGAACGACTTTGCCCTGCAGCGATGTCATGGCCGCCAACGTACCCTTCGCCTCGATTACAGATCCACCCCGAGTAACGCATCGATCGCGGTGGCCACCAGCCGCGGCGCATCCGCGTCATGCCCGCCGTATTCGAGCGCGTCCGTGGTCCAACCATCAAGTGCGGCAATTGCTTTGGGAGTGTCGAGGTCGTCGGCGAGGTACCCGCGGACCCGCGCGATGACGTCGGTCGCGTCCGGGCCCGCGGGCAGCGCGGTCGCGGTGCGCCAGCGCTGCAACCGCGCGGCCGACTCGTCGAGCAGCTGCTGGCTCCACGACCGGTCCGCGCGATAATGCCCGGCCAGCAGACCAAGCCGAATTGCCGACGGCGGGACGCCTTGCGCGCGCAGCCCCGACACCAGCACCAGGTTGCCACGACTCTTCGACATCTTGTGCCCGTCCCAGCCGATCATCCCGGCGTGCACATAGTGCCGAGCGAATCGTCTTTCGCCCCTTACACATTCGGCGTGCGCGGCGGTGAACTCGTGGTGCGGGAAGATCAGGTCGGTGCCGCCACCCTGAATGTCCAGGCCGCTGCCGATGCGGCTGAGCGCGATCGCCGCGCATTCGACGTGCCAGCCGGGCCGGCCCGGGCCGAACGGTGACGGCCAACTGGGCTCCCCGGGCCGTTCGGCCCGCCACAACAGTGCGTCGAGTTCGTCGGTCTTGCCCGCGCGGTCCGGGTCGCCACCGCGCTCGGCGAACAGTCGCAGCATGGTCTCGCGGTCATACCCCGATTCGTAGCCGAACTGCGGCGTCGCGTCCGCGCGATAGTAGACGTCCGGATATTCCCCTACTTCCGGGTCGATGACGTATGCCGCCCCCGACGCGAGCATCTTTTCGACGAGCTCCACCACTTCGGCTATGGCTTCGGTCGCCCCGACATACTCGCGTGGCGGCAACACCCGCAGCGCGGCCATGTCCTCGCGGAACAGCGCCACCTCGCGATCGCCGAGCTCACGCCAGTCGATGCCGTCACGCTTGGCCCGCTCGAACAGCGGGTCGTCGACGTCGGTGACGTTCTGCACGTAGTGGACGTCGTGGCCCAGATCCAGCCACAGCCGGTGAATCAGATCGAACGCCAGATAGGTAGCCGCGTGGCCCAAGTGGGTGGCGTCGTATGGCGTGATCCCGCAGACGTACATGGTCGCGGTCGACCCCGCCGCCACCGGGCGGACCTGGCGATCGGAGGTGTCGTACAGCCGTAGCTCCGGGCCGCGTCCGGGCATCACCGGAACCTGTGCGGAAGGCCACGATTGCATGCTTCGACTTTAGGCCCGGTGACGATGCGGGCCGGAACGGCCCGCTGAGGAGGCGGGCAATCAACCTAGGCGTGACGACGACGCAGGGCGGAATAGCCCTGCGTCGTGAGCACCGCGAACGCTATCGCCACCGTGACATCTGTGGTTTGCTGGCCCTTACCGGGCAACTTCCATGATCGCCCGCGGCTGAGGTGATTGCGATGTCGATTGACACCATGGATCGAACGAGCCCGGCTGGCACACCGGCCCGTCAGAAAGTAGTGGTCAAGTGCCCGGCCACCGGCGAAATCGTCGGCAGCGTCCCGGTATCCACGGTCGACGAAGTCAGGGTGATAGCCGACCGGCTGCGGGCGGCACAACCGGCGTGGCAGCAAATGGGAGTCGCGGGCCGGGCGAAGTGGCTGGGCAAGTGGCGCGACTGGATGCTCGACCATCGCGACGAAGTCTTGACCCCGCTCCAACTCGAAACGGGCAAGTCCTGGGGCGACACCGGTGTCGAGATCGCCGCGGTGCAGATCATCAACTAGTGGACCGACAAGGCTGCCGAATTTCTGGCCGACCAGCCGGTACGCCCGTACGGCGCCGCCAACGCGGCCAAGAAGCTGACCATCGTCTACGAGCCCTATCCCCTTGTCGGGGTCATCACCCCGTGGAACGGTCCGCTGTCGGTGCCGCTGCTCGACGTACCCGCGGCGTTGATGGCCGGCTGCGCCGTGTTGTCCAAGCCCTCGGAGATCACCCCACTGGCATGGCAGATTGCGGTCGAAGGCTGGAAGCAAGTCGGTGCGCCCGACGTGCTCGACGCCGTGTTCGGTTTCGGCGAAACCGGTGCAGCCCTGGTCGATGTCGTCGATTACGTGATGTTCACCGGCTCAGTCGGTACCGGACGCCGGATCGCCGTCGCGGCCGCGCAGCGGTTGATCCCGTGCAGCCTGGAGCTCGGGGGCAAGGACGCGATGATCGTGTGCGCCGATGCCGACATTGACCGGGCGGTCGACGGCGCGGTCTGGGGAGGGTTCTTCTATACCGGCCAGGTCTGCATCTCGGTGGAGCGGATCTACGTCGAGGAGCCGGTCTACGACGAGTTCGTGAACAAGTTGGTGGCCAAGACATCTCAGCTGCGTCAGGGCATGGACGCCGAACACGACTACTCGTGCGAGGTCGGGTCGCTGACCACCGAGCAGCAGCTGGCGATTGTGTCCCGCCATGTCGACGACGCGGTCAGTAAGGGCGCGAAGGTCCTCGTCGGCGGCAAGTCGAGCGATCCCGCCGGCGGGGGCCTGTTCTATGAGCCGACGGTATTGGTCGACGTCGATCACAACATGGACTGCATGCGCGAGGAGACCTTCGGTCCGACCCTGCCGGTCATGAAGGTGCGCGATGTCGCGGAGGCGATCGAGAAGGCCAACGACTCCAATCTCGGGCTGTCCGGCAGCGTGTGGACACGAGATACGGACAAAGCAAATACCATTGCGCGGCAAATGAATACCGGGACAGTGAACATCAACAACGTCATCACCGGCCTGCTGCAGTTCGGGGTCCCCATGCCCGGATGGAAGGAGTCGGGGCTGGGTTCGCGCTCCGGTGGCGCGGACGGCATCCGCAAATATTGCCGCCAGAAAAGCATCGTCGCCGAGCGAGTCGCGATGAAAAAGGAACTGCTCTGGTACCCCTACAGCCGCAAGAAGGGCACCTTCGTCGAAGCGATGGTCAGAGTGCTGTCGGCCAAAGACTGGCGACGGCGCCTGGGCCGGTAACGGTCGCCGGTCAGCGCCACGCGTCGCGGATGGCGCCGAGCAGGATGGGCGCCACCTCCGCACGACACATCACGAAGTCGGGCAGGTACGGGTCGGGCTGGTTGTAGCGCATCGGGGAGCCGTCCAGCCGCGACGCGTGCATACCCGCGGCCATCACCACACCGACCGGCGCCGCCGAATCCCATTCCCATTGCCCGCCGGCATGCAAATAGGCGTCGACATCGCCGTCGATGATGGCCATCGCCTTGGCCCCCGCCGAACCGATCGCCACCGGCTGGATCGCCAGGTTCTGCCGCATGCGGTGCAGCACGGCCGGTGGCCGGGTGGCGCTGACGGCGATCCGCAACGTGTGCGGAACACCGACCCGCGCCTGGCTGTCGGTCACGGTGTCACTGCGATAAACGATGTTGTCCCGAGCGGGCAAAGAGACTGCCGCATCGGTGATTTCGCGCTGGCCATCGGTGGGGCGCTGCCACAGCGCGATGTGTACTGCCCAGTCGTCACGCCCCGGCGTGGAGAACTCGCGGGTGCCGTCCACCGGGTCGATGATCCACACCCGGTCATGGTTGAGGCGCTCGAGATCGTCGTGGGCTTCCTCGCTGAGCACCGCGTCGTCGGGACGTTCGGCCCGCAGCCGCCGCAGGATCAGCTCATTGGCCAAGCTGTCGCCCGCGTCGCCGAGCATCCAGGGATGACCGAAACCGATCTCCTCGCGCACTTTCAGCAGCAACTCCCCCGCGTCGGCGGCGAGATCGGCGGCCAATGCGGCATCAGTCATCTCGTCGGCAGCGGGGTTCACCGCTTCAGTATCGCCGACGGAGATGCCGGACCCTAAAACGCGGGCCAGGGAATGGGGCGATGCCGATTCGGGACAGGCATCACCGGGTTGTCCAGCAGGGTGTGCGCCCGCTGGCGCAGCGCCGCGATCTCCGCCTGGGTGATCTGCCCGGCCAGCACGTCGCCGAGATCGGCACAAAGGGCGTCGGCCAGGCCGGCGACGGCCTTCAGGGTCTTAGCGTCGATCGGCTTGCCGGCCCATCCCCACAGCACGGTGCGCAGCTTGTTCTCGACGTGCAGGCTCACGCCGTGGTCAACCCCGAAGATGTGGCCGTCGAGGTCGCGCAGGACGTGCCCACCCTTGCGATCGGCGTTGTTGATCAGCACATCGAACACCGCCATCCGCCACAAGCGAATGTCGTCGGCGTGCATCAGGATGACCTCGTCGCCGGCGTAGTCGTGGGCCCGCAGCACCGGCAGATAACCCGGCTCAATTTTGTCGGCGGGAAACAGATCGACCAGGTCGGGCCACGGCGTGGGAGCCGAGTCCACCGCGTCGCCGGGCTGCTGCACCCACAGCTGCAGCATGCCCGGCCCTGCCGGACCGTGGCGAATGATCGTGTAAGGCACGATGTTCCAACCCAATTGCTTCGACACCAGATACGCGGCGAGTTCGCGGCCGGCGAGCGTCCCGTCGGGGAAGTCCCAGAGCGGCTGCTCACCGGAGGTCGGCTTGTACACGCAGTGCACGCTGCTCTCCCCCAGCGTGGACTCGCACAGGAAGGTGGCGTTGCTGGCCGAGCGGATCCGTCCGAGAACCGTCAGCTCGCCGTTCCGCAAGACCTCGTGTTCGTCATTCTCGTTATTCCTGGGGGTCATCGTTGAGCCCGAGCAGCGCGCTGCGCTTGTAGCCGTTGGTGCGCGCGCAGATGTGGCCCGCAGGGTCCAGCGGTTCGTCGCACAAGGGGCATGGCGGGCGTCCCGCCGAGATCACGCGATTGGATCGGGTGGCGAACTGTCGCGCCGACTCCGGGGTTAAAAACACCCGCACCGCGTCCGGACCTTCGTCGGTGTCGTCGAGCACCACCGAGGCGTCGAACTCGGCGTCGGTGACCGCCAGGAGTTCGACCACCACGGTCTGGGCTTCCGAGTCCCAGCCCAGGCCCATGGTTCCCACCCGGAACTCCGCATCGACCGGCGTAACGAGTGGGTTGAGGTCATCGACCTCGGCGGGCTCGGGCGGGACGGGTGTGCCGAACCGGCGATTCACCTCGAGCAGCAGCGCGCCGATGCGTTCGGCAAGCACCGCGACCTGTTGCTTCTCCAACACCACCGAGACCACCCGGGAATCGCCCACCGCTTGGATGTAGAAGGTGCGGTTTCCGGGCTGACCAACGGTCCCGGCCACGAAGCGGTCGGGTGTACGGAATACATGGATTGCACGAGGCATGGCACCTCCAAAATACCGGCTGTTGCCGTCGCAACGCGATTCGATCCAGGGCTCCGCATCAGAAATTGCCCGTATTAATCTGTGGATCCCCCGACCACCGCGTCGCTCGATGATGCCGCCCCGGTCGATTCTTGTTGCGGCTCTTCCGGTTTGTCGCTTTCGGCCTCGCTCTTGGGTGGGGGTCCGGCCCGCAACGCGGCGGCCAGCCGCCCACCGGTGTGGTTGACGTGTAACACGAACGGCCGCAACGGGGTGTAACGAATGACACTCACCGACGCCGGGTCGGCCGTGACGCGCTGGAAGCCGTCCAGGTGTATGCCGTACGCGTCGGCGATCAATGCCTTGATGACATCACCGTGAGTACAAGCCACCCACAGGGCGTCACCGCCGTGCTCGTCGCTGAGCCGCCGGTCGTGTTCGCGGACGGCGAACACGGCGCGCGCCTGCACCTGTGCCAGCCCCTCCCCGCCGGGAAACACCGCCGCACTGGGATGGGCCTGCACCACCCGCCACAGCGGCTCCTTGGCCAGCTCGCCGATCTTGCGGCCGGTCCACTCCCCGTAGTCCACCTCGGCGAGCCGGTCTTCGACGAGCGGCTCTAGGCATAGCGCCTCGGCCAGCGGCTCGACCGTGCGCCGGCAGCGCAGCAGCGGCGACGTGATGACCGCGCGGATCGGCAGGTCGCCGATGCGGTCGATCAGCCCGACGGCCTGCTCGCGGCCCTTGTCGTCGAGGTCGACACCCTCGGAGCGGCCGGCCAGTGTGCCCGCGGTGTTCGAGGTCGAGCGGCCGTGGCGTAGCAGGATGACGGTCACGTCGCGGCCACCGTTCCATTCGCCAGCAGGATCAGTACGACGGTTCCGGCCACCACCCGGTAGCCCACGAACCAGTACATGCTGTGCCGCACCAAAAACCGCAGGAACCAGGCCACTGCGCTGAGACCGATGACGAACGCGATCAGGGTGGACACCAGCAGCTGCGGGCCGGTGGCACTCATGCCCGAGGTGACCGGATGAAAGGCGTCCGGGAGCGAGAACAACCCCGAGGCGAACACCGCGGGAATGGCCAGCAGGAAGCCGAAGCGGGCGGACAGTTCCCGATCGAGTCCCAAAAACAGCCCGGCGCTGATCGTCGATCCGGATCGTGACACGCCCGGAATCAGGGCCAGACATTGCGCCGTGCCGACGGCCAGGGCGTCGCGCCAGTTCAGCTGCTCGATGTGACGGGTCTGCCGGCTCAGGTATTCGGCCAGCGCGATCACCGCCGAGAACACCACCATCGCCGTCGCAATCACCCACAGGTTGCGCACCCCGGAGCGGATCTCGTCCTTGAAGAACAGGCCCAGCACGCAGATCGGGATGGAGCCGACGATGACGTACCAGCCCATCCAGTAGTCGAGATCGCGCCGCGCCTTGACAGCCAGGCCTGCGAACCAGGCCTTGAGGATGCGCCAGATGTCGCGGGCGAAGTAGACCAGCACGGCGGCCTCCGTGCCCAACTGGCTCACCGCGGTGAACGAGGCGCCGGCGTCGCTGGCGAAAAAGACCCGAGACACGATCGCCAGGTGCCCCGAGGACGAGACCGGCAGAAACTCGGTCACCCCCTGCACCACAGACAACACGATGACCTGCCACCAAGACATCGCCAAAACCGCAGTCACGACGACGACCGTACCTGGTGTGACGGGCTGTTACCGGAAGCGACTAGCGCGCGACGGGTACCGCGCGCGCTACCGAGTCGCGCACCGCCGCGGTCAAACTGCGCTCGTCGGTGAGGTCGATGTCGACCAGGGTGCGGACCGCCGTAGCGACCACCTCTTCGGCCTGCGGAACGGGCCCGGACAGGCGCGGCCGGTAAACTTCGACGACGAGGGAGAGATGCTCAATGTGAAACGAAAAACTGCGTCCATCACCGACTTGCCCGTATCCACTGGCAAAGATTCCTGTCGAGATGTCTTCGACAGCAAACTCTGTGTCCGCGGTATGCCGGTCAGCGATGACGGTCATAATTCGACCATACCTCTCCAGTACGGCCGGAGGCTGCCAACATGGCCACATTGGATGCGGAACCGTTCCTTAGAATGTGAATTTCATGTTCGCCGAGCCAAGGTTGGTTGTTGCTATCACGGCATAGATACGAGAAACGAACTGGTCAGCGCCAGTTCATTGGCCTGATTATTTTGCTGGCGCTGGTCGCTGGCTGTTCATCGAATTCGCTCGATCCCGCCCCGCCCACCATCGAAGCGGCGCATCCGGCCGAGTCGCCGCCGGTGTCGCAAAATCCGGCCGGCACGGTGCGACCGCTGTCCGGCCACGTGGCGGCCTCGGTCTTCGATGACGACACGCACCAGCTGGTGGTGCTGGCTCCCGGTGCCGATGCGGGAGCGCCCGCCAGCGTCACGTTGTTCGGTCAAGGGCAGGTCGCGCCGCGTGCCATCGTGATGCCGGGACCGGCGACCGCGTTGACCGGCGACGGCCGCGGCTCGGCCTACCTGGCCGCCCGCGGCGGCTACTTCGTGGTCGATCTGTCCACCGGCCAAATCGGCCAGGTGAATGTCGCCGATTCGGCGAGCGTGGATTTCACCGCGATCGCGCGCCGTGCCGACGGCAAGCTGGTGTTGGGCAGCGCCGACGGCGCCGTGTACACCCTGGCTTCCCCGCAGCCCGGCGGCGCGGGCACCGCGGCGGTCGAGAACCGCAACAAGATCTTCGCCCGGGTCGATTGGCTTGTCACACAAGGAAATACGACCGTGGTTCTGGATCGCGGACAGACTTCGGTGACGACGATCGGCGCCGACGGTCGGGTCGCGCAGTCGCTGCGGGCCGGTGAGGGCGCGACGACCATGGCCGCCGATCCGGTGGGCCGGGTCCTGGTGGTCGACACCCGCGGCGGCGAACTGCTGGTGTACGGCTGTTGTTCGCCGCGGACCCCGCTGATCTTGCGGCAGGCCTACCCGGTGCGGCAGGCCCCGTACGGATTGGCCGGCTCGCGCGGTTTGGCCTGGGTGTCTCAAACCGCATCGAATATGGTTATTGGTTACGATCTGTCAACCGGAATTCCCGTCGAAAAGGTGCGTTACCCAACTGTGCAGCAACCCAACTCGTTGGCTTTTGACGAAGCTTCGGACGCCTTGTACGTGGTGTCGGGGTCCGGTGCCGGGGTCCAGGTCATCGAGCGCGCGGCGGGCACCCATTGAGTGCCGGGCCCACGTCGCGGTGGAGTCGGCTGCCGGCGGGCTGGGACACGGAGATGTCCGACGACTACGAGTGGGTGCCGTTGCGCCTGCCGCCGGAAGTGACCCGGCTCAACGCATCGATCCGGTTGTCCATCGAAGCTGAATATCGCGGCTGGGAGCTGACCCGGGTGCGCCTCTATACCGATGGCAGCAGACGGGTATTGTTGCGCCGCAAGAAATCTCGATTCAATGACCGTCGGCCGGATCAGCCGGAACTGTGACGGCGGACGCCGGACGCCAAGGCGGTCTTCGCGGGTACGGCCTGCTGCGCCCGCTGTTTTTTCTGATCCCGCCGGAACGCATTCACACGCTGGTTTTCGCCGTCCTGCGCGGCGCCACCGCCGCCGCCGTACTGCGGCGGCTGCTGCACCGGCTATTGGGCCCGGCCGATCCGATGTTGGCCAGCACGGTGTTCGGCGTGCGCTTCCCCGCACCGCTGGGGCTGGCCGCCGGATTCGACAAGGACGGTATGGGATTGTCCACCTGGGGCGCCCTGGGTTTCGGGTACGCGGAGGTCGGCACCGTCACCGCGCACCCACAGCCCGGCAACCCGGCTCCGCGCTTGTTCCGGCTGCCCGAGGATCGGGCTTTGCTCAATCGGATGGGGTTCAACAATCACGGGGCCGGGGCGCTGGCCACCCGTCTTGCCCGCCACCACCCCGACGTGCCGATCGGGGTGAACATCGGCAAGACCAAGACGACACCGGCCGCCGAGGCGGTCGAGGACTACCGGGCCAGCGCCCGGCTGGTCGCCCCGCTGGCGTCGTATCTGGTGGTCAACGTCAGCTCGCCGAACACGCCGGGGCTGCGTGATCTGCAGGCGGTCGAGTCGCTGCGGCCCATCCTGTCGGCCGTTCTCGCCGAAACGTCGGTACCCGTGCTGGTGAAAATCGCCCCGGACGTCTCCGATACCGACGTCGACGACATCGCCGACCTGGCCGTCGAGCTGGGCCTGGCCGGCATCGTCGCGACCAACACCACGGTGTCGCGCGATGGCCTGCGCACACCGGGGGTCGACGAGCTCGGCCCGGGCGGCATCTCCGGGCCGCCGGTGGCGCTCCGCGCAGCGCAGGTGCTGCGCCGGCTCTACGACCGGGTCGGCGATCGCCTGGTGCTGGTCAGCGTCGGAGGCATCGAAACCGCCGACGACGCATGGGAGCGGATCACCGCGGGAGCGTCACTGCTGCAGGGCTATACCGGCTTCATCTATGGAGGCGGCTTGTGGCCCAAGCACATTCACGACGGCCTCGCGAGGCGACTCCATGACGGCGGGTTCGCGTCACTGAGCGCGGCGGTCGGGTCGGCGGCGGGCAACCCGGACACCCCGCCGGCCTAGGCCGCACCTTCTTCTCCGGCGGCGCGCAATTTTGCGTTTCACGGATAAGCAATCGCCGCATACCTATTGCGATTTTGGAAACGATGTTGGCTACGAACGGTCTGCTAATTCGCCGTTCTGCGCGCCGGCGATAACTGTATGGTGACCGCACCACAATCGATCCTCCCCAAGGAGACCTCCGGTGCGATTCAACCGATTGACGATTGTCGGAACGACTGCCATCGCCGTGGTTGTTGCGGGTTGCGTGAGTGGCACGGCGAACGCCGAGCCGCCCGACACGTCCACGTGTTACGACCTTGGCAGCGCCAAAGACGACCTCATGCTCGCGTCGAAACCGGAGAGCGCCCGCAAGGCTGCCGACACGCTAGAGAAGTACAGCCCTCCCGACCCGGTTAAAGCCGCGATCGAGCATTTCGTCACCACGGTAGGCGCCCAACCCAGCGATGCCACTCTCGACGCTAATCGCACCTCAATTGCCAACTGGCTCAAGCAAATGTGTCCGATGTTGAACACTTACTGATTTCCGTCAGGGCGCTCAGCACTGAAGATATTCGGCGACGAAATCCGTGGTGCGCCGGTGCCATTCACCCATCCGCCGCACCATGAAATGGCCCACCCCCTCGATGCCTACCCAGTGCGCATCGAGCCCACGCTGCCGGGCCCGCCACGTCTGGATGCGTGAGCTGTCCGGGTCGGTGCGGGTATCGGCGGTGCCGTGCACGACCAGCAACCGGGTCGATGCCGGAATCAGGTCAACGTCACTGCGGGGCCAGTACGGCGCCAGCGCGACCAGCGCGCCGACCTGTCCCCCCGCGGCCAGCCGCGCCGCGACTCGACCGCCCATCGAATGGCCAACCAAGACAATGCTTTTCGGATCGAACCGGTGGCGGACAGCCTCGAGCGCCGCGCTGGCGTCGGTGACCGCGTCGTAACGCGGACTGTTCCACCCGCGGACGCGGTACTGGACACGTCGCACCTCGACGTCGCGGCCCAGCCGGCGCCGCAACGCGGCGGCGACCAGCATCATCCGGACGTTGGCCAACTGCCACCACCGGGAAGCCTCGTCACTGCGCACCCTGCCGCCCGGCAGGACGAGCACACACGCGCGAGGTTTCACGACATTGATTCGGAGCCGAAAGCCAATGGGGTCGGAACGACTCCGCTCAGGTCTGCTCGTAGGTGCCGTGGAGGTAAGCCCGCGCGATCGCGTGCTGGAACAGGTTGAAACCGAGGAACGCGGGGCTGGCGTCCTCGCTGAGGTCGAGTTTGTCGACGTCGACGGCGTGCACCGCGACGTAGTAACGATGCGCACCGTGTCCGGGCGGCGGCGCGGCGCCGACGTAGCGACGCATGCCGGCGTCGTTGACCAGCTGCTGCGCCCCGCCGGGTAGCTCACGACCGTCTCCGGCATCCTCGGGCAGCTCGGTGACGTCGACCGGCAGGTTGGCCACCGCCCAGTGCCAGAACCCGGACAGCGTCGGGGCGTCGGGGTCATAGACGCTGACCGTGAAGCTGCGGGTTTCCTCGGGGAACCCCGACCAGCTCAGCTGCGGGCTGACGTCTTCTCCCCCGGCGCCCAGGATGCCGCTGATCTGCGGTGTGGCCAGCGGTTGGCCGTTGGTGATCGAGTCTGAAGTCAGGCTGAACGACGGCAGTTTGGGCAGCGCGTCATAGGGGTCGGACGGTGAGCTCATGGGCGATCCTCTCGTTTGGCGTTCGTTCTAACAATGGGTCAGGAAGTGGGCCAGCACCTCGACGCCGAACCTCAGCGCATCCACGGGTACCCGTTCGTCGACGCCGTGGAACAGCGCAGCGAAATCCAATTCCGGCGGCAGCCGCAGCGGGGCGAAGCCGAAGCAGCGAATTCCCAAGCGCGCGAATGCTTTCGCATCGGTACCACCGGAAAGCATATAGGGCACCGTGCGGCCGTCCGGGTCGACCGACAGCACCGCGGCGTTCATGGCGTCGACGAGATCGCCGTCGAAGGTGGTCTCGTAGGACGGCAAATCCCTGATCCACTCCCGAGTCACATCCGGGCCGAGCAACTCGTCGATCTCGGCCTCGAACGCGGCCTGGCGGCCGGGCAGCACACGGCAGTCCACCACGGCCTCGGCGCTCCCGGGGATCACGTTGGCCTTGTACCCGGCTTTGAGCATCGTCGGGTTGGCGGTGTCGCGCACGATCGCCTTCAGCATGCGAGCCATCGGGCCGAGTTTTTCGATCACCCCCTCCACATCGGCGGAGTCGGTGTCGAAGGTCAGGCCGGTCTCGTCGCTGATAGCGGCCAGGAACTCGACGACGGTGTCGGTCATCACCAGCGGAAACTGGTGCCGGCCGATCCGGGCGACCGCTTCGGCGAGCAGGGTGACCGCGTTGCGGTCGTTGGCCATCGAGCCGTGCCCCGCCTGACCTCGGGCGGTCAGGCGCATCCACTGCATGCCCTTCTCGGCCGTCTCGATCAAGTAGAGCCGGCGTTCACCGCCGTCACGGCGCGGCACGGTCAGCGAGAAGCCACCCACTTCGCCGATCGCCTCGGTGACGCCGTCGAACAGCTCGGGACGATTGTCGACCAGCCAGTGCGACCCGTAGCGGCCACCGTGCTCCTCGTCGGCCACAAACGCGAACACCAAATCGCGTGGCGGCACGATGCCCTCCCGCTTCAACTGGCGGGCGACGACGATCATCATGCCGACCATGTCCTTCATGTCGACCGCGCCGCGGCCCCAGACATAACCGTCCTCGACCGCGCCGGAAAACGGGTGCACGCTCCAATCGGCCGGTTCGGCCGGCACCACGTCGAGATGCCCGTGGATCAGCAGCGCGCCACGCGAACTGTCCGCGCCCTTGAGGCGGACGAACACATTGCCCCGCCCGGGTCCGCCGGATTCCAGATATTGGGGCTGATAGCCAACCTCGGCGAGCTGCTCGGCGACCCAGAGCGCGCATTCGGCCTCGCCCTGGGTGGTCTCGGGTTCACCGGTGTTGGTGGTGTCGAACCGGATCAACCTGCTGACAACTTCGACCACATCGTCGCTCGGATTGTCGGGAACTTCGGTCTCAACTGTCACAACCACCTTTCCTACCACTGCCCGGGTTACCCGGCTCGGGCAGCGGAACCCTGGGGCCACATCGTCGGCGAGCTAAGTTGGGTGCGCGCGGACCGATCCGCTAGCCTTAGCTGCCAACTCTGGTTGGTCTTGTCCGAGTGGCGGAATGGCAGACGCGCTAGCTTGAGGTGCTAGTGCCCTACTAATGGGCGTGGGGGTTCAAGTCCCCCCTCGGACACAATTGTGATGAAGTCGGGTGGTGAAATACGACCCCACCGACACCGCTGTCGTTGTCATCGACCCACAGAACGACGTCCTGAGCCCCAGTGGCAAGAACTGGGCTGTCCTGCAAGCCAGCGTCACCGAGAACCGAACAGTCGAGCACCTGATCGAAATCTTCACGGCCGCCAAGGCGCACGGCTTCGCGGTGTTCATCTCGCCGCACTACTTCTATCCATCCGACCACACCTGGCTCTTCAACGGCCCACTCGAATCGGATGAGCTCTCTACCAACACTTTTGCCCGCGTTGGCGCGCTGAGCCTGGACGGGTTCACCGCATCCGGTGCTGACTGGCTCGATGAGCTCAAGCCGTTCATCGAGGACTCGGCAACCGTGGTCGCCAGCCCGCACAAGGTGTGGGGCCCGCAAACCAACGACCTTGTCCTGCAGCTGCGTAAACGGCGGATCAACAAGGTCGTCTTGTGCGGGATGCTCGCCAACATCTGCGTGGAATCGCACCTACGCGATCTGCTCGAGCAGGGTTTCGAGGTGGCTGTCGTTCGCGACGCTACGGCGGGGCCGCGGCACCCGACCCATGGTGACGGCTACCAGGCGGCGCTGGTGAACTACGCATTTTTGGCCCACGCGGTGGCTCGCACCGACGAAATCGTCGCCGCGATGAAGTAAGGGCCGGCCCCGGATCGCCCTAAAGCGCCGCTAGGAGACTGTTGAACCCCTCGGTCATCGACGGGTGGGTGTAGATCGAATCCCGTAGCTCTGTGGCGGCAATGCCGTGGCGGATCGCCAGTGCCACCGTATTGATGACTTCATGCGAATCGTAGGACAGCAGCGCCGCTCCGAGGATCTTGTCGCTGGCAGCGTCGACAACGACCTTCATCATGCCGGCATCCTGACCAACGATCCGCGCACGCGGCATCGTCGCCATGTCGGAGACACGCATCGCGGCGACCTTGACGTCATGTGTTTCCCGGGCCGCCTTTTCGGTAAGGCCGACCCGTGCCAGCGGCGGTGTCATGAACAGCGTGTACGGCACAGCTGCGCGCGTCGCGGTGCTGCGTTTGCCATCGCCTGCCAGCTGCGAGAGCACCACGCGGTAGTCATCGAGCGAGATGTAGGTGAACTGCGGTCCCCCGTTGACATCGCCGACGGCGAAGATATGGGACTGACTGCTGCGCAGGTGGCTGTCGACGACAATCGCGCCGGTGGCCGTCGTCTCAACTCCTGCGGCTTCCAAGCCGAGTCCGTCGGTGACGGGTTCTCGTCCCAACGCCACCAAGATCGCGTCCGCTTCAACAGCATGTGCGACCCCGTCGACCTGGTACGAAACGGTCGCGTCGCTGTCACCGTTGCCGGACACGGAGGTGACCACCGCAGACGTAATGATTTCGATCCCGCCCCCGACGAGTACGTCGCGGGCGCAATCGGCGACATCGTCGTCTTCGCCGCGTAGCACCCGCGGGCCGCGTTCGAGGACCAACACCTGCGACCCATAAGCGGCGTACATGGCCGCAAACTCCAGACCGACATAGCCACCGCCCAGCACCGTCAGCCGCCGCGGGAGTTCTGCCTTGGTGAGCAGATCGGTGCTCGTGTACACACCGGCTGTGTCGGCCAGTCCGGGAACCGGAGGCAGTACTGGACGCGAGCCGGTGCCGACCACGACCCATGTGGCGGTCACGGTAATGGACTGTCCGGCAACGGTTTCGACGCTCAACACATGAGAATCGGCGAATCGCGCGTGGCCGGTCAAGACCGTAACCCCGTCAATATGATCGAGGGTCGCGTAGTTGATGTCGCGCAATGACGCGGTCAACCGCCCGGTGGCGATGACGGCCTCGTGGTAGCAGTCCGGATGGGCTGTTGCCGCGTCGAGGTGCTCGGAGCGGAACACCATCGATTTCGTAGGGACGCAACCGATGTTGATGCACGTGCCGCCGTACATGAGCGGCGATTGCTCGATCATGACCACCCGCCAGCCACGCTTCCCCAGTGCGGCCGCCAACGTCTTGCCACCCTTACCGAAGCCGACGACGGCCAAGTCGACTTCGAGTGACGTCGCGTCCTGATCAGGCGACATCGCAACGCTCCGGGTTCATCACACGCATGGCAACGTAAGTCATCAGAGCAGTGTATTGGCGGCTGCGATGGCTTGTCTCTGGTCGGCCAATTCGCTTGATGGACAGTGATATTCGATTTGGCTCTCGCCGATTCATCAGAGGGACCTGGGCTCCGGCGTAAGGTGGACGCAGGCACGTAGGCTGGAGCGCGACCAATGAACCCACGGAACGGCTTCCTCCGCCGAACGGCGACACGAACCTTCCGCGACCGTCACGAGGCCGGTCGCGTGCTGGCCGACCAGCTCACGGCCTACCGCGGCAAGGACAACGTACTCGTGCTCGGGCTGGCGCGCGGTGGCCTTCCGGTCGCCTGGGAGATCGCCTCGGCGCTGCACGCCGCCCTGGATGTGTTCCTGGTCCGCAAGCTCGGGGTGCCGCGCTGGTCGGAGCTCGCGATGGGCGCGCTGGCCAGCGGCGGCGGCGTGGTGATGAACGACAGCGTGGTTTCCGGCCTGCACATCACCGACGAGCAGGTGCGCGAGGTAATCGACAGCGAGACGGTCGAGCTGGCGCGACGCGAGCAGGCGTATCGGGGTGGGCGCCCAGTCGCCGACCCGCGCGGCAAGATCGTGATCCTGGTCGACGACGGCATCGCCACCGGCGCCAGCATGCTCGCCGCCGTCCGGGCGATCCGGACCGGCGGGCCGCACTCGATCGTCGTTGCCGTCCCAGTCGGGCCGCAGTCCGTCTGCCGCGAACTCGCACAAGTGGCTGACGACGTCGTGTGTACGACCATGCCGCCAGGGTTCGAGGCCGTGGGTCAGGTTTACGGCGACTTTCACCAGGTCAGTGACGATGAAGTACGCGAGCTGCTCAATACGCCGACGCGCTGAGCCCGCGCTACTCGGCGTGGGCCGCTACTTGGCCGAGTCGTCGCCGCCGGTTTCGGCCGCTACCGTCGACTCCTCGGTCGTTTCGTCGTTGGCCGACGTTTCGACAGCGGTGGTGTCCTCGGCGCTCTCGTCCGGGGTTTCTTCGGGGTAGTCGACGGCCTCAGCGTCATTCTCGGCCGGTGGTTCCTCGTGGCCTTCGTCACGTCGCTGCCGTTCCTGCAGTGCATCGACGATCAGCAGCACGACACCCAGGATGCTGGCGCCGATGCACACCCATGCCACCAGCTCATTGCTGGTGACAACGGCGAACACCAGTGCGACAAGCCCGATCAGGGCGAGTACCAGGGCAATGATCAGCATCGGTCATCCTCCAGCCGACGGGCGGGACTACCAGGTCCAGTGCACATTGTGTGCCGAACATGGGTCCGGCACCACTCCCGGCTAGTTGTTACCCCGATTGAATTGCTCGAACGAACCGGAATCCGCGCTCGAGTCGACGGGAGCCGCCGATCCGCGCTGGCCGAGTTCCTCAAGCTGGGACTCGAGGTAGGTCTTGAGCCGGGTGCGGTATTCGCGTTCGAACGTGCGCAGCTGTTCGAGACGGCCTTCCAGCACGGTGCGCTGCTGGTTGATGGTCCCCATGATCTCGGAGTGCTTGCGTTCGGCGTCGGCCTGCAGGGCGTCGGCCTTCTCCTGGGCTTGACGCAACTGCGTCTCCGAACGGGTTTGGGCGTCGGAGAGCATCGCGTCGGCGCGCTGCCGGGCGTCGGTGACCGTGGATTCGGCGGTTTGCCGGGCCTCGGTGAGGATCTGGTCGGCGTTCGACCGAGCATCGGAAAGCAGCTTGTCCGACTCGGCCTGAGCGTTGCTGGTCAGCCGGTCGGCGGTGTCCTGGGCCAGGCTCAGCACCCGAGCGGCCTTCAGCGCCTGCTCTTCGTTGGTACCGGTGGGAGCCGCCACCGGTGCCGGCTTGACCGGCTCGGGCTCCGGCTCGGGCTCGAAGACAGGAACCGGCGGGGCGGCCTGGACAGCAGCGGCGGGAGCGGCAGCGGCGCCGCCACCGGCGGCCAGTTCGCGGTCGAGCTCCTCGATCCGCTGGCGCAGATCGCTGTTCTCTTCAATGAGCCGCGTCAGCTCGTTCTCTACTAGGTCGAGGAATGCGTCGACCTCGTCTTCGTTGTAACCGCGCTTGCCGATAGGCGGCTTACTGAACGCCACATTGTGGACGTCGGCTGGTGTAAGCGGCATTGTTCGTCCCCTCAAGTTCCTGTCAAACGTTCTGGAAAGTGTAGAACGGAGTGGCAGCGGTTGTGCAACTGCCGCCCATCCTGTCACACCAGACCCGGCGGTCGCCGATTAGTGCAATAAATAAGACCCTATTTGAAACACTAAGAGCCATAAAATCCTAATCCTTAGAATTTGCAAATCGCGCGCATCAAACCGAGGCCAAACCGTGGCCAAACCGTCGCTCAGTTCCGCCGACTCACGCCGCGGCACCAAAGGCGAGCTGCATGCCAATGAACGCGACCAGCAGTAGCACCATGATGGACAGATCGAAGCGGACCGCTCCAATGGTGAGTTGAGGAATGAGCCGACGCAGCAGCTTCACCGGCGGATCAGTGATCGAAAGGATGATCTCCAGGATCACCACGGTGATGCCGGTGGGATGCCAGTCACGGCTGAACGAGCGGATGAACTCGACGACGACCCGAGCGATGAGCAGCAGCCAAAAGATGAACAGCGCAAACCCAAGGATCTGAAAGAACAGCACCAACGAGAGCCCGACCTTACCGATGAGACGTCAATCCCGCGCGGTAGCGCGGCCATTGCAAGAGTACCGACTCGGGCTGGGCAGACATCTCAGATGTGCCGCATCGGCAGGTTGCTGCCCGATGCCTAACCCCGCGGTCAAGCGGGGTACACGTGCTTATTGGTAAGCGTAGAAGCCGGTTTCGGCGATCCGGCGGCGCTCTTCCGGCGTCACATCGACGTCGGCGGGCGACAGCAGGAACACCTTGGTCGCGACCTTGTCGAACGAGCCGCGCAGGGCGAACGCCAACCCGGCCGCGAAGTCAACCAGCCGTTTCGCATCGGCGTTGTCCATCGACACCAGGTCCATGATCACCGGGGTTCCGTCGCGGAACCGCTCGCCGATGGTGCGCGCCTCGCTGTAGTCCTTGGGCCGCAGCGTGGTGATCTTCGACAGCGGGTGCCCCTCTTCGAACATCATCGCCATCCGGCGCGGGTCCATGGCCAGGGCGCCACGGGTGGAATTGCGCAACCACGACCCAAGGCGCGGCCGGGCCATCTCGGGTCCCCGGTCGAACTCGCGCGGATGGACGGGACTGTAGCGCGGCTCCTCCGGGTAACCGCCACGGTAGCCAGGCGGTACGTACTCGGGCGCTTCGCCACGTGGGTCTTCGTAGTCGCGACCTTCATAGCGGCCGCCATATCCGTCGTCAAAGCGAGCACGGGGGAACCCGCGAGAAGGTGCGCGGTCGTCGTAGTACTCGTCTTCGTAGTCGTCCATTGGGGCCATACCGAAATAGGCCTTGACCTTGTGCAGTGTGCTCATTGCGTATGACCCTTCTAGCCCCTGGGAATTCTGGTGTCTGTGATGAAGGTGTGACTACAGTGACTACTCACGGTGACGGTAGCCGCCGGGGGCCCAATAGCGCGGTACCGACACGCACACAGGTTGAACCGTGTTTTACGGCAATTTCGAAATCATTGGACATGCCCGCGGACACACCGAGCGCATTCGGATGCGCTTCGAGCACCCGACGGTGTTCGGATTGCAGCCGGTCAAAGGCCACGTCAGGGTCCCAGTCCAGCGGCGGAATGCCCATCAACCCGACCAGTTCCAGGCCTTGTGACTCGTCGACCTGGGCGCAGACCTCGTCGAGGGCCCGCGGCCCAGTGATGTCGATGCCGCCGCGCGAGACGTCGCCGTCCAGGCTCACCTGAACGTAGACGCGGAGCGGGTGCTGCCGTCCACCTTCGGCCAGGGTCGCCGTAACCGCCCGTTCCAGTGCTGTTACCAGCTGCGGGCTGTCGATCGAATGGGCGGTGTGCGCCCAGCGGGCCACCGAACGGGCCTTCTTACGCTGAATGTGTCCCACCATGTGCCAGTGCAACTCTCGCGAATCCGGCCGAGCGGAAGCCTGTGCCAACCGAGTGACTTCGGCCACTTTTGCCGACGCTTCTTGTTCGCGCGATTCACCTACCGACCGACAACCCAATCGAGACAAAATCGCGACATCGGTTGCCGGAAAGAATTTGGTAATAGGGAGAAGTTCAATTTCACCGACATTGCGGCCCGCCGCTTCCGCGGCCATCGCTAGTCGCGAACGCACAGCAGCCAACGCGTGAGTTAATTCAGTTTCGCGGTTGCCCTGACTTGCTGTCGAGTCCGACATTCCAACCGCCATGGGGGTCATTCCATCCAGACCAGCGACGCCAGCCGCCCGGTGGGCGCGTCCCGGCGATGACTGAACAGAGCAGGGTCGGCCACCGTGCAACGCTGATCGATGTCGATCGAGATGACGCCCAAATCCTTTAGCTGACAAGCGATTCCGGCTCGAAGGTCAAGGCCGGGCTTTCCGGCCGCGGTGGTGGCGCGGCTGCCTGGCAGGGCTGCCTCGACTTCGTCGGCCATTGCGGCGGGCACTTCGTAGTTGCGTCCGCTGACCGCCGGGCCGAGCAGCGCCGAGATGTCTCCGGCTTGCGCGCCCAGCTTCAGCATCGCCTCCACCGTGCGGGCCACCACCCCCCGCTGCGCGCCGACCCGCCCGGCGTGCACCGCCGCGGCCACACCGGCACGGGCGTCGGCCAGCAATACCGGCACGCAGTCGGCCGTCACCACCGCCAACGCCAGTCGGGGTACGCGAGTCACCAACGCATCGGTGTCGTCGAACGAGACATCCCGTGGCTCCTCTACGACCTCGACTCGATCACCGTGGATCTGGTTCATCCACACCACCCGGCCGGGTCCCAGGCCAATGGCGCGCGCCAGCCGGGCGCGGTTGGCGGCCACCGCCGCGGGGTCGTCACCGACATGGTCGCCGAGGTTGAAGGTGTCGAACGGCGGCTTCGAGACACCACCCGCGCGGGTGGTCGTCACTCGCCGGATGCGAACGCTCACATGACCAGTATCGGAGATTTCGTCGCGGGCGGGCCGACCCAGCCGTCCGGCCAGGGCCGGAGATCGCGCCATGTCCGTTCAGCGGCGCATGAAGGGCGGCACATCGACGTCGTCGTCATCGCCGCCGATACTCAGCGTCGCGCCGTTGGTATGCACCGGCACACTGACGGCGTCGACCGGCTCGAACAGCGTCGAGGTGAGTTTGCCCGCCTTCGCCGACTCGATCCGGTGTGCACCCCCGGCCTTCTCCGCGCCGTTGGCGCCGACGACGGGTGTGCGCCCGGGTCCGGCCGCGTCGAAGCCCGCCGCGATGACGGTGACGCGCACCTCGTCGCCAAGCGAGTCGTCGATCACGGTGCCGAAGATGATGTTGGCGTCCGGGTGGGCGGCGTCCTGCACCAGCGAGGCCGCTTCGTTGATCTCGAACAGGCCCAGGTCGCTGCCGCCGGCGATCGACATCAGCACGCCCTGCGCGCCTTCCATCGACTGCTCCAGCAGCGGTGAGTTAATGGCGATCTCGGCGGCCTTGAGCGCCCGGCCGTCGCCGCGGGCCGAACCGATGCCCATCAACGCCGTGCCGGCACCGTTCATGATGCCCTTGACGTCGGCGAAGTCGACGTTGATCAGACCCGGCGTGGTGATCAGGTCGGTGATGCCCTGGACGCCGTTGAGCAGCACCTCGTCGGCGCTGCGGAATGCATCCATCAGGGATACCGCGGCATCCCCCATCTGCAGCAACCGGTCGTTGGGGATCACGATCAAGGTGTCGCAACTCTCCCGCAACGAGCCAATGCCGTTTTCGGCCTGATTGCTGCGCCGTTTGCCCTCGAACGAGAACGGCCGGGTGACCACACCGACGGTCAACGCGCCTAGCTTGCGGGCGATGCTGGCGACGACGGGTGCCCCGCCGGTGCCGGTACCGCCGCCTTCGCCGGCTGTGACGAAGACCATGTCAGCGCCGCGGAGCAGCTCTTCGATCTCGTCCTTGGCGTCCTCAGCGGCCTTGCGCCCGACCTCCGGGTCGGCGCCGGCGCCCAGCCCACGGGTGGACTCGCGGCCCACGTCGAGCTTGACGTCGGCATCGCTCATCAACAAGGCCTGCGCATCGGTGTTGATGGCGATGAACTCGACGCCCTTAAGGCCCTGTTCGATCATCCGGTTGACGGCGTTGACGCCGCCGCCACCGATACCCACAACCTTGATGACGGCCAGGTAGTTATGCGGGGGGGTCATCATCTCGTCTTCCTCCCTGGTGGGAATTCGGTTCCCGGAACGTTTTCGGCTCCCTGGCAAACTCTCAACCTCAACCATAGAGTTAGAGTTATGTCAAGTAGTTCCGCGCAACCAGAACGGTATGGGCACCATGCGCACGAACCCCGCAGGCGCGCCGACGCGCCGCGCGCAAATTTTGGTCAATTTTTCCGCCGCATCGGCCCGCGAGCTGGGAGCACCCCTGCGGGCAGCTACTTCACGGTGGGCAAGTCGGGGCTGGACACGTCGTAGGTTTTGCCCGGCTGGGTGAGCAGCGCGGCGAGCTTCTCGGCCTTCTCATCCGTGCGATCGGTCGTCCCCCAGATCACCACTCGACCATCGCCCAGCGTGAGGGTGATCGAGGCCAGCGAGGGGGCCGCGATCCGGCCCACCTGACCCGCGACCTCGGGGCGCAGCGCCAGCAACACCTGCAGTGCGGCCTTGGTCGCCGGGTCGGTCGGCCCGGGGTTGGCGACCTCGATATACGGCAGCGCCGGTGGCGGCGGACCGGTCGCGAAATCGACGCCGTCGCGGTCAAACAGGTGCGGCCCGTCCGGAAAGTCCTTCACTACTACGGGAACTCGCTCGACGATCGTGATCCGCAGGGCCGACGGGTACTGACGCTGGACTCGGGCGCTGGCCACCCGGCGGATCGCGGCGACCCGGTCGGCGACCTGGTTGGTGTTGATCTGCAGCAACGGTGTGCCGACCCGCACGCCTGCGGTGTCAAGGACCTCTTCGCGGGACACCGCGCCAGTGCCGGTGACGACGATGTTGCGCGCCGACATCACGGGTGTGAAGTAGAGGATCAGCGCCAGTCCGACCCCGACAATGACCACCATCACGCTGGCGAGCAGCATCTTCAAGCCTCGGACGACGCCGCGCGCAACGGGTTTGGGCTCGTTGGCGAGGCGCCCGCTGGCCCGGCGCTTGGCTTCGCGGCGCGCTTCCTCGATTTTGGTCGCCCGGGCCTCCGCGACCCGGCGCTCGGCCCGTTCCCGGCGGGCCCGGCGGCGCGGCCCCTCGAACTCGGCTTGCTCGGCCTCCGGTTGACCGTCGTCCGATTGGGCTTCGTCGAGCGGGATCGGTTCGGTGATCGCGTTATCGGCAGGGGCGACGGTGGACTCTGTCGGTTCGGCGGACTCAGTCGGTTCGGTGGGGCCGGCGCCCGAGTCGGCGACCAGGTCGGTGGGTGTGGTGTCGTTGGGCTCGGTCATCGCAACACCCCGGGCTGGCCGGGCGCGCTGCGGTTGGCCCGCACCCGCAGCGCGGTCACGATCTCGGGCCCCAGCAAGGTCACGTCGCCGGCACCCATCGTCACGATGACGTCGCCGGGGCCGGCCGCGGCGGCCACCTGCTCGGCGACGGCGGAGAAATCCGGCAGGTAGCGCGCCGGCACGCTGACATGCTCGGCGACGCTGGCCCCGCTGACACCGGCCAGCGGCTGTTCGCGGGCGCCGTACACGTCCAGGACGAACACCTCGTCGGCGGCATCCAGTGCGCGACCGAAATCAACAGCGAAAGCCTTTGTCCGAGAATACAAATGGGGCTGGAACACTACCAGCGCGCGGCCCTCGCCACCCTGCTCGACGACCGTGCGGACCGCCGACAGCGTCGCCGCGATCTCGGTCGGATGGTGGGCGTAGTCGTCGAACACCCGCACCGACCCCACCGTTCCGACTAGTTCGAAGCGGCGACGCACCCCCTCAAAACCGGTCAGCCCGTCGAGCACCTGGTCGGCCGGGGCGCCGACCTCGATCGCGGCCAGCAGCGCGCCCAGCGCGTTGAGCGCCATGTGCCGTCCGGGCACCGACAGCCGCATCGCGCGCACCTGCGCTGGGGCCAGTTCCGGGCCCAACTGGATGTGAGCGACGGCTCCGGTGCCCTGCTGCTCCCACGACAACAACCTGCCGGCCAGGTCCGGGTCCGGCTCCCCTGTCGACCCAGACCCGTATCGCAACACCCGAATGCCCAGCTCGCTGCTGCGCTGGGCCAGCGCGGCGCCCCCGGGGTCGTCGGTGCACACCACCAGCGCCCCACCCGGGGTCAGCCGCTCGACGAACGAATCGAAGACCGCGACGTAGGCATCGGCGCTGCCGTAGAAATCCAGGTGATCGGTCTCGATATTGGTGACCACCGCGACGTTGGGCGTGTACTCGAGCAACGAGCCGTCGCTTTCGTCGGCCTCGGCGACAAAGCAGTCGCCGAGGCCGTGGTGGGCGTTGGTGCCGGCCTCACCGAGATCCCCGCCCACCGCGAACGACGGGTCGCGGCCGCAATGCTGCAGGGCCACGATCAGCATCGACGTCGTCGTGGTCTTGCCGTGGGTGCCGGTGACCATCAGCGTGGTGCGCCCGTCCATCAGCTTGGCCAGCACCGCCGGGCGCAGCACCACCGGAATGCCACGCCGCCGGGCCTCGACCAGCTCGGGGTTGGTCTTCGGAATCGCAGCGTGGGTGGTGATGACCGCGGTCGCGCCGCCGGGCAGCAGGTCCAGCGACGACGGGTCGTGTCCGATGCGGATCAGCGCGCCCCGGGCCCGCAGCGCGTGCAGCCCGCGCGACTCCTTGGCGTCGGATCCGGATACCAGCCCACCCCGGTCCAGCAGGATGCGGGCGATGCCCGACATTCCGGCTCCCCCGATGCCCACCATGTGCACCCGCTGCAGCTCGGGCGGCAACTGGTCGGCGCTCACGGCGTTTTCCCGGCCCTCCGGCCGGACCGCGGCCCCCTATCGCGTGCTTGGCGTGCGATGTCCAGCGCCGCCTGGGCGACCTGGCGCGCCGCATCCCGATGCCCCACCCGCGCGGCCGCCGCGGTCATCGCCGCCAGCCGCGGTGGGTCGGTGAGCAGCCCGTTCACTTCCCGGGCCACCAGGTCCGGCGTCAGGACCGCGTCGGGGACCACCATGCCGCCCCCAGCGTTGACCACCGGTAGCGCGTTGAGTCGCTGCTCGCCGTTGCCGATCGGCAGCGGGACATAGATGGCCGGCAGGCCGACGGCCGAGACCTCGGCAACCGTCATCGCCCCGGAGCGGCAGATGGCCAGGTCGGCGGCCGCATAGGCCAGGTCCATCCGGTCGAGGTAAGGCACCGCCCGGTAAGGCGGATCGCCGTCGTGAGGTTCACGCAGCTCGAGGGTGTTCTTGGGCCCGTGGGCGTGCAGCACGGACACGCCCCCGGCGGCCAGCTCGGCGGCGGCCGCCGAGACCGCGCGGTTGAGCGAGACAGCGCCCTGCGAACCGCCGAACACCAGCAACACCCTCGCATCGTCGGCGAATCCGAAGTGCTTGCGCGCTTCGGCCCGCAGCGCCGCGCGGTCCAATGTGGTGATGGCCGCCCGGACCGGTACCCCGACCACCTCCGCGTGCCGCAGCCCCGAATCGGGCACCGCGGACAGCACCCGATCCGCCGAACGGGCGCCGACCCGGTTCGCCAGCCCGGCGCGGGCGTTGGCCTCGTGGATCAGCACCGGGATCCGGCGCCGGAGCTTGGGGATACCCCGGGCAGCGAGGTAGGCCGGCAGCGCCACGTAGCCGCCGAAACCCACCACCACGTCGGCCTCGACGCGGTCGAGCACGGCGCGGGTCTCCCGGACGGCGCGCCACACCCGTGGTGGTAGCCGGGCCAGGTCACCGCTGGGTTTGCGCGGCAGCGGCACCGGAGTGATCAGCTCGAGGTGGTAGCCGCGTTCGGGCACCAACCTGGTCTCGAGTCCACGCGCGGTGCCCAACGCGGTAATCCGGACGTGCGGATCCAGCGCGCTGAGCGCATCGGCGACGGCCATCGCGGGCTCCACATGGCCGGCGGTGCCGCCGCCGGCCAGCACGACCGACAACGCGGCACCGGCGGGCGAGGGACTTACCCCCTGCCCGCCGGTCGGCTCCTTGACCATGTGGTTCACCCGTGCCGCTGACCTTCCAATGCGCGAGCGCGCCGTGCTTGACGCTGACCGGATCCATGATGCCCTGAACGCGACCCCGAGCGGGCAGCTGTCCGCGGGAAGACCGGCCGCAGTGGCGGCTCGGAGTTGCGGGCGGCCTTGCGGGTGGCTGGCTGCGGGGCCTTGCGGCCACGTCCCGGAGCGGGCGGCCGCGGCGATTGCGGGCGCGATTGCTTACGGTCGCGGAACGTCTCGAGACGGGTCGGCACATACGGCTCGGGCAGCGGCAGCCGCAGTATCCGGTTCATCTTGTCGTCACGCCCGGCGCGTAGCGCGGCCACCGCCTCGGGCTCATGCCGCGCCGCGTTGCACATGATCCCGATCATGAAAAGCGTTGCGGCCGTGGACGTTCCGCCCGCAGATATCAATGGTAGCTGCAGGCCGGTGACCGGCAGGACGCCGATCACGTAGCCGATGTTGATGAAGGCCTGCCCGAGGATCCACATCGTGGTGGTGGCGGTCAGTAGCCGCAGGAACGGGTCGGCCGAACGGCGCGCGATCCGCATCCCGGTGTAGGCGAACATCCCGAAAAGCGCCAGCAGCCCGAATGCGCCGATGAAGCCGAGCTCCTCACCGATGATCGCGAAGATGAAGTCGTTGTGGGCGTTGGGCAGGTAATTCCATTTGGCGGTGCCCTGACCGAGACCGTCGCCGAAGATGCCGCCGTGAGCCAGCGCGAACTTCGCCTGCCGGGCCTGGTAGCCGGTGTCCTGCGGGTCGTTCTCGGGGTTGATCCACGACCGCACCCGGTCCGACCGGTAACCGGCGGACATCGCCAAGACCGCGCCGGCCATGAAGACCGCGAGCAGTGACGTGCCGAAAACCCGCAGCGGCAGCCCGGCGTACCACAGCAGGGCCAGCAGGATGATGCCCAGCGACACCGTCTGTCCGAGGTCGGGCTGGGCGACGATCAGTCCCAGCGCGATGACCGCCGCCGGCACCAGCGGAATCAGCATCTCGCGCAGCGAGGCTCGCTCCAGGCGCCGGGCCGCCAGCAGGTGGGCACCCCAGATGGCGAAGGCGATTTTGGCCAGCTCAGAGGGCTGCATCGAAAAGCCCGCGACGACGAACCACTTCCGCGAACCGTTGGCGAGGTTTCCGATTCCGGGAACCAGCACCAGCACCAGCAAGATGATGGTGACCAGGTACCCGGGGAAGGCCACGCGGCGGAGGAAGCGAATCGGCATCCGCATCGAGACGTAGGCCCCGATGACGCCGATGACCGTCCACAGCACCTGCTTGCCGAAGATCACCCACGCCGACCCGTCGTCGCCGTAGGACCGCACCCCGGACGCCGACAGCACCATGGTCAGGCCGAGCGTGGTCAGCAACGCGGTGATGGCGACGATCAGGTGAAACGACGTCATGGGCCGGCCCAGCCAGGCGCCGAACCGGGCGCGCGGACTGTGCTCCCCGCTCGTGACCTTGGCCTTGGCTGTCACCGGGCCTGGCGATGCGGGCGCGTCGTCCGGGTCGGAAGCGCCGGGAGCGTCCTGGGCTTCCATTGCGTCCGTCGCAGCCTCGGTGTCCGCCGCGTCGTCCTCGGCGACGGAATCCGCCGCCTGGCCCTTTTCGGCCGGCGCGGTCTCGTTCTTTTTCTTGCCCCGGCGTAGGCGCCGGGTCAGCGCGTTAGCCACACCCGCCTACCGCAGCGCCGCGCGTACGGCGGCCGCGAATGCGTCACCACGGTCGGCATAGCCGCTGAACTGGTCAAACGACGCCCCGGCCGGCGCCAGCAGCACCGTATCGCCCGAGGTGGCCAAATCACGAGCCGCGGCTACGGCTGCGGTCATCACGCGAGCGCCGAGACTTTCCCCCGGACTGTCAACTTCTGTCACATCAGTATCAGCAGTCGCATGCATACCAGCATCCTCGCCTGTCACAACCTGGACGACGGGGACATCGGGCGCGTGTCGTGATAACGCCTCGGCAACCTCTTGGCGATCTCGGCCGATGAGCACCGCGCCGACCAGCCGGGACGCGATTCTGGCGACTTCCGCGTCCAGCGATGCGCCCTTGAGCAAACCCCCGGCGACCCACACCACCCGCGGATAGGCCAGCACCGACGCCTGGGCGGCGTGGGGATTGGTGGCCTTCGAGTCGTCGACGTAGGTGATCCCGTCGGCCACCGCGACGACCTCGCAACGATGCCGGCCGAGCTGAAACGTCGAGACGGCGTCCGCGATCGCGGCGGCGGGCACCCCGACGCTGCGGGCCAGCGCCGCCGCGGCCAGGGCGTCGAGCACGCCGACCGGACCCGGCACCTGGATGGACGCGGCCGACAACAAGGCCAGGTCGTCGGCAAACGCCCGGTCGATCAGCTGCCCGTCGCGCACACCGAGCTCCCCCGCGCTCGGCTCGCCCAGCCGGAAGCCGGCCCGCACCGGCGCCGCCGCGGCGCTCAGCAATGCGGCCGCCCGGCTGTCATCCAGCCCGACCACCGCCACCCGGCCATTGAGAACCCGGGCCTTCGCCGCGGTGTACTCGGCCATCGACGAATGCCAATCCAGGTGATCTTCGGCGATGTTGAGCACCGCCCCCGCCTCGGGGCGCAGCGACGGTGCCCAGAACAGCTGGAAGCTGGACAGCTCGACGGCCAGCAGGTCGGCCGGCTGGTCCAGGACGTCGAGAACGGGGTCGCCGATGTTGCCGCACAGCACGCTGCGCCGCCCGCCGGCGATCAACATGGCCTGCAGCAACGACGTCGTCGTGGTCTTGCCGTTGGTACCGGTCACGACCAGCCAGCGGCGCGGCGTCCCGTAACACCCCGCGGCGTCCAGCCGCCACGCCAATTCCACGTCGCCCCAGATCGGCACGCCCGCTGTCGCCGCGGCGGCCAACACCGGCGCCGACGGCTGGAAGCCGGGACTGGTGACCACCAGCGCATACCCCGCGATCTGGTGGATCGCTGTCGCCGGATCGACTGTCGCGACTCCACTTTCGGCGTACGGGCGCAGCATGGCGGGATCGTCGTCGCACAGTGTCGCCGTGGCGCCGAACCGGGTCAGCGCACCCAGAATTGCCCGGCCGGTCACCCGGGCACCGGCTATCAGGACGGGCGCACCGGCCGCCAGTGGTTCGAGCCCGGGCATGTCACGCGCCGACCGTGGCGAGCCACTCACCGTAGAACAGCGCCACGCCCAGGCCGCAGGCGATCGCCGTGAGCAGCCAGAAGCGGATGATCACCGTCGTTTCGGCCCAGCCGCTCAACTCGAAATGGTGGTGGAAGGGCGCCATCCGGAAGACCCGGCGTCCGGTGGTCCGGAAGGTCAGGATCTGCAGCACCACCGAGATGACTTCGGCGACGAACAGCGAACCCAGCACCACCGCGAGGATCTCGGTGCGGCTGGTGACGGACAGGCCCGCGATGATGCCGCCCAGCGCCAACGAACCGGTGTCCCCCATGAATATCTTGGCGGGCGCGGCATTCCACCACAGAAAGCCGATGCATGCGCCCGCGGTCGCGGCGGCGACGATCGCCAGGTCCAGCGGATCGCGCACGTTGTAGCAGCCCAGACCCGGCGCGGTGGCGCACGCATTGCGGTACTGCCAGAAAGTGATCAACACGTAGGCGCCGGTGACCATCGCCATGCAGCCGGCCGCCAGCCCGTCGAGGCCGTCGGTGAAGTTGACCGCGTTGGACCAGGCGCTGACGACGACCACACAGAACAGCACGAACAGTCCCGGAGCCAGTGCGACGGTGGCGATTTCGCGCACGTAGGACAGATCCGCGCTGGCCGGCGTCAAGCCGTTGGCATTGTGGAACTGCAGGACCAGCACGCCGAACAGCACCGCGGCCGCGATCTGTCCGACCGTCTTGGCCGTCTTGTTCAGCCCCAGGTTGCGCGACCTGCGGATCTTGATCAGGTCGTCGAGGAATCCGACGCCGCCCAGTATGGTGGCCAGGCCCAACACCAGCAGGCCCGACGCGGAGATCCCCTCGCCGTCGAACGCCAGCCCGGCGAGGTGGGTGCCCAGATAGCCGGCCCAGATTCCCGCCAGGATCGCCACACCGCCCATCGACGGGGTGCCGCGCTTGGTGTGGTGGCTCGGCGGGCCGTCCTCCCGGATCTGGTGGCCGAATCCCTGCTTGGTGAACAGCCTGATCAGCGCCGGGGTCAGCAGGATCGACACGGTCAGGGCGATCGCGACGGCCACCAGGATCTGTCTCATGGGCGAGCCCCGCCGCTCGTGTTTTCTGGACCCTCTGCGGCCAGCGCCTCAGCCAGAGCGCCGAGTCCGGCGGCGTTCGACGCCTTCACCAGGACCACGTCGCCGGGTTGCAGTTCGGCCCGCAACAATGCCAGGGCGGCGTCGCCGTCGGCCACGTTCACGGCCTCGGCGCCCCATGAGCCCTCCATGACCGCAGCGTGGTGCATGGCGGTTACCGACCTCCCCGTTCCCACGACAACAAGTCGAGACACATCTAAGCGCACCGCCAGCCGGCCGACGCGATCGTGCTCGGTTATCGCATCCTCGCCGAGCTCGGCCATCTCGCCCAGCACCGCCCAGCTGCGCCTGTTTTCTCTGGCGGGGCTCTCCCCGCCGCGGGCGATCCAGGCCAGCGCCTGCAGTCCCGCCTGCATCGAGTCGGGGTTGGCGTTATAAGCGTCGTCGATGACGGTCACGCCGTCGGCGCGGTTACTCACCTGCATCCGGTGCCGTGACACCGGACCCGCCGCGGCAAGCGACGCAGCGAGCTGCTCGACGCCGGCGCCGCACTGCAGCGCGACCGCGCTGGCACACAGCGCGTTGGTGACCTGGTGTTCGCCGTACACACCGAGTTTCACCTCTACTTCAAGAGCGCCTCGCGCGTCCATCGCGTGCAGGGTAAAGCGCGGCCTGGCCAATTCATCCAGCGACACGCCTTCGGCCCAGACATCGCTGGGGCCCAAGTCGGTTTGGCTGGACCGGCTGACCCGAACCACCCAGCCCGAGCTGACCTGCGCCATCGCCGCCACAGCCGGGTCGTCGACGTTGAGGATCACCACTCCTGACGGCGGAACAGCTTGGGGCAGTTCGGATTTGGTCTGCGCGATCGCTTCACGCGAGCCGAACTCGCCGAGGTGTGCGGTGCCCACGTTGAGCACCACACCGATCTCGGGCCGGGCGATCTGCGCCAGTGCGGCGATATTGCCGGGATGGCGCGCCGACATCTCCAGAACCAGGTAGTCGGTGCGCCGCGTCGCGCGCAGCACCGTCCAGGGATGACCCAGCTCGTTGTTGAACGATCCCGGCGGGGCCACCACTTCACCCAGCGGCCCGAGCAGCGCGGCCACCAAGTCTTTGGTCGATGTCTTTCCCGACGAGCCGGTGATCCCGATGATGGTGAGCCCGCCGGCGACCAGCTCCTGGGCCACCGCTGTGGCCAGCGTGGCCAGTGCGCCCAGCACCGCCGCACCTGAGCCGTCGGGATCGTGCTCGAGCACGCCGGCCCGCGATCCGGAAAGCCCTTCGGGGGCAACGACGATGGCGGGAACCCCGACCGGCCTGGCGGCCAGCACCGCGACCGCGCCGGCCGCTACCGCCGAGGCCGCATGGTCGTGGCCGTCCGAGCGCGCGCCCGGCAGTGCCAGAAACAGCCCACCGGGGCCCACCGCACGCGAGTCGAATTCGACGGTCCCGGTGACATGGAGTTCCGCGGCATCCTGCGGCGAGATGTCGGCCAGCGTGCCGCCGACGATCTCGGCGATCTGCGCGACGGTCAGGTCGATCATCGGCGTGCCCCGCGGGGCCCGAGGTCCTCGAGCGCTGCGGCCAGCTCCACCCGGTCGTCGAACGGGCGGACCACGTCGCCGGTGCGCTGCCCGGTTTCATGGCCCTTGCCGGCGATCAGCACCACGTCGCCGGGGCCGGCCCAGCCGACCGCGTGGCTGATCGCGTCGCGCCGGTCGGCGATCTCGACCACCTGCGCCGCGCCACCGTGCTCGGCCGCTCCGGACAGGATCTCGCGGCGAATTGCCGCGGGATCCTCACTGCGCGGGTTGTCGTCGGTGACGACGACCAAGTCGGCCAGCTCGGCGGCGACCGCGCCCATCGGCGCCCGCTTGCCCGGGTCGCGATCGCCTCCGGCGCCGAACACCACCGCCAGCCGGCGATCCGGCCGCAGCAGAGTGGTCAATACCGCGCGCAACGCGCCCGGCTTGTGGGCGTAATCGACGAGGGCGAGGAAATCCTGGCCGCGGTCGATGTCCTCCAGCCGCCCCGGAACGCGGGTGTGCAGCAGCCCCGCCGACGCCCGCTCCGGGGAAACCCCGACGGCGTCCAGAATCGCCAGTGCCACAAGGCAATTGGCGATGTTGTAGGCGCCTGTCAGCCGAATGCCGATCCGGTGATGGCCCCCGGTGGGATCGACGACGGTGAATTCCTGTCCGCCGGCGCCCGTCGGCGCCACGTCCATCGCGCGCCAGTGCGCCGGCGCGCCGGCGGCACTGACCGTGATCGCATTGGTGGCTCGGTCGGCCATCGCGCGCCCGGCGTCGTCGTCGACGCACACCACGACTGTGTGGGCGCGCAGCGGCGAGTCCGGATCGAACAGCACCGCCTTGGCTTCGAAGTAGTCGGCCATGGTGGGGTGAAAGTCGAGGTGGTCGCGGGACAGGTTGGTGAATCCGCCCACCGCGAAACGGGTGCCGTCGACCCGGCCCAATGTCAGCGCGTGACTGGACACCTCCATGACGACGGTGTCCACACCCCGCTCGGCCATCGCGGCCAGCATTGCCTGCAGCGCGGGAGCCTCCGGAGTGGTCAGGGCGCTGGGGATGTCGGCGCCGTCGATCCGGATGCCGATGGTGCCGATCAGCCCGGCAGTGCGGCCGCCGGCGCGCAGCCCCGACTCGACCAGATAGGTCGTGGTGGTCTTCCCGGAGGTGCCGGTGATCCCGACCACCGTCACCCGGTCGGACGGGTTTCCGTACACGGTGGCGGCCAGCCCACCGAGGACGCTGCGCGGTGCGGGGTGCACGAGCGTCGGCACGGTGCCGGCGAGGGCGGCCATTTCGGCGGCCCCGGCCGCATCGGTGAGCACCGCGACGGCCCCGCGTCCGATCGCGTCACCGGCATAGCGGACGCCGTGGGTGGCCGAGCCGGCGAGCGCAGCGAACAGGTCGCCGGGCAACACATCCTGGGCGCGCAACGTCACACCGGTGATCGCCACGTCCGGAACGGCTTCGCCGTGATCGGGGCCGTCGGCCAGGACCGCGCCCACTTGAGCCGCCAGCGCAGGCAGTCGCACGCCCGCACCCTCGCTGGGGCGCAGCTCAGTGGACACCTGCACTCCGGTCACACCTCCCGAGAAGACGCCGCGTGATCGCCATGATTGGCCATGACACCCTACCTAGGAGTAGCGGCCAACGAGGCATTCCCGGGCCGCAGGCCAACGAGGTTGGCCCGTCCGCCGAGTGTGCGCTGAGGGCGTCGCCGGTGCGCTGGTGGCGCGATACGGACCCGGAATCCGCCCTGGGCGCACACCCGAATCCGTCACCGCACAGTCGAGGCACTAGGTCCACATTGCGACGAACATGCCCCCGGCGGCGATCACCAGCACGAGGTCGATCAAGAGGGCGTAGGTATGCGGGCGGACACGGCGCACGATGGTGCGCGCGAGGAAGGGACCGATCATCAGCGCCGCTCCGATCGCGAGCCCGCGGACCAGGACCATACTGGTGAGCGCGCCGAACTCACCGAAGGTAGCCATCTTGGCCGTGTAAAGCACCAGCGCGCTGGCCGCTTCGGAGCCGAGAAAAGCTCCGCCGCTCAGCCCGTATCCGATGAACACCGGGACGCTGAGCGGTCCGGTCGACAGGATCAGGCCGGTGAGGAAACCCACGACAACACCCGCAATTGCCAGCTGCCACAGTCGCACCCGCCACTGCCGGGCCGCCACGATCCGGCGCACCGGCACCATGGCCAGGAAGAACACGCCGAGCACGCCGTCGACCAGGGTCTGGGAGATGGTCAGCAACGTGTGTGCGCCGATCACGGCTGCCGGTGCGCCCGGCAGCGCGTAGACAAGCACTGGCCGCCAACAAATCTGTCGCCACCAGGCCGCGACCCGGCCGACGTTGGCCATCACCGCCGCAATGCCCATGATGGGCACGGCGATTCGGGGCCCGTACATCGTCACCAGGATCGGCAGCAGTACCAGCGACGACCCGGTGCCGACCAGGCCGCCGAGCGCACCAGCGGCCAAAGCAACGAGAAACAGAACAGAAAGAGCGAACATGGGCGGACCTTCTCGACGGCACGCGGCGTGCCGCCGGAGATCCTCCAGGCTTTTGTCCGTTCAGATGACCGCACCTCATCCGAAGGTGCGGTGGCGTCGCTTGGACCAGTCACGCTCGCACGCCGGAACCCTAGACGCTATCGATTCCGACCGTAGCACGCTTGCGAATCAGCGCTGACAGCACTGATTTTGGATCCGCGCTCAGGTGGCCTGCAGTGTCAGCGGTGGGCCCGGGTCTGGTGACAGCGGGACGTTTTCCCGTTGCATCAGCCAGCCGGCGATGTTGTGGAACAGCGGGGCCGCCGAGTGGCCGGGCGTACCGTCGGCATTGCGATCGGGGTTGTCCATCATGATGCCGATCACGTAGCGGGGATTGTCGACGGTGGCCATGCCGGCGAAGGTGATCCAGTACACGTTGTCGAAGTAGCAGCCGCAGCCCGGGTTGATCTGCTGCGCGGTGCCGGTTTTGCCGGCCATCTGGTAGCCGGGCACCGCCGCCGCCGACCCGGTGCCCTGCTGGTAGCCCATCGGATCTTTTTGCACGACGGCGCGCAGCATTTGCCGCACGGTCTGCGCGGTCTGCGGCGACACCACCCGAATGCCTTCGGGGCGCGCTTCTTCGGTCCGGGTGCCGTCGGGGGCGACGGTGGCCTTGATGATTCGCGGCGGTATCCGCACCCCGTCGTTGGCAATCGTCTGGTACATGTCTGTCATCTGCAGCAGGGTCATCGAAAGACCTTGGCCGATAGGCAGGTTGGAGAACGTGCTGCCCGACCACTGGTCGATCGGCGGCACCAGCCCGGCGCTCTCACCGGGCAGCCCGACGTTGGTGCGCTGACCCAGTCCGAACTTGCGGACCATGTCATAAAAACGTTCTGGGCCAACGCGTTGGGCCAGCATCAGCGTTCCGATGTTGGACGACTTTCCGAACACGCCGGTGGTGGTGTAGGGCATCACGCCGTGATCCCAGGCGTCATGAATGGTGACGCCGCCCATCTGGATCGAGCCGGGCACCTGCAGGACCTCGTCGGGGTTCGACAGGCCGTATTCGATGACCGAGGAAGCGGTAATCACCTTGTTCACCGAGCCCGGCTCGAACGGCGAGGACACCGACAGGTTGCCCAGTTGCCGGTCGCCCTGACGCCCGATGTCCTGGGACGGGTCGAAGGTGTTGTCGTTGGCCATGGCCAACACTTCACCGGTCTTGGAATCTAGGACGACGGCCGAAACATTTTGCGCCCCAGACAGATTCCTGGCCTGCTGAACCTGCTGCTGTACGTAGAACTGGATGTCGTCGTCGAGGGTGAGCTGGACGGTCGAACCGTTGACCGCCTTGTGCCGGTTGCGGGAGCTGCCGGGAATGACGACACCGTCCGACCCGCGGTCATAGGTGACCGAGCCGTCGGTCCCCGATAGCGAAGAGTCCAGGCTGTCCTCGAGCCCCAGCAAGCCGTGACCGTCCCAGTCGATGCCGCCGACAATGTTGGCGGCCAGAGCACCGCCCGGATACTGGCGCAAATCCTGCCGCTCGGAACCGACCTCGGGGTACTTTTCCGAGATTGCGGCGGCGACGGCGGGGTCGACGGCACGCGCCACATAGACGAAGTTCTCGTTGGTTTGCAGCTTCTTCAGCACGGTCGCGTAGTCCGGCCTGTTGTTCAGCCGGGTGGCGACCTCCTTGGCGATATCCCGCAGCCGCGCCTGCGGATCGGGGGCGGCCGAGTTCTTCTTTTTGGCATCCTCCAATTGCTCGCGAATCTTCTTCGGCTGAAACGTCAAGGCCCGCGACTCGATGGTGAACGCGAGCTGTTGGTTGTTGCGGTCAACGATGCTGCCGCGGACGGCTTTTGAGACGTCGGTGACCTTGAGCTGCCCTGCGGCCTGGGCCCGCAGTTTCGGAGCATTGGTCACCTGCAGGGCGAATAACTGGGCCGCTGCCACCAGCATCAGCACCAAGATGACCGCGTTGCCGGCTCGATGCCGGAAGACGAAGGACGCGCCCCGCACCCCTGTCTCGGCGACTTGCCGGGTGCGCCGCTCCCGTGCCGAATGGCCCTCCGCCGCCACGGGCCGCGCGGCGGCGCCGGATTTCTTGGCCTTGCGGAATCCCTTTTGTTCCTGCACATCTCGGTCTTTGGGCGCCTTTTCCGGCTTCCGAAGCCGGTTCGGTTGCCGGACGTCCCTGGCTTCCTGCGGTTTACCCGGACCACGCGTCGGCCGCGGCCGTCGTGTCCGGCCGTTGTCGTCGCGGCTCATCGAGCAGCGCCTGGTGTCGCGGCGACGGGAGGCGCGAGCGCCGGTGCGGCCTGGGGCCCCGGCTGCCCGGGCAGCACCGGGACGCCGGCCTGGGGAGCCTGGGGAGCCTGCGGCGCCCTAGCCGGTTGCACCGGAACCGAGACTTCCGCTGGCAACGGTGCGGGCGCCGGTACCGAGAGAGGCAGGCCCCCGACCGGGATCGGCACTTCGGCGGGCACCGGAGCGGTCGCCTGGCCCCCCGGGGCGGGCAGCCCCGGCATCGGCAGGCCCGGCGCGGTCAGCCCGGGTATGGACAAGCCGGGCGCGGTCAGCCCCGGTATCTGCAAGCCCGGCACGGTCAGCCCCGGCATCGGAAGTCCTTGTGTCGGCAGCCCTTGCGCCGGAAGTCCTTGCGTGGGCAGACCCGGTGCCGGCAGCACGCCCGGGAGCTGCCCGGTGGCCGGGGCGCCGGGCATCCCGGGCACCAGAGGCGCGGTCTGCGGCAGATGCTGGCCACCCACCGTCGTCGAACCGTCCGGAGCGCGCAGCAGCGCTTCTGGCCCCCCAGGGCGGCCCGGCACCAGAACAGCACCGAGATCTGGTTGCACACGAACCGCGACTTCCGGCGGAAGCACCGCCGGTTTCGGCGCCTGCGGAGACCCTTCCTCGGGCAGCTTGGTGTTCAGCGGCGGTGGCGGAACGCCATCGGCGGGCTTGGGCGTGCCGACCACCACCCAGTTACCGGACGCGTCCTGGACCAGATGCGCAGTGTCCCGCGTCGGGATCATGCCCTGCTTGCGGGCCGCTTCAGCCAGCGCCGGCGCGGCCTCCGCCTCGCGCACATCGCGTTCCAGCGCCTCCTTCTGCTGCTGCAGCATCCGGGTCTTATCGCGGGCGTGGCTCAACTGGTAAGAGCGTTCGGCGGAGTCGGTGGACAACCACAGCGTGAGCGCCAGCCCGAGGCCGAGTGCCCCGATGATCAGCACGACAAAGGGAACCTTGGCCATCAGTGTCTGCGGCCGCAGGTCGATCGAGGTCAGCCGGATCGCCAAACGCTCAGTCAGGCGGGGCCGAATAACCCTGGGCGCTTTGGCTTTGCGCGCCTTAGCGCGCGCCCTGGCCTGGCGGCTGCTCTTGGGGCGGGCCGACCGCTCGACCGGCCGGGCATTGGGGCTGGTTTGCGGTCCGGATTTGGATGGCCGCGCGTCGCTGGCGACCGTCGAGCCCTGTGCGGGCCGGGTGCGACGCGCCGTCGAGTCCGCGGCGTTGCGCCGGGCCTTGCGGGCGGCGCCGTCACTGCTGCCGCGACGGTCGCTGCCGCCCCGGCGTTTCGGCGTCTCGCGCTTGGCTTTCGCTCTCATGAGTCGCCCTTCCCGATCACCCGCTGTTGCGATTCCACCTCGTGTTCCAGCCGCTGCAAGGCCCGTAGTCGCACGGCGGTACTGCGAGGGTTGCGTTCGATTTCCTCGTCATCGGCGCGTTCGGCACCGCGGGTCAACGACCGGAATCGCGGCCCGCGACCGGGCAGCTCGACCGGGAGATCCACCGGGGTGCGGGAGGCGACCGCGTCGGCGAACACGCGTTTGACGATCCGGTCCTCCAATGATTGATAGGCCATCACCACGATGCGGCCGCCGACCGTGAGTGCGTCCAAAGCCGCCGGAATGGCGCTGCGCAGCGAGTCCAGCTCATCGTTGACCGCGATGCGCAGCGCCTGGAAGGTGCGCTTGGCCGGATGCCCGCCGGTGCGCCGGGTCGCGGCCGGAATCGCCTGGTACAGCAGGGCTACCAACTCGGCCGTCGAGGTGAATGGGGTGCGGGCGCGCTGGCGGACGATGTGGGTGGCGATGCGGCGCGCAAACCGCTCCTCGCCGTAGCGATGCAGGATGTTCGCCAGGGCGGCCTCGTCGTAAGTGTTGACGATGTCGGCCGCGGTCAGCGGTGACGCCGGATCCATCCGCATGTCCAGCGGCGCGTCCTGGGAATAGGCAAACCCTCGCTCGGCGCGGTCGAGCTGCATGGATGAGACGCCCAGATCGAATAGCGCCCCGTCGATCGATTCGTTTGCGGCATAACCCGATTCGGCCAGCGCCTCATCGATGCCGTCATACCGCGTGTGCACCAGGGTGGTTCGGTCGGCGAACGGCGCCAGTCGCGTGCGGGCGATGTCCAGAGCGCTGGGATCGCGGTCGAGCCCGAGCAGCCGCAGACCCGGCAATTCGGTCAAGAATCGCTCCGCGTGTCCGCCGGCGCCAAGGGTGGCGTCGACGAGCACCGCACCGGATCCATCGGAGTGGTGCCGGGTCAGCGCCGGGGTGAGTAAATCGACGCAGCGCTCCAGCATCACGGGCACATGGCCGAACTCATTCGGCCCGAGATCATTTGGCTTGTCGGCCACCGCAACACCTCCCCGGGTCTGGAGAAACACGTCGGAAGGAGGGTCGGCCCCGAGGCAGGCCGCCCTTGCACCGAGGTCCCTGTCCGAAGTTACGAACCTGGCGTTGGGGAAGTACGCCAGGGTCGGTTCGGGCAGAGGCCACGATGCACGGGCATGCGCCTCAGATGATGTCGCCGAGTGCTTCATCGCTGGCCGCGGAGAAGTTCTCTTCATGCGTTTGCTGGTAGTCCTGCCAAGCCTGGGCATCCCAGATTTCGAGATAGTCGACCGCACCGATCACCGCGCATTCCTTGGATAGGTTCGCGTAGCGACGGTGGTCGGCCGACAAGGTGATGCGGCCCTGGGCATCCGGATGCTGCTCATCGGTGCCGGCGGCCAGGTTACGCAGGAACGCTCTGGCTTCCGGGTTGCTTCGAGATGTCTTGCTCGCCCGGCGGGCCAGCTGCTCGAATTCCGTTCGCGGGTAGACGGCGAGGCTGTGATCTTGGCTCTTGGTGACCATCAACCCCCCTGCCAGCGCGTCGCGGAACTTGGCGGGCAAGGTGAGTCGCCCTTTGTCGTCGAGCTTGGGCGTGTAGGTGCCGAGAAACACCAGCTCACCTCCCGCTCTGACCGGCTCTCGCCTCGCCCAAACACTTCCGCCACCATACCCCACAATCCCCCACCCAGCCCCATAAAAGGAGTGTCGTGGCGGTGTTTTGCAGATCGTTTGCCACAGCACACCGCGTGGCGTCTGCCGACCGCCACTTCAGGACCCGCATGGGGCGTTGAGAAACCGCATCTCAGGACCCGAAAAGGTGCGGGTGGGGTGAAGTGGGGCGGCCAGGTGGGGCGGAGTGGGGCTCAACTCGGCCACGATTGCGCCTCAAATCGGGCTCCAGAGCACAAAAACAAGGGGCAGCCGTTGCGGCTACCCCTTACCGTCTGCGTGTTTAGTGTTGCGCTACTGGTCGAAGCGGCGGCGGAAGCGATCCTCCATGCGGCTCGTGAACGAGCCCCCGCCACCCTTATTGCGACGTTGGCGCGGGCCCTGCGCCGGCCCGGAATGGTCCACCCGGCCGGGCAACCGCCGACCGGTGATGGCATACACCACGCCGCCGAACATCACGATGAAGCCAACGACGCTGAGAATCGGGAAGCTGCCAATCATGGTGGCCTTGAACGCGACGCCGGAAACCAGCATCGCCAGACCAGTAACGAACAGCGCCGCCCCCTGCAGGCGGCGCCGCGCGGTCGGTGCGCGAAGCCCCCCACCACGTACGCTCGACGCGAACTTGGGATCCTCGGCGTAGAGAGCGCTCTCGATCTGGTCGAGCATTCGCTGCTCATGATCGGAGAGTGGCATTCGTCCCTCCTTGCCGACAGTTGACACGTAACTATCGATAGCACGCGGATGCCCATTGTAGGGGCAACTAAGTCCAATGATACGAGGTCAATCTGACCCGTACCACTGGTTCGACCGCGATTCTATCTCCGTTACTTCCCGACAATCATCGGGCGGCAACGGCGATGCGTTACAACACCCTTGCCGAAACGTGCGGAGTCACCGGCCGGTTGCCGCCACCACCCGTCGGTCGATCACCCTCGGACCCGATAATGGCGATACGGGCAACGGGCCGCCGCACCGCCGCACGGCGGTAAGGACGTGTGGCCGGATCATTGGGACGAGGAGGACACCGCGAGTTGCCGATATTCCTCATCGATCTGCCGCCGAACGATATGGAGCGCCGTCTCAAGGACGCCCTGAGGGTGTACGTCAACGCGATGCGATACCCGCCGGGCACCGAGAACCAGCGCGCCGCCATGTGGCTCGAGCACATCCGCCGGCATGGGTGGCAGGCAGCCGCCGCGGTAGAAGCGGATGCCGCCGAAGGCGGTGCTGTGCCGTCGGCGTCGGAACTGAGCGATGCGCCGTTGCTGGGCGTGGCCTATGGCTACCCCGGGGCGCCCGGGCAGTGGTGGCAGCAACAGGTTGTCCTGGGGTTACAACGCGGTGGCTCGCCACCCCAGGAGATCGCGCAACTGATGAATAGCTATTTCGAGTTGACCGAACTGCATATCCATCCGCGCGCCCAGGGCCGCGGCGTCGGCGAGGCATTGGCCCGCCGGCTGCTCGCCGGTCGCGGCGAGCGCAACGTCCTGCTCTCCACGCCAGAAACCAACGGCGAGGACAACCGCGCGTGGCGGCTTTACCGGCGTTTGGGCTTCAACGACATCATCCGTCGCTACCACTTCGCCGGTGACCCACGGGCATTCGCGATCCTGGGCCGCCCACTGCCGCTCTAGCAGCACGACGACACCGGTGCCCGCCGGACGACGCGCCGACCCCGCAAGCCGATGACGTGCCGATGCGACACACCGGATCTGGCACGATGACCTGGTGCGCGCCAGCTCTCCCCCACGTCCTGCCCGCGGGTTCACTGCCCGGCGGCGCCGCGTACTCGCCATCGCCATGCTGATGCTGCTGGTTCCCCTGGCAACCGGATGCCTGCGGGCCAGAGCCTCACTCACCATCTCGCCCGACGACCTGGTGTCCGGGGAGATCATCGCCGCGGCCAAACCGAAAACTCCCAAGGACACCGGCCCACAGCTCGACACCAACAACTTGGCGTTCAACCAGAAAGTCGCGGTGTCGAATTACGACAGCGACGGCTACGTCGGGTCGCAGGCGGTGTTCTCCGATTTGACGTTCGGCGAGTTGCCGCAGCTGGCCAACATGAACTCCGACGCCGCCGGCGTGAATGTGTCGCTGCGCCGCAACGGCAACGTGGTGATCCTGGAAGGCCGGGCGGATCTGACGTCGGTGACCGATCCGGAGGCCGACATCGAGCTGACCGTCGCCTTTCCCGGCGTCGTGACGTCGACCAACGGCGACCGCGTCGATCCCGATGCGGTGTCGTGGAAGCTCAAGCCGGGCGTGGTGAGCACGATGACCGCCCAGGCCCGCTACACCGACCCCAACACCCGTTCCTTCACCGGCGCGGGCGTATGGCTGGGCATCGCGTCCTTTGCGGCGGCCGGCGTGGTCGCGCTGCTGGCCTGGATGAGCCGGGACCGCTCCGAGCGGTTCACCACACCCCGCAAGCAGCCGCCCAGCTAGATTTGCTCGACTCCTCCTCAGGCCGTCCCGGCCTGCATCGTCGCCGAGCGGGCTAGACGCGCTGGGCCGGAGACCAGTAGTCGATCATCTCGGCGAAGGTCTCGAACGCCGGCCCGGACAGACCGTAGGTCGCCTCCAGATGGATGCTCAGCGGAAAGCCGAGCTCGGCGACGCCGTCCACCACACGCTTGTACAGGTCGAGCATCAACTGGCGCTTCTGAGGCGGTTCGCTGCCGGTCAGCTTTTTGACGAACTCCTGCTCGTCGGCCACCGCGGCGTTGCCGGGGTCCTGAATGAGCCAGTTGATCAGGCCGGTCTTGCTCTCCATCTTCGGCACGAAGCCGAATGACAGCAGGATCTCCGGCCGGTGATCGGTGGTCTTGGCGAACTCGGACAAAAAGCCCACGATCGCGTCGGAATACAGCAACTGGGTCATGCCGTAGGTGGCGCCCTGGTCGCACTTGAAGTTGAACCGGCCGTGTTCGCCCTCCCGGGTGGGGATCAGGATCACGCCGCGATTGGCCAACAGATCGCGATAGATCGACAAGGCATCGGTCGGCGCAACCCCCGAGCCCTCGCCGTCGTTCATCGTGCGCGGGACGCCGACGAACACCACGCCTTCCATTCCGGCGTCGGTCAGGCCGGTGAGCCGCCGGCGCAGCGACGATTCGTCCATGAAGGCGGTGACCTGCGTGCACAGGCCGGTGATCCCCGGCAACTCGGGCTTGATGACGGACCAGAAGTCCAGCACGTCCAGCTTCGGCTTCATCGGAACCGGACGGTCGTCGTCCTCGGCGATAATGCCGGGAATCATCACGTGACGGATGCGGCCGTCAAGCCCGGATTCCGCCGAGTACCGCACTACCTTCCGCGCCTCATCAAGGGCCCGTTCCCGACCCTCGTCCGCGTTCGGCGGCACCAGCTCGAGCGCGATGGTGTTGAGACTCACGCGGCTCCTCTGCATCGGACGAATCGCACCTCGCCAAGCATAGGGGCGCGATAGTGAGCTAGTCGAAGCAACCTGGGTCACAATGGTGCCCGAGTCATCTAGAAATGGACCCCGCCATCGCGGCGAATACACTGGTCGGGCCTAAGATCACCCGGAGCATGCCGAGCAGAAAGGGGCGCCGCGCTGAGCGTCCAAGCAGCGGCAACAGCGGCAACCGTCGAGTTGACCGGCGCCATTGCCGACCAACTTCGCCGATACTTGCACGAGCGGCGCGGCGAGACCGCTTACATCGGTAGCGACTACGCCACGTTGATCGCAGCTCTGGAAGACTTTGTGCTGGGCGGCGGCAAACGAATGCGGCCCGCCTTCGCGTATTGGGGATGGCGCGCGGTGGCAGACGCCGAGCCCAATCCGGAAGCGCTGCTGCTGTTTTCGGCGCTGGAGCTGCTGCACGCCTGCGCGCTGGTGCATGACGACGTCATCGACGACTCCTCCACCCGCCGCGGCAAGCCGACGGTCCACGTCCACTTCGCCGCGCTGCACCGAAGCCGTAATTGGCGGGGCTCCGCGGAACGGTTCGGGATTTCGGCCGCCATCCTGCTGGGTGACCTGGCACTGGCTTGGGCCGACGACATCGTGTTCGGGGCCGACCTGTCACCGGAGGCGCAACGCCGCGTCCAACGCGTCTGGGCGGATATCCGCACCGAGGTGCTTGGCGGGCAGTACCTCGACATCGTCGCCGAGGCCAGCGCCGCGGAGTCGATCGCGTCGGCGATGAACGTCGACACGTTCAAGACCGCCTGCTACACGGTGACGCGGCCGCTGCAGCTCGGCGCCGCCGTCGCCGCCGACCGGCCGGATGTGCAAGCCGTCTTCGGCCAGTTCGGGACCGACCTCGGGGTGGCCTTCCAGCTACGCGACGACGTGCTGGGCGTGTTCGGGGATCCGGCGGTGACGGGCAAGCCGTCCGGTGATGATTTGCGATCCGGCAAGCGCACCGTGCTGCTGGCCGAGGCAATGGAGTTGGCGGACAAGTCAGATCCCCAGGCGGCCAACCTATTGCGGACCTCGATCGGTGCGCCGTTGACCGATACCCAAGTGGGCGAACTGCGCGACGTCATCGAGTCGGTGGGCGCCCTGGCCGCCGCCGAACAACGCATCGCCACGCTCACCCAGCGGGCGCTGGACGCGCTGGCGGCCGCAGCCATCAACGCGCCGGCCAAGGCGGGGCTGTCAGAACTGGCCAGGATGGCCACCAACCGGTCCGCCTGAGCCGATGACCATTCACCCACCCGCAACCGGCTCGTCGACGGCGAAAAGCTATGTTGCCGAGCATCTTTCACTGCTGAGGGCTTTCTCCGCCACGCCGGCGGCGCGGCCGGCAAAGCTGGGCTTCCTGGGCTCGATGCTGATCACCGTGGGCGGGCTAGGTGCGGGAAGCACAAAGCCACACGACCCCCTGCTCGAGTCGATCCACATGTCCTGGCTGCGCTTTGGTCACGGGCTGGTGCTGTCGTCAATTGTGTTGTGGGTGGGCGTGGCGCTGATGCTGGTCGCCTGGCTGGCACTGGGCCGCCACGTCATTGCCGGCGAAACCACCGAATTCATGATGCGCGCGACCACCGGCTTCTGGTTGGTCCCGTTGCTGGCCTCGGTGCCGGTCTTCAGCCGCGACACCTATTCCTATCTGGCCCAGGGCGCACTGCTGCGCGACGGCTTCGATCCCTACGCCGTCGGACCGGTGGCCAACCCGAATGTGTTGCTGGACAACGTAAGTCCAATTTGGTCCATCACCACCGCGCCATATGGTCCGGTGTTCATCCTCATTGCCAAGCTCGTCACGATGGTGGTCGGCAATCACGTGATCGTCGGGACCATGCTGCTGCGTTTGTGCATGCTGCCCGGGCTGGCCCTGTTGATCTGGGCCGCTCCCCGACTGGCCCACCACATCGGCACCAGCGGCGCAACCGCGCTGTGGATCTGTGTTCTCAACCCTCTGGTGTTGATCCACCTGATGGGCGGGGTGCACAACGAGATGCTGATGGTGGGTCTGATGACCGCCGGGATCGCGCTGACCTTCCAGGGCCGCCACACCCTGGGCGTCACCCTGGTCACGGTCGCGGTCGCGGTCAAAGCCACCGCCGGACTGTCGTTGCCGTTTCTGGTGTGGGTATGGATGCGGCATCTGCGCGACCAACGGGGATATCGGCCGGCCCGGGCATTTGCGACGGCCACCGCGCTGGGCCTGGTGATCTTCGTCGTGGTCTTCGCTGTCTTGTCCGTGGTGGCCGGTGTCGGTCTGGGGTGGCTGACCGCGCTGGCCGGATCGGTGAAGATCATCAACTGGCTGACCGTGCCGACCGCGGCGGCAAACGTTATTCACTTCCTGTTCAACGGGTTTGTCCCGGTCGACTTCTACGCCACGCTGCGGATCACCCGCTACATCGGAATCGGGATCATCGCGGTGTCACTGCCGCTGTTGTGGTGGCGGTTCCGGCGCGACGACCGGGCCGCGCTGACCGGGATGGCGTGGTCGATGCTGATCGTGGTGCTGTTCGTGCCCGCCGCCCTGCCGTGGTACTACTCGTGGCCGCTGGCGGTGGCTTCCCCGCTGGCCCAGTCGCGACGGGCGATCGCCATCATCGCCGGTCTCTCGACCTGGGCCATGCTGATCTTCAAGCCCGACGGATCGCACGGCATGTATTCGTGGCTGCACTTTTCGATGGCCACCGTGTCCGCGCTGGTTGCCTGGTACACGCTGTCCCGGGCGCCGGAAGCACGCGTTGAGCAGGCCGAAGAACCTCTCGCCGCTTAGTACGCCATGGCCTGGGCCCGGCGCACGATTTCCCGTGCCTGGTGGGCATGCAGCGCGTCCACCGGGCGGCCATTGCTGATGGCGTCCGGAGTGCCGTCACGCCTGATCGTCAACGACGAATCGGGGGTGAACAACCAGCGCACGATCTCGGTTTCGTGATAGCCGCCGTCGTGCAGAATCGTCAACAACCCCGGCAGACTCTTGACGACCTCACCGGTGTTGGTGAAGAACACCTGCGGTATCACCACACCCCCGGCGCGGCGCACCGCGACCAGATGGCCTTCTCGCAGCTGCTGCTGCACCTTGCTCACCGGAACGCCGAGCAATTCGGCGACCCGGGGCAGGTCGTAGGTTGGCTCGTCGGGGTCCAAGACATCGTCGCCGACCGGGATACTGCCCACCGCGCAAGTGTAGGGCCCCGACACTGCGGTGTGTAGGCGCGTTGAGCGGATGTTCTCCTCACCAATCGCAAGCCCGCACCTACGATGGCCCCGTGACCAGAGCCGGGACGGGAGATCCGTTGGACAGCACGCTGCTGGATGGCCGCTACCTGGTCCAGGGCAAGATCGCCAGCGGCGGCACCTCGACGGTGTACCGCGGCCTCGACCTCCGACTCGACCGCCCGGTCGCGCTGAAGGTGATGGACTCGCGCTATGCCGGCGACAGTCAGTTCCTGACCCGCTTCCAACTCGAGGCCCGCACGGTCGCCCGGCTGAAGGACCCGGGCCTGGTCGCGGTCTACGACCAGGGCATGGACGCGCGGCACCCGTTTTTGGTGATGGAGCTCATCGAGGGCGGCACCCTGCGGGAGCTGCTGGCCGAACGCGGCCCGATGCCGCCGCATGCCGTGGTGGCGGTGCTGCGCCCGGTGCTGGGCGGGCTGGCCGCCGCCCACCGCGCCGGGCTGGTGCATCGCGATGTCAAACCCGAGAACGTGCTGATCTCCGACGACGGCGACGTGAAAATCGCCGACTTCGGATTGGTCCGCGCGGTCGCGGCCGCCGGAATCACCTCCACCAGCGTCATTCTGGGCACCGCGGCCTATCTGTCGCCCGAACAGGTGCGCGACGGAAACGCCGGTCCGCGCAGCGATGTCTACTCCGCCGGGATCCTCACCTACGAGCTGCTGACCGGCGGTGCGCCGTTCACCGGCGATTCCCCGCTGTCGGTCGCTTACCAGCGACTGGACAACGATGTGCCACGCCCCAGCACCGTAATCGAGGGTGTGCCTGCGCAATTCGACGATTTCGTGGCGTGCGCAACGGCCCGCGACCCCGCCGACCGGTACGCCGACGCGATCGAGATGGCCGCCGAAGTGGACGCGATCGCCGAAGAACTGGACCTGCCCGACTTCCGGGTGCCGGCACCGCGCAACTCCGCCCAGCACCGGTCGGCGGCGCTGCACCACAGCCAGATCAGCGCCCAGCGGCCCGCCGCACAACCACCGTCCGCGAAGGCGCCGGTGCACCAGCCCACTCGCCAATTCACGCGCGGCCCCGGGGATTGGCCGGAGTCGGCGCCCAAGGCCGAGGTCGACTCCGAACCCGACGACGAATACGAATACGAGTCTGTCTCGGGCGAATTCGCCGGTATCGCGATGAGCGAATTCGCCCTCGCACGTCAGCACGCCCGCCGCATGGTGCTGATCTGGTTGGCGCTCGTGCTCGCGCTCACCGGTCTGATCGCCACGGCGGGATGGACGGTCGGCAGCAATCTGACCGGCCTGTTGTGAGCCTTGCCCACGACAACCGTGACCGAACGCTTCTTCCGGTTAACCGGGCAGTCACGGCCTTCGTCGGGGGCGCAGCGGCCGTCCGCGAACACCATCAAACGGAACCATCCACGGTTGCCGGCCACTAGGGCGACGGTCAGTCGCGCAGCATCTCCGCGACCAGGAACGCCAACTCCAGCGACTGCTGGGTGTTCAGCCGCGGGTCACACGCGGTCTCGTAGCGGCCGCCCAGGTCGTGGTCCGAAATGTCTTGCGCGCCACCCAAACATTCGGTGACGTTCTCGCCGGTGATCTCGACGTGGATGCCACCCGGATGCGTACCCAGCGCGCGATGCACCTCGAAGAAGCCCTGCACCTCGTCGACGATGCGGTCGAAGTGGCGGGTCTTGTACCCGGTGGACGACTCATGGGTGTTGCCGTGCATCGGGTCGCACTGCCAGATCACCTGGTGGCCGGCGGCCTGAACCTTCTCGACGATCGGCGGCAGCACGTCGCGCACCTTGTTGTTGCCCAGCCTGCTCACCAATGTCAGCCGGCCCGGCTTGTTGTGCGGGTCCAGCCGCTCGACGTATTCGACCGCCAGCTCCGGGGTCATGGTGGGGCCGATCTTGACGCCGATCGGGTTGGCGATCACCTCGGCGAACGCGATGTGCGCGCCGTCGAGCTGCCGCGTCCGCTCGCCGATCCACACGGTGTGCGCCGACAGGTCATACAGCTGCGGAACGCCGTCCTCGCTTTCCGACAACCGCAGCATGGCGCGCTCGTAGTCGAGCACCAAAGCCTCGTGGCTGGCGTAGATCTCGGCGGTTTGCAGATTGCGGTCGGCCACGCCACAGGCGCTCATGAAGCTCAGCGCGCGATCGATCTCGGCAGCCAACGCCTCGTAACGGGCGCCGGCCGGCGAGGTCCGGACGAATTCCCGGTTCCAGTCATGGACCCCGTGCAGCGATGCCAGCCCCGACGAGGTCAGCGCCCGCATCAGGTTCATCGCGGCGCTGGCGTTGGCGTAGGCGCGCACCAGCCGCGACGGGTCGTGCTCGCGCGCGGCGGCATCCGGGGCGAAGCCGTTGATCATGTCGCCGCGGTAGGACTTCAGGCCGATCGCGTCGATGTCGGCCGACCGGGGCTTGGCGTACTGACCGGCGATGCGGGCCACCTTGACCACCGGCAGGCTGGCGCCGTACGTCAGCACCACCGCCATCTGCAACAGGGTGCGCACATTGCCGCGGATGTGGGGTTCGGTGTTGTCGACGAACGTCTCGGCGCAGTCACCGCCCTGCAGCAGGAACGCCTCACCCTTGGCGACCTGGGCGAGCTGATCCTGCAGCCGGACGATCTCGGACGGCACCGTAACGGGCGGAACGCTTTCCAGGACCGTGCGCATCGCCGCGGCCTCATCTTCGGGCCAGGACGGCTGCTGAGCGGCCGGCTTAGCCAGGGCAGCATCCAGCCGAGTCCGCAAGTCAGCGGGCAGCGGCGGCAAGTCCGGCAGCTGATCGATCGGAATGTCGACGGTCCAGTTCATCGGTCCATGATATCTGTGGCCAGCCAGGGCTAACGCCAGTTGCGTACTGGCCCCGGCCGGTACCCCCAGCGCGGCTGGGGCTGCTTAACGGGTCGCTTCGGCGCCCGCATCGTCGCCGGACACTATCAGCCGATATCGGCGCCACTGATCGCGGGCATCGACCAGCGCATCGTGAACGTCGCGGGGTCGCGGCGGCAACCGTGGCGATCCACGGTCCTCCCACAGCTGCCGCAGCTCCCGGGTGAAGCGGGGTATCGATTTCGGGAGGCCGGGCATGGTGCCCCACAGTTGGCAAAGCGCAACGTGGTCATAGGCCCCCACCCAGGCCCACAGCTCGATCTCTCCGGAACGCTGCGCACCGGAGATGCCGAAAAACTCCTCCAGATCCTGACGAATCTGCTTGCGCGAGCGCCACAACTGCGATGCCGGCGGCGGCAGCTTGGGCAGCACGTTGGCGCGCACCCAGGCACCGGCGCGCTCGGGATCGAATTCCGTGGACACGGCGTAGTACTCGCGGCCGTCTTCGGCGACCACCCCGATCGAGATCAGCTCGATGGTGCGGCCGTCCTCGATGAATTCGGTGTCGTAGAAGTACCGCACCCCGAAAGCCTAGAAGCAGGCTATCTGCCGATCAGGATGGGCTCGGTTCCCTCGGGCGGCGGCGCGGGATGTACGTCGTGGTCGAGCTGGGCGTCGACCATGCGTTCGTCGGGCAGCCGCGGCGTGCCGGCGATCGCGCACTGCAACCACAGCTTGGCCTGCACGACGGGCCGGCGCCATTTGCGTTCCCGCTCCAGGGCGCGCCGCATTCGGTCCGGCTGGGTGGTGTATCGCCAGCGGGCCCACGGGGCATGCGGGCGCGACAGCCGGATCGCGCCGATGACCAGCAGCACGACGATGAACATGCCGAGCAGACCGGTCCACACCTTGCCCTTGAGGACCACCACCACCGCCAGCGGCAGCGTCATCACCATCGCGCCGAGGACCGCGGCGTGCCATGCGAACGAATCGGTGCCATGGGCGAACGGGAAGAAAAACATCAACGGGTGCAACCCCATGATCAACAATCCGGCCACCGCCACGGCGGCAAAGACCGCGTCCACCGAGGTGCGGCCGTCCTCTTCCCAGTAGACGTCGGACAGGTGCAGGATCAATGCGTATTCATCGAGCACCAGCGCCGCACCGATCCCGAAGAATATTGAAACCAAAGTATTTCCGGGTTCCTGCCCGTTGACCGAGAGCGTCACCAGTGTCAACCCGGAGATCATCACCAGAACCACCCCGAACGTCACGTGGTGGATGTGCAGTCCCCCGATGTGAACGTTGCGCGGTTGCCACCATCTGGCGGGGCTTCCGGCGGCGACGCGGTGACGGATGAAGCGCACGAAAGTTCGGGTGACGAAAAAGGTCAGGATGAAGGCGACCAGGCAGCACAGCAGGGGAAGCCGGCCGCCGGCGACGATGTCATGCGAGAACCAGTGGGCCACTCTGGGCACGAACCAGTGCAACACGTTTGCAACCTACGCCCGCAGATCCCCGCAGCGCGGGAGCCGCGCTGCGCAAACATGACGGCGATGGGCAGCGATTACGCTGTTCTGCAACATGAGTAATTCGCAGGCTCCCGGCGTGGGTAGCCGACCGGGGCGGGCGTTGTTGTGGTGTCTGTTGTGGCTGTTGGCAGCCGCGGCGCTGGGCTACACGGCCTGGGGCTTGTTTGCGCACACGCCGTACCGCATCGATATCGACATCTATCAAATGGGCGGTCAGACCTGGCTGGACGGTCGTCCGCTGTACCGGGGCGATGTGTTGTTCCACACACCCATCGGGCTGAATCTGCCGTTTACCTATCCCCCGCTGGCGGCGATCGTGTTCTGCCCGTTCGCCTGGCTGCACATGCCCGCGGCCAGCGTCGCGATCACACTGTTGACGCTGGTGCTGCTGGTCGTCTCGACGGTGATCGTGCTGACCCGTCTCGACGTCTGGAACACCTCGGCACTGGTGCCCGGGCCGGGCTGGCTGCGCCGGTGGTGGTTGGCGGTGGTCATCGTGGCGCCGGCCGCGATCTGGCTGGAGCCCATCAGCTCCAACTTCGACTTCGGCCAGATCAACGTCGTGCTGATGACGTTGGTGATCGCCGATTGTGTGCCGCGCCGCACGCCGTGGCCCCGCGGCCTGCTGCTGGGGTTGGGCATCGCGCTCAAACTCACTCCCGCGGTGTTCCTGCTTTATTTCCTGGTGCGTCGCGACTTCCGCTCGGCGTTGACGGCCTTGGCGTCGTTTGTGGCGGCGACGCTGATCGGGTTCGTGCTGGCCTGGAGCGACTCGTGGGAGTACTGGACACACACCGTGCACCACACCGATCGGATCGGCTCCGCGGCGCTGAACACCGATCAGAACATCGCGGGCGCGCTGGCCCGGATCGGGCTTGGGGAGCACCTGCGTTTCCTGCTCTGGGTGGGGCTGTGCCTGGCCGTGTTGGCGTTGACCGTATGGGCGATGCGACGCGTACTGCAGGCCGGCGAGCCGACGCTGGCGGTGATCTGCGTCGCCCTGTTCGGGTTGATGGTTTCGCCGGTGTCGTGGTCACACCATTGGGTGTGGGCGCTACCGGCGATCCTGGTGACGGCGATATTGGGTTGGCGCCGCCGCAACGTCGCGCTGGCCCTGGTCGCCGCCGCCGGAGTGGCACTGATGAACTGGACACCGCTGGAACTGCTGCCCAAGCATCATGAGGAGACCGCCAACTGGTGGCGTCAACTTCTCGGGATGTCCTACGTGTGGTGGGCGCTGGCCTTAGTCGTCACCGCCGGACTCACCGTCACCACCCGGATGGCCACTCGGGATGGGCAGGCGAGCACCGACCCCGGTGCCGGCCGTCAGCTCATCAGCGACGTCAACGTCGCGGGCTAGCCGGCCGCGGTTTCGGGAATTCGCGCGGCCTCGTCGGTCGACCCCTGGTCGGTCGAGTCGGTGCCGCGGTTCTTGACGGTCGCGGCGTAAACGTCGACGTACTCCTGACCGGACAACTCCATCAGCTCGTAAATGACTTCGTCGGCGACGGCCCGCTCGATGAAACGGTTGCCGGCCAGTCCCTCGAACCGGGAGAAGTCCATCGGTTTGCCGAACCGGACGGTCACCCGCCCGAAGCGCAGCCTCGTGGTGCCCGGCGGATTGACGACGTTGGTACCGATCATCGCGACCGGAATCACCGGCACACCGGTCTCCAGCGCCAGCCGGGCCAGGCCGGTCTTGCCCTTGTACAGCCTGCCGTCGGGCGAGCGGGTGCCCTCCGGGTACATGCCCATCACCTTGCCCTCACCCAGCAGCCGCTGCGCGGTGTGCAGCGCGGCCTGAGCGGCGTCGGCATCGGCACGGTCGATCGGCACCTGGCCGACGGCGGTGAAGAACCAGCGGCTGATCCAGCCCTTGATTCCGGTGCCGGTGAAATATTCGGCCTTCGCCAGGAAGGTGATGCGGCGGCGCACGACCAGCGGCAAGAAGAAGCTGTCCATCACCGCCAGGTGGTTACTGGCCAGGATCACCGGGCCCGTGCCCGGAATATGATGCAGGCCTTCGACTTTCGGCCGGCCAAGCAATTGCAGCAACGGGCCCAGGAAGATGTACTTCAATAGCCAGTACGCCATGGCCCTCCCTCTCGCCCGAACCCGCCCGATGTTCTGCGCCAACTGTACCCATCCGTGACGCCAGGGACCACATCCAACGCGTGCGGGTCAGTCTTCGACGGTGACCGGGATGGGCTGGTAGCGAGTCCGCACGCCGGCATCGCCTTCCGGGGTGTCCTCGGTGGGCGCGCCGCCGCCGGGCGGCCCGTCCGGAGGCGGTTGCGCCGAGCGGTCGATGTCGTCGACGATCGCCCGGATCGCCTCCAGCAAGGCGACGCTGTGGTCCGCGACGACGGTCAGCAGCGGATGCTGATCGCCGGTCGCCAGGGCGGCCAGCGCGCACACCGGACACCAGATCTGCTGGCATTTGCCGGTCCCGGCTCCGTTGCCCGCCGCCATTGCGGCCGCCATCCGCACGGCGGGGTCGATTCCATCCAGAATCGCCTGGGCAAGCTTGCGCAGTTCTGCACCAAGTTCGGGATGCGCCGTATTCACTTGGGCCACACCTCCGGATCTGGTCGAAAACGAACTGTCAGCTCACCGCCTCGCAGATGCGCGTCGAGCACCGTGCACCGCCGCAGCACGGACGCCAACCGAACCCTGCGCCGCAACCCGCCGGCGCTGATGATCAGGTCGTCGTCCACCCGGCCCAATGTCAGCGATCCGGGGTCGAGCTGGGGCAACGCTAGCCGCATACGGTATATCGACCCAAGCCCCGTCCCGGACTCGAGCTCCACAATAGGACGCAACGGCCCTGGTGGCGCCGTTCCACGCCGAAGACGAGCGCTGTCGAGCAATCCGCCCAGCGCTTTGGGACCGATCGGCTCGCCCGCCAAGTGCGGGGTCATCACCAGCGCCACGTCGCCGATGGTGGCATCGAGCTCGGCGAGCACCGCGCGCTGCTCCGAGATGCGCTCGCCGTACCAGTAGAACGCCGGGTGCTCGGGCAGATTGCGGTACTCGTAGGACTCGTCCTCCACCAGAACCTGATTGATGATCAGCTCCTCGACGCGCACACCCATCAGCGCCAACGAACCCAACGTCCTGACCGCCTCGGCCGCCACCACTCGCTCCGGGGTCAACACCAGGTGCGCGCTGACCAGCTCGCCGTCGGTCAGCAGCGCGCTGAGCCCCTCGACGCTGACGCTGATGCGTTCGATCAGTTCCACCACCGCGGCCGACCGCGGGTCGTCGGCGGTGATGGACAGCCGGCGATGGCGCGGCCAGGCGCGCTCCACGTAAAGCCCGAACGTGGCGGGCAGGGTGAGCATCCGCAACGCGTCCGCGGTCGAGGCGCAGTCGACGACGACGCGATCCCATCGCCCGGAAGCCGCGAGCTCGCCCACCGCGTGCAGACCAAGCACTTCCTGGATGCCCGGCAACGCCGAGAGTTCTTCGGGGGCAATGCTGCTCAGCTCGGATTCGGGAAACCGCCGATCCAATGCGGTGACCACCTCGTGCCACCGGGCCTCGAGCAGGGCCAGGGTGTCCAGCGCCATCGCGTCCAGCGAGCCGCCGCCCGTCTCGGCGTCATTGGCGAGCACCCGAACCGGCTCGCCCCGACCACTCGGCGGGACGGGGATGCCGAGCACGTCGCCCAGCGAGTGCGCCTGGTCGGTGGAGACCACCAGCACGCGTCGCCCCTCGATCGCATCACAGACCGCGGTGGCAGCAGCGAGGGTGGATTTTCCTACCCCACCCTTACCAACAAAGAGACTGATCCGGGCCTTGGAAAAAGCCGCGGAAAAATCCTTGGAAAGGGGAGGGGTGGGTGCAGCGGACTCACTCAGCCTCGACTCGTTTCTTCAGATCCTTTAGAGCGGTGTCAGTCAGCCTGCGCTCGGCCTTGCGCTTGAGCAACCCGATCATCGGGATGGCCAGGTCGACCGAGAGTTCGTAGGTGACATCGGTTCCAGAATCCTTGGCCGCCAACCGATATGACCCTTCAAGGGAACGCAGCAGCGAGCTGGAAACCAGGGTCCAGCTCAGCGAGTTGTGGTCGGTCGGCCATTGGTAGGACATGACCATGGTGTCTTTGATGACGCCGGCGTCCATCACGAATCGCACGGTTTTCGGGTAGCCGTCGTCGCCGCGCTCCTGCACTTCGGCTTCCTTGTACTCCGAGATCCACTCCGGGTACGAATCGATGTCGGCAATCACCTGCAGCACCGTGCCCGGATCTGCCTTGATGTGAATGGTTTGGGTCGTCTTCTCCGCCACCTGGCCGCTACCCTCTCTCACGCAAGCGGGTTCACTCCCGGCCATCTCCGGTAGCACCCTGCCTTCGGACCGAAACGGTACTCCCCGTGCGAACCGTGACCGCAGTCAAACTACCGGAGAAACACCGACCGGACGTGACCGTTCTAATGTCGTCTTGACCTCGAAAGCCATTTTCTTGCCCGCGACCCGGCGGCGGTGGGTGATTTTCGTCAGATTCAGCTTGGCCAGCTGCCAGGCCGCCACGCCGGTCGGTTCGGCGTGCAGGAAGTAGTGCAGCACCACCCCGTCCAGCGACGGCTCCAGCCAGATCTCCATGGTGCCGGTCACCGCTCCGGTGACCGTCCAGCGCATTCCCTTTTCCGCCCGATCCTCCACGACCTGCAGCCGCAGATCCGGCCACCACCGCCGCCAGCTCGACTGGTCGGCGACCGCGGCGCCGACCAGCGCGCCGTCGGCAGCGACATATGTCTGATCCGCCACCTGGATGCTGTGCATCGTGTCAGCTTCACACATCAATATCGGTCGCACGCTGCGAGGCCACACCGAAGCCGAACTGCGCTGCGCGGCCCCGTCGCCGCAAGCGCGATGCTGCTCAGCCGTCTGCCTCCGGGGTGCGCCGATCCCCGATTAGTCTGGTGACAGCAAGCCGGCCACCGGTCACTAGATCAATCGAGGTCAAAAGAGTGCGTGAGTACAGCGTTCCTGCCCGCGTCTCCCTCGGCGGGCACGACAACATCGCGGCCATGGTCTTCGAGCACGAGCGCGACGACCCCAGCTTTGTCATCTATCAGCGGCAGATCGACGGGGTGTGGACCGACGTCACGTGCGCCGAGGCCGCCAAGCAGATCCGTTCCGCGGCATTGGGTCTGATCTCGCTGGGCGTGCAAGCCGGTGACCGGGTCACCATTTTTTCGGCCACCCGCTACGAGTGGGCGATCCTCGACCTGGCCATCCTGTCCGTCGGCGCCGTCACCGTCCCGATCTACGAGACCTCCTCGGCCGAGCAGGTGCGCTGGGTGCTGGAGAACTCGGAAGCCGTGGTGGTGTTCGCCGAAACCGACGCACACGCCGCGATGGTCACCGAGCTCACCGGCGAACTTCCGGCCCTGCGCCGGGTGCTGCATATCGACGGTTCGGGCCCCAAGGCGCTCGACCAGCTCATCGAGGCCGGCGCGTCGGTCGATCCGGACGAGCTGACCGCCCGGCTTGCGGCGTTGCAGCCCGAAGCTCCCGCGACACTGATCTACACCTCGGGCACCACCGGACGCCCGAAAGGGTGCCAGCTCACGCATGCCAACCTGCTCTACGAAACCCGCGGAACCAAGGAGTGCCTCCCGACGCTGTTGGACGAAGGGCAGCGGCTGCTGATCTTCCTGCCACTGGCCCACGTGCTGGCCCGGTCGTTGACGCTGTCCGCGTTCGCCAACAAGGTCACCGTGGGCTTCACCAGCGACATCAAGAATCTGCTGCCGATGTTCGCGGTGTTCAAGCCGACGGTGGTGGTGTCGGTGCCCCGGGTGTTCGAGAAGGTCTACAACACGGCTGAGCAAAACGCCGCCGCCGACGGCAAGGGACCGATCTTCGCAAGGGCCGTGCAGACTGCGGTCGACTGGAGCGAGGCCCACGACCGCGGCGGGCCCGGGCTGCTGCTGCGCGCCAAGCACGCGTTTTTCGACCGGCTGGTCTACCACAAGCTGCGCGCGGCGCTGGGTGGCGACTGCCACGCGTCGGTCTCCGGCGGCGCACCGCTGGGCGCACGGCTCGGTCACTTCTACCGGGGTGTGGGCCTGACCATCCACGAGGGCTACGGCCTCACCGAGACCAGCTCGGCCATCACGGTCAACCAGGTCGGCAAGGTCAAAATCGGGACCGTCGGAACGTTGTTGCCGGGCAACAGCATGCGCATCGCCGACGACGGCGAGCTGTTGGTGCGCGGTGGCGTGGTATTCAGCGGCTACTGGCGCAACGAGCAGGCCACCGGCGAGGCATTCGCCGACGGCTGGTTCAAGACCGGTGATTTGGGCTCGCTCGACGAGGACGGCTTCCTGAAGATCACCGGCCGTAAGAAGGAGATCATCGTTACCGCCGGCGGTAAGAACGTCGCGCCCGCCGTGCTGGAAGACCAACTGCGGTCGCACCCGCTGATCAGCCAGGCGTTGGTGGTCGGAGACGCCAAACCGTTTGTCGGCGCGTTGATCACGATCGACCCGGAGGCCTTCGAGGGCTGGAAGCAACGCAACAGCAAGCCCGCGGACTCTTCCGTGGGAGATCTGGCCGCCGACCCGGATCTGGTCGCCGAGGTGGACGCCGCGGTCAAGCAGGCCAACCTGTCGGTTTCGCACGCCGAGTCGATCCGCAAGTTCCGCATTCTGCCGGTCGACTTCACCGAGGACACCGGCGAGCTGACCCCGACGATGAAGGTCAAGCGCAACGTGGTGGCCGAGAAGTTCGCCGCCGATATCGAGGCGCTCTACGAGAAGGACTGACGGGCCCCGGTGCGGCCCGGATCGTCGGCTCGCAGCAGCTCGGCCAGCCGGGCGGCCAGGATGTCCCAGCGCCACTGTGACGTCACCCAGTCGCGTCCGGCCGCTCCCATCGCGGCGGCCCGGTCGCGATCGGTCAGCAACTCGGTGACGGCGTCGCCGACCTTGGTCACCGAGGTTCCGTCGACGACGAGCCCGGTCTTGTTGTGCTGCACGGCTTCCGGGGCTCCGCCCGACTCGCCGGCAATCACCGGCACGCCGGTCGCCGAGGCCTCCAGAAAGACGATGCCCAGGCCCTCGACGTCCATGCCCGCGCCGCGGGTGCGACACGGCATCGCGAACACGTCGGCCATTGCGTAGTGGGCGGGTAGCTCGCCGGACGGTACCCCGCCGGTGAATGTCACGTGGTCGGCCACCCCGCAGTCCTGGGCCAGCTTGCGCAGGGTGTCGAGGTAGGGACCGCTGCCGACGATCACCAGGGCGGCGCCGTCGACGCGCTGCCGGATCGACGGCAACGCCTTGATCAGGATGTCCTGTCCCTTGCGCGGCACCAGCCGGGACAGGCAGACGACGGTGGGCCGCTCCCCCAGCCCGTAGCGGTTGCGCAACTCCTCGCGACCGGCCGGGTCGGGACTGAATCGGTCGGTGTCGACCCCCGACGGCAGGTATTCCAGCGACGCCGCGGGCCCGAACGCCGTCGCGAACCGCGACCGGGTGTAGCGGCTGACGAACGTCACGACGTCGGTGTCGTCGCCGATGCGACGTAGCACCGAGCGCGCCACCGGAAGCATCGACCAGCCCACTTCATGGCCGTGCGTGCTGGCCAGCACCCGCGTCGCCCCGGCCTGGCGGGCGCGCGCCGCCAACAGCGCCAGCGGTGCGGCCGCGCCGAACCACACGGTGTCGATGCCGTGCTCGCCGATCAGCCGGCGCATCCGGGCATCGACCGTCGGCACGGGCAACATCAGCGTGCTTGGATGACGCACCACCTGATAGCCGGCCGCGCGAGCCGAGTCATCGAAGGCGTCGGCGCCCTTCCACTGCGGCGCGTACACCAGGACCGAATGCGACCCGGTGTCGACCAGTCGGCCGACGAACTCCCTCAGGTAGGACTGGATGCCGCCGCGTCGCGGCGGAAAGTCGTTGGTTACCAGCAGGACCCGGCTCACCTGCGTCAGGCTAGCGGACCATCCAGTGCTGCCAGCGCGCGAGCAGGCCCGTCGCGTCGATGCCCAGTATGTCGCGGGCGGCGGCGAACGGGTCGGCGTGCGCCAGGCCGCAGACGGCGAGATAGTAGGCGCGCAACTTGGGCGTTCCGAAGGTATCGGCGACGAAGCGGGCGAACCACCAGGCGCGGTCGTAGGCCAGTGAGCGCTGCGGCCCCGGGGTGTCCAGCTCGAAGTCCAGCGGCAACGACACCTGCTGCGAGCGCGCGTCGGCCGGCACCGGGGTATTGGGCCGGGCCACGAAATCGGCGACGCCTTCGGCCAGCCATCGCGGTGCGTCGAGTGCGGTGTCGGCGCGCGACGCGTAATGAAAAAGCTCGTGCGTCAACACAATTCGCAATGCCGATGCACTCATCGCCGCCGCGCCCGGCGCGAACACGATCCGCTGGCCCACCACCACCCGGTGGGTGGGATCGACCTGATCGGCGACGGCCACCGCCGCGATATCCGCCCACTGTGACGGCGGTCCGCCGCCGGCGGCGGCGCGAAACTGGTCGTCGGAGCCGGCCACCACCACCGAGATATCGCGCGACCAGTCGACTCCCCAGAAGGCCTCCACGTTGTTGACCGCGGTGCCCATGTCCGAGGCGACCCGGCTCAGCAGGCGGTCGGCGGCCGGATCGCCGAGACCGAGCAATCGCACCTCGCGGTCGCCCACGACCACCGGCGCCGGCGCGGGGGTCGGGTGGCTATGAGTGGGCGCGACCAGCTGTGCGGGTCTTATCCGGCCATCACGCGCGCCGAACGGCATAGCCGCTGCCGCGGCGAACTCAACAACAAAAACCCAGGCCAGCAGAATCGGGAGCCACCGGCGCTGCCGACGGAATCGTCCCGGTTGAAAACGATCAGTAACGGCGGGCGTCGTAAATCGGGCCGGACGAGTTCATCGGCACCACCCGCACCGGCACGCCGTAGGTGGACGAATGGATCATCATGCCGTCACCGACATAGATGCCGGCGTGCGACGCGTCGGAATAGAAGGTCAGCACGTCGCCGGGTTGCAGATCCGACAGCGAGACCGGCTGGCCGCCCTGCGCGAGCGCCTGGCTGGAGTGCGGCAACGAGACACCGGCCTGCTGGAAGGCCCACATCACCAAACCGGAGCAGTCGAATCCGCCCGGAGCGGCACCGCCCCACGTGTAAGGCGTGCCCACCTGGGTCAGCGCCGCCTGGACGACGTTGGCGCGGTCACCGCCGGGGCCACCGCCACCACCGGGAAGCATCATTTCAGGCATTCCGGGCAGTCCAGGCATTCCACCCTGAGGCGGAGCCTCACCGGGTGGCAGCGCACCAGGCGCCGGCGGGGCACCGGGCGGCAACGCGTCCGGTGCGGGCGCACCGGGCGCCGGGGCGGCGGCCGGGAGCTGCCCGGGGTCAGCGAGTGCGGTGCGCTGCTGTGGCGACAAGGACACGTACTGCGACTTCACCACGGCGATCTGAACCTGCAGCTGGCTCTGCTTGGACTGCAGGCTGGCCCGCACCGCAGCGGCCTGCTCGGCCGCGCTCTTGGCGTCGGCGGCGGACTTCGCCGAAGCCTGCTCAGCCTTGGCGGCCTGATCTCCGGCTACCCGGAAACTCGCCATCTGCGTGGACATTTGCGTCGCCATCACGCGCTGGACGGCCATCGTGTCGATCAGCCCCTGCGGCGATTCGGCGGTCAGCATGGCGTCCATACCGTCGATGCGGCCACCCATATAAGTGGCGGCGGCAAGTTTGTTGACGGCGTTCTGGAAGGTGGCCAGTCGGGCCTTCGCCCCGTCGACCGCGGCCTGGTCATCCGCGTGCTTCTTGTCGGCGGCCTGCTGGGCGGCGAGCTTCTGACCGAGGTCAAGCTGCGCGCTGTGCATCGCTTCGGTGGTCTGCTCGGCCTGCCGAGATAGCTCGCTGAGCTTTGCCAACGCGTCATCGGCGGGATCGGCCACCACATTGGCCGCGCAGACACCCGATAAAACCGCGAAGCCTGCCACCGCCCCGACTACTGACCGCCTGATGACACGCGAGATCGAATGCACGGAGCCGAAACTCAAAGTATTGCTTCCTTAAACTGCCGTCGACGTTCGAGGTCGAGCTGGGTTTAGGTCTCAAACAGGTTACGAAACGATATCGACGTTTGTCCAAACAAGATCGTTAAGAAAATGGAAAGATTTCTGTCATAACTATGTGAACGAGACGGCATTAGCGAGCGGTCCAGGCGTTATGGCACTCAAGGCCACTATGCGACACCTGACCCGCGGTGGCGATGAATCGGCACCAGACGCAACCGCGGCGCCAATCCGACCTCGGCGAGCACTTCGAGCGCGGCCCGTTCGTCCTGCAACAACGTTTCCGGTACCCCGAGTAGCACGCTGATTACACAGTCCCGGCAGCCCGGGCCGCGCGCCGCGCAGTCGTCACAGTCGATCACCACCGGTGCACCCGGTCCTGGCGCCACGATGCCTTTGCTGTCGGGTCCGCTGCTCTGGGCCATCGGGTTCGGTCCTCTCGTCCGGCTGGGTCGTGCTGCGGCAACGCTAACTGCGGGCACCGACATCTCTTGCCGAGCGCGTTCGGCGTGGGAACCCCGCGGGTGTCGGTCCGGGTGCTTAACGTCACGCCCATGGGTGTGACTGGTGGGACTCAACTGAGTTTCGCCGACCTGGAATCCAGCGCGGAAACTCTGCTGCGCGAGACCACCTTCGTCGTGGTCGACCTGGAGACGACGGGCGGGCGCAGCCGCAGTAGCGACGGAGCACCCGCCGACTCCATCACCGAAATCGGGGCGGTCAAGGTCCGCGGCGGGGTGGTGCTTGGCGAGTTCGGCACCCTGGTGGACCCGCAGCGCAGCATCCCGCCCCAGATCGTTCAGCTCACCGGCATCACGACGGCGATGGTGTGCGACGCCCCGACCATCGACGCCGTGCTGCCGATGTTTTTGGAGTTCGCCGGCGATGCGGTTCTGGTCGCCCACAACGCGGGGTTCGACATCGGGTTTCTGCGGGCCGCCGCGCAGCACTGCGAAATCCGTTGGTCCCAACCGCAAGTGCTGTGCACGGTCCGCCTGGCGCGGCGGGTGTTGAGCCGCGAGGAGGCCCCCAGCGTGGCGCTGGCCGCACTGGGGCGCCTGTTCGCCGTCGCCACCCAACCCACCCACCGTGCCCTCGACGACGCCCGCGCCACCGTCGAGGTGTTGCACGCCCTGATCGAGCGGGTGGGCAACCAGGGTGTGCACACCTATGCCGAACTGCGCGCGTATCTGCCGAACGTGACACCAACGCAGCGCCGCAAGCGCGTGCTCGCCGACGGCCTGCCACACCGGCCCGGGGTCTACCTGTTCCGCGGGCCCTCGGGCGAGGTGCTCTACGTCGGCACCAGCGTTGACCTGCGCCGCCGGGTGAGCCAGTACTTCACCGGCGCCGACCCCCGCGGCCGGATGAAGGAGATGGTCACGCTGGCCGGCGCGGTCGACCACGTCGAGTGCGCCCACGCGCTGGAGGCCGGCGTGCGGGAGCTGCGGATGCTGGCCGCGCACGCTCCCCCGTACAACCGCCGGTCGAGGTTCCCGCAGCGCTGGTGGTGGGTGGCACTGAGCGACGAGGCATTCCCCCGGCTGTCGGTGGTGCGGGCCCCGCGACACGACCGCGCCATCGGGCCGTTTCGCTCCCGCACCGACGCCACCGACACCGCGACACTGCTGGCGCGGTTCACCGGAATCCGAACGTGCACCAAGCGACTCGGCCGTTCGGCCCGGCACGGACCCGCCTGCCCCGACGTCGAAGTGTCGCCCTGCCCCGCCGCCCGCGACGTGACCGCGGCGCACTACGCCGAGGCGACCCAGCGCGCCGCGGCCCTGATCGACGGCGTCGACAACAGCGCGCTGGACGCGGCCGTCTGTCAGATCACCGAGCTGGCAGAACAGCACCACTACGAGAGTGCGGCACGATTGCGCGACCGCACCGCCACCGCCGTCGAGATCCTGTGGCGCGGTCAGCGGCTGCGGGCGCTGTCCGAGCTGTCCGAGCTGATCGCCGCCGCACCCGACGGCGGCGGGGGCTACCACCTCGCCGTCATCCGCTACGGCCAGCTCGCCGCGGCCGGCACCGCCGGGCGTGGGGTGCCACCGATGCCGGTCATCGACGCGATTCACGCTGGCGCACAAGCGATCCTGCCGACGGCCGCCCCGCTCGGCGGTGCGCTGGTCGAAGAGACCGCCCTGATCGCGCGCTGGCTCCTCGCCCCGGGAGTGCGCATCGTGCGGGTCGCCGACGACGTCGGATGGGCCTCACCGCTGCGATCCGCCGGCGCCTGGGCGGCGTGGGCGGCAGCGGCGCGCTCGGCGCGGCTGGCCTCGCAGCAGGATCCGGCGCAGGCGGTGCGGGGACCGGACTCAGACCTGCTGGCTGAACCGCACCCAACGCGCGAGCAGCTGTTCGGCGGCTCCGGAGTCGATGGCCGCGGCGGCGCGCGCCAATCCGTCCTCCCAGGCAGGCAACCATTCAGCGCGGCTGGATAGGCCCGCATGCGCGACGATCGCGCCCGCGGCGTTGAGCACGACGGCGTCGCGGATCGGGCCCTGGGCACCGCCCAGCACGGCTCGTACCTCGTCGGCATTGGCTTGCGCGTCGCCGCCGACCAGCTCGTCGAGGTCGGCGCGGGCGAACCCGAACCCCGCCGGATCGAATGTCAGCTTGTCCACCGTGCCCGCCTGCACGCGCCAGATCGTGCTCGTGGTGGTCGTGGTCAATTCGTCCAGGCCGTCGTCGCCGTGCACAACCAGCACGCTGGCGCGCCGCGCGGCGAACACCCCGGCCATCACCTCGGCGAGATTGGCGAACGCGCAGCCGATCAACCCTGCCCGCGGTTGAGCCGGATTAGTAAGCGGCCCAAGGAGATTGAAGACAGTCGGTATCCCGATCTCGCGGCGCACCGCTGACGCGTGCCGGTAGGAGGGATGGAACACCGGCGCGAAGCAGAACCCGATCCCGACTTCGGCCAGGCTGCGCGCGACCTGGTCTGGCCCGAGGTCGATGCGCACGCCGAGCGCCTCGAGCGTGTCGGCGCCGCCGGACAGCGAGGAGGCGGCGCGGTTGCCGTGTTTGACCACCGGCACCCCCGCCGCCGCGACCACGATCGCCGCCATCGTGGACAGGTTGACCGTGTTGACGCCGTCGCCACCGGTACCGACGATGTCCACGGCGTCGTCGGTGATCGTGTCGGCAGGTATGCGGCGCGCATGGCTGAGCATCACGTCGGCCAGCTCGCTGACCTCGGCCGCGGTGGGCACCTTCATCTTCATCGCGACCGCGAAGGCGGCGATCTGGGCCGGCCTCGCGTTGCCGGTCATGATCTGGTCCATGGCCCAGGCGGCCTGGCCCCGCGCCAGGTTCCCCCCGTCGGTCAGACGGCCCAGGAGCTGCGGCCACGTCGGCGCCGCCCCGGCCACAGCCGCGGAAAACGCTCGGGGCGAAGGAGCCTCAGATGACAGAGCCACGCGCCGATGGTCCCACGGGGACCAACCCCCGCCCAACCGTCGTTCCGGGTGCTTGGGAAAGCGGCGGCAAAGCCTCTGAAAACGACGCGCCCAACCTAATTTCCGCCCCGGGTAGAGTTCAACAACTACAAAGCGTCATACTTGCGGATGTGACGAGTGCTGTAGGGACCTCGGGGACTGCGATCACGTCTCGAGTGCATTCGCTGAATCGGCCCAATATGGTCAGTGTTGGCACCATAGTGTGGCTTTCCAGCGAGCTCATGTTCTTTGCTGGTCTGTTCGCGTTCTATTTCACGGCGCGGGCGCAGGCCGGCGGGAACTGGCCACCGCCGCCCACCGAGCTGAATCTGTACCAAGCCGTGCCGGTGACATTGGTGTTGATCGCCTCGTCGTTCACCTGCCAGATGGGCGTGTTCGCCGCCGAGCGCGGCGACGTCTTCGGACTGCGCCGCTGGTACGTGGTGACCTTCCTGATGGGGCTGTTCTTCGTGCTCGGGCAGGCCTACGAGTACTTCCACCTGGCGACCCACGGGACGACCATCCACGGCAGCGCCTACGGCAGCGTGTTCTATCTGGCCACCGGCTTCCACGGACTCCACGTCACCGGCGGACTGGTCGCCTTCATATTCCTGCTGGCCCGTACCGGGATGAGCAAGTTCACCCCGGCGCAGGCGACGGCCAGCATCGTCGTCTCCTACTACTGGCATTTCGTCGACATCGTGTGGATCGCGCTGTTCACCGTGATCTATTTCATCCGCTGAAGGCCGGCGCTAGATGAACAGGAGTGCTCGGTTGAAGAACCTGGGATTCATCCGATCCCGCGGCCGTAAGCCGCAGAGTCAGTCCCGCAAAGAGCAGGGCGATCGGTCGCGGCGGCGTCTTCGCCGCCGGCTGTCGGGCGGCCTGCTGCTGATGATCGCGCTGACCATCTCCGGCGGGGTGGCCGCCGTGCTGACCCCCACTCCCCAGGTCGCCGTCGCCGACGAGTCGGGCGCGGCGCTGCTGCGCAACGGCAAGCAGCTGTTCGACACCTCCTGCGTGTCCTGCCACGGCGCCAATCTGGCGGGCGTGCCCGACCACGGGCCCAGCCTGATCGGCGTCGGCGACGCGGCCGTCTACTTCCAGGTGTCCACCGGCCGGATGCCGGCGATGCGCGGCGAGGCACAGGCGCCGCGTAAAGAGCCGATCTTCGACGAGGCCCAGATCGACGCGATCGGGGCATACGTGCAGGCCAACGGCGGTGGCCCCACCGTGGTGCGCAACCCCGACGGCAGTCTGGCGATGCAGTCGCTGCGCGGCAGCGACCTGGGCCGCGGCGGCGACTTGTTCCGTCTCAACTGCGCCTCGTGCCACAACTTCACCGGCAAGGGCGGCGCGCTGTCCTCGGGCAAGTTCGCGCCCGACCTGGGAGAGGCCAATGAGCAGCAGATCCTGACCGCGATGCTGACGGGCCCGCAGAACATGCCGAAGTTCGCCGACTGGCAGCTGTCCTTCGAAGCCAAGAAGGACATCATCGGCTACGTCAAGGGCGTCAGCGAGGAGAAGTCCCCCGGAGGGTATGGCCTCGGCGGCTTCGGACCCGCGCCCGAGGGCATGGCGATGTGGATCATCGGGATGGTCGCCGCCATCGGGTTGGCACTGTGGATTGGGGCGCGAGCATGAGCGACGGCTCAGACACCGACAAAGGCACCGGGACACCCCGCGAGCCTGACGAGGCGGCACTGGCCGCGATGTCCAACCAGGAACTGCTCATCCTGGGCGGCAAGATCGACGGCGTCGAGACCGTCTTCAAAGAGCCGCGCTGGCCGGTCGAGGGCACCCAGGCCGAGAAGCGCGCCGAGCGCGGCGTTGCCCTCTGGCTTTTGCTAGGTGGCGGTTTCGGGCTGGCGCTGCTGCTGGTTTTCTTGTTCTGGCCGTGGGAGTACAAGTCGAACGAGGGCGGGGGCAGCTTCGTGTACTCGCTGACCACCCCGCTGTACGGCCTGACCTTCGGGCTGTCCATCTTGTCGATCGCTATCGGCGCCATCCTCTACCAGAAACGGTTTATCCCGGAAGAGATTTCGATTCAGGACCGCCACGACGGCGCATCCCGTGACATCGACCGCAAGACGGTCGTGGCCAACCTGACCGATGCGCTCGAGACGTCGACGATCAAGCGGCGCAAGCTGGTCGGAGCGTCGTTGGGCCTGGGCCTGGGCGCGTTCGGTCTCGGCACCCTGGTGGCGTTTGCCGGCGGTCTGATCAAGAACCCGTGGAAGCCGGTCGTGCCCACCGCCGACGGCCTGAAAGCGGTGTTGTGGACATCGGGCTGGACGCCGCGGTTCCACGGCGAAACGATCTTCCTGGCGCGCTCGACCGGGTCAACCACCGGGGCGCCGTTCGTCAAACTGCGCCCCGAAGACATGGACGCCGGCGGGATGGAGACGGTGTTCCCGTGGCGGGAGTCCGACGGCGACGGCACCACGATCGAATCGCACGAAAAGCTGATCACGATCAAGATGGGCGTGCGCAACCCGGTGATGCTGATCCGCATCCGACCCACCGACATGCCGCGGATGGTCAAGCGCCAGGGCCAGGAGAGCTTCAACTTCGGCGAGTTCTTCGCCTATACCAAGGTCTGCTCGCATCTGGGTTGCCCGTCATCGCTGTACGAGCAGCAGTCGTACCGAATCCTGTGCCCTTGTCACCAGTCGCAGTTCGACGCATTGCATTTCGCGAAGCCGATCTTCGGTCCGGCTGCCCGCGCCTTGGCGCAACTGCCCATCACCATCGACTCAAACGGGTATCTGGTGGCCAACGGTGACTTCATTGAGCCCGTCGGACCGGCATTCTGGGAGAGGACGACAACATGAGTCCGAAACTGAGTCCCCCGAACATCGGTGAGGTCCTGGCCCGCCAAGGCGAGGACATCGACAGCCGGTATCACCCCTCGGCGGCAGTTCGCAGACAGCTCAACAAGGTCTTCCCGACGCACTGGTCGTTCCTGCTCGGTGAGATCGCGATGTACAGCTTCATCGTGCTGCTGCTCACCGGCGTGTGGCTGACGCTGTTCTTCGATCCGTCGATGGTGGACGTCACCTACAACGGCGTCTACCAGCCGCTGCGCGGCGTCGAGATGTCGCGGGCCTACCAGTCGGCGCTCGACATCTCCTTTGAGATCCGCGGCGGCCTGTTCGTCCGGCAGGTCCACCACTGGGCGGCGTTGATGTTCTCCGCGTCGATCATGGTGCACCTGGCGCGCATCTTCTTCACCGGCGCCTTCCGGCGTCCGCGCGAGGCCAACTGGGTCATCGGCTCGCTGCTGTTGATCCTGTCCATGTTCGAGGGCTACTTCGGTTACTCGCTGCCCGACGACCTGCTGTCGGGCATCGGCCTGCGGGCCGCGCTCTCGTCGATCACCCTGGGCATGCCGGTGATCGGAACCTGGCTGCACTGGGCGCTATTCGGCGGTGACTTCCCCGGCACCATCCTGATTCCACGGATGTACGCCCTACACATCCTGTTGATTCCGGGCATCATCCTGGCCCTGATCGGGATGCATCTGGGGTTCGTCTGGTTCCAGAAACACACCCAGTTCCCCGGCCCGGGACGCACCGAGCACAACGTCGTCGGTGTGCGCGTGATGCCGATCTTCGCGGTCAAGTCCGGCGCATTCTTCGCCGCCATCGTGGGCGTGCTCGGCCTGATGGGCGGCCTGCTACAGATCAACCCGATCTGGAACCTGGGTCCCTACAAGCCATCTCAGGTGTCGGCCGGATCGCAGCCCGACTTCTACATGATGTGGACCGAGGGCCTGGCCCGTATCTGGCCGCCATGGGAGTTCTACTTCTGGCACCACACGATTCCCGCGGTGGTCTGGGTTGCGCTGATCATGGGTGGCGTTTTCATGCTGCTGATCGTCTACCCATTCCTGGAGAAGCGGTTCACCGGCGACTACGCGCACCACAACCTGCTGCAGCGGCCGCGGGATGTCCCGGTGCGCACCTCGATCGGCGCGATGGCGATTTCCTTCTACATGCTGCTCACACTGGCGGCGATGAACGACATCATCGCGTTCACGTTCCACATCTCGCTGAACGCGACGACGTGGATCGGGCGCATCGGAATGGTGATCCTCCCGCCGTTCGTCTACTTCATCACTTATCGGTGGTGCGTTGGACTGCAACGCAGCGACCGGGCGCTACTCGAGCATGGCGTCGAGACCGGCATCATCAAGCGGCTCCCGCACGGTGCCTACATCGAGCTGCACCAGCCGCTGGGCCCGGTCGACGATCATGGCCACCCGCTAGCGCTGGAGTACCAGGGCGCGCCGGTACCCAACAAGATGAACAAACTGGGGTCGGCCGGCTCGCCGGGTACCGGCAGCTTCTTGTTCGCCGACCCGGTGTCTGAGGACGCGGCGCTGCGCGAGGCGGCCCACGCCGCTGAGCACCGCGCGCTGACCGCGCTGCGCGACCGCCAAGACACCACCAACGGATCCACGAACGGCGAGCACTAGCTCCAACAGCCGTGGGGCCGCGTCGTCGGCGTGCGGGTCGCTAGGGGCAGCTGAGGGCGCGTTGCTGGTGGGCGGCCCGCAGGATTGAGCCGGCGGTCACGAATGCGGGCTTCTCGCGATCGGCGGTGGCGACCGGCAGGTTGGCGGCGCAGCGCATCACCATCAGCGCGAGCGCGCTGTAGGTCGCATACGGGATGATCAACAGGTTGGCGCAACCGTTTTCGCCGTTGATGGTCATTACGTGCTGACGCTTGTGTTCCCATCCCGGCCAGTTGAAGTCGGGTGGTCGTTGCAGCGGTTGCCAGTTGACGTTGATGGACGTGATGTCTCCCAGCATGGGAGTCAGCACCCCGACAACGTCAGGCAATTCATTGGTGATGCGGTCTGCGCGTGGCCACCACGCGCCGTCGATGTCGCGGCCGAGCTCACGAGCCACCGATAGCCGGACGGGATTGGACCGGCCTCGACCGCCGAACGGACGTGTCATCGCAGCCGTCGCTGCGGGCCGCGAGAGGGGCCGCTGATGATGGCTCGCCGGCCCGCGAAAGTTCGGGCTGCACAATCCACGGGCGGTTCCCTTCACTGTCGGCATCGCCCGCACGGGTGTGGGGCGGCGGAGTAGGTCATCCGCGCCGATGCGGTATACGACCGCTGACAACGAAAACAACTCACGCCTGACGCTACGCCACAGGTAGGCGCTTCCCGATCTCCCCTGTCGGTTAGGGACGCGGATCGCCGAATCGCAAGTAGGCTGAGGGCAACGGAAGTAGGGATGGATAGTCCATGGCAATACAGAACTGGAACGACGCACCCGGGATTCATCCCGAAAAGATTCGGGTCGGTGACATCATCGGCACGGCGCAACCCACCCTGCTTCGCTACACGGTCAAGATGATCGGCGGGCCGCAGAGAAGTCCACGGCAGTGGACATTCTTCTGCCGTGACGACGGGGGTCTGCAGTACACCAGCACGTTCGGGGAGGACGAGTTGGTGCCCAGGTTCGCCAAAGCATCGTGAACACGGCTGCGCGGGTGGGCGTCGACTAGTTGCCGGCGACCACTGCGCGCAGCTGCCGAATGAACAGCCACTCGGCCGCCGGCATCGCCGCGGTGATGACTCCGGCCAGTCCGTAGCCAACCCACGACGGGCCGTCGTGCCCCACGGCCATCGAATAGGTCGCTGCGGCAACCGCAATCAGCGCGGCGCCCATCGTGGCCGCCAAGACGACGGTGCCGCGCAGCCAGACCCGGTCCACGGCCTCGCCGGACCATTCCCCAGCCGGTCCGCCCGCCTGCGCCCGCTGCGGGCGAACCCGCTCGACCACCTGGCGCGCGGCGGTCGGCCTGCTCGCCGGGCGACCCTGCAAGGCCGTCGACCGAACGATCGGCGGCTCGGCCTTGGTCATCCTGCGTGCCCGCAACAGCACCGGTACGGCCCCGGCGATGATCAACGCGGAAACAATGATGACGGCGTACAACACCCACGGCGTGCTGTGCGTATTGCTGGACGCGCTGTGAAAGCCGCGACCCAGATCCGCCAGCGCGACGGCAGCAGCCACGCTGACGCCCAACAACAGCAGCCAGATCGCGGCGCACGCCCCCAGCAGGATCCGATCGATGACGTCCGGCGGAATGGTGTCGGACCCGCGTCGGTACGCGGAGTATCTGCTGACCATCAGCAGCTCGTCTGCGGTGAGTCGGTGTTGTTCGACGAAAGCACCGACCCGTCGCTGGTGGTGATCGAGCAGTTGAGCCTGCTGAGCCGGAAAAGGCTGGACGCCTGGACCGAGCCGACGTCGGATTGCGAGATCGGTGTGACCGTCATCGACCACGGGATGTACACGTTGTGCTGCGTACGTGACCGGCCGGAGGCGTCGACGTAGGTCACCGAGATGATGTCGCCGGGCGCCTTGGTTCCGGTCACCGAATACGTGACCTGCCGTGGACCGGCCGGCGTCGTCGGCGGCGGAGGCGGAGGCGGGGCCGCGGTTGCCGACGTTGAGGCCGGCGGCGGCGCGGTCGACGTCGCCGGCGGGGGCGGCGGGGGCGGTGGCGTCACCGTCACAGTCTGGGTCTCCGTAGCTGTCGGGGGCGGTGGCGGTTCCGTGGTGGGTGGCGGCGGAGGCGGTGGCTTGGTCGTGGTGATTTCGTCCTGCATGGGCGACGTGGACGGCGTGCTGGTGCCCGGATTGGCAAGTTTGTCGGTGTCGGTACGCGCGAACAACAGTGACACCGACACCACGAGCGCGATCGCGGCCACGATGGCGGCGACGCCGACGATCCACGGCCAGCGCGGGGCGGCGTCGTCGTCATCGTCGTCATCGGATGAGTCGTCGTAGTTGTCGTAGTCGTAGAGCCCCAGATCTGCCGGCACATACGGGCCGGTGATGAAATGCTCCGCCTCGGGTGCGGAGTAGGCACGGGAATATGCGTCCGTCTCGCCGCTGTGGTCGGCCGCAGCTATTGCACCGCTGTCGTCGAAGGGTTCCAGTTCGCGATCAGAATGCAATTCGTCGTCGTGCTCGTCGATCGGTTCCAATTCGTCGCCGGGCTCGCTGCCGGAATTCGCTTCGTGGTCGAGCTCACTGGCGGAATCGGATTCGTCGGGTTCCCATCCCGGGGGTTTCGGCCCGCTCATGTCTGCCTGCCCTGTCCAACTGCCTCACCTGCGCACGGGGCTTCAGGGGTACCTCGTACCGCGAGCGCTCGGGAGATTCTCATGTGCTTGCGCAAACCCTACCGAACCGAGCGGGGCGAAGAAGTCTTGGCAAACGGGCGACGGCTCAACTGATGCCCGGATTGTTACCTTCGAGACGCAAATCAGTGCTTCTCGGGGCCTACGTAGTACTCAAAGACCAACCCTGCGGCCGACGCAAGGATGAACACCACGCCGGCAACGATCAGCCACGGCAGCCACAGTGCGATACCGACCGCGGCCACCGAGCCCGACAACGCGACCAGCAGCGGCCACCAGCTGTGCGGGGCGAAGAATCCCAATTCCCCTGCACCATCGCTGATTTCAGCGCCCTCGTAGTCCTCGGGCCGGGTATCGAGGCGACGGGCCACGAACCGGAAGAAAGTGGCCGTGATCAACGCCAAACCGCCGGTGAGCGCCAGCGCGGTGGTGCCCGCCCACTCTTCACCACCGGTAGCGAACAGCGCAGTCAGCACCCCGTAGAGCACCGCGGTGACGACGAAGAATGCGGCGATGAATTCGAACAGCCTCGCTTCAATATGCATTGCGTGTCCTAACCTACTGGACCTACTGTTTGGGCCAGTTCGCCGCGGCGGGTGTCGAACGGATGCGTGGTCACCGCCAGCGGCGACTGGGCGATCGCCTGCAACGCTTGAGCGTTCGTCTTTCCGTCGATCCGTTGCTGCAAATAGGCCTTGAAGTCGTTGGGCTCGACCACTCGAACCTCGAAGTTCATCATCGAGTGATACGTGCCACACATCTCCGCGCAGTGACCGACAAATGCCCCGGTCTTGGTGATCTCTTCCACCTGGAACACGTTGACCGAGTTGTTTTCCTTCGGGTAGGCCATCACGTCGCGCTTGAACAAGAATTCCGGGACCCAGAAAGCGTGGATGACATCGGCCGAATTCAATTGGAATTCGATGCGCTTGCCGGCCGGCAGCACCAGGACCGGAATTTCCTGGGGGGTCCCCAGAGTTTCGACCTTGTCGAAGTTCAGGTAGGTCCGGTCCTCGGTGTTGATCCCGTGCACCGGCCCGACGCGCTCCTCGCCGCGAGCGTCTTTGCCCTCCGGCTTGGAGACCATCGCCTTCTTGCGGGCCTCGTCGGCGCCGTCGTAGGTCAGCGTGCCGTCTTTGAAGTTGACGCGCTGATAGCCGAACTTCCAGTTCCACTGGAAGGCCGTGACGTCGATCACCACTTCCGGGTTCTTGTCCAGATGCAGCATTTTCTCCTGCACCACGACGGTGAAGTAGAACAGCACCGAGACGATCAGGAACGGCGTCACGGTCAGCACCAGCTCCAGCGGCATGTTGTAGCCGAACTGCCGGGGCAGTTCGGTGTCAGTTGCCTTCTTCCGGTGGAAAGCCGCCGACCAGAAGATCAGGCCCCACACGATGACGCCGACGACCAGGGATGCGATCACCGCACCGATCCACAGCTCCCGGTTGACATGGGCCTGTGGCGTGATGCCCTCGGGCCAGCCCAGGGCGAATACCGTTTGCCAGCTGCATCCACTGAGCGTGACCGCGAGAACTCCCAGCGTCCCGGCCAGCGCCAGCGGTCGAAGACGACGGGAAAAACCCCGCGGCGCGTCTGCGGAACGGCGCTGAAACATGCCCTGCGACAAACGTTGCGAACGGAACTGCCCGCCGGGTGTCACGTTGGCGCCTCCTGCTCGAATATCGAATACTACGCAGCGTAGACCACGCCGCTCAGCCCGGCGACTAAACCCCGACCGGCTCGTCTGCCGCGTCGTCGCGACCGGTCCGGTGCGGCGCCCCCAAGCATCGCCGAAGTGCGGCATACTGGGGCGCCGTGTGTGGACTGCTGGCGTTCGTGGCCGATCCGGCCGCCCTGAACGACCAAGCGACCGGCCCCGGCCCTGCCGGTGCCGAGGATGCCGTTGCCGCGGCACATGCGGCCCGGGCCGACGGCGCCATTGCCCGCGCGTCGCATCTGATGCGCCATCGTGGGCCCGACGAGCCCGGCACCTGGACGGATCCGGGAGCCGACGGATCGGTCGTATTCGGTTTCAACCGGCTCTCGATCATCGACCTCGCGCATTCGCATCAGCCGCTGCGCTGGGGCCCACCCGAGGCGCCCGACCGCTACGTCCTGGTGTTCAACGGCGAGATCTACAACTACCTCGAACTGCGCGACGAACTGGCCGCCCGGCATGACGCTGCCTTCGCCACCGACGGTGACGGCGAGGCCATCGTCGCCGGCTACCACCACTGGGGCACCGACGTGTTGACGCGGCTGCGCGGCATGTTCGCCTTCGCACTGTGGGACACCGTCACCCGCGAATTACTTTGCGCCCGAGACCCTTTCGGCATCAAGCCGCTGTTCATGGCGACCGGTACCGGCGGCACGGCGGTGGCCAGCGAGAAGAAGTGCCTGCTGGATCTGGTCGATTTGGTGGGGTTCGACACCGCGATCGACACCCGAGCCGTCCAGCACTACACCGTCCTGCAGTACGTGCCGGAGCCCGAGACGCTGCACCGCGGGGTGCGCCGGCTCGAATCCGGCTGCTACGCGCGCATCCGGCCCGGGGTGCCGCCGCAGGTCACCCGCTATTTCGTACCCCGATTCGCCGCGGTGCCGATGACCCGCGACACCGAGCAGGCCCGCTACGACGAGATCACCGCGGTGCTCGAGGACTCGGTGGCCAAGCACATGCGCGCCGACGTCACCGTCGGGGCGTTCTTGTCCGGCGGTATCGACTCCACCGCGATCGCGGCGCTGGCCATCCGGCATAACCCCCGGCTGATCACCTTCACCACCGGATTCGAGCGGGAGGGATTCTCCGAGATTGACGTCGCGGTGGCCTCGGCCGAGGCGATCGGCGCCCGCCACATCGCCAAGGTGGTCAGCGCCGGCGAGTTCGTCGCCGCCCTGCCCGAGATCGTCTGGTATCTCGACGAGCCGGTCGCCGATCCGGCGCTGGTCCCGCTGTTCTTCGTCGCGCGCGAGGCCCGCAAGCACGTCAAGGTGGTGCTCTCCGGCGAGGGCGCTGACGAGTTGTTCGGCGGATACACGATCTATCGAGAGCCGTTGTCGCTGAAGCCCTTTGACTATCTGCCGCGGTCGCTGCGGCGTTCGGTGGGCAAGATGAGCAAACCGCTGCCCGAGGGCATGCGCGGCAAGAGCCTGCTGCATCGCGGTTCGCTGACCCTCGAGGAGCGTTACTACGGCAATGCCCGCAGCTTCTCCGATGCGCAGCTGCGCGACGTCTTGCCCGGATTCCGCGAGGAGTGGACGCACACCGACGTGACGGCCTCGGTATACGCCGAATCGACGGGCTGGGACCCGGTGGCCCGTATGCAGCATGTCGATCTGTTCACCTGGCTACGCGGCGACATTCTGGTCAAGGCCGACAAGATGACGATGGCCAACTCGCTGGAGCTCCGGGTGCCGTTCCTGGACCCGGAGGTGTTCGCCGTCGCGTCCCGGTTGCCCGTGGACGCGAAGATCACCCGCACGACCACCAAGTACGCGCTGCGGCGAGCGCTGGAACCCGTCGTCCCCGCGCATGTGCTGCACCGGCCCAAACTCGGGTTCCCGGTTCCCATTCGGCATTGGCTGCGCGCCGGCGAGCTGCTGGAGTGGGCCTACGCGACGGTCGACTCCTCGCAGGCCGGTCATTTGGTCGACGTCGCCGCCGTGCGCCGGATGCTCGACGAACACCGCAGCGGCATCAGCGATCACAGCCGCCGGCTATGGACGGTGCTGATCTTCATGCTCTGGCACGCGATCTTCGTCGAGCACAGCGTGGTGCCCCAGATCGGCGAGCCGCACTACCCGGTGCAGCTCTAGTGTGCGGCGAGGGCGTTGAAGGTGAATCCTGGGCGCACTTTTCGCGGAATTCCCGCCCTCATCTCACACGCAACGCCGTGAGTTCACACTCGGCCGGATAGGCGACCTAGGCGAGCACCGCGGCGATCTCGGCGGCCGCCTCGTCGCCGTAGGCATCCGCCAACCGGCTCTTGGCGACCTCGCGGTCCCACTTCCACTCCTGCGTGCCGGTCGACTCCAGCACCAGCACCGCCACCAGCGAGCCCAGCTGCGCGGCGCGCTCCAGGCTCAGCCCGGCGCTGCGCCCGGTGAGGAAGCCGGCCCGGAACGCGTCGCCGACCCCGGTGGGGTCGGTCTGGCTGTTCTCGGGCACCACGCCGACGTGGGTGGTGGTGCCGTCGCGCTCCACGATGTCGACGCCCTTAGCGCCGAGCGTGGTCACCCGCAGGTCGACCTTGCCCTGCACATCGGCCTCTGACCAGCCGGTCTTGTTGAGCAGCAGCTCCCACTCGTAGTCGTTGGTGAACAAGTAGGCCGCCCCGTCGATCAGCTTGTTGATCTCGTCCCCGGACAGCCGGGGCAGCTGCTGGGACGGGTCGGCGGCGAAAGCCAAGCCGAGCTTCCGGCACTCCTCGGTGTGCACCACCATGGCGTCGGGGTCGTTGGCCCCGATGATGACCAGATCCGGCTTGCCCACCGACGACACGACGTCGGCGAGCTTGATGTTGCGGGCCTCCGACATGGCGCCGGGATAGAACGACGCGATCTGGGCCATGTCCTCGTCGGTGGTGCAGGTGAACCGGGCGGTGTGCGCGGTCTTGGAGATCAGCACGTTCTCGCAGTTGACCCCGTGGCGCTCCAGCCATTCACGGTATTCGCCGAAGTCGTCGCCGGCCGCGCCGACCAGCGCGACGTCCCCACCCAGCACGCCGATGGCGAAGGCGATGTTGCCCGCCACGCCGCCACGATGAATCACCAGGTCGTCGACCAGGAAGCTCAGCGAAACCTTCTGTAGATGCTCGGCCAGCAGGTGCTCGGAAAACCGGCCGGGAAAACGCATCAGGTTATCGGTCGCAATCGAACCAGTCACCGCGATCGTCACGAAATCTCCACCCTTCATCGGTAAGCGCGTCCAGCCTACCTACGCGTTTCGACCACCGTTGCGTCCGCAGTCGGCGAAAGGTGGTGCGCTAGCCTGCCTAGGGAACTCACTCAAGTCGGCGGGACCGAATACGCGGGCGGTACCCGCCCGTGGTCCCGGCAACCACAGTAGGAGAACCAGAATGGGCGGTCCGCACTCGCCGAACCACACTGTCGGCGGCGACGGACCCGTGCCCTACAACGAGCCCCAAGCCGTCGACTTCCCGCACGAGCCCCCGGGGGTACCACCTGGCTACCCGAAGCGGCGTTCACCGCGGCGGTTGATCATCGGGATTCTGGTGGCCATCGCCCTGGTAGCCGCGATGACGGCGGCGATTGTGTACGGGGTCCGCACGAATGGGGCCAACACCGGTGCCGCGTTCTCCGAAGCATCGGCCAAAACGGCGGTTCAGGGCTACCTGGACGCGCTCGAGAGCCGCAACACCGACGAGATCGCCCGCAACGCGCTCTGCGGCCTGTACGACGGCGTGCGCGACCGGCGGTCCGACCAGGCCCTGGCCAAGTTGAGCAGCGATGCGTTTCGCAAGCAGTTCTCGCAGGTCCAGCTGACCTCGATCGACAAGATCGTGTACTTGTCGCAATACCAGGCTCAGACGCTGTTCACGATGCAGGTGTCGCCGGCCACCGGCGGCCCGATGCGTGGGCAGGTCCAGGGCGTCGCGCAGCTGCTATTCCAGCGCGGCGAGATCTTGGTGTGCTCGTACGTGCTGCGTACCGGGGGCTCGTACTAGCCGCCGGTCACTAGCCGTTGCGGGTCAGTTGAAGGAGTCTCCGCAGGCGCAGGAGCCGGTGGCGTTCGGGTTGTCGATGGTGAAGCCCTGCTTCTCGATGGTGTCGACGAAGTCGATCGACGCGCCTTCGATGTAGGGCGCGCTCATCCGGTCCACCGTCAGCTTCACGCCGCCGAAGTCGGCGATCAGGTCGCCGTCCAGCGTCCGGTCGTCGAAGAACAGGTTGTAGCGCAGCCCCGCGCACCCGCCGGGCTGGACCGCGATCCGCAGCGCCAGGTCGTCGCGGCCCTCCTGGTCGAGCAGGGACTTCGCCTTGATCGCGGCGGCCTCGGTGAGGATGGCGCCGTGAGTCGTGGCGGTCGTCTCGTTTTCCACCGTCATTAGTTCTCCTACATGCCTGTTGTTGGGTGGGTGCCCGGGCACCGGAACCGCGCGGGGTAAACCCACTGCCTCAACGGTACCTTGCAGGACCGCTATTCCCGAGTCGCGCCGCTACCTGTGACGCTAATCCCATCAGCTGATTTGCCGCATCGGCCAGCGCCAATCCCACCGAGCCGGCGTATTCGGCCATGGACAGCGCCGACATGATGCCCGCCGATCGCACCGCGGATTTCTCCAGGCCGACCTGCCCGGCCAGCACGATCACCGGAATTCCCAGCGGGCCGGCCGCGTCCGCGAGCGAGCCGACCACCTTTCCGTGCAGGGACTGCTCGTCGAACGTGCCTTCGCCGGTGACGATCAGCTCCGCGGTGTCCAGGTCGTCGGCCAAATGGGTGTGTTCGGCGATGATCGCCGCGCCGGACTCGCAGCGGCCCCCGAGCGCGAGCAGCCCCGCGCCGATACCACCGGCGGCGGCGGCCCCCGGCTCGGAGCTCACATCCCGTCCGGCCACTGCTTCCAGTTGCAGCGCCCACGCCTCGAGGCGGACCTCGAGTGCGGCGACGGTGACCGTGTCCGCGCCCTTCTGCGGCCCGAACACCCGGGCCGCGCCCCACGGCCCCACCAGCGGATATTCGGTGTCCGAGGCGGCGATCAGCTCGACATGGGCCAGTTGCCGACGAGCGACTTCCAGACCGCCCAGCTCGGCGATCATTCCTTGCCCGCCGTCGGTGCACGCGCTGCCGCCCAGCCCGACGACGATTCGCATCGGCCCGGACCGTAGCGCCTCCGTGATGAGCTGTCCGACTCCCCTGCTGTGCGCGGTCAGCGCGGTCTCCGGGTCGACCGGACGGCCCAGCAAGGCCAGGCCACACGCCTGCGCACACTCCAGGTAGGCGGTCGCCGAGTCGGGATCCCACACCCACTCCGCGTCCACCGTCGTGTCCAGCGGCCCCATCACCCGGATGCGCCGCTTCTCCCCCAGCCGATTGGCCAGCACCTCGATGAAACCCGGTCCGCCGTCGGATTGCGGGGCAACGATGAACTGGTCGCCCGGACGGGACCGGGTCCAGCCGGTCGCGATGGCGGCGGCAGCTTCGACCGCCGAGAGGCTGTCGCCGTAGCAATCCGGAGCCACCAGCACCCGCATGGCGGGCAATTGCAGGCGACCCGGTGAAAGACCAGCGGGAACGTCATCCGTGGCCATCGAGCCGTCATCCATCACCCGTAGCCGTTCATCACCGTTAAGGGTAGGTCTAAGTATCGCGCGGGCGCAGAGCTATGGCGATGCCTGACGGGGCCATGCGGGAACCGGGTCGCCTGCGAAGTAACCTGGCGGTTGTGAAGCTGTTGGGCCGTAAGAAAACCCATGCGGAGGTCCTGGAAGGCGATCTCGTGGCACCGGCCGCGTCCGACGCCGCCCCGGACGCGGCACCCCGCGCACCACGCCGAACCGACCCCAAGGGCCGCCCAACGCCCAAACGCGACCAGGCCCGACGGACTACGAAGAAGGGCCCGGTTGCGCCGGCGCCCCTGACGTCGTCCGAGGCGCGGGCCCGCCGCAAGACTCTGGCCGGCCCCAAACTCAGCCGCGAGGAGCGCAAGGCCGACCGCACTGCGGGCCGGGCCCGGATGACGGATCGCCGGGAACGCATGATGGCCGGCGACGAGGACTACCTGCTGCCGCGCGACCAGGGTCCGATACGCCGTTATGCGCGCGATGTGGTGGATTCCCGGCGCAACGTGCTCGGCCTGTTCATGCCGTCGACGCTGGGTCTGCTGTTCGTCATGTTCGCCGTTCCGCAGCTGCAGCTTTACATCTCTCCCGCGATGCTGTTGATCACCGCGGTCATGGGCGTCGACGGTGTGATCCTGGGCCGAAAGGTCAGCCGGCTGGTCGATGCGAAATTCCCGAGCAACACCGAAAGCCGTTGGAAGCTAGGCCTGTACGCCGCCGGCCGGGCTTCGCAGATACGCCGGATGCGCGCGCCCCGGCCCAAAGTTGAGCGCGGCAGCAGTGTCGATTGACCGTTGCCGGAAAGCCTTCTGACCCCAGTGCGCACCCTGGTGCTCGGCGGGATCAGGTCGGGCAAATCCGAGTGGGCCGAGGAAGCCATCGCCAAGTCACTCTCACCCGGGCAGCCGGTTCGGTACCTGGCCCCCGGGCCGGACGGCCAGACCGATGCGGACTGGGCCCGCCGGGTCGCGCAACATCGCGACCGTCGGCCCGCGCACTGGTCGACGGTCGAAACCCGGGACATCACAACCGAATTGCGGCATTCGCCGGATACCCCGACCCTCGTCGACGACCTCGGCGGCTGGCTGACCGGAACGCTGGATCACCACCAGGCGTGGGAGAACGGATCGGTGGCAGCCCCGGTTCAGGAGATGCTCAGCGCGGTCGGCGCGTTTGAATCCACCCTGGTGCTCGTCAGCCCCGAGGTCGGGTTGACCGTGGTGCCCGCCACCGCATCCGGCCGTAGGTTTGCCGACGAACTGGGCTCACTCAACCAGCGCGTCGCGGCGTTGTGCGATCGGGTGGTGTTGTTGGTGGCCGGTCAGCCGGTATCGATCAAACCGTCGGTGGCGTGATGGAATTCACGCCGATCTCGCCGCCCGATGCGTCCGCTGCCGCGGCTGCTCGCGCGCGCCAGGACACGCTGACCAAGCCACGCGGCGCGCTGGGCCGTCTGGAGGACCTGTCGGTCTGGATCGCGTCGTGCCAGGGCACCTGCCCGCCACGGCAGTTTGAGCGCGCTCGGGTGGTGGTGTTCGCCGGTGACCACGGTGTGGCCCGGTCCGGGATGTCGGCCTACCCGCCGGAGGTGACCGCCCAGATGGTCGCCAACATCGACGCCGGCGGGGCGGCGATCAACACGCTGGCAGCGATCGCCGACGCGACCGTGCGCATCGCCGACCTGGCCGTCGACGCCGACCCGTTGTCGGAGCAGATCGGCGCCCACAAGGTGCGGCGCGCCAGCGGCGATATCGCCGTGCAGGACGCGTTGACCGACGAAGAGACGGCCAGGGCGATCGCGGCGGGCCGACAGATCGCCGACGAGGAGGTCGATGCGGGCGCCGACCTGCTCATCGCCGGCGACATGGGCATCGGAAACACCACCGCGGCAGCGGTTCTGGTAGCGGCGCTGACCAACGCCGAGCCGGTCGTGGTGGTCGGCTTCGGGTCGGGGATCGACGATGCGGGCTGGGCACGCAAGACGGCCGTAGTCCGCGACGCCTTGTTCCGGACGCAGCAGGTACTGCCCGACCCCGTCGCGTTGCTGCGCTCTTGCGGCGGTGCGGATCTGGCTGCGATCGCGGGCTTTTGCGCGCAAGCCGCGGTGCGGCGCACTCCACTGCTGCTCGACGGCATGGCGGTGACGGCCGCGGCCCTGGTCGCCGAACGGCTGGCACCGGGCGCGCGGCAGTGGTGGCAAGCGGGCCACCGATCCACCGAGCCGGCTCATGCGCTGGCGTTGGCCGCGCTCGAGTTGGACCCGATTCTGGACCTGCGCATGCGGCTGGGCGAGGGCACCGGCGCGGCGCTGGCGCTGCCGGTGCTGCGCGCCGCGGTGGCCACGCTGTCGTCGATGGCGACGTTCACCCAGGCCGGTGTCTCCACCCGGCCCGACGACGCTCCTGGGCCGGCTTCCACACCGTGATTCGTTCGCTGGCAACGGCTTTCGCGTTCGCAACGGTGTTGCCGGTGCCGGTTGCGGACGACGCTCCGATGGGCCGCGGCGCGATGACCGCACTACCGGTGGTCGGCGCGGCCTTGGGCGCGCTGGCCGCGGGTGTCACGTGGGGCGGGGCGCTCGCCTTCGGTGTGTCCAGCCCGCTGCCGGGATTGCTTGCGGTGGCAGCACTTTTGCTCGTTACCCGTGGACTGCACATCGACGGCGTCGCCGATACGGCCGACGGGCTGGGCTGCTACGGGCCGCCGCCGCGGGCACTGGCGGTGATGCGCGACGGGTCGACGGGACCGTTTGGTGTCGCGGCCGTCGTGCTGGTGATCACGTTGCAGGGATTGGCATTTTCGGCGCTCGGCGTGAGCTGGCACCACGGGCTTGCGGCGATCATCGTGGCGGTCGTTGCCGGCCGAGTGACCGCCGTGCTGGCGTGCCGCCGTTCGGTGCCGGCGGCCGACGGTAGCGCCCTGGGCGCCCAGGTCGCCGGCACCCAACCCATCCCGGTGGTCGCGGGCTGGATCGCGGTGCTGCTTGGGGTTTCGCTGGTGGCGGGTCCGCGACCGTGGCAGGGGCCGGCCGCGGTGTTGGTGGCGGCGTGCTGCGGCGCGGTCCTGGTCGGGCACTGTGTGCGCCGCTTCGGCGGCATCAGCGGCGATGTGCTGGGCGCCGCTATCGAACTGACCACGACGGTCAGCGCCGTGGCGCTTGCGGCGTTGGTCCGCTGCTAGCCGGAGGGGCACTAGCCCAGACGGGACATCCAGCCGTGGGTGTCGGCGAAGGTGCCGCGCTGAATGCCGGTCAGCGTGTCGCGCAGCGCCATCGTCACTTCACCCGGTTGGCCGTCGGCGATGGTGAACTCGGTGTCGGCGTACTTCACCCGCGCGACCGGCGTGATGACGGCGGCTGTGCCACAGGCGAATACCTCGGTGATCTCCCCCGCGGTGGCCTTCTTCTGCCACTCGTCGATATCGATCTTGCGCTCTTCGACGGTGAATCCGGCGTCAATCGCCAACTGCAGCAACGAATCCCGCGTGATGCCGGGCAGTAGCGAGCCGGACAGCTCCGGGGTGACCAGCCGCGACGACCCGCCGCTGCCCAGCACGAAGAACAGGTTCATGCCGCCCATCTCTTCGACGAAGCGACGCTCGACGGCATCCAGCCAGACCACTTGGTCGCAACCGTTTTCCGCGGCTTCGGCCTGAGCCACCAGCGACGCGGCATAGTTGCCGCCGAACTTGGCCGCGCCGGTACCGCCAGGGCAGGCTCGCACGTAATCCGTTGACACCCAGACGTCCACGGGGTTGACGCCGTTCTTGAAATACGCGCCCGCCGGTGACCCGATCAGCAGGTACCGATAGTGCTTGGCCGGCCGTACTCCCAGTCCGGGCTCGGTCGCGAAGATGAACGGCCGCAGATACAGGGCCTCTTCGCCGCCGGCCCGGGGCACCCATTCGCTGTCGACGGCGATGAGCTGGCGCAGTGATTCGATGAAGAGCTCTTCGGGCAGCTCGGGGATCGCGATACGCCGCGCCGACGAGCGCATCCGGGCGGCGTTGGCGTCCGGGCGAAACGACACGACCGAGCCGTCGGCCCAGCGGTATGCCTTCAGTCCCTCGAAAACCTCTTGGGCGTAGTGCAGCACGATCGCCGACGGGTCCAGCTGAATCGGGCCGTACGGAATCACTCGCCCGTTGTGCCAGCCCTGGCCGTCGGAGTAGTCGATCGACACCATGTGGTCGGTGAAGAATTTGCCGAAACCGGGGTCGGCCAGGATCGATTCACGTTCAACGCCGGACGCGGGATTAGACGCGCGTTGAACGGTGAACTCGAGAAGGCCGCTCGTCATGCGCCGATTGTATATGCGGGTGCCAACGGGATTTTGCCGCGTGAACGGGCGGCGGCTAGCGGGTTTTCAGCTCGACGAACGGCGGACGCACCACTTCGCACTCGGCGGCGCGACCGCGGACGTCGACGGTGACCTGCTGGCCGTCTTCGACCCCCGCGTCGGTGTCGATCAACGCGAGCGCGATGCCGGCCTGCAGCGTCGGCGAAAACGTCCCGGATGTGGTGACCCCGACCGGTTTATCCCCGGCGAGCACCGTCAGCCCGGGCCGCAACACACCGCGGCCCAGCATCCGCAGACCGCGCAGCAGCCGTCGCGGCCCCGCCGACTTCTCGGCCAGCAGCGCATCGCGGCCGAAGAACGCGTCCTTCTTCCAGCCGATCGCCCAGCCGCAGCGAGCCTGCAGGGGCGAGATGTCGAGCGACAGCTCGTGCCCGTGCAGCGGGTAGCCCATCTCGGTGCGCAGGGTGTCACGGGCCCCCAGGCCGGCCGGTTCGCCGCCGGCCGCTGAGACCGCCGTCGCCAGCGCGTCGAACACCACACCCGCGGACTTCCAGGGCGGCAACAGTTCGTAGCCGTGTTCGCCGGTGTAACCGGTGCGGCAGACACGCACGGGCACGCCGGAATATTCGGCGTCGGCGTACCCCATGTAATCCATGCCGGTCGGCAGCCCCAGCTCGGCGAGCACGTCGGCCGATCGCGGACCCTGGACCGCCAGCACGGCGTAGTTGCGGTGCTCGTCGGTGATCGTCAGGCCGGCGGGCGCCGCGTCCTGCAACGCCTCGACCACCGCGGCGGTGTTGGCGGCATTGGGCACCAGAAAGATCTCGTCGTCGTCGACGTAGTAGGCGATCAGGTCGTCGATGACGCCACCGGATTCGGTGCAGCACAGTGTGTATTGAGCCTTGCCCGGCGTGATACGGCCCAGGTCGTTGGTCAGCGCGGAGTTGACGAACTGCGCGGCACCCGGTCCGCGGATCAGCGCCTTGCCGAGGTGGCTGACGTCGAACAGGCCGACCGCGTTGCGGGTCGCATTGTGCTCACTGACCGTGCCTGCATAGGACACCGGCATCAGCCAGCCGCCGAACTCGGCAAAACTGGCGCCCAACTCACGGTGGCGGTCTTCCAGTGGTCCCGTCAGCAGTTCCGGCGCATCGCTCACGACGTCTCACCCTAGTGGCACACTTTGATAGGTGATCGATCCGCTGGACTCCGATGCGCTTGAGGCCGCGGGAATCGCCAACCCACACGAGCGGGCCGACCTGATCAAGTATCTGGACGACCTTGGCTTCACGGTCGAAGAAATGGTGGAAGCCGAACTCCGCGGCCGGCTGTTCGGCCTTGCCGGTGATGTGCTGTCGTGGTCGGGGCGCCCGATCTACACGTTGCAGACCGCGGCCGAGGAACTCGGGATAGCAGCCGAGGATGTCGCGCGCGCCTGGGCTTTGCTCGGCTTGACTGTCGCCGGTCCCGATATTCCGGTGCTGAGTCAGGCCGACGTCGACGCCCTGGCAACCTGGCTCGCGCTCAAGGCGGTGGTCGGCCCGGACGGTGCATTGGGCCTGCTGCGGGTACTGGGCGCCGCCATGGCCAGGCTCGCCGAGGCCGAGGCGACGATGATCCGCGGCGGGACGCCGGACATTCTGATGACCCACACCCGCGACGAGCTCGCCACCGCGCAGGCGTACCGCGCGGTCGCCGAGTTCATCCCCCGACTCGGGGCATTGATCGACACCGTCCACCGACACCACCTGATCAGCGCCCGGACCTACTTCGAGGGTGTCCTGCGCGACGCGTCGTCGTCGGTGGTGTGCGGCGTTGGTTTCGCGGATCTGTCCGGCTTCACCGCGTTGACGCAGGCGCTGACGCCGGCGGAGTTGTCGTACATGCTCAACGAGTTCGCCGGCACCGTCTCCGACGTCGTGCATGCCGACGGCGGCCGGGTGGTGAAGTTCATCGGCGACGAGGTGATGTGGGTGAGTTCGTCGCCCGAGGCGCTGGTGCGGGCGGCGATTGATCTCGTCGACCACCCCTCGGCGCGCGAGGAAGGGCTGCAGGTCCGCGCCGGTCTGGCGTTCGGCACGGTCGTGGCCATCAACGGCGACTACTTCGGCAACCCGGTCAACCTGGCCGCCCGACTCGTTGCCGCAGCGGCGCCAGAACAGATCCTGGCCACCTCCGAACTGCGTGACATGTTGCCGGACTGGCCCGCGGCCGCCCAGAGTCTGTTGACACTCAAGGGTTTTGACGCCCCGGTCGCCGCATTCGATCTGCGCCCAAGGACATAGCCGATCTAAGCCCCATCCCGGTGACTAGGGTAATTCCTGTGAGCACCGAATCCGGATACCAGGCCCCTGCCGTCACTGTCGCCACGTCGCTGCCTAAACGCGGCGCGGGTTCGTCGGTATTGCTCGTGCCGGTCGTCTCGACCGGTGACGAAGACCGGCCGGGCGCGACCGTTGTCTCCGCCGAGCCCTTCCTGCCCGCCGAAGCGGTCGCCGAGATCGAGGCCGGCCTGCAAGCGCTGGACGCCACCGGCGGCAGCGAACAGGTACACCGGCTGGTGGTGCCCTCGCTTCCGGTGGCCAGCGTGCTCACGATCGGCCTGGGCAAGGCGCGATCCGATTGGTCTGCCGACACCATCCGGCGTGCGTCCGGTGTGGCCGCGCGTTCGCTTGGCGGCGCCGAAACGGTGATCACCACGCTGGCCGAGTTGCCCGGCGACGATGTCGGCTCCGCCGCCGTCGAAGGGCTGATCCTGGGCAGCTACCGGTTCACCGCGTTCCGCAGCGGCAAGACCGCGCCCAAAGACAAAGGGCTCAGCAAGATCACCGTGCTCGCTACCGGCAAGGATGCCAAGAAGCAGGCCGCCCACGGTGCGGCCGTCGCGGCCGCGGTCGCCACCGCTCGCGACTTCGTCAACACCCCGCCCAGCCACCTTTTTCCCGCCGAATTCGCCAAGCGCGCAAAGACTTTGGGTGAATCCGTCGGCCTTGAAGTGGAAGTGCTCGACGACAAGGCGCTGCAAAAAGCCGGCTACGGCGGGATCATCGGCGTCGGGCAGGGCTCGTCGCGACCACCGCGGCTGGTGCGGCTGATCCATCGCGGTTCGAAGCTGGCCAAGAAACCCAAGCAGGCCAAGACGGTGGCCCTGGTCGGCAAGGGCGTCACGTTCGACACCGGCGGCATCTCGATCAAGCCGGCCGCCTCAATGCATTACATGACCTCGGACATGGGCGGTGCCGCCGCGGTGATCGCGACGGTCACGCTGGCCGCGCAGCTCGAGCTACCGATCGACGTGATCGCCACCGTGCCGATGGCCGAGAACATGCCGTCGTCGACGGCGCAGCGCCCGGGCGACGTGCTGACGCAGTACGGCGGCATCACGGTCGAGGTGCAGAACACCGACGCCGAGGGCCGGCTCATCCTGGCCGACGCCATCGTGCGGGCATGCGAGGACAACCCGGACTACCTGATCGAGACGTCCACGCTGACCGGTGCGCAGACGGTGGCGCTGGGCGCCCGCATCCCCGGGGTGATGGGCAGCGACGAGTTCCGTGACCGGGTCGCGGCGATCTCGCAGCAGGTGGGCGAAAACGGCTGGCCGATGCCGCTGCCCGACGACCTGAAGGATGACCTGAAGTCCCAGGTGGCCGACCTGTCCAATATCAGCGGCCAGCGCTTCGCCGGCATGCTGGTGGCCGGGGTGTTCCTGCGCGAGTTCGTCGCCGACGGGGTGGGCTGGGCGCACATCGACGTTGCTGGACCGGCCTATAACACCGGCAGCCCGTGGGGGTACTCCCCGAAGGGCTCCACGGGTGTACCGACCCGGACGATGTTCGCGGTGCTGGAGGATATCTGCGAAAAGGGCTAGTGCATGGCTGAGACTGCGTGGGTTTAGACCACCCACGCCGCGGCTAACCTGCCTACCGATCGGTACTCGACGGGAGGCGAATCATGACGGTTCGACGGTTGATCCTCGGTGTGGCCGCCGTGCTTCTAGTAGCCGGTGTGATCGGGCTTTTGGTGCCGATGTCGGTATCGGACGGCAATGGCAGTTCCATTGGCTGCGGCAATGCGGTCGTCGCGGATCTCACCCCGGCGCGCAACGCCAACGACAAGAGCGTGGCCAACATTCCGATCGTCAACCAATTCGTGCCGCACACCGACTATGTGGCGCTGTGCGAATCATCGCTGGGAAGCCGGCGTACGTGGACCATCCCGGTGACCGTCCTCGCACTCATTGGGATCGCCGGTGCACTGTTGGTGCGGCGTGAAGGCGTGCCAGCGGGCTGAGCCGGTCTAGATCACCCGGAATCGCGCGGTGCTGCGTAGCGCCTGTGGCAGCAGCCGCGAAACGCCATAGAGCGCATAGGCTTCCGGCGCTACCGGCCGGATGGGCTTGTTCTTCTGGACCGACGACAAGATCGCGTCGGCGACCTTGTCCGGCCCGTAACGACGCAGCGCGAACAGCTTGCCCAGCTGCCCCCGCCGGCCGTCGACCTGCTCATCCTGCTTGCCGCCGGGCGCATCGAACCGGGTGGTGTTGATGATGTTCGTGTCGATCACACCGGGACAGATCGTGGTGAGCCCCACGTCGGCGGCGTCGAGTTCGGCGCGCAGGCAGTCGGAGAACATGAAGCTCGCCGCCTTGGAGGTGCAGTAAGCGTTCAGCGATTGCAGCGGGGCGTAGGCGGCCATCGACGACACATTGACGATGTGCCCGCCGGTGCCGCGCTCGACCAGGCGCCGCCCGAACGCCCGGCTGCCGTTCACCACGCCGCCGAGATTGACGTCGATCACCCGGTCGAACTGTTCGGCGGGGGTGTCCAGGAACTGACCGGCCTGCCCGATGCCCGCGTTGTTGACCACGATGTCGGGCACGCCGTGTTCGGCGCTGACCCGCTCGGCGAAGGCCTCGACCGCATCGGTGTCGGACACGTCCAGGACGTAGGAGTGCGCGATCCCACCACGTGCGGTGATCTCGGCCGCGGTCTCCTTGACGGCGGCTTCGTCGATGTCGCTGACGACGAGTTCGGCGCCCTCCCGGGCGAATGCGTATGCGGTTTCCCGCCCGATTCCGCTGCCGGCGCCGGTGACCGACACCAGGGTGTCGCCGAAAGACCCGCGCGGGCGGCCTATCTGCGCGCGCAGCAGCGCACGGCTGGGCGCTTTGCCGTCGGCCAGGTCGGCGAAGTCGTGCACCGCCGCGGCCATCACCTGCGGGTGTGACATCGGAGAAAAGTGCCCGGCCTTGATGTCGCGCCGCCACAGCCGCGGCACCCACCGCGCGGTCGCGTCGTAGCCATACGGCCGGACGTACTTGTCGCGGGTGTTGACGATCAGCTGCACCGGCACGTCGACGACGCTGATCGCCTGGCCGCGACCGGAGAACGAACGAAAGTAGTTGGCGGGATAGGTTTTTACCGAGCGAGCCGCATCTCTGGCGAAGTTGGCGGAGTGATGGATCTGCTCATCGGGAATGTTATCGACGGCATTGCGCCGCAGCGCGGGCACGGACAAAGCCGCCCGAAGCAACAGCGGTGCCAGCACCGGGATCGAGAACAGAATCATGTAGGTGAGTCGCAACGCCTGGCTGATCGAGCGGGCAAACCGTCGCGGGCGCCACGGTTGGCGCAGACCGGCGAAGATGTAGTCGACCAGTTGCTCCTGGCTCGGGCCGGACACCGACGTGAACGACGTGACCCGGTCGCTGGCACCCGGCCGTTTCAGGTACTCCCAGATACCCACCGAACCCCAGTCGTGGGCCAGCACGTGCACGGGCTCGCCGGGGCTCAGCTCACCTGTCACCGCGGCGAAGTCGTCGGCAAAGCGAGCCATCGTGTACGCCGAGACCGGTTTGGGGGCCGCCGACAGGCCGACACCGCGGTTGTCGTAGCGGATGATCCGGAACCGCTCGGCCAGCAGCGGAACGACCCCGTCCCACAACACGTGCGAATCCGGAAAGCCGTGTACCAGCACGACCGTGGGACCGTCCGGGTTGCCTTCTTCGTAGACCGCGATGCGGACGTCGTCCGCGCTATCGACGAACTGTTGGGGTGCCTGTGTTGCCGGCATCGGATCTCCGCCTCCCCGCGATTTAGCTGTGACTACCAGTCGGCCACACCGTAGCAAGCGGGTCAGCCCTGGATGCGTGCCGACGCAGAGGCAATGACAGGATAGTTTTGACGTCAACTCGCAGTACACCACGGTGTGGTAAGTCAGATGTCGACCTGCCCCGACCCACGAGCAATCGAGGAGTCAGAAGAGATGGCCTTCTCTGTCCAGATGCCGGCACTCGGTGAGAGCGTCACCGAGGGGACGGTCACCCGCTGGCTCAAGCAGGAAGGCGACACGGTCGAACTCGACGAACCGCTCGTCGAAGTGTCGACCGACAAGGTCGACACCGAAATACCGTCGCCCGCCGCGGGTGTGTTGACCAAGATCGTCGCCCAGGAGGACGACACCGTCGAGGTCGGCGGTGAGTTGGCCGTGATCGGGGACTCGTCCGAAGGCGGCGCCGCCGAAGCGCCCGCACAGGCGCCCAGCCAACCTGCCGCCGAATCCCCGCCGGAACCGGAGCCCGAGCCCGCTCCCGCGGCCCAGCCGGAGCCCGAGCGCCAGCCCGAACCCGCAGCACAGGCCGCCCCACAGGGCGAGGGCAGTTCGACGCCGGTGCTGATGCCTGAGCTCGGCGAGTCCGTCACCGAAGGCACCGTGACTCGCTGGCTCAAGAAGGTCGGCGATTCGGTCCAGATCGACGATGCGCTGGTCGAGGTGTCCACCGACAAGGTGGATACCGAGATTCCGTCACCGGTAGCCGGAGTCCTGCTCAGCATCACCGCCGATGAGGATGCCACCGTGCCGGTCGGCGGTGAGTTGGCCCGGGTCGGCTCCAGCGCCGGCGCTGCGTCTGCTCCGCAGCCGCCGCCCGCCCCCAAGCCGGAGCCCAAGCCCGAACCGGCTCCCCAGCCGAAGGCCGAGGCCCCACCCCAGGCTGCCGCCAAACCCGCTCCCGCACCGGAGCCCAAGCCGCAGCCCAAGCCCGAGCCGACACCGGCTCCGAAGGCCGAACCGTCCCAGCCGGCGGCGCAGGCCCAGGGCTCGGATTCAGAAGGCGCACCCTACGTGACCCCGCTGGTCCGGAAACTGGCCACCGAAAACAACATCGACCTCACCGCGGTGAAGGGCACCGGGGTCGGTGGCCGCATCCGCAAGCAGGACGTGCTGGCCGCCGCACAGCAGAAGCAAGAGGCCGCGAAGGCGCCTGCTCCGGCCGCGGCTACTCCCGCTGCACCGGCAGCCCAGGTTCCCGCGGCGGCGCCCACTCCGGCACCCGCGCTGGCGCACTTGCGCGGCACCACGCAAAAGGCCAGCCGGATCCGCCAGATCACCGCCAAGAAGACTCGCGAGTCCCTGCAGGCCACGGCTCAGCTCACCCAGACCCATGAGGTCGACATGACCAAGATCGTCGGGCTGCGGGCCAGGTCCAAGACGGCGTTCGCCGAGCGCGAGGGGGTGAATCTGACCTACTTGCCGTTCATCGCCAAGGCGGTGATCGACGCGCTGAAGATTCACCCCAACGTCAATGCCAGCTACGACGAGGACTCCAAGGAGATCACCTATTACGACGCCGAGCACCTCGGGTTCGCCGTCGACACCGACCAGGGCCTGCTCTCCCCCGTCGTCCACAATGCCGGGGACCTGTCGCTGGCCGGGCTGGCCCGCGCGGTCGCCGACATCGCCGACCGCGCCCGGTCGGGCAACCTGAAGCCGGACGAGTTGTCCGGCGGCACTTTCACCATTACCAACATCGGCAGCCAGGGCGCGTTGTTCGACACCCCGATCCTGGTTCCGCCGCAGGCCGCCATGCTCGGCACCGGCGCGATTGTCAAACGACCGCGGGTGGTAGTCGACGATAGCGGTAACGAATCGATTGGGGTGCGCTCGATTTGCTACCTGCCTCTGACCTACGACCATCGGCTGATCGACGGGGCCGATGCCGGACGATTCCTCACCACGATCAAGCACCGGCTCGAAGAGGGAGCGTTCGAGGCCGATTTAGGGCTATAGCAAAGTGACCACGCCCGTCGTCGCGATTGCGGGTTCGTCCGGTCTGATCGGCTCCGCCTTGGCTGCGGCCCTACGCGCCGCCGACCATCGGGTGCTGCGCATCGTGCGGCGGACACCGGCGAATTCCGATGAGCTGCACTGGAATCCCGAGAGCGGCGAGTTCGACCCCGACGCGCTCGCCGAAGTCGACGCGGTCGTCAACCTGTGCGGCGTCAACGTCGGCCAGCGCCGGTGGTCGGGTGCCTTCAAGCAGAGCCTGCGGGATAGCCGCATCACCCCCACGGAGGTGCTGGCCACCGCGGTCGCCGAAGCCGGCGTCGAAACCTTGATCAACGCCAGCGCCGTGGGTTACTACGGAAACACCAGGGACCGCGTGGTCGACGAAAATGACCGGGCGGGAACGGGTTTCCTGGCCCAGCTCTGCGAGGACTGGGAGGCCGCCACACTGCCGGCCCAATACGGCGGTGCCCGCGTCGTGCTGGCCCGCACCGGGCTGGTGCTGGCCGCGGGGGGCGGTGCGTTGCGCCGGATGCGCCCGCTGTTCTCGGTGGGCCTGGGCGCCCGGCTGGGCGGTGGCCGTCAGTACATGTCGTGGATCAGCCTGGAAGACGAAGTGCGGGCCTTGCTGTTCGTCATCTCGCATCCGTCGCTGTCGGGCCCGGTGAATATGACCGGACCCGCGCCCGTCACCAACGCCGAGTTCACCACCGCATTCGGCAGCGCGGTCAATCGTCCGACCCCGCTGATGCTGCCGGCCTTCGCGGTGCGGACCGCGCTCGGAGAATTTGCCGAAGAGGGGCTGCTGACCGGTCAGCGCGCGATCCCGTCCGCGTTGGAGCGCGCCGGTTTCCAGTTCCACCACAACACCATTGGCGAAGCGCTCGGCTACGCCACCGCCCGGCGCGACCACGACTGATTACGCGACGTCTGGATCGTCGAGGTCGTGCAGCAGCTTCTCGGGGTGGTGGAAGGTGTTGGTGCGTGGTTGACCGCGGTCTAAGTGCGGGGGCGGAATCCACTCGGTGTCACCGTTAGCGCGTTTTCGGGTGCTCCAGCCGCGGGGTCGGAGCAGTCGGTGGTGAGGCCCGCAGGTCAGGGTGAGGTTGTCGATGTCGGTGGTATGGCATTGTGCGAAGTCGGTGACGTGGTGGACTTCGCAGTAATAACCGCCGACGTCGCATCCAGGTGCTGAACAACCAATATCCTTGGCGTAGAGCACGATTCGTTGGCCGGCCGACGCGAGGCGTTTGGAGTGATACAGCGCGACGGGTTTGGCTTTGTCGAAGACCGCCAGGTAGTGGTGGGCGTGGCGGGCCAGACGGATCACGTCGGACATCGGTAGCCGGGTGCCGCCGCCGGTGATTCCGTGGCCGGCGGCCGCTTCCAATTCGGCCAGGGTGGTGGTGACGATGATCGAGGCCGGCAGCCCATTGTGTTGACCGAGGCTTCCGGACGCCAACACGCTGCGCAGGGCGGCGTTGAGGCCGTCATGGTTGCGCTGGGCGGGGCTGCGGGGGTCACCGTCGATCGCCTGTTGGGTAGGTGCGCCGTCGGTGCAGGGAGTGCGGTCGCTGGGGTTGCACATGCCGGGGGCGGCGAGTTTGGCCAACACCGCCTCCAGGCTCGCGCGGAGCTCGGGGGTCAGCCAGCCACTCAGCGCCGACATGCCATCGGCCCCTTGCTCGCGCAGCGTGACTCCGCGGCGGTGGGCGCGGTCGTCATCGGTGTAGCTGCCGTCGGGATTGAGGCAGTCGGCGAGGCGATCGGCCAGTCCGGCGAGTTGGTCAGGCCGGTACTGCGAAGCCAACCTGGCCAGATCGGCTTCGGCCTGGTCGCGGGTGGCCTGATCGATCCAGCCAGGTAGTTGGTGGTAGAAGCGGCGGATGACCGCCACATGACCGGCCCCGAGGCGCCCGGCGCGCTGCGCGGCCGCGGTGGCCGCCAATACCGGCGGAATTGGTTCACCGGTGAGCCCATGCCGCTGGCCCAAATCAGCGGCGTCGCGGACCCGCCGGGAGGCTTCGGCACGGGTGACCAGCGTCCATTCGGCCACCGCGTGGGAGAGCTTGCCGCCGATTTCCTCCGCGGTGGCCTCCTGCGCAAGCTTGTTGATCAGTCCATGTTCGGCGGCGGGTAGGCGTCGTCGCACCTTCTCGCAGCGCTCTAGCAACGCCAAGCACTCGCGGCTGTGCAACATTTCGGAATCGAGCCCGACGACGGTATCGAGCGCCGCATCCACCACATCAAAAGCCGCCGTGAAGGCTTCGGGATCCGCAACGACACCTGAACTCATACTGCGAAACTAACCCGACCCACCGACAAAAAATGCCGCCCAGAAACCACTGAAACATAAGTGACACAAGTGATTACAGTGACGACGACGGTCAATCGTCGATGCGCGAAGCGGGCCGCACGATCACCCGAGTAACCTCGCGATGATGAGCTCTATCCGGTCGCACGCCACCGCGATCGACGTCCGCCAACTGGGGACCGTCGACTATCGCACCGCCTGGCAGCTGCAGCGTGACCTGGCCGACGCCCGGGTCGCCGGCGGCAGCGACACGCTCCTGCTGCTGGAGCATCCCGCGGTCTACACCGCCGGACGGCGCACCGAGCCGCACGAACGGCCGGTCAGCGACGCCCGCGTCGCAGATGTCATAGACACCGACCGCGGCGGCAAGATCACCTGGCACGGTCCGGGGCAATTGGTCGGCTACCCGGTCATCGGGTTGGCCGAACCGCTCGATGTGGTCAATTACGTTCGGCGCCTAGAGGAATCGCTGATCAAGGTGTGCGCCGACGTGGGCCTGGAGACAGCGCGAATCGAAGGGCGGTCCGGGGTGTGGGTGCCCGGCGGCGCCGGCCGGCCCGACCGCAAGGTCGCCGCGATCGGCGTCCGGGTCTCGCGCGCGATCGCCCTGCACGGGTTTTCGCTCAATTGCGACTGCGATCTGGACGCGTTCGCGGCCATCGTGCCGTGCGGCATCAGCGACGCCGGGGTGACCTCTCTATCCGCCGAATTGGGGCGCAGGGTGACCGTCGACGATGTCCGCGCGGCGGTCGCAGTCGCCGTCTGTGATGCCCTGGACGGCCATCTCGCCCTTAGCTGGCGGCCCACCGGCGCCCGCGTAGCATCGACACCGTGACAGTTGCGCCCGAAGGCCGCAAATTGCTGCGCTTGGAAGTGCGCAACGCGCAGACCCCAATTGAGCGCAAGCCACCGTGGATCAAGACGCGGGCCCGGATGGGACCGGAGTACACCGAGCTCAAGAGCCTGGTCCGGCGGGAGGGGCTGCACACCGTCTGCGAAGAGGCCGGCTGCCCCAATATCTTCGAATGCTGGGAAGACCGGGAAGCCACCTTTTTGATCGGCGGTGATCAGTGCACCCGTCGTTGCGACTTCTGCCAGATCGACACCGGCAAGCCAGCCGAACTGGACCTCGACGAGCCACGCCGCGTCGCCCAAAGCGTGCAGACGATGGGGTTGCGTTATGCCACCGTCACCGGCGTCGCCCGCGATGACCTGCCCGACGGCGGAGCATGGCTGTACGCCGAGACCGTGCGCGCCATCAAAGAACTCAACCCGTCGACCGGCGTCGAACTGTTGGTCCCCGACTTCAACGGCGAGCCCGCCCGCCTTGCCGAAGTCTTCGAGTCGCGCCCGGAAGTGTTGGCGCACAACGTCGAAACGGTGCCCCGCATCTTCAAGCGGGTTCGGCCCGCGTTCACCTACCGGCGCAGCCTGGGCGTGCTGACGTCGGCGCGCGACGCCGGGCTGGTCACCAAGAGCAACCTGATTCTCGGCCTCGGCGAAACCCCCGACGAGGTGCGCACTGCCCTGGCCGACCTGCACGACGCCGGTTGCGACATCGTCACCATCACCCAGTACCTGCGACCGTCGGTGCGGCACCACCCGGTGGAGCGCTGGGTAAGGCCGGAGGAGTTCGACGAGTTCGCGAAGCACGCCGAGGGGTTGGGCTTCGCGGGCGTGCTGGCCGGGCCGCTGGTGCGCTCGTCGTACCGGGCGGGCCGGTTGTATGAGCAGACCGTACGCAGCCGCACCTCGGACGCTCTGGGGTAACTCGGGCCCGTCGGCCACCCGCCCGCACGTATTCTTAGTGATTATGGCTAAACCCCGCAGTACTGCCGAGAACAAGGCCGCCCGGGCAGCAGCGCAGGCCGCCCGGAAGGCCGCGTCCAAGGAGCGCCGCGGCCAGCTGTGGCAGGCGTTCAACCTGCAGCGCAAACAGGACAAGCGCCTGCTCCCTTACATGATCGGCGCCTTCGTCCTGATCGTGAGCGCCTCCGTGACGGTGGGCGTGCTGGTCGGTGGGCTCACCATGATCACGCTGATCCCGCTTGGCGTGGTGCTGGGCGCGCTGGTGGCCTTCATCATCTTCGGCCGCCGGGCCCAGAAATCGGTCTACCGCCAAGCCGAAGGGCAGACCGGCGCGGCGGCCTGGGTACTGGACAACCTGCGCGGCAAGTGGCGGGTCACTCCGGGTGTGGCCGCCACCGGACACTTCGACGCGGTGCATCGGGTGATCGGCCGGCCGGGCGTCATCTTCGTCGGCGAGGGGTCGACGGCTCGGGTCAAACCGCTACTGGCCCAAGAGAAGAAACGCACCGCCCGGCTGGTCGGCGACGTGCCGATCTACGACGTCATCGTCGGCAACGGCGACGGCGAGGTGTCGCTGGGCAAGCTGGAGCGTCATCTGACCCGGCTTCCGGCCAACATCAGCGTCAAGCAAATGGACGCCCTGGAGTCGCGGTTGGCCGCGCTGGGAACACGGGCCGGTGCCGCAGTCCTGCCGAAGGGACCACTACCCAACGCCGGCAAGATGCGCGGCATGCAGCGCACCGTGCGCCGCAAGTAGCTCAGCGATCGTCGGGCTTAGCGGCGATCGCAAGCGCGGCAAAGCCGAGCGCAGCGGGTCGCCGCCATCGGATTCAGCGCCGCACCACTGCCGTGTTGGTCAGCCGGTCTTGCACGCCGCGCCCGTCCCAGTCGGTGAACAACGCCGGGACCACAAAGGCGACCAGCAGCCCGCGCGCGGCCACCCGACCGACGCCCAGCCGTCCGTCCAGGGCCACCACGCCGAGACCGAGCGCCAGCTGACCGGGTGTGAAGCCGAACAGCCGCACCGCCACCAGGCCGAGCAGAAACCAGATCACCAGCACCGCCGTCGACAACATCCGTTCGGAGAAGAGGCCAAACGCCATGGCCAGTGCTGCCAGGCCGTAGGCAATCAGCCAGTCGACCAGCAGTGCCGCCATGCGGCGTCCCATCGACGCCAGCGACCCCGGCCCACTCTTTGGCAGGCCGAGCGTCTCGCCGGGGTATGCCGGGCGCGACTCGGGCATCAGGTCGTCTCGACCGGAGGCCGGTACAGGCTGCAGCGCCCGCGCGGCCGACCAGATACGATCTTGCGATCCATGGGCCTCACAATAGAACCCGCCGGTGCTCCGCTCTGAGTTGTGGGACGCGTGGTCACGTAACCTCCGCGCAACATGGGGTTGATGGGCGGGCAACATCATCTCCATAGCGTCAGGCCGCGGATTATCAAGCAAAGGAGCTTTCAGTGACGGAAAAGACGCCCGACGACGTCTTCAAGCTCGCCAAGGATGAGAACGTCGAATTTGTCGACGTGCGGTTCTGTGACCTGCCCGGCATCATGCAGCACTTCACGATTCCGATCTCGTTCTTCGACCAGAGCGTTTTCGACGACGGTTTGGCCTTCGACGGCTCGTCGATTCGCGGCTTCCAGTCGATCCACGAGTCGGACATGTTGCTCCTGCCCGACCCGGCGACCGCGCAGATCGACCTTTTCCGTGAAGCCAAGACGCTGAACCTCAACTTCTTCGTGCACGATCCCTTCACCCTCGAGGCGTACTCGCGCGACCCCCGCAACGTCGCCCGCAAGGCGGAGAACTACTTGATCAGCACCGGCGTCGCCGACACGGCGTACTTCGGCGCCGAGGCCGAGTTCTACATCTTCGACTCGGTGACCTTCGATTCCCGCACCAACGGCTCGTTCTACGAAGTGGACGCGATCTCCGGATGGTGGAACACCGGTGAGCCGACCGAGAACGACGGCACCCCCAACCGCGGTTACAAGGTCCGCCCCAAGGGCGGGTACTTCCCCGTCGCCCCCGTCGACCACTACGTCGACCTGCGCGACAAGATGCTGCAGAACCTGATCACGTCCGGTTTCAGCCTGGAGAAGGGCCACCACGAGGTAGGCACCGGCGGCCAGGCCGAGATCAACTACAAGTTCAACACCTTGCTGCACGCGGCCGACGACATGCAGCTGTACAAGTACATCGTCAAGCAAACCGCATGGCAGAACGGCAAGACCGTCACGTTCATGCCCAAGCCGCTGTTCGGCGACAACGGCTCCGGCATGCACACCCACCAGTCGCTGTGGAAAGACGGCACCCCGCTGATGTACGACGAGACCGGCTACGCCGGCCTTTCGGACACCGCGCGCCACTACATCGGCGGCCTGTTGCACCACGCACCGTCGCTGCTGGCCTTCACCAACCCGACGACGAACTCTTACAAGCGACTGGTTCCGGGTTACGAGGCGCCGATCAACCTGGTCTACAGCCAGCGCAACCGGTCGGCGTGTGTGCGCATCCCGATCACCGGCAGCAACCCGAAGGCCAAGCGGCTGGAGTTCCGCTGCCCCGACTCGTCGGGCAACCCGTATCTGGCCTTCGCGGCCATGCTGATGGCCGGCCTGGACGGCATCAAGAACAAGATGGAGCCGCAGGCTCCGGTCGACAAGGACCTCTACGAGCTGCCGCCCGAAGAGGCCGCCAACATCCCGCAGGCACCGGTCCAGCTGTCCGCGGTGATCGACCGGCTGGAAGAAGACCACGAATACCTCACTGAGGGAGGCGTTTTCACGCCTGACCTGATCGAGACGTGGATCAGCTTCAAGCGCGAAAACGAGATTCTGCCGGTCCAGATCCGGCCGCACCCGTACGAGTTCGCGCTGTACTACGACGTCTAGAGTCGTCGAAAACCACTAGAGGCCACCCGGTTCGCGATCATCGCTGACCGGGTGGCCTACTGGTATCCGGGCCGGCCCAGCATCTCGGCGACCTGCCGGAGCAGGGCCGTCCGGAACCCGTCCGCCGACCAGTCGGGAAAACGCAGGACCCGGGGAATCATGGCGCCGACGAGTGTGGCGAACAGCAGATCGACGACCTCCTCGGGAGCGACCACCGGTGTGAACACGCCGGCGTCGCGGCCCGCAATCACGGTTCGCACGAACGGCGCCCGGTAGCGCGACCAGCCTTCTTCGCCGTAGTCACGCAACTCCGCGTCACGAATGCCGGAACGCCAGAACTCGATCAGCAACTGATGGTTGCGCACGGGTGTGTTCAGGTTGCGGTCGATCATCGCTACCAGGCGATTCCATGGGTCGTTCTCGGCGTCGGCCACGGCCTCGAGCGCGCCGACCTCCATCTCGGTCGCGTGCCGCAGCGCCTCGATCAGCATGTCTTCCCGCGACCCGAAATAATTTTGCAATGTGCTGATGGCCGCCCCACTTGCCGCCGCGACATCGGCAAAGCGGGAATTTTCATAACCCCGCTCGGCCAGCACCCCGGCGGCCGCTTCGACAACCGCGGTCCGGCGGGCTCCGCCCGCCCGGCGCGTTCGACGTTCAACAGCCATTTGCATATGGTACGGATATACCGCGGTTAAGCAACCATTCGACACGACCCATCAACGCGCACACTTTACGCGCTGAAGCGCGGCGGAATGTTGTGGTTGAGCCGAAACCTGTTGTGCGGGTCATACATTTCCTTGACCGTTTGTAGTCTGTCGTAGACCTCGGCATCGTAAAGCTGCCTGGTGCGATCCTCGGACATGTCGGCCGGCCCAACAAAGCATGGGTTTCCCTTGTCGTGGAGCCAAGGGCGCAGCGCCGCAAGGAGTTCGCGCCCAGAGTCGCGGTAGTCCGCCACCTCCTGTCCGGGCGGCACGACGGTCAAGCCGAACATGGCATAGGCGGCGTCGCGCGCACCCACCGCGTTGGGGAAAGGTGCCGGCTTGCCGAAAGCCCCTTGGAGATGCCGGATATCGACGATGTTGATCGGACTGCCGGAGCCGGGCCCGACCGCGTCGACGATCGCCTTCACGGTGTCCTCGGTCAGCTCTCGAAGCAGCCCGAAATGTTCGACCGCCGGCGCGGGATCGGTCGGATCGTTGCTGATGGCGGCGAACTGGGTGTACGGGATGCTGGCCACGCCGTCCGCCAGCACCGGAGCCGCCTGGCGCAGCGGTTCGATCAGAGTAGCGCCGACGTGAGCGTCACCGACATAGGAGACTCGCACCGATACGGTCAACTGCCCCTGCATGAATGGCGGCAGTCCGGGCAGTGGTGGCAGATTCAGCAGTGCAAATGAACTCGTCAACTCGTCGGGTACCGACGCGGTGAGTTCTCGGTAGGCCTGCAGTACCTCCCTGGTGTGCTCGCCGGAGTAAAAGAGTGCGCCGGCGTACAACCACGTTACCGGGAAGAGCGCGAACTTCATCGCCACGACGACACCGAAGTTGCTCTTCCCTCCCAGCAGGGCGCTGAATAGATCGTATTCCGATTCCGTTGATATACACCGTAATTGACCATCCGCAGTCACCACGTCGATGGCGCTGACATGATCGGAGGCCCAGCCGTACTTGCGCCCCATCGTCGAACTCGCCCCGCCGCTAAGGGTGTAGCCCACCACGCCAACGCCGGGCGCGGAGCCCGCCAGCGGAGCCAGTCCGTACTTTGCGGCGTCCTCGACAAGCTGACCGAAACATACCCCGGCTTCCACACGCGCCGAACGGTTTTCAGCGTCGATGGTGACACCGGACATCCGCCCCGTCGTGATCATCAGGGTGTCCGCATCGGCCGCTGCAGTCGGTCCGTGGCCGGTGTTGAGGACGCCGATGTTCAGGCCGTGACGTGCCGCGAACGTCACCGCCTCGGATACGTCGGCGGCGTTGGCGGCGCCGACCACGACTGCGGGTCGGTGGCGCACCGCCATGTTGAATACCGCCACCTCGCCGTCGTAGCCCTGGTCGTTGGCCGTGAAGACGGGTCCTTGCACGACGCCTCGAAGTTCCGAAAGTTTGTCACGCCACGATTCCATTGCCGGTTCCTTCCGATCGCCGCCAGGTTCGTTAGGTATAGAAATATGGTATGGCTATACCGACAAACTAGCCACGAATATGGGCGAGATCACACAGGCAAGATCGGCGACGAGGCAAGGCCACGTCGCCGACCCAGCCGAAGCACGGCGTGAAAGACGTTGAGAAGCTTGCTAGTTGAGCGCCCTGCGGCCGGGAACCGTTCCTATTGGTGGTGACCGCAGTTGGGGTTGGCGGGCTTAGCCGGCCACGCGCACGCATCGATATCGGTCGAACCGCCGTAGCCGCCTCCGGAGAACACACCGTAGGTGTTGCCGTTGGTCCCCGTGTAGGTCGCGCCGCCGCCTCCGCCGCTGCCACCCGAACTCTCGACGGTCACCACCCAGCTCACACCTTCTAGAGAGGTCTTGTAGCCGGCCATGACGTCGTTCGGCGACCCGTTGACCAGGAAGTGCAGATGGATGCCGTTGTCCGCAATGGAGTCGGGGCCGTCAGTCCGCGCAGTGTTCGACGGTGTCGGTATCAGCGACCGCAGATCCGTACTGGCGCTCGACGTCGTCGTGGCCTGTGACACCGTCGTCGTGACGGTCTTGGTACTCGTCGTACTGGTGCCCGACGCGGTAGTCGAATTCGGCGAACTACTGCAGGCTGCCGCGACCAAACCCATGGTCATCGCCATGGCCGCCGGGACGTAGCTGCGATGTCTCACGTTCTCCCCCTGTGCTCGATGTCGAGGTATCAACCGCTCTAGCGAGAAGATCTGACGCCCAGGATCCCTCGCGATGCGCCGGGCTGCTGTCCCTCGGCCATGTCGACAAGCTCCAGCCAACTCCCGGGAGCGATGTAATGCCGGCTCACATCTTCGCGATGCATGTCGATGACCAGCACGCCCGCATCTGTCACCTCGTACTTGTCGAAGGCGCCATAGTCGCGCGGCTCGCCATTACTGAACACAACCGTGAAGGGCATGCGTCGAGTATGGCCGTGCCGCAACCGGTCGTCTAGCCGTTGAGCCCGAGATCCTTGCGGAAGCGCAGCGGAGAATACGGCCCCGCGCAAAGGATTTGACTCAGTTCATCTCGCATCGGTAGCGCCCGGGTGTGGTACCGGCCACGGCGCGGAACGCTCGGCGTAGCTGCGTCTCCCCGCGGAATCCGGATGCCGCGGCGATGTCGGCGACCGAGCGATCCGGATGAGCACGAAGCAGGCGTTGCGCTTCGGCCACCCGGATTTCCCGCAGTTCATCGGCCAGCGAACGAGGAGTATCGGAAAACAGACGGAACAGCGTGCGCCTCGACAGGTGGCAACCATGTGCGACCGCATCCGCGTCCAGGGAGGAATCGCGAAAGGCCAGGCGTAGGTGGTGGATCACCCGCTCCCGATCAAGTTCGGCGGGCGCGGCACCCGCACCCGCGGCGATCGACACCATTGAGCTGATCAAGCCCAGCGCGTGTGTCGCGAAGGCGGAACAGTCTTCACCAGGCAGGGCGCGAAAGAACGCGCCGACCGCCGCGGCACGTGTGTCCTCTCCTGGAAGCGGCAGGCCACTGGCCCGCTTCAGGGCTCGTTCCGGTACCGCGTCCCTCGGCACCTGAACGATCACCTGCTCGAACGGGCCGTCGAAGGAGAAGTCGAACGGACGGGTGCTGTCGCAGAACACGATCGCGCCGGGCGTGAGCCGCCCCGATCGACCGTCTTGCTCCACGATGCACTCACCGGCGACGTGGATCGTCGCCATCGCGTAGCCGGCGGTGGCATCGTCGATCAGCGCCGAAGTCCTGCGGACCCGCTGCGGGCTCGACCGAACGCTCGTGACCTGCAGTTCGCCGCAACCTGCCCCATCGAGCTCCGCCCAGAACGGGGCGTCACCCAACGGTGTGGCAGCCAGCGGAACGAGCGTACGGCTGATCACCTCGCGATAGCTCGCGAACGTTGCGGGCCTGACCTGCATGAACCCTTTAACAACGGGTGCGGCTGAGTCAATTCCCCTGGGCGGATCGGCGCAAGCCGGTGATTGGCACGAATTGAGCGGGCGTCGGCACTCAGGGCATCACATAACGCCGCCGACGTGGGTCAATCTGGATTGCATGCGGCACAAGTCGAAGAAGGGGTCCCCATGACGATGCTCGACGAAACGATCGAGCCGACAACCGACGCGGGTGCGGAGCTGGTGGCCCGCGCCAGCGATCTGGTTGGGCTGCTGCGCGAAAATGCCACGCGAACCGACCGCGAGCGACGAGTCGCGGCGGAGAATCTGGCCGCGGTTCGGGACGCCGGCCTGTTTCGCCTGACGGCGCCGCGCCGATGGGGTGGGCACGAGGCCGGATTCGAAACGAAGATCAGGGTTGTCAGCGAGCTCGCTCGCGGCTGCGGGTCCACAAGCTGGGTCGTCGCCCTGCTCACTGGGGGCTCCTGGTTCGTAGGGATGATGAACGAACAAGCCCAGCGGGAAGTGTGGTCGGACGGTCCTGACACGACCGTCGCGGTCGCGGTTCCGCCGTCTGGCACTGCGAAAATCGTCGACGACGGGTACCGCATCAGCGGTCGGTGGCCGTACTGCTCGGGCGTCGACCACGCCGACTGGGTGCTCCTTGGTGCCCGGTTCTCCGGCCTCGACGGACAGCCGTCGCCGGTGGTGGCGCTGGTGCCGCGCGACCAAGTCGAAATCGAAGACACCTGGCAGGTAACGGGTATGCGCGGTACCGGGTCCAACACCGTGGTCAGCGCTGGAGTCTCCGTGCCGTTCCACCGGACGATCTCCCTCGACGCAGTTCACAGCGGGCAACTCGATACCCCATTTGCGAACGAGGCTCCGTTCCACGTCCCGCTGGCGCTGGGATCTTTGAGCGATCTCGCCGGACCACAGCTCGGGTTGGCCCGAGCCGCACTGGAGCTGGTGATCGACAACGCCGCCCGGCGCGGGGTCAGCGCCACCACGTACACGCGGCAGACGGAAGCGCCGACGGTGCAGCTCGCCGTTGCCCGAGCGGCGTCGTCCATCGAAACGGCAGAAACGCTGGTGCTCAGCGCCGCCGCGGAGATGGACCACGCGAGCCGCACGCTTGTCCGCCCTTCGTTGCTCGACCGCGCACGAATGCGGATGAAGCTGGCGCGCGCGATCGTCGAGGCACGCGATGCGATCCGCGAACTGATGTCGGTCGCGGGCAGCTCTGCGTATGCCGAATCCAATCCGCTGCAACGGATATGGCGGGACAGCGAAATGGCCGCCAGCCACGCCGTCAGCAATCCCTCGATCAGCGCCGAGGTCTACGGCCGACTGCTACTCGGTATTGACGAGCCGACGGTGATCCCCCTCTGAAGGGCGGGCCGCTACGCAGCGTCTAGCCGTCGAGCCCGAGATCCTTGCGGAAGCGCTGCATGCCGTCGATCTTGTCGGCCAGCGTGGCGTCGGGTCCGGTGTAGAACATCCACGGCATGGTGATGATGCCGTTGATACCGCCATCGGCGGCGCGCTGATAGTCGGCGGGGGTGAAGGCGTCGGTGAGCGGTGTCAGGATGGTGAAATCCTGCATGGACAAACCCTTTTCGAGGCGCATTTCGCGCAGCTTGCCCACCGATTCGATGGCGCGGTCGGTGCTGATCAGGTCGCCGATCCAGCCGTCGTTGCGAGCAGCACGGCGCAGGGCGGCGTCGCTGAGCCCGCCGACGTAGACCGGTATCGGCGGCGGAGTCGGTTGCATCTCCAGCCGCGGCGTCTTGTAGAACTGGCCCTCGAACTCCGTCCAGCCCGGTGTCCACAACGCCCGCATCAAGTCGATCATCTCGTCGGTGCGCTTGCCGCGGGCGTCGAACTGTTCGCCCATCAACGCGAATTCCTCGCGGCACCAGCCGACACCGATACCGAGCTCGATCCGTCCGGATGCCAAAACTGCTGCCGTACCAATGGCTTTGGCCGCCGAGTAGGGATTGCGCATCGCGGGAATGTAGACCGTGTTGACGAACCTCAGCCGGGTGGTGACCTGGGCCAGCGCGCCGGCCAGCACCCAGGGGTCGGGCCAGTCGGTGAATGGCTGCCAGCGTCGTTGCCCGTCTTTGGTGTACGGGTACGGCGTCTCGAGGGTCTCCAGGTTGACCACATGGTCGGGGATGCCGATGCCGTCGTAGTCCAGCTCGTCGGCGGCCTTGGCGATCTCGATGATCTCGCGGGTGTTCAGGAAGGCGCTGCTGATATAGAACTTCATTGGCCTTCCCGGGCCCATGCCGGCTCGATGAAGACGCCTTCTGCCTCCACGGTCACCCCTTTCGAATCTGAAATAGTCCCTTGGGAAAAGACTTTGACGCCTTCGGCGCGGTCGATCCAAGCATCGCAACGAAGCGGGCCCAGCGGCGTGCCGCGCAGATATTTCACGGTGATGGTTCCGGTGAAACGCGCCTTGGACAGCCCTTCGCTGGCCGCCTCGCCGAGCAAGTGATCGAGCACCAGGGCGCTGACGCCGCCGTGCACCAGGCCGGGTGGGCCCTCGTAGGCCGTCCCGAGGACGAACTCGCTCCAGCAGCGGCCGCCGCCCTCGTGCTGCACGATGACCGGCGGAGCGATCGGGTTGCACACACCGACCACGGCGTTACCCAGCGGCAGCGGGCGCTCGCCGACGCGATAACTCACTCCCAGCGGCCTGGTCCGTTGGCGCAGAAGCGCAGTGACGGCCTCGATCGCCCCGCGCGCATTGTCGACGACGTCGTCGTCGGCCTCGGTCCGGATGGTCGCGTCGACGAGTTCCCGGACCGCCTCGGCCAGCGGGGCGTACAGAGTCGTCACTCGATCGGCCTCCGCCGCGCTGAGCACCTCGAAGATCGTTTCGGACATCGGATTGAACGCGCCGGCTCCCTGACTCAACTCCCGAACACCTTGCGCACCACTGCTTTTGCACGCCGAGTCACCCGCAGATAGTTGTCCAAGAACTCACTTCCGTCGTCGTTGTGCCAGCCTGCGGCGACCGCGACCGCGTTGAGCTGACGTCCGGGCCCGGGCAGCTGGTCGGTCGGCTTGCCCCGGACCAGCACCAGCGCGTTGCGGGCCCGCGTGGCGGTCAGCCAGGCCTGGCGCAACAGGTCCACCTCGTCGGCGGGGACCAACCCCATCTCGGCGATCACGTCGAGCGATTCCAGCGTCGAGGTGTTGTGCAGCGCCGGGATCTCGTGCGCGTGCTGCAGTTGCAGCAGCTGCACCGTCCATTCGACGTCGGCCAGTCCCCCACGACCCAGCTTGGTGTGGGTGTTGGGGTCGGCGCCGCGAGGCAACCGCTCGGACTCGATGCGGGCCTTCATCCGGCGAATCTCCTGCACCGCCTCGGCGGACACACCGTCGGATGGATAGCGCGTCTTGTCGGCCATCAGCAGGAACCGCTGACCCAATTCCTCGTTACCGGCGACCGCGTGTGCACGCAGCAGCGCCTGGACCTCCCAGGGCTGCGCCCACTGCTGGTAGTAGGCGGTATAGGACCCCAAGGTGCGGACCAGCGCGCCGCTGCGGCCCTCGGGTCGCAGGTTCGCGTCGACTTCCAGTGGCGGGTCGACGCTGGGCGTCCCCAGCAGGGTGCGAACCTGCTCGGCGATCGGCGTCGACCATTTGACCGCCGCCGAATCGTCGACGCCACTAGCCGGTTCGCAGACAAACATCACGTCGGCATCGGACCCGTAACCCAGTTCGGCGCCACCCAGCCTGCCCATGCCGATGACCGCGATGGCGGCCGGGGCTTTGCCGTCTTCGGGGAGGTAGGCCCGGGTCAGCGCGTCCAGAGCGGACTGCAGCACAGCCACCCACACCGAGGTCAGCGCCTTGCACACGTCCCGTACCTCGAGCATGCCGAGCAGGTCCGCGGAACCGATGCGGGCCAGCTCTCGGCGGCGCAGCGTGCGGGCGCCGGCGATGGCCCGCACCGGATCGGCATGGCGGGCGGCCGAGGCGATCAGCGCGCGGGCCACCACAGCGGGGTCGGTTTCGAGCAGTTTCGGGCCGGCCGGCCCGTCGCCGTAATCCTGAATCACCCTGGGCGCGCGCATCAACAGGTCCGGCACATATGCGGAAGTCCCCAGCACGTTCATCAGCCGCCGGGCCACCGCGGGCTTGTCGCGCAGCGTCGACAGGTACCAGCTTTCCGAGGCCAATGCCTCGGACAGACGCCGGTAGGCCAGCAACCCGGCGTCGGGATCCGGGGTGTACGACATCCAGTTCAGCAGCCTGGGCAGTAGCACCGACTGCACGCGGCCGCGACGGCCGCTCTGGTTGACCAACGCCGACATGTGATTCAGCGCGGTCTGCGGCCCCTCGTAGCCCAGCGCGGCGAGCTGGCGCTCCGCGGCTTCCGACGTCATGCCGTTGGCGATTTCCAAACCGGCAGGCCCGATCGACTCCAGCAGCGGCTGATAGAAGAGCTTGGCGTGCAGCTGGGACACCCGCACGTTCTGGTGCTTGAGCTCCTCGCGCAGCACTCCGGCCGCATCGTGGCGACCGTCCGGACGAATATGAGCCGCGCGCGCCAGCCAGCGCACCGCCTCATCGTCGTCCACCTCCGGCAGCAGATGGGTGCGCTTGAGCCGCTGCAGCTGCAGCCGATGCTCGAGCAGCCGCAGAAACTCATAGGAGGCAGTCAGGTTCGCGGCGTCCTCGCGGCCGACGTAGCCGCCTTGGCCCAACGCGGCCAGCGCATCGACCGTGGACGCGACATGCAGCGATTCGTCGCTGCGGCCGTGCACCAACTGCAGCAGCTGCACGGCGAACTCCACATCCCGCAATCCGCCACTGCCGAGCTTGAGCTCGCGGGCGCGGACATCGGAAGGCACCAGCTGCTCCACGCGGCGCCGCATGGCTTGCACCTCGCCGACGAAGTCGTCACGCTCGCAGGCGATCCAGACCATGGGCATCAACTCGGCCAGGTACCGCTCGCCGAGTTCCGCATCACCAACGGCGGCCCGGGCTTTCAGCAGCGCCTGGAACTCCCAGGTTTTCGCCCAGCGCTTGTAGTAGGCGACGTGCGATTCGACGGTGCGGACCAGCTCACCGCTGCGACCCTCCGGCCGCAGCCCGGCGTCCACCTCGAAGCATGCCGTCGAAGCGATCCGCATCATCTCGGTGGCCACCCGGGTGGACAGCGCGTCGGCCTGCTCGGCGACGAAGATGATGTCGACGTCGCTGACGTAGTTCAATTCACGGGCACCGCATTTGCCCATGGCGATCACCGCGAGCCGCGGCGGCGTGCGGTCACCGCACACGGTCGCCTCGGCCGCCCGCAGCGAGGCCGCCAGCACCGCGTCGGCAGTATCCGACAGTTGGGCGCCGATCACCGTGAACGGGAGCACCGGCTCATCCTCGACCGTCGCGGCCAGGTCGAGGCCCGCCAGCACCAGCAGGTGGTCGCGGTACAAGGCGCACAATCGGGGCACCACCGAATTCGGCTCGGTTAATGCGTCGTCGACGCACTCCGTGAACGCGGCGTGCAGCTCGTCGCGAGTAGGCAGTTTCACCTTGCCCTGCAGCAGCTTCCAGGACTGCGGATTGGCGACCAGATGGTCCCCGAGGGCCAGCGACGAACCGAGCACCGAGAACAATCGCCCGCGCAGGGCGCGTTCTTTGAGCAGGGCGGCGTTGAGCTCATCCCATCCGGTGTCCGGGTTCTCCGCGAGCCGAACCAGGGCTCGCAGCGCGGCGTCGGGGTCGGGTGCACGCGACAACGCCCACAGCAGGTCGACGTGCGCCTTGTCATCCTGCGTTGTCCAGCCCAGTTCCGCCAGCCGCTCACTGGCGGGGGGATCGACCAACCCGAGCCGGCCCACGCTGGGCAGCCTGGGGCGCTCGGTCGCGGGTTTGGTCACGATCGAAACGGTAGCGCAACCGGGCGATCTCTCAGAACAACCGGCAGCCCTGGTGAGTTACAGCGACAGGTAGGTGCTCAGCTCGTAGGGCGTGACATGACTGCGGTAGTTCGCCCATTCCGCGCGCTTGTTGCGCAGGAAGAAGTCAAAGACGTGCTCCCCCAACGTCTCCGCGACAAGCTCGGAGGCCTCCATGGCGTGCAGCGCACTGTCGAGGCTGGTGGGTAGCTCGCGGTAGCCCATCGTGCGGCGCTCTTCGGGGGTGAGGTCCCATACGTTGTCCTCGGCCTGCGGCCCCAGCACGTAGCCCTTCTCCACCCCGCGCAATCCGGCGGCCAGCAGCACGGCGAACGCCAGGTAGGGGTTGCACGCCGAGTCGGGGCTGCGGACTTCGATCCGCCGCGACGATGTTTTGTGCGGCGTGTACATCGGCACCCGCACCAGGGCAGACCGGTTGGCCGCACCCCACGAGGCCGCGGTGGGCGCCTCGCCGCCATGCACCAGGCGCTTGTAGGAGTTGACCCATTGATTGGTGACCGCGCTGATCTCGGAGGCATGCTCGAGGATCCCGGCGATGAACGACTTGCCGACATCCGAAAGCTGCAGCGGGTCGTCGGGGCTGTGGAAGGCGTTGACGTCACCTTCGAACAGGCTCATGTGAGTGTGCATGGCCGAGCCCGGGTGTTCGCCGAACGGCTTGGGCATGAAGGACGCTCGCGCGCCGTTTTCGATCGCCACTTCCTTGATGACGTAGCGGAAGGTCATCACGTTGTCGGCCATGGACAGCGCGTCGGCGAAGCGCAGGTCGATCTCCTGCTGGCCGGGCGCGCCCTCGTGGTGGCTGAACTCCACTGAGATGCCCATGAATTCGAGGGCATCGATGGCGAGCCGGCGGAAGTTCGACGCCGAGTCATGGACCGCTTGGTCGAAGTACCCGGCGTTGTCGACGGGAATGGGCGGCGTTCCGTCTTCGGGGCCGGGCTTCAGCAGGAAGAATTCGATTTCGGGGTGGACGTAGCAGGAAAAGCCGAGGTCGTTGGCCTTCTGCAGCTGACGCCGCAACACGTGCCGGGGGTCGGCCCACGACGGCGAGCCGTCCGGCATGGTGATGTCGCAGAACATCCGCGCCGAGTGGTGGTGGCCGGCACTAGTGGCCCACGGCAGCACCTGGAAGGTCGACGGATCCGGGTTGGCCACGGTGTCGGATTCCGAGACCCGCGAGAAGCCCTCAATCGAGGATCCGTCGAAGCCGATGCCTTCTTCGAAGGCGCCCTCGAGTTCGGCCGGGGCGATGGCGACCGACTTGAGGTAACCGAGCACATCCGTGAACCAGAGCCGGACGAAGCGGATGTCCCGTTCCTCCAGCGTGCGGAGGACGAATTCCTTCTGGCGATCCATACCGCGCACACTATGCAAGTGCTGTTAATTCCGTGTTACGCGGGTGCTTAGTGCTCGGCACCCTTGTTACAGCCACCAGCGCAAACAGCGCGGGCAGCCCGACCCTCGGCGTACCGGAACGCCGTGTCGCCGCGTCGCCCGCCAACCCTGTAACCGACTCGTGCGGTCACCGTTCCCGGTCTGAAATATGTAACCGTCTAATGTGGTTACATAAGGCACGTCGCATCAGCAGGGAGGACAAGAAGTGATCGCCAAACTTTTAGCCATCGGAGCTATCGGTCTCGGTGTCGCGATGGGTCAAGCGGTGAGCCAAGCCGCACCGGTTGTCGCCGACCCCGCGTTCAACGACCTCAGCTGCAGCTGCCAGACCCCGCCTCCGGCCCCCGGTCAGACGACCGACGACCGGATCAATCAGGGCTTGCACGACGCCTTCACCAGGTGATTGGTCGCTCGGCTCAGGGCGCGCAATGTAGGGACGCCGGCGGCACGGTCCCTGCGACAAAGTAGGTGACGACCGCGTTGTCCACGCACTGGTTACCGCCGAACACCGCGGTGTGCTGGGTTCCGTCGAAGGTGATCAGCGGAGCATCCAACTGTCGGGCCAGACTCACCCCCGCCTGATACGGGGTTGCCGGGTCGTGCGTCGTGGAGACCACAACGACCTTGCCGAGCGCGACCGGGGCGGTGGTGTGCGGTGCGGACGTCGCCGGTACCGGCCACAGCGCACACAGGTCGCGGGGAGCGCTCCCGGTGAATTGCCCGTAGCTCAAGAACGGCGCGACCTGGCGGATTTGTTGATCGGCGGATACCCAGGTCGCCTGATCCGTCGGCGCCGGCGAATCGACACATCGGACGCCATTGAACGCGTCCTGGTCGTTGTCGTAGTGCCCGTGCTTGTCGCGGCCCTGGTAATCGTCGGCGAGCAGCAGCAGGTCGCCCGCGTCGGTGCCGCGCTGCAACCCGAGCAAACCGCTCGTCAGGTACTTCCAGTGCTGCGGGGTATAGAGCGCATTGATCGTGCCCGTGGTCGCGTCGGCGTAGCTCAGGCCGCGCGGGTCCGAGGTGCGGCCCGGCTTGGCGACGAGCGGGTCGATCATGGCGTGGTAGCGGTTGACGAATTGGGTCGGGTCGGTGCCCAGCGGGCAGGCCGGCGAGCGGGCGCAGTCCGCGGCGTAATCGTTGAAAGCGGTTTGGAATCCTGCCGTTTGGCGGATGTTCTCCTGGACCGGGTCGACGGTCGGGTCGATGGCGCCATCGAGCACCATCGTGCGCACATGGTCGGCGAATTTTTCCAGGTATGCGGTGCCCAGCTCGGTGCCATAGCTATAGCCGAGGTAGTTGATCTGGTCCTCCCCCAGCGCCTGACGCACCATGTCCATGTCGCGCGCGACGGACGCGGTGCCGGCGTTGGCCAAGAACCCTTTGCCCATCTTGTTCACGCATTCCTGAGCCAATTGCCGGTTGATCTGCTCGATGTGCGCGACGCCCGTCGGGCTGTAGTCGACCATCGGTTCGGTCCGGTAGGCGTCGAACTCGGCATCGGTGCGGCAGCGCAGCGACGGGGTGGAGTGGCCCACGCCTCGCGGGTCGAACCCCACCAGGTCCAAATTGCGGGTGATGTCGGTGTTCTGCAGTTCCGACGACATCCCGGCCACCATGTCGACCGCCGACGCTCCGGGTCCGCCCGGGTTGATCAACAGTGACCCGATCCGCTGACCGGTGGCGGGCACACGGATCACCGCCAACTTCGCTTGTGCCCCAGTCGGATTGTTGTAGTCAATCGGGACTGACACGGTGGTGCACTGTGCAGTGGGAACGTCGCTGCGGTCGGTGAGAACTTGGCTGCAACTGCCCCAGGTCAGCGATGACGCCGCCGACGGGGGCGCCGGGCTCGCCGTCTGGCCGGCACCGGGTTCTGGAGTTGCGCCGGCCTCGGGCAGTGCCGGTTGTACTACAAGCAAAAGCCCTAACGACAGCAGCGCCGAGTTCAAGGATCTCAGGCGCGACATGGTGGTCAATCGTCGCAGCTTCGAGTACCTGTGATGGCGCGAATTGGTCACGCCTTGATCTCGGGCCGGGCCCGGCGGGCCACGCGCGTCGGTTCGACGGGCGCTAGCACTTGGCGCCGCTCGGCGGCGTGGTGCCGCCGATCAGATACGCCGTCACGTAGTCGTCGATGCAGCTGTCGCCCTGGAAGACGACCGTGTGCTGGGTGCCGTCGAAGGTAAGCAGCGAGCCGCGAAGCTGGTTCGCCAAGTCGACGCCGGCCTTGTACGGCGTCGCCGGATCGTGCGTGGTCGACACCACGACGGTCGGGACCAGGCCGGGCGCCGAGACGGCATGCGGCTTGCTGGTGGGCGGCACCGGCCAGAACGCGCAGGTGCCCAGTGGAGCGTCGCCGGTGAACTTGCCGTAGCTCATGAACGGGGCGATCTCGCGAGATTGGCGGTCTTCGTCAATGACCTTGGCCCGGTCCGTAATTGGCGGCTGATCAACGCAGTTGATCGCGACCCGCGCATCGGTGGCGTTGGTGTAGTGGCCGTGCGAGTCGCGGCGCATATACATATCGGCCAGGGCGAGCAGGGTGTCGCCGTGGTGGTTGGCCAGTTCGCTCAGGCCGTCGGTCAGGTGATGCCATAGTGTCGGCGAGTACAGCGCCATGATCGTGCCCACGATGGCGTCGCTGTAGCTCAGCCCCCGCGGATCTTTTGTGGGCACCGGCCTGCCGATCATTTGGTTGTTCGGGTCGACCATCGAGTCGACCAGGCTGTGGTAGACGTCGACGGCCTTGGCCGGATCGGTGCCCAGCGGGCAGTTCGACTGCTTCGCGCAGTCGGTGGCGTAGTCGTTGAAGGCGCCCTGGAATCCTTTGGCCTGCCGTAGGTCGGCTTCGATCGGATCGGCGTTGGGGTCGACGGCGCCGTCGAGGATCATCGCCCGCACTCTCTGCGGGAAGGCCTCGGCGTAGGCCGACCCGATCCGGGTGCCGTACGAGTAGCCCAGGTAGGTCAGCTTGTCGTCGCCCAGCGCCGCGCGGATGGCGTCCAGATCCCTGGCGACGTTGACCGTCCCGACACTGGCCAGGAAATCCTTGCCCATCTTGTCGACGCAACGGCCGACGAACTGCTTGGTCTCGTCCTCGATGTGGGCGACACCGGCCGGGCTGTAGTCGACGTTCGGCTCGGTGCGCAGCCGGTCGTTGTCGGCATCGGAGTTACACCAGATCGCCGGCCGCGACGAGGCCACACCACGAGGGTCGAACCCGACCAGGTCGAACCGCTCGCGGACCCGCTTGGGCAGCGTCTGAACGACGCCCAGCGCAGCCTCGATACCGGATTCGCCGGGCCCGCCGGGGTTGATCACCAGCGAACCGAGCTTGTCCCCGGTCGCCGGGAATCGAATCATCGCCAGCGTGGCGAGGTCGCCGCCGGGATGGTCGTAGTCGACGGGCACGGCGAGCTTGCCGCACATGGCGCCGCCGGGAAGCTTCACCGATCCGCTGGCGACCCGACACGGCGTCCACTCCACCGGCTGCCCCAATTTGGGCCCCGCCATCAGCGGGTGTCCGCCGACAACGCGCACGCAGCCCCCCAGAAGCAGCGCCACGGCAGCGATTGCTGTCGAGACCAGCAGCATGCGCGCGATCTTGTCGCGGCGAGTCAGACCCATGCCAACACATGCTGCCAGAGACAACCTGAGGTTTTCGTGAGCGGCTACCGCCTGCCGGCTACCGCGCATGGCACGTCTCACACCGCTACGACGGTGCAACCGCGCACAAGAGATGGCAGAATGACGGAAGTCAGACGAACCCGGGGACCCATTCGCGGCCACGAGGATCGACCCGACCACCACTAGGGACAATGATGTCTGAGCAGAACGTTTACGGTGCAAACGCGGCGTCTAGCGCGCCCCGGACCAAGATCCGCACCCACCATCTACAGAAAATGAAGGCCGAAGGCCACAAGTGGGCCATGCTCACGGCCTACGACTATTCGACCGCCCGCGTCTTCGACGATGCCGGCATCCCGGTGTTGCTGGTCGGCGACTCGGCGGCCAACGTCGTATACGGCTACGACACCACGGTGCCGGTTTCCATCGACGAACTGATCCCGCTGGTTCGCGGCGTCGTCAAGGGGGCGCCGCACGCCCTCGTCGTCGCCGACTTGCCGTTCGGCAGCTACGAGGCCGGCCCCGCCGCCGCGCTGGCCGCCGCCACCCGATTCATGAAGGAAGGCGGCGCGCACGCCGTCAAGCTCGAGGGCGGCGAGCGGGTGGCCGAGCAGATCGGCTGCTTGACCGCGGCGGGTATCCCGGTGATGGCGCACATCGGCTTCACGCCGCAAAGCGTCAACACCCTGGGCGGGTTCCGGGTGCAGGGCCGCGGTGACGCCGCCGAGCAGACCGTCCACGACGCGATCGCCGTCGCCGAAGCCGGGGCGTTTTCGGTCGTCATGGAAATGGTGCCCGCCGAATTGGCCACCCAGATCACCGGCAAGCTGACCATCCCGACAGTCGGGATCGGAGCCGGTCCGAACTGCGACGCTCAGGTGTTGGTCTGGCAGGACATGGCCGGCATGAGCAGTGGCAAGGCGGCGCGATTCGTCAAGCGATTCGCGAACGTCGGCGACGAATTACGCCGGGCCGCTAGCCAATACGCGGAAGAAGTAGCTGGCGGAGTTTTCCCCGCCGACGAACACTGCTTCTGAGTTATTCCATGTTGCACCGATTACGGAAATCGGTGAGTGGCTGGCGAATGCCTTCGAGGTCGGTGTGCGTCTGGGGGTTGGCGTCCATGTACTGCTTGACCTGGTCAGCCTGATCGCTGCGCGGCTGACCTTTCAGGCTGGTGAAGAAGGTGTTGACGTCTGGATGGCTGAAAAGATAGACCGACGTTGACGCCGCGACACCCGAAGACACCTGCGCGAGATCGGCCGCCGTGCAGTTCGGTGCCGGCGCTGGCTCGGGATCCGCGGCAGCCGGGCCGACGGCGGCGAAAAGCATTGCAGCACTGATTGCGCCGGCAGCAATTCCACCGACGACCGCGCGTGACGTGGCGAGTGCGAAAAACACCATCGGTAGCTCCTCCATCAGGTATTCGAAAACTGACCCGCAGGCAAACCATAAGCGGTTTTACTGCGGCTCATGGGCTAAACGGGCGGTAGAGAATTGCGGGCCGCACAAGATCGACCCGGTACCAACGACGCAAAACCCGACCGCGGTTAATGCCGACGTCGATATACTTCAACCCTGTGTAACCCTCTGTCCGCAAACCCAGGAGTTGCGATATGAATCAGCGCCGCTGGATTACCGCACTGCTGGCTTTGTTGGCGATTACCCCGATCCCGGGAATCGTCGCCTTCACACACTCCGCCGGCACGGCGGAAGCTTCCGTCTGTGTCAACGCGGGCCGACGCGTTTCGGTCAGCGGCTGCGCCAACGTCGCCGATGCCATCCAGCGCTACGTGCCGCCGCCGGCGGATTACGCGCCGATGCCGGAAGACCCTCCGCCTCCGCCGCCCCCGCCCCCGTAACCGACCGGGCGCGAAAATCCGTTCTCCCAGGCCACCGCGGACGGACACGCCGCAGCCAGGATCGCTGCCCGCCGTTCAACCGTGGTGTGGCACGCTATGGGTCATCATTTACGAGCGTCGATGACCGGGTAATTCCGCGGCGACGCGCCCCCTGACGGAGCCGAAAAGAATGCCAGAAACCTCGCGCCATCTCGAGGTGGAGCGCAAGTTCGACGTCCCCGAATCCACGGTCACCCCGTCGTTCGAAGGCATCGCGGCGGTGGCCCGGGTGGAGACGTTGCCGACGCAATCGCTGGACGCGATGTACTTCGACACCCAGGCGCAGGATCTCGCGCACAACAAGATCACGCTGCGGCGCCGTACCGGTGGCCATGACGCCGGTTGGCACCTGAAATTGCCGGCCGGGCCCGACGCCCGCACCGAGATTCGTACACCCCTGGGGTCCGCGGACGACGACACCGTCCCCACCCAATTACTGGACGTGGTGCTCGCGATCGTTCGCGACCGGCCGATCAAACCGGTCGCCCGGATCACCACCCAACGCGAAAGCCAGGTGCTGTACGGCATCGAGGGCGCACCCTTCGCGGAGTTCAGCAATGACCATGTCCGCGCATGGTCGGCTGGTGGTTCGGATAGCCCCGACGCGGGCGCCGTCGAGCAAGAGTGGCGTGAGTGGGAATTGGAGCTCGACGAATCACGAGGGGCAAGCGATACCGAGCTGCTGAACCGGTTGAGCAACCGGCTCCTGGACGCCGGCGGCCAACCCGCCGGTCACGCGTCCAAGCTTGCGCGGGTGCTCGGGACGACGTTGCAGTCCAACGGCACCCGGCCATCCGAAGACCCGGTACAGCGCGCGGTGGCCGAGCAGGTCGACGAGCTTCTGGTGTGGGATCGCGCCGTGCGCGCCGACGTCGACGACTCCGTGCACCAGATGCGGGTCACCACCCGCAAGATCCGCAGCCTGCTGAAGGACGCCCAAGAGTCGCTCGGCGTGTCGGAGGGCACCTACGCCTGGGTGCTCGACGAACTACGCGAGCTCGCCGGCGTCTTGGGTGTGGCACGCGACGCCGAGGTGCTCGAACAGCGCTACGAGCAAGAGCTGGATCGGCTGTCACCGGAGCTGGTGCGTGGACCTGTGCGCGAACGCCTGATCGAGGGCGCTAAGCGCCGCTACCAGTCCGGGCTGCGGCGGTCCTTGATCGCGATGCGGTCGCAACGCTATTTCCGGCTGCTCGATGCCCTGGATGCGATGGTGGCGGAAAGCCCGGCCGCCGCTGCCGGCGAGCAACCGGCGCCGGTCACCATTGACGCCGCCTACAAGAAGGTGCGCAAGGCCGCGAAGGCCGCCGCCGAAGTGGACCAGGCCGCCCAAGAGGAACACGTCGATTCGTCGGCCGACGAGGACCAAGAGGACGACGAAGAGCACGATCGCGACGAGGCGTTGCACGTAATTCGCAAGCGCGCCAAGCGACTTCGCTACACGGCGGCGGCGACCGGCGCGGACGACGTGTCCAAGCAGGCCAAGGCCATCCAGTCGCTGCTCGGCGATCATCAAGACAGCGTGGTCAGCCGCGACCACCTGACTGAGCAGGCCGACGCCGCCCACGCCGCGGGCGAAGACACCTTCACCTACGGTCTGCTCTACCAGCAGGAGGCCGACTTGGCCGAGAGCTGCCGTCAGCAGCTCGACGAGGCGCTGCGCAAACTCGACAAGTCGGTGAAAAAGACGCGCTGACGCCGATTGCCGTGTCGGCGGGACGGTCGCCGGCGGCGGCAACCTCTGATGTCAGGTGGAGCGCCCGGAAGACAGCGACATATCATGTATACAACTAGGGTGCGAGCGTCATCGCCAAGCATCGACGTGAGACTCTCAGTTTAGGACGGCCATGCCAACATTCACGCGCGGTTCAGCCACCATCTCCTACTCGGACACGGGGACACCGCCGGAACGTGCCGACGCGCCGACAGTGTTCTTCGGCCATGCCCTGCTGTTCAGCGGCTGGATGTTTCATCCACAGATCGCCGCGCTGAAAAGTCAATACCGCTGTGTCGCAATCGATTGGCGCGGCCAAGGTGACAGTCCTGCCGCCAACGACGGCTATGACATGGACACTCTTACCGACGACGCTGTCGCCCTGATCGAGTCGCTCGGTGTGGCGCCCGTCCACTACGTCGGATTATCGATGGGGGGATTCGTCGGACTGCGCATCGCCGCCCGTCGTCCGGAATTGATTCGCACGCTGACGCTCCTGGACACCAGCGCCGGTGCCCAGCTCGACGGCACTAAATTCAAACTGATGAGCACGATCTTCCGGGTGACGGGCATTGGGGTACTGCGAAAAACTGTGCTGCCAATGGTATTCGGCCCCACGTTCCGCGCAGACGCTTCGAACAAGCCGGTAATCGAAGAATGGGAACGGCGGCTCCGCCGCAGCCAACGCTCGGGCATCAGCAAGGCCGTCATCGGTGTTGCCGACCGACTGCCGGTAGCGAGCGAGATCGGACGCATCCAGGCGCCCACGCTGGTCATCGTCGGCGCCGACGATGCCACCACTCCGCCCGCCGAGTCGCAGCGCATCGTCGACCTCATCCCCGGGGCGCGCCTCGTGACCGTCGTACACAGCGGCCACACCACCACGCTCGAGCAGCCGGACACCGTTACGGAGCTGCTCCGTAACCTTCTGACGCTAGCTGGCTAGAGATCGCCGATATGCAGGTCGCAGGCGTAGGGCGGACGAGTTGGCCTGTAAGCCGGATTCTGTTCCCCACCGCCGCGGCATAGCCAACGGCGGCACGGCGGCGACCATCCATCTGGACACACCGTTGCCGGGTGCCTCAAGCGGCCTACCCGCAGGCTCGGGCGAGCAACCCTTAATCGCCTGCGCGGCCGCACCTTCCGGTGCAGCCTTCTTGACCTTGCTTCGGGTGGGGTTTGCCGAGCCACCCCGGTCACCCGGGATGCTGGTGCGCTCTTACCGCACCGTTTCACCCTTACCACCGCGAGGGTGGCGGTTTGTTTTCTGTGGCACTTTCCCGCGAGTCGCCTCGGATTGCTGTTAGCAATCACCCTGCTCTGTGAAGTCCGGACTTTCCTCGACTCGGCCGGACCTTGCGGACCGGTACGAGCCGCGGTCGCCCAGCCAACTCGTCCGCACGAACACGGTACTCGTTGGCCCCTCTCCTGGCCAGCGGGTATAGCCGCCTGATCACCGGCTTCTGGCTATTGCCCAATTTTTTCAATCATTGCCTAAATAAGAAGTTGGTGCGACGCTGACCGCATGACAGAAGCCGATGCTTTCGTCGACCAGGCGTTGATGGGCGTCGCCGAGCCCCAGCCGATGTACAAGGCTCTGCGCGAGTCGACTCCGGTGTTCCGGTCGCCGGAGGCGGTCGTACTCAGCCGCCTGACCGACATCGAGATGGCGCTCAAACACACCGAGCTGTTCTCGTCGAACATGGATGCGGTCGACCTCGGCAACATCCGACCGCTCATTCCGCTGCAGATCGATCCCCCCGAGCACGCGAAGTACCGGCGCATTCTCGATCCGCTGTTCACCCCGCGCGAGATGGCCCAACGTGAACCAAGCGTCGCCAAGCTGGTGAACGAGATGATCGACAGGTTCGCCGGGCGGGGCGAGGTCGACTTTCACGAGGAGTTCGCGGTACCGCTCCCGTGCACCGTTTTCCTGCAGTTGCTCGGGCTGCCGTTGGAAGACCTCGACCAATTCCTGGAATGGAAGGACGGCGTGATCCGCCCGGAGGGCGCCGAGGGTTACGACGGTCGTCATGACGCGTCGCAAGCCGTCGCGCAACAGATTTACGACTACTTCGACCGCGCTATCGACCAGCACATCGCCAGCCCACGCGACGACGTGCTGTCCGCGATGATCGCGGCGAACATCGCGGGTCAACCGCTTTCGCGCGAGGAGCTGCTCGACATCTGCTTCCTGTTCCTGATCGCGGGGCTGGACACCGTCACCGACTCACTGGACTGCTTCTTCGTGTACCTGGCGCGACACCCCGATCACCGTCATCAGCTCGTCGAGGAACCCGACGTGCTGCCGCATGCGATCGAGGAGCTGTTGCGCTGGGAGACACCGGTGCCCGGTGTGGTTCGGGTCGCCATGCAAGACGTCGAGGTGGGCGGCTGCCCGATCAGCAAGGGCGAGCGGGTCAGCCCGCTACTCGGTGCGGCCAACACCGACCCCGCCGAGTTTCCCAACCCCGAGGTGGTGGATTTCAACCGCAGCCCAAACCGGCACCGGGCGTTCGGCGGAGGTCCGCACCGCTGCCTGGGATCTCACCTGGCCCGGATGGAGCTGCGGGTGGCATTGCGCGAATTCCACCGGCGCATACCGAATTACGAGATCAAGCCCGGCACCCAGCTGATCTACACCGCCGCGCTGAGATCGGTGGAGTCGCTGCCGCTGATCTTCCCGGTGTCGTGACGCGTGCGCTCATGACCAAGGTGTCGGTCGACCCCGATTTGTGCACCGGCCACGGACGGTGTTACAGCCTGGCGGGCGACGTGTTCGATGCCGACGAGGTCGGCCACTGCCTGGTACTTGTCGAGGATGTCGCGGGTGAGCTCGAGGCGCAAGCTGTCGTCGGGGAGCGAAACTGCCCGGAGCAAGCAATCACGTTGTCTCGCTGAACAGCTCAGCTTGGCCACGTTGAGTGTGCACTGACGGCTTTGAGTGTGCGCTCAGGGTGGAATTTTGACGATTATTCAACCCACAACGCACGCTCTACGCCCACTATGCACATTCAACGCCGAACGGGCGGTCTACAGCTCGCCAGTTACGGATTTACGCGCCAGCGCATGCCACGCCATATCCGCAATGGCCGCGCAATAGTCGTCGTCGACGGCAGCGTCCGAGTAAAGCGCACGAATGTTCAGGGGCGCCATGACAATCTGTACAGCAGCCAGCGTGCTGATCCCGTCGCGCAATTCGCCGCGCTCCCTTGCCCTGTCTATCACCATGCGCACCACAGTGAAACGCGCCCGCCAGAACCTCATTCGGGTTTCTTCGTCGTGATACCCGCGATGTCCCATCACCAACGCCCGCAGGAAAGTGCGCCCGACCTCGGTGTTGATTCGATCGGTCACATTCCGGGCTAAAGCCTCCAGATCTCCGCGCAACGAGCCTGTGTCCGTTGGCGTACCCCAGGCCTCGAGATCAGCCAGCGCCGCATCGACGATCAGCCGCTGACGGTCGCCCCAGTGGCGGTAGATCATCGCCGTATCGAGGTGGTGGCGCTCGGCCAAGGCCTCGACGCTGAACCGCTCGACGCCCCAGCGGGACAACTCGTCGAGAACCGCCGGCATCACCTGCGCCCGGATATCCGCCGGAACGGCGGCCGGCGATTCATCGGACTGTGGAGACGGCTGCAACGGTGGCTCCTTAGCGGCTAAAGATAGCCGGTCTGATTCACGAGTCGCACCGAAGATGCCCCGTCGGAATAGAACTCAGCGATGCTTAAGGATGCCAGGTCAAGATGCAATTTGTACAGGATGCCGGGCCCGGCGTCCAACGCCAGGCGTAACAACATCTTGATCGGCGTGACATGCGATACGACAAGCACCGTGGCGCCTTGGTAGGTGGCAATGATTCGTTCCCGCGCCCGGCACACCCGCTCGAGTACGGCATCGAAGCTCTCGCCGCCCGGCGGCTCCGTGGCGGTATCGCTGAGCCAGCGGGCATGTAATTCGGGATCGTGTTCGGCGGCCTCGGCGAACGTCAACCCCTCCCAGGCTCCGAAGTCGGTCTCGATCAAGTCGTCGTCCACGGTGACGTCCAGACCCAGCGCCTTGGCGGCTGCCGCGGCGGTGTCGTAGGCGCGTTGCAGTGGCGAGGAAACCACCGCGGCAATGCCGCCGCGCTCGGCCAGATACCGCGCCGCGGCTTGCGCCTGCTGGCGTCCCAAGTCGGTGAGCTCCGGGTTGCCGCGCCCCGAATAGCGGCGATGCACCGACAGCGCGGTCTGCCCGTGGCGCAGCAACAGTAACCTGGTCGGCGTGCCGCGAGCGCCGGTCCAGCCGGGCGGCGACAGGGTTTGTGTCGCACCAGTTTTCGCCGGTTCGGCGACCACCGGTTCGGCCACCGCCGGTTCGGAGCTCTCGTCACTGATCTCGGCGGCGGCGTCCATCGCTTCGTTGGCCAGCCGATCGGCATGCTTGTTGCGTTCGCGCGGAATCCACGCGTAGCTGATCCGGTCGAACCGCGCCCCCAGCTTGCGAGCCTGGGCATGTAACTCAATCAGCCCTGGGTGCTTGACTTTCCACCTGCCGGACATCTGCTCGACCACCAGCTTGGAATCCATGAAGACTTCAACCTCGGCGGCATCCAGCTTCATGGCGTCTTCCAGGCCGGCTATCAGTCCGCGGTATTCGGCGACGTTGTTGGTCGCGTGGCCGATGGCCTGCTTACTTTCGGCCAGCACGGTCGCGCGATCCTCGGTGAACACCACCGCGCCGTAGCCGGCGGGCCCGGGATTGCCGCGGGAGCCACCGTCGGCTTCGATGACCACCTTCACTGCCCGAACCCCTTGACCCGCAACAGGATCGCGCCGCATTCCGGGCAGCGCACCAGGTCGTCCTCGGGGGCCGCCGAGATGCGAGCAAGTTCGCCCTTGTCGATCTCGATCCGGCAGGAGCCGCAGCGATGCCCCAACAGCTGCCCAGCGCCGGGTCCTCCCCCGGCACGCTGTCGCTCGTAGAGGGCAGACAAATCGGGTGCCAGTGCCGCAGCCAGCGCCTCGCGTCGCGACGAATGAACCAGACGAGCCTCGTCGATCTCGGCGAGTGCAGCATCGAGGGCCTGCTGCGCCTCGGCCAGGTCGGCCTGCAGCGTCTCGATCGTGCCCAGCTCGGCAGTCAGCTGGCCCTGCAGCTCCTCACGGCGCTCCATGACTTCGAGCAGCGAATCTTCCAGGCTGCTCTGACGGCGCTGCAGGGTTTCCAGTTCGTGCTGTAGATCCCCCAGCTGCTTGGCGTCGGTGGCCCCCGACGTGAGCAACGATCGGTCGCGGTCTTCGCGCTGCCGCACCGCTTCGATCTCCGACTCGTACCGCGACACCTGAGCGTCCAAGTCCTGCAAAGCGATTCGCACGGCACCCAGCCGGTCATTGGCGGCGTCGTGTTCGCCTCGCATTCGATCGATGGCCTCGCGCTGCGGCAGACGGTTGGCTTGATGCGCCATCCGGGACAGCTCAGCATCCAGTTGGGACAACTCCAATAGTGAACGCTGCTGCGCTACTTCGGCTTTCATCACTGATCTCCACAGGTTGCGTCGCCAAGATTCCACGGGTCGGTGCGGGTGCTGGACACGCGCACCGGCAGCGCCGCCCCGAATCGGAACCGCAGCACCTCGGCGGCTTGTGCGCACCAGGGGAATTCGCTGGCCCAGTGCGCGACGTCGATCAGTGCCACCTCCGAGGCCCGGCCATGCTCGTCGGCCGGATGATGGCGCAGATCGGCCGTGACGTAGGCCTGCACGTCCGCACGAGCCGCGATGCTCAGCAGCGAATCCCCGGCACCGCCGCACACCGCGACCCGCGACACGGCCCTGTCGGGATCGCCCGCGGCGCGCACGCCCCAGGAGGTCTGCGGCAGCGCGGCACCGACACGGGAGACGAAGGCGCGCAACGTTTCGGGTTGCGGCAGCGTGCCGATACGGCCCAGTCCGGCGTCACCGGGCGGGGGTACCAGCGCGAAGATGTCGAATGCGGGTTCTTCGTACGGGTGGGCGGCGCGCATCGCTGCCAACACACGCGCCCGGGCCCGCGCGGGTGCGATGACCTCGAACCGGTCCTCGTCCACGCGCTCCACGGTTCCGACGCTGCCCACCGCGGGTGTCGCCCCGTCGTGCGGCAGGAACTGCCCGATGCCGCTGACGCTCCAACTGCAGTGCGAGTAGTCGCCGATGTGGCCGGCGCCGGCCTCGAACACGGCGGCCTGCACCGCTGCCGTGTTCTCCCGCGGCACATAGATCACCCACTTGTCGAGATCGGCTGTGTCCGAAAGCGGTTCGAGCACTGATTCGACGGTGAGGCCAAGCGTGTGCGCCAGCGCGTCAGAAACACCGGGCGATGCCGAGTCGGCGTTGGTGTGTGCGGTGAACAGGGAGCGCCCGGTCCGGATCAACCGGTGCACCAGCGCGCCCTTGGGCGTGCTGGCCGCAACCGTATCGACCCCGCGCAGCAGCAACGGGTGATGAGCCAACAGCAGGCCCGCCTCGGGGACTTCGTCGACGACCGCCGCCGTGGCATCGACGGCAACCGTGACCGAGTCCAGTACGTCGTTGGGGTCGCCGCACACCAGGCCAACCGAATCCCACGATTGGGCCAGCCGTGGCGGGTAGGCCTCGTCGAGTACCTCGATGACCTCGGATAGCCGCACGCTCACCGGTGCCTCCCGTTGTTCGAGACGGGCATGGCCTCCGCGATGGCTTGAACCAGCAGCGGCCACTCCCGGCGCACCGCGGCTCGGAGATAGCTCTCGTCCAGGCCGACGAACGTGTCACAGCGGCGCACGGCAATCCCCTTGTCGTGCAGGCTGTTCCGCAGCCGAACGGCATCGGGGCGGCGGAACAGCACGAACGGGGCCTGGCCGTCGACCACGTCGGCGCCCACCGATGCCAGGCCGACGACCATCTCGTTGCGCAATTGGCCCAGCCGCGCCGCATCGGCCGCCGCTTCGGCGACCGCGTCAGCGGCACAGCAGGCGGCGATGGCCGTCAATTGCAGCGTGCCCACCGGCCAGTGCGCGCGCTGGGCAGTCAACCGCGCCAACACCTCTGGCGCGCCAAGGGCGTAGCCCACTCGCAATCCGGCCAGCGCCCACGACTTGGTCAGGCTGCGCAGCACCAGCACGTCGGGCAGCGAATCACCGGCCAACGACTCCGGCTCCCCGGGAACCGAATCCGCGAACGCCTCGTCGACCACCAGGATGCGCCCGGGCCGGCGCAACGCGAGGAGCTGCTCGCGGCGATGCAGCACCGAGGTGGGGTTGGTCGGATTGCCCACCACGACGAGGTCGGCGTCCTCGGGCACATCAGCGTCGTCGAGGCCAAAGGGCGCGTCGAGCACGACGTGGTGCACCAGCACTCCGGCGGCGCTCAGCGCCACGGCCGGCTCGGTGAACGAGGGCGCGATGATCGCCGCCCGTGCCGGCCGCAGGTTGGGCAGCAACGCGAACCCCTCTGCCGCCCCGGCCAGCGGCAGCACCTCGTCGCGCGCCCGGCCGTGCCGCTGTGCGGCCGCGTCCTGTGCCCGGTGCAGGTCCTCGACGCTGGGGTAGCACGCCAGGTCCGGCAGCCGCGCGGCCAGCCGCTGGATCAGCCACTGCGGTGGGTGCGCGTGACGCACGTTGACGGCGAAGTCCAGCATGCCGGGCGCGACGGCCTGGTCACCGTGATAGCGCGCGGCGGCAAGCACGCTCGGGTCCAGACTCGCCATCCGTGAAACACTAGTGCGCCACTACCAGGCCCGTTCACGGCCCGGGTGAGGCTACTGCTGCTTGTCGATCTTGCCGGCGATCTGGGCTGCGACCTTGACGCCAAAGTCCGCCGGGTCCTTGCGCAGCAGGACGACATCGACCACAACGTTGTTGCGCACCGTCAGCGCCCGCTGGGACGTGAGGACCATCGGGGTGGGCTGGCCACTCATGCTCATGGTCGTCGTCTGCGTAACGCTCAAGATTCCGTTGGCGTTGGAGAACGGGCCGATCTTGTATGTCGTCTGCGTGCCGTCCGGGGTGGCGGGCTCGGCGATTTCACGGTCCGCACAGGCAGGCCAGCGCTGGGCGGACGTTCCGAAGAAGTCATTCGCCTCCTTGGCGGAGGGGAACAACACCACCACCTGGCCCAGCATGATGTCCTGGTCGTTATTCAGGGAGGTGGTGTCCATGTCGCCGCTCACCGCGGTGTTGCCGCTGCCCGCGTAGACGGGGGCAGTGGCGGGACCCTTGGCGTAGACGCACTCGTCGGGAAATTTCCACCCCGGCGCTCCCGGCGTACTAGTCGAGTCGTCCTGCAGCTTGTCGATCTTTTCCTTGCTCACCGACCCGGTGACGCCCAGCACGCCGTCGACCTCCGCCGGCGTGAGCAACAGATTCGACAGCGCGGCCTGCGCGATCGGAGGCTTCGATGACGCCGACGTGGTCGTCGTGGTGCTCGTGGCCGACGCGGCGGGGCCGCTCCCCTTGCTGCCGCCGCACGCAGCGATCGACATCCCGACAGCAACGACGGCGACTCCGACTATCAATCGGCGCATGCGTTTTTCACCCTTCAGAGCCCCGTGGTCAACGGAGCATAGCCCGGGCGCGCCGCGCCAGCAGCAAATGATCGGCGACCCCCAAAAGTGACCGCAGCGCGAATCAGGTGAAGCGCTGAATGAACGTCACGGCGACGTCGGCGACCTCTTTCCACCCGCTGTCGATGACCAGGGAGTGGCCTCGGCCGGCAATTCGCTCGATCTCGGTCACGCCCGGATTGTGCTTGGACTGGAGCTTGAAGGTGGCCTCGGTGATCGCCAGCGGGATCGTGTGGTCGTTCTCCCCCGCGATGATCAGCAGCGGACCGCGGTCGGGATTCTTGGAGTCCACCCGGGTCTCGCTGGCCGGATTGAAGTTAGACACCGCCGCCTGAAACAGCGGCAAGCCGGGCGCCGGGACGTGGAAGGTCTCGTGCAGCTCCCTGGCCTCGGCTTCGTCAAGGTTGTTGGCCCAGCCGTACTTGAACTGATCGAAGGTCAGCGCGACTGCCTTGCCGTAATTGGTGGGATTGCTCAAGACCGGGAACGACGACTTCAGCGACGAGATCGGCAGCGGCAGAATCCCTCTGAACGGGGCGTTGTCGATCGACACGGTTGCCACGGACGCGCCGGAGCCCGCGATTTTCTGCGCTATCAATCCGCCGAAGGAGTGACCGACGACCGCGGGTTTCTTCGCCAGCCGCTTGATAGCATCCAGATAGTGATCGGTGACGGCCTGAACCTTTTTGTGTGCGAACACTTCTGGATGGTCGAACGCCTCCGTCACAGTGGCCGGATCGTCGGGCCAGCCTGGGGCTATGGTCGTGTAGCCGTTGGCTTCGAACAGGTCGCGCCAGCGTTGCCAGCTGCTGGAGAGCAGCCACAGACCATGCACGAAAACCACCGGGGTTAGCCCAGAGGCATTGGCTCTTTCGATCTCCGCCTCTTCCCAGGCCGTGACGGTACTGGTGGTCATGGTGATTCCTTCCGAAGTGTCAGGCGCTGGCAAAACGGTATGCAACGAAACCTGTTGCCCGCCAGACTAAGAATCCCCAGGAAGCGAACTGAGCGCATGTCCAGCCAGACCCTTCATGCCTCGCAATACCCCATCAACGACAATGGTGAGGTGACAGGAGCAGTTTCAGCCGATGGACTGGCGCCCCAGCTGGTGATCTTCGATCTCGACGGCACCCTGACCGACTCCGCCGAAGGGATCGTTACCAGCTTCGTACACGCGCTCAGCCACATCGGCGCCCCGGTCCCCGAGGGCGACCTGGCTGCCCGGATCGTCGGCCCGCCGATGGACGAAACGTTCCAGACGATGGGCCTTGGCGAGCATGCCGACGCGGCGTTCACGGCGTTCCGGGCCGAGTACGGCGCCCGGGGTTGGGCGATGAACAGCCTGTTCGACGGGATCGAGCCGCTGCTGGCCGATCTGCGCGCTGCAGGAGTCCGGCTGGCCGTGGCCACCTCGAAGTTGGAGCCGACGGCGCGACGCATCCTCGCCCACTTCGGGCTCGACCAGCATTTCGAGGTCATCGCCGGCGCCTGCCCGGACAGCTCCCGCAGGAGTAAGGAAGAAGTGCTGGCGCACGCGCTGACCCAGCTAGAGCCGCTGCCCGAGCGGGTGCTCATGGTCGGCGACCGCAGCCACGACGTCGACGGGGCGGCCGCACACGGTATCGACACCGTCGTGGTCGGCTGGGGGTACGGCCAGGCCGATTTCCCCGACGGCTTCGCCACGATCGGCGTCACACACGCCGCGACCATGTCCGAGCTGCGGAGGGCGCTGGGTGTCTGACTCGAATCCTCTGCACGTGACCTTCGTCTGCACCGGCAACATCTGCCGCTCGCCGATGGCCGAGAAAATGTTCGCCCACCAGCTGGCCCAGCGTGGACTTGGTGACGCGGTGCGCGTGACCAGTGCGGGCACCGGGAACTGGCATGTCGGCAACTGCGCCGACGAGCGGGCAGCCCGGGTGCTGCGTACCCACGGCTACTCCACCGACCACCTCGCCGCGCAGGTCGACGACGACCACCTGGGCGCCGACCTGGTGGTCGCCTTGGGCCGCAACCACCTTCGAATCTTGCAGCAGCTGGGCGTCGACGACGATCGAATGAGGATGCTGCGTTCGTTCGACCCGCGCTCGGCCGCCTACGCCCTCGACGTCGAGGATCCCTACTACGGCGACCATGCCGACTTCGAAGAGGTGTTGGCCGTCATCGAGGCCGCGTTGCCCGGCCTGCACGACTGGGTCGACGAGCAACTAGCGCACAACGGACACGGTTGATGCGTCGTTTCCTGGCAAGGCTGGCGTTCCTGCTGCGACCGGGCTGGATAGCGCTGATCCTGGTGGTCATCGCCTTCACATACCTGTGCTTTATGGTGCTCGCGCCGTGGCAGCTGGGAAAGAACGCCCGCACGTCGCGGGAGAACCAGCAGATCGAGAACTCCCTCAACACCGCACCGGTTCCGTTGAAAACCTTGCTGCCGCAGCAGGATTCGTCGGCATCGAACGCGCAGTGGCGCAGGGTGACCGCGACCGGGCACTATCTGCCCGACATCGAGGTACTGGCCCGCTTGCGAGTCGTCGAGGGAAATCAGGCTTTTGAGGTGCTGGCCCCATTTGTCGTCGACGACGGGCCGACGGTTCTCGTCGATCGTGGTTACGTACGCCCGGAGCCCGGCTCGCACGTCCCGCCGGTTCCCCGCCCGCCGCAAGAAACGGTAACCGTCACGGCACGGCTGCGAGACTCCGAGCCGGCCGTTCACGACAAGGAACCATTCTCCAGAGATGGTTTCCAGCAAGTGTATTCGATCAACACCGAGCAGGTATCGGTGCTGACCAAGGTCTCGCTGACCGGGTCCTATCTGCAACTGGTCGAAAACCAGCCGGGCGGGCTCGGCGTGATCGACGTGCCACACCTCGACGCCGGCCCGTTCCTGTCCTACGGCATCCAGTGGATTTCGTTCGGCATTCTGGCGCCGATCGGACTGGGCTATTTCGCCTACTCCGAGATCCGCGCCCGCCGTCAACACAAACAGCAGGCGTCGTCGGCCGAAACCCCGATGACCGTCGAGGAGAAACTCGACGACCGCTACGGCCGCCGCCGTTGAGTGTGCGCTGAGGACTTTCAGAGTGCGCTGACGGCGGGAAAACCGCGATTATCGCGCCCTACCTGCACACTCAACGCCGCCAGTGCACACTCGATAGCCCGGCCAGTAGCGCGGCGGTCGCGAGCTGCACCATCCGCGACAGGGCCACCGCGCGGCGCAGATCGGCCACGGTGGGTTGCCGGCCGTCGCCGAGAGTAGGGCGAATCTGCAGCTCGTGCTGATACTGCGTGGGCCCACCCAGTCGCACGCCCAGCGCCCCGGCGAAGGCCGCCTCGACGACCCCGGCGTTGGGACTGGGATGACGGGCCGCGTCGCGGCGCCAGGCTCCCGCCGCGCCCGACGGCGATCCGCCGACCAGCGGTGCGCAGAGAACCACCAGCGCCGCGGTCATCCGGGCAGCGACATAGTTGGACAGATCATCCAATCGTGCTGCGGCCCAACCGAATCGGATATAGCGCGGCGAGCGGTGGCCGATCATCGCGTCCAGCGTGTTGATAGCGCGGTATACCAGCACAGCGGGCACCCCGCCCGCCGTCGCCCACAGCAGCGGCGCCACCTGGGCGTCGGAGGTGTTCTCGGCGACGGATTCCAGCGCCGCCCGGGTCAGCCCTGAACCATCTAGCCGGGCCGGATCGCGTCCACACAACGACGGCAGCAGTCGCCGCGCGGCCTCGATGTCGTCGCGGTCGAGCAGCTTCGCCATTTCCAGGCCCGTGCGCGCCAACGACGTTCCGCCCAGCGCCACCCAGGTGGCCGTGGCGGTGGCGGCGATCGACCAGAACGGGCCCCGGCGGGCCGCGGACCGCTGCACCGCCGTGCCGAGTACTCCCACCGTGCCGACCGCGAGGCTGACGTGCAGCGCGCCGGCGATCTTGGCGTCGCGGTAGGTGAATCCCTCCAGCTCGGCGGCCGCTTGGCCGAATACCGCGACCGGATGCCCCGTGCCGGGGTCACTCAGCGCGAGGTCGGTCAGATAGCCGATCAGCACGCCGACGATTCGGGCGTGCCGTGGCGTCTCAAACACTCCGGCAGCGTCTCATAAGTGGTCTACTCGATCCTATGGGGCAGGAGGCGGCAGTGAAGCGGCCCGTGACCCGGGTCGCGGACCTGCTCAACGCGGCGGCGCCGCTCCTGCCTGCCGCGAACGTGATCATGCAGCTGTCCTTGCCGGGCGTCGGTTACGGCGTTGTGGAAAGCCCGGTGAATAGCGGCAACGTCTACAAGCACCCGTTCAAACGAGCCCGCACCACCGGCACCTACCTCGCGGTGGCGACCATCGGAACCGAGTCCGACCGGGCGCTGATCCGCGATGCCGTCGACGTCGCACACCGCCAGGTCCGGTCCACGTCGTCCAGCCCGGTCTCCTACAACGCCTTCGACCCAAAGTTGCAGCTGTGGGTGGCCGCCTGCCTGTATCGCTACTTCGTCGACCAGCACGAGTTTCTGCATGGCCCGCTCGACGAGGCCAGCGCCGACGCGGTCTATCGCGACGCCAAGCGGCTGGGCACCACCCTGCAGGTGCCCGAGCGCCTGTGGCCGCGCGACCGGGTCGCGTTCGACGAGTACTGGAAGCGTTCGCTCGACGACCTGCACATCGACCAGCCGGTACGCGAGCATCTGCGCGGCGTGGCTGCCCTGGTGTTTTTGCCGTGGCCGCTGCGAGCGCTGGCAGGTCCGCTCAACCTGTTCGCGACGACGGGTTTCTTGGCCCCGGAGTTTCGGTCGCTGATGCAGCTGGACTGGTCGAAGCGTCAGCAGCGCCGGTTCGAATGGCTGGTGTCTGCCCTGCGGCTGGCCGATCTGGTGATTCCGCACCGCGCGTGGATCTTCGGCTATCAGCTTTACCTGTGGGACATGCGCTTTCGAGCGCGCCGCGGCTGGCGCATCGTCTAGGGATAGAGTCGGCACATGACCTTCCCTGCACTCAACCATGTCGCGGTCACGGTGCGTGACATCGACGTCAGCGGTCCTTGGTACCGCAACCTTCTCGGCGCCGATCCCATGCTTGACGAACACACCGACGCCGGTTTCCGGCATCAGGTGTGGCTGCTCGACGGCGGCACGGTATTCGGCATCCATCAGCATGACCACGGGGCACCCGACGAGGAATTCAGCGAACATCGCGTCGGCCTGGACCATGTCGGTTTCGGCTGCGCCAACCGCGGCGAGCTGGAGAACTGGGTCGCGCGGCTGAACGACCTCGGGATCACGCACGGCGGCGTCGTGGACGCGCCCTACGGCTCGGGCCTGAGTTTCCGCGACCCCGACGGCATCGCGTTGGAGTTCTTCGCCCCGCCCGGCTGACACTCGGCGGCGGACATTGACGGACGTAGTCGCAGGTTGCGTCACGCGGTCGACGTCATCCCGCGCGGCGGTAGGTCATAGTCCAGACCGCCTCGGAGTCGGGGTGATACTCGTTGCCCTCCCAGGGATCCCCACAGATGTGCAGATGTGCGTACGGCGTGCCGGCGTACATGATCATCGTGCCCGCGTCGCGCATCGCGGTGGACAGGCCGGTGGCCTCGGCGGTGAACGGCCACATGAGCATCCAGTGCGGTCCGATGGGAATCAGCGGGCTCGTGCGGTCGAACGGGTCGGTATAGCTGTGCTGCACAGCACCGTTGAGCATGTAGATCAGACCCGGTGATGTGTTGGTGGGCTTCGGTTTTCCAGCCCAGGCATCCATGATCCATTGCATGCCCATCTCATCGGCACACATGTCGGCTTTTGCGATCTCGACGCCAGGCATACACGTCCAACCGTTGGTGCCCTCGCGGAGCACAGTGATGTTGCCGTCGGCGTCCATGTCGATGACTTTTGCGCCGGCACGAATTGCCGGTGGGCCTGATTTCAGCGCGCGTGCGATCCGAGCTTCGGTGATGACGTCATACATGGCAGGTCCTCTCGCTGGCCATCGTTTCGTGCATTTCGGTTAGGTGAAGTTCCCGGAGACTCGTTGTGGTCACCATTCGGTTCGGCCGAAAACCGCTGCAGCCGTGGCCCGTTCACGCATATGAGCGGCCGGTGTGTGATCGACCAACAAGGTGAGCAGCTCCGGGCGGCTGTAGTGTCCGCGGGAGTCCATCTTCGCCTTACGCCGGTCAATCTCTGAGAAGTCGAGGTCGGCGATGACCTCACCTTCGCCGGAGCGCAGCGGCTCGCCAATGATCTCGCCTTGCGGCGAAACGATCGCCGTGAAGCACCCTCCGGAGATGAAATCGACGGGGGCGCCGGTGTCCTTTCCGATCTGTGCCCGTTGGTCTGCATCGAGCCACCCTGTCGCGTTCACCACGAAGCAGCCGGATTCCAGCGCGTGATTGCGGACACTGACCTCGATCTGCCGGGCAAAGAGATCACCGGCGAACGACCCGGGCCACATGGCGGAGTGGATCTGTTCCCCGTCGGCCATCATCACGTACCGCGCCAGCGGGTTGTAATGCTCCCAGCACGTCAGTTGGCCGATGCGTGCGACCGCGCTGTCCACGGCCCGAAGACCGGAGCCGTCGCCCTGCCCCCAGATCATGCGCTCGGCGAACGTCGGCGTCGTCTTGCGGCGACGCTGGATCAAGCTGCCGTCGGCGTCAAACAGCAGCTGCGTGTTATAGATGGTGCTGCCGTCCCGCTCATTGACGCCGATGGACACCACAATTCCCGCCTGAGCGCAGGCATCCCCGATGGCATGGGTCGCCTCCGAAGGAACAGTCACCGACTGGTCGAGCAAAAGCAGTTGTTGGTCGGCTAGTTCAATGGGCCGCTGCAAGGTGGAGAAGTACGGGTAATACGGCACGATCGCCTCGGGGAAGGTGGCGAACTGCACACCTTGGTGACCAAGCGCGATGATCTTCTCGACAACCTTTTCCACCGTTCCCTGACGGCTGTAGAGCACCGGACTCATTTGAACGGCTGCGGCTTTGACGATTGTCATCTCGATATCCCTTCGCGTTGGACGAGACGCCGTTGAGCCCTCTTCGCGTGGTACATCGACACGATCAAGTTGTCGGCGTTGTCATTTGCAAAACCTGGCCTCGGCAGCGCCGAGGCTTAATGGCTGGTACTGCACGGCTTTCGGAATGAGCTATCGCCAACCGACCGTCGCGTAGGTGAAAGAACCACCGCCATCCAAGTACAACTATTTACTAGTAAATAGTGTGCTATTAGTTAGCCTACTATTAATTAGTCGGCTAATCAAGAGTGTACGATCGCGCTATGAGCAAAGGAGTCGCTGCGGACATTGATCCGCTCTCGCTGGAACGCCAGGTATGCTTCGCGCTGGCCGTCACCAACCGGGCGGTGCTCGCGGTGTACCGGCCGTTGCTCGAGCCGCTCGGGTTGACCCATCCGCAATATCTCGTGATGCTCGCCCTGTGGGACGAGGCCAAAGCCGGCGGGGAGCCGCTGACGGTCAAGGACATCGCTAGGTTGTTGCAGTTGGATTCGGCCACGCTCTCGCCGATGCTCAAACGGCTCCAGACGCAGGGCCTGATCACCCGCTCACGCAGCGCGGCCGACGAGCGCACCACTCAGGTGGAGCTGACGGCCGAAGGCCGCAATCTGCGACGGCGGGCGCTGAAAGTTCCCCCGACGGTAGTTGAGCGCCTCGGCGTCGAGCTGGCCGAGCTCGAGCATCTGCGCGAGGTGCTCACCAGTATCAACATCGCCGCGCTGGCCGCCGGTGCGCTCGACTCGGAGCTGGACCGCTGAGACCTCCCGGCTGAGGACTTAGCGGACGGTGGCGAAAAACGCGCGGACGTCGTCGACGAACAACTCCGGTTGTTCGAACGCGGCGAAGTGACCACCGCGCGGCATGTCGGTCCAGTGCGTGATGTTGTAGTTCGGCTCGCACCAGTTCCGCGGTGACTTCAGCAACTCACCGGGGAAAGCGGCGACGCCGGTAGGCAATTCGACCCGATCCCCCCCACGCCAGACCCGGAAGCTCTCCCAGTACAGGCGAGCCGACGAGGCGGCGGTGCCGGTCACCCAGTACACCATCACGTTGTCGAGGAGCTCGTCTCGGCTAACAGCGTTCTCGGGGTGCCCATCGCAATCGGCCCAGTCCCAGAACTTCTCGACGATCCAGGCCAGCTGTCCGACCGGTGAATCGGCCAGACCGTAACCCAGCGTCTGGGGTCGGGTGGACTGCTGTTTGGAATAGCCGGTGCCCCATTTACGGTGGTTGGCCAGAGCCGCCAAGGCCGCCTTCTCGGCCTCGGTCGGATTGTCCAGATTTCCCGGCGCGCCGATCGGCATGTTCAGGTGAATCCCCGCGCAGTGCCCGCCGTTTCGGCCGATCTGCGTGGTGACCGCCGCACCCCAGTCGCCGCCCTGGGCGCCGTAGCTTTGATAGCCAAGACGAAGCATCAGCTGCTCCCAGGCCTCGGCGATCTTTTCCACTCCCCACCCGGTGCGGGCGGGCTTGCCGGAGAAGCCGTAACCGGGAAGCGACGGACACACGACGTGAAAGGCGTCCTCGGCGCGTCCGGAGGCAGGATTGGTCAGCGGCTCAATCACCTTGTGGAACTCCACAATTGAGCCCGGCCAGCCATGCGTGATCACCAGCGGGAACGCGTCCTCGTGTGGGGATCGCTGGTGAATGAAATGAATGTCCAGCCCGTCGATTTCGGTGATGAACTGGTCGAAGCGGTTGAGCGCGGCCTCACGAGACCGCCAGTCGTATTCGTTCGCCCAGTAGTCAGCGAGCTCGCGGGTGTAAGCCAGCGGAATGCCCTGACTCCAGTCGTCCACGCATTCGGCTTCCGGCCATCGGGTGCGCGCTAGACGCGACCGCAGATCATCGAGTACGTCGTCGGGAACGTCGATTCGAAATGGCTTCACCCGTTCATAGTGCCGCCGCGGATGAACCCGCCGACAGCCGCCCCATCTCGGTGCCAGCTCAGGGTGCGAGCTTGACGTACCCCGGCGCCATCGGTGGCGAAGGCGGCGAGGGTGGCGGCGGCAACTGTTGAGGAGGAGGCGGCGGCGGCTGTTGCGGAGGCGGCGGCTGTTGCGGCGGAGGCGCAGGCAGCTGTTGAAGAGGCGCCGGCAACTGTTGCGGTAACGGCCGCTGTGGTCGAGGCGGTGCCGCGATCGGCAGCGGTGGTGTCTGGAGGTGCACCAACGGCGGTGGTTCCGGAATCGCCGGCGGATTCGGATCGGCGATCCCTGCGGGCGGAACCGCGCCGATCAGTGTGGCGGGCGCTGTCCCATGCACCTCAAAACCCGAAGGGCGAATGCCATCGGCCGCCCGGCCCGTCGACTCATTCCATCCCGCTTTGGGACGGGTGACGAGGACCGCGAGCTTGGCTTTGTTGTATGGGCAGTAGGCCCCCACTGCCGCAACGAGGAATCGCCCTTCGGTGCGTGCGAGGCGGCCGGGGGCGATTTGGCGCTGGGTCGGATCAGTGTTCACCGCATAGTCGACCAGCGCGTCCACGACGCGGTTCGCCGGCATGCCGGTATCCAGTGCGTGACACACCTTGTGAGCTGTGTCGACGAGGCTTGGCACGCCTTCGACGGCGGGGATGCCTTCGTCAGCGAGCAGTGCCAGGAATTGGTTGTCGTCGTTTGAGTCAGCTGCTGCTGCGCCGCCGCGCAAAATTGCAGCGCCACTCAGCAACACAATGGCGGTTGCCACAACACCCGCGTAGCTGGTGATGCCGGTAAATCTGGAGGTGCCAGCAAACATCACAGGACTTCCGTTCTGCAAGAGCCCGTCCCGTACGGACTTCGGATAATCGGAACTCGCCACGGTCGCTGACGCACACCACGTTGAGACGCCCTAGCACGGCGGCCGGATCCGTCTCTCTCACGAGACATCGACAGTGGGCGTCGCCCGCGCAGACGCCGGTGCTCAATTCTTGGGACGCTCTGCCGGGCAAACGGGGACGCTGGGTGAAGTAAACCTCGCCCATCCCAACACATCCCAGCAGCCGCAGGTTGCCGGGACCAGCAATTAGATCGCCGCGGTATGACGGCATATCAAAATCGTACTGCCGGCGTTCTGTGTCGGGTGGCCGTTATCCGACCAGCGGAAGACGTCTTCCGGATTGTGAAACATCAACTAAAGGAGGTCACTCGACGCAGTATCGAGCGGGCCGCCAGCACGCTATGACAGTAGTTACAGCACAGTCGATTTCGACTCCAGCAGCGACGGGCAGACTACTGCCAACGCCGTTGATGCCGAGTCAGATGGCGCGTACGGTGAGACGCGTCACCACGCATCGTCGAGGAGTACTAGTAGTTGTTGTATTCGGAGAAGACGACCGCGTTGCCTTCGCTATCGGTCGCGAGCAGAGTCAAGTAGTTTCCCTCGTCGTCGGTTCCGCCCCTCGAATTGATGGATGGGATCACCGGAAATGTCGATCCCATCGACTCGAGCCGGTCGTGCGTATCCTCGACCGAGTTGATGACCAAGCTGGCGGAGCTGTTGGCCCGCCCGGGCTGGGCGCCCTCCGCGGGATCCGCGGCATAGATACCAAATACGGACTTGATACCCCAGAAGCCGTACCAGGATTCGTCAGAGTACGGCTTCCCGAAGCTCATCGTGTCGCCGTAGGAGCTCCGTGCGGCTTCGAGATCAGGCTCCGGTGTTTCGACGTAGTCCAAGTTCTGCACCTCACCCGTGGGGTGGTGCAGCTTGGTGATGAACGTTTCGGACAGTTGCATGCCGCCCTCGGCGCCCTGTTCGAAGACATGCGTCACGAAGGCGACTTGCTTGAAGGGATGCTCACCCTGACCCGAAAGCTCTCGCTGGTAAGTCACGATCGCGCCTGCGCCGAAGCGCTTGGCGCGCAGCGACCGGATGGACATGGTTGCGGCCAGACCGGACGTCGAGCGATCGTACTGATTCCAGTTCGCGGCAAAACCGTCACGGATGCCGTTTGGGCCGCGATCAATGCCGCGGGTGTTGAGCCGGCTGCTGTCGAACCACCGGCTGTCGTTCCCGATGCCCGCGGCCATGACGGCGCGTTCATCGGTTTGCAGCCAAGCGCTTTCGAGCTCTTGGACCGCGGCGACGGCGCCCGCAGGCGTGCCATCCTCCGCCTGCACCGAGGCCGGGCCCGGCGCGGGATAGGCACCGACGGGGTAGACCCGTTGCACGAGCACGAAGACGTTTCCGGCAGGGTCGCTTCCAACCGCGTAAAGGTCAGAGCCTCGATTGCGAATCTTGGTGAGAAACCCGGTGCCCGCGACCTCAAGGTGCGCAACGGTTTTGGCGAGATCGTCCACATAAAACGTGCTGTATCCGTTCGGCAGGCCCGGCCGGATCGGCGCGAATCCGTCGAGGCCGGTGTTGTCGAGGACCAGGCGCGGGCCGCCCATGTCGAACGCGGCGTATGTCGGAGTCTGGACCTCCGGTTCCCCAACGAACGTTGAGTAGAACCGGACAGCGCGCGCGAGATCTTTTACCGGATAGGTGAAGTCGTAGCGAAAGCTCGCCGTGCCCGACTTCGCCGGCATCTTGGCCACCGGGTCGTAGGCGAGCCACCAAGAGTCCGACTCGTGCGAGAGCTTCCAGCAACCGCCCACTTTCACGAACGCCTGCAGGATCAGGCCACGGTTGCCGTAGGCCCAATCGCTGACATGGTGGGCGATGCTCGTCGTCTCACCGGAGACCAGATCGGCCCAATAGAGCGCCGTGGCGGTCTGGCCTCGGACGGAGATTTCGGCGCGACGGATGGTCATGTTCGCCGAGCGCGTGTGACCGTCCGGAGCGAGCTCCAGGAAGCCCCACTCGTTCGGCAACCCCTGCGCCACCTGCTGCGGGCCGGACTGGATACCGTCGGACCACCAGGTCGACCGCGTCACGTCCGAGGTAACTCGATCCACGTATGCCGCCGCATCAGCACCGATCCACGACTGGTGCAATGCCACGACGGTGTCCATGACGTGCCGAACGTCCGGGTTCGAAGCGTCTCCGGCGACGAGCTCGGATGGGTCAAAAGTGACCTTGCCTGCCGCGCCCGGCGGCGGCGCCACTGTCGGGCAGGATCCAGACTCAGCCGGCTTGAGCTGCTGCCACCATGGCCGGGAGGCCGAACACCCGACGAGCGTTGTCGCGAGCACGAACACAGCCACGAGCACGCGACGCAGCACGCTTTTCCACACTCGCTTATTCAAACGCGCTGGTGGGATGGTTGGGGGCGAACGAGCCATATCGCTGGGGATCTCGGGCAGGTACGGCCCCGGCGATCTCACACTGGGCGACCCGTCAACCGCGAACGGTCCGCACCCAATCCACGCGTCTCATCGTCAGCGCCCCCGAAGCAGCTTCGCCGCTCACCCGCCCGCATTCAATGCTGGGTTGCGGTCGAAGAAACCTTGCGGCTTGAGCCTGAAGCCCGCGTAGTCGACGGGCATCACGGGCCAATCCTCCGGACGCGGGAAGTGCGTCAGCCCGAAGGTGTGCCACACGACGATGTCCTCGCCGTCGATGTCACGGTCGCCTCCGGTAAAAGCAGGTAATCCCGCACCGCCGGGATGCTGGTTGACGAACTGGCCCGCCGGATATCGTTCCGCTGGATCGTATTTCGTTACCCATAAGTGCTTGGTCGCGAACGCGGCCCGACCTGCGATCGAGCTGGACGGGTCGGCGAGCAGTACCGGCTGCCCCTCGGGATACAGTGCATAACCCACGTCCTGGCCCAGGCGGTTCTGCTTGGTCGGGTTGGTGATGTGCCACACCCGCGCCTTGAGGTTGTCCGCCACCCGCATCGCCTCCGACTCACGGGTGAGCTTGGTCTTCCGGGCGCGGAACGCATTGCCCCAAGGGTTGTCCGGGCCGACCGGCACAGGCACCGCATCGACCTCCTCGACGACGTTGACGTTGCCGTCGACAGCCATGTCCAAACGCGCCGAGAACAGGTGCTGGTGGAACGGTGCACCGAGCCCCGGCGCAATCTCGGTGGCGAAGCCGTCGGGACCCCGATACGCCGACGTGAATACGACACCGGTCGCCTTCGCTTCGAGCTGGATCGTCCCGTCAAGGTAGAGGTGCCAGTAGAACCCGTAGTCGTAGTTGCCGATGGTCAAGAAAAATGAAATCACCAACCGCCGAGACCGACGGGTCTCGGCCATGCCGTTGAATATGTCGGTGTGCTTCCACAACACGCCGAAGTCTTCTTCGTGCAGACAGATCGCGTTCTTCAGCACCCTCGGCTCGCCCCGCTCGTCGGCGATAGTCACGTCGAAATACTTGATCTCCCCGAGGCAGTCACAGCCCAGCGCGAGCGAGTTCGTGTAGCGGCCGAACAGGTACTCACCCTGGTCGAAGTAGTTCTGCCAGTACCGCACCGGCGACGGGTCGGCATAGGGCACCACCATCTCGGCAATTGATGCCCGATAAACGACCGGCCGCTGGCCAATCGAAATCTGATGGAGGGTCAGCCCTTCGCGGACGTCAAAGCTGAATCGGAATGTCCAATCCGCCCATTTGATTTGGTTGCCGTCAACCGAGAAGCTCGGGCCTTCGGGCTGAGTGATCTCGATGGGCTTCAAATCGGTACGCGCTAGCACGGCATGGGGTTCGGCGTCCCACTCCCCCCGTTCGGCCGGCACCGCAAGGTCGAATTCGTCGATCACCTTCGTCACGCGGCGCGCGGTGAGATCGACGTAGGCCACCACCCCGTCGACGGGATGCGCCCAAGGCAGGTCGGCGTCGTCGCACTGATAGAAGGCGAGCACGCGCACTACGCGCCTGCCCACCTCGTCTTCGTGACCGAACACGCCGGCCGACAACGGAACCCCGCGGACGTCCCGCGGGTTCAGCCCCCGCTTGCGCATCGCATCCAGCCATGCGGAGCTTTCAAGCAGGAAAGCCTCGATGTCCTCGAACTCCTCGTCGAGGATTGGTACGTGGCCCTCGGTCCCGGCGTCGATCGACTGCTGTGCCACCACCCGGTCCTCGGTGATCGACACCAAAAGGTCGGTGCCGAGGCCGGTTGCCCTGTCCAGCAACAGGACTCGGGCGCAGCGATCGATCGGGTCGCCAGGCGAGAAGGCGAGCACCACGTCTTTATGCGGTTCGTCGAGCCCGAGGTAGACGAACCGGACGCTCTCGCCCAACAGGCCGTATCCGTCGATGATGTGTCGGACCGTGCGAATCTCGTCGGCGGTCAACGGGACCAGTGGATGATCCACGGTTGCCCACCCGGCCTTGGTCTGTGAGTGGGTGCTTACGGTGCCCATTTTCACTCCTGCTGGCGTATGCGATCGTCTCCCAGTGCGACACACGTCGTGAGCGCACTTTGGTGAATGGCCAGAGCTGCTCGGCGATTGCTCGCACCTTCGTCGTGACGGAGCCCTTCCCTACCCGCCGCGATGGCCACTCAAAAACCCATGCTAGTCGGCGAATGGCGGCAGCACCTTCGGCCAAGATTTCAGCTCTAGCGCCGCAATACCCAACAGCGGTAAGCGCATACAACTTCTGTTGTCACAGGTTCGACTGCCTCGGTCGATGTCATTTCAGCATCGCGGGGTGCGGAACAGGTCTTGGACGCGCGTAACGGACTGCCAAAGACTCGGAGGCACAGGCAGCAACGAGAGAAGAGAGATCGCCGAGATGAGCGGGTACGACGACAAGAACGTTCCCTCATCGCAGGACACGTTCGATTACGTCATCGTCGGCGCCGGCAGCGCGGGTTGCGTGTTGGCCAATCGGCTCTCAGCGGATCCGTCGGTCCGAGTGTTGTTGCTCGAGGCTGGGCCGCCCGACACCCTGGACACCATTCGGGTGCCCGCGCTGTGGAGCGGGTTGATCGGTTCGGAAGTCGATTGGGATTACCGTCTCGAACCCCAACCGCATTACGCCGGATCTGACCTGTACCCCCGGGGAAAGACACTGGGCGGATCGTCGGCGATCAACACCATGATCTACATTCGCGGTCACCGCACCGACTTCGACGGCTGGAGCGAGAAAGGTTGCAGCGGATGGGATTACGACGCGGTACTGCCCTACTTCGTCAAGGCCGAGAGCAATAGCCGACTCGCAGCACCATTTCACGGCAAAGAAGGCCCGCTGCGCGTCGAGGACCTACTGTTTACCCACGAGCTCTCGCAGGGCTGTATCAGCTCGGCCGTCGAGTGGGGTCTGCCGTTCAACGACGACTTCAACGGATCGGGCCAAATCGGTGTGGGCACCTACCAAGTGACGTGTCATCAGGGGCGGCGATGGTCGGCGGCCGACGCGTATCTGAAGCCTGTACACGATCGGCCCAACCTGACGGTGCAGACCAATTCGCCGGCCACGCGGATCCTGTTGGATGGTCAGCGGGCCTGCGGGGTGGCGTATGTGCACGCCGGCGTCGAGACCGCTGCGCGCGCCGATGCCGAGGTGATCCTGAGCGCAGGAGCGATTAATTCCCCACAGCTGCTGATGCTCTCGGGCATCGGCCCGGCCCAGCAGTTGCGCGCACACGACATCGCGGTCAACGTCGACCTGCCCGGCGTCGGAGCCAACCTCAACGACCACACCATGACGCCTGTCGTCTGGGCGACGAAGGACTCGACCGATCTGCTGCAACTGGCCACCCCGGAAAACATGGCCCGCTGGCAGCAGCGCGGCGGTGGTCCCTTCAGCTCGAACGGTGGCGAAGTCGGCGCTTTTCTCTGCACCAATGGCAATGACGTCCCCGATATTCAATTGATCTGTGGTCCAACCGCATTCGTGCACCATGGCCGCTTCAGCCTGCCGCTGGCGAACTTCACGATGCTGGTGGCAGGTACGCGTCCGCGCAGCCGAGGTCGACTCACCTTGGGTTCCAGCGATCCGCTCAGCGCACCCCGCATCGACGCCGGCTACTTCAGCGAGCCCGCCGACCTCAAGGTCGTCATGCAAGGCGTGCGCGCGGTACTGGAAATAGCCGACCACCAACCTCTTAAGGCCAACCTCGGTGCGCTGCGGCTACCCGACAGCGTTCCCGACGACACCGCGCTCACCGAATACATCCGGCGTTGGTCACAAACCCAATATCACGCGGTCGGTACCTGTGCGATGGGCGTGGATGGCGATGCCGTCGTCGACGCCGAACTCCAGGTGCGCGGAGTCGACAACCTCCGGGTGATCGACGCCTCGGTGATGCCGTCCATCATCGGCGGCAACACCAACGCGACCACCATCATGATCGGCGAAAAGGGCGCTGATCTAGTGCGGGCCAAGCGGTCTGGCCGCCGCATATCGCACCGAACTAAAGAAGGCGCATCATGACAACGTTTCGCGCGGCCCAAGTCGCCTCTCCACGAGGACAACTGGCCGTTATCGATCGAACTATGACCGATCCTGGCCCCGGCACTGTGCGGGTCGCCGTGGAAGCTTGTGGCATCTGCCACTCCGACGTGAACTTCGTCGACGGCCAATGGCCGGGCCTGCAGTTCCCACTCACGCCCGGTCACGAGATCGCCGGGCGCATCGACGCGCTGGGCGACGGTGTGCAGGGTTGGCGCGAGGGTGAACGCGTGGCGATCGGTGCGTCGGGCGGCTATTGCGAGCAGTGCCGTAGCTGTCGGCGCGGCGTTTTGGTGCACTGTGAGGCCCGCATGCTCACCGGCGCGACGTTTCCCGGCGGATACGCCGAATACGTCGTGGCGCCGGCGAACGCGCTCGCCCGTATTCCCGATGAACTATCGGCGGTTGACGCCGCGCCGCTCGCATGCGCGGGACTGACCATGTTCAATTCGCTGCGCAGCACCGGCGCTGGGCCCGGCGATCTGGTCGCCATCCTCGGGATCGGTGGCCTTGGTCATCTCGGGGTTCAGTTCGCGGTCAAGATGGGTTTTCGCACCGTCGCGATCGCGCGCGGCAGTGAAAAAGGCGACCTCGCTACACAATTGGGCGCTCATCACTACATCGACTCGCTAACCAGCGACGTGGCCAGCGAACTGCAGGACCTGGGTGGGGCGCGGGTCATCGCGGCCACCGCCACCAATGCCGAGGCGATCTCCGCCGCGATCGGCGGGCTGGGGCTGCACGGTGAACTGCTGCTGCTGGCTCTCTTGACCGACCCTGTGCAGGTCAGTCCGATCCAGCTGATCAATATCTCGGGCACTGTCCGCGGCCATCCGGTCGGCGACTCGAACGACCTTGAGGACACCCTCAATTTCGCTGCGCTGCAGGGCATTAAGCCGATGGTCGAGGTCCTGCCATTGGAGAAGGCCGCCGATGGCTACCAGCGAATGCTGGCCAACCAGGCCCGCTTCCGGGTGGTGCTCACCACAGCGGAGACCGGTTCCTCCCCGAACGTGCTGGTGGGCTGAGTCGTGACGCCCACAGCGGCAGGCGACGTCGACCTGGCGAACCCCGACACCTTCGTCAACGGTGTACCGCACGACGCGCTGACGGAGCTGCGGCGTACTGACCCGGTGCACTGGCAGCCCATGGCGGGGCAGCCCGGGTTTTGGGCGGTACTGCGCCACGCCGACGTGGCTCATGTTGCCCGCCACCCGGAGATCTTCTCCGCAAGCGAAGGCGGCTTCACCCTCCAGGATCTCGTACCCGAACAGCTAGCAATGATGCGCAACATGCTGCCGGCGATGGACCCCCCCGTCCACACCGTGCATCGCACGGCGCTGTCACCGCACTTCCGGGCGCGAGTGATGGCCGGGATCGAGGACCGGGTGCGACAGATCTGCCGAACCGTCATGGCCGAGGCGCGGGAGCGTCAGGAGGTGGAGTTCGTCCATGATGTCGTGTCGCCACTGCCGACGAAGGTGATCGGTGAGTTGTTCGGCTTGCCGCCTGAAGACTGGGACCACATCCATGCGTTGTCCGAGCGCGTCGCCTCGAACCAGGACCCGGAACTCGTTGGGGCAGAAGACGACGGTAGCGCCGCCACCATCGAGTTGGCCATGTACGGGATCGGACTCGCAGCGGCCCGCCGCCAAGACGACCGGGCCGACGACCTCACCAGCATCATCCTGCGGGCGGACTTCGGCGGCCAGCCGATGAGCGATATCGACTTCGGCAGCTTCTTCGTGTTTCTGATAATCGCGGGTAACGACACGACGAAGGGGATGCTCTCGTCGGGGCTTCTTCGCCTGGTCCGGCACCCGGAGCAGCTGGCCGAGCTGCGGGCCGACCCCTCCCTGATCCCGGGGGCGGTCGAAGAGATCATCCGCTACGACAATCCGCTCCACTGCCTCAGGCGGACCGCGTTGTCGGACACCGAACTCTCGGGCACCCGCATCGCTGCCGGCGACAAGGTGGCGATGTACTACACGTCCGCCAACCGCGACGAAGCGGTGTTCGCCGATCCACACGCGTTCGACATCCACCGCAGCCCCAACCCGCATCTATCCTTCGGGATCGCCGGCCATTTCTGCCTCGGGGTTCACCTCGCACGCCTTGAAGGCAAGGTCTTCTTCGAGGAACTGCTCGACGCGTTCCGCACGATCGATCTCAATGGCGAACCTGTCAGAACCCGGTCCAACCTGACCAATATGTTGCGACTGCTACCGGTCCGCCTCACCGCCTGATGTCAGCCCCACCACACCCGTTCGACAATGCCATCCGCCTTGACACCATCGACGGAAACGTCAGGCGCGGCCGTACCCACCCGGAGTGGGCCAACATGGTCGGCCCGTTCGGCGGGATCACCGCCGCCGTCTTGCTGCGTGCCATTGAAACGCAGCCCGACCGCATCGGTGAGCCACTGGCGCTGACCGTCAACTTCACGACGCCCATCGCCGACGGCGATTTCGACATCTCGCTTCGGGCCGCGTGCACCAACCGCACGACTCAACACTGGATCGCCGAACTCAGTCAGGACGGCGCGGTCACAACCACCGCGACCGCGGTGTTCGGCGTCCGCCGCGATACCTGGGCTAGTACCGAAGCGCACCCCCCGGCCGCGCCGCCGCCAGAACAGCTCATCCCCGGTATTCCTGGTCCGGACGACTTCATCGTCTGGGGAGGCCTTTACGACGCGCGCTACGTTGCAGGCGCCTTTCCCGACGAACACGCGCAACCCAACGGGTTATCGACGAGCACCTTGTGGATGCGCGACAACGCACAACGCCCTGTCGACTACCCGGCCCTGGCCGCCCTGTGCGACATGTTCTACCCGCGAGTGTTCTTGCGTCGCGGCGGATTCGTCCCGTCCGGAACCATCTCGTTGACTACCTATTTCCATGCCGATCAGCAGCAGCTTGACGCTCTGGGCAGTGACTACGTCTTAGGAACCGCCCGCGCCAATCGATTCTCCGGCGGGTACTTCGACCAGAGCGCACAGCTGTGGACTCGCGACCGGGCACTGCTGGCTACCTCGCACCAGATCGTTTACTTCAAGGGCGAACGGATGAGTAGAAACCATGCCGGCTGAGATCCACATTGGAAGCACCGCAGCCGATCTCACATCGCAAGCCAGAGCGATCGCGGCGAAGGACGTCGTTGCCATTGCCGAGTGACAGACCATTCATTAAGCAGGGCAACGGATTCCGTCGCACACGGAAATAGGGGGATGAATATGTCTGGCAATCGCACACCACTTGTCTTTATTCATGGTTGGTGGCACGGCTGTTGGTGCTGGAGTGATGTACTTACCAACGTCGCGGCCGCACGTCGGATCGCTGTCGCCGTCGACATGGCAGGGCATGGGCTTGACGCCCGCCGCCCAGATCTACTCACCACGCGTACACGCGATTTCGGCACATCAACATTCGACGACTCCCCAGTCGCCGACATCACGCTTGACCAGGCCGCTGACCGCCTGATTGCACAGATAGAGCTAATCGGCCGTGGTCAGCCGGTTACGGTCATCGCCCACAGCATGGGCGGCACGGTGTTGACCCGAGTAGCTCAGCGGTCTCCCCAGCTCGTGGCGCATGCGGTGTACCTCGCCGCGTTCATGCCGGCGTCTGACACCCCAGCCGGCGTGTACATGACGGCGCCCGAGAACGATGGCCAGCTCGTCGCCAGCGTGCTACAAGCGGACCTATTGGTGACTGGTGCGCTGCGCCTTGACCCCGGGTCGAACGACCTGGCCTACCGAATAGGGCTACGCCGCACCTTCTTCGGTGACGTGGAACCGGCGATTGCCGATGCCGCAATCGGGCTGTTGACGCCGGACGCTCCGGCCAAAATCGCGCTAGGAGAAACGTCGCTGACAGCTGACGGCTGGGGAGCAGTCCCACGCACCTACGTTGTCTGCTCACGCGACATGGCAGTGAGGCCGCCGCTCCAAAACCGCTTCATCAGAGATGCGGATGCGGCCTTTCCAAACAATCCGACTTCGGTAGTGACGCTCGACGCGTCGCACTCGCCTTTCTTGTCGATGCCGCGTCAAGTAGCCGACATCGTGACACAACTGAACTGACTGAACCGTGAGTAGCTGCGCTGTCCGAAAGTCCTTCAGTCAAACCCCACAGCCAAGAGGTTCGCGAATGCGTCACTTGGTGAGCCCATGACTGATTCGGCACCGCGTGTCGTGGACCTCGATCTACGACTAGTCGGATACTTCGTTGCGGTGGCCGAACACCGGCATTTTGGCCGCGCCGCGGCTGAGCTGCGCGTCGCCCAGCCATCGTTGAGCCGGCAGATCCGTCGCTTGGAGCAGCAGATGGGTGTCCGCCTGTTTGACCGCACTCCGCAAAGCACCCGGCTCACTGAGGCCGGCGAGGTGTTCCTGCCTCGGGCCAAGGCGCTAGTGCGCTCGGCCGCCCAAGCCACGGCCCAGGCCCGGGCCGCCGCCCAGCCCGGCCGCATCACCGTCGGCTACACGACAAGTCTGCTCATCACCCCGGCGGTGCGCGCGTTGCGCCGCGAGCACCCTGACGCGGACGTACAAGCCCTGCACCTGGATTGGAACCAGCCACGCGATGCACTGCTCGACCACCGGGTGGACGCGGTGGTGGCCCGGCTGCCGTTTTCCACCGACCAGCTGCACGTCACGGTCCTTTACGACGAGCCCCGGGTGTTGCTCGTAGCCGTCGACCATCGCCTCGCGGGCAGGCCATCGGTCACCTTCGACGACATCGCCGACGAACCCATACCGAAACTGCGAGACTGCGACCCGGCCTGGAATGCCTTCTGGCGCATCGATCCCCGGCCCGACGGGCGTGCGGCACCCGACGGTCCACTCGTCGAAACCCTCGAGGACTGGCTAGAACTCATCGCCGCCGGGCAGGCGGTCGCCATCACGACCGGCTTTCACGCGCGCTTGCGACCCGACCTCACCACCGTCCCCTTGGAAGGCGTCGAACCCAGTCATGTCGTTGTGGCGAGCCGCGCCGGGGACCGCAGCCGTCTGGTGGCGGCCTTTTGCAAACTCGCCGAGGTACACCTCACCGCCCCAGCGCCGAACTAGCGTCTCAAGCGATCGCAACCGCCGCGGCGAACGCATTGTCTCTTGAGCCTGAGCAACATTGCTACAGAGCCGATTTCGAGTTCTCGGCCGACCAGGTCGGCGGATATGTCCTACCGCGCTTGCCCGAAGATCCTTGGGAGCTGGCGGGCCTTGTCCATGAGTTCGCGATCGGACTTGGCGAGGCGACCCAAGCGAGGCACGGATGTGTCGATGATCCGGTGAAATCTTTCTAGTAGCTGCTCGACGGTCAAGCCGAACGTGGGATAGACATCCTCGCCCCACCCCTCACCGTTGGGCGCCCACAACAGAACGTAGCGAACGATCTCACGATCGAACCAGTCAAGTTGATCTGCGCAAGTGACTCCCTCGGATAACCGGTGGAGCGGCACGTATTTCGGCTTCGCGCGTTGCGGCTTCGGGCGTCGTACCCGAGCCGTGTTGTTCGACGCATCCCCCAGAAACTGGCATGCTGCCTGCTCGCGGCAAGCGAGCAGCACGTGCCGCAATTGATGGCGGCCGCGGTGCAGCAGTGAAATCACCGCGCTGACCGAGCGGTCGGTGATGTCGGCGATCTCCGCGTAAGAGAAGCCCTCCACGTCGGCGTAGTACACCACCATGCGGGCGTCTTGTCGCAACGCCTGCAGGGCTTTGGTGAACACTGCGGCGGGCAACGCCTCGAGCGCCTCCACCTCCGCCAAGCTCAGCCGTGTCGCTGGGTGCTCCCGAGCCAACGCCAATCGCCAATTGGCGTTGGTCAACAGCCGATACAACGAGGCCCTCAGGTTGGTGCTCTCGGAAAGTGAGCCGAACTGCCTGTGGGCGTTCATCATCGTCTCTTCCAGGAGATTCTCTGCCTCTAGTCGATCCCCGGTTAGCGCTAACGCACCCCGGTAGAGCGTGTCGAGCAATGGGAGAGCCTCGCGCTCGAAGCGCACCGCAAGGTCAGCCTCACTCGCGCTCTCTCGCGGAGAGGATGACTGAACCGGACCGTCGGAATCGACCATCATCGTCTTGCTCCCGGTGTCATTCGGCCGGCTGAGTGCCCACGGTTGTGCGGCGTAAACCCAACGACAGGAAGGTATCTGGATTTGGTGGCAGCGGCCGCCTCGTACTGGCCGTACGGCCCGGGGGCGTCTGTAGCGCGCCGCAACACCCGGGCGCGTTCGGCACCGTAGATCTCCTCGGCCATGAATTGGCCACAGATACGGCGGCCGTACAACGTGACGGTCGGATTCGCTTTAACGTTGTGGTACCAGGCCGGATTTCGGGATTCACCGAAGTTCGAGGCGATGAGGATGACCCGCCCTCGATCGGTGAAGTACACCAGCGCACTGTTGCGGGTTATGCCGGACTTGGCGCCAACGTGCGTCAAAACGATGGCAGCGAATGGCCACACGCAGGAAACGAGCCCCTGCGTGCGCCGGAGCAGCGTCGGGTCGACTCGGGAGCCGATGTCGCGGAGGAAGCGAAGACCCAGTGGCGAACGAGCCACCTGAGCGACGATCCGATGGACAATTGAGTGGCCGGGATCCACGACGGGTACAGACATGGACCGTTAGCTCCTTTCGCTTGGACGGCACACGGTTTCGGTTGAACTGCGCCGACCCCTCGATCACGGCGCCGCCCTCACTAGAAGCTTCCTACGCAGCCACTTCCCCATTTCCGTGATGGCGTCATCAACCTCGGGCACACGGCCGGCACCCATGATGAACGAGTGCTGACCGCGCTCAACGGACCGCAAATATTGGTCGTTGCCAGCCGCTTGCGCCCGCAACGCGAACTGCACCGCCTCGTCCGCGAGCAACTCGTCAGTGCCGTAGAAGACTGCCATCGGAGGAAGGCCGCGTAGGTCCGCTTCAAGCAGGTTCACCCGCGGATCGGTCCAGCACACGCCCGTTCCATCGAGCCAGCATGATCGGAAGAATTCCAGCGACCCGCGCGTCAGCACCATATCCAGATCGGCATGGGTGTCGATCGACCTGCTTGAGAGCGTCAGATCGCACCAGGGCGAGATGGACAGAATCGCGCCGGGCAGTTCGGCCCCCTTGTCGCGCAACCGCAGGGCCAGACTGACAGCGAGATTGCCGCCGAATGAGTGCCCGACGCTGGCGATGTTCTCGGGTCGGTAGCCCTGGCCAAGCAGCCAATCGTAGGCCTTCTCAACGTCTTCGATTTGCGCGGGGAACTTGTGCTCCGGCGAACGCCGGTAGTTGATCACCAGCGACCGCATGCCGGCGGCCTTGGCGATATGGGCGGCTGGCTTCCGGTCGCAGTGCATCGATGTGAGGACGCTGCCACCCATGTGGTTGTGCAGCAGAACGGTGCGGGGCTCGCTATTGGCGGGAACACACCAGAGGGCCTCGACCCCGCCGGCATCGACTTCTGTATATGTGACGCCTTCGGGTTCTTTCGCCGCGATGTGCACCGTCTCGATGATGTCCCGAACGGTGGCAAGATCAAGATCGGGATCCGACATTCGCTCGCGCAGAGCGGCCCAGGACTGCGAGAACTCTCGAGATTCATTGCTTGTCATGGGGTTGCCTTTCGGTCTGCACCGGCCGTAGTGGCCGACGTCGAAAATCGTTGTCCTAGAGGGATGCTGGCGCAGGTGCTACCAGACAGCGGCTTCAGTTGGCGGCTTTCGCGGCCCTATCCGGCCCAGCCGTGAACGTCGGTGAATGCCGCGATGCTGTCGAGCAGTCGGAGCGTTTCCGATTCGGGCTTGTTGGAGAGCAGGATGAACGCTCGCTCTGCACCATGCCGGCGGTAAGCGTCCAGGACAGCGACTTCTACGCCTTCGGGGACTATGACGCTGACTGGAATGTCGGTGGCACCCTCGAGAAGGCTCAGCTGTGCGGGGACCATCTCCGCGGCCGGAACGCCCATGGGCATCCATCCACCCTGATGTCGTCGTGCTCGGGATACCGTGGCCCTCGTGAATCCGCCGAAGTACATCCTCGGATGCGGCTTCTGTACGGGCTTGGGCCAGCAGTAGATTGCCTCGAAATCGACGTACCGGCCGTGAAACTCGGCTTCGTCGTTGGTCCACAGCTCTTTCATCGCGGCGAGCTTCTCGTCGAGCAGTTTGCCTCGCAACGTGGCGTGAACGCCGTGATCGGCGGCCTCTTCGAGGTTCCAGCCCAGACCCAGACCGAGCAGCAATCGCCCCGCAGATATCTGATCGAGGCTGGCAACCGCCTTCGCCGTGTGAATCGAGTCCCGTTGCGGCAGAAGAAGTACTCCCGGCCCGATCAGGAGTTTGGATGTCGCGACAGCGGCCGCTGTCAGCGCGACGAAAGGGTCGTAGGACCGGTAATACTCACGCGGCAACTCGCCGCCCGCTGGGAACGGCGTCGTCCGACTTGAGGGGATGTGTGAATGTTCAGCCACGACGAGCGAGTCAAATCCTCGTTCTTCCAATGCTTTTGCGAGTACGTCTGGGCGTATGCCGTCGTCGGTGATGACGGTGGCGACCCCGAATTTCATTTGCTCCCCCCGGCCGCGCTGGTACCAAATACCTGCATGGAAGATCTCTTCTGATCGCTCCTGCTCATGTCATCGAGTCAATGCCGCATTGTGTTGTGTGTCCAAGACCTGTTCCACATTGCGCGATGCAAATTAGGCATCATGACTGTCCTATCCGCCGAAGGCACCCGAGGCCTACAGTGAGCTGATGACTGATTTGACATCGCGGGCCGTGGACCTCGACCTGCGACTAGTCGGATACTTCGTCGCGGTGGCCGAACACCGGCACTTCGGCCGCGCCGCGGCTGAGCTGCGCGTCGCGCAGCCATCGTTGAGCCGGCAGATCCGCCGTCTGGAGCAGCAGATGGGTGTCCGCCTGTTTGACCGCACTCCCCAAAGCACCCGGCTCACTGAGGCCGGCGAGGTGTTCCTGCCTCGGGCGAAGGCCCTATTGCGCTCGGCCGCCCAAGCGACGGCACAGGCCCGCGACGCCGCCCAGCCCGGCCGCATCACCATCGGCTACACGACAACGAGGATCATCACCCCGGTGGTGCGCGAGTTGCGTCGCGAGCATCCCGACGCGGACGTACACACCCTGCATCTGGATTGGAACCAGCCACGCGATGCACTGCTCGACCATCGGGTGGACGCGGTGGTTTGCGTACTGCCTTTTTCCACCGACCAGCTGCACGTCACGATCCTCTACGACGAGCCCCGGGTGGTCCTCATACCTGTCGACCATCGCCTCGCGGGCAAGCAATCGGTCACCATCGACGACATCGCCGACGAACCCGTACCGAAATTTCGAGACTGCGACGCGGCCTGGCATGACTTCTGGCGCATCGATCCTCGGCCCGACGGGCGCGCAGCACCCGAGGGTCCACTCCTCGACACCCTCGAGGACGGGTTGGAACTCGTCGCCGCCGGGCAGGCGGTGGCCGTCACGTCCGGTCTTTACGAGCGCTTGCGACCCGACCTCACCACCGTCCCCTTGGAAGGCGTCGAACCCGGCCATGTGGTCTTGGCGAGCCGCGCCGGGGACCGCAGCCGCCTGGTGGCGGCCTTTCGCAAACTCGCCGAGGTACACCTCACCGGCCCAGCGCCGCACGAGCGTCTACAAGCGACCGGAACCGACCGGATCGCAGCCGCCTCAACAATGGTGGGCGCGGACGGTATCGAACCGCCGACCGCTGGTGTGTAAATCGCAGCCCGACCGTCGATGGCGTTTTCACCGTTACGTAACGTCTCCGAAAGCCGAGGTCACAGGGCTTTTCTCGTGCAGGCGGTCTATAGCTTATCGACCTGTTAAGTCCGTCTTGGCACACTCTTGGCACCACGGGGTTTTGGGCGTCGAGCTACGCGGGATGTCGCTGACGGCCCGCGAAAAGCTCCGACCGAGCGCCCAGGTAATAGGCTGCCCCCGGCGAGCCGGTGGAATAGCTATCTGTCGATCCTGGGAAAGGGCGGGCGAGCCTCGGTACGATTTCGCGCATGCCGTTAGCTGACGGTCAAACATTCGCGGGGTACAAAATCCTGCGAATGCTCGGGTCTGGGGGTATGGGCGAGGTATATCTCGCCCAACACCCCAGGCTGCCACGAACGGACGCGCTTAAGGTCCTGGGCGCGGACGTGTCCGCCAACCAGGAGTATCGCGCCCGCTTCGCCCGCGAAGCCGACCTCGCTTCAACACTGTGGCACCCCCATATCGTCGGTGTGCATGACCGAGGCGAAGATGGCGGCCAGCTATGGATTTCGATGGATTACGTTGACGGCCTCGACGCGGCGCGCCTCCTCGCCGACAAGTTCCCGGACGGCATGCCTGCGCATCAAGTCATCAAGATCGTCACCGCAGTGGCCAGCGCACTTGACCATGCACACGATCGCGGCCTATTGCACCGCGATATCAAACCGGCCAATATCATGATCGCCAACGACAAGCAGCGAATCCTATTGGCCGACTTCGGCATCGCTCGCAGCGTCTCGGATACCGGCTCACTGACGGCCACGGGTTTCACACTGGGCACGGTGGCTTACGCCGCACCCGAGCAATTGACGGGCGAAGAACTCGATGGCCGCGCCGACCAGTATGCGTTGGCCGCAACCGCTTTTCACTTGCTCAAAGGCTCGCACCTGTTTCCGCATTCAAATCCCGCAGTCGTCATCGGTCGACACCTCAACACTCCACCGCCAGCGCTCGCAGAGACAAAACGCGAACTTGCTGCCCTTGACGCGGTTCTGGCGGCCGCTCTGGCGAAAAAGCCCGGTGACCGTTTTCCACACTGCAAGGACTTTGCACGTGCCTTGGCGCTCGCCCAGGTGAACCAAACCCGCGGCAGAGCCAAAGTGCCGGCGGTAGACCGCACAAAGTTAGAAACCACTGCACAACCGACAATGCCTGCACCCCTGGCAGAGAGGTCAACCGTCCACGCGCCGCAACTTGTCAACGTGGGAAGTCGGCAGAGAAATCGAGCGAACACGCTTTACAGGCTCTCGGCAGTCCTTGGCGTAGCGGTAACTGTCGCTGCTTTAGTGCTGTGGCTACGGCCGTGGGAGCGACACGCATCCGCGCCCACCGGACCGCCCACAACGGCGGCGCGATCAACCACCTTTGATGGCATGCGCAACTTTGTCGAAGGGTACTACGCCGATCTGCCGACGGATCCTACGAATGCCTGGACAAAAGTTGACTCCCAGTGGCAGAAGCAAACCGGTTACCAGGACTTTCTGAATTTTTGGGCGACCATAAATTCGGTGACTCTCGTTTCAGTCTCTCCCCGAGACGACACGAGCGTGATCGCTCGTGTCAGGTACATCCCACGCAGCGGTCAGCCCAGTACGGAAGACCGATGGCTGAGAATGACATTGGTGAATGGCGCGCTGCTGCTTGATGGGTCTGGGCGCATAGGAGCAGTGAATGAGTCGACAACCGCTCCGCCGACCACTGGCCCGATCTCAGCGTCGGCGATCGACACTCTTCTGCCTGATGCCACGGCAGTCAGCCGCGTCTTAGGCGCACCCCCGTTAAAAATTAAGATTGCGACCGATCAGTTGTCGGAAAACTCAAGCCTCGTGACACCGTCGACGTGCGTTGGCGTCATTTTCGGCGACGAACGTGCTGTATACGCGGATTCGGGCTTCGCGGGAGTTCGCGATCAAACATTGCAGGCCGAAGCCTATCCGTACAATTCGACCTCACCGACACAGGTGGAACAAACTGTCGTCGTATTTCGCACGTCGGATCAAGCCCAGGCGATATTGACATCGACCCAACGGCAATGGCAAGACTGTGCACGCGGCCTTGTGTCCTACAGGGTGCCGAATACGAACAATGAAGTCGGATGGAGCTACAACTTCGGCGGAGTTCGGCTCCGCGATAACCTTCTAACTGTCTCGATGGCAGGTATTAACAGGGAGAGCGGCAACAGCGCCTGTCAACAGGCACTCGGTGTTCGCGCGAACGTAGTCGTCGGAGTACGGAGTTGCCTTGACCCGCCCGACATTCCGATAAGCGCGACCGTTGCCGACCCTGAACTTGCAGGTCAAAACGCCGAACGGCTCGCAAGGAACATCCTCAGCCGAGTCCAGTCCTAACATCCCGACACGGACCCGACGAAGTTAGCTAGACGTGCAGATCGCGGCGATCAATCCGCCGCGACGAACGACGACGGTGTTGACTATTCACCAGTGACGCAGACCCCCTCGGCTCTCGACTGGTTACCCGCCGAACTCGCACCGGTAGCGATGCGGCTCGCGCGCGCCGACGAACTCCAGTACGACCTCGCGGACTTGTGCTTCGCATGGTCGCACCATGCCTTCGATTTCGAGCAGGTGCGGACCGACGACGGATTGCTTGATCTCGTCGTATCCGCGATCCGGCCTATTCCGCCCGCGATCCCGATGCTCGTCAGCGAGGCCGTCAACCACATGCGGGCGGCGATCGACAACGTGGTGTTCTATCTGGTTGAGCAGGCGCGCGGATCGGCGTTGCCGCCGGAGCAGGCGCGGAAGGTGGCGATGCCGATATGGCAGTCCGCCGCCGACTTGACCAATTGGGCGAACCGAACGGCAAAGCACGTCCCCGAACTGGGAACCGGCACAACCCTTTTCACGCGGATCGAGAGCTTACAGCCGTACCGCAGCCTGGCCGTCGTGACCTCGCTGCCCATCGAACTCGCGACAGTGATGGGTCTGACCGACCTTCACGGCGTACACCCGTTGCTGTTGCTCCAGGGCTACTCGAACGAGGACAAGCACCGCATCATCCGTCCCGCTCTCTGGCGTGCAGTTGTGACGCGTGATGACCAGCCGTTCATGACCCAAAACCTGCAATGGCAAGAGGTCCAGGTCGGCGATGTCGTGTCTAGCGGTGTACGAGAAGGCAATCCGGTGGAGGTCGCATCACGGACGGCGGTGTGCATCCAGCGTCCGGACGGCCAGGTATGGGTAGGCCCAGGATCGGAGCTGTCCCAGATTCACGGGTTCGTCGCGGACGTCTTGATTCCCAAGCTCGTCACGGGTGCGCCCGCCAATCCAGCGCTGCCGCGATATGTCGACTTGAGCGATAACGGCGAGACCGACGAGCAGCGGATCAACGCAGGTCGGGATGAATCTGCACACGACCGCGCCGGACGAGAGGCCGTAGCGCAATTGATGGCCGACGACACACCGCCATGGGTCGTCCGGATGCCTGACTAGGCGCTGACGTCGCGACGACGGATCTGCCCATCAGCCTCTCGGGACGTTGGGGCCCGCCCCACCGACACTGTCGAAAATGCCGACCAGTAGCAGTGTCCGCCGTCAACCGATAACCCTCTTGGCAACCGTTGGCAACTTGAGCCCCAGAGTGGCGTCAGGCACCGCGTAACGACTCCGCTAACTATGGGTGTGAACTGCAAAGATTTTGGTGGGCGCGGACGGTATCGAACCGCCGACCGCTGGTGTGTAAATCTATATTGACATGTCTATGGCATATCTTGCCGTGTCGCCTTGTCTACGAAACTGCCTCTAGCAGAGCACTTTTCACATCTTCTGGTGTCGTCTCGCATCGGCGCGTTATCTCAGGTCTTGACCCATTGTCGGCCTGGAAGGCGGTAACCGCCAAGTGGCCTATGTTCGTGGCACGCATGTGCAGCCGAACGCGATGTCGGCGAGGCGTTCCGCGCTGATCTTTCCGCATCTACGGCAACGGACGCGGTGTGGGTCGCTGGGCAGCGACGGAGCCGTCAGGGGTCCGAAGTAGTCGTATCCATGCTCCTCCGCGAACGTCCGAGCTTCTTCGTAAGGAACCGCTTCGACACTGGCCCACGTTCCCTGTCTCGCCCGCCCGTCTGCGGCCCACTTCCGCCAGTAGCAGGCCCGGCAGGTCGCCTCGCCGTACTTATTTAAATCGAGGGTGTAGTTGAACCTGTAATGCGCCTGGACGCTGCACGTCAGGCATTCCGTGAGCTGCCAATCGTCGGGATGGGTGAACGTCTCCAGAGGCTTGACCCCACCGAGTCGTTGCAACGCGATGATGTGCTCGTCGCACCATGTCGGCTTCGATCGAGTCAAGAATGCGGCAGTGATGGTGCATCCGTCGACGGAGCACGTTTGATCCGTTAGCGCGCGGCGTTCCCGCCGGAGCGGCCTGGGGGGTTTGGGCGGCTTGGGCTTCGGACGTTCAGCCAGCGGCACCTTTCGGAGGCGGCTGGGGATGGGTGCCACGACGGGTGGTTTCTCCGATGCTTCGCCGGAAACCAGTAGGGCGTCTGCACCACCCAGGGGCTTCCCTTCTAAGCATCGAAGGAAGTCGTCCTCAGCCATCACTTCGATGCGTTGGCCGTTGCGTTGGAGCTGAAACGCCATCTCCGCCTTTTTGGTTAACGTCGCGCCAGGCCGGAGGACGGCGGGGTTGATATCGCCGATGACAAGCACGTTGGTTCGTTTGGTGGTCGCCTGTTCGGCGACTGCCCCGATGGCGGAGCACTCGTTCCACGCAAGTTGACGAGTCATCGACATAAGCGTGCCGGTAAACACGACGACTCGACCATATAAATAGCCGTCAGGGTCGGCGTCGGGGTTCAATTCGCACCGGACAGGGCGTGATCCGCCGCCCCCCACTGACACGCTGCCCTTGTAGATACCGCGGCTCATGCGGCCGATGCACACACCAACCGACCTGGCTAGCTGATCGAGGTCATCGACACCGCCAAGGGCGGAGAGCCCACGGACGATATCTACGACGGCACGAGCATCCGCGGCGGGGTCGTGGTGGTCGTCGATGGAACCGCCTAGCGCGTCAAGGACAAACGGCAAGCGATAGGAGGGAAGTCGTAACGCCCGACGCGCGAGAACCATCGTGCACAGGAACCGCATCTCTGGCCACTCGATGTTATCGACTGCACAGGCGTACCGGATGACACCGATGTCGAACCCGGCATTATGGGCGACCACTACGTCATCTCCGACAAAGTCCACCAGGTAGGGCAGGACTTCTTTCCAACGGGGTTTGTCCGCAACCATGTCGGCAGTGATGCCATGAATCCATGTGTTGAAGCCGTCGAAGTAATCGACTTCTTCGGGAGGTCTGATCAGCCAACTGTGTTCCGCGACTGGCAGTCCGTCGCGGACACGAACGAGACCGACTGCGCACGGCGAGCCGCGATAGGAATTTGCGGTCTCGAAGTCGATAGCTACGTAGTTGAGCATCGCGTCGTGGGTTCCGGTTTCGCGAGTTCTGCGAACACTGGTGGAAACTCCGCGACCGCCGGATCACCGAGTTCCTCGGGCATAATCCACGGGGGCTTTTTCGTGCGAGGGTTAATGGTGCGGCGGACACGTTGCTCGTCGGTAGTAATCCAAGCCCGCCATACCTTGGCGACGTAGTTGGCAACAGACAGTGCACGGAACTGGGGTTCGTCGCGCTCATCAATCGTGAGCTTTGGCCGGTCCGTTGAGAAGTTGGGTATCACCAGGTTCCGGCTACGGGTTTTTTGCGCATAGGCGGTCACCGCATCGGCGATTAGTTGCTGGCGCGCCGCTGTCTCGTCCAAGAGGCCGTCGAACGCTTCGATGCCGAGCGCGTGCGCGAACGAAATCGGCGGTGTGGTGCCCTGGGTGAGGACGACAACCCGGTCGGCCGTTAAAGCCCAGACCTTGGCATCGTGCCGTTCATCGTCGTGCTGGACTACGGCCGCGTTGGTGTGGTTGACCTGCAGAGATCCTTCAACACGGGTTGTAAGCCACACAGCAGTTGCGTTTGCCTTCGGTTGCCGATCAACGATTGCGAACCCGAGCATGTCTCTCCATCTCACCGACGTTTGCGTCGGCTAAAGCTATTCCAGGAAGGGGACACGTCGCAGTGACTCACACAAAATATTCGCGATGCGCTGCTAAGCCGCTCACGCAGCAACGCCGAAGGCCAGATCAATTAGGACTCCGCTTGGCGCGCGGTGCCTTTGATGATCGAGTCTTGCAAAGTGGCTGCACCAGAGTCGCTCGGATCGAATGTCACGACGCGGTTGCCCGGCACGATGTACGGGCCAAGAACCGGATAACTGCGCACGATCCTCGGTATCGCTAGGTGTAGCCAACTCAACGTCCACGCCAAAGGAGCGGCCGTCTCGAAACCGAACCAGCCGGTGCACAGTTTTCCTTCGTCGGGGCCGCTGGACGACTTGAACTTGATCGCCCCGTCCCCGCACCTGAGATTCCAAAGAACGCCTTTGCCGAGGATGCACACGGCATCGATCGGGGGTTGCGGATGATCGTCAGGAAAGCTCTTATCTGGCGGAGGCGGCACGTCAGGCACAGCGCGAAGCAATTCGGTGAACCTAGCGATCGAAACCGTGCTCTCGAATGCCAGAAGAAAGAATGGCGGTATCTCGTCGGTCTCATCCATGTACCGAGACCAGTTGCTCGGTTTGTCGGTAGACCGACGAATTGGGCGCAACGACTTGTATTTGCTCGCGAGAGCGACCGACTGGTGAGTTCGGAAGCCGTCAGTTTCGACTTGATCTCACCGACCGCTGACACTCCTTCGATGAGATATTCGCCGGGTACGTGCTTGGGGTACGTAAACGGCTGATCTTGATTCGCAATGACGATGTCGCTCTGTCCTGACTCGCCGCCGAATGCGTCGTAAACCTTGCCGCAGCCGACCCAAAGATTCGATGGCAGACGATCACTCAGCAACTCCCGTGTTGCGGCCTCGACCTTCGCTCCCTTATCGCCGCGATGATTGGTCGCCGCTCGCGCCTTTGGCAGTTCGGCCAGCAACTGCGTCTCAAGGTGGATCAGAATCTCCTCGAACCGCGAGCCGGTCAGATTGGTCGGACCCTTGCTGCTCACGGCTTATGACGCTAATGGCAGATCGCGGCCAAGCAACGAGCCGACACGCAGTCCCAATACGCATGCGTTTGGTGGCGGTACCGACCCGTTGGCCCATTGCTGGCCCACCGGGGGGTCAGCGGATGCTGGCCTTGAAAGCCGAAAAGTGGCCTCTCGCAGCCGCCTCAACAATGGTGGGCGCGGACGGTATCGAACCGCCGACCGCTGGTGTGTAAAACCAGAGCTCTACCACTGAGCTACGCGCCCCATGCCGGAGGCAGGTTACACGCCTGCAGGCCAAGCACTCAAAACGTCAGGTCCGCAAGGCCGCCAGCGCATCGGTCCACAAGTGCTGATCGCGCGCTTCGCCGGGCTCTTTCATCTCGGCGAATTGGATGACTCCGGTGCGGTCGACGACGAAGGTGCCGCGATTGGAGTAGCCGGCATGGTCGTTGAACACGCCGTAGGCCTGGCTGACCTCGCCGTGCGGCCAGAAATCCGACAGCACCGGAAACGTGAACCCGCTCTCGATGGCCCAGATCTTGTGCGTGGGCGGCGGCCCCACCGAGATCGCCAGCGCCACGCTGTCGTCGTTGTCGAATTCAGGCAGGTGATCGCGCAGCCGGTCCAGCTCACCCTGGCAGATCCCGGTGAATGCCAGCGGGAAGAACACCAGCAGGACGTTCCTGTCGCCGCGGTAGCCGCTCAGGGTGACGCGCTGCTGGTTCTGGTCGCGCAGAGTGAAATCCGGTGCCGTCGTCCCGACGGGCAGCATTAACGCTTCCCGGCGCGCGACTTCGGTTGAACCAGGCGGCTGGCGCTCCAATCACCCAGGTTGACCGATGAGGTCGGCATCAGGCCGGCGGTCGGAGCCGCCTCGGCGATCTCGGCGGGCAGGACGTGTCCGGGCTTGCCGGTCTTGGGCGTCAACACCCAGATCACGCCATCCTCGGCCAGCGGAGTGATGGCGTCCATCAGGGTGTCCACCAGATCGCCATCACCATCTCGCCACCACAGCAGCACGACGTCGACCACCTCGTCGGTGTCTTCATCGAGCAATTCGGAGCCGCAGGCTTCCTCGACCGCACCGCGGATGTCGTCGTCGGTGTCTTCGTCCCAGCCCCACTCCTGGACAACCTGGTCTCGTTGGACGCCCAGTTTGCGAGCAAAGTTCGGGGCGTCGTCCGCCTCGACCACCGTGGAGCCTCCTTACAACACAACAACCCTGCGCGCCATGCGACGGGGATTATCGTCGCACAGCCAGAACCCGGTCCATAAGCCGCCTCAGTAGGACGACAGGCAGAGTTTCAGCGCCTTGGTCTTGGTGTCGTTGAGCTGATCGACCCGCCGGTTGAATTCGCCGGTCGCCGCGTGGGTGCCGATCGCGTTCGCCACCCCGTGGGCCGCGTCGATATAGGCGTTGAACGCGTCCTTCAGCTGCGACGACAACGCATCGCTGAAACTGTTGCTCACCGTCGAGGCGCTGTTGTTGAGGGCAGCGACGGCCGGGCCCTCGAGCGGTCCGGTGCCGCGGCCCCCGTTGAACGCGCCGACGAACGCGTTCACCTTGTCGATTGCGTCCTTGCTGGTGGTAGCCAGCGACTCGCACGAGCTGCGCACCGCCTTGGTCGTCAGCGACTGTTGTCGCTGGGACTCCCGGACGCTCGACGTCGCTATTGAGGCAGACACCGACGACGACACCGACTGCCGGTAGGCCGGAGCCATCTTCGTATCGGGCGTAGCTGAGCCGTTGGTGACGGTGGTACACCCCACGATGCCCATCAGCACGGTCGCGATGCAGCCGAGCGCCAGCACGCCACGCCTGGGGAACTCTCCCCCATGCGTGCGCGGGACGACTTTCCATCCGATGAGCACGGTTTCTGACGTTACCGGGTGGCGATAGCTGGCGCCCCCGACGCACCGAGGTTTGGTGCCCGCAGGTGCACCTTCGCGCGCGAGGGGATTGCGCCTACCTGCCCGAGGCGCCGGTACGGCACGATAGGAGACGAACACGCATGCAGGTAACCGCCAACAGCAGGAGCGCAAGTGACGACCGAGTTCACGCGCCACGATCTGGCCAAAAACCCAAGCAACGGAAGCGAACCCGATCGCGTCCGGGTGATCCGGGAGGGCGTGGCGTCATATCTGCCCGACATTGACCCCGAGGAGACGTCGGAGTGGCTGGAGTCCTTCGACGACCTGCTGGAGCGCTCGGGCCCGGCGCGGGCCCGCTACCTGATGTTGCGGTTGCTGGAACGAGCGGGCGAGCAGCGGGTGGCCATCCCGGCACTGACGTCGACCGACTACGTCAACACCATCCCGACCGAGCTGGAACCGTGGTTCCCCGGCGACGAGGACGTCGAACGCCGCTACCGGGCCTGGATCCGATGGAACGCCGCCATCATGGTGCACCGCGCCCAGCGGCCGGGAATTGGTGTGGGCGGCCACATTTCGACCTATGCGTCCTCGGCGGCGCTCTATGAGGTCGGCTTCAACCACTTCTTCCGCGGTAAAGCGCATCCAGGCGGCGGGGACCACGTGTTCATTCAGGGCCACGCGTCCCCGGGGATTTACGCGCGCGCCTTCCTCGAAGGCCGATTGACCGCCGACCAGCTCGACGGCTTCCGGCAGGAACACAGCCACCCCGGCGGCGGGTTGCCGTCCTACCCGCACCCGCGGCTGATGCCCGACTTCTGGGAGTTCCCGACGGTGTCGATGGGCCTGGGCCCGATGAACGCCATCTACCAAGCCCGCTTCAACCACTACCTGCACGACCGCGGCATCAAGGACACCTCCGATCAGCACGTGTGGGCGTTCCTCGGCGACGGCGAGATGGACGAGCCGGAGAGCCGCGGGCTGATCCAGGTGGCCGCCAACGAGGCACTGGACAACCTGACCTTCGTCATCAACTGCAACCTGCAGCGCCTCGACGGCCCGGTACGCGGCAACGGCAAGATCATCCAGGAGCTGGAGTCGTTCTTCCGCGGTGCGGGCTGGAACGTCATCAAGGTGGTCTGGGGCCGCGAGTGGGACGCCCTGCTGCACGCCGACCGTGACGGTGCGCTGGTGAACCTGATGAACACCACGCCCGACGGCGACTACCAGACCTACAAGGCCAACGACGGCGCCTACGTCCGCGACCACTTCTTCGGCCGCGACCCGCGCACCAAGGCGCTCGTCGAGAACATGACCGATCCCGAGATCTGGAACCTCAAGCGCGGTGGCCACGACTATCGCAAGGTCTACGCCGCCTACCGGGCCGCCGTCGATCACAAGGGACAGCCGACGGTGATCCTGGCCAAGACCATCAAGGGCTACTCGCTGGGCGCGCACTTCCAGGGCCGCAATGCCACGCATCAGATGAAAAAGCTTGCCCTGCAAGACCTCAGGGATTTCCGCGACGCCATCCGAATTCCGATCGACGATGCGCAGCTGGAAGCGGATCCCTATCTCCCGCCGTACTACCACCCCGGCCCCGACACCCCGGAGATCCGCTACATGCTGGACCGGCGCCGCACGCTGGGCGGCTTTCTGCCCGAGCGCCGGACCAAGACCAGGACCCTGAAGCAGCCCGGGCGCGAGATCTACGCCCCGCTGAAGAAGGGATCCGGGCACCAGGAGGTCGCCACCACGATGGCGATCGTGCGCACCTTCAAAGAAGTATTGCGGGACAAGGAACTTGGACCGCGGATCATACCGATCATTCCCGACGAGGCCCGCACGTTCGGTATGGACTCGTGGTTTCCGTCGCTGAAGATCTATAACCGGAACGGTCAGCTTTACACCGCGGTGGACGCCGATTTGATGTTGGCGTACAAGGAAAGTGAGATCGGCCAGATCCTGCACGAGGGCATCAACGAGGCGGGCTCGACGGCGTCGTTCACCGCCGCGGGCACCTCGTATGCGACGCACAACGAGCCGATGATCCCGATCTACATCTTCTATTCGATGTTCGGGTTCCAGCGCACCGGCGATGGCTTGTGGGCGGCGGCCGACCAGATGTCGCGCGGCTTTGTGCTGGGCGCCACGGCAGGGCGCACCACCCTGACCGGCGAAGGTCTGCAGCACGCCGACGGCCATTCGATGCTGTTGGCTGCCACCAATCCGGCGGTAGTCGCCTACGACCCGGCGTTCGCCTTCGAAATCGCCTACATCGTCGAGAGCGGGCTGGCCCGGATGTTCGGACCGAACCCAGAGAACGTGTACTTCTACATCACCATCTACAACGAGCCGTACGTGCAGCCGCCGGAGCCGGAGAACTTCGATCCCGAAGGCGTACTGCGCGGCATGTACCGGTACCACGCAGCTACCGAGCAACGCACCAACAAGGCGCAGATTCTGGCGTCCGGGGTAGCGATGCCGTCGGCGCTCAAGGCCGCCGAGCTGCTGGCCGCCGAGTGGGATGTTGCCGCCGACGTGTGGTCGGTGACCAGTTGGAACGAACTGAACCGCGACGGCGTAGCCATTCAGCGGGAGCAGCTACGGCACCCCGACCAACCGGCCGGTGTGCCGTACGTGGCCAAGGTGCTGTCCGGGATCACCGGACCGGTCGTCGCGGTGTCGGACTGGATGCGTGCGGTCCCCGAGCAGATCCGGCCGTGGGTGCCGGGCACCTACGTCACGCTGGGCACCGACGGGTTCGGCTTTTCCGACACCCGTCCCGCGGCACGGCGCTTCTTCAACACCGATGCCGAGTCGCAGGTGGTCGCGGTGCTCGAGGCGCTGGCGCGCGACGGCGAAATCGACCCGTCCGTGCCGGTCGCGGCGGCCCGCCAGTACAAGATCGACGACGTGCTGGCCGCGCCCAAGCAGACGTCCGACCCCGGCGTCTCCTGACACCCCCCAAGGCCCCCGCTTGCCCAACCCCGCCGGCTTACCCAACCCGGCCGCCGGCTTACCCAAGCCGGCCCGCCGGCTTACCCAACCCGGCCCGCCGAGTGTGCGGCCAGCTTCACGTTCGGCAGGCGAGCCCCTTGAGACACCACTTAGACCCCCGACCTGCTTTGGGGAAAGTTCCATAAACCAGGCGTAGGTTTTAGGGGTGAATGACAACCCCTTCGCTGGCCCATTCGCCAAGCCAAGGTCGCCGCTCGAGCTGCTGGACTCGGTGCCGGAGACGCTGCTGCGCAGGTTGAAGCAACATTCGGGCCGGCTGGCCACCGAGGCCGTCTCGGCCATGCAAGAGCGGTTGCCCTTTTTCGCCGAGCTGGAAGCCTCCCAGCGGGCCAGCGTGTCGCTGGTGGTGCAGACCGCGGTGGTGAACTTCGTCGAGTGGATGAATGACCCGCACAGCAACGTCAGCTACACCGCGCAGGCATTCGAGCTGGTCCCCCAGGAGCTGACCCGACGCATCCCCCTCCGCCACAGCGTCGAGATGGTGCGCGTCGCGATGGAGTTCTTCGAGGAGGTCGTGCCGCTGGTGGCCCGCTCCGAAGAACAGCTGACCGCCCTCACGGTGGGCATTTTGAAGTACAGCCGCGACCTCGCGTTCACCCTGGCCTCGGCCCACGCCGAGGCCGCCGAAGCCCGCGGCACCTGGGACAGCCGGATGGAGGCCAGCGTCGTGGACGCCGTGGTCCGCGGCGACACCGGCCCTGAGCTGCTGTCCCGCGCGGCCGCGCTCAACTGGGACACCACCGCGCCGGCGACGGTCGTGGTCGGAATCCCGGCCCCGGGCCGCGACAAGACAAATGGCGAGGGCGCCAGCGAGCGGGCCAGCCAAATCGTCCGCGACACCGCCGCTCGTCACGGCCGCGCGGCGCTCACCGACGTGCACGGCACCTGGTTGGTGGCGATCGTGTCGGGACAGTTGTCACCGACCGACAAGTTCCTGGGCGACCTACTGAGCGCGTTTTCCGAGGGTCCAGTGGTCATCGGGCCCACCGCGCCGATGCTGACGGCGGCCTATCACAGCGCCAGCGAGGCGATATCCGGGATGAATGCCGTGGCCGGCTGGGCCGGAGCGCCGCGGCCGGTGCTGGCACGAGAACTGTTGCCGGAACGCGCCCTCATGGGAGATGCGTCGGCCATCGTGGCATTGCACACCGACGTGATGGGGCCGCTGGCCGACGCCGGGCCCACGCTCATCGAAACTCTTGGCGCTTACTTAGATTGTGGCGGCGCGATTGAGGCCTGCTCCCGCAAGTTGTTCGTTCATCCAAACACTGTGCGATATCGGCTCAAGCGCATCACCGACTTCACCGGGCGTGATCCCACTCAACCGCGCGACGCCTACGTGTTGCGAGTGGCCGCAACGGTCGGCCAACTCAACTACCCCACCCACCCCTCTGGTGTTGGTAACAGCGCGATAACGGCGGTTCCACTGCCGGTCAGAGGGGGTTCCGCAGCGCCGTCTGTGCGATAGTGATCCAAGCAACAGATCGCGGCGCGGTATCAAATACGTAGCTTGTGGAGCGGTTTTGTGGACTACCTACAAAAACCTAAGACCAGGTTCATAATCTGTTACACCCGCCAAAACCGTTTCCACAGTGTTCTCTTAGACACGTGATCGCATTACTTGCGCCCGGACAGGGTTCGCAGACCGAGGGGATGCTCTCGCCGTGGCTGGAAATGCCCGGCGCGAGCGAGCAGTTGACCCTGTGGGCGAAGGCCAGCGGCCTGGACCTGGTGCGCCTGGGCACCACCGCGTCGACCGAAGAGATCACCGACACGGCAGTCACCCAGCCACTGGTCGTCGCCGCCACCCTGCTCGCGCATCAGGAGCTGACCAAGCGCGGCGTGCTCGCCGGCGAAGACTTCATCGTGGCCGGCCACTCGGTCGGCGAGATCGCCGCCTACGCGATCGCCGGTGTGATGGCCGCCGATGACGCCGTCGCGCTGGCCGCCACCCGTGGCGCCGAGATGGCCAAGGCGTGCGCCGCCGAGCCGACCGGCATGTCCGCGGTGCTGGGCGGAGACGAGACCGAAGTCCTGGCTCGCCTCGAGCAGCTCGACCTGGTCGCCGCCAACCGCAATGCTGCCGGGCAGATTGTCGCCGCCGGCCCGCTGACCGCGCTGGAAAAGCTCGCCGAAGACCCGCCGGCCAAGGCCCGGGTGCGCGCTCTCGGTGTGGCCGGAGCGTTCCACACGAGGTACATGGCGTCCGCGCTGGACGGTTACGCCGCCTCAGCCGCGGCCATCGCGACCGCCGAGCCCACTGCCACGCTGCTGTCCAACCGCGACGGAAAGCCGGTCACCACGGCCGCCGCGGCGATGGACACGCTGGTCGCTCAGCTCACCCAGCCGGTGCGCTGGGACCTGTGCACCGCGACGCTGGCCGAGCACGATGTCAAAGCGATTGTGGAGTTCCCCCCCGCGGGCACTCTCGCCGGCATCGCCAAACGCGAGCTTCGGGGGGTGACGGTACGTGCCGTCAAGTCGCCCGCAGACCTGGACGCGCTAGCTGACATCTAACGCGGTTAGCGGCCAGTACAACCACATAAGAGCACATCAAACCGATTTGCACACAACATATTACGAAGGGAACAAAGGCTGTGTCTGTTAGTCAAGAAGAAATCATTGCCGGTATTGCCGAGATCATCGAAGAGGTCACCGGTATCGAGCCTTCCGAGGTCACCCCGGAGAAGTCGTTCGTCGACGACCTGGACATCGACTCGCTGTCGATGGTCGAGATCGCCGTGCAGACCGAGGACAAGTACGGCGTGAAGATCCCCGACGAGGACCTCGCCGGTCTTCGTACCGTCGGTGACGTCGTCTCCTACATCCAGAAGCTCGAAGAAGAAGACCCCGAGGCCGCCGCCGCGCTGCGCGCGAAGCTGGAGACCGAGAACCCTGACGCGGTTGCCAACGTCAAGGCGAGGCTAGAAGCGGACAGCAAGTGAGCAAGCCTTCCACTGCTAATGGCGGTTACCCCAACGTTGTGGTAACCGCCCTCGCGGCGACGACATCAGTCGCGCCGGACATCGAGGGCACGTGGAAGGCTTTGTTGGCCGGCGAAAGCGGCATCCGCGTACTCGAAGACGAATTCGTCACCAAGTGGGATCTGCAGGTCAAGATCGGTGGGCACCTCAAGGAGCCGATCGATACCCACATGACCCGGCTGGACATGCGCCGCATGTCGTATGTCCAGCGCCTGGCCAAATATCTCAGCGGCCAGCTGTGGGAGTCGGCAGGCAACCCCGAGGTCGATCCGGACCGGTTCAGCGTCGTCGTTGGCACCGGTCTGGGTGGTGCCGAGCGGATCGTCGAGAGCTATGACCTGATGAACGAGGGCGGCCCCCGCAAGGTGTCGCCGCTCGCCGTTCAGATGATCATGCCCAATGGCGCCGCCGCTGTGGTGGGTCTCGAGCTCGGGGCACGCGCCGGGGTAATCACCCCGGTGTCGGCCTGTTCGTCGGGATCCGAGGCCATTGCCCACGCTTGGCGCCAGATCGTCATGGGTGACGCGGAAGTCGCCGTCTGCGGCGGTGTCGAGGGACCGATCGAGGCGCTGCCCATCGCGGCGTTCTCGATGATGCGGGCCATGTCGACCCGCAACGACGAGCCAGAGCGTGCGTCGCGGCCGTTCGACAAAGACCGCGACGGCTTCGTGTTCGGCGAGGCCGGGGCCCTCATGCTCATCGAGACCGAAGAGCACGCCAAGGCCCGCGGCGCCAAGCCGTTGGCCCGGTTGATGGGTGCCGGTATCACCTCGGACGCTTTCCACATGGTGGCGCCAGACCCCAACGGCATTCGCGCCGGTCGGGCGATGGCCCGGTCGCTGGAGCTGGCGGGCTTGTCCCCCAAGGACATCGACCACGTGAACGCACACGGGACGGCGACGCCAATCGGCGACACCGCAGAGGCCAACGCCATCCGGGTCGCCGGATGCGACCACGCCGCCGTGTATGCGCCGAAATCGGCGCTGGGACACTCTATCGGCGCAGTCGGGGCGCTCGAGTCGGTGCTGACAGTGCTGTCACTACGGGATGGCGTTATCCCGCCAACCCTCAACTACGAAACACCTGATCCGGAGATCGCGCTGGATGTCGTCGCGGGCGAACCCCGCTCCGGCGAATTCCGTTATGCGATCAACAACTCATTCGGGTTCGGCGGCCACAACGTGGCCCTCGCCTTCGGGCGTTACTGAGCACGAGAGGAACGTTCGTCACTCCCATGACAGAACTGGTTACGGGGAAAGCTTTCCCCAACGTGGTCGTCACCGGCGTTGCCATGACGACTGCCCTGGCACCCGACGTGGAAAACACCTGGAAGTTGTTGCTAGACGGCCAGAGCGGGATCCGCACCCTCACCGATCCGTTCGTTGAGCTGTACAACCTGCCAGTTCACATCGGCGGCCATCTCGTGGAGGAGTTCGACAGTCAGCTCACGCGTGTCGAGCTGCGTCGCACCAGCTACCTGCAGAGAATGTCCACCATCTTGGGCCGCCGCGTGTGGGAGAACGCGGGTTCACCTGAAGTCGACACCAACCGGTTGGCGGTGTCGATCGGCACCGGCCTCGGCTCGTCCGAGGAACTGGTCTTCAGCTACGACGACATGCGCACCCGCGGCATGAAGGCGGTCTCCCCGTTGGGCGTGCAGAAGTACATGCCTAACGGTGCGGCCGCGGCGGTCGGCCTGGAACGGCATGCCAAAGCCGGTGTGATGACCCCGATTTCGGCGTGCGCGTCCGGTTGCGAGGGCATCGCCCGGGCTTGGCAGCAGATCGTGCTGGGTGAGGCCGACATGGCGATCTGCGGCGGCGTCGAGACCAAAATCGAGGCGGTGCCGATTGCGGCGTTCGCCGCGATGCGCATCGTGATGTCGACCAACAACGACAACCCCCCCGGTGCCTGTCGCCCATTCGACAGGGACCGGGACGGTTTCGTGTTCGGCGAGGCCGGCGCGCTCATGGTCATCGAGACCGAAGAGCACGCGAAGGCACGGGGCGCCAACATCCTGGCCCGGATCATGGGTGCCAGCGTGACCTCGGACGGATTCCACATGGTGGCCCCGGACCCCAACGGGGAACGTGCCGGGCATGCGATAACGCGGGCGATCCAGCTCGCGGGCATCACCCCTGCCGAAATCGACCACATCAACGCCCACGCCACTGGCACCCAGGTCGGCGACCTCGCCGAAAGTAAGGCCATCAAACGGGCTTTGGGCAACCACTACCCCGCGGTCTACGCGCCCAAGGCGGCGCTCGGCCACTCGGTGGGTGCGGTCGGTGCGTTGGAGTCGATCTTGACGGTCCTGGCGTTGCGAGAGCAGGTAATCCCGCCAACACTGAATTTGGAAAACCTCGATCCGGAAATCGATTTGGACGTGGTCGCGGGTAAGCCACGGTCCGGCAACTACCAGTACGCAGTCAACAATTCGTTCGGATTCGGCGGTCACAATGTGGCGATCACCTTTGGACGGTATTAGAACCCAGCGGTATTGATCCCGAGCTCACCTGAAACAGGAGACCTGCGATGACACTCATGGCCCCCGATGCGGTCGGCGAATCGCTCGACCCGCGCGACCCGCTGCTGCGGCTGAGCAACTTCTTCGACGACGGCACCATCGTGCTGTTGCACGAGCGTGACCGCTCGGGTGTGCTTGCCGCGGCGGGCACCGTGAACGGTCTGCGCACCATCGCGTTCTGCACGGACGGAACCGTGATGGGCGGCGCGATGGGCATCGAGGGCTGCACGCACATCGTCAACGCCTACGACACCGCCATCGAGGAGCAGAGCCCGATCGTGGGCATCTGGCACTCGGGTGGAGCCCGGCTGGCCGAAGGCGTCAAGGGACTGCACGCGGTGGGCTTGGTGTTCGAGGCCATGATCCGGGCGTCCGGCTACATTCCGCAGATTTCGGTGGTCGTCGGCTTCGCCGCCGGCGGTGCCGCCTACGGCCCGGCGCTGACCGACGTCATCGTGATGGCGCCGGAAAGCCGGGTGTTCGTCACCGGGCCGGACGTGGTGCGCAGTGTCACCGGCGAAGACGTGGACATGTGCTCGCTCGGTGGTCCAGAAACCCACCACAAGAAGTCCGGCGTGTGCCACATCGTCGCCGACGACGAGCTCGACGCCTACGAGCGCGGCCGTCGGCTGGTCGGATTGTTCTGCCAGCAAGGGCATTTCGACCGCAACAAGGCCGAGGCCGGGGACACTGACATCCACGCGCTGCTGCCCGAATCGGCGCGGCGCGCCTACGACGTGCACCCGATCGTGACCGCGATCCTCGACGACGACGCACCGTTTGACGAGTTCCAGGCCAACTGGGCCCCGTCGATGGTGGTCGGTCTCGGCCGGCTGTCCGGCCGCACGGTCGGCGTGCTGGCCAACAACCCGCTACGGCTGGGCGGCTGCTTGAACTCCGAAAGCGCCGAGAAGGCAGCACGTTTCGTGCGGATGTGCGACGCGTTCGGGATTCCGCTGATTGTGGTTGTCGACGTTCCCGGCTACCTCCCGGGTGTCGACCAGGAGTGGGGCGGCGTGGTGCGTCGTGGCGCCAAACTGCTGCACGCCTTCGGCGAGGCCACCGTTCCTCGCGTCACGCTGGTCACCCGAAAGACCTACGGCGGGGCCTACATCGCGATGAACTCGCGTTCATTGAACGCCACCAAGGTGTTCGCCTGGCCGGACGCCGAGGTCGCGGTCATGGGCGCCAAAGCCGCGGTCGGCATCCTGCACAAGCGCAAGCTGGCCGCCGCGCCGGACCACGAGCGCGAAGCGCTGCACGAAGAGTTGGCCGCCGAGCACGAGCGGATCGCCGGCGGCGTGGACAGCGCCATCGAGATCGGCGTGGTCGATGAAAAGATCGACCCGGCGCACACCCGCAGCAGGCTTACCGAGGCGCTGGCCGAGGCACCGGCACGTCGCGGGCGCCACAAGAACATTCCGCTGTAAACCGCCCGCCTGCCCCCTCCCCCGCGAGCCTAACCAGGCTGCGAATTCTCTTGCAGAATCTCGCAGTACGGTTAGGCTCGCGAGTCGCTGGCCAATTCCCGCGCCTCCTCCTCGGTCTCGACCGCGGGACCGGACCCGGGCAGCGGCTTGCCGGCGACCTCCGGCGTGAACAGCAGGGTGATGACGCCGACCAGGCCCGCGCCCATCAGCATGTAGGCCGGCACCATCTCATTGCCGGTGGTCGATACCAGCGCTTCAGCAATCAACGGGGTGACGCCGCCGACGGTGGAGATCGACAGGTTGTAGGAAATGGCCAGCGCCCCGTACCGCACCCTGGTGGGGAACAACGCCGGCAACGCCGAGGGTGTCGTGCTGTCGAAGCAGAGTTCCATCAGCCCGATCAGCAGCACACCGAGGAAGATCACCGGGTAGACGCCGCCGAGGCGGATGAGCAGAAACGCCGGGATTGAAGCCACGATGAGCAGCACGCAGCCCGTCCGCATGATCGGTTTGACACCGATACGATCGGACAACTTCGCGACGAATACGATCGTGGCCATCAGGATGGCCAAGGTGATGACGATCAGCACCAGTGCGGCCGTTTCTCCAAGGTGCACAACCGTTTTCAGATAGGTCGGCAAGTAGCCGGTGACCATGAAATCGGTAACCTGGGAGGTCAGCACCAGCGCGGCGCAGATCAGCATCGGCCGCCACTGCTCGACGACGGTGTGCCGGAACTGGCGGCGGCCGCCCTCTTCGGCGCCATCCGCACTCTGACTCATCTGCGTGAAAGCCGGTGACTCCTCGAGTCGCAGTCGCATGTAGAGCGCGATCAGGCCCAACGGTGCAGCCAGCAGCAGGGGAACCCGCCAGCCCCAAGCCAACCAGTCGTGAATCGGCAGCCAGGCCTGCAGCCCAGTCACCAAGAAGCCCGCGATCACAAAGCCGATCAGGTTACCCAGCGGCAGGAACCCGACCAGCATGCCGCGCTTACGGTCCGGTGACTGCTCCACCAGATAGGTCATGGCACCGACGAATTCGCCGCCGGTCGACAAGCCCTGGAAGACCCGGGCGACGACGAGCAAGATGGGCGCCCAGATTCCGATGGCGCTGTAAACAGGCAGCAGGCCGCTCATCGTCGTACCGGCCGTCATCATCAGGATCGTGATCACCAGCACCCGCTTGCGACCGATGCGGTCACCGAGCGGGCCGAAGATCATGCCGCCCAACGGGCGCACCACAAACGCCGCCGCCAGGGTGCCGAAGGTGGCGATCAGGTGGACAGCGCTGACGCTGTTCCCGGGGTAAAACACCTGCGCGATGGTGGTGGCGATGTAGCCGTAGACCGCGAAGTCGTACCACTCCATGACGTTGCCGATCGCGGTGCCCATAATGGCTTGGGTCAGCACGCTCGGATCGGTGACCGTGATCTCGTCGCGAGCCCACTTTTGCTGAGCGCCATCGGTGTCCATCGACACCGGTGTTACCCGAACTTCACCGGGTCGAACCACCCGCAGACCGGGTTAGTCAGCAGACCGGGGTTAGCCAACGCCCGCGAGGAACTCCGCCGCCACGGCCACCACCCGCTCGCGATCGCGGGACACCAGGCCGATCCGCGTCCGGCGATCGAGGATGTCGTCGACGTCGAGCGCGCACTCATGGGTGACGGCGTATTCGAACTCCGCGCGGGTCACATCGATGCCCTCGGCGACCGGCGCGGTCGGGCGCTCGCAGGTGGCGGTGGCCGGAACGTTGGGCGCCTCGGCGCCATAGCGAGCCACCAGCGACGCCGGCAGTTCAGCCCGCCAAGTCGCGCCCGATCCCGGGTTGGACGGCGCCCCGATCAACGGCAGATTGCGGGTCCGGCAGCTCGCGGCCTGCAGGTGCCGCAGGCTAACGGCCTTATCCAGGACATCCTGAGCCATGAAGCGGTATTCGGTCAGCTTGCCGCCGATCACGCTGATGACCCCGGACGGCGATTCGATGACGGCGTGCTCGCGCGAGACATCGGCAGTGCGACCCTCACCCCTGTCGATCAGCGGCCGGAGCCCCGCGTAGGCGCCGACGATATCGGTGTCCCGCAACGCAGTTCCCAGCGCGGTGTTCACGGTGTCCAACAGGAAGGTGATTTCCTGGTCAGACGGTTCCGGCACATCGGGAATCGCACCGGGGGCGGCTTCATCGGTGATACCGAGGTAGACGCGGCCCAGTTGCTCGGGCATGGCGAACACAAAACGGTTCAGCTCACCGGGAATCGGAATAGTCAGTGCCGCAGTCGGATTGCCGAAGGTACTGGCATCGAAGACGAGGTGGGTCCCGCGGCTGGGCCGCAACCGCAACGAACCGTCGATCTCACCCGCCCACACCCCGGCGGCGTTGATCACCGCACCGGCCGAGACGTCGAACGACTGCCCGGTGCGCTGATCGGTCAGCCGCACCGAAGTGCCGGTGGCCTCGGATGCCGCGACGTACGTGAGGATCCGGGCACCGTGCTGGGCCGCGGTGCGCGCGACCGCGGTGACCAGTCGCGCGTCATCGATCAATTGCCCGTCGTAGGCCAGCAGACCGCCGTCGAGGCCGTCGCGGCGCACCGTGGGCGCCATCTCCACCACCCGCTGCGCGGACACCCGGCGGGATCGGGGCAGGGTCGAGGACGACGTTCCCGCGAGCATCCGCAACGCGTCACCGGCGACAAACCCCGCGCGCACCATCGCACGCTTGGGGTGACTCATCGACGGCAGCAATGGGACCAATTGCGGCATCGCGTGCACGAGATGAGGGGCGTTGTGCGTCATCAGGATTCCGCGCTCGATGGCGCTGCGCCGAGCGATTCCCACGTTGCCGGTCGCCAGGTAGCGCAGACCGCCGTGCACCAGTTTGGAACTCCATCGGCTGGTGCCGAATGCCAGATCGTGCTTCTCCACCAGCGCCACCCGCAGGCCGCGCGAAGCGGCGTCCAGGGCGATCCCGACCCCGGTGATGCCGCCTCCGATCACGAGCACGTCCAGCGGCTCGCCGTCGGCGAGGGCGTTCAGGTCGGCGGTGCGGCGCGCGGCGTTCAAGGCGGTCATCAGGACAGGTATCCGTTCAGCGAGTAGGCGAGTTCGGTGGCCAGCGCGTCGGCATCGAGGATCGGGCGAACGATCTGCTCGGACTGAATGGTCGACTGGGCGATCAGCAACACCATGGTGGCCATCTGCCGTGGGTCACCCGCGCGCACGCTGCCGTGGCGCTGGGCCGCCCGCAACCGGTCGGCAAGAGCCTCGATCAACATCTGCTGGCTGGAACCGAGGCGTTCGGTGATGTAGATCGGCGCGAGATGCGAGTGCATCACCGACATGATCAGCTCGTCGCGACGCAGCAGGTTGGCCACGGCAACGATCTGGCGCACCAGCGATTCGCGGTCATCTCCCAGCAACGGCGCATCGCGCATCACATCGGTGATGCGCTGCGTCAGCAGCGACGCCACGATCGACGGCGTATCCGGCCAGCGGCGGTACACGGTCGGCCGGCTCACCCCCGCGCGCCGCGCGATCTCCGCGAGGGTCACCCGGTCCACCCCGAAGTCGACGACGCAACTGGCCGCCGCCGCCAGGATCCGGTCGCCGACGTCCAATCCTGCGTTACTGATTGACAGCATGTGTAATACTGTAACGCATGACGCAGCCCGAGCAACTCCTTCCCCCGATGAAGTGGAACGCGTGGGGAGATCCCGCCAGCGCCAAACCACTCTCCGAAGGCATCCGGTCGTTGTTGAAACAGGCTGTCGGACTGGAAGATTCGGCGCGCGGCGAACTCGCCCCGGACCAGGTACAGCTGCGCCCGTCGGCGCTACCGAAGGCGCATCAGGACGCGCTCGCCGCGATCGTCGGCGCCGAGTATTGCCGCACCGACGATCGCGATCGGTTGCTGCACGCCGGCGGCAAATCCACCATCGACCTGCTGCGGCGCAAGGACACCGGCATCCAAGACGCACCGGACGCCATCCTGCTGCCCGGCGACGACGATGCCGTGGCCACGATCCTGCGCTATTGCTCCGAGCACGGCATTGCCGTCATCCCGTTCGGCGGCGGCACCAATGTCGTCGGCGGCCTCAATCCCACCCGCGGCGACTTCGGCGCCGTGGTCTCACTCGACTTGCATCGCTTCGACCAGCTCGTCTCGCTCGACGAAGTGTCGGGGCAAGCGGTCTTCGGCGCCGGAGTCACCGGCCCGGACGCCGAACGTCTGCTCGGCGAACGCGGCTTCTCGCTCGGGCATTTCCCGCAGAGCTTCGAATACGCGACGCTCGGCGGCTTCGCCGCGACCCGTTCCTCCGGTCAGGACTCGGCTGGCTACGGCCGGTTCAACGACATGGTCCGCGGGCTGCGGATGATCACTCCGGCGGGAACGTTGGACCTGGGCCGTGGACCCGAATCGGCCGCCGGCCCCGACCTGCGCCAGCTGCTGATCGGGTCGGAGGGCACCTTCGGCGTCATCACGCAGGTGCGGCTGCGGGTACACCGGGCACCCGAAGCCGTGCGCTACGAAGCCTGGTCGTTCCCCGATTTCACGACCGGCGCGGCGGCCCTGCGCGCGATCATCCAGAATGCGACCGGCCCCACCGTCGTTCGGCTTTCCGACGAGGTCGAGACCGGGGTGAATCTGGCCACCACCGAGTCGATCGGCGAAAACCAGATCACCGGCGGCTGTCTGGGCATCACCGTGTTCGAGGGCTCCACCGAACACGTCGAGAGCCGGCTCGCCGAGACCAGCGCACTGCTGGCGGCCCAGGGCGGCACGTCGTTGGGTGACGGTCCCGCGCAGGCCTGGGAGCGCGGCCGGTTCGGCGCGCCGTATCTGCGCGACTCGCTGCTGGCCGCTGGCGCGCTCTGCGAGACCCTGGAGACCGCTACCGACTGGTCCAACATTCCGACGCTCAAGGCCGCCGTCACCGAAGCACTCACCACCGCGTTGGCAGAAACCGGGACACCGGCGCTGGTGATGTGCCACATTTCGCACGTGTACCCCACCGGCGCGTCGTTGTACTTCACCGTCGTGGCCGGGCAGCGCGGCAATCCGATCGAGCAGTGGCACACCGCCAAGAAGGCCGCATCCGACGCGATCATCGCCACCGGCGGCACCATCACCCATCACCACGCGGTCGGCGCCGACCACCGGCCCTGGATGCGCGACGAGGTGGGCGATCTGGGCGTGCAGGTGTTGCGCGCGGTCAAGGCGACTCTGGATCCGGCGGGAATCCTCAACCCCGGCAAGCTGATTCCGTGACACCCGCGGCAGGCCAACTGCGCCGGCGCGAGATCAGCAAGGTGACCGTGCTGACCAATCCCCTGTCGGGGCACGGCACCGCCATCCACGCGGCGCAGGCCGCCATCGCCCGGCTACACGCTCGAGGCATCGAGGTGGTCGAGATCATCGGCGACGACGCCGAAGACGCCCGTCATCTCGCGGCCGCGGCCCTCGAACGCGGCACCGACGCGCTGGTGGCCACCGGCGGCGACGGCGTCATCTCCAACGCGCTGCAAGTCCTGGCGGGTACCGACGTTCCGCTGGGCATCATCCCGGCCGGCACGGGCAACGATCATGCGCGTGAATTCGGTATCCCCACAAAGGATCCCGAGGCCGCCGCGGACATCGTCGCCGACGGCTGGACCCAGACTATCGACCTGGGCCGCATCCGGGATGCCAACGGTGTCGACAAGTGGTTCGGCACCGTGGCAGCCACCGGATTCGATTCCCTGGTGACCGATCGCGCCAACCGGATGAGCTGGCCGCATGGGCGGCTGCGCTATTACGTCGCGATGCTCGCCGAGCTTTCGCAACTGCGGATGTTGCCGTTCCGCTTGGTACTCGACGGCACCAAGGAGATCGATGCCGATATCACGCTGGCGGCCTTCGGAAATACCCGAAGCTATGGCGGCGGGCTGCTGGTCTGTCCCAACGCCGACTACACCGACGGCCTGCTCGACATCACCATGGCCCACAGCGGATCCCGCACGAAACTGATCCGCCTGTTTCCGACCGTGCTGAAAGGCACCCACGTCGAGCGCGACGAGGTGACCACGGCGCGCGCCAAAACCATCCACGTCGAATGCCCCGGTATCAACGTCTACGCCGACGGCGACTTCGCGTGTCCGCTGCCCGCCGAACTCTCCGCGGTACCTGGGGCATTGCAGATTTTGCGTCCCGGCCGCTGACGATCCGGGCCTTAGATGGTCTGGTGGCGTCCAAAGAATTCGTGGTCTTCGTTGTAACCACCGTACCCGCTACCGATCTCGGAGTAGTGCGCCACAAACTCAATACCCTTGAGCCACTTAATATGCCGGAAGCCATGCTGTAATTCGTTGCGCAGCCGCAGTGGCGCCCCGTGCCCGTAGCTCACCGGTTCGCCGTTCATGTCGTAGGCCAGCATGGTCAGATGGTTGTTCATCTGCTCGATCGGGTGCGCGACGTAGTAGATCCCGCCGTCGGCGCCGGGGCCCAGGGAGTAGAACACCACCCATTTGGCATCGGGCAGCGGTTCGACGATGTCCATGATCGTGCGCATCGACACGCCACCCCATTTGGCGACACCCGACCAGCCCTGGATGCAGAAGTGTTGGGTGATCTGTTCGTGGTACGGCAGGTCATGCAACTCGCCCAGCGAGAACTCGGTTGGGTGCTCGACGAGGCCGTAGATCCGTAGCCGCCAATCCACGAAGTGGTTCTTCTCCAACTCTTTGTACTCAACGGTTTCCGGGTAGGTGCCGTTGTGCCAGAAGTACGGCGAGATGTCTTTCTCGGTGAACGCGCCCGGCTTCGGGTTGGTGTACTCGAACAGCCGCTGCAGCGGTCCGACGAGTGCGTAGCCGACCCGCTGCACCACCCGTGGGTGGCGAAAGGTGAGTGGGGTGGCGGCCACCCAGCCGACAGCCACCACCACCATGGCCGCCGCGAAGATCCAGAACCCGACCCAGCTGTTGTCGTCGCGGGCGGCGAACATGTGGTTGAGGTTGCGCAACGCCTCGGTGGCGAAGACCAGCGTGACGTGGACAACGATGAAGAACAGGAAATAGACCAGCACCAGGAAATGCAGTGAGCGCGCGGCCTGGATGCTCAAGCGCTTACTGATCACAGTGAGGCGCATCGACAGCGCCGGCGACATCCCCAGCCCGGTGATGACCGCGAGCGGTGCGGCAATGAAGACGGTGACGAAGTACGCCAGCAACTGCATGCCGTTATAGGCCACCCACGTACTGTCGGTCGGCCAATCCAGCGAAAGGTATTGAATGCCCACCGATACCGCGTTGGGAAACACGTCCCAGCTGGTCGGCACGATGTGGCGCCACTGCCCGGTAGCGAACAACAGGACGTAGAAGACCGCGCCGTTGAGCAGCCACAAGACGTCGACGCCGAGGTGCCACCACCGAGCCAGTCCAATGGAATGGCGAAGCCCCGGCAATCCCAACTGACCGGGTAGCCCAACCGAATCGTCCTTGGCCGTCCACAGTGGGTCGTCCGGGACCGGCTTGGCCACCCTGAGCCACTCGTCCTTGCCGGGCGTCGCGTTGCGACTGAAGTAGAGCCGCGGATGATCGCAGAGGATCTGGATCCCGGACCGGATGATGAACGTCATCAAGAACAGGTTGAAAAAGTGGGCCCACCCGATCCACGCGGGGATGCCCGGGGTGGCCCCGGAAGGCACCTCGGTACCCGGATGACGCTGGATGAATGCCTGTACGGACGGCATATTGTGCAGGCCTTTGCCCACGGCCACCGCCGCTACCAGTACGGCGAATCCAATGGGAATCAGCCACAGTAGGTTGAACCACTTGTCCCGGCCTACCCGCAGCCGGGGCGCGATAGCCCGCTTGTCCTCTAAGCCGCCGGCCCACGTCTCCGGGTCGACGATGTCTTCAGCAGCGCGCAGCTCGGTGCGATACCCCAGTACGTCCTCGGCCACGTCATCCCACACTTACTTTTATTTTCACAAACGCATTTAGATAAATGCTAGCGGACGGCGCACCTGCTCGGGAAGGGGCACGGTACCTGGGGCATTGCAGATTCTGCGGGCTGTGTAACAACTCGTCCGACAAACGCGACATCTGGGCAGACGCGCCGTCCGAGCGCTGCCCTGGGAGGAACGATGTCGGGTCGCCGCAACACCGCGGTTATCACCCTGGCGGCCATGTCGCTGGGCGGCTCGTTGGCGCTCGCCCCCACGGCGTTCGCCGGTGACCCGCTCTGGAACGGGCAGTACGTCCTGACGCTGTCCGCCAACGCAAAGAACGGGACCAGCATCGCGGCCAGCCAGCCGGAATACGCCCACCGGGCCAGCTATTCGATTACCTCGAAGTGCTCGGCGGGCGTGTGCACCGCCACGGTGAACGACCCTCCGCCTCCCAAAAATCAGTTCATGCCGCAGTCAGTCGAATTCACCTGGAATGGGGCGCAGTGGGTGCGCGAGATGACCTGGAAATGGGACTGCCTGCTAGCCGACGGCACCACTGAATACGACGCGGCGAAATCCATCACGGCGTATACCCCGGGGCTGAACGGCGTCCTCACCGGCGTCTTTCATACCGATATCACCAGCGGTGCGTGTAAAGGCAACGTCGATATGCCGGTGTCTGCCGCCCCGGCGAACCCGCCAACCGTTTGATCGGCGTTTAGCCGGTGCCCCGGTTGAGCCAGGTCACTTCGGCGGCGTCGCCGCCATCGCGGTAGACCTCGAGCGCCTCGTCCCACGCGGTTCCCAGCACGGAATCCATTTCGGCGGCCAGAGTGTCAGCACCTTGCGCCATCATCGACCGCAGCCGCATCTCGCCGACCATGATGTCGCCGTTGGCGCTCATCGCGCCGCTCCACAAGCCCAGTTGCGGGGTGTGGCTGAACCGGAAACCGTCGACTCCGGGGCTCGGATCCTCAGTGACCTCGAACCGCAACACCGACCAGGACCGCAGCGCATTGGCCAACCGGGCACCGGTACCCACCGGACCGACCCAGTTAGTGACAGCGCGCAGCTGTGCGGGCATCGCCGGCTGCGGTGTCCAGACCAGGTTGGCCTTGGACTGCAGGGTCGACGACAGCGCCCACTCAACGTGCGGGCATACCGCCGCGGGCGAGGCGTGGACGTACACCACACCAGCCGTCACGTCGGCGAATTGATTCGTCGCACGCATATTGTTGCTCCTTCGGTTCCACGAGGGACGTCTTCCCCAACGACCTGGTGAACCCGACGAGCGGCATGCTCGCATCAAATTTTGTGTCTTGCGTGTCTATTGTGCCCTGTGATGCCTGTGTTGCGCTAGTGTGCATTTTCCTTAAAATCACTCACCGAGCACTCGGTCCGAGATTTCCGGCCACAGATCCAGCGCCCAGTCGCCGAAATCGCGGTCCGTCAGCACGACAAAGGCAAGCTCAGCGTCGGGATCGGCCCAGATAAAGCCACCCGCTTGGCCAAAATGCCCGAACGTCCGCGCCGAGTTGCGCGCCCCCGTCCAGTGCGGCGATTTCGAATCCCGGATCTCGAAGCCCAGCCCCCAGTCGTTGGGCCGCTGCACGCCGTAGCCGGGCAGCACCCCGTCCAGCCCGGGAAACTGCACGGTCGTCGCGTCGTCATGCATCTGCCCCGAGACCAGCGCCGGACGCAGCAGTTCGCCCGCGAACGCCGCCAGATCGCTCACCGTGGAGGTGCCCCCGTAACCTGCGGTCGAAGCGCCGCCGTCCAGCCGGGTCGAACCCATGCGCAACGGCTCGCAGACCGCCTCGGTGAGGTAGCGGCCGAACTCGATGCCCGACTCCCCCTCCACGGTCTCGGCCAGCACGGCGAAGCCGTAGTTGGAATACATGCGTCGGGTGCCGGGCGCGGCCAGCACCCGATCGGAGTGCATCGCCAGACCCGAGGCGTGCGCCAGCAGGTGCCGGACCGTGGATCCGGGCGGCCCGGCCGGGGTGTCCAGATCGACGACGCCCTCTTCGATGGCGACCTGCGCGGCCCGGGCCACCAACGGTTTGGTGACCGACGCCAGCTCGAACACTCGCTCGGTGTCGCCGTGCGTGGCCAGCACGCCGGCGGGTCCGATCACCGCGGCGGCGGCATTGGCCACCGGCCAATCGACAAGGACGTCCAGAGCGTTCGGGCTCGTCACTTCGTGGCGATGTAGTAGTTGTTGATCGGGTCCGACTCGATCTCTGCCACCCGCACGTCGGCAAACCCGGCGTCGCTCAGCATCGAGGTGGCCAGCTGATGTCCCCACACCGCGCCCAGCCCGGCACCGTCGAACGCCAGTGACACCGTCATGCAGTGCATAAGCGAGGTCGTGTAGAGGTACGTGCTCATCGGGGCGTCGACGTTGTCTTCGAGTCGGCTCGATGCCTTGATGTCGGCCATCAGCAAGACCCCGCCGGGCCGCAGCGCGCGATGCATGTTTTCCAGCACCCGGGCCGGCTGGGCCTGATCGTGGATCGCGTCGAACACGGTGATCACGTCGTAGCTGTCGGCCTTGGCCAACTCGGTCAGGTTGTGGCTCTCGAAGGTCGCGTTCGTCAGGCCGAGGCGTGCCGCCTCCTGCACGCCCGTGGCGATGGCCTCGTCGGAGAAGTCGATACCGGTGAACCGGCTCGCCGGGAAGGCCCGCGCCATCACGTTGATGGCATGGCCGCTGCCACAGCCGACATCGGCGACGTCCACTCCCGACCGCAGGCGTTCGGGAAGGCCGTCGACCAATGGCAGCACGACGTCGACGAGCGCGGCGTCGAACACCGCGCCACTCTCCTCGGCCATCAGCTTGTGGAAGCGCGGGAATTCGCTGTAGGGCAAGCCGCCGCCGGCCCGGAAGCAGCCGATGATTTTCTGCTCGACCTCGCCGAGCAATGGGACGAACTGGGCCACCACCGCGAGGTTGTCGGGACCGGCCGCACGGGTCAGCAGGGCGGCGCGGTGGGCGGGCAACGAATAGGTTCCGGAGTCGGCGTCGTAGTCGACGATGTGCCCGGTGGTCATGCCGCCCAGCCACTCCCGGACGTAGCGCTCGTTGAGGCCCGCGGCCTCGGCGATCTGCGCACTGGTGGATGCCCCGAGTTCGGCCATCGTGTCCAGCAGGCCGGTCTGGTGCCCGATGCTCAGCAGGATCACCAGGCTGGCGCCGTCGAGGGTCGCGACCAATCGTTCGGCGAATTGTTCGGCAGTCTCTAAAGCCGTCACGCCCACGGACGCTACACGCAGGCCGATGGGTGGACGGGCCGCCAAGAGATGTATGGCGGCGAACAGTAGGTTGGAACCCATGAGTCAGACAGTGCGCGGAGTGATTTCACGCAAGAAGGGCCAACCGGTCGAACTGGTGGACATCGTCGTCCCGGATCCCGGCCCCGGAGAGGCCCTCGTCGATGTCATCGCCTGCGGGGTATGCCATACCGACCTGACTTACCGCGATGGCGGCATCAACGACGAGTATCCGTTCCTGCTCGGTCACGAGGCCGCCGGCACGGTCGAAGCGGTCGGGCCGGGCGTCACCGCGGTCGAGCCGGGCGACTTCGTCATCCTCAACTGGCGCGCGGTCTGCGGCCAGTGCCGGGCATGCAAACGCGGCAAGCCGAGCTACTGCTTCGACACGTTCAATGCCACCCAGAAAATGACCCTGACCGACGGCACCGAGCTCACGCCCGCGCTGGGCATTGGGGCCTTCGCCGACAAGACGCTGGTGGCCGCCGGCCAATGCACCAAGGTCAACCCCGAGGCCGACCCCGCGGTCGCCGGATTGCTGGGCTGCGGCGTGATGGCCGGGATCGGCGCCGCGATCAATACCGGCGCCGTGGACCGTAACGACACCGTCGCGGTGATCGGCTGCGGCGGCGTCGGGGATGCCGCGATCGCGGGGGCCGCGCTGGTCGGCGCGAAGCAGATCATCGCCGTCGACACCGACAACGCCAAACTGGACTGGGCCCGCAAGTTCGGGGCCACCCACACCCTCAACGCCCGCGAGTTCGATGTCGTCGAGACCATCCAGGACCTCACCGGCGGCTGCGGCGTCGACGTGGTGATCGATGCGGTCGGTCGCCCCGAAACCTGGAAGCAGGCCTTCTACGCCCGCGATCTCGCCGGCACCGTGGTGCTGGTGGGTGTGCCGACACCCGATATGCGCCTGGACATGCCGCTGGTCGACTTCTTCTCCCGCGGCGGGTCGCTGAAGTCGTCGTGGTACGGCGACTGCCTGCCCGAACGCGACTTCCCCACCCTGATCGATCTCTATCTGCAGGGCCGGCTTCCGCTGGAGCTGTTCGTCTCGGAACGCATCGGGCTGGACGACATCGAGGAGGCGTTCGAGAAGATGCATGCCGGTAAGGTGCTGCGCTCGGTGGTGGTGTTGAAGTGACCGGCATCGACAAAGTCGTCACCCACGGAACCTTCGAACTCGACGGTGGCAGTTGGGAAGTCGACAACAACATCTGGCTTATCGGCGATAACTCCAATGTCGTGGTCTTCGACGCCGCCCACACCGCCGAGCCGATCATCGAGGCCGTCGACGGTCGCAATGTGGTGGCCGTGGTCTGCACCCACGGCCACAACGATCACGTCACCGTCGCTCCCGAGCTGGGCAAGGCACTGGACGCACCGGTGCTGCTGCACCCGGGCGACGAGGTGTTGTGGCGAATGACGCATCCGGACAAGGACTTTCGTCCCTACTCCGACGGGGACACGCTGAGCGTCGGGGGCACCACCCTGCAGGCACTGCACACCCCGGGCCACTCCCCTGGATCCGTGTGCTGGTACGCCCCCGAATTGGGAGTGGTGTTCAGCGGCGACACGCTGTTCTCCGGTGGCCCCGGCGCGACGGGACGCTCGTACTCCGACTTCCCGACGATCCTGAACTCCATCTCGGAGCGACTGGGTGTGCTACCCGGGGACACGATCGTGTACACCGGCCACGGAGACACCACCACCATCGGCGACGAGATTGTGCATTACGAAGAGTGGGTGGCGCGGGGTCACTGACCCGCCCTCAGCTGGCGGCCGAGCGTCGCCCGCTCGCGTCGCCCGCTCGCGTCGCCCGCTCGCGTCGCCCGCTCGCGTATCTAACCCCACTGCGAAATTCGGCGGCCAAATTCGCAGCCACGTTAGGCTCGCGGGTAGCTGCTCGTGGCGCGGGGCCACTGACGCGCGGGGTCACTGACCCGCGCTCAGTGCCCTTCGAGGATCCGCTGCTTCTCGGTCTGAAACTCCTGCTCGGTCAACGCTCCGGAATCCCGCAGCGCCGCCAGCGTTTTGAGCCGCTCGAGCCGGACGCCCTCGTCGGTGGGTTCGTGCGCGCTGACAGGCGGCGTATAGGGCGACGGCACCGGCACGACCGGCACCACCGTGGGCGCTAGTGCCTGAGCCGCCTGCACCACCGCGGCCCCCGCCTTGCGCCGGGTGCGGGCCAGCCACCACCCCGAGACGATCGAATCGACCAGGCCCACAACGAACATCGCCACGAACAACCACACCAGATAGCCATGGGAACTCGAGTGACCGAAGGCCAGTCGAGGCGCGATGAATCCGTTGACCTGTCCGTCTGTGGTGATGTTGTACGTTCCCGCGGTGGGGATCTGAGCCACCCACACCCGCACGTGCGCGTCATTGTTGACTGTTGTTGTGCTGCCGATGTTTTCGCTCATCGTCGGCTGCGCCAGTCCGTCGGGCGGGGTGATCGTGACCCCAAGCGGCGGCACTGGCAGACCGCCGCCGTCGGGACCGCTGATCACGACGGTGTGCAAGCTGACGGTGACTTCACCGGCGGGCAAGTACAGGCTGCCCGACCCCGGGATCGGCACCTCGCCGTACGCGTTGTACTTGTCCAGGAAAAAGGTGTTGAGCACCAACGCGAAGATGAAACCGCCGACCGACACGATCATCATCACGACGGCAGCAGTCAGCGAAATCTTCGCACGCCGTCTGCTGCTCATCCACGCAGTGTGTCACTGCGAGCCACCTCCGTGCCAGCGACGCAATCTGCCGAGGGGGTTCGCTGACGGCGACACAAAGAGCACACTAGGACGGAACTCATACCTAAGAAGGAGTGATACGCATGGCCAACGATCTCGTTGCCACCGTGCCAGACCTGTCCGGCAAGCTGGCGATCGTCACCGGAGCCAACAGCGGTCTGGGTTTCGGTCTGGCCAAGCGGCTCTCGGCGGCCGGCGCCGATGTGGTCATGGCGATCCGCAATCGGGCCAAGGGCGAGGCGGCGATCGACGAGATCCGCAGCGGCGTGCCCGACGCGAAGCTGACCATCAAGTCCCTCGACCTGTCGTCGCTGGACTCCGTCGCCGCGCTGGGTGAACAGCTCAACGCCGAGGGCCGCCCGATCGACATCCTGATCAACAACGCCGGAGTCATGACGCCGCCGGAACGCGACACCACCGCCGACGGCTTCGAATTGCAGTTCGGCAGTAACCATCTCGGGCACTTCGCGCTGACGGCGCATCTGCTGCCGCTGCTACGCGCCGCGCAGCGTTCCCGCGTCGTCTCCTTGAGCAGCCTCGCGGCCAGCCAAAGCGGCAAGATCCACTTCGACGACCTTCAGTTCGAGAAGTCCTACGCGCCGATGGCGGCCTACGGCCAGTCGAAGCTGGCGGTGTTGATGTTCGCTCGCGAGTTGGACAAGCGCAGCCGCGCCGGTGGCTGGGGCATCGTCGCCAATGCGGCGCACCCCGGCCTGACCAAGACCAACCTGCAGGTCAGCGGACCTTCCTACGGGCGCGAAAAGCCGGCGCTGATGGAGCGGTTGTACAAGGCGTCGTGGCGTTTCACGCCGTTCCTGTGGCAGGACATCAACGAAGGGATCCTGCCCGCTCTCTATGCGGCCGCGACGCCACAGGCCGACGGCGGCGAATTCTATGGACCACGCGGATTCATGGAGCTCGCCGGCGGCGGTGTCAAAGTAGCCAGCACGCCCAAGCGTGCTCGCAACGACGATGACTGCCGGCGGCTGTGGGAGATTTCCGAAAAGCTCGCCGGTACCGGCTATCCGGGGCCCAACTAGCAACTGGCACACAGCTTTTCCCGTCTCACCCTCCTTGTGACCGCTGGTCAGGCATAAAAGATTGCGGTAACGAGAGTTTCGACACAGCGCGGCAGGGGGTAACCGTCAGCAAGCTGCAGTCGAAGCTGCAACTCAACAGGGGGTAGCTAAATGAGCGTGCAGGACGACAAAACAGCTGGTCAGAAAGACGAGACAGCTGGTCGAGAAGACGACAACGATCGCGCAGACGGCGATCAGCAACTCACCGAGAAGCCAGAGCCGGACGACGGCGCCAAAGAAAAAGCCGCCGAAATGATGACGGCCTACGAGGACAAGCCCACATTGGTGCTCCCCGGTTCCGGCGGGGCTGTTTCGGGCACGGCGATCGGTGCGTGGCTGGACGACGACGGCAGTCCGAAGAACAGCGAAGACTCCGACCGCGACGACGAAGACAAGCAGGAGCAAGTCAAGAAAGACATGGCTCTGAACGACAAACTCCGGGAACTCGCGGCCGAGGAAAACAAGGGCGAAAAGCGCGGACCCGGCACTAAGGGACCCGGCGCCGATTAGCCCTTACGGGCCACCAAAACCGGGAATTGGCAAGCTGAATCCAGGGATACGCGGGATGGGCGGAATGCCCGGAATCGGTGGAATTCCCGGGCCGCGAGGTGCCGGAGCTGGTATTTGGGGCACCGGCGGCGGGGCCGGAGCCTCCACCGGGGGCGGCGGGGGCGCCTCGGGGACCGGCGTATCCACGGCCGCGGGCGGAGGCACATCTACGGGAGCGGGAGCAGGAGCGGGAGCGGGAGCAGGAGCAGGAGCAGGAGCGTCAGCCGGTTGCGGCGGCGCGGCCGGAGCCGGAGTCGCGGCCTGGCCGGTGATCGGCGCCTGGCTCGGCGGTGCGGGTTGCGGAGCTCCACCATTGGCCGGCGGTGCGGAAGCCGGAGTCGTGCTCACGCCCGGGGCCGGCGCCGGTTTGTCGTCGGAGAGGCCGATCGCCAACGCGATGCCCACCAGCAGCACCGCGACCGCCGTGCCGATGATGAACAGGCCCGGCACCCGATACCAGGGAATGACCGGTTCCTTTTTCTCCCGGCGTGGCTGCGCGGGCTGTTGGAAATTCAATGCGGGGCGCGCCGACGTATAGCCGGACCCGCCGCCATGATTCGGGGCCTGCGCGGCAGCGATGGGCATCGCGTGCGAATGGTCGTCGGTCTCCGACCAGGCCAGCGCCGGCATCAGGCTGGACACCGGCTCCGAGGGCGGCGCCTGGGTCAGCACCGACTTTCGCTCCTCTACCGCCACCGGCGCTACCGCCGCCGCCACTGCCCCCGCTCCGAGCGCAGCCGGGGTCAGCAGGGTCGCGCTGGTCTCCCCCGGCCCACGCGTCGCGCGCAACGCCCCGCCGATGGCCGGGGCCAGGTACGGACGCGGCGTCGTCACGACCGGAACGCGCAGATGTCCAGACAGCATCGTGGTGACCGCCGGGATGCTTGCGCCTCCGCCGACCGAAACCACCGCGACCAGATCACGAATCCCGTTGCGCGCCAACGTTTCATCCAGCACCGCCACGAATTTGGCCAGCGACGCACGGATCGCGTCGTCGAGTTCGTTCCTGGTGATCCGGATTTCGCCGGGTATCCCCGGCAACTCCTCGGCGAGCGTGGCAACGGTGCTCGACGAGAGCTGCTCCTTGGCGTTTCGGCATCCGGTCCGCAGCCGGCTCAGCGGTCCGATCGCCGAAGTGCCGGACGGATCAAAGGAATCGGCGCTGGGCAGGTTGGCCAGAACCGTCGTCAACAGCGCCTGATCGATCAGGTCACCGGAGAAGTCGAGGTGCCGCACGGTCGCGGCGAGCGGCTGATAGTCACCCGCGGCGTCCATCAGCGTGATGCTGGTGCCGCTGCCGCCGAAGTCGCATACCGCCACGGTCCCCCGCGCCGGTATGCCGGGGTTGGCCCGCACCGCGAACAGCGTCGCGGCCGCATCCGGGATCAAGGTCAGCGGCGGGGCGCGATGTGACCATTCGGGCACCCGGCTCAGCGCGGAACCCAGGGCCTCGACCGCGTTCGATCCCCAGTGCGCGGGGTGGGTCACCGCGACGTTTTCCGGCAGCGCGCCCCCGTTGGTGGCGGCGTAGGCCAGTGCCCGCAACCCGTCGGCGGCCAATACCTCGCTGCGGTGCACGGAGCCGTCGGCCGCCACGATGCCGATCGGATCGCCGACGCGGTCCACGAAGTCGGTGATCACCAGGCCCGGCTGGTCCAACCGGGGGTTCTCGGACGGCACCCCGAGCTCGGGCACGCGGTCGCGATAGAGCGTCATGACGGGCTTACGGGTGATGGCGTGGTCGGCGGTGACCGCGGCGAAGTTGGTCGCGCCAATCGCGAGCCCCAGCGCGGGCGTAGCTCCGTCTGACATGGTCCAATCCCCGTTATCGAGCGGAATGCCCCCGCACCCGCTTAGCCCCAATTTTGTCGGTTATACCTATAGCCAATCTCTGCGCTGGCTATGCGCCAGCTGGGTAACGAATCGGCCACATTGTCCGCGCTGGTCACCGTATGCTGCCGGCCCCGGCGATCAGCGGAAGATCCAGCGGCGTGACCCAGCCGGGCGGCAAGTCGTTGACCGCCGGCACGGCATTCAATGCCCGCAGCCCGGTCGCCAGGCACCCGGCCGCGGCCGCGTCCCGGCCGGAGCCGTCGGTGAACCGGAACGCGGTCTCCTGGAAGATGCTCGGCGTCCCTTCGATGTCCACCCGGTAGACGTCGTTGTCGTGGCCCGTCGGCCAATCGGGGGCGGCGTCAAGCCCGATGCGGTTGACGTGCTCGAGCTGGATGCGGGTTTCGCCCTTGTAGACGCCATTGATGGTGAACCGGACGGCGGCGACGTGACCGGGTTTGATGACACCTCTGGCGGAGTTGCGCTCAGTGGGTGTCACCCACTTGTCCCAGGTGGTGGTCATTTCGTCGAGCATGATGCCCGCGGCGTGCGCGATCATCGGGATGGTGGCGCCCCACGCGAAGATCAGCACGTCGCGGTCTTCCAGCATCGGCTTGAATTCGGGCTCGCGGCCGATGCCCATCTCGAATTCGTAGTCGCCCTCGTAGTTGGTGTAGTCGAGCAGCTCCGATGCCCGGACGCTCCGTACCTCCGAGGTCAGGCCCATCAGCGTCATCGGGAACAGGTCGTTGGCGAATCCGGGGTCGATGCCGGTGGTGAAGCAGGACGACTCGCCCAGCTCGCAGGCTTCGGTGATGGGCTCGATCCAGTTCGGCGGGTTCAGGTGCATCGTCGGCCACACCCACGGCGTCATCGCGGTCGAGCACACATCGATCCCGGCCCGCAGAAAACGGGTGATCAGCGAGATGTTCTCTTTGGCGTGCATCGCCGTCGGGCCGTAGTGCACCAACGCGTCGGGCTTCAAAGCAATGAGCGCGTCGACGTCGTCGGTGGCGAGAACGCCCACCGGTTCGGGCAAGCCGCAGATCTCGCCGACGTCGCGGCCAACCTTGTTCGGGTTGCTGACGCCGACGCCGACCAACTCAAACAGCGGGTGCTTGACGATCTCGGGGATCACCATCCTGCCGACGAAGCCAGTGCCATAAACCACTACCCGCTTTGAGCCATGTTCCGGCTTGCCCATTCTCGAAACTCACTTTCTCGATCAGCAGCCCCCCGCTCCGGGATTCACACTAAGCCCTCAGTAGTTCGGCACCGCTTCCAGGTTTTGCGCGCATCGCAATAACAGGGTGGCGAGCTCACGGCGCTGCGCGGCTGACATCCCCTGCAACATCCCGGCTTCCACGTCCTCGACGGCGGCGTGGCTGCTCTTGAGGCGCGCCAGCCCAAGCGGGGTCAGGACCAGTGCGCGGGCGCGACCCCGCCCCTGCGCATCCGACGGGGCAACGAGGTCCCCGGTTCGCAGCCCGCTCAAAACGTCACCCAGCGACTGACGAGTGACGAAGCACAGCCTCGCGAGTTCGGCGGCCGACGCGTCGGGATGATCGTGCAGAGCACGCAACAGCGCGTACTGCGACATCGACAACCCGGTGGCTTTCAGCGCCGCGTCGCACTGGCGTCGCAGCGCCTGCTGAACCCGCTTCACCAAATAGCCTGCGCCACTCTCGATCGGCGCTTGACTCATGACAGGAACCTTACATCATGTTACGGTGGATTGTAAGGTTCCTGACAATCGAGAGGTCCGACCATGACCACGATCCAAGAGCACGCCCCCATCGCCACCCTGATCAATGTCTTCACCGTGGCACCCGAGCGCGCGTCGGAACTGGCTGAACTGCTGGGCCGGGCCACCGAAGAGACGATGCGGTTCGTCCCCGGCTTCATCTCGGCCAACATCCACGTCAGCACCGATGGCACCCGCGTGGCCAACTACGCGCAGTGGCAAAGCGTCGAGGCGTACCAAGCGATGTTCGAAGATCCGAGAGCGCGTGAACACATGAGCGTGGCCGCCGAGATCGCGACGAGCTTCGAACCGCAGCTCTACACCGTGGAATCGGTGCACCTAGCGCCCAACGTCTAGGTGCGAACCGCTTCCCTACGGACGCTCGCAGTGACACGATGCAAATCATGACGAAGCATCTCAGCGGACCCGCGGCCCTGTTTGCTATCGGTATCGGGTTGGCAAATGCCTGCGGCATCGCCCACGCCCTGCCCGAGATGCCTCAGGTCCGCTACGAGGTCAATGGGCCCGCGGTCGCCCAATTCATCTACTACCAGACCGAGGCCGGTCAGCTGCACCAGGTCAATGCGCCCCTGCCGTGGTCGATTGAGTTCACCGGCTTCGGGGGCCAGGTGTTCGCCCTCAGCGCGCAGGGGCCGGGTCCCCTCACCTGCAAGATTTTCGTCGACGGCAACGTGGTGAGCGCCGCGACGGCGACGACGGGCGTGCCCGCCAGAACCGCGTGCACGCACTGATCCGGGTCTAGGCACGCCAGTGTCACCTCTTCAAGGGCGAAGGAGGGCCAAGTGAGCCTCACGACGGGCATTACGACGCGACCGAATGGGACGCCACCGCCCGAGATCCCACTTGCCGATATCCATCTCGAGTCGCTCGACTTCTGGGTGCAGAACGACGACATCCGCGACGCCGCCTTCGCCACCTTGCGCCGGGAAGCCCCGATTTCGTTCTGGCCCCCGATCGAGATGGAGGGGTTTGAATCGGGCACCGGGTATTGGGCGCTGACCAAGCTCGACGACGTCCACTTCGTCAGCCGTCATCCCGACATCTTCAGCTCCGCCGGCGGCATCACCGTCAACGACCAGACAGCGGATTTGGCCGAGTATTTCGGGTCGATGATCGTGCTCGACGACCCGCGACACCAGCGGCTGCGCGCGATCGTCAGCAGGGCCTTCACCCCGAAAGTGGTCGCCCGCATTGAGACGTCGGTGCGGGAGCGGGCCCATCGGCTGGTCGCCTCTCTGACCGCCAACCATCCCGACGGCGAAGCCGACCTCGTCACCGAGCTCGCCGGGCCGCTGCCGCTGCAGGTCATCTGCGACATGATGGGGATTCCCGAGGAGGACCATCAGCGAGTCTTCCACTGGACCAACGTGATTCTCGGGTTTGGTGACCCCGATCTGACCACCGATTTCGAAGAGTTCATGCATGTGTCTATGGACATCGGCACCTATGCCACCGCGCTGGCCGAAGACCGCCGGTCCAATCATCACGACGATCTGACCACCGCTCTGGTGGAAGCCGAGGTCGACGGTGACCGGCTTACCTCCCAGGAGATCGCGTCGTTCTTCATCCTGTTGGTGGTGGCCGGCAACGAGACCACGCGCAACGCGATCAGCCACGGCGTGCTGGCGTTGTCCCGCTTCCCCGAGCAACGCAAGAAGTGGTGGTCCAACTTCGAGGAACTGACACCCACCGCGGTCGAGGAGATCGTGCGGTGGGCCACCCCGGTGATCTACATGCGCCGCAGCCTGACCCGAGACTTCGAGTTGAGCGGCGTCAAGATGGCCGCCGGCGACAAGGTCGCGATGTTCTACAACTCGGTCAACCGCGACGAGTCAAAGTTCGCCAATCCATGGGCTTTTGATGTCGCACGCAACCCCAACCCGCACCTGGGCTTCGGCGGCGGAGGCGCGCATTTCTGTTTGGGGGCCAACCTGGCTCGTCGTGAGATCCGGGTCCTCTTCGACGAATTGCGCCGGGAAATCCCGGACATTGGCGTAACCGGCAAACCAGCGCGATTGCTGTCGCAATTCATTCACGGCATCAAGAGCCTGCCGGTCGCTTGGACTCCCCCGGCCTGACACCCGCGGTTGAGCAAACTTTTCGATTGACTGCTCTGTTGATTGCGGGTAGGCATTCTCAGCATGACTGACGTTGACGTGTGCGTGGTGGGTGCCGGCTTCGCGGGTCTGACTGCCGCGCTTCGACTCAAGCAGGCCGGGCATTCGGTGGCGTTGCTGGAGGCACGCGATCGGGTCGGCGGTCGGACCTTCACCGTGCCCCGCGACGACGGGTCGTGGATCGACAGGGGCGGCGCCTGGGTCGGGCCGACGCAGGACCGGATCCACGCGATGATGGACGAGTTCGGCGCCAAGACCTTCAAGCAGTACCACGAAGGCGAGGCCATGATGGTCGTCGACGGCAAACAGCATCGCTACGGCGGCATGATCCCCTGGACCATGAGCCCGTGGGCCTCATTGAATCTGGGCGCGGCGATGCTCGAGCTGGGCCAGATGTGCAAGTCAATCCCCCTGGACGCGCCCTGGGAAGCCAAGAATGCCCAGAAGTGGGATCGCATGACGCTGGCCCAGTGGCTGGAAAAGAACATCGCCTCCAAGGCGGCGCACGCCCTCCTCGACACGGCGATCTCCGGTTGCTACACGTCGGCGTCCTCCGAGGTGTCGATGCTGTTCATGCTTTTTCAGATGGGATCCGCCGGCGGTCCCAGCTGGGTACTCGGCGGCAAGGACGCCTCGCAAGACTCCCGCGTCGTCGGCGGCATGGGTGCGATCTACCAGCCGATGGCCGCCGAGTTGGGCGATGCGATCCAGCTCTCGCAACCGGTCCGCTACATCACGCAGGACGCCGACGGGGTAACCGTGCGGTCCGAAACTGACAGCATCCGGGCGCGACGCGCCATCGTCGCGGTCCCGATCGCGATAGCCAGCCAAATCATTTACGAGCCAATGCTTCCCACCGATCGATCATTCCTGCACCAGCGGATGCCCAGTGGCGCAATTGTCAAAGTTTCGATCGTGTACGACGAGCCGTTCTGGCGGGCCGACGGTTTGTGCGGCCAGTCGGCGGCGCCGGGATCGATCGCGACGGTGACCATCGACGCCTGCACCGACACCGGGACGCCGGGCATCCTGTGCGTCATCATCGAGGGCCCCATCGCCCGGCAATACGAGCGCCTCGACGAGGGTGAACGCCGGCAAGCGGTACTCGACGCCCTCGTCGAGCGATTCGGCGCGAAGGCCGGCAAGCCCGTCGAATACCACGAACAGAACTGGACTCGCGAACCGTATTCCGGCGGCGGGATGCTCAGCCACGCGCCGCCCGGGGTGCTCACCGAGTTCGGCCATGCGCTGCGTGAACCGTGCGGCCGTATTCACTGGGCCGGCACCGAGACCTCGCCGCAAATGTGCGGCTGGATCGACGGCGCGATCCGCTCCGGTGAACGGGCCGCTACCGAAGTCATCGGCGGCGGGTAGCCCTTCCCGTCGTGGCTGTCCGGAAGGACGCTGCACTTTCAAACTCGATATCGCATGCGATATCGAATTCCGAGATGACTCCACCCGCCGTGTGGCAACGGCGGCTTATCGTGAACACCGTGACCATTCCCGCGTTTCCCACTCTCGAGGTGCTGGCGGCGCGCCAGAAACTCGTGCTCGACCACTTCCATGACGAGGTCCGCCAAGACTGGGACGACGTGTTGTCGACGTTCCCGCACCCCCACTATGAGCTGATCCCGCAGATGGTCATCCACGACGGAAACGACGCGGTGCGTGGCTACTACGACTACACGCGCACCGCGTTCCCCGATCAGGACCACGAAATCATCGCGCTGCGGCACAGCGCCGACGCGGTGATCGCCGAGTTCTGGTTGATGGGCACACATCGGGGCTATCTGGGCAAGGTTCCGCCCACCGGCAGCCGGTTCCGGGTCCGCATCACCGCCTACTTCGTCTTCGACGACGCGGAAACGCTTGTCTCCGAACGCATTTACTTCGACACGCTGACCATGATCAAGCAGCTGCTGGGCGGGCTGAACATGAAGAAGCCGTCGAACTGGTTGCTGGCCGCGCGCTGTGTGCGCGGGCTGCTGTCGATGGCGTCGGAAAAGCCGGACCCGGCGCTGACCAATACCGCGCCGCCGGCGTTCAGCGAAGCGGGCTAAGACCGCCATGCGAATGCGACGCCTTCATGCGGTCTGCGGCCTGACCGCCGTCGCACTGCTGGGCGCTGGCGCCATCGCCAAAGCCGCACCACTGGGCTCACACACCGAGAAGTGGATCAGCCTTCAAGTCGGCGATTGCGTCGCCGACCTTCCGCCGGCCGATCTCAGCCGGGTGACGGTCACCGTTATCGATTGCACCACAGCGCATTTGGCCGAGGTCTATCTGCGCGCGCCGATGGCCGTGGACACCGCCATCTCCAACGTCGCCAATCGGGACTGCACTGCCGGATTTGCTCCCTACACCGGCAAACCCCTGGACGGCAGCGCGTTTTCGATCACGTATCTCATCGACTCGAACCAGGATCGCACCGGAGCCGATCCGACCCCGAGCACCCTGATCTGCCTGCTGCAATCCGCCAACGGTCAACCGCTGACCGGGTCCGCCCATCGCTGATGCTTTACGACGGCCACCGCGCGCCCAGCTGATCGGCAAGGTCGAGGAAGTCGGACGCGTTGATGTCGAACTCGTCGGAATAGGCGACGTCGGCGTCGCCGTCGGCCCCGAATTCCAGCGGGCGCGCGACGAAGGCCGTGCGAAAGCCGAGGCCGGCCGCCGCGCGGATGTCGTATTTGTGGCTTGCCACCATCATGATGTCGCCGGGATCCAGGCCCAGGTAGGTCGCGGCCATCCGATAGATCGCCGGGTCGGGCTTGAACACCCCGGCCATCTCCGCGGCAAAGATGGCATCCCAGGGCAACCGCGCTCGCTTGGAGATATTGATGACCGCGGACACGTCGGCGTTCGACAGCGTCGCCAACGTGAACTCGCTCTTCAGCCAGGACAGCCCGGGCGCCACATCCGGCCAGGGCTCGAGTCGTTGCCAGGCCAGGGTGAGCTCCTCGCGCTCGGCGTCGGAAAAGTCCGTGATGCCCGACTCCTGCAGGACGGTTTCCAGTGCGTCGCGATACACCGAGTGCACCGACACCCATCCGTCGTGGCGACTTCGCGCAGCCTCCAGCGCCGTGAAGTAACCGGCGCGCCAGCGCCGGACCAGGTCGGACCAATCGATACCCGTGTGACGCCCGGCGCTGATTCGTTGCGCCTCGCCGCAGACGGTCGAATGGAAATCGGTCGCAGTGCCCTGCACGTCGAACAACAACGCCTTAACCACAGGCTCAATCATGCCGTCAGGCTCCGGGCCGCGCCGTGCCGGCGCCATGCGGTGAGTTAAAATCATGGCTATCTAAATTATTGTTTGCATACTCCTTGCGAGGTATCCAGTGGCCGATCACACCATCACGCGCGCCGGCGCAGGTCAGGCCGACAGCGCGGAGTCCGAACCCGACTACCGCTTCACCATGGCCAACGAGCGGACCTTCCTGGCCTGGCAGCGCACCGCGCTGGGGCTGCTCGCGGCGGCGGTCGCCCTGGAACAGCTAGTTCCCGAGATGACGGTGCCCGGCGCCCGCCGGCTGCTCGGTGTGGGGCTCGCGGTGCTGGCCGTCCTCACCAGTGGGATGGGCCTGCTGCGCTGGCAACAAGCCGATCACGCCATGCGCGGCGGCGACCCGTTGCCCCGTCACCCCTCACCGGCCTACCTCGCGGTCGGCCTCGGCCTGGTCGGGCTCATCGCGCTCGGGTTGGTCATTCTCAAGGCGGTCTCGGGTTGACCCAGGCGGCGGCCCGCAACCCGTCGTCGAGCACGTTGTCGGCAGAACGCACCACGCTGGCGTGGAGCCGGACGTCGTTCGCGTTCCTGGCCAACGGCGTGCTGTTGACCATCAAAGAAGTGCACGGCGCGAACGGGCTGACGCCGCTGATCCCGGCGATCCTGGCTCTGGCCGCGGCGTTGTGTACCTACCTGATCGCGTTCAAGCGACAACAAACACTGCAGCAGCGACCGCTCCCGGCGCGCATCACTGCTCGTCGCCAGGTGTTCAGCGTCGGGGTAGCAACGTTGCTGCTGATCGTCATGGCCACGGTCGCGCAGCTGGTCTAGTCGAGTCGGCCGCACGAAAGAAGCTGTCCCAGGCCAAAACTCCGCGGCCCGCTAGCCGGTCGGCGCTTTCGCATTCAGAAACGCGACGATCCCCCGCGTGACGGCCGCGGCGTACTTCGCCTGGCCGTCCGCGCTTTCTATCCGCGCGGCGTCGTCCGCGTTTCTCATGTTGCCCAGCTCGACGAGGACCGCCGGGTACTGGGCCAGGTTCAGCCCGGCGAGGTCGTCGCGGCCGTAGAGGCCGTCCGCCCCGAGGTAGGTGGACGGGTGAAAACCCGCCTGGACCAGGGCGTCACGCATCGTGTGCGCCAGTTGCACGCTCTGGACAGCCTGGACGTCGTTCAACGGCGGGCTGGAGTAGTTGACGTGAAATCCACTGCCGGACGCAGGACCACCGTCGGCGTGGATGCTCACGATCGCATCGGGGTGCATCGCATTGGCTTGCGCAGCACGCTGGTCGATGCAGGGTCCAACAGAGTTGTCGTTGTCACGAGACAGCGCCGTGTTCACGCCCATTTGTCGCAGCGACTCGTTGACGAGTCCGACGACAGCCCAATTGAACGCATGCTCCGGGTAGCCGCTATTCGTGGCGGCGCCCGACGTTTGGCACGGTTTCGTGCCGCCCCGACCATTCGGAACTTGCTGGTTTATCGAAGCGTCGTTGACGGCGTTGTGACCCGCGTCGAGGAAGACGGATGCTCCAGCGACGCCGGCAGATGCGCGAGGGACATCAAGCGTTGTCATGCCCAGAAGCACCGGCACGACAGCGGCACGTTTCAAGACTTCGCGTCTAGAAACAGATTTCGGCCGGCCGCACGCACCTGGCACCGGCGGATCGCTCACCGCGCGATGGTAACAATCACCCTGCTACCCTGGGCATCAAGCCGATTGATTCTTATGGCACGACTTCGGGACAGGGCCAGCGAACGTTCGGTATTTGACCGGGGATACAGGCCAAATAAGATCACTTCTGATCGTCTGCGTGTCGATTTTGTGGTCTTCGGCAATGGTGGTGAACTGGTCTAGGAACTCATAAGTTTGGGATGGGCTTCGATGGGCATTAATTGCGACATGATCACCGGTCACGTCATTCGTCTTGTTGGTCCGGCGGCAGTAGCCGCCTTAGGCCTCGGTACTTCTCTCCTGGTCTCCCCGACGGCGTCGGCCGAGCCATGTCCGGACGCTCAAGTGGTGTTCGCCCGCGGCACGGGTGAGGACCCGGGGGTCGGCCCGACCGGACAAGCGTTCATCGACAACCTGCGCGGGCGCGAGGCCGGAAAGTCCGTCGATGTGTATGCGGTCAACTACCCCGCCAGCAACGACTGGGAAACCGGCGTCGACGGCATCCGCGACGCCAGTAACCACGTCATCTCGATGGCCGGCAGCTGCCCCAAAACCAAGATGGTGCTCAGCGGCTTCTCCCAAGGCGCAGCCGTGATGGGCTTCGTCACCTCAGCAGCAGTGCCCGATGGCGTTGACCCCGCCACCGTGCCCAAACCACTGGCCCCCGAGATCGCCGACCACGTCGCCGCCGTCGTGCTCTTCGGCACGCCCAACACGCGGGCGATGAACTTCCTGGGCCAACCGCAAGTCGTCATCGGACCGACCTACCAAGCCAAGACCATCAAGGTCTGCGCCACCGACGACCCGGTCTGCTCGGACGGCATGAACTTCTCCGCCCACAACGTCTACGCCGACGACGCAAGCTGGATCGACAAAGGCGCCAGCTTCGCCGCCAACCAGATCAACGCAACACCCGCCGGACCCGCCACAGTCGCGCACGCGCCTGGCGGCGGCAACTTCGGCAACTAAGCAGCTCGGCTTGATCAAGCCGAGCTAACCGCACCGACATCGGCGGGCCGCGGCGAAGAACCCCACTTCGCTGCGGCCCGCCTTTTTGCTGCCTGTTTTGCGCTGTGCCAGCTCCTTTCGTAACGGAAGCTGCCATACTAAATAGTATGTTACGGTGACCGCATGTCCGCGGTTGCTAGCCGCCCGCTGCACGGAATCACCGACGAATTCATCGCGCGGTTAGCGCAGCGCGCCGAGGAGGCCGAGCGGCTGCGCCGGCTACCCGCGGCAACGGTGAGCGAGTTCAGACAGACGGACCTGTTCCGGCTGTTGCTGCCCGCGCAGTTCGGCGGTATCCAAGCATCGTTTCCCGAAGTGCTGGAACCGATTCGGCGGATGGCGCATGGCTGCGCGTCGAGTGCGTGGACGTTGGGGTTTTATGCGCTGCACAACTGGATGCTGTCGTTGTTCGATCCGCGGCTTCAGGAGGAGGTCTTCGCCTCGGGCCCGGTGCTGGCGCCGGCTCCGCTGGCCCCGACCGGACATGGCAGTGCGGCCGACGGCGGCGTGCGCCTGACCGGCAGGTGGTCATGGGCGACGGGCGCGATGGATGCCGAGTGGGTGATCGTGGGCGCGCTGATCGAGCGACCGGATGACATCGTTCCGGCGCTCGTGGTGGTGCCGGCCGACCGGGTCGAGGTCGACGACGTGTGGCACACCGCGGGCATGCGGGGAACCGGCTCCCACGATGTCCTGGTCACCGACGTTTTCGTCCCCGAACACCGCATCGCCAGCGTGGCCGACATCTATGGCGGTACCGCCCCGGGAGCGGCGGCCCATGGGGTGTCCACGTATCGGTGGCCCCTGGTGCCCGCCCTGGCGCTGACGGCGTCCATGCCGGTGCTCGGCGCCGCCGAACGGGTGACCGAGCTCTTCGCGGAGCGGCTCGGCGGCCGGGTCCTGGCGTATAGCGGTGTGGCGCAGAAGGATCAGCCCGCCGCGCAGATCAGGCTCGGCGATGCGACGGTGCGGCTGCGCGCGCTGCGTGCGCTGATCGCCGAGACCGCCGAGGGGATCGACGAACTCGTCGTCAGCGGTGAACGCGTGCGGCGATCGGTGCGGGCCAACGCACGGCTGGCGGCCGCGCACACCGTGCACGAGTGCCGGGCGATCATCGCCGATCTGATGGAGGCCGCCGGTGCCAGCGCACACTTCTTGTCGAGCCCGTTGCAACGCGCCAAGCGCGATGTGGACATCGCCGCGGGCCACGTGGTGTTCGACTACGACGTGAGCCGGGAGTTGGCCGGGGCGTTGGCGATTGGAGCCAAGATTTCGCCGATCGCGATGGTGTGAGTGCGCTACTTCGGATCGGCCAGCATCAGGTCCAGAAAGCGCTCGTGTTGGGCCGCCTTCTGCGCCTGGCTGGCCGAGCCGGTGAGGTGCAGTAGTCCGATTCCGGCCGCGAAGGTCAGCTCCGCGCGCAGTTTGGCGTCGTCGGGGCTGAAGCCGCAGTCGCGGTAGGCCTTTCCCACGGAGCGAAGCAGGCGTCGGTCCGCGTCGCGGATGTTGGCGGCGGCAGCCTCGTCGGTGCGGGCCCACTCCCGCATCGCACGTTCGAGGATCCAGTGTTGCGGCCCGACTAAGGCAATCATCATGGCGGACAGCCGTTCCCGGGGCGGCAGCATGTCGATCTCGGCCAAGGATTGCCTATCCTGATCCCGGAACGCATTCCACGATTCGACAAGCGCGGCGCGGTAGCTGTCCATGTCCTCGAAATGCCAGTAGAAGCTCCCGCGGGTGGCACCGACTTGCTGGCAGAGCCGCTCGACCTTGAGTGCGCGGGCCCCCTCCTCGGCGAGCAGGGCGTACCCGGCCTGTAACCAGTCGTCAGCGGTGAGACGCGTCGAGGGATTCCGCGAGGCCACGTCGTAACGTTACGACTAATCGGCACCGCGTCGTTAGACCTGTGCGAAATTAACTCCGGGTGTCGCTGGGGATCGTCGGTAGCCGCGCGGTTTCGTCGAGGTCGACGTCGAGCGCATTGAGCATCAACGCCAGACCGGCGTACCTGCCGATGACCATCAGCACTTCCACGGTGGCTTCCGGGCCCAGGGCCTTGTGCACCTGATCGACGAGCGGGGCCGCGACCCCGCGTGTGGTCACAAGCTCGGTGGTCAGTTGCAGGATCGCGAGTTCGGTCGAGTCGAAATAGCCGGTTTGCCAATCGGACTCGGTGGTCACGGCGTTGATCTCGTCGGCGCTCACACCGGCCGTGCGCGCGACGTCTCGGTGCTGGCCCAGCTCGTAGGCGCAGTCCATCAGGTATGCGGTGCGCAGGGTCACCAGTTCGCGCAGCCGCCGCGACAGCACCGGGCTGGTCAGGGCGTCGCGGCCGGCCAGCATCCAGCCGGTGAAGGCGTTCTCCGCGTTCGCCAGCGCGCGGTAGACGTTGAGATTGCCGCGCTCCTCGGTCAATTCGCGGGCCTGCTCGGTCATGTCTTCGGGCCGGCGGTACGGAATGCGAGTCATCGTCTTCCCCTCTTAGGCCTGGAACCGGGCTGTGGTGTCGATGTCCAAGTCGGCCGCGTTGAGCACCAATGCCAGCCCGTAGTAGCAGCTGACGATCATCAGCAATTCGGTGAGCGCCGCGTCGCCGAAGGCGGCCCGGGCGGCGGCGAAGGACTCGTCGCGCAGGTGGTGGGTGGTGCACAACTCGGCAATGACGTCGAGGGCGGCGGTTTCGTCGGCGCTGAATCCGGCGCCGTCGAGATCACCGGTGGCGAGGGCGTCGAGCTGTTGCTCTGTGAGCCCGGCCGCGCGGCCCAGCGGTACGTGCTGGGCGAGCTCATAGGCTGAGCCCTGCAGGTGGGCCACTCGCAGGACGATCACTTCCCGCATGCGCGCGCTGAAGGTGGGGCTGGCGAATAGCTCGTCGACCATGTGCGACCACCCGGGAAACACGTTGGGCGCGTTGGCCAGTAGCCGGAAGACATTGAGGTTGCCGCGACGGCCCGCCCACTCGCGAATTGAGTCGGGCTGCTGTTCGAGGTCGGCGAGCGCGATGCGTGTCATGGTTGCAATCCTTTCACTCGGCGACGAGCGTGAACGTCCAGTCCAGCGTGACGAAGGGTTCGTCGACGTTCGTTCCGTCCGGCGCGATGCCCGGCTCGCGGCGCACGAAGTCGGCCTGCAGCGAGGTCTGGTCCGCGAACACCGCGTCGCGCCCGATGTAGGGATCGTCTTTGAGGAACAGCTGGGTGATCAGTGAGTGGTAACCGTCGGCGTGGAACCAGAAGTGCACGTGTTGTGGTCGCATGACGGATCGATTTGCCGCGCGCATGATCTCCCCGCAGGGGCCATCGGTGGGCACCGGGTAATAGCGCGGCGTGATCGAGCGGTACCAGAACTCGCCTTTGTCATCAGTGGTCAGCAGGGCGCGCATCGCCAACTCGTTGTGCAGCTGCTCGGTCTGCTGAACGTCGTAGAACCCCTCACCGTCGCTGTGCCAGGTGTCGACGCGGGCGCCGGCGATCGGTTCGCCCTGCTCGTTGACGACTCGGCCGGTGACGAACATCGGTGTGCCCGCAACGCCATTGGAGATGTCGTCTCCGTTGTTCGCCGTCGGGCGGCCTTCGACGTAGAACGGGCCGAGCAGGGCCGAGTCGGTGGCCGATCCCCCGGGGTTCTCGTTCATCGTGTCCAGCAGCATGGACAGACCGAGGATGTCGGAGGCCAGCACCACCTCTTGGCGCGTCGGGCTGGAGATTTTGCCGAGCCGTTCGATGAAGTCCATCGCGGTGAACCACTCATCTCCGGTCAGCCGCACCTCGCGGGCGAAGTCGTGAATGTGCCGCACCAGGCTGACGAACAGGTGCTTAAAGCGTTCGTCGCTGGACGTGTCAAAGGTCCGTTGCACGGCCTCGGTAATGGTTTGTTCGGTCAGATTGCTCGACATGTCCTTGCCTTTCTTGAGGATTCAGGGGTTGATCACGACGCGGCCGGCGAGGTGGCCGGCGACCGCGTCGTAGGCGGCTGCGCTCTCGTCGAGGGGATACCGGGCGGCGATGGGAAGCGGCCGGAACTCTCCAGATTCGAAGTAGGGCAACATCTTCTGCAATAGTTGCGCAGAGTCGACGACGCTGAGTTTGCCGCTGTCGGCGCCCAGGATCCGAGTTTCGTTGTGATACAGATCTTTTAGATCGATGTTGACTGTCGGCGAGCCAACGGCGCTGATAACCACCAGCCGGCCGCGGTGGGCCAATGAGGCGAGCGCCGCCTTTGTGGTCACGCCGCCGACCGCGTCGTAGACGACCTCGACACCTTTCCCGTTGTTGAGTCGTTTGATTTCGGTAGCGACGTCGGCGTCGGGATCGAAGACGACGAAGTCGTCGATGACGCTCGCGGCGGGTGTTTCCGGGGCGGGTTTGCGACGATCCACGCCGATCACCGTGGCGCCGAGCGCGTGCGCGATCTGTGCGACGGCGCCGCCTACTCCCCCGGAGACGCCGAAGATCGCGATCGTTTCGCCGGCTTTGAGTTGCGCCGTCTCGACCGCGCCGTGCCAGCCGACGACGAAGTTGACGCCGACGGTGGAGGCTTCGTCGAAGGTGAGTTTTTCCGGCTTACGGGCCAGCGCTTCGACCGGCACCTTTATTAGCTCCGCGTGCGAGCCATCGCGGGTGAACCCGACGTCGCCGCCCGTGCCCCACACTTTTGCGCCTTGCCATTCGGCCGGCCCGCTGACGACCACCCCGGCGAAGTCCCGTCCGGGGGTGCGCGGCAGCACCGTCCAGTCCATTTGGCCGGCAACGTTTTTCACGTCGGAGGGGTTGACCGATGCGGCCTCGATGCGAATCACCGCTTCCTGGGCTGTGGCGTGCGGGTCGGGCAGATCCGCGATGTGCAGGACATCCGGGTCACCAAACTGGTTGAAGCGTAAAGCCCTCATCTTGGGTCCTCCTGTGAACTGATGCTCATCCGCTACTGCCCTCAACACAACACCCAAAGACCGATCGCGTCCAACGGCAGAAATCGATCAGAACAATCGTGATTCGCGATAGATTGCTCGGATGGAGTTGCGGCAGCTGGAGTACTTCGTTGCGGTGGCCGGCGAGCTGAACTTCTCCCGGGCGGCCCAGCGAATCCATGTCGTGCAATCGGCACTGTCGGCGTCGGTGGCCAGGCTGGAAAAGGAGCTGGGTGTCGAGCTGTTCGACCGGTCGAAGCGACAAATCGTGCTCACCGCGCCCGGCGAGGTCTTTCTGCAGCACGCGCGGGAAGTCATCCACACTGTTCAGCGGGCGCGATCCTCGGTGGCGGACTACCGCGATCAGCTGACCGGCACCGTCACCCTGGGCACCTTGATGTCGTGGGGGGCGTTGGACCTGGCTGCCGTCCTGGAGGAGTTCCGTCGCCTGCACCCGCTGGTGACTGTGCAGCTGCGGCAAAGCCTCACCGGGTCGGCCGGACATCTGGACGCGATTGCCGACGGCAAAATGGATCTGGCCCTGGTCTCGATCTCCTCATCGCCGTCGCGGCTGGTTGCCGTGCGGGAACTGACCCACGAACACATGGTGTTCGTCTGCGAATCCAGCCATTCGCTGGCGCATCGCCGTAGCGTGGAACTCGTCGACCTCGCCGGGCAAGACTTCATTCACTTCCCGCGGGGGTGGGGAATCCGCCAGCGCCTCGATGCGGGTTTTGCCGCTGCCGGAGTCCAGCCGACGAGTGCTTACGAAGTCGCCGACTATGCGATCGCCGCCGAGCTTGTTCGGCACCGACTGGCAGCCACCGTTCTGCCCATCAGCGCGGCCAACCGGTTTCCGGATTTACGCGTAATTCCTTTGGACCCGCCGCTGACGTGGACGCTGTATCTGGCCTCCGCGGCGTCTCAGACGGGTGCCGTCAAGGCACTTGTCGACACGATCAGTCGTTATGTCGACAACTAAAATCACTGTGCCGCATGAGATCTGCGCCGAGCCCCGGCGTCAAAGTCGGCCCGAGTTGGCTCACGCTAGTACACACGTCGGCGCGGATTGTGATGAGGGCCTTGGATACCGGTTCAGCGGCGGTGCGGTCTGGTTGTCAGTCTTGAATTTCAAGATGCGGTTGCTGCGCGTATCGCGAACGAATTTCTTGATGCCCCAACCCGTTTGAGCTTTGATCAGGTGCTGGTCATGACGGCGGCGGTGAGCTACCTAGTTGGTTGGTGGTGGTTGGGGCTGGAAGGGTTCGTACCACCACCAGTGGGCGCGTTCGCCGGTGGGCCCGGGGCACGGTGGGACATCGGGCAGGGAAAGGTTCGGCGGACGCGCGAGCGATCCCGGACTGAGTCGTCGGCCGGAGCTGTCGGTGACGATGAGGTCGTCTGCCGGTCCGGTGATAGTGATGACGCCTCGATGGTGCAACCGGTGGTGATAGGGGCACACCAGTACCAGGTTGGGCAACTCGGTCAGACCGCCGTCTTCCCAGTGGCGGACGTGGTGTGCGTGCAGACCGTGGGTGGCGCCACAGCCGGGAACCGCACACGTTGGGTGGCGGTACTCCAGCGCGCGGCGAAGCCGCCGGTTGATCAGCCGCGTCGCTCGCCCGGCGCCGATGACCTCGCCGTCACGTTCGAACCACACCTCACAGGTGGCATCACAGCTCAGGTATCGGCGTTCAGACTCGCTGAGTAGCGGGCCCAGATGCAGCGCCGCAGCGCGCTGCTCAACGTCGACGTGCACCACCACGGTGGTGTGATGCCCGTGGGGCCGGCGGGCCGCCTCCGTATCCCATCCCGTCTCGACCAGGCGCATAAACGCCTCCACAGTGCCCGGCAATGGGGGCACCTGATCGCAGGCGCGGCCACGATTGTCGTGATCGCGCTTCCACTCGGCGATCAGGGCATCACGATGAGACGCCAGTGCCGCGTCGAACTTCGCCGCGTCGGGGTGCGCAAGTTTGATCCGCCAGCAGCTGAACTCCTCGTCGGAGGTCTTGGTGATCGAGGCCTGCGGGTCCGGCCGAGCAGAATCGGGTTCGGGTCGCGGTTCCAGTTTGACCGCGGTTCGCAGCTGGCTGACCGTCGCGACGTCGGCCAGCTGCGCGTAGTGCGCATCGGATCCCTCGCCCGCCCGCGCCGCGATGACGCCGACCTGATCGAGCGACAGTCGACCCTCCTTCATGCCCTGCGCGCAGCGGGGAAACTCCGCCAACCGGCGCGCGACGGTGCCGATCGTGTGCGCGTTTGCCGATGACGAGCCGGTCTTCCAGGCCATCAACGCCGCCACCGACCGTGCGCCGGTGGCGCCGCACAGCTCGTTGCGATCTATCTCGGCGGCGATCTCCACGATGCGCCCGTCGATGGCGTTGCGCTGACCGGTCAACTCCGCCAACTCGTCGAACAACACCTCAAGCCGCTCATCAGGGCGCGATACAACGGCGCTAGACGATGCGGTCCCAGACATGACCTCATCATCGCAGCCGGGTACGACAAATCTCGGCCGCCCAAACCGTGCCGGGAATTGGCGGTCATCAACTGCCAAGAAGTGCTCGACCGCGCACGATCCACATCGTCATGCGCCTTAGCGGTCTTCACGGTGCGGACGTTCAAGTCAACCCACCGCGACCACCGCCAACCCCAAATCGTGAGCCAAGTCAGGACATACCGTTGAGCCCGGCGCTGACGTGGACGTTGTATCTGGCCTCCGCCGAGTCGCAGACCGGCGCCGTCAAGGCGCTCGTCGACACCATCGCCCGTTACGTCGAGAACTGAAAATCAGTGCGCTGCAGGGGATCTGCGTCGGGCCCCGTCGTCGAAGTCGGCGCCGAGCGCTGCGTAAGCGCCCCGTACTTCTGCGTCAGCCGGGCGCGGTCGGACTCGGTCAGGGTGGCCAGGCGATCGGGATCGGTGTTGTCGGCCAGATCGGCGAGCTTCACTTCCCGGGCGGTCGGGTGCTCGCTGATGCGCTGGTAGTAACTGGCCGAGGGCTGGTCACTGCGGCGGGTGAGCAGCTCGATCGCGTCGATCGCAACATGCGGGATTCCGCGATCGCTCAGTTCCGCCGCGTCGATGCCAGTGTCCTCAAGGGCGTCGTGCAGCAACGCCGCCACCACGGCATCGGTGTCGGCGGGATCCACGTAGGACGCCACCCTGCGGACGTGTCCCACGTAGGGCATACCGGCCTTGTCGACCTGGCCCGCATGTGCCTCGGCCGCAATCGCGTCCGCCGTTGCAATGGGGTCCATGTGCGCCCGTCCTTCGTTCGCTTGGTCACTCTTCGTCGGTATCGACGCCTTCGATCTGGACGCCTTCCGACGTCAGGATGTCGATGACATCAATCGCACCGTCGTCAGAGTCTTCGCCATCGCCGGTGACATCAACATCGATCGCGATGGGCTCGACACCGCCGCCCTTTTCGTACAAGAAGCGCTCGCGGTACACCCAGTACGCAGCATCGGCGATTTCGGCGACCGTCTTCCAGTTCAAGGCGGCGCCAATCCCGACGCCGACGACGGGGACAAGCTGAAAAAGCCTTTTCTCCATCAGCTTGTGGCTGAACTCCACGGCGAACCTCTGAGCCACCTTGTCGAACGTCTGCTGATCGAGCTGATGCCAAACCTCGTGTCGAGCAAGGCTTTCCGTCAATTTCGCAAGCTGTTGGTAGGCAGCGGCTTTCGCTGGCGCTGTCGTTGCCAGCGCTAACCCGATGACTTGCATCATGAAGATCTCTTCGGCGGGATCCTGGGGGTCGTAACCGTAGTAGAGAGCATCCCGCGCCACTACACCGGTACACGCGGTCAAAAGCGCTGCGGCATCCACACCCATCGCCGCAACGACGCTTCCTAGTCCCGGCGCAGCCGCAACTCCGCCAGTTGCGACCGCACCGGCAGTGGCTAGTACCTCGCCGCTGTTGATGGCGAGACCAGCCGCTGCACCTTCTAGCGCTGCAGATATCGAGTAGGCGTGATGCAGGAGAGCGAATGAAGCCACCTCGTCGATCGTCCTCAGGTCGAGCTTGCTGATGTCTTCGAGAAGAGCTACCGAATGACCTTTCCTCGCATAGACACCGATGACGTGAGTATCAGAAGTCGTCAGTTGAGCCGTTCTGGTCATGAACTTGCCCGCACCCGTGGCCGTTGCGTCCAACAATGCCGCGCCCTGGTCTTTCGCCTCGCGAAGGCCCGGCAGCTTCGCTACCTTGCCGAACAACCTCGGAGCCCTGCCGTCTAATGTGACGGGAAATAGTCGACGCGACTTACGCCTGAGGGTGCGCTCCTTGTGCGCGGCGACCTTCTTGAGTTGTTCTCGCTCGTATTCAGATAGCGCCACTGCATACTCCCCACGTGATTGGGCCCAGGGACATGAGAGCACACAATCGAATATTGAGCGGGTTAGTAGTGCAGCTCTCATCACCCATTCCGACCTCGACGGGCACAATTTTATTCAGTTCCCGCGCGGGTGGGAATCCGCCGACGCCTCGATGCGGGTTTCGCCGCTGCCGGGGTGCACACCACAAGTGCCTACGAAGTCGCCGACTGCGCGATCGCCGGGTATCTCGCAGAATGACTGTCGCACAACAGTTTGCCTGTTTGCCTTGAGGACGCGCCGGCCACAACCGCAACGTGGCCGTCACACCCACCACATGTGTACAAGCCTTCTTGGGCAAACGTCTGCGCAGCCGAGCCATTCGTCGGATACTGACTGCACCAAAGAAGGGATCAGGTGCGGTGAAGTCGCTCGTCGGCGGGACGTTCGGCAAGTACGAAATTAGGCGCCTACTCGGCAGGGGCGGGATGGGTGAGGTCTACGAGGCGTACGACGCAGACAAAGGTAGAACCGTCGCATTGAAGCTCCTGAAGGATCAGTACACAGAGGACGGGGCGTATCGCGCTCGCTTCTTGCGCGAGTCGCGTGCTGCCGCAGTTCTTCAAGAGCCTCATGTCATCCCAATCCACGATTGGGGCGAAATCGACAATGTTCTCTACATCGACATGCGGCTGGTCCGGGGCGAGACCTTACATGACCTGATCAAAACCGGGGTGCTTGATCCTGAGCGCGCGGTGGCAATCATCGGGCAAATCGCGGCGGCGCTGGATGCTGCTCATGCCCAAGGGCTAATCCATCGCGACGTGAAGCCGCAGAATATTATTGTGACGCCAGATGACTTCGCATATTTGGTGGACTTTGGTATTGCAGAGCTCACGGGTGACACGCGCTTGACGATGGCGGGTTATCAAGTTGGCAGCTTTGACTATATGGCTCCCGAACGATTCGGTGATGGGGAAGCGACGTCCGCTGTCGACGTCTACTCACTGGCCTGCGTGCTCTACGAAGCGCTGATAGGCGCCAAACCGTTTCCGGTTCATAGCGCAGAACAAGTTATCGGCGCTCACCTGTCATCACAGCCCCCGCGTCCCAGTGCAGTAAATGCTCGCATTCCGTCATCGTTTGACGACGTCATTTCTCGCGGCATGGCAAAACATCCTGACGACCGCTACGGGAGTGCCGGAGCACTGGGACGCGCCGCAAAGCGCGCACTTTCATCAGGACCCGCGCTGCCCCAGGCAGATACACTGCTTGCCCCTCAATACGTTAGCGGGCCAGCCAGTTACCCTCCCATTAACGCCCAACATGAGGCTCCGGCAACAGGTCCGACCGCTGTGGGCACTGGTGAAGACGGGCGCTCAAGACAGTTAGTAATCGTGACCGTTATCGGAATCACTGCAGCACTTGTGCTGGGCGGTGTTGGGGTGGTGATCGGCCTTCTCGCCAATCAAAATTCGAGTTCGGAGCCATCAACATCGTCACTGGTGCCCTACTCCAACCCCGTACCAACCGCGTACGAGACGCCGTCGTCATCAACGCGGCCGGCCCAAATGCCCACCACCGTCACATCTGCACCCCGAGATCCCGTGCAGCAACTGCGGCAGATCGCCAGTGACGACCGCCCATTTGTATACGCCAATCTCGCTGACCGCTGGGTCCCCCAACTTAGCTCGAAGCGTCCCGGGGTCGTCGACAACGGTGTCGTATGGGACAACGCGCTGACGCTGCAGGAACACTTGCAGCTCCGGCAGCGTTACCCGGGCGTGAAATTGCTCTGGTCGGGCGATTGGTCGACCTTTTCGGGGCCAGACTTCTGGGTCACCGTGGCAGGCGTTACATTTCAGGACTCCGCGGGTGCGCTGGCATGGTGCAGAAGCCAGGGATTTGATCGAGATCACTGCGCCGCCAAAATCATCAGCACAACTCATCCAGTCGCGGGAAGCACCGCATACAACTGATTTGGTGATACGACGCGCGCGCCAGAATCTCGCAAAGCATGACAGGGACGACGATGATCTTCGAGTACGTGCATGACTAGCTGAGCAAGCAGATGTCCCGTCCGGCTCGGGTGCCTGGCCTACGGGACGACACTCGAAGACCCAGAAGTTCGTTTTGGCTGGTACGGGGGCCTCGCCCCGGCGATCGGGACATCATCGCGTCCGCGTTCACATCGGTTGCCCCACAACACAATTCGTCGCGTCGCGCCGAGGAAGCACTTGAACTACGTGCCGGTGGCTTCACGGTGAACCAAATCGCGACTCGACTCTTCTGTAGTCAGCGAAGTGTCCAAAGATATTTCCGAAGCGTTCCAGCGGCAGATGACCGCGAACCGCGAACGCTCTGCTCAACATCCGATATCGCATCAGGGCAGGACACAAGCATTGAAAGGAGATTTCAATGACGCGCTACATCTACGTCGATAGACTCGAACCTCTGGATCGCAGGATGCGGATCAGCTCTGTCGATAAAGCGCACGGTGCGACCGCTGCCCACGATGCGTGAGCAGATTGCCGCCCACGGTCACGGGGCCGCTGCGGCATCATTGTCGCCGAGCGCATTCTCCAACAACTCGCCAGGCTGGAGCACTTTGTCCCACAGGCCGATTGGCCTTTTCTCGACCGCGGCACCTGGTTCGTTTGCGTACTGGAGGCTGCTGTCCTCGAATGCTTTGAACTGGTAGATCGCGGAGTGCATGTGGATCGGGTTAAAGACGCCGATACTGTTGAGCAGCTCGAAGTCATCCACAGTTATGCCGGTGACGCGCTCGAAGAGGGCGCTGTCAGCGCCGAAGATGATGTCCTTCAAGGCCTGCTCGCGGAAGTCTGTCACATACATAAAGACTGGGATCTTGGCGAGCAGCTTCTGCAGCTTCTCCCGAATCTCCTTCCGTCGCTTGGCGGTCTCGGTCTGCTCCTGCCTCTGCTGCCTAGTAAGGTTGCCCCCCTGTGCCCTCTTGACCTGCTTCAACAACTTGGACGATGTGACGACCTGCTGGGCAGTCTGTGCCAGGTTCCGGAAGTCCTCTATCTGCTCCAGAGCGTCTAATAGACTCTGCTGTCCAAGGAGCGCAGCGAGGGTGTGCTCGTTGATGTTCACGAGGACGGGTGAGTTCCACCGCTGCGCCAACGCAGTCGCGCCGACGCCGGCGGTGGCCCAGTTGAGCACTTCGGCCGCGTCAAGCCGAGTCATCGCGCCACCGGCGAAGGCGAAGATCGGAAGGTAATTGAGGAGCTGTCCGACAGCATCCTTCGGAGTGATGTCGCCGAGCGCGCCGAGCCGCATACCGTATTCGGCTACGAGCGATAGCGCGCGGTTCGGGTCGAACTCGAAAACGTAAACGGTCTCCTTCTGCACATCCACGGAGCCGTCAGGCCGGCGGTAGGCCCACGGCGACTGTATGCGGAACGCGGCCTGAAAATAGGACTCCGGTGACTTCAGTGACCGGAGCATAAGTATTGCGCCCCACTCGCGGATCGTCACCCCGGTCATTAACTTGCCGCATGACAGTGTGATGGACCCGGACCTGTGGTTCTTAGTGGCTCTGTCGATCGCGTCCTCGACCGGTGGCTTGGCGGCGGCGCCCTGGCCAGCCCTGCTGCCAGCCGCGACGACAATCTCGAAGCCGCTGAAGTACGGATGATTCTCCAACGCGTCGCGCAGGGCAAAGCAAGCAGCGACATCGGCCATGTACCAGACCGAGTGGGTGGTGGCCTTGGCGAAAACCGGTGCCTCGTACGGGAACGGTGGTTTTTGACCTGAGATGATCTGGACCTTCATCTGGTCCGTCAGCTTTCCCCTGAGCATTTCTAGAAAGTCGGCGACACGAGTCTCGTCCTCAAAGACGTACGCACCCGGACCAGTCGACCGACTGGTGGGATTCACCTTCTTCGCCCTGAAATATTCCGTCAGGCCAAAGCCGTTAAACTCTCCGTCCGCTGCCCATTCCTCGGCCTGGTCGCCCATCTGGTACGAGTAGATCTGCATGCCGGGTAGGTCGATGTAGGGATTCGTGCCTTGTAACGGGTCCCATTCCTCTTTCTCACGCTGCTCGTCGGTGTAAGTCCAGTTGAAAATTTGGTCTTCGGTGAACTCACCGTTGGTGATGGCCCGAAACGGCGTGCCGGAGAGGTAAAGGTAGTGGGCGCTCCTCAGGCCAAGGTCTTCCTCGGTGACGCTCTCTTCCGGCTCCTCCTCTTCTGCAAGGGCCGTGTCAGTGGGGTCGTATAGATCGCGGGCCGAGTCTCGCCAGGCGCCGAAGTGGTACTCGTCCAAGACAATGCAATCCCAATCGATCAGGTGAATTGCCTCGTTGTGCTCTTTGATCTTCCCGTCGGCATCCCGACCCTTGAGGTCTTGAAAGGACGCAAACCAGACGAGGGGATCGGGATCGTCCGCTGCATTGTCCCGTTCGGTGCCGGAGCTCTCGCGGTCAACGAACTTCCACCCCTCAAAGTCCACGTGCGAGAGCAGATCTTCCTTCCATGCTGTCTGTACGGCAGGCTTGTAGGTCAGAACGAGCACACGCGTCCAACCCATCTCACGGGCGAGCTGGTAGGTAGTGAAGGTCTTGCCGAAGCGCATTTTGGCGTTCCACAGGAACTTTGGAGGCATTTCGTCTGGGGCATGGGAGCGGCAATACCCGGCGGTGCGCGCGACCGCCTCTTCTTGCTCTGGACGCATCCCGAAGTCCGCGGTCCGGTTCGAATCGAAGGATGTGCCGTTACGGACTGCCACTACCGCCGCTTGCACCTCATCCAGCGTCGCTTCGAACCACTCATGGTCCTTGCGTATGCCTTTGGCGACGAGGGCGCGATGGACATCATGGTCCCGAAAGAAGGCGTCGCCGTTTGTCTTGGCCTCCGTGTCGAGCAATATTTTCACGCCGTCGAGATTCGGGTAAGCGGTGCCGAGTTGCTGCTTTATGCGATCCAGGACGTTGGGCTTGGTCGTCTCACCAACCTTGATCAGCCCTACTCCGGTGACGTGGGCCTGCCCGACGGTCCGCTGCCACTGCGTATTGTCCTTGCCCGGCAACGTGTAGGCGTAGATGCGGCGCGGGACACTTGCGGAGCCAACCGTCTCGATCTCCTCCGACGGCAGGGCTTCCCCGGGCACCGTCGTCACTCGTCGACCTCTTCCTCGGCTGATATTTCCTCGGTGGTGACGCGGTACTTGTGCCCCCCCGGGAGATGCGATGCTGGTATGGGCGAGCCGAGGGATAGGTTGACCGACCGTGGCTTGATGCTCGCCTCGACGTAAGAGATCTCTTCATCCGTCAGACTGAAGTGGTCGTAGAGATTTGCGTCCGTCCATTGCTTCGTCATGTCGAGCATTGGGACGAAACGGAAGCATTCTGGGGTGACGTCTTGGGTGGTCTTTCGCTGGAGGACGAGGAATCGCACGAATTTCGTCGCCAGGTAGTGTGCGTAATTCTCCGTCTCCTCCCTGGTATCGAACATGCCTGCGATGAAATAGGTCTGCACGCACGCCGAGCCCGGCGCGAGAGCGATCGGCTCTCCAAGGACGACATCCACGATGCGTCCCTGGTCATCGACAGGGGTGTCGCCGCTCGACGCTCGCGGCAGAAGAACCTTCCAGCGGTCAATCCACTGATGATTGCGCTGAATCTGGTCCGTTCGGCTGTACCCGACAAAGTTTCCGTATATGAGCGGAATCGCGCCGTCGAACGGCTCCGTAACGCTGCCAGGATAGTTCGAACGCATTGTCAGACCGAATGGCTTAGTCACCGTGCAGCGAGCCTCTACCCGCTCACTCGCGCCGCACGTCGCTTTTTCGATGATTCCGATTGCGCGGTTGTCGCGAAGAAGTACGCCGTCACCCCCACGCAGGTCGCGTGTCTCAACAGACACAACTTTCCCGTCAATCCGCGTTGAGAATTCGCAGTCGCCGCTGTGATTGCGGTCCCACAGGAAATAGCTGACACCGCCTCTGATCTTGACCCCTGGAAAGCAATCGAAGATCTTTGGGTTGTCGACCATCTTTGCAAGGCGTCGGTCGTTGATCATGCGATTGCGGAAGTCGTCTAGCCCCTTTCCGCCGGAGAACCAACGCGAAGGGGTGATCATCAAAACGTATTGCGGCTCAAGGGCTATCGCAGCTTCGACAAACCGGTGGTAGATGGTGGATGCCGTGGCCCCAAAGCCCTCCGTGCCGATCTGGTACGGCGGGTTGCCAACGATGACGTCGAACTTCATGCCTTTCAGCTCCTTGGTTGGGTACGCCTGGTGAATGAACGAGTACGCGTAGTTCTCTCGATCTTCACGCTCGAGGCTGTCAGGGGCGCCGCAGATCGAGCAACGCGTGTTAACAAATGTGTGCTGAGCCGGAACAAATGGAATGTTCCCCGACTCGGTAGCGAACTTGACGATCGAAACGTCACTGGAAGCGTCACGGGAGTAGTAGAGACTGCGACGCGAGATATGGCCGGTCATCGCCGTGATCGAAGTTCCGAAGACCATGTTGCGGAAAATGTGGTCGCGACGTCTCGTAAAGTCAGGCTGCCAACCGGATAGCCCGTCGAGCAGCCGCGCCGCGATCTCTCGAAGCAAAACTCCCGACTTGCAGCACGGATCGAGCCAGCGGTAGTTGGGCTCACCCCACACCTCTGTCGGAAGGATGTCCAGCATCGCCCGAGCAACCTTAGGCGGTGTCGGCACCTCGTCATTCGACAACTGCGCGAGACAGTCGAGGATATCCGGGACATGCGGCCCGAACTTCGTGTGCAGCGCGCCGGTCACTGTCACCTTCCAGAAACGACCGTGGGCTTTGGGTGGGCGGCCAGGTCGCGGTAGTGGACGGGCACCGCATCTCTCTCTGGCTCGCCGCGGCTAATGCCGAATAGATCAAGCTGACCTTCGGGCTCTTCGAGGCAGGACCACTCACGGGTGAAGGTGCCGCCGATGCCCGGATGGTAGGCGACGAGTTCGAGCTTGTGCGCATCAGCAAGGGTGTCGGCCCGGACGATGTTGGTGTTCAGGATCGCGTCCACCGCCGTGGCTAGCTCGGGCGACAGCTGCGTGTTTAAGTCCTCGAAGAAGTGGGAGACGATGGTAGCTCGCAGTCGGTCACGAGCCTCCAGCACGTTTTCTTGATCAATATCGATGCCATAGATCGAGGCCAAGCAGCGAAGGACACGGTGCTCGTAACGCTCTCCACAGCCGTAACGCGTCGTGGTAACGGTGCAGAGCTTGCGTCGAAGTATCGCCTCTAGAAAATTGCCGCAGCCGCAGGCCGGTTCGAGGAAGGTCCTGTCGTGGTTGGCGGGGTCCTCGCTTGACGGGAACACGTCCGGAATCAGGTCAAGCATTGCGTTGAGTTCGCGCTCATGCGTATAGACCTCGGCGAGGTCACGCACTCGGGTGCGGGTTTTGATTTGGTTGCCATTGCTCGCGCGGAGTATCGATCGGGTGGAAATCCTGGCGCCGCCCGGCGCGTCGCGGTTGCTCATTCGCACCAACTCTTCCCGCCAACGGGCTCGTACTCGGACTCGCCCAGCTTACAAATCGAGGTCTCAAAACTGGAGGAGGCGGGACGGCGTGAAGTGTAGATCGTTTGTCGCAGGCCGGCTCGACAGTGGGTGCGACCTACGCCCGCCAGACTCGACCTCTGAATCTACCGGTCGATGAGAGCGGGTCTTCGGCCTTTGGCATGCTGCCCCTATGTTGCCGATTCAGGTTCCGTCCTACAACGACCTACTCTGGCCTGCACTCCAGGCAGTCATCGAATTAGGCGGCTCGGCTTCTATTGGTGAACTGGATGCGGTGGTTGCCGACCGAGAAGCTTTCTCGCTAGAGGTACAAGGAGTGCTCCATGGCGATGGCCCGTCGACCGAGATCCAGTACCGGTTGGCTTGGGCACGCACCTACCTCAAGGGGATGGGGCTACTCACTAACAGCCAGCGGGCGGTATGGAGCGTCACTGAGAACGGCCGCGAGGTAACCGAGGCGGATATCAAGCCCTTACATGCTGAACTGGTGGCCGAAAACCGGAAGAAATCGAAGGTCAGGAAATCTAACGCAAAGCGCGATATAGGTGACCAGATCGACCAGATTGAGGTGGAGGCTGAGGTCGACTGGAAGGACAAACTGCTGGAGACCCTGCTGTCCATGTCCCCATCAGCGTTCGAGCATCTGACACAACGGCTACTCCGCGAGTCAGGCTTCTCGAGCGCCGTGGTTACAGGTCGGAGCGGCGACGGCGGAATCGATGGCCTTGGGGTATACCAAATTTCACTACTCAGCTTTCCAGTGTTCTTCCAGTGCAAGCGTTACTCAGGCAGTGTCAGTGCATCCGCCGTTCGCGATTTCCGCGGAGCGATGGCAGGTCGCGGCGACAAAGGCCTGCTGATCACCACGGGGACGTTTACAAGCGATGCTCGGAAAGAATCCAGACGTGACGGCGCTCCACCGATCGACCTGATCGACGGCGACCGGCTCTGCGAGCTACTAAAGGAAAACTCACTCGGGGTGGCGGTCACACTGCGCACTGTCGAAGATGTCGCGGTTGAGTACGAGTTTTTCCAATCGTTGGAACCAAGGCATTCCGAGTAGGAAGGGTTCGACAATCGACCGGGCCAAGATTCCAGGCCCGCGAACCGCTCCGGCCACAGACCGACTACTAGTCGTTGCTCGCAAGCGACGAGATGGCCACGAAAGCGTCGCGGCCACAGCGCTAAAGTAACTCGCCCTACGGCCGCGGCGGCAACGCCGCCAGCCATCCATCCGTAACCAGCTCGATGAGTTGCCCGTCCGGATCCCGGATCATCGCCATCGCTTCCGACACCGCCGCATCGATGATCGTCCCTCCGAACTCCACAACCTTCGCCAACACGGCACCGAGGTCGGACACTGACAATGAGATATGGGTCAGCCCTACCGCATCCATGACCCGCTCCGGTCCGGCGTGCACTTCACGCTTCGAGTAGTCGATGAGTTCGAGCACAAAGCCGTCGCGCACCAGATAGGTCGCGTGCACCCCGAGCGGCTCGGGAAGCTGCACCACCTGGGCGGTGAGATTGTCCGGCGGTTCCAGTTCCCACCAGAACTGGAAGCCGAGCACACCCTCGTAAAACCGGCGCGACCGCTCGCGATCCGCGACGCATAAGCCAACGTGGTTGAAAACCGTTCGGTAATCAGTCATTACAACCTCTGTAGCCTCGGCGGAGTCAAAAGCGTAATAATTGCAAAGTTAGCTTAATAAGCGACCACACTGCTGATGCAGAGACCCCGCCACCAGAAGGCTTTTCGATGACGACACGCCCCGGCATCGCGCACGACGCGATCGTCGACTTCGACCACCACTCCGACGCCTTCAATCTCCACCAGCAGATGGTCAACGCCGAGGTCAGGCAACGTTGCCCCGTCGCCTGGAACACGAATTACGACGGGTTCTGGTACCTCAGCAGCTACGACGCCGTGAGCCAAACGGCCCGCGATGACGCCACGTTCTCCCACAGATACGAACCCAACGCTGAAGACGGTGTCGATTACCAGGGCGAGATGGGCGTCCCCCGCCCGGAAGGCCAACCGGCGCTCGGTATTGGCGAGGTCGACGGCGAGTACCACCTGGCCCTACGGCACGCGCTGGCCCCGTTCTTCTCCCCCGGCGCTGTCCTGAAACTCAAGCCGTTCATGGAGGAAAAAGCCCAGGAGTTCCTCGATCAGCACATCGAAAATGGCCACATGGATCTCGTCCTCGACTACGCCAGCCCGGTTCCGGCCATCCTCACAATGAAAATGATGGGCCTGCCTCTCGACAACTGGCAGCTCTACGCCAAGCTCTTTCACTCCGTCATGGCCGTCTCCCAGGACAGCCCCGAATACGCCGACGCCATCGCCAAAGTCCCGGCCATGATGGAGGAAGTTCTCCAACACACAGCGACCCGCCGGGCCGACGAACAACAAGACCTGACCAGCTTCCTCATCCAGTTCGAATTCGACGGCAAGCGCCTCGACGACGCCCAGCTGCTCAACATTCTGTGGAACCTGATCGCCGGCGGCGTCGACACCACGACCTCCCAAACCGCGCTCACGCTAAGACATCTCGGCACTCACCCGGACCTGAGACAACAACTCATCGATCACCCGGAGCTCTACCGCACCGCCACCGACGAATTCCTGCGCTACTTCACGGTCAACACGTCTCTGAGTCGGACGGTCACCAAAGACGTCGAACTCAAAGGCCAACAACTACGCAAAAACGATCAGGTCATCATCAGCTGGCTTGCGGCCAACCACGACGACAAAGAATTCGAGCGACCCGACGAAATCATTCTGGATCGAACACCCAACCGCCACTTGGCCTTTGGTCTCGGTCCGCATCGCTGCATCGGCTCGCATCTCGCGCGATTCATGTCTGAAGTGATGGTCAGGGCGGTCCTTGACCGCATCCCCGACTACGAGGTCGACGTCCAAAACGTTCGCCAATACGTGGGCAATCCGAGCATGACGGGGCTGGGCGAGCTGCCGGTCACCTTCACCCCCGGAGCCAAGCGAGGCTAAACGACCGCCAGCACCGGCCAGGGATCGCTCACGCCCTTGAGCGTATGGCTGCCTCTGTCATCGAACGCGATCCTCGACCCGAGAACCAGCGGCGGAATCACGCCCGACACGAGCACCTCCTTCGGCCCCGCGAGCGCCATGATGCGCGCGGCGATATGGACCGCGATCCCGCGCACGTCACCGTCGACCATCTCCACCTCACCGGTGTGCAGGCCGGCGCGAATCTCGAACCCGAGGTCTTGCACCGCGTCTCGAATCGCACACGCGCAGTTGATAGCTCGTGCTGGCCCGTCAAAGGTCGCGAGCACGCCGTCACCGGTGAACTTGACGACTTCGCCCCGCGCGCTGGCCACATATTTGGCCACGATCTCGTTGTGCGCTTCGACCGCGGCCGCCCAAGCCTTATCGCCCAGAGCCTCGGCGTGTTCGGTCGACCCGACGATGTCGGTGAACAACACGGTCGACAGCACGCGGTTGGTCGGCGTGGCCGCACGGGCGCCGGTGACGAACGATTCGATCTCGTCCAGCACCTGGTCGGCGTCGCCGGCGAACCAAATGTCGTCGTCCCCGTCGAGCTCCACCAACCGCGCCTGCGGGATGCGGTCGGCGAGGTACCGAGCGTGGCCGCCAAGCACGTGGCGGTCACCGCGGCGGCGCAGCAACAGCGTCGGCGCCTGAATGCTCTCGACCGCAGGCCGAACATCGGTGCGCAGGTACAGGTCGAGGATGTCCTTGAAGTAACCGGGGCCGCCCGCCAGGCGCTCCCCACGCCCCCACCAGCGCCGCTTGACGGCGTCGCCTGTCCAACTGGGCGCCAAGTAATCCACCAATGCACCAGTCCCGGCGTTGTTGCCGAAGGAGTCGATGTACCGGGTGAAGGCCGGTTCGGGCATCCCGTCGGGATAGTCGGGGGCTCGCAGAAACCGCGGGTACGCACTCCACAACACCAACGATCGCACCCGCTCCGGATGGCTCGCGGCCAGCAGCATGACAGGAAGCGCCGACTCGGCCATCGCGAACACTGACACACACTCGCTCGCGACGGCATCCAGCACCGCGACCAGCCCATCCGTCCACACCTGCATCGCCGGACGGTCGTGGACAGGCACCGCATCCGAGCTTCCGACCCCGAGCAGGTCGGTCATGATCAGCCGGCTGAACGATGCCAGCCGGCGCAGGTGGCCGGCGACGGTGGGGTCGTCCCACAGCAAGTCGATCGGGAAGCTGCCGGTTGGGATGAAGAGAAGATCTGGACCGTTGTCGGACACGATCTGATACGCGAGATGAGCATCGCCGTCTCGCGCGTACACCGTTTCGGGGACGGTCGCCATGTTGAGAAGCATGCCATCGCCCAAAGCCACGTCACTTGACCACTGGTTCAGTTGGGTCCACTGTCGAATACATGAGCATCGATGACGACCCCGTCACGACGCTGGACGACCTCAAAAGCGACTTGGCGGGCCGGCACAAGTGGACACCGAGCAGCGGCGCCTCAGTCGACCCCGCGATCGTCGACGCCGACATGGCGGCCCTCGACCGCGACGGCTACGTCATCTGGGAGAACCTGCTCAGCGCGGACGACTGTCAGCAGATCCGCGAGGTGGTCGGCCCCTGGCTCGGTCATACCGGACGCAACGCCTTTGAAGGACGGCGCACCCAGCGCATCTACAGCGTGCTGAGCAGGACGCGCGTGTGCGACCGACTTGTCGATCATCCGCGGGTGCTGGCGCTGCTCGATCGGCTCCTGATGGCCAACTACCAGCTTTCGGCGTTGCAGGCCATCAACGTTCAGCCCGGGGAGGCCGCGCAGCTGCCCCATCATGACGACGGGTTCTACCCGATTCCGCGGCCGCGGGCGCCATTGACCGCAGCGACGATCTGGGCCATCGACGACTTCACCGCCGACAACGGCGCCACGGTGCTGTTCCCCGGCAGCCATCGCTGGGAAGCACGTCCGCCCGGCCCCGAGGATGCCGCGCTGCCGGTCGTCATGCCCGCCGGCTCGTGCGTCTTCTTCGTGGGAACGCTGTGGCACGGCGGCGGCGCCAACACCACCGAGGACGCGCGGCTTGCCGTCACCGCCCAGTACTGCCAACCGTGGCTGCGACCGATGGAGGCCTTCACCCTCTCGATACCGCGAGACGTCGCGCGAACGGTCTCCGATGACATTCAACGCATGATCGGCTACAGCATCCATCCGCCGTTCGTCGGCGCAGTCGATGGCTTGCACCCCTTGCGGTTGTTAGAGCAGCCGCAGCCGTAACACGTTGTGCCCGTGGTAGTTACGACGCCGTCGCGTACTGCAACACACGTTCTGACGAATCGACGTGACCGTTGCTGAGGATTCGCAGCCGATTTGGACGGATCTCGTAGAGCACGCCGTCGACCGGGTTGGTGACATCGAATCCATCCGCGACGCGTTCCGCGTTGGACAATTCGATGTGGGCGCCATCGCGAATGCGTTCCCCGCGGTAGTAGTAAGTGCCGCTCAGGTTTTGGCACACCACGGCGAGCGACTTGCCGGTCCGCACCACAGCGGCCGGCGGATTCCCCGGGTCGCACCGGGCCGTTTCGCCGACGAACCCCAGCCCGTCGGCACCCCGCACGGGTGATGACAGCGTCGGAGTCTTGGGCGCAGGCGAAGCCGATGGAGCCGGCGGTGCGGCCGTCGGCGTCTGGGGCGGCGACCCATGGTGATCAGTGCCGAAGACCGATATCACCGCCAGTATCAAACCGGCGACTAACACCACCACCGCCGCGGCGCCTACCACCACCGGCACAGGGACCCGGACGACACGACGCGCTGGTCCGGAAGCCTCCGAAGGCGCATACGGGCTGTACCCCGAGTCGTCCGGATTCGGATAGATCGCAGGGAACGGCCGCGTCCGAGGAAGGCCGCCACCAGCCCCGGCAGGCGCCGGCTCGTAGGCCGGGGACGCTACTTCTCTGGCAGCTCGGGCGAACTGCCCCGCAGACGAATACCGCGCCCCGGGCCGCTTTGCCATGGCGCCGGCGATGACGTCGTCGAGACCCCGGCCGATCCCCCGGCGCATGATGCTGGGCCGAGGCGGCGGCGAAAACAGGTGCGCGTCCCTGACCTCCTGTTCCGCCCCCTCGAACGGCGCTTGACCGGTGAGGCACTCGTAGAGCACGCACGCCAAGGAGTAGACGTCCGTCTGCGGCCCAAACCCGCCGCTGAACCGTTCTGGCGCCGTGTAAGCCAATGAGCCCGAACGCCCAACGCCGAAGTCGACGAGGTAAGCGAAGTCGTCGCGAGTGAGCAGCACATGTTCCGGCGCCACAGCGCCGTGCACCAGCCCGCCTGCATGCGCGGCATCTAGTGCACGCGCGACCTGCCCGGCGATCGACGCCGCGCGCGAGGGCTCCAGCGCACCCTGCTCGCGCAGCAGGTCCCTGAGGCTGCCCCCCTCGACCAGCTGCATATCGACGAAAAGCACTCCGTCGATCTCGCCGAAGTTCTGCACCGGGATGACATGCGGCTCCTGCAATCGCGCCGCTAACGGAATGTCTCGCCAAAAGCGTTGCTGGAAACCAGAATCTCTCGCGATCTTCGCACGCACCAGCTTTAATGCCACCATCCGGTCGTTAACCGTGTCGTAGGCCTTGAATACCTCACTCGTGTCGCCCGTGCCGAGCAGTGATCGCAGCTCGTAGGGCCCCAACCGGGTGCCGAGCCGCGAGCGGTACGAGAACAACGAGTTTCCTTCCGCCAATTCGAGGATGGTCAGCCCGCGGGGTTCCCCGTTTCGGCGTCGACGTAACGTGCGTCGGCTCACGCGAAGCCCACCAAGTCCTACAGTGCCTTCATGGGCGACATCACGGCGCGGCTCGCGGAAATCGTCGGGAACCACAACCTGCTGACGGGCGACGCGATCCCCGACGACTACTGGCACGACGAGGAGCTGACGCATCCGCCGCAGCAGCCGGCCTACGTCGCCAAACCGGCCACCGCCGACGAAGTGGCACAGCTGCTGAAAGCGGCCACCGAACACCAGATTCCGGTGACCGCGCGCGGATCCGGGACCGGTTTGTCGGGCGCGGCGACACCGCGCGAGGGCGGGCTGGTCATCTCCTTCGAGCGGATGAACGCCGTCCTGGAGGTCGATACGACCAATCAGGTCGCCGTCGTTCAACCGGGCGTGACGCTGATCGAGCTGGATGCCGCGACCGCCCCGGACGGACTGCGCTACATGGTCCAACCCGGCGAGCTGTCCTCCAGCGTCGGCGGCAACGTCGGCACCAACGCCGGCGGCATGCGTGCGGTCAAGTACGGGATCGCCCGCCACAACGTGCTCGGGCTGCAAGCGGTGCTGCCGACCGGCGAAATCATCCGCACGGGCGGCAAAATCGCCAAGGTGTCCACCGGCTACGACCTGACCCAGCTCATCGTCGGCTCCGAAGGCACCCTGGCCTTGGCCACCGAGGTGATCGTCAAGCTGCACCCGCGGCTGGGCCACAGCGCCACTGTGCTCGCCCCGTTCGCCGACTTCGACCAGGTCATGGAGGCGGTGCCGCGGGTCATCGCCAGCGGCCTGGGGCCCTACATCCTGGAATACATCGACAACGTGACGATGGCCGCACTCGTCCACACCCAGAATCTCGAACTCGGCATTCCCGACCAGATCCGCGACAGCTGTCAAGCGTATCTCGTTGTGGGACTTGAGAACCGGACCGAGGAACGGCTGGACGAGGATGTCGAGCAAGCCGGTGAGCTGCTCGCCGAGTTGGGCGCCCTGGACGCCTATGTGCTCGAAGGCGGTTCGGCACGCAAGCTGATCGAGGCGCGCGAGAACGCGTTTTGGACGCTGAAGGCGGTCGGCGCCGACGACCTCATCGACACTGTCGTGCCGCGCGGCGCCATGCCGAAGTTCCTTACCGCCGTGCGTGGACTGGCCACGGCGGTCGGGGGTGGCGCGGTGGGCTGTGGGCATGCCGGCGACGGCAATGTGCACCTGGCCATCTTTTGCCAGGATCCCGGCACCCGTAAGAAACTCTTGACGGACATTTTCGCGCTGGCAATGGAATTGGGGGGCGCGATCTCGGGCGAACACGGCCTCGGCCGCGCCAAAGCCCCCTATTGGCTCGAGCTCGAAGACCCGGTCACGATCGACCTGCTCCGCCGAATCAAACAGAGCTTCGACCCGGCCGGGATTCTCAACCCGGGTGTTGTCTTCGCGGCAGAGTGAGCGCAACGGTTGACCCACCGACGCAGGCGTGCCAGCATTTTGGGCTGTGCATCCCAATTCAGCGAGCCAAGCCACTGTTGTTCTTGTCCACGGGGCTTGGGCCGACGGGTCAAGTTGGCGCCGCGTCATCGCTGACCTGCAGCAAGCTGGGATATCCGTCGTCGCCGCGCCCATTCCGCTCACCACGCTCGACGACGACGTGCAAGCGGTGAAACGAACCATCGACCGCACCGAAGGACCCGTCGTCCTCGCAGGTCACGCCTATGCCGGTGGCGTGATCGGCGCGACCAGCCACCCGCGCCTCAAGGCCCTGGTGTACATCGCCGCCCTGGCTCCCGATGAGGGCGAAACCGTCGCCGACGTCTTCTACCGCAATCCCCCGCATCCGCAGGCACCCGAACTCAAGCCCGACGACCAAGGCTGGATCTGGCTGCCCACCAATGCCTTTGGCGACGCATTCGCCCACCACGCCACGGCCGAAGAACACCCCGTGCTCGCCGCGGTTCAACGACCGATCGCCGTCCCGTGCATTCAGCAGCCCGTCCCGAGACCCGGCTGGAAAGACCTACCGACCTGGTATCTCGTCGCCGAAGAAGACCGCATGATCAACCCCGACACCCAACGGTTCATGGCCGAACGCATGCATGCCCGCACCCATACCCACCAGGTCGATCACGCACCACTGATCACCCGGCCAGACGTCGTCACCGACATCCTTTCCGAGGCGCTCGCCACCGTGGCACCTCAGTAAACTCAACCGCCTGGGCATGTCGGCATCACCGATTCGGATTCGTTTACCGGATTATTAGCATCCGCGCAGTTGGGTATAGCTAAGAAACCACCCCATAACGACCCGAAGACGTTTCGGCGAAATTGTCGGACAGTCACCTACAGAGAGCACGCCAGCTCGCCCTGTGGCTTATCCTGCACTCGACAACCGCGCAGACAGGGCAGCAAATGTTCTTACTGACACGACGCCGAACTCCGGTGGCCGTGTTGGCGACTGTCGGCTTGCTCGTATTCGCCGTGGTGGTGTTCACCAGAAGCGGGGCTTCGGGTCGCCCGATAGCCGTCCCGGTAGGACTGTGGTTTCTCAGTATTTTCGCCAACTGCTGCGTGGTCCACGCCGCCCGCATGGGACGAGGCCGTCAGCGTCTGGCGTGGATGGTGTTGAGTATCGGGCTGGCCGCCTGGACAGCCGGCCAGTTTGTGTGGTGTTACGTCAGCCTCGGCGGCATTCCGCCGATCGCGAATTTCTCGGCGGCCTACTTGGGCTACCTGGTGTTGCCGCTGTGCGCGTTGGGCTGCGCGGTTGCCATCCCCAGCCGCGATGACACGCAATTTGGGGTTGGGCTGCTGCTTGACGGCATCGTCGTCGCAGCGGCGTTGTTGGTCGTCTTGGCCATCGTGGCGCTGGGACACCCGGGACAACCGGAACGAACAGTCAGCGTTCCGCAGATGTTGTTAATCGCCGCCACCGCCGTGTACCTGGGGCTTGTCGTCCTGTCGTTCATCACCGTGCGGAAGGCCGAGCCGGGCCGCAAACTCGCCCCGACGCTGATGACGCTGGGATGGGTGGCGATCGGGGCGGCCGGGGTCGTCAGCATCGGTGGCGGCCACCCCGACCAAACGCCCAATGCCCTCGTCATCCTGGGATGGGCCGTCGGAATCTACTTCGTCGCGCTGTCCGGCCTTGCGTCTCGGCCGGGACCGGATCTCGACCTCGGTTTTACTCAGCCGTCAAGGATATCGCTGTGGCTGCCGTACCTGCCGGTGTTGTTGGCGATTGTCGTTGGCGCCGTGCACTTTTGGCCCGTGTACCCGGGCGAGGCGTTCATCTTCGCCGTGTGTGTAGCGATGGTCGTCACCACGGTGATCCGCCACCTGGTACTCCTTGACCGAAAGGGACGTCTCCTTGCCGCGCTGTCTGACGCCGCCCTGCGGGACCCCCTCACCGGGTTAGCCAACCAAAGGCTCTTTGGTGAGCGGCTGGCCCATGCGGTTCGGTTGCACATTTACCACGCTGTCCCGGTCAGCGTCATTGCGCTGAATATCAGCGACTTCAAGATGGTCAACGACACGCTCGGTTACGTCGTCGGCGACGAACTATTACGCACCGTCGGGGAGCGGCTCCAGGGCAACATCCGCTCCAACGACTCCGTCGCGCGGATGAACGGGGACGAATTCGCCATCCTGGTCGAAGACCGCCCCGAGGTCGCAGCAGGGGTGGCCAAGGGGTTGGCCCTGTCCTTCGACGAGCCTCTCGATCTCGAGAATCACCGGCTACACGTACATCTCAACATCGGCTTGGCCACGGCTGCGTCGACACCCGGATCCCTGCTGACGCCGGGTGAACTTCTCGAGCAGGCCGAGGCGGCCCGGAGCTGGGCCCAACAGGGGAGCTCAACCAACGTGCAGACATTCACCCCGGACATGGATGCTCGGCTCGACAGGCAACCGACATACGACGTCAGCATGGCCCGTCTGCAACTGCTCGGCGAACTGCGTCGTGCGATTGACGAAGGCCAGCTGACGCTGCTGTACCAGCCGAAATTCGACATGGCGACCGGCTCCGTCTGTGGTGCCGAGGCGCTCGTGCGATGGCAGCACCCCGAATTCGGCACACTGGTGCCGAGCGAATTCTTGCCGTTGGTCCGTGAACACGGGCTGATGGACGCCGTCACCGACCTGGTGCTGTCACAGGCGGTCGCCGACGCGTCGGCTTGGTACGCAGCAGGGGCCGCTATCCCCGTCGCGATCAACTTGTGGGCGACCTCCCTCGACGAAGACGCCCTGCCCGACCGCATCATGTCCGTGCTCGACGCCCACGGCATGTCCGCCAGTTCGCTCACGATCGAGATCACCGAGGACCTGTTGGTCGCCAACCTCGCGAAGGCCCGCACGGTGCTCAATCGGCTCCGCAAGTCCGGCATCCGGGTGGCAATCGACGACTTCGGCAGCGGCTACGCCACACTGACCTATCTGCGCGAGTTGCCCATCGACGATGTCAAACTCGACACCCAATTCATCGCGCCGATTCTGCACGATTACCGCGCCGCCACGATTGTCCGATCGGTGATCGAGTTAGCCACGACATTCCGCATCGCCACGGTCGCCGAGGGCGTCGGGGACGAGGAAACAGCCCAACGGCTCAAGGAATACGGTTGCGACGCCGTACAAGGCAACTTCTTCTGTCCCCCGTTGCCTGCCGCCGAGATTCCGCACGTTCCCCAGCACACCGCGCTCGCGGCGCACTAGTCTCGGCCGGCTGCCCAAGGAATAGGGTTGCGCCGTGCACATTGACGTGATGGTGGTCCCGCAACCGCTGGGTCAGATCGGTGGCCTGGCCCAGCGCGCTCAGGCCGCGGGATTCTCCGGCCTGCTGTTCACCGAGACCGGCCGCACGGCCTACCTCAACGCCGCCGTGGCCTCGCAAGCCGCACCCGGGCTCGAGTTGTCCACCGGTGTCGCGGTCGCGTTTCCGCGTAGCCCCTTCGTCACCGCGGCCGAGGCCTGGGAGCTTCAGGAGGCGACCGACGGTAAATTCCGGCTGGGCCTGGGCACGCAGGTCCGCACGCACGTCGTGCGCCGCTACGGTGTCCCCTTCGAACGCCCGGGCCCGCGGCTGCGCGACTACGTACTCGCGGTCAAGGCGTGCTTCTCGGCGTTTCGCACCGGGAAGCTTGATCACCACGGCGAGTTCTACGACCTCGACTTCATCACGCCGCAGTGGAGCGCGGGTCCTATCGACGCGCCCGATCCCAAAGTCGATGTCGCAGCAGTGAATCCGTGGATGCTGCGAATGGCGGGCGAAGTGGCCGACGGGGTGCACGTCCATCCGCTGGGCGAGCTCGGCTATATCAAACGTCACGTGCTGCCCAACGTCGCCGCCGGTGCCCAGAAGGCCGGGCGTGCGGTGTCGGATATCGCCGTCATCGTGCCGGCGATGACGATCGTCGGCGACAGCGACGAAGAGCGTGACGCCCAACGCGACACGGTGCGCACCAGCATGGCCTTCTACGGCAGCACCCCCAACTACGCGTTCATCTGGGACGAGGCCGGCTTCGAGGGCACGACCGCCCGCATCCGCGAAAAGCAGAAGGCCGGCGATTTCCAGGGCATGGCAGCCCAGATCACCGACGAGCACATCGCGGCGTTCGCCACCGAGTCGACGTGGGACGGCCTGGCCGACGCGCTGACCGAGAAGTACGGCGAAATCGCCACGCGCGTCGCCCTTTACAACGCTCTGGGCGACGACGAGCGCTTCAGCCGGTATGGCGAGGTCGCCCGCCAGCTGCGTCGGTGACGGCGCTCAGCCCGCGCTGGTTCGCTCGTCCACCACGTAAGCCCGAGTTGCGGCTCGATCGATGAAGTTCTCTTCGTCGCGCGCAATCTCATCGCCGCCGAGACTGGCCATCCAGGCGGACAGGCTGTCCCGGTCAGCGAAGACGAGCTCGGTCATGCAATCAAAGCCGATCTCCTCACCTTCGATGTTGAAGGCGTCTCCCCGCTGGATGTAGTTGCGCTTGTAGACCATTGGCATGAATGCCTTGCTCAGCACAAGTGGTAGGTGATTGTGCTCGTAGTAGTCGGCGAACTCCTGCGGTGACAGGCCGGACTTACGCTTCAGGTATCCGAAAACCTTGATCATCAGGAGTCCGACTTCGGACGCACTCCCGCCGCGCGATACACGAACACCGGCGCTACCGGAAACCGCAATGTCGTGGTCGGCAGCTTCGCCAGCACGTCGTCCGGAATCGCCCTCTTGTAATGGAGCTTCATCGAGCCGCTGAACGCACGGTCCACGCCATGGAGGTCGATATCGATCAGCAGACCCTTCTTGGAGATCGTCGCCGAGGCCGGACCCTTGTTGGCGTCCCACGTGCAGTCGATGGACCGCAGATTAGTGTCCCCACGCGTCGGGAACGTGGCAACAACCCGCGCCGCGCTGAACGCGAACGCACCCTGATAACGCGAGACACCCGAGGCCGAAAAGACACCCGGAACATGCCCGCTGAAGTGTCGCACCACGCCGACCTTGGGGGCCAGAAAAATGAGCCCCTCGGCCTCGAGCTGTTCGTGAAGCTCGGTAGGCACATTGGTCAACTGCGACAACTTACGGAGAAAGCCAAGCACAGCCAGACGGTAGCTGAGGCGCCGCCCAGCCGCAGTGTTTTACTGCACCGTCACGATCGCCGTGTACTGGCACACCGGCGTGCTGTTCTTGCCCACAAAGCTGGAGTAATACGTGGAAATCGTCGTCGTCCCCGGCTTCAGCGCCGCGAACGTCCACACCTCCGTGCCGGGCGCGCCCCGCGCGTCGGTGCTGGGCTGCACATACTCGTGACTGTCTTGCTTGACGACGGATGGATCGCCGATCTTCGTGTCCGCCATCCACCGGAACGGGGTGCTGTAATTCGAGCCCAACTGCAGTTTCAGCGTGTTCCCCACCGTGAGAGTGATGTTCTGGGTGATGTTGTTCTGCTTCAGCACCTGTTCCATCGGAACCACGAGGGTGTTGGACGTCGGCGGGTTCCTGCTCTCGAAGTGGCAGCCCACCAACATCGACGAGACGAGAATCGCAACGGTCACCAAGAGCCTGATCTTCACGAAAGTCATCACCTCCATTATGGCGTGCGGCCGAAATTCCAGGTCGGCCCCGGTTCGGGGCAGTTAGCCGCAGCGTGCTGAAGACGGGCGCGATCTAGCTCGTCGTTTCGGGCACGCGTTTGCTGTGGGTCGGGTAGCTTCTGTGCATGTTCGGCATCATCCGGCCCTGCCGTCATCGACTTGGCGGCGAGCTCGCAGCAGCCTGGACCGCCCAATTATGCGGACTCTGTCTGGCACTGCGCGACGACTATGGCCAGTCGGCGCGCATCGCCACCAACTATGACGGCCTCGTGGTCTCGCTTCTGGTCGAAGCGCAGTCACCCGGGCAGCCCACCCGCCGCAAGGCCGGGCGCTGCCCGCTGCGCGGCATGCGGCGCGCCGACGTAGCCACCGGCGACTGCGTACGACTGGCCGCCGTGGTGTCGCTGGCCCTGGCCGCGGCCCGGGTGCGCGATCACGTCGACGACCACGACGGCATGGTCGGTGTGGCCGGCGTGCGACCGGCCGCCCGCCGGATCGCCGAGCGCTGGGTGCGCCAAGGCACCGACAGGGGTCACACGCTGGGATTCGACACCGGCGTGCTCGTCGCCGCGATGGACCGGCAGGCCGAACTCGAGGCGACGGCCGGACCGGGCAGCTCACTGCTGCTGGTGACCGAGCCCACCGAAACCGCGGTGGCCGAAGCATTCGCCTACACCGCGGTGCTGGCCGGCCGTCCGGGTAACCAGGTGCCGCTGCGCGAAGTGGGCCAGCTGTTCGGGCGGGTGGCGCACCTGCTCGACGCGGTCGAGGATTACGACGACGACCTGGCGCGCGGCAAGTGGAATCCGTTGGCCGCCACCGAAACTCCAATGGAGCAAGCCCGCGTCCTGTGCGACGATGCGGCGCTGGGCATCGAGCTGGCCCTGGCCGACGTGGAGTTCACCGACGGCCGGCTGCCGCAGCAGTTGTTGACCCGCGAGGTGCGGCGAGCGATCTCGCGCACCTTCAACCGGTCCGGCCATCCCACCTGCAGCGGGACACCGCACGGCCAGCAGGACCCCATCAACTTCGGCAACCAAGCAATGGGTGCGGGCTACCCGAACCCGGGGGGCGAATATCCCGAAGGCGAAACACCCGACCCCGGCGCGAAGGGCAAAGGCGGCCGGGGTGGCAACAGCTGCATCTGCTGCTGCGATGGGTGCGACTGCTGCTGCGACTGCGGAGACTGCTGCGACTGCGACTGCACGTAACGCCGTCAATCGAAGTCGTTGCGCCATTACGTCTTTGTGACGTGTTTCGGCCCGCGCAGCTAGACACCGGCTCGTACGGCAGGATGGGCAGGTGTTTGGCCTCGTTCTCGTCGTAGCGCTCGTCTCCACCGTCATCATCGGGACGGTGCTGGGCCGGCGCTATCGCGTGGGCCCCCCGGTACTGCTCATCTTTCTCGGCGCGGGGCTGGGTCTGATCCCCGCTTTTGGTCATGTCCACATCAATGGCGAGATCGTGCTGCTGCTGTTCCTGCCGGCCATCCTGTATTGGGAGGGCCTGAACGCAAGCATCCGCGAGATCCGAGCGAATGCGCGGATCATCGTTTTGCTCAGCGTCGTCCTGGTGATCGTCACCGCGGTGGCGGTGTCGTGGACGGCCCGAGCGCTGGGCATGGAATCGCACGCGGCGGCGGTCCTGGGTGCCGTGCTCTCCCCCACCGACGCCGCCGCCGTGGCCGGTCTGGCGAAAAAGTTGCCGCGCCGAACCATCACCGTGCTGCGCGCCGAGAGCCTCATCAACGACGGAACCGCGCTGGTCTTGTTCGCCGTGACCGTCCACGTCGCAATCGGCGGAGCCGAGATCAGCCCGGGTGATTTGGTAATCCGGTTCATCGGCTCCTATCTCGGCGGCATCGTCGCGGGGCTGCTGATTGGCGGATTGGTCACCCTGGCGCGTAAGCGAATCGACTCACCGCTCGAAGAAGGCGCCATGAGCCTGTTGACGCCGTTCGCGGCGTTCCTGCTGGCGCAGAGTATGGATTCCAGCGGCGTGGTGGCGGTCTTGGTGTCGGCCCTGATCCTCACCTACTCCGGGCCGGTGGTGATCGGGGCCCGCTCCCGACTGCAGGCCTACGCGTTCTGGGACATGGCGACATTCCTGATCAACGGCTCGTTGTGGGTGTTTGTCGGAGTCCAGATCCCGGGCGCACTGCACGGGATCGCCGGCTTCGACGGCGGAGTGCGCCACGCCGTATTCATCGCTCTTGCCGTCACCGGCGTCGTCATCGCGTCCCGGATTTTCTGGGGCGAAGCCACCACCCTGCTGCTGCGTCTCATCGACCGACGCGAGGCGCAGCGCGCCCGCCGGGTCAGCTGGCGAGCGCGCGTCGTCACCGCGTGGGCAGGCTTCCGCGGTGCGGTGTCGCTCGCCGCAGCGCTGGCCGTTCCGACGATGACGCTCAGCGGCGCGCCCTTCCCGGACCGCAGCCTCCTCATCTTCATCGTTGTCTTCGTCATTCTCGTGACGGTGCTCGTCCAGGGCAGCACGCTGCCGGCAGTCGTCCGCTGGGCGAACATGCCCGAAGACGTTGCCTACGCCGAAGAAGTGCAACTGGCGCGGTGCCGGGGTACGCAGGCCGCTCTTGAGGCCTTGCCGATGATCGCCGCCGAACTAGGGGTCAGCGACGAACTATTGGGGCGTATTCGAAAGGAATACGAAGAACACGCCGCGATCATCATGGCCGACGACGACGATTCCCGGGTCCACGGCCTGGCCAAACGCAACGAGCTAGTGCGGCAAGTACGTCTCCGGGTGCTCGAGCACAAGCGCCGCGAGATCCTGTCGCTTCGGAATCAGAAGATCATCGACGACATCGTGCTCCGCGAGTTGCAGGGCGAGATGGATCTCGAGGAAGTGCAACTTCTCGACACAGCCGACAGCGAATAACCAGTCAGACACCGACCGTACAGTCGGCGACATGTTGCAGACGGTCGCCATCCGCGGGTACCGCTCGCTGCGCGAGGTAATCCTGCCGCTGGGCCGACTGTCGATCATTACCGGCGCCAACGGCGCGGGAAAGTCGTCGGTGTACCGCGCGCTGCGGCTGCTGGCGGATTGCGGCCGCGGCGAGGTGATCGGCTCGCTCGCCCGCGAGGGTGGGCTGCAATCCGTGCTGTGGGCCGGGCCCGAGACACTCGGCGGCGCTCGGCGCTCGCAGAAGACCGAGGGCACCCTTCGCAACCGGCCCGTGTCACTCGAAATGGGCTTCGCTGCAGACGATTTCGGCTACCTCGTCGACCTGGGCATGCCGCAGTCGGCCGGGCCGTCGGTCTTCGTCCGCGATCCCGAAATCAAACGGGAGGTGTTGTTCGCGGGGCCGGTGCTGCGGCCCAGTGCGACACTGGTGCGCCGGTCACGGGTATTCGCCGAAGCGTCGGCGAACTCGGGCACCGGTTTCGACGAGCTGTGCCGGTCGTTGCCGTTGTATCGCAGCGTGCTGGCCGAGTACGCCCACCCGCACGCCCTGCCCGAACTCGCGGCCGTGCGGGAGCGGCTACGCGGGTGGCGCTTCTACGACGGCTTTCGCGTTGACAGCGGAGCGCCCGCCCGGCACCCGCAGGTGGGCACTCGCACTCCGGTGCTCTCCGACGACGGCAGCGACCTGGCCGCCGCGATTCAAACGATCCTCGAGTCGGGGGCCGATGAGCTGAGCCGGGTGGTCGCCGACGCATTCGACGGCGCCACGATCTCGGTCGCCATTCACGACGGGTTGTTCGACCTCCAGCTGCACCAGCGCGGCATGCTGCGTCCATTACGCGCGGCCGAATTATCCGACGGCACACTGCGGTTCCTGCTGTGGGCCGCCGCGCTGTTGAGCCCGCAAGTTCCCTCGCTGATGGTGCTCAACGAGCCGGAGACTTCCCTGCACCCGGACCTGGTCGGACCGCTCGCCTCGCTGATCCGTGCCGCGGCCACTCAGACTCAAGTTGTGGTCGTCACCCACTCAGGGTCGCTGCTGGAGTTCCTCGACACCGCGCCGGTCACCGACGCCGATTCCGATGGAGCCGTCGAGATCGAGCTCTACAAAGACTGGGGCGAAACCCGCATCACCGGCCAGGACCTGCTGACGACGCCGCGCTGGGATTGGGGCAAGCGCTAGGGCGTTGACTGTGCGACCTCGCCCTTGAGTGTGCGTCCTGGGCGGCGCCGCGCGGCGTGTCGCCACCCTGGGTGCACGCTCAACGCCCTGAACGCACACTCGGCGGAACATTGCCTAGCGGGCAATATTGCCTACCGGGCAATATTCTCGTATGTTGGAAGCTATGACAGGGTTGCGCGAGCGTAAGAAGGCCGACACCAAACGCGCGCTCAGCGATGCCGCGTTGCAGTTGGCTTTTGAGCGCGGGCTGGACAACGTGACGCGCGAAGACGTCGCCAACCTGGCGGGCGTCTCGGTGCGCACATTCAACAACTACTTCAGCGGCAAATACGAGGCGCTGGCTTACCGGCAAGCCGAACGCGTGCGCCGCAGCATCGCCGTGCTGCGGCAGCGCCCCGCCGACGAGCCGCTGTGGACGGCGATCACCCACGCCGTGCTGGAGCCCTTGGCGGCCGATTTCGGCGATGTGTACGGCGACGAGAACCGCGCGCCCAGCCGCCAGGAGCTCGTCGAGGTCCGGAAACTGGTCATGCACCCGCAAGTCCGAAACTCTGTGCCGCATAGCCTGTTCGACGAGTTGCTCCAGGTTATCGCCGAACGTACCGGCACCGACCCGGACCGCGACCTGTACCCGCGATTGGTGATGGCCGTCGTGCGCGCCGTCGGCGACGCCGCGGCGGACGCCTACGCGCGTGCCGATCCGCCGGTGGCGATCACCACACTGATCCGCTCGGGCTTTGCCGCCGTCAGCGCCGGACTGCCCGAGCCCTCGCGAAAGAAGGCACACCATGGCTGACGAACATGCCGATGTCGTGATCGCCGGCGCCGGGCCCAACGGGCTGTTGTTGGCCTGCGAGCTCGCACTGGCCGGCGTCAGGCCCGTTGTCCTCGACACGCTTCCCGGCCCCAGCGCCGAGCCGAAAGCCAACGGCCTTGTCGGACAAGTGGTCCGGCTGCTCGACATGCGTGGCCTGTATCAGGCGTTCACCGGCGACGACCGGCCGCCGCAACCCAACCCCGGGTGGATGTTCGCGGCCATGGCGCTGAACTTCGCCGGCGTTCCCGACAATCCGATGTACGCGCTGCGCATGCAGCAACCCCGGCTAGTGCGACTGCTGGAAAAGCGTGCGCGCGACCTCGGGGTAGACCTGCGCTGGGGGCACGGACTCGTCGGCTTGCGGCAGGACTCGGAATCCGTTGCGCTGACGGTGTCCTCGCCGGAGAACGAGTACGGCATCGCAGCCAACTACGCCGTCGGCGCCGACGGTGGACGCAGCCTGGTCCGCAAGATACTGGGCGTCGACTTCCCCGGATTCACCTCGCCGATGATCAGCCGACTCGCCCACGTGCATATCCCCGATGAACTCCGCCGACCCAACAGCAGCATCGAGATTCCGGGATTCGGCCTGCTTCCCTTCGGGCACAGCTGCTTTGACCGTGGTGGCATCATCTACGCCGAGTTCGAGCCGGGCCGGTCGATGCTCGGCACGATCGAATTCGGCCCGCCGGTCGCGGAAGTTCCGATGAGCCTGGCCGAACTGCGCGAAAGCGCACGCCGCGTGCTGGATGTCGACATCCCCTTCGAAGAGCCGAAAGGCCCAGGGCCGCATGCCCTTCGCCGGATCAATGGGCAGAATACCCGCATCGCCGAGCGTTACCGCGACGGCCGAGTCCTGCTGCTCGGCGACGCCGCGCACGTGCACAGCCCGCTGGGTGGCCCCGGTTTGAACCTGGGCCTGCAAGACACCATGAACCTCGGCTGGAAGCTGGCTGCCCAAATCAACGGCACAGCCCCGACCGGATTGCTCAACAGCTACCAGTCCGAGCGTTACCCGGTGGGCCAGCGCGTCATGATGCACTCGCTGGCGCAAATCGCACTCATGTCGCCGGGGCCCGAAGTCGCCGCACTCCGAACACTGTTGGGCGAACTTTTCGCCAGCGCGGACGCGCAGCAGCACATGGCCGCGCTGCTGGCCGGTTCCGACGTGAGGTACGACACGGGCGACGACCATCCGCTGTCGGGTCACCTGGTGCCTGACCTGACGCTCGAGGACGGCCGACGGGTCGCCGAGCTGCTGCACGACGCCCGTCCAGTGTTGCTCGACCTCGACGGTAGCGTCACGCCCGCGCTGCACGGCTGGACCGATCGTGTCGATGCCGTCAGCGCCAAAGTCACCGACCCGCCGGCCGCGGCGATGCTGATCCGTCCCGACGGCTACATCGCTTGGGCGACGGACACATTCGGGACGGCCGAGGAAGCCGGTCTGCACGCCGCGCTGCAGCGCTGGTTCGGCGATCCTCGCGCAAAGTAGCGTTAACGGCCAGACTGGCCTGCATGGAGTCCACGAACCCCGGTAAGCCCGTGCGCAGCGCGCAAAAGGTTGTCGACGCGCTGTCAGCCCAGGGGGTCGAATACATCTTCGGTGTGCCCGGCGCCAAGATCGACGCCGTATACGACGCCCTGGTCGATGGCGGCCCGCAGCTGGTGGTGTGCCGCCATGAACAGAACGCGGCGTTCATCGCCGGTGCGATCGGTCGCCTCACTGGCACCCCGGGTGTCGTGCTGGTGACGTCCGGTCCGGGCACCACCAATCTGGTTACCGGCCTGCTGACCGCGAACACCGAACAAGATCCCGTCGTCGCGCTGTGCGGGGCGGTCGGCCGCAAGGACCGGCTCAAGCGCACCCATCAGTCAATGGATGCCGCGGCGGTGCTGCGGACGGTCACCAAGTTCACCGGCGAGGTCAACCACCCCGACAACGTCGCCGAGGCCATCGTCGGCGCCTTCCGCGCCGCTAGCAGCCAGCCTCGCGGAGCGGCCGCCGTCGTGCTACCTGTCGACGTCCTGGCCGCACCCACTACCGCGGGAATCGCGGCCCGAATGCCAGTCCCCCCGCTGGGGGGCGCCCCAACGGCGGCGATTGCCAAGGCAGGCGAGCTGATCCGCGCCGCGCGGCGCCCGGCGTTGCTGGTCGGAATCCGCGGCGCCGACCAAGACAGCACGCGGGCACTTCGCGCGCTGGTCGCGGCAACCGGCTTAGCCGTCGTGGAGACCTTCCAAGCGGCCGGCGTGATATCCCGTGCGCTGGAGGACAACTTCTTAGGCCGGGTGGGTCTTTTCCGCAACCAACCCGGCGACGTCGTCCTCGCCTACGCCGACGTCTTGATCACCGTCGGATACGACGCCGTCGAATACGACCCCGTGCTGTGGAACAACGACGACGTCGAGCGCACCATCGTGCACATCGACTCGGTGCCCGCTGACATCGACAACCACTATCAGCCGACGCTGGAGCTGCTCGGCAACGTCGCGGCCACCCTCAACGCATTGAACGACAACCTGACCGGCCTGACGCTGACGAGCGGCTACCAGGATGAGATCGCGCGGCACCGAAACGCGTTGGCGGACATCGATATAGTCGAGCGTAACCACACCCCCGACGGCCCCGGACTCAACCCGGTTGCCGTGCTGCTTGCGCTGCGCGACGAACTCGACGACGAGGCGACCATCACCTGCGACGTCGGCTCGGTCTACATCTACATGGCCCGCCACTTCCGGGTCTACGAACCCAGACGACTGTTGTTCTCCAACGGCCAACAAACGCTGGGCGTCGCGTTACCCTGGGCGATCGCCGCGTGCTTGGTGCGGCCCGGCACACCCGTGGTGTCTGTCTCCGGCGACGGCGGATTCCTCTTCTCCGCCCAGGAACTCGAAACCGCAACCCGTCTCGGCTTGACCTTCACCCACATCATCCTGCGCGACAACACCTACGACATGGTGGGCTTTCAAGAGGTCATGAAGTACGGGCGAAAGTCCGGCGTGCAGCTCGGCGACTACGACATCGTCTCCTACGCAGCGGCATTCGGAGCCCACGGTTACCGCGTCAATACCCTGGACGAATTCATCACCACGTTGCGTCAAGCACTGGCTGAGGACGGCCCGTCCCTGATCGATGTCCCCGTGGACTACAGCCGCAACACCGAACTCGCTGCCCACTTGCACGACGACGCGTTCGAATAAGCCGGGAAGGCCAAACACCATGAGCAGCAGATCGGACGCGTACGACCACTTTCGCCACTGGGCCGCAACACTTCTCGCACACCAGCACACCCGCCAACAGGAGGAAGCAGGCCGCGACAACGAGGTCTACCAGTTTTCGACGATCAGCGCCCTCCTCGAGGGCGTCTACGACGGCGACGTCACCGTCGCCGAGATCCTGCGCCACGGCGACTTCGGTCTGGGCACCTTCAACCACCTCGACGGCGAGATGGTCATCCTCGACGACATTTGCTACCGCTTGCGTGCTGACGGAACCGCCACTCGCGCAGCGCCAACCGACCGCACTCCGTTCGCTGCGGTGACCCGATTTCACACCGATTTCGACATTGGCATCCAAACCCCCACCCGCCAGGCGGAGGTACTCAGCGCGATCGACCACCAGATCAAAAGCGCCAACCTGATCTATGCGATCCGGGTCACTGGGCGCTTTTCCGAGCTGCGCACCCGCACGGTGATGGAGCAACAGCGGCCCTATCCGACGCTGACGGAAGCGACCGAAGGCCAGGCCGAACAACGATTCACCGATGTGACCGGGGTTCTGGTCGGATTCCGGACCCCACAATTCCAACAGGGCATTTCCGTGGCCGGATACCACCTGCACTTCCTCAACAGTGAGCGCACTGGCGGGGGCCATGTTCTCGACTTCACCCTCGAGGAGGGCCAGGCCGCGGTCAGCGGTGCCTCACAATTGCATCTGAGCTTGCCGACCTCCGGCGGGTTTCTCGATGCGCAGCTTTCCGGAGACGGCCTCTCCGAGCGGATCAGCAAAGCTGAAGGCGGCCAGCGAAGCGAAGACGGCTGTTAATCAGGGGAATTCATGGACTGTTAAGGCATGCGTCAGGTCTGCATCGTTGACTGCACACAAGCGCCGCGTGTCCTCTGCTTATGCGCGTTGTACAGGTCGCGAATTTCTACGGCCCTCGGTCCGGCGGCCTTCGCACCGCGGTGGATCGATTGGGTGCGGAATACTGCGCGAGCGGGCACGACGTGTTTTTGATCGTTCCCGGTCCGCGTGCAGAACGCGCCCTGTTGCCGACGGGTGTGGTGCGAATCACCATGCCGGCGTGGTTGATTCCCTTCACCGGCGGCTACCGCGCGGTGATGCCGGGTCCGGTCAAGGCGCTGCTGGAAGCCCTGCAACCCGACGCCTTGGAAGTCTCCGACCGGCTCACGCTCAGATCACTGGGGCGGTGGGGCCGCGAACACGGCGCCACGACGGTGATGATCTCGCATGAGCGTCTGGATCGCCTTGCCGGCCAAGTACTTCCGGGCCGACCGGCGCGTAGCCTCGCCGACTTTGCTAACAGCCGCACCGCCGCCGACTACGACACCGTGGTGTGTACCACCGGATTCGCGCGCGAGGAATTCGACCGCATCGGTGCAACGAACGTTGTCACCGTGCCCCTGGGCGTGGACCTGAAGACCTTCCATCCGAGCCGGCACTCTCCCCTGCTTCGTCGGGAATGGGCCACCCCTCAGCAGCTCCTGCTGGTCCACTGCGGCCGGTTGTCGGTGGAGAAGCGAGTCGACCGCAGCATCGACGCGCTGGCCGCGTTGTGCGATTCCGGCGTCGATGCCCGACTGGTCGTCATGGGCGAAGGGCCGATGCGAGCCAAGCTGCAGCGACAGGCCGCCCGGCTACCCATCGACTTCACCGGGTTCATCACCAACCGGCACACCGTCGCCGGACTGCTGGCTTCCGCGGATGTCACGCTGGCACCGGGGCCGCACGAAACGTTCGGGTTGGCCGCGCTGGAATCGCTGGCATGCGGGACACCTGCGGTGGTTTCCCGCACCTCCGCGCTCACCGAGATCATCACGCCGGACAGCGGCGCCTCGGCCGACAACCACCCCGAGGACATCGCCAGGGCGGTCGGCACAGTCATCAGCCTGCCCGAATATCACCGCCGGACCTGCGCGCGGCGCCGCGCGGAGAACTTCACCTGGCAGCGGGCCGCAGCCGGCATGCTGGCGACGTTAGGGCCCATCATCGGCGGACCGGAAGACGATTCCGAGCACACCGCATAGGCCCGAAACCCGTTGGCATACCTTCGTTGTCGGCGCTAGAAGTCGGAGGCGACCCAAGCGCCCGGCGGATATGGCGGAACGTGGCCGGCGAAGGCGCCATCGGTGAGACTGCACAGTGTGTCGGTAATGGTTCCCGCGTTCGCCAGCACCGTCGGCGCGCCACCCGGTAGGACGCGCGCCACCACCGCTTGCCAGAAATACCCGGCACCACCGTGCTCGTACCAGACGAACCAGTCCGCGTCCCGATTACCGGCACGGATCAGCCGCCGGAACGGCAGGCTCGGATCGTTGACCGCATCCGTGGCGTTGAACGGTGCACCGACGTCCGCGATCGACGGGAACAGTTTCAGGAGCGTCGGCGGCAGTTCAGAAATGCTGTGCACTTCCCGCACGGGTGTCACTAACGTGCATTGCGTATTTGGCATCGCATTGGCCGGGATCGCCGTGACGGCAGCGAGTGCGACGCCCGCCACGAGACACCCCGTGAGAACCCGTCGCATCACGATGCACCACCCACGCCGACTCCCTGTTTGCTCGGCCCCTACCCGGGAGATTACGCCGCCCTTTGCTGCGCGGAAACGCTTTCCATCAGGCGGCTAGGCTCGTTACAGACAACAAGGAGGTGAGCCGGTGGAAGCGCGCGACCAAGTGCTGATCACCGCCACGGAGCTGGCCGACCTGATCGAGGCCGGCGATCCGCTGACCATATTGGACGTCCGTTGGCGACTCGATGAGCCCGACGGTCAACCGGCGTATCTGGAAGGTCACCTACCCGGTGCGGTGTATGTGTCACTCGACGAGGACCTCAGCGATCACACCGTCGCCGGCCGTGGCCGTCACCCGTTGCCGTCGGGGCGAAGCCTTGAGGCCTTGGCGCGTCGCTGGGGTATTCGGCAAGACTCGCTGGTCGTGGTCTACGACGACTGGAATCGTGCCGGTTCTGCTCGGGCATGGTGGGTATTGACCGCGGCTGGGCTCTCAAAGGTACGCATCCTGGACGGCGGACTGAGCGCGTGGCGGTCGGCCGGGCGAACCCTCGAGACGGGTCCGGTCACCCCGCAGGCGGGGAATGTGACTGTGCCGCATGATGATTTGTATGCCGGAGCTCGGCCCACCCTGACGGCCGAACAAGCCGGCGCGGGCGCCGTGACGCTGCTCGATGCGCGAGCACCGGAACGCTATCGCGGCGACGTTGAGCCTGTCGACGCGGTGGCCGGTCACATCCCCGGTGCGCGGAACCTGCCCAGCGGTTCCGTCCTGGCGGCCGATGGCACATTTTTGGGTGACTACGCGCTCGCCCAGCAGTTGGCCGACCGCGGCCTCGACCAGGCAGGCCCGTTGGGCGCCTACTGCGGCTCAGGAGTTACCGCCACCATCGCGATCGCCGCGCTGGCGGCGATGGGTCGCGAGGCGGCGCTGTATCCGGGGTCGTGGTCCGAGTGGTCTGCGGATCCGAGCCACGCCGTCGCGCGCGGCCCCGAATAGCGAGCACGTCACACTCCGGACCAGTTCTGCAGAAAGGCCGCCGTCACTCGCGCGGCGTTGGCCGCGGCGACCTTCTGGTAGACGAAGAATTGAAACGGGAAGCCGGGCAGGTGAAGCGGATCACCCGGCCCGTCCGACATGCCGCGGATACCGAGGAACGGGACGCCATGCGCGTCGGCGACGGCCTGGACCGCCGCGGTCTCGTTGTCCGTCGCGTCGAAGGCCGGATCCGCGGACGACACGATCTTCGCGTTACTGATCAGACCGTGCTTCAGCCACGGCCACGCTGCCTGGAAGAAGTTACCGGTGTAGAAAAATGAGCGGTCGGGCGCCTTTCGGGGCTGGCAACCAAACACTTTGCCGCCGTGGGGGATACACGGGAATGCTTGCCCGTTGTTGTTGTCGTAACTGCAGCCGTCGCCGCCGCACACCAGTTGCGGCTGGTGCCAGCTGGCTCTGATGCTTTTCAGTGCGACGGCAAGGTTCTCGGCAGCGGCCAGCATGCCGGGATCGACCGGGTGGAATGTCGTGCCGTTGTCCTGTGTCCAGCGCGCCGGTACGGCCACATCGGCGAGACCGGTCCGCCCGGCACCGCCGGCGACACCCGAAAACACCACTGCGTCAATACCACTGGGGAAACGGGCTAACGCGGTCTCGGTGAACCTGGTGGCGTTGACCATGCCGATGCCGGTCATCGCCACGATGACTTTTCTGCCGCGGACCGAGCCGAGATAGAAATGCCGACGCTCGGCGACCACCACCGGATTGGGATCCAGCGCGGTGTGGGACAGCATCGCATCGGCCTCGGCGGGAAAGGCCGTCAGGACCAGTGTGCGCTGTTCGGATGAATCCACCGTCACGTCGGGCAACTCCTCGGGTTCGGCGGCGCTCTGCCAGTATCGTCCTTCTTACCTCGCTAGGGGTGGCCACGGGCTAGTCTCAGCGCGCGACAAAGGAGTTTGCCCATGCTTGAGGTGATCGACAAGGGACCGGGCCGCGATTCTGCAAAACCGCCGGTGCTGTTCGTGCATGGCGCCTGGCACGGAGCCTGGTGCTGGGACGAATATTTCTTGGATTTCTTCGCCGAAAAGGGCTATCGGACGTTGGCGCTGAGCCTTCGCGGCCACGGAAACAGCTCTGCACCAAAGTTCATGCGGTTGTGTTCAATCGCGGACTTCGTGGACGACGTCGCATCGGTTGCCAACAGCCTTCCCGAACCACCGGTCGTGGTCGGCCACTCCCTGGGCGGCTTCGTGGTGCAAAAGTATCTGGAATCGCACGACACTCCGGCCGCTGTCCTGCTCGCCTCCGCACCCCCGAGCGGGATTACCGGATTCTTGCTGCGCCGGTTCAAACGCCACCCGTGGCTCACCGGGGCAGCCCTGGCCAGAACGCGATCATTGCGCGGTATTGGCGGTACGCCCGAATTGGCCCGCGAGTCTTTCTTCTCGGCATTGGCTCCCGACGCCGACGTGGCGCGCTACACCGCGCTGCTTGACGAGGAGTATGCGTTCAAAATCGCACTCGACATGTTGTGGCTGAACTTGCCCAAGCCAAAGCTTGTCACCGCCCCGCTGTTGGTTCTCGGGGCCGAAGACGACTTCTGCTTCACGCAACGGGAAGTCCATTCGACCGCAACGGCATACCGGACCGAAGCAGAATTCTTCCCGAAAATGAGCCACGACATGATGCTCGACCCCGGCTGGGCCGCTGTGGCCGAAAGAATTCATTCGTGGCTGGAAAAGCGTGACCTCGCCCGGTGAGTCACCCGGTACTACAGGGCAGACGTTTGATGCCGTGGAAGAACGAGGAGCGTAGCCGGACGGGAGGCCCAGTGACCGTCAGGCCCGGCACATTCGGGTACAGCTCTTCGAGCAGGACACGCAGTTCCAGACGGGCCAGCTGAGCGCCGAGACAGAAGTGCACTCCCCCGCCACCGAATGCGGCGTGACCGGCGTCGGGGCGGGTGACGTCGAACTCGTCGGCGCGATCGAACACCTCCTCGTCGCGATTCGCCGACAGATAGTGCAGCAGTACCCAGTCACCGGCGGGGATGTGTTGCCCGCGGATATCGACGTCGCGGGTGACGGTACGACGAAAGTGCATCACCGGCGTTGCCCAGCGCAGCAGCTCCTCCACCGCGGGCTTGACGGCGTCGGCGTCGCGGGCGAGCAGGGCCTGTTGCTCGGGGTGTTCGGATAGCGCCAAGATGCCGTGGCTCAACGTATTGCGGGTGGTTTCATTGCCGGCAATCGCCAGCAACAGGAAGAACTCGTTCAGCTGGTCGCGGTTGAGCTTTTCGCCGTCGACCTCGGCGGCCAGCAACGCCGACAGAATGTCGTCGGTGAGCCCGTGCTTGCGCCGATGTTTCACCAATTCACCGCAGTAGGAGAACATTTCGGCGGCAGCCTGCCCAAGGGCTTCCGGGGTCGGAGCATAGTCGGGGTCTTCGATGCCCAGGCTTCCGATGGCGTTGCTCCACCGGAAGACCTCCATCCGGTCTTCGGCGGGCACCCCGAGCACGTCCGCGATCACCTGCAGCGACATCTCCGCCGAAATGTCTGGCACGGCGTCGAATTCGCCCTTGGCGGTGATGTCGGCGACGATGTCGCGGGCGACTTTCCGCATTCGCGGTTCCAGTCGCTGCACATTGCGCACGGTGAAGCCCTGGTTGATCAGCTTGCGGTAATGGACGTGACGTGGCGGGTCGATACCGGGCAGCAGCGCCGAGTTCGGGCCCGCCTCGACCTCGACCAACGTGTTGCCCTTGCTGCTGGTGAAGGTGTCGGTATCGCGGCTGACGAGTCGCACGTCGGCATGCTTTGTCAGCAGCCACGCTTTGGGTAGCCCGGGTAACTGCACCGGGTGCACCGGTGCATCGGCCCGCAACCGGGTTAACGCGTCGAACGGGGCACCGTGGACAAACGTGTCGGGGTCGAGCACCGCCGCGGCATCGCGATCGGAAGCCGTCTGCTGGTTCTCGACGACCAGGGATCCCAACACATTGGGCTTCGGAATGTTCATCGGCTCACTCGTCCTCCCGCGAGGTTGACTTGATTCCGGCAACGACCACATCCAGTCCGGCGCGAAAGTGGGTCGCGGTCTGGCGTCTGGCGCGGGGTGTGGCGGCAGCGGCGCGTGTTTCTTCCAGAGCTATCGAGCCCAGCAGATACGTGTACAAAACCGTATGAGCCGCCGCTGCAGCCCCTTTCGCGAGTCCCGCCTCAACGAGCAGGGAGCGGCTGTGCCGATCGAGCCGACGGGCAGGCTCATTCCCGACGCTGTTTTGCAGGATGCCGGCGACGCCGGGAACACCCAGGATTATTTCCCTGGCAGCACAGTAGAGGTCGGTGAGCCTGGTGTCCCACGGTCCGGTTTCGGGTAGCGGGATCTCCGCGAGTATCGACTCGGCGACCAGCTCGAGAGCCGCCTGCTTACTCGGAACGTGGTAGTACACCGAGGGCACGGCGGCTCCGAGTTCGACGGCGAGCTCGCGCATCGTCACGCGCTGCACGCCCACGCGCCGCGCCAGATCACGCAAGGCGACCACCACCTCGTCGCGATCGAGTCCGCCGTACGCGCGGCGCGCACCGGTCAGCGTCGCGACCTGATTCCCCGTGGCTACCACAACATCACTCCCCCGTCAGATTCGATCATTGTTCGAAAGCAATTCGAGCATCGTTAGAATCTACCCGGTATCGGGCCGCCGCAACCAAACATCCGCTGAGTAATATCTGCGTAATGACGGACCGGTTAGCGGGCAAGGTGGCGATCATCACCGGGGCGAGCACCGGCCTGGGACCGGTACTGGGCTCGGTGTTCGCCCGCGAAGGGGCCCGAGTGCTGCTCGCCGCCCGACGCGAAGAGCTGGTCCGCGAAGCCGCAGCGGCCGCCGGGAACGGCGCCATCGCGATACGAGCCGACGTCACCAACGAGGATGACGTGGCCGCCATGGTGGCACGCGCGGTCGCCGAGTTCGGACACGTCGACATCCTGTGCAACAACGCCGCCGCACCAGGACAGGACCGCTGGATCTGGGAGCAGACGCTCGACAACTGGAACGCCACGATCGCCATCGACGTCACCGCCGCGATGCTGTGCACCCGCGAAGTGCTCAACCAGTCGATGCTGCAACGCCGCCGCGGCGTCATCCTGAACTTCTCCTCCACCGTCGGATACACCGGGATGGTCCGCAAGACCCACTACGTCACCGCGAAGGCATCACTTCGCGCGTTCACTAAATCCGTTGCGCTAGAGGTCGGTCCGCACGGCATCCGCTGCAATTGCATCGTGCCGGGCGTCATCGACACCGAGCTGTTTCACCGATGGCTGCAACGCACCGCCGACGAACAGGGGATTGACATCGCGGACTTGCGCGCGAAGTCTCTCAAAGGCGTCGCATTACAGGACATTTCCTCACCTGACGATGTCGCCAACCTGGCGTTGTTCCTGGCCAGCGACGAGAGCCGAACCATCACAGGGCAATCGATCCCTGTCGACGCCGGAGGGTACATGCAGGGATGAGCACCCCGCGCGCAAAGCTGTCGGTGTCAACGCCAGTGGTGATCACGCTGCCCCAGAGCGGCAGCTGGGAGCTGGACGCCTCGATCGAGGACCTGACTCAGATCGCCGAAACCGCAGACCGGCTGGGCTACCACCACCTGACCTGTAGCGAACACATTGCGCTGCCGGCAGCCGGGCAGGAGCGCAACCGGTACTGGGATCCGCTGGCGACGCTGAGCTACCTGGCCGCACGCACCCAGCGAATAAGGTTGGCCACCAACGTGCTGGTGCTCGCCTATCACCACCCGCTGGAGATCGCCAAGCGCTTCGGCACGCTGGACAAGATCAGTAATGGCCGGCTCATTCTGGGGGTCGGTGTGGGCCGTCTCAGGGAAGAATTCGACCTCCTCGGCGCTCCCTTCGACGACCGCGGACCGCGCGGCGACGACGCGCTCCGAGCGCTGCGGGCGTCGCTGTCGGTTCCCGAACCCGCCTACCACGGCGAGTTCTATTCGTTCGGCGGCATGGTCGTCGACCCGTGCGCGATCCAGGAGCACGTCCCGATCTGGGTTGGTGGGCGCACGCTGCGGTCGCTGCGCCGGGCCGCGACCCTGGCCGACGGGTGGGCCCCTTTCAGTGTGACGCTGCAGCAGGCCCGAGAATGGCTGAGCCGCTTCGACCTTCCGACCGGGTTCGAGGTGGTAATGGCGCCGGCACTACTGGATCCGATCAATGAACCCGAACGCACCCGCGACATCCTCGCCGATAGCGCCGCGCACGGCGTCACCAACGTCAGGGCCGTGTTCACTCATACCTCGCTGCAGCATTACCTGGAAAACCTGCAGGCCCTCGCCGAACTTCACCCACCTGACGGTGCAGACTCCGCGTGATCCCAGTCAGGGCAGGTATTTTCAGCCTCACCGAACCAGCCGACGATGAAAGCGGTTATCTGCGTTGGCACCTGCTCGACCACATGCCCGAGCAATTCCAACTCCCCGGCATCGTGCACGGGTTGCGCTGGATCGCAGACGGTGACTACCGCGACCATCGTCTTGCGGCCGACGGGCCGCTGGGTGAGATCGGCAATGTCGTGCATTACCTGGTCCGTGACCCCGTTGAACAAACCTTCGACGACTTCGTGACACTTGGGCGCGCACTGCGCGAGAACGGTCGCTTTCCCGTCGCCCGGCCGCTACTGCAAATCGCGGGGCTACGCCTACTGCAGTGGCACTCCTCGCCGCACGCGCTCATTTCGGCTGAGGTGGTGCCGTTCCGGCCGCACCGCGGAATCCTGTTGATCGTGGAAGACCCCACCGATGGCCGCTCGAACGAATGGTTGCAATGGCTGCACGCCGAACACTTTCCGGCCCTGCTCGCCACACCCGGCACCGCGGGCGCATGGACATTCGGTTCGAGCACCGGATGGAGTCATCTACCCCGCGGTTGGCGAACCGATCACCAATACATCACCGTCGTTTACCTCGACGACGACCCACTCGCCACGACGGCCGCCTTGGCCCCGCTCGTCGAAGAGCGCTGGCGATCGCAGGCGGTGCGACCCGTATTCGCCGGTCCGCTGCGCACCATGATCAGTTGGGAAGCTTGGCCGTAACTCGATGCGCGTGCTGTACAGCGCCTTCCCGCGGCTACGGTGGGCACGGGGCGGTGCGCACCCGCAACGGCCCGGGCGACCTTCTGGGAGGACCTGCGATGAAGAATCCGGACGCTCGGCGGCGACTCGGCCTCCGTGTTGCCGGGCTCGGCATAGTCGTGTTGGTGGCCGGTCTGACGGGCTGTTCCAGCAAGGGTGGTGGACCCGCATCGCCCGCGAGCTCGAGTCCCGCTCCCTCGAGCACAACCGTCATGCTGGACCAGCACTCGCACACGATGACCTCGAAAGTGGACTGCACTAGTGCGGCCTCAGCACCGAAGGCAACGCCACCGGAGTCGGGAGATCTGACGACGCGCATCAGCGTCCACGACGATTCAGCGTCGGTGTCATTCGCCGTGTCTGACGAAAGACCGCCGAACGTTGACGGCTTTTCGATTTCACTCAAGCTCGGAAACGGTGAGTACCAGCTGCCTTATCAACCGACCCAATCCGCGAACCAGGTGGTGGTCACCAAAGAGGGCAAGAGTTACACGATCACCGGCAGCGGTCAGGGGACGACACCCGGCCAAAGCGGTATGCGACAAGTCACGTTCGGGATACACCTGACCTGCCCGTGAACACCCGCTTGGCCAAACGCTGGTTGTCTAACGACGCTCGCCTCTGAGATGCTGGCAGCTTGGACATCTTCGCGGAGTGGCAACAAGGCAGTATCGAACTTCGCTGGCGGTCGACTACCGCCGCCAACAGTGGGCAGGAAGTCGCGGTGTTCAGCCGCCGCTGCGGCACACCCGGGGCACCGCCACTCGTGCTTGTGCACGGCTTTCCGACGTCGAGCATCGACTACTTCGAGTTGGCGCATGAACTGAGCTCCGATTTCGACATTTACCTGTTGGACTTTCCGGGTTACGGAATGTCCGACAAGCCACCGGAGCCCTACGTCTATTCGCTGTACGACGACGCACGGCTGCTCGTGCACGCGATCACCGACGTGTGGAAGCTGACCGGATTTCGAATGCTCACCCATGATCGCGGCAGCAGTGTCGGCATGGTCGTGCTGGGCATGTTGGCGGCGCTGGACCCGCCGGCGGTCCCGCTCGACCTCATCTTGACGAACGCCAACATCTATCTCCCACTGGCGAATCTCACGCTGTTCCAGACCGCGCTGCTCGACCCGGAAACAGGTCGAGCCACCGCGGAAGCGACCACACCGGAGACCCTGGCGGCCGGCATGGGCGCCAGTACCTTCATGCCGAGAAGAAAATTGACGGACCCCGAAATCGCCGCGCTGGCCAAAAGCTTTGCGCACAACGACGGAATCCGGGTGCTACCCGACACGATCCAGTATCTGAACGAGCGCGCCGCGGACGAAACCAGTTGGCTTGAGGCGCTTTCCAACAGCCAGGTGAACACCACCGTGGTGTGGGGACTGCACGACAACATCGCGCCGCTGCGCGTCCCCAACCACGTCTGGCAGACATATCTCAAGGAAAAGCCCGGTCGAAACCGCTACTGGGTGGTGCCGGGCGCCGATCACTATGTTCAGTGCGACGCTCCCCGGCAATTAGCCCAGATCGTTCGTCTCACTGTCCAAGACGAGGACATTTCGCTGCAGACACTCGGGCACCAGCCCGACGGCGCGGTTCTCGTCGATCAAAGCATTCTCTAAGCATTACGCTCGCCGGTTTTGCCGAACCATGGTTATGTCACGGTGTGACCGCAGATTCTGCAGACCGACGCTGGCTGACTCGCGGCGTTGGAGCCGTCGGAGCGACAAGCTTCTTCTCCGACGCGGGCCACGAAGTGACCACCTCGGTGCTACCTTCCTTCCTCACTGGCACCTTGGGGGCGTCCGCGGCGGCGCTCGGCATCATCGACGGACTCAGCGAAGCGCTCATCGGCGTCATGAAGCTGGTCGGCGGACCAGCTGCGAACAACCCCGAACGGCGCGGACGGATCGCGTCCGGCGGTTACCTGGCCACGGCCGTGGCGACCGGACTGATCGGCGTGACGGTCACGGTATGGCAGGCCGGCGTCTTTCGCGCGCTGGCCTGGATGTCTCGCGGCGTGCGGTCGCCCTCGCGCGACGCCTTGCTGGCGTCCCTGAGCCCAGAGTGGGCGCGCGGCAGAACATTCGGGCTCGAGCGCGCCGGCGACAACCTCGGCGCGGTGGTGGGCCCGCTGCTGGCGGCCGGGCTGGTGGCGTGGCTGGGCATTCGGCCCGCCCTCTGCCTGGCCGCGATTCCGGGTTTGTTCGCGGCCGTAGCGATCCTGATCGCCGCCCGCGAAGCCCGTCGCCGGAACCAGGCCGGCGACCGTCCGGTCAGGCGGCGATTCGAGTTCGGCGCGCTGCGCGATGCGGGCATGCTCAGGGCGCTGCTGCCGGTGGCGCTGTTCGAATTCGGCAATGTCGCAACGACTCTGCTGATCCTGCGGTCTACCGAGTTGCTTACCTCGCCGCAACGGACAGTGACCGCGGCGACGTCGCTGGCGATCCTGATATACGCGGCCCACAATGCGGTAGCGACGGCGGCGTCACTGGCCGCGGGGCGATGGTATGACCGGACCGGGCCACGCGCGGTATTCGCCACCGGTGCGGCCGTCTACGTACTTGGCTACCTGGTCTTTGCCGCCGGCACGCACAGTGCGCTGGTCATCGCATTCGGCTTCGCGCTGGCCGGGGCGGGCATCGGACTTGCCGAGCCGACCCAATCGGCCTTGGTGTCCCAGCTACTGCCGGATCGCTTGCGCGGCAGCGGATTCGGCGTTCTGGGTGCCGTCCAGGCCACCGGCGACGTGGTTGCGACGATCGTCGCTGGCGTGCTTTATACGGTCGCCTCGCCCGCGGTTGCCTTCGGCTATGCGGCCGCGTGGATGGTGTTCGCGGTCATCGCCTCGGGCATGTTGCGCCCGGCGAGGGCATGATCGCCGTCTGCTTCACCCCACGACGACAGGCAAGCGTGCCCACCCGCGCACGCTCGCGGTGTGCGCTCGTTGGGCGTTGGCATAGTCGACTTCCCAGTCGGGCCAGCGCTTCAACACTTCCTCAAAGGCCACCCGAGCTTCCAGCCGGGCCAGCGCCGAGCCCAAGCAGAAATGCAGCCCCTGCCCGAAGCTGAGGTGGCTGCCGCCGCGGTGGATGTCGTAGCGATCAGGATCCGTGAACTGGCTTTCGTCGCGGTTGCCCGATGCATTCAGCAACAGCATGTACGACCCCTCGGGAAGCACGCGACCATAGAGCTCGGCCTCTTTGGCGACATAGCGTGCCTGCACCGGCGACGGCGGTTCGTAGCGCAGGGTCTCCTCGATCGCGCCGGGGATCAGCGACGGGTCGGCGGCAAGTTCGCGCCGTTGATCCGGATGATCCGACAACAGTTGTCCCATGAAACCGATTAAGCGAGCGGTGGTTTCGTTGCCGGCGCCCGCGATCATCGCGGTGTAGGACAGCACCTCGGTGCGTGACAGCGGGCGCTTCGTGCCGTCGGGCTCGTCGACCTCGGCCCGCAGCAGTTCGGTCATCAGGTCATCGGATGGATGACTGGCCCGCCATTCGATGTACTCGGCGAACAGCGCAATGGAACTCGCAAAAACATTCGCATCGACCTCGGCGGGGTCGCTGTCCTTGGTCATCTCGATGTTGGCGACGCTGCGGTCCCGGATCTTCTCTTGATCTTCTTCGGGGATGCCCAACAGGTATCCGATGGTGCGCATCGGCATCATCGCGCCAAGGTTGGCGATGAAATCGAATCCACGCTCGCCAACCAGAGGATCAAGCTCGCGGACACAGAATCCACGCACCATCTCCTCTACCGCCAACATGCGCCGGGGCGTGAAGACCCGGGACAGCAGTTTGCGATGCAGATCGTGCAACGGGGGGTCTTCGAACAGCAGAATGCCGGGTGGCACTTCGATATTCGCGAATAGGATGTCAGCGGTGGTCCCGCGACCGGACCGATACGTCTCCCAGTTATGCAATTCACGCGCCACGTCAACGTAGCGACTCAGCGCGTAGAAGTTGTACTTTTCGTTGTAGTACAACGGCGCTTCCTCACGCATCCGCTTCCACACCGGATACGGGTCCGAGTCGATCTCGACATCGAATGGGTCGTAATACAACTCAACGGCGCTGGGGCTTGTCATCGTCGGATCCCTAAGTCAGTCGTTTCGGTGCAAGAAGCCGTGCAAGAGGGCCTGAACGAGTTCCTCAACGATCACCTCCCTGGGCGGTTGTTTGTTGCCGAAGTAAGTCGAACGCAAAGCGGCCATGCCCGCGATCATCGACACCGTCGAATGCGCAGGCAGATCGGGATGGTCCGACCGCAGCCCCCGCAACTGCATACCTTCAACACTGATCTGACCCAGCACCGTTATCGCCCGCCGGATCTCGGCAATACCGGCGTCAGCTTGTTCCTCGTCGCTGAGAGTCTCGGATGCCATCAGCGTCAGTAGCAGACCCTGGTGCTCGACGAACACGTCGTAGAGCCGCGACACAAAAAGCCGCGTCAGCTCCTGCTCGTCGGTCTCCTCGGGGACCAACGATTGCCAGGTGCGGCCGAATTCGTCGACAAAGCTCACGAAGGGCACCACGAGCGCCTCGCGGAACAGCGCTGCCTTCGAACCGAAGTTGCGGAATAGCAGGTGTTCGGTGACGCCGGCGGCCTGGGCGATCTCGCGCGTGGTGGTGCTGCGATAGTCCTGACCGGCGAAGAGCGTCCGGGCGGCATCGAGCAGCAGTCGGCGCGGCTCACCGCGCGGACGACGCGCGACCGTCGCCGGTATCGGCTGCTTAATTGCTCGCTGGGGCACCGATATCCACTCCTCCCAAACAGCCTTACGGCCGACCATCTTGGGGATAGTATCCACTACCTAAAGAGGATAGTATCCACTATCTTAAACAAGCACACGCATCGGAGGGTGGCACCATGGGCGCTGTCATCATGCTCGGCACACTGTTCGGGCTGATCGCCTTGATTTTCGGGCTGGTACTTCGCTTCGACCCCGAGGCTCGCCGCGGGCCGGGCGAAGAGAGCCAGCAGTGAACACCCAAATGACGCCCGCAATGGCGGGAGCGATGTACTTTGCCTACGCCAGTAGCACCGTGTTCCTGCTCGTCGGGATCTATCTGAGCTACCGTCGCCGGCGCATCCACCCCCTGCTGCTGCTCAGCCTCGCGGCGATCTCGTTCTCCTGGATCGAGTCACCATACGACTGGGCGATGTACGCCCAATTTCCGCCCGCGCTGCCCCGCATGCCGTCGTGGTGGCCGATGAACGTCACCTGGGGCGGGCTGCCTTCCTCGGTGCCCATCGGCTACGTCTCCTACTTCGTGATTCCCGGCCTGACCGGCGCCGCCCTCGGACGTTGGCTGAGCGCAAAGTTCGGCTGGCGCAGGCCAATCACCCTCCTCTTGGTCGGCCTCGCCGTCGGTGTCAGCTGGGCGTTGTTTTTCAACGCCTTCACGGGGGCCCAGCTCGGCAACTTCTACTACGGCTACGTGATTCCGGGCCTCGCCATCTTCGAGGGGACCAAGCACCAGTACCCGCTCTACGACTCCCTCGCCATGGGCATCCAGATGATGGTCTTCACCTATCTGCTGGGGCGGACCGATTCCGAGGGACGAAATATCGTTGAGGCGTGGGCTGACAAAAGAACGAAGAGTCGCGTGCAATCGTCGGTGCTGTCCGTCGTCACCGTGATCGTCTTCGGAAACCTGTTATACGGCGCGGTCTTCGCGCCCCATCTCATGACGAAACTCGCCGGTCTGGTGACGGTGGGGCCGACGGAGCAGTTGTACCCCGGTGTGCCGAACCAACCCAAGTAGGGTCGTTACGACAGAGCCTGCGGCAGCACGACTTCGCCGACGCGCTTGAGGTACGGCCATGCGATTTCCGGTGGCAGCCCGCCGCACAACGGCGACAGGTTCAGCATCTGACCCGCTTTAACCCGCGAAACCGCTTCGGGGACAGAGATAATCACGTGTGAGGAAGGGTTGTCACGGAGCTCCTCGACGGTTTTCACGTGGCTGAAGCCGGCCGTCGTCTCGTCCCCCGGATTCCATGCGGCATAGGTTCGCACGTCGTGCAGCAGGTGCTCGCCGATCTCTTTCCACGCCTGATCCACGTCGTCGGCGACGAACACGACCGACGGGGTGTCGCGGCTGGGAAACATCGTCGTCCCGGGCTCATGACCGTGCTCGCGGCACGCCTCCTCGTAAGCCTCGCGAATGCCGGGGGCGTTGGCGTTACCCAGCATGCCCAGGCCGTACCTGCCGGCCCGACGGGCCGCCGCCAACGTGCCGCCGCCCCACATCATCGACGGACCGCCCGCGGTCAGCGGCGCGGGCGTCACGTTGATCCGGCGCCCGTCTTCTTCGACGGTTCCTTCGGCCAGCAGTCGGCGCAACAGCCCCAGCTTCTCGTCGGCAATCCGGCCACGCTTTTTGATGGCCAAGCCGAAGTGCTCGTACTCCTCGGGCCGATACCCAAGAGCCAGCGTGTAGATGGCCCGCCCACCGCTGATGATGTCGAGGACCGACATGTCCTCGGCCAGCCGCACCGGGTCATAGAACGGCAGAATCAGAATCAGGTTCATCGCCAACCGCTGCGTGCGCGCCGCAATCGCCGGCGCCAGGATCATCGGCGACGGTAGGTAGCCGTCCTCAGACCCATGGTGCTCGCACAGCACGGCGGCCAGGCCGCCGTGATCTTCGGCCCAGGCGCACATCTCGGGCACCGCGGCGTACAGCGCGGTGGCGGGCGCACCCCAGGACGGGGCACGCATATCAAAGCGCAACGTGTACACGGCGACTCCTAGACGGGCTAATCTTTGTGCACGTACCGTACGTGCGGCCCGCGAGCTGCGTCAACGCTCAATGCAACGCGCCGTGAGGTTTAACTCCCTAGCCCCTAAAGCGGCTACCGGGGGTCATCCGGAGATCCAACGTGTTCGTCAGGGGTGCCAAGGGCCCTGGCCGTGCCAGTGGCCTGAGTCGTGCAGATCACCGTCGTTGTAGGAGTCATCGTGACAATGACCGCCGTTCCAGTTAAATCCCCACCCTGGATTCCACGCCTCACCAGGACACCAGTGGTACTCCGGGAACACTCCTGGCGCGGCCGGTACCGGCGCCGCCCCCAAACCGATGACACCCAAACCTGCAGTGAGAAGGGCCGCCGCCGCCGCGGTAGAAATCATCGTGTTCACGCTCCCTTTTTGGCAGCCCATCACCCATCGGCGACGGACCTAGTTGACGGATTACTGAACTAGCAGGTCGTTGCTCGTGACCCGACCGGCCCCGGCCGCCGCACGAGCCGTGGTTCCCTGGCTCGACTCCATGGTGTCTTCGACACGGCCTCCGCTGCCAGGACCGCCATCCTCCTTGCAAGGTGGCCGCGGCTCTTACCGCAGCTCACCGTGTTGCTTGAGGCAGAGCGATGCCGATCACGTTGCAGGTTCGTCGTCGTCGCCGTACAACAGGTTTTCCCGTGGATGAACCAAATGACCAGCGCGAACGTAGAAGTCGACGTGGCTTTCTGGGTTGTCAGCATTGGGGTGGCCCTAGTCTTCGCCGCATCCGGCGCCGTAAAGTTGGTCGTCCCCAAACGGATCCTGGCACTGCAGGGTTCGGGATGGGTCAACGACTTCAGCTCGGGCACAGTGATATTCGTGGGCTTAACGGAGATTACGGGCGGTCTGGCCATGCTCGTACCCCCGGTGCTCAAGATTTCGTCGCCGTCGGCGGTAAAGGTGGGGACAGCGGGATTGATTATCGTCATGCTAGGTGCAGCAGCGGTACACGCGCGCCGGCGCGAACCGGGGATGATCGTATTGAACTTGGCACTGCTGGCTGTGACGGCGGTCGCGATCTCGAAGCGATGACGCGGCTTTGCCGATTGTGCTGATCGGTCTGATTAATCGGTGTGCTGCAACAGGTCCCAAGGCATGGACAACCGTGGGCGCTACAATTCTCGATATGCCAGCTTCGCATGAGGCAACCGGAAATCTCAGCGCGCGAAGTCCGGTGGGTCGTTTGGTTCCGGTGGGCGTCGAGACAGTCCATGTGCGGGAGGACGGACCGCCGAATGCCCCGTCGATCGTTCTTCTGCACGGCTTCCTCGGCTCATTGCATTGGTTCGACCGCTTGATACCATTGTTGGCCAAAGATTTTCGAGTTATCCGCACAGACTTGATCGGGCACGGGGCGTCGAGCGACAACAACAGTGGGTATGCGCCCGAGCAGCAGGCGCGAGTACTGAACTCGCTGCTGGATCAGCTCGGTGTTCAAGCTGCGACCCTTGTCGGCCATTCCCTGGGGGGCGATACAGCCATCTCCTCCGTCGAACAAGGCCTGAGGACCCAAAATCTCGTCATCATCAATGAGGGACCTGACTACACACTTGTTAACGGGTCCGCGGTGAATACCCTGCTGCGCGCGCCCGGGATTGGTCCGCTCCTCTACCGCAGCCTTCCCGATGCTGCTGTCCGTGCCGCAGTGGCAACGTTTTTCGCCCCCGACTTTCCGTTAACCTCAGCGTTTGACTCACCCCAGCAGCCGGTGTGGGACGTGCGCGCAGTCAAGCATTCGTGTTTCCGGGGCACACAGCGGGAAAAAGAGCGATACGTCGATGATCAGCCGCTAGACGATCGACTCAGATCCCTCCCGATGCGCACTCTGGTCCTGTTTGGAGAGAAAGATCAGGTTTACCGCGCTGAGGGTTCAGCTGACCGCTACCGGGCGGTGCCCACTGTGACTGTCGAGCTGGCAGCCGATTCCGGCCATTCACCAATGCTGGAAATCCCGCACTGGACGGCCGACCGGATTCGTCGGTTTATCGGCGGAGCGTGAAGCATCCCGAAATCAGTCGAACACGTGCCGCGGCAAAGTAGTTGGGATATCCAGCGAACTCAAGAGGCCCGGGGCGGCATCGACGACGTACGGGATCGCATTGACGACCCGCATCGCCGTGGACGCCATCGCGGCGTGCCCCGCCGCATGACCTTCGGCTTCGCCCAACGTCAGCACGCAGTGAATGTCGGGATCGCCTTCGATGTCGACCCGATAGGTCGCATCGGAGTCCGACGTCGGCCACGCGGGTGCGACGTCGCGGGCCATCCGGATGATGTGCTCAATGACGATGGCTTCGCGACCATGGACGACCCCTGCCGCCCTGGTGCGTACCGCACCGCAGGTGCCTGCTTTGACCGTGCCGAACGCAACCTCGATGTCCCGGTCGGTCAACTCACGATCGAGTGAACCGCGCACCTCGTCCACCTCAACGCCGAGACCCGCCGCGATGAGGTATATCGGTGCTTTCCAAGCCATTTCGATGAAGCCGGGCGTCTTGAGCATCGGTTCAAAATCCAGCGGCCGGCCAAAGCCCATCCCGTCCATCATCACGTCGGCCACCGGATAGTGGTCGTTGAGCGCAACCTCGCTGACGGTGATCCGACAGATGCTCTTTGACTGTGTCGTCATCAGCAACGCGAGCTGATCGGAGGCAAAGCCGGGAAAGATGCCCGACACGTAGAACGACGCCCCGCCGGCCTTGGCCGCCGCCTCGAGCTCGTCGCGCAAGTGCGGCGCAAAGTACGACGGCGGATACACCAAACTCGTCGACGACGTCGACACGACGTTGATGCCCGCCGTCAACAGACGCAGGTAATCCGGTACGGCGGCGCCGTCACGTTCGGGGCCACTTGCCGCATACACCACACAGTCGGGCGCCAGCGCGATCAGTGCGTCCGCATCATTGGTGGCCGACACACCCAGCGGCTCACCGCCCGCCAGCTCGCCGGCGTCCTTGCCGACCTTGTCCGGCGAATGTACCCAAACGCCAACGAGTTCCAGGTCCGGCCGACGCCGGATGGCATCGATCGCGTTCGTCCCCACGCCTCCGGTAGACCACACGACGGTACGTAGTCGGGTCGGCACAGCCTCGCTCCTCATTGGTCGTGGGCTCGCGCGGCGGCGGCCGCGGCCCTCTCGAGATACGGCCACGCCACATCGGGTGCAACGCCGCCGCACAGCGGATGCAACGGCAGGATTTGTCCGCTGCGCACAAAGTCCGTCGCCTCGTCGGACGTGAAGATGCGGTAGGGACCGCTGCCTTCGCGAAGCGCGGCCACACTGTCGGCACGGGTGATACTGGCGACCGAGTCGTCGTGCGGCCGGTAGGACGCCGCTGTCTTCGCATCGTGCAACAGGTGCGGCCCAAGCTCAGCCCATGCGGTGTCGACATTGTCGGCGACGAAAATGGCTGTCGGAGCCCCTGGTTGGGGAAACTGAATGGCCCCGGGTTCGTGTCCATGGGCACGGCACTGGGCCTCGTAGTACTCCTTCAAGCCGGGCGAGGCGGTCTGGGAGATGAACCCCAGCCCGTGGGCGCCGGCCCGCCGGGCCGCGGCCTTGCTGCCACCGGCGATCAACATCATCGGCCCGTTGGGCGACGCACACGGCGGGGTGACGCGAACCTGGCGGCCCCGGTATTCGACGGTGTCACCCCGTACCAGCGGGCCGAGCACGGTCAGCATCTCGTCAGCGACCCGGCCGCGCGTGCTCATGTCGATGCCGAAGTGGTCGTATTCCTGAATTCGATGTCCGACGCCGAACGCATATGACACCCGTCCGCGGCTGATCAGGTCCAGCACGCTGATCTCTTCGGCGAGCCGGACGGGATCCCACAGCGGAATCGGCACGGCGGCCAGCAGAATCGCCAGGCTGCTCGTCCTGGCCGCGATCGCCGAGGCCAGCATCAGCGGTGCGGGCAGATGTCCGTCGTCGGCACCGTGGTGTTCGGACAGCACCGCGAGTACGGCACCCCGGGTCTCGGCCCACGCGCACATGTCAATGGCCGCGGCATAAAGATCGGCGGCCGGCCCGGCCCACGCCAGGGCGCGCATATCGAACCTAAGGGTGAACATCAGGCCCGCCGACAACGGCTCTGGGGATTTGATGTTTTGCCCGCCTCACAGCGACAACCCAGTAGCGAGTTGTCGCTCGGAGGTGGGCAAAACGCCGGTCGACCCGCACACCCCGCAGATTAACCTAAGATTTGTTCATTAGGATAGTACTTGCTCTCTTAACCCCTTGACCGTACAGGCTGAAGGCTGTTAGCTTCCGAATCGAACGTTGGGTAACTGTCGGTGTAAGGGCAACGGCCGCCTCAGCTTTCATCGCGTCCGCAACTGAGGAGGAACAAGATGACGGCTCAGCGGGTAGTTGTGTGGGCGACGGGCGGCATCGGCTCGATCGCGATCCGCGCCATCCAGCGGCGGCCCAATCTGGATCTGGTCGGCGTGTGGGTGCACTCCCCCGAGAAGGACGGCAAGGACGCCGGCGAACTCGCCAACGGTGAGCCGATCGGTCTGAAAGCCACCAACGACGCCGACGCGCTGATCGCCCTGAAACCCGACTGCGTGATTTACGCGGCCAGCGGCCCGGAACGCGACGCGCTGGCAATCCCGGACTATGTCAGGCTGCTCGAAGCCGGGATCAACGTCGTCACGACCAGCACCACGCGACTGGTCAATCCGCACGCCTACGAACCCGCGGAGTGGCGCGACCAACTGGTCGCGGCGGCCAAACAAGGCCAGGTATCGCTGTACGCGTCGGGCATTGAGCCGGGCTTCGCCGCCGACTACCTGCCGTTGGTGCTGTCCACCCAATCGTCGTCCATCGAGAAGATCCACTCGTGGGAGATCGGCCTGTACGACGACTACGGCGTTCCCGACATCATGAGCGACGCGCTGGGCTTCGGCCGGGCGCTGGACTACCAACCCTGGATCGGCTTTGCCGGCGCCATCGCCGGCGAATGGTCGGGGCAGATCCGGTTGATCGGGGACGCACTCGGGGTCGAAGTCCAGGAAGTCCGCGAGCATTTCGACCGCGCGGTGACCAACCGGACGCTGGAGGTCGCCATGGGCACCGTCGAGGCCGGCACGGCCGGGGCGCTGCGCATGCGGGCGACCGGCGTGGTCGACGGCCGCGAAGCGATCGTCATCGAGCACATCACCCGGCTCGCCCATGACGTCGCGCCCGAATGGCCAACCGGGATCGGCGATCTGTCCTACCGCGTTCAGATTTTTGGCGACCCCGATATCGACTGCACCCTGGCAGCCACGCTGAAGGATCCGCGCAAGGCCGGGGTCGGGGATATGACGTCCGGAGCGGGCGCCATGGTCGCCACCGCTATGCGCGTCGTGAATGCCGTGCCGTATGTCGTTGCCGCGGAGCCCGGACTGTTGAGTTCCGTTGACTTGCCCTTGACCATCCCGAAGGGCGCGTTTGCGACCGGGTGAGTCCGCACCCGGCATGCGCGGCTTAGTCTGCGGGAGTGACGCTTAATCCACTCGAGGAACTCACTCTGCAGCAGCTGCGGCTCCGCACCAGCATGAAGTGGCGCGCGCATCCTGCCGACGTGCTGCCGTTGTGGGTTGCGGAGATTGACGTCCAGCTGCCACCAACCGTTGCCGACGCCTTGCGTAGAGCCATCGACATCGGCGACACCGGCTATCCGTCGGGCACCGCGCTCGCCGAGGCGGTCGGTGAATTCGCTTCGCGGCGTTGGCAATGGCACGACCTCGAGGTCGGCCGCACAGCGATCGTTCCGGACGTCATGCTCGGAATCGTCGAGACGCTGCGCCTTGTCACAGGCGAGGGTGACGCGGTCGTCGTCAACCCGCCGGTCTACGCGCCGTTTTACGCTTTCGTATCGCACGCCGGCCGTCGAGTGATCGAGGCGCCGCTTGATTCCGAGGGACGAATTTCGTTGGACGCGTTGGAGGAAGCCTTCACGCGTGGGCGTGCATCGGGCCGAAAGGTCGCGTACCTGTTGTGCAATCCGCACAACCCGACGGGAACGGTGCACACCTTCGACGAATTGCGCGGCGTGGCCGAATGCGCCCGGCGGTCGCGGGTCCGGGTGGTGGCGGACGAGATTCACGCCCCGGTGGTCTTGTCGGGATCGCGATTCACTCCCTACCTGAGCGTCCCCGGCGCCGAGGACGCGTTCGCCCTGATTTCCGCCTCGAAGGCGTGGAACCTTTCCGGGCTGAAGGCGGCCCTGGCCATTGCCGGCCCCGAGGCGGCAGCAGATCTTCACCGGATGCCCGAGGAGGTCGGCCACGGACCGAGCCACCTGGGCCTCATCGCGCACGCCGAGGCATTCCGAAGTGGCGACGACTGGCTCGACACGCTGCTGCAGGGCCTGGACGCCAACCGGGCGTTGCTAGGTGGCCTGGTCGCTGAACATCTTCCGGAGGTGAAATATCAAGGCCCGCAGGGCACTTACCTCGCTTGGCTCGACTGCCGACAGCTTGGCTTCGAAGACGAGGCCGCCGACGGCCTTGCGGTGGTAAGCGATCTGAGCGGGCCGGCTCGCTGGTTTCTCGACCATGCCCGCGTCGCGCTCAGCTCCGGCCACGTCTTCGGCACCGGCGGAGCCGGTCATGTGCGTCTGAATTTCGCTACTTCGCAAGCCATTCTCACCGAGGCCATATCGCGCATGGGCCGCGCGCTCGTCAATGCTCAGTAGCCCTGGATCACAAGGCTTTTCGGCTAAGCGGGGATTTCCTCCGCGCCGCGACCCAGATTGCGGAAGCCCTCGGCGGGCTTCTTGAAGCCAAGCAGGAACGGCACCGTGCTCAACTCGAACTTCGTCGTCGTACCCAGCCGCCCAAAGAAACCGCGCCGTGGCGGTGCCGGTGGCGCCTGCGACGTGGCGAGGTCGATGTAATGCGTCGACGTTTCCCCAATGCCGTCGAAATCGTGCGTCAGCGGCCTCGAAAGCTCGCGGATCGGGACGTCCAGACACGCGGCTATCGGATCGGTCATCAGCACGTATTCCGGCACCGGTACCAGGTTTTTGAGCATCCGGTGCACCAGGATCACGTCGACGCCGGCCAGTTCGACGTGACGCTTGACCCGTTGCTCGGCCACTTCCCCTTCGTGCGCGACAAATTTCAGCGACAGGCTGTCGAGCTGAGCGCAGCTCGCACACTCGCAGCCGATGTCGGCTTTGATCCGCTGCCGGCAAACGAGGAACGATTCGCGCATGCGCCAGAGCCGATCGCACACCAGCGCATTGGCATTACCGTCCGGCGCCCAGAAGAACGCGGCGTCACCCTCCAACTTCGCCAGCTTCAGGCCCTTACCTGCGTCGATGACCGATTCCAGCAGCTGCGCCACCGTCTGCTGGGCGTGCGCCAGGTGCATCCGGTTCCAGTTCATGTAGGCCGTGTAGCCGCCGATGTCGGCAATCAGCAGGACGGCGCGACGGATGGCCATGATTTCGCTAGTTTAATGGCCTACCTGGTTCTTCCCCAATGAAATCTCGTACTGGACGAAAGGCGCTCTGCGGGGAGAGGCTTGCAGGGGTGCCCGTTCACCGGAGGAGCTGAATATGGATGTGCTGCGAACCCCGGACTCCCGATTCGAAAACTTGGAAGGCTATCCGTTCGTAGCGAACTACATTGACGTGACGGCAAGCGACTCGCCGCCGGTGCGGATGCACTTTCTCGACGAGGGACCCGACGATGGCCCGCCGATCGTGCTGCTGCACGGCGAACCCACCTGGAGCTACCTGTACCGCACGATGATCCCGCCGCTGGCTGAGGCCGGAAACCGCGTGCTCGCGCCGGACCTGATCGGCTTTGGCCGCTCCGACAAGCCCAGCCGGATCGAGGATTACACCTACCTGCGGCATGTCGAGTGGGTGACGGCGTGGTTCGAGCGCCTCAGGCTGACGGAAGTCACGCTGTTCGTCCAGGACTGGGGATCGCTGATCGGTCTGCGCATCGCCGCCGAGCAGAGCGATCGGATCGCGCGCGTGGTGGTGGCGAATGGTTTTCTGCCCGCGGCCCAGCGGCGGCCCTCTCCGGGGTTCGTGGCGTGGCGGGCCTTTGCGCGCTACTCCCCCGTGCTGCCTGCCGGTCGCATCGTCTCGGCCGGAACGGTCCGCAGGGTTCCGCCCAAAGTGCGGGCCGGCTATGACGCGCCATTCCCGGACAAGACGTATCAAGCCGGGGCCCGTGCATTTCCGCAGTTGGTGCCGACCTCACCCGACAATCCGGCCGTTCCGGCCAATCGGGCGGCTTGGGACGCCTTGGGCCGGTGGGAGAAGCCCTTTCTGGCCATCTTCGGAGCTCACGACCCGATCCTGGGGCAAGCCGACCGTCCCCTGATCGAGCACGTCCCTGGCGCGGCCGGCCAACCGCACGCTCGCATCAAGGCGAGTCACTTCATCCAGGAGGACAGCGGACCGGAACTGGCCGAACGCGTCCTCTCCTGGCAGAAGGCCCTGCTTTGACCGTCACCGGGTGTTGATTAGTCGCGCGACGCCACGCATGACGGCTCTGCTGACCGCGTGACGCACCTGATCGACCGCTGACCCGGCGGCCGGCGGTGCCGCCGTCCCGAGACGGGGGAAGAGCCCGAGCGCATTAGTGCGCTCGATCGCCGTGCGGTCGCCGGTGTTGAGTCCGGGGTAGGTTTCCAAGCCGGCGGCGAACAATTTTCCGGCCGCGACCGGGGCGAATGGCCAGTCGGAACCGAAGGTCACATGCCCGGGCTTGGCGAATGCGAGCAGGCTCGGCAGCGCCGCGGCGCTCGAGGACAACGCGGTGTCGAAGTAGAAACCGGTGAAGTCATCCAGAATGTCGGTCAGGCTGCGTCCGGTGTCGCCCATGATGGTGACGGCCATCCGATGCGACGCGTAGGGGACGAATCCACCGGCGTGGCTGAGAATGAATTTGATATGCGGGTACGTGCGGCAGATCCCGTTGCGCACAAGCAGATACGCAGCGCGGGTGGTATCGAGCAGGAAGTCGACGGCGAACGGTGGAATGCCGTCCACACCGGGTCCGGGCAGCTCGGCCGGGTGAATGAACACCACCGCCGAACGCGCATCCAGCGCGGCGAACAGATCGTCTTGTCCGTCCTGGCCGAGGTACACCCCAGCGTTGCTGGCGAGCAGCACGACGCCGTCGGCGTTTAGCTCGTCGAGCGACCGGACGACCTCGTCGACGGACTCCGCGATATGCGGCAAGGGAATGGTCGCGAAGAACCCGAACCGATCAGGTTGGACCTGAACGAGATCGGCAAGGTAGTCGTTGATGTCGCGTGCAAGCGCAACGGCATCGGCGGTGCTCGACAGGAAAGCGGTGCCCGGCGTGGAAACCGAGAGGATCGCCGTACCGATGTTGAGTTCGCTCATTGTCGCTAGCGACGTCTCCGGACTCCATTCCGGAAAGAGGCGCCCACCGGCTTCGCCAATCAGCTTGTCAACCAGCAGTTTTCGGTAGAAGGAGGGGATGGCGTGGTGGTGAGTATCGATTCGCAGCATCCCGGCCCCCTGAGTTCCCGTCACTGTGTGGACCAGATGCTAACGCCCACGTCGACTGAATGGGGCATTCCCTGGCCATCGCTTGCCCCTGAGTGGAACGATCAGCGCATGGACATGATGACGATGGGTCTGATGGCCACGGTCGTGGGCGCAGGGGCCGTGGGCGTGGCGGGCGTTGCCAAGTCGGCCGCCGACAACCTGCTCCCCGGGATGGCGGAAAAGACGAACCATAGGCATCAGATGAGGATCCACCTGCATTCACAGCGTTGCGACGCAGTCCAACAGTGGCGAGCCGGCTTGGCCGGGGCACGAGACGCATACCGGCAGTGGGGCTGCGGACCTCGCGCTGGTGATCCACCGAATGTCGTCGGCGACGAGTGGTTCGAGGGCTTGCGGCCGCACCTGCCCGCCACCGGCGACGCGGCAAAGTTCCGCAATGCTCACGAAGTCCACTGCGATAATCCGACTCTGATGCTGCTCTCGCTGGAGATCGGACGGGTCGAAAGGGAGTGGACGGATGAGGCAAAGGGCCGCCGGCGCCGACCACGTAGCCGGAAAGGGTGACCGGAATCTATTACACGCCTGGCGATCTCGATCGATACAGCTTCGACCGCCAGCCGGTCGGAGTCAGCCGCCCGTCACGGCAAGAACAGCTGCGGCGAGCTCTGGACGGCAGACCACCAGATCTGGCAACTTAGGATCTGGCCGGTTGTAAACCAGAGCCGAACCGTCGATCCGCGAGGTGTGTAAACCAGCGGCGCGAGCCACCGCCACCGGTGCTGCCGAGTCCCACTCGAATTGGCCGCCGGCGTGGACGTACACGTCGGACAAGCCTTGAACGATTGACGCGACCTTGGCTCCGGCCGAACCCATTTCGACCAGCGTGCCGTCCAACGCGTCGCGAACCGCCAACGCGATAGCCGGTGGCCGGGTGCGCGATACGACGATGCGTGGTTTGGCCGGCGCGGCGGGAGGCGCATCAACCTGGGGGGTCGACAACGTGACGCCCTGGGCCGGCAGCGCTACGGCACCGGCCACGAGTTCACCGGCCTGCCAGAGCGCGACGTGCACTGCCCAGTCGTCGCGCCCGAGCTCGGAGAATTCGCGCGTGCCGTCAAGCGGGTCGACGATCCACACCCGCTCGGAACGCAATCGCACCGGGTCGTCGGCGCCCTCCTCGGACAGCACCGCATCCTGGGGCCGTTCGCTGGCGAACGCTTGCATCAGAAAGTCGTGGGATCGCTTGTCCCCCGCCGCCTTCCGCTCGCTCGCCTCGGCATCGGCGAATTCGTCGCGCACGCCGAGCAACAGCTGCCCCGCCTCGGTGGCCAACCGCGCGGCCAGTGCGTGGTCATTCATCGGTTACTCCTAACACGTCGCGAGGTCTCGATACTTCCCTATGTTGGTAGCGTTGACCAAATTTACCGTGCCGCGATACTCAGCGCGGTCGGCGCCCCACATACGACTTCTGACATAACCTGGAGAACGTGAGCGGCAACGTCTCGTTATCGAGCGGGCTGCGGCGGGGGCGCCTAACAGTGATCGTCATCGTCGTGGCCCTTCTGGTGGTCGGTGCGCTGATCTTCGCCGGTGTGAAACTGACCGGCGGTCAGCACAACACGGCGGCCCAATCCACCAGCCAACCACCGGCCCCACCCGACAGCTACGCCATTCCGGGCTGCTACAACCCGGGCGCCCAACCGAGCGAGCGTCCCAAAAAGCTCAATGTCCTGGGCTGCGCGAGCGTTGCCGTTGCGCTGCAAGACATGTCATGGAGTTCGTGGGGCCCGCAGGGCGCCGATGGGAGCGGCACGGCAGTTTTCAAGTTGTGCGATCCGAATTGCGCCACCGGCTCCCAGATCACCAAACCGGTCGTCGTTCATGCGTGGAATGCGCAGCCGCCGCGCCGTGACGCCATCTGCCAGGTCGGCCTCAAGATCTTTAACGACATGATCCTGGCCTTTCCGCAAGGTGCCCCGCCACCGACCGCCCAGAAAATGGACACCCAGTACAAAGGGATGCCGGCGGTGCACTACGTCGACTACTCGCCCAGCACTACCGGCGACACCGAATTCATCGGCTACACCTTTTGCAACTGAGATTTCTGCATCTAAGGCGCGCCGAACGTGCTCTCAGTGCGAAAAAATCGCTGAAAACTCGCCGTGAGAGCACGTTCGGCGTGACGAAGATTAGACCTCGATGATGACGGCGCCGCCCTGGCCGCCGCCGGCACACATGGCCGCGACGCCGATGCCGCCGCCACGGCGGGCCAGCTCGTAGACCAGTGTGGTGATCATGCGGGCGCCCGACGCCGCGATCGGGTGGCCAAGGCTGCAGCCGCTACCGGAGAAGTTGACCTTGTCTTCGTCGAGGCCGTACTCGCGGCAGGCCGCGATCGGCACCGACGCGAACGCCTCGTTGATCTCCCACAGCGCCACATCCGCCGGCGACAAACCGGCCCTTTGTAGCACCTTGCCGATGACCTTCACCGCGCCCAGGCCGCAGTCCCTGGGCGCCACGCCCGCGGCGGCCCAGGCCCTGACGGTCGCCAGCACATTCAGTTTGTTAGCGGCGGCGTAATCCTTGTCCACCAGCGCCACGCCCGCGGCGGCGTCGTTGGTGCCGCTGCTGTTCCCGGCGGTGATCGAGAAGCCCTCGATCTCGGGGTGCAGCACCTTGAGTCCGGCGAGCCTCTCGATGGTGGTGTCGCGCCGAGGGTGTTCGTCGACGGAGAAGTCGACCACCGATCCGTCAATCTGGGTGATCTTCAACGGGAGAATCTCGTCGACGAACTTGCCCGCGTCGATGGCCGCGATGGCACGCTCGTGTGAACGGGCCGCCCAGGCGTCCATCTCCTCGCGGGTGATGCCGACTGCCTGCGCGGTGTTCCAGCCCACCGTGATCGACATGTCCTTAGCGGGCGCGTCCGGGGTCTCGACGTGGGTCGGCGGCATCCAGCGCTCTTCGAACTTGAGCTCGGGGCCCGGGATGCGCCAGTTGGTCAGCGGCGTCATCGACAGCGACTGCACGCCGCCGGCGATGAGGACCCGCTCCATGCCGGAGCCGATCTGTGCCGACGCGTTGCCGATGGCCGTGAGGCTACCTGCGCAGTGTCGGTTGACCGACTGACCCGGAACGTGGTCCAGGCCGGTCGCGGTGGCCGCATAGCGGGCCAAATCGCCGCCGCCGTAATGCGATTCGGCGAAGATGATGTCGTCGATGTCCGACGGGTCGACACCCGACCTGCGCACGATCTCAGGAAGCACCGCGGTGATCAGCGTCTCGGGCGGGGTGTTGACCAGCGTCCCCTTGAACGAACGGCCGATCGCGGTCCGGGCGGCTCCGACGATTACGGGTGTAGCCATGTTCTCAACCTCACTGCGGTGGGCGGTCAGACGACGCGAATCGTATCAAATACTGTATTGGCAATAGTAATGGTCTAAGTTCGGTACGCCGGGGCTCTGTGACGGCGCTAACAATTAAGCGGTCCGGGTAAAGGCGGAGGCCAACCGTTGAAGACAAAAGGTGCGCTGGTCTGGGAATTGAACGAGCCGTGGTCGATCGACGAGATCGAGATCGGCGATCCCCGTCGCGGTGAGGTGACCGTCCAGTTGGAGACGGCCGGCTTGTGCCACTCCGACCACCATCTGATGACCGGCGACTTCCCCATCCCGAGCTATCCGGTGCTGGGTGGTCACGAGGGCGCCGGGATCATTACCGAGGTCGGCGAGGGCGTCGAGAATCTGGCCGTCGGCGATCACGTGGTGATGTCATTCATCCCGTCCTGCGGAACATGCCAGCCGTGCCAGACCGGACTGCGCAACCTGTGCGACCTGGGTATGGGCCTGCTGTCCGGCCAGTCGGTGTCCGACGGGTCGTTTCGGGTCACCGCGCAGGGCCGCAACGTCATTCCGATGTCGCTGCTGGGCACCTTTGCGCCGTACGTGGTCGTGCACCAGACCTCGGTGGTCAAGATCGACCCCACCATCCCCTTCGACGTCGCCTGCCTGGTGGGCTGCGGGGTGACGACCGGCTACGGCTCTGCGGTGCGCAGCGCCGCGGTTACGCCGGGTGACGACGTGGCGGTCATCGGGATCGGCGGCGTCGGCGTCGCCGCGCTGCAGGGCGCCCGCATCGCCGGGGCCCGACGTATCTTCGCCGTCGACCCCTACGAATGGAAACGCGAGCAGGCGCTCAAGTTCGGCGCGACGGAGACCTTTGCCGACGTCGCCGGCGCGGCCGCCGGCATTGCCGAGGCGACGCGAGGTCTCATGTGCCAGAAGGTGATCGTCACCGTCGGCCACGTGGAGGGCAAGGACGTCGAGTCGTGGATGGGGCTGACGGCCAAGGGCGGCAAATGCGTCCTGACGGGCATGGCCAGCGTGATGGCCAACGAATGCACTTTGAACCTCACGGGGCTGTCACTGCTGCAGAAGAGCCTGCAGGGCAGCATATTCGGCGGCGGCAACCCGCAATACGACATCCCCGCGATACTGGCGCTCTACCAGATGGGTCACATCAATCTCGACGACATGGTGACTCGCGAATACCGCCTCGACCAGATCAACGACGGCTACCGCGACATGCTCGAGGGACGAAATATCCGCGGCATCATCCGATTCACCGACGCCGACCGCAGGTAAGCATCTCGGCTTCCATCCCCACCCGCGGCTGAGTCGCTGTGTAACATGGAAATATGTTGGGGCACAACGTACTTAGTATTAGTCTGTGGCTCCCACAGCCAACGGAATCGCTCGCACTGGCAGGTGGTGGCTAGATGGCGCAACGCGCCGCGGGTCAATCCGCAATCCTTACCGACCGGCAAATCGCCCAGCTGAATTCTCAGTTGACGGGTGACGTCATTTCCCCAGCGTGTCAGGAATACGAACGCGCACGTCGTATCTGGAACCACATGATCGACCGATACCCGGCTGCGGTGGTGCGCTGCGCAAACCAAAGCGATGTCTCCGTCGCCATAACGTTCGCCCGTGAACATGGCGTCGAACTTGCGGTGCGGGGCGGTGGACACAGCCTCGCCGGACACTCGGTGATCGATGATGGACTGGTCATCGACCTCAGCGCGATGCGGCGGGTCAAGGTCGAACCCGACATCGGGCGGGTACGAGTGCAGGGCGGCTGCCTGCTCGCCGATCTGGACCGCGCAACACAGCCCTTTGGGCTGGCGACGCCCGCGGGTGTCATGTCCCAAACCGGCGTCGGCGGCCTCACACTCGGTGGCGGGATGGGGTGGCTGACCCGCAAGTTCGGTCTCACCTGCGACAACCTGCTCGCCGCTGAGTTGGTACTGCCTGACGGCAGCGTGGTCACCGCCGACGCCCAGGAAACTCCCGACCTCTTCTGGGCGTTACGCGGCGCCGGCGCCAATTTCGGGGCGGTGACCGAGTTCGAGTTCGCCGCACATCCAGTAGGAACAGCCATGCCTGTCGGCGTCGCCATGTTCAGCATCGAGGAGGCCGCGGCCGCGATCGCCCACTACGAGCGCACCATGCGCTGTTCTACCGACGACCTCAAGGCGACGGTTTTCTTGCAACGGGCGGTCGGGCCGCAGGATCAGGTCGAGGCGCCGGTGTGCGTGTTAGTCAGCGTCTGGACCGGCGACCCCCGGGATGCCCGCGCCGTCAACGAGGAGTTGTGGAGGGGTGCACCGAAGTTGTCCGGCGACCTCCAGACGATGCCGTACCTGGAGTTGCAGTCGATGAACGACACCACACTGGCAGCGGGTGCGTGCAACTACACCAAAGGGGGCTACCTCGGGCGCCTCAGTGAGGGATGTATCGAATCGTTGATCGAGTCCGCGAAGATCATGCCCTCCACGCCCTCGGTAATCGAGGTCACGTATCAGCACGGTGCGCAGGATCGGCTCGATGAACGTGACGCCGCCTTCCCCGACCGGCACGCCGATCACTCGATCAACGTGCTTACCCGCTGGAACGACGGCGGGGATGGGCAGCCCTATATCGACTGGGTGCGTGGGACTTTCGCAGCAACGAAGTCATGGCAGACCAGCGGTCTCTACTCCAACTTCATGGCTGTCGACGATGACCATCGGGTACGGGACGTATACGGCGAGCACAAGTACGCAAAACTGAAGACCATCAAGGCCAGATACGACCCGGAGAACATCTTCGCCAAAAACCCCAACATCCCACCCTCGACGGGACGGTAGTTCCCCGACGTTCGCCGGGCATGAGCACAATGGGGACATGACCACCACAGCCCTAGCTCAGCGCGAAGTCCAGACCACCGCATACCGCATCGCAGCCATGCTGGTGGGCATCGGTACCGTCCACTTCCTGGCGCCCAAGCCGTTCGACGACATCGTCCCCGCCGAGCTGCCGGGAGACGCGCGCTTCTACACCTACGCCTCTGGGGTCGTCGAGATCGCCACAGGTGCGCTGCTGGTGCCCCGGCGAACCCGTCGGATGGCGGCGACACTGGCTGCCCTGCTGTTCGTCGGGGTCTTCCCCGCGAACGTCAACATGTGCCGGCTGTGGTGGAGCAAGTCGTGGCCGATGCGCATCGTCGCGCTGGCGCGCCTGCCGCTGCAGGTCCCGATGATCACCACGGCGCTGAAGATCCGCCGCAACAGCTAGTCGAATCCCCTTAAACCGTAAGCGGTATCGAACGGTTTGACGCCGCGGGTATCGAAGCCGAGTCGGCGGCAGCGATCCAGGGCGATGTCGCTCGGTCGTCGTTCGCTGTCTACAAACGCCCCGCGACCTGCGTTGCTGTCGTATGCTCCACCCGACTCCATCAGAAGGGCACTCAATCATGCGTCAGCTACCAGCCGCCGTCGCCGTCGCCGCTGCCGGGATTTTGGTCACCGCCTGCGGCGGTAGCAACGGTGGCGGCACCCCGTCGTCGTCGTCGACCACAACCACGACTTCGTCGAAGCCTCCCGTCGCACAGGCCGCGCTACCGAGTCTGTTGCTGACTCTGCCCGAGGTCGACACTGCGCTGGGGGTCACGGGTTCCAAGAACGACAAAACGTTTGAGACGCTGCAAGAAGACAAAACCACCGACGTGTTCCCCAAGGGATACAAGTTTCCTGCCGAATGCCTGTACATCACCGGCGAGGGCTTGACGCCGGTTTATGCCGGCAGCGGCAATACCACGGTGCACGGCGAACGTGACACTGCCGCTGCTCCCGCGTCGAGTGACCCGGACCCGGAGATAACCCAATTTGTGGTGTTGTTTCCCACCGCCCAGCAGGCAAGTGCCTTCTTCACCACGTCATCGCAGCGCTGGCCGGCCTGCGCTAACCGCCAGGAAACCGTGCCCCCCGAACCGGACGGTCCCGAAATTAAGTGGAAGGTGGGGCCGGTAACCAACGCCAACGGCGTATTGAGCACGACCGTAAGCGTGTCGCTGAGCAAGGGCGGTGACAGCATGTCCCAGAGCTGTCAACGGGCGCTCACCGTACGCAACAACGTCGTGATTGACACCGAGGCGTGCCGCAAGGATCCGGGTGACGCGGGCATCAGCGTCGCCAATCAGATCGCCGGCAAAGTCGACAAACAGTAGCCGTTTCCGTCGCCAAGCCCACGATTTAGCCACTCGCACAACAGGTTTAGATCGCGGGCGGCCAAACCTGTTGTATCCCCGACGGCCATCTGTCGTTTACCTGTGGGTTCTAGCTCACCGAAGCCTGGCTTTAGGCCGAACTCACAAATAGCCTCGCATTACCTGGAGTGTCCGCGCGCGGGCGCCCACGGCACAGCGTTGAGGAGGACCAGTGAGCACATCAGAGACGACCACCGAGCATGACGGCTGGCCAGTAATCCATCTCTCCGAGCTGCTGCACGCTCCGGTGCTGGCGCGCTCCGGCGAGACGGTGGGCCGGGTTGATGACGTCATTGTCCGGCTACGCGGCGCCGACGAGTATCCGCTGGTGACCGGGATCGTGGCCGAGGTCGGTACCCGGCAGGTCTTTATCGGCAGCGTATCCATTGACGAGTATGCTGCCGACCGGATTGTGTTGGCCAAGAACAAGATTGATCTTCGTGGCTTCGAGCGCCGCGACGGTGAGGTGCTGCTGCGCGCCGACGTGCTGGGCCACCGGTTGATTGATGTGGCGGCGGTCGAGCTGGTGCGCGGCTATGACGTCGAACTGGAAGATACCGGCGGCGGGTGGGTTCTTGCGCGCCTGGACACGCGTCGCCCGCCGAGGTTGTTCGGGCTGATCAAGGGTTCCGCGGGGCATGCGGGGCGCGATTGGAAGGCATTCGAGCCGCTGATCGGTCATGCACACACCGATGCCGTGCGCCGCCTGTCCGATCGGTTCGGCGGGTTCAAGCCCGCCGAGATCGCCGATCTTCTCGAGGAAGCCGACAAAGCCGAAGGGGGCGAGATCCTCGACCGGGTCCGCAGCGACCCGGAGTTGGAAGCCGATGTCTTCGAAGAACTCGACCCGGAGAAGGCCAGCCGGCTGCTCAACGGAATGCCCGACGACGAGGTCGCCGCGTTGCTGGGCCGGATGCGCGCCGACGACGCCGCCGACGCGATCGCAGACCTGCGCCAGTCGCGCCGCCGTCGCGTGCTGGATCTGATGCCCGCACCGCAGCGCACCAAGGTGATCACCTTGATGGGGTTCAATCCGGAAAGTGCCGGCGGGCTGATGAACGTCGACTTCGTCTCTTGCGCCGCCACCGCGACCGCGGCCCAGGCGCTGGCGCTGATCGTTGCCGCCCGCGCCATACAGCCGGAGGCGCTGATCAAGGTGCATGTTCTCGACGACGACAAACACCTCGCCGGTGTGGTGTCAATAATCGCACTGCTGCACTCCGAGCCCGGCGAAAGCGTTGGGGCGCTGATGGATTCCGACCCGGTGCGGGTCAGCGCCGATGCCGACCTGACGGACATCGCATTGCTGATGGCCGACTTCAACCTCTACTCGATCCCCGTCGTCGACGACCAGGATCGCGTGCTCGGGGTGGTCACCGTCGACGACGTGCTCGAGGCCACCATCCCCGAGGACTGGCGCCGCCGCGAACCTGCCCCACGTCCGATCCGCGAAATCGCCCAACCCGGTGATGACCGCAACGCCCGTGTGCCGGGAGGTGAAGCGCGGTGACCTCGGGCGACGACAACACCGGCAGCGCCGAGGCGCCGGTGGAACAGGAGGCGCCACAGCGCACCGCGGTGCTCGACTCCGCGCACCTGGGTGATATCGAAGGCGCGTTCGGTCGCATCAAACTCAGCGACGCTGAGCACCCTCGAACGCTGAAGACCCGGCTGCTGACCCTGCTGGCTATCGTCGGCCCCGGGATCATCGTGATGGTCGGCGATAACGACGCCGGTGGGGTGGCCACCTACGCCCAGGCCGGCCAAAACTACGGCTATTCGCTGCTGTGGGTGCTGTTGTTGCTGATCCCGGTACTCATCGTCAACCAGGAAATGGTGGTGCGACTCGGCGCGGTCACCGGGGTGGGGCACGCCCGGTTGATCAACGAACGCTTCGGTCGCGGATGGGGCTGGTTTTCCGTCGGCGACCTGTTCTTGCTGAACTTCTTGACGATCGTCACCGAGTTCATCGGTATCAGCCTGGCCGCCGACTACATCGGTGTCTCCAAATACCTTGTGGTGCCAATATCGGCGGTGGCGCTGGTCGCGATCATGGCAAGCGGAAGCTTCCGGCGCTGGGAACGCGCCATGTTCATCTTCATCGCCATCACCTTGGCGCAGATCCCGATGCTGCTGATGTCACACCCGCAGTGGGTGCATGCGGCGAAGTCTTTTGTGGTGCCGAGCATTTCGGGTGGCGTGAGCTCAGATGCCGTGCTGTTGATCATCGCTATCGTCGGCACCACGGTGGCACCCTGGCAGCTGTTTTTTCAGCAGTCCAATATCGTCGACAAACGCATCACACCCCGGTTCATGGCCTATGAACGCGCCGACACCGTCTTGGGCGCCTTCGTCGTGGTGGTCGGCGCCGCGGCGTTGCTGATGACCGGTGACTGGGCGGCGCGTTCCACCAACACCGTGGGGAACTTTACCGACGCCGGCGCCATCGCCCACCTGCTCGGCCAACACAGCGGGGTGCTGGGCTCGCTGTTTGCCATCGTGCTGCTGGACGCGTCGATCATCGGCGCCGCCGCAGTGACCCTGGCGACCAGCTACGCGTTCGGCGACGTGTTCGGTCTCAAGCATTCGCTACACCGTGGTTTTGCCGACGCCAAACAGTTCTATGTGTCCTACGCGGCGATGGTGGCATTGGCCGCGGCGATTGTGTTAATCCCCGGCGCACCGCTCGGGCTGATCACCACCGGGGTGCAGGCCCTCGCCGGTCTGCTGTTGCCCAGCGCCAGCGTGTTTCTGCTCTTGCTATGCAACGACCCGGAAGTGTTGGGGCCGTGGGTTAATCGGACCTGGCTCAACTGGCTCGCCGGGCTGATCGTCGCGACCCTGCTGCTGCTGTCCGGGATCCTGATGACTACCACATTGTTTCCCGACATCGACGTAGTCGCTGTAGCCACCTATCTGGCCGTGGCCCTGGCCCTACTTGCCGCCGCCGCAGTACCAATGCTGCGCTGGATGGCCCGCCGCCAACCCGCGCCGCCGGTGGCAACACGCCCGGCGCGCCCCGTCGACCGCAACACCTGGCGGATGCCACCCCTGGCCCTGCTAGAGCCCGTCACCTGGTCGCCGGGCACTCGACTCGGCATGATCGCACTGCGTGGTTACCTGGTCGTCGGGGCGCTGTTGCTGGTGGTCAAAGCCATCCAGCTCAGCCGCTGAGTCCGCCTGAGCGTCGGAGGGCATTCGGGATAAGCGCGACCCCGACGGTCGCGACTTTGGTAAGAATGTTGTGCTATGCCGCGCACATTCGACGTCGTGACCCAATCGCCCGCCAGCGTTGAACAGATCCACGCCGCGTTCAGCCGCGAGGACTACTGGCTGGCCCGAATCGCCTTGGGGAACGCCGCCACCACCACACTGGATTCGCTGATCGTCGACGCCGACGGCACGGCAACCGTGCGCGTCACTCAGCACCTGGGTCGCCAGCTACTGCCCGGCCCGGTCGCCAGATTCGCGCCAGGCAACCTGAAACTCGTGCATAGCGAGACGTGGAAAGCGGCCGCTGACGGTCGGGTACGCGGGCAGGTCGACGTGACGACTTCCCCCGGCGTGGGATCGGGCCGCTCCGAGGCGTGGCTGGAGCCCGCCGGCAGCGGGACGCAATTGCGCTTCACCGTGCGAGTGGAAGTCAAAATCCCGTTGGTGGGCGGCAAACTCGAGAAGACGCTCGGAGCCGGATTGGCCCAGAGCATTCCCGCGGTACAACGCTTTACCACCAGCTGGATCGCCGAAAACGCCTGACCACCTGCCCCTTGCCATACGAACGCGTCGAGGTGTTAGCTCTGTAGTCGTCAGCAACCAACGCCGCTTCACTAAACGGAGGCTTAAACCGATGATTCGTCGTGTGTTCGCGGTGGGAGCAATTGCATTGGGGATTGCGGGATCGCCGACGGCCCATGCCGCCCCGTCGACAACCACCCCGTCGCCGGCACCGACCACGGGTTCGAACGTCTATTACCCGAATTGCCGGGCGGCATGTGATGCCGGGGCAGCTCCGATCTACCGCGGGCAGCCGGGTTATCGCCCCCCGCTGGACCGCGACAATGACGGCATCGCCTGCGAAGTGTGCCACTGATGAGGACTTTCATGTTCCGACTGATCACGCTCGCCGCGATGGCCTGCGTCAGCGTTGCAGCATGCGGCTCGCCACATCCGTCGCCCTCAAACACATCCGGTTCGAGCTCCACGGCACCATCGACCACCACCAGCACGACCGCTTCTGCCAGCCCGTCATCCAGCACGGCCGCTTCGCCGGCGGCGACCAGCAGCACGCCGGCATGCATTGGATTATCGATCTGCCCGCCTCCCCCGCCGGATGCCGAGGGCAATCCAGGGTGTTACTACTCCGATGGCTGGCAGGCCAATTCAGCTGGAACCGGGATAGAAATATGGTATTTCCATGAGCCGCAGAACCTTTCGAAGCCCGACAAGGTCACGGCGGTAGTGCGTAAGAAGGACGGCACCAACGAGTCCCAGGACGCCAACATCGAAGCCGGCCAACAAACGCATCGCTTCGAATTCCCGACGATCGATAAGTCGTCGGTGCAAGAGGTACTGCTCACCACGAATACCGGTCGCTGTTTCGTGATCGGGCCGGGCAGCTAAACACTCGTGGTGCCGCACCCACCTGGTTAGGCGCCGGCTCTTTCGTATGAACGAGAGACTCTCAGTCAGAGGGTATTTGATCGTCAGCGGGTGGGTAATCTACGTCGTGAGTGACGGCGACGGATAAGGAACACCAGATGGCCCGCATACGCACCATGACACCGGCAGACACCAACGAGTGCGCGATTATCTGCTACAAAGCCTTCAACGCGATTGCCGCCCGACATAACTTCCCGTCGGATTTCCCCTCGGTACAACATGCTCACGAGCTCGTCCAGGCGTTGCAGTCGCACCCCGAATATTTCAGCGTCGTCGCTGAATCCGATGATCGGGTCATCGGCAGCAACTTTCTCGACGAACGTTCGGCCATTTTCAGCGTGGGCCCGGTCAGCGTGGCTTCCGACGTACAGGACGGCCGCGTCGGCCGCGCCTTGATGCAGGCCGTGTTGGACCGAAGCACCCAGCGGCAGGCATTAGGGGTGCGCCTTGTGCAGGTCGCGTATCACAACCGTTCGATGAGCCTGTATACCAAACTCGGCTTTCAGACCCGTGAACCACTCGCGGCAATCCAGGGCAAGCCACTATCGATGCGCCTCAACGGGTTTGATGTGCGCAATGCTCAAAGCTCGGATTTGGCCGAGTGCGACAAGCTCTGCTTACAGGTGCACGGTCACGACCGAAGTGGCGAATTGCGTGATGCGATCGCTCACGGATCGGCCAGGATCGTCGTGCGTGACGGCCAAATAACCGGATACACGACCGGGGTCGGCTTCACCGGCCACTCCGTTGCGGTGAGCAACGAAGATTTGACGGCGCTGATCGCCAGCGCCGACGAGTTCTCCTGGAATGGATTCCTTGTCCCGTTGCGCAACGCCGAACTCTTGCGATGGTGTTTCGACCAGGGCTTGCGGATCGTCTACATGCTGAACTTGATGACACTCGGGTACTACCAAGAGCCACGCGGGTCCTTCTTGGCATCGATCGGCTATTGACGGCTACCGCGACGGCCTGACCGCGATACCGGCTGCGACCGAATCGAATACCTGCGTCACGAGGTCGACCACCTCTTGGCGCGACACATCCAATTCACCGTCCAGCCAAGCCAGTAGATATACGTCGCCCGCGGCTACCACGCCCAGGCCGAGCAGCAGCCGGTCACGGTCATCGGCGCCGTCCGCCTCGGGCAGCAGGTCGGCGACGAGCTGGGCCAACTTGCGAAGCCCTTCTTGGCGGTGGACTCGAACCATTGCGCCGCCGGAAAACACCTCGCGAAGCTTGATGCGCGCGTGGCCGCGATTGCCCTCCAGCAAGCGGCCGATGGCATCGATCATCGCCCGCGCCCCGTCCGAGGCGCCGGTGGTGGCGTCGATCGCGACGCGGCAAGCACTGACTTCCTCGTCGATGAGTTGGTCGTAGGCAGCCGCCAGCAGCGCGTCCAGGTCGGCGAAGCTCTCACCGAAATACCGATCGCGCAGACCCGCTTGACGCAGCACAGCGCGGATGGATGTGCCGGCGTAGCCATGTTCGCCGAACAACTCGATGCCTGCGCCGACCAATCGCGCGCGGCGCTCGGCGACCCGTTCAGCCGCGGTCTTGCCGTCGTAATCCCTCATTCAACGCTTTCTGATTGCACGTGTCCCACCATCCTGAATGGTAGGCCAACCTGCGTACTTGTGTCCTCACAATGTGAGGACACTCATCATCTGATTGTATTTGCCCTCAGATAGTTGTACGGTTCAGCGCATGACATCTTCATCAAAACTCTCAACACACGACTCGTTCGACTACGTCGTCGTCGGTGCCGGTAGCGCGGGATGCGTGCTGGCTAATCGGCTGTCCGAGGACCCGTCGGTTCAGGTGCTTCTGCTTGAGGCGGGCCCCGAGGACACGCTGGACGCCATTCGGGTACCGGCCATCTTCGGCTCGCTGTTCGGGTCGGAAGTCGACTGGGACTATCGCCTCGAACAGCAGACGCACTATCAGGGATCGATGATCTACCCCCGCGGTAAGACGCTGGGTGGTTCTTCGTCGATCAACCTGATGGTCTACATCCGCGGAAACCGCGCTGACTTCGACGGGTGGAGTGAACGCGGCTGCGCTGGCTGGGATTACGACAGCGTGCTGCCGTACTTCATCAAAGCCGAGAACAACAGCCGACTAGGTGAACCGTTGCACGGTCAGCACGGTCCCCTGCACGTTGAGGACAGGATGTTCACGCATGACCTCTCGCTCAACTGGGTCGGCGCGGCGAGTGAATGGGGCCTGGGCAGCACCGAGGACTTCAACTGCGCATCCCAGATCGGCTCGGGGGCTTACCAAGTCACCTGCCATCAAGGATGGCGGTGGTCGAGTGCCGATGCCTATCTGCGGCCAGCGCTCGCGCGACCCAATCTCACCGTGCAGGTCAACGCCCATGCGACCAGGATTCTTATGGACGCAGGCCGCGCGACCGGTGTCTGCTACGTGCACGACGGCACGGAGGCGACCGCTTATGCCGGGGCCGAGGTGATTCTCTGCGGTGGGGCCATCAACTCCCCACAGCTGCTGCTCTTGTCGGGTGTCGGTCCGGCCGATCAGTTGCGCGCACTTGGCATCGACGTCAACGCAGACCTCCCGGGTGTTGGGGAGAACCTGCACGATCACACGATAACCCCGATTGTCTGGGCGACTCAGGACTCTACGGATCTGTTGGAGATGGCCAACCCGGAAAACCTCTCGCTCTGGCAGAACCGGCGCGGCGGTCCCTTCACATCCAACGGTGGCGAAGTGGGAGGGTTCGTGTCCACCAACGGCGACGCCATCCCGAATATCCAATTCATCGGCGGACCAACGTCATTCGTTGATCATGGCCGCTTCAGCCCACCGCTGCCCAATTTCACGATGAATGCTGCCGCGACTCACCCGCGCAGTCGCGGCCGGCTCTGGCTGGACTCCTCCGATCCGCAAAAGCCTCCCCGTATCGACCCGTCCTACTTCGCCGACCCGGCCGACCTCGACGACGTCGTCACGGGCTTGCGCGCGGCCATCGAGATCGCACAGCAGTCGTCGTTCAGAAAGTTCGTCAAGGGCGTGAACCTGCCCGCCGAGTCGAACCCAGACCGGGCCGCCCTCGCCGATCATGCGCGAAACTGGTCGCAGACCGAGTACCACGCGGTTGGCACCTGCGCGATGGGTGTCGACGAACGAGCAGTTGTCGATCCCGATCTCAAAGTTCGTGGCGTCGAGGGACTTCGGGTCGTCGACGCCTCGGTGATGCCCGCGATCATCAGTGGAAACACCAACGCCGCAACGATCATGATCGCCGAAAAAGCCGCCGATCACATCAAGAACTCCCGGCGCCCGAACCGCGACGTCCGCTGCTGACGGCTCGGCAGGGCTACTCCCCCAGATCAGGACACACCGCACACCGACACCACTGCCACAACAAGTACGGCCAGCAGAGCAAGTGTGCAGACCAACGACCGAACCGTGGTCCCCACATAGCTATCCGATCCGCTGGTGTGATCGGCCATCGTTTACGGATGGTCGGGCTTGAAGAACATTTCGAACTGAATGCCGTCGGGGTCCTTGAACGTCAGGACCGCACCGTATTCGCGCTCGGCGATCGGGCTGTGACTGACGCCGAGCCGCTCGAAATGTGCCAGCCACTCGTCGAGTTCGCCACGCGTGTCGACTTTGAACGCCATGTGATCCAACCCGGTACGTCGCGGATCGAACGTCTCGCCCTGATTTGTGTCGTGCTGCTGGAACTCGACGATGGTCCGCGTCCCCGGATGCAGCAGCAAGATACCCCGCCACCCGTCGCCGGCGGACCGGTCGATTTCGGTGAGGTCGAGCAGCGCGGCCCACCATCGGGCGCTGGCCTCGGCGTCATGCACGGAGAACGAAATATGCGACACCCTGCTGAAATTTGGCATTGAAACCCCTGAACTCTGGTCGAGATGGCACTGGCTCGGCGTCGAGTTCATCCGGTCAATGGGGTCGACGGGTGTTCCGTCCTGAGTATGACGCACGCCTGGCTCATCATCTGCCGGATGATCTCGGCGGCGGGTGCGATGCTTCGAACCGCGCTCACCCCTTGGCCGGCCGGGTAGGCCATAGACTCCCAATCACCGCTGGTTTCGGGTGTGGGCGGCAACGCCGACCTGAGCGGCATGTCATACGCCATATTTGCCGAATGAGGAAACAACCGCGTTTGACCGATTGTGTCGTGCCTGGGCTGGTCGGTACTTCCCTCAGCGCTGTGCACCGCGGGCGTCGCCAGAAGCCGGTAGGGCTGGTCGGGCCACTCGGGCCCGAAGGCATTGGTGCGCAACGTCTTGCCGGGCGAATCGACGAGTCGACGCTTGTACTCCGGATGAGCGTTGGCTTCCTCGGCCGCGACCAAGGCGGTGCCTACCCACACTCCTTCGGCGCCCGCCCGTAAGGCCGCGGCTACGGCGGTGCCGTCGGATATGCCACCTGCCGCCAGCAGCAGCATGTCGGGCCAGTTGCGGCGAATCATCCGCAGTAACGCGTGCAACGGTATGCGTCCGCGGGCATGACCACCGGCTTCACTGCCCTGGGCCACTATTCCGCTGACGCCGAATCCTATTGCGGTCGCGGCGATTTCCGGCGAGGAAGCCTGCATCCACACGCGTATTCCCGCCGCGCGCAGAGCGCTGACCCAGCGGGCCGGCGGTGGATCATGGTGAAATACGACCAGCGGAACCCCCAGCCGGATGCATTCGTCGATGTGTGCGTCTGTGCTGGCCGGGCCGAGGCCGGTGTCGGCACAGATGAGGTCTACGCCAAACGGCCCAGACGTCAAGGCGCGCAATCGTTCTACCATGACCGCCAGGCTTTCGGCCGGATCCGGGGATGCTCCGAGCATCCCCAAACCGCCGGCATTGGTGACCGCCGCGGCGAGCCGCTCGTACGCGATGAACCCCATACCGGCTCCGACGAACGGATACCGGAGGCCATATTCGCGGGTCAACCGGGTCTGCAGGGCGGGCGCCTCTGGTGGCACGACCACCGCGCCCGGATGGTCGCCGTCGATTGCCGAATCGCCAGACGAGTCAGGCATGGCTTCTCCCCTCTATACTCCATATCGGAGTATAGTTCACTGTAGTCCGATCTGGAGTATTGTCAACCCATGTCTCCCAAGCATCCGAGCCCGACATCCTTCGCGATACTCGGGCTGCTCTCTATCCAGCCATTCACGACTTATGAACTCGCGCAACAGATGGAGCGGACGCTGAGCTGGTTCTGGCCCCGGGCCGCCAGCATGATTTACGAGGAGCCGAAGAAGCTGGTGTCCGCCGGCCTGGCCGTCTCGCAGGTCACCTTCACGGGTAAACGGCGGAGCACCGTGTACGAAATCACCGACGCCGGACGCACCGCGCTACGCGACTGGCTGGATACGCCCGCCACTGGGATGCGGTTGGAGTTCGAAGCGATGATCAAGGTGGCCTTCGCCGACGCCGGCGACGTAAGTCAGTTCCGCGCGACGGTACAGGAGATCCGGACCGACGCCGAGGCCCGGCTCGCTGAAATTCTCAGTAGAACAAAGGAATTCGAAACCACCGGCGGCCCATTCCCGGACCGCCTGCCCGTCGCCGCGATCGGCGGCAAGCTGCTTATGGGCCAATACCAGGCGGTTATCCGCTGGGCCCGCTGGGCCGACGACGCGCTCGCCGAGTGGACCGGCGTCACCCGCGCAACCGGAGCGAAGGTGCCAACCCATGCGCTGACCTCCGATTGGCCCACCCAGTATGCCGACGACTCCCCTACGGTGGCAGCACCTCGCCGTGGGTCTCCGGCGCCAGCGGAATGATGAAGATCCCGATCACGAAAACGACCGCCGTCAGCGCAACGGGCCAGCCCAGCGTATGTGTGTGCAGTACTGCCGCGCCGAGTAAGAAGTTCACGCCGGCACCGACAAAACGGCCGAACGACGTGCAGAACGCAAACGCCGTTGCACGCACCCGCGTTTCGAATTGTTCGGGTAACCAGAGGCTGAAGAGCGCGAAGTTGCCGCCGAAGAAGCCGAGCACGAACAACCACGCGATAAACGGCGCAAGGCCATGGGGCAGGTAGAACGCCCAGCCGAAGCTGCCCGTGATCGCTATCGCCATCCCCGCGAAATAGAAGGCGGCCGTCTTCCTGCGTCCGATCCGCTCCGCGATCACGGGCAAGACAAGACAACCCAGGATGGTCCCGATCGACAACAGGCCGGTGGCAAACGACGCGGTTTTCGTCGCGTCGCTCTTGCCCAGACCCGCTTTCTGCGCCAGCTGAATCACGGCCGTCGGTTCGTATACCGTGCCCGCCCACAAGCCCACGATCGCAATCGTCACCAGCGCGCATGCCACCCACGTGCGACGCCGGTAGCGCGCGCCGAGGATTTCGCGCAACGGGTTTACCCGTGGCGTGCGGTCCTCCTCGGCCCGCTGCCACTTCTCGGTCTCCTTCACTCGCAGCAGGATCAGAATCGCCACGACAACCGGCACCGCGCCGGTCAAAAACATTGCACGCCAGCCGAATTGGACGCCGATCGTGTAGTTGAGTGCCGCGGCCAAGAAGAAGCCGGCGTAATAGCCGGTTTGCAAATATCCCGCGCCCATCTTGCGCCGGTCCTCCGGCCACGCCTCAGCCACGTAAGTCCCCGCGAGCGCCCATTCCCCGCCGATCCCAATACCCGCGATGAAACGGAAGCTGCCAAGCTCCCAGACGTTTTGTGCCATGGCCGAAAGGCCAGTGAAGATCGCGAAGATGAAGATCGTCGCCGCGAGCACCTTGGTTCGCCCGAAGCGGTCGGCGATCGGGCCCCAGATGAATGAAAGACCCCAGCCCACGAGGAACAGGGCGAACAGGATCGATCCCGCGAGCCCGACATTGGCCGGGGTTGCGGCGAACCCCGAGTGCGGCAACAGTTCGGTCAGCGCGGGCGTGAGCACCAGCGCGTAGATGAACGAATCCATGCCATCAAGGGTCCAGCCGGTCCAAGCCCCCCAGAATCCGACGATCTGAGAACGATTGAGCGGCGTCCGATGGCGCACGGGCACCGCCTGCTCTGTGGTTGAACTCATCTCGCGCCTCCGACCGGCAGACAGTTGCTCATAAACTCGCGGCGGCGCCGAGCCCGGTTTTCTTTGCGATTGTCCCGATGCCGTGCGTCACATTATATATAATATAGTGATGCGAGACGCAACGGGCCATTCCTCCCTGCCGAAGCCGGCGGCTGCGCTACCGGCGTCGGTGTCGTTGGCAGAGCGGGGCAGCACGTCGCGGATGATCGCGAACGCGCTACGCGCGGCGATCGTCGACGGCACCCTCGCACCAGGCACGCCGTTGCGCCAGGATGCGATCGCGCGGCAATTCTCGGTCAGTGCGATACCGGTCCGCGAGGCCTTGCGCCAGCTCGAAAGCGAAGGTTGGGCAAAGGCCGAGATCAACAAGGGTGCCACCGTTGCGCCGCTGTCTGCCGGTGAAGCGCGAGAAATCTACGAGATTCGCGCCGCGCTCGAGAGCCTCGCCATTGGACTGGCCATACCCGCTCACACGCCCGCCTCGCTGCGGCACGCCGCAGCGCTCTGTAAGGCGGCCTCAGAGGAAACGGATCCGTCGCTGTACGTTGCCCGCAACGAGGTCTTTCATCTGAGCCTGTACGTTCCCGCCGCGCGGCCCCAACTGCTCGAAATGATCGCAACGCTGCATGGGCGCGGCGAACGCTATCTCCGGCTCAAGTTCGGACTGCCGTCGTACAAGCGCGGATCCGACCGCGAACACGCCGCGCTGCTTAAAGCCGTGCGCCAGAACGACATTGAGACAGCGCAGTCGCTGGTCACCACTCATCTGCTCGATACCGGGGAACTGCTCTATCGTTTCCTTTCCGAGGGGAACTAATCCGCCAATGAATCCTGATATCTGGCTCGACGGTGCCGAGGGTGAGCGACAAGCAATTCGCGTCGACAGCCGCACCACCGGTGGTGCGTACGCGATCATCGAGTCGGTGGCCGCCCCGGGGTGCGCGGTCCCGACCCACCTGCATCGCAACGAGGACGAGCACTTCCTGATTATTTCCGGGCGATATCGAATCGCTGTCGACGACGAACTCTTTGATGCGACTCCGGGGACCCGCATCACGGTGCCCCGTAATTCGCCGCACAGCTGGAGGAACGTCGACCCGGCGGAAAGCAGACTCCTGGCCATCCTCACACCGGGAGGGTTTGAACAGATTGCTTACCGAGTAAAAGACACCCCGGCTGCGCAGATCCCCGAGCTCGCTGCGCAATTCGGCTGCCTGATCCTTGGCCCGCCCGTCGCCTGATGCGGGGGCATCAACGAGGTTTGCTTGCCTTGAGGGCGTACATGACCGGAAATCGGGGCTCGTTCTCGCGCATTGCCCACCACCCGTCACCGGTTTGCACCATCAGCGCCCAGCGGCGCCAAGGCAGCAGTTCCGTCTCGGTCAGGCTTTCGACGGCCAGACCGGCTTGCGTGATCGCGGTGATGACTTCGCCCAAGCCATGTGACCACTCGTAGTGCACGGTGTCACCAGCTAGCGCTGGACCGTCGGTGTAGCTGTGAGTGCTGTCGCGCTCGACGACCCCACGCCCACCAAGGTAGTCGTGCCTGATGATCAAATAGTCTGGCACACCAGGCTTTCGAGTAGGACCAAGCGCATTGAACAGCGGATGGAACTCCACCAGGTACAGGAAGCCGCCGCGTTTCAGCAGGCCGGATATCGTCTGGGCCCATACCGCCAGATCCGGTAGGTAGCACAGGGCGCCCTTGCCGGTATAGACAATGTCGAACCGCTGCGATCCCACCGCCGCAACGGCGTCGTAAACGTCGGCGTGAATGTACTCGATTGGTAGGCCGGCCTGGCCCGCGATGCGTTGCGCCTCGTGCACGGAGGCACCCGAGAAATCCAGCCCGGTGGTGCGAGCACCTTTGAGCGCAAATGCCATTGTCTCCGTGCCCAAATGGCATTGCAGGTGGAGGACTTCGCGCCCCTGCAGCTCTCCGAGATCACTCCACTCGAAAGGAGCAAACCAGCTCATCGGGTCACGATCGCCGATTCCGTAGAAGTCACTACCCACGTGGATCGGGGCGCGAGCATCCCAATTGCGTATGTTCGCAGCCATTTTCGCCTGGGTTTCTTCGTCGAACACGCCATCTAACTCTGCCGCAAGCTGATCCTCGAAACGACACCTCTGCGCGCTTCGTCCAGATCGCCACGCGAAGTGGCTGCCGCGGATTCGCGACGTCGGCGCAAGGCAATGTTGGCCGTCGACGTGCTGCGATACATTGATAATTCGCCTACTGGGTTCAACGCGGAACGGGGCATCATGGGATTCATCACGCCGGACCTTCCAGACGTCGATCACGACACTTGGCCCACTTTGCCCCGGTCCACGAGGATGCAAGTGGTGACCCGGCATTGGGTGGACCACGGCTTCGGCACCCCGTCGGCGATCTATCTGCTCTATGTGCTCAAGATCGCCGCATATGCGGGTGGGGCCGCAGCGGTCATCTCGTTAACCCCCGGCCTGGGCGGGCTGGATCAAATCGGGATGTGGTGGACGCAGCCGATCGTGTATCAGAAGGTCGTCGTCTTCACCCTGCTGTTCGAGGTGCTCGGCCTGGGCTGCGGATCCGGTCCACTCACGGCGAGGTTCTGGCCTCCGATTGGCGGCTTCCTATTCTGGCTGCGGCCCAAGACGATTCGCTTGCCACCCTGGCCGCGTGTGGTTCCCTTCACGCGGGGCGATTCTCGCACGATCATCGACGTGGCCCTCTACGTCATCGTGCTGGTCTCCGGCACCTGGGCGTTGCTGTCCGCGGGACGTGGCGGCCCCGTCACCCCGGCCGGCGATGTCGGTCTGCTCAATCCGGTTTTGCTGGTGCCCGCGATCATCGCCCTGGCAGTGTTGGGCCTGCGCGACAAAACGGTGTTCCTTGCGGCCCGCGGCGAACACTACTGGCTGACCCTGTTCGTATTCTTCTTCGGTTTCACCGATCAGATCGCAAGCTTCAAGATCATCATGCTCGCACTGTGGTGGGGTGCGGCGACCTCCAAGCTCAACCATCATTTCCCGTACGTCGTGGCAGTGATGACGAGCAACCACCCACTACTGCGGAGCAAATTGTTCAACCGGGTCAAACACCGGCTCTACCGCGACCCGGTCAACGACCTGCGTCCCTCGTGGGTGCCGAAGGCCATGGCGCACGTCGGCGGCACCACGGCCGAATTCCTGGTGCCCTTGGTTCTGGTCTTCTTTGCGGACGGTCACCACTGGGCGTGGTACCTGATCGCCTTCATGGTGATCTTCCACCTCAACATCATTTCCAACCTCCCGATGGGAGTTCCGTTGGAGTGGAACGTGTTCTTGATCTTCTCGCTGTTCTATTTATTCGGGCACTACAGTGCGATTCACGTGACCGACCTGCAGTCACCGCTATTGCTCGCCATCCTTCTGCTCGGGCTCGCCGTGGTGCCAATCCTGGGAAACTTTTTCCCCCAGCAGTTTTCGTTCCTGCCCGCGATGCGCTACTACGCCGGAAACTGGGCGACCAGCGTGTGGTGCTTCCGTGCGGGTGCCGAAGAAAAGATCGAAGCCAACGTCGTGAAAAGCTCCGCGCTGACCGCCAAGCAACTGGCCAAGCTCTACGACCCGGCGACTGCCGAGATCACCATCGACAAGGCCGGCGCCTTTCGATCGATGCACACTCACGGTCGCGCGCTCAATGGGCTGCTGCCTCGCGCCGTCGACAACGAAGCCGACTACCGGATGCGCGAGGGCGAAATCGTCGCCGGCCCCCTGGTCGGCTGGAACTTCGGCGAAGGCCATCTACACAACGAGCAACTGTTGGAGGCCTTGCAGCGACGCTGCCACTTCGACGAGGGCGACGTCCGGGTGGTCATCTTGGAAGGGCAACCGATTCACATCCAACGGCAGTGGTATCGCATCGCGGACGCCAAGACCGGCGTGATCGAGGAAGGCTACGTCAACGTCGAGGACATGTTGACGCGTCAGCCCTGGCCCGAGCCCGGCGACCAGTTCCCCGTCCACCTGACACACGGCGGCGACACCGCCAAGCGGTGACTAGCTGGGAGGACGACGGCTCGCCGGGGCGGTGAAACCTCCGGTGTCATCGAAGAACGCCCATGCGCCGTTGTCATCGACTTCCATGCGCCAACCCAGCTCAGAACTATCCCCCATGGTGTCGATAAACCATGCGTGTGCAGCCTCTGCGCTGTCGAAATCCTTCGCTGCGACTATCTCGCCATGCGGGTCGATAGCTCGAAACGTGGCCATGCGATGTGATTATCCCCTCGCGTCGAGGTTCAATCGCACGTAATTTCAACCGACGGGGGCGTTTTGCCTGCTTACAACGCGCGAGTCAATTGATTCGCGAGGAGTTCAGCGAATCGCGCCGGATCGTCCAGCGCGCCACCTTCCGCCAGTAGCGCGGTTCCGTATAACAATTCCGCGGTCTCGGCGACTGTGGAATCGTCGGGCCGATCTTGATGCGCTTGGCGCAGCCCGGTGATGAGCGGATGATCCGGATTGAGTTCGAGAATCCGCTTCCCAATGGGAATGGTTTGCCCGGAGGCCTGGTAGATGCGCGCGAGCGCCGGACTCATTCCGAAGGCGTCGGTGATCAGGCAGGCCGGCGAATCGGTCAAGCGAGTCGACAGCCGGACCTCCTTGACGTGGTCGATCAAGGTCTCCTTCAACCAGGTCAGCACGTCGGCGAATTCTTTCTCCTGTTCCTCACGTTCGGCGTCGCTCTTGTCCTCGCCGGAGTCGAGATCCACCTCGCCCTTGGCCACCGACTGCAGCGCTTTGCCGTCGAACTCGGTCACAGTGCCCACCCAGACCTCGTCGACGGGGTCGGTGAGCAGCAGGACCTCGTAACCCTTGGCTTTGAAGGCCTCGAGGTGCGGTGACTTCAGGATCTGCTGCCGCGTCTCGCCGGTGGCGTAGAAGATCTGCTCCTGCCCCTCCTTCATGCGCTCGACGTACTCGGCGAGGGTGGTGGCTTCCTCGTCACTGTGCGTCGACGCGAACGAGGAGATTTGCAGCAAGGTGTCCTGGTTGTCGGCGTCCGACAGCAGGCCCTCCTTGAGAACCCTGCCGAATTGGGTCCAGAAGGTGCGATAGTCCTCCGGACGCTCGGACTGCAGATCCTTGATCGTGGACAGAACCTTCTTGGTCAGCCGGCGACGAATCGCGTTGATCTGCCGATCTTGCTGCAGGATCTCGCGAGAGACGTTGAGCGACAGGTCTTGTGCGTCGACCACACCTTTGATGAACCGCAGGTACTCCGGCATGAGCTGGTCACAATCGCCCATGATGAACACCCGCTTGACATACAGCTGGACCCCGATCTTGGCATCCCGGTTGAACAGGTCGAACGGGGCGTGCGACGGGATGAAAAGCAAGGCCTGGTACTCAAAGGTGCCCTCGGCCTTCATCGCGATGACCTCGAGCGGGTCGTCCCAGGCGTGCGCGACGTGCTTGTAGAACTCCGTGTACTCCTCGTCGGACACTTCGTCTTTAGGCCTGGCCCACAGCGCCTTCATCGAGTTCAGGGTCTCGGTCTCGATGGTGACGACCTCTTCGCCACCGTCCTCCCCGCCTTCTTGGGAGGCGGGGGTGCGTCGCTCGACCTGCATCCGGATCGGCCACGCAATGAAGTCCGAGTACTGCTTGACGAGGCTCTTGATCTTCCAGTCCGAGGTGTAATCGTGCAGCTCGTCTTCGGCGTCTTCGGGTTTGAGGTGCAAGGTGACGGCGGTTCCCTGCGGGGCGTCTTCCACGGATTCGATGGTGTAGGTGCCCTCGCCACTCGATTCCCACCTGGTGGCTTCGCTTTCGCCGGCCTTATGGGTCAGTAGCTCGACCTTGTCGGCCACCATGAACGACGAGTAGAAGCCGATACCGAACTGACCGATCAGTTCGTCCGAGGCGGCCTCGTTCTTGGCCTCCTTTAGCTGCTGGCGCAGCTCGGCGGTGCCCGATTTGGCGAGGGTTCCGATCAGACCAATGACCTCGTCACGGGTCATGCCGATGCCGTTGTCGCGGATCGTCAATGTGCGGGCGCCTTTGTCCACGTCGATCTCGATGTGGAGGTCGGAGGTGTCGACGTCGAGGTCCTTGTTGCGGAACGCTTCAAGCCGGAGCTTGTCCAGTGCGTCGGAGGCGTTCGAGATCAACTCCCGCAGAAACGAGTCCTTGTTGGAGTAGACCGAATGGACCATCAAATCCAGAAGTTGTCGTGCCTCGGCCTGAAATTCCAACTGCTCAACACCTGCGCTCATGGGATGCAAATCTACCGAGGTGCTGACTCACCGGTGCCCCGAGGGTTCTTGCCGGGTTCTACCCTGTAGAGGTCATGGCCGCCGGTGAAGGGAATTCGGGTGTCTGTTGCTCAACGCGAACGTGCCGCCCTCGTCGACACCATGCGCAGCCTCGGGCCGGATGCCCCCACCTTGTGCGACGGTTGGACCACCCGAGATTTGGCCGCCCACCTCGTGATTCGTGAGTATCGTCTCGACGCCTCCCCCGGCATCCTGATCCCGCGCTTCGCCGGCCACACCGCCAAGGTGCAAAACGAGGTGGCCGGGCAGACGGATTGGGATGCGCTGCTGGACAAAGTCGCGTCCGGCCCGCCGGTCTACTCACCATTGAAACTGCTCGACCCGGTGGCCAATATCGGCGAGATGTTCATCCATCACGAGGACGTGCGCCGCGCGCAGTCGAGCTGGACGCCGCGCGTTCTGGAACCGGCCCTGGCCAAAAGCCTGCGCCGCACGCTGCCGTTGATGGCGCGAATGACGCTCAGCAAGGTGCCCGGCCGGGTCGCGTTGCGCAGCTTGGAGGGCAAGACGGTGCTGATCGCGGGCAGTGGCCCGGCGGTCACGGTGACCGGTGCGCCCGAGGAGCTGCTGCTGTTCTCTGTCGGGCGGCAGGCCCAGGTCGAGTTCGACGGCGACGCGGCTGCGGTGCAGGCGGTGCGCGACGCGCCCAAGGGCTTGTAGTCGACGTCGTGATCTGCACCGCCGACATGCGTCCGCCAGTCACACGTGCCACATCAGCATCGCAGAGCGCCGGGCCACATCGTCTTCAAAAGCGCTAGCGCATGCGATATCGCATTTGAAAACATCTACATCCCATCCTATTTGGTACCGATGTGTCCGGTGTGCAGATTCCAATTGACGTCACAGATCGCGTCGACCGAAGGTCTCGCGCAGATCCTTTTTGATGACTTTGCCGAATTGGTTGCGCGGCAAGGTGTCCACGATGACGAGGCTTTCGGGATGCTTGTAGCGGCTCAGCCCTAGCGAATGGCAGTGCTGCACCAGGGATTCCAATGACACGCCCTCGTCCGAAGTGGGCACCACCACCGCGCACACCCGCTCGCCTGCGCTGTGGTCGGGCACGCCGATGACCGCGACGTCGGCGACGGAGGGATGGGTGGCGAGCACATTTTCGATCTCGAGGGCCGAGACGTTCTCCGCGTTGCGGATGATCGCGTCCTTGATTCGGCCGGTGACGCGGACGTTGCCGTCGGCGTCGATCAGGCCGAGATCGCCGGTGCGCAGCCAGCCATCCTCGTCGAACGCGTCGGCGTCGAGCGCGGCATCTGCGTAGCCGAGGAAGCATTGAGGTCCCTTGAGCCGTAGCTCACCATCGACGACGCGGACGCTAACCCCCGGTACCGGTGCGCCGACGGTGTAGTCGAGCACCTCGGCCGCGGCGTCAAGAGGTGGTGAGGTCGCCACCGGGAATTCGGTCATCCCCCACGCATTGGCGACGCCGGCCGTTCCGAAGGTTTCGCGGACTTGACGCCCTAGTTCGGCGGTGATGGGTGCGCCTCCGGCGATGCAACCCCGCAGGGCACCGAAGAGCGGCTGATCACCATGGGCTCGTTGCGCCTCCAGGAAGGCCACGAAAAACGGCGTGGCCGTGCCCAGGAATGTCGGATGGTGTGCCGCGATGGCAAGTGGAGTCGCGACCGGGTCGAACACCTCGAACAACGCCAGGCGCATACCGGTCATCAGCGCGGCGGCCACCATCGCGGCCCCGCCGATGTGGGCGATCGGAAAGGCAATCGGATCCACATCGCCGGCGGTGATACCCATCGCGGTCACCAGCCCTCGCGAGCCGGCGATCACCGTGCTGTCGGTGTGACGAATCCCTTTGGGCGCCGCGGTCGTTCCTGACGAGTAGTAGATCCATTGGGTCTCACCGTCGGGTGCCGGTGCGGGCGGGAGGGCATCAGCGCCGGCACGAGGCAGCCGAAGCTCACCGGCGAGCGGGGGTGTCGCCAGGTCGACGGTGATAACCTCGAAGCCCTTGACCGAGGCCAACTCCCGAGCAAGCTCACCGTGATCGAATCCCCGCCAAAGCTCGGGCACCACAAGGAATTCGGTAGCCAGTTGCTCGGTGATGAAGCCGACCTCACGTGCCCGCAGTATCGGGATGATCGGATTTTGCACCGCACCGAGTCGAGTGAGCGCCGCCATGACCACCACGGCCTCGAGCGTGGTCGGCAGCTGCCAGGACACCATCGTTCCCGCGCCGACCCCACGTTCGGCGAACGCGGCGGCCGTCGCGGATGCGGCATCGTGAAGCTGACGTGCGCTCAGGCTCCGGCCGTAGTCGTCGGCGAGAACCGGCCGATTCGGTTGGCGCTGAGCCGCATCGGCGATCAGCGTCCAGTAGGTGACGTCCTTGCCGGTCGTCATCCGGCCGGCGGCAAGTCCGAGGGTGGTCGAAATCCGGAGTGCGCTATGGAGACGGCCACGGCGCTGCCGACTGGCCCCAGATGGTCTAGGACAACGGCTGAGCCGTTGGCGACCCCGTCATCGCTGTAGTGAGTGAGTGCGGCCAGCCCGATATGTGGCCCTTCGGGCAGTCGGCTCAGGGTGAGCGTGTAGTCGACGTTGATGAACTGCAACGCCCTCGTGCCCCAGTTGGCGATTGCGGCCGTGACGTCGGCACACAGCGCCACGCGGGCGAATGCGGTGAGAGGCTCGTCGTCGATCAATGGGCGTGTTTCATGAAGCCACGTGTATTTCGGTCCGGTCGTGTCCCAGTCGGAGTCGGGATTCTGCAGCTCGCCGCCCCAGCCATAGGTCCGCAGGAACAGTGTCGGGTATTCACCGTCATGCTCGATGGGCAGTTGCGGCATCTGCAGTGGCTGTGACCAGACACTGCCGTCGGGCTGCGGTCCGCGCCGCAAAAACAGCGCGCTGGCCCGGGCGACCGGTTCGCCACGCTGGATGAGAAGCGCCTCAACCAGGCGTAATCGCCGACGTTCGTGTTGCACCCGGGTGTGCACCTCGAACGGCTCCAGCGCGGCGGGTGCGGGCAGGTCCACCGTCAGCCGCGCAGGTTGTAACTGCGGGTCATCGACCGTGCTTTCGAGCACCCGGGCCAATATGCCACCGACGACGTGTCCGCTCATTGACGGGCCCCATCCACCGCGCGCCATTGCCGTTGGCACGTAACGGCTTTCGTCGCGCAGAAAGTACGGTCTCGACGCCGTTGAATCCACGTCGTCCGGCTGGATATTGGACTCGGTCACCACATGACTCTCCACACGAACAGGGCTTTCATGAAACTCCTCTGAGGTAAGCAACAGTAAATGTTACAGTTCGTCTTCCAAGCAATACGATGCGTGGCTGCGGTTTGTGTCAAACACCCACGCGCACAGAAGTATTGCCTTTCGCCGAACACCGGTTCGCACAGACTCAGCCGGCCACATCGCGCAAAGTCGAGCCGCTGGTGCTCGCGCCGCATCGAATGCTGAGGGATCGCCAAAGCGTCCGCACGGGTACGTCACAGCCAACTCATAGGTGAGCTATCTAGTGTCGAGCGAGTTGGGGGTCAGCATTCGATATGTCCACTAGTAGATGAGTGGTGGGGGGAAATATGGAACTCAAGCAACTGATTGCGGCGGCAACGCTCGCCGGCGCCTTTAGCGCGGCAGCGCTGGGTATGGGCGCGGGTTTGGCCAATGCCGCTCCAGGATCACCGCCGCCGGCTCCGGCCGGCCATGGCGCGCCAGCGTCCGGAGGCGTGCACGCGCCGACCGGGCCAAATGATCCGGGTGGACCCGGTGGACCCGGCGGCCCAGGTGGCCCCGGCCCGGGTGGGCCAGGTGGACCCGGCGGACCTGGGGAACACGGTCCGGGCGGACCCGGTGGACCTCCCGGTGGACCCGGCGGGCCCGGTGGTCCCGGTGGTCCCGGTGGGCCTGGCGAGCACGGTCCGGGCGGACCCGGTGGACCTCCCGGTGGGCCCGGCGGACCGGGCGGACCTGGACACCCAGGCGGCCCCGGTTTCAATGGTCCGGGTGGACCTGGTGGGCCCGGTGGGCCCGGTGGCCCGGGCGGACCCGGCGGTCCTTGGCACGGCGATGCTCAGCGTGGCTACTTCAACCGAGCCCCGTGGGGCGACGGACCTGGCCCTTGGGGCTACGGCGAGCCACCCCGGCCGGACTGGGGACGGCCGCTCCCGCCGCCCGGTGGACGCTGGGACAATGGCCCGATCAACTACTGGGGCTACCAGGAAACACCCGTGTGGAATCCCGGATTCAACCAGTGGGGCTTCGACTTCTTCGGAGTCTGGATCCCGCTGTAAATAGCTGACCCCGACTGATCACGACGCCCGTTTCGCCGCTTGGCGAGGCGGGCGTCGTGCTAACCCGGCGGCTCGCGCGGCGCAGTTGTCTGGAACGCTTTACACTTCTGGCGTGAAACTGCGGATGACTGTCGGCGTCTGCGCGCGCTGGTGAAATCGCGGTGACCATACGACGTTTCGTCGCCATCGGCATCGTCGCGATGCTGGCCGCGGGCTGCGCGCCGGCACGGGCCGCCGGGCCGCGCACTATCACGCTGACGCTGGTGCGACATGCGCAGTCGGCGGCCAACGCGTCGGGCCTGATCGACACCTCGACCCCCGGTCCGGAACTCTCACCAAGGGGGTGGTGCCAAGCGACTTTGGTGGCCCCGCAATTGGCCCCGAACCACTACGACGGCGTCTACGCCTCGAGCATGATCCGGACCCAGGAGACGGCCACACCGACGGCGCAGGCGTTGGACGAACCCATTACCGTGCTGCCCGGGCTGCGCGAAATCGAGGCCGGTCAGTTCGAAGGCGCTCCCGAAGCCACCATCGCGCAGACCTACTTCGCCGCCCCGACGCGTTGGCTGCAGGGTGACCGCAGCGCCCGAATCCCCGGCTCCGTGGACGGCAACGAGTTCGACGCGCGCTTCGATGAAGCCGTCCAACGCATTTACGACAGCGGCCAGCAGAATCCCGTGGCGTTCTCACACAGCGCGGCGATCATGTTTTGGGTGCAGATGAACGTGCGCAATCCCGACCCGTCGCTGGTGAAAACCAAGTCGTTGCCGAACGTCGGCCACGTGGTGCTCACCGGAAATCCGTCAGAAGGCTGGACATTGACCGAGTGGGATGCCGATCCCCCGCCGTGCTGATTTCCTGACCCAGCCCTCAGCCCTTGATGCCGACGGTGATCACGTCGGACACGAACCGGATCCATGCGGGTCGAGGGATTCGGTGCTGGTCGCTCACGGTGAACCCGGCGCTTTCGAAGATCGCTCGCACCTCGGCCGCTGACGCATTGTGCTGCGGTTTCCACCTATTCGCTGCCCGTGACTGCAGCAGCGTCTGCCGGGTGCTCAGCGCGGAGACGGCCGCCAGTCCGCCGGGCGCCAGTACCCGATGGAACTCCCGGAGCGCCGCAGGCTGGTCGAAGAAGTGAAACGCCGAGGTCGTCACGACCGCGTCGAGGGCGCCATCGTCAAAGGGCAGCTGCTCGGCCGGGCCGCGCAACCACTGCACCCGATCGGATCTGGCGCGGGCCTGGGCGAGCATCCCGTCGGACATGTCTACCCCGTAGATCGCCTCGGGGTGTAGTTCACGCTCGATACGGTCGCTGAGAATGCCTGTGCCACAGGCGATGTCAGCGATCTTGCGCGATTGGTGGTCACGCAGTCGTGCGATCACCTCGTCGTGCGGCGGGCGGTAAACCCACTGTTGCAAAATCGGCTGGTCGTAAACCGGGGCTAGGAAACTCCACACTCGGGTGATGGCGCTGTTGAGCCCCCGGCGTCGCGGTGCGGTCATGTGAAATGTCTAGTGCCGACCCGGCGCCCCGGGTCCACCGGGGCCGCCAGGCCCACCCGGTCCCCCGGGACCGCCGGGGCCGCCAGGTCCCCCGGGACCGCCCGGCCCTCCGGGCCCATTGGCGGCCGGCAGCACGAAAACGCATTGGTTCAACTCGACGCTCCAGGCCCACCCCGGCGCGCATTCTCCGTCGGCCCGGCTGACCGCCGGCGCGGCGAGCCCGGTCGTCGGCAAACTCGCCAACACAAGAGCAAACACGCCAACCGCGCACCGCCGCAGCAACGCTGGGCGGCGAGTCGGCACCGCGGTTGTCTTGGTCATGTCGGTTCTCCTCCCCGGAAAAATCCAGCCAGCAGCTGGTGCACATCATTGTGCTCCAGCGAACCCCGATCGCGTTCCGGATTCGCCGGCCACTCCTGCAGGCAGCAAAATCACAAAGTTCCGACACAGGAAAGCCGTTTAACGTGGCGGTGTGACTGATCGTCAAGAACGCGCAATGTCCTTCGGATCGATTGCGGAAGACTATGACGGGCTGCGGCCCCAGGCCCCGCAGGAAGCAGTGGACTGGCTGGTGCCTCCCGGTTGCGAGGTGGCCGTCGACGTAGGGGCGGGAACCGGACTGTTCACCCGCACCCTGGTGGACAGAGCCGCACAAGTTATCGCGGTGGAGCCCGATGCGCGAATGCGCAAGGTACTTGCGGAGCGATCCCCGGGAGTCCGTGCGCTCGAGGGGCGCGGCGAGTCGATCCCCCTTCCTGATGCTGCCGCCGACGCGGTGTTCGTCTCGTCGGCGTGGCACTGGATGGATCACGATCGAACCATTCCCGAGATCGGTCGGGTGCTGCGCGACGGCGGCCGCCTCGGCCTGATCTGGACGAGCCGAGACCGCGAGGTGGACTGGGTGCGTGACCTCGGCCGGCTGCCCAGCCAAGACCTCGAAGAGGTGCAATCGGCCGCCCGATTCCAGCAGCGTCTGCACTTCGACCTTCCCGAGCCGCAGATCTTCCACAACATCGCGCGCGAAGTCTTCCGGTTTGTGCGGACGATGACAGTCGAGGACGCCATCGCGATGTTGGGGACCTACAGTCGGGCCATCATCGCCTCGCCGGACGACCGCGCCCAGACCTTCGCCGACGCACGCGCCGCGCTGCAGGCACGCTTTCCCGGTGCCGACACGGTTGATATCCCGATGCGCGCGTGGTGTTGGCGTGCCGATCGCATTGCCCGCGGCGCGGGGCTTTAGGCGGATACTTCAGTGCGATTCCCACGCTCGTGGTGCTGATGTGATTAATGGTGCACACTCCGGACCCGCTCGAATGAGCTACCGGGGCACGCTAGGCTGTGCCAGCGCCACCCACCCGATGCCCCCTGAGGTCGGCCAGACATACCACAACTGAAGATCCGGGATCCTTAATGAAATTTGTTTTGGCAAATTATGGAACTCGGGGGGATATCGAGCCGTCAGTCGCTGTCGGCCGGGAACTGCTACGCAGAGGGCACGACGTGCATATGGCCGTCTCGCCCGACCTGGTTGGCTTCGCCGAAACGGCCGGCCTTAGCGCTGTCGCCTATGGGCTGAACACGCAGGAATGGCTGGACACCTACCGCGACTTCTGGGCGGCTGCCTTCCACAATTATTGGAAAATCCCCGATCTGATCAGGATGTGGCGCGAACTTCGCGACTCCGTCATCCGGAGTTGGGTGCACATGAGCGCGACACTGACGCCGCTGGCCGACGGGGCCGACGTGCTGTTCACCGGCGAGAGTTTCATGGAAACCGCGGCCAACGTCGCCGAGTACCACGACATGCCGTTGGCCACCTTGCACTACGTCCCGATACGTGCCAACGGGCAGCTCGTCCCGAGCATGCCGCCGCCGTTGGTCCGCTCCGCCATGAACGTGTCCAACTGGCTGACGTGGCGGATGACAAAACATCTCGAGGACGCGCAGCGCCATGCATTAGGGCTTCCGAAGGCAACGCGTCCCGCCTCGCGCCGGATCGCCGATCGCGGAACGCTGGAAATCCAGGCTTATGACAAGGCCTGCTTCCCCGGGCTTGAAGCCGAATGGGCGAAATGGAATGGGCAGCGGCCCTTCGTCGGCGCGCTGACGATGGAATTGACGACGGACGCCGACGAGGAAGTCGCGTCATGGATTGCCGCGGGAACCCCGCCGATCTGCTTCGGCTTCGGCAGCATGCGAGTCGAATCTCCTGCCGACACGGTCGAAATGATCGGCGCAGCCTGCGCGCAATTGGGTGAGCGGGCGTTGGTGTGCTCCGGTTGGAGTGACTTCAGCGACGTGCCACAGTTCGACAACGTCAAAGTGGTCGGCGAGATCAACTACGCCGCAATCTTTCCCGCGTGCCGCGCGGTCGTGCACCACGGGGGCACGGGCACCACGGCCGCAGGCCTGCGCGCTGGAGTTCCCACATTGATTCTCTCGATGGACCTGGTTCAGACGATCTGGGGAGCTCGAGTCAGCCGATTGAAGGTCGGTGCCGCCCGGCGATTTGCGAACACGACCCGCGAATCGCTGGTCGCCGACCTGCGCCAGATTCTCACCCCGGAATGCGTCACCCGGTCCCGCGAGTTCGCCACTCGGATGACCAAACCCGACGCGAGCGTCGGAAACGCCGCCGATCTCCTGGAAAACCTTGCCAGCCAGAAGCGTTCGGCCTGAGGCGCCTCAGCCCAGTTCTGCGCTCAGGTAGCTGATCGTGCGCCGAAACTCAGCCAGCAGTTCATGATCGGGCAGGGCAAACCCGTTTGAGGCGTACAGCTCTTCGGTGGGGTACTGCGTGACCCGCCAGCCAGTACCCGTCAGATGCTCGCTGGCTTGGCGGCGCTCGCCGACCCACACTAGGTCGGCGACGTCGAAATCCAATCCGTGCTTGCGCCAACCGCTGCGGAAAGCCCGCGCGCGTTCGTCGGTGAACACGCGCATGTCAGTGATGTTTTCAGTGGCCAGGCGGCTGCCGGGCGCGCTGAGCGCGGTGATGTTGTCGAGAAGCCGGTCCTGGGCATCCGGCGGCAGGTAGGGCAGCAGGCCTTCGGCGATCCACGCGGTGGGGGCGGTGGCGTCAAAGAAGTTGTCGCGCAGGGCGGTAGGCCAATCATCACGCAGGTCGACGCCGACCGCGCGGCGTTCGGCGGTCGGTTCGGCGCCGATCTGAGCGAACGTGGTGCCCTTGAAAACGATCACCTCGGGCTGGTCCACCTCGAACACCACGGTGCCTGCCGGCCAAGGCAACCGGTAAGCCCGCGCGTCGAGCCCAGCGGCCAGGATGACGGCCTGACGGATCCCGCTCGAGGTCGCAGTGCGGAAGAAATCGTCGAAAAACCTTGTGCGCACAGCCATCTGCTCGCAGCGCTGCCGCTCTGTCAAGGGCACGTCTTCGTCGTCAAGAGGAATATCGCCGTCGAGCATGCGAGTGAAGAATGGGTGCCCCACCGCCCGGACCAACGGCTCGGCGAACCGATCGTCGAGCAGCGGATCCGGACCGCGTGAAGCCAGCGCCCGAGACGCCGCCACCATTGTCGCGGTCGCTCCCACGCTGGAGGCCAGGTCCCAGCTGTCCCCTTCGGTACGCGCCGCACCATCCGATGACACCGTTACCCCCCATCCTGAAACCGACCCACACGGGCAGAAATTCGATATCAGTCACCATAACTTGGATCGCATCAGCATGACCCGCAGGAAGCAGTGCAACAAGAAACGACAAAGATCGCCACACGCGTCGCACGCGACACTAGAGTGCTGTTCGTGAGCAGGAACGTGTTAGCCATCGGCCGGAGCCGCTGGATGGCAATCGCGGCCTCGCTCGTCGTTTCTGGCGCCATGATTTACGGCCAAGGAACGAAGTCCCCGTGCTGCGCTGAGACACCTACGGCGACTCCGACCGTGACCGCGGCAGCGCCCCCGAAAGACCCAGGGTCCGGGCGGGGCCCGCACGTCGCCACTCCCGCGGAAGCGGAATCGTTGGCGGCCTTGGCCTCGAGCGCGCCTACCGGGGCGCAGAACTTCCAGTTCCCGTTACCTCCTGGCGTCGCGTCAGAGGACAGGTTGCAGGTCAAGACCATCTGGGCAGCCCGCGTCATCAGCGTGCTGTTTCCGCAGATCACGACCATCTACGGGTACCGGCAGGATGCACTGCCGTGGCATCCCAACGGGCTGGCGATCGACGTGATGATCCCAAACCACGAAAGCCCGCAGGGCATCGAACTCGGCAATCAGATCGCCGGATTTGCGCTGGCGAATGCGAAGCGCTGGGGCATCAACCATGTGATCTGGCGGCAGAAGATCTACCCCGGCCCTAACTCAGGAGCCTGGACGGCCGACCTCGGCTCGGAAACCGCCAACCACTACGACCACGTTCATATCGCCACCGGGGGTGGCGGATATCCCAAGGGCAACGAAATCTATTACATCGGTTCCATGACCCCTGCGCCGCCAGAGTAGAGACGTCCGGATGAGGACACTCGTGAATTTGCCACGCGGGGCCTTTACTCGATCTTGACCAGGTATTGAATTACTTCACAGACGATGGCAGACGTGAGTACGCTTCCATCGGTGGAACTGGGGATTTTGGGACCTCTCCAGGTCCGGCAGGACGGCAGGCCCGTCACTATCCCGGGCGCGAAACCGCGCGCCATCCTTGCGATGCTCGGGCTGCACACCGGGTCGGTCGTGCCGGCCGACGTGCTGATCAATTTGCTGTGGGGCGACGATCCGCCGCGGACCGCCGCCAAGGCCCTGCAGACCCATATCTCTTCGTTGCGCCGCGCCCTTGGCGACGGCGTCGTGGTGACCGAGGGAGCGGGTTGGACCTTAAAAGGCCCCGAGGTGGATGCGTCGCGCTACAAACGGGCGGCCAAGAGGGGGCGTGATGCCGCTGCCGCCGGCGACACCAGCCAAGCGGTGACACGCTTCGAGGAAGCGCTGGTCCTCTGGCGCGGCATCCCCGAACTGCCCGACGGCCAGCGGGGGCTATCCGAGAAGACACGCTGGATCGAAAGCCACGCCGCACTCGTGGAGGATCGGGCAGACGCGCTGCTGGCCACGGGCCGCGCCGCGGAAGTCATCGGAGATCTCGAGGCGGCCGTGGCCGAGGCGCCGCTGCGTGAAAGGCGATGGAGCCAGCTGATGCTCGCCCTCTACCGGGCCGGCCGGCAGGGCGAGGCGCTTGGCGCCTATCAACGGGCCCGGTCGCTGCTCGCCGACGAGCTGGGGGTCGATCCCGGACCGGAGCTTCGGCGGCTCGAAGCGGCGATCGTCGCACAGGACACGTCGCTGGATATTGCTGTCGCACAAAACCTTCCATCGGTAATGCGCGCCGTGACATTTCTGCTCACCGACATCGAGGGATCGACAGCGGCCTGGGAGGCCGACGCCGACGCGATGGCGGTGGCCCTCGCACGCCACGACGAGCTCGTCGAACAGGTCGTCACGTCGCGCGGCGGACGGCTGATCAAAACACGCGGCGAGGGCGACGCGACGTTTTCGGTCTTCGAACGGCCCTCGGGGGCCGCCTCCGCGGCAATTGAGTTGCACGAAGCCATCACTCACGAGCCGTGGGCGTTGCGGGAGCCCATCCGGATTCGCATGGCGCTGCATACCGGCGAGGTCGAGCTGCGCGACGGCGACTATTTCGGCCGGGCGGTGAACCGGGTTGCGCGCCTGCGCTCGCTGGCCGAGGGTGGCCAGATCCTCTGCTCCGGTGCGACAGCCGAACTCGTCATCGATTCATTGTCTGACGACGTCATGCTCACCGACCTGGGGATGCGTCAGCTGAAAAATCTCGCACGCCCTGAGCATGTCTTCGAGCTGCGATTGGATACCACCGACGACCGCCCCCCACCACAGACAACCGAAGCGCCGATGGAACGTCCCGGCCTCCCCGCGGTACTGGTCGGGGCCGGCCCATTCGTCGGGCGTGGCGACGAACTCGAACGGCTGCTCTCTGCGTGGCAGACCGCGCTCGCAGGTGGTGTGCGCACCGTGCTGATCGCGGGCGAACCTGGCGTCGGCAAGACGCGCTTGGCCGGTGAATGGTCGCAACAGGCCTATGAACAAGGAGCGGTCGTGCTGTACGGCCGTTGCGACGAGGACCTCGGCGCGCCGTATCAGCCGTTCGCAGAAGCGCTACGTGCGCTCGTGCCGTGCATGGGCGCTGACCGGCTGCGCGGACTACGCGGGGTCGAAGCATTGCTGCCGCTGGTGCCCGGGTTGACCGATGTGGTGCCCGATCTCGCTCCCCCGACTCGCGCGGACCCCGACACCGAACGCTACGCACTTTTCGATGCGCTCGTCGCGCTGCTTGAAATCGCTTCCTCCAGCACGCCGATCGTTCTGATACTCGACGACCTGCACTGGGCGGCCAAGCCCACGCTGCTTCTGTTGCGGCATCTGCTGCGTTTCGGCGACCATGCCCGCGTGCAGATCGTCGGGACGTACCGCAGCACCGACCTTGACCGCTCCCACCCCTTGGCGGCGATGCTCGCCGATCTGCACCGCGACGGGACGGCTAATCGCCTGAATCTCAGTGGGCTTGACGAAGACGACGTGACCACCTACGTCGCCGAGGCCGGCTACGACGACGAGGAACTCGCCCACGCTTTGGCCGCGGTCACGGGCGGGAACCCGTTCTTCCTCATCGAGGCTTTGCGCCACGTCGATGAGAGTGGCGGCGTGTGGGATCAGAGCACCCTGCCGCAGGGCGTGCGAGAAGCCGTGAGCCGCAGGCTCTCCCGGCTTCCGGTCGAGACCAACAAGGCCCTCGCCGCCGCCGCCGTTGTCGGTAGCCGGTTCGCCGTGGAGCTGGTCGAGCAGGTCGTCGGGAACGACCTCATCGATGCATTCGAGGAGGCGTGCCAGGCTGGCATCGTCATCGAAGAGCCCGGCGGCAACTACCGGTTCAACCACGCCATCGTCCGACAATCACTGCTGGCCGAGCTGGCGTCCGTGCGGCGCATGCGATTGCACCAGCGCATCGCCACGACGCTGGAAGCTCAGCCCGGCGCCGACGACGAGCTGCTGGCTGAACTGGCTCACCACTACTTCGAATGTGCCTGGGCGGGAAACGCGGTGAAGGCCGTTGAGTACTGTCGGCGCGCCGCTGATCAGGCGATGGCACGACTCGCCTACGAAGGCGCCGCCGACCTCTACGACCGGGCCATACACGCGCTGGAGGAGATTGACGACGAGCTGCCCGACCGCGACGACCAGACCGCTGAGCTACTGGTCGCGCGCTGCGAGGCTCTGCTCGCCGCGGGTGACGTGGCCTCGGCGGCGGGCGCGGTCTCCCAATTGCAGCAAGCGACAGTCGATTCGGCCCGGCTGGCGGCCTGGGCAACATGCTTCGACGGCCAGCTCTCGATGTTGATTCACCCCGAGCGGTTAGACGAGGTCGAAGCCGCGTTAGGCGCGGCTGCCGCCAAACTGGCCGAACTAGGCGACGCCGCCGGAGAAGCCAAGGCGCACACCGTCCGGGCAGGGTGCCTTTTCCGCCTCGGACGAGTCGCCGACTGCGAAATCGCCCTCGACGACGCTCTGACCGCGGCGCGACGCGCGCGTGAACACCGCTGGGTAAACGCGGTTTTGGCGGGCGCACCGCTCGCGGCGCTGTGGGGTCCCAACCCGGTTCCGCGCGCAGGCGGGCGGTGTCTTGACGTGGTGCGGCTGCTCCGCATCACGACCGACTCCCCCGCGGTCGAAGCGACCTCGACGCGGTGCCAGGCCGTGTTGGAGGCGTTTCGCGGACGCGCTGCCGCGGCCCGACGGATGATCGACTCGGCCCGGCGCACGGTTACCGAGCTCGGCTTGCGCCACGCGGTGCTCGAGGTTGAACAGTTCGCCGGCATTGTCGAGCTCATCGCTAACGAGCCCGCCGCGGCCGAGGCGCATCTGCGAAAGGCCTACAACGGTTTCCGCCGCATGGGCCTCGACGCCGACACCGCCGAGACCGCCGCACTGCTGGGCCGCACCTGCCTTGCGCTCGGTCGAGATGCCGAGGCAGACGAATTATGCACGGAGAGTGAGCGTCTCGCCGGACATGCGCTGAAGGCGTCCATCGCCTGGCGCACGCTTCGGGCGCACCTGCTGGCGCGAGGCAACGACCACGACGCGGCTCGGCGGATCGCCGAGGCTGCCGTCACTTTGGCCGAACGCACCGACGCCTTGGTCGATCACGGCGACGCGTGCTTCACCCTGGCAACAGTTTTGGGCGCCGCCGGCGACAGCGCGGGGGCGCGTGCGGCGGCCGAGCGGGCGATCGACCTGTACGAACGAAAAGGGGCTGTCGCACTCGCTGACATGGCACGCGGCATCCTCAGCGAGCGCCCCGTTCCGCCTCCCTCGGCTCCAGCCGAAACGCCGAGCGCCGAGCCGGACAATGCGTGCGTGCGGGCGATCCGGCGCGGGGAGGCTGCTGCGGACCGCGAGGCCTGGGACGAGTTCGAGCAGTTGTTTGCACCAGAGGTCTTCACCGAAAGTCGCCGCAAGATCACCGGCGGCTTTATCCGGGAAGACTTTTCGCCCAACGAAGCAAGACGCCTCGCCGAGAATGGCGCACTGCGACTCCGAGTCGTGGTTATCGCAGTACGAGGCGAGCGCTTGGCCCTCGCCCGACTACAAGTGGGGACTGCCGACGTGAGCCCGGGGGCGCCGCACGACGAGATGCTGGAGCTATTTGGGCTCGACGACGAGGGCCGAATCGCAACGCAAGTGTCTTTCGACATCGAAGACATGGAAGCCGCCGTTGCCGAACTCGACGCGGCGCACACACGGTTTGAGGAAACCCCGGACAACGCGTGCGTACGAGCGGTCTACCAGGTCATCGACGCTGTCGAACGCGAGGCGTGGGACGAGGTGAGGGCGCTGCTCGCGTCCGAAGTCAGCGTCGAGAGTCGCCGGAAGATCGTCGGATTTGCCCGGTTCGACCTCCCGTCGCGCCAATGGCCACTCGAAGTGAGGCGCTATCTCGAGCTGGGTATGGTGCGAAACCGTCCCACCATCGTCGCCGTGCGGGGCGAGCGCCTGGTTCTCTGCCGACTTGAGTCGGCCACCGCAGATGTAAGTCCCGGGGCTCCGCAGGACGAGATGCTCCAGCTAATCGGCCTCGACGACGAAGGCCGAATCTCGTTGCAGGTGTGGTTCGACGTCGATGACATCGAGGCCGCCATCACCGAACTCGACGCCGTCCACGCCCGATTCGAGGGGGCCCACCCTCAAGCGCGTCGGCTCGAAAACACGGCAGCGCTCGTATTCGAGCACGTCTGGTCGCACTTCGCGGCTCGCAACTGGGACGCCCTGGCGGACACCGTGGCCGACAACTATTCCGGCACCGATCACCGACGGGTGGTGAATGCCGGAATCCAACACGGTCGAGATGCCGTGGTCCAAGATTTGCAGGCGGCCGTCGACGTCGGCTTCACGATATCGATGGTGAGCGCCACGGCGATCCGCGGGGAGCGTCTCGTCCTCGCACGTGTTCGCGCCTCCGGCAGCGACCCCGAGGCCATTCAAAACGATGCCCTCAACATCGTCGAGATCGACACCGATGAGCGGATCGCCGTGGTTGATGTGTTCGATATCGAAGACATCGACGCCGCCATCGCGGAGCTCGATTCCCGTTTCCTCGCAGGCGAAGGCGCCGCCCACGCGCAGACATGGTCCGTCGTTACGCAGGGATACGCCTCGATCAACCGGGGAGAACTTCCTCCGACGACGCCCGATTGGGCCAACGTCGACCACCGGCGTGGGACATCTTTTGCGCCTGGTGATTTGCCCGCATTACTCACCTCGTGGAACCTCGCACCCGGCGTGACCAGCTTTTCATTCATCGATGCTGTGCATCGGCTGAACAACCTTGGAGCTGTGATCACCTCGATGTCGCATGAGACGTCACCCGATGGCGTCAACGCCGAGTGGCGGGTGATCAGCGTTTTCACGCTTGAAGGCGACCTGATCAATCGTTTAGAAGTCTTCGACGAGACAGATCTCGAGGCCGCGATCGCGACGTTCGAGGGGTTGCAGCCCCATTCGCGACGGCTCGAAAACGCGGCAAGCCGAGTGAATGAGCGACTTCTGGCTTGCTTTTCGGCCGGCGAATGGGAAGCCGTCGCCGCCATCCTGGCAGAGGACATTACTACCGAGGATCGTCGTCGGGTGGTGAATGCAGGCGTTCGACGGGACCGTGACGCTGAGATCAAAGATTTCCGGTCGGCCGCCGACCTCGGAGCCACGCACGCGACGTCAAACACCATTGCCACCCGCGGAGAACGTCTCGCCCTCACGCGTTACCGATACTCGCAAAGCGACGAGGATTCGGAGGCGTTCAGCGCAGAGCTCTTGGGGATAGTCGAAATCAACGCGGACGACCGAATCGAGGCCTGGGTCGTGTTCGATCTCGAAGACATCGACGCCGCCTTCGCGGAGCTCGACGCCCGCTACCTCGCTGGCGAAGCGGCAGCGCATGCGCAGACGTGGTCGGTGATCACGGCTGGCTACGCCGCGCTTACCCGCCACCAGCTGCCCCGGACCACACCGGACTTCGTGAGCACCGATCACCGCCGAGGGACAGCGTTCGCGCCCGGTGAGCTGATCGGATATCTTCGTGCCGCGTTCGATCAAAACCAAAACACCAACATCTACGTCGAGAAGGTGCATCGGCTCTGTGATCTCGGAGCGGTTGTCACTCACTGGGCGAATGGGACCTCGCGGGACGGCTTCGACGCCGAGTGGCTGGCGGTCAACCTGGTGACGGCAGACGGCGACGCGATCAACCGCTGTGAACTCTTCGACGAGGCAGACCTCGACGCCGCGCTCGCCCGCCTCGGCGAATTGCATTCGCAGGCGCGGCGATTGGAGAACGCGGCAAGCCAAGTGGCCGAGCGCTTGAACGCGCACTTCGCGGTCCGCGACTGGGACGCGATGACTGAGATGATGGCGGAGGACGCATTCGACGACGATCGTCGACGAGTGGTGAACTCCGGCGTCCGACACGGCCGGGACGTCGTGATCGCCAACGTGCGGGCTGTCGCCGACGTAGGGATCACGAACGTAACGTCGAAAGTTATTGCGACCCGCGGGGAGTGCCTCGCCCTCAGTCGTGACCACTTCTCGGTCCGGGACCAGCGGCCCGAGGCGTTCCTCGCCGAAGTGGTCAGCATCGTCGAGATCGACGCCGACGAGCGGATCGTGGCACGTGTCGCATTCGACCCCGACGACATCGACGCCGCCCTCGCAGAACTGGATGCGCGGTACCTCGCCGGCGAAGCGGCCCCGCATGCTCAGACATGGTCGGTCATCACTAGCAGCTACGCAGCCTTCAACCGGCGCGAACTCTCCGCGACGACGCCAGACTTCGAGGACCTCGACCACCGCCGCGGAGCAGGTTTCGCCCCCGGCGACATGATCGCGTACCTCCAAGCCTCATGGGCCGACTCGCCTGACACCAAGATCTATATCGCAGCGGTGCATCGGCTCAGCAACATCGGAGCGGCCGTCACCCATGTGGCGCACGGGATATCACACGAGGGCTTCGACGCCGAGTGGCGAGATATCCACCTGCTGACGGTGGAAGACGATATGTTCAGTCGCTGCGAACTTTTCGACGAGGCAGACCTCGACGCCGCGCTTGTGCGATTCGATCAGCTCAGCCGGTCGGCACCGCGGCTGCAAAACGCAGCCAGCCAAGTGTACGAGCGCATGTGGGAGTACTTCAGAGCCCAGGATTGGATAGCGCTAACCAACCTGGTGGCCGACGACGAGTTGATCGACGATCGCCGGCGAGTGGTGAATGGCGGTGTGCGGCACGGCCGCAATGCCGGAATCCAAGAGTTGCAGGCGGCGGCCGACATCGGCTTCGCGATAAAGATGATGGGCGTCACGGCGACCCGTGGCAACAGTCTAGCTTTGACGCGTATTCGCGCCTCGGGGCGCGATCCCGGTGCGATCCAAAACGATGTCCTGCAAGTCGTCGAAATCGATGCCGACGAGCGGATCGCGGGAGTGATCACGTTCGACCTCGACGACTTCGACGCCGCCATCGCCGAGCTCGATTCCCGTTACCTCACAGGCGAAGCGGCCGACCACGCGCACACGTGGTCGGTCGTCGCGGGTGGATATGCCGCTACGAGCCGGCGGAAGTTACCCGCGATGACGCCCAACTGCGTGACTATTGACCATCGCCGGGCGGCAGCGTTCTCGCCGGGAGAGCTGACCGCATACATCCGTGCCGGGCGGGATCTCGAAAAACAGACCGGACCCTACATCGAGGCTGTACACCAGTTGAGTGACCTGGGAGCGGTCGTCGCCTACGCGGCGTATGCAACCTCGCACGAAGGCTTCGACGCCGAGTGGCACGAGGTCACCCTTTCGACTCTCGATGGCGACCTGATCAACCGCTGTGAGTTATTCGACGAGACGGACCTCGACGCCGCCCTCACGAGGTTCGAGGAGCTCACTGCTCCGGCGCGGCAACTGGAAAACGTGGCAAGCCAAGTGGACGCGCGCTATTGGAACTGTTTCGCGGCTCGCGACTGGAACACCATCGCCGAGATTCTGGCCGAAGAGTTTTGCATCGCCGATCACCGTCGGATACTGAACGCCGGAGTGCTGCACGGTCGAGACGTCCAAATTAGGAACATGAAAGCCATCGCCGAGATCGGGGCGAACATAACGTCGACTGTGATTGCGACCCGCGGGCAGCGCCTCGCGCTAGCTCGTGTTTGTTCCTCGAACAGTGACCTGCGGCACGGGGAGTTTGGTGCCGAGCTGCTCAGCATCATCGGACTCGACGACGACAATCGGATCGCAGCGGGCGATGTGTTCGACATAGACGACCTGGACGCCGCCTTTGCGGAACTCGAAACTCGCTACCTCGCCGGCGAAGCGGTTGCCCATGCGCACACGTGGTCGGTGATCGCGGGAGCCCACGCCGTGTTCAACCGACACGAGGTCCCCCCGACGGCGTCGGACTTGGTGAACATCGACCACCGGCACGGGATAGCTTTCGCGCCCGGCGATCTCATCCCGTACATCCGCGCCACATTGAACCTCGCGCCGCAAGCAAGTAGCCACGTCGAGACTGTGCCCGGGCTGAGTGACCTCGGAGCGGTCTTCATCCACTTGGTGAAAGGAACCTCGCGAGAGGGCTTCGCCGCCGAGTGGCGGGAGACCGTTGTGGCGATGGTCGACGGAGACCTGATCAACCACATCGAGCTATTCGACGTCGCAGACCTCGATACCGCCCTCGCCCGCTTCGAGGAATTGCATCCGCAGGCAGCCCGGCTGGAAAACGCGGCAAGCCAAGTGGTCGATCGCTTCCGGGCGCACTTTGCGGCCCGCGACTGGGACGCAATGGTCCAGACCATGGCCGACAGCTATTACAGCGACGACCGGCGTTGCGTGGTGGGCGCGGGTGTCCGACACGGTCAGGGTGCCGCGATCGATAATTATCGGGCGATCGCCGACGTCGGATTCACGAGCATGTCGTCGACCGTCATCGCGACCCGTGGAGAGCGCGTCGTCCTCGGTCGTATGCATTTGTCGAGTCGCGACAAGGAGTCCGAGCCGTTCCGCATGGAGCTGCTCGTCGTCATCGAGATCACCGCAAGTAACCGCATTGCGGCGGTGGTCGTATTCGACCTCGACGACGTCGACGCTGCCTTCGAGGAACTCGATGCCCGATACCTCGCCGGTGAAGCGGCCGCCCACGCGCCCGTGTGGCAACGCGCGATCGACACGCTGGGCGAGGCCAACCGTCACGAGCCGGGGCCGATGATGACGGGACTTGCGTATACCGATCATCGACGAGTTCCGTTCGCGCCAGGGGATTTCGGTCGGGCGGTCGAGGATCTGTGGTCTCTCGTACCCGATGCGCGCTACCGGGTGACAAAAGTGCATGCGCTCGATGCCCATGGCGTAGTCGCCAGCCTCATCATCGAAGGTGCCGACGAACACGGGAACGAATTACAGTGGGCCCGTACGATTTTGCTCGTTTCCGACGAGCCGAGGATGGAGGTGTACGAAGAAGGCGATGTCGACGCCGCGCTCGCGAAGTTCGAACAGCTCACCGTGCCGGCGCCGCGGCTGGAAAACGCCGCGCGCCGAGTAGATAACCGCTTCTTCGCTCGTTGGCGGTCCCGCGACTGGGCAGGCGTGGCCGAGACCCTGGCAGACGGTAGTTTGGTCGACGATCGCCGTCGCACCGTGAACGCCGGATTGTGGGACGGCCGCGATGTCGTGATCGCAAATATGCGAGCCCTGGTCGAGGTTGGCGCGAACATAACGTCGGCCGTCATCGCAACCCGCGGCGCGCGCCTCGCCCTCACTCGTATCTGCTCCGCGAATCGCGACCTGCAGCAGGGGCAGTTCGGGAGCGAGATGCTCGGCGTCGTCGAGATCGACACCGACGACCGGATCGTCGCACGCATCGGGTTCGAAGCACAGGACATCGAGGCCGCCTTCGAGGAGCTCGATGCCCGGTACCTCGCGGGCGAAGCAGCCGACCACGCGCACACCTGGTCAGTGATCGCGGGAGCTCACGCCACATTCAACCGGCACGAAATCCCCCCGACGACGCCGGACTCAGCGACCGTCGACCACCGGCGCGGGATAGCTTTCGCGCCCGGCGACTTCATCCCGTACATGCGTGCCACGTGGAACCTCGCACCGCAAACAAGGAGCTACATCGAGGCGGTGCACCGGCTGACTGATCTCGGGGTGGTCGTTACCCACACGTCGCATGGAACCTCGCGCGAGGGCTTCGACGCCGAGTGGAGAGAGGTCTGCCTCGTGACGGCTGATGGTGACACGGTCAACCGCTGCGAAATCTTCGAGGAGGCAGACCTCGACGCCGCGCTCGCCCGCTTCGAGGAATTGCACCCGCACGACCGACGGCTACAGAATGCGGCAAGCCGAGTAAATGATCGATTCTTCGCTCTTTGGCGGGCCCGCGACTGGGCGGCCGTGGCCGAGACCCTGGCGGACGGCAGTTTCGTCGACGATCGCCGACGCACCGTGAATGCCGGATTTTGGGACGGCCGTGATGTCGTGATCGCAAATATGCGAGCACTGGCTGAGGTTGGCGCGAACATGACGTTGACCGTCATCGCATCTCGCGGGGAGGGCCTCGCCCTCACTCGTTTCTACTCCCCGAATCGCGATCTGCGGCACGGGGAGTTCGGGAGCGAGATGCTCGGCATCGTCGAGATCGACACCGACGACCGGATCGCGGCGCACATCCTGTTCGAGCCCGACGACTTCGATGCGGCCATCGCCGAACTCGAAGCCCGGTACCTCGCCGGCGAAGCGGGCGCCCACGCGCAGGCTTGGTCGGCCATCACGCGGAGCTATGTCGTGCTTAATCGAGGTGAAATCCCTACCACGACAACCGATATGACAGACATCGACCATCGGTCGCTTGCAGCGATCGGGTCTGGTGACCTGAAGGCGTACCTCCGTGCCACGTTCGAAGACTCGGCGGAAAACCGCATCTACATCGAGACCGTTCATCGGCTCACAAACCTCGGTGCGGTCGTCACCAACGTGGCCAAAGGGACGTCACGAGCGGGCTTTTACGCCGAGTGGCGGATGATCTGCCTTATGACAGCCGACGGCGGCCTGATCAACCACGGCGAGATGTACGACGAGACAGACCTCGATACCGCACTCGCCCGCTTCGAGGAGCTGCATCCACAGGCGCCGCGGCTGGAGAACGGGGCGAGTCGAGCATTCGAACGGTATCTAGAACGAGCCATCGCCCACGACTGGGACGCGATGGCGGAGGTGCTGGCCGACGATTACCACACGGACGATCGTCGTCACTTGGTAGGCGGCGGGGTTTACGGTCGAGATGCCGAGATCGCCAGCGTGCAAATGCAAGTGAACCTCGGAGTCACGCACGCAATGCCGACCGTCATTGCCGTCCGCGGCGAGCGCCTCGTCCTCAGCCGTGCCCGCTACTCAGCTCGGGATCAAGAGCTAGAAGCGTTCGTTGTAGAAATCCTGCTCGTCATCGAAATCAATGCAGAACATCGGTCCATAGCGGCCGTCGCGTTCGACCCCGAGGACATTGTCGCTGCCTTCGAGGAACTCGACGCCCGTTACCTCGCCGGCGAAGCGGCGGCCTACCCGCGCGCATGGTCGGTAATCACGCGGGAGTACGCAGCGCTCAACCGGGGTGAACTCCCCCCGACGATGCCGGATTGGGTCGACCATCGGCCGCTCCAACGAATTAACGCGAGCGATCTGACCACCAATATCCGTGTCACGTGGGAACTTATCCGAGGCTTCAACTTCTACATCGAAGCCGTCCATCGGCTGAGCAACCTCGGAGCGATCACGACCCGCGTGGTACGCGGCAGATCGAGCGAGGGCTTCGACGCAGAATGGCGGGAGGTCGACCTCGTGACCGTCGAGGGCGACTTGGTCAAACGCTGCGAGATATTCGACGAGGCAGATCTCGACGCCGCGCTCGCCCGTTTCGAGGAGTTGCGGCCACAGGCGCCGCGGCTGAAAAACGCGGCAAGCCAAGTCGCCGAGCGTTTTCCGGCTCACATGACGGCGCGCGAATGGGACGCCATAGCAGAGCTACTGGCAGCCGACGTTCTCGTCGACGATCGCCGGCGCGGTGCCAACGCCGGAATCCGGCACGGTCTGCAGGTCGCGATCGACGACATGCGGGCGGCCGTGGACGTCGGGTTCACGCACACGACCTCGACGCTCATAGCGACCCGCGGCGAACGCCTCGCACTCATGCTTGTCCACGCGTCGGGACACGCTGAGCAGCCCGACGCCTTCCAGCTCGATGTTCTTCAAATCGTCGAGATCAACGCCGGCGGTCAGACCACCGCTGTCGCGATGTTCGACAACGACGACATCGACGCCGCTTTCGAGGAACTCGACGCCCGCTACCTCGCCGGCGAGGCAGCTGCGCACGCGCACACCTGGTCGGTCATCGCGCAGGCGTACACCGTGCTCAATCGAGGCGAAATGCCAGTGACGACACCGGACTTCGAGGACGTCGACCATCGCCGTGGAACGCTGGCGCCCGGTGACCTAATGGAATACCTCCGTGCCGCGTTAGACGACATGGCGCGCAGCCGCCTCCGTGTTCTGGCCGTTCATCGGCTGACCGACCTCGGCGCGCTCGTCACCCACGTCGCTACGGGAACTTCACGGGAGGGGTTCGACGCCGAGTGGCGCATAATCAATGTTTTTACGGTCGACGGTGACCTGATCAGCCGCTGCGAGATGTTCGACGAGGCAGACCTCGATGCGGCACTCGCGAAATTCGACGAGCTCGATCGGCCACGGCCACTGCTGGAGAACGACGCGACCCGGGCCTTGGCGCGGATAGCCGCTACGTTCAACCGCCGCGATATCGCCGGTCTGCTCGCCCTCACCAGCGTGGACGGTCGAATTGAGGACCGGCGAAGAGGCCTTCGTGTTGTACACGCGGGTCCGACACGGCTGAAGGCCCTCCAGGTAATGTTCGACACCGCACCCAGCAGTTGGCGGATGGAGCATGAAACCATCGCCATCAGGGGATCTCGCCTCACGTTGAGCCGCGAACGCTACCGCGACATCGATGACGCCAATCGACCGGTCGCCATCGAGTTACTACGCATCATGGAAATCATCGGGGACGGGTTCATGCACGACGTCGTAGCCTTCGATCCCGATGACATGGACACCGCCTTCAAGGAACTCAACGCCCGCTACCTCGCCGGCGAAGCCGCAGCCCACGCGCACACTTGGTCGATCGTCACGGAAGCGTACGACGCGCTGAATCGAGGCGAATTGCCGACGACGACAACGGACTTCGAAGACGCCGACCGCCGCAGTGGGGCAACGATGGAACCCGGTGATCTGATGGCATACCTCCGCACCGCGTTGAGCGATTCGGTGCGCAACAGCCTCCGCATTTTGGCCGTTCCGCGGCTGACCGACCGCGGCGCGGTCGTCACCAACGTGACGCATGGGACGACACAGGAGGGCTTCGAGGCCGAGTGGCGCATGACTAGCGTCTATATCGTCGAAGGAGATCTGATCAGCCGCTGCGAGATTTTCGACGAGACGGACCTCGACGCCGCGCTCGCGAGATTCGAAGACCTCGATCGGCCACGACCACTACTGGAGAACGACGCGATCCGAGTCTGGGCGACGGTCGTCGACTCCTTCAACCGCCGCGACGAAAATGGTCTCCTCGCCGTCGGCAGTGAGGATGGTCGATTCGAGGACCGGCGCAAAGGCCTACAAGATGAATTCGATGGTGCAGGACGGAAGAAGGCCGTCCACACCATGTTCGAGACCGTACCGAGCGGCTGGCGCCTCGAGGTCGAGCCCATCGCGATTAGGGGCTCCCGCCTTTCGCTGACCCGGGGGCGCTATCGCGACAGCGATGCTGCCGATCGACCGATCGCCGTCGAGCTGTTGCACGTTACGGAACTCGGCGACGACGGCCTGATGCACGCCACCGTGAACTTCGATCCCGACGATATGGTTGCCGCCTTCGAGGAACTCGAGGCCCGGTATCTCGCCGGCGAAGCGGCCGTCCACGCGCATACGTGGTCGGTTATCGCGCGGGGTTATGGCGCTCTGAATCGAGCTGAAATACCGGCGCTGACACCCGATTCGGTCGACATCGACAATCGACTTGGGGCAAAGCTGGCGCCCGGTGACCTGGTTAAGTACCTCGGCTCCACGTTCGGCGACTCAACGGACAACATCCGCTTCGACATCCTTTACGCTGAGGCTGTCCATCGGCTGACCGGCTTCGGCACGGTCGTCACCCACGTGGCGAAGGGGACGTCACAACAGGGCTTCGACGCCGAGTGGCGAATGCTCATCTTGACCACGGTCGAAGGCGATCGGGTCAACCGCTCCGAGCTGTTCGACGAGGCAGACCTCGACACCGCGCTTGCCAGGTTCGACGAGCTCGAAAGTTAGTTCACCGCACGATCAATCGCGGTGAGGTGGTGGCTCCTCAGGAGTCCAGACCAGCGGCTGACCGGGCTGACCGGGAAAGAGGTAGTCGAGAAAGGCAGCAGCCGTGGGTTGCGGTTCGTGGTTGGCCAGCCCTGGTCGTTCGTTGGCTTCGATGAATGCATAGTCATCGCCGGTGACGTCGGGGACAAGCAGGTCGATCCCCGTCACCGGGATACCGATCGCCGCAGCCGCCGCCACCCCCACCCGACACAGTTCCTGATTCACTTGGGCGGTGACATCGTGGATCGTGGCGCCCTGGTGGAGGTTGGCAGTACGGCGAACGCGCAGCCGGGTTCCTTTGGGCAGCATGTCGTCCAGCGTCCAACCGGCATCGCGGACCGTCGACTCGGTGAGGTCGTCTTGCGGGATGCGAGACTCGCCGCCGGTGGCGGCAGAGCGCCGACGGCTCTCGGCCGCAATCAAATCCCGCACGCTGTGCTCGCCGGTGCCGATGACCTCGGGAGGCACCCGCAGTGCGGCGGCAACGACTCGGCCGTCGATCACCACTAGCCGAAGGTCATCGCCCTGCACCCGCTGCTCAATGAGCACCTCCGGATATTGCTGGCGCGCCCGTGCCAGGGCGACAGCAAGCTCGTCGGGACCGTTATCGGCGGTGACGCCCACGGTGATGCCCTTGCCCTGTTCTCCGCGAGTCGGTTTGACGACGACCTCGCCAACCTCTTGTAGGAAGGCGTAGTCGTCATCGTCGAAAGTGGCCAGGCGGGCAGGCGGCACGGTGATGCCCGCCTCGGAGACCAGGCGCCGGGTCAGGCGCTTGTCGTCGCACCGGCACATGGCGATCGCCGAGGTGAACTCGGACAGCGACTCGCGGGTGATCAAGCTACGGCCACCGTGACTGAGTCGCATCTCACCGGTCTCGGCATCAAGGACCTCGACCCAGATTCCGCGGCGCAGCGCCTCGTCGGCGATGATGCGCGCGTAGGGGTTGAGGTCTTCGACCGTCTCCGGCGGCTGGGTGAACAGTGGCTCGTTGACCGCGTTCTTCCGCTTGATCGCCAGTACCGGAACGCGGCGGAAACCCAGCTTTTCGTAAAGAGCGATGGCGGCCGCGTTGTCGTGCCCGACCGACAGGTCCATGTAGGCGCGGCCCGCACTACGGAAGTGCTCAGCCATCGCCCGGGTCAGGGCATCACCAACCCCCGGGAGCGCGGCAGCCGGGTCGACCGCAAGGGTCCACAGGCTCGACCCGTGCTCCGGGTCGGAGAACAACACCTCATGGTCGACGCCGGTCACGGTGCCCACCACCGCACCGTCCTCGTCACGCGCGGCTACCAGGTAGGTCACCGCCTCCGCGTGCAGATGGTTGTCCCAAATCGTCTCCACCGGCGCCGGAACCATTCCGCAGCGCACAAAGACGCGGTTCATCGCCTCGGCATCGGCCGGGTCGTTCAGCGTGCGCACCGTCACGCCGAGCGGTGACGGCGCCAAGTCTTCGTCGTGCTCGGAAGTGAAACGCAGTCGATAGGTGTGACTGGGATCGATGAAGAGCTCGGTCGGTGCCCTGGCGATCACCACGTGAGACTCGCGCGCGTAGATGCAAATGTCGCGGCGACCGGGTGCTTCTCGTCGCAATGCCTCGGACAGCGTGTCGGGGTCGGCGAAGGTCTGCCCGAAAATTAGCCTGCCCCAACCTAATTCGAGCTCGACGTCCTTGGCCATCGCGTCCACCATGTGCGGCGGCGACGCGTCGTGCAGGCCGAGCGTGATCGCCTCGGGATGGTCGTCCGCAGGATCGATGACCGTCATGCCGCGGGTCCTGTCACACCGTGGCGCTGCAGCCACAGCTCGAGCAGGCCGATCTGCCAGAGTTCGTTGCCGCGCAACGGGGTCAGCTTGCCGTTCGGGTCGGCCAGCAGCGCGTCGACCGCCTCGGCGTCAAACAGCCCGCGCTCCTTGGCAACTGGCGCATAGAGCGCGTCACGGACCAGATCGAGATAGGGCCCTTCGAGGTGGGTCAGCGCGGGAACCGGGAAGTATCCCTTGGGCCGATCGATGACCTCCGACGGGATCACCCGCCGCGCGGCCTCTTTGAGGACGCCCTTGCCATCGTGCGCGGTCTTCAGCTCCGGTGGGCAGGTGGCAGCCAGCTCGACCAACTCGTGGTCGAGGAAAGGAACCCGACCCTCCAATCCCCAGGCCATGGTCATGTTGTCTACCCGTTTCACCGGGTCGTCCACCAACATCACCGTCGTATCCAGCCGCAGGGCACGGTCGATACCGGTTTCAGCGCCGGCGCGCGCGAAGTGCTCACTGACGAAGCGCTCACTGGGATCGCCCGGCGCTACGCTCCCCGGCCCCAGCATGGCCGCAACGCCCGCCGCGTCGCGATCGAAGAAGGCGCCACGGTATTGGGCGACCGAACCCTCCAGGGTCGCAGCGGCCGGTAAACCCATCGGCGGGTACCAGTGGTAGCCGGCGAACACCTCGTCGGCGCCCTGACCCGACTGCACGACCTTCACGTGGCGGGCCACTTCCTGGCTGAGCAGGTAGAAGGCGACGCAGTCGTGGCTGACCATCGGTTCGCTCATCGCGCCGATCGCCCCGTCGAGCGCGGGCAGCATGCGGTCGGTTCCGATGCGGATCTGGTGATGATCGGTGCCGAAGCGTTCGGCGATGATGTCCGACCAGCGGAATTCGTCGCCCTCGACGCCGCCGACCGACTCGAAGCCGATGGAAAAGGTCGACAGCCCGTGCTGTCCGGCCTCGGCGAGCAGCCCGACGATCAGGCTGGAGTCGACGCCGCCGGACAGCAAGCAGCCGACCGGCACGTCGGCGACCAGTCGGCGCTCGACCGCCAGGCGCAGCGAGGCCAGCACGGCGTCTTCCCAGTCCCGCTCCGACCAGTCGGATCGGTCATCGTGCCTGGTGAAGTCGGGCGTCCAGTACGTCGTCGTGGTACGCCGGCCGTCGGGCTCGATGGCGACGAGCGAGGCGGGCGGGACCTTGCGCACTCCGCGCAGGATGGTCAGCGGCGCGGGCACCACGGAATGGAACGTCATGTAGTGGTGCAGTGCGACGGGGTCGATCCGGGTGTCCACGCCGCCGCCGGCCAGCAACGCCGGCAGCGTTGACGCGAACCGGATGCGTTTGCTGTCCTCGGACAGGTAGAGGGGTTTGATGCCGAGCCGGTCCCGACCGAGCAACACCCGGCCGCTGTCACGTTCAACGATGGCGAACGCGAACATGCCCTTGAGGTGGCCGACGAAGTCGTCGCCCCAGCGGTGGTAGGCCTTGAGCAGGACCTCGCTGTCGCTGGTCGAGAAGAACCGGTAACCGTGGCCCTGGAGCTCGCGGCGCAGTTGCTTGTAGTTGTAGATGCAGCCGTTCCAGGCGATCGTCAGGCCCAGGTCGGCGTCGACCATGGGTTGGGCACCCGCCTCGGTCAGGTCGATGATCTTCAGGCGACGATGCCCCAGGGCAACGCGTCCCTGTGACCAGACGCCCGCACCGTCCGGCCCCCGTGGTGCCATCACAGCAGCCATCGCCGATACCGCAGCTACATCGGGCACCCGACCGTCGAGTCGCACCTCACCGGTGGCTCCGCACACCGTTTCGACCCTACCTGCGGCAGGAAGAAAAGGAGATGTCAGGACCGCAGCTGCGCACTCGATGCCCGCTACCTCGCCGGAAAAGCCACTCGGGCGCGTGGTCAGTCATCGCAGGAACGCCGCACATCATCACTCCCGGTGACAATCGCCGTTGCCGATCACCCGCGACCGTGGATTCGGTCTAGATCCAGGCCTATTCTGCCCCAGGGGGCCGGATCTGGTCCATGTCTCACGAGGGGCGTCAATGACCACAGGGACGACGACGGACACGCCTGCACTGGAAAAAGCGCTCGACGACCTATGTTCTGGCGCTCCCCGCTGGGCGGCTTTGTCGTTGACCAAAAAGGTTGCGCTGCTGGAAGCGTTGCCCCGCAAAATTCTTGACGTTGCACCGCAGATGGTGGCCGCCGCGCTCGACGCCAAAGGTGTTTCGCCGACCTCGACCTGGGCCGCGGAGGAATGGGCAACCGGCATTTGGCTGCCCATCCAAGGCATCAACACGCAACTGCTCGTCCTCAAGCGGATTCTTGCCGGTAAGGACCCGATCGGCGCCGACGCCCTGCACACCCGGCCCGATGGCCAAGTCGTCGTCGACGTCTTCCCCCTCACGCCCTACGACCGCCTCTTCTTCCACGGCTACCACGCCACCGTGTGGATCGAACCGGGCAGGAGCGCCGAGCAGACGCGCGAGGATGCCGCCAAGATGTACCGCGGGCACACCCCGAACCGGGCCGAAGTCTGCCTGGCGCTGGGTGCAGGCAATCTGGGTTCCATCACGACGCTCGACGTGATCGACCAGTTGTACGTGCGGGGCAGCGTCTGCGCCGTGAAGTTGAATCCGGTGAACGACTATCTCGGGCCGTTCTACGAACAGATCTTCAGTGACTTCATCTCGCGGGGCTGGCTTCGCATCCTGTACGGCGGCGCCGACGTTGGTGGCCACCTAGCCCAGCACCCGAAGATCGACGCGATCCACATGACCGGTTCAGCGACCACCTACGACGCCATTGCTTGGGGCACCGATGACCGCGCCGCGACGCGAAAAGCCGACAACACACCACTCCTCGATAAGCCGATAACCGCCGAACTTGGCGGCATCAGCCCATTGATCGTCGTCCCCGGGGACTGGACCGATGCCGACCTGAAGTTCCAGGCCGAGCACATCGCGTCGGCCAAACTCATTAACGGCGGCCACAACTGCAACGCCGCCCAAGTCCTTGTCCTACCGCAGGACTGGCCACTGGCCGACAAGCTTGTTGCCGAAGTCCGAGCGGTCATGCGCAATGCCGAACCGCGTCCACCGTATTACCCAGGCGCGCAGGAAAAGACCGCCAAAGCGTGTGACGGAATGACCGGCGCCGAGTTTCTTTGCGGCGACAAGAGCCGCGCCCTGATCCCCGACGTGGACCCCGCCAGCGCCGCCAGCATCCTGACAGATGAGGTTTTTGCGAGTGTCCTTGGCATCGTGCGCATTCCCGGCCAGACACCACAGCAATTCCTGCACAACGCCGTTGAATTCGCCAACGACGTACTCCCCGGGTCCCTCGGCGCGATCGTCGTCATCGATCCCAAAACCCGCAAGGACAACGCTGAAGCTTTTGATGACGCAATCTCACGCCTGCACTACGGCGCTGTCGGCATCAATGTATGGACCGGAATGGTTTTCGCACTGGCAACCTGGGGCGCATATCCCGGCAATACCCCGCAGAACATCGGCAGTGGTGTCGGCATGGTCCACAACGCCTTCATGCTGACGAGGCCGCAGAAGGCCGTGCTCGAGGTCCCGTTCCGGCCGGCGCCACGCTCTTTCTTCGGCGGCGAGCTGACACTCTCACCCAAGCCGGTGTATTTCATCACCAACAAAACGGCCGAGACCACAGTGCGGCGACTGGTCAACTTCGCCGTACACCACAACCCCATTGCTCTGCCCGGCATCCTGGCCTCCGCACTGCGTGGGTAAGTCAGATCGGGCTGCCGTGCACGGCCAGGACAGGCCACCGGTCGGGCACGCCTTTCAATAGGTGACTGCCGCGGTCGTCGAACGCGAGCCCGGATCCCAGCACCAGCGGCGGGACGGCGCCGGATACCAAAACCTCGTCGGGTTGCGCGATCCCCATGATCCGTGCCGCGATGTGGACCGCGATGCCATGCACATCGCCATCCTCGACCTCCACCTCACCGGTGTGCAATCCGGCGCGGATATGCAGGCCCAGATCCCCGACAGCGTCTCGAATTGCGCACGCGCAGTTGATTGCCCGAGCCGGCCCATCGAATGTCGCGAGTGCACCGTCACCGGTGAACTTGACGACCTTGCCGCGCGCATCGTTCGCCTCTCGCGCGACGGCTTGGTTATGCGCGTTAAGGATCGAGTTCCAGGCGTGGTCGCCCAAAGCCGTTGCGCGCTCGGTCGATCCGACGATATCGGTGAACAGCACCGTGGATAGCACACGATTGCTCGGCCTGGACCGTCGGGCGCCGGTCAGGAAGGAACCTATCTCGTCGAGTACCAGGTCGGAGTCCCCCGCGAACCACTCATGGTCATCGCCGTCGAACTCGACCCGTCGCGTATGGGGAATCCGTTCTGCCACGTACTTGGCGTGGCCCGGGACGACAAAACGGTCGCCTCGCCGGTGCACTACCAATGTCGGTGCCTGAATGCTCTCCAACACCGGCCGCATATCGGTGTGCTGAAACAGATCGCTGACGGCCTTGAAATATCCCCGGCCCCCAGCGAGTCGCTCACCGCGGCCATACCAGCGCCGCTTTGCCACGTCCCGGCTCCAGCTCGGCGCCAGCAGCTCAAGCGCTGCACCGGTCCCCGCGGTCTGGCCGACAACGTCGGACAGGTTGTTTAAGGCCCGCTCCGGAATGGCGAATGGCTGATCGGGCGTGCGCAGGAAGTACGCGTACGGGCTCCACAAAACAAGTGATCGCACCCGCTCGGGATGGCTTGCCGCCAACAGCATGGCCGGAAGCGCCGATCCCGCCATCCCGAACACGGATGCGCGCTCGCTGCCGGCCGCGTCGAGCACCGCGATCAGCCCGTCCGTCCATGCCTGCATCGCGGGCCGCTCGTGGATCGCCACCGCATCGGAGCTACCCACCCCCAGCAGGTCGGTCAGGATCAATCGGCCGAACGAGCCGAGTCGGCGAAGGTGGTCGGCGACCGTGTGGTCGTCCCAAATCAGGTCGATGGGAAACCGGGGCGTGGGCACGAACAGCAGATCGGGTCCTGAGCTACCGGCGACCTGGTACGCGAGGTTGACGTCACCGTCCCGTGCGTAGACGGTTTGGGGGATGACCGCCATGCCCATGAGCATGACAGCAATCCACGCAAACCGCCTGTTAATCGGCCTGCGTTCGCCTTATCGGGCTCGCGGCCTCGTGAACCGTCGGGCGGCGAGCAGCGGTCCGAAGCGTCGGGCGGCGAGCACTGGTCCGAAGAGACCTGAGCAAAGGGGATCAGCGGCAGCGGCAACGACCATGCACGCTGACTCACTCGTTGGCGAGGATGCTCATCGGGCACGGTGCTCACCCCGTTTGTTAAACGGAATTACCGCCAACGTTCACCTACTGATCTGGGCGGGCGTGCGCCGTGAATCATATTGCGGCCGCATCGGATTCGGCGATAGGGTGGGGGTCATGATCAAGAACAGCATCGGGACAATGTCCATCCGCGGCGGCGGCGCCGGCGGCGGTCGTGGTGGCGGCGCAGGTGGTGGCCGTGGTGGCGGCGCCGGCGGCGGTCGTGGCGGTGGCGCAGGTGGTGGCCGTGGTGGCGGCGCCGGCGGCGGCCGGTAAAGCCAAACAACTCTTTTCTTCTGCGCCCCTTGGACTTTCATCGCGTGACCATGGGGCGCCGGGAGGTGCGCGGCGTTTGTCCCGTTGAGGCATTCGAGTCTTAGCGGGCTTCGCCGGCGTATGCGGACGTCCCGATAGACCTCGGCCGGCCCGTTGGATGATTAGTGCTTTGGGGCAGCCGTGCGCCCCAGCACTCGGGCGCTCGTTCCCATCTGGTCTGTTTTTTGGCGAAATGTGCCTGGATCGGATTTGCGTGATTGCAAATCTGTTGGTGCCGCGATAACTGAACCCGCGATTCGCTCGTGAACCGAGCGGCTGGAAGACTGCTGGCATGCAAGCGATCAGCTGCACCGTGCGTTCGGCGTCCCCACAGGACGCGGCCGCGTGCGTTGCGATTTACCGCCCCTATGTCGAGAACACGGTGATCAGTTGGGAACTGGAAGCCCCGAGCCCTGACGAGATGGCTTCGCGGATCGCCTCGGCGCAAAAGGCCCACGAATGGCTCGTCCTCGAACATGACGATCAGGTCATCGGCTTCGGCTACGGCCACGCATTGATCAGCCTGCCTTCCTTCACGTGGTCGGTTGAGACGGGCATATACATCAGCAGCGACCACCACCGCTCAGGCTGGGGCCGCAGGCTCTACACAGAAGTGCTGCACCGACTCGCCGAGCGTGGCTACCGGCGCGCCTTCGCCGGCATCACCCAACCGAACGAGGCCAGCAACGCATTTCACCGATCCTTCGGGTTCGAGGATGTCGGCGCCTGGCCGCGGGTTTATTTCAAGAACGACCGCTGGCACGACGTCGGGTGGATGCAACTCGATCTCGGCCCTGGCGAGCAACAGGCACCGCCGCGTCCAACTCTTCGATAGCGGATCACGTTGCGCCACAGCCGCATAGTGCGGTTCTTATCGGCGCGTACGCAACGCAACGTAGTACTCGTGCCGTCGAGTTTGGTCGACGGTATAGCTGATCGCCTTGGTGACCCCGTCATGATCGACATCCACCCAGCGCTCGGTGCGCTGACGCTCAAATTCGCTCCAGGACGTCACGGTGAACCTCTCGAGGAACGAGTTGGGTTCTTCGACGCTGTGATAGAGCCGCCAGCTGTGACCGCCCGTTCGCAGCCGTGACTGCCGGACCTCCCTCATCGCCTCGACGAATTCATCGAGGTTCTCGGGCGGCACTTGGTAGCGGACGGCTACCAGCACCGGTCCGTCTTGAGGGCACGGTTCAAACACCAGCGTCGGTGTCGGCCAGGCGCTGGAAACCTCGACGCTCTCCGTCCCGGTGCATGGTCGCAGCCCCAGCGCGGTGACGCTGAGGGCAACCACGCCCAGCACCCCCGCCGACCACAGCATCGCGTCGTCAAGGCCCCACCGCGTGGCAAGGGCACCCCAGAGATAGGCGCCAACTGCCTGAGATCCGGTGGAGACCAAGAGATACACCGACAATCCGCGAGCTCGAACCCATCGCGGCAAAGACAGTTGCGCTGCTGCATTCAACGTCGTCAAGGTGAGCAACCACGCCATGCCCGACAACATCAACAATGGGATCGCCGCGGTGAACGGCAACCAGACCACGGCCAACGGCGCAAGACCGTACGCGGCGGCCGACACCGCGAGCAGCAGGTTGTCCGACATTCTGTCATGCAACGGTCCCGCGGCTACGACGCCGAGAATGGCGCCAAAACCGATGGCCCCCAGCGCCACACCGTAGCCGCCGGCTCCCAGGTGCCACTTGTGCGCGGCCACCACCGGCAGCAAGGCGAGGATGGCCGAGGCAGGAAACAGGAAAAGGGCTGTGCGCAAGAGGATCCTGCGAAAAATTGGACTGTTCCCAATGTATTGCAGCCCGGTGACGATGGCCGGCCCGATGCGTTCCCGCTCGAGTGGCACGATTTGCTTCGGCCGATTCCACGCGCGCAGCGCAATGATGATTGCCGAGAACGACACTGCGTTGATCGCGAAGACCGCCGAGGGACCCAGCCATGCCACCACGATGCCGCCGATTGCCGGCCCGATCGCACGGGTGGCGTTGGCCGAGACACTGCCCAAAATCGATACCGCCGGTATTTGCTCGCGTGGGACAACTTCCGGCTGAATCGCCTGCCAGGCCGGTCCGGTAAGTGCAGCAGCAAAGCCGATAGCCAAGGTGAACAGCAACAGTGCGGTCGGGGTGAGGCGGCCAAGATTGGTCAGCAGTGCCAGGGCGAGCGCGACCAGCACGGCATACGACTGCAGGACGATCAGCAACCGGCGCCGGTCGAACAGATCGGCTAGCACGCCGGCGAACAATCCCAGAAGCAGCGTGGGCCCCAGGCTCGCAGTCTGAACCAGCGCGACGATGACGTCACTGCTGTGGTTTTCCACCAGGAACCATTGCGCCGCCACAGCCTGCATCCACGTCCCCATGTTGGAGACGAACTGGGCGATAAACAGACCCCGGTACACGCGATTGCGCAACGGCGCCCACGTGGACGGTTTCCCACCGTCGGCACGCTCCTGGTCCTGAATCAGCACAGAGTCGATGGTCGAGAGCCCCTCTGCTCGGCCAGTACGCGTTAAGGAAGCTGACTGGCGTTCTCCAACGTGCGGGCAACGCGTTGCCTTATGGATTAAAAGTTTAAGACACACACACCCAGCGCTCGCACCACGGATCCCCACTCCAAAAAGGAGCCCCGAAGTCGAGCAAGCGGGCGCCTAAGCCCGTTACCAAGGATTATGTGAGACAACGAGTCTGGCTGTCTGCCGGTTCAGCCGCCGGACGGCAGGCGCCGACAAGTCGCCGCGCCGATAAGGTGACTCTTATGTCCGACGCCGATCGCGAATTGGGGCTGCAACCGCTCTATTTGCTGGCAGACAGCCAGCTGCTGTTCTGGAAGCACCGGGACCGGCCCCTGCTCGAGGCGGCACTGGACGGATTGGCTCGGGACACGCGACTCAGCGCGGCCTATGTCGGTGCCTCCAACGGGGATCGTCCGGAGTTCTACGAGATCTTCGAGTCGGCGATGGATGCGATTGGAATCACCAACCGCCGCATGATCGACTCGTCGTTCGGCCCCGACGACCGCACCTTTTTGGAAGGCGCCCAATTGATCGTCCTCGCGGGCGGCGATGTACGGCTCGGCTGGACGACGTTCGAGCAAACCGGGATGAAAGACGCAATCCTGGACCGGTATACCCGTGGGGCGATCCTGGTGGGCATTTCAGCCGGCGCAGTCCAGCTCGGACACTATGGAATCGTCGAGACACCGGAATCCTCTGCGCCCGAATTGTTCGACGTCTTCAATCTCGTCCCCGCGGTCGTCATCGACACGCACGATGAACGAGCCAACTGGGCGCGGCTGTCGCGCACGATTCAGTCGCTGGCCGGAACGGCCACCGGGCTCGGAATCCCCTCCGGAAGCGGGGTCATCGTGCACACCGATCGCACCATCGAGCCTCTGCGGCGTCCCGCGCACCAATTCCGTTTCGAGGGCACGCACGTCACGCACTCACTGCTGCGCGCCGAAGAGGGCAGCTGACAAGACCGGAAAAATTTCTGCGACAACGCAATACGAGAGCTGCGCCCGTCTAGCCGCCGCCGCCCACCGGTGGCGGTGGAGGTTCCGGCGCAGCTTCGAGGGTCGCAACCTTGTCGAGACCGCAGATGGTGAGGACCCGAATCAGCAAGCGGTGGACGATGATGTGCACACGGTCGACTTTGTCGGCGTGGTTAAAGAGCACATTGATTCCTGCGCTGTCCAAATACTTGACCGTGCTGAGATCGATGGTGATTGGCCTGCGGCTTCCCTCGCTCGCCGCGTTGAGTGCATGAATGAGCTGGGCGACGTTACTGAGATCGATCTCCCCCGTTGCAGTCACCCGGGCCATCCCGTCAGGGCCGCGGTCGATGGTCAGGCTGAGCTCTGCGGCCATTAGGTGATCCTCGCGAACAAGTGAACGGTGGTGCCGGCGTCAGTGGCGTGAATCGTGAGGTCCTCCATCAGGCCCCGCATGAGGGTGATGCCGCGGCCCCGATTGACGCCGGGGACCACGCGCGGCGCCTTCCAGGTGCCGCTGTCGGTGACGGTCACCTGCAGCGAATCGACGACGGCTGTCGCACACAACGACACGGTGCCCTCGCCTTGATCGCGGCACCCGTGTTCGATCGCGTTGGCGACGGCTTCACCTGCGGCGGTGAGTACGTCTTGAATTTGATCGGGCTCGACCCCCGCCTGAGTTAGCCAGCTGCGCAACGCAGCACGGCTCGGGGCGAGGTGATCGACGTCGGCGGTGAATTCCATCGCCAGCGGGGCGGGCTGCCTGTAGAGCAGCAAGGCGACGTCATCTGAATAGCCGCCTCCTGGCTCGAGCCGCAACATGAGATGGTCGGCCACCTCGTCGAGCGCCTGCGAACGGCCGTACTGAATGAGATCGGTAGCACTGGCGATTCCGTCGTCGATCGAACGGCCGCGGCGTTCGACCAGACCATCGGTGTAGAGCAACAGCGTCGCCCGCGCCGGCATCGTCACGTGGGCTTCGGGACGAGACCACTCCACGCGGAGGGCCAGCGGAAGCCCATGTCCCCCATCGAGCTGCAGGGCGGTTCCGTCGGCAAGCACCATGATCGGCGGTGGGTGGCCCGCACTGGAGTACACCAATTCGCCCGTGTCGGGGGTGAGCACCGCGCAGAATGCGGTGGTGCAGCGGGCGCCGGGCAGACGCGCGGCGAAGCGGTCCAGACCAGCGAGGACGGCGCTGGGACTGGGCTGGTCGAGCAGCAGTGCACGGCACGCACTTCGGAGCTGACCCATCACGGTCGCGGCGGCCAAGCCGTGGCCGACACAGTCGCCGACGATCAGCGCGACGCGCCCGTCGTCGAGATCGACGACGTCGTACCAGTCGCCGCCAACCTGCAGCGGGTGGCTGGCGGGGTGATACCGGACCGCAAAGCCTCCCGGCAGAGTCGCCGGGCCGAGCATCGCGTGCTGCAGCGCCAAGGCGGTTTCGCGTTGCTCGTCCAACTGGTAGACGCGGTGCAGGCCTTGACTGAGCCGCCCGGCCAGGACCTTCAACAGGTTGTGATCCTCCGGGGTGAATGGACGTTGCTCCGACAAGTCGACCCAAACGACCAGCACTCCTCGGGGATGCTGCAGTGAAATGCCTGCCGTACCAGGCTCTCCGGTGACCGTGGTGAGCAAATCGGAATCGCGGAGCGACTCGATCAGCTGCCGGTGGCGTGGCGGGAGTTCGGCCCAGTCGCAGGGCTCGCCGGCACACACCAGTTCCGGCGCGGCATCTTGAGGAGCGTCGCGGGCGAACGTCGCGGCCAGAACGCGACGAGCGTTCCACGTTTGGCGTAATTCTTCGGCCGCGCCCTGCAGGGTGCCATCAAGCGACTCTGCTTGCGCCAGTTGCTGATTCAATCCGGCGAGAGCAACCTGGCTCTGCACCACGTAGTGCTCGGTCGTGACGTCGCGCAGGGTGCCGACCATGATTCGACGGCCGGTGTCCGGGTCGTCGACGTGGCTGAAGCTCGCCGCGACCCACAGCCGGTGCCCGTCCCGGTGGATTACCGGAGCGGTGAAAGCACCGTGGTTTTCGTTGAGCAGCTGGCCGAAGACCGACTCGACTTGCCGGTGAGCGTCGGGTTCGGTGTCGGCGTCCGGCCACCAGGGATGGGCAGCCTCATAGGGCAACTGTTCGGAGCCGTAGCCGAGGATCTCGGTGAACGCGGCGTTGATCTCGATGACGGCACCGTGCTCGTCGCAGACAAAGAACCCTTCCTGCAGCGAATCCACCAGGGCGGTGCGCCACCTGGCGTGGTGGCTGCGCAACCGAGACAGCTCGACGTTGGCGCGCACCCGGGCAAGGAGCTCGGCGGCGGCGAATGGCTTGACGAGGTAATCGTCGGCGCCGGCCAGGAAGGCTTCGATGGAGGCCTCCTGTCCCGCGCGTGCGGAAAGCAGCAGGACGGGCAACGCAGCGGTGCGCGGGTCACTGCGCAGCGCCGCGAGCAGTTGCAGACCGTCCAGACCGGGCATCATCACGTCGCTGATGACGAGGTCGGGAGCCTGCGCGTGGATGGCCTCCAGCGCCTGCTGCCCGTCGGTGACGCCACTGACCTGGTAGCCGGATGTCTGCAGCAGGCTGGTCAGGTATTCCCGCATGTCGGCGTTGTCGTCGGCGATCAACACGCGTGTCCGCTCGCCGTTTTTCCCGGCCGGTGCGGTGGCGGTCATCATCGCCGTGGTACTCGTGTCGGACGGTGTGACGCTGGTGTCGCCGGGCAGCCAACGGAGGGCTTCCTGCACATACGGTTCGGCGATCGCGCCGGGTATCGGATGCACCCCCGGTGGTGCCGAGACTTCGTCGGTCGGCAGATGGGCCGCGCCGAAGGCCAAACGGATGACGAAGCGTGTTCCGACGCCCTCCCGGCTGTCGACAGCGATGGTGCCACCGTGGAGCCCGACGAGCTCTTTGACCAGCGCGAGCCCGATGCCACTGCCCTCCGTGGAGCGCGCACGTGCAGTTTCGATCCGATGGAAACGCTCGAAGAGCCGGGGCATCTCCGAGGCGGGCACCCCAATCCCGGTGTCGGTCACCGTGACAATGGCTTCGGTGTCGTTGCGGCTCACCCCGACCGTGATCGAACCTTCGAAGGTGAACTTCAACGCGTTGGAGAGCAGGTTGAGGATCACCTTCTCCCACATCTCGCGATCCAGATAAACCGGTTCGTCCAGCGGCGGGCAGTCCACGTTGAACGCCAAGCCGGCCCGATCAATCGCCGAACGGAAGACGCTGGCCAGATCGGCGGTAACGGTTGACAAGTCGACGGGCCCGAATCGGGCCCGCATTCGCCCCGCTTCGATGCGCGAAAAGTCCAGCAGTGTGTTGACCAGTTTCGCCAGCCGCAGGCCGTTCCGGTGAACAAGCTCCAGCTCTTGGAGTGCCTGCTTATCGACATCAGTCGCCCGACCACGCAACTCGTCGACCGGTCCAAGGATCAAGGTAAGCGGAGTGCGGAATTCGTGGCTGATGTTCGAAAAGAACGCCGTCTTCGCCCGGTCGAGTTCGGCCAGCTCCTCGGCACGCTGCTGTTGTGCTTGATAGCTGCGCGCGCTGCTCACGCCCGCGGCGATGTACCCGGCCACGAGCTCCACGAAACCGCGGTAGCCGTCGTCGAGCCGTCGGTGCCGGTTCAGCCCGGCCACCATGAAGCCGACTGGCGCCGTGCCATGGCGTAACAGCGGCACCAGAAGGGTGTGAGCGGGCGGTTCCGACCAGGGGCCGGTGGGCAGATTCGATCTGTCACCGTCGAGCTCGATGAGTTCGGTTTCGCCGTGCGCCAGCTTCTCGGTGGGCCAGGCGGAAAGGCCGCTCGCGGTGAGTATTTCCGACTCCGCGTGATGTCCAGGCGTGATTCCACTGGCCCCGGCCAGCTGCGCGTCCCCGTTCTCTCCAAATAGATAGGTCAGCGTGAACGGGAGGTCGTAGGCGTTGTTGGCCAGTTGGTGGGCGGCGTAATCCAGCATCTGACGTTCGGTGCGCACGACGCTCGGATCAGAGCCCAGGTCCCGCAGCGTCGCCATCCGGCGCTGAGCGATCACCCGATCGGTGTCTTCCCTGACCACGCAGAGCATCCCGACGACGCGCGCGTCGTCGTCACGCAGCGCGCTGTAGGAGAACGTGTGATACGACTCCTCGGGGTAGCCCGACCGCTCGATGATCAGCAGCAGGGCCTCGTCCCAGGTCGCCTCCCCGGTCGCCAACACGCTCTCGATCCGCGGACCGATGTCATCCCAGATCTCTGCCCACACCTCGCTGGCGGGACGACCCAGCGCCCAGGGGTATTTGCGGCCGAGGGTGTCGCGGCGATAGGAGGCATTGCAGAAAAATGTCAACTCCGGGCCCCACGCCATCCACATCGAAAACCGCGACGACAGCAGGATGTTCACGGCCGTTCGGAGGCTTTGCGGCCATCCGTCCACGGGTCCGAGCGGGGTGGATTCCCAGGCGACGGCGGCGAGATCGCGGCCGATCTCCTGATCTGCCCGGAAAACCACTGCCATCCCTTTCGAAATGTCACCAAGCCCAGGGGCCGTCGCCTACCGCTGCCCGTTGCGGTTCCGTCAAGACAATCATTCACCGCGCTCGCGTCGCCAGCTTTTCGCTGGAAGAGGGATAAATGTGACGTTCTGGCGGGCGGGCGGCTTCGGTACATCGTTTATCCGGTTTGCGGCGGCCGCCAAAGGCAGCATGGCGTTAGGTGACGTGTCGTCCACCGGCATGGGCTTTTGCGATGTCCGCTGAGCCGCCGAAGACCTACTGGACGCACCTAGGTTAAGCGCGTAACCTCACTCAAGTTAGGCGTCTCACCACGCCTGCAGCGACCGTGTTCACTGAGCGAATGACTACCCGGGATGTATTGCCGCACGACACAATCCACTTCCCTCGGTCCCTACGACATCGAGATCCAGACCGACGTTCTGGGCAGGGCCCAGGTTTCCCAACGATTGAAGGCATCGCGCTTCTCCATGTCGGAGCGGCTCGACGAAAGGATCAAGGACTTTGAATAACGCCACGAGTAACGCCACCGACATCGACCCCGCGGTCGAAAGCCAAGGCTCGGGCGGGATCATTCCGGTCTTCAACCCGTCCACCGAGGAGCAGATCTTCGAGGTCGTCGATGCCGACCAGGCTGCCGTCGACGCCGCGGTGGCCCGGGCCCGCGAGACATTCGAGTCGGGGGTGTGGCGCAAGCTGCCCGCCGCCCGCCGCGCTGAGGTGCTCTTCCGCGCCGCGGCCATCGTCAAGGAACGCATCGACGAGCTCGCCGGGCTCGAGTCCAAGGACAACGGCATGAACCCGGTGGCCGCGCAGCAGATCATCAAGGTGTCGATGGACATGCTGCTGTACTACGCAGGCTGGGTCGGCAAGATCCATGGCGAGTCGAGCAACGTCGTGTCCGACGGCCTGCTCGGCCACTTCGAGAACTACCACAACTTCACTCAGCTCGAGCCGGTCGGCGTCGCCGGCCTGATCATCCCCTGGAATGGGCCGTTCTTCGTCGCGATGCTCAAGGCCGCGCCAGCCCTCGCGGCGGGCTGCAGCTGCGTGCTCAAGCCCGCCGAGGAGACGCCGCTCACCGCGCTGAAGCTGGAGGAGATCTTCCGCGAGGCGGGGCTGCCCGACGGCGTCTTCAACGTCATCACCGGCTACGGCGAGACCGCGGGCGCGGCGCTCGCCGCACATCCGGACGTCGACAAGATCGCGTTCACTGGGTCGACGGAGGTCGGACGGCTGATCGTGAAAGCGGCCGCGGGGAACCTCAAGCGCCTGACCCTCGAGCTCGGCGGCAAGTCACCGCTGATCATGTTCGACGACGCCAACCTCGACAAGGCGATCATGAATGCGGGTCTGGGCCTGCTCGCGGGCTCGGGGCAGAACTGCTCCTGCACCTCGCGCATCTACGTCCAGCGCGGCATCTACGACCAGGTCGTGGACGGCCTCGTCGCATTCGCCAAAATGCTGCCGATGGGCGGCAGCGACGATCCCGACTCTGTCCTCGGGCCGCTGATCAGCGAGAAGCAGCGGCAGCGCGTGGCGGGCATCGTGGACCAGGGCGTGGCGGCCGGCGCGCAGGTTGTGACCGGCGGCAAGCCGATGGACCGCCGCGGCTTCTTCTACGAGGCGACGATCGTCACCAACACCACGCCCGACATGCGGCTCATCCGCGAGGAGATCTTCGGGCCGGTTGGCTGCGTGATCCCGTTCGACGAGGAAGAGGAGGCGCTCGCCGCCGCGAACGACACGGAGTACGGGCTGGCCGGCGCCATCTGGACCGAAAACCTCGGCCGCGCCCATCGCGTCGCGAACGAGCTTCGCGCCGGCCAGGTCTGGGTGAACTGCGCGCTCGGGGCCGACCCCTCGATGCCGATCTGCGGCCACAAACAGTCGGGTTGGGGCGGCGAGCGGGGTCGCAAGGGCATCGAGGCCTACTTCAACACCAAGGCCGTCTACATCAGCCACTGATCGGGTCGCCTGTACGAATCCGATCTGCGCCCGTCGGCTGCGGCGATAGACAGTGTTAGCGTCATCGACGTGACCCTCAAAGACATCGCCCTGACCACCCTGGACGGCAAGCCGACCACGCTCGCCGAATTATCCGACGGCGCAACGCTAGTCGTGAACGTAGCCTCCAAGTGCGGACTCACTCCGCAGTACACGGCGTTGGAGAAGTTGGCCAAGGACTACGGCGACCGGGGCCTGACGGTCGTCGGCGTCCCGTGCAACCAGTTCATGGGCCAGGAACCAGGCACCGCCGATGAGATCCAGGAGTTCTGCTCGACGACCTATGGGGTGACGTTCCCGTTGCTGGCGAAGACCGACGTCAACGGCGACGACCGCCACGCGCTGTACACCGAGCTGACCAAGGCCGTCGATTCCGATGGCCAGGCGGGCGACATCCAGTGGAACTTCGAGAAATTCCTCGTCGCACCCGACGGTGAAGTGCTCAATCGATTTCGCCCCAGGACCGAACCGGACGCGCCCGAGGTCGTCGGTGCCATCGAGGCGGTGCTGACCCGATAGGGCGTGTAAGCCGTTGCGCTCCCGTTTTTTCGGGACCCTGGAACTCAGGCGGTGCGACGGCGTCGTAGGAACGAGTCGCTGAGCGACGGCGGTTGATATCCGCCGTCGAAACTGGAGACCGTCACGCCGGGCGGCACGATCTCATCGATCACGTCGAGGATGTCCGTCGACAGTGTCACCTCGGTCGCGCCGATTTGCGACTGAAGATGGTCCATAGTGCGCGGGCCGATGATCGGCGCAGTGACCCCCGGGTGCTGCATGACGAAAGCCAATGCCAAGTGAATCAGCGATAGGCCGGAGTCGTCGGCCAATTTCCCGAGCGCATCGGCGGCGTCGAGTTTGCGCTGATTTTCCGGACTCGACATGTCGAACCGTCCCGGTATCCGGCTGCGGCGCATGGAGTCCGGCAGTTCCTTGTCCTTGCGGTAGCCGCCGGAGAGCCAGCCACCGGCCAACGGGCTCCACGGAAGTACGCCCATCCCATAGTCCTGCGCCACCGGCAAGACGTCGGCCTCGATTCCGCGCACCAGCAAAGAGTAGGGCGGCTGCTCGGTGACGAACCGGCCGAGGCCGCGCCGCTCGCTGACCCACTGCGCCTGCACCATCTGGTGAGCGGGAAAGGTCGAGGAGCCGAAGGCCCGGATCTTGCCTTGCCGCTGCAGATCCGTGAGTGCGGAAAGTGTCTCCTCGACGTCGGTGTGCGGATCCGGCCGATGCACCTGGTAGAGGTCGATCCAGTCGGTGTCCAACCGGCGCAGACTGTTCTCGACTTCCCGCACGATCCAGCGGCGCGAGGTGCCGCGCATGTTGGGGTCCCCGCCGGGGGCGCCCAACGGAACACCCATTTGCCCGTGGACCTTGGTGGCCACGACCACGTCATCACGCCGAGCCCCGGCCAACGCCTTCCCGACGATGACCTCGGACTCGCCCTGAGAGTAGACGTCTGCCGTATCGATGAAGTTGATCCCGGCGTCCAACGCCGCATGGATCGTCGCGATCGACTTTTCATGATCCGGCTCGCCCCACGCGCCAAACATCATGGCGCCCAGGCAAAGCGGGCTGACTTGGATTCCGGTTCGGCCTAAGCTGCGATATTCCACACACCGAGTCTAGGCGCCGGAGTTATGCGCGCCGGCAGTGGAAGCGCGAATCCCGTACGACCTGATCGACGCGTACGTGGCTAATCCCCCAACTCGCTGCTGAACTCGCCGCCGGGCATCCCCTGCTCCTCATTCCGACAGTGAGCGCCGCGACTAACCGAGGCTCTTGGCGAACCCACTGAGATCGCGCACGCTGGCCGCGAAAACGTCGGGCATCACGCCCGCGAATATCAGATCGCCCCCATGACAGGTGCCCGCGACCAACCGGCCCACAGTGGGCACACCCGCACGCACCAGCCGGCGGTAATAGTCCAGCCCTTCGTCGCGCAACGGGTCGACTTCGTTCACCGAGATCACATGCGGTGGTAGGCCGTTCAGATCGTCGTCGGTCGCGACGCCGGCAAAACAGGTGGGATCGTTCGAGTTCTGATTGTCGGGGTCGTAGAGCGAACCCAGGAGCTCCAAGTGTTGAAGGCTGATGAAGTAGCCGTCGCATTCGCGCAGTGACGGCAACTCGTCGGGAGCGTCGTGCCACCGATTGGAGATGTACGGGCACTGCGCGTAGAAGCCCGCGACTTCGTCCAGCCAACCTTCGCGTTTTGCTTTGTGCGCCACGGTCAGAGTGAGATTGCCGCCGCCGGACTCGCCGGCAACGATCAGATGGCTGACGCCAAGTTCTGCGCGATTCGCCGCAACCCAGCGAACGCCGGCCGCGCAGTCGTTCAATCCGGCGGGAAACGGGTGCGGCCCAAGCTTTCCTGCGGAATTGCGGAACTCAACGCCGATGACGACAAGGCCGGTGGCTGCCAAGTGCTCACGCAGCTGCATGTAGGTGTCATCGGCGGCGCTGGCGATGGCCATGCCGCCGCCGTGCAAGTGCACAACGGCAGGCAACCGACCGTCAACATCGGGGCGGCTGATGTACAGCGTGACGTCGTTGCCGTCTTCGCCGGTGATCGTGGTCGCCGTCGTCGTCACACCGCTCGCATCAGGAACGCCGGCCGCGAAGAGCCCCAGAAGGGCGCCCATCCCGTCCTCAGCCATCGCCGCGTAGGCGAGCCGCTCCTCAAGCGGGGAATCGATGGTCAGTGGCACCGCCGGTGCATTGCTGTCGAGTCCCATTGGTGCGAGGGCTCCGACCATTCGCGGGTCCGCCCGAGGGTCGGTCCTGAGACAACAATCCGGATCAGCGAGACGACCGTTAGCCATGTTGCGACTTTACAGCGGACGCTGAGACGACGGCGCGGGCAGTAGTTAGCGTCATTGGCGTGACCCTCAAAGACATCGCCCTGACCACCCTGGATGGCAAGCCGACCACGCTCGCCGAATTATCCGACGGCGCAACGCTAGTCGTGAACGTAGCCTCCAGTGCGGACTCACTCCGCAGTACACGGCGTTGGAGAAGCTGGCCAAGGACTACGGCGAGCGGGGCCTGACGGTCGTCGGGGTCATCGAGGCCGTGCTGACCCGATAGCGGGCACTGCGGTTATTTGGCCAGCACGGAGCTGTAATAGACGGTGTCGGCGACCGACACGGCGTCGTCGCGCTGCGGGATCGCCGTCAGACCGTTGTCGGCCAACAGCTGGCGCATCGGGGTACCGACTGATTGCCAGCCAAGGCTCTCCAGGTGAGACGCGACGTCGTTGCGCTCCCCCTCGAAGCCAAGATCGGTGAAGTCCATCTCGAGGCCGTGCTCACGCCATTTGGCACTGGCTTTGCGCAACAGTTCTCGCGATCGTTCTTTGTCGACCTGCGGCCTGTCCGGGGAGGCCTCGCAGGCCAACCGACTGCCCTCTGCACTGAGCGCGGTGATGTTGTCCAGCAAGGCATCCTGGGCCGCCGGCGGCAGATACCCGAAAAGCCCCTCGGCGATCCACGCGATGGGCCGGCTCTTGTCCAGGCCGGCCTCGAGTAGAGCGGTCGGCCAATCCTGCCGCAGATCGATGGCAACCGTGCGCAGGTCGGCTTTCGGAGCGGCGCCCAGCCCGGCCAGTGTGGTGGTCTTGAACTCGATCACCTCAGGCTGGTCGATCTCGAACACCGTCATGTCCTCGGGCCAGGCCAATCGGTAAGCACGCGCGTCGAGACCAGACGCCAAGATCACGGCCTGACGGATCCCGGCCTGGGTCGCGTCGCGAAAGAATGTGTCAAAGAAGCGAGTCCGGGCGGCCATCGCATCCGGCATGTGCCCGAGCTTCCAGCTGGACTCGTGGTAGTCGACGTCGGCGGCGTCAATCTCGCCGTCGGCCCAGCGGGTGAAGAAGTCCACGCCGACGGCACGGACCAGCGGCTCGGCAAATTGGTCCTCGATCACCGGGTTGTCGGCCTTGGTGGCGATCGCGCGGGCAGCCGCCACCATCGTGGCCGTCGCGCCCACGCTGGTCGCGAGGTTCCAGGTGTCGTTGTCTGTGCGTGGCATGCGCCTGTTCTCCAATGTCGGCATATGGGTGATACTTAGATAGCTTAACAAACTGCGGCGGGTGCGGTGCAATTGCGAGGCCAGGGTCAGTTCACTCCCCGCCGCCAATGGCGGACCGTTGTGATCGCTGTCTTGAGCCCGCGACGGCGTCCTGTCACGTGATCGGTCGCGGCGAAACCGGGCTCTAATTCGGCGAACATCTGCTCGCTGCGGGTTTCGGGCGCGTCGTCGGCAGTGTCGCGCAGGTACTTGTTCGGCAGCGACAGTTTGGCGATGGTGCGCCACGTCTTGCCGTACTGCATCAGGAAAGAACCTGTGGTGTAAGGCAAGTCGTACTTGTCGCACACCGCACGCACTCGCACCGAGATCTCGTGCAGCCGGTTGCTCGGCAAATCGGGAAACAGGTGATGCTCGATCTGATGGCACAGGTTGCCGCTCATAAACCGCAGCACCGGCCCGCCCTCGAAGTTGGCACTGCCCAGCATCTGACGCAGATACCACTGGCCTTTCGATTCCCCGATCATGTCGGTCTTGGTGAATTTCTCTGCGCCATCAGGGAAATGCCCGCAGAAGATCACCGCATTAGCCCAGATATTGCGCATCACGTTGGCCACCGCATTGGCCTTCAATGTCGATGTGTAGGTCGCCCCCGGTGACAGCGAAGTCAGCGCCGGGAACGCGACATAGTCCTTGACGAGCTGCCTGCCGGCCTTGACGGAGAATTCGCGCGTCCGCTCGAGGATGGTGTCGCGCTCCGGGCCAGCCTTCAAGAGTTTCTCTAAATCAACCGTCTGCAAACCAATTCCCCACTCGAACCCAATCGCGAGAAGAAAGTTGAATAAGAGATTGCCGATGTTGTAGCGCTCCCAGGGCTGATCACGGGTGACCCGCAGGATGAAGTAGCCGACATCGTCGTCCATGCCCAGGATGTTGGTGTACTTGTGGTGCTGAAAATTGTGAGCGGCAATCCAATGTTTTGACGCCGCACTCATGTCCCACTCCCACGTCGTGGAGTGGATCTCGGGATCGTTCATCCAGTTCCACTGACCGTGCATGACGTTGTGGCCGATCTCCATGTTCTCGATGATCTTGGCAACGCCCAAGGTCGCGGTTCCCGCCCACCACGCCCAGCGCTTGGAGCTGCCGGCCAGCATCAGTCGACCGGCCACATCCAGGGCACGTTGCCCAGCGATCGTGCGCCGGATGTAGCGGGCATCGCGTTCGCCCAGCGAATCCTCAACGTCCAGCCGGATCGCGTCCAGCTCGAAAGCCAGGTTCTCGATGTCAGCCTCAGTTAAGTGGGCGAAGGCCGGAACATCAGTAATCGCCATGGTTTTCCTCCCCTTGGACAGCTAGGCCGGGATCCCCGCGTTCAGATGCGATTGGCACCTGCCCAATCGGCGGACGAAGCCGCTCCCTTGATCGTTTAACGCGGCTAACGGTTCTGCGGTTCCTTGCCGACGGCGTACTTACGTTTTCCTAATGTCTGCAGGTGAAGCCAATGTGTTTGCGAATCAACACTGTTCGTCGACTTGGTAGCCAGCGGCTCGCGAGATGGGGGGCGGCTTGGTACAAGATAAGCGGCGGCTTAGTGATAGCGGCGGTGGCCGTCGACGGCGTGTCCCCTCGCTCCCGGCGCCGGGCTGTTGCCGCGGCGTTGCTAGACCGAAATGATCGTGCCGAGGAAAACACTGGGCTCCGGCGGCTTGCGCTGGCAGGGTTGCGGTTCGCGCGGGTGTGGCTGAGAGGCTAGGCAGCGGCCTGCAAAGCCGTACACACGGGTTCGAATCCCGTCACTCGCTCCGAGAACGTCGCGCCCTTGACGACGGTGTGAACCGTCCCGGGATGAGCGCATTCGACACACTCGTCAACGCACTGAGAATTTACCGAGCTTTCGCTATTCTTCTTATTTGCTGCTTGGACCCCGCACACCAACTGGCGGGCTTGCTAACGCCAAGAAGAAGAAAAGGGAATCGAATGCCCTCACCTCGCTGGCTGGCCAGACTTGGCGTCCCCATCATGGCTGGCGCTGCCCTGGTTGGTAGCGCCGCAATAGCGACTGCCACTACTGCTCAAGATGACGCTTACCTCGCGCAACTGCGTGCCGTCGGCCTCTCATGGCCACCGCAGACGGAAGAGGCACTCATCGGGGAGGCCCACCTCATCTGCTACGACCTCACGTGGGGTTGGACGCCGCAACAGATTGCCGACGAGGTTCACCAGCACCTGGACAAGAGGAGCGTGACGTTGCCGGATGTCGGAACCATGGTCGACGCCGCGCACTCGACCTATTGCCCCGGCAATGTGTGCGACGCCCCTAGCCTTTGCACATGACGGCGTGATTACCGCCGCTGGGGTCAGGGCGCGGCGTGCGGAGTCACGAGGAACTTCTCTCCGGTCGCCCGCTTGACGTACTCGTTGAACGCATCGGGCTGGAGCATGCCGGCAAGTGACACCTCCCGGGTGTAGCTACTCGCGAACGTGGTGGTGAGTTCCGCGGCCACCCGAGCGCGCAGCCGGCCAAAGGTCTCGGCTCCTGCATTTTGAATAAATGGGGTGAGCAGCCAGCCTCCGACGCCCCACGCCATGCCGTAGCTCCTGGTGAGCACCGTCGGGCCGGTGTCGAGTCCGCCGTAGATGTACACCTGCTTGTGGACAGTCGACCCGTAGCGCGAGTACGCCCCCGCGGTCGCACTGGCCGCCTTCTCCATACCGTCGAGAATCTGACTTGCCAGCGTTCCACCCCCCGTGGCGTCGAAAGCAAGGGTCGCCGATGTCGCGTTGAGCGCCTCGACGAGATCTGTCGCGAACGACGGCGATGTCGAGTTGAGGATGTGGGTTGCGCCGAGCGACTTCAGCAACTCCTCTTGCTCGGGTTTGCGGACGATATTGACCAGCGGTATCCCGTCTTGCTGGCAGAGCTTGACCAGCATTTGGCCCAGGTTCGATGCCGCGGCGGTGTGCACGAGGCCCGAATGTCCTTCGCGGCGCATGGTTTCCGTCATTCCGAGTGCCGTCATCGGATTGACGAACGATGACGCTCCGTCCCGCGCCGTGGCGCCCTCGGGCAGGGCCAGACATGCGGAAGCGTCGAACGCTCGGTATTGCGAGTACATCGCGCCGCCCGCAATTGCCACCGTTTTTCCGATCAGGGCCTGGGCTGCTGAGGATGACCCGGCGGCCACCACGGTGCCCGCGCCCTCGTTGCCCACCGCAAGCGATTGGTCGAGTCGCGCCGACAGCGCCGCGACGGCGGCCTGTCCGAGCGGGGCGGTGACGACGGGACGTTCGGGGGTCCCCGATACCGTCGCCGCGGTCATGTCCGCGCCAGCAACAAGAAGGCCCAAGTCTGAGGGGTTGATCGGCGAGGCTTCCACACGCACCAGCACCTCGTTGTCGCCGGGGACCGGAACCGGAACCTCGTGCAGCGAGAGTTCGAGCGTGCCACCGGACGTCACCAACGAACGCAATTCCAGTGCTTCGCCGGGCAAATCTGCGGTCATGGGCGGTGCCTCGTTCCTGTTGTGGGTCGTCTCAAGCGTGTCAACGCTTAAGACGCCTACCGATCTTCCGTCACGGGGTCCAGGTAAAACCAGCGGCCGGCGCGGCGCTCGAAGCGACTGCGCTCATGCATGCTGTCGGCGCGGCCCGCGGACTCGAACTGGGCCCTGAACTCCACCTCACCACGATCGTCGTCTGGGCCACCAGCGACGGTGGCGATCACCTCTAGACCGGTCCAGGTGATGGATGGGTCGACGGTGACGTCGACTGGCCGCGTTCGCGGGTGCCACGTGCGGAATAGGTAATCGGCGTCACCGTAGGCGAATGCCGAATACCTCGATCGCATCAATTCCTCGGCCGATCGGGCCTGCAACTCGCCATGGTGAAACGGCTCGCAACAAGCGCGATAGCTTTCGTCACTGCCGCAGGGACACGACGGCCCGAGGACTTCGTCCACGCCAAGAGCCTGACAGACGCCCGGTGCTCCCCCGGCGGCGCGGCGGTTTGACTGCAGTTACAGGCCGGGCAAGCAGATTGGCGATCCGGCGCAGGTGTTCGCCGGGGAAGGATCTCCCTCGAGAATGTGCGCACCGACTTGAATGCCGCCCTCGGTTCCCCGATGACCGAGGCTGCCGCCGTAGTAGTGGTGGCAGACATTCATGTCCCACACCACGTCCGGCATCGGCAAAGCACCGCCGGGGCACCACACGTAGCTGCACATCCCCATTTGGTTACAGATGCCCGTTGACGGGTCGGCCTGGGCGGTGCCTGTGCCGAGCCCCAGAGTGGCCAGCGCCACGGTGCCGGACAGCAGCGCTTGGTAAACGATTCGGTTCATGTTGCCTCCTGTTCAGTGCGTCGCCGGCATCGGCGTTGTCTTGGCAATCACACCGAGGCCGGTCCGCTACCGATCCCAACGTTGCGGCGTCGTCCGCGGGACTCCAAGAAATCGTTGAGAAATCGAGAAGGCCGACGTCCGACACTTTTCTTAGCTACCCCGTGGCAAACCGGGGAGGAGAAAAGGACAAACCATGAGGGCCGTCAAGATCACCACCATCTCCAAGGCCACCTTCGTCGCTGTGGTAGCGATTGGCGTCGCACTGGGATTGGCCGGCCCGGCGCACGCGACTTCTGGCACCATGTACGGCGACCCCGTGGCCGCCGCCAAATACTGGCGCTACCAGCAGTACTGGGACGACTGCACCCTGATGGCAAGCGCCGATGTGGTCGGCGAAGTCACCGGCGTGGAGCCCTCGGAAGAGGACATCATCAACAGGGCCCAGGCGACCCCTAGCTCACAGGGCCCTGGCCCGATCTACACCAGGCCGGCCGACCCGAATGACCCGAATTCGGGCGAGGGCACGTGGTTTCGGGACATCCCCACGCTGCTGGCGCAGTACAACGTCAGCGCCGTGATCACTCATGGCGACCTAGAAGGACTCGAGCAGCAATTGGGCGCCGGACACAAGGTGCTCGCCAGCGTCAACGGCGAACTCGTCTGGCAAAAGCCCGTCGAACAAAAAGACAGAAATGGCAACCCCGCGCATGACCACACCGTGGTCGTGACCGGCGTCGACACCGCCAACAACGTCGTGCACCTCAACGACAGCGGTAGCCGCGAGGGCCGCGACAACCAGATCCCCATCGCGGTCTTCCTCCAAGCCTGGGGCGCCGGCCATAACCTCATGGCCGTCACCACCTAAACCGGCAGCCGATATCAAGCTGCGATAGCTGTTTCGGCAAAAGAACACGGATTCGACGGCATGCAAGTCTCCGTGCAAGCGCCTAGTTTTTTCGAATCCTCGATGCGATGCCCTTCGGCAGTGTGCGATGTAACGTGGATCATATTGCATTGTCTACCAACATGATTAGCCTCGGAAGCGGCGACGTGGTCCCGGCGTGTGCATCGCCCTCGGCACCCATTGCCGAATCGAGACCGCCCAGCCAAGGAGAGTCGCCATGGCGCCGACCGAACGTGCGAGTCTGGCCAAAGCGCAACGCCAGCATTGGCAAAACACCTACCGGGATAACCCAGGTATGTACGGGTCCACGCCGTCGGCGTCGGCAATGTATGCGGCGCAAGTGTTCAGGAAGGCCCGTGCCCGGCAGGTACTGGAGTTGGCGGCCGGCCACGGGCGCGATGCCCTTTATTTTGCCCAGCAGGGATTCAGGGTGTTGGCCACCGACTTCAGTGGTGTTGCCGTCGCCCAGATCCAACCAGCTGCCAAAGCTCAAGGTCTAACCGAGCGAATCTCGGCGGTCGTGCACGATTTGCGCGACCCCCTACCTCCGAAGACCGGATCCGTCGACGCGGTGTATGCCCACATGGCTTTGTGTATGGCCCTATCAACCAACGAAATACATGCCGTAGTGAATGAGATCCGGCGCGTGCTTCGCCCAGGCGGAACGTTTGTTTACACCGTTCGGCACGTCGGCGACGCACACTACGGTGCAGGGAATCCGCACGGTGACGATATTTACGAGCACGGCGGATTCGCGGTGCACTTCTTTTCGGAGCAATTCATCAAGGCATTGACCGATGGCTGGATACGCGACGATATGCACGCCTTCGAAGAAGGAGACCTGCCACGACGGTTATGGCGGGTCACATGGACTAAACCGCACCAGGATTCGCCTTAGGAGCGATCGGCGTGCCCGCACCTCAGCAGACCTCAGCCCCCGCGATGGCTCGAATGTTAGCGGACTTCCGGATCATCTTCGACCACCCTTAGTTGGTGGGTTCGAGAACGAAGACGGAAATCACTCGACCTGCCCTCTCCGCGTACCCCGCGAATGGCTCGAAGGCCTGAACCGCCCGATCCCACCAGACCGCCCGCTCGTCGCCGACGAGCTCGCGCGCCGAAAAATCACCGATCGCCGTCAAATCCTGTAGCTGCACATCGGGATGTGCCTTCAAGTTGTAGTACCAAGCCGGAGGCTTGGCCGAGCCGCCCTTGGAAGCAATAGCCGCATAACAACCATTGTGTTCAACCCGCATCAACGGAATACGCCGTGGCTGACCGGTCTTCGCGCCGCGAACAGTCAATACGATGACGCGCTTGTCGTCTTGGTCGAGCTCAACAGCGAGGGTCTGTGTGGTCCCCGATTCATCCAGCTGTTTGAGCGCTTGGTTCTGGCCGTAGATCCACCCCTCGTCAGGCAACACTCTCAGGTCTACACCTGCTCGGGGAATCTCCGGCAGCGGCGCTTCACTTTGCATATTGTTCACTCTACCCGTTCCCATGAACAATGTATTGACGAAACTATATATGCGCCTGGGCTTTCCGTGTATCCACTAGTTTGGGCCCGACCAGGTCGGTAGACCGCGACGGTGGATATCGGTGAGGAATTGGCGCACAAGTGCGTCGGACGGAGCGGCGACCACCGCAATGACTTCGCGATCGACGTTCGGCCGGAGCCGCCGCACCACTCCGGGCGATTCAGGAGCCAAAGCCGATACGGGAACGAGGGCGACACCGAATCCTGCCGCGGCCAATTGGGCTGCTGTGCGCGGACTGTGCGTGTGCAAGACAGGATTCAGTACCACGTTGTGACGGTCAGCAAATTCATCCACCCAATCCGCCTTGCCGCTGTCCAGGCCATAGTGAACAAAGGGTTCATCAGCCAGCTCACAGACGGCAACCCCCTCCGTCCGTTGCGCGAAACGGTGACCAGGCGGGACGACAACAACCATCTCCTCTGTGCCGAAAACACTGACGTGGGCGGTGGTTCTGGTTGGCCGAGGACCAATGGCGATGTCGACATCCCCTGCTTCCAAATGCGCCACCATCGCGTCTGCGCTCGTGAACTCGGAGAGGTCGAGCTGTACCTCACGACGCTGCGAACGCCATTGGCGCAGTACCGGAGCCAGCAGCCACGTGGTCATCGTCTCCGCGCACGAAATCCGAATGCTGCCCGCATCGGCTCGGGCGACCCTTTTCCCCATCTCTATTGCCCTTGCGGAGGCAGCGAGTAATACCCGCGCTGTAAAGCCTGCGACTCCGTCTACGTCCTACTGCCCCGCGTTGCGAGCCAGCTCGATGGCGTACTGATTCACGAAGTTGCCCGCCGGCGGATCGCCTTTGCCGCATGATCCGTCGGATTCACCGGGACGTTTGATCCACAAGTAGGCGTCGGCGTGCGCGCCCCCGGTGGCCGCGGTCGGCGGAGTGCCCAGCGCTCGGCCGCTGGGGTTGCACCAGTTGAGCTCGGAGTCGGGCGCTGGTCCGGCGCCGTTTCGCGACGTGTCGATCACGTAGTGCGAACCGTTGGTGAGACCGGAAATTGCCTCGCCATAACCGATTTCGTCACCGGTGGTGAAGAAGTTCGCAGTGTTGACGCTAAAACCCCGCGCGTGGCCGACGCCGGCCTGGTTGAGCCTGGCGGCCATGTCCTCGGCGCTATGCCAGCGGAAGTGACCGGCATCGACGTACACGGCTGCGTTCGGATCCCGGGTCAGGGTGTCGACGGCGTAGCGAATCAAGTCGTACCGCTCTTGGCGCTGATCACCCGATAGGCAATCGGCCATGGCGAGTGCATCGGGTTCGAGGATGATCGCCACCCGCGAAGCGCCCACGCCGGCTGCGATGCCGTCGATCCAGCCGCGGTAGTCGTCGGCCGACCCCATGCCACCGGCAGCGAAGCTGCCACAGTCGCGGTGCGGGATTCCATAAATCGACAAAACCGGGATGGCGCCAGCGGCCGCCGCGTCGCCGGTGTACTTCCCGACCGTGGCCGCCGAACCGCCCGGGACGATCCAGTACGCCTGCGGGGTGTTGGCGATGGCGGCCAACTGGGGATTCGGCGGATCGGCGCTCTGCGCGGCACGCATGGCCGCCGAATTGGGGTTGACGTAGAACGGCGCTCCAGCCAACGGATCGCCATCACTGACCAAGCGCACGGTCGGAGCAGGACCGACCTGCGCCGGGTGGGCAAGAAGATTCATGCCGGCGACGGCCGCAACCGTCAGGAACGGGGCGGTCCACCGCGCGACTGCACCAGCAGCTGAGAACATCACCTCAGGAAATTAGCTGCTCCAGAACGTTGAGCGCCAATCGCGTGCCTCAATGTTGTCGCGTGCGGTGCGCTGCGAGCACGTCCGCATTTGCCAGCGTTTGCGCCTGAGCGGCCAGCGTCGATGCCCCATTGGCATGGGCAATTGCTTCGGAAGCGTTGGTTGATTCCTTGCCGTGCGCCGCTGCCAAATGCCGTTTCGCCTCGTCGCATCGGGTCTTGGCCTCGGTGCCGATGCTCTCGCGATGCTTGGTGACGTAGTCGGAGATTTGGCGCACTCTGGCCTCCGCGCTGGACAGCGCCTGCCCCAAGGAGTCATCGCGCCCGCCGATGGTCGCTTGCCCGTCGCTGGGGTCAACCGGCCGCGCGCCTCGCCGGCGGCTGCGCGCACGAACGAGCAGGAGAATCACCACAACGACGACCACAAGGACGGCGAGCCCGATCGCGATCGGCAGCCAGGTGTGCTTTGGCGGGCTTACCGATGTGGTCGACCCGTCAGCTTTGTTCAGCCCGTCGGCCGCAGCGATCGCGGCACCGGTCCAGTCTTTTGCGCTCACCGCCGGTGCAATTTTGTTGGTCTGCAGGCTGTTTACTTCGGCCGCTGTGACGCCCTGCACCTGGGGCGGCACGCTGAACGCGTACAGCTTGGTGTTCGTGGCGATGGCCAGCAGCACGTCGTGGTCGCCCATCGCGCTAGCGTCGCGGGTTTTGTCGGCCCAGTTGTCGGGTTTGAACCTGTTGAAGTTGTCGACGTAGACCACCCACAGTTGGATGTGCCGATCGCTAGACAGCCGGTCAATGGCCGAGTTGACCGTCGCGCGATCGGAAGCCGTCAACACCCTGCTGTTGTCGGTGAGGTGGTCCAAGAGCTTGGACGGCGGTTGCGCGCCGGCGGGGGGTGCCAGCAGCAATCCCGTTGTGAGGATCGTCAGGACTACACCGAACAGGCGAGCAATCCGCATACGGACAAATCTAGCCCGCGATCTGACGCGAGCTAGGTGTGGACTTTCCAGCCCGCCAACGGGGTGGGTGCCGCCGGAGCGTTGGGGTCGTTGAACTCGATGTAAACGTCGCCCTGGTTCACGTTGCCGCCGTAGCCGATGAATCCGTGGGCGGTTTGGCCATTGGTGACGCTGCCCGAGCGCAGGGGCGGCGTCTTGTTGATCTTCTGGTAATCGACCATGGATGAGCCGCCCTGGATATCCCGGTATGGGTCTTGCCGCCAGGGGGAAGAGGCGGCGGTTATCGAGGTCTCGCTGTAGCTGAAGGGCGCGTCGGATTTGCCGACGATGGTGAGCTCGATGACGTTGCAGCCCCCGCCGCCGGAGCAGCCGGACGAGACCCAGGTCGCGTTGTTGAGCGTGACGTCGGCGGTCGCGGTGCTGTACTCCGTGACGTGGATGGTGGTGCCGGATTTTCCGGTCGTGAACGGCGACTGTTGGGTTGTCGGGTCAGCGGTGCCGTGGGGCGCCGTTATGCACGCGGTTATCGCCATCATCGCCGCGAGCGCTGCGCTCAAAGGAATAGGTATGGCCACCTGCAGACGATAACGCGCCTTCGACGAGGCCACGCTTTCTGATCTTGGTGCCATTCACGCATTCGGGCTTTGAGCGCGGCTGTGACGGTAACCTCAGCGCCGACAGAGGGGTTAAACATGAATCAATGTTTCGACCGCCGCGCGATGCTGGCGCTGTCAGCGGCCGGCGCCCTCGCGGCGGCTCTGCCGGGCTGCACGAGCCCGTCCGGCGCTCCCAGCCAGGAGGCCTATGAGCTCACCGACTACGGATACGATGCCTCCGTTCCGGAGGCGGTGCCGATGGATAGGCCGCGACGTCTTGACAAGGTGCCGTCGAATGCATCGGTACGAGCCGAATGGTTACCGCCGGTCGGCGACCAACACATGCCGAACTGTTTCGTGTGGGCCTCCGTCTACGGTCTGGCGACGTTCTATGCGGCGCGCAAGAACAACTCGCCCCCAACCACCCCCGACTTGCAGGCCAGCCCGGACTACGCCTACATCCGATACCAGACCTCGATAAAGATGGCGCGCAACACCTGTCAAGGAGGGCAAGTTAGCAAGGTGCTGAACTGGCTCAAAGCCAATGGTGGGACCCCATCGTTAGCTGCGGCGCCGAACTTCGGCAAGCAGGGATCCGAATCGTCGTGCGATGTCAACTGGACGAAATATGGTTCGCAACCGATCCCGCCCGACCCGAAATTCCTTATCCCAGAATGGAAAGCGACGACCATCACAGGAAAAGAAGGCCTCGAAAACATGCGCACCGTCATCGCACGGGGTAATCCGATCGCCTTTGGCGTCAACCTCTACACCGACTTTCCGCACTACCGCGGCGAACGTTCGCCCTATGTCGGCAGTGGAAAATTCATGGAGAACCAGGGCAAGAAGGTTGGCCATGTGATGCTGATCGTCGCCTATGACAACGACTTCAAGGACGGAACGGGTGCGGTCAAAGTCCAGAACAGCTTTGGGACAGGTTGGGGCGACAAGGGTTTCGTGTGGATGAGTTATCGCACATTTGAGGCGATGTCCCAGGGGCAAGGGTTTTTTGTGCCCGATGACGTCTAAGGGCGTTCACCGCAGAAATTCGAGCACGGCTGTACTGAACGCGGCCGGTATCTCCAGATGCGGTATATGACCGGCGTTGGGCACCCCCACGAATCGGGCCTTGGGCATCCGCGCGGCGAACCCTTTGGCCATTTCCGCGATATTCCCCTTCGCCCCTTGGTCCTGGGGCGCAGTGTATTTCGCGCCCACATAGGTGCGGTCAGACAGGCCGCAGACGAATAGCGTTGGGGTCGCTAAAGAAGCGACGAAGTCCACGGCAGGCTCATTGAGAAGCATGTCAGAGGCCGCAGCGGAGCTTTGCACCCAGCGCTCGAACTCGGGCCCTCGCCCGACGGCCATCCGTACCGCGACGAACGGTTCGACGAGCCGAGGCTCTTTCTTCACGAAATAGTGCGCGATGTACTGGCGGATCTGATCGGCGGTCATGGAGCGCTCGTCCTGCGCGAAGTCTTCATGGCGAACCTGCCGCGTCAGGCCGTTTCGATAGTCTTCGAGTCCCATCGGGTTCTCCAGCACCAACGCGTGCACCCGCTCGGGTAGCGCCCGCGCCATGTGCATGCCGACCAGCCCCCCTGTCGAATGTCCAATGAACGCAAAGGAATCCACCTTCAGCTGATCTAACAGCGTGCGCAGATGCGTCACCAACGAGGCCGCGGTCAACGTTGAGGGCTTGGTGGACTTACCCCAGCCGATCAGATCCGGAACGATCACCCGGTAACCCTGGCGGCACAACGCCTCGATCACTCCCGTCCAGTACGCGCCGAAGAAGTTTTTGCCGTGCACCAGCAAGACAACCCCCTTCGACTGCGCGCTGTCGGGCGGGATATCCATGTACGCCATACGCGCGCGCTGCTCCCAGTCCGGGGCCTGGCGATCGATCCAGTCCGCCTGGGCGACGTGTCTGACATCCAGATAGTGCACGGGGTGCGGATACGGGTAGCTCTCCAAGCCGATACCAAGAGTGTCGTCAGCGGGCCACGGGATCACTGGCTCACCCTCGCTGGGCCCTGTGGGCACGGTGTGACATCCGGAAACGAGCAGCCCACCAGCCAGCGCCCCAGTCAGCACAAGCCGCCGACTAACGGCCATCGAGTCCCTCATGAGAACAATTCTCCCCGCACCGGGTGAACGACTCCGGTCGTCTGACCCGAGTGATCTATTTACCCGGCCGCTCGAGCCCAAGATGATCGCGCAACGTGGGCCCGGTGTACTCAGTGCGGAATCGGCCACGGCGCTGCAGGATGGGCACGACATGATCGACGAACGTCGTGAGCTCATGCGGCAGTGTCGATCCCATAAACGTGAATCCGTCGACAGCACCTGCGTCGTGCCAAGCGATCACATGATCGGCCAGCTGCTCGGGAGTGCCGACGAAATGCGTCGGCCCCGCGCCGCCAGTCACTTGCTGGGCGACCTCACGTAAGGGAGCCTCGGGTTGCGCACGCGCCGCCGCATAGAGCCGTTCGGCGAAGCTTGACGGTGTCGACTGCTCAGCCCAAAGCTTGGCGGGCAGCGGTTCGTCCGGATCGAAAGCATCTGGGTCCAGCCCGGCCGTATATAAGGCGTTTTGCCATCGAAACTCTGGACTTGCCAGATCTTCTAGCTGCTGTGCTCGTGCCTGAGCTTCGGCTACGGTGCCCCCCAGCGTCACCATTAGCCCGGGCAGCACCAGCACCTCCCCGGGCTTACGACCTACGTCTGCTGCCTGCGCGTGGAGATCGGCCCGGAAGGCAACCGCCGCCTCGAGCGACGGTGCCCCGGAGAACACCACCTCGGCGTATCGCGCGGCCAGCCCGACGCCGGCCGCAGACTGTCCTGCCTGAACGAGCACCGGGTGCCCCTGGGGGGTGCGGGGAAATGGCTGGACCCCTTCGACGTCGTAGTACTGGCCGTGGAAGCGCGGCGCGTGCAACTTGGCGCGGTCTGCCCACACGCCGCGTTCGCGGTCGCCGACGATCGCGTCGTCCTCCCAGCTGTCCCAGACGCGCGTGACGGCCTCGACGAATTCGTGGGCGTGCGCGTAACGGTCGGCGCGCTCAGGGTGGAACCGTTCGCCGAAGTTCGCCGCGGCCAGCGGGGTGACGGTGGTGACGATGTTCCAGCCGGCACGGCCGCCGCTGAGATGATCCAGCGTCGCAAACCGGCGGGCGAGCTCCCACGGCTTGCTGTAGGTCGTCGAGCCCGTCCCGATCAGTCCGATGCGATCGGTGACCGCGGCCAGCGCCGATAGCACCGAGATCGGGTCGAATTGAGTCTGCGGGAGATACGTGGCGCGATATTCGGCGATGGCGATGTTGTCGGCCAAGAAGATCGAGTCCATCAAGCCGCGTTCAGCGATCCGCGCGATATCGGTGTAGTAGGACAGGCCGAGGACATTGCGCACATCGCCGTCCACGACGCGCCATGCGGCCTCGTGATAGCCGTTCGGCCAGATGAAAGCGTTGAAGTGCAGAGGCCGCGTGCTCATAAGTTCGACTCCTTCGTGCGCGTCAATCTGTTGGCGCAACGCGGTCTGAGGTCGAAATAGTCCTCCCTCTGTGGGACGAGCAGGCTCAATCGTGCGATCAGCGGATACGGTTAGCTGGATATCAGCGACTGAAGAGGTGCCAAATGAGCGACCGAGGACTGATGGCCATGGACCTGACGTGTCCGGAGGGCCACATGGCGGGCCAGCTGATTCAGGACGCTGGGCAACAGACCATCGGGATCCAGTTGCCCGACGGTGCACGCGAAGAATGGCCGCGAGGCGGCGACAGAATGTACACATACCTGACTTGCCCCGGTTGCAATCGCCGGATTTATGGGTCGACGGAGGCAATTCAGGAGAGGATCCTCTGGCTGTCTGAGAGTGACTCCCAATCGCAGGGTAGACACTCGCTGCGCTACCTGGAGGACGGCCTCACGTAGAAGGTGCGGCCGCCTTTGTGTACACGAAATGATTTGCGCCCCTGCCCTTTTCTCTATTGCTCAGTGGCCGCCGATGGCGATCCGAGTGAGCGGCAGGGTCTTTGATAGGGAAATGTCAGGTCCGCCCAGCTGACATTTCGCTGGCGTTCGCGGCAGTGGACGGCGGCTTGCCGGCGAAAACATCGAGGATGCTTTGCGCTGCCGCCCTTTCAATCCGGCGGCGAACGTCGCGGACGGCCGAGCCTAGGTGCGGAGTGAACACGGTGCGCTCGTCTGCGAGCAGCACGGGCGAAATCTCTCGAGGTCGTTGTTGATCCGACCAGTCTTCGAATGCGAAGACGTCGGCGGCGTAGCCGCCCAAATGGCCCGCACGCAGCGAGTCGGCGACAGCATCCTCGTCGACCAGCGAACCGCGGGCCACATTGACCAGTAGCGCCCCAGCGGGAAGGCGCCGCAACGCCTCCGAACCGATGAGGTGATGGGTACCCGAAGTCAACGGTGCGGCGAGAACCACGGCGGTGCTGTTCGTCAGCAACGTTTCCAGCGACACTGACTGTGCACCCAATTCGCTCTCGTCGGCAACGGATAGCGGCGTGGGATCGGCATAGCGCAATTGCGCGTCGAACCCGCGCAACCGATGTGCCACTGCACGTCCCACGGCCCCCATGCCGACGATCCCGACGTGGCGCCCGCTGAGCCCGCCGCCATACAGTTCGGGCCGCCAGCCTTGGTGCCGACCGGAGCGCACGTAGCTATCGCCGCTGAGAAGGTGCCGATCCAGCGCCATCAACAGGCCGAGCGCGAGATCGGCAGTGGGAGCGGTGAGCAGGTCCCCGACGTAGCTGACCCAAATCGCACGATCAGTGCACGCTGCGACGTCGATGTTGTCGTAGCCCTTGAATGCCCCGGCCACGATCTTCAACCGCGGGCTCTGTCGCAGCAACTCCTCGTCGACGCGGTCGGGCATGAACACCAGCAACGCATCGGCATCGCCGCACCTGGCGAGCAATTCGTCTCGGGTGAGGGTGTTCGGTGTCTGGTTCGCGATCACCTCACACGATTGGCCCAGCAGCTCGAGCACCTCGGGGTAGACCCGATGAGTGATGACCACCCGAAATGGTTGTGCCTCCGGCAGATTCACAGAAACTTCCCTCGCAGCCAGCCGCTGATGGCATCCACGATAGTGACGGTTGCCAAGATGACCACCATGATGGCGGCCACCTGCCGATATTCCAGTGTCCGCAAGGCGGCGATGAGTTCGAAACCGATACCGCCGGCGCCCACCAGACCGAGGACCGTCGAGGCTCGGAAGTTGTACTCCCACCGGTAAATCGACACGTCAGCCAATTGGGAAAGAACTTGGGGAAGCACGCCGTAAATGATCACCTGGACCGGCTTCGCCCCAACGGCACGCGCGGCTTCAATGGGGGCCGGGCTGGCGCGTTCGATGGCCTCGGCGAAGAATTTGGCCACCATGCCGACCGAATGCAAACCCAGCGCCAGCACACCGGGGAGCGCGCCAAAGCCAACCGCTGCCACGAAAACGATCCCCATGATCAGATCAGGAATCGCCCGAAGGACATTGAGGATCGCCCTGGCCAAGTGATAGAGCACCGGGTGCGGAGTTGTGTTGCGCGCCGCGGCAAGTCCGATAGGCAACGACAGGGCTATGGATAGCGCTGTCCCGGCCACGCTCATAGCCAGGGTGTCCAGCAGCGGTACCACCCAGGAACCGGCGCGCGTGAAGTCCGGAGGCCACATCTCACCGAGCAAGGAAAACAGGGCCGGGATTCCGTCGTTGAGCCGTCGGGCATCCAACAGCCCGACGTAGTCGGAGCAAGCGAGCACGACCCCGACAATCGCCACGGCCCACAGGGCCGCGCGCATGCGCCGTCTCTGTTCGAGGCGGGCAATCTCACCGTATTCGGCATTCGCGGCCGGCGGGTTGTGCCGGCCCCGGCGCTCGACAACTGTCATTTGCTCAAGGACGACAGATCCAGCCCTAGTTGCTTGCTCAGCTGGCGGACTACGTCATAGTCCGCATTGGTCACCGCCGCGAATCCGGCGGCCTTGAACGGCTTGAGCACCTTCGGATCGCGCAAGTTCAGGAAGGCCTCCCGGATAGCGGATTTGAGTCCAGCGTCCAGACTGCTCTGCATGGTCCAGGGGTAGTTCGGGTAGGGCTTGGACTCGGCGAGGATATGAACCTTAGCCGGATCGATTGTGCCCCTTTGGCTTAACGTTTCAAAGATCGGCTTGCTGATACCGCCGCCGGCCGCATTTCCGTTCTGTACCGCGAAAGCGACCGCGTCGTGAGCGCCCACGAACTGTTCACTATAGTTCTGTCCGGCTCGCAGTCCCTGGTCCGCCAGCATGGATTTCGGGATCAGATGACTCGATGTGCTTGCGGGGTCGCCCCAAGCCACCGTCTTGTTGGTGAGGTCGGCGATCGTGTTGATGTGCTGGCTGATATTCCCTATCACCAGGGCCTGGTAGACCGGCGGCCCACCGGCCTGCTCGAGAAGTGCCGCGAACGGTTCGATGTCGGGGTCCTTCGATTTCGCCAGCACGAACGACAACGGGCCGAAGTAGCCAAGCTCGATTCGGCCGCGCCGCATCGCCTCAATCATCGATGAGTAGTCGGTGGTAACCACCAACTCGATCTGCTTACCGAGTTTGGCGTGCAGGTAGTCCTTGAGCGGTTGGTTGTTCTGGATGACGGTGGTGGCATTTTCGTCTGGCAGCAAGGCAACTCGCAGTGTTGACGGGTTCGACGTCGTCTGCGTGTGCGAGCCGAAACAGCCGGCAAGAACAAAAGCCAGCAGTGTGGTCAGCAAAATACGAGCGGCCTTCATCGGGTTCCCTTTGCGGTCGGGGCGGTCAGCGTCGCCGACGGGGTCGTGGGCGAGCGGTCACTGGTTTGGCGGTAGATCTGGGCAATTTGCTCGGCATCGAGGCAACTTGGTGGTTCGTCGACTACCACCCGACCGGCTGACAGACCGACGATTCGGTCCGCGAAACGGCGAGCCAGGTCGACTTGATGGAGACTGACCACGACGGTGATGCCGTCCTGTCGGCAGATCTCACGAAGCAAGCTCAGGACGGTGACTGCGGTTTCCGGGTCGAGACTGGCCACCGGTTCGTCTGCCAGGACGATGTCAGGCTCTTGGGTCAGCGCCCGGGCGATCCCGACCCGCTGTTGCTCACCCCCACTGAGCCGGTCGGTGCGAACCATGGCCTTGCCCAGCAGTCCCACTCGGTCGAGGGCGGCCAGTGCGCGGTATGTATCTGGACGACTCGACCGCAAAAACCCTTGCAGCACACCGGTGGAAGCCACGGTCCCGAGAAGAGCATTGCGCAGCGCTGTGTGCCGGCCGATCAATTGATGCTGCTGAAAGATCATCCCGGTGCGCCGCCGGTGCGCGCGAATCCTCGAGCTGCTGTTGAGCGGTCCGACGCCGGCCACCTCGACCAATCCAGTGGTGGGCGTCACTAAATGGTTCATGCAGCGCAGCAGAGTCGACTTGCCCGCCCCCGATGGACCCAGCAGCACCGAAAAGCTGCCGGGTTCGAAACGGATGGTCAGCGGGTGCAAAGCGAGGGTGGCTTGGTACCGAACGCTGACGTCGTATAGCTGGATCACAGATCTCCAAGTTTGTATAAATCACTTGGAAACTAAGGCCCGATCATGAACTTTTGACAACGGTGCGGCCATTAACGACGGAACGTTTTGATCTATCGGATGAACGGCGCCCGCCCAAAGAAATGGTATGTGCATTCGGCAGAATATTGAAATCTATCGCCGATAGTGGTTCTGCCGCAATGTGATCCTGATTAGACAAGACACGTAGTCGGTTGCGTTAACGAGACGCCGCAGTCGGCTGTTAGCGGAAAATGGCGACGAGCAAAAGCATGTCGGCGAACCGACCGGGGTCATCGCAGGCGGCTATAGGTGGGCTTCACGCGCCCAGATGTCAAGCACCTCAGTCCGCCCCGCAATCGTCAGCCTGTCGGGGTGGCGGCGGTTCCACAGGAGTAGCAGGAGTTCACCGGAATGTGCGCGTACCTCAGTGTCGGCCGGGACCGGAGGGTTGCCCCGTCCAAATCGTGGCGCCTCCGAACTGATCTGGGCCCACCACTGTTGTCCAGTATCAGTTGCGGTCAACGCCAGGGCCGCGGGTTGCCGGCTTCGAAGCGTCTTGGTGTATCGGCGGGCGAATCCGCAAATCATCTCGTCGATACCGTCGGTGGCAGTGGTTGTTGCCAAGTTCTCGCCACCGTAAAGTGCTGGGGCACCAGCATTCTGGACATCCACGCGATGGATCAGCGTTTCGTGCAGCATCCGACGCGCCCAGAATGTACGGGCCGAGGGGGCAGGCCAGATCGTCCAGCTGGCGAGTTCGGGTGGAGCCTGTCTCAGCAGCCGAACCAACGCGGTGTGCGCCGACCGTAGCCGACGGAGCGTACCAGCGTAGTCGGTCGGGTCGGGGTCCTGCAGCGCGGTGCACTCTTGGCGCCCGGGGGGTTCCAGGCGGCCCTGGCCGACGATCACGCCGACCCAACGGTAGATGTAGCCGAGATGGGTGATCAGCTCGCTCAGAATCCATCCCGGGCAGAATGCGATCGCGGCGTCGAAGCTGCGGGACTCGGCGACGTCGAGTAACAGAAGGCCCTCGGCATCGAGGGCATCGACGTAGTCGCCGTCGCTGAGGGTTGGTCGAAACACCTGTACCGTCGCGTTGGTCTGGTCGGAATTTGGGGTCATATCCGTCGAACGCCATGGTCGATTGCGCGGTCCATCGCCTCATAGATTGGTGTCACCGCAGAGTTGGACACCTTCGCCAGCAGGATCATGCCTTGCATGGTGGCGATGATCACGTGGGCAAGTTCGTCGGGATCGGTTCCGGGCGCAAGCAATCCGACTTCCTCAGCGTCGCGGCCGTGTCCGGCGATGCGTGCTTCCCACTCCGCGAGGACATTGGCGGCGTGCTTGCCGGCTTCGTCTGCGGTGGTCGCCAGTTCCAGCGCGAGATTACCCAGCGGGCAGCCAACGACTCGTCCGAATACTTTGACCAAACCCTCGTGGACGGTCCGCGTGACCTGCGCGGTAGCGCGCATCTTGTTGACCGGGCCCCGTGCGGCCCGTTCATGTTCGTCGAGCATCCTCCACATCGCTCGAGCGTGATGATCGATCACCGCGATGGCCAAGTCGCTCTTGGACTCAAAGAAGTGGTAGAAGCTGCCCTTCTTGACCTTCGCCGCTTCGCAGATCTCGTTGACCCCGACGCTGTGGTAACTGCGGGCCAGAAACAGCTTGGCCGCTGCGCGCACGATGCGATCTTTGGTCGCATCCGTCCTTGGTTCGGTGGGCGGCTGCAGGGCCACCGGGGTGTTCGTCACGTCTGACATCTCCTGTGCCATCGCCATTTCCTCTTCGGCGGGTCGGGTGGTGCATGTTGTGCATGGGCGGCTAGTGCTTGAGGCGTCGGCTGCCTTGGTGCCAGTCCTCCTGTTTGCCCGCCGCATTGGTCGAATTGCCGAACACCTCCAACTGAGGTTGCTCGCGCAGGCTGCGTTTGAGTTCAGAGAAGCCACCGAAGCGAGCCAGCCCAACGACGTGGTCCCACAACTCCACGGCCTGATCTGATGTGGGTAGACGGCTGATCACCGGCCCGAAGAACGCGACGCCCCCGGGCGGGTCCACGTGCATGATCGGTGTCCCCACGTCTTTCCCGGTCATCGCACGGGCCTGCGTTGTCTCAGCGGCTATCTCGGCATCCCACGAAGCATCGTCAAGGGACTCAACGAATTCCGCAGGCAGTCCAGCCTGGGCCAGGATCGCCGCGACCTGCGTGGGCTGCCCTACAGTGTCGGTCCGTTCCTGCATGTCGCGCCAAGGCGGCCGGTCGAAGATATGGGCGCCGAAGGAAGCCTGCAATACGTCCAAAGCCCGCGGCCCAAGCTCGGCTCGGGTGCGGGCCGCCACGCGAAGCATCCTCAGCCCCGCATTGTGGTAAGCCTCGTAATCGGGCGGAAAGTGCGCGTCGTAGTCGATGTGCTCGTTGACCATGCGCAGCGATATCAACCGCCACTCCACCCGGTAGTCCCGGGCCGCCATGACTATTCGCACCCACTTGCTGGTCATCCACGCGAACTGACACACCGGGTCGAAGTAGAAGTGCAAATCAGCGTCAGGCACGCCAACTATGCTAACAGACCGGTTAAATTTCTTGTACCGATCGGTCAACTTCAGGCTATCCGGAAGACAGAAGAGATTGACGACTTCTGAAGTGGGGCGGGCGAAGGCCCCTCTGCTGTCGCTGCGAGACGGCATAGACGATGTCATCTGGGGCGTCGAACTCGACGAGCCTTTCGAAGGTGTGGCCGTTAAGTAGACGCCGTTGTGGTGGCCAACAACTAGCTAGGTCAAAACTCGACGGGCAGCGACTCCAACCAGCGACCAAGCGGCGGCCGGATGGTCATGATCGGCGGGGCGTCGGAGGCCGGCCGCAGATTCGGTAAGCGCTCCAACACGGCACCGAAACACTCGCTGAGCTCAAGACGCGCCAGGGCGGCACCCAGGCAGAAATGCACGCCAATACCGAATGTCAGATGCCCGTTGTCGATTCGAGTGATATCAAACCGGTTGGGGTCGGCAAACACCCGCGGATCGCGGTTGGCGGACAACACCGACAGGAAAAAGTGCTCGCCGGCCGGAAACTCATAACCGGCGATGACCACCGGCTCCACACTTTGCCGAATGGCACCCGCGGTGGGGCCATCAAAACGCAGGATCTCCTCCACTGCCCTCGGAATAAGCTCCGGCCTCGCCTTCACCATGGCAAGCTGCTCAGGGTGGGCCATCAGCAACGACAACCCGATCGAGGTCGCAAAAGCTGTCGTCTCGTGCCCGGCGAATAACAACGCGCCACAATTGGCAACAATCTCGTCCTCGGTCACCCGTCCCGCACGTTCGGCCTCAACGAACATCGTGATCAGGTCCTGCCGTGGATCTCGCCGCCGCGCCGCGACAATGTCGCGCAGGTAGTCTTCCAACTCCACGATGCTGTCCTGCGCGGCCTCCAAATCGACGCCAAGGAAGACCTCGTGCATAGCGTTAGACCACATGCGCAGAAGCTCATAATCGTCGCGCGGCATACCCAACAAGTCCGCAATGATATTGGCTGGCAATGGAAAAGCCAGATCAGCCACCACATCCATCCTGCCCAGACGCTGCACCTTGTCGAGCAGCTCGTTGGTCATTTGCCTGACCCGCGGCCGTAAACTTTCGACCGTCCCCGGAGTGAAGTAGTGCTTTAGCAGCTGCTGTAATCGACGGTGGTCTTCCCGACTGGTTCCGCCCATCCACAAGCCGATCGATCGGCGCGCGCGCCCGAACTTCTGTTGATCAGATGAGCTAAGCCGGCTGATTGCCAGGGTTGCCGTCGCGCTGATGAGCGCGGGGTTTTTGAGTGCGGCCAAGATCTCGTGGTAATCGTTGATGAGGTAAGCACCCAAGCCGGCCAGCCGGGCGACGGGGTGTTCGGTGCCGGCGCGCCGGAAAAACTCGAAGGGGTCGTCTGCTGTGAACGGGTCAAGAAGAGGCAGTGTTTCGATAGCGTCGGTCATGCTCGCCATCTTGCAGCCAGCGATCAGCCGCGCACAGGGGCACAACCGATTTGACATCACCAGTAGTACATTATGGACGAATTATATTGAGCAACAGGCGGTCTGAACTGAAGGCGCGAACAGCACCACTCCTGCGTCAACGGCGAGGCCAACTAACTGCTCCCGCCCGGGCTCACCATTTCGCGATGAGTCTACGGCGAACTATGAAGGTGCGCATCACTTTTGCTCGAAAGAGAACTTCGCGCTAGCTCAGATCAACATCTTCATATCTGGCTCACCTGAGCAGATCCGCGTGGTACGCGGGCTCGCGCCGGTTTGCGTCACCCCCGACCACCCCAGCGCGACGAGCCCACGTGGGATTCGGCCCCGGTCGACACGCCCGCTATCCCAACCGCTGCCGCCAACAGGGGCGAAATCCGAGTACCGCGGGTGCGAGTATTGCCAGGCCGTCAGTAATCCGTCAATCCCACGAATACCACTGTGCCCGAACTGAAATCGTCAACCCAACTCGAACCCCTGAGGGCCGGGCGTCTTTTGGGGACGGCCAAATTCATGGCACCGGAGGTGGCGAAGACCAGGCCTATTCCAGGGCTGACAACCCATAAAGCCCCATTCACTTCAACGTTCGTGGCGGCCGTGCCGTTCATTCCGGGCGATGAACCACGAGCCGTCATCGAGGGCGCTAAGCGTGCAAGCTCGGGAACTCAAGCGTAGTAATCAAGCATGTCGCCGAACAACTCTCCGTTTGCGGAGCATTCGCGGCGTTAAATGCCATGCTGTCAACCGCTTTAGGCGATCAGCAAGGCGACACCACTATCAGTGACTTCGACACTCACGCAGGATAGATCGGTCACGATGACGTCGGCGTCCGCCAGTTCGGCGGCGCGGTGAGTGGTCGTGACGGCTAGTACTTGCGCCCCTGCGGCCCGGCCAGCACCGACGCCCGCGGGCGCATCCTCCACCACCAGACACTCCCGTGCCTCGAAGCCCAGCGCGGCAGCCGCCTTGAGGTAGCTCTCGGGGCTTGGCTTGCCAGCTGATACATCTTCTGCGCCGATCAGCAACTGCGGAGCCGGGAGCCGCGCTGCCACTAGTCGCGCAGCCATCAACGAGCGCGGCCCGGAGGTCACCGCGGCCCAGTGACTAGGCGGTAGGGCATCAAGCAGTCGGCGTACTCCCGGTAGCGCCACGACACCATCGAGATCAGCCAGCTCTTGCAGGGCGAGTTGCCGAGCTGTCGCTGCGGCTCGCTGCCCTGGTGCGACGAATTGCGCGACCGTGTCTTCGGTTCGCCTGCCATGACAGACCTTGAGTACCTCGTCATAGTCGACGCCGTATTCCTTGGCCCAGGTACCCCAGGACCCTTCGACCGTGGCGGTTGAGTCGATCAAGGTGCCATCGATGTCGAACAAAATTCTCTTGCCGTGCAGCACCGCCATAGACGGCAACCCTAATGGGGTAGGGCACGTGCATCCGAAGATGTGTCGCTGACGAACATGCGCCCAACCGGTTAGCGCACATGGGCGGGTCTCCACACGCGCGAACAGCACCAGTAGGCACAGCACAACGCCCTGGTGCCTCGCATGCCGCGACCAGAGGTTCACCTGGCGACTGCGGTCGGGCTCGGTTTGCGCTCGACGACGGTGGTCGGCAATGTTAGGTCGGCATGAACGGACCGCTGGGTCCTCTGCAGTGAAAACCGCACGTCAAACGGGCTCTTCTAAACAGCGTTGAGTAAAAGAGATGCGACCCATCGTGTTGGTCATCGTTGCTGTTACGCGGGTTACGCACTTTTGTAAAGGTGAATGAAAGGAAATTCACCTACTTTGGGTCGAACATGTTCTATGTGCATTGGACTGATATCATGAGATCAATCACTGCTTGAGCCCCACTGCCTGCCGATACCCAACGACGCGGCGTCAGGCATTTGAAGCATGGGCAACGAAAGGATTCTTGGTGTTGACAGCCACCAAACGAGCTCAATACGACTTCATTTATGACATTTTGCAGAATGAAACGGCGGCACTGGACTTCACCATGTCAGTGTTGGAAAAAAGTTATAAATCCCACTTTCCTGACCATGCCAGCGATGTGAGTGGGCTCCTAGCGGACGCCTGCAAGTATTTGCTGGCAGCTGGTAGCGGCGGTGAACTGTATCAAGCAGCTGAAGAGGTGCACGGGCAATTCTTCACATCCGAAGGAATCGGGTCATGGTTCAGCGAGGGCTACTCGGCATATAAGTCGCAGCGTAAGCCGACACAGGATTTCAATAATCTTGCAGAAGCCATTAGAGGTAGCACAGTACTCGACTTCGGCTGCGGACGCGGTCATTTAGCTGCGCTGATCGCCCGCGCCGGCTTTGACTGCTACACCACCGACGTCATGGACTACCGTGGCCCGGACGCTGGTCATCTACCGTTTCGGCAGATGGCGTCACCTGCTGATGTCCCCTATGCGGACGACATGTTCGACAGTGCGATCGTCAAAACCGTCCTCCATCACGTTGATGCACCCGATCTAATTCCGCTGTTGATCAATTTGCGGCGTGTTGCACGGCGGTTGATTATCGAGGAGGACACTTACGCTGTCCCAGCAGCGTCACTCGGGGCCGCGGTCGGACAGATTGAAATGACCGAATTTAATAAATTGGATGATAGCAATCAATACGGGGTACTCGTATTGATTGATCTTTTTGGTAACGCCGTCGCTCAAGGACTTGTTGATATGAATTTCGGTTGTCAGTTCAAGCGAATTAGCGAGTGGCATTCATTATTTGATAGCCTTGGCTTCCGTATTGTAGATACAGAAACCGTGGGTTTCCGCCCAGGTAATATTCACAAGACCTGTCAGGTACGTTTCGTCGTTGATCGCGAAGAATTGTAATAGCACTGAGCAGCGCAGTGGAATTCATGCCACAAAGCGCGTCTCCATGATGTGTAGCAACCTTTAGGTTCCCGAGTTTCCGGTGAGCAAAATCACACACTGCGTTCGACGGTCAGTGCGTCAGATCAATCGGGACAACAGCGGTTTTCAGCAGTAGTCGCGTTCGATGTGACGCATCCCACTTGGCGTGGCCGGCGCCGTCGCCGCTCAGCACAGCAGCGGGGTCGCGACGAGCAGATCCCCTTGGCCGTCACCACCTAACGGCGGCCGGTGCATTACTGCGGGGATCTGGTTGCGCGGAGCTGGTTTGCCGCTGCTGCTCGTTCGAGCAGAGCCGGTTCGGCCAACGACGAGGGATGGGCAAGCATCGATGTGACATTGCCGAAAGCATCGGCGACCGTCTGGTCCACCAGCGTGGCTTCAAGCAATTGCTGCAAGGCCCTCCTCTGGACTGCGACATCCTCGGGTACATCGACGCCCCGGATGGCGTCGAGCCGGGCGGCATCGTCGCCTGCCGACATCATCCAAGCGGCGTCGGTCACGACCGATTGCAGGTCGAAGAACTCTGTCGCCGCGCGGGTGACCTGCGGGACACTGACCAGGTAATCGGATAGGCAGCTTGCATGCAGCGCAGCTGACGAAATGCCCTGGCCGTGAACTGGATTGAACGATGCCATAGCGTCTCCGACACTGACCAGGCGGGCCGGGAATCGTGTGAGTCCCGTGAAGTCGCGGCGGCGACTGTCCGCTTGTCGGTACGTTTCGATGTCGCGGGTGACCCTCCCACTTACCGCGTGCCCGAAGATCATCGGGAGCTTGGCGCACGTCGACCGAAGAGCCTCGATCGACGTGGGCGGCCGGTCAGGTTCGTAGGCCATCATCATCACCATCCATTGATTGGCTTCCACCGCCACTGCCGCGGCAACCGATATTCCATCCGGAGCTGATGGGCCGCCTGGACGCGCGAGTGCACAAGCAGTTGACAGCTCAGCCGCGTCGTCTTGCCGCTCGAACAGTGCGGTCGCGTAGTTGATGTCGGTTCGGAGCCGTTGTAGCTGCGGGCGCTGGTAGCCGCCTCGTTCGACCCAGTCCGATATCTTGCTCGACCGTCCCATGGCGTCCACTGCGAAATCGACGTCGAGTGCTCGCTCGATGCCGTCGGCGATGTGGCGCACGGCGCGTACCGCGTCGTCGCGGAAGTCGAGGCCTGCTGCCTGACCGGACAGGGTTGTCACGTTGGGCAGCGCGAGGACGCGGCTGCCGATCCGGGATTCCAGGAATGGCCGTGTGCCGGTCAGTATCGTGGTTTCGCGGCTCTGCATCTGCTGCTGGTCCCCCAGGTAGATGGCCTGCTGGTCGGGGCGGGCAAGCACACTGCCCAGATCCTGTGCTTCGCGGGTGAAGCCAGGCAGCCATCGTTCGAGCTGGGTACGGCCCCCCGGCAGCAGACCGTGCCCCTGACGATCCTGTGGAACCCCGGACCGTGAGCGTCCGTCGGCGTTCACTGCATCGCGCTCGATGATCACCACCCTGCGGGCGTGATCAGCGAGCACCCGAGCGGCCAACAGGCCCGCGATGCTGCCGCCCAACACGCAAGCGGTATCGAAGAGCACGGGCGTATGCGCTGGGAGGTCGGTTCGGATCAGACGGTCGAAAACAGCACGGGCGGAGTCAGGCTTCACGGTCACTTCAATGTCCTCTTTTCAACGCGGCTTCCCGCGCTGGCCGGTTCTTGACGAAACACGCCTCGGTGTGAACGAAAGCCAGTGCCTAGCAGCGAGTTCCGCGAACTAAGAGCTGCGTCCTTGCAGCCGAAGGGAACTGCGTTGATACCGGTGACGACCGACCAGCCGCTTGGAAAAGCTCATCCAGACAAGCGACGTTGACGTTCCATCCACGCTGGGCCAAGTACACCGCGGCATCGTGGCGAGCTCCCGAGAAACCGAGGCTACGCAGCTCCAATTCAGGGTCATGTTTGGACCAAATTTCGTGCAGATAGTCCAGGATTTCCCCTAGCGCGTTCGGACGGCCAACATGGAAATAGTCGGCGACGATCCGGCTGCCCGGAGCGCTCAACACCGTGATCGCATCGATTATTTCGTCATGAACCGCCGGGGGTAGATAACCGAGGAAAAGCCCTTCGGCGATCCACGCGGTGGGCCTTGCAGGATCGAATCCCGCTCGCCGCAGCGCTACTGGCCAATCTTGCCGAAGATCGATTCCCACGCAGCGGTGCTCGGCTGCCGATACGTGGCCCAGGCTCGCCAAGGTGCTCGTCTTCCACTCAATGACCGCGGGCTGATCCAATTCATAGACCGTCGTTACCGGCGGCCAGTCCAAACGGTAAGCGCGGCAATCTAATCCCGAGGCCAGGATCACCAGTTGTCGAATGCCCTCTCGGCACGCATCGGCGACGAAATTATCGATCGCCCAGCCGCGGATGCCAAAGCAGGCCGGAAACCATCCGGCTCCAATATCCGCGAGCTCGATCGAACCATCAACTACGCGAGTAAGAAGCTTGATTCCAACGGCGCGAACCAACTCGGCAGCAAATGGATCCCTGATTAGGGGGTCTGGCTGCGTGCTGGCGATGGCTCGCGCGGCGGCCACGAAGGTGGCCGTCGCACCCACGCTGGTCTTCAGATCCCAACTATCGTCATCGGTCCGCGCCACATCCGCTCCTTGACAGCAAGCCTTCCCGGGCCAAAGGTCGTGCCCTCTTCACACCCGCCAACAGATGAACCTGCGACCTTCGGTATATGAATACGGTATGACGATACCGACCCTGGACGCCCGCGCCCAGACGCAAGACCGCAAAGACAACAGCCGATGCCGGTCGAGGCGGAACGAGCCAAGGCTGTCTTGCGGGAAGTGTTGTTAGAGACGGGAACCCAGATGCTGCGGGTATGCCGTCGCCGAACAGATCTCAATGATTCTCGTGTGCGCCAACCCATCGTACCGGCGCTGTTGAGCTCGAAACCAATGACTGTGATGCAAGATGAGCAGATGCAGCGCGATCTCCTGGCCAACTTTTGCGCACGCCCGCTCGACGAGGACATTGCTGCCTCCCCCGCGGCCGACATGCGCACTGGCCGAGCCAATTCCGCCGACCCGGCAACGGATTCCCGATGAACTCCCGCACCCTTGTCCGGCGCCGGCTCGACTACCTCCTGCTCCCAGCCTTCGTGCTCGGCATCATCAACGCGCTTGCGTTGAGTCTGCCGGAAGGCCTCGGAGTTCCCGTCGCCTCTGACAGCCCGTGGCCACCTTTGCGTGCTTTACACACCTGGGGTGTCGAGCAAGAGCCGCAGCATCTCGTCATGCCGCCGGCCTTGCGGGCCTCGCTTTTGTACGACGGTTTCGTGCAACTTCCGCTGCTCGTTGTGCTCACCATCGGCGTGTGGAAGCTCAAATCGTGGCCGTGGCTGCCTGCACTGGCCATGGCGTACGCCGTCAGCGCGGTGGTGAACATGTACTTCTACTTCATGCAGACATTCCTCGGACCTGACAGTCCCTCACACCTGGCGACCTACCTGCCGCTCAACCTCCCCTGGGTGATCGTGCCGCTGCTGGTGGCGTATCGATTCTGGCCTCGCATAGCCTGAGCAGGAGGCGTTCTCATCAACGTCCGCACATTTTTCGAAGGCGAATTCGTGGCCCGCGGATACAAGTGCGGTCACCATCGGCCATCGTCGCGCTGACGGACGGCTACGTTGGCAGCTCCCAGCGCTCGAATCAGGTCTTCGACATCGCTTTTAGCGCTTTTTGACCAGTCCGCCCGGCGGGCTTTCGTCAACGTCGTTGAGGATCAGCGCGCGCACGGCCGTACGCGGTCCGTACGGTCGCAGCATGGTGCTGGCCGGCCGTGGACGCACATGCTGCGGCCACCAGAACCAGCGCCCGAGCAAGGTGGCCAGCGACGGGGTCATGAACGACCGCACGATCAAGGTGTCGAACAACAGACCCAGCGCGATCGTCGTACCCACCTGGGCCATCACCCGTAGCGGGCTGAACATGAACGTGGCCATGGTGGCGGCGAACACCAGACCGGCGGCGGTCACCACCGAGCCCGAACCGGCCATCGCGCGGATCGTCCCCGTCTTGAGCCCGGCGTGGATTTCCTCCTTGAACCGCGATATCAGCAGCAGGTTGTAGTCCGAGCCGACCGCCAGCAGCAGGATGATCGCCATCGCCAGCACCATCCAGTGCAACTTGATCCCCAGGATGTACTGCCATAGAAGCACGGAGAGTCCGAACGAGGCGCCCAGCGAGAGCAACACCGTACCGACGATCACGAAGGCCGCAACGACGCTTCGGGTGATCACCAACATGATGACGAAAATCAGTGTGGCCGCGGAAATTCCGGCGATCAACAGGTCGATGTTGGAGCCGTCGTGCATGTCCTTGTACGTCGCGGCGGTACCGCCGAGGTAGACATTGGCGCCCTCCCAGGGCGTGCCCTTAATCGCCTCGTGCACGGCCTGCTTGATCGGCTCGATGTGGCTGACGCCTTCAGGCGTCGCCGGGTCGCCTTCATGCGAGATGATCAACCGGACAGCGCGCCCGTCCGGCGATATGAACTGTTTGAGACCCCGCGCGAAATCCGGGCTCTTGAACGCCTCTGGCGGAAGGTAGAACGTGTCGTCGTTCTTCGCTTTGTCGAAGGCATCGCCCTGCGCGGTGGCGTTGTCGGCCTGCGCTTTCGCCTGGTCGTTGAGACCCTTTGTGATCGCATAGTTCGACATGATGGTGTCGAGGTTGTGCTGCTGGCTCTCAATCTGCGGGGGTATCAACGCTACGAGTTTGGGCTGGATCTGATCCAGCTTGTCGAGATTCGCGCTGAGGTTCTCGATGTTCTGAGCCACCTGGTCGATGCCGTCGAGCGCGTTGAACACCGACCGGATTGCCCAGCAGGCCGGGATGTCGTAACAGTGCTTCTCCCAGTAGAAGTAGCTACGGATCGGCCGGAGGAAGTCGTCGAAGTTGGCGATGTCGTCGCGCAACGCCTCGGTGATCTTCACCGTTTCCTTGGTGAGCTTGGTGGTTTCGTGTGTCGTGTTGCTCAGATCCTGGGTGACCTGCATCTGCTCATGCAGCGTTGCCATCGTTTTCTTGAGCTCGTCCGCCTGGTTCAGCAGGTTTTTCGCCTGCTCTTCCTGATAGTGCTGGGTCTGGAGCCGCCCTGCGGCCTGTGCACCCATCTGAAAACCGAGGGTGCTGTGGTCGAGCGGCGTGCCCAACGGCCGGGTGATGGTCTGCACCCGGCCGATACCGGGGATGTGGAAGATCGCCTTGGCGACCTTGTCCAGGACGATGAAGTCGGCCGGGTTACGCAGGTCATGATCGGTCTCGATCATCAACAGCTCAGGATTCAGCCGAGCCTGGTTGAAGTGCCGGTCAGCAGCCGTATAACCGATATTGGCCGGGGTGTCTTGCGGCAGGAAGTGGCGGGTGTCGTAGTCCGTCTTGTAGCCGGGCAGAGCGAGCAGGCCGACTAATGCGGCGGCGATGGTGACCGCGAGAACCGGTGCGGGCCAGCGGACGATGGCGGTGCCGATGCGTCGCCAGCCCTGGGTCTGCAGCTTTCGCTTCGGGTCCAGCAGCTTGAAGAACGATGCCACAGTCAGGATCGCCGGTGCCAGAGTCAAGGCCCCCAGGACCGCGACCAGCATGCCGACGGCGCACGGTACACCGAGTGACTCAAAATAGGGCAACCGGCAGAAGCTCAGGCAGTACATCGCGCCGGCGATGGTCAGCCCCGACCCCAGCACGACATGGGCCGTGCTGTGGAACATCGTGTAGAACGCTTCTTCACGCGTCTCGCCCAGGCCGCGGGCCTCGTGATATCGGCCGACGACAAAGATCGCGTAGTCCGTTCCGGCGGCAATCGCCATCAGCACGAGCATGTTATTGGCGAACGTGGAGAGCCCTATGATGTTGTAGTTTCCGAGCGTCGCGACGACACCGCGGGCCGCGGCCAACTCGATGAAGACCATCGTCAGCATGATCAGAACGGTGCTTATCGAGCGGTAGACGAACAGCAGCATCACCACAATCACGAGCAGGGTGACCAGAGTGACTTTCGCGACGCCTTTCTCACCCGCATGGGACTGGTCGGCAAACAACGGAGCCGCCCCGGTGACGTAGGCCTTGATCCCCGGCGGAGCCGGCACCGAGTTCACGATCTTGCGGACGGCCTCGCTGGACTCGGTGGACAACCCGCCGCCCATGTTGCCGGCGAGGTAGACCTGGACGTACGCGGCCTTTTGGTCGTGACTCTGGGAGCCCGCGGCGGTCAGGGGATCACTCCAGAAGTCCTGGATGTGCTGAACGTGTTTCTTGTCTTGCTCGAGTCGCTTGACGATCTCGTCGTAATAGCGGTGGGCCTCTGCCCCCAGCGGTTTGTCGCCCTCCAGCAGGACCATTGCCGAGCTGTCGGAACTGAACTCTTTGAACGTCGACCCGACGCGCATCATCGACTGGAACGACACCGAGTCCTTGGGACTCTGCGACACCGCGTGGTTCTTGGAGACGACCTCCAGCTGCGGCGCGATGGTGTTGCTGACGAAGACGATGCCCAGCCAGATCAGGACGATCGGCAGTGCAAGCCGATGGATCATCCGCGGCAGGAACGGCGGGATCAGCGGCTGATCAACGCGCCGCGCAGCCTCGGTGGTCTCGCTCATGCGGACTTGTCCAGGCAGTAGACGAAGGCATTGACGTTTTCGTTGGGGGGCGATTGATTGGCACCCTTGATCACCTCACCGCGCCCGTCGTGGTTGTCCACGACGAATTGGCAGGCGATCCAACTCCCGTCTCCTTGCGCTACCAGATTTGCCGGGATGCCGGGCTTCGTTGACTTCAATACTGTGCTCCAGGGCAAGGGGACGTTGAGGGCCTGCTGCGGGTGGGAGTTCTCGTCGAGGTAGTTAACGGTTGCCGTGCTGCCCGGTGAGCCCCAGACCTCGAGCGTGATGGTCTTGGCGTTGAACTGGTCGAGGACCTCGCCCGACGTGCCACCACCGAACGAACCGCTGTGGACGCCGAAGATGTCATGCAGCCGGTGCACGACGAACCCGGACAGCGCGACGACGGCCACGATCGTGAGCACCAGCCAGAAACGGCCCAGCAGCCCCTGCTTCTTGGCGCGCTGTGGGCCGACTTTTTCCTCGGCGCTTGGGGGCACCGTAGAAGCCCGCGACTCTCTCCGCGGCTCGGTGGTCGTCATGGGCGCTTTCCTAACCAGGGGCGAAGGCTACTCAACTAATTAGCTTAGAAGTAAGCTTAGGCACTCTAACCTACAACGAGATAGTCCGGGCCTCACATCGAACTGAGCCGTCCGCGAACTCAGACACTCCCTGGACCGTCGCTGCTTCGCCAAGGACAACTTGTGAAACACAAGTGCGGCGGAACGATTACCCACCCCTCGTTCATAATTCGCGCTCGTAGCCATAGTTCTTGGTTCGGCTACGCTCACGCGCAGCCGCCTGCTATCTGGCGATGGCGAAGCGTTGATACGCAGCTTGACGCGCTCGAGTTTGCGCACTTTCGCGGCGCCATGCGCGTGCGCGCTGGGTGCGTCGTCGCTCGTTGCGGTCTACTGAGGCCGCCACGATGTCGGGCAGCAGCCGCAGGTCGGTGTTTGCGGCGACGATGTGCATGGTGTGGGCGCGGTCGTCATTGGCAAGGATCCTTCGGAAGTGTTTTGTGGGAGTGCGTTTGGTGCGACCGGCTGGGGGTGCCAGCCCTGAAGTGGGGCGGGCGGGGCTCGAACCCGCGACCAACGGATTACCAATCCCGCTATCCCGACAGTACCCGCTACTCCCTGACTATCGTTGCGCAACAAACGGATTGAGTTTTCACAACACTAGCCGAATCCGGCCAATTCGGGTTGTTTCCCGGCCATTGGCGGTGAATAAACGGTGACCGCCAACTCCGCCGATAACCACTACACGAAGACACCCGCCGCTGGCACCATCGCGCGCGACACCGACTCCCAGACCGCAAGGACCGGGCAGGTGCCGTGAACAGGCTTTTGGCGGACCGAATGCTGTGTTGTGGGCGCAGTTGAGCAAGCAACTGTCGTCGGCGTCGTCGTTAGAATTGCGTGATTTAGGCGTCCTGAGCAGCTGTATTCCTTCCGCGACTCTTCGGGCCATGCAGGGTGTCCGATACGGCAGCCCGGCGGGTTGCGAGCCATGCGTCAACGAGTTGGGCATGTTGCTACCTGCGCCGCGTGGATAAAGAAAGGCGCCAAGGTTGGTGTGTGTCGAGCTGACTCAGGAGGCTTGCGCAGCGTCGAGAATCGCCGAGAACTCCCCGCTGGTCCGCAACTCGATCTTGAACTCGGCTGCCTTTCCCCGTACGGCGTCATCGTCAGAAACCACCACCCACACGGGACCGAAGAGCATGCCCTCATCGCATCCCTGCGCATCCAGTGCGCACGCGACGATGAGCGGGTCGGCGTTGCCGCGGTTGGCGTAGACATCAACGAGCTTGGTATCGGCGTAAGGGACTGTGGCCATCACTGTGATCAAGTATCGGAGAACATTGGTGGTCGTCTCGTACCTGCATGCTTTGAGTTCACCTATGTCTGGAAAACCCCTGGCCTCATAGAGCACTTCGTCCGGAATGTGGCAGTGGGTGCGAAAGAACACGCCTCCCCGTTGGTTCTTCGACAAGACGGACAGCGCGTTGCTGTCGACCAAGTACTGGTGGTCGGTCAACGCACTGCCGCTCGGAAGTCTTCGATCTGGGTGGGTTTGATGTGGTTGAGGCACACCGACCGGCAGAACTCCTTGCGGGAGAGCTTCTGCGAGTCAAGTGCGCCGAGCATCCGGACCGAGAACTCTCGGCCGTTGTACTTGCGGACGGCATTCACGGCCAGCGGAGACCGCATGCTGGGCTTGTCGCGGCGGCCGTACTCCCGCGCCAGTTCGTCAAGGTAGGACTTTGCGCTTTCGCCGGCGAACATGTTGAGCCGCATGGCTCTTACCGTCATCGCGCTCGGAGTCACATTGAACTCGTCGGCTAGGGCCTTCACATCTTCTAGAGACGCAAGGTTGTGGACACGGATGTCCGCGGCAGGCATGAGGATCTCACCGACGATGTCGTACTCACGGCCTACGTTCGGACCAATGCTGCTTCCGTCGTACGTGACCGGAGCGAAGATCCTGCGTGCGACGAGTACCGCGAGCAGCGTCAGCGTAAAGATACGGCGGCCGCTTGGTTCTTGATCATCGCCAGGGTCGCCTCCTTTGAGGAAGATGTACGGAATCTTGTTGTCCTTAACGGTCAACCCGCTGAACTTGACCTTCAGCCGCTGAGGCATCACAGTGCTGGCGCTTTGCGAGATGAGGATCTGCTTCGCCTCCATATGGGTTATTAGGTATGCCAGCATCGCATCCTTATCCCCCACGGAACGCATTGCATCGCGAGTGAGGCCGAGCGCACGCATCAGCTTGTCGGCGTCAGACTTGACGCTGCTACCGGGCTTAGCCAGAAGACCGATAATGGCATTCCTGGCCAGCGTTGCGTCGTGCTTCTTGAGCAATTCCTGCTTTCGCAGCAGATCCTTTAAAATGAGTTCGATGTCGCGCAACTGCACGATGTCGCGCGAGTTCACCGAGAACGTCGTCTTCGTCAGACCGGCCAGCAGCTTACGAGTCTTGGCCGCAAGCTGCCACTGCACCAGGGGAGGCGGCGCGAAGAACAACGAGTACGGGATCTCTCCGTGTCGGGCTAACTTTACGAGGTCGGTGAATGAGATCACCCCGGCAGAAAGCGCCTTGCCATAGGCGACGTAGGTGCTGGCGACGGAATCCTCCAACAATGCCGTGAACACAGCGCGGTCGATTGGCGTCGCCGTGCCGCTAATGAGCACGTCTATGCTCATGAATTTCCCACCGCGCTACCATATCGCCTGTCTCCAGCAATTCAGCCTCCGCGACTGCTCAGCGCTGAACAAGGGCGTGTTGCGCGACAAAATGCATCGACCGTCACCCCAGTCGGCGCTACGTTAAGAATATTGAGCCATGCCCTACCACCTTCAGGAGTAGTGACCATGACGCCAGGGAAGCGCGACATGTCGGCACTCGCACTGGAACTAGTCGGCGAATTCTCAAAGCTCCAGGTCGTGGCTGACCATTTGGTCAGCCTCTACGTCGAAAAACACGCGCCCAGTCTGGCAGCGTTTCTCAACGAGGAGAATGTTCTCACCCGACTGCCTGACCGTCAAAGACCGCGACTCGTAACGGCTATCGCCAAAGAGCTAGGCACGGCGGCTGATGTGTCCAACTTTGGAGACGTATTCGACCGAGTCAAACACGTCCGCGATTTCGCGGCGCACGGCACTTACACGGAGCGGGTCGGCCCCAACAAAATCGTGCTCTGGAATAACTACATGACAGGCCCCAGTATCAAGCGGACCGGGATCAGGAAGAGCGGAGCCTCACTTGTGGTCACTCGCTCGCTCCTCACCAATCGTCTCCGGGAATCTCGCTGGCTGATCCAGCATGTCCACTTCATTACCGGATCAAGCGACCTGACAAATGGTGTTCATATTGGCGGCGTGCCAGTCCGTTTCGCCAAGCCGCCCGCGCGACCCTCGGACTGGAACGGTGAACTGTTCGCATCGTGATTGGGCGAAGCGCTTATCGGAAATTATGTTGCCGGCCGTACCCCCAAGGAGCATTGGAGGACGGAGCCGATTCCTCATGAATCTGGTCTCACCTGCCATCCCCTCCATCGGGTTTGACAGGATTTGAACCTGCGACCACTTGACCCCCAGCCGGACGTAAGCCGAATTTCGTTGTCTCACAATAGCTGTCGACACCACCTGACCAGCGATAACCGCATCCTCGCGGTCCCCCGACGACTCCTTCAGTTCGGTCCCAGTTGTGACAACGTTGTGACAGCGGCTGCGATCGCGTACTCACTTTGAGCGGCTCGGGAGTGTTTGTTGTAGTGCCGAACCGCCAGCAGCTGGCGTGTAAATCCGAGCCAGACGGTCTAGCGCGTTCCATGCACTGTCATCGTGTCGTGAAATGCCCAGTTCGGCGGTCGGTTCGCGTCCACACTGTCCCAGGATTGTCGTGCTGTGTTTGCACACTCTTGGCACAACAGGGGTTGGGCCTTAAGGACCTGCGCGGGCCTAAGCAGGGCTTTCCCACGGTTCCCTGTCAGGTTTCGAACCCGGACCCGCTGATTAAGAGTCAGGGGCTCACGCGAGGACGGCCCGGTCAAGAAGCCTTGTCGCGCGCGACGTACAGGGCCCCTGGATCGGGGCGGTTGTCCATGGTTAAGAACGCAGCCGCTCAATGTCAACCGAGGCGCCGCCCTCGACCGACATCGGACGTGATGCAGACGCCATACGCAGAAATCCTCGGGCCGCGAGCTACGTTCAGGAGCGTGGCTCTCACAGAAAACGATCTCGAACAGGTCGCAGTTGAACTGATTGATATCGGCGAGTTCGTTGTGACTAAGGGCGCAGATGGCCAACCGGGCGTTTGGCAAGTGGACGCCAAAAAGCTCGCGTTCAACCCGCAAGATGGTCAGATCGTGGAGCTAAGGCCGGCAGCGCGCACGGATCAGCGTGCCGTATCGGGCATTAAAGCACCGCTTGGCACGTTGGTTCACCGAGTCCGTCATCGCTCGTATGAGGCTCTAGGCCGGTTAGCCGCAACAGTCCCGGTTTTAGACCCGGATCGTGTCGAAGAGACGGCGGAATCGACGCGGGCAACGTTCGCCTGGCGCCGCTTCTGGACCGCAACCGCGAGTGACCCGCGCAATGAAGGCACGCTGGATCGACATATTGCAAGATGCACGGTTCGTGTTGGACGCGTTGCGTCATCAAATCACGAATGCACCTCGCCCAAATAAATTCACTCGTGGAACGGGACCGGGTTTATGGACGATCCAACCGGGGCGTATGGTACGTGAGTACGATGCAATGCATCTCCCTCCTGGATGTCAGTTAGATCGCGCACTTAGTGATGTCGTCGAGGATGTACGGGAATTTCTCGATCAACCGCCGCCGTGGAGCACGAATCAAGTCGCGGCAGACCTTAGCCTTATTGTTCCCGCGATCGATGCCGCTATCGGACGTATGAGGCTTATGGAACCAGATTCAGAAACGGTGTCGGAACTCGTAGACGATCTCGAGCGCAACTATCTTTTGTCGCTCGCCGTGACGCTGACCGGCCAAGGAACCATAGCCAGGACTCTGGCGGAGTGGGAGCAGGGTAAGAAGGGTGACTACCTCGATATTGCCTCGTTTCGCCTCGTCAGCGAGGGCGGCCCAGGCCGGTTGCACATGCGGGATATACACGAAGCCACGGACGCCGGGATCACGACCTTTCTCATAGGCCAGGGACTCCGCTCCCGTGACAAATATCCGGAAGTCCAGTACATGCTCTATAGCCAATGGTTTACATACATATATGCCCTGTGGGAGGAGTCGTATCGTCGACGACTCGCAACGGCACACGGATCAGACAGTGATGGCGCGTCCTGGACTCGCTTCGATATCCGGAGCCCCTTGTTTGGCGACATACGGAACATCCGAAATGACGTTGTCCATAAACACGGAGTCGTCGATGCTAGCGCCGGTAACGGCCTACTCAAGTGGTTTGCCGATGGGCAAAAAATCGAAATATCACTCGAGCAGATGATGTCGCTGGTCAGCCTGTTTCCTCGCCAAGAGTTGCTTGCGGCCCCTGTGCGGGCCCAGCCGGGGAACCCCCAAAACCTGCCGTGGTCTGTCGCGCCTGAACTCGTGGACGAGGTCCGCGAGATCGCTAGCTCTCGCGCAATGACGCGAAGGCAGAGCCGGGACATAGGAAACGAAGCACTGAGACTCTGGATCGCGAGCCATCGCGAATAAGACAGTTCATTCCGCGGAGGTGCTCTCTAACCGAGCAGGATAGGGCGTGACAGATAGAAATGAGTGGCGGGGAGTCGAACCACTGTCCTTGTCGATCCCAGTAAAGAAAATCCTCACCGCGGCCTACTCGGGTCAATCAACCCGGCCCGCACCAACGCCCGATAGGCCGCCCGACTCCGAGACCACCGGCACCACACCACGCTTGGCTAACTCGAACACCAACCGCAGCGGCCCCCAATACGGGCGCGAGCGCCGCAATTCCAACAGCGCAGCCTCGACCACGGCCGGCATCTGATGCGGACACGACACCGGCCGATGCGAATGATCCACCAACCCCTCAAGACCCTGCGCCTCATACCGGGCCAACCAGGAGTGCAGCGTCTGGCGCGAACTCCCACCTTCTCGGCAACCTGCGACACCGAAAACCCATCGGCAATCACCGCCAACACAGCCGCATACCTCTGCTCGGCCACGCTCAACTCCCTCATCTAGGGAGTGTCAAGGATCAACCGAAGTAACTGTCAACCATCAGCCGAAACACCGTCAGGCATCACCCGAAACAGAAATGTCAAGCATCAGCCGAAGTCACAAGACAATAGGTGGGGCGGGCGGGGCTCGAACCCGCGACCTACGGATTATGAGTCCGCGGCTCTAACCAACTGAGCTACCGCCCCTGGTGTGGCACGACGTCGACCTTAGCGCCAGCACCGATCGCAATGCGGTGGTGTGCCTGAGTTGGTGCCGCCACTAGGCGGCCCGGCTCCCCCGCCCGAGGCGACGATTAGGGCGGAGGCGGAAGAGTCCTGATCTCGCGGGACCCGCAGCTGGCGCGGTAGCTCTCATAGCCAGGGTGCGGGGGTATTCGACCGAAGCATCGCATCAGTGGCGCACTGAACCGCTCCGACCGCGGACGGCGCCCGCCCGACGCCTCAGCTCGCCCACTGCTAAGCGATTGCTAGAGGCCACTTCGTAGATCCGCGATGATCGTTACAAGCTATCGGCGCGAATGATGGCACCAGCAAACTCCTCGGGCGCCTCCTGCGGGACATTGTGCCCGACGCCATCGAGGATCACGTGATCGTACTTGCCGGCGAACCTTTGTCGGTAAGGCAAGCCGCTCTTGGCTGCACCGTCGAAATCGGTGCCGATGGTGATCGTCGGGACTGTAATCGCAGGACTGGGTTTAAGTTTGGCATCGAGGTCGTTGTAGCGCGCTTCGCCCTGGGCCAGGCCGAGCCGCCAGCGATAATTGTGGACCACCACGTCAACGTGGTCGGGGTTGGAAAACGCCGCGGCCGTCCGAGCATAGGTCGCGGCATCGAAATTCCAGGTGGGCGAGGCGGTGTGCCAAATCAGCTCGTTGAATTCGGAAGTATTCTGCTGATAGCCGCGCCTGCCGCGGTCGGTGGCGAAGTAGTACTGATACCACCAGCCCAGCTCCGCCCGCGGTGACAGTGGCTGCTGGTTGGCTTCAAGGTTGACGATGAGATAACCGCTGACCGACACCAGTGCCTTGGTGCGCTGCGGCCACACGGCGGCGACAATGCAAGCGCTACGCGCACCCCAGTCGAAACCGCCGATCACCGCGGTCTCGATCCTCAAGGCATCCATGAAATCGATGACATCAGTTGCCAGCGCGGCTTGTTGGCCGTTACGAACGGTACTCTCGGATAGGAACCGAGTGCTGCCGAAGCCACGCAGATACGGCACCAAAACCCGGTACCCCTTGGCGGCCAGCCGGGGTACTACATCAAGGTAGCTGTGGATGTCGTACGGCCAACCGTGCAGCAGGATTACCGGCGGCCCATCAGGTGGTCCGTCCTCGGCGTACCCGACATTCAGTAGGCCAGCGTCGATTTGCTTTAGCGCCCCGAAGGACGTCCGTGGTGCCGACGCGGGACCTGCCGTCGTGGACCGCGCCGCACGCGAACCCATAGAACACGCAGCGACGCCTGCTGTTGCCGCCACACCGATACCCTTTGCGAAATCACGACGATTGATCACAGCCTCATTCCTTCCAGGCAGAGAGTGTGCGCGTGGTGGGCGCACGAGTTTTCCGACAAGACAGGTCGTTGCGGATCGTCTTCTGTGGCGGCATAACATTCAGATCCACTTCGTTGGTACCCAATCATCGACCTGGCCCGTCAACCGGACAACTGTCGCGACGAGTTCATGGCACGATTACAGAACCGCCATTTGTAATATGTTATACTCCAACATATTTCGGCCACACGGTCAATGCTATTCGATCACAGCTGGCGGGGCGGAGGGACCAGACGCCGGCAACGTCTTACAACGTTGGCGCGATCTAGACGGTTGTTGACGCGCATTGAGTCCTGGCCGCTTCGGATGCCGACCACAGTAATCTCATGGATTTTCGTCAACCCCTCAACCCGACTGCTGCGAGGACCACCGAATTCCGCCGAGAAAGGAGCGATTGGTGCGCCAATCACTAGTACTCGCACTATGGTCGGCGTTGGCCTTGGCAACGTTTATTTTGGGGCGTAGCACCGTGATGCCTGCTACAGCGACCACCGAGAGTGCCCGTGACGTGCTCGGCCCGCCGGCAGTCGTACCCCTCACCGCACCGCAGCCACCAGCGAAGATCGTTGTTGACCAGCCGGTCCCCGAAGCACTAGCCAAAGGACAGGTTTTCATCCAGTATCGAGCCGAGAACCTGCGCATTGAACCGGTGTTCGGCCCAAACGCACTCGCCGTCACACCTCGGATCGGCCACATTCACGTAACTCTCGACGACGCTCCGTGGCACTGGGCTGACGCCAGCGGTGAGCCGCTCATCATCGTCGGGCTGCTACCCGGGCCGCACAAAATCGATGTGATCCTGGCTGACGCCAACCACCATCTTCTCGACCGTGCCGCCGTTAGCTTCGTCGTACCCGACATTAGCGAACAACACCCGCACTGAATCGCAATCTGCTGGCACGCAACCAATTCCAGCGATCCCGACTCGCAATTCGGACCGGAGTCCACTGTGATGATCTGAGTGCCGTGACGTTAGACGATCTGTGCTGACGGCCAGATTCGACTGATGACGAGGCAATATGGCGATGAGCGAACTTCCCGAATGGGCGCGAGCACTCCGACTATCTCGCCATCCCGAGGGCGGGTGGTTCAAGGAAGGGGAACACCAACGCGTTCGGATCGTCGGGTAGCTCATCCGAAGCCCTGACGGCGCACTTCAACAGGGCGCCGCAATCTGCGCTCGGCGGGCGCGTGCTGTGCTGCAGGCCGTTACGTCTGCGGATCCGGCGGGACCGCGTGCCGCGGCTGGTACAACAGTGCACGAACCAGCGGGCGCGGCCCGACGGACCGAAGCATCTGGCTGGCCGGGCGGACCCGTACCCGCTTCGGCCACCAGAACCAGCGTCCCATCACCGTCATGATCGACGGCGTGATGAGCGTTCGGACGACGAAGGTGTCGAATAGGAGGCCGATGCCGATCGTCGTGCCGAATTGGCCGATCGCTCGGAGATCGCTGGTGATCATCGTGCCCATGGTGGCGGCGAACACCACACCGGCGGCAGTCACCACCGGGCCGGTAACACCCATGCCGCGGATGAGTCCCGTTTTCAGGCCGGCTCCGATCTCCTCCTCGATCCGGGACACCAGCATCAGGTTGTAGTCCGACCCCACCGCCAAGAGCACGATTAACGCGAATTCGGTTGCCACCCAGTGCAACTGGAAATTAAGAAGATGCTGCCAGATCAGTGTCGAGAACCCGAAGGCGGCCCCCAGCGACATCACGATCGTGCCGACGATGACGCCCGCGGCGACCAATGCACGGGTGACGATCACCATGATGATGAAGATGAGCACGATCGAGGCCACCCCGGCGATCATCAGGTCGTACTTGGCGCCGTTGGCGATGTCGTAAAACGTTGCGGCCGTACCGCCGAGGTAGATGTCGGCGTTCTGCAGCGAGGTGAGTTTCAGCGCCTCCTTGGCCGCTTGGCGCTCCTGATTGACGGACGCGATTCCCTCGGTCGTCGCCGGATCCACTGCGTGCGTGATGATGAAGCGAGCGGCCTTGCCGTCCGGCGACACCATCAATTTCAACCCCAGCTGGAAGTCCGAGTTCTGGAAGATTTCGGGCGGCAGGTAGAAGAGGCTCTCCACCTGAGAATCGTTGAAGGACTTGCCCATCACGGCGTTCGTGTCGGTGAGCCGGTCGAACTGATCGATCAGGCTGTCGAACGTGCTGTAGATGGTCAGCGTCGTATCGCGGATCGACTTCGAGACAGCGATATTCTCAGGAATAATCGCCAGCAGTTCGCGCGTGGATCTCGCCGTGTCGGTGAGGTCTTTCGTGAGTGTGTGGAAATGCTCGGCGAGCTGATCGAACCCGTCCAGGGCGTCGAACAGGCTTCGTAGCGACCAGCACATCGGGATGTCGTAGCAGTGCTTCTCCCAATAGAAGTAACTGCGAATCGGTCTCCAGAAGTCATCGAAATCAGCGATGTGGTCCCGGATTTCATCCGTGATCGCCGCCGTCTCGCCCGTGGTTTTCGAGCTGTCGTCCGCCGCGTTCGCGAGATCCTGGGTCACCTTGTACTGGCGTTCTAATAGGGCGATCTGGGTGTCGAGGAAACCGGTGATCTTCTTGATGTCGCCGACACGGGCCCTCAGGTAATTGAGGTTGTCGCGGATGGGCGCGCTCTGCACACTGAGCTGGAACGGAATGGATCCGTCTTGAATTGGCGGGCCGAGCGGCCTGGTGATGCTCTGCACCCGTTCGATGCCGGGCACCCGGAAGATGGCTCCGGCAATCTTGTCCAGGACCAGCATGTCGGTGGGATTGCGCAGATCGTGGTCCGATTCGACCATCAGAAGATCCGGATTCAAACGTGCCTGGGTGAAGTGTTGATCGGCCGCGGTGTACGCCTGAACTGAGGACGCACTCTGCGGTAGGTAGTACAGGTCGTTGTAGCGCGGGTTGAAGCCCATCAATCCCATTGCGCCGACAATCGCCAGGATGACGGAGGTGGCGAGGATGGGTGCCGGCCACCGCACGATGGCCGTCGCCAGGCGGCGCCACCGGGTGTAGTTGAACTTTCGCTTCGGATCGAAGAGACCGAAGCCGCTCGCGAACACGATCAGCGCCGGTGTCAGGGTCACCCCGGCGGCCACCACCACCAGCAGACCGATTGCGCACGGAAACGCCAGCGAACTGAAGTAGGGCAGCCGAGTGAAATGCAGACAGGCCAGCGCCCCGACGATCGTCAACCCCGAGCCCATCACCACCTTGGTAACCCCGGCGAAGGTGTCGTAGTAGGCGGCTTCGCGGTCTAGTCCCCGCTCGCGCCCCTCCTGGTAGCGGCCCACCATGAATATCGCGTAGTCGGTCCCGGCCGCGATGGCCAGCGCCGTCAGCAAGTTGACGGCAAACGTCGACAGCCCCATGATGCCGGTGTCGCCCAACAGCGCTACCACGCCTCGGCCGGTGGCCAGTCCGACGAACAGAATCACCATCGTCAGCAGCACCGTGCCGATGGACCGATAGACGAACATCAGCATGATCGCGATGATGATGACGGTGATGATCGTCATCTTGAACAGGCTCGCGTTACCGACAACGATCGTGTCGTCGGTCAGGGCTCCCTGACCCGCGACGTAGGCCTTCACCCCCGGCGGCGGCTTTGAGTCCGCGACGATCTTGCGAACCGCGTCGACCGACTTGTCGCCGACGGCGCCGCCCTGGTCGCCGCGCAGGTTGACCTGGACGTAGGCGGCCTTGTGGTCGTAGCTCTCGACACCCGAGGACGTGAAGCGCTGCCCCCAGAAATTCAGCGCATGTTCGACGTGTTGGGTGTCCTGCTGCAGCTTCTTGACCAGATCGTCGTAATAGTGGTGAGCGTCCTCCCCCAGAGGTTTCTCACCGACCAGGGTCACCAGGACGAGGTTGTCGGAGTCGTACTCCTTGAATTTCTCCCCGATGTGCTTCATCCCGGTCACCGAAGGCGCGTCGGAGGGCGAGAGCGGCACCGAGACGTCCTCGGCAACCGCCTCCAACTGTGGGACGAAGACGTTGACGCCGACCGCGATCAGCAGCCAGATCACGATGATCGGCAGCGCCAGGATGCGGATGGTGCGGGCGATCCGCGGTTTGCGCTCAACTTCGGTGCGCTGCGCGACGGGGATTTCGTCCGTGTCGCTGGCGTCGTCGCTCACGCGGATTTGTCCAGGCAGGAAACCTGCGCGTCGCGCGTGTTGGCCTGTTGTTGATCGACCAATTTGCCGTCGACGGTGATCCGGCAACCGATGGAGGGGCTGTCACCTTGGGCGACGACGTACGCGAAGATGCCGGGCATCTCGGCGACTATCGTCTGCGACCACGGCAACGTGGTGAAGTTGGCCTTCTGCGGTTGTGCATCCGCATCCATCCAGTTGACGACGCCTGTTGTCCCGGGCGGTCCCAGGATTTCGTAGATGGCGGTTTTGGCCGCGTACGGCGGCGTCGCATCCCGGGGATCGGGCTTGGGAACGCCGGGACCTGGGAAAACGCCGTTGAGTCTGTCCACTGCAACGCCGCCGATGATCAGTGCCGCGACCACGACCAGCAGAACCCATGTCCGCTTCAGAAGCCTTAACACCGCGCCCCCCGATTAGGAATGCTCGACTGGCTGATATTAAGGCATTTCGTCGCGTCCGCCACCGCTAGTCGTACGCCGTAGCTGCCGGTTTAATTCCTGCGGTGCGCCGTCGGGTCGGAGCCGCGCCGCCCGCCCGGGCCGCACCTCTCGTTGCTGCTCCGCCTGATCAAGTTTGCTATGCGACGACGTGACGCCCGGGTGGGCTACTCGCGCGTGGACAGCAGACAGCGACGCTCAACAGAGCGATACGCACAACCGTGTGTAGAAAGTCAGCGCCTCATAGGAAATCGCCTGTAGCGCATAATGGTTCCATGTCTCCGACTCAACAACTGTCTCCGCGTGCCTTTCGCCTTGACCTGCGGCGATAGCGAGAATCGGAGACGGCCGAGTTAGTTTCAGAAAGTAATTAATTCGCTGGAATTACACGCCATTTGTTTTGCGTGACGTTGATTGTTGTCGATCTGAAACGGGCACCGATTTTAGGCCAATCGCGCGTACCCTGATCGGCATGGCTACCAATACCAAGACCAAGGCCAAGGTCAAGACCTGCGTGCATTGCGGTCACACGTTCGACCCGAGCGACCGATGGCGCGACCTGTCCGATCCGGCCTGGGATCCGGCCGCGTCAGTTTATTGTTCGCGTGAATGCAGTGACCGGTACCACTGCGAGATGGTGCATTGCTGCTCGACCCACGTGAAGGGGAAGGCTCAGCGCGAAGCCGCCAAGTCGGCGCGCTGATCTGCGCTTGCACTAAATTAACGGACTCGTCATTTTCTGCAGTGAATTGGCCTGTTTGAAGCCTAATTCCCGACCATCGAGTCTTCACGATGCATGTCGGATCGGTGCACTCTGACGGCTCAGTCGTCGATGTGCGTTGGCGGGTCAGCGTAGGCGAGACCCAAAGGGTGCTGGTCAGGGCCCATCAATTTGCAGTCTGGGGTCCATTGGTAACTGGGGCCGCTGTGCGATGTGGTAATTACCACGCAACGTTGCCAGGTGCCGTCCGGCTGGACGGGTCCATCGCACTTGCTGGCAACGAGTCCTCCGTACTGGCATCCGGCGCTGGCCGCCGGCGCCGAAACGATCAGCCCTCCGGCCATCAGCACAGCAGCCAGTCCTCCGACGATGCGGTGCTTCATGGTCGTCCCCCGTCACATCGCCATGATGCCGATGCGCTCAGCTGAATACCGTCTGACCGTCGACGTCGAGCAGGTAGCGCTCGGTGCCGCTCTCGACCCGGGGAGCGTCCCCGCCCAGCGACACCGCAACCTTGTTGCTGGCGTTACGCATGACATCAAAGGTGAGTTCGACGGCTTCGACCTCGGAAAACCGAGCGCGCACCTCGGCGACAACGTCGGCGTCGAGGTGCGCCGGCGTCCAAATTAGCCCATCTGCATACCGCAGCGCTGCTTTTGCGCGATCATCGAGCATCTTCGACTCTTCGAACCGCGCGATGTCGTCGTACAGCGTCTCCGAACCCCCGGCATCCAGCGCCCTGCTCTCCCGCACCGATTTGCACAGTCGGCAGTTGTGCTGAGCCGCGCCGCGCAGCCGCACCACCTCGGACGTCACCGGGTCAAGAGCGCGCATCGCGCCTACCGCGGGCAGAAAGCGGTTGAACACGACATCGGACGGATCCGTAGCGTGATCCCATTCGATCGGTCCGCGCGTCCATCCCAGATATTGCGCACCCACATCTAGCGCTTCGAGCCCCGCCCGCATCCGCGGGACGAAGTCGGCCAGGTACATCGCCACTACGACACCAAAGGTGCTGTCCCCCAACGACTTGAACAGGCGTGACCGCTGCTCAGCGGTGATCGCTGAAACGTCGGTGCTGAACTGCTCGGCGAACTCAGCGACGACGGCCTCGGCCTCCGATTCGGGTTCGTCTGCCGCAATCTCAACGGGCAGCGGCGGCAGCGACAGCGTCTGCGCGCACACCCGCCGCACCAGACCGACCACGCGAGCGTCGCCGGGAGATCCCGGAGACAGCGCCACCAACTGCGTCAGCAGATTTTCTCGAACCGAAACCGGAGCCGCCATGCCCGATACGTTACGACTACTGCGCCTGGCTCACGGACGACATGTGGAAATCCGGGATCCGCAGCGACGGCATCGCCGCCCGGGTGACCCAATCCCCCCACTCCCGCGGCAGGGTCTTCTCGCTGACGCCGGCCTCGGTCGCGCGGCGCAGCAGATCCAGCGGGCTCTCGTTGAAGCGAAAGTTGTTCACCGCGGCGGTGACCTCGCCATCTTCGATCAGGTACACCCCGTCGCGGGTCAGCCCGGTGAGCAACAGCGTGGTGGGATCGACCTCGCGGATGTACCACAGCGTGGTCAGCAGCAGGCCCCGCTCGGTGCCGGCGATCAGGTCGGCGAGGTCGGGTTCCCCGCCGGTCATCACCAGGTTGTCCGCCGCGACGGCGACCTTGGCGTCGAATTTGGCGGCGGTGGCCCGCGGATAGGCCAACGCGTTGATCACCCCGTCGCGGATCCAGTCGACCTGGTTGATCTCCATGCCGTTGTCGAACACCGACACGGTCTCCGAGGAACTGCTCGCCGCCACGAACGGCGTACAAGCCAACCCCGGTGCCATCGGATCGGAGAACAACGACAACGGCAAATCGGTCAGCCGCTCCCCCACCCGGATCCCGCCGCCCGGCGCCGAGAACGCGGTCCGCCCCTCCTGCGCACCCCGGCCGGCCATCGACCAGCCCAGGTAGATCATCATGTCGGCCACCGTCGACGGCGGCATGATCGTCTCGTAGCGCCCCGCCGGTAGCTCCACGCTGCGCTCGGCCCAGCCCAGTCGCATCGACAGGTCCTCGAGCAACGAATCGGTGGGCACATCAACGAAATCGGGCGTTCCGATGCCCGCCCATGCGCTGGCGTCGCCGCGCTTGCCGTTGATCTCCACCGCGCCGGCGGGCTGGGTGAAACGCCGGCGCAGCCCGGTCGAGGACGCCAGGAACGTCGTCGAAACACTATGGTGGGCAAAGCCGTACAGCCGGTCGGCGCCCCGGAACCCACGGCTCAACGACCCGGCAACGTCGGCGAACACCTCGGCCCCGGTACCGGAGACCGGCGCATCCCAATCCGCAGGCACCCCGGTATCGGCCAGCAGCGGCGCGGCATCACCGGCCTCCGGCGCGGAACGGGCCGCTTCCTGCGACGCCGCCACCAGACCCGGGATCACCCGCGGGTCCACCTCGGCGGACACCACCGTACCGATGAACGCGCTAGTGGCCTTGCGCACAATCGAAATGACGGTGATGTTGCGGCTGACCGAAACCCCGTTGGTGGTCATCGAATTGCCCGCCCAGCGCAACGTCGCCTCGACCTTGTCGGTGACCAGCACCATGGTCTCGTCAGCGCGGCCCTGTTTCGCCGCCTCGCCCAAAACGATGTTGACGACGTGCTGCGCAGTGATCATCGACCGCCCTCGGTCCGGGTGTTGAGCACGTTGACGCCCCGGAACAACGCCGACGGACACCCATGGCTGACCGCGGCGACCTGACCGGGTTGCGCCTTGCCGCAGTTGAACGCACCGCCCAGCCGCCACGTCGACGGCCCGCCCACGGCTTCCATCGAATTCCAGAAATCGGTCGTGGTGGCCTGATAGGCCACGTCGCGCAACTGGCCGTCCAGGCGGCCGTCGCGGATGCGGAAGAAACGCTGACCGGTGAACTGAAAGTTGTAGCGTTGCATGTCAATTGACCAGGATTTGTCGCCGACGATGTAGATGCCGTCCTCGACCCGGCCGATCAGGTCGGCGGTGCTCAGGTCGTCGGGGCCGGGCTGCAGCGACACGTTGGCCATCCGCTGAATCGGCACGTGGTGCGGCGAGTCGGCATACGAGCAGCCGTTGGAGCGCGGTTGCCCGAGCCGCGGCGCGAACACGCGGTCGAGTTGGTAGCCGACGAAGATTCCGTCGCGCACCAGATCCCAGCTTTGCGCCGCCACTCCTTCGTCGTCGTAACCGACAGTGGCCAAACCGAATTCGACGGTGCGGTCGGCGGTCACGTTCATCACCGGCGAGCCGTAACGCATGGTGCCCAGTTTGTCCGGGGTAGCGAACGAGGTTCCCGCATAGGCGGCCTCGTAGCCGATGGCGCGGTCATATTCGGTGGCGTGGCCGATGGATTCGTGAATAGTCAGCCACAGGTTGGTCGGGTCGATCACCAGATCCCTAACGCCCGCAGTCACGCTGGGCGACTTGACCTTCTCGGCAAGCAGCACCGGCACCTGCGCCAACTCGTCGGTCCAGTTCCACACCTCGTCGCCGGCCAGCCCTTCCCAGCCCCGGCCCATCGGCGGTGCCAGCGTGCGCATCGAATCAAAGCTGCCCGCCGCCGGGTCGACGGTGACCGCCTCCAGCGCCGGCATGATCCGCACCCGCTGCTGGGTGGTCGCGGATCCGAAGGTGTCGGCGTAGAACGTCTGCTCCTTGACCGCGGTCATCATGGCCGAGACGTGGTCGACGCCGTCGGCGCTCAGCAGCCTCCCGGAGTACTCCTCGAGCACGGCGATCTTGTCGGCCGCGGGAATGTCGAACGGGTCGATCCGGTAGTTCGACACCCAGGTGGCGTCGGCGTACGCCGGCTCGGGCGCCAGCTCGACGCGTTCGGTGTTCAGCACCGCCAGCGTGGTGGCCACACGTACCGCCCGGCGCGCGGTCTCGGCCGCGACCGACGGCGCCAGCTCGGCGTGGGAAGCGAATCCCCAGGTGCCGTCAACGATGACCCGCACCGCCAGGCCGACCTCACGGCTGACCACCGCTGTCTCGAGCTCGCCGTCGCGCAGCTGGATGATCTCGGTGTTGATGCGGTGAATTCGCAGGTCGGCGTAGCTGGCCCCGGCCGTGGTGGCCGCCGACAATGCGGCTTCGGCGAGCTCGTGTCGCGGCAGGTCTAGGAAGTCGGCATCGATCCCCCGATTCGGTGTCACGGCTCCACCGTATCGACCGTGCACTCCAAACCCTGCGGAGCCCGCTTTAATAAGCTGCATGGCCAGCGCCGCACCCAAGAGTCAGCCGCGATCCAGCGTGCTGGCCTACGGGCTGCTGGCGCCGAGCCTGTTCGGTGTCGTCACCTTCTTGCTGCTGCCCATCCTCGTGGTGATCTGGCTCAGCCTGTACCGCTGGGATCTGCTGGGCCCGCTGCACTATGTGGGCCTGGCCAACTGGCGCTCGGTGCTGGCCGACTCCGACTTCGCCAACTCTTTGATCGTCACAGCGATCTTCGTGGCGATCGTGGTCCCGACGCAGACCGTGCTGGGACTGCTGGCCGCCTCCATGCTGGCCCGGCTGCTTCCGGGGACAAGCTTCTTTCGCACGGTTTTCGTGCTGCCGTGGATCTGCGCGCCGCTGGCGATCGCCGTGTTGTGGCGTTGGATCCTGGCTCCGACCGACGGCGCGATCGCGACCCTGCTGGGACACAGCATCGAGTGGCTGTCGGATCCCACCTTTGCGCTGCCACTGGTGTCAGCGGTCGTCATCTGGATGAACGTGGGCTACAACTCGCTGTCCTTCCTGGCCGGCCTGCTCGCGATTCCCAACGAGATCCACGCCGCCGCGCGCACCGACGGCGCCACTGCGTGGCAACGGTTCTGGCGCATCACGCTGCCCATGCTGCGGCCCACGATGTTCTTCGTGCTGGTGACCGGGATCGTCAGCACGGCACAGGTTTTCGACACCGTGTACGCGTTGACCGACGGCGGACCTGGCGGCAGCACCGACCTGGTGGCCCACCGCATCTACGCCGAGGCGTTCGGCTCGGCGGCCATCGGGCGAGCGTCGGTGATGGCGGTGGTGCTGTTCGTGATCCTGGTGGGCATCACCATCGTTCAGCATCTGTATTTCCGGCGGCGGATCACCTATGACCTCGTCTAGCCGCGTCGGGAACGCAATGATCTACACCGGCCTGGCGGTGGGTGCGCTGATCACGTTGCTGCCCTTCGCGCTTGGCCTACTGACCTCGTTCACCTCGGCGCACCAGTTCGCGACGGGTACGCCGCTGCAACTTCCGCACCCACCCACGCTGTCCAACTACGGCGACCTGGCCGGTGCCGGATTCGGCCGCGCGGCGGCGGTGACCGCCTTGATGACGGCGGTCGTGCTGGTCGGTCAAATGACATTCTCGGTAATGGCAGGCTACGCATTCGCGCGCCTGACCTTCGCCGGCCGCGATGTGCTGTTTTGGGTCTACATCGCGACGCTGATGGTGCCCGGGACGGTCACCGTGGTGCCGCTGTATCTGATGATGGCCCAAGCGGGGCTGCGCAATACCTTCTGGGCTTTGGTACTGCCGTTCATGTTCGGCTCTCCGTACGCGATTTTCTTGCTGCGCGAGCACTTTCGCCAGATCCCCAACGACTTGATCAACGCTGCGCGCCTCGACGGCGCCAACACGCTGGATGTGATCGCTCATGTGGTCATCCCGTCCAGCCGGCCGGTGCTGGCGACCCTGACGCTGATCACCGTGGTCTCGCAATGGAACAACTTCATGTGGCCGCTGGTGATCACCAGCGGTCACAAGTGGCGAGTGCTCACCGTGGCTACGGCCGAGCTGCAGTCACGCTTCAACTCGCAATGGACGCTGGTGATGGCGGCAACCACGATCGCAATCGTGCCGCTGGCCCTGCTGTTCATCGCTTCCCAGCGACACATCGTCTCCACGATCGTCCTCTCGGGTGTCAAGTGAGCCGGCCGCGCTTCTCCACGCTCGCCGCGGGTGCGCTGGGACTGGTCGCGGTGCTGCTGGCCGCGATCGCCGTGCTGTTGAACTACTCCGGCGAGCCCCACGGCAACAAAATCGTGGTGCGGGTACGGATCTGGGGCACCCCGATCGCCGAGGCCTACCGGGAGTCGTTCGCGGCATTCAACCGCACGCATCCCAACATCGAAGTTCGTATCAACCTGGTGGCGTACTCGACGTACTTCAACACGCTGCGCACCGACGTCGTGGGCGGCAGCGCCGACGACATCTTCTGGCTCTCCAATGCCTACTTCGCGGGTTACGCCGACAACGGCCGGCTTCTGAACATCGGCAAAACCCTGAGCGACGACGAGATTTCGGACTGGGAACCCGCGGTGGTCGACCAGTTCACCCGCCGCGGAGCGCTGTGGGGTGTGCCGCAACTGACCGACGGCGGCATCGCCGTGTACTACAACGCGGATCTGCTCGCCGCCGCCGGCATCGATCCCGGTCAGCTGAACAGCCTGCGCTGGGATCCCAACGGCGACGACACGTTGCGCCCGCTCGCGGCCCGGCTCACCGTCGATGCCAACGGAAATCGTGCGGGCACGGCGGGTTTCGACCCCGGCCGGGTTCGGCAGTGGGGCTACAACGCGGCCAACGACCCGCAGGCGATCTACCTCAACTACATCGGCTCGGCGGGTGGGGTGTTCCAGCGCGGCGACGAGTTCGCGTTCGACAACCCCGGCGCCATCGCGGCCTTCCGCTACCTGGTGGGTCTGATCAACGTCGACCACGTCGCGCCACCGGCCTCGGACACCAACGGCAACGGCGATTTCTCCCGTAACCAATTTCTGGCCGGCCGGATGGCGCTCTTCCAGTCCGGCACCTACAACCTCGCGGCGATCGCGCGCGACGCGCGCTTCCGCTGGGGTGTCGCGATGCTGCCGATCGGTCCCGCGGGCCGGATCAGTGTCACCAACGGCATTGCGGCGGCCGGCAATTCGGCTACCAGGCATCCCGACGCGGTGCGTCAGGTGCTGGCTTGGATGGGTAGCAACGAAGGCAACGCCTATCTCGGCGATCAGGGCGCGGCGATCCCCGCGGTGCGGTCAGCCCAGCAGGTCTACTTCAATTACTGGGCGGAGCGCGGCGTCGACGTCACATCCTTCTTCTCCGTACTGGAGGGCCCACGCATCCCGGCACCGGGCGGCGCCGGCTTCGCCGCCGGAAACACCGCGGTGCAAAGCTATTTCGACGAGATGTTCCTCGGCCGCGGCGACGTCGCGACAACCCTGAGCCAGGCTCAGGCCGCGGCCAACGCCGCCGCTCGTCGTTGACGACCCTAGCCCGGCAGCACCAACACCGGCACCGAACTTTCGCGGATGATCTTCGCGCTGCGGGACCCGAGAAACACCCTGCGGATGTCGCCGCGCGGTGACGTGCCCAGTGCGAGAATCTCGCCGTCCTGCCAGTCAGCGTTATCGATCGACTCTTTCCAGGTGCCGCCGGTGGACACCTGCAGCGCGACGTCCTCGCTGACTACTCCCTCAGTCTTGAGGTCTTGCAGGATTTCCCGCGCTTGGGACGCCCAGGCCTCCAAGATCGAATCCTCGACCTCGGACCCCACCTCCGGTGGATACATCGTCTTGCCGCGAACCGCGAAGGTCAGCACCCGAACAGGCACTCCGAACCGCTGCGCGGTCTCGAAACACCCCCGCACCACGTCAATCGAATCCGGCGTAGCGGAGTAGGCGCAGGTGAGCCTGGTCAATTTGCCCGCGTGGGAACGGTATTCGGGAGGGCTGAGCGCCACCGGCACGGGCGACGCATGTAGCAGCCATTCGGCGGTCGAGCCGATCACGACTTGACCGCGTCCACCGCTGGGCAACGATCCCAGCACCAGGATCTCGCCGCCGAATTCCTCGACCACCTCGATCAACCCACCCGACACCGACCGGTGAGCGCGGTGGACGAAGCTGACTCCGATCCCGTCGGCCAAATCATCGAGATGGCCCGCGGCCTCCTTGGCGGATTCGGCTGCCAGCTGGCCCGCCCAGTTTTCGTACTCGGCGTCGACGCGGGCGAGCGACGGTGTCGGCCATGGCGCAGGCACGATCGTCGCCACCGTCAGTGAGGTACCGAGCGTCCGCGCGATACGCACGGCCAGGTACAGCCCGGACAGGCCGAGATTGCTGGCCCGGTAGCCGACGACGACGGTCACAACGCCTCTTCAGCGGCATTGTTGAGCGCGCTGTGGTGACGACCCCATAGGAAGTAGAAGATCAATGCGAGGAAGATCCACCCGCTGAACGCGATCCAGGTGTACCAGTGCAAGCTGACGAGGATGTACCCGCATGCCAGCACCGAAAGCACCGGCGTGACAGGGTAACCGGGCACCTTGAACGCGCGCGGCAGGTCCGGCTCGCGCACCCGCAGGATGATCACGCCGATCGCCACAACGATGAACGCGGTCAGCGTGCCGATGGACACCATGTCCGCCAGCTTGTCCAGCGGGACGAGGCCGGCCAACGCGCCGGCCGCGATAGCCACGATCACGGTGTTGGTCACCGGGGTCATGGTGCGCATGCTCACCGACGCAAATCGCGTCGGTAGCAGCCCGTCGCGACCCATCGCGAACAAGATGCGGGTCTGGCCGTACATCGTGATCAGCGTGACGGTGAAGATCGAGATCACCGCGCCCGCGCACAGAATCGTGCTGGCCCAGCCTTGGTGCGTGACGTTGTCGAGGATGGTGGCCAGTCCGGCGTCCTGCTGCCCGGCGAAGTTCTGCCACGGCTGGGTGCCGACGGCGGCGAGCGCGACGAGAACATAAACGATGGTGACCGTCGCCAGCGCCGCCATCAGCGCTCGCGGCATCGTCTTCTGCGGGTCCTTCACCTCGTCACCCGCCGTCGACACCGCGTCGAGACCGATGAACGAGAAGAAGATGGTGCCCGCCGCCGAGCCGATGCCCGCAACACCGAAAGGGGCAAAGTCCTTGAGCTGGTTGGCGTCAAAAGCGGTGAATGCGATGATCACGAACATCGCCAGTACACCCAGCTTGATCAGCACCATGATCGCGTTGACCCGCGCCGATTCGCTGGCGCCGCGGATCAGCAACAGCGCACACAGTGCGATCAGGACGATCGCCGGCAGATTCAGGTAACCGGGGTCGGAATCCCACGGTGCGGCCGATAACGCATGCGGGATCTGGAATCCGAACAAATTGTGCAGCAGCTTGTTGACGTAGCCGCTCCAGCCGACCGAGACCGCGGCCGTGGCCACCCCGTATTCGAGCAGCAGGCAGGCCGCCACCGCCATCGCGACCACCTCACCCAGCGTGGTGTACGCGTAAGAGTATGACGAACCCGAAACCGGTACGGCCGACGCTAATTCGGCGTAACAGATGGCCGCTAGCCCGGCCGCAATCCCCGCGATGATGAAGGAGACGATCACCCCGGGGCCGGCTTCCGGCACCGCCTGCGACAGCACGAAGAAAATGCCGGTGCCGACCGTCGAGCCGACCCCGAACATGGTCAGCTCGAACGCTCCGATGCCGCGTTTGAGGTGGTCTGCGGCCCCGTGCGCGACGGGCGCGCCGGTCACCGGGCGGCGCCGCAGCATCTGTGCTGTCAGGCTGATCGAGCTGGCTGGCAAATCGCGCCCCCTAGTGCTGGATCAGCTGATTATGCTGCCTCCCGCAATACTGCGGCGAACTGGTCAACGGCCCAATCAATTTCCTGCTTGGTAATCACCAGCGGCGGTGCGAACCGCAGCGTCGAATCGTGGGTGTCTTTCACTAGCACACCACGCTCGGCCAAACGCAGGCTGATCTCCTTGCCGGTGGCCAGCGTGGGTTCGATGTCGACGCCGGCCCACAGGCCAAAGCCGCGCACCGCCACGACACCGTCGCCGATCAAGTCCCGCAAGCGCCGATGCAGGTGTGCGCCCAATTCAGCTGAGCGGGACTGGAATTCACCCCGCGCCAGCATGGCAACCACCGTGGTACCGATCGCCGCGGCCAACGGGTTGCCGCCGAACGTCGAGCCGTGCTCGCCGGGATGCAGCACGCCGAGGATCCTGCGGTCCGCGACAACCGCCGACAGTGGCATCACGCCGCCACCCAGCGCTTTACCAAGTAGATACACGTCCGGCACCACGCCCCAGCGGTCGCAGGCGAACGTGTGGCCGGTGCGCGCGAGTCCCGACTGAATTTCGTCGGCGATCATCAGCACGTTGTAGTCGCTGCACATCGCACGGACTGCCGGCAAGTAGTCATCGGGCGGGACGATGATGCCCGCCTCGCCCTGGATCGGCTCGAGCAGCACCGCGACGGTGTTCTCATCAATCGCTTGATGCAGTGCCGCGGCGTCACCGAATGGCACCGAACGGAATCCGGGGGTGAACGGACCGAAACCGCCCCGCGCCGTCGGGTCCGACGAGAAGCTGACGATACTGATCGTGCGTCCATGGAAATTGTTCTCGGCCACGATGATGTTCGCGCGACCCTCGGAGATGCCCTTAATGTCGGCGCCCCACTTGCGCGCAACCTTGAGGCCACTCTCGACGGCCTCGGCGCCCGAGTTCATCGGCAACACCATGTCTTTGCCGCACAATTGGGCAAGCGCAGCACAGAACGGACCGAGATTGTCCGAATGGAAGGCACGGCTGACCAGCGTGACGGCGTCAAGTTGGGCATGGGCTGTCGCGGTGATCTCGGGGTTACGGTGCCCGAAGTTGACCGCCGAGTACGCGGCCAGGCAATCCAGGTAGCGCCGGCCGTCGACGTCGGTGATCCACGCGCCCTCGGCGCTTGCCGCCACCACCGGCAGCGGCGAATAATTATGCGCTGCATACTTTTCGACGAGTGCGATCGCGTTCTCGGTTCCGTCGGCAGCCACCGAGGTCGGGTCGTCGAGAATCGTCATTGAAACACCTCCAATGTGCAGCACTTGACCGAACCGCCCCCTTTGAGCAGCTCAGAGAGATCGACGCCGACGGGCTCGAAGCCCGCTTCCCGCAACTGGGCGATGAAACCCGTTGCGGCAGAAGGAAGCACGACATGCAGGCCGTCGGAAACCACGTTGAGGCCCAGCACGTAGGCATCCGCGCTCCCCACCACCATAGCCTCGGGGAACAGCGCGTGCAGCTGCTCCTGTGCCGCCGCGCTGAATGCCGGAGGGTAAAACGCGATCGTGTGATCGTCGAGAACGGCCAGTGCCGTATCGAGGTGGTAGAACCGCGGGTCCACCAGCTCGAGCGAAACCACCGGCATGCGCAGCGCCGCGGAGATCTCGGCATGTGCGCGCCGGTCGGTGCGGAAGCCATAACCCGCCAACACCATTTCACCGACCATCAGCAGGTCGCCCTGCCCCTCGTTGACGTAACGCGTCGTCACCGGCTGATAGCCCATCGACGACATCCAGTCGGCATAGGCCGTCGCCTCGGCGGCGCGCTGCTCGTAGCGGAATCGGGCCACGATGGCGACGTCGCCGGCGACGAACCCGCCGTTGGCGGCGTAGACCATGTCCGGCAGGCCGGGTACCGGCTCGACGATGTCCACCTGGTGACCGAGCCGTAGGTAGGTCTGGCGCAGACCCTCCCACTGCGCTTGCGCGACCTCGACGTCCACGGGTGTGCTCACGTCCATCCAGGGGTTGATGGCGTATTCGACCGCGAAGTAGGCCGGCGGCGTCATCGCATACCGACGTGTCTGAGCTGTTCCGGACCGGTTGGCCGCGGCGTCTTGCCATGCCGCGGGCGCGGCGCGAGGCGCCGGGTCGGCAACATAGTAATCCGTCATAGATCAACCATATTTGGCCGCCGCCACACAATCAAACGCCGATTCTTGCGTGTCTATCAGCGATTTATTGCGCTAGAGTAGTGGATCCAACGATTTGTTGCGTACGACGGGACGGGAGCGCGATGGACCGGCTGGACGACACCGACGGGCGCATTCTCGCCGAGTTGACCGAGCATGCGCGGGCCACCTTCGCCGAGATCGGCGAGAAGGTGAATTTGTCGGCGCCGGCGGTGAAGCGTCGCGTTGACCGGATGCTCGACAATGGCGTGATCAGGGGCTTCACCACGATCATCGACCGCAACGCGCTCGGCTGGAACACCGAAGCTTACGTGCAGGTGTATTGCCACGGCACGATTGCGCCCGATCAGCTGCGGGCGGCATGGGTGGACATGCCCGAGGTGGTCAGCGCGGCGACGGTGACCGGTACGTCCGACGCCATCCTGCATGTTCTGGCCCGCGACATGCGCCACCTCGAGTCGGCGCTTGAACGCATCCGGGAGAGTGCCGACATCGAACGCAGCGAAAGCATCGTCGTGCTGTCAAACCTCATCGACCGGATGCGGACCTAGCGAACGGTCAGGGCGCCGCCTGGCACCGCGAGCCTAACCACACTGCGAGATTCGGGTCGATTTTTCGCCGTGCGGTCAGGCTCGCGAGCGACTCGTGAGCATGCGGCGCCACGAGGGCCTGGCTGCCGGGTGGCGAGTTACATAGGGCCACGGCTGGTTTCGCTCCGGGACGGAACTTGCCCGCGCCTGCTTCAGCTGCATCCGCAAGTGCTGCCTAAGGTCATGCAGATCGGGATCCGTCCAACGGTTGTCGGCTTCGATCGGGTCTGCGGTCAGATCGTAGAGCTCCCACTGATCATCGAGCGGAGATGTCCGATAGGCCTCTCCCCCAACGCCATTGGCCGCCAGATGGCGCACACCCGGCTCGGTCCAGGTCCCCGGATCGTCGAAAGTGCGGACCAGCTTCCAGAGGTGTCCGGCACCCCCGGCATCGTCAACCTGGACAACCAGGCCCTCAAAATTCGACGCGGTGTGGGCCGGAATTCGGATACGCAGCGGCGCAGGCGGATTGACCGTCTGCTTCAGCTGGCGCGCCAGACCCGATGCGCCGCTGTCTCCTTCGAGCATGTTGTCGCGGGTCATCAGGTACACGGCCCGGGTCTCATCGGCCGGGGCCCCGTCGACGATCGGCATGAGATCGCGGCCCGGCAGCTCGTGGACTTCCGAGAACGACTCCGCCAGCGTGGCTGCGACCTCCGCGACATCGACGCCCGCGGCGCCCAGCAGTGTCGGCACCAGGTCGACATGTGAGGTCGGGGCCGTCACCGCCCGGGGTTGTGTAGCACCCGAACCGATGCGGGCGATGACGAAGGGAACGCGGGTGGCCTCGTCATAGAGGTTGAACCATTTCTGGTGCAGCCCGCCGTGGGCGCCCAGCAGATCGCCGTGATCGGCGGTACGCACCAAAACGGCGTCATCCGAACCACCTTCGGTGACGGCTCGTCTGACGCGGTCAATCGGTCCGTCCACCTCGGCATGCAGGCGGTAGTACAGGTCGCGGTATTGCTGCACCTTGCGATCGTAGGTCCGATTGACCATCGGCGCCGGACCGTAGCCGGAGTAATAGGCCTCGCGGAACGCGATCTGCGCGGCCGGCTTGGTCGACAGGTCTTCGTCGGCGGTGGGCGCCGGGGCGACCGGCGGCGGGTCCAGTGGTGACGGCTTGACCGGGCCGCGGCGCGACCACGTCGGGAACAGCACGATGTCGTGCGGATTGACGAAGCTGGCGACAAGCAGGAATGGACGCAGGGCGGCGGGGTCGCCGGCGCGACGGCGGGTGTAACGGTCGGTGAGCCACGCGACGACCCGATCGGCGATCAGCGGGTCGCGGCGAATGCCGGCATTGCCCAGCAGCGCGCCGTGCGGTTCCGGGCCCACCCATCCGGAAAAGCCATACGGCTCCAACGGATCCGCGTCGAGATAGCGCCGCACCGCGACCGGGTCAACGACGCCGTCGTCGTCGTTGGTCGCCAGCGAATGGCCGGTGTTGGTGTCGACGAGATCCGCGTGCGAGATGTGCCACTTGCCGTCGTAGTGGGTGTCGTATCCCGCCGCGCGGAACCAGTTGCCCAGGGTGGGCACCTCGCCCGGGCGAAGCCAACGCATACGGGAGTCGTCGGCCGTCTTGCCGATGCCGTCGGTCTGGGTGACCCCGTGCAAGTCGGGGTAGTGCCCGGTGAAGATGGTGGGGCGGCTGGGCACGCAGGCAAGCGAACCGGTGTAGTGCCGGCCGAAGCTGACGCCGTGATCATCGAACCACTTGCGCCCCAACAGTATTCGATCACGCCACGCAAGCACCTCGGGCGTCTCGTAGGGCGGCACCGCACGTTCCTCGTCGGTCATCAGGATGACGATGTCGGGGCGATCAGACACGCGCATTCTCCAATCGGTTCGCGAGCCCGGCGAGCATCGAGTCGGACTGTCGTGCCATGAAGCGACACACCAGGCGTTCGGCAAGCTTTTGAGGTGGGCGAGGCCCGATTTCGACCGTGCTGGTCAGGGTCACGACGGACGAATCATCCGCACTCGCCGCGAGTGTCCAGCGGTTGGTCACCCGGCGCAGTAGGCGGGGCAGGCCCTCGATGTCGTAAGCGAGCACGTGTGGCGGGTCGAACTCGATGATCCGCTCGACGAGGGTGTCACGTTTGACTTGGACTCGCCTGGTCGTACCGACCGGCGCTCCGTCGACGCCAGAAGACAGGATGCACGAGTGGTCGACGTTGTCGGCCCACGAACTGATTGCGCCGAAGTCCGCCAGGACATTCCAGACCTCTTGCCCGCGAGCCGCAATGATACGAGTGCGCTGGATGTCGGCCACGCGCTTACGCTACGCGACGAGCGACAACCGGCTTATCCAATCGGGGTGATGTGCATGATTGTCTCGACCGCCACCGAGGCGACGCCCGCCGCGGTAAACAGGCCAAGGGTCACCCAGTCCGCGACTTTCGGCCGGACCGGAGATGCGGACAGCTGACCGGCCCCACCACGAGCGGTGATCGCATCGCCCATCTCGTCAGCGCGTCGCAACGTCACGACCATGGCCGTCGCGAGCAGGTCGATCACCTCACGGCCCTGCTGGCGGCGGCGAGCCCTGCGTCCGCGCGCCATCTCTTTGGGACGTAGCCGACGGGCGGCGTAGAGCACCTGGAATTCCTCGATCAACATCGGGAAGGCGCGCAGCGCGAGCGCCAACGTCGCCGCCCACTCGTCGACCGGGATCCTGAATAGTTTGAGCGGACGGCCCAAAGTTGCTAGTGCGGGCCCGATTTCGGCGACGTTGGTGGTCCACGACACGAGCGCGCCCAGCACGAGCAGCACCAGCGTCAGCGCGGTCATCCGAAGGAAATGCAACGATCCGCCGAGTCCGACGTGAACCCCGCCCACCGAGATCACCGGGCTACCGGCGGCGAGGGCAGCGGTCACAAAGCCCACCGCAATCACCAGCCACAGCCAGCGCGGCACCGACGGCAACGCGCCACGCGGAATGTGCGCGAGCCACACGGCGGCCACCACCAGGCTTCCGAGCAATCCGATGCTCACCCAACCCGGATAGAACGTCAGCAGCACCGCAACACCGGCGACAACCAGCAGTTTGGTGCCGGCCCACAAGCGATGGATGCGGGAATCTCCGGGCACCGGAACCAGCAGCACCACCGGACGATGGGGGCGCCGGGTCCGGCCTTCTTCGGCGGCGACTGCTGACGGATCTGCGGTCATGCCACGCCCCCTGTCGGGGTCGACACCGTGTCCAGTACGCCGTCGCGCAGATGCAGCGTGCGCGGGCACACACTTTCCAGGCCGACGCTGTCGTGGGAAATAACCACCAGCGTCAGACCCTGTTCACGGCGCAGGCGCTCCAGCAGCCGCAGCAAGCCGCGTTGGCTACCGATGTCCAATCCCGCCAGCGGCTCGTCCAGAATCAACGCTCGCGGCGAACGCGCCAACAGTCCGGCCAGCACCACGCGGCGCATTTGGCCGCCGCTGAGGTGGTCGATACGTCGTTTGGCCAACGACGGTTGCAGTCCGACCAGGCCCAGCGCCGCGACGACCCGGTCTTCGTCACGATGCGAAAAGCCAGCTGCCGACGCCACTTCCAGGTCGACGTGGCTGCGCATCAATTGCAGTCGGGCCGCCTGGAATGCCAGCGCCACCTCACCGACGTGCTCATCGGTGGGCTCGCCGTCGATGAGACAGGAGCCGGTGGTGGGGACGGTCAACCCGGCCATGATCCACCCCAGCGTCGACTTACCCGAGCCGTTGTGGCCGTGGATCAAGACCCCGTCGCCCTCCTCGGCGACAAAGTTGATGTCGCGCAGCGCGGCCTTGGCCCATGGTGTGCCACTGGCATATTCGTGCCCGACGCCAATGAGTTCGATCGTCCCGGCCTTGCGCGGCTGACCCGGCGCGGGGGTCGGTACCGGCGCGTCCGCGACCTCGACCGCAGTGGTGTTATCCGATGTGTCGCTGAGATTGATCGCGCTGTCGGCGAATGCGGCCTCGTTGTCGAAGTGAGTGATGTGCACCAAAGCGGCCCGGTGCCGCTTGGTGAGACCCGACAACACGTCAAGTAGGGCATCCCGGCCCTGCTGATCGATCATCGAGGTGACCTCGTCGGCGATGAGCAGCGACGGTTCCCGCGCCAGTGCCGCGGCCAGCGCCAGGCGCTGCAGTTCCCCACCCGACAGGCTTGAGGTGTCCCGGTCGGCGAGTTCTTCGAGGCCGACCTCCCTCAGCAACCGAGCTACGTCGACGTGGGCGTCCGGGGGTAGACCCCACACCACATCGTCGGCGACCCGGGTGCCCAGCACTTGGCTCTTCGGGTGCTGCAAGACAAGGGCCGTCCCACCCAGCTCGCCCAAACCCACGGTGCCGGGGCGATGCACGCTGCCCGAGGTCGGTTGCCGGCCAGCCAGGATCAGCATCAACGTCGTCTTCCCCGAGCCGTTGGCACCGGTGATCGCGAGATGCTGCCCGGGCCGAACTTCGAGGCTGATTTCGTGCAGTGCGTCTTTAACGGCGTTGGGGTAGCGGAACCGAACGTCGTCCAACCGCACCGGCACCGGACCGATCCGGTCGTCCTGGGCCCCGGCGGTTTCGGGCGGATCCAATTTGTGGACATCGGGAATGTCGCCCATCCGCTCCAGCAGACGGGATAGCGCCGACCAACCGATCAGCGTCACGATGACGACGACGAAGACCAGGTAGGGCAGCAGGAGCCACGGCCAGTAATGCAGCCCATCGGCGACGTATCGCTTGAGCGCGTCGGCAACCCCCGGTAGGTGTATCCAGCCAAGGAATGCGGCGACGCCGTTGACGTTCGCGGTCAGCACCCCAAAGATCAGCTGCCGCAAGCGAGTCAGCACCGCGAAGACGAGGACCCATGCCGTGCCCCAAATCAATCCGGCGATCACCGACGAGACAAGCACGGTGGGTACGCCACGGCCCTTGCGTTTGACGATCCCGCATATTCCGCCGACCCAGGCGGCATCGACGACCATCGCCGAACTCCCCAGCCCGGAGATCAGAAAGGCGATCACGGTGGCGGCGACCGCCGCAGCGATCAGCACCCGAGGGCGATAGCGGAACGCGAGCAGACCCATGGGTACGGTGCCCAGCACCCCTAACCCCTGAGCAAAGGGGATGACCGCGGCGATGATTGCGGTCACTGAACAGAGCGCCCCCATCACCGCAGCCTGGGCTAACTCGTTCGGCTGCAACGGTCCCCCCGTGCGGTGCCGACTGCTGCGCGCGGTCACTTTCCCGATTGTGCCAGGTCCAAATCCCACCCGCCGCCAATCAACGCTGTCGTGCTGGCTCTCGGGCGAAGTGTGTGCGGCTGGTCTCGCATAGCAAAGCTATGCAACCATGGGTACATGGACAAAGTGGTCGACACCGCAAACACCGCACTTCTGCAGGGATTAGGGGCGGACCTGCTCGCTGTGGTCGCGCGGCTGAACCGGCTGGCTACGCAGCGCATCCAGATGCCGTTGCCGGCGGCGCAGGCCAGATTGCTCGCGACCATCGAGGTGCATGGGGAAGCACGCATCGGCGACCTGGCTGCCGTCGATCACTGTTCTCAGCCGACGATGACCACTCAGGTGCGACGACTCGAAGACGCCGGCCTGGTTAGCCGAAGCGTCGACCCCGGCGACGCCCGGGCGGTCCGGATCCGGATTACGGCCCAAGGCAGACGCACTCTCAACGCGGTTCGGGCCGACCGCGCCGCTGCGATCGAACCGCAATTGGCCATGCTCGAACCGGGCGACCGCCAGGTGCTGGTCGACGCCGTCCAGGTGTTACGCCGGCTTCTCGACAATGCTGCGGTCACGCCGCGGCGCAACACGCTGTGACCGGCCCGCACCCCTTGCGGGTGGACCACCGCGCGCGGGTAGACACTTAGTCGGTGGCTTCCGCGTTCCCAGCCTCCCCGCTCACGGTTTTTGTCGGCTCGATGAGGTACGTCTTCGCCCCGGGCCGTGACGTGATCGTGGGGTATGGCAGCGGGTGCGACATCCCGCTGGACCGGCTTGGCTTCGCGTTCCCGCCCCCGCCGGTTCCGCCCCTCGATCTGCTGCTGCGCTTTGCCGGAACCCGCTGGGTCGGCATCGATAGAAGCCGGACCGGCATCTTCACCGACGGCGCTCGGGTGCCGACGATCGATATCCGCGACGGCCAGGCGATCGCGCTCGGTGATCCCCAGCTAGGGCCGCGGCTGGTTTTCCGGCTTGGCTCGCCGGCCGGCCCACCCGGACCGCCACCCGGTCCGCCACCCGGTCCGCCGCAATACGCACCTCCCCCGATGCCACCGCCTCTGCAGCCGCCGCCGGTTCCACCGCCTCCGCCGCCGCCCGTCGCGCCTCCACAGCCGCCGCCCGTCGCGCCTCCACAGCCGCCGCCGGTCGCGCCGAAACAGCCCCCTCAGCAGGTTCCGACCCAGCAGCCCACCCAGCGAATGCGGATAACCCCGCCGCGACCGCCGACCGTCGAGCCGCCTGTCCCGCCGATTGCGCCGCCCCCCGCGGGGCCGATCACCCCACCAGTGCCGCCAGGCCCGCCGACCGCGCCACCGGTGCCGCCCACCGCGCCGCCGGTGCCGCCCACCGCGACGTTCGCGCCGCCGCCGTCATATCCACCGGCACAAGCACCACCACCACCACCACAAGCACCACCGCCGGAACCACCGCCACAGGCACCGCCGCTGGAACCACCGCCACCCGCGGAGCCGCCCATCGCGACGGAGGAGCAGCCGAAAGGCCGCGGTCTGATGGAGCGGATGGGCGACGCGACACGCAAGCTGCGCGCGAGCCGTCCCGCCCCCGCCCCCGCCCCCGGCACCGGCACCGGCACCGGCACCGGCACCGAAGAGCCGAGCACGACCCATCGGTTGCCACTGAAGGCCGGCGCGCGCACGTTCGGCGTCAACGCACACCGGTTGGCCCTTACCGCCGACGGGCACGAAGTCTTGACGGATGTCTCGTTCACGGCGCGTCCGGGCACATTGACCGCGGTCGCCGGGCAGTCGGCGGCACGCAATTCGGCGCTGCTCACAGTGCTCGCCGGCACCAGGGCGCCCAGCGCCGGGCTGGTCACGGTCGACAGCCACGACGTGTACGCCGAACCCGAGTCCATGGGCACCCACATCGGGGTGGTGCCGCGCGACGAACGAATTCACCGACGGCTGACCGTGGAACGAGCCCTGAGTTTCACCGCCGAACTGCGGCTGCCGCCCGACACCCCGCGGGAGCAACGCCACCGCGTGGTCGACCAGGTTCTGGACGAGCTCGAGCTGACGCCGCACCGCACGACCCGAATCGGCAAACTGTCGCCGGAGCTGCGCCGGTGCGCATCGGTGGCGATCGAACTGATCACCAGACCGACACTGCTCGTAGTCGACGAGCCGAGCGCCGGACTGGATGCGGCGCAGGAAGCTCACGTGATGACGGTGTTGCGACGCCAGGCCGACCTCGGCTGTGTCGTGGTCATGGCAACCACGTCGCTGACCCACCTCAACATGTGCGACCAGGTACTGCTGCTCACGCCTGCCGGGAGCATGGCCTTCGCCGGAGCTCCCCTGCAGATTGAATCCGCGATGGGCACCGCCGACTGGTCCGAAGTCCTCACCCAGATACGTGCCGATCCCGACGGTGCCCACCGCGCGTTCAGCGCCCGACAACAGGCACAACACCCGCCGGTACCGCCCGAGGTGTCCGCACCCTGGCCGCCGCAGCCAGCGCTCACCCGGACACGCCAAGCCTTGTTGGTCGCCCGACGCCAAGCCCGGCTGCTGATCGCCGACCCGGTCTACTCGCTGTTTTTGGTGGCGCTGCCGTTCGCGTTGGCAGCGCTGACCCTGCTGATTCCCGGCGATTCGGGCCTGGACCGACCCGCCCCGACGAGCCGCTACCTGCATGAGGCCGTCGAGATCCTGGCCGCGCTCAACATCGCCGCGGTGATCCTGGGCACCGCGCTGACCATTCGCGACCTGGTCAGCGAGCGGCGCGTGTTCCGCCGCGAGCAAGCTGTCGGGCTTTCGACGTCCGCTTACCTGGCCGCCAAGATCGTCTTCTTCAGCGTGGCCGCCGCCCTCCTGACGGCCATCCTGTTCACGATCGTGATCGCCGACAAAGGCCGGCCCGTGCACAGCGCCGCCTTGCTGCCGAACGCCACCGTCGAGCTGTACGTGAGCGTGGCACTGACGGCTATCGTCTCGGCGATCGTCGGTCTGGCGCTGTCAACGCTGGGTAAGTCGCTGCGAGCGGTCCTGCCACTGGCCGTGCCGGTGGTCCTGGCGTCGCTGCTGTTCGCCGGCGGCCTGATCACCCTGGTGGGCACCTGGGGCTACGACCAAATCTCGTGGTTCATCCCGGCCCAGTGGGGTTTCGCCGCCTCCGCCTCAACCGTCGATCTGCACCGGGTCGACGCCCAAGCCGGCGATGTCCAGATGTGGACCCACTATGCGGGCTGGTGGATGTTCGACATGATCGTGCTCGCCATCTTCGGCGCGGCGTGGGCCGGGTTTGTCCGGTACCGGCTTCGGCAACCGACACGCGAAATCCGCCAGCGGCCAGTACATCGCGAACAGCAGGAACTCCCCAGCGTGACGCCTTAGCTCGTCGACATGGTCAATACATCTGTGGCAGAACCGATTTCGGCACGATAAGCAACCGGCCCGGCGCCGGCATCACATCAGTGACGCGACGAGCAGACCGAGCAGGTAGGTGGCGGCGACGGCAACGGCGCCGAACATCAGCTGCCGGCCCGCCGCCCACCACACCGGTTTGCGGGTGTACCGAGCGGTCAAGCCACCTGCGATCAGCAGACCGACCGCACCGCAGCCCAGACCGATTGCCAAGGACCCGTATCCGAGAAGGTAAGGGATCAGCGGAATTACCGCACCAATAGCGAACATCACAAAGGACGCGGCTGCGGCCAGCCGGGCCGAGGGCTTCTGGGTCGGATCCAGGCCGATCTCCTGGACGAGATGGAAGCCGACGGCGCGGTTCTCGTCGCGGTGGATTTCGTCGGTGGCCGTCGCGGCCGTTTTCTCGCTCATGCCCATGTCGACGAGCATGCCGACGAGTTCGGCGCGCTCGGCGTTCGGGCGGGTGCGCAGGGCGCGACGTTCGACGTAGACCTCGGACTCGATCTGCTCATTGGCCGTGGTCACCGATGAGTACTCGCCCAGGGCCATCGAGAATGCGCCGGCTAGTAGGCCGGCGATGCCGCTGACCATTACGGCGCGGACACTGTCGGCGGCGGCCACACCGGCGATCAGGGCGCTGTTGCTGACCAGGCCATCCATGGCGCCGAAGGTGGCCGCACGCAGCCAGCCGCCGCTGACATCGGGATGGGTGTGCCCGACGTCGTACGCCGGGTTCGGAGACGGGGTGTCGGGCTGGGACATGACGCTATCTAATACCTCGGGTTATTCCCGCGGCGCCAGCGGCAGGTTACCGTCGGGTTATGGCGCCAGAAACGACAACCACTGCCCAATACCTGCGTAACGCATTGGACGGGCGTTTCCGCGACGTGAAGAACCAGACGCGGGAATGGCTGTCGCGTGAACAGTTCCGCCCGCACTACACGCCGAACACGGTGCTGGCCCGCGCCAAGGTGGCGGAGCAGATGGCGCTCATCGCCGGCGCGGGCATCTCCGACGAGGGATTCCGCAAGGAGCACGGTGGCACCGGCGACGTCGGCGCGGCGGTCACGATGATCGAGATGCTGGCGATGTCGGACTTGTCTTTGATGGTCAAGGCCGGAGTGCAGTGGGGTCTGTTCGGCGGCGCCGTCGAGAACCTGGGCACCGAACGCCACCACGAGGCGTATGTGAAGAAGATCATCAACCTCGAGATGCTCGGGTGCTTCGCGATGACCGAGACGGGTCACGGCAGCGACGTGCAGGCGCTGGAGACGACCGCGACCTACGACGCCGAGACCGAGGAATTCGTTATCCACTCCGAGACCCCGTCGGCGCGGAAGGACTACATCGGCGGGGCAGCCGAAACCGCGCGTTTCGCATCGGTTTTCGCGCAGCTGATCACCTTCGAGGATGGTGAGCCGGTCAATCACGGCGTGCACTGCCTCCTGGTGCCGATCCGTGACGAAGATGGCAACGATCTGCCCGGCGTCACGACGTCGGACTGCCAGTACAAGGGCGGCCTGCCCGGCGTCGACAACGGCCGCATCATGTTCGACCAGGTCCGGGTGCCGCGGGTCAATCTGCTGAACAAGTACGGCGACGTCGCGCCGGACGGCACCTACACCTCACCGGTCGAGAACCCCAACCGCCGGTTCTTCACGATGATCGGCACGCTGATCCGTGGCCGGATCACGGTCGGGGGCGCCGCCGGCAACGCGGCCCGCGTCGCGCTGGATATCGCCACCCGATATGCATTGGAGCGCAGGCAATTCAGCGCACCCGACGACGAGGGTGAAGTGCTGATCATGGACTACCTGGTGCACCAGCGGCGGCTGTTCCCGTTGATCGCCAAGTCATATGCGCTCCAGTTCGCGCAGAACGAGCTGGTGTCGAAGTGTCACGACCTGCAGACTTCGGACGTCGCGGATGCCGAGGAGCAGCGTGAGCTGGAATCGCGTGCCGCCGGCCTGAAGGCGGCCAACACCTGGCACGCGAGCCGGGCCATTCAGGAGGCCCGGGAGGCATGCGGCGGCGCGGGCTACATGGCCGAGAACCGGCTGATCGCGCTGCGGGGCGACACCGACGTGTTCACCACCTTCGAGGGCGACAACCACGTACTGACCCAGCTGGTGGCCAAGGAGCTGCTGACCGCCTACGCCGACGACATCAAGGGCATGAGCCCGGTCGACTGGGTGCGGTTTGCCGCCAGCACCGTCGGTGACCGGGTGATGAAACGCACTGCGGCCGAAGCGATTATGCAGCGGATCGTGGACGCACGGCAGGACAGCGAAGAAGAGGGCAGCCTGTTCAACCGCGGCACCCAGGTGAACATGTTCGAGGAGCGGGAGAATTACCTGCTGTCGTCGGTCGCGCGCCGGCTGCAGGGCAAAGCCAAAGAGATGTCGGCGTTCGACGCGTTCAATGCTGTGCAGGACCACGTGCTGCATGCCGCGGGTGCACACATCGACCGAATAGTGTTGGAAGCCTTCGTCGCCGGGATCGACGCCTGCGACAACGAGGACGCCCGCGACCTGCTCGGGATCCTCTGCGACCTGTACGCGTTGTCGGTGATCGAGGATGACAAAGCGTGGTTCATCGAGCACCGGTATCTGTCCACCGAGCGGGCCAAGGCGGTGACCCGGGGCATCAACGACCGATGCCGGGCGCTTCGCCCGCATGCCAAGACGCTGGTCGACGGTTTCGGCATACCGGACTCGCTGCGCTACGCCGAGATGCTGCACCCGGAGAATCTGGCCGACTGAGCTAGCGACTGGCCAGCGTCACCAAGTGATTCAGCCGGCTCCGACCGCGTCGGGCGCGTTCTCTTCCGACGGTGTCGCGAGCGGTCGGCGAACGTACCTGGCCCAGGTCAGCACGGCCGCGAAGAGATAAAAGGCCATGAAGATCCAGAATGCCGACGTCATCGTGCCAGTGCTGACGTAAGACTGTCGCAGCGCCAGGTTGATGCCGACCCCGCCGAGGGTGCCCAGACCGGCGACGAACCCGATGACGAGCCCGGAAATCAGCCGGGCCCACTCACGGCGTTCGGTCTCGCTCAGGTCCAGGTTCCGGCTGGCCGCGCCGAAGACTGTGGGGATCATCTTGTACACCGATCCGTTGCCCAACCCGGCCAGGATGAACAAGGCGATGAAGCACGCCACGTAACCGGCCATCGCTGACCCGCTGACCGGACCCGCGTGTGGATCCTCGAACGTGCCGACCACGATCAACATCCCGGCGGCCAGGACCATCGCCACAAACACCATCAGGGTGACGCGGCCGCCGCCGATCCGGTCAGCCAGCCGGCCGCCGTAAATGCGGGCCAGCGCGGCGAGCAGTGGCCCGATGAAGGCCAGCTGGGCGGCGTGCAGCGAGGCGTGGAATGTGCTTTGGCCGCCGGCGACAAAGCTGGTCTGCAGGATCTGAGCGAACGCGAACGAGAACCCGATGAACGAGCCGAAACTGCCCAGATAGAGCAGCGAGAGCAGCCAGGTGTCGCGAGTGGAGACCACCGCGGCAATGACCGAACGCACACGTGCGGGCTCGACGCGATGTTGGACGACGTTGTTCATGAACAACGTCGCGCCGATGCCTGCGGTGATGAGCAGCACCAGATACAAGGCGCACACCCAGTACGGCTGCCGATCGCCAGCCGTGGCGATGACCAGGAGCCCGACGATTTGCATCATCGGCACCCCGAGATTGCCGATGCCACCGGCAATCCCCAGTGCCGCGCCCTTGAGCCGGTGCGGGTAGAACGCGTTGGCGTTGCTGGCCGAGGCCGCGAAATTACCACCGCCCATCCCACTGGCCGCCGCGCAAACCAGGTACGGCCACAACGGCAGCCCCGGGTGAGCCAACAGCACCATCGCGCCGACAACGGGAGCCAGCAGCACGAAAGCCGAGAACATCGCCAAGTTACGACCGCCGAAGACCGCGGTCGCCACGGCATAGGCCGGCCGCAGACATGCCCCCACCAGCGTCGCGGTCACACCGAGCAGGAGCTTGTCGCCGGCCGAAAACCCGTAGACCTCCCGGGGCATGAACAAAGCCATCACCGGCCAGAGCGCCCATATCGAGTAGCCGAGATGCACGATCACGACCGACCAGAAGAGATTGCGCCGCGCGATGGTCTTGCCACCCGCTTCCCAGGCAACCAGATCTTCTGCGTCCCAATGCGAGATGTGACGTGACCTACCCACTCACTTGCCCATTCGAATGATGTTGGCCTCCGGATTGGCTTGTCGGACAGTCGCTCCCTCAACATGCTGAGGACGTGCGGTAATGCTGCTGGATGTCATTGTGCCGTAACGCTATTGGTGCGGAATCTTGCCGAGCGCTTGCAACTTGCCGTCCGGTCCGATCTGGAACTTAACGGTGCCGATTCCCTTGGGACAACAGGGTTCTTCGTTGCCGACCTGCCACTGATACTGAATCGTGACCGCATCGTCGCCGGCGGGCAGCACGGTGATGTACGGCTTGGGATTTGGCGTCGGTGTGCCCAGCGATCTGTTGTGGTCAAAGAACATTAGCTGCTGAGGAGTCGATTCGCTGGCGATGGTCGGGATGATCTGCACCCAGTACAACCGGCAATTCTTGGTATGTCCGCGGCCGATCTCAACCCAGCTCGAGCCCGCGACCTCGACGGGAACCGACGAGATGGCCTGTCGCACCGTATCGGCGCTGGGTCCGTCGGACTCCTTGCAGGTATCCGCCCGCGACGCCGGCGGTGTCGTTGGCTTTCCGCCGCAAGCCGAGGCCAACAAAATCAGAAAAATCACAAACAGACGACGCACATTGTGAGCTTAACGAAAACTGTGAATGTCCCCTTTGTTTCGTCGGAACCCCTGTTCTAAGGGGCAATTCGACACACTCCGCGGGTAATCTGGGCAATGTCGCAGATCGACGCTGACCTGCGGTTACCTGCGCGGTTGCGGGTTTTCCAGACAACCTCACAAATGCGTTCGGCTCCGGTGAGATCAAGCCGTAAAACGGCGGAAACATCGGACGCCCGGCACCGAAACATCCTTGCCGCACTATTTAGCGGATAGACCCTTGCGCTCTCGAAAGGAGGACGTAGGCGTGGCTGCGGAACACGGTCGAGGCACCGTGAACAGCTTGTGCGCCTACTGCGGCGTGGGCTGTGGCATGGTGCTGCAGGTCACAACGGATCCGACGAGCGACCGCCGTCACGTCACGAAATCTGTTGGAAACAAAAGCCACCCGGCCAACTTCGGCCGACTGTGCACCAAGGGCGCCACCACCGCGGACATGCTGGCCGCACCGGGCCGGATGGATTCGGCCTATGTGCGGGCCGAGCGCGGCGAGTCCCTCGAGCCGATCGACATCGACGCCGCGATCACCCAGTCCGCGAAGCAGTTGCGGGCAATCGTCGACGAGCACGGCCCGGACGCCTTCGCGTTGTACGTATCCGGACAGATGTCGCTGGAAGCGCAGTACCTGGCCAACAAGCTGACCAAAGGATTCATCGGCACCAACCAGATCGAGTCGAACTCTCGGCTGTGCATGGCCAGCGCGGGGTCTGGCTACAAGCTGTCGTTGGGTGCGGACGGCCCACCCGGTTCCTATCAGGACTTCGAGCAGGCCGACGTCTTCTTCGTCATCGGCGCCAATATGGCTGACTGCCATCCGATTCTGTTCCTGCGGATGATGGACCGCGTCAAGGCCGGCGCCAAGTTGATCGTCGTCGACCCGCGCCGGACCGCAACCGCGGAAAAGGCCGACCTCTTCTTGCAGATCTCGTCCGGCGCCGACCTCGCGCTGCTCAACGGGCTGCTACATCTGATCGTCGAAAACGGCCACACCGACCCCGAATTCATCGCCGAATTCACCGACGGCTGGGACGAGATGCCGAGTTTCCTCGAGCAGTTCACCCCGGACAAGGTCAGCGAAATCACCGGCATCCCCGCAGAAGACATCCGCACCGCGGCCCGCTGGATAGGCGAAGCCGAAAACTTCATGACTTGCTGGACGATGGGACTCAACCAGAGCACCCACGGCACCTGGAACACCAACGCGATCTGCAACCTGCACCTGGCAACCGGCGCGATCTGCAAGCCGGGCAGCGGCCCCTTCTCGCTCACCGGGCAGCCCAACGCGATGGGCGGGCGCGAAATGGGTTACATGGGGCCGGGTCTGCCGGGCCAGCGTGCGGTGACGTCACCGGCCGACCGCGATTTCGTCGAGGACCAATGGGGCATCCCCCGGGGGTCGTTGCGCGACGAGGTCGGCACCGGAACCGTCGACATGTTCTCCCGCATGGCCAACGGAGAGATCAAGGCTTGTTGGATTATCTGCACCAATCCCGTTGCCAGCGTTGCCAATCGCAAGACAGTGTTGGCGGGACTGGAGAGTGCCGAGCTGGTGATCGCCCAGGACGCCTTCTTCGAGACCGAGACCAACGGCTACGCCGACGTATTGCTGCCCGCCGCCCTGTGGACAGAGTCCGAAGGCGTGATGACCAACTCCGAGCGCAACATGACACTGTTTCAGCCGGCCGTGCAGGCGCCCGGTCAGGCAATGCCGGACTGGCAGATCATTGCCCGGATCGCTTGCGAGATGGGCTTTTCAGATTCTTTCAGCTATGCCTCCGCCGAAGACGTGTTCGAGGAGATCAAGCGGTTCTCGAATCCCAAGACGGGCTACGACTTGCGCGGCGCCAGCTACAGCCGGCTGCGACAGACCCCGCTGCAGTGGCCGTGCCCACCCGGAAGCACCGATGATCGCAACCCGATCCGCTACCGCAACGACGGTGTCAGCCAGAGCCGGTTGGTCCGTGCGGACGGCAGCGTGCCACGGCTGGTCTTCGCCACGGCGAATGGTCGCGCGATGTTCTTCGCCCGGCCGCACCTCTCACCCGAAGAGATGCCGGACGACGACTACCCGTTCCTCCTCAACACCGGGCGCCTGGCGCACCAATGGCACACGATGACCAAGACCGGCAAGGTCGCCAAACTCAACAAACTCAATCCCGGACCGTTCGTCGAAATCCACCCTGACGACGCCGCCCGGCTCGAGATCACCGATGACGACCACGTCGAAATCGCCTCGCGCCGTGGCCGAGCCGTGCTGCCCGCCGTGGTCACGGACCGGGTCCGGCCCGGCAACTGCTTTGCCCCCTTCCACTGGAACGACGCCTTCGGCGAATACTTGTCGATCAACGCGGTCACCAACGACGCGGTGGATCCGGTTTCCTACCAACCGGAATTCAAGGCGTGTGCGGTCACTGTCACGAAAATCGCCGTCACCACAACGGATTTCGGCACCGAGCCCGAGCCTTCGATGGCCACCGGCACAGCAGACCCCGCACCTACGGAGGTTACGGAAATCAGCGTGTCACAGGTTGACGCCCTCGCCGAAATCCTCGGTGTGACAGAACCGGCGCCTGCGCTTGGTCCACTGGGCCGCATCTACCTGGCCGGGGTGCTGGCCGGATTACGTACGGAAGTAGGCCGCCGCACGGCCGGGGTGCCTACTCTGCCGCTCAACGCCCCGCTCGACACCAATACCCGGCTGTGGGTGGACGGTCTGCTCGCCGGGATGTTCGCGCGCACCGAGCCGCCTGCCTCGATGCCGGCGATCACGCCGGTCGCCGCAACGCCTGAACCACCGAAAGCCCCCGCGGCCGAGGCCGACCCCAAGCAGGTTCCGATCGTGGTGTTGTGGGCGTCGCAGACAGGCAATGCCGAAGACCTCGCCGCCGATGTCGTCGCCCGGCTCGGCGAGGCCACGCTGCCGGCCACGTTGCACAGCATGGACGACTTCCCGGTGGCCGACTTGGCGACAACGCGAGAGTTGTTGGTGATCACGAGCACCACCGGTGACGGCGAGGCACCGGACAACGGCGCCGGCCTTTGGCGGGCGCTCACCGGCGACGGCGCACCGCAATTGGCCGACACCCACTACGCCGTCCTCGCCCTGGGCGACTCGAATTACGACGACTTCTGCGGTCATGGACGCAAGCTCGACGAGCGCCTCGCAGAGCTGGGCGCGACCCGCATCGTCAACCGCGTCGACTGCGAGCCCGACTACGAAGAGGCCGCCGCCGAGTGGCTGGGCGGGGTCATCGAGACGCTGACGCGCACACCCACCCGGGTCGGCCAGGGCAGTGGCGCACCGGCGCCGGCCCCAGCCACCCCGCGCCCGGCAACCCGTCCCGGGGCACCTACGTACAGCAAGAAGTGCCCGCTGGTCACCGGCATGGTCCGCAACACCGTGCTGAGCCAGCCGAAATCAACAAAAGACGTGCGGCATTTGGTTTTCAGCCTGCCGGAAGAAACCGTGAGCTACGAGGCCGGTGACGCGCTCGGGGTGTGGCCACGCAACAGCGACCGGCTGGTCGACGAATGGATGTCCGTCACCGGACTTGACGCACAGACCCCCGTCGAGGTCGGCGAGCATGGACTGATGTCGTTGCGCTCCGCGCTCACCGAGCGAATCGAGATCGCCCACATCAGCCGGGACCTGGTGCGGTTCGTGCAGGAGCGCACCGGCGACCCGAAACTCGCGGAGCTGCTGAAGCCGGAAAACAAGGCCGACCTGAGCAATTGGACATGGGGACGCCAGTCCATCGACCTGCTGGCACAGCTGCCGGTCTCCGCATCGGCTCACGAGTGGCTGAGGGTCCTCAAACGCCTTCAGCCGCGGCTGTACTCGATCTCGTCGAGCCCCAAAGAATGCCCGGGGGAAGCTCACCTGACGGTCTCGCCGGTGCGCTACAACTACCAGGGCATCCCACGCCGCGGGGTGTGCTCGACCTACCTTGCCGACCGCTCCCCCGGCGATCGAGTCGCTGTCTATCTGCAGCCATCGAGCAATTTCCGGCCTCCGAGGGATTCAGACACGCCGATGATCATGGTCGGCCCCGGGACCGGTATCGCACCCTTCCGCGGTTTCTTGCAGGAACGTCGTGCGCTCGGCCACACCGGGCCCAATTGGCTGTTCTTCGGCGAGCAGCACGCCGCGACCGACTTCTATTACCGCGAAGAGATCGAGAAGATGCACGCCGACGGGCTCCTCACCGAGCTGGACCTGGCGTTTTCCCGGGATCAACGGGAGAAGGTCTACGTCCAGCACCTGATGCGCAAGCGCGGGGCCCAGCTGTGGAGCTGGCTGCAGGACGGCGCACAACTGTATGTGTGTGGGAGCGCCGACCCGATGGCCAAAGACGTCGATCACGCGCTGTGCGAAATCGCTGCCGAGCATGGCCACCTCGACCCAGACGCGGCGAAGGCCTACGTCCAGTCGCTGAGCGCCGACAAGCGCTACCACCGCGACGTCTACTAATCACCCCTCCCCGCGCGGACAACCCGTAATACGGCCGAAACGCCGGACACTCGTGGCCGAAACATCGCTGTCGCACCATGTGCTCAATGACTGGTGCGTACTCGATGGAGGTGTGCACACGTGGCAACTGAAGATCACCTGGTTGACCAGGAATCGACGGCAGAACAGGTCGCATGGGCAGGATTGCCCATCAACCTGGATTGGGCGTTCTCCCAGGCGCAGCGCGACAAGGTCTATGCACAGCACCTGATGCGCAACCGCTGGCGATCGTTACGGAACGGCGCACAAGCACACGAGCGCGGCGTCGCGGCCGAATTCCGGCCCCTCGATGCCGATGCGGGCCAAGCCCATATCCGGTCACTGAGCGCCGGTCAGCAGTAGCGCCTGTCCTGCGGGCGTCACTAAGCAGATTTCGTGCCGCCGCGGTTTGTCAAATGGCACATGCCGCCGGCGGGCGCCGCCGCTGCCCATCCCGATCGCGGGCAAGTAGCTTCAAGGGACCTCCGCGATTAGGGCACAAACATGTTGGATGTATCGGTTATCGAGACCTCCGGGTTGGGTGATCGCAGCTATCTGGTGAGTGATGGCGAAGTAGCCGTTGCCATCGACCCGCAGCGCGACATCGATCGGTTGCTGGAGCTGGCCGGCGACGTGCGGATCACTCATGTGTTAGAGACGCACATCCACAACGATTACGTGACCGGCGGGCTGGCACTTTCCACCGCGGTCGGGGCCGAATACGTTCTTCCCGCAGGGGAAGACGTCGAGTTTTCCCGCCGGGCCGTTGGCGATGGCGACCGCATCGACAGCGGCGCAATCCATTTGGAAGTGCTACTCACACCCGGCCACACCCGCCATCACGTCAGCTACCTGCTGCGCGAGGAGTCCGGCGACGTCGTAGGGGTTTTCACCGGAGGGTCGATGCTCTTCGGCAGCACCGGAAGAACCGACTTGGTCGGCGACGAGAACACCGAGGAATTGACTCGGCTGCAATACCATTCGGTCCGGCGCCTGGCCGACGAGCTGCCCGCATCGACTCCGGTCTATCCCACTCACGGCTTCGGTAGCTTCTGCTCGGCCGCACCCACCGACGGCGACTCCTCCACCATCGGAGATCAGCGCAGCAATAATCCCGCGCTCACTCAGGATGAGCAGGATTACGTCGACGAGCTTCTTGCCGGGCTGTCGGCGTTCCCCGCCTACTACGCGCATATGGGCGTGCTCAACCGGAGCGGTCCCGCGGCCGCGGATTTATCGCCTCCTGCGACGGCCGACCCACGCGAGGTTCGCAGACGGATCGACGCCGGCGAATGGGTCGTCGACCTACGCAACCGGACCGCGTTCGCGGCCGGACACCTTTCCGGCACATACGGATTCGAGCTGTCCGGCTCCTTCGTCAACTACCTCGGCTGGCTGTACACCTGGGACGCGCCGCTGACCTTGATCGGCGACGACACCAAGCAGATCGCCGACGCGCAGCGTGAGCTTTCCCGTATCGGCGTGGAGCGCCTCACCGGCAGCGCCAGCGGCGACATCCGCGACCTGGCCGACGGGGAGCAGCTGCGCAGCTACCGCGTCGCCGACTTCGGCGAACTTGCGGCCGTGCACGGCGCGGACGGTGTCCTCGTGCTCGATGTCCGCCAGAACGATGAGTTCGACAGCGGCCATGTGCGCGATGCCGTCAACGTCGCGCTGCACGACTTGGCCGAGCGCATCGCCGAGATACCCGCCGACCGCGAACTGTGGATTCACTGCGCAAGTGGCTATCGCGCGTCGGTCGCCGCCGCGCTACTCGACCGGCACGATCGCCGCGTCGTGTTGATCAACGACGCCTACGACAACGCCGAAAAGCTAAATATCACAACGTCAACGTAAGGCCTCGCCGAAAACTTCACTGTGAACAAAAATCTATAGTTTTCCGCGGGCCCGGGTACTGAGAACGCACTGCCACCGAACAGGGAGCCGAGAATGAGCGCACCGACCACCGACGTCATCACCTCGCCAGAGTTGCACACCTTGCTGGAATCGCCCACGGCTCCGCGCGTCGTCGACGTTCGTACTCCTGCCGAATTCGAAACCTCGCACATCGCCGGGTCTTACAACGTTCCGCTCGATGTCGTTGATCAGCTCGGTCCCGAGATCGCGCGGCGCCTCGACGGACACAGCGATGTGGTGTTGGTATGCCGTTCGGGTCAACGCTCAACCAAGGCCCAAAACCCTGCTGCGAAACGCGGGACTGTCCAGCGGGCGTGTGCTGGAGAACGGAATCACCGATTGGGAGGGTCGGGGCTTCGCCGTTGACCGGGGCGCGCAGCGATGGGACCTCGAGCGCCAGGTACGTCTGGTCGCAGGATCAGTCGTGCTTTCGTCCGTTCTCGGCAGCGTCGCCGTCCCCCGGCTCAAATGGTTGGCCGCTGCGATCGGCGCGGGGTTGACGTATGCCGCCGTCTCCAACACCTGCGCGATGGGAACGGCGCTGTCAAAATTGCCGTACAACCGCGGCGCAACGTCGGATGCCGAGACGATCTTGTCTCAACTCGACGCCTCGCCCCGCGGCTAAAGCGGGCGCGGCTGTCCTTCAACTGCCATTCAGGGTGCGTTCACCTGGTCAGCGCTACCGTGACGTCATGCCCCCAGTCATCGGACGGAGGGTGTGATGAGCGACGCCCACACACCCCGGATCCCCCTCGCGATGTCCTCGCCGAGCCTCAATCGCGGAGTCGGCTTCACGCACGAGCAGCGCCGGCGGCTGGGATTGACCGGCCGGCTGCCGTCGGCCGTTCTCACCCTCGAGCAACAAGCCGACCGGGTGTGGCGTCAATTACAAAGCATGGCAACCGATCTGGGCCGTAATCTGCTTCTCGAGCAGCTGCACTACCGGAACGAACTGTTGTACTACAAAGTGCTGGAAGACCATCTGCCCGAGCTGATGCCGGTGGTCTATACGCCCACCGTCGGGGAGGCCATCCAACGCTTCTCCGATGCATATCGCGGGCAGCGCGGGCTATTCCTGAGCATCGACGAACCCGACGAGATCGACGACGCCTTCGAAACGTTCGGGCTGGGAGCCGGCGACGTCGACCTGATCGTGTGCACCGACGCCGAAGCCATCCTGGGTATCGGTGACTGGGGTGTGGGCGGCATCCAGATCGCGGTCGGCAAGCTGGCGCTCTACACCGCCGGCGGCGGCATCGATCCTCGTCGTTGCATCGCGGTGTCACTCGATGTCGGTACCGATAACGAACAGCTCCTGCAGGACCCGTTTTACCTGGGCAACCGCCATGCCCGGCGCCGCGGCAAGGATTACGACGCCTTCATCGGCCGCTATATCGAAACCGCCCACCGGCTGTTTCCGCACGCAATCCTGCATTTCGAGGACTTCGGGCCGGTCAACGCGCGCGCGATCCTGCAGACCTACGGCGACGATTACTGCATCTTCAACGACGACATCCAGGGCACCGGCGCGGTGGTGGTGGCCGCCGTCTACGGCGGATGTCGCGTCACCGGTGTCGCGCTGCGCGACCAGAAAACGATCGTCTTCGGAGCCGGGACCGCCGGGATCGGCGTCGCCGACCAAATCCGTGACGCGATGGTCGCCGCCGGCGCCACCGTCGAGCAGGCCACATCCCAGATCTGGCCGATCGACAAGCAAGGCTTGTTGTTCGACGACATGGACGACTTGCGCGAGTTCCAGGTCCCGTACGCGAAAAACCGTCACCAGCTCGGTGTGGCGGCCGGAGAACGGGTGGGGTTGGTAGACGCGATCAAGCTTGCGTCGCCCACCATTCTGTTGGGGTCCTCCGCCGTATTCGGCGCGTTCACCCAAGAAGTCATCGAAGCGATGGCCGCATCCTGCGAACGACCGATGATCTTCCCGTTGTCGAACCCGACCTCACGCATGGAAGCCATGCCGACCGACGTGCTGGCGTGGTCGCACGGCAAGGCGCTGATCACTACCGGCACCCCGGTCGCCCCCGTCGCCTACGACGGGACCACCTACACGATCGGCCAGGCCAACAACGCGCTGGCTTTCCCGGGCATCGGACTGGGTACCATCGTCGCCCGAGCCAAGGTAGTCACCCCGGGCATGTTGCAGGCGGCGGCGAAAGCCATTGTCCAGCATGCAAGCCCGACAGAGATCGGAGATTCACTGTTGCCGGATGTGCAGAACCTGCGCATCATCTCGACGGCGGTCGCCGAGGCTGTCTATCACGCCGCCACCCAAGACGGGGTAGCCACCACGAGCCATGACGATGTCGCGCAAGCGGTAGCCGACACGCTGTGGACGCCGGTCTACGACTAACCGAGTCTACCGCCGTGCGGAGGCGGGCTGTCCGTAAACGGCGACGACAACGGTGCGATCCGGGCTGTTGTCCGACCACACCCCGATGTTGGTGTTGGCGCAGTCGCGGATGATCGCCATATCGTCGGGGTTGGCGTACCACTGGTTGACCAGTTCGAAACTGCTGATTGCGATCGCCGGGTTGATCGCCACCGTCTCGGCGGCCTTGCCGTGGAAGCCGGCAGCGTTGGCGCGGTCCTGCGGACTCGTACCGTCGGATCCAGTGTCGTCATTGATGTTTCGGTTGTTGATCATGTCGTCTGCGTGCCATTGGGCGGCCAGGGTCAGCGCGTTGTCCCTGATGACGTCATTCGTGCAGCCCGCCTGGTGCTGGAAGGTGTAGACGGCGGAGACGACGGCGCTGTTGAGCCGCTTATTGTCGGCATGTGCGTGCGGGGCCGCCAACGCGCCTGTCGCCGACAGGATTACGGCAACGGGTAGCACGCGGGCGCTAAGCCGTAGCCAACTGCGTATCCGCGCGGTCATGTCGCCCTCCTCGAATCACACCGGGTCGAAATGTGAAACCAGCCATCGGCCATCGACCTTGTCCAGAGCCACCCGAACCACGGGCTGGGTATCGGTGGGAGCGCCGTCACCGATGGTCACGGTCTGATCGACATATAACAGGACCACGGCGTGGTTGGCGCTTGCCGAAACCGATGCTGCCGCATTTACTTTGGCCACGGCCGAGATGTGCTTTTCTTTTGCGCCCGGGATAACCACTTGGCGGATCAGATTGATGTAGGCATCCTTGAAATCGCCGGTCAGCCGGTCACGCGCCGCATTATTAAGGTCCTTGTCTGCCGAATCCGCCTTGTAGGACAACAAGGCAGCGGCGTCTTCGCTGGCCACCCGTACCGATTCGGTGCGGGCTAAGGCAAGCTCATCGGCCGACGCAACCACCCACCTGAAGTAGCCCGCCGCCAATGCCAGCACCAACGCGAGCGCCGGCAACACGCCATAGGCGAGTATTCGCGACCATGCGATCGGGCGCCTGCGAGTTTCGGGCTCGTCGTCGGAGGTCTCGTCGACCTCGGCGGCTTCCGATTCTTCTGGCGTCGCCGTGTCTTCGGCCCCGGATTCTGGTGGCGGTGCCGCTGCCGAATCCTCGATGTCAGAGTTCACGGTCTTCTCGATTTCTTCGCTGAGTGTGGTCATGGCACGAACACCACGTTGGACACCTTGGCGTCGTCACCGACCGATTGAACCTCAATTCGCATCCGCCATTCCCGCGGTGCCTCCTCGCCGCCGGCGGTCCGTGACTTGACCGCGATCGCCACCAGGACCTCAGCCGAATCGTTCCGCTGAGATTCCAGCCCGGCATCGGTCACCGTGCCTTCGGATTTCGACTGCGCCGCCTTGACGACCTCGATGAACGGCTTAGACCGTTGCAGAAAGTCGTCGCGGAAAGCACCGGTGGATAAATCGATGATCCGCTGCACGTCGGCATCGACCTGCGTGTAGTTGATCGTGGTGAGGTTCACTGCACCCTGCCGAGCAATCTGAACGAACAGATCGCGCTGCAGCTGGGCCTCGTGCTTTTGGTAGGCCCGGAAGCCGAGCCAGCCCGCCAATCCCGCCAAAGTGGCCACGATGACGGCGCTGGCAACCAGGGCCGTTCCGACGCGCGAAAGCCGTCGACTGCCGGCCCGCTGCCGCCAGCGGGCGAGCCGACCTTCGGATTGGTTTGCGTCCTCGTCGGTTTCGTCGACGTCAGCGACCTCGTCGATGTCAGCGACCTGCTCGACGTCATCCTCAGCGGCCTCGTTTGGCTGGGCTGGGTCTTCGATGTCGGCTGCCGTTGACTCAGTGACCTTTTCATCGGTCTCAGGGGTATCGGGCTCGTCGGTCATGTTTCTCCTTCACATTCCTACGGCGTCGGCACCAGCAGCGACTGCCAGTTTTTGGCACGCGGGTGGGCCAAGTCGGCCTCCGTGTAGTGGTGTCCGTCGGGGCCTACGTAGTCACCATTGGTCGGGTCATACGTGGCAACGGCAAGCGGTGCCTGCGGTGGGGGTGGCGCGGTGCCCCGTGGCGGTGGTAGTCGCGGATCCTGTCCCGGCGGATACTGCGGCACGCCCTGACCCGTGGTGGTGGCGTTAGGGTCGCCCTTCCAGTTGTAGCCCTCATTGAGCGGCACGTACTCCTCGTCGCTTTCACATATCTCGACGGTGGGGGCCCGCTTCCACGGCTTGGCCTCGCACGGAATATTGCGCACGCCACGGACATTGAAGTCCGAATCTTGCGGCACGCGGCAATACAGCTCTGCCGCCGGGCGGTCTGGAGCATCGACGCTGGCAGGTGAGCGGCGCTGAGTCGGGGGCAGATACCCGGTCGTGCAGGGCGGCGGCAGGTTGATGTTCAGGTTGAAGTCCAACTGGGCGCCCCGGTACTCCTGTTTGGTGTTAGAGCTCGGCACCACGATCGCCGCCATGCCCGCGATGCCTTGCGGCAAGAGCACTAGGAGTTGTTCGATGTCGTGACGGTAGACGACGGCAATGTCGCCGAGGCTCACCAGATTGGCGAACAGAACCGGCAGCGTAGGCGAAACCCGGTCGAGCAGCGCGCGACCTTCTTCGATGCCGGAAGTACCCTCCGTCAGCAGGTCTCGCACCGCAGCATCCTGCGCCTTGAATTGCGCCATGATGGCCGCCGTTCGATTAGCCCAGGTGGCAATCGAATCCGACGTCTGGACTTGCGAGTTCAGCACCGCAGGCGACTGATCGATCAGGGCGGCGACCGGGTCGACGGTCTGGCCTCCCCTAATGGCCAAGGCAGTCGACCCGTCGACGATACGAGATAGTTCGGGACCAAGGCCCCCGACCGCGCGGTTAGTCTCGTCGATGACCGTGTGCAAGTTGTCGCGCGGAATCGCCTGCAGCGCACGGTTGGTCATGTCGAGCAGGCGTCCGATGTCGACGGGGACATCGACATGGCCGGCGGGAATGATGTCGCCGGCACGTAGCGGCCGCGACTGTTCTCCTTTTCCGGGCAGCGGAGTCAGTTCGATATATTGCTCGCCGATCGCCGAGCGGCTGTGCACCGACGCCTGGACACTGGAGGGCACCTTGACGCCGGATCTCAACGCGAGCAACGCACGCACGCCGGTGGCGGTGACCTCGACCGACTTGACCTGACCCACGTCGGTGCCGCGATAGGTAACCACCGAGGTCTGGTAGAGCCCGCCTGACTGCGGCAGATCGACCGTGACGTTGTACTCGCCAACCCCGAACAAGGTTTGGGGAAGCTTCATAAAGTTGAACGCCATTGCGCCACAGGAAACTACGGTCACCAGGGTCAAAACTGCCAACTGGATCCACGTCCTGCGGTTCAGGCGCAGCATTCAGTATCCCCCGTCGTGGTAGGGATAGGTCAGTGGGTTGCCCGCCGTGGCCGGGCTCGGCTGCATGCCGATGGTGCGTCCCCACAGCCGTTCGAGCTGGGTCAGGTTACCTTCCCACCGTGAGCCGGTGAACAGCCCTTGATCGATGCGGCTCAACGTCAAATCGACGACCAGGGTGAGGTTGGCGTAGTCGCCGCGGAACCAGTTCCTCGCGGTCGAGGCCGGCCAAGGATAAGCCACCAAGCCGTCCAGACCCTTGGTGAGCGACGGCCCGGCGTCGGCGAGGGACCGCAGCACCGGCGCGATGTTGCGCAGGTTGTTCACCAGAGATTCCCTGCTCTGATGAATCGTGTCGGCGGCGATCGCGCTGAACTTGCCGAGTTGATCAATCGCATCGGCGATCTTGGTGCGCTCCTCCGCCAATACCGCCAACGCTTTGGGCACGGTCGTCAACGCCCGGTCGACGACCGCGTCCTTGTCGGCCACCTGGCCGGCCAGGCCATTGAGATTCTCAGCCGCCGCAATGATGTCGTCGGTCTGGTCGTTCGTGCCGCGGATGAACTCGTCCAGTTGGCGCAGCAGGCTGCGCATGTCGTTTTCGCGGCCGCCGAATGCCTTGGCGATCGCCTGGTTGATTTCCTGCAACTGCCCAATTCCACCGCCGTTGAGCAGGATTGACACCGAGGCCAGCGTCTGCTCAGTGGTGGGATACAGGCTCGCTCGCGGCAACGGGATGACCGACCCGTTCTTGAGTTGGCCCACCGGCGGCTCATCCTTGGGCGGCGTGAGTTCGATGTGCATCGACCCCAGCAGGCTGGTCTGTCCGAGCTTGGCGGTCGAATTGGCCGGCAGGCGGACATCGCCGTCAATGCGCATGGTGACCAGCGCGTGCCAGTCTTGAATCTCGATCTTGGTGACATTGCCGACGTTGACGTCGTTGACGCGAACACGGGTGTTCTGCTGAATGGTCACGACGTCGGGCATTTGCGCTTGGATCGTGTACGCACCCGGCCCCCCGCCGGCGGTGCCGGGCAGGGTGAACGAATTCAGGCCGCGCCATCCACACGCCGGCAGCACGGCAATGCACGCCACGCAGAGCGCCCCAGCTATCGCGCGTCTCACGAGGGGCCCGTCGGCAGCATCAGATTCTGCAGTACTTCGATCGAGCTGATCGTGCCCCGCTGCGGCGGCTGCTGCCCCTCGGCCGGTGCCGGCTGATCGGCAAGGCCGGCCTGCCCGGGAAGCGCCGGCGCTGAGCCATCCACGGGCGGCGGCGCCTGCGGCGGGGGCCCCGGCAGCGGGGGCGTGTTCGCGTCAGGCGGGGGCGTGTAGCCGGGCCGGAGCCGGTCTTCGCTGTAGGTGATCTCGTTCGGCCGCGCCTGCGTTCCGACGAACGGGTTGATGCCGGCCGGGATGTAGTTGTAGATGCGGTTTTTGATGATCGGATTGAGGTATTGCAGGCACAGCTTCGACACTCTGGCCAAGCGTGCTCGAGAAGCCGATTCGATTGCGCTGCAGATGAACTGCGGGATGTCGGCGAAGTTATTCAACGCTATGATGCCGGTCATCGCACTCTGCGCCGGCTGGTAGATGTTCAGGAAGTTCTGGAACACGTTCGGGGCGATGTGCAGGACCTGTTTGATATCAGCGCGGCTGTCGTTGAGCGCGGTCGTGACCGAACTCAGCCGGTCGACTGTGACACCCATTGCCTCCCGGTTATCGGCCAGGAACTGGCGCACGTCCGTCAGCGCCCGATCCAGGCCCTGCACCGCATTCGCGACTTCGTTGGGCGTGTTCGACAGTATCGTCGTCACGCCGGCCAGGTTCTGGTTGAACGCGGCCAGCAGATCGCTGCTGGAGTACAACGCCGACACCAGCAGCTGCAGATTGCGCACCGTGCTGAAGATGTCGTCGGCGTGATCACCGAGCGCTGAAATCGCCTGGGAAAGCTTGATTACGGTGTCGCGAGCGGTGTCTCCCCGACCACGCAGGTTCTCCGCGGCCGAGTCGATGAATTCGCCGACCGAGTTCACGCCGCCCGGAGAGGTGGGCTGCAGCGCGTCGGTCAGCTTTTCCAGCTGCTTACGGAAGTCGTCCCACTCGACGGGCACCGCGGTGCGGTTCAGTGGAATCGATGCGCCCGGGCTCAATTTGGGTCCGCTGGAGTACGCCGGGACGAGTTGGATCGCCCGAGAAGTCACCAGCGAGGGCGACAGGATTGCAGCGCGGGCGTCGGCCGGGATTGGATACTGCTTGTCGACGGAGAAAGTCACCTTGGAGCCGGCGGGCTGCGGCTCGACCTTGTCCACCACACCGACGGCGACGCCGAGGATCCTGATCTCGTCGCCGGCGAACAGACCGTTGGCTTCCACGAAATATGCCGAATAGGTGTTCTTTTCAACATCTTTCCAGAGCTTCGTGACGACCAGAAACGAAGCCACGGCCAACGTCGCCACCAGGCTGATGGCGGTCAGTCTTCGAAGGGTGTTACGACTCATGTTCACGGCCCGTCGAACTCGTGGGGCGACGGCGGAGGAATGGTCCGCACCGGTGGCGTCGAGGGCGGGGGCGAGGGTGGTTGCGACCACAGCGGGACGGGTGCGTTCTCCGGCGGGACTGGTGGCGACCCGGTCGGTGGGTCCACCGACTCCGACGGCAACTTTTGGTTGGGGTCCAAGAACCGGTCATACATATCGGCATCGAGAACCGGGCCACCGATCTGGCCGGGAATCAAGTTGGCGACGTAGGCCTTGAAAAATGGCCCAGAACCCAGGCATTCGCCGAATGACATTGCATATCGTCTGAATTTGTTGAAAGTGCTCTGCAGATCTTGTTTGTGATTGTCGAGGATCTCGAGCACCCCGTTGAGCTTGTCGAGGGCCGGCTTGAGTTGGGTCCGGTTGTCATCGACCAAACCTGAAATCTGGTGCGAAACCGCGGTGAGGTTGTTCATCAACGCGTCGATTGAAGCGCGTTCCTCCAGCAGCGCTGCCAGCAGCGCGTTGGAGTTCGCCACCAGGCCGGCGATCTGTTGGCTGCGACGGCCCAGTACCGCCGAGACCTTGTTCGCGTTCCCCAACAGGCTCCGCAGCTGCGCATCGCGGTTGTTGAGGGTCTCCGAGAAGCGCGCCACTCCTTGTAGTGCGGGTTTGAGATCCGGCGGTGTTTCCTTGAAGGTGTTAGCCAATGTCGTGAGCGCCGAAGAGAGTTGGGCCGTATCCAGGCCACTGATGGTGGTGGTCAGATCGCCCAGCGCGTCGGGAAGGTCATACGGCGAGGTGGTGCGTTCCAGCGGAATGGTGCCTGCGAGCGTCCCCTCGCCCCGCGAGGTCAGCTCAAGCATCTTGCTGCCCAGTATTGTCTCCGTCTTGATCGCCGCTTCGGTGCGGTCGCCCAGGTCGATATCGTCGCGGACCGTGAAACCCACCCGGACCTTGGTGCCCTCCAGTCGGATGTCTGAGACCCTGCCGACACCCAAACCCGAAACCCGAACCGTACTACCGGTTTTGATGCCACCAGCCTCGGAAAAATATGCGGAATAGTCCTTCGTGTTCTTGACAAACGGCAGCTTGTTGTACTGGAAGGCGACGATGGTCACGCAGACCAAGATGGCGGTGCCCATCACTCCCAACATGACGGGGCTCCGCCGGCCAAGCGTTTTGACCTTAGGTAGCTTCAGCTTCACTGCGGGGTGCACCGCCCGCTTGGCTGGCCCAGCAGCTTGACGAAGATCGGGTTGCCCCCCTTGCCGTTGAGCTTGAGCAACACTTCGCAGAAATAGAAGCCGAAGTAGTCGCCGTTGAGCCCCTGCCGAGCCAGCACCTGATAGATGTCGGGAAGGTCCCTGAGCAGCGTGTCGACATAGTCGCGGTCGGAAAGTACCTGCCCAGACACCCGGTCGGTCTCGCGCACCACGTCCTTGATCGGCTGACGGGCCTGCACAAGCAGGCTGGCGACCGGCCCGGCCGCCGCGTTGATGTAGGCCAGCCCGGTGGAGATGTCGTCCTTGCGCTGCGCCAGGCCCTCCACGAACTGCGATAGCTTGTCCAAGCCGTCCGAGAACTCGCGGTCGCGCGTGCCGAAGGTGTGCAGCACGGTGTTCAGGTTGGTGATCAGCTCACCGATCAGCTGGCTGCGACCGGCCAGGGTCGAGGTCAGCATCGATGTCTGCGAAAGCACGGAGGCAAGGGTGCCCCCTTGCCCCTGGAAGATTCGAAGCAATTCACCGGACAGCGCATTGACCTGATCGGGATCCAGCGCGCGGAACAACGGGCGGAAGCCTCCGATCAGCGCGTCGATATCCAGGGCGGGCGATGTTCGGGCCAGGGGAATCGTCGTGCCCGGCGGCAGCCCGCGTGGGGGCCCGGGGCCCTCTTCGAGACCGAGGTAGCGGTCACCGATTAAGTTTTCATAGCGCACAACGGCTTTGGTGCCCTCGGTCAGTCGCACCCCTTTGTCCACTGTGAAGCCGACGGTGACTGTGCCGTCGTGATGCAGCGTGAGGTCGCCGACCTTGCCGACCTCCACCCCGGCAATGCGGACAAAGTTGCCGGACTTTAGACCGGAGATGTTCGTGAATACCGCGTTATAGCCGGTTCGGTCCTCGAAGCGCAGTTGCCCGAACACCGCAATGAGCGTGAACGTAAAGAGTAAGCAGACCGTGGTAAATATCGCGACACGGAAAATGATGCTGGAGAGTTTCCTTCTCATGGGGGCGGCGGCACCCCCCCGCGGTAGTTGAAGCGGGGCGCTTCCGGAGGATTCTTGGTGGTCGGGAAGTAGTTGGCCCACCATGGATTGCCCACCCACGGAGTGGTGCGGATCTCGTCGGGAGCAGCGCCCCAACCGGTGTCGGTCACCAGCGCACGCACTGGGAAGTTCGCACTCGGGTCGGGCAGCGAGCCACAGCTGGGCTTCCCGCCGGGCCCACCTGTCGCATTGACTTTGGGCAGGTGTCGCGGGAACCGGTACGGGTCGTCGCCGAAAAGCAGCGCGGCGTCGAGGATTACCGAGTAGCCGTTGCCGCCCAAGGCGTCTCGGCCGCCGTGGTCTACGTACCATTGCGCACCCTGGAACAGGCACGTGTAGGTCGGCGAGTATTTATTCAGCAGCGCCGTGGTCGGATCGAGAAGGTTGAAGGACCGAACGATATTGGATTCGTTTCTACCGATGACATTGATGCCCGTCTGACTCAAACCCACCGCCGACAACAGCAGGGAGTCGAGCGACCGCTGGTTTTCGGTGAGGGTGGTGCTGGTCGTCGCCGCCGAGTCGAGGATCGACAGGATATCCTGCGCCGCATCGGAATAGGTGGCCGTGGTCTTACCAAACAGCCGCCAGTCCCGATGGATCGCTTCCATGCGAGGGTTGACGGTGAGCAGCAGATCGTTCGCGCCGGTGATCGCCTGTCCAATTCGATCGCCCTTACCACGCACTGATTGCGCGAATGCCGACAAGATCGCGTTCAGCTTCGCCGGATCGAGGGCCTGGACCACCGATTGCAGATTCTCGAAGACAGTGTTGACTTCGACTGTGACATTGCGGGATTGGAGCACCGCGCCCGGCTTCAGGGGTGTTTGGCTGGGATGTTCGGGCACGATCAGGTCGACGTATTTCGACCCGAACGCAGTAGTCGATTTGATCTCCGCCTCAACGTTGCTCGGCAGATATTTGAATGGGCCTGGCTGCATCTTCAGCTGTAGCTGAGCCGCCTTCACGTCGGTGCCGATCGACGCGACCTGGCCGACTTCTACACCGCGCAACTTGACCTTCGCGCCATCTTCCATCACCAGTCCCGCCCTGTTCGAGACCAGCGTGAGCGGGATGAATGTTTGGAATTTGCCGGAGAACGCCCCTGCGGTCAGCGCGATCAGACCGCCGATGAGGATGAACAACGTCGGCGCCCACCAGATCGGGTCAATCCTGCTGTTGCGGACCCTATTTTGCCTCCCCGGCCCGCTCTCCCTGTGGGTGCTCATACGGCTACCCCGCCAGGTTGAAGTTGCCGGACTGCCCGTACACAGATAGCGAAATCATCAGGCACACAAACGCCGTCACAATCATCGATGACCGCACCGAACGACCGACGGCCTCCCCCACACCGGCGGGACCGCCCGAGGCGGTGAAACCGTAGTAGGTATGCACGACCATCACACCGGTCGCCATCGTCAGCGCCGATAAGAACGACCACAACAAGTCGCTAGGCCGCAGGAACGTGGCGAAGTAGTGCTCGTAGACGCCACGGGACTGGCCGTAAACATAAATCGTGAGGAACTTAGCCGCGATGAACGACATCAGCACGGCGACGGCGTAGAGCGGGATGACGACCAGGACGCCGGCGATAATCCGCGTGGATGCCAGATAGGTGACCGAACGGATACCCATCACCTCCAACGCGTCGATCTCCTCGTTGATGCGCATCGCGCCCAGCTGCGCCGTCGCTCCGGCACCGATCGTGGCGGCCAATGCCAACCCGGCCGTGCACGGCGCGATCATTCGGACGTTCAAGAAGGCCGACAGAAAGCCGGTCATCGCTTCGACCCCGATGTTGGACAGCGTGTCGTAGCCCTGTACCGCAACAAGGGCGCCGGTGGTCAGGGTGAGGAAGCCGATGATGCCGACGGTGCCCCCGATCACTGCGAGCGCACCGGTGCCCATACCCATTTCGGCGATCAGCCGCAGCAGTTCTCCCGGGTAGCGCCGTACCGCATCTCCGGTGGAGGCCAAAGACTTCCCATAGAACTGGGTCTGTTCGCCCAGCTTGCGGGTGGAAACCACCAGCCTGGGGCCAAGAGTGACGAACCAGGAGGGCTCACGCGCGACACTGGTCATTTGGCAGTCACCTTCACTCCCAGCGCGGTAGTCAGGATGTTGATGAAGAACAAGGCCATGAAGGAAAACACCACGGTCTCGTTCACCGCGTTCCCGACGCCGGTCGGGCCCCCGCCCACCGACAAGCCCTTGTAGCAGGCGATCAATCCCGCGGACAACCCGAACAATGTTGCCTTGATCAGCGAAATCACCACCTGCGGCAGACCGGTGACCAGGGTCATCCCGGCAATAAAGGCACCGGGCGTGACGTGCTGAACGAAGACCACGAAGACGTAGCTACCGACCAATCCGGTGACCGCGACCACCGAGTACAGCAGGACCGCAACGAAGGTGGCGGCGATGATACGCGGAACTACCAGAGCCTGAATGGGATTGACGCCGATAACCTTCATCGCATCGATTTCCTCACGGATGGTGCGCGCACCCAAGTCGGCGCACATCGCGGTCGACCCAGCGCCCGAAACGACCATCGCCGTGACAACCGGCCCGACCTGGGTCACCGACGCCAGGCCCGCGCCGGCGCCAGAGAGATCCCCGGCACCAATCTCGACGAGCAAAATGTTGAGGACGAACACGATGAGCACCGTGTACGGAATCGAGAGCATGATGGTCGGAAAAATCGACACCCGGGCGACGAACCAGATCTGCTCGAGAATCTCGCGCCAGGCCCACGGCCGCCGCAGCATGGTCACCAATGCTTCGGCGCTGAGCATAAAAAATTCGCCCAGCGCATTCATGGGCTTTGCTATGGCCGTGCCGTTCATCGAACCCGTCCAGAACGCAGACGGTCCATTCGGCTCATGCGGTCCCCCGTTTTCGTAATGATTTTTACTCGCCTGTAACTAGCCGGCCCGGTAAGGGTCAGCATTGTTTACACGTGGACCGCGCCGTCAGTTTGTACACATAGAACATCGCAAAAATTTACGGGCAAACCGATGCCCGACGTTAGAGTTGCAATCAACCAGAAGAAATCTGGCCGATAGCGATAACGCGGTCGGCCGGCGGCCGCCGCGTTCAGACAGAGGCTCTCGCCCTCAGGGTGGGGCGCGACGGCGACCCGGCCAGCGCGCCGCCAAGCTCGGAATGGCAAGGCGATCGTGGCGACGGCAGAAATCGACGCCGGACCGTTCGCTGGCGCTGAGGCTGAAAGCGCTGCGCGAATTTGTTTCCGCCATGTCGAAACCCACTTGAGCATTCGCGGCCGCCGTCGGAGTACGGCTATTGCCGCCGCACGTCACAATCGGCGATAAGTGAAGCCCAAAGCAACAGTTTCGTTCAGACCGAGCGCAATTACTTGGTCGGCAACGCGATTTCCGCCCGGTTAGGCCCGCTGCGTAGCAAACACGGCGGCACTCATATTCGCCGCCCGCTAGCCGACGTTCGAGCCACCCTCGGCGATCCGGCGCACCGCCTTGAGGAACACGTCGATCTCTTCGAACGTGTTGTAGAAGGCGAACGACGGACGAACCGTGGCTTCCAGGCCGTATCGGCGCAAAATTGGCTGCGCGCAGTGATGTCCGGCCCGGACCGCAATCCCTTCGGCGTTGAGCGCCTTGCCCACCTCGAGCGGCTCGTGTCCAGCCAGCACAAAGGACAGCACGCTGGCCTTCTCGTCCGCGGTGCCGATCAGGCGAACACCGGGGATGTCGGCCAAGCGCGGGGTCGCATAGTCGAGCAAGGCGTGCTCGTAGGCCGCGATGCGCTCGATGCCAACCCGCTCGACATAGCGCAGCGCCTCGCCCAATCCGACGGCATCGGCGATGTTGCCGGTGCCGGCCTCGAACTTGTTGGGAAGTCCTTGGTACAGCGAGCGTTCCAGGGTGACGTCGGCGATCATGTTGCCGCCGCCCTGCCACGGCGGCGTCTCGGCCAGCGCCTCCTCGGACCCGTACAGCACACCAATCCCGGTGGGGCCGTAGATCTTATGGCCGGAGAACACGAAGAAGTCGACACCGAGTTCGGCGACGTCGATTGGCAGATGCGGAATCGACTGAGCGCCATCGATCAGCACTCGCGCGCCGTATCGGTGACCGAGCTCGACGATCTTTTCCACCGGCGTCACCGTGCCGAGCGCGTTCGACACTTGGGTCGCTGCCACCAGCTTGGTCTTCGGACCCAGCAGGTCCTCGAACTCCGAGAGCAGCAGGTTACCGGCCTCATCAACCGGCGCAACCTTCAGAATGGCACCGGTCTGCTGCGAAAGCAGTTGCCAAGGAACGATATTGGCGTGGTGCTCCAGGTGGGTGATGACGATCTCGTCGCCCGGGCCCAGGTGCTTGCCGCCCCACGCGTAAGCCACCAGGTTGATGGCTTCGGTGGTGCCACGCACGAAGATGTTCTGCTCGGCCTTGGGTGCCCCGATGAACCGCCGCACGGTCTCGCGGGCCTCTTCGTAGGCATCGGTCGACCGGGCCGCCAACTCGTGCGCCGCCCGGTGGATGTTGGAGTTCTCGTGAGCGTAGAAGTACGACAGCCGGTCGATGACCACCTGCGGCTTCTGGGTCGTCGCCGCGTTGTCGAACCAAATCAGCGGCTTCCCGTTGATCGTCTCCTTCAGGATCGGGAAGTCCGCCCGGATCGCGTTGACGTCGAAGATCTCGTGGTCGTCGGGCAACTCCGGGACCGGGTCGGCTCCGGTGAGGAAGTGGTAGTCGTACCCGTCACCGGCCGGTGCGGTCGCAGCCGGCGCGGCGGGCACCGCGTCAGACCAGCCGACGTCGACGACCGACGGCGCCTCGGGTAGCCATTCGGTTCCCGAATAAGGCCCCGAATAAGGCAATGAGCCGCGCGGGGCCACCGGAGCGCTCGGCCCCGAGCCGGCCAGCACACCCGGCTGTGTCGAGACGAGGCCCTCCGTGGGGACAGCGAAGGCGCTGAGGTCGGCGATACCCGGCGGCAGGTAGGGATCGGCGACCCCGGCGGTCGTCCAGGCGGCCGACGGCGCCGCCGTCGTATCCGGGACGCTGCCGCGTGGGGCGACGGGCACCGCTTGCGGCAGCCCCTCAGGCCCGGGAGACGTCGGAGCGGGCAGGTAGATGTCGGTGAAGCCGATCGGCGGAAGCGGTGCCGGGAACGGATCCGACGTCCCGGCGGCCGCCCGGACCGCCGATGCCGCGGCCGTGGTGTCCGGCACGTTTCCGCGCGGGGCGACCGGCACTGTCTGCGGCGGGCTGTCCGGCCCCGGCCGGACGCTTGCCGCGTACAGCTGCGTGGCCAGCGCCGCAAGCTCCGCGGCGCTGACCGGCAGGTCGCTTTCGGCGTCTACCGACCGGTACTCACTTGTACTCATGGAACTGGTCCACAGCGACACCATCGAGGACGGCGAGCGCGTCGTCAGTGAGCACAGCCAAGGACGTGTAAAGCGTGACCAGATACCGTGCGATCGCCGACTGGTTGATGCCGGTGAAGCGCACTGACAGACCCGGTGCCTGCTCGCCGACCAGGCCCGGCTGGAACAGGCCCACCACTCCTTGGCGCTCCTCGCCGGTGCGCACCAGGATGATCTTGGTCTTGCCGTCTTCCACCGGCACCTTGTCCGACGGGATCAACGGAATGCCACGCCAGGTGATGAACTGCGCGCCGAACAGGCTGACGACGACGGGTGGGACACCGCGGTAGGTGGCCTCGCGCCCGAACGCGGCAACGCCTTGGGGGTGCGTCAGGAAGAAGCTGGGCGTCTTCCACACCCTGGTGATCAGCGCGTCAAGGTCGTCCGGCGTCGGCGCTCCGCCGAGCGTCTGGATCGTCTGCTCCGGAGTCGCCTGCGCCAGCAAGCCGTACTCGGGGCTGTTGACCAGCTCGAACTCCTGGCGCTCCTTGATGGTCTCGATGGTCAGCCGCAGCTGCTGGGTGATCTGGTCGTGCGGGCTGGAGTAGAGGTCGGAGACCCGGGTGCTGACATCGAGCAGCGTCGAAATCGTCCGCAGCGTGTATTCGCGCGGGCTGGTCTCGTAGTCGACGAAGGTCTCTTCCAGCGGAGTGTCGAGGGAGTCGCCCTCTTGCGTCGTCACGGCGACCCGCTCGGGGTTGACCACCCGGTTGACCCGGTAGATACCCGCTTCGACGGGGACCCAGCTCAGCAGGTGCAGCAGCCAGCGAGGGGTGATGGTCGATAGCTGCGGAACAGTCTTGGTCGCGTTGGCGAGCTGCCTGGCACCGAGATCCCCCAGTGCCTGAGACTCATTTTGAGCCGACGTCATGTTGGTCCTTCCGTCGTTGTTGATTACCTAGCACGGATGTAGAGCCACAGGCCACCAACCGAGAGCGCCGCATTGAGCCGAGGCAAGTGTAAAACTCATCGAGATTTTTTCGACCGCGGGGTGGGCACTAGTCGTCGAACGAGCCTGGTCGCGATGATGCCCTATAGTGGTCGAATGCACCACGCTGCACAGCTGCGCCTCATCCGCTCGCGCTGCCTTGCCGTGGACTGTTGTTGCTGTTGTTGATTTCCTGACGACCCAATTCTGACGTTGTAATCGTCGCGCTTTTTTCCCGCTAGCGGGCGTCCAAGCCCGCGCGTACGAAAGCGCGCAACAGTCGAAATCTTCCGGGAAGAACAACCAGCCATGACCGTGTTATCCATATCTAGCCGCGCACTGACGCCGGTGGCTACCCGCCAGCGCATCTTGGTCCAGCCGGCGACCGAGCTACCGCACATGACGCGCTACCGAGGCGGCACGTACTCCCACACCGTCGACAAGATCGTGTTCAGCGACGGCAGCACCGCGCGGACCGACCTGATCCGGCTCAACCCCAACCTGCGCGCGTATTCACTGGACTTCGCCGGCATCGCACCGCACCTGCCGTCGCGCTACCGCGTGGGGACCTGGTCGGCGCTGCCGCATCTGCGCAGGCGCGACTATGAAGCCGAGGTGGATTGGATTCTGCGCCACTCGTATCCGATGCGCACGACCGTGGACCTGAGTCAACAGTTGCGCCAGGCCGGTTACCCGCTGGGATACGCCAATCTCGACGAACACGAGGCCATCGCGGCTACCCAGGCCGCGATCTGGTACCTGACCAACGGCTTGGCCCTGGACACCAAGCCGCTGAACATTCCTGTCGCGGTGCACCGGGCACCCGGACCGGTGATCACCTTCGAATTCGACGGCCAACCCCAACTCGGCGGCTACTCGGTGTGGACCGCCTCCGACAGCGCCGTCACACTGCGACTGCAGAAGTCGGCCAATGGCGTTGACTGGCAAGATGTTTCCGGCTCACAACTGACGACGAGTCCAGCCAAGGGTCGCTACCAACGCGCGTTGGGAATAGGCAGCACCTTGTCGAGCAGCAGCCACGGTCACCGCGGACACGGCTACCGCTACTACCGGCTCATTGTCGAGGCAGAGGCCGGCACCACACCCAGGATCGGCCACGTGAGCTTCTGGCTGACCGGTACGCGCCACTACCGCAATGCCGACCGCGTTGTGCACCTCTACAACTACCTACTCTCCGGAGCGCTCAAGGCACCGCAGGAAGCCGACGAGCCCGTCCTCGTCGATACCGAGGCCACCGCCGGACCAGAGCTCGTAGGCCCATTTCGGGTGCGAATCCCTTTGACACTCAACGTTGCCGACGGTCACTCGCTGGTTGACGCCGACGGCTTCGCCATCGATGGGATCGTCCAACCGGGTACCGATTTCTACCTGCGCCCGGCGCCGGGCACCTCGGCGACGACGCTGACCGCGACACCTTCGCACCAAATCGCCGGGAAAGTTTTGGCCGGAGTGGCACCCGACGCGCCGGAACAATTCACTCCGGTGGCCCTCGCCGTGCCCGCCGACGTTGCAATCCACTTCGACATTCGCTGGAATGGCGTTTGTGAGCATCGCTGAGAACATCACGCAACTAATCGGCAATACCCCCCTGGTCCGGTTGAACCGGGTCACCGACGGAGCAGGCGCGGACGTCGTCGCCAAGCTCGAATCCTTCAACCCGGCCGCCAGCGTGAAGGACCGGCTCGGGGTAGCCCTGATCGACGCGGCCGAGGAAGCCGGTCTGATCAAGCCGGACACCATCATTCTCGAGCCGACGAGCGGAAACACCGGCATCGCGCTGGCGCAGGTCGCCGCGGCACGCGGCTACAAGCTTGTGCTGACCATGCCCGAGACGATGAGCATCGAGCGCCGCAAATTACTGCTGGCCTATGGTGCCGAACTGGTCCTGACTCCCGGCCCAGACGGCATGCCCGGCGCCATCGCCAAGGCCGAGGAACTCGCCAAGACCGACCAGCGCTATTTCGTGCCTCAGCAATTCGAGAACCCGGCCAACGCCGCCATTCACCGGAAGACCACCGCCGAAGAAATCTGGCGCGACACCGACGGGAAGATCGACATCTTCGTGTCCGGAGTCGGCACCGGCGGCACCATCACCGGGGTGGCCCAGGTCATCAAGGAACGCAAACCATCGGTGCAGATCGTGGCCGTGGAACCGGCCGCATCACCGGTGCTCTCCGGCGGCAAGAAGGGCCCGCACCCGATCCAGGGCATCGGCGCCGGATTTATCCCGCCGGTGCTCGATTTGGATCTGGTCGACGAGATCATCACCGTCGGAAACGACGACTCGGTCAACTTGGCCCGGCGGCTGGCCCGCGAAGAAGGACTGCTGGTCGGCATCTCCTCGGGTGCGGCCACCGTGGCGGCCCTGCAGGTGGCACGGCGCCCCGAGAACGCCGGGAAACTCATCGTGGTGATCCTCCCCGACTTCGGCGAGCGGTATTTGAGCACGCCGCTGTTTGACGACGCGGCCCAATAACCATGCTTGCGGCGATACGGCAGGACATCCAGGCTGCCATCGAGCGCGACCCGGCCCGGCCGACAGCGCTGCAAGTCATCTTCGCCTATCCCGGCGTACACGCCCTGTGGGGCCACCGGATCAGCCATTGGCTGTGGACCCGTGGCGCGCGTGTCGCCGCACGGATCGTCGGGGAGCTGACCCGCATTTTCACCGGGGTGGAAATCCACCCCGGTGCGGTGCTCGGCAACCGGTTGTTCATCGACCACGCCACCGGCGTCGTGATCGGCGAAACCGCCGAAGTGGGCGATGACGTCACGATCTACCACGGCGTGACGCTCGGCGGCATCAGCACGGATCCCGGGAAACGCCACCCGACCATCGGCGACCGCGTGATCATCGGTGCCGGAGCCAAGATACTCGGCCCGATCAAAATCGGCGATGACAGCCGCATCGGCGCCAATGCCGTTGTGGTCAAAGAAGTTCCGTCAAGCAGTGTGGTCGTCGGCGTGCCCGGGCAGATCGTGAGCCGATCCGGCCCGGCCGGCGAGGACGATTCACTGCCGGATCTGGTGGGTGTCAGCCTGCAACAGTTGCTCAGCAGGGTGGCGAGGCTGGAGGCTCAGAGCGAAAGTCCACAGAGTGGCCGGGTCATCCGGCCGCCGGAAGCCGGAGTGTGGCACGGCGAGGACTTCTCCATCTGAGGGCTATTGGGCCACTCGGCCGAATGTGCGCGCTGAGGATACCGGAGGCCGAGGCCCGAGCAAGGTTTAAATCGGTTGTGAGCCAAACAATTTGAATGCGCCTGGTGCGACGCGAATGTCCTATAGTGGTGTGATGCAACAGTTCACGGAACGCTTAGTCGTTCGCCGCTGCCTGGCAGCGCGCTGTTGTCGTTGACTGCCTGACGCCGGTCAGTGGGTGACACCTCGTGTCGGTCCCCAGTCCGGACGCTTTACTTGATTCCCTTGCCTTTCATGCTATTTCGACGGCATTCGCCAATTCGGCGTTAGACCAACTTTGAGACACATTCCGACCAGGAGATCAGATGATCGAAAGCCTAGTTAGCCAGCCACAACTGCGCCCCGGGCGCAGGCCAGACATTCGCGTTCTCGACACGGCGGTAGGGATAATCGTCGGCTGGCGCCGGTGCAACTCTCATGCCGCCTTCCGGGAACTGATCTCGGTCAGCGAGCGGCACCGGGTACCGATCTTCGCCCTAGCCGACGCCCTGGTAGCCCTAGCCGGCCGAGACGGCGATCCCAAGGCGGACATCGCCGCTCAGCTCGCCGCCGAGCGGGAATGGGGCCTGACTTACCTGCTGTGAGAGTGTCCGCACGTCGACTAGGCACGCAGCCGATCAACATCGGCTCGTCGCACGCGACGCGTGCGCAGCCAGAACGCCGCGACGGACTTCGGCCACAGCAGCGTGTTTCGGCCGGGGGTCAGTGAAGGCAGCGTTGACAAAATGCCACCTCCCTTGGTTGGCGGGCTTTCGGCGAAGCGAATCGGGCGACCTTCGTCTTGGGCAGCCGTAGCGGTTTCGGGCACTGTGCGCGCGTCTTATCGGCCCTGGAAATCCGGCTTCTCGCCGGTGAGGAATGCACGCTGACCCCGCGCCCAGTCGTCGGACCTACACAGGTAGCTGAATGTCTCGGTTTCGAAGGGGATGTTGTCGTTCAACGGCCGGCCGACTCCACGAAGGATGGTTTGTTTGGCGGCTCGTACCGCCAGTGGGCCGTTGGAGGCGATCGTTTGTGCGATGGCGATGGCGTCCCGCATGAGGTGCTGCGGTTCGACGATCTTGGTGACGAAGCCGATTCGGAGTGCTTCCTCGGCGTCGTAGATTCGGCCGGTCAGGATCAGTTCCATCGCGCGGCCGAGCCCGATGATGCGCGAAAGTCGTGAACAACCGCCGTCGCCGGGCATCAGCCCCCACTTGATCTCCTGATGGCCAAATCGCGCGTGCGGCACGGTGATCCGGATATCGCAGAACTCGGCGAGTTCGTGCCCACCGGCGATGCAGTCGCCGTTGATCGCGGCGATGATTGGCGTGTTGATCGTGTAGCCACCTGAGACTCCCGCCCATCCCGGTCCTTCCAATGCGCGGCGGCGGTTGTCCTCGTCGCTGGCGTCTCGGATGTAGGGGATGAGTTTCTTTAAGTCCGCACCGGCAGAGAACGCGGAGCCTTCGCCGGTGATGATCGCAACGCGGATGTTGCGATCGGCTTTGATGCGGTCCCAGGCGGCTAGCGTGGCGGCGGACTGCTCGACGTCGAACGCATTGCGTTGGTCTGGCCGGTTCAGGGTCACGATGGCGATGTGGTCTCGCACCTCGTATTTGACGACGTCGGTCTCGGTGAGTGCGTCAGTCACTGGGAATCCTTTCAATAATGAACGTCTAATTAAGTAATTTCGCTAGTCGTAAAGTTTGCTCGAAGACGGCTGCGCGACACCGGACTTACGGGTTCAGCACGTCATCCCACCGATTTGGCCCCCGCTGACGGTCAACACGTGGCCCTGGACGTAGTCGGAGGCGGGTGATGCTAGCCATGCGACCGCTTCTGCGATGTCAGAGGCCAGACCAACACGTCCCAACGGATTGGTGGCTATTGCAGTGTCGCGTACGGCGTTCGAGATGCCGAGTTGGTGTGTTCGGCCGCCGACGTCGATACGGTTGTCGGGCTCCGGACTGGCGGTCAGCCGCGTTTCGATGAAGCCGGGGGCCACCGCATTGACGTTGATGCCAAGGTGTCCCCATTCCTTGGCCAGCGCCTTGGTCATCGCGATTGTCGCGCCCTTGGCGGCGGAGTAATTGATTTGGCCGCCCTGGCCCATCAGGCCGGCCAGCGACACCACGTTGACCACCTTGCGGTGCTCGAGCCGATTCGCGGCGATCTCCTGCTTGGCGGCAGCGCGCATCGGCTTGGCCGCCGCACGCAGTAGGCGGAAAGGTACGACGGTGTGGATGTCGAGCATGGCCTGGAACTGTTCGTCCGACATCGTGTGCACTGGGCCGTCCCAGGTGTACCCGGCATTGTTGACCACGATGTCCAAGCGGCCGTGCGCACGCACTGCGGTATCGACAACCGTGCCCGGGGCCTCAGGGGCGGTCAGGTCCACGGCCACCGGTGTCGAAGGCCCCGGCAATTCCGCAGCCGCACAGCGCAACTCGACGTCGTCGATGTCAGCGAGTACCACCGTGGCACCACGCGCGGACAGTTGTCGGGCAATCGCAGCGCCGATGCCGCGGGCGGCGCCGGTGACGATCGCGACTTTGCCGGTGAGGTCCTCGGTCATCGCTGTTCTCCCTCGGCCTGGTGGGGGGTGAGGGCCGCGGTGAGCAGGTCGGCCGCGAGTTTCAGCGTGGCGGTGTGTTGCGGGTGACCGCCGGTGCGGTTCTTGATGTCCTCGACCTGGATGGTCCCGACGACGATGCCCCAGATCACGTCCGCAAGCGGCGCGACCGGCACATCCCGAATCAACCCTTTCTGCACGGCGGTGCGCAGGATCGAGCGCGCCAGCGTAAAGTCCTGTCGCCCTTGGATATCCAGGGCGGCGACGGTGGCCGGGTCCAGGGTCTCCACCAGCCGGGTCTGATGGAGTAGTTGAGTAAGCCGAAACTGTGCCGGGTCGGTGCGGTATGGGGTGAGCACCGCGTCGAGGTACTCGCGGATCAGTTCGTGGCAGCTGCCGATCAACCCGGCCTCGAGGTCTCGCTGGACGGCCTGCAGTTGGGTCCCGATGTCGGCGAATACCGGAAGCATCAGTGTGAGCAGCAGCTCGTCTTTCGTGTGGAAGTATCCATAGAGCGTGGGCTTGGTGATCTCGGCCCGAAGCGCCACTTCCTCCATCGTGGAACCGGCGAACCCCCGCGTGCTGAACGTCTCCTGCGCTGCGGCCAGGATGCTGTCCCGTCGCGCGATACGCTCACGCTCGCGCCGGCCGCGCGCCACCACCGATAACTCGTTTGCTCGCGCCATCACTGCTGCTCCGTTCGCCTCGCGCGTAATTCCTGCTTCTGCGTCTTCCCCATTGCATTCTTGGGCAATGCGTCGACCACCTCGACTCTGCGCGGCACCTTGAAGGCCGCAAGATGTTCTCGGACATAGGATTCGACCTCGTCGGGTGTGACGTCGCCGACGACGAAAGCGACCGGGATCTCACCGCGATAAGGATCGTCCTCCCCCACGACAGCCGCATCGATGATTCGCGGATGCTGCAGCAGCGTCGCCTCGATCTCCGCTGGCGCGACGTTGTAACCGGAGACGAACAGAAGGTCCTTCTTGCGGTCGACGTAGCGCAGGGCGTCGTGTTGATCGAGGTAGCCGATATCGCCAGTGCGCAGCCAGCCCGTCGGCGCCGAACGCCGCCTCCGTGTCCTCTGGCCTGCCCAGATAGCCTTTGGACACCTGCAGGCCGCGGAACTCAATCTCGCCCTCGACCTCACGAGCCACCACAGACCCGTCGACGGTGACCCGCATCTCTCCGACGACCGGCACACCGAGCGTGCCGGGAGTGGGTTTACCGGGCAGACCATTGAACGTCCCGAGGCTGTTCAGTTCGCTCATCCCCCATCCCCCGTTCCTGTCGCCGCTTCCCATCGCTGCGGCAAGGCCGCAGGGATGGGGGCCGCGCCCGTCGAGCAGACCCGAATGCCCGACAGATCGGTGTGATTCAATCCGTGCTTCAACAGGGCCACGTAGAAGGTGGGCGGACCGAAGAGCACGTTGAGCGAATGTCGTTGCACGCAGCGCAACACATCGCCCGGGTCGAACAACGGCCGCGGGATGACAGTCCCCCCACGCACAAAGGTCGGCAGCGAATACACAAAGAAGCCCCCGGTGTGGAACAGCGGCAGGATGGACAGGGTAACCGGGATGCTCACACCCGGCATGGCCAACGTGTGTGTGACGGCATTGTGCATCAGGTTGTAGTGGGACTGCAGGACGCCCTTGGGACGGCCGGTGGTGCCGGCCGTGTACACGATCTGGCCGATCTGCTCTCGCACGTCGGCGACGCGAGCGGGGTCCAGCAACGGCTGGGCCGCCATCATCTCGTCGAGAAGTGCCGGCGCGGCGCCGGCCCGGCGCTCGGGCGATGGCCACCACGCGTCCAGCCCCGGGTACGGGACGAAGTCAGGGTCGGCCAGATCGGTGATCGACACGGTGAACACAGTCGCCTGGCTGCGCCCGTCCGCCGCCTGCTCGATGACAGGCAGTAGCTGGTCGAGGCAGATGATGACGCGGGGCGCGGCGTCATCGAGCAGGAAGCGCACCTCCTCGGCGCGGTACATGACGTTGACGCCGCAGTGCACCGCACCGAGGCGGGCGAGCGCGAAGAAGATCACCCAATGCATCGCTGAGGTGGGCACCATCACGGCAACGACGTCGCCGCGGCTCACTCCGCACCCGCGCAGGACGGCGGCCGCGCGACCGACGAGCTCGTGCAGCTCGCCGTAGCTCATGCTGCGGTCCAGCGCGTAGCGCTCGGCCTCGGCGAGCCACGTCGCGGGGTAGCCGAGCCTCTCAAACCACTGGACGAGATTTCCCTTCATCTTACGAATCGTAAACTATTCGACTAACCGTAGCAATCCGGTCCGATCCGGAGCGGCGCCCGCACTGGACGGACGCGCCCACACGTCCCACGGATCCGGTCGGCTGCGATGCGCGCGCGGCGTATTCGCCGCGGATGGTGATCGCAGGCACAGCGATGGCGGTAATGGGGTTGCGCCGCTACACCTTTGGGCGGCCGCCGCGGCAGAGTCCTACCGGCCGGCTGTTCGGCAACGGTTCCCGGGTGTCCAGGTGACAAGGTTTTGTCGCCTAGCGCTGTGTGTAACGCTTGTCGGGAGCTCCGGCCACGATGCCCCACGACGCGCCAGAGGGCCGATGACCAACTCTCGACTGATTAAGAACCCCAGGGTTTAGAGCTTGGCGTGCGCACGGAGCGGGCTGGCTCGGTGAATCCTTCAGCTCCGGCCTTGACGGAAAGGGTCGCCGGTATCTGACGTGGCTCCCCCGGGTGGACTCGAACCACCAACCCTTCGGTTAACAGCCGAATGCTCTGCCAATTGAGCTACAGGGGAATAACCGGTGTCCACGCGAACTCTGGCGCGGATCGCTGGACGACTCTAGCGTACCGACACACGGTCGCCCAAGTTCAGGGCCGGCCCCTCGTTCCCAGCTAGATCGATCGGGGGCGCGCGCTCCCAGCCGGGTGAGGCAGGATGGACGCATCCGCACGTTCGTGGGAGGGGCGCTTTGATCCGATATGTCGTCGTGCTCGGGCTGGGGTACGTGCTGGGCTCGAAAGCCGGACGCCGGCGATACGAGCAGCTCGCCGCTGCGTATCGCACGCTGACCAGTAGTCCGATGGCCCAGTCGGTGATCGAAGGCGGGCGCCGCAAGATCGCGAATCGGATCTCACCCGACGCGGGGTTTGTCACCGTGGCCGAGATCGACAACGAGACGGCCGTGGTGCAGCGCGAAGTCGAGCGGCCGGCCGATCAGGCCCTTACACCGTCAGATCGTCGCCGCTAGCCTGCTCCAGCAGGCTGCGACGGTATGCCTCCATCGCGACCAGGTCGCCGAACAGCGCGTGATACTCGTCGCCTTGCTCAACGGGTGACATGCGCTGCAGCTTGGACTTGACCTCGGCGATCTGCCGGCCCATCCAGACCTCCTGCAGACGGGCCAGCACCCCGGCGACGTAGCGGGGCAGTCTCTCGTCATCGGCGGTGACAACCTCCACCCCGAGCTCGTTGATCAGGCTGGCGGTCAGAGTCGACGTGGTCTTTTGGCGCACCGCATCGATCCACTGTGCGCCGGTGATTCCGGTCGACGTGCCGCCGGCCGCGTCGATGGCCGCGCGCACGGCCGCATACCCGGGGTGGGTGAAGCTCTCGACGGTCAGCGTGTCGAACACCGGGCCGGCGAACGCCGGGTACTGCAACGCCGACTTGAGCGCCTCGCGCTGCGGCCAGAGTGTGGGGTCGCGCGGGTCAGGACGCGCGGCGGGTTCGGCCGGGCCGCTTTCGGCCGGCTGCTCGGCGCCTCGACGGCGCGCATTCGGTGCGAAACTGCCCCGGGCCGCGGGGGCCTGGGAGTTTTTCGCGTCGGTCCGCACCCGGTCAATGATCTGCGCGACGTCGGCCCAACCAACCCAGCCGGCGAGCTGGCGGGCGTACTCGTCGCGCAGCGTGGGGTCTTTGATCTGGGCCACCATCGGTACGCAGCGGCGCAGCGTGGCGACCCTGCCTTCGGCGTTCTCCAGGTCGAACTCGGCCATCGCGGTGCGAATCGCGAACTCGAACAACGGGGTTCGTCGTGCCACCAGGTCGCGCAGCGCCCCGTCGCCGGACTTGAGCCGTAGGTCGCAGGGATCCATGCCGTCCGGGGCGACCGCGACAAAGGACTGCCCCGCCAGATTCTGCTCGCCGCCGAAGGCCTTGATCGCGGCCGCGCGGCCCGCCGCGTCGCCGTCGAACACGTAGATCAGTTCACCGCGAAAGAAGCTGTCGTCCATCATCAGGCGGCGCAGCATCGCCAGGTGCTCGTCGCCGAATGCGGTGCCGCACGACGCGACCGCGGTGGCGACCCCGGCCAGATGCATCGCCATCACGTCGGTGTAGCCCTCGACGACGACCGCCTGGTGTCCCCTGGCGATGTCGCGTTTGGCCAAGTCGATGCCGAACATCACCGACGACTTCTTGTAGAGCAGCGTCTCGGGCGTATTGACGTACTTGGCTTCCATCGGGTCGTCATCGAACAGCCGCCGGGCACCGAAGCCGATCACTTCACCGGCCGAGGTGCGGATGGGCCACAGCAGCCTGCGGTGAAAGCGGTCCATCGGCCCGCGGCGCCCCTCCCGGGACAGGCCGGCGGCTTCGAGCTCTTTGAACTCGAAACCCTTGCGCTGCAGATGTTTTGTCAGCGTCTCCCACCCCGACGGCGCGAATCCGCAGCCGAAGTGCCGGGCGGCCTCGGCGTCGAAGTTTCGTTCCGTCAGATACTGGCGGGCCGGTGCCGCCTCGTCGGACTCCAGCGCCGCCGCATAGAACTCGGCCGCGGCGGCGTTCGCGGCGATGAGCCGACTGCGGCTGCCGCGATCGCGCTGCACGCTGGTGGCCGGGCCGCTGTAGGTGATCGTGTGCCCGATCCGGTCCGCGAGCAGTTCGACGGCTTCGACAAAGCTGACGTGTTCGATCTTCTGGATGAACGCGTACACGTCACCGCCTTCGCCGCAGCCGAAGCAGTGGAAGTGACCATGGTTGGGGCGGACATGAAACGACGGGGACTTCTCGTTGTGGAAGGGGCACAAGCCCTTCAGCGAGTCCGCGCCCGCGCGTCGCAGCTGGACGTAGTCGCCGACGACTTCCTCGATGTGGGCACGTTCGCGGATGGCGGCGATATCGCGATCGGAGATCCGGCCAGCCATCGGCCTAGTCTAGGACGCCGGATCCTGCAGCGGTGACGACCAGCTCAGCTGGCCGGGCCGATCACGCCGCAGGCAACGCGGTCCATCGCCATATCGCTGTCCTGCGGGCCATGGATCATCAGGGCCGTCTTGTTTCCAGCCAGTAGCTCGTCCCGGGTGAACGCATCGGTGGTGGTCACCAGGTATGCGGACCCGTCCTGGCGCACCTCGAGCGACGTCAGGTCGCCGCTTTCGGGCTTTCCAGAATGCCCGGGCGCCTGGTAGTGGCCGCCGGCGGACAGGAAGTTTCCGGGCGGCCCACCGGTCGGAGCGACCGAATTGGGCTCACATTTTCCGACCTCGTGGACGTGCAGGCCGTGGAAACCGGGCGCGAGGATGCCGGGGGTGTCCGTCTTGACGGTGACGGTGAGGTAGCCGTTGGTGACGTCGATGGTGGCCGTGGCCACCTGCCGACCGTCCGGAGCCTTTAGTTGGGTGGAGAGGGCTTGGCCACTGGGCGCCGGGCTCGATGTCGCCGGCGAGCCGCTGACGACCGCTGGAGTGGTGCCCGGCTGGGTGCTCGCGTGCTGGGGCGAACTGCAGGCGCTGATCGCCACGATCGGAAACGACAACAGGGCGGCAACGGCGGTGTTTCTGCTCATGCCCGCAGCCTAACCTTGTGGACTCCGGCCGAAAAGTGCCGTCAGGGGCTCGTCGGGTGGGTATCGATTCGCTCCAGCCGACCTTCGGTGTACGAGGCGATTTGGTCGATGATGACCCGCAACCGGGCGCCGTCGTCGGCGGCGGTGGTGAAGGTCGAAGCAAACATCGGATCAAGCGTTCGCGGCGCCCCGGCATACAGCCATTGCGCCACCTGGTGAATGCGGTCGCGCTGCCGCGCCTGAGTTTCCAGATGTCGCGGGTCGGACATGATGAACTGCAGCGCCAGAATCTTCAGCAAGGCGACTTCGGCGCGCACCAAATCCGGCACCTGCAGAACGGCATGGAAACGCACCAGCGGCCCGGGACCGGCGGCCGCACGCGTCGTCGCGATCGCGGCCGAGGCGAACCTGCCGACCAATTCACTGGTCAGCTGCTTGAGTGCGACCGCGGCGACCAGGGTGGCGTCGTACTTGCCGACCGCGGCGACCACAGGAAGCCCCGACAGCCGGCGCGCGGCGGCCATGAAATCGTCGGCGCTCACCCGGGAGTATTCACTCTCCCCCAGCTTGGCCAGGGCCGCCGCCTCATCGTCATCGGCCAGTACCCGCAGATCGATGCGCTGTGAGACGACGCCGTCCTCGACGTCGTGCACCGAGTAGGCGACGTCGTCGGCCCAGTCCATCACCTGTGCTTCCAGGCACATTCGGCCTTGCGGGGCACCTGCGCGCATCCAGTCCGCCGCCTCACGGTCCTCTTCGTAGAACCCGAACTTGCGTCTCCCGTTTCCCAGCCCGTCACGACGCGTCCACGGATATTTCGTGACCGCGTCCAGCGAAGCGCGAGTGAGGTTCAGTCCCGCGCTATTGCCTTGATCGTCAAGCACTTTGGGCTCAAGGCTGGTCAGGATCCGGAAATTCTGGGCATTGCCCTCGAAGCCGCCGTACTTGTCAGCGACCTCATTGAGCGCGCGCTCGCCGTTGTGTCCGTAGGGCGGATGCCCGATGTCATGGGCCAACCCGGCCAGCTCGACGAGATCGAGATCGCAGCCCAGCCCGATGGCCATGCCGCGGCCGATCTGTGCGACCTCGAGTGAGTGCGTCAGCCGGGTGCGCGGGGTGTCCCCTTCACGAGGCCCGACAACCTGCGTCTTGTCCGCCAACCTGCGCAACGCGGCACTGTGCAGCACCCGCGCCCGATCCCGGGCGAAGTCGCTGCGGTGCTGACTTTCCGTGCCCGGCAAGCCCGCGGTCTTCGGCGCTTCAGCTGCCCGTCGTTGACGGTCGAAGTCGTCGTATGGGTCTTGCGGGTTCGTGATCACCGACGCACAGTCTGCCAGGGAATGCCGGGAAGTGGCCCCGCTCTGCCTCGCGCCGCATCCGGGCTCGGGACCCCGCCTCGCCGTGCGGACCGGTGTTGTCGCGAGGCTAAATTGACGTATGCGCACTGGCCGCCTGTTCGGCGTGATCCTGACAATGCTCATCACCGGGCTGCTGCTGGCGCCGACGGCCGGCGCGCAGCCCCCGTTCCGGCTGCCGGGGTATGTCACCGACAACGCGGGCGCACTGTCGGTCTCCGGTCGCGCCAACGTGGCCGCGGCCGTAGACAAGCTCTACGCCGACCGCCACATCCGGCTGTGGGTGGTCTATGTCAACGACTTCTCCGGCCAGAGCGCGGCGAGCTGGGGGCAGCGCACCATCCACGAGAGCGACTTGGGTACGTATGACGCGTTGCTCGCCGTCAGCACCACCGGACGCGCGTATGCCTTTCTGGTGCCGTCCGGGGTGAAGGGCGTGACCCAAACTCAGGTGGACGACCTTCGCTATAACCAGATCGAACCCGCTCTGCGCGACGGTGACTGGAGTGGGGCCGCAGTTTCGGCGGCGAACGGCCTCAATTCGAAGCCGAATTCGTCGAGCCGCGTCTGGTTGCTGGCCACCCTCGGCGGGATCGTGATCGCGGTGGTGGCCCTGGGGCTCGTCATGCGTTATCGCCGCGGGCGACGCCGTGCCGCCGAATTATCAGCCGCCCGGCGAGTCGACCCGACCGACCCGACCGCGCTGGCCGCCGTGCCGCTGGGCGCACTCGACGACTTGTCGCGCTCGATGGTGGTGGAGGTCGACAACGCGGTGCGCACCAGCACCAACGAACTCGCCCTGGCGATCGACGAGTTCGGCGCCCCGCGCACCGAGCCTTTCACTGCGGCCGTCAATAATGCCAAAGTGGCTATGTCCCAAGCTTTTACGGTGCGCCAACAACTCGACGACGCCACACCCGAGACGCCGGCGCAGCGACGCGAGCTGCTCACCCAGGTGATCGTGTCAGCGGCCGGCGCCGACCGCGAACTGGAAGCACAAACCGAGGCGTTCGAGAAGTTACGGGATCTGGTGGTCAACGCCGCGACGCGGCTCGACGCCTTGACCCAGCAGGTCGTCGAACTCACCGCTCGCGTCGAGCCGGCCAAACAGCGGCTAGTCGAGCTGAACAAGGAATTCGGCCCTGCGGCACTGACTTCGGTGTCGGGCAATATCGCAACCGTCAAGGAGCGGCTGGCCTTCTCCGACCGCAATATCAGCTCGGCCCGGGCGCTGGCCGACCACGCCGTCAGCGGACAGCAGGGCGGTTTGGTCGATGCTGTGCGCGCCACCGAGTCGGCGCTCGGACAGGCTCGCGCTCTACTCGACGCGGTGGACAGCGCGGCCGACGACATCCGGCATGCCGTCGATACGTTGCCGTCGGTGCTGACCGACATCAAGGCGGGCATCCAGCACGCCACCGAGCAATTGCAAAGGGAGAAACCCAAATCCGCGCATACCAGCGAGCTGGTCGCGGCCCGCGACGCCGCCACCAGAGCCGTTGACGCGGCTGGCGGCGGATCCGCCGATCCGCTGGGCACGTTCGCACAAGTGGCCAGGGCCGACGCCGATCTCAACCGGCTGTTGGCCACGCTGGCCAAGGAACAGGCGGACGCCGAACGACTCAATCGTTCGCTTGAACAGGCGTTGTTCACCGCCCAGGCACGGGTGCGAGGTGTCGCCGAGTACATCGACACGCGCCGCGGCGGTATCGGGCCCGATGCTCGAACTCGGCTCGCCGAAGCCGAACGGCATCTCGAAGCCGCACACGACAAGAAGTCGACCAACCCGACCGAGGCGATTGCCCACGCCAATGCGGCGTCGGCGCTGGCGGCCAACGCGCAGTCGCTGGCCAACGCCGACGTGGTGTCCGCTCAGCGCGCTTACACCCGCCGCGGGGGCAATGACACCGGCGCAATGCTCGGCGGGATCATCATCGGCGACCTCCTCAGCGGAGGGGTGCGAGGCGGATTCGGCGGCTGGAGCCCCACGTCGTTCGGCGGCTCTGCGCACTCGTCGCCGGGTGGCTCCGGCGGCGGCTTCATGGGCGGCGGCGGGCGTTTCTGACCGCGGCAGCAATAAAGGCGCACCGATGATTCGGCGCGCCCCTCCGATCGAAATCGCTTAGGCCACTGTTCTTTAGCTACCTGGATTCAACCCATTGACGTGTCGTACCCATTGGCCGACCGTCTTTCGATCTCAACCAGCCGCAGGCGAATGGGGGACAAATTTGTTGGATCGCGCCACTTTGAAGCGAGGTTCAGCTTCGCCTTCAAAGTCGCCCCACGCGTGTTCTTTCTTTTCGCTCATGCCGTCGGCCGCCGCCTCTGAATCCGGCCCGTCGGTCACCTCGCCCTCGGCATCGGCGCGCTCTTCGCGCACCGGCGCCCAGTGGTCGTAGTCATCCGGCGGAACAGCCACGCCCCAACTGAGCGGAACTGTTAAGCGACCGAGCATGCCCGATTCCCCCCGAAGCGCCGACACCGAATCGTCCGGCAGGGGTGAACCAAGAGGCAATAGCACAATGGCCCCCTTTCCACACCCGAAACTCTGTTCACACAAACCCCAACGGCGTGCCAATCACCGCCGAGTTTTTTCATCGTAAATCAAATCCCGGAAAATTGTTGGAATTTCCGATTTCGTCGCCGGCCATCCTGAAAATCCAGTCACGGGTGGCAACCTGCGACGGCGACCGGTGTCGAGCCGGTCGATCGTGGCGCCGGCGACCCACGACCGCCTGGTGCGACGCGCCGCGCAGAGCCGGGCGCGCAGGGTCAATGCGAAAAGTGTTGCTCGGCAGGGGTTCTGCGGCTAGACGGTGGCCCGGCCGGGATGGCTGCATCCGCGCTGCCCTCCGCCGCGCTGCCTGCGGACGAGGGCAACGGGTCGGACTCCGCCGCGGACCACCCGCACCTGTACTGAGGACGTCCCGAGATTGCTGCGGACGCAATGATTCGCCGTAGCAAACCGTACCTAATCGTTTGATTAAGCGGTTAACTGATTAATACGAGTCGGAAACATGTCGGGATATTCGCCAGGCGCCCGATTCATTCGTTTGGCCGCACCGGCAATTGCCTCCGGTCCGCTCAGGCGCCCTTGCGAGGCACTACCTTGGGCCGGCCCTGCACGACGTGGGGCGGACTTTCCCCGGCACGACCCAGCATTTCGGCCGGTTTGTCATTCGCGGTGCCCGCCCGCGCCGGCACCGGCATGCCACCGGGGGATCCGACCGGCTCCGCCACGGCGCCAGGCACTGCCGCCCCCGTCATCGCCGAGCTGATGATCGGGGCCGGAGTCGACCCCTGCCACACCGAGGGCACCGATATCGCCCCCACCAACCGCGCCCGGCCAAGGCTGGCCGAGATCGACGAACCCCAACCGCCGCCGCTGCCGAGCACGTTCGTCGCCGGAGCGGTCGAACTGACGTACTGCGACGCATTGGCGGCGGCCACGTTCGTCGCACCTGCCAGCGACGTAGCAGGTGCGGTGCCTTGCGTCAGCGCCATCATCGGGGACATCAGCGCGCTCGCCGGATACATCCCGATCTGGGCCACCGACATGAACGACGACACGGGCGCGGACGAAACTATCGACCCCACCTGGGTCAGCGCGGACTGAATCGCGCCCACCGCTGACGAGAAGCCCGGGCCGAATAGTTGACCGCCCACCGACGACAACGCCCCGGCGAACTGCGAGGCCAGACTGCTCAGGGGCGTCGTGAACAATCCCGCCAGACTCGCCGGCGCCGAACTGATCGACGGCAGCGCCGACATGACCGATTGCGCGCCCGCGTGATACCCGAACATGGCCATCACATCCTGCAGCCACATCTCGATGTATTCGAATTCGGTGGCCGCAATCGCTGCGGTGTTCTGGCCCAGAATGTTCGTCGCGATCAATGCCATCAGCTGGACGCGATTGGCTGCCACCGCCACGGGTGGCACCGTCGCCGCGAATGCCCCCTCGTACGACATCGCCGCCACCCGGGCCTGCAGGGCAGACATGGAGGCGTGCGCCGCCGCACCGTGCAACCACTGCAAGTACGGTCCTGCGGCCTGAGTCATCGACTCCGAGGCCGGACCCATCCACTGCCCATTCGACGCCAGGCCCGAGACCACCGAGTCGAAAGACGACGCCGACGCCCACATCTCGGAGGCCAAGCCGTCCCACGCCGCGGCAGCAGCCAGTAGCGGCCCAGAACCGGCGCCGGCATACATCAGGGCCGAGTTGATCTCCGGCGGCAAGAAAGCAAAATCCAGAACCATCTAGTACCTCGACACCCAGCCGTTTCTACGGCCTTACACCGCACCCCAACAGTCACTACAGCAACTGGACACTTGTATAAGACTAAGGGTGGATCGTAGGGCAGCACTACTCCAAAATTGACGGGTTTGTCGAAACGGCTAAAACCCCAGGTCGCTAGCAGCCCTTGAGCCGAACCGCCAGGTAGTCAGCGACGGCGTCCATCGACACCCGCTCCTGCGTCATCGCGTCGCGGTCGCGCACGGTGACGGCGTTGTCCTCCAGCGAGTCGAAATCCACCGTGACGCAGAATGGCGTTCCGACCTCGTCCTGGCGCCGATAGCGGCGCCCGATCGCGCCGGCGTCGTCGAAATCGATGTTCCAGGATTTCCGCAACTCGGCGGCCAAGTCGCGAGCTTTGGGGCTCAAGTCGGCATGCCGGGACAACGGCAGCACCGCGGCCTTGACCGGCGCCAGCCGCGGATCCAGGCGAAGCACCGTGCGCTTGTCCGTGCCGCCCTTGGCGTTCGGGGCTTCGTCCTCGGCGTAGGCATCGATCAAAAACGCCATGAACGACCGAGTCAGCCCGGCCGCCGGTTCGATCGCGTACGGCGTGTACCGAGTGTCACTGACCTGGTCGAAGAACGACAGGTCGGCGCCGGAATGCTTTGCGTGCGTTGATAAGTCGTAGTCAGTTCGGTTCGCGATGCCTTCCAGCTCGCCCCACGGATTACCTTGGAATCCAAATTTGTACTCGATGTCGACGGTGCGGTCGGAATAGTGCGACAGCTTCTCTTTGGGGTGTTCGTAGAGCCGCAGGTTCTCGGGGTTGATACCGAGGTCGAGATACCACTGCCGCCGGGCGTCGATCCAGTATTGGTGCCATTCCTTGGCGGTCGACGGCTCGACGAAGAACTCCATCTCCATCTGCTCGAACTCGCGGGTCCGGAAGATGAAGTTGCCCGGGGTGATCTCGTTGCGGAAGCTCTTGCCGATCTGCCCGATACCGAACGGTGGCTTGCGCCGTGCGGTCGTCACCACGTTGGCGAAATTGACGAAGATGCCCTGCGCGGTCTCCGGCCGCAGATAGTGCAGCCCCTCCTCGGTCTCGATGGGTCCGAGGTAGGTCTTGAGCATCATGTTGAATTCGCGCGGCTCGGTCCATTGACCGGGCTCGCCGGTCTCCGGGTCGCGGATATCGGCCAGGCCGTTGGGCGGCGGGTGTCCGTGTTTGGCCTCGTAGGCCTCGATCAGATGGTCGGCGCGGTAGCGCTTGTGAGTGATCAACGACTCCACCAGCGGGTCGTGGAACACCTCGACGTGGCCCGAAGCCACCCACACCTGCCGGGGCAGGATGATTGACGAGTCGAGTCCCACGACGTCGTCGCGACCGGTGACTACCGTGCGCCACCACTGTCGTTTGATGTTCTCTTTGAGTTCGACGCCCAGCGGGCCGTAGTCCCACGCCGACTTGGTGCCGCCGTAGATCTCACCCGAGGGATAGACGAATCCGCGCCGTTTGGCGAGGTTAACGACGGTGTCGATGACGGACGCCACGGGGTGGTCCACTCCCTTTCCGGATAACTCAGACGCGCGGGCCGGCGAATCGTCGCCCACGAAACCTCAGCAATGGTATCGACCGCGCCGTGGTTCTTTGACATGCGTCATCATGCATGTGACAGTGGAAGTCGTTCCCTACAGTGGGCACTCCAACGATCCCGCACTCCTCGAGGTGATGACTCCGATGGTGATGTCCTCCTCAACGCCGACTGCTGCCTCTGGCTCGCCGTCGGATTTGGGCCCGCACCGGCACGTTGAGGCAGGCGCCGGCGAGCACCCGTTCGCCGAATATCCGGAGCCGCCGTCGCGAGAAATCCTCGATGCCGCCGGTGAGCTGTTGCGCGCCCTGGCCGCACCCGTGCGGATCGCCATCGTGCTGCAACTGCGCGAATCCCAGCGCTGCGTGCACGAACTGGTCGACGCACTGAGCGTGCCCCAGCCGTTGGTCAGCCAGCATCTGAAGATTCTCAAGGCGGCCGGATTGGTCGCCGGGGAGCGATCCGGCCGCGAGGTGCTGTACCGGCTGGCCGATCACCACCTTGCGCACATCGTCGTCGACGCCGTCGCGCACGCCAGCGAGGACACACCATGACAGGAACCAGCGTCCGGTCCACCCGCCAGCGGGCGGCGATTTCCACCCTGCTGGAGACCCTCGACGAATTCCGCTCGGCCCAGGAACTGCACGACGAGCTGCGCCGCCGCGGGGAGAACATCGGGCTGACCACCGTCTACCGGACGCTGCAATCCATGGCATCGGCGGGAAGGGTCGACACGCTGCGCACCGACACCGGCGAGTCGGTCTACCGCAGATGCTCAGAGCACCATCACCACCATCTGGTGTGCCGCCACTGCGGGTCCACCATCGAGGTCGGCGACCACGAAGTCGAAGAGTGGGCGGCGCAGGTGGCCGCCAAGCATGGCTACTCCGACGTCAGCCACACCATCGAGATCTTCGGCACCTGCTCGGACTGCGAGCACTGATCGCGGCTCGTATGTGCTGAGCGGGCTCAAGTGCGCCGAGTGTGAAGCTGCCCGCACAGTCGGCACCGAACGTGAAGCTGGCCGCACACTCGGCGGCTAAGCGCTGAGCGGGCTCAGGCCGTCAGCGCGCGCCGTATCTGGGCGCCCGTATCGAGCACCAGCAGGATCAGGGTGCGCAGGGCGTCGTCGGTGAGGGCCGCACCGGGAAAGTTGTATCGCAGCATCACGTCCGCGGTCTTGGCAGCGCCTTTGCCGGAGTTGCGCTGTGCGGCCTTGTCGCTGACCTTCTCGACCATGGTCACATTGCCGAAGTTGCTGTCGTGCGCCTGCTTGGCCACCTGATCGCTGAGCTTCTTGGTCAGCGGCAGATCCCACGCCACGATCTGGGTCAGCGACACCAGGTCGAGTCCCTCGGCGATGTTCACCACCCGCAACGACGCGAAGGTGGCGTCATGGTGCACCGTCAGCCCGCCGTCGGCTTCGTCCTCGACGGGCAGCACCTCGCGGAGAATCGACCCCAGTCGCTCCTGCAGGGATGGCATTAGGCGCTCCCGAATCGTCGGTTGCGGTCCGCATATTCAACGCAGGCCGCCCACAGGTCGCGACGGTCGTAGTCGGGCCACAGCTTGTCCTGAAAAATGTATTCGGCATACGCCGCCTGCCAGAGCATGAAATTGCTGGACCGCTGCTCCCCCGAGGTCCGCAGAAATAAATCCACATCAGGGATGTCGGGCCGCTGCAGGTGGTGCGCCACCGTCGACTCGGTGATGCGCTCCGGGTTCAGCCGGCCGGCGGCGGCCAAGCGTGCGATTTCCCTTGTGGATTCCGCGATTTCGGCGCGGCCACCGTAGTTGACGCAGTAGTTGACGGTGATGACGTCGTTGCCCTTCGTCATCTCCTCCGCGATCGCCAATTCATTGATCACGCTGCGCCACAGGCGTGGCCGCGACCCCACCCACCGGATCTTGACGCCCATCACATTGAGATTCACCCGGCGCATGCGCACCACGTCACGGTTGAAGCCCATCAGGAAGCGGACCTCCTCGGGGGAGCGCTTCCAGTTTTCGGTGGAGAAGGCGTAGAGGCTGAGCCACCTGATCCCAATTTCGATTGCCCCACAGACGATGTCAATCACTACCGCCTCGCCCGCCTGGTGGCCGTCGGTACGGCTCAGCCCGCGTTGGGTGGCCCAGCGGCCATTGCCGTCCATCACGATGGCCACATGATTGGGCACCCGGTCGGCCGGGATCCGCGGTGCAGCCGTTTTCGAGATGTGCTGCGGCGGCCGGCTCGGGCCGCCCCCGGGAGACGGCGGCAGTTCGGGGAACGCCACCGGCCATGTCGACCTGTCGGGAAAAGTCGGATAGCCCTCGGGTGCGGCGGGCAGTTGCGGGTAGTCGGTGGACTTCAGCTTGCGCTCGTGGTTCCTAGCCACAGGCCTCATCCTGCCCGATCAGCGCTGCGCGCCGGTCGGCGATCGTGCGGTCGACCCGATAATTGCGTTCCACCAGCGGCAACGTCTTGAGCTGCCGTTCCAGGTGCCATTGCAGGTGGGCGGCCACCAATCCGCTGACATGGCTGCGGTGCGATGGTGGCGTCGCCTCGGCGGCCTCCCAATCGCCATCGTGCAGCGCGGACATCAGTTCCAGTACGCCCAGTGGCGGCGTGGTCGAACCCGCGGGACGGCAGTGGCCGCAGACGCTGCCCCCGGCGGCGATGTGAAATGCCCGATGCGGACCGGGTGCGGCGCAGCGGGCACACTCGGTCAGCGACGGCGCCCAGCCGGCGATGCCCATGGCACGCAGCAGGTAGGAGTCCAGTAGCAGCTCACGAGGGCGGTGTCCGTCCGCCACCGCCCGTAGCGCGCTGACCGTGAGCCGGTGCAGCGCCGGGGCGGGTGCCCGCTCCTCACCGGCGAGGCGTTCGGCGGTTTCCAGCATTGCGCACCCGCAGGTGTACCGGCCGTAGTCGCTGACGATGTCGGTGGCGAACGCATCGATCGAAACGACCTGGGTGACGATGTCGAGATTGCGGCCGGGGTGCAGCTGGACATCGATGTGCGCGAACGGCTCGAGCCGCGCACCGAATTTGCTGCGGGTGCGGCGCACCCCTTTTGCCACCGCGCGAACCAGCCCGTGCTCGCGGGTCAGCATGGTGACGATCCGGTCGGCTTCGCCGAGCTTGTGCTGGCGCAGCACTACCGCTCGGTCTCGATACAGCCGCATCTCAATAGTTTTGCACCCCGCCGCGACATCGCGGGTATCCGCGCCGATAGTCTCGTACCCCGTGATTGGCGCTTCTGGGTCCGCTTCTGGGTCCGCTTCTGGGTCCGCTTCCGAATCCCGCAGCACGCGCCTGCCCACACTCACTGACCTGCTCTATCAGCTGGCCAGCCGCTCGGTGACGTCCGACACACTGGTGCGCCGCTCGCTGCACGCCATTGATGTCAGCCAGTCCACGCTGAACGCATTCCGGGTGGTCCTCACCGAGTCGGCGCTGGCGGACGCGGCCGAGGCCGACCGGCGACGCGCCGCCGGCGACACGGCGCCGTTGCTGGGCGTCCCGATCGCCGTCAAGGACGACGTTGATGTTGCCGGGGTACCCACGGCCTTCGGCACCGACGGCTACGTCCGCCCCGCCACCCACGACGCCGAGGTGGTTCGGCGCCTCAAAGCCGCCGGGGCGGTGATCGTCGGCAAGACCAACGCCTGCGAACTGGGCCAGTGGCCGTTCACCAGCGGACCGGGATTCGGACACACCCGCAACCCGTGGTCGCGGCGGCACACCCCGGGCGGGTCGTCGGGCGGCAGCGCGGCCGCGGTGGCCGCCGGTCTGGTCACCGCCGCGATCGGCTCCGACGGCGCCGGCAGCGTCCGGATCCCGGCGGCCTGGACGCACTTGGTCGGCATCAAGCCGCAGCGCGGCCGCATCTCCACCTGGCCGCTGCCGGAGTCGTTCAACGGGATCACCGTCAACGGCGTGCTGGCCCGCACGGTGGCCGACGCGGCGCTGGTGCTCGACGCCGCGTCCGGGAACGTCGAGGGCGACCGGCACAAGCCGCGCCCGATCAGGGCGTCCGACTACGTCAGCATCGCGCCCGGGCAGCTGAACATCGCCCTGTCAACCCGGTTCCCGTACACCTTCTTTCGAGCCAAACTGCATCCCGAGATCCTGGCCGCGACCCGCGCCATGGGCAAGCAACTTCAATTGCTCGGCCACACCGTGCAGAACGGCAATCCGGACTACGGCGTGCGGCTGGGGTGGGACTTTCTGGCGAGGTCGACTGCGGGACTGCGGGAATGGGAGGAGCGGCTGGGCGACGGTGTCGTCCTGGACCCCCGCACCTTGTCCAACCTGCGGATGGGTCATGTACTGGGACAAGCGATCCTGCGCAATGCGCGCCTGCACGAAGGCACGCTGCAGCGCCGGGTGGGCTCGATCTTCGACATCGTCGACGTGGTGGTGGCACCGACTACCGCGCAGCCACCCCCGCTGGCACGATCTTTCGACCGGTTGGGTGGCTACGGCACCGACCGCGTCATGATCAAGGCGTGCCCGGTGACGTGGCCGTGGAATGTGCTGGGCTGGCCGTCGATCAACGTGCCCGCCGGATTCACTTCCGACGGCCTGCCGATCGGTGTGCAGCTGATGGGACCGGCGAACAGCGAACCCATGCTGATCTCGCTGGCCGCCGAGCTGGAGGCCGTCTGCGGCTGGGTGGCCCAGCAGCCGAAGGTGTGGTGGGAGCACGAGCACAACCTGCCGCAAGCTTGAGATGCGCTAAAACCCCAGCCGCCCAAGCTGTTTGGGGTCACTCTGCCAGTTCTTGGCGACCTTGACGCGCAGGTCGAGATAGACCTTCGTGCCCAGCAGCTTCTCGATCTGACCGCGCGCCGCGGTGCCCACTTCGCGCAGCCGGGCCCCACCCTTGCCGATGATGATGCCCTTCTGGCTGTCCCGCTCGACGTAGAGCACTGCATACACGTCGATCAGGTCGTCGCGGCCCTCCCGCGGATTGACTTCGTCGATCACCACCGCCAGCGAATGCGGAAGCTCGTCGTGCACTCCCTCCAGGGCGGCCTCGCGGATGAGCTCGGCCATCAACATCTCTTCGGGCTCATCGGTCAGCTCGCCGTCGGGGTAGTAGGCCGGGCCGACGGGCAGCGCCGCGACCAGCACGTCGATCAGCAGGTCGACTTGCGTGCCGGTGACCGCTGACACCGGGACGATTTCGGCCGAACCATCGACGAGTTCGCTGACCGCGACCAACTGGGCGGCCACCCGGTCTTTGGGCACCTTGTCGATCTTGGTGACGATCACGAAGAGTGTGGTCTTGGGCGCGACCGAACGGATCTGCTCGACGATCCAGCGGTCTCCGGGGCCGATCGCCTCATCGGCCGGGATGCACAGCCCGATGATGTCGACTTCGCCGTAGGTGTCACGGACCAAATGGTTCAGCCGTTTGCCCAACAGGGTGCGCGGTCGGTGCAGCCCCGGGGTGTCGACCAGAATGATCTGAAAGTTCTCCCGGTGCACAATGCCGCGGATGGTGTGGCGGGTGGTCTGCGGTCGCTTCGAGGTGATTGCCACTTTGGTGCCGACCAGAGCGTTCGTCAGCGTCGACTTGCCGGTATTGGGCCGGCCAACCAAACACACGAAGCCCGAACGGAATTCACTCATAGCGGGGTACCGGCGTTGTCGGTCAGGATGATCGCGGCGGTCGGACTGAGCTCGCGCACCGCGGCGATACCCGGGTCGTCGGCCGACCCCGCCACCAGCACGGCGGCCTCCAAGCCGGTCGCCCCACTGGATGCCGCCGCGGCCACCGCCGCCTGCAGGCCGGTGAGCGGCAGCGCCGACAAGGTCACTGGCGCAGCGGCATACGTGCGGCCGTCGACGTCTCGCACCGAGGCGCCGCTGCCGGCCTCCGCGCGCGCCATCGCGGCACGCGCCAGCACCACCAGCTTCTCGTCCGCTTGGTCCAGCTGCTCAGCCATGATGAGTGTCCTCAAACTCGTGATCCTCCGATTCGGCCGGGCTCAGCAGGACGGTGCCGATCCGCACCCGTCCGCGATGGTCGGGGCCGCCCTCGGCGCACAGCCGCAGGCCGTGGGAAACCACCTCGGCGCCGGGCAGCGGAACCCGGCCCAGTTCCAGTGCCAGCAGGCCGCCCACCGTATCGACGTCGAGATCCTCATCGAATTCCAGGTCATAGAGTTCGCCGACGTCTTCGATCGGCAGCCGCGCCGACACGCGGAAACGCTTGTCGCCCAAGTCTTCTATCGGAGCCGTCTCTTCCTGGTCGTACTCGTCAGCGATCTCGCCGACGATCTCCTCCAGCACGTCCTCGATGCTGACCAGGCCGGCTATCGCGCCGTACTCGTCGACAAGCAACGCCATGTGGTTGCGGTCGCGCTGCATCTCACGCAGCAGCGCATCCAACGGCTTGGAATCCGGCACGAACACCGGCGGGCGCATCACCTCCGACACCTTGGTGTCGCGGCCAGCGTCGGCGGACAAGAACGTCTGCTGGACAAGGTCTTTCAGATACACCACCCCGACGACATCGTCGACATTCTCGCCGATCACCGGAATGCGGGAATGTCCGCTGCGCACAGCCAAGTTGGTGGCTTGGCTGGCGAATTTGTCGCTCTCGATCCAAATCATCTCGGTCCGCGGCACCATCACCTCGCGCGCCGGGGTGTCACCGAGTTCGAACACCGACTCGATCATCCGGCGCTCGTCAGCGGCCACCACGCCGCGCTGCTGGGCCAGGTCGACGACTTCGCGCAGTTCGATCTCGGAAGCGAACGGGCCGTTCCGCAAGCCCCGGCCCGGAGTGATCGCGTTACCCAAAACCACCAGCAGCCGGCTGAGCGGCATCAACAGCGACGAGATCACCTGCAGCGGAATGGCCGTCACCAGCGAAATGGAATACGCATGCTGGCGACCGAGGGTTCGCGGGCCCACACCGACAACGACGAAGCTGGTCAGCACCATGATGGTCGCGGCGCCGAACACCGCCCAATTCAGGCCGAAGTTGTCGTAGAGAAACACCACAAGCAGGACGGTCGCGGTGACCTCACAGGCGATGCGCAACAGCACCACGAGGTTGATGTAGCGCGGCCGGTCGGCCATCACCTTCGACAGGGCCCCAGCGCCAGGCCGCTCGTCGCGCACCAGCTCCGCGACCCGTGCCACCGACAGCGTGCTAATCGCGGCGTCGATCGCGGCGAAAAACCCGCCCAACGCGATCAGCGCGATCGCACCGAGCAGTTGAAATATGCCGGTCAATGGTGAGAATGCCTTGACTCGGTCGCGGACTCGTTGGTGGCATCGTCATCTTGTTTCCGACGACTGACCAACGAGGCAACAACGACAACGACGATCCCCAAAATCCCGAAGCCCAGCGCGGACGGCCACCAGGGTTGGGTAATTGCGGGTGAGGCGGCTTGGCCGGGCCCCTCGTGGCCGGCCAGCGCCACCAAGAAGCTGCCATTGTCGGTCGGTCCGAAGCCCGGCAGCGACTGAGTCCTGTTCACCCTGATTTGCACACTGCTGCTGGGATCGTTGACCTGACCCCAGGCCAAGGTGGAGTCGTCGAGCAGGAAGGTGTCCTGGCTGCCCGCGGGTTGGCTGTCGTCGTGGCCGACCACCGTCACCTCGCCGATTTGCACGGTCTGGTTATCGGCAGGGACTTCGGCCGACACGTTCTGGTACGCCGTCGGGGGCCCCGGCGCGACGTACTCGGGCGGCGGCGGGCCCTGCCCGTTTTCCGGCGGTATGAAGGCACCTCCGTAGAAGCTGCCCGACGCCAGATAGCTATCGCTGACCGCGGTGAACGGGACCAGGCCGACGGTGGCGGTATCGAGGACGATCCGGCCACCGGCCGGCAGGTACGCCTCGCGGGAGGCGCCGCCGTAGGCGTAGCGGAAGGTCATCGCCTGATCGAGCGGGTTGTACAGGGTCGGGCGGTGATACTCGTCGTAGTCGAGGAAGTCCCAGTGGCGGGGGCGAACCAGCGCCTTGTTGTCGGCCTTGATGAGCTCGATGTTGTCGCTGTGGGCGCTGATGACGTTCTGCACCTGCTGGTTGAAGTCCGTCTGGGTCGGCGGCCTCGGCGGGGCGGCAGGATCAAGCCGCGCCACCGGTGCGGTCTTGGCAGCCGCGATCGCCTGCGGTGGCGCATCCAACTTCCGCGGCGGTGCCACCACCGCGATGCTTCTCGGCGCCCCGGGGCCCGGCGGATTGATCTTCGGGGTCTGCATCGGCACCTGGATCGGGCGCGTCGGACTCGGCTGCACAGGTATCGGCGGAGGCTCCGGAATATAAGCCGGCACAGTGCTCGACGGCGCCGGGGCCGGCCGCGGCGCGGGCGCGTTGCATACGTTCGCGGTGTGGTAGGCCTGCACGTAAAACAGGCAGTGCTGGCACGATGTGGGGTTTGACCCCTCGCCGGCACACGGAGACGCCTGTGCCACACCGGGCGTGCTCGTCAGCACCACCAACGGCGCCAAAGCCATGGCGGCTGAGGCCGCGATCCCGAGTGCTTTCGTTAAGAGGCTCAATTGTCGAAATACCTTGACTTGTCCAGCAACCGGCGGTCTTTCTCGTCCTGCCGGTTGTAGTGGTATGCCTCGACCTGTTCGGCGACCCACTCTTCGAGAAGTCGCTCCTGCAGGGCGAACATCTCCTTCTCCTCGTCGTGCTCGGCGTGGTCGTAGCCGAGCAAGTGAAGTACGCCGTGAATTGTCAACAGCGCCAACTCATGTCCGAGGGTGTGGCCCGCCGCGCTGGCCTGTTCGGCCGCGAATTCCGGGCACAGCACGATGTCGCCCAGCATCGACGGCCCCGGCTCGGGCGCGTCCGGACGGCCGCCCGGCTCGAGCTCGTCCATCGGGAAACTCATCACGTCGGTCGGGCCGGGCAGGTCCATCCAGCGCATGTGCAGGTCGGCCATCGCCGCGGTGTCCAACAGCACCATCGACAGCTCAGCGCCCGGATTGACGTCCATTTTGGCGATGACGAACCGCGCGACGCTCACCAATTCCGCTTCGGAGACGTCGATGCCCGATTCGTTGGAAACCTCAATGGTCATGGACTGCTCACCGCACCATCACCGGCGATTCCGGGTCCCGGATGCCCGCCGGGCCGCCCGATTCATCCCAGAGTCGTCGGACCTGGCATAGGCGTCGACGATCTCCGAAACCAGGCGGTGGCGTACCACATCCACGCTGGTCAGCTCGGCAATGTGGATGTCGTCGACGTCGTCGAGGATGTCGATCGCCGACCGTAGGCCCGACCTGGCGCCGCCCGGTAGGTCGACCTGGGTCACATCCCCGGTGACGACGATCTTCGACCCGAAACCGAGCCGGGTGAGGAACATCTTCATCTGCTCGGCGGTGGTGTTCTGCGCCTCGTCGAGAACGATGAACGCGTCGTTCAAGGTTCTGCCGCGCATGTATGCCAGCGGCGCCACCTCGATCACCCCGGCCGACATCAGCTTCGGGATCAACTCCGGGTCCATCATCTCGTACAGCGCGTCGTACAACGGGCGCAGATACGGGTCGATTTTCTCGCTCAGCGTGCCCGGCAAAAACCCAAGGCGCTCACCGGCTTCCACGGCCGGACGGGTCAAGATAATGCGGGTCACCTGCTTGGTCTGCAGCGCGTTGACCGCCTTGGCCATGGCCAGATACGTCTTGCCGGTACCGGCCGGGCCGACCCCGAAGACGACGGTGTTGGTATCGATGGCGTCGACGTAGCGCTTCTGGTTGAGCGTCTTGGGCCGGATTGTCTTACCGCGGCGCGACAAGATGTCCAGGGTGAGCACCTCGGCCGCCGACTCGTTGCCGGTGCCGACCAGCATGGCGACGCTGTGGCGTACCACTTCCGGCGTCAACGGCTGGCGGCCGGCGACGATGGCGACCAGCTCGGAGATCACCCGCTCGGCGAGCGCGACGTCGGCCGGTTCCCCCGAGAGGGTGAGGGCATTGCCGCGAACATGCAGGTCGGCGCTCAGTATCCGTTCGAGGGCGCGCAGATTCTCGTCCGCCGAACCCAGCAAGCCCACGACAAGATCAGGAGGAATGTCGATGCTGCTGCGAACCTGAGCGTCGGCCTGCAGGGCCCTAGCTGCGTCAGCAGCGCTGGTCTCGCGTGGCGTCACGTGGTTTTCGGTGCCTGCCTTCTCGGCTCATCAGGGGTAGTTCGGATGTCTTAGTCTACGCCGGAGGCTCCGTCTGGTCAGCCGCAAGCGGCGTAGACGACCCGACCTCGCCGCTCTGCTCCCATCGCCGGGTGAGCACGCCCAGCGCACCCAGGGCCACCGCGGCGGCGGTCGAGGTCCGCAACACCTGCGGGCCCAGCCGTACCGCGACCGCGCCCGCCTCGCTCAGCGCGGCGAGCTCCTCCGGCGCGATGCCTCCTTCGGGACCGACCACGAGTAGCAGCGCGTGTGCTTGCTCGACAGCGACGTCCGCGATCCGGTCGGTCGCCGACTCATGCAGGACCAATACCACCGCGCCGGCGGCCACTTCGTCGCGGAGCCGCTGGATCAGCGCCGCCGTGGACAACACGCCGTCAACGGGCGGGATGTGCGCCCGCCGCGATTGCCGGGCCGCCGACCGGACCACGGCACGCCACCGGCGCAGACCCTTGTCGACGCGGGCACCTTCCCAGCTGGCCACGCATCGGGCCGCCTGCCAGGCCAAAAACGCGTCGGCGCCGGCCTCGGTGGCCAATTCGATCGCCAACTCCGAGCGCTCGGACTTGGGCAGCGCTTGCACCACCGTCACCGTCGGCCGCCCGGGGTCGACGGTCCAGCGATCCAGCACCCGGGCGCGTAGCCCGTCACGTCCGGACTGCTCGACCACGCAGCGGGCCAAGCCGCCGGCACCGTCACCGAGCACCAATTCCTCACCGGAACGGATCCGGCGCACGGTCGCGGCGTGAAATCCTTCGTCGCCATCGACGACGGCCAGTTCACCGACGTCGGGCAGTGCTTCGACGTAGAACAGCGTCGCCACCATGTGCCGAAGCCCCAGGGACCGGGGCTAGCGCCCGGTGAAGGTCTCGCGCAGCCGGCTGAACAGGCCACCACCGGTGTGCGTCGAGCGGACCTCGGGCACGTCGCGGCTGCGGCGGGTTTTCAGCTCGCGCAACAGTTCGCTGTCCTGGTGGTCCAGCCGGGTGGGGACCACCACTTCGACGTGGACGTTGAGATTGCCGCGGGTGGCCGCCCGCAGCTGCGGCATCCCGTGACCACGCAGCGTGATGATCGAACCCGGTTGCGTGCCAGGCGGAATGGTGATCTCGCTGGTGCCGTCGAGAATGGCGTCGATGCTGATGGTGGCGCCGAGCGCGGCGTCGATCATCGGCACCGAAACGGTGCAGTGCAGGTCGTCGCCGTCGCGAACGAAGATGTCATGGGCCTGCTCGTGGACCTCGACATACAGGTCACCGGCCGGCCCTCCCCCGGGCCCGACCTCACCCTGGGCGGCAAGGCGCACCCGCATGCCGTCGCCGACACCGGCGGGAATCTTGACGCTGATGTCGCGACGGGCTCGCACCCGGCCGTCGCCCACGCACTGATGGCACGGGTCGGGGATGACCACGCCGACGCCGCGGCAGGTGGGGCACGGCCGCGAGGTCACCATCTGGCCCAGCAGCGAGCGCTGGACCGTCTGCACCTCACCGCGACCGCCGCAGGTGTCGCAGGGGATCGGCGCGGAATCGCCGTTGGTCCCCTTGCCCTGGCACCGGTCGCACAACACCGCGGTGTCGACGGTGACTTGTTTGGTCACACCGGTCGCGCACTCTTCGAGATCCAACCGCATCCGCAGCAGGGAGTCCGAGCCCGGCCGAACCCGGCCGATCGGACCGCGAGACGTCGCGCCCCCGCTGAAGCCGCCGCCGAAGAAGGCCTCGAACACGTCACCCAGACCACCGAAACCGCCAAACCCGCCGGCCGCTGCCGCGTTTTCCAGCGGGTCCCCGCCCAGGTCGACGATCCGGCGTTTCTCGGGATCGCTCAGCACCTCGTAGGCGACGCTGATTTCCTTGAACTTCGCCTGCGCGGCCTCGTCGGGATTGATGTCGGGGTGCAGCTCGCGCGCCAGCTTGCGGTAGGCGCGTTTGATCTCCGCATCGCCGGCGTTTTTGCCAACGCCCAGCAGCCCGTAATAGTCGCGTGCCACGCCTGACCTCCCTCGGCCCTTCTAGGCCGCGTTACCACGTCTGTTCACAAAGTGTGCGGGTGCGCGTTCATCGAGCACCCAGGACCTCGCCAATATAAAGAGCAACCGCGGCTACGCTGGCGATGGTTCCCGGATAGTCCATCCGAGTGGGCCCCAACACACCCATACCGCCGTACACGGTGTCTATGGTGCCGTACACGGTGGACACCATTGACGTGCCCGCCATTTGCTCGGCCTCCGTCTCATGACCGATGCGCACCGTCACCTTGCCGGCTTGCTGCTGGGCCGCCAGCAACCGCAGCACCACCACCTGCTCCTCGAGGGCCTCCAGGATCGAACGCAGCGAACCACCGAAGTCCGCGGCGTTGCGGGTCAGGTTGGCGGTGCCGCCCATCACCAGGCGCTCTTCGGTGTGCTCCACCAGCGACTCCAGCAACACTGTCGCCGAACGACCGACCGCATCGCCCAACCCGCCCGCGCCACCCAGCTGCTGGGCCAGGTCGGCTACCGCGACTGAGGCCGCCGAGAGTTTCTTGCCTTCCAGGGCCTGGCCGAGCGTCTCGCGCAGCTGGGAGAGCTGATGATCGTCGATGACGTCGCCGAGTTCGACGATGCGCTGATCCACCCGCCCGGACGAGGTAATGACCACCATCAACAGCCGCGCCGGCGTCACCGCGATCACTTCCAGGTGCCGAACCGTCGACGTCGACAACGTCGGGTACTGCACCACCGCCACCTGACGGGTCAGCTGAGCCAGCAGCCGCACCGCACGGCGTAACACGTCGTCGAGGTCGACACCGGATTCCAGGAAGCTTTGGATCGCCCGCCGTTCGGCCGACGACAACGGCTTGACGTCGTCGATGCGGTCGACGAACTCGCGGTAACCCTTCTCCGTGGGCACCCGCCCGGAGCTGGTGTGCGGCTGGGTGATGTAGCCCTCGGCCTCCAACACCGCCATGTCGTTGCGGATGGTGGCGCTGGACACGCCGAGGTTGTGACGGTCGACGAGGGACTTCGAACCGATGGGTTCCTTGGTGGCAACGAAGTCGGCAACGATGGCGCGCAGCACCTCGAAGCGACGGTCGTCAGCACTACCCATCGGCTCCTACTTCCTTCATTGCATTCATTTTAGGGTCTCACGGCGCGCTGACCTCCATCAGCAACCGTCCGCCGCGCACTTCCGATAGCTTTGCGGCTAGCCTGTCCAGCATGTATCCGTCGGGCTTCGACGACGCATCGGAGAAGATCCGCGAATGATTTTCAAGGGTGTACGAGACGGTAAGCCCTATCCGGAACACGGGCTGTCCTACCGGGACTGGTCCCAGATACCGCCGCAGCAGATCCGGCTCGACGAGTTGGTCACCACGACCACGGTGCTGGCCCTGGACCGGCTGCTTTCGGAGGACTCCACCTTCTACGGCGACCTTTTTCCGCACGCCGTCCGGTGGCGAGGCGTCATCTACCTCGAAGACGGCCTGCACCGCGCCGTGCAGGCCGCCCTGCGGAATCGCACCGTGTTCCATGCTCGGGTGTACGACATGGATGTGCCGCTGAGCCAGCAGACCCAGGGATCGGGTTCGACTTTCGAGCATTAACCGGTCACGTTTGCGCGTCGCCGGGTGTCGACGTAGTGAGGGCCATCAAGGTCCGCACCGCGACTATTCGGGAGGTTCGCCATGTCCCGGCTTCAGGGAGTCTCCGACCGCGACGCCGGCCTGGGCGCCAAGATCGCCTTCTTCTTCACCAAACGCAAGCTCGCGCAGATGGCCGGTCTCGAAACGGCCGGGATGCTCGAACCGCTGCGGATGTATGCCCACATCCCCAGATTGCTCAGCGCCTACGGCAAGCTCGAACAGGCCGAATCGAAGCTGGACATCCTCAGTCCGCGCCACCGTGCGCTGGCCGAGCTGAAGGCGGCGACGACGGTGCGCTGCGAGTACTGCATCGACCTCGGCTCGCAGATCGCCCGCCAGTGGGGAATCACCGACGAAGAACTGCTCGCCCTCTCCATGTCCAAGGCCGACTACCGCAACGCGGCGTGCTTCTCCGAGGTGGACAAGCTGATCCTCGAGTACGCCACCGCGATGAGTCGGACCCCGGTCGAGGTGACCGACCGGTTGTTCGACGCGCTGCGCGCCCATTTCGACACGCCCCAGCTCGTCGGCCTCACCCACGTCATCAACCTGGGCAACCTGCGTGCCCGGTTCAACCTCGCGCTCGGCATCGGGTCGTCCGGCTTCTCCGGCAACCAGGTGTGCGCCCTTCCCGAGACCGGTCGCACATGACGGCAGACGCGTCTGAGACGTCGCTGACGGCGCGTTTCGAGGCAGCCCGGCCGCAGCTGGGCGCCATCGCCTACCGCATGCTGGGCTCGATCGACGACGCCCAGGACGCCGTGCAGGAGGCCTGGCTGCGGCTGAACCGCAGCTCGGCGGACGATATCGCCAACCTCGACGCCTGGCTGACCACCGTGGTGGCCCGCATCTGCCTGAACACGTTGCGCGACCGCCAGGCCCGTCATCGCGAGGAACCGGTCGCCCAGTTGCCGGACCCGATCGTGGACGCCCACGGCGAATTCGACCCCGAACACCGCGCGATGCTGGCCGACGCGGTAGGACTGGCGCTGTTCGTCGTGCTGGACACACTGCCGCCGGCCGAGCGGCTGGCGTTCGTCCTGCACGACGTTTTCACCGTCCCGTTCGACCAGATCGCGCCGATCGTCGACCGGACACCGGAAGCGACCCGCAAGCTGGCCAGCCGCGCACGCCGGCGAATCCGGCAGGCGGACCCGGTTCCCGACGGCGACATCGCCGCGCAGCGCGAGGCCGTCGACGCGTTCTTCGCGGCCGGACGCTCCGGGGACTTCGACCGGCTGGTGTCGGTGCTACATCCCGACGTGGTGTTGCGTGGGGACTTCGGCTCCGGCGCCGGGCTCTTCCGCACCGAGGGTGCATCGTCGGTGGCCAAGCTGGCCCGCGGCTACGCCGCCCCCGAGCGCGAAGTCCGCCCCGCAACCGTCAACGGCGCAGCCGGCGCGGTCGTCTACGTCGCCGGCCAGCCCACCACGATCATGGCGTTCGTGGTGCGCGACGGCCGGGTGGCCGCCATCGACGTCTTGGCGGACCCGGAGCGCATCTCCCGGCTCGACCTCAAAGCCGTGTCCGGCTAGTTCACCGCGCTAGCGGCCTGCAGCAACGCCAGCGCGGCGTCATGTTGCAGCACCCAGTTGCCACCCTGTTGGACGAACACCAGTTGCTTGTTGACCGGCCCGGCGAACTTCGGACCCCCGATGGCCACCTGGGCGGCGGCCGTATTCGGCCCGGCCGGCACGATGTTCGTCACAGTGAACGTCTCCGGGAAGTTGCCGTTCCGGTAGGCCTTCCGCAGGTCGTGGTCGGCAACGTGGCCCTCGTCGGGGTTGATGCCGTTTTCGACCAGGCCGACCTTGGTGGAGTAGCCCACGCCAGGGTCGGTGGCCTGGATGCACAGGTTGGTCAACTGCTCCGCCGTCGGAAGGCCCGGCCCCACCGGCGCAGGCGCGGGAGGAGGCGGCGGTTCCTGCGGCAACGGGGCGCCGACCGCAGCCAGTTGCACCTGAGTGACTGGCGCTGCGACGGACGCGATGCCGACGGCAGCGCCGCCGATGACGGCCAGCGCCGCCACGCTCATAGCTACGGATTTCACGGTTCCCCCTTTAAGCGGCCTGCGTTGGCCGACGTGACGGATGTTAGTCAGTGTCCGGCCGCTTGTAGTAGCTCCATCGCCGAAGAGCGCGACAAAATCCAGCCGCCCTGGTTGTTGACGAAGGTGACGTTTTGCGTGACCGGGTTCGGCAGCTTCGGGCCCGACACCGCAACGTCCGCGGTTACCGACCCGCCGGCGGCCGGCGCAATGTTGGTGATGTTGAAGCTCAACGGCAGGTCGCCGTTCTTGGCCGCCTTCTGCAACTTGTGGTCCGCGATGTGTGCCTCGGTCCCGCCGATGCCGCCTTCGACCAAATTGCCCTTACTCGTGAACGAGACGCTGGGATCGGCGAGGGTGGTGAGCACCCCGGTCAGCTGGTCGGCGGTCGGAACGCCGGCGACGGGAGCCGGGGCGGGCGGTGGGTCCTGTGGCAACGGCGCGCCGACCGCGGCGAGCTGTACCTGAGCTGCGCTGCCAGCAGGCAGCGACGCGATTGAGGTGACGCCGATGGCCGCGGCGCCGATGGCGCCCACAGCTGCGACACCCGTAGCAATGGCTTTCACGGATTTCATGATTCCCCCTTCGAAGTGCAACGACGTGACGGAATGTCACCCCGCACCATCAGCTGTTGCAGATGGTGCGGTTGTGCACCTTGTGACAGATGCTACTCGGGTTCACCCTGACTAGTCTGTGCGCAACCTGTGTAGCAGCCCAGAATTTTGGCTTTGCTGGCTCAGCCGGCCGGCCGGTTCCCGGCCAGGGAATCGCGCAGACTCTTCGACCGGATGTCGGGCCAGTTTTGTTCGACATAGTCCAGGCAGGCCGCACGGGTTGCTTCGCCGAACGCCACGCGCCAGCCCGGCGGAATGTCGGCGAAGGCAGGCCACAGACTGTGCTGTTCCTCGTCGTTGACCAGCACGAAGAACGTGCCGTTGTCGTCGTCGAAAGGGTTTGTGCTCATCGCTTCTCCACCATCGTTTGGTATTTGGACAGACCGGCCGGACCGACCCATGACCCCAGCACCCGGTCCGACAGCAGTCCCAGACAGCTCAGGTTGGGAAACCCGGGCCCCTGGGTGAGTCCGGACAGGTTCGGCAGGAACAGCTTGGGGGTGACGTCGCTGAGGGACAGGTCGTAGCCGATCCCCTCCTGCAGGCGATCGGCGGCCAGCGGTCCGCCCAACCCCAGCTCGAGGGTGTCGAGCGCATCCTGGCTGAACAGTGAGGTGAACCAAAGCGCGTTGGCGCCGGAGCCGTCGATGACGAGATCGAAACCGTGCACCGTCTCCAGGTTCTCGCTGAACCGGTTGGTGGACAGCGTCAGCCGGACCTGCCCGTCGCGGCCAACCGCGTGGGCGACCCGGCCACGCAGGTGGCGGATGCGGTCATCGGCCAGCAGCGCCTCTTGCACGTTTGCCGAGAACACGCCGCGGTCGGTACGGGCCAGCGCGTCGCGACGCTCGTCCAGCGTCAGGGCGGTCCAGTCGGTGGGGTCGGAGAACAGCGAGTTCTCGAAGAAGCTCTCGCCGCGAGTGAACAACGTCACCTGCGGCGAGATGACCGTGATCGTCGAAACCCGGTGCCGGAAAAGCTCATTGAGCATCGAGGCGGCCGTCTCACCGCCGCCGATTACGGCAACCCGCTCGGCATTGATGCGGTCATGGCCGGCCGCGCGATCCCAGAACTGGGCGATCGACATCATCCTCGGGTTGCCGGGCAGCAGCGATTTCTCCGCCTGGCCCGGTCCGGTGATCATCAACGCGTCCGCGTGCACGGTGGTCTCGTGGGTGTGCAGTGCCCAGCGGTCACCGGCGACGCCCAGCCCGTCGACCTCGCCGTGCACCACTTTCATGCCGACCTGGTCGGCGACCCAACCCAGGTACTGGCTCCACTTGCGGTGGGGCGGCGCGGGTCTGCCCCGGTCGATCCACTCGGCGAACGATGCCGTCGCGATCAGATAGGACTGCCAGCTGTACCGGGTCATCCGCTCGTCGACCTCGCGGTTGCGGCGCGGCACCAGCGCCGACCGATAGGGAAACCCGACATCTTTTTCCGGGCTGGTACCCAGTCGGTGCGCCCCGTCGGTCCAGCCGCCGCTCGCCAGCCAGTTCGCCCCCACCCCGGTGCGTTCGACGGCGATCACGTCGGGGACCTCGACGCCCATGTCGCGCAGCGCCGAAGCCTTGGCAGCTACGGCCACCGCCTTGGCGCCGGCGCCGAGGATCGCTAGCGTGCTCATGTCACCACCTCCCGCAATGATTCAATCCAGAGTTGTTGCAACGCAGCGATATCCGCGTCGTCGAGAATGTCGGGCAACGTTCGCCACTGGGTGGCCAGGACACGTTGTCCGTCGAATGTCAGGACCATGGCCACGATGGTGAGCTCATGGCGGACGGCCAGATCCGGTTCCGGCTGCGGCGATACCTTGGCCAGCAGCTCGCGCTCCAGCGTCAGCCCGGTGCCGCCGCCCGCACGGGCCGCGCCGAGATAGTTCAGCAGCAGCTGTGGACCCCGCGACGAAGCAAGCAGTTGGGCGGTGTCGGCACGCAGATAACGCAGCAACCCGTAATCGAGTCCATCGCCGGGAATCGCGGCCAGCTGCTCGCCGACGTCTCGTGGATCGGCCGAGGCCACCCGCACCGGGTAAATGGAACTGAGCAGTCCGACCGTGTCACCGGTGTCGACGGTGAGCGCGCCCGGCTCGTCGACCAGACTGTCGGCCCGGCCGTGGGTTTCCAGCGCCAGCAGCGGCGGCGGCGTGGCCTGATCGCGGGACTGCCGCCAGCGCGTCACCATCGCCGCGGTGGCGGCGATCAGCAGGTGCGGCAACGGCAGGCCGGAGTCCAGTAACCGTCGGGTGGTGTCCGCGTCCGTGGCGAACATGCGGACGTCCAGATCGCGGGCCCGGTCGTGGTCCGGATCGAGCCGCCGGTTGCCGAGATCGGGATCCTCGCCGCCGAATTGTCCGACCCAGAACTGCGCCGTGTCCAACCGGTGAGCGCGCTCGGTGAGGGCGCCGGCCCAGCGCCGGTAACTGGTGTGCTCCCGGATCGGTGCGGGCGAATGGCCGGTCGTCAAGGCCCGCAACGCGGCGTCGAGTTCGCCGAGGACCACGCGCCAGGACGCCGGGTCCATCGCCAGCACGTGGGCGGCCAGCAGCAGGACGCTCTGTCCGGTCGGTGGGCGAAGCCACACCGCGGCCAGTAGCACTCCCCGCTCGGGGTCGAGGCGGTCGACGGCCTGTGCGACGTGTGCGGGGACACCGGCTTGCAGGTCGCCGGACACCGCTACCTCGTCGATGAGCCCACCGCGGGTCTCGGTGGAAGGCAACGGGATCAGGGTCATGGTGGCGCGGTCCAGTCGCGCGCGCAGCACTTCGTGCCCGTCGACGATGCTTGCCAGCGCGGCATCCAGGTGCTCGCGGCTGACGTCGTCGGGCAGCCGGATGGCTTCGGTCTGCGCCAGCCGACGCGGTTCGCCGTATTCGTAGAGCCAGCGCCCATTGGGGAGTACCGGCATGGGACCGGTGCCGTCCTCGACATCACTTGCGGCAGCGACGGTTTCGGATTCGATTGCGTCCGCGAGCTCGCGGACGCTGGCGCACTCCAGGATGAGCCTGGCCCGCAGCGCGATACCCCGGGCCCGGGCCGCCTGCACCACCGACAGCGCCATGATGCTGTCCAGGCCAAGCTGCAAGAAGTCCGCGGCGACGTCGATGCGGGGCAGCCCGAGGAGCTCGGCGAGGAGTTCGGCCAGCGCGGCCTCGGTAGGTGTTTCGGGTTCGCCGACGACGGCGCTGTCGTCGGCGTCGTATGCAGCCAGCGCAGTTTCGTCCAGCTTGCCATTGGCGGTCAACGGAATTTCGTCAACGGTAACGATGCGATGCGGAATCATGTAGCGCGGCAGCCGGGAGCCGAGCATGCCGCGCAGTTCGGCCGCCGACGGCCTATCCGCTACCGCGTCGGCCAGCACTACGTACGCGGTGAGCCGCGCAGCTCCTTGCCTGCGTCGCACCACCACCCCCGCGTGCCGGACGGCCGGATGCGAATCGAGCGCCGCGGCAATCTCGCCCGGCTCGACCCGGTAGCCGCGAATCTTCACCTGGGCGTCGGCACGACCCACATAGTGCAGTGAGCCATCCGATCCGCGGCGCACTAAATCGCCCGTGCGGTACATTCTTTCGCCAACCGCGAACGGATCAGCGATGAATCGGCAGCTGGTCTCGGCTGCGCGTCCCAGATATCCACGGGCCAGTTGCGCGCCGGCCAGGTAGAGCTCGCCGGTCACGCCGATGGGCACCGGACGCAGCGCCGAGTCCAACACGTAACCGCGGGTGTGCCGGGTGGGCCGTCCGATCGACGGCTCGTCGTGCTCGGCGATGGCGGCCACCACCGCCTCGACAGTGGTTTCCGTCGGTCCGTAGCAGTTGTAGGCCGACATCTGCGTGCGGGCGCTCCCGGCGCGGATCAGGGACCACGCGGAGCTGCCGAGCGCTTCGCCGCCCAGCGCCAGCACCGCCAACGGAACCGTCGTCAACAGCCCACCTGCGGTGAGTTGGGCGAACATCGACGGCGTGGTGTCGATCATGTCAACGCCGTGCGCGGCGATCGCCGCGACCAGTGCCTCGGCGTCGGTCTGCGTGTGCTCGTCGATGACGTGCACGCCATGACCGTCGAGGAGCCCGACCAGGGGCTGCCACGCGGCGTCGAACGCGAACGACCAGGCGTGTGCGATACGCAGCGGTCGACCTAGCCGGCTGGCCGCGGGACGTAGCACGCGGTCGAGGTGATCGTCGGCATATGCGCTCACTGCGGCGTGAGTTGCTATGACGCCCTTGGGTTCTCCCGTCGTCCCCGAAGTGAAGACAACATAGACGGCCTGCTCGGGACTGACGTCGAGCGGGCGGAAGACGGCTGGGGGCGGTTCGCTGCCGGTCATGAACGCGTCGTCGATGACGATCAACGCACCGGTTTGGCGCAGAATTGAATCCACTCGTTCTAGCGGCATCCCCGGCTCCATTGGCACACACATCCCACCGACCTTGAGCACCGCAAGCATAGCGACGATGTACTGAGGGCCACGCGAAAGCCGCAGTGCTATTGGGGTTTCAGGCGCTATGCGACGGGTCGCGAGCCGGGCGGCCAACCCGTTGGCAAGGGCGTCCAACTCACGGTAACTCATCGCGCCGCTCGCCCAGCTGACCGCGGTATTGTCCGGAGCGCGCGCCGCGACGTCGGCAAACCGCGCGTGGATGCCGGGCGTGGCCGACGGGGTGAGCGTCCCGGCGACCGCCGGGACCGCCTCGTCTTCGAGCAGGACACTGACGTCGCGCAGCGGCCGTTCCCAATTCGCGAGCAAGCGCTCCACCACGGTGAGCAGCCGGGCGCCGAGGTGTTCGGGCGACATCGCCCCCAGCGCACCGTCAAGCACCTCCACCAGGACCGTCAGCTCGCCGTCGGTGAGGTGCGCCGCGATGGTCACCGGGAAGTGCGACAAACTCTGCATCGCGGCCGGGCGAATTGTCGCTCCGTTAGCGACGAACTCCACGGCCCCCACGACGTCGCGGGGCGGGATGTTCTCGTACACCAACAGGGTGTCGAACATTTCGCCGACACCGGCCAGGGAACGCAATTCGGCGTGTTCCAGATAGCTGTGGTCTCGCAATTCGGCGAACGCACGTTGTAGTGCAAGGCACTGCGCGCCAACTGTTTCGCGGACATTGAGCCGAACCCGTAAGGGCACGGTGTTGATGAAGAGGCCAACCATCGTATCGATGCCCGACAATTCACTGGGCCTCCCTGACACCGTCACACCGAAAGCCACGTCCTGGCGATCGGTAATGACTGAAAGTGTTATCGCCCATGCCATTTGAACAAGCGTGTTGAGGGTCACGCCGCACTTACGGGCGGTGTCGGCCAGTGCTGCGGTCGCGTCGCGCTCGAGCCTCAGTTCGGTGCCGTGCGGAATGCCGGCTCTCGCCGGAATGTCAGTCAACGCCGACGAAAGCAAGGTCGGGCCGTCCAAGCCGCCGAGATGTTCGGCCCACAACGCGCGGCTGGCCGTTTCGTCTCGCGCAGCCAGCCATCCGATGTAGTCGCGATAGTGCCGAGGCGGTGACGGCAACGCACTGGTATCGCCACCGAATCCATACAGGGCAATTAGCTCGGACACGAAGAGTGGCAACGACCACCCGTCGATAACTATGTGGTGCGCGACGATGACCAAACGCCAATGTTCGTCCGGCAATTCGATGATCAGGAAACGGATCAGCGGCCCCCGACCTACATCGAAACGGCGCCGACGCTCTTCGGCTTCGAGGACCTCGACTTCGTCCGGGTCGGCGCGCACACACCGCCACGGCACCTCGGCAACGGCGGGGACCACCTGCACGGGCCTGCTCAGGTTGCCGTGGATAAAACTCGCCCGCAGGTTCGGGTGCCGGGCCAGCATCGAAGTGGCGCAGTCGTGCAGCAACGCGACGTCGAGCGGACCGGCCACGTCGGCGGCCATCGCAATGACATACGGGTCGTCGCCGGACTCCGCATCGGCCAGCGTTGCCATCGAGAACAGGCCCCGTTGCAAGGGACTAAGCGCCATCACGTCCTCGATGACCGGCCGTGTCCCGGCTTGCGTCATCGCGGATCCCATGACGCGGTGAGAGCCGCCAGTTCGTCGGCTGAAAGGCCAGATGTGCTCATCGGCGCGTGACGCGTGTCGTCCGACTCGTCCTCGATGTGCGACTTGGCGTCGAGCGCCGCGGCGAGTTCGTGCAGCACGGGATGCTCGAAAACCATCCGCGGGGTCAGCGCCATCCCGCTGTCACGAGCCTGTGCCGCCATCCGCACCGCAAGGATGCTGTCTCCGCCCAGATTGAAGAAATCGTCATAGCGCCCGACCTGTTCCGCTTCAAGCAGGTCGGTCAGGATCGCCGCCAACGCGTGCTCGGTTGCGGTGTCAGGGGGCTCGGCGGGAGCACGGACCGGTGTCGCCGCGGCTGGCCCGTCCCCGTCGACACCGACCAAGCCGGTCAGCAATTCCAGTCGGCCGTCAGCGTTCCACACGCCACGCTCGCCGCTACGGTAAAGCCTCGAACCTGGCTGTACCGCAAATGGATCAGCAACAAATCGGGTCGCGGTCACCGACGGTCGCGCCAGGCCGGCGCACACGGCCAAACCGCCACCGCAATAGACGTCGCCGTGTGCACCGATCGGAACAGGCTTCAGCGATCCGTCCAAGAGGTACACCCGCGCAGTAGCGCCTCCTGCGTTGGAGAATTTGGAAATGCGTTCCATCTCGTGTTGACTGACGATCTCGACGTCGTTCAGCCGTTGGTCCGGACGGTCGGCGAACGTCTCGATGACGCGCAGCAGCCAGTCCACAAACCGCTGGATAGTGCCGCGTTGGTACAACTCGGTTCGGTAAATGACGCGACCGCGGTATCCGTCGCCGCAGGCGAAGAAGTTGACCGAGAGATCGGCGTGTGCGACATCGAATATCGGGTCCAGAGCGCTGAACGTGGTGTCACCGTCAGGCCCGCTGTCGATGACGCGCTCCTGCTCCAACTGTTCGCGAACATGCACGACCACATCGAACAGCGGATTGCTCGACAGCGTCCGCGCCGGGCTGACCGCTGCCACCACCTGGTCGAACGGCAGGTCCTGATGTGCATACGCGCCGAGCGCCATCTCCCTGGTCCGCTGGAGCACCTCACGCAGTGTCGGATTGCCGTGCAAGTCGTTGCGCAGCACCAGGATATTGATGAAGAACCCGATCAGCTTGTCCAGATCGGGTTCACTCCGTCCAGCCACCGGGGTGCCGATGGGAATGTCCGCGCTGCCGCCGGCCTTGTGCAGCACCACCGCGACAGCGGCCTGCAGGAGCATGAACTCGGTGACGCCAGCAGCACGGCTCAGCGCTGTCAGCTTGTCCCGGATCGCCGACCCGAAACTGAACTCGACGGCATCGCCGGCGCCGCTGAGCAAGGCCGGGCGTGGGAGGTCGGGGTGCAGACCGCTTTCGGTGGACATCCCTGCGAGTTGGCCGACCCAATAGTCACGTTCCGGACCGCTGATGCCGGCGTCGTCGTCCAGCAACGCGGCTTGCCACACACCGTAATCCGCGTACTGCACCGACAGCGGTTCCCAGGACGGCTGCTGTCCGTCGCTACGGGCCCGGTAAGCGATCAGCAGATCGGTGAAAAGCACCTCGGCGGACCAATGATCGCCGGCGATGTGGTGTACCAGCAACGACAATACGATTTGGTCCGGCATGCTCAGCAGCGCTGCCCGGATGGGCCAATCGGACTCCAGGTCGAAGACGTGAACTCGCTCGTTCTCCAGCTCGGCGTGCAGCCAGTCCGTGTCGGGCCCGGCGACGCGACGCACCGGCACCTCGGCGGGCGGGTGGATGATTTGGTATGGTACACCGGCGATTTCGCAGTAGCTGGTGCGCAGGATCTCGTGGCGTGCCACGATATCGGTGATGGCGGCCGTGAGCGCATCGGTGTCGCAGGGGCCACGCAATACCGCGGCGAACGGAATGTTGTTGAAGGCGTTCGGTCCGTCGATGCGATAGGTGAACCAGGTGCGCAGCTGCGATGACGAAAGTCGCGTCGGCCCATGATGGTTCATCCGTGTCAACCGTGGCCGTGCCGAATTCAGATCCAGCGTGTCGATGTGTCCTGCCAGACCCGCGACGGTGGCGAGCACGAAGACCTCCCGCACGCCGATGTCGACACCGAAGCTGCTACGCACTGCCGCAACAAGTCTGGTGGCTAACAGCGAATGGCCCCCGAGGTCAAAGAACGAGTCGTCGGCGCCGACTCGTTCCCGGCCGAGCAATTCACCGAATAGGTCGGCAAGGCGCCTCTCGGCGGCCGTCTGAGGTTCGCGGAACTCCACACCGGAGTCGACCTCGGGATCAGGCAGCGCTTTGTGGTCGATCTTCCCGTGCGAGGTAATCGGAATCTTATCGAGCACAACGTAAGCCGAGGGCACCATATATTCGGGAAGTGCCGCCGACACCCGTGCGCGGATCCGGTCGAGGTCGACCTCCGGCGATCTGTCGTCGCCTACTGCGGGCGTGACGTAGCCGACCAGACTCTTGCCCAGGCGCGGGAGGTCACTGACCACCACGACGGCCTGTCCGACCGTGGGATCGACCGAGATTGCCGCGGCGACGTCTCCCAACTCGATTCGGAATCCACGAATCTTGACCTGTTCGTCGGCGCGACCCACGAACTCGATATCCCCATCTGCGTTGCGACGCGCAAGATCTCCAGATCGGTACATCCGGGCACCCGGGTTGAACGGGTCGGCGATGAATCGTTCCGCGGTCAGCCTGGCCCGGCGATAGTATCCATATGCGACATGCGTTCCACCAATGTAGATTTCGCCCATTACTCCGACCGGTACCGGCTGCAGTGCATCGTCGAGCAGGTGCAACGTGGTGTTGATCTTGGGCCGGCCGATGGGCACGGTACGGGTGCCTTGCGGGCTCTCCACTTTGTAACGGCTCGCATTGATGACGGTTTCGGTCGGACCGTAGAAGTTATGCAACAACGCATCGAATGTCGCGTGGAACTTGTCCGCCACCTCCCCGGGCAGCGGCTCCCCTCCAATGGGCACTCGCTGCAACGTCCGCCACTGGTTGACGCCGGGCAGTGACAGAAAAAGTGCGAGCAGCGACGGTACGAAATGCATTGCGGTGATGCCTTCGTCGTGCAACAGGGCGGTTAGATAACCGATGTCGTTGAGTCCACCGGAGCGCGGGATCACCATCCGTGCACCGCAGGCCAGCATGCCGAAGATCTCAGCGATCGAGACATCGAAGCTGGGCGAGGCGACCTGCAGCAGCCGATCGGTGTTGTCGACCTCATACTCGCCCTTGAACCAGACGAAGTACTCCGCCACGGGGCGATGCGGCACCGCGACGCCTTTGGGCAATCCAGTCGTACCGGATGTGTAGATCAGATAGGCCGTATTCGCCGGCCCCAGTGGCCCGATCCGATCGGCATCGGTGGGATCTTCGGCACTGTATCTGGACAGGTCGCTCACCGGCTCCCGCAGAATCAGTTTGGCGTCGCAGTCGTCGAGGATGAACGTCAGCCGTTCCTGAGGATACGTCGGATCCACCGGGACATACACCGCGCCGGCCTTCACCACCCCCAGCGCTGTGACGATCAGCTCGGGTGACTTGTCGAGCAGCACTGCGACCCGGTCTTCGCTGCCGATCCCCTGGCTGATTAGCCAGTGCGCCAACCGGTTTGCCTTTTCGTTGATATCACGATACGTGAAGATTTCACCTTCGTAGACCACTGCCGTCGCATCGGGCGCATCCGCCGCCTGCTCAGACACCAAGTCCCCCAGCATTTTAGGGGGCGTGTCGAACTCCTCACCAGCCGACACCGCGCGCATCCACCCGGCGTCGCGTGCACTCATCAGCGCCAGCCCCCACAACGGCTGGTCTGGTTTGGCCAGCGCGCTGCCGAGCAGCACGGCGAAGTGGTCGAGCAACTGCTTCGCCAGGCCGGGTTCGAGAATCTCGACCAAATGCTCGGCCTCGACTAATGCCCCGGTGCGGTCCAATTGGACCATGAACCCGAGCGGGAGCTGGGTGAGGTTGCTACGCAAGTCGTAGCGTTCGCACCGGATACCGGGCGGGCTGAATCCGCCACCGTCCGGCTCGCGCATGCCGAAACTGACCCGGGTCATGCGTTCGGCTCCGTGCCGGCGATCCGGGTTCAGCTCGCGTACCACACGGTCGAGGTCGACCCGCTGGTGCGCGAACGCCCCGGCAGCGATGTCACGAGTCAATGTCAGCAGCTCGCGGAAGGTCATCGTCGACTTCGGTCGCAGCCGCATCACCACCGTGTTGCCGAAATAGCCGATGCTGTCTTCGCTTCCGGGGCCGCGGTTGAGAACCGGTGTGGCCACCAGGAAGTCGTCGCTGTGGGTGTAGCGATGTATCAATGCGCCGAACGCGGCCAACAAGACCATGTACGGGGTGCAACCGGTGTCGCGTGCGATCGCGGCCACCTGTTGCACGGTGTCGCCGGACAGCTGCAGCGTGCTGCGGGTGGCGCGCCAGTTGGTGGGTACACTCGTTCCGGCGGGGCCGGGAAGTTCCAGTGGCTCCGCCGGATCGGCCATGACAGCGCGCCAGTAGTCCAGATCGGCCTGAACGGTGTCGTTCCTGGACGGAACCGACGAATGATGTCCAGACCCCAAATCGGCGCCCGCATAAGCCTTGGTGAGGTCTGAGAAGAACACCCGCCACGAGGCATCGTCCCAGGCGATGTGGTGAGCCGTCAACAGCAGCACGTGTTCATCGGAGCGGGTGCGCACTGCGGTGACTCGAAGGGGCGCGTCACCGGAAAGATCGAAGGGGGAACAGAATTCGCGTTGAGCCAGCACCTCCAGGCGCAGCCTCTGAGCATCTTCGGACAGGTCGGTCAGGTCGTGTAGCGCCCAGCCCGGCCGGAGATCCTCGTGCACCTTGCGCCGAGGATCACCGTCATCAACAACGGCGTAAGTGGTGCGCAATATCCGATGCCGGCGGGCCACCGCGTCAACGGCATTGCGCAGCCGGGTCACATCGAGATCGCCGGTAATACGGTAGGAGACACAGATATTGAGCAACGCGCCGCTTGGATCAGCCATCTGCACGAACCACATCCGAGCCTGGCCGTCGGACAGTTGGTCGTCGGCGCGGGGGTTATCCTCCTCGATGGCAGACGAGAGACCCCGTTCGACAAGCCTGCGACGCAGCAGCTCCAGTCGGGCCGCATCGAGTCGGGTACCGGTGTCGGCGATATCAGTCACGCGAAAAGTCCACCTTTTGTGATCTTCCGAAGCGCTCGTCGGCGTCCTCGAGTTTTTTGACAAGTTCGTCGCCAGTGATTTCACCCATCAGCGTCGCCAGGGATACGGTCCGGCCAATCATGCGCTTCAAACGTTTGCGCAGGTCCAGCGCCAACATTGAGTCAATGCCCAGATCGAAGAGTGATTCCCCCAGGTTCAATTCGTCGGCGCGCTCAATTCCGAGCACCGCTGCCAATTGAGTTCGCACCGCATCGACGACCGACACGTTGCTCGTGGGTGGGGCGTCCTGGGCAACGTCCGTCGCCCAGAACTGCCTGCCGGCCGGTTCAGACCGCCTGCTGTTCAGAAAAATCTCCAACCGGGCGGCGTCGGCAGAGAACACCAGCGGGTCGTCGCGCCAATCCTGCAGGCTGGCTTCGATCGCCGGCCGCGGCGCCATCTGCCGCAGCCCGGACCGCTCGATGTTTGCCACCTCGGCAGAATCCGCGAAGCCCCGGGCCGATTCGCCATCGGTAGGGCTCTGCCACAACCCCCATTTCACTGAAACACAATGTCTGCCCCCAGCGCGTAGCCGAGCAGCCGTCCCGTCCAGAAGCCGATTAGCTGCCGAGTAGACTGCGCTTCCCCGCCCTCCCCACACACCGGATACTGACGAACACAACAGCATTCGAGCGTCGGGCCGGACCGGCCATAGCTCAGCCAGATGAGCAAAGCCGTTGACCTTGGCGGCGAAGGTGTCAGCGACGGCCTCCGTTGTCAGCTCGACGGCAGTACCGAACGTGGCGCTGCCCGCTGTATGCACGATCAGCGAGGCGCCGGCAGCGCCGTATTCTGCCGCAATGAGCGACAATTGAGCTGGATCGGTGATATCGCATGAGGGCGACACCAGCTCGGTACCGTATTGGGCTGCCAAGGTTTTCAGCATTTCGGGAGCCGTGCAGCCGCGGCTGAGCAAGACGATGCGCCGCGCGCCGTGCTCGGCGAAATACTGAGCATAGTGCCGACCGATGGTGCCGGAACCGCCGGTGATCACGACGTCGTCGAGCACGCCGGAGTCCAGCGGCCATTGCGCAGCAGCGGGCGCATCGCGGATTGAGCGCTCGAACAATCTGTACCCGCCTGTTGTGTTACGCAGCGCGGTTTCACCAGAACCGGCTAGTAACGCCTCGACGACGGCAGGGCCGGCAGCAGGTGCCAACTCCCACGACGGCAGATCCAAGTGGGTGAAAGCCTGTGCAGGATAATCGAATCCGAGGCTGCGATGCATCGCGGCCAGCGCTGCGTGGCCGACTGACGACAACGCGTCGTGATGGCCGACCCGCTCAGCACCTACGGTGAGCAGGCAGATGGTTTGGCACCGGGGGCCAAGCGCATTCGCATAATCAAGCAAACCGGCCCTAATCAGTCCGGTGAGGGTCCCGGCGGCCCGGCCGGCGTCGACGCTGTCGAGGACCGGCGCGATCGCCACGACGATCTCGGCATCCGAACGTGCACCGAGCTCAGCCGCGGGGTGGGATTCGATCGCCGCCCGCATCCGTTGCGTCAGCGCGCCGTCAGTCGCCCCGAGACCACCGAGATCGACCACCGCGAAGTGCACGGGCGGTCCCGCAGGCGGCGCGGTCAACGCTGTCCGTTCCCAATGCTCGAGGGCAATGTTCAATCCCGAAGCTGTTCGGGGCTCCGGAGGCAACGGCTCGGGGTGCGCCCACATCGGGATTGCGCGCATGGGCGCGTTGGGAAATCCGCGCAAGCCGACGCCGCTGCCGACACCGTCCAGGTGATCTCCCCAGGCGTAGCTGGGGTCGGCTACCGCCGCAGTAACGATATTCGCCGTCAGCGTGTCGACCAACAGTTCATCCCGGTGAGCTGAGCCAACGAGTACCGCCGGGTCTTCCAAGGCGTCGGCTTCAAAGATCTGACCAATTGCGAAAAGCAGCGCGGGATGGGGCGACAACTCAATGAAAGACCCCGCACCACAACGGATTGCCGACTCAAATGCTCGGTCCAATCGCACCGTGTTACGCAGGTTTGCGTACCAGTAGTCGCGAAAGGGTGTGCTCGGCGCCACCACGTCACCGGTGGTGCCGCCGATGAATTGCACCGGTGCCTCCGCGAAGTCCGAGGCAGGCAACTGCTCTCGCAAATCGTCACGAAGCTGCTCGAGCATGCTGGTGTGTCCCGGGAAGCCCGCAGTGATCTCGCGGGCGAATTCACCGCGGGCGCGGACTTGCTCGACGATGGCCAGCACCGCGTCGCGATCACCCGACACTGCGACGGTCGAAGCGGAGTAGACGACAGACACCTCCACCCAGCCGTCGGTCGCCTCGACCAGAGTAGCGGCAGCCGGGGCGCTGATACCCAGCGTCGCCATCGCGTAGCGACCCGGAAGGCGTTCGACCGCACCGGCACGAGCCGTGACCACACCGACAGCGTCCGACAACGTGATGCTGCCGGCGACGACGGCCGCAGCAACCTCACCGAGACTCTGACCAATGGCGAGGTCGGGAACCACACCGCAAGAGCGCCAGACGCTCGCCAGGGCAACGGCGTGAACGAATTGCGCGCTTTGGATCTCGCTTTCAGAAAAGGCATGCCCGTCGTCGGCAACTGTCAGGTAGCGCAGCGGCGACTCGACGTCGGCGGCTTCGAACGCTGCAGCGCAGCTATCGGCCGCAGTGCGATAGCTCGGGATCGACTGGTAAGCATCCGTTCCCATACCCGGCCAGTGACCACCCTGACCGGGAAACACGAACGCCTGTCGCGGGGCCGAAGTTAGCGCCGAACTAGCGACCAGCGGATGCTCACGTCCGTCGGCCAGCGCCCGCAACCCATCGATGAGCTCGAGCCGATCCGCGGCCCGGAACACCGCACGATACCTGCGGACCCTTCGGGTCCTGCGCAGCTGGCGAGCCACCTCGGTCACGGTCGTCTCCGGAAAGCGGTCGAGGTAATCGGCGATCGCTCGGGCATCGGCCGAGACGAGTTCATCGGCGTGGGCGCTGAGCAGCACCGGGATTCGCCCATCGGGTAGTCGTTGGAGGACCATCACGCGCCTCTGCGCCCGAATACGCTCGCGGTGTCGGGCATTGAGACGATCAGATGGGAATTCGTGCCGCTCATTCCGAAGGCGGATATCGCCGCGGTGCGCCATCCTTCGACGGCTGGCCACGGCGTCAGCTTGTCCGCCAGCCGCAAACCTTGGCTCTCCCATTCTATTTCGCGGCTAGGCTCATCGGCGTGCAGAGTCGGAGGTACCGCGGCATGTTCAGCGGACAGGATGACCTTAACGAGACCCAGCGCGCCCGCAGCGGCCTGCGCATGCCCGACGTTGGACTTGACCGATCCCAAACGGGGTCCACGCCCGGGCGGTGCGGTGCCATAACTGGCCGCCAGTGACAACAGTTCAGTCCGGTCACCAAGCCGGGTTCCGGTGCCGTGCGCTTCGATCATCCCCACGTCGGCGGGTTCGATGTTGGCCTGCCCGATGGCGCGCCGGAACAATCGCAGCTGCGCGTCGCGGTTCGGCGCCGTCAGCCCGTTGCTCCGTCCATCGGAGTTCAGGCAGCTGGCGCGGACCTCTGCGAGGATACGACGCCCATCGGCGATTGCCCTAGATCGACGCTGCAGTACGAACATGGCTGCGCCCTCTGCCCAGACTGTCCCGCTGGCGTGCGCGCTGAACGGCCGGCAGTGGCCGTCATCGGACAATGCATGCTGCTTGGAGAACTCGACGAAATAGCCCGGGGAACCCATTACGCAGACGCCGCCGGCGAGCGCGATATCGCAGTCGCCAGCCCCAATCGCCCGGACTGCAGTGTGGAACGCCACCAGCGCCGACGAACACGAGGTGTCGATCGTCAGCGCCGGCCCCGCGAGATTCAACGTATAGGCAATGCGCCCCGAGATAACACCCAACGACGTCCCGCTCATCAGATGTCCACTGTGGTGCGAGAATTCGGATAAACTGGGACCATATTCGAGGGCAGACGCCCCGACATAACAGCCCACGTCATGGCTGGCCAGATCATCGGGGTGGATCCCGCTGTTCTCCACGCTGCGCCACGCCACTCGCAACGCGACCCGCTGCTGCGGGTCCATGGCCACTGCCTCACGCGGTGAGATATGGAAAAACTCGGGATCGAAATTTGTTGCACTAGAAAGGAATCCGCCAAGATTGGGAACAGGCTTGAATCCGTCACGCCGCGACCCATCAAACAGCTCGCGAACCGCCCAGCCACGATCGGTGGGGAACGGGCTAAGCCCCTCCCGCTGTTCGCACAGCAACGTCCAGAAATCGTCGGCGGTTTCGACTTCACCAGGTGCCTCGACCGCCATCCCTACGATGACGACCGGATCGTTATCGGACATCGGCACTCACTATCCGTGCCACCGCGTCGAGGTAGTCGGTGAGGTAGAAATGCCCGCCCTCGAAGTCCGACTGAATAAATCGGCCAGTTGTGTGAGTTTCCCACATAGCCAACAGTTCTCGGCTGATCCGGTGGTCTCGGTTGCCGCCGACGGCGTGGATGTCCGCGTTGATGCGCTCATCTGGCCGGCACGAATACGTGTTCAAAGCAGCGTAGTCGGCCTGCACCGCCTTCACGAGAAGCTCGACAAATTCCTCGTCCTCCAACAGCACGGGATCGGTGCCGCCGAGATCTACCATGTCAGCGAGTACGTCGGCATCGGCAGTCGGCAATGGGCCGGACGCGCCGACCATAGACGGGGCCTCTCCCGCAGAAGCCCACAGCACGCGCACCTTTACCCCATTGCGCTCGGCGATGCGGGCGAACTCGAAGGCGACTACCGCCCCCATGCAATGACCGAACAGACTCAGTGGCGCCACCGAACCCCAATCACCTGCCTCGAACAACTCGAGCGCCAGCGCCGCGACGCTGGCTGCCGCGGGGTGTTCCCGCCGGTCAGCCCGCTGGGGGTACTGCACCACGAATGCGTTGACATCGTTGGCCGACAACGCCTTAGCCAGCGAGCGGTAAGCTGCGGCGGCACCACCGGCATGCGGGAACACCACCACGGATCCGTTCGCCGCATTCGTGGTGAATCGCTTCACCCAAGGTTTGAACTCCCGCGGCGACGTCGTGAACGTGGTTTCTTCGCCGGCGGCCGGATCGAGTGCAGATATCACGTCGACACTGGGCATGTTTGCGACCTCCAGGTACACCTCGGCCACCAACTCGAGCCGGTCAGCATTGGACTCATGGCTGATGAGTAGCTCGGCCAGTGTCGCGATTGTTCGCGCCGCGAAGATATCGGCGACCATCAGGCTCGCTGAATCCAGCCACTGTCTGATACGGGCCACGGCCTGCGTCGCGAGCACGGAATCGCCACCGAGAGAAAAGAAATCGCTGTGCACGCCGACATCAGCGCCGGCACGGCCCAGGACGTCCGCGACGATGTGACACAGTGCACGTTCCAACTGCGTTCGTGGCGCCTGATAAAGCGCCGAGCCGTGCTGTCCGGTTGATGTCTGGGCAAGCAGGACGGTGATCGCCGCACGGTCGACCTTGCCATTGTCGGTGAAGGGGATGCGCTCAACGAACGTGATGTGGCTCGGAATCATGTGTGCGGGAACGAGATCGGCGAGAGCATGGCGGATCTGCTCCGCGGTCAGCTCGATGGAGCTCTCTGTGCATACCGCCGCGGCCAGCACCTCGGAGCTACCGGAAAGCACCGCTGCCACCGCTATCCGCACCCCCGGCACCCGCCGCAGCGCGGCTTCGACCTCACCGAGTTCGACGCGATACCCACTGATCTTGATCCGGTGATCGGCACGGCCGACGAACTCCACCGTGCCGTCGGGCCAATACCTGGCCAGATCGCCGGTGCGGTACCACCGTCGGCCGTCGTGCTCGACGAAGCGCTCCGCGGTGAGATCGGGACGACCGCGATAACCGCGCGCGATGCCGCGCCCGGACACCCAGTACTCACCGGCGACCCAGTCGGGGCAGTCGTCGCCGGTGTCGCTGACCACGCGGCACGCGTTGTTGGCCAGCGGCGTGCCGAAGGGCAAAGCGGTCAAGTCGGCCGGCAGCGCGGCAGGGTCGAGTACCTCGAAAATCGTGTTGTGAACCGGGGTTTCGGTCGCACCGCCCAGCCCGGCGAACCGCAGGTTGGGCGCCTCGGCCTGGAAGCGGCGAGCCACCTCGGGCCGCACCCAGTCGCCGCCGGTGGGAATCACCCGCACCGACGACAGCCGCCCGCGCCCGACTTCGATCAGCATCTCCAACCAACCCGGCATGAAATGCAGCACGGTGATGTGGTGAGTCTCAATGAGCCGGGCCCACGCGTCGGGATCGCGGCGCTGCGCCTCGTCGACCACGACGATCGACCCGCCTGTCCCCAAGGTGACGAAGAGGTCCATCACCGAAATGTCGCCTTCCAGCGTCGACAGGGCCAGGCATCGATCTCCTACGCCGATCTCGAAGTGCCGGCCGATGAATTCCACCGTGTTCATCACGGCGTCGTGGGTCACCTCGACGCCCTTGGGTTCACCGGTCGAGCCCGACGTAAACAACACATAGGCGAGGTCGGCGGGATCAACTCTCGCGGATTGAATCTCGGCGCCGGCCGCCACGTCTGTGAGTACGTCAGCCAGCGTCAGCGCGGGCACCGGCAACGACAGCTGCTGTCCGCCGGAGACCAGGGCCAGCCGCACGCCGCCCGTTTCGAGGATGCGGTGCGCGCGCTCGCGTGGCTGATCGACTCCGATCGGCAGATACGCCGCGCCGGCGGCCAGAATGCCCAACACGGCGGGCACCTGCTCGGCGGTCTTCGGGCCCACCACCGCAACCGTTTCGCCGGCCTCGACCCCGGCGGCGCGCAACGCCGCGACGACTGCCAGCACCTGATCGCGCAGCTGCGCGTACGTGAGGTCGCCGGAACTGGAGAACACCGCGGGAGCGGCGGGCTGTTGCGCGGCTTGCCGGAAGAACCCGTCGTGCAACGCCTCTCCGCTGGGCTCGGCGGTGCGGCTGTTGACCGCGTCACGCACCGCACGTTGTTCGGCGGGCAGCGCCGACGGACCCGCGAGCTCCCAGGCTTCGTCGCCGGAAGCCAGTCGGAGCAGTTCGTCGATCTGGTGGGCGAACATCGCGTCGATGACGCCCGGCGCGAAGACGCCGTCGCGCACGTCCCAGTTCACCAGGACTCCGCCGTCGAACTCGGTGACCTGGGCGTCGAGCAGCACCTGGGGGCCCTGGGAGATGATCCATCCGGGCGTGCCGAATTGCTCGGTGACGTCGGCGCCGAACAGTTCTCCGAGTCCCAGCGCGCTGGTGAAGACCACCGGCGCCAGCACCTGGGTGCCGCGATGGCGGCTCAGATCGCGCAGCACGGACAGCCCACAGTACGCGGAATGTGCGGCCGCGGCCTGCATGGCGTCCTGGACCACGTGCGCCCGTTGCGCCGGGGTGGCTGCGCCCGTCAGGTCGACGTCGAGCAGCAGCGACGAGGTGAAGTCGCCCACCAGCAGATCGACGTCGGGGTGCAGGGCCTGGCGCCCGAACAGCGGAACGTTCAGCAGAAACCGTGACGTGGCCGACCAGCGGGCCAGGGCGTTGGCGAACGCTCCGGCCAGCGCCATCGCCGGGGTGATGCCCCGCGTCCGGGCGCGGGAGAACAGGGCGTCGCGGGTCGTCGCGTCGAACCAGTGCCAACGCCGCGTGCCGCGGTGCGAGTCCCGGCCTCCCACCGCCGGCGGCATCGGCGGGTCGGGCAGTTGCGGGATGCGGTGCGCCCACCAATCACGGTCGGCATCGCGAGCCGGCTGCGAGCGCTCCTCGTCGCGCACCATGGCCTGGCGGTATTCCCGGTAGCTGTAGGCCAACTCGGGCAGTTCACGGCCCAGGTAGAAGGCGGCAAGGTCGGACATCAGCGTGCGGTAGCTCATCGCGTCGGCGGCCTGCATGTCCAAATCGACGTGCAGCCGCGAGCGCTCACCGGGCAGCAGCGTCAACGCGAGTTCGAACACCGCGCCGTCGAGCTGCTGATGCGACTTGATCTCCCGGATCGCGTCCAGCCTTGCAGTGACGCGATCCGCGTCCAGCTCCCGCAGATCCTCGACGGCCACCGGGAAGTCAGCGCATTCGTCGGCCGGGGCGATGCGCTGTGTGCCGTCGGGCAGGAACCGCACGCGCAGCATCGGGTGGCGAAGCGACAGCCGGGTGGCCGCCGCGCGCAGTCGGTCCGGATCGGTCGGCCCACCGTCGAACTCGACGTACAGGTGCCCGGCCACGCCGCCGAACTGCTGGTTGTCGTGGCGGCCCACCCACATCGCGTGCTGCATCGGGGCGAGCGGAAACGGCTCACCGGATACGTCGGCGCCGTCGGTGTCGGGGGCCGGCTCGTCGGTGGCAGCAGCGTGGGAGCCTGCGGCTACTAACTCCGACCAGGCCTCGATGGTCGGAGTGGCAGAAAGCGTGGCGAAATCGACGTCGACGCCCTGGCGGCGCCAACGACCGGCCAGCGACATCATCCGGATCGAATCAAGGCCCTGACTGATCAGGTTGTCACCGGGCTGAACAGCGTCAACACCGACGCCGAGTAGTTCGGCTACCTCCGCACGGATGTCCTCCGAGCACGCGGGGGCACGCACCACGAAATCCTCCCTGAATTAGCACAGGCTGCCCTAATTTTGTGTGGTTACCCTATCCTCTAACCCTGCGCCGTTGCTACCAAGCCCCCTTTAAGGAGCCCAGGTGATGCCCACCACAGCGCAGCCCGTGGAGGGCTTCGTGCCGTTCCCCGCCGACCGGGCCGCCGCCTACCGCGCGGCCGGCTACTGGGCGGGCCGACCGCTGGACTCCATCCTGGCCTCCGCGGCGCGGCGCTGGCCAGACAAAACTGCGGTGCTCGACGCCCCTGCCGACCGAGGCCTGACGTTCGCCGAACTCGACGAGTTGGCCCACCGCGCCGCGGCGGGGCTGCACGGTCTGGGCGTCGCGCCCGGGGACCGGATACTGCTGCAGCTGCCCAACAGCGTCCAGTTTGCGGTGGCGCTGTTCGCGCTGTTGCGGGCGGGGGCGACGCCGGTGATGTGTCTGCCGGGCCACCGCGCCGCGGAGGTGGGCCACTTCGCCGCGGTCAGCGAGGCCACCGGATTGCTGATCACCGATCAGGCACACGGTTTCGACTACCGGGCGATGGCGCGCGAGCTGGTCCGGGAGCACCCCGGCCTGCAGCATGTCATCGTCGACGGTGATCCCGAGTCATTCCTTTCGTGGGCGCAGCTGTGCGACTCGCAAGCGCCGGGCGCCCCGTCGGTCGCACCGCCGGCCGACCCGGGATCACCTGCGTTGCTGCTGGTTTCCGGCGGCACCACCGGCCTGCCCAAGCTCATCCCCCGCACGCACGACGATTACGTGTTCAACGCGACTGCGAGTGCCCAGATGTGCGGCCTGCGCTCCGACGACGTCTATCTGGTGGTGCTGTCGGGGGGCCACAACTTCCCGCTGGCCTGTCCGGGCCTGCTCGGCGCGATGACGGTGGGCGCCACCACGGTGTTCGGCACCGATCCCAGCCCCGAGGCCGCCTTCGACGCCATCGCATGCCACGGCGTCACGGTCACCGCCCTGGTACCCGCGCTGGCCAAACTGTGGGCACAAGCCTGCGACTGGGAGCCGGTGACACCAAAAACCTTGCGACTCTTGCAGGTTGGCGGAGCACGATTGGAGCCCGACGACGCCCGCCGGATCCGCGAGACGTTGACCCCGGGGTTGCAGCAGGTGTTCGGGATGGCCGAGGGACTGCTGAACTACACCCGCCTCGACGATCCGGTAGACGTGATTGAACACACCCAGGGTCGGCCACTGTGCGCGGCCGACGAATTGCGCATCGTCGACGGCGCGGGTGAGCCGGTGGCGCCGGGCGAAGAGGGCGAGCTACTGGTGCGCGGCCCCTACACGCTCAATGGCTACTTCCGGGCCGAGCGCGACAACCAACGCAGCTTTGACCCCAACGGGTTTTACCGCAGTGGCGACCTCGTCCGCCAACGAGACGACGGCAACCTGGTGGTCACCGGTCGGGTCAAAGACGTCATCTGCCGCGCGGGTGAAACGATCGCCGCCCAAGACCTCGAAGAGCAGATGCTGAGCCACCCGGCGATCTTCTCGGCGGCCGCGGTGCCGCTGCCGGATCCCTATCTAGGTGAAAAGGTCTGTGCTGCACTTGTTTTCACCGGGGAACCGATCGGCCTCGCTGAGTTGAATGCATACCTCGACCGGCGCGGTGTCGCCGCGCACTCCCGGCCCGACATGTTGGTCGCGATGCCGACACTGCCCACTACGCCGATCGGAAAGATCGACAAAAAAGCGATCGTCCATCAGGTGGGGCAGGCGTAATTCAACGCTCCGTTGGCACCGCCGAGTGTGAACTCACGGCTTCGGTGTGAACTGTCGGCGCCCTGAGCGCACACTCGGCGCCGTCACCGCACACTCGGCTAGTAATTCAGCCCGGAGAACATGACCCGGCCGGGGTCAAACTTCTGTCGCACGCTGCTGAGCCGGGAGAGATTCGGGCCGAAGTAGCGCGACGCCGGCTGGTTTGCCTCGATGTAGTTCACATAGCCGCCAACCGAATACGGTTGCACCGCTTGGTGTGCCGCGTTGAGCCAGCTGGTCGCCGCCGCCGGGTCGCTTGTTTCCACGTACCACTGCACCAGCGCGGACTGCCGTCGCCACGGGTAGGCGGTGGCATTCGGTGCCACGGTGGCCAGCGCGCCGTCGAGGGCGTGCATGATGGCCAACATGCGGCCCGCGCCACGCGGAAAAGCGTTGACCGCCGCGGCGATCCCCTGAGCGGCGGCCGGGCTGATGGTCGGAAAAACGTCCGAGCCGCCGACATATCCGAGCGGCGCCGGGTTGAGGTTGTTGACGGCCAGATACCGCACCATGTCCATGCGGTTGAACGTGTGGGTGTCGGTTCCGCTCGGTTGCATTCCGACGGCCGCGACGATGGCTTGCGCCACGGCGGGACCCGATCCGGCCGGGCAGGTCGCGAGAATACGACAGTGCGTGCCCATCCCGTCGGTGGTGCTGTCGGCCAGCGCCCAGCTGTTGCGGTCGGCGGTACGCAGCCAGTTCTGCCAGCCGACGAGAACCTGCGCGAACGCCTGCGCCGGGAAATCGAGGTTCACGGCGTCGAGGTCGCGGGTGGGGAAGGTCGAAAAAGTCAGCGAGGTGGTCACCCCGAAGTTCCCGCCACCGCCGCCGCGCAGCCCCCAGAACAGGTCGGGGTTGCTGTTGGCGGACGCGGTGACCGCCTGTCCGCCGGGCAGCACCACCGACGCCGATGTCAATTGGTCGCAGAGCAGGCCCGCGTGCCGGGAATCGGCACCCATCCCCCCGCCCAGGGCGTGTCCGGCCGCACCGACTGACGGGCAGGTACCCGTCGGGACGCCCCGGCCGGCCCCGGCCAGCGTCTCGTGCATCGAATACAGACTGGTCGCCGGTGTCACCGTGACCTGCCCGGTGCCGGCGTTGAAATTGATGCCCCCGGGCAGCTGACGCAGGTCGAACACCATGGCGCCGTTCGCCGTGGACGCGCCGATGTAGGAGTGCCCGCCACTGCGCGGGGCGACTTTGAGGTTATTGGCGGCCGCGAATGCCATCGCCTTTTGCACGTCTGCCACCGATGTCGGGGTCACGATCGCCGCCGGCGTCGAGCCGTTGTAGTTGGTGTTGAAAACCTGTTTGGCCGCACCGAAATTGGGGCTGTCCGGTAGTAACACCTTTCCGCCCAGGGCGGTGGAAAGACCGTCCCAGCCAGTGACATTCGGCGCAGCGGCGGCTCGGCCCGCACCGACGCGGCCCGATCCCAACACGGCGCCGGCGGCTAACGCTCCGGCGGCACCCCGCAGAAAAGTCTGCCGCGAGATCTCACGCGCCATCGTCGGACTCCCGCGATTGCGTCATGTCTCGCATTGTCGAACCGCGGGAACCGCGACGCTGCGCGACGTGTCGCGGCATCACCGAAACGAGCCCGAACCGTTATCCGCCCCTGATCGAACGCCGGGGCGGAAAGCTTTCTTCGATTCCCGGCACCACCTGCTCGGGCCTAAGCTAGTGATCGATCACGTCCACAACGGCTACGGCGCAGCGAAGGAGCGAGGTATGACGCAGGGTTTGTATGGGTTGCTGACCGTACTCGCCCTGGCGCTGGCGCTGGTGTTGGTGGCCGTTGCCACGGTGTACGTCGCACGGCTGGAGCGCCGAGTCCCTGCTCCGATCGGCGAAGAAATCGGCAGCGCCAAAACCGTTCTTTCTAAAGTCCGCAAACGCGAGCCCATGTCGCCCGACGAGGTGAGCTTCGCGAGGCAAATCGTTGCCGATCGCAGCTCGTTCCAGGCATTGTGCATCCCCGCCGGGTTATTCATGTTGGGTTGCTTTTTTGTGTTCGGCAGTCTTTACCACTTGCATGGGGCGACGCCCTCCGAGCGGACATTCCTGGGAGTGATTCCAATGCTCACGTCCACGAACTTGGGCCTGCGGATGCTGAGCAGCGCACGGCTGAAGGGGCGTTTGCGGAAAATGGCGTAACGCAACGCCAGGTGGCCTCGTCCACACCCTCTCTGACGTTCCATTTTCCGCTGGCTGCACTACGTGCAGCAAAGCCCGCGGGCATAGCGATTGGCCGTGCTGCCGCTGTCTTCGATTCCCGGCGAGTTCACGACGGGCCCCGGTCCTATTGCCGAGAGAACCGGCGGATGGCAACCTCCGTAGTCATCGTGTTCGTTTTTTCGCGTAGAGCCGCTAGTCTTGACGATCAGTCCATCTCATTGGGCACACGACCGTCTACTATCTGAACCGGCGCGAGGGCGGGCTGAGATGAGAACACGAGATCAGGGGCCGGAGCGCGAAAAGGTGATCGAGTGAGCCCGCGTTCAGCCGGGAGGACCGCCCTGGCGCGGTTCTGGATGCCGCTGGTCGCCGTCGTTGCGGTCGGGCTGGGCTTGCTGTGCATGTACAAGGTGCACCAGTTCTCCGAACCGGAGCCGGTCATCACCGTCAACGGTCCGCAGGCACCGGAGGAGTTCAACATCAAGCGGATTACCTATGAGGTGTTCGGCTCCGCCGGGCAAGGCGGGAAGCTCGTCTACATCGACATCGACGGCCACCCACATCAGGTTGATGTGACGACCCTGCCGTGGACCCACACCGAGACCACCACGCTAACGGTGGCCTCCGGCAGCGTCTCGGTGCACGTTCATGGCGGTCAGGTGGGCTGCCGGATGCTGGTGGATGGCGTCGTCCGCGATGAACAGTCGAGTGACCATGAGGACGCCGACGTCGAGTGCAGAGTGAAATCGGCATGAGCGAGCAGCATCGCGATGAGCCGCGGGTCAAGCGCCCCTTCATCCCCAGGATGGTCCGCACCTTCGCGATACCGATCATCTTCTTCTGGGGCCTTCTCGCAGTCACGACGAATACCTTTATGCCCCAAGTAGAAAGGGTCGCCGAAGAACTCGCCGGACCGATGGTCCCGCACTACGCGCCCTCGCAGCGGGCGCTGCTGCACATCGGCGAAAAGTTCCACGAATCCAACTCGACCAACTTGACGATGGTGGTGTTCGAGGCGAACCGGCCATTGGCGGACCAGGACCACCGGTACTACGACGATCTGATGCGCCGCCTCGAGCGCGACACCAAGCACGTGCAGTACGTGATGGATTTGTGGGGCAAGCCGTTCACCGCGGCCGGAGCGCAAAGCGTCGACGGCAAGTCCACCTATGTGCTGTTGCGTCTCGCCGGCGACATCGGCCAGATTCAAGCCAACCAGTCGGTGGACGCCGTCCGCGACATCATCAAGAAGGACACTCCGCCGCCCGGCCTCAAGGTCTACGTCAGCGGCGCGGCCCCGCTGGCCTCCGACACTTTGGCTATCGCGAATGCGAGCCTGAACAACGTCACGATCGTCACGATCATCCTCATCCTCGTGATGCTGCTGCTGGTGTACCGCACCCCGTCCACCCTGTTGGTGCCCTTGCTCGGCGTCCTGATCGAGATGCTCGTCGCGAAGGGCGTTATCTCGACCCTCGGGCATTACGGATATATCGAACTCTCGTCGTTCGCGGTGAACATCGTCATCGCGCTGACCCTGGGCGCGGGAACGGATTACGGCATTTTCCTGATGGGCCGCTATCACGAGGCGCGACAAGCCGGGGAAAGCCGGGAAGACAGCTTCTACATCGCGTACAAGGGTGTCACGCCCATCATCATCGGCTCGGGTCTGACGATCGCCGGTGCGTGTTACTGCTTGACGTTCGCGCGCCTCAACTACTTCCACACCATGGGGCCCGCAGTCGCGATCAGCATGCTCTTCACCATCGCGGCAGCGATGACGCTGGGCCCCGCGGCCTTGACCGTCGGCAGCCTTTTCGGGATGTTCGACCCGAGAACCAACACCAAAGGACATCTGTACCGACGGATCGGGGCGAGCGTGGTGCGCTGGCCGGTGCCGATCCTGGTGGCCAGCTCCGCCGTCGTGATGCTCGGGGCGATCTTCGTGCCGACCTATCGGCAGAACTACGACGATCGGCAGTACCAGCCGGCCAATGCGCCCGCCAACCTGGGTTTCCAAGCGGCCGATCGGCACTTCCCCAAAAGCAAGCTGTTCTCCGAGATGCTGATGGTCGAGACCGATCACGACATGCGCAATTCGGCCGACTTCATCTCGCTGGACCGAGTGGCCAGAGCTCTGATTCGGCTGCACGGTGTGGCAATGGTGCAGGGCATGACCAGGCCCTTGGGCCGGGCGCTCGAGCACGCCAGCATTCCGTACCTGTTCACCACGCAAGGCAGCGGCAACGGTCAACAACTCCCGTTCAATAGGGAGCAGAACGCCAACACCGATGCGCAGGCCGAGATTCAGGCGCACTCTGTCACGGTCTTGCGGAAAGAGATCGGCTTCTTCCAGAGAGTGTCGGATGAGCTGCACCAGACGGTTCTCACCGTTCAGGATCTTGAAAAGATCACCCAGGAGATGAACGAGGAAGTCTCAAATCTGGACGACTTCTTCCGTCCGATCAAGAGCTATTTCTATTGGGAGAAGCACTGTTTCGACATCCCCATCTGCTGGGCATTTAGATCGGTGTTCGACACGATCGACCACATCGACCATTTGGCCGAAGACATCACCAAAACCAAAATGTCCCTCGAGGAGGTCGACAAGGCCTTCCCGCAGATCATCGCCCAACTGAAAGCCACCGCCGACGACACCGAGGCACTGCAGTCGAAGTTGGTGAACAGTTACGGTTCGGCGGATCTGCAGTCCATCCAAACCGAGCAGACCTTCGACGATTCGATCAACGTCGGCAACGACTTCGACAAGTCCCGCAGCGACGACTACTTCTACATCCCGCACGAGGGCTTCGACAACGAAGACGTCAAGACCGGCATCAAATTGATGATGTCACCCGACGGCAAGGCTGCCCGGTTCATCGTCACCCACGAGGGTGATGCCATGGGCCCCGAAGGCGTGGAGCACGTCGAACAGTTCCCCGACGCGATAAAAACGATCCTCAAGGAGACGTCCCTGGCCGGCGCCCGGATATACATCGGCGGTTCGGGGGCCAACGACAAGGACATCAAGGAATACGCGATGTCGGATCTGCTGATCGCGGCGATCGCCGCCTTCGTACTGATCTTCTTGATCATGATGTTCATCACGCGAAGTCTGGTGGCGGCCTTGGTCATTCCCGGCACCGTGGCCTTCTCCTACGCCGGGGCGTTCGGGTTGTCCATCCTCGTCTGGCAGCACCTGATCGGCCTGCACCTGCACTGGCTCGTCCTACCGCTGACGTTCATCATCCTGGTGGCGGTCGGGTCGGACTACAACCTGCTCTTGATCAACAGGGTCAAAGAGGAACTACACGGCGGAATTCACACCGGCCTGATCCGCGCGTTGGGAAGCACCGGTGGTGTGGTGACATCCGCGGGTCTGGTGTTCGCGTTCACGATGCTGGCAATGCTGACAAGCGATCTCAGAACGATCGGGCAAGTGGGCTCGACCGTGTGCATCGGCTTGCTGCTGGACACACTGATCGTGCGCTCGTTCGTCGTGCCGGCGATCCTGCGAATCCTCGGTCCGTGGTTCTGGTGGCCCACTCTGGTGCGCAGCCGTCCGCTGCCGCAGCACTAAAGCGGGATGCTCGGCAGCGCGGCATTCGGCGACCTTGTCGGCTGTATCTGACAACAATTGTTTTCTCAGCGGTGGCTGGTTCCCCCTGCGGTGCGAAGCGCTCTATTCTCGCCAGGGTGCAGGAATTTGACGAAGAACTATTCCGCACCGACACGGTGGCGCTGAATACCTTCAACGAGCAGGTCATTCAGGAGTTTCGGGATAACGGCGGCAAAGTCGGTGGCATCTTCGAAAACTTCACCATGTTGTTGCTGACGTCGACTGGCGCCAAGTCGGGTCTATCGCGCCTGACAGCTCTCTCCTACTTCGACATCGACGGGTCCATGGTGGTCATAGGTTCTCGCGGGGGCGCACCGAAGGATCCGGCATGGGTGCACAACCTGCGCGCCAATCCGCATGTGCGCCTGGAGGTGGGCACCGAGACATTCGAGGCCACAGCCCAGGAAGCCCTCCGCGAGGAGCGCGCCGAGCTGTTCGACGCCGTGGTGACGTACGCACCGAATTTCGCTGTGTACCAGTCGAAGACGACGCGCACCATCCCGGTGTTCAAGCTCCAGCGCCGTTAACCAACAACCTCCGGTAGCCGAAATGACTAAACCCTCTTATCAGACTGTCTCTCGGCACGTCCGCGGAACATTCGATTTAATCGACCACAACGGGCGCGAAGTCGACGGACGGACCTACCGGGGTAAGTACGTCGTCATCTTTTTCGGTTTCACGCACTGCAAAGCGGTATGCCCCCGTGCTCTGTCCCGGCTGTCGACGGTGCTTGATCGTCTCGGTCCGCGTGCCGAGCTCATACAGCCGCTCTACGTGACGGTGGATCCGCAACGCGACACCCCCGCAGTGATGAAAGCGTTTCTGGCATCAGCGTATCCGCGCTTCACCGGCCTCACCGGCTCGGCGCAGCAAATTGAGTGGGCGAAGAGATCGTTTCGAGTGTTTTCCGCCGAGGTTTCCGACCATGGGGAGACCGACGGATACCGGATGCCACATTCGGCGTCCACCTACGTCCTTAGACCCGACGGTACCTACCTGACGCACTTCACCGATGCTGTCGAGCAAGAAGAGCTGACCACGGCCTTGGCCTCAATCGTCGAGTAACCACCTGCGTCCGCACTGCCCCGATGAACGCGTGCAGGTGCTGCGCGCCAATCGCTCCCACTGCCGACGTGCCCCCTCCGCCTCAGTCTTGCCAAAGCTGCCATTGACGAATGTCACCATTTGCGGTTGACTCCGTTGCATGGCGGACATCGTTCCGGCCCGCGGGTCATTGCGGTCCCGCGGCGCGGCGGCGGTAAGCACGTACACCTTGCGGCCGTTCAGCGGGCTGGTGCCGCCCGAGCGGGCCTGGGGAATTTGGCTGTCGCGCCGGATGATCGCGCGGGTGATGGCCACATTCGGCCCCCCGCTGGCGGGCACCCGCGTTCAGCAGGTCGACACCGTGCTGCCCGACGGACGCCGGGTCAAGGGCGAATGGGTGTATGGACCCCGCACCCCCACCAGCGAGGCTGCCCGTTCGTCAACCGACGCTCGGCCGATGGGCGCCGGCTCTTCTCGCGGGCAAGCCCGCTCGTCGACCGTCACTCGGCCGATGGGCGCCGGCTCTTCTCGCGGGCAAGCCCGCTCGTCGACCGTCACCAAAGCGATCTACTACGTGCACGGCAGCGGCTATGCGGTGTGCTCGCCAAAAACCCACCGGCGGTTGACCTCCTGGCTGTCGTCGCTGACCGGCCTGCCGGTGTTCAGCGTCGATTACCGGCTGGCGCCGCGCTATCGCTTCCCCACCGCCGCCGACGACGTCCGGGCGGGCTGGGACTGGTTGGTTCACACGTGCGGTGTACCCGCGAAACAGATTGTGATTGCGGGTGATTCGGCAGGCGGTCACCTGACGGTCGACATGCTGTTGCAGCCCGAGGTCGCCGCGAGCTCCCCCGCCGCTCTGGTGCTGTTCTCGCCGCTGATCGACATGACCTTCGCGCTGTCACTGGCCCGCGAGCAGATCCGCCGCGATCCCGCCATCCGAGTGGCCGACGCCGCCCGCCTGGTCAGCCTGTACCACCCGGGTATCGATCTCACCCACCCTCGCTTGACGCTGGACGTCGCCGGCGGTTCGATGCTGCCCCCAACCCTGATCCAGGCCGGCGGGGCCGAGATGCTGCAGGACGATGCGCGACAGCTTGCCGCCGACATCAAGGCGGCCGGCGGCAGGTGCGAGCTGCAAGTGTGGCCGCACCAAGTCCATGTATTCCAGGCACTGCCGCGCATGACACCCGAAGCCGCCAAGGCCATGGCATACGTCGCCCGGTTCATCGCCCACGCATTGCAGGATGCGCGCGCCCTGGCCGACGAGGTGGGCTGACAATGTTCGGTCCGCTGGACAAGCTGCTCGGTAACTCGAAACCCACCAGCCACGGCGCGCTGGCGGTGGTAACCGGGGCCGGCAGCGGCATCGGCGCCGCGTTCGCTGCCGAACTCGGCAATCGCGGAGGCACGGTGGTGTGCAGCGACATCGACGAGGCCGCCGCGCAAAAGACCGCCGATGCGATCGTCGAGCGGGGCGCGAAGGCGATGGCGATCCGCTGCGACGTCTCGCGATTCGACGACGTGAGCGTGCTGGCCGAAAAGGCACAGTCCTTCTTCGGGGCCGCGCCGACGCTGGTCGTCAACAACGCCGGCGTCGGTGCCGGCGGCGCGGCAATCGGCGATGTGCCGCTGGATGATTGGGCATGGACCCTGGGTGTCAACTTGTGGGGCCCGATACACGGCTGCCATGTGTTCACCCCGATCCTGCGCGAGGCCGGACCTGGGCATGCCCCACGCGGCATCATCAATGTCGCCTCGGCGGCGGCGTTCGCCGCGGCGCCGGGCATGGCGGCCTATAACGTCAGCAAGGCCGGTGTGCTGTCGCTTTCCGAAACGCTGGCGGCCGAATTGTCCGGCACCGCGGTCCGGGTCACCGTGCTGTGCCCGACGTTCGTCAAGACCAATATCCTCGAATCCGGCCGCATCACCGAGGAATCCGGCGAACTGGCCGACAAGTTGATGCGCTGGACCGGACTCTCGCCCGACAAAGTGGCGCGAACATGCCTGGATGCTCACGATCGCGGTGAGCTGTACTGCATGCCGCAACTTGACGCCAAGTTCGGCTGGAATATCAAACGGCTTGCCCCACAGTCCTATACCCGGGTAGCCGGTCTGGTATCCCGGGCCAACATGCACTGATAACACCGAGTGAAAGGGGGCTGCTCGTGGCCATCGACATGGAAGTCATGCTCGCCAAGATCAAGGATCGCCAGTGGGCACTGGCCGATATCGATTGGGACGCACCGGGGGCCGACACCATCAAGCCCGAGTTCCGGCCCAAGCTCAAGGCATTCATGGCCGACCTGTGCTGGATCGAGAACATCGGCGCCCGGGGCTTCGCCGCACTTGCGAAAAAGGCGCCCGACGCGACAATCGCGGAAATCTACCGGTATTTCCACGCCGAGGAGCAGCGTCACGCCAACGCCGAACTGGCGCTGATGAAGCGCTGGGGCATGCTCGAGGACGGCGAGATCCCGAAGCCCAACGTCAACATCCGGTTGGCCATCGAGTGGCTGGACACGTTTGCCGACGACATGCCGCTGTCGGTGCTGGGCACCGTGATCCCGATGCTCGAGGTGGCGCTGGACGGTGCGCTGCTGAAGTTCCTGCTGGAATCCGTGCAGGACCCGGTCTGCCACCAGGTGTTCGAGAAGATCAACAATGACGAATCACGGCATATCGCGGTCGATTTCGAGGTGCTGGAGATGATCGGCAACGCAAAGGCCCGCCGCCTGGCCATCGAATTCGTCGGCCGCTTCGCATCACCGGGCCTGATCCTCGGGATGGTGATGTACGTGCCGCTACTCAACCGCATCCGCAACGAGATGGCCGGGATGGGAATGGAGCCCGACCGACTGTTCAACGCGGTCAACCGTTTCCAGCAACTCGGCGATCGGGGCGAACGTACCCGGCGGGTGCCCACCTACAAGTTGCTCAAGAGGCACGGCATGTGGGTGGTCAACCCGCGACACCCCTATCAGTTGCTGGCAAATTCCATGGTGTGGCTGTCGGATTTCTATCCCAAGCCGCTGCTGAGGCCGATGCCGAGCTGGTCCAGGGAACTCACCCACGAGCCGGCGGCGTGATCATGAGTGGCGACCATACCTACGCAACACTGATCATCGGAGCCGGCTTCACCGGACTCGGTACCGCAATTCGGTTGGCCGAGGCGGGGATTACCGACATCGTGATCCTGGAACGTGCCGACCGGGTGGGCGGAACCTGGCGCGACACCACCTATCCGGGGGCGAGCTGTGACGTCCCGTCGCTGCTCTACTCGTACTCCTTTGTGAAGAACCCGGCGTGGTCGCGGACGTACTCACCGGCCCCGGAAATCTGCCGTCACCTCGAAGACATGGCGACCAGATTCGACATCCGCCGTCACATCCGGTTCAAGCACGAGGTCAGCGACTTGAGCTTCGACGAGGACGCCGGTGTGTGGACAGCCAAGACGAAGAATCGCAAGCGTTTTCGGGCCCGCACCGTCGTGTTGGCGTCCGGCCCGCTGTCGGACGTCAGCTTCCCGAACATCCGCGGCCTGGACAGCTACCGGGGACACAAGATCCACAGCGCCCGCTGGGATCACGACTACGACTTCGCGGGTAAGCGGGTCGCCGTCATCGGAACCGGCGCCAGCGCCATCCAGATCGTTCCCGAACTGGTCAAGCAGGCCGGGTCCGTCAAGGTGTTCCAGCGCACCCCCGGCTGGGTGCTGCCGCGGCTGGACATGGCGACCCCGCCGGCGGTGCAAGCCCTGTTCGCCAAAGTTCCTGCCGTCCAACAACTTGCCCGCCAGGCGCTGTTCTGGGGCCATGAGGCCAGTGCCACGGCTCTGGTGTGGGATACCCCGCTCACCTCGCTGGTAGCCCGATTAGGCCAGGCCCATCTGCGTGCCCAAGTCAAAGACCCGTGGTTGCGCCGGCAGCTGACCCCGGATTTCGCGCCCGGCTGCAAACGGATGCTGGTCTCCAGCGACTACTACCCCGCGCTGCAGCGCGACAACTGCAAACTGGTCAGCTGGCCCATCGCGACGGTGAGCCCCGTCGGCATCCGCACCAGCGACGGCATCGAACACCACCTCGACTGCATCGTGTTCGCCACCGGCTACGACGTCCACCTCACCGGCCCGCCCTTCGACGTGACCGGTCTCGGCGGTCGGTCACTGGCCGACGAATGGGCCGACGGCGCACAGGCTTACAAGAGCATCAACGCGCACGGGTATCCGAATCTGTTCTTCATGACCGGTCCCAACTCGGGGCCGGGTCACAACTCGCTGCTGGTCTACATCGAAGGCCAGCTCGACTACGCGGTACGCGGCATCCGCACCATCCTCGAGGACGACCTGCGCTATCTCGATGTGCGCGAAGACGTCCAACTGCGCCACAACGAGCACATCCAGCGCCGACTCACCAAGACGACCTGGATGTCGGGGTGCCGCAGTTGGTATCTCACCAAGGATGGCTTCAACGGGTCGATGTACCCGGGTTTCGCGACGCAGTATCTTCGCCAGATGAACGACTTCCGCTACGCGGACTACCAGGCGGTCGCGCGCCAGGCCAGAGCACGCGTCACCTCCTCGGCCTAAGGCGACGTACCCGAGATGGCACAGAACCGACCGCCTCGACCGGAACCCGGCACGATCGCCAGCGTCCTGTACAACGTGCGACGGGCCCCCAAACGCGTTCGCCGCCAATCACGGGACTTCATCGAGACCGCGGTCTCTCAGCTTTTCGACGCGGCCGCACGCCACCCGCACGGCATCGCAGCGTCCGGGGAGTACCGGATCGACGACCTGGCCCGGCTGGCCGGCACCACCACCCGCAACATCCGGGTGTACCGCGATCGCGGGCTGTTGCCGCCGCCACTGCGGGTCGGCCGCATCGCCTTGTTCAACGACACACATCTGACCAGGCTGCGACTGATCACCTCGATGCTCGACCGCGGCTACAACATCGCACACGTGCGGGAGATGCTCAGCGCGTGGGAGGAAGGCAAGAATCTCGGCGACGTTCTGGGCCTGGAGACGGCCATCGTGGGTACCTGGACCACCGAGAAGCCGGAAACCATGCCGCTGGCCGACGCCCAGCGGCTCGTCGACGATGCACCCGCGTTCGAGCGGCTGGTCGCGCTGCAGGTGATCCGGGTCGATGGCGAGCGGGCCACGCTGACCCGTCCCAAGCTGATCGAGGCATTCAACGAGATCCGGGGCTACGGCCTCGAATTGGCGAGGCTCGTCGACCTGCACGAGCAGATCGTGCCGGAGATCGACAAGATCAGCGACTTGCTGGTGCGTGCCGGCGCCGAACACGTCATCGACAAGATCAAGCCGGGCCAGGCGCTGCCCGCGGACGCCGAGATCGCCGAGCTGATCACCATGCTGGTCCGGTTCCGCACTCAGGCGGTGGCTACCGTCGCGGCAACGCTTGCGGCGTCGATCGAATCGAATATCGAATCGTTGGCCGGCCGCATCCTCACCGACTACCTGGAACGGTCACCCGAAGCGGTCCCCGACGAGTTGTCGGCCCGCCGGCAAAAAGCCAATTGAGAAGCTACTGACGCGCAATCAGATATGGCGCCAGCGTGGACAGCTTCTCGCAGGTTTCCTCGAATTCGCGCTCGGCTTGTGACTCTTCGATGATTCCGGCGCCGGCCCGCAGCCACGTCTTTCCGTCGGATTCGTAGGCTGCCCGCAGGGTCAGCGCGGCATCCAGCGCGCCGTCAGCCGAGACCGTCACCACCGCACCCGAATACAGCCCGCGCGGTCTTTCGTCGAGACGCAAGATTGCCTCGACACCGGCGCCTTTCGGGATTCCGGACGCGGTGACGGCCGGGAAGAGCGCTTCCAGCGCGTCCATTCGGTCACTGGACGCATCCAAACGTCCGCTGATCGTGGAGCCCAGGTGCTGCACACTGCCCCGCTCCCGCACGGTCATGAAATCGGTCACCACCGCCGTTCCGGGTTCGGCGATCTCATTCATCTCCTGCAGCGAGCTGCGCACCGAAATAGCATGCTCGACGATCTCTTTCGAATTCGTTTCCAGCTCTTCGCGGGCTCGACGGTCGTTGGCCGGACCACGACCAAGTGCGCGGGTGCCGGCCAACGGCTCGGTGATTACTTCGCCGTCCCGGTGGACGGCGGTGACGAGTTCGGGGCTGTAGCCCAGGGCACGAATTCCGCCCAGCTGCAGCAAAAATGACCTCACCGGCGTGTTGTGCCGACGACCCAGCCGATAGCTGGCCGGGAAATCAAGCAGAAAAGGCACTTCCACAGAACGGGAAAGAATCACCTTGGTGTACTTGCCGGCGGCGATCTCGTTCACGGCCGCAGTCACCCGCTCGCGGTACTTCGACCCGTCGGCGGTGATATCGATCTCGCGGGCTTCGCCCGGGTGGGGCACACCCTCGCTCAGTACTCGGAGTACAGCTTCGCGATGGGCATTCGCCGCACCGCAAAGCAATACGGAGTCCGGCGTCACCACGATGCGGGAAGAGGGCCAAAACAGTCGTGCCAGCGGGGTACCCGGCGTCAACCGTTGCTGCAGCCCGTAGCGGTAGACGCCGAATTCGAATGCGATCCAGCCGAATAGCTGATCGGTCTCCAGCAACAGACAGTCAATGGCCTCGCCCAGGACGGCTCCCGGTCGCCCGGACCACTGTTGCCGCTGAATCACACCGTCGCGGATGACCCGCAACTCGTCGCTGTCCAGCTCGATCATCGCGTGCACACCGCTGGCAAGCACCCATTGACCCGCCTGCTCGTAGAGCAAATACTCCTCACCGAGTCGCTCGGGCAGGACCGCGGCCAGTTCAGCCGTCAGGTCGGCCGGGTCGATATGCGCGGGAAGGGGAATCGGCGGCGACGTCATGCCGATTGAACTTGTCTCGACGCTGGCCTCGGTCACAGCTAGTAAATGTAGCCTAACCTATGAAACGCCCCAACCACCGGTTCTGTGTGCTTGCTCTCCTGACCTCCGCACTCCGGTAAGCCTCGCGTGGAGTAAAACGCCGGCCGCCGCCGAGGCGCCCATTTCAGCCGGTTTGGGCAACGGGTGACGCCGCTTTGGCTTGCCACCGTTTCCGCAGGCAGCTACCGCAAAATTGGTGCTGATGCGGTGGAGTTCAACGGCATCTCCGGTGGCCTCGAAGCGAGGAAACGTTTCCCGATCGTTTACCGACTGATCCCAGCGCGACGGGCTACCATAACCTGAGTTCTCCTGGCAAAGCTGGCTTGCGCAACGACTCGCCAAGCTCGGCGGCACGGAGCGGGGGCTCGGTGGACTTCTCTCACGTTCGCCAAGGGCACTCCCGCGCATTTTGGGGGCTGTGGGGCTTACGCCAGACGCCTCATAGGACGTGTGACAGAAAGGCGTAACGAAACTTTAATCCGACCGGGTTAACGGACCGCCCAGCTAACGCCCGATCGCTATCTATCCCCTATCGATCGAGAGGAACGTTATGTTCGTGATCAGGCTCGCGAACGGTGAAGAAGTCCAGGCATCCGACGGCGACGAACTCGAAATTAACCAGGAAACCGGCGTCCTTACCGTTTCCCGGGTCGATGGGTTCGAAGAAATAACCACGCATTACTCGCCTTCGGCGTGGCTGTCGGTGACGCATCGCAAACGAGGCGCCGGGGTCCGGCCCTCGCTAATTTCCGGTGGCACGGCGACACGCTAATCCCCACAGTAAACGCACAGCACATTCCCAACGAATTCACGCCAATCCCCGCTTACCCGGTCCCACCAGCACCGCTGTGACCACGGGTTTTGTCCTGCCCAACCATTACGGCACGGCGTGGAGCGACATGGGCTTTTCGCGTCCCGCCCGAGTGGCGGTTTGACAGCAGCGGAGCTAAATTTTGCACGGTCGTCGGGATGTTCGTGGTTGCCCCCGCTTGCGGACGGTGCTTCCCCCGGGCCACCGGACGGATAAGAGAGGCACCAATGCTGCAAGAGTTCTGGCAAAACTTCACGCATAACCTGTTCAAACCACTTCTGCTTTTCTTCTACTTCGGATTCCTGATTCCCATCTTGAAGGTGCGCTTTGAGTTCCCCTATGTGATCTATCAGGGCCTCACCATGTATCTGCTGCTGGCTATCGGCTGGCACGGTGGTGAGGAACTCGCGCAGGTCAATGCCTCCAGCGTTGGGGCGATCGTGGGATTCATGGTGTTGGGCTTCATGCTCAACTTCGCGATCGGCATTGGCGCCTACTTCCTGCTCAATTGGCTGACCAGATTGCGGCGAGTCGACCGGGCAACCGTCGCCGGTTATTACGGGTCGGATTCGGCCGGGACGTTTGCCACCTGCGTGGCGGTTCTGGCCGCCACCAACATCGCCTTCAACGCGTACATGCCGGTGATGCTGGCCGTCATGGAGATTCCCGGCTGCCTGGTGGCGCTGTACCTGGTGGCCCGGTTGCGGCACCGAGGAATGGACGCGGCGGGCAACATGGCCGACGAGCCGGACTACACGCCGGTGAAGGTCGGGGTCGGTCCCGGTACCGCGGCACGGCCTCCGCACGGCCAGAGCCTGGAGACCGAGCGTGCACTGGCGATCGAGGACGAACTCGAGCTTTCCCTGGAAAAAGGCGAGCGCACGGCGGAACTCGACGTGAGCCCGGGCGCCCAGCGCACCAAGAAGCCGTCCCTCTTCTCCCGTGAGCTCTTCCAGGAGGTCTTCCTCAACCCCGGGTTGGTGCTGCTGATCGGCGGCATCGTGATCGGCCTCGTCAGTGGCCTGCAGGGCCAAAAGGTCGTGCAAGACGACGACAAGTTCTTTGTCTTGGCATTCCAGGGCGTGCTCTGTCTGTTCCTGCTCGAGATGGGCATGACGGCCTCACGCAAGTTGAAAGACCTCAGAACGGCGGGGCCGGGTTTCATCTTCTTCGCGGTGCTGGCCCCGAATCTCTTTGCGACACTGGGGATCTTCGTCGCCTGCGCCTATGCGAGCCTGACCCATACCGACTTCAAGACGGGCACCTACGTGCTGTTCGCTGTCTTGTGCGGTGCGGCGTCCTACATCGCGGTTCCGGCGGTCCAGCGATTGGCAATCCCGGAAGCGAGCCCGACACTGCCGCTGGCCGCATCACTGGGTCTGACGTTCTCCTACAACGTCACCATCGGAATCCCGCTCTACATCGAGATTGCCCGCGTCATCGAAAGGTGGTTCGGCGTCTGACGCCGTCACCCTAAAAGCGTCCGCACGACCGCGTCGGCCAGCAGCCGGCCGCGCGGCGTGAGGACCAGTCTGTCCCCGTCGGTCACCAACAAGCCATCGGCAACAACGACTTTGGCGCGTTCGCGTTCGGCAGCGCCCAGTCCCGCCAGCGGAAGCCCTTGGCGCAGGCGGGTCTTCAACAGCACATCCTCGGTGTGCAACGCCTCGGCGTCGAGCTGTTCGAAACCCGCTACCGGCAACGTGGAGCCGGCCAGCATCTCCGCGTAAGCGCTGGGATGCTTGGCATTCCACCACCGCGTTGCGCCCACAAATCCGTGCGCACCCGGTCCTGCGCCCCACCACTGACCACCATCCCAGTAGCCGAGGTTGTGCCGGCACTCACCGCCCGGCTGCGACCAGTTCGACACCTCGTACCAGGTCATTCCGGCCGCGGACAGCCTCGCATCGACCAACTCGTAGCGGTGCGCCAGCACATCGTCGTCCGGCGCGGCCAGCTCACCGCTGCGGACCCGCCGGGCCAGCGCGGTGCCCGGCTCGACGAGCAGGGCGTACGCGGACACGTGATCGACCCCGGCCTCGACGGCCGCATCGACCGAACGCGTCAGATCGTCATCGGATTCGCCCGGGGTTCCATAGATCAGGTCCAGGTTGACGTGTTCGAAACCCGCGGCCATGGCCTCGCGGGCGGCAGCGGCCGCGCGGCCGGGCGAGTGCACGCGGTCGAGGGTGGCCAGCACTCGCGGGGCCGTCGACTGCATGCCGAGCGACACCCGGGTGTATCCGGCCGCCCGGATGGCGTCGAAGAACTCCGGCCAGGTCGACTCGGGGTTGGCTTCGGTGGTGACCTCGGCGTCCGGCGCCAGCGCGAAGTGCTCGCGCACCATGTCCAGCAGCGTGGCCAGGCGCTCACCGCCCAGCAGCGAGGGCGTGCCACCGCCGACGAACACGGTGTTCACCGTGGGTGCGTCCAGCCGGGCGGCGGCCAAGGCCAACTCGGAGCGCAGCGCCAGCAGCCAGGCGTCCGGGTTGACGCCACCCAGCTCGGCGGGCGTGTAGGTGTTGAAATCGCAGTACCCGCAACGAGTTATGCAGAACGGGACATGCACGTACACCCCAAACGGGTGTCCGGGACTCCGCTGTATCCCGGGTAGCTCAACCGGTGCCGCGCGAAGGGCCATGCCAAATGATTGCACGGCAAGCTGGTCGCGCCGGCCGCTCGACGGGGAGGTCCTCGCCGCCGAGGTGGCCCTCTCAGCGGCTTCTTGGTTTTGTCTATCCGATTACCCAGGATTTGCTGGTAGTTTCGATCACCGTGAGAACAAATTTGACCTGGTGGCACGACACGTCACCATCCATGGCACAATGGCCGGGTGATCCTCGCCCAGCCCAAACAGCGCATAGCGCTAGTGGCGCGGCGGCACATCGATCTCAAACGAGTCTGCAGCTGTAGCTGTCCGGCTTAATTTCGTAGACCCGCCCACCTATACGTCCAGCTGGCGCCGGTTCTGCGCCTGCCGGAGGTAAATGCCGGTGAGTTGCGCGTCCAAGCCAGCACAGTTTGCGAAGGAGACCGTCGAATGACCACAGCCCGCCCCGCCAAGACTCGAAGTGAGGGACAGTGGGCGCTGGGAGACCGCGAGCCGCTCAACCCCAACGAGGAATTCAAGCAGGCCGGTCCCCCGCTCGAGGTGCGGGAACGCATTGTAAACGTGTACGCCAAAGAGGGCTTCGACAGCATCGAGAAAGACGACTTGCGCGGCCGCATGCGCTGGTGGGGCCTCTACACCCAGCGTGAGCAGGGCTACGACGGCAGCTGGACCGGCGACGAGAACATGGACAAGCTCGAGGCTCGGTACTTCATGATGCGGGTGCGCTGCGACGGCGGCGCGCTGTCGACGGCCGCACTGCGCACCCTGGGCCAGATCTCCACCGAGTTCGCCCGCGACACCGCCGACATCTCCGATCGGGAGAACGTCCAATACCACTGGATAGAGGTCGAACAGGTCCCCGAAATCTGGCGGCGGCTGGCCGAGGTCGGACTGCAGACCGCCGAGGCGTGCGGCGACTGCCCGCGCGTCATCCTGGGCTCACCGCTGGCCGGTGAGTCGCTCGACGAGGTGATCGACCCGACCTGGGCGATCGATGAGATCGTGCGCCGCTACATCGGCCAACCCGAGTTCGCCGACCTGCCGCGCAAGTACAAGACCGCGATCTCGGGTCTGCAGGATGTCGTGCACGAAGTCAACGACATCGCTTTCATCGGCGTCAACCACCCCGAGCACGGACCCGGCCTGGACCTGTGGGTCGGTGGCGGACTCTCCACCAACCCGATGCTGGGCCAGCGGGTCGGCGCCTGGGTCCCGCTCGACGAGGTGCCCGAGGTATGGGCCGCGGTGACCTCGATCTTCCGCGACTACGGCTACCGACGGCTGCGGGCCAAGGCGCGGCTGAAGTTCCTGCTCAAAGACTGGGGTATCGAGAAGTTCCGGGAAGTTCTCGAAACCGAGTACCTCAAGCGTCCGCTGATCGACGGCCCAGCCCCCGAGCCGGTCAAGGATCCGATCGACCACGTCGGCGTGCAACGGCTCAAGAACGGGCTCAACGCCGTCGGCGTCGCCTCGATCGCGGGACGGGTGTCGGGCACCATCCTCAGCGCGGTGGCCGACCTCGCCGAGCAGGCCGGCTCGGACCGGATCCGGTTCACCCCCTATCAGAAGCTGGTCATCCTCGACATACCCGACGACAAGCTCGACGAACTGATCGCCGGCCTGGATGCGATCGGCCTACGGTCACAGCCGTCGCATTGGCGCCGGAATCTGATGGCGTGCACCGGGATTGAGTTCTGCAAGCTGTCCTTCGCCGAAACCCGGGTCAAAGCACAGACTTTGGTGCCCGAGCTGGAGCGCAGGCTCGAAGACATCAACTCCCGGCTCGATGTGCCGATCACCATCAACATCAACGGCTGCCCCAACTCATGTGCGCGAATTCAAGTCGCCGACATCGGATTCAAGGGTCAGATGGTCGACGACGGCAATGGCAACTCGGTCGAAGGCTTCCAGGTGCATCTGGGCGGCAGCCTCGGACTGGACAGCGGATTCGGCCGAAAACTGCGCCAGCACAAAGTCACCACCGACGAGCTGGGCGACTACATCGATCGGGTGGTGCGCAACTTCCTCAAACACCGCGACAACGGGGAGCGGTTCGCGCAGTGGGCGCTTCGCGCCGAGGAGGGCGACCTCCGATGAGCAGTGAAGCAACCACGCCGACCGAAGACGAACTGCGCGAGATCGCCGCCCGAGGTGCAGCCGAACTCGAAGGCGCCAGTGCCGACGAGCTGTTGCGCTGGACCGACGAGCACTTCGGCGGTATCAACGGGCCACGCGGCTGGGCGACATGCAAGTACATCGTCGCCTCCAATATGCAGGACGCTGTGCTGGTGGACCTGGCGTCCAAGGTGCGTCCCGGCGTGCCGGTCCTCTTTCTGGACACCGGCTATCACTTCGTCGAGACCGTCGGCACCCGTGATGCGATCGAATCCGTCTACGACATACGGGTTCTGAATGTCACGCCGGAGCACACGGTTGCCGAGCAGGACAAACTGCTGGGCAAAGACCTGTTCGCGCGAGACCCCGGCGAATGCTGCCGATTGCGTAAGGTCGTCCCGCTCGGCAAAACGCTCAGTGGCTACTCCGCCTGGGTGACCGGGCTACGCCGGGTCGAGGCACCGACCCGCGCCAACGCGCAGCTGGTCAGTTTCGACGAGGCGTTCAAGCTGGTGAAGATCAACCCGCTGGCGACATGGACCGACGAGGACATGCAGAACTACATCGACGAGCACGACGCACTGGTCAATCCGCTTGTCTACGAGGGCTATCCGTCGATCGGCTGCGCCCCGTGCACGGCCAAGCCCGTAGAGGGTGCCGACCCGCGTAGCGGCCGTTGGCAAGGGCTGTCCAAGACCGAATGTGGGTTGCACGCGTCGTGACCACCCGCGTCGGCGACGATGGAGAGCGAAGCGATGACGGTGGGGGCACCTCCCGCTTGCGGGGGAGAGTGGCGCTGTCTAGCCTCGTGCTGACCGCACACGGCAGTAAGGATCCACGGTCGGCCGCCAATGCGCGGGCCGTCGCGGACCAACTGGCGCGTATGCGGCCGAATCTCGATGTGCGACTGGCTTTCCTGGAGCACGGTCCGCCGAGCCTGGACGATGTACTCATGTCGGTTGACGGCCCGGCGGTCGTTACCCCGTTACTGCTGGCCAACGCGTACCACGCCCGAGTCGACATCCCCCACCAGATCGCGAGTTGCGTTACGGGCCAACACGTGTGGCAGGCACCCGTGCTCGGCGAGGACGACCGGCTGGTGTCGCTGCTGCGTCGGCGGGTGACGGAATTGGGGGTGTCCTGCCTCGATGACAGTCTTGGTGTACTCGTGGTGGCGATCGGCACATCCGACCTGGCGGTGAACGCGCGCACGGGCAATGTCGCGCCAAAGCTGTTGGCCGGCACGTCTTGGGCGGGGGCAACCACCGCGTTCGCCACCCACGCGGAACGTTCGCTGGCTGAGGCGCTGGGCAGGCTGCGCCGCCAGGGCGCGCACCAGGTGGTCATCGCGCCGTGGTTCCTGGCGCCGGGACGAATACCGGACCGGGTACAAAGATTCGCCGATAAGACCGGCATCGAGATGGCAGCCCCGCTGGGTGCCCATCGTTTGGTGGCCGAGACGGTGCTGGATCGCTTCGCCGAGGCGGCCGCCGGGCAGATCGCGGCCTGACAGTACGTCAGAGCGCTCGCGCCATTAGCATGGCGCAATGGGCGATCACGACGCGCACCGGCTTGCCGAGAAATTGGCTGCGCTGCCCCACTATCATGTCGTCGTCCAAAACCGGAACAACGAGGTCGTCTACAGCGACGGCTTCACCTGGCCCGGCGCGGAAGGTTTTGCTGCAGACCTGATTTCACCGCCGCCGGGTGCCCCGATACCGGAAGTGGAACTCGAAGCGGTGTGGATTTTTGAAGGCGATCCACACCGGTGCCCATTCGCCCACGGCGATGGCGCCGCTGCCGTTGACGAAGAGATGGTCGTCGGCTACCTCGAGCGGCTAACCCAGCAGCCGCCCTACTGGTCGGCGCTGCGATAAGTACGGATTACGCCGACGTCAGCGTGCTCTGATCTTCGTCAGCGCCGGGCGGCGAAGCGATGATGGGCGGCACGCGGGTGGCGCGCACGTAGACGGTGTCCCCCTCCCTCAAGGCCAGAGCCTCGGCGTCGCCCCGGGTGATTTGGGCGATGAAACTGCCGCCGGTGGCGGCATTAGTCAACTCGATGCGCACCTCGAAACCCAGTGCCACCACCCGGTCCACGACGGCGCGCACCACCCCGATCGCCTCGGCGGTGCCGTCACCGCCGGCGATCGCCATCTTGGGATTGCGGCCGACCCGGATGTCATGGGGGCGAACTAAATTGCCGTTCAGCGTCGAGACCGCGCCCAGGAAGGACATCACGAACGCGTTCGCGGGAGCGTCGTAAACCTCGGTCGGAGACCCGACCTGCTCGATGCGGCCCCTGTTGAGTACGGCGATCCGATCGGCGACATCGAGCGCCTCGGACTGATCGTGGGTGACCAGCACGGTGGTGACGTGCACCTCATCGTGTAAGCGCCGTAACCAGGCCCGCAGATCCTCGCGGACCTTGGCGTCCAGCGCGCCGAACGGCTCGTCGAGCAATAACACTTGGGGGTCGACGGCCAGTGCCCGCGCCAGCGCCATCCGCTGTCGCTGACCGCCGGAGAGCTGGTTGGGGTAGCGACCCTGAAACCCGCTGAGGCCCACGACCTCCAGTAGGTTGTCGACCTTCTCCTTGACCTCCGCCTTGGGGCGCTTGCGGATCTTCAATCCGTAGGCCACATTGTCGCGCACGGTCATGTGCTTGAACGCGGCGTAATGCTGGAACACGAATCCGATGCCACGCCGCTGCGGAGGCACCCGAGTGACGTCACGACCATTGATCGTGACCGTCCCGGTGTCGGGCTGGTCGAGACCTGCGATGGTGCGCAGCAGGGTCGACTTGCCCGAACCGCTGGGGCCAAGCAATGCCGTCAGCGAGCCGGTGGGAACCACGAAGTCGACATGATCCAATGCGACGAAATCGCCATAGCGTTTGTTGGCGTCGCGCACGGTGATCGCGTGGTCGCCGGTTTTGACGTCGGTCATCTCCGCTTCTCCTTGTCAGGCCTTGCTCGCGGCTCGTGCCCGGCGGGCATCGAGAATCACCTGGACGATGAGCACGGCCACGGCAACGCCCATCAGCAATGTCGACAACGCGTAGGCGCCGTATTCGGCCCCTCGGTTGTAGCGGTCGGAAACCAGCAGCGTCAGTGTTTGCGACTTCCCCGGAAGATTGGACGACACGATGATCACCGCGCCGTATTCGCCGAGCGTGCGGGCGATGGTCAGCACGATGCCGTAGGTCAGGCCCCACCGGATGGACGGCAGCGTGATCCGCCAAAAGGTCTGCCACCAACTGGAACCCAGGGTCGCCGCCGCTTCTTCCTGGTCGGTTCCCAGCTCGTGTAGCACTGGCTCGACCTCGCGCACCACGAACGGCAACGTGACGAAGATGCTGGCGAGCACTATGCCGGGCAGGCCGAAGATGATCTTGAAACCCAGGTCCCGTTCCACAAAGCCCAGTGCGCCGGCCGACCCCCACAGCACGATCAACGCAACGCCCACAATGACGGGCGAGACGGCGAACGGCAGGTCGATGACCGCCTGCAGCACACCCTTACCGCGGAATCTGTTGCGCGCCAAAACAAGTGCCGTGGGAATGCCGAAGACGACGTTCAGTGGCACCACAATGGCCACCACCAGCAGTGACAAGTCGAGCGCCGCTATCGCCGCGGGGGTACTGATCCAGTCGATGAACTGACCGAAACCGGGGGCAAAGGTCCGCCACAGGATCAACGCCACCGGGATGATCAGCAACACCAGGATGTAGGCCAACGCCACATACCGACTGACGTAACGAATCCAGCGCGACGATGTCATAGCGCCCGCTCCTGACGCCGAGCAGCGCGCGCGCCAACCAGGCGCAAGGCGAACAACACGAAAAACGAGATCAACAGCAACACAATGGATATCGCGGCCGCACCGGTGCGGTCGTCGTTCTCGATCAACGTGCGTATCCACTGCGACGAGACTTCAGTCTTGCCCGGCACAGCGCCGCCGATCAGCACCACCGAACCGAACTCGCCGATAGCCCGCGAAAACGCCAGGCCGGCACCGGACAACAACGACGGCAGCAGCGACGGCAGCACCACCGAGGTGAAGACCTTCGATCCGCGGGCACCCAGCGACGCCGCGGCCTCCTCGGTCTCCCGATCGATTTCCAGCAGCACCGGTTGCACGGCACGCACCACGAACGGCAACGTCACGAACGCCAGCGCCACCGCCACACCCCACGCGGTGTGCTGCAGATGAAGGCCGACCGGACTGTTGTTCCCGTACAGCGCCAGCATGACCAGGCTGGCCACGATGGTCGGCAACGCGAACGGCAAGTCGATGATCGTGTCGACGAGGCGTTTACCGGGGAAGTTGTCACGCACCAGCACCCAGGCGATCAGCAGTCCGAATACCAGGTTGATCACGGTGACCCCGGCCGAAATGGTGAACGTCACCCGAAACGACTCCACCGCGGCGTGCGATGTCACGGATACCCAGAAGGCCTGCCAACCACCACCGGCGGCCTGCCACACGATGGCAGCCAGCGGCAGCAGCACGATCACCGAAAGCCACAGCGTCGCCACCCCGACGCGCAGCGACGTGTTACCGCCAGGTCTGTACGACCGCGCGGTAACGCCGCCGGGCTCAGGCCGAATCGCCTCCGGCTCCGGGGTTGTCGTCACGGTCATCCGGTGGCCTTCGTATAGATCTTGGTGATGCTGCCATTGCTCTTGTCGAAGAGCTGCGGATCCACCGTGGCCCAGCCACCCAGGTCGGCGATCGTCCAGAGTTTCGGCGGCACCGGGAACTGGTCCCGGAAATCGGCGGCGACGGCCGGGTCAACCGGCCGAAAACCGGCCTGCGCCCACACCTTCTGCGCCGCGGCGGTGTACTGAAAGTTCTTGAATGCGGTCGCGGCTTCCAGGTGCGGGCTGGTCGTCACCAGCGCCACCGGGTTTTCTATCTTGAAGGTCTGGGGCGGGATGACGTGTTCTACCGGTTTACCCGCCCGCTCCGTGCCGATGGCCTCGTTTTCGTAACTGATCAACACGTCGCCGCTGCCTTGGACGAAAACATCGGTGGCTTCCCGTCCGGACCCGGGACGCAGCTTGACGTGTTCGCGCACCAACTTGCCGATAAAGTCAATTCCCGCTTGGTCATTCCTGCCGCCGTCGCTTTTCGCGGCATACGGGGCCAGCAGATTCCACTTCGCCGAACCCGAACTCAACGGGCTGGGCGTGATGACCTCCACGCCCGGCCGGAGCAGGTCATCCCAATCCTTGATGTTCTTCGGATTCCCCTTGCGCACCACCAACGACACCACCGACCCGAACGGGATGCCCTTGGTGGCGTCGGTGTTCCAGTCCTTGGAAACCTTGCCCGCCTTGACCAGTCGAGTGATATCGGGTTCGACCGAGAAGTTCACCACATCGGCCGGCTTCCCGTCGGCGACCCCGCGTGATTGGTCGCCCGAGGCTCCGTACGAGGTGATCACCTGTACGCTCTTGCCCTCATCGGAGGCGTTGAAGGCGGGAATCACCTTGCTCCAGCCCGGTTCTGGGACCGAGTAGGCGACCAGGGTGATGGTGGTGTGCGCATTGGCCAACCCGCCGCCGCCAACAACGTCACTGGGGCCGCCGCCACAGGCCCCGACCACACCGACGATCAGTGCGAGCGCGACGAGAGGCCGCCAGCGCGACGCGCTGTCGTTGTCGTTATGCATTGACGGCCTTCCAGTGCGGGCTTACGGATATCGGTCCCGTTGCTGCGGAAAGGCACTGAAGACATTGGGGGAATTCGCGAACTCCCTACCAGACCGCGCGCGGGTGGTAGTCAGCGACAACAGTGCACGAAGACATCACATTCCGGGGCATCGGATGTCACGTGCATGGCGCGAAGCCTAACAGGAATTCGCTGGCCCGCCACCGGGCCGGGTCTGCACACAAGTCGGCGCGCGCCGCCTCAGTGCGTCACGAGCCACGCCACGATCACCAACACCACGAGCGTGACAAGAATCAACGTCACGTGCGACCGAGGCATGCGGGTTACCTGGGCGTCCCGTCGATCTCGCGGGCGCGGCGCATCAACTCGATGCTCTTACTGAGTACGGCGTCCAGCAACACCGCCGTGAGGTAGGCCACCGCCAGCACGACGGGCATCACCACCATGGCCTGCAGCACGAACGGAAGGCCGGAAATCCACAGCTCGTTGCCGTCCCACCAGTTGAGGAACCCGTTCACCGGGCCCACACTATTCGCCCCGACACTGGAAACACCAATGTGTCAAGATCGGCGGATGCCTTCCGCATCCGAGGAAACCACCTGTGTCATCGCCGGCGGCGGCCCGGCCGGCATGGTGCTTGGCCTGCTCTTAGCGCGTGGCGGCGTCAGAGTCACGGTGATGGAAAAACACGCCGATTTCCTGCGTGACTTCCGGGGTGACACCGTGCACGCGAGCACCTTGCGCCTGCTTGACGAACTCGGCCTGGGGTCACAATTCGCACAGCTACCGCATCGTCGTCTCATCGACACCATGCAGATGCAGCTGCAGGGCCAGCCCGTGGATGTCGATTTGTCCCGCCTGCCGGGCGCTCATCAGCACATCGCCCTGGTTCCGCAGTGGGACTTCCTCGAGCTTTTGGCGACGGCCGCCGCAGCGGAACCCGGTTTCCAGTTGCTGCGCAGCACCGAGGTGACCGGCGTGGTGCGCGAGGGCGACCGCGTCGTCGGCGTCACCTACCGCGACCCGAGCGGCGAAACCAAGCAAATGCGCGCCGACCTGACGGTGGCCTGTGACGGCCGCGGGTCGACGGTGCGCTCGGCGGTTGGCCTCAAGACGCGCACGTTCGGCACCCCGATGGATATCTGGTGGTTCCGGTTGCCGCGCCACGCCGACGACCCGAGCGGACTTGCCGGCACCTTCGAGTCCGGCCACGGAATCATCCTGATCGACCGCGGCGACTACTACCAGATCGCGTCGGTCATCCCCAAGGGATCCGACGCGAAAATGCGTGCCGAGGGCATCGAATCGTTGCACCGCGTCATCGTGAGCCTGGTGCCCTGGCTCGCCGACCGGGTCGACACGTTGACCTCGTTCGACGACGTGAAACTGCTTGACGTGCAACTCAATCGGCTCCGCCGGTGGTACTCGGACGGCGTGCTGTGCATGGGTGATGCGGCACATGCGATGTCGCCGGTCGGCGGCGTCGGCATCAACCTGGCGGTCGCCGATGCGGTGGCCACCGCGCGCATACTGGCCGGTCCGCTGCTGGCCGGACGGGTATCGACGCGGCCGCTGGCCCGAGTCCAGGTGCGCCGGTGGATACCCACGGCGATTGTGCAGGGCCTGCAGCGGGTGATCCACAAGCAGGTGATTTCCAGCGTGGTGGCGGGACCCGACACCGGCCTGCCCCGCGGCGTGCAAGTGCTGACCGGGTTGCAGGCTTTCCGGCGACTCGTCGCCTACATCGTGGCGATCGGTCCGCTGTCCGAGCACGCGCCGAAGTTTGCCCGGCGGCACGGGTAGTTCGCCCACCCCCGCCGCAACCTGCGGCGAAAGCATGGACGCCGGGCGGGTCGACAGTTGATGATGTCGGCATGGTGTTGCACGCCCAACCCGCCGACCAACCCGCCAACGGCGCTGCCGAGGAGACGTCCGCGTCGGCTCCGCAACCGGTCCTGGCCTCGCCGCTCGATTTCAGCGCTCCCGCGCCGTTTACCTCCAGCGGGGCGCTGCGCAACCCGTTTCCGCCGATCGCCGACTACGCATTTCTGTCCGACTGGGAAACGACGTGCCTGATCTCCCCCGCCGGTTCGGTCGAGTGGATGTGTGTGCCCAGGCCGGACTCGGCGAGCGTGTTCGGCGCGATCCTGGACCGCAGCGCCGGTCACTTCCGGCTCGGCCCCTACGGCGTCTCGGTGCCCTCGGCCCGCCGCTACCTGCCCGGCAGCCTGATCATGGAAACCACGTGGCAGACCCACACCGGGTGGCTGATCGTGCGCGATGCGCTGGTGATGGGCCCCTGGCATGACATCGAGCGCCGATCCAGAACCCACCGCCGCACGCCGATGGACTGGGATGCCGAGCACATCCTGCTGCGCACGGTGCGCTGTGTCAGCGGCACCGTCGAGCTGATGATGAGCTGCGAACCTGCGTTCGATTACCACCGCATCGGGGCCAGCTGGGAGTACTCGGCCAACGCCTACAGCGAGGCGGTCGCTCAGGCCAGCAAGCAACCAGAGGACCATCCGCAACTGCGCCTGACCAGCAACCTGAATATCGGGCTGGAGGGTCGCGAAGCGCGGGCGCGCACCCGGATGAAGGAGGGCGACGACGTCTTCGTCGCGCTCAGCTGGACCAAGCACCCGGCGCCGCAGACCTTTGAAGAGGCCGCCGACAAGATGTGGCAAACCACCGAGTGCTGGCGTCAGTGGATCAACATCGGCAACTTCCCGGACCATCCGTGGCGGGCCTATCTGCAGCGCAGCGCGCTCACCCTGAAGGGGCTGACCTATTCGCCCACCGGCGCCCTGCTGGCGGCCAGCACCACCTCGCTGCCGGAAACGCCACGGGGCGAACGCAACTGGGACTACCGCTACGCCTGGATTCGGGACTCGACGTTCGCGTTGTGGGGGCTGTACACGCTGGGCCTGGATCGAGAGGCTGACGACTTCTTCGCGTTCATCGCCGACGTGTCCGGCGCCAACAACAACGAGCGTCATCCGCTGCAGGTGATGTACGGCGTCGGTGGCGAGCGCAGCTTGGTCGAAGAGGAACTGAACCATCTTTCCGGCTATGACCACGCGCGCCCGGTGCGGATCGGCAACGGCGCCTACGACCAGATCCAGCATGACATTTGGGGCTCGATCCTGGATTCCTTCTACCTGCATGCCAAGTCGCGCGAACAAGTCCCGGAAACCTTGTGGCCGGTGCTGAAGAAACAGGTCGAAGAGGCGATCGCGCACTGGCGAGAGCCCGACCGCGGCATCTGGGAGGTGCGCGGGGAGCCGCAGCACTTCACGTCGTCGAAGGTGATGTGCTGGGTGGCGCTGGACCGCGGGTCCAAACTGGCCGAACGGCAGGGCGAGAAGAGCTATGCCCAGCAGTGGCGGGCCATCGCCGAGGAGATCAAAGCCGACATCCTCAAGAACGGCGTGGACTCGCGCGGTGTGTTCACCCAGCGCTACGGCAGCGACGCTCTGGACGCCTCGCTGCTGCTGGTGGTGCTGACGCGATTCCTGCCGCCCGATGACCCACGGGTGCGCAACACGGTGCTGGCGATCGCCAACGAACTCACCGAGGAAGGCCTGGTGCTGCGCTACCGGGTCGAGCAGACCGACGACGGGCTGTCCGGCGAGGAAGGCACGTTCACCATTTGCTCGTTCTGGCTGGTGTCGGCGCTGGTCGAAATCGGTGAGGTGGCGCGGGCCAAGCGGCTGTGTGAGCGGCTGCTGTCCTACGCCAGCCCGTTGCACCTCTACGCCGAGGAGATCGAGCCGCGCACCGGCCGGCACCTGGGCAACTTCCCGCAGGCGTTCACCCATCTGGCGCTGATCAACGCGGTAGTCCACGTGATCCGCGCCGAGGAGGAGTCCGACGGCTCCGGGATGTTCCAGCCCGCCAACGCACCCATGTGAGATTCGCCGACTTGCGCGAACAAGCGTCGCTGCAACGGAAAGCGTTACACTGCATGGTAATTCACTCGACACGATGAGCGGGGCGATGAGAACAGCGACAAGAACTGTGGCGTTGGTGTGCGTGACCGTCGCGTGGCTGGCCGGGTGCGGTCGCAGCGGCGACTCGACCGCGACATCAACCACCACGTCAACCACGCCGCATGCCACCTGGACCCGTCCGGCCGCACCGCCGGACCCGCAGACGTTGTTACACGCCGGATCCGTTGCGGTGGCGGCGGTGCCGAACGGCAAGCTGACCTTGATCAGATCCCAAGACACCGGATCATGGCGCGTCCTGGTTTCCACTCCGGACGGGACGAACCAGTCCATGGACGTGTCCTCCGACGGTGTCACGCTGATGGTCGGGCCGACCCCGACGAACGAAAGTGACGCGGACAAAGCCCAAAACCGCGCCCGCGTACAGGCCGCGCGGGTGGACTACCGGGCGGCGGCGGAAAAGATTCTGGCCACCATCGCCGGCGCGTCGATCAGCGAGCTGAGCCTCGGCGACAGCAACGGCAGCACCGTGTGGCAAGCCGTTGCCTGGGATAGCTACATCGTCGAGCACAAGGTCACGATCGATGCGGTGTCCGGAGACGTGATCGCCAACAAGCAGGTGTAGCGGCGTCAGCTCAGCGCGCTGACCTTGTCCATCATGGCGTGCGCGATGTCGACGGCGCTGGTCTTGGCAGACGGCTGGTCCGTCAGGTCGCTGCTGCCGACAAACGCGACCTCGACCTCGACCAGGCAGTTGCGCCGCACACCAACGGCACGAACTTCCGGGACAGCGTGCAGAGTCGACTGCTCGCCGGTATCTTTCGAAACGCTCGCCGCGACAACGGAATCCTTGACGCGGGCTTCCGTGATGGCGTTCTCGACGAAACTACTGGACGGCGCGGTCAACGTTTTGCCATCGCATTGCTTCCACTGCTCGGCGAACCTCACAAACAACGCGTTGGCGTCCGCGATCGTGGACACCGCGACGACGCTCTCGGCGACGTCAATCGCTGTTGCCGAGGATCCTTGCTGCTGCCAAAACTCAATTGCGACGTTTTTTACCTTGGCGGACTGGTAGACACTCTTCTGCGTCATGTAGACGACGCCTACGCACTCGGCGGGTGCAGCCGACGGATAGTCGTCTTGCAATATCTCGGCGCCGCCGAAGACTGGCGGAATTTGGGAGACGGCCTGGAAGGATCTGTCGAGAAGCTTCGACAGGGCAGCGTCATCCAGCAGTACTTGATTGACCGTCGAACCCGTCACCGGATGAGGCACCAGACTCGGCGCCGGGGCTGCCTTGCCGCCGGTGGTTGCCGTGCACCCGGTTGCCAGCAAGACAGCGACCAGCGGGGCCACCCGGCACCACCGGCTCATTTCTTGCCCTTGTCCCCCGCAGCGTCGCTGGACAGCGCGGCGACAAACGCCTCCTGTGGAACCTCTACCCGCCCAATGGTTTTCATCCGCTTCTTGCCTTCCTTCTGCTTTTCCAGAAGTTTGCGTTTGCGGGTGATGTCGCCGCCGTAACACTTTGACAGCACGTCCTTGCGAATCGCGCGGATGTTCTCGCGCGCAATGATTTTCGATCCGATGGCGGCCTGTATCGGCACCTCGAACTGCTGACGCGGGATCAGCTCCTTGAGCTTGGTGGTCATCTTGTTGCCGTAGGCCGACGCCCCGTCTTTGTGCACGATCGCGGAGAATGCGTCGACGGCCTCACCCTGCAGCAGAATGTCGACCTTCACCAGCTCGCCCTCCTGCTCGCCCGCCTCTTCGTAGTCGAGGCTTGCATAGCCACGGGTACGCGACTTCAGGGCGTCAAAGAAGTCAAAGATGATCTCGCCCAACGGCATCGTGTAGCGCAGCTCGACCCGCTCCGGCGACAGGTAGTCCATGCCGCCGAGTTCACCGCGCCGCGACTGGCACAGCTCCATGATGGTTCCGATGAACTCGCTCGGTGCGATGATGGTGGTCTTCACGACGGGCTCGTAGACCGTGCGGATTTTGCCCTCGGGCCAGTCCGACGGGTTGGTGACCACCATTTCGGTGTTGTCCTCTTTTTCCACCCGGTACACGACGTTGGGCGAGGTCGAGATCAGGTCCAAATCGAATTCGCGCTCCAGGCGCTCACGGGTGATCTCCATGTGCAGCAGGCCCAGGAAGCCGCACCGGAACCCGAAGCCCAGCGCCACCGAGGTCTCGGGTTCCCAGATCAGTGCCGCGTCGTTGAGCTGTAGCCGTTCCAACGCGTCGCGCAGGTTGGGATAGTCGGACCCGTCGACCGGATAGAGACCCGAATAGACCATCGGCTTGGGCTCGCGGTAGCCGGTCAGGGCCTCCGTCGCTCCGTTGCGTGCAGAGGTCACGGTGTCGCCGACCTTCGATTGCCGGACGTCCTTGACTCCGGTGATCAGATAGCCGACCTCGCCGACGCCGAGGCCCTGGGTGGCCTTGGGCTCGGGCGAGACGATGCCGACTTCCAGCAGTTCGTGCATGGTGCCGGTCGACATCATCTTGATTTTTTCGCGGGGGCTGAGCTTGCCGTCCATCACCCGGACATACGTCACCACGCCGCGGTAGATGTCGTAGACCGAGTCGAAGATCATCGCCCTGGCGGGCGCGTCGGCGTCACCGACGGGCGCGGGCACCAGGCGGACGACCTCGTCGAGCAGCTCGCGGACGCCCTCACCGGTCTTGCCGGACACCCGCAGCACGTCCCCCGGCTCGCAGCCGATGATGTGCGCGATCTCTCCCGCGTATCGGTCCGGGTCAGCAGCCGGCAGGTCGATCTTGTTGAGCACCGGAATGATCGTCAGGTCGCGATCCAGCGCCAGGTAGAGATTGGCCAGGGTTTGCGCCTCGATCCCCTGAGCGGCGTCGACCAGCAGCACCGCACCCTCGCAGGCCTCCAGCGCGCGGGACACCTCGTAGGTGAAGTCGACGTGGCCCGGCGTGTCGATCAGGTGCAAGACGTGTTCTTGATCGCCGACCTTCCAGGGCAGCCGAACATTCTGCGCCTTGATCGTGATCCCGCGCTCCCGCTCGATGTCCATCCGGTCCAGGTACTGCGCCCGCATGTCCCGGTCTGCGACGACGCCGGTGAGCTGGAGCATCCGGTCGGCCAGCGTGGACTTGCCGTGATCGATATGAGCGATGATGCAGAAGTTCCGAATCTGCGCCGGCGCGGTGAACGTCTTGTCGGCGAAACTGCTGATGGGAATCTCCTGGTCTGGGCGATGCCTGGGGAGCTGGAGCGGCGGTTCGCTGGTGTATCCAGCGTATCGATCCGGGGTGGCCGGGACTAATTGGACGCAATGGCGCCGTGCCGGTCGTGTCTAAACTGCGAACATGGCGTCTCCCCGGAAGTCGCAGTGGAAGACGTTCCAGCGGTTCGCCCAGAACGTCGTCGTCTACGGGGTTCCTCGGTTCGTCCAGCACGTGCAGACCGCGCAGGCCGTGATGCGCGAAATCGAACAAGTGGTGAAGGTCACCGCGAACGCGATGGGTTCCGGCGGCGAGTCGCAGCCGGGCGCGATCACCGAGGGCCGGCCGGTGACCAGCAGTAGCTTTCCCACCGCGCAGCGGGCCCGCAAACTCGTCTACGCCCCGGACCTCGACGGCCGGGCCGATCCCGGCGAGATCGTCTGGACGTGGGTGGTCTACGAGGACGATCCCACTCGCGGCAAAGACCGCCCCGTTCTCGTGGTGGGCCGTGACCGCAGCGTCCTGTTCGGGCTCATGCTGTCCAGCCAAGAGCATCACGCCTCCGACCCGGACTGGGTCGGGATCGGCGCGGGCGACTGGGATTACGAGCGCAGGCAAAGCTGGGTCCGGCTGGATCGGGTGCTAGACGTGCCCGAGGAGGGTATTCGCCGCGAGGGCGCGATCCTGGAACGCGAGATCTTCGATGTGGTGGCCGCCCGCCTGCGCTCCGACTACTCCTGGCGCTGACTGATCAGCCGGGCGATCAACCCTGCGTGATGTAGGAGTGCAGCTGCTGCTGCTCGGCCTCGAGTTCTTCCATGCGCGTCTTCACCACGTCACCGATGCTGACGATGCCGACCAGTTTCTTCCCGTCCAGTACCGGCACGTGGCGGACCCGGTTCTTGGTCATCAGCACGCTGATCGCGTCGACGGTGTCGGACTTCGTGCAGGTAGCAATCGTCGCCGTCATGATCGTGGAGATCGGGCGGGTGAGCGCGCTGGCGCCATGCGTGTGCAGTTGGCGCACGACATCGCGTTCGGACACGATGCCGACCACGCCGTCGGCGCCGACCACCACCATGGCGCCGATGTTTTGCTCGGCAAGGCCGGCGAGCAGTTCCCGAACCGTCGCGTCGGGGTTGATCGTCACTACCGCCGCACCCTTGTTACGCAAAACGTCCGCGATCCGCATCGAGCCTCCAGCTGGTTGTGATCTGCTTCACTCCAGGCTACGGCTAACTCGCGCGGCGGGAAAGGCAACGCGCAAACCGGCAACCGACCATCTACCAATACCTGCCGGTCCGCGGGTGAAACGCGTCGGCTGACTTCGGCCGATGTCTCGGATCGGTCGATTGGGCCCCGACGCGCCGATGCGTCTTGAAGGATGGGGTCATGATCGAGATCACCTTGCTGGGCACCGGCAGTCCCATCCCCGACCCGAACCGTGCGGGACCGGCGACGCTGGTGCGGGCCGGCGGGCAGGTGTTCCTGGTGGATTGCGGGCGTGGAGTTCTTCAGCGCGCGGCGGCCGTCGGCGTGGGCGCCGCCGGGTTGTCGGCATTGTTGCTGACCCATTTGCACAGCGACCACATCGGCGATCTGGGCGATCTGATCATCACTCGTTGGATCACCACGTTCGAGCCCGATCCCGCGCCGTTCCCGATCATCGGGCCGCCGGGCACCGCGGAGACGGTCGAGGCGATGCTGAAGGCGTTCGGCCACGACATCGGTTACCGGATCGCCCATCATGCCGATATCACCGGGCCGCCACTGATCGAGGTGCACGAATACACCGAGGGCCCGGTGTGGGACCGCGACGGCGTCTCGATTCGGGTGGCGCCGACCGACCATCGGCCGGTGGCGCCCACTATCGGGTTCCGGATCGACTCCGATGGCGCGTCGGTGGTGCTGGCCGGGGACACGGTGCCGTGCGCGGGCCTGGACGAGCTGGCGGCCGGGGCCGACGCCTTGGTGCACACGGTGATCCGCAGGGACATCGTCATGCAGATCCCGCAACAGCGGTTCCAGGACATCTGCGACTACCACTCGTCGGTCGAAGAAGCCGCGGCGACCGCGGCCCGCGCGGGGGTCGGCACTTTGGTCATGACGCACTATGTGCCGGCGCTGGTGCCCGGGCAAGAAGAACAGTGGCGGACACTGGCCGCCTCGCATTTCGGCGGGCGGATCGAGCTCGGCGACGACTTGCACCGGGTCGAAGTCCAGCCGCGCCCTTAGCCTTTCACTGCACTTGGCGTGCCGCTAGGCCAGCCGGGTGACCTCGACGACCACGTCGAGGTCGGTTGCGCCCTGCCCCGAGTAGATGCCTTTCAGCGGCGACACGTCGGCGTAGTCGCGGCCGACGCCCACGCTGACATATTGCTCGGTGATCTCGGCGTCGTTGGTGGGATCGTAGTTCCACCACCCGCCGGTCCACGCTTGAATCCAGGCGTGGCTTCGGCCGTCCACGGTATCCCCGACCACGGCGTCGCGGTTGGGGTGCAAGTATCCCGACACGTACCGCGCGGGAATCCCCATGCCGCGCAATAACATCAGCGACACATGTACGAAGTCCTGGCAGACTCCCTTACCCTCCTTGAGGACATCCAGCCCAGAGGTGTGCACGCTCGTAGTGCCCGGGAGGTAGTGCAGCTCGTCATGCACCCATTTGGCCGCGGCGACGACAGCTTCTTGCGGCTCATAGCCTTTGGCGATCTTCTTCGCCACGGACTTAACGCGCCTGGTTACCGGGGTGTGCTCGGTGGGGTAGAGCAATTCGTCGAACCGATCGATCACGCTCTCGGAGCGCAGGTCGCTCCAGCTGACGTCCTTCGCGGGCGGCTCCGGCTGCTCGGTCTCGACGACCGAAGACGACGTCACCGTCAGATCGGTATGCGGCGCGTGCAGATCGAAAGCCGTTACGGCGGTGCCCCAATAGTCGATGTACCGGTAGGACCGGGTCGCCGGAATCGTTTCGACTCGATTGAGGATGACGTTCTGCCGGGTGTCAGACCGTGGGGTCAACCGGGCTTCGTTGTAGGAGGCGGTTACCGGCGACTGGTAGGCATATCCCGTGGTATGCACGACGCGCAGCCGCCACATCAGGTTTCTCCGTTGCGGGCGACGAGGCGGGCGACATGACCGGCATCCGACCACGCCACCCACGGTGTGACGTGGAAGTACTGCAGCGACAACGCATCTCCAACATCTCGGCACGTTTCCTGCAAGCCCGCCAAACGCGTCTCCAGCGTATCGAGCAGTACGCCTGGCGGCATGAATTCCAGTTCACTGCGGGCCTGCCCGAGCAGTCGCTGCGCTTCGACGGTCGCGCCCACCCGGCTCTGTGGATTACGCACCAGTTCTTCGATGCTGTGTTCGGCCAGCTTCAGGGAATAGAAAATTGATCGGGGGAACAAGCGATCGAGCATCATGAATTCCACTACCCGCCCGGCGTCCAGCACCCCGCGGTACGTACGCAGGTACGTGTCGTGGGCGCCTGCCGACCGCAGCAGCGTCACCCAGGCCGGCGACGAAGCGCTGTCCCCGACCCGGGACAACAACAGCCGCACCGTCATGTCGACGCGCTCAATCGCCCGGCCCAACACCATGAAGCGGTATCCGTCGTCACGTGAGAGCGTCGAGTCGGCCAGGCCGGCGAACATCGCTGCCCGTCCTTCGATAAAAGCTAGAAACTCGTGTGGCCCAAGGCGTTTGGCTGCACGTTCGCGCTCCGGCAAGGCATGGTATGTGGTGTTGAGACACTCCCAGATCTCGATGGACGTCACTTCGCGCGCCGACTTCGCGTTTTCGCGCGCCGCCGTGATCGCGTCGACGATCGAACAGCCGCCCTTGTCGTCGGTGCTGTAGGCGACCAGGTCGGTCAACGACCAGACATCCAAGTCATGATCGGGGGGGTCGATACCGAGCACTCGCAGCAACAGCCGGGACGCCTGGTCGGGATCCACGCTGGAATCCTCGAGTAATTGGTGCAGTGCGACATCGAGAATGCGCGCGGTATCGTCGGCCCGCTCCACGTAGCGGCCGATCCAGTAGAGCGCCTCAGCGTTTCTGGCCAACATCAGCGGACCGTCCTCTGCGTTTGCTGCTGCTGTTGTTGCTTTTGCTTTTTCGGTTGCTTGCGTTGGGTTCGCGCGTTCCGCGGTGGCTCAGCCTCGGGCTGCTGCTCGGTCGACCGCGACGCGCCGTCCAGCTCCGGGTCTGACATGGATTCCGGCAGCGAGCGCACGGTTTCGGCGGCACCCAGCTCACGATCGGCGGCCGACGCGCGCGACGACGCCAGCACCCAGGTGTCCTTGGAACCACCGCCCTGGCTGGAGTTGACCACGCGTGAGCCCTCGACCAGGGCCACCCGGCTCAACCCGCCCGGCAGCACCCACACCTCGTTGCCGTCGTTGACCGCGAACGGGCGCAGGTCGACATAGCGCGGCGCCAGTGTGTTGTCGATCCGCGTCGGCACGGTCGACAGCTCCATCATCGGCTGGGCAATCCAGCTCCGGGGATCGTCGCGGATCTTCCTGCTGATGGTCGCCAGTTCTTTCTCGGAGGCCTCGGGACCGAAGACGATGCCGTAGCCGCCGGATCCCTCGACCGGCTTTATGACCAACTCGTCGATCCGGTCGAGCACCTCCTCGCGTTCGTCGTCCAGCCAGCACCGGAAGGTGTCCACATTGGCCAGCAGCGGCTTTTCGCCCAGGTAGTACTCGATAATCGTCGGCACGTAGGTGTAGACGAGCTTGTCGTCGCCGACCCCGTTGCCGATCGCGCTGGAGATCACGACGTTGCCGGCGCGGGCGGCGTTGACCAAGCCGGCCACCCCCAGCACCGAGTCGGCACGGAACTGCAGCGGGTCGAGGAAGATGTCGTCGATGCGTCGATAGATGACGTCGACCTGGCGCTCCCCCTCGGTGGTGCGCATGTACACCTGGTTGTCGCGGCAGAACAGGTCCCGGCCCTCGACCAGCTCGACGCCCATTTGCCGCGCGAGCAGCGAATGCTCGAAGTACGCGGAGTTGTAGACGCCGGGCGTCAGCACCACCACCGTCGGGTCGGCCTCGTTGGTGGCCGCGGAATTGCGCAGCGCCCGCAGCAGGTGCGCGGAGTAGTCGTCGACGGCACGCACGCGGTGGGTGGCGAACAGGTTCGGGAAGACCCGCGCCATCGTGCGCCGGTTCTCCATCACATACGACACGCCCGAGGGCGAGCGCAGGTTGTCCTCGAGAACCCGCCAGGTGCCCTTCTCGTCGCGGATCAAGTCGATGCCGGCGACGTGGATGCGCACGCCGTTGGGCGGGACGATGCCCACGGCCTGGCGGTGAAAGTGTTCGCAGGAGGTGATCAGGCGACGCGGGATGACGCCGTCGTTCAGGATTTCCTGATCGCCGTAGATGTCGTCGAGATACATCTCCAGCGCTTTGACGCGCTGGACGATGCCGCGCTCGAGCCGGTTCCATTCGGCGGCCGAGATCACCCGCGGCACCAGGTCTAGCGGAAACGGCCGCTCCTGGCCCGATAGTGAAAACGTGATGCCCTGGTCGATGAACGCACGCGCCAGCGCCTCGGCCCGGGCCCGCAGGTCCGAGGCGTCCGACGGTGCCAGCTCGGCGTAGATGCCCTTGTACGGGCCACGAACGTTGCCCTGAGCATCGAACATTTCATCGAAGGCCATCGCGTAGACGTCCGACGTGTTGTAGCCGCCGAAGATGCGCTCGGAACGGGCGAGTGCCCGCGCGGAGCCGCGCGAGCCCCGCCTGGCTGTCTCGACCTGGTTCGGAAGACTCACTTTTAGGATGGTGCCTCAAATCGTCGTTGTGGCAGGCCACGTGTTCCCGTTTTGGGAGAAAACGTAACCGACTGCTAACCTGGGCATTCGCAATCGGGTGTGGACGCCCCCCGAAACGAACACCGCAATTACCGAATCGACGAAGGAAATTCCGCGTGGCCAACATCAAGTCGCAGCAGAAGCGCATTAAGACTAACGAGCGCGCGCGACTGCGCAACAAGTCGGTGAAGTCCTCGCTGCGTACCGCGGTGCGCGCGTTCCGCGAGGCTGCCGAGGCCGGCGAGAAGGAAAAGGCCACGGAGTTGCTGGTGTCGACCAACCGCAAGCTGGACAAGGCGGCCACCAGTGGCGTCATCCACAAGAACCAGGCCGCCAACAAGAAATCGGCCCTGGCGCGGTCCCTCAACAAGATCTGAGTCCAGCGTCCCGCTTTATCGGCCCCGGTCGGCCGCCAGCTCGGCAACCTTTCTGACCGCCGATTCCAGCGCATAGTCGGCGTCCGCGGCGGCTCCCTTCACATTGGCGTTGAGCTCCGCCACCACTCTCATCGCGGTTGCCACCGTGTCGCGCGACCAGCGCCGCGCCTGCTTCTGAGCTTTCTGCACCCGCCAGGGCGGCATCCCCAGCTGCCCGGCCAGACGATAAGGGTCGCCGGAGAGCGGCCCCACCCGGCCGATGGTGTGTATCGCTTCGGCCAGCGCGTCGGCCAGCACCACCAGCGGCTCGCCACGCATCATGGCCCAGCGCAGCGCCTCGGCCGCTCCGGCGACATCGCCGGCCACAGCCTTGTCCGCGATGTCAAAGCCCTTCACCTCGGCTTTGCCGCTGTGATAGCGGCGCACCGCGGCCTCGTCGACTTCGCCGCCGGTGTCGGCGACCAGCTGCGAACACGTCGCGGCGAGCTCGCGCACGTCGGAGCCGACGGCGTCCAACAGGGCCGTCACCGTCTCCTCGTCGACCTTGACTCGCAGCGCGCGAAACTCCTTGCGGATGAAGTCGACGCGTTCGCTCACCTTGGTGATCCGCGCGCAGGGATGTACCTCGGCGCCGAGCGACTTCAACTGGTCGGCGAGCGCCTTGGCGCGTCCGCCGCCCGAGTGCAGCACCACCAGCATCGTCGCCGGCGGCAGGTCGGCGGCGGCCGACGCGATCATCGCCACGGTGTCCTTGCCGGCTTCGGCGGCGGCCTCCAGCACGACGACGCGTTCGTCGGCGAACAACGACGGGCTCAGAAGTTCGGCGAGCTCATAGGTGCCGACGTCGCCGGCCCGCATCCGATTCACCGGGATGTCGTCGGTGCCGGCACGTTTGCGCGCCGCCCGCAGCACCTCCGCCACGGCCCGTTCGACCAGCAGATCCTCGTCCCCCAAGACCAAATGCAACGGCGAAGCCTCGCTCACCCCACGATGGTGTCACGAAGGGCCGACCATTCGGCTCGGGGATCCAGCAGCTCCGACAGCGACCAGGCCAGCACGCACACCCCAGCCACCAGCCCGGCCGTCCGGGCGGACGCGCGAAACCAGGGTCGCCGCCACAGCAGCATGGCCAGCAGGAGCAGCAGCGCGGTGGCACAGCCGACCAGCAGCACGCCGGCCAGACCGTCGGGTACGGGCACGGTCGCGGCGGGCATCTCGGCCGCCAGGTGCGCCACCTTCGACACCCACCACAGTTCCGGGCCCGTGAAACGCATCAGCAGCTGTGCACCGGGCGGCCACAGCACACACAGCACGGCCGCCGCACTGCCGAGGACGGTGATCGGTGCGATGACGGGCGCCGCGGCCAGATTGGCGGCCACGGCCACCAGGCTGACTCGACCCGAGATGCCGGCAACGAGTGGAGCGGTCACCAGTTGAGCGGCCAACGCAACCGCGAGGGCATCCGCCAGTGGCTTGGGGCAGCCTCTGCCGGCCAGGCGCCGCGACCAGAGTGGCGCGATGACGACCAGCGCGCCCGTCGCCAGCACGGATAACGCGAAGCCGGCATCGACCGCCAGCTGGGGAGCCACGGCGAGCAATATCAGCACCGCTGTCGACAGCGCCGGAATCGCTTGCCGCCGGCGTGAAGACAGCATCCCCGCCAGCGCGATGGCACCCATCACGGCCGCCCGCAACACGCTTGCCGTCGGCTGCACGACGATCACGAACGTCACCAGTGCCACGGCGGCGAGCAGCACCGCCGCCCGCGGGCCGATCAGCCGGGCGGAGAACAGCACCGCCGCGCACACGATCGTGACGTTGGCTCCCGACACGGCCGTCAGGTGCGTCAGTCCGGCCGCACGGAATTCGCGACCGGTGTCGGCGCTGACCGCCGTGGTGTCGCCGAGAACCAAGGCCGGCAACATCGCGGCCTGCTCGGCGGGCAACACCTCGCGCGTGGTGGCGGCGAACCGGCCGCGCACCACGTGCGCGGCACGCTGCAGCGCACCCGCCCGGCCCATGGCGGGCCGGCCCGCCGCGTTGAGCACCGCGATCGTCAGGTCATGGCGATCGGGACGGTTGATCCGCGCGGAAAACCGCACTGGCTGACCGACCATCACGTCGAAGTCCGATGCCCGCGCGAAAACGACCACCCGGCCGGATAGCTCATCGTCGCGCAGGCGCTGCAGGGTGGCGCGAAACATCAGCCGGCCCGAGCCCAGCGACAGCGCGCTCTCGCTGGGCGTCACCGTGACCGGGGCGACCGTCCCAAACGCCGCGGTGATCGGGTGGCGAGCCACTGCGTCGGCGCGCAGCGCGATCGCGAACCCAAACCCGGCGCCCACCACGCCGATCGCCAGCAGGCCGGCACCGACGGCCCGTCGCCGCGGGTTTCGGTGAGCCGTGCGCGCCGGGTAGCACGCCAGTCCCCCGGCGACGACGACCAGCGCGACGCAGCAGGTGGCCAACGCGCGGCCGACCGGCCACACGATGCCGGCGGCGGTGACGATCCAGCTCGTGAGTGCGGCGGGAACGAGGCGCACGTCGATGTCGGTGAGTGCCGCGAGACCTCGGGCTGGCGCAGCGGTGTCAGACACGGACCAGGGCGCGCAGCTTGTCCAGTCGGGCCGGCCCGATGCCGTCGACGTCGGCGAGCTGGTCGACGCTGGCGAACTTGCCGTTGGACTGACGCCACGCCACGATCGCGGCGGCAGTGACCGGGCCGACCCCGGGCAGGGTGTCCAACTGCTCCACGGTCGCGGTGTTGAGGTCGACGACCTCGCCCGCCTTGGGTCGGACGGATCCCTTGACTGGGCCCGGCGGTGCCGGCGTCTTGGATCCGGACGCCGAGCCGGCGGTCACGGAGCTGCCCAGCGCCGCGGGCTGCCCCGACACGGGCGCCAGCCCGACCACGATCTGCTCGCCGTCGCCGAGCGGTCGGGCCATGTTCAACCCGGTGGTGTCCGCGCCGTCCATCGCGCCCCCGGCGGCCTGCAAGGCATCGGCAACCCGCGCGCCGGGCGTCAGCGTGACCAGGCCGGGCTTGTGTACCAGTCCCACCACGCTGACCACCACCGGCCGGTCCGGACCGACCGGCTGGCCGGCGGCCGAACTTGCCGAGGATCTGGGACTCGCCGTCGACACCTTCTCCACCGGCGGCAGCTTGGCCGACATCACTGGTGCCTGCCGGTCGCGCAGCAGCGTGAAAATCGTGACCAGCACGGCCAGCGCGGCCACCACTGCCAACGCGATCGCACCGGCGCGACCCGGGTCGGCACGCAACCGGGCCACCCAGCCCCCACGCTCGGAAGTGTCCGGAAGCCAGCGCGGCAGCAGCGAGTTTTGATCCTCATCCGGAGCGACGGCGTCGGGCTCCGCGTCCGCGGTGTCGGGGTGCGAATCGATATCCGAGTCGGCACCGAGCCGTCGATGGAGTCGCTCGGCAGGAAGTTCTGTCCGCATGCGCCGACGGTAGGTGCGCGGACCGCCGCAACGGCCCCGGCCAACCCCGTCGCGACGGCCTGTTGTGGACTAACCGGAGGCTGTGCACAAGCACCGCGCGGGATGGGTCAAGATGGAAGTCGGAGCCCACGACCGGACGCGACGCCCAGCATCGGAAAGCGGTCGCCACGCTCAACCCCAGGCAAAGGAGTCTGCTGCCATGCAACTGGCACTCACGCCGGAGGAAGCCGCGTTCCGCGACGAACTCCGCACCATCTACACGACCAAAATTCCGCAGGAGATGCGCGACCGGGTGCGCCAGGGCTCGGCAGAAGCGAACCATGACGACATCGTCACCAGCCACAAGATCCTGCACGAGCACGGGCTGGCGGTACCGAACTGGCCGGTCGAATGGGGCGGCAAGGACTGGACACCCACTCAGCACCAGATCTGGGCCGACGAGATGCAATTGGCCTGCGTCCCGGAGCCGCTGAACTTCAACACCAAGATGGTCGGCCCGGTGATCGCCGAATTCGGTTCGCAGGAGATCAAGGAGCGCTTCCTGCCGCCGACGGCCAACATCGACATCTGGTGGTGCCAGGGGTTCTCCGAGCCCGAGGCCGGTTCGGACCTGGCGTCGCTGCGCACCACCGCGGTCCGCGACGGCGACAGCTACGTCGTCAACGGCCAGAAGACCTGGACCACGCTCGGCCAGTACGCGGACTGGATCTTCTGCCTGGTCCGCACCGACCCGCAGGCGCCCAAGCGGCAGGCCGGCATCTCCTTTCTGCTCTTCGACATGAAGACCCCCGGCATCACCCTGCGGCCCATCAAGACGATCGACGGCAGCCACGAGGTCAACGAGATCTTTTTCGAAGACGTCCGGGTACCCACCAATCAGCTTGTCGGACAAGAGAATCAGGGCTGGACGTACGCGAAATTCCTGCTCGGCAACGAACGCACCGGCATCGCCGGCGTGGGCCGCACCAAGGTGCGCCTTGCCGAGGTGAAGAAGCACGCCGCGGCAACCGGGGTGCTCGAAGACCCCCTGTTCGCGGCCCGGCTGGCCGAGGCCGAAAACGAGCTGCTGGCATTGGAACTCACGCAATCGCGGGTGGTCACAGATTCCGCGGACGGTCAGCCCAACCCCGCGTCGTCGGTGCTCAAACTGCGCGGCAGCGAGTTGCAGCAGCTGGCCACCGAACTGCTCGTCGAGGTGGCCGGCGCGGACGCGCTGCCCACCGACGGGGAAGACATTTCGTCGCCGGGCTGGGCGCAACACAGCGCCCCGCACTACCTCAACTACCGCAAGACGTCGATCTACGGCGGCAGCAGCGAAGTGCAACGCAACATCATCTCGTCCACCATTCTGGGATTGTGAGGCAGCCATGGACTTTCACTTGAGCGACGAGCAATCCCTGCTCCGCGACACCACCCGCGACCTGCTGTCACGCAGCTACGATCCGGAGAGCCGCAACAAGGTGATCGGCTCCGATCTGGGCTGGAGTCGCGAGGTCTGGAGCCAGCTCGCCGACACCGGCATTCTCGGCCTCGGGTTCGACCCGGACGAATCGGGCCAGATCGAGATCAGCGTGGTGCTCACCGAGGTCGGGCGCCGGCTGGCCCCCGAACCGATCCTGCACGCCGCGCTGGCGCCGGGTGCGCTGATCGCCGAGCTAGGCACCGATACCCAGAAAGAACAGCTCGACGACGTCGCGGCCGGCCAACGGCTGCTGGCATTCGCCCACCTGGAGCCGGGCCACCGCAGGCCGACCGCGACGGTCGCGACTCAGGCTGCACGGCAAGGTGATTCATGGACGCTGAGCGGACGCAAGAACCCGGTGCTCGCCGGTGACTGCGCCGACGCGTTGGTGGTCAGCGCCGCGTTGCCGGACGGCGGCACCGGCCTGTTCCTGGTCGACGCGAGCGCGGTCACCCGGCATCCGTACCGGACCTTCGACGGACAACGCGGTGCGCAGGTCGACCTGGACAGCGCACCCGCCGAACCCTTGGGCGAGGCGGTCGACGCGTCGCTGGCCATCGGCGCCACCATCATCCGCATCCAGTCGGGACTGTGCTCCGAAGCTCTCGGGGCTATGGAGGAAGCGCTTCGGCTGACCACCGATTACCTCAAGACCCGCAAGCAGTTCGGTGTCACGCTCAACAAATTCCAGACCCTCACCCAGCGAGCCGCCGACATGTACGTGTCGCTGGAACTGGCGCGCAGCATGAGCCTGTACGCCGCGATGTCGATCGCGGACGACAACCTCGACCCGCTGATCGCGTCGCGCGCCAAGGTACAGATCGGCCGCTCGGGCCGGCACATCGCGCAGGAGTCGATCCAGTTGCACGGCGGAATCGGCGTGACGGCGGAATATCCGGTCAGCCACTACGCCGCCCGGCTCACCGCGATCGAGCACACCCTGGGCAGCTCGAGCGACCACCTGCACAACCTGATCGACCACCTCGGCGACTACGAATTGGCCCGGCTCTAGCCGCAGATCACGACTCTCGAATCACGGTCCAGCGCACGGCACGTCACGGCCGGCGGCAGCGGCTAACGCGCTTCATCGCCCAGCGTGACGCCACAGTCACGTTCGGCGTTTAAGCGGGCTCAGCTGAGTCCGACTCCGACACCTGACTGGCCAGGTACTCGGCGAGTCCCCCGATCGTCGGATAGTCGAATACCGCCGTGGCGTTGAGCGTGAACGCGCCACCGAACTGGCTGTGCAGCCGGTTGCGGAGTTCGACTGCCATCAGTGAATCCGTACCCAGGTCCAGGAACCGGCTGGTTGCGGCGGGCGGCTGCGCGAGCCGCAGGAATTGCTGAACCTCGCGCTGCAGGTGTTCGGTCAGGAAAGCGCCGCGCTGCACCTCGGGTACCTCGTTCAGTTGCTTGAGCAACTCCGCGTCACCGGCTGTGTCCGTCATCGCACTGGGCAACACGACGTCCAGAATCGGTGGGCGAGAAGCCCCCAGCAGCTTCGCGGCGCGCTGCCAGTTGGCCTTGATGACGGTGCCCTGCCCCGTTCCGTTGGCGACGACCTCAGCGAGCGCGCTGAGAGCGGCCGAAGGCTCGAGCGGAATCAGTCCTTGCACACCGAGATTGGTGCGCGCGGCCTCCGACGAGGCCATACCGCCCTGCGCCCACGGACCGAAGTTGACGCCCGTTGCCGGCAAGCCTTGCGCCTTGCGATCCGCAATGAGCCCGTCGAGCAGCGCATTGGCGGTCGCGTAGTTGGCCTGCCCGGGAGGACCGAGCACACTCGACACCGACGAGTAGACGATGAAGAAGTCGAGATCGTCGTCCTTCGTCAACCGATCCAGGTGGAAGGCACCGAATGCCTTGGGCGCCAGAGCCGTCCGGAAACGCTCCACACTCTGTTGCGCTAGTAGCGCGTCATCGAGCACGCCGGCCAGGTGTGCCACCCCCGCGAGCGGTGGCAACTCCGCACGGATCCGATCCAACAACTCGGCGACCTGGGACTCATCGCCGATGTCGGCCGCGAAGGTGTGGATCCGGCACCGGTAGCGCTCGGTGATGTCGTCGATGGCTCGTTGTGCATCCACATCGGGCGTACGACGGCTGGTCAACACAATGTCACCGGCCCCGAGTTGCGCGAGATAGGCCGCAGTGTGCAGGCCGAGTGCACCGAGGCCACCGGTGATCAGATAAGTCCGATCTTCCTGTGGCTGTAGCGGTTTCGGTATCTGCAACACGATCTTCCCGATATGCCGCGCTTGCTGCATCCGGCGGAATGCGGTCTTCGCCTCCGTCAACGGGTAGATCTCGGCGGGTAGCGCCGACCACTCGCCGCGACCCAACCCGTCCGACACCTCGGTCAGCAAGCGCTTGATGTGGTCGGGGTTTTGCAGGGTCGTCACGTCAAGCGCAACGATCTCGTAGGCGATATCGGGACGGGCCTCCGCCATCTGCTCCGGAGTCCAGATATCGCGCTTGGCGATCTCGGCGAAACGGCCGTTCTGGGCGGTGGCCCGCACAGTCGCTTCGACGAAGCCCTCGTTGGTCAGGCTGTTGAGCACCACGTCGACGCCGGCACCCTCGGTGTCGGCGAGGATCTGATCGGCGAAATCCGTGCTGCGCGAGTCGTACACATGCTTCACGCCCAGCTTGCGCAACGCGTCGCGCTTGTACTTGCTGGCAGTGGCGAAGACGGTCGCTCCGTGCTGCTGTGCCATCTGGATCGCGGCCAGTCCGACGCCACCGCTGGCGGCGTGCACCAGCACCCGGTCACCGGGCTTGAGCTGCGCCCAGTCGAATGCGAGCCGGGCCGTCAGCGCCGCAGCGGGAATGGTGGCCGCCTCGACCGCGCCCAGCCAGTCGGGCAGCGGCGCCAGCAGCTGCAGCGGCACGTTGAACCGGCTGGAGAACGCGCCCTGCATGAAGCCGTAGACGCGTTGGCCGACTTCCACTCCGGTGACGCCGTCACCCAATTGCGTGACGACACCGGCGAAGTCACCGCCGATCGGACCAGGATCGCCCGGGTAGAGACCCAGCACATTGAGCACGTCCCGGAAGTTCAGCCCCGCGGCCTCCACCCGGACCTGGACATAGCCCTCGTCCGGCGTCGGCACCTCTTTCTCGGTGATACGCAGGTTGTCGATCGCGCCGCGCTCGGTGGGCGCCAAGACGTAGTCGGTTCCCCTCGGCACTGCGAGGTTGCCGCTACGCGCCCATGGCAGTAGCCGGGATGCCAGCAGCTTTCCTTGCCGCAGTGCGAGTTCGGGTTCGCCGGCCGGTGCGCCGAGCAGGCCGGCCAGCGAATGCACGGCCCCCTCGGATCCGTCGTAATCGACCAGCCTGCACCGCAGGGCCGGTTCCTCGTTGACGATGGTGCGCCCGAGTCCCCACAGCGCCGCCTGCACCGGGTCGACCGGTTCACCGGATTCGGTCGCCACGGCACGTTCGGTGACGATCCACAGTCCGTTGGGCAGCTTCAGCGACTGATCGGCCTGCAGGGTGTGCACGGCGCCGAGCAGGTGAGCGATCTCGGCCTCTAACCGCTCGGCAGCTTCAGCGCTCGACTCGTCTGCACTCCGGCCGGTGCTGCGCCAGACGATGCCGGCGAACGGCATACCGCGCTCCTGAGCCTGCGCCAACAGCTGCCCGACGGGCTCCGGATCCGTTATCCGGTCAAAAGAGATGCTGCCCGGTAGCTCGGCCGCCAGTTCGTCGAATCCGGCAATCAGCCAGGTACCGATCGTATTTCCGGCGTCCTCACTAGACGCCGGCAGCTGCAGCTCTTGCCAGCCGAGGGTGTACAGCAACCGGGTGGCGTCGCCGCCGAGCCCGCGCAACAACGCCTCTCGGGGAGCGCGCTTGACCGTGAACTCGCGAATCCCGCCCAGCTGGCGGCCATCCCGATCGATGAAGTCGAGATCGAAGACCTGGGTTTCGCTGTCGAGGGCGCTGGTGTGCCACTTCGCACGGCAGTAGAACCGCCGAGGCATCTTCTCCTTCAACATCACCTGCCCGTACCGCAGCGGCAAGAACAGATCATTGACCCCCTGTTCGGCCGCAAGCAGTGCCGGGAACGCCGGGAAGGCGACTCCGGTGCACAGGTCCATCAGCACCGGATGCATCGGCTCGGTTCCAAGGTGTTCGGCGAGTTCTTCGCCAACGGTGATATCGCCGATCGCCTCACCCTCGCCAAGCCACAGTGACTTGAGCGAACCGGACCAGTTGGGCCCCCACGCCAGCTCCATGTCGGCGAAGGTCTCGAACAGCTCCTGCGGACGCAAGCGCTCCATCCGCTCGATCGCCGCGTCGACAGGGTCCGCCTGCTCGGGTGCCGGCTCGTCATCGACACCGGAGACGACGGTGCCATCGGCGTTCAACGACCACTCAGCATCACGAACACCGTACGGGCGGCTGTGCACCTTGAAGGTCGAGGCGCTACCGTCCTCCAGCGGATGCAACGTCAGCTGCACCTCCCGAGAGGCTTTGTCGCCCAGGATAATCGGCTCATAGAAAAAGACATCCTGCACCCGCCCCGGTGGGCCGACGGCGGCCAGCGCCATCGCCGCATACGTCGCTCCGGGAACGACAACGGTGCCATAGATGACGTGATCGGATAGCCACGGTTGCGATTTGACGGACAGTCGGCTGGTGTAGACCGAGTCGCCGGAGGCGAGATCCTTTGCACTACCCAAGATTCCGGATACCGCGCCCTGCCCATCGATGCCGGCGATGCCGGACGTCTTGGGCCAGAAGCGACGGCGCTGGAACGGATAGGTAGGCAGCTCGAGCCTGCGGCGAGGCTCACGATGCAGCGCCGCGAACGTGGGCCGATGGCCGCTGACGTAGGCCGCGGCCAGCGCTTCGGCGATCTGGCGCCGGTCACCGACGCCCTTGCGCAAGGACACGATCGCACGCGGCGCAGCCAGATGTTCCGGCCAGATCTGCACAGCGGCCCCGGTCAGCACCGGCTGCGGACCGATCTCCATCAACACCGAGCATCCCAGCGCCGCCACGGTGCGCACGCTTTCGGCGAACTGCACCGGCTGGCGGGAGTGCCGACGCCAATATTGGGCGTCTAGCGGAGTTTCCGCCGTGAGCACGGCGCCGGTGCGGTTGCAGATCAGCGGCAACGTCGGCACAGCGAACTGCAACCGCGCTGCGTACGACTCGAATTCACCGAGCACCGGCTCCAGCAATTCCGAATGGAAGGCGTGGCTGGTTTCCAGCCGGCTGCACCGGACCCCGTCGTTGCCACACGTGGCCACGATCTGATCCAGATCCGTGCCCGGACCCGACAGCACCGTGTTGGGGCCGTTGTACGCGGCGACCGACACCTGCGGGTACTCGTTGGCGATCTCCTCGACGTACTTGGCGTCGGCGAACACCGCCACCATTCGCCCACCATCGGGCAGGCTGCCGAACAGCCGGCCGCGCTCGGCCATCAGCCGCGCCCCATCCTCGAGGCTGAAAACCCCGGCCACACATGCCGCCGCGTACTGGCCCACGCTGTGCCCCAGCACCACATCGGGCTGGACACCCCACGACTGCCACAGCCGGGCCAGGCCCATCTCGACGGCGAAAAGCGCCGGTTGAGCAAACGACGTGTGCCGCAGTGTTTCTCCGGCCTCACCGCCGGTTTCGCGATCGGCGGCGAACAGCACCTCCAGCAATGGGCGCGGCAGGATCCCGTTGACCGCGTCCGCGCAGCGTGTCACGGTGTCCGCGAAAACCGGTTCAGCGTCGAATAACTCGCGCGCCATCCCCGGATACTGGCTGCCCTGCCCGGTGAACAACCACGCGGTCGTGGGCCGGTCGGTGCACTCGCCACGTACCACTCCCGGTCGCACCCGGTTCTCGGCCAACTCGGCCAGCAACTCGCGGGAGCCTTCGACCGAGTCCACGACCAGCGCGGCCCGGTGTTCGAAATGCGAACGCCCGATCCCGGCCGTGAAGCACACATCGGCGATGTCGACCTTGGGATGGGTGTCCAACCATCCCCCATATCGCTGCGCCAATGCCACCAGCGCCTGCGGTGACCGCGCGGACAGCGGTAGCACGTCGACCGGCTCGTCTTGAGCTTCCGGCTCAGAGGCCTCCGCGATGTCGCCTGTCGAGTATTCGTCATCGGTCGGCGATTGTGCTGGCGCCTCCTCGATCAGCACGTGGGCGTTCGTGCCGGTGAACCCGAAGGAACTGACGCCGGCGCGTCGCGGCCTGTCGCTGGCCTGCCACGGAATCGCCTTGTCCACGACCCGCACCGGCAGTGAGTCCCACGGGATATGCGGCGACGGTGACTCAAAGTGCAGGCTCTGCGGCAGCATTTCGTGCTGCAGCGACAACACGACCTTGATCAAACCCGCGGCACCCGATGCCGACTCGAGGTGGCCGATGTTGGTCTTCACCGATCCGATCAGCAACGGCCGGTCCGCGTCACGAGCGACGCCATAGACGGCCCCGGCCGCCTGCACCTCGATCGGATCACCCAGCGGGGTACCCGTCCCGTGTGCCTCAAGGTAGTCGACATCCCCACCGACCAGACCGGCGCGCGCCAGGGCCGTGGCGATAAGCCGTTGCTGCGCACCTCCATTGGGCACCGTCAAACCACTGGAAGCGCCGTCTTGATTGACCGCGCTGCTCGGGATGACTGCGCAAATCCGATCGCCATCGCGCACCGCGTCGCTCATCCTCTTGAGCACCAGAACCCCGCAGCCTTCACTGCGCACATAGCCGTCGGCGGCCGCGTCGAATGTCGCGCATCGCCCGTTGGGCGACAGCATCCTGGCGCGTGAGGCGGCGATGATGGTTACCGGACTCAGCAAGACGTTCACACCACCGGCCACCGCCAAATCGCAGTCACCGGAGTGCAATGCCTGGCGGGCCTGATGGACGGCCACCAACGACGAACTGCACGCGGTATCGACCGCCACCGCCGGTCCTTCTAATCCGAGCGCGAAGGCAACCCGACCGGAAATGGCATTGAGCGCGTTGCCGGTGATGAAGTAAGGCTCGATTTTATCGACCGACTCGGCGGAGAGCAGATGCGCATACTCGTTGGCAGCCACCCCCACGAATACGCCGGTTCGGCTGCCGCGCAACGACGCCGGCGAATACCCGGCGCGTTCCAAACCCTCCCAGGAAGTTTCGAGCATCAGCCGCTGCTGCGGCTCGATCCACACCGCCTCGCGCGGGGAGATACCGAAGAATTCCGGATCGAATCCCTCGATTTCGTCGAGGAATCCACCGAAGCGGCTGTAGATCTTGCCCGGAGTCTCTGGATCCGGGTCGTAAAACTCGTCGATGTCGAATCGGTCCTCCGGAACTTCCCGGATCGCATCGACACCGCCGGACAACACCTCCCAGAATGCTTCGGGATCGGGTGCGCCGGGGAAACGGCACGCCACCGCGACGATCGCGATCGGCTCGTCCGTGCGCGTCGTCACTGCCGAAGCCAGCTGGGATCCTGACGTGGTGGACGCGTGCTCGCTGAGCCCGAGCACGTCGGCAAGCAGATAATCGACCACGTCGGACAGACGTGGGTAATCCATCGCCAGGGTCGCCGGTATCTCCTTGCCCACGCCTTCCTCGATGCGGCGCCGCAATTCGACGGCCATCAGCGAATCCATTCCGAGATCGAAGAATCCGGAGCCCTCGCGGATTTCGGAAGCATCGACGTGCGTCACCTCCGCTACCGCATCGCGCAGGTAATCCGTCAGAAGTTTCTTGCGCTGTTGCACCGGAGCGTTGGTGAGCCGCTCGACCAGCTGAGTCTTCCCAGACGGCATTACCATCGGCGCCGCGTCGGGCACCTCACGCTCCAGCTCCGCCAGGAATGCCCGCCGCCCCGCCTGCTGGTAGAGCGGCAGGAAGCGGGACCAGTCGATACGGGCCACCACGCCTTGCGCCGACCCCTGCGCAGCAGAAGCCGCGAGCACGTCGGCCAAACCCGCCAGCGCCTCGGCAGGCGACAAGGTCCGGACCCCGCGCTGGGCAAGTCGCGCACGAGCCTCCTCGTCGGCCATGCCCGCCGACCACGGACCGAAATTAACGCTGATCCCAGCGACGCCCCGCTCGCGCAGCCGCCAGGCCAGCCCGTCGAGGAAGGCGTTGGCCGCGCCGTAGGCGGTCTGACCGAACCCGCCCCAGACTGAGGCGATCGAGGAGGTGCTAAGAAAGAAGTCCAGCTGCAGCTCAGCGGCGGCTTCGCTCAAATGCCAAGCACCCCACACTTTCCCGGCGAATACCCGATCCACTTCGGCGTCGTCCAGGGTGCTCAGCGGGGTGGTACCGATCTCGCCGGCGGCGTGGACGATGCCGGCCAACGGCGGTAGTTCGGCCTGCACGGTGGCTAATAGGCGTGCGACGTCATCCGCCTCGGCGACATCGGCCGCGACGACCCGGAATTCGCAGCCGTGCTGTTCGCGTAGCGCCTCGATGCGTCGTTGCTCGGCATCACTGGGCGAGCGTCGGCCGGTCAGCACCAGATGCCGGGCGCCGTGCGCGGCCAGGTATCCGGCGATTTCCAGTCCGACCGAACCCAACCCCCCGGTCACCAGATACGTTGCGTCATCACGCAATGCCAGCGGTGTTGCGTTCGACTGCCCCCGTCGAACGAGCCGGGGGACATAGACGGTTTGACCACGCAGCGCGACTTGGTCTTCCCTGATGGCCGAGCCGCGCGGTGCCGCCGCCACCTGGTTGATCAACCGCGACCATACCCCGTCGTCCAAGGCGGTCCCGTCAGCCAAATCCGCCAGTCCGCCCCACACTTGCGGATGCTCCAGCGAGGCGGCGCGACCGAATCCCCATAGGCAACTCTGATCCGGTGACACGGTGTCCGCGTCTGTGACTCGTTGCGCCCCGCGGGTTACCAGCCAGATGGGTCTGCGTAGTTCGGCGGCAACCGCGGCGCGGAATAGTCGCCGTGTTCCGCCCAGGACTCGGTGTTGCATCCGCGACAGCGACCGCGTCGATGGTGCGGAGTCGGAGTCCAGAGCCGCGACATGCAGGATGCGCAGCGTCGGTTCATCCGCCACCGCAGCGCGCAACGCGACCTCGAGTTGTTCCTCGTCGCCGTCGGTCACCGGCAACCCGAGGACCCGATGCTGGTGCCCATGCGCAGTCAGCGCGTCGACCAATGGCCGAACTGCATCGGCGTCATCTCCGATGAGGAGCCAGGTAGATCCCTCGCCGGCTTCGCCATCTGAGGCCCCTGAGGCCCGGGCAATGGATTTCTCCCAGCGAACCTCGTAGCGATCGTCCGCGATGGACTGGGTTTCCTGTTGTTGGTTGTGTTGTGCGGCAAGCTTTGTCAGCACGTCCACGGTCTGCTGATCGCCGTCCGCACCGTCGAGCAGGACCGCGAGTTCCTCGATCTGGCCGTCCTCGAGAAGTCGGACGGCTTCGGTACGCGGGGCTGCGGTCTGGTTCGATGCCTGTTGGGTGGGCAGGACCCGCTTGTCGCGGAACCAGTACTGGCGATGCTGGAACGGATAGGTCGGCAGGTCGAGCTTTCGCGCCGGTTCTGCGACAGCCCCGAAGTCGGGCAGGTGACCGAGGACGTACGCGTCGGCAAGAGCCTCGGTGATCTGGCGGTGGTCGGCGGTGTTTCGACGCAACGACGCGATCGCCCGTGGTGCGGAGGCCGGGTCGGGCCATGCCCGCAGGGCCGCGGCGGTGAGCACCGGTTGCGGGCCGACCTCGAGCAACACTTTGCAACCCAGATCGGCCAGCGTGCGCACACTCTTGGCGAATTCGACCGGCTGGCGCGCGTGACGACGCCAGTAGTTGCCATCCAGTTTCACGTTCCTGCCGAGCGCAGCACCGGTGCGGTTGCACACCAAAATCCGTTGTGGCGAACCGAAATTGAACCGGTCCGCATAGGACTCGAACTCGCCGAGGATCGGATCGAGCAGCGCCGAATGGAACGCGTGGCTGGTGTCTAGCCAGTCACAACGGACACCGTCGGAGGTCAATCCGGCCACCGCCTGGTCCAGATCATGCGCGGGACCCGACAGCACGGTATTAGCACCGTTGTAAGCGGCCACCGACAGATTGGGGAACTCGTCGGTGATGCTCTCGACGCGCTCGGCGGCGGTGAATACCGCGACCATCCGGCCGCCCGCAGGCAAACTGCCGAAAAGGCGCCCGCGCTCGGCGATCAGCAGCGCTCCGTCTTCGAGGCTGAACACGCCCGCGACGCAGGCCGCCGAATACTGGCCGACGCTGTGGCCCAGCACGACGTCGGGTTCGAAACCCCATGACTGCCAGAGGTGGGCCAGGCCCATCTCCACCGCGAACAGGGCGGGCTGGGCGTAGGAGGTCTGTCGTAACGTCTCTTCGCTATCCGCGCCATCCGCATCGAAAATGACGTCCAGCAATGGCTTTTCGAGAACGTCAGCGACCGCCGCGGCGCACCGGGTCAGTGTCTCGGCGAAAACCGGCTCGGTGTCGAACAGCTCCCGTGCCATGCCGACGTACTGGCTGCCTTGACCGGTGAACAGCCACGCTGTCTTCGGCGTGTCATCGGATACTCCGCGCACCAGACCAGGTGCCGGGCGGTCGTCGGCGAGCGCAGCGAGCAACTCACTGGCGGATTCCGTCGAGTTGACCACCAACGCGGCTCGGTGCTCGAAGTGCGCTCGACTCACCCCGGCGGTAAAGCACACGTCCGCCAGGGTGGCTTCCGGGTGCGCGCTCAACCAGCTGCGGTATTGATCAGCCACCTGTGTCAGTGCGGCGGGCGTACGCGCCGATATCGGAAGTACGCGCAAGCGACGGTCTGCGGGTCGGTCGACCGGACCCGGTGCCGCGGCGAGGAGGCCTACTTCGACAGGTGCTTCCTCGAGGATGACGTGCGCGTTGGTCCCGGCGAACCCGAACGAACTGACTCCCGCCACGCGCGGCCGACCGTTGCGCTCCCAGGCGGTGGCCTCCTTCACCACCTGCACCGCAAGCCGGTCCCAGGGAATGTGCGGCGACGGATTGCGAAAGTGCAAGTGCTGCGGCAATAACTCGTGCTCAAGCGACAGGATGACTTTGATCACACCCGCGATCCCGGCGGCCGCTTCCAGATGTCCGATATTGGTCTTCACCGAGCCCATCAACAGCGGCCGGCCCGCCTCGCGCCCCGCGCCGAGCACCGCACCTGCGGCCTGGACTTCGATCGGATCGCCCAGCGATGTCCCGGTCCCATGCGCCTCGAGATAGTCGACCTCGCCGCTCGCGACACCGGAGCGCTTTAGCGCCTCGGTGATAACCCGTTGCTGGGCAACGCCGTTCGGCACCGTCAAACCACCCGATGCGCCATCTTGGTTGATCGCGCTGCCCCGGATCACGGCCCGAATCCGGTCACCGTCGCGGATCGCGTCTTCAAGACGCTTCACGACGATGACACCGCAGCCCTCGCCGCGCACGTAGCCGTCCGCGGCGGCGTCGAATGTCTTGCACCTGCCGTCCGGCGCGAGCATTTGCGCATGCGAAAAAGTGATCATGGTCGCCGGGCTGATCAGGACGTTCGCGCCGCCAGCCAGCGCGAGGTCACATTCCCCTAAGCGCAGCGCTTGGCATGCCTGATGGATTGCCACCAACGACGAGCTGCACGCCGTGTCCACGGCGACCGCCGGGCCCTGCAGCCCCAACCGATAGCTGATCCGGCCCGCTGCCGCGGACGCCGACGTCCCGATCGCCATATAGGCTTCGATCTCGCCGTAAGTCAGCTCGGCGGATGCCATTCCCAGGTAGTCATGGGTGGACAAACCGATGAACACACCGGTGTTGGTGTTCGCCAAATCCGTTGGCGCGGTGCCTGAATGCTCCACCGCCCGCCACGCCGTCTCCAGCAATAGCCGATGCTGTGGGTCCAAAAACCTGACCTCGCGCGTCGACATGCCGAAAAACGGTGCGTCGAATCCCGTTACGTCCTCGACGAAACCTGCCCGACGGGTCACAACCTTGCCGGGCGCACCGGGATCCGGGTCGAAGAATTCCTCGACATCCCAACGGTCCTCGGGAACCTCCGATACCGCATCCCGGCCTTGCCGCAACACATCCCAAAACTCGTCCGTATCTGCGGCGCCCGGGAAACGCGCCGCGTAACCGACGATCGCAAACCCCGATGCTTCCTGCCTCACACGTTCGGCGGATGCCATGGCGTTGTCCTCCCCTGGCTAGCTCTGTGAAGATTCGATCCCCCGCGGGCGGCCCGGTTGTGCAGCAGCACCGTCTCCCGGCGACCGATATCGCAAGGGCGGCGCCGGCGCCGGGCACTAGCGCCGGCATCGGGCCACTATAACCAGTGGGGCTGTCAATCAGCTTTGGACACGGCGCCGTCCGTCGTACAAGAACCTTCCGAACCCGTGAGCTGTTGCCGCACGGGTTATCTTGGTCTCGCTGCCAGCGCGGCCGGACGGGGGCCGTTCAAATCGAGGGGGACGAAGTTTTGCGCATCGGGAAGATTACGATCGGCTCACTCGCTGATTGGACGCTGACCCCAGGCTCGGTCACCTCCTGGCACCCGACGACCGCGGCCACCGAAAAGGTTCGGCGAGCGCCGGCCAGTTCTGTGCCGGTCAGCTATATGCAGGGCCAACACCTTCGTAACTACTGTGAGCGGACCGGCGCGGGGCTGGGGTTTTCGCGCCAGATCATCGCAACCTGTGAAGTACCTGGCACGTGTGATGTTGCTGCCATGGATCACGCGGTCAACGAATACCTGCGTCGACATGACACGTTCCGCAGTTGGTTCGAGCACACCGGTGATGGAGAGTTCATCAGGCATACGATCAGCGATCCTGCTGATATTGAATTCGAGCCGATCGATCACGGCACCATGACGGTTGACGAAATACACGCTCATGTCGTGGCCATACCCAATCCGCTGGAGTGGGGCTGCTTCACCTTCGGGATTATCCAGAGCGCCAGCCACTTCACTTTCTTTGCCGCCATGGACCATGTCCACGGGGACGCGTCATTGATCGGCACAACGATGCTGGAGGCCAACGGGTTGTATGCGGCGTTCAGCGGAGGCGGTGAAACCCTCGAGCTACCCGATGCCGGCAGCTATGACGATTTCTGTGCCCGCGAACGCGAATACACGTCGACGTTCACCGTAGATTCGCCCGAGGTGCGCGCATGGATTGACTTCGCCGAGAACAACAATGGCGGTTTTCCTGAATTTCCACTCCCACTCGGTAACCCCATGGAGCCGAATGGGAGCGACATGGTGTCCGAACTCCTGATGGACGCAGAACAGACCGAGCGATTCGAATCAGCATGTACGGCGGCCGGCGCGCGCTTCGTCGGCGGCTTGTTCGCCTGCTTCGCCCTGGTAGAGCATGAGTTTACCGGCGCCCTCACGTATTACGGGCTGACGCCCAGGGATTCACGCACAGCCGCGGACAATTTTATGACGCAGGGTTGGTTTACCGGCTTGATTCCGATCACCGTGCCCATAGCTGCGGCCTCTTTCGGCGATGCGGCATGGGCAGCGCAGGCTTCTTTCGATTCAGGTCTGGATATGGCGAAGGTGCCGTACTACCGCGTACTGGAACTGGCGCCGTGGTTGAGCTGGCCACGGCCAAACTTTCCGGTATCGAACTTCCTGCATGGCGGCGCTGCTCCGCTCAACGCCGTTCTTGCGGCAGCCGACATGGGTCTTGCGAACAACATCGGAATTTACCCCGACGGGCGGTACTCATATCAGCTGACCATCTATGTATTTCGGTATGGTGAGGGCACGAAAATGGCGATCCTGCTTCCCACCAACCCGATCGCGCGGAAATCAGTTACCCGTTACATGGCGGCGATGAGGTCGGTATGCGTGCGGGTCGCTGACAGCGGGCACTGGGGACGCGTCGCATAGCGTGGGGGCACATCGATGGGTAGGGCTTTTCTGAAACGCGTAATTTCTGGGCGGGCATCGTACGAAAATTCGCGGCTTGACAGAGCGTCGGCGAGTGTCGCCGGGGCGCGCACGCGACTGCGCCGACCGGGGGTGAGGGCGATATGCGACGGCTAGCCGATTTCGTGGTGCGGTGGCCCTGGGCAGTCGTGGGGGCCTGGATCGCGATTGCGGTCGCGCTCACGCTGACCTGCCCGTCGCTGAACGAGATGGCACAGAAGCATCCGCTAGCCATCTTGCCCAGTGATGCGCCGTCGAGCGTGACTGCACGAAAGATGACCGAGGCGTTTCACGAATCGGGCTCAGAGGACCTCCTGTTGGTGGTCCTGACCGACGACAAGGGGCTCAATCCCGCCGACGAAGCCACTTACCGCAAACTGGTGGACGCGCTGCGCCACGACACGCGAGATGTCGTGATGCTGCAGGATTTCCTCAGCACCCCACCCTTGCGCTCGGTCGTGACCAGCAAGGACCACAAGTCCTGGGTGCTACCGGTCGGCGTTGCGGGCGAGCTGGGCACGCCAGGGTCCTATGACGCTTTCAACCACATCGGGGACGTCGTCAAACACACCTTGGAACAGGCCCCGGCCGGAACAGCCCTGACGGCAAACCTCACCGGACCCGCGGCAACCGTCGCCGACCTCACGGTCGCCGGCGATCACGATCGACTTCCGATTGAGCTGGCGATCGCCGTGCTGGTGCTCATCGTCCTGCTGGTGGTTTACCGCAGCGTCGTCACCATGCTGCTGCCGTTAACCATGATCGGGTTGTCCCTGCTGATCGCACAGGCGTTGGTGGCCGGCTTCTCTCAACTGACTGGCTCGGGCGTCTCGAACCAGTCGATCGTATTTCTCAGCGCAATAATTGCCGGCGCCGGAACGGATTACGCGGTCTTTCTGATAAGCCGCTATCACGACTATCTGAGGTTGGGTGCGGATTCCGATCAGGCGGTCAAGGGCGCAATGATCTCGATCGGAAAAGTGATCGCCGCATCCGCCGCCACCATGGGAATCACTTTTCTCGTCATCAGCTTCGCCCGAATGGGCGTGTTCAAAACGGTCGGAGCGTCATCGGCGATTGGGATCGGTGTGGCATTCCTCGCCGCGGTGACATTGCTGCCGGCAATTCTGGTGCTGACCGGGCCACGCGGCTGGGTCAAGCCACGGCGCGAGTTCACCACTCGGTTGTGGCGGCGTTCGGGCATACGCATCGTGCGCCGCCCGAGGGCCCACCTGGTTGCCAGTGTGCTGGTGTTGATGATCCTGGCCAGCTGCGCGAGTTTGGTGCGCTTTAACTACGACGACCGCAAAGCACTGCCCTCTTCTGCTCCGAGCTCCATCGGATATGCCGCGCTGGATCACCATTTCCCGGTGAATCAGTCCATTCCGGAGTACATCCTCGTCCAATCCCCGCATGACCTGCGCACGCCGAAGGCCCTTGCAGACTTGGAACAGATGGCGGACCGAGTCAGCCAACTGCCGAATGTCGCCGCGGTCAGCGGTATCACCCGTCCCACCGGAAATGTGCCGGAAGAATTCAGAGCGACCTATCAGGCGGGCGCGATCGGCACCCTGCTGGCCGGCGGGTCCACCGTGATCAAAGACCACACCAATGACCTCAACCGGCTGGTCAACGGGGCCGGCACGCTGGCCGACAACCTCGGCAATGTGCGGGGCCAGGTCATCCAGCTCGCCGCCAGCATGCAGGAACTGGAGAATGCCTTCGCGTCGGCGAAGGGCCAGTACAGCGGTGACGCGCTGGTCAAAGAGGTCGACACCGCAGCCCAGCTCGTCGACCATGTCAACGCGCTCAGCAATGCCATGGGCTGGAACTTCTCAGCGGCCAAGAACATGTTCGCCTGGATAGGCCCGGTGCTGACAGCGTTGCAGGGCAACCCGGTATGCGACGCCGATTCGTCGTGCAGCACCACCCGCGGGACGTTTGAGCAACTTGTTGGTTCGCGCGATCAAGCAGACCTCGACGCGATCAATGAGTTGGCCCACCAACTGCAGGACTACCCGGACAAACGGGCCCTGAAAGCTTCGACGGACCGCGTGCGTGCTGCATTGGCGAAGCTCACCAGCGTGATGCACACGATGGGGATGGACAAACCCGGTGGCATGCAGGCGAACCTGAACAGCTTGCAAGATGGCGCCAACCGATTCGCCGGCGGGAGCCGGCAGGTGGCCGACGCGGTGGCTCAACTCGTCGACCAAGTCAAACAGCTCGGGAGCGGGCTCAATGAGTCGGCGGCATTTCTGTTGTCGCTGAAACGCGACGCGGCGCAACCGGCAATGGCCGGGTTCAATATCCCGCCCCAGCTGCTGCACTTAGACGAGTTTCAGCAGGCCGCCAAGGCATTCATTTCGCCGGACGGCCACTCGGTGCGGTACTTGGTTCAAACCAAACTCAACCCGTTCAGCACCGAGGCCATGGATCAGGTCAACGCGATCAGTGCGGCCGCTCGGGGAGCCCAACCGAATACCGCATTGACCGACGCCACGGTATCGATGGCGGGCTACACCGTCGCCCTGAAGGACACGCGTGACTACTACCAACACGACATCCGGTTCATCATCGCCGCAACCCTCTTCGTCGTGCTACTGACCTTGATCGCGCTGCTGCGCGCGATTGTCGCGCCCCTGTATCTGGTTGCTTCCGTGGTCATTTCGTATTTGTCGGCGGTGGGCATCGGGGTGCTGGTGTTTCAGTACATACTCGGCCAGCAATTGCATTGGAGTGTGCCCCCACTGGCATTCGTGGTGCTGGTCGCGGTGGGAGCGGATTACAACATGCTGCTGGTCTCGCGCATGCGTGACGAGTCTCCGCACAGCATGCGTTACGGCATCATTCGCACCCTGAGTTCGACGGGCGGTGTGATCACCGCGGCAGGTGTGATCTTCGCCGCTTCGATGTGCGGTCTGTTGTTCTCCAGCATCAGTACCGTGGTCCAGGGCGGTTTCGTGATCGGCGTCGGAATCCTGCTGGATACCTTCTTGGTCCGCACCATCACGGTTCCCGCCATCGCCGCGCTGGTCGGGCGGGCGAACTGGTGGCCGTCGGGTGTAGGCGCGCGGCGCTCACCGACCGGACGCGCCGAGCCGCAACCTAATTAGCGCGTACACACGACATATGTGAGACTACGAGGCGAATCCGAGCGGTCAGGATTAGGAATGAAGAAACTACTCGCAACAGTCACCGCGTTGGTAACTGTCGGCGCTACAGGCTGTTTCGGCATCGGGACGGCGTCGGCCGACGACACGCCCATCGGCGGGCCGCCGACCCCCGCGGCGCCGGGCGACCAGACCGCCTACGCCCTCGGTGGGGCTCACGTCCTGGGGATCCCCTACGACCAATACATCCGCATGGAGGGCGCCGACTGGTTCCCCGGCCAGCAGCGACAAATTGTTCGCTACCCGGCGGGGCAGGTTCAGGGCCACGTGCTCGAGCGGCTCTTTCCGGGAATCGGCCGGTTCGATGCACTCTTCCCTGGCCTGGGTCTGGACGGCCCCAGCGTCGGCGAGTCGGTCGACGAGGGCATAAACAACCTCGATGCGGCGATTCGCACCACCGGTCGCCCCGGTACGGCGATCGGCTTGTCCGAGGGCGGATTCGTGGTCGATGGCGAGCAGGCACGGCTGGCGAATGACCCGACTGCCCCCCCGCCGGACACACTCAACTTCGCCACATTCGGCGACCCAATTGGGCGTCACGCCTTCGGTCAGAGTTTCCTGACGGCTATGTTCCCGGTCGGCAGCGTCGTTCCCGCACTCGACTACACCATGCCGCCGCCGTACGAGAGCCAGTACGACACAAACAGGTTCGTGGCTGCCTACGACTCGATCGCAGACTTCCCCGACCGGCCGGACAATATGTTCGCCCTGGCCAACACGCTCTTAGGCCTCGCGACGGGTCATACCGCGGTGGCCTTCACGAACCCGAGCATGGTGCCGCCGCAGAACATCAGGACGACCATCAACTCCAGGGGCGCTAAAGACACGACGATCATGGTTCCGGAAAAGCACCTTCCGCTGGTGATGCCGTTGGCTTACATCGGGATTCAAGAGGACACGCTGAACAAGCTTGACGCGATATTGCTGCCGCGGGTGAACGCGGGCTATTCGCGGAACGACGATCCGTCGACCGCTCCAGTTCAGGTGGACCCGGTGCACGGCTTCGACCCAGCGGAGGTCACCGCGCCGGCCAACCAGGCAACATTCGGCGGCGGCGCTGACCCGCTCTCGCAGATCCTCAGCGGTGCCACGTCGGTGTTGTCCCACAGCACCGGCTGACCACGCCGCCCATGTCTCAGTCCATTCTCTCCATGCTGCACGGACGTGCCAGCATGCGGCCCCATGACGTGGCGTACACCTTTACCAACTACGAGGACGACTGGGCGGGTGTCCCGGAGAGTCTCACGTGGTCGCAAGTATCCCGCCGAACACTCAACGTGGCACGCGATCTCGGCCCGCACGGGTCGGTCGGAGACAGGGCAGTAATCCTGGCACCCCAGGGCCTTCATTACATTTCGGCGTTCCTGGGATCCATGCAGGCTGGGCTCATCGCCGTTCCGCTCCCGCTGCCACATCGTGGCTCGACTGACGAGCGGGTCAGTGCGGTCCTTGCCGACACGTCGCCTTCAGTTGTTCTCACAACGTCCGCGGTCGCAGACGAGATCGCCGAATATGTCGATCGAGCACGCATGAACGATGTTCCAAAGATCGTCGAAATCGATTCGATGAATCTGGACGTCGATGGCGAAACAAGTGTTCGGACAGCTGATTTGCCCAATCTCGCGTATTTGCAGTACAGCTCAGGTTCCACCCGCGCGCCGACCGGGGTGATGATCTCGCACCACAACCTCCAGGTGAATTTCGAGCAGCTGATGCGCAGCTTCTTCGCGGACTCCCACGTCAAAGCCCCACCGAATGCCACGATGGTGTCGTGGTTGCCGTTCTACCATGACATGGGTTTGGTACTGGGGGTATGCGCACCGATCCTGGGCGGCTATCGCGGCGAGCTGACGAGTCCGGTTTCGTTCTTGGAGAGGCCGGCCAGGTGGGTGCGCTCGCTGGCCGAAAATCCCCACGCATTTTCGGCGGCCCCCAACTTCGCCTTTGACTTGGCCGCCCGCAAGACAATCGACAGCGACCTGGCCGGGCTCGACCTCGGCGAGGTGCTGGGCATTATCAGCGGTGCCGAACGTGTCGAGCCGACCACGTTGCAACGCTTCGTTGATCGGTTTTCGCACTTCAATTTTCGGGACCAAATGATGCGTCCCTCATATGGCTTGGCGGAGGCCACCGTCTTCGTGGCGGCCGGCACTTGGGATGACGCAGCAACGGTTCGCTTCGATGTCGGGGAGCTGTCCGCGGGCCGCGCTCAACGGTGCGCGGACAGGAGCGGCACCGCGCTGGTCAAATACAAAGTGTCGCAATCACCCACGCTGCGGATCGTCGACGGCGAGACAAACCGCGAGTGCCCGCAGGGCGTGGTCGGCGAGATCTGGATACATGGCGCCAACGTGGCCGAGGGCTATTGGCACAAACCGCCGGAGGAGCAGCGCTGCTTTGGCGCAACACTTGTCGACCCGTCGCCAGGCACGCCTGACCGACCCTGGTTACGAAGCGGCGACCAGGGTTTCATCTCCGACGGCGAGCTGTTCATTGTCGGCCGCATCAAGGATCTGCTGATCATCCGTGGGCGTAATCACTATCCCGAGGACATTGAGGCGACGATCCAAGAGATCACGCGTGGCCGGGTCGCGGCGATATCGGTTCCGGTGGACAGTACCGAGCAGCTGGTCGCAATCATCGAACTCAAGAAGCGCGGCGATTCCGTCGAGGAGGCAATGCGCTTCCTCGACGGGGTCAAGAGCGACGTCACCTCCGCGATCTCCAATACGCACGGCGTGAGTGTCGGCGACCTCGTTCTGGTACTGCCCGGGTCCATTCCCACCACGACAAGCGGCAAGATCCGGCGCGCCGCCTGCGTCGAGCAGTATTGCCAGGACCAATTCACCCGGTTGGACGCCTAAGCCTGGACGCCTAAGTCGACGCTCGTGCGCAGCGTGCGAAACGGCCTTCGCATAATGGGTGCACCCCGCATCGGCAAAGGAGCCACGATGAGCACAGCCAGCACAGACCGTCCCTTACGCGTCATCCAATGGACGACGGGGAACATCGGGCGGCGGTCGCTGCACGCCATCATCGGCAGACCCGACATGGAGCTGGTCGGGGTGTACGCACACGGAACGGACAAGGTCGGTGTCGATGCCGCCGACCTGTCGGGCTGGCCGGAGCCGACCGGGGTGCAAGCCACCAACGACATCGACGCGCTGATCGCCCTGGGCGCCGACGCGTGTTGCTATAACCCGTTGTGGCCCAACGTCGACGAATTGGTGCGGCTGCTGGAATCGGGGGTCAACGTGTGTTCCAGCGCGGCCTGGATCACCGGCGGCAAGCAGACGCCGCAGGACCGGAAGCGTATCGAGGACGCCTGCCGACAAGGCAATTCGACAATCTTCGGCAGCGGCGCGCATCCCGGGATGACGAACATGGTCGGCATGGTGCTGTCGGCCTCTTGTGAGCGGGTCGATGAAATCCGGATCACCGAGTCCGTGGACTGCTCGACCTACGAGTCCGCGGAAACCCAGACGGCGATGGGCTTCTCACAAGACCCCGACACACCGGGCTTGGCGGAGCACGTGCGACGGGAAAGCGAGGTCTTCGCCGAGTCGGCGGCGATGATGGCCGACGCGATCGGCGCCAAGCTGGACAAGATGACCTTCGACGTCACGTTCACCGCGGCCACTGGCGACTCCGATCTGGGCTTCATGAAGATTCCTGCGGGCACGGTTGGCGGTGTGTACGGCTTCCACCGCGGCTGGGCAGGCGACCGCAACGTCGTCAGCGTCGGATTCAACTGGACGATGGGCAGTCACGTGGTGCCGCCCAAGCCGCTTGAGCATGGCCACGTCATTCAGGTCTTCGGGCTGCCCAACATGCGGACCGTGCTGCACTGCCTGCCGCCCAAGGACTGGACGGAGCCTGGGTTCATGGGCCTCGGCATGATCTATACCGCGATGCCGGTCACCAACGCGGTTCCCGGCGTGGTGGCCGCCAAGCCCGGGATCGTGACGCTTGCCGACTTGCCGCCGGTCACCGGCCGGGTGGCGTACTAGGCGTGTGGCTTTGGCCACATACGTAGCACCCCGGAGGAACGGTTCCGTCCTCTAAGGTTTACAGTACTTAGCCGAGCAAAGGTTCCGCCGACAATGAGGGTTGTCGACGACGGTGGTGAGCTTTCCGAGGCAGGACGGCAGGCCCCCGCAGCGGTGAGCGGAAGGCGGTCAAGGTGAAGGCTTCGCCGAATTCGGATGGCATAACCCAGGCGCTCAAACGGGCGTGGATTCCGCTGCTGTTGATTGTGGTACTGGCCGTCTCGATATTGGTCGTGTCGCGGCTGCACAAGATCTTCGGCTCGCAGGACCTCAACGCGAATGCCGGCAAGGGGATCGAAATCGTGCAGTTCAACCCGAAGGTCGTCCTTTACGAAATCACCGGGCCGCCGGGCGCCACCGCGAACATCAACTACTGGGACGCGGATGCCAACACCCATCAGGTCAACAATGCCCCGCTGCCGTGGTCGACCACGATCTCGACCACGCTGCCATCGGTGAGCGCCAACATCATGGCGCAAAGCGACGGCAACCGAATCGACTGCAAGATCACCGTGGACGGCGTGGTCCGCGATCAGCAAAACTCCGATGGGCACAACGCCCAGACCTTCTGCCTGGTGAAGTCAGCATGAGCGATGTGAACAGCAAGAACCACCTGGGTGTCGACGACGCCGCGGACACCGGACCGATTGGCACCCAGAGTTCCGGTAAGCCGGAGCGCGGCCACCGGCCGTACCTCCCCCACACCATCCGTATCTTCGCGGTGCCGATCATCCTGGTCTGGGTATTCGTGACGATCCTGGTGAACGTCATCGTCCCCACCCTGGAAGTGGTCGGCGAGGCGCATTCGGCGCCGATGACTCCGCTCGACGCGCCGTCGATGAAGGCGATGATGCGTCTGGGTCAAAACTTCCACGAGTTCGATTCCAACAGCACCATCATGATCGTGCTGGAGGGCCAACAACCTCTCGGCGCCGATGCGCATCAGTACTACGACAAGCTGATTCGGCAACTGCGCCAGGATCCCAAACACATCCAGCACATCCAGGACTTCTGGGGAGACCGGCTGACGGCGGCGGGCGCACAGAGTGCCGACGCCAAGGGCGCCTATGTACAGGTGAACCTCGCCGGTAACCAAGGCACCACGCTGGCCAACGAGTCCGTGGACGCCGTGCGTAAGGTCATCGACGAGAACAAGCCGCCACCCGGCGTGAAGGCCTACGTCACCGGGCCCGCGGCGCTGTCCGACGACATGCACCTGATCGGCAACGCCAGCCTGGCCACGATCACACTGTTCACCCTGGGTGCCATTGCGATCATGCTACTGCTGGTCTATCGGTCCATTGTCACCACGCTGGTCCAGCTGTTCATGACCTTTGTGGCGTTGGCCTGCTCACGTGGAGTCGTCGCGGTTCTGGCCTATCACAACGCATTCGGGCTCACCACGTTCGCCGCCAACATCCTCACCATGTTGGCGATCGCGGCCGGGACGGACTACGGGATCTTCCTCATCGGCCGCTATCAGGAGGCAATCCGAGAAGGCGAAGATCGCGAATCCGCGTACTACACGACATTCAAAAGCGTGGCTCCCGTTGTTCTGGGGTCGGGTCTGACGATTGCCGGTGCGACTTACTGTCTGAGTTTTTCCCGGTTGCCCTGGTTCAACACCATGGGCGCACCGGTGGCGATCGGCATGCTGGTCGTGGTGGCGGCCGGGCTAACCCTGGGCCCCGCGGTTGTCTTCGTGGGCAGTCGCTTTCACCTCTTCGAGTCCAAGCGAGCGGCCAAGCAGGGGCGGCTATGGCGCCGGGTGGGTACCGCGGTAGTGCGTTGGCCGGCGCCGATTCTGGCGGTCAGCGCCGCGGTCGTGTTGGTCGGCATGGTCGCCCTGCCGAGCTACACGACGAGCTACAACGACCGGCATTACCTGCCGTTGTCAGCCCCATCCAACCAAGGGCAGGAGGCCGCGAACCGACACTTCTCCGAGGCCCGGATGAATCCCGACATGTTGATGATCGAGTCCGACCATGACATGCGAAACACGGCCGACATGCTCGTGTTGGACCGCGTGGCTAAAAACGAGATGCGCACGCTCGGCATAGCGATGGTCCAGGACATCACCAGGCCACTGGGCATTCCCATCCAGCACAGCTCGATACCGTTCCAGAACAGCATTCAAAGCCAGACGACCATGCAGAACATGGGCTTCCTCAAGGAGCGCATCGCCGACATCCTCAGGATGTCCGACGACCTGCAGACCCAGATCGACACCACGCAGCGGCAGTACGAGGTTTCACGAGACCTCGCCAATGCCGCCGACGACAGCGCAAATACCACGGCGGTAACGTCGCAAATCACCGATAGCTTGCGCGACCACATCGCGGATTTCGACGACACCTTCCGACCGGTGCGCACGTACTTCTACTGGGAGAAGCACTGCTTCGACATCCCGTTGTGCTTCGGTTTGCGATCGCTGTTCGACACGTTGGACGGATTCGACCAGCTCGCCGAGCAGTTCCACTTCCTCACGGTCGACATCAAGCACACCGCCCAGGCCACCCACGACCTGAATGCGCTGTTTCCCACGCTGATCACCACGCTGAAGACCACCAGGGGCATCACGCTGACGCTCTACCAGACGTTCAAGGCGATGATCGACCAGATGGAGGCGATGAGCAATACCGCAATCGTGATGGGGCAAAGCTTCGATCAGTCGAAGAATGACGATTTCTTCTATCTGCCGCCGGAGGCGTTCCAGAACCCGGACTTCCAGACAGGTCTTCGGATGTTCTTGTCGCCGGACGGTAAGTCGGCGCGGTACTTCATCACTCACCAGGGCGATCCCATGACGCCGGAAGGCATTTCGCGGGTCGATGCCGAGCGCACCGCCGCGCAGGAGGGCCTGAAGCAATCATCCCTGTCCGATGCCAGGGTCTATCTCGGCGGTACGGCCGCAACCTTCAAGGACATGCATGACGGCGCCAAATTCGACCTGATGATCGCGGTGGTGTCGGCGCTGACGCTGATCTTCATGATCATGCTGCTGCTGACCAGGAGCGTGGTGGCCGCACTGGTCATCGTCGGCACCGCGGCCAGCTCGATTGCCGCGTCGTTCGGTCTGTCCGTGCTCATCTGGCAGGACTTGTTCGGCATCAAGATCCACTGGATCGTGATGGCGTTGTCCGTGATCATCCTGTTGGCCGTCGGTTCTGACTACAACCTGCTCCTGGTCTCCCGGTTCAAAGAAGAGATTCATCGAGGACTCAAGACGGGAATCATCCGGTCGATGGCCGGCACTGGTGGAGTGGTGACGGCCGCGGGACTGGTGTTCGCCTTCACGATGGCGTCGATGCTGGGCAGCGACTTGCGGGTGTTGGGCCAGTTCGGGTCTACCGTCTGTATTGGTCTGCTGCTCGACACGCTGATCGTGCGCACGCTGTTGATGCCGTCGATCGCCACGCTGCTCGGGCGTTGGTTCTGGTGGCCGCAGGTGGTCCACCCACGCGGTGACTACGGTCTACCGCCGGTCCGCAGGGCGCCCAGCGTGTCACCGGCGCCTAGCGCGTCACCCGCCAGGAGCTGAATCCAGGCAGACCGCGACGGCCCCCGGCCCGACATGCACTCCGAGCACCGGCCCCAACGAGGTGATGATCGCCGGCTGGCACGCCGGTAGCCGCTGGGCCAGCGCGGCCGCCACCTCGTTCGCGCCGTCCGGGTTGACGACGTGGTGCACCGCCACGGCTGCCGAGCCGTCGCCGACCACCTCGCAGACCCGGTCGAGCATCGCCGCCGTCGCTTTGCTGACGGTCCGCACCCGTTGGGCCAGAACGAGTTTGCCGTCCTCGATGCGTAGCAGCGGCTTGAGCGACAGCGCGGTGCCCAGCCACGCCTTGGCCCCACCGATCCGGCCACTGCGCCGCAGGTTGTCCAAACCGTGCACGACGATGAACGCGTGACTGCGGCTTACCGCCGAGTTCGCGGCGGCCACGACAGCGTCCAGGTCGCCACCCGCGGCCGCGGCCCGCGCGGCGGCCAGCGCGACGAAGCCGGTGCCCATCGCCGCCGATCTCGAGTCGATGACCCGGACCGCCGGCCCGATCTCGGCCGCGGTCCGTTCACCGACGCCGTAGGTGCCCGACAGGGCCGACGAAATATGCACGGCCACCACGCCGTCCCCGGCGGAGTCGGCCAGCCCCTGGCGGTAGGCGGCGCCGAGTTCGGCCGGGGTGGCCGCCGCGGTCGTGGCGTGGTGCTGGTAGACATCGTCGGGGATCTCGTCCACACCATCGCGCAGATCGCCACCGTCGAGCAGGATGTGCAGCGGGACAACGCGTATCGCCCACGTGTCGAGCAGGTCGGCCGGGAGGCGCGACGACGCATCGGTCACCACCACGATGGTCACGAGCGCCGCTCTCCCCCGCAAGCGGGAGGTGCCCCCACCTCATCGCTTCGCTCTGCATCGTCGTCGGCGCGGATCATCGCTTAACCGCGCGAATTCTCGTTGGATACCCCGGCTTCGGCCAGTGCCTTGAGCATCAGCTCCGCGACCGCCTGGTGGGCTTCGAAATTCCAGTGAATGCCGTCGGGATTGCCACGCCCACTCATAACCTGTTCGGCCACAGCAGCTTTAAGGTCCACCAAGGGGACGTCATGCTGCTGCGCCCACTCCGTAATCGCTGCCACGGTCCCGGCGCGGCCGTGATGCGCCTTGCCGTACGTCTCGGCGATATGCACCGACGGCAGCGACGCCACGATCGGGATACCCGGCCGGTTGAAATCGATTGCGCCACGGGTCTGCTCGAGATAATCGGCACTCAAATGTGGCGGCAGCGCAGCCCTGGCGATCGGCGAGAGCCTGGGCTGCAGCCAGCCGTAGCCGTCGCGGACCCAGCGCCGCAGCAGCGGCGGCCGGACATATCGGATCAGCTCACGCAGCGCGGTCGGCAACACCGACGGCAGTGAGTCCATCCCGCTGGTCGCAAAGATCACCGCACCCGCCCGCGGCAGCGCCGCCCAGGACCGCGGATCCTGCGTTGCCGCCCACCACACGTCGCGACAGGTCCAGCCGATGCGGCCGATCAGCTCTACATCCCAACCCAGTTGCGAGGCAACGATGTTGGGCCAGATGCGAGGGTCGTCGGCGGGCAGCCCGCCGGTGGGGCCGTAGTAGGCCAGCGAATCGGCGAAGACCAGCAGTGTGGGTCGTGCGTCAGAGGACATCGTTGGAGACCTGCGCCGAAGCGTTCCACACGTCGAGGCGCCAGCGGATGTTGTCGAAGTCGGCGCCGGAATCGTGGGAGTGGCCGGAGAGCTGCACCCAACTAGCATTGCCCATGCCGCCCAAGATCGGCCAGTCGGCGACCGGAAGTTTCAGCAGCGCAGCTGACAACGCGGCGATCAGACCTCCGTGGGCCACCAGCACAACCGGCCGATCGGGCTCGTCCGCGCCACCCCACTCCGGCTCGCCGGCCACCAGCTCGGCGACCAGCGGCACGCTGCGGGCGGCCACGTCGACCCGGCTTTCCCCGCCGTGTGGCGCCCAGGTGGCGTCGTCGCGCCAGGTCAGTCGGGCGCCCGGGGCCTGTACGTCGACCTCGGTGTGGGTCAGGCCCTGCCAGTCGCCCAGGTGCGTCTCCCGCAGCCGCTCGTCCACCCGCACCTGCAGCCCGGTCTGCTCCCCCAACGTGATCGCGGTGTCGTAGGCGCGATGCAGATCCGATGACACGATCAGCAGCGGCTGCAACTTGCCCAGCACCTCGGCGGCGGCGACCGCTTGGGCGCGGCCCAATTCGGTGAGCGCGGAGTCCAACTGCCCCTGCATCCGGCTACCGGCGTTGAAGTCAGTTTGCCCATGCCGCAACATCACCAGGCGACGGACACTCATTGCGCGCTCGCCGAATCCTCGGGACCGGCGGCCAAGTCCACCGGCACGACCGGACAGTCACCCCACAAGCGGTCCAGGGCGTAGAAGTTGCGATCGTCCTGGTGCTGAATGTGTACGACGATGTCGCGGTAATCCAGCAGCGTCCAGCGTCCTTCCCGAGCACCTTCACGGCGCGCGGGCTTGTAGCCGGACTTGAGCATTTTCTCCTCGACCTCGTCAACGATCGCGTTGACCTGTCGCTCATTGGACGCCGAGGCGATGACGAAGCAGTCGGTGATCACCAATTGTCCGGAGACGTCGATGACGACGATGTCGCTGGCGAGCTTCGCGGCCGCGGCATTCGCCGCAATTGTCGCCATGTCGACGGCTTCCTGGGTGGCGCTCATGTGTTGTTCCCCGCGGCCAGGCTGGACTGCGTCGGGCCGAGCGTTGCGTTCGCCTCTCCCGCAACGGGTTTGCGGTAGAGTCGGCGCTTGGAGACGTATTGCACGACGCCGTCGGGCATCAGGTACCACAGCGGCCGGCGCTGCGCGGCACGCAGACGGCAGTCGGTCGACGAGATCGCCAGCGCCGGGATCTCGACCAAGGTCAACGCATCCTCGGCCAGCTCACCGAGCACCTCGGTGATGTGTTCATGGCGCAGCTCGTAGCCGGGCCGGCTGACCCCGATGAACCGCGCCAACTCGAACAACACCTCCCAGCCCTGCCACGACAGGATGGACGACAGCGCGTCGGCGCCGGTGATGAAGAACAGCTCAGAATCCGGGTTGAGGGCGTGCAGATCCTGCAAGGTGTCCTTGGTATAGGTGGGGCCGGCCCGGTCGATGTCGACCCGGCTTACCGAGAAACGGGGATTGGAGGCGGTGGCGATCACGGTCATCAGATACCGGTCCTCGGCGGCGGAGACGGGCCGGGCCTTCTGCCACGGCTGTCCGCTGGGCACGAACACCACTTCGTCGAGTTCGAACAGGTCGGCCACCTCACTGGCGGCAACCAGGTGCCCGTAATGGATGGGGTCGAATGTCCCACCCATTACTCCGAGTCTGCGACGGGGCTTTTGCACGATGTGCCAGCTTACCGGGCCGCTTGGGTTGCCCGTGGCCGAGCCGGATCCGGCGTCACACCGGCAGAAGCTGGTCGATCACCGTGGCGAGCTGCTTGGCCGATCGGCATTCGTGCATGGTGATCACGTCTTCGTAGCGGGGCACCGCCGAATCGCCGCTGCCCCACAGATGTCTGGGCTCGGGATTGAGCCAGTGCGCGTGCCGGGCGGCGGTGACCATATCGGACAGGACATCGATGGCCGGGTCGCGGTAGTTGGTGCGCCCGTCCCCGAGCACCAGCAGCGAGCTGCGCGGTGACAGCACATGCGGATTGGCCTGGACGAACGAGACGAACGCATTGCCGTAGTCGGAGTGACCGTCGCGGCTGTACACACCGGCTTCGCGGGTGATTCGCTGGATCGCCACGGCCAGATCGGCTTCCGGCCCGAACATGTGGGTCACCTCATCAGTGGTGTCGATGAAGGCGAACACCCGCACGCGGGAGAACTGTTGGCGCAGGGCGTGCACCAGCAGCAGGGTGAAGTGGCTGAACCCGGCCACCGAGCCGGAGACGTCACACAGCACGACCAATTCCGGGCGCGCCGGACGGGGTTTGGCCAGCACCACGTCAATCGGCACGCCGCCGGTGGACATGGACTTGCGCAGCGTCTTACGCAGATCGATCGTGCCGGCGCGACTGCGACGCCGGCGGGCCGCCAGCCGGGTGGCCAAGCTGCGCGCCAGTGGCGCCACGGCTCGCTGCATCTGGCGTAGCTGGTCACCGGAAGCCCGCAGAAACTCGACGTTCTCGGAAAGCTGTGGGATGCCGTACATCTGGACGTGATCGCGGCCGAGCTGCTCGGCGGTGCGCCGCTTGGTCTCTGAGTCGACCAGCTTACGCAGCTGGGTAATTCGTTGTGCGGCAAGCGCTTTAGCGATCTGCTCTTGGGTGGGTGTCGGCTCGTCGCCGTAGGGGGCGAGCAGCCCCGCGAGCAGCTTGCCTTCCAGCTCGTCCAGCGCCATCGCCTTGAGCGCCTGATACGACGAGAACGACGGGCCGCGGCTGGAACTGTATTTGCCGTAGGCCTCCACGATCCGCGCGATCATCGCGACCAGTCGTTCGTCCATGCCGGCCAGGTCTTCGTTCTGGGTGAGCAGATCCAGCAGCATCTGCCGCATCGCCTCGACGTCGTCGGCAGGCAGGGCATCGCTGTCCGGCCCCGCTTCCCCGGCCTCGTCGACGACGACCGCGCGCGCACCCATCGCCGCGGGGAACCACAAGTCGAACATCGCGTCGTAGGTCTCGCGGTGCTCGGGCCGGCGCAGCACCGCACACGCGATGCCTTCGCGTAGCACCTCACGATCAATCAGGCCGAGCGTGGCCATCACCCGGCCGGCGTCCACCGTCTCGGACGGGCCCACCGAAATCCCGCTGCCGCGAAGCGCTTCCACAAAACCCACCAAGTGGCCCGGCAACCCGTGCGGGGCGAGTGGCCGGGAGGGGCGGACGCGGCGGGGAGCCATTAATTCAGCCTCAGTTCCCCGGCGGCGCGTTGCTGATCGGATTGGTGTTTGAGCACCACGCCAAGCGTCTGGGCGACAACCGCGTCGTCAATGGTGTCCAGGCCCAGCGCCAGCAGCGTCCGGGCCCAGTCGATGGTCTCGGCGATGGACGGCAGCTTCTTCAGCTGCATGCCGCGCAGCACGCCGATGATGCGGACCAGTTCCTCGGCCAGATGGGCGGGCAGCTCGGGAACCCGGGACAGCAGGATGCGCCGCTCCAGGTCGGGGCTCGGGAAATCGATGTACAGGAACAGGCAGCGACGCTTGAGCGCCTCGGAGAGTTCGCGGGTGGCGTTGGACGTCAGCACCACGAGCGGCGTCCGCTCGGCGGTGATCGTGCCCAGTTCGGGGACGGTCACCGCGAAGTCGGACAGCACCTCGAGCAGCAGGCCCTCGATTTCGATGTCGGCCTTGTCGGTCTCGTCGATCAACAGCACCGTCGGCTCGGTGCGCCGGATCGCGGTCAGGAGCGGCCGCGACAGCAGGAACTCCTCGCTGAACACGTCATCTTTGGTCTGGTCCCAGTCGCCCGACCCGGACTGGATGCGCAGGATCTGCTTGGCGTGGTTCCACTCGTAGAGCGCACGAGCCTCGTCGACGCCCTCGTAGCACTGCAGCCGGACCAAGCCCGAGCCGGTGGCCTGGGCGATGGCGCGGGCCAGTTCGGTCTTGCCCACGCCGGCGGGGCCCTCCACCAGCAGTGGCTTACCCAGCCGATCGGCCAGGAATACCGCCGTCGCGGTGGCCGTGTCGGGCAGGTAACCGGTCTCGGCCAACCGACGTGAGACGTCGTTGATGTCGGCGAAGAGCGGAGTGGACCGGGCGGGCACGCTCACAATCGGGTTCTCCTAAAGCACTTTTGGTGGGCCGGGTCAGGCGGGACGAACCTGGCCGTCTCCCCACGCGATCCATTTGGTCGAGGTCAGTTCCGGCAAACCCATCGGGCCGCGGGCATGCAGCTTCTGGGTCGAGATGCCGATCTCGGCGCCGAAACCAAATTGCTCGCCGTCGGTAAACCCGGTCGATGCGTTGACCATCACCGCGGCCGCGTCGACGCCGTCGGCAAACCGTTGTGCCGCAGCCATATTGCTGGTCACAATGGCCTCGGTGTGTCCGGTGCCGTATTCGTTGATGTGGGCGATCGCGCCTTCGACGCCGTCGACCACCGCCACCGCGATGTCCATCGACAGGTATTCGCGGCGCAGGTTGTCGTCGTCGGGGTCGAGGTGCACCGTCACACCGGCGTCTTGCAGGGCCGCCACCAGCCGGGGCACCGCGTTTCCGGCAATCGCGGAGTCCACCAACAGCGTCTCGGCGGCGTTGCACACACTCGGTCGCCGGGTCTTGGAGTTCAGCAGAATCCGTTCTGCCACATCCAGGTCGGCTCCGGTGTCCACGTAGACGTGACAGTTGCCGACGCCGGTCTCAATGGTGGGCACCTGCGCGTCGCGGACCACCGCGTCGATCAGGCTCGCTCCCCCGCGTGGGATCACCACGTCGACCAGACCGCGAGCCTGGATCAGGTGCGTGACCGTGGACCGGTCGTCGGCCGATAGCAGCTGGACCGCGTCGGCGGGCAGGTCTTCGGTGACCAGCGAAGCCCGCAGCACCTCGACCAGCGCCTGGTTGGAGCGGGCCGCCGACGAACTGCCGCGCAGCAGCACGGCGTTGCCCGACTTGAGCGCCAACCCGAAAGCGTCCACGGTGACATTGGGCCGGCCCTCGTAAATGATGCCGATCACGCCGAGCGGAACCCGCTGCTGACGCAACTGCAGCCCATTGGGCAGGGTGTAACCGCGCAGCACCTCGCCGACCGGGTCGGGCAGCCCCGCAACCTGGCGCAGACCAGCGGCGATTCCGTCCACGCGCTCGGGGTCCAACGCCAACCGGTCGAGCATCGCGTTCGGCGTCCCGGTGGCCCGAGCGGCCTTCAGATCTTCGGCGTTGGCCGCCAGGATCAGCCGGGTGCTGGCCGTGATCGCCGCAGCCGCGGAATGCAGCGCCTGGTCCTTGGCCACCGTCGGCAACAACGCCAGCGCGCGGGACGCGGCCCGGGCGCGACGGGCGGCGTTGTGGACCTCCTGACGCAAGTCAGGACGCGATGGTGCTTGCAGACTCATTGATCCAGGGTAACGGGCTTGAGCTGGCCAAGTGAGGCGGCCCGTGCCACGGTCAGCCTCAACCTACCCGCTCACCGCGTTCGGCCAGCCGCACTTTGCTCTGCCGCTCTTCAAGGATGTTGCCAAAGTCCTGCAGCAGCAACGGTTCACGCATCACCAGATTCTCGAGGTGTTCGCGATCGATCTCCAACGCGGTGACCTCTTCCAGCGCATATGCGCTCGCCAAATTGGGTTGACGGGTCAGTGTGGTCAGCCCCAGGAATGAGCCCTCCTCCAACGTGCTGATCGGCACGACCGACCCGTCCTCGGCCGTGGCCATCATCCGCACCCTCCCGGCAACGATAAAAGTCATCCCCGGGGGCACTTGACCGGCGTATTCCACGACTTCGTCAGCGCCATAGCGGACGATGCGCGCACTCGAATACAGCGACTGCTGATCGGCGATGCCGAGCCGCATTACCGGCGCCACCACGGTGCGCAACGCGTGCTGCACACGCTCCCGCGTCGAGTAGTCGTCATCGGTGTCGTCGAGGTGCAGTTCCTCCCGCCGCGAGGCGTACCAGATCCACCGCAAAAATGTCGCTCGCGCCGCGCCGTCGTCGGCCGGTGAGAGCAACCCAATGCTCGTCGAGTACTCGCCGCCCCCGGTGGGGACCGAGCGCGGCACGGTGCCGGCCTTGAGCTGCGGCAGCGAGCTGGCGACACGCGAGAGCAGCGCGCACACCTGGTCGGGCGCATCGGCGGTCGAGAACGTGGTCTTCATCGTCAATTTGTGCGTGCCCGGCGGACGGCTCAGATTCGTGAACGAGGTGCCGGCCAACACCGAGTTCGGGGTGATCCGCATTCCGGTGCCGGTCTGGATGTGCACGGCACGCCAGTTCACCTCGACGACCCGTCCGCGCTCAGTGGACGTGTCGAGCCAATCGTTGATACGGAAAGGCTGTTCGAACAACATGAACAGGCCCGACACGACCTGGCCGACCGAGTTCTGCAGCATTAAACCGATGACGACCGACCCCACGCCCAACGCGGTGAACAGGCCGCCGACCCGGACACCCCAGATGAAGGACAGGATCAACGTCACACCGACGCCGATCAGGGCGAATCGGGCGACATCAAGGAAGATCGTCGGTAATCGTTTGCGCCAGCTGTCTTCGGGAGCGCCTTGGAACACCGTGGCGTTGAGGCCGGAAAGCAACAACACCAACACCAACACCCCAAGCACCGTGCTCAGGATTCGCACCAGGCCGTCTCCGGCCGAGATCTGGACGGCGTTGACAAGCAACAGCAAAAGTGCGCCCAGTGGCAGCAGGAAATTGCGCAGCAGTCCTACCTGCCTGGCCAGCCGGCTATTTCTGCGAACCAGAGTGTGGTGCAACTCGGTGAGCAGGATTACCCCGACCGGAAATCCCAGCGCAACACCAACGGCCCAGTAGAACCAGGAGGAGTGGAAGGTGTTCATCAGCGCTCCGACAGCCGATAGATTGCCTGATCAATTCCGCCGACCGAAATCGTGCCGGCCGGCGTGAACTGCCGCACGTCCTGCGTCGCCTCGTATACCTGCGAAGTGACATAGACGCCGGGCTGCGGTGCGCCACTGTGCATTTGGTAGGCCAGACTTACCGCGGCGCCCCACATGTCGTAGACAAGGCTCGATCGGCCCACCAGCCCACTGACGACGTTGCCGGTATTGATACCGACTCGAAGCCGAAGCTCGTGGCCGGTTTGACCGTTGAACCGATCGATGATCTGGCGCATTTCGAGGGCGAACTCAACGCTTCGGTGGATGCTGTCCAATCGCGGAGTCACTACCCCGCAGCTGGCGAGATAACCATTGTGGAAGGTACGAATCCGCTCTACGCCAAGGGCTTCGGCCGCCGCATCAAATTGCCGGAACAGATCGTCGACGATTTCGATGAGTTCGTCGCCGGACAGTTCGGTGGAGATCTCATCGAGCCCAACGATGTCGGCGAAGATGATGGTGACATCCTGATGCTTTTGCGAGATGGTCTCCTGACCCTCCCGATATCGTTGCGCCACCGACTCAGGCATCAGCGCCAGCAATAGGCGGTTGTTTTCCTTGCGCTGCTCGGCGAGCAACTCATCCTTGATCGCCAGATTTCGGCTCATCTCGTTGAAAGCCGCGGTGAGATCACCGATTTCGTCGCGCGACGTCACCGGGATGCTGACTTCGTAGTCGCCAGAACTGATCTTCTGCGTGCCGGCCTGCAGCCTGCGGACCGGTCGCAACATCACCTGCGCAAGCAGCATCGCGGCGACGCATACCGTGAAAATCATCGCCGAGACGCCAACGATCAGTGTTTTGCTGAACCGGCCGAGCCGCGCGAAGGCAGCTGAGTCGTCACGTGTCACGAGAAGCGACCAATGCAGATCGGAATTCGGCACGTTCAACGGGGTAAAGGATTGCATCTCCTTGTTACCCGTGTAGTCGGTGCCGGTGACGGTTCCGCTCTGGCCGCGTTGGGCGGCACGCACCCCCGCGCCCGGCACCGGCTGCACCAGGATCGTGGTGCCCAGCTGGATCGCCCTGTTCACGTCGTCGGGCGGAGTTCCCGCGGCGATGGCCTCGCGCCGATACTCCTGCGGGTCTTCCAGGAATAGGCGTGAATCGGAACGCATCAAATTGTCGGGGCCCACCAAATACGACTCGGTCGATGAGCCCATGCCAGCGGCTTCCCACTGTTTGTCGGCGGTCATGATCCTGTTGATCTTCGGGGTCGGCAGTGGCCACGCCATCACGCCGTCAATTTTTCCGTTCAGACCGATCGGCGACACCACCCATCCGGTGGGGGCGGCCAGTGCCGGCTGATACGACTGGAAGTCGCTGATCCAGACGTAGTCTACGTCGTTGGAGCGCAAGGCTTTTTGGTATGCATCGCGCAGCTTGGATTCGCGATAAGGACCAGTGAGAATATTTGTGCCGAGGTCGGGGCCCTTGTCCACGGTATAGACGACGTTGCCCTGCGTATCCAGCAACAGCACGTCCCGATAGTCGAAGCGGGTGACAATTCCGCGCATGTAGAAGTCGAAGCGGGCATTCGCCGCCGACCAGGCGCTGCCGTCGCCGGCATCGGTAACGGGCAACGCGTCCGCGCTCGCCCTCGGGGGTGCGGTGTAGTACGCCTGAACGTACTTCTGCGCGTTGGAACTCGGCATTACCGCGTTGATATCGACGGACTCGCCGGTGATCCGCTTGAGCGGTTTGATCATGTCGCTGTCGTAGTAGTTCACCAGCGACTGCTGCTGGGCCGGAGTGATCGTCGTGTTGGCCAACTGGTTGAAGCCTGCGGTGAACGACTCCAATGCCTGAACAATGCTGAAGCCGCCGCTGTAGATGATCAGCGAATTCGTCATTTGCCGGAAAAGCGCCTCCAACTCGCGCTTCTGCGACTCACGCAATTCGGTCAGCCGGTCAGCCTCGACTTGCCGCAGCGCGTTGCGCCCGGTGACGGCCCCGATGATGCCAACCACCGACACCGACAAGATGCTGCAGATCAACAGCGTCATCAACAGCTTGGACTGGATCCCGACCCGAATAAAACGCCGACGGTGAGCCTTCGGGGTCTTGTGAATCTCGCTGTGTTGAGCCGACGCCTCCTGACCCGAGGCGGATTCTGGATCGGTTTTGAAGGCCGGTTCGGCGTCGGTTCGGTCGCTCGATCTCAACGCAGCCCACTTTCCCCGATCCAGCATCGCTAACGCAGCAGACTAGCGCGCGGACATCAAGATATTGGCGTTTGCGCCGTTCGACCCGAAGGCCAAAATGCAGGGCAGACGCGACTAACGTCGGCAAGATGGCACGGGTATGTGTGGTGGGCAGCGTGAACATGGACATCACGTGCGACGTCGAGGCCCTGCCACGCCCGGGCGAGACGGTGCTCGCGTCGTCATTGAGTTACGCGCCCGGCGGCAAGGGTGGCAACCAGGCCGTGGCCGCGGCACGCGCGGGGGCGCGCGTGCAATTCGTCGGCGCGGTCGGCGACGACGCCGCGGCCGAACCGTTGCGGACGCATCTGTCGGCCAATGGGGTCGGACTGGACGCGACGGTCGCGGTGCCCGGCCCCAGTGGCACCGCGATCATCGTCGTCGATGCCGGTGCGGAGAACACCATCGTGGTGGCGCCGGGCGCCAACGGGCAATTGAACCTGACCACGGCCGCCACCCGCACGGTCGTCGCCGACTGCGATGTGTTGTTGACCCAGTTGGAGATTCCCCTCGCTACCGCGGTGGCCGCGGCGCGCGAGGCCAAAACGGCCGGAGCGGTCGTCATGGTCAACGCCTCACCGGGCGGCCAGGACCCAAGCGCGCTGGCCGAACTGGCGGAGCTCGCCGACGTGGTGATCGCCAACGAAGCCGAAGCCGAGAAATGGCCTTGGCGGCCAACGCACTTGGTGACCACGCTGGGTGCCCGCGGCGCCCGCTGCGTCAGTCCCGACGACGAGTTCTGGGTACCCGCGCCAGCGGTCAAAGCGGTCGATACCACCGGCGCCGGTGACGTTTTCGCCGGAGTGCTGGCAGCCAACTGGCCACGCGACCCGGGTTCGCGGGCCGAGCGACTGGCCGCGTTGCAGCGGGCCTGCACCGCGGGCGCGCTGGCGACACTGGTAGCGGGCGCCGGCGACTGCGCACCGGACGCCGAGGCCATCGCCGCGGCACTGCCCGGGCGCACCGCATGAACGCCGCCGGCAGTGCCCTGGCGCTCTTCGCGGTTTTCGGGGTGCTCGGATTCGGTTGGCGCAGTTGGCTACAGTACCGGCGCACCGGGTCCTCTGGCTTTCGCGGAATCAGCGGTGGGGTAACGGAATGGATCGCCGGCGCGAGCTTTGCCGTCGCGCTGGTGGTCGCGGTGAGCGCACCAATCCTGCAGCTGTACAACGTCGTTGCGCCGTTGAGCGCGTTGAGCGCCGTCTGGATCCAAATCGCCGGGATCGCGATCGCCGTGGCCGGCATTGCGGCGACGGTGTACGCCCAACTCCAGATGGGTGATTCCTGGCGGATCGGGGTTGACGAACGGGAGCACACCCCGCTGGTACACACCGGCGTCTTCGGGCGGGTGCGCAACCCGATCTACACCGCCATGTTCGCGTTTGGCCTCGGGATCGCACTGGTGACGCCGAATCCTGTTGCCTGCGCCGGCTTTATCCTGCTCGTCATCACGATCGAGCTGCAGGTGCGCCGTGTCGAGGAGCCACACCTGTCGCGAACTCATGGCGATGAATATCGGGCCTACGCGGCCACCGTGGGCCGTTTCATCCCCGGTGTCGGACTGATTCGTTAGCGCGAGTCGCGACGCACGTCGTGGGCGATGGTCACGCCGAAGGCGGCGTCCAGTTCGTCCACCGTCTGATTCAGCAGCACCCGGCTGCGGTTGGGCGACATCAGGACCGACAGCTGATGATGCGGCGTGTCGGCCACGAATACCAGGCGGTTGACGCGCAGCAACGCGGCGCCGATCGCCGTGTCGAGGAGCTCGGCGTTGCGCGGGCCGGCGATCTCCGCGGTGAATTCGTGTCGCACCCGATCCGCCACCACCCCGGCATCCGAGAGCAACTCGTAGAGCGGCGCCCGGTGCAGCGCCGACTCGGTCAACGTGTCGGTGAGCTGCGCCGGGAGCCAGACATCGGTCACCATCAACGGCTCGCCGGTTCTGCGCTGCCGGCGCACCCGCACGATGTGCAGTAGCTCCTCGGATGTCTCGAGCGCTTCGGCGATGGCCCTTGGTGGGCGTCGCACGCCGCGTTCGACTATGTCGACCTCGGTTTCGAATTGCGTCTGTCGCAGCCCTTCCAGGTACGACCGCCCTCCTGACGACACATGCGCCGGATCATGCTGGCGCACAAAGGAACCGACGCCATGCCTGCGCTCGATATACCCCTGTTCGGCCAGGTCCGACAATGCCCGGCGGACCGTGATGCGCGATACTCCGAATTGATCGCACAGCGTCTGTTCGGTGGGCAATGCGTCACCGGGAGCGACAACACCCCGGTCGATCTCGTCGTGCAGCACCAAGTAGAGCTGGCGGTGCAACGGCACTCCGGACACGGTGGACACCTGCCCGGCCTTCGCGCTGGTCTCGCCCACGGTGGTCATGTTTCCACATCGCCTCCCTTGCGCTCTCGAGGATCAATTGTTATATGTATATAACAACTGATCGATTTTGGGGAGATCCGATGACCGCGGTACAGCAGCAGGCCGCCACAGATCCGGCGGGCCCGACCGGGCGATTGGCGACCTGGGTCGCCGACCTCAGGCTCGACGACGTTCCGCACGCCGTGGTCGAACGGGCGAAATATCTGCTCCTCGACGGTCTGGGTTGCGCCCTGGTCGGAGCCCAATTGCCGTGGTCGCGGGTCGCCACCGACGCGGTCCTTGGGCTGGAGGGACCCGGCAACACCGTGGTCATCGGCACCGGGCAGACCACCGGCGCACCCGCGGCCGCGGTGCTCAACGGCACGTTCATCCAGGGCTTCGAGCTCGACGACTTCCATCCCCTGGCGCCGCTGCACAGCTGCGCACTGCTCATCCCGGCGCTGCTCTCGACGGCGTCGGTACGGCCGCACCCGACGACGGGTGCCGAATTCCTGCTCGGGGCGATCGCCGGCTTCGAAGTGGGTCCGCGCGTCGGCTACACGTTGCACGGAACGCAGATGCTCGACCGTGGCTGGCATTCGGGGGCGGTCTTCGGCACACATTCGGCGGCCATGGCGTCGGGCAAGCTGCGCGGTCTGCCCCCGGCCCAGCTCGAAGACGCCCTCGGCTTGGCCGGCACCCAGTCGGCGGGGCTGATGGCCGCGCAGTACGAGGCGATGAGCAAGCGCATGCACCACGGCCTGGCGGCGCGCAACGGCTTCTACGCGGCCGGTCTTGCCGCGGCCGGCTATACCGGCATCAAGCGGGTGTTCGAGCGCGAATATGGCGGATTTCTCAGTGTTTTCGGTGAGGGCCACGACCCCGATGCCGCATCGCTGACCGCCCAGCTCGGCCAGCGATGGGAGACCACGTTCATCATGGTCAAGTCCTACGCCGCGATGGGCGGCTTGCACGGGGCCATCGACGCGGCCAGAAAGTTGCGGAGTTCGGTTGCACCCGAAGATATCTCGAAGGTCGACATCACCGTCGGCGAGACCGTTTACAAGCACGGTTGGTGGGTTCCGGAGCGCCCGCTGACCCCGATCGGCGCACAGATGAATATCGGGTACGCCACCGCGGCCGCGCTTCTCGACGGCAACGTCCTGACCGAACAATTCACCCCGGCGCGGCTCGACTCCGACGACATCTGGTCGCTGATCGCGAACACGTCGGTGCATCTCGACGCAGCACTGACCAACGCGCCGATCACCGAGCGGTTTCGCACCGATGTCGCGGTGACCACCCGTGACGGCGCCGTGCATCACGCTCGCGTCGACGTGCCGCATGGCGCACCCACCGACCCGGTCACCAACGCCGAACTGGTCGCGAAATTCCATTCCCTGGCCGACCGGGTAACCAGTCGGGGACGCGCCGACGCGATCGAGCGGGCGATCGTCGGTCTCGAAGACCTGGACGACACCCACGACCTGATAGATGTGCTCGCCGCGCCGGTCTCGGGCGCCCTGGACTGAAAAGGACTGCTATGGCTACCACTGGAACGATTAAGGCCCGGCAACGGCTGCGAGAGTTGTTGGACGCCCGCGAACTCATCATCGCCCCAGGGGTTTTCGACGGTATCTCCGCACAACTGACCAAACGCACCGGCCACGTAGCGGCGTATATGACCGGCGCGGGCGTGGCCGCCTCGGGGTTCGGCCTACCCGACATCGGGCTGGTCACCGCGACCGAAATGGCCGACCGGGTCCGGATGATCACCGGCGCGTTGGGCGATATCCCACTGATCGCCGACGCCGACACCGGTTACGGCGCACCGATGAACGTGGTACGCACCGTCCGCTCCTACGAGGCGGCCGGGGTCGCCGCAATCCAGTTGGAAGACCAGGTGTTTCCCAAGCGCTGCGGCCATCTACCGGACAAGCAGGTGGTCGACGCCGCGGTGTTCGAACAGACGCTGGCAGCCGCGCTGGACGCCAGGTCCGACGACGACCTGCTCGTCGTGGCCCGCACCGACGCCCGCGCCCCGCTCGGGCTGGACGCCGCGATCGAGCGGGCCAATCGTTACGCCGATGCTGGCGCAGACGTCATCTTCGTCGAGGCACCACAAGACGAGCAGGAGATCGAGCGCATCGGGCGCGAGGTCGACGCTCCCCTGCTGATCAATCTGGTGCTGGGCGGGCTGACCCCGCTGGAATCGGCGTCCCGGCTGCAGGAGTTGGGTTACGCGATCGCGATCCACCCGAGCAATCTGCTGATGCAGGCGACTTTCGGTATGCTGCAAAGCCTTTGCCAGCTCAATGGCAGCTCAGAAGAAGAGGCCGCCACCCATCTGCCCACCAGCCCCGCCGATTTCTTCAACCTGGTCGGCATGGCCGAGTGGCTGGAGCTGGACACCAAGTACGCGCGTAAGGACCCCTCATGGGCATGACCATCATCGAAAAGATCTTCGCGCGCAAAGCCGGCATGGACTCGGTGTCGCCGGGCGACACCGTCGTCGTCGACGTCGATATGACCGTGCTGATCGATCTGCAGTTCGCCACCATGTGGATCCAGCCCAACCGGATCCATGACCCGGACAAGCTGGCGGTCGTCATGGACCACGCGGTGCCCGCACCAACCATCAAGGACGCCGCCGGCGGCCCCCATGCCCGCAAATTCGTCGCCGATTTCGGCATCGAACGCTTCTACGACGTCGGCCGGCACGGTATCTGCCATCAGGTCATCGCCGAGAACGGCCTGGCCCGACCGGGAGAAGTATTGGCCTGCACCGACTCCCACACCTGCGCCGCGGGTGCCTACAACACCGCTGCCCGCGGCTTGGGCCCCGCCGAGGTGTACTCGATCATGTGCACCGGCACCACCTGGTTCCACATCGCGCCGACGGTCCGCTATGAACTCGACGGCGTCATGCCAAACGCGGTGAGCGGCAAGGACATCTTCTTGCACATCGCCGACAAGTACGGCGACGCCGCCAACCTGAACCTGGAATTCGGCGGCCCGGCCCTGGCCGGAATCCCGATGCACGACCGGCGCACCATCGCGACCCAGGGCGCCGAAGTCTCGGCCGATTTCTGCACCTTTGAAGCCGACGACGTATTGGCCCGATTCCTCGACGACGCCGGCGCCACCGGATATACCCCGGCGGCACCGGATCACGACGCCAGCTACCACGACGTCCGACACATCGACCTCGGCGCCCTGGAACCCTACGTGGCGCGGCCGGGCACCGTCAGCCGCAACGGGCTGCCCGTCTCCCAGCTGGGCAGGCAGAAGGTGGACCAGGCGTTCATCGGGTCGTGCGCGAATGGCCAACTGGAGGATCTCGAAATCGCCGCACAACTGCTGCGCGGCAAGACAGTTGCGCCGGGGGTGCGGCTACTGGTCACGCCCGCCTCGCAGGCCGTGTACCGGCAAGCGATGCGGCTGGGCTACCTCCAGGACATCGCCGATGCGGGTGGCGTCGTCACCAACTCAACCTGCGGCGCGTGTTTCGGCTATCACATGGGTGTGATCGGGCCCGGCGAGGTGTGCATCACGTCCAGCACCCGCAACTTCACCGGACGCATGGGCAGCACCGAGGCCGAGATCTTCATGGCCTCACCGGCGACCGTCGCCGCCTCGGCGATCACCGGATACATCACCGACCCGAGGAGCGTGACGGCATGACGGTGACCTTCTCCGGCAAGGTCTGGGTGTTCGGCGACAACCTCAACACCGACGCCATGTACCCCGCCTTCGCGATGAAAATGGATCCGTCCGAAGCGGCCAAACACATCTTCTACGAGGTCCGTCCGGGTTGGACCGACCAGGTTTCACCGGGCGATATCGTGCTGGCCGGCAAGAACTTCGGGCTCGGATCGTCGCGCCCGGTCGCCTCCCTTTTCATTGAGCTCGGCGTCGCCGGGCTCGTCGCCGAGGAGTTCAACTCGTTGTTTTTCCGCAACGCCGTGAACGCCGGACTGCCGGCTATCACGGTGCCCAACGCCACCAGCGTGTTCGGCGAGGGCGATACCGGAATCTTCAACCTGACCGAGGGCAGCTGGCGCAATGACAGCAGCGGAGAGTCGGGGACGGTACCCACGCTGCCCGACCTGATCCTCGAGATCATCGAGAGCGGCGGCGTCATGCCCCGGCTGGCCGCGCAGGGGTACCTGCCGGCCGAACTCGGCGATCTGCTGCGCTCGAGCGCGGTCGCCATGCGCGGCGCCGGAAGCGGCGCGTGATGGCGCTACTCGGAAGGCTTCTGCGTAGTGTCCGCGCCGGTGTACAGCGAAGCCCGTTGTCCGGCAGCGGCTTTGCCGCACCCGAGTCCATCACGGTCACCAGCATGGCGTTCGCCGACGGCGGCGCGATGCCGTCGTCCAGTGCGGGTAAGGGTGCCGGCGACAACATCTCTCCGCCGTTGCACTGGGAGGGGCTGCCTCCCGGGACCCGGCAGACGGTCCTGATCATCGACGACGTCGACGTTCCGCTGCCCCGACCACTGCTGCATACGGTCGCGGTCATCGAACCGACGCTCGAAGGCGTCGCGGCGGGCGCGTTGCGGCCGGAAACGGCGGGAATACGGTTTGTCCGGGCGGATTTGGGTCACCGCGGCTATGCCGGCCCGCGACCGATTCCCGGCCACGGGCCGCATCGCTACCGCTTCCACGTGTTCGCGATCGACAACCCGATTCCCCACGATGTCAGCACCGCGAAGGCCCTGCTGGCCGCGATGGCCGGGCATGTGCTGGCCCGCGGCACGCTGACCGGCAGCTACGAACGCTAGTCGTCCGTGATCGCGCCGGACTCCGGGGCCACGCTGCCCCGTGTCTGACCTGCGGTTGGCAGTAATTGGCAGCGTCCGGTGTCGATCTGGCAGTGGTTTCCGAGCAACGTCAGTGGCGTGACTACACCCGACCGTCAAGCCGCGTCGGGCATCGGTGCCAACCACTGAGAAAGGAACCTCATGTCCGCCACCACTCTTGACCGCAAAGGTACCCGCGACGGTTTGCTTCGCCTCGCGATGCGCGCCGACGCCGCTATCAGCGGCCTGGCCGGCGTGGCCGGCGTGCCGCTGGCCGGCTACCTGGCCACGGTCTCAGGCACGACGAAGGCGTTCGAGTACGGCATGGCCGCGTTCTTGATCAGTTATGGCGTGATCGTGTTCTGGCTGGCCACGCTGCCGTCGGTGCGCCGCGTCGGCATGGCCGTCGTCCTCGGCAATCTGCTCTACACGGTGGCCGCCGTCGTTCTGGTGCTCACCGATGTCTTCCCGTTGACCGCCACCGGTGTGGTTGTCACTTTGGGATCTGGCATCTACACGCTGTTCTTCGCCGAGCTGCAATACCAGGGCTGGCGCCGCGCGAGGGCATAACCCGTTGTCGCTCGGGCCCGCTCGGCAATGCTGGGGCGGGCTTCGGGCGGCGTTAGTCTTCGGGCACCTCGCGCTCGCTCAGCACCCCCCGTGGACGAGCCTAACGCCACTGCGAATTCGCGCACCTTTTTTCGCAGTGGCGTTAGGCTCGCGCGAGGTGCCCCAGCTCGCGGCTTCGGGCGGCGTTAGTCTTCGGGCACCTCGCGCTCGATCTCGTCGAGCCAGATACGCGCGGACATGTCCGACGGCGCGCGCCAGTCCCCGCGCGGCGACAACGCGCCGCCGTGGGACACCTTGGGGCCGTTGGGCAATGCCGAGCGTTTGAACTGACTGAACGAGTAGAACCGCTGCACGAAGATCTGCAGCCAGTGCCGGATCTCCTTGAGCGGATAGGCCGGCCGCTTGTCCTCGGGGAATCCCACCGGCCAACCGCCACGCTCGGGATCGCTCCACGCATGCCAGGCCAGGAACGCGATCTTCGACGGCCGGAATCCGTAGCGCAGCACATGGAACAGCGAAAAGTCCTGCAGAGCAAAGGGTCCAACCTTCGCCTCGCTGCGCTGCAGCTCTTCGTCCTCACCGGTGGGAATGAGTTCGGGAGTGATCTCGGTATCGAGCACCGACCGCAGTACCTCGTCGACGTCCGACTCGAATTGCCCCGACGCGATGACCCAGCGAATCAGATGCTGAATCAGAGTCTTGGGTACCCCAGCGTTGACGTTGTAGTGCGACATCTGGTCGCCGACGCCGTATGTCGACCATCCCAGGCCCAGCTCGGAGAGATCGCCGGTACCCAGCACGATGCCTCCGCGCTGATTGGCCAGCCGGAACAGGTAGTCGGTGCGCAGGCCTGCCTGGACGTTCTCGAAGGTGACGTCGTAGACCTTCTCGCCCCGGGAGAACGGATGATCCATCTCCTTGAGCATCAGCGCTGCGGTGTCGCGGATATCGATCTCGGCGAAGGTCACGCCGAGCGCGCGGCACAGCTCGATCGCATTGCGTTTGGTGCGCTCGCCAGTGGCGAAGCCCGGCAACGTGAACGCCAGAATGTCGCTGCGCGGCCGGTTCTCGCGGTCCATCGCGCGGGCGGCGACGATCAGCGCATGCGTGGAGTCCAGCCCACCGGACACCCCGATCACGACTTTAGGAAAATTCAGCGCACGCAACCGCTGCTCGAGGCCCGACACCTGGATGTTGTACGCCTCATAGCAATCGTGTTCCAGCCGTTGCGGATCGGCAGGCACGAACGGAAAGCGCTCGACCGTTCGCCGCAGGCCGATGTCGCCGGCGGGCGGATCGAGCCGGAACTCGATGCGCCGGAACGACTCCGCCAACGGCCGGTGATGACGCCGGTTGTCGTCAAAGGTGCCCATCCGCAGCCGCTCTGAGCGCAGCAGCCCGGTGTCGACGTCGGCGACCGAACGACGCTCCCCCTTGGGGAAGCGCTCGGATTCGGCTAGTAGTACGCCGTTTTCGAAGATCATGGTCTGTCCGTCCCAGGCCAGATCGGTCGTCGATTCGCCCTCCCCCGCGGCGGCATAAACATAGGCGGCCAGGCATCGCGACGACGCCGAGCGAGCGAGCAGGCGGCGGTCCTCGGCCCGCCCGATCGTGATCGGGCTGCCGGACAGGTTCGCCAACACCGTCGCACCGGCCAACGCCGCTTCCGCACTCGGCGGGATCGGCACGAACATGTCCTCGCAGATTTCGACGTGCAGCACGAAATCGGGAAGATCGGTTGCCGCGAACAGCAGATCGGGGCCGAAAGGCGCCTGGATGTCGCCGATCCGGATGATGCCGCGCTCGTCGTCACCGGGCGCGAGCTGGCGGCGCTCGTAGAACTCCCGATAGGTGGGCAGATACGACTTGGGCACCACCCCGAGAACCACACCGCGGTGGATGACGACCGCGGTGTTGTAGATGCGCTGCCGGTAGCGCAGCGGGGCGCCGATGACCAGGACGGGCAGCAGATCGACCGAGTTGGCGACGACGTCGGCAAGCGCGGCTTCGACGTCGTCGAGCAGGAGGTCTTGCAGGACGATGTCCTCGATGGAGTACCCGGACAGCGTCAGTTCCGGGAAGACGGCCACGGCGACGCCGTCGTCGTGGCACTCGCCGGCCAAGCCCAACACCGACGCAGCATTGGCCGCCGGGTCGCCGAGCGTGGTGTGGTGCGTACACGCGGCGACGCGGACAAAGCCCTGGCTGTAGCTGTTGTAGAAGTCCATCGCCCTTCCATTGTCGCGCAAGCAGTGTCAACAAGTATTCGCCGGGTATCACCCCAGCATGAGTAATACCGCAGTCTTGGTGGTCGACATGTTGAATAGTTATGAGCATCCCGACGCCGAAGTACTGATACCCAATGTCGAGAAAATCATCGATCCGCTGGCCGATCTGGTCCGTCGCGCACATGAATCCGACGATGTTGACCTGATTTATGTCAACGACAACTACGGCGACTTCACCGCCGAGTTCGGCGACCTCGTCGAATCAGCATGCGACGGTGAACGTCCTGACTTGGTGGAGCCGATCGTGCCGAGGGAGGGTAGCCGGGTGCTGACCAAGGTGCGCCACAGTGCGTTCTATGCGACGCCGCTGGCGTACCTACTCAATCGTCTCGACACCGAGCGGCTGATCCTGACCGGCCAGGTCACCGAGCAGTGCATCCTCTACAGCGCGCTCGATGCCTACGTGCGCCATCTGCAGGTCGTGGTTCCGACGGATGCCGTCGCCCACATCGACCAAGAACTCGGCGCGGCGGCGCTGAAGATGATGGAGCAAAACATGTCGGCCGAGCTGACGACGGCGGCGGACTGCCTGGATCAGCCCCGTTAGGCTGAATTCATGACCGTGACGGAGCTCATTGATGTCGAGCTGACCGACGATGAACGTCTGCTTCTTTCCCATGGCCTCAACGAATACGGGGGGTCTATTCAATATAAGCCCGTGATGACCCGAGCTCTGGGTCTGCAAGACCGCGCAACCTTTTATGCCCTGATCGAACGCCTGCTGACCGCCATCGGGCAAAAGCAACCGTTGTCCAAGCTCGATTGGGCGCGGACGGTCTTTCTTACCGAAGTTTCCTGGGCGAGCACCTTGGTTGGCTCTGGCCTCGACTTCGCAACCAACTTCCGCGACGAAACGGCCGCTCCGCTCCTCCGCTCTATCCAGTGGAAGATCAATCGTCACGGTATCGAAGGAAGCTTGCTGCTCGCCGAGCATGCTGACGAGCACGGCTAATCAGACTGCCTTCGCGGGTTAGACTGCCTGGCTGGTAACAGTTGGCAGGCCAAGGTGATTCAGCGTCCCTCCGGCTTTGCAACGGATGCAAGAGACGCGCACCGCGACGGCAACCGCATGCATCCAGGCCCTCTTCCCGATCTTGGGAGAAAACCAACCGTGGGAAAGTCCCCGTGACTTCGAATAGGGACCGCCGCTAAACGTATTCGCCGAGCGAAATCACCAGCGTCTCAGCGGGTGTGGACATATCGACGTAATAGTGGCCCTTACCAGGGTGCTGACTCATATCCGTCAGCAACTCGATAACTTCTTGCGCCTTGGCGCCGCCGAGGCGCCACACGACCGTGTCGTCTTCGTCGTGGAACTCAATGTCTGCCGCGCTGCCCTCGATGAGGAACTCGTGAATCGTTCCGTCGAGGTCTAGCCGCGACGCCCCCACTTGCTCTGCTTGAGTCAGCGCTGCGAGGTAGGTACTCACCCCGTCGGTATCTAAGGCCAACAACACCGCATCCTCGCCAAAGTAGAAGCCCTCAGCGAGGCCTACACGGACCAGTGTCATGCCTGCATGGTTGCTCACCGTCGAATGGGATCGCAATCAATGACCGGATGTTTCGTCCGGGATGTCAACAACGTATCTCACCGAACCGACGACAAATCTGGTCCAACTTCGAGCGCAATCAGCGTCACGATCACCTGATCGTGCGCTGACTGTTGCCAGCGCTGCTGTGGTCCCTTTCACCCGGGAGCCGACGTTGTGAAACGAATCCTGGTCTCGCGGCGATAACAGGAAGGTAACGGGTTGGTGGGCCAGCGCCTCGGCTGCGGGTCCCCCAGACATACCGCCGGGTCAGCGAGGGGAGGCGAATGAAGGCAAACGGCATTGTGGCCGCCTTCGCCGTGGGCAGCGCGCTCTCGCTGGGCCCATCGATGGCTACGGCACCGGCCAACGGGGATCCAGCAGCGGATTTGACGGTGGGCCGCACGATCGACCACAACCCACTCAGCGATTACGAGGGCTACTGCACCTGGGGTGCCCAAGAACAGATACACGCCCATACCGGCTACTACATCAAAGCGCTCACCGGAAATGCCGAAACCTGGGTGAATCAAGCCGAAGCGGCAGGCTGGACGGTAGTGGGTGACGCACAGCCCCATTCGGTCGCCGTCTTCAGCAGCTCGCTCGTCGGGGGCGTCGGACACGTCGCCTGGGTCGATGCGGTCAGCGGCAGGGCCATCACCATCACCGAAATGAACAGCGGCTACGGGGCCACCGCCGCCAACGGATACCACACCTCGGGCTTCCACGAATTCGACACCCGAACCGTCGAAGCTGTCCCGGGGATCAGCTACATCCTGATCCCCTGACTGGTCGCACCGCGAGGGACAACATACGAGCGTCCCGAAACTCGGTGTCGTATTCTTCGCGAACACTTGGACTCTGCAGGGTTGTCTGGCTTTACTATCCGTTTGGCGCGTACGGCGTCGAAGGAGGCCTTGCCATGGCGCTGCCCGCTTTGGTCCTTGTGCACGGGGGCGGGCTCGCCGCCGATTCTTGGGGACTCACCGTCGATGAAATCCACCGGCTGGCACCGGAGTTAACCGTGCTTGCCCTCGACATGCCGGGACGGCGGAACAAGCCAGGAGACCTGAGGGAGATGACCATCGCCGACTTTGTCGACTCGCTCGTCGGCGACATCGAGTGCGCCGGGTTGGAGGACGTCGTCCTCGTCGGTCATTCGATAGGAGGTATGACGCTGCCAGGAATGGCCACCAAGCTTGGCGCGGCGCGGGTACGCGAAATGATCTTCGCCGCCGCATTCCTTCCTCCCGAAGGCGCATCCCTTGTGGACAGCTTGCCGTGGGTCCTCGCGAGAATCGCGCGCCGCGTCGCAACGAGAGGCATGCCGAGCGAGACGCCAAGATGGCTAGCGCGATTCGCGTACTTGAACGCAATTCCCTTGCGTCGCCGCCGATTCATGACCGGCAAGCTCTACGCGGAATCACTTCGCATCCTCACAGAGAATGTGTCTCGGCGAGGAATGCTTGACGACATTCCGCGCACCTGGATTCTGACCCTGCGGGATCGCGCCATCGCGCCGAAGTTGCAACGCAGGAGTATTGAAGCACTCGGCGGAGTCCAGACGCTCATCGCGGTCGATACGTGTCACTGCCTCATGGTCGGCGAGCCGGAACGGCTGGCCGAGATTCTCGTTGAACGCTGCCGGCTGTACGTGTAGCCCTGATAGTCGACTTCGTCGAGTCGTGAATGCCCCATTCGCAATACCAGATTCGAGAGTCTCAACGCATTGGCTCACAAGGGATTAACTGGAATCGTGGCTATCAACGACGTTAAGCGTGACGTCGTGGGCCGGACGCTCCACCAACGGCCTGTGGATCGCGTTGGTCGGTCAGATATCCGTTGAACGCTCGGCCTAACTCGTTTTACGGTTGCTTTACCTAAATAGGCGTACGGTTAGGATACGGATCCACGGCAGACCAAGGTCGGACCGGAAGAGAAGATTCCTCCTCTCGGCTGTGGCGCCCAGCACGAGCGCTAGGCACCCACGCGAAGCAAGGCCCATCAACTGGGCACTGCGCGGCGGGCTTGCGTCAACGGGCAAACTGCCCCCTGACGCCGAGGCCACATTTCACCGCGCCATCATGCACGCTTGGTAACCAAGTATTGGTGCTTCGGACGGCGCTCCTTTTCGTCAGGAACGCCGTCCGACTTCGTGTATGCCGAACTCCCGGGCCGGTGGCGGTCTGCTCGCCCAAGCACGCACTCTGCGTACTGGGTGCTCAGGCCTGCCCTGCTCGGTCTCGAAACAGACGACGTACGAGTCATGACCGAAGGTAGGCACTAGACCCGTACTCTCGAATACGTGACTAGCGGACCCGAATCCCCGGAACTTGTCGCGGTGTTGGCCGGACGCCGGGTCGCGGTGCTGACGGGTGCCGGGATTTCCACCGACTCGGGCATTCCCGACTACCGCGGACCTGACTCACCGCCGAGCAACCCGATGACCATCCGCCAGTTCACCTCGGATGCCGTTTTCCGGCAGCGGTATTGGGCGCGCAACCACGTCGGCTGGCGGCACATGGATGACACGCAGCCCAATGCCGGGCACCGGGCGCTGGCCGCGCTGGAGCACGCCGGGGTGGTGACGGGTGTGATCACCCAGAACGTCGACCTGCTGCATACCAAGGCCGGCAGCGGCAACGTGATCAATCTGCACGGCACCTACGCGCAAGTGGTCTGCCTGAGCTGCGGGCACACCATGAGCCGCGACGCGCTGGCCGAAAAGCTCGAGGCACTCAACCCCGATTTCATCGAGCACGCCGAGGCGATCGGTGGGCTGGCGGTGGCTCCCGACGCCGACGCCGTCGTCGCCGATACCACGTCGTTCCGCTATCTCGACTGTCCGCGCTGCGCCGGCATGCTCAAACCCGATATCGTTTACTTCGGCGAGAGCGTGCCCAAAGATACTGTGGCCCAGTCCTACTCACTAATCGATGAAGCGGAAGCGCTGCTGGTCGCGGGCTCGTCGCTGACCGTATACTCCGGCTACCGGTTCGTGCGGCACGCCGCCGCGCTCGGCATCCCGGTTGCCATCGTCAACCGCGGCCCCACCCGCGGTGATGATCTGGCCACGGTCAAAGTCGACGGCGGTTGCTCCGAATTGTTGGTGCTGCTTTCCGACGAGCTGGCACCGCTGGCCTTGCGCTAGAACGTGCAGGGCAGGCTGCGAACGGCGTGCACGAAGTTACCCGCCACGTACGTGGGATCGCCCGCCTGGATGTCCGGGAGCTGGCGCAGCAGTTCACCGAAGATCGCGCGCAGCTGCGCGCGTGCCACGTGGGCGCCGAGGCAGAAATGCACTCCGCCACCACCGAAGCCGAGATGGGGATTGGGGCTACGGCTCAGGTCGAATCGGTCCGGATGATCGAATGCCTCGCCGTCCCAGTTCCCGGACGCATAGAACATCACCACCTTCTCCCCCGCGGTGATGGTCTGGCTCCCGAGCTCGAAATCGGTTGCCGCCGTACGGCGGAAGGTCATGACCGGCGTCGCCCAACGAACGAACTCCTCGACCGCCGTACTGATGCGGTTGTCGTAATCTGCTAGCAGCCAGTCTCTTTGGGCCGGGAAGTCGGTGAGCGCTTTCATGGTGTGGCTCATCGTCTGGCGGGTGGTGTCGTTGCCCGCCACGGACAGCAACACGAAGAAAGCGGCCACCTCCGCGTCGGTCAGCCGGTCACCGTCCACCTCGGCATGCACCAGGCTGCTGATCAGGTCGTCACCCGGATTCTGGCGCCGATCGGCGGCGAGAGTCCCGACGAGTTGGTGCAGATAAATCTGGTTTTCGAGGATGACTTCCAACGCGGGACGCCCGTTGAGGAAGTCGGGATCGCCCCACGACACCAACGCGTCGCTGGCATGTGCCATCCGCTCACGCTCGGATTCCGGTATCCCCACCATGTCCGACAGCGTGCGGATGGGTAACTCCTTGGCACAGTGATCGACGAAATCCGCACCGCTACCGGCCGCGTGCAGCTCTTCGACGATGGCCTTGGCATTCGCCTGGACCGATTCCTCGATGCGGCGCACCTGCCGTGGCGTGAAGGCAGCGTGGGCGAGCTTGCGCAACTTGGTATGCCTCGGCGGGTCCATCGACAGGAACGACTGCGACGCCTCTAGGAGCTCCACCGGAACGCTCTCGAACATCACGCCCTTGCCGGACAGGAACACCTCGTTGTTGCGGCTGACCGTGACGATGTCCGCGCGCCGGGTGACCGCCCAATAGCCGGGATCGTCGGGATCGGGCATCAAGGAGTCCTCGACCGGCGGATGCCAGCTCACCGGGCGCTCAGCCCGCAGCACCGCAAACGAGCGTTCGCGCTCGGCGGCCGTCGTGGACCAAAACGCGCGCGAGGACAAATCAATCGCGTCGTAGGCACGGGGACGGCTCGAGCGCCCGGTCATTACTGCCATCGTTGGTCCTCCATCACACGTGACCGCCAGCCATAAAACTGCGTCGAACAATATGCCTAGACACTATGTCTAGTCAATATGTTGAATGGTCGGTTATGCTCGGCAAATGCCGTCGGTGACCCGCAGGCCGCAGCCCAAGCGCGAGTACACGCGCCAGCAGCGGCTTGAGGAGATGGAGCGCCGGCTGCTCGACGCCACCGAGCGGTTGATGCGCGGCGGTGCCAGTTTCACCGAGCTCAGCGTGGACCGGCTGTCGACCGAGGCCGGCATCTCGCGAGCCAGCTTCTACATCTACTTCGAGGACAAAGGCCACCTGCTGCGCCGGCTCGCCGGACAGGTATTCGCCGATCTCGCCGAGAGCGCGGATCGCTGGTGGAGCGTGGCGGGGCGGCACGATCCTGCCGACGTCCGCGCGGCGATGACGGGCCTCGTGGCCAGCTACCGCCGCCATCAGCCGGTGCTCGTCGCGCTGAACGAGATGGCCGCCTACGACCCGGTGGTCGGCGCGACCTACGGCAATCTGTTGATCGCCATCACCGGCCGATTGACCCGCGTCATCGAAAACGGCCAGGCCGACGGCTCGATCCGCCCCGAATTGCCCGCGGCCACCACCGCCAGCGCCCTGACCTGGATGGTCGAGCGGTCATGCCAGCAGAACCTTCCGGGCGCGCCGAGCTCCTACGATGCCGAACTGGGTGCGACGCTGGCTGAAATCATCTGGGCCACTTTGTATCTCAAGGCACAGCCGACGCGCTGATGCGTTATACGGCGACCAGGTCGTCGGCATGCACCGCGGGCCGGCGCAGCTCGCCGGGCAACTCCGAGGTCGACCGGCCGATCATGGTCGTGAGTTCGCCGGCGTCGTAGGCGACCACGCCACGGGCCACCACGGTCGTGTCCGGTCCGCGTAATTCGACGACATCCCCGCCGTAGAACCGGCCCGATACCGCGGTGATGCCCGCGGCCAGCAGCGAGCGGCGTTGCTCCACTACAGCGCGCACCGCACCCGCATCCAGGGTCAGTGTGCCGCTCGACTCGGCGGCATAGCGCACCCAGAACCGGCGGGCCGACATCCGCACGGGCCGAGCGGCAAAGACAGTCCCCGACGTTGCGTCGGAGAGCGCCGTCGCGGCATCCGAAGCCGCGGCCAGCAGTACCGGCACCCCGGCGTCGGCGGCCAGTAGCGCCGAGGACATCTTCGACGCCATCCCCCCGGTGCCCAGCTCGCTGCCCGGGCCGGCCACCACACCGACGAGATCCGACGACGCGGCGACCTCGGGAATGAAGCGCGCCCCCTTGGTCTTTCGTGGATCGGTGTCGTAGAGGCCATCGATGTCGGAGAGCAGCACCAGCGCCTCGGCGCCGACCAGATGGGCCACCAGCGCGGAAAGGCGATCGTTGTCGCCGAATCGAATCTCGTTGGTGGCCACCGTGTCGTTTTCGTTGACGATCGCCACCGCGTGCAGCGCGCGCAGCCGGTCCAGGGTGCGCTGGGCGTTGGTGTGCTGGGCCCGCATCGAAATGTCGTGCGCGCTGAGCAACACCTGCCCGACCGTGCGCCCGTAGGGGGCGAAGGCCGCACTCCACGAGTTCACCAGCGCGACCTGACCCACACTGGCCGCGGCCTGCTTGGTCGCCAGATCCTTTGGGCGACGGGATAATCCGAGCGGCTCGATGCCGGCGGCGATGGCGCCCGAGGACACGATGACGACATCGGTGCCCGCCTTCATCCGCGCCTCGATCGCATCGGCCAGCCCGGCCAGCCCGCCGGCGTCGAATACCCCGGACGGTGTGGTCAGCGCATTGGTTCCGATCTTGACGACCAGACTGCGTGCGGTGCGGATGGTTTCGCGATGGGCGCTCACGACTCGTCACCGTGTTCGCGGCGCCGACGTCGAGCGGCCTTGCGCTCGTCGGCGCCGATGCGGTCGTTGCGTTCCAGCCGCAGGTCGGTACCGCGGCCGGTCATCGTGACGTCGACCCCCGCCGGCGTCTGCGGCTCCCAGTCAAACGTCATGTCACCGATGGTCACCGCGCACCCGGGTTTGGCACCCAGCCGTAGCAGCTCCTCTTCGACGCCAAGGCGGGCAAGGCGATCCGCGAGGTAGCCAACGGCCTCGTCGTTGGTGAAATCGGTCTGGCCGATCCAGCGCCGGGGGCGGGCACCGGTGACGACGAAACCGCCCTCCCCGTCGGACTCGACGCTGAAACCGCTGTCGTCGACGGGCACCGGGCGAATCACCGGCCGCCGAGGTGCGGCTTTCGGCTGCGCGGCGTTGTAAGCCTCGATAATCTTCCACAGCCCAAAGATCAACGGCTGCAATCCCTCCCGGGTTGCCGTCGACACCAGGAACACCGGCCAGCCACGCTCGGCGACCTCGTCGCGGACGAACTCGGCGAGTTCACGCGCCTCCGGGACATCAATCTTGTTGAGCACCACCGCCCGTGGCCGCTCGGCCAGGTCAACCAACGCCACATCCCCCTGCAGGGTCGGCGTATATGCGGCGAGTTCGGCTTCCAGAGCGTCGATGTCGGAGATCGGGTCACGGCCCGGGTCGGCGGTGGCGCAGTCGACAACATGCACCAGCACCGCGCACCGCTCGATGTGCCGCAGGAAATCCAGCCCCAGGCCGCGGCCCTCGGACGCGCCCGGGATCAAGCCCGGCACGTCGGCGACGGTGAACGATTGCTCGCCGGCCGAAACCACGCCCAGATTGGGAACGAGCGTGGTGAACGGGTAGTCGGCGATCTTCGGTTTGGCCGCCGAGATCACCGATACCAGCGAGGACTTTCCCGCAGAGGGAAACCCGACCAGCCCGGCATCGGCGACGGTTTTGAGCTCGAGGGTGAGGTCGCGGGCCTGGCCGGGCTCGCCCAGCAGGGCGAAGCCGGGCGCCTTGCGGGCGCGAGACGCGAGCGCCGCGTTGCCCAGCCCGCCGCGGCCACCGGCGGCGGCGTCGAAGCGGGTGCCCGCACCGACCAAATCGGCCAGCAGCCGGCCGTTTTCGTCCAGGACGACGGTGCCGTCGGGGACCTTGACTTCCAGGTCCGTACCGGCGGCGCCGTCACGGTTGTTGCCCATCCCCTGCTTACCGGCCGATGCGGTGACGTGCGGACGGAAATGGAAGTCCAGCAGGGTGTGTACCGCGGGGTCGACGACGAAGACGATGCTGCCGCCGCGGCCGCCATTGCCGCCATCGGGGCCGCCGAGCGGCTTGAATTTCTCGCGGTGGACCGAAGCGCAGCCGTTACCGCCGGAACCCGCCCGGGCGTGGATGACGACTTGATCGACAAACCGAGGCATCGGGGGTCCTCTCACCCATCGAGCGTGCCGCTACTGGGAGGTCGATCATCGCAGTGCGGGCACGCCCGCGACGCTCAGTCGGCGATCTGCCCGGCCGCGACGATGCTGATCGTCTTGCGTCCGCGCTTGACCCCGAACTCGACAGCGCCGGCTTCCTTGGCGAACAGCGTGTCATCGCCGCCGCGCCCCACATTGGTGCCGGGATGAAACTTGGTGCCGCGCTGGCGGACGATGATCTCGCCGGCCTTGACGACCTGGCCGCCGAATCGCTTGACGCCAAGCCGCTGAGCGTTGGAGTCGCGACCGTTGCGCGAGCTGGAAGCGCCCTTCTTGTGTGCCATGTCTGTCGCCTCGTCTACTTGATTCCGGTGACCTTCAGGACCGTCAGCCGCTGACGGTGTCCCTGACGCTTGTGGTAGCCCGTCTTGTTCTTGAACTTGTGGATACGGATCTTCGGGCCCTTGGTGTGCTCGAGCACCTCGCCGGTCACCGCGACCTTGGCCAACGCCGCGGCGTCGGAGGTGACCTTGGCACCGTCGACGACCAGCGCGACCGGCAGCGACACCTTGGCGCCGGGCTCGGACTCGAGCTTCTCGACCTTGACCACGTCCCCGACGGCGACCTTGTACTGCTTGCCGCCGGTCTTGACGATTGCGTAGGTCGCCATCGTTGCTCCTGCTCTTTCTTCTAGCCTGTGCTCAGCCGTTGCTCAGCGCTCGCGCGCGTGCCACCGGCGGTGCGCGTGGGTGGGTCTGGGGGTGCGGGCCTGCGCCGATTTCCCGGGAGTCCCGCTGTCGCCGGCCAAAGTTTAGTCACCCGGCTTGACGACAACTGTCCAAGGGTACGTGACCAGCGGCTACAGGGTCAAACCAGCAGTCTGGCGCGCCGCATCCCCGCCATGTCAGCACAACGACGCAGCTCAAGGCTTCATCCGCTCGCTCCGGACGCGAACTTGGCAACGGGGACGAATCGCTCTACCCAGGTATTTGCCATCTTCTAGCTAACAGTTAGTCCGCGTGGATCGGCGGGCCGGCCGGCCGGCCGGCCGCGCGTCGCCGCCGCGGCCGCCCAAGAGCCGACTCGTCGTCGGAATCCTCGTCATCGACGTCATCGTCGTCGTCGAGATCCTCGTCGTCCTCGTCGTCATCGTCCTCGTCGTCGAGGTCATCCTCGTCGTCATCGAGATCCTCGTCGTCGAGTTCGTCCTCTACCGAGTCGTCTTCGTCGACGTCGTCAGTGTCCTGATCGGTGTCGTCATCGTCCTCGGTGTCCTCGTCGGAGTCCTCGAAGTCATCGGAGTCGGTGTCGTCCAGGTCAGCGGGCCCCACGGCCTTGGTCTGCTCGTCGATCTCGGCGGTGGTTTCCTCGTCGATCTCGTCGGCCTCGCCGGATTCGCCGTTGTCGTGGGGACCCGACGAGCCAGCGGCCATCGCCTTGAACATCGGATGCTCGCCCGGCGCGTGCACGGGGACCTTGGCCACCGCGGGCTGGTCGGCGGGCTCTTCGGAGCGGCCTTTCTTCGATCGCTTGCCGCGCCGGCCACCGGATTCCGCCTTACGCGCGGGCGCCGCGCCTGAGTCGACCGGGTCACCGTGCAGAAGGACGCCGCGGCCGCCGCAGTTCGGGCACGAACTCGAAAACGCCTCGAGCAGACCGGTTCCCAGCCGTTTGCGGGTCAATTGCACCAGGCCCAGCGACGTCACCTCGGACACCTGGTGACGGGTGCGGTCGCGGGCCAGCGACTCGGTGAGCCGGCGCATCACCAGGTCGCGGTTGGACTCGAGCACCATGTCGATGAAGTCGACGACCACGATGCCGCCGATGTCACGCAGCCGCAGCTGGCGCACGACCTCCTCGGCCGCCTCGAGGTTGTTCTTGGTGACCGTCTGCTCGAGGTTGCCCCCGGACCCGGTGAACTTGCCGGTGTTGACGTCGACCACCGTCATCGCCTCGGTCCGGTCGATGACCAGCGTGCCGCCCGACGGCAGCCACACCTTGCGGTCCAGCGCCTTGGCCAGTTGCTCGTCGATGCGATGCACGGCAAAGACGTCCGGCCCGGCCTGCCCTTCCGCTCCGGCGGGGGGCTCGTACTTCGTCAGCTTCGAAACTAGATCGGGCGCAACGGAATTCACATATTCATTGATGGTGTTCCACGCCTCGTCGCCAGACACGATGAGCCCGGCGAAGTCCTCGTTGAACAAATCACGGATGACCTTGACTAACACGTCCGGCTCTTCGTAGAGCGCCACCGCCGCGCCGGAGGCCTTCTTCTTGGTCTCGGCCGCCTTGGCATCGATCTCTTCCCAGCGCTCCTGCAGGCGGGTGACGTCGCCGCGGATCTCGTCTTCTTTGACGCCTTCGGACGCGGTCCGGATGATCACCCCGGCGTCCGACGGCACCACCTCGCGCAGGATCTCCTTGAGACGCTGGCGTTCGGTGTCGGGCAGCTTGCGGCTGATCCCGGTCGACGACGCACCCGGAACGTAAACCAGGTAGCGGCCGGCCAACGACACCTGGGTGGTCAGCCGCGCGCCCTTATGTCCGACCGGGTCCTTGCTGACCTGGACGACCACGTAGTCACCGGGTTTGAGGGCCTTTTCGATCTTGCGCTCGGCGCCGCCGAGTCCCGCCGCTTCCCAGTTGACCTCGCCGGCGTACAGCACGCCGTTGCGCCCGCGACCGATATCGACGAAGGCCGCCTCCATCGAGGGCAGCACGTTCTGCACGATGCCGAGGTAGATGTTGCCCACCAATGACGCAGACGCCGCCGACGTCACGAAATGCTCGACGACAATGCCGTCTTCGAGCACGGCGATCTGCGTGTAGCGCGCGCCGGGGTGCGGCGGCTCGGTGCGGACCCGGTCGCGCACCACCATGACCCGTTCGACGGCCTCGCGGCGCGCCAGGAACTCGGCCTCGGTCAGCACCGGTGGGCGGCGCCGTCCCGCGTCGCGCCCGTCTCGGCGCCGCTGCCGCTTGGCCTCCAGCCGCGTCGAGCCGCTGATGCCCTTGATCTCGGTATTGCTCGAGCCGTTGCTGCCGCCGCCACCTGCGGAGGAGCCGGACTTGCCGCGCGGCGCCCGCTCGTGCACCACGGTGTTCGGGGGATCGTCGGGTGAGGGGCTCTCGTCGTTGTCGTCACTCGAACCACCCGATTTACGCCGACGGCGCCTGCGGCGACGCCGAGTGGCGCCGTCCGAGCCGTCGTCGGCATCGTCATCGGAGTCATCCGAATCCTCGCCGTCGGCATCGTCAGAGTCGTCCGAGTCGGTGGATTTCGAGCCTCGCTGCTCGTCCTGGCCGTCGTCGTCCTGGCCGTCGGGGCCGCCCTGTTCACCGCGGCCACGGCCACGTCCCCGCCGGCCCCGCCGCCGCCGCCGGTTGGCCGGGCGATCGGCCTGTTCGTCGTCGTCATCGTCGTCGTCGGAATCGTCGGCATCGTCGGTATCGGCGTCGTCGTCGTCGGGGCTGGCGTTCTCCTCGGCCGGGCGCGGGTGCGGTGCGACGAACAGCGGCATGTAGTGCGGCCGCTCTATCGCGGTCTCCAGCATCAGCCGGGACTCGGGTTCCGCGGGCGTGGCTACTTCGGCATTGCTGAAGGCCACCAGGTTCTCCGGCGGCCGGGGCGACAGCAGATCACGTACCCGGACCGCATCCTCATAGTCCACGCCCGACTGTGCGCTCCGGATTCGTCCATCCAGTGCGGTCAGTGCGTCCACCACGCGCTTGCTGGTGGTCCCCAGCGCTCGGGCCAGCGAATGGACTCTCAGTCGGTCCGGCAGGTCCTCCTGGGTGGGCGGTGTTGAAGGATCTGAAGTCTGGTCACCGTCTATCACGAATTCTCCTCAAGCCCCCGGGCGCGTCATTTCGACGCGGCCACGCGAGGGCTCCGCTATGTGCCCGGGTTACTTCTCCCGGGCTTGTGATGGTCTTGCCCCGAGCGACTCGGCTCGAACCAACTCGGCGCCTTGCTGAATGTCGGCCTGACATGCGGCGCTACATCGCGAGCTGGCAATGGTCGCGCTTGTCTAAGTCTTCATTCGGGTGTCTGACGCCGGTCTGGCGACGTTCACCCGCAGTCAGTATCCCACATCACGCTGCTGGCCCATACGACCCTGACCTGGAACCCTGGCGACTCGGTCGGAAGCTAGGAGCCTAAGCGCCGGGAAACCACAGCGCGATCTCGCGCTTTGCTGAATCGGTCGAATCGGATCCGTGCACCAGATTCAGCTGCGTTTCCAGCCCGAAATCGCCGCGGATGGTGCCCGGTGTGGCCTTCTCCACCGGGTCGGTACCCCCCGCGATCTGACGGAATGCCGCGATCGCCCGCGGTCCCTGCACAATTGCCGCCACCACCGGTCCCGACGTGATGAAGTCGAGCAATGATTCGAAGAACGGCTTGCCGTCATGCTCGGCGTAATGCTGCGTGGCTAGCTCTTTACCGACGCTACGCAGCTCGAGAGCCTCGATGACGAGGCCCTTTCGCTCGATGCGGCCGATGATCTCGCCGATCAGCCGACGCTCGACGCCGTCGGGCTTGATCAGTACCAGGGTCCGTTCCGTCACGGCGCACAGCGTACAGAAACAATCGGCACTCAGCCGGACGGTGTTTGCCCGTGCTCCTGGCGCCGGCGGACCTCGGCGCGGAAGTACGCGATCAGCAGCCACAGTCCGCTGAACAGCACACCGATGAACCCCACACCCGGGTAGACGACGAACCCGGCCAGAACAACCACCTGGACGCCCAAGTTCACCCAAATCGCCCAGGGCCTGCCCTGCACCCCGCACAGCAGGATCAGCAGCGCGGCGAGCCCGACCAGATAGCCCAGCGACGCCCCGGTCAGGCCGCCGCCGACCGCGCCCACCACCGGTATCGCCAGCAGCACCACGATCGCCTCCAAAATCAGCGTCGCGGCCATCACCCCCCGGAAACTCTTCCAGGGGTCAGCCGGCGGCGGGTTCTGGTCGTTATCGGTCATTCCGGATCACGGCCAAACAAGCTCCGCGCGGCCCCGGCGGTGACGACCGAGCCGGTGATGACGATTCCGGTACCGGAAAACGCCTCCGCGTCGCCCTCCACCGCGGCGTCGTCGACCAGCGCGGTCGCGACGTCGATGGCGTCGCGCAGGTTTTCGGCGGTCAGCACCCGGTCGGGCCCGAACCGCTGCTGAGCGACCAGCGCCAATGACTCGACGTCCAGGGCCCGCGGCGACCCATTGTGGGTCACGACCAGGGAATCGAAGGCCGGCTCCAGCGCGGCGAGGATGCCGTCCACGTCTTTGTCAGCCATCACGCTGACCACCCCGACGAGGTAGCGGAAGTCGAATTCACCGTCCAGCGTCTGCGCCAGCGCGGCCGCTCCGGCCGGATTGTGCGCGGCGTCGAGGAACACCGTGGGTGCACTGCGCATGCGCTCCAGCCGGCCGGGACTGGTGACGGCGGCGAAACCGGCCTTGACCGCCTCGACGTCGAGCTGACGTTGCGCACCGGCCCCGAAGAAGGCCTCGACCGCCGCGAGAGCCAGCACCGCGTTGTGCGCCTGGTGTTCGCCGTGCAGCGGCAGATACACGTCGGAGTACACCCCGCCGAGGCCCTGCAGCTGCAGCACCTGCCCGCCGATCGCGACCTGACGGCCCAGCACCGCGAACTCGGAATCCTCGCGCGCCACCGCAGCGTCGGCCTGTATGGATTGCGTCAACAGGACTTCCATCGCCTCCGGCACTTGGCGTGCAATGACGGCGACGGTGTCGGGCGAGCCGTCCGCGGCCTTGGTGATGATGCCCGCTTTTTCGCCGGCGATCCCGGCGATGTCGTCACCGAGATATTCGACGTGGTCGATGCCGATCGGGGTGATGACCGCGACCGACGCGTTGATCACATTGGTGGCATCCCAGCGACCGCCCAAACCCACCTCGACGACCGCGACCTCCACGGGCGCATCGGCGAAGGCCGCGAACGCCATTGCGACGAGGACCTCGAACTTGCTCATCGCCGGGCCACCGGCGTCCTGCGACTGGGCGTCGATCATCTGCACGAACGGCTCGATCTCGCGGTAGGTCTCCACGTATTGCGCTGGGCTGATCGGCTTTCCGTCGATAGCGATGCGTTCGACCGCCGACTGCAGGTGCGGGCTGGTGGTTCGCCCGGTGCGCCGGTGCAGCGCGGTCAGCAGCGCGTCGATCATCCGCACCACCGAGGTTTTGCCGTTGGTGCCCGCGACGTGGATCGACGGATAGCCGAGCTGGGGCGAGCCGAGCAAGTCCATCAGAGCGCTGATGCGGGTCAGGCTCGGTTCGATTTTGGTTTCGGGCCAGCGCTGGTCCAGCAGATGCTCGACCTGCAACAGGGCCGCGATCTCGTCCGGCGTGGGAACCGTGTCGGTAGCCGGTTCCCACTCGGTCGGTTCGAAAGTCATTGCAGCCCAGCTAGCTTGGTGTTGATGCGCTCGGTTTCCTCTTCGGCCAGCCGCTGACGATCGCGGATCTTGGTGACAACCTGCTCGGGCGCTTTGGCCAGAAAGTCTGCGTTGGCCAATTTGGCTGCGGTGGAAGCCAATTCCTTCTGCGCTGCCGCCAGATCCTTTTCGAGGCGGCGGCGCTCGGCCGCGACATCGATGGTGCCCGAGGTGTCGAGCTCGACGACGACGGTGCCACCGCTCAGCCGAACTTCCAAGGACACCGAGGCGCGGAAGTCCGGTCCCGGCGCGGTGAGCCACGCCAGCGACGTCACCGCGGCCACCTGGGTGCTCAGGTCGCAGTCGTCAACACCGGCCAACCGGGCCGGCACCTTCTGCCGGTCGGCCAGCCCCTGATCGCTACGGAACCTGCGAACCTCGGTCACCAACCGCTGCATATCGGTAACACGCTGCGCCGCAGCGGGATCCAGGATGATGCCGGACGGCTTCGGCCACTCGGCGATGACCAGCGACTCCTCCCCCGTCACCGCCTGCCACAACGCCTCGGTGATGAACGGGATCACCGGATGCAGCAACCGCAGCAGGGTGTCCAGTGCCGCGGCGAGCACGGCGGTGGTGTGGGTGAGCCCGTCGGCAAGCTGCGTCTTGGCCAGTTCCACATACCAGTCGCAGAATTCGTCCCACGCAAAGTGGTAGAGCGCCTCGCAGGCCCGACTGAACTCGTAGCTGTCGAAAGACGAATCAACCTCGGCGCGAACCTCTTCCAACCGCCCCAGGATCCACCGATCGGCATCGGTCAGCTCCGCTAGCACCGGCAGCGGCGCCAGCTGCGCGCCGTTGATCAGCGCGAATCGGGTGGCGTTGAACAGCTTGGTGCCGAAATTGCGCGAGGCCCGGACGTGATCCTCGCCCACGGACAGATCACCGCCGGGACTGGCGCCGCGGGCCAGGGTGAATCGCAGCGCGTCGGCGCCGAATATCTCCACCCAGTCCAGCGGATCGATCACGTTGCCCTTGGACTTACTCATCTTGCGGCCGGATTCGTCGCGGATCAGCCCGTGCAGGAAGACATCGGTGAACGGCACTTGCGGACCGCGAGAGCCGTCGAGCGTGATCGCGTCGTCGTCGCCGACGAAGGTGCCGAACATCATCATCCGCGCCACCCAGAAGAACAGGATGTCGTAGCCGGTCACCAAAACACTTGTCGGATAGAACTTTTCCAGTTCCGGAGTGCGCGATGGCCAGCCCAGGGTGGAAAACGGCCAGAGCGCCGACGAGAACCAGGTGTCCAGCACGTCGGGATCTTGCTCCCAGCCCTCCGGCGGCGTCTCGTCCGGGCCCACGCACAGCTGCTCGCCGTTGGGGCCATACCAGATCGGGATGCGGTGGCCCCACCACAGCTGTCGTGAAATGCACCAGTCGTGCATGTCGTCCACCCAGGCGAACCAGCGCGGCTCCAGGCTGGCGGGGTGAATCACGGTGTCCCCGTTGCGCACCGCATCGCCGGCAGCTTTGGCCAGCGATTCCACCCTGACCCACCACTGCAGCGATAGCCGGGGTTCGATAGGTTCGCCGCTGCGTTCCGAGTGTCCGACACTGTGCAGGTAGGGCCGTTTCTCCTCGACCACGCGGCCTTGCGTCGCCAGCGCCTCACGAACCGCGACGCGAGCCTCGAAGCGGTCCATGCCGTCGAATTGCGTTCCGGTGTCCACGATCCGGCCCTTGGTGTCGAGGATCGAGATCATCGGCAACTCGTGGCGCAGCCCGATCTCGAAGTCGTTCGGGTCGTGAGCGGGCGTGACTTTGACTGCGCCGGTACCGAATTCAGGGTCCACGTGCTCGTCGGCGACGATGATGAGTTGCCGTTCGATGAACGGGTGCGGCAGCGTGGTACCGACCAGGTGGCGGTAACGCTCGTCGTCGGGGTGCACCGCAACCGCGGTGTCGCCCAGCATCGTCTCGACCCGGGTGGTGGCGACCACGATGTGGGGTTGCGAGTCGTCCAGCGAGCCGTATCGGAACGACACCAGTTCGCCTTCGACATCAAGGTAGTTGACTTCCAGATCGGAGATGGCCGTCTCCAGCACCGGCGACCAGTTGACGAGTCGCTCGGCCTGATAGATCAGCCCGGCGTCGTAGAGCCGCTTGAAGATGGTTCGCACCGCGCGGGATAGGCCCTCGTCCATGGTGAACCGGTCGCGGTCCCAGTCGACCCCGTCACCGAGGCGCCGCATCTGGCCACCGATCGCGCCGCCGGACTCGCGCTTCCAATCCCAGACCTTTTCGACGAACAGCTCTCGGCCGAAGTCCTCCTTGGTCTTGCCGTCGACCGCGAGCTGCTTTTCCACCACGCTCTGAGTCGCAATACCGGCGTGATCCATCCCCGGCTGCCACAGCACCTCGTAGCCCTGCATCCGCTTGCGGCGGGTCAGGGCATCCATCATGGTGTGTTCCAGCGCGTGGCCCATGTGCAGGCTGCCCGTGACATTCGGCGGCGGCAGCACGATCGAGTATCCGGGTTTGGAGCTAGCCGAGTCCGCCCTGAAGTAGCCGGCATCCAGCCACTTCTGATAGATCGCACTCTCCACCGCACCGGGATCCCACGACTTGGGCAGGTCGGCGGCGGAGCTGGGGCTGGCGGTCACCGGTCAATTCTAGGAACCGCGACCGGCCCGCGTGTAAGCGCCCGAACACGCGGGTGATCGGTCGCCCCCCGTTTCGGTCGCCCCGATCAAGGAATGGTCAGCACCTGACCGGGATGGATCAGATCGGGATTGTCGACGCCGCTAGCGTCGGCGATCACCTGATACTTGCTGCCATCACCGTAGAAGCGCTCCGCGATGGCCCACATCGTGTCGCCGGAGACGACGGTGTACGTGCGCGGGCTGGGCTCCGGGGCGGCCTCCCCGACGGGCTCCGGGGCGGGCTCGGCAACGGGCTCGGCGGTGGCGGTCGTCACATCCGCGGCGCCCGGCTCGGCGGCCGGCGGCGGCGGTGGCGGACCGTCGGTCTTCGTATGGCTGGACCACGCCGGCCCGTCAGCGGCGTAGAGCACCAGGTTGCAGTCATCCTGCAGCACGAGTCTGACGTCCTTTTTGCCCTTGGTGTCGGTCTGCCAGACCGGTTTGTCCGACGTGTACAGGACAAAGTTGCCGTCGCGCTGCACTTCGGCGCGCACCACATCCTGGCCATTTGTCGCGGTAGCCCACAGTGCCTCGCCCCGCGCGGCCAGCACGAGGTTGCCGTCGTCTTGCAGGGTGAGGCTGTATGCCCCGTTATTTGAGGCGAGCGATTGTCCTCGCTCGAGCTTCTGTCCTTCAGTAAGCGTGTCTGACATGGCATTTCCTCTCGTCATCTGGTCCGGCGGGACGTGCTTGGCATACCTCACTCGACGCAATCGAAACCGTATTGGCAGTGCGGGCCGACACTCCAGATGGACTGCGGCGCTGGCTACTACTTTCTGCCCCCGAGCAGGCCACCGAGGATGTCGCCGAGTCCGCCACCCTTGCCGCTCAACACTCCGCCGAGGATGTCGCCCAGGGATTTGTCGCCGGCGCTGCCCCGCAGGATGCTGCCCAGCACCTCCCCCAGGCCGCCGGACGCTGCCCCCGTGGTCTGCGGCGCATTGCCTTGGGACGCCGCGCCACCGGAGAGCTGTTTTCCGATGTATGCCAGCACAATCGGGAGCACGACGGGCAACAACTGCTTGAGCAGCTCGCTATTCCCCGCGCCCCCTTTGGCCAGCGCCGACGCCACCTGGTCGGCATCACTGCCCCCGAAGAGCGTTGCCATTGCCTGGTGGCCGTCACCCTCTGGCGCATGTGCAGCGGATTCAATCGTGCTGGCGCGCTCGGGATCTTGCGCGTTCTGGTGCAGTCCGTGCAGCAGCGCGGGCACCAGCGTGTGAACCGCCCGGTCGACTTCGCCTTCGTCAGCACCGAGCTTCGTCGCGATGTCAGATGTAGGAATCTGGGCGTAGAGATCGTCGAGACCGGCCATCGATATTCCACCTCGATTGCAGGGATGCGGAGGCGAGTCGGCTATCACACTAGTCCTATCCGATGCCGACCGAAAGCCGTTGCGGCAGCGGGTTTAATCCAGCCGCTCGGTGCCTAGCGATACGCCGGCGGCAGGCAGTCGGGTCAGCAAAACGTCGCCCATCGCGGCCGCGGGGGTGAGCACGCCGCGCAAGTCCGAGAGCTTGTCACGATCCAGGGCGAGCGCAAGGCCGCACTCCCCCAGCAAGACCGAGGTCGCCTTGTAGCCAGGGTCTCCCCGCTGCTCCATCCTCGCCACATAGCGCGCGCCGCTGCTTGTGGTGGTGTAGGTCTCCAGCCGGTAATAGCCGCGGTCCCGCACCTTCGGGCTCGGACCGGTGCCGGGTTTGGGTGTGATGCGGTCCAGCAGCGGGCGCGGGAGCAGCCGAGAGTAGCGGCTGCCTAGCTCAAACGACGCGTTGCCGACGCCGGCCACGAGGGCGGATGCCACTGGCGCCAGCGGCGACGAACCCAGGCTCATGTGTTCGCTGTAACGGAATCGCCGGCCGTATCCCCAGTCCAGTAATGCGTTGCTGCGTCGCACAATTCGAGTATTGATCGACGACATCAGGAATCCGGCCGTCCAGACACCGGTCAACTCCGCCGCGATATAGCGGCCGCGCCGCCAGGGCAGATCGGGCTGCCGGCCGAGCTCGGGTTCGGCACCGCGATCGGTGCTCAGCGTGTACGGGTCGACAAGCTGACGGCGGGTGTCGGGGGCGCTGGAGGCGGACCGCAACACGCCCATGATCGTCGCGACGGTCCCGCCGGAGAACCCGCCGAACAACGAGCGCATCACGAAGTTCGTGTCGGCCAGCTCGCCCGCGCCGTCGTCCCGCGCGGCCCGGTACAGCGCGTACACACACATGTCCGAGGGGATGGAATCGAATCCGCAGCAGTGCACGATGCGGGCACCGGTGTCGGTGGCCTGCTTGTGATGCAGGTCGATGGCATCGCGGATGAACATCGCCTCACCGGTCAAGTCCGCGTAATCGGTGCCTGCCGCGGCGCATGCGGCCACCAATGGCATCCCGTAGCGGGCGTAGGGACCGACCGTGGTGAGCACGACCTGGGTGCGGGCGGCCATCTCATCCAGAGTCGACGGCGAATCCGCGTCGGCGGTCACAATGGGCCAGGACTGTGCGGCTTCCCCCAGGGTGTCGCGGATGGCACGCAATCGGTCTGGTGACCTGCCGGCCAGGGCGACCCGCGCACCGGCGCCGGCCCGCGCCAGGTATTCGGCGGTGAGCTTGCCCACGAAGCCGGTCGCTCCGTACAGCACGATGTCGAATTCACGCCCCGTTGCGGTCATCGTCGCGACGGTACCCGGTCGAGATCGGCCGTTCGGTTACCGGCCCGCAGCTCGATCAGGGCGCGTGCGGCGGACCTAGATAGGGGAATTCGGTCAATGTGTCCGTATGCGGGGACAGGCCCGACGGCGGACACTCGCCCTTGGTCAGGAACGCCAGCCGGTAGTCGATGACATCGTCGGTGAACACCCGGCCGTTCGGGTATTCGGCCGGCTTGGCCGGGTCGAAGGTCAGCATGTCGGGCAGCGTGCCCTCTTTCTCGATCGCGGCGACGGCCTCCTCCCGGGTGTAGCCGCCGGTGTGACCGATGAGGTGGACGAACTGGTCAAGCCATCGGTTCCAGTCGTTCGGCGGCTCGCTGGCGTTGTACTCCAGCTTGGTGTCGTCGGTGTTGAAGAAACTGCTCACCGACGGGTGCCCGGCCCGGTCCACGTGATTCAGTGTGCCGTTCTCGCGCAGGCTGCAACGCCCCCAGATTCGGATCGGCCCCGCCGCGCCGAGGGTGCTGGTGGGCAGCTCGATCGCCATCGAGCAGACATTGGCCTCGGTATTCGAGTCCTGGCCCGTCCACGGCGATTTGCCGCCGAGTTCGGCGAGATGAGGAGACGTGAAATTGCGCTTGCCGCTGATGTCGAACAGGTCCTTGATGCCGTCGTAGTCGAAAAAGAACGCATCGCTGCGCGCTCCCGCGGCGAACGTGATGTCGCCGGCGGTAGCCACATTCGGCTTGGCTCCGAACGACACCTCGACGTCGGTGAAGATCTGCTCGCCAACCGGCTCGGGCGAACGGGACTGTTCACCGCGGGCCATGAACACGTTGACCGTCTGCCGGCCGTCCACCGGGGTGGAGAACACAAAGCTGAACGCGATGTCGTTGATCAGGTCACCGTCGGTGTCGATGGCCAACCGATAGATGGCATCCGGGTGCAGCGCGTCGGCGTTCGGATTGGCGTTGAGGATCAGGACGGTCCGTGAACTGTCGGTGGGCGATTGGAACGCGTACAGATCGCACAGGTCGAGGCGCTGATCGCCGAGCGGCGGTCCGAGACTGAGGCCGGTGAAATGGTTAGACATGTGAGAGCACCTTTCCGCGCCGCGCTTCGGTCGTCGTCAACCTAACCCGTCAGCGCATCGGGTGGTGATCAACTGCCTCACTGGCTCGCGCAGACAAGGAATGCCGGGCACGAAGCCCGGCATTCCTTGTTACCTACGACGGCACGGCCGCCGGTGATCGCTGTCGGTCAGCCGCGACGGCCGCAGACCGGCCAGGCGCCGATGCCCTGCGAGTGCAGCACGTTCTCGGCCACCCGGATCTGCTCGTCACGGCTGGCGCCGTTAGGCGAACCCGAGCCGCCGTTGGAGCGCCAGGTGCTCGAGGTGAACTGCAGCCCACCGGAGAACCCGTTACCGGTGCTGATCCCCCAGTTGCCACCCGACTCGCACTGCGCGATGGCATCCCAGTTCACGCTGTACGCCCTGATAGGCGGAGGAGGCGGCGCGTCCGGGCCCGGAGGCGGCGGGACGTTCGGGTCGAAGCCCACCGGGGCGGGCGGCGGCGGAGCGTCCGGCGCTGGAGGTGGCGGGGGGACGTTCGGGTCGAAGCCCGCGGGCATGTCGACAGGAGCCACATCCGGGGCCGGAGGTGGCGGGGGAACGTTCGGGTCAAAGCCCGCAGGCGCTGCGGCCGGAGGCGCGTCGGGAGCCGGAGCACCCGGAGCCGGCGGCGGCGGGGGCACATCCGCGTATGCGGAGGCGGACGGCACCGTCACCAGCGAACCGGTGATGGCAGCGAGGATGAGCGTCTTACGAACGTTATTCAATGTGTTCCTTTCGCGGTGCGCGCGCGCCAAAGCAAACCCACAGCTGCGGGTTTAGGTAATTCGTGATGTGGAAATAGGTGCTCTGGAACGTGCCGTCTCGTTTCGGCACGGCAGCGAGGGCATGATCTGCCCAGCGGGTCATAAGCCGCTGGCTGCCGGGCGGCCATCGCCGTCCGCAGCCCGCTCACACACGGGTCCGTGGATTAAATTGTTATTAACCCCTCTCGGGCTAAAAGGCACCGTACGAGAACGGATCGCATTCGTCATATCCGACACGCCGAATCTCGGAACAATAACGAGCAGATTACGGGCGCGCACAGGGAAATGTTTATGCAGGTCAACAGCGCCTTTACTTTGAAAACTCGCAGGTCAAGATCGGAACATAATCGTGACTCTAATCACGCATAATTTGTGAGCTGGACCACGCATTTGCCATGGGGCGGAGCAAGCGTCCGGCTCGCTTTCGTCGAGGCCCGACCGGGGTCAGCCGACCCGGCAACGACCCGGCTTCTTGATCGGTTCAGCCGACCGCCGTTACCGCTCTCTACCAGTCAAAACATGCTTTTGGGCAACGTCATTCGTCGACGAGGACGGAAGCCGCCCGAGACCCCTTGGGCGAGGGGGCGTTAGCAATGTGTAAATGCGTTTCGACAACCGTTGTAGTCGAGTTACACAGTGCTCCAAGGGCTTTAGCGACACCTACGCGTCGAGGACCCGGACAGCGCGCGATGCGACCCGGCCCGGCGTCAAGGACGCGACCGCGCGGGAGGCACCGGTCGCATTTGCGCAAAACAATTTGCTGACAAAATTCTCGCGGCCTTTCCCCCGGGCCAAATCACCGCGCCAGCTACGGCCGAACCCCAAACGACCCCATGAGGTGCTCGAAATCTCTTACGCCCCAAGCTAATCCGATCCATAACCCGCGTGTCTCGCCGAAAATATTCGGCACCGAGCACACAATGGTCTGTTAATCCGCGGCATACCAATAACGAACGCGAATGGATTATTCGTTAACTAGCCGCGCATTTAAGCGAGGTGTTTATGCGAAAAATGTATGGACCGAAGAAATAATTGCAAGAGCGGCGAAACTCGCCGGCGGCCGATCAGGCTCCGGGCTGCACCAGGGCGCGGAAGTCGGAGTCGGTGTTGACGTTGGTCAGCGGACGCGAATCCGGTAGCACGATCTGCTGGGCGTCGGAAGCGTCGATCAGGGCGCTCATTTTGCGCTCGCCGGCGGCCACCAGTGCGTCAATCCGCTCGGCCAGATCGGTCCGGTAAACCGCGGCCAGGTAGTGGCTGCGACCGTCCCACGGCATCACCACTTCGGCGTCGGTCTTGATGGCGAGCTGCACGAGCTCGTCGATCAATTCGGCTGTCAGCAGCGGCATGTCGACCGCGCACACGAAGGCGTAGCGGGCGCCTGCCTCCGCGGCCGCGCGCAGGCCCAGTCCAGTGGCCGGCAGCGGTCCCAGTCCTTGTATTTCGTCACGGACGACACGCACCTGGAGCTGAGGCAACGGTTGACCGGGGGCCGCCACGACGATAACCGGGTCGCAGCGTTGAGCGACGATGCCGGTCACGTACTCGGCCAGCGTGCCGGTACCTCCAGGCGCCGGCAGGGTGGCCTTATCGCGGCCCATGCGCCGCGATTCACCTCCGGCGAGAACTACTCCAGCCAATGACACTGCATCGGGCACGAACCCAGCCCCCTAGTCGACGGTCCAGGTGTCGCGCCCACGCAAGAGTGATTGCAGTGCGGCGGCATCGAACGGCGTTGCGGCCCGGGCCGCGGAGACCTGAGAGCGGGCCGCGTCATCGTAGGTGGCCCGGCTGACGCTTCTAAAGATGCCCAGCACGGTGTGGTCGAGGTTTTGGTCCGACAGCCGCGACAGCGCAAACGCGTAGCCGGATTCGTCGGCGTGCGCGTCGTGCACGACGATCTCTTCGACTGCCACATCGGCGGTCTTGGCCACCTCTAGGCCGAAGCCGGACTTCACCACGCAGTATTCGCCGTTGGCGCCGAACACAATCGGCTCGCCTTGATGGACATTGATCACCCGGTCCTCAGCGCCCTCTTTGCGCAGCGCGTCGAAGGAGCCGTCGTTGAAAATCGGGCAGTCCTGCAGGATTTCGACCACCGCGGCACCACGATGCTCGGCGGCACCGCGCAATACCTCGGTCAACCCAGCGCGATCGGAGTCCAATGCACGGCCGACGAAGGTCGCTTCGGCGCCCAGTGCCAACGAGGTCGGATTGAACGGGTGGTCCAGCGAGCCCATCGGCGTCGACTTGGTGACCTTGCCGACCTCAGACGTCGGCGAGTACTGGCCCTTGGTCAGCCCGTAGATCCGGTTATTGAACAGCAGGATCGTGATGTTGACGTTGCGGCGCAGCGCGTGGATCAGGTGGTTACCACCGATCGACAAGGCGTCGCCGTCGCCGGTGACCACCCATACCGACAGATCCTCGCGGGCCAGCGCCAATCCGGTCGCGATGGCCGGTGCGCGGCCATGGATCGAGTGGAAGCCGTAAGTCTCCAGGTAGTACGGGAACCGGCTGGAACAGCCGATGCCGCTGATGAAGACGATGTTCTCGCGGCGCAGCCCGAGGTCGGGCAGGAAGTTGCGGATGGTGTTGAGGATGACGTAGTCGCCGCAGCCCGGGCACCAGCGCACCTCTTGGTCGCTGGTGAAGTCCTTGCCCTTCTGCGGCTGATCCGTGGTGGGCACGCCGTCGTTCTTCTTCAACCTCGGACTCAAGCCGAGGTCTGTACCCGCCAGGTCGCCAGCGATCCCGCTTGTCATGCGTTAGCTCCAACCGTTGCTGCCGCCATTCTGGCGACCATCGCCTTGTCTTGCTCGATTTCGGCCAGCGTTCCGGCCAATGCGGCACGGATGACTCGCCCGATTTCGTCGGCCAGGAACGCCAGGCCCTGAACCTTGGTGACCGACTGCACGTCGATCAAGTACTTGGCTCGCAGCAACAGCGCCAACTGGCCTAAGTTCATCTCCGGTGCCACCACCTTCGGGTAACGGCGTAGTACGTCACCCAGGTTGGCGGGGAAGGGGTTGAGATAGCGCAGATGAGCATGCGCAACCTTGACGCCCTTGCGCCGCGCGCGCCGGCAAGCCTCGCCGATCGGGCCGTACGAACTGCCCCACCCGATCAGCAGCAGCTCGGCGTCGCCGGTCGGGTCGTCGACTTCGAGATCCGGCACGCTGATGCCGTCGATCTTGGCCTGGCGGATCCGAACCATCAGGTCGTGGTTGACCGGCTCGTAAGAGATGGCGCCCGAACCGTTCGCTGCTTCCAGACCACCGATGCGGTGTTCTAGGCCTGGAGTGCCCGGGATGGCGAATTGGCGAGCCAGCGTTTCCGGGTCGCGCGCATATGGCTGGAACGGCTCGCCGGACTTGGCGAAGGTGTGCTTGATCGACGGCAGTGAGCCGACGTCCGGGATCTTCCACGGCTCCGAGCCGTTGGCGATGGCGCCGTCGGACAACAAGATCACCGGCGTGTGATACGACACCGCGATGCGCACCGCCTCGAGGGCGGTTTCAAAGCAGTCGGACGGCGAGCGGGGCGCCAGCACTGCCACCGGCGACTCCCCATTGCGGCCGTACAGCGCCTGCATCAGGTCGGCCTGTTCGGTCTTGGTGGGCAGACCGGTCGACGGCCCGCCTCGCTGCACGTCGACGATCAGCAACGGCAATTCGGTCATCACGCCGAGCCCGATCGCTTCGGACTTCAGTGAAATACCCGGTCCCGACGTGGTGGTGACTCCGAGCGCACCGCCGTAGGAGGCGCCCAACGCTGCACAGATGCCGCCGATCTCGTCTTCGGCCTGGAAGGTGATCACATTGAAGTTCTTGTGCTTGGACAGCTCATGCAGGATGTCCGACGCCGGGGTGATCGGGTAGCTGCCGAGCACGACCTGAAGGTCGGCAAGCTGACCGGCCGCGACAATGCCGTAGGCCAGGGCGGTGTTGCCGGAGATCTGGCGGTATACACCGGTCGGCAAGGTGGCCCGGGACACCTCGTAAGTGGTGCCGAAAGCCTCGGTGGTTTCGCCGTAGTTCCAGCCCGCCTTCAGCGCGAGGACGTTGGCCTCCGCGACGTCGGGCTTGCGGACGAACTTCTCCCTGATGAAGGTCGCGCTGGTCTCAATCGGCCGCCCGTACATCCACGACAGAAGGCCCAGCGCGAACATGTTTTTGGCGCGCTGCCCGTCTTTCTTGGTCGCACCGATCGACTCGACGGCCCCCATGGTCAACGTGGTCATCGCGACGGAGTGCACGACATAGTCGGACAGCTCGTCAGTCTCCAGCGGGTTCGCTACGTAGCCCACCTTCGTCAGATTGCGCTTGGTGAATTCGTCGGAATTAGCGATTACCATTCCGCCGCGCGGCAGATCGCCAATGTTGGCCTTCAACGCGGCCGGATTCATCGCGACGAGCACATCCGGCCGGTCGCCGGCAGTCAGAATGTCGTAATCGGCGATTTGAATCTGGAAGGACGAAACTCCGGGCAGGGTTCCTGCGGGGGCTCGAATTTCGGCGGGGTAGTTCGGTTGGGTCGCCAGGTCGTTACCGAAAAGCGCTGCCTCCGAGGTGAACCGGTCGCCGGTGAGCTGCATACCGTCACCGGAGTCACCGGCGAATCGGATGACGACTTGTTCGAGGCGCTGACGCTCGGGCGAGCCGTTGCGGTGAGAATCTGACCCGGCTCCGCTGCCGTTCGGATCCACGTCTTCGCCTCCATTTGTTAACCGGACAGGCACTCCGCCGAAGCTTCAGGGTACGCGCGTCAAAAAGGTTTCCGGTCTCGCACGATTGCATGAGACTGGTAGTACCAATTATGGCACTGCTCTTCGGGTTCGACGGACCTCTTTGGCTACGCGCCCTTACCGATATCTTAGGCAAAACACGTAGTCAGCGAGTGCTACCGGTGAGTACGACAGAAAACTGTGGTATTGGTCACGTCGTCGCGAGACAGCGCACCCCGACCGTTCAGGCTGCTGGCTAGGCGCTCTTCTCGCGGCGCTCGGAGCGCGACGGCTTGCGCGGCACGATCGTCGGCAACACGTTGTCCTGCACCGTCTCCTTGGTCACGACCACCTTGGCGACGTCGTCGCGGCTCGGGATGTCGTACATCACCGGCAGCAGGACTTCTTCCATGATGGCGCGCAAGCCACGCGCGCCGGTGCCGCGGTGGATCGCCTGGTCGGCGATCGCTTCCAGCGCGTCACCGGTGAACTCCAGCTCGACGCCGTCCATCTCGAAGAGCCGGTTGTACTGCTTGACCAGAGCGTTCTTCGGTTCGGACAGGATCTTCACCAACGAATCCAGGTCGAGGTTGGTGACCGAGGCGACCACCGGGAGACGGCCGATGAACTCGGGGATCAGACCGAACTTGATCAGGTCCTCGGGCATCACGTCGGCGAACTGGTCGGTGGTGTCGATCTCGGCCTTGGAGCGAACCTCGGCACCGAAGCCCAGCCCGCGCTTGCCGACGCGCTCGTAGATGATCTTCTCCAGCCCGGCGAACGCACCCGCAACGATGAACAACACGTTGGTGGTGTCGATCTGGATGAATTCCTGGTGCGGGTGCTTGCGGCCGCCCTGCGGGGGAACCGACGCCTGGGTGCCCTCCAGGATTTTCAGCAGGGCCTGCTGCACACCCTCGCCGGAGACGTCGCGAGTGATCGACGGGTTCTCGCTCTTGCGGGCGATCTTGTCGACCTCGTCGATGTAGATGATGCCGGTCTCGGCGCGCTTGACGTCGTAATCGGCGGCCTGGATGAGTTTGAGCAAGATGTTCTCGACGTCTTCACCGACATAACCGGCCTCGGTGAGTGCGGTGGCGTCGGCGATGGCGAACGGGACGTTAAGCATCTTGGCCAGGGTCTGAGCCAGGTAAGTCTTGCCGCAGCCGGTGGGGCCGAGCATCAAGATGTTGGACTTGGTCAACTCGACCGGCTCGCACCGGGAGTCTCGACCCTTCTCGCCGGCCTGGATCCGCTTGTAGTGGTTGTAGACCGCGACGGCCAGCGTTCGCTTGGCGGTGTCCTGCCCGATGACATATCCCTCGAGGAAGTCTCGTATCTCAGCGGGCTTGGGCAGCTCGTCAAGTTTTACGTCGTCGGCGTCAGCAAGCTCCTCTTCGATGATCTCGTTGCATAAATCGATGCACTCATCGCAGATGTACACACCCGGGCCCGCAATGAGTTTCTTGACCTGCTTTTGGCTCTTCCCGCAGAACGAGCACTTCAGCAGATCACCACCGTCTCCAATGCGCGCCATGGTGCCTCAGTGCCTACTTCCTGTTCGCCGTACGCCTTAACGTGCCGTGCCGCATGTATTCCCCCGACGCTACCCGCTAGCTCCGGCCCGCCGCGACCATTAGCGATGAATCGCGTCGGTGGTATTCATGCCTGTCCGAAAACATATAGCCCGACGGCCCTCATCGCTGGCCGAGACGCGCAATACGTGTCTTTGGCGTGTCGCGGTCGTTACCCAATCGAGGCTGGTTACCCCAAACGGGCTGGTTGTGGGCGAGCCGCCAGGCCACCACCCTACAGTGGCCGTGTGGGATTGGCTGCGGGAATTTCCGGGCCCAGCGAATCCGCGCTGATCAGCGACGGCGGCCTGGCCACCGAGCTGGAAGCACGCGGCCATGACCTGTCTGACCCGCGGTGGTCGGCGAGGCTGCTGTCGGATGACCCGCGCGAAATTGTCGCGGTGCACGCCGCCTACTTTCGAGCCGGCGCCAAGATCGCGACGTCCGCCAGCTACCAGGCATCGTTCGAAGGCTTTGCGGCCCGCGGGATTGACCGAGATCAGTCGGTCGAGCTGCTGCGCCGCAGCGTCGAACTAGCGTGCACAGCGCGTGACGAAGCCGGCGTCGGCGGCCTTTTCGTCGCGGCCTCGGTCGGACCCTATGGCGCGGCGCTGGCCGACGGATCCGAATACCGCGGACGCTATGGCCTCTCTGTCGAGGCGTTGACGCGGTGGCATCGGCCGCGGCTGGAGATCCTGGCCGCCGCGGGTGCCGACGTGCTGGCCCTGGAAACCGTGCCCGACGCCGACGAGGCCGAAGCCCTGGTGAACCTGCTGCGTACGGTCGGCGTGCCGGCCTGGCTCAGTTACACCATCGACGGATCCCGGACGCGGGCCGGCCAACCACTCGCCGAGGCGTTCGCGGTGGCCGCCGGTGTCGACGAGATCGTCGCGGTCGGCGTCAACTGCTGCGCGCCTGACGACGTGCTCCCGGCGATCGAAATCGCGGCGGCAATCGGCAAGCCGGTGATCGTCTACCCGAACAGCGGCGAACGGTGGGACGGCCAGCACTGGACCGGCCGGTCCCGGTTTTCCGCCGGGTTGGCCCGCCAGTGGATCGCGGCCGGGGCACGCATCGTCGGCGGCTGCTGCCGGGTTGGGCCGAACGACATCGCGGCCATCGCGGACCTGGACAGCGTGGCCGACCGTTAAGCCGTCTGTGCGGAAAGCTTCCGGTACTCGAGAACGGTGTCGATGATCCCGTAGTCCTTGGCCTCTGCGGCGGTCAGGATCTTGTCCCGGTCGGTGTCCTTGCGGATCACCGCGGCGTCCTTGTTGGTGTGGTGAGCCAGCGTGGTCTCCATCAGCGTGCGCATCCGCTCGATCTCGGCGGCCTGGATCTCCAGGTCCGAGAACTGACCCTGGATCACACCCGACAGCGACGGCTGGTGGATCAGCACGCGCGCGTTGGGCAGCGCCATCCGCTTACCGGGCGTGCCGGCGGCCAGCAGCACCGCTGCGGCCGAGGCGGCCTGTCCCAGACACACCGTCTGAATGTCGGCCCGCACGTACTGCATCGTGTCGTAGATGGCCATCAGCGAGGTGAAGCCGCCACCCGGGGAGTTGATGTACATGGTGATGTCGCGATCGGGATCCAGCGACTCGAGCACCAGCAGCTGCGCCATGATGTCGTTCGCCGATGCATCGTCGACCTGCACGCCGAGGAAGATGATGCGCTCCTCGAACAGCTTGTTGTAGGGGTTGGACTCCTTGACACCGAAGCTCGAGTGCTCGATGAACGACGGCAGGATGTACCGCGCCTGGGGTTGGGTTTCGGGGTTCACAGGGGTTCTCCGTTGGTGATGTGGGCGGCGCGCGTGATGATGTGGTCGACGAAGCCGTATTCCAGGGCTTCTGGGGCGGTGAACCAACGGTCGCGGTCGGAGTCCGCCTCGATGCGCTCGAGCGTTTGGCCGGTGAATTCGGCGTTGAGCCGGAACATTTCCTTCTTGATGACGGCGAACTGCTCGGCCTGGATCGCGATGTCGGCCGCGCTGCCGGTGACGCCGCCCAGCGGCTGGTGCATCAGGATGCGAGCGTGCGGCAGCGCGTAGCGCTTGCCCTTGGTGCCCGCCGCCAACAGGAACTCACCCATCGAGGCGGCCATGCCCATCGCGTAGGTGGCGACATCGCAGGGCGCCAGCACCATGGTGTCGTAGATCGCCATCCCGGCGCTGATCGACCCGCCTGGCGAGTTGATGTAGAGGTTGATGTCCTTCTCGCCGTCCTCGGCCGCGAGCAGCAGGATCTGCGCGCACAACCGGTTGGCGACCTCGTCGTTCACCTCCGACCCCAGGAAGATGATGCGCTCGGAGAGTAAGCGCTCATAGACGGAGTCCGTAAGGTTGAGACCCACCGAATTCGAACGCATGTCAGTCACGACTGGGTTACCTGCTTTCTCGATATCTGTACTCACCGACACTAACCAACCGCGCGCGCCGTTTCGCGGCCACGCACCCCCGAAACGGGCGCGTTCGCTCACAGCGTCACGGCTGGGTCATTCCTCGCTGGGCTCATCGGCCGAGTCGACGGCTTCATCGTCCGCGTCGTCGGAGTCCTCGGCAACCGCGTCGCCCTTCCCGCGGTCCGGGAAAAACTCGCTGGTGTCGATGGTGTTGCCGTCGGTGTCGGTGACCGTCGCCGCCGCGACCACCGCGGCGATCGCCAGCCCGCGCCGCACGTCGGCGAACATGGCCGGCAGCTGGTTTTGCTCCTGAAGGTAGGAGAACAGCTGCTGCGGCTCGATGCCGTATTGCCGCGATGTCGCCACCAGCCGCTCGGTCAGGTCGTCCTGGCCGACCTGGATTTCCAGGTCATCGGCCAGTGCGTCGAACAACAGCTGCCGTTGGACGTCCTTCTCTACCGCGCTGCGCGTCTCGGTCTCGAACTCCTCACGCGTCTTGCCTTGTTGGGCCAGCACTTCCGCGAACTTGGCTTCATCGTGGTTGACGCTGTCGATCGCGCCGTGGATGGCGGTGTCGAACTGAGCCTGGACGATCGCCTCCGGTAGCGGCACCTCGACCTGCTCGAGCAGAGCCTCCATCGTGGCTTCCTGGATCTTCTCCGCCTGCTGGGCGCGCTTGACCTGGCCCACCTGGTCGCGCAGGTTGTTTCGCAATTCGTCGATGGTGTCGAATTCGCTTGCCAATTGCGCGAATTCGTCATCAGGCTCCGGCAGTTCGCGAGTCTTGATCGTCTTGACGGTGACGGTGACCTGCGCATCCTGGCCGGCGTGGTCGCCGGTCGCCAGCTTGGCGGTGAATTCCTTGGACTCATCGACGGACAGGCCGACGAGCGCGTCGTCGAGACCTTCGATGAGCCGCCCGGAGCCGACCTCGTGGGACAGGCCCTGCGCGGCGGCGTTCGGTATCTCCTCGCCGTCGATCGTCGCCGACAAGTCGATCGAAACGAAGTCACCGTCGGCGACCGGCCGGTCGACCCCGGTCAGGGTGCCGAACCGGGCCCGCAAGGACTGCAGTTCGGCGTCGACGTCGTCGTCGCTGACCTCGATCGGATCCACCGAAACCTGCAGCGCGCCGAGATCCGGGAGGGTGATCTCGGGGCGGACGTCGACCTCGGCGGTGAACGCCAGTTCCCCGCCGTACTCCTTCTTGGTCACCTCGATCTCGGGCCGGCCGATCGGGTGGACTTCGGTCTCGGCGACCGCCTGTCCATACCGGGTCGGCAGCGCCTCATTGACGACCTGGTCGAGCATCTCCTCGCGGCCGAAGCGGGCCTCCAGCAACTTCAACGGCACCTTGCCGGGCCGGAACCCGGGCAGCCGGACCTGTTTGGCCAGCTCTTTGTAGGCGCGCTGGAAGTCAGGTTCAAGTTCGGTGAATGGCACCTCAACGTTGATGCGCACCCGGGTGGGGCTCAACTGCTCGACGCTGCTCTTCACGGGTCTGCTCCTCGATGGTCGTTCTTTGCGTTCGGTGGCCTTGCCTACAGGCCGGGTTGCGGCGCGGTGCTTGTCGGGGTGACAGGATTTGAACCTGCGGCCTTCCGCTCCCAAAGCGGATGCGCTACCAAGCTGCGCTACACCCCGCGCTGACCTCGCGATCCTACGGCCCTTCAACACCAGCTGGGCCCCCGGCTTCGAAGCGACCTCAAGACCTCACGAAGCAGTAACAGATCTGCTTCGATTAGATTTGATGTTCGCCGCCAGATAAAGTCTCGCTCGACTAATGCATGCGGGCGTAGCTCAATGGTAGAGCCCTAGTCTTCCAAACTAGCTACGCGGGTTCGATTCCCGTCGCCCGCTCTGGGTAGGTACTGCTCCACAGAAAGGCGCCATGAGCGACCTGGAAACGGACGCCGTCATAAATGGCTCATGCGCGTCGGACTTCGTCGGAGTACGCGGCGCATTCGAGCGCAATTTCACGCAGTGCGGCGAAGTCGGCGCGGCCGTCGCGGTGTGGGTGGACGGCGACCTCGTCGTCAACCTGTGGGGCGGCTGGGCCAACGCGGCCCGCACCCGGCGCTGGCGGGAAAACACCATCACCACGGTGCTGTCCGGCACCAAGGCCCTGACATCCACCTGCCTGCACCAACTGGCCGATCGCGGCGAGGTGGAGCTGCACGCGCCGGTGGCCCGCTACTGGCCCGAGTTCGGGCAGGCGGGTAAGGAAGACATCACCCTGGCGATGGTGCTGAGCCACCGGTCCGGCGTCATCGGGCCGCGTCAGCCGATGAGCTGGCAGCAGGTCTGCGACTGGGACTTTGCCTGCGAGCAGATCGCCGCGGCGGAACCGTGGTGGGAGCCGGGAACCGCACAGGGCTATCACATGACCACGTTCGGCTTCATCGTCGGCGAGGTGTTCCGCCGGGTGACGGGTCGCACCGTCGGTCAATACCTGCGCACCGAGATCGCCGAACCGTTGGGCGCCGACGTCCATATCGGCCTGTTCCCCGCCGATCAACGTCGCTGCGCCGAACGGGTGAACAAGCCACACATGCGCGACCTGCTGACCGGCATGAACGCGCCCACTCACCCGACTTCGCTGGCCGACCACCCCAAGGCGGGGATGGCGGTCGCGATGGGGTTCTCACCCGATGACGAGGTGAGCTCCTACGACCTCGACTTGTGGCGCCGGCTCGAGTTCCCGGGCACCAACGCGCAGGTGTCCGCGCTGGGGCTGGCCACGTTTTACAACGCGCTCGCTCAGGAGAAATTGCTCAGCCGCGAACATATGGACCTGGTCCGGGAATGCCAGGGCGGCGTGGAGACCGACTTGGTGCTCGGACCCCGGGTCGCCGACCACGGCTGGGGGCTGGGCTACATGCTGAACCAGCGTTGCGTCAACGGCCCCAACCCGCGGATCTTCGGGCACGGCGGTCTCGGCGGCTCATTCGGCTTCGTCGACCTCGAACACCGGATCGGCTACGCCTACGTGGCCAACCGCTTCGACGCCACCAAGGCCAACGCCGACCCGCGCAGCCTCGCGCTCAGCAACGAGGTGTACGCCGCGCTGGGCGTCGGCGTTTCCTGACGCGCTCGACACAATCGCGCCCAGCCGAACGATGTCGGCAGGGCGCGATTGGTGGCTCGAACTTCTATCAGGGGTGCCAGCCGGGCGGCGGCGGTCCTCCGGGGCCCCAGCCGGGACCGCCGGGTCCACCCGGGCCCCAGCCGGGACGGTCCGGGCCCCACCCGGGACCCCCGGCCGGTCCAGGCGGGTTCCAGCCTCCGGGCCCATAACCGGGAGGCCCGCCACGCCAGTCATGGCAGCCATTCCAGTCCCAGTTGTTGCCCCAGCCCGGATCCCAGAACTCCCCCGGGCACCACTGCGGGAAGGGGCCTGGCTGCGCTTGAGCGTCTGCGGCGACACCCACACCGGCCAGACCCACAGCGGCTCCGGCCAAAATCGTTGCAGCAAAACGTGGAATTGTTTTCACGAGCCTGGTCGTACCCGAGGGCGCGACGTCCCAAACTGTAGACGCCAGCGTTTCTTCCTGTCAGTTTCCTGTCAATTCAACCGGCTCGCTCAGTTTTGACAGGTTGGGCACCAGAACACATTTCGCCCCTCGAGCACCGCGGTGCGGATGGGTCCCCCGTTCACCCGGCAGGGCTCTCCGGCGCGCCGGTACACGTATGTCCGAGGCCGCCCGGGGCCGTAGGACGGCGGACCGTGGTCGTGCTCGGGACGCACCACGATGATCTTGCCGCCGCGCAACCCGATCTTCATCAGCGCCACCAGATCGGTCCATGCCGCGTCGAACTCCGCTTCGCTGACATTGCGGCCAGGTCGGAAGGGATCGATGCGGTGCCGGAACAACAACTCGCTGCGGTAAACATTGCCGACGCCGGCGATGATGGTCTGGTCCATCAATAGTGCGCCAATAGGCCTGCGGGACTTCATGATTCGGGCCCACGCGGCCGCCGGGTCGGCGTCGCTGCGCAACGGGTCGGGACCGAGCCTCGCCACAACTTCGCTGACCTGAGCTTCGTCGATCACCTCGCACACCGTCGGGCCGCGCAAGTCGGTTCCGTACTCGGCGCCCACCATCCGCATCCGTACCTGTCCGACCGGCTCCGGAAGCGCCTCGGCGTGTTCCCATTCGGTGAAAGTGCCGTAGAGGCCGAGATGTACATGCACGATCGGACCGTCGGCGTAGTGATGGAAAAGGTGCTTGCCCCAGGCGCTGGCCTTACGCAGCACGCGGCCGTCCACGGCGGCCGCCGCACCGGCGAACCGGCCCTGCGGGCTGGACACGGCGACCGGCGCCCCGCCGAATCGGCGTTGGTGCAGCCGGGCCAACCGGTGCAGCGTGTGCCCTTCGGGCAACGCAGTCCTTAAGCCTGCGCGCCGGGCACCGGCGGGGCCTGGTGAGTGCGCTCGTACTCGTCGAGAATGTCGATACGCCGTTGGTGTCGTTCGGCTTTCGACCACGGCGTGGCGAGAAAGGCGTCGACGAACGTCAGCGCCTCGGCGGCGGTGTGCATCCGGCCACCGATGCCGATCAGCTGTGCGTTGTTGTGCTGACGCGCCAACGACGCGGTCTCGACGCTCCACGCCAGCGCGCAGCGGGCGCCGGGGACCTTGTTGGCCGCGATCTGCTCGCCGTTGCCCGATCCACCCAGCACGATGCCCAGGCTGTCGGGGTCGGCCACCGTGCGCATCGCCGCGGCGATGCAAAACGCGGGGTAGTCGTCCTCGGCGTCGTAGGTGAAGGCGCCGCAATCGATCGGCTCGTGTCCGGTCTGCTTGAGGTGCTCGATGATCTGTTGCTTGAGCTCGAATCCGGCGTGGTCAGAACCCAGGTAGACGCGCATGACCGCAATCCTTACCCGGTGGGCCAGGCGACGCAACGCGCGGGGTGTCACGCCGCCCGGCGCAACAATGTCAGTCGAACTCCGGCTTCTCCTGGCGCGAGCGCTTGAGCTCGAAAAAGTGCGGATAGGCGGCGAAGGTCACCGAGGCGTCCCACAACTTGCCGGCTTCCTCACCGCGCGGAATCCGCGAAATCACCGGGCCGAAGAACGCCACGCCGTTGACGTGGATGGTCGGCGTGCCGACATCGTCACCGACCGCGTCCATGCCGGCGTGGTGACTCTTACGCAGCGCCTCGTCGTAGGCGTCACTGGTGGCGGCCTCGGCCAGCTCGGCGGGCAGACCGGTCTCGTCCAACGCGATCTTGATGACCTCTTCGAGTTCCTTATTGCCCTTGTTATGAATCTGGGTGCCCATCGCGGTGTACAGCGGGGCCAAAACGCCGGCGCCATGGGCCTGCTCGGCAGCGATCGCGACCCGCACCGGTCCCCAGGCCCGCTTCATGTTCTCGCGATAATTCTCGGGCAGGTCTTCGCGGTTCTCGTTGAGTATCGCCAGGCTCATGACGTGGAAGTTCACGTCGATGTCGCGAACCTTTTCGACTTCCAGGATCCAGCGCGACGAGATCCATGCCCATGGGCACAGCGGGTCGAACCAGAAACCGGCTTCGCTTTTCGCGGGGGCCTTGTCGGACATTGCGCAGTCCTCTCCGAAAGAGATCAATAACGGTCAAAACACCGTCCAGCACAACCGTAGTCGCCGCGCGCGTGTTCCCGTTCCGCACCGGCAGCCCGCGACGCCACTAAGTTGGACGGGTGGCCCTTCCTAACCTCACCCGAGACCAAGCCCTCGAACGCGCCGCCCTGGTCACCGTCGACAGCTACCAGATCAGCCTCGACGTCACCGACGGTAGCGGCGGGCCCGGCGAACGAAACTTCCGCTCCACCACCACGGTGGTGTTCGAAGCCCTCGCCGGCGCCGACACCGTCATCGACCTCGCCGCCGAAACCGTTCGCAGCGCCACCCTCAACGGGCGCGAGGTGGACATCTCCGGATACGACGAATCGACCGGCATCCCGTTGCGCGGACTGGCCGACCGCAACGTCGTCGTCGTCGACGCCGACTGCCGTTACTCCAACACCGGCGAGGGACTGCATCGCTTCGTCGACCCGGTCGACAACGAGACCTACCTGTACTCGCAATTCGAAACCGCCGACGCCAAGCGCATGTTCGCCTGCTTCGACCAACCCGACCTCAAGGCGACCTTCGACCTGCGGGTGGTGGCCCCCGAGCACTGGAAGGTGATCTCCAACGGCGCGACCGCGTCAATCGAGAACGGCGTGCACAGCTTTGCGATCACGCCGCGGATGAGCACCTATCTGGTGGCCTTGATCGCCGGCCCGTATTCGGAGTGGAAGGACACCTACACCGACGAGCACGGCGAGATTCCGCTGGGCATCTACTGCCGGGACTCGTTGGCGGCGCACATGGACGCCGATCGCTTGTTCACCCAGACCAAGCAGGGATTCGGCTTCTACCACCGTAACTTTGGGCTGCCCTATGCGTTCGGGAAGTACGACCAGCTGTTCGTCCCCGAATTCAACGCCGGCGCAATGGAAAACGCCGGGGCGGTGACCTTCCTCGAGGACTACGTCTTCCGCAGCAAGGTCACCCGCGCTTCCTATGAACGGCGCGCCGAGACGGTGCTGCACGAGATGGCGCACATGTGGTTCGGTGACCTGGTCACCATGACCTGGTGGGACGACCTGTGGCTGAACGAGTCGTTCGCGACGTTCGCGTCGGTGCTGTGCCAAAGCGAGGCAACCGAATTCACCGAGGCGTGGACGACGTTCGCGACCGTCGAAAAATCGTGGGCGTACCGCCAGGACCAATTGCCGTCGACGCACCCGATCGCCGCCGACATCCCAGACCTGGCCGCAGTCGAGGTGAACTTCGACGGCATCACCTACGCCAAAGGCGCTTCGGTACTCAAGCAGCTTGTCGCCTACGTCGGGCTGGAGCACTTCCTGGCTGGGCTGCGCGATTACTTCCGCACCCATGCATTCGGCAACGCCACCTTCGACGATCTGCTGTCCGCGCTCGAGCAGGCGTCGGGCCGTGACCTGTCGAATTGGGGTCAGCAGTGGCTGAAAACCACGGGCCTGAACACCCTGCGCCCGGAATTCGACGTGGACGCCGACGGCAAGTTCGCCCGGTTTGTGGTCGCGCAAAGCGGCGCCGCTCCGGGGGCGGGTGAAACCCGGGTGCATCGGCTGGCGGTCGGAATCTACGACGAGGACGAGGCGGGCAAACTGGTGCGGGTGCACCGGGAGGAACTCGACGTCGACGGTCCGGAGACGGAAGTCGCTGCGCTGGTTGGTGTTTCGTCGGGCAAGCTGATTCTGGTCAACGATGACGACCTGACTTATTGCTCGCTGCGCCTGGACGCTCAGTCACTGCAAACCGCGCTGGAGCGCATCGCCGACATCGCCGAGCCGCTGCCCCGCTCGTTGGCGTGGTCGGCGGCCTGGGAGATGACCCGCGAGGCCGAACTACGTGCCCGCGATTTCGTAGCGCTGGTCTCGGGAGGCGTGCAGGCCGAGACGGAAGTCGGGGTGGCACAACGGCTGTTGCTGCAGGCCCAAACGGCGCTTGGCTCCTACGCCGAGCCGGGCTGGGCCCGCGAGCACGGCTGGCCGCAGTTCGCCGACCGGGTGCTGGAGCTGGCCCGCGCGGCGCAACCGGGATCGGACCACCAGCTGGCCTTCGTCAACACGCTGTGCTCGTCGGTGCTGTCCACCCGGCAGGTCACAACGCTGGCCGACCTGCTCGATCACGATCCGTCCGAGTTGGGCCTGGCGGGCCTCGAGATCGACACCGACCTGCGCTGGCGCATCGTGACCGCTCTGGCCGCCGCCGGCGATATCGACGCCGACGGGCCGGCGACTCCGTTCATCGATGCCGAGGTGCAACGCGACCCGACGGCTACCGGCAAACGCAACGGCGCCCACGCCGCCGCGGCACGTCCACAGCGTGAGGTCAAGGAAGAGGTGTTCACCAGGGTGGTCGAGGACGACACCGTGGCCAACACGTCGGCCCGCGCGATCATCGCGGGCTTCGGAGCGCCCGGCCAAGGCGAGTTGCTCAAGCCCTTCACCGGCCGCTATTTCCAGGCCATCCCCGGCGTTTGGGCGCGGCGCTCGAGCGAGGTCGCGCAGACGGTAGTGATCGGGCTGTACCCCTCGTGGGACATCAGCGAGGACGGCATTGCCGCCGCCGAGGAGTTCCTGAGGGCCCCGGAGTCGGACGTGCCGCCAGCCTTGCGCCGCCTGGTGCTGGAGGGCCAGGCCGGGGTGAAGCGGGCGTCGCGGGCGCGTCGGTTCGACGCCGACACTAAGAGCTAACGCTCACTGCACCGTTTGGTCGGTGACCGTCATCTCGAAATCGCCTGCTCCCCAGGCCGACATAAAGGTGGCGATGGGCACCTGCTCGTCACGGCCCTCGTCGCTGCCACTGTCGTTGATGTGCGCGACTCCGTTGGTGGTGTCCACGCCAATCACAACGACTTCATGGTCACCTTCACTGGGCTTGTGGCCTTCCCAGATGGTGCCGCTGCTGACTGGGACCATCACCGCGTGCCTCGACCCGAGGGCCGCCTCCAGGGCGCTCAACGCGGCCTGACCCTTGGCATCTTCAGACGTACTGGCATGAATGCCGTAGTGCGTCAACAACACCCCGATATCTCGGGTGTCGACGCCGTCGCCATTGGCATCGGTGTACACCGTCGCTCCCGCTCCGGCGGTGCTCGGGATGGTCTGGGCCACGTCGATAATCTGCTGCTCGCTCGGCATCTGGCCGGTGACTTGGCCAACCACATCGGCCACCGACATCAGCACGCAGTTGTTGCCGAATGACTGCGGGGCCCAGTATTGGGCCGCCTTGGGCGGGTCACCGTACATCCCGGCCGGGTCGGCCATCGCCGGCGCCACGAGCACCGGGCTTGAGCTGCCGACGCCGGTGAGCGCGGCAAGGACCACGAAGGCCACCACCGCGACGTCACGTCCCTTCGCCGCGACGCGCGACGGGAAACCGCTCATGCCGGCCGAACTACGCCGGGGAGATACCGGCGCTGAGCACGCGGATCGCGCTGACCAGGCCGTCGACCAGGTGGCCCTGCTCGAATGCCGACGAAGCGGCGGCCACTCCCAGGGGCGCGGCCGACTCGGCACCGCGGCCGCGGACCTGCGAACCGTAGACCACCTCGATGGCGGCCTGGTCGGGTGAGACGGCCAACAGCACAGCGTTATTCGGCGTGGGCACGTTGGCCAGGATCTCGCGTGCCCGTGCGGCGGTGTCGCTACCGAGGTCGCCGACGTAGATGGCGAAACGCGTCATGGACTGGCGCGAACCATATTTCAGGGCGTCGTCGATCGCGACGAGGTCCTTGGTCGGAAACGGGTAGTGCACCGACACGTCACCGGGCTCGGTGACCCCGGACACCCGTCCGCTGGTGGTGATCGCCCAGCCCACGGGCAGCCCGGCGGGCTCTCTCGTCGCTACCTCACCATGTGCCACTGGCGCCACCTCCGACCGAGAACTCCGAATTGTGATGCCCGTGCGAGCTGTCGACGGCTTCGTCGGTGGCAGCCCACAGAACCGGCGGATGGGTCCACGGTTCGGACATCTTGTAGGTCGCGGGGTGCGGCCCCTTACGCGACCAGATCAGCGCCGCCAAAACGATCACCAGCAACGCCGGGATTCCAACCAAGTACAGGTGAATCTCCACAGTGCTCACGACGCAAACCGTATCCCACCGAGCGATTCAGTCGCGCGTTTGGACACAAGTTTGGTGATCAGGCCGCGCCCTCATCGAGGTACCTGGCCCACGCCGGATCCATTTCCTTGACCGTCGACAGCAGTCGCCAATGCTGTCCGGTCGGCGGGACCGGCGTCCGGCGCAGTGCCCAACCGAGCTCGGTGAGCAGCTTGTCGCCCTTGCGGTGGTTGCACGTCGAGCAGCACGCGACGCAGTTCTCCCAGGAGTGGTCGCCGCCGCGGCTGCGTGGCATGACGTGGTCGACGGTGTCGGCCTTTCCACCGCAGTAGGCACAGCAGAAACGGTCGCGGTGCATGAGCGCGGCGCGGGTCATGGGCACCCGGGCGCGGTAGGGCACCCGAACGTAGGTGCGCAGCTGGATCACCGACGGCACCACGATCGACCTGCTCGCCGAGTGGATGATCGGTCCGGTCGGATCGTGGTGAACCACGTCGGCCTTGCCGCAGATCACCATCACGATCGCCCGCCGCATGGGCAGCGCGGTCAGCGGCTCGTAGGTGGAGTTCAGCAGCAGCACCCGGCGGCGACTCCAGATCGACGCGCTCTCGTGCCGGGAGGGCGGATGGGTTTCAGCGCCCAGGGTGGGGCGGTGGGAAACACTATGCAGGGACGACGCGGGTGGGGGTCCGGTTAACCCTGCCGCGGCACCGGAACTGCGGTGGCTGCGGCGTTTCTTGCCCTGCGCCATAAATCCTCCGCGGATAGTCCACCATGATTCGCCGCCAATCGCACGCCTAATTGCTGGTGCAGCCGTGTCGAAGCGGTGAACAGCAAGTAGTGAGTCGGGCCGGGTTGACTTTGCCAACCCGCCGATGCACCACAATGGAGGCGATGGATCAGGTTCAGCAGTCGTTCTATGACGCCGTCGGCGGTGCCGAGACCTTTCGAACGATCGTGGCGCGCTTCTACGCACAGGTCCCCGAGGACGAGATCCTGCGCGAGCTGTACCCCTTGGACGACCTGGAGGGCGCCGAGGAGCGGCTGCGGATGTTCCTCGAGCAGTACTGGGGCGGCCCGCGCACCTACTCCGACCAGCGCGGACATCCCCGGCTGCGGATGCGTCACGTTCCGTTCCGGATCACGCCGATCGAGCGTGACGCGTGGTTGCGCTGCATGCACACCGCTGTGGCGTCCATCGATTCGGAGACCCTCGACGACGAGCACCGTCGAGAGTTGCTCAACTATTTGGAAATGGCCGCCAACTCGCTCGTCAATGCCCCTATTTGATCTAGCCTTTAACGCCTAGCGAACTGAAACGGAGCACTATGAGCCCGGCAGCATGGTGGTCGAGCGCGGTTTTTTACCAGGTTTATCCACGATCGTTCGCCGACAGCAATGGCGACGGGGTCGGTGACATCGATGGATTGGTCGCCCATCTGGATCACCTCGAGTGGCTGGGAATCGACGCGATTTGGCTCAGCCCGGTCACCGTCTCGCCGATGGCCGACCACGGCTACGACGTGGCCGATCCCCGAGACATCGACCCGCTGTTCGGCGGGATGGGCGCAATCGAACGGCTGATCGCGGAGGCGCACCAGCGGGGCATCAAGATCACCATGGACGTGGTGCCCAACCACACCAGCTCGGCGCACCCGTGGTTCCAGGCGGCGCTGGCCGCCGGTCCGGGCACCGACGCGCGCGAACGCTATTACTTTCGCGACGGTCTCGGTCCCGATCAGGCGCTGCCGCCGAACAACTGGACGTCGGTGTTCGGCGGGCCGGCCTGGACGCGAGTGGTCGAACCCGACGGCAATCCCGGCCAGTACTACTTGCACCTCTTCGACACCGAGCAGCCGGACCTGAACTGGGACAACCCGGAAATCTTCGACGACTTCGAGAAGACGCTGCGCTTCTGGCTGGAACGCGGTGTGGACGGCTTCCGCATCGATGTGGCGCACGGAATGGCCAAGCCCCCCGGCCTGCCGGACACGCAGGGAGTCGTCAAGGTGTTGTCCCACACCGACGACGATCCGCGCTTCAACAACCCGAACGTGCACGAGATTCACCGCGGGATCCGCAAGATCGTCGACGAGTATCCCGACGCAGTGACTATCGGCGAGGTCTGGGTCATGGACAACCGCCTCTGGGCGGAGTATCTACGGCCCGACGAGCTGCATCTCGGCTTCAATTTCCGGCTGACCAAGATCAACTTCGATGCTGGCGAAATCCACGATGCGATCGAGAATTCGCTCGCGGCCACCGGCCTGCAAAACGCCATCCCAACGTGGACGCTGTCCAATCACGATCTGGACCGCGAGGTTACCCGTTACGGCGGCGGCGAGGTCGGGCTGCGCCGCGCGCGCGCCATGGCGATGGCGATGCTCGCACTGCCGGGCACGGTATTCATCTACAACGGCGAGGAACTCGGGTTGCCCGACGTGTTGGACCTGCCCGAGGAGGCGCTGCAGGACCCGACGTGGGAACGGTCCGGGCACACCGAACGCGGCCGCGATAAGTGCCGGGTTCCGCTGCCGTGGTCGGGCGAGGCTCCCCCGTTCGGGTTCTCCAGCTCGCCCGACACCTGGCTGCCCATGCCCGCCGACTGGGCGGCGCTGACGGTGGAAAAGCAACAACGAGATCCCGAGTCGACGTTGTCGTTCTTCCAGAAGGCGCTCGAATTGCGCGGGAAACGTGCGGAATTCGACGGCGACAAGTTCGAGTGGCTCACCGCACCAAGCGAAGCGTTGGCCTTCCGTGGCCGCGGCGGCCTGGTGTGCGCGCTCAACTCCGGCAAGCGGCCCATAGCGCTGCCGGCGGGCGAGCTCATCTTTGCCAGCGCCCCGCTAGTCGATGGTCAGTTGCCGCCGGATAGCGCGGCCTGGCTGGTGTAGCCGACGGCCACCGCCCAGCATTTTGAGGTTCGTTCCTCTATATCTAGTACATGCCGACCTACGCCTGGACAGTGATCGGAGCCGGACCCGCTGGAATTGCCGCAGTGGGGCGGCTCCTCGATCACGGGATCGCACCGGAACAAATCGCCTGGATTGATCCTGCCTTTGCCGTAGGCGACCTTGGGCAAAAATGGCGGCCGGTGTCGAGCAACACGATTGTCGGGACGTTCCTCAGCTTCCTGAACGGCTCCGCCGCATTCCGATTCTCGGAGGCACCGCCCGTGCCGCTGCTGGAACTCGACCCCGAGGAGACGTGTGCCCTCGCCCTGGTCGCTGATCCTTTGGTTTGGGTCACCCAGCAGCTGCGTGAGCGAGTACATGTATTTGAAACGACGGCAACCTGTCTCGAGCTGCACAAGCGGCAATGGAGAATCGAGACGCAGCAGCAAGAAGTGGTGTCCGACAACGTCGTCCTTGCCGTCGGAGCTGTTCCCAAAAGACTTTCATATCCGGATCTGGAAGAGATTCCCGTCGAAGTCGCCCTCGACCCCGAAAAGCTGGCTGAACAGCCACTGGAGGGCGCCACCGTTGCCGTCTTCGGCTCATCGCACTCGTCGATGATCGCCTTGCCGCACCTGCTGCGCCACCCCGTCGAACGAGTGATCAATTTCTACCAAAGCCCATTGAAATACGCGATTTACCTTGATGATTGGATCCTGTTCGATGACACCGGGCTCAAAGGGCGAGCGGCGGACTGGGCCCGGGAAAGCATTGACGGCGTATATCCGGAACGACTGGAGCGGTGCTGGGTGTCGAGCCCGGAATTCGACGACAAGCTCAAAGCCTGCGACCGCGTCGTCTACACGGTCGGCTTCGAACGGAGAAAGCTGCCCGCCACGCCCCAGTGGGGCCCGCTACCGTACAACCAACAGAACGGGATCATTGCACCTGGCCTGTTCGGGCTGGGCATTGCGTTTCCCGAATACGCCGAAGATCCCTACGGGTTCGGACAACACCGAGTGGGGCTCAAGAAGTTCATGGATTACCTGGACTCCGTTTTGCCGTTGTGGTTGCGCTACCGGACCTGACCGCAAAAGCGGGTCAGCGCAACACCAGCGATGGATGCCCGCGCCGGCGGTACACCGAGCCGAACCTCGCGTCCAGACGTAACCACGACGGCATTATCCTCACCCTGATCATTTCGTCGCTGTCGATCGCGTCCGGTGACTGCGGCAGAAAGCCCATGGCGGTCAACGCGAACACACAGCGCATCGGTAGGCCGACGCTTTCGTCGGCGGAGCTGACCCGAATGACCTCCTGATCGAGCAGTGATACCGGCGGGCCGTGGGAACTGCTGTGCTCCTTGGCGAGTCGCGCGCCGCGTTGCGCCAGGTCCAGCATCACCTGGGCCGGTACGTCGTCGAGGTAAGTGAAACCGGATTCCGGGGGCAACGCGCTTCGCCAGGCCGAGTCCATCGCAAAGCCCGGATCGACGTAGCCCGAATCGTCCATCGCGGACAGGCCCTGCGCCAATCCATCAGCAGCGACAGTCATGTCAACCGGACGCACCTTGCCCACCACCACCCGGCTGGCCAGCACGTCGAATCCGGTTGCCATCCATGCCGTGAGCAACCTGGAAGACCGAGCATGGAGCCGGATGACCGCGGCGTCATCGAGCCGCATCGCGTGATCGACGAATGCAGCCAGATCGGCGCGGTGGGCCTGCTTCGATGCCGGACCCAGCCACAATCCGCGATCAGCTAGCGCAGCCACCGTTGCAGGTACTCCCGATGATCTGGAGACAGTCGCACCAACCGCTGCTCCTCGATGTGAACCGCGGCCAGCTGAGACTCGGCGATGACGGCGGGCTTGGACTCCGGATCGGCGTGCAGCGAACGTACTTCGTAGCCCAGCGTGAAGTCGACCGCTCGCAGTCGCTTGGTCCAAATGGTCACCTGCAGAGGCGAATCGGCGAGCCGCAGCTGATCCTTGTAAGTGACCCGCACATCGGCGATCAACAGCCCGATCGTGGTGATGTCGGCACCGAACGGGTCCTTGAGGAAGGGGACCCGCGCCTCTTCGAGAATCGTGACCATCGTGGCGTGGTTGACGTGCTGGTACATGTCGATGTCCGACCACCGCACCGGCACCTGCGCGACATACCCGACGGTCACCCCGACGTCCCCCGCCCGCTGGTGCGGGTCATGCGTCGGATCTGTCGCGCGGCCACCGACAGCGTCGCGAGATCCTTAGCGCCACTCTCGTAGATTTCGGTGAGCGTGCGGCGCGCCCGCTCCACCCGGGAGGCGCTGATGTGTTCCCACTCGGCGATCTTCTCCTCCCCATTTTCCTCCGGCTCCCCCACGGCCAGCACGTCCAGACACAGCGACCGCAGCGAGGAATAAATGTCGTCACGAATCGCCAAGCGCGCCAACGAATGCCAGCGGTCGTAGCGGGGCAGCGCGGAGATCGCGGTGAGCAGGCCGTCGGTGCCCAGCCGATCCATCAGCGCGAAGTACGTGTCGGCCACGTCGGCGGTGTCGGTCTCGGTGATGTCGGCGATGTCGATGATGTCGAGCAGGCTGAAGCGGTACAGGCCGGCGGCCACCAGGTAAGCCAGGTCTTGGGGTGCGCCCTGCGTGGCGAAGGACGCGGCTTCCTGCTCGACGATGGCCTTGTCGTCACCGCGCAGCCACTCCGACATCCGCGGCGTCAGCGCCTTGACCTTGGCCGCGAACCGGTTGATCTCGGCGCCGACGGCCAACGGTTGTGGACGGTAGTTGAGCAACCAGCGTCCGGCACGATCGATCAGCCGTCGGGTATCCAGTGTCATCCGGTCCGACAACGCGACCGGGATATCGGCCGCACGGATGCCTCGCCAGATATGGTCCACCCCAAAGATGGCCTCGGTGGCGACCCAGGTGCGCACCGCGTCGATCGGACCGACACCGACATCCTGGGTGATCCGGTAGGCGTAGCTGATGCCGGCGGCGTCCACCAGATCGTTGATCAACATCGTCGTGACGATTTCGCGGCGTAGCTGATGAGTGCGGATCTCCGGGGTGAACCGTTCCCGTAGCGGTGTCGGGAAGTAACGGGGCAACCGGGACGCGAAGACGTCCTGCTCCGTCAGTTCGGTGGTCAACATCTCCTCTTTGAGGAGCAGTTTGACGTGGGCCATCAACGTGCAGAGCTCGGGTGAGGTGAGTCCGATGCCGGCGTCGGTGCGCCGCGCGATCTCCTTCTCCGACGGCAGCGCTTCCAGGTCCCGGTCGATGCCGTGTTCTTCCAGGTACTTGATCTGCATTGCGTGCACCGGGAGCAGGCTCGCGGAGTTGGCGCGGCTGGTCCCGATCAGATCATTCTGGTCCTCGTTATCGGTGAGCACCAGTTGCGCGACCTCGTCGGTCATCGATTCCAGGAGCGGCTTGCGCTCGTCGGCGTTGACCTTGCCGGCGGTGACCAGCGAGTCGATCAGGATCTTGATGTTGACCTCGTGGTCGGAGCAGTCCACGCCGGCGGAGTTGTCCATCGCATCGGTGTTGATCCGCCCGCCGGCCAGGTCGAACTCGACGCGGCCCAGTGCGGTCACGCCGAGGTTGCCGCCCTCGCCGATCACCTTGGCGCGCAACTGGTTTCCATTGACCCGCACCGGATCGTTGGCACGGTCGCCCACATCGGCGTCGGACTCGGATTCGGCCTTGATGTAGGTGCCGATGCCGCCGTTGAACAGCAGGTCCACCGGTGCGAGCAGGATCGCTTTGATCAGGTTGGGCGGGGCCATCTCGGTGACCTCGTCGTCGATGCCGAGGGCCAGGCGCACCTGCGCGCTGACCGGGATGGCCTTCTGCTCGCGGCTGTACACCCCACCGCCCTCGCTGATCAACGACTTGTCGTGGTCCTCCCAGCTGGACCGCGGCAGGTCGAACATCCGCTGGCGTTCCGGCCACGACGTCGCGGGGTCGGGATCGGGGTCCAGGAAGATGTGCCGGTGATCGAAGGCGGCGACCAACCTGATGTGCTTGCTCAGCAGCATGCCGTTCCCGAACACGTCGCCGCTCATGTCGCCGACGCCTACGACCGTGAAGTCCTCGGTCTGGGTATCGACGCCCATCTCACGGAAGTGTCGTTTGACGGCCTCCCAGGCGCCCTTGGCGGTGATGGCCATGGCCTTGTGGTCGTAGCCGACCGATCCGCCGGAGGCGAAGGCATCGCCCAACCAGAATCCGTACGACTTGGCGACGTCGTTGGCGATGTCGGAGAAGGTGGCGGTGCCCTTGTCCGCGGCTACGACGAGGTAGGCGTCGTCGCCATCGCGGCGAATCACCTGCGGTGGCGGGCTGACCCTTCCGGTTGCATGGTCGACATTGTCGGTGACGTCCAGCAATCCGGAGATGAACAGCTGATAGCAGGCCACGCCTTCGGCGCGGGTGGCATCGCGGTCGGCGGCGGGGTCGCCGGTGGGCAGCGGCGGCCGCTTGAGGACGAACCCACCCTTGGCCCCGACCGGCACGATGACCGCGTTCTTCACCGCCTGCGCCTTGACCAGACCCAGGATCTCGGTACGGAAATCGTCGCGCCGGTCCGACCAGCGCAGCCCGCCACGAGCCACCGGGCCGAACCGCAGGTGCACGCCCTCGACGCGCGGTGAATAGACGAAAATCTCGTACTTGGGGCGCGGCAGCGGAAGCTCGTCGACGAGCTGGGCGTCCAGCTTGATCGCCAGCACATTCCGGGCCCGGGCCGAATCCTCGCGTGTCACAAAGTAATTGGTCCGCAGTGTGGCCTGTACCAGTGACGCGAAGGCACGCAGGATGCGGTCGGTGTCCAGACTGACCAGCGCGTCGATGTCCGTAGCGACCGCGGCGGCGGCCGTCTGCGCGTCGCGACCGGTCGACGATCCCGAGGTCCGGGGATCGAACAGCGCTTCAAACAGCAGCACCAACGATCGCGCGGTCGAGGAATGCTCGTTGAGCACCGATTCGATGTAGGACTGGCTGTAGGGGAAGTTGGCCTGCCGCAAGTACTTTGCGTAGGCGCGCAGCAGCACGACCTGCTGCCAGGTCAGCCCCGCGCGCATCACCAGTTCGTTGAATCGGTCGATTTCGACCCGGCCGTGCCAAATCGCGGTGACCGCCTCGGCGAAACGTTCTGCCATCGCGTCGCCCTCGGCGGGCGTCTCCGCGACGCGGATGGTCGGGTGCGGTGAGATCCGGAACTGGTAAATCCACACCGGCAATTCGTCCGGCCGGATGACCGTGAACGGACGCTCCTCGAGCACGACGACACCCATGCTCTGCAGCATCGGGAGCAGCTGGCTCAGCGAGGCTCCGTGTCCGCCCAAGAACCAGGTCAGCTGGGCCAGTCCCTCCCCGCGATCGGAGAACACCAGCTTGACCGAATCATTCGCCAGCTCTTTGATGATGGCGATGTGGTCGATGGCATCGTCGGGGGTGATGGCCGATTTGTAGACCTCGGAGAATGCGGCGGCGTAGTGCTCGGCGTCGGCGTGGGAGACCGTGCCGGTGGGCGCGGCGGCGATGAGCCGGTCGGACCAGGTGCGCGCGGCCTCGCTGACCAGCGCCTGAATTCGCATTCGGTTGGTTTCCGAGACGTCGACCGGGCCCGCATCTTCCGGTAGACGAACCATGAAATGCATGAGCGCCCAAGGCGATTCGCTGACTCGCGCGGTGAATTCGAGTCGCGTCCCGCCGAATTCGCGAACCAGGATGTCCTCGATCTGCAACCGCACGGCCGTGGTGTAGCGATCGCGGGGCAGATAGACCAGGCAGGAGACGAAGTAGCGCAGCCGGTCGGCGCGCACGAACAACAACGCTCGCTGTTGGGATCCCAAATCCACCACGGCTTTGGCCATCGCGAAAAGCTGCTCGCCACTGAGCGTGAACAGCTCCGAACGGGGGACGGTCTGGATCACGTCGAGTAGCAACTGGGCCGGGTGGACGGGGTCGCTGTCGGCCATCGCCAGCGCCTCGCGGACCCGGCGCGAGATCGACGGGATCTCCAGCACGTCGGCGTTCATCGCGGCGACTGTGAGCAGCCCGACGAAGCGATGCTCGATCACGCCGCCGTCGACGTATTCGCGTACCCCGACGGCATAGGGATATGCCCCGTACCGCAGATAGCTACCGACCGTGGCCTGAGCCAACACCAGCAACTTGTCGTCGTCGGTCAGGCGCGGGCGGGAACCCGTGCGACTGCGCATCACGCCCAGATCGCTCGACCCGTCGCCGGAGACCAGACCATCGTGTACCCGGCAACGCTGGTAGCCCAGCAACAGGAAGTTGCCGTTGCCCAGCCAGCGCAGCAGTGCCGCGACGTCCTCGCGGTCGGGCGCCGAGAAGTGGCCGTCGGTGTTGGCTTCGACATTCGCGGCCAGGTCGCTCAGGGCGGCGATGATTGCTGCCGCGTCGGCCGCCACCTGTTGGACGTCGGAGAGAACCTTGGGCAGCACCCTTTCGACCTCGGCGAGTGCCTTGCGGTCGACAGAGGGCAACAGCTGGATGTGGATCCAGGCCTCGCCGACGTAGTTCGAGGCGCCGGGCGCTTTCGGGTCGATGCTGAGCAACTCCCCCGTCGAGCTGCGATGCACCTCGAACACCGGAGTCATCAGCGCCGTGTAGGAGACGCCCAGCCGGTGCAGCAACACCGTGACGGAATCCATCAGCATGCCGCCGTGATCGGTGACGACTTGCAGCGCGGGCCCCAAGCCCGCGGGATCGTCGGGCGGGTAGACGGCCACGCAGCTTTCGCCGTGCGGGCGGTGTTGGCCCAGTCGGTAGTGTGCGCCCAGCAGCGCCGGGGTGACGATGGCGGCGGCGATGCTCAGGTCGACGGGACCGGTTTCGGTGGCTCCGGGTTCTTTATCGTGCGGGCCGCGATAGGTCTCGATGTAGGCCTTCGAGACCCACTCGGGAATGTCCGACATTTTGGTGAATCTGCTCCACGGCGTAGTTTTCTGCTTCGCTCCGGAACCGATCGTCATGCCGTTAGCTCCCATTCACGACTATGCCTTCGTTGGCAGAGCTGACATTAGCCCCGCGTCAGCTTGCGGTGGGTGACCCGGTGCGGCCTGGCGGCGTCGGCGCCGAGGCGCTCCACTTTGTTTTCCTCGTATGTACCGAAGTTGCCTTCGAACCAGAACCACTTGGCCTCGTTGTCGTCGTCGCCCTCCCACGACAGGATGTGCGTGCAGGTGCGGTCGAGGAACCAGCGGTCGTGCGAAATCACCACCGCGCAGCCGGGGAATTGCTCGAGGGCGTTCTCCAGCGAACCCAGGGTTTCGACGTCAAGGTCGTTGGTCGGCTCGTCGAGCAGGATCAGGTTGCCGCCCTGCTTGAGCGTCAGCGCGAGGTTGAGCCGGTTGCGCTCGCCACCGGAGAGCACTCCGGCCGGCTTCTGTTGGTCGGGACCCTTGAAGCCGAATGCCGACACATAGGCACGCGACGGGACTTCGGTTTGACCGACGTGAATGTAGTCCAGCCCATCCGAGACGACTTCCCAGACGTTCTTCTTCGGATCGATGCCCGCGCGATCCTGGTCGACGTAGCTCAGTTTGACGGTCTCACCGACCTTGACCACGCCACTGTCCGGCTCCTCAAGCCCGACGATGGTTTTGAACAGTGTGGTCTTGCCGACCCCGTTGGGACCGATGACGCCGACAATGCCGTTGCGCGGCAGGGTGAAGGACAGATCCTTGATCAGGGTGCGTCCCTCATAGCCCTTGTCCAGGTGTTCGACCTCGACAACCACGTTGCCCAGCCGCGGCCCGACGGGGATCTGGATCTCCTCGAAATCGAGCTTGCGCGTCTTCTCCGCCTCGGTGGCCATCTCCTCGTACCGCTGCAGGCGGGCCTTGCTTTTGGCCTGCCGTGCTTTGGCTCCGGAGCGCACCCACGCCAGCTCCTCTTGCAGCCGCTTTTGCAGCTTGACGTCCTTGCGCCCCTGCACCGAAAGCCGCTCGGCCTTCTTCTCCAGGTAGGTCGAGTAGTTGCCTTCGTAGGGATAGGCGCGGCCCCGGTCGAGTTCCAGGATCCATTCGGCGACGTTGTCCAGGAAGTAACGGTCGTGGGTGACGGCCAGGATTGCACCCGCGTAGGCGGCGAGATGCGCTTCGAGCCATTGCACGCTTTCGGCGTCCAGGTGGTTGGTCGGCTCGTCGAGCAGCAGCAGGTCGGGCTTGGACAGCAGCAGCTTGCACAGCGCCACGCGGCGGCGCTCACCACCGGACAAGTTGGTCACCGGCTCGTCGGGCGGCGGGCAGCGCAGCGCGTCCATCGCCTGCTCCAGCTGCGAGTCGAGGTCCCACGCGTCGGCATGGTCCAGGTCCTCTTGGAGCCGGCCCATTTCGTCCATCAGCTCGTCGGAGTAATCGGTCGCCATCAGCTCGGCGACCTCGTTGAAGCGGTCGAGCTTGACCTTGATCTCGCCCAAGCCCTCTTCCACGTTGCCGCGAACGGTCTTCTCCTCGTTCAGCGACGGCTCCTGTTGCAGGATGCCGACCGTGGCGTCGTTGGCCAGGAACGCGTCGCCGTTGTTCGGCTTGTCCAGACCGGCCATGATCCGCAAGACGCTCGACTTACCGGCGCCGTTGGGCCCGACGACACCGATCTTGGCGCCCGGGAAGAAACTCAACGTGACGTCGTCCAGGATCACCTTGTCGCCGTGCGCCTTGCGGACCTTTTTCATCGTGTAGATGAACTCAGCCATGCTGGGGTTTTGCCTCTCTGGTTCTTCGAGAATGATCTCGCGGACCATCCTAAAGCGCGTCCGGTAACCCACCTTGAGTCACCGGCGCCGCCCTTCTCGGGCGTCGTCTGTTCAAGCCGATAGTTCGGCCCGGACATCTGTTCCCGCGTCACTCGGACTGGTTTCACCAACACGCGCAAGGTGTCGGCCAGAGCCTTTCCGTCGGCGGGCCTTTTTCACCGGGGCTCGTGCTTCGGGCTCCCGGACCCGGGATTGGGTATCAGCACCGACGCGGTGACGCTCCTCACCCCAGGATGCGAGATTGATCGCGGCATTAAGGTCGCGATCAAGGCTATGTCCCTCAGGACAGGTGAAGACTCTATCCGCCAGTGTCAGTTCGTTGTTACGTGCCTGGCATAACGAACATATCTGGCTCGATGGGTACCAGCGGTCCGCCACCGCGACCATGCCGCCACGCCAAGCCTGCTTGTAATGGACCAACTTCGCGAACTCCCCCCAGGCGGCATCCGAAATGGCTCTGGCGTGTCGATGGTTCGCCATCATGCCCGCGATGTTCAGATCTTCGAGGACGAGCCGGTCGTGGGTCTTGACCAACTCGCCGGAGACCCGGTGGAGGAAATGCCGGCGAATGTTGCGAACACGATGATGATGCCGACTCAGTCTCGCCGCGGCCCGGTTGCGGTTTCTCGAACCCTTCTGTTTGCGTGATAACGATCTTGCAAGGCGACGTTGGCGTTGGAGACCGCGGGCTAGTGCCCGTGGCGGATCGTCGACGCGCTCAAGCTGGCGACCATCGGTGCTCGCCGCAACCAAAAACGCCGACAGCCCACGATCGACGCCGACCCAGCCACCGTGGTCGCTCGACGACCTGGCACGGTGACGGTGAGCCGGGTGCAATTCGGCAGCTTCGACATTTAGGCACACCCACCACCGTCCAGCACGGTGGCTGACGGTAGCGAAACAAACCTTGGCCCGATCTTTAGCCAGCAGACGCCGCAACGGACGTGTGTCATCGTGAACCCGAACAACACCAAGGCCCGGCACGGTGACAGAGCGAGCACGGCCATCGCCTACCCGAATTGCCTGCCAAATGCCGTTGCGGTGCCGGTTGCGCACTCGGAATGCCGGGATGGCGGTGTTCTTCTGCTTGAAGCGAGGAAATCCGACGCGACGGCCCGACCGTTTGCCCACGCGCGAGTCCGCCCACGCGGCCAGAGCCCGACCACAGTCGACAGCGGCCTCCTCGAACACCTGTTGACAAACTTCAGTTCGCCAGGCCAATCCAGTAACCCGGATCTCGATGACACCGTCCGTGTCGACGGCGAACATCCGACCCGCGGCATCGGTCTTCTTCCACGTATTAAATGCGTTGATCAGATCGAAACCCGACCAAGGGACTACCTTGTCCGACGCGCTGGTTGGGGCTGACAACGCATCCTTGACCATCCGCAAGCACTGATTGAACGCGAAGCGCGAGGCGCCCGCATGTCGAACCAAGATGCTGCGCTGTTCGGATGTCGGATCGAGGCAGTAACGGAACGTCGTGTGCCGGGTCATCTTTCAGCTCGGATGGTTGCTCGCCGACTTCAGCCCCTCCCAACAACGCTAAGCCGACAGTGGCAGGGCAGCCGAGTCGTCGGCCTCGACGCCATCCTGAGCATCGGTGTCCTCATCGGCGGCGTCGGGGGCTGCTGCCGTGGACGGCGCGGCATCGGCGGTAGTCGGGCCGGTGTAGCCCGGCTTCTCGATGCGCACGATAGCTCGCGATACGTCCGGGCCGACCGAGGTCGCTCGCATCTCGAGCGACGAGCGTCGATTGCCGTCGCGGTCCTCGTATTCGCTCGTATATACGTAGCCCACCACGATCACCGGGGCGCCCTTGCCCAGCGCGGCACCGACCCCGGTGACGAGCTTTCCCCAGCAGTTGACCGTGATGAACAGCGAGTTTCCCGGCTCCCAACTTCCCTCGCTGGTGCGGCGGCGTGAATTGCTGGCCACCCGGAACTTGATGAGTTCCTGGTTGCCGACCGTGCGGCGCTGCGGGTCGTTGACGATGTGACCGACGACGGTCAGCGGGGTTTCGAACATGAGCTCATTTTCCTTTCGCACTTGTCTCAGATAGCGCTCTTGCTTGCTACCCATTGAGCGCCACGACACCGACGAGTCACCGACGATCCGGTCCGATGGTGGGCAGAGTCTGTGGACAAACTCGCGACTGTGGATCAGGGCGCGAAGGGCCGGCCACCGCGGTCAATTCACCGACGAGCCGCTGGATTGCGCGACCACGGATTGCGTTACCTGGTTGTCGGCCATGTCAGCGTCCTGCAACCCTCGCTGCGAAAAGGCCTTGCGGCCGTCGCGGCATTCTTCAAGATCCGGCGGGGCTGAAGAAACTTTGACATGCCTCGGCTCGGGAAGTCGAAACCCGGGGTCCTCGGCGCATCCACAGTGGTAACCGCAACGCAGCACTAGACGGAACGCTGTATTGCCAACGCACCCCTAATCACGGTGACCGCTTGCCCGGTCAGATTCACTCGATCATCGCGGAGGCGGACCTCGACTCGCCCGCCACGCGCTGACAACTGAGAACCGGTAAGCGTTGTCTTCCCAAGGATCGTTGACCAGTAGGCGCCCAGGCTGCAGTGAGCCGAAGCCGTCACGGGGTCTTCGTTTATCCCTGCAGCGGGCGCAAAAAATCGGGAGACAAAATCAACATCGGCGTCGCCGCGCGCGGTGACAATCACACCGCGGACATCGAGCTCGGCCAGAGCTTCAAAGTCGGGGTTCAAACCGGCGACAGATTGCGCGCGGTCCAATTCGACAAGCAGGTCCAACCGTCCACGCCAAACCGCAAGGGGCGTAACGCCAAGCACCGCAGTCAATCCCAGTGGCGCTGACACCGGCCGAAGGTTGTCGGACGGGAAGTCCAAGGTGATCCGTTCACCCGGCTCTCGTTGAGCGCCGAGAGGGCCGCCAGCAGTGGTGAACAGAAGGGTCTCAGACCAGTCGCCGACTTCCCACAATATGTGCGCCGCGGCCAGCGTGCCACTGCCGCAGAGTTCAAGCTCGCTGCGCGGACTGAACCAACGTAATTCCGTGTTGTCACGATTGCGATACACGAATGCGCTTGCAGGCAAATTCAATTCGCTTGCGAGTCGCTGGAGCCATTCAGTCGCCGGCCAACCCGAATCTAACAGGCACACCGCCGTCGGATTACCGGCAAAAGGTTGGTCAGTGAACGTGTCCACGGTGAAGATACGCATCTCGGTAATTCTTCCCGACATCCAGTGAAACGCATATCCGCTCCCCGACAGATGCGCGCGCGTGGCCCCACTGCGAAAATCGGGGCGCCCGGAAATCGCCGTGACGTTACGCTCACGGATCGCGCGAAGACGGCCCGTGAGACGGCGGCTTCGGTCCTCCCCCGCGTGCCAGTTCGGCCAGCATGGCGTTGTAGGCGGTCAGGTCGGCGTCGTCGTCACGGTCGGCCGCCCGGTCAAGACGCCGCGCGGTGCGCGCGTCACTGCGTGCCCACTGCACCAGTAACGCGAGCATCACGATCACCAGTGGCACTTCACCTGCCGCCCAAGCGATTCCGCCACCCAAGCGTTGATCGCCGAGCAGATCGGTGTGCCAACTCAAGCCGAGAGACCGGTAGTAGGCCGCCCCGAGCACGGTGGGGGTGCCCATCAGCTCCACCCCGAAAAACGCGTGCATGGGCAGCGAGGCGAACACCACGCCCACCTTGGCCAGCGGCGGGATCGGCCGCGGGGTCGGGTCCACGCCGATCACCACCCAATAGAACAGGTAACCGCTGACCAGGAAATGCACGTTCATCGCCAGGTGCCCGGCATGACTGCCCACCGCGTCGTCGAAGATGTTCCCGAAGTACAGGCCGTAGAAGCCCGCGATGAACAGCGCCGTGGCCACGATCGGATTGGTGAGGACGCGGGATAACCGGCTGTGCAGGGCGGCCAACAGCCATTCCCGCATGGCCGGCGGGTCATTGCGCCCGGCGGCGGGCAGCGCTCGCAATGCGAGGCTCACCGGCCCGCCCAGCACCAGCAGGATCGGCACCAGCATCGAGAGCCCCATGTGAGCGGCCATGTGCATGCTGAACATCGCCGGCATGTAGCGGCCGACCCCCGACGACGTCACGAACAGCAAGGTCAGACACCCCAACAACCAGGCCAGGATCCGGCCGGGCGGCCAGTGATCGCCGCGGCGGCGCAGCCGCAGCACCGCCGCCACATACAGCGCGGCCAAAACGATTGCCGCCGTGCCGAAGACCAGATCGAAGCGCCAGTCGAACAGGATGCGCGCCAACGTCGGCGGCCCGTCGAAGTCATAGCCGATCTCGGCTTCGGGAATCGACGGGAGTCGGATCGGTGGCGGCGGCGGTGGGGTGCGGCCCAGCCCGACGGCGATACCGAACGTCACGCCGAACAGGGCCGCCTCGACGAGCGCCAGCCGGATCAGGACATTTCGCGCCGTGGGATCGCCTTGCAGCGCAACGACTCCGGCACGCCGCTGACGCCAGCCCAGGACGCCCAGCGCACACAGTGCGACCACCTTGGCCAGCACCAGCCGCCCATACGTTGTGGTCAGCAGGTCAGCAGGCAACACCCGCACCAGGGCGTTCAGCACGCCACTGACCGCCATCGCGACCCAGCACCACAAGGCGATCGCGGAAAAGCGCCGAGCCGCCAGGGCGAGGTGGTCGCCGCCGCGCAGCGCGTGGGCCAGCAGAGCCAGCAGACCACCGGCCCACAGGCTGGCGGCGACAAGGTGGATCAAGAGGCTGTTGGTGGCCAGGTCATGCGAGCCACCGGCCGACGAGTGACCGGTCAGCCCCAGCGGAATGAGGGTCAGCAGCGAGCCGGCGAGCAGCAACGGCGTCCACGACCAGCGCAGCACCGCCAAGCTGGCCAGCGTCACCACCGCGGCCAGGACCGCTGTCCAGCGCCACGCGGAGGCGGTGTTGACCAGGCTGGCCAACGACCAGAGCTGCACGGGATTGAGGTGCTCGGCCAACCGGTGCCCGGACACATCAGAAATGGTCAGCGGGATCAGCAGGAACGCGCACACCGCCCACACCCCCGACGCGACGGTCCCCAGCCGAAGGGCGCGGTACCCGCCGGCGTCGAGCACGCCGGACTTTTGCGGCGGCACCAGGAAGGCCGCGACGAGGAACGACCCCACCGCCAGGACCGCGGCGATCTCGCCCGCTGCCCGGACGAACGGCAGACCCAGCGTGGTGGCCGAGCCCGGGTTGGGCAATCCGGTGGCGGTCAGCGCATCGGCCAGCGACAACGCACCGATGCCGGCCGCCGTGCAGCCGGCCAGCACCGCGACTCCGGTGAGCAGCGGCCACACCAGTTCACGGGCCTTGGACTGGCCAACCGTCATACGTCCAGGGTATGGGCGGGCACCCGCAAAGCCCGCGCTACCCAACCTGGCGAGCGGTGCGCTCCTGGCGCGCTTGAAATTCGCGGGCGACGAACTGATTGCGCGCGACTTGCTCGACGTGGCCGCAATCCCGCAGAATCGCCCGCAATTCCCGCCGGAAGGCATTCCGGCGGTCGGCCAGATCCGCGGCCGCGGCGATCAGATCCTGGTCGGCAACCACCTGACGCGCGGTCGCAAAGAGCAGCGTGGACACCGATTCGCTGCTACGAACCCGGGTCTGTGCCACGTATTGCCGGCCCACCCCGAGCGCCAACTCCGTCAGTTCCTTCTGCCCGATATCGGCCGGCGCATCGCGCAGCACGTCGGCGACGATCTCGTAGGCCTCGAAGAACACCCGCAACATCGCGTCGGACATCAACGGCCGCTTGGCGAACAGCATCGCGTCGATCTCCTCGCCGCCGGCAGCGACGTGGGCTTCCCAGTCGTCGTGCCATGCCATCTCTTCGGCGATGTTGTCGCGGAATGCCGCCGAATCGGCGAAGTAGAAGTCGAATTTCAGCAGATCGCGCAGCCGCATCGCCTGAGCCCAGAAGGCCTCCATGCGGTCGCCTTCGGCGTGCCTGGCATGCGCCAGGGCGAGTTCGACGATCGAGGTCTCCAGGAAGGCATGGATGACCGAGTTCCGGTAGAACGCGGCGGCGTGTTCCTTGTCGGGCGCGATGAGCCACACCGGCTCGCGCCCGCTGTCGACGCGGGTGATCGGGTGTCCGTTGGACAGTGTGTCGACGGCCGCGCGTACACCGTCGCGGGTGCGCAGCCGCAACGCGCTCGTCGATACCGGGGTGTGCTTGCGGTCGAGGTAGTCCAGCGAGTCCTGCAGCGTGTGGTGCAGTTGGTCGAGCGTCAGCGCCGCCCCGCGCGTGGTGAGCAGCAGGGCACACACCAGGCCCGTCGCGTTCACTGGTGTCGACTGCAGAATCCGCCACGCGACTTCGAACGACATCTTTTGCAGCGCAAGCCGTTTAGCGTCGTTGTCCTGGGCTAGCTGCCCGTGCGACGGCCCCAGGTACTGCCGCATCGAGACCGCTTCTGGGAAGCGGACATAGATCTTGCCGTAGTTACGTTCGCCTTGTGCCTTGATGAAGTTGTACAGCCACAGCACGCCCTCGGGTGTCTTTTCTCCACCGCGGGCGTAGGCGGCGTACTCGGCGGTCTCGTGCAACTGATCGAAGCTGATCGACACCGGCTGCAGCAGAATGTCTTCGGCGCGCCCGTCCAGGTATGCGTCGGCCACATAGGACATCAGACCCAGCTTGGGCGGCAGCATCTTGCCGGTGCGCGAGCGGGTACCTTCGATGGACCAGCTCAGATTGAACCGCTTCTCGACGATGTAGCCGACGTACTCGCGCAGGACGTACTTGTAGAGCGGGTTACCGCCGATATCGCGACGGATGAAGATGACACCGGAACGGCGTAAGAGGGGCCCCATCAACCCGAACGACAAGTTGATACCGGCGAACACGTGCACTGGCGGCAACCGGTTTTCCTGCATCGCTACCGGCACCACCGCGCCGTCGATGTAGGACCGGTGTGAGAACAACAGCACCGCCGGATGAACTTCCAGTCCGGTGCGCATCGCCGCGACCTGAAACTCGTCGTAGTCGATCTCCGGGTCGAATCCGCGACTGAGCGACCTGCCCAGGACGGAAACGAGGTCGACCGACGCCCTGCTCCAGCCGGTGGCGAGTTCGTCGAGCATCTCTCCGGCTTCGTCCACCGTTGCGTTTGGAATATTTTTCACACCGGCACGAAACCGCTTGGACGCCAAGATCTCTGGCTTCATCAGTCGCGGAGATTTGTACTGCGGCCCCAAGATTCGATACTCGGCGCGTTCCAGCGCCAAAAGGGCACGGCGCGTGACGAACTGGGCGAAATCGCGCTCGTTCTCCCCGACGGTGGTGTCGCGCCACTGCTGACGGAGTTCGGACACCTTGGCCGATTCGCCGGCCACCACCCGGGCCCGGTGGGGATCGTTACCCACGATGTGGCGCTGTCGACGCGGGTTGGGGTGATAGGGATCCCAGCCCGGGAACAGCCCGGCCAGCTTGGCGACCCTGCCGCGATCCGGGGGCGGCAGCCAGAACACCCGCACCGGCACAATCGAACGGTCTTCGGCCGACTCGAGCTGATCGACAAGCAGATTCAGCGCTGCCGGCGACGAATCGCCGGAAGGCAATTTCAGCACGTTGAACTTCGCACCCGGACTACGGTCCCGCTGCTGGCCCAGCCAATCCAGCACCAGCTGTGTTTCCACGCTGGAGTCCATCGTCGCCAACAGCAGCGAGTCTTGCGCGGTCAGGACTGCGCTGGTGTCTGCGGCCAACTGGGTCACGTGTGTCCTTCGGGCCGAGGGGTCGACTCGGTGCTGCCGGGCTGATCCGGCCCGGGCTGCGGCGCCTCACCGTTGTTGCGAGCGACCTCGGACGCATTCGGATTCGGCGGGGCCGGCTGCTTTTTGACCTCCACTTTGGACGCAGCTTTTTTGGGCCCGGCCTTCTTGGCGGCGGCTTTCTTGGGCGCGGCCTTTTTGGGCGCGGCCTTCTTCGCCGCGACCTTGGTCCCCGCGGTCTTAGAAGCCGGCTTGGCTCGGGCCTTTCTCGCCGCTTTCTTCTCGGCGTACAGATCGACCTGAGGCAGTTCGTCGACGGGCCAGTTGGCCAACGTGTCCAGATAGAGCTGGCGCACCTCGGCAATATGCTCCGGCAGCGTGTCAACTTCCCAGTCCTGCAACGAAATCGGCGGGAACACCGCTACGTCAACCGTACCCGGATTTATCGTGGCGGAGTTTCGCGCGGCGACAAACTCCGCATTGCGGATGACGATGGGGACGATCGGAATCCCCGCCGCCATCGCCAGACGGAACGGTCCCTTTTTGAACGGCCCGACCTCGGTGGTGTCTAACCGGGTTCCTTCCGGAGCCATCAGAATGGATAGTCCGTTCTTGGCCCGATCTTCGACCGTGCGCATCGTCTCCAGCGCGGCCTCCGGATCATCGCGGTCAATAAACACACCGTCCAACGCCTTGCCGAGCAGGGCCATGATGGGGTTCTTTTGCAGTTCCTTCTTGGCCACGGCAACCCAGTTGTCGCTCACCAGCGCCCCGGCAATAACCGGGTCAACCTGATTGCGGTGGTTATAGATAAAGACGGCCGGACGCTGCGCGGTCAGATTCTCTCGTCCGACGACATTCAAGTGCACGCCAGTGGTCGCCAGGACCAACTGAGAGAAGTTGGAAGTAAAGAAATTAGCGCCGCGCCGCCGGCTACCGGTCAGCACACCCATCGCCACCGCGCCGGCCCCGACCGGGAACATCGAACCGAGCCCGGCAATTGTTCGCACCTGCCGGCGGATGCCGACGGATCCCCGGCTGCTGAATTTCAGCACCGGCCAGCCACGACGCTTGGCGACGGCGGCCATCTTGCCTTCGGGATTGGTCGGCCGTGGATTGCCGACCAAATACATCAGTGCGACATCCTCATCACCGTCGGCGTAGAAGTAACTGTCCTTGAGGTCGATGGTGTTTTCGGCCGCAAACCGTTGTACCGCAGCAGCTTTGCCCGGCCCCCACAAAATCGGCTTCACGACGCCGCCGGTGAGTAACCCGTCATCGTTGGTTTCGAATTTGTTGGTGAGCGTATTGACGATTCCGAGGAAGCGGGCCACCGGATTGACCTGGATGGTCAGCGCCGACGAGCTGAGCACCACGGTGTGGCCGCGAGCCACGTGCGCCCGCACCAGCTCGCGCATCTCCGGGTAGATGCGCGACTCGATCCGTTGCGCAAAGAGCCGCTCGCCGATCTCGTCCAGGTCGGTCAGCAGCCGTCCGGCCAGCGCCGAGGACGCCTTACCGATCAGGTCTTCGAACTCGATGCGCCCGAGCGTATGGTTCAGACCGGCCTGCACCATGCTGAGCAGCTCCCCCACCCCCATATCGCGGCGCCGCAACCGCTCCTGGGTGAGGATGACCGCGGTAAAGCCCGCGACCAAGGTCCCGTCCAGATCGAAGAAGGCGCCGATTTTGGGGCCGGGAGGACTCGAGAGGATCTCGGCAACCGATCCGGGCAACCGCAAATCCTTTGCCGGCGTTGGCTTCTGGCGGTCTTCGGCGGGGCTCATGAGCCTGCCACCGATCGAGAAGCCGCATCGGCCTGCTCGGCGAACGAAGCCGGCACCGCACGCGGAGGCGGATCATCGGCCAGCGCGAGAATTTCGTCGAAACCCTCCAGCAGGCATTGGGCGAACAATGCCTCCTTCTGCACGGCAGCCCGGTCGTAGCGCACGGTGATGGTGCACCACCCACCCCGGGAAATCAGCACCACCATCATCGCCACGCCGGGCAGTGGGCCGATCCCGTACTGCCGCAACACCTTTGCACCGGCGATATAGGTGTCGCCCGGGTAGACCGGAACATTGCTGGCCTGCACGTCGGAGCCGACCACCGAGCCGGTGATCCCTTCCAGCACCGCAGACGGCAACACACTCAGCACCGGTGCCATGGAACCGATGATGTTCATCGCGGCCTCGTCACGGCGCTGCGTCATCTGGGCGCGAATCTTCTTCATCCGCGCCACCGGATCCGCGGTACCCAGCGGTGCCGCCAAGTTGACGCCGGTGAAGCGGTTGCCGCCGGCCGTGTCGGCATCGGCGCGCAAGCTGACCGGCACCGCCATCGGTAGCGTGCTGATCGGCACACCGAGAGCCTGGTGATAGCGCCGCAAGGCGCCGCACAGACCCGCCAGATACGCGTCGTTGATGGATCCACCGCCGGCTTTTGCGGCCTTGTGCAGGTCGGAGAGCGGAATGTCGATTGCTTCGGTCCGAGACGCCAGGCTGCGCCGGCGCAGCAGCGGCGAGGGCTCGGCGGCCCGGTTGATCACCCGCACGCCCGAGACGGCGTACTCCACGATCCCCGACACCGTCGACACGGGTTCGAGGATCGCCCGCCCTGCCGCCGAGACCGCCCCGGCGACCGCGCCCGCGACACTGCCGACAATGGCCAGCGGCAGGCGGTTGAAGCCCTGGCGCATCAGATCGTTGGGTGACAGATCCTGCGGGACGGGTAGCGGGGGTGTCGGCTTGGACGGCGGGTCGCGCTCGAGGTCATAGATCTCGGCGAACATCTCGACGCCGCCGACACCGTCGGTGACGGCATGGCTGACATGCAGCAGCGTTGCGGCCTTGCCGCCGCGCAGACCCTCGACCAGGGTGGCCGTCCACAGTGGCCGCGATATGTCCATCGGTGACTGCAGGATCAGCTCCGCGAGATCGAATACCTCACGCAGGGTGCCCGGTTCGGACACCCGGACTCGCCGGACATGGAAGTCCAGGTTGAAATCGGGGTCCACCACCCAGCGCGGTGCGGCCGTCGGCAGCGTCGGTACGACAACCTTCTGCCGTAGCCGCAGCACCTTTCGCGAGGCATTTTCGAATCGGGTCCGGAACCGGTTCCAGTCCGGCGTGGTGTCGAGGAGTTCCAACGCCATGATTCCCGAACGGGTCCGCGGATTCGCTTCACCCCGATGCAGCAGATAGTCGACTGGTCCAAGCTCGTCGGACAATCCATTGGCCCCGACCGGCTCACTCATGATCATCCACTCGACGCGTCAACCTCGTCACCGCCGATCAAGCCTCCTGCCTCAGCTCCGCCAACCGGATAGCCACACCAAACGCTAGTCGCGTTCACGCGCTGGTGAAAGGCACGATTCAGTCGCTACGGCAGGTGCAGCGGCCTGGCGGACGAAACGTTGTAACAGACGGTTGATCTGCGCAACTCAGCTGGCCGACGTCGCCGAGAGCGGCCACGAATCCATCAGCGAGCTCGCGCGCTGCCCATAGACGATGCCCAAGAAGTCGGCGACCGCGTTGGCGGCCAGCCGCGATCGGGCCGTGGACAGGATGTCGAAAGCGTGGTGGGCGTTGGCGAGCTCGGCGTATGTCACGGTCGGGGCTCCGGCGCCGCGCAACGCCGCGCAGAAGGTCCGGGCCTGGGTGCAGGGCACCAGTTCGTCTTTCTCGCCGTGGAGCACGAAGAACGGGGGCGCTTCGTCGTGGACGTAAGAAATTGGCGACGCCGCCTCGAACCGCTCGGGTGTGTCGGCGTATCGAGCGCGCATGACGAACTGCTCGAGGAACGGGAGCATCAATTCGTGCATGGTGTCGGCGTTGGTGAAGTCGTAGACGCCGTAGTAGGGCACGGCCGCCTGAACAGTGGTGTCGGCGTCTTCGAATCCGGGCTGAAACCGTGGGTCGTTGGGGGTGAGCGCGGCCAACGAGGCCAGGTGTCCGCCCGCCGAGCCGCCGGTAATCGCGATGAAGCTGGGATCGCCGCCGTAGTCGGCGATGTTCTCGCGGACCCAGGCGATCGCCCGCTTCACATCGATCAGGTGCGCCGGAAAGGTGGAGCGCGGACTCTTGCTGTAGTCGATCGACACGCAGATCCAGCCGAGTTCCACCATCCGGCTCATCAGCGTGTAGGCCTGACCGCGTTTGCCGTTGACGGCCCACGCCCCGCCCGGGACCTGGATCAGCACCGGCGCCCGCCGGCCCGGCGCCAGGTCATGACGCCGCCAGATGTCGAGCAGGTTGTCGCGACCACCCGGACCGTAGGAAATGTCGGAGGTCTCCGCGGCGTACCGGCGGTGGGGCCCCGGCCGGTGCAACAACCCGCCGCGGGGTGCGCACTCGGATTGTTCGCAGGCCGGATGGCTGACCTGGTCTGCGTAGTCCGTCCCGAAGGACTCCTCGAGAGCCGCGGTGAGCGTCTGCTCGGCACGCTGCCCAGCCCAGGTGGCGCCAACCCGACCGATGGACGGTGCCGACACCCGGGACAAGGCGTGCCCGGTCACCACCTGCGGGGGAAATTCCGTAGACAGCCAGCCGGCAAACCAGCCCAGCGCAGACGGCGATCCGCGTAGCAGCAGGCCAGCCGCCCGGGAGGCACCTCTGGCGTCGGCTACCAGGCGGAACGCTTGGGAACCCGCGCTCACGTACCGCGCAGTCATACTCGTGGCCACGCCCATTGAATCGGCACTCCCCGACGTTATGCACACGCCTCGTTGCGGTTAACAGCTGTTTACTAGCTGGTGTTGTACGTGTGTCGAGGTTCAATACGATAACTGATTTCAATAGCGGTGCAATGCTTTTCGCGCGTGTCGTGTCGGCGAGTCGGGTCGGGGCCGATAGTTGGATAGACTGACCTGCGCATTGCCTCCGTAGCTCAGGTGGATAGAGCAAGGGCCTTCTAATCCCTAGGTCGCACGTTCGAGTCGTGCCGGGGGCACTTTTACCGCTGTATGACGTCGGCTGATGCTTGACGTTTCGTCTTCGGTTGATGCGCGACAGTGTTTCGGCTGATGGTTGACAGTTACTTCGGTTGATCCTTGACACTCCCTAGATGAGGGAGTTGAGCGTGGCCGAGCAGCGGTATGCGGCCGTGATGGCGGTGATTGGTGATGGCCTGTCGATTTCGCAGGTCGCCGAGAAGGTGGGAGTGTCGCGCCAAACGCTGCACTCGTGGTTAGCCCGCTATGAGGCTGAGGGCCTAGAGGGGTTGGTGGATCGGTCGCATCGGCCGGTGTCGTGTCCGCATCAGATGGTCGCCGAGGTGGAGGCGGTGCTGCTGGAGCTGCGGCGCTCGCGCCCGTATTGGGGGCCGCGGCGGCTGGTGTTCGAGTTGGCCAGGCGCGGTGTTGGGCCGGTGCCCTCGGAGTCGGCGGCCTATCGCGCGTTGGTGCGGGCCGGGATGATCGATCCGTCGGTGCGGGATAAGCGCTCACGTAAGTGGAAACGCTGGGAACGCGGCGCCCCGATGGAGTTGTGGCAGATGGACATCGTGGGCGGTTTCCCGCTGGCCGATGGCACCAGCGCCAAAGCGTTGACCGGCATCGACGACCATTCGCGAATGTGTGTCTGTGCGCACTTGATGGCCCGTGAGCGCACTAGGGCGGTCTGTGATGGGCTGCGCGCGGCGTTGGTCAGCTATGGGGTGCCCGAGCAGATTTTGACCGATAACGGCAAGGTCTTCACCGGCCGGTTCAACCACCCGCCGACCGAGGTGCTGTTCGAGGCGATCTGTCGTGAACACGGCATCGAGCATCTGTTGACCCAGCCGCGCAGCCCGACCACAACGGGCAAGATTGAGCGGTTCCATCGCAGCTTGCGCGCCGAATTCCTCAGCAATAAACCAGCTTTCACCAATCTCAAGACGGCTCAGCAGGCCCTCGATGAGTGGGTCGATGAGTACAACACCAACCGGCCGCACCAGTCACTGAAGATGGCCACACCGGCCCAACGGTTCCGCGCCGGTGTGCCTGCTGGCCCACCTCAGCGATCTGTGACCGGCCCTGACCGTAGCGGTTCTGATTGGGTCAGCCGCCGGGTCACCACCAACGGGGTGGTGTGCGTGTCTTGGCAGCAAGTCAGCATCGGTCGCTACTACGCCGGCGCCCGCTGCGATGTCCACGTCGACGGTGAGCTGCTGCGGTTCTGGATCGGCGATCAATTGGTCAAAACCGCCGCCCGACGCACCAACGCCGAGGTACGAATCAAACGGGCCATGCGCACCAGCGCAGGCACCTAAAACACAACACGAGTGTCAAGGATCAACCGAAACAGATCCGTCAACCATCAACCGACTCTGAACAGGGGCACTTTTACCGCCTCGAGCGGCACACTTTCGCCCTGACTACCAGGAAAAACGGGCTGCTAAGACTCAAAGCGGGCGCCTGACCCTAATTCGCACCCATCCGAAGGGCAGGTGGCGACGAATCGCTTGGAAGCGCCGGTTCGGGTGGCGCTAGTTTGGGGGGATCGGGGTCGCATGCGGGGCGGTTAGCTCCTGCCCGACCCGAGATCGGCAACCGTATTTCCAGCCTGTTGAGGGGGTTTCGTATGAAGACGTCCGGTGGCGACCGCGTGTCTGAGAATCTTTCACCGCCTATCGAAGCGGTGCAGTCGCATTACGACCGTTCGAATGAGTTTTTCAAGCTGTTCCTCGACCCGTCGATGACCTACAGCTGCGCATACTTCGAGCGTGACGGCATGACCCTGGAAGAGGCCCAGTACGCCAAGCGAAAACTCGCGCTGGACAAGCTCAACCTCGAGCCGGGCATGACGCTGCTCGACATCGGTTGCGGTTGGGGCTCGACCATGCGGCATGCGGTCGCTGAGTACGACGTCAACGTCATCGGGCTCACGCTCAGCGAAAACCAGCTCGCCCACGACACCGCCAAGTTCGCCGAGATGGAGGGCAGCCGTCGCAAAGAGGTGCGGCTGCAGGGCTGGGAGCACTTCGACGAGCCGGTCGACCGCATCGTGTCACTGGGCGCGTTCGAGCACTTCGCTGACGGCGCCGGCGACGCCGGGTACGAACGGTACGGCGTGTTCTTCAAGAAGTTCTACAACCTGATGCCCGATGACGGCCGGATGCTGCTGCACACAATCACCATCCCCGACCCGGCGGAGACCCAGGAGCTCGGCCTGAAGATCACGATGACCCTGGTGCGCTACATCAAGTTCATCCTGACCGAGATCTTCCCCGGCGGCCGGTTGCCGAACGTCTCCCAGGTCGATCGCTACTCGGCGGACGCCGGCTTCAAGGTGGAACGCCACCACGTGATCGGGGAGCACTATGTGCCGACTCTGAACGCGTGGGCCGCTGCGCTGGAAGCGCACAAGGACAAGGCCATCGAGCTGCAGGGGCAGCAGATGTACGACATCTACATGCATTACCTGACCGGCTGCTCGGACCTGTTCCGCGACGGTTACACCAACGTCTGCCAGTTCACGCTGGTCAAGTAGTCGACAAGGACCTACCCCTCGTGGTCGAGGCCGAAGACCTGCACGGCGGCTGACTTACCTTTCAGGGCATGCGATCCCCGGTCGATAAGGCCGGGCGGTCGAGAAGTCAGGGCGTCGACGGTGTGATGGGTGAGCAGGATCGCGTCACCGGTGGTCTTGGTGAGCTGCTCGACGCGGGCGGCGACGTTCACGGTGTCACCGATCAAGGTGAACTCGAGCTTGCCTGCGCCGCCGATGGTTCCGGCGATGACCACACCGGTGTTGATCCCGATGCCGATCCGCAGGGCGCCATCGAAGCGCTCGGCGACGAGGCGGTGAATTCCAACAGCGGCGCTCACCGCGGCATCGGCATGGTCGGCAAGATCGTTGGGGGCGCCGAAGACCGCCAGAGCGCCGTCGCCGAGGAACTTGTTGACGTGCCCACCGGCCTCGACGACGGCCGGCACCACGATCTCGAACAAGGCATTGAGCCGGGCGACGGTGTCCTCGGCGGAGTTGGCCTCGGCGAACGGGGTGAAGTCGCGGACATCGACGAACATCAGCGTCACCTCGCGGCGCTCGCCGGTGAAGATATCATCGCCCTGCTCAAGCAGTCGCACCGCCAGGGCCGGGTCGACATAGGTGCCGAACGCCGCCTGAAGTCGTTGCCGCTCAGCCAAACCCGCCTGCATCCGGTTAAACGACGCCGCGAGCGCGCCGAGGTCGTCGTCCTGGACAACCGGCAGGCGCTGGCTGTGGTCCCCTGCCGCAACACGTTCGGTTCCTTCGGCAAGGTCGCGAATGGGCCGCAAGGACGGTGTGAATACGGCGGCGACGGTGATCGGCACGGCGAAGCCAATCGTCAACACGCAGCCGGTCACGACGGCGAGCACCGGGGCGTCGATGGCCCGCGCGAACACGGCCGCCCACATCGCGCCTCCTGTGGCGAACGCGAACGCGACCGCGAGCACGGATATCTTCGACCACCCAGCGAAAGTCGGTCGAGAGCGGGGCAAGGCGTCACCGATCCCCGTGTCACCGGCGATGGAGACCCGGACTGGCCGTAGCGCTCCTTCCACGTAGCTATGCACAGGAATCAGGTTGAGCGCTGCTCCAACGGCGGCGCCCAAAATCGCGTACTGAACGAGCCGCGCCTCGCTTGCCCCGGCCAGCGCACCAACACTGACGAGCAGCAGTGCGGCCCAAATCGTGCCGACCCCGACAGCTCGGACCACCGCCCCACGAGCGTAGGCATAGGTCGAGTCCAACGCCCTCGCCGGATCGACCTCCTGGCCGGCGGCCCACTGCTCAGCAAGGCGGAGCCCGCCCCGGCCGGGAAGAATCACTAGGTAGTCCATGAACAGCATGGCTGCGACGGTGACGGCGGCCGCCTCGACATAGCAATCAGACTTCTGAAAAGCGACAACAACAAACGACCACGCAAGGAACACCGGAAGCCCCACGGTGTGGGTTACCGCGAAGCACGCCCACGAGTAGCTCGCACCGTGTCGATCCCAAACCCACTGCCAAATGCGCTCCATTCCCGGAGACTAAAACAGCTAGTCACCCTCTTGGGCACTTAAATTGGGGAAGCGCCCTCAGCGGCAATCGGAAGCTCCAGGCAAAGTGGCGTCAGGGGCGATGCGTAGTAGTAGATCTGTCAGCTGCGCAACCTGACTAGGCGTCAGCCGATCGAACACGTGTGAACGCACCGCCACCACGTGGCCGGGCGCCGCGGCACTCACTTTCTCAAAACCCTTGTCAGTCAATATCGCATCGGTGAGACGCCCATCGCCAGGCTTGGGCTGTCGACGCACATAACCGGCTGCCTCTAGGCGCTTCACGACGTGCGACAGCCGGGACAGCGACCCATTGGTCACGACCGCCAACGATTTCATACCCAACGTGCGAGTGGGCTGTTCGGCAAGGACCCCAAGCACCCGGTACTCATATTGATTCAGATTCGAATCGCGGCGGAGTTGCGCATCAAGCGCGGCAGGCAGCGTGAGCAGGACGCGCACGAGTTCGAGCCAGGCTGTGCTCTCCGCTTCGCTCAACCACCGAGTTTCCTCAGCCATTCAACGACCCTAGCTGAGTTGACGCTTCAAGTAGGCAGCGATAGGTTGACTTGAAGCGTCAAGTGGGTTGTATGAGAGGCGGAAGCATGAACGTCACGTTGTGGGTCCTGCAAGGTGTACTCGGCGTGGCTTTCGCCGGGGCCGGACTGATGAAACTGGCCCTCGACAAGAAGGTCCTCGCCGACAAGGGAATGGGCTTCGTTGACGAGGTTTCCGCGGGGTTCGTCAAGGCGGTGGGGGCCGCCGAACTCCTCGGCGCCATCGGCGTGGTTCTACCGGCGATTGTGCATATTGCGCCCATCCTCGTCCCAGTGGCGGCTACCTGCCTCGCGATCGTGATGGTCGGCGCGATCGTTGTTCACATTCGTCGCGCCGAGCGCGCTGCAATCCTTGCGCCGGCAGTGCTTTTGGTCATGGCGGCGGTTGTCGCATGGGGCAGGTTTGGCCCTTACGCGTTCTAGAGCGTTCACCACAGAACTCTCTATGTGTTTGCCCAAAAGGGGTCCGCGGGAGCGTTGCGGAGGACTACGGTCGCGAATTACCTGTTCATCCCAACGCCCGAGAGGTGCGGACCATGAATCGCGCTCTTTTGCTGGCAACGGCCGCGACGGTCGCCATCGGCACGGCGCCGCTGGCGATGGCAGACCCAGCGAGCCAACCAGTTCCCAACATGGCCAACAATGCGGTACTCGGACAGCCCTGCAATACCACCACCGGTCGGTTCATCTTCGGCTACGACGCCAGCGGCAAGGTTCTCGCCTGTGGCGGGTCCGGACGTCCCGGTATCTGGGTTGATCCCGGGACGCTGGTCGGAGTTCGGCAGATCGGCTCGAAGTGCGTGGCCGAGATCCATACTCTTGCTCCCGACAACACTGGGCTATTTACTGCACAGTCACCCGATGGTGTCGCTCTGTTCTGTGCTTACCCGACCGACACCTGGGAACCGCGACCGTATCGGTAAGGCGACCCTTAGTCGCGCGGCACGATATGCCAGCATTGAGGCGTGAACGCACGCCATTTCGCTCGCACGCTGGGTACCGCAATGCTGGCAACCTGCACAACGCTGATCAGCGCACCGATCCTCATTGCCCCCGCGTCCGCTGCCCCTTGCCCCGACGTCGAGGTGACGTTCGCCCGCGGCACCAACGAGGCACCCGGTGTCGGTGGGGTCGGACAGGAATTCATCGATTCACTGCGCTCGCAGCTTGGGAGTCGAACCCTCGGGGTGTATCCGGTCAACTACCCCGCCGGTGAAGATTTCGCCCCGTCGGCATCCGCCGGCGGCAGCGATATCCACGCCCACGTTACGTCGATGGTTGCCAACTGTCCCAACACCAAGCTGGTGCTCGGTGGATATTCCTTGGGCGCCATGGCAACAGATCAGGCCACCATCGCCCGAATGCCGATCGCGGGCTTGATCCCCGACATACTCACGGCGGACGAAGCTGCGCACGTCGCGGCGCTGGCCCTCTTCGGTAATCCGTCGGACAGATATCTGGGGGGACCGGTCAGCGAGGTCAGCCCGTGGTACGGCCCCAAGGCCATTGACTTGTGTGCGCCCGGCGATCCGGTGTGCACTCCGGGCGGGGCGCTGGCGCTGCCTTCTCATGACGAGCTGTTTTCGCCGGTGCATCTGTCCTATAACGGGTCTGGAATGCCCAGTCAGGCAGCGACTTTCGTCGCGAGCCATCTCTAGCCCGGTTCCGGCCGGCTGCCGCACGTCTAGATGACGAGCGCTACGGAGGCGGAGGCGGACCCGGTGGCGCGCCCGGCTCCGGCGGCGGGTCAGCGGGATATGGCGGCGGGCCGCCCGGCACCGGATGCGCGCAGTCGGGCAGGAACATGATGGTCTGCCCCACCGTCGTCCAGGTGATCCCGCACGCCAACGGCAAGACCGCGGGTGCATTAGCGCCAGCAATCGGCACCGCGAGCATGGCGGTAACCAGCGCTGGACGGATGAGATGGGAGACGAAATTCAATACTCCCCCGCCCGTCATTCGGCGGATTTTGGGTCGTCTCGCGATCGCGTCGGCCATCGAATCTTTTCCGCTCTGCAGAGGGGTAATCTCCAAGCCTGAAATAGACCGCGGCTAAACGCAACTCGAAAAAAGCCCTGGAACCGTCACCGCCGACGACGATTTGTAAAACTGTTGTCGGACAGCCTCTTTCAAGATTGCGGGCGGCCAGTGCGTTCGCGGTGCTTGCAACCAGGCCAGCAGCAGGGCCGGCGCTGACCTTCTTCCAGCTCCTCCTGAGTCCGGCGAATGCGCCGCTGCCGCGTCGCCTCTTGCTTGGCGTCTTCGACCCAACAGATGAACTCGTTGCGCGCCAGGGGTGTGATGTCCTTCCAGGCGGCGAGTGCGGTCGAGTTGGCGATCAGTGCCTCGTGCAGGTCGGCGGGCAGCTTGTGCACGACCCCGCCGGGCAATTGTTTCGCGCTCACACGGCCTAGATTAGCCACCGACTACGACCCCGGGGTGTACTGCCAGACCAAGCCGTGGTTTCCGTTCTGCATCCGGTCACACCTCATCAGGTGTCCGTCGGCGTCGCGCATCGCCGCGTGGCGCAGGGAGCACGGGTGGTCCTGGACCGGCGGGTTGGCACTAGCGATACCGAGGCCGAGTGCGGTCAAGCCCGCCGCAATCGACGAGACGAACACCCACCTGATGGCTTGAGTTTTGATGCTGATCGTGGTCGCGCTCATTGGTCGCCCCTCGTCGTGATGCCGCACTGGTGTGTTCAGCATCGGCAGCGGGGCTTGACGGATCCTCAACGAAGTCTTGGAGCACGCAGCATCCGAGTTCGAATGGCCACCCTCGGGGGCATTCCCCGACGTCGAAGTACCCTTTAGCTCGCCCAATGACGTCGCCGACCGCGGAGGTGCCCGATGGCCCAGTCCGATTTCGTCCTATTCAGCGTGGACAATCGCGTCGCGCTGATTACCGTCAACGACCCCGATAGGCGCAACGCGCTGACCGGCGAGATATCGGCACAGCTGCGCGCGGCCGTCGAGCAGGCCGAAGCCGATCCCGGCGTGCACGCCGTCGTCGTCACCGGGGCGGGTAAGGCGTTTTGCGCCGGCGCGGACCTGAGCGCACTGGGGGCTGCGGGATCCGGAGCCGCGGCGTCGGGTCTGCAGCAGCTCTACGACGGCTTCATGGCCGTGGGCAGCTGCACGCTGCCCACCATCGCCGCCGTCAACGGCGCTGCGGTCGGCGCGGGCCTGAACTTGGCCCTGGCCGCCGACGTGCGCATCGCCGGGCCTGGCGCACTGTTCGACCCCCGTTTCCAGAAGCTGGGGCTACATCCAGGCGGCGGAGCGACCTGGATGCTGCAGCGGGCGGTCGGCCCGCAAGTCGCCCGCGCGGCCCTGCTGTTCGGCATGCGCTTCGACGCCGAATCCGCTGTCCGGCACGGGTTGGCGCTCAGCGTTGCCGACGATCCGGTCGCCGCGGCATTGGAGCTCGCCGCCGGACCCGCGGCCGCTCCGCGCGAGGTCGTGCTGGCCACCAAAGCCACCATGCGCGCCACCGCCAGCCCGGGGGCGCTGGACAATGAGCACCACCAACTCGCCATGCACACCGAGCTTGGGCCGCAGGTGTCCTCGATCCAGTCACCGGAGTTCGCCGACCGTTTGGCCGCGGCGCGGCGCAAGTAACGCCGCTAGACCCCTGTTTCGCTCACGACGGTGTCGGGCTGGGCCTTGACACGAAACCCAGGGTCCAGGCGGCGGACCCCGACGATGAACGTGATGGCAATGAAGGGTGCGAGTGCACCGTAAATCAATGCGGGAGTTGCCATTTCGGCGCTATTGAGCAGTTGCGGGCTAAGCGCCACGCCCAGCGCCACCACAGTGTTGTGCAGTCCGACCTCGAGGCTGACGGCAGTCGCCTGCGGGGGCGCCAAACGCATCAAGCGTGGCACCAGGTACCCCACGGTCAAGCTGACCACGCAGAAGGAAACGACCGCCCCGCTCAGCACGCCGAAGTTGTGCCATAGCGTCGTTCGCCCCCCGGCGATTGCGGAGACGACGACAACGATCAGCACCGCTGCCGCGACTATCCTGACGGGTCTTTGCAGTCGCTGGGCAAGCTCGGGAAAGCGGTGCCGTATCGCGATACCGATCGCGGTAGGGATGAGCACCAGGGCGAAGACCATGGCGAACTTGTCCAGCTGTAGCGGAATGAAACGTCCCTCGCCGAGGAACCAGGTCATCGATGCCGCCAAGATCGCCGGCAGGGCAAAGACCGACAACGCAGCGTTGATCGCGGAAAGCGTGAGATTGAGCGCCAGGTCCCCGTTGAACAGATGGCTGAGGATGTTCGCCATCGTCCCGCCCGGAGTGGCGGCCATCAGCATGAGCCCGACCGCCAGATGCGGCTCAAGATGGAAGGCTTCGGCGATCAACAGGCACAGGGTTGGCAGGACCAACGACTGGCAGACCAGCGCTACGGCCAGCGGCCGCCGCAGGGTGGCGGCCCGCTTGAAGTCGGCCACGGTGAGCGTCAGCCCGAGCGCGAGCATGATGACGGCAGCCGCCAACGGGAAGTACTGGTTGCCCATAACGCTCCACGGTGTCGTTGCCCGGCCGCCGTCGGTTTGATCGGCGCGAATCGTCAGCTTGCCTTATACAGCAGCTATCCGGGCAACCAGCCGGCGGACATCACGTGACGTCGCGGCCGCGGCGTTCCCGCGCAGACGACTCAAAACCCCTGAAATCCCAAGGACTTCAGGGGTTTTGAGTGTCAGAATGCGTCAGGATGCCGATTTAATGGTGATCTGGTCAACCTGCGTGTAACCGGGCGGGTTGCCGCAAGCTCCCATGATGTAGGTGTGTGCAGACGTGCCGGTAAGGGAATTGGGATCCCACGCCGTGTGAGTGTTCGTGCCGTAGATGGTGTAACTACCGTCCGGGCAACTGACGTTGCTCATCGTGTCCATGACCCATTGACCGTCGACGAACCGGGCTTGGCTGGCGCCCAATCCGGCTTTGATCCAGAGGCATCCGTCACCGCAGGAGTTAATGGCCCAGGTGTTGTCAATGGACTTGCCACTTGGCGTTGTCACGGTCTCGGTGTAGCTGCCGCTCATCGTCGGTGTAGCCCACGCTGTGCCGGCTGACCCGACAGCCAAACCGGCGCAGATAGCGATTGCGGCAAAGCCCCGCGCGATGGTCATGGTCTTGTTCCTTCCGTGGAGCCAATCGGTGCAGCAAAGCACCTGTTATGTGGTGAATCAAAGATTACGACAGATTTGCTGACTGGGCGTTCGCGAATGTTTCCGCTTTTTTGCGATCTCGTTAAGACGCGAAACACTGGGTCCGCGATGGCGCCACGGGTCGTTATTTTACGGTGTAGCCCGCATCGACGGGAAGTGTGACACCGGTGACATAGCGGCCGGATTGCCCACACAGATAGACCATTGCTTCGGTCACATCGACAGCTTCGATCATCGGGACCGGCAAGAGGTTCTCCAATGCTTTGTTGCCCTCGGGATACTCGGCCATGCGTTGCGCGACCGCCTCATTGAGAAGCATCGGTGTGGCCACTCCGCAGGGATGCACGGCATTGACGCGAATGTTCTTTTCCGCGAGCGTGGTCGCGAAATACCGCATGAGACCGACGACGCCGTGTTTGGCGGCGTGATAGCCGGCAAACCCGTGGTTTCGCACACTGAATGTCGGGCACATACTGCTCAGGCCGGCGGCTGAGCTCGTGATGACGACGGCACCGCCCTCGCCGTGTTCGACCAGAGCGGGCAATGCGGCCTCAACCGTGTAGTACACCCCGTTGAGAAGAGTGTCGACGGCGCTGACGTATGCGCCCATCTCATTGCCCTGCTCGCCGAAAGCGGGCAATATCCCCGCGTTGGCGAGCACGAAATCGACCCTTCCCAGCTCGGCGACGCCAGTGGCGACGACGGCCTTGAGCCGTTCGAAGTCCCGGACGTCACCCTGTTCGGCGACGATGCGGCGGCCTGTCTTTTCGACCAGGTTGACGGTCTCGTCGAGGTCCTCGGGTGTGGCCATCGGGTACGCGACGCTGTCGATCTGATCGCACAGATCGAACGCGATAATGTCCGCGCCCTCTTCGGCGAACCGAACCGCGTGCGAACGGCCCTGCCCGCGCGCGGCGCCAGTAATGAATGCAACCTTGCCGTCAAACTGCATTGCCATTCTTCCTCCGAGCGCTCGACGGATCGTGACAAGGGCGAATCCGAGTATCCGCGCATCAATCGGGACTGGCGGCGCTTTCCGTCGTTTTCCAAGAACGGACAATTCGGTGAATTTGTGAGGGCCGGCCGGCCTTACCCCGCCGCGGATTCTCCGGCTCGCCGGACCAGTACCGCCGCGTGCTTGAGCACCGGCGAGTCGACCATCTGCCCTTCGAAGGCGAACACCCCGCGCTCATTCTGCGCCGCCGCCAACACCCGTCGTGCCCAGTCCAGCTTCTCCTCGGTGGGGCGAAAGGCCTCGCGCACCACCGCGATCTGGGTCGGGTGAATACACACTGTTCCGGCGAAGCCCAGAGCGACGGCGTCTTCGGCCTCGGCCCGTAAGCCCTCCAGATCCCGGATGTCCAGATGCACCGCGTCGAGCGCAACCCGGCCGAACGCGGATGCCGTGAGCAGGGCCGTCGACCGCACGTGATGGGCGACATCCCGGTACGTGCCGTCGGCCTTGCGGCTCGAGCTGCCGCCGAGCGTGGCGACCAGGTCCTCGGCACCCCACATCAGCGCCACCGTGCCGTGCGCCGCGGCGATCTCGGTCGCGAACACCGCGCCGCGTGGCGTCTCCAGCAGCGCGATCACGTCACGCGGCGCCAGTGCCGTCACCTGCCCCGCCGATTCGGTCTTGGACAGCATCACCGTCGTATAAGCGGTGCCGGCGAGCGCCTCGAGATCGCGCGCGTATTCGTCGGTATCGGCCGCGTTGATCCGCACCACGGTGCGCTCTGGGTCCAGCGGGGTGTCCTGCAACGCCTTGCGGGCGGCGGGCTTATCCGCCTCCGCGACGCCGTCCTCGAGGTCGAGAATCACCACATCGGCAGCAGCGGCGGCCTTCCCGAAACGCTCGGGGCGGTCGGCCGGGCAGAACAACCACCCGGGGCCGGCGGCACCGAGGTTCATCGGGGCTCCTCCCCGCTTATTTCGGAGGCTGGTCGTTTCTGCACCAAGGTGGTGCGGACCGCGCGCGCAACGATATCGCCGTGCTGGTTGCGGCCGGTGTGCTCGAGGGTGACGATGCCTTCGCCGGGCCGGCTCTTCGACTCGCGCTTGCCCGTGCACACGGTCTCCGCATACAGGGTGTCCCCGTGGAAGACCGGCTTGGGGAACGAAACTTCCGAGAAGCCGAGGTTGGCCACGATGGTGCCGAGCGTCAGCTGCGTGACCGACAGCCCCACCAGCGTCGAGAGGGTGAACATCGAATTCACCAACCGCTCGCCGCGAAAGCCCGGCTGTTCGGCGGCCCATGCCGCGTCGAGATGCAGCGACTGGGTGTTCATGGTCAGCGTGGTGAACAGCACGTTGTCGGCCTCGGTGGCGGTGCGGCCGGGCCGGTGCAGGTAGGTGGTGCCGATCTCGAACTCCTCAAACCACAAGCCGCGCTGGACAACCGATTTGCCTGCTTGGTCCGGCGAGCCCATCAGAGCCCCAGCGATCGCGCGATGAGCATGAGTTGCACCTCGGTGGTGCCCTCACCGATCTCGAGGATCTTGCTGTCGCGGTAGTGACGCGCCACCGGGTACTCGTTCATGAAGCCGTATCCGCCGTGAATCTGGGTAGCGTCGCGGGCGTTGTCCATCGCCGCTTCCGACGCGATCATCTTCGCGATCGCTGCCTCCTTCTTGAATGGCTTGCCCGCCAACATCTTTGCGGCCGCATCGTAATAGGCCGTGCGCGCGACATGCGCACGCGCCTCCATCCGGGCGATTTTGAAGCTGATCGCTTGATAGGAGCCGATCGGCTGGCCGAACGACTGGCGCTCTTTGGAGTACTTGACGCTCTCGTCGACGCAGCCCTGCGCCGCACCGGTCGACAGTGCGGCGATCGCGATGCGGCCTTCGTCCAGGATCGACAGGAAGTTCGCGTAACCACGTCCACGCTCACCGAGCAGGTTCTCCTCCGGGACCCGGGCGTCGGCGAAGGACAACGGGTGGGTGTCGGATGCGTTCCAGCCGACCTTGTTGTAGACCGGTTCGACGGTGAATCCCGGTGTGCCGTTGGGCACGACGATCGTCGAGATCTCCTTCTTGGCATCGCTGATCGTCCCGGTCACCGCGGTGACGGTGACCAGTGAGGTGATGTCGGTGCCCGAGTTGGTGATGAACTGCTTGGATCCGTTGATCACCCACTCGCCGTTGTCCAGTTTGGCCGTCGTGCGGGTACCACCGGCGTCCGAACCCGCGCCCGGCTCCGTCAGCCCAAAGCCGGCCAGCGCGCGGCCGGCCACGAGATCCGGCAGCCACTTTTGCTTCTGCTCGTCGGTACCGAACCGGTAGATGGGCATCGCGCCCAGGCCCACCCCGGCCTCCAGCGTGATCGCCACCGACTGGTCGACCTTGCCGAGTTCCTCGAGGACCAGCGCCAGCGCGAAGTAGTCGCCGCCCATGCCGCCGTATTCCTCGGGGAACGGCAGGCCGAACAGCCCCATCTCACCCATCTTGGCGACGACCTCGTATGGGAAGCTGTGCTCCTCATCGTGTTTGGCCGACACCGGTGCAACCACCGTGCGCGCAAACTCGGCGACGGTGGCGCGAAGATCTTCGTATTCCTTGGGTAACGTTCCCGCGGTAATCGTTGTCGTCATGATCCTCTAATCCTTGCTCTCTTCGGACTCTGGGACCAGGCGGGCCAGCACCTGGTCAACCGTCACCTGATCGCCGACCGACACCAGCAGCTCCACGCGTCCGGAAACCGGTGCGGCCAAAGAGTGTTCCATCTTCATCGCCTCGACGACCACGACCACGTCGCCCTCCGACACTTCGGCACCGGAGTCGACCTGCACGGCGATCACATTGCCGGGCATGGGACTGAGGACCTCGGCCTGCCTTGTGTCGGCCGCGCGGTGAATCTTGGTCTCCTCGGCCTCGCGCAGATGCCAGGTTCCCCGGTCGTCCGCGATCCACAGATGGCGGTCGGCCTCCGCCCACCGGTACTCGCGGCGCGAACCGTCCAGCGTCGCGATCATTTGTCGTCGCTCGACTTCCACACTCGCCGTGAGGGTCTGGCCGTCACCAACCTGTACCTCGGCGGCGGCCGGCAGGCCCCACACCGACACCGTCTCGGTGCGCAGCGGGGTTCGCATCGCGGTGCGCACCGGCGCTGCCTCAGCGCCGACACGCCACCCGGTCGGCTCGGCCCACACGTTGCCCCGCGCCCGGCGGGCCAACGCCCACTGGCGGTACAGACCGCCCGCCGCGAGCACATCGTCGGGCGCCGGCAGCGGCGCGAAATCGGGCAGCCGCTCCTCGAGCAATGCGGTGTCCAGGTCGCCGGCCCGCACCCGCTCGTCGGCGAGCAAAAAGCGCAGGAACTCGATGTTGGTCTGCACACCGAGAATCGTCGTCTGCGCCAGCGCCCGGTCGAGTACCGCCAGCGCCTCGTCACGATCGGCCGCGTGGGCGATCACCTTGCTCAACATCGGGTCGTAATCGCTACCCACCACCGTGCCCGCAAGCAGCGACGAGTCCACTCGCACATTGGCACCCGAGGGTTCGAAGACGTCGAGCACCCGGCCGCCGGTGGGCAAAAAGCCGCGCCCCGGATCCTCCGCATAGACCCGGGCCTCGATCGCGTGACCGCGCAGCTCGACGTCGTCTTGGGCGAAGGCGAGCTTCTCGCCGGCGCCCACCCGTAGCTGCCACTCGACGAGGTCAAGCCCGGTGATCGCTTCGGTGACCGGGTGTTCCACCTGCAGGCGGGTGTTCATCTCCATGAAGAAAAACTCGTCGGGCCGCTCGGCAGAGACGATGAACTCCACCGTGCCGGCGCCGACGTAGTCGACGCTGCGGGCGGTGTTGCAGGCCGCGGTCCCGATCCGCGCACGGGTCTGCGGATCCAACAGCGGTGAGGGTGCCTCCTCGATGACCTTCTGGTGCCGCCGCTGCAGGCTGCACTCACGCTCGCCGAGATGCACGACATTGCCGTGGGCGTCGGCAAGCACTTGCACCTCGATGTGTCTGGGCCGCAACACGAATCGCTCCAGGAACAGCGTGTCGTCGCCGAATGCGGAGGCGGCCTCCCGGCGCGCGCTGACCAACGCTTCGGACAGCCGGGCCGGGTCTTCTACGAGCCGCATGCCCTTACCACCGCCGCCGGCCGATGGCTTGATCAACACCGGATAGCCGATCTCTGCGGCCGCGCCGACGAGCTCGTCATCGGTCAGTCCCGATTTCGCCACACCGGGTACCACCGGCACATCGAAGGCGGCGACCGCGTTCTTGGCGGTGATCTTGTCGCCCATCACCTCGATCGCGCGGGTGGGCGGACCCAGGAACACCACCCCGGCGCGTTCGCATGCCGCGGCGAAATGGGCGTTCTCCGAAAGAAACCCGTAGCCCGGGTGGATCGCCTGGGCTACGGTGCGTGCCGCGGCGGCGAGCACCTTGTCGATATCGAGGTAGCTCTCGCGTGCGGGTGCGGGTCCCAGCCGGACCGCCGCGTCGGCTTCCTGCACGTGTCGCGCGTCGACGTCGGGATCGCTGTAAACGGCGACGGACCGGATTCCCAACCGACGCAGGGTCCGGATCACCCGCACGGCGATCTCGCCGCGGTTGGCCACTAATACCGTCTCAAACACTGCACTCACATCCGGAAGACGCCATAGGAGACCGGTTCCAGGGGTGCCTGGGCGCACACCGAAAGGGCGAGTCCGACATATGTTCTCGTGTCGACCGGGTCGATGATGCCATCGTCCCAGAGCCGGGCCGTCGAATAGTACGGGTTGCCCTGGTCCTCGTATTGGGCGCGAATCGGCGCCTTGAACGCCTCTTCCTCGTCGGTCGACCAGGGTTTGTCCGCCGCGCTGAGCTGCTCGCCGCGCACCGTGGCCAACACGGAGGCGGCCTGCTCGCCGCCCATCACCGAGATCCGGGCATTGGGCCACATCCACAAAAAGCGTGGCGAGTAGGCGCGACCGCACATCGAATAGTTGCCCGCGCCATAGGATCCGCCGATTACCACGGTCAGCTTGGGCACCCGGGCGCAGGCCACGGCGGTGACCATCTTGGCGCCGTGCTTGGCGATGCCGCCCGCCTCGTAGTCGCGGCCGACCATGAAGCCCGCGATGTTCTGCAGGAACAACAACGGGATCTTGCGCTTGTCGCAGAGCTCGATGAAATGCGCTCCCTTGAGTGCGGATTCGCTGAACAGCACGCCATTGTTGGCGATGATCCCGACGGGGTGGCCATGGATGCGCGCGAATCCGGTCACCAGCGTCTTGCCGTATTTGGCCTTGAATTCGCTGAATTCGCTGCCGTCGACCAGCCGCACGATGACCTCGTGCACGTCGTAGGGCACGCGCGGATCTGGCGGAACGACATCGTAGAGCCCGGTCTGCGAATGCTTGGGTTCGACCGCGGGTCGCACTTCCCACGGGCTGGCCTCGCGGGGACCAAATGTGGCCGCGATCGAACGCACGATCCGCAGTGCATGCTCGTCGTCGTCGGCGAGATGGTCGGTGACCCCGGAGACCCGCGAGTGCAGGTCGCCGCCGCCGAGGTCCTCAGCCGAAACGATCTCTCCGGTAGCGGCTTTGACCAGTGGCGGCCCGCCCAGGAAGATCGTGCCCTGCTCGCGGACGATGACGGCTTCGTCGCTCATCGCCGGCACGTAGGCGCCGCCCGCCGTGCACGAGCCGAGTACCGCGGCCACCTGCGGAATCTCCTTGGCGCTCATGGTCGCCTGGTTGTAGAAGATTCGTCCGAAATGCTCGCGGTCGGGAAATACCTCGTCCTGGCGGGGCAAAAAGGCGCCGCCCGAGTCGACCAGGTAAATGCAGGGCAGTCGATTCTGTAGCGCGACTTCTTGTGCGCGCAGGTGCTTCTTGACCGTTATCGGGTAATACGTACCGCCCTTGACGGTCGCGTCGTTCGCAACAATCACACACTCGCGTTCCGACACCCGGCCGATCCCGGTGATGATCCCGGCCCCCGGAGATTCGTCGTCGTACATCCCATTCGCGGCCAGCGGGGTCAACTCTAAAAACGGGCTGCCCGGATCGAGTAAACGATCTACCCGTTCACGGGGCAACAACTTGCCGCGGCTGACGTGACGCTCCCGTGCGCGCTCGTTGCCGCCCAGCGCCGCGGCCGCGAGCTTGGCGTTCAACTCACCGACCAGGCGACGGTGCTCATCGGCGAACGACGGTGCGGCCGTCACGGAAGCCTCCTCGCCGTCAAGCGACATTCAGTTAATGATCATTAACTCGGCGCTGAGAATACCATCGCGCGTGCTGCCGCGTCCAGGGACGGGCACCGCCGGTGGTGGGTCAGTTTGAACGCGTTGCCCGACGGCGCCGTGCGGCTGTTGTTTGTTGGGATCGGTAGCCGGAGCGAATGCAAGAATTTCGCACATGGTCGGCGATAACGCAGCGGCCCGACAGCAACGAAAAGGGCCACCATGAACACCACTCACACCCGGACATGGATCGTTGCCGCGGCGCTGCTATTGGGGGGTTTGGGTCCGGCCGGAGTCGAGCTGGCCGCAGGTACCGCTCAGGCCGCTCCATGTTCCATCTACCCCGGCCAACCGGCGAATTGCGCCCCGCCTGAGGGGCCCCCGGGCTGCTATAACTCCGGGATCTGCAGCCAGGAATGGTGTCCAACTATGGGCGCAATGCGGCGGATGCCCAGCTGGGACATGAGTGTCTGCCACACCTATTACTTCGCACCTAACTCTGGTCTCCCCGCGGAGATAATCCAAGGAGAGCCCCCGGGGTTGCTGGTTCCTCGTCAGGTTGTGCCCCACTGGTTATGCCCTGGGCAAGGCGCGGGCGGTTGTTGACCGCTGGCCGAACAATCCCGCCCGCAACGACAACGGACGTTTGCTTCCCTGCAGCGCCCAAATCTCTTACATTTCCGTCGGTCATCACCATCGAGAGAGCACCCTTACCCCAGGGGAAGTCATGCCCGACACGCCACCCCGTACTCACCGCGCCCGGTCCGGCTTTGCCGGACGACCTTCATTGCCGGCTCGGATCAGTGCGCCGACACTCGGGCTCCTACGCTCGACCGTCGGCCTGATCGGTGTTGATCTGGCCACCGTCGTGAACACCTTGATGGCTAGCCGCCGCCCCCCGCGGCGGACCACCCGGGGTGTGACCGTGGAAGACCGCGAGTTCGATGGCTGGGATCTATGCACGCTGCGCCCCAAGTCGCCATCGGGCAAACACGTGCTGGCCATCCACGGTGGCGCCTTTGTCTGCGAGGCCACCGTCTTGCACTGGCGCGACTACGCGACCATCGCTCGCCACACCGCGGCGACCGTCGTCGTGCCCCTCTACCCGCTCGCGCCGCACGGCACCGCGGGCACGGTCGTACCGAAGATGGCACAGCTGATCACCCGGATGGTCGGTGAACACGGGCCCGACAACGTGAGTATCTATGGCGACTCCGCCGGCGGCGGCATCGCGCTGTCCGCCGTGCAGGAATTGGTGCGGCGCAATGAAACCGTCCCCGCACGGATGGTTCTGCTGTCTCCGTTACTCGACGCCACCCTGAGCAACCCGGACATCGCGTTCATCAACGACCCGGTCCTTCGCGTGGATGTGCTCAAGACGAATTTCGCACTCTGGGCGGCGGGCCTCGACCTGGCCGATCCCCTCCTCAGCCCGCTGTACGGGTCGCTGAGCGGGCTTCCTGCCACCGCGGTCTACGCCGGATCCTTAGAGGTACTTGGCCCCGATGCCGTTGTGCTGCAAGAGAAATCGCTCGCCATACCGGGCGCCCACTTCACCTTCGACCTGCGCCGCGGCGAAATACACGACTGGGCGATGACCTCATGGCTGCCCGAGGCCCGCGCGGTGCGCTCCCAGATCTACCACCAGCTGGGTGTCTAGCAACGCCCGGGAAGGAAGACAATGAATCGCGATCAGATGGTCGAGTTGTGGGAACGGCACATGGCCTATGAATTCGCGCTGAAGGACGCCGACCTTGCGGTCTCCACCATGGTTGACGACGCGACCGTCATGCACTTGCCGACGATGAGCGGCGGCGCCGGGAAGGAGAACCTGCGGCGCTACTACGCCGACGTATTCATTCCCGCTATTCCAGCCGACACCAGCAACGAGCCGATCGCCCGGTCGGTTGGCGACGGTTTAATCGTCGACGAGTTGATCATGCGGATGACCCATGACCGGGACGTGCCGTTCCTCTTGCCAGGACTGGCACCGACCGGCGAAACAGTGGAAATACCTGCCGTCGTCATCGTGAAGTTCCGTGGCGAGCTGATGGAAAGCGAACGGCTCTACTGGGACCAGGCCGCAGTGCTGCGCCAGCTGGGCCTGGTCGACCCGAGTCTGCCGGTCGTCGACGTCGCCGAGGTGTCCGGATTTCTGCGAGGGCTGAGTTAATGACCAATAACTCGTGCTACGTTAGTGACGATTAACCGAAACTTGCGGACGTAGGCGGAGGGCCGTCATGACAGCGTCCACCCCGGACACCCCGCCCGGTCAATCCGAAGCGCCAAATCGCCGGAGCCAGTTGAAATCCGACCGGCGATTGCAACTTCTGGCGGCCGCCGAACGGCTATTCGCCGAGCGTGGCTTTCTCGCGGTGCGGCTCGAAGACATCGGTGCCGCCACCGGGGTCAGCGGCCCAGCCATCTACCGGCACTTCCCCAACAAGGAGTCGATGCTGGTCGAGCTGCTGGTCGGGATCAGCGCCCGACTGCTGGCCGGGGCCCGCGATGTGACCGCCCGCAGCACCGATGCCGCTGGTGCACTCGACGGCCTGATCGATTTTCACCTCGACTTTGCGTTCGGCGAGCCGGACCTGATCCGCATCCAAGACCGCGACCTGACACACCTGCCCGTGGCCGCCGAGAGACAGGTACGCAAAGCGCAACGCGAATATGTAGAGGTCTGGGTTGCCGTGCTGCGCAAGCTGGACCCCGCCCTGGCCGAAGCCGACGCCCGGTTGGCGGCGCACGCGGTGTTCGGGTTGCTGAACTCGACGTCGCACAGCTTGAAGGCGGCGGACAAGCCCGCCCGTGGGACGCGGTCGCGCGCCGTCATGCGGTCCATGACCGTCGCCGCGCTGGAAGGCGGAGGCCAGGTCCGCTGAACCGGGCCTCATCGGGCGAATCCACGCCCAGGCGCTCGGCACAGGTACCCTGCAATCTGTGAGGTGGACATGAACGATCCACGTCGACCCGGGCGATTTGGTCCCCCTCAAGCGGGGTCCGATCCGACCGGGCCGATTGGCCCGCGGAATGCGCCGCTCGCTGATCCGGCCTACGCCGACCAAGCGCCCTACGCACCTACCTACGGCGGGTATGCGCCCCAATGGACGCCGGGCCTGAACGAGACCAACCCCACCAGACGGCTGCCGGCGTACTGGGGGCAAGACCAGCCGCCGCCGGGCGGCCTGCCTCCCGAGGGCATGGCTCCCCCGCCGCCGCACGGTCCGAGATCGCCCCGCTGGTTGTTGATCGGCGCGGGCGCGGCGGTGCTGTTGGTTGTCGCGCTGTTGATCGCGTTGGTCCTCACCAACGGCACGAACAAGACGCAAACTGCCGTGCCGCCGTTGCCCGCCATGCCGGGATCGAGTGCGCAAAGCCCGACGCCTTCCCCCTCGACGCGGACGTCGCCGCCGTCACGGACCCTTGTGCCGGCGCCGCCGCCTAGCGGCTCGACCGGCCCGTCGGGCACCCCGGGCGCGATGCAAAGCGTCCTCTATAACGTCACCGGCGAGGGTCGCGCGATCAGCATCACCTACTGGGATACCGGCGACGTCATCCAGACCGAATTCAATGTTTCGCTGCCCTGGAGCAAACAGGTCAGCCTGTCCCAGTCGGCCGCTCATCCGGCCAGCGTCACCATCATCAACATCGGCCACAACGTCACCTGCACGGTCACTGTGGATGGGGTTCAGATGCGCCAACGCGCCGGAGCCGGCATCACCGTCTGCGACGCCGCCAGACGCTAAGACTGTTCGACGGCCGCGGCCTGCCGCGGCGGGACACGGACCACCAGCATCGCGAGCAGCCCGGCGATCAGTACCAGCGATATCCCGCCCAGCCCGGCGCGAACGGCGCCGAAGACGTCGACGAACACGGAGAACAGCCAGGGCGCCACGAACGCGACGGCCCGACCCGTCATCGTGTAGAGGCCGAACGCGACCCCCTCCCTGCCGTTATCGGCCATCTGCAGCAACAGCGCGCGCGCCGAGGACTGTGACGGCCCGATGAACAGGCACAGCGACAGCCCGCACGCCCAGAAGGCCACCGGACCCGAGAGCACCATCATGGTGAGCGCCATGGCGACGATCACCACCAGCGACCCGACGATGACCGGTTTGGACCCGATCCGGTGATCGACGAAACCGCCCACCACCGCGCCCACGGCGGCGACCACGCTGGCCGCCACACCGAATATCAGCACGTTGGCCTGCGAGATGCCGTACACGTTGACGCCCAACACGGCGCCGAAGGCGAATAACGCGGAAAGCCCGTCGCGGAAGAGCGCACTGGCGCCGAGGAAGTAGACCAGGTTGCGGTCACGCCGCCACTCCGCGGAGATTTCGTTCCACAGCTTGCGATAGCCGCCCAGCATGGTCGTCGGCTGGTACACCTCACCGGTGTCGGGCAGCCGGTGCGCGACGAAGAGCAACGGCAGCGCCAACACCGCCAGCCACACCGCGGCGGCCAGCATGGCCTCCCGGACGTAGAGCCCGTCGGCCACGGGCACTCGCAGCAGCCCTCGCACCGCACCAGGCCCGGAGCCGGAGCCGGAGATGAAGCCCGTGTAGATCAGCAACAACAGCACGACGCTGCCGAGGTAACCCGCCGCCCAGCCCAGACCGGAAATCCGGCCCGCCGTCTGCGGCGTCGAGAGCTGACGCAGCATGGCGTTGTACGGGACGCTGGCCAGGTCACCACACGCCGCCGTCGCGCCCAGCAACGCCAATCCGGCCCACAAGTACGCGGGGCGATCGTGGATCAGGAACATCGCGCAGGTCAGCGCCACCGCCAGCCCGGTCAACACGCTCAGGGCCAGCCGTCGGCGACGCGGCGACCCCACCCACACCCCGACCAGCGGCGCCAGCAGCGCGACCGTCAACCCGGCGAGCGCCCCGGCACGGCCCAACCAACTCTCCGGCGTGGTGCTGCCGGCTATGCCCACTCCCACGCTGCTGGTCAGGTAAACGGAGAACACGAATGTCGCCACGATCGCGTTCAGACCCGTTGACCCGCAGTCCCACAGCGCCCATGCCACCACCCGGGATCGCGCAATCCCGTCCGCCCCCGGTTCCGGCTGACCCATGCCCGGCACTCTATTTGTTTGGCCGACGGCCCGCCGCGCGCGGCTGCGGCCGCCGCCGGAAGGGTTCGGCGGCTGTCTACGATTGGCGCATGCCGGTACCCGCTCCCAGCCCCGAGGCACGCGCCGTTGTCACCGGGGCTTCGCAAAACATCGGCGAAGCGCTGGCCACTGAACTGGCCGCGCGCGGGCACAACCTGATCGTCACCGCACGACGCGAAGACGTGCTCAAGGACGTTGCCGCGCGGCTAGCCGACAAGTACGGCGTCACCGTCGAGGTACGACCGGCCGATCTGGCCGACCCATCCGAACGGGCGAAACTGTGCGACGAGTTGGCCGCCCGCCCCATCTCGATCCTGTGCGCCAACGCGGGTACTGGAACGTTCGGTCCGATCTCGGCGCTGGACCCGGAAGGCGAAAAGGCGCAGGTTCAGCTGAATGCGCTGGCGGTGCACGACCTTACGTTGGCGGTGCTGCCGGGCATGCTCGCGCGCAAGGCCGGCGGCATATTGATTTCCGGGTCGGCGGCGGGCAATTCGCCAATTCCCTACAACGCCACCTATGCGGCCAGCAAAGCCTTCGTCAACACCTTCAGCGAGTCGTTGCGCGGTGAGCTGCGCGGCTCGGGCGTGCACGTCACGCTGCTGGCGCCGGGACCGGTGCGCACCGACCTACCCGATGACGCGGAAAGGTCACTGGTCGAACGGCTGGTGCCGGACTTCCTGTGGATCTCGACAGAGCACACCGCGCAAGTCTCGCTGGATGCGTTGGAGCGCAACAAGATGCGCATCGTCCCGGGTTTGACCTCGAAGGCGATGTCGGTGGCCAGCGGCTACGCTCCACGAGCGATCGTCGCGCCCATCGTGGGCAGCTTCTACAAGAAGCTCGGCGGATAACGCCTGTCTAAGGCGGCCATTGGTCGCGAGCCTAACCTGGCTGCGAAAATCCACCCCACATTTCGCAGTGAGGTTAGGTTCGCGAGTGTCACTTACGGCCGCGGCCGGTACCGAAGATGTTGCGTACCGCTTCGCGTATCGCGGTGTTGATACCGCTTTTCACCGTCGGATTCTTCAGCACTTCCTCCCAGATGGCGGGGCCCTTGGGCTCGGCCGGCGCGGGCATGGGCGGTGGTTGCTCGTCCCGTGGCACCGGCGGATAGTCGGTCTCGCCGGGCCGCTGAGCTGGTGATGTCGAGGAGGCCGGCCGTGCTAGAGGTCCCGCGGGCTGCTGGATCGTCTGGCCGTACTTCGCCTGCAGCGGGCTGGATTTGGCCGCGGCGGTAACCGCTTCGATGCCGATGGCACCCATCAGCGACCGCGGCACTCGCATCCGCGTCCACGCAACCGGCGTCGGCGCGCCCTTCTCGGACAGCACGGTGACGACGGCCTCACCGATTCCCAGCGACGTCAACGCCGACTCCAGGTCGTAGACATCGGTTTTGGGGTAGGTGCGCACCGTCTTGGACAGCGCCTTTTGATCATCGGGGGTGAACGCCCGCAAGGCGTGCTGGACTCGGGCGCCCAACTGGGAGAGCACATCGTTGGGCAGATCCGTCGGCAGCTGGGTGCAGAAGAACACCCCGACGCCCTTGGAGCGGATCAGCTTGACAGTCTGCTCAACCTGTTCGAGGAACGCTTTCGACGCGTCGGTGAATAGCAGGTGAGCCTCGTCGAAGAAGAACACCAGCTTCGGTTTGTTCACGTCGCCGACCTCGGGCAGGACGGTGAACAGATCCGCCAACACCCACATCAGGAAGGTGGAGAAGATGACCGGACGCAGCGACTGCCCGCTGAACTCGAGCAGTGAAATGATGCCGTGGCCCTGGCCATCGACGCGCAGCAGATCGTGCGGGTCGAGCTTCGGCTCACCGAAGAACGTGTCACCGCCCTCGGATTCGAGATTCAACAGGGCCCGCAAGATCACGCCCGCCGTCGTCGACGACACCCCGCCAAGGGATTTCAGGTCGTCCTTGCCCTCGTCGCTGGCCAGGTGGCTGATGGCGGCACGCAGCTGGTCCAGCGTGACCAGCGGACGGTTGCCCTCATTTGCCCAATGGAAGATCAGGCCGAGCGTGGACTCTTGAGTAGCATTGAGTCCCAACACTTTTGATAACAGAACCGGGCCGAAACTGGCCACGGTCGCCCGTATCGGTACCCCGACCCCGTCGGTGCCCAGCGACAAGAACTCCACCGGGAATCCGGTCGCCGCCCAATTGTCGCCGGTGTCTTTGGCGCGCGCCGTGGTCTTGTCGTTGGCCTCCCCCGGCTGCGACAGGCCCGACAGGTCACCCTTGACGTCGGCCATCAACACCGAGACACCTGCGGCGCTGAGCTGCTCGGCGATCAGCTGCAGCGTCTTGGTCTTGCCGGTGCCGGTCGCTCCGGCCACCAGACCATGCCTGTTGACGGTCGCCAGCGGGATGCGAATCTGCGCGCTCGGGTCGACTTCGCCGTCGATGACGACGGTGCCCAATTCCAGCGCCTGGCCGTCGACGGCGTAGCCGCTCGCGATCCGTTGCGCGGCCCCGTCGGCCGCAGCCTCGGTGGTCATCCTGCGCCGCCCCTCTCCCGCCGAAGTTGCACACTTCAGCAACGCTCAACACTACTTGCCAGGGGGCGGCATCCACAGGGCTCATGTGGGCTTACGCTGAGCGCTGTGCATGACGAATTGGTGTGGATCGACTGCGAGATGACCGGGTTGGATCTGGGTTCGGACAAGTTGATCGAGATCGCCGCCCTGGTCACCGATGCCGATCTGAACATTCTCGGCGATGGTGTCGACGTGGTGATCCACGCCGACGATGCCGCCCTGTCGTCGATGATCGACGTGGTTACCGAAATGCACACTCGCTCGGGGCTGATCGACGAGGTGCGGGCATCCACCGTCGACCTGGCCGCCGCCGAGGCGATGGTGCTGGATTACATCGGCAAGCACGTGAAGCAACCCAAGGCAGCGCCGCTGGCGGGCAATTCGATCGCCACCGATCGTTCGTTCATTGCGCGCGACATGCTCGCTTTGGACTCGTTTCTGCACTACCGGATGATCGATGTGAGCTCGATCAAAGAACTCTGCCGTCGCTGGTACCCGCGCATCTACTACGGGCAGCCGACCAAAGGGGTCACCCACCGGGCGCTGGCCGACATCCGCGAATCCATCCGCGAGCTGCAGTTCTATCGGCGGACCGTGTTCGTGCCCTTGCCAGGGCCTTCTACCAGCGAAATCGCGGCGGTGGTCACCGAGCTAGAGGGCGAAGAGGGCCCACCGGCAACAATCGATTCGGCCGCCGAGCCACCGAACCGCTAGTATCGACAGTCGCCGCGTGTTCGGCTCGCGGCCATGGTGGGTGTAGTTCAGTTGGTAGAGCGTCAGGTTGTGATCCTGAATGTCGCGGGTTCGAGTCCCGTCACTCACCCCACAGGTCAGAGGGGTGTCTAGCCCCTCTGACCTTTTGTTTTGGTAGCGCCATTGCCGATTCGAGGGGCCACAGGAATCGGCACGCGTCGATCGTTGACCCGACGCCCAATTGCCACCTATTGCGTTGCGGCGCAACGACCTTGCGATGTCAGCATCGACGCTGGCGTCAGGTGTTGGCGTTGCCCGCTTTCCACTGCGGCCAGGGGATGTTCCAGTCACCCAGACCCTCGGTGCCCGGAAGGGTGGACCCGACCGTGTTGACGACCTCGACGATGTCCCCGCTCTTGCTGTGGTCGTAGAACCACTCGGCATTGCTCGGGCTCACGTTCAGGCAGCCGTGGCTGGTGTTGGTATGGCCTTGCGCGCCGACCGACCACGGCGCGGAGTGCACGAATACGCCGCTGTAGGACATCTGCGTGGCCCAGTCGACTTCGGTGCGATATCCGTTGGGCGAGTTGACCGGAACCCCATAGGTCGACGAGTCCATGATGATGTGCCGGTACCGGCCACCGATGATGTAGAAACCGTTGGCCGTCGGGGTGCTGTCCTTGCCCATCGACGTCGCCATGGTCTTCACGACTTCACCGTTGACCCGGACGGTCACCATCTTGGTGGTGTCGTCGGCGGTCGAGATGACCTCATCGCCAATCGTGAAGTGCGTCTTGACGTTGTCTTCGCCGAACATCCCGTCGCCCAGGTCGACGCCGTAGGTGTTGACTGCCACGTCAACGGCCGTTCCCGACTTCCAGAAATGCTCAGGGCGCCAACGTACTTCGCGGTTGTTCAACCAGTAGAACGCACCCTCGACAGGTGGATTGGTGGTGATGACGATGGCCTTCTGGGCCGCGGCGCGGTCCGCGATGTTCTCGTCGAACCGGATCGCGACCGGCTCGCCGATTCCCACCGCCTCGCCATCGCCTGGAGCGACATAGGGCATCGTCAGGTGAGCAGGCGAACTGGTCGAGAAGCTCATCTGGCGGCTCGCAGCGCCACCGAGCCCGAGCGCCTTCACGTTGAGCGTGTAATGCCGGTTATAGCCCAGCTGGTCGGTGGTCGACCAGCGCAACCCATCGGGGCTGAGCTGGCCGTTGATCGGCCTGCCGTTGTCGTTGACCATCGTGACCGACGCCAGCACGCCATCGGCAACGTTGACCGTCACCGGCGAATCGACAGTGACACCGACAGCACCGTCCGACACCGAGGAAGTGAGCTTGGGGACCAGCAGGTCGGCAAACGGTGTGCCCTTGTCGAAGATGACCTTCGCCGGCGCGGCGCTGTGGCTACTGCTGCAGGCGACACCGAACACAGCAAACATCACCATGGCTACAACGAGCCACGATCGACGTCTGCGCAAAGGCGTCATCAAGTGACCTTCCAAATTATTCTGCTTATGTAGGTCACCGCTGACCTTGAATGGTTGCAAGCATTCTAATGGGTTCCGGGCCGTCCCCATGGCAACAATGGCTCGTTTAACCAGCCCGTGACCTTAAGCCAGGAGCACGGCGGTACGCAAGGCAAAAGGCTCGCCCGCGACTCAGCCTCTACACTGGGATGGTCTACGGATTTCGTTCGGCGACAGGATGCCTGTTAAAGTCGCAACGCGGTCTCGGCCGACCAAGGCGCCGTTAGCTCAGTTGGTAGAGCAGCTGACTCTTAATCAGCGGGTCCGGGGTTCGAAACCCTGACGGCGCACAAAGTGGTAAGCCCAGCGGCTCAGCCGGGCGGGCACCCTGTTAGCACCACCACCCCCGTATTAGTAGTGCTGCTGCTACTGCGCGAGTAGACGGGCGGAGTGGCGGGCAGCTCAGCGTAGGTGGCGATTCCTGACCTCGCCGCACAGACCGCTGGTATCGCGTTGACGAGCGGAGCGGCGGTAATGCGTAGTCCGATGCCGCGCATCCGTTCAGGAGTCAGGTCAGCCAGATCTTCTGCGGTTGGCATCATGTCGATCTTCACGTACACACTGGGATCTCCGATGACCTCAATGCGGTAGCCGTGTTCGACGGTCCAGGCCGGGTCCAGCGAGTGGGTAGCAACCCAACGCTGATTGACGCAAAGGACCTCGCCCCCGTTGACGGTCCCGTACCACTTCACGTTCATCCCACCCACGTGTCCGGCCGGTATCGATACCCCGTCGGTCACGACGTCGTCGGTGGCGTATGCGAATTCGACGTCGCAGCGGATCTCATCGAGGTCGATTCGCATCATGCGGGCGAAGACGTCGACGGCTTCGGCGAACACGACGGTGCCCCGGCGAACATCGTCGGCGTGGCCTGGGTCGCCCCGAGGCCGGCCCCAACCGACGGCTTGGAAGTTCGCGTCACCGATGAACTGCGACACGTCCACGGATTCCGTCATCGACGCCTTGCGGACATTGGTCGATATGCCGCTGGAGATGGCGGCAACCATCTGGGCGAATCCCGGGTTCATGCCGCTGCCGAATATCGTGGCATCGCCGTCGCGGCCTGCGGCCTCGATAGCGGCCCGATCGCTGCCAGCCAGGTTGATGCCCGTCAGGAACTCCGCGCTGGTAACGATGTTGACCCCGGCCCGCAGTATCCGTTGCACCTCGACAACGTCGAAACACAGCGGCGTGTAGACGATGCAGTCCGGCTCGAGGCCCAAGAGTGCGTCGACGTCATTGGTGGCGTGAACGCCGAGGTCTCTGCCGAGGTTGCACAGCCTTCCAACGTCGACGCCAACCTTGTTTGGCGAGTATGCGTATGCGCCAACCAGTGCGAGGTCGGGACGCGCCAACACCGCTTTTACTGTTTCGGCGGCGACATTTCCTGTCGTCCATTGCGCAACGCGCAGCACATCATCGGCTCTGCTAGTCATGCGCGGGCGCCGTCCGGCCGGCCTAGCCATGGTGCGACCAGTAGCGCGCAATCTCCAACAGGCTCATTCGCACAGCCTAGTTCCAGTGGGTAGACACACGGCAGCGAACGCTGACCGCGCGTGCCCCGATCTGCGCGGTCGGCCAGTCCAGTAACTCGGTGCTTCCGGACATCAAGGGGGCCAAGGACTTCCGCGGACCTTCGTTCCATAGATGCCAGCGGGCACGATGGCTGCGAGAAGGTACGGCGGAATTCACATCACCGCGCACCGTGTTTCATTCGCGCGGCTTCGCCTCACCGGTAGGCGTCAACGCGACAACTGGGATGGTGCGCGACGTCTTACGCTCATACTCAGCGAATCCCGGATACCGCTCGACCTGCAGCGCGTACTTGTCGTTCCGTTCGGCGCCCTGCAGCTCGGTGGCGTGCACGTCGACGATGTCGTCGCCGACTTCGATGCGGGCATCGGGGTTGGCCTTCAGGTTCCAGTACCAAGCAGGGTTGTCGTCGGCACCGTTGTTCGAGGCGTAGACGAGATACCGTTCGCCGTCCGCCAGGTACATCATTATGTTGGTCCGCGGCTTCCCGCTGCGTGCACCGACGGTGTGCAGCAGCACGATCGGCGCACCCTCGAACGGGCCGCCCACGCGACCGTGGTTGGCGCGGAACTCGGCGATATTGCGCTCGTTGAAGTCGTTGCCATCGCTCATCGTGGACTCCTCATTTGTCTAGTACCAGTCCAATACCCATTACCCGATCGCCAAATCCCCGGCCACCGCTCGCAAGGCTCAACGACCACCGTCACAGCAAACACTGCCAAGACACCTGGGCTTCCGGGTAGTTTCTTCTGACAGCGGTTAGTGCCAGGACTGGCGCCCGTTGTCGAAGGAGCTGCAATGGGGTTCATCAAGCCCAACCTCCCGGTCGTCGACCTGCCCGAGTGGAGCAAAGGCACCCGCGCCGAGCGAATCGTCCCAATGACGCGCCACATCGCCGAGAACGGATTCGGCACTCCCCTGGTGATGCACGTGATGTACGGCGTGAAGATCGCGCTCTACATCCTCGGCGGCTGGTTCTTCGCGTGGACTACCAACGGCATCGGCGGCTTCACCGACGTCGGCGCCTGGTGGTCGGAGCCGATCGTGTTCCAGAAGGCCGTGCTCTTCACCATGCTGTTCGAAGTCGTCGGACTCGGTTGTTGTTTCGGGCCATTGGCCGGGCGTTACTTCCCGCCGATGGGGTCGATCCTGTACTGGCTGCGGCCCGGCACCATCCGGTTGCCACCCTGGCCCGACCGGGTACCGCTGACCAAAGGCGTCGACCGGACGCCGTTCGACGTATTGGTCTACGGCGCCCTGCTCGTGTTGCTCGCGATGGCGCTGGTGTCCGACGGCAGTGGCCCAATTCCGGCTCTGGACACGGTGATCGGGGTGCTACCGCGGTGGCAGACCGTCGCGATTCTCGTGGTCTTGGCCGCGATCAGCTTGCGCGACAAGGTGATCTTCCTGGCCGCTCGCGCCGAGGTGTACGGGCCGCTGGCGCTGGTGTTCCTGTTCGCCGGGACCGATATCGTCCTCGGCGCCAAGCTCGTCTTCATGGTGATCTGGCTGGGCGCGGCCACGTCAAAGCTGAACAAGCACTTCCCGTTCGTGATTTCGACGATGCTGGCCAACAACCCGTTCATCCCGTCCGGAGTGCTCAAGCGGTCGCTGTTCAAGCGCTATCCCGACGACCTGAGGCCGAGCGCGCTGTCGGGCGTCATCGCGCACTTCTCCACCGCGATCGAAGGTCTGGTGCCGCTGGCACTGCTCTTCTCACACGGCGGTTGGCCGACGACGATCGCCGCGTTCGTGATGGTCGTGTTCCACCTGAACATCCTGCTGGCCTTCCCGATGGGCGTGCCGCTGGAGTGGAACGTCTTCATGATCTTCGGTGTGCTGTGGCTGTTCGTCGCCCACGCGCCCATCGGGTTGTCGGATCTGACCAGCCCCTGGCCCATCGTGCTCTTCGCGGTCATTGCCGGTGTCGTGGTCCTGGGAAACCTGTACCCGCGCAAGGTTTCGTTCCTGCCCGGCATGCGCTATTACGCCGGAAACTGGGACACCACGGTGTGGTGCGTGAAGCCGTCGGTGGACGAGAAGTTCCGCACCGGCTCCCACGCGCTCGGCCCGATGCAGCACCTGCAGCTCGAGCGGTTGTACAAGACCAAAGAGGAAACACTGATCCCGCTGCACCTGGCTCTGGCGTTCCGTGGGATGAACACCCACGGGCGCGCGCTACTCACGCTGGTGCACCGCGCGCTGGCGGGCTACGACGAGGACGACTACAACCTGTGCGAGGGCGAGGTCCTGTGCGCCATGGTTCTCGGGTGGAACTTCGGCGACGGGCACATGCACAACGAATGCCTCATCGAGGCGCTCCAGGAACGGTGTGGGTTCGAGCCCGGCGACGTACGGGTGGTGATTCTCGACGCCCAGCCCATCCACAAACAGCGGCAGGAGTATCGGCTCGTGGATGCGGCGACGGGTGAATTCGAGCGCGGCCACGTCGACGTCGACGACATGGTCACCGCTCAGCCGTGGGCTGACGACCTCCCGGTGCACGTCGACAGCGGCGTCAAACGACGTACCGCGAGCTGAAGGGTTAGCACCGCCCATCGTCGGGCAGAGTCGTTGCGTTGAACACGTTGTCCGGGTCATAGCGACGCTTCAGGTTGGCTAGCCGGATTGCGTTCGGGCCGTAAGACCTTCGCGCTTGAGCAGCATGCTGGGGGCCGATCAGGTTTGGATATCCCCCCTCGACGGCGTGTGGCGCAAGGTCGTCGTAGACCCGGTCGGCCCATTCTCGATGGGGTTCTGCCTCGTCCGCGGGGTCCCAGGCCGCGACAACCTCGACGACGAAATGTGGCTCACGGATGCCGAACGCGGTGTCCTGCAGCGGCACCCGGGTGGACGCTCCGTGGCAGTGATGGATCGCGATCCCGGAATGCACAGAGCTACGGGCATTACCCGCGTGGATGAGCGCGTCGACTGTGCCGGGGCCAAAGTTTCGCAGCGTTCGAGTGCGCAGTTCGTAGTGGCGACCCCAGGCGATGTAGGGATCGAACAGCGTGAGCAGCCTGCTGTACGGCATCGCCTCGATCTGCCGCACCGCCGGGGTGCCCAGGCTGCCCAGGCGCTCAAGCCAGGCCGACGGGTCGGCGGCGCCGCACCAGACCGGAGTCAGAAAGACCGCGGGCCGTCCGTCCGGACCGCTGACCACGCCGATCTGCACGGTGAGTTCATCGGGCATCGTCGGGACGAGTTCGTTATAGGCGCGGAGCACATGTTCGGCCTCGTGCCAGGAGTACATCATGACGCCCCCGAACACCGACTCGATCCGATGCAGCCGCACCTGCATCGCGGTGACGACGCCGAAGTTGCCGCCGCCTCCGCGCAGTGCCCAGATCAGGTCAGGCTCATGCTCAGCGTCGGTGGTGACGATGCGGCCGTCGGGCAGCACGACTTCGGCGGCCACCATGTTGTCCAGCGCCAGCCCGGCAACGCCGTTGAGGTGGCCATAACCCCCGCCGAGGGTCAAACCGACCATGCCGACCTGGCCGTGAGTACCGGTGGCCGGTATCAAGCCATGGACTTCGGTTGCCGCGACTGCCACGGCGGCGGTGGCTCCGCCGGCGATGGTCGCGACCCGGGCAGTGGGGTCAACGTCGACCCGCGCCATCCGCGACAGGTCGATTACCAGGCCGTTGTTCACCAAGGACCGTCCCGCCCAATCGTGGCCGCCACCGCGCACCGAGATTGGCAGCCCGTTGGCGCGGGCGTACTGCACGGCCGCGGCAACCTCGGCCGTTGACTCGGGTTGCACCACCATGGCGGGCCGACGATCGACTGCGCCGTTCCATAACCGGATTGCTTCCGCATACGGCGGGGTGTTCGGCATGTGCAAGATCGTCTGCGCCGTGGGCATCGTCGGGCCTTTCGATAGAAGGTGGTTACGTTCATCAGAGTCTGATTCTGATTACAATAGATGACTATAGTCAACAGAATGATATTGTGATCTGCGTGGCAAAACCCAGCCCTCCGGCGCCGTCGCGCCGCGCGGAGTACGCCGAGGCGACGCGGCGAGCGATCATCGCCGCCGCCCGAGAGTTGTTTGCACAGCGCGGGTATGTCGGGACCAAAGTGGACGACATCGCCGAGCGGGCCCGGGTTGCCGTTGCGACCGTGTACGCGGTTGCCGGCGGCAAGCAGGGACTACTGCACACCTTGGTCGACCAGTGGACCGAGGCACCGGAAGTCGGCGAGGCGTATCTCGCCATCGATGCCGCGGAGGACGCCGTGGCGGTGGTGTCGACGGTCGCGTCGCTGACCCGCCGGATGCGTCGTGACTGGGGTGACGTGATGAAAATCGTGCTCGCCACGGCACCACTCGACGAGGCGGCGGCCGAAAACCTTCGCCTCGGAACGGATCGTTACCGCGCCGGTCTGCGTGCGGCGGCCGTCAGGCTGGCCGACCTGGACGCCCTGAAACCAGGTATGACGGTCGATGAGGCCACCGACCTGTTGTGGTTCTTTTTCGGGTACGCCAGCTTTTCCACGCTGACCGAGGACAACAGTTGGTCACCCGAGCGCTCCGAACAGTGGCTCAGCGAATTGGCCACCCGCAGCCTGTTGAAAGGCTAGTCGGGCGCGATGTTGGACAGCGGTTAGCGGTTCCTGACCCGGCGCACGACAACCACAACGACCAGGGCGCCGACTCCCGCGAGCGTGGCGGCCACCGCGGGCTTCGTCACGAATCCGATCACGCGAATCTTGAGGTCGTCGGCGAGACGGCGCGGGTTGGCGCGCTCGGCAAGTGAATCGACGGTGGCCGCGAGCTGGTCGCGGGCGGCGTCGATCTCCTGCTTGATGGCGTCGGGGTCCCGGTCCACCACGTGTCTGCCCTCCAAGTCCGCTGATGCACCTGCCCGCACTACCCTAGATCAGCTGGCGCTCCTCCCCACGCGCCGGTGAAGAGAAAGGGACCGAGTTGAGCGAGACCCCGCGACTAGCGCCGGGCGACAAAGCGCCCGCCTTCAGCCTTCCCGATGCCGACGGCAAGTTGGTTTCGCTGGCCGACTACAGGGGCCGCCGTGTCGTTGTGTACTTCTACCCGGCGGCCTCGACGCCGGGGTGCACCAAACAGGCCTGCGACTTCCGCGACAACCTGCACGACCTCAGCGATGCCGGGCTCGACGTCGTCGGGATCTCCCCCGACAAGCCGGAGAAGCTCGCCAAATTCCGTGACGCGGAAGGGCTGACGTTCCCGCTGCTCTCCGATCCCGACCGCAAGGTGCTGACGGCTTATGGCACCTACGGCGAAAAGCAGATGTACGGCAAGACGGTCACGGGCGTGATCCGCTCCACCTTTGTGGTCGACGAAAAAGGCAAGATCGCCGTCGCGCAGTACAACGTCAAGGCCACCGGCCACGTCGCCAAGCTTCGGCGCGATTTAGACGTCTAGGCGATGACGGCGGTCTCCTTGTACTCGGTGATCGGCCGTGCGATCCCCTGTTCGTCGCAGACCCGCTGCAGCTTCTCCAGCGTCTCGTCGAGTCCCGGTCCACGCCGCTTGCCGGGCGTGAAGGTGGCCGGAAGGTGCTGCATGCCCTGGATCACCCCGATGGTCTGATAGTGCACGGTCCCGTCGGGATCGCAGCGATAGTCGGGCATCCGGTCGAGCACCGCCGTCAGCATCGACTTGAACACGACCCGCGCGACATTGGAGCCGATGCAGCGGTGGATGCCGAGCCCAAAGCTGAAGTGCCGGTTGTTCTTACGGCCCAGGTCCAGTTGGTTCGGATCGGGAAAGACCGCAGGGTCGCGGTTGGCCATCGCCCAGGACAACCACAGGCGCTCGCCCTCCTTGAACTGCGTGCCCGCTAATTCGAGATCGGCGGCGATCGTGCGACCGTCGCCCGGAGCCGGCGTGAAGTAACGCAGGAATTCCTCGGTCGCGGAGTCGAGCAGCGTGTCCGATTCCCGCCTCAGCAATTCGCGCCGCTCGGGGTTTTCGCCCAGCCATTCGAGTGCGTGCGCCGTCAGCGCCGTCGTCGTGTCAAAACCTCCGCCGATGATCAAGCCGAGCATTCCGAGCAGTTCGAGGTCGGGCGCTGGTTTGCCGTCGATCTGGAGTCTTGCCAGCGCGTCCACCAGGCCGGGGCGTGGGTTCTCGCGGATCTCGAGGAGGTGGTTGAACAGATCCATTCCCATCGCGACCGTCTGCTCCGCCACCTTTGGGGCTTCCGGGGAATCGGCGGGTGTGTACACGCCGGCGTGCGCCGGCTCGCAATAAAGCGTCCACTTCTTCAGCGGAACGCCCATCATCGCCAGCGTCAGCACGGCGGGAGTGATGTTCGCGAGATCGTCGACGAAATCGATTCGCCCCACTTCGATCTTCTCGTCGATGCTCGCCCGCACGATCTCATCGACAAAGGGCACCCAGCGTTTCACCGCGGCCGGCGACAGGTACGGATTGAGGATGCTGCGGTACGCGCTGTGCTCGGGCTCATCCATCTCGAGCATGCCGCCACGGACGCCGGCGGCCTGCTGCAGCGTGGGAATGGTGATGCCTTTATAGCCGGAGCCTTCACCGGTGACGTCGCGGTCGTTGGACACGTGCGGGCATCGAGCGAGCTCGAAGACTTCCCGGCTGCCCGCGGCGACCCAGTGGCCGTCGTAGGTATCGGTCCACGCCACCGGGCACCTGGCGTGCATCTCCTCGGTGACCTCGGCGAACCGCTCGCGGTACTCCGGGGTGTGGCGATCAAAGTGGTAACGGTTGGTCTTGCCGGCTTTGTCGGCACTGCCGGTCAGGGTGTCTTCCGTGCTCACGGTGGCGTCTCCTGCGGACGATTGGCTGCGCTGCCTATATGAGCAGTATGCGGTCGGCGCGACCTGCACGTCTAGGACTTCGGCTCCGCGTCCGGGCAGAGGTCGGCATGGGCAAAGCGGACCGCGGCGTCGGATTGATCGTGGGTGAGGTTCGCCTGCTTACCGGTACGAGAGTTGGCGAACACCGAATCGGCGATCTGGGCGGGTGCCTCGCCGGTGTAGAGCCGCCAACAGATGGCGTTGCCAAACCCCACCAGGTCGAAGTTGTGCGGGTCGTCGCGATTACCGATGCCGACGCTGTTGATGTCGTTGAGGAACTCATCGGCCCCCGCGTGCGCGGGGCCGGCCACAGCGATTCCGCCACCCAGTAATGCGCCAACCACCAACACCGCGCCCGGCCAACCTGGCCTCGGTCGTGCCGCCATGGTCGTATCTTCCATCAGCCAGGGTTGACCCGCAGCGACACCTCGGCGAGCGGGCTAGATGCTACGGGTTACCCATCGTCGAGCACTGGACCATGTTGTCTTCACCTGCTCCGGCCTTGGACTGTGTGTCCTTGACCGTTCCATTGACGCTGACCGTGCACGTCGTCTTCTGGCCGGTGGGATTCGCGGTCACGACCAGCATCGACGTCGCACTAGCGTCCTTATTTGTAAACGAGAAGGACCACGGAACGGGCTGATTTGTCACCCTCTGCATGACCCCCGTTGCGTCGTAGTACGTCACCACCGCCAGTGGGGCATCCGAAGCCACTGTGTATACGACGGCATCGCCCACGGCGGCCACCGCAGCCGGCATGTTTATCAGGGCAGCTCCCACTACTACCGCAGCTCCTACAGCAAACTGTGTCCTACCCATCGGCGCTCCTTTGTTGCCCCCGCTAATGGGTACTGTCCGCCTGTTTTGACGTTTCGACAAGTCCTACGTGAGCGGTCGCGCGGCCAGCGGGCAAACGCCACGAAGCTGCGCGGCGACCCGGATGCTTATGCCGCTTTGATATCGGAGATCAACAGGGTGCTCGACGCGGTCGCCACCAGCACTCCGGATTCATCGGTCATGACGCATTCGGCGAAAGCCACGCGAGAACCCGACTTCACCACCGTTCCCGTCGCCGTCAGCAGGCCACTTTTCAGCAGGATCGCTTTGAGGTAATTGACCTTGATCTCGACGGAGGCGAATGCTTTCCCGGCTGGCAGCGTCGTCTGTAGGGCGCAGCCCGCAACGGTGTCCAACACCATGCAGGCCACCCCGCCGTGGATGATGCCTGCGGCGTTACGCATCGATTCGTCTGGTGCGCAGGTGAAGACCACCCGGCCCGGCTCGACGACGATGACCTTCATCCGCATCAGTTCAGCGAACGGCGGCGCGGGCAGCTCACCGTTCATCATGGCCCGCAGATGATCGATGCCGGACATTGACATCGCTTTGGTCAGGCTGGGACCCAGCTCATGCCAGTTGACCATGCGCGAGTGCTGTGTGCCCCAGCTGTCCTCGACGGTGTTGGCTGGCAACTTGTCTGTCATGTCCCTCTTCCCTGATTCGCGGTCCGCAAATAGCAACACTTCCTTGAGCTGCAACGCATCCGGGTGCGATCTGTTCCTGGCCGCGTCGCCAAGGTGCGCCGCGACCTGCCCGTGTAGACCCGCTCAGGCCAGCTTGGCCAGCAGCAGCGCTTCGGCAATTGCTGCGCGTTCCAGCACGCCCAGATGCAGACTCTCGTTGATGCTGTGGGCTTGCGTCGCGGGGTCTTCCACGCCGGTGACGAGGATCTTCGCCTGCGGGAACGCGTCGGCGAATTCGGCGATGAACGGGATCGAGCCGCCCATACCCATGTCGATCGCGTCGGTGCCCCACGCCTGCCGAAACGCCGCCCGCGCGGCGTCGTAGACGCTGCCGTCGGCGTCGATCGCGTAGGGCTCACCGATGTCGCCGCGGGTGACGCTGACCTGCGCGCCCCACGGTGCATGCCGCTGCAGATGAGTGGTCAACGCGTCCAGGTGTGCCGCGGCGTCACCGCCGGGGGCGACGCGCATGCTGATCTTGGCGCGGGCCCGCGGGATGAGCGTGTTCGACGCCTTCTCGATGGGCGTGGTGTCGATACCGATCACGGTGATCGCGGGTTTGGCCCACAGCCGCTGTGGCGCCGAGCCCGTGCCGATCTCGGACACCCCGTCCAGCAGGCCGGAGTCAGCACGCACCCGATCGGGCGGGTAATCCACAGCGGCGGCGGTACTTTCGTGCAGACCGGCGACGGCCACGTTGCCGTCATCGTCGTGCAGGCTGGCCAGCAGTCGCACCAGCACGGTCAGCGCATCGGGCACCACGCCACCCCAAATCCCGGAGTGCAGCCCATGGTCGAGCGTGGCGACCTCGACGACACAGTCGACCATGCCGCGCAGCGTTACGGTCAGCGCCGGGATCTCGGTGCTCCAGTTGTCGGAGTCCGCGATCACGATCACGTCGGCGGCCAGCGCATCGCGGTGGGCGACCAGCAGTCGGCCCAGGGACGGCGACCCGGATTCTTCCTCCCCTTCGACGAAGACCGTCACACCCACCGGCGGTTGGCCGCCGTGTGCGCGGAACGCGGCTAAATGCGTTGCAATACCGGCCTTGTCGTCGGCGCTGCCGCGCCCGTAAAGCCGTCCGTTGCGCTCGGTCGGCTCGAAGGGCGGCGATACCCACTGATCGCGGTCGCCTTCGGGCTGCACATCGTGGTGGGCGTACAGCAGCACGGTGGGTGCGCCGGCGGGCGCCGGATGCCGGGCGATGACCGCCGGGGCGCCGCCCTCGCTGACGATGCGAACATCGCCAAAACCCGCCTGCGACAACAGATCCGCTACGGCCTGCGCACTGCGATGCACCTCGTCGCGACGGCCGGGGTCGGCCCACACCGATTCGATCCGCACCAGGTCCTCGAGATCGCGGCGCACCGACGGCAAGACGTCGCGGACACGCTCAACCAGATCGCTCATGGTGTTCCAGGCTAGGCCCTCACGGTGTTTCGAGGATGGCCACCGCGGCCGCGGTATCCCCTTCATGGGTCAGCGACACATGGATCGTCACATCGGCCAGATGCTTGGCGATGTCCCCGGTCAGCCGTACCCGCGGCCGCCCCCACATGTCGGTGACCACTTCGATGTCGCGGTGGATGTCCTCCGGCAACACGGGGCGCTGGGCGAACCGGGATCCCGACCAGGCTTTGATCACGGCCTCCTTCGCGGCCCAGCGCGCCGCCAGGTGTCGCGCCGCCGACGAACTCTTGTCCGAGGCGTCGCGACGCTCGCCGGGCGTAAACGTCTCGGAGAAGACCGTTCCCGGCTGGTCGACCTGCTCGGCGAAATCAGGGATGAAGACGAGATCTATCCCCACACCGACGATGCCCATGGCTGGCCAGGTTAACGGATAGGCCGAGTCATCCGACGTAGGCCTCGTCATCGCCCAGTCGCGCGTCCGGATTCAGCAGCATCGAAGCCTCCTCACGCTTCTCCGGCGCGCTGTGGTCGAAGCGACGGTCCGGCGGCCGCTGGTACATCGGCTCGCCGCCGGCGATGGCCGACACCAGTCGGCGCTGACCGGCCAGCAGGCGGGCGTCCGCGCGCTGCTGGTAGTCCTCGCGGTGGCTCGGGTCCAGCGACGCGATGAACGCCTGCGGGTGCACCAGCGCGACCAGCCCGGAAACGTGACCGAACCCGAGGCTGGTCACCATCCCGGCCTTGAGCGGGAACTGCCCGCCGAGCCGCAAGGTGTCGCGCACCCAGACGAAGTGTGCGGACCCGGACAGTTCGTCGTCGACGCAATCCAGGCTGCGGTTGGGCGGGATCACCCCGTCGCGCAGCATCTGGCACAGCCCCATCATCTGGAAGACCGCCGCGCCGCCCTTGGCGTGGCCGGTGAGGCTCTTCTGCGACACCACGAATAGCGGAGCGCCCTCGGAACGGCCCAGCGAGTCAGCCAGCCGTTCATGCAGCTCGGTCTCGTTGGGGTCGTTGGCCAACGTCGAGGTGTCGTGCTTGGAAATCACCGCGACGTCATCAGCGGACACGCCCAGCTTGCCCAACGCGCGCGCGAGCGGCGAGTCCTTGCCGCCCCGGCCGGCGCCCAACGCACCCAGGCCAGGGGCCGGGATTGAGGTGTGCACACCGTCGCCGAAGGACTGCGCGAAGGCCACCACCGCAAGCACCGGCAGCCCCATCTTGAGCGCCAGATCACCGCGCGCCAGCAGGATGGTGCCGCCGCCCTGAGCCTCGACGAAGCCGAGCCGCCGGCGGTCGTTGGGCCGGGAGAACTTCGAGTCGTGGATGCCCCGGCCGCGCATCATCGATGTGTCAGCGGTGGCCGCCATGTCACCGAAACCGATGATGGCCTCCAGCGTCAGGTCGTCCAGACCACCGGTCACCACCATTTCGGCCTTGCCCAGCCGGATCTTGTCGACGCCCTCCTCCACCGAAACCGCCGCGGTCGCGCACGCCGCGACCGGGTGGATCATCGAGCCGTAACTACCGACATAGGACTGAACCACATGCGCGGCAACAACATTCGGCAGGACTTCCTGCAGGATGTCGTTCGGCTTGCTCCGGCCCAACAGGTTGCCGTGGTACATGGTCTGCATCGACGTCATGCCGCCCATGCCGGTGCCCTGGGTGCTGGCGACCAGGCTCGGGTGCACCCACCGCATCAGCTCGACCGGGGTGAAGCCGGCGGACAGGAAAGCGTCGACGGTCGCGACGATGTTCCACAGGGCAACCCGATCGATCGAGGTGGCCATGTCGGGGCTGATGCCCCACACCTTCGGGTCGAAGCCGGTCGGGATCTGTGCCCCGACCGATCGCGACAGCTTGGTCTTGCGTGGCACCCGAATCTCGGTGCCCGCCTTGCGGGTCACCTGCCAGTCGGCGGAGTCGGGCACCGGCCGGATGGCCGTGTGCTCGGGATCGAACTCGGCGAACCCGCGGGCGTCGGCCTCCGACGACACTACGAAGCTGAAGTCCTTGTCCAGGAACACCGAGACCAGCAGGGGCGACGCGTGATCAGGATCGATCGCGCCGTCGTCAACGAACTCACGGATGCCGCAGCGCTCGACCACGACGTCGTGGTAGCGCTCGACCAATTCGGCCTCGTCGATCAGATCGCCGGATTGGCTGTCATACCAACCCGGTTGAGGGTCGTCCTCCCAGCGGATCAACCCGGTGGTCCAGGCCAGCTCGAGCACGCCGGCGGCCGACAGCTCGTTGTCGACCTCCATTTCGAACCGGGTGCGCGACGAACCGTACGGGCCGAGTTCGGCGCCGCCGACGATCACCACCAGATCCGCCGGGTCGACGTCGAGGTCATCCCAGTGCGGCGGGGGTGCCGGGCTGTAGCCGCGGGGCGGCGACGGCAGCGCGCCGATGGTGCCGGAGGCCGGCTCGTCTTGATCGGCAACCGCCTCGGCCGACATCTCTTCGCGCGCTTTGGCTGCCAGTTCGGCCATGTCGAGCTCGATGTCGCCGAGGCCGCCGGTGAGGTCGGCCTTGATGGGCGAACTGGCCGCGGCCACTTTGGATTCCACATCGCACAGGGCGAGCAGCATCCCGGCCATCTCGTCGGTGGAGTAGGTGGTGACACCCGCCTCCTCCACGGCGCTGACGATCGCGTCGTTTTGGCCCATCAGCCCGGTGCCGCGGGTCCAGCCGATCAGCGCGTGCGCCAAACTGACCCGGGCCGCCCACGAAGATTCGGCACTCCAGCGACTCACCAAAGCATCCAGCGCCGACTTGGCCTCGCCGTAAGCGCCGTCACCGCCGAACATTCCACGGTTGGGCGAGCCGGGCAGCACCACGTGGATCCTTGACGCGATGTCGCGGTCGGCGCCGATCTTCGACAGGCCGCCGATCAGCCGCTGCACGGCCCACAGCAGAACCTTCATCTCCATCTCGGCGCGCGAACCAGCCTCCGACAGATCGCCGACGACACGCGGTGCCGCGAACGGGAACAACAGCGTCGGGGTCTGCGCGTCCTTGATGTGAATCGACTGTGGCCCAAGACTTTCGCTCTGCTCGGTACCAACCCACTCAACCAGGGCGTCGATGTCGGAGTAGGACGCCATGTTGGCCGCGACCACCCACAGCGTCGCACCGAACCGAGCATGGTCGCGGTACAGCGTGCGGTAGAACGCCAGCCGCTCCTCGTCGAGCTTGGACGTCGTCGCGATGACGGTGCCGCCACCGTCGAGCAGTCGCGCCACCACCGACGCCGCGATGGAACCCTTGGAAGCCCCGGTCACCACCGCGACTTCGCTGTTGTAGGGACCAGGGTCCGGGTTCTCGGCGCCCGCGGCGATCCGGCCGTAGAGCGACGCGTGGATCTGACGGCCCGCGGCCAACGCCCTGCCCTGCCACCAGGTGGCCTGAGTGGCCACGACATGGCCGGCGCCCTCGAACCTCTCCGAGAGGCTTATCCACTGGGCGTCGATGTCGCCCTCGTCGGTCAGCCAGAGCTTGACCAGGTCCTCGCGGGCGCTGGCCCAGCGGTCGTCGAACACGACGGCCTTCTTGGCCTCGAATACCGGCGCCACCAAACGTGGCCAATCCGCACCCAACTCGGTGGTGACCAGGTCGATGAGCTCGGCGTCGTTAGCCACCGGCAGGGCGCTGACCTGATCGTCGAGCCCCAGCTGGCCCAGCACCAGGCGGGCCGCCGAAGCGAGCACGCCGTCACGGCCGGTGATCTGGTCGGTGAATTCGCTCAGCGCGGCTGCGTCGATCGTCGCTCCGCCGCCACCCCCCGCCGACGGCAGTGCCACCGAAACGCCCTGGCGTGCGGCCACCGAAGCGACCGCGGCGTCGATGGCCTGGTCGACGGAGCCGGCGTCGGCCAACGCACCCTCGTGCAGGTGCCCCATGGCACCGCCGCGGACGCTGGTGCCCTCGCGGGTTCCCAGCGCGACCTCGACTGTGACGTGCTTGGCCCAGCCCTCGCCGAGTTCCCAGGTCTTGGTGACCCGCTCGGCGATGGCGGCCGGCCGCTTGCCGGACGGGCCGAGAACCGTGCGCAGCTGGTCGTTGATGGCGTCGGAAAGCACTGGCCCGTAAGGCTTATAAGTGCGGGCCAGCTTGGTCACCTGCGCCCGCAATCCGGCCAGGTCGGCCTCGGCGGCACCGTCGATGGCACCCAGGTTCAACTCCGAGCCCAGGTCCACCAGCAGCTGGTTGCGCCGCGACGACGCGCCGTCGGTGATGGACTCGATGGAGTCCAGCTCCTCGATCTGGTCGATGCGCATTTTCGCCGACAGCGCGATCAGCGCCAGGGTGGCGTCGGCCGCGCCGAACCCGATGTCATCGGGACGTGGAGCCCCAGACGGAGCTGTGGCGGGAGCCGGAGCGGCGGCTGGGGCGACGTCAGAGCTGGGCGCACCGTCCGCCGACGCCGGAACGGCTGCGGCGGAATCCTCTTCGGCCTCCGGCTCGGGGTCGGTGTCATTGGCGAACAGGACCGCGGCGTCGCGCTCGGCATTGAGCACTTCGACAGTGCTGTGGGCATATTCGGGCAGGTTGAGGGTATTGGTGGCCAGTCCGGCGACGGTCGGCGCCGACTTCACGCCGATCTCGACGAACCGCTCTGAGCCCAGGCCGCCGGCCGCCTCCTCGGTGAACAACAGATCCTGGGTCTCGATCCAGCGCACCGGGCTGGCGAACTGCCAGGCCAGCAACTCGATCAACACTATGCGCGCCAGGTCGCGTGGCCTCTCGCTGCGCCACGTGTCGTAGTCGGCGAGGATCTCGTCGAGCGGCTCGGCGGGGACCAGATCGCGGATCTCCTGGATGAAGTCGCGGTCCAGCGTGAACGGACGCGGCACCAGGTTCGGGATGTAGCGTCCGATGATCACCTCGGGATCTTTATCGCGCGGCATGACCCGCTCCAGCGAGCGCCGGAAATCGGCGACGCCGACCCGCAACACCCGCGAATGGAACGGCACGTCGATGCCCGGCACCAGGATGAACGAGCGCTTGCCGCCGGTGATCTGGCGCCGCCGCTCCACTTCTTCCTCGAGGGCCTCGAGACCGCGCACCGTGCCGGCGATCGCATACTGCGCGCCACGCAGGTTGAAGTTCACGATCTCAAGAAACTCGCCAGTATTCGCCGCGATCCGGGCGACGAACTCGGGAACCTCGTCGTCGGCCAAGTCGATTTGCGACGGACGGATCGCGGCCAACCGGTAGTTCGAGCGGCCCAGCTCGTCGCGCGGCACGATGTCGTGCATCTTGGAGCCGCGGTGAAACACCATTTCCAACAGGGCTTCCAGCTCGTAGATATTGGTAACGCAGGCCAGCGCGGTGTACTCGCCGACCGAGTGACCGCACGCGATGGCACCTTCGACGAAGGCGCCCTGCTCACGCATCTCGGCGACCTGCGCGGCGGCCACCGTCGCCATCGCGACCTGGGTGAACTGCGTCAGGTAGAGAACGCCCTCGGGGTGGTGGTAATGCACACCGCTGGCGATGATGCTGGTCGGGTTGTCGCGCACCACGTGCAGCACCGAGAAGCCCAGCGTCTCGCGAGTGAACTTGTCGGCCTTGTCCCACACCTTGCGGGCCGCCTTGGACCGGGCCCTCACCTCCATGCCCATGCCTTTGTGCTGGATGCCCTGGCCGGGGAACGCGTAGACGGTCTTGGGTGCGGCCAGGCGTGCGGTAGCCGACATCACCAGATCCGATCCGATGCGCGCGGATACATCCAAAACCTCTGCGCCCTGGTCGATTCCGACGCGGTCGACACGGAAGTCGACCTCGTCACCCGGACGGACCATGCCCAGGAACCGCGCGGTCCAGCCGATCAAACGAGCCGGCGGACGGGTTTGACCATCGGTGGCCGTCACCGCGTGCTGTGCGGCAGCCGACAACCACATGCCATGCACGATGGGCGATTCCAGCCCGGCCAGCAGCGCGGCGGCCCGGTCCGTGTGGATCGGGTTGTGGTCACCGGACACCACCGCGAAAGGACGCATGTCGACCGGCGCGGCGAGGGTGACGTCGCGGCGGCGTCGCCGCGGAGTGTCGGTCGCGTTCTCGGACACCGCGCCGCCGGCCCGGGTCGGGTCGGTGAGTTCGGCGGCGCCGGTACGCCCGAGGATCGCGAATCGCTCCTCGAGGGTGGCGATCACGGCGCCGTCGGGACCGGACACCGTCACCGAGACCGGGACAACGCGGCCCATGTCAGTGTCGGTCGCCGCGGAAGCTGTTGCGGTGACGGTCAACTGGGCCTGCACTGCCGGCAACTGGCCAGCCACGTGAGCGGCGTGATCCAAGTGCACCAGGCTCAGCAGGCCCTCGACGACCGGCACCCCGGACTCGGTGACCGCGGAGCCGATCGTCGCGAAAACCGCGGGCCAGCACAGACCGACCAGCGCGTCGGGCACGGTGGTGAGGCTGGGCGCCAGCCGTTCACCGAAGGTGGCCGTGACCCCGGTGTGGTCGGCGACCCGCTCCGGGTCCCAGTCCACCGTCACGGTGGCCGTCCTGCCGGTCACCTGGGGCAAGAACTCCGGCCCGTCGACGCCGGCGGCGATCGCCAGGACCGCACGCATCGCGGTGGCGGCGTCTTCGGTGGAGACCACCGGAACGCCGCCGTCAATGGTGTTGGCGTGCAACGTGAATGGGATGTCGATCCAGACCCCGGACACCGGGATACTGAGAACGACCTGTTCGTTGCCGGCCCCACCGTCGGACTTGACCTGCAGCCGGGCTCCGGTGGATGAGTGCGTGGCACGCAGACCTTCGGATCCATCGTGGACCAGCCAGTCACCCGGTTCGGCGATGCGATGAACCGGGTTGGTGGTGGTGCGCCCGGCCCACAGCACATCGGGGGCGTCGAGCACGACGGCCAGTGGCCCCGTCACGTCCGGGCGGCCCAGTCTGCGCGACCTGACGGCTTTCGCCTCGGCGCCGGTGCCCAACACCTCGTCGATCGCGGCCTGCTCGAAGCGGTCGAGCAACTCGCCGACGGGCTCATCCACCCGGGTGATGCCGGCGACGGCGGCGGTGCCGGGGATGATGCACACCTGGTCGGCGTCGTAGCGGGCGTCGTGCGCCTGCCACAGCGAGTCACTGCGCCACCACCGGCGCACGTCTTTGTCGATCACCGGCACGAAGTTGACCGGCTTGCCCAGCGTCTTGCACAGGGTGATGAAGAACGGCACATCGGCGGGATGCAGCAGCACGGTTTCGGCGTCGGGGTAGCCGGCCAGCAGCCCCTCGATCGCCGTGTCCGGGTTCTCCAGGATCGCCTCGTCGTCGAACAGCGTGTCGATGGGCCCGCGCTCCTGGGCGTGCAGTCGCGCCTCCGCGCGCTGCAACATCTGCTGGAAGCGGTCGCGCCAGGTATCTGCCAGCCACGGGCTGCCGGGCGAGGCGGTGTCCGCGGTCGAGTTGCCCGCACCAATGGTCAGCTCGACGTAGCGCCGCAGCCACTGCAAGTAGGTCATTTCTGCGACGTCGCCGAAGTACGGCTTGGCCGTGCCGGCCATCGCGGCGATGATCTCGTCGCGGCGCTCGGCGACCGCGTCCGCGTCACCGGCGACCTCGTCGAGCAGCCGGCCACAGCGTGAGGCGGTGTTGTCGATCTCGTGGATGTCGGCACCGAGCTGGCTACGGCTGGAAGCCATGCCGCCCTGGGCTTTTCCTGCACCGATCCACTGGTCAGTGCCGTTGATCTCGACCAGCATCTGCTTGACCGACGGCGACGTGGTCGACTCCTTGGTCGCCATCGCCGCGGTGCCGACCAGGATGCCGTCGATCGGCATCGACGGGAAGCCATACGACTCCGACCAGCGCCCGGACAGGTACTCGGCCGCCCGCTCGGGCGTCCCGATCCCGCCGCCGACGCAGACCGTGATGTTGGGGCGGGACCGCAGCTCCGAGTAGGTCGCCAGCAGCAGGTCGTCGAGGTCTTCCCAGGAGTGGTGGCCACCGGCGCGCCCACCCTCGATGTGCGCGATCACAGCTTTGGTAGGCGCCTCGGTCGCGATGCGGATGACCGAGCGGATCTGCTCGACGGTGCCGGGCTTGAACACCACGTGGCTGATGCCGATGTCGTTGAGCTCGTCGATCAGCTCGACGGCTTCCTCGAGGTCCGGGATGCCGGCGCTGACGACGAGGCCGTCGATCGCGGCACCGGACTGGCGGGCCTTCTGCACCAGGCGCTTGCCGCCGACTTGAAGCTTCCACAAGTAGGGGTCGAGGAACAGGGTGTTGAACTGGTAGGTGCGGCCCGGCTCGAGCAATCCGGACAGCTCCTCGATGCGGGCGGCGAAGATTTCTTCGGTCACCTGCCCGCCGCCGGCCAGCTCGGCCCAGTGTCCGGCGTTGGCCGCCGCGGCGACGATCTTGGCGTCGACGGTGGTCGGGGTCATGCCGGCCAGCAGGATCGGCGAGCGCCCGGTCAGCCGGGTGAACTTCGTCGAGAGCTTGACCCGGCCATCGGGCAGGGTCACGACGGTCGGCGCGTAGCTCGACCAGGGCCGTGCCACCTCGGGGGTGGCCCCGACGGTAAACAGGTTGCGCTGACCGCCGCGGGTTGCGGCGGGCACGATGCCGACGCCGAGGCCGCGGATCACCGGTGCGGTGAGCCGGGTCAGGATGTCGCCGGGACCCAGGTCGAGGATCCAGCGCGCGCCGGCGTTGTGCACCTGGGTGATCTCCTCCACCCAGTCAACCCGGCTCACCAGGATGGCTTCGGTCAGTTGGCGCGCCAGCGCGACGTCCAGGCCGATCTTCTCGGCCCAGGCGCCGACGATGTCGATGCCGTCGGCGAGCCGAGGCGTGTGGAAGCCCACCTCGACCCGGACCGGGTCAAAGACCGGCGCGAAGACGTCGCCGCCGCGGAGCTTGCTCTTGCGGTCAGCCTCTTCTTTCTCGGAGATCTGCTGGCAGTACAGCTCGAAGCGGGAGAGTTGCTCCGGCGTGCCGGTGATGACGACCGAACGCCGACCGTTGCGGATAGACAGCACCGGAGGCAGCACGGTCCGAACATCCTGGGAAAACTCGTCGAGCAGCGCCTCGATGCGCTGAGGGTCGGCGTTGGTGACCGACACCATCGGCGGGCGGTCACCGAGAACCGAGATGCCGCGGCGACGGGCCACCAACGTCCCGGCCGCACCAATCAGCTGGGCCAGGGCCAGCAGCTCGACGTCACGCGCGCCGGCGGCCTTGAACGCCTCGACGGCGAGCACACCTTGCGAGTGCCCGGCGACGGCGACCGGCGGGGTCGTGGTCCAGTCCATGCCCTGTCGGGCCAGGGCACGCCCAGCCGCGATCTGGGTGAGCAGCACACCGGGTATCGACACCGCGGCCGAGGTCAGGTGCTTGTCCGCCGGGACCGGGTCCTCGGCCGCCAGCGCGCGGACCCACTGCAGCGGCTCGAAGCCGATCGGACGCACCACGACCAGCTCTTTTTCCACCGGCTCGAGCAGCAGGGCCGCTTCGCCGACCAGCGTTGCGATGTCGGTCTCGATCCCGGCCGAGGACACGAGTTCTTCGAGGGTTTCCAACCAGGCGCTGCCCTGGCCGCCGAACGCGACGGCGTACGGCTCGCCGGCCGTGAGACGGTCGACCAGAGCATGGGTGGTATGCGGGCCATGCCCGTCGCGGTCAGCGGACACCCGGTCATGCTCGTGGATCGTCACCTTGTGTATCTCCCTGTGTGCGTCTTCACGTATCGGTTCGTTCGGCCGGCTGAAAGCCCCAACTGGCGGGGCCCCAACTGGCTCGGGGTCGATTCCGCTTTGAATCGCAGCCCAAAAAGCGCTTGACCGGTGTGTTGTCGGCGGGCCACTCACGCGGACCTAGCGGCGCGGCGGACTGCATCGGCTGTACTAAGAGTGTCATAAGGATTCGGGTCGTTTTTCTGCGCAGATTGGTTACTGGTGAGTTCTACGCACGGGTAACCGTGTTGTGGGTAACACCCGGATTAACTCGCCCCGCGGCTATCCAGAACAAACGTCCTGCATGCAGGTGGTTACGGTCGAGTAGCTATAACTGCGCTGTTCAAGGCCGCATTGTTATCAAATCGTGATGTTAAGAATTCGTATTGCGCGCCGCCCCCGCCGCCGCGGCGGTTGAGCCGTCTGGCGCCCGCCGCCGACGGCGTGGACCGACAATCAGCGAACGAGTGTTTGCTGGAACGCCGTTGCGGAAGCCCGGGCCGGATCGGTTTGAGGGTCAGAGATCTTTGCGATGACGCGGCCGGCGCTACGCCCACTGCCCGAATTGCGGCTTGAGGATCTCGTTGATGTCCACTCCAACGCCGCCCACGCTGCGCTTATCGATCTCGACTTGGTGCAGGTTCGCCGCCGGATGGGCGTAGCCCTTGGGCGACCCCCAGTTGTGCTGCCAGAAGCAGGAGCCCAGGCCGTCGTGCAGCGCCCAGTCGATCGTCTTCGAGTTGGCGTAAACGCCCGTCCGCTCGTGTCCGACCACCGACTCCCAGGACCGCAGGTACGGAGCTACCTGGCTCTTGTACTGCTCATAGGACGGATCGTCGTCGATCGACGCGTAAATGGGGACGTTGGCGGGACCACCGGCGGCCGTGTGTAGGTCCATCCCCCGCTTGGCGTGCTGCAGCCCGGCGTTGGCGCCGCCCAACCAGTCGGAGGTGCTGCCCTTGCCGTACTGATAACAGGAGACAATTTTGAGCCCGTTGCTGTGCAGATCGCGCGCTTCGGCGACCTGGATCGGCTTGCCCAGCATCCAGTTACCGCCTGGTCGCCGGTCGGAGACGTACCGGATCGAGCCCACGGCACCGGCGGCGCGGATCTGACTGGCCGGGATCACGCCCGCGGCGTAATCCAACAAAGTGCCGAGCGATGCCGATGCGGGCGCGGCGCACAACGACGACGCCGCGACGCCCAGGCCTACCAAGGCCGGGGTTGCGGCCGCGAATTTGAGCATGTGACGGCGCGAAATCGACACATCGCAAAGGGTACGACACAAACACCAGGAGACACACGAATCACACCGGTCACATATCCATCACATCTTGACCGGGTCGCACCAGGCCATCGAGTGTGCGCTGACGGCGTGGGGTGTGCGTTCAGGGCGGCGACACGCCGGGCAGGCCGCCCGCCGCGCACGCCGAAAGCCGTGAGCGCACACCAGAGAGCTCGACCCAGCCGTCAAGCAGCGCATTATTATTGTCACTATTAAGTTTATAAAGTTAGCGTCAGAGGGGCACAGAGACGGCGCTCAACTGCAGGGGGTTTCCGATGGACCATGACCAGCTCATCGACCTGACCCGGCGGGCTTTGAAGTTGGCACGCGACAAGACGACCGACCTCGCTCCCCGGCAACACACGGTCGACGCGCGCGACTACACCTCGCTGGAGCGACACCACAGCGACAGGGCGTTGCTGCTGGCCAGCCCGCAACTGGTCGGCTACGTCTCGGAGCTGCCCGATCCCGGCGCCTACTGCACCAAGACAGTGCTGGGGCGATCGATCCTGCTGACCAGAACGTCGGACGGGTCCGTCCGGGCATTCGACAATGTGTGTCTACATCGGCAGTCGCAGGTGGTGACGGGGTGCGGCACCGCGAAGCGGTTCACCTGTCCGTACCACGCCTGGACCTACGACAACACCGGCAAGCTGGTCGGCCTGCCGGGCCGCGAGGGCTTCCCGGACACGACCGTCAAGTCCGACTCGTTGACCGAACTCCCGGCCGCCGAATTCGCCGGCTTCCTCTGGGTCGCGCTGGATCCAGGCGCCACCCTGGACGTCGCCGCACACTTAGGACCGCTGGCCGACGAGCTCGACTCGTGGGGCATCGGTCGGTGGGCTCCGCTGGGCGAAAAGGTGCTCGACGTCCCGATCAACTGGAAGCTGGCCGTCGACACCTTCGCCGAGAACTACCATTTCGCCACCGTGCACCGGCAGACCTTCGCCACCATCGCCCGCAGCAACTGCACGGTGTTCGATTCGTACGGGCCCCATCATCGATTGATCTTCCCGCTCAACGCGATCCTCGACCTGGACAATGTTCCCGAGGAGCAGTGGGACCCGTTCCACAACATGGTGGTGATCTACGCGCTGTTCCCCAACATCGTGCTGTCGGTGACGATCGCCAACGGCGAGCTGTTCCGGATCTACCCGGGCGACGAACCCGGCAGGTCGATCACCGTGCACCAGAACTCGACACCGCTGGACCTGTCCGAGGAATCTATGGCGGCCGGCGCGCAAGCCGTGTTCGAGTACGCGCACGCCACGGTGCGCGACGAAGACTACCGGCTGGTCGAGGGTCTACAGGCCAACCTCGCGTCGGGCGCTCGCGACCACCTGGTGTTCGGCCGCAACGAGCCGGGGCTGCAGCATCGCCACATCGCATGGGCCGAGGCGCTCGCCGCGTCAGCTGCCGGCGGCTGACGCGGCTTCGGACAGTACGGCGATCAGATCGTCGAGAAGGGTTGCGAGCGCGGCATTTTGCACGGGAAGCGTTCGGCTCAGCAGCTCAACCGCTGCGCCGCGGCGGCCGGCGGCCACCAACGGCACCAGCTGATCGACCACCGACTGCAAGTCGGGTTCGACGTCGGCAACAGTGGTGGCCAGCACCTCGACCAGTTCCCAGTCCCGATACAGCGCCAGCGAGCGCTCGTTGAATGCGAAGCCGCTCACCGGTTTGCCCCACAGTGTTCCTTCGTAGCGGTAGGGGCCTTCCATGTATTCGATCGGCAGGCCGTGCGCCGGGGCCGGTACCAACGGTTCTCCCACCAGGTCCATTCCCAGTGTGGCGCAAGTGATCCGGTGACGGTCGGCCAGATACCGGGCCGGGGCGGGCGGGCGCACCAGGGGGCGCACCGTGTTGGGCCATTTCACGTAGCTGCTGATGGTGACCTCTACGTCTTCGGCGCATTCCGGCGGGATGGCGGCGTCGGGATGACTCGTCGTCACACCGGTAAACGGTTGCAGTGCATTACCGTTGGTGCGGTCGAACTGCCGCCAGATGCTCAGGTCGACACCATTGTCGAAATTGATCGTGCGCCATTCGTGCGACCTGGCTCGCGGGTCTCCCCCGCTTCCGCCCCCGCCGGCGTATTTCGGGAACCACTGCCGGTCCACATGCCCAGCGTCACCGCTGACCTGCTCGACCACCTCACCCCACCGCAGGGTTCCTCTCATCGCCATGCCGGTCTGGAAGTAGGAGTAGGTGTCGCTTTGGCCGAAGCACTCGATCTTGCCGTTGTAGGTCGAGGCCCCCACCGGTGTCGGCGCGCGCGTTGGGGTTACGACCAAGTCCAACCGCATGGACCGCCCCTGATGGTCCTGACCCACCAGGCTGACTCGATAGGTATAGGGGAGTAACTGGTCGTCGCTATCCCGGCACGCACTCCACGACGCGGTGCCCGCGCTGCTCTGATAGCTGATGTCGAGATGGCCTGCGGCCATGGCCAACTTGCGCTGGGCGCCGGGCTCCATGTTGGCGGGCGGCATGTCGTAGTCGGTGTAGGTGCCGTAATCACCGGTGTCGAGGTCGAACAGTGCCATCGTGTAGAAGTCGGCGACGATCGTTCCCCCGGGTTTGTTCTTGTTGAAGATCGTCAAGAAGGCAAACGACCGGCCGCTCTCGCCCGCCTGCAGTTGGCCGGCGATGAACCACGTGTCGGATTCCTGGTCGGGATGTTCGCCCTCGGCGGCGGGAAAATCCAGCTGGCTATCGCCGGGCACCAACTGATACGGGTAACTGCGCCAATCGCTATTCATGTCGGCTTCCTTGCCACGGCGCTATCGCGCTTTTTTGCTATGTTAGCGTCAATAGCGAAGTTACGGTCACGGCCTCACCCCTCGCCCCAAGGAAGTGCCCCGATGACAGAACATTCCGACCATCGGACCTATGCGGAACTCTTCATCGGAGGGCAGTGGCGCAAGCCCGCCAATCCGCAGCAGCTCGCCGTGATCTCGCCGCACACCGAGGAACCCATCGGCCACGTCCAGGTGGCCGGGCCCGAGGATGTCGATGCCGCGGTCGCCGCCGCGCGGGAGGCTTTCGACCATGGCCCGTGGCCACGGATGACCCACGCGGAGCGGATGGCCAAGGTTGAAGAACTCGCGGCGATCTATGGCGGCCACGTCGACGAGATGGCCGATCTGATCACCGACGAGATGGGGTCCCCGCGCAGCTTCAGCCGGATGGGCCAAGGGGCGGCCGCGGCGGCATTGATACACCTCACGCTGGCCGCCGCCCGCGACTTCCCCTGGGTGGAACGCCGCCAAGGCGTACTCGGCGAAGTGCATCTACACAGGGCACCGGTCGGGGTGGTCGCAGCGATTGTGCCGTGGAACGTGCCGCAATTCTTGATCATGCCCAAGCTGATTCCGGCCCTGATCGCCGGCTGCACGGTCATTATCAAACCCGCACCCGAAACGCCTTTGGACGCTTTGTGGTTGGCCGAAATGATCGAGCAGATCGGCCTGCCCGATGGCGTGGTGTCCGTGCTGCCCGGCGGCACCGACGTCGGCGAGGCGCTGGTACGTCACCCCGGCGTGGACAAGATCTCTTTCACCGGCTCCAGTGCCGTCGGACGCCGAATCGCCACGCTCTGCGGAGAGCAACTCAAACGAGTGAGCCTGGAACTCGGCGGCAAGTCAGCGGCGATCATCCTCGACGACGCCGACATCGCCAAGACCGTGGCCGGGCTGAAGTCGGCCAGTCTGATGAACAACGGCCAGGCCTGCGTCGCGCAGACCCGCCTGCTGGTCAGCGAACGACGGCATGACGAGTTCGTCGACGCGCTAGCCGGGATGATGTCGAATCTCAACGTCGGGGATCCGGCCGACGAAGCGACCGACATCGGACCTCTTTTCGCCCAACGGCATCAGCGTCAGGTTCAGGAGTACATTCAGTCCGGCCAGAGCGAGGGCGCGCGCATCGTGCTCGGTGGCCTGAATACCGCACAAGACAGTCCGGCCGAGCGCGGCTGGTACGTGCGGCCAACACTTTTCGTCGACGCCACCAACGACATGCGCATTGCCCGCGAGGAGATTTTCGGCCCGGTGTTGACCGTGCTGCGTTACCGCGACGAAGCCGACGCGGTCCGCATCGCCAACGAAAGCAACTATGGTCTGGCCGGTTCGGTGTGGACCGCCGACATCGCCCACGGCCTAGAGGTCGCCGCCAGCGTGCGCGCCGGCACCTACGGCATCAACATGTACACGCTCGACATCGGCAGTCCGTTCGGCGGTTTCAAGCACTCGGGCATCGGCCGCGAGTTCGGACCGGAAGGCCTCGACGAATACGTCGAGCTGCAGACGGTGATCGCCAGGGGTCAGATGCCGCCCCTATGAAATTGCGGGTCGCCACGAGGGATCGCGGCCCAACCGTGCGAGAAGCCTTGCTTGCGCGTCGATCTCGTCGTTCACCACGATCGGGGCACTGAACATTCCCGATGCGGCCAACAACTGGGGGTCCGTCGGCAAGCCGGCGTAAAACAGTTCACACCAACCAGGATCCAGCCGGTCGCCGGCCCCCACCGCGCGGGCGAGGTCCCAGGTATGCACTAAGACATCGCGCGTCAGATTCGGCATCAGTTGATAGGCATCCAGCTGCGCCGCTCTGCCGGATTCAATAGCCGCTGTCAGCGAGTCGTAAGTCAATCGCCACCGCACTTGCGGATCGTCTCGTGGCCGGTCGGGCTTTAATCCCAAGGGGAGCAACAGAAGTACGTCATGAAACCCGATGACATGCTCGAGCACTCCGCGGGCGTCCCACCCATCGCACGGCGAACGACGATTCCATTTGCCATCCGCCGAGGCAACCGCCTCGCCGAACCGCCGACACACCGCCAGATGCCGTTCGCCGCCGTCATCCACCGGGCAACTGCAGGGTGAGCTCGACCGGGCAGCACAGCACGCCATGCTGGTTGGTCACTTCGATCGTGATGTCGACCAGGTGCCGCGGTGGGTCTACCGAGGTGTCGCACCGCTTGGCTACCGCGCGGCCCCGGCCGATCATCGTGTCGCCGGCATAGATCGAACCGGCCAGCCGCAGCGAGCGGCGCACCACCCGGCTGCTGGGTCCGGCCCAATCGGTTGCGACCCGGTCGGCGAAGCCGGCGAGATGCATCGTGTTCAGGTAAATCGTTGGGTTTCCCTGACTTTGGGCGTATACGGGATCGAAGTGGCCGGGAAAATAGTCCCATGTCGCCCCGGCGTTCTCCACCACGCGCTGGTAGCTGATCTCGTCGACCACTTCCGGTAGCTCGACGGGTACGGTGATCTCGTTCCAGTCCAGATCGGCACCGGTCACGCCGACGCCCCCGGGGTGAAGCGGAATAAGGTATTGCGCGATCGGGCAACGACGGCGCCGTCCTGACGGCGATAGGTCTCCAGCGTCTCGACGAAATGGCCGACACCCAGCCGGGTCCGCTTCTCCGGTGACACCGACACCAATTCCTCGACAGCGGTCAGCACATCACCCTCGACGATGGGCTCCAAGAACTCAACGTCATTGGCGGCGTTGATGAATGTGGTGCCCGGCAACGGGACTCGCAGTACAAGCGACGCCGCCGGCCGCCGCCCGCCGGGCTCCCACGGCGGGGGGATCAGCCACCCCATCAACAGCGCGGGCGGGGCCAGCAGGCCTCCCCATCGCTGCCGCGCGAATTCCGCGTCCCAGTACGAACGATTGCCGTCCTGAATCATTGAGGCAAACAGTTGAATGCGCGCACCGCTGATCGGCGTCGTCGCGGTCCGTGGTTCGCTCGCCGCGCCGACCATCCGCAACGCGTCTTCGTAAGTGCCGAAGGCTAATTGATAGCTGAGGTCGGAGTCCACGTATCGGTGCCGCCTACATGACAAGCGGGTGCCGGCTGGGCACCAGATCCCAGGAGAGATTGCGGGACGTGAAGTACCAGCCACCGCGCTCGTAGATCAGCTCATCCCGGAAGGTCCCGGTGGCCCGCAGGGTGGTGTCGCCGAAGGCAGCGGAGAAAAGCACTGCGACACAACGCTGGACCGCGTTGACGCCCTCGATCGCGATCTCGTGATCGAGGGTCACCACGCGTTGGCTATCGCCGCCGTCGAAGGCCAAACGCAGATCCGCGAACAGTTCACCGTCACGGACGAAGCTGGCACCGGAATGACGAAAGGTAGCGATCCACCGGTCGCGGTCGCCATCGGAGTAGGCGCGATTATGCCGGGCGTTCAGGTTCAAGATCGCATCGCGGCCCGTTGCCGCTTGGAGGAACTGTTCTTGCTGGTAGGTCATCGTCATCTCTACTATCCAGCCTCTCCCCGAAGGAAAAAATAAACGATCTACGTAACATCAACTTTACTTACCGGATCACAATATATCCGTATTCTTCTCGATCCCAGACCCCCGACGTTAAACCTCTGGCCCGCAATAAATCTTTACGCACCCGTCCGATAACGTTCTTCGGGAGTTCATTGACCTTCTCGACGTATCGGGGGACGCAGAAGTACGGCATGCGGGCGGTGCAGAAGTCCAGCAACTCGGCGCAATCCAGCGTGGCGTCCGCGCGCAATGTCACGACCAGCAAGATGTCGTCCTCGCCCAATGCACTGGGCACCCCGATCGCTGCTGCTTCGGCCACCGCGGGATGTCGCATGACAATGCGTTCCACTTCGACCGAGGAGACGTTCTCGCCGCGCCTGCGCAGTGAATCCTTGATCCGATCCAGATACGTCAGGTTCTCCTCGGCGTCGAGTCGGCCGAGATCACCGGTGCGGAACCATTCCGGGTGCGGGTCCACCTGCGCGCCCTGACCTACATAGCCCTCGCTCATCACGTGCGGATGCCTGGGCCGGCATGCGATCTCTCCGACGGTGCCGACGGGCAACGGATTGCCGTCGTCGTCGAGGATGCGCACGTCGAAATTCGGGTTCGGCCGGCCCGACGTTCCGGGAACCCCGTCGTCGGCCACGCCCTTGACCGCGATCGGGAAGGCCTCGGTCATCCCGTACATCGTGACAATGCGGCAACCGTAACGCTTTTCGATGTCGTGGTAGGAACTCGCGTCGATCGGCGCTGCGGAGATGAACCGCAGCGGCAGCGTAGCGTCGCGCGGATCGGCGGGCAGGTTCTGCAGCATCGAGACCATCGCGCCGGCTCCGGCAAAGCCGACGGCGCCATGGCCTCGGATGTCATCCCACACCCGGCCGGGATGGAAAGCCTGCGCCAGCACGGTCGTTCCGCCGACCAGCATCGGGGCCAGCACGCTCGGCGCCGCGCTGAGGTGGAACAACGGCATCGCCGTCCATAGCGACTCCCCCGACTGAAGTTCCCAGGCCGACGCGACGGTCGCGGCAACCGAGAACAGGTAATTCCAGGTTGTGGCAACAGCTTTCGACGGGCCGGTGGTGCCCGACGTGTAGAACAGCGCCCCGACCTCGTCGGCCTCGGCGGGGTCGTCGGTACCGGTGCGGGCAGTTCGGTGGACAAGTGCGGCGCTAAGCGAATCATCTTGCACCACAACGTCGGTCACCGTGTCCAACCGGTCGGCAATCTCGTCGACGCGGGCACGGCGCTCGGCGTCGGTGAGAATCACCTTGGCCCGCGACAGCCGCAGGGTGTGCAGCAGGAAGTCCCCTTTGTTGGCGGCGTTGACCGCAGCGCTCACCGCGCCGATGCGGGCGGCACCCAGCCAGAAGTAAACCCATTCCGGGCAGGTGGCGGTGAACAAGGCCACGCCATCACCGCGCCCCACACCCAATTCGGCCAGCATGTCCGCCGCCGCGCAGGAGCGCTGCCGCATCTGCTCGAACGTCACGTCGGTACCGGCGATCGACATCATCACCCGATCGGGGTACTCCTGGGCCCGGCGATCCAGCACGGCCGGGACGGTGAACCGATCGACGCCGAAATCGGAGGGTCCGAGAGGCTTACTCCGAACCGAATTCATCAGACGCCGCTTAGGCTTTCGCGGCCGCCGGGTCGGGCTCGCCATCGGCGGTGTACCCGAAGTCGATAGGCGTGGGCTCCGTGCCCGGATAAAAGCGGTGCGCCCAGCGTCGCAGGGCCGCGTAGTCGTGTGCCTCTTCGGGAGCCAGGTTCGGCTTCTCCAGGTACTTCATGTTCTCCCAAGTGAAGAAGTCCTGTTTGATGACCTGTTGCTGAAGCTCCAGGAACTTGGCCGCGCGCCCGGTGGGCACGTCGCCGCTGTCGCCCGGTTCGCGGATTGACGCCTGGGTATAGAAGTAGTCGGTGTAGTCCTCGTCGACCGGCGTTTGCCCGGTGACCTCGATGGTGGCTACCAGGTCACTCGGGAACCGGACGAGCCCCAGTCCGAGCGAGTAGTTGTCGTAGATGATCTTGGCGTCGACCGGCCCGTTGGGGGTCAGCCAGGTTTTCGCCCGGCCCCCACCGAAATGCGCGTTGACGGTGGCGTGCAGGTGATACCCCGCCACCTCGAACGAGGCGGTATTGGCAGGGTTGGCGGCCTTGTGCACGTATTGGACGTGGTAGGGGTCGGCCGCGTTCTCGATGATCATCTGCGCGTGCACTTTGACCCGGTTGAGCATCCGACTGTGCGGATGCAGCGGGTAGTACTCCCCGGTTTCCAGCTCGGGCAGCGCCGGCGGCTGCCAGTACGGCGCGCGTCCGTGGCGTTCGTGCCAGACCAGGATGAAGCCGTACCACTCCATGGTCGGGTAGGTGCGGATGTGGACGTTGTTCTTGCAGCCGATCTTGCTGTAGGGGATCAGCGCGTTGCTGCCATCACCGCGCCACTGCCAGCCGTGCCAGGGGCAGACGATGTTCTCGTCCTCGACCGTGCCGCCGACACCCATGTTGGCGCCGAGGTGCTGGCAGTACGCATCCAGCACGCTGACCTTGCCGGACGCGGTGCGGAACAGCACCATCTCCTCACCGAAGTAGTGCAGACGCTTGACGGCGCCGGGCGCCACGTCGCTGGCGAAGGCGACGATGAACCACCCTGTCGGGAACCGATAGGTGGACAGCGCGATGCCAGACTGTCCGAACTCACGTTCCGACGGATCGGAATCTGAAATCGTATTCGTCACGAGAACTCCGTTTCCCACGCGCCGGGCGCAATCGGGCCGCTCTTACCTCACCGCGTTTCGACGACTAATGTCTATTTTTACTATTTTAAGCATAGAACGTCAACGCGGCGCCGGCCGGTGTCGCGTGGTGCCTGAGCAAGCGGGGTTGCCCATGACTGCTGCCGCGGTGGACCTTTCCGATTTCGCCTTGTGGCGTAACGGTTTTCCGGACGAGTTATTCGCCGAATTGCGGCGTGCCAGGCCGCTTTTCCGGCACGACCTGACACCCGGGGTCGCCAAGACCGTGCAGCGTGATTTCTGGGTGACCACCAAACACCGGCACGCGGTGCGCCTGCATCGCGACGCCGAGTCGTTCACCGCGGTCGACGGCCCGCTCATTCAGCCGGTCGCCATGTTCTCGTCGTCCCCAACGATCATCACGTTGGACCCGCCGGAGCTGAACAAGCGCCGCAAACTGATCTCCAACGCGTTCAATCCGCGCGCGATCGCCAAGCTGGAGGACGGCATCCGGGCGCGTGCGGCGCGGATGATCGACGCCCTGCTCGCCGCGGGCGGCGGGGATTGGATCGAGGACGTCGCCGACGCGTTGCCGATGACGGTGATCGGCGACATCATCGGCATCCCGGACGAGGACCGACCACGAATATTCGACATCTTCGACCGCATCCTGAAGGCGCTTGCGCCAGAAGCGCGCCCGAGCGGGCAGGTAGAACTTGACCTCTTTGCCTCGGTCTTCGGGTACGCGATGGAGCTCACCGCCGAAAAGCGGCGCGACCCGACCGATGACATCTGGAGCACCCTGGCATCCGCGGTGATCACCGGTGACGACGGCGACCAGTTCAGCCTGCCCGAAAACGAACTCGAGTTCTTTTTCTTCGTGTTGGCGTTCGCCGGCAGTGACACCACGAAGAATGCACTGGCCGTCGGGCTGCAGGCGTTCGTCGCCGATCCCGAGCAGATCGAGCGGTATCGCGAAGACGAAGCTCTGCGGCCCAGTGCCGTCGAGGAGGTGCTGCGCTGGGCGTCGCCGGTGGCGTACTGGACGCGCACCGCGAAGGTCGACGTGGAGATGGACGGCCAGCACATCCCCGCGGGCGACCGGGTGGTGTCGATGCTGCGGTCGGCCAACCGCGACGAGGAAGTCTTTTCCTCGCCGTTCACCTTCGACATCGGTCGGCAGCCCAACCCGCACGTCGCTTTCGGTGGCGGCGGGCCACACCACTGCCTGGGCGCGATGCTGGCACGCGCCGAATTGCGGGCGGTGCTCGACGAGCTGCTGCTGCGCTGCGACCGCATCGAAATCGGACCCGCCAAGGTGTCGTATCCGAACCTGACCACGAACATGTCGATCTATGACGAGATGGCGATCTCACTGACCGAGCGGCGCTGAGTCAATACGGGGCAGGCCCCTCGCCGAACGCGGCGAACACCGCCAAGGGATCCAGGTAGTCGCGCCAGCGCACGATCTTTCGGCCCTCGATCGAGATGACCGAGACGAATCGGTTGACGTAGGGCGCACCCGTACTCACCACCGTGCCGTGCATCGTGTACTCGAGAATCACCGACGACTTCTCGGGGTCGTAGTAGCGGTGCACGTCGCTGCTGCCGGTCTGGACAATCGAATTCCCGTAATCGGCATACAGTTCGGCCAGCGCTTCTCGCCCGACGATTCTTCTCGGGTAAGTCGGGACGGTGATGATGAATTCAACCACCACATCCTCGGCGTGGATGTCGAAAAAATCGGCCCCATCGACCAATCCGTTGAGACCCTGGGTGACGACCTCGAAGTAGGGCCGCATCGCGGCGTACTTCGCCATGTCTCGCGATGACATGGATGCCTCGGATTCCTTAGTCCTGCAACCGCAGTGCGGCCTTCGGGCACTGGTCCACCGCGGCGCGAACGTCGATTTCCAGCCGCGGCGGCACCGGACCGTCGGCGATCTGCACCACGTCCTCGTCGCCCAGTTCGAACACGTCCGGGGCAAGCGACTCGCAAAAGCCGTTGGCCTCACACGAATTCTCGTCGACGGTCACGCGCATCAGATGCCTCCTCATAGGCCTTTGGGGCGGGTTCCGATCACCCCGCCGGCGGCGAGGTTCGCCAATTCTTCGTCGGTCAGCCCGCACCGATCGCGCAGTACCTCTCCATTGTGCTCGCCCAGCAGTGGCGGCGGGCGCAACAGCCACCGATCCTGGCCACGCAGCGAGGCGAACGGCGGGCAGGGATACAGCGCTGACCCGATGCTCGAGTGCTCCAGCGTCTCGAAGAAGCCCCGGTCGAGCAGTTGGAGATTCTCGGTCACCAACGACGGCGAGACAACGGGGGCGGCGGGAACACCCGCGTCGGCCAGCCGCTGGACCGTCGACTCCAGCGGCTGCTCGGCGAACCACTCCTGCAGCCGGCGATCGATGTCGTCGGCTCGCTCCCGCCGGCCGGCGACCGTGGCCAGACCCTCGTCACACCAGGCTGGCCGACCCATCAGGTCGACCAGCGCGGACCACTGCTGGTCGTCGCGCACGGTGACCGCGATCCAATCGTCTTGGACCGGGGCGCCGGCACACCGGTAGAGGTTCTGGATCACCCCGCCGAAGCCGCGATTGCCGCGGCGACTCAACGTCTTTCCGAAGACCTCGGATTCGATCGCCTGTATCGCGGTGGCATTCAACACCGTTTCCAGCATCGGCAGCTCGAGCAGCTGACCCGTCCCGGCCCGTTCGGCAAAGTTCAGCGCCGCCAGCACGGCGAAGGCGGCGTGCACCCCGGCCAGCGGATCGCAGGCTCCGCGCGGCGTCACCGGCGGCGCATCCGGTAGTCCAGTCACCCAGGCCAGTCCGGCGAGCTGCTCCATGGTGGGGGCGAATCCGACGCGTTCGCGCCACGGGCCGTCCAGCCCGAACGCGGGCATGCGGGCGACGACGAGTTTGGGGTTGACCTCGAGCAGCGCGTCGGCGGTCAGCCCGAACTGGTCCATCACCCGCGGTGAGAAGTTCTCGATCACGACATCGGCGCCGGCTGCCAACTGCTTGAACAGCCGGCGGCCCTCGTCGGAGCCCAAATCCAGTGTGACCGAACGCTTGTTGGTGTTCATCGCGTGGAATACCCAGCCGTACTCCCACCAGTCGTCCACGTCTTTGCGCATTCCGCCGGAATAGCGAATGCCGTCGGGTCGCTGTATCGACTCCACCTTGATCACCTCAGCGCCGAACGCCGCCAGTAGGTGGGTCGCCGCGGGCCCGGCCCAGAAGGCGGTCAGGTCGACGATCCGAACGCCTTCCAGTGGCCGCGCCCCGGGTGCCCGGTCGCGTTCGGGTTCGCTTTTGCGCCAGGGTGACTCGTCGTTGTCGGCGCCTGGGGCCGCGGTATCGCGCACCGGCGCGGGCGCGCACGCCGACATTAGCCACGGCGGGCGCGGCTGGCGAAAGCCGGCGGGGTTGTCCACGAATACCCCGCGCTCGGTGGCGTATTCCACCTCGCGGATCGTGGCGCCGTTGCCCAGCGCCGCGATCGGCAGCCGGAACAGTTGCCCGAGCTCGACGATTTCCGCGACAGTCCGTTCGGCGAGCCACGGTCCGATCTGCTCGCGGATCAGGTCGCGGTAGCCCCAGCGGCCGATCTGAAAACGCAGCTGCTCAATCTCTTCCAGCTGCGGGCAGTCGACCATCGCCAAGAAGTCGAGCCATTGCTGACCGGTGACCATCGTGATCCCGACGTAGCCGTCCTTGGCCGGCTCAATCGAGGGGACTTCGGTGGTGCGGCTGACCGGCGGCACCCGCAGCAACTGCGAATGCAGCCATTCGCTGCTCTGCATCAAGGTGATCGCCTCGAGCATGGACAGGTCGAGATGCTCGCCGGGACCGCCATGCTCGACCCGGCGGCGCACGGCCAGCGCACCGAACGCGGCGAACACACCGCCCATGTACTCGCCCAGGTCGCCACCGATCGCGATCGGGGGCCCGGCCGGATCGCCGCGGAAACCGGGCGAGCCCGCCCAGGCCTGCAAGGTGAACTCGCTGGCCGCGCGGTCGGCATACGGTCCGGTCCAGCCGAAGTCGGAGATCGTGACCACGACCGCCTGGGGCGAGTCGGCCAGCAGCTGCCGCGGATCGATGCCCAGCGTGGCGGCGCGCGACGGGCCGGCGGTGACGATGATCACGTCGGCGGTGGCCAACTCGGCGCGCCACCGCTCGGAATCGGGCGCGAAGGTCATGCTTTGTTTGCCGGCGTTGAGGTAGCTGTAAAACGGGGACGCCCGGTCAGCGGCCACCGGCGAACAGGTGGCGGAGTACCGCCGCAGCCAATCCCCTTGTGGTGGTTCGATTTTGCGCACCTGCGCCCCGGCGTCGACCAGCAACTTGCCGCAGTAGCTGCCAGCTATCCGGTCGCTGATCTCCACGACCCGTAGCTCACGCAGCGGTGTCGGACGGTCATCAGACCCCTGGCTCAATTGCATCCGCCCTTCCGATCGACACGCGATCAGAGATGCTATTTATATCATTACTGCTAAAATAGCTAAGCCAGCTGAGTGCGCGCACCAGTTGCCGCGCTGCTCTTCCCGCTGCTCCTGCGAGGATTGGATGACTGCCCTGGGAATTGGCCCCGATGCCCGTCGCCGGTTGTCGGCGCCGAGGATCGCCGAAATCGTAGCCGACGAATTGCGCCGCCAGATCATCGACGGCGTCCTTGCCGACGGCGATCTCCTGCCGCGCCAGGAAGTGCTGGTCGAACAGTTCAACGTCAGCCTGGTCTCGCTGCGCGAAGCGTTGCGCATCCTGGAAACCGAGGGTCTGGTCTCGGTGCGGCGGGGCAACCGTGGCGGCGCCGTGGTGCATGCACCGGCGAAGACCAGCGCGGCCTACATGCTGGGCCTGTTGTTGCAGAGCGAATCCGTTGAGATCGCCGACCTGGGCATGGCGTTGCAGGAGCTCGAGCCCGCCTGCGCCGCTCTGGCCGCGCAGCGGCCGGACCGCGCGGACACCCTGGTGCCAGAACTCAAGCAGGTCAACGATTCGATGGCCGAGCATCTCGACGACGGTCGGCTGTTCACCGAAATCGGCCGCGAGTTCCACGATCTCATCGTCCAGGGTTGCGGCAATCACACCATCATCGCGGTCGTCGGCAGCCTCGAGACGCTGTGGGGCAGCCACGAACGCCAATGGGCCGACGAGAGCGCGGCGCGTGGCACCTATCCGTCGCTGACCCAGCGACGCGCGGTGCTCAGTACGCATATCAAGCTGAGCGAGATGATCGCGGAGGGCGACGTCGACCGGGCTCGGCGCATCGCGGGCCGTCACCTCGCCGATACACAGACCTACGTGCTGTCCGGTCGGCCGCACCAACGGATTTATGCGCTTTCGCCGCAGGCGTTGTCACGCCCGCGGGATCTCCGGCACTCCTGAGGAGCCTCCACGCCCATGCGAACCGCGTTGGTCACCGGCGGCAGCGGTGGGATCGGCAAAGGATGCGCCCGCAAGCTGGCCGAGCTGGGTTATGACGTGGTGCTGGCCGCACGACGCGAGGAGCCATTACGCGCGGCCGCCGAGGAGATGGGTGCCCGTTACCTCGTCGCCGACGCCTCCGACCCGGACGGGTTCGATTCTGCAATAAGCACATTGGAGACGATCGACCTCGTCGTTCACGCCGCGGGCGCGCTGGGCGGAACCTATGCGCGCAAGCAGACATTCGAGCAGTGGCGGGCGATCATCTCGGCCAACCTGGATTCGTGCTTCGTGGTGACCGCCGCCGTGCTGCCACGCATGCGCGCCGGCTCCCGGCTGGTGTTCATCTCGTCGTCGGCGGCCCACGAGCCGATGCCGGCCCGTACCGCGTATTCCGCGTCCAAGGCCGGGATGAACGCGTTCGCCCGGGCGCTGGCGCTCGAAGTCGACCGGGACGGCATCGCCGTGCACATCGTGACGCCGGGCCCGGTGGAAACCGAGATGCTGCAGGACGTTCCCTTCGAGATGTACGCGATCCAGGTATCCGACGTCGCCGAGGCGGTCGCCTGGCTGGACACCGTCGACCCCTCGGTCGACCTGCCGGAGATCCGGCTGTCGGCGGTGCAGCGGGGTCCGTTCGCCCGGCCGCCGATTGTGCCCACGGAAGCTCGGCGGCGCCGGGCCGCGCCGCCAAGTTGAGGGCTACGACGCGGGGAACGCCTTGATCACCGTTTCGCCGAACTCGTGCAGGGATTCCGGGTTCGCGAAATCGGCGAACCAGACGTAGAAGCGCTCGACCCGCTGGGCGGCCAGACCCGCGAAGTGCTGGGTCAGCTGGTCGGCATCGCCGCAGACCAGCCCGGAGCCTAGGTTGCCGAATCGACGAGTGCTCACCTCGCGCACAGTGTCGGGGTCGGCGCCCGACCGGGCGAAGCCGATCATCTGCTGAACCGAGATCCTGGCGCTTCCCGCTGCCGGGGCCAGCTTGGGCAACCGATCGATGTGGTTGGCCTGCAGGTTCCACCAATCCGCGTAATTGCGAACGAGTTCCATGATGCGGGGTCCGCTGCCACCCAGAACCAGCGGTATCGGATGGTTGCGCCGCGGCAACTGAACCGCGTCGTCCTCGTCGGAGGCCTCTTTGGTTTCATCGCCCCAGTACTGCCTGATCAGGGCCAGGTGACGCCCGAGCTGCTGAACGCGGGCCACCGGATCCTGCTGACCGACATCGAATCTGGTGAACTCGGCGGGCCAGGATCCCGACCCGAGGCCCAGATCGAACCTGCCGTCCGAGGCGTCCGACAAGGTGACGGCTTGCTTGGCGAGCACGGCGGGATGCCGAAAGGCGTCGCACAGCACCAGATGACCGATGCGCAGCCGCTCGGTCTTGGCCGCCACCCAGGTGGCGACGGCCATTGCCTCCCAAATGCTTTCGCCGGGCAACCCCGGCGCCTCGAGATGATCGATGAATGCCATCCCGTCGAAGCCACTGGCCTCGGCATGGCGGGCCCGCTCCGTGATGTCGCCGACCGACAACCGCACCTGCGGCAGGAACAGATACCACTCGACCATGCGCCCACCTAGGCTCGTCCCGATTGCAACAGCGTCGCTAGTTTACTATCTTTATTATGTTAGGGGTCTTATGGATGTCGGACTGACTTCGGATCAGCTGTCGCTGCGTGACACCGTGCGCGACATCTTGCGCACCGAATGTCCTCCCGATGCCGCCCGGCAGGCCCTCACGGATCCGGATCGCTGGCGCAGTCTGTGGAAGACGGTAGTCGACCTCGGTTGGACCGAACTGGCCGCACCCGGCGACGGCGACTACGGACCCGTCGAGCTGGCAGTGGTTCTTGAGGAGTGCGGCGCTGCGCTGGCGCCAATTCCGTTGCTCAGCAGCGTCGGGCTGGCCGCGGGCGTCTTGCGTGCGTGCGGGCTGGACGCGGTGCTCACCGAGATCGCCGGCGGGGTCGTGGCCACGCTGGCGGTGCACGCCAAAGGATCTCGGCTGGGCGGGGCACCGATGACGTTGCGCCACGGACGGGTGCGCGGGCGCGCGGTCGCGGTCCCCAACGTGTCTCGGGCAGACCTGATCGTCACGCTGGCCAAGTCCCTCGACGGGTACGTGGCCGTGGCAGTCCGCGGCGGCGACGGCGTGACGATCCTGGCGGGCGAGTCAACCGATCCCGCCCAACCGGTGGCCGACGTCGAGATCGACACCGAACCCTTGGCCTCCGCGCCCGTCGACCTCGAATCCGCGCTGACGGCACCGTTGGTGGCCGCCGCCGCCGATCTTCTCGGCGTGGCCAGCGCCGCCTTGCACCGCTCGGTGGAGCACGCGAAGTCGCGCCGCCAGTTCGGTGCGCCGATCGGGGCATTCCAGGGAATCAAGCACGCGCTGGCCGACAACTACGTCGGCGTGGAGCGCGCCCGCAGCCTCACCTACGCGGCCGCGGCTCGCCTCGCCGATCCGAACACCGCACCCGCGGATGCCTGGACCGCCGCGGCGCTGGCCAAGGCGGCGGCCGGCGACGCAGCGGCCAGCTGTGCGCGTACCGCGGTCCAGGTGCACGGCGCGCTCGCGCAGACCTGGGAGCACGACATACACCTCTACGTCCGGCATGCCTGGCAGGGTGCGGCGCTGTTGGGTGACAGTCGCGCGCTCTACCACGAGGTCGGCTGCCGCTTCCTCGGAGGCGCCGCATGACAAGCGCAACGACTCCGTCCGAGGTGGTCGCCGAGTTCGTCGACTGGCTGGCGGCGTTCCTGCCGGACGACTACTACGAGAACTACCGCCGGTATCGGTGGGATATCCCGCTGCGCCGCGATTACCAGCGGGCCGCCTTCGAGGGCGGGTGGCTGCAGCCGACCTGGCCCCGCGAGCACGGTGGTCGATCGCTGGGCTTGCGCGACGCGATGGAGATCCGGATCGAAGGCGCGCTGCGGTCGGCGCCCAAGCTGCCCAACATTCAGGGGCCCGGCGTCGCCGCGCCCGGTATCCGCCAGTTCGGCACACCCGCCCAGATCGAGCGTCTGCTGGTGCCCGTGCTTCGTGGCGACGAATGGTGGGCACTGGGCATGTCCGAACCGGAAGCCGGATCGGATTTCGCCGGCCTGCGCACCCGTGCCGAGCGCGACGGTGACGTATTCCGGGTCAACGGTCACAAGATCTGGACCACGCAGGCTCACGAATCGCGGTGGTGCACGTTATATGCACGCACCGATCCCGACGCGCCGAAGCACCGTGGCATCTCGTGCCTGATCCTGGATCTGCAATCCCCAGGCGTGCGGATCGAACCCATCCGTATGTCGTCGATCTCCGATGAGACCTTCTGCGAGGTCTTCCTCGACGACGTCGAGGTCCTCGCCGAAAACCTGCTGGGACCGGTGAACGGCGGCTGGAACGTCGCACTGTCGTCGCTGCACCACGAGCGCCAGATGATCTGGATCATGAACTGGGTCGAGATCAAGCGCGGACTCGACGCCGTGCGCGGGGCACGTCATGGCGCAGCCGAGGACGGCCAGGATCTGTGCGCAGAACTCGGGTCGCTACTCGCCGACGCCGAAGCGCTACGGGCCACCGGATACCGCGCGCTGGGCAACGAATTGGCCGGGCGGCCCAGTCCGGAAGCCGACATCATGAAGCTGCTTGGATCGGTTACTTTGCAACGGGTTTGGGAACTCGCGGCCGCCGCCGAGGGAGCGCGCTCGGCCAGCGATCCGGATCTGCTGTTCGAACGCCAGGACGCGCTTGCCGCCACGATCTACGGCGGAACGTCGGAGGTGCAGCGCAACATCATCGCCGAGCGACTGCTCGGGCTGCCGAAGGGATAACGATGGACTACGACCTCGGTGACGACGCCGTCGAACTGCGACACCGGCTGCGGGAGTTGATCGCCAAACACGTCCCAGCTGATTTTCTCGGCGCCTGCACCGAGGATCCGGAGGACCTGGCCACCACGGAGACGTTCTGCAAACTGCTGGCCGCCGAGGGACTGCTGGCGCTCGCCTGGCCGAAAGAGCATGGCGGCGGCGGTGGTTCGGTCTGGCAGCAGACGGTGCTGCGCGAGGAGATGTGGGCTCAGCACGAGCCCCGGGGTCCGCAGTACATGGGGGTCAACTGGGTCGGTCCGGCCTTGATGCGCTACGGCACCGAGGAGCAGAAGGCCAAGCACCTGGCGGCCATCGCTTCCGGTGATGTCATTTGGTGCCAAGGCTTTTCCGAACCAGAAGCCGGATCCGACCTGGTGTCGTTGCGCACGCGAGCGGTGCCGGACGGGGAAGGTTGGCGCATCACCGGCCAGAAGGTGTGGACGTCGTATGCGCAGATGGCGTCGTGGTGCGTACTGGCGACGTGCACCGATCCCGATGCCCCAAAACACAAGCGACTCACGCTCTTTCTGATCCCGATGGACCGTGAGGGTTTCACGGTACGGGGGATCCCATCGATGCTGGGCCCTCATCACCTCAACGAGATGTTCTTAGACGACGTGCCGGCGTTCCCCGGCGACGTGCTCGGTGAGCCGGGTGACGGCTGGCGCGTGATGCGCGAAGCGCTCGCGTTCGAACGCGTGGGCATCGCGCGCTACGCGCGCTGCGAGTCGCTGCTGCATCGAATGCAGAGCGAGCTCGGCGATGACTGGGACCAACTACCCGAATCGCTTCGGGCCAGGTGGGTCCGGGCACTTGTCGACCTACGAGTGGCCAGGCTGCTGGCCTACCGCGCCGTGTCGCTGCAGGACGATCCCTCGGCCGGTGCGGCGGCCAGCGCCGCGCGCATCGCCACCACCACCTGCGACCAGCAGGTCGCCGAGCTGCTGTTCGACGTGCTGGGCCCCACCGGGCTGGACAGCGGCACGTCAGCGGCACTGCACGGGGCGATCGAAGACCATTGGCGCTACGCACAAGCGGCCACCGTGGCATCCGGCACCATCGAGGTGCAGCGCATGCTGGTAGCACGAGACGCTCTGGGAGAACGCCGATGAAAACCACACTGCCACAAGATATTAGCGACTTCGCGGCGGTCGCGACCAAGCGATTCGACCGGCTGGGCGGACCGCAGGCCGCGGTGCGGGCCGAGACCGACGACAGCGTTCGGGACGCCGCGCGGGGTGCCCTGAGCGAGCTCGGTGCGTTCGAGCTCGATGTTCGGTCCGGGCCCGACGACGTGCTGGCCGCGGCCGTGCTGTGCCAAGCCGCCGGGGCGCACGCGCTGCCCTATCCCCTGGTCGAAGAGTTGCTGGCCATCGACGGGGCCCGGCTCGCCCTGGTCAACCCCGAGGCGCCGCGCATCGACCACGGCGATCTGCCCGGCGACTGGATCGCCGCCGACCTCGATGGCAACCGGTACCAGCTGCAGCTGGCGTCGCGGACCAACGCCAAACTGGGACCCTTCCTGGTGCCGGCCTCATTAAGCGCACCCGACGGGACAGTCCCGGCCGCCGACGTTAATCTTCATCTCGTGCTGGGGTCATGGCGGATTCTGGGAGCAATGCAGCGCTCGCTGCAGATCGTCACTGAGCATGTCCAGGCCCGCATCCAGTTCGGCAAGCCGCTGGCGGACTTCCAGACCGTCCGGTTCGCCGTCGCGGATGCCTCGGTCGCGGTACGCGGACTGCACGAGCTCGCGAAATACACCATTTGCCGACCGGAATCGCTGCCGGTGCAGGTGCATTCGGCCGACGCGCTGGTGCTCCGATTCAAAGCCACCGACACCGCACGGCAAGTGCTGCGCACCTCCCACCAATTGCTGGGCGCCTTGGGCTTCTGCGACGAGTCTGACGTCAGCGTGCTCGACCGGCACACCCAGCCGCTGATCCGGTTGCCGCTGGGCGCCGAGGCGCTCGGGCTGCGCCTGATTTCCGACGTCCGCGACGGTTCCCTGGAGACCCTGTTCAGCGAGCCGGTGAAATCGGCGTGAGTCAGGTCGAACCGCTCGAGTCCCAAGCGCCCAACCCATTCGAAGACGGCATCCCGTTCGGCACCAAACTGGCCGAACTCGCTTCGGAGCGGCACGACGACGCCGCCGTGACCAATATCGCGCTCGACGGCACCGCCCAGGCGTTGACCTTCGGTGAGCTCGAAGCCCGCGCCAACCAGTGGGGCCGGGCCCTGGCTGCCGCCGGCGCACAGACGGGTTCCCTTGTTGCACTGGCGATTCCAAATTCACAGCATCTGGTACTGGCCACCCTGGGCTGCTGGAAGATCGGCGCGGTTCCGATTCCTATGCACTGGGATCTGCCCGAATGGGAGCGAGACCGGGTCCGCGAGGTGATCAACCCCGCCGTCGTCGTCGACGAACGGACCCGCTGGGACCTCGAGACGCGCGCGGCCGGCGAATCCCGGGAGGCGCTGCCCACCGCCGTGTCTCCCACCGCCAACGGAATCTGCAGCAGCGGTTCGACCGGCGTACCCAAGGTGATCCTCAACCTGGCGCCGTCGCTATGGATTCCCACACAGGGCGAACCGTTCATGGCGAACTGGACACCGGTGGCGCAGCCACAGACCATCATGGTGCCCGCGCCGATGTATCACACCAACGGCTTCGCGACGTTTCTCTTCCTATTGTCCGGCGACCACCTGGTCATACTCGAAAAGTTCGATGCGGCATTGGTTTTGGACGTGATCGAACGTTATCGGATCACCAACTTCACCGCCACGCCGACGATGCTGGCGCGCATCGCGGCGCGACCCGACGTTCGGCAGCGCGACTTGTCCAGCGTCGTCTTCGTTCTGCAGGGCGCCGCGGTGATGCCGCCCTCGCTATTGCATACCTGGTTCGAGCTGCTAAGTCCCGAGCAGATTGTGACGGCGTACGGCATGACAGAGAATCTCGGGCTCACCGCGTTGCGCGGCGACGAGTGGCTGGCTCACCCCGGCAGCGTCGGTCGCGGCTTCCGGGACACCGAGATCCGAATTCTGGACGCCGACAAAAACCCGGTACCCACCGGTGAAGACGGCGACATCTACCTGCGGGCGCCGATGAGCGCGGGATATCGCTATCTCGGCGGGGCGCCGCCGCTGCCTTCGACCGACGACGGCTTTCGCTCGGCCGGCGACATCGGCCACGTCGACGAGGATGGCTTCCTTTACCTCGTGGACCGCCGGGTCGACATGATCGTGAGCGGCGGCGCCAATGTCTTTCCGGCAGAAGTGGAGTCCGCGCTCGCCGGTCACCCCGGCATCGCCGACGTCGTGGTGATCGGGCTCGCTGACGAGCGGTGGGGACGCCGGGTCCATGCCGTGGTGCAAGCCGCCGAGGGAGCATCGCTCACCGAACAGCAGGTGATCGAGCACGCCAAGAGCCGGCTGGCGCCGTACAAGGCCCCGAAGACGGTCGAGTTCGTCGACGCGATTCCCCGCACGGCGGCGACCAAGGTCAATCGGTCGGCGATGATCGCCTCCCGCGGCGGGTGAGGGTCCTACCCAGATAGCGCTTCGTGACGGCACACGCGGAGCGCGGTACCGGCGCTCAGGCCTTATCTGCCACAGGTGTGCGCAGTCCGCGGCGCATCGCATCGCTGGCGGCGTCCAGCGGCACCCTCGACGGGTCGCGCAGCACCAGCGTCGCCACACCCGCGAGCAGAAAACAGATTCCCGCCAGCAGGGTCGTCGCGCGCAGCCCGAATCCGCTGAGCACCAACGGGATCGTGAGAGCGCCGATGAAACCACCCACTTTGCCCAGGCAAGACGACAGGCCGTGGGCGGTGCTGCGCACCGTGGTCGGATAGCACTCCGCGCCGAGCAGGATCAGCGCGTAGTTCGGTCCGAACGCGGTGCCGAACAACGACAGCCCGTATACGGCTGCGAACAGGGTGACGTCATGCGTGAGACCGGGAATGGCGGTGATCAGCAGCATCGACACCGCGCACAACGCCAGCCCCGAGATCTGCAAGGTGGTGCGGCGCACCCGGTCCACCACGGCCAATCCCGCCAGCGCGCCCACCAGAGCAAAGCAGATCACCAGCACGGCGTTGATCGCCACATTGGTGATGTTGTTGGTGGACGGCGAGATGCCCTTGATCAGCAGCGGCTGGCTCACCGCGTTGCCGTAGGTGGCGATGTTGAAGAAGAACCAGCTGCCTCCGGTGCCGATGAGCGTGATCAAAAAGGCGCGGTTGGTCAGCACCTCGGAGAGTCGCACCCTGACCCGGGCCTTGCCTGCGGCGCCGGCAAGCGGGGATTTCGCCGAGAACGACGACAGATCGCTGTGGGCACGTTCGCGGTCCTCGGCGACCCGAAGCGTCCATCGCGGCGACTCCGGCATGTGCCTGCGGTTCCACAGCACCAGCAGCGCCGGCAGCGCGCCGAGGCCCAGGATGAGTCGCCAGGCCAGATCCGGCGGCGTTCCCACGGCCAGGATCAGCAGTGACGCAAGATAGCCGGCGACCTGCCCCAGCGAGAAGAACAGGAATGCGAAACTGACCAACCGGCCTCGATTGAACCGATTGGCGTACTCGGTGGTGATGACGCTGGATGCCGGGTAATCGCCGCCGATACCGATGCCGAGGATGAACCGCGCGACCAGCAAACAGGTGAAATTCGGCGCGAACGCGGACAGTAGCGCACCGACCACCATGATGGCGGCTTCGAGGCCGTACACCGTGCGGCGGCCGAGCAGATCGCCAAGCCTGCCGAACACGAATGCGCCGATCGCCACGGCCAGCAGTGCCGAGCTGGTCAGCAATCCCACCTGCCCGGAGCTCAGTCCGAACTCCGGCTTGACTAGCAGGATGACGGTGCCGATGACGTTGAGGTCGTAAGCGTCCGTGAAAAAGCCGGCGCCCGCGGTTGCCGCCGCTTTGAGGTGGAACAAGCTCAGCGGGGCGTTGTCGAGGGTTTCTTCGATCGGGTCGGCCGGTGTCAGGGCAGCGGGCTCATCAGCATCCAGGGTCTGCGTCATCTATTACTCCTTGATGGTGAAGCGTCGGATACCTCCTCAGTTACGAGATCGATGCGACCGCGAAACCGAACACCGTTTACGCGCGAATTAATAACGGGATAACGTGCCTGCCCGTCAGCTGGATGTGTGTCCTGTGTCTTAGACGCAGGTCACAACCTGGTTATTCGGTGAATGTGTCGTCAGATAAACCACTGTGCTTAACCGCGGCTTTCTGTGGTGGCCACTCGTGGTGCGTAGACCGATTGGCCATCAAGGAATGTCGGCCCGGATTCGCCGGGCCGCCGGAGGAAGGCGGGAGCGGTCGGTGCAACGCGTACTTTTTCTCGGGGATGTTGTCGGTCCGGCTGCGGTCGACTACGTCTGTGAGCGGATGCCCGGACTGCGTGAGCAGTACCGGGTCGACCTGGCGGTGGTCAACGCAGAGAACGCACAGCGCAGCGGGCCACAGATCCGCACGGGTTTCGGGCTGACGACCGAGGTGGCCGAACGCCTGCTGGAGTCGGGTGTCGACGTCATCACCGGGGGCAACCACTCCTGGGACGGGGAAATGGCCGAGGTGGAAAAGGTACTCGCGCACCCGAAGGTATTGCGTCCGTTCAACATGCCCGACGGCGTGCCGGGGTCCGGGGTACTCCAATTGAGCGTCTCGGGCTCCGATTTCACCGTGGTCAACTTGATGAGCAAATCGGCCGTCGCCGAGCCGACTCCCTTGTTCTTCCGATGGCTGACCGACCCGCAGCACGTCGCGCCAGTGTGGCCGGCGTGGCAGTCGATCGACCGCAGCGGTGCAGTGATCGTGGATTTCCATGGGTTGAGCATCTTCGAGAAGCAATCGTTCGCCCACGCCGTTGACGGAACTGCGGCGGCGGTGCTGGGCACCCACACCCACGAGCCCACGCTGCCGCTGCACCTGCTGCCCGGGGGCACCGCGCTGGTCACCGATGTCGGGATGACCGGTGCCACTGGCGGTGTCATCGGTATCGATCCGGCGCACTGGGTGGCCGAGATCCGCGGCGAGGACTACAGCGCATTGCCGCCTTATCAGCTGGCATCGGGGCCGATGGCCATGGGTGCGGTGCTGCTCACCATCGACGGAACCCGTTGCACCGGGATCAAGCGGGTGCTCAGCTGAAGTCGCTGCCCCCATCGACAGCAAACTCAGGAAGCGTCCTACGAGAACCCGAACCTAGCGATCCGTCCGGTCCCGCGGCGGCCCGGGACGCGCCGCCCCGGCCGGCCCCACGCGACGCGACGGTCCGCGCGGTAACCTCATTCTCGAAGCGCACGCATGCGCTACGGAAGGGGACCCAGCGCTCATGACCGCCCCCAATGAGGAAGCCGAAGTTACCCGCGGAGACCGCTTCATCAAGACAGCCGTGGAGATCCTGGGCGAGACCGGACGCACCGACTTCACGGTGCAAGAGGTTGTCGCCCGCTCCAAGACCTCGCTGCGGGCCTTCTACCAGCATTTCAGCAGCAAGGACGAGCTGCTGCTCGCGCTGTTCGACCGAACCATTGCGCAATCGGTGGTGATCTGGCGCGCCGAGACCGCCGGTCTGGACAGCACGTCCGCACTGAAGCTGTTGATCGACCGCATCAGCCAGCAACCGGAATCAAGCACCCAGGACAGCCTCAATCGGGCATTGGGGCTTTACAACCAGCATCTGGCCGAGACGCGTCCCCGCGAATACGCCCGCGTGCTGTCGCCGTTGCATCAGCTGATTCGCGACGTCGTGGGCCAAGGCATCACCGAGGGAGTCTTCAACCCGGGACTCGACGTCGCGGCCGCGGCCGCGATCGCCATGCAGACGATGGTGGGAGCGCAACGGTTGCATTGGCTGGGCACCGAATTGAACGGAAAACCGGTCGACGCCGGACAGCTGTACGACTTCCTCAGCCGCGCGCTGGGCATTGGAGACACCGACGACGAAACGAGCACGCCTTCGCTGGCCGAGTTGTTCGCGCAGATAGGCATGCGCGCGGGCTCGCGCAATGGCGAATTCGCGATGACGATGCCGGTAAGTCCGCATGTGGTCAACACTTCCGGGGCGCTGCAGGGCGGCTTGATCGCCACCCTCGTCGATGTCGCGGGCGGGCAGTTCGGGCTCGATTATCTGCAGCCGGGCACCACCATGACGACTGCCGATCTGTTCGTCCGCTACCTGCGGCCGATCCGGCAGGGCGCCGCACTGGCGGTGCCCAGGATGCTGCGGGCCGGCCGGCGGGCGATGGTCATGCAGATCGACATTTACGGCGAAGGCGATGACGAAGTCGCCGCGACGGCGACGGTGAATTTCGCCATCATCAACGGCGAGACACCAACTGGTCTCCGGGCGGACATCTAGCCCCGGTGCATATTGTTGTGCACAAGTGGTAACGTCATTACCACCTTCCGAGAATCCAGCCTTCAAGGAGATCGCCATGCCGTCTCGCGAGCTTCCGTTCCCCGTGTTCGACGCCGACAACCACATGTACGAGCCGCAGGAAGCGCTGACGAAGTTCCTCCCGGACAATCGCAAGCGCGTCATCGACTACGTGGAGGTTCGCGGCCGCACCAAAATCGTGGTTCGCGGCCACATCAGCGAATACATCCCCAACCCGACCTTCTCGGTCGTCGCCAAGCCGGGTGCGCAAGAGGATTACTTCCGCAACGGCGCGCAAGGCAAGACCTACCGCGAAATCCTGGGTGAGCCGATGAAGTCGATCCCAGCCTTCCGCGAGCCCGGCGCGCGCCTCGAGGTCATGGATGAGCTCGGCATCGACTACGCCCTGATGTTCCCCACGCTGGCCAGCCTGGTCGAAGAGCGCATGAAGGACGACCCGGAGATGACCCACGACGTCATCCACGCGCTCAACGAGTGGATGCATGAGCAATGGTCGTTCAACTACCAGGACCGCATCTTCGCCACCCCGGTGATCACTCTGCCGATCGTCGAGCGTGCGCTCGAGGAACTCGAGTGGTGCCTGGAGCGCGGCGCCCGCACCGTGCTGGTCCGCCCGGCGCCGGTGCCCGGCTACCGTGGCAGCCGGTCATTCGGCCTCGAGGAATTCGACCCGTTCTGGCAGGCCTGCATCAAGGCCGGCATCCCTGTCTCGATGCATGCCTCCGACAGTGGTTACTCCGAATTCGCCAACGTCTGGGAGCCGGGCGACGAATTCCTGCCGTTCAAGCCGACCGCCTTCCGGAGCTTTGCGATGGGCCACCGGCCAATCCTGGACGCGATGGGCGCCCTGGTCTGCCATGGCGCCTTGTCCCGCAACCCCGAGCTGCGCATCCTGTCCATTGAAAACGGCGCCGACTGGGTGCCGGACCTGTTCAAAGGCCTCAAGGGCGTCTACAAGAAGATGCCGCAGGCATTCAGCGAGGACCCGGTCGAGGCCTTCAAGCGCTGCGTCTACATCACGCCGTTCTGGGAGGACCGGTTCACCGAGATCGTCAACATGGTCGGCACCGACCGGGTGATGTTCGGATCCGACTGGCCGCACCCCGAGGGCCTGAAAGACCCGATCACCTTCGTCGACGAGCTGGCCGACTTCAGCGACGAGGACAAGGCCAAGATCATGGGCGGCAACCTGATGGAGCTGATGAAGGTGTCCAAGCCGGCCAAGAAGCCGGTCTCCGCCTGATCCGGCACTGAACATCGCCCGCCTCTGAGCGACATACCGTTGTCGCTCGGAGGCGAGCACTGTCTGTCCTGGTCAGGACGAGGGCTATAGACGCAGCCTTCTGCCTTGCTATAGAAAAGAAGCCTCCCTCCGAAGAAGGATGTCGTCAGACGTTGACCGGTATCCAGCACGGTCTCGCCGCCGCGACCGGTTAGGAGCGCACGATGAACCTGGCTCCGGTCGAGTCATCAGTGACCAGAGTGACACTTAGCGCGCGGCTGGTTTCCGAACTCGGCGATCCGCACAGCACGTTGAGGGCGGTGACCCAGCGCAGCGGCCCCGTGGTGATCATCCGCGCGGGTGGTGAGGTCGACGCCGCCAACGAGCACACCTGGCGTCAGCTGGTCGAAGAGGCGGCCGCGGTCGCTACCCCACCGGGCCCTTTCCTCGTCGACATCAATGGGCTTGATTTCATCGGTTGCTGTGCGTTTGCCATCCTGGCTGCCGAATCAGAACGCTGCCGCAGTCGCGGCGTCGCGCTGCGCCTGGTGAGCTGCGACCCCGGCGTTGCCCGGGTGATCCAAGCGTGCAATCTCGGCGGCGTATTACCGCTGCATCCGACCATCGATACCGCGCTGGCCACGACAGTTGCGTGAGAGGGGCCCCTCGCCTGCCGGCAAACTCACCAGCCGTTAGCAAACTGATGCAGCGGGCACTCGCCAGCCATTGCTAATCTAATTACTTGCGTGTGTCGAATAGACCCGCGCATCCTCAGATTTCTCGGTCCGAGAGGAAAGGTCCGCGGGAGGCTCCGTAGGAGGGACGGCCATATGGTGGCCGAAATGGACTGGGACGAAACTGTCGGTACGGCAAGCGATGTGCGCCGCACCTTCGAGAAAGTCCCCGCGATGCTGATTGGCCTGGAAGGGCCCAAGCATCGCTTTATTGCGGCCAACGCGGCCTACCGCGCCTTGAATCCAGGCTTCAGCCCGGTGGGAAAGCTGGTTCGCGAGGTCTATCCCGAGCTGGAGAGTCAGCAGATCTTCCAGATGCTGGACCGGGTGTATCAGACCGGCGAGCCGCAGTCCGGGGCGGAGTGGCGCCTGCAGGCCGCCTTCCACGGGTCCGTGGTCGAGGAACGGTACTTCGACTTTCTCGTCACGCCCCGCCGCCGACCGGACCGATCGATCGAGGGTGTGCAAATCATCTTCGACGACGTCACAAGCCGCGTACAGGCGCGATTGGAGGCCGAGGCGCGCATCGAGGAGCTGGCGGAGCGTTACCGCAACGTCCGCGATTCGGCCATCGTCATGCAGCAGGCGCTGCTGGCCGCATCTGTGCCCGTCGTTCCCGGGGCCGACATCACCGCGCAGTACCTCGTCGCCACCGAGGACACCGCGGCCGGTGGCGACTGGTTTGATGCGATACCCCTCGGGGATCGGTTGGTGCTCGTCGTGGGCGACGTCGTCGGCCACGGCGTGGAAGCCGCGGCGGTGATGTCGCAATTGCGCACCGCGCTGCGGATGCAGATCTCGCAGGGCCACACCATCGCCGAAGCACTCGAGGCAGTCGACCGCTTCCATGAGCAGGTACCGGGATCGAACTCGGCGACTTTGTGCGTCGGCTCGCTCGATTACGCGACCGGCGAATTCCAGTACTGCACCGCCGGACATCCGCCGCCGCTCTTGGTGACCGCCGAAGCGACCGCACGCTACGTGGAACCTTCGGGCGCGGGTCCGCTCGGCAGCCGCGTCGGGTTTCCGCTCCGCACCGAGGTTCTCGGCGTCGGCGACTCGATCTTGTTCTATTCCGACGGCCTGATCGAACGCCCCGGCCGGCCGTTGGGCGCCAGCACCGCAGAATTCGCCGACCTGGCCGCCAACATCGCCGGCGGCATCGGCGGGTTTGTCATCGATGCACCGGCGCGAACCATCGACCGCATCTGTTCGGAGACGCTCGAATTGCTGCTCCGCTCAACCGGTTACAACGATGACGTCACATTGCTTGCGGCACAACGCCGCACTCCCCCGGCGCCGCTGCACATGACGCTGGACGCGACGATCCACGCCGCACGTGCCGTCCGCTCCAGGCTTCGCGGTTGGCTCTCCGAGATCGGCGCCGAAGCCGACGACATCTCCGACGTGGTGCACGCAATCTCAGAGTTCGTCGAGAACGCGGTCGAACATGGTTACGGCACCGAAGTTCCGGATGGTGTTGTCGTCGAGGCATCGCTGTCCGGCGATGGCAACCTGCATGCCGCGGTGACCGACCGTGGACAGTGGAAGGATCACCGTGAAGGCGAACAGGGTCGTGGGCGCGGACTTGCGATGGCCGAAGCTTTGGTTTCCGAGGCGCTCATCACGCGTGGCGACAAGGGAACGACTGCCAGCGTGACGCACCGTCTGTCACGGCCGGCCAACTTCGTCACCGACACGATCGTCAGCCGGGCGACCTACCGGCGTGCCATCGACAACGAATTCGTCTCACTCGTCCGCAATGCCGGCCACATCGTGGTGAGCGGTGACGTCGACTCCACCACCGCGTCCACGCTGGATCGCCAGATCGCGGTCGAAAGCCGTTCGGGCATCGCACCTTTGACGATCGACCTCAGCGGGGTCACCCACCTTGGATCCGCGGGTGTCAGCGCGCTGGCCGCCGCCCGTGACCGGGCCCGCAGACAGGGCGGCAACTTTATGCTGATCGCCCCGCCCGGAAGCCCCGCGCATCACATCTTGTCGATGGTTCAGATACCCGTCGTCAGCAGTGATAGCGAGAACGTCTTCGCCGAAGATTAGCGCGGACCAGACCGCGATCAGCGGGTCTGGCCGTGCCGCACCTGATTGAACGCCACCCCGCGGTCGGCAGCGTATTCGCGCGGAAAGCCCAGCACCCGCTCCCCGATCACGTTGCGGGCCATTTCCGTTGTGCCACCACCGATGGCGACATTCTGCCGAGACAGGTAGCGCAGCCCGGTCTCCAGGCCTTCACCGATCTCCCCTACCGCTGACGCGGCTCCCGAAATGGCCAGCGCGGTGTCCATGTCCAGCGTCACGGTCTCGGAGTGGAACAGCCTGATGAGCGTCCCGGCGGCCGGCGGCAACACACCGTCCCTGACATTGCGGAACACGTGATCGATCAGCTGCTCGGCCACCGCCCGGTGCACGAGCACGCGGCCCGCCATCTCGCGCACGCGCTCGTTGTCGGCCTGTCCCGTCTTTTCGGTAAGGCCAACGTAGTCAACGGGACTCGAATTGCCGCCCTCGCTGCCGCTGCCGCTGGCGAACTCTGAACCCTGCCCGACCGCCCGCCGTTCGTGATACAGCTGCCGCGACGCCACCGCCCAACCACCATTGACGTCGCCCACAACGGCGTCGTCGCCGACGTCCACCCCGTCGAGGAACTCCTCGCAAAACTCAGTGGAACCGCTGAGCATGGTGATGTGGCGCAACGTGATTCCCGGATGATGGATCGGCACCAGAAACATGGTGAGCCCTTCGTGCTTGGGCACATCCCAGTCGGTGCGGGCCAGACATAGTCCATAGTCCGCGGCGAACGCACTCGTGCTCCAGGTCTTGGCGCCGTTGATCACCCAGCGGTCGCCCTGGCGTTCGGCGCGGGTGATGACGCCGGCCAGATCCGAGCCGCCGCTGGGTTCACTCAACAGCTGTACCAACACTTCATCGCCACGCAGCGCCGCGCCGATGTGCAGTCTCTTCTGGTCTTCGGTGCCAGTATCGAGCAGCGTCGCGCAGCAGATGGTGAAGGTCGGGGTATTGAGGATCAACGGCATTTCGTAGCGGAGCGATTCGGCGTCGAACGCCTTCTGGTATGCGTAGTCCAGACCGAGACCGCCATACTCGCGCGGAAAGCAGATGCCAGCGAATCCGCCTTCGTAGAGCCGCTTTTGCAGCTCCCGGGCCCTCTTCCAGGCGTCCTCGTTGTCGCGCGGTGCGGGCGGTGGCGACTCGGGATCGATCGCCGGCAGATTGTCCGCCAACCACGCCCTGGCACGAGCGGCGAACTCTGCGACGGATTCCGTCGGCGTCATCTGGTCTTGCGTCATTTTGCGGAACGGCCGGCTTTCTCTGACTCATACACCCGCAGGTTGTGCTCCTCCGGCGTGCCGAATAACGAGCGGTACAACGCAACTCGCCTCAGGTAGAGGTGCAGGTCGTGCTCCCACGTGACGCCGATACCGCCGTGCATCTGTACGCAACCCTGCACGATCCGCCCCGCCATCTCTCCGACGTAGGACTTGGCGATGCTGGCCGACAAGCCTGCCGTCGGTGAGCGGTCAGCAACGTCGGCGACCGCGGCGCCCGTGGTGGCACGGCAGGCCTCCAGCCACAGCTTCATGTCCGCGAAGCCGTGTTTGAGCACTTGGTACGACGCCAGCGGGCGGCCGAAAGTATGCCGGTCCAGCGCCCACTGGACGGTGAAGTCGAACACCGTTTGCAGGACGCCGACCACTTCGGCGCACTGCAGCACCTGAGCGATCTGGCTCTGCCGGTCAATCAGCGCGGCGGTCTCGGCGGCGTTGCCGACGGCCGCGGACGCGTCCACATCCACCCCGTCGAAGTGCACTCGCGCATAGTGCTTGACCAGGTCGACTGACTGTTGAGCCTCGATCCGGACGCCCGGCGCGTCCGTCGGCACCAGGAACTGACGAATCTGATCGCCACATCGCGCCACCACGAGCAGCAGGGCACTCTGGGCGCCGGCCTCGACGCGGTCCTTGGTGCCGTCGATGCGGTAGCCGGCACCGGTCTGGGTGGCGGTCGCTGACGGGTCCAACGGCGCCCACCCGCGGCCCGGCTCCGAGACCGCCCAGGACGCCACGGTTTCGCCGGAGATCAGCGACTCGATGACGGCGGCGTGGCTTTGCGCGTCGGCGCATTCGGCGAGCGCGGTGAGCACGACACTGACCGGATACAGCGGTCCGGGTGCCACTGTCTTGCCGAGTTGTTCGGCGACCATGGCCAGATCCGCGAGACCGCTCTCCGAGACGCTGCCGCCGCCCAACTCCTCCGGAAGGAGCAAGCCCGTCCACCCGAGTTCGGCGGCACGCCGCCACCAGGCCGGATCAAAGGAAAGGGCCGCCGCGTGCAGCTCCCGGACACGACTTAGCGGCACTTCCTTCTGCAGAAAGGATTGCGTGGTCGAGACGAAAAGTGTCTTTTCGGGAGAGTCGACGGCGGTCATGATGCCGACAGACCCTTCCTGAACATTTGGTCGCCGCCGCCAAGAATCACGTTCTCGATATTAGCAAACGCCACTACCGTAAGAGATACCGGAGTTCAGTCGATAATCCGATCCAGCCGCTACATGGCGAACACACGGCGCACCGACTGCGCATGCAAAGCCCGGTTCTCTTGTGAGACAGCCCAATCCGGCACCATCGAATCGAAGCCATTGAATGTCGCTGCGATGACGTGCAATTCGGTGTGGACGAAGGCATGCAGGAGCCGATTGGCATAGTCGATGGCTTCGTCGCGACACGGGTCGATCTCGGAGCAGCTGATGAACGTGGGCGGCAGCCCCTCCAGGTTCGCCCGGTGCGCCGGGACGTGTTGACCGCTGGCGCTGTCAGAGCCGAGGTAGTGGCCCCACGCGCGACTCACCGCGGGACCGTTGAGTCCGGGCGTGCGCTGAAACTCGCGCCGCGACGGCGTGGCGTCGCTGTCGAGCATCGGCTGGTGCAGGATCTGCATGAGGATCTGTGGACCCTCGTTGTCGAACATGCGCTGGGCCAGGGCCGCGACCAGGGCGGCACCCGCATCCCGCCCCATCACCGCGACGCGGCTCGGATCCGCGTCCAGCTCGGCGCAGTTCCGAATGGCGTAGTAGAAGCCCGCCTCGACATCGTCGAGCGCCGCCGGACACGGATTTTCCGGTGCCAGCCGGTAGTCGACCGAGACCACCAGGCAGCCGCCCTCGCGCGCCAGTTCCACGCACTGCGCGTGGTCGCTGTCCAGGTTGCCGGTCACGAAGCCGCCGCCGTGCGCGTACAAAAGCAAGGGCGCTCCTGCGGCGCCTTTGATACCGCCCCGGTAGCAGCGAAGGTTCAGCTGCTGGCCACCCGGACCGGAGATGGAGCGCGATTCGACGGTCACGCCATCGGTGTCGACTACCGCTGCACGCTCGGCGGCCAGCCGGTTGGCGTGCTCTCGCTCGGCGCCCAGCGTCTCGGCACGGAATTCGACGATGCCCAGCTCGCTCGCGGCATCGCGCAGCACCGGGTCGATGCGGTTAATACCTTGCGGGCGGGTCAGATCCGTTTGCGTCATACCCTCTCAACTTCCGGGCTCTTGGGCGGGCTCGTCGTCCGGGTCAGGCGGGCTGCCATGTCGGAAACCATCTTCAAACGTAGACCAGCGATTCCAGGTGGTGAAAGACGCGGTCCGGCGCCGACCATTTCTCGCCGTATTAGCTGCTCAGGGCCCTGCGCCCGGCGGTCAGGCCGGCTTGGGTGACTCAGTCGTCGCCGGTGGCGGCGGCGGCCCGCTCGCCGGGCAATGCCTTGACGGTTGCCGGGAGCCCGTACAGCGCCGTCGCGTTGCCGCGCATGATCCGCTCTCGCTGGTCGGCGGGGAACCGGTTGATCGCGTACGTCGGCGAGTCATAACTCCAGTGCGGGTAGTCCGTCGAGAACATGAGATTGTCTCCCAGGTCCATCATTTCCAGGTACTCGCGGAACTCCACCGTGTCGGTGTCTTCCAGCGGCTGGGTGGTGAAGCGAACGTGTTCGCGCACGTAGTCCGACGGGCGGCGACGCACGTGCGGCAAGTCGGCGCGGCGGGCTTCCCAGATCCGGTCCATCCGCGACATCACCGGCATGGCCCACGTGAAGCCGCCTTCGATGAAGACCACCCTCAGGTCGGGGTGCCGATCGAACGCGCCGTCGAAGACCAGGCTCATCAGGTGCGACACGTACAGCAGCGGCCAGGAGGCGAAGAAGTCGTGCCAATGCGCGGGGTTGCCGACCGGATACAGCGGGATCAATTCGAAGGGGGTTTGCCCCATCAGGTGCGTGGAAACGGGGAGCCCGTTGCGCGACGCGGCCTCGTACAGGGGGTCGAAATGTGGGTTGCCGAACGGGATTCCGCGAGTTTGCGGTGTCATCAACACCTGGGCCATGTAGGGGTGGCCTGCCCAGCGCTCGACTTCGCGCGCCGCCTGCTCCGGGGTCTGGGCGCTGACGCTAATCGACCCGCGCCAACGGCCGTGTCCGTTGTGCTTGTCCAGCCAGACATCGGCGAGCCAGTCGTTGTAGGTCGATTTCAGCACGTGCTCGGCCTGCGGGAGCTGTGCGTCGCACATCGGCTCCAGCGACGCGATGCTGACGCCGGCATCGACAAGCAGTTGTCTGGCGGCGTAGTCGGGATCGCTGCCGGCCGCCCCGCCGTTGGGCGGCCACGAGTCCATGCGCAGCGACGACGTCTTGAACGCATCCGGCGTGTCGTAAAAATACGACATGGGGCTGACCTCGTTACCGGTCGGCCAGATCTTGTCCACCCAGTCGGCCGGCGCGTACGACTTGAGCACATCGGCCGAGACGGGCAGTGGGTGCACGTCGGTGTCGACGATGGTGACAGCGATTTCGTCGGCCTGATCGGTCAGTGAGTCGACCTGTTCGATCGTCGTCATTGCGCAGTCTCCTTTGCTTCAAGCCCGTAGAGGTCACTGGCGTTTTGCCACAACACCTGGTCGCGCTGCGCGGCATCGAGGCCCTCCGCCGCCACGTCCGGTGACGACGCGGACCAGTGCGGGTAGCTCGATCCGTACATCAGCAGGTTGGTCTTGCTGGTGAATTCCATCCAGCGCTGCGTGTTGGCCGCGTCGATCGGCCCGTCGAATGCCGACGAGCAGAACCGCACATGGCCGGGCAGGTATTCGCTGGGGTAGCGATCGACCCACGGTGTCTGGTCGCGCATGGACAACCAGAAGGTGTCCAGCCGCCACATCAGCGGCGTGAGGATGTCGTAGCCGCCGTCGGCGAAAACGAATTTCAGGCCGGGTAGCCGGCCGAACACGCCCTCGATGATCAGCGTGGACAGGTGCACGAAGTAGTTCAGCGGCATGAACGCCGCGTACCCGGGGTAGGTGTGCGCGTGCCCGGCGAACGTGGGTGCATGGTCGACGCCGTTGCCCCCGTTGATATGCACTGCGACCGGCAGCCCGTGGGCGGCGGCGGCCTCCCAGATGGGTTCGAACATCGGCTTGCCGTACGGCTCGCGTGACTGCATCGGAATGCCGACCTGCACCAGCTTGGGGTGACCCGCGAGCCGCTCGATCTCGGCGACCGCTCCCCTGGGGTCCTCGGGGTTCACGCGGATGGTGCCCCGGAACCGATTGGAGGTGTCGGGGTCCAGCCACCGATCCACCAGCCAGTCGTTGACTGCCGCGCAGATACTGCTGTTGAGCAGGTAGTCGGCGATATTGCCGCGGGTCAGCGGGTTGAGAATTGCGTAGTCAACTCCCGCGTCTTCGAACAAGTGGCGGCTCAGGGTGGCGGGATCAGAGCCCGGGTACTGCTCGCCGTAAAGGTCTTGGCGGTAATCGCCCCCCGGGGCTTGGTACCACTGCTGCTCCACGTCGGGGATTGCCCGCAGTTGGTGGACTTCGGGGAGATAGCGCCGGATTTCGGCGTTGTTGCGAAAGTGCGGTTGCACGTTGGCATCTATGACGGGCCCGTTCATGCGGTCAGGTACACCTCCCCGTCGGTGACGTCGACCTGGTAGGTACGGACGCGGCGACTAGGGTCAGCGATGTTTTGACCCGTGGTGATGTCGAATTCCCAATTGTGCCAAGGGCATCGCACGATCTGTCCGTCACGCACCCGGCGCATCCTGCCGGGCTCGTCGGGGGCGGATTCGGTGGTGCCCCCAAGCAAGCCCTGGCATAGCGGCGCTCCTTCATGCGAGCAGTAATTCACTATCGCGTACAGCGCACCGTGCACGTTGTACACACCCACGCCGAACTTGCCGACGTCGACCAGTTTCATCCTGCCGGGCGGCAGCTCATCGAGGGAGCACACGAATCGCCGCTGGGGCACTTGCGAATCACCGCCTCCTGGACCTACCCAAATCAATACTGTGCCCGTTACGGTAACCATCACAAGCCGTTGGGCTTCGTTGCTATTTATACTATGATAGCGACATTCCGCTCGGACACGCCCGCCGAAGCCGCCGGGGGCCTCAGGGACCCGCGTCAACGGCCTTACCGCTTGCTCAGGAGGAGCGCTGATGCCGTTAAGCACCGATCCCGTCGGCCAGCCCGTCACCCTCGATTTCACCGGTGAAACCAGCCCCTACCCGTTCTTCGAATACATGCGGCGCACCGATCCGGTCTGGCATGGCGCCCTGGGGGACCACTCCCAGATGCCCGAGGAGCTGCGGCCGGACGACGAGTGGGTGTTGTTCGCCTATGACGGTGTGTTTCAAGCGTTCCGCGACGACCGGATCTTCACGTCGGCCGCCTATGAAAAGACGATCGGCTTGGTCATGGGCCACACCATCCTGGCGATGGGCGGCAAGGAACACCACGACCACCGCAGCCTGGTCGCGAAGGCCTTCCGGGCCACCGCGCTAGAACGCTGGGAGCCGTCGGTCATCGGGCCGGTCTGCGATCAACTGATCGACGAAATCAAACACGACTGTCACGCCGACCTGGTGAAGGCCCTGACGTTCGAGTTCCCGACCCGGATCATCTCGGTGCTGCTCGGACTTCCCCCTGAAGATCTCGACATGTTCCGGCGGCTATCGCTTGACCTCATCTCGATTCCGACCGACATCATGGCGGGGCTCAACGCCGCGAGCGAGCTGCACGGTTACTTCCTGGAGCAGGTCGAGCAGCGCCGCCGCAAACGTACCGACGACATCATCGGCGACCTGGTGGCCGCCGAGATCGACGGCGAGAAACTCACCGACGACGCCATCATCGCGTTCTTGCGCCTGCTGCTGCCCGCCGGACTGGAGACGACCTACCGGTCGTCGGGCAACCTGTTGTACCTGCTTCTGACCCACCCTGAGCAACTGGCGATGGTACGGCAGGACCGGTCGCTGATCCCCGCTGCCATCGAAGAGGGCCTCCGGGTCGAGACGCCGCTGACCATGGTCATGCGGACCACCACCGAAGAAGTCGAAATCGGCGGCAAGACGATCCCTGCCGGCGCACAGATCGATATGTGTATGGGCTCGGCGAACCGCGACGAAAGTCGTTGGCCCGACGCGGATCGTTTCGATATCCGGCGACCGCGCCAGGCCCACATCGCGTTCGCCGGCGGCATCCACATGTGCCTCGGAATGCATTTGGCCCGGCTGGAAACCCGGGTCATGTTGGACAGCCTGCTTGACCGCGTCTCGAACCTGGCCTTTGTTCCCGACGACGGCACCGGCGAGGAGTCCAGGATCATCGGCCTCACCTTCCGGTCGCCGAACAAACTTCCCGTCACGTTCACCCCGACAGCATGAAAAGCCGGGCGGCGATCCTGCATGATGTCGGCGGGCCCTGGTCTGTCGAGGATTTCGAACTGGACGCGCCGCGCGCCGGCGAGGTGTTGGTCGAGATGGCCGCCGCCGGGATGTGCCACTCCGACGACCACATCCTCAAGGGCGACATGTCGGCGCCCAACGAGATGCTGCGCTCGCTCGGATTGCCCACCATGTTCCCGATGATCGGCGGTCACGAGGGTTCGGGTGTCGTGCGTGAAGTCGGCGACGGCGTAACCGAATTCGTGCCGGGCGACCACGTCGTGATGTCGTTTGTCGCCGTCTGCGGGCAGTGCCGCTGGTGTGCGAGCGGTATGGAGTACATCTGTGACATGGGTGCCAGCGTGCTGACGCCGGGCATGCCGACCGACGGCACCTACCGCCATCACACCGCCGAAGGTAAGCCACTGGGCCATCTGGCCAAGGTCGGCGCGTTCGCTAAACACACTGTGGTATCGACGAATTCGCTGGTGAAGATCGAGCCGCATCTACCGCTGGCGCCCAGCGCGCTGCTGTCCTGCGCGATTCCGACCGGGTTCGGTTCGGTGGCCAACCGCTCCAATATGCGACCGGGCGATACCGTCGTCGTGATCGGTGTCGGTGGAATCGGCACGGGCGCGATTCAGGGCGCCCGAGTCGGCGGTGCGGCATACATCGTCGCCGTCGACCCGGTGGAATTCAAGCAGAAGTCGGCGTTGCAGTTCGGCGCCACCCACACCGCCGCAACTGCGGTCGAGGCGCTCGATCTGGTGCGCGACCTGACCTACGGAGTCATGGCGGACGCCGTCGTGGTCTCGCCGTCCCTGATCGTCGCCGAGGACGTCCGCGACGCGGTGCGGCTCACCCGCAAGGGCGGGACCTGTGTGCTGACCGGCATGACCTCCCAGTTGACCAGCTCAGTCAAGATCGATCTCCAGGACTTCATCCTGTCGAACAAGTCGCTCGCTGGCACCGTATTCGGCTCGTGCAACCCGAAAGCCGACATCTTCCGGCTGGCCAGGCTCTACCAGACCGGGCAGCTCCAGCTCGATGAGATGATCACTAAGCGTTACCGTCTCGACGACATCAACGATGCTTACGACGACCTCCGGAACGGCAAAATCGTCCGGGGCATCATCGATTTCGGGATCGAGTAAGTCCCCGCTACCCTCGCCGTCAGTCGTCACCCGGTCCGCCCTTCGCTGACCTCTTCTGTGCCATCAGCCGCTGCAGCTGACCGTATGCGTCGATCGGACTGTGCAGGGCCAGACCACCGTCGGCGTGCACGATCTGGCCTGTCACCCACGGTAATTCGAGCACACCGATGATTGCTCCGGCCACATCGGCGGCTTCGCCCAGGCTGCCCAGCGCTGTTCGCTCGGACAGGCCTTCCACCCAGCCGGGCAGCGCTTCCGGGTTGGGCAACATCGGCGTTCGGGTAACACCGGGCCCGACGGCGTTCACCCGGATGCCGTGTGTCCCCCACTCCACGGCGGCGACCTTGACCAACATGTCCACGCCGGCCTTCGACACGCAATAGGCGCCCATGTCGCGATCGGCGATCGAGCCGCTGATGCTGGACACCGCGACGATCGAACCACCCACCCCGGCGTCGACCATGGCCTGCGCTGCCGCACGAATCGTCAACCAGGTGCCGGTGAGGTTCACCGCCAGCACCCGCTCCCACTCCGAGGGCGATTGTTTGAGCAGCACGCCCGCCGCTCCGACTGCGGCGCAGGTCACCACCCGGGTGGGCACACCATGCTCACGCACGGTTTGTTCCATCGCCGCCGACACCGCCCCGGGATCGCTGATATCGCAGTCGATCTCGGCATCCGACAGATCCCACACCACGACGTCGTGACCCGCATCGCGCAGCCGGCCCGCGACTTCGCGCCCGATCCCGGAGGCGCCGCCGGTTACCAGTGCGGTGCTCATTTCGCCCGCCCGATCAACTCGACGAGCACCCCGTCCGGCGCGGTGATCACCGCCATTGTGACGGTCTTTCCGTCCGGGGCCGCAACATCGATGCGGCGAACACCCTTAGTGAATCCCAGTGCGGCCAAGGCGGAGAGCGTCTCGTCGACTTCACGCTGCAGCGAGAGCAGGAAGAATCCGTGCCGTGGCGCCGCGTCTGGCGGTAGTGCCTCGTCGGCGCCCGCCAGCTCCACGAGTTCAACAAATCCGCCCCCCGGTGTCTGCGGATCGCCAAGAAAGATCGACCGCAGCCGATCGGTCTCGGCCCCAAACAGTTCTGGCCAATCCCCGGTGAACTGATCGTCCATCAGCTGGCTCATGCCCAGGCCGTCGCACCAGAATCGAAGCGAGCGTTCGACATCGGAGGTGCAGATCGCACTGTGGTGGACACCTAACATGGGCTTCCTCTCGATTGCAGAATCTCTGCGCAGACCTTTGCCTATATCTTGATCGCCGGGATTAGCCTGCTGACATTCCAAGTTCGGTCTCGTCGTGCGGACAGGGATGAAATCGCCAGTGCAACAGCCGTTATCACAACCAGCACGACAATCGATTGCCAGAGCCGGGCGTCAATGCCGCCGAGTATGAGCTGTCGGAGTCCGTTGACGCCGTAGGTCATCGGGTCGAAGCGATGCAAGATCTGGAAGGGCCGTGAGGTGGTCTCCACGGGGTACATACCGCCGGCGCTGACGAGCTGCAGCATAAGCAGGGCCATGATCAACACGCGGCCCACCGCTGGACCGACAACCGCGTTGATCGCCTGCGTCGCGGCCACGAATGCACCGGAAATAAGGACCATGAACCCCAGCATTGCCACCGGGTGCACCGCGTGCATACCGAGGGCGAATCGGACCACGCAGTAGAGAATGATTGCCTGGAAAAGCGCGATCGCAGCCGCCGGCAGATAGCTGGCGAGCACCACGCGGACCGCGAGCACCTCCGCGGCGATCGCGCGGCTCTGCAAGGGCCGCAACACCATCCACAGCACCAAAGCGCCGAAGAACAAGGCCAGCGTCAGGAAGAACGGAGCCATGCCGGTGCCGAAGTTAGGCGCGGCGTTCTCATGCGAGGCTTCGAGTTGCACCGGGCCACCGATAGTGGCCGCGACCGCGTCCTTTTGCTGGGTTGTCCAGTTGGGTAGCTGCTTGGCCCCGTCGGCAAGTTTGGTCGCCAGCTCGGCCGATCCCACCTTGAGTTGCTGCGCTCCGTCGTCGAGTTTCGCTATACCGCCGGCTAATTCGGCGCTACCAGAGGCGAGCTGCTGCGCTCCGTCGCGGAGTTGGGTGAGCTTACTCGTCAGCTCCTGTCCCCTATTGCCGACTTGGTCCAGGGCCGATCCCAGCGGGCTGCCGGGTGTGCGCAGGGCGGAGGTCATCGCGATCGCGGCGTTTTGTGCGTCAGTGAGGCGCTGCCGAATCTGGGGGGTGAACTGGTGCTGCCGGAGCTGGTCCTGGATGCCGCGCAGGGTATTTGCGACTGCCGGATCCGGGCCCGCGGAGAGCTGATCAATCACCGATGAGAGCGAGTTTGCGGCGGCATCCTGCGCCGTGGCGATGGTACCGATCTGATCGTTGGCCTGCTGTAGTGCGCTCGCACCCTGTTGCAGTTGCTGCGTATTGCCGCTGATCTGCGACAGTGCGTTGGTTATCGCGATCAGGGGGTCGGTGGCCTGGTTGATCCCGTCCGAGAGTTGCCGGGCACCGGCAGCAAGCCTGGCCGAACCGGACCGGGCGGTGTCAAGACCAGCCACCAGCTGACCGGCGCCGTCATCGAGCCGAGCCGCCCCGTCGGCAGCCTGCTTGATCCCCGCTCCAGACGAAACCACCACCGAAAGCATGTGATTGACCGCCTCTCCGGAGATCCGGGTGGAGACGGCGTTGAGCACCTGGCTGATGGCGGTGCGACCGATACTCGTCGAGATGTAGTTGTTGGCGTCGTTGTAGAAGGCGATAAGGCTGGCCTTCTTGGGTTGCCCGGTCACCGGCGATGCGATCGCCGCGCTGAAGTCGGGCGGCAATTCGACCATGAAGTAGTACTTGCCGTGGTCGACCCCGTGACGCGCTTCCGACAAGTCCACGACGTGCCAGTCCAAGCCGCCGTCCGCGGTCAGGCTCTTGGCGATCTCTGCGCCGGCGTTGAACTGCTCCCCGGATACGATGGCACCACGGTCCAAGTTGACCAGTGCCACCGGCATTTTGTTGGTGTGGCCGAAGGGATCCCAGAACGCCCACAGGTACAGCGCCCCATACACCAACGGGAGCAGCATCAACACAACGATGGCCACGCGCGTCAATCGGTTGCGACCGAAACGCTTTATCTCCGAGCCGAATGCGAGTCCAGCTAGCATCGTCAATCCCCTTCGGTCAGGATGCGGTGATCGTGAAGTTCGTGGTCGGGCGCGTCCGTGCCGAGCGGGTTGGTGACACCGACGACGACAGTGCGCTCCTTCGCGATCGCGCCGAGCCGCTCGACCGCGATCGCTCGCCGGGAACTGTCACGAACCTGCTCGAGATCGCCGACCACCAGGATCGGTCGGTTCGACAGCATGGCCAGCGTGATGCGCAGCAAAAACAGCTCCAGGTCCGACAATTCGACGATGTAGGCACCGGAGAGCGGCGGCGGTGTCTCGCCGAAGACCTCTGTCAGCTCGGCCTGACCGGCTTGCAGCGGCACCAGTGAATACCACGGCGCCAACCACCGGCGTTGCTCAGCGAGCACGGTCTCCACGGTCACCGACTCCTCCAGGTCATCGATGTCGTCGAAGGCCGCGATCGAGCAGTGTCGGCGAATCGCGTGCGGCGTCGTTTCGCCGAGCACGGTCAGCGAGCCGTGGGTGGCCTTGAAACGCCCCGCGAGGGTCAACAGCAGCGTGGTCTGCCCCGGTCCGCCGGGCATCTGAATCGCGTGAAAACCCGGCGTGAGCTCGAGATCGACACCCGAGAACAATGGTCCGTGCTCGCCGCTCACCCCTAATCCGGCGGCGACGATCACCGGCGCACTAGCGTCCGACTCGTCTGTGCTATCCATGTGGGCGCTCTCCCTAATCGCCGGAATCCGGAACCGATTCCAGCAGTGCGGTGATCAATTGCGTAAGCAGGTCAGGGTTTATGGTTCCGGGGCGCAAGACTTCTTCCATCGCGACGCCCAAATTAAGAGTGACGACGAGCTGGGCGAGGTCGGCCAGCCGCCGATCGGAGGGCATGGTGTCGGTCAATTTGACGAGGTGAAGTGCTTGCTCGGCGGCGGCGCGACGGCGTTCGATCAATCCCTCGCGAAGCTGCGGATCGCGCTGTGCACGCAGCCAGTACTCAACCAACAGGACGTAATAGTCGGAATGGTCACGCACCGAGTCGAGCACCGAACGGCTCAACTCGTTTGCGGCCACCCTGGTGTCACCGCCGCTGCTGTCCAACACTGTGGCGATCTGCTCGCCGCGCAGCTCGAACTCGCGGTCGAGCAGGGCTAGGAACAGTTCGTCCTTGGACTCGAAGTTCGAGTAGACCGCACCCTTCGTGAAGCCAGCGGCCTGGCCGATCGCATCGATGGTGGCACCGGCGAACCCTTCGGCGGCGAACACTTTCGAGGCCGCATCCAAGATCCGGTCGCGTACCTCGCCGCGGGTAGGGCGGGTTCGATCCGGCTTGACGGGTGACATGCCCAGCAGCATACTCCCCAGTATCGATTAGATACCAGCGAGTATCGAAAGGTTCTTCTGCCACTGCGGCTGCAAGATGGCGCGCGCATTCAGCGCAGCTTGGAATCGATCTCGAAGGCCAAGCACAACTCGGCAAGCTCGAGGGGGACGTTGATCGATCGCCCGGTGCATTCCTCGATCCGGCGGAGCCGGTGGCGAACGGTGTTGGGATGACAGAACAATTCCGCCGCGGCCTCGGGTATCGAGCCGCTATGCGCCACCCACACGCGAAATGTCCGGTAGAGCAGGTCGCTATCGGCGACGCCGGCCAGCCCGCCCAGCACCGCGTCGGCCAGTCGCAGGTTGACGTCCGGAGCGGTCACCGCGGCGATGCCCAGGACGCTGTCCTCGAACTCCACGACCGGCTCGCTCTGGTTTGACCCGGTGACCGCGATCCGGGCGTAGCGAAGCGCGGTCCCGATCTCGACCAGCGCATCGAACTGCGGACTGACTCCGATGCCGTGGCTGCTCATCCGTCGCAGGGTCGCGATCAGGCTCGCTCGGGCGGCGTCCGAGGGCAAGTGGACGATGCCGATTTGCAGCTCGGGCAGCAGTCGCCAGGCCGAATAGATGTCGGTGCTACGCAGGATGTCGACGATGCCGGGCAGCGCGTGCTTGCCCAGCTCGGGTGTCCGCGCGGCGACGACGACGTAGGGACCCCGAGTCGGAAGCCCCAGCAGGTCGGCGATCTCCCACGGGCTGTGGCTTGTCGATGCGGTGCCGGAGAACAAGGCCTCGGTGAGTGCCGCCCGTTCGGCCTCGTCGTGGACCGCCTGCTGCGTCGCTCGCCGCCGGTAGCCGGTCGTCATCGCCTCGGTGTAGACATCCTGCGCCTCCCAGATCCGCTCGGTCACGGTGAGCAACGCCTGCTGAGCGATATCGCCGTGCGCCTCCACGATGTCCAGCAGCGCTTGCCAAATGAGGTGCGAGCCGATGCGGTAAGCCGACATCACCACGTGCAGCGGGACCCTGCTCTGGGCGCGGGACTCGCCGGTGAGGGCGGCCGGCGTGGTGTCGAAAGTCTGGGGCCCGGCCAATCCGCCGAAGATGAAACGCACATTGTCGGTGCAGCTTTCGACAAGTTGATCCTGACTGACGACCTCGGCGTCCCGATAGAAGTCGATGTCGACGCGGATCGCCGAGGCGACCGCGGCACCGAGTTGTTCCGTTCGCCGGATCAACTCGGCACCGATTAGCGATACCTGCTCGGCTGTCTGTTCCGCGCTCATGCCACTAAACGTAGAAGCGCGGCGCCTTCCCGTCACGCGGGGGCGCACCGCGGGTGTTCGAACCGGATCAGCCCAGATGGGCCAGCTGCGGTTTGGTCCGCACCACGATGACCGTGGGCCCGTCGGCCGTCAGCGCCGTGGTGAACTCTTCGGCGAGCTTTTCGGTGGTATCGACATTGACCGCTCGACAGCCGAAACCCGTTGCCAACGAGGCAATGTCAAGCCCCGGAAGATCGAGCCCGGGCACATTCGGGGTTTTCTCCAGCAGGGCGAACGATTTGAGGATCGAGTACTCCTCGTTGCGCATCACCACGAACACGATGGGCAGCCGGTGCTGGGCGGCTGTCCATATCGCCTGAACCGAGTATTGGAACGACCCGTCGCCGATGGTGGCGACCACGGTCCGCTTGACCCCGCGGGCGCGATCGCCCAGTGCCACGCCCACCGCCCCCGGCACACCCCAGCCGATCCCACCGCTGGCGGTGGCGAAGAACGAACCCGGGCGGGTGGTGGGCAGCCAGCGCAGCTGCTGAGCCATCGTCGACGTCGACTCCGTGACTACCGGGGAGTCGGCGGGCTTGACGGTGGCCAACGTGGACCACACCGCATCCGGGGTCAGTGGCGACGACGAGGCGTCGACTATCTCGATCTTCGCGGCCGGCGCAGCTGGGGCCTTCCCGGTACCGCGGTCGTTGATCAGCTCCACCAGCTGCTCGAGGGCCAGCCGGGTATCGCTGATCAGGCTGTCGCCGACCGACGCGGCTCCGGCCAGCGCAGGATCGGCGGTGATCTGCAGCAGTTCGCTGCCCTCGGGCAGGTACTCACCGGCCACATACGGGTAGTACCGGAAGACCTGCGCTCCGATCACCACCACCAGGTCGTGACCGCGCAGCACCTCGGCCACACCCGCGATGGTCAACGGCAGCATGCCCCCATACAGCGGGTGGTTCTCCGGAAACGAGGCACGGTCGGGCAGCGGGCCGCCACGCACCGGCGCACCGACCTTCTCCGCGAACGCCACCCCGGCGTCCCAGCCGCCACTGCGGTCGACCTCGGGACCGAAGACCAGCAGGGGCCGCTGCGCGCGGTTGATTCGTTCGGCGAAGGCGCGCAGCCGCTCGGGGTCGGGTGCTACCCGATGGCTGACGGTTCTTACCACCGCGGGCCCCAGGGCCGGCTTTTCCCAATCATCAAGCGGTATCGACAGATACACCGGACCCGCCGGTGGCTGCAAAGCCACGGTGTAGGCGCGCATGAACGCCGCCGGTACATCCTCGGCGCGCTTGGGTTCGTACGCCCACTTCACCCAGGGCAGCGGGAGCAGGGTTTCATTGGGGTTGGTCAAATACGGTTCGCACAAGACCATCTCCCGGGTCTGCTGACCGGCCGTGACGATGAGTGGGGTATTGCCCCGATACGCCGCTATCAGGCTGCCCATCGCGTTGCCGGTTCCGGCGCTGGTGTGCACGTTGACCAACGCGGGTTTGCCGGTGGATTGCGCGAATCCGTCGGCCATGGCCAGCACCGAGGCTTCCTGCAGCCCAAGGACATAGGTGAAATCGTCGGGAAAATCTTTCAGGAACGTTTGCTCCGTGGAACCAGGGTTACCGAACACCGTCGTCAAACCCAACTCACGAAGCAGGTCGTAGGTAACTTCGTGGACTGTTTTGCCTTTTGCCATGAGAGCTTTCCAACTTTCTGTCCACAAGCGGTGATGGGCGTCACCGCGATGCGCCGCGTTTCAGTGTCACCCATGGGTTCGGCGATGTCGATGTAATCGTGCACAGCGTTGGGCGGGGCCCGGTGTGCCGAAGCACAACGGCGTCGATAGGCTCATGCCGGTGACGCACACTGTGGCCATGCATGGAATCGAAGTCAGCGAACTCGGCGGCCCGGAAGTCTTGTCCTACGTTGAGATCTCACAACCCGCACCCGCTGCCGGTGAGGTGTTGATCACAGCCGAGGCGATCGGCGTCAACTTCATCGACACCTACTTCCGGTCGGGCCTGTATCCGCACGATCTGCCGTTCGTGCTCGGCGCGGAAGTGGCCGGAACCGTCGCAGCAACGGGCGCCGGAGTAACCGGATTGCGGGTGGGCGACCGGGTTGCGACCGCCGACGCTGTCGGTGCCTACGCCGAATACTGCGTTGCGCCAGCAGATCTCGTCGCATCGTTGCCCGACAATATCGCCTTCGATGTCGCCGCCGCGGCATTGCTGAAGGGCATGACCGCGCACTTGCTGGTCAAGTCGGTGTACCCCGTGCAGGCCGGTGAGACGGTGCTGGTGCACGCCGGTGCGGGCGGGGTCGGCCTGATCCTGACCCAGTGGGCGACGAGCTTGGGTGCCCGCGTGATCACGACGGCGTCCACCCCGGCCAAAGCCGAGCTCTCGCGGCGGGCCGGCGCGGTCGAGGTGCTCGACTATCCCGATGACGCACAGCGATTCGGCGCGAAAGTCCGTGAGCTAACCGACGGTAGTGGAGTGGCTGCCGTGTACGACGGCGTCGGCAGGTCTACCTTCGACGCCAGTCTGGCCAGCCTGGCCGTCCGGGGCACGCTGGCACTGTTCGGCGCCGCCAGCGGACCCGTTCCTCCGGTCGACCCCCAGCGACTGAACGCGGCAGGCTCGGTCTACCTCACTCGGCCGTCGCGGGCCCACTTCGTACGCACTCGCGACGAGTTTGCTTGGCGAACAGGAGAATTGTTCGACGCAATCGCCGCCGGCGGCATCACAATCACGGTAAGCGCCCACTATCCACTGCGGGAAGCGGGCGATGCGCATCGAGATCTTCAAGCGCGCAAGACCATTGGTTCGGTGGTCCTCACGCCCTAGCGGGCCCCACTCAGACCAGCGAGTACCGGACCGGCAGGTGCTTGAGGCCGCCGACGAACGTCGTAGCAACCAATTCCGGATCGCCAGTCAGCTCAATAGATTTGAGCCTGGGCAGCAGCTCGGAGAAGAAGCTGTTGACCTCCATGCGGGCCAGGGCCGCGCCCATACAGAAGTGCACGCCATAGCCGAAGGCCAGATGTTTGTTGGGGTCACGCCCTACGTCAAAGCGGAACGGGTCGTCGAAGACATCCTCGTCGCGATTGCCCGACACGTATGACAGCAGCACGGAATCGCCCGCGGCAATGGGTATTCCGCGGATAGTGGTGTCCTGGGTGGCGGTCCGCATGAACTCTTTGACCGGGGTGACCCAGCGGATCATCTCTTCGGTGGCCAATGGCATCAAGTCGAGATTGTCACACAGCCGCTCACGCTGGTCGGGATTTTCGATCAGTGCCTGCAGGCCCCCGGAGATGGTCGCGCTCGTCGTGTCGTGACCCGCGGTGGCGACGATGAGGTAGTAGGACACGGTGTCGATATCCGACAACGGTTCCCCATCGACGCGGGCGTTGGCGATCGCCGACGCCAGATCCTCGGTCGGATGCTCACGGCGCGAGGCCGTCACGTCGTTGAAGTACTGGAACATGTCGAACAACGCGGGCAGCTGATCCTCGGTGCCGGCGCCACGCTTGAACTCGCTGTCTTCGCTGCCGAATAACTCCTGGGTGAGCTTGAGCATCCGGGCGAAGTCGGCCTCCGGGATGCCCAGCAAGGACATGATCACGAAGAGCGGGTAGTTGACCGCGACCTGCTGGACGAAATCGCATTCGGGCCCGACGGCCATCATCTTGTCGACGTAGATCTTGGCGAGTTCGTCCACGCGAACCTTCAACGCGCGCATTGCCTTTGGGCGAAACCAATCCGAGCCGATCGCACGCACCACCCGGTGTTGCGGGTCGTCCATGTGGATCAACGTGCGAACGCCCGCGTTGGCCTGCAGCTCATCGCCCTCGGTGGTGGTAAGGACCGGGCGCGGCCAATTGCTGAACTGCATGTTCTCGCGCTCGATGTCCATGATGTCGGCGTGTTTGGTGATCGCCCAGAACGGCCGGTAGTCGGGCACATCGACCCACGACACCGGTGCGCTGGCGCGCAGCTGAGACAGCGCCGCATGCAGCCGTTTCTCGTCGGTGTACGCCAACGGATCTGCCAACAACTTTCCGGCGTCATCCATCGTCGTTGTGCTCACTGGCGAAACTCCTTCATTGCGACGGCAATACAGGCAGGGGAAGCATCGAAAAATATCGGCAGCACGCGGTCGACCACGCCGTCGCAGCGGTCCTTCAGGGCGGCACCGACTTGGTCGACGGGACCGACGACCGCGAAAGCCGCGAGCATCTCGTCGTCGATCAGCGATCCCATCGCGTCCCATTCACCCTGCTTGGACAGCCGGTTCAGCTCGGTGTGCAGGTCGCCCCAGCCGTGCAGCTCAAGCACTTTGCGGTAAGCAGGCGTGGATCCGTAGAAGGCGATCTGCTTGCGCGTGGCGGTCGCTGCCGCCGCCACCTCGTCGTCGTTCTCGCCGGTCGCGACCATCACCTCGCACGACACCTCGAAGTCGGCGCGGTCGCGGCCGCTGGTACCCATACCGCGCAGCAGCGCGGGCATCGTGACCTCGTCGAGGTAGCGCTTCGAGACCATCGGGTGGCCGAGGTGGCCGTCGGCGACCTCGCCACACATCTCGGTCATCACTTCACCGACGGCAGCGACGAACACCTTCGGCACCGAGTAGGGGTGCGGCTCCGGGGTGAACATCGGCGTCATGATCTTGTGCGTGTAGAAATCGCCCTCGAAGCTCAGCCTGGTGCCGTCGGTCCAGGTGGACCAGATGGCGTGCAACGCGGAGACGAATTCGCGCATCCGTCGCGCCGGATGACTCCACGGCATGCTGAATCGCTTCTCGATGTGGGGCTGGATCTGGGTGCCCAGGCCGAGAATGAAGCGGCCCTTCGAGTACGCCTGCAAGTCCCAGGCGACGTTGGCGACGGTCATCGGATTGCGCGCGAACGCCACCGCGATGTTGGTGCCCAGCCCAAGTCGCGACGTGTGCTCGGCGGCCAGCAGCAGCGGCAGAAACGGGTCATGACTGGTTTCGGCCGTCCAGCCCCCGTCATACCCCTGTTGTTCCAGGTTGCCGACCGCTTCAACCACTCGTTCGAGTCGATTGGGGATGCCGCCGTCGATCTTCAGGCGGGGCCTGTTACCCATGCGGGTGACTTTACAGTAAGCAATCCAGTATGTGACCCTGCTCATCTAGTGGCGATCGCAAGCGCGGCGTAGCCGGGCGCAGCGGGTCGACACCATCGGACTAGGCGCGCGCGATCGCATCCGCACGAGGTAGGACTGACGCATGACGAAAGCCCAGGATTGGGACGGGACGCTCGAGGATCTCGACCGCCGCCGTCAGCACGCGTGGGGCATGGGCGGGCCCGAGCGGCTCGACAAACACCGGGGCAAGGGGAAGCTCGATGCCCGCGCGCGCGTCGAGCGGCTGCTCGACCCGGGCACCTTCCGCGAAATCGGCACGCTAGTCGGCGGTGACATCGCGGCCGACGCGCTGGTCGTCGGGTCCGGCTCGATCAACGGCTCGCCGGTCATGCTGGGCGCCGAGGACTTCACCACGATGGCCGGCAGCATCGGACCCGGCGGCAACTCCAAGCGATACCGCATCGCCGAGCTGGCGCTGCGCGACAAAGTTCCGCTGGTGATGCTGCTCGAAGGTGCCGGCTTTCGTCCCACCGGCGGACACTACGGGCGCACCCCCACCGACCTGCTCGCCCAGGCGCAGTGCTCGGGCCGCGTGCCGACCGTCGCCGCCGTGCTCGGCCCTTCGGCCGGACACGGTGCGCTGGTTGCCCCGGTATGCGACTTCCGGATCATGAGCTCCCAAGGAGCGATCTTCACGGCTGGTCCCCCCGTCGTCAAAGAATCCACCGGAGAAGACATTTCGAAAGAGGACCTCGGCGGACCCGGCACCGCGCTGCCCAGCGGAGTCATCCACAACGTCGCCGAGGACGACGAAGCCGTGATCGCCGACATTCGCCGCTACCTGTCCTACTTTCCGCCCAGCGCATGGTCGTACCCGTCGCCGATGCCCGCCTCTGAAGCGGGGGCAGACAGCGAGCCACGGCCGACACCCGAACTGCTCGACATCGTCTCGCGCGATAACCGCCGCGTCTACGACATGCGTGCCGTGCTCGATGTGGTCTTCGACCGGCCGGACTGGTTCGAAGTCCAGCCGCAGTACGGCAGAGCGATCATCTGCGCGCTGGCCCATCTCGGCGGCCATCCGGTCGCGGTCGTCGCGAATCAGCCCAACGTGATCGCCGGCTCCATTGACGCCGACGCCGCGGACAAGGCGGCGCACTTCATCATGGTCGCCGACTCATTCCACCTGCCACTGATCTTCTTTGCGGACAATCCCGGCATGCTGCCCGGCAGCCGCTCCGAACGCAGCGGGGTATTGCGCGCCGGCGCGCGAATGTTCGCCGCCCAGACCGCGGCCACCACGGTGAAGCTGCACGTCACGTTGCGCAAGGCGTACGGGTTCGGCTCGATGGTCATGTCGCTGCTGGGTTTCGACCACCAGACCGCGACCTTCGCCTACCCGGGCGCGACGATGGGCGCGATGAGCGCGGCAGCGCTCGGCCGGGCTACGCACGCCGGCGAGGACCTGGCCGAGAAGCTGCGCAACGCTGAGTTGGAAGCGTCGTATCGATCGGCCGAGCACATGGGATTCGACGAGCTCATCGATCCGCGCGAGACGCGCGACGCCTTGCTGGCTTCCCTGCTTCGGGGTCTGTCGGCCCGGCAGGCCGTCGCCGAGCCGGTGAGCCGGACCGTCATCATGCCGTAAGTCGCTCCGCTTGCCCCATCGAGTGTGCGATAAGGCATCTGAGTGTGCGTCCAGGGTGGGGAAAACGCCGAAACGCCGCCGCCAGCGCACACCCGAAACCGCCAGCGCACATTCGAGACCGTGGGCCGATGTGCGCGAGGCGCTACTAGCTCCGGTAGGCCGCGACCACCGGCTCGAGCTCGTCAGGCGTCGCGCCGTGCATGATCACCGCGTCGGCCCCGTACTCGAATTCCTTGCGGATGCGATCCGCACACTGCTGAGACGACCCGGTGGCCGAGGGCGCCAGCCACTCGTCGGGAATCAGCGTCGCGATGTGCTCGATCTGCTCGGGTGTGGCCTTGTGATCGATGCCGCCGGCGACCGAGGTCACTACCGAGTCTGCCCGGAAGCGTTCCAGCACAGCGGGATCCCAGTTATTCGTCTGCACCAACAGGTCGCCGTACCCCTGCAGATAGGTGGCCAGCCGCGCGACGGTCTTCTTCAGGCGCAGCTCTTCGGGCAGATGGTCGCCCACCGTGGCGAAGCACGACCACACCCGCACGCTGTCGGGATCGCGGCCCGCCTTTTCCGCCGCGGACTTGACGGCTTTGACGCAGCGCTGCAACGTCTCCGGCGTGAAGTAGGTGTGCAATATGACGTCATCGAACGCCCGGCCGCCGAGCGCGAGCGTGTTGGGCCCAAATGCCACCAGCGCCAGGCGAATGTCTTCGTTGAAGTCCGGGTCGAGAAACAGGATGGGGTATTTGCCCATCGGGCCGTCGTGGTTGAAGATCAGCTCGCCGTGGAACAGCCGTCGCATGACCTGCGCCCAGTCCTCCATCTGCGCGGTCGTCACCGCGGGTATGCCGAACGCCCCGTAGATCGCGGCGATGCCACGCCCGATGCCCAACGTGAACCGCCCGCGGGAGAGCCGGTGCATCGTGGTTGCCCACGACCCGGTGATCAGCGGATGCCGGGTGTTGTGATTGGTTGCGGCGGTGGCGATCTGCATTCGACTGGTGACCGCGCACGCCGCGCCGGCTAGCGACGACGCTTCTTTGACGTTCCAGCGCTCGGAGATGAACGCGGTGCCGAAGCCCAGCTCCTCGCCGCGGCGAGCTTCGTCCATCAAGGTCGCTGGTCCCTCACCACCGGCCCCGGCGAGCAGGTAATAGCCCAATTCGTCGAGCGTCCTGGTCAACTCCAAACTCCTTGCTTGTAGCCACAATTCCAGACTTCGGTGATCCTCCCGGCCACGACGCGGAAGATCTCCATGCTGCCGACGTCAACACTGGTGCCATCGTTGAGCGTCATCGGAGACTGGTAGACGATGGCAACGTGCTCGCCATCGTCACCGGCAACCACCAGGTTCAGGTCGAATCTGATGGTTTTGAACATGGCCCAGTGATCGATGATGCGGTTGACCGCCTCCTCGTGCGTGAGCAGTAGCGACTCACCCACCTCATGCCGGGTGACTGTGTCGCCGATCAACTCCTCGGCGAGCGCGAAGTCGCGCTTGTTCCACACCACGAGGTTGTAGAGCTCGACGACCTCGCGCGCCGTCCGAGTGGACGTCATCGGGCCGGCACCCCGCGCAAGAATCGCTCGGTAACTCGCTGCACGCGGCGGGAGAAAATGTGGCCCACGTGGCTGCCGTCGTACCAATACAGCTGACCGCCCCAGCGTTCCTGCAACGCTTCGGTGGGTTCGCGCATCGCCATTCGATCGTGCCATGCTCCGACGATGAGCCGGTGCTGCGGCGGCGGTGCCGGGTCGACGCTCAGCGGATCGATTACCGACGTCAGTTGCGCAACCACCGGGGATCCCAGCAGATCCCGGAAGTCGTCACGAGCGGGCCCCCAGCGCGACAGGTGCCGCGCGATCATCGCGTTGAGCCCCAGAATCGGGGTGTACAGCGCAACACCGTCGATTTGCCGCTCCAGGTGCGAAACCAACGCAGCAACCGGGGTGCCCATCGAAATCCCCGATACCACAACCGCACTGGCTTGGGGTTGCACCCAGCGCACCACGGCACGCACCTCCGACACCGCGCGCATCATGCCCGCGACGTTGCCGAGTGGATCCATGTCCGGATAGGCCGGCCATTCGCGGCGCCGGCACCCGTGGCCCGGCTGCACCGGCATCGCGACGTTGAACCCCAGCGTGTGGTGGATGCGACCGATGCGAGACAGCAACAAGTCTTCGGTGCCGCCCTGACCGGCACCGTGGACCCAAACCAGCCACGGTCTCGGGCCGCCGCGGTGGCGGCACAGATGCACCACCGCCCTCGCCGGGCCACTGAGGCCTTCGGCCGCCAGCGTCTCCGGCAGCTGCGGGTCATGCTCGAACGTCATCCGCTCGTATGCCAGCTTGCCGATTCGCCGGCGCCGTATCGATGTCACCTGCAACGGTTTTGGCGCAGCATGTGCGCCATCGATGCCCAGCGCCGACAGCTGCTCGGCCGCCGGTGCGCACGCGCTCAGCGGTCGCACATCTTTGGTCAGGTTTCCGCCCAGCAACGAAAAACCACTGAGGACAAGTTCGTCCAACATGACCTCGCCGAACTGGCGCACGCCCCGCGGCGACGCCGGGACCCAGCCCGTCGATTCGTTGAGGCCGGCCACCGTGCGCGGCAGCACCATGCCCAATTCGCGGCCTAGCTCCCTGGAGAGGCCCAAGGACCGTTTCGCCAGCGCAAATCCAGACATCCCGCTCACCTTAAACCGCCTGAGTCAGCTTGAAACCGATGTATTCGCCGGCGGCGATTTCATCGCAGCGGCGCCGATATTCGGGGATTCCACCGGTATAGCCCATGTACATCCGCTTCTTGCCGGGCACGTTACCGCCGTTGTACCAGGAATTGCAGGACGGGTGCATTAACACCGTCGACGCGACAAGCGCGGTGGCGTGGTCGATCCATTCCTGCTGCGCGCTACCAAGCGCCTCGATGGCGCGGATTCCATTGGCGCGCAGGTACGCGATGCAATCGCTGATCCACTCCACATGTTGTTCCAGCGCTGCGACGAAATTCGTGGCGGCGCTCGGGCTGCCCGGGCCCTGGATGGTGAACAGGTTCGGGAAGCCGGCGACCGCCAGCCCGAGGTAGGACATCGGCCCCTCGGTGGCCCAGAAGTCGCCGAGCGACATGCCGTCCCGGCCGCGGATGTCGATGCGGCTGAGCGCACCGGTCATCGCGTCGAACCCGGTGGCGTAGACGATCACGTCGAGCCCGTACTCGTCGCTTTCGGTGCGGATGCCGTTCGGCGTAACTTCGCGAATCGGCGCCTTGCGCAGGTCGACGAGTGTGACGTTGTCCCGGTTGAACGTCTCGTAGTAGCCCTGGTCGATGATCGGTCGCTTGCACGCGAAGGGATGCACGGGCACCAACGACGCCGCCGTCTGCGGGTCCTTGACGATCCGGGCCACCGCCTCGCCGTACAGCTTGGCGGCCATCTGATTGGCTTCGATGTCGAAGAAGATGTCGCTCCAGTTGAGCGCGCCCATCACGCCGTTTTCCTCGACAGCGCGCACCTGCTCTTCGCGCGACGCCGACTTCAGCGGCGGGCTGCTCAGCATCTCCAGCAGTACGGAGAAGGCACTCAGCCGCGCCGCCCCGATCGGGTGGGCCCGTTGGGCTTTCCGGATCTCGCCGTATCGGGTTTTCATCTCGTCCAGCTCCCCGGGCTCGAAGCGGTGCACGCGCCACGGCAACGTGTATGCCGGTGAACGCTGAAACACGCAGAGCTGCAAGGCTTGTTGGGCGACGACGGGGATGAGCTGAACGCCGGTGGAGCCGGTGCCGATGACGCCGACGCGCTTTCCGGTGAGGTCGAAGCCCTCCTTCGGCCAACGGCTGCTGAACAGTGACGTTCCGGCGAACGTCGCCATTCCCGGGATATCGGGCTCCAGCGGGACCGACAGGATGCCGGATGCCGCGACGACGAACGGGGTGACGAAGGCCTCGCCGGATTCGGTTCGCACCACCCACACCGCGGCGTCCTCGTCGAACTCCATCGCGACGACCTTGGTGTGGAACGCAATATCGCGACGCAGGTCCAACCGGTCGGCGACGAAATTCAGGTACGCCTCGATTTCGGGTTGGGCGGGCATCGACTCCGTCCAGACCCACTCCTGCTGAATCTCCTCGGAGAAGCTGTAGGAGTATTCGATACTTTCGATGTCACATCGCGCGCCGGGGTAACGGTTGAACAGCCAGGTGCCGCCGACGTTTTCGGCCATCTCCAGCACTCTGGTGTGGATACCGAGCTGTCGCAGCCGATGCAGCATGTACAGGCCGGAGAACCCGGCACCGATCACCAGTACGTCGAGATATGTGGCACCGCCAGCGTCAATCGGCATCGCTACCGCTTCTGTAACGCGCCTTCAGCTTCCCAAGCTCTTCGAGCTCTTCGGGCGCCGGGACAACCCCTTGAGTCATAACGCTCCTTGCCGCGCCCTGGACGAACTCCTGAGGACCTGCTGAAATCTATACTGTAATGGACTTAGTATGAGCGAAACTACTACAGGAGGGCAGGCGTGAGGGTCCCGTTCACCTGGAAAGTCACCGGATGGTTCATGGTCGGGTGGTCGCCGGAATTTCCCATTGGCGAGGTCCGACCCCTGCAGTACTTCGGCGAGGATCTCGTCGCCTATCGCGACGAGTCCGGCGAGCTCCACGTTCTGGAAGCGCACTGCAAACACCTCGGCGCCCACATCGGCCACGGTGGCAAGGTGGTCGGCGACTGCGTCGAGTGCCCCTTCCACGGGTGGCGCTGGGGTCCGGACGGCACCAACCGACACATCCCTTATCAACCGGACCGCCCCAACCGCGCGCTGCGGCTGCGGGTGTTTCCGGTCCGCGAGCAGTACGACTGCGTGTTCATCTGGCACCACCCGGACGGCAAGGAGCCGCAGTGGGACATGCCGGACATCTTCGGGAAGTTCCCGCAGTTCGAAACCGATCCGGCGGGTTACTACCGGGCATACCCAGAGTTCTCCCGGCGTGCCGAGCGCGAACCGGTGCATCCGCAGATTGTGGCGGAGAACGCCCCCGACAGCGCCCATTTCGAGTACGTCCACCACGCCACGGTCACGCCCACGGTGCTGGACTGGAAGATCGTCGACCAGGAATGGCAGTTCATCGCGGGATGGCCGGATGCGCGCAGCGACGATCCAGAGGATCTCGCATTACGGTTCCATAGCCACTTGTTCGGTCTCGGCGGGGCGATCAGCGTCTTCGAGGGTGCACAGAACCATCGCCTGATCTTCACGTGCACGCCGGTCGACGACGAGTGCTCGGATCTGTTCTACTCGATCTGGTGGCCCCGAATCCCCGGCGATGACTCCGACGTGCCCGCCGGCAAGCTGCGCGAGCTCATCGAAAAGCAGTTCCTGTCCACCGTCTTCGACGATCTGCAGATCTGGCGCTATCAGAAGTACGTGGAAAATCCGGCGCTGTCCAAGGTCGACGCGAAAGGCTATATGGCACTGCGGAAATGGGCGACACAGTTCTACGATGTGCCGGCCGTGAGCACGTCCGCATGACGGCTCGACTCGCGGGTCTCGCCGCCCCCGAGCACACCGCGATCATCACTCAGGAGTGTCAGGGCGCGGTGATGGGTCCGGACGCCGGACTGGCAATGCTCGCCGACGAAGCGCGCCGAGAGGCGCTCCCCAACATCGCGCGGCTGCTGCCGGCGGCCCGAGCCGCCGGAGTCCACGTCGTGCACTGCTTGGTGCAGCGGCGCCCGGACGGGCTCGGCTCCAACCACAACGCGAAGATTTTCGCGATGGGCCGCGGCTCCGGACCTACCCAAGTAGATATCACCCCCGGTACACCCGGCGCAGCACTGCTGCCCGAATTAGGCCCCGAATCAACGGATTTGGTACTCAGCCGCTGGCACGGCGTCGGACCGATGGGTGGTACCGACCTCGATGCGGTGCTGCGTAACCTCGGGGCGTCCACGCTCGTTGTAGTCGGCGTGTCGCTGAACATCGCGATACCCAACCTGGTGATGGATGCGGTCAACGCCGCCTATCGGGTGATCATCCCCCGTGATGCAGTGGCCGGCATACCCGCCGACTATGGTGCAGCGATGATCGCCAACACGCTGTCGCTGCTGGCCACCATCACCACGACCGACGATCTGCTGCAGGCATGGCAGCCCGCCGAAGGGACGCGATGACCGAAACAGCGCCAGAAGTTCGGGGCGGATTTCCCGATGTCAAGCCGGTCGGAGATGCTCCCCCGGAGCTGGGTCCGTTTGTTGCGGCGATGCGCCGCCTACAGGACCTGACCATGTCCACCAACCCGGACCCCGCACTGTGGGCCGCCGCGACCGCACACCTCGACAGCGCCTGCGCGTTACTGGACGGCCACCAGGTCCCCGAAACCGAGGCTGTGGCCGGCCGGGTGCTGAGTCTGCCCGGGCTGGGCCATCCCCTGCTCCCGCCGTGGATCCTTGCGGAATCCGGACCGGGCGGCGTGACCATGGAAGGTCACTTCACCCGATCCCACGTGGGCGGCAACAACGCCGTGCACGGGGGAATGATCCCGCTGTTCTACGACTGGCTGTTCGGGATGGTGGTTTCCACCGCGGGCATTCACCCGACCCGCACTGCGTACCTGCACGTCGACTACCGCAAGATCACCCCGATCGACGAACCATTGATCGCCCGGGGCCACATCAGCGATGCCGACGGCAGGAAAGTCTTCATCTCCTCGACCATGACCGCGGCCGATGGTTCGCTGCTCAGCGAAGCCAAGGGCCTGATGGTCCGTCTGCTGCCCCACCAGCCGTGAGAGGCGCAATGTCAGATACCGCAACACAATTCACGGTCCCCGCCGTCGCCAAGGCCGTCGCGGCCGCGATCGGTGACCGGGAGCTGCTGATCCAGGGTGATCAGCGATTCAGCTACGCGCAAATCGTCGAGCGATCCAACCGTCTCGCTGCGTATCTGCACACCCGTGGACTCGGCTGCCACACTGAGCGCTCCGGCCTTGCCGGCCATGAGGTGGGCCAGGACCTGCTCGGCATATACGCCTACAACGGAAACGAATTCGTCGAGTCGTTGCTCGGCGCCTTCCAGGCGCGCGTGGCTCCCTTCAACGTCAACTTCCGCTACGTCAAAAGCGAACTGCAGTACCTGCTGGCGGATTCGGGCGCGACCGCCCTGGTCTACCACGCCGCGTTCGCCCAGCGAGTGGCCGAAGTGCTGCCCGAGCTTCCGCGGCTACGGGTGCTGATTCAGATCGCCGATGACTCCGGCAACGACTTGGTCCACGGCGCAGTCGATTACGACCGCATCATCCGTTCCAGCTCGCCGCAGCCGCCGCCGGTGCAGCACTCGCCCGACGACTTGTACGTCTTGTACACCGGTGGCACCACGGGGATGCCGAAGGGTGTGCTGTGGCGCCAGCACGACATCTTCATGACGTCCTTCGGCGGCCGCAATATCATGACCGGTGAACCTGCCGGCTCGGTCGACGAGATCGTGGCCCGACTGGCCGGCAGCGCCGGGACCAAGTTGATGATCCTGCCGCCGCTGATCCACGGTGCCGCGCAGTGGAGTGTGATGACCGCACTGACCACCGGGCAATCCGTCGTCTTCCCGTCGGTCGTCGACCGCTTGGATGCCGAGGACGTGGTCCGGACCATCGAGCGTGAGCGGGTATCGGTGGTGACAGTGGTCGGAGACGCGATGGCACGGCCGCTGCTCGCCGCCATCGAGAAGGGCATCGCCGACGTGTCGTCACTGGGCGTGATCGCCAACGGCGGCGCCCTACTGACCCCGTACGTCAAGCAGCGCCTGATCGAAGCCCTGCCGAATGCCGTCGTCGTCGACGGCGTCGGATCCTCGGAGACCGGGGCGCAGATGCATCACATGTCGGCGTCCGGGGCGGTATCCACCGGCACCTTCAACGCCGGCCCGGACACCTTCGTGGCGGCCGAGGATCTGGCGTCGATCCTGCCGCGGGGTCACGACGGGATGGGCTGGCTGGCCCAGCGCGGTTATGTTCCCTTGGGGTACAAGGGAGACGCGGTCAAGACGGCCGCGACGTTCCCGGTCATCGGCGGCGTGCGGTATGCGGTCCCCGGAGATCGAGCGCGCCATCGCGAGGACGGCAGCATCGAGTTGCTCGGCCGCGATTCGGTCACGATCAATTCCGGCGGCGAGAAGATCTTCGTCGAGGAGGTCGAGACCGCGATCGCGTCGCATCCCGCGGTGGCCGACGTGGTGGTCGCCGGACGGCCGAGCGAACGCTGGGGCCAGGAGGTCGTCGCGGTCGTCGCGCTGTCCGAAGGGGCTCGCGCGGAGGCCGATGATCTGGTCGCCCACGCCGCGCAATCGCTGGCTCGCTACAAGCTCCCCAAGGCGGTCGTGTTCCGTCCCGTCATCGAGCGCAGTCCCTCGGGCAAAGCCGACTACCGCTGGGCGCGCGAGCAGGCAGAGGAAGGGACTTCGTGAAGTACCAGGGTCGTATCGCCGTCGTCACTGGCGCCGGGTCCGGAATCGGCCGCGCGTTGACCTACGCCCTCACTCAGGACGGGGCGCACGTCGCGGCATCTGACATCGACAACGCGAATCTTGCTGAAACCCAGGCATTGTGCCGGTCCGGCCAGGTGACCACGTATCAGGTCGATGTCGCCGACCGCGACGCGGTGTGCGGGTACGCCGAAGACGTGCGCCGCGACCTCGGGCCCGCCTCGATGGTGTTCAACAACGCCGGGGTTGACCTGTTCGCCAGCGTGGCGGACATGTCCTGGAAAGACTTCGACTGGCTCATCGGCATCAACATCGGCGGCGTGGTCAACGGGACCAAAGCCTTCCTGCCGCAGCTGATCGAATCCGGCGCCGCCGACCGGCCCGCACGGTTGATCAACCTGTCCAGCGCCTTCGGTCTGATTGCGATCCCCTACCAAAGCGCCTACAGCACTTCGAAGTTCGCGGTGCGCGGATTCACCGAGGCCCTGCGACAGGAAATGATCATCGAGCGGCATCCCGTGACCGTGCATTGCGTACACCCCGGTGTCGTGCGCACCAACTTCGGGACGAACATGCGCACCGCAGACACCGAGGATCCCGAACTCGCAGCGAAGCACTTTCAACGTGCAGCACTCACCTCTGCTCCGAAGGCGGCCCGGCTCATTCTCCGGGGGGCAGACAGAAACCGCGCCAGAATCCTCATTGGGCCCGACGGGCGCGTCATGGCGGCGATGCCTCGTGTCCTCGGTGCGGGATACGTCGGCATTTTGGCCCGCGCCGCGAGGTTGGCGAACTTCGGTTCGGCCCGCTAGCCGCGTGGGCGATCGCCCTTGAGCCGGCGACGCGTACGGGCTCGCGTCACGCGCATCATGGCGTCGGCATACATCCGCATCGACTTGCCGAACGGCGGCGCAGCGCTTCCGGTGACGCTGAACGGCAGATCACTTCCCACCACCGACCGGTGATGGCTGAACGCATCGAAGCCGGCTTTGCCATGGTAGGCGCCCATTCCGCTTCGGCCGACGCCGCCAAATGGCGCGGCTGACGGAATCATCTGCGCGGCAAAGTCGTTGCGGGCGACGCCACCGCTGCGCGTGTTGCAGACAAAGTTGCGGAAGTCGGCGTCATCGGGCCCATACCAGTAGGCAACCAGCGGCGCCGGCCGTTGGTTGATGTAGTCGATGGCCTCGGCCAGCCGCGAATATCCCTTGACCATCAGGACCGGGCCGAAAATCTCCTCGCTGGCGATCTTCATCCGGTCGTCGATGTCGCGGACGATGGTGGGTGCGATCTTGCGGGTGCCGCGGTCGGGCAACAGCTCCCCGTCCGGCACAACGGATTCCACGGTGGCGCCATTGACTCGCGCGTCCTCGATCAGGCCGACCACCCGGTCGAAATTGGCCTGATTGACACTCGAGCAGTAGTCGTCGTTGGCAACGATGCTGGGAAACATGTCGCGCAGGGTCTCCCGTGCGACACCGACGAAGGTGTCGATCTGGTCGTCGGGGACGAAAACGTAGTCGGGGCACACGCACACCTGTCCGCCGTTGACCATGCGGCCCTGCGCGATCCGGGTGGCGGATCGACGGATGTTGGCACCCGGCGCGATGACGACGGGGTTCTTGCCGCCGAGCTCCAGCGTCACCGGAACCAGGTTCTGTGCGGCGGCCCGTTGCACCAAGGCGCCGACCGACGGCGAACCGGTGAAGAACAGATGGTCGAAGGGCAGCGTCGCGAAGACCGCGGCGACGTCGGGGCCGCCGGTGACAACGTCGAGTTCGTTCCGGTCGAAGTAGTTCGGCACGGTCGCCTTCATCAACTCGGCGGTGTGCGAGGTGATCTCCGACATCTTGATCATCACCCGGTTGCCCGCGGCGAACGCGGTCGCGGCGGGCAGGACCACGAGATTGAGCGGAAAGTTCCACGGACCGATGATTCCGACCACCCCGAGCGGTGATGGCTGTACCTCGGCCCGCAGCCCGAACAGTCCTGCCGCGCGCATCAGCTTGGTCGCCCGCATCCATTGAGCGACATGGGATCTCGTGTGCTCGATGACCGAGATCATCCCGATGACCTCGGTGAACAACGTTGCCGCCTTGGACCGCGTGCCGAAATCGGTGGCCATCGCCTCGACGAACTCGTCAGTGTTGTCGAGAACGAGCGCCATCAGCCGGTCGATGCGGTTGCGCCGCAGCGCCAGGCTGGCCGGCCCGTCGGCGATGAAGGCTTGGCGCTGTCCGGCCAGAATCGCGCCCAAGGCCGCCCGCTGCTGTTCGACTGTGCTGTCAGCGCGTTGCTCGAGTGTGCTCATTGTGACCTCGTAACGACAGTGGCGCTGGCCGGACACCAACTTCTCACGACGGTGCTGATCTTAAGCCCATATTGTCTACTGTAATAATTACAGTACGATCTTACGCAAAGACCGCCCGTTCGCGCTGAGATGGTGAAAATGCTGGAGATTTAGGTGACGACCAACGTTCACACCGCCGGCACCGGCGACCAAACCGTCAGCCTGCGTGACCCCTACCCGTTCTTCGCGCACAAGCGCCGCGAATCCGGCGTCTTCCGCGGGACGGTCATGGACTACAGCAAGACGCCCGAGTCCCTGCAGCCCAAAAACGAGTACTCCGCGGTGTCGTTCAACGCGGTCAACACGGTGTTCCGCGATGGCCGGGTATTCAGCTCCAAGCCGTACGACAAGACCATCGGTCTGTTCATGGGTCCCACCATTTTGGCAATGGCGGGCACAAAGCATCGCGAGCACCGCAACCTGGTGTCGGCGGCGTTCAAGTCCAGGGCGCTGGCCCGCTGGGAGCCGGAGATTGTGCGCCCGATCTGCGACGCCTTGATCGACGAGTTCATCGAGACCGGTACAGCCGACCTGGTTCGGAACTACACCTTCGAATTCCCCACCCGCGTCATCGCCAGGCTGCTGGGTCTGCCGGACGAAGACCTGCCAATGTTCCGCAAGCGCGCGGTGGAGCTGATCAGCTACCACGTCAACTACGAACGGGCCTTCGAGGCCTCGGCGGCGCTGAAGGATTACTTCGTCGAGCAGATCGAGCAGCGCAAATCCACGCCCACCGAAGACATCATCGGCGATCTGGTGACCGCCGAGATCGACGGCGAAAAGCTCAGCGATGAAGCCATCTACTCGTTCCTGCGGCTGCTGCTGCCCGCCGGGCTGGAAACCACCTATCGGTCCTCAGGCAACCTGCTGTATCTGCTGCTCGCCCATCCCGACCAGTTCGCCGCGGTACAAGCCGATCACGAGCTGATCGGCCCCGCAATCGAGGAAGGCCTGCGCTTCGAGACGCCACTGACCACCGTGCAGCGGTTCACCACCGAAGACACCGAGCTGGAAGGGGTGACGATTCCGGAGCGCTCCGTGGTCGGCGTGTGCATCGGTTCTGCCAATCGCGACGAAACCCGCTGGGAGCGATCGGAGGAATTCGACGTCTTCCGCAAGCACGTGCCGCACATCTCCTTCGCCGCCGGCGAGCACACCTGTTTGGGGCTGCACCTGGCGCGGCTGGAAACGCGCGTCGCGATCGAATGCCTGCTGAACCGGTCGACCAACATCACGCTGCTCACCGATGACGATCCGCACATCTTCGGTCAGCCGTTCCGCTCGCCGACCGCACTTCCCGTCACGTTCGACGCCAAGTAGCGTCCGCGGTAGTTCGTCAAACGTCCGGCCCGAAGAAGACGGAGTTAGTGGGAGAAATGGTCAAGGTAATGCAGGGCTTTCGAGTCCTCGAGCTTGCACAGTTCACGTTCGTCCCCGCGGCGGGCGCGATCCTCGCCGACTGGGGCGCGGACGTCCTCAAAATCGAGCACCCGCTGCGCGGTGATACCCAACGCGGCTTCCTCAACATGGGTGGCATCCAGGTCAATCCGGACCGTCATCCGCTGATGGAGCATCCCAACCGGGGTAAGCGCAGCGTCGGCGTCGACGTCTCCACGCCGGGCGGTCAGGAAGTGATCTACGAACTGGCCAAGACTTCCGACGTATTTCTTACCAACTACAAGCCCGCACAACGGCAGAAGCACAAGTTCGACGTGGAGCACATTCGCGCGGTCAATCCAAATATCATCTACACCCGCGGTTCGGCCTACGGCGACAAGGGCGCCGAGCGTGACACCGGCGGCTACGATGGGACGGCGTTCTGGACGCGCAGCGGCGTCGGCTACGCGCTGACGCCCGAGGAGTTGGGCGGCGCACTGGGACAAGGCATTCCCGCGTTCGGCGATTCGATCGGCGGCATGTTCATCGCCGGCGGCATCTCGGCGGCGTTGCTGCATCGCGAACGCACCGGCGAGGCCGTCGAGCTCGACGTATCGCTGCTGAGCACGGCTTGGTGGGCGGCGGGGGCGAGCATGACGCAGGGTATGGAGACCGGGGAGGTCATGCGCTCGCCTATGCCGGGCTCCGCCACCGCGATGTCGGTGAACCCCTTCATGGGCAACTACTTGACGTCCGACGGCGGCACGATCAACCTGTGCATCATCAGCCCGACCGGGTTGATCCTCGATACCTTCGAGCACCTCGGCATCCCCGAGGCTGCCGACGATCCGCGCTTCTCCGAGGTACTCCCGTTGATACAGAACGCCGGGGCCGCAGCGGAGTTGATCACGAAGGCGTTCGCCGCCAAGCCTTTTGACTACTGGCGACAGCACCTGAAGACGCTGAAGGGGCAATGGGCGCCGTTCCAGAGCCTGCTCGACCTGGCCAACGATGAACAGGCCATCGCCAACGACATGATCGCCGAAGTCGAAGTCGCCAGCGGCGGAGCGCCGTTCAAGGTCGTGCGCGGACCGGTGCAGTTCAACCACGAGCCGCTGGTGACCACCCGCGCCCCGCAGGCGTCGGAGCACACCGAGATCGTGCTGATGGAGATCGGCATGGATTGGGACCGGATCGAGGAGCTCAAGAACGCAGGAGCCATCGCATGAATCGCCCCGGCGACGATGCAGAGCGAAGCGATGAGGAGGAGTGGGGCGCATGAATGACGTCGCCATCATCGGGGTGGGCTTGCACCCGTTCGGGCGATTCGAGGGCAAGTCGGCGATGCAGATGGGTGTCGACGCCATCCTCGCCGCGGTCGCCGATGCCGGTATCGCGTGGCAGGACGTCCAGTTCGCTACCGGCGGTAGCTGGACAGTGGCCAACCCGGACGCGATTGTCGGCATGGTCGGCCTGACCGGCATCCCGTTCATCAACGTGTTCAATGCGTGCGCCACCGCGGCCAGTGCTGTCAAGACCTGTGCCGACGGAATCCGGTTGGGCGATTACGACATCGGTATCGCGATCGGCCTGGACAAGCACCCGCGCGGAGCGTTCACCGAAGACCCGGCGCTGGTGGGCATGCCGAGCTGGTATGCGGAGAACGGCCAATACCTGACCACGCAGTTCTTTGGCATGAAGGCCAACCGGTACCTGCACGACCACAACATCTCCCACGAAACGCTGGCCAAAGTCGCCGCCAAGAATTTCCGCAATGGAGCGTTGAACCCCAACGCCTTTCGTCGCAAGCCGATGTCGGAAGAGAATATCCTCAACTCGGCGATGCTCAACTATCCGCTGACTCAGTACATGTTCTGCGCACCCGACGAGGGCGCCGCGGCGGCGGTGATGTGCCGGGCAGATCTCGCGCACCGCTACACCTCGAAGCCCGTATACCTGAAGGCGGTGGAGGTCCGGACCCGGCGCTACGGCGCCTACGAGGTCAACACCACCTGCGCGCCGGTCGAAGAAGATTTGGCGCCAACGGTTTACGCCGCCCGTAGCGCGTTCGAGAAGGCCGGCGTCGCTCCCGACGACGTCGACGTGATCCAGTTGCAGGACACCGATGCCGGCGCCGAGATCATCCACATGGCCGAGTGCGGGTTCTGCGCACACGGCGACCAGGAGAAGCTACTGGCCGAGGGTGCCACCGAGATCAACGGCCCGATGCCCGTCAACACCGACGGAGGGCTGATCGCCAACGGCGAGCCCATCGGCGCCTCCGGGCTGCGGCAGATCCACGAAATCGTTCGCCAACTCCGCGGTGAGGCCGGCGATCGCCAGGTGCCCGGGAATCCGAAGGTGGGGTTCACCCAGTTGTACGGCGCACCGGGCACCGCCGCGGCCACAATCCTCACGACCTGACGGGACCGCGGCGCCGCTCCCCGTCGAGCGTGAACCTACTGCTGCGACACGCCGGGGAAGACCGGTGTCAGTTCACGCTCGGCGTCGGCGACGGAAAAGGCAGCGACGACGGATCAGGAGACCTTCTTGACCGGGGGTGAGTAGTTGGGCTTGCCCAGCCCCAGCGTGTACTGGCCGATCATGTTGCGGAACACCTCGAGGGTGCCACCGTAAATTCCGACCAACGGGGCGAACCGATAGACGTATTCGGCGCTGCCGTCATCGGCGGCCCCGTCGGTTCCGAGCGGCAGGGTCGAGGCCGCTCCGTGTAAGTCCATCAGATCCGGGGAGATGTCTCGCATCGTTTGGGCGATCGCCACCCGCCCATAGATGTTTGGGGAGGACAGTGCCGCCTCCAACCGAGAGACGCTGCGGCCCAGTCGAAACGCGACCGACTCATCGTCGACAAGCTTGCGCCCGTTAGGATCCGGCCGTGTCACGGCCGCCACCGCGTTGTCAACAGCCGTCGCCATGGAACCGGCCTGGTGCATCATGATCGAGGTGTCCTGCAAGCCGTCAGGTTCGGCCGCGACCGCGCCGTGCTCGGTGTTGAGCGGCTCGCGCAGCACCGTCCAGCCCGCGTGCACATCGCCCAGCCGGTACTTGTCGTCGACGCGGACATCGCTGTAGTAGACGATGTTGGTCCGGTCGCCGTCCACGGTGCGGATGCCCTGGATCTCAATGCCCGGCGAGTTCAGCGGAACCAGGAACATGGTCAGGCTCTTGTGCTTTGGCTCCTCCGGTGCGGTGTTGGTGATCAGGAAAACGTATTGGCAGTTGTGGGCGCCGGTGGTGAACATCTTCGAGCCGTTGATCACCCAGCCTTCGCCGTCGCGCACCGCGCGGGTTTTGCAGGTGGCGACGTCCGAACCGCCTTCGGGCTCGGTGTAACCGAGGCAGAGCCGGACCTCGCCGCTAAATACTCTGGGCATCACCTCGTCCCGCAGCTCGGCCGAACCGAACTTCGCGACCGACCGCGCCACCATGGAGGTCGTCCCCCACGTCACCCACGGCACGTGAGCCCGCCGCTTCTCCAGGTCCCAGATGCGCCGGCGCACCCGGGTGAATCCGCCCTCGGATTCCGGCTTCCATTCCAGCGCCAAATAACCCGCGGCGCCGATCGCCAGGTGTACGCCTTCGTCGAAATTGTCACCGGTCTCGCGGTCACGGCGCCGGACCTCTTCGGTCACTTGGGTTTTGAGGAAGTCGCGCACCTCCTCGCGGAACGCCTTGTCTTCATCGGAGAGCTCCACCCGGGAGAAGTCCATATTTTTGCTCCTGTCCTAGACGGCCGCGGCCGTGCTCTCCCGGGCGGCCACGACCTCGGCGACCCGCTTGGCGGTGGCACCGGGATCACCGGCCGCCAGCGGCCATCCCCGGGCACGCACGAGGTACGCCGTCGCCGCGGCTTCGGCCGAAACACCCAGTCCGCCCTGGATGTGGACGGCCATCGTCGCCGCCTTGGCGGCCTCCTCGGCCATGAACACGAACGCCGACGGCGCCAACTCGGCTCGTTCGTCGGGTTCGTTGTCCAGGAACCAGGCCGCGCGCCGGGCGAGGTTGCGTCCACCCTGAACCGTGATGGCCATGTTGGCCAGTGGATGCGAAATAGCCTGCAGCGTCGAGATGGGGACACCCAATGTGTAACGGGACTTGGCGAATTCGGCCGCGATGGTCATCGTCTCCTCGACCAGGCCTACCAGCGCCGCCGCGGTCAGCAATCGCCATTCATCCAGTGCGCGTTCGTAGTTCGCCAGCGCTTCGGGCCCTTGCGCGACGACCGTGCGGGTGTCGGCGGCGGCCGGATCGACCCAGGCCATCGGCAGCCTGCCGAGGTTGTCGACCTTGGCCGGCCGGGTCCCGAACGCCAGGCGCACCACCTGGTCGCCGTCCCGGATGATGATGTGGTCGGCGATCGATCCCGTCGGTATCAGCCGTACGCCCGGTGCGCCGCCGATTCGCGCATCGAGTCCCGCGAGCTGTTCACCGTCGGCGACGCCGGCAGTGTCGGAGCCGAGCGCCCCCAGGCGGCCCAGCAGCCGCGCCGCGCACACATGGTCGATCCACGGAACCGGCGCGAGCGACCGACCGATCTCTTCAGCCACCAGGGTGAGATCGACCAGAGTCGCGCCGTCGCCCCCGCAGGACTCCGGGAGCGCCATGGTGGTCGCACCCATCGCGCACAGTCGCTCCCAGAGGTTCTTGTCGAATCCGGAAGGCTCTGCGGCGCGGACTGTTTCGATGGAGCAGTGCGTCTTGAAGAATTGCTTGTACGCGTTTTGCAGATCCACATGGTGATCGGACAGGCTGTAGTCCAGCCTGCGCAGCTCGAAGCGGTCCATCGTCAGTGCTCCTGTCGTATCTCAGGCTCGGTCGCCGAAGAAAAACTCTTGTGCGTTGTTGTACAGATAGTTGTCCAGCACCTCGGCGGGCAGATCCAGCGCTCGGGCTTCGGGCACCACCCGGCGCATCCGCAATACCGGCCAGTCCGATGCGTAGATGACCTTGTCCGGACCGCGCGTACGCATATAGTGCAGCAGGCTTTCCGGCAGTCGCTTGGGCGACCAGGCCGAGGTCATCAGGCGAAGATTGGCGTACTTGAGCAGCAGCCGGATCGCGACGTCCCACCACGGATCTGCTCCGTGGATCATGCACAGCTTCAATTCCGGAAACCGCACGCACACCCGGTCGAGATGAATGGGATTTTGCACCTCTCCGGGGATCGGCGGCCCGGGAATACCCGTGTTGACGCACAGCGGCAGGTTGAGCTCCGCGCACTTGGCGTAGAGCGGATAGTAGACAGCATCGCTGGGCGGATACTGCCCGTCACCCCAAAAGCTCGGTCCCACTACGGCATACGCGACCGGTAGGTCGGCGACGATGGCGGTCAGTTCGCGCAGCGACCGCACCGGACGCAGCAGGTTGACTCCACCCATGGCCAGCGCGAATCGTTCCGGCTTGGCTTCGACGAACTTCCGTGCGGTGGTCGACGGGCTGACGAGGTTGTCCATCAGGACAGCTTTTTGCACCCCTTGCTCGTCCATCTCGTCGAGCAGCTCGGACAGGTCGACCGGCGCGAACATCGACTCCGGACCTTTGAAGTAGTCGTCGCGGACCTTGAGCATCCACGTGGGTTGCTGATCGGTCTCACCGAAGTGGACGTTGATCAGGCAGTCGATGGCACGGCTTTCTGTCATTTGGACACCGGATCCTTGTCGCGCGCCGAACGTTTCGCCCATCGGTAGTCGGCCTTGCCGTTGCCTAAGCGTTGGACGTGGTCGACGAAAATGAACTCCTTGGGCGCCTTGAACCGCGCCAGCTGCGCCGTACAATGTGCGTGCAGCAACTCATGGCCCGCATCGGCTCCATCGCGCAGTTCGACGAGGGCGACCACTTCTTCGCCCCAGCGCTCACTCGGGCGGCCCACCACCAAAGCGTCGGCGATCGCCGAATGGGCACGCAGTACCTCTTCGACTTCTTCGGCGAACACCTTTTCGCCGCCGGTATTGATCACCTGCGAGTCACGGCCGAACAACCGCAAGGTGCCGTCGGACTCCAAAGCAGCGCGGTCCCCAGAAATCACCACCCGCTTACCGGCGACCTCAGGGAAGGTCTTGCGCGTGGCGTCGGGATCATTGAGGTATCCGAGCGGGATCCGGCCTTCCCTGGCGACCCAGCCCACCTCCTGTTCGCCGGGCGTAAGAAAGTGGCTGTAGTCCTCGGAGAGGACCAAGCCGCCCTCGCGCAGCGTGAAGGTGTCGGTTCGAGTGTCGGCGCGGCTGTGCCCGAAGCCCATGTTTCCGGTCTCCGACGATCCAAACCCATTGATGAGCGTGAGCTGGGGCAGCAAGTCCAACAGCGCCCGTTGATATTTCGCATTGGTTGCGGCCCCACCGGTGCCAATCGCATACAGCGACGACAAGTCGTAGTGGCCACGTTGTAACTCGGCGACCAGCGGCGCCGCGTATGCGTCCCCGACCATCGTCATCATGCCGACCTTCTCGCGCTCAGCGGTCTCCCACACCGATCGCGGATCGAGCTTGTTACTCGTGTCGTACAGCACCACGGGCGTGCCGGCCAGGACCGCCGCGAACGCCGTCCACATGCCGGCGGCGTGCATCAGCGGTGAGACAGCGAACCACGGCGGCCCGCCGGCGTGCACCTTGTCGTGAATCTCGGTGGCGCTTTCATGGTCGGCCCCCACCATCGACGACACGTAGATGTCGGATTGTCGCCAGAGCACGCCCTTGGGCCGACCGGTGGTGCCTCCGGTGCAGATCATCAGTAGATCGTCGGGCGATGCCGTCATGCCGTGGTCGGTATCACCCTGTGCCAGTGCATCATCCAATGCCACCGCGCCGGCCAATTGCGGGGCGGTGCTGCCGTCATCGACGGACACCAATAGGTCGGTGCTGTCGGGCGGCAGCACATCGGCGAACTTGGCGCCCAGCGAGCGGTGATAGATAACCGCCCGTGGTTGCACGTAGTCGAGCAACTCGCCGACCTCACGCGGCGTGTAGTTGTAGTTGATGTTGACTGGGACGGTGCGCGCCTTGAGGCAACCGATCACCATGTCGGTGTAGAGATCGTTATGCATGATCAACGCGACGCGATCCTGCCCGCACTCCCAGCGCTCGAGAGTATCGCGCTCGCGATGTGCGCCGAATCCCTTGCCGGCCAAAAAGTTCGCCAGCCGGCGGCTACGGTCTGCCGACTCGGAGAAGGTGCTGCGACGGGATCCGCACACGGTCATCAAACGGTCGGGGATGACGTCGGCGATGGCGTCGAGAACCGCCCCGATGGTCCATTCACTCATGGCGACTAAGCAGTGACTTTGAGGCCGAGGAGATCTAAAGCGTTATCGCGCATGATCTTCCGGACATCTGATTCGCTGAAATTCGTCAGTTCTTCGGTGAACGACACCGGCGACTCGAGACCCTCACCGTGCGGCCAGTCAGAGCCGAACAAGATCTTATCGACGCCGATGACCTCGGCCAGCTCCGGTAGATCGTCCTCGTAGTACGGGGCGATCCACACGTTGTTGCGCAGCTGCTCGACCGGGTCCACCGGGAAGTCACGGGGCTGGGTGTTGGCGGCCTTCTTCAGGCGCTTGACCAAGCGGTGGACGAAGTATGAGCCGTTTTCGATGCTGACCGCCTTGAGTTTCGGATGACGGGTGAAGACGCCGTGCACGATCATCGAGGCCATGGTGTCGTGGATGGCGCGGTCATCGAGAAGTACGTTGTCCAACGGATCCTTGGCGCCGAAGCCCTCGAACGTCGCCTTCCCGCCCCACGCCGCCGCGATGTGCAGATAACCGCTGTCGCTGAGGTGGAATCCGACCGGAACCCCCGCCTCGGCCAGCCGGGCCCAGACCGGGTCGTGGCTGCGATCGCCCAGCGACCGCGGCTTGACCAAGCCGGGGACCGGCGCCGGCCGCACCAACACCAGCTTGGCGCCGCGTGCCAACACGAAATCAACCTCTTCGAGTGCCTTGACCGGATCGGCGAGCGAAATGATCGGCGCGGCAATGATCCGGTGGTCGGGCCGGTCGAAGCCCCAGTCCTCATCGAGCCACAGGTTGAAGGCGTGCACCGACGCCATCGTCGCGTCGATGTCGTGCTTGAGCGCCTCCTCGACCCCGCAGCCGAATGTCGGCAGCATGAACACGGTCTCGATGTCCTGGGTGTCCATCACTGCGATGCGGGCATCGCGGTTCTGGTACTCCGGGTGGTCGGCCATCCGCTCGACCTTCATCAGCGAGGCCGGGTCGACGCCTTCGGGAATCTCACCGCGGAACAACAGGTCCAGGCAGCCCGGGACGATGATCGGGTCGAAGGTGGGGTTGGGGACGAAGTTGTTGACGCGGCCCCCGATGACGGCCGACGTGCGCTTGCCTTGGGTGAGCATCTGCACGCCGCGGCTTCTGAAGGCCTTGTCCAGGTGGCGAGTGAAGGAGTCCAGCGGTTCGTAGTAGTGATTGTCGACGTCGATTGGCTGGTAGCCCAAGTTACCCATGATCATCCTTTCCGGTCACACCGGCGAAGCGTCGGAAGACGTTAGCGATGGAAATTGCGGCGGCCGCTTCTCTAGGAAACTGGTGATCCCCTCGATGACATCCGGCCTCGGCAGCGACTCTTGGAGCAAGGTGTCGGCAAGCGAGTTAGCTTCCACGACATCGCGTGTGGCGTCACCGTAGACCTGACGTTTGATCACCGCCATCGATGCGGGCGAACAGTTGGCGGCCATGTCCTCGGCGTATTCCAGCGCACGTTTCATTAGGTCGTCAGCCGCTACGACTTCTTTCACCAGGCCCAGTTCGGCGGCCTCTTCCGCGAGAAACGTGCGACCGCTCAGCAACAGATCGAGGGCGACGGCCATGCCGGTCAGCCGCGGAAGGATCCAGGAGATGCCGAATTCGGCGATCAGCCCGCGACGAGCAAACACCGCGCCGAACTTGGCGCCGGCGGCGGCAAACCGCACGTCGCACATCAGCGCCTGGGTCAGACCGATGCCGACACACGCACCGTTGATGGCCGCGATGACGGGCTTGCGCAGCGTCGTCACAAAGTGCGGCGGCCGTTCGCCGACCAAGTCGGCCAGGTTCGTCCCTTCCGCCTTCTTCATGGTTTCGCCGTACGTGGAGACCGAACTCGGCGCGCCCAGATAGGCGCCGGCACAGAATCCCCGCCCGCTGCCGGTCAGCACGATCGCCCGGATGGCGGGATCCTGTTCGGCGCGGTCGATGGCGGCGTAGAACGCGGCCGCAATGTCCGGGCCCCAGGCGTTGAGGCGGTCCGGCCGATTGAAGGTCAGGATTGCGACCCCACTGTCTGTGGCCTCGTAGAGCACCGCGTCGTCGGCATCGAAAGCACCGTCGCTGCCGGACATCTTCCGCGGCACCTCCTCATGCTTTGACGACGGGATTCAGGGGGCTTTGTACCCATACTGTATACCTATCGGTACCGCATTCCACAACTGTCCGCGAACCCCTGCGAACCCCTGGTTAACAGCGAATTTCACCGATGTTGAACCGCGCGGTTTGGGATGGCGATTCGCCGGGTTACCGACACCGAGACGTCAATATCCGGCACCTGAGGGGATCACTAGTGAAGTCGGCAGCAAAATCGGTAGCACATCGCCTGAAGCAGGCGCGGTCAGCGGTACTGCGGATCGAGGCGGCCTGGGTGGGCGCGCAATTTCTGCTCGCGTTAGGAACGCTAGGTGTTCTCGTCGGGCTCGTTGTGCAGGCACGACGGCGGCGAACCCGCGGTGGACCTCCACGGGTGGATACGGCCACAGCGCCGGCCGCGGATGCCGAAGCGGCCGGGCCGGCACCCACTGCCTCGACGAACGCAGCCGCGAATGGGCTGGTCAACTGATGCTGTGGCGAGCGCCACGTTTCGATCATGTTTTCCTTCCGCGGGTGATCGGGAAGAGGTACTGATGGCACCCACTAGGCAGGAGGAGGGAGCAACGCCAATGGTTGACATCATCAAGGGCGTCGTGGACGGCGTCGTGGGCAAGACCAAGGAAGTCGTCGGTACGGTCGCGGGTCGCAATGACTGGATCAGCGAAGGTCAGGCGCAGCAGGACAAGGCGGAAGCACTGCGCAACGCTACGAAGAAAGAAGCTCAGGCCGACAAGGCTCGTGCCGAAGCGAAAATTCACGAAGCACGCGAGCGCGCCGAGCAACAGTAATCAAGTGCGTGCGCAAGGACCGGTCACCCCTCGGTGGCCGGGCCTTCGCATAGGCCCGCGCCACAATGGTTTTGGGTGATCCGTTACGAATTGATGAGCCCGAGGCGGCGATAAGCCGTCTCGATTTGTGTTTTGGCCTCGGCCGGCAACTCCGCCTGCGGAGGCCGGGAATGCGGATAGGCGCCTATCGGCAGGCCGAGTACGGAGGCCGCGTATTTGAACGCCCCTCCCCAGTGGGTGAAGTAATCCGATCGTCCCGGGTAGCAGGTCCACCACGGCCCGAGGTCGAGATCGAACTGGTCCAGACCGGAGTCACGGCCGTAATCCATTGCCTCGAGCAGCTTGTCGGACAACACCAGGTCCCAGTACTCGGAAAACAGTCGCCGCTGTGGGGTCTCGAATAAGTAACCCGCGGTGCCCAACTGCGCCGGGCAGACGATCCCGTCGCGCAACCATCCCGCCCGGTACACCGTCTTGTCGCATTCCCACACAGCCAGACCAGGCGCCAGTTCATGCAGCATCCGGCTGCTCGCCGGCCGGAACGCGCCCTCCTTGGTGGCGCATACCGCGGGCACCTCGTGATAAATCCGGGCGCTTTCGGCCGGGGTTAACACATAGCCCGACGACGGGGAATTGAACATGCCCAACGCGATATCCGTGCGCCCAGCAACGTATTTGAAAAAGCGCAGCACGCCTTCGCCGCCGTGGGCCTCCATCATCGGCGTTTGGATGTAGACGATGTCAGCGCCCGCCTCCTGGGCGTGCAGCGTCAAATCCAAACAGTCCTTCGCCGCCATGGCCGCCGTACAGGCCTGCACCACGACGTCGGGATTGATGCTGCGCGCTTCCTCGATCGCCACCTCCAGCAAGCGCTTCCGCTCGTCGATGGTCAGCGACCAGAACTCGGCGAGTCCGCTGGTACACCACAACATCGGGTGCCCGAGATCGCCGACGCAGTAGCGCACCAACGTCCGGTAGGCGTCCCAGTCGATGTCGTCGCCGTCGGTACCGCAGAAAGGTGTGTAGAGGGAGTCGCCGATTCCCCGCAAAGCTCCGCGCGCCCAAGCACGCGCCTCACCGGCTGTCGCCACAGTCCACTCCTTCTGTCGGCCAAGAGATTTGAAGTCAGGTGAAGTCGGAACCGCCGTCGACGTTGATGTTGGCGCCGGTCATGTAGGAGTTGCGCCGCGACGCGAGGAACGCGACGACGGGTCCGATTTCTTCGGGGAGGCCGGCACGCGGCATGTGCGCCGGATGTCCAAAGTGCTTGCCGATGGCCTCCATCAGGCGATAGGGGTCGTTGCCGTCAACGCCGACCGAGTCGGCCCAGCCGACAAGCGATTCGGATGCGATGCTGCCCGGTGACACCACGTTGACCATGATCTCGTCTTTGGCGAGCAACAACGACAGGTTTTTCGAGACGCTCGTCAGCATCGACTTGGCCGCGGTGTAGGCGGGCAACATGACGCTTTGCCGTTGGGTCGAATGCGCCGAAAAGTTGACGATCCGCGCCCACTGCGCCTTACGCACCAGCGGAAGCGCCGATCGCACGCAGCGCACCATTCCCATCACTCCGTCTTCGACGGACTCGCGCCACTGATCGTCGGTCAGATCTTCGAAGCTGCCCGGCGCTCCCGGCCCGACCGTATTGATGAGCACGTTGAGTTCACCGTTCCAGCGGGCCGCGATCTCGGCGAAAACCTTGTCGACGTCAGCGGTGTCACCGATGTCGGCAGCGAATCCGACGGCGTCCGGACTGCCGCAGTCCGTCAAATCGGCTACCGCGCTGTCGAGGAAGGCCTGGGTTCGGCCGACCAGCGCCACCCGGGCGCCGTCCTCGGCAAGACAACGGGCGGCCGCCAAACCCATGCCGCGGCTACCGCCGACTACGACAGCTGTGGCATTCGCCAGCCCTAAATCCACGACGATGTCCGGGGCTCATCCGGCGGGTTATCCAATGGCATGTGTCCGGTCATCTTCGCCCGTCCAGCCGCATATACCAAAAAGCCTACGATAGGTATTACAGTAGCAGATGGAAAAGCGTACGAGAGCCCGGTTGACGGCCATAGCCGAATGACGACACGCCTACATATACGCAGGTGGGAGCGCATCTGCCGGTAGATTTGGTTCAATCGGTGGCACGGCTGCAGACCGTACGCACAGGATACATTTTGATGGAGGTGCCGGTAGTGGCAAAGCAGGCAACCGCTGATAAGCGTCAACGACGCGAACGCGGGTCCATCAACCCCGATGACATCATCAGCGGCGCATTCGAACTCGCGGAGCAAGTGTCGATAGACAACCTCAGCATGCCGCTGCTCGGCAAACACCTCGGCGTCGGCGTTACCAGCATTTACTGGTATTTCCGCAAGAAGGACGATCTGCTCAACGCGATGACCGACCGCGCCTTGAGCAAGTACGTGTTCGCCACCCCCTACGTCGAAGCCAGCGACTGGCGCGAAACGCTGCGGAACCACGCACGGTTGATGCGGAAGACGTTCATGGGCAACCCAATTCTGTGCGACCTGATTTTGATTCGCGCCGCTCTCAGTCCCAAGGCGGCGCGATTGGGCGCTCTGGAGATGGAGAAGGCGATCGCGAACCTGGTCGAGGCCGGCCTGCCACCCGAAGACGCCTTTGACACCTACTCGGCGGTTTCGGTCCACGTCCGCGGCTCAGTGGTGCTGCAGCGACTCTACGAAAAGAACCAGTCCTCCGACGTCGGTCCGCGCGCCATCGAGGATGCCGTTTCCATCGACCCCGAAAAGACTCCGCTGCTTGCCCAAGTAAGCCGGATAGGTCACCGAATCGGGGCGCCCGATGAAACCAATTTCGAGTACGGCCTCGCCTGCATCCTCGACCACGCCAGCCGGTTGATCGACGAGGGATCGAAAGGCAACAAGTCGGCGCCGTCCCGTGCAGGCAAGGCGACCAAGTCACCCGGTCAGCGCAGTCGGGCCAAGGCGACGGCGGACGGCTAGCCCGCGATCTGGTTGTTAGGCTTCAGGTTCCGGCACATGGAAGTGCTCGTCACGTAGCCGGAACGCTTCCTTGGTGCCATGCTGTGCACGGGTTTTGACGAAGTTGAACTCCTCTGGCCCGAATTGCAGGTTCGTGCCATATGCGTGGAAGAGATAGCTCGCGACTTCCTCGCCGTGGTAGGCCTGGGTCTGTTCGACGAGGCGGAATGCTTCCTTGGCGATGACGACCCCGTCGGCAGGCATCTTCGCGGCCTTCTCGGCCCAGTACCGGGCGCGCGCGGTGACCGCGCCGGGATCGCATGTCTCGGTGAAGATTCCAAGATGCTCGATCTCGCCCGCTTCGATGACGTCACCGGTCAGCAGCAGGCGCCGGGCCATAACCGGTCCCAACCGATGGAAGAACATGTGCAGGCTGCCAAGCGCTGGCCCCAGGAAGCGCGTGGCCGGCATGCCGATCTTCGTATCGCGTGCGATCACCGAGATGTCGGTCATCAGCGCCATCTCGAAGCCACCACCCAGGGCGTAGCCGGAGATCTCCCCCACCGTCACCTTCGGGAAACCCATGAAGTTGTGATAGAAGCCAAATGACTTGCGGTCCACGGTGAGTCGTCTGCGCTGACTGGGCCGGCGCTTGGCCGCGTCATCGGGCACCTTGGTCTTGTCGCCGTACCAGCCGTATGCGTTGTTCATGTCGGCCCCGGTGGAAAAGACTCCCTCGGCCCCGCGCAGCAGCACCACCGTCAAATCGTCGTCGTCGGCCACAATATCCAGGCAGCGACCGACGGCCTCGCGCATGGTGGCGTCATAGGAGTTGCGTTGCTTGGGATTGTTCAGTGTGATCGTCGCGATTCGCCGGGCGGGATCGACCTCGAAAAGCACCCGATCGTCGTTCGAGGCAGTCATGTAGCGGACTCCTTTCGACGCCTCCCGAAGGTGTATCCGGTCAGCTTGTCCGGCTGCGACGCCAGCGTGTTGACCTCGCCGGTGCACAGCACCTCGTCGTCGAGCAGCAGCCGCGCCGTCGACGCGATGCCCCGCTCGACGTGGCGCCGGACAATGTCGAAGCGCAGCTCGGTCAGCACCGGCGTCGGCCGCCGGAAGGACACGGCGAGCGACCGCGTCTTCCCGGACAGCCCCATGACGCAACTGTGGTGCTGGATCACACAATCGAAAAAGACGGCGAGAAAGCCGCCGTGTACCAGTCCCGGCGGTCCTTCGTAGACCAGCGGGAAGACGACCCGACCTTCGGCCTTGTCAGCGTCGAGGTAATCGAAGGAGTATTCGGGAAAGGACGGGTTGTAGGAACCGATATCGGTGGCGTGGTTGAGATAAACCCGGCGCGGATCGTTGTCGAGCTCGCCAATCCGGGGTGCGTTGTCCCGCGGAGCCGCGGGCGCTAGCTCGCTTTCCCATTCGTCGAACTTCGCCAGCATGGCGTCCACCGTCGGGTGCGGCTGTTCGAGCGACAGCAGCAATGAGCTCAGGCGCCTCATGGCAGCGGCGGCCGCCACGGTCTGGGCCAGGGGCGTCTCGCCGAATTTCGCGTCATCGGTGCGCGTCGGTGCGCCCTCGGCCATGCGACCCTACTTCCACCGGGTTTCACCCGGTTGTTCCGTCGGCAGCGTTTCCTTGATAACTTATACAGCGTATCAATCGTATTGCCTACTGTATGGGTTCCCGTATCGCTGAGAAAGGCCGGATTCGACGGTGAGTCACAACACCGATGCGGCCGACGCCGAGGGTTCGGTGACAGCACGCCGGGATGGGGCGATTCTGCGACTCACGCTTGATCGTCCGCAGCGGCGTAATTCGTTGACCCACTTAATGATCGAGACATTGATCCGTGCGCTGACCGAGGCCGCCGCCGACGACTCGTTGCGCGCGATTCACCTCCGCGGGGCCGGCGAAGACTTCTGCTCCGGGGCCGACTGGGTCGCCACCAACAGCGGAACCGGACAACGCCCGCGCACCGGTGATCTGGTGCGCCGGATTCCGCACGCCGCCCACCGGTTGATCGAACTCGTACACGACATCCAGCTCCCGGTGGTCTGCACCGTGCGGGGCTGGGCAGTGGGGATGGGTTGCAATCTCGCCCTGGCCGCCGACTTTGCCGTGGCTGCCACCGATGCCGTGTTCTGGGAGCCGTTCATCGACCGCGGATTCAGCCCGGATTCGGGTGCTACCTGGCTGCTCCCCCGGCTGATCGGGGTGGCACGAGCCCGGCGGATGCTGCTGCTGGGTGAGAAAGTCAGCGGGACCGACGCGGCCGACTGGGGGTTGATTCACCAGACCGTCGGCCCGGCCGAACTCGACGATACGGCCGAGCAACTGCTGGCGCGACTGGCCGACGGGCCAACGGTCGCGATCGGGATGGCCAAGCAAGCCCTGAACTACGGCCAGCACGCGTCACTGAACCAGTCCCTGACCCAGGAACTGTTCAACCTGGAACTATCCTGTCGGACAAGCGATTTCAAGGAAGGCCTGGAAGCCTTTCGGCAACGGCGCACGCCGAAATTCGATGGACGCTGACCGGATCGGCTTTCGGTCGCGCCGGGCGCTATACGAAGGGAACACGGATGCCTGCTGACTCGTTCGACACCATCAACTACGAGGTCGACGGGCATACCGCCACCATCACACTCAACCGTCCCGACGCCCTCAACGCGCTGAGTCCGCACATGGTCACCGAGCTTCGGACCGCCTACGACGAGGCCGAAAACGACGACAAGGTATGGCTGCTCATCGTCACCGGCACCGGCCGCGCATTCTGCACGGGGGCGGATGTCAAAGCCATTCCCGAGGACGGCAAGGTGATCTACGAGCGGCCCTACCTGTCGACCTACGACCAGTGGGAGGCCCCGCAGGAGGGCACACCGCCGTTTCGCACCATGGCCAAGCCGGTGTTGACCGCGGTCAACGGATTGTGCTGCGGCGCGGGCATGGATTGGGTCACCACGACCGACATCGTCATCGCATCCGAGCAGGCGACCTTCTTCGATCCGCACGTCAGCATCGGGCTGGTGGCCGGACGTGAATTGGTGCGGGTGGCGCGGGTGTTGCCCCGCTCGATCGCCCTGCGGATGGCGTTGATGGGCAAGCACGAGCGGATGAGCGCACAACGCGCCTACGACCTCGGATTGATCAGCGAGGTCGTCGAGCACGACCGCCTCCTGGACCGGGCTCGCGAGATCGCCGATATCGTCAACTCCAATGCGCCGCTGGCGGTTCGGGGAACCCGGTTGGCGATTCTCAAGGGCCTGAACGTGCCCCTGCACGAGGCCGAAATAATGGCCGAAACCTTCCGTGAGCGGGTACTGCGAACGCAAGACGCGCAGGAAGGCCCCAAGGCCTTTGTGGAAAAGCGGAAACCGAATTGGAAATGCCAGTGAAGTCAGCCGATTTCGAAACCATTCTCCTCGACGTCGACGCGGACGACCACGTCGCGACCATCACGCTGAATCGTCCCGAGCAGCTGAACGCGTTCAACCGCACGATGTGTGAGGAGATAGCCCAAGCCTGGCGCACCGTCAAACTCGACGAGTCGGTGCATGCGGTGGTGCTGCGGGCAGCCGGCGGCCGGGCGTTCAGCGCGGGCCTGGACATCAAGACGCCGTACGGGCAGCCCGAAAACGTGTGGAATCACGAGGATCCCGGTGAATTACTCAGCCCCAAGTGGCAGAAGATGTGGAAGCCGGTGGTGTGCGCCGTTCAGGGTATGTGTACCGCGGGCGCGTTCTACTTCATCAACGAGTCCGATGTCGTCATCTGCTCCACCGATGCAACGTTTTTCGATTCACACGTGTCGGCAGGCCTGGTCTGCGCGCTGGAGCCGATCGGTCTGATGCGCCGCATCGGCCTGGGCGAAACGTTGCGTATCGCCCTGATGGGCAACGACGAACGGGTGGGCGCTGACAGCGCGTTGCGGATCGGGTTGGTGTCCGAGGTGGTCGCTGCCGACCAGCTGTGGGGCCGTGCCCACGAGATTGCCGCCGCGATCGCGGCCAAGCCGCCGTCGGCGACCCAGGGCACCGTCAAGGCGATCTGGGAGTCGCTCGACAAGCCCTACCGTGCCGCCTTGGATCAGGGCCTGATCTACACGCGGCTGGGCAACCCGCTGGGCACCGCCGAACTGGCGGCGCAGCAAGGCTCCGACGGCAAGGGTGCCAGGAGCGAACCAAAGATCCGCTGATGGCCGATCATCCACTGAGTCAACGCATCGCCGACGTGCTGGATCTGCAGCCGGGCGCACCCGCGATCGAGTACGACGGTCGATGGCTCTCGTGGGGACAGGTGGGCGAGGCGGCACGGCACATGGCGTCGTTGACTGCCGGACGCGGCGACGATCCTGCGGTCGGGATGCTGCTGCGCAACCGGCCGGGCCAGGTGGCGGCATTCCTGGGGGTGCTGCTGGCCGGCGGGACCGTGGTCACCATCAACCCGTCGCGCGGCGACGAGCGCACCCGGGCCGATATCGCCGCACTGCGACTGCCCGTGGTGGTCGGTGAGCCCGACGATCTGGCGACGCTGGTGGCCCCCGGAACGCCGACCCTGTCGATTTCGGGTTGTCTGGATGAGCCCAGCGAGTCGGTGCGACCCGGCAGCGGTCCCGTTGCCGCACCCGAAGTCGCGGTGCGCATGCTGACCAGCGGAACGACGGGTCCGCCCAAGCGAATTGACCTCAGCTACGATATGTTGGCGCGCAGCGTGATGGGTCCTGATCCAGATCACGCGCCGCGGCCTCAAGAGCTGCGACCCGGTGTCGCGATCGTGAACTCACCGCTGGTGCACATCGGCGGCGTCTTCCGGGTGCTGCAGTGCGTCGCCGAGGCGCGATCCTTTGTGCTGCTGGAACGCTTCGAGCTCAACGTGTGGGCTCAGGCGGTGCGCAAGCACCGGCCCCGCGCGGTGTCGTTGGTGCCGGCCGCATTGCGGACGGTGTTGCACTCCGACCTGTCGCGAGCCGATCTGGACAGCATCCGCGCCGTCACCTGCGGCACGGCCCCGCTGTCGGCCGACGACGCCGACGCCTTCACCGAAAAATATGGTGTACCCGTTCTCACCTCGTACGCCGCAACAGAATTCGGTGGCGGTGTGGCCGGCTGGACCCTGACCGACTACCAGAAGTATTGGACCGCCAAACGCGGTAGCGTCGGGCGGGCCAACACCGGTGCGCAGTTGCGGGTGGTCGACGACGCCGGCACGCAGCTCGGGCCGGACCAGGTTGGGCTGCTCGAGGTCAAGCCGGGACAGCTGGGGCGATCGGCGCAGTGGATGCGGACCACCGATTTGGCACGCATCGACGCGGACGGCTTTCTCTGGATCGTCGGGCGGGCCGATCAGGCGATCATTCGCGGTGGGTTCAAGGTCATGCCCGACGATGTCCGTGTCGCGCTGGAGAGACATCCCGCGGTGGCGGGCGCGGCTGTGGTCGGGCGACCCGACGCACGCCTCGGTGAGACGCCGGTCGCCTTGGTGGAACTGCGCGAGTCCGCCGCCACCGATACCGACACGTTGCTGGAGTACCTGCGAACACGATTGGCTCGCTACGAGATTCCCACCGAGATCGCGATCGTCGGCACGATCCCCCGCACCCCGTCGGGCAAAGCCGACCTGAACGAGATCCGACGCCTCTTCGAAGAGTCCGCTGTCGACAGCGACCATGCCCGGTGATTCCACGGTCGCCGAGATCCTGCGACATCAAGCCCGCTCGCGCGAAGACCATCCTCTTCTCGTCTGCGACGCGGACCGCATCAGCTACGCCGAGGCCGACTTCCGGTCAGCGGAGCTTGCCCGTGGACTGATCGCCCTTGGTGCCGGCAAGGGCACCCACGTGGGGCTGCTCTACCCCAACGGCACCCAGTTCGTCGTCGCCATGCTGGCGGCCGCACGAATCGGCGCCGTGGTGATCCCGTTTTCCACCTTCGCCACCGCCCGCGAAATCCGCGAGCAACTGCTCGATAGCGACGTCGAAATCCTTTTGTCCGTCGCGTCTTTCCGCTCCCATGACTACGTGCAGCGACTGTCCGAGGTTCTTCCGGGCGCCGACCTCGATTCCCGGCTGTTTTGTGCGGCCGCCCCACAACTGCGCCACGTGGTGATCACTCACGAGACGGTGTACCGACGAGCCGACACCATCGACCCGGAGCTGCTGCAGGCGATGGAAGACGACGTCTACGGGTGTGACCCGCTGGCGATCGTCTACACGTCGGGATCCACCAGCACCCCCAAGGGCGTAGTGCACACACATGCCGCCCTGCTCGGACATCAGCAGAACCTCAACGAGATCCGCGGTTTGACCGCGGCGGACAGGCTGTTCTGCAATTCGCCGTTCTTCTGGATCGGTGGGTTCGCGTTCGGCCTGCTCGCCACCTTGGTGGCCGGGTCGACGTTGGTGTGCTCCAACGCCACCGATACGGGGGCGACGCTCGATCTGTTGGAAGCCGAAAAGCCCACCATGACAAACGGGTTCGCTGCAGGGATCGCTCACCTGGCCGACGACCCGAGCTACGCCGCGCGTGATTTGTCGTCGATGCGGCGCGGCAACCTCTACCCGATCATGGCCCCCGATACCCGGCCGGCCGACCCAGAGCTGCGGCACAACATGCTCGGGATGACCGAAGCCGGCAGCGTCGTGCTGATCGCCGAAGACGAGTCCGACCAGCCCGAAGCGCGGCGCGGATCATTCGGCAAGCCCGCACCCGGATTCGAGACGAGGATCATCGACCGCGACACGAGGGAACGAGTTGGCGTCGGAGAGGTCGGCGAACTGTGCATCCGCGGGCCTTACCTGATGCAGTGCTATTACAAGCGCAGTCGCGAAGAGTGCTTTGATGCGGACGGCTGGTTCCACACCGGCGATTTGGTGCGCACCGATGCCGACGGATTCGTCTATTTCGTCGGCCGGCTCAGCGCGATGATCAAAACGGCAGGCGCCAATGTCTCGGCGGCGGAGGTGGAGCAGGCCATCACCAAGGTCACCGGCGGAGCACCGGCTTACGTCATCGGCATCCCGGACGCCAGGCGTGGGCAACTCGTTGCCGCGGTTCTGGTCCGGCCGGAGGGCGCCACGGCGTTCGACGACGAGGCGTTGGGCGAACGACTCAAAACCGAATTGTCCGTGTACAAGATTCCCAAGCGGTTCATCACCCTGTCCCGCGCCGACGTGCCGCTGTTGTCCAGCGGCAAGGTCGACACGCGGCGCCTGCGGAAGCTCTTCGATGCCTGACCCGAGCGCACGCACCATCGACCAACTGGTGCGGTTTCGAGCCGACCACGACGGGGACACACCGATGGTGATCGATCCCACCTCCCGCCTCAGCTACCGCGAACTCGACTTGACCACAAGCGAATTGGCTGCGGTATTCGTCGAAGCCGGCGTGAGCAAGGGCACCCGGGTGGGATTGATCATGCCCAACAGCACCCGCTGGGTGCAGGTCGCCATCGCACTGACCCGCATCGGCGCTGTCCTGGTACCCCTGAGCACGCTGCTGCAGGCCGGCGAACTCGTCGCGCAGCTGCGAGTCGCGGCCGTGCAGTTCCTGGTGAGCGTCGAGGAGTTCCGCGGCCATCGCTATCTCGACGACCTGAAGGCCATGCGGCAACCCGAACTTCCTGCCTTACGCCAGGTTTGGTCGATCGAACAGCTCGATAGCGCCGCTGCGACCGATCGGGCCCGGCAGATCATCGACACGATGACCGACACGGTCACCGCCGCCGACCCGCTGGTCATCATGTTCACCTCGGGCAGCAGCGGAGCGCCCAAGGGAGTCGTGCACTCCCACGGCAATGCGTTAGGTGCGGTGCAAGCGGGTCTCGCGGCACGTTGCATCACCTCCGAAACCCGTCTGTACCTGCCGATGCCGTTCTTCTGGGTGGGCGGTTTCGGCAGCGGAATACTGTCGGCCCTGCTGGCCGGCGCCACCCTGGTGACCGAAGAAATCCCTCGGCCCGAAACCACCCTGCGACTGCTAGAGCGCGAACGGGTCACCCTGTTCCGCGGCTGGCCCGATCAGGCCGAGGCACTGGCGCGGCACGCGAGCTCGGTCGGCGCTGATCTCTCGGCACTGCAACCTGGCAGCCTGGAAGCCCTGCTGCCGCCCGAGCAGCGGGCCGCGCCCGGGGCGCGGGCCACGCTGTTCGGCATGACCGAGGCGTTCGGTCCGTACTGCGGCTACCCCGCCGATTCCGACATGCCCGCGACGACATGGGGCAGTTGCGGAAAGCCGTTCGCAGGCATGGAAGTTCGCATCGTCGACTCCGACAGCGGCGAGCCCGTGGCAGCGGGCGCCGCCGGCATGATCCACATCCGCGGACCGCACACGCTGCGCGGCATTTGCGGTCGCAGCCGCGAGGAGCTGTTCACCGCCGACGGTTTTTATCCGACCGGCGACCTGGGCCACCTCGACGAGGACGGATTCCTGTTCTACCACGGGCGATCCGACGACATGTTCAAAGTCAGCGGCGCGACCGTCTACCCCAGTGAGGTCGAGCGGGCGCTACGCACGATCGACGGTATCGACAACGCCTTCGTCACCAAGGTGCCGGGCGCCGCGGGCGAGCGGGTGGGCGCGGCGGTGGTGTGCGGCAACGCCGCGCTGACGGCCGAGCAGCTGCGCGGCCGCGCGCGGGCTCTGCTGAGTGCCTTCAAGGTTCCGACGGTGTGGCTATTGCTGGATTCCGACGATGACGTTCCACGCGGTGGTACCGGCAAGGTCGACATCCATCGGCTGCGCGAGATGCTCGTCAGCCAATCGTCCTAGGGGACCCGGGTCCAGGGTTGACAGTTTTGTGACTCGAAGGCCTTAACGCTTGTGTTGATATTCGCGAACATCGGTCCGACAGAGATATTCGTCTGGAGTACATGCTCCTTGTTCGCATCGGGCGTGCTGTAGGTGAACCATGCGCACATCGAGCTCTGGGTCGGCACATTGTTGATCCAAACCCCAAAGGTCGACGCGGACCCACCCGTGCGGTAAAGGCCCGGCGCCACGTCAGGCCCGACGACAAAGACACCGTTCCCCGGAATCGGGTCCAACAGATCGGCACTGGCTGGAGACGCGAACGCGATCGCCGTCATGCCAGCAACGGATACGGCCAATGCGGGAAGTGTTCGGCGCATGTTCTTCTCCAGACTGTCGCCACCCTGAAAGCAGCGTATGCCCAGGTCGGTCGCGGAACAACCCGCGTCGGGCTCACCGAGGCCGAGGGCGATCCGTATCTGCCACCACGCCACGAGCAACAAGGTGATCGATCAACGGAACGGCGCCCGCCGCAAGATGTTCGGACATCGCGGCGCGGGCCAGCACATCGTCATGTATCTCGAGCGCAGCCAGGATCCGCCGGTGATCCTCGATCGACTGACCAGGCCAGCCCTCAATCGTCGGAAAGACCGACTCGGGAGCGTAACGGGTAATCTGCAGCATCAGCTGGGCAAGCTTTGGCGAGTCCGCCGCGACATTGATGGCGCGGTGGAACTCATGGTTCAGCCGAACGGTCCGCTCGTGGTCATCGCCGGCATAGGCCTCCTCCAACTGGGCCTGAATTTCCTTGAGCTCGTGCAGCTGATCGTGGGTGACGTTGACCGCGGCCCGCGCGGCCAGTTCCCCACCGACATGAGCCTGCACATTCGCGACGTCGGTGACGTCTCGCCCGGTGACCGGCAACACCACGAAGCCGCGGCGGGGCTGCTGAGCGATCAGGCCTTCTGAGCGCAGCGCGAACAGCGCCTCTCGCACCGGCGTGACACTGATCCCCAACTCCGCGGCCAATTGGTCCAGACGCACGTAGGACCCCGCGGCGTAGCTGCCATCGAATATCCGCCCGCGGATCAATCGCGCGACGTCCTCAAAAAGTTGAGGCCGCGCAGCGAAATCCGGAACGCTCATCGCCTCACACCTGATACTCGGCGAGCAGTCGCTTGCTGATGATGGACTTCTGAATTTCGCTGGTTCCCTCACCGATCAGCAGGAACGGCGCATCACGCATCAGCCGCTCGATTTCATATTCCTTGGAATAGCCGTAGCCGCCGTGGATTCGGAAGCTCTGCTGAGTGACCTCGGTGCAGTATTCGCTGCACAGGTATTTGGCCATGCCGGCAGCGACGTCGTTACGCTCGCCCGAATCCTTCAGCCGCGCCGCGTTGACCATCATCAGGTGTGCCGCTTCGACTTTGGTCGCCATCTCGGCCAACTGAAACGCGATGGCCTGGTGTTCGGCGATCGGCTTACCGAAGGTTTCGCGTTGTTGCGCGTAGCGCACCGCGAGTTCGAAAGCACGTAGCCCGACTCCACAAGCGCGCGCCGACACGTTGACCCGGCCGACCTCGATGCCGTCCATCATCTGGAAGAAGCCCTGCCCGGTGGTGCCGCCGAGAACGTCATCGGCACCGGCCTGGTAGCCGTCGAAGATCATCTCGGTGGTTTCGATGCCCTTGTAGCCCAGCTTGTCGATCTTGCCCGGAATATGCAGGCCGGCAACGACTTCGCCGAAACCGACCGGCTTCTCGACGAGGAACGCGGTCAGGTTGCGGTGCGGTTTGTCCGAGCCTTCGTCCGTGCGCACCAGTACCGCCACCAGCGTCGAGGTGGCGCCGTTGGTCAGCCACATCTTCTGGCCATCGATGGTGTACGTGCCGTCGGAATTGCGGCGGGCCCGCGTGCGAATCGCGGCCACATCGGAACCCAGCTCCGGCTCCGACATCGAAAAGGCGCCGCGCGTCTCACCGGCCGCCATCCGGGGCAGGAACCGCTGCTTCTGCTCGTCGGTGCCGTGCTGGCGCAGCATGTACGCCACGATGAAATGGGTATTGAGCACCCCGGATACGCTCATCCAGCCCCGCGCCAGCTCCTCGACACACAGCGCGTAGGTCAACAGCGACTCCCCCAGTCCGCCGTACTCCTGCGGAATCATCAACCCGAACAGGCCCATCTCCCGCATCTGATCGACGATCTCCTGCGGGTAGGTGTCGGTGCGTTCGAGCTCGGCCGCGTGGGGAATGACTTCCTTCTCGACGAATTGCCTTACCGTAGCGATAATCTCGGTCTGGAATTCGGTCAGCCCGAGGGTCTGGGCGAGTTTTGTCATGCGTGGTCCCTTCAGGCGATCGTTTTGGTGTCGGTCAAACGCGCGATGTCCGCGGCGGTCAAGCCTAGATTTTCGGTGAGGACGTCGGCAGTGTCCTGGCCCAGCGCCGGCGCGGCCGCGCTAGCGGGGTGGACCCCGTCGAACGCGGCCGGCAGGCCGGCGGCCAGATAATCGCCGATACCCGGTTGGTTCAGCCGGGAAAACAGCGGATTGTCAGTCACTTTCGGGTCTTGGACAACCTCCGCAAAGGTGCGGTATCGCTCGAACAGCACGGTGGTGCTCGACAGCGCCGCGGTGACCTGTTCGGCCGTATGCTCGGCGAACCAGGCGGCGAACAGACCGGACAGCACGTCCCGGTACCGGTACCGGTCGCCTTCGTCATTGAAGTCCACGCCCAGCGCCTCGGCCAGCGCGGCCACCGCGGAGCCGGTGCCGGTCACGTCGACCATGTCGCGAAAATGCCTGGGAGTCAATATGACCACCATGAAGGCCACCCCGTCGGAACTGGTGAAGTCCTGGCCATACTGGCCGTAGATGGTGTTGCCCAGCCGCTCTCGCTGGGTCCCATTCACCTGGGGCTCGGTCAACAATCCCAGATTTCCGGCCGTGGCCAGCGCGACGTCCTCTAGTGCGAGGGTGACCCGAGCGCCCGCCCCGGACCGCTCACGCCGGTGCACCGCAGAGACAACGGCCAGCGCCGCATACAGGCCGCAGCAGACATCCCAGGCGGGCAGCACATGGTTGATCGGGCCGGCATGGTTGGCCGGACCGGTCACCAGTGGATATCCGATGGCCGCGTTCACGGTGTAGTCGACCCCGGTGGATCCGTCGCCGCGCCCGAGCAGCTGCACGTGGATGACATCGGAACGCTTGGCGGCCAACACATCATGACCCAGCCAGGGCAACACCGCATTGGTCACGACAATGCCGTCGCCCTCCACGACCAGTCGCCGGACCAGTTCTTGCCCCTCGGCCGAGCGGACATCGATCGTGGCCGAGCGCTTCCCCTTGTTCAGCCCGGTCCAGTAAATCGACGTGCCGTCGGCGGCCAGCGGCCACCGCTTCACGTCCGAGGCGCCGCCGATCGGATCGATACGGATCACCTGTGCGCCGAGCTGATTCAGGGTCACACCGCACAGCGGCGCGGCCACGAAACTGGACACCTCGACAACGGTGAGACCGCTCAGCGGCAACCCGGGGCTGCTCATGTCTGGGCGACCCGTTCGAAAATTGCGGCTAGCCCTTGGCCGCCGCCGATGCACATGGTCTCCAACCCGTAGCGCGCCTGGCGACGATTGAGCTCACGGGCCAAGCTGGCCAGCATCCGACCGCCGGTCGCGCCGACCGGATGTCCGAGCGAGATTCCCGAGCCGTGCACGTTGGTTCGGTCGAAGTCGGCGGCCCCGAAATTCCACTCGCGCGTCACCGCAAGTGCTTGGGCGGCAAAGGCTTCGTTGAGTTCGATGAGGTCAATATCGGACAGTTGCAATCCGGCTTTGGCCAGCGCGGCTTGGGTTGCGGGTACCGGGCCGATACCCATGATGTTGGGCGCCACCCCCGCCAGTCCCCAGGACACCATCCGGACGAGCGGTGTCAGGCCGTATTCGGCCGCTTTCTCCGCGGTGGTCACCACACACATGGATGCGGCGTCGTTCTGCCCGCTGGCGTTACCCGCCGTGACCGTCGCCTCCGGATCATCAGCCAGCAGAACCGGTTTGAGCTTGCTCAGCGACTCCACCGACGTGTCGGCGCGTGGATGCTCATCGGTGTCGATGAGTTCCTCGCCCTGTCGGTTCCGGACGATCACGGGAATGATCTCCTCGGCCAGAACGCCATCCTTCTGCGCGGCAACGGCGCGCTGATGCGATCGCACCGCAAGCTCGTCTTGCTCCTGGCGTGAAATGCCGTACTGGCGGCGCAAGTTCTCGGCGGTCTCGAGCATCCCACCCGGAACCGGGTAGTGGCGGCCGCCGGCAGTCGCACGTCCCCGCGCCAGCCCGTCGTGTACCCGCACACCGTCGCGGGCGCCGCCCCAACGCATATCGGTGGAGTAGAAGGCGACGTTGCTCATGCTTTCGCAACCACCGGCCACGACGAGGTCATGGTCCCCATTGCCGACCTGCAGGCATGCTTGGATGACTGCCTGCAGCCCCGACCCGCAGCGGCGGTCGACCTGCATGCCGGGAACCGTCACCGGCAAGCCGGCATCCAACGCCACCACGCGCCCGACCGCCGGGGCATCGCTGTTGGGATAGCAGTGGCCCAGAATGACGTCTTGCACGGCGTCGGGCGCCAGACCGGTTCGCTCGAGCAGCCCTTTCAGCGCGGTGACGCCGAGGTCGACGGCGCTGCGCGACTTGAACATTCCGCCGTAGCGGCCGATCGGCGTCCGGACGGGTTCACAGATGACGGCTTCACGCGTTGCGTTGCCCATCTCAGAGATGCCGGCCGCCGGTGATTTCCATGACGGTGCCGGTCATATACGACGACAGGTCCGACGCCAGGAACAGCGCCACGCTGGCGACCTCGCTGGGCTCGCCGGCCCGGCCCATCGGCACCTCGGCGACCTTCGAGTCCCAAATGCGTTGCGGCATGGCTTCCGTCATCGCAGAGCGGATCAAACCGGGGGCGATCGCGTTCACCCGCACACCCAGGTAGGCCAGCTCTTTGGCGGCCGCCTTGGTCATGCCGACGATGCCGGCCTTGGCCGCCGAGTAGTTGGTCTGGCCGACCATGCCGACCTTCCCCGACACCGAGGACATGTTGATGATTGCGCCCCGCTTGTTTTCCCGCATGATCGCTGCGGCCAGCCGGGTCCCGTTCCAGGTCCCCTTCAGATGCACGTCGATGACCTGATCGAACTGCTCCTCGGTCATCTTGCGCATCGTGGCGTCGCGGGTGATGCCGGCGTTGTTGACCATGATGTCCAGGCCGCCGAAGTGCTCGACCGCGGTCTGGATCAGGGTTTCCACGTCGGAGGCCTGCGTGACGTCGCACCGGACCGCTACCGCGACGTCATCACCGCCGAGCTCCTTGGCCACGACCTGGGTCGCCTCGAGATTGACGTCGCCGAGCACCACTCGCGCACCCTCGGCGACAAACCGCTCCGCGATGGCCAGACCCAGCCCTTGCCCTCCGCCTGTGATCACCGCGGTCTGACCTGTCAACAACGACACCTGAATCACACATCCTTCACTGTTAGCGCAACCATCGGGCACCCCCAAGCCAGATATCATATTTGATATAGGATCCTGCTCTGGACCGGGGTGTCCGCCGTCGGGAGAGGAGTGTGGAGCCAATGACCACCGCCGAATCCGCCGCAGTCTCGGACGAGGACTTCCGCGAAATCCTTGCTCAGACAAGGCAATTCGTCCGCACCGCGGTCGTCCCCCGCGAGCAGGAGATTCTCGACGAGGATCGGGTCCCCGACGACCTCCGCGACGAAGCCAAGAAGATGGGCCTGTTCGGCTACGCGATTCCCCAGGAATGGGGCGGCCTCGGGGTCAACCTCATGCAAGACGTCGAGCTGGCGATGGAGTTGGGCTACACATCGCTGGCGTTGCGTTCGATGTTCGGCACCAACAACGGCATCGCCGGACAGGTTCTGGTCGGGTTCGGCACCGATGAACAGAAGTCCCGCTGGCTGGAGGCGATCGCGTCCGGCGACGTCGTCGCCTCCTTCGCCCTGACCGAAGCCGGCGCCGGATCGAACCCTGCCGGCTTGCGGACCAAAGCCGTTCGGGACAACGACGATTGGGTGATCTCCGGCCAGAAACGCTTCATCACCAACGCACCCGTCGCCGATCTGTTCGTGGTGTTCGCGCGCACCCGGCCCGCCGACGACCAGGGCCCGGGGATCGCCGTCTTCCTGGTTCCCGCGGATTCCGCAGGCGTCGAGGTGGGCGCCAAGGACGCCAAGATGGGCCAGGAGGGAGCGTGGACGGCCGACGTCAGCTTCACCGACGTCCGCGTCGGATCCGATGCACTCGTCGGAGGCAGCGAAGACGTCGGCTACCGGGCCGCGATGACCTCGTTGGCGCGCGGACGGGTCCACATCGCCGCGTTGGCAGTGGGCGTAGCGGCGCGCGCACTTGACGAGTCCGTCGCGTATGCCGCGACCGCAACCCAGGGTGGTACGGCGATCGGGAACTTCCAGTTGGTGCAGGCGATGCTCGCCGACCAGCAGACCGGGGTCATGGCCGGCCGTGCGCTGGTGCGCGAAGCCGCACGGCTGTGGGTCTCAGGCGAGGATCGCAGGATCGCGCCGTCGGCCGCCAAGGTCTTCTGCACCGAAATGGCCGGCAAGGTCGCAGATCTCGCGGTCCAGATCCACGGCGGCAGTGGTTATATGCGAGGCGTCGCCGTCGAACGCATCTACCGCGACGTGCGCCTGCTGCGGTTGTATGAGGGCACCAGCGAGATCCAGCGCTTGATCATCGGTTCGAACCTGGTCAAGGCGGCACAACGAGCTACCACTACGAAGGAGCGCTGATGACCGGCAAGCTCGAGGGACGAGTCGCCCTGATCACCGGGGCGGCACGCGGCCAGGGTCGCGCGCACGCGGTCCGCATGGCCCAGGAGGGCGCCGACATCATCGCCGTCGACATTGCCGCGAAGCTCCCGGCCTGCGTTCCCTACGATCCGGCGACCGAAGAGGATCTTGCCGAAACCGTTCGCCTGGTCGAAGACACAAACCGCCGGATCCTCGCCTCCGTCGTCGACACACGCGACCTGGATGCACTCCGCAAGGCCGTCGACGACGGCGTCGCCACACTGGGGCGCCTCGACATCATCGTGGCCAATGCCGGCGTCGCCGCTCCCCAGGCCTGGAACGAGATCACGCCCGAATCCTTTCGCGACGTGATGGACATCAACGTGACGGGCACCTGGAACACCGTGATGGCCGGCGCCGACAAGATCATCGAAGGGGGCCGCGGCGGCTCGATCATCCTGATCAGCTCGGCGGCCGGGGTGAAAATGCAGCCGTTCATGGTGCACTACACCGCCAGTAAGCACGCCGTCACCGGGCTGACCCGGGCCTTCGCCGCCGAATTGGGCAAACACTCGATCCGGGTCAACAGCGTCCACCCCGGCCCGGTGAATACCCCGATGGGCTCCGGCGACATGGTCGAGGCGGTGGCCAGGGCCACGGCAACCAACCCCCAGCTCTCGCACGTTCTCACGCCGTTTCTGCCCGATTGGGTGGCCGAGCCGGAAGAGATCGCCGACACCGTGTGCTGGCTGGCCAGCGACGAGTCGCGTAAGGTCACCGCGGCCCAGATCCGGGTCGACCAGGGGTCCTCTCAGTACTGACGCGTGGCCGACGAGGCTACGCGGGTCGTGGCCCGGCCGAAAAATACGCGCAAGCGCCGATGTTTGCGGCGTGCGGTCGCCGCATGCTGGCTAACATGAGCGAAATCGATCCACGGGCGTACGTCCCGCCGTTGGACTGGAGCGATGAAGCCATGAGCGATCCGGTGCCCAGTGGGACCGTGACGCTGTTGTTGGCCGACGTCGAGGGTTCGACCCAATTGTGGGAATCCGAGCCCGAAGCGATGACCACGGCGATCGCGAACCTGGATCGAACGCTTGCCGAACTGGTGAGCCTGCACCATGGTGTGCGTCCGGTCGAGCAAGGTGAAGGCGACAGCTTCGTCATCGCGTTCAGCCGAGCGTCCAACGCGGTGGCATGCGCGCTCGCGCTGCAGCGGGCGCCTTTGGCACCGTTGCAGCTACGGATCGGCGTGCACACCGGCGAGGTGCAGCTGCGAGACGAGAGCAACTATGTCGGGCCGGCCATCAATCGGACCGCGCGGCTGCGTGAACTCGCGCATGGCGGCCAGACGGTGCTGTCGGGCACCACCAGCGACCTGGTCGCCGACACGCTCGCCGACGACGTATGGCTGAGCGATCTGGGCACGCATCCACTGCGGGATCTCCCCCGTCCCGAGCGTGTTGTGCAACTGTGTCACCCCGACCTCTGCAACGAATTTCCGCCGCTTCGGATGCGCGAACCCATTGTCGCCCAACATCTTCCCGTGCAGCTCACCAGCTTTGTGGGACGCGACTCGGAGATCGTCGAAGTGCGCGGCATTCTCACGCAGAACCGGTTGGTGACGTTGACAGGTGCTGGCGGCGTAGGCAAGACCCGGCTGGCGGTGGAGGTCGCGGGGGCAGTCGCGGAAAACTACGGCGACGGAGCGTGGGCTGTGGACCTGGCGCCGATCACCGACCCCGACCTGGTGCCGATCACCGCGGCCCGGGCGCTGGGTCTGCCGGATCAGCCGGGAAGTTCCCAGGAGAACCGCCTGCTGCAGTTCATCGGCGGGCGGCAGATATTGATGATGTTGGATAACTGCGAGCATCTGCTGGATGCCAGCGCGTCGCTGATCGCGGCGATGTTAAGCGCCTGTCCTCAGCTGACGGTATTGGCGACCAGTCGCGAGCCGATCGGAGTGGCGGGCGAGGTGACCTGGCGGGTGCCGTCCTTGGCACTGACGAGCGACGCCATCCGATTGTTCAGCGACCGGGCCGGCCACGCGCGGCCCGGCGTCAGCGTCACTGATGACAATGCGGCCACGGTAGCCGAGATCTGCCGTCGGTTAGACGGCATGCCGCTGGCGATCGAGTTGGCAGCGGCGCGGGTACGCGCGTTGTCGCCACAGGAGATTCTCGCCGGCCTGCAAGACCGGTTCCGGTTGCTGACCGGAGGATCGCGAACCGCGGTGCGTCGTCAACAGACGTTGCAGGCGTCAGTGGACTGGTCACACGCATTGTTGACCGAGCCCGAGCGGATTCTGTTCCGCCGGCTGGCCGCTTTCTCGGGCGGGTTCGACCTCGAAGCCTGCCAAAGGGTCGTTTGCGACAAGGATCTAGCGCCCCACCAGGTGCTCGATGTACTAGCCCTGCTCGTTGACAAATCGCTGGTGGTCGCCGAAACAGCCGGGGGCCCAACCCGATACCGACTGCTGGAAACAATTCGCCAATATTCGCAGGAGAAGCTCGGCGAATCCGCTGAGGCCGTCGTTGTCCGGAACCGGCACCGTGATCACTACACCGCAATGGCCACGGCACTGGACGGTCCGGCTACCACCAGCTTGGAGCTGCTGCTCGACCATGCAGAGGCCGAAATAGACAATCTGCGTGCCGCGTTCGCGTGGAGCCGGGAGAACTCCAACATCGATAGCGCATTGCAGCTCGCCACGTCCCTGCAGCCGCTGTGGCTGACACGGGGCTGCCTCAAGGAGGGGTCGGACTGGCTCGACATCGGTCTCGCCGAGGCTGAGATCGCGGACGCCGAAGTGACACCTGGGGCGCTGGCGCGCGCGCTGGCCGATAAAGCATTCCTCGGCAACATGCGCGACGCGAAAAGCATGGCGCGAGCACAACGTTCGCTGGCGATCGCGCGCGAGGTCGACGATCCCGCGCTGCTGGCGCGGACTCTCACCGCTTGCGGCCGCGTCGCCGGTTGGGACGCCAAAGTAGCCGGGCCGTACTTGTCGGAGGCAGCCGACTTGGCCCGAGCGATTGGCGATCGGTGGCGGCTGAGCCAGATCCTCTACAGCCAGGCGTTCGCCGCGGCGATGGGCGCGGGTGATGTCGACACCTGCATCGCGACCGCGAAGGAGGGCTGTGAGCTCGCCGACGAGATCGGCGACCGGGGCTACTCGCGGGGGTGCCGATGGTGTCTGGGCGCAGCACACTGGGTGCTCGGAGATATCGCCGTGGCAGAGGCGCAGTTCCGCGAGTTGACGACGGAAGCCGACGGGGCGCACGCGCTGATCTGGCAGGTCAATGCGCGGTCGCTGCTGTGCCACGTGCTGGCACACAGCGGACGAGCAGACGAGGGTCGCGCACTTGCCCTTGAGGCGCTCGACGGCGCCGCCGAAATAGGCCGGTACCAGGAAGGTGTCGTGTACGCGGCGCTCGCCGTCGCGGAGCTGGCCGGTGGCGGTGTCGACGCTGCCCGCGACGCCAGCGAGGCGGCGCGCGAGCGATTGGTGGGGATGTTGCCCCGGCTTGCGACCACTACTGCCAAATCCTGGGCGCAGGTCGCGCTGGCTCGTGGCGATCTGACGGCGGCACGCCGGTTCGCCGATGAGGACGTCTCCGCCGCGGCGGGCTGGTTCATGGTGCAGGCGCTGGCCACCCGGGCGCGCGTCGCGTTGGCAGAAAACGAAACCGGTCAAGCCGAACGCGATGCCCACGACGCGCTGACACGTGCCGCCGAGATACGGGCCCATTTATTCGTCCCAGACCTGCTGGAGTGTCTCGGCGGCCTTGCTCACGGCGCTGGCAACCATCTCGAAGCGGTGAGGCTATTTGCTGCCGCGCACACGATCCGTCAACGAACCGGAATCGTCCGTTTTCAGATATACGAGGCACAACACGCGGCATCGGTGGAAATAACCCACAAAGCGTTGAGCGACGAACAATTCGACCTGGCGTGGAACGCCGGCATGGCGCTGTCCACCGACGAAGCCATCGCCTACGCCCAGCGCGGCCGCGGCGAACGCAAACGACCGTCGACAGGTTGGGCCTCGATGACCCCGACCGAGCGCGATGTGGTCCGCCTCGTCAGCGAGGGACTCGGCAACAAGGACATCGGCAGCCGGCTTTTCATCTCCCCGCGCACGGTTCAAACCCATCTCACGCACGTCTACGCCAAGCTCGGGCTCACGTCGCGCATGCAGCTGGTTCAAGAAGCAGCCCGTCGCGGCTGAAATCCGGTACCGCACTCGCGGCCCCGGGGAAAGCCAGCGCCGGGCCGACGTACGCGGCCGCAACGCCGTCCCGAGGCGCGTGTCGCGCCAAGATATATTTCCCGCTCAGCGAGCCGGCTCGGCGCCGCCTTTTCGTTAAATCCGCTAACCATTGTGACGGTCCGATGTGATCTACATCGCATCAATATTTAACGTGCTGGGCGACACACCCACCCGGTGATGCAAAACGTTTAGTACCACTCCTATTCTCAGTTACATGGGTCGGCCCCATTTGTCGATTGACGCTGTTCAGCCCCTAGCGGCTGACGTAAATGATTATGTTCTCGACGACGGCACCATTGCCTTGCCCGATGGTTTGACGCTCACGTCGTTCTTCGACCAAAACCGGGCAGCATTCGGCGACCGTCCGTCGTACCGGTTCATCGACTACGCGAAAGAGCAGGACGGGCGCGTCGTCGAACTGAGCTGGAATGACCTGTGGACCAAGGTCCGTGCGATCGGCGCCCGCCTCCAGCAAGTCGCCAAGCCCGGGGACCGGGTGGCGATCTTGGCACCACATGGTCTGGACTACGTGGCCTCTTTCTTCGCCGCGGTCCATGCGGGCAATATCGCGGTCCCGCTGTTTGCGCCAACACTGGCCGGGCACACCGAGCGGTTGACGGCGGTGTTGGGCGACGCCCAGCCCGCCGTGGTGCTGACGAACACCGCCGCGGCCGAGTCCGTGCGGCAATCGCTGCGGGCGCATCCGGTGACCGGGCGGCCGCGATTGATCGCGGTCGACGCGATCCCGGCATCGCTGGCCTCGATGTTCGCCGAGCCCACCATCGCCACGGACGATACTGCGTATCTGCAGTACACGTCCGGGTCGACGCGCAGCCCGGCCGGCGTGGAGGTCACGCACCGCGCTGTGGTCACCAATGTGCTGCAGATGATCCTGGGCGCCAACCTGCACCGAAACACCCACAGCGTCAGCTGGTTGCCGCTCTACCACGACATGGGACTGATCATGATCATGTTCCCGGCGTTGTGCGGTGGCGAATACCTCACGCTGCTGGATCCGATGGCGTTCGTCCGTCGGCCCTTCCGGTGGATCAAGGAACTGAGCGCGGAAGCCAGCAACGGCCCGACATTTGCGGCCGCGCCCAATTTCGCGTACGACTTGACCGCCGAGCGGGGGCTGCCCCCGGAAGCCGCCACCATTGACCTACACAACGTCGTCGGGCTGCTCAACGGCTCGGAGCCGGTGACCATGTCGGCCATCGAGAAATTCACCAAGACGTTCGCCCCCTACGGCCTACCCGCGACGGCGGTCAAACCGGCTTACGGGATGGCCGAAGCGACACTGGGAGTGGCCATGACCGCCCCGGACGCGGCGGCCCACGCGGTGTTCCTCGACCGTGTTCAACTCGCCGCCGGACACGCGGTGATCGTCGAGCCGGACGCCGACGGTGCGGTCGCCTATGTCTCCTGCGGCCAGCCTTTCCGGGATGTCTGGGCGGTGATCGCCAGCCCGGACGGTGCCGAGGTGCCCGACGGCGCCGTCGGGGAAATCTGGCTGCACGGCAACAACATCGCCCGCGGATACTTCGGCCGCGAGGAAGAATCACAACGCACATTCGGCAACAAGCTGCAGTCTCGGACCGAGCAGGACAGCCACGCCGAGGGCGCCCCGGACAACTGCTACTGGTTGGCCACCGGCGATCTCGGCGTCTACATCGACGACGAGCTGTACCTGACGGGACGGATAAAAGACCTCGTCATCATCGATGGCCGCAACCACTACCCGCACGACATCGAGACCACCGTCAGTCATGCTTCGCCCGCGATCCGGACCGGCTACGTGGCCGCATTTTCGGTTCCGGACAGCGAATCCCGCGAGCAGCTTGTGGTCGTCGCCGAACGTGCCGCAGGTGTCGGGCGCGCAGACCCGGACGCAATCGCCGCGACCGTGCGGGCAGCAATCGCCCGCAATCATCAGGTCCGGGTCGCCGAGATCCGGCTCGTCGCCGCCGGCGCCATTCCCCGCACCACCAGCGGCAAACTCGCCCGCAATGCGTGCCGGGCCGAGTACCTGGCCGGACGGTTCAGCCGGTAACCACGCTCAACTGAGCAGCTCCACGGTTCCCAGATCGCGGACGGCCTGACAGCCGCGACTGAGCATGGCGAGCACCATGTCGTCACCGCGTTCGGTGGCGGTGGCGAACGCGAATCCGAGCGCCGAGATCAGCAGCGCCTGCGGCATCCCGAGCCGGTAATCGCGCCAACATGTTTCACGGTCGTAGCCGGTAACGCCATAACCTAACAACGCTCGATGATATTCGTCGACAAGGTCGTTCTCGATTGCCAACCGCAGCTCCGAATTCAGGCTCGTTGCCGTGAAATACGCGAGATCCCGCGCCGGCAGACCCACGCCGAGCGTCTGCCAGTCGACCACGCTCACCCAGCTGTGCGCCGGGTCGAACAGCAGGTTGTCGAGCCGGTAGTCACCGTGCAGCAGCGCGAACCGATCCCGCTCGGTGAACAGCCACGGCGTCACCAAACCCATTGTGGTGGTGAAGGTCTCGCGGTCTTCGGCGCTCATCCGGTCACCCAGCTTTTCCAGGGTGATGTCGGCGCTCATCTTCGCCACGTCGCCAAGACCCTTGGCCCCGGCCTCATCCGGACGGGGAAACGCCAGGCCCGGCAGATCCAGCCAGAAGGGGTCACACCAGCTCGGCCCGTGCAGCCCGGCCAGCGCCATCACCGAGAGCCGCGCCTCCTGCTCGCCGCAGCCCGCGATCTGATCTCCTTGCACCGCCGGCGCTTGGTCGGCGAGCAGCAGCGCGTATTCCATAGCGTCGTCGGTGATCTGGCAGTAGAAGCAGCTCGGGGTCGGCACCCGCACCCGGTCGGCGACCGAGGTGTAGAACGCGCATTCGCTGCGGTAGCCGATGACGACGCGGTCGCGCACGGCGTCGTCCTGGGCGGGCAGCTTGATCACGAATGTTTGTGGCAGGTCACCGCGCTCCGCGGCGTAGCGGGCCGTCACGCGATAGGTCGCCCCGGTCTGGCCGGTGCCAATGGCCACCACGTCGACATCGGACACCTCGACCGGTGTGTGGCGTTCGCTAAGCGCTGCGGATAACCATTCGGGTGTCACGTCGCCGGGGTACCGCGGAATCGACACCACAGCACTCATAAGTGACCACGCCTCCAGGACTCAACCAGCCGACTGACTGATCAACTGTAAGGCATACGGCAAGAGTCACCCGCCGTGGCCTATTCGGCGACGATGTGCCAGTCGGCGGCCTCATGCTGCTGGCGCCAGAACTCGCTGAAACGGCCGCCCGCCGTCAGCAATTCGTCGATCGAACCGTCCTCGACCACTCGCCCATTGTCGACGAAGAGAACGCGATCGGCGTGGCGGATACTGGCCAACCGATGGGCCACGATCACTCGGGTGCGTGCTTGGGGGTCGGCCGTGAGCGCGTCGACCACCGCAACCTCGTTCTCGGTATCCAGGGCGCTCGTCGCCTCGTCGACCAGCAGCACGGGAGCGGCCTTCAACAGCGCACGCGCGATGCTGACCCGTTGCCGCTCGCCGCCGGACAACGTCGAGCCGGCTTCGCCGACGATCGTGTCGGCGCCGTCGGGCAACCTGCCGATCAGCTCGTCGACCCGCGCCAGCGCGACGACCCGGCCGAACTGGTCGTCGCCGGCGGTGGGGTTTCCGGCGAATACGTTGTCGCGGATCGTCCCGTGGAACAAGTACGGGTGCTGGAATACCACGCTGCTGACTGCGCGGCGCGCCTCCGCGCTCAGCGTGGCGGCGTCGGCGCCGTCGATGACCACGCGACCGCGGGTCGGTTGGTGCAGCCCGGCGATCAGCGCCAGGATCGTGCTTTTTCCGGAGCCCGACGGCCCGACGATCGCCGTCGTGGTTCCCGGCTGCAAGGCGAAGCTGACCCCGTCCAGCACCGGTGTGCTGGCGCCGTCGTAACCGAAAGCGACGTCATCGAATTCGATGTGCGAGGCAACGGCCGCATCACGCAAGCTATCGGCCCCGGCCACGACGGCCGGTGCGGTCAGCACGCCCTGAATGCGGTCGAGCGTGGCGCGGGTGCTCTCCAGCGCCGGCGCCAACTCGCTGACGGTGGCGAACGGCTCCAGGTAGCGAGCGATCACGACGATCAGGGCGACCGCCTCGGCCACGTTGAGCGTGCCGTCCATGGTCAGCGCCGTGGTGGTACCGGCCAGCGCGATCAATGCCAGCTGGCTGGCAACGCTGAACAACAGCTGACCCGGGATCTGCATGCCGAGCAGGCGCATCGTCGCGGTGTGCTGTGCGGCCAGGGCGGAGCCCACCAGGCTGCGGGCCGGCTCGACCCGTCGCGCCGCGCGCAGCGCTTGCTGGGTCCGCGCGAACTCGATGATCCGTTCGGTCAGTGCGGTATTGGCGACACCGGCCGCCGCGTCAGCGCGACGCGTCAAACGCAATGAGGCCCACAGCGCCCCGAGCAGTAAGGGCACACCGGCCAGCGCCGCCACCCCGAGTTGCCAGGAGATGGGCAACAGCGCCAGGGCGATGACCGGGGGCAGCAGAACCGCCGTGGTCAGCGGCGTCAGCAGGTTGACCACTAGGCCGACGAGTTCCGGCCCGGTGGCCGCGATCGCCTGGCGGGACATCGCGGTGTTGTCGGCGGTGAACCAGTCCAGCCGCACCCCGGGAAGCCGGTCGGCGACATCGTGCTGCGAGTGGTCGAGCACGGCGAAACCCAAATCGAAGCCGATCCGCGCGATCACGGCATCGACGATCCATCCGCTCACGGTCGCAACGGTTAGCCAGCCCAGCCACGCCAACGCGTGTTGCGGTGCGTCACTGAACAACGCCCCTACCAGCGGGACGAGCAGTACCGCACCCACCGCGCGCACCACGACCGAAACGAACGCGAGCACGGCATAGACGGTCACCTTGGCGCGGCGGTCCGCCGGAACCAGGCTTATCCAGGTGCGGATCATCGCCCGCCCTCCTGCGCCGCCCCGGTCACGGCCACCGGATTGCCCTGGCCGGTGTCCCACAACCGGCGATACCGACCGTCGGCGGCGAGCAACTCCTCGTGCGTACCGCGTTCGGCAATCCGTCCGTGATCGAGCACGACGATCTGATCGGCCCGGGTGATGGTGTGCAGCCGATGGGCGATCACCAACACGGTCCGATCGTGGGTAAGCCGGTTAAGTGCTTGCTGCACAAGATATTCCGACTCCGGATCGGCGAATGCCGTGGCCTCGTCGAGGATCAGGACTGGAGTGTCGGCAAGGATCGCGCGGGCGATGGTGAGGCGTTGGCGCTCACCACCGGATAGCGCGGCGCTCGCACCCAGCACGGTGTCGTAACCATCCGGCAGCCGCAGCACCCGGTCGTGAATTTGCGCTTCGCGGGCCGCGGCCTGGATCTGTTCGGGGGTGGCATCGGGGACAGCCAGCGCGATGTTCTCCGCGACAGTGCCGTGCACGAGTTGGGTTTCCTGCAGCACGAAGCCGACTCGGGCATAGAGCTCGTCGGCCGTCAGCGACCGGATATCTTGTCCCCCAACGCGTATCGCGCCTTGTTCGACGTCGTGGAACCGGGCCAGCAGCGCTGCGAGCGTCGACTTCCCGGATCCGGACGGGCCGACTAGCGCGGTAACCGTGCCCGGGCGCAGTTCCAGTGATACGTCCTGGATCACTGGAACCCCGGGGCGGTAGCTGAATCCGACGTGGTCGAACACCACCGTGGCCGCGTCGCCACCGGGCGCCGCGCCCGGCTGTTCTTGTACCGCGAGATCTTGTTCGTCGAGTGCAATTTGGACACGCCGGGCGGCGAGCATTCCGGCGCGGATGCCGCCGATCCCGTAGGCGATGCCGAGCAGTCGGACACCGAATGTGGTGCCCAACAACAAAAACGGCAGCAGGTTGACCGGATCCATCCGGTGCGACACGACCAGCAGGGTGCCGGCGACCGCGATCAGCCACAGGAAGGTGGACGGGCGGGTGGTCAGATCCATCGCGGTCTTCTTGCCCGCCAGCGGGCGCTGCCAGGCCACCAGGAATCCGACGTACCCGTCCAACCGGCGCCGGAAGCTGGAGGCCGCCGCCCCGCCGAAGACGCGAATCACCGGCTGGCCCTCGAGATAGGCACCGGCTTCGCCGTTCATCCTTTCGGCCCAGCGCTGTGCTTGAACGATCCGCGGGCCGGATTGGATCGTCAACGACGACGTCATCACCAGATAGACCAGTACCGGAGCGAACAACACCAGCGCCACTCGCCAGTCGACGGCGAACAGATAGACCAGCACCGCCACCGGCGCGACGACCGCGTTGACCGCGTCCGGTATCGCGTGGGTGACCAGATAGTGCAACGACAGCGTGTCGTCGGTCACCAGTTGCTTGATCGAACCGGATCCGCGGGCGGTGAACCAGCCCAGCGGCAGCCGAGACATCTTGCTCAACAGCCGCGACCGCAGATCGCTCGCGAACCGTGCGTCGATGACGTGCAGCCAGAGGGTGAGCGCGGCACCGAGCACGGTGCCCAAACCCAGCAGCGAAACGGCAGCGATGCCGACGCCCCACAGTCGGGACGCGTCGGCGCCCGACACCAGTAGCCGGGACAGTTCCACCAGCAGCACGAACGGCGCGAGCTGCACGAGCGTGATCACCGCTTGCAGCACGCCGGAGACGATCAGCGCCGATCGCAGCGGCGCGAGCAACCGGCCGGCGGCCTGAGCGCGCCAACTACCGCGGTTAGCCGGGGCAAACACATCGTCGGTGCCGGCCGGCGGTGTCTCGGGCTGGGCTGCAACGCTTTCCGGCGCAAGGTCGTCACCGGGCACCGGGGCGATGCTGTCGGTAGCCTCCTCCGGCTCGCCGCCGCGGGTGGTGCCCATCTCGCGGCCGGCGCTCCAATACGCCTGCGCGTGGACCTCCGACTTGGGGAAACCGAACGCATCACGCAGTCGCTTGCGAACGTTTTTCAGCGTGGTGGCCTCGGGGGTCGCCCAGGCATACCAATTCGACCAATCCCGCGTCTCGATCGCGTCGGCCAGCGATTTCTCGTCGCGACGGCTGACCCAGTGCAGCCGCAGCCGCGGATGCTGCGCGATCGGGATCGCCGTGTCGTTTTCGTCATGCTGTTCGAGGTACATCTCGATCGGGACATCGTCGGGAACCGTGCCGATGATTCCGTTCATCCCGGGGATCGATGCCGAGTCGCCGATCAGCAGATAACCCGCCGGTTGCTCCTCGGGTGGGTCGAACCGCGAGGACCCCATCAGCGACATCAGCGCGATCGTGGTGCCGGGTTCGACGGTGCGTGCCCATTTCGACGCCGGGCCGGCGGGCTCGTGCAGCACGACGTCGACGGCGAAGCGGCCGGCGGGCACATCCGCCTCGGAGATCGTGTAGGCGCGCTGGAACTCGGTATTCGATCCGTCCGGGTCGGGGAACCAAAACCGCAGCCACGCTGCGGGCTCGGCCTCCGCGTCGTCGAACAGAGTCGCTGACTCCAACCGTATCCGCACGAAATGCGGTGCGATCTGCACGGTTTCGAGCACCGTCGCGGTGTGATCGCGCGCGCCGAAACCGCGCAGCATCGCGCCCTGAAACCCGCGTGCCATCAGCGGTCCTTTCACACCTGGACGAAGTAGTTACCCGTCAACTAAGGGTTGCCTTACCATAGCCGAAGCTCACGGGTGGGTCGAGGAGCGGTGCTCGACGGCGGCGGACTCACGGTGACAGCGGTAGCGCGCAAGCCGACCGGGTTAGGATTGTGTTCCGCGGTTTCCGCACTCGATCCGACGGCTGCGCTACGAGATCAGTTGAAACAGGGCCACTTCCATGAGTAAGTCACCGACCTACCTGGTCACCGGCGCTGGCGGCGGAGTCGCCGGTATCAGCCCACAGGTGGTGACCCGGCTCCGCGACCGCGGCGAGACGGTCCGGGCCATGGTGCACCATGACGACGCCCGGGCCGACGCGCTGCGTGTACAGGGTGCCGATGTGGTCGTCGGCGACCTGACCAACCCGGCCGACGTCTTCGCGGCGATGTCCGGTGTCACGCGGATGTTCTTCAACATGAGCGTCTCACCGGATTACCTGCAAGCCACCGCTCTGGCGTGCGCGATGGCAAAGGAGCTGGACAACCTCGAAGTTCTGGTCAACATGTCGCAAATGACGGTCTCTCAGATGACCGTCACCAGCACCGAAGAATCCAAACAGCAACGCCTGCACTGGCTCGCCGAGCACGTCATCGACTGGTCGGGCATCCCAGCCGTGCACATCCGGCCGACCGTCTTGCTCGAGAATCCTCTCTTCGCGACCTTGGCGGCCCGCTCCATCCGGGAGACCGGCCAACTATCCCTTCCGTTCGGAACAGGCCGCACTTCACCGCTCGCGTCCCGCGACGTCGCCGAAGTCGTGACGACGGTGCTGTGCGCACCGCGTGACCATCTGGGTGCGGTCTACGAATTGACCGGTCCCACGACCCTGGACATCGACGAGCTCGCCGCACAGTACGCACAAGCCCTGGGCCGACCCGTATCCGCGGCCCGGCCGCCCTATGAAGAGTGGCAGGAAGTTTTGAGCCAGGTCGGACTGCCGCCTCACGTGCAACAACACATCGCCACCATGGCCCGGCTGCACCGCGAAGACCGCTACAACCGGTCAACCCACGACTTCGAAGACATCACCGGCCACCCCCCGCAATCGGTGCGGGAATTCCTCGAACAACACCGCGACCTCTTCGGCTGAAACGCCGGAGTGCGCAAGGGGGGACTCGAACCCCCACGTCCTAAGACACTGGAACCTAAATCCAGCGCGTCTACCAATTCCGCCACTCGCGCCTGGGCCTAGCGATATTACCGCTCCGGCGGCCGAGCAAACATCACTGCGGCGACCCACCGCGGATGCCCTGTTAAGGCATCCGCATCAAAATTTGGCATGCCTAACCTAATCCATGAACCCTGCTCGGGTAAGGTCAGCAAACGATGAACGGAGCCGCCCCACGCACCCAGACCGATGACGCGCCGACTCACGTACTGAAGCGCGAGCGCACGGATGTATCCGAAGAGGTACAGCGCATCGACCGGCTTGCCGTCCCGGAGGTGGAGCACCCATACGCCCTGCGTGCCGCGGCAAGCAGCGACGCAGAGATGGTGGCGGAGTGGATGAATCGCCCTCATCTAGCCGAGGCGTGGGAATACGCCTGGCCGACCTCGCGCTGGCGCCAACACATCACGGCGCAGCTCGACGGTACCTATTCGCTGCCAGTGATCGGAACCCTGCGCGGCGAAGAGTGCGCCTATTTAGAAATCTACTGGGCAGCAAAGGATCTGATTTCGCATCACTATGACGCCGATCCCTACGATGTGGGGCTGCACGCCGCCATCGCGGATCTGGCGCTGGTCAACCGCGGCCTCGGCCCGCGACTACTCCCGCGAATCGTGGCCAGCCTGTTCGCACAGGAACCCCGCTGCGGCCGGATCATGTTCGACCCCGATCACCGCAACACCGTTGTCCGCCGATTGTGCGAGTACGTCGGATGCCGTTCTCTCGGCGAGCACGACACGCCAAATCGGCGCATGGTGCTCTATGCGTTGGAGCGTCCTACCCAGTCCTCGTAGCCGGCGTGATCGGGTTTCATGCCGGCCGCGACCAGTTCCCAGAGGACTTCATCGGTGCCGCCGCCGACCCGGGCCAGCTTCATGTCTCGCCACATCCTGCCCAGGGGTGTTTCGTCGACGAGATAGCCCGACCCACCGAAGATGTGCATGCACTCGCCGACTACCTCTTCGCCGAGGCGGGCCGCGGTTACCTTGATGCCGGCGGCCGCACGCAAATCCAGCCGCCCCCGCGCGGCGATGCCGTGCAGCGCGTAGCCGAGCTGGTCGACCCGCGCCTGCAGATCCGCCATCCGCAGCCGCAGGGCCTGATGCTCGAACAGCGTTTGGCCGAACTGACGCCGAGTCATCATGCGGGCCAAGGTAATTCCGATCACCCGCTGGCACGAAGCCGCGACCTGCCCGGCAATCGACATCCGCTCGTGCGCCAATCCCCAACTAATGGCGGCCAGCCCGGTACCGGCCCGTGCGACGAGCGCATCGGCCGGAACCCAGGTATCGATGTGAACCGCCGCGGTGTCCAGCCGCCCCGCACCCATCTTGTTGTAGGGCTGCTGCACGTTGACATGGGTGGTCGGCACCGCCACCACCACGACATTGCCGTGCCGGCTGGCCGAGTCGTGGTCGACGCTGCGTGCCACAACCATGATGTGGTCGGCGATGGGCGAAAGCGACACGAACTTCTTGACGCCGCGGACTTCGAAACCACCGTCACACGAGCGAACCTCGGTTTCGACGATCTGTAGATCCGATCCGCCGGATTCTTCCGAGGCACCGATGCAGAGCACGGCTTCGCCGCGAATCGCTTGTTCGCAAATGTCTTTCAGGTAGTCCGACTTGCCGAAACGGCGCAGCAGGGCGATGGCCGAATCGTGCAGGCTTACGCCCACTCCGATGCCGGCGGACGCCAGGTGGCCCAGCGCGAAGGCGAGCTCGACCAGCTTGTTGACATCGGGCTGGGTTTGGTCGGACCACTTGGCGGCAAAGACACCGCTTGCTCCCAGATGCTCGATCAGCTTCCGCGGAAAGCGTTGCTGCACCTCGGCTTCGGCCGTCCACTCCGTGACGCGGTCGTCGAAAACCTCGGAGAGCAGCGCGCGATAGTCAACATCGAAGACGGTCTCGCTTATCGCGATCATTTCAGTCCACCAGCTCAAGCGAACGCCGGACTTCCAGACGGCGCAATTTGCCCGAGGAGGTGCGCGGCAGGGACCCCGGCGACATGAAGACCACGTCCGACGGAACCACTCCGCACACCGAGGCAATGCGCTGGATCACTTCGGTGCGCGCCTCGTCCTGATTAGGCCCACGAAACTCGGCCGCGACGACCAGACCGGGGCGGGCGGAGCGTTCGCCGGTACCCAAAGCGACCACGGCGCCTTCCCGCACACCGCGTACTTGGGCCGCGACCAGCTCGATCTCCGTCGGGAAAATGTTGCGCCCCGCGATCGAGATGATTTCCTTGGCCCGCCCGCACACGACGAGACCTCCATCGCCGACGAAGCCCAAATCGCCAGTGGGAAACCAGTCGTCGCGATCGATGGCCGGGTGTCCAAGGTAGCCGTTCATCATCGACGTACCGCGAATCTCGATCTCGCCGACCTCGGGGCCGGTCACGTTGTCGTACCGATCGCTGGAGGAGATCCGCACCTGCATGCCGGGGATCGGATCACCGAGGACCGCGTGTTTGTGTGAGCCGGTGTCGTCTGAGAAGCTGGCCAACCGCAACCCGGTGCCCGGCACCGGCATCGTTACCGCACATGTGGACTCGGCGAGGCCGTACGAGGGCGCAGCCGCGCCGGCGTTGAATCCGAACGGCGCCATTTCTTCGGCGAAACGTTGGAACCCCTCGCAGTCCACCGGTTCCCCACCGTTGATCGCCACCCGCAGTCCGCCGAGATCGATGTCGGATACTCGCCGGGCATATTTGCCGAGCAGGTTGTAGGCGAAGTTTGGCGCGGCGGTGATCGTCGCATGGCTGTCCGAGAGCCACGTCAACCAATTGAACGGCGACGCAGCGAACGCCGCCGTCGGGGCCAGCCACAGCGGCAACCGGCCCAACGCCGAGGCAAACACAAAGCTGAGCCCCATGTCGTGATAAAGCGGCAGCCATGAACAACAGGCGTCGATCGACGAGTCGAGGGCACACCGTTGGTCGAGCCCGCGCAGGTTGCTGAGTACGGCAGCCGGGGCAAGCGCGGCGGTTTTGGGTGCGCCAGTGGAACCCGCGGTTCCTTGCAGGATGGCGGGGCCGGTGCCGTCTCCGCTCGGCGTTCCTGCTGCTGATCGACTGGTGCGCGCTGCTGTCGCGACATCTTCGACAACGACATCTACTGGCGCGGCCTCCCGCAGGCCGTCGAGATAGGAGCCGTGGCTGAGGACCGTGCGTGCCCCGATCTCGGTGAATCGGGTCAGCGTCGACTCCGCCCAATGCCGTAAGTCGGCGCCGCGCACCGGCCCCGGCAGTATCGAGACGGCCGCGCCCGTGAGCCAGGTGCCCTGGATCGCGGCGATGAACTCGACGGTCGGTTCGCCGACGAGACCGACAGCGGCGGGTTGATCATGGGCCAGTAGCCAGGCCGCAACTCCTTCGGCCAGCCCGTGTACTTCCGGCCACGCGCGCCGTTGCCACGCCGAGGTCTCGCGGTCGAAGACGGCCAATTCAGATGTCGCGGTCTGCATCGACCGCGTGATCGCCGCCGCGAGTTCGCTCATGTGCCCGATTTTGCCGCGATCGCCGCGTCGAGATCGCCGACGGTGTCACAGGTCAAAAGCTCTTCCTCGGACAGCGCGACGCCGAGCCGCTCTTCGATGGCGACCATGCCGACAGCAAACGCCACCGAGTCCAACCCGACGTCGTCGATCAACCTGGCTTCGGGGGTGACCCGGGCCATGTCGACGTTGAGGTCTTCACGCAGAATGCTTTGCAGCGCAGTGGTCACCGTAGAAGAAGAGGAGGCCATGGCCAGCGACCCTACACGGTGAGATAAGGCTAGGCTAGCCTTCTTCCTAGTGGTGAGGGTTACACCGTCGGAGCCCTCGAGTTACGCCGCGCTGGAAGCGGCCCGCAGTTCACGCAGCGCGGTGCGCAGGCCCCGCCGTTTACCTGTCGCTGGGTCGACGAAGCTTTCCCGCAATCCGTCGCGGACCCGGAACTTCAACTCGGAATTGGTCTCCGGGGCGTCATCGGGCGTCCCTTTGAGCAGCTTGTCGGGCAGCGCGAGCTTGAAGATCGTCCAGAACGACTGCCAGTACTGCCGCGCAAGAGATCCCGTGGTGTAGGGCAGGTCGTACTTCTCACACAGTTCGCGCACCCGCACCGAGATCTCCCGGTAGCGATTGCTCGGCAGATCCGGAAAGAGATGATGCTCGATCTGATAGCACAAATTGCCACTCATAAATGCCAGCACCGGTCCGGCGTTGAAGTTCGCCGACCCGAGCATCTCGCGCAGATACCACTCCCCTTGCGTCTCGTTTTCGAACTCCTCCTTGGTGAACTTCTCGGCACCGTCGGGAAAGTGGCCACAGAAGATCACCATGTAGGACCAGTAGTTGCGGATCAGGTTGGCGACCGCGTTGGCCCGCAGGGTGTGCTTCCAGTTGCGCCCGGCTAACGCCGGAAAAACGACGTAGTCCTTGCCGACCTGCCTACCGACCTTCTTACCGATGATCCGCAGGTCTTTGCGCACTTCAGCCCAAGTCTTGTCGTGCCTGCGGACCGCCGAAAGCTCCAGTCCGTGTGCGGCGACACCCCATTCGAAGAATGTGCCCAGCAGGATGTTGTAGATCGGGTTACCGATCATCCAGCGCTTCCAGGGCTCGTCCCGGGTGACGCGCATGATGCCGTAGCCGACATCGTCATCCATGCCGACGATGTTGGTGTTCTTGTGGTGGATGAAGTTGTGCGACTTCTTCCAATGCACACTCGGCGAGGTGGTGTCCCACTCCCATTCGGTGGAGTGGATCTCCGGATCGTTCATCCAGTCCCACTGACCGTGGGTGATGTTGTGCCCGAGTTCCATGTTCTCGATGATCTTGCCGGTGCCGAGCATCGCCGTCCCAGCGGTCCAGGCGTACTTATTGCCGCTAGCCATCAACACGATCCGAGAGCCGACCACCAAGGCGCGTTGCAGCTGGACGGATCGGCGGATATAGCGGGCGTCGCGTTCGCCCCGGGACTCCTCGATGTCGGTGCGGATCGCGTCGAGTTCGCGCCCTAGCGCTTCGACGTCCTCGGCGCTGAGGTGTGCGTATTGCTTTACGTCGGTGATAGCCATTAGTTCTCCTTAAATCTTGAGGGTGCAGTTGCCGGATGCCGTGGAGATGCAGGTTTGGATGCGATCGCCTTCGCCGTGTTCGGTCCCGGACCTGAAGTCGCGTACGTGCCCGGACTCCAACGGGAGCACACAGCTCTGGCAGATACCCATCCGGCAGCCGAACGGCATCTGGATGCCTACCTCTTCACCGGCTTCCAAAAGCGAAGTGGCGCCATCGATTTCGATGGTTTTATCGGAAATCGCGAAGGTAACAGTGCCCCCTTCGCCGCCCTTGTCGGTGGCGGCGATGCTGAAGCGTTCGGTGTGCAGGAGATCTTCCAGATCCGCGCCCTTCCAGACCTCTTCGACCGTGTCCAACAGAGCCGTCGGTCCACACACCCACGCGTGGCGGTCCCGCCAGTCGGCCACGACGTCGTCGATCTCGTCGAAGTCGACGTGGCCCTGAGATTCGGTGAGCTGCAAGCGAAGTCGATACCCGTCCTGGGATTCTTCGAGCTCGCGCAACTCGTCGTGGAAGATCACGTCGTCCGCACTGGGCGCCGAGTGAATGTGCACGATATCGGCGCTCTGTTTACGGGAGTTCAGCGTCCGCAACATGGCCATCACCGGCGTGATGCCGCTGCCCGCGGTGACGAACAGGATCTTGGCCGGCGGCGGGTCGGGTAGCGCGAACTCCCCCTTCGGCGAGGCCAGGCGCACGATGGTCCCCGGCTTTACCCCCGTCACTAGGTGTGTCGACAGGAAACCCTCGGGAGTGGCCTTCACGGTGATCGTGATGTTCTTGTTGTCGCGCCGTGGAATCGATGTCAATGAATACGAGCGCCAGTGCCACCGGCCGTCAATCCGCAATCCGATGCCGACGTACTGTCCCGGTCGGTATCTGCCGGAAAACCCCCAGCCCGGCTTTATCGTCACCGTTGCCGAATCCGCGGTCTCGGGATGCACATCCACGATGAGGCCGCGCAGTTCGCGCGCCGACCACAGCGGGTTGAGCATTTTGAGGTAGTCATCGGGCAGCAACGGCGTGGTCGCGCGGGCCGCAAGCCCGCGTGGCACGTTGACCCAGGACTTGACGGTTTCAACGCCTTTCGCAGGCGCCGTGCTCCAACGAGTGAGGCTGCGCAGGGTAGAACCCATAATTTGTCCCGGTGTGGTTGGTCGAAGGTTCCGTGCGTCGGCTGAGAACACGGTTACCGTCGGCTTCCCCGGAACGGCCTTCAATAAACAATTGTTCACTGAATGCATAGTCGACCTGCTCGCCACGTGGCCGTCACACGGCCGACCGCACGGTACCGTCGAGAGGTGTCCAGCGAGGCCCATCGAAGGCGCCATCACCGGCCCGCACTGATCATTCTGGTGATCGCTGCGGCCTGTGGCTGCCTGGCCCTCGGCTGGTGGCAATGGACACGGTTTCAGTCGCCGTCGGGCACGTTCCAGAACCTCGGCTACGCGCTGCAGTGGCCGCTATTCGCGTGGTTCTGCATCTACGCGTACCGCAACTTCGTCCGCTACGAAGAGGCACCGCCGGAGCCACGCAACCAGGGCATGCTCACCGAGATACCGGCCGGGCTGCTACCCGAGCGGCCGGAGCCCGTGCCGCAACCACCCGACGATCCCGCGCTGCGGGAGTACAACGCTTACCTGGCCGAGCTCGCTGCCAAAGATGCCGAAAAGCAGAACAGGACCACCGCATGACGACACCCGAGACACCCGGAGCCGTCTCCGCTGACCGGATCCGCCCTGCCCTGCTCGGCTACCGGATCATGGCGTGGACGACGGGTCTGTGGCTGATCGCACTGTGCTACGAGATCGTCTCGCACCTCGCATTCCACCGTGAGATTCGGTGGATCGAAGTGGTGCACGGCTGGGTGTATTTCGCGTATGTGCTCACGGCGTTCAATCTGGCGATCAAGGTCCGTTGGCCGATCGGCAAGACCGTCGGCGTGCTGCTGGCCGGCACGATCCCGCTGCTGGGCATCATCGTCGAGCACTTCCAGACCAAGTCGATCAAGGCCCGCTTCGGGCTTTGAGCTCGAGCAATGCAGGCAACAGCAGGGCCAGCGCGCGACCACGATGCGAGGCCGCGTCCTTCTCCTCCGGGCTGAGCTGCGCCGCGGTGCGGGCCCCGAATTCAAGGCCAACCGGGACGAAAATCGGGTCGTAGCCGAACCCGCCGTCGCCGCGTGGCTCGCGGGCGATCGCGCCCGGCCACTCGCCGCGGACGACGACTTCACCGCCCGCCGAGACCAGCGCGCAGGCCGACACGAACGCCGCCGAGCGCCGTTCGTCGGGCACGTCACGCAACTGGGCAAGCAGCAGCGCGGTGTTGCCGGCGTCGTCGCCGTGATTGCCCGCCCAGCGCGCCGACAGGACGCCGGGCATGCCGCCCAGCGCGGCCACCGCCAAGCCGGAATCATCGGCCACGGTGGCTAACCCCGTTGCGGCGAACCCATCCCGCGCCTTGGCCAACGCGTTGTCCTCGAACGTGGCACCGGTCTCGGGCGCCTCGTCGAACGGTGCCACATCGTTGAGCGACACCAGCGTCAGCCCCGACAATCCGGCGCCGTCCAGTACCCGGCGCAGTTCGGCCAGCTTCTTGGAGTTTCGGCTGGCGACCAGCAGCCGGGTCAACAGTCATTCCGAACAGAGCGCATGAATCTTCCTCACTTACTATCCGTTCGCCAGCTCCGCAGGTGACACCTGTACACGCCCGCAGAAACGGCGGATAATTCGCAGCTTATGAGGCGACCAACCGCATGGTTCGCAGCGACGGTGGTTGTATCCGGCGGCTTAGGGCTGGCCGGTCTGGGATTGACCGCAGGTGCCGCCCACGCCAACCCGCCCGGCTGCAGTCAATATTCGGCCTGTTGGTGCCCGGGACAGCGGATGCCCGCTGGGGGCCATGTCGTAGGCGATTGGGACATGACCGCCTGCCACGACTACCACTTCTCCGATCAGGACTACCCACCTGGGCCACACATGCAGGCGGAAACGGGCCCGGCGCCGCGTGACCCGAGTTGTCCTCCCTGGGCCACAATCTTCAGCGGCCCGGCACAGTGTGGCGGCCTGTAAGTGAGGCGCTCATGAGCAGTTCCGCCACCGTGACATTTGTCGCATCTTGAAAGGATTTGGCGCTCTCGGCGTTCTTGCGGACATGGAGTCGACATGGAGTTAAAACCTCTTCGCATGTGCGCTGCGATGCTTGGTGCTGCTGCGGCGATCGTGCTTCCTGCTGCGGTTGCCAGCGCCGATCCGCCCGACCCTCACAAGCCGGACATCACGAAGAGCTACTGCCCGGGCGGACAATGGGGGTTCGGCAGTTTGGGAGTGTGCGACGGCGAGAAGTATCCCGACGGGTCCTACTGGCACCAGTGGATGAAAACCAACAACTTCGGCGGGCCGAAGTGGTACTACGACTGCGTCGGCGACAGCGGCAACAACACCTTCCCGGCACCGCCACCGCCCGGTGGCTGCGACGGGGCAATTCCGCCCGCACCGCCAGCCCCGCCCGCACCCTAACCGCGGCTGGCGACCAGCAGCCGGGTCAGCTTCCGAACGCCCTCGATGGATTCGGCCCGTCCGGCAATACACCCGGGTACGGCAACTCCAGCGCCTCGCGCTGTGCGGCGAACAGCGTGTCGCACGCGCCGAGCGCCAGGTCGAGCAGCTTGTCCAGCGTCGAACGCGGGAACGTCGCACCCTCACCGGTGCCCTGGACCTCCACGAGTGTTCCGGTGTCGGTGGCGACGACGTTCATGTCGACCTCGGCACGCGAGTCCTCCTCGTACGGCAGATCGACCCGGACCCTGCCGTCGACCACGCCGACGCTGACCGCGGCGATCGCACATGACAGCGGCCGTGGATCCGACAGCTTGCCCGCCGCCGACAGGTAGCTCACCGCGTCGGCCAGCGCGACATAGGCACCGGTGATCGCGGCGGTGCGGGTGCCGCCGTCAGCCTGCAACACGTCGCAGTCCACGGCGATGGTGTTCTCCCCCAATGCCGCCAGGTCGATGCACGCGCGCAGCGACCGGCCGACGAGCCGGCTGATTTCCTGGGTGCGCCCGGACAGTCGGCCCTTCACCGACTCCCGGTCCGAGCGGGTGTGGGTGGCGGACGGCAGCATCGCGTACTCCGCGGTCAGCCACCCCAGACCCGACCCCTTGCGCCAGCGCGGCACCCCCTCGGTGACGCTGGCGGTGCACAGCACTTTGGTTTGACCGAATGCGATCAGTACCGAGCCCGCGGGGTTTTCGGTGAAGCCCCGGGTGATGACCACCGGGCGAAGCTCGTCGTCATTGCGACCGTCTTCTCGTTTCGACACGACGCCACCCTAGCTCTCCGGTGCGTCACAGCGGCGGCTGGTGGGGCACCCCAGCCGCGCGGCGGCGAAGGGGCCGGGTGGGTTGGATCAGACTCGTTCGGAGTGCCGAACGTCGAACGTCTCGCCGCACACCACCGCGTGCACGGGACCATCGAACTCGGCCTTGGCCTCGCTGATCACGTCCTCGCGCGAGGTCCACGGTGGGATGTGTGTCAGCAGCAGCTCACGAACCCCGGCCTGCGCGGCGACCCGGCCGGCCTCGGTACCCGACAAGTGCAGGGCGGGCGGGCGATCCGGCGCATGCGTCCAGGATGCTTCGCAGAGGAACACGTCGGCGTCGCGAGCCAGATCGATGAGCTGATCACAGACTCCGGTGTCGCCGCTGTAGACGAACGAGGCACCGCTGGGATCGGTGATCCGCAAGCCGTAGGACTCGGTGGGGTGAGCCACCACTCGCGGCGTCACGCTGAGCGCACCGATGTCGACCTTTTCGCCGTCGATCCAGTGACGGACGTCGAAGATATCCGAGCAGTCGTCTATTTCACCGCCGTAGGGTGACGACGCGGCACCCAATCGCGACCAGGTGTCGCTCGGGCCGTACAGCATCGCCTTGCCGAGGGGACGCGCCGAGGGATGGTAACGACGCCACACGAACAGGCCCGGCATATCCAGACAGTGGTCAGCATGCAGATGCGACAAGAGCACGTGTACCGAAGCCGGGTCGGCGTAGCGCTGCAAGGCGCCTAGCACACCCCCGCCGAAGTCGAGGGCCAGCGGCGGAGTGTCCGGCGCGCGAAGCAAATATCCCGACGCAGGCGAATCCGGACCCACCACGCTGCCTGAGCAGCCGAGCACGGTTATTCGCACGGACACTACTGTGCCATGCCCGGAAGCACCATGAGAAAAACATCGCCGCATTGATGTGATGAGAATCTCTCTGCGGGCTAGCCGATGGGCGAGTGATGCACCGGCCGGACACCGCTGACGGCGGGCCCCAGGAATCGCGCCGCCAATTTCGTGAACGCCTCGGGGTCGCCAGTAGCTTCGAAAACGCGGGTGGCCGGGGCCGCATCATGCGGGCGCAGCAAATCCCGTTCGGTGAGCACCCGCAGCACTTCCTTCGCGGTTTCCTCGGCGCTGGAAACCAGCGTTACATTTTCGCCCATCGCCAGCTGGATCAACCCGGACAGCAAAGGATAGTGCGTACATCCCAGCACCAACGTGTCGACCTGGGCGCGTTGCAGCGGCTCCAGATACCCCTCGGCCAGTCCCAGCACCTGACGCCCGCTCGTCACGCCGCGCTCGACGAAGTCGACGAAGCGCGGGCAGGCCACCGCGGTGATCTCGGTGTCGCGGGCGGCTGCGAACGCGTCCTGGTAGGCGTGCGAGGTGATGGTCGCCTGAGTGCCGATGACGCCGATGCGGCCGTTGCGGGTCGTGGCGACGGCGCGGCGCACCGCCGGCAGGATCACCTCGACGACGGGCACGTCGTAGCGCTCGCGGGCATCGCGCAGGCATGCGGCCGAGGCCGTATTGCAGGCGATCACCAACGCCTTCACGCCGCGGCCGACCAGATCGTCACCGATGGCCAGTGCGTGGGCGCGCACCTCGGGGATGGTGAGCGGACCATAGGGACCGTTGCCGGTGTCGCCGACGTAGACGATGTCTTCGTCCGGCAGTTGGTCGATGATCGCGCGGGCTACCGTCAGTCCCCCGACGCCGGAGTCGAAGACCCCGACGGGCGCCAGTGGAGAGCTCATGTCGTCAGGCGCGGCGCAGTGCCGGCTTTTCGCTGCGCCCGGGCCTTGCGCTCGGGAGCGGACAACAAATACGCCGCGACGACGCCGGCGAGGGCACCACACAAATGGCCCTGCCACGACACCCCGCCGCACCGACCGAGCACCGGCATCGCGCCGATCAGGACGCCACCGTAGACGAACAGCACCACCAGACCGATGACGATGTCGGTGAACCGCCGGACGAATATTCCGAACACCAGCAGAAAAGCCAACCAGCCGAAGATCAGCCCGGAGGCTCCGATGTGGTCCGTCGGCCCGCAGTTGCTGCCCCAGTTGCCGATCAGCCAGGTGCCGAAGCCGCCGAGGATCCACACGATCACGGTGGCCCACACGAATCGGGACAATCCGGCCAGCGTCATCAGAAATCCGAGCACCAGCAGCGGGATCGTGTTGGCCATCAGGTGCGGCCAATTGGCGTGCAGCACCGGTGCGAACAGGATCCCCCACAGGCCGTCGGTTTCCAGTGGCCTGATGCCGTTGGCGTCCAGGGAGTGCTGAGACAGTTGGTCGATCAGCTCGATCAGGTAGAGCAGCGCCGTAAAAGTGAGAATCGTCGCGCCGCCCACCATCCACCGCGGATGCTTGGTCGTCTGCGTCGCGGGTTGTCCGCCTTGTCCGGTCATCCCCACAACTGCCCTTCTAAAGCTTCTTCGGCATCGTCCAGGCTACCGGCATAGGCGCCGGTCGACGTGTCAGTACTGCTCGACGATATCGACGGTTTCTTCGGTGACCTCGCCGTCGACGATGCGATAGCTGCGCAGCTCGTGGCGCTCGGGGTCGCGCGTGGACACCAGCACATAGTGGGCGCCCGGTTCGGCGGCCAGCTGCACGTCGGTGCGGCTGGGGTACGCCTCGGTCGCGGTGTGTGAGTGGTAGATGACGACGGGCACCTCATCGGCGTCGTCCAGCGCTCGCCACACGATGAGCTGCTCGTGGGAGTCGAAGCGGTAGAACGTCGGCGAGCGCTCCGCATTGGCCATCGGGATGTGGCGTTCGGGGCGGTCGGTTCCCTCCGGGCCGGCCAATATCCCGCACGCTTCGTCGGGGTGGTCGCGCCGGGCGTGGGCAACCATCGCCTCCGCCAGGTCGGCGCGAATCACCAGCACGTCAACTGCCCCCTCGGCCGAATGCGCCGGGCAACATGTCGCGGTAAGTCGGTATTCCGGCGACCGACGCGGCCGCAAGCACACCGACCAGCACCGCACGGGCCAGGCAATCGGCCGCGGCGGCGCCCACCTCGGTGACCAACCGCGTCTCGGGCGACATCGCGGCGGGCGCATCAGCCGGCGGGGGCACTTCGACCGCCCCAGTGGCCAAGGCGAACACGGTGTCACCGTCCAGCGGGGTATGCGCCGGCCGGATGGTGCGGGCCAGGCCGTCCTGGGCGGCGATCGCGATGCGCCGGCAGGCCGCCGAGCTCAGCGCCGCGTCGGTCGCCACCACGGCGATCGTCGTGTTGAGCGGCTCCAGCGGAGAACGCAGCTGCGCGAGCGCGTCGATCTGGTCGGCCGGCGGCCGCGTCAGCGCGAACTCCTCGATCAAGTCCGCCATCCACGGCAGGCCGGTGGCCCGGTCCACGACTTCGCCGGCGGAGTTCACCGCGACGACCGCGCCGACGGTGACGCCGGAGGGCAGCGTCGTCGACGCCGTGCCGATACCGCCCTTGAGTACACCGGCCCTCGCCCCCACACCGGCGCCGACCGTGCCGACGGCCGTCAGTGCGCCGGCGGCCTCGCAGGCGGCGTAGCCGAATTCGGCCGTCGGCCGGCAGCCCCAGCCGCCGACCGGCAGGTCGAAGATGACCGCGCCCGGCACGATGGGCACCACGCCGCCATCCATCGCCACGCCCCGATCGTGTTCCTCCAGCCAGCGCATGACACCGTCGGCGGCGGCCAAACCGTAGGCGCTGCCGCCGGCGAGCAGTACGGCGTCGACGAACCTGACCGTGTTGGCCGGGTCCAGCAGATCGGTCTCCCGGGTGCCGGGCGCGCCGCCGCGGCAATCGACCGCAGCGACAGTCCCCGGCGGTGTCAGTACGACGGTGACGCCGCTGGCCCATCCGGCGCCCAACGACGCGTCAGGATCCAGCCGCTGGTAGTGGCCGACACGGATGCCACCGACATCGGTGAGCGAGTTCGTCCGGTCCGCCGTCAAGATGATCGGGGCCCCATCAGCACCACGACCAGGTACTCCTGCAGGACGGTGAGCCACTGGTAGACGTCGAAGTGCGTGGCCATCGGATGGTCGGTAGGCAGCCGTTCGGGCCCGTCCGGCCCGATCTCGAGCATGACCCCCAGCGCCAGCCGAATGTCGTTGACGGCCGAAACCCAGGCGTTCGCCTGGTCCTCGGTCAGCGCGAACCGTCCACCGCTCTCCGGAACTGTGTCCAATAACTGCTGTGCCGCAACACGTTTGGCATCGATGATCTCCGGCTCGTGCAGATTGCGCAGCGCGGCGTTGAGACCGGCGGGCGTCTCGGTTCCGGAGCCCGTGGTGTCCTCGTCGCCGGGCCGGAAGAAATCGGGCAGCAGCCGACGCAGCGTCGGATCCCCGGGAGGTTCCGAATTACCGGTCTTGATCCCGGTGATCTCCTCGAGTTCGTCTGGCGGCGAAGATGATTCGCGTTCGTCGAGCAAGTCGATCAACGCGTTGACCAGGTTCTTGAGCAGGTCCGCCTCATGCGAAGCCAACGATGACCGGAAACGGGGACCCTCAGCGGTCTCGACCCGCTTCCATTTGCGCACAAGATATCCCGGATACCCTCGGATCTCAGCGGTCCTGCTGCAGCGTCGCCCACAAACCGGCAGCGTGCAGCTTGGACACGTCGACTTCCATGGATTCCCGGCTACCGGCCGATACCACCGCCTTGCCCTCGTTGTGCACCTGCAACATCAGCTTGGTGGCATGCGGCTCGCTGTAGCCGAACAACTTCTGGAACACATACGTCACATAGGTCATCAAATTGACGGGGTCGTCCCACACGACTGTGACCCATGGACTGGCCGTGACGTGCACCGGAGCGGCCTCGCGTTGCCCGGTGGTGCCGGGCTTGGTGGGCGCTGACGCAACAACCATGACCTCCAGGATACCGAGAGACCGGCTGCCCGCCGCCAGCCGTTACCGTTGCGGGATGAACGCGCCGGCCTTAGCTGGGCTGTTAACCGACAAGTACGAGTTGACCATGCTGGCAGCGGCGCTGCGCGACGGCACTGCTGAGCGCCGGACCACATTCGAACTGTTCGCCCGCCGCCTTCCCGAAGGCCGGCGTTACGGCGTGGTCGCCGGGACCGGCCGTTTGCTGGAATCGTTGCCGCAGTTCAGGTTCGACGACGATGCATGCCTGTTGCTGGCGCAGTTTCTCGACCCGGACACGTTGCGTTATCTCCGCGAATTCCGATTCGGCGGCGACATCGACGGCTACGCCGAAGGCGAGCTGTATTTCCCCGGGTCTCCAGTGTTGTCGGTGCGCGGCAGCTTCGCCGAATGCGTGGTGCTCGAAACGCTGGCGCTGTCGATGTTCAACCACGACACGGCGATCGCGTCCGCGGCGGCCCGGATGGTCAGCGCGGCCGGCGAACGTCCGCTCATCGAGATGGGATCACGGCGAACCCACGAACGCGCCGCCGTCGCCGCGGCCCGTGCGGCCTATATCGCCGGCTTCGCCGCGTCGTCCAACCTGGAGGCGCAGCGGCGATACGGAGTACCTACCGAAGGCACCGCCGCGCACGCGTTCACCATGCTGCACACCGGCGAGGGCGGGCCGGACGAGTTGGCGGCGTTTCGCGCCCAGGTCGACGCGTTGGGCGTGGGCACCACGCTGCTGGTGGATACCTATGACGTGACGAGCGGCGTGGCCAATGCCGTGGCCGCGGCCGGGGCGACGCTCGGTGCGGTGCGGCTGGACTCCGGTGAGCTCGGAGTGCTGGCCCGTCAGGTGCGCCAGCAGCTCGACCAGCTGGGCGCTACCCGCACCCGCATCGTGGTGTCCGGCGATCTCGACGAGTTCTCCATCGCCGCGCTGCGTGCCGAGCCGGTGGATAGTTACGGCGTCGGCACATCGGTGGTCACCGGGTCGGGCGCCCCGACCGCGAACATGGTCTACAAACTGGTCGAAGTGGACGGCATACCGGTGCAGAAACGCAGCAGCCACAAGGAATCCCAGGGCGGCCACAAAGAGGCGCTGCGACTCTCCCGCCCGACCGGCACGATCACCGAAGAGGTTGTGCATCCGGCGGGCCGTCCACCCTCGACCACCGAACCGTTCCGGGTGCTGACCACCCCGCTGGTCCGCGGCGGCGAGGTGGTGGCCGGCACGCACCACGCGGCTCTGACCGCCGCCCGGGGACTGGTGGCGTCCGGGCTGCACAGCCTGCCGTGGGAGGGCTTGAAGTTGGCGCACGGGGACCCGGCAATTCCGACGCTGCACATACCGGCCTGATCACCGGATTCGGATAACGTCGACACGTGTCGGAGTCCGCTTCCAGGTCCGTGCCCGAGCTGCTGGCCATTGCCGTGGCCGCGCTCGGCGGCAGCGACCGCAGCGGCCAGCAGGAGATGGCCGCCGCGGTCGCGCGCGCATTCGATACCGGTGAACACCTTGCCGTGCAGGCGGGCACCGGAACCGGCAAGTCGCTGGCGTATCTGATTCCCGCGATCGTCCACGCGATCGCCGACGAGACGCCGGTCGTGGTCTCGACCGCGACGATCGCCCTGCAGCGCCAGCTTGTCGATCGCGACCTGCCGCGGTTGGCCGACGCACTCGCCGACGCGCTGCCGCATTCCCCGCAGTTCGCGTTGCTCAAGGGGCGACGGAACTACCTGTGCCTGAATAAAATTCACAACGGCTCTACCGACGAGCCGGATGCCGACGAGGGACGGCCACAAGAGGAGCTGTTCAACCCGATGGCGGCCAGCGCCCTGGGCCGCGACGTGCAACGACTCACCGCCTGGGCCTCGACGACCGATACGGGTGACCGTGATGACCTCAAACCCGGTGTGCCAGAACGATCCTGGTCACAGGTCAGCGTTTCGGCGCGGGAATGTCTCGGGGTCGCCCGCTGCCCGTTTGGCTCGGAGTGCTTTTCCGAACGCGCCCGCGGCCGCGCCGGCGTGGCCGACGTCGTCGTCACCAATCACGCCCTGCTGGCCATCGACGCCGTCTCCGAATCGACCGTGCTGCCCGAACATTCGCTGCTGGTAGTCGACGAGGCGCACGAGTTGGTCGACCGGGTGACATCGGTGGCCACCGCGGAGTTGACGTCGGCGTCCCTGGGTGTCGCCGCCCGGCGGATCACCCGCCTGGTGCATCCGGAGCTGATCCATCGCCTGGAGGCCACGACCGCCACCTTCGCCGCGGCCATCCATGACGCCACACCGGGCCGTATCGATCATCTCGACGACGAGATGGCGACCTACCTGCGGGCGCTGCGCGACGTGGCCAGCGCGGCGCGCTCCGACATCGACACCACCAGCGACGCCAAGGCGGCCGCGGCGCGCGCGGAAGCCGTTGCGGCACTGAGTGAGATCACCGACACAACGTCGCGGATCCTGGCGTCGTTCGGGCCGGCTATTCCCGATCGCACCGAAGTGGTTTGGCTGGATCACGAGGACAACCGAGGTGCACCGCGCCCCGTACTGCGAGTGGCGCCGCTGACGGTGGCCGGCCTGCTGCGCTACCACGTGTTCTCTCGGTCGACGACCGTGCTGACCTCGGCCACGCTGACGGTCGGCGGGTCCTTTGACGCGATGGCCGCGGCATGGGGTCTGACCGGACCCGACGACAGCACCGACTACCCGTCTTGGCGTGGCCTCGATGTCGGATCGCCGTTCCAGCACGCCAAGGCGGGAATCCTCTACGTGGCCGCACATTTGCCGCCGCCGGGGCGTGACGGCACCGGCTCTGCCGAGCAGTTGACCGAGATCGCCGAACTGATCACCGCCGCCGGCGGGCGCACCCTGGGGCTGTTCTCGTCGATGCGCGCCGCCCGGTCCGCGGCCGAGGCCATGCGCGAACGGCTGTCCACGCCGGTGTTGTGTCAGGGCGACGACAGCACCTCGGCGTTGGTCGAACAGTTCAGCGCCGAAGCGGAAACCTCGTTGTTCGGCACGCTGTCGTTGTGGCAGGGCGTCGACGTGCCGGGGCCGTCGCTGTCGTTGGTGCTGATCGACCGGATCCCGTTCCCGCGGCCGGACGATCCGCTGCTGGGTGCCCGGCAGCGAGCAGTGGCCGCCCGCGGCGGCAACGGTTTCATGGCCGTCGCGGCAAGCCATGCGGCGCTATTGCTGGCGCAGGGCTCGGGGCGGCTGCTGCGCCGCGTCAGCGACCGCGGAGTGGTGGCGGTACTCGACTCGCGGATGGCCACCGCCCGCTACGGCGGCTACCTGCGCGCATCGCTGCCGCCGTTCTGGCAGACCACCAACGCCGCGCAGGTCCGCAGCGCCCTCGAGCGGCTACGCGCCACGCCCGACGGCCTGTCCGCCTGACACGGGCTATCCGGCGAGAGTGACCAGGCCGAGCTCGCTGCCGGCCGCCAGCATCGGATGATGCGGCAGCACCCGGACCGTGTAACCGACCGCTCCCGCCACCGGCAGCGAGGTGGTCGTCGAGAACACCTGGCTGCCCCCTTCGGCGGTACCGGTGTACGACATTTCGACGGTGACCGGGTCCAGCAGTGCATCACCGGTGTCGACCCGGCCCACCACCGCCTGCACGGTGACCTCGTCGGGCGCGAGCCCGGCGAGCTGCACGGTCGCGGTCAGGGTGAGCTTCGAGCCGAGCACCGGAGTATCGGGCAAACCGGTGGAATCGACGTCGGTGATCTGGATCTTGGGCCACGCCTGCTCGGCGCGCCGCCGGTAGGCGGCCAGCTCGCGCGCGGCACCGAATTCGCCCTCACCAGTGTCGGCGATGGTCTTGCGCAGCGATTCGGCCGCCGGCGTGTAGTACTGCTCGACGTAGTCGCGCACCATCCGGGAAGCCAGCACCTTGGGGCCGAGCGTTTGGACGGTGTGCCGCACCATTTCGATCCAGCGCGGCGGCACCCCGTGTTCGTCGCGCTCATAGAACTTCGGCGCCACCGCTCGCTCCAGCAAGTCGTAGAGGGCGCTGGACTCCAGCTCGTCGCGCCGCTCCTCGTGGCTCACCCCGTCGGCCGACGGTATCTCCCAACCGTTTTCGCCGTCGTACCACTCGTCCCACCAACCGTCGCGAATGGACAGGTTCAATCCGCCGTTGAGCGCGCTCTTCATTCCCGAAGTGCCGCAGGCCTCCAACGGCCGCAGCGGGTTGTTGAGCCAGACGTCGCAGCCCCAATACAGCAACCGGGCCATGGACATGTCGTAGTCGGGCAGGAAGGCGATGCGGTGGCGCACCTCGGGCCGGTCGGCGAAGCGCACCACTTGCTGGATCAGGGCTTTGCCCCCGTCGTCGGCCGGGTGTGATTTACCGGCGACGATCAACTGGATCGGCCGCTCTTCGTTCAGCAGCAGTTGTTCCAGGCGGTCGGGGTCGCTGAGCATCAGCGTCAACCGCTTGTAGGTGGGCACCCGACGGGCGAACCCGATGGTGAGCACTTCTGGATCGAAAGCAGTTGCAATCCAACCTAATTCAGCGTCAGACGCGCCGCGCTCCAGCCACGAACGGCGCAGCCGCCGCCGGACGTCGTCGACGAGGAGTGATCGCAGTTGTGAGCGGATCCACCACAGGTGGCCCGTGTCGACTTCCCGCAGTCGCAGCCACACGCCCGGATCGCTGAACGAGTCCGAACCGGCTAGCTCATGGCCCAGCTGCAACCATTGCGGCGCCGCCCAGGTGCGGGCGTGCACGCCGTTGGTGATCGACCCGATCGGCACCTCGGCGCGGTCGAATCCCGGCCAGAGCTCGTTGAACATGGCCCGGCTCACTCGGCCGTGAAGTAGCGAGACGCCGTTGGCCCGTTGCGCAAGCCGCATCCCCATATGCGCCATATTGAACTTGGTCACATCGTCCTCGGCGCCGAGCGCGATCACCCGATTGATCGGCACACCCGGCAGCAACGCGGGCGCCCGGTCGTCGAGATCCTCGTCCAGGTGGTCGTCGAAGTAGAGCCGCACCATCTCGACCGGGAAGCGGTCGATACCGGCAGGCACCGGCGTGTGGGTGGTGAAGACAGTGCTGGACCGCACCACCGTGAGGGCAGTGTCGAAGTCCAATCCGGAATTGGTAATCAGTTCGCGAATGCGTTCCACGCCGAGGAACCCCGCGTGCCCCTCGTTCATGTGGAATACCTCGGGGGCGGGCAGGCCTTCGATAGCGGTGAACGCGCGGATCGCTCGCACCCCACCGATGCCGGCCAGGATCTCCTGTCGCATCCGGTGTTCCTGGTCGCCGCCGTACAGGCGGTCGGTCACGCTGCGCAGATCGTGCTCATTCTCGGGAACGTCGGAATCGAGCAGCAGCAGCGGAACCCGACCCACCTGCGCCACCCATACCCGCGCGGACAGGCGCGCGGCGTCGGGCAACGTCAGTTCCACCAGCGCGGGATCACCGGCGGCATCGGTGAGCAACCGCAGCGGGAGCCCCTGCGGATCCAGCGACGGATAGGTCTCGTTTTGCCAGCCTTCCGCGGTCAGCGACTGCCGGAAATACCCGGAGCGGTAGTAGAGCCCCACGGCGATCAGCGGTACGCCCAGATCGGACGCGGACTTGAGGTGATCGCCGGCGAGGATGCCCAGGCCGCCCGAGTAATTGGGCAGCACCTCGGCAACCCCGAACTCCATCGAGAAGTAGGCAATACCGGTCGGCGTCGCGACCCCGGCCTCCTGCTGTTGCTGATACCACAGCGGACGGTTCAGGTAGTCGTTCAAGTTGGCGGACAGCTCGTCGAGCCAGCGCAGGAACCCTTCGTCGAGCGCTAACTCGTCGAGACGAGCCGGGTTGACGGCGCCCAGCAGGGCCACGGGATCGTTGCCACAATTCGTCCACAGCGTTGGATCAATGCTCGCGAATAAGTCTTGCGTCGCCTTGTCCCAGGACCACCGCAGATTGATCGACAGCTGTTCCAGTGCGGCGAGCCGCTCGGGCAGATGGGCACGGACGGTAAAGCGACGGAGGGCTTTCACACGTGACTACCTTACTGAGGATCGCCAGGTTTGCAGGTCCAGTGTCGACCGTTCGCCGTCGAGCGTGTGTGACCGGACACTAGGGTGGGTACGGGTAGTTATTGGGGCCGCAAAGACGCTTCCCCGGTACAGGAAATTCCCCACGAGGCGAAGCTTCTTCAGATGACAGGCGTTCCGCGGCGCGGCACAATCCGCGGTTTGCCCGCTGACAATCGGACGGAACGGAGTGGTGGTGCCCGGTCGTGTCGAGATCGATAACGTGCAGCCCGTCGTTTCCTGCGGCGCGTACCCCGCCAAAGCGGTGGTCGGAGAGACGATCCCAGTCAGCGCCGCAGTGTGGCGAGAAGGCCACGAGGCTGTTGCGGCGACCCTGGTAGTGCGTTATCTGGGACCGCGCTATCCGCAGGTCACAGAGATGCGTCGAGTCACAGCGGTCCAGACGCCCGAACGGGTGGCGTCCACGCTCGACGGCAAGCCTGCCGAGCGGGTCAAACCGCTGCAGCTGCCGATGACGATGGGCCTGGAGCCTTACGTCTTCCACGGCCAGTTCACGCCCGACCGGGTCGGGCTGTGGACCTACCGCGTGGACGGTTGGGGTGACCCGATTCACACCTGGCGGCACGGGCTGGTTGCCAAGCTGGACGCCGGCCAAGGCGAAAAAGAGCTGTCCAACGATCTGCTGATCGGCGCTGCGTTGTTCGAGCGCGCCGCGACCGGGGTGCCGCGCGCAGGTCGCGATCCGCTGCTGACTGCCGCCGCGGCGTTGCGTGCGCCCGGCGATCCGGTGACGCGCACCGCGCTGGCGCTGGCTCCCGAGATCGAGGAGATCTTGGACGCCTATCCGCTGCGGGACATCGTCACCCGCGGCGAGCAGTACGGGGTCTGGGTGGATCGGCCACTGGCCCGGTTCGGCTCGTGGTACGAGATGTTTCCGCGTTCGACCGGCGGCTGGGACGCCGACGGGAACCTCGTGCACGGCACCTTCGCCACCGCAGCCGCTGATCTTCCGCGAATCGCCGACATGGGGTTCGACGTCGTGTACCTGCCGCCGATCCATCCGATCGGCAAGGTACACCGCAAGGGGCGCAACAACTCTCCTACCGCGGCTCCCGGGGATGTGGGCTCTCCCTGGGCCATTGGGAGTGACGAGGGTGGCCACGATGCGATTCATCCGAACCTGGGCACCATCGACGACTTTGACGACTTCGTTGCCGCGGCACGCGATCTGGGCATGGAAGTCTCCTTGGACCTGGCACTGCAGTGCGCCCCGGATCACCCCTGGGCGCGTGAGCACCGACAGTGGTTCACCGAGTTGCCGGACGGCACCATCGCCTACGCGGAGAATCCGCCGAAGAAATACCAGGACATCTATCCGCTCAACTTCGACAACGATCCCGCGGGCCTCTACGACGAGGTGTTGCGCGTGGTCCGGCATTGGATTGACCACGGCATCAAGTTCTTTCGGGTCGACAACCCGCACACCAAGCCGCCCGACTTCTGGGCGTGGTTGATCGGTCAGGTCAAAGACATCGATCCCGACGTGCTGTTCCTGTCCGAAGCGTTCACCCCGCCGGCCCGCCAGTACGGGCTGGCCAAACTGGGCTTCACCCAGTCATACAGCTACTTCACCTGGCGGATAGCCAAGTGGGAACTCACCGAATTCGGCAACGACATCGCCGCGCTCGCCGACTTCCGACGCCCGAACCTGTTCGTGAACACCCCCGATATCCTGCACGCGATACTGCAGCACAACGGCCCCGGCATGTTCGCCATTCGCGCGGCGCTGGCGGCGACGCTGAGTCCGGCCTGGGGTGTCTACTCGGGCTACGAGCTCTTCGAGCACCGCGCGGTACGCGAGGGCAGCGAGGAATATCTCGACTCGGAGAAGTACGAATTACGGCCCCGCGACTATGCGGCGGCACTCGCCGAAGGAAGATCGCTCGAACCGTTGCTCAAACAGCTCAACGCAATTCGCCGGGTGCATCCCGCTCTGCAGCAACTACGCACCATCCACTTTCACGGCATCGACAACGATGCGTTACTGGCCTTCAGCAAGTTCGATCCGGCCACCGGGGACTGTGTCTTGGTGGTGGTGACGCTCAACGCATTCGGGCCGGAGGAAGCCACCCTGTGGTTAGACATGGCGGCATTGGGTATGGAGCCCTATGAGCGATTTTGGGTGCGCGATGAGATAACCGGCCAGGAATTCCAGTGGGGGCAGTCAAATTACGTTCGCATCGATCCTGGGCAGGCAGTCGCCCACATCATCAACATGCCACTCATCCCGCAGGAGTCTCGAGACACATTGCTGCGCAGGAGGTAACAGGTCCCGAAAGGGGATAACCGCATGAGCCGAACCGAGAGCCGCACCGATCAACTCGCCAGGACGCACCTGGCGCCTGATCCGGGCGACTTGGCCCGCCTGGTGGCCGGCACACACCACAACCCGCACAGCATCCTGGGCGCTCACGAGTACGGCGACCACACAGTCATCCGGGCCTTCCGTCCGCATGCGGAGGAAGTCGTCGCCGTCGTCGGTGACGACGAGTTCGCGCTGCAACACCTCGAATCCGGTTTGTTCGCCGTCGCGTTGCCGTTCACGAACCTCATCGACTACCGGCTGAGCGTGAACTATGGCTCCGGCGCGCACGTCACCGCCGATGCCTACCGCTTCCTGCCCACCCTGGGCGAGGTCGACCTTCACCTGTTCTCCGAGGGTCGCCACGAGCGACTCTGGGAGGTCCTTGGGGCCCATCCCCGCACATTCACCACCGCCGACGGCGACGTCGCCGGCGTGTCGTTCGCCGTGTGGGCGCCAAACGCCAAGGGCATCAGCTTGATCGGCGAGTTCAACGGCTGGACCGGCAATGAGTCTCCGATGCGAGCGCTGGGCTCCACCGGGGTATGGGAGTTGTTCTGGCCCGGGTTCCCGGACGACGGCCTGTACAAGTTTCGCGTGCACGGGGCGGACGGCGTCGTCACCGAGCGGGCCGACCCGTTCGCGTTTGCCACCGAAGTACCTCCCCACACCGCGTCGCGGGTGACGACGAGCAACTACACCTGGGCCGACGAGGATTGGCTGACCCAGCGCGCGCAGCGCAATCCGGTGTTCGAGCCGATGAGCACCTACGAGGTGCATCTTGGCTCGTGGCGACCCGGGCTCACGTATCGCCAGCTTGCCGAGGACCTGACGAATTATGTTGTCGAACATGGGTTTACCCATGTAGAGCTGCTGCCGGTCGCCGAGCATCCGTTCGCCGGATCCTGGGGATATCAGGTCACCTCCTACTACGCGCCGACGTCGCGATTCGGCACGCCCGATGATTTTCGGGCGCTCGTCGACGCACTACATCAGGCCGGCATCGGCGTCATCGTGGACTGGGTCCCCGCGCACTTCCCCAAGGATGCGTGGGCGCTGGGCCGCTTTGACGGCACTCCGCTCTTCGAGCATTCCGACCCCAAGCGGGGCGAGCAACTCGACTGGGGTACTTACGTTTTCGACTTCGGCCGCCGCGAGGTGCGTAACTTCCTCGTCGCGAACGCGTTGTACTGGCTCGAGGAGTATCACATCGACGGGCTGCGGGTGGATGCGGTGGCGTCGATGCTCTACCTGGACTACTCGCGCCCCGCGGACGGCTGGACACCCAACATCTACGGCGGACGAGAAAACCTCGAAGCAGTCCAGTTCCTGCAGGAGTTGAACGCCACGGCACACAAAGCCGCGCCGGGCATCGTCACGATCGCCGAGGAATCGACGTCGTGGCCGGGTGTGACGCGACCGACCAACCTTGGCGGCCTGGGCTTTTCGATGAAGTGGAACATGGGCTGGATGCATGACACGCTCGACTACATCGGCCGCGACCCGATCTACCGCAACTACCACCACCATGAGATGACGTTCTCGTTGCTGTATGCGTTCAGCGAGAACTTCGTGCTCCCGCTCAGCCACGACGAGGTGGTGCACGGCAAGGGCACGCTGTGGAGCAGGATGCCGGGCAACAATCACGTCAAAGCCGCCGGGCTGCGCAGCCTGCTCGCCTATCAATGGGCCCACCCCGGTAAGCAATTGTTGTTCATGGGACAGGAATTCGGGCAGCGCGCCGAGTGGTCCGAGCAGCATGGTTTGGATTGGTGGCAGCTCGACGAGCAAGGCTTTTCCAACGGGGTGCTGCGTTTCGTGCGCGACCTCAATGCCATCTACCGTGGCCATCCGGCGCTGTGGAGCCAGGACACCACCCCCGACGGCTATTCGTGGATCGATGCCAACGATTCCGCCAACAACGTGTTGAGCTTCCTGCGTTATGGCAAGGATGGCTCGGTCATGGCCTGCGTGTTCAATTTCGCGGGATCGGAGCACAGCGGATACCGCCTGGGTCTGCCCGCCGCGGGGCGCTGGCGCGAGGTACTCAACACCGACGCGACGGATTACCACGGCTCCGGAATCGGCAACCTCGGCGGCGTCGACGCCACCGAGGACCCGTGGCATGGCCGGCCGGCATCGGCGCTGCTGGTGTTGCCACCCACGTCAGCCTTGTGGCTGGAACCGGAGTAGTCAGTAGAGCGCGTTGGCGAGGTTTCGCCGACCGAGCACGACCTCGGGGTCGGCAGGATCGAAGAGTTCGAACAACTCGATCAACCGGGTTCGCACTTGGATGCGTTCGTCTCCGGATGTGCTGCGCACCAACGTGGTCAAGCGCTCGAACGCCGCCGTCACATCCTGGCTGAGGATTTGCACATCGGCTGCCGCGAAGGCCGCTTCGATGTCCCCCGGAGCGGCATCCGCGACGGCCACGGCATCGGGACGTTGTGCGGTTGCGCGCGTGAGGAAGTCGATCTGGCGGATTGCGGCCTTCGCCTCGACGCTGTCCGGGTTGGCATTCAGCAACGCCTGATAGGACTGTTTGGCCGCCTCGAAGTCACCGGCTTCCAGCTGCTCGCGGGCTTGTGTCAACTCCGGATCGACTTCCGCCGCGTCCTCGGAGTCGGTTGAGCCCTTTAACTTTCCGGCCGTCGACGACAGCAGTTGGTCCAACCAGCGGCGCAACTGATCGGCAGGTTGTATGCCTTGGAAGCTGGACAGCGGCTGACCGGCGGCCAAGGCGACGACCGTGGGGACCGCCTCGACACCGAAGATCTGGGCCACCCTGGGTGCCACATCGACATTCACCGTCGCCAGCGACCATATTCCGTCGTCCTCGACGGCCAGGCCGGCGAGAGTGTCGACTAATTCGACGCAGGCGTCGCTGCGCGGCGACCACAAGACGACCACGACGGGCACTTCGTCGGAGCGGACGAGCACTTCGGCTTCGAAATTGGCCTCGGTGACCTCTGTGGTACCCGGCCCCGCGGGCGTTGACGGGCCCGGGGCGCCAGCGGCCGGAGCGCTCTGCTGAGCCCGCTGCTTGAGAGCGGACAGGTCGACCGCACCGGCCAGCGCGGGCCCGATCGAGGATCTCGGACGCGTCACGCCGTCAAGTCTGTCATGCGCGCCGACTAGCGATCCACTCGGTGGCGCGGGTGTTCCGGCACGGGCAAAACCGGCCGAAAATCGGCGCTGCGAGGGCTCCGGGCCAGCTCATATGACCAAAATCACAACGATCCCCGAACGTCGCGTTCCAGCAACGTCGCAACGACGAGCGTCGGGATCGCCTCGGAAGTTAGCCGGCCCGCAGAATCAGCGCGTCGCCCTGGCCGCCGGCTCCGCACAGCGCGGCGACGCCGTAACCCGAGCCGCGCCGCGCCAGTTCCAGGGCCACGTGCAGCGCGATCCGGGCGCCTGACATGCCAATGGGATGTCCCACCGCGATCGCGCCGCCGTTGACGTTGACGATCTCGGGGTCCAAGCCGAGTTCGCGGGTGGAGGCCAGCGCTACCGCCGCGAACGCCTCGTTGATCTCCACCACGTCGAGCTGGTCAACCGAGATGCCCTCACGGCCAAGTGCCTTCTTGATCGCGTTGGCCGGCTGCGACTGCAGCGTCGAATCGGGCCCCGCCACGACGCCGTGAGCACCGATCTCGACAAGCCACGACAGCCCTAGCTCCTGCGCCTTGTCCTTGTTCATCACCACGACCGCGGCCGCGCCGTCGGAGATCTGGGACGCCGAGCCCGCGGTGATGGTGCCATCGCTGCGGAAGGCCGGCTTGAGACCGGCCAACGACTCGGCGGTGGTGTTTGCCCGAATCCCCTCATCCTCGGTGAACTGCAGCGGATCACCCTTGCGCTGCGGGATGTTCACCGGCACCACTTCGTCGGTGAAGACGCCGTCCTTCCACGCTGCGGCCGCCTTTTGATGGGACTGGGCAGCGAACTCGTCCTGCTCGACGCGGGTGAACTTGTCGACGTCGTTGCGCTGCTCGGTGAGCGCGCCCATCGGCTGGTCGGTGAACACGTCGTGCAGGCCGTCGTAGGCCATGTGATCGAGCACCGTCACGTCGCCGTACTTGTAGCCGGCACGGCTGTCCATCAGCAAATGCGGTGCCTTCGTCATGGACTCTTGACCACCGGCCACCACGACGTCGAACTCCCCGGCGCGAATCAGCTGGTCAGCGAGCGCGATGGCGTCAATACCGGACAGGCACATCTTGTTGATGGTCAGCGCCGGAACGTCCCATCCGATGCCGGCCGCTACCGCTGCCTGGCGGGCGGGCATCTGGCCGGCCCCGGCGGTCAGCACCTGGCCCATGATCACGTATTCGACCAGATCGGCCGCCACATCGCTATTTGGGAAGGCCTTCTCCAGCGCCCCGGCGATCGCGATGGCACCCAGATCGCTGGCCGAAAAATCCTTCAGCGAACCCATCAGCTTGCCGATCGGGGTCCGCGCCCCAGCAACGATCACCGACGTCGTCATGACAACCTCCTAGCCATTCGCGGGCGGCCGATTTGGCCTCCCCGAGAAGCGCAATCTTTGCCGTCAGGTTACCTTTATGTGATGACGACCGATCAAGTTGACGCCCGTCAGATCCTGGCCACCTCGTTGGTGACGGCGATCGATCACGTCGGCATCGCAGTCGCCGACCTCGACGCAGCCATCGCCTGGTACCACGACACCCTCGGCATGATCCTGGTGCATGAGGAAGTCAACGAGGACCAGGGAATCCGCGAAGCGATGATCGCCGTGCCCGGTGGTCTGGCCGGCACCGCGCAGATCCAGTTGATGGCGCCGATCGACGACTCCTCGACGATCGCGAAGTTCCTGGACAAGCGCGGACCGGGCATCCAGCAGATGGCCGTCCGGGTCAGCGACCTCGACGCCCTCTGCGAGCGGCTGCTCGAGCAGGGCGTGCGGCTGGTCTACGAGGCGCCGCGCCGCGGCACAGCGAACTCGCGGATCAACTTCATCCACCCCAAGGATGCCGGCGGCGTACTGATCGAGTTGGTCGAGCAGGCTTCCTAGCCGCGCACTAAGTTCACGACCACCTTCGGGTCGGGCTGCGGTTCGCCCGATTGGTCCAGCATGGGGTGTGCCAATGCCGACGGTCCTCTTCTCTTGTTTGCAGCGCGCCGCCGGCTGAGTCCGCCGGCCATACCACTAGATGCGCAGTGCCGGAACGGATTTCGTGATCGCAGCCGGGGCAGCGGTAGGTCTTGGCGGCGCGCGCTGCCGCGACCGGGCGCACTTCGTACTCGTGGCCGTCGGGCCCGGTTTCTACCCGATTCAAGACCGCCGGCAGCGGGGGTAGCTGTTGCCGGCGGGGCGGTGTGCGGCGCCGAGCCATGCCAGCAAGTCTAATCGGGCAAGTCAGAACAGCCGGTACTCGTCGCTGTCCATTCCTCGCATCCTGTCGTAATCCAGTGTGAGGCAACGAATGCCACGGTCGGTGGCTAAAGTGCGTGCCTGAGGTTTAATCTGCTGCGCCGCGAATACTCCCTTGACTGGGGCGAGCACGCTGTCGCGATTCAGCAGTTCGAGGTAGCGGGTGAGTTGCTCCACGCCGTCGATCTCGCCACGCCGCTTGATTTCCACCGCGACCGAGCCGCCGAGTTCATCCCGGCACAGCAGATCGACGGGGCCGATCGCGGTCATGTACTCGCGGCGGACCAACGTGAAACCCTCGCCCAGCAACTGAACGTGTTCAGCGAGCAATGCCTGAAGGTGCGCCTCGACCCCGTCCTTGACCAACCCGGGGTCGATGCCCAGATCGTGACTGGAGTCGTGTTCGATCTCCTCGACGCTGATGCGCAGCTGCTCGCCCGCTTTGTTCTCGACCACCCACACCGGCGTTTCGCCGCTGAGCTCTTCGGTCAACCAGCAGGGCGGACTCATCCAGTTCAACGGCTTGTAGGCGCGGTCGTCGGCGTGCACACTGACCGATCCGTCGGCTTTGAACAGGAGCAATCTGCGCGCCGAGGGCAAATGCGCGGTGAGCCGGCCGATGTAATCCACGGTGCACTGGGCGATCACTAGACGCACCCGACTCACCTTAGAGCGTGACCGACAAATTAGGCTGACGCCACCATGTCGGCCAAAAAGAGGACGTCGGCCAACAAGACCTTGGCGCAACGGTTGGGCCGGGTGCTTGAGGCGGTGACTCGTCAGAGCGGCCGGTTGGACGAGACGCCGGCCTATGGATCCCTGCTGCTTGGCCGGCTGTCCGAGAGCCAGGCCCGACGCCGGGTACGCATCCAGATCATCCTGACCGTCTTCATCCTCGGCACGAATCTGATCGGGCTCGGCGTGGCCGTGCTGCTGCTGGCCGTCGCGTTACCGTCGCCCAGCATTTTCACCGACGCGCCGCGGTGGATCACCTTCGCCGTCGCTCCCGGATACATCGCCGTCGCGCTGGCTCTCGGGACCTACTGGATTACCCACCGGACAATGACCGCCCTGCGGTGGGCGATCGAATCGCGCAAGCCCACGCTCGACGACGAACGCAACACCTTCCTGGTCCCGTTCTGGCTGGCGATCGGGGTGCTGATCCTGTGGGGAATCGGGACGGCATTGTTGACCACGCTCTACGGGCTGGTCAACAAGCTGTTCATCCCGATCGTGGGTTTCTCGGTGAGCATCTGCGGGGTTCTGGTGGCCACCGCGTGCTACCTGTTCACCGAGTTCGGGTTGCGACCGGTGGCCGCCCAGGCCCTCGAGGCCGGACGGGCCCCCCAGCGGCTGGCGCCGGGCATCATGGGCCGAACCCTGACGGTCTGGTTCCTTGGCTCCGGTGTCCCGGTGCTCGGCATCGCACTGATCGCATTCTTCGCCCTGGCGCTGGGAAATCTGAGCGAGACCCAACTGAGTGTGGCGGTGCTGATCGTGTCGAGCGCGGCGCTGATCTTCGGCTTCGTTTTGATGTGGATCCTGTCCTGGCTGACGGCGACACCCGTTCGGGTGGTCCGTGCGGCACTCAAGCGCGTCGAGCAGGGCGATCTGCAGGGCAATCTGGTGGTCTTCGACGGCACCGAGCTCGGCGAGCTGCAGCGTGGTTTCAACTCCATGGTCGACGGCCTGCGTGAGCGCGAGCGGGTGCGCGATCTGTTCGGCCGGCACGTCGGGCGTGAAGTCGCCCTGGCCGCCGAACGTGAACGCCCGAAACTGGGCGGGGAAGAACGCCATGTCGCGGTCGTGTTCATCGACATCGTCGGCTCCACGCAATTGGTAACGAGCCGACCTCCGGCCGAAGTCGTTGCGTTCCTCAACCGGTTTTTCACGATCGTCGTCGAAGAGGTGGACCGTCACCGCGGGCTGGTCAACAAGTTCGAAGGCGACGCATCGCTGGCCATCTTCGGCGCCCCGAATCGCCTCGACTGTCCCGAAGACGAGGCGCTGGCCGCGGCGCGCGCCATCTGCGAACGGCTGACCGGCGAAATGTCCGAGCTCGAGGCCGGCGTCGGTGTGGCGGCCGGGCAGGTCGTCGCCGGCAACGTCGGCGCCAAAGAACGGTTCGAATACACCGTGATCGGTGAACCCGTCAACGAGGCGGCCCGGCTGTGCGAGCTCGCCAAGTCGCACCCGGGCAGATTGTTGGCGACCGCGGATACCGTGCAGGGCGCGAGCGAAAATGAGCGTGCGCGTTGGTCTTTGGGCGAAACCGTGACACTGCGCGGGCACGAGCACCCCACCCGGCTGGCCTCACCCACGTGCGCCCCTGCGCCCGGTCACTAATGGCGCGTCACGCCGAACCGCGCCTTTGCCTCACCGTGTCAATCGCTTTGACCGACACCCGGGGCCACAGTTTTTTGCCAGCTACGACAGATAAGAAAGACAGGTGCCCATGGAATTCCGTGTATTCGTCGAGCCACAACAAGGCGCCAGCTACGCCGACCAGCTCGCCGTTGCCCAAACCGCCGAACAGCTCGGCTTTGTGGCTTTCTTTCGATCCGACCATTACCTGGCGATGAGCGGCGACGGCCTGCCCGGGCCGACCGATTCGTGGGTAACGCTCGGCGCAATCGCCCGGGAAACGTCGAGTATCCGCCTTGGCACGCTGGTGACCTCCGCAACCTTCCGCTACCCGGGTCCGTTGGCTATCGCGGTAGCACAGGTCGACGAAATGAGCGGAGGGCGGGTCGAATTGGGCCTCGGCAGCGGCTGGTTCGAGAAAGAGCACCAGGCATACGGGATTCCGTTCCCCCAGGTGCGGGAGCGGTTCGACCGGCTTAGTGAACAGCTTGCCATCATCACGGGGTTGTGGACTACAAAGCCGGGTGAGACATTCGACTACGCCGGCAAGCACTACACAGTCGCCGGCTCACCGGCGCTTCCCAAACCGGTGCAAAGCCCGCATCCACCGATCGTGATCGGGGGCGTCGGCGCCAACCGCACTCCGGCACTGGCCGCCGCGTATGCGGCCGAATTCAATCTCCCGTTCGTGCCGATCGACGTCGCCAAAGCCCAGTGCGAGCGGGTAGCCGAGGCGGTTGCCACGGCGGGCAGACCGGCCGACTCCATCGTTTACTCGAGCGCGTTCGTGATCTGCGCCGGCCGCGATGATGGCGAAGTGGCCCGCCGCGCCAATGTGATCGGCCGGGACGTGGACGAACTGCGCTCCAACAGCCCGTTGGTCGGCACGCCCGCCGAGATCGTCGACAAGTTGGGTCACTGGGCGGAGATCGGCGTGCAGCGTGCGTACACCCAGCTGCTCGATCTGTCCGATCTGGCGCACCTGGAGCTGTTCGCCGGCGAGGTCATGCCACAGCTGCGTTGACGCTCGCAGGCGACAAGCTACCTGTTCGACAAACTTGAGGGTCGCAGGCTGATGTTGTCGGTGGGCGTGGCCTCGTTACGCTTTAGCCGGCGAAAGTGAAGGTGCCCGTTGGTCTTTAGGTGATACGGTGACACTTCGCGGGCAAACCACCCCACCCCGGCTTGTCGCGCCCACGGACGCCAGTGCGTCCGGCGGGTAGCCGGGGTCGCCACCTAGTAGGTTCCATGGCCACCCTGGTCGCCTTTCATGCCCACCCCGACGACGAGGTGATCCTCACCGGCGGCACGCTCGCCGGTGCGGTGGCAGCGGGGCACCGGGTAGTCCTCGTCACCGCGACCGACGGACGCATGGACGATGAACCCGAGATTCGGATGGATGAATTGCTTTCGAGTGCAGGCATTCTCGGCGTGCACCGGGTGGAGTGCCTTGACTACGCCGACAGCGGCTACGGGCCCATCTTCTACCCGGATCCACCCGGCCGGGTCAGGTTCGCGCGAGCCGACATCGAAACGGCCGCCCAACGGCTGGCCGACATACTTCGCGACGAGGACGCGCAGCTACTACTGAGCTATCAGCGCAACGGCGGGTACGGTCACCGGGATCATGTGCAGGTTCATCATGTCGGCAAGCGTGCCGCCGAGTTGGCCGCGACCCCGCGGGTGCTCGAAGTGACGATGCCACGCGAATTGTTGCGCCGTGTCAGCGATCTCTGTCGCCGGCTGCGGCTTCCGGCACCCTACGATTCCGACACGGTGCGCACCGCATACGCCCCACGGGCAACCATCACCCACCGGATCGACGTCCGGCGGTTCGCCCGGCAGAAGCGAGACGCGTTCGCCGCCCATCGCTCGCAGATCGGCGGGGGGCTCAACGCGCGTTTGTTCAGGCTGCTGATGCTATTGCCGCCTCAGGTGTTCGGGCTGCTGTTGAGCCACGAATGGTTCGTCGATCCGGCGGCTCCGCAGGGCACCGTCCGCCGCGCCATCTTCGACGACTAGCAGAAGCTTGATCTAGTCGCGTCCCGCCTCGACGATCTTGTCCGCCACAGTGATCGGCTTGGTGAAGATCGCCTCGCGACTGCCCGGCATCTGAACCAGTCGGAAGGTACCCAGACGGCTGGACATTCGCGGATGCCAACCCGCCTTCGGGCCGTCCATGCGTGAATCGGCAAGTAGGCTGCGCAGGGTGGGTAGGCGGTTTGCGTTGGCCCACATAACGTTTAGACGTGACAAGCCCGGAGGTTGCCGCCCTTACCGACCCGGCACGCCGATCGTCGTGACTGAATTGCCCGACTGGGCTCGTCGGTTGCAGCTGTCCCCCCACCCAGAGGGCGGCTGGTTCCGAGAAACATGGCGCAGCAACCTGACGATCGGCCAATCAGCACTGCCCGCCGAGTACGCTGGCCCACGTAGTGTCGGCACGGCGATTCTATTCCTTTTGATGCCGGGCCAACAGTCCGCCTGGCACGCGGTCCGCAGCGCCGAGTTGTGGTTCTTCCATCGCGGCGGTCCACTAATGCTGGAGATGGGGCGCCAACGGTCCACTACGACAACGTATGTGATTGGCGCCGATGTCAATGGTGCGCAGCACCCGCAACTGGTCGTTCCGCCCGGTTATTGGCAACGCGCCCGACCTCGCGACGACGAACCCGCCCTGGTCAGCTGCGTGGTGGCACCCGGCTTCGACTTCGCCGACTTTGCAATCCACACAAACCTGTCGACCGACGACGGCTCGTGTTCCGACGCACGTTCTCTCACCAACGATGTCACGAGCAGTAGGGCGACCACCAACAGCGTTCCCACGAATCCCACCGTGGCCGACCAGCCGCCCACGCTATAGACGAACCCGCCGAACACGCCGGCCACCGATCCGCCGAGGTAGTAGGTGAACAGGTACAGCGCCGACGCCTCGGCGCGATCCCGGCGTGCCACGGCGCCGACCCATCCGCTGGCCACGGTGTGCGCGGCGAAGAATCCGCCGGTGAAAACCCCTGTCCCGACGACGATCACGGGCAATGCATCCGGCAGTGTCATCAGCAGGCCTGCCACCGCAAGTGGCAAGGCACCGCCCAGCACCAGCGCGCGTCCCCTGCGGTCGGCGAGCCGTCCCGCCACGACCGATGTCCAGGTGCCCACCAGGTACAGCAGGAACAACAGACCCACCACTGACGGCTCCAACTCGAACGGCGCGGCGGCCAGTCGGTAGCCGAGGTAGTTGTACACGGTGACGAATCCGCCCATCAGCGTGAATGCCAAGGCAAAAAGCTTCAGCAACACCGGATTTCGCAGATGCGAAAGGAGGCTATGCGTGGTGACCCGCATGCTCACCGGCTTCGGGGCGAAGAACTGGGACCGCGGCACGAGAAGGGCGAATACCACGGTGGCGGCCCACGTCATCAGCGAGCACACCAACAGCGCGATCCGCCAGTTGCTGACCCCGAGGACCAGCGACGGGATGATCCGCCCGGCGCAGCCCCCTATCGTCGTCCCGGCGATATAGCGTCCCATCGCCGATCCCAGTGAAGAGGTGTGCACCTCCTCGGCCAGAAACGCCATCGCGACCGCGGGTATCCCGGCCAGGGCGACACCCTGCAGCGCCCGTCCGATGAGCAGAACGCCGAGTGTGGGGCTGAACGGCACGAGCAACCCGATCACACCGGACGCAATCCCCGAGATCAGCATCACGGTGATGCGCCCGTAGCGCTCGGAGAGCACGCTTGCCGGGACGATGGACAGCGCCAGCATTCCCGTGGTGAGCGAGACGGTCAGCGCCGAGGTGGCCGGCGCGATCCGGTAGTACGCCGAGAAGGCGGGAAGAAGCGCCTGGGTGCAGTACATCGCGGCAAAACTGGCCATGCCGGCGCCGCACAGCGCCGCGGTCACTCGGCGGTATCCGCTGCTGCCGGCTTGATGCGCGGTGGGAGCGGCGGCGACCAGGGGCATACCAACGATGCTCCGCGCCACCGCACAGAATCGGAAATGAATTATTGCCCCAATTATGATGCTGTTACGACATAAGCAAAGGTGGCGGTCATGGCCGATGGCGATTACGAGTGGTTCCTCACACTCGCAGAACTTCAGCACGTTACGGCGGCAGCCCAACAACTTCACATCGCGCAGCCGACTCTGACCCGAATGCTGGCACGCCTGGAACGCCGGCTGGGGGTGGCATTGTTCGATCGCCACGGCCGCCGAGTCTCGCTGAGCACCTACGGCCGGATCTTCTACGAGCACGCGCGCCGGGCGCAGTCGGAGCTCGATTCGGCCCGACGCGAAATCGAGGACCTGAGCAATCCCGCGGCCGGTGAGATCCGACTGGGTTTCCTGGGTTCGTTTGGATCAATCGTTGTGCCCCGGTTGATCGCGGGGTTCACAGCGGTGTCGCCGAGGGTGACGTTCACGCTCGAGGAGGGTGCTGCTGAATCGATCAGCGATCGCGTGCTGGCCGGCTTCGTCGACGTCGGAGTGGTGTCACCACGGCCGCAAGAGCCGACCCTGGCCTGGCGCAGTTTGTTTCGTCAGCGCCTCGGTGTCGCCGTCCCCCGCGATCACCGGCTGATGGGTGTGGCCGCAGTATCCATGACTGACCTCGCCGACGAGCCCTTCGTTGCCATGCATCCGGGATTCGGCATGCGACGACTGCTCGATGAGCTTTGTGCCGCAGCGCAATTCCAGCCACGCATCGTCCTGGAATCGGCGAACCTGATCACCACCGCCGGGCTGGTCGCCGCGGGGTTGGGCATCAGCCTGACGCCGATCGACGGCAGCGAGCATGCGCCCGGTGTCAGCGTGCTGCGCCTGGCCGACGCCGACGCCTACCGCGACATCGGGATGATCTGGGATTCGGCTCGACCGTTGTCCCGCGCTGCCCGGGACTTCATCGCTTCCGCCGCGACGGCTTAGCCGGCAGGTCGCCAAAGCCCCACAGTGGTACGCGCGCCACCCGGAAGCTCAAGAATTTCGATGGGCGTGTCATCGGGGTCATAGACGAAGAACATTCGCACACCACCAATGTCGACGGCCGGATCGGTCCGCACCTCGGGATGCTCACGCCGAAGAGTTTCGTAGCTCTCGTCCAGGTCAGCGACGCGAAACGAAATATTGGTGTAGCCACGGTGCGGCCCGGCAGGGCTGGCGGGAACATCGCCGAGAAAGAGCAGTTCGATCATCGCTCCCCCGATCAGCCCGCCGACCATGCGCCCTTGTTGTGCGACGCCGCCGGTGACGGCATCGAGTCCGCCACCGTCGAGCTCGATATCGAAGACGACGTCGATGCCCAGGACCGCGGTATAGAAAGCCAACGACTTCTCCATATCGGAGACACCGATACAGACGTGGGAGAAGTTCTCGACGGCGATGGGGTTCGGCTCGGTCATGCGGACTCCTTCGGGGCGATAGGCGGGCGGTTCAGGCGTCGTGGACGCTCACCAACCGCCCCACCATCATGTCGCTTTTCCGCCAGTTTTGTCGGCGTGCAGGTGTAACTGTGGAATGGTGCACGACGATTTCGAACGCTGCTACCGGGCGGTCCAATCCAAGGACGCCCGGTTCGACGGCTGGTTCGTCACCGCGGTGCGCACGACCGGGATCTACTGCCGGCCCAGCTGCCCCGTGCACCCGCCGTTCGCCCGTAACGTGCTGTTCCTACCGACGGCGGCGGCCGCGCAACGGGCGGGTTTCCGGGCGTGCAAGCGATGCCGTCCCGACGCTTCTCCGGGTTCGCCCGAGTGGAACGTGCGCGGCGACGTCGTTGCACGGGCCATGCGGCTCATCGCCGACGGCACGGTGGACCGTGACGGCGTCGGCGGACTTGCCGCCCACCTCGGTTACACCACCCGGCAGCTGGAACGAGTCTTGCAGGCCGAGGTCGGTGCCGGCCCGCTCGCGCTGGCTCGCGCGCAACGAGGCCAGACCGCCCGGCTGTTGATCGAGACGACAGACCTGCCGTTCGGCGACGTCGCGTTCGCCGCGGGCTTTTCCAGCATCCGCCAGTTCAACGACACCGTGCGCCTGGTGTTCGAAAGCACGCCGACCGCCTTGCGCAAGCGCGCGGCGGCCCGATTCGGCTCCGACGCGACTTCGCCTGGGACAGTGTGCCTTCGGCTGCCGATGCGCACCCCGTTCGCCTATGAGGGCGTCTTCGGCCACCTGGCGGCCGGCGCCGTTCCCGGTTGCGAGGAAGTACGCGACGGCGCGTATCGACGAAGTCTGCGGCTTCCGGCCGGCAACGCCGTGGTCACGCTGACACCGGCCGTCGATCACGTCCGCTGCCTGCTCGTGCTCGACGACTTCCGCGACCTCACCACCGCGATCGCCCGCTGCCGGCGACTCCTCGACCTCGATGCCGACCCGGAAGCGGTGGTGGACAGCCTCAGCCGCGATCCGCTGTTTGCCCCGGTCGTGGCCAAGGCGCCGGGACAACGCATTCCCCGCGCGGTCGACGAGGCCGAACTCGCGGTGCGCGCGGTACTGGGTCAACAGGTATCGACCAAGGCCGCACGAACCCACGCGGCCCGATTGGTCACTGCCTACGGGCAACCGGTCCACGACTCCGAAGGCGCACTGACGCATACCTTCCCGTCAGTCGAACAGCTCGCCGAGATCGATCCCGTCCACCTGGCGGTGCCCAAGGCCCGGCAACGGACGCTGAGTGCCCTCATCGCCGGCCTCCTCGATGCAACCGTGGTCCTGGACGCCGGAAGCGACTGGGACAGCGCACGAACACAATTGCTGGCCCTGCCGGGAGTCGGCCCCTGGACCGCCGAGGTGATCGCGATGCGGGGCCTTGGCGATCCGGACGCCTTTCCCGCCAGCGACCTTGGGCTGCAACTCGCCGCCAAGCAGCTGGGCTTGCCGACGAATCAACGAAAACTTATTGAGCACAGCGCGCAGTGGCGGCCCTGGCGCTCCTACGCCACTCAACATTTGTGGACCACTCTCGAGCACCCGGTAAACCATTGGCCGCCTCAGGAGGTTGCATGATCCAGTACCGCACCATCGACAGCCCGATCGGGCTGCTGACCCTGGCCGGCCGCGGCCCGGTTTTGACCAACCTGCGGATGGTCGATCAGACCTATGAACCGAGCCGCGCCGACTGGTCGCCCGATCCGGGCGCATTCGGTGCCGCGGTGGCCCAGCTCGAGGCGTATTTCGCCGGCGAGCTCACCGACTTCGATGTCGAACTCGAGCTGCAGGGCACTGAATTCCAGCGGCGAGTGTGGAAGGCGCTGCTGACAATTCCGTTTGGTGAAACCCGGTCGTATGGAGAAATCGCCCAACAGATCGGCGCCCCCGGCGCCGCACGGGCAGTCGGATTGGCCAACGGCCACAACCCGATTGCCATCGTTGTTCCCTGCCATCGCGTCATCGGCGCCAACGGGAGCCTCACCGGCTTCGGCGGCGGACTGGACCGAAAGCGAACGCTGCTGGAATTGGAAAACCAATGCGCGAATTTGACGTTATTCGATTAAATCGGGAATGCAAAAATGCCCCCTTTGCAGGGGGCATTTTTGTGTATGTTCGGCGGTGTCCTACTTTTCCACCCGATCGGGCAGTATCATTGGCGCTGACAGGCTTAGCTTCCGGGTTCGGAATGGGACCGGGCGTTTCCCTGTCGCTGTGGCCGCCGTAACTCTATTTATTTTTCATTCAAGTGTATTGATGGGGGGTGTGGCATTTGGCGCGACAAATATGCCGCGAAATGAATAGTGGTTGCGAGTTGTGTTGGTAAGTTTTCGGCCGGTTAGTGCCAGTTCCCTACACTCATTGCTGAGCTTCTAGGTCTGACCTATCAATCCCGTAGTCTGCGGGGGGCCTTATCCCTCTAAAAGGGTGAGAAACCTGATCTTGGAGAAGGTTTCCCGCTTAGATGCTTTCAGCGGTTATCCTTTCCGAACGTAGCTATCCAGCGATGCCCCTGGTGGGACAACTGGTGCACTAGAGGTTCGTCCGTCCCGGTCCTCTCGTACTAGGGACAGGTTTCCTCAAGTTTCTGACGCGCGCGGCGGATAGAGACCGAACTGTCTCACGACGTTCTAAACCCAGCTCGCGTGCCGCTTTAATGGGCGAACAGCCCAACCCTTGGGACCTGCTCCAGCCCCAGGATGCGACGAGCCGACATCGAGGTGCCAAACCATCCCGTCGATATGGACTCTTGGGGAAGATCAGCCTGTTATCCCCGGGGTACCTTTTATCCGTTGAGCGACACCCCTTCCACTCAGAGGTGCCGGATCACTAGTCCCGACTTTCGTCCCTGCTTGACTTGTAGGTCTCGCAGTCAAGCTCCCTTGTGCACTTACACTCAACACCTGATTGCCGTCCAGGTTGAGGGAACCTTTGGGCGCCTCCGTTACATTTTAGGAGGCAACCGCCCCAGTTAAACTACCCGCCAGGCACTGTCCCTGAACCCGATAAGGGTTCGAAGTTAGGTATCCAATACGGTCAGAGTGGTATTTCAACAACGACTCCACACTCACTGGCGTGAGCGCTTCAAAGTCTCCCACCTATCCTACACAAACAGTACCGAACACCAATACCAAGTTGTAGTGAAGGTCCCGGGGTCTTTTCGTCCTGCCGCGCGTAACGAGCATCTTTACTCGTAGTGCAATTTCGCCGAGTCTATGGTTGAGACAGTTGGGAAGTCGTTACGCCATTCGTGCAGGTCGGAACTTACCCGACAAGGAATTTCGCTACCTTAGGATGGTTATAGTTACCACCGCCGTTTACTGGGGCTTAAATTCTCCGCTTCACCCTTACGAGTTAACGGGTCCTCTTAACCTTCCAGCACCGGGCAGGCGTCAGTCCGTATACATCGTCTTGCGACTTCGCACGGACCTGTGTTTTTAGTAAACAGTCGCTTCCCACTGGTTTCTGCGGCCGGTTCCCGCTCCCAGCGCAAGGCTGTTCACGGTATGCCGGCCCCCCTTCTCCCGAAGTTACGGGGGCATTTTGCCGAGTTCCTTAACCATAGTTATCTCGTACGCCTTGGTATTCTCTACCTGACCACCTGTGTTGGTTTGGGGTACGGGCCATGTATGCGCTCGCTAGAGGCTTTTCTTGGCAGCTGAGGATCACCGAATTCGCCTCAATCGGCTATGCATCACCTCTCAGGAATATGAGCGACGGATTTGCCTATCGCTCTCCCTACAGGCTTGCCCCAGTATTACCACTGACTGGTACGGCTACCTTCCTGCGTCACCCCATCGCTTGACTACTACCCATCCGGGTCCCACGCAGCCGATAGTCCTCGCACCCCGAAGGGATTGATAGACCACCATTTGGGTGGTTAGCAGAATGGATTCATCAGGGACGCTCATACACGGGTACGGGAATATCAACCCGTTGTCCATCGACTACGCCTGTCGGCCTCGCCTTAGGTCCCGACTCACCCTGGGCGGACTGGCCTGGCCCAGGAACCCTTGGTCTTTCGGCGGGCAAGGTTCTCACTTGCCTAATCGCTACTCATGCCTGCATTCTCACTTCCCCATCCTCCACCACCGGTCACCCAATGGCTTCGCTGAATGAGGAACGCTCCCCTACCCAACCTTACGGTTGCCGCGGCTTCGGCGGTGTGCTTGAGCCCCGCTACATTATCGGCGCACAATCACTTGACCAGTGAGCTATTACGCACTCTTTCAAGGGTGGCTGCTTCTAAGCCAACCTCCTGGTTGTCTTTGCGACTGCACATCCTTTTCCACTTAGCACACGCTTAGGGGCCTTAGCCGGCGATCTGGGCTGTTTCCCTCTCGACGTACGGAGCTTATCCCCCGCCGTCTCACTGCCACGCTATACACCACGGCATTCGGAGTTTGGCTGACGTCAGTAACCTTTTAGGGCCCATTGGCCATCCAGTAGCTCTACCTCCGTGGTGAAACACGTAACGCTGCACCTAAATGCATTTCGGGGAGAACCAGCTATCACGGAGTTTGATTGGCCTTTCACCCCTACCCACAACTCATCCCCTCAGTCTTCAACCTAAGTGGGTTCGGGCCTCCACGCGGTCTTACCCGCGCTTCACCCTGGCCATGGGTAGATCACTCCGCTTCGGGTCCAGAACATGCCACTCAAGCGCCCTATTCAGACTCGCTTTCGCTGCGGCTACCCCACACGGGTTAACCTTGCGACATGCCCCTGACTCGCAGGCTCATTCTTCAAAAGGCACGCCATCACCCCACAAGGAGGCTCTGACGGATTGTAGGCACACGGTTTCAGGTACTATTTCACTCCCCTCCCGGGGTACTTTTCACCATTCCCTCACGGTACTAATCCGCTATCGGTCATCGAGAAGTATTTAGGCTTACCGGGTGGTCCCGGCAGATTCACAGCAGATTCCACGAGCCCGCTGCTACTCGGGAGTTGATACAAGGCAGGCGTCAGATTTTCGCGTACCGGGCTCTCACCGTCTACGGCAGACCATCCCAGGCCACTTCCGCTAATCACGACACTTTTTGACTGCCCCTCAGCCAGGTAGGGCCAAGACATATCATTCCCACAACCCCGCACACACAACCCCTACCCGGTATCACATGCGTGCGGTTTAGCCATGTTCCACGTTCGCTCGCCACTACTTGCGGAATCACTTTTGTTTTCTCTTCCTACGGGTACTGAGATGTTTCACTTCCCCGCGTTCCCTCCCGTACCCTATATATTCAGGTACGGGTAACACGACATAACTCGTGCTGGGTTTCCCCATTCGGAAATCCTCGGATCAACGCTTGGTTGACAGCTCCCCGAGGCATATCGCAGCCTCCCACGTCCTTCATCGGCTCTCGATGCCAAGGCATCCACCATGTGCCCTTAAACACTTACAAACACAAAAACCAAAAGAAAAAAATTACACAAAACGAACACGCACCGTTGCCGGCAACGCGTTCATTTAGATGCTCGCAACCACTATTCAATGCTCAAACACCACACCCCACCACCAAGATGGAGGGACAGCACTCGGACAAACCCGACTGTTGCCTCAGGCCCAATAGTGTGTCTGGCGATTCATCTGCTGTTGTGCACCCGGCCCTCGTCCACTACAGACGAGAACCCCTCACGGCTATCACTCCACCAATTGGAGTGTTTCTCGTGGTGCTCCTTAGAAAGGAGGTGATCCAGCCGCACCTTCCGGTACGGCTACCTTGTTACGACTTCGTCCCAATCGCCGATCCCACCTTCGACAGCTCCCTCCCAAAGGGTTAGGCCACTGGCTTCGGGTGTTACCGACTTTCATGACGTGACGGGCGGTGTGTACAAGGCCCGGGAACGTATTCACCGCAGCGTTGCTGATCTGCGATTACTAGCGACTCCGACTTCACGGGGTCGAGTTGCAGACCCCGATCCGAACTGAGACCGGCTTTAAAAGGATTCGCTTAACCTTGCGGCATCGCAGCCCTTTGTACCGGCCATTGTAGCATGTGTGAAGCCCTGGACATAAGGGGCATGATGACTTGACGTCATCCCCACCTTCCTCCGAGTTGACCCCGGCAGTCTCTCACGAGTCCCCGGCATTACCCGCTGGCAACATAAGATAAGGGTTGCGCTCGTTGCGGGACTTAACCCAACATCTCACGACACGAGCTGACGACAGCCATGCACCACCTGCACACAGGCCACAAGGGAACGCCTATCTCTAGACGCGTCCTGTGCATGTCAAACCCAGGTAAGGTTCTTCGCGTTGCATCGAATTAATCCACATGCTCCGCCGCTTGTGCGGGCCCCCGTCAATTCCTTTGAGTTTTAGCCTTGCGGCCGTACTCCCCAGGCGGGGTACTTAATGCGTTAGCTACGGCACGGATTCCAAGGAAGGAAACCCACACCTAGTACCCACCGTTTACGGCGTGGACTACCAGGGTATCTAATCCTGTTCGCTCCCCACGCTTTCGCTCCTCAGCGTCAGTTACTGCCCAGAGACCCGCCTTCGCCACCGGTGTTCCTCCTGATATCTGCGCATTCCACCGCTACACCAGGAATTCCAGTCTCCCCTGCAGTACTCCAGTCTGCCCGTATCGCCCGCACGCCGAGGGTTAAGCCCCCGGTTTTCACGAACAACGCGACAAACCACCTACGAGCTCTTTACGCCCAGTAATTCCGGACAACGCTCGCACCCTACGTATTACCGCGGCTGCTGGCACGTAGTTGGCCGGTGCTTCTTCTGCAGGTACCGTCACTTGCGCTTCGTCCCTGCTGAAAGAGGTTTACAACCCGAAGGCCGTCATCCCCCACGCGGCGTCGCTGCATCAGGCTTGCGCCCATTGTGCAATATTCCCCACTGCTGCCTCCCGTAGGAGTCTGGGCCGTATCTCAGTCCCAGTGTGGCCGGACACCCTCTCAGGCCGGCTACCCGTCGTCGCCTTGGTAGGCCATCACCCCACCAACAAGCTGATAGGCCGCGGGCCCATCCCACACCGCAAAAGCTTTCCACCACAAGACATGCGTCTCGTGGTCATATTCGGTATTAGACCCAGTTTCCCAGGCTTATCCCGAAGTGCAGGGCAGATTACCCACGTGTTACTCACCCGTTCGCCACTCGAGTACCTCCGAAGAGGCCTTTCCGTTCGACTTGCATGTGTTAAGCACGCCGCCAGCGTTCGTCCTGAGCCAGGATCAAACTCTCCAAACAAAAACTCCTCGATAAACGAGGTGAATTTACAATCAGAGAAAATCTGACCTAACAAAAAGACACCAAAAACTGGCATCAAAATAAATTGCGACTACACCCTCACACGGGGGTGCTTGAATGTAGTCAAAAAAAAACAACAACAAACAAAAACACCAAACACACTATTGAGTTCTCAAACAACACTCTTGCTTGTTTCGCCCGCTTCGGGGCAACCCTGCCAGCTTAATACGAACCCGGCTGAGGCGTCAACCCCCAATTTCTTTGCGATCGTGATGATCGCCGCAGGGGCAGCCGTGCCAGGTTAGTACCGTTCCGGCGAGGGAGTCAAGGCCCCGGTCTCGGTCTCCTTTGAGTGGTGACCGCGCTTGTGAGGCACTGACTTTGGTTACTGTACCCGCTCGATCTCCGCACCCAAAATCGCCAGGTTTTCCACGAACAATGGGTAGCCGCGATCGATGTGAAACACGTCGTGGACCTCGGTGTCACCGTCGGCGACCAACCCGGCGAGCACCAGGCCGGCGCCGGCCCGGATGTCCGAACACCAGACCGGGGCGCTGGACAGTTGTGGCAGACCTCGCACCACGGCGTGATGTCCGTCGGTACGGGCATCGGCGCCGAGTCGGATCATCTCTTCGACGAACCGGAAGCGCGCCTCGAACACGTTCTCCGTGATCATCGAGGTGCCGTCGGAGATCGACGCCAGCGCTATCGCCATCGGCTGCAGGTCCGTCGGAAAACCCGGAAACGGCAACGTTGCAACGTTCATGGCCTTCGGGCGCTCGTATTGGGTCACCCGAAAGCTGTTATCCGTCTGGGTGACGGTGGCACCAGCGTCGTGCAGTTTGTGCAGCACCACTTGAAGATGTGCCGGGTCGACACCGGTGATCGAGATGTCCCCGCGGGTAATGGCGGCCGCAATGCCCCAGGTCGCGGCCACAATGCGGTCCCCGATCACGCGGTGCTCAGTGGGATACAACCGTGGGACACCAGTGATGGTCATCGTCGGCGAGCCCGCGCCTTCGACCTGGGCGCCCATTTGGTTGAGCATCGTGCACAGATCGACCACGTCGGGTTCGCGCGCCGCGTTGTGGATTGTGGTGACGCCCTCGGCTAGGACCGCGGCCATCAGGATGTTCTCGGTGGCTCCTACCGAGGGGAATTCCAGTTGAATCTCCGCGCCGCGCAACGTATCCGCGTGAGCGACGACGCAGCCGTGCTCGATGTTGCACGTTGCGCCGAGTTGGCGCAGGCCGGCCTGATGCATGTCGAGCGGACGCGATCCGATGGCATCACCGCCCGGGAGCGCAACCTTGGCCCGCTTGCATCGGCCGACCAGCGGCCCCAGCACACAGACCGAGGCCCGGAACTGCCGCACTGCCGCGAAGTCGGCGTCGTACTTGGGCTCGTCGGGTGAGGTGATGCGGGCGACGTCGCCGTCGAGTTCGACGGTGGCGCCCAAGCCGCGCAGGACCTCGGCCATCAACGGCACATCGAGGATGTCGGGACAGTTGGTGATGGTGCTGGTGCCTTCGGCCAACAAGGTCGCGGCCATCAGCTTGAGCACGCTGTTCTTGGCGCCCCCCACTGCGACTTCGCCTGACAAGCGGTTACCGCCGGTCACCACGAATCGCTCAGACACCCGCGTCAGTCTAGTGATGCGGTATCGCCTTGTCAGTCAGCCGAGTCAGTTAGCCGGGTACGGTTTGTTCATGGCAGTACACCTGACCCGCATCTATACCCGGACCGGCGACGACGGAACCACCGGATTGAGCGACTTCTCGCGGGTCTCGAAGAACGATCCCCGCCTGGTCGCCTACGCGGATTGCGACGAGGCCAACTCCGCGATCGGCGTCGCCATCGCTCTGGGTCACCCCGATCAGGAAATCGCCGACATGCTGCGGCAGATCCAAAACGACCTGTTCGACGCCGGCGCGGATCTGTCGACCCCGGTGGTGGAAAACCCGAAATACCCGCCGCTACGTGTCGCCCAGTCCTACATCGATCGCCTCGAAGGGTGGTGCGACAAATACAACGAGCCCTTGCCGGCGCTGAATTCCTTTGTGCTACCGGGTGGTTCGCCGTTGTCAGCACTGTTGCACGTCGCTCGCACCGTGGTGCGTCGAGCCGAGCGAGCGGCGTGGGGCGCGGTCGAATCCGCGCCGGACGGAGTCAGCGTGCTGCCGGCGAAGTATCTGAATCGCTTGTCGGATCTACTCTTCATCCTGTCGCGGGCAGCCAACCCCGATGGGGATGTGCTGTGGAAGCCGGGCGGCGGCGCATCCGGCGCGGACTAGTGACGGATATCGAAACTCCTGCTGCCACTTAGCTTTCGAAGCTACACGCTGCGACGGCGTGCGCGCGGTGACGGACGTGACTCCAGCCAGGACAAGAACGCGGTCAACGCGCCCTGATCGAGCGCGAGCTCGTACCCCTGCCTGCGCTCCTGTGTGGTGTCGCGCAGTTCCAGCACCATGATCTCGTCGGTCATGATGTCGAACTCGTCCCCGCGCGGCGCCCGCCGGGCGACGATCTCCACGCCGCGGCGGCTGAGCCGGCGATCCGGCCACAGACGCAGGCTGGACAGCCGGTAGAAGGCGGCCTCGCCACCGCGGTATCGGATCACGCCGTGCCGCCAGCCGTGACCACCGACCGCGGGGATATCCCGCATGATCCCCGCGGTGCCACCCTGCCTCAGCTTCAACAGCCGATAGCTCAGGGCGAGGACCGCAAGCCCCAACACGACGACGAGCACGGCCATGCCAATCAGGGGCGCGCTCATCGGCGGTTAGTCAATCGCGCCGACGGCGCGCAATCTCGCACGTCCCCTGGCGGCGATGCGCGGATCGTCGGACTCCGAATCCTCCTTGGCCGCGCTCTCGTCGATCTCCGACTCGAACTCGGCGGATTCGGCGAGAACGGTCACCGTCTCCTCCGTCACCGACAAAAACCCGCCATCGACCGCGATCCGCAGATCGTCTTCGCCTTCCCGCTCGACGCGCACCATGGCGTCATCGACCAACTGGGCCACCAGCGGGATGTGGCGGGGCAGGATGCCGATCTCGCCCGAGGTGGTGCGGGTAAACAGGAAGGTTGCCTCACCCGACCAGATCTTCCGGTCAACCGCAACGATCTCGACATTCAATTCAGCCATGTCACACCACCTTTCGACTCGGCCAGCAGTTAGAGCTTGGCACCAAGAGTCTCGGCCTTCTTGGCCAGGTCGTCGAGGCCACCGATGAGGAAGAAGGCCTGCTCGGGCACGTGGTCGAAATCGCCCTTGCTCAGGCGGTCAAACGCCTCGATGGTCTCCTTCACCGGGACCGTCGAACCCGGCTGGCCGGTGAACTGTTCGGCAGCCATCATGTTCTGCGAGAGGAACCGCTCGATACGCCGCGCGCGGTTGACCAGCTGCTTGTCCTCTTCGGACAGCTCGTCGATACCCAGAATCGCGATGATGTCCTGAAGGTCCTTGTACCGCTGCAGGATTCGAATGACTTCCTGTGCGACGCGGTAGTGTTCCTCACCGACGACGCTGGGGTCCAGAATCGTGGAGCTCGACGCCAGCGGGTCCACCGCGGGGAAGATGCCCTTGGAGAACACGTTACGAGACAACTCGGTAGTGGCGTCCAGGTGGGCGAACGTCGTCGCCGGCGCGGGGTCGGTGTAGTCGTCGGCCGGCACGTACACCGCCTGCATCGAGGTAATCGACTTGCCTCGCGTCGAGGTGATGCGCTCCTGCAACTCGCCCATCTCGTCGGCCAGCGTGGGCTGGTAGCCCACCGCCGACGGCATCCGGCCGAGCAGCGTCGACACCTCGGAACCGGCCTGGGTGAACCGGAAGATGTTGTCGATGAACAGCAGCACGTCCTTGCCCGCCTCGTCGCGGAACCATTCCGCCATCGTCAGCGCGGACAGTGCCACTCGCATACGAGTACCGGGCGGCTCGTCCATCTGACCGAAGACCAATGCGGTGTCCTTGAGCACGTCGGCTTCCTTGAGCTCGACCCAGAGGTCGTTGCCCTCACGGGTGCGCTCCCCCACGCCCGCGAACACCGAAGTACCGGAGAAGTTACGAGCGATGCGGTTGATCATCTCCTGGATCAGCACCGTCTTGCCGACGCCGGCGCCGCCGAACAGGGCGATCTTGCCACCACGCACATAAGGCGTAAGCAGATCGACGACCTTCAGGCCGGTCTCGAGCATCTCGGTGCGGGGTTCGAGATCCTCGAAGGCGGGCGGCTTGCGGTGAATCGACCAGCGCTCGAAGTCATCTCCGTATCCCGGCTTGTCCAGGCAGTGTCCCAGCGCGTTGAAAACGTGGCCCTTGACGTCCTCACCGACCGGCACCGTGATCGAGTTGCCGGTGTCGGTCACCTCGACGCCGCGCACCAGGCCGTCGGTGGGCTGCATCGAGATCGTGCGCACCAAGTTGTCGCCGAGGTGGTTCGCCACCTCCAACGTGAGGGTTTTCTTGAGCTCCTCGAACGTGACCTCGGCGTGCAATGCGTTGAACAGCTCGGGGACCGAACCCCGCGGGAATTCGACGTCAACGACCGGGCCGGTCACCCGTACCACGCGGCCGCTGGTGTCCGACCTTGTCGGCTTGTCGGTCTTCTCGGCAGTAGCGCTCATATCTTTTTCGCTTCCTTGTGGGGCTCTACTTAGCGGCGTCGGCGAGCGCGTTTGCGCCACCGACGATTTCGCTGATTTCTTGGGTGATCTGGGCCTGCCGCTCGCGGTTGGCCTCTAGCGTCAGAGCCTTGATGAGGTCGTCGGCGTTGTCGGTTGCCGATTTCATCGCCCGCTGACGCGATGCCAGCTCCGATGCGGCGGACTCGAGCATGGACGCGTAAACCCGCGTGGTCAGGTAGCGCGGGAGCAACGCCTCGAACAGCGTCGTCGCATCCGGCTCGAACGAGTACAGGGTGCGCGGTCCGGTGTCTTCCTCGACATACTCCACCACCAGGGGAGCCATCCGGTGAGCCACCGCCGTCTGCGACATCATCGACTTGAATTCCGAGTACACGATGTGCAATTCGTCGACGCCCTGCACGTCGTCGGCCTGCTGATCGCCGTCGTCGGCGCCCTGCATGAACGCATCCACCAACGTCGAACCGATCTCCGCGGCCTTCTCGTACTGGGGTTGCTCAGAGAAGCCCGACCACGACGCGGCGATGTCCCAGTTCCGGAAGGTGTAGTAGTTCTGCGCCTTTCGGCCCACGGTGTAGAGGATCGGCTCTTTGCCCTCATCTCGAAGCAGGGAGAAAAGCTGCTCGGAGCGACGGAAGATGCCGGAGTTGTATGCGCCGCACAGACCGCGGTCCGACGACACCACCAGCACACCGGCCCGTCTCGGTTCGGGGCGCTCGACGAGCAGCGGATGGTCCAGAGCGGCTTCGCCGGCCAGGGTGGTGAGCATCCGGGTGATCTCGAAGGCATACGGCCGCGCGGATTCGAGCCGATTCTGCGCCTTGGGAAGGCGCGACGTCGCGATCAGCTCCTGGGCCTTGGTGATCTTCTTGATCGAGCCCGCGGAGCGGATCCGCCCGCGTAGTTCGCGAAGTGTGGCAGCCATTGTTAGCTACTTCTTGTCCTTCTTGTCTTTCTTGGACTCGCTTTTGGTGTCCTTGTCCTGAGGTTCGGCCTTTTTGACCTTCACCGATTCTTTTTTGTCCGCGTCCTTGGCCTCGGCATGCTCGTCGGGTACCACCGATCCACCGCCCGTTGCCGCGAAGCCCTTCTTGAAGTGGTTGATGACCTCGGTGAGCGCGTTCTCGTTTTCCTCACTGAGCTTCTGGCTCGTGCGGATCTCTTCGAGGATCTTTTCTTCGGAGCCCCGGATGTGGTCCAGCAGTTCGGTTTCGAACCGTTTGACATCCTCGACCGGCACCGAGTCCAGGTGCCCACCGGTTCCCAGGAACATGGAAACCACTTGTTCCTCGACGGGCATCGGCTGGTTTTGCGGCTGCTTGAGCAGTTCGACCAACCGCGCGCCCCGCGCCAACTGCGCCTTCGATGTGGCGTCCAGATCAGAAGCAAAGGCCGCGAAGGATTCCAATTCGCGGTATTGCGACAGGTCCAAACGGAGACTTCCTGCCACCTCTTTCATCGCCTTGATCTGCGCGGCGCCGCCGACCCGGGACACCGAGACGCCGACGTTGATGGCCGGCCGCACACCCTGGTTGAACAAGTCGGTTTCCAGGAAGCACTGCCCGTCGGTGATCGAGATGACGTTGGTCGGGATGTAGGCCGAGATGTCGTTGGCCTTGGTCTCGATGATCGGCAAACCGGTCAGCGAACCAGCACCGAGCTCGTCGGAGAGTTTTCCGCAGCGCTCCAACAACCGCGAGTGCAGATAGAACACGTCACCGGGATAGGCTTCGCGACCGGGCGGGCGGCGCAGCAGCAGCGAAATCGCGCGGTACGCCTCGGCCTGCTTGGTCAAGTCGTCGAAGACGATCAGCACGTGCTTGCCCTGATACATCCAGTGCTGGGCGATCGCCGAACCGGTGTACGGCGCAAGCCATTTGAAGCCCGCGGCATCCGATGCCGGCGCCGCGACGATGGTGGTGTAGTCCATCGCGCCGCCCTCTTCCAGAACGCGGCGGACGGAGGCGATCGTGGTGCCCTTTTGCCCGATGGCCACGTAGACGCAGCGCACCTGCTTTTTCTCGTCGCCCGTCTCCCAGTTCTGACGCTGGTTGAGGATGGTGTCGACACAGACAGTGGTCTTGCCGGTCTTGCGGTCGCCGATGATCAGCTGACGCTGGCCCCGGCCGATCGGTGTCATCGCGTCGATGGCCTTGATCCCGGTCTGCAGCGGCTCCTTGACGCTCTGCCGCTCCACCACCGACGGCGCCTGCAGCTCCAGCGCGCGGCGCTTCTCGGCGTCGATGTCGCCGCCGCCGTCGATCGGCTGGCCGAGGGGGTTGACCACCCGCCCCAGGAACGCGTCGCCGACGGGGACCGACAGGACTTCACCGGTGCGCTTGACCTGCTGGCCTTGTTCGATCTTCTCGAAGTCACCGAGGATCACCGTGCCGACGCTGTGCTCATCGAGGTTGAGGGCCACGCCGAGGACACCGCCCGGGAACTCAAGCAGCTCCTGGGTCATCACCGATGGCAAACCCTCGACGTGCGCGATGCCATCCCCGGCGTCGAGGACCGTGCCGACCTCCTCGCGTGAGGTGTCGGAGGTGAAGGAATCTACATACTCTTCGATCGCACTCTGGATGTCATCAGCGGAGATTGTCAACTCGGCCATAGCTTTTCGTCTTCCTACTTCGGTTATTGCTGACTAGTTCGTGTTCAGTCGGGCAGATGAGCCTCGGCCGCAGTGAGACGAGACGAGAGCGTACCGTCGATCACTTCGTCGCCCACGGAGATCAGGAGCCCACCCAGCAGTGCGGCGTCGGTCTGCAGCTGCACGGCCACCGGATGACCATAGATGCGGCTGAGCACCTCGGTGAGGCGAGTGCGCTGAGCATCGCTGGGCTCGGCCGCCGCAGTCACCTGGGCGACGACTTCGTTGCGTCGTGCCACCGCCGCTTCGGCCAAGAACATCACGGCGTCGTCGGCCGACTGACCTCTCAATAGCTCGATAGTCTGCGCCAGCAATGAGTTCGTAATCCTGTTGCTCCTGCCGGTCGCGCTTTGGAGCACACTGCGCAACAACCCGACTCGGCCTTCCGCCGGAGCCCCGTACTCGCCCAGGAGGACGGCGAGGCGCGGCTGGGCCTCGAGGATCCGGGCGAACCGGAACAACTGGTCTTCGACTTCGTCGACCCGATCCTCGCGTGCGGCAACTTCCAACAACGCTTGCCGCGCCACGTGTTCGACGGCATCGACGAGATCGGCGTTGGCAGACCAGCGCTCCGAGACGGCTGCTCTTAGCAGCTCCAGAGTGGGATCGCCGACTTTGCCGGATAGCAGCCGCTCGAGCAACCTGACCCTGGGCGCGGCGTCTTCGGAAGGCAGGGTGAGATACCGGGTGACGACGAGTTCGCCGGCCAGCATTTTGGCTACCGAAACCAGCTCACCGGCAAGCTTTTCCAGTCCTTGATTGTCGAGATCTTTGGCTATGGCGTCGAAACGGTCGGTGACGCTTTTCAGCGCCTCACGACTTGCCGAACGCAGCCTCGCCATCAAGGGGTACTTGACGTCGGCCGCCGCAGGCGCCATGGCATCGAGCTCGTCCAGGAAGCGATCGACAGTGGCCGACTGCTGGTCCGCGTCGGCGACATAGTTGCGCACCAATCCTTCTGCCTGGCGCACAGATTCGTGCCCGAGCTCCAGACGAAGCTGGCGGCTCAGCTGTGCCCGCAGCAGCTCAACTTGGCGTCCACCCTGTGTTTTGATGCGCTCCGCGTCGATCTCGGCCTGGGCCTGTAGCTGTTCGGTAATCCGTTCCGCGTCTACCTTGGCCTCTTCGACGACCCGCTCTGCATCCGACTTGGCCGCTTCCACAGCCTTGCTATGGGCGGTGGTCGACTCAGTCAGCCGCTCGGCGGCCGCCGAGGAATCATCCAACTGCTGGCGCACAGCGTTCTGTCGAGCCGCCATCAAATTGCGCACCGGCGGCACGACATAGCGCACTACCAACCACACGATGGCCGCGAATCCGACCAGCTGACCGATAAATGTCGACATTCGTAATTACCTCGTCGCGGCTGAGGTAGTGACGTCGACGCCGAGGATCCGGCTGGCCAGTGTCGCCGACATCGTCGCCACGTTGGCACGCAAATCCAACTCCACGGTGTCCCTCTCCCGCTTCAATTGCTCGCCAGCCTGCTGCAATGTCACGAGCACCTGCTGCTCGGCATGGGCACGCGCGTCGTCGACGACCTTACGGCCTTCCGCCCGGGCGTTATCCCGGAAGGACGACGCCTGAACTCGGGCGTCCTTCATCGCTTTCTCGTAATCGGCCTGCGCGGCTTCGAATTGCTCCGTCGCCTTCTTGCTGTCGGCAACGGTCTTGGCGACCATCGCGTCACGTTCACGCAAGACCCTCGTTATCGGCGGCACCACAAAAGTGCCGATGACGCCGAGCACCACAAGGAAAATGGCCAGCACGAAGAAGAAGGTGCCGTTCGGAACGAGGAAGTTGTTACTTCCCGCAGCCTGGCTGGATGCCAGAACACTCAGGGTCGCGTCGCCCATCACTGCGAACTAGGTGCCGACGGGGGTGGCGAAGACGAACAGCGCCATGAATGCCAGGTTGATGAAGTAGGCCGCCTCAACCAGACCGACGGTGATGAAGAACGGTGTGAACAACCGTCCTTGCGCCTCGGGCTGCCGTGCGATACCCGCAACCAATGCGTTACCGGCAATGCCGTCACCGATGCCGGCGCCGATTGCGCCGCCACCCATGATCAGCCCACCGCCGATGAGAGCAGCAGCAGCGACTTGGGGGTCCAGGGCCATTCTATCCTCCTTTGTTCTGGTAGTGGTCTACCAGGCTCCTGTAATGGTTTGTGGCTCAAAACAATTCATGATGGTCTCAGTCATGGTGATCCTCAAGCTCCATGGCTTGACTGAAATACAAGATGGTCAGAATCGAGAAGATGAACGCCTGGATTGCGCCGACGAACAAGTCGAACGCCTTCCAGATCGCGTTGGGCGCCCACATGATGTAGGGCGGGAAGAGTGCGATCAGCGCGACCAGGATACCGCCGGCAAAGATGTTGCCGAAAAGTCGCAGTGACAACGAGATTGGCTTCGCAAGCTCTTCGACCAGGTTGATCGGCGCCAGGAAAGCCACATGTCCCTTGAGCACCGCGAGCGGGTGTCCGACGATGCCGCGACGCCAGATGCCGGCCACGTGGTAGCTGACAAACACGAAAAGGGCCAGTGCCAGCACATAATTGATATCCGCCGCTGCGGAGCTGAGTAACTCGGTGGTGCGCCCGGATTTCTCGGTGTACTGCAGCGGCAGCACCGACAGCCAGTTCGAGATCAAAATGAACACGAAGATGGTGACCGCCAGCGGCAACACAAACGGCGCGATCCGCATCCCGATGGCGCCTTCGATCTGGTCGCGCATCTGGACCGTGATGGCCTCCCAGAACAACTGGACTCCACTGGGCACGCCGGTCGAGGTGATCTTCGCGCGCAGATAGAACGCCAGCGCGAGGACGACCACCGCAGCGATGGCCGTCGACAGGATCGTGTCGGTGTTGACGGTCAGCCCGAGCCAGGTGGCGTGCTTGTGCTCGCCGACCTCGATTGCGGATTCGGCCAGGAACGTCATATCAGTCATCGCTGGTCGTACTTCCTTCCGAGCCTTCCGATTCCGCCCAATCGCCGGTGCGCAGTTTCTTCCACACCGGCAATGCGGTCGAAAGCACCAACAGCACCTGGAACAGTGCCAGGCCAAAGACCACGCCCACCCCGGCGGGCCGGAAAATATAGGCGATGATCAACCCGATGACGGTGATGATCGCCAGCCGGGTTGCCGAGTTGATCGCCATGGAACTTTTCATCGGATGTTCTTTGGCGGTTATCGACGAAACCGAGCGACGCACCAGAAGAGCGTTGAGCAAACCCAGCAGCAATCCGATGCCGAAGAACACTCCGACCATGAGGTGACCGGAGAAACCGGCGGCAGCTATCGCCACCGCCGTGATCGCACCGCTGATCACCAGGAGTCGGGCCGGACGGAAAGCAACAGAGGGGAACACCAACGGCGCGTCCTGCGCTGGTGTCGTCACTGCAGCACCTCAATCCGGATTGATGGAGCGGAAAACTTCCGACCGACTGATCGGTGGCCCGCCGAGCGTATCGCACGTCACACTGGAATCACTCAAGGGGTAGCTCCCTCTGTCGGTCGTGAATCGGCACTATCGGGAAGCCATCCGACGGGCCGATTGGCCGGCAACCCTCAAGATTCATTTTGGGGTTCTACCAGCACCGTACCATAAGGTCAGCGCTACTACTACTCCTCGTCGTAGTAGTCGTCGCGGCGGCGCAAGAGCGGTATCGCCGTAGCCACGCCGGCCACCACAATGGCGCCCAACATGACCGCGCCGGTGTCGCGCGGGTTGAAAAAGATCGTGCTGGCGGCACCGAACGCGACGATGCCGACCCATAAATAGATGAGCAGTACTACTCGGCGATGCGAATGACCGATCTGCAGCAACCTGTGGTGCAAGTGCATCTTGTCGGGGCTGAACGCGCTGCGGCCCGCACGGGTGCGTCGCACGATGGCCAACAGCAGGTCGAGCATCGGCACGAACATCACCGCAACCACCAGTAGGAACGGTGACAGCAGAGCAAATACGTCGCGGGCACCGTAGGCGTTTTGCGAGATCGGGCCGGCCGCGGTCGTAGAGGCGGCAGCAAGCATCAAGCCGATGAGCATCGAGCCAGAATCGCCCATGAAGATCTTGGCGCGATGGAAGTTGTGCGGCAGAAAGCCGAGACAGGCCCCCGCCAACACGACCGAAATGACGGCGGGCGGATAGAACAACACGTCGCCGCCATGGTCACGCAGCAGGCCGACCGAGAAGATGCAGATCGCCAACGCCGTGATGAGTCCCAGCCCGGCAGCCAATCCATCGAGTCCGTCGACGAAGTTCATCGCGTTCACGATCGACACCGTCAGCGCCAGGGTGAGCAGGATGGACGAGGCCTGGTCCAGCACGATGGTGCCGACGCCCCCGAACGGGATGTACAGCACGCTCCAGGCAACACCCATGGTGACCAGCACGCTGGCCGCGGTGATCTGGCCGGCGAACTTCGTCAGGGCATCCAGGCCCCAACGGTCGTCGATGAGTCCGATACCCATGATCACGGCGCCGGCCACCAGAACCGCAGGCATACCAGTGGAATAGACGAACCCGCGTGTGAGCGCGGGGAGCTGGGATGCCAAAAACACGGCCGAGATAACACCGACGAACATCGCCAGCCCGCCCATGCGTGGGGTCGGCGTCACGTGCACATCACGTTCCCGCGGATAGGCGACCGCTCCCAGCCGGGTGGCCAGCACCCGCACGGGTCCGGTCACGAAGTAGGTGATGATCGCCGCGGTCAGTCCGACCAACGCAAGCTCGCGCAGCGGTACCCCGGCGCCGCGATCCGAGAGTGCGTGCAGACCGGTGGCAAGGCTGGCTAGACCGCCGGCTGGGTCGCTAGACACCACGAGACCGTACGCCACCTTCCTGAGACCTCAACCCTCGCTTCGTTTCCGGTCCGCCGCTAGGCGATCAACCGTCCTGGGTCCATTCCGAGTACTTCCGCGATGCGCTCGACACTCACCGGTCCGGCTCGCAGCAGGCGCGGGGCGTCTCCGGTGAGATCGACGATTGTGGAAGCGGCCTGCTGTTCGGAGGGTCCCGCATCGAGATAGACGTCGACGAGATCGCCGAGTTGGCTGTGCGCCTCGGCGGCGTTCACCGCAGGCGGGTGACCGGAGATGTTGGCGCTGGATACGGCCATCGGCCCCACCTCGCGCAATAGCTCGATGGCGACCGGGTGCAGCGGCATCCGCAACATGACAGTGCCACGGGCATCGCCGAGATCCCATTGCAACGACGGCGCTTGTGCCACTACCAGGCTCAGGGCGCCAGGCCAGAACGCGCGAATCAGTTCGCGGGCCCCGTCCGGCACGGTGTAGACCAAGCCCTCGATGGTGTGCCAGGAGCCCACCAGCACGCCCACCGGCATGTCGCGTCCGCGTCCCTTCGCCGACAACAGCGCAGTCACGGCGGTGTTGTCGAATGCGTCGGCGCCGATGCCATACACCGTGTCCGTCGGCATCACGACCAGTCGGCCGCCCTTGAGCGCACCTACCGCCGAACTGATTCCGGCCGAACGCTGTTCGGGTTCAGCACAATTGAAGGTCTCAGTCACGGGCGCCCCTCCGACGGGCCGTCACGAATCTTGGCCGCCCGGTCAGATCTCGCCGAGCCTGGACTTCTTCGAAAAGTCCGGTGTCCTCGATCAATTCGACAGTCCGCGACGACGTGGTGTCATCGTGCTCGACGGCGAACAGGCCGCCGGGGCGCAGCCAGCGTCCGGCGAGGCCGACCACTGCGGCGATCACCGCCATCCCGTCCGGGCCACCGAACACCGCGTGCGGCGGATCATGCTGGGCGACTTCGGGTTCCAGCGGGGCGCTGTCGGGCACGTAGGGCGGATTGGCCACCACGAGGTCGACTCGTCGGTCGAGCTCGGGAAGCAGGCCCGGTGTGGTGACATCGGCGGGTAGGAGTTCGACGGCGGTGCCCTCGATGTTGCGACGTGCGTAGTCCATGGCCGCGTCGGAGTCATCGATGCCGATGACCCGCGCCGCCGGCCAGTGCCGGGCTAGCGTCACCGCTAAGGCACCGGATCCGGTGCACACATCGACAATCACCGGCTCAGCTGCGAGGCGCTGCGCGGTGGCCCACTCCAAGATGGCCTCGGTCTCCGGGCGCGGGATGAAAACGCCGGGACCGACGTGCAGCACCGCCGGCCCGAATGCCGCCGTCCCGGTGAGATGCTGCAACGGCACGCGCCGCGAGCGCGCAGCGACGACGTCGTGGTATCGCACGAAGAACTCGTCATCGATTGACTCGATCAGGGTCAGCCGGCCCCGCTCGGTACCTGCCACGTGAGCGGCCAAGTGCTCGGCATCGCAACGCGCAGAATCGATTCCGGCTTCGGCGAGCAACGCCGCAGCAGAGTCGATTGCGCGCCGCAGGACAGTCATGCCTGTTGCAACCGGGATTGTCTGTCCGCGGCGCTCAGCGCGTCGAAGAGCGCATCCAGGTCGCCGTCGAGAACTTGGTCGAGATTGTGTGACTTGTAACCGATGCGGTGATCGGTGATTCGGTTCTCGGGGAAGTTGTAGGTGCGAATGCGTTCGCTGCGGTCCACCGTGCGGATCTGGCTGGCCCGGTCGGCCGAGGCGTCGGCGGTAGCCTGCTCCTCGGCCAATGCCTGAAGTCGAGCGGCCAGCACCAGCATGGCACGGGCCTTGTTCTGCAGCTGGGACCGTTCGTTTTGGCAAGTGACGACTATCCCGGTGGGCAGATGGGTGATTCGTACCGCGGAGTCGGTGGTGTTGACACCCTGCCCGCCTTTGCCGGATGACCGGTAGACGTCGATGCGCAGATCCGATTCGTCGATCTGTACCTCAGTGACTTCCTCGGGTTCCGGGTAGACCAGCACGCCGGCCGCCGAAGTGTGAACGCGGCCTTGGGATTCCGTCACCGGGACCCGTTGTACCCGGTGCACCCCGCCCTCGAACTTCATGCGCGACCAGACTCCGTCGACCGCGTCGCCCTTGCTGGCGATAGTGAGCGTGGCATCCTTGTATCCGCCGAGATCCGAGGTGGTTTCGTCCAACACCGTCACCGACCAGCCATGCCGCTCGGCGTAGCGGATGTACATCCTGGCCAGGTCGGCAGCGAACAGTGCCGATTCTTCGCCGCCCTCACCGGACTTGACTTCCAGCACGATGTCGTCGGCGTCATGGGGGTCGCGCGGCGACAGCATGTCGGTGAGCTGGGTATCCAGCTCGGCCACGCGTGCTTCGAGTTCGACGACCTCGTCGGCGAACGACTCATCGTCGGCGGCCAGTTCGCGTGCGGCCCCCAGGTCGCCGCGGGCCGACTCCAGCTTGCGATGCGTGGCAACGATCGGGGCCAGGCGGGCGAAGCGGCGGCCGGCCTTGCGTGCCTCGTCGGGATTGCTGTGCAGCTCGGGGTCCGCCAGTCGCTGCTCAAGTTCGGCGTGTTCGGCGAGCAGCACGTCAATCGTCTGCACCGGCTGCGCCATCACACACCTCCTCCACCGTTGTTGCCCTGCTGATCAGACTCCGCGAGCTTATGTGCCGCAAACGCGAACCGACGCCCGGCCTGCGCAACGTCGTGCGCAGTTCGGGCGTCGGTAAGGCAGCTATTTGTCGGTCGATTCAGGCTTGTCAGCCCCGCCCTTCCGCTTTCCGTAGCGCTTCTCGAAGCGCGCCACGCGGCCACCGCTGTCAAGGATCTTCTGCTTGCCGGTGTAGAACGGGTGGCACTGCGAGCAAACCTCGACGACGATGCGACCACCATCTTTGGTGCTACGCGTCTCGAACGTGTTGCCGCACCCGCAGAGCACCGTGGTCTCCGCGTAGCCGGGATGAATGTCAGCTTTCATGATGTCCTCTTCGATCGTTTGTCGCTCTGGTTCCCCGTAGGGATCCGGCCATTGGCCGCGAACTCAGAACCTCAACCGGCTCTGGGCAGTCGACGCTCGATTATGCCAGGTCAACCACCTTCTCCCCAAACACCGAGATGCGCGCACACATTCCCGGCGACGGGTGTGGCTCGAGTGTCGCGGGTCAGGCCGTCGTGTAGGCCCTGCTTTGCCCGTTGCGCGTCCACAGCAGGCCGCCCTCGGGAGCCGCGCCGCGTGCTGTGAGCTCCCGCTTGAGGACCTTGTTGGTCGCCGTGGCCGGCAGCCGATCGGTGAGCCAGACATAGCGTGGCCAGGCCTTGGGTGACAAGTCGGGCTGACCAGCCAAAAACCGGCTGAACTCGTCGGGAGTGATGTCGGCGTCGTCCTGCAGGACAATCGCCGCCATCACCTGGTCACCGACGTGTTCGTCGGGGACCGCGTACACCGCCACCTGGCTGATCGGCGTCAAGCGTTGCAGGATCCGCTCGATGGGCGCGGTGGTCATGTTCTCGCCGTCGACGCGCAGCCAGTCGCCACTGCGTCCGGCGAAGTAGATCCAACCGTCAGCGTCCTTGTACCCGAGGTCCCCCGACCAGAACATGCCGTGGCGCAGCCGGGCGTCGGTGGCTTCCTTGTCGTTGTAATAACCGGCGAACAAGCCCCCGCCCGTGGTGTTGACGATCTCACCGGTCGCCTCCTCGGCGTTCGTCAGGGAGCCGTCCACAGTGAATGCCGCGACCGGACACTCGGTGAGTGTCTCCGGGTCGTAAATTGCGACTCCGGCAAGACCTCGCCCCAGTGACCCCGGCGGGCAACCGTCTTCCGGAAAGATGTAGATCGCGCCCTCAGTCGACCCGAAGCCGTCCCAGACCCTGCAGCCGAACCGTCGACTGAATTCGGCGGTATCACGCTCGCTGCCCTCATTGCCCATCGCGACGCGCAGCGGGTTGTCGCGATCATCGGGTTGCTCCGGCGTCGCGAGCACGTACGCGAGCGGTTTGCCCACGTAGTTCATGTATGTCGCCCCGTAATGGCGCAAATCGGCCAGCAGCCCAGACGCCGAAAAAGTCGCGGGGACCATGGTCGCACCGGCGCACACCGCCGCGCTCCACCCCGCCAGCAGAGCATTGGAGTGAAAAAGCGGCATCGACATGTAGCAGACGTCGGCGGCATCGATACCGAATCGCGCTACCAGCGCCGGACCGGCGAACAACACGACCAGGTGCGGTATCTGTACCGCCTTCGGCTCGCCACTGGTGCCCGAGGTGAAGATCATCATGAAGGTGTCGGTCGGCACGACCTCGCGATAGGGAATCAGCGGCCGGGCACCCTCACGCTGCTCCGACCAGGACTCGTCGGACACGTCGAACACCTGCACACCCGGCAGTTCCAGCCCGTCCAGCAAACCTTTGTGGGCTGGATCGGTGAGCAGGATCTGGCAGTCGGCCCGCAAAATATCCCTGGCCAGTTCGGCGCCGCGGCGGGTGTCGTTGATTCCGCACAACACGTATCCGCCGAGCGCGGCCGCAGCCATCGCGGTCAGCATCTCGGGGGTGTTACCGAGCAACGTGCCCACGTGCAGCGGGCGGGCCGGATCGGCGACGCCGATCAGGGCGGCGGCAGTATCGGTGGCCTCGGCCAGATGTTCTCGCCAGGTCCAGACTCGGTCGCCGTACTTCAGCGCCGGCGCGTCCTGCGCCAAGCGTTCACGAAGTAATTGCTGAAGCGTCTCCGCCACAACTTGCGAGGCTAGTCGTCGGCTAGTCGTTGTCCATGGAACCCGGCGTTGTCTTAGACACCTGCACCAGGAACTCGTAATTGGTCTTCGTCTTGCGCAGCTGCGACATCAGCAGGTCGATGGCCTGGTGGGAGTCCAGACCCGACAGCACGCGGCGCAGCTTGTGCACGATGCCGAATTCGTCGGGCGACAGCAACAACTCGTCTTTACGGGTGCCGGACGGGTTCACATCGACTGCGGGGAACACACGGCGTTCGGAGATCTTGCGGTCCAGCTTGAGCTCGGCGTTACCGGTGCCCTTGAACTCTTCGAAGATGACCGTGTCACCGGTGGACCCGGTCTCGACCATCGCGGTAGCGATGATCGTCAGCGAGCCGCCTTCCTCGATATTGCGTGCAGCACCGAGGAATCGCTTGGGCGGGTACAGCGCAGTGGAGTCGACACCACCGGAAAGGATCCGGCCCGACGCGGGTGACGCGTTGTTGTACGCGCGGCCCAGGCGGGTGATCGAGTCCAGCAACACCACCACATCTTTGCCCTGCTCGACGAGCCGCTTGGCGCGCTCGATGGCCAGCTCGGCGACCGCCGTGTGGTCTGTCGGCGGCCGGTCGAAGGTCGAGGCGATAACCTCGCCCTTGACCGAGCGCGTCATGTCGGTGACCTCTTCAGGGCGCTCGTCGACGAGCACGACCATCAGGTGGCATTCCGGGTTGTTCTTGGTGATCGCGTTGGCGATGTCTTGCAGGATCGTGGTCTTACCCGCCTTGGGCGGAGACACGATCAGGGCGCGCTGCCCCTTGCCGATCGGCATGATCAGGTCGATGACCCGGGTGGTCAGCCGGTCCGGAGTGGTCTCCAAACGAAGACGCTGATTGGGGTAGAGCGGTGTCATCTTGGTGAAATCAGGACGCTTCCTGGCGTCTTCGACCGGTCCGCCGTTGACGCTGTCCAGACGGACCAGCGGGTTGAACTTCTGCCGCTGGTTCTGCTGCTCGCCGTCTTTGGGCACCCGAACCGCACCGGTCACCGCATCTCCGCGGCGCAGGCCGTTCTTGCGCACCATATTCATGGACACGTAGACATCGTGCGGACCGGCCAGATAACCGGATGTACGCACGAACGCGTAATTGTCGAGGACGTCAAGGATGCCGGCTACCGGCTGGACGACATCGTCCTCGCGCAGTTCGGCTTCACCGCCACCGCCGCCGCCGCCGCCTTCGCCGGACCGTTCGCCACGGCGCCTGCGGTCGCGGAACCGACGTCCCCGCCGGCCACCACGGCCGTCACCGTCATCGTCTTGCTGATTCGAGCCGCCGCGGTTCTGCTGGCCACCCGAGCTCTGTTGGTCGCGGTCACCGTTCTGATCACCCGCATCCGATGCGCGCTCGTCGGTCTTGGTATCCCGTTGGCCCGCGTCGCGGTTGTCGGACTCTCTGGCCCTGCCATTGCGGTTCTTCGAGCTCCCGCGGTCCGCCTCATCAGCGGTGCGGGTGGCCGATCCCGCTTCGCGGGAGGCGCCGCGCCGTTCCCGGGGCGAACCCCCCTCGGTCGGCGAATCCTTCTGTTCCCCTTGGGCGGCCGGTGCTTCGGCTTGGGCGGCCGGTGCTTCGGCACTATTTTTTTCTTGGTTTTTGTCTTGGTCGGAGTTGCCACTGTCCTCGGATGGGGCGGCGCCGGCGGAAGTGCCGTCGGCCTGTCCCCTAGTTTCCTTGATCGCGGCAATGAGTTCGTTCTTACGCATACCCGACGTCCCCTTGACGCCGGCTTGATTAGCCAGCGCACGCAACTCGGGCAGCACCATGGTGGACAGGGAGCCGGTCGAGGCGTTGGTTTTGACGCCTGGAGTGTCGGTGGTCACGGCGTCCGACGGCTGATTGCTGTCGGTGCTTTCGTCAGCCGTGAACAGGTCCGTATCAGTCACGGATTTCCTTTCTTCCCCCGCTGATCACGTCATAGGGGGGTTCGTTGCATTCAGCCAAATTGCCGAGTGCGCCCAATCATCGACTCTGCAACGGTGATCGCCTGGATGGGCGGAGAAAAAGGCGAACCTCGTCCACGAGAAGAATTGGTGTTGTCCCAGCGGCAAGGCAGTATGTATGCAGATGCAGATGCTGCGATTGCTGGACGGGTCCGAGGATAGCCCGCATCTGTGTTGGAAGCAAGCAAACCCTCCGGTGAGCCTGTGGATTAACGGGCGACTCTGACGCCCGGACTCCAGCGAACTCGTTCGCCGGGTGCCAGCTCAGTGACGGTAAATCCGTTGGCAGCGCCGTAGTCCAACGCCTCCGCGGGCAACTCCGACTGTGTGGTCAGTGCAATCACCGACGGACCCGCCCCCGAAAGCGCCGCTGACGTATTAAGACGCCGCAGCAGCCGCAAATATTCCGCCGACGCCGGCATCGCGGGTGCCCGTTGTGGTTGATGAAGGACGTCTTCGGTGGCCGCCATCAGCAGATCCGGGCGCTTGGTCAGCGCGACGACCAGCAATGCGGCGCGGCTGACGTTGAACCTTGCGTCCTCATGACTGACCTGGACGGGCAGCAGCACCCGAGTCTCCGCGGTCGATGAGCGCTCCTGGGGGATCGCGCAGAACAGTCGGATATCGGGATGCAGTGCCAGCGACACCGCCGAGTAATCGGGTGCATCCCCGGTCCGGTCGATCCACGAAACCACCGCACCGCCCAGCACTGCGGCGGCGGCGTTGTCGGGATGGCCCTCGAACTCCGAGGACAGCTGGATCAGCTGCGCTTCGCTGAGTGGGGTTGAATCCGTCTGTGCGACAAGGCCATTGACTGCAGCAAGACCGCTGACCACCGCGGCCGCCGACGAGCCGAGGCCGCGGGAATGCGGGATGGCGTTGCGACAGCGCACGATCATGCCGGGGGCACGGACGCCGACAGCTTGTAACCCGCGCTCGATGGCGCGCACCACCAGGTGTTCGGGTCCCAGCGGTACCTGATCGGCGCCCTCCCCCTCGACCTGTACAACCAACCCGGAATCGATTGTCTCCAGGACGATCTCGTCGTACAGACTCAATGCCAGACCGATGCTGTCGAAACCCGGGCCAAGATTGGCGCTGGACGCCGACACCACGGCGCTGGCCACCAGCCCAGCGGGCAGCATCTGATTCACCGGCAAACGCTCACGAGACTAGACCCAACTTCTCCACGACGAGCGCGGGATCCACCGGCAGCGCGGACACAGTCGGCATATCCTTCAGCGCCGTGTCGGGGTCCTTGAGGCCGTTGCCCGTCACCGTGCACACGACGGTCGATCCACGGGCTACCCAACCGTCGTCGACGGCCTTGAGCAGACCCGCAATGCTGGCCGCGGACGCGGGCTCGACGAAGACGCCTTCGGACTGGGCCACCAGATGGTATGCCGCCAGGATCTCCTCGTCGGTTGCGGCCAGGAAGCGCCCGTTGGATTGCTGTTGTGCCGCAACCGCGGCCGTCCACGACGCCGGTGAACCGATGCGGATCGCGGTGGCGATGGTCTCGGGGTTCTTCACCGGCTTGCCATGTACCAACGGCGCCGCGCCCGCGGCCTGGGTTCCCAGCATGCGGGGCAGCTTCTCGAACACGCCCTCCTGGTGGTACTCGGTGTAGCCCTTCCAGTACGCGGTGATGTTCCCGGCGTTGCCGACGGGAAGCGAATGCACGTCCGGCGCGGTGCCCAGTGCATCCACGATTTCGAACGCCGCCGTCTTCTGGCCCTCGATGCGCACCGGGTTGACCGAGTTGACCAACGAGATCGTCGGGAAGTCGGCGGCCATCTTGCGGGCCAGCTCCAAGCAGTCGTCGAAGTTGCCGTCGATCTGAATGATCTTGGCGCCGTGCATAACCGCCTGCGCCAGCTTGCCCATCGCGATCTTGCCCTGCGGTATCAACACCGCACAGGTGATGCCGGCGCGCGCAGCGTATGCCGCAGCCGACGCCGAGGTGTTTCCGGTCGAGGCACACAACACGGCCTGCTGCCCGCGGGCCACCGCGTCGGTGACCGCCATCGTCATCCCCCGGTCTTTGAAGGAGCCGGTGGGGTTGAGGCCCTCGACCTTGAGGTGGACTGTGCAGCCGGTCTTTTCCGAGAGCCGGGTCGCGGCGATCAGCGGAGTATTGCCCTCGAGCAGGGTGATCGGCGTCCAATCGTCGCCGACCGGCAATCGGTCGCGATAGGCCGCGATCAGTCCCGGCCAGGGTTTGTGGATGGCGGTTCGCGGCGTGCTCATAGGGTGGTTCCTTCTAATCTCAGCACGCTTGCCACACTCTGCACGACGTCCAAATCAGCCAGCGCATCGACGGTTTCGGAGAGTGCAGCGTCGGTGGCGCTGTGCGTGACCACGACGATCCGGGCCCCCACCCGACGTCCCCCGTCGTCCACCACGCCTTCCTGACGGACCTCGGCGATGCTGACCTCGCGCTTGGCGAATTCTGCTGCCACCGAGGACAGTACGCCGGGCCGGTCGGCGACGTTCATGCTGACGTAGTAGCGGGTGGATATGAAACCCATTGGTGCGATGGGCAGTTCAGCGTATTTGGATTCCTTCGGTCCGCGGCTGCCCAGCACCCGGTTTCTGGCGGCCATTACCAAGTCGCCGGTCACCGCTGATGCGGTGGGCGCCCCGCCGGCCCCCTGGCCGTAGAACATCAGCCGGCCCGCCGCCTCGGCCTCGACCACCACCGCGTTGAACGCGCCGCTGACCGTGGCCAGCGGATGCGACAGCGGAACCAGCGCCGGGTAGACGCGCGCCGAGACCCGTTGCTGCCCGTCGTCGGTGGTGATCCGCTCGCAGATGGACAGCAGCTTGATGGTGCAGCCCAACGCATGTGCGGACGCGAAGTCGGCCGGGGTGATCTTGGTGATGCCTTCGCGATAGACGTCATCGGCGGTCACCCGGGTGTGGAAGGCGATGGATGCCAGAATCGCCGCCTTGGCCGCGGCGTCGTAGCCCTCGACATCGGCGGTGGGATCGGCCTCGGCGTAACCCAGCGCGCTCGCGTCGGCCAGGGCGCTCTCGTAGTCGGTGCCGGTGCTGTCCATCGCGGAAAGGATGTAGTTGGTGGTGCCGTTGACGATGCCGGCCACCCGCACCACCGTGTCACCGGCGAGCGACTGGGTGAGCGGACGAATGACCGGAATCGCGCCGGCGACGGCCGCCTCGAAATACAAATCGACGTGCGCATTTTCGGCTGCTTGCGCCAATTCCCCAGTGGAGGTCGCCAACAACGCCTTGTTCGCCGTGACAACGGACTTGCCGTGCTCGAGCGCGGTCAGGATTGCCTTGCGGGACGGCTCGACCGGCCCCATCAATTCGACGACGATATCGACGTCTTCCCGCGACGCGAGCGCTTCGATGTCGTCGGTAAGGAGTTCGACGGGGACGCCACGGTCGGGGGCCACACGACGGACCCCGATGCCGCGCAGCGCAAGAGGCGCGCCGATACGGGCCGCGAGATCGTCCGCGCTCTCCTCGATGATGCGGACAACCTCGCTGCCGACGTTGCCGAACCCGAGTACCGCTACGCCGACTGGCTTTTCATTGCCTGACACAGTTCACCTCACTTCCAGACTCAGCAGATCGTCGACCGTCTCCCGGCGCAGGATCAGGCGGGCCCGCCCATCGCGAACCGCGACCACGGCGGGCCGGCAGATCATGTTGTAACGGCTCGAGAGCGAATAGCAGTAGGCACCGGTCGCGGCCACTCCCAGCAGGTCGCCCGGTCCCAGGTCGCCGGGTACCCATGTGTCGCGCACGACGATATCGCCACTCTCGCAGTGCTTTCCAACGATGCGGGCCAGCGTCGCCGGCGCGTCGCTGATCCGCGACACCAACCGGGCGTCGTACTGCGCGTCATAGAGCGCGGTACGGATGTTGTCGCTCATGCCGCCGTCGACGCTGACGTAACGTCGGTGCGCCGTCGTGCTGACCTCGACGTCCTTGACGGTGCCGACTTCGTAGAGCGTGATCGTCCCCGGACCGGCGATGGCCCGCCCGGGCTCCACCACCAGCCGTGGCGTGGGCAGACCAACGGCCGCCGACTCGTTGGTGATGATCGTGGTCAGCTTGGCCGCCAGTTCGGCCATCGGGGGCGGATCATCGGACGCCAGGTACGAAATGCCCAGGCCGCCACCGAGGTCGACGGTGGAGATCTGGGCGGTCCTGGCCACCCCGAACTGACTAACGACCTCCTGCAGCAGGCCGAGGACACGGCGCGCGGCGAGTTCGAAGCCGGCGACGTCGAAGATCTGCGAACCGATATGGCTGTGCAACCCGACCAGCCGCAGGTGATCGGCGGCGAATACCCGCTCCACCGCTGCCATCGCCGCCCCGCCGGCTACCGACAGTCCGAACTTCTGGTCCTCATGCGCGGTGGAGATGAACTCATGGGTGTGCGCCTCGACACCAACCGTGAGACGAACAAAGACGTCCTGGACGACGCCCGCCTCCCCCGCGATAGTTTTGAGTCGTTCGATTTCTGTCATCGAGTCCACAACGACATGGCTCACACCAGCTTTGACTGCGGTCGTCAACTCCGGGACGGATTTGTTGTTGCCGTGGAAGGTAATCCGCTCCGGCGGGAAGTTTGCGTGCAGCGCAACGGCCAATTCTCCGCCGGTGCACACGTCGAGCGAGAGGCCTTCCTCGTCGATCCAGCGCGCTATCTCGCTGCACAGGAAGGCTTTAGCGGCGTAGTGGACGTTGGCGCCGCCGCCGAATGCCGCCGCGATCTCTCGGCACCGAGAGCGAAAGTCGTCCTCGTCGATGACGAAGAGCGGAGTGCCATACTCCTGGGCAAGATCAGTCACCGCGATTCCGGCAATGACGGCTTCCCCGGCATCGCTGCGAACCATGTTGCGCGGCCAGACATTCGGCGCCAAAAGCAGCAGATCCTCCGGGGACTGCGGCCGGGGCGGGCTGTCCGTGTGACGGATCTCTTCGGCGTGCCGGGGACCGGCGGGATGGACGTTCACATTCTCTCCGGGGCGCTGACGCCGAGTATTGCCAGACCGTTGGCGATGACCTGGCGGGTGGCCTGGCACAGCGCGAGACGCGCGATGTGCAGGTCGCTCGGTTGTTCATCGCCCTGGGGCAAGACCCGGCATGAGTCGTAGAACCGGTGGTAATCACCGGCGAGGTCTTCGAGGTAACGGCAGATCCGGTGTGGTTCGCGCAGGGACGCGGCGGTGTCGAGTACCCGCGGGAACTCTCCGATAGTGCGCAGCAGCGCACCTTCTTTGTCATGGCTGAGCAGTTCGAGGTGCCCGGTGTCGGGGATGAGGCCGAGTTCGGCAGCGCTACGGGCCAGCGCGGAAAGCCGGGCATGCGCGTATTGCACGTAATAGACCGGGTTTTCATTGGACGCCGAGGACCACAGCGCTAGGTCGATATCGATCGGGGTGTCCACCGACGAGCGAATCATGCTGTAGCGCGCGGCATCCACGCCCAGCGCCTCGACCAGGTCGTCGAGCGTGATCACGGTCCCGGCGCGCTTACTCATCCGGACCGGCTGCCCGTCGCGAACCAGGTTCACCAGTTGACCGATGAGCACCTCGACCGTGGCCGGGTCGTCTCCGAAGGCGGCAGCCACCGCCTTGAGCCGCGCGATATACCCATGGTGGTCGGCACCCAGCATGTAGATGCACAAGTCGAAACCGCGCTGCCTCTTGTCCAGGTAATAGGCGATGTCGCCGGCGATATAGGCCGGCTTGCCGTCACTCTTGATCACGACGCGATCTTTGTCGTCGCCAAAAGCACTGGTACGCAACCAGGTTGCGCCGTCCTTCTCGTAGATGTTGCCGGTGTCGCGAAGCTTTGCGATGGCCTGGTCGACGAGGCCACCGATGTGCATGGAGTCTTCATGGGTGAAGACGTCGAAGTCCGTGCCGAATTCGTGCAACGACTCTTTGATGTGGGTGAACATCAAGTCGACACCGATTTCGCGGAACGTCTCGTGCATCTCGGTGTTGGACAGGCTGAGTGCGTCGGGCGCCTTTTCCAGCACCTGCGCGGCGATGTCGGTGATGTAGCTGCCGGCGTAGCCGTCTTCCGGGGTCGATTCCCCTTTGGCCGCGGCGATCAGCGAGCTGGCGAAGCGGTCGATCTGGACGCCGTGGTCGTTGAAGTAATACTCGCGCACCACGTCGGCGCCCTGGGTGGTGAGCAACCGGCCCAGCGCATCGCCGACGGCGGCCCAGCGGGTACCGCCGATGTGAATCGGCCCGGTCGGATTGGCCGAGACGAATTCCAAGTTGATATTGGTGCCGGCCAGCGCGTCGGAGTGACCGAAGCGGTCGCCGCCATCGATGACGTCGCTGACGACCTTGGCTTGCGCCGACGCCTCGAGGCGCAGGTTGATGAAGCCCGGTCCGGCCACTTCCGCCGAGGCGACACCGTCGGCCTGGGCCAGCGCCTCGGCGAGCCATCCGGCCAGTTCACGCGGGTTGGCGCCGACCTTCTTGCCCAGCTGCAACGCCAGGTTGCTGGCGTAATCGCCGTGCTCGGGAATACGGGGCCGCTCCACAGTGACCGTCGCAGGCAGCGCGGACACGTCGAGACCATGCTCGGCCAGCACCGCGGCAGCGGTGATTCGGAGCAGCTCAGCCAGGTCAGCGGGGGTCACGAGCGTCCATCCTATTGGTTAGCGTGCCTACGCCCCGAATCCATTGGGGTGACGAAGCGGCGACCGGGATGGGTTAGTCTGTCCCGGACAGTTTCAAGCCCCAATGGCGCAGTATTGATACCAGTGCGCCCCCGTAGCTCAGGGGATAGAGCGTCTGCCTCCGGAGCAGAAGGCCGCAGGTTCGAATCCTGCCGGGGGCACCAAAGTTTTAGCAGGTCAGAAGATGTTTTTGGCCCCGGTCGCAGGCCCGTTGCTATCCAGTGGCTATCTCGATTCTCGCAGGTCAGCTGAAACCCTGTTTGCTGAGCGAGTCAATCAAGTGCGGCAGCCCATGCTGCCCGCGTCACTGAAGATTTGCGGCCTGGCAGGCTGCCGATATGTCGCTCATCTCACCCCTGGAGGTCCGGCCCTACGTCACGACAGGGCTCGGGCGCATCGAGGGGAAGAGGGTGTCTTCGGGCTAGCGCTCCGTGACCGTGCGCGAATCGACCGCTCAAAACGTCCAACTGCGTTGGGGATTGAGGACGAAGCCATGCCGTTGGGCAGTGTCGTCACCGTGGTTTTGGCTGAATCCTTCAATCACTATGCACGCGACGAGAGAATTCTGAACACCGCAGGTGATCTGATCGCCGCCCATCAGGGTCCCCCCAGCACCCAGTATCACCTTCTCGCCCGATGCCAGCGGCTTCCCATTGAGCTTGTCGGAATCGGGGGGCGCGCCCTGGTCGAAAGCTGACCTATGGTCCCCCGCATAGACCTGGTTTGCTGGGTGATCGAGTCCGGGAATCGCTCCGAAACAGAACGCCGCTGTATCTCCCAGGCTGCTCCACATCGAGCACTGCAATCCCGTCGGGCTGGTAAACGTTGCCAAGACGTAGGAGCGGGATAATTCGTGACTGTGCGACACGTCGGTGAACCCAGTTAAGTCCGGAAATCCGGGCGGCGGCGGAGACAGAGGCCCCGGCTCAGTTGTAGCTACCGGAACCACTGCGGGTGCTCGCCCCACAGCGGGACTCATCGTTGCCCGCCCGGCGACCACGGCGGCGGCAGTCACGATCGTTGCGGCGGCCAATGCGATGATGGCCCGCCCCCAGGGCGCCCTGCTCATCCTCACCACGCACCTCTCTTTACCGCCGCCGACCCCAGGGCATAACTCTGCTGAATGTTCGTAATTCGCTTGGCGCAGTGGCACTTATCCCGAGGGCTTCCCGGTGAGGCACCCGTATGCGACCAGTAGCAGGTTAGCTACCTTCTTGTCTGGGTCTTTTTTCCATTTGTCAATGATCTGGTTGACCATTGGTTCGTAGCTTTTCTGCTCCGTGTAAGTCTTTGGGTCGTAACCCCAGTACCGCAACGTGATTCCGCCGACCTGCTGTGCAGCCAAGTTCTGCATGACATAGATGACTTTGGGATCGTTCTGGAAGTCTCCGGTACCGATGGGGCCGGTGTTAATCATCACGTTGGGCTTGATATTTTTAGCCAACGTAAAGCCGGCGACGAACGTGTTGAACAGGTCGTCGAGCGTCTTTATGTCGGATTGCTGCGCCCACGACTTCTCGACCTTTTCCACCGCAACCGCCAGGACGTGTAAATGCTGGTTAGGTTTTTGGGGCGTGGTGTTGGCGACTTCCTGGATCTTGTCCAGCGTCATCGTCAACCACCCGTCCTTATAAAGCCCGGCACCGAGCTTGATCGAGCGCTGGACATTCGTCAGCACTAGCGGTTCTGGATTGCTCCCCAAGACGCCCGGGTGGCCTTGGGAGCGGGTGTGATAGCCGAGGGCGGCCGCCTCCGCGAGTTGGGGCATGGTCAGGGCCATGGTCTCTTCTTGCACCATCCCATTGCCAAAGACACCGCCGCCGAGATCATGGTTGGCGAAATCGACCCAAACCTCGTCGCCAGCGTAGTTATAGTGACCCCCAGCCTCAGGCGTTAGGGTGACGACGTTGTTCTTGAACGGACTGGCGAAATATTTCGGGTAAAACGCTGGGTCGCCGGACGTTTTCGAGAGGTCGAACCGATAGTCTCCTAGATTTTTCAGGCCGTACAGCGATGCATTGCTCGTGAAAGGCTGCGGCAATAAATCAGCCAAGGCAGTCTTAAGGATCCAGGCCTTCTTGGCGGCTCTCTGCTCCTTCGATGTGTCCGTCAGCGCCTCTTTCTCGAGGTGGTCGATCTTTCCCTGAAGGTTGGCCGGAAACGGGATGGCAAACGCTGTTGTGCTCTGGTCTGGGTCCGGGTCTGCCAGCGAGCAAGCAGGCGGTCCGAAGCATGTCGTCGCGGCAAACACCGCAACGGCGGATCCAAAGGCCAAGGCTGGTACAAGAAAACGTCGACGCAGTCTCGGCGACTCCATTGCTACTCCTAGCTCGTCGTGGCGCTGATCCGTGTGCTGGCAGTGTCCGTACGTGACCTGCCCGCAGGGCCGTGGACAGCCACTGCGATCGCGCGCAGAACCCACAACATACGTGCCCCGCGTTGTCGCCGCTGGCTTTCTAAGGATTGCGCCGGTGCCCTTTGGGCGAATCGGCGAGCTAACATCGACGATTCGAGTTCCGCCCGAACACTATTCGAGACTATCGAGCGATCGGATCACATACGTTCAACCAAGATCGGCGAGCTTGTCGAACGTCCGCGTAGACATTCACGCCGAACTGTGGAGGCTCCACTTTTCGCGCCGCCCGGTTCTTTGCAGCGAAAACCTTGGCGGGCCTGTCCCACTTGCCGGTCGCTCGGTTCGTGCCGAGCGTCGGACCCGCGCGCCCGCTTTATCGTTGGGCGACTTGTTGATTGAGCAGTCGGAGAGCTTGGCGCGGAATAACGAGACGGCGGCGGTGGAATCCGCTAGGGTCCCTGTCAGGCTTACCAGCAAACCCCAAGGAGCTCTCGTATGCGGTGCCGGTCTTTCACCATCGGTGTGCTGACAGCGCTGACGATGTCCCTGCTATTGCCGGTCAGCGCGAAGGCAGCTACTTGTCCGCACCAAGTCAGTCCGGTCCTCGCAACCGCGGATTCCACGCCCTACAAAGTCCCAGACGGGTATCCCGCGGGCGTGCTGGGACCCAACACATTGCCCAGCGGACCGGTGTCGAAACTGCTAGTGGCTTACAACCGATTAGGCACTCCGCCCACGGACGACAAGGCTTTCCTCAATCAGTTCTACAGGCTTAACCCAGACGGGTCGGGCGGCTGGATTTATCCGACGAACTGGGGGTTTGACGGAGCAGACAAACCCTGGACGCTAAACCCCGGCGACGTGGTCGACCGGTTCGGGAGCATTTACGGATCGTTCCTCGCCAACGAAAGGAATACTCCGTTCGCAGCACGCGCATTGCCGCCGGCATCCCTCAATACCCAGCAAGGCGATTCACAGGCCAGTTACCACGTCTACTGCTTCTTGAAGCCGCTGGCGATACGGAGCGGGAAGATTGCAGCTGCTTTTGGGCAGCCTGGCGGCGGAATTCAATACGTGCTCGGAAACGCCAGAGTCACCGATCTCATCACCAGCGGACAAATAGTGGAAGTGGCGCCGGCCTCATAGTCAAAGCCCATTAGGTCCGACAGCAGCTCAAACCCCCAACGCTGGCAACTGCGCTGGGGGTTTGAGCTTTGAGTGGTAGCCCGGTGGCCTGTGCCACTGAATACCGCTGGCCACCAACAGCAGTCATCGCTATCCGCCGTAGCTTTCGGCGTCTCCTTGCCCATTGGCGGTGTCCTGAGCGGAAGGACTCTGTTTGTTGGGATCGGTAGCGGACTCGCCCCTATGCACTTGCTACAACGACGCTGCGCAACGTGGCGGGTGGCCAGAAAGGACCTGCCGTGAAGACCAATCGAATCATCGCCGGGGCGCTGCTGTCAGGCGCCGTCGCGGCAGCGGCAGTAGGCCTCGGCGCAGGGACCGCTGACGCCAAGCCTTTTTACTGGTGCCCCGGTGATCCCCCGGTCATGGGAGCTGCGCCGGCTCCAAATGGCGGAATGATGCCGGTTCCCATCTACCCGGCTTGGGACACGTCCGTCTGCCACGACTACGGCACCACGGGCAACCACGTTCGGGAAGGAAAAGCTTGTGTCCTCCCGCAGTTTCAATGGTTTCAGTGTCCGCCCGGCACGATCCCATGGCCGAACATGCCGATCATCCCGAACGTGGGCGAGTGAACAGCGTAGGCCCAGAGACTCGCTTGCTTAGCATTTCAGGCGTTGAGTGGCGCCCGCGACGTCTTCGCTAGCGCCTTAGTTCATCTCGCAGCGATACTCCTGACGAAGCCGTACTGTTTCACGGTAATACCGCACGGCCACTACGCGCTTGAAGGAGGAGGACGATGACATCGTCGGCGAATCAGCTGATGCGAGCGGCGGTATTAACAACGATCGTCGGTATCGCTTTCACCGCAGGCGGTTCCGGGACCGCCGCCGCCGATCCGGTTTACAACACCAGCCCTTTCGACATCGTGAACAACACCAACTATGACCTTGTGTTCTGGGATTACAGCACCACTGACAAGTACCCGCAGTCAGGTCCCAATCACGGCGACCGCGCCAAGCCCGGGCAGAAGTTCACCTTCGCCCTTCGCCAGATGGAGGGCAGCCGGCAGGACAAGCGGTACAACGGGCGCACCACAATCAAGGCCAACTTCCACACCTTCAACGCCGCAGGCACCGATATCCCGGCCGGCATGGCCACCATGGACATTCAGTTCGACGCGGGCGGCAATGACGTGTGGTCCAGCTCGGTGAACTGTTGGGCGAGCGCGGACCGATCCTGCGGACCACGGCCGCCACAACCGGGCGGGCAGTTGTTCGCGGGGAACGTCGTCACCTTCACCGGATAGCAGGAACTGTCGCCGAGGACGTGAGCTTCGAGGAGTCGCTGCGTCGTCAAGCGCGCGGCATCTCGGCTGCTGTCGGTCCACCGCACGCACCGTTAGTTCGGTGGCAGCCGAGGTCGGTTATTCCTCGGAAGGGGCATTCACCCACGCGTTCAAGAGATTTAGCGGTACGGCTGCAGCGGCCCGATGTGGCCACCTGCGTGTGTCCCATCGCCCTGTCGTAGAACAGTGAATTCGCCGGGAATCCACGGAGTCTGGAGCTGTGTCGTGGAGTCCGGCGGAGTCACCACGATCGTGGTCGGCGGCCAGGCCGGCTCCAAACCGTCGGGGCCCATCTTCGGCAGGAAGGCCAGAAGGCTGGCGGCGGATGCCCCGGGCGCGACTACGACGGGCTGAACATCCCCGCTCTCCCTCGGCAGGCTGTAGACCGGCCCTAGCGTCGGATCATCGGGGCCGACGAGGTCCACACCGGGATAGCCCCGCAGGGTGCAGGTCTGCTGAGAGACATTCGTCAAAATCACGTAAAAGTGCAGATATACCTGTTGGCCGGGTGAAATGGGTGGACTGGTACGAAGACTCAGCGAATCGGCACCGCACCATGGCACGGCTGCCGCGGTCGTATTCGTCGCTGCCGGCAGAGCGAGTACAGCTGCAAGGGTCATGGCGGCCGCGCATCGTGAGAGTCTCATCGGGTTCGCCTTCGCACCTTCGTATTTCAAGGCCGGTGCGAGAACTCTAACCGCCTAGCCCGCATCCATACGTTGGATCGTGATTCGTGCGTTGACGTGCCAGACCGAGCCGTTCGCATTGACCTGCAAATAGAGACCCTTCACCTCATTGCCAACCTGGTGCTCGACAACGAGGTTGGCCTTGTCCTTCACTCTCACGAACGTGTCCATGAAGCTCGGCAGCGCGTTAGCGTCGCTTCCCGTGCCGACGGAGAGCGCCTTGGCGTTGCTGGCGTTGATCACGTCAACCGTCGGGACGACATCGGGGCTCAGGGCATCCTCGAGATACCGCAGGCGCGCGTAGCCGGCCGGTGGCGTCACCGACGTTGGGATGATGGTCGGGTTCGCCACGTCGTAGTAATTGACGAGCGACATAGCCGTGACGTGATACCGACCAGCCCTCAGCGTTACAACGCCGGTCCGCTCGTCGAGGCTGATGTTCCCGCCTTCCTGAACTTCCTTCTTGTTGAAGACGCGTGCGTTCCAGCCGGCAACCATCGGCTTGTTCGACAGCGAGTATTCCGCGTAGACGGCGTAATCGGCCGCGGGCGCTTCTTGGCCTCGACCGCACGCTGTGACGGCGGTGCTTGCGATCAGCGCGACAATGACAACGAGCGGCGCGATTGAGCGAGACCTCATCATCGGTGATGACCCCATTTCCAGTCCATTCCCTCTCAATTTCCCACGTTCGTGCACAGAATCCTGCCGCCCATGGTCGCTAGCGGAATATCGAAAGATGTAATCGGCCGTGCCACACAGTTATTGGTTGCCACTGCGTCCGTCGCCGCGCCGACCGGCTGGGCCCGCGGCCGCGATCGACGTAATCATGAAGTCGATGGAGGCAAGCGCCTCCGCGCGGGCGGAGTCGACATCGACCGCGTTTGCGACGAACAGCGCCGCCTCATTTATTGCGGCGATGATCAGCCGGGCGGTCATGCGGGTCGAGGGCAGCGGTCGCACCTCTTTAGCGGCGATCCCGCGCTGCAGCAGTTGATCCAGAACGTCGAGGGTGTAGCGGTCGTCAATCTGATGCCACCGGGTGAAGCCCAGCACCGATAGCGCGTCGGTCAGCACGACCTGCCGGATGTATGGATCCGTGCACCAATCCAACAGATTGCGGGCCGACACCCGCATGATCTCCAGCGGCGACGTTATCCCGGCACTCCACTCCCTGGCCCTGCGGACGCCCTCCTCCTCGAAGTCGGTGAGCAGCGCCTCGAGCACCGCGGCTTTGTCCGAAAAGTGGTGATAGAAGGCCCCTTTGCTGGATCCGGCGCGATTCAGGATCGCGTCGATGCTGCACCCGTGATAGCCGTGCTCGGTGAACAACTCGCGGGCGGCCGCGAGGATGGCCGCGCGGGTTGCGGCACGACGATCCGCCTGAGTTCGTCTCGTCATCGTCCGACGCTCCGGTGTCCGGCACTGTGTCGTTCATTCGGCCACGCCACAAGATACAGACTACTAGTCTGTATCTGACTACGGCGGAATGAGGTCTCCTGTGTCCCTGATCGACATGTTCGGGCTTGCCAGCGGGATCTTCTGGATCATCACCTACGCGTGCGTGATACGGCAGGGCCTGCTCGACCGCAGCTACGCGATGCCCTTTCTCGCGTTAGCAATGAACATCACCTGGGAGTTCCTGTTCACGTTCGTCTACCCGTCGGTCGGCGGGATGATCCAGGAGGTAATCAACGCGATCTGGTTCGCCGCCGATATCGCCATCCTCGCGGTCTTCGTGAAGCACTGGCGCTCCGACTACCCGAAAAGCCTTCCCCAGTATTACTTTTGGCCCAAGTTCGTCTTCGCTTTTGTGATGGTGACCCCGATGATGGTCGCCACGGTGTCGGTGTTCGGGCGCGAAAACGGTTCGGTCTACACGGCTTACGTCGACAACCTGATCATGTCTGCACTGTTCCTGAGCATGCTCATGCGTCGCGGTGACCGGCGCGGCCAGAGCATGTGGATAGCCTGGGGCAAGCTGCTGGGCACTGTGACCGCTTCCATCTCCCAGTGCCTCTACGCCCCGGGAAACGTCGTCTGGCTGGTGATCTACGTCGAGATTCTGGTTCTCGATGCGCTCTATGTGTTCCTGTTGTCGAAAGCCCCGCGGTATCAACGCGACAAGGTAAGCGCCGACCCTGCGACAGCATCGGTCTAGCGAGATTCGAGTCAGCCTCAACTCCGGACGAGGACGAATGCCTCGATGTGGCGTTCGCCAGCCCGCGCTTCGTACTTCCGCCAGCCCGGATACAGCTCGAGTCCTTTTGCCCAGATCTCGTCACGCTCGCGAGGTGTGGCGGGCCGCGCCACCGCATCCCAGGTACTGCCCTCGATCGACACGGTGCCTTGTGGGTTGGCCTTGAGGTTGTGGTACCAGGCCGGGTGCTTGGCGCCACCCCAGTTCGACGCGATGACGGCCAGGCCCTCGGAATGCGGGATTCCGTAAACCGCGACAGTTCGCGGTTCACCCGACTTCGCCCCAATCGTGGTGAGAGTGACGGCAGGGACACCGGTTACCAGCCCAGCGAAGCTGCGCTTACCACCGGTGAGCCTGCTGGCGAGCCGGTCCAGGTGGTGTGCGGTCGGGCGGAAGACTGCGGACCCGAGCTTGGTGGCAGCGAAGGTGCGCATCGCCCGATGAAATGCGTTGGCATCGTTGAAGGATCGGCTTGGCATCCTCACACCGGCTTAGCGCTGTCGACCTGGTCCTGGTCATATTCGATGACAGGCGCCGAGTCGCCGTACACGTTGAGGGTGTGGATGAAGCGGTGCAATCCCATCACGCCCGCGCAGGTGAAACCGAGCTCGATGATCTGCGCGGCAGTGAAATGCTCACCCAACCGCTTGTAGAACTCGTCGTCCATGGCGTGGTGATCGGCGGACAGCAGGTCGATGAACTCGACGGCCATCTGCTCCTGCGGGGTGAGCTCGCCGTGGCCCGGCGCGAGCAGGCAAGCGACATCCTCGTCGGTGATCGAATCATGCTTACGAGACTGGCTACAGGGTTCACATTCACCGAGCTGGGCGCTGCGGATACGCAATAACTCCAGGATCCTGCCGCCGAGCAGCGTGCCGGCACCGAGGTGGGTCCTCGCCATATTGACCTGTTCGAGCTGCGTGCTGCGATAGGCGAAGATCTGCAAGGGCACCGGCGTCGCGTACAGCCCGGCGGCGACACCGGCATCGACGATTTCGCGGGAGTGCGAGCTGAGCTCTTCCATCGGGATTGGTGCAATACGCGGCATGAATTCAGGCTATCTTTTTTATGCGTCACTGAAAAGAAGCGACCAGGAGAACTCGATGTCCAGACTTGCCGGAAAAGTCGCGATAGTTACCGGAGGTGCGGGCGGGATTGGTGCGGCGACGGCAGACGAATTGGCCCGCGAAGGCGCGGCCGTTGCCGTCGTTGATATCGACGAGGCAAAGGCCGGCGAAGTCGCTGACGCGATTCGGCGCACCGGGGCCCAAGCAATCGCCCTCGGCGGCGACCTCGCGGAGGAAGACGTGGCGAGGTCGGTGGTGCAGGCCACGGTGGCGGAGTTCGGCCGACTCGATGTCCTGCACAACAACGCGGCGCTGACCGCCAGCAGCTTCTTGGCCCGCGACACCACGGTCTCCGAGATTTCGCTCGACGTATGGCAGCGGTCGTTGCAGGTCAATCTCGGAAGTCAGATGCTGATGTGCAAATACGCTGTCCCCGAAATGCGAAGCACCGGAGGCGGTTCGATCATCAACATGTCGTCGGGCGCCGCCCTGTCGGGCGACCGGACCCGGTTGGCCTACGGCGTCTCGAAGGCTGGGGTGCACGCCCTGACGATGTATGTGGCGACCAGCGAGGGAAAGCAGGGCATACGGGCGAACACCATCGTTCCCGGATTGATCCTCACCGACGCCGTGCGCGCGCACCTGTCCGAGCACATCCTCGACGGCCTGGGTCGCGCCACGTTGACGCCCTATGTCGGACAACCAAAAGACGTTGCAGAACTCGTTGTATTTCTGGCTTCCGAGCAGTCCCGCTACATCACCGGACAAATGATTTCGATCGACGGCGGGATGTCGGCGCATGTCGCGATGAATACGGGCGAGTAGATATTTGCAGCCATTATCGACACAAGCGCTATTGCGATCAGCGGATGTGAATTAGCGAATTTGTCGTCGCCTTATTCAGTTGTCGGTCCGAGAGCGTATGCGCCGGTCTCGGGGTGGTGGTACCAGCCGCTGGCGGCATGGGTGCCGCCGTCGACGTGGATCGTTTGGCCGGTGATGTAGCTGGACATGTCGGACGCGAGAAACACTGCTGCTCCGGCCATTTCGTCGACATGGCCCGCTCGCCCCATCGGGACCGTGAGTCCAAATCGTTGCTCGGAGCCCGGCGGCGCAATCTGCTTGATGCCTTCGGTCAGGGTGATATCGGGGGCCAGCGCGTTGACCCGAATCCCGTGCGGAGCGAGTTCGAGTGCGGCGGTCTTGGTGTAGTTGATGACGCCCGCCTTGGCCGCCGCGTAGGTCGCGTACCCGGGTGCGGCGCGGACACCCTCGATCGACGTGACGCTGATGATGCTGCCGGGCAGTTTCTGCTCGACGAGGTTGCGGGCCACTCGCTGCGTACACAGGTAGACGTGGCGCAAGTTCGACTTGTAGAGGGCGTCCCACCCGTTCTCGGTGGTGTCGAGGATCCCTGACCAGAAGACTCCGCCGGCATTGTTGACCAGGATCGTCACCGGCCCGAGCTCGCTCGAGGTCTGTGCCAGCGCGGCGTCCACTGCGGTGCTGTCCCGGACGTCGACGGGGATGCCGAGAGCGCCGATCTCCTCGGCGGCCGACGCACACGAGTCGGGGTGGCGTTCCCAGATTGCCACCCGCGCGCCGAACGCCGTGAGCCCCGCCGCGATGCCGCGACCGATGCCTGCGCCGCCACCGGTGACGACCGCGACTCGGTCGGTCAGGAGCACGCTCGAGGGATCGAGTGTCATGAACTGAATATAGAACAATCCCACTTCAAGGTTTACAGTTCTCACTAAATATGTTCAATATGTAACGCTTCGGTAAGCCCAGGGAGGCCCGCGATGGCCAGCACGATTTTCGTCACCGGCGCGACCGGCCAGACCGGCGGCAACGTCTGCGAGCAGCTGATTGAGCGTGGCGACCATGTTCGCGCCCTGGTTCGCAATCCCGACGAAGCCGGCGCCCTGGCCGGAATCGGCGTCGAATTGGTCAAGGGCGACATCAGCGACGCCGACGATGTCCTCAGAGCGGCCAAGGGCGCCGAGGCCGCGATCCACTGTGCGGCGCTGCTGGGCGGTGCGAGTCAGGACCTCGACGACTTCAAAGCCGTCAATCTGGTCGGCACGACGAACGTCCTGGATGCGGGCAATGCCCACGGTATGCGCCGGGTCGTCGCCCTGAGCACCGCCACGTTCCTCGATCTCGGCACCGGTGTCGACTTCGAAGAGGCGCCCGTTCTCAAGAACCCGCCACAGGACCCCTACACCGTCACCAAGCTCGCCGCGTTCCTGGAAGCCCACAAGCGCGCGGCCGCGGGCGACGACGTGTTGACCTGCCACCCCGGCGCCATCTACGGACCGGGCCTGGTCGTGGACCGCGCATTGCACCGCACGAGTTTCAACCGGGTGCTGTTGGCAGGCATGCGCGGAAAGATCAAGCGCTATCTGGCTTTTCCGGTGACCTGGGTCGCCGGAGCGGATGTCGCCAAGGGCTCGATCGCCGCACTGGACCAGGGGGTGTCCGGTGAGCGCTATTTGTTGGTCGGCCGGCCCGAAGACACCTTCAGTACCGCCGGCGGCATCAACCGCGCCTGCGAGGTCGCCGGAATCGACCACCGTGTCGAGGATCTCGACTACCGCACCGATCCCGACGCGTTGACTGCCGAATTCGGGCCCACCTTGATGGCGATCGCGAAAGCGATGGCCCACAGCGAACGCAAGCCCAGAAGCAAAGACAACCTGACCACCCGTCGTCTCGGCTACCAACCCATGTCCTTCGACGACGGGCTGCGGCTGTTGATCTCGTGGCTGCGCGGACTCGGCAAGCTGTAGGGGCTGCCACGGTGTCGATCGCCGAATCGCGCGGCTCAGATCATGGCGATCTGGCCGATCGAATTCTGGACGCGGCCGAGCGGCTGGTCTTCCGGACGGGCGCCCGCAAGTTGTCGCTGTCGGACGTGGCGAGCCTGGCCGGGGTGTCGCGGCCCACCATCTACCGCTACTTCGCGTCCAAAGAAGACCTCATCGACGCGATGGGAAAGCGCGAACGCCGTCGGTTCACCACCGCAATGGACGAAGCGATGGACGAAGTCGTCGGCGTCGCACGATTGGAAGCCGCGATCGACGTCGTCGCGACCTTCGTCGAGGCTCAGCCACCGGGGCGCCTGCTCGAGCTCGAGCCGAGCTTCGCGCACGACCAGATGGCCGCAGCGCTACCCATGCTCGCCGAAGGGCTGGTGACGGTTTTGCAGCGCTGCGCCCGCGAGGGCGCCCTGCCCGCGGCAATGGATCTCCGCGACCTTGCCGGCGCCATCGCGCGGACCGCGTTGAGCCACTACATATTTCCCGAGACCGACCGTGCCGCAGCTCGCCAGCAGATCCGCGCCGCCGCCGGTCTCTCCGGCCGCGCGTAAGCGCCGGCGTGCAGAGGGCAGTCGGCTGTTATCCCTGGAATTCGTCAGTTCGTCACATTTGCGCCGCTTTCGCACCGCACACTGACTCATGCCCTCGCCTCGCTGGTTAGCCAGAATGGCCGTCCCCGCAATGGTCGGCGCCGCCGTCTTGAGCAGCGCGCCGATTGCGGCCGCCGATCCCGTCAATGACGCATACCTTGCTCAACTGCGCGCCGCCGGCCTCACCTGGGCGCCCGGACACGACGCCGCCATGATCGGGATGGGGCAGCTCATTTGCGACGACCTCGGCTGGGGCTGGACGCCGGACCAGATTGCCCAGGACGTCCACGCCAACTTGGACCCCCGGGGCATTGCGGTCGGAGACGTCGGCTCCATGGTCGGCATCGCACACGCGACCTACTGCCCCAACCAGAGGTGCTGGGCCCCCCACTGCTGAACGCTCGTTACGCGAGCTGGCCTTCCCGCCGATGCACATCATCGAGGATCAGCGATGCCACCTTGTCCAGGGGGCGTTTGAGCGATTCCACTCCCCGGTGATCGGGCAGCGCTAGCCCAAGAACCGCGACGTCGCCCGAGGGCAGCGGGAACGGGGTGGCGATACAACAGCACTCCGGATGCACCACGCGGTGCTCAGCGGAGAGTCGCCCGGTTTCAATCGCTTGCCACATCGCCGACGCCGGGTGCTCTGGTGCGATGGATTGCTCGAAAGCGCTCATAACCTGACCCACCAGACGTCCATGCGTGGTGGTCAGGGGCCGCAGATTCTCCGCCGACTGCAGATAGAGGCACAACGTCGCGCCCGTTGCATGCGTCATGGCGTACAGCCGCTGCCGAGCGATGCCGCCCAGATCGCTGTGCCGGCGGTCGAGGTCATGAAAGCCCGCTGCGAGCACCCATTTGCGGTCGCGGCGCTCGACGATGTTCTCGCCGGCCATTTGCTCTAGCAGCCGATGCGCCGTCGCCTTCGGGATGCCAACGGCGGTAGCAAGTCTGCTGACCCCCACGGGCCCGTGCATCCGGCCCAGGACACGCAGCATCGCGAACGCGCTCCGTACCAACCTGCCCTGCCCGGACTGCTCATCCGTCGGGGCACCTTCGTCTGTGACGCGGCTCTCCACGCGTCACACAACGCGTGGAGAGCCTGTTCGATTCCAGGTCGGAGACGGTGTGATCAGGCGCGGCGGCCGATTCCCGCCATCACGATCGGCGTGAAGATTCGCATGCTGTTGTCGGCGAAACGGGCCGCGGCCGCATCGGCATCAGCCGCAGCCAACGCCCCCGACGCGACGACCGCGCCCCGAATGCTCTCGAACGAAAGCTTGAAGAAGTCGAAACCCGGAGAATGAGCGTCGATTATTCGCGTGCGGCCTTCGCCCCGAACGTCGGTCAACCCCGCTTCAACGAGGTCGTCCACAACCCTGCGCCCGTACGTTCGGTCGTAACCGGCCTTCTCCATGACTTCGATGATCGCGCGCACGGTCGCGTCGAGGTACGGCTGATCACCCAAGCTGTAGCAGCTGTACTCGTAGTCCTCGATGACGATCCAGCCGCCCGGGCGCAGCGTCTGCACGAGTTTATGGAGGATGTCCCTGCGATCCGAGAGGTGCTCCAGCACGAGGCGCGCGTGAACGAGGTCAAACTCGCCTGGCGGGAGATCGTCACTTCGGATGTCCAGGCACCGAACGTCGACGGTGTCCGATGCAAGGTGATCGATGAATCGCGTGTCGATGTCGACCGCGGTGACCGCCGCGCCACGCCCGTTCATCCACTCGATTAACGAGCCGCCGCCGGCACCGACTTCGAGACATCGCCATCCCGCGCCGAGTCCGAGCTCGTCCAGCAGTGACTGACTACCCGGGTCCCACAGCGCTTCAATGCCGGCGAGTCGGGCTCGCTCCTCCGCGAAGTCGCCGCCGTACAGGTAGTCGCGCGGTTGTTGAGTCATATTAAATCACCACCACGACAAAGGTTTTCGATGATGCTGCCTGTGCCCGCACCAATGATGATGAAGCCGTTCGAGTTTCGTCCTGACATAGATATCCCTCCGAGTCGCACTGATGCATCCAGGAATAGGCGACGAACCTCTGGTGTCCCAACCGCCTGTCTCGCCTGACGGAACAGCTCGTGGCTGCGGCCCCGATGGTGCTCGGAACGACACGCGCTGAACGCAGCGCTACAGGCCGCGAACATCGAGGTCAGCGGCGTTCTCAACGGTTTCTCAGCGAGCCGCTCGTACGCTGGCGCTCCGATGTCTAGGACGAACCGATGAACGTTGAGCAACTGCGTCGCGCACTCGCCGACCTACCGGGCGATATGCCCGTGGTCGTTGAGGATTGCACGACCGGCTGGATGGAGAATGTCGCGATGTATGTGGCGCCAGCCCACATTGACCGCCGCGTCTCGGGCAACTATCTGCACCCTTGCCATCGGGACGATGCCGACAACTGTCACGCGCTCTTGATGAGCGTATTTGGTCAATCCGAGGAAAATCTCGTCGACATCACTCCGCACTCAGCCTGGATAAAAGTGATCGACGCCGAGCTCGAAGTGCAACAGCCACAGGTCGCGAACCAGACTCGTGCGATCGATACCGCTCCCGGACAACAACGAGACCCATCAGCCGAAGGGCTGTCGTAACGATATTTCGTCAAACATGTTGATCTACAACCTCTTTGATGCCAATAGCACAAACGGACGACTTTCGGAGCAACGCCGCAGCTTGCGAAACCTGGTTATTACCAGAGATATTCGCGACTTTCCGCGCCGATCGCAAGTTTCGGCAGCGTGTGGGTCAGCGTCACATGAGTTTGCTGTACAACCGCCACTTTTGACGAGATCTCATGGTTTTTGTATGCACTTTCGCGGGACATAGGAGTCGTCTATGAATGCGCCCCAATACCCGCTTTTACCTGGCCTTTCGTTGATATTCTCTCGTCACGTTGTCAAACCGGCGCAACGACACGAAAAAGGGCGGAAAAGATGAGGATCAGCACATTCATCGCGGCGACTGCAATTTTTGCTGGCGCGGTAGCGTTGCCAGCGCCACTGGCCTCGGCCGCGCCTCCGACTGCGGCCGATGACACGAAGATGAATGGCGTCTATCACTACGCGGACGAGGACGGCGGTCACGGGACATGGATCGTCCGCACCACGTGCACGCCGGGCTGCGTCGCTCACGTCTCAACCTCGATGGAAGGCGGGTTTGATGCCCCGCTGGTCGAGGGCAGGTACACGGTCAGTCGGTCGATCCCCGAGGGCGCGATATGTCCGGATAACAGCCAGCACCCGATCGACGTGACCCAATCGTGGGACCCGGTGACGCTTAGCGGCGAAGTGGACTTCTTGACGACGTCGGCGCCCTGTGGTCTCGAAGACAGCCGTGACATATTCACGCTGACCAAAGTCGGCTAGCGACAGTCGATATCGGCACCGCGGAACTCGGGGCCACCTGGTGCTGATCTGACCGGTGTGATCGACGACTGGGTACCGAGAACAATCGTCGGCCAGGCGCCCAACGTCGATCACACCTTGGAGCCCAGCCCCGCGATCAAGTTGATCGTGACCGCGAGGACAACCGCGCCCAGGAGGTAGGACACCAACGCATGTCGCAACACCGTCGCTCTGATGGACGTCAAGTTGATCTCCGTGTCTGACACCTGGTAGGTCATGCCGACGGTGAACGCGATATACGCGAAGTCCCGAAATCGCGGCGGTTCCGGGTCATGGAAATCGATCCCGCCCGGATCGTCGGAGTAGTAGAGCCGCGCGTAGTGCACGGTGTACAGCGTGTGCACGGCGACCCAGGACGCCGCGACGCTCAGAATGCCGACGATGGCGGCGTGGAGCGCCTCGGCGCCGGAGCGCGACCCGGCGGCCACGACATATCCGACCCCGCCCAGGCTCGCAACGCTTGCGGTCAGAATGACGACGTCGGCGAGCCACCGGGTCGGGTCCTCTCGCGTCGCCCATATCCGCGTTTGCTCGGCATCCATTCCGCGCAGGATGAGTTGCGTCCACAGCACATACACGCCCGCGGCGGTGATCCAACCGACGAGCGCGTAGCGCCCGCCGAAGGCATTTCCCACCGTGATGGCGACGATAACGCCGAGTACTACGACAACCGCTATACGAACCGCGACGGTGTCGCGGAACAACTTCACCATGGACGTCACCATCGGAACCTAACCATCAGCGCACGGCGTCCCACAGCGACACTCGGGTAAGACTCCGAAAATGACATGATGGCCGCCGGTCACTATTTCGCGCGTATTGGAAAAAGGCGCATTTGACGTCGCAGCCTGGCCATTTGCTGCCGGCGCGCCCTTTGTCGAGAACCACTTTGCCCGCTTCGTCAATTTGCCACGCGCGCGAGCATCGCGAACCGCATAATGATGCCGTTGTACCGCCACTCCCAGACAAGGAGCCGACCGTGATCTCTCCTCGCAAACTCTACTTATTGAGCGCCCCCGCGATTGTTGCCGCCGCCTTGACCGTGGGCACCGGGGTCGCGGTCGCTGACGACGACTCCTACCTCGCTCAGATTCACAAGATCGGCCTGAGCGGGGACAAGGATGCGCTGATCCAACTCGGGCACCTCATCTGTGCGGACCGCAGCGCCGGCGAGACCCCAGACTAGCTGGCCCAGGTGGTGCAGAGCAAAAACCCGGGGATCAGCCTCAGTGACGCGACCGGCGTCGTGAGCGCCGCGGAATCCAACTACTGCCCCTAACAGTTCGATTGGGCCGCCGTCACTGCGAGCCCATTGACGGCGAAGAAAACGCCGCCACCGGCATTTCCACGGTTCCACGGCACGGGCCGCCGTTGATGTCGGTGTGCCAGGTACCGCGCAGCGACCCGTCCGGCTGCGGCGTGTAGAACGCCCACGACTTTGCGGGTGCCCAGACTTTCGGAATTCCTTCGCCCATATAGCAATCCCACTGAAAATCGAAGTGCTCGACCCACCGGGTTCCGTCCCAGGTGTAGTGCGACGGCTGGGGCAGCGTCGGATTCTTGGGGGCCGGTCCGTTGGTGGCTGTCGCGACGCACTTGCCCGACGAGCACGAAGTGGCGAAGACGTAGTCAGCGCTGAAGGTGGGTTCGGCTTGACCGGCCGCGACACTGGTGCCGCTCTTGTTCACGGCGTATCTCACCAACGAGTACTTGCCATTCCACACTGGCGTCGCTGCGTGCACCAAAACCGCAGGGGCACCGAAATTCGCGATGACGCCGAGCACCACCGCTAGGTGCCGGCCAAACCTCCAACGCGAACGCACCATGTCCATGGTGCGGACTCGATGACGCAATGCGATATCGGGCCGGACACGATCACGCCGTAATGAGCGGTCTCAGTCCACCTCAAACTTCGTGGCGCCGAACGGTTCCGATGTGCCCATCGCGAATACGGTCGACGAGCTTGCACGGTACACATACCAGGGCGGCGGGCCCGCCGACGGCGCGCTGTACTCGGCCGTGATCGCGTCGCCGGCGACCTCCGCAGGCCATCCGGAACGCACGAAAGCCGCTGCGACGGTGGCTAATTCGCCAGCTTCGCTGATACGTTCGGCGACGCCCTCGAGGACCAGGTCGAACTGATCGGTGGCTACGCTGACCACGCATCTTCGGTCGCGAGCCAAGTTACGTGACTTCCGGGTCGCGGGTCCGGACGTGAAATACCAGCTGCCGCGGTACTCAATCACCCCCACGGGCCGCACATGCGGGCTGTCATCGGGGTTGATCGTCGTAAGCCATGCCGTATGGCGTTGCGGACCGCCGCTGTCCGGCGCCTGCGTCAGCTGGCCGTCCAGCACCGTTTTGACACGGGCCCATTCAATCGTCGGCGCGCCGTACCCGTCGAGATTGTGTGCTCTGATCGTCATAGCAGTGTTGACCGATGCCAGCCCCGAAACTCATCGCCCGTGCAGCAGGAACAGACCGTAGGCCGCAATGGACTGCGAGTCGACAATCACCCCGGAACGCATCATCTCCTCGACATCTTCGCGGGGGAACCACTCGCTGCGCATGTCCTGCTCCTCGTGCTCGCGATCCGCTTCTCCCTCGGAGATTCCGGTGGCCAAGAACACCCAGCCGCGCTGACTGGTCATTCCGGGAGCGACATCGAGCAGACCGAGTTCCTCGAACGACGTCGCGCTCAACCCGGTTTCCTCGCGCAGCTCACGCGCGGCCAGCTCGGGGGGTTCGGCGTCGGCTAAATCGGGTGCCGTGCCCTGCGGAAACTCCCAGCGGCGCGCGCCGAGCGGATAACGGAACTGTTCAACCAGCCGAAAACGGGCCCCGTCGTAAGGCATCACCAGCGCGTAGGTCGGCTTGTCCACCACGGCGTAGACGCCCGGGCTGCCGTCCGGGCGACGGATGTCGTCCTCCCGGAAGATCAGCCACGGGTTCCGATAGATCTCGCGGGACGCAAGGCGTTCGATGAAAGGCACGTCGCCCATTATGAATGCGACCAACCCAAAGCGACCGCTATGGCAACGAGGTAGCGTCCCAAGCCATGCCGTCCCAAGAAGCCATCACGCAGACCGTCAACAGCTATCTCTCGCTCGTCGCCAACGGCGCCACTGACGAGATAGTGACCCTGTACGCCGCCGACGCCACCATCGAGGATCCAGCCGGATCGGACGTGCGGCGCGGCCAGGATGCGATCCGCGAGTTCTACGCGGCGTTCCAAGACGCCAAGAAAGACACCGAACTAGCGGAAATACGAGTCGGCGGCAGCGAAGCGGCGTTTTTCTGGCACCTCACACTCCACGCCGGCGACACTCGCACCCGGATCTCGCCCATCTCGCTGATGACGTTCGACGAGGACGCCAAGATCACGTCGATGCGGGCTTTCTGGTCGCCTTCCGACGTCCGCGTCCTGTAGCGCAAAGACGGCACAGTGGCCGATAGTGGGTCTATGCGAGACGGCCCAGGACCATGGTCGAGCGGCTGAGCATGCAACGTCACATCATCGTCAGCGGTGACGACGCGCTCGCGACAACCATCGTCGACGAGTTGAAGAATGCGGGTGCCCGCGTCGTCATGCTGACCGACGACACCGGACTCGCCGACGCCGGGGTCACCCGCGCGCTCGCCGTGATCTGCGCGGGGAATGACGATGCGCGAAATCTCGAAATCGCATTGCTGGCAAGGAAAGCCAACCCGAATGTGCGCGTGGTTGCCCGGCTGGCCAATGATGTGCTGCGCGAAGCGGTTGCCGATGACAACGGCCCCGGCGCGATCCTCGATGTCGCCGACCTGGCGGCGCCATCGGTCGTCGAGGCGTGTCTGGCGCACACCGCGCACCCCTTCGAAGCGGCTGGCATCAAGTTCCTCGTCTCGGGCGCCGAGGCGCCCTATGACGCGACACTGCGCGAGATTTACGCCGACCTGGCCCCGGTCGCGGTGGTGCACGGCAAGAACTCGCCGGCGCCCGGCCTGTTGGAGACCTGTCCGGGCCGCGACCTGAAGGTCCACGCCGGTGACTGGGCGGCGATGATCGGCACCGTCGAAGAGCTGGCGGAGCGCGGCATCAGGCCCCCGCGGCCGAATACGACACGCACCCGCCAGCGCCGGCTGCGGCGGACTGTCAGCGCCGTGCGCGGCTTGCGCAACGACGTCAACCCCATGTTCTTACGCGCGGTGACCGCGGTGTTGGCCGTGCTGATCGGTTCAACGGTGTTGTTGCGCTATTGCTACCAGCCCCACGCGAAAATGACCTGGGTCGACGCGTTGTACTTCAGCACCGAGACGATCGCGACGGTGGGCTACGGCGACTTCAGCTTCCTCTCCCAACCCACCTGGCTGCGACTGTTCAGCATCATGTTGATGTTCGGTGGCTTGACCACCACCGCCGTTCTTGTCGCATTCATCGCCGACCTGCTGATCTCGCGCCGCTTCGTCCACACGGCCGGCCGCCGGCGGGCGCGCCACCTGCGCAATCATGTCGTCGTCGTCGGGCTTGGCTCATTCGGCAGCCGGGTCACCGCCGATCTGACCGCTGCCGGATACGACGTCGCGGTGATCGAGCTCGACGAGAACAACCGCTACTTGTCGACCGCCGCCGAATTGGAAGTGCCGGTGATCTTCGGGGACGCGACCCTGCGCCAGACCCTGGCGGCGGCCCGCGTTGACACGGCTCGCGCGGTGGCGGTGCTCACCCACGATGACATGACCAACATCGAGACCGGGATCGTGCTGCGCGAGATGTTGGGTCCACGGGTGATGCCGAAAGTGATCCGGCCCGATGTTCCGATCGTGCTGCGCATCTATGACCGTGCGCTGGGTGGAGCGGTGGCGGAGCGATTCGGTTTCGACACCGTGCGCTCGACCGTGGAACTGGCCGCGCCGTGGTTTATCGGCGCCGCGATGGGCCTCCAGGTGCTGGGGACGTTCTCGGTCGGGCAGCGCTACTTCATGGTCGGCGGTATGCACGTGGCAGCGGGCAGCGAGCTCGACGGGCTGCGGATGTTCGAACTGTCCACGCAGACCCGCGTCATCGCGATCACCCGAGACGACACCCCAGTTCAGCTACATCCACGGCGTGACGCCCGGCTGCGCGCCGGCGACACCGTCTACGTCGTCGGCCCCTACCGCGAGCTGGTGGCCACGCTGCAAAAAGGGCAACCTCCGCAGCAACCCGATATTGGCCGCGAGCGCCTCCCGGCCTAGAACCGCCCGGCCACGTCGGCGGCGCGCTGCACCTGATCGAGGTCCGAACTGGTCGGAATCAGCTGCACCTCGTCGGTGCCGATCTCCTCGAACGTGCGCAGCACCGCGGCTAGCTCGTCTTCACTGCCGGCCCAGCCGGTCATCGGGGCCATCGCGTCGACGTACTCCGCCGGTATCCAGTTCATATAACGCCGCAGATGACGATGCACCTGGGCGCGGGACTGCTCGGGCGTGCCGAAGGCGAACCAGAACGACGTCACCAGATGGGGTTTGGGCTTGCCCGCCTGCGCCCACGCTGCCCGCGCGACGTCGAAGAGCTCATTCTGCTTGTCGACATCGAGGTCCAGGGTGGTGCCGGCCAGCCCGTCGGCCCAGGCCGCCGCGCTGCGAATGGTTTTCGGTCCGATGCTGCCGACGAACAGCGGAGGGCCGCCGGGTTGTACCGGTGCGGGCCCGACCGGCAGCACCGACTCGGTGATCTTTTCCCCGGCCCACACCCGCTTCATCACCGCGACCCGCTCGGCCATGTCGCGCATGGTCTGTGTCGCCGGGTCGGCGCCGACCGCGTGGTAGTCCTCGTGCCTGCCGCCCACACCGACGCCGACGGTCAACCGCCCGCCGCACAGCATGTCGCCCGTCGCCAAACCCTTGGCCAACATGACCGGATCGTGCAGCTGCGGCACGATCACCGTCGTCATCAGCCGCACCCGTTTGGTCCAGGCCGCGAGCGCACCGAGCAGCGTGAGGTTGTCCGGGTTTCCGAACGCGATGCGCTCCCCCCAGCACAACGACGAGAACGGGCCTTCGTCGATCGCGCGCGCCCAGGTCTGCAGAACCGTCGCATCCAAGTCCGGTTCCATCACCGGCATCGTCATTGCTATCCGCACGACGGCGATTGTGACATGCCCTCAACATGTGGTTCCCGGAGTGGCAGCATGGGACCGGTGGCATTAACCAGTACATCCATCGCACACGTCCGCCTCACCGTCACCGATATCGAGCGATCCCGGCAGTTCTACGAGAGCGTGTTCGATTGGCCGGTGTTGCTGGAAGTTCCCGAGAATGCGGACGAGGTCACCCGCCACCAGTTCGGCTTCTTGTACGGCGGCGTCATCTACGACCTCGGCGGCACGCTCCTCGGGCTGCGGCCGGTCGCCACGGACCGCTTCCACGAAGACCGCTGCGGTCTCGACCACATCGCGTTCCGGCTTGGCAGCAAGGACGAATTGGACACCGCAGCAGCGCATCTCGATGAAGTCGGCGTCGAGCACGAGCCGGTCAAAGACATCGGGCCGTCCTACATTCTGGAGTTCCGCGACCCCGACAACATCGCCTTGGAGCTGACCGCGCCCAAGTAGACACTTCGCGCGTTGTCGCCTCGCGGCGACAGTGGTTCACTGGAAAGAACTATGTCCATCAATTTCAACCACACCATCGTCGCCGCACGCGACAACCGCGAGTCCGCGGAATTTCTCACCGAGCTCTTCGACCTGCCCAGCCCGAAACCGTTTGGCAACTTCATGGTTGTCGCACTCGAACACGGCGTGAACCTCGATTTCGCGAACGCCCCCGAGGGCGAGGAAATCCGGCGGCAGCACTACGCCTTCCTCGTCTCCGAGCCGGAATTCGACACGATCTACGGCAAGATCCAATCGCGCGGCCTGCAGCATTGGGCTGATCCGCGCCAAAGCCGGCCCGGCGAGATCAACCACAGTCACGGCGGGCGCGGCGTCTACTTCCTGGATCCCTCCGGGCACGCCATGGAAATTCTGACTCAGCCCTACGGATCAGCCGGCTAGCTTTCCGGCCTAATCGACGCGCGGGGCGCCATGCCGGGTGCTCTCCTGACCCCGGTAGTCGTCGGCAAACTTTGCGACGTGCTTGGGCAAGGCGCCGGACGCCACATCCGCCAAGGTCGTCTCCTCCAGGACCGACCGCATGCTGGCGCGCAGCGCACGCCAGACGTCGGTCAGTGACGCCGTGGGCCCCGAGTACGGCAGGTCCCCGAGCCCGATGTCACGGACGCTGGCCAGCGGCCCGTCAATACAGCGCAGCACGTCGGCAATGCTGATCTCGCTGCCCGGACGGGCCAGCTCGTAGCCCCCATCGCGGCCGCGGTGACTGCGCACCAAGCGGTCGGTGCGCAGGTTGGTCAGGATGTCGACGAGAAATTGCGGCGGTATGCCCTGCGCCTGGGCCAAGTCGTCGGTCTTGACCAGCGTGCCGCTGTCGACAGTGGCGAGCTGGATCATCGCCCGCACCGCGTACTCCGCTTTTGCTGACATCCGCACCCTGAGGATTGTGCCACCCGCGCCCGATGGCGACGCGGACGCTCGGGTGCCGGCGTCTAGCCCCGCAACTCCAGCAGGTCGAGAACACTCTGCGCCATTTCCTCGAGCGAGCGATCCGGAATCAGCCGCAAATCCGGATTCTTGGGCCGCTGGTACGGACTGTCGATACCGGTGAAATGCGTGATTTCGCCCGCGCGGGCTTTGGCATACAGGCCCTTGGGATCACGCTTCTCACACTCCGCGAGCGGGGTATCGCAGAACACTTCGAGGAACTCAAATCCGGCGTCGGCGTGCACTTTACGGGCCATCTCCCGGTGTTCGTCCAGCGGGCTGATCGCGGGTACCAGCACGGTCTGGCCGGAATCGGCGAGCAGCGTCGCGACATGAGCCAATCGGCGCAGGTTCTCCGCACGGTCGGCCATGGAAAAGCCCAGGTCGGCATTCAGGCCGTGCCGCAGGTTGTCACCATCGAGAACATAAGCAGGAAGACCCTTTTCGAGCAGCTTCTGCTCGACCAGCATGGCCACCGACGATTTGCCCGCACCCGACAGACCGGTGAGCCACACCGTCCGGCCGCGAGCCGCCCGGTCTTCGGTCGTCACCAGCGACTCGTGACGCACGGTGTTCGGGCTTGCCTTCTGCGCCGCGACGTCGCGCAAGATCATGCCCGCCGCGACCGTGCCGTTGGTGTTCGGGTCGATGAGGATGAACGAACCGGTGCTGGCGTTGCGGGTGTACTCGTCGAGCAGCAGGGGCACCTGCGTGCGCAGCGAAATACGACCAAGTTCGTTGAGCTTCAACGCCGTAGCGCTCTTGTCGCGATGCAGGGTGTTGACATCGAGCCGGTAGTCCAGCGCAGTGACTCGCGCGCGCGTGGTTCGGGTGGTGTGCTTGATGACGTAGTCACGGCCCGGCTCGAGCGCCGCGCCATCGGCCATCCAGCACACGGTCGCATCGAATTCCTGCGTGACCCTGGGCTGGTTGTTGGTGCGGGCGATCATGTCACCCCGCGAAATATCGATATCGTCGGCCAGGCTCACCGAGACGGCCATCGGCGGAAATGCCTCTTCCACAGGACCATTCGTGCCTTCGATCGAGGCAATCCGGCTGGTCTTGCCGACCGGCAGCACCACCACCTCGTCGCCGGGGCGCATCACCCCGCTGGCCACCGTTCCGGCGTAGCTGCGGTGGTCTCGATGCTCGTGGCTCTGAGGCCGGATCACGTACTGCACCGGGAACCGCACGTCAACCAGGTTGCGGTCACCGGCGATGTACACCTCCTCGAGGTGCGAGAGCAACGCCGGACCCTCATACCAGGGCGCCCGTTCCGATTTGGTCACCACGTTGTCGCCGTGCAGCGCGGAAATCGGGATGGTGGCCACGTCCTGCACGTCCAAACGTGCTGCGAAAGCGTGGAATTCATCCCGAATCGCTTCGAACTTCTCTCTGTCCCAGTCGATCAGATCCATTTTGTTGACCGCGAGCACGATGTGCTGGATGCCCAACAACGACGCCAAAAAGGCGTGCCGGCGGGACTGCTCGAGCAGGCCCAGTCGGGCGTCGACGAGCACGATCACCAACTGGGCGGTCGAAGCGCCGGTCACCATATTGCGGGTGTACTGAATGTGGCCCGGGGTGTCGGCGATGATGAATTTCCGCTTGGGAGTGGCGAAGTAGCGGTAGGCGACATCGATGGTGATGCCTTGTTCACGTTCGGCCCGCAAGCCATCAGTGACCAGCGACAGGTCGGTGTACTCGTGGCCGCGCTCCTCCGAGGCCCGTTCCACCGACGCCCACTGGTCTTCCATCACGGCCTTGGAGTCGTAGAGCAGCCGCCCGATCAGGGTGGACTTGCCGTCGTCGACGGAGCCTGCGGTAGCCAGCCTCAATAACGTTGCCATCAGAAGTAACCCTGCCGTTTCCGGTCTTCCATGCCAGCCTCTGAGATGCGGTCGTCAGCCCTGGTGGCGCCACGCTCGGTCAGCCGCGACACCGCCGTCTCGGCAATGACCTCCGATACGGTCGCGGCCTCGGACTTCACACATCCGGTGCAGGTGACGTCCCCAACGGTGCGGAAACGCACCGTAGCTTCGAACACCGGCTCGTCGGCGCGGGGCTGCAGGTGCCGGTCCACCGCGAGCAACATCCCGTCGCGGCTGAACACCTTGCGCCGGTGCGCGAAGTAGATCGAAGGCAGCTTGATCTTCTCGGCCCCGATATAGGACCAGATGTCGAACTCGGTCCAGTTGGACAACGGGAAGACCCGGATGTGCTCGCCCTTGTGATGGCGCCCGTTATACAGGTTCCACAACTCGGGGCGCTGCACCTTCGGATCCCATTGACCGAACTCGTCGCGGAAGCTGAACACCCGCTCCTTGGCGCGCGCCTTTTCTTCGTCGCGGCGCGCCCCGCCGAACGCGGCATCAAACTTGTTCTCCCGGATGGCGCGCAGCAGCGTCACGGTCTGTATCGGGTTGCGTGACGGGATGGTCTCGACGACTCGGCCGGCATCGATGTCTTCCTGCACCGACGCCACCACCAAGCGCACCCCGAACTGTTCGACGAGTTCGTCGCGGGCCGCGATCACCTCGTCGAAGTTGTGGCCGGTGTCGACGTGCATCACCGGGAACGGCAGCCGTCCGGGACGGAACGCCTTAAGTGCCAGGTGGAGCATCACGATGGAGTCCTTGCCGCCGGAGAACAGCAGCACCGGCCGCTCGAACTCCGCAGCGACCTCTCGGATGATGTGGATGGCCTCCGCCTCCAACGAGCGCAAATGGCTCAATTCGTACTGGCCGGCCGAAGGCCCCGCCGCTACACCACTGGTCATGGCTTCCTTACCGCAAACCGCATATCCGGATAAAGTTGGTAGAACTGACCATGTTTACGGTCATTGCCACCTATAGAACCAGCCCGCCCCGGCGGTGTCAATGGGGAGGAACATGGACGAATGACCACCTCTTCTGCCCCCGCGAGCGGCCGCGACGTGATCGCGCAGTTTCTCCCGCAATCGCCGTTCGTCGCCAAGCTGGGAATCGTCGCCGATCGGCTCGACGACGAGGAAGTACGGCTGCGACTGCCGTGGGACCCCTCCAACGTCACCGTCGGCGACATGGTTCACGGCGGTGCCATCGCAACCCTCGCCGATATCACCGTCATGGCGGCGGCATGGTGCGGTGTGCCAGCACCCCCCGACCTGCGCGGCGTGACGGTGTCGATGGCCCTGGACTTCATGGCGCCGGCGCGGGCCACCGACGTGATCGGGGTGGGCCGGGTGCTGCGGCGGGGCCGGTCGCTGACCAATTGCGAGGCCGAGATCGTCGACCCGGAGGGCAGGCTGATCGCCAAAGCCCTCGCTACTTACAAAGTGGGCTGAGGACCGTCGGTGCGGCGGTCGCTAGAGAGTTATCTCTTCGAGCTTGCCGGTGGCGACATCGAAGATGAAGCCGCGTAGCGACACGTGCTTGGTGACGAACGGGCTGTTTTCGATGCGGCGCAGCGACTGCCGGATGTCTTCCGCTAGATCGGGGAAGGCCTCGGCCGACCACGGCGGTTTGACACCCGTCTCCTCTTGGATGCTGCGCTTGAAGTCGTCATCGGTGAAGGTGAGCATGCCGCAGTCGGTGTGGTGAATCAGGATGATCTCCTGAGTCCCCAGCAACCGCTGGCTGATGGCCAGTGAGCGAACGACGTCATCGGTAACGACGCCGCCGGCGTTGCGGATGACGTGGGCCTCCCCCTCGTTGAGGCCGAGTATGCGATAGACGTCGAGCCGGGCATCCATACACGCGACGACCGCGACGTGTTTGCTTGGCGGCATCGGCAGCGGTCCTGTGAAGGCACTCGCGTATCCGGCGTTGTGGGCCAGGTAGTCATCGGTAACCGTCATGCCAGTCTCCTCGGGAATTTGCTGCGCGGATCGCCGCCGCGACGGACCTTAACAATCAGCTACCTGAATTTCACGGGTACAAATCAGCTGGAATACAAGCTCGGCCGCGACGGCGTTCGCGGTATCTCGCTAACCTGTCCCAATGCGATGCAGGCTGGGCGACCGGGCATGATCCGGTACCTTGCCCGGCGGTTCCTCAATTACGTCGTCCTGCTGGCGCTGGCGTCTTTCCTGACCTTCCTGCTGACCTCTCAGACGTTTCATCCGCTCGATAGTTTTGTGCAGCGCCACCCGACGCCGCCAGCGGAGGCCATTCACGCCAAAGCTGTTCAGCTGGGCCTGGATAAACCGGTGCCCATCCGGTACGCGAAATGGATTTCCGGGGTGGTCCACGGTGACTTCGGGACGACGGTGAGCGGTCACCCGGTCTCCCAGGAGCTTTGGCGCCGCGTCGGGGTGAGCCTGCGACTGGTGGTGACCGGGTCGGTGCTGGGCACGCTGATTGGCGTCATCGTGGGCGCATGGGGCGCGGTCCGGCAGTACCGTCTCAGCGATCGTGTGGTCACTGTGCTGTCCCTGATCGTCTTGAGCATCCCGTCTTTCGTGCTGGCCAGCTTGCTCATTCTCGGCGCGCTGCGGGTCAACATGTTCGCCGGAGTGGGAATCTTCCAGTACACCGGCGAGACCTCGCCCCTGCCGCCCAATGGAACCGTCGACGCACTCATCGAACGCTTGCAGCACATGGTGCTGCCCACTCTCACCCTGGCACTCGGTGCAATCGCGGGTTTCAGCCGCTACCAACGGAATGCGATGCTGGACGTGCTCGGCGAGGACTTCATCCGGACCGCGCGCGCCAAGGGCCTGACCCGACGCCGCGCGCTGTTCAAACACGGTTTGCGCACCGCTCTCATTCCGATGGCCACCTTGTTCGCCTATGGCGTCAGCGGCCTGCTTGTCGGCGCGGTGTTCGTCGAGAAAATCTTCGGCTGGCACGGCATGGGCGAGTGGGTTGTGTCAGGAATCGCGACCCAGGACGCTAACGTCGTTGCGGCGATCACGCTTTTCTCCGGAGCTGCCGTTCTGTTAGCGGGACTGTTGTCCGACATCATCTACGCGGCGCTGGATCCGAGGGTGCGGGTTTCATGACTGCTGAGAGCACGTCGGTGCTGTCTGGCATCCACCCGGTCGCCACGTTCACATCGCGACGAAACCTGTTGATTCGCCGCTTCGTTCGCAATAAGCCCGCCGCGACTGCGCTGATCCTGCTGGCGCTGGCATTCATCGGCTGCTACGCACTACCGCCACTACTGCCCTACAGCTACACCGATCTGGACCTGCACGCGCTGCTGCAGCCACCGTCGTACAAACACTGGTTCGGCACCAACGCGTTGGGTCAGGACCTACTGGCCCGGACCCTGTGCGGCATGCAGAAGTCGCTACTGATCGGCTTTTGCGTGGCACTGATCTCGACCACCATCGCCGCCGCCGTTGGAACGATCGCAGGATATTTCGGTGGCTGGCGCGACCGAATGCTGATGTGGCTAGTGGATCTGCTGTTGGTCGTGCCCAGTTTCCTGCTCATTGCCATCGTCACTCCGCGCACCAAACATTCGAACAGCGTTCTGTGGCTGGTCGTGCTTCTCGCGGCGTTCGGCTGGATGGTCAGCTCACGGATGGTGCGCGGCTTGACGATGAGCTTGCGAGAACGTGAATTCGTCCGCGCCGCAAGATATATGGGAGTGTCGAGTCGGCGGGTGATCACCCATCACATCGTGCCGAACGTCGCCTCGATCCTGATCATCGACGCAACGCTGAACGTAGGTTTCGCGATCCTGGCCGAAACCGGGCTGAGTTTCTTGGGATTCGGTGTTCAGCCACCAGACGTTTCGCTGGGCACGCTGATTGCGGAAGGCACCCCTTCGGTGACCACCTTCCCCTGGGTCTTCCTGTTCCCGGGCGGGGCGTTGATTTTGATTGTGTTGTGCGCGAATCTCGCCGGGGACGGACTGCGCGACGCCCTCGATCCGAGCACGAAGCCAGCACGCCGCAAAAAGCGGAAGCCAGTTGGGCGGCCAGGGTGACGGCGCTGTTGGAGGTGACCGACCTCAGCGTTACCTTCGACACCGGTGATGCGCGGGTGCCCGCGGTGCGCGGGGCGACCTACCACATCGATCCGGGCGAAGTGCTCGCCATCGTCGGAGAATCGGGCTCCGGTAAGAGCACCGCCGCCATGGCCGTGGTTGGGCTGCTACCCGAATACGGTGAGGTGTCGGGTTCGGTGCGGTTACACGGGCAGGAGTTGCTCGGGCTGCCTGACGAGGCGATGTCACGGATCCGCGGAAAGACGATCGGCACGGTGTTCCAGGACCCGATGTCGGCCCTGACTCCCGTCTATACCGTCGGGGACCAGATCGCTGAAGCCATCAGGGTTCACCACCGTGACGTCGGCCGGGCAGATGCCCGCAAGCGAGCCACGGAGCTGCTCGAACTGGTCGGTATCGCGCAGCCACAGCGCCGGGCAAAGGCGTTCCCCCACGAGCTGTCCGGCGGCGAGCGCCAACGGGTGGTGATCGCGATCGCGATCGCCAACGATCCGGACCTGCTCATCTGTGACGAGCCCACCACCGCGCTGGACGTCACCGTCCAGGCCCAAATTCTCGATGTCCTCAGGACAGCGCGCGACGTCACCGGCGCGGGCGTGCTGATCATCACCCATGACCTGGGGGTGGTCTCGGAGTTCGCCGACCGGGCAATGGTCATGTACGCCGGACGCGAAGTCGAGATCGCGACCGTGGACGATCTGTATCGGGACCGCCGCATGCCCTACACGGTCGGGTTGCTTGGTTCGGTGCCGCGGCTGGACGCCCCGCAGGGCACTCGACTGATTCCGATTCCAGGGGCACCGCCCAACCTGTCGACGCTGGAGCCCGACGTTTGTCCGTTCGCTCCCCGCTGTCCGTTGGTGATCGACGAATGTCGGTCGGCTGAACCAGATCTGGTCACAGTTCGGGACGGCCATCGGGCGGCCTGCATCCGTACCGACGATGTCGCGGGCCACACTGCCGCTGAAATCTTCGACGTGACCACTACGCCATCGGCTATCGACAGCGCGGCGGACGAAAGCGCAACCGTGCTGCGGGTCGTCGATCTCAGCAAGACCTATCCGCTGACCAAGGGCGTCGTGCTGCGCAGGCGGGTGGGTGAGGTGCGAGCGGTCGACGGTATCAGCTTCGCTTTGGAGCGGGGTCGCACGCTGGCGATCGTCGGGGAATCCGGCTCGGGCAAATCGACTACCCTGCAACAGATATTGGAACTTTCCGCACCGCAAGCGGGTTCCATCGAGGTTCTTGGCGAAGACGTCGCTCAGTTGAATCGGGAGAGACGGCGTGCGCTGCGGCGCGACATTCAGGTCGTGTTTCAAGACCCGGTAGCCTCGCTAGACCCCCGGCTACCGGTTTCCGAGGTCATAGCTGAACCTTTGCAGGCGGACGGGTTTCGCAAGCGTGACATCGATGCGCGAGTCGCGGAGCTGCTCGACATCGTCGGTTTGCGCCGTGCGGACGCGACTCGCTATCCGGCCGAGTTCTCCGGTGGGCAAAAGCAGCGCATCGGCATCGCGCGGGCGCTGGCGTTGCAGCCCAAGATATTGGCGCTCGACGAGCCGGTGTCGGCGCTGGATGTCTCGATCCAGGCCGGGATCATCAACCTGCTGCTCGACCTGCAAGATCGATTCAGTCTGTCGTATTTGTTTGTCTCGCATGATCTTTCCGTTGTCAAACACCTGGCGCATCAAGTGGTGGTGCTGTACCGGGGCGCCATCGTTGAGCAGGGCGACGGCGATGAGATCTTCACCAACCCACAGCACGAATACACCCGGCGACTGCTCGACGCCGTTCCGCGGGCGCATCCCGATGCCGCAGCCAGTTAGCATCGTCGGGGTGACGCACCCACCGACGGCCCGCAAGCTCGCAGCGCTGGCATTGGCGCTCGTGCTGGCGGTCACCGGATGTTCAAGTGGCTATCAGGACCTGCCTGAGACGCGGGCCGCTCAGGTCGGAGCTACCAGCGACATGAACCCGCAGGACCCCGCCACGCTGCGGGACGGCGGCAACCTGCGACTCCCGCTGACCGCATTCCCGGACAACTTCAATCAGTTGAACATCGACGGCAATACCTCCGACACCGCCGGGATTCTGGCCTCCACGCTGCCAGGGGCATTCATGACGCGGGCCGACGGGACGCTGAATCTCAATACCGACTACTTCACCGGTGCCGAGCTGACCGGGACCAACCCCCAGACCGTCACATACACGATCAACCCGAAAGCAACATGGAGCGACGGCAATCCAATCACGTGGGAAGACCTCAAATCTGAGGTTGACGCCTGCAGCGGCCGCGACAAGAAGTACCTGATCGCCAGCCGGGCCGGGTTCGAACGCGTGAAATCGGTGACCAGAGGCGTTGACGACCGGCAAGCCGTGGTCACCTTCTCGGATCCGTACGCCGAATGGCGGGGGATGTTCGCCGGCGGGATACAACCTCGGAGCATGACGGCCAACCCGGAGGTCTTCAACAAGGGCCAGCTCGAAAGCCCTGGTCCTTCGGCCGGACCGTTCATCGTGTCGACGATTGACCGGACCGCACAGCGCATCGTGCTGACTCGCAATCCCCAATGGTGGGGCAGGAAGCCGCGATTGGATTCGATCACGTTCCTGGTGCTCGACGTCTCTGCCATCGTCCCGGCGTTGCAGAACAACGCAATCGATGCCGCCGGCATCACCACCCTCGACGATATGGTCACCGCGCAACGCACGCCCGGCATCGTGATCCGCCGCGCCCCGGCGCCGACCTGGTTCCACTTCACCTTCAACGGCGCCGAGGGGTCCATCATGGCCGACGAGCGGCTGCGGCTCGCGGTGTGCCAGGGCATCGATCGCCAGGCCATCGTCGATGTCGTTGAGCACGGCCTGACCACTCATCCCACGCCGCTGAACAACCACGTCTATGTGGCCGGGCAGGTTGGCTACCAAAACAACAGCGCACCAGGCAATTACAACCCGGATCAGGCCCGCAGGGACTTGGATGCGATGGGGTGGAAGCTCAACGGGTCGGTACGGGAGAAGGACGGCAGGCAGCTCGTCGTTCGCGACGTGCTTTTCGATGCACCGTCCAACCGGCAGATTGCCATGGTCGCGCAGAACAGCCTGGCGCAAATCGGCGTGAAGCTGGTGCTCGACCTCAAACCCGGCAATGGCTTCTTCAGCCAATACATCGGAGTCGGCGATTTCGACATCGCTCAATTTGGTTGGGAGGGCAATGCTTTCCCGTTGTCTGCGCTGCCCCAGATCTACACCTCGGATGGTGACAGCAATTTCGGCAGGATCGGCAACGCTGCGATCGACGCGAAGATCGCCGAGACGCTGTCGGAGCTGGATCAGGACAAGGCGCGTGTTCTCGCCAACCAGGTTGACACGATGATCTGGCAGGAGGCCTTCAACCTGCCGCTGTTCCAGTCGCCCGGGAACAGGGCGGTACGACATGATTTGGCCAATTACGGTGCCGCCGGGCTGGCCGACGTGGACTACACCACGATCGGGTTCATGCGGAGCTGAGCCGCCGCCACCGCGGTGGCACGGCTGGCAGCGCACCCTCCGCTTTAGCGGCCAGGTCCACCGCCTTCCACAGCAAGCGCATGGCGGGACGGGCGGGCAGCGCATCCAGCGCCGATCCTTGACCGACCAGCTTGTCGATCTCGCCGCGGCACACCGCCCCAGCGATAGCCAGCGCGGCGGGCTCTCGAAAGTCCACCGCGCTGTGCGCCGTCGTCGGCAAAGCCAGCAGCAGCGCGTTCGGCACCAGCGATGCCACCCGCTCCGCCACCGCCCGGGGCGTCACCAGATCACGCCCTCCGGAAATCACCACCGTGGGCCAGTTGAACTTGGGCATCTCGGCAACCAGGTCGTACGGCTCAGCCTCGAAAGCAGCCGTCTCGCTCATGATTTCGCGTATCGCCACGGCGGGATCCAGCGGCAGGCCGTCGGGTTGAGCGGCGTAGTCGAGCTCGCGAAACGCGATGCGACTCACTAAATCGACTTCGTGGCGGTATGCCACATTGAGGCTGACGACGACGGTGAAGTGGGACAGCAGTCGCCACAACGTCTTTCGGCCGCTGAGTAATAAGTCGAGTTCGCGATCCAGCAGCGTGGCCCCACCGTAGGCGTAAATGGTGGTGGCGATCTCCCCCGCCGACCCGGTCATCAGCCCACTGTCGATCAGCTTGCGGACTTTCGGCGCCAATGCGGCGGTGTCCGGAGTATCGCCGTAGACCAGCAAGCCGCGAATAGCGTCGCGAACGAGCGCAATGTCGTGCCGGGACAGCAGCGGGGAATCGAGAATCATCGCCTGCACCCGGCCGGGATGGCGTACGCCGAAGCCGGCCGCGATATAGGTGCCGTACGACGTGCCATAGATGACCGCGGAGTCCACATGGGCGTCGTCGAGCACCGCGGCGACGTCGTCGACCACCTGATCGACGGTGATCGCTTCCGGCGGCAGGTCGGTGCCGGAGTCGTCGCGACGCGACATTCCGACCCCGCGGTGCTCGATCATGATGACGTCCAGACCGGCGAGGGCGGCGCGGCGCCGCAACCCCTTGTAGACCTGCAGCGACGCCACGCCCGGGCCTCCCGGGATGATGACCAGCGGGTGGGCGGACTTGCGGCCGGTTCGCACGTAGTAGAGATCGAACTCGTCAGCGCCGCCCGGGGATATCGGCCTGCGCACCGGCCGGACGCCGGGCATTCCCGCGAGCTTTTCGTGCACCCGGCGCCGTTTCGCGTTCATGGTGATCAATGTCGGTCCGCCATGGGCCCATTCTGCCTAGCTCGCTCACGATCAGCAGCGCGGCAGCGCGCCCGGGGCACCGGGTCAGTCGCTGATCAGGTCGGCAGCCTTCTCCCCGATCAGCAACGACGGCGCGTGGGTGTGGCCCCGGACGGTGCTGGGCATCACCGAGGCGTCGGCCACCCGAAGCCCGTCGACCCCACGTACCCGCAGCTGTGGATCCACCACGCTCGACTCGTCGCTGCCCATCCGGCAGGTGCCCAGCGGGTGATACAAGGTTTGCGAGCAAGTGTTGAGCGCGGATTCCAGCGTGGCCTCGTTCAGCTCGGTGCAGCCACGCGGTCGCGCGATCGGACCGAGCAGGCCTGCTAACGCGGGAGCTGCGGCGATCCGCGCGCATATCCGCAGCCCTTCCATCATCGCGGCGCGGTCAACGCCGCCCGGATCGGACAGGTAGCGCGGGTCGATCACCGCCTTGTCGTGCGGGTCGGCGGACCGCAGCGTGATCTGGCCGCGGCTTTCCGGTACGACCAAGACGGGCCCGAGAACCACCCCGTGCCCTTCCGGCTCACCGATTCCCTCGTCGTAGAAGGGCGCTGGGGCGAAGAGCAGCTCGAGATCGGGTAGGTCCAGTTCGGGCCGGCTGCGGACGAATCCGTACGCCTCCGCGACGCACGAGGTGAGCATGCCGCGGCGCCGCAGCAGGTAGTTGATCAATTGGGTCGGCTTTTCGCCGGCGAACAGGCTGCCGCCGTCCACGGTGAAACCCAGCGGTGTGGCGAGGTGGTCGACCAGGTTCTGCCCCACCTCGGGTGAGTGAGAGACGAGGTCGATCTCGTGCTCGGCGAGATGATCACGATCGCCGATGCCGGACAGCATCAGCAGCTGAGGGCTGTTGACGGCGCCGCCGCAAAGCACCACCTCGCGCCGCGCGTGGGCGACGCATAGCTGGCCGTCCTGCTCGAATTCCACACCGACTGCCCGGGTTCCGTCGATCAGGATCCGGGTAGCGGTGGCACCGGTGAGCACCGTGAGGTTTTTGCGGCGCATCACCGGTTTCAGATAGGCGTCGGCGCTACTGCACCGGGCGCCGCGTCGCTGCGTGACGAGGCCCTCGCAAAAGCCCTCCGGCCGTGCCGAATTCGGCTGCGCGGCAGGAAACCCGCACTCCCGCGTCGCGGCCAGCCAGGCTGCCGTCGAGGGCCGCGGACTACGCTGCCTGGAGATGTGCACCGGGCCGGTCACTCCGCTGTCGTCACCGCTGACGAAATGCCACGCGTCGGTGACGTTCTCGATGCGACGGAAATAGCCAAGCACCTCAGCGAAGGACCATTGCGGGTCGGCTCGCTTCGCCCACTCGTCGTAGTCGGCATCAAATCCACGTACCCACATCATCGCGTTGATCGACGATGAGCCGCCCAGCACCTTGCCTCTGGGCCAATAGATCTCGCGGCCGCCCAGTTCTTCCTGCGGTTCGGTCAGATAATCCCAGTCGATATCACTGCGGAACAGCCGGGAGAAGGCCGCCGGTATCCGGATGAACCGATTCTTATCGGGCGGACCCGCCTCGAGCGCGAGCACGGAAGTCGCCGGATCGGCGCTGAGTCGACTCGCCACGACAGAGCCGGCGGAGCCGGTGCCTATTACCAGGTAATCGCACTGAACGTCCATGTTGCACCCCGTTTCGGGGTGAGTGTAAGACGGGACGAGCGGGTCCTACACATTGAGATCGATACGGTGCGCACCCTTCACACCGTCGTACCGATCTGGACTACACGTCAACACGATCACCTGCCCGTGTGCACCCACGGTGTCGAACACCTCTCCCATCTTGGCCAGCCGATCGGGATCGGTGAATCCCAGCGCGTCGTCGACCACGACCGGAACCGCGTCCTCCTTGGCCACCAGCGCAGCACCGGCAAACCGCGCCAGGATCCCGAGCTGCTCCTTAGCCCCACCCGACAGGGAGTCGTAGGGCACCGTGACGCCATCCACGGTCCGGCTGCGGATGCACAAGTCCGTGTCGATGTCGACCTCGAACGTGGGCCCGAACACCGGACGGCCGAGCCGCTGCAATTCCGTGCGGTAGGGCGCGACATAGCCCAGTCGGGTGGTGTCGCGATGGCGGGCCATCACCGACCGCAGCAGCTGTGCCGCGCGGGCCCGGCTGCCGATCCGGGTGTGCTGACTCGCGGCATGCTCACGCTCGATCTCCGCGGCGTCGAGCTTGCCCTGGCGGCCCTCGCTGCCAAAGACCGAGAGTTCGATGGTGAGCTCGCGCAGTGCACGAGCGGCATCTTCGTAGCGAACGCCCAACGACTCGGCTGCCTGAGTGGCTGCGGCCAGTTCGGCTGTTACTGCGTGCGGCGCCGCGGCGGCCAGTTCTTCGCCGAGTTCGACAGCCTGTTGCCCGGCGGTTGCCGCGGCCTGCTGACCGGCATCCGCCGACGACGCCAGGTCCTCGTCGCTCACCGAGGCGCGCTCCTGAGCCAGCTGGTCGGTGGCTCGATCGAGCTCGGCTCGTTGGGTCGTCACTTCGTTGAGTAAAAGCGTTGCCCGGGTAGAGGTCTCGGTGAGCCGGGAGTCGGCTGCGGCCGCGCTGCATCGACGGGTCTCGTATTCGGCTTCCGCGGTCACGCGAGCGGCCTGTGCCGCGGCGTGTTCGGCGCGAGCGGCCACGATATCCGTCGCGATGAGGTCGGGCTCGGCCGGTTGACCGGCGCGTAACTGTGCCAGCCGGACCTGCATTTGGTCGACGTCTTCGTCGCCGCATAAGCCGGACAGCGTCGCACTCAATTGGTCGCGGCTGCTGTGCAATTCGCGGCAGTACCGGTCGGCCGAGCGTGCCGCGGTAAGGTCAGGGACCTCACCGGCCGCTAGAGCTGCGGTCAGATCATCCTGTGCCGCGGCATATTTCGCCTGAACATCGAGGGCGGCCGCACCGGGAGTTAACCGTGCGGTGAGCACACCGGCAACCTCGACCTCGGTGGGGCCGGTTGCCGTCGTCGACCAGCTTTGCCCCGCCGACAACGACACCCGCTGCTGCCCGACCGCGAGTTCGATGTCGGCCACGGCGGTGAACTCGATGGCTGCCGAGATCATCGCCAGCTGGTCGCCGGCGCGATCGACCGCGGCCGCGGCGCTTTCGATTCGCCGTAGTAGCTCCTCGGTGAGGACGACCCCGGAAAGCGCTGTACCGATCCGGTCGAGTTCACGCGCGATCTCGTCGACCTTGGCCAGGCGCGCGCTCAGCCGGTCGATCTCCTCGCGGTCGGCGAGCTGGTCGACGGTGCGACGGACGGATTCGGCACGGCGTTGCAGGTCCGTCAGAACCTGAGTGGCCTCCTGCATCGCGGTGCCCGCCGCGTCGGCGTCGGTGCGCGCCGCCGTCTGCGCATCGACGGCTTGCCGCGCAGCTGCCTCAGCGGCCACGACAGCCGCTGTGCGGGTTTCGATCTCGGTAACCAATCGCAACCGGCCGCTGTGCGCGGCGGACGCGGCGGCGCTGGTCGCTGTGGCGGCGGCGGCGACCAGTTCGGCTTCACGTGCTTGGCGAGTGAGTTCCGCGGTCTTGTCGGCCGCGGCCTGCGCGACGGCCAACCGCGGACCCGCCGAGAGTCGCAGTTGCGAGAGCTCGGCCACTTGCTCGGTCAGCACGGCATGGCGACGCACCCGATCGTCGACCTCCGCGACCGCCGCCGTGCACTCCGCGACCGCGGTGTCGGCGTCAGACAGCCGAGAGATGGCCGCGGCCCACTCCGCGGTGGCACGTCCGGTGGGGGTGAAGTAGCGCGCGTACTCGGCGTCGATCCGGTCGATGAGCAACGGCTCGTTGCCGGACAGCGCCGCCTGGTCACCGGCCGCGACATCGAGTGCACGCGAGAGCGCGTCACAGCCGGACAGATCCACCGCCGCCGTCGATGCGGACTGCAGCACCCGCTGGGCATGCCACAGGTCGTTGTCCACCGTCTCGGCGAGCATCGCCCGAACCCGTTCGTGGGCTTCATCGCCGGTCAGCTGCTCGCGGCGCGGCGCCAGCACGGTCAACTCCGTCTCACACTTCTTGTGGAAGCGCTTGCGATAGATGAAACGGTAAGTGCCGCTGCTGATTTCAGCGGTCACTTCGGAGCCGACATCGCTGTGGGTGGGCTTGACCTGCTTGACTTCCTTCTTCGTCGAGCGGTCCCTGGATTCCAGCAGCAGATCCAGCGCCTCGATCATCGACGACTTGCCAATCTCGTTGGCGCCGCACACCACAACCACGCCGTGGTCGGGGAAATCGACCTCCCGGTGCCGGATTCCGCGGTAGTTCGTCAGGACCAACCGATGCAGCTTCATGCCGCGCCCCGATCGGTGAGCCGGAGCAAGAGCGCCAGCGCGGCCTGGGCGTCGCCGGCCGAGTCGGTATCGTCCCCGCGCGCCGCGGCCACCAGCTCTTCGACAGCCGCAGCGGCGAATCCCCCGATGCCGAGATCGGTGAACTCGCCGTCGGCGGGTATCACCGCCACGTCGGTGTGGCGTTCCCACAGGCCCAGCCACGCGAAGAGCCGTGCGTAGCGGTCCAGGCAGGCGTCCAGCGCGGCCCGGTCGGTGACCGTCAACGAACCCGTCAGCGCCAGCCGCACCACCGTGCGGTCCTTCTCGGTCATCAGATCGAGATTCACATCGAGGTCGGCGATGTCGCGGCTGGTGTCGACCTCGCGGTGCAAGGTGACAAACCGCCAGTGCCCCACGTGGCGGGCCGTCACCGAAACCGCATTGGTTTCGTCGATGTCGACCACCAGGACATGACCCGGGTCGGATTCGACGTCATCGAAGTTCGTGACTTCGGGCGATCCGGAGTACCACACCCGGCCGCTATCGCCGACCTGGGTCAGCGAATGCTTATCCCCCAGCGCCGCATAGTGGACCGCGCCGCGGGCCAGCGCCTCTTCGAGCCGGTCCAGCCGAATCAACGACGGCTTATCCCGGTCGGGATCGAGCACGTCGACGCCGCCGTGGGCGACGAGCACCCGGGTGACCGGGCCCGCCTCGAGGTCCTCGAGCACGTCGGCGACCAGGTCGGTGGTTGGGGCCTTCGACCGCCATGGCGCCGCGACGATCTCGAGGCCCGGCCGAACCTGATGGATACCGGCGCGATCGAGCACCACGACGTTGTCCGGGCATTCGGCGGTGAACAGCGCACTGGTGAAGACCGATGACGCGTCGAGCGGATCGTGGTTGCCGGGCAGCAGATAGACCGGAATACCGATGGCGCGCATGGCTTCCAGGGACTGCCCGATCACCTGCGGGGCGAGCTGATTGTGTTCGAAGACGTCGCCGGCGACCACGACGAACTCGGCGCCCACCTCGGCCGCCAAGGCGCCCAGACCGGCCACCGCGTCGCGCCGGGCGGCCGAATACCGCGGCTGGGCGTCCCCGGCCAGGAAGTGTCGGGTCATGCCCAGCTGCCAGTCGGCGGTATGCAGGAATCGCATCCCGGCGCCCCCTTCGGAAATGGCGTGGCTATCAAGGCACCGCGAGTCTAGGTCGGTTCACCGACAACTCTGGGGACGCGCACCGGCATGCCTCGACGCAGTACTGAACCCTGTGTCGTTTTGCCCACCTCCGCGCGACAATCGCCGCCAGCGCACACTGGTGAAATCTCGTGTGCAACATTGGTTTCAGTGGTCTCTGAGCGGGGTTTTTTGTCGGTGGGTGGGTTTAGTTTCGAGGTATGAGTTCGGCCGTTCTTGATCGAGAAGGGTTCACCGCGAAGTGCGACGCGTTGGACACCGCACTCGAGGACGTCATCGGGGTGGATAGCGCGATGCTGTGCACCCAGGAGCGGCTCGCCTTGCTGGAACGCTACGAGACGGTGCGACGGCGGCTGTGCGCCGGTGAACATCCGCTGATCAATCAACTCCAGCAGGAGGCCACCCCCGAAGAATTGGGCGGCAAACTTTCGCACGCGATCGCCGACTGGACCCTGGTCAGCCGCGCCGAAGCCGCCCGCCGCGTCCGCGACGCCGCTGACCTGGGCGAGCGGCGCGGACTGACCGGCGAACCGGTGGCGCCCGTCCTTGCGGCCACCGCGAAGGCTCAGCGAGCGGGAAAGCTCGGAACCGAGCACGTCGCGGTGATCCGGCGCTTCTACCACCAGCTGCCCGGCTGGATCGACGCCGACACCCGCACCCAGGCCGAAGCCGATCTGGCCCGCCTGGCTTCGCAGTACCGGCCTGACCAACTCGCCGCACTGGCCGACCGCCTCGCCGACTGCCTCAACCCCGACGGCACCTACACCGATGACGACCGCGCCCACCGCCGCGGCCTGACCCTGGGCAAGCAGCAAGCCGACGGCATGTCAGCGCTGAGCGGCTGGATCACCCCCGAACTGCGCGCCACGCTGGAAGCGGTGTTGGCCAAGCTGGCTGCTCCGGGAATGTGCAACCCCCACGACCACACCCCGTGCACCGACGGCGCACCCACCCAACAAGCGATCGACGGTGACCCCCGCAGCCCAGCCCAACGCCAGCACGACGGGCTCAACGCCGCCCTGCGCAGCGTGTTGGCGTCCGGAGACCTCGGTCAACACAATGGGCTGCCGGCCTCGATCATCGTGTCCACCACCCTGACCGAACTCGAGGCAGCAGCCAGGCACGGCATCACCGGCGGCGGCACCCGGCTACCCATGTCCGATGTGATCCGCCTGGCCCGCCACGCCCACCACTACCTGGCTGTCTTCGACAACGCCAAACCCGTCGCGCTGTATCACACCAAACGCCTCGCGTCGGCCGGCCAACGAATCGTGCTCTACGCCAAAGATATTGGTTGTTCAGCACCCGGATGCGACGTCGGCGGCTACTACTGCGAAGTCCACCACATCACCGACTACGCACAATGCCACACCACCGACATCGACAACCTCACCCTGACCTGCGGCACCCACCACCGACTCCTGCGACCCCGCGGCTGGACCACCCGAAAACACGCCAACGGCGACACCCAATGGATCCCACCCCCGCACCTCAACCGCGGCCAACCCCGCACCAACACCTACCACCACCCCGAAAAGCTCCTCCTCGACCAAGACAACGACGAGATGGCGTAGCCACAGTGCTTGCGGACTGATTAGCGTGTGTCGGGTGAGCGAACGCCATCGCACCCTGTTGCTGATGCGACATGCGAAATCTGGATACCCGCCCGACGTCGCGGACCACGACCGGCCCTTGGCGCCCCGCGGCATCCGGGAGGCAGGGCTCGGCGGTGACTGGCTGCGCGCCAACCACCCCAGCATCGACGTCGTGCTGTGCTCCACGGCTACCCGCACGCGGCAAACCCTGGCCAACACCGGCATCGAGGCCCCCGTCCAATACCGCGAACGCCTTTACGACGCCACCCCGGGGACGATCATCGACGAGATCAACGAGGTTGCCGACACCGTGGACACTCTGCTGGTCGTCGGGCACGAACCAACCATGTCTTACCTGGCGATCGGTCTGGCGGCCGTTGAGGATACCGACGAGGCTGCGCTGCAACGCATTTCGGAGAAGTTCCCGACATCGGCGATCGCGGTGCTGAGGGTGAACGGCGACTGGAAGGACCTGCAACTAGAGCAAGCCGCGCTGATCGGCTTCCACGTTCCGCGCTGAACACCGCTAGGAGTTCGTCGAGAGCGTCAGCTCCATCAGCTTGAGGGCCTGGCCGCAGGCGTCGATACCGGGGGCCTGCGGGTTGACCCACCAGCCGACCACTCCCGCCGCGTCGCTGGCCACCCCACACGCACCGTTCGCGTCGTCCGGGCGCATCACAATCGAATTGACGCCCGCGATCGCCTTGCTTTCCACCTTGTACTTGAGGAACTCGGCGACCTTACGCTCTTCGCTCAGACTGCCCTGCTCGAACCAGAACCGGGTGATGTCGATCAGTCCGGCCGGGTTGGCCGCCTGCCACCGGCAGATCGCGCCGACGAACGTGCTCTGAATGTCGAGCGGGTCGGCACCCACGGTCTTGGCCAGGATGTCGCTGGTCAGTACCTCGCATTCCTTGAGCAGGTTCGGGTACTGCTGTTGAGAATTGTTGTTGCGCGGGACACCGCCGGAACCCGCCTTGACGGCGTTACCCCCGATCGACCTCGAACAACCCGTCACGATCACCAGCGCGGCGATCACAACGGCCGCACAGGCGAGGACGCCCCTGCCGCCCCGGAAGCGAGGACCCTTCGAGTCGGTCATTTCGAGTTCGCAATCGATTGACGGGCCAATTCTTTGGCTATGTCACACGGCGGCGGGAATGGCTTTTGGCTGAAGCTGATCGACCACTCGATGAAGTCGTCCTGGAACTGAATGCCGACTTCGCAGAGCGAGTCACCCAGGTTGGGCTCGTTGCCGACGGCGATGAAGCCGCTGTGGCCGTTGATATTGATGTCGTCGACGCTGGCACGCGACAGCTCCTCGGTCTTGCGTTCACGTCCGATCGGGCTGCCGCGGTACCAGGAAAACGAGAAGTGCGGACCCAGGATGCCGCCGCCCGCCAGCCACTGGCACCCCACGGAGTTGCGAGCCGTGTTGGTCAGCCCGCTCATCTTGGTCAGTTCGGCGACCGCCTGATCGCTGACGCCGCCGCATTGCGGAAACATCGGTCCGTGGTGGCCCTCGGCGTTCCCCGGGGCCGACGATGTCGTCCCACCCGGTTTGTTGTCGCCGGAACTGGAGCAGCCCGCGACCGCGGGGATCAAGATCGTGATGGCCGCGAGGGCTAGCGCCGTGAGGTTACGACGCACCGCTACCCTGCCTCTGCTCGGCCTGCTGCTGGTCCACACGATGCACTGTAGCGGCAGCCCCGCGGGTCAACCACCGACGCGCCACCTGAGCAGGCATTTCTGCGCATTTGCCGGATGCGGCGCGAGCACGCAGCCGCCCGGCGGTGCTCAGCGCTGCACCGCCTGCCATATGCGACAGTTACCAAATGCTTCTGGCCCTGCTGCGCCAGTACATCCGGCCGTACCGCCGGCTGGTGGCGGTGCTGATGGTGCTTCAACTGATCAGCACCCTGGCGACGCTGTACCTGCCGACCGTCAACGCCGCGATCATCGATGAGGGCGTCGCTAAAGGCGACAGCGCGACGATCGTCAAGCTCGGCATGGTGATGCTGGGAGCCACCGGCTTGCAGGTGTTGTGCTCGGTCGGGGCCACGTACTTCGGCTCGCGGACCGGGATGGGGTTCGGGCGCGATTTGCGCCTGGCGATGTTCGAACACGTCACCACCTTCTCCGAGCGCGAGACCGCCCGCTTCGGCGCGCCGACGCTACTCACCCGCAGCACCAACGATGTTCGGCAGATCCAGTACCTGGTGCAGATGATGGGCACGGTGCTGGTCACCGCGCCGATCATGTGCATCGGCGGAATCTTCATGGCCATCCACCAAGAGGCCGCGCTGACGTGGTTGTTGCTGGTCAGCGTCCCGATTTTGGCTGTGGCCAATTACTGGATCATGTCGCACATGCTGCCGCTGTTCCGCAGCATGCAAGCCCTGATCGACGGCATCAATCGGGTGATGCGCGACCAGCTGTCCGGGGTGCGGGTGGTCCGGGCGTTTACCCGCGAAGGCTTTGAGCGTGACCGGTTTTCTCGCGCCAATGCCGCGCTGTCGAATGCGTCCTTGACGGCGGGTAACTGGCAAGCGCTGATGCTGCCGGTGACCACGCTGACCATCAATGTCTCCAGCGTCGCGCTGATCTGGTTTGGCGGGCTGCGCATCGATCGCGGCCAGATGCAGGTCGGCTCGCTGACCGCCTTCTTGGCCTACTTCACGCAGATCCTGATGGCCGTGCTGATGGCGACGATGACGCTGGTGGTGCTGCCGCGAGCGTCGGTGTGCGCTGAGCGGATCACCGAGGTGCTGTCCACTCGTGCAGTCGTCGACAGCCCGCAACACCCCAAGCTCCCCAAAGAGGGAATCACCGGCGTAGTGCGTTTGGACGGCGCGACCTTCACCTATCCTGGCGCGGATCGCCCAGTGCTGCAAAATATCTCGTTGACCGCGCGGCCCGGCACCACCACCGCGGTCGTCGGCAGCACCGGCTCGGGCAAGTCGACGCTGGTGTCGCTGATCTGCCGGCTCTACGACGTGACCGCCGGCGCTGTCCTGCTCGACGACCTCGACGTCCGCGAGTACGACACCGAGCGGCTGTGGTCGGCGATCGGCCTGGTGCCCCAACGCGGGTATCTCTTCTCCGGCACCGTGGCGGAGAACCTGCGCTTCGGTAAGGCCGACGCCTCCGACGAGGAGATGTGGGAAGCGTTGCGGGTGGCCGCCGCCGACGATTTCGTACGGGCGCACGCCGACGGGCTACACATGCGGGTCGCCCAGGCCGGAATGAACTTCTCGGGTGGACAACGACAACGGTTGGCGATCGCCCGGGCAGTCATCCGCCGCCCGGCGATCTATGTGTTCGACGACGCGTTCTCCGCGCTGGATGTGCACACCGATGCACACGTTCGTGCCGCTCTGCGCGAGATCTCCGGTGACGCCACGATAATCGTCGTCACACAACGCATTTCGACAGCCGCACAGGCTGACCAGATCATCGTCGTGGACAACGGGAAACTGGTGGGCTCGGGCACGCATGAATCGCTGCTGGCCGACTGCGCCACCTACGCGGAATTCGCCGATTCGCAGTCGGTGGGCGCCTTGCGACCGGGTCAAGTCGGGGGCGCGTCGTGACCAAGGCGACAAACCTGCCCGCCCGTGGCGCCGCTCCCAGCACCCGATCCCGCGACTTCTGGGGCACGGCGGCTCGGCTGGTGAAACGCCTTGCGCCACAACGAGCGCTGAGTATCTCGGTGATCGCCCTGGGCCTCACCGGCACGGTGATCGGCGTCGTCGTTCCGCGAATCCTCGGCCACGCCACCGATCTGCTCTTCAACGGCGTGATCGGGCGAGAGTTGCCGGCAGGTATCAGCAAGGCACAAGCCGTCGCTCAGGCCCGGGCGCGCGGCGACAGGACGTTCGCCGACTTGCTGTCCGGGATGAATGTGGTGCCCGGCGCCGGTGTGGACTTCGGCGCGGTGGCAAGAACACTGACCGTTGCCTTGACCCTGTATGTCGTTGCCGCGCTATTGCTTTGGGCGCAATCCCGGCTGCTCAACCTGACCCTGCAGCGCACCATGGTCGCGCTGCGGTCCGCAGTCGAGGACAAGATCCACCGGCTGCCACTGTCCTTCTTCGACGGACGGCTGCGCGGCGAGTTGCTGAGCCGGGTGACCAACGACATCGACAACGTCCAATCGTCGCTGTCGATGACGATCAGCCAGCTGCTGACCTCAATTCTGACCGTCGTCGCGGTGCTGGCGATGATGATGTCGATCTCGCCGCTGTTGACTCTGATCACCGTGCTGACCGTGCCGCTGTCGCTGCTGGCGACCCGTGCGATCGCGCGCCGCTCGCAACGTCTGTTCGTGGCGCAGTGGAGAAGCATCGGGCGACTCAACGCCCACATCGAAGAGACGTACAGCGGGTTCACGGTGGTCAAGACTTTCGGTCACCGGGACGCGGCACGCGAACAATTCCGCAACTTCAACGACGACGTCTACGACGCAAGCTTCGGTTCCCAGTTCTTCTCCGGCCTGGTGGCACCGGCCACCACGTTCATCGGCAACCTCGGATACGTCGCGGTCGCGGTGCTCGGCGGCCTACAGGTGGCGACCGGACACATCACCCTTGGCAGCATCCAGGCGTTCATCCAATACGTCCGGCAGTTCAACACGCCGCTGAGCCAGGTGGCCGGGATGTACAACACCCTGCAATCCGGGGTGGCCAGCGCGGAGCGGGTGTTCGATCTGCTCGACGAGCCCGAGGAAGCACCGGACCCGGCGCCCGCGCGCCCCGACGGCCAGACCTCGCAGCCGCGCGGACGTGTCGAATTTCAGCACGTGAGCTTTGCTTACCACCCGGGCACGCCGGTGATCGAAGACCTGTCGATGACGGTGGAGCCGGGCAGCACCGTGGCGATCGTCGGCCCGACCGGAGCGGGCAAAACCACGCTGGTCAACCTGCTGATGCGGTTCTACGACGTCGATTCCGGCCGAATCCTGGTCGACGACGTCGACATCACCACGGTGAGCAGACAAACACTGCGGTCGCGAATCGGCATGGTGCTGCAAGACACCTGGCTGTTCGACGGGACGATCGCGGAGAACATTGCCTACGGGCGGCCCGAGGCCAGCGCAGATGAGGTGATCGAAGCCGCCAAGGCGGCCCACGTCGACCGGTTTGTCCACACCTTGCCGGCCGGTTACCAGACCCGGGTCAGCGGCGACGGCGCCAACATCAGCGCCGGCGAGAAACAGCTCATCACGATCGCACGCGCGTTTCTCGCCCGTCCGCAGCTGTTGATCCTCGACGAGGCGACCAGCTCGGTGGACACCCGCACCGAAACCCTGATTCAGCGGGCCATGCACGAACTTCGGCGGGACCGCACGAGTTTCGTTATTGCGCATCGGCTTTCGACAATCCACGATGCCGACCGCATCGTGGTGGTCGAGTCCGGGCGCATCGTCGAGCAGGGCAACCACGCCGAACTCATGGCCCGCCGGGGCGCCTACTACGCGATGACCCGGGCCTGAGCTCCCCCGCCCGACCGACCGCGTCCCCGGCCCCCTCCGGGCCAACCTGAGGCGTTACTGAAACGACGCCAAGAAGTTATTGAGGATCCATTTAGGAGCGGGCCCGACGCTAGTTCCATCAGCACCCCAACCGCACACCTGAAAAGGATCACAGCAATGTTCTCTCACCGCATCAGCACAATTGCCAGCACCGCGATCGGCGCCGCCGCCATCGGGCTCGTCGCCCTCGCCACCGCCAGCACTGCGGCGGCCAGCACAATCGACGAGGCGTTCATCGCCCAGATGAACACCCTGGGCATCACCTTCAGCTCACCTGCCGAGGCCGTCAAGGAAGGCCACCAGGTGTGCCGGGAGCTGGCCGCCGGCAAAAGCGGAACGGACGTCGCCACCGAGGTCCTCAAGCAGACGGACCTGACGAGTCATCAAGCGGCCTACTTCGTCGTCGACGCGACCAAGGCCTACTGCCCGCAACTCGCCCCTCAGCTCACCTAATCGCACCCACCCACTCCGAATGGGGGGATCTCGGTAACCGAGATCCCCCCATTCGCCGTTTCCGGCTCCCGTTTCGGGCTCCCCATCGCCGCGGTCACTCGTCGTATTCGTCGACACGCCGCAGATCCGAGCACCGGGCCGAAATCGGGGAAGCATTTGAACATCCTGTCAATCAACAAAATTCGACTCGTCGGCGTCCCGCTCGTGACGGAGCACCGAGATCCTTCTTAGGTGAGATCTGGTTTAAACCTTCCGAAGCGGACACCGGGCTCACTAAGCTCTGTGTTCGGCTGTTGATTTGCTGCGCGGCGATTGCTATGCAGTAAGCAGCTGTGGCCAACACAGAAGGAGACGTCGATGAAGCTCTCGCCTCGTACCGTTACGGCCGCCGCTGCCGCCGCGCTCGCCCTCGTACTCGCCATTGGTGGCTGCTCCAACAATTCGAACACCGGCAAACCACCCGGGACCACCGCCACCACCTCCAGCGGCGAAGCGGCCACCCTGCTCAAGCAGGCCGCCGACGCGATGAGCAAGGTCACCGGGTTGCATGTCGGCCTGACGGTGCAGGGCGACGTGCCCAACCTGCGGGTGACCAAGCTCGACGGCGACGTCTCCAACACTCCGCAGACGGTTGCCACCGGCACCGCGACGCTGCTCGTGGGCAAATCGCCCCAGGATGCGAAGTTCGTCTACGTCGACGGTCATCTCTATTCGGATCTCGGACAACCCGGCACCTACACCGACTTCGGCAACGGCGCCTCGATCTACAACGTGTCGGTGCTCCTCGACCCCAACAAGGGGCTGGCCAACCTGGTGTCGAAACTGCAGGGCGGGTCGGTGGCAGGCACCGAGCAGGTCAACGGCGTCGCGACCACGAAGATCACCGGGAACTCGTCCGCCGACGACGTCGCGACGCTGGCCGGCTCGAAGTTGACCGCCGAGAGCGTGACAACGGTGCCCACCACGGTCTGGATCGCCTCGGACGGCTCCTCACACCTCGTCCAGGTTCAGATCCATCCGACGAATGACACATCGGTGACGCTGACCTTGTCGGACTGGGGCAAGACAGTCACCGCGACCAAGCCCGTCTAGCCATCGACGTGGGCGTCACAGCCGTGCACCGCAACCCGTGGAAACCGCCGGACCGCCGGCATTCGGAAAAGGAATCACCAATGAGGATGATTACTCGTCGACGGCGGTTCACCGTGGCCGTCGCAGGCATGTCCGCCGCCGCCGCGATCAGCATCGCGCTGGCTCCCGCGGCCGGTGCCGCCGATCAATACGGCGCGATCGCGTACTCCGGCAACGGTTCCTGGGGCCGCGCCTGGGACTACCCAACTCGCCCGGCCGCCGAGGCCACCTCGGTCAAAAACTGCGCGTATTCGGACTGCAAGGTGCTCACCAGCTTCACCGACTGCGGCGCCGTCGCGACCAACGGCAGGGCCTTCCAGGGCGGTGTGGGTCCCACCCTGGCCGTCGCGATGAAGGACGCGCTGACCAAACTGGGTGGCGGTTCCATCGACACGTGGGCCTGCAACTAGGCGTCGATCGCCTACCGGCGCAGCGCGAGGTCACTCCAAGAATTCGTGGAGATAACAAATAGGCCACGATCGGATCCTTTTCTCAACCACCCCGCAGCACAGCGGAATGAGAAAAGGACAACTGATGAAGACCAGCAGAATTGCCGCGATCGCCAAGACCGCCGCCTTCGCAGTCGTCGCGGGTGCCATCACGCTGGGATTGGCCGCCCCGGCCGAGGCAGCGGCGGGCACCATGTACGGCGACCCCGCGGCCGCCGCCAAGTACTGGCGCTACCAGAAATACGACGACTGCGTCCTGATGTCGGCCGCCGACGTGATCGGTCAGGTGACCGGCAAGGAGCCCTCGGAGCGCACCATCATCACAAAGGCGCAAGCCACACCGAGCGTCGTGCACCCCGGCTCGATCTACACCACGCCGGCTAACACCAAGAACCCAAATTCGGGGATGGGCACCAGCTTTGCGGATGTCCCGACATTGCTGGCGCAGTACAAGATCGGCGCCGTGATGACCAACAAGGCGCACGCTGCCAAAGACGGCATCCGCGGCGGCATGGAGGGCATCGAGCAACAATTGGGCGCGGGCCACAAAGTCATCGTCAGCGTCAACGGAGAACTCCTCTGGCACCGGCCCGTCAAAACCAAGGACGAGAACGGAAACCCGCGGGGCGACCACGCCGTGGTGGTGATCGGTGTCGATACCGCCAATAACGTGGTGCACCTCAACGACAGCGGCACCCCCGATGGCCGCGACGAACAGATCCCCATGGCGCTGTTCCTGCAAGCATGGGACGCCAGCAAGCAGCTGATGGTCGTCACCACCTAACCCGCGACCGCGTGCACGTCGCGGCGGGCAGTCACACGGTGCAATCGCACCGCGTCGGCTGCCCGCCATACGCGTTTTCGATGAACCCCAATCTGATTCGCGCGAGCCGTCGATGATCACCCTGGCGGGGAACACAATTCAGCCCTCGGCGATCACCCGTGGTCACGGTCGTGACGGCACGCCAATCTTCGGAGGTTTTTCCCGAATTCGAGGGGTTGGTATCACAATGACAAGTAATGACCCGGTATTGGCATGACGCCGCGCAGAGAACCCGGAAGGGCTGGTAAGCGACGATGGTAGACAAAAGTCTCGAATTCGGTCTGCTCGGACCGTTGGAGATGACTGTCGATGGCACCCTGGTGCCGTTGGGCACCCCCAAACAGCGGGCGGTGCTCGCCATGCTGCTGATGAACCGCAACAGCCCGGTCGGCGTCGAGCGGCTCATCACCGCCCTGTGGGAAGACGAGCCTCCGTCGGGCGCGCGGGCCAGCATCCACTCCTACGTGTCCAATCTGCGCAAGCTCCTCACCGGCGTCGGTATCGACCCACGAGTCGTGCTGGCCGCGGCGCCGCCGGGTTACCGGCTCAGCGTCGCCGAAAACAGTTGCGATCTCGGGCGGTTCATCACCGAGAAGACCGCCGGCGTGCACGCGGCGGCGTCCAGCCGGTTCGAGCAGGCTAGCCAGCACCTGTCGGCGGCATTGGCGCAATGGCGGGGACCGGTGCTCGAGGACCTGCGCGACTTTCAGTTCGTCGACACCTTTGCCACCTCGCTCGTGGAGGAAAAGATTCTGGTCCACACCGCGAAGGCGGAGGCCGAAATCGCTTGCGGACGCGCCGCGGCCGTGATCATCGACCTCGAAGTCCTCACCGCGGAGCACCCCTACCGCGAGCCGCTGTGGGCCCAGCTGATCACGGCCTACTACCTCACCGACCGTCAATCCGACGCCCTTGCCGCGTACCGCCGGGTGAAGACGACGCTCGCCGACGAGCTCGGGATCGACCCCGGCCAGACGCTGCGTGACCTCAATGAACGGATCTTGCGCCAGGAACCGCTGGACGCCAAGAAATCGGCCAGGACCACGGCAGTCGGCACCATCACCCTGCTGGACCAGCGCACCAAGGTCCCGGGGAAGGCCATCGCCTACCTGCACGAAGTGTCAGGTCGCAGCTACCCCCTGCGTTCGGCAGAGACCCGGATCGGACGGCTCAGCGACAACGACATCATCCTGGCCAGCGCCAATGTCAGCCGCCATCACGCCGTCATCGTCGACACCGGCACCAGCTACATCATCAACGACCTGCGGTCCTCGAATGGTGTGCATGTCCAACACGAGCGGATCCGTTCTGCGGCCACACTGAAGGACGGCGACCACGTCCGTATCTGCGATCACGAATTCACGTTTGAGATCCCTCGGGGCAACAGCGGCGAGGGATCGCCCTGAAGCAATAGAAAACCCTTGCTGTGCAAGGTTTCTCGTGGTGCCGATGCACTCGCGGTGGGCAGTCGGCTTGCCCGACAACGGCATGACCAATCGCCGCAAGACATTTCGCGGCACCGCGTGGGTGGCCGCGCGCGACCCGTCGGCACCGACCGGCCGAGGAGTTCTCGCGTTTGTCGCGCGTCCGGATCAGCAACCGCCTACCGTGATGGTTGCTGGTCGCGGAGGTTACGGGCACGGATCGGCCCGTGATTGTTGATATGGTCGGCGGGTCTGCGGTTGATGTGGAGGATCAACGATGAGCGAGGAGCAGGCCTCACGCGCGGGGTCGATGTTTGGGCCCTACCACCTAAAACGGCTGCTGGGCCGGGGCGGGATGGGCGAGGTCTACGAGGCCGAGCACACCGTCAAAGAGTGGACGGTGGCGGTCAAGGTGATGACCGCGGAGTTCAGCAGGGACCCCGTCTTTCGCGAGCGGATGAGGCGCGAGGCGCGCACCGCGGGCCGTTTGCAGGAACCCCATGTGGTGCCCATCCACGACTACGGCGAAATCGATGGGCAGATGTTCATGGAGATGCACCTCATCGAGGGCACCGACTTGGACAGCATGCTCAACCGATTTGGCCCGCTGACCGCACCGCGGGCCGTGGCCATCATCACCCAGGTCGCTTCAGCTCTCGACGCCGCGCACGCGGCCGGGGTCATGCACCGCGACATCAAACCGCCCAACATCCTGGTCACCCGCGATGATTTCACCTACCTGGTCGACTTCGGCATCGCCAGTGCCACCACCGACGAGAAACTCACCCAACTCGGCACCGCGGTGGGCACCTGGAAATACATGGCGCCCGAACGGTTTTCCAACGGCGAGGTGACCTACCGCGCCGACATCTACGCGTTGGCCTGCGTGCTCCACGAATGCCTGACCGGCACCCCGCCCTATCGTGCCGGCACTGCCGGCGAGCTGGTCAGAGCTCACACGAGCGACCCGATCCCACAAGCCAGCGCGGTGCGCTCGGGCATCCCCAAGGCCTTCGACTCGGTGGTCGCCCGGGGCATGGCCAAAAAGCCCGAGGACCGTTACGCCAGTGCGGGCGACCTGGCCCTGGCTGCCCACGAGGCACTCAGCAACCCCGATCAAGACCACGCCGACAACATCCTGCGACGCAGCCAAGAAGCCACCCTGGCCAGCGACATCAAGGTCGACCCTCCCCCGACCGCTCCGGCCACGGCACAACCACAGGTCAACACACCGCCGACACCGTATCCACGCCCGGGGCCGAGTTCGGGTCCGGTGCCACCGCCCGCGCAGACGCCCCGGCCCTGGGCACCCGAGAGCGGCCCCGTCCCCACCCCCGGCCAGCCCGTCTCCGGCCCGCAGTATTACCAAGGCAGCAGCGGCAACTGGGCGGGCGCGCCGCCCGGCACCCCGCCGCCGGGCGGCCCCACTCCGTGGAGCCTGGGACAGCAGCCCCCGCCCAAGCCCAAACGCAGCCCCTGGCCGATCGTCGTCGGGGCCTCCGCCCTGGTCGTGGTGCTCGTGCTCGCCGCTGTCGGCATCTACGTCGCCACGCAGGACGAGGACAACCCGCAGCCGCACCCCACCGCGAGCAGCACCCCAACCCCGACGACGACCAGGACCTCACCCAAGACCACCACGACCACCCCGGCCGGTGACCTCGACGGTCAGCTGCTGGGTCTGGTGCCCCTGGGTTACCCGAGTGGCGTGTGCACCGCGACGACTCCCAAGCCGAACACCATCTGGGCGGATGCGCTCGCCATGGTCGACTGCGAGCAGAACACCAACCCGGGCGGGCCGTCTCGAGCGGTCTACGGACTTTTCGCGAATCCGAACGTCCTGAAAGACGCGTTCGACGCCGACATCAAACTTCTGCAGATGGCCACCTGCCCTGCAGGAACAAAGAACCCGGAATCATGGCAGCACCCGAACGCCCCGAACGTGGACGTCGGCATGGTCGCATGCGGCACCTACAACAACCACCCGAACATGGTCTGGAGCAACCAGGTCAAGCTGTTGCTGTGTGATGTCCTTGGGGACCCCCCGTCCATCGAGGATCTGCACACGTGGTGGACCAAGTTCGGCGGCTGAGCCGCAATCCGTGTCGTGCGCGTATCACCAAGACACCAAAGATCATCCGGCCCAACAACATTGGCTAGCTAATACAGCGGAGGCTATGCGTGGACGACAGGACCGATATGGTCACCACCATCCCCAGGTTGGAACTGCGGGCCGGTGGACGTACCTGGCAGGCCACCGGTGGCCGGTCCTGGAGCATTGGCCGCGCATACGAAGCCGACATCCAGCTGGAGAACCCGAGAGTGTCGCGCCACCATGCGGTGCTGCAACCGACACCCGCGGGGTGGGTCCTGGTCAACCGCAGCAGCAACGGGATGTTCGTTAACGGGCAGCGAGTGGAGAGTCTGACGATAAGCCAGCCGATCACCGTCGTGCTGGGGTCGGCGTCCTCCGGGCAGGCGCTGGAGGTCTGCCCCGTTGCCCAACGGCCCAGCCCCCCCGGGACACAACCCGTTGCACCGCCGACACGACCGGTCGGCGAGACCACGGTTGCCCGGCCACCGACCGCGGTGCACACAATGGACCAGGTACTCATCGGGATTGGCCGCGCCACCGATAACACCGTCGTGCTCGACGACTTGCTGGTCTCCCGCCACCATGCGGTGTTGCGACGCTCCGGCAATCAGTGGGAACTCGTAGACAGCAACAGCGCCAACGGAACCTACGTCAACGGCAACCGGATTAATCGCGCGATCATCGGACCGGACGACATGGTCGGCATCGGCCACACGCTGCTGCACCTGTCCGGTGACCGGCTCGTGGAACACGTCGACATCGGCGATGTGTCGTATGAGGCGTCGAACCTGCGGGTCTCCACCAACAAGGGCAAGGTGTTGCTGGCCAATATCAGTTTCGCCCTGCCGCAACGGTGCTTCATGGCGGTGGTGGGGCCAAGCGGCGCAGGGAAATCCACGCTGTTGGGCGCATTGACCGGGTTCCGCCCCGCCGGCAGCGGCGAGGTCCGATACGACAATCGAGACCTCTACCAGAACTACGCCGAGCTCCGACACCGGATTGGCTTCGTACCGCAGGACGACATCCTGCACACACCGCTGACCGTGCGCCGTGCGCTGAATTATGCTGCACGACTACGATTTCCGCACGACGTCTCCGCCAAGGAACGAAAGCAGCGCATCGACGAAGTCCTCAACGAGCTCGGACTGGCAGCGCATGCCAATCAACGGATCGACAGTTTGTCCGGCGGTCAGCGCAAACGAACCAGCGTGGCGCTGGAGCTGCTGACCAAACCATCGCTGCTGTTCCTCGACGAGCCCACGTCGGGCCTTGACCCGGGGTACGAGAAATCCGTCATGCAGACCCTGCGCGCGCTGGCCGACGACGGCCGGTCCGTAGTGGTGGTCACCCATAACACCGCGCAGCTGAATCTGTGCGACCGGCTGCTCATCTTGGCGCCGGGCGGGCGGCTGGCCTATTTCGGTCCGCCGCAACAAGCGCTGAGCTACTTCGGTTGCAGCGACTTCGCCGACCTGTTCAACCTTCTCGAACACGACACCACGACCGACTGGACCGGCCGGTACGTCGCGTCGCCCATTCATGGAGCCCTGACCGGGCCACACGCCGTCCTCAAAGCCGCAAAACCGGCAACGCGGGCCGCGAAGCCGGTCGCCCAGCAGAGCGCGTTCGCCCAGTTCACCACCCTGTGCCGGCGGTATCTGGCGGTCATCGGCGCCGATCGCCAGTATTCGGTGACCCTGCTGATCCTGCCGCTGCTGCTGAGTCTGTTCGCGCACGCCGTCCCGGGCAAGGCCGGGTTGTCGCTGACCAAGGCCATCGAGACGAAGTCCACCCAGCCCTCTCAATTGCTGGTGTTGCTGATCATCGGTGGCGCGCTGATGGGCTGCGCCGCCTCGATCCGCGAAATCGTCAAGGAACGGGCCATCTATCAACGCGAACACGGCATCGGGTTGTCACGCGGCGCCTATCTGGCCTCCAAGGTGGTGGTCCTGACCGCGTTGACCACGCTGCAAGGGCTGATTCTCGGTTTCCTCGGAGTCGTGGGTCTACCCCCGCCGGACCAGGCCGTCGTCCTGCCGTGGCCCAGGGTCGAAGTGGCCGTAGCGGTGGTCGCCGTCACCGTGGTCTCGATGCTGATCGGTCTGCTGATTTCAGCGATAATCGGCAACGCCGACCGAGGCATGCCGCTGCTGGTGCTCGTGGTGATGGCCGAACTCGTGCTGTGCGGCGGGATGTTTGGGGTGCGAGGGCGCATCCCGCTGGAGCAGTTGGCCTGGCTATCGCCGTCCCGGTGGGCTTACGCGATGGCCGCCTCGACCATCGATCTCAACGATCTGCGCCGGACCGCGGCCGGCGACGAAGACCCGATGTGGGATTACGCCGCCAGTAGCTGGTGGATAGCCGTCGGCGCATGCGCCGTCCAGGCGATCGTGCTGGTGATCCTGCTCGCGGTGCGACTCAGACAGCTTGACCCGCAACGCAAAGCAGGCAAGTGACACTGCCTATGCGTGCTTGGCCACCAGCGGGAGCGCGCTGACAGCCAAAGAGCCGCAGGTCAATTGAACCGACAGCAGCCGGTACCCGACGTAATACACGCCGTATGACCAGGCCCGCTGGACGCTGGCGCGCCATTGCAGCGGCAACATCGCCGCGACACCGATCAAGGCAGCCATGACGGCGAGGTGAGCCTTGAAGTCGGTCCCGGTGGCCATGGAGCAAGGGTCTACCGACGTACTGCGGAGATCCTTGATGAATCCTTGGAACGCAGCGCACATTTGAGGGCCGCGGCACGCCCCGTCGATGTTTGCCGTTATCGAGCGCCCGACCAGGGCGACGCATACGGTCATGAGTGCTCACCGGGGGGTTGCGGCCGACGGGTCTGCCGGGAAATTGTTGATATGGTCGGCGGGTTCGCGGTTGGTTTGGAGGATCAGCGATGAGCGAGGAGCAGGGCTCACGGGCGGGGTCGACGTTCGGGCCCTACCACCTGAAACGGCTGCTGGGCCGGGGCGGGATGGGCGAGGTCTACGAGGCCGAGCACACCGTCAAAGAGTGGACGGTCGCGGTCAAGCTGATGTCGGACCAGTTCAGCCAGGACCCGGTCTTTCGCGAGCGGATGAAGCGCGAAGCGCGCACCGCGGGCCGTTTGCAGGAGCCGCACGTGGTGCCCATCCACGACTACGGCGAAATCGACGGAAAAATGTTCATGGAGATGCGCCTCGTCGAGGGCACCGACTTGGACAGCTTGCTCAAGCGGTACGGCCCGCTGACGCCGCCGCGCTCGGTGGCCATCATCACCCAGATCGCCTCGGCTCTCGACGCCGCCCACGCCGCGGGGGTCATGCACCGCGACGTTAAACCGCCCAACATCCTGGTCACCCGGGACGATTTCGCCTACCTGGTCGACTTCGGCATCGCCAGTGCCACCACCGACGAGAAACTCACCCAACTCGGCACGGCGGTAGGCACCTGGAAATACATGGCCCCGGAGCGATTCACCGGTGACGAAGTCACCTACCGCGCCGACATCTACGCGTTGGCCTGCGTGCTGCACGAATGCCTGACCGGGGCCCCGCCGTATCGCGCGGACAGCGCCGGCGTACTGGTCAAAGCCCACATGAGCGACCCGATCCCGCAGCCCAGCGCGGTGCGTTCCGGCATCCCCAAGGCCTTCGACTCGGTGATCGCCCGCGGCATGGCCAAAAAGCCCGAGGACCGCTACGCCAGTGCGGGCGATATGGCGCTGGCTGCCCACGAGGCACTCAGCACTCCGGATCAAGACCACGCCGACAACATCCTGCGGCGCAGCCAAGAAGCCACCCTGCCGGGCGTGCAGCCACCGACGATCGCGGCCACCGCGATCGCGCCTCCGGTGCAGCGGGCCAGCACACCGCCCCCGCCCCCGTCGCCGACACCGACGCCGTACCCCCGCCCGGGCCCGGGTTCGGGTCCGGTGCCACCGCCCGCGCAGACCCCTCGCCCCTGGGCACCCCAGAGCGGCCCCGTCCCCACCCCCAGCCAGCCCGCCCCCGGCCCGCAGTATTACCAAGGCAGCAGCGGCAACTGGGGCAGCCCGCCACCGGGCGGCCTCCCGCCCGCGCAACCCGTCAGCCCCACGCCGTGGGGCCTGGGACAGCAACCCCCGCCCAAGCCCAAACGCAACCCCTGGCCGATCATCGCCGCGGTCGCGGTTGTGCTCGTCGTCGTCGTGGGCGCCGTGGCGATTTGGCTGATCATTCCCGGCCCGAAGCCACCGCCCGATCCGATAGCGGCCACGCGTCTCAACTCGCTGCTACTGAGTTCCTCGGATATCAACTCCATCATGGGCGCAACGAACATCCAGCCCGGGAAACCGATCACGTCGATGGGCACGTCGACGATGACGGTGTCGGTACCGGACTGCCAGGGAGCGCTCTACACGACTCAGGATCCGGTGTACGCCGGCAGCGGCTTCACCGGCATCAACGGACTGGTATCCCAAGAGCCGGGAGACAACAACGACCATTGGGTCAACCAGGCCGTGGTGGCGTTTCCGACCGCCGACAAGGCCAAGGCGTTCCTGCAGACCTCGCTAGACAAATGGAAGAACTGCGCCGGCCAGACCGTGACGGTCACGAACAGTTCGAGCAAGACCTATCGGTGGACTTTTGCCCCAATCCAGGGCAGCCCACCGAAGGTATCGGTGCTGCAGACTCAGGAGGGCGCCGACGGCTGGGAGTGCGAGCACGCGATGGGTGTGGCGAACAACGTGATCATCGACACCAACGCGTGCGGGTACCACATCAGCGATCAGGCCGGCCAGATCACTGACAAGATCATCGACAAGGTCAACAGCGTCTAGCGACGGTCATTCGACACCGAAGTACCACCAATGCCGAAGCGGCACTGCGGCATTGGCTCAAGCTTCCAGGTCTGGCCCCTGCGCGCGTACATCGTCGACCGCCGACATGGCGTTGCGCAGCTTGGCCAGCCATTCCTCGGTGTGTTCACCGACAAGCTTGACCGACCACGCCAGTGCATCGGCGCGGGACCGTGCGACACCGGCGTCTACCAACGTGTCAAGCACCTGGCGTTCCGGTTGCTTCAAGCGCGTCATCACAGGAACTGCGATGTGCGTGAACAGAATTCGCTCGGTGCCCTCTTTAGAGACAATCTCCAAGCCCCAGGAAACCTTGCGTCCGTAGCGATCCTGAGCTTCGTCGGCGATGCTCATTCGCTCGGAACGCGTCTCCTCACGGAACCGCGAGGCCCGGCCCTCGGCGCGCGCCCCGCTCTCGTCCTCCCCGGCGCTGTCGGCAAGCTTGCCGACCACCGTGATCTCTTCGCGGTCGACGACGACCGTCGGGTCGCCGTCGAACCAGGATTCGGGTAGGCGTCCGGCGAACCATTCCGCCGCGCCGCTGGCGTCGGGTTGCTGCGCTTGCTGCCAGCCCCCCGGGCGACCGTGTCGCCTTGAGGTGTGATGTGATTTCATAATTACATGATTACACCGTTACATGTGCAATGCGTAGCGGCTTCGCCCGCAGCGAACGTCAGATGGTCGCGAAAGTTCGCGATTGCGGAATCGCAAAACCGTTGAAATGGCCCGCTCAACGGCGTATTTTTGGGAGCGAAGCAGGCCCGGAAGCGGCCGAGTCAAAGAACCGGCAGAGGGGAAGGAGCCGGCCGCGTCGGACCGTGTCAGACGCCCCCCAGAGCCGCCCGGGCCTGCCTAAACGTTCACCGATTCAGGACAAAAGTCAGCGCCCCGACTTGGCCGGTCAGTCGTTGTCGCCGGAGTAACCGCCCCGGCGGACCCGGAAAAGCTTGACTTCGTTCTTGACGCCCTTGAGGCGACGTGCACCCGCAAAAGATCCGGAAAACTCCCCGGATTCACCGACCGCCTCCCACACGGAATCGGCGACCAGCACGGTGCCGGCGCGCGCCACCCCGGTGACTCGGCTTGCCACGTTGACCGGGCTGCCGAACCAGTCGCCGGCCCGGCTCACCGCCATTCCTGAGGAGACGCCCGCTCGCAGCCGGGGAAAGTCGTTGTCGGTGTCGACGGCCTCGACGAGCTTCAACACGACGTCGAGCAACGGCGCAGGCTCCGGGCAGACGAACATCACCGCGTCCCCGATGGTTTTGATGAACCGGACCGGCGGGGCCGTCACGTCGCGAGCCAGGCCCGCCAACCTGCTGGCGAGCTGACCCAGCTCCTCGGGTGACACCACTTCGCCCAGCCGGGTGAATCCGACGAGGTCGGCGAAGGCAACGGTGACCTCGCGCGCTCCCGGCAATGGTTTGCCCGCGGCCCGCTCCGCGGCATTGACCGCTTCGGTCTCCATCATGTGGCGCAGCTGCATGAACAGCATTTGCTCGATCATCGGCCCAAGCTGCGGGGCAATCTGACTCACCAGCGCCTTCGACGCCTGGGCGACCTCGAGCTCGGCGGCGCCCGGGCGCATGATCGCCGCCAGCGCCGCATAACGCATGACTTCGGCGGCATGTGACAGACCTTCGGCGAGGACCCGCACGACGAGGACCACTTGATCGGGCTCCAAGCCCAGCTCCACGAACCGCTGGGCATATGCCGCAGCTTCACCGTCGGCGCGCATGTGGACCACCGCGTCGGGATCGTCCACGCGGGCCAGCCCGATGGCGCGCTGCACGCGCTGCAGCAGCATCAGGTCAATGCCGTACCGCTCGCTGATCTCGCGCGCCGACACGTAGGTACCGTCGTCGCCGATCAGGCGGCGGCTGGCCAGCAGCAGCGGCGGGTTGGTGGCGCGGATCTCGTCGGTGGTGATGCCCTGTTCCAGCAGCCACTGCACGAGCTCGGCGCGTTCCGCACGCGCGGTGCCCTCGACTCCGTCGAGCAGATCGTCGATGTTCTGGTCGACCCCGTCGTCCACGTGGTCAACGTACAACGCCGACGGGCCATGATGTGTTGTGATGACCGCGCCGCTTCTGCATGGGTTCCCGCCCGTCGTCGACGACCGCGCCGGGATACTGATCCTGGGCTCGTTTCCGAGCGCCCAGTCGCTGGTGGCACGACAGTATTACGCCAATCCACGAAATGCGTTCTGGCCCATCACCGCTGAGCTCTTCGGTTTCGACGAGAACGCGCCATACGAGTCCCGGCTGGCGGCGCTGCGATCGCACGGAGTCGCCCTATGGGACGTGCTACGCACCTGCCGCCGGGCCGGCAGCGCGGATTCCGCGATCGACCCGAAAAGCTTGGTGGTCAACGACTTTGCCGAGTTGTTCGCCAACTACCCCACCATCACGCGGGTTTACTTCAACGGCGCCAAAGCCGCCGAGCTGTATCGCAGGCTGGCACGGGCGGATCAGCGACTCCACTTCCACCGGCTACCGTCGACCAGTCCCGCCCATGCCACGCGGCCGGGCGTCAAGCTGGCGGCCTGGCGGGAGACTTTGCAGCTATGACACCGGCGGTCGGCGGTGGGCCCACGGTCGGGCCGCCTCGATCTGCGCAGACAGCGACAACAGCGTCGCTTCGTCGTACGGCCGGCCGACCAGTTGTACCGACAACGGCAGGCCGTCGCCGTCGAAGTCCCACGGCACCACCGCGGCGGGCTGACCCGTCACGTTCCAGGGCGTGAAGTAGGGAACCTTCTGGGCGACCAGCAGCAGCGTCGACACGGCCCCGCGGCGCCGGTAGGCACCGATGCGCGACGGGCCGTCCGCGGTACCCGGCGTGATGACGACGTCGACCTCATCGAAGATCGACTGGATCTTGGCGCTCACGCGCTCCTCGACGGCCCGCACGGCTGTCATCCTTCGGTCCGAGAAGAACGAGCCCATGCGTGCGATGTTGCGGGTGCGTGCTTCGAGCCGTTCCGGGTGAGCCTGCGATTCGGCATCGTCGTTGATGCCGCGCAGATAGCGGGGCAGGAAGTTGGCATAGAGCGAGACCAACGGATACGAAGGGTCGGCCGTGATGACCTCATGCCCCAGATCGCGGAGCAACGCACCGGCCTGGTCGACGGCCGCCAACTCTTCGCGACCGACTCGCTGCGGGAGCGTGGGGAGCTTGGTGCTCAACGCAATTCGCAGTTTGCCGGGATCGCGGGTGGCCGCGCCAACGAACTCGCCCTCGGGGCCGGCGATCGTGTTGGTGGCATCGAGAAACAGCGCTGCGTCCCGCACCGATCGTGCGATCGGACCGTTGACGCTCAGCCCGTACCACGCGTCGTCGTGCGGTTCCAGGGAGACGCGATCGCGCTGTGGTTTCAGGCCGAACAGGCCACACCAGCTGGACGGAATGCGAATCGAGCCGCCGCCGTCGGATCCCAGCGCCAGCGGGGCCAGTCCGGCGGCGACCGCAGCACCGCTCCCGCCGCTGCTTCCGCCCGGACTGCGCTGCGGGTTCCACGGGTTGCGGGTCGCGCCGAACGTCAGTGACTCGGTGAACGGGAAGATCATCAGCTCGGGCACATTGGTCTTGCCGATGATCACCGCGCCGGCCGCCCGCAACCGGCGGACCGCCTCCGCGTCGGAGGTCACCGGCGGACCGTGGCCGCCGCTGCCGCACGCCGTCACCTCGCCGGCGACGTCGACGTCATCCTTGATCGCGATCGGCACGCCGAGCAGCGGCAGCCGCTCGCCGGCGTCCAGGCGCTCCTGGGCCGCATACGCCTCTTCGCGCGCGCTGTCGGACAGCACCACGCGGTAGCAGCGCAGCTCGCTCTCCAGGCGAGCGATCCGGTCTAGGTAGACCTCGAGGAGGTCCGGCGCGCTGATTTCACCGTCGGCAAGCATCTTCGCCAGTGCGCCCGCACCGGCGAAGGCGAGTTCACGAGCGTCCATTGCCGCAGCGTAGCCCGCGCGACGCCGGTCGCCGTCTGGGTCGGTTGATCATGTGCGCAGACCGGCTCCAGCGGTGCGCATGCCGGCTCGGTCGCCAGATGGCCGTGTCGAGCAAACCAGTACGGTGGCGACATGTCCTGCGTGTTCTGTGCGATCGTCGCCGGGGAAGCTCCGGCAATCCGGATCTGCGAAGACGACGACTACCTGGCGATCCTTGACGTCCGCCCGTTCACGCGCGGCCACACCCTGGTGATCCCGAAACAGCACAGCGTGGATTTGACCGATACCCCGGCGCAGACGCTGGCCGAGATGATCACCATCGGCCAGCGGATCGCCCGTGCTGCCCGGGCGACGGAATTGGCCGACGCAACAAACATCGGCATCAACGACGGCAGCGCGGCTTTCCAGACGGTGTTCCACATCCACCTGCACGTGCTGCCCCGCCGCAACGGCGACAAGCTTTCGGTGGCCAAGGGAATGTTGCTGCGCCGGGACCCGGATCGGGAAGCCACCGGGCAAATCTTGCGCGACGCGCTGGCACGCATCGACGCCAGTCAGTAAGACTGGACGCATGAGCAATCTCACCCTGCTGGAGCGGCTGTTCCTCGCCCCCCTGCTGCAAATCCACGACACGCTCTACCGGAAAACCGACGGGCGGATCGGGCACCACGTACCCGGGATGCCGGATAGTTTGCTGTTGCACACGATCGGGGCGAAGACCGGCCAGCAGCGCTCCTCAACATTGACCTACGTCAAGGACGGCAACTCGTACCTGATCGTGGCGTCCTACGGCGGTAGCGATAAAGCCCCCGGGTGGTATCACAACCTGCGCAAGCGTCCGGAGTGCGAAATCAACGTCGGCCCCAAACGATTTCCGGTCACCGCACGCAGCATCACCCCCGACGATGCCGACTATGCGCGGCTGTGGGAGCTCGTCAACAAGAACAACAGCAACCGGTACGACGGCTACCAGACCCGGACGTCGCGCCCCATCCCGATCGTCGCGTTGACGCCTGCCTAATCGCACCAAGCCGCACAAAAGCACCAACTTGCACAAATAGACGTTTATCCTGCCCTAGCAGTGGTGAAGCCTTGACGCGTTCACCACGCGCCGATCGGGTGGAGCAGCTATGAATCGCTGGGCGGGAAATCCGTGGCAGCGGCTCGGGCTGTCGCCTCGGGTGGGGTGGATCGTCGTCGGCGCATACGCGGTGGCGACGGCGCTGGTCGCACTCTCGTGGCTCCGGGGATGGAAGGGCGCCGACGGGACTCGGCCGGTCGACGAAGGTGCGACGCTGGCATGTCTGCTGCTCGCGGCGGCAGCTGCCGGCTACGCCGCCCGCTTCGCCGTCGCCCGCCGCAGAATCGCATGGCTGGCGATGGTGGCCGCCCTGCTGGGCTGGGCGGCAGGCGAGGTCATCTGGGCGGTCTATGACGTGCGTCCGGACCTCGATCACGCCACCCACCCGGCCGCGGCGGAGTTCGTCCTGCTCGTCTGGCCGGTCGGAGCCATGGCGTCGTTGCTGCTGTTATCCCACCTGAATCGGCACAGCCAACGGCGACTGATGCTTGACGGTCTCATCCTGGCCACGTCTCTGTTCGTGGTCTCCTGGGTATTCGTCCTGGGTCAACAGCTGCGCGAAGGCAGGGGCTCGCAGCTCGCGACGGTCGCTGAGATTTTCAACGATGTCGCGCTCTTGACGACGGCGATCTTGATGCTGTCGCGGGGCCAGCCCGGTGAGCGGCCTTCCAGGAGCCTGGTGGCCTGCGGAACCGCGACGATCAGTGTTGCCGACATCGCGACGGTGTTCGATACCGGGATAGGCAGCTACCAGGTCACCGATCTCGGCAGCCTGGGCCGAGTGGTCGGACTGGGAATGATCGCGCTGGGCGCCGTGTCCAGCGTGAACGAGCCCCCCACCGCGACGGCGGCGGCGCGGAATGTGGCGCTATCGCGCGCCCTGCTGACGTTGCCCTACGTACCGTTGCTGCTGGCCGCGGCGGTCGGACTGGGCCACGCAGTCAACCTGATGGCACACGGGCCGATGCTCATCGCGCTCGGGATTCTCGCCGGCGCGGTGCTCGCCCGGCAATTCCTGGTGCTCGTCGAAAATCAGAAGTTGTTGACTGAGGTGGCCTGGGAAGCATTTCGGGACAGCCTGACCGGGCTGCCCAATCGCGCCCACTTCCTCCATCGATTGGACGAAGCCGTGGCTCGCCGAAGTCACGACAGCGCGCCGATTGCGGTGTTGTGCCTTGATCTGGACAACTTCAAAGCGGTCAACGACGGGTTGGGGCACCCCGCGGGCGACGAACTTCTTATCCGGGTCGCCGGACGGCTCACCGCTGCGCTACACGAAAACGGCCTCATTGCCCGCCTCGGGGGTGACGAATTCGCGGTACTGCTCGAGAGTTCCGTCGAAGAATCCCAAGCGGCGGCGCAGGATGTCCTCGAGGCGTTCAGCGCCCCGATCGTGATCGACGGCGTTCCGGTCGCGATTCGACCGAGCATCGGCTTCACAGTGGCCACCGCCGGCACGGCATGCACCGTCGATCAGCTCCTCCGGCACGCCGACCTGGCCATGTATACCGCCAAACGCGAAGGCGGCCAATGTGTCCGCAGCTTTGTGCCGGATATTCCGTTCTCCTACACATTCCCGCGGTCGACCGACTCGTTGGCATCGACCTTTCCGGACAGACTGGCGGGCTGGGCGCCCATTTCGGCAGCTGCGTCGGTCCACCCAGCCGCTGCGGGGCGATCTGGCTCGGCACGCACTGTGCGGACGAAGACGAAAATTGCGGCGCCGACACATGACAAACCGCGGGGTTCGCCCGACGGCGTACGATGGCCGCCGAAGCCAATCCGGATTGCCTTGGCGCTGTTGGCGATCGGCGTGATCGTCTTCACCGCGACAAGCGTTTTGGGTCCACATGCCAACCGCGATGCATTTTTCAGCGAAACGTTGTACTCAGCGTTGAATCTGTTGGCAGCCGCGCTGATTGCCCTGCGCGCTTACCGTGTGGCGACCGACCGTTGGGCCTGGCTTCTGATCGCGGTCGGCATGACGTTCTCGGCGATAGGTGACGTCGTCTACCAGGGATGGGTACCCGACGGACAGTCCCCGTCGGCCGCCGACCCGGAGTACCTCGCTTTCTATCCGTTCGTCTATCTCGGGCTGCTGTTGCTGATGCGGGCACGCCTGGCATCGGTACCGATTCCGATCCGCCTCGACCCCCTGGTATGCGGTCTGGCCATGGCCGGGCTGGCCGTGGCGCTGCAGGCGGGACCCCTCCACGCGGCCGCGGATCGCGCACCACAAACCGTTCTGGTCGGCCTGCTCTACCCGTGGGGCGATCTGGTCTTGTTGGCCATGGCTGCAGGAATGTTGCCAACAATTCTCTGGCGCAACGAATTCCAGTGGGCCCTGCTTGCTGCGGGGTTGATGGGGTTTGCGGTCGCGGACACCGTGTACCTTTTCGAGACCGCTGCGGACTCGTACCGGGTTGGCACCACACTCGACGCCTTCTGGCCCGCGTCGTCGCTACTGCTGGCAATGGCGAGCTGGGCGCCCAGGTCATCGGTGAAAACTGCGCCGAAACGTGGATTTCGCAGCTACGCCGTGCCGGTAGCGTGGGCACTCGTTGCTCTCGGAGTTGCTGTCTGGGATCAAAACTCGCGATTCGCGGCGGCTCTGGCCGGGTTGAGTCTGATCACGGTCGCCGTGCGATTTTCGCTCACCTTCCGTGATGTCAGCATGATGGCCGACAGTTACCAGCACGCGATGACCGACGAATTGACCACGCTGCCCAACCGGCGGTCACTGGCGACGACCTTGACCACGTTGTCCGGCTTCGGGTTGGCGGGGTCCGAGTCGATACCGAGGACATCATCACACACAGCACTGCTGTTGGTGAATCTCTATGGGCTACAAGAGATCAACGACTCGATCGATGGCCAACTCAGCAACGAGCTGTTGCTCCATATCGCGAATCGACTTGCGAACAGCCTGCGACGTGAGGATCTGCTCGCCCGAGTGGGTGAGGACGAATTCGCGATCCTGCTGACCAAGGGGGCGGACCTCGGCGGCGCACGCGCCCAAGCGGGCCTTGTGCTCGAGGCCCTGCGTGAACCGTTCGCGTTGGATCCGATCACTCTGCGAGTCGATGCGTGTGTCGCTATTGCGTTGTGCCCCGACCATTGTGAGCATCCGCAGGAGCTGCTCAGTCGCGCGGAGGCGGTGCTTCCGCACGCTAAATCCGCCATAAGCAGGATCGCGTTCTATGAAGCGACGTTGGAGGTGTCTCGCGAAAACGACGTCAACCTCATCGAGGAGTTGCGCACCGCGCTATTAGAGGGCGACGAGCCGACGGTGTATTACCAGCCCAAAATCAACGCGGGCGACGGCAGTGTCCACAGCGTTGAGGCGCTGCTGCGTTGGAACCACCCCAGCCGTGGATTGCTGCAGCCCGAGGAGTTCCTACCCGCCGCCGAACGCGCCGGGCTGATGCGCAAGGTGGCTAATCGAGCGCTCGCGCTCGCGCTCCAGCAGATCAGATCCTGGCGCGACGAAGGCATCGTCTCAACCGTCGCGGTGAACCTGGCGACGACGAACCTGCTCGATCTCGAACTTGTCGGCACGATCGAATGGCTACTGCGGACTCACGACTTGCCCGCCGACGCCCTCATCGTCGAGATCACCGAAAGCGCCCTGGTCGACTCGGTGCGGTCCCGCGATACGGTGACCGAACTGCAGCGCCTCGGTGTTCGCATCTCGCTCGACGACTATGGCACCGGGTGGTCGTCGCTGGCACGCCTGCAGGATGTCACGGTGGATGAGCTGAAACTCGACAGAATTTTCGTGGCGCGACTGGCCCAAGACGCGCGATCGGTCGCCATTGTGCGCTCCACGGTGGCGTTGGCAGACAGCCTCGGAGCAGACCTCGTCGCCGAGGGAGTTGAAGACGAGGTCACGTTGAGCGCACTGCAGCGGTTCGGCTGCAGCATCACCCAGGGGTTCGTGCACTGTCCGCCGGTGCCGCCGAGTGACCTCGAGGACTGGATCAGCAGCCGTGCGCCCCAGCTCAATTCGAGTCAATCCGAGCAGGCCAGCGTGTCGGACTGAGCGCTAGAACAATTCCTTGGCCAGCAGTTCCAGGGTTGTTACCCGCGCCGGGGCGGTAGCGGGGTCGGTGCCCCGGTGAGCGGATGCGACCGGGTGCACCATCACCTCGTCGACGCCGAATTGTTCGGCGAGAGCGCGCAACTGTTCGGCGGCCTCCGCCGGAGTCCCGAGGACAGCACGTTGCAGCCCACTGTCCACGATGTGCTGTTGCTGCGACGTCAGTTCCGCGACTTGGGCTTCCTCCACCAGAGGGACCGGACCCAGCGGCTGGCCGGTCCGCAGCCGCGCCATCATCTGCAGGTTAGGCACCATCAATGCCGTTGCCTCATCCCGTGTTTCGGCTACCGCCGCATTCACCGTCAAGAACGTGACCGGCTCCGACGCGTTGGCGCTGGGCTTGAATTGGGAGCGGTAGACCTCGAGTGCCTCTTCGGTCCCGTTGCCGGAGAAGTGATGTGCGAACACGTAGGGCAATCCCTTGGCGGCGGCCAAATGCGCCGAGTACATCGACGAGCCCAGCAGCCAGAGTCGCGGTTCGCTGGCCGCAGCCGGGGTGGCCTTGAGCCGATATTCGCCCGAGCGCAGCGGAACCAGCACGCCGCGCGCGCTCATCAGCGCGGCCACGTCGTCGAGGTACTCGGGGAAGTTCTCGATGTCGCGATCATCGCGGGCGCCGCGCAACGCGTATGACGTGACGGGGTCCGAGCCGGGCGCCCGGCCGATGCCCAGGTCGATTCGGCCCGGGGCGGCGGCTTCCAGCAGGGCGAACTGTTCGGCAACGGCCAGCGGCGCATGATTGGGCAGCATGACGCCGCCGGATCCGAGTCGCACTCGCGACGTCTGCGCGGCCAGATAGGCGAGCAGCACCGGCGGGCTGGTCGCGCCCACCGAAGGCATGTTGTGATGTTCGGCGACCCAGTAGCGAGTAAAGCCCAGACGGTCGGCGGTCTGCGCCAGCTGCACGGTGGCCGCCAGCGCATCGCCGGTCGACTGGTCGGTGCGTACCGGGACGAGATCGAGAACGGAAAGACGCACGATGCCCTCAACGCATCCGGGGCAGTGTTCGTTCCCGGTTAATAGTTGCTCGGCGTGATCGAGTTCACGATCGCCTCGAACTGCTCCTGCGATATGGGCGCACCACCGGGAATGTTGTCGGTGGCCAGAAACTGTGTGCGCTCGGTGTATCCGTGAAAGCGCTTGAAGTAGTTGGAGAAGCCGAGCCCGTGGTCGACCCAGTCGCCCTGGGTGGCGCGTTTGAGCTCGCCGGCGAGGATGTAGGCGCCCAGCAGCGCGACGCTGGTCCCCTGGCCCGACAACGGCGAGCAGCAGTACGCGGCGTCGCCCACCAGCGCGACTCGGCCGATCGACCAGTGATCCATCAGGATCTGCGCCATCTCGTCGTAGTAGAAATCCGGCGCGTTGCGCATGAACTGCAGCAGTTGCGGTCGCACCCAGCCGTCACCGGACATCCGCTCCTCCACCTCGGCGAATTGGGTTTCGGTGTCGCGGTAGTCGATCCGCAGTTCGGCGTCCATGAAGCCCAACATGGCGCGCGCCTCGGTGTTGTTGCGAGCGCTGTAGACCCCGGCCATCGTGGCGTCCCCGTAGTGCCACATCTGCCAGTAGTCCAGATCGAGGAAGTTGGGCACGGTGAAGATCGCGGCGTGCGTCCCGAGCCTTTTGATGAATCGCTCCTCAGGGCCGAAAACCAGTCGGCGCACGTTGGAGTGCAAACCGTCGGCGCCGATCACCAGATCGAAGCTGCGGGCTGGCGAGCGTTCAAAGGTCACATCGACGGCGGTACCACGGTTCTGGACAGCGGCGATGCTGTCGTCGAAGAGGTATTCGGTCGCGGGCTGCGTTGCCTCGTAAAGCAACTCGACTAAGTCGTCACGCAGCAGCTCGATGTCGGGGTTGTCGATGAGACCGCCGGTGGGCGTCGACTCGGTGTCCCGAGACAGCTCGTTGCCGTCGCTGTCGACGACGGAAGAGCCGCGAATCCCCGTCTTGCGGTCCGCGGCGGCGGCCAGCAACCCCATGCGGTCCAGCACGGTCAGCGCCGGACCCCGCACATCGATCGCCTGCCCACCCGGGCGCAGCCCGGGGTGCCGCTCCACGACCGTGACCGAATAGCCATGCTGCCCAAGCCAATACGCCAACGTCGTACCGGCGACACTGGCCCCGGAAATCAATACCTCGGTCACTTAATCCCTGCCAGCTTCTTGGCCTCAATGAAGACGTCGTCGAGCATTGCCGGGGTCAGCCTACCGGTGAACATGTTTTGCTGGCTCGGGTGGTAGCAACCCAGCAAACGCACACCCGACGGCAGCTCGGCCACGACGCCATGGCCGAACCGCGGCTTGGGCACCCCTCGAATTCCGGCTGCGCCCGGCAGTCGCAACGCGATCTGCCAGCCGAACCCGCCCAGGGCCACCACCACGCGGACGTGATCGGAGACCAACCGCCATTCGGCTTCCAGCCAGGGCCAGCAGGTGTCACGTTCGGCCGGGGTCGGAGCATTGGCCGGAGGCGCGCAGCGTACCGGTGCGGAGATCCGAATCTGCTTGGTCTGCAACCCATCCGCGGCGTCGACGCTGATCGGTTGGTTTACCAGCCCGGCCCGGTACAGCGCGGCGTAGAGTTGATCCCCGGACCGGTCGCCGGTGAACATCCGTCCGGTCCGGTTGGCGCCGTGCGCTGCTGGCGCCAACCCGACGATGAATAGCCGCGGCCGCTGCGATCCCCAGCCCGGTACCGGCCGGCCCCAATACGGTTGGTCGGCAAACGCTCGCCGTTTGGCGACAGCAACATCCTCGCGCCAGGTGACCAGCCGCGGGCAGGCGCGACAGACGCTGACCAACGCGTCCAGTTCCGGAATCGAGCCGGCCTCGCCGGCCAGCGCTGCGACCTGCGCGGCATCGGTGGCCTCGGGAGTCTGCGGCGTGGCCGGATCGCCGGGCCACCCGGTACCGGGCTGCACCGGCGAATCGAATGCCAATCCGGTATTCGGGTGAACAAGCACATGAACATCCTGCATTCAGCCGACGGTGACCACGAAATTTGGTGGCTCACAGGCTGGCTTTGGGGTTAAATTCTCCCGGCGATACCCATGAGACATTCCAGCCGCGGCCCGGCGCTTCTGATCCTGTTCGCCACGCTGATGGCGACCGCGGGTACCGGCATTTCGTTAGTTGCCTTCCCCTGGCTGGCGTTGCAGCACCGAGACAGCGCCGCCGACGCGTCGATCGTGGCCGCGGCCATGACGCTGCCACTGGTGCTCTCCACGCTGGTCGCCGGTACCGCGGTCGACTTTTTCGGGCGCCGCCGAATTTCGCTGATCTCCGATGCGCTGTCCGGCACGGCGGTGGCGGCCGTCCCGCTGATCGCCGGGTTGTCCGGTGCGGACGCGATCAACGTCGCCGAACTGGCCGTGCTGGCCTTCTTCTCGGCCGCTTTCGACCCGGCCGGCACAACAGCGCGCCAGTCGATGCTGCCCGAGGCCGCCGCCCGCGCCGGCTGGTCGCTGGACCGCACCAACAGCGTCTACGAAGCGATTCTCAACCTGGCCTACATCGTGGGACCGGGCATCGGCGGTTTGATGATCGCCACGGTTGGCGGCATCAACACGATGTGGATCACGGGCGGTTTCTTCGGGTTGTCCTTCCTCGCGATTGGTGCGCTGCGGCTCGAGGGAACCGGCAAGCCACACGACGCGACCCGGCCCGACGGGTTGGTGTCGGGGGTCGTCGAAGGAATGCGCTTTGTCTGGAACCTGCGGGTGCTACGGACGCTCGGGTTGATCGATCTCGTCGTCACCGCTCTGTACCTGCCGATGGAAAGCGTGCTGTTCCCCAAATACTTCAGCGACCGTCACCAACCCGCGCAGTTGGGCTGGGCGTTGATGGCGCTCGGGGTCGGTGGCGTGGTGGGCGCGCTCGGCTATGCCGGACTCTCGAAATACCTGCGGCGACGCACGGCCGTGCTGACCGCGACCCTCACCTTCGGTGCCGCGACGGCCGGCATCGCGTTCCTGCCACCGTTGCCGTTGATTCTGGTGCTGTGCGCGGTAACCGGCTTGGTCTACGGGCCGATCCAGCCGATCTACAACTACGTGATGCAGACCCGGGCTCCGCACCACCTACGCGGTCGAGTGGTCGGTGTGATGACGGGGCTGACCTTCGCCGCGGGCCCGTTGGGCTTGATGGTGGCCGGTCCCCTGGCCGACACCGCCGGGCTGCGGGCCACCTTCCTGACGTTGGCGGTGCCCATCATCGTGGTCGGCCTGATCGCGTGCGGGCTACCGTCGCTGCGCGAACTCGACCGCGTACCGGAGTTTGCCGACGAAAATGAGCCGTAAAATCAGCCCGTGAGCACCACAGTCAATGAAGACACGCTGGCGGCCCTGATCGCCGACCTACCCGATGGGATGGTGGTCACCGACCCCTCCATCACCGACGGCTACCGCCACGACCGCGCCTTCGACCCGTCGGCCGGCACACCGTTGGCCGTGGTCCGGGCGCGGTGCACCGAAGACGTCCAGACAGTGCTGCGCTGGGCCACCGCCAACCGGGTGGCGGTCGTGCCCCGCGGAGCCGGCACCGGCCTGTCCGGCGGGGCGACGGCGCTGGCCGGCGGGATCGTCTTGTCCACGGAAAAGATGCGCGACATCACCGTCGACCCCGTCACCCGCACCGCGGTATGCCAGCCCGGCCTGCTCAACGCCGAGGTCAAGAAGGCCGTCGCCGGATACGGCCTCTGGTATCCACCGGATCCGTCGTCGTACGAAATCTGCAGCATCGGCGGCAATGTCGCCACCAACGCCGGGGGTCTGTGCTGTGTGAAGTACGGCGTCACCACCGATTACGTGCTGGGCATGCAGGTGGTGCTGGCCGACGGGACCGCGGTACGCCTTGGCGGCCCGCGACTCAAGGACGTCGCGGGGCTGAGCCTGACCAAGCTCTTCGTCGGCAGCGAAGGCACGCTGGGCGTCGTCACGGAAGTGACGCTGCGGCTACTGCCCGCCCAAAACACGTCCAGCGTCGTGGTGGCCACGTTCGCGTCGCTGGAATCGGCGGTCGACGCGGTGCTCGGGGTCTCGGCGCGGTTGAGGCCCGCGATGCTGGAGTTCATGGATTCGGCGGCGATCAACGCCGTCGAGGACATCTTGCGGATGGACCTGGACCGCGGGGCGGCCGCGATGCTGGTCGCCGGTTCCGACGAGCGCGGCCGCGCCAGCGGTGAGGACGCCGAACTGATCGCGGCGATATTTGCCGAGAACAAGGCAACGGACGTTTTCACCACCGACGATCCGGACGAGGGCGAGGCGTTCGTCGCCGCGCGCCGGTTCTGTATCCCAGCGGTCGAGGCCAAGGGATCGCTAATGCTCGAAGACGTCGGGGTGCCGCTTCCGGCGCTGGGCAAGCTGGTGACCGGGATTGCCCACATCGCCGCGGAACACGACCTGATGATCTCGGTGATCGCGCACGCCGGTGACGGCAACACGCATCCGCTGATCGTGTACGACGCAGCCGATGCCGCGATGACCCAGCGGGCCCAGCTCGCGTTCGGCGAGATCATGGATCTGGCCGTCGGATTGGGCGGCACGATCACCGGTGAGCATGGGGTCGGTCGCTTGAAGCGGCCATGGCTGGACGGCTACCTCGGGTCCGAGGTGATGCAGCTGAACCAGCGCATCAAGCAGGCATTGGACCCGCTGGGGATCCTTAACCCCGGCGCGGCGATTTAGCGCTGGGCCTCCCTGGGCGCCGAGTGTGCGCGCTGGGCGTTGAGTGTGCGCTGACGGCGCGGTTTGTGCGCTGGGGGCGCCCTGGACGCACACTCGCGGCCGCAGGGTGTTGACATATCGATGCACTTGTCGTACGAATGAGACATGGCCGCGGTTATGTCTTACAGCGCACCGGTCACGTTCCAGCTCGCCAACGCCGACACCTGGCGGGATCCCTGGCCGATGTACCGCGCGCTGCGCGACCACGACCCGGTGCACCACGTCGTACCGCCGAAACATCCCGAGGAGGATTACTACGTGCTGTCCCGGCACGCCGACGTGTGGTCGGCGGCCCGAGACCACGAGACGTTCTCCTCCGCGCAGGGGCTGACGGTCAACTATGGCGACCTGGAAATGATTGGCCTGCAAGATAACCCACCGTTCGTCATGCAGGACCCCCCGGTACACACCGAGTTTCGCAAGCTGGTGTCGCGCGGGTTCACCCCGCGACAGGTCGAGGCGGTGGAGCCCAAGGTGCGTGAGTTCGTCGTCGAGCGTATCGAGAAACTGCGCGCCGACGGCGGAGGCGACATCGTCACCGAGCTGTTCAAGCCGCTGCCGTCGATGGTCGTCGCGCATTATCTCGGTGTGCCCGAAGAGGATTGGGCACAATTTGACGGCTGGACCCAGGCTATTGTCGCGGCCAACACCGCCGAGGGCGGTGTCGCGGGCGCGCTGGAAACCGTCGGCGACGCGGTCGGATCGATGATGGCCTACTTCACCGGGCTGATCGAGCGCCGCCGGACCGAACCGGAGGACGACACTATCTCGCACCTCGTCGCCGCCGGCGTCGGAGCCGACGGCGACATCTCCGGCACGCTGTCGATCCTGGCGTTCACCTTCACGATGGTCACCGGCGGCAACGACACGGTGACCGGCATGCTCGGCGGTTCGATGCCGCTGCTGCACCAGCGACCCGACCAGCGAGAGTTACTGGTGGACAAGCCCGAACTGATCACCGACGCGATCGAGGAACTGTTGCGGCTGACCTCGCCGGTGCAGGGGCTGGCGCGCACTGCCACCTGCGACGTGACGATCGGCGACACCACCATCCCGGCCGATCGCCGAGTGCTGCTGCTGTACGGGTCGGCCAACCGCGACGAACGCCAATACGGGCCGGACGCCGGCGAACTCGATGTGACCCGCGGCCCGCGCAACATCCTGACCTTCAGCCACGGCGCCCACCACTGCCTGGGCGCGGCGGCGGCGCGGATGCAATCCAGGGTCGCGCTGACCGAGCTGCTGGCCCGCTGCCCGGACTTCGACGTCGACGAGAATTCGATCGCGTGGGCGGGCGGCAGCTACGTGCGGCGTCCGCTGTCGGTACCGATCACCGCGAAGTCCTGATGCCCGGTAACGACTGGCTTGCCCCGCGCCGCAACGAAGCAGCCGTGGATCGGATACTCGACGCGGCCGAGGAGCTCTACACTGCGCGCGACTCTGATTCGATTGGCATGAACGAGATCGCCAGGGCCGCAGGCTGTTCCCGCGCGACGCTGTACCGGTACTTCGAAAACCGGGAGGCGCTACGAACCGCGTACGTGCACCGGGAGACCCACCGGCTGGGCCGCGAGATCGTCGCGCGGACCGGCAGCATCCAGGACCCACACGAACGGCTGATCGTCAGCATCCTGGTCACGCTGGCGATGGTTCGCGACAGCCCCGCGCTGGCGTCCTGGTTCGCCACCACCCGCCCGCCGGTCGGCGGCGAGTTGGCCGGACAGTCCGACGTGATCGCGGCCTTGGCGGCGGCGTTCCTGCACTCGCTGGGAGCCGACGATCCCGCCGTCATCGAACGCCGCGCCCGCTGGGCGGTCCGGGTGATCGTCTCGCTGCTGACGTACCCGGGCCGCGACCTTGACGAGGAGCGGGCGATGATCGAGGAATTTGTCGTCCCGATCATCGCCCCGGCAAGCGCCCGCCGCTAGCTGGCAGCCATCCCCCTCTCCGGGATCAGGCCACCCAATAGGCTTGCGCCTTAATGGATTTCCGTGGGATACCGAAGTCCTCCCGTAAAGCCTTGGCAACCGCGCGGGTGGTGCGGTTATCGCAGGCCACCCAGCCGAAGTAGTCGCCGGCGTCAAAGGCCGCCGACCGCACCACCTCCAGCAAGGCCTGACCGGCGTTCTTGCGGTCCACCCAGGTGATGTCGGCGCCGGGCGCCACCGGCAGCTCTTTGTCGTCGTCGTGGTCGGCCTCCAAGAACACCTGCGCCGGAGCGTCACCGATCCACTCGAGCAACGAGTTGATCGCCGGCAGCGAGGCGCAGTCTCCGACGATGACGTACCCGGCCGGCGCGGGCTCGGGAATGGCGAACCTGCTGCCCAGCACGGTCGCCTCGATGGTGTCGCCCGGTTGCGCCGCACGCGCCCATTGCGATGCGATGCCGTCGTGCAGGGCGAACTCGACACTGACCGTGTCGGCGGCCGAGTCGGGGTCGACCAGCGTATAGCCACGCTGGTGCAGCCGGTCGCCGTCGACGAACCACATCCGGATCCACATCGTCGGGTGCACCGCCTGATCCGCGAGCATCCCGCCGGCGTCGAAGCTCAGCCGCAGATAGTGCGGGCCGATCTCATGCCGGTCGGTGACCGTGAGCCGGTAGTCCCCGGCGCCCATCAGCTTGAGCACCGTGCCCGTCCAGCCGCGGGATGCCTTGTGTTCGCTCATCGGAATGACGCCCTCCCCTACCCGTGCATCGAGTTAGGTTAGGGTAACCTACCTAAAGGCGAATGTCACTCAGCTGGAAACGCGCGTGAAGCGGTGCAAGAGCCAGGCCAGCGGGATCGTCACCACCAGCGTCACGATGAACAGGTACAGCATCGAACCCGTGTAGACGTGGGCCCGCACCACGTACACCATCGCGAATTCCATCGTCACCAGGTGGATCAGGAAGATTTCGTAGGAGATCTCTCCGAGCCACACCATCGGCCGGCTGGCCAGCAGCTGCCCGTACCAACTCTGCTCGTCCCCCAAGGCCAGCGGAGCCACGGCCAGGGTGGCGATCACTGCGTAGAACATCGTCTTGACGAGTGCTTCGGTCATCGCTGCCGGCGATGTCGTGGGTGCACCCCCGATCGGGGTGGCGACGATGAAATAGCAGATGACCGCCAGCGGGACGGCAGCGAACGCGTACCAGCGCACCCCCATTGCCTGCAGCACCGCCAGCAACATGCCGCCTAGAAACCAGGCCAGGTAGGTCGGCAGCCACAGCCGAGCGCCGTCGGGAAACCAGTGATCGATGCGCACCAGGACCACCCATGCCGGGCTGATCAAACTCAGCGCCAGCACCGTACCTACCAACAACCGCGGCTGCCAGCGCCGCCGACAGAGCACCACCAGCAGCAGATAGGCCAAACCCGGCAGGATGAGGTAGAAGGACGCCTCGACCGCGAGGCTCCACATCTGGGTCAGGCCCTGGTGCAGGTACTTGCCGAGGTAGCCGTCGGTGTAGATCTGCGTCAACGTGAGGTTGCGGAGCAGTCCGTGCCAGGAATGCCCGGGGTTCGGTCCGGCTTCGCGAAAGTGGTACAGCACATAGGCGAACAGCACGGTGATGACGTAGGCAGGCATGATGCGCCGAACCCGGTGCCGCGCATAGCGACTCACCGAGGGGGGCGGGCCGTCGCGAACCGCCGACTTCACCCAGGGGCGGAACAGCAGAAAACCCGACAGGACGAAGAAGATCGGCACGCCGATCTCCATCCGGGCACCGACCAGGCCCCAATAACCGTGCGTGTACTTACCGGTGGTGTAGGCCGCGTGGGTACCGACAACCAGGATCGCCGCGACCGCGCGGATACCGGTCAGGGAAGCGACCCGGTCGACGCGCGAGACCTGCTCGAGTCCGCCTTGTGCGTCGGTGTCCTCGGACAGGGTCATTCGGTGTGTTTTCTGTACGGTTTTCCACCTTCGCGACGCGTCTTTTCAGACGACTTCCCGGCTGACCGCTCCAGTCGGAGTTCGATCAGTACGCCCGAGATGCGGGTGCGCTCAAGCTTTTTCAATGTCGCGTGCGGGAGTTTGGGCGGAAGCTCCACCAGTGAAAAGTCCGGCCCGATCGAGATGTGGCCGAAATCGCTACGGTGCAGGCCCCCTTCGTTGGCGATAGCGCCGACGATCGCGCCCGGGCCGATCTTGTGCCGTTTACCCACGGAGATCCGGTACGTGGCGAAATCTCTTGTCTGCCTTGGCTTGTCTGTGTGATCCCGACGTTCGGTGTTGCGCTCGGGCCGCTCACGTCGTTGCGGCGGTTCGGGCGACATCAGGAACGCCTCGCCATCGCGGGACTGCAAGGCCAGCGCCGCGGCGATGTCAGCCATCGGGACGTCGTGCTCGCGTTCGTAGTCCTCAACTAGCCTGCGGAACAGCTCGATTCCTGAACCGCCGAGCGTGTCGGTGATGGAATCGGCGAATTTCGCTACCCGTTGTGCGTTGACGTCCTCGACGCTGGGCAATTCAACTTCGGTCAACGTTTGCCGGGTCGCTTTTTCGATGGCCTTGAGCATGTGGCGCTCCCGCGGGGAGACGAACAGCAGCGCGTTTCCCGAACGCCCGGCCCTGCCGGTGCGTCCGATCCGGTGCACGTAAGACTCAGTGTCATGCGGGATGTCGTAGTTGAGCACATGCGAGATGCGCTCGACGTCCAGCCCGCGCGCCGCCACATCGGTGGCCACCAAGATGTCGATTTTTCCATTCTTGAGCGAGGCTATGGTCCGCTCGCGCTGCGCCTGCGCGATGTCGCCGTTGATGGCGGCCGCGGAAAACCCTCGGGCACGCAGCTTTTCGGCGACCTCCTCGGTCGCCTGCTTGGTGCGCACGAAGACGATCATCGCCTCGAACGGCTCGACTTCGAGGACCCTGGTCAGCGCATCCATCTTGCGCGGACCGGCCACCTGAATGTAGCGCTGCGAAATGTTTTCCGCGGTGGTGGTTTTCGATTTGGTCGTGACTTCGAGCGGATCGTGCAGGTACTTGGTGGTGATCTTGCGGATGGCCGGCGGCATGGTCGCCGAAAACAGGGCCACCTGTTTGAACTCCGGGGTTTCGGACAGGATGCGGTCGACCTCTTCGGCGAACCCCATGGTCAGCATCTCGTCGGCCTCGTCGAGCACCAGGTAGTCCACGTGCGAGAGGTCCAGCGTGCCGCGTTCCAGGTGGTCGATGACCCGGCCCGGGGTGCCGACGACCACCTGGGCGCCGCGCCTCAGGCCGGCAAGTTGGACGGTGTAGGACGCGCCGCCGTAGATCGGCAGCACGTTGATCTGGGGCAGATGGGCGCCGTAGCGACTGAACGCCTCGGCGACCTGCAAGGCCAGCTCGCGGGTGGGCGCCAGCACCAGGGCCTGAGTCGCCTTATTGGTGACGTCGATCTTGGACAGGATCGGGATCGCGAACGCTGCCGTCTTTCCGGTGCCGGTTTGCGCCAGTCCCACCACGTCGGAACCCGCCATCAGCGCCGGAATCGTCGCCGCCTGAATCGCGGTCGGCGACTCGTAGCCGACGTCGGCGATCGCCCGCATGACGGGAGGAGGAATCTGCAGGTCGGCAAAGGTCGCAGAGGGAGCCGCGGGCGAGCTATCCGGGAGGGTCATCGTGCATTGAGTTTAGTGGCGATCGCGAGCGCAGCGCAGCTGGGCGTGGCGGGTCACCACCATCGGACCCAGTGGCGATCGCGAGCGCAGCGCAGCTGGGCGTGGCGGGTCACCACCATCGGACCCAGTGGCGATCGCGAGCGCAGCGCAGCTGGGCGTGGCGGGTCACCACCATCGGACCCAGTGGCGATCGCGAGCGCAGCGCAGCTGGGCGTGGCGGGTCACCACCATCGGACCCAGTGGCGATCGCGAGCGCAGCGCAGCTGGGCGTGGCGGGTCACCACCATCGGACCCAGTGGCGATCGCGAGCGCAGCGCAGCTGGGCGTGGCGGGTCACCACCATCGGACCCAGTGGCGATCGCGAGCGCAGCGCAGCTGGGCGTGGCGGGTCTGTCGCGCCGGCCAGCCTGATGCCGGTACGGTTGCGCGATGTGTGGTCGCTACCCCGCCGTGCCGAGCCACTGACCGTCGGCGTCCTGGTCGCTGTGACGCTGACCGGCTGTGGTTCGGGAGATTCGACGGTCGCCAAGACACCCCAAGCCACGACGCCGCCGACCGCGTCGATCACCGCCCCCGCCACGCCCGTGCCGGCCGACGGCGCGTCGCCCGGTCCCAGTACGCCGGCCGACCCGTGCGCGGTCAATCTGGCCTCGCCCACGATCGCGAAAGTGGTCTCCGATTTGCCCCGCGATCCGCGCAGCCAGCAGGCCTGGAACCCGGAACCGCTGGCCGGTAACTACAACCAGTGCGCCCAGCTTTCGGCGGTGATCATTAAGGCCAACACCAACGCGGTCAATCCGACCACCCGCGCGGTGTTGTTTCATCTCGGGCAGTTCATCCCGCAGGGAGTGCCGGACACCTATGGCTTCAACGGCATCGACGCCGCACAAACCACCGGCGACACGGTGGCGCTGACGTATCCCAGCGGTATCAACGGCTTGAACACCGACGTGCGATTCCGCTGGAACGGCAACAGCGTCGAGCTGATCGGTAACGGCGCCGGTCGCTGAGCCGGCACACCCTCGCAGAACCGTCTCGCTGTCGGCCTCCTCACCTACAGTGGCTGCTGTGTTCGTCACCGGCGACAGCATCGTCTACAGCGCATCGGACCTGGCCGCCGCGGCCCGGTGCGAGTACGCGCTGCTCCGCGATTTCGACGCAAAGCTGGGCCGGGCCCCCGCCGTCAGCGTCGTCGACGAACTGCTGGCGCGCACCGCCACCCTCGGTGACGACCATGAGCAACGCGAACTCGACCGTCTACGCGAGGAGTTCGCGGATGGCGTCGCGGTCATCGGCCGTCCCGCATACACCCTCGCCGGGCTGGCCGCCGCCGCGCAGGCAACCCGGCGCGCCATCGCCAACCGCGCCCCGGTGGTGTACCAGGCCGCGATGTTCGATGGCCGCTTCGTAGGGTTCGCCGACTTCCTGGTTGCCGACGGCGAGCAGTACCGGCTCGTCGACACCAAGCTGGCCCGCTCCCCCAAGGTCACCGCGTTATTGCAGCTGGCGGCCTACGCCGACGCTCTCGCCGCCATGGACGTGTCCGTCGCGGACGAGGCCGAGCTCAGATTGGGCGACGGATCGGTCGTGCGGTATCGCGTCTGCGATCTGATCCCCGTCTACCGAGCCCAGCGCGCGCAGTTGCAGCGGCTGCTCGACGGCCATTACGCCGCGGGCACCGCGGTGCGCTGGGAAGACGAGGGTGTGCGGGCATGTTTTCGTTGTCCGCTGTGTATCGAGCAGGTGCAGGCCGCCGATGATCTGCTGCTGGTCGCAGGTCTGCGAGTCAGCCAGCGGGACAAGCTCATTGACGCCGGGATCGCCACGGTCGCCGACCTGGCGCAACATTGCGGGCCGGTGCCCGACCTGGCGCCCAGCGCGTTGGGCAAGCTGACCGCTCAGGCTAAACTACAAGTACAGCAACGTGATACCGGCGTTCCGCAGTTTCAGATCGTCGATCCGCAGCCGCTGACGCTGCTGCCAGAGCCCGACCCCGGCGATCTGTTCTTCGACTTCGAAGGCGATCCGCTATGGACCGCCGATGGCCACGACTGGGGCCTGGAATACCTGTTCGGCGTCTTGGACGCGGCAGGGAAATTTCAGCCGCTGTGGGCGCATAACCGGGTGGCCGAACGCAAGGCGCTCGTCGATTTTCTGGCGATGGTGGCCAAGCGTCGCAAGCGTCGCCCCAACATGCACATCTACCATTACGCGCCGTACGAGAAGACCGCGTTGTTGCGACTTGCCGGACGTTACGGCGTCGGCGAGGACCAGGTCGACGAGCTGTTGCGTAGCGGGACACTGGTTGACCTGTACCCGTTGGTGCGCAAGAGCATTCGGGTGGGCGCAGAGTCGTTCAGCCTCAAGGCGCTCGAGCCGCTGTATATGGGGACGCAGCTGCGCTCCGGTGACGTCACCACGGCCACCGATTCGATCACCTCCTACGCCAAGTACTGCGAACTGGGAGACGCCGGTCGTGTCGGCGAAGCCGAAACCGTGCTCAAGGAGATCGAGGACTACAACCACTACGACTGCCGCTCGACTCAGGAACTGCGCAATTGGTTGCTGGTGCGCGCCTGGGAAGCCGGCGTCACACCGGTTGGCGCCCAACCGGTTCCCGGCGGCGACACCGTCGACGACCATGACGAGCTGGCGGCGACCCTGTCGGCCTTCGCCGGCGATGCCGCCGTCGGCGACCGCACGCCGGAGCAGATTGGCGTCGCGCTGGTGGGCGCGGCTCGCGGCTACCACCGGCGTGAGGACAAACCGTTCTGGTGGGCGCATTTCGACCGGCTGAACTTTCCGGTTGACGAATGGGCGGATAACACCGATGTGTTCGTTTCCGACGACGCGTCGCTCAGCGTCGACTGGCATATGCCTCCCCGCGCACGCAAGCCGCAACGGCGGGTGACGCTGCGCGGCGGACTGTCCCGCGGCGACCTGATGACGGATGTGTTCGCGCTCTACGAGGCGCCGGCTCCGCCCAGCATGAGCGACAACCCCGACCGGCGCGCGGCCGGGCGGGCCAAGGTTGTCGAAGTCGACGACCCGGCAGTGCCCACCGAAGTCGTCATCCTTGAACGAGTCGGCAGTGACGGCAACGCATTTCACCAGCTACCCTTTGCGCTGACGCCCGGGCCACCCGTGCCCACGACAGCGCTGCGCGAGTCGATCGAATCGACCGCGGTCGCCGTGGCCGCCGGGCTGCCACAACTCCCCCGCACCGCGATGATCGATGTCCTGCTGCGCCGCCCGCCCCGTACCCGCAGCGGTGCTGCGCTACCGCGTAGTACCGAGACCATCGCCGACATCACCGCAGCGGCCCTGGATCTCGATTTGTCCTATCTGGCGGTGCATGGGCCGCCCGGGACCGGGAAGACATACACCGCTGCCCAAGTGATCACCCGCTTGGTCACCGAACACGGCTGGCGCGTCGGCGTGGTGGCGCAATCGCACGCGACCGTGGAAAACCTGCTCGATGCCGTGATCGATGCCGGGCTGGAACCGGGCCGGGTAGCGAAGAAGAAGTACGACCACCACGCTCCACGCTGGCAGGAGATCGACGGCGGCGACTACGCGGCATTCATCTCGGCCACCGTTGGATGCGTGATCGGTGGTACGGCTTGGGATTTCGCCAACGCCAATCGGGTGCTGCCGAACAGCCTGGATCTGCTGGTCATCGACGAGGCCGGCCAGTTCTGCCTGGCCAACACGATCGCCGTGGCACCGGCGGCCGGGAACCTCCTGCTGCTTGGGGACCCGCAGCAGCTGCCGCAGGTCACTCAGGGCACTCATCCCGAACCTGTCGACACATCTGCCCTCGATTGGCTGGTCGACGGTCAGCGCACATTGCCCGATGAGCGCGGCTACTTCCTGGACCGCTCCTACCGGATGCATCCGGCGGTCTGCGCCGCGGTCTCCGAGCTGTCCTACGAAGGCAGGCTGCATTCGGTCACCGAGCGCACCGCCGCGCGCCGCCTCGACGGCTATCAGCCCGGCGTGCGGGTGCTTTCGGTTCGCCACCAAGGCAACTCGATTGAAAGCTCGGAGGAAGCCGACACGATCCTCGCCGAGATCCGGCGGCTGCTCGGGTCATCCTGGACCGACGAGCACGGCACCAGGCCGTTGGCCGCCTCGGACGTGCTGGTGTTGGCGCCGTACAACGCTCAGGTGTCGTTGGTGCGTCAGCGGCTGACGTCTGCGGATCTGGGCGCAGTCCGGGTCGGAACCGTCGACAAGTTCCAGGGCGGCCAGGCGCCGGTGGTCTTCATCTCGATGACAGCGTCGTCAGTAGATGAAGTGCCACGCGGAATCTCCTTCCTGCTCAACAGGAATCGACTCAATGTGGCAGTCAGCCGGGCGCAATACGCGGCGGTGATCGTGCGCTCGGAGTTGCTGACTGAGTACCTGCCCACCACGCCCGCCGGCCTGCTGGAGTTAGGCGGCTTTTTGGCGCTGACGGCGACTGGCTGAGATTGCCCCGTCGGCCGGCCAGGCCTACCTGTCCGAGGAGTGCCGACCGCGGCCGGTGGGGTCGTCGTCCGGATCGGGTCCGCGCCATCCCGGCGTAGGCGCGCGGCGATCGTTGCGTGCGGGTCTCCCTAACCGGCCTGGCGGAAGCTCAGCGAGAGGACCAAAGTGCTTTTCACGGTCGGCGCGAGAGTCGTTGTGGGCGAATCCAATCGGTTCGGGTCGCGGCCGTGCGTCGTCGAGCACGCGGTGCCGCATCTTTGCCGGTGCGACCGCTGCGCCGGGCCCTGGCGCGCGGTCCGGCCCACGACGCAGTATGACTTCGACATAGTCGTCGTCGTCATCGTCGTCGTCAGTGCCAACGTCGTGGTGTCCGGACGGCGCGCCACCGATGCCCGCGCGGGCCAGCACCGAGGGCGCGAAGCCGACCAGGAACAGGGCGGCGACGATCCCGAACAACGTGATGAACGCGGGCAAAAGCACCGATTGCGACATCGCTGCCGAGAACGGCTCGCGCACGAACTCGGGCAGTTGCAAGGGAATAGCGCCATCCCCCGCGTCTTGACCGGACGCGTTGGGCGGCATCTCGGCGCCGATCCGCCACGTCATGAACGCCGCCATGGCGGCGCTGCCGAGCACCGCCCCGAGCTGGCGGACCGAGTTGAAGACGGCAGAGCCAGTGCCGGCCAGATGCGGCGGCAGGTTGCGGGTCGCGGTGGCCGTCAGCGGAGACCACACAAACGCCATCCCGACACCAATCGCGGTGAACGGCAACACCAGCCGCCAGATCGGCGTGTCCGGGGCCATCTCGAACGAAAGCCACGTCAGCGCGATCGCCAGCACCGAAAAGCCGAAGCCGAGCACGGGCCGCGGGTGGTATCGGTCGACGATTCTGCCGACGAACGGCGCGAGCACCCCGTTGGCGATCGCCATCGGGGCGATCAGCAGGGCCGAACGCGTCGGCGACAGCCCACACACCGTCTGCGTATAGAAGGTGAGCGGCAGCATCATCGCCGTCGAGGCGAACGAGGTGATGGCCACCCCGACGTTGCACAGGCTGAAGTCCCGGTCGGCGAACACGTCCAGCGGGATCAGCGGCTCCCGGGTGTTCACCGCCTGCCAGTAGACGAACGCCGAAACGCATCCCGCTCCCGCGACGATGGTGGCCCAGATCCACGGCTGCCATCCGGCGGCCTGGCCCTGTTGTAGACCGAACACGATCAGGAGCACGCCCACCCCGGACAGTCCGACGCCGACCAGATCGAACCGGTGCGACTGGGTGGGCAGCACCGGAACCAGCCACACCGCCAACACCAACCCGATGATGCCGATCGGAACATTGACGAAGAAGATCCACTCCCAACCCAGCCCATCCACCAGCACGCCACCGGCCAACGGACCCACCAGGCTGGCGACGCCGGCGGTAGCGCCCCACACGCTGACCGCCACCCCGCGCCGCTGCGGCGGGAAGATCCGGGTGATCGTCGACAAGGTCTGCGGGGTGAGCACCCCGGCGCCGATCCCCTGCACGACCCGCGCGGCGATCAGCATGCCGGCGCTACCGGACAGCCCACACCACACCGACGCGACGGTGAACACCACCAGGCCGATCAAGTAGAGGTTCTTCGGGCCGTACCGGTCGCCAAGCCGGCCGGCCACCAGCAACACCACCGCATAGCCGAGCAGGTAGGCGCTGGTCACCCAGACCACGGCGTCGTAGCCGATATGCAAGTCGGCCATGATCGTCGGATTGGCGATCGCGACGATGGTCGAGTCGACCATGATCATGAAGAAGCCGATCATCATCGCCCAGAGCGCGTTCCACGGGTTGTCGCCCGTCGCAGGGCCCCCAGCGGTGCGGAACTTGCGGTCCATGGCCAGCTCGGCACGACGCGGCCCGGCGCGCCGGGCTCCCCCGGACGACCCGGGCGTGGCCGTGGTCATGCACTCACCTCGCTTCAGCGCCCGACGACGGGCTTGCCGCCGTGAGCAGGTGTGATACCGCCCGCACCCAGCGGGTCCCCCAACCGCAGCCGACAACTGGGACCGACTGTGTCCCGCCTGCATTATTCAGGGTTGGCCGACCGGCCGGGCACCCCCGGGCCACCCGCGGTCGGGCTAACTCAGCAGCATCGCGGCTGCCACCGTGTTCAGCAAACACGGGCTAGCCTGAGAGGAACGCCATTCGCAGGAGAGGCACTATGAGCGCGCGACGCAATAGGTCAGGGATGTGGTCCCTGAAACGATCTGAGCCATTGCCTGAGAACACCGAGCCCGGCGGCTCCGGTCGGCCCAAGGCATCCGCGCGCGCATTGGCGCAGGTCATCGAGCGCAGCTCGCGGGTCCAGGGCCCAGCCGCCCAGGCCTATGTGGCCCGGTTGCGCCGGGCATACCCAGGCGCGAGCCCCGCTGAGATCGTCACCAAGCTGGAAAAGCGCTACCTGACCGCATTGACGGCCAGCGGTGCCGCCGTGGGTTCGGCGGCGACGTTCCCCGGGGTCGGGACGTTGACGGCCATGTCGGCGGGCGCCGGCGAGACGGTGTTCTTTATGGAGGCAACGGCGGTGTTCGTTCTGGCGAACGCCGTGGTCTACGGCATCCCCGCCGATCACCGTGAGCGGCGTCGCGCACTGGTGCTGGCCGTCCTGGTCGGCGACGACAGCAAGCGCGCTATCGGCGAGCTGATCGGTCCCGCGCGCACCAACGGTGGTTGGCTGGCCGAGGGCATGGCCTCGCTGCCACTGTCGTCGCTGGGGCGGCTGAACTCGCGAATGCTGAAGTACTTCGTCAAGCGGTACGCGCTGCGGCGCGGTGCGCTGATGTTCGGCAAAATGTTGCCCGTCGGCATCGGAGCCGCGGTCGGCGGCGCCGGCAATCGCATGGTGGGCAAGAAGATCGTCGGCAACGCCCGCCGGGCATTCGGCGCCCCGCCGGCCCGCTGGCCGAACACCTTGCACGTGTTGCCGACGGTCCACGAAGTCAGCAATTAGTAGCCGTCCGGCCCCCGGTTCCGCGGTCTCGCTGGCGAATTAGCGGCGAAGGGTTAGCCTTTATGGGGCGGAAACGGGCAGGGCCGCCACGGGTGTGAGGTATCTCGTCGGGCCTGCAGGACATAAGAATTGAGGCGAACAGCGGCCGTGAGCAACGTAGGTTCACCATTCGGGCAAAATGAATGGCTGGTCGAGGAGATGTACCGCAAGTTCCGCGACGACCCCTCGTCGGTGGATCCGAGCTGGCACGAGTTCCTGGTTGACTACAACCCCGAGCCGACCGCCTCAGCGGCCCAAGACACCCCGAGAACCAGTGCCGCCGCGCCCGCCCCGGCGCCCGCACCGGTCGCCGTAGCCGAGCCACCGGCCCCTGCGCCCGCCCCTGTCAACCCCGCCGGCACAGCTGCGGCCGGCAACGGCGCCGGCACGGCACCGCCTGCTGCGTCTGCTCCCACCGCACCCAACCCGAAGGCGCCTCCGCCCCCGCCGGCCGAAGGCGACGAGGCGCAGGTGCTGCGCGGCGCCGCCGCGGCCGTCGTCAAGAACATGTCGGCGTCGCTCGATGTGCCGACGGCCACCAGCGTCCGGGCCGTTCCGGCCAAGCTGATGATCGACAACCGGATCGTTGTCAACAACCAACTCAAACGCACTCGCGGCGGCAAGATCTCGTTCACCCATCTGCTGGGCTACGCGCTGGTGCAGGCCGTCAAGAAGTTCCCGAACATGAACCGGCACTTCGCCGAGGTCGACGGTAAGCCCAACGCCATCACCCCGGCGCACACCAATCTCGGCCTGGCCATCGACCTGCGGGGCAAAGACGGCAAGCGCTCGCTGGTGGTGGCCGGCATCAGGCGCTGCGAGGAATTGCGCTTCGCGGAATTCGTCTCCGCCTACGAGGACATCGTGCGCCGCGCCCGCGACGGCAAGCTGACCGCCGAAGACTTTGCCGGAGTGACGATTTCGCTGACCAACCCCGGCACCATCGGCACCGTGCACTCGGTGCCGCGGCTGATGGCCGGCCAGGGCGCCATCATCGGTGTCGGCGCGATGGAATACCCCGCCGAGTTCCAGGGGGCCAGCGAGGAGCGCATCGCCGAGCTGGGCATCGGCAAGCTGATCACCCTGACGTCGACCTACGACCACCGCATCATCCAGGGCGCGGAGTCCGGCGACTTCCTGCGCACCATCCACGAAATGCTGCTCTCGGATACGTTCTGGGACGACATCTTCCGTGAGCTGGGCAACCCGTACCTGCCGGTGCGCTGGAGTACCGACAACCCGGATTCGATCGTCGACAAGAACGCCCGAGTCATGGAGTTGATCGCGGCCTATCGCAACCGCGGCCACCTGATGGCCGACATCGACCCGTTGCGGTTGGACACCAGCCGGTTCCGCAGCCACCCCGATCTCGAAATCCTCAATCACGGCCTGACGCTGTGGGATCTCGACCGGGTGTTCAAGGTCAACGGTTTTGCCGGCTGCGAGTACAAGAAGCTGCGCGACGTGCTGGGCCTGTTGCGCGACGCCTACTGCCGCCACATCGGCGTGGAATACACCCACATCCTCGAGCCCGAACAACAGCAATGGCTGGAAGAGCGGGTCGAGACCAAACACGTCAAACCCACTGTGGCCGAACAGAAATACATCCTGAGCAAGCTCAACGCCGCCGAGGCGTTCGAGACGTTCCTGCAGACCAAGTACGTCGGGCAGAAGCGGTTCTCGCTGGAAGGCGCCGAAAGCCAGATCCCGCTGATGGACGCGGCCATCGACCAGTGCGCCGAGCACGGCCTGGACGAAGTGGTCATCGCGATGCCGCACCGCGGCCGGCTCAACGTGCTGGCCAATATCGTCGGAAAGCCGTACTCGCAGATCTTCAGTGAGTTCGAGGGCAACCTGAACCCGTCCCAGGCGCACGGTTCCGGCGACGTCAAATACCACCTCGGCGCCACCGGTGTGTACCTGCAGATGTTCGGCGACAACGACCTTCAGGTTTCGCTGACCGCCAACCCGTCGCACCTGGAGGCCGTGGACCCGGTGCTGGAGGGCCTGGTGCGGGCCAAGCAGGACCTGCTGGACCGGGGTGCCGACGACGACGGGGGCAAGAGCTTCGCGGTGGTGCCGCTGATGCTGCACGGTGATGCCGCCTTCGCCGGCCAGGGTGTGGTCGCCGAGACGCTGAACCTGGCAAACCTGCCGGGCTACCGCGTCGGCGGCACCATCCACCTCATCGTCAACAACCAGATCGGCTTCACCACCGCACCGGAGTTTTCCCGGTCCAGCGAGTACTGCACCGACGTCGCCAAGATGATCGGTGCGCCGATCTTCCACGTCAACGGCGACGACCCGGAAGCGTGCGCGTGGGTCGCGCGGCTGGCCGTTGACTTCCGCCAGAAGTTCAGGAAAGACGTCATCATCGACATGCTGTGCTACCGCCGGCGCGGGCACAACGAGGGCGACGACCCGTCGATGACGAACCCCTACATGTACGACGTCGTCGACACCAAGCGCGGGGCCCGCAAGACCTACACCGAAGCCCTGATCGGCCGCGGCGACATCTCGATGAAGGAAGCCGAGGACGCGCTGCGCGACTACCAGGGCCAGCTGGAGCGGGTGTTCAACGAGGTCCGCGACCTGGAGAAGCACGGCGCGAAGGCGAGCGAATCGGTCGAGGCGGACCAGATGATTCCCGCGGGGCTGGACACCGCGGTGGACAAGTCGCTGCTGGCCCGCATCGGCGACGCGTTCCTTGCCGTCCCCGAGGGATTCACCGCCCACCCGCGGGTCCAACCGGTGCTGGAAAGGCGCCGGGAGATGGCTTACGAAGGCAAGATCGACTGGGCCTTCGGCGAGCTGCTGGCGCTGGGATCGCTAGTGGCCGAGGGCAAGCTGGTGCGCCTGTCGGGACAAGACACCCGGCGCGGCACCTTCTCCCAACGGCATTCGGTGATCATCGACCGCAACAACTGCGACGAGTTCACCCCGTTGCAGCTGCTGGCGACCAACAAGGACGGCAGCCCGTCCGGCGGCAAGTTCCTGGTCTACGACTCGCCGCTGTCGGAGTACGCCGCTGTCGGCTTCGAATACGGCTACACCGTGGGCAACCCGGATGCCGTGGTGCTGTGGGAGGGACAGTTCGGCGACTTCGTCAACGGGGCGCAGTCGATCATCGACGAGTTCATCAGCTCCGGCGAGGCTAAATGGGGCCAGCTGTCGACCGTCGTCCTGCTGCTGCCGCACGGTCACGAGGGGCAGGGGCCTGACCACACCTCCGGCCGGATCGAACGCTTCTTGCAGCTGTGGGCCGAGGGTTCGATGACGATCGCGGTGCCGTCGACGCCGGCGAACTACTTCCACCTGCTGCGCCGGCACGCCCTGGACGGGGTGATGCGCCCGCTGATCGTGTTCACGCCGAAGTCGATGCTGCGCAACAAGGCGGCGGTCAGCGACATCCGGGACTTCACCGAGATCAAGTTCCGCTCGGTGCTCGAGGAGCCCAGCTACGAGGACGGCATCGGCGACCGCAGCAAGGTCACCCGAATCCTGCTGACCAGCGGCAAGATCTACTACGAGCTGGCCGCACGCAAGGCCAAGGACAACCGCGACGACGTCGCCATCGTGCGCCTCGAGCAGCTCGCCCCCCTGCCGCGGCGCCGGCTGGAGGACACGTTGGAGCGCTACCCAGACGCCAACGAGTTCTTCTGGGTCCAGGAGGAGCCGGCCAATCAGGGCGCATGGCCGTCGTTGGGCTTGACGCTGCCCGAGGTGCTGCCGGACAAGTTGAGCGGGATCAAGCGCATCTCGCGCCGGGCCATGTCGGCTCCCTCCTCGGGTTCGTCGAAGGTGCACGCTGTCGAGCAACAGGAGATACTCGACACCGCCTTCGGGTGAGATTTGCCAACGCACCCCTGGACCGCTCCTGATACCCGCTAACCTCGACGGATGGGGCGGACTTGAGAAAGGGTGCACATGTCAAAGTTCGCCGGCAAAGTCGCCGTGGTCACTGGCGCGGGTTCGGGTATCGGCCAGGCGCTGGCCGTCGAGCTCGCCCGTTCCGGTGCGAGCCTGGCGATCAGCGACGTTAATGCCGAGGGACTGGCGCAGACCGAGCAACAGCTGAAGGCCATCGGCGCTCCGGTCAAAGTCGACCGACTCGACGTGACCGAGCGCGAGGCCTTCCTGGCCTACGCCGACGCGGTCAACGAGCACTTCGGCAAGGTCAACCAGATCTACAACAACGCCGGCATCACCTACATCAGCACCATTGAGTTCAGCCGGTTCAAGGACATCGAACAGGTGATGGACGTCGACTTCTGGGGTGTGGTCAACGGCACCAAAGCCTTTCTCCCACACTTGATCGCGTCCGGGGACGGCCACATCGTCAATATCTCCAGCGTGCTCGGGTTGATGGCGCTGCCGGGTCAGCCCGCCTACGTCTCGGCCAAGTTCGCCGTCCGCGGCTTCACCGAGGCGCTGCGCCAGGAGATGGTGGTGGCCGGCTACCCGGTGGGGGTGACCGTGGTACACCCGGGCGGCATCAAGACCTCTTTCGGTACCAACGCCGTCATCGCCGAGGGCATGGGACTCGACCAGGACCAGGTCCTCGAAAACTTCGACCAGCAGGTGGCCAAGACCACTCCGGAGCAGGCCGCCCGCGCCATCTTGGCCGCGGTGGGTAAGAACAAGGGCCGGGTGCTGATCGGCTCGGACGCCAGAGCCGCGGACCTGATGGTGCGGCTGTTCGGTGCGCGATACGGCGAGCTGATGTTCGGCGGCCCGACCCGGCTGGGCCGATTGGCGACCTTCGTACGCGGGCTCCTCGCGCGCAAGTCCTGATACCCGGATTCCGGCGCGGCCCAGCAGACCTCCCGCTTCGCCAGCCACCCGCTGCTACCCGGGACCGCTGGTACCGGTAACCTGGCGGCAAGTGTGGACACGAGGGAGGGTGCACATGCAGGGTTTCGCTGACAAGGTCGCCGTGGTCACTGGCGCGGGTTCGGGTATCGGCCAGGCGCTGGCCGTCGAACTCGCCCGCTCGGGTGCCAAGCTCGCGATCAGTGACGTCGATACCGAGGGACTGGCGCAAACCGAGCAACAGGTGAAGGCCATCGGCGCTCCGGTAAAAACCGATCGACTCGACGTGACCGAGCGCGAGGCCTTCCTGGCCTACGCCGACGCGGTCAACGAGCACTTCGGCAAGGTCAACCAGATCTACAACAACGCCGGCATTGCGTTCACCGGCGACATCGAAGTCAGCCAGTTCAAGGACATCGAACGGGTGATGGACGTCGACTATTGGGGCGTCGTCAACGGCACCAAGGTCTTTCTCCCCCACCTGATCGCGTCCGGGGACGGCCACGTCATCAACGTCTCCAGCGTGTTCGGGTTGTTCGCCGTGCCGAGTCAGGCGGCGTACAACGCGGCCAAGTTCGCCGTCCGCGGCTTCACCGAGGCGCTGCGCCAGGAGATGGTGGTCGCCGGCCACCCGGTGCGGGTGACCACGGTGCACCCGGGCGGCATCAAGACCGGGATCGCGCGCAACGCCACCGCCGCCGAGGGAATCGACGCGGCACAGCTGGCCAAGGTGTTCGACAAGCGGATGGCCAGCACCACCCCGGAGCGAGCCGCACAAGTCATCTTGGCGGGCGTTCGCAAGAACAAGGCTCGGGTGTTGGTCGGCACGGACGCCAAGGTCCTGGATCTGTTGGTGCGGCTGACGGGCCCGGGATATCAGCGGTTATTCGGCCCCGTCGCGCACCGGTTCACTTCGACCAAGCGATAGGTCCTCAGCGCCCCAGCGGGTGTTCGGCGAGCCATCCGCCGGCGACCGCCTGCGGATCTGCTCCGCCGGCGACTTGGCGGCGCATGTCGGCCAGGGCCGCGGTGTCCAGCACGCCCGCCACTTCGTTGATCGCCAGCACCTGCCGATCGGTCAGCACGTTGCGGCGGTAGAGCGGCACCACGTTCTGCGCCCGGATCAGCGCGGGTTTGCCGTCGACCAGTGGCACCAGATCCCCCGGAGTCGCGGGGTCAGCGGTGGTGGTCCACCCCGCGGTCACTTCCCCCGCGCGCACCGCCGCGAACATCGTTGTCTCATCCGGGAATTCGCGCGGAGCGGGCGGTCGGCAGGTGCCGACCAACGCAGGCGCTTGGCGGCCGGTGACGATCCCGACAGCCAGCCCATCGCAGTGTTTTCCCAGCGTGCTCAGATCCGCGCTGCGGTCCTGGCCACCCCAGGCTTTGGCGGTGGATTGCGTCACCAGCAGCACGGGTTTGTCTTCTGCAGCCGTGGCGTAGTCCCCCGCGGCGACGCCCTCGGGTAGCGCCGACACCATCTCGCGGTAGACCTGCGCGTCCGACAGCGCCATGGCGCCGGGTTGCAGAGTCTGCAACGTCTGGCCGGTGAAGGCGGGAGTGACGGTGAAGGCGCCGGAGTCCAGTTGGGCCATCGGGTCCGGCGCGGTCTCGGGTTGCGCGGCGAAACCGTAGGACCGCAGCGCCGCGAGGTAGACGGCGGCCAGCAGCCTCGAGAAGGCGTCGTTGGTGGAACCGACCACCAGTGCGGGCACGCCGCGATGGTCGCCGGCTCCGCCCGTACAGCCGGCGCAGAACGGGACAGCGAGCGCGACGGCGAGCAGAAGCGCAGCCAGCTTGCCGGTTTTCACTCCGCGCTGTCTGCCACCGCTTGGGCCACTGCCGGGCCGACGCGCAGGTCCAGCGGGCTCGGCACGATCCGGTCGGGCGCGAGGTCGTCGCTCACGACGGCGAAGATCGCCTCCGCTGCGGCCACCATCATCTTTTCCGTGATCCGCCGCGCCCCGGCATCCAGCGCGCCGCGGAATACCCCGGGGAACGCCAGCACATTGTTGATCTGGTTGGGGAAATCGCTGCGACCCGTGGCCACCACGGCGGCGTATTTGGCCGCGACGTCGGGGTGGATCTCGGGGTCGGGGTTCGACAGCGCGAACACGACGCAATCGGGCGCCATGGTGGCGATCAGCTCCTCGGGGACGACACCGGCCGACACCCCGAGAAACACGTCGGCCTCCTTGAGCGCTTCCACCATGCCGCCGGTGAGACCGCGGGGATTACTGCTGCGCGCCAGATCGGTCTTGACGATGTTCATATCCTCGCGGCCGGCATGCAGGATGCCGCGCGAATCGAGCACCGTGATGTCCGAAACCCCCATGGCGAGAAGAAGTTTCGAGCAGGCAACACCCGCGGCCCCGGCGCCCGAGACCACCACCCGCATCGAGCCCATATCGCGGCCGAGCAACTTGCTGGCGCCCATCAGCGCCGCCAGCACGACGATCGCCGTGCCGTGCTGGTCGTCGTGCATCACCGGGCAGTCCAGCGCTTCGATGACTCGTCGTTCGATCTCGAAGCAGCGGGGCGCGGAGATGTCCTCGAGGTTCACGGCGCCGAAGGTGGGGCGCAGTCGTACCAGGGTTTCGACGATCGCGTCGGGATCCTTGGTGTCCAGCACGATCGGGATCGCGTCCAGATCGGCGAACTGCTTGAACAGCGCGCACTTGCCCTCCATCACCGGCAGCGCCGCGGCCGGTCCGATGTCGCCGAGACCCAGGACCGCGCTGCCGTCGCTGATCACGGCGACCAGCCGGTTCGCCCACGTGTAGCGGTCGGCCAGGGTGTGGTCGGCGGCGATCGCCCGACTGACCTGCGCGACGCCGGGAGTGTAGGCGATCGACAACGCGCGCTGCGTGTCTAGCGGGGCCTTCATCCCGACCGAAAGCTTCCCACCTACGTGGGCCTCGAAGATCTCGTCGTCACCGATGACGAGCTGTGGCGGCACGATTTCGGACACGCGCCCAGGGTACTGACTAACCCATTAGTAGCCCTAATCGACTGGGTCTGACCAGTGGTGACGCGCTGACTCTGCCGGTGGGCCTCAGATCAGACCGAGCTCGGTCACCGCTTTGCGCTCGTCGGCCAATTCGGCGGTGGTCTTGTCGATCCGGGCGCGGGAGAAGTCGTCGATCTCCAGGCCGCTGACGATCGTCCAGTTGCCGTCCTTGGTGGTCACCGGGAACGACGACACGATCCCCTCCGGCACCCCGTAGGAACCGTCCGACAGGACGGCCATCGACACCCAGTCGTCCTTCGGGCTGCCCAGCAGCCAGGACCGGGCGGCGTCGACGGTCGCCGAGGCGGCCGAGGCCGCCGACGAGGCGCCGCGCGCATCGATGATCGCCGCGCCGCGCTTGGCGACGGTCGGGATGAAATCGTTCTCGATCCAGTCCTGGTCGTTGACGACCTCGGCCGCGTTCTTGCCACCGACCTCGGCGTGGAAGATGTCGGGGTACTGGGTGGCCGAGTGATTGCCCCAGATGGTGATCTTCTTGATGTCGGTGACGGCGGCACCCGTCTTCTTGGCCAGCTGCGAGATCGCCCGGTTGTGGTCCAAACGGGTGAGCGCCGAGAAACGCTCACTGGGGATGTCGGGTGCGTTGCTCAGCGCGATCAGCGCGTTGGTGTTGGCCGGGTTGCCGGTCACACCCACGCGGACGTCGTCGGCGGCGACGGAGTTCAGCGCCTTGCCCTGGGCGGTGAAGATCGCGCCGTTGGCCGAGAGCAGGTCGCCGCGCTCCATGCCCGGGCCGCGCGGCCTGGCGCCCACCAGCAGGGCCAGGTTCACACCATCGAAGATCTTGTTCGCGTCCGCACCGATCTCGACACCCGCCAGCAGCGGAAACGCGCAGTCATCGAGCTCCATCACGACGCCCTCGAGGGCCTTGAGCGCGGGCTCGATCTCGAGCAGCCGCAGCTCGATCGGGCGATCCGGCCCCAGCAGCGAGCCGCTAGCGAGGCGGAACAACAGGCTGTAGCCGATCTGGCCGGCGGCGCCGGTGACGGCGACCTTCAGAGGACTTGCGCTCACTTCGATTTACTCCTTGGACAGAGAGTTTCGGTCGTGCTCGAAACTAGCGCACCCGCGGGTTTCCCCGGCGCGCGGCCACCACACACTCTTCATGCTGCGTTCTGGCCGAACGCGTAGCATTGAGCACCGCTTGGCCAGACCTGCGCTGCGATAGGAGGTTGAGGTGTTCGAGGGTTTCGACGCATTACCGGAAGCGCTTCGAACGATCGCGCACGAACCGGAACCACAACCCGCTGCTGAACCACCTCCCCCACACGAAGCCCTGATCGACTGCGCGGTCTACGTCGCAGGTCAGCGGCTGCCCGGGAAGTTCACCTACGCCGCCGCACACAGCAAAGTGCAGCAGATCGAAATGTTCGGGAACGAAGCGTTCGTCTGGGTTGGTCTGCACGAGCCGGACGAGACCCAGATGACAGAGGTCGCAGAGGTCTTCGGGCTGCACCCACTGGCTGTCGAAGACGCCGTGTGCGCCCATCAACGACCCAAGCTGGAGCGCTACGACGACACGCTGTTCCTTGTGCTGAAGACCGTCAACTACGTCCCGCACGAATCGGTGGCGCTGGCGCGAGAGATCGTGGAAACCGGCGAGGTGATGATCTTCGTTGGCAAGGATTTCGTGGTCACGGTCCGCCATGGCGAACACAGCGGGCTGGCCGACGTGCGCAAGCGGATGGAAACCGACATCGAGCAGCTGGCGCTGGGCCCGTACGCGGTCATGCACGCGATCGCCGATCACGTGGTGGATCACTACCTCGAGGTGTCCACGCTGGTGGAAGCCGATATCGACAGCATCGAGGAAGTGGCGTTTGCCCCGGGCCGCAAGCTCGACATCGAACCGATTTACATGCTCAAGCGTGAGGTCGTCGAACTACGCCGTTGCGTCAACCCGCTGTCTATCGCATTCCATCGAATCCAGGTGGAATACAAGGAATTGATCTCCAAGGAATTGCGGCGCTACCTGCGCGACGTCGGCGACCACCACTCCGAGGCCGCAGACCAGATCGCCAGCTACGACGACATGCTCAACTCGCTGGTGCAGGCGGCGCTGGCCCGCGTCGGCATGCAGCAGAACAACGACATGCGCAAGATGGCCGCCTGGGCCGGTATCGCGGCGCTGCCCACCGCGGTTGCCGCGATCTACGGGATGAACTTCCATTTCATGCCCGAGCTGGACTGGACGTGGGGTTACCCGGGGGTCATGGCCTTTATGACGGTCTCCTGCCTGATCCTGTATTTCCAATTCCGCAGGAACAACTGGCTTTAACTCTGCCGAGTCTGCGCTCCGGAGCGGTCGCAACACGTCAGTTCGGTTGTGCCGCACGGCGATTCGGGTCCAGCACGTCCACGCCGTCGCTCTGCCAGGCCTGTCGCATGGCCTCGGCGCCCTTGAGCCGCACCCACGCCGCCTCGGTCGCGGTGATCGGCGTCGCCGACAGAAAAGTCACCGGGTCACGCGGCGGCTCCGGCGGTAGATCCGGAATGTCGCTGCGGCCCAACAGGACAGCTGTGAAGGGCACTCGTCGCGATGGCCATGCCCACAGCGGCGAGCCGAGGTCGATCAGTGCGTCGACGCCGAGCACCACACCGTCGACCGCCGGCGAAGCGGCTAGTATCGCCACGCTGCGGGCAATACCGGTGGCCGGTCCGGGATCTCGCAGGCACAGCGCAACCTCGGCGCGCGGGCCGTGGTGGCGATCGACGACGATTTCGGTGGGATCACCCATCGGATGGCGCGAGCATCCCAGCGACACGTACTGCACCAATCCGTCCGCGCAGCGGAACCGCTGCACCTCAATGGGTTCGGTACCCAAAAACGTCACGCTCGCCGAATCGGGCTCACCCCACTCCCCGGTGGCGCCTGCCTTGGTGAAGTAATCGCGCAGGTGTGCCCGCACCTGGTCCAGGATTTGTGTCACTGGGCTGCGGGTGCCCCGGCGACGGTCAGGTTCGTTCCGGAGTCGGCGTCGAAGACGGCGAGCTTCCCGGTGTCGAAGGCCAATTCGACCGACTGACCGATGGCAGCCTTGGACTCGGCGGGAACCCTTGCCACAAACTGGTTTTCGACTACCTCAGACTCGGCGGCCAGCTCGTCGAGCTGCGCTGAATGCACGTCGCACCCCGCGGTGGTGAAGTACACGTACTTGTCGGCCCCCAGCGATTCGACCAGCTCCACCCTCACCTCGAGGGTTGTCGCCCTGATGCGCTGATAGCCGTCGATCAGGGCGGCATCGGCCAGATGTTCGGGCCGCACCCCGACGATGACGTTTTCCGGTTTCGGGTGCGCCGCGATCACTTCCAGGACTTCCGGCGTCAGCATCACCTCACCGAAGGGCAGGGTCAGTCCGGTCGGCGTCAGTGTGCCGGGGAAGAAATTCATCGGAGGCGAGCCGATGAACCCCGCGACAAAGAGATTCGCAGGACGCTCGTACAGCTCCTCGGGAGTGCCGATCTGCTGCGCAACTCCCCCGTGCATCACCACCACGCGGTCGCCCAGCGTCATCGCCTCGGTCTGGTCGTGGGTGACGTAGACGGTGGTGGCGCCCAGCCGGCGCTGCAGCCGGGCGATCTCGCCGCGCATCTGCACCCGCAGCTTGGCGTCCAGGTTTGACAGCGGCTCGTCCATCAAGAACGCCTTGGGGTGGCGCACGATGGCCCGGCCCATCGCGACCCGCTGCCGTTGCCCACCCGACAACTGGGAAGGCTTGCGGTCCAGAAGCTCGGTCAGGTCGAGGATTTTGGCCGTCTCGGAGACCTTCTGGGCGATATCGGCTTTTTTCATCTTCGCCAGGGTCAGCGGAAACGCGATGTTCTGCCGAACGGTCATGTGCGGATACAGCGCGTAGGACTGAAACACCATCGCGATATCGCGGTCCTTCGGCGCCTTCTCGTTGACTCGTTCGCCGCCGATGCGCAGCTCGCCCGACGAGATATCCTCAAGTCCAGCAATCATATTCAGCGTCGTGGTCTTGCCGCAGCCGGACGGGCCGACCAGGATCAGGAATTCGCCGTCGGCGATGGTGAGGTTCAGGTCTTTCACCGCCGTCATCCCGTTGGGGTAACTCTTGTTGACGTGCTCCAGCACGATCTCGGCCATCGCGTTATCCCTTCACGGCGCCTGAGGTCAACCCGGCGACAATCCGTCGTTGGAAGATTAGAACAAACACGATGATCGGGATCGTAATCACAATGGCACCGGCCGCGATAGATCCAGTTGGTTCCTCGAATTGCGAACTGCCGGGGAAGTTCGCGATCGCCACCGGCGCGGTGATCGCTGCCTTGGTGGCGGTCAGCGACAACGCCAGCAGCAGGTCGTTCCAGGCGAAGATGAACACCAGGATCGCCGCGGTCACCAGTCCGGGCGCCGCCAGCGGCACGATGATCTTGCGGAAGGCCTGCCCCGGCGTCGCGCCGTCCATCTTGGCCGCCTTCTCCAGATCCCAGGGGATCTCCCGGAAGAAGGCCGACAAGGTGTAGATGGCCAAGGGCAAGGCGAAGGTGATGTAGGGCAGGATCAACCCGGGCCAGGTATCGAAAAGCCCCACGGCGCGCTCGATTTCGAACAGTGGCGTCACCAGAGAGATCGCCGGGAACATGGTGATCAGCAGCGTGCAACCAACCAGCACCCGTTTGCCGGGAAAGTTCAGCCGCGCGATCGCATAGGCCGCCATCGCGCCCAGCAGCACCGCGATCGCGGTGGCGATCAACGCGATGCCGACGGAGTTGATCAGAGCCGAAGTGAAGAAGTCGCCCCGGAAGATACCGCGATAGTTCTCCAGCGTCACCGACGACGGAATCAGCTTGCCGTCCTTGACAGTTGACGTCGGTTTGAGTGACAGGCTGAGAATCCAGAGCACCGGAAGCAGCGCGTAGACCACGACCGCGGTGTTGATGACGGCCCATATCGCGGTGCGCCGCGCGCCCATCAACTCAGCGTTCATCGACGTCACCACCCGGTGCCGCGGCGCCGAACACCTTGATGAAGATGAGCGCGATGACGCCGACGCAGACAAAGATCAGCACGCTGATCGCCGAGCCCAGGCCGACGTTGAAGCCTTCGAACAGGTTGTCGTAGCCCAGGATCGACACCGAGCCGGTGTTGTTGTTGCCCTCGGTCAGCACATAGATGTTGTCGAAAATGCGGAAGGCGTCCAGGGTCCGGAACAACAGCGCAACCACGACCGCCGGCTTGATGATCGGCAGCATGATCCTGGTCAGTCGCCGCCAGGCGCCGGCGCCATCGACCTGCGCGGCTTTCAGCAAATCCTCTGGCACCAGCGCCAACCCGGCCAGCAACAGCAGCGACATGAATGGCGTCGTCTTCCAGACCTCGGCGATGACGACGATGCCCAGCGACGGGATCTGTTGGGTCAGCGGCGCACTGCCCTGCGGCAGCAGGTTGGCCAGGTAGCCGGTTCCCGGCGTCCACGCGTAATACCAGCTGTAGGAGGCGACCACCGTCACGATGCCGTAGGGGACGAGCACCGCGGTGCGAACCAGCCCCCTGCCGATCAGGGTGTGGTGCATCACCAGCGCCAGCGCCAGGCCGAGCACGAATTCGATCGACACCGAAACCACCGTGATAGCCAGCGTCACCAACAGCGCTGTCCACCAATAGCGGTCGGTCAAGATCGTTTGGTAATTGCCCAGGCCGATGAACCTGGTGTCGCTCGGGGTGGCCAGATTGTTGTGCTGCAGGCTCAGCCAGATGCTGTAACCGATCGGATAGGCCGTCACCGCCAGCATCAGGGTCGCCGCGGGCGCGACGAGAATGAAGGCCAGTCGCTGCTCGGGCGGGCGATTCCAGATCCGCCTGGCGATCTCGACGGGGGTGTGCTCGAGTGCGCGCAGTCGGGGCGCCAGTGCGATCACGGGAGCAGCCCCTTCCCGTCGATGGCCTTCTGCACCTCGGTGGTGAGCTCGTCGGCCGTGCGCTCCGGGTCGATCTCGGTGATGGGGTTCAACGTCGTGGCCAGTCGAATTCCGACCGCTTGGTAGGCCGGTGTTGCGGGACGCACCGCGGCATCGGTCAGCTGCTGGCGAATGATCGTGTACATCGGATACTTGACCTGGAATTGCGGGTCGGAGTACAGCGACGTCCGGACCGCGGGCAGACCGCCTTCGATCGAGATGAACTTCTGATTCTGCAGGCTGCGCAGGCATCTGATGGCTTCAAACGCCTCGGCTTTATGACGAGTCGTGCTGGCCACCGCCAGGTTCAGCCCCCCGATCGTCACCTTGGCCGGCCGGCCCGGCACCACGCCGGGGTAGGGCGCAAAGCCGAAGACCTTTTCGCTGGCCTGATAGGCGATGCGGAATTGCTCGTCGTTGGGCACGAAAGTGCCGAACTGATTGATGCTGCCGGCCAGCGCCGGATTCTGGTTGAGCGGCAGGAAGTTCACGCCACCCTTGACCGCGTTCTGGAGCAGCGACGCGAGCACAAACGGCCAGTTGACTTCGAGTGCGGCCCTGCCCTGTTCGACCGCCAACCGCGCCGTGCTCTCGTCGGTTCGGGTGATCGACGGGTCGGCTCCCGGCGCGGTGGCCACCGCCTTGAGGATCCGCAGGGCGGTGACGGTGGCGGCCCGGTGCGCGGGGGTATCGGTCAGGGTGACGTGCTGGCCGTCTTCGGAGAGCACCTGGCCACCGGCGCTGGCCAGCAGCGTGTTGAACCACACCACCAGACCCTCGCCCTGATTGGCCTGCACAGCGATCCAGCCAGGCTGACCGGTGGCGTGCAATCGAGCTGCCTCGGCCACCATACCATTCCAGTCGTGTGGCGGTTGATGCACCAGATCTGCTCGGTACCACAGCAATTGGGTATTGGTCGTGATGGGTGCGGCATACAAGCGGTGCTTCCAGCCGGCGGTCGCCAGCGGACCCGGCAGGGTATCGACGGCTGCGTCGTCCTCGGCCTGTCCGGCCGGGTCGTCGGACAGCGGCAGCACCCAGCCCGCCTCGGCGAACTCCGCGGTCCAGATGACGTCCAGCGACATCACGTCCAGCGTGCGATCACGACCGGCAAGCCGGCGGGCGTACTGCAACCGCTGCGCGCCGGGGGCTCTGGGGAGGCTGACGTGCTGGACGACGAACCGGCCGTGGGAGTCCTGGCTGCAACGTCGGGCAACTTCGGCGAACGTCGCGCCGTCGGCGGCCGGCGTGTAGAAGGTGATCACCAGCCCGTGCTGGCCCGACCCACAGGCCGATAGCGCCGACACCATGGTCAGAATCGCCAGCACGACTGCGCTTACTCGGCGCGCGCGCTCGCGGCGACTCACCACAAAAGCATCCGGCCGTCAGATCGCCAGGCGCGCAAGCAAATCCCGAGCCTTCTCGGCATTCTGCGGATCGCAGAGTACGTCGTACCGGCCGGCTACCAACTGCATCGTTGAGCTGAAATCCCTTGTGCCACGGGCCATTGCGTAAGGAACCGCGGAGGTGATCAGCCCGAAGAACACCCCGGCAACCAGACCCGTCGCCAGCGCACCCCACGGGCTGGGGCTGAAGAAGCCCAGCACCAACCCGATGAACAGCCCGAGCCAGGCCCCGCTGAGCACGCCACCGCCCAGCACTTTGGGCCACGTCAGCCGACCGGTGACCCGTTCAACCTGCATCAAATCGACGCCGACGATGGTCACCTGTTGGACCGGGAACTGCTGTTCGGATAGGTAGTCGACGGAGCGCTGTGCCTCGGCGTAGGTGGGGTAAGACCCCACCGGCCAGCCTTTGGGCGGAGTCGGCAACTGCGGCACACCGCGACGGCCCCCGGCCGCGCCGGAGGGCGTTGCGCCGGGGACTTGGCCAGGCTGGAAAGGACTAGTCATCAGCGCTCATTCTCCTCCGCCGTGGCCATAGTTTCACCTCGGCCCTCCCACCCTATCGAGGCGACCTGCAAGCTAGGTTGAACACCATGACAGCTCCCGGCGGCGAAGACGCGGCTGATCCGCACGCGGCCGGTGGGCAGTACCCGCAGCAGCCGGGGTGGGCAGCCCCCTGGAATCCGCCCGCATCGCCGCCACCAGCCAACTATCCGCCCCCGCCGTATCCGCCGCCCGACTATCCGGTCGACTACCCGGGCACCCCGCCCTTCGGCTACCAGCAGCCGCCCAGCTACGGCGACCCCTACCCGGCGGGGCCGTCGCAATTCAGTGGCCCACCGCCGGGCTATGGGTCCCCGTCATATCCCGGCGCCTATTACCCGACGCCGGATTATCAGCGCGATTACTGGCCGCAGGACGCCGTCCAGTCGGGGACCAACGGGCTGGCGATCGCCTCGCTGATCTCATCGTTCACCGGCTTGTTCTGCTGCATCGGCGGGGTCGTGGCCATCGTGCTGGGCACGATCGCGCTCGACCAGATCAAACGAACGCGGCAAGACGGCTACGCCCTGGCCGTCGCCGGCATAGTGATCGGCATCGCGACCCTGATCGTGGCTCTGATTGTGATGATTTTTGCGGTGCATTCCCATTAATGGGGCTCGCCCGAGCCGGCTAGCTGCCATCGCGCAACCGGCTGCTTAGGCTCTCTTCCATGGCATCGGTCAACAGGGTGTACGTCGCGCGGCTGGCGCGGATGTTGGTGTTGGGGCCAATGGGCGAAAACTTCGGGCGCATCCGCGATGTCGTGATCAACATCGGCATTGTCCGTCAGCAGCCGCGGGTATTGGGGCTGGTTGTCGATTTGGCGACCCGCCGCAGCATCTTCATCCCGATTCTGCGGGTCGCCGCGATCGAGCCAAATGCGGTGACGCTCAACACCGGAAGCGTGTCCCTGCGCCACTTCGAACAACGTCCCGGCGAGGTCCTGGCGATCGGTCAGATACTCGACACCCCGGTCACGGTCAACGACCCCGAACTACCGGAGCTGGCCGGGCGCGACGTCATGATCACCGACCTGGGCATCGAGCAATCCCGAACCCGCGACTGGCTGGTGACCCGGATCGCCGTGCGCACTCAGCGTCGCCTTGGACGGCGCGGGCCCGCGCACGTGGTCGATTGGCAAAGCGTGCACGGATTGACGCCATCGGCGCTAGCGATGCCGGGCCAGGCGGTGGCGCAACTCCTCAACCAGTTCGAGGGACGCCGCGCGGTCGACGTGGCGGACGCCATCCGCGGCCTGCCGGCCAAGCGACGCACCGAGGTGTTCAAGGCCCTCACCGACGAACGGTTGGCCGACATCCTGCAGGAGTTGCCCGAGTCGGAGCAGGCCGATGCGCTGTCGCAGCTGGGCACCGATCGCGCGGCCGATGTGCTGGAGGAGATGGACCCCGACGATGCCGCCGACCTGCTCGGTGAGCTGAACCCGACGGATGCCGAGCTGCTGCTGGCCCGGATGGATCCCGGCGAATCCGCCCCGCTGCGAAGGCTTTTGAAGCATTCTCCGGACACCGCGGGCGGATTGATGACCTCCGACCCGGTGGTACTGACCGCGGACACCACGGTTGCCGAGGCCCTGGCACTGGTCCGCGATCCCGACCTCACCCCCGCGCTGTCGTCAATGGTGTTCGTGGCGCGCCCACCGACGGCCACGCCCACCGGGCAGTACCTCGGCTGCGTCCCGCTACAGCGCCTCCTTCGCGAGCCGCCGAGCGAGTTGGTCGGCGGGATCGTCGACAGTGACCTGCTCACCCTGACCCCGGAGACCTCGCTGGCCGCCGTGACGCGCTACCTCGCCGCCTACAACCTGGTGTGCGGACCCGTCGTCGACGACCAAAGCCACCTGCTGGGGGCGGTGACCGTGGACGACCTGCTCGATCACCTACTGCCGCACGACTGGCGCGCGCACGCCCAAGAGGTGACCGCCGGCATCGGAGGCGCCGACCCAACCGAGGGGGTCTCGTGAGTAAACCCTCGGCACCGCGTCGGCTGTACACCCCGCGGACATCGCGCGGGATCTCACTGCGCCTGGACCCCGAGACGGTCGGGCAGAGCACCGAGGCCATCGCGCGGTTCTTCGGTACCGGCCGCTACCTGCTGATACAGACCATGATCGTGATCGTGTGGATCGCGGTGAACCTGATCGCGGTTGAAGCGCGCTTCGACCCGTACCCCTTTATCCTGCTCAATCTGGCCTTCTCCACGCAGGCCGCCTACGCCGCCCCGCTGATTCTGCTCGCGCAAAACCGTCAAGAGAACCGGGACCGGGTCACGCTCGAAGAAGATCGTCGCCGCGCCGCGCAGACCAAGGCCGACACCGAGTATTTGTCCCGTGAGCTGGCGGCACTGCGGCTGGCCATCGGCGAGGTCGTGACCCGCGAATACCTGCGCGATGAGCTGGACGAACTGCGCGCCCTGCTGACCGAGCGGAACCCGCACATCCCGGCCGAGGAGCCCAGGACGCGCCGGTGACGGTGGGGGGCGGAGCACTAAGGAATCCCCATGAATAGCAAATCCACCATTGCGCCACTCCCGTCACAAGGGTTATGTATGGTGATCGAGGTCACGATGCTAAGAAGAGGTTTCCGGCAGCTCACATGGGTTCCCGACACCCAAAACACTTAGGACGGTGGAGTGCGCAAAGGGGGTCGCTTGGGTGCACGCTCGGCCGTCGCGTCGGTGCGGAAGTGGGGGCTTCCGATAACTCGGGCACAGGCATTCAGCGTGGCGGTGATCAGTCCGCTGGTGTTCGCGGGCGCCGTCGGCGCCACGCCTGAGCCGTTACACAAGAAGAGCCCCATTCCGTCGGTGCACACCGTCATCACCCCGGTCGCCGCCGTGTCCCCGACGGACCCCGACCTCTCTGGACCGGTGGTCATCGCGATCGACCGGGCGCCGACGGCCTTCCACGTCGCGGCGGGCGCCGCATCGGCACCCCCGCCACCGAGGGTCGTGAATGCGCCTGGCGCACTGGGCATTCCGACGATGGCACTGTCCGCCTACCGCAACGCCGAACTGAAGATGGCCATCGCCGAGCCGGGCTGCGGCGTCAGTTGGAACTTGCTCGCCGGCATCGGACGCATCGAGTCCGGGCACGCAAGTGGGGGTGCCGTCGACGCGCGCGGCACCGCGGTCACCCCGATCTACGGTCCCTCGTTGGACGGCTCGTTGCCCGGCAACGAGGTCATCATCTCCAGCAGCGCCGGCAATCGCCTCACCTACGCCCGCGCGTTGGGGCCCATGCAGTTCTTGCCCGGCACCTGGGCACGCTATGCCTCCGACGGCGACGGCGATGGTGTGGCCGACCCGCAGAACCTGTTCGACTCCACGCTGACCGCGGCCCACTACCTGTGCAGCGGCGGGCTCAACCTGCGCGACCCGGCCCAGGTCATGGCCGCGATCCTGCGTTACAACAACTCGACGCCCTACGCCCAGAACGTGCTGGGCTGGGCCGCGGCCTACGCCACCGGCGTGGTCCCGGTCGACCTGCCGGCGATCACCGGACCGCCACCCCCGCTCGGCAATGCCCACGACGAGCATCCCGAGGGTCTGGGGCCCGGCCTACCGATGAACATGATCGGCCTGCCGATGGACGATCCGATGGCGCGGATGCCGCTGATCGACTTGACCGGTCAACAGCAGCAGCCGGTCAGTCCGCCGCCGATGTTCCCCTGGATGGCGCCCGCCAGCCCGCCACCGGTGCAGGGGCACATGCCTGGGTGCACGGTGATCTGCATCAGTTCGCAAACCGCGCCGGCGGGTGGACCGCAGCCGTTTGGGCCACTAGCCCCGCCCCCGCAGCCGTTTGGACCGCTAGCCCCGCCGCAGCCGTTTGGCCCGCTAGCCCCGCCGCCGCCACCGAACGCCGCCCCGCCCTGGGCGCCGCAGGCCGCACCACCGCCGGTCGCACCACCGCCGGCCCCACCGCTGCCGAATCCACCGGCCGGCCCGCCCGGTAGTCCTCCCCTGGCCGCAGCGCCAAGCCCGGTGGTCGGAGCGCCGAACGCCTCGCCATCGCCTAAGCCCGCGAGCCCGGCCGCGGTGCCCGCGCCGCCAGCCTGACGCCTGCCCGCTGGTAGAAAGCCAAGCCGCCTACACTCGGCGGTAATGCCTCGTCATGACCCCCCTGGTTCGCAAGCCGACCGCAGCGCTGCCATCCGCACCGCCCTGGGCAAGGTGATCGACCCCGAATTGCGGCGTCCCATCACCGAACTCGGGATGGTCAAGAGCATCGATATCGACTCCGACGGCGGGGTGCACGTCCAGATTTACCTGACCACCGCCGCCTGCCCGAAGAAGACCGAAATCAGCGAGCGCGTCAGCCAGGCCGTCGCCGACGTCCCCGGTACCGGGGCGGTGAAAGTCAGCCTGGACGTGATGAACGACGAGCAGCGCACCGAGCTGCGCAAGCAGTTGCGCGGCGACGCCCGCGAGCCCGTCATCCCGTTCGCCCAGCCCAGCTCGCTGACCCGGGTATACGCGGTCGCGTCCGGCAAGGGCGGCGTCGGGAAGTCGAGCGTCACGGTCAACCTGGCCACGGCGATGGCCACCCGCGGCCTGTCGGTCGGCGTGCTCGACGCCGACATCCACGGCCATTCCATCCCCCGGATGATGGGCACCACCGACCGGCCCACCCAGGTCGAGTCGATGATCCTGCCGCCGATCGCGCACGAGGTGAAGGTCATCTCGATCGCCCAGTTCACCGAGGGCAACACCCCGGTGGTGTGGCGCGGGCCGATGCTGCACCGGGCGTTGCAGCAGTTCCTGGCCGACGTCTATTGGGGGGACCTGGACGTGCTGCTCATGGACCTGCCGCCGGGCACCGGCGACATCGCCATCTCGGTGGCTCAGCTGGTCCCCAACGCGGAAATCCTGGTCGTGACCACGCCGCAGTTGGCCGCCGCCGAGGTCGCCGAGCGGGCCGGCAGCATCGCGCTGCAAACCCGTCAGCGCATCGTCGGGGTCGTCGAGAACATGGCCGGGCTCGTCCTGCCGGACGGCTCAACCCTGCAGGTGTTCGGGGAGGGTGGTGGCGCGCAGGTCGCCGAGCGGCTCTCCCGCGCGGTCGGCGCCGACGTTCCGCTGCTGGGTCAGATCCCGCTGGACCCGGCGCTGGTGGCCGCCGGTGACGCCGGCGTCCCGATCGTGCTGAGCGCACCCGATTCGCCGGTGGGCAAGGAATTGCGCAGTATCGCCGACAAGCTCTCGTCGCGACGGCGTGGATTGGCAGGCGTGTCGCTGGGGCTTGACCCAACCCCGCACTAATTCAAACTCAGGTCTGATGGCCCGCTAGGTCGCGTCGGTATCGAACGGCGCAGGCGCGTGCTGCTCGGCGCCGTTTTGCACGGTATTCGGCGCGCCGTTGGCGGGCGGCCGGTCGAAATTCCCGGTGAGGAATGAGTCGTCGCCGTCCAGCAGGTGCCTGGTCAGCGCCGCGCGCGGCGTCATCCCCCGCAGCTTCTGCAATTCGCTGAGGGGTCCGCGCAGATCGTCGAATTCGGGTCCGATGTCCTCGCGCAGTTGGCTGGTGACGCCGCTGAGGTAGTCGCGGGCTTGCCGGAGCGAGGTCGACGTCCACCGGATCGCACCCGGAAGCCGCTCGGGCCCAAGGATTACCAGCCCGACCACCACGAGGACCAGGATGTGCTCCCAGCTCAGGTTCCCGAACATCTAGCCGTTATCGGGGTCGGGTTTGACGGTCAGGGTGACGTTGCGGCCATCACGCACCACCTCGATCGGAGAGTCCTGCCCGATGGTCAGCTGCCGCACGGCGACGACGAACTCGTCGGCGTCGGCGACCTTACGGCTACCGACCTTGACGATGACGTCGTTTTCCAGGATTCCGCCCTTTTGCGCCGGGCTGCCCGCCTTGACGTTGGCGACCTGGGCACCGGCAGCGATCGAGTTGCTCACCGACCGGGTGCTGACACCGAGGGTCGGGTGCACGATCTTTCCGTCTTTGATCAGAGTCTGGGCAACTATCTTCGCCTCGTTGACCGGGATCGCGAAGCCCAGCCCACTTGCGCTGTCCGACAACGACTTTCCGGCGGTGTTAATGCCGATCACCTGGGAATCCATGTCGATCAGCGGGCCGCCTGAGTTGCCGTGGTTGATCGAGGCATCCGTTTGCACCCCGTCGATGACGGTGTCGGTGTCAGATCCCTCCCCCGACAACGGGACGGGACGGTGCAGCGCGCTGATGATGCCGTGCGTCACGGTGCTGCGCAGCCCCAGCGGCGCACCCGCCGCAAGAACCTCGTCACCGACGCGCACCTTGTCGGAATCACCGAGCCGGGCCACGCTCAGGTTGTCGACGTTGTCGACCTTGAGCACGGCCAGGTCGGTCTTGGGGTCGCGGCCTACCAGGTTGGCGGGCACTTCCTTACCGTCGTTGAACACCACGGTCGTCTTGAATTGGCTGGGATTGTTGGCGGCCTCGGAGATCACGTGATTGTTGGTGACGATGTAGCCCCGACCGTCGATGACGACGCCGGAACCCTGCATGCCTTCCTGGTCGCTCTTCGACTCGATGGTCACCACCGCGTTGGCGGTGGCGGCCGCCACCTTGGCGAAGCGGCCCGCCGGCTCTTCGGTGTTGCCGCCGGTCGCCAACGTCACCTTCGAGGTGGTGAAGGCGTCGACGACCTCGGCCGTCTTGCGACCGATCACCCCGCCGATAACGCCGATGCCCAACGCGATAGCCAGCAGGACGGCTAGGGCGAGGTAGGACACCTTCCTGCCGAAGAGGACGTCGCGGACGCCGAGCTTGCCGCCGTACCCCAACGCGGTGCGCGAAGTGGCGGTGGGAACTGCCGGGCTGCCCAGCGCCGCCGCGGCCCCCGGGTCCCGCCACGGGTCGTCAGATTCGTCCTGATCGAACCCGTTCTGCTCGGCCGCCAGTGCGCTGGCGTCGACGGGGTGGCGCTGCAGGGTCTCGGTACCGCCGACGGGCCGGCTGAATGCTTCCTGCAGAACCGGGTCGCGGCTTTGATCGTGTGGACTGAACTCGGCTTGGTCCCGGAACTTCTGTGGCCGCACTCGTTCCGCGACAAACGATCCCTGCAGACCATCGGGACGACCGAATGCCTGACGCGATGCCGGGTCGACCGGCGGCCGGGAAATGGGGCGCGGCGCCAGGCGGTTGCCTCCGTTGTCGCCGCCGTCGTTGCCTTGGTCGGAGGTCACGTTACCCCTTTTGAATCCGCTACTTGTGTGCTCGAGACAGGCCTCGCACAGGGCCCCTGTCCAGGGCGAGCACCAGGCACGGCATTGGTCGTGTCCACCCTAGTATCCACGGTTGCTGATCGGTCGGCTTGAACCCACGGGACAGGGCAACGCGCCTGCTACCCGCGCTTACGCTGGTCGCGCACATCGCGGTCAGCGAAACGGTCGGACGCCTGCGATGGCGTGTCGTCGGACGGGTAGTGCGGAATCTCCGACAGCATTCCCAGCAGCGTGCTCGGGATGCGGATCGGGTGGGAGTCGCGCAGCGCCGCACGCGCCCGGCCCTGGTCGTCGACCTCGGCCGCGCATTCCGCGCACAGCGAGAGGTGGTGGGCGGCCCGCAGGTGCGCGTTCATCCGCAGCTCACCGTCGACGAATGCCGCGATCGCCTCGATCGAAAGGTGCTCGGTCGAACCGAATTGACGCGGCGCACCCACCGGGGCATCACTCTGGGAGGCGAACTGCGCGGGGAGCCAGGAGAACACGCGGCGGAACACATGTCCCCGGTCGGCCATCACCAGCTCCTTTCGCTGCCACGTATCCCTCGAATGTAGCGCGACAAGGTGCCCAGCACCGCTATGCATCTCGCGAAATCGCATGATTATCGGCCCGAAAGCCGTGCTTCAACCGCCCTAAGCGGACTTGGCGTGAGTTTCGGGCTCGGAGTGCGCGGCCAAATAGTCGCGCAGCGCCTGGCGTCCGCGGTGGATCCGGCTGCGCACGGTGCCGAGCTTGACGCCCAGCGTGGCGCCGATCTCCTCATAGGACAGACCTTCGATATCGCACAGCACCACCGCGGCGCGAAACTCCGGCGGCAACGAATCCAGGGCAGCCTGCAGGTCGGGCCCAAGGTGCGCATCGTGGTAGATCTGCTCGGGATTGGGCTCGTCGGCCGGCACCCGGTCGTAGTCCTCCGGCAAGGCTTCCATCCGGATGCGGGCACGCCGGCGCACCATGTCGAGGAACAAGTTGGTGGTGATGCGGTGTAGCCAGCCCTCGAAGGTCCCGGGCTGATAGTTCTGGACGGACCGAAAAACCCGGATGAAGGTGTCCTGGGTCAGGTCTTCAGCATCTTGCTGGTTGCCGGCGAGCCGATAGGCCAGCCGGTACACCCGGTCCGCATGCTGACGGACCAACTCGTCCCAAGACGGCATCGTCGTCTTGTCCCCGGTCGCGTCGAATACGGCTGTGCCCTGCAAGCCATCCACCGGCTCGACCCATTCGTCGTCCGGGCACTCCTGAGCATGCGACATGCTGCTCGGGCTTAAGAGAGTGGTACTGATCAAATCCTCCGAATAATTTGCCCTGCCCACTGGCGGCAGTTCATTATTCGCGGCAACACGTAGTTGCCAGTCCGTATTCCCCACCCAACGTCCTCCACGTTCCATACCGTCACCGTCGCGTATCGGCGTATGCCAGATATAGGAGCAGTCTGAGGTTTGGCTGAGAAACCAGATCGTTACACGGCATAAGCAGGGCAAATCCGGGGCGGAGTGACTTAGGCCGCGTCAGGTGTCCCGGGCGTGTCGGAAACGGGTGGTCTCAGGCGCGCCTGACGGACCGCGCCCCGACATGGAATACGCTGCGGACATGGACGGCACCGTCGACGAAACCCCCGGCCAGGCGGACCCCAGTCGAGCCGAATCGCTCTCCGCGCATGCCGAGAATTCGATATCCGAGGACGCGATCCTGGCAAGCGCCCGCGAACGCTCGGTGGACATCGGTGCTCGGGCGGTTACACCCGCGGTCGGCGCGCTGCTGAGCCTGCTGACCAAGCTCAGCGGCGGTAAGGCGGTCGCCGAGGTGGGAACCGGCGCCGGGGTCAGCGGGCTCTGGTTGCTGTCGGGGATGAGCGACGACGGGGTGTTAACCACGATCGATATCGAGCCGGAGTATCTGCGGCTGGCCAAGCAGGCTTTCTCCGAGGTCGGGATCGGCCAGTCGCGCACCCGGTTGATCAGCGGCCGCGCTCAAGAGGTCCTCACCCGGCTCGCCGACGAGTCCTATGACCTCGTGTTCATCGACGCCGACCCGATCGATCAGCCGGATTACGTCGTCGAGGGCGTGCGGTTGCTGAGATCCGGCGGGATCATCGTGGTGCACGGCTCGGCGCTGGGCGGGCGGGCCGGTGATCCCGCGGCGCGGGACGCCGAGGTCGTCGCGGTCCGGGAGGCGGCCCGCCTGATCGCCGAGGACGAGCGGCTGACACCCGCGCTGGTACCGCTCGGTGACGGCGTCTTGGCCGCGGTCCGCGACTAGCCGGCACCTTGCCGCTGCGCCGCGCGGTACCGCTGTGGCCGGTGTGACCTCACACGGCGACTCATCCACCCGCTCACTTCTTTACGCATTCCTTACGTCGCGCCTCCTTGACCTTCGACTGAACATGCGTTTAGTGTTCTGAACATGCGTTCAGCCGACCTGACCGCCGCCGCTCGGATCCGCGATGCGGCGATCGAGCAGTTCGCCCAGCACGGCTTCGCCGTCGGGCTGCGCACCATCGCCGAGGCCGCGGGTGTGAGCGCGGCACTGGTCATTCATCACTTCGGCTCGAAGGAAGGCCTGCGCAAAGTGTGTGACGACTACGTCGCCGAAGAGATCCGCAATAGCAAGTCGGAGGCGCTCACGTCCAACGATCCGGCCAGCTGGCTGGGGCAGATGGCGGAGATCGAGTCCTATGCGGCCCTGACAGGTTACGTGGTGCGCAGCCTGCAGACCGGCGGTGACCTGGCGATGATGTTGTGGCAGAGAATGATTGAAAATGCCGAAGAGTACTTTGCCGACGGTGTGGCGGCCGGAACCATCAAGGCCAGCCGCGATCCGCATGCCAGGGCCAAGTATCTGGCCATCACCTCGGGTGGCGGCCTGCTGCTCTATATCCAAATGCATCCAACCCCAACAGATTTGCGGGCGGTCCTTCGCGACTACGCCCGCGATATGGTGCTGCCCGCGCTGGAGATCTACACCGACGGGTTGATGTCCGACCGCACCATGTACGACGCATTTCTGGCCGCAGAAGATCAAGGAGGATCCCATGTCAGCTGACCACGTCGCCCCCATCGAAATCCGCAACCTCACCAAGAACTTCGGTGCGGTGCGGGCGCTGGACGGCCTTGACCTGACGGTGCGTCAAGGTGAGGTGCACGGCTTTCTCGGCCCCAACGGCGCCGGCAAGTCCACCACCATCCGCGTCCTGTTGGGCCTGGTGAAAGCCGACAGCGGAACAGTAAGGCTGCTGGGCGGCGATCCGTGGACCGACGCCGTCGGATTGCACCGCCAAATCGCCTACGTGCCGGGCGATGTCACGCTGTGGCCGGCACTGACCGGCGGTGAGACCATCGATCTGCTGGCCCGGATGCGCGGCGGCATCGACGACGCACGCCGCCGGGAGCTGATCGAACGCTTCGACCTCGACCCGACCAAGAAATCGCGCACCTACTCCAAGGGCAACCGCCAAAAGGTCTCCCTGATATCCGCCTTCTCGTCGCAGGCCGGCCTGCTGCTGCTGGACGAGCCCAGCAGCGGCCTGGACCCGTTGATGGAGAACGTGTTTCAGCAGTGCGTCGCCGAAGCCCGCGACCGTGGCGTCACGGTGTTGCTGTCCAGCCACATCCTGGCCGAAACGGAAGCGCTATGCCAGCGGGTGACCATCATTCGGGCCGGCAAGACCATCGAGAGCGGAACGCTGGATTCGATGCGGCATCTGAGCCGGACCTCGATCAAGGCCGAAATGACCGGCGATCCAGGCGATCTCACTCGAATCAAAGGGGTCGAGGACGTCACCGTCGAGGGCAACACGCTGCGCGCGCAGGTCGACAGCGAAAGCCTCGGGGAACTCATTCGGGTGCTGGGCGACGCTGGGGTGCGCAGCCTAGTCAGTCAGCCACCGACGCTCGAGGAGCTCTTCCTGCGCCATTACGACACCGGACGCAGCGGAAAGAGGGTTTCAGCGTAATGAGCACCGTAACCTTGGCTCGCCCGGAACACTCTGCACCGCAACGCGGTTCGAATTTCGCGGGAACCCTGGGGATGCTGCGCCTCTATCTGCGCCGCGACCGGGTGTCGTTACCGCTGTGGATGCTGCTGCTGTCGCTGCCGTTGGCGACGGTCTACATCGGAAGCATCGAGAAGGTCTACCCCACCCAAGTCGCCCGGGCCGGATTCGCGGCGACCATCATGGCCAGCCCGGCCCAGCGTGCGCTCTACGGGCAGGTCTACAACGACAGCCTTGGCGCGGTGGGCATCTGGAAAGCCGGGATGTTCCACGTGCTGATCGCGGTGGCGGTCATTCTCACGGTGATCCGGCACACCCGCGCCGACGAGGAGAGTGGCCGGACCGAACTGGTCGACTCGACCGGGGTGGGACGGTATGCCAGTCTCACTGCGGCGCTGATCTTGTCGTTCGGGGCCTCGATTGGCACCGGTGCGATCGGCGCGGCGGGATTGCTCAGCACCAGCGTCCCGCGTGGTGGATCGCTGGCATTCGGGGCCGCGCTGGCCGGCTCCGGCCTGGTGTTCACGGCAGTGGCCGCGGTGACCGCGCAGCTGTCGGCGAGCGCACGATTCGCCCGCGGCGCCGCCTTCGCCGTGTTGGGGGCCGCGTTCACGCTGCGCGCCGTCGGCGACGCCAGCTCCGGCGCCTTGTCGTGGCTCTCCCCGCTGGGCTGGTCGCTGCAGGTGCGACCCTACGCGGGCGATCACTGGTGGGTGCTCGGGTTGCATCTGCTGACGGCCGCCGTGCTCACCGCCGTGGCGTATCGACTGCTCGCCGGCCGCGACGTCGGCGCCGGACTCGTCGCCGAGCGTGCCGGTCCCGCCGCCGCCGCGCCGGCGTTGAGCAACGTCTTCGGGTTGGCCTGGCGGCTGGATCGTGGGGCGCTGCTGCTGTGGACGGTGGGCCTGTGCCTGTACGGCCTGGTGATGGGCAGCGTGGCGCCCGGCATCGGCGACCAGATCGGCGGCGGCGTGGCGCGTGACATCGTCGCGCGGATGGGCGGCACCACTGCTTTGGAGCAGGCCTTCATCGCGGTGGCGTTCACCATGATGGGCATGGTGGCAGCGGCGTTCGCGGTCTCGCTCACCCTGCGACTGCACCAGGAAGAATCCGGCTTGCGAGCCGAGACGACGCTGGCCGGGGCGGTGTCGCGAACTCGTTGGCTGGCAAGCCATTTGGTGGCTGCCCTGCTCGGGTCCGCGGTGGCGATGCTGGCTGCGGGCGTGACGGCCGGACTCCTCTACGGAGCCGCAGCCGACGACGTCGGCGGCAAGTTGGCGATGGTCCTCGGAGCCGCAGCCGTCCAGTTGCCGGCCGTCTGGCTGGCGTCGGCCGTGGCCGTCGGGTTATTCGGTCTGGCACCACGGTTCATGCCAGTGGCCTGGGGCATACTGATCGCGTTCATCGCCTTGTACCTGATCGGTTCGTTGGCGGGTTACCCGCAGTGGGTGCTTGATCTCGAACCCTTCGCGCACGTTCCGCGGGTTGGCAGCGACTTCACCATCGTGCCGGTGCTGTGGCTGCTGGCCGTCGATGCGGCGCTGATCGCGTTGGGGGCCATGGCATTCCGGCGTCGGGATCTCCGCTCATGAACACCGGCGTTCGAGCGACCTCATCCTCGGTCTTCGGGCTGGCCATCTTGGCCTTGCTGCTGTTCCTGCCGGCCGGCGCGCTCAACTATTGGCAGGCATGGGCTTTCATCGCCACCACCCTGGTGGTGACGATCTTCCCGAGCATTTACATCGCCCGGACAAACCCGGCGGCGCTGCAGCGCCGGATGCACGGTGGCCCACGGGCGGAAGCCAGACCACTGCAGAAGATCGTGATCACCAGCGTGTTCGTGGACCTCATCGTGATGCTGGCGTTTAGCGCATACGACCACCGGATGGGCTGGTCGCAGCCGCCCGACTGGGTGTGTCTGCTCGGCGATGTGCTGGTAGCGACCGGACTCGGTATCGCCATGTTGGTGATCATCCAGAACGGCTATGCCGCCGCCACGGTGACGGTGGAGACGGGTCAGAAGGTGGTCTCCTCCGGCGTCTACACGTTCGTCCGGCACCCGATGTACGTCGGCAACGTGATCATGATGGTCGGTGTACCCCTGGCACTGGGCTCGTACTGGGGACTTTTGTTCGTCCTCCCAGGCGTGGCGGCCCTCGTCTTTCGGATCCGCGACGAGGAAACGATGCTCTCCCAGGAATTGGCCGGCTACCGCGAGTACGCACACGACGTGCGCTACCGGCTGCTGCCCTACGTCTGGTAGCGCGAGGAGCTAGACCGATGATGACGACCCGCTGCACCCGGCTACGCCGCGCTTGCGATCGTCACTAGACCCAAACGCCTTTGCCCACCGCGACCACGCCGCCGGCGCTGATCGCGAAGCGTTCCCGGTCCCTCTCCAGATCCACCCCGACCATCTCGCCGGGCCCGATCACGACGTTCTTGTCCAGGATCGCGTGGCGTACCACCGCGCCGCGGCCGACGCGGGCTCCCGGCATGATCACGCTGCCCTCGACGATCGCTCCGTCGTCGACCACGACGTTCGACGACAGCACCGAGTTACGCACCGAGGCCGCCGAGATGATGCTGCCCGCACCGACCACCGACTCCTGGGCGGAGCCACCGTTGACGAACTTGGCCGGCGCCAGGTTCTCCGTCGCACCGCGAATCGGCCAGCGCCGGTTGTACAGATTGAACACCGGGTGCACAGACACCAAATCCATGTGCGCGTCGTAGAACGCATCCAGCGTCCCGACATCGCGCCAGTAGGCCCGGTCGCGGTCGGTGGCGCCGGGCACCTCGTTGTCACAGAAGTCGTAAACGGCGGCCATGCCGTCGCCCACCAACCGCGGAATGATGTCACCACCCATGTCGTGATCGGAGTGGTCGTCGTCGGCGTCGGCGCGAATCGCGTCGATGAGCACCTTGGTGGTGAAGATGTAGTTGCCCATCGAGACGAACGTCGTCTCCGGGTCGTCATGCGTTCCCGGTGGCTCCAACGGCTTCTCCATGAAATTGCGGATCCGCCCGGAGTCGTCGGCGTCAATGCAGCCGAACGCGCTGGCCTCGCTGCGCGGCACCCGGATGCCGGCCACGGTCGCACCGGCCCCGCTGTCGATGTGGAACTGGACCATTTGCTCGGGGTCCATCCGGTACACGTGGTCGGCGCCGAAAACCACTATGTAGTCCGGGTCTTCGTCGTAAATCAGGTTGAGGGACTGATAGATCGCGTCGGCCGAGCCCGTGTACCAGCGCGGGCCGAGTCGCTGCTGCGCCGGCACCGGGGTGATGTACTCGCCGGCGAGACCGGACAACCGCCAGTTCTGCGAAATGTGACGGTCAAGTGAATGCGACTTATATTGCGTGAGAACGCAGATCCTCAGATAACGGGCATTGACGAGGTTGGACAGCACGAAGTCGATCAGCCGATAGGCGCCGCCAAAGGGAACCGCGGGCTTGGCCCGGTCCGCGGTCAGCGGATACAACCGCTTGCCCTCACCGCCGGCCAGGACGATGCCCAGCACCTGTGGTGCTTCCCTCATGGCTCCAAACCTATCGGCCGTCGCGAACCGCTGCCAGGGGGCGCTGTTCTGACGGTCTGTCCGTCAAGGTATTTGGCTCAGTTTGACGTACCGATCACGGTAATTGATCGCGCCGCCGGGCGCGCGGGCGGCATCGACGCCGAATTCACCAGCCGCTTTGCCATCCGACTCGCGGGCGGCGTCATCACCGAACTACGGTGCGGAGTATGCGGGTGGCGATGATGACTCGGGAGTACCCACCAGACGTCTACGGCGGAGCCGGAGTACACGTCACCGAGCTCGTCGCCCAACTACGCCGCCTGTGCACGGTCGACGTGCACTGCATGGGCGAACCCCGCCCGGGCGCCGTCGCACATCAGCCCGACCCGCGAATCCACGATGCCAATCCCGCGCTGTCCACCCTGTCGGCGGATCTGCTGATGGCCAACGCCGCATCGGAGGCCACGGTCGTGCATTCGCACACCTGGTACACCGGCATGGCCGGGCACCTGACCGCGTTGCTCTACGACATTCCCCACATTCTCACCGCCCACTCGCTGGAACCGCTGCGGCCGTGGAAGGCCGAGCAACTCGGCGGCGGTTACCGGGTGTCGACCTGGGTGGAGCGCACCGCGGTGCTGGCGGCCGATGCCGTTATCGCGGTGAGCGCCGGTATGCGCGAGGACGTGCTGCGGGTCTACCCCACGCTGGATCCGAGCCAGGTACACGTCATCCGCAACGGGGTCGACACCGACGTGTGGCATCCGGCCGGACCGGTGAGCACGGGGTCGGTGCTGGCCGAGCTCGGGGTTGATCCGAACCGGCCGATGGCGGCATTCGTCGGACGCATCACCCGGCAGAAAGGCGTTGGCCACCTGGTGGCCGCCGCGCATCAATTCAGCCCGGACGTGCAATTAGTGCTCTGCGCAGGCGCTCCCGACACCCCGCAGATCGCCGCCGAAATACGCACCGCGGTAGACGAACTGGCCCGCACCCGCACGGGTGTGTTCTGGATCCAGGAGATGCTCCCCGTCGGGGAACTACGCGAAATACTTTCGGCGGCGACAGTTTTCGTGTGCTCGTCGGTCTACGAGCCGTTGGGCATCGTGAACCTGGAGGCGATGGCGTGCGCAACCGCGGTGGTGGCCTCCGACGTGGGCGGAATACCGGAGGTGGTCGTCGACGGAGTCACCGGCTCGCTGGTGCATTACGACGCCGACGACCCAACCGGATACCAGGCGAGATTGGCCGACGCGGTAAATCAGCTCGTCGCGGACCCCGCGAAAGCCGAGCGTTACGGGCGCGCCGGACGCCAGCGCTGCATCGAGGAATTCTCCTGGGCGCAGGTCGCCGAGCAGACGCTGGAGATCTACCGAAAGGTATGTGTCTAGCGATCGATGACCCGACACCTTCGGTGTGGGGGCCTTAGCTGGTGACGCCCTTGAGTTCGTCGCCCAGGGCGGCGGCTTCGTCGGGCGTCAACTCGACGACAAGACGACCACCACCTTCAAGTGGTACCCGCATCACGATGCCGCGCCCCTCCTTAGTCGCTTCCAGGGGACCGTCTCCGGTCCGGGGCTTCATCGCCGCCATCGAGTGCTCCCTCCAGATTCGAGTGGACCCGTCCTCGCGAGCCTGGTCGGCGGCGAGCTAGCCCCGCCAGCAGATTTCCAGCCATACCCGACGTTGAACTGCCAAATCACTCCCCCATTGTTCCCTATTCGGGTCACCAAATGCACAAGACCCATCCCTAGGGCCCTCTCCGGGGCTATGGCGCCGGTTTGCCGGGCCCGGTTGCGCCCCACCTCATCGAGGCGAGGGGACCCAGCAATCGCGGACATGGTCGTCGACCATCCCGGTCGCCTGCATCAGCGCGTAAGCGGTGGTGGGGCCCACGAAGCGGAATCCGCGCCGTTTGAGTTCCTTCGCCATGGCCTTGGATTCGTCGGTAGCGGAAGGGATTTCGGATCCGTCGGCCGGGCGGGGCCGGGTCGGCGGCGCGAACGACCACAGCAGGTCGGACAGGTCTTCGGAAGAATCCAAGTCAGCCACCGCGCGCGCGTTGGCAATCGTCGCGTCGATCTTGGCCCGGTTGCGGACGATCCCGGCGTCCGCCATCAGCCGTTGCACATCCGCGTCGGTGAAGCGAGCAACCCTTCCGATGTCGAACCCGGAGAACGCGCGCCGGAAATTCTCCCGTTTGCGCAGGATCGTCAACCACGACAGGCCGCTTTGGAAGGCCTCCAGGCTCATCCGCTCGAACAGCGCCACCGGGCCGCGCAATGGGCGGCCCCACTCCTTGTCGTGATAGTCGCGGTACAAGTCGAAGTCGGGCCCGGGCCGGCCCAGCGCCCAGCTGCAGCGAATCAGCCCGTCATCGGTCACGCCGGACCCTCGCTCGTGGCGTCCGTGCCTTTCCCCGCGTCGGCTGCTTCTTTCCCCGCGACCGGCGAGGGGTGGACCGCCGCAAGCTGACCGCGCAGCGCCTCGAGCTCGCGGGCCAGCCGATCCAGCACCCAGTCCACCTCGCTGGTCTTGTATCCGCGCAGCACCTGGGTGAACTTGACCGCGTCGACGTCGGTGCCGGTGACACCGAATGCGGGCAGCACCGTCGCCGTCGTGCCCCGTGGCAGGGGCGGCAACTGCTCACCCCGACCGAACAGCAGGCTCGCCGCGCCGAAAAGCACGATCGCCACCAGCACCAACACCACGAGGTACAGCAAGACCAACGCCACGGAGTCGATAGTGCCCTATACCGCCGACAGCACGGCGAGCGTGGGCCCTATCGGGGCCGAACCCCGTTCATCGGCGGCCGGTCCGCCAGAGACACCGGCGAGGTGCGCTGGGTGTAGCCCTCGCCGTCGGCGAGGAACTGGGTCAACCCGACCCCGGAGTCGGGAATGCCGCAGCGCGAGAGCAGGGTCGCGATCACCTGGCGGCTCATCGCGCCCAGCTCGGCCAGCGGCCGGTTGCGATGCGCCCGCACACCCAGATTGACCTGGGCAATCGCGTCCAGGCCCAACCGGTCGAAGGTGTCGATCAGCAGGCCGATCTCCACGCCGTAACCCGGGGCGAACGACAGCGAGGTCAGCAGTTCCCGGGTGGCCGCGTACTCGCCGCCCAGCGGCTGCAATATGCAGCCCAGCTCGGGCCGCAGCGCCGCCAGCAGCGGCCGGGCGGCCAGCTCGGTCACCCGCCCCCCACCGGTGGAGGGCGCACTGCCATCCGCGTCGTCGACACCGTCGGCCTCGCGGACCATCAGGGGCCGCCGGTAGAAGCTTTTGACCAGGTGAATGCCGTCGCCGGTCAGCAGCGGGTCGACCAGCCAGGGCACGAACATCGGGTGCGGGTCGACCAGGTCGGAGTCGACGAAGACCACGATGTCGCCGCTGGTCGCGGCAAGCGAGCGCCACAACGCCTCGCCCTTGCCGGGCCGGGTCGGAACCTCGGGCAATGCCTGTTCCCGGCTGATCACCCGGGCGCCGGCCGTGATCGCGCGGATCTCGGTGTCGTCGGTCGAGCCGGAGTCGAGCACGATCAGCTCGTCGACCAATCCGTCGACCAGCGGTGAAATGCTGTCGACCACCGAGGCGACGGTTGCTTCCTCGTTAAGCGCCGGCAGCACCACCGAGATCGTGCGCCCCGCCTTCGCCTCTTCCAGTTGCCCCAGCGTCCGGCCAGGACGGCTCGAGCTGCGGTTGGACAGCCAGACGTCGCCGGGCCGGGCCGCGACGGCCCCGGTGGCGAGATCGCGTGCCACCAACTCCGATGCCGTCATGCCAGTCCCCTCACGGTGCGCGCCGGCGGGCGGGTGCCCTGGATCGAGGCGACCATTTCCAGTACCCGTCGGGTCGCGGCGACCTGATGCACCCGAAACACGCGCACCCCGGCGGCAGCTGCCAGCGCGGTGGCTGCCAGTGTCCCCTCAAGCCGTTCGGTCAATTCCACACCCAGAGTCTCCCCGACAAAGTCCTTGTTGCTCAAAGCCATCAGCACGGGCCACCCGGTCTTAACAAGTTCGTTCACGTGGCGCAACAGCACCAGCCCGTGGAAGGTGTTCTTGCCGAAGTCGTGGGCCGGGTCGATCAGCACCCGGTCGGCGGCCACTCCGGCGGCGACCGCCCGCTCCGCGGCCCCGGTCACCTGGCGAATCACGTCGTCGACCACACCGCGAGTGGTCGTCCCAAAGCTCACCCGGAAGGGACGCGTGCGCGGCAACGCGCCGCCGGTGTGCGAACACACCAGGCCGACGCCGAACTCGGCGGCCACCTCGGGCAGGGCCGGGTCGATGCCTCCCCAGGTGTCGTTGATCAGGTCCGCACCCGCCGCGCAGGCCAGTTTGGCTACCTCGGAGCGCCAGGTGTCGACGCTGATCAGCTGGTCCGGATAGGCGCCGCGCAGCCATTCGATGAACGGCACCAGCCGGGCGATCTCCATGTTCGCGTCGACGTTCTCGCCCGGGCCCGCCTTGACGCCACCCACGTCGATGAGATCGGCGCCTTCCGCGACGGCGCGGTGAACGGCGGCCCTGGCGGCCTCGTCGCTGAAGGTCGCGCCCTTGTCGTAGAACGAGTCCGGTGTGCGGTTGATAATCGCCATGACCAGCGCGCGATCCCCCGCAACGGGTCGGCCGCACAGAGTTGACTGCACACGTCCATAGTGCCCGGCCACCGCGGGGGCCTCAGCCTTGCGGTCGCTTACCGGCTCGAGCTGATGGGCCGCCGCGCTCCCCCAAGGCCTCAGCCTTGCGGTCGCTTACCGGCCGCCACCTCTTCGGGATATTCGCCGTAGTACGGCACATAGCCGTCGTCGCGGCCCGCCAGGACGTACAACGGGTCCTTCACGTCCGGGCCGTAGGCGTGCTCGCGCAACTCCACCTTGCGGCTCTTGAACGTCGTGGTGTGCTCCAGCGACTCCACCACCCGAACGAACAGCGGCAGCGCGTACGCGGGCAGCTGGCCATACACCGCGCGGGCCAGCGACTTGCCGTCGAACTCGGCGCCTTCGCGCAGCTGGACCGCGGCCATCCCGGCCCGTCCGCCGGTGTCTGGCACCTCGACGCCGAAGACGGTGCACTCCTCGACGGCCTTGTCCGATGCCAGCGCCGCCTCGACCTGCGTGGTGGCGACGTTCTCGCCCTTCCAGCGGAAGGTGTCGCCGAGCCGGTCGACGAAGGCGGCGTGCCGCATCCCTTGCGGGCTCATCACGTCGCCGGAATTGAACCAGCAGTCGCCGTCCCGGAAAGCGTTGCGCACCAGCTTCTTTTCGCTCGACGACTTGTCGGTGTAGCCGTCAAACGGCTGCAACCGGTTGACCGGGCTGAGCAACAGACCGGGCTGGCCGGCCGGCACCCGGTGCACCCGGCCGTCGTCGTCGCGCAGCGGAGCCCCGGTGTCAGGGTCGTATGCGACGTACACCAGTGGCATCGGCGCGATACCGGTCGTCCGGGGCACATTGAAGATGTTGATGAATGCCGTGTTGCCCTCGCTGGAGGCGTAGAACTCACACACCCGCGCGATGCCGAACCGCTTGGTGAATTCCTCCCAGATCTCCGGACGCAACCCGTTGCCGGCGATCAGACGCACCTTGTGTGCGCGGTCGGTGGCTTTGGCCGGCTGGTTGAGCAGGTAGCGGCAGATCTCGCCGATGTAGATGAAGGCCGTGGCCTGGCTGTCGATGACCTCGTCCCAGAACCGGGAGGCCGAAAACGACTTGCCCAGCGCCAGCGTCGCGCCGGAGTTGATCACCGACGACAGCGCCACCGTCAGCGCGTTGTTGTGGTACAGCGGCAGGCAGCTGTACAGGGTGTCGGAGCTCTTCAGCCGCAGCCCCAGCCCGCCGAACGCCGCGAGCGCCTTGAGCCACCGCAGATGCGTCATCACGCTGGCCTTGGGGAACCCGGTGGTGCCCGACGTGAAGATGTAGAAGGCGGTGTCTCGGGCGTGCACGGCCGCCACCGAATCCGGGTTGGTGGCCACCGCGCTCACGGCGAAGCGCTCCAGGTCTTCGATGGTCAGGGTCGCCCCGGCTCCCGACGAACCGGACTCGCTGACGGCGCTGACCAGGTCGGTCTCCGCAATCAGCACCTTGGCGTCGAGCAGGCCCAGGCTGTGCGCCAGCACCTCGCCGCGCTGGTGGTAGTTGAGCATGCCGGCGACGGCACCGCACTTGACCGTGGCCAGCATCGCCAACACGGTCTGGGGCGAGTTGCGCAGCATGATCGCGACGACGTCGCCGTGGCCGACGCCGCGCGCGGCCAGCACAGCGGCGTACCGGTTGGCGGCCGCGTTGGCCTCGCGGTAGGTCAGCTGCTGATCGCCGAACCTCAGGAAGACCCGGTCACCGTAGCGAGCGGCCCGCTCCTGAAACACGCTGCCGATGGACTTGTTCGAGCCGGGCTGGGCCAACAGGCCCGTCAGCGCGCCGCGGACGATCACCGGCAGGTCGGCCAGTACGCCCGGCAGCCCCGACGCGATATCGGTCAGGCCGATCCGTTTGCGTGCTCCCGCGCCGTGGTCGGACACGTGCTCCCTCGATTCCCCTTGACGCAGCCGACCTCAGATAGGGGCGCACGCCTCGATTGCGGCACCCACTTTATCGACCAGCACCAGCCGGTCCACCGCTACCTGCGAGATGTACCCGCTGTCCAGCAATCCGTTCAACCACACCAGCAAGCCCTCGTAGTGCCCCCACGGATCCAGCATCACCACGGGTTTGTCGTGCATACCCAGATAGCCGGTCGTCCACGCCTCGAACAGCTCGTCGAGCGTGCCGACTCCGCCCGGCAACACGATGAACGCATTGGAGCGGTCTTCCATGATCCGTTTCCGCTCACGCATGGTGTCGGTCACGATCAGCTCGTCGGCTTCTTTGTCGGCGAGCTCGCGCCGCACCAGCTGTTCGGGGATCACGCCGACGGTCCGGCCGCCGCGGGCGCGCGCCGCACTGGCCACCGCTCCCATCGCCGAAACATTCCCGCCGCCCCACACCAACGTCCAGCCGCGGTCTGCGATCGCTTCGCCGAGTTCGCCAGCCACGTCAAGCAATTCGGGATGCGTCGGTCCGGACGCGCAGTACACACATACTGCCCATTCACCTGAGGAATCGCCGTCGGGGCGCATAACCGCCAAGGTAGACCAAAGCCCACCGGACCGTACACATATGGGGCCTTCGCGCCAGCTAGTCACCGGCGGGACACCGCGCGGCAATAAACTCCCTTCGGTGCCGATTCGATGGAACGTCCCGCAACACGCGTCCACGTTGGAACAGCTGGATGCGGCCCTGAGTGACGGGGCGCAGCGCGGCGCGGTGGTGCTCGGACCCGACGGTGTCGGCAAGTCCACCCTGGCGCGGTTGGCCGCCGAGCACTTCTCCAGCGGGCACCCGAGCACTTTCATCCGCTGGGTCACCGGCACCCCGACCGAACGCGTGGTCCCGTTCGGCGCCTTCAGCCACGTGGTGGATATCGCCGACATGGGGAAGCCGGCCGCGCTGTTGCGAGCGGCGCGGGCCTCGCTGAGCCGTGACCAGCAGGGCGATCTGCTGCTGATCGTCGACGACGCCCACGACCTGGACATCCTGTCGGCCACCCTCGTCTACCAGTTGGCGCTGGCCGGCACCGCCCGGATGATCGTCACCGCCCGTGCGGACGCGGCGCCCGAGGCCATCGCGGCGCTGTGGACCGACGGCCTGCTGGACCGCATCGACGTCGACGCGCCCGGCGAGGCCACCAGCCCCGCCGAGGTCGACACCTTCATCGCCGAATTACCCGCCGCAGCGCGCGCGGTGCTCGACTATCTCGCCGTCGAGGAACCGCTGTCGCTTGCCGATCTCACCGTGCTGGCCGGCGACGGCGCGGTCAGCGAGGCGCAGGACTGGGGCGCGGCGGAAACCCGGGTGCGTAACGAGGATGCCGACAATCCGGTGGTGTACACCGCCCACCCGCTGTTCTCCGAACGAGCGCTGGCCGCACTGGGCGCCGAGGGTGCCCGGCAGCGGCGCACCGAGGTGGTCACGCTGCGTTCCCAGCACCCGATGCACCACCTCAGCGACCGGCTGCGGCTGGCGTCCCTGGCGCTGGACAGCGATGCCCCGCAGCCGGTAGCCGAGGTCGTCGATGCGGCGCAGCAGGCGCTGCGGCTCGGTGATCTCACGCTCGGCGAGCGACTGGCCCGCTCCGCGCTGGAGCGCTCCTCAGATGCCGAGGCACTCGCGGCGCGGCTGCCGCTGGCCAATGCCCTGGCGTTTCAGGGCCGTGGCCGGGAGACCGAGGCGCTGCTGGCCGCGGTCGACTCCGCCGCACTGTCCGAACCGGAGCTGATGACGTGGACCCTGCTGCGGGCGGCCAATCAGTTCTTCATGCTCAGCGAGCCGGAGCGGGCCACCGCATTCCTGCAGACCATCCGCAATCGCGTCCCCGACATCGGCCCGCGCATCACCCTCGACGCGCTGAGCGCAACCTTCGCGATGAACGCGGGCAACATCGGGCATGCCGTCGAGATCGCGCACACGGTGCTGGCCTCACCGGCGGCCGACGACCAGGCGGTGGCCTGGGCGGCGAGCGCGGCCACGCTGTGTTCGGCGCGGCAGGGCCGGTTCGCCGACGTCGAGCCGCTGGCGCGGCGCGCCCTGGGCGCCGAGCACCCCGGGCTGCTGCGGTTCACGGTCGGCCTGGGCGAGACGACGACCCTGGTGATGGCGGGCCGGCTCGACGCGGCGACCGAACTGGCGCAGCAGTTCACCGATTTCGCCGAATTGCAGCAGCCGGGCCGCGCGATCGGCGAGGTGCTCCTCGCGCATGTACTGATCGCCGCCGGCAGATTCGGCGATGCCGTAGCACTGCTCGGCCCGGCGGCCGCCGCCCTGGAACGCACCGGCTACTCCTGGGGGCCGCTGTCGCTAATGCTGCTGGCCACCGCGCTGGCCCAGCAGGGCGACATCGCCGGTGCGGCAAAAGCCTTGAGCAGAGCGGAATCTCGACACGGAACCAAGTCGGCTCTGTTCAGCCCCGAGCTGGGTGTGGCGCGGGCCTGGCGGCTGGCGTCTGAACGCGACTCGCACGGCGCGGTGGCCGCAGCCCGTGACGCGGCCCGGATGGCCGAACGCCGCGGGCAGTCGGCCGTGGCGCTGCGCGCCTGGCACGAGGCCGTCCGTCTCGGGGACATCCGCGCGGTGGACCCGTTGGCCCGACTGTGCGGCGACGTCGACTGCACGCTGGGACAGCTGGCCCTGGCTCACGCGAAAGGGCTGGCGACAAGCGACGAGGCGGCGCTGCGCGCGGTGGCCGAGGAACTGTCGGCGGTCGGTCTGCACGCGGCGGCCACCAGTGCCGCCGCGCAGGCGCAGCAGTGCGCTCAGCCGCCCAAGTAGGGCCGCAGCATGGTCACCGCGGCGGTGATCGCGGCGACGGGCACCCGCTCGTCGCGCCGGTGCGCCAGGTTGGGGTCGCCGGGTCCGAAGTTGACCGCCGGTATGCCCAAAGCGGCGAACCGGGACACGTCGGTCCAGCCGTACTTCGCCCGGACCTGTCCGCCGGCGGCCTCGACCAGAGCCTTGGCGGCCGGCTGCGCCAGGCCCGGTAGCGCGCCCGCCGCGCCGTCGGTCTGCTCGATGCCCACGTCGATCCCGTCGAACACGTCGTGCACGTGTTGCAGCGCCTGCGCCGGGGACCGGTCGGGCGCAAAGCGGTAATTGACCGTGACCGAGGCGGCGTCGGGGATGACGTTGCCGGCCACCCCGCCGTCGACGCGGACGGCGGACATGCCCTCGCGGTACTCACACCCGTCGATGTCGACGGTGCGTGCCTGATATCGGGTCAACCGATCCAGCACCGCACCCAGTTTGTGAATTGCGTTGTCGCCCAGCCAAGAACGCGCCGAATGCGCCCGTGTCCCGGTGGCGCTGACCACGACTCGCAGCGTGCCCTGACAGCCGGCCTCGATGTAGCCCGCGGTGGGCTCGCCCAAGATAGCGACGTCGGCGGACAACCAGTCCGGCAGTTCACGCTCGATGCGGCCCAAACCGTTTGCGGCCGCGTCGATTTCCTCGCAGTCGTAAAGCACCAGCGTCAGGTCGTGCGCCGGTTCGGCCACCGTGGCGGCCAGATGCAGAAAGACGGCGTCACCGGATTTCATGTCCGCGGTGCCGCAGCCGTGCAACACGTCGCCCTCGTCGTCGGTGCTGCGGCGGCTGGGCAGGTTTTCGGCCGCCGGGACGGTGTCGAGATGACCGGCGAGCAGCACCCGCGACGGCAGGTTTCGCCGCGTGCGCGCCAGCACGGCGTTGCCGTTGCGCACGATCTCGAAGCCGGAGGTCTGAGCGCGCAGCGCGGCCTCTACCTCGTCGGCGATGCGCGTTTCATCTCTCGACTCGCTCGGGATGTCGACCAGCGCCGCGGTCAACTCGATCGGATCCCCATGCAAGTCCAGCACGGGGCCAATCCTAGTTGGCAAGGCGAGGGCAGTAACCTGACCGCCGTGACTGGAGCTGCAGGTATCGGGTTGGCGACGCTGGCCTCGGACGGATCGATCCTCGACACTTGGTTTCCCTCACCGGAACTGACGGAATCGGACACCAGCGCCACGTCGCGCCTCGCGCTGTCTGATGTTCCGCCGGAGCTGGCCGCGCTGGTTGGACGAGACGACGACCGCAATACCGACACCGTCGCCGTCCGTACGGTCATCGGCTCACTCGACGATGTGGCCGCCGACGCCTACGACGCCTACCTGCGGCTGCATTTACTGTCTCACCGCCTGGTCGCGCCGCACGGGCTGAACGCCGGCGGCTTGTTCGGGGTATTGACCAATGTGGTGTGGACTAATCACGGGCCGTGCGCGATCGACGGTTTCGAGGTGGTCCGCGCGCGGCTGCGCCGCAAGGCACCGGTGACCGTCTACGGCGTCGACAAGTTCCCCCGGATGGTCGACTACGTCGTGCCCACCGGCGTCCGCATCGCCGACGCCGACCGCGTGCGGCTGGGCGCGCACCTGGCGTCCGGCACCACCGTGATGCACGAAGGCTTCGTCAACTACAACGCCGGCACGCTGGGCGCGTCGATGGTGGAGGGCCGCATCTCGGCCGGTGTGGTGGTAGGCGACGGCTCAGACATCGGCGGCGGCGCATCGATCATGGGCACGCTGTCCGGCGGTGGCACAGAAGTCATTTCGATAGGCAAGCGGTGTCTGCTCGGCGCCAACGCGGGCCTGGGCATCTCGTTGGGCGACGACTGCGTCGTCGAAGCCGGCCTGTATGTCACCGCGGGCACCAAGGTCGTCACACCCGAGGGCAAAACCATCAAGGCTCGCGAATTGTCCGGCGGCCACAACCTGTTGTTCCGCCGCAATTCGGTGAGCGGGGCCGTGGAAGTGGTGGCTCGCGGCGGTCAGGGCATCGCCCTCAACGAGGACCTGCACGCCAACTGAACTAAACGGCTACAGCTTTGTTCCGCGGGTCTCCGGCAGCAGGTAGGTGGAGACCAGGCTGGCCAACGCGAGGGTGCCCAGCATGACACCGATCGACCAGCTGCCGTAGGTTGCCAGCAGCGTTCCGGCGATCAGCGGGGGCAGGGCCCCACCGATCACCCCGGCCAGGTTTACCGACAGCGCCGATCCGCTGTAGCGATACCGGGTGGCGAACAGTTCGGGAATGAACGCCCCGGTGGGTCCGCTGCCAATACCGTTGATGGCGAAGATGCCGACGATCGCGACCGCGTACAACGCCGGTTTGCCGGTGTCGATCAGCGGGATCACCGCAAACGACCACAGCAGACAGCCTGTCCAGCCCACCAGCATCATTCGGCGGCGCCCGACTCGATCACACAGGCTCGCCGAGATCACCACGGAGACGATGCTCACCAGACCGCTCAGCGCCCCGACCGTCCAGATGAACTCGCGCGAGTAATTCAGGTGGGTGCGGGCGTACATGGCGAAGTAGGTGTTGCCCATGTAGACCAGGGCCATCGAGCCCAGGATGCTGCCTCCGGCCAGGACGATCTCGCGACCCTGCAGCCGCAGCGCCTCGGTCACCGGCGCCTTGGGCACCAGGTCGCGGGCCTTTTCCTCGACGAACACCGGGGTTTCGTCGATATTGAGCCGCACGTACAGGGCAAGCGCGATCAACACTCCGCTGATCAGGAACGGCACGCGCCATCCCCACTGCAGGAATTCGGGGCTGTATTCGCCAATCGTGACATTCACCCCGAGGAAGGTCAGGTTGCTCAGCACGCCGGCAACCCCGCCCCCTAGCAGGGTGAACATGCCGTACAGGCCGCGTTTGTTCGCGGGGGCGTACTCGGCGCTGAGCAGGGCCGACCCGGCGAATTCGCCGCCGACGGCAAACCCCTGCATGAGCCGAAGTGCCATCAGGATCAATGGCGCGGCCATCCCGATGGATTCGGTGGTCGGGACGAGGCCCACGCCCATCGTGGAAAAGGCCATGATCAGCAGCGTGGAGATCAGCGTCTTCTTGCGGCCCAGCCGGTCCCCGAAGTAGCCGAAGACGGCCGCACCGATGGGCCGGGACAGGAAGGCCGTCGCGAATGTTCCCATCGAGGCGACCATGGCGACCGCGGGACTGAGGTTCGGAAAGAACACCGCGGGAAACACCAGCGCAGCCGCGGTGCCGTAGATCAGGAAGTCGTAGAACTCGATTGCCGAGCCCACCAGGCAAGAGGCCGCGACCCTGGCTAACGGCGTGGTGCGCGGCGCGGCCGCCATCGTCGCGGCCGACTCCGCGGTGCGGATTGACTCACCCACGGCACATCCCTAACTGTCCCCTTGGTGTGTGTTTGCCTGCATGCCCACAAAACGAAAGTAGGCGAACCGGTGAACTCTCGCCCGTCGGAAGACCTGGCAATATCCTGCGTGTCGCTTAAAGTTCCAGCTGACAACCCAAGTTGTGACCTGTTGGTTACCCGACCGGTATGACGGCCCTCAAACCTGCATACCAGAAACTGCTCGGGCTCTCATCCCTCGGACAGCAGCTGCTTCTTGACGACCTTGCCCATCGCGTTGCGCGGCAAGGCGTCCACCAGCCGCACCTCACGCGGCCTCTTGTGTATCGAAAGGTCTTGGGCGACAAAGTTAATCAGTTCGTCACTGTTGAGATCGGACGAACCGACGACGAATGCGACAATCCGCTGGCCCAAGTCCTCGTCGGGCATGCCGACAACGGCCGCTTCCTGCACACCCGGATGCCCGAGCAGCGACGTTTCGATTTCGCCTGCGCCGATGCGGAATCCACCCGATTTGATCAAGTCAACCGACTCGCGGCCCACGATGCGGTGCATGCCCTGCTCGTCGACGACCGCGACGTCGCCGGTGCGGTACCAACCGTCGGCATCGAAGGCCTCGGCGGTGGCCTCCGGCCGATTCAAGTACCCGTCGAACAGCGTCGAGCCGCGAACCTGGAGCTTTCCGACGGTTTCCCCGTCGTGCGGAACGGGGTCGCCGGCGTCGTCGAGCAATCTGGTCTCGACTCCGGCCACCGGCAGGCCCACCCAGCCCGGTCGGCGCTCACCGTCGGCTCGCGTCGACACCGTGATCAACGACTCCGAGGCGCCGTACCGTTCGATGGGCCGGTGCCCGGTCAGCTGTTCCATCCGGTCGAACACCGGCACCGGCAGCGCCGCGCTTCCGGACACCAATAGCCGTGCCGGTCGCAGTGCCTCGGCGGCGGCCTGATCGGCCACCACGCGCGACCACACCGTCGGCACCGCGAAAAACAGGGTGCCGCCGGATTCCGAACTGGCCTGCGCATAGCCCGCCGGGGTCGGTTTTCCGGTGTGCACGAAGCGATTTCCGACCCGCAACGACCCAAGCAGACCCAGCACCAACCCGTGTATGTGGAACAGCGGCAGTCCATGCACCAGCACGTCGTCGGGTGTCCACTGCCAGGCCTGCGCCAGCGCGTCCAGGTCGGCGGCGATCGCCCGGCGGCTCACCACCACGCCCTTGGGCAACCCCGTGGTGCCCGAGGTGTAGATGACCATGGCGGTGGCCTCGGGTGCCGGCTCGGGATAGCGATGCCAGGAGCGGGCGTGCAATCGCACCGGGATGTGCGACAGCCCACCGAGCTCGTCAGGCTCCGGGCCCAACCAAGCCTTCACTCCGGAGTCGGTCAGCATGTGCCGGCGTTCGGCTCCGCCGGCATCGGAGGGCACCGGGACGAACGGGACGCCGGCCATCAGGCAGCCCGTGATCGCCAGCACGGTCGACACGGACGGGGTGGCCAGGACCGCGACCCGGTCCGCGCCACCGACGCGTTCGGCCACCGACGTCGCGCCACCGAGCAGGTCACTGCGGCTCAGGACGGCGCCATCGATCTTGACCGCATCGGGGATGTCGGTGGCGGTAACGGCAGCGGGGTTCAGGGATGCCAGCAGCACTTCAGCAGGTTACCGAGACAAGCTGGCAAACCTGCGTCAGGGCTGCTCCTCTCAGAGCTTCATCAGGATGGGCAGGATCTCCGCTCCGCGTCGAGGAGTCGACTCGATCAAGAATCGCCTTCCCAGTCATCCCTGTGCGTCGATCGCCAGCTGTTGCCAACGTTCCCAGTTTTTGATGCGTTGGCGGTAGATCTCTTTGACTGTTGGCAGCGCTAATTTTCCAAAGAACGCACGCATCGGGGGCTTTGCTGTGTCAACAAGTCGCAGAAGGGCAGCCGCCGACCTGTGCGGATCGCCCGCCTCGGATTGCATCTTTTGGCGAGTCTCATCGTAGGCGCGGTACGCCTCTGCGTAAGCCTCGTTCACCCGAGCGTGTTTCGCTGATGAGCCAGCCCAGTCGGTCTTGAACCAAGCTGGCTCCACGAGGGTACGTGGATCCCATGCGAGGCGACCTCGTGGGCCAACGCTTCAGAAAGGCCCTCCAGCGCCCACTTCGACGCGTGGTAAATACCCAGATTCGGGAAGGACGCGACACCCGCTACGGAGGAGACCTGGATGATGTGGCCGCTGTGTTGGGCGCGCATGATCGGCAATGCAGCCTGGGTAACCCACAGTGCGCCAAAGAAGTTGGTCTCTAGTTGGCCACGGACCTCGGATTCGGTCAACTCTTCAACGAACCCGAACTGACCATATCCCGCGTTGTTGACGACGACGTCAAGCTGCCCGAAGTGCTCGTGCGCCGTACGCACCGCGCCGAAGGCCTCAGACCGATCAGTAACGTCAAGCCGGATACGAAATAGCAGGTCGGCGAATTCATCCTGCAGATCGTCCAGCGTGCCGATGTCCCGCGCTGTTGCGGCGACCTTGTCACCGCGCCGGAGTGCGGCCGTTGTCCACTGCCTGCCGAAACCCCTTGCCGCACCGGTGATAAACCAAACTTTCGGTTGACGCTGTTCCATCGTTGTCTGCCTGATCGCCGGGTTCGTCAGCGACGGACGGGACTATGGCGATACTCGCCGCTGAGGTGTGCCCGGAGCGCGGCAATACTCTCTTCGATCGCCAGCCCGACAGCGCCGCCGAGGCCACCGAAATTGATGAAGGCGTGCGTGAGTGATCCCATCTCGCGCAGGTCCACCGCAACACCTGCCGCCCGCAGCGCAGCGGCGTAGTCGCGACCCTCATCGCGCAGCGGATCGAACCCCGCAGTGATCACCAGCGCAGGGGGCAGCCCCGACAGGTTCTCGGCCCGCAGCGGAGCGACCCGCGGGTCGGTATCCGCAACATCCGATCCGTCCAGGTACTGCAGATGGAACCAGTCCTGGTCATGCTGCGTGAGCAGGAATCCGTCCGCGAACACGGTCCTCGAGCGGGTCGGCGCACTCGCATCGGTGAGCGGGCAGATGAGCCACTGCAGAGCGGGCAACGGGCCACCGTCATTGCGGGCCAGCTGCGCGACGACCGCCGCCAGCGTGCCCCCGGCGCTGTCACCGCCCACCGCGATACGACCGGGTATCGCGCCCAGGTCCAGCGCACGCTCGGCGGCCCACCGGTACGCGGCATAGGCGTCGTCAACCGCGGCTGGCGCCTTGTGCTCGGGCGCCAGCCGATAGTCGACCGAGAGCACCGCCACGTCGCCATCGCGGCATATCCGATGGCATAGGTCGTGGTAGGAGTCCAGGTCGCCGAACACGAAGCCGCCGCCGTGGTAGAAAACCAGCAATGGCACCGGCCCGACGTCCGACTGCCGGTAATGCCGCGCGGGGATCGGGCCCGCCGGGCCCGGAATCGCCAGATCTCTGACCTCCACGGGCGGCACCGCGGCGGCGAGTGCCAGGCAGGCCTCCCGCATCTGTGTGCGGGTGGCGGCCACGTCATCCCCGACGACCACGCCCTCCGCGCCGATGGCGCGCCGGGCCGCCAGCAGCGCCTGGGTGGTGAGATCGAGGGTGTTGCCGTCGATGGTGATCCGCCGTCCACCCGATAGCAGCCGCTTGACCACGTCGGGCAGCGCCGGCAAGACCGTGGGCGCCATCCGGGTGGCCAACCGCTGGACCGCTGCATGCGGTGAACGCCGTCGCCCGACGGGTCCGCGTCCGACGTTGATGCTGTCATCGTTCACAATCTGTCTCCGCTCCTGTTGTGCGTGCCTAAGAGGCCAACGACCTTCTACTGGAACAACTTTCGAAATTCTTGGAACCGTCTTGGACTTCATCAGCTTGAACTCGTGCTGGACGGGTCGACTCGACCCAGGGACGTCAATCAACGCGTGCCCTCAGGTCCTTGCGCAGGATCTTGCCCGCGGCCGACTTGGGGATGGCGTCGATGAACTCGACCTGCCGGACCTTTTTGTACGGCGCCACTTCTCCAGCGACGAAGTCTGTCACCTCGGCTTCGCTTAATTCTGTCCCGGATTGCCTGACCACGAACGCCTTTGGGATCTCCTGCCCCGAGTCGTCGACCACTCCGACCACTGCGGCATCGGCAATCGCAGGGTGGGTCAACAACAACGCCTCCAGTTCAGCAGGCGGAACCTGGTGGCCCTTGTACTTGATCAGCTCTTTGAGCCGGTCGACGATGTAGACGCAGCCGTCGGAGTCCACGCAGGCGAGATCACCTGTGTGCAAAAACCTCTCGTCGTCGATGGTCTCCGCGGTGGCCTGCTCGTTACCCAGGTAGCCCGCCATCACATTGGGGCCCCTGAACCACAATTCTCCGGTGGCGCTACGACCCTCGTTCGGAACGCCAATCTCCGTGCCCGTTTCGGGGTCGACGATCTTGCATTCTGCGTTGGGCACCGTCCACCCGCAGGAGCTCAGCGGGGCGATCTTCCCGAAGGGATGCTCGCTGCCATGGGCCGGAATGAAATGGCTAACCGGGCTGAGCTCGCTCATGCCGTAGGCCTGCACCACCTGGCACCCAATCAGCTCCTCGACCAGATGGCCGAGGTTCTCATCCAGTGGTGCCGCAGCCGACACCACAGTCCGAAGCGAAGACAGGTCATGCGAATTAGCCCGACGATTCTTGGCCAGCGCCAACGCGATTGGCGGCGCGATGAACACTATGGTGCAGCGGTGGTACTGGATATTGGCCAGGAACTTGTCGAGATCGAACGCAGCCATCACGATCAGCCGGCTCCTGGTCCGCAGCGCCCCGTTGAGCACGGTCATCCCATAGATGTGGAAGAACGGCAGCACCGCAAGAACGTTGTCGTCGACCGTCATAGGCAGCATCGGCTGGATCTGCGCAACATTGGCCACCAAGTTGCGATGGGTCAGCATCACGCCCTTGGGGTTCCCGGTGGTTCCTGAGCTGTACGGCAGGACAGCCACGTGCGTCGCCGGATCGAAGCTGACCTGTGGCGCCTGCCGACCCGCCCCGAGCAAGTCCGCACCGTTGGGGTGCCCGCCCGTGGCGCCGCCCCCTCGAAGGCCCGCGCCGTCGAGGACGACGACGTCGGCATCGGACAGGCCGACCACGGCGGCGGCCTTCTCGGCGCGCTCGACCAGCGGTGCGACGGTGATCAGCATCCGGGCATGCGAGTCGGACACCTGCTTGGCTATCTCGTTGGCCGTCGCCAGGCCATTGATCGTGGTGGCCGTCGCGCCTGCCCGCAGGATTCCGTGAAACGCGACCGCGAACGCGGAGCTGTTGGGTGACAACAGGCCCACCACGTCGCCGACACCGATCCCGCACTCGGCCAGTGCACCGGCGAACAAGTCGATGTGGGCGAGTAACTCGCGATAGGTGGTCTGCGCGCACGTGGTGGCGTCAACCAGCGCGACGTGGTCCATCTCGCTTTCGGCGATGCCGCCGAATAAGTAACCGTGGACGCTGGTGTCTGGGATTTCGACATCGTGATACGGGCTGGAGAAACTCATGGGAATCCGATCTGCTGGTTGAGTTGCGTCCTTGACGATTGGGTATGGTGCGCTCAGGATTGGTGAATTCAGCTACGCGCCTTCGGGTTTCAGTGCATCGGATGCTGGGTCGACGAAGCTGTATTCAGCCGGTTTGAGTGAGCGGGTGGCCAGCCGATACTGCCAGGTGAATCCGCCCCACAGGGTCCGGTTGCTGCCATGCTCATCGAGGTACCAGCTGCGGCAGCCGCCGCTGTTCCACACTGAGCCGGCCAGCTTGCGCTGCAATTTCTCGTTAAACCGGTCCTGGGCGGCGCGGTCGGGTGCCAGCGCCGATGCGTGCCGCTTGTCCACGGCAGCGATGGCATCGGCGATGTAGCGGGTCTGCGATTCGATCATGAACACCACCGACGTGTGCCCCAGGGCGGTGTTGGGTCCCATGAGCAGGAACAGGTTCGGCATGTCGGCGACCGTGATCCCGCGGTGCGCCTGCACCCCCTCCCGGTTCCACCGGTCGACCAGACTTTCACCGCGCGGCCCCTTGATATCGAGGTAGGTGTAGGAGTCGGTTACGTGGAAGCCGGTGGCGAAGATGATGACGTCCACGTCGCGTTCGGCGCCGTCGGCGGTGACGATGCCGTCGGGTGTGATGCGGGCGATCCGTTCGGTGACAAGTTCGGTCTTCGGATCGGCGACCGCTTGGTAATACCTCGCGGAGTACAGGATTCGCTTGCAGCCGGCGCGATAGCGTGGCGTCAACTTGGCGCGCAGTTCCTTGTCGGCGATAGTGCGCCGGATGTTCCATTTGGCGAGCACCTCGTAGCCCCGCAGCAGCCCCGGACGCCGGGTCATGGCGTATGCCGTGGCCTCGAGGAACCAGTAGATGCCGGTGCGAAGCGCCGCCCGCGCGCCGGGAACGTAGGCGAAAACGTGCTGCAGGCTTTGCGGGATCCGGAAGTTCGGACGCGGGAACACCCACGGCGGAGTGCGCTGATAGAGCTGCAGTTCAGCGATCTGGCCCACGATTTGGGGCACGAGTTGGATGGCGCTGGCGCCGGTGCCGATCACCGCGACACGTTTGCCGGTGAGGTCGACGCCGTGGTCCCACTGCGCGGTGTGAAATGCCTCCCCGGAGAATTCATTGAGACCCTTGATGTCGGGTATGAACGGGATGTGCAGTGGGCCCGCACCCGAGATGAGGAACTGTGCGACGTACTCCTGCCCGCAGTCGGTGAAGACATGCCAGCGGTACTCGGCGTCGTCCCAGTGCGCCCGATCGACCCGCGAGCCGAACCGGATGTGGGGACGCAGTCCGTGCTTCTCGGTGACACCCCTGAGGTAGTCCAGGATTTCGCCCTGGAACGAGAACAGGTGCTTCCATGCCGGGTTCGGATCGAATGAGAACGAATACAGGTGCGAGGGCACGTCGCAGCCCGCGCCGGGATAGCTGTTCTCACGCCAGGTGCCGCCGACCTCGTCGGCCTTGTCCAAAATGACGAACTCCACACCCTGCTTCTGCAACGCAATCGCTATACCGAGGCCAGAAAATCCAGTCCCGATGATCAATGCCCGAACATGAACGGGCGCCGTGGGCGCCTCAGAACAATTCGTCGGTTCGTCAACGGTCTTGGTGGATCGGTGCCTGCTGGAACGCGACACACCGTGCTCAATTACGTTCTCGCTGCTCATGTTTCTCCCCAATCACCAATCAGCTGAACACTTCTGAGGCGTCATCGGACAACAGAAGGTGACCCTCCGCCACGGCTACGGCGCCGCTCACAAACGCTTGAGTTCGTCCGGTCATCGGCACGATCATGCGGCGGCCCGTTGCTCAGTTCCTAGGCCATTAAGTGCTCACCGATTGCCCAAGTTGGGCCCGTACTGCTCACCGGGCCCCCGCGGTGGCCGTCTCGGATCAGCCCGCGGACGTGCTTCTTCGCGGTTCCACGGGATTCGCAGATCCGCTCGATTCCGCCGGTGAAGTGCCGGCGGTAGGTGCTGAAGGGCAGACCAAGCCGTGCGGCCGCGAGCGCCTGGACGGCCTCGGTCAGCAACGTCCGCAATTCGTGCCCCTGATCTGCACATCGATTGCCGCACAACGGGTTTGCGTCGAGTTCGGCGTCACGGCAAAACTCGATTGTCGGGCATACCGGGAATGACCACAATGCTCACGCGAGTGGTGGCCGATCGCCGAGGCGGACGCGGCCAAGGGCGTCGCAGGCCGCGACATGATTCACCCGGGAAGCCTGGGTCTGCGATCAGCCTAACGCCACGCCGAGTTCCTGGGCGAAGACGCGAATCATGTGTTGGACACCAATTTCGTTGCGCCCGATGATCATATGGTCGTGTTGGCTGTGACGGAGGCCCTCCCCGCATTGTGGCAGCAACGCGAAGTCCTCATCGCGCACGGCCGCGTGAACCGCGTCGAAGATCATGTCGTAGCCGGCCCGCATTTCGTCGTCGGCGGCAGGTACGCGTGCCAACCAACTGTGGCGGACGGTGCACCGGGTCGGCGACCCGGCGGGCAGGATGTCGATGACCTCCACACCCATCGAACTGTTCGCAAGAATCAAGTTCGGATAGATCCAATAGATGACCCCGATGTTGTCGTGGACGTCCCAGGAACCGTTGGGGTCACTCTCCAGGTTGGTGATCCAGTTGAATGGAAAACCCAAACGATGGTGCTTGCCGTAGCGGTCGTAGATGGACGTGTTCGCCAAGGCACTCTGGCCAATGATGCTCTGGCCGTGGACGAACGGGAAGTGGTAGCTCTCCGCGAACGCCTCTAACGCACACTTCCAGGACACCTCCGACTCAAACTCACGGTGCGAGTGATAGCCGAAAGAGGAATAGCCCAGCGCTTCCATGTCCGGACCGAGGTCGCCGAGATGTTCGTCGACATCGATGTCCGCATCGGCGTTCAGCACCGCCCAGATGAAGCCATGGCGCTCTTGGTTGGGCAACTCGACAAGTCCGTAGTCGCCCTTGTCCATGCCTGAGAAGCCCGCGCTACCGGAGACGGTGAACAGCTTCCCGTCGTTCTTGTACGTCCATGCGTGGTACGGGCACACGAAACGGGTGGCGTTGCCTGAACCACACGCAGGCATCGCGCCGCGGTGTCGGCAGTAGTTCAAGAAGACGTGACTCTCACCGTCCTTGTCACGCGTGACCAGCAACGAGTCACCCAGCACCGAGCGCACGACGTAATCGTTCGGTGCGGCTACCTGCGCACTGGAGGCGATGGCCAGTGGGGTGCGCCGGAGGATCTGCGACTCCTCGATCTCGGTGATCTTGGGATCCCGGTAGTAATGCAGGGGTACCCGCAGCACGTCATCGGCCATCTCGGTGGTTTTGTCGAGTACCACTCGTAACGCACGCCGAGTCAACTCGGTGTCCAACACCCCCGTGCTCGACACACTGTTCTCAATTACGTTCTTGCTGCTCATGTTTCTCTCCAATCGCCAATCAGCTGACCACTTCTGAGGCGTTATCGGGCAACAGAGGGTGGCCGCCACGATCATGCGGCGGCCCGTTGCTCAGTTCCTAGGCCATTAAGTGCTCACCGATTGCCCAAGTTGGGCCCGTACTGCTCACCGGGCCCCCGCGGTGGCCTTCTCGGATCAGCCCGCGTACGTGCTTATTCGCGGTCCCACAGGGATTCGCAGATCCGCTCGATTCCGCCGGTGAGGTGCCGGCGGTAGGTGCTGAAGGGCAGACCAAGCCGTTCGGCCGCGGCCTCCTGCGTGGGCACTCGAAGGAAAAAGGTCGTGTGCACGGCGCGGTATTGCTTAGTTGCACGGGGATCGTCCGCGAGCGCCTGGACAGCCCGAGTCAGCAATGTCCGCAGTTCGTGCCCCTGATCCGCCAATCGAGTGCCGCACAACGGGTTTGCGTCGAGGTCGGCGTCACGGCTGATGTGTCGCAGCGCCTCGCGCACGGCGGCGTCGAACTGCGGGCGAGAGAGGACAGTGCGGTACGACTCGGGCGCCGCGGCAGGCCGCCGTCCGGACACGGCCTCGGTGTCATGACGGGACAGCCACATCTGCAACGGGTCCGTGCGCCAGTCGTGGGCGTACACCACCAGCTCTCTGCCGTCGATCGCCACACGCTCGCGGATCGGCAGGTGCTCCACCGACTTCGACTGGGTGTCCCAGCGCTTGATTATCCGGCGGACCAGAAACGACCACGCCATCCGTTCGGCGCGCACCCACTCAGCGACCACCCGCGTGAACATGAGGTCGCCGGCCGGCGATACGTCTCCGTAGGTTTTGGCGACGATCAAGCACGAGACGGCGAGGTGATCGCCGGGGCGGACGGGGCCACGGGCGTCGCAATGGCGCCATATGGCCGCGGCGACCGGGTCGGCGGCGATCTCTTCCGGTTCGGGAGGACTGTGCAGCCGCAGCCACGCGGAGTAGGCGATCACCTCGCCGGTCTCGGCCAGGCGTATCAGGTGGAAGGCATCCGGTTGGCGGTCGAGCCAGAAGGCGGCAATTCGTGCCGATTCGGCCCCGTCGTATTCGGAGGTCAGCCGCAGCACCGCCGCCCGGTCCTCGGGCAGATAGTTGTCCTCGTAGACCTCGCCACGGCCGGTCCAGGTGACATAGTCGGCAACCGCGCTGGCAGTGCGATACAGGAAGAGCAGCGAGCGGGTCGTCTCGATCACGTCCGGGCCGGCAGCGCCGCGGACGCGGTCGAGCAGATGATCGTGAATTTTGCGGTGCAGCGACCCGTAGCCTTCCGGGTCGCGCCAGCGTAGATCCTGGGTCAGCGCCTCGCGGACGACGTCGTGCGGGTACACACCATGCGGGCCGGACTCGATGAACGGCAGCCCGCGTAGCCATTCGAAGAGCTCCGCGGCGCCGTCCCCGATCGCGCTGCGCAGCAGTTCCTCGGTGGTGACCTCAACGTGGGCAGATACCTCGAGAACCCGACGATGCGCTGGTGTGGGAACGTCGCCAACCAGCCTGTGCAGCAGCGTCTTTATCACTTCCTGGTCAGGTATCCAGTCGTTGGGCGCGGATGGCCCGCGGGCCGCCAGATCCGCTGCCAGGGTCAGCGCCAGCGGCTGACCGCCGGCGAAGGTGAGCAGTTGCTCGTACAGCTCCTCGGGCACTCCCCGCGCCGCCAGCAACGAGCGCGCGTCCGCGGTGTTCAGGTCGGGCAGGGTGATGATCCGCAGGGTGTCGTTCCAGCCGGGCTCGGTGCTCCAGCCCGGGTCCGGCGGCACCCGCCCAGCGATGACAACGAGTGCGTCAATGGGCAGCCGCGGCAGGAAACGGATGCGCAGCCAGGTCTCCAGCGCCTGGCTCTGTTCGAAGGTGTCGACCACCAGCACCACACCGTCTGTTGTCAGTGCGTCACCGCAGGCGGCTTCGAATGCGGCTGGGGTTGCGCCGGTCACCCGCAAGTCCACCTCGACCACGGACCTGCCCGTCGCGCGGGCGTCGTCGGCGAGAACCCGCAACAACGTCGTTTTCCCCACCCCACCAGGACCGTGGATATAGAGCACGGAGAAGCCGTATTCGTCGTGCTCCAGCGCGGAACGAAATAGTGCCCTTTCGGCATCTCTGCCGACGAACGACTCCATCCGCGCCTTCCGCAACCGATCGCCGAGGGTGCTTCGGCTCTCCGCGGTCTCCATAGCCCCAACGGTAGCGACCGACCGGCTCGGGTCACCGTGCCTCGCTGTCGGCCCTGACACGCCGCGCCCGCCTCCCGGAGCCGAAGCTCAGCTAACTCGGCGACCCTGCATCAGGCCTGCTCGTCCCAGAGCTTCATCAGCGTGGACAGGATCTCCTCGCCGCGGCCCAGCCCGGCCAGATGACTTTCCTCGGGCAATCGGAACAGCTCCGCGTCGGGCAGCAGGGAAACCATGTGCTGCCCGTGCGAGAACGGGATGATGTGGTCGTGGTCGCCGTGCCACCAGCGAACCGGGACTTTGACCTCGTCGAGCCGGAATCCCCAGTCCCGGGCGAACAGGATGACGTCGTTGAACGGGGCGTCCAGCTGCTTACGACTGCCGTTGAGCAGGTCGTCGAGGAACATCGCCTTGAACTCGGGACGGGTCAGCAGGTGACGGTCGGCTTGGGGCGAGACCGCGGCGTACGCGTACAGCGCGGGAGACGCGACGGGCCGGATGGACTGGACCAGCATGCTCGCGCCCACTCGCAGGGGAGCACCCCCGAGCTTCAGCAGTGGCGCAATCCGCACCCCGAGGTTCATCGCGCCCCCGCTGATCGCCTCGGGGCCGCGCGTGGGCGCCACGCCGCCCAGGATGCCGGCGACCACCACGCGGTCGGGCATTGCCGCCGCGCAGCCCAGCGCGTACGGGCCACCACCGGACAGGCCGATGACGGCCATCTTGTCGACGCCGAGCGTGTCCGCGATGGTGCGCAGGTCATCGGCGAACGACAAGATGCACGGGTACCGATGCGGTGTCGACGAGCCGATGCCGGGTCGGTCGACGCCGATCAGGCGGATGTTGTGGTCTTCGCTGTAGACGCGTGCTTCGGTCGGGATCTGGCGGCGGGCGCCGGGAGTGCCGTGCAGCCAGAAGACCGGTCGGCCCTGCGGCGCGCCGAACTCTGCGAAGCTGATCTGGCGGTTCTCGCCGACCGCAATATTTCCTTCGAGCTTCGGGCGATCGATCGCTGGCACCATCCCAGCAGCCTTGCATGTGACGAGCCGTTTACCAAAGGCTCACAGGCTCGGCAGCCCTAAGCGTGCAGCACCCGCTCCCCGATCACCCGTTGGTCACGCAGGGTCGCCAGCTCGTCATCGGAAACACCCAGGCCTCCCAGGACCTCGTCGTTGTGCCGGCCGAGGGTGGGCGGCGCCATGCGGTGGTGGCGCTGCGGCCCGGGGGTGATCCGCAACGGCCAGCCGGGGTAGCGGTGCGAGCCGGTGATCGGATGCTCGAACTTTTCGTAGTATCCGCGCGCGTCGAGCTGGGCCCCGATGAGATCGGGGTCATACATCTGCTCGCCGGTGATCACCTGCTCAGCCGCAATGCCCTGTGCCCGAAGGCTTTCCACGATCGCGGCCGGCTGCTGGGTCCGAGTCCAGGCGGCGACCAATTCGTCGAACACGTCGTGGTCGATCGACCCGTCGTCGGGCACCGACAGCGCCACCCAGGAACCCTCCGCAGCCGTCGGATATACCCCCTGCAGGTAACCGCGCCGGCGGTTACCTGCCCGCGGCGAGACGACACCGTTCATCGAATACTCGATCACCGGTTCGGCGGTCACGCACGCGGCGACCTCGATCTGGGCGACCTCGATCAGTTGCCCCTCCCCGGTGCGGCGCCGGTGCTCGAGTGCGGCCAACAGCGCGACACCGGCGTGCACACCGACGACGGGATCGGCCGGACCTTGCGGATTGCACGGCGGCCCGTCGGCATAGCCGGTGACCGCCGACATGCCCGCGGTCTGCTCGAAGTTCAACGCCCAGCCGACGTAATCGCGCCAGGGGCCGTGCAGTCCGAAACCGGGCATCCGGACCATGATCACGTCGGGCTTCAGCGCTACCAGCGACTCATAGTCCAGGCCGAACTGCTCGACCACTCGTGGTGAGAAGTTCTCCACGACAACGTCGGCCTGCGCGGCCAGCCGCCGGGCGATCTCCAGGCCGCGCCGCGAGGTCAGGTCGAGGGTGAGGTCTCGCTTGTTGAGGTTGGTGGCCTGCCATAGCGGGCTGCGCTCGTACCAGTCGTCATCCTCGAAGGGAAACGCTCCGGAGTAGCGAAAACCGTCGGGCCGTTGGATGGACTCGATCTTGACGATGTCGGCGCCGAACGCACCGAGGTAGCAGGTCAGATACGCTCCGGCCCAAAACGTGCTCAGGTCGAGCACTTTCAGGTCCGCGAAGGGCAATTCGTCGACTCCTCGGCGGGGCGCCGGATCCGGCTGTGCAACAGTGCTTTTAGTGAACCGAAACGCGTGCCCCGGGCGCTGGAACGACCAGCCCGCAGCACCGCCTCCGACGAAGAACCCCCGCTTGGCGTATTGCGGGCAGTCCAGCACCGTGGCGCCGTCGTTGACGGGGGCGGCCGGAATGCGCAGCGCCTGGCTCAGCTCGACGATCTCCGCGACGGATTGCTCAGCGAGCAATGGCTCTGCCCGAGCGTAGAACTCGGCGCGCTCGGGGCCGCCCAACATGATCGCGATCTGCTGCTCAGCGAACTCCGGCAGGCCGAGCATCGCGCACACGTCGAGCCAGTGTTGACCCGTCAGGCAGTTGATCCCCACCCAGCCGTCGGCGGCCCGCACGACCCCCAACATCGGCGCCCCCCGCGCGTTGGTGGGCAAGCCGAGACTTAGCATCCGCTGCGCCATCAGCATGGGATAGGGCAATGTCGACAACAGCGACTCCAATTCGGACACATCGACTTCGACGACTTCGCCACGCCGGCCCGCGAGCCGCCGCGCCGTCAGCGCCCCCAACGCGCCATAGGCACCCGCGACGTACTCCGCGATGCGGGCGCCCACCTGCACCGGAGGGCGGTCCGGATCCCGCGCGCTGATCCAGCCCGACGCGGCCTGCAGCGTCAGCGATGTGGCGTGCCGATCCCGCCACGGGCCGGACTGCCCGAAGTGAGATATGCGGAGCAGCACCAGGTTCGGGTTGAGCTTGGTCAGGCTGTCGAGGTCGAATCCCCAGCCTTCCAGCGTGCCGGGCGGAAAATTCTCGACGAGTACGTCGGCCTGCGCGATCAGCTCGCGCGCGTCCGTCATAGCGGCGCAGCGCTTACCGGCGTTGAGGTACTCGAACAGGCCGCTGCGTTGCGGGTCGGGCACGCCGTCCGGGAACGGGCCCCACCAGCGCAGCGGATCTCCGGCGGGCGACTCGATCTTGATGACGTCGGCGCCCAGGTCCGCGAGAAGCTTTGCGGCGTAAGGGCCCGGGATCTCTTCGGCGATTTCGACGACGTGGAGCCCGGCAAGGGGTCCCGTCACGCGGGAAGGCCGATGGCCATCGGTTCCATGTACTGATGTATCCCGCCGATTCCACCGCCCTCGCGACCCAGCCCGCTGAGTTTGAAGCCGCCGAACGGCGCGCCACCCGGACTAGCGCCGTTGACGGCGACTTGGCCGGAACGGATGCGGCGCGCGACGCCGACGGCACGGTCCACGTCGCCGCCCCACACCGCGCCGGACAGGCCGTACTGGGAGTTGTTGGCGATCGCAACCGCGTGGTCGTCGTCGCGGTAGCGCAGCACCGTCAACACCGGACCGAACACTTCCTCTTGTGCGATAGTCGAATTCGGCTCGACATCGGCGAGAATCGTTGGCTCGAAGTAGAAGCCGACGTCCAATCCGGCCGGGCGACCGCCACCGGTCACCAGCCTCGCCCCGTCGCTCAGTGCGCCCGCGACGTGAGCTTCCACCCGCTCCCGCTGCGCCGCGCTGATCAGCGGACCCATCTGTACGTCGGGATCGGCGGGATCGCCGACCTTGACCTCACTGGCCAATGCCGCGAGCCGCTCCACGACGTCGTCGTGCAGCGAATCGGGAAGCAGCAGCCGGCTGTGCAGGATGCACGCCTGTCCGGCGTGCATCGAACAGGACTGGAACAGCATCTGCTGCAGCATTTCGTCGGTGACCTCGGTGCCGTCGAGGACGATGCTCGCCGACTTGCCGCCCAATTCCAGCAAGATTCGCTTCATCGTGTCGCCCGCGGCGGACATGACCTGACGACCGACAACCGAGCTGCCGGTGAAGCTCACCATGTCGATCCGCGGGTCGGTGGTGAGCAGCTTCGCTGCCTCGACTCCCGAGGGTGTGACGACATTGACCACCCCGGGCGGGATGTCGGTGTGCTCGTCGATGAGTCGCGCCAGCGCCAGACCGGCCAGCGGTGTCAACGGGGAGGGCTTGAGCACGACGGTATTGCCCGCGGCCAAGGCGTGATTCAGTTTCATGACGTTGAGACAGTGCGGAAAGTTCCATGGCGTCAATACCGACACGACACCCAGCGGCTCATGGCGCAGCAACGTATTTCCAGCGCCCATCCCGCTAACCTCTTGCTCGGTCAGTTGGGTGGTGAGCTGCGCGGCGTGCATCGACATGAACCCGGCGCCGTCGATCTGCATCATGCGCTCATTCGCGATGCAGCCCCACTCCAGCTGGGACAGTGCGAAGAAATCGTCAGCGTGCTTCATCAGCGCGTCACCCAGCTGGTTCAGACACCCGGCGCGCTGCTCGGCGCTCATCGTGCCCCACGGTCCGCTGTCGAAAGCACGGCGCGCGGCGGTGATCGCGTCACCGACCTGGGCGACGCTCGCGTCGGGTGCGGTCGCGATGGTCTGCTCACTGGCCGGCGAGATGTCGTCGTAGCGACCGTCGCCCGGCTCGACCCAATTGCCGTCGATGTAGAGCTGGTAGGTGTCGACAAGAGTTCCCGGAGTTTGTAGCTCGGTCATCTGCATCCTCACGCGAAGTCGGTCATCTAAACACCCGGTGTACACCCATGCACCTATGCCGTCAATCACCAATCACGTGAATTCCGGGCCATTGCAGCGCGTTGCGCGCGTATTGACAGGGTTGGGCCGCCCAGAGTAGACACAACCTCGCAGGACACATTGCGACAAAATGTCGGATCGGTGGCGGATGTCGATCCTGCTTCATCTCTAGGGAGGCTTGGCTGTGCAGACTATTTTTCCCCTGCACTCCCCCGACTTTTATGCGGGCGATCCCTACCCGGCATACCGGGAGTTGCGCGCGACACGGCCGGTCTGCTGGAACGACGTCACCAACTTCTGGGCGCTGCTGAAGTACGAAGACGTCCGCTTCGTGTCGACCAACCCGGCCCTGTTCTCGTCGACGAAGGGCATCACCATCCCCGATCCGGCGACGCCAAACCCGGTGCAGGAGGGCAACCTCATCTTCACCGACCCGCCCCGGCACCGGCAGCTGCGCAAGCTGATCAACTCGGGCTTCACCAAGCGGCAGGTGGCGATGCTCGAAACGAAGATCCGCGAAATCGTGTGCGGGATCCTCGACGGCATCGAACCCGGCTCCGTGCACGAGTTCGCCGAAGAGATCGCCGCGCCGCTGCCCACCCGGATGATCGCCGAACTGATCGGCGCCCCGCCCGACGACTGGGAGCAATTCCGGGCCTGGTCGGACGCGGCCACCGGGAACGCGGACCCCGAGATCGAGCTCGACTCCCTCGTGGCGATGGGACAGCTCTACGAGTACTTCCAGAAACTGATCGGTGCCCGCCGGGCCGAGCCGCGCAACGACCTGCTGTCGATCTTGGCCGAAGCCGAGATCGACGAGCAACGGCTCACCGACGAAGACCTGCTCAACTTCTCGTTCCTGCTGCTGGTCGCCGGAAATGAAACCACCCGCAATCTGATCGCGCTGGGCACGCTCGCGCTGATCACACATCCCGACCAACGCCGCCTGCTGGTCGAGGACCCGGCGTTGATCCCGGCTGCCGTCGAAGAGATGTTGCGGTGGAATAGCCCGGTGGTCCATATGGCACGCACCGCCACGACCGACGTCGTGATTCGTGGTCAGCGGATCAAGGAGGGTGAGGTGGTCGTGATGCTGTACGGCTCGGCCAACCGGGATGAAGACGTATTCGGCTCCGACTCAGAAGAATTCAAAGTGACCAGGCATCCGAACCCGCACATCGCGTTCGGTTGCGGTGAACATTCCTGTATCGGTGCGCAACTGGCGCGCCTGGAGGCGACGGTCATGTTCGACGAACTGCTGCGGCGCTTCCCCTCGATCGAGCTGGTGGGCGAGGTGAACCGAATGCGGGCCACCATGGTGCCCGGGGTGAAACGCATGCCGGTGCGACTCGGGGCGGGTAGCTGAACAATGCGACTCGAGTACACCCAAGAGCAGGAGCAGCTGCGCGCCGAAATCCGCAACACGCTGGAACAGGTGATGACACAAGAGCGCCTCGATGCGATCAACGACCGCGTCGAGGGCGGCCCGGAGGTTCGGGAATGCGTACGCGCCCTAGCCGCCGCCGACCTGCTCGGCGTCGGCTGGCCCAAAGAGTATGGCGGACACGGCTTCTCGGCGATGGAGCAATTCATCTTCTCCGAGGAGGCGCACCGGGTCAACGCTCCGATCCCGCTGGTGACGCTCAACACGGTCGGACCGACACTCATGCAGTGCGGTACCGAGGAACAGAAGCAGAGGTTTCTGCCGGCAATTCTCGACGGCAGCATCGAGTTCGCGATCGGCTATTCCGAGCCCGGGGCCGGAAGCGATTTGGCATCACTGCGCACGACCGCGGTGCGCGACGGCGACGACTACGTGATCAACGGGCAGAAGATGTTCACCAGCGGCGCCGCGTACGCCGACTACATCTGGCTCGCCGCACGCACCGATCCAAACGTGAAGAAGCACAGGGGGATTTCCATCCTCATCGTGCCGACCTCGTCGCCGGGCTTCTCCTGGCAACCGTTGCACACCATGCCGGGCATCTCGACCTTCTACACGTTCTATGACGATGTGCGAGTGCCGGCGAGCGCGGTGGTGGGCGGGGAAAACCAGGGCTGGCAGCTGATCACCACCCAGTTGAACTTCGAGCGCGCGGCCCTGGGCAATCTCGCTGCGCTCGAGCCGCTGTTCGAGAAGACGTTGGACTGGGCCCGCACCACCGAGCTCGACGAGGGGCGCGTCATCGACCAGCCGTGGGTCCAGCTGACACTCGCCCGGGTCGAAGCTCAGGTCGCCGCCTACAAACTGGTCAATATGCGGATCAACGCGGCGATGGTGAAGGGCGTGCTCAATATGGGGGAAGCCTCGGCCGCGAAGGTGTTCGGCACCGAACTCACCCAGCAGGTCGCCCGTCAACTGCTGGAAGTGCTCGGCCACAACGGATTACGCAAGGGCATCGACGCACCACTGCGCGGGGCCCTGGAATCGGCGTACCGGTTTGCGGTCATCAACACGTTCGGCGGCGGCGCCAACGAAATTCAGCGTGACATCATCGCCATGGCCGGATTGGGCATGCCGCGAGCACCTCGTGACCTTCGGGCTCCAAACGATGGTCAAGACAAGTCAGGAGGATCCAGCACGTGACCGACCAAGATACCGAGTTCCGCGCCAAGCTGCGCGGCCTGGTCGACCAGCCCACCGGGGGCAGCGGAAAACCAACCATTGCACCGGATCCGGTGAACCAACCGATGATCCGGCATTGGGCCTACGCGCTCGACGACATGAACCCGGTCTACCTCGATCCGGAGTTCGCGGGCGCGTCGCGGTTCGGCGGCATCGTGTCCCCGCCGGTCATGCTGCAAACCTGGACGATGCCGTCGCCGAAGTTGGAGGGGATTGGCGAGCGCGGCGGCGCGCCGATGGAGATCAAGGACAACCCCACGGCATTCCTCGACGAAGCCGGATACAGCAGCACGGTGGCGACCAACTCGGAGTTCGAGATCGAACGCTATCCCCGCCTTGGCGACGTGATCAGCTCGACCTCGGTGTTCGAGGAAGTCTCCGAGGAGAAGAAGACGGCGAAGGGATCCGGCTTCTTCCTGACCTGGGTGATCACCTACACCGACCAGAACGGCGAAGTGCTGGGCCGCCAGCGATTCCGGGTGCTGCGCTTCAGGCCGGAGAACTCATGACCAGCCGACTGGCACCGGCGATCAGTCCGGACACCGAGTTCTTCTGGAACGGGCTGCGCGAGCACAAGCTGCTGATCCAGCGCTGCAACGGATGTGGGACGCTGCGCAATCCGCCGCGGCCGATGTGCCCCAACTGCCGTTCCCTGGACTGGGAGGCCATCGAATCCTCGGGCCGCGGCACCGTTTACAGCTACGTGATGCCGCACGAACCCAAGTTTCCGTTCTTCGAGTACCCCTACGTCGTTGTGCTGGTGGAGCTCGCCGAAGGGGTGCGGCTGGTGTCGAACCTGTGCGAGATCGACCCGGCGGACGTCACGGTCGGGATGCCGGTCGAGGTCTTCTACCAGACTTTCGATAACGACCTTGTGCTGCACCAGTTCCGGCCCGGCACCTAGGTAATCATGGACTTCACCTTCACCGAAGAACAAGAGACCATCCGCAAGCTGGCGCGCGAACTCCTGGAACGCCGCGCCACCCCCGAGCGACTCACCGAACTCGAAGCCGGCGAGACCGGCTACGACGCCGCGCTCTGGAAAGAGCTCGCGGCCGCCGACCTGCTGGGCACCGGATCGCCGGAATCGGTGGGCGGGAATGGCGGTGGCTTCGTGGAACTCGCGGTGCTGCTGGCCGAGGTGGGGTTCAGTGTGGCTCCGGTGCCGGCCTACGCGACCTTGGTGCTGGGCGCAGACCCGATCGCGCGGCACGGAAGTCGCGAGCTTCAGCAACGGTTCCTCCCCGGCGTCATCGCCGGATCCCGCATCCTGAGCGCCGGACTGCAGGAACCTGGCCGCTCCGACCCGCTGAACCCCTCCACCAAAGCCCTTCGCGACGGGCCGAACTGGCGGCTGGACGGGGCCAAAGAGCTGGTGCCGGCCGCCCAGCTCGCCGACACCGTGGTGGTGCCCGCCACCACCGGCGACGGTGATGTGAGCCTGTTCCTGCTGCCCTGTGATGCCCACGGCGTGGAGATCCGGCCGGTACCAACCACCGACCACCAGCCGCACGCCGACGTATTCCTCGATGGTGCAGTCGTTTCCGCGCAAGACCGGCTCGACGGCCCGATCTCCGCGCTCTACACCCGGGCGCTAGTCGGGCTGTGCGCGATCCAGCTGGGCGTGGTGGACCGGGCCTTGAAGATCGCCGCGGAATACACCACCGGGCGTGAGCAATTCGGTCGTCCAATCGGCAGCTTTCAGGCGGTGCAGCAGCGGCTTGCCGACGCCTTCATCGATGTCGAAGCGATCCGATGGACCACCTGGCACGCGGCCTGGCTGATCGCGAACGGACGCCCCTTGACAGAGGCACACCGGGCAGCGCGCATCGCGAAGTTCTGGGCCGCCGAAGCCGGTGCTCGCGTGGCCGCCACCACTCAGCATGTGCACGGCGGCATCGGGATCGACATCACCTATCCCCTGCACCGCTATTTCCTCTGGGCCAAGCACAACGAGCTCACTCTTGGTTCGGCCACCGCGCAGCTGGCCGGTATCGGCAGCACCTATGGAGAAGGAAACCGATGACGACGACCGCACACCGCACCACCACCTTGAAGTGGGCCGACATCAACGTCGGCGACGAGGTCAGCCCGCTCGACATCCCGATCACCACAACGATGATCGTCGCCGGCGCGATCGCCTCACGGGACTTCATGCCGGTGCACCACGATGTCGACTACGCCAAGAAGCAGGGCTCGCCCAACCTGTTCATGAACATCCTGACGACCAACGGGTATTGCGTTCGTTTCCTCACCGACTGGGCGGGCCCCGAAGCGATGGTCAAGAACCTGTCGATTCGCCTCGGCGTCCCGTGCTTCCCCGATGACCCGCTGCGCTTCACCGGCAGCGTGACGGCCAAGACCGAAGGGACGGCCGGGGAGAACTTCGTCGAGGTTAGCTTCAGGGGCTCCAACAGCCTTGGCGATCATGTCTTTGGCACCGCGATCCTCAGCCTGCTCGACGGGGCCGGCGCATGAGTAGCTCGCTGCCCGGCAACTGCGCCATCGTTGGGATCGGCCAGACCGAGTTCTCCAAGGAATCCGGGCGCAGCGAACTGCAATTGGCGTGCGAGGCGGTCAGCGCCGCGCTCGACGACGCCGGCCTGGCGCCCGGCGACGTCGACGGCATGGTCACCTTCACGATGGACTCCAGTGACGAGATCGACATCGCCCGAAATGTGGGCATCGGCGACCTGAGCTTCTTTTCCCGGGTGCATCACGGCGGTGGCGCGGCGGCCGGCACGGTGGTGCATGCGGCGATGGCGGTCGCGACGGGCGTCGCCGATGTGGTGGTGTGCTGGCGCGCCTTCAACGAACGCTCCGGGTTCCGGTTCGGCGGAAGCGGGCGCAGCATGGCCGAGACCCCGCTGTTCATGGCGCACTACGCGCCCTTCGGATTGCTCACTCCCGCAGCGTGGGTCGCGATGCACGCCCAGCGCTACATGTCGACCTACGGTGTGACCAACGAGGACTTCGGCCGGATCGCCGTCGTCGACCGCACCCACGCGGCCACCAACCCCGACGCCTGGTTCTATCAGCGCCCGATCACCCTGGAAGACCACCAGAATTCGCGCTGGATCGTCGAACCCGTACTGCGACTGCTGGATTGCTGTCAGGAAAGCGACGGCGGTGTCGCGCTGGTGGTGACCAGCGCCGAACGCGCCCGCGACCTGAAGCAACCGCCGGCGATCATCGCCGCCGCCGCGCAGGGTGCGGCCGCCAATGGTGAAATGATGACCAGCTACTACCGCAACGACATCACCGGGCTCCCGGAGATGGGTGTGGTCGCCGACCGGCTGTGGCGGGACTCGGGCCTCAAGCCCCAAGACATCCAAACCGCCTTTATCTACGACCATTTCACGCCCTTCGTGTTCACCCAGCTCGAAGAACTCGGGTTCTGCGGGCGCGGCGAAGCCAAGGACTTCGCCACCGTCGAACGACTGTCGCTGGGTGGGGAATTCCCGATCAACACCAACGGCGGGCTGCTCGGCGAGGCCTACATCCACGGGATGAACGGCATCACCGAGGGCGTGCGCCAGATCCGCGGAACCTCGTACAACCAGGTCGACAACGTCGAGCACCTGTTGGTCACCTCGGGCACCGGAGTGCCCACCAGTGGCCTGATTCTGGCGCCGGCCGGGTAAGCGCGTCCTAGAGGGGAGGGCCATGACCCAGGCTTCTGCGTTGCCCCAGGCAACAGATACCCGCGAACTCATCGTGGAGTCCGCGTTCGCGTGTTTCGGCAAGCAGGGCTTGCAGAAAGCAACGATCGTCGATATCGCCAAGCGGGCCGGGGTATCTCGCAGCACCATCTACGAATACTTCAGTGACAAGGCCGCCATTCTCGAAGCATGCGCCGAGCACGCCTCGCAGCAGTTCTATCGCGAGATGGCGAAAGCGATGGACCGGGGCAGCACCCTCGAGGACAAGCTGTGTTCGGCCGCGGTGTTCGTGACTCAGGCGCGCCGGGTCATCTCCTCGGAGAAGTACTTTGACGAAGACGCCGTCAGTCTGCTGCTCACCAAGGACGCGGCCGTGTTGCTGCGGGAAAGTGTGGAGTTCCTCGCGCCCTATCTGTCCGCGGCCAAGCTGACCGGTGAGGTCCGCAAAGATCTCGACATCGAAGCCGCCGGGGAATGGTTCGCGCGCATCCTGTTCTCGTTGTTCAGCACACCATCACCGATCCGGGATATGGACAATGCCGACGTCGTCACCGAGTTCGTCAGCGCCCATGTGGTGCGCGGATTCGCCAGCGATCGGCCGCGGCCCCGCCGCGCGTAGTCAGCGGCTTTCATTGTGCGCTGGCGGCTTTCAGTGTGCGCTGGCGGCTTTCAGTGTGCCGCTAGGGTGGGATTCGGCCGATTTTCCCACCATGGGCGCACACCCGACGCCGTGAATGCACACTCGACGCCGCCAACGCACGCTCAATGACCGCGCTGCGCCAGCGCCCGCAGGAAGAAGGTCAGGTTGGCGGGGCGTTCGGCGAGCCTGCGCATGAAGTATCCGTACCACTGCGTGCCGAACGGCACGTACACCCGCACCTGGTTACCGGCGTCGGCCAGTCGCCGCTGTTCATCGTCGCGGATGCCGTATAGCATCTGGTACTCGAAATCTCCGGCCCTACGGCCTGATTCGCGCACCATATCGGGGACGGCATCGATGATCGCCGGGTCGTGCGAGGCCACCATCGGATACCCCGACCCCGCCATCAGCACCCGCAGGCAGGCCAGATAGGAATCGGTGACCTCGTCTGGACCTCGGTAGGCCACCGATGCCGGCTCGTCGTAGGCACCCTTACAGAGCCGGATCCGCGCACCAGAAGCTGCGAATTCTTCGCAATCGCCCAGCGTGCGCCGCAGATAGGCTTGCAAAACCGTGCCCAGCCAACCGAATTCGACCCGCAGGTCACGGACGATGGACAGCGTCGAATCGGTCGTGGTGTGGTTCTCGGCGTCCACCGTCACCCACACACCGGCCCGTTGCGCGGCATCGCAGATCGACCAGGCGTTCTCCCGGGCGATCTTGCATCCGTCGCGCTCCAGCGACTGCCCCAGCGCCGACAACTTGACCGAGACCTCCAGCGGCCGGATAGCGTTGCCCGCGGGATCGCCGAGGCGGCCCAACTTCTCGATCAGGTCCAGGTAGGTCCGCACGGCCGCGTCGGCGTCGCCGGCATTACAGACGTCCTCGCCCAAATAGTCGATGCTGACCAGTCGGGTCGATTCACGCAGCGCAGCAACACTATTCAGCGCAGAGTCGATCGTCTCGCCGGGAACAAATCGGTGCACCACCCGACGGGTGACCGGCAGCCCCTCGGCAGCGCGGCGCAACCCTTCCCGCCGGCTGGCGGCCATGATGGCCGGCCGAAGGGTGTTGGCGAATACGCCGGCCATCAGTCGGATCCCATGTGCGGGTAGGTGTGCTGGGTAGCCGGGACGAACGTCTCCTTGATGGTGCGCGCCGACGTCCAGCGCAACAGATTCAGCACCGAGCCGGCCTTGTCGTTGGTGCCCGAGCCCCGCGAACCCCCGAACGGCTGGCGCCCGACGACGGCCCCGGTCGGCTTGTCGTTGACGTAGAAGTTGCCGGCCGCGAACCGCAACCGGTCCTGCGCGGTGAGCACGGCCTGGCGGTCGTCGGCGATGACGGCGCCGGTCAGCGCGTAGCGCGACCCGGAGTCGATGACGTCGAGGATTCGTTCGTATTGATCGTCGGGGTAGACGTGCACCGACAGCAGCGGGCCGAAGTACTCGGTCGAGAATGCTTCGTCGGTCGGGTCGTCGGACAGCAGGACGGTCGGACGGACGAAATAGCCGACACTGTCGTCGTATTCGCCCCCGACCGCGATCGTGACAGCCGCCGCGCCCTTCGCCCGCTCGATGGCGTTGACGTTCTTGGCGAAGGCCCGCCGGTCGATCAGTGCGCCGCCGTAGTTCCTCAGATCGGTGATATCGCCGTAGCTCAGTTCGGCCGTCGCGCCCAGGAAGTCGTCACCCATGTGCTGCCACACCGAATGCGGGATAAATGCCCTCGATGCCGCCGAGCATTTCTGGCCCTGGTAGTCGAACGCCCCGCGAATCAGCGCCGTGCACAGCACATCCGGGCGTGCCGAGGCGTGCGCGACCACGAAGTCTTTGCCGCCGGTCTCGCCGACCAGCCGCGGATAGCTGTGGTAGCGGCTGATATTGGTGCCCACCTGCTGCCACAGGTGCTGGAAGGTGGCCGTCGATCCAGTGAAGTGAATGCCGGCCAGCCGCGGATCTGCCAGTGCCACATCGGAAACCGCCAGGCCGTCGCCGGTGACCAGGTTGATCACCCCGGGCGGCAATCCGGCCGCCTCGAGCAGCTGCATGGTCAGATACGCCGACAGCGTCTGGGTGACCGACGGCTTCCACACCACGGTGTTGCCCATCAGCGCGGGCGCCGTCGGCAGGTTGCCCGCAATCGAGGTGAAGTTGAACGGCGTGATCGCGTACACAAAGCCGTCCAGCGGACGGTACTCGCTGCGGTTCCACTCCCCCGGTCCGCTGACCGGCTGTTGCGCCAGGATCTGACGGGCGAAGGCCACGTTGAACCGCCAGAAGTCGATCTGCTCGCACGGGGAATCGATCTCGGCCTGGTAGGCGGACTTGGATTGGCCGAGCATCGTCGCGGCGGCGATCTTCTCCCGCCACGGACCCGCGAGCAGGTCGGCGGCCCGCAGGAATACCGCGGCGCGCTCGTCGAACGGCAGGGCCGCCCACTCGCTCTTCGCGGCCATCGCGGCCTCGATGGCCGAAGCCGCGTCGGCGTGCCCGGCGTTGGTCAACGTGCCCAGCGTGGCGGCGTGCCGGTGCGGCTGGACGACATCGATGCGCTCACCGTCGCCCATTCGGTGTTTACCGCCGATGACATGCGGGAGGTCGATCGGATGGTCGGCCAGCGAGGTCAGTTCGGCACGCAGCCGGGCACGTTCCGGCGAGTGCGGCGCATAGTCGTGAATCGGCTCGTTGACCGGCATTGGCACCTGGGTGATCGCGTCCATGGTGCCAGGATCCTCGGCGCGGCCCCTCATTCTGTTAGCTGATCGGACAAGATGAAGCGGGTGTCATAGTAAGATCCGACAATATGCGGGTGCCGGGGGTTGGATTGGGCCAGCTGCTCCTCGCGCTGGATGCGACGCTGGTCAGCCTGGTGGACGCCCCGCGCGGCCTGGACCTGCCGGTGGGGTCGGCAGCGTTGATCGATTCCGACGACGTCCGCCTGGGCCTGGCGGCGGCAGCGGGCTCCGCCGATGTCTTCTTCCTGCTGGGCGTCAGCGACGACGAGGCGCTGCAGTGGATCGACAAGCAGGCACGCGAGCGTGCCCCGGTGGCGATCTTCGCCAAGGAGCCGTCGAACGAGCTGGTGACCAGGGCGGTCGCGATCGGGTCGGCGGTGGTGGCCGTGGAGCCACAGGCCCGCTGGGAGCGGCTCTACCAATTGGTCAACCACGTCTTGGAGCACCACGGGGATCGCGCCGACCCGACGGAAGACTCCGGCACCGATCTGTTCGGCTTGGCGCAGTCGCTGGCCGACCGCATTCACGGCATGGTCAGCATCGAAAACGCTCAGTCGCACGTGCTCGCCTACTCGGCCTCCAACGACGAAGCCGACGAGCTGCGCCGACTTTCCATCCTGGGCCGGGCCGGGCCGCCCGAGCATCTGGAGTGGATCGGACAATGGGGCATTTTCGACGCGCTGCGAGCCAGCGGCGAGGTGGTACGCGTTGACGAGCGTCCGGAGTTGGGCCTGCGTCCGCGGCTGGCGATCGGGATTTATCAGCCGCCGGCCGGACCGCGGCGACCGCCGGTGTTCGCCGGCACCATCTGGGTGCAGCAAGGATCGGCGCCGCTGGCCGACGACGCCGAGGAGATGTTGCGAGGTGCGGCGGTGCTGGCCGCCCGGATCATGTTCCGGCTGGCGGCCCGGCCGTCAACGCATGCGCGACGGGTGCAACAACTGCTCGGGCTGACCGACCCGGACGCAACCACGGCACCGGCCGACGTGGCCGGGATCGCCCGCGAGCTTGGCCTGGCCGCCGACGGTGGTGCCGCGCTGATCGGCTGGGACGCAGCCGACACCGGGCCCCGTCACCCGAGGCTGGGCGACGTTTTGGCATTGAGCGCCAGCGCTTTTCGCCGAGACGCTCAGGTCGCATCGCACGGCTCGCGAATCTATGTACTGCTGCCGCAGACCTCGACGGCCCGGTCGGTGACGTCGTGGGTCCGCGGCACGATCAGCGCACTGCGCACCGAACTCGGCGTCGAACTGCGGGCCGCCATCGCCGCGCCGGTCGCCGACCTGACCGGCGTCGCGGCGGCGCGCAGCGAGGTCGATCGCGTGCTCGATAGTGCTGAGCGACACCCGATTTCGATCGGACAAGTAACATCGCTGGCAGAAGCGCGGACCACCGTCTTGCTTGACGAGATCGTCACGGTGGTCGGCACCGACGAGCGGTTGGTCGATCCGCGCATACGCGACCTGCGGGCGCAGGACCCGGCGCTGGCCGCGACTCTTCGGGTCTACCTGGACAGCTTCGGCGACGTCGCGGCGGCCGCACAGTCACTGCAAGTCCATCCGAACACGGTGCGCTACCGGGTGCGGCGGATCGAGAAGCTGTTGTCCACCTCACTGGCCGATCCCGAAGTGCGACTGCTGTTTTCGCTGGGGCTGCGGGTGTTGGAACGGACATAGCCCGGTTGTTGGCCGGTGTTGGGTCTTGACCTGCGCTTACCGGGGTGCGATTGTCCAATGAGCGGTAACGCGATATCGGCTGGGGGGCCGCACTCAAGAGGGGGACAGATGAACCGTTCGGGTGTCTGCAGCAGGTACACGAAACTGGCTGTGGCCGTGGCAATTATTGCAATAGCGCCCGCGGGAGTACCCGCCAACGCGACGCCCAGCGTTACCCGCGCGCTCGGTACGCCGGTTGCGCTCTTCCCCGCCGATTTGCCCACCGGTCCGGATGACCCCCGATGCTTGCAGAATCCCGGGTACGCCGCGTGTCAGGGCGGTCCATATTGGGTGGGTCCGCCCGCACCTCCCGCACCCCCCGGACCTCCCACCGGCCCACTCGATCCGCAGTGCATGTCCAATCCCGCGGATGCGGCGTGTGTGGGAAGCCCGTTCCTGCCGCCCGCGCCACCGATCGCTCCGCCGCCGCCAATCGCCCCGCCTGCGCCTCCGGTAGAACCGATCGCTCCGCCGCCAATTGCTCCACCTCCGATAGCGCCACCGCCGGTAGAACCGATAGCGCCGCCTCCGATAGCACCGCCGGTAGAGCCGATTGCGCCGCCACCGGTCGCGATGCCATCGGACATGGGCGGTATGCCCGGTCACATCTAGCTCCGGCGGTGGTGTTGTTCCTACACGTCGGGCGAGCCCTCAGACGGATTTGGTGACACCGACGTAGGACAGCACTACATCGGATTCATCGGTCACTTGAGTCAGAGTCGCGTAGGAGCGGATGAACGACTGACCCACGCATCCGTCAATTTTGACGTGGAAGCCTGTGATTATGACCCGGGGATGTGGACCCTTGAACTCTTTCCTGACCACCGGCACCACGACGATGATGCCGGGCTTGAGGCCCACGGTGATCACGCCGTTGATCGGCGTGGTAACCAACGGCACAATTCCCGGCACACCGGTGAGCAGGCCCGACAGTCCGAGGCCGGGGTTGATGCCGGCGCTGCCCGCGAGGGTGACGCCGTTGGACGTGCTCATGTCGATTCCGCAGCCGATCTCGTAACCCACCTCGAGGACGCCGCGAGGCTGTTCCAGACCATCCACCGAAGCGGCGAATGTCCCGCGGGAGAGGTATTCGCGAGAAGAGACCGCAGTGGTCAACGGCGCCACGGGAACTTGCGACTCGTCCTTCGCCCCGAGGTCCAGGGTCCAGCCTTCGGGGGTCGTGAAGGTTACCGGATCGGCCGAGGGCACCTGCCCGGCGTCCGATGCCACCGCACCAGCAGCGGCAGTTTCAGAGTCGGGATCAGCAGCCGCTGGAGGCGCCATCGTGGCTGACATGACCACGCAGAACGCGAGGATCCCAGCACGACGAACGACCACGGCTCTCCGCCACACGTGCGATACCGTACGTACAACCCGATTCCCGTTGCGAAATTGGCTCGTCGCCCCGCCAAAGTCGTTGTGCGTTCGTAACCGTTATGGGATATGGGTGCGGAATCCTGGGGGGGACCGGTGGCGCTACCGGGGTGGACCAGAGATTCCGCACTCACTTCGTTGCCAGACCGGTAGAATTTGTCCCTGTTGGTAATCCAGTGATCCGGCGACCGCCAGAGAGGGCGACGATGAAAACTCATATGTGCGCTCGGGGACTTCTGGTCGCAGCGGTAAGTGTCATGGTTCTTACGGGCGGCACCGGCGTAGCGCACGCGGATTCAGACGGTTTTGGGACGCCGATGCCGGGGCTACTCGATCAATTAGTGACGTCGACTCCGGCACTGTCTGTGGATCCGAGAGACGAAGGCGGGCCATCAGGGGGCTCGGATGCTGTTGGAATGTATTGCGAAAACCAATTCGCGCGGTGCCACTAAGCTTCTCGCCGGGACGTAGAGCAAAGTGTCCTGAAGCTTCTTGAACCTAGGTTGCGCTTGAGGTGGATCGCGCAGGCCAGAGGTCAAATTCCGGCGCGGAGACGCCGCTTGCTCAGCGTCCAGGTCGACCCCGCCATCGGGCCAGACAATAAACAGCCGCCCTACCCGATCCGCCCGACTGCGAATTCGACTTCGTCAATGGCGTGACCAATATGGGTTAAGGACGCTCTGTCTCTGGTCCTAACGGCGGTGAAACCGGTCCTCCTACCGCTGCGGGAGGTGGCGCCGGGACTGGCAAACCTTCACCGGGAAGAACGGGTGCACTCGAAAATCCAGCCGGTTCCATATGATCTTTGCACGCATTCGGAACAGCAACCATATACCATTTCCAAGCGCCAGGGGGATTTGGTGCCGGTGCCATGCTGTTGTCGGGGCACCGCCATGTGCAACTGACACCGCCGACACCCAGCCCGCCCAGGCCGAGAGTGGAACCCCCGGCAAAAGCCCCGCCAACGTCAACACCCACGCCACCGCCCTCACAGTGCATATGTGATCCATTGATTTCAGTAGGCCAATCACAGTAAGCCCCGTTGGCAAGGAAAGCGTTTGCTCCGGTGAGGACAGCTGGATAATCACACAAACCGGCATTGGCCCTCGGGGACGGGAAAATAAAAATTGCGTTAGATACCATTATCGGAACGAGCCAGATTTTATTCATTGACTACCTTCACTCGTGTTCCCAACACGCCATCATCGATACGTCATGCCCTGGCGAGGAATTCCCCTGACCAGCGAGGAATTGGCGGGGTCGAACATTACTGCGATGCGGGCACAACATCGAGGGTTTTCCACATTTATTCCAACTTTTCACCGGCTGGTCCGCCTATCCATGCCGCGCGTCCACCGGATCCGCGATGGGCGCAGGTGAAGCCGCGTACGTCGATAGGGCGCCTGCCCAGACCATGCCTCCAATTTGCCAAGAGTCACAGACAACTTCGGCGAACGACGGCGACGTGTTACAAAGGTAACGCTTTCCACGGTCCAGCGACCAGACCTGGTCATGTATTGCCCGCCGCAGTGCCGCCGCGCGACCATTTGCGGATCGCTTTCTCCGCCATCCGGTGCGTCGTCGGGGTTCGGCGGCTGAAGGCTATTTCGGCATTTCGCAAACATCACCTTCTGAAGACGTTCTGGACGGGTTGGCACGATGAACAACGGCCCGACAGAACTGTTGTCAGGACCTCGCCGACCGGGCAGACCTACACCACCCGTCCGAGCCTGCTGTTTCCCGCGCTGTGTCTGCGTACCGGCGAATCAGCCACTGCGCCAACCCAATACCAGTGGCTCGGCAATCGCAACGTTATGATGCCGATCCGCCGCGAACCCGACAGCAAGACCGCGTCCGCCGCATCGACACCCAACGAGCGCTTAACGCCGCCCACGTCGCCGAGCGCAATCAACCGCCGCCGTTTTAAGGCTCGGCGGCTTCAGATTCGCGCACTAATTATCCTCAGCGTGAATGCAAATTCCCATGTTGCGAGCGATTTTCGGGCAGCTAGGCTTTGCTGGTGGGAGAAAATCCGTCGTCCTATCTGGTGCTGGCTTCCCAGCGCAGCGGCAGCACCCTGCTCGTCGAATCGCTGCGCGCGACCGGCGTGGCCGGCGAGCCTCAGGAGTTCTTTCAGTATCTGCCGACCACCAGCCAATCCCCACAGCCGCGCGAGTGGTTCGCCGGCCTCGAGGACGATTCGATTCTGAGCCTGCTCGATCCGCTGGACGAAGGGAAGCCGGACCTCGCGCCGGCCGAGATCTGGCGCGACTACATCCGCACCGTCGGCAGAACACCAAACGGCGTTTGGGGCGGCAAGCTGATGTGGAACCAGACGCCGCTGCTGTTGCAGCGGGCCAGCGGTCTGCCCGATCGGTCGGGCACCGGCCTGCTGTCCGCGATCCGAGATGTCGTCGGCGAGGAACCACTGCTCATTCACATCCACCGGCCCGATGTGGTCTCCCAGGCGGTGTCGTTCTGGAGAGCGGTGCAGACGCGGGTGTGGCGGGGCAGGCCCGAGCCGGCCCGCGACGCGCGTGCCACCTATCACGCCGGGGCCATCGCGCACGTCGTCACGATGCTGCGCGACCAGGAGAAGGGCTGGCAAGCCTGGTTCGCCGAGGAAGACGTCAAACCGCTGGAAGTTCCCTATCCGGTGTTGTGGCGCAATCTGACTCAGGTGGTGGGCACTGTCCTCGAGGGGCTGGGGCTCGACCCGCAGCTGGCGCCCCGGCCGGTGCTCGAGCGTCAAGCGGACAAGCGTTCCGACGAGTGGGTGGACCGCTACCGGGCGGACGCCGAACGAGAGGGGTTACCCACATGACCGTGACCGCGCCCACCGAAGAACGGCGTGTCGACGAACTGCGGCTGCTGGAAGCCGAGGCGGTGCACATCATCCGGGAGGTCGTCGCCGAGCTGGAGCGACCCGTCCTGCTGTTTTCGGCCGGCAAAGACTCGATCGTGTTACTTCGACTGGCGGAGAAGGCATTTCGTCCACTGCCTCTGCCGTTTCCGGTGATGCACGTCGATACCGACCACAACTTTGACGAGGTGATCGAATTCCGCGACCGCAGGGTCACCGGTGAGGGGCACAAACTGATTGTCGCGTCGGTGCAGGAGTCCATCGACAATGGCCGCGTTCCCGATCCCGGTGCAGGAGCGTCGCGCAACCGCGCGCAGACCCGCACGCTGCTCGACGCGCTGGAGGCCGGTGGCTTCGACGCGGCCTTCGGCGGTGCCCGCCGCGACGAGGAGCGGGCCCGCGCCAAGGAGCGGATCCTGAGCTTTCGCGACGAGTTCGGTCAGTGGGATCCCCGGGCTCAGCGCCCAGAGCCGTGGACGCTTTACAACGGCCGGATCAAAAAGGGTGAGCAGGTGCGGGTCTTCCCGCTGAGCAACTGGACCGAGATCGACGTGTGGCGCTACATCGAGCTGGAAGACCTTGAAATACCGTCGATTTACTTCGCCCACGAGCGGGAGGTGTTCGAGCGCGACGGTATCCTGCTGGCGGTGTCGGAGTACGCCAGTCCGCAAGACGGCGAAACCTCGGCAACGGAATGGGTGCGGTACCGCACCGTCGGCGACCTGACCATCACCGGTGCGGTGCGCTCGAACGCCACCGAAATCGCCGGAGTGATCACCGAGATCTCGGCCGCGACGGTGTCCGAGCGCGGCGAGACGCGCGCCGACGACCGCACCTCAGCCGCCGCAATGGAAGACCGCAAGCGAGAGGGCTACTTCTGATGACCACCACGGAAGACACCGCAAAGACCCTGCCCCCCAAGGGCATAACGCGGCAGCTGCTGCGCATCACCACCGCGGGCTCGGTGGACGACGGCAAGAGCACCCTGATCGGTCGGTTGATGCACGACACCGACAGCCTGCCGCTGGACCACCTGGAAGCCGTGACTGACGACGAGGGCGTCGCCGACCTCGCGGCACTGTCCGACGGTCTGCGCGCCGAGCGCGAACAGGGCATCACGATCGACGTCGCCTACCGGTTCTTTTCCACCGAGGCGCGCAGCTACATCCTGGCCGACACCCCCGGCCACGAGCGCTACACCCGCAACATGTTCACCGGCGCGTCCAACGCACACGTGGCGATCCTGCTGGTCGATGCCCGCGCCGGAGTGCTGCGCCAGACACGCAGGCATGCGCGGATCGCAAAGTTGTTGGGCATCAAGCACTTTGTCGCCACGGTCAACAAGATCGACTTGGTCGACTTCGACGAGGCCGCGTTCACCAAAGTAGAAGACGAGCTGGGCCAGCTGGCGGCGCGCCTTGGCAACGTGGACATCGCGGTGATCCCGATTGCGGCCAAACACGGGGACAACGTCGTGCACCGCTCCGACCGCACGCCCTGGTACGACGGCCCCACGTTGCTCGAGTACCTGGAAGGCGTCGAGTTGGCCGCGCCACAGGCCGAGGCGTCGCGGTTGCGGCTGCCGGTGCAGTGGGTGTCGCGGCTTACCGAAGATCAGCGCCGCCGCTACACCGGGCGGCTCGCGGCGGGCACGCTCAGCGTCGGCGACCCGGTGGTGTCATTGCCCGCCGGCACCCGCTCGACGGTGACCGTGCTGGACACCCTCGACGAAGAGCGCACGACGGGTGTTGCGCCGCTGTCGGTTTCGATCGAACTGGCCGATGACATCGACGTGGGTCGCGGCGACGTCTTCGTCAGCGGCGCCGAGGACGCGGTTGCGCCGGTGCTGGCCCGGGAACTCGACGCGACCGTCTGCTGGTTCATCGACACCCCGCTGCGGGCCGGCGACCGCCTGGCACTCAAGCAGACCACCCGGACCGTGCGGACGACGGTCCAGGAGCTGCACTCGCGGCTGGATCCCGAGACGCTCGATGAGCTCGATCAGCCGGTTGAGCTGACGCTCAACGACATCGGCACCGTGACCCTGCGAACGAGCTCGATCATCATCGCCGACCCTTACGCCGACAATCGCGACAGTGGCGCATTCATCCTGATCGACGAGACCACCAACGACACCGTCGGCGCCGGCACCATCATCGAGGCGCGGGAGGTCAAACCGGGTACCCACGCGCGCACCGACATCCGCTGGCATCCGTCAGCGCTGGACCGTAGCCACCGGTGGCGGGCCACCGGGCAGTCGGGAGCGACAATCTGGTTTACCGGCCTGCCCGCATCCGGCAAGTCGACGATCGCGGTGGCTGTGGAGCGTGCGCTCGTCGAATCGGGGCGGACCGCCTACCTGCTCGACGGTGACAATTTACGCCACGGGCTGTCCGACGACTTGGGCTTCTCCCCCGGCGACCGAACCGAAAACATCAGGCGGGTAGGCCATTTGACTCGGCTTTTGGCCGACGCGGGAGTGGTCGCGCTGGCCTCGCTGGTGTCACCACTCAGGTCGGATCGCGAGACCGCGCGCGCCCTCAACGATGCCGCCAAGCTGCCGTTCATCGAGGTGCACGTCGCCACCTCGCTCGCCGAATGCGAAAAGCGTGACCCCAAAGGCCTCTACGCGCGTGCCCGCAGGGGCGAGCTCAAGGGGCTGACCGGTGTCGACGCACCCTACGAGCCACCCGAAAACCCGGACCTCGTACTCGAAAACACCAACGCCAACATCGACGATCTCGCCGCCGAGGTCATCGAGTTGCTCAACCAGCGCAGCCCATATCGGCCCGTCACCTAGATTCACCACGATCCAATCACTTGGTCTGCGGCGCCAGGCACGCAAATATTCGTGCGTGAGTGATTGGCGCGAGCGGGTCGGCTCGATAACGGTGGACTGGTGGGCGACGCTGGTTGCCGGTGTGATCACCGCGTTGGCGGTGGCCAATGCGCTTCCGAAAATTCCGTGGTGATCGCGTGAGTACCACTCGCATCGAGCCCGAAGAGACACTGGACGAAGCGGCCTTCACCAGTAGGCAACCGCTGGACTACGTGCCCGGCGTTCTGCTGCTGATCGCTGTCGGCCTGCTGGGCAAATACGCCCAGATCTGGTGGAACACCTTGGCCAAGCACGAACACTGGCGGGTGCCCGATATCGAATACGTGTTGTGGGCCATCGTGATTGGGCTGCTCATCACCAACACCATCGGCCTGCACCGGATATTTCGGCCGGGTGTGCAGACCTACGAGTTCTGGCTCAAGGTCGGGATCGTGGTGCTGGGAGCGCGTTTTGTGCTCGGCGATGTCGCCAAGCTCGGCGCCGTCAGCCTGGTCCAGATTCTGGTGGACATGACGATCGCGGGAACCGTCATCATCGTCGTTGCACGGGCTTTCGGGTTGTCGGGCAAACTGGGCTCGCTATTGGCGATCGGCACATCTATTTGCGGGGTGTCGGCGATCGTGGCGGCCAAGGGCGCGATCCGTGCGCGCAACTCCGACGTCAGCTACGCCATTGCGGCAATCCTGGCATTGGGCGCGGTCTCGCTGTTTGTGTTGCCGCCGTTGGGACATGCAATCGGGCTCACCGACCACGAATTCGGTCTGTGGGCGGGCCTTTCCGTCGACAACACCGCCGAGACCACCGCCACCGGCTACCTGTTCTCCGACCATGCCGGCAAGATCGCGGTGCTGGTCAAGTCGACCCGCAACGCGCTGATCGGGTTTGTCGTCCTCGGCTTCGCGCTGTATTGGGCCGCGCGTGGAGAGGCCGATGAAATCGCGCCGGGCGCAAAGGCCAAGGCAGCGTTCATCTGGCAGAAGTTTCCGAAGTTCGTGCTGGGCTTCCTGGCGGTGTCGGCGATCGCGACCGCCGGCTGGCTGACGAAGGGACAAACCGCCAACCTGGCGAACGTGTCGAAGTGGGCGTTTCTGCTCACCTTCGCCGGCGTCGGGCTCAACACCGATATCCGCCAAATCGCGCGCACCGGATGGCGACCGCTTGTCGTGGCTGTGATAGGACTCACAGTCGTCGCGTCGGTCTCGCTGGGCATCGTCCTGCTGACGTCACGCGTATTCCATTGGGGCGTAACCACCTAGCCGCACCGGGGCGGAACACGCCCGTCCGCACACCAGACGGTAACGTAACGCTCATGCAGAACTCGTATGTCACCGAGACGCCGAGCTGGGCACAGGAGTATCAGCGGACCTGCGCCCAACCCTGATATGTGGATCACCATCCTGGTAATGGCCTTCGCCATGAGCGTCGAGCCGTTCCGGATCGGCATGACGGTGTTGATGCTGAACCGCCCCAGGCCGATGCTGCAGCTGTTCGCATTTCTCTGCGGCGGCTTCGCGATGGGCATGACCGTGGGGCTGGCCGTCGTGTTCGGGCTTCAGCGCAGACTGCTCAGTTCGTCGCACATCACGTTGCCGAAACTCCAAATCCTGATCGGCGGCATGGCGCTGCTTGTCGCCGTCGTGCTGAGTGCACAGGTCGCGCTCCGAGACAAGGTCGGCCGCTTCAAACGCAGAGCCGCGGACGAGTCGGACCTCCGCGAGCATCACGGCTTGGGCAGGTTCTCCCGGCGGCTACTGCACGGGCGTTCGCTGTGGGTGGCAGGGGTGGCCGGTCTTGGGATCGCGCTGCCATCCGTGGACTATCTGGCGGCGCTGGCCGCCATCGTGGCCTCCGGCACTGCCGCCATGACACAGTTCGGCGCGTTACTGATGTTTCACGTCGTGGCGTTCGCGCTCGTGGAGATCCCGCTCCTGGCCTACGTGCTGGCGCCCCAGCAGACGCGTGCCTGGATGGTCGCGCTGCAAATCTGGATCCGGTCGCGCCGGCGCGTCGAGGTCGCCAGCCTGCTGGCCGCCGCCGGGTGTCTCCTGATGTTCGCCGGCATGCGAAGTCTTTAAGCGGACGCTGTTGACACTTGCCGGTCGCGGCGCACATACATTTCGGCGAGGAACTGCTCGACCGCGACCGCGGCGTGTGCCGCGCGGGCAGAGCCGAAGATATCGAAAGCGTGCTGCGCCCACGGCAACTCGGCATAGACCACGGGCTGGCGGCTGACCTCGCGAAGTCGGGCCGTGAAGCTGCGGGCCTGTTCGACCGGAACCAACGAGTCGTTGGTGCCGTGCAGCACGAAAAACGGTGGAGCGTCTGGATGCACGTGGCTGATCGGCGAGGCCTGACGAAACGGCTCGGCGATGTCACCGCGACTCAGCTTGAAGACGTTCTTGGCCACCATCGGTGCCATCAGCGGCTGTATCGCGCTGCCGGTTGCGGTGAAGTCGTAGACGCCGTAGAACGGCACCGCCACATCCACCCGGGTGTCGGCGTCCTCGAAGCCGGGCTGAAACCGTGGATCGTTGGGGGTCAGTGCCGCCAGCGAAGTCAGATGACCGCCGGCCGAGCCGCCGGTGATCGCGATCCAGTCCGGATCACCGCCGTACTCGGCGATGTGTTCCTTCGTCCAGGCGATCGCACGTTTGACGTCGACGATGTGATCGGGCCAGGTGGACCGCGGGCTGAGCCGGTAGTTAATCGCGACGCAGATCCAGCCCAGCTCGGCCAGATGGCTCATCAACGGATGCGCCTGTCCGCGTTTGTTTCCCGTCATCCAGGCACCGCCGGGAATCTGCAGCAACACCGGCGCCCGGCCGTTGCGATCGAGGTCGGGCCGCCGCCAGATGTCGAGATGGTTCCTCGACCCGAACTCTCCATAACTGATGTCGCCGTCGTGCGCGTAGTCGCGGTAAACCCGCAGCATGCGTGCCGCGCCCGGTTTCTTCGCGGTCGCGCCGTCGGGCGCGGGCCGCTTCCACAGGTCGCCCGATTCCGTGCGGCGGTCCGGACCCAAGCCGGCATCCAGCGCGGCCGTCAGCGGTTCGTTGGCCCGGTGCCCGAGTTGACGCAGGCCGAGCAGCCCCAATCCGGACACCGCCGTCAGCAGCCAACTAAATCGGCGGAGCCGTGGCGGCAGCCGGCGCGACAGCGCCGCCAGCGCGGTGACCTGGACGCCGAGGGCTTGGAGTGGAAGTTCCGAAGCGAACACGCCATAGGCGAATGCGAACACCGAGCCGTATCCACCCTTGGACAACGGCCGGTAGCCATTGGCGGTGAACGCGACACTCAATAGGGATGCCAGTACGGCTCCGAATCGCTTCACTGCTGTCCTTTCCGTTGCGCAAAGATTACGTGTCGCCGCTGTGCGATGCCCCGGGCCTGCCGGCCTCCGCCGGGTCTTCGATGATGTGATAGGCCGGGTCCAGCATCGATAGCGGCCGGTTGCCGGTCTGCTTGGGCTTGCCGATGATCCGCAGCAGCTGACCGGGCTGGATGTCGGCGCCGCCGTGGCCGGGGCGGAACGTAATGCCGATCTCGCCGCTGTGATCGCCGACGACGATCGCCCGCAGGGTGCGCTTGCCCCTGGTGATGTCCTCGACTTCGTTGACCCGTCCTTCGAAGGTGGCGCGGTTTCCCGGAATCAGCCCCGCGACGGTGATCACCGAACGCGACGGGTCGGGATGCTCGTAGGCTTCCAGATCGTCGTCCTCGCTTCGGGCAACCCGTTCGCCAAATTTCTCGAGTTCGCGCGCGATGCGTTGCTCGAAGCGTTCCGGGTATGCCTCCTCGATTCGCGTTTGGACGTCGTAAGGAACGATCGTCGCCGCGGCATCCGGAATTATGCTGACGGCCCGGGCGATCTTGTCCGCCGTGCGATCGTGAAGCAGGCGCCCAAACAGCGGCGCAAAAGTTCGGCGTGGCAGCAGCACCGTCACATTGGTATCCCGATGTTCGTCGCGCGCCTTGGCGACAAACAATTGCGCGGCCCGGATGATCCGCCGGTCCGGACAGTCCACGACTCGCAGCCGGGTGTCGAGTTCGAAGTGATCCCAACGCTTTCGGATTTGCCCCGCGAGTGCCGCGTCGACCATGAAATGCACCGCGATCATTTCGTCGGCCCGTAGTCCTTTGCCGTAGCGAAGCGCTTCGATCACCGCGAGGTCAACCGAGTTCACGAACACAAACACCTTGTGCCGCGCGTACTTCACCAAATCCGGGCGGTCGGTACGAAACATCTCGAGAATGGCCGCCTCGGCTCGATATTCTCGGTTCAGGCGTATCAGGCCGAACACCAGCACGGGAAAGACAACGACTACCAGCCATGCCCCCTCGGTGAACTTCGCGACCGCGAAGATACCGACCACGACGGTGGACAGAATTCCCGCGGACAGGTTGATCGCCAGTCGGCGCCGCCAGCCGGGTTCCCGGCGCGTCAGATGGTGTCTGGTCATCCCGTAGCCGGCCATCGAGAATCCGGTGAACACGCCGATCGCGTAGAAGGGAACCAACGCATTGACCGAGCCGCCGGTGATCACCAGCAACGCCACCGACAGCGCAGTGAGCGCGATGATGCCGTTCGAGAACACCAGGCGATGACCGCGTTTCATCAATTGCCGCGGCAGGAAGCGATCCTCGGCGACGAAGCTGGCCAACGCCGGGAATCCGTTAAAACTGGTATTCGCACCAGTGAAAAGGATGGCAGCCGTTGATACCTGGACGAGAATGTAGAAGACGTTGCCCACTACCCCAGAGCCGAAGACCGCACGCGCCACATCGGACAACACCGACGGATAGCCGGCGACATAAGGGGTGGCGTGGGTGACATGGGCCAGGTAGGCCACACCAGCGAGCAGGAACGCGAGAATGCACGCCATCGCGGTGAGCACCCGACGCGCGTTGAGGCCCTGCGGCTTCCGGAAAACGGTGACGGTATTGGAGATCGCCTCAACTCCCGTCAGCGACGAACCGCCGTTGGCGAACGCACGGAGCAACACCAGGATCGTCGCGCCCATCACCAAGCCGTTGCCCTGATGGACCGGCACCGCTCCGGCGATGTGGGCGGGGTCGTATACCGGTAAATCCCCGAATATTTCGCGGATGACACCTGTCAGGATCATTACGGTGATCATGGCGACGAAGAAGTAGGTCGGCACCGCAAATGGCCGCCCTGCTTCCCGCAATCCGCGCAGGTTGGCATAACAGATGAGGATTACCACGCCGACCGTGATTGTCAGGCTGTACGGACCCAATGCAGGGATTGCCGACACCACCGCAACCGTTCCCGCAGCCGCCTGCACCGCCACCGTAACGACGTAGTCGATCAGCAAGGCCGCGGCGGCGATCTGAGCGATCCGGGGCCCGAAGTTCTCCCGAGCGACGATGTAGGACCCGCCGGCGCGGGTGTAGGTCATCACGACCTGCCGATACGACGCGGTCACCAACACCAGAATCACCAAGATGACGCCGGTGATGGGCAGCAACAGCGCAAAAGCCGCCAACCCGGCCGCCGGCAGCAGTTCGATCAGGATCTGCTCGGTGCCGTAGGCGGTCGATGAGATCGCATCCGGCGAAAGTGCGCCCAGCGCAACCGGATTCGATAGCTTCTCGTCTGCCAGGTCCTCGCTAATCAGCGGCTTTCCCAGGAAGATGCGCTTGGCTATGTCCTCGATCGACAGCGGGATGCGCAGTTTGCTAGCCGAAGTTGTCACGACAACATTCCTTACCCGAGTGCGGAGCGATTGGGTAATGCCTTCGATGCATTGTGCCGGTTGTCCGATTTGCGGGAGACCCGATGTGGGATTTCCCGCAATCAGGACGCGGACGGTGCGGTGAGCCGCTGCACCGCGGCTTCGATGCGCTCGTCGGTGGCGGTCAACGCAACCCGCACATGCTGCCCGCCGCGCGGGCCGTAGAACTCACCGGGCGCCACCAGGATGCCCCGGCCGGCCAACCACTCGACGCTGTCGCGAGAGGGCTCGCCGCGGGTGGCCCACAGGTACAGCCCGGCTTCGGAATCGTCGATGGTAAAACCCGCTGCGCGCAGTGCCGGCGCCAGGACGGCCCGGCGCCGCGCGTAGCACTCGCGCTGCACCTTTTCGTGATCGTCGTCGTCCAGAGCCGCCACCATGGCGGCCTGCACCGGTGTCGGCACGATCATCCCGGCGTGTTTGCGCACCGCCAGCAGCTCGGCGACCAGGCCGGGGTCACCGGCGACAAAACCGGCCCGGTACCCCGCCAGCGACGAACTCTTCGACAGCGAATGCACGGCCAGCAATCCGGTGTGGTCGCCGTCGCAGACAGCGGGATGCAAAACCGAAAGCGGCTCCGCCTCCCAGCCCAGACCCAGATAGCACTCGTCGGAAGCCACCACGACGCCGCGTTCCCGCGCCCATCCGATGACCTTGCGCAGATGCTCAGGGCCCAGGACGCGTCCGGTCGGATTGCTCGGCGAGTTCAGGAAGACCAGTGCCGGGGACTGCGGCCCGAGTTGGGTCAGCGAATCCGCGCGTACCACCTGTGCTCCGGCCAGCCGGGCACCGACGTCATAGGTGGGATAGGCCAGCTCGGGAACGACGACCACATCCGCTTGGCTAAGGCCCAGCAGGGTCGGCAGCCAGGCGATGAGTTCCTTGGTGCCGATCACGGGCAACACGGCGGCCTCGGCGAGCGCGGTGATACCGAAGCGGCGGCCCAGGGCCGCGACCACCGATTCACGCAGCTGGGCAGTGCCGGCGGTGGCGGGATACCCCGGCTCGGAACTAGCGGCGGCCAGCGCCTCTTGGATCACCGGCGCGACGGGATCCACCGGAGTGCCGATGGACAGGTCGACAAGGCCACCCGGATGAGCCCCGGCCAACGCCTTCGCGTCGGCCAAGGTGTCCCAGGGAAACTCCGGCAGGGATGCCGACACAGGCGGCCGGCCCCCCCTGGGCTCCTGCAGCACTGCTCCCCCTCAGTCTCCTTCGCCCTGCGGCGGCAGATCCTTGACCACTTGCGGGTCGTTCTCGGTCATGCCGACCTTCGCCGCGCCCCCGGGCGACCCCAGCTCGACGAAAAAGTCGGCGTTGATCTGTGTGTACTGGTTCCACTGTTCAGGCACATCGTCTTCGTAGTAGATCGCTTCGACCGGACAAACCGGCTCGCAGGCCCCACAGTCCACGCATTCGTCGGGGTGGATGAACAGCATCCGAGCGCCCTCATAAATGCAATCGACCGGGCATTCCTCGATACATGCCTTGTCTTTGATGTCGACGCAGGGTTCGGCGATCGTGTACGTCACGGACGTCTCCTCAACGTTTTCTCGATGTAATGCTCAGTGATGGGCTGCTGTTTGCCTCGTCGCGGCGATTCCCGGCCGCCACAAGCAAAGCTTTCGGTTACTGATACTAGACGTTGCACATACACGTCAACCACTGGCACGCCACGCCGATTGCCCGGTTTCATACGGTCAGTCTCGCAGCCTCGCAGGTCGCCATACCCACAATTCGAACGCGTTGCCGCGATCGCCGAGCGGGAATTCCCCTGACGGTTTCACCCATGTGACGAACATCACGCCGACGTTGATCTGCAGATAGTTACATTCGGGGCGTTGTCTCCGAATAACCGTGAAATAAAAGAACGCCCACCGCGGCTGGTAGCCTCGTCCGAGACGGCAGCCGCTCGGGCTGACCACGTAACCGCCGTCGGGCGGTGCATGAAATCGGGGAAGGTGTCCAAGCATGATGACGCTGTCGTTAAGCAAACTGGCAGCCGCGATCGGTGGTGCTGCAGTCGCATTGAGCGCCGCCGCAGGGGTGGCATCGGCGGACCCGCTGGATCCGATCGTCAACACCACCTGCAATTACGGGCAGGTCATGGCGGCACTCAACGCGACGGATCCGGCAACCGCCGCACAGCTAAACAGTTCGCCATTCGCGCAGAGCTATATCCAGCGATTCCTCGCCGCGCCGCCGCCCAAGCGCGCACAGATGGCCGCGGAGATGCAGAGCAACGCGATGGCCGCCAAATACTTCAACACGATCCAGAACGTCGCGGTCGTCTGTAACAACTACTGAGCCCCAGCGGCGCAGCTCGCTCAGTAGCCGCTGAGCAGTTGCCGTAGTCGGCCCAGAGTTTGGGGCCCGACGCGGCTGCAGATCCGGGATGGATCGGCGGGCCGGCGACCCCACAGCAGCAACACCCGCGCGGCGGCATCGGTTTCCAATGTGGCCGGCCCGTCGGGCTCGGCGAGCCCGATCGTGGTGCGGTCGCTCTCGGCGTCGATCAGGACGTCGTCGGCACCGGGAACTCGTAATCGCGCCTCGATCCGCTCCCCCGGTCGCAGCTGCTTGACTCCTTTGGCCAGCAGCGGTCGTCCGACCGCAACGACGCTGTGCGTCGTCATCCACGGCTCGGCCAACGCGGCCTGGAATGCCGTCGGGACACCGGGGTCACCAGTGATGTCCCAACCGTGCAAAACCAGCTCTTCGCGCATGTGCTCGGCGAACCAGGGGACCTTCATGGTGCGACCGGTCCAGGCGACGTCGGTGTCCTCGGGAACCTCATCGGCCGCGACGGCCACGTCGTTCAGGGTGGCCATCCGGTCCCTGAGCGCGTCCCACAGGTCCGCGTCGTTGAGGTCGCGCAAGGGGCCCTCGCGTTCCTCGAAGCCGCGGGTGCCGACGGGTTCACCTTCCAGATGCGCGCCCAGTACCCGGGCGAGTTCCTCGGCATTTCCGGCTTGGTGAACGACGATGTCGCGAACCGTCCAGGCTTCACACCAGGTACCGGTGTCGGGTCGACGCTGCTGCACCGCATCGACGAAGGGCTGCCACTCGGGGAATCGATCCGTGTCGATGACTCGCTTCACGGCCTCGGGTATACCCGGGGCCCCTGACAACTACGCGGCCAGCGGGCTGTAGGTGGTGGTCCGCTGACGCGCCGGGCGACCGATACCCTCGGCGATCGCGGACAACTCGGCCACACTCTTCGACGACCCGTATTCGGAGCCGGCCATCCGCGAGATGGTCTCCTCCATCAGCGTGCCGCCCAGGTCGTTGGCGCCGCCGTTGAGCATCACCTGCGTGCGCTCTACGCCGAGCTTGACCCAGCTGGTCTGGATGTGAGAGATACGCCCGTGCAACATGATTCGCGCCAGGGCATGCACCGCCCGGTTGTCGCGATGGGTAGGCCCGGGACGCGCCGCGCCGGCCAGATACAGCGGCGAATTCTGATGCACGAACGGCAACGGCACGAACTCGGTGAAACCGCCTGTGCGGTCCTGGATTTCGCGCAGCACGTTCAGATGGGCGACCCAATGCCGTGGACTGTCGACGTGTCCGTACATCATCGTCGACGACGAGCGCAGGCCCACCTCGTGCGCGGTGGTGACGATGTCGATCCACATCGAGCTGGGCAACTTGCCCTTGGTGAGCACCCAGCGCACTTCGTCGTCCAGGATCTCGGCGGCGGTGCCCGGGATGCTCCCCAGCCCGGCCTCGCGCAGGCTGATCAGCCACTCGCGAACACTCAACCCGCTCTTGGTCACGCCGTTGGAGATCTCCATCGGGGAAAACGCGTGCACATGCATCGACGGAACCCGGGCTTTGACGGCGCGCACCAGGTCGGCGTAGCCGGTGACCGGCAACTCGGGGTCGATCCCGCCCTGCATGCACACCTCGGTCGCGCCTTCGACGTACGCCTCCCAGGCACGGTCGGCGACCTCCTGCGCGGACAGCGAAAACGCGTCGGCGTCGCCCTTGCGCTGCGCGAACGCACAGAACCGGCATCCGGTGTAGCAGATATTGGTGAAGTTGATGTTGCGGTTCACCACGAAGGTCACGTCGTCACCGACCGCGTCACGGCGCAGCGCATCGGCCAGCGCGGCAACCGCTTCCAGAGCCGGACCGTCTGCCGTGGCCAACGCCAAGTACTCGTCGTCGGTGCAGGCGGCGGGGTTGCGCTCGGCCGAACGCAGCGCGGCGAGCACGTCGGTGTCGATACGCTCTGGCGCCGCGGCGGCAAGCTCGTGCACGTGCGCACGGATCGATTCCCAGTCGCCGAAAGCACTGTCGAGATCGCTGCGCGCCTCGCTGTTGCGGCCCTGGGTGTCGATCTCGGAATTGAGATCGACCCGCCCGGTTGACTGCGCGTCGTCGGGTTCCTGCCAGGGCATGCCCGTGGGGTTGACATCGCGTGCCAGGCCCGTCGCCGGATCAGCCAGCGCCACAACATGACCCCGCACGCGTGGGTCGATCCACGCGGCACCGGCCTGCACGTATTTGGGCTGCGCGGTCAACCGCTGGACCAAGTCGAATCCCGCTTCGGCCGTCACGGCGTCCAGCTCGTCCAACGCGGGCCACGGCCGTTCCGGGTTGACGTGATCGGGCGTCAACGGTGAAACACCGCCCCAGTCGTCGACTCCCGCGGCGACCAGCGCCAGGCACTCCTCGCGGGACACCAGATTCGGCGGCGCCTGGATACGCATGCCGGGGCCGAGTACCAGCCGGGCAACCGCCACCGTCGCCAGGTATTCCTCGAGGCCGGCGTCGGGAACATCGGCCATCGCGGTGTGTTGCTTGGCCCGGAAATTCTGCACGATCACTTCTTGGACGTGCCCGAACTCCTTGTGCGACTTCCGAATCGCATGCAAGGTATCCGCGCGTTCGGCCAGCGTCTCGCCGATCCCGACCAGCAAACCGGTGGTGAACGGAATCGACAACCGCCCCGCGTCGGTGAGCACTCGCAGCCGCACCGTCGGGTCTTTGTCCGGGCTGCCGTAGTGCGGAAGCCCTTTCGTCTCGAACAGCCGTCGCGACGTCGTCTCGAGCATCATGCCCATCGACGGCGCCACCGGCTTGAGCCGCGACATCTCCGACCAGCTCATCACGCCCGGATTCAGGTGCGGCAGCAACCCGGTTTCCTCCAGCACCCGGATCGCCATCGCGCGCACATAGGACAGCGTCGAATCGTAGCCGCGCTCATCGAGCCATTCGCGCGCCTCGGGCCAGCGATCCTCCGGCCGGTCACCGAGGGTGAATAGTGCTTCCTTACAACCCAATTCGCCGCCACGCCGGGCGATGTCGAGGATCTCGTCGGGCTCCAAATACATGCCTGCGCCCTGGCCGCGCAACTTGCCCGGCACGGTGACAAAGGTGCAGTAATGGCAGCTGTCCCGGCACAGATGAGTGACGGGGATGAACACCTTGCGCGAGTAGGTGATCGCCAACCGTCCGCGCGCGCCCCGGCGTTCGGCCGACTCCAGACCCGCATCGCGCACCCGCGCCGCGCTCGAACACAAGTCGACCAGGTCGGTACCGCGGGCGGTCATCGCCACGGCCGCCTCGTCGACATTGAGGGCGACACCGTCGCGGGCCCGGCGCAGCACGCGCCGCAGCGCGGACGCGCTCGCCTTGGGCGAAACGACAGGATTCGGCAGAGCGGTGGGCTCGTCGCCCGGAGTCAGCAGCACCTTGGTGTAACTTCCCCACGATCGAATTTCATCCGCGCGTCCCAACATCTAAATTTCGGCAGCAATAGCTGTGCCATATGCGCAACAGTAGCGCCAGGCCGGTACGCGTCAGCCGTAGTGGTGGCCGCGCCGCCACATCACCAGGACCGGCGGTGTCACCCCCAGCACGATCAGCACCAGAGCGCCGTAGGCCATCACGCCGCTACCTCCCAAAATGATGTCGTCGGCGGGACCTCCCATGCTGATCACCGCCACGGTCAGCAACCACGTCCACAGCGGCAGCGCCGCCACCCGCGCCGACCCGGTCCATCGGCCGGCGGCCCAGACCAGGGCCGCGTTGACCAAACCGCTGATCAAGCCGCTGATCGGAAACGGAATCGTGCCGATGTAGAACGGCAGCAGCAGGGCCCCGGCTAGTGCGGATAGGACCCCGTCGACGGCCAAGAGTGCCAACACCACGACGCGAATGGCAGGGTCTGTCGTGCTCGCGTCCTCCACGGACGCGGCGCGTGGCTTGGTTTCGGTCAGGTCGGGACGCTGTCGACGTTCGACAGAATCGAGCCGATGACCCACTGCAGGCTGTCGAGTCGGTCCTGCCAGTGCTGCATGTTGGGGTCCATGTCCGGGTCCATGCGAATTCCTTCCCCTGGCTGCCTCTTTCGCAGCCTACCGCGTCGCTACCCCGTCAAGATCGAGTCCCGCGAGCAGATCCGTTTCCCAGCCCCGCCCATCGCGTTCCCCCGCGGAGCCGGCAACGAGAACGTAATGCTCGTCGCCGAGTATCGGGAGCGCCATGTTGTTCGACAGGGCGCAGGTCCGCCCGGTCGGGCCGACGATCACCTGGGTGGCGTGGGCCGCGAGCGCCGCAATCTTGGCCGCCAAGGCTTCCGGTGGAGCCTGCACGACGGCGTCGATTGCGTCGTCGGAATACCCGAAGTCGAATTCCTCTTGCGGGGGGATCGTCCACCCGGGCAGCAGATCGCCGGGATCCAGGGCGTGCCACCCCGCCATGAACGCATCGACTGCGAGAACCGTCCAGTAAAACTTCGGCACCACCCACGGCTCGCCGGCATAGTCGGCCCCTTCGAGTCCAGGGCCGGCTGCCGCGACCGCGGCGGTGGTGACGGTATGGGCCTGGATGTGGTCGGGGTGCCCGTATCCACCGTTGGGGTCGTAGGTGACGACGACGTGCGGGCGCTGCCGGCGAATGATGGCGACCAACGCCCCGACGGCCTCGCGTTCGTCCGCGTCGACGAATCGCTGACGGCGCCGCTTCTCGGTACCCACCATGCCCGAGTCGCGCCAGCGTCCCGCGCCGCCGAGGTAGAGAGGTGCGCCGATGCCCAGCGCCTGCAACGCCGCGGTGAGTTCGCCGATGCGGTAGCCGCCGAGTTGGTCCGCACGATCGACCGCGAGCTCGGCCCAGCGATCCCCGATGACCTCGCCCTCCTCGCCGAGCGTGCAGGTCACGACACTCACCTGTGCCCCGCGGGCGGCGTAGTACGCGATCGTGGCGCCGTTGCTGAGGCTCTCGTCGTCGGGATGTGCGTGGACGAACAACAGCCGCGGAGTCTCAGGCATGGACGCACCCTACCCGCAGCCGACCGGGTAATCTCGGTCGTTGTGTCGCACCAAGGCGCCCCAAATAGGAACGCCGACGGCTACTATCGACCAATGCCGCAAGCCACCCAACCAGCGCCGAATGGCGTCCGGAGCCGCCGGCGCGGCGAGGTGCTCGAACGCGCGCTCTACGAGGCCACGCTGGCCGAGCTGGCCCAGGTCGGATACGGCGGGCTGACGATGGAAGGCATCGCGGCACGCGCCCAGACCGGCAAGGCGGCACTGTACCGGCGCTGGGCGAGCAAGCACGACCTGGTGCATGCCGCTCTGGTTTTCGCGCTACCCGCGGTGCCCGAGCCGCGCTCGGGCCGATCGGCCAGGGATGCCCTGCTGACGCTGTTCATCTCGCACCGTGACGTGTTGGCCGGCAAGACCCTGTTCCCCGGCCTCGACACCATCCATCAGCTCTTGCACGAACCCGAGATGCGCATCATCTTCGCCGACGCCGTGGTGGCCCCGCGCTTGAAGATCGTCGACTCGATCCTGAAAACCGCGATCGGCGACGGCGACATCGACGCGGCCACGATCACCCCGCTGACCGCACGCATCGGACCGGCGTTGATCAACCACCACTTCCTGCTGACCGGGGAACCGCCGAATCGGCGGGAACTGGCCCTGATCGTCGACACGGTGATCCCGCCACGAGCTTCAGGGACAGCGGCCGGCCCGGTCTAGGGTCCGGTTTTCACCCATTGACCGGCGTCGCCGACGATGCCTACCGGCACCGCGCCGGAGAGGCTCACGTTCTGCACACTCGGACCCGCCCCGACAATCGTGGTGTCCTGCAGGATCGGCAGCACGGTCGACATGTTCCACAGCCGCGGTTCCACCGCGGTGATCACGTCGTTGATGCTCTTGGTGCCGTTGAGGGCGGCATCGATGTTGGACTGGAGGCTGCGATCGCAGATCCCGGAGAGGTTCGACGGTGCCTGCACCAACGCGCCGGGCTCGGGCGGACGACTGGGCGCCGTCGGCGTGGGCGTCATCGAGGTGCTGGCCGGCCCGGCCGGCGGGGTCGAGCCGGCGGGTGTCGAAACCGGAGCGCTGGACGGCGCAGTGGCGGTCGGTACCGCCGTCGCCTCCAGCGCGGGGCAGCCATAGCGCGATGCCAGCAGCGTCGCCAGGTTTCCTCCGGCCTGATGCCAGCCGACAATGGCGTCCACTTGGTTGTTGTTCAGCGCGTCGCGATACAGCAGCACCGGATCCAGCGCCGACACCGACGCTGCGATGCCGACGTTGCGCAACTGGTCGGCGGCGGTGTTGGCCACCGCCACCGAAGTCGGATCGTTCGACGCCACGCCGATCACCAGCGACAGCTGCTTGCCGTCCTTGCTGATCCGGCCGCGGATCACTTCCGGCGGCCCGGTACTCGTCGGGGTGGTCGTGGCATCGGGCGTCGGTGACGCCGTCGCGCCGTTCTCGATCTGGTAGCCGGCCGCTGAAAACAACGCCAGGGCAGCCTGTTTGGTGATCGCGGGTGGTGCGGTCGGTTCGTAGCCGGGATCGCTGGGTACCCGGATCTGGGCCTGGTCCAGCGAGATCGTGTTGTCGCTGCCGGCGCCCACGGAGGCGAGCAGGTCGACATCGAGCAATCCCAAAATCGCCTTTCGGACCTGTGCGTCGGCCAGCTTGGGCTGGTTGGCGCGCAGCGTGAGCTGCATGACGCGCGGTGTCATGATCCGGGCGGTCCGCACGTCCGGGATGGCCGATAGCTGAGCGAAGGACGCCGAGCCGCCGTGCACCTGGGCCACCTGAGTGTCGCCGTTGCGTACCGAGTCGGCCAGCGCCGCCGGCGAACCGGCCCGTCGGAACTGGATCAGAGCGGGTTTGGCAGGCGGTCCCCAATAGCGGTCATTGCGGGCGATCAGGATCTCGTCGCGCTGCGGGTCGATGTTCTCCACCCGGAATTGCCCGCCGGTGACCGTCAGCGACCGGACCAGTCCGGCCGCGAAGCCGCCCGGCACATCCTTGACGATGTGCGCCGGCAGCAGATCGCTGAACAGTTCCTTCCATGCCGGATACGGCTGCGCGAAGCTGACGACGGCCTGCTTGCCGCCCTCGAGCGACTGCACGCCGGTGATCAGGTCATAACCGGCCGGATCGACCACCCCGGGTTGGGTGACCATCTGATGCCACAGGTACCAGAAGTCGTCGGCGCCGATCGGGGCGTTGTCGGTCCACTGCGCCTCGGGCCGGATCTTGTAGGTCACCGTGAACGGGTTCTGGTTGGTTACCTCGGCGGACACCAACAGGGTCGGGTCCATCTCCCACCGCGAACCGGTGGGCGTGCTGGGGTCGGGCACCGGCCGAAATGCGCTGGGCAACACCAGGGCACTGATCGCGGCGTTCACCGGCGACAGATCGGACAGCAGATGCGGGTTGAACCCGGCGCCGATCGAATCGATGCCCATGATGATCTGGGTGATCCGCTGCGGCGGCGGCGGCGTGTTGTGCGGCGTATCCGTGCTTTGCGGCGCCGGCGGCGGGCTCACCGTACAAGCCGCCAGCGTCAGGCCCACCACCGCGAGCAGCACGCCGGCCATCACCAAAATGTGGCGGGCTCGGTGCAGCACGACCATCAGGGTATCGACCGCCTGCCCGGTGGCTGCGCGAATCCTGCGGGCGAAGGGCAACAACAAGCTAGCCCCGAGCCTTGGCTCGCGCCTTGCTGCGCGCACGGGAGGTGGCGTCCAGCTCCGCCTTGCGGACCCGGACGATCTCCGGAGTCACCTCGACGCATTCATCATCGGCGCAGAATTCCATCGCCTGCTCGAGGCCGAGTTCCAGCGGACGGGCGAGCGTCTCGAAGACGTCGGCCGTCGACGAGCGCATATTGGTGAGCTTCTTCTCACGGGTCGCATTGATGTCGAGGTCCTCGGCGCGCGGGTTGATCCCGACGACCTGGCCCTCGTAGGTGTCGTCGCCCGGCTCGACGAAGAACTGCCCACGATCGGCCAGTTGGGTCAACGCAAATGGCGTGATCTTGCCAGTCCGGTCGGACACCAGCGATCCGGTGTGGCGGGCCCGGATCTCACCAGCCCACGGCCGGTAGCCGTCGAACACGGCGTTGGCGATGCCGGTGCCGCGGGTGAGAGTGAGGAAGTCGGTGCGGAAGCCGATCAATCCGCGGCTGGGCACGATGAAGTCCATCCGGACCCAGCCCGCGGCGTGGTTGGTCATCTCCTCCATGCGACCCTTGCGGCCCGCCATCAGCTGGGTGATCGCGCCGACGAATTCTTCGGGGCAGTCGATCGTCATCGCCTCGAACGGTTCGTGCAGCTTGCCGTCGACCGTCCTGGTGACCACCTGCGGCTTGCCGACAGTGAGCTCGAAACCCTCCCGGCGCATCTGCTCTACGAGCACCGCCAGCGCGAGCTCACCACGGCCCTGCACCTCCCAGGCGTCGGGCCGGTCGATGTCGACGACCTTGATCGACACATTGCCGACCAGTTCGGAGTCCAGCCGCGACTTCACCATCCGGGCGGTCAGCTTGTGTCCGGACACCTTGCCCGCCAACGGCGAGGTGTTGGTCCCGATCGTCACCGAGATCGCCGGCTCGTCGACCGTGATCCGCGGCAGCGCGTGCGCATGCTCGGTGTCGGCCAGCGTGTCGCCGATCATGATCTCCGGAATGCCTGCGACGGCGACGATGTCACCCGCGATCGCCTCGTCGGTGGATGTCCGTTCCACGCCCTCGGTGACGAGTAGCTCGGTGATCTTGGCGTTGGTGATGACCGGATGGCCGTCCACCTCGCGCATCCAGGCCACCTGCTGACCCTTGCGGATCCGGCCCTTGTAGATGCGGATGAGTGCGAGTCTGCCGAGGAAGGCCGAGGCGTCGAGGTTGGTCACCAGCGCCTGCAGCGGCGCCTCGGGGTCACCCTGCGGCGGCGGGATGTGCTCGAGTAGCACGTCGAACAGCACGTCGAGGTTGTCGCCGTCGGGGTTCTCGCCGTTGGCGGGTTGGGTGGTGCTGGCGATGCCCGCGCGCCCGGACGCGTACAGCGTCGGCAATCCGAGCGCGTGCTCGGCGGCCGTCTGCGCCTCTGCGTCCAGGTCGGAGGCGACGTCGAGCAACAGGTCGTGGCTGTCGGAGACGACCTCGGCGATGCGCGCATCGGGCCGGTCGGTCTTGTTCACCACCAAGATGACGGGCAGATGCGCCGCCAGTGCCTTGCGCAGCACGAACCGGGTCTGGGGCAGCGGCCCCTCGGACGCGTCCACGAGCAGCAGCACACCGTCGACCATGGACAGCCCGCGTTCCACCTCGCCACCGAAGTCGGCGTGTCCGGGGGTGTCGATGACGTTGATCACGACCATCGTTCCATCCGGGTTCTTGCGGTGCACGGCGGTGTTCTTCGCCAGGATGGTGATGCCCTTTTCCTTCTCCAGGTCACCGGAGTCCATCAATCGTTCGACGACGTCGTCACCACGGTGGGTCAGGGCGCCGGACTGCCTCAGCATGGCGTCGACCAGCGTCGTTTTGCCGTGGTCTACGTGCGCGACAATCGCGACATTTCGAAATAGCACGTCGGTGATTGTGGCAGCGGCGACCACGGATAGCGAACCGGCAGCTGGGTGGGAGGGCGACGCTACTAGCAGCCGGTGCTCTGCAGCGCCTGATTTCCACCGCGGCGCTTGGCCGCATACATCGCGTTATCCGCGAGGACAACGAGCTCTTCGACGAGATCGCCCCCATCGCTCGTGCACAGCCGGTGCAGTTCGGCGCTAGCGGTGCCGATGCTGGCCGTGATGCCGGACGGAAGTTCGGCGATCGCCGCGCAGAACCGTGCGGCAAGGGGCGCGACATCGGCGCTGGTGCACGTCAGCGCGACGAGAAACTCCTCACCGCCGGCACGACAAACGATTGCGTCGGCAGGAGCGCTATCGCGCAGTAGTCCGGCCACTACTTGCAGGAGGCGATCGCCGGCTACGTGACCGCTGGTGTCGTTGACGCGCTTGAAATCGTCGAGATCGGCCATCATCACCGCGAGATGGGTGTGCGCGGCAGCGTGGTGGGCCAGGCGGACAGTGACCGATTCGGTGAAGGCCCGTCGGTTCAGCAAGCCGGTCAGCGCATCTTGCTCGGCGCGCTGCACGTACGTCGCCATGGCTTGCGTCATGCCCCAGATAATGAGCGGGACCGAAATGTTCGGACACCAGATCAGCCACAACGCCGCGGCCGCGGTGGCGAGATCGGCTCTCGCGGCCAACCGCAGCACTGCGATCGTCGCGGCCGCGGCGACGACCACGCCGTTGAGCATTAACAAGCGTGGGCTGTGAAACAGCGCGATGTAGCCTCCGGGGACCACGAGGGCCGCACAAGCCAGCGCAGCAAACGCCGGATTGGGCTGGACAACACTCCAGCCACCGGTGGCCAGCACGCCCGCTATCGCGATGATGCGGGATTGCCGCCGCGTAGGCCAGTGCCTCAGCCAGAAGACGACCGAACCGAGAGCGAACGCGACGGTCAGTACGCCGATGATCACGCCTGTGGCGCTGGGCCGGCGCTGCGCGGCCAAGACACTAAGCGGCACCCACGCGGCGGACGCGCAGACGACCGCGAGGATGACCTGCGCCGATCGAAGCAGGTCACGCTGGCGCAGAAATGTCGTCACCCAGTCGAACTGGTCGGGCTGGTTCCACCAGGACGTCAGCCGCGGCATCGGTGAGATGACCTTCGCATCGCGGACGGAATCATCAGGATGGACAATTGCTTTGCAACGTAGCAAACGTAGGTCAAGGGTTGCGCGCTGACAACAGTGCGCCGAAAGCCTTTACGATGCCGTCAAAAGCGCTTCGGCCAGATCTGGCAACCATCCGCGATCGGCGGGCACCCAGTCGACGTCGGGCAACTCGGCCGCCGTCACCCAGCGCAGCGCCCGGTGGTCGTGCGCGTGCGGTTCGCCGGCGACCAGGCGCACCCGATAGGCCCGCAGCGTTGTCGTGGCATTCAGCGAGATGTCGTCGCCAAGCCGATCCCCCACCACCACGTCACCGACCTCAAGGCCCAACTCCTCGGCCAGCTCGCGGGCCAGCGCTGCACGCTCGGTCTCACCGAGCGCGACCTTGCCGCCGGGAAGTTCCCAGCGGCCGGCCAATTCCGGCGGCCGGACGCGTTGTGCCACCAAGACGGTGGCCCCGCGGATAACGGCTCCGGCCACGACGATCTGGGCCGGCATGGCCGGGTCAGGCTCCCACTGCGCCGCGGACCGCTTCGACGAATGCGCGCAGGTCGCGTTCGCCAGTCCCCAAGCGCACCGGCCAGTGCGTCAGCCTCAGGTCCGTGACACCCGCTTTCGCCTGCGCCACCGCATCCGCCGCGACGGTGGCCAGATCCGGCCGGTCATCGGCGTGGGCCTTGACCCGCAGTGAGCCGCTGACACCGAACCCATGCGGATCGCCACCGGCACGTTCGACCGCCGCACGCATCCGCCCGATGCCGTCGGCGATGTCGCGGGCGTCCTGACCCCAAGGGATCCAATACTTTCCGAAACGCGCGAGCCTGCGGGCGACGGCACGATTGACCGTCCCGCTGACCCAGATCGGCACTCCGCCGGGCTGGACGGGTTTGGGCATCTGGTGTATCCGGTCGAAGGTCAACTCGGGTGAGGAGTAGCTGACCTCGTTCTCCCGCCACAACCGCGTGCACACCTCGAGCGTCTGATCCAGAATTGCTCCGCGCTTGCCGAAATCGACTCCGGCCACGTCGTATTCCTCACGCTGCCAGCCGACACCCACCCCGAGATCGACACGGCCACCTGACAGAACATCCACGGTGGCAACGGTTTTGGCGAGAACCGCGGCGGGACGCAGGGCGGCGAGCAGGATGTTGGTGCCCAACCGGATGCGTTCGGTACGCGCCGCGAGATAAGTCAGGACCGTGAGCGGCTCCAGCCAGACTCCGTCCGGCCCGGTGGGCTGGCGACCCCCGGCCGTTCCGCCCACCCCGGGATCGGAGTATGCGTCCATATGCATGCCGAACGCGATGTGCTCGGACACCAGCAGGCGGTCGAACCCGGAGTTCTCCAGCACGCGCGCCCAGTCAGTGAGGTGCTCCCAGCTGGCCGGCGCCTCGGCCGAGTAGGAGGGAATTCCCATCGAGAGCTGTATCGAGGCCATTGGCGCAGGTTAACCGATCGGCAGCGGCCGATCGCCAACAGCATCGACGGGGTCTACTTGCTGAGCGTGAACTGGCAGACGTCGATGTAGCCGGCCCGGAATGCCCAGGCGCAACCGGTCAGATACCTCATGTATCGCTCGTACACCTCTTCGGACTGAATCCTGATGGCCTCGCTCTGGTGTTCCTCCAATGCCGCGGCCCAGAAGTCCAGCGTCCTTGCGTAATGCAGCCGCAGCGACTGCCGGCGCGCCAGATTGAAACCCGCCTTCGAGGCGTGGAACTCCACCATCTCTATCGGCGGCAACTGGCCACCGGGGAAGATCTCGGTGCCGATGAATTCCGTGAAGCTACTCAACTCTTCGGTCATCGGCAGGCCGTGTTCGAGCATTTGCTGCGGCGTCAGCATGGTGATCGTGTGCAGCAGCATCACCCCGTCATCGGGCAGGATGCGGAAAGCCAGCTCGAAGAAATCGTCGTACCGGTCGTACCCGAAGTGCTCGAACGCACCGATGGAGACGATCCGGTCGACGGGCTCGTCGAACTGTTCCCAGCCTTGTAGCAACACCCGCCTGCTGCGTGGGGTGTCCATTTCATCGAGAAGCTTCCGCACGTGGGCGGCCTGGTGTTCGGACAATGTGAGGCCGATGACGTCCACGTCGTACTTGTCGACCGCCCGGCGGATCGTGCTGCCCCAACCGCAGCCGACCTCGAGCAGCGTCATCCCGGATCGCAGCCCCAGCTTGCCCAGTGCCAGGTCCACCTTGCGGATCTGCGCCTCTTCGAGGGTTATGTCTCGTAGGCGATCGAAATACGCGCAGCTGTAGGTCATCGTGGGGTCGAGGAACAGCCGGAAGAAATCGTCAGATAAGTCGTAGTGTGCCTGCACTTCTTCGAAGTGCGGCGTCAGCTTTTCTGCTGCCACGGCGGCCCCCCGCCTTTCTGCTGGACTCCCGGCCATTCCCCTGGTTCACGAGGTAGCCATTGCCCTGGTTCACGAGGTAGCCATTGCCCTGGTTCAACACGGCTTCCCGAAGCCGCCCGAACCGAACTCCAGGATGCGCGGTAACCCCCGGCCGCGCAACGCCAACGCGCTGCCGGTCCGGCGCGCGGCGGTACGTTGAGGGGTATGGCTGTGTTGACGGATGACCAAGTAGATGCCGCACTGTCCGACCTCGACGGCTGGGAGCGTACCGACGGAGCCTTGCGCCGCTCGATAAAGTTTCCGAGCTTTTTGGCCGGTATCGACGCGGTGCGCCGGGTGGGTGAGCACGCGGAAAGCAAGGATCATCATCCGGATATCGATATTCGTTGGCGGACAGTGACTTTCGCGCTGGTTACGCATTCCGAGGGCGGTATCACCAAGAACGACGTTGAGATGGCGCGCGACATCAACGGGATCGTCGCCGGCTAGCCCAACGGCGGTGCGGCAGGTGCTTCAGACTGCTCAGAACTCGCCGGATCGGACCCGGCGGCACGCTTACCGGAGGCGGCGATAAGGATCAAGGTCGCCATCGCCGCCACGGTGTAGGCCAGCGCGGCCCAGGCCAGGTACCACGGTCGGCTGATCTGCCAGATGTTCGGCTGCGCGAACAGCAGCAGCCACGGCACGCCGATGAGGGTCAGCACCAGCCAGCCCCAGCCCGCGATCCGCCTGCCGGGTCGCTGCGGCCCATGGATCAGCCAGATCATCAAGGGCACCAGCCACACCCAGTGGTGGGTCCACGAAATGGGCGACATCAGCAGCCCGAACAGCTCGACCACCAGCAACCTGCCGAGCCGATCCGGGGAGTCCAGGGCGCGCCACGCCAGGACGGCAAGTACGGCCGTGACGGCGATCGCGGCCAAGACCAGCGGGCCGAAGCCGGCGTCGTGGCCGAGGATCCGGGAAATACCGCCGCGCCAGGATTGATTGATCGACGTGGCGATGGGTCCCACGCGATGTGCGTCGCCGAGTAGATCGGTGAAGTAGTAGCGGGTCTGATCGCCGACGATCAACACCGACAGCCCAACGGTGGCAAAGAAGACGACCGCCGAAAACGCGGCCGCGGCATACCGCCGGACACCGACGAGGTAGACACCCGCGATGGCCGGCGTCAATTTGATCCCCGACGCCACGCCGATCAACAGCCCCGACAGCCACCAGCGCGAGGTGGAGACCGCCCAGAGCACGCCCAGCATCAAAAAGACGTTGATCTGCCCATAGTCGAAGTTGTTGCGCAGCGGCTCAATCCAGATGGTGATCGCCGTCCACGCCATCGCGACGCGGTGGCCGGTGCCGTTGGGGACGCCCAACAAGCGCTGGCTGATCCGAACCGAGCCGTACAACGCGGCCATCATGGCGACCTGCCATAGAAAGCCGGCCAAGCGGAACGGCAGCAGATGCAGCGGGTAGAAGACGATCGCCGCGAACGGCGGGTAGGTGAACGGCAGCGGGAAGTCCGGCGTGTGCTCGGCGTACACGAAGCTGTACAGGGTGCCCGGATGGTCCAGAGCGGCCGCGCCGCCGAGATATACGTGCAGGTCGACGAAGTTTGCGCCGTTGGGCCCCAGGTAGGTCACGCCGAGTCGCGCGGCGATGCTCAGGATCAACAGGAGCGGCGCGGCGGTGCTGATCAAACTCGCCAGTCGCCGGGAGATGGGTACCGCCGGGGCGGCCGCAGTGGTGTCTATCTGCCTGACTTTAGCGATCGCGGCAGCTCGGCGGGCGCGTCCCCGCCCGTCTTGGTAACCGCCGTCACTCGTATCCGTAACGATCAAATAAATGCCACACGTGTCACTTGAGTACCACCAGCATCAAAGTAGCTTCAGGCCGTCACCTGTTGTCGATCCCTTGGGGGAGCAATGCCAACCATCTGGACTTACGCGAAAGCCGCCGCCGTTGTCGTCGGTTCGTCCGCCGCCCTACTGACGGGCGGAATCGCCCACGCCGACCCCGCGCCGATTCCCGACCCCGGCCTGCAGAACATCCCGCAGCAGCTGATCGCTTCGGCGGCCAACGCTCCGCAGATTCTGCAGAACCTCGCCACCGCCCTCGGCGCCCAGCCGCCGCAGGCACCGGCCAGTCCCGGCATCACCTTCCCGGGTATGCCGTCGGCCGCGGCGCCCGCGGCTTCTGCCCCGGCGGGGATCCCGTCGATTCCGGGTCTCACGCCGGCCGCCACCGCGCCGACCGCCCCCACCGCGGCCAGCCCGACGATTCCCGGGCTGGGCTCGATTCCCGGGTTAACGCAGTCGACTCCCGCCGCTCCGGCGGCGAGCTCGGGTATCCCCGGACTCGGCTCGATCCCGGGCTTGACGGCGCCGGCAGCACCTGCCTCCGCCGCCGCACCGGCGTCGTCTCCGCTATCTCAGGTGGCGAACGTCAACATGCCGGCACTGCCCGGCCTGCCCGGCCTGCCGCTGAATGTGCCACCGAAGCTGTCGCTTCCGGGCGATCTGCCGGCGCTGGCCACGGGTGCCGTTCCGGGGACACCGGCCGCGCCGGTCGCACCCGCGCCGGCTGCACCTGCGCCGCTGGCGGCACCGTCGCTGTTCTCCGCCCTGCCCTGAGCAACCTGCTAAACGGCTAACCAACAACCGAAGGACTGGAGGACATCGTGGCAAGCACTTGGAATCTGTCCAAAGGTTTGGCCGCTGTCGTCACGGCATCGGCTGCCGCGTTCGGGTTCTGCCCGAGCGCGGCGGCCGACCCGGCGGCACCGCAGCCGATACCGCAACCAGGCGCGACCCAGCAACTGCCCGGCCTGCCGGCGTTATCGCAGCTGAGTCCGATAATCCAGCAGGCGGCCGGCGATCCCAGCCAAGCGACACAGCTGCTGATGGCCGCCGCGCAAGCATTCACGCACAACGCGTCAGCGCCCACCGAATCGAAGAACGTGGCCGAGTCGGTGAACCAGTTCGTGCAGGAGCCGGGTGCTCCGATTCCCGGTGCGCCGGCTCCGGCGCCTGAGGCCGCGCCGTCCGAACATGTACCCGGGGTCGGCGTCGTGCCGGGCACCCAGGCACACCTACCGACGGGCATCGACCCGGCCCACGCCGCGGGTCCGGCCCCGGTTGCCGCTCTTCCGGCCGCCACACCGCCGGCGTCCGCACCGGCCCCCGGGGCACCCGCCCCAGCAGCCGCACCCGGGCCAGGCCCAGCACCCGCTCCGGCAGCTGCACTCGCGCCGGCACCCAGCCCCGCTCCGGGCGCCGCGCCGGCCGCGGCGGCCCCGGGTTACGGCCCTAACGCCCCGATCACGCAGGACTTCATGTATCCGTCGATCGGCAGCAATTGCCTTGCGGACGGCAGTAGCGCAATAGCGGCCGCGCTGTCGGTGGCAGGGCCCGCCACGATCCCGCTGCCCGGCCCCCAAGCCGGCCAGACTGCCTACGTCTTCACCGCGGTCGGCACGCCCGGGCCAGCCGAAGTGCAGAAGCTGCCGCTGAATGTCACCTGGGTGAACCTGACCACGGGCAAGTCGGGCACCGTAACGCTCAAGCCGCGCACCGACATCAACCCCGACGGGCCCACGACATTGACCGGGATTGCCGACACCGGTTCGGGCAGCATCATGTCGACGATCTTTGGTCAGGTCACGACCAAAGAAAAGCAGTGCCAGTTCCTGCCCACCATCGGCTCAACCGTGGTGCCTTAAAAAAGCCAACCAACACCCTCCCCTAGTGCGAGCGCGCGTGTCACCGCACGACACGCGCGTTCGCCATGTCTGGGGGGGTGCTAGTACGCCATGAACAAGATCGAGTCGCGGTCGTACTCCAGGCCCGGATGAACGCTGGCCAGGTGAGCCTGGGTCAAATCGACCAGCTCATCCTCATCCTTGCCGACGATGGCTTCTCCGCACGGACACGTGATGTGTGTCTTCACGATGGCGCCTTCCCTTCTGATGACGTTCTACTTCGCCGCCTTGGCTGCTGCTTTCATCTGTTTTTTATACGCTCGCACTTTCCCCATCGATTGGTCGTCGACGATATCGGCAACGGAGATGTGCGAACCGGCCGCACCGAAGTCGCCAGCGGCCGCGCGCCAACCCTTCGGCGTCACGCCGTACTGCTTGCCAAGCAGGGCCAAAAAGATCTGCGCCTTCACGTCGCCGAAGCCGGGTAATCCCTTGATCCGCCGCAGCAGCTCGTTTCCATCGGGGTCACCGGCGGTCCACAAGCCGGCCGCGTCACCGTCATAGCGGTCCACGACGATCTGCGCCAGCGTTTGGATGCGCTTGGCCATCGACCCCGGAAACCGGTGTATCGCAGGCCTTTCCGAGCACAATGCGGCGAACTTGTCCGGGTCGTAGTCGGCGATTTCGGCGGCTGAAAGGGTCGGGAAGCTGCCCATCCGGTCCGCGATCTTCTTCGGCCCAGCGAATGCGGTCTCAAATGTGACCTGCTGGTCCAGAACCATCCCGATGAGCAGGGCCAGCGGATCGTCGGCCAGCAGCTTGTCGGCCTCAGGATCTTGAGCGAGGCAAAGTTTCACAGTCAACGACCAACCTTTCGCTGAACACCCTAAGACCGATGACGCATCATTTCAGAGACTAACCGCCGGGTTATCGTGGCGTGGTGGTGGATGAGGCGAAGTTTGCACTGATGCTGGCCCGTGACGAACTGCATCAGCTCGTCACTGCCTATTGCCGGGCCGTCGACCGCGCGGATTATGAAACGCTGCGCGGCCTGTACCACCCGGAGGCAACCGACTCGCACGGCTCGTTCTCGAAGGGCGGCGTCGAACAGTTCATCGCACAACTACAGGCGGCGGAACCGTATGTGCGTGTCTCCCAACACAACATCACCACCACGAACTTCGTGGTGGAGGGTGACGGAGCTCGCGGCGAGATCTACTGCCTGGTGTTTCACACCTTCGCCGGTCCCGACCACGACATCGACGTCATCATCGGCGGCCGGTACCTGGACACCTACATCAAGAACGACGGCCACTGGAAATTCCTTCAGCGCACCATCGTGGCGGATTGGGCCTACCAAAACGACCCGTCCCAGGTGGACTTCGGACATCCCAGCACCCGGGGAAGCCTGCGCGGTAAACCGGGCCAAACAGACCCGTCGATCAGCCTATTTCCCCCACCTCAAGGGTGAAACGCCTTGTCGGACAACGATTATTAGCCGCTCTTGCGCCGGAATTCCCGCCGGTTGCCCTCCGCACCGTGCGCCCGCGACTGCTTGCCGCCGCGACCGCTTTTGGGATCGGATGCACCCGACGACTTGGCCGTCTTGCGCTCCAGGGCCTCGCGGAACTTGCGCTTGTTCTCGTCCTCTGCCCCCGAAGCGTCCTGCTCGGACTTCGATTCAGCCATACCGGCAGCCTAGCCTGGCTACCGCTTGCCCGGAGGCATGCCGTACAGGTGGGAGATCGGCAGCGTCAGCACCACCCGCCGATCGGTGACCATCGCCTGCCGGTACTCATCCCAATCCGAATGCTCACCGGCGATGTTGCGATACAACGCAATCAACGCTTCGACGGTGTCGTCGCCGGGCGCGGCCGCCGGGGGCGTCAGTTCCGCCGTGCCCTCGGCGACGGCATACGACCAGCCGTCGTCGGAGTCGACCAGGATCGAAGCCCGCGGATCGCGGCGCAAATTGCGGGTCTTGGCCCGCGGCTCGGTGATCGATACTCGAATCAACAACTCGCGCGGATCGAAGTGGTAACTCACGTTCGACAGTTGCGGCCGCCCGTCACGTTTGATCGTGGCCAGCACCCCGAGGGAGTTCCCCTTGATCAGTGCCAGCAGCTTGTCGTCGAAGACTTGGCGTCCCATGTCAAGAGACTACGTCGGTCTGGTGCAATCGGATGATGACCACATACGCGGTGTTCCTGCGCGGCGTCAACGTCGGCGGCGTCAATCTCAAGATGGCCGAGGTGGCGACGGCCCTGACCGACGCCGGATTCTCGGCCGTGCGCACCATCCTGGCCAGCGGCAACGTGCTGTTGGAGTCATCCGCCAAGGCGGCCGCGGTGCGCAAGAAAACCGAAGCCACCCTGCGCAAAAGCTTCGGTTATGACGCGTGGGTACTGGCCTACGACCTCGATGCGGTCCGCACCATCGTCGACGCGTACCCGTTCGAGCCCGAGGTCGAGGGATATCAGTCCTACGTCACGTTCGTCGCCGACACCGCAGTCCTCGATGAGCTCGCAGCGCTGGCCGATCAGGCCGGCGCCGACGAGAAGATCAGCCGCGGGGACGGCGTCGTCTATTGGCAGGTACCCAAGGGCAGCACGCTGGACAGCACGATCGGCAAGACGATGGGCAAGCCGCGGTACAAGTCATCGACCACGACGCGCAACCTGCGCACCCTGGCCAAACTGTTGCGGTGATGCTCAGGCAAAAGCTGGGTAAGGTTTGCCTCGATGACCTCTGCCCAAGAGCCTGATAAAGAGCGAGTCTCCCTCGGAGGCGTTTCCGAGACCGCCCTGCTGACGCTGAATGCGCGGGCACAGGAGGCACGCCTTCCCGATCGCGCCATCGACGATCCGATGGCGATCGCGCTGGTCGACTCGATCGACTACGACTTCACGAAGTTCGGCCGGCCCCGCCAGGACATCGCGCTGCGCGCACGGCTCTTCGACACCCAAGCCGGGTCCTACCTGGCCCAGCACCCGGCAGCGACCGTCGTGGCGCTGGCCGAGGGCCTGCAAACCAGCTTCTGGCGCTTGGACGCAAGCCATTCGGACGCCCAATTCCGTTGGCTGACAGTCGATTTACCCGAAGTCATCGATGTTCGGACGCGCCTGTTGCCGGCCTCACCGCGGATGTCGGTCTGCGCCCAGTCGGCCCTGGACTACAGCTGGATGGATTCGGTAGACCCGTCCGGCGGCGTGTTCATCACCGCCGAGGGGCTGCTGATGTATCTACAGCCCGAGCAGGCGCTGGGGCTGATTGCCCAGTGCGCCAACAGGTTTCCCGGCGGTTCGATGATCTTCGACCTGCCGCCGCCCTGGTTCGCCAAGGTGAGCCAGCGCGGCATGCGTACCTCGCGACGTTACAAGGGGCCGCCGTTGCCGTTCAGCCTGTCGGTTGCCGAGGCGGCCGACCTGGTGAGCACCGTCCCCGGTGTGCGCGCCGTACACCAGCTGCGGCTGCCACCGGGACGCGGCCGGGCGTTCAACGCCGCGGTATCGATGCTGTACCGCGTACGCCTTTTCGACGCGCTGCGGCCGTGCCTGACGCTGCTGGAATTCGGCTAGCGCGAGTCCTCGTCGGGTACCGCCTCGACGTAGCGCAGCGCGTCGGCCTTCTTCAGCCCGAGGCCGTGGGCAACGTGGACGTACTCGCGGGCCGCCGCCGCCATCGCGGCGTCGGTCGGGTCATAGCGGGCGATGAAAGTGCCGAAGCGGCCCCGGGTTTCGACGATGGCCGCCGTTTCCAGCTCACGGTATGCGCGCGCCACCGTGTTGACGGCCACGCCCAGTTGTCCGGCCAGCTCGCGCACCGTCGGCAACCGGCTGCCGGGCGGCAACGCGCCGTCCCGGACACCATCGATGACCTGCGTCCTCAGTTGGTCGAACAGCGGCCGACCGGCCTTCAGGTCGACCCGTAGCCATTCGCCCAGCTCCACGTGTCCAGTATCACCCAAGCACCGCTATCTTGGTGGCATGCGAGTGACGGTGCTGAGCGGCGCAGGGATCTCCGCAGAAAGCGGAGTGCCGACATTTCGCGACGACAAGAACGGATTGTGGGCCCGTTTCGACCCCTACGAGCTCTCCAGCACCCAAGGCTGGCTCGACAACCCCGAGCGGGTGTGGGGGTGGTATTTGTGGCGGCATTACCTGGTGGCCACCGTCGAGCCCAATGACGGGCACCGCGCCATCGCCGCGTGGCAGGACTACGCCGAGGTCACTGTCGTCACCCAGAACGTCGACGACCTGCACGAGCGTGCAGGCAGCGCGCCGGTGCACCACCTACACGGCAGCCTTTTCGAATTCCGTTGCGCGAGTTGCGATATGTCCTACAGCGACGCACTACCCGAGATGCCCGAACCGGCACTGGAGGTACAGCCGCCGCTGTGCCCGCGCTGCGGCGGGATGATTCGGCCCGACATCGTGTGGTTCGGTGAGCAGCTACCCGAAGAGCCGTGGCAGCAGGCGGTCGAGGCGACCCAAGCCGCCGACGTGATGGTGGTGGTGGGGACCTCGGCGATCGTCTATCCGGCCGCCGGCCTCGCCGATCTTGCGCTGTCGCGCGGCACGGTCGTGATCGAGGTCAATCCCGAGCCCACACCACTGTCCGGCAACGCCACGATCAGCATTCGCGAGTCGGCGAGTCGGGCATTGCCGGGGCTGCTGCAGCGGCTGCCCGCCCTACTGAAGTAAGCGCTACGGCCTGCGCGCCCGTCCCACCAACAGCTCCGACACCGGCATCGGTGACCAGGCGGGCAGTGTCCACTCCCGCCGGGAGGTGTCCACCTCGAATCCGGCCTCGACGATCGCGCGTTCGGTATCGCGATGGGTGTGGCAGTTCCCCAGGAACCGGGGCCACACCGTCGCGTCGGCGAACCGCTGCAGCCGGCCCCGCATACCGGTGCTGGCGATGTGCTCGAGGTAGCGCAACTCCCCGCCGGGCCGCAGTAATGAATACAGGCGCCGCAGCACCATCTCTGGGTCGCGCACCGAGCACAACACCAGCGAGCACACCACCGCGTCGAAGAGCTCCCCGCCGCTGAACTCCTCCACGGTCTCGTTGGTCAGGACAACCGCAACCGGTGCCGCCGCGGCCGCCGCCCGCGCCCGGGCCGCCAGTCGTGGCTCGGGCTCCATCGCAACCACCTGTTCTACCGATGCGGGGTAGTTCGGGAAGTTCGTTCCGATACCCGCCCCGACTTCGAGCACCCGGCCCGACAAGCCGGCCAGGTTCTCCCGGCGCAGCGCCCGCACCGCCTCCGCCTCATGAGCGGCAGCCACCGGCCACACCCGCGCAAAAAACCGGTTATCCAACGTTGTTGCCGTTGCTGAAGTCATCCCCCACCCTCCGATTCCCTCAGCATAGAGGCCCTCCGAGGCCCGCGACTGCGGATCCGCGAGGTTGCGATCAACACTCCCCACGGCATGCGGCACCCTCAACCGATTTTCGTCACCGACTCGCTGAGCTGGTGCCCGTTGTGCTCCACCGAGATCGCGATCGGCTCGACGGGCGCGGCCGGTTCGGTCGGTCCCTCGCTGATGCCGAACCGCTCGTGCAACCAGACCAGCGGCCTGGGCGCCCACCAGTTCCACCGGCCCATCACATGCATGAAGGCCGGAACCAGAACCATCCGCACCAGGGTGGCGTCCACCAGTACGGCGAGGGTCAGACCGAGGCCGAACATCCGCATGAACGACACGTGCGCGGCGATCAACGCGGCGAACGACATCGACATCACCAATGCGGCCGCGGTGATCACCCGGCCGGTGCGCGCGACGCCGTGCGCCACCGCTTCGTCGTTGGCGGCGTGCGCCTGTTTGGCGCTCAGCTTTGCCGGTCGAGCAGCTCCGGAGACCAGCCAGTACTCCCGGATCCGGGAGATCAAGAACACCTCATAGTCCATGGACAAGCCAAATGCGATGCAGAACAACAACACCGGCATATTCGCCACGAGCGTCCCGCTCGGGGTTGTTCCCAGGGCGCCGAGATGGCCGTCCTGGAAGATCCACACCAGCGCACCGAACGCGGCGGTCAACGAGAGCACGTTGCATATCAGCGCCTTGACCGGCAGCACCACGCTGCCGGTGAGCAGGAACAGCAGCACGAAGGTGATCGCGGCCATCACCCCCAACACCAGCGGAAGGCGATCCGTCACCGCATCGACACTGTCGCGGTTGATCTGCGCGCCGCCGGCCATCTCAACGGCGCGACCGGCGGGCCCGGGCACCTGGTGCAACCGGGTGAGCTGGGTGTCGTTCGCTTGGGAGAACAGCGGCGCCGTGCTGCTCACGGTCAGGAAAGCGCTGCCGTCGACAAGCCCGGTTGCCGCGGCCGGTGGTCCCACCCGGTCGCCGCCCACGAACGTCCCAGTCGGGTCGGTTACCGCCGACACCTCGGGAACCCGCGACAAGTCGGCGGCATATTTATCAAGATCCGCCGGGGCCAGACCACGGGCATCGGAGACGACGATGGGCACCGCCGTCGCGGAATCGTGCTCGAAACCGGTGCGCAGCCGGTCACCGACCTGATGCGACGACGACGAAGGCGGCAGCACCCGGTCGTCGGGGAAACCCCATTTCACCGAGAGGAACGGAAGCCCGAGCAGCAGCAGAACGGCGGTGACGGCCAGCCCGACCGGCAGCCAACGGCGCATGACGAATTTACTCGACCGATACCAGAACAGCTGCTCGACCGGCTTGTGTACCGGCTCGGCGCGGTGCAGCACTCGACGCACCAACCGGCGCACGTCCAAAGCATCCAGCCGGGGACCCAGCAGCACAATCGCGGCCGGGGTCAGCACAATGGACGCGGTCGCGACGAATGCCACCGTGGCCACACCCGCGTAGGCGAATGACTCCAGGAAGTACATCGGGAACAGCGCTGTCGCCGACATCGACAACGCCACAGTGACCGCGGAGAACAGCACCGTGCGCCCGGACGTGGCCATGGTCCGGATCAGTGCCTCTTCACGATCGGCGCCCTCGGCCAACTCGTCGCGATAGCGGCTGACGATCAACAGCGTGTAGTCGATGGCCAACGCCAGGCCCAGCGCGGTGCTCAGGTTGAGCGCGAAGATCGACACCTCGGTGGTAAACGTGACGAGCCGCAGCACCGTCATGGAGCCGACCACCGCCAGTGCGCCCAGCGCCATCGGCAACGCCGCCGCGAGCAGCCCACCGAACACCCAGACCAGCACCAGGAAGCTCAGCGGGATCGCGATGATCTCCATCAATAAGAGGTCTTCTTGGTTCTGCGTGTTGATCTGTGCGTACTCCATCGCCGAGCCGCCGGCGCGGACGGTGACACCGTCACGGTCGTGCACGAATTGATCGGACAGGGTTTTGGCGTTTTTCTGTGCGTCGTTTTCCCCGCCCTTGAGGTTGACCACGATCAACCCGGACTTGCTGTCCTTGCTCAGCAGATCGGCCGCGGCCTGCGGCGGCGCCGTCCAGGGCGAGGACACGTTGTAGACCAACGGCGAACGCTGCAACTCGTCGACGAGATCGGTGCCCACCTTGCGGGCCGGTTCGCTGTTGGCGCCCGCGGGGGCGGTGACCAGAATCAGCATCTGCTGACCGCTCTGCCCGAACTTGTCGGCCAGCACCGCGATGGCGCGCGCGGACTCCGAGTTCGGGTCCTGGAAACCGCCGGGGGACAAGCTCTTGGCGACCGGGATGCCGAAGATCGCCGCGGCGATGAACACCAGGATCCCGACCGCGGTGATGCGGCGCGGCGCGGCGATGGCCAACCGAGCGATCCTAGGCAGCATCGGTGCTTCCTCCCAGGTGGCGGTCCCGCGGGGGCGCGCACCATATGCGCGGTAACCTAACCGCGGTAAGTGACAGGTGTCAAACAAGTCCTTCCCGAGTCACGGGATAAGAGCCCGAATGGTTCGATGTGGTTTCAAACCCACGAACATTGAGAGTCTGGCAAGAAAAATGGGCGCCAACTAAGCCGCTCACGGGCACAAACCCGGCGCTAGACCACCGGCGAACCTACTGGCGAGTAAATTGCCAGAATTTTCCGAATCGTGACTCACCGATTCCTTAATGGTTGCTCTTAGGCTCAGTCTCATGTGGATCGACGACTTGAGCGCAGACGTCATCAAGGTTGACTTCGAGGCCCTCTACCACGGCGACGTCCTGGTGGAAGGTGAAACCTCCGAGCAGCTGGACGAATGGCACCCACTACCGAACGCGAGCTGACCATCATGAGCTTGCTCGCGCGGCTACTTATGGCCGAACCCTCGGTCTCGCGTTGGTTCCGTCGATCTCATTGATCTTTGTTGCCAACAAAAACCCCCGCCACGGCGGGGGTTTTTGTATGTCCGGGCCCAAACCGGCCTCAGCGCGGCGCCATGCGGATGGCGCCATCGAGGCGGATGACCTCGCCGTTGAGCATTGGGTTCTCCACGATGTGCACCGCCAGCGCCCCGTACTCGTCGGGATCACCCAGCCGGGCCGGGTGCGGCACCTGCTTGCCCAGCGACTGCTGCGCCTCCTCGGGCAGCGAACCCAACAGCGGGGTCTTGAACAACCCCGGCGCGATGGTCACCACGCGGATGAGCTCACGCGATAGGTCGCGCGCGATCGGCAGCGTCATGCCGACCACACCGCCCTTCGACGCCGAGTAGGCAGCCTGGCCGATCTGGCCCTCGAACGCGGCGACCGAGGCGGTGTTGATGATGACGCCACGCTCTCCTCCGTTTGAGCCGATTGGCTCAGTGTTGGCGATGCGCTCGGCGGCCAGCCGCAGCACGTTGAACGTGCCGATCAGGTTGATCCCGACCACCTTCTTGAACGCGTCCAGCGGGAACGGCCCGTCCTTGGACAGCGTCTTGATGGCGTTGCCGATGCCCGCACAGTTGACGTTGATACGCAGCGGGCCCAGCGACTCGGCGGTATCGAGCGCGCTGCCGACGGCGGCCTCATCGGTGACATCGGCCTCGACGAAGCGGGCGCGATCCCCCAGCTCGCGAACGGCGTCTTCGCCCCGCAGGTCCAGCACGACCACGTGTGCGCCCGCGTCCAGCAGCCGTTTGGTGGTGGCCAGGCCCAGACCTGAGGCGCCCCCGGTGACGACGGCAACGGCGTCTTTGATCTCCATGCAAGTCCTTTCGTGCTGCGATCTGCCGACCAACTTGTTGGTTGGGGACTATACCCAGTCGTCGAGTATCGCCTCGACGTCGGTCGCGGGCGCCGCGGGGCGCGGCGTCTCCGGCGCGGTGCGGGAGAACCGCGGCGCCGGCAGCGGCTGTAGACCGCCGTTGACTTCGTAGAACGTGTTCCGCTCGGTGATGTGCGGCTCGGTCTGCACCTCGCCGAATGCCAGCACGGGCGTCACGCACGCGTCGGAGTCCGCGAACACCTTGGCCCAGTGGTCGCGGTCGCGACTGGCGAACGTGTCGGTCAGCGCTGCCCGCAGTTCGGGCCAGCGGCTGACGTCGTTCTGCGGCGGCAGGTCGGCGGTGTCCAGGCCCAGCCCGGTCAGCATGGCGGCGTAGAACTGCGGCTCGATGGCCCCGACCGCAACGTAGCGGCCGTCGGCGCACTCATAGGTGTCGTAGTAGGGCGCGCCGCCGTCGAGCATGTTGGTCCCGCGCGCGTCGGTCCACATCCCCGAGGCGCGCATCTGCCACATCATCTGGATCAGCACGCTGGACCCGTCCACCATCGCGGCGTCAACGACCTGACCCTTGCCGGAACTCTGCCTCTCCCACAGTGCGGACAGAATGCCGAGCAGCAGGAACATCGAACCGCCGCCGAAGTCACCGACGAGGTTCAGCGGGGGGACCGGCCGTTCGTTCGCCCGGCCGATCGAGTGCAGGATGCCGTTCAGCGAGATGTAGTTGATGTCGTGGCCCGCCTGCTGGCTGCGTGGGCCCGTTTGGCCCCAGCCGGTCATCCGGGCGTAGACCAGACGGTCGTTGACCTCGGCGCAGTCCTCCGGGCCCAGACCGAGCCGCTCGGTGACGCCGGGGCGGTAACCCTCGATCAGCACGTCGGCCTTGGCGATCAGTTTGAGGACGAGTTCGCGTCCTTCGCCGGACTTGAGGTCGGCGGCCACGATGCGGCGGTTGCGGCTCATGGCGTCCTTAACGGCGCCGCCGGTGCCCCCGGGCCGATCGATGCGCACCACGTCGGCACCCAGATCTCCCAGTATCATCGCGGCATGCGGGCCCGGCCCGATGCCGGCCAGCTCCACAACCCGTAGTCCATTGAGCGGTCCCGCCATGATCCACCGACCTTTCGTCTGCTCTGACGCGTGTCAACCCGGTCGTTGGCATCTTCCCAGTCGCGCTCGACGGCCGCGCAGCCCGGTCGCCTACCCGGTCGTTATCGTGAGCCCATGCCCGAATCCGTGCTCGACACCCAGACGTCCACCGCAGGTCTTGCCGTCACCCTGTCCGACGGCGTGCTGTCGGTGACGATCGATCGGCCGGACAGCCTCAACTCGGTGAACGCGCCGGTGCTGGCCGGGATCGCCGACGCGATGGAAGGCGCGGCCACCGATCCGCGCGTGCAGGTGGTGCGCTTCGGCGGCGCGGGTCGGGGCTTCTGCTCCGGAGCGGGCATCAGCGCCGACGACCTGGCCAGCGGCGGCCCGGGCACCGAGATCATCGCCGAGGCCAACCGCGCCATACGCGCCATCGTCGCGCTGCCGCGGCCGGTCGTCGCGGTAATTCAGGGGCCTGCGGCAGGCATAGGTGTTTCCCTGGCCCTGGCCTGTGACCTCGTATTGGCTTCTGAGAAAGCATTTTTCATGCTTGCCTTCACGAAGATCGGGTTGATGCCCGACGGCGGTGCCTCGGCATTGGTCGCCGCGGCGATCGGCCGGATCGGTGCGATGCGAATGGCTCTACTGGCCGAGCGGTTGCCGGCCGCCGAGGCGTTGGCGGCCGGGCTGGCCACCGCGGTCTATCCGGCCGAGGACTTCGACGCCGAGGTCGACAAGGTGATCGCGAAACTGGCGGCGGGCCCCGCCCTGGCCTACGCCAAGACCAAGGACTCGATCAACGCGGCCACGCTGACCGAGTTGGACGCGGCCCTCGAGCGCGAACTCCGCGGCCAGTCCACTCTGCTGCGGTCCCACGACTTCGTCGAGGGCGCAACCGCATTCCAACAGCGCCGCAGTCCGAACTTCACCGACCGCTAGCAGCCTTAGCGGTCGGGTCAGCCGGCCATCCTTCCGTGCGTCAGCTCCGAATAACTGACGTGCAGGGAGGTAAACAATGGCGGGACAGCTGCGCTGTCTGGTGACCGGGGCAACCGGCTACATCGGCGCTCGATTGGTGCCTCGCTTGCTCGACGAAGGCCACCGCGTGCGTGCGCTGGCCCGAAACCCGGACAAGTTGGCGGACGTGCCGTGGCGCGAGCAGGTCGAGGTGGCGCGCGGCGACCTCGCCGACGTCGAGTCGTTGATCGACGCGTTCGACGGGATGGACGTCGTCTACTACCTGGTCCATTCGATGGGGACATCGAAGAATTTCGCTGCCGAGGAGGGCCGCTCGGTCCGCAACGTCGTGACGGCGGCGCAGCGCTGCGGAGTACGGCGAGTCGTGTATCTGAGCGGGCTGCATCCGGACGGCAGCGGGCTCTCGCCACACCTCGAATCGCGTAAGGCCGTGGGCGAAGCGCTGATCGACTCGGGGATCGAGGCGGTGGTGCTGCAGGCCGGCGTCGTCATCGGGTCGGGGTCGGCGTCGTTCGAGATGATCCGGCACCTCACCGATCGGTTGCCGGTGATGACCACGCCGAAGTGGGTGCGCAACAGAATCCAGCCCATCGCGGTGCGTGACGTGCTCCACTACCTGGTCGCCGCGGCAACTGCCCCGGTGCCTAGCGCAGAGCGGGCGCGGACCTGGGATGTCGGTGGGCCCGACGTTTTGGAGTACGGCGACATGATGCGCGTCTATGCCGAAGTCGCGGGCCTGCACCGGCGCTACCTGTTCGTGCTGCCGTTTTTGACGCCGTCGATCGCCAGCCTATGGGTTGGGACAGTAACCCCGATTCCGTCCGGTTTGGCACGCCCGCTGATCGAATCGCTGGAATGCGATGCGGTGATGCGTAATTCCGATATCGACACCATCATCGAGCCGCCGCCGGGCGGCCTTACCCCCTACCGCTACGCCGTCGAGTTGGCGCTCAACCGGACGGCGCAGGGCCAGCCCGGGGCCGCCTGGGCCTCGTCACGCCCCGAGCCGGCCGGGCCGCTGCCCAGCGACCCGGACTGGGCGGGTGAAATCGTCTACACCGACGTGCGGACGGCATCGACAACCGCAGGGCCCGAAGAAGTCTGGACGGCAGCGGAAAAGGCCGCCACTGACCACGCCCGGTGGACCGTGGCGGAGCGCGAACCCGGAACCACGCTGCGGCTGCGCTCCCCGATGCGCGCCAGGGGAACGGCGTGGCTGGAAATGACGGTCACGCCGCAAGACGGCGGCGGCAGCAGGTACTCCCAGCGGGCGACCTTTGTGCCGACCGGCGTCCAGGGGCGTTTGTACTGGTTTCTTGCGCGGCCCCTGCATACCGTTGCGCTGGCTGCCCTGGCGCGCAACATCATTGGCGCTGCCGAGTAGCCGGCGCCTAGACGCCGAACATCGGCGGCAAAACGAGCACCATGATCAGACCCCAGAAAAAGTGGGTCAGCATCGGCGCCAGAATCCCGCCGCTGGCCCGGCGTTCCAAGGCGCACACGGTGCCGAGGATGATCGCGGCAAAGCCGAGCATCGGGTTCCCACTCGCCAAGGTCACACAGAGGTACAAGAGAGTCGAAATCGCCACTGGCGCAAGGCGGCCCAGCGCCGTGTACAACGCACCACGGAAGAACATCTCCTCGGCGACGCCGTTGATCAGGGTGATCACAACGACCAGCCAAAACGATCCATGGTGGGCAAATTGCAGGACTCGGGCGATCAGCGACGCAACGGCCGGAATCTCGCGGGCGACCAGTCCGCCGAGTACGAAGACGCCGCCCAGGAGCAGGCCGATGATTGTGCCGCTGATGACCGGGCGCTGGTTGCGGCCGCGCCAGTTGATACCGCCCAGGTGCAGCGGGCCGGAGAGGAACGCACCCACGATCCACACAGCCGCCAACACCAGGGTCAGCCAGTAGAAACTCGACTCCCCCGGCGCACGCCGCAGCGAAAAGCCCAGTACCGCAGCGCCGATCACTAACGTGATCGCGACGACAACCCTACGTCGCCGCACCACTGACGGCGATTCATGGTGCGGCACAGCGACATTGGTGATGGCGCGACGCAGCTCGGAGAACACGCTGGTGTGGTACGGGCTGGTGGACTGGGTCATGCCGGACGTACCTTCGGGGTCAACGCGATCAAGAGGTCGAGCCCGGTTCGCACTGCTCCCGCGAGCGGTCCAGGCACCAAATTCACCAGTCTCAGGGTGGGCCGCGCGATGGGCAGGGTCACCGCCCGGGCGACCCGCCGGATTCGCAGCGCATCCCCGCCGGCCCACGCCGGATCGGTGTCGGCGAGGTCGTGGGGATCGGCCAGGGCGTTGACGGGCCGCGGCGCACGCCTGGCCAGGCCCCGCAAGGCCAGCTCGATGGCATCCTCGACACCCAGTAGTCCGCCGGGCGGGTCGGGTACCCGACTGCGCAGGTCGCTGGCGGAGGCCACCATCGGATGATCCAGCGACTCGACCAGGTCGGAGGCCAATCCTTGCGGCACCGGCAGGGCGAAGCCGGTGATCAACGAGGCCAGCGCCGGGTTGACCCACGGCACCCACACCGACGCATGCCACCTGCCGGCGATACGCGCATACGTCTTGAGCAGGTCCCGATACGACGTCGTGTCGGGACCGTGGATGTCGTAGGCGCCGGCCGGGACCCGGTCGGGATCGGCCGCGGCGACGAGGTAGTGCAACACATCCCGGATGGAGATCGGATCGATCGGGTTCTCCAGCCACTCCGGGATCGGAACGAACGGAAACCGGTCTCCGACGTAGCGCATCATCTCGAACGACGTCGACCCGGCGCCGATGATGATGGCCGCGCCCAGCCACACCAGTTCCGGACCGTCGGGGACCGTCAGGGCCTCGGCCACCTCGGCCCGGCTGGCCAGATGGTCGGACAGTGCCCCGCCCGCGGGCACAAACCCACCCAGGTAGACGATGCGGCGCACCCCGGCGTCCCTGGCGGCGGCGGCGACGTTGGCGGCCGCGACCTGGTCGGCTTCGCGGAAGTCGGGCTGACCGATCGCGTGCACGAGGTAATAGACCACGTCGACCGGGCCCGCCGCGTCCATCGCCGCCTGCGCCGACGCGGGATCCGACGCATCCAGCCGGACCGGCGCGACATCGCCGTACCAGCCGAACCGCCTAAGACGCTTGGGGTTTCGAGTAGCGGCAACCACCTGGTGTTGGCTCGCGAGCAGCTCCGTGACCAGCCGAGATCCCACGTAACCCGTCGCACCGGTGACCAGAATCCGCATACTCCCGACCCTATCCCGGATGGCGCGCACGCCGTGGTCGGGGAACCACCCTGCCGCGCAGCGAGGAGTGACCAGTGGTCATCCTCACAACTATGAAAGCTGAACCGAGTGACCTACGGCACCGTAACCTCATGCATGAACAACATCACGGGGGGCAGTTCCGGAATCGCCGGACTGAAAACGCCGATCACCAACGCAGATCCAACCGTCTCAGCAGTATCAATGCAGTTCCCGCCTCATTATCATCCGCAAGAAGCGCTCATCGACAGGCTGAGTAGTGTCCTCGGCCCGCACTTCAAGCGCTTTGCTCTCTCGAGCGGCGTCGAGCACCGCCACCTCGCGGTGTCGATGGATCGCATGGAGCAGCTGAGCGGTTTCACCGAGGCAAACGAGGTTTATCTCGAAGTAGCACTCGATCTAGCTGAGCGGGCGCTGCTCGCGGCGCTTGACGAAGCCAAGGTCAAGCCGTCGGAGGTCGACATCATTTTCTCGACGACGGTTACCGGGCTGGCCGTGCCGTCAATCGAGGCGCGGCTGGCGAACCGGGTCGGGCTGCGCGAGGATGTCAAGCGCGTCCCATTGTTCGGCTTGGGTTGCGTGGCGGGCGCCGCCGGGGTGGCCCGCATGCATGATTACTTGCGCGCGTTTCCCGACCAGGTGGCAGCGTTGCTGGCGGTGGAACTGTGCACGCTGACGATTCAGCGCAACGACAGTTCGGTGGCCAATCTGGTGGCCACCAGCCTGTTTGGCGATGGTGCCGGCGCTGTCATCGCCAAGGGCGCCGCCCGCGCCGGTGACGAAAGTCAGGGCCCCCGGGTGTTGGCCACCCGAAGCCGCCTCTACCCGGACACCGAAGAAGTCATGGGCTGGAAAATTGGCAGCGAGGGCTTCCAGATCGTCTTGTCGGCGGATGTGGTCAACGTCGTCCAGAAATACCTCGCTGAAGATGTTCGTCAGTTCCTCGCGGACCACGGTCTAACACCGCAGGACATATCGCGATGGGTCTGCCACCCCGGCGGTCCGGCAGTGATCGAGGGGGTTGAGGAAGTGCTTGAACTGCCCGGAGACGCTCTCGATCGCACCCGAAACTCGTTGCGTGACAACGGAAATTTGTCTTCGGTCTCGGTGCTGGATGTGCTTCGGTCCAACTTGGCGGATCCGCCACCAGCGGGTTCGATGGGGCTCATGATCGCGATGGGTCCGGCTTTCTGCTCCGAGCTCGTTCTGCTGGCCTGGTAGCGGCGGCTACGGGATAGTGGTGACATGTATTACCTGCTGATCCTCGCGGTCGGGTTCGAACGCGTCGTGGAGCTGGTGCTGTCCAAGCGAAATGCGCAATGGTCTTTGACCCAGGGCGCCAAGGAGTTTGGCCGGCCGCACTACGTCGTGATGGTGGTGATTCACACCGCCCTGCTGGTCGGCTGCGTCGTCGAACCGTGGGTGCTGCACCGGCCCTTCATCCCATGGTTGGGCTGGCCGATGCTGGCCATCGCGGCGGCCAGTCAGGTGCTGCGCTGGTGGTGCATCGCCACGCTGGGCCGGCGGTGGAACACCAGGGTGATCGTGTTACCGGAGGCGCCCCTGGTGCAGCGGGGGCCCTACCGGTGGCTACACCACCCGAACTATGTTGCAGTGGTGGCCGAAGGGTTCGCATTACCGCTGGTACACACGGCGTGGCTGACTGCGGCGACATTCACGGTCGCCAACGCGATTCTGCTCAGTGTGCGTATCCGGGTGGAGAACTCCGCATTGGGCTACCGATGAGCACCTATGACACCGACCTGCTGATCGTCGGCGGCGGCCCAGGCGGCCTCGCCACGGCGCTGCAGGCACGTCGGCACGGGCTTTCGGTCATCGTGGCCGAGCCGCGCGAGGATCCCATCGACAAGGCATGCGGAGAGGGGCTGATGCCCGGCGGCCTTGCCGAACTGATGTCGCTCGGCGTCGACCCGGCCGGCATGCCGTTTCGCGGGATCGCCTATGTCAGCGAGCAACGCCGCGCCGAAGCCCTGTTTCGCAACGGGCCTGGCCGCGGGGTGCGGCGCACCACCCTGCACGCCGCGCTGGAGGCCAGGGCCAAAGAGCAAGACACCGAATGGATCCGGACGAAGGTGACAAGCGTCCAGCAGGACGCGCATGGCGTGACCGCCGCCGGTGTCCGTGCGAAGTGGTTGGTGGGAGCCGACGGACTGCACTCGGCGGTCCGGCGCTCCGTCGGCATCAAAGTCACGGCGGGAAACCCGCGACGCTACGGCGTGCGTTGGCATTTCACGGTGCCGGCATGGTCGGAGTTCGTCGAAGTGTATTGGTCCCGGCGAGGTGAGGCGTACGTGACGCCGGTGGAACCCGATCTGGTCGGGGTGGCGATCCTGTCTCGGGGGCAGCCCGACCTGGGCTGGTTCCCGCAGCTGGCCCGGCATCTCGAGGGCGCCGGCCGCGGGCACCCGCGCGGCTGCGGCCCGTTGCGGCAGGTTGTCTCTCGCCGCGTCGCGGGACGGGTGCTGTTGGTGGGCGACGCGGCGGGCTACGAGGACGCGCTGACCGGCGAGGGCGTCAGCCTGGCCGTCAAGCAAGCCGGGGCGGTGGTCGACGCCATCGTCAACGAGACACCGGCGGCCTATGAGGCTTCGTGGCACCGGGTTACCCGCAACTACCGGCTACTCACCCGGGCGCTGGTGTTGGCCAGCACGCCACGAGTGACGCGGCGCGCCATCGTGCCCGCGTGTGAGGGGCTGCCCGGCGTGTTTCGCTTCGGGGTCAACATCCTGGCGCGCTAGTTGGATGGTGGCGACCCTCCCCCGCAAGCGGGAGGTGCCCCCATTCGCCCGGCTACGCCGCGCTCGCGATCGCCCCTAGCGCGCCTTCCAGACCGGCTCCCGCTTCTCGGCGAACGCCAACGGCCCTTCGGTGGCGTCCTCGGATCTGATCAGGGTGCGCATCTCGGACACGGTGCGCTCCCAGCCAACTTCGTCGTCGGTGATGACGCCGTCGTCGACCCCGTAGGCGATGCGCTTGCTGGCCTGTACGGACAGCGGTGCGTTCACGGTGACCCGCGCCGCCATCGCCAGCGCCGCGTCGAGCACCGAGCCTTCCTTGACGACCTGGTTGACCAGGCCCCATTCCCAGGCGTCGGAAGCCGTCATCGGCTCACCCGTCAACAGCAGTTCCATCGCGACTTTCCGGGGCAGCTGGTCGACGATGCGGAAGACACCGCCGGCCGCGGCGATCAGTCCGCGTTTGACCTCGGGCAGGCCGAACTGGGCGAGCTGATGGGCGACGACCAGGTCGCTGGCCAGCGCCAGCTCGGTACCGCCGCCCAGCGCGGTGCCGTTGACCGCGGCGATGGTGGGCTTGTCGATGAAGTGGTGCACGTAACCGGCGAAGCCCCATTCGGCGTGGTCCGGGTGATACAGGTTCTCGCGGCGCGCGATCGCCTTGAGATCGGCTCCGGCACAAAATGATTTGTCGCCGGCACCGGTGATCACCACGGCGCGCACGTCGGGATCTTGCTGCGCTTCTTCCAGCGCATCCCCAACGCCGATGCTGACCGCGGCGTTGATCGCGTTCCGCGCCTCGGGCCGGTTGATCGTAATGACCAACACATTGCCGCGGTGCTCAACCAGCACTGCCGGTTGAGCGCCGTCAGCGTCGGTCATAGCAGCTCCACAATGGTGGCGTTGGCCTGGCCACCACCCTCACACATGGTCTGCAGGCCATAGCGAATTCCCTTGTCCCGCATGTGGTACAGCAGTGTCGTCATGATCCGCGCTCCGGAGCCACCGAGCGGGTGGCCGAGCGCGATCGCGCCGCCGTTGGGGTTGAGCTTCTTCTCGTCGGCGCCGATGTCCTTCAGCCACGCGAGCGGAACCGGCGCGAACGCCTCGTTGACTTCGTATGCCCCGATGTCGCCGATGCTCAGCCCGGAGCGCTTCAGCACCTTCTGGGTTGCCGGGATCGGTGCGGTCAGCATGATGACCGGGTCGGCTCCGGCCAGGGTGGCGGTGTGCACCTTGGCAATTGGCGTGAGCCCTAGTTCCTTGGCCTTTTCCGCGGACATGAACAGTAAAGCGGCCGCGCCGTCGGAGATCTGCGAGGAGTTGCCGGCGTGGATCACGCCGTCCTCCTTGAACGCCGGCTTCAGCGAGGCCATCTTTTCCATCGGCGTGCCGCGGCGGATGCCTTCGTCCTTGAGGACGACGTTGCCATCCTGGTCTTTGATGCCGACGATCTGGTCGTCGAACGCACCGGAATCCTGTGCAGCAGCTGCCTTTTCGTGAGATCCGAGAGAGAACTCATCGAGCGCGATGCGGTCGAGCCCCCACTGCTCGGCGATCATCTCGGCGCCCAGGCCCTGATTGGGGATCCTGCCGTCGTAGCGCGAGATGAAGTTCTCCGGGTACGGCCGCCCGCCATTGGCCAGCGATGCCCCCATCGGGGTCCGCGACATGGACTCGACCCCGCCGGCTACGACGACGTCATAGTGTCCGGCCACCACACCGGCCGCGGCGAAGTGGATGGACTGCTGGCTCGATCCGCACTGGCGGTCGACGGTCACGCCAGGGACGGTCTCCGGCCAGCCCGCGGTCAACAATGCCGTGCGGCCGATGTCGAGGGCCTGTTCGCCGGCCTGCATTACGCAGCCCCAGATAACGTCGTCAACGATTCCGGGGTCGATGCCGGCCCTGGTGGCCAGTCCGTTGAGTACCTGCGCGGACAGCTCCGCCGGGTGCACCCCGGAAAGTCCTCCATTGCGCTTGCCGACGGGTGAGCGCACGGCCTCGACGATGACAGCTTCAGGCATGGTTATGTCTCCTTTGACTCCGGTCTTGCCTCGATTGTCGACCAAGGGATTGGGCGACCGGGTGGCGGGGTGGCTCTGGGACGGGGTGTCGGCGAAAAGGCGCGAACCGGCAGCCACCCTGACCACATCGGTGCCGAACGGGATACCACCAAGCAATCCGCGACTTCGATATCGTTAGCGCACAAGCTAATCCCGCGCAGTCGCCGACAGGAACGAAGCCGAACGGCCGACGCCGGCGCGGGATTAGTTATCTAGACGGCGGGATACGCCACAGACTTGATCTCGGTGTACTGGTCGAATCCGGCGATGCCGTTCTGGCGTCCCACGCCGCTCTCCTTGTATCCACCGAACGGTGTGTCAGCACCGTATGGGGCACCGCCGTTGACACCCATGAACCCGGCCTTGATCCGGCGGGTCACCGACAGCGCACGCTCGAGGGAACCGGAAAAGACGTTGCCGGCCAACCCGTACACGCTGTCGTTGGCGATCCGGATCGCGTCCTCCTCGTCGTCGAACGGAATGACCGAGAGCACCGGCCCGAAGATCTCCTCCTGAGCAATGGTCATCTTGTTGTCGACATTGATGAAAAGCGTTGGCCGAACGAAATATCCCTTGTCGAAACCGGTGGCCGCACCGGGGCCGCCGACCAGCGCCGTGGCGCCCTCGTCCACGCCCCTCTGGATGTAGCCGTTCACCCGCTCGAACTGGCGCTCCGAGATCACCGGGCCGCACAGCGTCCCGGGGTCCTGCGGGTCGCCGCACGTGACGTTCTCGTAGATGTTCTTGAGGATTTCGACGCCCTCGTCGTAGCGGGATCGCGGCAACAGCAGCCGGGTCGGGTTGGCGCAACCCTGACCGGCGTGCATGCACGGCGCGATGCCGACCATGCAGGCCGTGCCGAAGTCGGCGTCCTCCAGCACGATGGTGGCCGACTTGCCGCCGAGCTCCAGGAACAGCCGCTTCATCGTGGCCGCGCCCTTTTCCATGATCCGCTTGCCGACCACCGTCGAGCCGGTGAACGAGATCAGGTCGACCTTGGGCGACAGTGTCAGTTCCTCGCCCACGAAGTGATCGGATGCGGTGACCACGTTGACGACACCGGCCGGGATGTCGGTCTTTTCGGCGATCAGCCGGCCCAGCCGGTTCGCGTTGAACGGGGTGTTGGGCGCCGGCTTGAGCACGACAGTGTTGCCGGTGCCCAACGCCTGGCCGAGCTTGTTGAGGGTGACCTCGAACGGGAAGTTCCACGGCACGATCGCGCCGACCACACCGACCGGCTCACGCCACACCTTGCGGGTGGTCAGCGTGCCGGTCAGGCTGATCACCTTGTCGCCCAGGTCGGTCTCCCAGGCGTACTCGTCGATCAGTCGGGCGGGGTATTTCAGTCCGTCCTCCAGCGGCGCATCCAGCTGGGGTCCGAACGTGATGGCCCGCGGGGAGCCGACCTCGAGGATGAGCTCCTCGCGCAGCTCGTCGATCTCGGACTCGATCGCCTCGTGCAGCTGCAGCAGACAGCGCTTGCGCAGCTCCTTGTTGGTCGACCAGTCGGTCTCGTCGAAGGCGCGGCGGGCGGCGTCGATGGCCCGGAGCATGTCCTCTTTCGACGCATCGGACACTTCGCCGAGGGATTCCTCGGTGGCCGGGTTGATGTTGGTGAAGGACCCGGCCTGGCCGTCGACGAGCTTGCCGTCGATCATCATCTTCGGCTCGAACCGAACCTTTACAGTGTCAGCCATATCTGTTCAGCTCTCTTTCGACGAGGCGCAGGTTAGAGCGCCGGGACGTAAAAATGCCACTGCCGGGCGGGTCACTCTATAGTGAGCCTTACTGGAAACTAGCCGATTGGCAACCCACACCTGCAGGCGCCCTGCTACTGGGCATCGAACAGCACCGGAACCGACGTCGGCGACCGGAAAACCTGCCCGCGGATGTGCGGGTCGTTGCCGTCGGGATCCAGCCGAAGATTCGGCAGCCGGTCCAGCAACAGGTTGATCGCGGTGCGCATTTCGAGGCGCGCCAAGTGCATGCCGAGGCAGACGTGCACGCCGTGGCCCCAGCCCAGATTTGCCTTGGGCTGACGGTGAATGTTGAACGTGTTCGGATCGGGGTAGCGATCGTCTTGCCGGTTCGCCGAGCCCAGCATCGGCATCACCGTCGCCCCCGCCGGGATGGACACGCCGCCGAGTTCGGTGTTGCGGGTGGCCACCCTCGTGATGGTCAGCAACGGCGATTCCCACCGCACGCCCTCTTCGATCGCCGCCGGGAGCAGCGACCGGTCAGCGCGGATCGCGTCCAGTTGCGCCGGATCCGACAACAGCGCCAACAGCAGGCTGCCCAGCGACCGGTAGGTGGTCTCCACCCCGGCGGGCAGCAGCAGCCGAAGGAACGAGAAGATCTCTTCGTCCGCGAGCTTCTCGCCGTCGATCTCGGCCGCACCGAGCGCGCTGATCAAATCTTCCTTCGGCTCGGCGCGGCGGGCTTCGAGTATCGGGGCGAAGTATTCGCACAGCGCCGCTGACGCCGCGAGTCCGCGTTCGGGGTTCATCAGCCAACTCAGCAGCGAAATCGACCACCGCTGGAACTGTGGGTAATCCTTTTCCGGCAACCCCAGCAGGCCCGCGATGATCTGGCTCGGATAGTCGAAGGTGAACTCCTTCACCAGGTCTGCCTTGCCATTGGGCGCAAACTTGTCGATCAGGCTATTTGCCACCCGGCCGACCAACTCGTCCTGCCAGCGCGCCAATGACTTCTGCGTGAAGGCCTTCGATACCAATGACCGCAGCCGGCCGTGGACGGGCTCGTCCATGCCGAGCATCACGCCTTCACCCAGCACCGGGCCGAACGCGGCGATCACGGCCGCCGACGAAAACGTCTCGTTGTCGCGCAGCATCTGCTGGATATCCTCGTGGCGATACACGATGAACATCGGCAGCGATTCCTCATGCGGAAGCGCCCCCGACGTCTCTAGTCGCTGCACCGGCTCCTCGCGGCGCAGCCGCGCCAGTTCGGTGTACGGGTCTCGCACGTCACCGGAAATCGCGTCGTCGAAGGAACCGAAGTCCTCCAGGTCGTCGAAAAGCTGTTCCATATCTACCCCTTACTCCCCTTCAATCCCCTTGTGTCCCTTTGCTTCGCCGCGCCGCCAGGGACGCTAAGCGTTGCAATACCGGCTGCGGAAGAATGTGCGCGACCAGCACCATCGACCTTTGGCCAACCGTCAACGGCCATGCGCCACCGCGCATCGAACCCTGCTTGGGTATGCCCAGCGCGGTTCGAGACATGTGATGCATTCCTATCGCCGGAAGAATTCGGTTGGACACCAACAACATCGACGCGTCCGATCCCACACCCCGGCGACGGAATGACCCAGTGTCGTTTAGCGCCTTGACCAATCCGTCGGTGAACCGTTCGGGTGGACGGGCCATCCTCATCGCAAACCGGCCACGGCTGTTCATGGTGTTGTGCAGCCGGGCATACGGTCCCGCGAAATCGCGATTGTCAGTGGTGCCCGCATCGGTGATCATCTCGGTGTCGTACATGCCGGCGACCAAAACGGTGACACCGAGACCGAACGGCGCGATCTCGCAGGCCATTGACTCACCCCAGCGCTCCATCGCCCCCTTGGCCGCCGAGTACGGCGCGGTGGCCGGTTGACCTCGTACCCCGGCCGCGCTGGATATCAGCACGATGCGCCCCTCGCCCGCCGCGCGCATCGACGGCAACAGTGCCTTGGTCAGTTCGACCGGGCCAAGGACGCTGGTGGCGAACATGTTCTGCCACAACCCTATATCGGCCTCCTCCACCGTTCCGGCGGCCGAGATACCGGCATTGTGCACCAAGGCATAGGGTGCGCCGACGGCGTCTTCAATTGTCTTGGCGGCCGCGGCGATTGATCCGGAGTCCATCAGGTCGAGGTGAACGCCGATCAACCGATCGTCGCCCTCGCCGGCTCCGGTTGCCTCGCGCAGCACCGGCAGCCCCCGGTCGGGGTTACGCATCGCGGCAACCACCCGCCAACCGTCGCGGTAGAGGCGAACCGCCGACGCGAAGCCCAGACCGCGGGAAGCGCCGGTGATGACGACGCTGCGCGGTTCAGCCATTCTTGCTCGCACAGGCGCCCTGACCCGGCGGCGGCGGGTCGACGTGGGGTCGCCCGTTGGGCTCGCCGCTCGCCCAGGTCGACCAGATGCCGACGGAGTACGGGCCCTGGGCGCCCGCTTTCTCGTAAAATCCTTGTGGGTCATAGACTTTGGCTTCGGGATACGGCCACGGGCAGGCCACGGAGGTAGCCGCATGGCTGACCTTGATGGCCCAGAACCACGCGCCGTAGGCGAAGTAGGACACGTTGATGATGGCGAACATCACCAGGAACGTGCCCAGCACCGGCCGGCTGGGGACGATCTTGGCTTTCGCGGCAAGCTTCTCGGCCACCGATTTGCCGGTGTCGTCGCGATAGCAGAGTATCGCCGCGGGCACCATCACGAAGGTCACCGAGAACGATTCCCAGATCAGCGGGAATTGAAATGTGGTGCCGGTGAATATGGAGCCCCAGGGAATCACCTGCGCGTAGATGTACATGCCCCAGTGGATCAACGTGTTTTCCAGAAACGCGTCCATGACGAAGCCGATCGCGCAAGTCACCAGGCCCAGGCAGATCAACGGGTGCCGTGATACGAATGCCTCCGGCCCTTTCCGCGCCTGCAGTTTGCGCAGGATCCAGACCGCGGGGAAGTAGGGGCCGAAATAGAACATCACGTAACCGAACACCACGAATGGTTCGACGGTCGGTGACAACGACACCAGTGGCCACGACTCCGGCCAGTGGGTGAGGTCGGGGTTGTAGACCGCGAACGGCGCCCAATTCATGATCGGGTCTTGCCACACGATCAGCGTGGTGCACAAGAACATCAGCATCACCGGACTGCCCGGATTGCGCCGCCAGCCCCTGACGAACACCGTCAGCAGCACAACCAGCGTGACGGCGGTGGCAACATCCAAGAAGGTGATGTAGTCCAACCCGAAGGTGAACCTGACCGGCCGCGGCCGGCCCTGCACGTTCGGGTTGGCGACGCGCGGGTCGAGAGCGGTGCGGCAGTTGACGATGAAGAAGAGCGCGAACGCCGCCAGGGCAGCGCCGGCGATCCAGCCGCCCCAGCCGCGCTTTTCGCCTACCCCGGAGCGTTTTTCGTTTGCCGGCAGTGGTGTTGCTTGTTCGGTGGACATGCGTCAGCCTTCCTCTCCGAAGCGATCGACGAGATGCGAGTTGACGCCGTCGGCGTCAAGCTTTCGGGCCACTAGATAGCCGGATCCCATCCATGCGCGCCGCGTCCACTTGCCCAGGGAGACACGGGTTCCGGGGGCACCCGAGGCGGCGGGCACCATCTTGACGCGTTCCAATGCCTCTTTCACCCCGCGCGGGCTGAGCGGATGCGCGTCGGTGAACGCGCGGACCAGGGTGGCGGCGACGTCACGGTTCACCACCGTCACGCAGAACTCAGGACGACTGCCGTTGTACTTCGCGGCGTACTGGTCCAGGAAGCTCTGTCCGATCGGGTTGCCCTCGTCGTACTGATCGACCCCGACCCAGCCCATGAACGCGTTCCACATGATCGGGTTGACCCACGCATTCTGGAAGGCGGTAGTGGTAAACCGCGGTGGGTCCCAGCCGAGGCTCTCGAGCGCCGGGTTGATGAAGACGATCCCGAACCCGAATCCCAGGTGCACGATCGCTTCGGCCTTTGCCTCGTGGAGCGTTTGCACTGCCGCGTTGATGTCCTGCGCCGTCTGCGCGATCTCGACTTCCGCGACGATCCGAATGCCTTTGCGGCGGCACGCACTTCGCAGGTTCTTCAGATAACTTTCGCCGATGAGGCTCTGCTCGACGAGGACACCGATCTCGGCGAGTCCTCGTTTGGCGATGAGGTCGGCCAGGAAGATCGGCTCATCCGTCATGGAGCCTTGCGGGAAGGCGAACGTCCACTCGCCGAGCCAGTCGTCGGTGCCGGTCACGCTGATGGCGGGCACCTTGAATCGTTCCTCGATCGCTTCACGCACCGGGACGCAGTTGTCGGTGATGTTCGGACCGAAGACCACCAGACAACCCTCGTCGACCAGTTCTCCATATGCGTCGATCACCGCTTTGACCGAGCCCTTGGGCAGACCCTCCACTTCGCGGTAGATCATCTGGACGGGACGGTCCATCAGGCCCTGCGCTACTGCCTCTTCGAAAATGAGGTCGAAGGTCTGGGTGAAAGAGGCGAACAGATCCTCGGGAAACCCCGGCGGCAGCCTGAAGTCCATCAAATAGCCGACCTTGATCGGCTCAGCGCTGCTTTCGTAGGACATCTGACCTCCCGGGTGGTCCGTTCACTCGCAACGATCCATCGCTGACCTAATATTTGTTCAGACGGTAGCGGGGGCGCTGTGCAGCGTCAAACATCTATCCACCGCCACCCAGATAGACCTCGACCATCTCGCCCAGCGCCCTACCCACTGCCACGTCGTCGGTGAGCGGCCCGGCGATCGCGGCTTTCGCTGCCTGGTGCATGGGCAGGCCCTCGGCGACCAGCCTGCCCGCCGCGATCAGGACGCGGGTCGACGCGACCTCGCGCAGTCCGCCGGTTTCCAGCCGGCGGATGGCCTGGCCGAAACGCACCAGCTCGGCCGCGGTGGCAGCGTCCACCCCCGCTTCGTGCGCGACGATGCCTTCTTCGATATCGGCCGCGGGGAAACCGAATTCGACAGCGACCATGCGCTGACGGGTCGAATCCTTGAGGTCCTTGAGGACGCTCTGATAGCCGGGGTTATACGACACCACCAGACCGAATCCTGGCGCGGCGTCCAGCGTGATGCCGAGCCGCTCGATCGGCAGCTGCCGCCGGTGGTCCGCGAGTGGATGCAGCACCACGGTCGTGTCCTGCCGGGCCTCCACCACCTCATCCAGGTAACAGATCGCGCCCTCGCGCACGGCCCGGGTCAATGGGCCGTCCACCCACACCGTCTCGTCACCCTGCAGCAGATAGCGGCCGACCAGATCTGCCGTGGTGAGGTCGTCGTGACAGGAAACGGTGATCAGCGTTCGGCCGAGGTCGTGGGCCATCGCCTCGACGAAGCGGGTCTTGCCACAGCCCGTCGGCCCCTTCAAGACGAGCGCCAAACCCTGACGGTAGGCGGCTTTGAAGATGGCCTCTTCGCCGCCGATCGCCTGATAGTAGGGCCGCGCCCGCGCAGCGTCCGTTTCCGGGTCGGGAGTCGCGCCATTGCGGCGAGCGATCCCGGACTCGTTGGCCATAACGTCCCTTCTGCCATCCGCAGCACTGCGGTTATTGGAGCCTAACCGGAACAGATGTTTGTTTCAAGTGCGCTGACGAGGGGCTTTAGATCCGGAACGCGCACGCCAACTGCATTCGGGGACATGGCATCAGCGCGAAATTCGGGCAATCAGGCGCTCACCCTCCGGCGGACCTCTGCCGAGCGCAACGCGGATCGGAACAGCGGTCCGATCACACCGGCGAGCTGATCCGGGCGTGCGATCGTGGCATGTGCGGTGCTGCCGAACACCCGGCGCAGCGATGCCACGTCGGTACCCGCGCCGATGGTCAGGCACACACACCCGGTCCCCCGGCGGCGGGCCTCGGTCAACGCGCGGCGCGCATCCGCGGCACCGTAAGCCCGTTCGTACCCGTGGTCGTAGGCAAGCCCGTCGGACAGCACCACAAGGAGCCGCCGCGACGTGCCGCCCCGTGCCTCCAGAACCGACGAGCCATGGCGGATGGCCGCACCGAGGCGGGAGTACGCGCCGGGTTCCAGGCTGTTCAGCCGCCTGATGATGTGGGCATCGAGATGGTCGTCGAATCGCTTGACGGGCACCATGGTTACCGCCGCGCGCCCCTGCGAGTAATAGGCGTAGAGCGCAACCCGGTCACCAAGGTCGTGCAGGGCGACGGCCAGGTTGGCAACCGCCGCACGTTGTTGTTCGTGCACCGTGCGCCCCACCGTTCCGGGCTCGGCCGCCGACCCCGACACATCGAGAAGGAGCAGCACCGACAGGTCGCGCCGGCGACGCAGGCTGTCGAGGTACACCGCCTCGTCGGGCACCGAGCCCGCCCGCACGTCGACTCGGGCTTCGACGGCAGCGTCGATGTCGATGTCGTCACCCTGCGACTGCCGATGGCGACGGTGCAGACCCATTCCCAGTCGCGATAGCGGCCGTCGCACACCGATGGCGTCGTCGAGTGGCCAGGTCGCCCCAAAGGAGGATGCTTTAATCGTCGGCTCGACTTCCCGCACGGTGCACCAGGCTGGCCGGTAGCACTTGCGAGTGACATCCCACTCCGGATACCGCACGCCGTCCGCCGCGGTGTTGGCCTCGTGGTCGTTGACGTCCTCGCTCGACGTGGAGGCCAGCGACGAAACGGCGTAGTGACCACGGATTCCCGAATTAATGCGGTTCGTCCGATGCGTCGGGGCATCCGCACCGGGTGGTCCCCCGCCGCTGCCGGTCTTACGCGCCGAAGACAGCATCTTCTTCAGCCACTTGCCGATGAAGCCGCCTCCGCCAACCGGGCTGGTGAACAGGTCGGGATCGTCGGAGTCGTCGATCTCGCCATCATCAAGGTCCGCGAGCTCCGCCGATTCCCGCGCGCCGCGGTCCCGCGGGACGTGCCGGGAGTTCGCCTGGTCGTCGTGTTTGACCACTCGGGCGCACACGGCCATCACCTTGGCCGCACGAATCACGCCGAACTCCGGCGCCGGGTCGTCGAGCGCTGTCCGCCCGGCGGCAATCGCCAGCGACGCGGCGGGCGAATCGCTGCGACCCGCGATGTCGCGGTTGCCCAACGACGCCAAAACCGTTGGTAGCACGTGCGCGTTGGCGACCAGTGCGCGGTGAGCTTCCACCGCCAGGTAGCGCTTGGCCAGCCGGGGGTGACGGACCAAGGGGCCCACGACGTCGGGGGCCAGGCTGCCGGCCGCGATCATCGACGCCTGTACGGCAATAGCCTCGAGTTGTGCATGGGCGCGCGCGGCGTCGACATAGATCGTCTGACCGTCCGTCCACGCAGGTTCGCCTGGTTGCAGCTCGGCGACCGCTACCGGCCGGCCCGCCAGCGCGGAGGCGAACATGCCCAGGGCCTGCGACCGCTCGGTACGAGCGTCGTCCCCCACGCTCAACCTCCGAATCGTTGACCAAATATCTGTTCCACCGTAAAGTCCGGCTGCACGGCAGTCAATGACGTCAGCCGTCGGTTTGTCAGGAGCGCATGATGATTGACTTCACCGACCAGGTGGCTGTCGTCACCGGCGCCGGTCGCGGACTCGGCCGGCTCTACGCGCTCGATTTGGCCCGGCGCGGGGCCGCGGTGGTTGTCAACGACCTCGGCGGCTCGATGCGCGGCGACGGTGCCGACGCGAAAATCGCCGACGACGTGGTCGACGAGATCACCAAAGCGGGCGGCCGGGCGATCGCCTCCTACGACTCGGTCGACAGCCCGGCCGGCGGCCAAGCGATCATCGAGGCGGCCGTGGGTGCATTCGGGCGCCTCGACTCGGTCGTCAGCAACGCGGGAATTTTCGGCAGCGTGGCATTTGAAGATCTCTCGGTCGACGAGTGGACCCGGATGCTGCGCGTGCATCTCGACGGCGCGTTCTATCTGTCTCAGCCCGCGTATCGCGTGATGAAGAACAACGGGGGCGGCAGGTTCGTGTTCATCTCGTCCTCCGCCGGCATCTTCGGCCAGCCGATGGAGGCTCACTACGCCGCGGCCAAGGCCGGCCTGGTGGGGTTGACGAACGTGATCGCGATCGAGGGCGAAGCACACGGCATACTCGCGAATTCCGTAATGCCAACTGGCTTCTCGCGAATGGTCACCGAGACCGTCGGCGACGAGAAGTTCCTCGCCGAATCCGGCTTCATGCAGGCCATCCGGCCCGAACTCGTCGTGCCGCTGGTGACCTTTCTCGCGAGCAGCGCCTGCACGTTCACCCACCGCAACTATTCGGCCGCCGCCGGACGCTACGCGCGGGTGTTCGTCGGCCTCAGCGAAGGCTGGCTGGCGGACACCGAAAGCGAACCGAGGGCCGAAGACATCGAGACACATCTCGAGCAGATGTCAGCCACGGAGCGATTCCTGGTGCCCGGCTCGATCGTCGACGAGGTGCTGGAAGTCTGTGAGCGACGTGGTGTCAGCGCGATGCCGGGCGGGGCGGAGGTCGCATTCCCCGAACAGAGCCGCGACGGGCGTCATTGACCAAAAAAATGCTCCACCGTAAAGTCCGGCCTAGCCGCAGTCAGCTACGACCAGAGTCAAGGAAAAGTGGACTTCTCCTACCCAGCGGAAGTGGAACAGTTCCGCGCCGAGCTGCGTGAGTGGCTGTCGGTGAACCTGACCGATGAGCTGGTGGCTGCCCGCCGGCCTTCGGGACGCGACGATGCGACGTTCGAGCTGCTGCGCGGCTGGAGTCGGACGATGTCCGACGCGGGATGGGCCGCCGTCTCCTGGCCCGGCGTATACGGCGGCCGCGGAGCGACGGTTCTCGAACAACTGGTGTACACCGAGGAGACCACACGCGCGCGGGCGCCCATGCCGCTCAACGTCATTGGGATGAACAACATCGCGCCCGCGATCATGCAGTACGGCACCGAAGACCAGAAGAAGACGCTGCTGCGCCGGATGATGCGTGCCGACGACATCTGGTGTCAGGGAATGTCGGAGCCCGAAGCGGGATCCGATCTCGCCGCGCTGCGCACCCGGGCCGTGCGAGACGGCGACGATTTCGTCGTCAACGGTCAGAAGATCTGGACCTCGCTCGGGCATCGGGCGCACTGGTGCCAGCTGTATGTGCGCACCGATCCCGACGCCCCGAAGCACAAGGGGATCTCCTGCCTGATCGTCGACATGGCGCTGCCCGGCATCGAGGTCCGCCCGCTCGTCACACTCAACGGCGACGCCGATTTCGCCGAAGTGTTCCTGCACGACGTACGGGTGCCGGCCGACGCGTTGCTCGGACCGTTGAACGGCGGCTGGCAGGTGGCCACCACCACGCTCAGCCACGAACGCGCCGGGGCCGCACGGCTGTACGCCGAAATGCAGGTGCGGCTGGAAGAACTGGTGGACGATATCGCCGCGCACAGCGACGCTCTGGACGACCCCGTGACGCTGCATCGCCTCGGCGAAATCGCGGTGCGGATCAAGTATCTCGAGGTGCTGTGCCAGCGGTCGATCTCAGCAACGCTGCACGGTGGCTCGGACAGCGCTGCGTTCGGATCGGCCAGTCTCGCCAAGACCGTGTGGGGTGAGATCGGTCAGGACTTGGCCGCGCTGGCCTTCGACGTGCTGGGTACTCGCGGCGCGAACGCCCCGTGGGCGAACTACCGTCTCACGTCACGCTCGCTGACCATCGCGGGTGGAACGACACAGATCAACAAGAACATCACCGCGCAGCGCGTCCTCGGATTGCCGCGCAAATGAACCTCGAACTCACCGACGAGCAGGTCGCGCTGCGCGACACCACGCGGCGCTTTCTTGCTGAGAAAGCACCGATTTCGGGTCACGTGCGCGAACTGCTCGACGACCCGGCCGGCGTCGACGATGCGGTCTGGCGCGGCCTGGCCGACCTCGGCACCACCGGGCTGTTGGTGCCCGAGGAACACGGCGGCGCCGGGATGACGATGGTCGAGGCCGGCGTCGTCGCCGAAGAACTCGGTGCCGCACTGCACCCGGGGCCGTGGTTGTCCACCGCGGTCGCCGCGCCACGCGCGCTGACCCGACTCTGCGATAATGCCGGTGCTGCAACGATTTTGGCCGGCATAGCCAACGGGACGACGATCGCCACCGTCGGCTTCTTGGATTTCGAGAATGCTCCCGTCGACGCAACCGGACAAGATGACGACATCGTCCTGCAGGGTGAGATCGCCGGTGTACCCGATGCCGCGGCGGCCGACATCCTGCTGGTGCTGGCCGAAGACCCGGAAGGCATCGGGCTTTTCGCGGTGAACACCGACTCCCCCGGAATCTCCGTGCGGCCCGAGCGCGGTATCGATCAGACCCGCAAACGGTTTAGTGTCGCGCTCGACGGTACTGCGGCACAGCGGCTGGCCACGGCCGAGCCAGCCGACGTTGCGGCGGTCATCGACGACGTGCTGGTCGCCACCGCCGCCGACGCGCTCGGCGCCGCGCGGGCCGTCATGGACCTTGCCGTCGAATACGCAAAGGTCAGAAAGCAATTCGGTCAGGTCATCGGATCGTTTCAGGCGATCCAGCATTTGTGCGTCGACATGTACGAAACGGTCGAACTGGCCCGCAGCGGCGTGATCCACGCGCTCTGGGCCGCCGACGCGTTCCCGGACGCCGACCTTCCTTCTAACGAACGCCATCTTGCCGCGCTGCGCGCGAAGGCGTTCGCCGGGCGACTGGCCACCGTGGGCGATACCGCCATCCAGGTATTCGGCGGTATCGGCTACACCTGGGAGCACGATGCACATCTTTACCTCAAGCGCCTGCTGAGCTGGAGCGCACTTCTCGGCGGACCCGACCGGTATCTGACTGAACTCGGTGCGCGCCTTACGAAGAGAGCTCCCCGATGACCGGGTCGATGGATGTCGAATACCTGCTGACCGCCACCCGTTCCGCGCGCAAGTCCCTCGACCTGGACGCGCCGGTGGACCTCGAAGATATTCGCGAAAGCCTGCGCATCGGCCTGCAGGCGGCCAACGGCTCGAACTCACAGGCCTGGCGTTGGCTGGTGGTCGCCGATCCGACGCTGCGGAACAAGATCGCCGAGCTGTACCGCGACGCCTATCTGAAGCGGGTCGGTGGTCAGCTGCTCGCCGCGATGCTGCCGGCCGGTACGCCGGAGGGTCGGCTGATGTCGTCGACGGAGTGGCTGGTCGAGAACATGGCGAAGGTACCTCTGCTGGTAATCCCTTGCTATGAGCCCTACTTGCCGCGCATCGACGGCGACGAGTCGTTTCACCTGGCCACCCTGTACGGCTCGATCTTCCCGGCGGTGTGGAACTTTCAGCTGGCCTTGCACACCCGCGGATACGGCACCTGTGTGACGACCCTGCACTTACACCACGAAGATGAGGTGAGGCAGTTGCTCGGGATTCCGCCGAGCTACGTTCAGGGCGCCCTGCTGCCGGTGGGCCGGCTGCGGTCCGGGCACACCTTCTCCCCCGCCGTGCGGCGGCCCCTCGACCAAGTGGTCGCGGTGGACAATTGGGACGGTCCTGGCCTCTAAGGCCCTAGAATGGGGCCCGGCACCGCTGTTAGCAGCGCATTTGAGCCGGTTCCTGATCGGGCAATCTGATAGCCTTTAACAAAGATTTGGTTCGGCAGGAGGACGAATGCGTAGGTGCGCCCAGTCCCAGTCCTCTCGATATGTGCACCGCTAGCTATGGCCAAAGCCGAAGCCTTGGCTAAGGGCAGGCGCGCGACGGCCGATCGGCTGGGTCAGGCCGGCGGTGACGACTCCGGGACGCGCCGCACCGAGATCCTGCAGACGGCGGCATCTTTGATCGCCTCCTCGGGATTACGAACATCGTTGCAGGAGATCGCCGACGCAGCGGGGATCCTCCCCGGAAGCCTGTATCACCATTTCGAATCCAAAGAAGCGATCCTCGTCGAGCTGATCCGCCGCTATCAGGACGACCTGGACCGCATCGGGCAAACCGCCCAAGCCAGATTGGACGAGGCCGATACGCGGCCGGCGTCCGAGAAGATCATCGAGCTGGGATCGGCGATCGCCAACTGCGCCGTGCGGCACGGGGCCGCGCTGCAGATGTCCTTCTACGAGGGACCCAGCGCGGATCCCGAGCTGATGAAACTGACCCGCGAGCAGCCGGTCGCGATTCAGCAGGCGATGCTGCAAACGCTGCGCGCCGGACGGTGGAGCGGCTACATCAAAGCCGATATCGATCTTCCGATCTTGGCCGATCGCATCTGTCAGACGATGCTGCAGGTCGGCTTGGACGTCATGCGTCACAACTCTCCTGCCGACCAAGTGGCCGAGCTGCTGTGCCGAATCATGTTGCAGGGATTGGCAGCCCGGCCGCCCGCCGATTCCGGGCTGGATCGGTCGAAGGCCTTCGCGGCCGCCAACGATGTCATCGAGTCGTGGGCCGACGACAGCGACGCCGATCCCAGTGACAAGGCGGCCCACGTCCGAGCGGTCGCGCGAACCGAGTTCGGCCGCAAGGGCTATGAAGTCACCACGATCCGCGACATTGCGTCGGCGGCGGGTCTGGGCACCGGCACCGTCTATCGGGTGATCGGATCCAAGGACGAACTTCTGGCCTCGATCATGGAATCGTTCGGGCGCAAGGTCGAGGCGGGGTGGGTCAACGTGCTGCGCGCGAATGCCACACCCATCGAGAAGCTGGACGCGTTGAGCTGGATCAATGTCAATGCGCTGGACCAATTCTCCGACGAATTCCGGATTCAGCTGGCCTGGATGCGACAGTCACCGCCGAACACCCCCAACCCCGGGTGGTTGTATGCGACGCGCCTGCGGCAGATGAAATCGCTGCTCTCCGAAGGAATCCGATCCGGCGAGATCCGCATCGATGTTCCCTCCACCGCGATGCTGTCGCGGTGTGTGATCGGCCTGCAGTGGATACCGGAGAACATTCTGCGTGAGGTCGGGAAACGTGCGGCGCTGGTGCACACCCGTGACACCGTTTTGCGCGGTGCCGCCGTTCGCGGCAAGTAAGACCGTCTAAATTAATCCGCCCTGGTCTTGAACCAAATAACTGTTACCCATACAGTTGGGCAATTAGAACCCGGTTAGCAGTTATCGAGAAGGGGATTTCCATGTCTGTCATCGATCGTTTGCGCTACGACGGCAAGCGCGCGCTCGTTGTCGGCGGCGCGACCGGCATGGGCGCGGCGGCGGCCAAGTCCGCTGCGGAGCTCGGCGCCGAAGTCATCGTGCTGGATTACGCGCCGGTGGACTTTGACGTCGCCAAGTCGATCAGCGTGGACCTGCGCGACCCCGCGTCGATCGACGCCGCGCTCGACGAGGTGGACGGGCCGGTGCACGCCCTGTTCTCGGCCGCCGGTGTGGCCGACGGAGCGACCGACCTGTTGAAGATCAACTTCATCGGCCACCGCCACCTCATCGACCGGTTGCTGGAAAGGAATCAGCTTCCGTCCGGCTCGGCGATCTGCTTCATCTCCTCGGTCGCCGGCATGGGCTGGGAGAACGACCTGGAACTGTTGACGGACTTTTTGGCCACACCGGACTACGCGGCGGCCGTGGCCTGGTCAGAGGCGCACGAGTCGGAAGGCATCATCCACTACGGCACCAGCAAGAAGATCGTCAACGCCTACGTGGCAACCCAGGGTCTTCCCCTGCTGAAGAAGGGCATTCGCATCAACGCGATTTGCCCGGGCCCAACCGATACCCCGCTGGCCCAGGCCAATGCGGACCTGTGGCTGTCCTTCGCCCAGGACTACCGCGAAGAGACTGGCTCCAAGGTCCACACGCCCGAGCAGATGGGTGACGTGATGGCGTTCCTCAACAGCGCCGCGGCGTTCGGCGTCAACGGGATCACGGTGCTGGTGGACTACGGCCACACGATGGCGTCACTCACCAACGCGTACCCGCCGGGCAAGCCCCTCATCGACCTGATCATGGGGAAAGTCAAGCTGTAGCAGCGCTACCGTCGGAGGCATGGCACACATCATCGTCTTCGGCGGCCACGGCAAGGTCGCGCTGCAGCTGTCCCGCATCCTGACCGAGCGTGGCGACGAGGTGACCTCGGTCTTCCGCAATCCCGGACACTCCGACGACGTCGCTGCCACCGGCGCCAAGCCGGTGGTATCCGACATCGAGCAGCTCGACACGCAAGCGCTGGCCGATCTGCTGACCGGGCACGACGCGGTCGTCTTCTCGGCCGGGGCCGGCGGTGGCGAGCCGGCGCGGACCTATGCCGTCGACCGTGACGCCGCGATCCGGGTGATCGACGCCGCCGCCCAGGCGGGCGTCAAACGGTTCGTCATGGTGTCCTACTTCGGCGCGGGCCCCGATCATGGCGTGCCGCAGGATGATCCGTTCTTCGCCTACGCGGAGGCCAAAGCCGCCGCGGACGCCCACCTGCGAGACAGCGAGCTGGAGTGGACGGTACTGGGTCCCGGCAGGCTCACCCTGGAACCGGCGACCGGCAAGATCGTGCTGGCGCAGGGCAACGGTTCCGTCTCGCGCGCTGACGTCGCGCTGGTCGCCGCCGCCGCGCTGGCCGACGATTCGACCGTCCGGCGGACGATCGAATTCAACAATGGAGACGTCCCGATCGTGGACGCTTTGGCGGGCTGATTAGACTCGTTATCGCAGCTGGTCTGCTTGCGCCGCAGCCCGCGGCGCGGCATCGAGCGAAGCAACGTTAGTAACGCTTCGTAAGAGGGAACCCGGTGAGAATCCGGGACTGTCCCGCAACGGTATGCAGGAACGACCGCCGTCAGAGTTTTTAGCAAGCACTGGTCCTGAACGATTGAGACTGGGAAGCGACGGCCATTAGGAGCACCGCCAGGTGCGCGCCTGCGAGTCCGGAGACCTGCCAGCTGTGCCGGGCGCGCCGCGCCCGGCGGCTCATCGCCTCGAGGAATGGGCGTGATGCTGCAGCCGTTGCGGTTAGTGCTCAGGTGCGCACCGCGACCGGATCGGCTGCACGTCCGCCGGCGGTGACCACCACGCCGACTGAAGGACGAGAAATATCGTGACCCCTCAAGCATTTACCGCGACAGTTGTCGGCTCTCCGCGCATTGGCCCCAAACGTGAACTCAAGCGCGCGACCGAAGGTTACTGGGCCGGACGCACCAGCCGAACGGAACTCGAAAACGTCGCCGCCACCTTGCGCCGCGACATGTGGCAGGGCCTGGCCGACGCCGGCCTGGACTCGGTACCGGTGAACACCTTCTCCTACTACGACCAGGTGCTCGACACCGCCGTCTTGCTCGGCGCGCTGCCGGCCCGGGCCGCGCAGGTTCCCGACGACCTGGACCGGTACTTCGCCGCGGCGCGCGGGAACAAAGATGTCGCCCCGCTGGAGATGACCAAGTGGTTCGACACCAACTACCACTACATCGTTCCCGAGATCGAGCCCGCGACAAAGTTTTCGCTGAACCCGGACAAGGTGCTCTCCGAGCTCAAAGAAGCACTCGAACAAGGGATTCCGGCGCGCCCGGTCGTCGTCGGCCCGGTCACCTTCCTGCTGCTGAGCAAGGCCGTCAACGGCGGCGGCGCGCCCATCGACCGGCTGCAGGAGCTGGTGCCGATCTACGCCGAGCTGCTGTCGCTGCTTGCCGACAACGGCGCGCAGTGGGTACAGCTCGACGAGCCGGCGCTGGTGACCGACATCTCCCCCGACGCGCCCGCACTGGCCGAGGCGGTCTACACCGCGCTGGGCAAGGTGACCAACCGGCCCGCCATCTACGTGGCCACCTACTTCGGTGACCCCGGCGACTCGTTGGCGGCGCTGGCCCGCACACCCATCGAGGCAATCGGCATCGACCTCGTCTACGGCGCCGACACCGCGGTGGCGGCGGTGCCCGAGCTGGCCGGCAAGACGCTGGTGGCCGGCGTCGTCGACGGACGCAACATCTGGCGCACCGACCTGGAGGCGGCGCTGGGCAAACTGGCGACCCTGCTGGGCTCGGCGGCCAACGTCGCGGTCTCGACGTCGTGCTCGACCCTGCACGTGCCCTACTCGCTGGAGCCGGAGACCGACCTGGACGACGCGCTGCGCAGCTGGCTGGCGTTCGGGCAGGAGAAGGTCGCCGAGGTGGTGACGCTGGCTCGCGCCCTGCACGAGGGACGCGACGCGGTCGCCGACGAGATCGCCGCGTCCAATGCCGCGGTGGCCTCTCGCAAGAGCGACCCGCGGCTGCACAACGACCGGCTCCGGACTCGCATCGACTCGATCGTCGCGTCCGGCACGCACCGCGGTGACGCCGCCGAACGTCGCGCCAGCCAGGACGAGCGGCTGCACCTGCCGCCGCTGCCGACCACAACGATTGGCTCCTACCCGCAGACCACGGCGATCCGTAAGGCGCGCGCTGCGTTGCGGGCCGGCGAGATCGACGAGGCGGAATACATCAACAGGATGAAGCAGGAGATCGCCGACGTCATCAAGCTGCAGGAAGACCTCGGGATCGACGTGCTGGTGCACGGTGAGCCGGAGCGCAACGACATGGTGCAGTACTTCGCCGAGCAGCTGGAGGGCTTCTTCGCCACCCAGAACGGCTGGGTGCAGTCCTATGGCAGCCGCTGCGTGCGCCCGCCGGTGCTCTACGGCGACGTCGTTCGGACCCACCCGATGACCGTCGAATGGGCTACCTACGCGCAGTCTTTGACCAGCAAGCCGGTGAAGGGCATGTTGACCGGGCCGGTCACGATCCTGGCGTGGTCCTTTGTCCGTGACGATCAGCCGCTGGCCGACACCGCCAACCAGGTGGCGCTGGCCATCCGCGACGAGACCGTCGATCTGCAGACCGCCGGGATCGCCGTCATCCAGGTCGACGAACCCGCGCTGCGTGAGCTGCTGCCGCTGCGTCGCGCCGATCAGGACGAGTACCTGCGTTGGGCCGTGGGGTCGTTCCGGTTGGCTACCTCCGGCGTCGCCGACTCGACGCAGATCCACACGCATCTGTGCTACTCGGAGTTCGGTGAGGTCATCGGGGCCATCGCCGACTTGGATGCGGACGTCACGTCCATCGAGGCGGCGCGCTCGCACATGGAGGTGCTGGACGACCTGAACTCGGTCGGCTTCGCCAACAGTGTGGGCCCGGGTGTCTACGACATCCACTCGCCGCGGGTACCGACCACGGGCGAGATGGCCGAGTCGCTGCGTGCCGCGTTGCGAGCCGTTCCGGCAGAACGGTTGTGGGTCAACCCGGACTGCGGGCTCAAGACCCGCAACACCGAAGAGGTGACGGCGTCGCTGCAGAACATGGTCGCCGCCGCCCAGGAAGTCCGCGCGGGCGCCTAATTTGCGCCGAATCTAACGCCACTGCGATTTTCAATCCGAAATTTCGCAGTGGCGTTAGGTTCGCGGGTTTACTCCTCGGCCTCGGCCTCGGCCTGGGGCTCTTCACCAACATCCGACAGCACCTGGACCGGCACATCGTCGGCCCAGGGCTGCCGGGTGACCATGTCCGCGACGTTGACGATGCCGTGCTCGAACTCACCGGTCGCGGCGTCCACCAGCCGGTAGGCCTGGGTCCGCTTATGGATCGGCTGCGCGTCGAGTAACACGACCCGCACTTCACCGGGCAGGAAGCCGCAGCGCTGCTGCATCGCGGCGATCAGCTGTTCGTTGTGCATGTGGCCGTCGCCGAAATTCCATCCGATGGCGGTGCTGCAGATCCGTTCCCCGTCGGTGATGACGTAGTCGTCCTCGTTCTCACCGGCCATCGCGCGGTGCGCCAGCGTGAACAACGCCCTGCCGTGGGTGTTCATGGCGCGGAACGCATATCCGAGATACATCGGGATCTGTGCGCGATCCTTGCCGTACACCTTCTCCAGCTGGGCCGCGGGCATGCTGGCGATCGAGACGATGTTGTGGTTGATCTTCTTGTCCGCCGAGGCCTTTATGCACCACAGCGTGGTGTCCCAGTTGCCGGCGTAATACCGCATGCCGGGCAAAAACGAGATCTTGCGCGGAAACAGGTTGCCCGCGATGACGATTCCGGCGATGAAAGCGATGAAAATTGCCACTGGCACAGGGCTTTTCAGGTCGGTCAGTCGGGTATGAGCATGGCCGACGAACAGCGAAAGCACGCCGAAGATCATGAACACGTTCCACTCCAGCGGCACGCCCATCGGGATCGCCGTCAGGATGCCGAGGTGAAAGATCACCATGATCGCCGCGGGGACGGCCGTCCACCATCCGCCGTGCGCGACGAATAGGGCTATGGGTACACACATTTCGATGAAGGTGCTCACGTGGGCGAAGAGCCGCGACAGCCGTCCGGGCCGTAGATCGTCGGGGAACTTCTCGAAGAACATCCGCTTGATGACCCGGGGCCGGAACAGTGGATTGTTGGACATCATCGTGGAGATCACGAACGGAAAGTGCTTGTTCAGCTTGGACGTCGCGGCACCCATCCAGATCACCAGGAACACCAGTTTGGCGGCGATGATCATGTCGACACCGCCGAACAGGAACGTCACCGCCAACGTCGCATAGACCTCACCGCGAGCGGCCAGGAAGATCACCTTGTCGCGCAAGCCCAGCACTCCGAGAAGCACCAGGATCACCACGATCCGCCAGGTGGGTATCAACCCGACGTGTGTGCCCAGCTCCGGTACGGGGCCGGTGCCATCGGCGAATAGCGTCAAAAAGGTCGTCAGCAGCAGTGCGGCGTAGAGCGCGATATCCACCAGCGTCCGGGCAGTGCCCTTGGTCGCCGGGACGCGCTTCGGCCACGGGGGCAACCGGATGGTGTCGGGCCGCAGCCAATACAGGATCGAGCCCAGCGGCGGCTTGATCCGGTTGTTCAGCGGACCAAAGCCGCAGCCGAGCCCGATCACCTCGAACAGCATCGTGTAGAGCACGACCTTCTCGAACACGATCGGCTCGGAGTACCACGACGTGACGTGGGTGAACGCCAACCCGCGGGTGGTCGGCACGGCCAGCAGCCACGCGAACAGGACGTACAGCAGAATCTTGCCGACGTAGAACAGGTGCAGCACCACCGGCGTTCCGAAGCCGACCTCGGCCCAGTGCCGGGCCATCGGCCGGATCTTCTCGCTGCGACTGAGCTTGCTCCACTCGTCGATGTCGACCTGCGGCAGTTCGGGTTGGAGAAATCCCATGGTTCCACACACTAGAACCCGTTCTAGACAAGCGTGCTGCGGATCGCGGTTGACAACTTTTGCCCGAAGGTTCTTCGCCGGATAGCGTGAGGTCTTGGCACCTGCTTAGGAGATGTCCATCATGAGCAGACTTCGGTTCCTGATATCGGCCAGCGCGTTGGTAACCGTTACTGCCGCCTCATTCGGCGCCGGGACCGCGTACGGCCAGGCGCCCGCACCGGGTGATCCGTGCCCGGCATTGCACGCCACTACCCAGGACGCCAACGGCCGGACGATGTGGTGCAATCCGACGATGACCGGCAACCACAGCCTGGTCTGGCAGTACGGCGGGCCCGGGGACTAGCCCGCGTACACCCCAATGGCTTTGCCAGTCGATCCGTTCCCGGATACCGTCAGGTTAAGTCGGTGTGTGGCTGAGGAGACGTCCATCATGAGCAGACTTCGGTACGTCGTATTGGCGATCATTACCGCTGCCTCACCGATCACGTTCATCGCCGCGGGCGGTGTTGCCAATGCCGCGCCGCATTCGCCGGGTCAACCGTGCTCGGGGTTGCACGCAACCACCCAGGACGCTAACGGCCGGACGATGTGGTGTGAGCCACCCGGGCCCGAATTTAACGTCCTGTTGTGGCAGTACGGCGGACCCAGCTAGCCGTCAAGCTTGCACTCCGGCCAGTGCCCGCTGCTCGCGCCCCGAGTAAGCACTCAGCGGGCGGATCAGCGCGTTGGATGTGGTCTGCTCGATGATGTGAGCTGTCCATCCGGTGATCCGGCTCATCACGAAAATCGGTGTGAATACTTCGATGTCGAAGCCCATCAGGTGATACGCCGGCCCGGTCGGGAAGTCCAGATTGGGTTTGATTCCGTTAGCGTCGGCCATCCCCTTCTCGAGCACCTGGTAGATGTCGAGCCACTTCTGGCCATCGCGAGCGGCGGCAACGCGTTTGAGGGCTTCCTTCATCGTCGGCACCCGGGAGTCACCGTTCTTGTAGACCCGGTGACCGAAGCCCATGATCTTCTCTTTACGAGAGATCTTGCCCTGCAGCCACTCCGATGCCTTGTCGGCGGTGCCGATTTCGATCATGTCGTGCATGACCGCCTCGTTGGCGCCGCCGTGCAGCGGGCCCTTGAGTGCACCGATGGCGGCCGTGACCGCACTGTAGATGTCGGACTGGGTGGAGGTGACCACCCGGGCGGCGAACGTGGAGGCGTTGAAGCTGTGCTCGGCGTACAGGACCATGGACTGCTCAAACGCATCCACGACCACCTTTTCGGGGACGTCGCCGAAGCACATGTGCAGGAAGTTCTGCGCGTAGTTCATGTGGCTGTGCGGGGCGATGGGGGCCAGCCCGCGCCGGCGGCGCATGTCGGCGGCGACGATGGTGGGCAGCACCGCGAACATGCGCAGTGACTTCGCGTAGTTCGCCGCTTCGCTGCCGTCCTCTTCCTCAGCGTCTTCGGCGCCCATGAAGCTGATCAACGTGCGCATCACGTCCATCGGGTGGCAGCTGTTCGGCAGCTTCTGCAACAGGTCCATCATGGACCGGTTGAGCCGGCGGCCGGCGCGCTCCCGCTGGGTAAACAGTGCCAGCTGTTGGTCGTTGGGCAGTTCGCCGTGCCAGAGCAGGTAGGCCACCTCTTCGAAGCTGCGGTGTGTGGCGAGGTCCTGGACGGCATATCCCCGGTAGGTCAGCGAGTTGGTCTCCGGGACGACCTTGGAGATCGAGGTGGTGTCGACGACAACACCGGCCAGGCCTTTGTAGATGCGTGGCTTGTCTTCGATGTTGCTGCTCATGACGTGACTCCTTCGGTGGCGAAGTTGTAGATGTCCGAATCGAATTGGTTGTAGTCGGAATAGCGGAGCAGCTCGTAAAGCCTGCTGCGGTGCTGCATTTGGTCCAGAAGACCGGACTGCGTTCCGCTGTCCGCGATTTCGCGAAGGCCGACCTCGACGGCGTACATCGCCAGCCGCAGTGTCGTTACCGGGTAAATCACCACGTTGTAGCCGATGTCGGACAGCTGCTTGGCCGTGAGCAGCTCAGACTTGCCGAACTCGGTCATATTGGCCAACAGCGGAGTGTCCACGGCGGCGCGGAACTGCTCGAATTCGGCTGGCGTGTGCAGGGCTTCGGTGAAAATCAAATCGGCGCCCGCATCAGCGTAGGCCTTGGACCGATCGATCGCTGCGGGAATCCCTTCGATACCGGCGGCGTCGGTGCGGGCGCAGACAATGAAATTCGGGTCGCGGCGGGCGGATACCGCGGCCCGCAGTCGTTTGACCATGTCGCTGGCCGGCACCACGGCCTTGCCGTCGAGATGCCCGCAGCGCTTGGGGTTTTCCTGGTCCTCCAGGTGGCAGCCGGCCAGTCCGGCGTCCTCCAGTACGGTCACCGTGCGTGCGGCGCTCATCGGTTCGCCGAAGCCGGTATCGGCGTCGATGAGGGTGGGCAGGTCGGTCACCCCGGCGATTTGCCCACCGCGCGCGCTGACTTCGGTCAGGGTGGTCAGGCCGATGTCGGGCAGACCCAGATCGGCAGAGAGCACCGCGCCGGACACATACACGCCGTCGAATCCGAGCTCTGCGACTAACGTCGCCACCAGCGGCGAGAAGGCCCCCGGAAATCGTTGCAGCCGACCACTTTCCAGCGCCTTGCGGAAACTCACCCGCTTCTGTGCCGCGGGCACGTCGCTGCCGATCAGTCCGCTCATCGGAAGATCCCCGAGGGGATCGTGGGCGCCTTGCCGAGCACGAGCGGACCGACCGTGATGTTGAGCGCACCCAGGGCACCGGCCTGCAGGTCCGGAAGAGCCTCAACGGCCGAGAGGAACCGCTGCTGCTCGGCGTCGGTGACGACACCTTCGGCCAGCTCGGTGAACTTTCCGACGTATTGCTTGCGCTCAAATGGCCTGGCGCCCAACGGGTGGGCGTCGGCGACGGCGATCTCGTCGACGATCACCTCGCCGTTCTTGAGAGTGATCTCCGCACGGGCGCCGAACGCTTTCTCCGCCGGATCGTCTGCGTGATAGCGCCGCGTCCATTCGGGATCTTCGCGCGTGGAGACCTTGTGCCACAGGTCGAGGGTGTCGGCTCGGTGCGCCCGCTCCGGCGCGTAGGACCGTTCGTGATGCCAAGTGCCGTCCTGCAATGCGACCGCGAAGATGTACGGCAGCGAGTGGTCCAGTGTCTCCCGCGAGGCGTCCGGGTCGAACTTCTGCGGGTCTCCCGAGCCGGTTCCGATCACCACGTGGGTGTGATGACTGGTATGCAGCACGATCGTTGCGACCTGATCGAGATCCCCGATACGCTCACGCAGCCGGCGCGCCAGGTCAATTGGCGCCTGACTCTGGTACTCGGCGGAGTGCTCCTTGGTGTAGCTGTCCAGAATCGCGCGCTTCGGTTCGCCCGGTGCGGGCAACGGCACCTGGTAAGTGCGCTCGGGTCCGCCGAGCAGCCAGGCGATGACGCCGTCCTCGCCTTCCCAGATCGGTGCCGGCGATCCCTCACCGCGCATCGCCCGGTCGACCGCCTCGATGGCGATCTTCCCGGCGAAGGCGGGTGCGAACGCTTTCCAGCTGGAGATCAGGCCTTTGCGGGATTGGCGGGTGCTGGTGGTCAGGTGCAGGGCCTGCCCGACCGCCTGATAGATGGTCTCGGCGTCCAACCTCAACATCGTCCCGATGCCCGCGGCCACCGACGGACCCAAATGCGCGACATGGTCGATCTTGTGCTCGTGCAAGCAGATTCCCTTGACCAGATCGATCTGGATCTCGTAAGCGGTGGCCAGACCACGGATCAGGTCGGCGCCACGCACATCGAGTTGCTGCGCGACGGCAACCAGCGGCGGGATGTTGTCACCCGGGTGGGAGTACTCCGCGGCCAAAAAGGTGTCGTGAAAATCAAGCTCGCGTACCGCGACACCATTGGCCCAGGCCGCCCACTCCGGCGAATAGGCGCCCCGCACGCCGAAGACCCGCGCCCCCCGCTTCACCGGGTGCGCCAACGCCTGCTCACGCGCCACCGTGACGGGTCGCCTCGTCACCGAGGCAGCGCTGACGGCGGCATTGTCGATGATCCGGTTCAGCACCATCTCCGCGGTTTGCGGATCGACGGCAACCGGATCGGTAGCGACCTCCGCGATCTTGGCCGCCAGATGCTCACTCCGGGGAAAGTCGTCAGCGCTGCGCCGCGCCCGAACCTCATGCATCAACATAATCCGCACAATATGCAACCCTAACCGCCTTGGAAAGGCCCTGTAAGTGTGTATTTTTGTGTCCTCGATTCGGGAATTTTGCGAACTTTGCGAATACATCGAGGAGTAACATCTCAGCGGTGGCTCGGACCTATTCCAAGACGTTTTCCGGTGCCCGGTTGCGGCGGCTGCGGCAAGAGCGCGGCCTCACCCAGGCCGCGCTGGCCCAGGCCCTGGAGCTGTCCACCAGCTACGTCAACCAGTTGGAAAACGACCAGCGCCCGATCACCGTGTCAGTGCTCATTGCGCTCACCGAACGCTTCGATCTGCCTCCGCAGTACTTCTCCTCCGATACCGACGCGCGGCTGGTCGCCGACCTGTCCGACCTCTTCACCGAAACCGGCGCCGAACACGGGACCTCCCGCATCCAGATCGAAGAATTCGTTGCCCGCATGCCCGAGATCGGCCGCAGCCTGGTCACCGTTCACCGTCGGCTGCGCGATGCCACCGAGGAGCTGGAGGGATATCGATCCCGTGCGACCGCCGAGACCTCGCTGCCGTCCGAACGCCCGATGCCGTTCGAGGAGGTACGGGATTTCTTCTACGACCGCAACAACTACATCGGCGAACTCGACCTTGCCGCGGAGCGGCTTTTCACCGAAAGCGGAATGCGTCCAGGCGGATTGGACATCCAACTGGCCCAGCTGATGCGAGACCAATTCGGCATCGTCGTGGTGATCGACGACGATCTGCCCGAAACGAGTAAGCGCCGCTACGACGCCGATACCAAGGTGCTCAAGGTCGCCCGCTGGTTATTGCCCGGCCAACGCGCCTTCCAAATCGCCACGCAGCTCGCCCTGCTCAGTCAGTCGAACCTGATCTCGGCGATCGTGGCCACCGACCACGAGCTCAGCACCGAATCCCGTGGCGTCGCCCGCGTTGGTCTGGCCAACTACTTCGCCGGAGCGTTCCTGCTCCCCTATACCGAATTTCACCAGGCCGCAGAGGAATTGCGCTATGACATCGACCTGCTGGGGCGCCGGTTCGAGGTGGGCTTCGAGACCGTCTGCCACCGGCTTTCCACCCTGCAGCGTCCGAAGAAACGCGGGGTGCCGTTCATCTTCGTGCGAACCGACAAAGCCGGAAACATCTCAAAGCGCCAGTCGGCCACTGCATTTCATTTCAGCCGGGTGGGCGGCAGCTGTCCGCTGTGGGTGGTGCACGATGCGTTCGCCCAACCGGGCCGGATCGCCCGGCAGGTGGCGCAAATGCCGGACGGCCGGTCCTACTTCTGGGTCGGCAAGACGACTGCCCCTGAGGGCCGCGGCTATTTGGGTCAGCGCAAAAGCTTCGCCGTCGGGTTGGGCTGCGACCTCGCCTATGCCGACAAACTGATCTATTCCACTGGGGTGGTGCTCGATGACCCGACCACCGCCGTTCCGATCGGCGCGGGGTGCAAGATCTGCAACCGCGAAGCGTGCACCCAGCGCGCGTTCCCCTACCTCGGCGGTCGGGTCGTGGTCGACGAGAACGCCGGCAGCAGCTTGCCCTATTCGTCAACCGGCCAGCCGGTTTGAACTGGTTTCATGAATTCCGAGCGAACGTAGTGCTGTCGGCGTCGCGATCGGTGTAGTTTGCTGCTGAACACCCAACTGCAACCCAGGAGCCGGTCATGGCGGACGTCGATTATTGCGTGGTCGGAGCGGGATTCGCCGGTTTGACGGCCGCCTTGCGGTTGAAGCAAGCGGGGCACTCGGTGGCATTGCTGGAGGCGCGCGACCGGGTCGGCGGTCGCACGTTCACCGTGACTCGCGACGACGGCGTCTGGATCGATCGCGGCGGCGCCTGGATCGGGCCGGGCCAGGACCGGATCTACGCGCTGATGGCAGAGTTCGGCGTGCCGGAATACAAGCAACACAACGACGGCGACGCGATGATGGTCATCGGCGGCAAGAAGCACCGCTACGGCGGCAAAATTCCTTGGACGGTGAGCCCGTGGGCGGTCACCAATCTTGGTCTTGGTTTGAACGCCGTGGAGAAGATGTGCAAGACGATTCCGAGCGAGGCCCCTTGGGAGGCCAAGGATGCCGCCGAATGGGACCGGATCAGTCTCGGCGATTGGCTCGAGCGGAATGTCATGTCCAAGCCGGCCATCGAGATGCTCGACATGGCATTGGCCGGCCCCTATACCTGTGCGCCTTCCGAGGTGTCGTTGCTGTGGATGCTGTTGCAGATGGCCTCCGGCGGTGGGCCCGGTTTTGTCATCGGAGGCAAGGACGGCGCCCAGGATGCCCGCCCGGTCGGCGGGATGGGTGCGATCTATCGCCCGATCGTCGCGGAGCTGGGAGATGCGCTGCAGTTGTCTCGGCCGGTCCGGCAGATCACCCAGGACGACAACGGGGTGACGGTCTCGGCGGATGGGTTGACGGTGCGGGCCGGCCGGGTGGTCGTCGCGATCCCGATGGCAATCGCCGGGTCGATCATCTACGAGCCACTGCTGCCGATGGATCGAGCGTTCCTCAATCAGCGGATGCCGGGCGGCGCGGTCATCAAGACCTCCATCTTCTACGACGAGCCGTTCTGGCGCGCAGATGGACTGTCCGGCCAGTCGGCCGCCCCGGGAACACCGGCCACGCTGACCATCGACGCCTGCACGGACACGGCGGATCCCGGGATCATGTGTGTCATCACCGAGGGAACCGCCGCACGTGAGCTGACCCGACTCGACGACGCCGAGCGCAGAGCGGTGATCGTCGGCGAAGTCGTCGACCGGTTCGGCGACAAGGCTAAGTCGCCGGTCGAATACCACGAGCAGAACTGGACCGTCGAACGGTATTCGGGTGGCGGGATGATCAGTCACACACCGACCGGCGTGCTGACGGAGTACGGCCCCGCGCTGCGGGCACCCTGCGGGCGGATCCACTGGGCCGGGACCGAGAGCTCGGCGATTATGTGCGGGTGGGTCGATGGCGCCATTCGCTCCGGAGAGCGTGCCGCGGCCGAAGCGATCTCAGCCGAAACCGTAGCCGTCGCCTAGGCGGAACAGGCCAACCTGGTCATCCCGGGCGTGCACTCCCCAAAGGGCAGTGTCAGAATTGGCCGGACGGCATCACGGGGGCCTGATCAGGAGAGTTGACGGGATGGGCGTTAGCCTCCCAGGCCTTTTCGGCCGCCGAGCCACTCGCGGATACCGACTTCGGCTGCGCGCCAACGCCGGGAGTGGTTTCTATGCCAGGGAACAGGTTCGGCTGCTCCGAATCTATTTGGGCGCCACCACCTTCCTCTATGCCTACGGTGTGACGTTCACCCTGTTTCCGATCCGCCACGACCTGACGTACGCGAATCCGGCGGGCGGCATCGTCGCGATCGGTCTCGGTGTCGCAGCATTGGCCTGGCTTGCCGTCCGACCTGACAGACCCGCGCCCACGACGGCCGTCGCGATCGTGGCCACCCCCATCGTGATGGCCTTCCACGTGGCGATGATCGCCGAGTTCGTCTGCCTGATCGGGCCGGTGTTCCTCGCGATGTACCTGCGCGCCTTTCACTCGCCTCGACGCGGCGCGATCCTGGTTGCGGTGCTCACCGGGGCGTGCGTTCTCGCGCTTGCGGTCGCGCCAACTCCGAAGTTGTCGATCGACTACTTCATTTTCGCGATCGCGATCGTCGGGGCCGCAGAGTCATTCGGGTTGCTGACGCGAGCCCTGGTCAACGCGGCGTGCACCGACCCACTGACGCGCCTGCTCAACCGTGCGGGCTGGGAGATCGCGACCGCCGAGCTGTTGGGGCGAACCCGTTCGGGAGCGGCAACCGTCACCGTCGTTGTGCTCGACATCGACAACTTCAAAACGATCAACGACACTCTGGGCCATCTTGCCGGCGACGAACATCTGATCAGCCGTGCCGACTGCTGGCGAAAACTGGCGCCCGACAATGCCGTACTGGCCAGACTCGGCGGCGACGAGTTCGCGGTGTGCATCGCTGAGGGCCTGGCGTCAGGCAAATCCGAGCAATTCGTCGCCGACATCCGCCTGCACACTCCAGGTACCAGTATTGGCACCGCATCCCAGCGCGGCGCGATTGCCGACATCGCCTCGCTGTATGCGACCGCCGATGCTGATCTGTACGACGCCAAGCGCAAGAAACGTCCGGCCACCCCGGACGCCGACCTGCGTCGCCGCGCTCTAGGAAGCTAGCTGGCCTGTTTGGCCGGCGGCCGGTAGAAGATCAGCAACTGGCCGACGGCGCCGGCGAGGCCGAGCGCCACCGAGAGCAGCAGTCCGTTCCAGCCGATCAGCGGGTCGTTAATGCCGAAGATCACCCAGTCCAGGCTCAGCCTGCCGGGGCCCAGCGTGGCCACGGCAATCGCGGCGATCGCCAGGACCAGGTTGTACTCCCAGCCTTCTTTGACGATGAAGAACCCGTTGTGGCGATGCACGGTCCACGCCGCAACCAGCATCAGCGAGACGAAGCCCGCGGCCGGGATCGGGGTGAGCAGTCCGGCCGCCAAACCCAGCCCCGCGGCAAGTTCGGTGGTGGCGGCCACCGTGGCGTGGAACTTACCCGGCTTCATACCGATGCTCTCGAACCATCGTGCGGTGCCCGGTATCCGGCCGCCGCCGAAGAACTTGTTGTAGCCATGCGCAGCCAATGTCACGCCCAACACCAGCCGCAGGATCAGTAATCCGACGTCATAGGGAGTCATACGTGCAAACCTAGATCATCGGCCCGATCGGATAACAGCAGCGGTGAGCGGCTGGGTCTGCCGATTCGTGTGGGAACATAGCGGGCGTTCCCGCGTTTGCCCGAAAACTAGCTGAACCAGGAGGGGGTGCACCACGGCTCGTATCGCACGAGGCAACAGCACCCCCGAAGACGGATCGATCGGGCATGCGGCCACATCGACCGACGACACCGTGGTGTTGCTGAACGGCGACGCGGACCACCCGCGGGAGATCCTGGGCAACAAAGGCCACGGCATCGAACTGATGCTCCGGCACAACTTGCCGGTACCGCCCGCGTTCTGCATCACCACCGGGGTGGGCCTGCGGTATCTGGTAGAGCCCGCCGCGACGCTGGACGCAATCTGGGGCGACGTGCTCGGCCGGATGAAGTGGCTGGAGGCCGAAACCTCACGCACGTTCGGCAGGGGCCCACGACCGCTGCTGGTCAGCGTGCGCTCGGGGGCCACCCTCTCCATGCCCGGCATGATGGACACGATCCTGAACCTGGGCCTCAACGATGCCGCCGAACAGGCGCTGGCCGCATCGGGGGCCGAGACGTTCGCCCGAGACACCCGGTTGCGGTTCATCCATACCTACCAACGCATCGTGGGCGGGGAATCGCAATCGGTTCCGGCCGACCCGTACGCGCAACTACGCGCGGGCATCGAAGCCGTGTTCGCGTCGTGGAATTCGCCGCGCGCGATTGCCTACCGCGACCACTACGGCCTCGACGATCGGGGTGGCACCGCTGTGGTGGTGCAGGCCATGGTGTTCGGCAATCATGGCCCCAATTCCGGTGCCGGAGCGTTCTTCTCACGCAACCCGATCACCGGCGTCAACGAACCTTTCGGGGAATGGCTACCCGGCGGCCAAGGCGACGACGTGGTCTCGGGGTTGGTCGACGTCGAACCAATCACCGCCCTGCGCGATGAGCAACCGGCTGTCTACGACGAGCTGATGGATGCCGCCCGGACCCTGGAGCGGCTCGGGTCCGACGTGCAGGAGATCGAGTTCACCGTCGAAGACGGCAAACTTTGGCTGCTGCAGACACGGTCGGCGGAGCGCTCGGCGCAGGCGGCGGTGCGCCTGGCGCTGCAACTGCAACACGAGGGACTCATCGAGCCCGCCGAAACACTGCGCCGGCTGACCCCGGCGCATGTCGAGGCCCTGCTGCTGCCCACACTGCAACCGGAAATACGTTTGGCTGCACCACTTTTAGCCAAAGGATTACCCGCATGCCCGGGCGTGGCGTCGGGTAAGGCATACACACAGGTGGACGAGGCACTGGAGGCTGTCGACCGCGGTGAGCACGTCATCCTGGTGCGCGACCACACGCGGCCCGAAGACGTTCTGGGCATGCTGTCCGCGCGGGGCATCGTCACCGAGGTGGGCGGGGCCGCCAGTCACGCGGCGGTGGTCAGCCGCGAACTCGGCCGGGTGGCGGTGGTGGGCTGCGGCCAGGGAACCGCGGCAACGCTGGCCGGCAAGCAGATCACCGTCGACGGCTACGAAGGCGAAGTGCGCGAAGGCAATCTGGCCCCAGCCTCGTGGTCGGAGAACGATACGCCCGAACTACATGAACTCGCCGACATCGCACGGCGCATCAGCCCGCTGCGGGCGCACGACGACGGCGACCACCCGAGGCTGGACGACACCTCCGACGCCGCAGTGCGCGCCGCCCTGGAAAGCGGGCGCACCGACGTGCTTTCGTCCTCCCCGCTAATCGTCATGCTGGCCGCGCTGCGACTGACAGAGCAGGCCAGTCCATGACTGAATTGGTTGTGCTGCAAGCGGTTCGACTCAAGGGCCGGGTAACCTTGGCCGACCTGGCCGCCACCTTGGACGAAGACCTTGACGACGTCACCAACGCCGCCGAACAGCTGACCGAGTCAGGATTACTGGTCGGCGGCGCGACGTTGCGGATCAGTCCCGGCGGTCGCGAGCGCCTGGATGCCCTGCTCGCTGCGGAGCGCAAGGGTATCGACACGGCTGCGATGACCGCCGCCTACGACGACTTCCGAAGCGTTAACCCAGATTTCAAAGCCCTGGTCACCGAGTGGCAGCTCAAAGGCGGCCCCGCGGGCAAGCCCAACGCGCATGACGACGCCGAATACGACGCGGCGGTATTGGCCCGCCTCGACGAGGTACACGCGAGGGTATTGCCGATCATCGACGCGGTCGCGGCACAACTGCCGCGGCTCAACTCCTATTCGTCGAAACTGATTGCAGCACTTGGCAGAATCAAAGCGGGGGACAGCGCCTGGCTGGCCCGCCCGCTCATCGACTCGTACCACACCGTGTGGTTCGAATGGCACGAAGAGCTGATCGGCGCCGCCGGGCTCACCCGCGAGGAAGCGGCCAGATCCGGTGATGCACACTAGGTTACAGCGCGGCGTCCAGACGGTCTAGGTAGTCGTCGATGTCGGCGATCGCCGACTCCGCCGCGTTGACACTGATCGCGATCGTCTCACCGATGCCGTGCACCCCGTGCGTCAGACCCATCACCGGCGACAGCGGCGGGTAGGTGGCCGTCAGCGCCACCGGAACGCCCCCGAAGTTCAGATCGGCGGGACCCCGATTATTGCTGGACACCACGGTGTTGCCCAGCACCTGCGTGGGCCGGGCATCGGGGTCGAACAGCGAAACGCCCCAACGCAGTAGCGGGGCGGGCATCGCGGCGAAGGCTCGATCGGTCGAGCGGGAAGCCGGATGTTCGAAGCGGCGCCGGCCATTGGCGAGATCAACCGCGATCCGCTGCACCCGGGCGCCCCAATCGAGCTGCGGGTAGAGTCCGACGACGACATTCCCGAAATGGTTATGTGCATGTGACACACCGGGTTTAGCCATCGGCACTTCCGCGCCCAGCGAATCGGCCGCGTCGCCGAACAACCCCGACAGTACGGTGGACACCGCGGCCAGCACCGCGACGGTCACGGTAGGACCCGGTATTTGCGAGCGGTGCCGCACCAACGTGCGTATCGAGCGGGCGCCGGCCGAAGGGGCGTTGGTGGGCAGCGGCGGCCGATACCCGATTCCCGGCGCCAGCAGCCCGGCCTGGGTATCGCGAACCAGCCCGCGATGCGTGCGGGCCGCGTCGAGGGCTCGCCAGGGCAAAAAGCCCGCCGATATTGGCTGCACCTCGGGGACCGAGACAGCCCGCCCAAAGAGCCAGGCCCCCATCGCCGAAGCACGAACGCCGTCGGCCAACGCATGTGGGTACTGCAGGATCACAACGGTGCCTGGGCCGCCGAGCCCCGGGACGCCGAAGACCGGCGTGAATACGTGTACCCGCCAGGGCATCCGGCGTATGTCCAACTGGCCATCGGCGAGACCGACAACGGCTGCCAGGCAGCCGTGCCAGCTGCGGTCGACCAAGTCGTGGCAGACCACCTGCTCCGGCCTGACCGGCGCAGGCACCCATTGCGGATACGTCAGCGCGCTTCCCTCGTGGACCCTCATGGTCAGAGCGGGACACGCGCGGGCTCGGCGACAGACCTCGTCGATCCCGGCACCCAGATCGGCGGGTTCGCCGTCGAATGCCCAGAGCTGGAAGTCGTCGTTAGGGACCTTCGCCGACATCCAATAGAACTCCGCATCGACGGCCGCCATCCGGTGTGCCGCCATCGCGTCAGCCGGGTGAGCCGACGAATGCAAGCACCCGCTCGGCAACCTTGTCCGGCTGTTCCAGCTGCAGGAAATGCCCGGCGTTGTCGATGATGGCCACGTCGCTACCGGGCGGCAGGACCTTTTCCGTCCAGTGCGCAAAAGCCGGAGTCATACAACCGTCGTCGCGGCCATGCAGATACAAACTGGGCAGGATCGGCGCCTCGGTCCACAGCCGGTTCAACTCCGCATACCGCTGCGGCGGCCGGGTATTGCGCAGCGTGGCCCGGTAGGTCCCCAGCGCCGCCCGCCAGCTCTGCGGTGTCCCGATCGCGGCGTCGACGTGACGCAGATCCTCCTCGGCACCGCGATAGCCCGGCGACCACCGCCGCCACAGCAAGGGCAGCAACCAAGAAGCGGAACGTTCGGGCAGGAGGGGCAATTGGAAGTAGAACATGTACCAGCTGCGCGCCAGCTGACGCGGCAATTGGCGGACCAGCCGACCCCGCTCGGTTACCCGCCCCCGGAAACCGGCCGAGACCGGCAGCGACATGATCACCGCCTTGGTGAACGGGCTGTTGGGCATCGCCGCCAGGCCGGTGGCCGCCAGCGCGCCCCAGTCGTGGCCGATCACCACATCGCGGTCGGTACCTCCGGCGGCGGCCCGCACACGCAGGGCGTCGTCCATAATCGCGCCACCGTGATAGCTGCCGTCGTCCGGGATGGCTGACGGCGCGTACCCGCGCATGAACGGTGCGACGACCCGCCAGCCCGCCTCGGCCAATAGCGGGGCGACCTTGCGCCACCCGTAGGCCGTATCGGGGAAGCCGTGCAGACACAACGCGATCGGGCCGTCGGACGGACCCCAAGTCAGCGCCTTGAGGTCGCCAGGAGAGCCCGGAACGTCGATCCACCGCGGCTCAGTCATCTCGGGTAGTCCGCCATCTTCACTCCTGTTCGGCGCGTCCGCACGGACCAACCTAACGTGTGCGGGTCCAGACCGCACCGACCGGAGCGAAAGAATCTCTAAAACGTCACCGCATCAAGGGTTTTCGCCCAATGCATCCGCCGCCGCCCGCTCGAGCTCGGCGATGACGATCTTGCGCATGCCGTACATCGCCTGGGTTGCGGCCGTCGCGCGGGCCGGATCGGGATGGCTCACCAGCTCGTAGAGCCGGGCCGGGATGACTTGCCAACTCAGCCCGTAGCGGTCCTTGCACCAGCCGCATGGCGATTCCTCGCCACCGTCGGTCAGCCTGTTCCAGTAGTAGTCGACCTCGTCTTGATCCTTGCAGTCGATCGTGAAGGACACCGCCTCGCTGAACGTGAAATGCGGACCGCCGTTGATCCCGATGAACCGGTTGCCGTCCAGCACAAATGTGCCCGAGAGCACCGATCCGGGCTCGCCGGGACCGGCGTCGGTGCTCCGGTTGAGGTCCTCGATTCGCGAGTTCGGGAACACCGAGGCGTAGAACGCCACCGCATCTTCCAAGTTGTGGTCGAACCACAGCGTGGGCGTGATCGATGGCATGCCGTCTCCTTATCGTCGGGTTTCGCTGATAGACCCCGGAGACCCGCAAAACTCACCGCGCACCCCCTCGCACGCAAATGTATAGACGACCTCGGTAACGTCGAAGCACGATCAACCGAGAGGACGCCCGTGAGCACCGTGAGCAGTAGTCCCGAGACGGTCAAGTTCGCTGGCGTGGGCGGGATCGCCCTGGTCGCCGACGAATGGAACCGCGACGCCGCCGCGACGGGCCGGCCGACGATTCTGATGTTGCACGGAGGCGGCCAAAACCGATTCTCCTGGAAGAACACCGGCCAGTTCCTGGCCGACGAGGGTTACCACGTCGTCGCGCTCGACAGCCGCGGCCACGGCGACAGCGATCGGGCGCCGGGCGCGGACTACGCGATCGAAACCCTGACGGCCGACGTCTTGCACATCCTGGACGCTATCGGCCGCCCGGTGGTGCTCATCGGCGCCAGCATGGGTGGCTTGACCGGCATCCTGGTCGCCGACAGCGCGGGCCCAGCGAAAGTGAACGCATTGGTGCTGGTCGACGTGGTGCCGCGGTACGAGAAGAACGGCAGCGCGCGCATCCGGGACTTCATGATGACCAACCTGCACGGTTTCGGCACGCTCGAAGAAGCCGCCGACGCGGTGTCCGCCTATTTGCCGTACCGGGAAAAGCCTCGCAGTCCCGAAGGGCTGAAAAAGAACCTGCGCCTGCGTGACGGGCGGTGGTACTGGCACTGGGATCCCGCGTTCATGACCGCACCCGGGGACGATCCGGAGCTGCGCACCGAGCACTTCGAGCAGGCCGCGGCGGATCTGCAGATTCCGGTCCTGTTGATCCGCGGCAAGCTCTCCGACGTCGTCAGCCCCGAGGGCGTCAAGCACTTCCTGGCGACGGTTCCGCGTGCCGAATTCGTCGAGCTGTCCGACGCCGGACACACGGCGGCAGGTGACGACAATGACGCCTTCAGCGATGTAGTGGTGGAGTTCGTCAAGCGGCTGACGGCTTAGTCAGCCGCCCACTCCCGGCTTCTCGGCGTGCCCGCCGAACTGCTTGCGCATCGCCGACAGCGCCTTGTTCGCGAAGTCGTCGAGGCTGCGCGAGGCGAAGCGGGACTGCAGCGCCGTCGTTAACACCGGGGCTGGCACACCCTCGTCGATCGCCGCGATGGCGGTCCACCGGCCCTCCCCGGAGTCGGAGACCCGCCCGGAGAACTCGTGTAGGTCGGGCGACTCGTGCAGCGCGATGGCGGTCAGGTCCAACAGCCAGGAGCCGACGACGCTCCCCCGGCGCCACACCTCGGCAACGTCGGAGATGTCGAAGTCGTACTGGTAGCACTCGGGGTTGGACAGCGGCGCGGTTTCGGCGTCGCCCGCCTCGACGCGCTTGCCGATATCGGCGTTGCGCAAGATGTTCAGCCCCTCGGCGAGGGAGGCCATCATGCCGTACTCAATCCCGTTGTGCACCATCTTGACGAAGTGCCCAGCCCCGGACGGGCCGCAGTGCAGGTAGCCCTTCTCGGGTTGCGCGACCTCGCCGTCGCGGCCGGGGGTGCGCGGCGCCGCGTCGACTCCGGGTGCGATCGTGGCGAACAGCGGCTCCGCGTGCTCGAAGGCGTAGTCGTCACCGCCGATCATCAGGCAGTAACCACGGTCCCGGCCCCACACCCCCCCGCTGGTGCCGCAGTCAATGAGGTGAATCCCCTTCTCGGACAGCAGCTTTGCATGCCTGAGATCGTCGCGGTAGTAGGAGTTGCCGCCGTCGATCACGATGTCCCCGGATTCGAGCGTCTTGGCCAGCTCCTCAATCACCGAGCTGGTGATGTTGCCGGCGGGCACCATCACCCACACGACCCGCGGCGTCGACAACTTCTCGGCCAGCTCCTCCAGCGAGGACACCCCCGTCGTCCGCTCCTCACCGGCCATGGCCTTGACGGCGTCCGGGTTGTAGTCGTACACAACGCATTCGTGCCCGTTGTCGGCCACCCGTCGCGCGATGTTCGCACCCATTCGGCCCAGGCCGATCATCCCTAGCTGCATTTCTCCGGTCTCCTTACTGTCCCGACTGCGTCTGCGGAGGGAACCACGGGTCTTGCCAATGGCGGTGACCACGTACAAGCGACTGCGCGGCCTCGGGCCCCCAGGACCCCGGCTCGTAGGGGTGGATTTCGCTCGGCTTGTCCAGCAGCGGCTGGACGATGCGCCACGTCTGTTCGATGCTGTCCTCGCGGGCGAAAAGCTGGCGATCGCCGGTCATCGCGGCGTGCAGCAGCAGTTCGTAAGGCCCTTCGGCTTCGCCCAGGTCCGTGGTGAATAGCGAGTCCAGGTGGATGTCGTGCCACTCGCCCTCGACGAGGGCAGACAACTGCAGTCGCATGCCCGGGTCGGGGTCGATGCGCAGCACGATCTGGTTGGGCTCAGCCCGCCTGCGGTGGGGCAGGAACGCCATGTCGGGAACGCGGTGCAGAAACAGCCGCACCTCGGTGACCCTCTCGGGCAGCGCCTTGCCGGCCCGCAGGAAGATCGGCACTCCGGACCAGCGCCAGTTGTCGATCTCGGTCCGCAGCGCGATATAGGTCTCGGTCTGTGATTTCTTCGCCACCCCAGGAACATCGGTGTAGCCGCGGTACTGACCCCGTACGCAGTGGTCGGGATCCAGCGCCGGCATCGCACGGAACACCTCGGACTTCTTGTCGTTGAGGTCATCGGCACTGCCGCCCACCGGTGGCTCCATCGCCACCATCGCAAGTACCTGCAGCAGGTGGTTCTGTACCACGTCGCGCACGGTGCCGACGGCGTCGTAGAACTTGCCCCGATCCTCCACGCCGAAGTTCTCGGCCATCGTGATCTGGATCTCCGACACGCTCTGCCGGTTCCACAGCGCGGCCAGCGCCTGATTTGCGAACCGCAGGCATTCGAGCTCCACCACGGGCTGCTTGCCCAAGAAGTGGTCAACCCGCAGGATTTGGTCTTCGTTGAGGACCGCGTGTAATCGGGCGTTGAGTTCGCACGCGGAATCCAGGTCATGGCCGAACGGCTTTTCCACGGCGACGCGGGCGCGCTGCACCAGGCCCTCTCGCGCGAGGTTCTCGACGATCGGCGCGAACAACGCGGGCGGCATTTCCAGGTAGTACAGCGGGCGGTAGTCGGACCCGATCATCTCCGCCAGCCGGTGGTAAAGCTTGCTGTCGGTGACGTCGCCGTGCACATAATCGAACCGGTTCGCCAGCCGATCGAACACCTCGTCGTCGATCTTCTCCCCGGCGTCGTTGATGGCTCCCCGCGCCCGCTCGATCAACTTGTCGACGCTGATGTCGTCGCTGGCCACACCCAGGATCGGGCAGTCCAGCAAGTTGCGGCGCTCGAGCCGGTACAACGCCCGGAACGTCATCTTGCGGGCCAGATCGCCAGTAATCCCGAAGATCACCAGCAGGTTGGACGAATCACCACCGTCGTCGGCCACGGCCGAACCTCCAAAAGTCACCTAATCGGTTCACTCGAGACGCACTACCCGGGGTGTTCGGACTCAACCCTAGACACTGCTTATGGGGCCGACAACCGGAGGCCATCGCGCACTTTGCAAGGATGCGTGACGTGGGTGATGCGCTACGTATCGCGGTCTACGTCCTGGCCGGGGTTGCCGTGATCGAAGCGTGCGCACTCGGGGTGATGTGGAGGTTGCTTGTTCGTAGCCGCCAGGAGGCCGAGGAGTTAAGGCACCGCGCCGATACCCGCAATTGGCTGATATCCGGTGGCCGCGAGGCGGTCAAGACGGTGTGGAACACCGCCAGCGTGATGCGCAAGGAGGGCTTTGGCGCCGCCATGCGCAGCTCGATCGAAGACCTCGCCGACTGGGCCGAGGTCGAGCGCCCCGACCTGGCCCGCGTCACCCCGGACGGTCGGGTGGTGATTCTGTTCTCCGACATCGAGGAGTCCACCGCGCTCAACGAGCGGATCGGCGACCGGGCGTGGGTCAAGCTGATCAGCTCGCATGACAAGCTCGTCTCCGGACTCGTGAAGCACCGAGCCGGTCATGTGGTCAAGAGTCAGGGCGACGGGTTCATGATCGCCTTTGCTCGAGCCGAGCAGGCGGTGCGGTGTGGGATCGACCTTCAGCACGCGCTGTGTGAGGACGCAAAGCGTAAGCGGCACGAGGAAATTCGAGTGCGGATCGGCGTCCACATGGGACGCTCGGTGCGGCGCGGCGATGATCTGTTCGGACGCAACGTCGCCATGGCGGCGAGGGTCGCGGCGCAGGCCGTCGGTGGCGAGATCCTGGTGAGCCAACCGGTGCGAGACGCGTTGAGCGACTGCGAAGACATCTGGTTCGACGAAGGCCGCGACGTCGAATTGAAAGGCTTTTCGGGCAGCTATCGCTTGTTCTCGGTGGAGACCGAGCCGGACGAGGAGTCGGATTCGGCTAACCGCTGATGCAGCCGGGTCCGGATCTGGTCGGGTGTGTAGGCCTTTCGCTTGCGTTGATCGCGCACGACCAGCGCGCCGCCCGCCACGACGCCCGCGGCGCCGGCCAGCCCAACCCACTTCCATATGCCGCGCATAGACACAGGCTAGCCTTGACGCGCAATGGACACGTTGCGCGACAAGGTCTGCATCATCAGCGGAGCGGCCAGCGGTATCGGTCGCTCCATCGCGCGTGCGCTGGCCGACCGGGGCGCACACGTCGTGGCTGTCGATGTTGACGACGACGGCATCGGAGTCCTTGCCAACGAACTGAGCGAGCGGGGCGCCGCGGTACTTGGGCACCGTGCCGACGTCTCGGATCCCGATGCGTTCCAAGGTGTCCGGGACGCGGCGCTGCAACGGTTCGGCCGCGTAGACGTGGTAGTCAACAATGTCGGTGTGCTGACAAACGGACTGCCACAAGACATTCCGGTCTCCGAGTGGCAGCGCATCTTCGACATCAATCTGATGTCGGTGGTACGCAGCAACGCCGTGTTCCTCCCGCTGCTGCTTGATCAGGGCAGCGGGCATCTGGTCAATACCGCTTCCTTCGCCGGGCTTTTCACCTATTCCTACGACCGCCAGCCGTATGCGGCCACCAAGGCGGCTATCGTGCAGATTAGCGAGGGCCTGGCGATTTACCTGCGGCCCAAAGGTATTGGCGTGACGTTGCTGTGCCCGGGTCCGGTGTTGACGAATATCGTCGCTGCCGTGCCGACATTCGGCGACGGAACAGCGCTGCGGACCCCGGGTGAACAGTTCGAGCTGCTCGATCCCGCACCCGTGGGCGAGCTGGTCGCCGATGCGATCTTGGGTAACCGGTTCTTCGTGCCTACCCATCCTCAGGTCGTCGACGAGCTTCGCCGCCGCATCGACGACTGGGACGCGTACATCGACTACCAGATTTCCCGTGAACCCCTGCAATAAGCACAGAAAGGCGGCCCACCGATGGCCGATTCGCGCGCTAAGGGCCTGGAAGCGTTCAGGGACATGATGCCCGGGCTGATCCCCGATGACGTCACCAGCCTCGCCGACGACGGCGTCGCCGGCGAGCTCGGTGAACTGACCATCGATCACGTCTTCGGTGCGCTCTGGACGCGCCCCGGCTTGGATCGCCGTTCGCGCAGTCTGGTGACGCTGGGCGCGCTGATCGCGCTGCGGGCTTCCGAAGAGCTGAAATTCCACTTTCCGATCGCGCTGCGCAACGGGCTGACGATCGACGAAATCGATGAGGTCATCTACCACATGACCGGCTACGCGGGTTACCCGGCGGCGGCCAACGCGCGCAATGTGGCACGCGAAGTACTCTCGGGCCCCTAGACTTTCGTCAATATGCTGACTCTTGACCAGGCGCTGAGCGAAACGCGGACGGGCGATCTTTGGCTGTTCCGCGGCGAGTCGGGACCCGATCGGGCGATCCAGACGTTGACGAACGCCCCGGTCAATCACGTTGGTATGACAGTGGCCGTCGACGACCTGCCGCCACTGATCTGGCATGCCGAACTGGGCGACAAGCTCACCGATATGTGGACCGGCACCAATCACCGCGGTGTGCAGCTCAACGATCTACGGCAGGCGGTCCTGCAGTGGACACAGCGCTACCACCAGCGGTGCTGGCTGCGCCAGCTGACGCCCTATGCCACCCGCCAACAGGAGAATGAACTGCTGCGGGTAATTGCGCGCATGGACGGGACCGCCTTCCCCACCACCGCCCGGCTGACCGCCCGCTGGTTTCGCGGCCGGGTTCCGACCATCAACGATTGGGTGCGCGGAATCCCGGTGGTGGACAGGAAAGTTCGCGAGCAGACCCGACGGCGTCGCGAAGAGCGCAAGATGAGCCTCGCTACCGCCTACTGCGCGGAGACGGTGGCGATCACCTACGAGGAGATGGGGCTGCTGCTCACCGACAAGGACACCAACTGGTTCGACCCGGGCAAGTTCTGGAGCGGCGACACGCTCCCGCTGGCACCGGGCTATCGGCTGGGCGACGAAATCGCCATCTCGGTCGACTGAGGTCAGCCGACCGACATCTCGCCCATTTCGGACCAGCCTGTCGCGTCGATCGTCTGACTGATGATCTTGGGCGTGGACTTCAGCGCCTGCGGCAGGTCTTGTAGGGCCTGCTTGAAGTGGTCGCTGTTGACGTGGACGCTGCCGGCGTCGCCATCGCGGAACCCCTCGACCAAGACATACTCCGCCGAGTTGTCCAGGCTGCGGGACCACTCGAACCACAGGTTGCCCGCTTCGGCGCGAGTCGCAGCGGTGAACGAGGCGACCAGGTCCGGCCAGCGTTCGGTCCAGTCGGGCTTGGTTTCGAACTTGACGACAATGAAGATCATGCGTTCCCCGCTTGTGCTCGCAGCTTCCAGTGCGCTTGCTTACCCGGTGGGCAGCGCCAGGATATACGGGCCGCCAGAGACGACTCGCACGCTGTGACGGGAGTGGCATTTAGGGTCCGTGTGACCCCTGTTTCGCCGTGCTACAGCAAAGTCCGCCTAGATGTCTCAATGGACGCCTAGGCGGACTTTGCATTGATCCTGCGATAGTCGAATCTGCGATGACGCTCAGTCTAATGTGACACAGCCCACAACGAGCCGATTTTCACGACTACTTCACGGATGCCAAGCGCGCAATGCAATTAGTGTGATCCACGTCGCAGTTTTATCTGCGACGTAAAACATCACGCGCATAATTCAAACCTTTATCAATTCGGAATTCTGGGATCGCCGGGCGGCGGCAATTCCGGAGCCGGCGGAGCCGGCGGTGCGGGCGCCACGGCACCGACCAGAACGGGCGGCGCATCCGGCGGCGGAGGTGGTGCGTCCGGCGGCGGAGGCGGCGCATCCGGCAGCGGAAGCGGAGGACCCTCGCCGTCGGGCGGCATCGGCAAGAACATGTGGTGGGTGAATCCGGGCTGGTAAGCGCCCGCGCCACCAATGTGCACCCCACCGCGTTCACCGCTGGACACGGGGGTTCCGTCCGGCAAGGTCGCGGCCGTGTGGCCACCGTTCCACCCGACTACCAACGCGTTGGGAGCCGTTCCATATTGAAAGCCGCGCGCCAATAACGCGCCTTCCTCGTTTCCTGTATTAAATCGATCCCCGAAAACCGGCCTGTCGGTTGCCGCATTGACAACCCACGAGACAAGTCCCGAGCAATCGGTGCCCGCGGGAGAATCTCCACCCACAATATAGGGCGTTCCCGAAACCTGATTGATTAGCGATACCAACGATGCAAGAACGAACATGCGGAGGGACACTAGCAACAAACTAGTTAGCAAGACAAAATTTGTGGCGCGCGTCACGTACCAATTAAATAATGGCGTGCACCGCACTTACAGCAAATATGTCACGGCAATGCATATTTCCGGAAACGGAAGTGCTGAGCCGGTTGCAACCAGGCCACTGGCCTGGCTCAGCAACCCTTTCATTCGGGGCCTACTTCGAGCGGTACGGTTGCACGCGTGCCACCTCGTTACGTGGATCCACATAAGAAGCGCGGTCCCGTTTACCGGGCCAGTGTCCGTTTCGGGCGCTCACGTGCGGGCCAGTTCATCGCCCGTCACATCGCCCGCCGCACCGACCCGCATTTGTTCCGGCTAACCGGGGGCCGGGTGAACATGGGCGCGATCATCAATGCGCCGCTTGTGTCGACCGGGGCGAAGTCGGGCCAGCGGCGGGAGGTGCAGCTCACCTACTTCCACGACGGGGCCGATGTGATCCTGACGGCCTCGAACTACGGCGGAAGCAAACATCCGCAGTGGTACCACAACCTGAAGGCGCATCCCGAGTGCGAGTTCGGTGGACAAGGTTTTACCGCCTCCCGAGTCACCGACCCTGAGGAATACGCAAGGCTTTACCAGCTGGCCGAGCAGGTCTATGCCGGGTACAGCGATTACCGTGCCGCGACGGCACCCGTCGGTCGGCAGATCCCGATGTTCCGGCTCAAGCCGCGCTAGCCGACCGCCTGAGCGCAACCCTAAACGGGCTTGAGGCGAAAGACCGGGATCCGTCGCCCGACCGCGGCAGCCTTTACGCGGTAGTCGCCGTAATTGACGCAAACATGCTCGGCAAGGGCGTACAGGCGCTCGTATTCGTCGGGCTCGGTGACCTCCGCGGCGATGAAGTCCTCGTCGCCGAGTTGGCATTCGGGATGCGCCTTCAGGTTGTGGTACCACTGCGGATTCTTTGGTTCACCCAAATACGAGGCGACCAGGATCGCGTCAGACCCGTCGTGGAAGTACGCGAGTTGATGCTCGCGCGGCTGACCTGATTTGGCACCGGTGCTGATCAACGGGGCCGAGGAAAGCCCGCCAAGGATGGCTGGGTAGCGCCCGCCGGTGGCGCGGTGCAGCCACGGGTCGATGTGCCATAACAGATGTCGCGCTATGAATCCGCTCGCGCGCGAGCGACCGAAGCGTTCCAGAGCCCGGTACCAGCGGCCGTACTCCTTGGTCGGGTCGACGTAGTGCAGCGGCATGCGGCGACCCTACTGTGTGTCGACACGATCAGGCCGCCCGGTCGACATCGAGCGACCTATCCTTGAACACCAGGAACTCCGGGCAGAAAGGTCGCCATGGACGCAGACGTGCGGGGCGCTCTTGAAACCCATTGGGCAGCTTCGGATGCGAACGACTTCGACGCGGAGCATCGGATCTATCGGGCCGACGCGGTTCTCGAGTATCCACAATCGGGTGAGCGGATCCGTGGTCGCGACAACATTCAGGCTTCCCGCGCCGCTCAGCCGAATGCGAAGCGGTTCACCGTGCGGCGGATCCTGGGGGGCGGCGACCTCTGGATCAGCGAACTCGTCTTGACCTATGACGGCCAGCCCTTCTACGTCGTCAGCATCATGGAGTTCGACGATGGCGAGGTCGTCCGCGAGACGCAATACTTTGGCGACGCCTTCGAGCCTGGGCCATCGCGTGCTCAGTGGGTCGAGCGAATCGATTAGGCGAGCAAGCGATCTCGACCGGTCACACCAGTTACTTGCCCGTGAACCGCGGTTCTCTCTTGGCTCCGAAGGCAGCCAATCCCTCCTTGGCATCCGCGGAGCGAACCACCTCGACGACGAATCGCTGCTCGATCCGGCGCGCGTCCTCCTCGTCGATCCATCCGCTGTTGATCACCGAGGCCTTGGCATTCTGGACCGCCAAGGGCCCATTGGCGGCGACGCGAGCGGCGATCTCGAGGGCCTTGTCCAACGAGTGACCGGTTGGGACCACATGACCAACCAGACCGAAGTGGTAGGCCTCCGCCGCCGTCAGTGGATCGCCGGTCAGGATCATTTCCATGGCTTTGGTGTAGGGGATTTGGCGCTTGAGCCGCACGGTCGAGCCGGCACCGGCAATGAGCCCCCACTTGGCCTCGGGCAGACCGAAGACCGCGTGCTCCTCCGCAATCCGAATGTCAGTCTGCTGCAACATTTCACAGCCACCACCTAAGCATGGACCGTTGACCGCCGCGATCAACGGCTTCGCGAGGGAACGGCTCAGCAGCAGGCCCTCACTGATGGCGCTGCGAGCCGGCTTGGCATCTGCAGCGGGCACGTCACCTTTGTCTGCCTTGGGTCCGCGCACCATCCATCCGTCATCGAGATCACCGCCGACGCAGTACGACGATCCCGCACCCGTGAGGATCGCAACGCGAACGCCATCGTCGTCGTCGATCTCATTCCACGCCTGGGCCATCAACGTGATCATGTTCGGCGTCAGCGCATTTCGTCGACGCGGATTGTTCATCGTAAGCACGACGACGCTTCCGTCGCGTTCCACCTTCAACTGCGGTTCCTCGACCACGTCAACTCCCTGTCCATGTCCACGCGCAAGCGACTGAAGCAACTAGAACGACGTGGCGTTGGATCAAACCGGAGTCCATATGCCGTTGTTAAAGAATCCCCAAGCACCCGAAGTCGGGTTCCACATCAGGTGAGCCTGGGGCGCCCAGGCCGGTGGAGGCGGAGCTGGTGGCGCCCACGGCGGCGGGGGCCCCCAGGGTCCCCAGCCCGCCGGAGCCGGACCTTGCCAGTCGTGGCACTGATTCCAGTCCCAGTGGTAGTTGGTGCCCCAGGCCGGGTCCCATTGCTGACCGGGGCACCAGTGGTTGCTGGGCGCGGGAGCCGGGGCCCCCTGGGCGACACCGCCGGCCAGGCCCAAAGCGGACATCGCCAGCCCGCAGCCCGCCACCATCCCGGTGCAGAGCCGAACCCACGGTCTCGTGTGCTTTACCGTCGCCATCTCCTAAGAATGGTCGGCCCGGGGCTTCACCGCTAGACATTGAACCGGAATTGCACCACGTCACCGTCATCTCCGACACGTGCGTGAGAGATGGCTCGCCACGAAGGTCGCGGCCGGACTGGGCATCCCCGAGTGCAAGCCGTTGCCTATCAACGGCTTTGCGACCCGCCCAGTTCTGGGGCTCGCCGAAGCCGGACGGGGCCATCGGCCACGGAGCTTGTCACGATGAAAGGATTCACTCCATGATCGAAAGTGTCGGATTCATAGGTTCGGGTGAGGTCGCAAGGGCGCTCGCCAGTCACGCAGTCAACGCCGGATTCCGTGTTCTCATCAGCAACAGCCGAGGCCCGGCCACCCTCGCCGAGGTCGTTAGTGCGCTTGGCGAGGGAGCGCTCGCCGTGACGGTGCGCGAGGCGGCGGACGCCGACCTGGTGATCGTGGCGATCCCGTTCCTCAGGGTTCCCGAGTTGGTCGACGTCGTGCCTGACTGGTCGGGGCGGATCGTGATCGACGCCACCAACCAATTCGCGGAATACGAACCGACCTACGCCGGATTCGTCGACCTTGGCGACGAGACCGGCAGCGAATGGGTGGCCCGTCACCTTTCCGGGGCCACCGTAATCAAGGCCTTCAACGCGATGTTCGCCAGTTACATCAAAGCCGACCCACACCACGCTGAGGGCACGCAGATCGTGTTCTACGCCGGCGACGACAACGCCGCACGCACAGCCGTCGCCGAGTTCGTCGAGGGACTCGGCTTCGCCCCGGTCGCGGTAGGGGACCTCAGCAACGGCGGCAGGCTAATGCAACTGGGCGGCTCACTGTCGGGCGTGCATGCCCTCCGACAGACCTGACCGATCGGACTTCGTTGGCCGCCCCAACCAACTGGGCGGGCGCATGGTTACATGATTCGGCCTGGCGAAGTCAGCGACGCAGATTCGGTCCAATCACCTTCGCCCCCGTCTACATTCAGGAGTCTTCCATGGGCGACGCCGATGCCGCGGCGATCCGAGCGGCGCGAGGTGACTGGATCAGCGACCACCTCAAGGCCTATCTGACCTCCGGTGGCGCGCGGGGCCACATCTTGGACGTGAGTGCGGTCGGGGGCCGCGCGCTGACCACACACTGCTTGATCAAGTGTGCGGGTCGCAAGTCCGCGAAGGTCTATGTCAGGCCGTTGATCTACGGCAACGTCGGCGGCGAGATTGTGATCGTCGCATCGAAGGGCGGCGCCGACACGCATCCGGGGTGGTACTTGAATATCTTGGAGAGCAACACGATTGGTGTCCAGATCGCGACCCAAGCGTTCGAGGCTACGTGGCGGCAACCCGAAGGTGAGGAGCGCCATCAGGTGTGGGCGTACATGGCCCACCTGTACCCGCCGTACCTTACCTATCAGCAGTCAACTAATCGTCAAATCCCGCTGGTGATGTTGAAGCCCGTGCGGTCGATCGACGTCTTCTCTGCGGAAGGGTCGCGATAACCGTCACATCCTCACAGCCCGAACTTGGCGCGGGCAGCATCTGTAACAGGGGTGAACAGATTGATGAGGTTTCCGTCCGGATCGCGGAATAGCAGTGCGCGGTTACCCCACGGCATGGTGGTCGGCTCGGTCACGACCTCGCCCACGCGTCCGCGCAGCCGCTCGTACTCCGCGTCCACGTCCTCGACGATGAACTCAAGGATCGCGCTCCGGTTGGCCGCCGGCTCGGCGGATCCATCTCCGAACAGCGGCACGGTCTTGTCGCTGCCGATGGCCAGTGCTCCGACCGGCGTCGGAATCTCGGCGAACAGCTCGTTCCCCCATACCGCTGAGACTTCGGTGACCATTTCGTAGAAGTCGACGAGTCGATTGACGTCGGCGGTGATGATGCGGGTCGAAATGAACTTCACGAAATCCCCCCTCAAGGCCGTGGCGGTGTCGCCCGGCGAGCAGTGTCCTGTTTGAGGCATGCTAAGCGCTCCCTCCGACAAACGACGCGGCCGCCAGAGCCATTTCGACGTGCGCGCCGTCCAGTTCGCCGGGATCGAGGGAAAATTTCATGATGGTTTCGGTTGAGCAAAGGTACGGCAGCTTACCCGCGATGCGAGGGCCGATATCGCCCGCTTGGCTTTACTGTTGGCTGCTATGGCCGGACTGAACAATTACGTGAAGCCCTGGCGCACAGCGCTTCACGCTACCGTGTCGGCATTGATAGTCGTCATCCTCGGACTCGCCATCGCCCCCGTAGCTCATGCGGCGGCGGCCACGGCGACGTTGTCGGTGGAACATACCTGGCAGACCGGTTTCATCGCCAACTTCACCATCACCAACGCCAGCACGACGGAGCTCTCCGATTGGAGGCTCGAATTCGACTTGCCGGCGGGAGAAGGTATTTCGCACACGTGGAATAGCACCTTTGCGCAATCTGGTACTCACTTTGTGATCACCCCCGCGAATTGGAATCGCAGCATTGCTCCTGGTGGTTCAGCCACCGGTGGTATGAGGGGTGTGCTGAGCGGTTCCTACTCACCACCGTCGAATTGTGTGCTCAACAGACAATATTTTTGCACCTAGAGGCGACTGCGCACTGAGGCTCGACGGCTCCGACAGTGCGGCCTCACTTCTTCTGGTGACTAGACGTTGAAACGGAATTCCACGACGTCGCCGTCGGCCATCACGTAGTCCTTGCCTTCCATCCGGACCTTGCCGGCTGCCTTGGCTGCCGCCATTGATCCGGCCGCGATCAGGTCGTCGTAGGACACGATTTCGGCTTTGATGAAACCCTTCTCGAAGTCGGTGTGGATCACCCCGGCGGCCTTGGGTGCGGTATCGCCTTGATGAATCACCCACGCCCGCGACTCTTTTGGGCCCGCTGTCAGGTAGGTCTGCAACTTGAGTGTGTGAAAGCCCGCCCGTGCCAACGCATCGAGCCCCCGCTCGGTCTGCCCGATGGATTCGAGCAACTCCGCGGCCGACTCGGCGTCGAGTTCAACCAGTTCGGATTCGATCTTCGCGTCGAGGAACACCGCGTCGGCAGGTGCCACCATCGCGCTTAGCTCTGCCTTGCGGGCATCGTCGGTCAGCACGGACTCGTCGGCATTGAACACGTACAGAAACGGCTTGGTCGTCATCAGGTTCAGCTCGCGCAGCAGTGACGCGTCGGCACCGGCCGCGAAGAGCGTCTTGCCGGAGTTCAGCACCGCCTCGGCAGCGACGGCCGCCTCGTGCAGGGACTTGCGCTCCTTGTTGTTGCGGGCTTCTTTTTCCAACCGCGGGATGGCCTTCTCCAGCGTCTGCATGTCAGCGAGGATCAACTCGGTCTCGATCACCTCGATGTCGGAGCCCGGATCGACCTTGCCGTCGACGTGCACGACGTCGTCGTCAGCGAACACCCGCACCACCTGACAGATCGCGTCACACTCACGGATGTTGGCCAGGAACTTGTTGCCGAGCCCAGCGCCCTCGGAGGCGCCCTTCACGATTCCGGCGATGTCGACGAAGGTGACCGGCGCCGCAACGATGCGCTCGGACCGAAACAGCTCCGCCAGCTTGTCGAGTCGCGGATCGGGCAGTGACACGACGCCCTCGTTCGGTTCGATGGTGGCGAACGGATAGTTGGCTGCCACCACGTTGTTGCGGGTCAGCGCGTTAAACAGGGTCGACTTGCCGACGTTGGGCAGACCCACAATTCCCAGGCTCAGGCTCACGGGGAACCAAGTTTAGGGCTCAGCGCCAGGGTCGGCCGCCGCGGATCATTTTCGACGCGTAACGGCATGCCACGCCCGGGATCCCTAACAAGGTATTTACGGGCGTTTCCGCCCATTGCCGGTACGGTCGACATGTGTCAGCGCAGCGGGGAACCTCGGCGGCAGAAGCTGCCCATCGCTCGATCCACCCGGGCATTCCGGGTGTGCCTGCGTGGATAGCCCTGCTCATCGCCATTACCGCGACTGCCATCGGGTATGGAATCGACTCCGGATCCGGCCACAAGGAGCTGACGGGCATCTTCGCCTGCCTCTATATAGCGGGCTGCGTGGCTGGGGTGCTGGCCGTACGTCAGGATGGCCTGTTCACCGCGGTCATCCAGCCGCCGCTGATCCTTTTCTGCGCGGTGCCGGGCGCCTACTGGCTGTTCCACGGGGGCAAAATCGGCAGCCTCAAAGACCTCCTGATCAACTGCGGCTATCCGCTCATCGAGCGCTTCCCGCTGATGCTGGGCACCGCCGGCGGCGTCCTGCTGATCGGCCTGATCAGGTGGTACTTCGCGGCGTCGCACCGCGCGACTGCGGTGGACAGTCCGACTGACGGCGCTGCCACCGTCGCAAAGTCGTCCTTCATCCACTCCATCAGCACGAAACTGAACTCGCTGCTCGGTGTCGCGTCGTCCGAAGACGATGCCGACGACGCGCCGTCCGCCGACTCGCAGCGGAGCCCGGCGAGAGCCACCGCCAGGAGCGGCCGAACGACGCGCAGCGGTCGGTCGGCCGCGGCTTCCGCCCGAACCCGATCCCGGCATGCCCGCCCATCGCCGGAGGACGAGCACGAACCCATGGGCGAGCGGCAGCGCCGCCGGCGCCAGGCCCCGCCCGGTGACTTCGATCCCGCCGACCCGCCACGCCGGTCGCGACGCCGCCCGAGGCTGCCGGCCGATCCGGACCCACGCGAGCAGTCGCAGCGGGAAGGTCGTGACCCGCACCGCCGCAATCCCTACGAGCGCTCGGCGCCGCGCGGCAGTCGCTTAGATGGCTACGACATGTACGAGCCGCCCGGGGCGCCTCAGCAGTTCAATCGCTACCAGTCCTATGAGCCGTACGAGTCCTATCAGCCCGCGTCGGAGCCTCGGCGCCGTGGCGCCGCGCCGAACGGGACCAACGGCGCCAACCCCACGCACCACCCGATATCGCAGGTCCGTTACCGCGGATCGGGCCCGTCGGACGAGCCGCGCACCGATCGCCGCGGTCGATCACGGACAAATGGCCGGCCCCAGGAACGACCCCCGGCCGAATCCTGGGAGTACGACGCCTAAGTCGCGTTTCTGCCAACCACCCGGCCCAGCGAGGACATCGCGAGAAGTGTTGGGAGAGAAGGCTATTTAAGCAGTGACCGGATTTCGCGGGGCAGCGCGAACACCAAGGTCTCCTGGGCCGTCGTGACCGGTTGCACCACGCCGTAGCCGCATTCGGCGAGCCGCTCCAGCACCCCCCGCACCAGAACCTCGGGAACAGATGCTCCGGAGGTCACCCCTACCGTGGTGACACCCGCCAACCACGCCGGGTCGATATCGTCGGCCCAGTCGACCAGGTGAGCGGCCGCAGCGCCGCCACCTAACGCCACTTCGACCAGCCGCACCGAATTCGACGAGTTGCCCGACCCGACGACGATGACCAGCTCACACTCGGGGGCCATCGCCTTGACCGCGACCTGCCGGTTCTGGGTCGCATAGCAAATGTCGTCGCTGGGCGGATCCTGCAGTTTAGGGAAACGCTGCCGGAGCCGCTGGACGATTTCCATGGTCTCGTCGACCGACAGCGTGGTCTGCGACAGCCAGATCACTTTGTCCTCGTCGCGGACCGTCACCTTGTCCGCCGAGGCGACCCCGTCGACCAGCTGCACATGGTCGGGAGCCTCGCCGGCGGTGCCGACGACCTCCTCGTGCCCCTCATGGCCGATCAACAGGATGTCGTAATCGGCACGGGCAAACCGCCGAGCCTCGTTATGCACCTTGGTGACCAACGGGCAGGTGGCGTCGATGGTGTGCAGGTTCCGCTCGGCGGCCTCGACATGCACCGTCGGCGCGACGCCATGCGCCGAGAACACCACGATGGCCCCCTCGGGCACCTCGCTGGTCTCCTGAACGAAGACCGCCCCGGCCTTTTGCAGGGTGTCCACCACATGCCGGTTGTGCACGATCTCGTGGCGCACGTAGACCGGGGCGCCGTGCTTTTCCAGGGCTCGCTCAACCGTCTCGACGGCCCTATCCACGCCCGCGCAGTAGCCACGGGGCTCTGCCAGCAGCACCCGCTTACCGATCGGATCGATCGCTACTGAGCTGGATGCGCCGGGAATCCCCATGTCGACAGTCGGCGCCATGGCATTCAGGGTACGTTCTGCCGACACGGGGCCGCCAGCTCGCGGCGCTGGGCTTGGAGTTAGCCGCCGGTTAAGGCAATCTTGGACCCATGGCTTCTGCACCGTACGGAGTTCGGCTGCTGGTCGGCGCGGCGACAGTCGCCGTCGAGGAGACGATCAGGCTGCCGAAGACGATCCTGATGTACCCGATGACGATCGCCAGCCAGGCGGCGCACATTGTGATGCGATTTCAGCAGAATCTGGCGGAGCTGGTGATCAAGGGTGACTCCACCCTGGAATCGATTTTTCCGCCGCGAGATGAAAAGCCGGATTGGGCAACATTCGACGAGGACACGGCCGAAGCACTCGAAAGCGCTTTCGCAGAATTGCCCGACGGCGCCGGCGGCGATCGCCGGGCCGAGGGGCGGTTCGCCCTGTACTCCGTCGCCGATGCCGCGCGGGACGCGGGCGCCCCCGACAAGCCGGCGAAGCAATCGAAGAAGTCGGTTGCAGAGCCGTCGGTGGCCGCCGAACTCGACTATCCGACGCTGACGCTGGCCCAGCTGCGAGCCCGGGTGCAATCGCTGGGTGTCGACGAGCTCGAAGCCCTGCTCGCCTACGAGCAGGCCACCAAGGCCCGGGCGCCGTTTGAGACGTTGCTGGCCAACAGGATCACCCGCGCGACCGCGAAGTGACCCGCGCGGCCAATTCGGAGGCGAACTCAGCCGAGAACCCTTTCCCGGTTCGCGCGGTCGCGATCCGGGTCGCGGGCTGGATCGACAGGCTGGGGACGGTATGGGTGGAAGGGCAGTTGGCTCAGATCAACATTCGCGCCCAATCCAAGACCGTGTTCATGGTGTTGCGCGACCCGGCCGCTGACATGTCGCTGACCGTGACGTGTCCGCGCGATCTGGTGCTGAGCGCGCCGGTGAAATTGGTTGAGGGCACTCAGGTAGTTGTCTGCGGTAAGCCGTCGTTCTACACCGGTCGCGGCACATTCTCGTTGCGGCTCAGCGAGATTCGCGCAGTTGGTGTCGGTGAGTTGCTGGCCCGCATCGACCGGCTGCGTCGGCTGCTGGACGCCGAAGGCCTCTTCGACCCGAGACTCAAACGGCCTATTCCCTTCCTGCCGAACATGATTGGGTTGATCACCGGCCGGGCCAGTGCCGCCGAGCGCGACGTGACGACGGTGGCCGGCGCCCGCTGGCCCGCGGTGCGTTTCGCCGTGCGCAACACCGCTGTTCAGGGTCCCAACGCGGTCGCCCAGATCGTCGAGGCGCTACGCGAACTCGACCGCGACCAGGCTGTCGACGTGATCGTGCTGGCCCGTGGCGGCGGCAGCGTCGAGGACCTGCTGCCGTTCTCCGACGAGACGCTCTGCCGCGCGATCGCGGCCTGCCGGACGCCGGTGATCAGCGCGGTCGGCCACGAGCCCGACAATCCGCTCTGTGATCTGGTCGCCGATCTGCGCGCGGCCACCCCCACCGATGCGGCCAAGAGGATGGTCCCGGACACCGCCGCAGAGCAGCGGGGAATCCATGACCTGCGCCGGCGCAGCGCCCAGGCCCTGCGCAATTGGGTATCTCGCGAACAGCGCGCGCTGACCCAGTTGCGCAGCCGCCCGGTGCTGGCCGAGCCGCTGAGCGCGCTGACGGCTCGCGCCGAGGAAATCCACCGCGCCCGCTCGGCGGTGCGCCGCGACATCACGCGGCTGGTCACCGCCGAATCCGAACGCGTCGGCCACCTGTCCGCCCGGCTAGCCACTCTGGGCCCGGCGGCCACCCTGGCCCGCGGCTACGCGGTGGTGCAGACCGTTCCCGCCGCCGGATCCTCCGAAGACATGCGCGTCCTACGCTCCACGGACGACGCGCCGCCCGGCACCCGGCTGCGGGTGCGGGTCTCCGACGGCGCCGTAACGGCGGTAAGTGAAGGGCTGACCGATGGTCACTGACGAAGACGACGGTCCGGGCAGCGGCTTGGACACAGGAGGGGCCACGTCGGTTACTCCTATTAGTCAGCTTGGCTATGAAGCGTGCCGCGACGAGCTGATCGAAGTCGTGCGCCTTTTGGAACAGGGCGGACTGGACCTCGATGCATCGCTGAAGCTGTGGGAAAGAGGCGAGGAACTCGCAAAACGGTGCGAAGAGCACTTAGCTGGAGCTCGCAAGCGAGTAGCGGACGTACTGGCGGCCGGGCAGGGCGAGGAAGCCTGAATCTCGGCCATTTCCGCAAAATAAATTCTGCGATCTTTTGCAGAACTGGAACGTGTTTCAGTTATCCTATCCGGCATGGGTGATGCAGCACTGACAACCGAACTCGGCCGCGTCCTGGTCACCGGCGGCTCCGGGTTCGTCGGCGCCAACCTGGTGACCACCTTGCTCGACCGCGGGTACTCGGTACGTTCCTTCGACCGCGCTCCTTCACCGCTCGCCGCGCATCCACAGCTGCAGGTGTTGCAGGCGGACATCACCGACAAAGCCGTCTGCGCACAGGCGGTGGAGGGCATCGACACGGTGTTCCACACCGCGGCGATCATCGACCTGATGGGCGGCGGGTCGGTGAGCGAGGAATACCGTCAGCGCAGCTTCGCGATCAACGTCGGCGGCACCCAGAATCTGGTGGACGCCGGGCAGGCCGCGGGCGTGCAGCGATTCGTCTATACGTCATCCAACAGCGTGGTGATGGGCGGCCAGAACATCGCCGACGGCGACGAGACCCTGCCCTACACCAGTCGGTTCAATGACCTCTACACCGAAACCAAGGTCGTCGCCGAACGATTCGTGTTGTCCCAGAACGGCGTTAGCGGCATGCTAACGTGCGCGATCCGGCCCAGCGGCATCTGGGGCCGCGGCGACCAGACGATGTTCCGCAAATTGTTCGAGAGCGTGATCGCCGGGCACGTCAAAGTACTGATCGGCCGCAAATCGGCCCGGCTGGATAACTCCTACGTGCACAACCTGATTCACGGTTTCATCCTGGCCGCCCAACATCTGGTGCCCGGCGGCACCGCTCCCGGTGAGGCGTACTTCATCAACGATGCCGAGCCGATCAATATGTTCGAGTTCGCCCGGCCGGTGGTGGAAGCCTGCGGGCAGCCCTGGCCGCGAATACGGGTCAACGGGCCCATCGTGGCCGCTGCCATGACCGGCTGGCAGCGGCTGCACTTCCGGTTCGGAATACCGGCGCCGCTGCTTGAGCCGCTGGCGGTCGAGCGGCTGTACCTGGACAACTTCTTCTCGGTCGCCAAGGCTTCCCGCGACCTCGGTTACCAGCCGCTGTTCACCACCGAGAAAGCGTTGACCGAGTGTCTGTCGTACTACGTGGAGATGTTCGAGCAGATGAAGCGGCAGGCCGAGATGGCCAAAGCCGCCGCCAAGCGGTAGCAGGTACGGGCGGGACGCTGCCGAAAAACATCGCCGCGGGCTAAGGTTCAGCACAAACGGCGACGCGGAGGGCGGCACGGTCGTATGAACACCGAATTCACGCTGACTCAGAAACGTGCCCTCGCGGTTTTCACGCTGATCGCGCTGCTGTTCGGCGCCTACTTCCTGCGCGACTATTTCGTGCTCATCGTGGTGGCCGCGGTTGGCGCGTACTTGTTCACGCCGCTGTTCAATTGGTTCAACCGACGCCTCGGCACCGGCTTGTCCGCCGCGTGCACCTTGTTGTCGGCGCTAGCCGCCGTGATCGTGCCGGTCGGGCTGTTCATGGTGTTGGCCGTTGTTCAGATCTCCCGCATGGTCGGCAGCATTTCCGGGTGGGTCAAGAACACCGACCTGAGCGGGCTCGGCGACAAAGTCCTACACATCGTCAACGACCTTGCTGCCCGAGTTCCCTTCCTGCACATCACGATCAATGCGGAAATGCTGCGAAAGGCGATGGTCACCGGCGCCCAGAATGTCGGTCAGTGGCTCCTGCAAGCCTTGCAGGGCGCGGCGGGAAGCGTCTTCGGTGCCATCACCTACGGGATCATCTTTCTCTACGTCTTTCTCGCGCTGCTGGTGCACCGGGAGAAGTTGCGCACGTTGATCGGCCAGCTCAACCCGCTGGGCGAAGAAGTCACGGATCTGTACCTGAAGAAGACCGGAGCGATGGTGCGCGGCACCGTGTTCGGCCAGTTCGTGATCGCGTTGTGCCAAGGCGTCGCGGGAGCAGGGTCGATCTACGTCGCCGGATTCCACCACGGATTCTTCATTTTCGCGATTCTGCTGACCGCGCTGTCCATCATTCCGCTGGGCGGCGGCATCGTGACGATTCCGTTCGGCATCGGAATGATCTTCTACGGCAACATCTTCGGCGGCGCGTTCGTCATCTTGTGGCATCTACTGGTGGTCACCAACATCGACAACTTCTTACGCCCGGTCCTGGTACCGCGGGACGCCCGGCTCAATTCGGCGCTGATGCTGCTGTCGGTGTTCGCCGGTATCGCCATGTTCGGCCCCTGGGGCATCGTGATCGGGCCGGTGCTGATGATCCTGATCGTCACGACGATCGATGTCTACCTGGCGGTCTACCAGGGCGTCGAGCTGGTGAACCCGGACGACGAACCACCCGCACGCATCCCCTGGCGGCGGCGGCGAAAGGCGAAGGAGTCAGAGGTTAAGTCAGCCGCGCAGTGAGGAATTCGACGACCCGCTTGCGAGCCTCGTAAGCAGGATGGCCGTCGACCTCCCGGACCTCGTCGGTGAGCACCGAGTGCGCCGCCTTACCGAAACCGTGTGCGTTGCCCGAGCGTGAATCGATCTCGATCACCTCGAACGCGTCGCCCAGGCGATCCTTGAGGGCGCTGAATCGGTCACGCGGGGACATCCAATCCTCGCTGAATCGCAAACCCATGGCGCACAATCCATCATTGGCAGCGCGATTGGCGATCGTGGTGATTTCCGATTCACTGAGCCCGGTGTCGCTGCGACGCGCAAGGCCCAGCGGCAAGGGCACCGACGGCTGACTGAGCACCGGAGCCAGCACGCTGTCGTCGACCGCGGCGGCCAGTGCGAAACCGCCGGTGAAACAATTGCCGATCACGCCCACCCCCTTGCCCGGCGTCGACGCATTCAAATCACGGGCCAGCGCACGCAGGAATAACGACACCGGCCGCTGCTTGTTCGTCGCGAATGCCGCGAATTCCTTTGCCACACAGGCCCGCGCGACGCTGGCTGCCGTGTAGCCGACGGTCTTGGGCTTGCCCGGCTCACCGAACAGCGACGGCATGGCGACGGTGAAACCGTTGTCCACCAGGTGATTACCCAGGCCCAGCACGCCGGGATGGATCCCGGGTATCTCGGGAATCAACACCACCCCGGGGCCGGCGCCCTTGCGATAGACGTCATGGGTATAGCCGCCGCCGGTGAACGGTTCGGCTGCCCATCCGGAAAGGTCTGCTTCGGGTGCGGTCACGCGGGCCCCTTCTATCGGCTTGTCGGGAGCGGTGGCTGCGACTGCGTCGCGACCGCCAGGGTACGGAACTGGTCGGTGCTTGCAGCACCGGTGATCGCGATCTGGGTGGCGCCGGCGGGGCTGGTCAGTCTGGTGGTCCATACCGGCTCGGCCTCGGCACCACTTTGACCGGTGCCGCGATAGATGATCCAGTTTGTTCCCGAGACGTCGACCGTTCCGGTCGGGTACGCCGACGGATGAATCGAGCCGACCAGCTTGTCCTCATCGGCGTTGCTCTGAGTCAGGCTCACATACATCCCGGTTGGGCTGATGTACCCCACCGTCGAGGTGGCCGCATTCAGCCGCTGACCATTGGACGTCCGCCCGTTCTCGATACCGCCGCGGCCGCCGGAGTTGGGCTGCCAGCCCGCGGGTAACTGAGGTAGCCGGATCGGGAATCCCAGCGTCTGGGCATCGGCACGCAAGGCCATCGCCGCGTCGTAGGACGGGATGGTTCCCTTGTTCGTCCCGGCAGGCTGGAATGAACACATCCCGACCAGGCCGGCCAGCAGGATGCATCCGATCACCAGCGGTGCCAGCGACCAGAACATGTCGCGACCGTCCTGGAGCAGGCGCGGTTTGGCGGGCCTGGGTGCCGGTACCGGCTCACCGGCCGGATCGGCGTTGGGCTGCTCCTCGGTCACCCCACGAGTATCCCAGCCCGCTATCAACAGCCACAGCCCAGATCCAGCGGACCGATCTGCTTCTGGGACAATCAGCAACCATGACAGCATCGGGCGGATCCCGTTCGTCTCGCACCGCGACTGCGGCCCACGACCCGCAGGTAAGGGCACGTGGCGAAGCCCCGGACCGCAACCTGGCCCTGGAACTGGTCAGGGTCACCGAGGCCGGCGCGATGGCCGCCGGCCGCTGGGTGGGCCGTGGGGACAAGGAGGGCGGCGACGGCGCGGCCGTCGACGCCATACGCGAGCTGGTCAACACGGTCTCCATGCGCGGGGTGGTGGTCATCGGCGAGGGCGAAAAAGACGAAGCCCCGATGTTGTTCAACGGCGAAGAGGTCGGCAACGGCGACGGACCGGACTGCGACTTCGCCGTCGACCCGGTGGATGGCACCACGCTAATGAGCAAGGGCATGCCCAACGCCATCTCGGTGCTGGCGGTGGCCGATCGCGGCGCGATGTTCGACCCGTCGGCGGTGTTCTACATGAACAAGATCGCCGTCGGACCCGACGCCGCGCACGTACTGGACATCACCGCGCCGATCGCCGAGAACATTCGGGCGGTCGCCAAGGTCAAGGGACTGTCGGTACGAGACATGACCGTGTGCATCCTGGACCGGCCCCGTCACGGTCAGCTCATCCAAGACGTACGCGACACCGGGGCTCGGATTCGGCTGATCACCGACGGCGACGTGGCGGGCGCCATCTCCACCTGCCGGCCGGGCTCGGGCACCGACATGCTGGCCGGAATCGGCGGCACCCCGGAAGGCATCATCGCCGCCGCCGCGATCCGGTGCATGGGCGGCGCGATCCAGGCCCAGCTGGCCCCCAAGGACGACGCCGAACGCCGCAAGGCGCTGGACGCGGGCTACGACCTGGACCAGATCCTGGCCACCCGGGATCTGGTGTCCGGCGACAATGTCTTCTTCTGCGCCACCGGGGTCACCGACGGTGACCTGCTGCAGGGTGTGCACTACTCCCCGGGCGGTTGCACCACCCAGTCCATCGTGATGCGGTCGAAGTCGGGCACCGTCCGCATGATCGAGGCCTACCACCGACTTTCGAAGCTCAACGAATATTCCGCCATCGACTTCACTGGCGACAGCACCGCCGCCTATCCCCTGCCGTAACCGCGATAGCACACCCCGACGAAGAGGAACTGATTCATGGCCGACAGCGGCGAATATCGCATCGAGCACGACACCATGGGCGAGGTGCGGGTACCCGCAAAAGCGTTGTGGCGAGCGCAAACTCAGCGCGCCGTGGAGAACTTTCCGATTTCGGGCCGGGGGCTGGAGCGCACCCAGATTCGCGCGTTGGGACTGCTGAAGGGGGCCTGCGCACAGGTCAACAGAGACCTCGGGCTGCTGGCACCGGAGAAAGCCGACGCGATCATCGCGGCGGCTGCTGAGATCGCCGACGGCCGACACGACGACCAGTTCCCGATCGACGTCTTCCAGACCGGCTCGGGCACCAGCTCCAACATGAACACCAACGAGGTGATCGCCAGCGTCGCGGCCGCCAACGGCGTCACGGTGCACCCCAACGACGACGTCAACATGTCGCAGTCGTCCAACGACACCTTCCCGACCGCCACCCACATCGCGGCCACCGAAGCCGCGGTCCGCCATCTCATTCCGGCGCTCGAGATACTGCACGACGCATTGGCAACCAAAGCCCGCGAGTGGCACACCGTGGTCAAGTCGGGCCGCACACACCTGATGGACGCCGTTCCGGTGACGCTCGGCCAGGAGTTCAGCGGATACGCCCGCCAGATCGAGGCCGGGATCGAGCGGGTGCGTGCGACGCTGCCGCGGCTGGGTGAACTGGCGATCGGCGGAACCGCGGTGGGCACCGGGCTCAACGCTCCCGACGGCTTCGGCGCCAAGGTGGTCGAAGCACTGGTCGCTTCGACGGGATTGTCCGAATTACGCACGGCGGCAAACTCTTTCGAGGCCCAAGCCGCGCGCGACGGCCTGGTGGAAGCGTCCGGAGCGCTACGCACCATCGCGGTGTCACTGACAAAGATCGCCAACGACATCCGCTGGATGGGGTCCGGGCCGCTGACCGGTTTGGCCGAGATCCAACTGCCCGATCTGCAGCCGGGCAGCTCGATCATGCCCGGCAAAGTCAATCCGGTTCTGCCAGAGGCAGTTACACAGGTCGCCGCACAGGTGATCGGCAACGACGCCGCGGTTGCCTGGGGCGGGGCAAGTGGCGCCTTTGAGCTCAACGTCTACATCCCGATGATGGCCCGCAACATCTTGGAGTCATTCAAGCTGCTGACCAACGTGTCAAAGCTGTTCGCCGAGCGCTGCATTACCGGGCTATCGGCCAACGTCGAGCATCTGCGCGAGCTGGCCGAGTCGTCGCCGTCGATCGTGACACCGTTGAACTCGGCCATCGGCTATGAAGAAGCCGCCGCCGTGGCCAAACAAGCGCTCAAAGAGAAAAAGACAATCCGCCAGACCGTCATCGACCGCGGGCTGATCGGCGAGAAGTTGTCGGTCGAGGAGCTGGACCGCCGGCTTGACGTGTTGGCGATGGCCAACGTCAAACCGGCGAACTAGGCAGGGGTGGTTATCTAATGACGGTTCCTCCGGGCGGTCCCTACGGTCAGGATCCGTACGGAGCGAATCCGTATGGGCAAAGCCCCTATTGGGGCGGCCCGCCGCAAGGCGGCCCACCCCCGTACCCGCAGGGCGGCCCCTACTCGCAGCCGCAGAGCGGTCCGCACGCCTACCCGCCGACCGGTCCGTACCCCAATCCTGCGGGCGGTATGGATCCCTCCGCGCCCGGCTACCCGGGCCAGCCGTTTCCTGCGCCGGGGCAGCAGTATCCCCCAAACTGGCCACCGGGTTCCTACCCTCCCGGACCACCGCCGAACGGGCCGCGGTCGAACACGCCATGGTTGATCGTTGCCGGCATCGCGGTGCTGGGCGTCATCGCGCTGGTGGTGATCCTGGTGCTCAGCCTCGGCAGCGAACCTAAGTCCCCCAAGGCAAGTCCCTCGACGACGGCCGCGCCGACGTCGCAGCCGAGCGGTTCCGGGCAGCAGACCGCCAGCGATTGCACCCCCAATGTGTCCGGGGGTGACAAGCCCGTGGGGGGCGCCCCGATCAAGGCGGGCAAGTTGTCGTTCCCGGCCACCGCGGCGCCCGGCTGGATGCCGTTCTCGGACGACCAGACTCCGAATCTCATTGGCGCGGTGGGCCTCGCGCAGGAGGTGCCCGGAGCCAACCAGTGGGTGATGCAGGCCGAGGTCGCCGTGAGCAACTTCGTCTCCAGCATGGACGTCACCGCGCAGGCAGCGAAGTTGATGAATTGCGTCGCCGAAGGCCCCGGCTATTCAAACGCCTCGCCGACGCTGGGCCCGATCAAGAAGTCATCGATCACGGTGGAGGGAATCAAGGCCGCCCGAGTGGATGCCGACGTCACGATCGCCGACCCCGCTCGCGGGGTAAAGGGCGACGCCGTGATCATCATCGCGGTCGACACCAAGCCCGTCACCATCTTCCTGGGTGCGACACCCATCGGCGATGCGGCCTCGGCGGGACTGCTCAACCAGGTGATCGGGTCGCTCAAGGTCACGAAGTGACGCGGTAGTTCGCGGCTAGGCGGGACCCGCCGGCGCCGAGATGTGCGTGGCTTCCGAGCGGCCGCGCAGCACGGTGGAGTAGCACTCTGCCCAGTGCCCCCGTTCGGTCTCGTCGGCACGGTCGATGGCCGCTGCCGAACACAGGATGCGCCGATCCGAGGTTTTGGCGAGGTCGGCGAGCCGTGCGGCCTCGTTGACCGCATCACCGATTACCGTGTATTCATAGCGGTTTTCGGCACCGATATTGCCGGCGAAGACGCGGCCCGCCGAAACCCCGATCCCGAAATCGACCACGGGTAGCCGGCGCAGTTGGGTGCCCAGCGTGCGCGCGGTGGCCAGCGCCGCGGATGCCGGCTCGCTCGTCCGCAGCGGCACCCCGAAGATCGCAAGCGCGGCATCGCCCGCGAATTTGTTGATCAGGCCGTGATGTTCGTCGACGGCGTCGACGACGATCCGGAAGAAGTCGTTGAGCACGTCGGCAACCTCTTGGGGCGGACGGCTTTCCGCGAGCTGGGTCGAGCCCACCAGATCGATGAACAGGACCGCCGCCTCGACCACGTCTCCGGACAGCGATGCGCCCTCTTCGAGGGCGCGCTGAGCCACGTCGGCGCCCACGTGGCGTCCGAACAGGTCGCGTAACCGGTCACGCTCGGCGAGCCCGGCGACCATTCGATTGAATCCCGTTTGCAGACGCCCGATTTGGGATCGCTCGTAGGCGCCGACGGCAGTGTCGATGTGGCCGCGTTCGACCTGCCCCATCGCGTCGACGACTTCGCCGATCGGATCCGCAATGGATCGCGATGTCAGGATCATCGTGGGCAGCCCGAGCAGCAGCGCGGCCAGCGACACCACCAGAACGGGCCCGTCCAACGAGGCAGACCTCTCAATCAGCCAGCCGTACGAACGCAGCACGACAAGGGTTGCAACGACTCCAATCGGAAGTGCGCTGACCAGAAACCACAGCATGACTAGTCGCGCGAACACCCCCGGCACTGCCAATCGAGGCTCGAGCCCCCGGGTCGCGGTGCCCATGATGGGCCGCAGGGTGCGTTGCGCGAGCAGCATTCCCGTGCCCGCGGCGGCCGGCCCGCCGAGTAGGACGCCGAGGCCCATCGGCAAGAGCAGCGTGGCGCCGCCGCCAAGATTGAAAAGCAGAAAGATGATGCCGGCCGCCCCCCAGGCCACCAGCAGGATCACCGTCTGGCGGCCGGCGAGTTTCATCGCGGCTTCCTGTTGCGCCGGTGTGGGTTCTTCGCCGGCGGCATACCACCGCAGCGTGGGAGCAAGGCTGAACATACCGGCCACCGCGACACCGACGATCCCCAGCGCCACCAGCAGCACAACTATCGTCGTGTTCATTTCCGCAAAGACGACGCTGGTCGTGGCGGAAACGTGGCCCCGCAGCGGAATCAGGATGGCGGCGACGTCGATGACGGCAATGATGTAGGACAGCGCAAGGTCGATCGCATACTCAATGGATAACCGGCGAGCTGACTTGCGCTGCGCCGTCTCGGATGTCGCCACTGGCTCGCGCGAATCTCGCGCGCCCCGACTTCGCCGCCAGTCCGCTTTCATCACCCTATAAAGGTAGCCGCGCGTCCCCTAAGCGCCATTATTTGGCCCCCCCGAGTTCTGCCCCGCGATGTCGGTGATCGGGAAGTTCGGCATCGGCTTGGGCGAGGGAGTATTGGGCAGCGTCGGAATCTCGCCAGCCGGGATGTCGTGAAGTTGGTTGGCGGGTGGTCCATTTTCCCGGCTGCCATAGCTGCTGCCCGGCGCCCGAGGCCCGAGCAGCTCACTGACCGTCACCAGGCGGTAGCCGTTGGCCTTGAGCACCGGAATGAACTGATACACCAGGTCAACGGTGCTCGAGTAGGTGTCGTGGAACAACACCACCGAGCCCGGCTTGATGTACGTCATCAGCATGTACCGCGTCGCCGCGGTGTTCGAGTCGTTCGCCCAATCGAAAGGGATGACACCCCAAAGGATTTCGGCTAGCCCATAGCGGCCGGCGGTCTGACGTACCTCCGGGGTGGACAGCCCGCCGGCGGGACGGTACAGCGTCGGGATCCGCCCGGTCGCGGCGTTGATCGCGTCGTTGGCCTTGGAGAACTGTGCGGCAATGTCGTCCGGTGGGACCGTCGCCATGTTGGGGTGTTCCCAGGTGTGACTGCCGATCTCCATGCCGGCGTCGGCGATGCGCTTGGCTCCGGCCGGGTTGGCGGCCACCTTGTTGCCGATCAGGAAGAAGGTGGCCTTGGCGTCGTTGTCCTTCAGGATCTGCAGCAGCCGCTCGTCGAACGGGCCCGGCCCGTCGTCGAACGTCAGCGCGACGCACTTGACCACCGAGCAGCTCAGGTTGTCGGCGCGCGTCACGTGACCGGTCAGGCCACCGATCACCAGCACCGCACCGGCGGCCACCACACCGAACACGGTGCGCCAGTAGCGCCAGGCCTGGCTGTCAGGTCGTTTCGGCACCCTGGCAGCCTACTCGCCCTCGAGTGTGCAATCTGGGCGCCGAGTGTGCGTACTGGGCGGTGAAACGGCTCAAATCCCGCCGTTAACGCACACTCAAGCCGCGGCCGCGTCAGTTCGGCCCGGCGATTTCCTCGAGCATCTCGGTGACCAGCGCGGCAATCGGCGACCGCTCGCTGCGCAACAGGGTGATGTGCGCGAAAAGCGGGTGGCCTTTGAGCTTCTCGATCACGGCGGCAACGCCGTCATGGCGGCCGACCCGCAGGTTGTCACGCTGGGCGACGTCGTGGGTCAGCACCACCCGCGACCCGGACCCCAGCCTGGACAACACGGTCAGCAGGACGTTGCGCTCCAGCGACTGGGCTTCGTCGACGATGACGAACGAGTCGTGCAGCGAGCGCCCCCGGATGTGAGTCAGCGGCAGTACTTCGAGCATGCCCCGGGACAGCACTTCCTCCAGCACGGCCGGGCTGGCCAGACCTTCGAGGGTGTCGAAAACCGCCTGCGCCCAGGGGCCCATCTTTTCGCTTTCGCTGCCGGGCAGGTAGCCCAGCTCCTGGCCGCCGACGGCGTACAGCGGGCGGAACACCACCACTTTGCGCTGGGTCCGCCGTTCCAGTACCGCGTCCAGGCCAGCGCACAAGGCCAGTGCGGACTTACCGGTGCCGGCTTTGCCACCCAGCGACACAATTCCCACCGACTCGTCGAGCAACAGGTCGAGCGCCACGCGCTGCTCGGCGGAGCGGCCCCGCAGCCCGAATACCTCGCGGTCACCGCGAACAAGTTGAACTCGTTTGGCCGCGGTGACCCGGCCCAGCGCGTGAGAGCTACCGCCGAGCAGCCGAATTCCGGTGTGGCAGGGCAGATCCCGGGCTTCAGCCAGGTCGATCTCGCCGTCGGCGAAGAGCGCGTCGATGTCTTCCGCGGCGGTCTCGATCTCCTGCATCCCCGGCCAACCGGAGACCACGACATCCTGGGCGTGGTACTCGTCGGCGGCCAGGCCCACCGCGGCGGCCTTGACGCGCAGCGGAATGTCCTTGCTGACCAACGTGACCAGTTTGCCTTCGGCGGCGAGGTTGGCCGCGCAGCTCAAGATCCGGGAATCGTTGCTGTCGGTGCGGAATCCGGCGGGCAGCACGGCAGGGTCGGTGTGGTTGAGCTCGACGTGCAGCGTACCGCCTTGTGCCCCAACAGGAATGGGCTGATCCAACCGTCCGTGCTCCAGCCGAAGGTCATCGAAAAGACGCAGTGCCTGACGGGCGAACCATCCCAGCTCATGATGGTGGCGTTTGGCCTCCAGTTCACTGATCACCACCAACGGGACCACCACCTCGTGCTCGGCGAACCGGCTGCACGCCCATGGGTCGGACAGCAGCACGGAAGTGTCGATCACGTAAGTCCGGATTTCGGTCACGTAGCGCTCCTCGTGCGGGATAAGCCGGCGCGGACCCGCACAGGCATGTCGGCGGGAACTGCGACACGAGGACCGGGGCCGGTCCTTCCCTCGAGCTGACGGGAGGTGCCGCCCTGGCAGCAAAGCATGACGCTGACCATCGAGAATGACGCTACTCTCGTCGCCGCTTTGCCGCCGCGCAGACGCGCCGACGCCGAGTGACGACCCGCGACGAAGAGTCGCGCAGTCGGTCGCGAAGGTTTGCTTAGCCGCTGACGAACTGCCGCAGCTGGGGTTCGTCAGCGACGCCCCATGCGGTTATGCGGTCGGAGATGGCCTGGCGCAGCTCGGCGGGGCCGAAAATTCCGGCGGCGGCGACGTTTTGCACCTTGTCCTGATATGTGTTGATGTCGCCGCCGACGACCTCGAGATCGGCCGCACGGGCAGCGATCGCGGCGATTGTCTCGTCGCGCGAGTACTCGAGGCAGTGCGCGACAAGATTCGAGAAGAACTCCTCGTGCCGCGCCTCGTCCCGGGCGATCCGGTCGATAAGCCCGGCCAAAATAGGCTCCTCGAGCCTTGCGGCCAGGTTCCGGCCCAAGACGGCGTGGGTGCGCTCGGTGAACGCCATGTAGACCAGGGTTTCCACCTGCGTGTACGTGTCGGCGCGGTAGCCCTGCATCAGGTACTTGACTCGGGCCTCTTCGTTGGCGGTCGGGTCCACCTCGCGGGTCACCACCAGGTATTGGCGCAGCGCGATGGCGTGCAGATGCTCTTCGGCGGTCCACCGGCCGAGCCAGCGACCCCACCACTCCTCGAGAATGAAGTGCTCGACAAGCTCGCGGTGATGGCTGGCCAGGTCGTCCTTGAGCAGCAACAGGATCTCGCAGGCGTCGGTGAAGGCCCGCGGCAGCGTCATGCTGGACGGATCCCAGTCACGTCCGCCGAGGAAGGCGAAGTTCTCGCCTCGGTCGAAGGGCACGTAATCGTGGGCGAACCACATTTCCTCGGTGCTGAGGTGGCGGTCCATGTTCGCTTCGACGATCGGCGCGAGTTCCAGGATCAGCGCGTTTGCGACAGGTCTCTGTGCCATGAGATTACTGTAACCCGCCGACACAGATGTATGAAAATGCCCGAGCGTGTCGGACCAAACGGTGACCTTGGTCCCCGGGGAGGAGTTACCGCCCGATCAGGGCCCAGTCCTCGAGGCCCTCGTACAGCGGAAACTCCTGGGCAAGCCGCGTCACTCGCTGCCGCAGCCCCGACACGTCGGCCGAGCTGCCGGCCGCCAACGCGGTGGCGATGACGTCGGCGACCTCGGTGAATTCGGCGTCGCCGAAGCCGCGGGTGGCCAGCGCCGGGGTCCCGATCCGCAGACCCGACGTGACCATCGGCGGTCGCGGGTCGTTGGGCACGGCGTTGCGGTTGACCGTGATGCCGACCTCGTGCAGCAGGTCCTCGGCGGCCTGGCCGTCGAGCGGGGAGTTGCGCAGGTCGACCAGCACCAGGTGGACGTCAGTGCCGCCGCTGACCACCGACACGCCGGCCTTGGCGACATCGGCGGCCAGGAGCCGGTCAGCCAGGATCCGCGCACCGGTCAGCGTGCGCTGCTGCCGCTCAGCGAATTCGGGCGTGCCCGCGATCTTCAGCGCGACCGCCTTGCCCGCGATGACGTGCATCAGCGGACCGCCCTGCTGGCCGGGGAACACCGCCGAGTTGATGGCCTTGGCGTACTCCTGCTTCCCCAGGATCATCCCGGAGCGGCCGCCACCGAGCGTCTTGTGAATGGTGGTGGACACCACACCCGCGTGCGGTATCGGAGAGGGGTGCAATCCGACGGCGACCAGGCCTGCGAAGTGCGCCATGTCCACCCAGAGCTTGGCGTCGACCTCGTCGGCGATTGACGCGAACGCCGCGAAGTCGAGAATCCGCGGGTACGCCGACCAGCCGGCGATGATCACCTTCGGACGGAATTCGAGCGCCTGAGCGCGCACCACGTCCATGTCGACGAGATGCGTCGTCGGGTCGACGCCGTAAAAGGCGTTCTCGTAGAGCTTGCCGGAGAAGTTGAGCTTCATGCCGTGCGTCAGATGCCCGCCGTTAGCCAGATCCAGGCCCAGCAGCCGCTCCCCCGGCGACATCAGGGCGTGCAGCACCGCGGCGTTCGCCTGGGCGCCGGAGTGCGGCTGCACATTGGCGAAGTCGGCACCGAACAGCGCCTTGGCACGGTCGCGGGCGATGTTCTCCACGACGTCGACGTGCTCGCAACCGCCGTAGTAACGCCGGCCGGGCAGTCCCTCGGCGTACTTGTTCGTGAGCACGCTGCCCTGGGCCTGCAGCACCGAGCGCGGCACGAAATTCTCCGACGCGATCATCTCGAGGGTGTCGCGCTGGCGGCCGAGCTCTTTGCCGAGCAGCTCGGCAATGTCCGGGTCAACTTCGGCGAGCGGGGCGGACATCAGGGACGCGGTTACGCGGGCATCAGGTGCGGCAGTCACGAGTGCCAGTCTATCGAGTGGTGGTTTTACCCAGCCCAGCCGTGTGGCACGCGATCGCCCCTGCCACACTGGCACTATGCCGCGGCTGAGCGAGCCGAGTCCCTATGTGGAGTTCGACCGAAAGCAATGGCGCTCGCTCCGCATGTCGACGCCGCTGGCCCTCACTGAAGAAGAACTTGTCGGCCTGCGTGGTCTCGGCGAGCAGATCGACCTGCTCGAGGTCGAAGAGGTGTACCTGCCGCTGGCCCGGCTCATCCACCTTCAGGTCGCGGCCCGGCAGCGATTGTTCGCTGCCACTGCGGAATTCCTCGGCGAGCCGCAGCAGAACCCGGACCGGCCGGTGCCGTTCATCATCGGCGTCGCCGGCAGCGTGGCGGTCGGAAAGTCGACCACCGCCCGTGTGCTGCAGGCGTTGCTGGCCCGCTGGGATCACCATCCCCGGGTAGACCTGGTGACCACCGACGGCTTTCTCTACTCGAATGCCGAGCTGGACCGGCGAAACCTCATGCACCGCAAGGGTTTTCCGGAGAGCTACAACCGCCGGTCGCTGATGCGGTTTGTCACGTCGGTCAAATCGGGTTCCGACCACGCGTGTGCGCCGGTCTACTCACACCTGCGCTACGACGTCATCGCCGGGGCCAATCACGTGGTCCGGCACCCGGACATCCTGATCCTGGAGGGCCTCAACGTACTGCAGACCGGCCCGACCCTGATGGTGTCGGACCTGTTCGACTTCTCGCTGTACGTGGACGCCCGAATCGAGGACATCGAGCAGTGGTACGTGTCGCGGTTCTTGGCGATGCGCAGCACCGCGTTCGCGGACCCGGAATCGCACTTCCACCACTACTCGGCCCTCAACGACACGAAGGCCGTCGCGGCTGCGCGAGAAATCTGGCGGTCGATCAACCGGCCCAATCTGGTCGAGAACATTCTGCCGACGCGCCCCCGCGCGACCCTGGTGCTGCGCAAGGACGCCGACCACTCCATCAACCGGCTGCGGCTGCGCAAGCTCTAACACGCTCGAACCCCGAAATGGCCGGAGCGGGGCGGATCTCCGCAGGGTCCAGCGGAGGCGCCCCGCACCGGCGGGAAGGGGAGTTACGCGGGCTGCAGCCGGCGCAGTCCCAGGTACTGCAGTCTCGCGAAAGCCGCGGTGTAGACGCCACCGCCCAGCGTCGCGACCACCCCGGTCGCGGTCATCGGCACCGCTTCCACCGCCACAACCGAGCCCAGCGTGAACACGCTGTTGGCCACGACGACACCGACGCCGGCACTGCGCAAGTTCGGCCACGCCGCCAGGCTGAACACCACCAGGCCGTAGAGCACGAAAAAGGCGCCCAGGGCGTATTCCAGGTCGGAACTCAGGCCGGTCAGTGAGGACAGCGGGTCGGCGAAGAAGGCCACGGCCAGACCGAACAGCCCCGTCAACGTGGCATCTGCCCGCATGGCGAAGCGCAGCAGCGAGTCGGTCGCGGCGTACAGGTGCCGGGTTTGTATGCCAGATACAGCGGACATGTGATTACTCCTCGCGATGACGATTTGTGTCGAACTGGTTTGAGCGTGCCGCCAGAGCACTGCCATATCGACCCGTGGCACTGCCAACTGCTGCCACGCAAGAGAAGACCAGGGATTTCTTCCGGGTATTCCCGTGATCGGCGGTGAATGCGGATTGTTATACGGCGACCGCCTCGACGACGCTGAACGGAGACGTCGTGTTCACCACCCGCTTCATGCGGAAGCCGGCACGGTCCAACAAGCGGCCATACTGGGCGCCGGCGCGCTCGCGGGCACCCACCACGAGAAGCATTTCCAGGTCACCCCAGTTCCCCAAAAATTCGCGGTCGTGCCCCGGAATGACGAATTCGACGAGCAGCACGTGCTTGCCCACGTCGGCCACCTTCCGCACATTGCTGAGAATTTGCACGGCGTCGTCGTCGGGCCAGTCGTGGATGATGTGCTTCAGCACATATGCATCGCCGCCCTCGGGTATCGCGTCGAAGAACGATCCCGGAACGACTGTCACCCGGTCCTGCACCCCGCGTTCCGCCATCACTGCCGGGGCGCCCGCCACCACGTGGGGCAGGTCGCAAAGGACCCCGCGGGCCCGCGGGGCGGCTTCCAGGATCGCGGCGAGCAGCCGTCCGTGCCCCCCACCCACATCGACGATGGTGTCGTAGCGGCTGAAGTCATAGCCCGCGACGACCGGCGCGATCGCGAGCTCGGAGACGCTCGTCATCGCGGCGTTGAAAACCTCAGCGAATTCCGGCTCGTCGGCGAGGTATTCGAACATCGGCTTGCCGCGCAATTCCGGGACGGCGGGGCGCCCGGTGCGAATGGCATCAGTGAGGTGACTCCAATGCTCGCGATGCTGGGGTGCACCCACAAACCGGGCCAACCCGCGTAGCGACACCTCAGCGTCACTGCGCAAGCAATCCCCCAGCGGAGTGAGCTCGTAACGGCCGTCGCGGCGCAGCCGGAATAGACCCCGGCCCGTCAAGCCCCGCAGCAGTCGGCTTACGGCGTCGGCATCGGCATTGACCGCACTCGCCAGCTCGTCGACGGGCAGTGGCCCCTTGGCCAGCGCGTCGGCAATGCCGAGATCGGCCGTCGCGGTAATCGCTTGCGCAGCCCAAGCATTCATGACCATCTCCATCACCGCGATCGGTGGTGGAACCAAGCGTTGCTGCAGCCGACCGAGGCGATGCCGAGCCATCTCGATGATCCGTGCGACGTGAGCGGCCGGAATTCTAGACGCAAACATCGGTGCTCCTGGATAATTCAGCGTTACACGGCAATTGCCTCGACAACGCTGTACGGCGAAACCGTTTCCACCACCCGCGTCATCCGGAATCCAGCACGGTCGAGCAATTCGGCATACCCCGCGGCGGTGCGCTCGCGGGCGTCGAATTCGACCAGGATTTCCAGGTCGAGCCAGTTGCCCACGAAATCGCGATCGTGTCCGGGAAGAACCATTTCGACCAGCAGCACATGCTTGCCGAGCCCGGCCGCCTTCCGCACGTTGCGCAGGATCTGCAGCGCCTGGTCGTCGGGCCAGTCGTGGATGATGTGCTTGAGGACATAGGCGTCGCCGCCCTCGGCCACGTTCTCGAAGAAGGAACCTTCGACCAGCGTGACCCGGTCGGCCACCCGATGCTGTTTGAGCAGCGGTGGTGCGTCCGCAATGACATGGGGCTGGTCGAACAGAATCCCCCGGGCTTGCGGCGTGGCATTCAAGATCGCGGCCAGCAGCCGACCGCGCCCACCGGCGACGTCGACGATCGTCCCGTAGCGGCTGAAGTCGTAGCCCGCGATGACCGATGGGATCGCCAACTCCGAGATGCTGGTCATCGCGTCGTTGAAGCGCTCGTCGAGTTCCTTTTCCTGCGCCAGGTATTCAAAAATCGGTTTACCGCGCATTTCGGATACAACTTCCCGGCGGGTGCGGATCGCGGTCGTGAGACGGCTCCAGTGCTCGCGAGGCTGGGGAGCACCGACATATCGAGCCATACCCCGCACCGAGATATCGCTGTCGCTGCGCAGCGTGTCCGCCAGCGGGTTGAGGGCGTAGCGCCCGTTGCGCAGTTGACGGAAGACTCCGCGACCGATCAAAGCCCTCAGCAGGCGAATGACGGTGTCGGCGTCCGCGTCGACCGCGTCGGCCAACTCGTCGGCCGACAGTGGCCCGTTCGCCAGTGCATCGGCGATGCCGAGGTCGGCCGCCGCGGTAATCGCCTGCGCAGCCCAGGCATTCGTGATCATTTCCATCATCGCCGCCGGTGGCGGAACCATGCGTTGGTGCAGCTGACCGAGGTGATGCCGAACAATCTCGACGGTCCGAACAACCTGAGTGGGCGGAACTTTAAGCGAAAACATCAGTACTCCTTACACAATCGGTAATGCACACGGCAGATTTGCCTCAGCGCTAGACGGCGACCGCTTCGACAATGCTGATCGGCGAGGCCGTTTCGACCACCCGCGTCGTGCGGAATCCGGCGCGGTTCAGCAGGCGGCTGTATTGACCGGCGGTGCGCTCGCGGGCGCCGGCTGTGACGTGCATTGCCAGGTCCATCAGGTGGCCGGGGAATTCACGGCCATGCTGCGGAATGACGAATTCCACAATCAACACATGCTTTCCAAGCCCGGCGGCTTTCCGGATGTTGCCAAGAATCTGGACGGCTTCGTCGTCGGGCCAGTCGTGGATGATGTGCTTGAGGACGTAGGCGTCGCCACCCTCGGCCACGGTCTCGAAGAAGGAACCTTCGACCAGCTTGACCCGGTCGGCCACCCGATGTTCCTCGAGTATTGCCGAGGCGCCCGCGACCACGTGCGGCTGGTCGAACAGAATGCCACGAGCTTGTGGCGTGGCATTCAAGATTTCGGCCAAGAATCGACCGTGCCCTCCGGCGACGTCGACGATCGTCGAGTAGCGGGTGAAGTCGTAACCGGCGATGACCGGCGGGATCGCGAGCTCGGACATGTCAGTCATGGCGTTATTGAAGATCTCGTCGAGTTCCGGTTGCTCGGCCAGATACTCGAAGTAGGACTTACCGCGTAGTTCCGGGGCAACGGCTCGGCCGGTGCGAATCGAGTCGGCGAGGTGGCTCCAGTGCTCCCGGTCCTGAGGTGACCCGACATACCGGGCGAGTGCCCGCAACGAGACATCGCTATCGCTGCGCAGCGTGTTCGCGAGCGGGTTGAGGGCGTAGCGCCCGTTGCGCAGTTGACGGAAGACGCCGCGGCCGATCAAGGCCCTCAGCAGGCGACTGACGGTGTCGGCGTCAGCGTCGACCGCGTCGGCTAACTCGTCGGCCGACAGTGGCCCGTTGGCCAGCGCATCGGCGATGCCGAGGTCGGCCGCCGCGGTAATCGCCTGCGCCGCCCAGGCATTCGTGATCATCTCCAGCATCGCCGCCGGTGGCGGAACCATCCGTTGGTGCAGCTGACCGAGGTGATGCCGAACAATCTCGACGGTCCGAACAACCTGAGTGGGCGGAACTTTAAGCGAAAACATCAGTACTCCTTACACAACCGGTAATGCACACGGCGGATTCGCCTCAGCGCTAGACGGCGACTGCTTCGACGACGCTGTACGGCGATACCGTTTCGACCACCCGCGTCATCCGGAAGCCGGCGCGGCTCAGCAGTCGGCTGTACTGGGCGGCGGTCCGCTCGCGGGCGCCGGCTCCGACGAGCATTTCCAGATCCAGCCAGTTACCCGGAAATTCGCGGTTGTGCTGCGGGATAACGAATTCCACGATCAACACATGCTTGCCGACGCCGGCCGCTTTGCGAATGTTCCCAAGGATCTGCGCCGCCTCGTCGTCGGGCCAGTCGTGGATGATGTGCTTGAGGACGTAGGCGTCGCCACCCTCGGCCACGGTCTCGAAGAAGGAACCTTCGACCAGCTTGACTCGGTCGGCCACCCGATGTTCCTCGAGTAATGCCGAGGCGCCCGCGACCACGTGCGGCTGGTCGAACAGAATGCCACAAGCTTGTGGCGTGGCTTTCAAGATCTCGGCCAAGAATCGACCGTGCCCACCGGCGACGTCGACGATCGTCCGATACTTGCTGAAGTCGTAGCCGGCGATGACCGGCGGGATCGCGAGCCCGGACATGTTTGTCATGGCCTCATTGAAAATCTCGTCGAGTTCTTTGTCCTCGGCCAGGTACTCGAAGATCGGCTTACCGCGCAAGGCAGGGACAACCGATCGGCCGGTGCGAATCGCGTCCGTGAGGTGGCTCCAGTGCTCGCGGTCCTGGGGTGACCCGATAAATCGTGCGAACGCGCGCAGCGAGGTATCAGCGTCGCTGCGCAGCGTGTCCGCCAGCGGGGTGAGGTCGTAGCGCCCGTCCCGGCGCCGACGGAAAACGCCTCGCGAGATCAAGGCCCTCAGCAGACGACTGACGGTGTCGGCATCCGCATCGACCGCGTCCGCCAACTCGTCGACCGACAGCGGTCCCTTGGCCAGCGCGTCGGCGATGCCCAGGTCGGCGGCGGCAGTAATCGCTTGCGCGACCCAAGCGTTCGTGACCAGTTCCATCATCGCGGCCGGCGCCGGAAGCATACGTTGGTGTAACTGACCGACGTGGTGCCGGACTCTCTCGATGGCCCGTGCGAGTTGGTTCGTCGGAATAGTCGGCGAAAACATAAGTCCCCCCAGCAGACTCGGGATGATCACGGTGCCGGCCGGTCGGCCGCACATACCCGTATTCGTTGCCAGTCCACCCGAAGATGGACGGGAGAGCCATTACAACCACCGTTGTCATCCTGATAACGCTTGCCGGTGGTGACACAAACCACAGTGTGGCGGGCGTTACCGCGCCCGCAGCGGCGCCGGGCTACTCGCTGGGGACGCCGACACGTCCGCGAAGATCAGCGGCGATCAGCCGAGCCGCGGCGTTCTGCCAGTTATGCAACGAACGCTGTGGGACCTCCGTCACCAACCACTGCCAGGCCTGCCGCGCGGTCGGATCCAGACCCGAGGCGGTGGCATTCTGCGCGTACGCGCGCACCCCGACGACGTAGGGGAAATACAGCGAGTTGTAGTACCGCCACTGTTCGGTGGTTCCGAAATCGCCGCCGTCACGCGGCTTGAGCCGCCCGATGCCGTCGGCCAGAACGGCCTTGAGTTCGTTGGCCCGCTCGACCGGGTGGTCGGGCGCTCCCCGGGCGGCCAGCCGCTCGTCGATCACGGGCAATGCGGTCAGGGGACTGGCGACCAGCTTGGTCAGGTCACCGTAATGGCCCAGGGCCCGGCGGGTGAGCCTGGCGAAGGTTTCGTCGTCGACATCGTCGAGCGGATACACCGACCGCAACGGCAGGGCCGCCCCGGTGTGCCGCAGCGCGGCCCGATCCGCCTGCAGCGCAGGCGATTTCGAGAATGCCAGTCGGTCGAGCACCCCGGCCAGCGGGTCGGCCAACACCTGCACCGCGAGGGCGATCGCCAGGATGCTGAACAGCAGCACCGTCAGCGCGGTCTGTGCCGCGGGCTCCGTGCGGGTCAGCGTCAAGCCGATCAGCACCTGACCGCCGAACAGCGCAGCCACCACCACCGAGCCGGCGAACGAGCGCAGCATGTCGGCGCGCAGCGCCTGGCCCTCGTCGAACGCGTCCCACAGGGCGACGGCGACCCCGAGCGAGAGGACGTCGAAACTCGTAGACGCCAGCGCCAGCCAGCTGGGCACCAGACCCAGCGGAATGATCAGGATCGCATTGCCCAGCGCGAAGAACAGCGTCGCGACGACGGCAAGCCCGACGGCCCGTCGCGGCCGGCGCGGCCGCCGAAGCGCGACGGCCATCGCGCCCAGGGTGGACACCGAGATCACCGCGAACATCAGCCAGTGTCCGGGCCGTAGCGGCCCCTCGACGCTGCCGGCCAGCATTGCCCCGAACAGGGTCAGCGCGGCGACCCCGGCCACCAGCAGCAGCTCACGGGTGCGCGCCCGCCAGCTGTCGCTCGGCTGCGACAGCTCGACGAGCACCGCGAACCACGCCACGCTGGGAACGGCAACCAAATAGATCTCGACGTGGCTGAGCAGCCCGGCCGGTGCTTGCAGAGGGTTGGTGGTGCGCACCGCATCCAGGGCCACCACCAGCGCGAAACCGCACAGACCGATGGCCGCCAGCACCAGCACCGGTTTACGCGGATCACGAGCCAGCAGATACAACCCGAGCCAACCGCTCAGCGCGAACACCACTGCCGATAGCGCAGCCATCTACTCAGCTACTTACCGTGCCGGCGATCCCGCCGGCTGTAGTCACGCAGCGCGCGCAGAAAATCGACGCGGCGAAATGCGGGCCAGTGCGTGTCGCAGAACCACATCTCCGAATAGGCGCTCTGCCATAGCAAAAACCCGGACAGCCGTTGCTCACCCGACGTGCGGATCACCAGGTCCGGGTCGGGCTGCCCGGAGGTGTAGAGGTTCTCGGAGATGGCGTCGACGGTCACCGCGTCGAGCAGCTCCTCGCCGGTGATGCCGTTGGCGAGTTCCTTGCCCAACAACGCGCGCACGGCGCCGACGATCTCCTGCCGGCCGCCGTAGCCCACCGCCACGTTGACGTGGAAGGGCGCGACGCTGGGCGTGGACTCGACAGCACCCCGCAACCGGCGGGCGGGCTCCTCGCCGAGCAGCTCCAAGTCCCCGACCGTGCGCACGCTCCAGCGATTAGCCGGTGCACAGATCTCCTCGACGACATCGGTGATGATCTCGATCAGCCCGGCCAGCTCGTCGGGATCGCGTTGCAGGTTTTCGGTGGACAGCAGATAGACGGTCGTCATTTCGACGCCAGCTTCCTGACACCACCGCAGCATCTCGGCGATCTTGGATGCGCCCATCCGGTAGCCGTAACTGACGTCCTCGTATCCCGCGTCGCGGGCCCACCGCCGGTTCCCGTCGCACAGCACGGCGATATGCCGCGGCAGCTGGGACTTCGAGGCGGCCAGACCCTGCCGCAGTCGCAGCTCGTAGACGCGATACAACGGGTCTTTGAGGCGCGGCGAGATAATCTCCACGAAGATCCACACTACTGTGAAGGGCAATGAATTCCCGGTCGATTTGTGGGATTTCGCCGCCTTCGAACCCCCGGCCATCCGGCCGGTGCGGACTAGTGTTTACCGATGTCAGGTATTGGCAATTTGACCGCCATCCGAGCAAGGCAACAGGAGACATGAGCGGCCGAAGCAGCACTGTCACCGATCCAGAACCCGACTCGCAGGGGATCGCGGCCAACGCCGCGCAGCATCTCGTCGAGGGCGTCGCCCGGGTACTGACCAAACCGCGCTTCCGCGGCTGGATTCACGTCTACTCGGCCGGGGTCGCCGTTTTCGCCGGCGCTTCGCTGGTCGCGGTGTCCTGGGCGGTGGCGTCCACCCGCGCCGGGCTGGCGACGCTGTTGTACACCGCGGCCACCATTGTCATGTTCACCGTCAGCGCTACGTATCACCGCGTGCACTGGAAGTCCGCTACCGCCCGCAAGTGGATGAAGCGGGCCGACCATTCGATGATCTTCGTGTTCATCGCCGGCAGCTATACCCCGTTCGCGTTGCTGGCCTTGCCGCCGGCCGCCGGGCGGCTGGTGTTGTACGTCGTGTGGGGCGGGGCGGCGGCCGGAATTCTGCTGAAAATGTGCTGGCCGTCGGCGCCGCGCTGGGTGGGCGTGCCGCTCTATCTGCTGTTGGGGTGGGTAGCCGTCTGGTTCACCGGGTCGATCCTGCATAACGCCGGCGTGACCGCGATGGTGCTGCTGTTCGTCGGCGGCGTCTTGTACAGCATCGGCGGCATTCTTTACGCGCTGCGCTGGCCCGATCCCTGGCCCTCGACGTTCGGCTACCACGAGTTCTTCCACGCCTGCACCGCGATAGCGGCCACCTGCCACTACATCGCGATGTGGTTCGTGGTCTTCTGAATCGGCGCTACTGCGCGGCCACGCCCAGGGCGGCGGCCAGGTCTGCCGAGCGCGTCACCGGTAGGTCGCAGAGGCGTCCCCGGCACACGTAGGCGGCATCGGCGCCGGTCACCCGATCCCGGCCGACCAGCAGGGCCGACGAGTCCATCTTGCCGCCGATCACGACCGCCCCGCCGGGCGCCAGCCGGCGGGCGTCGGTCAGCAGCGGCGACCGCGACGAGTCGCAGGCGATCGCGATCTGTAGCGGGCCGCGGATCGCGGCTTCGGCGACGGCAAGCCAATGCCCGGCCGACCGCGGAGCCCGGGCCAGCAGTACGGAATGCGCGGTGAGGGCCTCGGTCGCCGCTTGCAGGTACCGCGGCGCTTTGTCGCTGGCGACCAGGTGCGCCGCGGTCAGCAGCGCTTCGGTGATCGTCGACGCGCCCGACGGGGTGGCCCCGTCCAGCGGGTCGGCCGGCCGGAGCATCAGCTGCTCGGCATCGTCGGCGGTGTCATACCAGCGGCCGGGTCGGTGCGGATCGGCGAAATGTGCCAGGGCGGTGTCGAGGAGCGCGCATGCCGCCGTCAGCCAGACTTCTTCGACGGTCAGCTGGTAGAGCGCCAACAGTCCGGTGGCCAGCGTCGCGTAGTCCTCCAGGATGGCGGCGCTGTCGCCGACCACCCCGCCGAGGCTGGCCCGCCGCAGCCGCCCGTCGACGAGGTGCAAGTCCAGCAGCGCCGTCGCGCAATGTCGCGCCGCGCGGGCAAGTTCGGGTTCTTCCAGGGCCACACTGGCCTCGGCCAGCGCGGTGATCGCCAGCCCATTCCACGACGTGACGACCTTGTCGTCGCGTCCCGGCTGGGTTCGGGTGAGCCGGGCGCCCAGCAGTTCGGTCCGCACCCGGTCCAACCGTTGCGGATCATCGGGTTCGCTGGGCAACTGCAGCACCGACGTCCCGTGTTCGAAGGTGCCGGACTGTGTGACCGCGAAAACCTCGGCGGCCCAACGGCCGTCGTCGGCGCCGAGCACCTCGGTCAGTTGTTCCGGCGTCCAGACATAGGTCGAGCCCTCGCTGCCGGCGGCGTCGGCATCCAGCGACGACGTGAACATCGCGCCGTCGGCCAGCTCGTCGAGCAGAAATCGCGCGGTCTGCGCGGTGACCCGGCGGGCCAACGGATCTCCGGTACGCCGGGCCCAGTGCGCGTAGGCACGCAGCAGCAGCGCGTTGTCGTAGAGCATCTTCTCGAAATGCGGTACGACCCAGGCGTTGTCGACGCTGTACCGGGCGAAGCCACCGGAAAGTTGGTCGTAGATGCCGCCGCGGGCCATCGCGTTGCCCGCGTGCGCGACGGCCTGCAGCGCCGCCGGTGATCCGGTGCGCTCGTAGCTGCGCAGCAGGGCTTCCAGAGCCGCCGACGGCGGGAATTTGGGCGCACCGCCGAACCCGCCGTGCACGGTGTCCTGGTCGGCCAGCACCGCGGCGACCGCGTGATCGCACAGCGACGGATCGATGTCCGGGCCCCCAGAGGGCACCGTCAGGAGCGCCCCAGCCATCTTGCGCAGCTCGCCCGCGATCTGGTCCGATGCCTCGTCGACCTCGCCACGGCGTCCCCGCCAGGTTTCGGTGACAGCCGAAAGGAGTTGCAGAAAACCGTCTTTCGGGTAGTAGGTGCCGCAGAAGAAGGGCCGGCCGTCCGGTGTCAGGAAGCACGTCATCGGCCAACCGCCCTGCCCGGTGAGCGCGACGGTGGCATTCATGTAGACCGCATCGATGTCGGGTCGTTCCTCGCGGTCGACTTTGACGCAGACGAATCCCGCGTTCATCGCGGCGGCAACCTCGTCGTCCTCGAACGATTCGTGCGCCATCACGTGACACCAGTGACAGGCGGCATAACCGATCGAGAGCAAGATCGGCACATCGCGTGCCGCCGCGTCGGCCATTGCCTGCGGCGTCCACTGCTGCCAGTGCACCGGGTTGTCGGCATGTTGACGCAGATAGGGGCTGGTAGCCAGCCCCAGCGTGTTCGTCGAAGACGATTCAGCCGGGCTCATCGCCGGGTCCTGACGGCCGGGTGGATCCGTTCGCCTGCCCGGGGGCTTCGTCAAGGGGTGGCCGGACCGCATCGGTGCCCTCGTCGGCAGCCTGATCGGGCTCGGGGTGGATGGGGTCGAAGGATTCGGGCACCTTCTTCAGCTGCCGGTTCATCGAGCGCAGCAGAAACAAGGTGGCGATCAACAGCAGCACGACGACCAGCAGCCCGATGGGGCTGGCCTTGCCGAAATCGGGCCCGGTGTTGTGGGGGGTCCCGTCAGCGATCACCGTGAGTAAAAGGTGGCTCACCGGTGGTTCTCGATTCCGGCAAAGAGGTCGTCCTCGGGCAGGCTGACGGGGATCTGCGAGCGAGCCAACTCGAACTCCTCGGTCGGCCATAGTCGCTGCTGCCAGGCGATCGGGGCGGCGAAGAAGTCGGCCTTGGGGTCGATCTGGGTGGCGTGTGCGCGCAGCGCGTCGTCGCGCTGGCTGAAATATTCCGAGCACTCCACGCGCGTGGTGACCCGGGACTCGAACGGATCGTGCTCGGCATCCCACCACTCAAGCCATTTCTTGAACGGGGGCTCTTGGCCATGCTTGACGGCCTCGTCGTGGAGCAACTGCATCCGCTGGCGCAGGAAGCCGTGGACGTAGTAGAGCTTGGACACCGCCCAGGGCTCACCGGCGTCCGGGAAGCGCGCATAGTCGCCGGCCGCTTCGTAGGCACCGATTGAAACCTGGTGGCAGCGAATGTGATCCGGATGCGGATAGCCGCCGTTCTCGTCGTACGTGGTGATCACATGCGGCCGGAACTCGCGGACAACGCGCACCAGCGCCTCGACGGACTCCTCCAACGGCGCCAGCGCGAAGCAGCCCTCGGGCAGCGGCGGTAGCGGATCCCCCGTGGGCAGACCGGAATCGACGAAGCCGAGCCAGGTGTGCTCGACGCCGAGAATTTCGGCCGCCTTGGCCATCTCGTCACGGCGAATTTCGGTGATGTGCTCTTGCACATCGGGCAGATCCATCGCCGGGTTGAGGATGTCGCCGCGCTCGCCCCCGGTCAATGTCACGACCAGCACGCGGTGACCCTCGTCGGCATACCGGGCGAGTGTGGCCGCACCCTTGCTGGACTCGTCGTCGGGGTGGGCGTGCACCGCCATCAACCGCAGTTCGCTCACATGTCCCCTTGTCGGTCCGCCGGTCTCCCTTTCGACCCTATAAGGACCTTATAATTCCAGTTCCCCCATGTTGCACGCTGTCCGCCGTGGCGCGGCAGCCCAGGAGTCCACCAGTGAAACAGGCATGACCCCGCCTTCCATTCCGCGTCCCGAGGCCCGCTATGGGCGTTCGCGACTGTCTCGCGTGTCGCGGCGCCGGGTGGCCATCGCGCTGGGTGTGCTGGTCCTTGCGGCCGGCGTTGCCGTCGCGACCGTCGGCTATCAACGGCTGGGCACCAGTGACGTCTCGGGTTCACTGGCCGGCTACCAGGTGATCGACAACGAAACCGCGTCGGTCACGATCAGCGTGACGCGATCTGACCCGTCGCGACCGGTGGACTGCATCGTGCGGGTCCGCGCGAAAGACGGCAGCGAGACGGGCCGACGCGAGGTCCTGGTCCCACCGTCGGTGCAGGCCACGGTGCAGGTCACGACGACGGTGAAATCCTCCCGGCCGCCGGCGATGGCGGATATTTACGGATGCGGCACCGACGTACCGGGCTACCTGCGCGCAGCCTGACTGGTCACAAAGGCGAACCTCGAATGACGTCATCGGCTGTTTGCACAGTGGTAACATGGATGAATGCACGGTTCCTGCTGGGACCGTGTATTGCTGCATTAGCGGCCGTGAGCACGACGGAACGGCGGCAAGGGGCGGGACCTAGAAACTCCCTGTAGCGGAGTTCAGAGACTTACGCGGCTACGCGGAACGACACGACGAGGAGCACGACGAGATGACGGACACTCAGGTGACCTGGCTGACCCAGGAGTCACATGACCGACTGAAGACCGAACTCGATCAGCTGATCGCGAATCGTCCCGTCATCGCCGCGGAAATCAACGACCGCCGCGAGGAGGGCGACCTCCGGGAGAACGGCGGATACCACGCCGCCCGCGACGAGCAGGGCCAGCAGGAGGCCCGCATCCGCCAGCTGCAGGACCTGCTCAACAGCGCGAAGGTCGGCGAAGCGCCCAAGCAGTCCGGCGTCGCGCTGCCTGGTTCGGTGGTGAAGGTCTATTACAACGGCGACAAGTCGGACAGCGAGACGTTCCTGATCGCCACCCGCCAGGAGGGTGTCAACGAAGGCAAGCTGGAGGTGTTCTCGCCGCTCTCACCGCTGGGCGGGGCCCTGATCGACGCCAAGGTCGGCGAGACTCGCAGCTACACCGTGCCCAATGGCAACACCGTCGAGGTCACGTTGGTCAGCGCGGAGCCGTATCACTCCTAGTTCTGTCGCGGACTAGGTTCTGTCGCGGACTAGCCCAGGGCCTGTTCGAGATCGGCCAGCAGGTCGGTGAGATCCTCGATGCCCACCGAAAGCCGCACCAGGTCGTCGGGTACTTCCAATTGCGAACCGGCCGTCGACGCGTGTGTCATCGCGCTGGGGTGCTCGATCAGCGACTCGACCCCACCCAGCGACTCGGCCAGGATGAACACCTTCGTGCCGGCACACAGCTTTTCGGCGGCTGCCCGGCCACCGCGCATCCGCACCGACACCATGCCGCCGAAGCCTGCCATCTGCCGCGCCGCGACATCATGCCCGGGATGGGTGGGCAGACCCGGATAGAGCACCGTGCTCACCGACGGATGCCCGGCCAGGAATTCCGCTACGGCCAAAGCGTTTTCGCTGTGCCGCTGCATCCGCAGCACCAGGGTCTTCAGGCCGCGCATCGTCAAGTAGGCGTCGAACGGGCCCGGCACCGCGCCCGCCCCGTTCTGCAGAAAGCCGAACGCGTCGTCGAGCGCTTTGTCGTTGGTGACCAAGGCGCCGCCCACCACGTCGGAGTGGCCCCCGATGTATTTGGTGGTCGAGTGCAACACGACATCGGCGCCCAGCGTCAAAGCCTGCTGCAGCGCCGGCGAGGCAAAGGTGCTGTCCACCAATACTTTTGCCGAGTGACGCTTCCCGAGTTCAGCAATGGCCGCGATATCGGCGATGGACAACAGCGGATTCGTCGGGGTTTCCACCCAAATCAGCCGGGTCTGCGGCGTTATCGCGGCCCGGACAGCGTCCAGGTCGGACAGCGCGGCCGGCGTGTACCCCACGCCCCACTGGGTAAAGACCTTGTCGATCAAGCGGAATGTGCCGCCATAGGCGTCATTTGGGATGACCACGTGGTCTCCGGGCCGCAGCATCGCTCGCAGGGCACAGTCGGTCGCGGCCATCCCGGAACTGAACGCCCGCCCGAACGCGCCGCCTTCCACCGCCGCCAGCGACGCCTCCAGCGCGGCCCTGGTCGGGTTGCCGGTGCGCGCGTACTCGAACCCGCCGCGCAGGCCCCCGACGCCGTCTTGGGCGAACGTGCTGCTGGCATAGATCGGAGCGTTCACCGCCCCGGTTGCCGGATCCGGGCGGTAGCCGGCGTGGATGGCTTTGGTGGCCAGGCCGTTGATTCCGTGGTGTCCGCTACGGTTTTCGCTCATCGACGATCAGCCTAGTGAGCGACGGACGATCACGTCAGGCGCACCCGAACACCTCAGATCGGCAGGACGACCGTCGTCAGGATCTTGTCGGCCAGCGTCTGCCGTTTGGGGTCCCACAACGGAAACAGGAAACCAATGAAGCAAATGACCGCATCGACCAAGTGGGCGAGGTCGCGCACGACGGACAACCCGAATCCGATCGGCTGTCCGCTGATCTCACTGACCACCTTGATCTTCATCACCGTCTTGCCGAGACTCGATCCGGTCGTGCCCTGGCGGTAGCCACGGTTCCAGAGCCAGTAGGCCAAGCCCACCAGCGTCGCCAGCCATTGCGCCAACTGGCCGATCATCGAGGGCTGGCTGGCGCAGTACTGGCTGACGTCGTACTGCGTGATGTCGGTGACGCAGGTCGACTGTTGGGTCGCGAACATGATCCCGGTGCCGATGCCCTGCACGATCGCGTAGGGAAGGTAGTCGATGATGAGCGCCAGCACCCGGGTGATCCACGGCGTGTAGGAGTCCGTCGGCAGTGCGCGGATTGCCGGTGCGGGCGGCGGCGGCGGGGCATATCCACCGGAAGACGGAGGAGGCGGGGGGTAGGAACCGCCGCCGGGTGGCGGAGGCGGTGGAGGGTACGAGGCACCCTGCGGCGAAGGAGTGGGTTCATACCCGCCGGATGGCGGTTCGTAGCCACCAGGTGGTTCAGGCGGCGGGAAGGGCGGCGGTTGATCGGTCATGGGCAACCTTCCACTGCGGGGTAGCTGGACCAGGCCGCATTACAGTACCTGAGGGCTACCCTTCGCGGAGGTTTCGGGCGAGGGCCGGATCAGCTGGCCGGCGGCGTCGTCAACGCCGCCCTGCCTGTACCCGAGGTCCGTCCGACAGGAAGCCCAACAGGTCATACCGGGTGATCACCCCGACCGGTTTTCCTTCCTCCACGACCATCAACGCATCCCACTCGCGCAACGCCTTTCCGGCCGCGCTGACCAGCTCGCCGGCACCGATCATCGGTAACGGCGGACTCATGTGCTCGGAGACGGCGTCGGCCAATTTGGCGCGACCCTCGAAGACGGCCGAGAGCAGTTCGCGCTCGGACACACTGCCGGCCACCTCACCGGCCATCACCGGCGGCTCGGCGCCGACCACGGGCATCTGGGACACCCCGTACTCACGCAGAATGCCGATCGCGTCGCGCACCGTCTCCGACGGGTGGGTGTGTACCAGGTCGGGCAGCGCGCCCGATTTCCCGCGCAGCACGTCACCGACGTGCGGCTGCTCGGTCGAGCCGTCGAGGCGGGTACGCAGGAAGCCGTACGACGACATCCACCCGTCGTTGAAGATTTTCGACATGTAGCCGCGGCCCCCGTCGGGCAGCAACACGACGACCAGCGCGTCGGGCCCGGCCTCCTCGGCCACCTTCACCGCGGCCACCGCGGCCATTCCGCACGAGCCGCCGACCAACATCGCTTCTTCCCGAGCCAGCCGCCTGGTCATGTCGAACGAGTCGGAGTCGGACACCGCGATGATCTGGTCGGGCACCGTGGGGTCGTAGGCCGCCGGCCAGAAATCCTCGCCGACGCCCTCGACCAGATAGGGCCGGCCACTGCCGCCCGAATAGACCGACCCTTCGGGGTCGGCGCCGACGATGCGGACCGGTCCTTCTGGCCGGCCGGCCGACACCTCCTTGAGGTACCGTCCCGCGCCGCTGATCGTGCCGCCGGTGCCGATGCCGGCGACGAAATGGGTGACCTTGCCGTCGGTGTCGGCCCAGATCTCGGGGCCGGTGGTTTCGTAGTGGCTGGCCGGGCCTTCGGGGTTGGCGTATTGATCGGGCTTCCAGGCGCCGTCGATCTCTTCGACCAACCGGTCGGAGACGCTGTAGTAGCTGTCCGGGTGCTCCGGCGGCACCGCCGTCGGGCACACCACCACCTCCGCGCCGTACGCGATCAGCACGTTGCGTTTGTCCTCGCTGACCTTGTCCGGGCAGACGAACACGCACTTGTAGCCGCGGTGCTGGGCAACCAGAGCCAGACCGACACCGGTGTTACCGGAGGTGGGCTCGACGATGGTGCCGCCCGGCTTGAGCAACCCGCTGGCCTCGGCGGCGTCGATCATCTTCACCGCGATGCGGTCCTTGGAGCTGCCACCCGGGTTGAGGTATTCGACTTTTGCCGCAACAATTCCAGCGCCGGCGGGGACGACGGAGTTCAGGCGAACCAGCGGGGTGCCGCCGATGATGTCACTGATGTGCCGCGCAATTCGCATGCGTTCATCGTGTCAGGCCATTTCTGGCCGCGCACACCCACTCTCGATGCGACCGAGAAACCGGGCTCGAGGCGAAGAACCGAGCGGCTAGCCGGTGGCCTCGCGGATGTACTCCCCGATCTGGCGCAGCGAACGGACCGCCTCGGGCACCAGCGGCGCCGCCAGCTGAAAGTCGTGAACTTGGCCGGGCCAGACCCGAACCTCCGCCGGAACACCAACCGCGGCCAGCCTGCTTGCCGCTAACTGCGCGTCATGCAGCAGCACCTCGGACCCGGAGACGTGGATCAGCGTGCGCGGAAGGCCGGGTTTGATGTGCTCCAAGGGTTCGTAAATCTCCTCGGCCTTGCCGCCGACGATGTTCTTCTCGGCCGCGCTAGCAACCAATTCGACCAGCGCGTCAAAAGCCTTTGCGGAAAACATCGCGTCGGTCTTGATGTTGGGATGCGTTTGCTTGTATTCCTTTGCTAGCTGCAGCAGTGGCGAGATTGCGACCAGCGCCGCCGGCTCCTCGCCTTCCTCCTGCAGCCGTTGCGCGAGCGAGAGGGCGAGATAGCCGCCCGCGGAGTCGCCGGCGAGAACAATCTGTTCCGGCTCATAGCCGCGCCGCCGCAGCCATTGATAGGCGTCGTGACAATCTTGCAGCGCCATACCGACCGAATGCTTCGGCAACAGCCGGTAATTGACCACCAGGACGGGCGAGTCAGCAAACTTCGAGATCGCTTCGACCACACGGCCATGCGAGTTTGCTCCGCACGTCAGGAAGGCTCCCCCGTGGAAGTAGAGCACCATCCGCCGGGTGCCGTCCGCGGGCAGCACCCCGGGGGCGCGCACTAACTGTGCCGACGCATTCGGCAACGTCACGGTCTCGCGGACGGTGGCGGAGACGGGCAGCAGGACCCGGGCCGCGAGGTCGATGAGCCCCCACGGCCATGGCATGTTGGGTGCGTAGCTGCCGGCCGCCAGAATTGGCCGGATCGTCACGCGTGAGGCCAGAGTGGCTACTCGTGCGGGGACGCTGGGCCCGGATTCTAAGACCTCGACCGGTGCGCCATCACTGATGGCAAATTTGCGGGCCTCGGCCCTCCGTGACTTGAGCACGTCACGTAAGTGCGCGGCATTCCGGGGTGCACCGGAAACCTTGCTGGGTGCGGTCATGCTCGACACTCCTACGCCGTTGTAGTGCGATACAGCATGTGACGAGCTAGCCAAGCGCCCAGTTCATTTCGTGCGCCGAGTCGTTCAGCCAACCCGTTAAACTTAGCTTCGCAGGCATTTCTTAAGAGAACGTTTGAAGAGTCTGAATTGATACCACATTTGATTCACAACGTGACCGCATTGTTCCTCGGGTGTCCGCGCAAACACGACAGCCGATCTAAACTGATCCCGTGACTTGGGTGCGACGTAGTTCGACAATCGCCCTGGCCACAGCGGGCGCACTCGCCTCGACAGGGACGGCCTATCTGGGCGCACGCAACCTGCTGGTCGGCCAGGCGACGCGCGCGCGCACCGTCATCCCCAAGGCCTGGGACATCCCGCCCCGCGCCGACGGCGTGTACAGCCCGGGCGGCGGCCCGGTGGAACGGTGGCAGCGCGGCGTGTCCGCGGACCTGCACCTGATGATCTTCGGGGACTCGACCGCCACCGGGTACGGATGCGTGAGCGCCGAAGAAGTGCCGGGTGTGCTGATCGCGCGCGGGCTCGCCGAGCAGACCGGCAAGCGTATTCGGTTGAGCACCAAGGCGATTGTCGGCGCCACTTCGAAGGGTGTGAGCGGGCAAGTCGATGCGATGTTCGTGGCCGGGCCGCCGCCGGACGTGGCCGTGATGATGATCGGCGCCAACGACGTCACCGCCCTCAACGGGATCAGTCAGTCCGCGCGGCGGCTGGGCAAAACGGTGCGTAAGTTGGGTTCGCGGGGCGCGGCGGTGGTCGTTGGCACCTGCCCGGATCTGGGTGTGATCACTGCGATTCCCCAGCCGCTTCGCTCGCTGGCACGCACGCGAACCAGACACCTCGCTCGCGCCCAGGCCGCGGCGGTGCGGTCGTCTGGCGGTGTGCCGGTGCCGCTGGCCAACCTCCTGGCTCCCCAATTCCGCGCCACACCCGAGCTGATGTTCTCGGCCGACGGCTTTCACCCCTCGGCGACCGCGTACGCCCTGGCGGCTGCGCAGCTGCTGGTGGCGCTGTGCGACGTGTTGGGCCAAGAGGTCGAAAGCCCGGTACTCAATCTGGCGGCGCGCGCCGAGACACCCATGCTCAGCGCCGGCCACACGCCGCTGAGTGCCATGTCGCGGCTGTGGCGGAGTTCGGCAGCCCCATCGTCGAACTGACCAATCGGCACCGACTAGATTTGCTTTAGCCCGTCGGGGTGGGTGTCCCACCCTTCGTCACGCGAGCCCGCATCGCCTTGGAGGGAACCGTCATGCCCGAAGCCGTCATCGTCTCCGCCGCCCGTTCGCCGATCGGGCGCGCCATGAAGGGGTCGCTGGTCAGCATGCGACCCGACGACCTGGCCGTCCAGATGGTCCGCGCGGCCCTCGACAAGGTCCCGGCGCTGAACCCGCACCAGATCGACGACCTCATCCTGGGCTGTGGTCTGCCGGGCGGTGAGTCCGGCTTCAACATGGCGCGCGTCGTTGCCGTGGAGCTCGGCTATGACTTCCTGCCCGGCACCACCGTCAACAGGTACTGCTCGTCGTCGCTGCAGACCACGCGGATGGCGTTTCACGCCATCAAGGCCGGCGAAGGTGACGCGTTCATCTCCGCGGGTGTCGAGACCGTGTCCCGCTTCGCCAAGGGCAACTCCGACTCGTGGCCGGATACCAAGAACCCGCTGTTCGGCGAGGCGCAGGAGCGGTCCGCGGCCTTGGCCGCCGGCGCCGACGAATGGCACGACCCCCGGACTGACGGGAACCTGCCCGACGTGTACATCGCGATGGGCCAGACCGCCGAAAACGTCGCACTGCTGAGCGGGATCACCCGCGAAGACCAGGACCGCTGGGGCGTGCGCAGCCAGAACCGTGCCGAGGAGGCGATCAAGAGCGGGTTCTTCGAGCGCGAGATCACCCCGGTCACCCTGCCCGACGGCAGCACGGTCAGCACCGACGACGGCCCACGTGCCGGCACCACCTACGAGAAGATCAGCGAGCTCAAGCCGGTGTTCCGGCCCAACGGCACCGTGACCGCGGGCAACGCCTGCCCACTCAACGACGGCGCGGCGGCGTTGGTGATCACCAGCGACACCAAGGCCAAGGAGCTGGGCCTGACCCCGCTGGCCCGCATCGTGTCCACCGGCGTCAGCGGCCTCTCGCCGGAGATCATGGGGCTGGGTCCGATCGAGGCATCCAAGAAGGCGCTGGAACGGGCTGGCATGTCGATCAACGACATCGACCTGTACGAGATCAACGAGGCCTTCGCGGTTCAGGTGCTGGGCTCGGCGCGCGAGCTGGGCATGGACGAGGACAAGCTGAACGTCTCCGGTGGAGCGATCGCGCTGGGCCACCCGTTCGGTATGACCGGCGCACGGATCGCCACCACGCTGATCAACAACCTGCAGACCCGCGACAAGACGTTTGGCCTGGAGACCATGTGCGTTGGCGGCGGCCAGGGCATGGCGATGGTGATCGAGCGGCTCAGCTAGCGGTAAGCACCGCATAGCGCACGAAAAAGCCGGCACGCCCATGGGCACGCCGGCTTTTTCTGTGAAGCAAACTAATCGTTCTGCAGATAGCTGAGCAGACGCAGGATCTCGAGGTACAGCCAGACCAGCGTTACGGTCAGGCCGAGCGCAACGCCCCACGCCGCCTTCTCGGGTGCTCCGGCGCGGATCATCTGGTCGGCTGCGTCGAAGTCGATCAGGAAGCTGAAGGCCGCGATACCGATGCACACCAGCGAGAAGATGATCGCGATCGGCCCGCCGCTGCGCAGGCCCAGGCCGGTGCCGCCACCGACATGGAACATCGCCAGCACGAAATTGCCGAGCATCAGGACCAGCACGCCGAACATCGCGGCGACCAGCATCCGGGTGAACTTCGGGGTGACCCGGATGGCCCCGGTCTTGTAGACGACGAGCATCCCGAAGAACACACCGAAGGTGCCCAGGACGGCTTCACCTATGAGGGAACCGGCGTTGGCCGACGACACCTGGAAGTTCGCAAAAATGAACGAGATGGCACCGAGGAACATCCCCTCGAGCACCGCGTAGCTGAGCACGATGGCCGGGTTGTCCTGCTTGCGACCAAAGGTCGCGACCAGCACCAGCCCCAAACCGCCGAGCGCGCCGATCAGGGCCAGCGGCCCCGCCAGGGCGCGGTTGGACTCCACGAGGAAATAGGAAACGATCGCCGCGACCGTCAATACGCCGAGCGTGATGCCCGTCTTGGTGACGACGTCGTCGATGGTCATCGGCCGGGTGGCCTTGGCCTGCTGGTATGGAGCCGAGTAGGGGTCGGCCTGGTGGTAGCCCTGCTGCGTCGGGGCCGCGCCAGTGCCGAATTGTGCATATCCGCCGCTCTGCTTGGGCAGCGAACGAAATACCGGGTTGCTTGTCTCCCGCACCGTCGGATCCTCTCTTAAGACTGTGGCTTGGAGCTGTGCGAACACCTGCTCAACGATCAGTCGCCTTACCAAGTTCCCAGCGGAGCTGGGGTTTTCAGGGTATCTCCGGGATCGGAGGCTGTCGTCGGCTTAAACATAATCCTTACCCGCGGGTATCGCTGCTGTTGTCACGATCTAGATTGCTGGTCAAGGCCCGCCGAGGCGACCTGCGGGCACGGATTCCGGCAATGGGAGGCTAGGGCGTGACCGAAGGCGTGACTGAGGAATCCGACTCCGAAACCGACGAGGTCTTGACCCGCGTGGACAACGGCGTCGGCTTGATCACGCTCAACCGCCCCAAGGCACTCAACTCGCTGAATCAGACGATGGTCGACGTGCTGAGGCCCCTGCTGACCCGTTGGGAAGCCGACGACGCGGTGGGCGCGGTGGTGCTGTCCGGAGCCGGCGAGCGCGGGTTGTGCGCCGGTGGCGACGTGGTCGCGGTCTATCACAGCGCCCGCAAGGACGGCGTCGAGGTTCGGAAATTCTGGCGTGACGAGTATCTGCTCAACGGTCAGGTCGGCCGGTTCGCCAAGCCGTACGTGTCGTTGATGGACGGAATCGTGATGGGCGGCGGAGTCGGGGTCAGCGCACACGGGAGCGTCCGCGTGGTGACCGAAACCTCGAAGGTGGCAATGCCGGAGGTGGGAATTGGGTTCATTCCCGACGTCGGCGGGACGTTTCTGCTTTCCCGGGCGCCGGGCGCGCTTGGTCTGTACGCCGGGCTGAGCGGAGCACCGTTTTCCGGAGCCGACGCCATCCTGCTGGGATTCGCCGACCACTACGTCCCGCACGCCCAGCTTGACGCGTTCACCCGAGCGATCGTCGACGACGGCATCGACAGCGCGCTGGCCGCCCACGCCATTGAGCCGCCTGCCAGTGACCTTGCCGCGCAACGCCATTGGATCGACGAGTGCTTTGCCGGTGAGACCGTGGCGGACATCATCGCCGCGCTGCGCGGGCATGACGCCGGGCCGGCGCAGGACGCCGCGAAGCTGATCGCCGGCCGATCCCCCATCGCGGTGTCGGTGACGCTGGAGGCGGTGCGCCGGGCCGCCAAGGCCGAAGCGCTGGAAGATGTTCTGGTCCAGGACTATCGGGTGTCGTCGACAGCGGCGAGTTCACACGACCTGGTGGAAGGCATCCGAGCGCAGATCATCGACAAAGATCGCAATCCGAAGTGGTCGCCGGCAAACCTGGCGGAGGTCACCGCAGCCGACATCGACGCGTATTTCGCGCCGGTCGACGACGACTTGAGTTTCTAGAAAGGCGGTTTGGATGAGCGAGGACACCCCAAAAAGCTACGAATCCATCCTGGTCGAGCGCGATCAGCGGGTCGGGACCATCACACTGAACCGGCCTCAGGCACTCAACGCGCTCAACAGCCAGGTGATGGAGGAAGTCACCAGCGCGGCAATCGAATTCGACAACGATCCGGGCATCGGGGCGATCATCATCACCGGTTCTGCCAAGGCGTTCGCTGCCGGGGCCGACATCAAGGAGATGGCCGGGTTGACGTTCGCCGATGCGTTCGGCGCCGACTTCTTCGCCACCTGGGGCAAACTGGCGACCGTGCGCACCCCGACGATCGCCGCGGTGGCCGGGCACGCGCTCGGCGGCGGCTGCGAGCTCGCAATGATGTGCGACCTGCTGATCGCGGCCGACACCGCGAAGTTCGGTCAGCCCGAGATCAAACTCGGCGTACTGCCGGGCATGGGTGGTTCGCAGCGGCTCACCCGCGCCATCGGCAAGGCCAAGGCGATGGACCTGATCCTGACCGGACGCACCATCGGCGCCGAAGAAGCCGAACGCAGCGGTCTGGTTTCGCGAGTGGTGCCGGCCGACGACCTGCTGACCGAGGCCAAAGCCGTTGCCACCACCATTTCGCAGATGTCGCTCTCAGCGACCCGGATGGCCAAAGAAGCCGTCAACCGTGCCTTCGAGGCCACCCTGGCCGAAGGACTTCTCTACGAACGCCGGTTGTTCCATTCGACTTTCGCGACTGAAGATCAGTCCGAGGGAATGGCGGCATTCGTCGAGAAGCGTGCCCCCAACTTCACTCACCGGTAGGACGCCCCATGAGCCAGCCAGGTTCTGCGACCGGCACCGACGACGAATCAGCTGTCGGCGCAGACAAACTCGCGGGCTCACCAGACGCGCCGCCGGCAGGTGTGGCCACCAAACCCGAGGCGGCTGCCGAAAACCCGGATGCTTCCTACGATTTCGTGGAGATCGCGACCAAGCCATTTTGGGTGCGCCACTACACCTTCACCGGCACCACGGTCGGCCTGATCTTCATCTGGTTCTCGATGACGCCGTCGCTGCTGCCGCGCGGCCCGCTGTTCCAGGCGTTGGTCAGCGGGTTCTCCGGCGCCATCGGCTACGGGCTGGGCGTCTTCTCCGTCTGGCTGGTGCGGTATATGCGCGAAAAGAAGTCCAGCCCGCCGCCACCGCGCTGGGCGTGGAAGGTACTGATCCCGATTGCGGTGGTGGGCCAGGTGCTGATGGCGATCTGGTTCCACGTGTGGCAGGACGACGTGCGCAACCTGATGGGCGTGGCGCATCTGAAGTGGTACGACTACCCACTGACCGCGATCCTGTCGCTCATCGCGCTGTTCACGGTGGTCGAAATCGGGCAGGCCGTTCGCATGTTGGTCAGATTCCTTGTGGGCCAACTCGATCGGATCGTGCCGTTCCGTCTCTCGGCCACCATTGTGGTGGTTCTGCTGGTGGTTTTGACGATCACCGTGCTCAACGGGGTGGTCATCAAGTTCGCGATGCGCACCATGAATAACACCTTCGCCTCGGTCAACAACGAGATGAATCCGGATACCACGCAGCCGACAACCCCGCTACGGTCCGGTGGCCCGCAGTCGTTGGTGTCCTGGGAATCGCTGGGCCATCAGGGGCGCATCTTCATCAAGGGCGGTCCCCGAGTCGACGAGCTGACCACATTCAACGGGGCTCCGGCCACCGAACCCGTCCGCGCCTATGCCGGGCTGAAGTCCGCCGACGGCATCACGGCGACCGCCGAGCTCGCGGCACGTGAACTGCAGCGCACCGGCGGCCTGCAGCGCGCCGTCGTCGCTGTCGCGACGACCACCGGGACCGGCTGGATCAACGAGGCGGAAGCCTCAGCGCTGGAGTACATGTACAACGGCAACACCGCGATCGTGAGCATGCAGTACTCGTTTTTGCCGAGCTGGCTCTCGTTTCTGGTGGACAAGGAGAACGCCCGGCACGCCGGCCAGGCACTGTTCGAGGCCATCGACAAACTGATCCGGCAATTGCCTGAGGGACAACGCCCCAAGCTCGTCGTGTTCGGCGAAAGCCTGGGCTCGTTCGGCGGCGAGGCGCCGTTCCTGAGCCTCAACAACGTCCTGGCCCGCACCGACGGTGCCTTGTTCAGCGGACCGACTTTCAACAACACCATCTGGACGGACCTGACCTCCACCCGAGACGCCGGTTCGCCGGAGTGGCTGCCGATATACGACGACGGCCGCAACGTCCGATTCGTCGCTCGCCCAGGCAATTTGGACCGCCCCAAGGACCCATGGGGTGCGCCGCGGGTGGTGTATTTGCAGCACGCTTCCGACCCGATCGCCTGGTGGACGCCCGATCTGCTGTTCAGCGAACCAGATTGGCTGCGCGAAAGGCGGGGCTACGACGTGCTGCCACAATCGCGTTGGATCCCGGTGGTGACCTTCCTGCAAGTGTCGGCGGACATGGCGGTTGCCGTGGATGTGCCGGACGGGCACGGTCACCGCTACGTTGCCGATGTCGCTAACGGCTGGGCAGCGGTGTTGTCGCCGCCCGGGTGGACGCCGGAGAAAACCGAGCGGCTACGGCCGTTGTTGCATGCCAACGATTAGCTAGATCCAGCGACGGCCAGTCGCGCCGGTGTTCGCCAGCGCTGCCGGGTTGAGGGAATCGCCGGCCAACTCGGCGAGCACACCGGCACCCGCCAGCGCGTGATAGCCGCCGACGACGTCGGTGGCGCGGTGCAGGCCGATGTCGAGCAGCGCGGCCGCCGCCAGGCTGGAGGTGTAACCCTCCGAGCACACGATCACCCACTCGACGTCGTCGCCGACGGCCTCCGGCAGGCGTGAATCACTGGACGGGTCGCAACGCCATTCCAGGACATTGCGTTCGATCACCAGTGCGCCCGGCACCTCGCCCTCGCGGAATCGCTGTGCCTGCGGCCGGATGTCGACGAGCACCGCCCCGCGCCGCAGTGCATCGGGCACCTCGGCGGCTCCAAGCCGGCGAAAACGGCGTCGAGCGGATCTCAAGACAACGTCGATACGGCTCATCACATCCCTTCCGGTTGATCGGTCAGTTCGGTGCGCTGTCGGCGCAATCTGTCGTGGTCGGTGACCTGGTAGTACGACATCGCGGTCAGCGGCGGCGAGTAGGCGTGCACGCTCAGCGTCGGCGCAACCGGTCCCTTGATCGTAGTGACGGTTCCCGGGACAGGGCTTGGAACAGGCCTGGGCGCCCACACCACGTCATGCACCCAGCCGAGCGGGAACCCGGCCTGATCACCGGCATCGAGGCGGCGACGCCGCAAGCTCCGCCCGTCCCAACGGAATTCGTTGAGCGACCCGGACACCACGGTCAGCGCACCCAGTGACCCGCCGTGGTCGTGCAACTCGGTCGCGTGACCGGGAACCCAGCTGATCAGCCAGACATCGAGTTCGTCGTCCCCGTGGATGCGGGTGAACCAGCGCCGAGACTCCGGTATCCCACCGGCGGGCAGCAGGTGGTCGCAACGGCCGCTGAGCACATCGTCGGCGGCTTGATCGGTGGCGTGCAGCAGGTCGGGAACCCGCAGCCGCGTCGGCCCTGCGGAGGGCGACGCGATAGTCGGTGAACGCAACGCAACGGAACTGGCGACAGGCAAGGACATTGGCAGAGCTCCAGAGAGAACGGATGGGGTAAGCGGCGGCGCCTTAGGGCCGACAACACTCCCAAAATCCGAAGCGCTCCATCACGGCCGCCAGTGTTGCATAGATTTGAGGCTGTGCGCTGGTGCAATCATCGGCCCCTGCTATGGGGCGCGTTCGTTGTGGCGACCGGTTTGGCCGGTCTGTGTTCGGTCACGGGGTGCTCGCCGGGCGGCGGCCCGGGCGGCAAGATCACGTCGTCACCCACCCAGTCGTCGGCCGCCCCGCACGGCCCGAGTTCGGCGCCACCGGACGCGATCGGGCTCTCCCCCGCGGGTGTGACAACCAAGGTCGACGTCCCCGCGAATTCGACCGAAGAGGAGTACTACCAGGCCTGTCATGCCGCAAAGGTGTGGATGGACGCCCAGCCCAAGACCGGTGAGTCGCTGTTCGAGCCCTACTTGGCGATGGTCCAGACCTCGCCCTCGGGCACCGCGGGCAGCTGGAACGCCCGCTGGGCGGAGCTGACACCGGCCCGGCAGGCGGCGGTGATCACCGCCGCGCGGGCGGCCGCCAACGACGAATGTGGCTAGCGCCACGGGGCCGCGCTTCGAACTCCTGCGCAATTGCGATCACGGATGAAAAAAGTGCCACCCCGGTCCCGCGGGGGTCCGTACCGCCACGCAAAATGTGGGGGTGTCTGGCGAAGCTGTCGCGCGTCGATCATCTCCGACTCGGGTGGCGCTGGCACTCGGTAGCGGTGGCGCCCGGGGCTACGCCCACATCGGGGTGATCGAGGCGGTGCAGGCCCGCGGCTTCGAGATCGTGGGGATCACCGGCTCGTCGATGGGTGCGATGATCGGCGGTCTGCAAGCAGCCGGACGACTCGACGAGTTCGCCGACTGGGCGAAGTCGTTGACGCAACGCACCATTCTGCGCCTGCTCGATCCGTCTATCAGCGCGGCCGGCGTGCTGCGGGCCGAGCGAATCCTGGAAGCGGTGCGCGACATCCTCGGTCCGGTCACCATCGAGCAACTACCGATCCCCTACACCGCGGTGGCGACCGACCTGTTGGCCGGCAAATCGGTGTGGTTTCAGCACGGCCCGCTCGACGAGGCGATCAGGGCGTCCATCGCGATTCCGGGGGTGATCGCCCCGCATAAAGTTGGCGGACGCTTGCTCGCCGACGGCGGCATCCTGGATCCGCTGCCGATGGCGCCGCTCGCCGCGGTGAACGCCGATCTGACGATCGCCGTGGGCGTCAGCGGCAGCGAGGTGATCGCTAAACGCGAGCCGGAGCCGGGCGCCACTGTCGAGTTGCTCAACCGCATGGTGCGCAGCACTTCCGCGCTGCTCGATACGTCCGCCGTCCGGGCGCTGCTCGACCGGCCGACCGCGCGAGCCGTGTTGAGCCGATTCGGTGCGGACACCTGGTCGGAGGAATCGGACGAAGAAACCTCCGCGGGCGAGGGCGAACTCGATGAGGCGCTCGAAGTTCCGAAGCTGGGCAGCTTTGAGGTGATGTACCGAGCGTTCGACATCGCCCAATCGGCGCTCACGCGCCATATCCTGTCGGCCTACCCGCCCGACTTATTGATCGAGGTACCGCGTTCGGCGTGCCGGAGCCTGGATTTTCACCGGGCAGCAGAGGTGATTGACGTCGGCCGGATGTTGGCCGACCAGGCCCTGGATGCGCTCGAACCTCTTGCTGAGGAACCCGCACCGCCGGCTATCGAGGGCTGATCAGACGCCCAAGAACCGCGCGATCCCCTGCGCTTCGCGACGGCCCTGCTCACGTCCGGCCACGGCCGAGCTGACACGGCAGCGGGGATCTAACACGTTGGGCCCGAACGCCTTCAACGATTCAGCGTCGGCGAACACCGCGAATGCCGCGCCCTCGAACGCCGCGATCTCGGCAGCCGGCCCGTCGCCGAACGCCGACGGGGCGTCGGGCGCCGAGGGCACCAACACCACGGCCGCGTCGCAGTCGCGGGCGACACCGAGGTTCACCGAGCTGGCAATCCCGCCGTCCATGTACCGCCGGCCCGCGATCGTCACCACCGGCCACGCCCCCGGCACCGCGCAACTGGCCGCCACCGCATCGACAAGCTCAGCACCCGAATCTTGGTCGAAGACCATCAATTCACCGGTGGCCGTGTCGATCGCGGTAATCCGCAGCGTGCGGTCGGGCCAGTCGTGCGACGGCAGACGTTGCGCGATCACCTGGCGGCGGACGGGCTCGGCAACGGTTTTGGCGCCCAGCGCCACGGCCCCGATCCGCTGCATCTGCTGACGCGTCTTGGCCAGCGGCTCGTCGTACGGCTCCGCCAGGGCGGCAAGAAAAAGTTCGGTGATGGTTTCGACGTCGACGCCCGAATCGATCTCGCTCGACGTCTCGGCGACTTGGCGATCGAACAACGCCGCCAGCGTGCCGCCGACGCCGATCTGGGCGGCGACCGCCGACCCCGCCGAGGTTCCGACCAGCACATCCGAATCCAGCAGCAGCCGCGCCGCATCCGCAGATTCGTCGGCGATGCCCTGCAGAATACCTGTCTCCCAAGCGATTCCGGCTATTCCCCCGCCGGCGAGCACAAGTGCGCGCATAGTCGTCACGTCACAACCGCCGGGTGTTCGGCAGCGCGTGCTGCGCGTCTTCGACCGGCACGCTGAGATCCGCGCGACGCAGCAGATGCCGGGGCGGGTCCGGCAGTATCAGCGTTCGGCTGATCTGCAGCGCGCCGTCGACGTGCACCAGCTCGCCGGGGTGCAACAGACACCAGCGCGGGTCGTCGTCCATCGGTTCGGTGGCCAGCACCACCGAAGGCCGCGTGCACAGCGACTCGGATTGCGCGTGGATTCGCTTGGTACGCAAATCGAACTCCGCATCGGGTGCAGCGGCCTCGTGGCGCCGGTCCAGCAGGCAGAGCTGGTGGGTCTCCGGGTAGCGCAGCGCCCACATGTCCGTGGCCGTGCTCAGCAGCACGTTGACCGCATAGATCGGCACGTTCGCCGCAAGCCAGTTCATCGCGTCGGCGAGGCCGGCGGATACGTCGCCGTTGGCAGCGCGGATCGAGGCCGTGATCAACGCGAACACCCGCTCCGAATCGGTTTGGCCCAGTACCAGGTCATCGGTGCCGACCTCGCGCAGCCGTTCGTCGAGAACGTCCAGGCCCTCGAGCACACCGTTGTGCGCGAAGATCCGGCCGTCCTGCAAGAACGGGTGGGTGTTGCGGACGTCGAGCGACCCGGTCGTCGCGTAGCGCACGTGAGCGATGAACGTGGTACCGCTCGTGCGGTGTGCTTCGGTCGCGAAGTCGGCGTCCTGCCACGCCGCTATCGGCTCCTTGTACAGCTGCGGTTGACCGTTGGCATCGAAGACACCCAGGCCGGTGCCGTCCGGGTTCCGCCTGCTCTGTTCGGACAGACTGTCCGGCGCGTCCACCAGCCAAAAGGTCGCGGTGCAAGCGCGCGTTCCGGCGTGCAGGCCAAAGAGTCGACACATGGGCTCGACGGTACCGAATGCGGTTGCGGGGTCAGCGCGTCAGCAGCACCGACAGCTGGCGCAGCGCCTGGCGTGCGTAGCCCTTCCACATCGTGGCGAACAACGGAAGTGCCAATGCGGTCAGCGCCGAGCGCGGGTGAATGTCCCAGCGCCAGGTGACCTCGGTGCCGCCGGCGGCCGGGGTGAAGATCCACTCGCCCAGCACGTGGTCCACCAGCAAGGCCATCGGGCCGGTGACGTCGCCGAGCCGGTAACCGAAGGATCGCGGCGGTTCAACGCTGGTCAGCTCCTCGCGCGTGCTGCCGCCACCGGCCAACAACACGGTGCGGGTCTGGCCCGCGGCATCCCACGCACCCGTCTGCTCGCGCACCTCCTTGATCGGCGGGAAGGGCCCGTACCGGCGGTTGAAGAGCTCCGGAAGGGGTGCCGGCAGCGTGCGGCCGAAGGCCTGCTCGACGGGAACCGGGATGACCAGTGATTGCTCGACGACACGCGAATGTGCCATGGACGTAACCCTTTCAGCTGTCGGCGCGCAAGTGGCCGGCGGCCCGGCCGGTGATGAGCGGCAGATCGAAGAAGCTTTGAATACCGGCCGGGGCGGCACAGGTGGCGGGCACCGCGTTCACGCAGTGCGCGGCCGTCGCCACGATCCCCGGGTTGCTTACCAGCCCGGCCGCCACGGTCTCGGGCTGCCATCCCTTGACCGTCACGAAGGTGTCTGGGTTTCCGCGCACTTCAATCTCGTAGCGCTCCCCGGCGGGGCCGAATGACCAAGGCGGATCGAGGTTTTCGGAACCCATCAACCAATTCACGGTAATCCGGACGACGACCGCGTCGCCGACAACCGCGTCCCAATGAAAGCGGCGCCCGGCGACCTGGCCGGGCTCGATCGCCCCGATGGGCGAGTCGATCGGGGCGGTCGCGACGGCGACCTCCTGGGAGGTGCGGATCTTCGGATCGGCGGCGAAACCCAGCCGGTCGACACACAGCCGGACGGACTGGATGAAACCGCCGTCGAGGAGTTTTTGCATCGGCCCGGTCAACGCGCTGTCCGGCGTTCCGCCGAAGCCCATCACATGGCGCAGCACATCCGGCGCGCCATAGGTGCGAAGGTCTGAAAACTCTTCGGCACGAAGGTAAGTCACGCCGGTCGACATCACCGACAACAGCAACGGGAACAGCTCGGTGGCCGCACCCGGCCCGATGCCGGCGCCATGCAAGGTGGCGTTGCCGGCCTGCGCGGCGACCTCCAGCGGAGCGGCTTCCTTCTCGCCCGGGTAGAACCAGCCCAGCGGTGTGACGACGTTCTTGCCCGAACGCAGCAGGGCGGTGACTTCGGCGACGTTGGGCATCAGCGGCGCGTAAATCACCGCGTCCGCGTCCTGGGCGATCACTTCGTCGATGCTGTTCGTCGCGATCACCCCGAGCGGCGACGTGCCGATGATCTCACCGACGTCTTTGCCGCTCTTGGCCTCCGAATGCACCCAGCAGCCGGTGAGTTCGAGGTCAGGATGATCCAGCACGCCCTTGATCGCCGCTACGCCGACCGATCCGGTTGCCCACTGAATAACTCGTATGACCGGCAGGCTCATGAACTCGTTCTACACCATGAGCCAGTTCAGTCGCGCGCCTCGGTGACCTGGTATGCGTTGTCCGCGTGGCGGGATCGGATGGCTTTCTTGTCGTACTTGCCCACGCTGGTGCGCGGGATCTCGTCGGCAAAAGCCCACCGCTCGGGCAACCACCAACGAACGACCTTGTCCGCGAGGAACTTTCGCAATTCGCTGGCGCTGACTGACGCGGATTCGTTCAGGACGACGACGGCCAGCGGTCGTTCCTGCCAGCGTTCGTCGGGAACTCCGACGACCGCGGCCTCGAGCACATCCGGGTGACCGATCAGGCAGTTCTCCAACTCGACCGAGGAGATCCACTCCCCGCCGGACTTGATGACATCCTTGGAGCGGTCGGTGAGGGTGAGGAAGCCCTCCTCGTCGATGCGGCCGACATCGCCGGTGCGCAACCAGCCGGAATCGAATTTGGACTCGTCGCGCCCGCGGTAGTAGGAGCCGGTGATCCACGGGCCACGGACTTCCACCTCACCCACGGCCTGGCCGTCGTTGGGCAGCACCAAGTCGGCGTCGTCGACGATGCGCATCTCCACGCCGCAGATCGGTTGGCCCTGGGTCCCCCGGATGGCCCAGTGCCGCTCCGGCGGGGTTCCGACCGTCGGCCAGGCCAGGGTGGCCAGTGGCGATGTCTCGGTCATGCCCCACAGCTGGCGGATCTGGACGTTGTACTTGTCTTCGAAGGTGCGCATCATCGACACCGGAACGGCCGAGCCGCCGCAGGCCACCAGGCGCAGCGACGATATGTCGTGGTCGGGATCTTTTTCGAGATGACGCATCACGTCGTTCCAGATGGTCGGCACCGCGCCGGCCAGGGTGGGCCGCAGCTTCTCGATCATGTCGATCACCGATGGGGCGTCGAGGTGGCAATCGGGCAGCACCAAGTCGGCGCCCGCCATCAACGCCGCGTACGGCAGCCCCCACGCGTTGGCATGAAACATCGGCACAACGGGCAGCACCCGGTCACAGGCCCCAACCCCCATCCCGTTGGTGCTGCAGGTGGCCATCGCGTGCAGGAAGCTCGAACGATGGCTGTAGACAACGCCTTTGGGATCTCCCGTGGTGCCACTTGTGTAGCACATCGCGGCCGCGGAATTCTCATCGATCTGTGGCCAGTCGAATTCGGTCGCCTCGCCCTCGATCAGCTCCGCGTACCGCAGCACCGTCTTGCCCGACTCCTGCAGTGCGGCGGTGTCGCCGTCCCCGACCGCGATCACGGTGTGCACCGTTTCGAGGTTGGGCAGTATCGGGGCGAGCACTTTGGCCAGTGACATGTCGACCAGCACGACCTGATCTTCGGCTTCGTTGGCGACGTAGGCGACTTGCTCGGGGAAGAGCCGGATGTTGAGGGTGTGCAGCACCGCACCCATGGAGGGCGCCGCGAGGTAAGTCGCCAGGTGTTCGGCGTTGTTCCACATGAACGTCGCGACGCGCTGGTCCCCGGTCACACCCAGGCGCCGCAACGCGTTCGCCAGTTGGGCGACCTGCTGACCCAATTCGCGGTAGGTGGTGTGGCGGTAGCCGTCGCCGGTTGCGGTAGTGATCGTTCGGGCCCCGTGGACACCGCAGGCGTGCCGCATGATTGCGGTGATCGTCAGCGGAAAGTCCTGCATTGTGCCGTCCATCGATCTACCGCCTTAGGGTCTCGGCGCAGCACCGGCTCATGGTCGGTCGGGCGAATGGTATCGCCGCGCTACATCATGGGAAACGGGTTCCCCCGAGAAAGCGTGTTGTATCCACGACCTGACGAAACTCAGGCGAGCACCGGCTCGTGCGGCACGAGGTCGGGTATCAGCCAGCCGGCCGTCGACAGCTCGCTGTCGGCCGCGGCGGCCTCGATGGCCAATGGATTGGTCGAGGCGAGCGGTGTGACGGTGACGGCACCGGAGTAGTCGGCGATGTACAGGCGCTTTCCATTCGGGCTTTCCACCACGCACGACGGGTGTGTACCCGCGCCGAGAGTGGCCACGACGTCGTAGGTCAGCGTGCACAGCACGGTGACATTCTCGTCGCTGACCAGGTAGGCGCGATCGCCGTCGGCGGACAGCGTCATCCCGGTGAGAATGCCGCCGGTGTCGCCGACCTTGCGCGTGTTGGTGATCTTGTTGGTCCGGGTGTCGACGACGTCGACCACGACTCCCACCTCGCGCGCGTAACTGGCCACGTAGGCGATCGCACCGCCGGGGCTCAGCGCCACGTCACGGACGGGCAAACCGATCTCCACGGTGTCGATCACCCGCAACGCGGTCTGCTGGCCGGTGGGGCGCTTGTGCCGCCAGCGCACGCGGCCGGCGGCCGCACCGGACTGCGCTTTCGTGCCGATCACGACAAGGCGCCCACCGGAGGGCCCGTTGATGCCCACATACGCCCGGGTTCCGTCGGGGCTGACGCGCACGCACTCCGTGGTGGTCCCGGGCGCGTGAGTAGCGGCCGCGACATCGATCGTTTGGATCCGGCCGGTCGCGGTGTCCAGGACGGCGAGGTCGGCAACGCCGTCGGCGTTGCGGCTGGCGTACACGTGCCGCCCCGCGGAATCGACCGCCAGGTCGCTCACGCTCAGTGCCAGCGGATACGTCGCAACCACCGCGTTCGCGGAGGTGTCGATGACCTGGATCGAGTCGTAGGCCGCCGACACGGTACTGACGTATGCCTGGTCGGTTCCCGAGCCGCCGATCGCGATGGCGAACGGCTCGTCGACGCCGTCGACCGTCTCGAGGACCCGGAAGGTGTCGGTGTCGATGGCCGAGACGCTGTTGTCCCCGTAGTTGCTCACCAGCAGTCGGCTGCCGTCGCTACTCACGGCGATGCCGCTGATCGGGCCGTTGTGGACCGCGATCCCGACGGCTACCGGTGTGGCGTCAATCTCGACGTTCTCGCGGGCGGCCTCCCGGCCGTTCAGTTCGCTCACGTGCGCACCGCCTTCGCAGTTGTTGTCGGCCATCCACGTGCACGTCAGCCGCCCCAATTCCCGAGGCGATACTGGCGGCTGGTGATAACCGCATTTCAGCACCAAAATGCGCTGATCTGCACAAATTTTACCGGCCGAATTTCGGCCGAAAAGCATCAAAATCGGCACTGTCGGCGAAATCACCGTGCGGACTCAGGATCCGCTCAGGTGCCAGTGACCAAGTATATACACGGCCACCCGATGGCAAACAAGGGTGAGCCGCTTCAACTGGTAATTAGCGAGTTATGGCTAATTCAGCGAGGCGCGGTGAGTGGGTACCCGAATAAGAATTCATTAGATTAATCAGCAAAAAGAGGTAAATGTCACATTTGCCGGCTCGGTATGTCGACAGTCAATTAGCTGAACTGAGTCTGCGCCCGAGCCAGGGTGACACCGTCGACGACGATGTCGAGCTTTTCGTTGTAGAACGCCACCAGGCCCGCGATCTGGCTGACCGCCGGTAGCGGGTAGTGATACGTCCACGCCAGGTCGGCATGCACGGTGTCGCCGATGCGCACCGACCAGTAGCCCGAAGTCACCCCTTTGTACGGGCAGTGCGTCTGTGTCGAGCTGGGCTCCAGATGCCCGAAAGCAACATCGGTGGGGTCCAGGTAATACCTTGTGGGCAAACCGGTCTCGAAGAGCAGTACCGGCGACTGGGTATCGGCCAGCACGACGCCATCCAGCTCTACCCGGATGTGCCGGTGCGAGCGCAGCGCGTCGACCCGCGAGTAGGGGTTGCGCGGGTGGACGTAGATGGGCTCGTCCTCCTCGAACCACCGCAGCGCATCCCATTCGAAACGCACGGTGCCCGCCACGGGGCTGTCGCTGTCGGCGTCGAACACCCGCGCGGCCGACGGGGAAGTCTGGCCGGCCCCGACCAGGGCGTGCAGCCGCGAGGGCCCGAACTGCACTGTCTGCGCGTGGTTCTCGTCGCGCAGCAACTCCGCGCGCACGTCGGCCAGCGGCACGTAATACGCGGGGTAATAAGGGACTTCCCACACATAGCGAGCCGCTGTCGTGTCGAAGACCAGCTCGTCACCCAGAAAACCCCGAACCCGACGCGGTGCGGGCTCGATCCTTCCCCGCGCGGCGGCCATCTGGGGGTAGTCATGGTCGTTCGTCATGAGTCACCTACTGGTCCTTGGACGCCAGGCCGACCGGCGCATGCGAAATCGCGGCGCGGATCGCGTCGGCCAGCGCCAGCGCGCTCTCCTCGGTCAGTTCGAGAGCGACCCGCGCCGACGGACCGAGCTCCGGGTTGATCACGTCGATGTTGACCGTGTGGGTGTAGGGCGCATGCACGGCATGGTCGACGTAGACGGTCGCACGGTGGGCGCCGAACCAGCCCGCCGGGCCCTTGCCGCTGCCGTCGATCTCGACGTGCTCGGTGAGATGTGTGCACATGGCTTGCTGCACCTAGCCTTTCAGGTGGGTGGCGAAGAATTCGTCGATGTGCCGCCAGCCGTCCACCGCGGCCTCGGGCCGGTACGAAGGTCGATCGACGGAGAAGAACGCGTGGCCGGCGCCGTCGTAGGAATGGAATTCGTGCGGCTTGTCCAGCTTGGTCAGCTCGGCGTCCAGCGTAGCCACCGCAGCGGGCGTCGGGAACACGTCGTCGGCCCCGAACAGGCCCAGCAGCGGGCAGCCCAGGTTGGGCGCCAGGTGCAGGATCGGTTTCATGGCCTTGGGCATTCCCTCCCGGGCATCCTCGACGACGCGCCCGCCATAGCAGTCCACCGCGGCGTCGAACGGCAGCGAGCAGGCGGCCAGGTAGGCGTGCCGCCCGCCGGAGCAGTGACCGATGACGCCGAATTTGCCGTTGGCGCCGGGCAAGGACCGCAGGTGCTCGACCACACCCGCGACATCACCGACCAGCCGCTCGTCGGGCACCCCGCCCGCCGCACGCACGGCCGCGGCCGCATCGTCGGGAGCGGCGCCCGGTGCCTCGCGGGAGTACAGATTCGGCGCCACGGCGTGATAGCCGCTAACGGCAAGCCGGCGAACGAATTCTTTGGTTTCCCGGTCATAGCCGGGCATGTGATGGATCCAGACGACTGCGCCGCGCGATCCTTCGGCGAGCGGCGTCGCGCGGTAGGCCTCGATCTCATCGCCGCCGTGGCCGGTGATGGTGATCGTCTCCGCGCGAATGGCATCTGGGCTGACCGCGTTCATCGAAATGCTCCTTGCTTGGCCGCAATAAAGTGCGGAGCGCGTGCGGCTTGTCCGGGTGCTTGTGGGGGGTGCGCCCGCCGGACACCAACGTATCCGAACTTCACCGCTGGCCGGTGTCGGGTGCGCGCCGGCAAGAACCTCAGCCCCGCATTCGTCGAGTGTGCGTCCTGGGCGTTGGGCGTGCACCCAGGGCGGCAACACGCCGATCAGCTCCGCCGTGAACGCACACTCAAAGCCGTTGACGCACAGTCGAAGCAGCCTCGCTGCTGAATGCCGCGCGGGCAGACCTCGCGCCCTAGTGCTACTTGTCGCGCACCTTGTAGGTCGAAGGCCACGACTTTCGCGACTCGTCCCCGGTCAGTGGAGTTCCGATCCCACCGACCTTCACGTTGTAGGCCTCCTTGCCCGCACCCACCTCGCGATTCGCATGTTCCTGGGCGAGGTAATACAGCTCGTCGATGGTCGCTTCGTCATACGCGACGAACGAGGTTTCTCTGGCGAGGTCCTCGATCCCGAGCAGCATCCGCTCCGGCACCCACCGTGACGCCAGCGCCGCCAGACCCAGCAACGAGTACGGGATGACCCAATAACAGATGAACAGCAACGGAGTCTTGGTGTCCAGGATCGTGGCCTCTTGGCCCCCGAATTCTTCCAGGATCGGCGGAATCGCGGAGGACACCGTCATGCCGGCGAACGCGGCGATCCAGATCCAGGACAACACATCGGTGATCCGGTCGAACAGCTCGGTCTTGACCACGTCAGGGGGCTGCTCCGCCGCGGCGAACTCACGCACGAACGACTTGCCGATTAGCTGGCCGACGAGGGCCACGAGAAAGATCCCGCCGCTGCTGAGCGGCTGTATCCACCGGTGCATGAACGTTTCACTGAACGTGAACGTCAGAATCGTCAGCACCGCGAACGTGGCGACCGCCCCGAACTCCAGTGTGCCGCCCGACTTACCCAGCAGGCGCCCGATCACAAACGCGGCGACGGCGATCGCGAGCGCGACCAGCACCGCAGTCTTGAAAGGGACGTTGCCAACCAGCACCCAGTAGATGAGCCACGGCGCGAATCCAAACAGCATGCCCACAGTGGGTCAGTGTATGAGTGCCGCTACGTTGCGCGGCAACTACCGTCGCGTCGCGGCGAGTCGGCATCCTGCGGCAACCGGGCAAAGCCATTACATTGCGTCTGTAGTGAACGACGATCCGCGCAACGACAAAGTCTCTCGGCAATACGACCGATGGCAGTACCCGCCGCCAATTCAGGACCTCGAGACCTACTCGAAGAACAACTGGGAGTGGTTCGACCCGTTCCGGGCGCACCGGGTGTTATGGCCAGACCGGGACTACCGCCCCGACCTGGACATCCTGATCGCGGGGTGCGGCGCCAACCAGGCGGCGGTATTCGCCTTCACCAACCGCGCCGCCAAGGTCGTGGCGATCGATGTCAGCCAGGCGGCACTGGACCATCAGCAATATCTGAAAGACAGGCACAGCCTGCACAACCTGGAATTGCATCTACTTCCGATCGAAGAGGTGTCGGCGCTGGGACAAGACTTCGACCTGATCGTGTCCACCGGCGTCCTGCACCACATGGCCGATCCGCTGACCGGCATGAAGGCGCTGGCGAGCTGCGTGCGGCGCGACGGTGCGATCGGGGTCATGCTCTACGCCAAGTACGGCCGGACCGGGGTGGAGCTGCTCGAATCGGTCTTTCGTGACTTGGGGCTATCTCAGGACGACGCATCGGTGCAGGCAGTCAAAGACATCGTCGCGGTGCTGCCCGCGGATCATCCCGTCCGGACCTACCTGGCGGTGGCTCGCGATTTGCAGACCGACGGCGCACTCGTCGACACGTTCTTACACGGTCGCCAGCGAAGCTATACCGTCGAAGACTGCCTTGATCTCGTCGCCTCGGCCAGGCTCGCATTTCAGGGGTGGTTCCACAAGTCGCCGTACTATCCGCACCAAATCCTCGCGCCATCAAGCGAATTCGGGCATCATCTAGCAAAATTGCCGGACATCAAACTGTGGTCGGTGATGGAACGGCTGCAAACTCTGAACGCCACACATTTCTTCATGGCTTGTCACCCGGAGCGTCCGCCAGCGCAATACACGATCGATTTCTCGTCGCCCCAGGCTCTCGACTACGTTCCGGTGTCGCGCACCGCGTGCATGCTGTCCGGAGCCGACCTCATCGGACCCGGCGCCCGGCTGCGGCTCAGCCCGGCTGATCTACCCTTCGCGCAACTCGTCGACGGCCGCCGCAGCATCGGTGAGATCGCTGCCAGCGTTTCGCAACGCGGCGGCGCCACCACGGGCGAGGCGCAGGACTTTGCTCGCAAACTGTTTCAGGAGCTGTGGCGTCTGGACTTCCTGGCGATGGCCATCGCCGCGAACCAATAGCAGCGTGTAATGGGTTGTACCGGAACGTATCTCGCACCAAAAGCCGGATAAAGTTCGAAAGCCTGGGCACGCGGCGGTTATCGGCTCGAGGTCGGCTGGAATTGCTGTGGGCAAGACATAATGTCGAGACGACGTTAAGATTCGAGTCCTGCACGAGGGTAATCCAGACCGAGGAGTCGACGAATGAAGAACATGGCACGGTTGGCCGGCCCGATCGCTGCCGCTGTGGCCGGTTTTTTTGCCATCGCTGTCGCTCCGACGGCGAGCGCCGACCCAGCGGATGATGCTTACCTGCAAACGCTGCAACAGCGGGGGCTCAGCTGGGCAAACGGCCAGGAGCAAACGATGATCAACGTCGGGCACGCCGTTTGTCAGGATTTTGACGGCGGGGACTCGATGGGCCAAACCGTCGGCGACGTGAAAAAAGCGCTCGGGGTGAGCAACCCGGGTGCCGGCAGCATTATCGGTGCGGCTATTGCGAACTACTGCCCGGAAAACCGCAGCAAAATGTAGGTCAACCGCGCAATCACGGCGACGCAATCCGCTTCCACCGAACAGCCGCGAGCTAAGAGCTAAGGTGTATCGGTGCTCGCCCTGGACACGATGGTCCGCGAAAATCTTTTCATCTGTCCGCGCTGCTCCAACCCGGTGCGATTCGAAGCCTGTTCATGGCGATGCAGCAACACGTCCTGTCGGTACGCCGAAGAGCCGTTCCCGGTCGTCTCCGGGATACCGGCGCTTGTCGATTTCGAGCACAGCGTCCTGGATGCCGACCGATTGAGCGCTTCCGAGGGGGCCTCGGAGGTCACCCGGTCGGGGCTCAACCGCGCGCTGGGTGCGCTGGTACACCCCGCGAACACCACCGCCGCCGACAGCGTGGCCCGGATGCTGGAGCTACTCGGGGCCGACGCTGCCGCAACCGGGCGACGGCCCCGGATTCTGGTGATTGGGGGCGGCTCCCAGGGCGACGGCTTGGCGCAGCTCTACGCAGACCCGGATGTCGATCTCATCTCCTTCGACATCTACGCCGGTCCGATGGTGCAATTCGTCGGCGACGGCCACGCAATCCCGCTGGCCGACGGCTCCCTCGATGGCGTGATCGTCCAGGCGGTGCTTCAGTACGTGCTCGAGCCGACGGTGGTGGCAAAGGAGATCCACCGGGTGCTGCGTAGCCGGGGAATCGTTTACGCCGACTCGCCCTTCATCCAGCAGGTCAGCGAGGGGCCATACGACTTGACCCGTTTCACCGATAGCGGGCAGCGCTACTTGTTCCGCAGGTTCGAACGCATCGACTCGGGCTGTGTGGCCGGCGCGGGCACCGCGCTGCGTTGGTCGATCGACTATTTCGTCCGGGCCCTCACCCGTTCCCGCCGGCTCGGCAGAGTCGCAGTGCTCTGTTTCTTCTGGCTCAGCTGGATCGACCGCATCCTCGACCCGAGGCACACGATCGACGGCGCCAGTAGCGTGTTCTTCCTCGGCCGCAAGAGCGAAGTCTCGATCACCGAGGCCGACATCATCGACTACTACCAGGGTGGAATGTCGGAAATCGCCGTCCGGGACCGAGCCTGACGAACGTCGGCCGCATGACCGCCATCTAGCAACCCACATACCGTGCCCCCACTGGGACTCGAACCCAGACTGGGCGGATTTTAAGTCCGCTGCCTCTGCCAATTGGGCTATGGGGGCCCGGCGGCGAATCTAGCGCGCGGGACCCAGGTCGCCTACACCGCGTCCCACCCGAATTCGGCCCGATTCTGGACGTGCGCGCCGGCTGCGCTTCGCGTAAGATCCGCGCGCCGCGCAACTTATACCTGTATGACCCCTCGCTGTCAGATGACACGCCTATGTCGGTCGACAGGACCTTGTTAAAACTGTCGGCGTCAGCGTTAAAACGCCGTAAACGCCCGTCACCCTCGGCCTTTCGATCGGGAACTTGGTCAGTGGGGAAATTAGCCTTACGCGAATACACAGGGGCTCGTACGCCACCACTCAGGGTTGACCCAGCGTTTGGGTTGACACGGTTCGAACACTAGAGGAGCGAGGGATGTCATTCCTGACAACAGCAACTGAAGAGTTGCTTGCCGCGCAAACACTGCTAGGTGGGGTCAATACCAACCTGGCGGCGCAAAACGCGGGCGCCGCGGCGGCGACCACCATTGTCGCTCCTGCGGCCGCCGACCCGGTATCGATTCAGCAGGCGGCCACCTTCTCGACGTACGGCACCACGTACCAGGGACTCGCCGGCGAAGCGCAGTCACAGCTGGAAAGCTATGTGGCCAACCTGGGCCTCAGCTCCAACAGTTACGGCGACGCCGAGTCGGCCAACGCGGCCTCGGCCGTTCTGGCCGATGCGGTGAGTCCGGCAGATGCTGCTGCCGCTGCCGCTGCGCCTGGTCCCGGCAGCAGCCTCCTCGACATTCTCCAGTACCTCCTCGGTGGCACGGGTAACTTCACCAACCCGACCATGCTCGGCGGCGTCTTCGGCCTTTCGAGTAACGGGGCCAACATCTTGAACATCGGTGCTGGGAACTGGGCCTCGGCCGCGTCGAACCTGGTCGGCATGGCCGGCGGTGGCCTGCTTCCCGCCGGTAGCGACACCATCGGCGACGCCGCCGCCGCCGCAGGCGCCGCGGACCTCGCCAGCCAGGTGACGCCGATGCCGATCGGCGGCATGGCGGGCATGGGCGGAATGCCGGTGGTCGCGGGCCTGGGCCAGGGCACCCTAGTCGGCCAGTTGGCGGTGCCGCCGACGTGGGCCGGCGGCCAGGTCACTCCGATGGCCGGCACCAGCGTCACGCCGCTGCACACCGTGGGCTGGACCGGCGCTGCACCGCAAGCCGGTGCTGGCACGCCCATGGCCGGCATGCCCGGCATGGTCACGGGCGCGGGACGCGCCTCCAGCGGCTTCGGCGCACCGCGCTACGGCGTCAAGCCGATCGTCATGCCGAAACTGACGGCCGTTTAGGCGCCGGCACGGTCACGCAACCAGAAGCCAAATTCGGACAGATAGAAGGAGTGGGATACAGAAATGGCTATTGATTTTGCAGCGTTGCCCCCGGAGATCACCTCATCGCTCATGTACTCCGGCGCGGGCGCCGGGCCCCTGATGGCAGCCGCGGCGGCGTACGCCAACCTGGCCGCCGAGGTGAGCGCCACCGCATCCCAGTGGGAGTCGATCATCTCGTTGCTGACCACCGAGCAGTGGACGGGTGGTGGGTCGGCAGCGGCGGCAACCGCGGCCCAGCCCATCGTGAGCTACCTGACCGAGACGGCAACGACACTCGAGCAGGCGAGCGCCCAGGCCACGGCGTCGGCGGCGGCTTACGAGGCGGCGTTCGCAGCGACGGTGCCCCCTCCGGTGATCGCGATCAACAGGTCAACGGAGGCGGCGCTCGTCGCAACCAACGTGCTCGGCCAGAACACACCCGCGATCGCGGCACTCGATGCCCAGTACGCCGCAATGTGGGTCCAGGATGCGACCATGATGGCCACCTACTCGGCCGCCTCGACGGCGGCGAGCGCCCTCACCCCGGTGACGCCGCTGGCGACGACCATCGACCCGGGTGCGCAATCGTTCGCAGCCGCCGACGCCGTAACGCCCTTTGCGGATCCGATTACGTCCCTCGCAGCAGCAGCCTTGCCGTTCCAGAGCACGGGCCTGCTGCAGTCGATCGACGGCTTCCTCGGCACCCCGGCGGTCTTGAATGGCATCAACGGTGCGGTCAACACCGCGGCGTGGTTCGTCACGAACGGCATCACCACCGGCGTATCGCTGGGCCACACGCTGGCCGGCGCCGCGGTGCCGGCAGCCGCGGTCAGCGACGTGGTACCCGAAGCCGGCTCGGCCGGCGTGGTGGAAGGGACCGTGGTGCGATCGGTGACGCCGATGGCAGGTATGGGCTACGGCGGCGGGGCGACGGGCAGTCTGGGCCAGGCGACCACCGTCGGGAAACTCTCGGTACCGGCCACGTGGTCCTCGGCCGCGCCGGTGCAAGCAGAGTTGGCTGCGGCCACCGCTCCGCTCGAGGGCTCGGGCTGGACCGTCGCCACCGAGGAAACCGGGACGGCCATGGGTGCGCCCGGTATGCCGGGAATGGTGGGAGGCGCCAAGGGCGCCGGCTCCTTCGGTTCGGGGCCGCGGTACGGCTTCAAGCCGATCGTCATGCCCAAACAGGTCGTGGTGTGAGGCGCGAAAAAAGGGGCCACATGTAACGCGTTCGAGGCTGGCAGTTCACCGCTGAGCCGTAATCTATCCGCTGCGCGGCTACCGCCGCACTGATACCAATTGCAAAGACTTCCACGATCTGAAGGCATCACCGGAAAAAGGAGAAAGACAACATGGCAACACGTTTTATGACTGACCCGCACGCAATGCGGTCGATGGCGGGCCGCTTTGAGATGCACGCCCAGACGGTGTCGGACGAGGCTCGCAAGATGTGGTCGTCCTCGATGAACATCGCCGGGGCTGGCTGGAGCGGTCAGGCCCAGGCCACCTCGTACGACACCATGGGTCAGATGAACCAGGCGTTCACCAACATTGTCAACATGCTGCACAGCGTGCGCGACGGTTTGGTCCGTGACGCCAACAACTACGAGACGCAAGAGCAGGCGTCGCAGCAGATCCTCAGCCACTAACCGCCAAAACTGCTTCTCCCCAACACTTTCAACTCAGGAGGACTTATACAATGAGCATTAATTACCAGTTCGGAGATGTTGACGCCCACGGTGCGCTGATCCGCGCGCAGGCCGCTTCGCTGGAGTCCGAGCACCAGGCCATCGTCCGCGATGTGCTTGCTGCCGGTGACTTTTGGGGCGGCGCCGGTTCGGTGGCTTGCCAGGAGTTCATCACCCAGTTGGGTCGGAACTTCCAGGTGATCTACGAGCAGGCCAACCAGCACGGGCAGAAGGTGCAAAGTGCCGGCAACAACATGGCCAGCACGGACAGCGCCGTTGGGTCCAGCTGGGCCTGACACCCCTAGCTTCAACCGAGGCCGCACACCGATTGGTGTGCGGCCTCGTTGTTTGTGCGGCACGAGTCGGTGATGAGTCAGACGCACGCTTGGTGACTTGAACCAACGGCCGCGCGCGTGATCCGGGCCGGTGCCACATTTGAGAACTCTATGAACCCCGTGACAAGTGCATGTGTGCTTTGCGAGACTTCAAGAACATGACCGCAATGTCGGGATACGCAGGAAGCCAGCGACCGCGCCAAGCCATTCTTGGGCAGCTGCCCAGGATCTATCGTGCCGACGGATCGCCGATCCGGGTTCTGCTGGTGGACGATGAGCCGGCGCTGACCAACCTGGTCAAGATGGCGCTGCACTATGAGGGCTGGGCGGTGGAGATCGCCCACAACGGACGCGAAGCGCTGGCCAAATTCGAGCGGGCGACCCCCGACGTGCTGGTCCTGGACATCATGCTTCCCGACATGGATGGCCTGCGCATTCTGCAGCGGATCCGCGAATCCGACGTCTACACGCCAACGTTGTTCCTCACCGCCCGCGATTCGGTGATGGACCGGGTCACCGGTCTCACCGCCGGTGCCGATGACTACATGACCAAGCCGTTCAGCCTCGAGGAACTGGTCGCGCGACTTCGCGGGTTGCTACGCCGCTCCAGTCAGCTGTCTCCACCGGCCGCCGAGGCGCTCAAGGTCGGCGATCTTCGACTCGACACCGCCAGTCGCGAAGTCTCCCGCGAAGGCGCGCCGGTATCGCTGTCGTCGACCGAGTTCGAATTGCTGCGCTTCCTGATGCGTAATCCGCGCCGCGCACTGAGCCGGACCGAGATCCTTGACCGGGTCTGGAACTACGACTTCGCCGGGCGCACCAGCATCGTCGACCTGTACATCTCCTATCTGAGAAAAAAGATCGACTCCGGCCGGGAGCCGATGATCCATACCGTCCGCGGTGTTGGGTACATGCTGCGACCATCGGAATGACAGGCGAGCGCAACACCCCTTTCTGGTTGCCCCGGTCGCTACGCCGTCAATTGCTGATCGGCGTATTGGCCGTCGTCACAGTGGTATTGGTGTCCGTAGGTGTGGTCTCGGTACTCAGCCTGCGCGGCTACGTCACCGCGCTCAGCGACGCCGATGTCGCCGAATCCCTTGATGCATTGCACAACTCGTACATGCGATACCAAAACGGCGAGCACACCTCGGCGCACCGCCGCACTCCGCCGATAGCAGAGGCGATGCTCGAGTTCACCGGGCAAACGCCGGGCAACCTGATCGCCGTTGTGCACAACGGCGTCGTCATCGGCTCCGCGGTGTTCTCCGAGGACCAACCAAAACCCGCGCCGCCCGACGTCATTCGCGCCATCGAAGCGCAGGGCTGGGCTGACGCGCCGCCCCGCACGGTACGGCTCGGCAGCCTCGGCGCCTACCGCGTCGACAGCCGCGCCGACGGATCAGACCTCCTGATCGTCGGGATGTCGGTGAAGCTGGCCGACCAGATCATGGCCCGCAAATACATCACCACCAGCCTGCTGGTCGCGGCCGCTCTGATGATCACCGCGGCGCTCACCGTGTGGGTGGTCGGCTACACACTTCGCCCGCTGCGCCGGGTCGCCGCGACCGCCGCGGAAGTCGCGGCGATGCCGCTGACCGGCGACGACCACCGGATCAGCGTCCGGGTCCGCGAGGAAGACACCGACCCGGACAACGAGGTCGGGATCGTCGGACACACGCTGAACCGGTTACTGGACAACGTGGATAGCGCGCTGGCACATCGGGTCGATTCCGACATGCGCATGCGGCAATTCCTCACCGACGCCAGCCACGAGTTGAGGACCCCGCTGGCGGCGATTCAGGGCTACGCCGAGCTGACCCGCCAGGACAGTTCGGCGTTACCGCCGACGACCGAGTACGCACTGGCCCGCATCGAATCGGAAGCACGCAGGATGGCCTTGCTCGTCGAGGAACTGCTACTGCTCTCGCGCCTGGGTGAGGGTGAGGACCTGCAGAGCGAAGACGTCGACCTGGCCGAACTGGTCATCAACGCGGTGAACGACGCCGCGGCGGCGGCGCCGACACACCATTGGGTCAAAGTGCTGCCCGACGAAGCGGTCTGGGTCCGTGGGGATCATGCCCGGCTGCATCAGCTGGTCAGCAACCTGCACAGCAATGCCCGGTTGCACACGCCGCCCGGCGTCACGGTCACCACCGCAATCGCCTGTCACCGCAGCGATCCCGATGCGCCCCATGCCGAACTGACCGTTGCCGATGATGGACCCGGCATCGACGCGGATCTGCTCCCCCGGTTGTTCGAGCGATTCGTCCGCGCGAGCACCTCCCGGTCCGACGGGTCGGGCATCGGACTGGGCCTGGCCATCGTCAGTTCGATCGTCAAGGCACACCACGGCTCGGTCAGCGCCGAATCCGCGAACGGCCGAACGGTCTTTCGGGTGCGACTACCGATGATCGACAGTCCGAACTCCGGCTAGCGGCCCGGCAAAGGTCAGGAAGACCGCAAAAGTGGCGGTCAATACGTAAAGAAAGCGTTAAGGGCGAAGGCTTTGGGTGGCAGCCGAGCTTAGCCTCGAACATATCCTCCTCACCCGAGGTCAGGTTACCGTTGCCCGAGAACGATCAGGCATAAATCGATCATCGAACGAGAGACAAAAATGTCTGTGGTGATTTACCTCCTGCTGACTGTGGCAGTGTTCGCCGCACTCGGCTTAACGCTGAGGCTGGGATCGTGAGCACCGCCAACACGGTGGGCCTCATTCTGTCCGTCCTGATTGCACTGTTGCTGGGGGCCGCCTTGATGTTTCCGGAGCGGTTCTAGTGAGCGGCACCGCGGCGGGTGTGGTGTTCCTCGCGCTACTCATTCTTGCGCTGGCGGTGGTCCATGTGCCGCTGGGCGATTACATGTACCGGGTCTACAGCGCCGAAAAGCATTCGCGCACTGAGAAATTCGTCTACCGTTTGATCGGCGCCAACCCAGACTCGGAGCAGACGTGGAAGACGTATGCCCGTAGCGTGCTGGCCTTTTCGGCGGTCAGCGTCGTGTTCCTGTTCGTCTTGCAGCTCGTGCAGTCCAAATTGCCTCTGCACCTTGCAAATCCGGCAACGCCGATGACGCCGGCGCTGGCGTGGAATACCGCGATCAGCTTCGTCACCAACACCAACTGGCAGGCCTATGCCGGCGAATCGACCATGGGCCACCTGGTTCAGATGGCGGGTCTGTCGGTACAGAACTTCGTCTCCGCCGCGGTCGGCATGGCCGTTGCGGTCGCGCTGGTCCGCGGCTTCGCCCGCCACCGCACCAATGAATTGGGCAACTTCTGGGTGGATCTGACGCGGGGCACATTGCGCATCCTGCTGCCGATCTCGATCATCGGCGCGCTGGTCCTCGTCGCCGGCGGCGTCATCCAGAACTTCCACCTCTACGACCAAGTCGTCACCACGCTGGCCGGCACCCAGCAGACCATCCCCGGTGGTCCGGTCGCCAGCCAAGAGGCGATCAAGTTGTTGGGCACCAACGGCGGTGGCTTCTACAACGCCAACTCGGCCCATCCCTTCGAGAACGGGACCGCGTGGACCAACTGGATTGAGATCTTCCTGCTACTCGTCATCGGCTTCTCGCTGCCCCGCACCTTCGGCCGCATGGTGAACAGCAAGAAGCAGGGCTACGCGATTGCCGCGATCGTCAGCGTCCTGTCCATCCTCAGCGTCAGTTTCATGATGCTGTTCCAGTTGCAGCACCACGGCACCGTCCCGACTGCGACGGGCGCGACAATGGAAGGGGTCGAACAGCGCTTCGGCGTCGCCGACTCTGCGGTCTTCGCCGACGCGACCACGCTGACCTCAACCGGCGCAGTCGATTCCACGCACGACTCGTACAGCAGCCTGGGCGGCATGATGACGATGTTCAACATGCAAATGGGTGAGGTCGCACCCGGCGGTACCGGCTCGGGTCTGTACGGCATCCTGATCCTTGCCGTCATCACGGTGTTCGTGGCCGGCTTGATGGTCGGCCGGACACCGGAATACCTCGGCAAGAAGATCAATCCGCGCGAGATGAAGCTAGCCTCAGGGTATTTCCTGATCACCCCGCTCATCGTGCTGCTCGGCACGGCCATCGCGATGGCGCTGCCGGGTGAGCGCGCCGGTATGGCGAACACCGGGCCGCACGGCCTGTCCGAGGTGCTGTATGCATTCACCTCAGCCGCCAACAACAACGGTTCCGCCTTCGGCGGTCTGTCGGCTAACACCGTTTGGTGGAACACCGCTTTGGGACTAGCGATGGTCTTCGGTCGATTCCTGCCGATGATGCTGGTTCTCGCGCTGGCCGGTTCGCTGGCGCGTCAGGGCATGACACCCGAGTCGAGTGGCACCCTGCCCACGCATAAACCTCAATTCGTAGGCCTGGTGGTAGGTGTGACGGTCATTCTGGTTGCCCTCACCTTCCTGCCCGCGCTGGCGCTCGGGCCGCTCGCTGAAGGGATTCACTGAAACCGTGACGACCACAATTGATTCCGCAACACAACGGCGTACCGCCCACGCACCCGGCGAAAAGATGCAAGGCGGGCTGCTCGACCCCGCGCTGCTGCTGAAGGCACTGCCGGACGCATTGCGCAAGCTCGATCCACGCACCCTATGGCGCAACCCGGTGATGTTCATCGTCGAGATCGGCGCCGTCTGGTCGACGGTGCTTGCGTTCGGCGACAATAGCTGGTTCAGCTGGCTCACCGTGTTCTGGCTCTGGCTGACAGTGCTTTTCGCCAACCTCGCCGAAGCCGTCGCCGAAGGACGCGGAAAGGCACAGGCCGACGCGCTGCGCAAATCCAAGGCCGACACCGTTGCACGCCGCCTCAAGAGTTGGTCACCCGGCTCTTCTTCGGACACCCCCGAAGAAGAGGTCGCGGCGCCCTTACTGCAGCAGGGCGACTTCGTGGTGGTCACCGCCGGTGAAGTCATCCCTGGCGATGGGGATGTCGTGGAAGGCATTGCCTCGGTTGATGAATCGGCCATTACCGGTGAATCCGCGCCAGTGATCCGCGAATCCGGCGGTGACCGCTCTGCGGTGACCGGCGGGACTACCGTGCTCTCGGACCGCATCGTGGTCAAGATCACCCAGAAGCCCGGCGAGAGCTTCGTGGACCGGATGATCGCACTCGTCGAGGGCGCAAACCGGCAGAAAACGCCCAACGAGATCGCGCTCAACATTCTGCTAGCAGCACTGACCCTTATCTTCGTATTCGCGGTGGCGACGCTGCAGCCGCTCGCGATTTTCTCCAAGGTCAACAACCCCGGTGTGCCCGACACCTCGGCACTGAGCTCCGACGGCATCAGCGGCATCGTCCTGGTGGCACTGCTGGTCTGCCTGATTCCGACCACGATCGGCGCGCTGCTGTCCGCGATCGGTATCGCCGGCATGGACCGGCTGGTGCAACGCAATGTGCTGGCCATGTCGGGCCGCGCGGTCGAAGCGGCCGGTGACGTCAACACCCTGCTGCTGGACAAGACCGGCACCATCACGCTCGGGAATCGTCAAGCGTCGGAGTTCATTCCGGTGACCGGGGTGACAAACGCGGACCTGGCGGACGCCGCCCAGCTGTCCAGTCTCGCCGACGAGACTCCCGAGGGCCGTTCGATCGTCGTCTACGCCAAAGAGGGCTACGGGCTGCGCGCGCGGCATCCTGGCGAGCTGGCGAACGCTAGCTGGGTGGAATTTACTGCGACGACCCGGATGTCGGGAGTCGACCTCGACGGACGACAGCTGCGCAAGGGCGCGGCCAGCTCGGTAGCCGATTGGGTCCGCGGTCACGGCGGCAACGTCCCGGTCGAACTCGGCGAGATCGTCGACGGCATCTCGGCAGCCGGTGGAACGCCGTTGGTTGTCGGACAGATCAACGGCGACACGGCCGAGGTGCTCGGCGTCATCCACCTCAAGGACGTGGTGAAGCAGGGCATGCGCGAGCGATTCGACGCGATGCGCGTGATGGGTATCCGGACGGTGATGATCACCGGCGATAATCCGTTGACCGCCAAGGCAATCGCCGATGAGGCCGGGGTCGACGACTTCCTCGCCGAGGCCACGCCGGAAGACAAGATGATGCTGATCAAAAAGGAGCAGCAGGGCGGACGCCTGGTGGCGATGACCGGTGACGGTACCAACGACGCACCGGCACTGGCACAGGCCGACGTCGGAGTCGCGATGAACACCGGCACGTCGGCGGCCAAAGAGGCCGGCAACATGGTGGATCTGGACTCCGATCCCACCAAGCTCATCGAGATCGTGGAGATCGGCAAGCAACTGCTGATCACTCGTGGAGCGTTAACCACGTTCTCGATCGCCAACGACATCGCCAAATATTTCGCGATCATCCCGGCGATGTTCGTGGCAATCTTCCCGGGCCTGGACCTGATCAACGTGATGCGGCTGCACAGCCCACAATCCGCGATCCTGTCGGCGGTCATCTTCAACGCGATCGTCATCGTCGCCCTGATTCCGCTGGCGCTGCGCGGCGTTCGGTATACGCCGAGCCGGGCATCGAAACTGCTCAGCCGCAACCTCTATATCTATGGATTGGGCGGCATCGTTGCCCCGTTCGTCGGGATCAAGCTCATCGACTTGCTGGTTCAACTTCTTCCTGGGATGGCCTGACATGAACATCGCTAACACGGTTCGCCAACACTGGGCCGCGCTACGCGCGCTGCTCGTCTTCACCGTGATCCTGGGTTTGGGCTACCCGCTGCTCATTTGGCTGGTGGCGTTGATTCCCGGGCTGCACGACAAGGCGGAGGGTTCGATCCTCACCGCGGGCGGCAAACCCGTCGGCAGCAGGATCATTGGGCAGTCGTTCACCGACTCGTCCGGCAACCCGCTGCCGAAGTACTTTCAGAGCCGGCCGTCGGCCGCGGGCAGCAACGGATATGACCCGACGTCCAGCGGTGGCAGCAACCTTGGGCCCGAAAGCGTTGTCGACACACCCGGTGACCCGGCCAAGCTTGCCTCCGGCGCCAGTGCGTCCGATGCCGGGTTCAAGCCGAGCCTGCTGACGCAGGTGTGTACGCGCAGTACATCGATCGGACGGCTCGAAGGTGTCGACGGCGCACGCCCGTTCTGCACCGGCGGCGGTGTCGGGGCGGTGCTGTCGGTGATCGGCCCCCGCGATTCGCGCGGCTACGTCGTCCACCCGACCAGGGTCGTCAGCGTCAACGAACCGTGCGCGACGACGAAACAGCCCTTCCTGAACTTCTACGAAGGCGTTCGGGTCGAGTGCGCCACGTTCGGTGACGACTATTCGAACGGCCAGATCGTGCCCATTCGCGGCGGCGCCCCGAACGACCCGCAGGTGCCCGCCGACGCGGTCACTGCCAGCGGCAGCGGCTTGGATCCGGACATCTCACCGGCCTACGCCGACATTCAGATCGGTCGGGTGGCCAAGGCCCGGCATGTCAGCCCGGATCAGATACGTGCGGTCCTCGCGCACTACGTTGCCGGTCGTGCCCTGGGGTTCTTCGGTGAGCCGACAGTGAATGTCCTGCAACTCAACACCGAGCTCGACCACCGGTATCCGGTCACAAGCTAGCGTCGCGGGGGGATGATGGTTGACGTGACCGTCACTGACCACCATCCGAAGCGCGGGGAGCTACGCATCTACCTCGGTGCGGCTCCGGGTGTCGGCAAGACGTACGCGATGCTTGGAGAAGCACACCGGCGCTTGGAACGCGGCACCGACTTGGTGGCCGCCGTGGTCGAGACCCATGGCCGCCGGAAAACCGCGGAGATGCTCGACGGCATCGAGATCATCCCGCCCCGTTACCTCGAATACCGCGGCGGCAGCTTTCCCGAACTCGACGTGCCGGCCGTGCTGGAACGGCATCCGCAGGTGGTCCTGGTCGACGAACTCGCCCACACCAATACGCCGGGAAGCAAGAACCAAAAGCGATGGCAGGACGTCGAGGAGCTGCTGGACGCCGGGATCAGCGTGATCTCCACGGTCAACATCCAGCACCTGGAAAGCCTCAACGACGTCGTCGCCCAGATCACCGGCATCGAACAGAAGGAGACGATGCCGGATTCCATCGTGCGCGAGGCTGCGCAGGTCGAACTCATTGACATCACGCCGGAGGCGCTGCGCCGCAGGCTATCCCACGGCAATGTCTACACTTCGGAACGAATCGACGCGGCGCTGTCCAACTACTTCCGCCGCGGAAACCTCACCGCACTAAGGGAATTAGCGCTGCTGTGGCTCGCCGACCAGGTGGATACGGCGCTGGCCAAGTACCGCGCGGACAACAAGATCACCGACATGTGGGAAGCGCGCGAGCGAGTCGTGGTGGCGGTCACCGGCGGCCCGGAATCGGAGACGTTGGTACGGCGGGCATCCCGGATCGCATCGAAGTCCAGCGCCGAGCTGATGGTGGTACACGTGATACGCGGCGACGGGCTGGCCGGCCTCTCGGAGCCCCGGATGAGCAAGATTCGTGAGTTGGCGAGCAGCCTGGACGCTTCCGTGCACACCGTGGTCGGTGACGACATACCAGCTGCGCTACTGGATTTCGCCCGCGAGATCAACGCCACCCAGCTGGTGATCGGCAGTTCACGACGGTCCCGCTGGGCGCGGGTATTCGAGGAGGGCATCGGGCCGGCCATCGTGCAGCGGTCCGGCAAGATCGACGTGCACATCGTCACCCACGACGAATCCAAACGCGGTTTTCACCTCGCGTCGCTCGTGCCCCGCGAGCGACGCGTTGCGTCCTGGCTGGCAGCCTTCATCATCCCGTCGGTGATCTGCACCATCACAGTGACGATGCTGGACGCCTATCTGGACACCGGCGGTGAGAGCGCACTGTTCTTCGTCGGGGTCTTGCTGGTCGGCTTACTGGGAGGCGTTGCCCCGGCGGCTCTTTCGGCGGTGCTGTCCGGGCTGCTGCTGAACTATTTCCTGATAGCTCCGCGGCACAGCTTCACCATCGCCGAACCCAACAGCGCCATCACCGAGTTGGTGCTGCTGCTGATAGCAGTCGCAGTCGCGGTTCTGGTCGACGGCGCAGCCAAACGAGCCCGCGAAGCCCGACTGGCCTCCCAAGAGGCCGAACTGTTGACCCTGTTCGCGGGTTCGGTGTTGCGCGGCGCCGATCTGGAGGCGCTGCTCGAACGCGTGCGCGAGACCTACGCACAGCGCGCGGTCAGCATCTTGCGCGAGCCGAGCGACGAAGACCGCACCAATGGCAAGAAGAGCTACATCGTCGCCTGTGTGGGCAATGATCCCTGTGTGACCGTTGATTCCGCGGACACCGCGATCGAGGTCGGTGACGACGAATTCTGGATGCTGATGGCGGGCAAGAAGCTCTCCGCCCGCGATCGCCGGGTGCTGGGCGCGGTAGCCAGGCAAGCCGCGGGTCTGATCAGACAGGGCGAGCTGGCCGAAGAGGCCAGCCGGGCCGAGGCGATCGTGCGGGCCGACGACCTACGGCGCTCATTGCTCTCGGCGGTCAGCCACGACCTGCGCACGCCACTGGCCGCGGCCAAGGTGGCGGTGTCCAGCTTGCGTGCCGAGGACGTCGCTTTTTCCGCTGAGGACACCGCGGAATTGCTGGCCACCATTGAAGAGTCGATCGACCAGCTGACCGCGCTGGTCGGAAATCTGCTCGATTCCTCGCGGCTGGCCGCCGGCGTTGTCCGCCCGGATCTGCGCCGGGTGTATCTGGAGGAAACGGTGCAACGCGCGCTGGTCAGTATCGGCAAGGGCGCCACCGGTTTCTACCGATCAGCGATCGACCGGGTCAAGGTCGACGTGAGTGACGCCGTGGCGATGGCCGACGCCGGGCTCCTCGAACGGGTTTTTGCCAACCTGATCGACAATGCGCTGCGTTACGCGCCCAACTGTGTGGTCAGGGTCAACGCGGGGCGGGTTGGCGATCGCACCCTGATCAACGTCATCGACGAAGGCCCGGGAATCCCCCACGGCGGGGAGGATCAGCTCTTCGAACCCTTCCAGCGGCTGGGCGATCACGACAACACCACCGGTGTGGGACTGGGGATGTCGGTTGCGCGCGGCTTCGTCGAAGCCATGGGGGGGACTATCCAGGCCGGCGATACGCCGGGGGGTGGACTCACCGTCGTCGTAGACTTGGCCGCACCGCCGCAACTGATTGGTGTCCGATGACCCGGGTATTGGTGATCGATGACGAGCCGCACATCCTGCGCGCGCTGCGCATCAATCTCTCGGTGCGCGGTTACGAGGTCGTCACCGCGGCGACCGGGGCCGGCGCCCTGCGCGCCGCCGCCGAACACAAACCCGATGTGGTGGTCCTCGATCTCGGCCTGCCCGACATTTCGGGCATCGAGGTGCTCGGTGGTCTGCGCGGCTGGTTGACGGCGCCGGTGATCGTGTTGTCGGCACGCACGGACTCCTCCGACAAGGTCGAGGCGCTGGACGCCGGGGCCGACGACTACGTCACGAAACCATTTGGCATGGACGAGTTCCTGGCTCGGCTGCGGGCCGCGGTCCGCCGCAATGCCGCGGCCTCCGAAACGGACGAGCCGGTGATCGAAACCGATGCTTTCACCGTCGACCTGGCCGCCAAGAAGGTCACCAAGAACGGCACCGAGGTGCACCTCACCCCGACCGAATGGGGCATGCTCGAGGTGCTGGTCCGCAATCGCGGCAAGCTGGTCGGCCGCGAGGAACTGCTCAAAGAGGTGTGGGGTCCGGCGTATGCCACCGAAACCCATTATCTGCGTGTGTATCTCGCACAGCTGCGGCGCAAGCTCGAAGACGACCCGTCACATCCCAAGCACCTGCTGACCGAATCGGGTATGGGCTACCGCTTCGAGGCCTGAGCGTGCATCCAGGGCGTCGAGTGTGCGTCCAGGGCGGGGATTTCGCGAAAACACCGCCTTCACCGCACACCGGAAGCCCGCAGCGCACATTCGAAAACGGCTACCGCTTCGAGGCCTAAGCAACCGGCTACTGGCAAATCGACAGCGCGATGCCGTCCAGGATGTCGTGCTCGCTGACCGTCAGCTCGTCGATACCCGCCCGGGCGCGCAGTTCGCGCGTCAACTCCTCGACCACGATCGCGCCGCCCCCGATCACGTCGGCCCGGCCCTCGTGCATCGGCGGCAGTCCCGCACGCTGGGATCGCGTCATGCCGATCAGGCGCTCGCACACCGCCAGCAGGTCATCGCCGGCGACCCGCGAAAGATGAATGGCCGCAGCGTCATACGTCGTCATATCGTGCGCCAACGCCGAAAGCGTGGTCATCGTGCCGGCCAGTCCGACCCAAGTCCGAGCCTGCTCGACGGGCACGGCCCGCAGTGCGGGCTCGAGCCGATCGCGCACCATCTGACGTGCCGCGTCGACTTCCTGCGGTGTCGGCGGGTCGGAGTGCAGGCAGCGCTCGGTCAACCGGACGCAGCCGATGTCCGCCGAGTAGCTCGCCTCCACCTCGCCTGCGCCGAGCACGATCTCGGTTGAGCCGCCACCCAGGTCGACGACGACGAAAGGCCCACGAGCACTGTCTAATTCGCCGACGGCGCCGCGGAACGACAGCTCGGCCTCTTCGGCTCCGGTGATCACCTCCGCGACCGCGCCGGGAAGCACACTGCCCAGCACGTCGGCCGTCATCGCAAAGAAGACATCGCGATTGGTGACATCGCGGGCGGCCGACGTAGCAACCATCCGAACCCGCTCGACGCCATGGGCTCTCATCAGGTCCGCATAGTCGACCAGCGCGGCCCTGGTCCGCTCGATCGCCTCCGGCGCGAACTGACCGGTGGCGTCGACGCCCTGGCCCAATCGCACAATCCGGGTCTCGCGATGCACGTCGCGAAGCCGCCAGTCCGATACGTCGGCGATCAGCAACCGAATCGAGTTGGTGCCGCAGTCGACACCGGCCGCCCTCAACGCCACAACTCACCATCCAACACTGCGGCCATGCCCGGCTCGGCGGCAAGCAACGCTAACGCCTCGTCGCCCAACGGATTAACCCCGGGCCCCTGGGCCAGCGAATGCGCGATCAGCACGTGCAGGCACTTGACCCGCTCCGGCATACCTCCGCCCGAGAAGGTGGTCCCGAGCGGCTCGATCGCGTCACGCTCGGCCAAATACGACTCGTGGGCGCGCCGGTAGGCAACCGCCAATTCGCTGTCGGTGCGCAGTCGCTCGGTCATATCCCGCATCAGTCCCGTCGTCTCCAGCCTGCTCGCAGCCGCGGTGAGCGCTGGATGCGTCAGGTAATACAACGTCGGAAACGGTGTGCCATCAGGAAGTTTCGGCGCGGTCTTCACCACGCCGGGCTCACCGTTGGGGCACCGGTAGGCGATCTCCAGCACACCGCGCGGCTCGCGTCCAAGCTGGCGTGCCACCGCGTCGAGGTCGGCACGATCAACCACCGGGAGTCGCGGGCTTCGGTGATTCCGGCGGCGCGGGCACTGGCTGTCCAGGTTCAGCCGGGGCGGCCGGTGGCAGGTGCGGGGCGTCGGCGATGGTGTGCCACAGCGAGGAGTACCAGGGGGCGCTGCTGGCCGGCTTGGCCGTCTCGCCTCCCGGCTGCGGGGACACCGCCGCGGCCGCCGGAAGCTGGACTTGGAAGGGCGTGTCCCCGGGCATCACAAACCCCAGGCGCTCGCGGGCCTGCGCCGCAATGTAGGCCGGGTCACCGAGCTTGACCTTCTTCTGCTCGAGGTCGGCGATCTGACGGCGCAGCGCGGCTTCACTGGCGGTCAATTGGGACATCTCGGTGCGCTGCGCGAAATAGGTGCGCACCGGGCCCGCGATCGTCAAAGTCAGCACGCAGACCACCGCGGCCAGGACTGCGGCGCGCCGGGCGGTGAATCCCAGCCGTTGATCGGATCGTTGCTCGACGGACTCGGCGATCTGCCTCTTGATCGGCTCGACGATGTGCTCGGCCGTCGTCCGAGCAGCCGAGGCGCTCTGCGCCAGCTTCGACTGGCGCGACGACGGCTTGGACGACGGTTTGGCAGCGCGACCGCGCCGAACCGAATCACCGGCTTTCCCCGGGCGCGATGCCGGGGAGCGGCGCTTCGGGTCTGGCCGTTTCGCGTCGGGCATCGGAGATCTAGCCGCGTTTCCCGTTGGCTGTCAAACTATTTCACGTCCAGTGCGAAGCGCGGAAATGCCAGATCGCCGGCGTAGCGGGCGGCGTCGCCAAGCGCTTCCTCGATGCGCAGCAGCTGATTGTATTTAGCAACCCGCTCGCCGCGTGCGGGCGCGCCCGTCTTGATCTGCCCGCTGCCGACGGCCACCGCCAGGTCGGCGATCGTGGTGTCTTCGGTCTCGCCGCTGCGGTGACTCATCATCGTGCGGTATCCGCTGTGGTGAGCCAGGGCGACGGCGTCGAGTGTCTCGGTCAGCGTGCCGATTTGGTTCACCTTGACCAGCAGCGCGTTGGCGACACCCTTTTCGATGCCCTCCTCGAGCCGCTCGGGATTGGTGACGAAGATGTCGTCGCCCACGATTTGCACCCGATCACCGATCGCCGATGTCAGGTCCGCCCAGCCCTGCCAATCGTCTTCGGACAGCGGGTCTTCGATGGACACCAGCGGGTAGGCGTCGAGCAGTTTGGCGTAGAACTCCGTCATCTGCTCGGCGGTCCGGGTCGCGCCCTCGAAGATGTACCCGGTGCCGTCGGTGTAGAACTCGGTGGCTGCCGCGTCGAGGGCCAGGGCCACGTCGGTGCCCAGCGTGAAACCCGCCGACTCGATGGCCGAGCCGATCAGGTCCAGCGCCGCGGTGGTTCCGGCCACGTCGGGGGCGAAGCCGCCCTCGTCGCCCAGGCCGGTGGACAGGCCCTGCTTCTTGAGCACCGACTTCAGCGAGTGGTACACCTCGGCACCCCAGCGCAGCGCCTCGACGAAGCTCGGTGCGCCGATCGGCGCCACCATGAACTCCTGGATGTCGACAGCGGTGTCGGCGTGGGCGCCGCCGTTGAGGATGTTCAGCATCGGCACGGGCAGGATGTGCGCGTTCGGCCCGCCGAGATAGCGGAACAGCGGCAACTGGGCGGAATCGGCCGCCGCCTTGGCGACGGCCAGCGATACGCCCAGGATCGCGTTGCCGCCCAGCCGCGACTTGTCGGGAGTGCCGTCGAGGTCCACGAGCGCCTGGTCGACCAACCGCTGATCGTCGGCGTTGAGTCCGATCACGGCCGGGCCGATCTCGTCGAGCACGGCTTGCACCGCTTTTTGTACGCCCTTGCCGCCGTAGCGCTTGCCGCCGTCGCGGAGCTCGACGGCCTCGTGCTCACCCGTCGACGCGCCGGACGGCACCGCGGCGCGGGCAAAGGTTCCGTCGATCAGGGCTATCTCGACCTCGACGGTCGGGTTACCTCGGGAATCGAGAATCTCGCGGGCCCCGACCTGCTCGATAATCGGCACTAGGATCTCCTTGCGTGGTAGCTGATGCCGGCCCCGGGCCGCCTTTAGCCTAAAGCCTGGGTCAGCGATTCATCCTTCTACAGCGGGTGACCCGCCGCGTAAGCGGTCGCCCAGTCTCGGACGGCCCGCGCGTAGACACTCGAGTTGTTGTAGGCCCGTAGCGCGGTTATCCATCCCCGGGGTGTCCCGAGATCCTTTCCGCGCCAACACAAATAACCGGCCGCCGCAAGCGCTGCGTCGTCGATGTTGTCCGGGCTGACGCGGCCGTCGTTGTGGGCGTCCACCCCGTACAACCGCCATGTCTCCGGAATGAACTGCATGGGCCCCATCGCGCGGGCCAGTGCCGGCTCGCTGTCTGTCATGTTCTCTTCGGCGTCGACAATGCGCAGGTTGCCCCCAGAGCCGTCCAGCCGAACCCCTCGGATCGGCGGACTCACATCCCCGTTCGGCGACAGCGTCGCGCCCCGGTAGGTGCCGTGATGGCTCTCGACCTGCCCGATGCCCGCCAGCGTGGTCCACGCGATATGGCACTTCGGGTTTTCGACCTCGGCGACCCGGGCGGCATACGCGTAGGCCTCCAGAGCAATCACCGGAATCTCCAAGATCGCGGAGCGCTGCAACGCCCAGTCCCGCAACTGGTCCGCGGGCCGACCGCTCGCATGAGTGTTCACTGCCGGCACCGGATCCCCGAACGGGGGCGGCACGCCTTCGGGGATGAAGAGGCTGAGCTGCCAGGTACAGCTGGAGGCCATCAGCATCGCGGTCGCGCCGATCACGGCGGCCGCGCGCAACCAACGCCTCGGCGACACCACGTACCCCTTAACTTCCCCTACACCAACGTCACCCACTGATTATCGTCCCATGACCTTTCGCCGTGGCCGGTCGCGTCGAATCGGCAAGCCCGGTTTCAGCTACTTTATCGATGAGCTGCCGGCTAGCGTGGCTAGCAAAGCACGAACAACGCTGACCACCGGGATTCGCCAACTCACAAGCCACATTACCCGTCGCCGCAGCGTACAACGGCAAACATTAGGGCGATCGCTGACAGGCAACCCGCGCGCGATCTAACCGGCATTAGCCTCGGCCTCGGCCCCGTTTCGAGCCTTTACCGGACCCCTTGGACTCCTTGCCGGGCTCATCGCCGGCGGTCCCGACGTCCTCGCGCTCATCGCCGGCTTCGGCCTCGTCATCGACCTCGTCGTCGGCTTCGGCCTCGTCGTCAACCTCGGCCTCGCCCGCCTCGCCAACCGCGGCCGTGTCGCCGGAACCTTGGGACTCCGGCGGCCCGACATCGTCGACCGCGTCGGATGGCCAGTGCTTGCGCCACTCCTCCTCGGTGATCACGCCCAGCCGAGCCACATCGAACTCTTCGGGCACGCTGTCCCCGCGGCGAGTGGCGGCGATCGACCTCTCGACCGCACGGACCGTGTCCACGAACTCCAACACCGCGGTGCGCAGCAGGCTTTCCGCATCGACGTCGGTCAGCACGGAGATCGCGGTGATCTCGGCGGGAATCATGTCAGCAGGCAGTCCGGCAGCGTGGGCGCGTTGAATCACCTTCTGCGCCAGCGCTAACGCCGGCTGGCCGGTATGGACGTCATCCATCACCGAATTACGCGGCTTCTCGGCCGCTTTGCGCTCTTCCCATTGGGCGAGTTGCTCTTCGAGTGAAATCGATTGACCCGCAAGCACTCCCGGCACCCGGTTGCCCAGCTTTCGCATCAGTGTGGCGGCGACGTCGTCGATGTCGAACGGGAACTGCCGCGCTTCCTCGGCGATGCGGGCGTGGAAAAGCACCTGCAGCAACACGTCGCCGAGTTCTTCGCACAGCTGGTGGGCATTGCCGCTGCGAACCGCGTCCAACAGTTCGTAGGTCTCCTCGAGCAGGAACCTGCGCAGCGAGTCGTGGGTTTGCTCGCTTTCCCACGGCCCAGCGGTACGCAGTTTGTCCATCATCGCGACGGCATCGACCAGTCGTTCACCGCGGGGCGTTTCCGGCGCCGAGATCAGCCGGGCTCCCGCGGCCAACCGGGCGGTCACCGCGGGGTGGTCGCGGTCCGACGACAGCAGCACCGGCGCATCCTCTCCGGTATGCACCGGACGCGCGGACGACAGCGACCAGGGCACCGCGACGGGCATCTCCTCGGTGTACTGGATCTCGCCGGTGAGGTGCTCGATCGCTTCGACGGGCACCAGCGACGGACGGCGGGGGTCGAACAAGACGACGATCATCGCGCTTGTCGCTCCTCCCTCGTCATCGCTGCAGGTGACGAACCCGTTATACCAATCTCTTGCTGCGGTTTCCCTTGCAGGGCCGTCACCAAGTTGGCCACCATCTGCACCAACTCGACATCGCGGAGCCGCGGCGCGCCCACGCCGCCGGCTCGCGGAATCGGAACCTGCACCGTGGACGTCGTGGCGCGGTAGTTGGCGGCTGGATACATCCGCTTGAGCCGCACCTGCGCAGAATCTAGCAGCGTCATCGGCGACAGCCGTACCGTTGCCGCAGATGGGGCCGATACTTCGGTGATGCCGGAGGCGCGGCACAGCAACCGCAACCGCGCCACGGCCACCAGCCGCTGCGCCGGTTCGGGCAGCGACCCGTAGCGGTCGGTGAGCTCCTCCACGACGGCGTCGACGGCCGCGTCGTCGGATGCGGCCGCCAGGCGCCGATAGCCCTCCAGCCGGAGCCGGTCACTGGCGATGTAGTCCGGCGGCAGGTGCGCGTCCACCGGAAGGTCGATGCGCACATCCTTGGGCTCTTCGGGGGAGGTGACGGTTTCTCCGTCGGCGGCCGCCCGATACGCCTCCACGGCCTCGCCCACCAACCGCACATACAGGTCGAAGCCGACGCCCGCGACGTGCCCGGACTGCTCGACACCCAGCACATTGCCGGCGCCGCGGATCTCGAGATCCTTCAGCGCGACCGCCATGCCGGCGCCCAGCTCGTTGTTCTGCGCGATGGTCGCCAACCGGTCGTAGGCCGTCTCGGTCAGCGGCACCTGCGGCGGATAGAGGAAGTAGGCGTAACCGCGTTCGCGGCTGCGTCCGACCCGGCCGCGCAGCTGGTGCAGCTGGGACAGCCCGAAGGTGTCGGCGCGCTCGACGATCAGGGTGTTGGCGTTGGAGATGTCCAGGCCGGTCTCCACGATCGTGGTGCACACCAGGATGTCGTAGTCGCGGTTCCAGAACCCCTCTACGGTGCGTTCCAGCCGTTCTTCGGGCATCTGCCCGTGCGCGACGACCACCCGCGCCTCGGGCACCAGCTCGCGCACCCGGGCGGCGGTGGCGTCGATCGAGCTGACCCGGTTGTGCACGTAGAAGGCCTGCCCGTCGCGCAGCAGCTCGCGCCGTAACGCGGCGGCGATCTGCTTTTCCTCCTGCGGGCCGACGTAGGTCAGCACCGGGTAGCGCTCTTCGGGCGGCGTCAGGATCGTCGACATCTCGCGGATTCCGGCCAGGCTCATCTCCAGGGTGCGCGGGATCGGAGTCGCGCTCATGGTCAGCACATCGACGTGGGTGCGCAGCGACTTGATGTGTTCCTTGTGCTCGACGCCGAACCGCTGCTCCTCGTCGACCACGACCAGGCCCAAATCCTTCCAGCGCACCGCGGTCTGCAGCAGCCGGTGCGTGCCGATCACGATGTCCACCGACCCGTCGGCCAGACCGTCGATCACGGTGCGTGACTCGGCGGGGTCGGTGAACCGGGACAGCCCCTTCACGGTCACCGGGAAGCCGGTCATCCGATCGGTGAACGTCTGCAGATGCTGGTCGGCCAGCAGCGTGGTGGGCACCAGCACCGCGACCTGCTTGCCGTCCTGCACCGCTTTGAACGCCGCCCGCACCGCGATCTCGGTCTTGCCGTAGCCGACGTCGCCACAGATCACCCTGTCCATCGGGATCGGCTTTTCCATGTCGGACTTGACCTCGGTGATCGCGGTCAGCTGGTCGACGGTCTCGGTGAAACCGAACGCGTCCTCCATCTCGGCCTGCCAGGGCGTGTCCGGCGCGAACGCGTGTCCGGCGCTGGCCTGCCGCTTGGCGTACAGCGACACCAGCTCGCCCGCGATCTCACGCACCGCGCGGCGCGCCTTGGTCTTGGTGTTGGTCCAGTCGCTGCCGCCCAGCCGGCTCAGCGACGGGGCCTGGCCGCCCACATACCGGGACAGCTGATCCAGGGAATCCATTGGGACATAGAGCTTGTCGGAACCGCCACCCCGCTTGGCGGACGCATACTCGAGCACCAGATACTCGCGCCGGGCGCCACCGACGGTGCGCTCCGTCATCTCCACGAACCGCCCGATTCCGTGCTGATCGTGCACCACCAGATCACCGGCCGTCAGCGCGAGCGGGTCGACCGTGTTGCGCCGCTTGGCCGCCAGGCGCTTGCCGTCGTTTGCGGTGGCCCGGCTGCCGGTCAGATCCGCTTCGGTGATGACGACCAGGTTGGCACCGGGTATCACGAGGCCGCCGTGCAGCGGACCCTTGAGCACCCCGACAACGCCCGCCTTGGGAGCGGCGCCGGATTCCAACATGGCCGCCGGGGTGTCGGACTCGGCCAGCCGCTCCACCACCCGATGGGCGGTCCCGGTCCCGGGTGCGACGATCGCGGCGTGCCCGCCGGTCAAGACGTGCGCGCGCAGCATCGCAAAGATGCCGTCGATGTCGTGCTGATGACCACGCGCCGACGGCGCCGCCCGGATATCCAGCTCGACCGCCGATTCGTCGCTGAGCTGGCTCAACGTCCACCATGGATGACCGGTCCGGGCCGCCGCGGCCCGCACCTCGTCCAGTTCGGCGAATCCTGACCCGCCCAGCTGCTCGACGTCGATGGGAGCCTCGGTGCCCAGCGCGGCGACCGACCAGGACGCCTCGAGGAATTCGCGCCCCGTCTTGATCAGGTCAGCGGCCCGGGTGCGCACCTTTTCCGGGTCGCACAGCATCACCGGCGTCCCCTCGGCCAGCTGTTCGACCAGTAGTGCGTGGTCGTCGGGCCGCAGCACGGGCAGCAGTGCCTCCATGCCGTCGACCGGGATGCCCTCGGCCAGCTTGGCCAGCATGTCGGTGACACTGCCGGTGATCGCGTTCGCGCCGGGAGGATGCTGTGCGACCAACTCGGCGGCCCGAGCCCGCACGTCGTCGGTGAGCAGCAATTCCCGGCAGGCGACCGCGACGAGCGTCTCGACCTCGATCTCCGCGATGGAGCGCTGATCGGCGACCGAGAACATCCGCATCTCGGTGACCTCGTCGCCCCAGAACTCGATGCGCACCGGATGCTCGGCCGTCGGGGCGAAGATGTCGAGAATCCCGCCACGGACGGCGAACTCGCCGCGCCGGCCGACCATGTCCACCCGGGTATACGACAGCTCGACCAGTCGGGCAATCACTTCTTCGAAGCCGATGTCTTGACCAACGCGAAGGGTTACCGGTTCCTGGTGCCCCAGCCGCGGTGCCATGGGCTGCAGCAGCGAACGCGCTGCGGTCACCACCACCCGCAACGGCGGGCCCAGCCGGGTGTCGTCGGGGTAAGCCAGCCGGCGCAGCACCATCAAACGGGTGCCGACGGTGTCAACGCCGGGCGAGAGCCGCTCGTGCGGCAGGGTCTCCCAGGACGGGAAGACGGCGACCGCACTGCCGAAGACACCGCGCAGTTCGGCGGCGAGGTCGTCGGCTTCACGTCCGGTGGCGGTGACCACCAACAAGGAACCCTGCTGTGCCAGCGCACTGGCCACGAACAGCCGTGCGCTGGCCGGGCCCACCAGGCTCAATTCGGCGGGTACGCCAGCGGTGGACTCGACGAGCTGCTGGAAGGTCGGCGCCGTCAACGCCAATTCAACGAGCCCCGCAATCGGGGTTTCTGGGCTAGCAGGCCCCGGTGCGGTCATGATGCACCCATTCTAGGTGCGCCGAACGACGTCAATATTGCGCCCGGGGCCGTCAAAGGATCGTTAGGATCGCCCACTCGAGCGCTGGCCGGGCGCACGGTGAAGTCATGACACTGCTTGACATGCTGCCCTCCATTGGTCGGGCGGCGCCCCGACGGCTGGATCCCGCGATCTGGCCTGTCACTACACATTCCGATGAGGAGGGCCGGCTCTGCATCGGCGACATACCCCTTTCGGATATCGCCGACGAGTTCCACACCCCCACCTATGTCATCGATGAAACCGACTTCCGCTACCGGGCCCGTCGCTACCGCAAGGTGTTGCGCGGCGTCGAGATCGTCTACGCCGGAAAGTCCCTGCTGACCACGGCAGTGGCGCGCTGGGCGCGCGAAGAAGGCCTGGGCGTCGACGTCTGCTCGGCCGGCGAGCTGGCCGTCGCTTTGGCCGGCGGCGTGGACCCGGCCCGGATCATCATGCACGGCAACGCGAAATCGCCCGACGAGTTGCAAGAGGCGGTAAGTACCGGGGTCGGGCGGATCGTGCTGGATTCCTGCATCGAGATCGCCTACTTGGCGGGCTGCGCTCGCAAGCGCCAGCCGGTGCTCATCCGGGTGACCCCGGACATCGACATCCACGGGCACCGGGCGGTCACCACCGGTATCAGCGACCAGAAGTTCGGGTTCACCCTTGCCGAGGACCAGGCCGCCGACGCGGTGAAGCGGGTGCTGGCGCATCCGATCCTCGACCTCGTCGGGCTGCACTGCCATATCGGCTCGCAGGTCACCGACCCGGCCCTGTACGGCGAGGCCATCCACCGGATGATCGCCGCGATGGCCGACATCCGCGCCCAGCACGGCGTCATCCTCACCGAGCTGAACATCGGCGGCGGCCACGCGATCCCCTACGTACCGGGTGATCGCGAACTCGAGCTCGACGAGCTCGCCGTCGTCATCGAAGACGCGCTGGACGAGGCCTGCGCCGCCGAACATTTCCCGCGGCCGACCATCGTGGTGGAACCCGGTCGCGCCATCAGCGCCCGGGCCGGCGTCACGTTGTATCGGGTGTGCTCGGTCAAAACGCAACCGGGTGGGCGCACCTTCGTCGCGGTCGACGGCGGCATGAGCGACAACCCGCGGGTGTCGTTGTACGGCGCCCAGTACACGGTCACTCTGGCCAACCGGCATTCGCTGGGACCCAAGCAGCGGGTCACGGTCGCCGGCCGGCACTGCGAGGCGGGCGACGAGATCGCCCGCGATATCGAGCTACCGGTGGACCTGCATCCCGGCGACCTGCTGGCCGTGGCCTGCACCGGCTCCTACCACCACAACATGGCGTCGAACTACAACATGGTCTGCCGGCCGCCGCTGATAGCGGTCAAGGACGGTCGGGCCCGCCAACTGGTTCGCCGCGAGACGATCGCGGACCTGCTGTCTCGCGACTGCGGTTGACTGTGGCCCCGCGGGGCCACTCCTTTTCGTCAAGTCGGTCGCCGAGCCTAACGGCACTGCGAAAAATCAGGCCGAAAATCGCACTGCGGTTAGGCTCGCGGAGCTACTCGTCCTGCAGCCGGGGATCGGATTCCAGATGAGTCAGGCCGTTCCACATCAGGTTGACCAGGTGGGCGGCGACGACTTCCTTCTTCGGCTCGCGGGTGTCCAGCCACCACTGCGCGGTCATCGACACCGAGCCCACCAACGCCTGGGCGTACAGCGGCGCCAGATCCGGATCCAGGCCCCGGCGGGCGAAGTCGCCGGCCAAGATGGAGCTGACCTGGCTGACGGCGTCGTTGAGCAGGCTGGAATAGGTGCCCGCGCTGATCGAGGCGGGCGAGTCGCGGATCATGATCCGAAAGCCGTCGGTGCGTTCTTCGACGTAGGTCAGCAACGCCAGGGCGACGCGCTCGACCCGCACCCGGGACCGGTTGTTGGTGAGCGACGAGGTGATGCCGTCCAGCAACGCCGACATCTCCCGGTCGACGACCACGGCGTAGAGGCCCTCCTTGCCGCCGAAATGCTCGTAGACGACCGGTTTGGACACGTTGGCGCGTTGCGCGATTTCTTCGATCGAGGCGCCTTCATAACCACGTTCGGCGAACAGCGAGCGTGCGATCCCGATGAGTTGGTGTCGCCGCTCGCTGCCGGTCATCCGGGCGCGGGGCGCCCGCACTTCTTTATCCGGGGCTGCCACGTCACTCAGAGTATCGGTTTGCGCAGGTGAAATTGCCCGAGTTTCCCTGGGGCCCGCTGATGAACCCCACACCGTCTAAAGTCTTGGTGGCGCGGTTGGCGGTTGAACCGCCTTCGCCCGTGATCTGCAGTCCGTCGTGGTGTAATCGGCAGCACCTCTGATTTTGGTTCAGATAGTTCAGGTTCGAGTCCTGGCGACGGAGCTTCGGCTGCTTGTCTACCCAGGCACCCCAGGGGACACGGGTATGGGATTTTTGCCATCAGTGCAGGTGAAATGACAGTCTTGAGGGCGTGGCGGCGCTTCGGGCTCCCGCCCCGCACGGGACAAAGCACGAGGAGAGTTGATGTCGTTTCGCGTTGACACAGCGGTCCTGGTGTTGGCGGCCGGGCCCGGCACCCGGATGCGCTCAGACACCCCGAAGGTGCTGCACACCCTCGCCGGCCGCAGCATGTTGTCGCACTCGCTGCACGCGATCACCAAGGTGGCACCTCAGCGACTGGTCGTGGTCCTGGGCCATGAGCACCAGCGCGTCGCGCCCCTCGTCGCCGAACTCGCCGACACCCTCGGACGCACCATCGACGTCGCCCTGCAGGACCACCCCGGCGGCACCGGCCACGCCGCGCTGTGCGGCCTGTCCGCGCTGCCACAGGACTACGCCGGCGTCGTCGTGATCACCTCGGGCGACACCCCACTGCTGGACGCCGACACCCTGGCCGACCTGATCGCGACCCACAACGCGGTGTCGGCCGCGGCGACGGTGCTGACCACCACGCTGCGCGATCCCTTCGGCTACGGCCGCATCCTGCGCACCCAGGACGACCAAGTGATGGCGATTGTGGAGGAAGCCGACGCGACTCCGTTGCAGCGAAAGATCGGCGAGGTCAATGCCGGCGTGTACGCGTTCGACGTCACCGCGCTGCGATCCGCGCTGGGCCGGCTGAGCTCCAACAACGCCCAACAAGAGCTCTACCTCACCGACGTCATCGCCATCTTGCGCGGCGACGGGCAGACCGTTCACGCCCAGCACGTGGACGACGGCGCGCTGGTGGCCGGCGTCAACAACCGCGTCCAACTCGCCCAATTGGCTGCCGAGCTCAATCGCCGCATTGTCGCCACGCACCAGATGGCCGGCGTCACCGTGATCGATCCGGCCACCACCTGGATCGACGTCGACGTGACGATCGGCCGCGATACCGTCATCCAACCCGGGACCCAGCTGCTCGGGCGCACCCAGATCGGTGGCCGCTGTGTCGTCGGACCGGACACCACGCTGACCGACGTCATCGTCGCCGACGGCGCGTCGGTAATCCGGACGCACGGCGAGTCGGCGTCGATCGGCAGTGGCGCCACGGTCGGCCCGTACACCTACCTACGGCCCGGCACCGTGCTGGGAGCCGACGCCAAGCTCGGCGCGTTCGTTGAGGTCAAGAACTCCGACATCGGGACCGGTACCAAGGTGCCGCATCTGACCTACGTCGGAGATGCCGACATCGGCGAGCACAGCAATATCGGTGCGTCCAGCGTGTTCGTCAACTACGACGGCACGACCAAACGCCGGACCACCGTCGGCTCGCACGTCCGCACCGGTTCCGACACCATGTTCGTGGCTCCGGTGACCGTCGGCGATGGTGCCTACACGGGCGCGGGCACCGTGCTGCGTGACGACGTCCCGCCCGGGGCGCTCGCGGTTTCCGCCGGCCCGCAACGCAATATCGAGAACTGGGTGCAGCGCAAACGTCCAGGCAGCGCCGCCGCGCAGGCCGCGGAGAAGGCCGCCCAGCAAGCCCCGACGGCCACTCCACAGTCGGAATCCGAATAGACACCATGAATTTGGTCTCTGGCAACCCGGCAATCATTCCGTACCATTCGCTACGTACGATGGGCATTTCCATTCCAGATCTCGACCCCGAAACGGCGAGGGCAGCACGGTGAGCCACGACTGGACCGATAATCGCAAAAATTTGATGCTGTTCTCTGGCCGGGCACATCCCGAGCTGGCCGAGCAGGTCGCCAAGGAACTCGACGTCCACGTCACCGCGCAGACGGCGCGGGAGTTCGCCAACGGCGAGATCTTCGTGCGCTTCGACGAGTCGGTACGTGGCTGCGACGCCTTCGTCCTGCAATCCTGCCCGGACCCGGTGAACAACTGGCTGATGGAAGCGCTGATCATGATCGACGCCCTCAAGCGAGGCAGCGCGAAACGGATCACCGCCGTCATGCCGTTCTACCCCTACGCCCGCCAGGACAAGAAGCACCGCGGCCGCGAGCCGATCTCGGCACGGCTGGTCGCCGACCTGCTAAAGACCGCCGGAGCCGACCGGATCGTGACCGTCGACCTGCACACCGATCAGATCCAGGGTTTCTTCGACGGGCCCGTCGACCACATGCGCGGCCAGAACCTCCTGACCACCTACATCAAGGACAACTATCAGGACGGCAATATGGTCGTGGTCTCCCCCGACTCCGGCCGGGTGCGCATCGCCGAGAAGTGGGCCGACGCATTGGGTGGCGTTCCGCTGGCCTTCATTCACAAGACCCGTGACCCACGGGTGCCCAACCAGGTGGTGTCCAACCGCGTCGTCGGCGAGGTCGAAGGCCGCACCTGTGTGTTGATCGACGACATGATCGACACCGGCGGCACCATTGCCGGTGCGGTGAAGCTGCTGCGCGAAGACGGCGCCAGCGACGTCGTTATCGCGGCGACCCATGGCGTGCTGTCGGAGCCGGCCGCCGAGCGGCTGGCCGCCTGTGGCGCCCGGGAAGTGATCGTCACCAACACGCTGCCGGTCGGCGAGGACAAGCGCTTCCCGCAACTCACGGTGTTGTCGATCGCGCCGCTGCTGGCCAGCACCATTCGCGCCGTATTCGAAAATGGCTCAGTCACAGGGCTATTCGACGGAGACGCCTAGATGGCTGGCAAGCCAGACAAAGCAATCATCTATCACAATCCACGTTGCACTACCTCCCGTAAGACGCTGGACTTGTTGCGGGACAACGGTTCAGAACCCGAGATCGTCGAGTATCTGAAGACGCCACCGTCGCGCGCCCAGTTGGTGAAAATGATTCGCGACGCGGACGTCGATGTGCGCACCGCGGTGCGTAAGCGCGAATCGCTCTATACCGAACTCAATCTCGCCGACGCGACGGATGATCAACTGCTCGACGCGATGGCCGAACATCCCATTCTGATCGAACGGCCGTTCGTCGTCACCGCGAAGGGCACCCGGCTGGCCCGTCCGATCGACGCGGTCCGCGAGATTCTGTGAGACGGCTCGCGGCCGCTGTCACGATCGCCGCACTGACGCTGGCTGCGGTCGCTTGTGGACCCAAAACTCCTGACTACTCCTCGGTTTGGACGACGAGTGCGACGGCCACGACCACCACGACCATCGACAAACCCGTCCCCCTGTCGCAGTACCTGAACAGCATCGGCGTGAGTGGCAAGCAGGTGGCGCCGAGTTCCCTGACCGATCTGAGGGTATCGATACCGACGCCGCCGGGCTGGACGCCGTTCACCGATCCACACATCGCGCCGCAGACCGTGATACTGGCCAAGGACAAGAAGTACCCGACCGCGCGGCTCGTGGTGTTCGCCCTGAACGGGGACTTCGACCCGGCGCAAGTCATCAAGCACGGCAACGACGATGCCCAATTGTTCGACAACTTCAAACAACTGGACGCCTCGATGGCGCCCTACAACGGCTATCCCTCGTCGATGATCCAGGGCAGCTACAACAGTGAAAACGGCACCCGGCTACACAGCTGGAACCGGATAGTGCTGCCGACCGGGTCGCCGCCGGCCAAACAGCGCTACTTCGTTCAGCTCACGATCACCGGTCTGGCCGACCAGGCTGCCGCGCAATCGACCGATATCGACACGATAATCCACGGATTCGTCGTCGCCGCAAAGTAATCAAGCGTGGCGGCCGGCCTCTTGGACGAGCTGAACGCGCGACGTCAAACCGAGCTTGGCGTAGACGTGGGTGAGGTGGGTCTGCACGGTGCGCGGTGAGATGAAAAGCCGCCCGCCGATCTCCTTGTTACCCAATCCTTCGGTGACCAGCCGCACCACGTCGTTCTCCATCGGCGTCAGCGAGCCCCAGCCACTGGCGGGGCGTTTACGCTCGCCGCGACCGCGTTGCGCGTAGGCGATCGCTTCCTCCGTCTTCAGGGCAGCGCCTTCGGCCCATGCGTCATCAAAGCCCTTCTGCCCCAATGCCTCCCGGACTGCAGCGACAGTCGCGTCGTAGCGGGCCTGATACATCGGGAAGCGGACATGCCCCGTGTGCTGCCGGATAGCATCCGCCGCACCCAACAGTCGCGCCGCATACGGGTGGTTGCCGTCGTCGGCCGCCAATTGGGCCAGGCACTCCAAGGCGTAGGGGACGCGCAGGTATCCCTGGGTGCGGGCGGCGACGGCGAGGGCGTCGTGGGCGTCGCGCTCGGCCTGCTCCGGTTCGCCCTGCGCCATCGCGACAAACGCACGAACCGTTAGCGCGCCTACTTGGTGCGCGCCAGGTACCACCGCGACGGCTTGGTCGGCCCACTGCCGAGCCGCGGTGAGATCGCCGCACGCCAATGCGGCTTCGGCCGTGGGGGTGAAGCTGCTGGTGAAGAGAAAGCGTTCCGGAACGGTGTGCTGAAACGCTTCTTCGGCTGCCTGTCTGGCCGCCGCGGCCTCGCCACCCGCGAGCGCGGCGATGGCCAACATCGCATGCACCGCATCCTCGTAGACCCAACCCATCGCTTCTGCGGCTTGGCGTGCGGATTGCGCGGCGGCAAGCGCGGCGGCCGGCTGCCCCTGATGTGCCATCGTGAAGCCGTAGCCGCAGTAACTGAAGGCCTGCATAGGCACGTCCCCGGCCGCCTCCGCATCGTCGGCCGCGCGACGCGTGGCTTCCGCGGCCTGATCGAGATCGCCCATTATCGATAGCGCTACACCCAGCCACGCTCGACAGCCCCTGGATACGAACTGGTCGCCGAGCGCGTCCGCAAGGTCACGTCCCGCTTCGGCGGACGCCCGTGCGGCGACTGGCTCACCGGCGACGCCCATTGTGGCCGCCAGGTAGCTGAAGAGTTGGCCCAGGATCCAGTCATTGCCTGACGCACGGGCCACATCGATCGCCTCGGCCAAGTACTCCCCAGCAACCTCGGCGTTGTAAAAAGCGATCATCCCGCACGAAAGCAACAGTCGGACGAGCAGTTCCGGGTCGTCGAGCTGGCGCGCGATCGCCAGGGCGTTTTCTGTTCGATCCAGGTTCGCGGGCATCGCAATCCACGCCGCGATGGTGGTGTGGTCGGCCACCCCACATGCCCACACATCCGGTGCTACCGTCTCAGGACGCTGGTCGGTCAATATCGCGTCGAATCCGGCGAGTGCTTCGCGGAAACTTCCATCGCGCACCCAGAACTGCTGCAACGAGCACAGGAGCCGCAACGCCGCCTCGAGGTCGGAATTCTCCCGGCTCCAAGTGAATGCGGCGCGCAGGTTGGCGATCTCGACGCCCACCCACCGCATCAGAGTCTCAACGCCGGCCAGCCGTCGGGAATGCAACTCCGCGACCGTGTCCGTGTAGTAGTCGCGGTGGCGGGTGCGCACATCGTCGGCTTCACCGGATTCGCCGAGTTTTTCTTGCGCGTATTGGCGCACCGTTTCCAGCAGCCGGTAGCGCATGCCGTCACCGGCGTCGTCAGCAACCACCAACGATTTATCGACCAGCAGGCTCAATTGGTCCAGCAGCTGGTAGGTTTCGACGTTGCTGCTGGCGCCGACGGCTTGGGCGGCGTCGAGATCAAAGCCGCCGGCGAAGACCGCCAGCCGGCGGAACAACACCTGCTCGGGCTCGGTCAACAACGCATGCGACCAATCCACCGAGGCGCGCAAGGTCTGCTGGCGACGTACCGCGGTGCGTGCGCCGCCGGTCAGTAGCCGGAACCGGTCATGCAAGCTGTCCAGGATTTGGGTCAGTGACAGGGCTCGAACGCGTGCTGCGGCAAGCTCGATCGCCAACGGCATGCCGTCGAGGCGCTCGCAGATCTCTTGAACCAACGCTTTATTGTCTTCGCCCGCAATGAATTCGGCGCGGACGAGGCGGGCGCGGTCGGTAAAGAGTTGGATGGCCTCATCGGCGAGAGGCAATGACGGTACCCGCCAACTCAATTCGCCGGGCACGGCGAGTGGCTCTCGGCTGGTGGTCAGAATCGTTAGGTTCGGGCAGGCGCTGAGTAGTTCGGTGACCATGCTTCCGCAGGCGTCGAGCAGGTGCTCGCAGTTGTCGAGCACCAGCAACATGGTTTTGTCGCTGAAGAACCGCACCAGCAGTTCAAGGGTGGAGCGGCCGGTCTGATCGGGCAGGCCAAGCGTGCGCGCGACCGTCAGTGCAGCCACCACCGGATTGGTGATGGGTGCCAGATCGACGTACCAGATCCCGTCACCGAATTCGGTGGCAACTTGGGAGGCGACTTCGACGGCGAGTCGGGTCTTGCCCGCCCCGCCGGCGCCGGTCAACGTGACCAACCGGCTGGCGGTGACCGTCTGGCCCAACTCGGCCAGCTGGGCCTGGCGCCCAACGAAACTCGTCAACTGTGCCGGCAGGTTGTGCGACGCCACCGATTGACCCACCCGAAGTGGTGGGAACTCGTTGCGCAGATCGGGATGACACAACTGGACCACACGTTCGGGGCGCGGCACACCGCGTAACGGGTAGCTGCCCAACTCGGTCAGCCACACTCCGTCGGGCAGGCGGTCGACGACCAGCGACTCGGTCACCCCTGACATGACGGTTTGGCCGCCGTGGGCCAGATCGCGGACGCGTGCGGTGCGGTTGATGGTGGGGCCGGCGTAGTTGGATTCGTCGCGTAGCTGGATCTCGCCGGTGTGGATGCCGATACGGATCCGGATCGGCGCCAGCGGAGCGCGCTGCAACGCCAACGCGCACGCGACCGCGTCACTGGCGCGGGCGAACGCGGCCACGAAGCTGTCACCCTCGCCCTGCTCCAACGGTCGCACGCCGTCGTGCGCGGCGACGGTTTCGTTCACGGTGCGATTCAGCAATGCGAGCGCCGCCGTCATCTTCTCCGGCTCGGTTTCCCACAGCCGCGTCGAACCCTCGACATCGGCCAGCAGCAACGTCACCGTTCCGGTCGGCAGCAACTCGCTCACGCCCAAATCGCTCCAAGTCAGCGACGGTGTCTCCGCATTCTGCCTCATGGTAGCCAGCATCGCGGCCTCGCCGAGGCAAAACATCGGCCAGAACGCGTAGATGCGCATGGGCGGCCGAGCGGATCTACGACCGGGAGCGCGTAGATCTGCGCGCTCTGGCGGATGGTCTTGATCCTCTGGCGCCGGATAGTCGACTGCCATGACCACTCTCATCAGCGACCGCCCGAGCGTTTTCGACGCGGGATTGCCCGCAATTGCCTACGACCACCTCGCCGATCCCGAGGAGGCACACCGCATCCTGGCCGACGCCCGAAGTCGGGCCCCCATCGCGATCGGCCGTTACGGACCCGAGGTGTTGAGCTTCGAGGCGGTCCGCACCGTGCTGCGCGACAACCGGTTCGTCACCGCCCAGGGCCTGGGACTTGATGCGCAGGGCATCACTTCGGGTCCGCTGTGGGACCGGGCGACCGCCAACATCCTCGGCCTCGACGGCGCCGCGCATCATCGCCTGCGTCGGCTGGTGTCAAAGGCTTTCGCGCCTCGCGCCGCCGAGCGACTGCGAACCGTCGCCGTCGAAATCATCAGCGGGCTAGTCGAACCGCTCACCACGGTCGGACACTGCGACGTGGTTTCCGACATCGCCCGCGGCTACCCGACGCCGGTCATCTGCGCGTTACTGGGCGCCCCAGCCGAAGACTGGCAGCTCTTCTCCGACTGGACCGACGACATCAAGAAACTCTTGGAGTGGGACGTCGTCAATGACACGCCCGCGATCCTCGCGGCGTGGGACCAACTCGACGCCTACCTCGAAGACCTGATCTCCCAACGCCGAACGTCTTTAACCGACGATCTGATTTCCGAACTGATCCGCGCCGAAGACGACGGCAACCGGCTTACCCACGACGAACTGCTGATGCTGTGCGCCACCCTCCTCGGCGCCGGCACCGACACCACCCGCAACCAGCTGGCCGCGGCCGTGGGGGCGCTCTGCGCCCACCCCGACCAATGGGCCCTGCTCGCAGAGCATCCGGAATTGGCGCCCGCCGCGGTCGACGAGCTCATGCGTTACCGCCCAATCATTTTCGGCACCATCCGGCGAGCCGCCGAAGACGTCGACCTGGCTGGCATCCGCATCCCGGGCGGCACCCTGGTGGCCGCCAACACTGCCGCTGCCAACCGCGACGCGTGCGTCTACGACGATCCGGACCGACTCAACATCACCCGTCAAAGCGCGGCGCCGATCCTGAACTTCGGCGGTGGCGTGCACTACTGCCTGGGCGCTCACCTGGCGCGGCTGGAACTGACTGAGGGCCTTCGGATCATCACCCAACGCATGCCCAACGCCCGCCAGACCGGACCGAGCCCATGGAAAGGCATGGCCGGAATCACCGGCCCCACCACCTTGCCGCTGGAGTTCGACCCCGGGCACTAGTAGACATTGAGGGCATGACCGACTGGACCGCCGCCGATCTGCCGTCATTCGCCGGGCGCACCGTCATCATCACCGGCGCCAACAGTGGGCTGGGCGCGATCACCGCCCGCGAGTTGGCCCGCAAAGGCGCCAAAGTCATCCTGGCCGTCCGCACCCCAAGCAAAGGTGAGGCCGCCGCCCGCCAGATGACCGGCGACATCGAGGTGCGCCAGCTGGATCTGCAGGATCTGTCGTCAGTACGCCAATTCGCCGACGGGGTCGACAAAGCCGACCTACTGATCAACAACGCCGGCATCATGGCCGCCCCCTTCGCGCTGACCGCTGACGGCTTCGAGAGCCAGATCGGCACCAACCATTTCGGTCATTTCGCGCTGACCAACCAGTTGCTCCCCAAACTCACCGACCGGGTGGTGACGCTGACATCGATGGCGCACTGGCCGGGTCGGATCGACTTCGACGACCTCAACTGGAAGACCCGGCGATATTCGGCCTGGCTGGCCTACAGCCAGGCGAAGCTGGCCAACCTGTTGTTCACCAGCGAGCTGCAGCGACGCCTCAACTTGGCCGGTTCTCCGCTGCGCTCAGTGGCGGCCCACCCCGGCTACTCACACACCAACCTGCAAGGAGCCTCCGGCCGCAAGATGGGCGACGCACTGATGTCGGCCGCCACCCGGGTGGTTGCCACCAGCGCCGACTTCGGCGCACAGCAAACGCTGTACGCCGCGTCGCAGGACTTGCCGGGCGACACGTTCATCGGCCCCAGATTCGGCTGGATCGGCCGGACCCAACCGGTCAGTCGCAGCCGACGGGCCCAAGATCCGACGACCGCCACCGCGTTGTGGGACGTATCCGAGCAGCTCACCGCCACCAAATTTCCGCTCTGAGGAGATCATGCGCTACCCTGGCCGGGCGTCACGGCGAGGGTAGCCGGCGTTTAGCCAGCACCGTTATCGACGGAGACCGACACATGTCGCGATCCTGGCCGTGCCTTGAAACCTAGGTACCGAGCACACAGGAGCGACACAAATGGCTAAGTCTGCAGCCAACCAACTCACGGCCATCGTCCGAACCGAGACGGGCAAGGGCGCGTCCCGGCGGGCCCGGCGCGAGGGCAAGATTCCCGCCGTTCTCTACGGCCACGGCGCCGACCCCCAGCACCTGGAATTGCCCGGACGCGACTTCGCGGCCGTCCTGCGGCACTCGGGCACCAACGCCGTGCTGACCCTGAACATCGCCGGCAAGGAACAGTTCGCACTGACCAAAGCGCTCGACATCCACCCGATCCGGCGCAACATTCAGCACGCCGACCTCTTGGTCGTTCGTCGCGGCGAGAAGGTCGTCGTCGAGGTCTCGGTCATCGTCGAGGGCGAGGCCGGACCTGACACCCTGGTCACCCAGGAGACCAGCACCATCGAGATCGAGGCCGAGGCCCTGTCGATTCCCGAGCAGTTGACGGTGTCGGTCGAAGGCGCCGTGCCCGGCACCCAGTTCACCGCCGGACAGATCACGCTGCCGTCGGGCGTCAGCCTGATTTCCGACCCGGAACTGCTGGTGGTCAACGTGGTGAACGCGCCGACCGCCGAGGACCTGGAGGAAGAGGGCGCCGGCGAGACCACCGAGGGCGAGGAAGCTCCGGCAGACGAAGAGGCCGGCGACGCCGAGGCCTCCGAAGAAGAGTCCGAGTAGGCGAGCGTCGACGTGGCCGAACCCCTCTTGGTGGTCGGCCTGGGCAATCCCGGAGACAACTACGCCCGCACCCGGCACAACGTCGGGTTCATGGTTGCCGACCTGCTTGCCGCCCGGCTGGGCTCAAAGTTCAAGGTGCACAAGCGTTCTGGCGCCGAAGTGGTCAGCGGCCGACTCGCCGGGCACTCGGTGCTGGTGGCCAAGCCGCGCTGCTACATGAACGAGTCCGGCCGCCAGGTCGGTCCGCTGGCGAAGTTCTACTCCGTGCCGCCGGCCGACATGATTGTCATCCACGACGACCTCGATCTCGAATTCGGTCGCGTCCGGCTCAAGATCGGTGGCGGCGAAGGCGGCCACAACGGGCTGCGCTCGGTGGCCTCGGCGCTGGGCACCAAAGACTTTCAGCGGGTGCGCATCGGGATCGGGCGTCCACCCGGCCGCAAGGACCCGGCCGCCTTCGTGCTGGAAAATTTCGCCGCCAGCGAGCGCCCCGAAATTCCCACGATCTGTGAGCAGGCCGCCGACGCGACCGAGTTGCTCATCGAACTGGGGCTAGAGCCCGCGCAAAACCGCGTGCACGCCTGGTAATTCGCGGAAAAACCGTTACCCGGTGACCAGGGTGACGGAGTTGGACCGCCGCAGCTTGCCCGACGGCGTCTTCGGGATGGTCCCGGGACCGAGCACCACGACGTTGCGGGGCCGCATGTCGACCTCTTTGAGCACCTCGCGAGCGACCTCGTGTTCCATCCGGCGCACCTCGACCGGGTCCTGGAAGGCGTTGGACTCGACCGCGACGGCGAACGTCTCGCGGGAGTGGCCGGCGTCAAGACGGACCGCCACGGCGCACCCGGGCCGGACACCGTTGACGCGGCACGCGGCCCGCTCGATGTCGGTGGGGTAGATATTGCGGCCCGCCATGATGATGACGTCCTTGACGCGGCCGCAGACCACGATGTGGCCGTCTTCGTTGATGTAGCCGAGGTCACCGGTGTCGTACCAGCCGTGCTCGTCCTGGGCCGAGATGAAGCCGCCCATGGTCAGGTAGCCCGGCGTCAGCGACTCGCCGCGCAGCTCGATGACGCCGACGCCGCGCGGGGGCATCAGATTGCCCTGCTCGTCGATGATGCGGGCCTCGAGGTCCTTCAGCAGTGGACCGAGGGTGGCCAGCCGGCGGGTGTTGCCCTTGGTCGCGGGTACGGCCCGGCGCAGGGCAGCCAGCAGGTCGGCGTCCACCTCGTCGACGACAAGACCGGCGTTGCACTCCGAGAACGACACGGCCAGCGTCGTCTCGGCCATGCCGTACGCCGGCAGGATCGCGGAGGAATTCAGGCCGAACGGCTTGCCCGCGTCGAGCAGGTCCTCGACGTCGGCGGGCTCGACGGGCTCCGCGCCGGACAGCGCGAAGCGCAGGGTCGACAGGTCGAAGTCGCCGGGCTTGGCTTGCCGGCGCAGCCGCTTGGCCAGCAGCGCGTAGGCGAAGTTGGGCGCCGCGGTCATGGTGCCCTTGTACTTGTCGATCAGCTTGGCCCACAGCAGCGCGTCGCGCAGGAAGTCCATCGGCGTGACCTTGACCAGCTCCGCGCCGAAGTACATCGGGATGGTGAGGAAGCCGACCATGCCCATGTCGTGGAAGCAGGGCAGCCAGCTGACCATCACGTCTTTGTCGATGTCGTACTGGGCGCCGATGAACATCGCCTCGGCGTTGGAGTAGATGTTGCGGTGAGTGATCTGCACGGCCTTGGGCGAGCCGGTGGAACCGGACGTCAGCTGCATCAGCGCCAGATCGTCTTCGCCGACCTCAATAGGGTCGATCGGCTCCGAGGCCAGCAGGTCGGCGACCGTGAGGACTTTGATGCCCTTCTCTTCCAGCACCGGGATGGCGATCAGGAACGGCTCGGAGACGATGACGACCTTGGCCTCGATCATGCCGATGACGTTCATGGTGTCCTCGGCCCACACCGCCAGGTCCGTGCGCGGGGTGGGCTGGTGCAGCATGGTCAGGCTGGCCCCGCGTATCCACAGGCCCTGCGCCGTCGGGGCGATCTCCACCGGGAAGCCGGCAAGCACACCGACGGCGTCGCCGAGGCCGATGCCGGCGGCGGCCAGGCCGCCCGCGATGCGGCGAGAGCGCTCGTGGACCTCGGCCCAGGTGTGGCGGACGGGTGCGTGAGGATCACCGGTGACCATGCCCTTCTTCGAAATGCGGGCGTTATGGAACATCTTCTCGGTAAACCTGCTCACGCAAACCTCCTCGGTTCCGGTGTGGTCCCCAAGACCCGGGTTTTCATGTTCCGCTCGCTGGGCAGCAGTTTGCAGCAGGCGCGCGAGCACAGTTGGGAAGCGGTTAGATCTCGAAATAGTGATGGAACAGCAACCCCGTGTCCGGTTGCCTGATCAGCATGAGCCCGGCGCGCCGGACGCGTCCGGCGTCCACCAATCGACCGTCCGCCGTGGCTCCGGGCGGACGGCCAAGCCGAATGCTCTTCCTGATCAATAGTCGTCACCGCGAGTTATCTTAAACTCCTCTTAAGTAACAACCCAACAATTCGGCGATTTGAGTTGGATTTCACAGTTTGTTCAGGCTTCGGTCATGGGTGTTGGGACCACGCGGGCGCCGGGCACCGGACCGCTCGCGACCCGCACCGTGCGGCAGACGCCCGCCCCCGACAGGTCAGTGCCGACATCGACCGCCGAGGCCGCTGAAGTGCACAAAAACGCGCACGTCGGGCCCGAGCCGGACACAATGCCGGCCAGCGCACCCGCCTCCTTACCGGCGCGCAGAGCACGCCGCAGCGCCGGATCCAGGCTGACCGCCGCCGCCTGCAATTCATTGCCCAGCAGCGGCGCCAGCTGCTGTGGATCACCGGCGGCCAACGCGCCCAGCACCGGGCCGGGGTCAGCGAGCCGGGGCGGGTCCGCGGCATCCCTGAGCCGGTCGAGCTCGCTGAACACCGACGGAGTGAGCAGCTCGCCCTCGGCGAAGGCCAGCACCCAGTGGAAGGTGTTCCGGGACAACACCGTGGCCAACTCCTCGCCGCGCCCGGTGCCCAGCGCGGTGCCACCGTGCAGCGCGAAAGGCACATCGCTGCCCAGCCGCGCGGCCAGCATGCGCAGATCGCGGCGCGGCATGTTGAGTTCCCACAGCGAGTTCATCGCGACCAGCACCGCCGCCGCGTCCGCGCTGCCACCCGCCATCCCGCCGGCCACCGGAATGGATTTGTCGATCATGATCGAGACATCGGGGGCGCGGCCCACATGTTCGGCCATCAGCTCGGCGGCCTGCCAGGCCAGGTTGCCTTCGTCGGTGGGCAGCTTGTCGGCACCCTCGCCGACGAGTTCGAGCGACAGGACGTCGGCGTTGCGCACCGTCACCTCGTCGAGCAGCGAGACGGCGTGAAACACCGTCGTCAGCTCGTGATAACCGTCGTCACGGCGATCGCCGACCGCGAGGTACAGGTTGACCTTGCCGGGCACGCGAACGGTGATCGACCCGGTGGGCTCCCATTGCGTAGCGGTGTTGCCGTCAGACATTGCAAACCACCGCCACCGCAGCAGACTATCGCTGCCGGCAGCCAACTACACGCAACGCCGCCCGGCGACGCCTGACAAACGCCGGGCTCAGCTACCGGAAGCTTTCGGTTGCGCCGGATCGCCGGAACGACGCAGCAATCGGACGAAGTCTTCGATGGACAGCGTCTCTCCGCGCCGGGCCGGATCGATGCTGGCTGCCAGCAATCGATTCGCCGACTCATTGCCGGAGCCCGCCCATTCCAGGAATGCGTTACGGGATGTCTTGCGCCGCTGCGCGAAGGCGATATCGATCAGCTGGAATACCTGCCGCCGGAAGGCGTCGTCGGTTTGCCACGGCGACGTGTCGTACCGGTCGATGCGAACCAGCCCGGAGTAGACGCGGGGCACGGGCCAGAACACCGTCGGCGACACCATGCCGCACCGGCGAACCCGTCCGAAGAAGCGCGCCTTGACGCTGGGCACGCCGTATTCCTTGCCACCCGGCTCGGCGGCAAGCCGCTCCGCGACCTCTGCCTGCACCATCACGGTCACGACCTGGATGGACGGAAATTCGGCAAGCAGATGCAGCAACGCCGGGACCGCGATGTTGTAGGGCAGGTTGGCGACGACCGCGGTGGGCGCTTGGCCATGTTCAACGGCCAGCTCGTCGCGCCTCAGCGTCAGGACGTCGCGGTTGAGCACCGTCAGCCGCTGGATTTCGCTGTGCGACTGCTCACCGACGGTCTGCGGCAGCCGCTCGGCCAGCACCGGGTCGATCTCGACGGCGGTGACCGTGGCGCCGCGGTCGAGCAGCGCCAACGTGAGCGAGCCGAGGCCCGGGCCAACCTCCAGGACATGGTCGGTGCGGCCGATTCCAGAAGTCGAAACTATCCGCCGGACTGTGTTGCCATCGTGGACGAAATTCTGGCCCAACGATTTTCGTGGCCGAAACTCAAGTTCTTTGGCCAGCCGCCTGATATCGGTGCGCCCGAGCAGCCGGATGGTCAGCGGGCACCAGCTCTTCCGCTGCACACCGGCCAGGCGCCCCATCCCTGGCGCTCCCTCGTCACCTCGGCGACGGTGATCTGTTCATCCCGGCTGGCAAGGTCGGCACGGGACGCAAACCGCAACCCGCCGTTGCGCTCCCAAGTGCTTTGGTCGAATTGCACGCCACCGTAATACCCGTTACCCGTGTTGATCGCCCAGTTGCCACCGGCCTCGCAGCCCGCGATGGCATCCCAGATGGACCCGTCGGTCACCGGGGGCACCTCGGTACCGGGTTTGGTGCCCACGCGGACCACGGAATCACGGGCCGGCGCGATCACGATGTTGGCGATCGGCAGCCGACCGGTCTCCAAACCGTTGACCTTGGCCACCGCGTAGGTCACGTCCTGCGTGCCCGGGCTACCCGGGTCTTCGACCACCTGGCGGCTCATGTTCATGTCGGGGTCCTCGACCCGGCGCGCGTTGGGCGCCAACGGAATCCGCTCGGTGACCTTCTCGATGCGGTTACGCGTCACCTGGATCTGCATGCCGTCGGCGATCGGCGACGTCGCGCTGGGCACCACCTGGTCGCTGTCTTGCAGCGGCACGCCGGCGGCGTTGAGCAGTCCCGCCACGTTGGGCGCCGGCAGGTGCACCATGCGTATCGTGCCGCCGTCGCTGATCTGGACGGTCTTAGCGCTGACCACCGGCAGTGCCATTCCGGCCAGCGGAACTCGGCTGCCGCGCGAGGCCGCGGCGGGGGCGGTGTCGGTCATCGCGAGCTGGGCCAGCGCCTCGTCCACGGTGGATGCCGTCGTCCACACCTGCTTGGTGTCGCGGCCGTCCAGCGAGATCTCCAACGGCCGGCTGCGCCGCAGCACGATCTTGTCGGCATTGTGAATCTGGACATCAGCGGCGGGATACAGATCGTCGCGCTGATCGATGACGTAGCCGTTTTCTTCGACGATGTCGATCACTCGCGACTTCATCGTCGTCACCCGCATCGCGATGCCGTCGACGGTCAACGTCAGGGTCTTGGACACCGAGACCGCGAAGCCGCCGGCGAAGACGAGTACTAAAAGCAGCCCTCCGACTACGAGCCGCAACATCGGTGATGGGGTCTGATGAAGTTTTCTCAATACAGTCAACGCGCGTCTACCCCGACCTCAGTAAGCACTTAACGACCTATCCAGCAGCAATTGACAACAGTGCAATAAACCAACGATTCGATCACAAGACGGTAACGAACCGGCCAATGTGGGGCAACTCTGGCGCGAAGGTGTTATTGAAATCACCTGGTCGGCGCGGCCAGTCGGTAGACGCGCCGGGCGTTGTCGGTGGTGATTCGCGCCAGTTCTTCTGCCGGGCGATCGACGAGTTCAGCGATCGCCCGAACAGTATAAGGAAGGCAATACGGCTCATTGGCCGCGCCACGATAAGGATGCGGCGTCAAAAACGGCGCGTCGGTCTCCACCAGCAGCTGCTCGGCCGGCATCAACGGCACGGCCTCCCGCAGCGCGCGCGCATTACGGAAGCTGACCGTCCCGGACAGGCTGAGAAACCACCCGGCGTCCACGCAACGGCGGGCCATTGCGCTGTCGGACGAAAAGCAGTGGAAGATCACGGCGTCGGGAGCACCCTCGGCCTGCAACACGTCGAGCACCTCGGCGTCGGCCTCCCGGTTGTGAATCATCAGCGGTTTACCGCACCGCTTGGCCAGGTCGATATGCCACGCGAAGGCTTCCCGCTGCACGTCGGGCTCAGCGCAGCCGTCCAGCCGACCGGGCCAGTAGAGATCCATACCCGTCTCACCGACGGCCACCACTCGGGGGTGGGCAACCAGCCGCTCGATCTCGGCGCGGGCCTCGTCGTCGAGGGCATTCGCGCGCGTCGGGTGCAACGCCGCCGCCGCGTACACCCGGGGGTCCCAGTCGGCGGCCCGGGTGACCCAGCGCGCCGACTCCAGATCGTCGGCGATGGTGACGACCGCGCCCACTCCGACCGCGGCGGCACGCTCCATGACGGCCACCACCCCGTCGGCGTCGTGGGCACCGCATGCGTCGAGGTGAGTGTGGGCATCGATCAGGGGAGCCAACGGCTCCGGGGCGGGCGGCGCTTCTCGTTTACCGGGTCGGCTGGAGCTCACGCGCACACAATAGGGTGAATCTCAATGAGGCCCTATTACGTCACCACTGCGATCGCGTATCCAAACGGTGCGCCGCACGTGGGTCACGCCTACGAATACATCGCCACCGACGCGATCGCCCGATTCAAGCGGCTCGACGGTTTCGACGTGCGCTTCCTGACCGGAACCGACGAGCACGGCCAGAAGGTCGCCGAGACCGCGGCGGCCGCGGGGCTGCCGACCGCCGAGCTGGCGCGGCGTAATTCCGATGTGTTCCAGCGCATGCAGGAGGCGTTGAACATCTCGTTCGACCGTTTTATCCGCACCACCGATCCCGACCACCACGAGGCGTCCAAGGAGATCTGGCGGCGCATGGAGGCCGCCGGAGACATCTATTCGGCTACCTATTCCGGGTGGTACTCGGTGCGCGACGAGCGGTACTTCACCGACTCCGAGACCGAGGTGGTCAACGGCACCCGCATCGCCGCCGAAACCGGCGCACCGGTGACCTGGAGCGAGAAGGAGCAGACCTACTTCTTCCGGCTCTCGGCATACACCGACAAGCTGCTGGCGCACTACGACGCCAACCCCGATTTCATCGGACCCGAGGTCCGTCGCAATGAGGTGGTCAGCTTCGTCTCTGGCGGCCTGACCGATTTCTCGATTTCGCGAACCACGTTCGACTGGGGTGTGCAGGTGCCCGGGCATCCCGACCACGTCATGTACGTCTGGGTCGACGCGCTGACCAATTACCTCACCGGCGCCGGCTTCCCCGACATGGACTCGGAGTCGTTCCGCCGCTACTGGCCCGCCGATTTGCACATGATCGGCAAGGACATCATCAGGTTTCACGCGGTCTACTGGCCGGCGTTTTTGATGTCAGCCGGAATCGAGCTGCCGCGAAGGGTTTTCGCACACGGGTTCTTGCACAACCGCGGCGAGAAGATGAGCAAGTCGGTCGGCAACACCATCGACCCGGTGGCGCTGGCGGACGCGTTCGGCGTCGACCAGCTGCGCTACTTCCTGCTGCGCGAGGTGCCGTTCGGCCAGGACGGCAGCTACAGCGAAGAGGCCATCATCAACCGGATCAACACCGATCTGGCCAACGAGTTGGGGAACCTGGCGCAGCGGTCGTTGTCGATGATTGCCAAAAACCTCGACGGGGTGCTGCCCGAACCCGGCGAGCTCACCGCCGCCGACTCCGAGCTGCTCACGATTGCCGACGCCTTGCTGGAGCGGGTGCGCGCCAGGTTCGACGAACAGGCAATGCACTTGGCCCTGGAGGCGATCTGGCTGATGCTCGGCGAGGCCAACAAGTACTTTTCGGCCCAGCAGCCGTGGGTGCTGCGCAAGAGCGAGTCCGACGCGGATCAGGTGCGGTTCCGCACCGTCCTCTACGTCACCTGCGAGGCGGTCCGGATCGCGGCCCTGCTGGTTGCGCCGGTCATGCCGGAATCGGCCGGCAAGCTGCTGGACTTGCTCGGACAGGCCGAAGACCAACGAACGTTTACCGCCATCGCCACGCGGCTGACCCCTGGCACGGTATTGCCGCCGCCCACCGGCGTGTTCCCGCGATACCAGTCGGCTTCCGAAGACGAGTGAGCGGAACGAACGCAGTGAGTGACGGGAACGAGACGAGAATCCGGCTTCCGAAGACGAGTGAGCGGAACGAACGCAGTGAGTGACGGGAACGAGACGAGAATCCGGCTTCCGAAGACGAGTGAGCGGAACGAACGCAGTGAGTGACGGGAACGAGACGAGAATCCGGCTTCCGAAGATGAGAAGAAGTGAAAGCAAACGGCCGTCAGCGAGTGCGTTAGGAAATAGTGGCCAACGTGACCTCTGACATAGACCATAATCGGCCTGTGGAACGACGACAGAACCGGCACCAGAACATCCAATCGCCGATGACCACCTTGAAGCAGCTCCCTGCCTTGGTGGTGCTGGAACGGATTCCGGTTCCGGTGCTGGCAGTCGGCGACGACGGCACGATCTTGTTCACCAACACGGCATTTGCGGAAATGGTGGGCTACGAGCCGGACGAAGTCTTGGCGCTGCGATTCCGTGAGATTTTCCATCAGACCGCCGACTCGGAATCCCTGCTGCCGGTCGTTCATGCCCTCGCGAACATGGTCGTCGAATTGGCACACAAGGACGGCTCGGTCGTGCGCGCGCTGATGAGCAAGTCAGTCGGAATGCGGGTCGACGACCAATTCGCCCTCGCGACGTTCCAGGATCTGACCGAGCAGTTGTGGGGAGAAGAGCACTAGCCTGAGTTAGCCCGTTTCCGGCGGCTGCACCGCCGTCGTCGTTGCGGCGGTCCGAGCATGGCGCATTGCTTCGCGGCCAAGGAATTGCCCGAAATAGGCCCGTGACGCTTCCGAGACGATCCCGGGGAGAAAAAGTTCCCAGATCCGAGTCAGGCGCTCGATGCCATCGCCGACAACGACGCCGTTTCCGTCGAGCCCGGATATTGTGTTGGATAGCAAGCGCATTCCGAAGATGGCGCCGACGATCGACTCGCCGATCACTTCTGGATCAACGTCGCCGCGTAGGTCTCCTTGGGAGATTGCCCGCTGGGCCTCGGCAGCCACCAACGCAACGAGGTCCGTGCAGAAGCGTCCGGCAGCCGTGTTAAAGCCACCCAGCGCAGCGATCAAATGCTCAGCGGCGTTGGCAATTTCGTTGGAACTCAGCACCTTGACGATCGTGAAGGTGCCATGCAGCAAGTTCTCCAGCGCCGGCGATGATGACCCGCACACATTCCGGAAGGCGCTAAGGAGCTTGTCTGAACCTTCCTCAATGATGGCTGAGGCCAACGCTTCTTTCGAATCAAAGTGGTGATAGAGGGCGCCCTTGGTCATTCCCGTCCGCTCGATGATCGCGCTCCATCCAGCGGCTGCATACCCGACCTCGCCGAACACCTCGATCGCGGCGGTGAGAATCCTTCGCCGAGTCGCTTCAGATCGAACCTGGCGCGCCATTGCCCTCATGCCTCCGGACTCTCATCGGTGCGCCGATTCCTTGATCCCGTCTCACCTTGCCTCGCAAGCAGATTAACAGCCGTTAACCGCTATGCCGATCGGTTAGACCGAGTCGTTCTTATTGCGGCGACTCCGCGCTACTGGCAATGGAGTTGATCGCGAGCGCGGCACGGCGCTTGAGGAATTGGCCGAAGTACTCGAACCGGTCCGGTTGCAGTATCCCCGTCAGGAGGAAGGTCCAGGATTTTTCCACATCGAGCAGGAACTGTTCCGAGTGATCCAGACTGCTGGCTTGTCGCAGTCCCATATGCAGCGACACCAACATGCGGCCCACATCCAGGGGATCACACCGTTTATCGATGTCACCTTCGGCGATGGCTTGCTCAACGACGCCGGCTAAAGCTTCGGCCCAGCTGCCCAACAACCTCTCCTGCAGCCCTTGCGTCCGACCAACCGACTCGATGAGGTTAAGTCCCGCACGTACGGCATCCGTCTGGATGTCCCCGACGGCTATGAGATACGAGAAGTCGATCAGGGTCTCGAGGCCCGAAAGTCCCCGCTTCTTCAGGTCTTGCACTGCGTTCGAGCCCGCGGCGGTCTGCTTGTCGATGATCGCGACCGCCAACGCGTGCTTCGACTTGAAATGGAAATACATCGCGCCCTTGGTCAGTTCGGCGTCCGCGAGAATGTCGTCGAGACCAACGTCGTGGTAGGCCCGTCGCGCGAACTGATGTGAGGCAGCTCGCAAAATCTGTCGGCGCGTCGCATCCGCGCGGCCATCGTGGGATTGAGAATTCATCGGGTCGCAGAACTCACCTTCGCGGTGCCGCGCATCGGCGATCGCCGTTGGCCGGGCCAGCGTCCGAGGGGTCGATCGCCTCCACGGTATTGATGCCGTCGTCAAGCAGGGCACGCACCTCGCTTCTTCAGCGGTCCAGAGCGAACGAGTGTCTCAAGCGACATTTGACCACTACTGAGGTTAGCAGCCGCCGCAGAGCCCACCTTCGTGTCCGCAAGCCGACGAGGCGAGATACCTGTAGTAAGGCTCACCCTAGTTATGTGAACTAAAAGTATGTTTTATACGCTATTATGAGGTTGTCAGTTTGATACGTCGGTTGAGGGGGAATACATGTCGCTGGTCACCACGCGGCCAGGTGGCCTGACCGCGTTGGCCTGCACATCGTGGGGTACCGACTCCGCGATGAACCGCGGAGGCTCGCCAGCGACGGCTTGTACCGACGGAATCGTGTCCAGCTCACGCGCCGCCAACGCGGCCACGGCCCACTGACGCGCAGGTACTGAAGTGATCGATTTTGGCGCGTTACCACCGGAGATCAACTCCACGCGGATGTATGCCGGGCCCGGCCCGCTATCCCTGTCGGCCGCCGCGACAGCCTGGGACCATCTGGCCGCCGAGCTGCATTTTGTGTCAAGTGCTTACCGAACAGTGATCGCGGGATTGACCACCGGGCGGTGGCTGGGGCCCTCGTCGCTGTCCATGGCGTCCGCGTTCGGCCCCTATGTGGCGTGGACGACGGGGGCGGCCGCGCGAGCCGCCGAGTCGGCGGGTCAAGCCAGGCTTGCCGTGGAGGCCTATGAGGCCGCCTTCATGATGACCGTCCCGCCACCGATGGTTTTCGCCAACCGGGCCCAACTCGCCTCGCTGACCGCCAGCAACTTCTTCGGGCAGAATTCGCCGGCGATCGCGGTAAACGAGGCCCAATACGGCGAGATGTGGGCGCAGGACGCCGCGGCGATGTACGCGTACGCCGCGAATTCGTCGGTCGCGACCGACGTGACGCCATTCACCCCGGCGCCAGACGTGACCGATGAGGGCGGGGTGTCCTCGCAGGAGATCGCGGTTGCCAAGGCCACCGGCCTCTCGGGCGGACAGCAAGCGGCGCTGCAGAGTCTGGTCGCACAGGTTTCGCCGACATTGGACGCGATGTCAACGCCCACCGGAGTCATGTCGTCGAGTCTTGTCGCGGACACGTCCACTGGGTTGGGAAGCTTGTTCGACTCGGACACCATTTCCGCGCTCAGCAACATCTCGGCCATCTGGATCATGGCGCTGCCCACCCCGCTGTACGCGCTGTCCAGCCTTTTTGGCATCGCCCAGAGCGCCCAATCCATGGGCGCGGCCACCGGCGCCGTCGGCGCCGACCTCGGAGCGGCGGCCGCGGCGGGTGCGGCCGAGGCCGGCGCGGCCGGGCTCGGAAACGCGGGGGGCGGAGTGCTCGGCAGCATGGGCTCGGCTGCCTCGTTGGGGCCGATGTCGGTGCCGCAGGGCTGGACCAGCGTGGTTCCGCCGTCACCGTTAGGCGGCGCCGTTTCGGCACTGCCCAACGGCGCTGCAGGTGCGGCTCCACCAAGCATGTTGGGCGGAGTCCCATTACGGGCGCCGACGTCCGGGGCCGGGCCCACCGCCGGTCCGCGATATGGCCTGGTCCCCACCGTCATGTCACAGCCGCCGTCCGCCGGATACGGATAACCGGACGAATCTTTAGCGACGACTACCTGGTCCCGACGAGCGTCCGTTCTGGAAGGAGACGTAAGTGAAGTACACGCCCACGACTATCGCGGGGCTGACGATCATCGACATCGAGCCCACCCGCGACCATCGCGGCTTCGTCTCACAGTCCTTCTCCGCCCAGGAGTTCGCCGAAATCGGGCTGTTCGCCGATATCGTGCAGACGAATATCTCCTTCAACTACACCCGGGGCACGGTGCGAGGCTTGCACCGTCAGGCGCCGCCGCACGCCGAGGCCAAGCTCATTCGCTGCACCCGCGGCGCAATTGCCGACGTCGTGGTGGACGTCCGCCCCGAGTCGCCGACCTACGGCAGCCACGTCATGGTGGAGTTGAGCGAAGACAACCACCGGGCGCTGTTCGTGCCGCCTTATGTCGCCCACGGCTTCCAAACCCTCAGGGACAACACCGAAGTCAGCTCTCAGGTCAGCGGTTCCCCGACGCCTGCCGGCGAAGAGGGATTCCGGTTCAACGAACCGGAATTCGGAATTAAATGGCCGCTGCCGGTGACGGTCATTTCCGAAGAGGACGCCACCTGGCCGAAGTCGGACAGCGTCGACGGCGACGTCATCATGATGCTGGGCGTCGACCGACAGTTGCCCGAACGATCAACCCACGACTCATCCGCTGTCCCGGCGCGTATCGCACCGGCACGCCGGCCAGTCCATCTCAGCGAATACGCCACGCCATCCGGGACGAGGTTCAGCACCGACGAGCGCGCGTGCCAGCAAGAGAGCGGGTAAGTATCACCGCCTTGCAGTACATCCCAGCAATCCGCGCGCCAGCGACGGCGCTTCCCCTGCCAACCACCGGCGGCTCTCAGCACCGGCGCTGGCAAAGGAAGTATGCGAACCGCGTACGCATCACCGACACGGCAATCGTGGCCGGATCGGTGACGCTGGCACAGTTTGCCCGGTTCGGAGATTCGCCATCCGCCTCCGGTTATGCCGGCGACGTGATGACGATGTTCTCGGCTCTCTTCGCGGCGCTCTGGCTGTCGTCGCTGGCGATATTCCAAACCCGGTCGACGCGAGTCATCGGAGCGGGAATCGACGAGTACCGGCGCATCGCCCACGCGTCGTTCCAGACTTTCGGGATCATCGCGATCATCACGCTGCTCGCCAAGATCGATCTGGCCCGGGGCTACCTGGCGGTCGCGCTTCCCGTCGGCACCATGGGATTGCTGACGAGCCGCAACATGTGGCGCCGGTATGTCGGCCGGAAGCGAGCCCAGGGCGAATACCAGACCAAGGTATTGGCGATCGGAGACCGCTCTGGTGTCTCACATCTTGCGCACGAACTGGAGCGCAACCCCAAAAACGGCTACGTCGTGGTCGGTGTCTGCATTCCGGGATACGGACTGCCCCGCGGCGAGACGCTAGAGGTTAATGGGCACGCGATCCCGATTCTTGGTGACGAGAGCTATGCGGCGCCCGCGATCGGGGGCTGCGATGCGGACACCGTGGCGGTGGCCCGGACTGAGCACTTGGGGGTACAGGGCATCCGAGAGCTGATGTGGCAGCTGGAAACCACGGACATCGACCTGGTGGTGTCCCCCGGGGTTATGGACGTCGCTAACGCCCGACTGGCCCTGCGGCCGTACGCGGGTTTCCCGCTGCTGCACGTGGAAAAGCCCCAATACGAAGAGACCAACCGCTTTCAGAAACGGGCCTTCGACTTCTGTTTCGCACTGGCCGCACTCATTGCGATAACGCCGGTCATGATCGCATGCGCCATCGCAATCAAGCTGACAAGCAAGGGACCGGTGTTTTACCGGGCCGAACGCATTGGGCTCGAAGGCAAGCCCTTCACGATGCTCAAATTCCGCACCATGGTGGAAGGCGCCGACAACCAAATCGCGCGTCTGCTAACGCACAATGACTCTGCCGGGGGCATGCTGTTCAAGATTCGCCGAGACCCCCGCGTCACACCCATCGGGAGGGTGCTCCGCAAGCTCAGCATCGACGAGTTGCCGCAATTCATCAATGTGCTGAAGCAGGATATGAGCGTCGTCGGGCCACGGCCGCCGCTGCGACGTGAGGTGGAGAATTACGACGTTGAAGCCAAACGCCGGCTGCTGGTCAAGCCGGGAGTCACCGGATTGTGGCAAGTAAGTGGCCGTTCAGACCTTTCATGGGAAGAGTCCGTCCGCTTGGATCTGTCCTATGTCGATAACTGGTCAATGGCGGGGGATCTGATGATCGTCGCCAAAACATTGAAGGTCGTCCTGGTAGGCGATGGGGCCTACTGATGAAACGGCGATGACAGAACCGGTAACCGACCCTGCGGTTGTACCGACGGTGCCGCTGTCGCAGATCGCTCACGCTTACGCTATCCAGCTGGTCTGCCGTGCACTGGGGATGCTGGCGTCGGTCGTTTCGGTGGCGATGACCGCCCACTACCTGGGTCCCGGTCTCTATGGACTGCTCACGATCGCGGTCGTCTTCATCGGGATGTGGTCCAGCCTGGCCGATCTCGGCATTGGAACCGTCATCGTGCGACGCGTGACGTCCGGCCGCGGCGAGCTGGAGCGACTCGTTCGTGTCAATAGCGGCCTGTCCCTGCTGTATTGCGTGCCGCTGGCTGCCGCGGCAGCAATCTCCGGGCTGCTCGTCTATCACGATGCCGACGTGCGCGTGATGCTCGTGGTGTTGTCCGGGCAGCTGCTGATGATGACGATGACCACGCGGTTCGAGCCGGTATTCATGGCCACCGTCAAGTTCTCCGCGGTAGCCATCTCCGACGTTGTCAGCAGGCTAGCCGTGCTGGGCGCGGTCGCCTGGCTGGTGACGAGCCACGCAGACGTGATCTGGTTCGCGGTAGTCCAGCTCATCCCGCCGGCTCTACAACTACTGATCCAGGGCACCGCCGCGGCGCGACAGGTCTCGCTGCGGCCCATCTTCGCGTGGCGGGAGACCGCTGATTTGTTGCGGGAGAGCCTGCCGCTGATGGGCGTCATGGTGGTCGCACTCGTGTACTGGCGCGCGGACGGCGTGATCCTGTCCTTGCTGAGCACCCAATCCGAGGTCGGCGTATACGGGTTGGCCTACACCCTCGCGTTCAATACCGAGGTGCTGGCACTTTTCTTCCTCAGGTCGTCGCTGTCGACCGCGACGGAGTTGTTCTCCCGCGATGTCGGCGCTTTCGCCGACTTCCTGCGCCGCAGCGTCGAACTCATGTATTTCCTGATGGTGCCCGTCGCCGTCATCGGCGCGCTACTGGCCGGGCCGTTGATCGGGTTGCTCGGCGACCAGGCCTTCGTCGCTCGCGGAACCCCCACGCTGACATTGCTGTTGGTCGCTGCCGCGCTGCGGTGCATCACCAGCACCCTCGGCCAGGGTTTGTTCGCCTCTCATCAACAGCGATTCCTGTTCCGGGTCTGGGTCGTCACGCTGGTGCTCAACATCGTGCTGAACGTCGTTCTGGCCGGCCGGTTCGGCGCTGTCGGTGCTGGTGTCACGTTGGTGTGCACGGAACTGTTGGGCATGCTGGTCGCGAGCTGGCAGCTGCGACGCCGGTGCGGCTACCGCACGCCGGTGAAGTTCTTGCTGCGGGTGCTGCTGCCGACCGCGGCCAGCGTCGCGGTCGTGCTGTTGCTCCCCGGCGTCCACGTGGTATTGGTGCTGGCCATTGCGGCCGTTGTCTACCTCGCGCTCAACATGGCGATCGGGCCCGTCAACTGGTCGATGTTGACCTCGCTCACCCGGAAAAAGATGCCGGCATGAGCCGCGAAAGGGACCGGGCATATCTGAAACGCCCGACGGGTGAGGCGGCCGCGTTGCCGTCGGCGCGACCGCTCGCGGTGCTGATCGTGGCCGACAAGAACCACGTCCTGGTAGAGAAATGTCTGGCCAGCGTTGCCGAGCAGCTGCCTGAGCTGCCCGTCTATGTCTATGAGAACAGCGGCGCCGGATATCCCGATCGCGAGGAACTAGCCGCCCGGTATCCGTCGGCCCATTGGGTGCTGGGGCTGGTACACCTCGGCGTCGGCGCGGCGTTCAACGCGTTGGTGGAGCACGCGCCGCCCAACTCCGATCTGCTGCTGGTGAATCCCACCGCAGAGCTGCGGGGACCGTTGACGCGCACCAGAGAGTTACTTCGTCAGCCCACGGTGGCGGCGGTATCGCCGATGGCGCGTGGCGATGCCGCATCTGACCCGGCCCCGTGGGACCTCGCGATGCGCCGCCCCACCCTGCTCCGTGCGCTGGTGGCGGCCACCGGCCACTCGAATTCGCTACGGCGAACCCCGATTTCGCCCCGGTACACCCACCAGCCCGCCGAATCGCAGGGCATCGACGGCTATGTCGACGGTGGCTGCCTAGCGATCAGCCGCGCGGCCTGGAACACCGTCGGCGGCTTCGACGAGGAGTTCTTCGGCTACGGGGTGGCCGTCGACTGGCAGACCCGCGCCAGCGCGGCGGGATGGCGCATTCTGCTCGCCGACGAAGTTGGCTTCGGTCACGGCAGTCCGGTGGCCGACTTCGGTGCGCTCGGAGCCGACGCACTGCCCGACGGCGACGTTTCGGCCGACGAACTCCGTCGCGATCGCGATATGCTGCGCGCCAATACCGCCCTGGTCCTCGAGCATCAGACCAGCGTTCACCACGCGGACGTATATCTCGTCGGCACAACGCTTTTGGACCGGATACAGCCGCGCAAGCGTGCCGCCCGCCGTGGGGCGCAGCGCAACCGAAGCAACGGTCTACCGGCGATCGTGATCGCCACCAACCGCCTGGTGTACGGAGGAGCCGAGCGGCAGAAGGCGTTGCTGGCAGCCGAATTGGCCCGCCGCGGCTATCCGGTGACCATCGTCTGCGTGCAACGGTTCGGCCCGATGATCGACGAGATCCCACGCAGCGTGCGGGTGGTGCGACAACCATGGTGGGCGCCGGCCGTCGATCGGCCCGCAGGTCCGGCGGTATTGATCAGCGGCGACACCAACACCGAGACGGGGTTTGGCACGCTCTGGCGGGCCGCCGGCCGCGACCGACGCTGGCTGGTCGCCCCGCACACCCCGCCGGAGGAGGATGGCCCGATCTACTCGCGGCCACTCGCCGCCGCAATGTCCCGGGCGGATGGCTTCGTTGTTCTGGCACAACGGCATTGGGAAATGCTGGCCGCCCACCATCGGCTGACTGGACGGCGCTTCGTGGCACCCAACGGCGTCACGATGGAGGGCCAGCCGAGCCAGCGGATCCGCCCCGACGGCGCTCCGGTGCATTTGGTGGTCCTTTCACGGATCGTCGAGCACAAAAACCCCCATGTGCTGGTCGACGCGCTCAGTGGCCTAACGGAATTCCCGTGGACGCTATCGATATTCGGCGACGGCCCGGACCGGGCGAAACTCGAGGCCCGTACGCCCGCCGCGTTACGCGACCGAGTGCATTGGCGCGGCTGGTCGCCCGGTCCCGAGCACGCGCTGGCCGAAGCCGACCTGTTATGCCTGCCCAGCCGCTCCGAGGCATTTCCGTTGGTAATTCTCGAGGCGATGGCGCGGGCGATACCCGTTGCCGCGTCGGCGATCTGCGCCGTCCCGGAAATGCTGGACTTCGGAAAGGCCGGCTACCTCGTCGAGCCAGTGTCGGTGCAGGGATGGCGAGAACACTTGGCCGAGATCCTGGCGGACCCCGCCACATTGCCGTCGGTTGGACTGCGTGGCTTCGAGCGCATGCGCAAGCACTACACCGTCGAAGCGATGACCGACGCATACCTCGACGCGATCGACGCAATACTGTGAACGAACCGGTTTCGCCTCGTGCCGACCGAGTACCCGAAGGGAATTAAGATCAGCCACAAGCAGATTCGCGAGCTTCCGGCCCGGGGTCATTCCTCGCTGCCACGGCGCGCGGAAATACGGCGTAAGCGCGGGGTTCGAGCCGGCCCGACTGCCTACAATGCAGCGATGAAACGGAGTCTGCCGCGCCGCCTCGGAGCACTTGCCGGTGTGATCGCGATGCTTATCCTGGCGTCGCCGCCCGCGGCGGCGGACCCGGCTGCCAGTGGCGGGGCCGTCATCGAAGCTCCGACCATCCCGCTGGCCAATCTTGGCGCGCAGAACACGATCGAGTTCTATCCGCACCGCGAGCTCTCCATCACCGGTCTGACGTTTGCGGTGCCCGAGGGACTGAATCCGGTGTCGCTGAACGCGACGCTCGAAATCCCGGTCAATCTCCGGTTCGGCAACCTGACGGTCACCCAGGACGATCGCACGATCAGCCGGATGGAGTTACCGCCCAAGGACCAGACCCCGATGGTCATTCCGCTGGCCGGAACGAAGGTCACCGGCAATTCGGTCAGCCTCACCCTGACGTCGACGGTGCTCCCGCTCGACAACTATTGCTGGGATCCGCAGACCCCGATACGACTCGTCAACGGATCAATTACGTTTGCCGGCGGCGAAGTCGCCCCGAAGACCATCGCCGACTTCCTGCCTCCGGTGCTCCGCAAACTGACCATCTTCCTGCCGCCGAAGCCGACGCAACAGGAGTCCGACGCGGCGGTGCAGTTAGCAGCGGCAATGGAGGATCGCTACGGCGGGCAAAATCCGCAAGTGGCCGTCGAAGCCCTCTACGATCGCGGCACCACGGTGGTAGACCCGTCGCTCCCCCTGGAACGGCAGATCATCATCAAAGAGGGCCCGGATAAGGGCCTTTCGCTGCAGGGCACCACAGGCGTTCCCGCGCTGCTCATCTCGGGGGCCGGTGACGAGCTGACCAACCAGACGCGCCTGCTGTCGGATCCCTCGTTGAAATTCGCCCAGGGTCCCTCCGCTGTTGCCGGGCAGCTGCCGAACAAGCAGAAGCTGGTCGGCGACACCACCACGCTTGAACAACTGAATCAGACCGGGCTCAGTGCAGACGACCTGTGGCCCGACGTGGGAATCAGCCTGGAGCAGACCCGCTGGGGTCATTCGCTCGACCACATCCGAGTGCATGTGCTCGGTTCGCACACACCGCTTCCCAACAATTTCGGCGGTGAGGTGCTCGCCTCGGTCGCCGGGCAGACGATCAACCGCTGGCCGGCCGAGGCCAACGGCACGATCGATCATTGGGTGGACATTCCGGACAAGTTGCTCACCCGTGCCACCAGCCTCTCGATCAAGGTGCGCACCACCGGGGACGCCGGACATTGCGGCGAGTACCTTCCGATCAGCCTGAAGATCGACCCCAAGACCGAGGTCCAGACTGGTCGCGCCAATCCGCCTATCCCTAAAGGCTTTCCGTCCATCCCGCAGTCATTGATGCCACGCATTCAATTCGGCATCAGCGACGACGTATTCAACGACACCGCACGGGCGGTGTCGATCGCGGTGGGCCTGCAACAGCTGAGCGCGGTGCCGTTGCCGACCAAGGTGACCAGCCTCAAGCAGGCGATCGACAGCCACGACCCTGCGGTCCTGATTTCGGCCGGCGCCTGGCCGGTGCAGGCAATCGCGCTGCCCTTCAACGCGGAACAGGGCAGCATTACGATCGAGGGTTTGGATGCCGGGGGCGAGTCCACCACGCTGACGCTGGATCCATCGATCCACTTCGGCTCGCTGCAGACCGTGTTCGATGGTCACCGCTCGATTCTGATCGCAACCTCCAACGGGGCACCCGGGCAGCTCGACGAATTGCTGCGGTGGTTGTCCGCAGAGCAGGGCCGGTGGTTCGGACTGGACGGCCGAATGATCATCTCCGTCCCGGGCAGTGAACCCATCACGGTTGCCAATCCGCCCTCCGATGTCGCTGCGCAAGCGTCGAAGCACGAGGACGACTACACGTGGGCGTGGTGGGTCGGCGGCGCCTGGGTGGCGATTGCCGCGGTCGGCGGGGGCGTGCTCCTGTACCGGGCCCGCAGAAACTCGGTCTGAATCAGCGAATCGGCGATGAGCAGCGACGACGGATTCAGGCGCGCTTTAGATAGAGAGTGCCCGCGTAGGGCATAGAGAGGTATCACCCGATGGATTTCCGTACCTTTGCCAGGACGCTTAACGTCCACTGGAAGCTGATCGCCGGTGCATTTTTGGCCTGTCTGGCCGGCGCCGCGGCTGTCACGGCGTTTCAAACGAAGACCTACGAGTCGTCGGCCACCGTGCTTATCTCCTTCCCCGGCCAGACCGACCCGTCCCAGCTGTACTACGGGACGCAGGCGGTACAAGATCGGCTCTCGTCGTACGCGGCGATCGCCGGCGGACGCGCGGTGGCCGAGCGCGCGGTCGCACACTTTGACCTCCCGATCAGTGCCGATGCCCTGGCAAGCAAGACTCACGTCCAGTACACGCCGAAATCACTGCTGTTCACCATCACCGTCACCGACACCGACGCGAATCGCAGTGCGGTACTGACGAAAGCCATCGCCGACGAGTTCGTCACGGTGGTCGCGTCTCTGGGCGGGGCTCCCAAGGGAGCACCGCCCCCGCAGCAGAGCGGCGACCAGCCTCCTGCGCAAACCCAGCAACCCGAGACGATCGTGGCTCGGGCGACGGTGGTGGAGCCGGCCGCCGTGCCGCGCTATCCGACCAGTCCGGTGCCCATCCGGAACATGGCGTTGGGACTGGTTGCCGGGGTGCTCCTCGGCGTCGGTGTGGCGTTGACCCGCGAGGCCACCGACCACACCGTGCGGGATCGCGAGAAGCTGGAACTGCTTTCCAAGCTGCCGACATTGGCTGAGCTGCCGGGAAAGCGCGGCACCGCGCCGCGATTCGGCACCGACATCTCATTCGACGACGCCGTCCGAGGTTTGCGGGCACGTCTACTCCGGGCGGGCGGACCCGGAGCGAGCCGCGTGGTGGTGACGGCACCGCTCGGCGGCGAGGGAACCACGACCACGGCGCTGAATCTGGCGAAGGCATCCGCCGAAGCCGGCGAGGATGTTCTGCTCGTCGAGGGCGATACACGTCGGCCGGTGATCGCCAGCTTGCTGAAAGTCGAATCGGGAGAAGGACTGGCCAGTGCGCTGGCCAACCCCGAAATCGCGGTCGAAGTTGTCAAGCCCACGCCGATCGCCAAGCTCTTCATGCTTGCGCCGCGCGCCGCCCGCCGTGACACCCTGCCTTGCAGCGCATACCTGCCGGAGGTGTTGGACAACGTGATGCAGGAGCTGTCCGCCACCTTTACCCGCACGGTGATCGACGGCCCGCCGGTGCTGGCGACGGCCGACTCCGGCCTGCTGGCCGGCGCCGCACACGCCACCGTCTTGGTTGTCCGAGCGCGGCGCACCACGGAGGAAGAACTCACCGACGCTTTGACCGCGCTACACGCGGCCGGGGCCCGCGTCGTCGGGACGGTGCTGACCGACGCCCGCGTGTCCCGGCATACCCGGGCCGCGGCCCGGACCTACCGGGCGAAGCTCGGCGGATCGGCGTGATCCGCTACCTGCGGACTCGCTACCGCTTGGCGGTGGCCGCGATGGTCGTGACGGTGTACCTGTTGGGATGCTGGGCCTTCGGTGTGGCGTCGGTGCGTGACCCTTACGAAGGTGCGGTGCTCGTCGGCGCGATGTTCAGCCTGGTCGTGTACTGGGCGAGACCCGAGGCCATGGTGTGGATGGCTTTGTTCTACACCTTCGGCGCGCTGCCCATCGGTTTGTATATCGGCAAGGTGATCGGCCCGACCACGATCTACGTCTGGCATGTCGTGGTGTTGTTGGCGATCTTCTACCTGATCCAATTGGTGCGGCCGCGGTTCTCCGATTACCTGGCGCCGGCCTTGTTCGTCTTGACCGTCGTGTTCTTTGCCGCGGTCGGATTCTCGGCTGGACATGCCCCCGAGGCGATCCTCCACGAAGTGGCCTGCCTGTTCGAAATGGTCGCCGGGTACATGCTGGCCCTGTTGATCGTCTACGGCGACTACATCAAGGGAGCGACGCAGACACTGATCGTGACGCTGTGGTTTTCGGCGGCGATGGCCATCGTCAGCTCGTCGTTGGGCATGCGCCTGACCGGCCGTTTCGAGAGCATCGGCGAGTCGACGTCCGGCGGCTCGGTGACCCGCTTGATCATCCCCACCACCGCGCCGGCTCTCGCGGTGCTGGCCGCACTTGTCGCCGCTCAGGTCCTTGGCCGGGTTCGACCCGCGACGTTCTTCGCAATGGGCATGCCCGCGTTGATCATTTCGCTGCTGGCGTTTTCCCGGGGCACGTTGATCGCGATCGCGGTCGCCGCTGTCGTTGCGTTCTTTGCCAGCCCGGGCTGGCAAGCGCTGCGACGCTCAGCCACGTTTGCCGTCACCAGCGCGGCGCTATTAGCCGTGATGGTGCCGGGCGCACTGTTCCTGTTGCAGCACTCGTCGGCTGGAGATTGGCTGGGACACCAGTTCGCCGGCTTCAATCACCGGGTGCTCGGCGGCGTCACGGCCAGTTCGCTCGCCGTGGACGACTCGACCCAGTACAGGCTGGTCGAAAATGGCAACCTGATTCGCGGGATTTCCAACGCGCCGTTGTTCGGCCACGGAATTGGATACGCCTATCGACTGCCGTTTGGCGACGAGGGATCCGACGATGCGTTCGGGTTTGACAGTTTCACCGTGCTGCTGGGAACTACCTACGCGCACAACTTTTACCTGTGGTGGCTCGTCAAAGCCGGGGCGGTGGGGATGGCCGTCTTCGCGTGGTTTGCCCTCAGGCCGGTGATCCGTGCGCTGCGTTGCGCGTCGACGCCGGCGAAGATCGCCGCCGCCGTCAGCGCCGGCTTGCTGGTGTTGAACATTGTCGGTCCGAATATCGAAGACACCCCCGACTCCGTGGTGTTCGGCATGGTCCTCGGAGCGACGATGGGATTCGCCAACTTGGCACGCAAGCGGCCGGGTGACCCCAGCGGTGCGGGCCTCGATGACGGGATGGCTGCGGACCGCGTGACGACCGAACCGATCCCGGTGCTGGTCAGCGGTCCGGCTGTGCTGGTCGGCGGTACGGCCGTTGCGTCCGGGACGTCCAGGCATTCATCGCAGTCGCGCTGACGCCGACCCGAAAGTACGTATCGCTGCGCCCGGGGCCGCGGCGGTCAGTTATTAGCTAACTCACAGTTTGTTTCTGTAGTCAGTACATACCTATCGCATGTATTATCTCTGTTATGCAGGCTTCCAGTTCGTCTTCGACTCTCTGCCTCGAACCCCTTAGCAGCGACGTCGTCGGCGGATGGTCCACAGAACTTCACAGCCTTCCGCGTCCTCGACGTGAGGCTGGTGGCGCAGTTGCGACGATCGCGCCGCCACAAGTCCGGACGGATGACCAGATGCCGAACAGAATCATCAACAGCATGACCTTGGTGAAGAATGACGACGACGTCGACGCATTGATCGACGACTGCCTTGCTTCCCGATCGAGTCGGATCATCTCTTTCGTCAACGCGCATGCATTCAACATGTGCAACCGCAATCGAGCGTTTGCCGACGCCATGTTGCAGTCGGACATCATCTTGCGTGACGGCATCGGCATGCAGCTGCTCTTCAAGGCGTTGAAGATCGATGGCGGGCTGAATATGAATGGCACCGACCTCATCCCCCGCTTGCTGGACAGCGCGAAAGGCCAGTCGCTCGGCATCCTGGGCACCGCGGAACCGTATCTGTCCAGTGCCGCTGACCAGTTCAAGCAGGCCGGTCACAACGTGGTCGTGACCGAAGACGGATTTCAGGACCAGACGACGTATCTGGCGCTCATCGAACGGCACCGACCGAAGATCATCATCCTCGGCATGGGCATGCCCAAGCAGGAACTGGTTGCCGCATACCTGAGAGAGAATGTCAGCTACAACCCGCTACTCATCAACGCAGGTGCGCTGATCGATTTCATCGGCGGCAAGGCCAAACGGGCACCGCTGTGGATGCGCCAAGTTCACTTGGAATGGGTCTTCCGTCTGCTGAATGAGCCGAAGCGGCTGTTCCACCGGTACACGGCCGGAAATCTGGTATTCCTGAGCCGGTTCAGCCGCATCCGCAGAACCTTTGTCCCGGTGCTGGATCTCGAAGCGGATCTAGAGCGCGAAGACCTGGCCGTTTGATCCTGCGTCGCACCGACGCAGGAGACGTGCCGGGCGATGGCCCCGGTCAGCGCCGACTCGCCACCACTTCGGTGAGCACACCCAACAAGCGATCCGCAACGTAGTCGACGGTGCATCGCTGCGCGTAGTGACGCGCCGCCGCGGCTCCGCGCTGCGCCGCGATGGCCGGGTCGGCCAGCTCGTCGAATGCGCTCAGCAGGCCGGCTACGTCATCGATACCGACCGGCGGGCAGCCCGGCGGTTGGTATTCCGGTAGGCCGCCGGCCGTGGACACGATCGGTGTGACGCCCAGCTGCATCGACAGCACTTGCACCCCGCTTTGCGAAGCACGCCGGTAATGGGCGATCGAACCCTTCGCGGCGGCCAGGTTCCCGACGATGTCGTCGTATCGATAGCTGCCGGTGCGCCGCCGAGCATGTTCGGGCAGGGCGCGCACATCACAGGAGCCGTCGCCGATGATCACCAGATCGTCACCGCGCCACCCGCCGCCGGCCACGTGCTGATGCCACGCCTCGAGCACCAGCTCGATGTTCTTGTAAGGATGGAGCCGGCCCACCATCACAAAGTCACGACGCTCTTCGGGGCCCACCAACGGGGGAACCAGATTCGGGTCCAAGTCGCTCGTGAGCGGCAACACGTGTACGCGGGTACCGCGCACATCGCGCCGGCCGGCGATCGTCGCGGCGACATAGTCGCTGTAGACGATCGTGGCCGCCGAGTGGGCGCCCCACCGGTCGAACACCGCGCGCTCGTATGCCGGCCGTTCTTCGATCGCGTCATGGGGACGGTCGTCGTGTACCAGCTGAACGCGCGGGACCCGTCCGGCCAACGCGATCCACCGCGGATCGCGGACCAGCTCGGCGACGACGACGTGCGGCCGATACTCGCGAATGCGCCGCCACGCCGCGATGCTGGCGGGCCAGGTCGCGGCCGTGCGAAACCGCGGATCGAGCACCAGCTCGTAATCGCGGGGCCCGTCGGACTCCGGGTGCAGGTCGCAGGTCACCAGCAACACGTCGGCGCCACGCCGCTGCAGCGCCTCCACCTGAACACGCGCCAGCGGCCGCATCCAGGGCGAGAGCCACAGCACCCGAAGGCCTGTGTGTGCGGGATCCGACACGCTATTTACCGCTGGGGGAGATCAGGGTTTCGCGCGGAATATCAAGTGTCGCAATCGGATACAACCCGGAGTTGTCACGGCCATCGCGTGCCAACTGCATGGGCGCGTAGTTCACCACATGCGTGGCACCCGGCTTGTGCTGTTGCCAGTCGACGGACGCGCGCAGCGTGTAGTGTCCCGGCGCCAAGCCCGCCAGGTCGACGCGAACCGTCTCGGTGGCCGACGTCGGCACCGCTTGCTCGCGTGATTGGCTGGTGTCGTCGGAGACGAGCGATTTGAGGTTGACCGTTGCCGGTATCGTCCGCACCACGGCTCCGGAGAAATCCACCAGCTTGTAGCCGGGCGACCAATTCTCGGTCATGGCCGCGGATCCGTAGTTCGTCCACACCGTCAAAATCGTTGCCGTGTTGCCCTGTAGCGATTGCGATCCGCTCCGCGCCTCGACCGAATAACGATAGCCGGCCGACGCGTTAGCCTGGGCCCACAGTACGTACAGCTTGGGGTCCATCGCCGAATTCGATTCCCGGTCTGGGAAATTGAAGCTCGACGTCATCGACACGTGGTATCTGACGACGTCGTGCAGACCTTTTTCGTAGTACGTCCGAGGATCGGTTCCGGTGGGCAGTTGGCACCATTCCGTGATCAGCGGCGCCGAGGACAACCGTTGCTTGATCGCGGCAACGACCGCATCGTTGGACCGCACGTATTGAGAGTCGTTGGACTCGACCCACGTCGGCAACGGCGAGTACACCCCGAGGCAATCGGCACGGATGCCCACCGGCGCGGACAGTTTTTTCGTGACGTCGTCCGCGAGCAGTTGGCGCACGATTTCCGGGTTGTCCGGCGCAGTCACCAATTGCGTATGAGGGAAGGCGTTGACATTCGCTGCCACCAGCTCCCGAACGGACGCGGTGGTGATGCTCTGGTCACGAAACTGGCTGTAATACCCCAGCTTTGCGACGCTATCGTCAGGCGCCGGACCCGGGGCGCCCAGCGTGTCGCGCAAATACGATATGTGGTTCTCGCTGAAATCGCCGTAGCCGGAGAACTCGAACACGCTGAGCCGCTCATCGCGGTCATATCGACGACCGAGCGCACCAAGCAGCTGCTCGAATGCGTGCAGGTAATTGGGATCGTTCCAGTTCGGCACCACCTGCGTCACACCGGCTGCGGGCCCGGTTGATGGATCGGCATAGTTGGTGGTGGCACCAGGAGTGGCACGCACCCAGTCGGGAACCCCACTGTTCGTGTTGTTCGGGTAGGTATCGTCGCAGCAGGAGTTGTAGGCGAAGACGCGAAGTGTCAGCCGCATATTGCGGTCGGCCAGTTTCGCCAGCGCATCGTCGATCACACTGAAGTCGAACTTGCGATCGTCAGGAGCGTCGGGTGGCAACGTGCGCGGGTCGGCCGGCTGTATTTGCCGCCATGAGATACGCAGATGGGCATCGTAGGACGCCGGCCACGGCTGATATCGCTGCTGCGCGGGATCGCCTTGTGGGAAAAGGGGTTGCAGGAGATCTTCGTACTGGCCGCGCAGCGGGTTGGGAATCTCCAGCGTGTTCGACGGGATGACCGGACTGACCATCGCGCTCAGCGGACTGGTCGGCTTCTGACCGCCACATCCGCTGAGTACCAACATTGCGAACACGGCAACGGCAAGTGCTTTCTTGCTAATTTTGCGGACCATTCTCTTCTTCAGTTAGATCGTGCCGAGTGACAACGCCTCACGATCAGCGAGGAATGGCATCGGCATCCAGCGCGCTGACAGTAACGCCTCCATGGCATCTCCGGGTACGGGTTTCGACAACAAGAACCCTTGCGCCCGGTGACATCCGTGCTGCATCAAAGTCAGTGCGGCAGCAGGTGTCTCAACGCCCTCGGCGACGACTTGCAGACCGAATGCCTCGGCGAGCCCGATGATGGCACGAACGATGGCCAGGTCGCCGGCGTTCGACCCCAAGTCGCGCACGAATCCGGCGTCGATCTTCAGCATGTCGACCGGCAGCGACTTCAGGTGTGACAGCACCGCATAACCGGTACCGAAGTCGTCGATGGCCAGCTGCACCCCGACCTCTTTGAGCTCCGCGAGGGTCTCGCACGTGGTTTCGAGGTCGTGTACGACGGCGCGCTCGGTGATTTCCAGACATATCGATGCGGCATCGATGCCGAACTCTTCGATGGTCTCGGCGACGCTGCGAACGAAGCCGCGGGTGATCAGTTGGACGGGTGAGACATTGATGCGCAGGACGGCACCCAACCCCACGCCGTTGGCGCGCCACCGGCTGAATTCGGCGCAGGCGGTGCGCATTACCCAGTGGCCCAGCTCGCCGGCCAGGTTGGTCGACTCGGCCACCCCGATGAACGAGTCCGGCAGCAACAGGCCCCAGATCGGGTGCCGCCAGCGGACCAGCGCCTCGGCCGCCACCACCGCCCCGGTCCACAAGTCGACCTCGGGCAGATAGTGCAGCAGCAGCGCCTCGCTGCCGATGTCGCCTTGGAGATGCATCTCAATGTCGTTGCGGAACGCGCTTTTCAGCGACATGTCGTCGGTGAATACCGCGATCTGGTTGCCGCCGGCGCGCTTGGCGGTCAGCACGGCCTCGTCGGCACGACGCAGCAGAGCGGTGCAGTTGTCGCGCTCCGGCATCCCGACCGCCAGCCCGATGCTGACGGTGCGGCTGATCATGTGGCCGCCGATGGCCAGCCGTTCGCACAGCATGGTCGACAAGCGGCGGCCGAACGACTCCGCGGTCTCCGGCGACATCGACTGCTCGGGCACGACGACGAACTCGTCACCGCCGAGCCGGGCGATCATGGCTTGGCTTCCGGCGCAGGCCTGAATGCGTTGCGCGAACACCCGGATGAACCAGTCGCCCGCGGTATGGCCCAGATAGTCGTTGATCGGCTTCAACCGGTCGAGGTCGAGGTACAGCACTGCGACGGGCCCCGGCTTTCCGGCGGCAAGCCGCTCGGACAAGTGCGCGACAAGCGCGCGGCGGTTGTACAGGCCGGTCAGATCGTCGTGCTCGGCCAGATAGCGAAGCTTCTCCTCGGCCGAAATACGAGCTTGCAGCTGCGCGAACAGGGCGGCGACCGCCTCGAGAGCGTTGATCTCGGCTTGCTTCCACTTGCGGGCGCCGAACTTGACGAATCCAAGCACGCCGGTCGTCACCTCGCCCGAGACCAGCGGTGCGGCTGCCACCGAAGGAGCGGTGGGCTGCTTGGGTCCCCCCAGCCACCGCCACCACGAACGGCGGGGCTGGTCCGGCGATATCACGATCGGTTTCCTGCCCTGCTCGCATCGAGTGAGCAGCGAGTCGGCGCCGGTGTAGTGCACAACGGCCGTCGGATCCGAATCCGGAACTTCGATTCGCGGTGGCCACTCCGCAACCAGCACGGAGGCGCGGGAAATCTCGTCGCGGTGCCGCAAGAAGCTGGCGTCCACATCGAATTGCTCGACCAGCTGCGCGAGAACCTTTTGACTCACCTCGGTCGCCGTAGACGCTGTGACTTCCATCAACTGAGCGGCAACGGAGGTGACGACCAGGTCCAGGCTGCTGCGTGGCACGGGCTCCTCCGATACGGGGCACATGTCCCAGCTGGGCGCCGTACTTCGCGGCTTGTCTTGGTGGTGTTTTGGCCGGTGACAGGCCACGAGTTGGCGTTAGCGCAGGGTATCACGCAGCGGCCGGCCCGGGCCGGTTGTCGACCTGATCGCAACGCAGCCGAGACCTGAGTCCCGCAAACTTTCGTGCCTGGGTGCGTCAACTACGCTGAGTGCTCTTGACGCGCACTATCAGCGACCCGCTGCACCCGGCTCTGCCGAGCTTGCGATCGCCAGGAAGCACACTGCTGGAGGCACCGAAGATGCCGGTCGCACGCTCGGCCAGACACTGGCTCGCCCCGACGGCGAAGGCTGTCGCACCGCGCTTGTTCTGGCGGCGGAAATACCGCATCCTGCAACGTCTGGGCCAAACCCGTCCGGACGTGCGGCTGGTTGCGTCGCTGTGCGATCCCAACCGCGTCTCCCTGGACATCGGGGCCGACGTCGGCGAATTCACGATCGCGATGCTCGCGTCGTCGCGATCGGTGATCGCGTTCGAACCACGGCCGGCCCAAGCGCACGATTTGGCGTCGATGTTCGACGCGGTCGGCGTCCCGGTCAGGGTGGAAGCGGTTGCGCTGTCGGACAAGCCCGGTGTGACGACCATGCGAGTGGTGGAGTCGGAGCCGGGCCGCAGCACGATTGACACCGACAACGTCCTGAGCGACGTGGACGGCGGCGTCGTCCAGAGCATCGACGTGCCGGTCAAGCGCCTCGACGATCTGAACCTGGACGGCGTCGGCCTGATCAAGGTCGACGTGGAGGGCCACGAACTGGCCGTGTTGCTCGGCGCCACAGACACACTCGCGCGCAACCAACCAGTGCTGGTGGTGGAGGCCGAAGAACGCCATCACCCCAATGCCGTCACCGAAATCGCCGAATTGCTGGCTGGGCTCGGCTACGCAGGCTACTTCGAACTCGATGACACTCAGCGACCGATAGCTGAGTTCGACCCAGCCCAACATCAGAACCCGGCGGCCATCGCCAGCCTCGAAGACGGCTGCGTGACCGATGGCGTCTACGTCAACAACTTCGCTTTCTTCCCCAAGGGCGGTTGAGCGTCCGGTTCGGCCTCGAGTGATTCAGCTCACATTCGGCGGACGAACTGTCACGCCTGGCCGTCCTGCGGTGTCTCCAGGGCACAAGCCCCACGAGAATAGGAGACAGCAATGACCGAGAACATGCACGTCGTCATTGTCGGCGGCGGATACGCCGGCACCCTGGCGGCCAATCGCCTGCGGCAGCGGCCGGACATCGACATCACCCTGGTGAATCCCCGTCCGGTCTTCGTCGAGCGAATCCGCTTGCACCAGCTGGTCGCCGACTCCGGCGCCGCGACAGCCGATTACGGCACGCTGCTGGGTGAGGGAATCCAGTTGGTCGTCGACGCCGTCGAGCGGATCGACGCCGGCGCCCGGCGCCTCGTGCTGACCTCCGGCACCGCGCTGGATTACGACTACCTCATCTATGCCGTCGGCAGCACGGGCGCGGTGCCCACCCCGCTATCGGTGCCCGGTGCCGCCGAATTCGCGCATTCGATCTCCGACCTGGAAAGCGCGCAGCGGCTGCGCTACGCGCTGGCCGACCTGCCGCTGGGCGCACCCGTCACCGTGGTCGGCGGCGGATTGACCGGCATCGAAACGGCCTCCGAGCTGGCCGAGCAGGGCCGCCCGGTGACCCTGGTGTGCGGCGGCACGCTCGGGACGTCGCTGAGCAAGCGGGGCCGGCGCTCGGTGGCCAAGCAACTGCGCCAACTCGAGGTCAACATTCTGGAGTCCGTCGCCGTGAGCGAGGTCCGCTGGGAGACCGTGGTGCTCAGCGACGGCGCGGTGCTGCCCAGCGCGACAACAGTGTGGACGGCGGGGTTCACCGTGCCGGATCTGGCCGCCCGCAGCGGACTGCGCACCGACGAGGTGGGCCGACTGCTCACCGACGAGACGCTCACCAGCATCGACGACGATCGCATCGTCGCCGCGGGTGATGCCGCCGCGCCGTCGGGTGAGCCCTTGCGGATGAGCTGCCAGGCCGCCGAGCCGTTGGGCGCCCAGGCCGCGGAGACCGTGCTCGCCCGGATCGCCGGGGACACCCCCGCGGCGCTCAACCAGGCGTTCACGGGGCAGTGCATCAGCATCGGCCGCACGCACGCCACGCTGCAGTTCGCGCACACCGACGACAGCCCGGTGAACCTGGCCATCGGCGGTCGACCCACCGCCGCGATCAAGGAAACGATCTGCAAGGGCACGATGTGGGCCATCCGGCGCGAGGCCGCAAAACCCGGCTCGTACTTCTGGCTCAAGGGCGGCAGCCGGCCGGCTCAACCGGCCGAGCAACCGACAGATCAGCAGATCGCGATCCCATGATCGCGGCCGGTGAGCATGCGGAACGGTTCACCCTGCTGCGCCCATTGTTGTTCACGATCGCCTACGAAATCCTCGGCTCGGCCACCGAGGCGGACGACGTGTTGCAGGACAGCTATCTGCGGTGGGCCGACGTCGACCTGTCGACGGTGCACGACACCAAGTCGTACTTGGCCCAGCTGGTGACCCGTCAGGCGCTGAACACGTTGCGGGCCGGCGCCCGTCGCCGTGAGGAGTACGTCGGGCCCTGGCTGCCCGAGCCGCTGTTGCTCGACGATCAGGACCCGGCAACCGATGTCGTTCTGGCGGAATCGGTTTCGATGGCAATGCTGGTCCTGCTGGAAACGCTGAGTCCCGACGAACGGGCGGTGTTCGTCCTGCGCGAGGTGTTCGGATTCGACTACGGCGAGATCGCCGACGCGGTGGGCAAGCCGGCGCCGACGGTTCGCCAGGTCGCGCACCGGGCACGTGAACACGTGCGGGCGCGCCGTAAGCGCTTCGACAACGTGGACCCGGAGCGCAACGCCGCGATCACCACGCAGTTCCTGGCGACCGCGGCCAGCGGCGACGTGGAAGCGCTGATGGCGATGCTCGCTCCGGACGCCACCTGGATGGCCGACAGCGGCGGCAAGGTGTCGGCAGCGCGGCGGCCCGTGGTCGGTGCCGGCAAGGTGGCCAGGGCCATCACCGGGCTGATGCGCAAGGCCGGAACCGGAACGCGCGTCGAGCTGGTTACCTGCAACAGTGCCCCGGCGGTGTTGTTCTACCTCGACGACGAGCTCGCGATGGTGGTCACACTCGAGATCGCCGGCGACAAGATCACCAACTTCTACGTGATGCGAAACCCCGACAAGCTGGCCGCCCTGGCGAGCGCCCGCGACATCAGCCGCAGCTGAGCGGCAGAGGCATGGGGTGCGAAAATCCACCCTTCTGTCAAGCTAGGGCAGTGCGAATTGACGGGCTCGGTAACCTCGGCGAGGCACACCGTGTGCTGCGCGCGATCGGTGACGCCGCCAGCCGGCTCGATCTGCCACCGCCCGCGGCGCTGACCGGCGAATGGTTCGGTGCGCTGGCGGTTATCGCACCGAGTCTGGCGGTGCGGCCGGTCGATGTCGCCGACGCCTTCGAGGTCCAGCTCGGCGCCCCGCAGTCCCCCGCGGTAGGCGGTGGCTGGTTCGGCTATCTGTCCTATCCCGACGCCGGCGCCGACGGGCGGGGACACCGGATCCCCGAGGCCGCCGGTGGCTGGACCGACTGCGTGCTGCGCCGCGATCGGGACGGACAGTGGTGGTACGAAAGCCTCTCCGGTGCGGCGATGCCCGAGTGGCTGACCGCCGCGCTGACCGCGGCCCCGGGCCCGGCCCGCGATTGCCGGATCAACTGGGACGTGGCCGACCGGGAGGCACACCGCGGCGCGGTGCTGGCCTGCCTGGAGGCGATTCGCGCGGGCGAGGTGTATCAGGCGTGCGTGTGCACCCGCTTTACCGGGACGGTCACCGGGGCCCCGCTGGACTTCTTCATCGACGGCGTCGCGCGCACGTCACCGGCCCGCGCGGCCTATGTCGCCGGTCCGTGGGGTGCGGTCGCGTCGCTGTCTCCCGAACTGTTCCTCTGCCGCCGCGGTGACCTCGTGGTGTCGAGCCCGATCAAGGGGACCCTGCCCCTGGACGCCTGGCCGTCGGCGCTGCGCGCCTCGCCAAAAGAGGTGGCCGAGAACATCATGATCGTGGATCTGGTGCGCAATGACCTGGGCCGGGTGGCGGTCACCGGCACGGTCAAGGTACCCGAGCTGCTGGTCGTGCGACGCGCGCCGGGCGTGTGGCACTTGGTGTCGACGGTGTCGGCGCAGATCCCCGTCGAGCTACCCACGTCGGCGCTGCTGGACGCCGCCTTCCCGCCGGCCTCGGTCACCGGCACCCCCAAACATCGTGCCCGCCAACTGATTTCGCAGTGGGAGCCGCATCATCGCGGAGTCTATTGCGGCACAGTCGGTTTGGCATCGCCGATTGCCGGGTGCGAGCTCAACGTCGCGATCCGCACCGTCGAGTTCGACGCTGCAGGCACCGCCGTGCTGGGCGTCGGCGGCGGGATCACCGCCGATTCCGTCCCCGACGCCGAATGGGAGGAGTGCCTGCACAAGGCCGCTCCCGTCGTCGGACTGCCGCGTCCCGCGGCGGCAGCTTCGGTCGGTTAGCCCTCGCGGCGCGACTGCAGGACCGCGTCGTACAGCTGGCGCGACCGCACTCCGGGATGGGCCGCGGCCACCTCCGTGCAGGCGTCCTTGACACGCGCCCCCTCGGCGACGAGGTCCTGCACTCGTGCCACCAGGGACGGGAAGTCGGCGGCCGGGCTCGCGCCCGCCAGCACGACCGTGACTTCGCCGAGCACGCCGTCGGCCGCCCACGCCGCCAGCTCCTCGAGCGACCCCCGCACCACTTCCTCGTGCACCTTGGTCAGCTCCCGGCAGATCACGGCGGGACGCGCACCGCCGAGCTGCTCGACGGCGTCGAGCAGGCACGCCGCCAACCGGCGCGGCGACTCGAAGAACACGCAGGTGCGCCGCTCGTCGGCCAGCGAGGCCAGCCACGTTTTGCGCGCCCCACTCTTGCGCGGGGCGAAACCCTCGAAGCAGAACTTCTCCGACGGCAGACCGGACACGGCCAGCGCGGTGGTCACCGCGGACGGTCCGGGTAAACACGTCACCGGAATCCCGGCCTCGACACACGCCACCACCATCCGGTAGCCGGGGTCGCTGATCAGCGGCATCCCGGCGTCGCTGACCAGCAACACCGTCGCACCGGCTTTGATCTCGTCGACCAGCGCCGGCACTCGCGCGGCCTCGACTTGGTCGAACATGCTGACCACCCGTCCGGTGATGGCAACGCCGAGGGCTTTCGCCAGAGTTCGAACCCGCCGGGTGTCCTCGGCCGCCACCACCTCGACATCGCCCAGCGCCTTGATCAGCCGCGGCGAGGCATCCGACGGCTGGCCCAGCGGGGTCGCACCGAGCAACAGGCGACCGTAGGTCATGACGGACAGCCTACGATCGACACCGATGTCCGCCCCGCCCAGCGAAGCCTCCCTGACCGTGGATAGTGCCGTCCCGGAGCGCGTCGTCCCCGTCGTCAGCCCGGGGCCGCTGGTTCCGGTCGCGGATTTCGGGCCCACCGACCACATCCGCGGCTGGGTGGTCACCGGCATCATCACCCTGCTGGCGGCCGTGACCCGGTTCGTCAACCTGGGCTCGCCAACCGATGCCGGCACCCCCATCTTCGACGAGAAGCATTACGCGCCGCAGGCCTGGCAGACGCTGCACAACCACGGGGTGGAGGACAACCCCGGGTTCGGTCTGGTGGTCCACCCGCCGGTCGGCAAGCAACTGATCGCGCTCGGCGAGGCGATCTTCGGCTACGACGGAGTGGGCTGGCGGTTCACCGGCGCGCTGCTCGGCGTCGTGATGGTGCTGCTGGTGATGCGGATCGTGCGGCGGATCAGCCGCTCGACGCTGGTGGGCGCGATCGCCGGCGCGCTGTGCATCTGCGACGGCGTCAGCTTCGTCGCCGCGCGCACCGCGTTGCTCGACGGCTTACTCACCTTCTTCGTGGTGGCCGCGTTCGGCGCGCTGATCGTCGACCGCGACGAGGTTCGCCGGCGAATGCACGTCGCGCTGCTGGAAGGCCGCAGCGCCGAAACCACCTGGGGTCCGCGGCTGGGTGTGCGCTGGTGGCGCTTCGGCGCGGGGGTGCTCCTCGGATTGGCGTGCGGCACAAAGTGGTCCGGCCTTTACTTCGTGGTGTTCTTCGCAGCGATGTCACTGGCGTTCGACGTGGCCGCCCGGCGGCAGTACCAGGTGACGAGGCCCTGGGTCGGAACGTTGTGGCGTGACGTGCTGCCCACCGGATACGCGCTGGGACTGATCCCGATCGCGGTGTACCTGGCCAGCTATGCGCCCTGGTTTGCGTCCGAGACCGCGATCGAACGCCATGAGGTGGGCCAGACGATCGGCCCGCACAGCGATATCCCACTGCCCGATGCGCTGCGTTCGCTGTGGCACTACAGCGCGAAGGCTCTGCAATTCCATGCGGGCCTGACCAACTCCGCGGGCAACTACCACCCGTGGGAGTCCAAACCGTGGAGCTGGCCGATGTCGTTGCGGCCGGTGCTGTATGCCATCGATCAGCAGAACGTCGGCGGATGCGGCGCGCAGTCATGCGTGAAGGCCGAGATGCTGGTCGGCACGCCCGCGCTGTGGTGGCTGGCGGTGCCGGTGCTGCTCTACGCCCTCTGGCGATCGGCGATCCGTCGGGACTGGCGCTACGCCGTGGTCCTGGTCGGCTACTGCGCCGGCTGGCTGCCGTGGTTCGCCGACATCGACCGGCAGATGTACTTCTTCTACGCGGCGACGATGGCGCCGTTCCTGGTGATGGCGATCGCATTGATCGGCGGCGACATTCTCTATCGCCCGGGCCAAACGCCGGAACGCCGGACGCTGGGACTCATCATCGTGAGCTTTTATGTCGCGTTAGTGGTGACCAACTTCGCCTGGCTGTTCCCGGTGCTCACCGGCCTGCCCATCTCACAGCAGACCTGGGACATGGAGATCTGGCTGCCCAGCTGGCGCTGATTGCACCTGCCGACGCCGAGATTGCTGGTATGGCCCTGGCCTCGCCGCCGCGAGACTGCAACTAACGACGGCTCTACTCGTGAAACGCGTTGCTAGTTACAGTTTCACGGCAATCTTAAAGCGCGTCGCGGGCGACCGGGCAGGACATGCACCGCGGACCGCCACGGCCGGTGCCCAATTCGGACCCCGCGATCGTCAAGACTTCGATGCCGGCGTCCTGCAGGCGAGTGTTGGTCTGCACGTTGCGCTCATAGGCGACGACGACGCCGGGCGCCAACGCCAGCGTGTTGTTGCCGTCGTCCCACTGTTCGCGTTCGGCGATGACGGGATCGAGACCGGTGTCGATGACGCGCAGCTTGTCGATCCCCATCGCCTTGGCTGCCGCCTCTAAGAACGGGGCTTCATCGCTGATGCTCACACCGTCTTCTGTGCGCTGGATCGTGAAGGCCGAAAGCTTGTCGACGATGTTGGCGTACATCACCACGGTGTCGGTGTCGACCATCGTGCACACGGTGTCAAGGTGCATCTGCGCGCGCCGCTGCGCGATCGGCACGGCCAGCACCGTGTGCGCCAGACCGTCGTCGAAAAGGCTGCGCGCCAACGCTTCCGCACCGGCGGGGGTGGTTCGCTCCCCCACCCCGACCGCAACCACGCTGGGGGAAAGCAACAGCACGTCGCCACCCTCCACGGGAGCGGTGCGTGATTCGTAGGCACGCCGCACCCCGGTGAACCGCGGGTGGTGCGCATAGATGAGGTCGGTCAACGACGCCTCGCGAATCCGGGCCCGCAGCGCCAGCGACGGGATCACCACCCGCGGGCCGATCCATATCGACGAGTCCCGGGTGAACACCAGATTCGGCAATGGCTCGATGGCGAAATCCGCGCCGTGGTGCATCCGAAGCACCAGCGACACGTCGGTCCGGGCGTCGGGCGGCAACTCGTTGAACGTCATGCCGGCCATCAGCACATGCGCCAGCCTGGCCGGGTCCAGGCCACGCAGGTATGCCGAAAGCTCCTGCGCCAGCGGCACTCCGAGCCGGCGCGCGTCGACGGCGGCGGCAACGCCCTGCATCCGGGCGGCCCCGCTGTGGGTGAGTGCCTCGGTCAGCAGGTCGGACAGCAGCAGCACTTCCACCCCGCGCGAACGCAGCAGCCCGGCGAACTGGTCGTGCTCTTCCTGCGCGCCATCGACCCATGGCAGCCCGTCGAAAAGCAGCTGGTCATTGTTGCCCGGGTTGAGTCGCCGCAGCTCGGCGCCGGGCCGGTGCAGGATCGCGATCCGTAGCGTGCCTACCTCGGAATTGGTGCTCAGCTCAATAACACCCACAGCTAAACCGTAGCCGCGCCGATCGTGGTCGTCGCGTCACACCGGTGGCGTCCTGGTAGCCCGGCGCGTCCCGATCAATCGAACGGGTGTGCGATAGACTTGGCGCCGTGGGGACCGCGGTACAGGGCTCGCTGTTCGAGCACACGCAACGCCGGCACCTCGGTGACGGTGCCTTTATCGAGATTCGCGCAGGTTGGCTCGACGACGACGGTGACCTGCTCGACGCGCTGTTGTCGACCGTCCCGTGGCGGGCCGAGCGCCGCCAGATGTACGACCGGGTGGTCGACGTGCCGCGGCTGGTGAGCTTTCACGACCTGACCGTCGAGGACCCTCCGCACCCGCTGCTGGGACGGCTGCGGCGACGGCTCAACGACATCTACGCGGGCGAGCTCGGCGAGCCCTTCACCACGATCGGGTTGTGCTGTTATCGCGACGGCTCCGACAGCGTCGCCTGGCACGGCGACACGATTGGCCGCAGCAGCGCCGAGGACACCATGGTGGCGATCCTCAGCCTCGGCGCCACCCGCACCTTCGCGATGCGGCCGCGCGGCGGCGGCCCGTCGTTGCGGTTGCCGCAGTCGCACGGCGACCTGCTGGTGATGGGCGGATCGTGCCAGCGCACCTGGGAACACGCGGTCCCCAAGACGACGTCGCGGACCGGCCCACGCGTCAGCATTCAGTTCCGGCCGCGCGACGTGCGCTGATAGGTCAGGGGCGGATCGCCGCCACCGCTTTGACGAGCAAGTCGCGGGCACGCTGCGTGTCGACCTTGGCGACCGGCTGGTCGGGCACCACGAGCGGATTGGCAATCACAATCACCTGATAGTCGCCGAACTGCGCCGAGTAGTCGTAGAGCTCGCCGGTGCGGGTGCCGCCGGCCAGGATCGCCTGCAGGACGCGGTGCACGCCCAGCGTGTGTGTCCCGTCGATGCGCGGCGCGTCGACGACCTCGAGGCCGCCCCGCACCTGGGCCCCGGCGAATGCGACCTTGTTGCAGTCCTTCCCCGGGTCGTTGACCGGCAGCGGCTTGGAGGTCTCCAGCGCGATGACGACGTACCGGTCGCCATTACCCTCGGCGGACACCGCGGCCATGTTGCCCTGCACATCCGGCGGCATGTCCGGCCCCGACGCCAATTTCGCACAGTTCGCGGGATCGAAAGTCAGCCCCTCGGGCAGCTTGCGGGCGGACAGCAGCTTGGGATCGACCGCCCGCTCCGAGACGTCGGTGACTTTGAACTCTGGCCCGAAGCTCGACTTCACCCCGACGACCTTGGCGATGTCGGTACTCGTCGCGGCGGTATCGGTATTTGACGAGCAACCGGCCAGCACGCACACCGCTGCGAACGCGCATACCAGCTTGGACATCGTGGCTAATCTACCCAAAGCTAGACGTTCAGCTGCGCAACGTGGACACCGTTTTGACCAACAGATCGGCGGCGAATTGCGCCGGCAGTGTCGGCTGCGCCGAACCCGGATCGGTGGCCAGTGTGGTGAATGCGTAGTAGCTGCCCAGGTAAGCGATGAATGCGTATGCCCGCGAATCGATTTCGGTGCCTGACTCGACGGTGGACTTGATGTCGACGACCATACCGATGGTTTCCGCATCATCGACATGCGGCGGGTCGGTGAGCCGGACAGTGGCCGTGGTGTGCTCGGCGGTCATCGTCCACTGGCCACATGCGTCGACGACGTTCGGGTCCAGGTCCACGGGGTCTGGCAAAGCCACCACCACGACGTTGATGATGCCGCCCGGACCCGAGGCGGACAGACCCTGCGCCGATTGGTCGCGTCCCTTGCCGGGATCGGCCAGGGCGGCGCAGAGCGCGGGCTTGGACGTCACGTCGGCGTCAAGACCCCAGATCACCCGGGGCGAGGCCCCGCTGGGGATGCCACTGGTGGCCTCATAGTTGGACGGCAGGTCACGCACAACTCGCTTGATATTGGCGGGGTTTACGGCGGTGCCATGTGCCGACGGCGACGGCGAAGCCGACGGTCGGTGCGCCGGCGAATGTGCACATGCCGCCACCAACACCATGAGCACCGGGCCAATCCAGAACGGCCGCATGCCCGTTGATATCACGAGACACCGAGTCAGCCGAGCGCTTCGATCACCTGGCGGGCAACGCGCTTGATCTGGTCGGCCATCTCACGCCCGATCGGCAGGTCGCGCCGGCGCGGCACATCGATGACGGTGGTGATGACCCCGATGTCTTCGCGCTGCCAGACCGCGCCGTAGCGGTCCATGATCGTGCGCATCGGTAGGTTGTCGGAAAGCATTCGCGCGGAGAATCTTTCGATTCCGTCGACCTCGGCGGCGATCGACAGCGCACCGATCAGAAAGCTCCCGACCCCCCGGCCCTGGTAGGCGTCGGCAACGGTGAACGCGATCTCGGCGACCGTGGGATCGCTTTCGTCGCGGACAAATCGCGCGTCGGCCACCGGGTCGCTCCCGTCGGTCACCACCCACACGAAGTGGTCGACGTAGTCGACCTCGGACAGGTAGTGCATCAATGCCGGGGAGGGCAGCCGCGCCGTCATGAACCGCCGATAGAGCGTCTCGCTGGAGAATTGGATATGACCGTGTACGGTCCGCACATCGTCGCCGGGCAGCACCGGCCGCAGCAGCAGGTGGGTGCCGTCGCGCATCCGTATCGGGATGGGCGTGACGAAGGCGGCAAGACGCTGGCGCACCATCCGCAGCAGCCGGGGCATGATGTCGGGGATGTGCACCAGCCGGGTGAACGCGTCGTTGTCTCCGATCCAGCCGGTCAGCGGTTCGGTCGTGGTGACCGTCGCGATCCGGGGGCTGTCGCGTAGCAGGGCGATCTCTCCGATGATCGTGCCGGCCGACGTCTCTCCGATGTACACCGCGCCGTCGGCGCCGACGTGTTTGATCTCGGCGGTGCCCGAGGAGATGAGGAGAAACGAAACGGCCTGCTCGCCCTGTTGCATCAGAACCTGACCCGCCACGGCGCGCAGCGGCTGGACACAGGCCGCCAGCGGCTCCAAGTCTTCGATGGCGCATCCCTCGAAGATGTCCATCGCGGCGAGTTCCCCCGCCCGCGCACCGATCAATTCGGCCACGGCGATTTCCCGCGGATCCCGGAGTTTCGGCACGGGACTCGCGGTGCCCGCACAGCCATGAACTCGCCGCCCTGCTCTCGTCCCACCCGCGACAGGCTCACTGCCCATCTTGCGGTCCGACCTCGCTTAGGTTATGGCGTCCGCTGCTGACGCGGCAATAACGACGGGTCGACGAGATTTGAGAAGCCTCCCCCTGACGTCGAGTCAGGTCTGGATGGCGACAAGCGATTTTATTAATCCGGCGAACCGTTCGTACCAGATCACCGATGCCGGGAAGTATCGCCGCATCTGCGAAATACCGAGCAGATCAATCTCGTCGACCTGATCCTGCGCCTCCGCGCGAGTGTGCGTCCGAATGTGTCCGCGGTTCCAGCGCAGCGATACCTGTACCCGCGCCTCGTAGGGCAACCATTGCAAGCCGGGGAAAAGCCAGTGCGGCTCAATCGGGAAATATCGGTAGGGCGTTTGCACCCAATGGCGGTCGGCGAGCGAGTGAACGTTATCGACCAATCGTTGACGCCCTACATGACCGCCGACATGCTCGAGCACTGAATTAGAGAAGACAAGGTCAAAGTGATCGCGCGCAACTGAATTCGGCAAGTCGCAGGCATTCCCTTGGATTGCGGTGATCTGAGGACTCCACGACTCCAGCGGCTCTAGGTTCACCGTGGTGAGTGCCTTCGGACGCACGGGAGCGAGTTGCCACGACTCCGGCGTCCCACCGAGGTCCAGCACTCTCATGTCCGAGAACGACGGGAAAGCCTCGATCAGGTGCTGCCATCGTCGAGCGCGGGCACGTCCGGACAACGACCGCTCCGAGTTGACGTCCGTCGCGACGTCCCGCAACCAGTTCGACATTTACCATCCAATCTTTGCCGTCGAGATCGTGATTCGCTCGCCGGCCGACGCGAGCCTAACAGGCTAACCAGCAGGTTTGTCTCTCTTCGGCCCGGACTCCTGGGCCCTACGCGTAGGGGTTTGCCGGGGTCGCGACGGGCGTGACCGAGATGGCCCGCAGCGTCGGGATCGGGGGCGTATGGGGTTGCCGCTCGGCGGGAGTCACGACCCCCTCCACCCGCAGCCAGGTGTTGTCGGGGAAATGCAAGCTGCTGGCGCCGTCATGGTCGCGCAGATGAATGCGGGCCAGTTGGGCGTCGGCGGCACAACAGATGATGACGATGCGGGCCAGGTCGATGCCACCGGGTTCGTTGAGGACGAAACCGGTCGCCGAGATCAGCCGGTTGGTCAGCGACCCCGAGGAGTCGTTGGCCGCCCGCATCACCACCTCCGGTAGCGAGACCTCCGGAGCCCGCCCCGGCGGCAACGGCGGAAACGCCTCTCGCAGCGCGTCGTTGGAGACATTGGCCACCGACCCAGTGGCGGCCTGCGGCCTCAACGCCGGGGGCGTGACAAAGATCAGCACCACGATCGGCACGGCCAGCAACCACACCACGCCGCCGCGGTGGGAATGCCCGTCGTCGGCATCATGGCCCGCCTTCTCCCGGCGGATGTCGGAGACCATGCCCATCAGCGCGAGCCCGATCAGTAGCGCAGCGGTGAGCACCAGCCACGGCAACAGCGCGGGTTTCACGTAGCGGGTGAACACGCCGGTCGCCACGATCAGCCCAACGCTCAGCCCCACCAGCAGCAGGATCGTGTTCTCGGTTTCGCGCTTCATCGAGACCCGCCCAGCAGTAGCACGCCGATCAGGGTCGCCGCCGCGGTGGAAACGACCAACGTTGCGGGGGCGAACCGGGTGGCGAACGGCCGCCCGAACAAGCCCGATTGCATCGCCAGCAGCTTGACGTCGACGGCGGGCCCGACCACCAGGAACACCAGCCGCGGGACCAACGGAACCATCGTCAGGCTGGACGCCACGAATGCATCGGCCTCCGAGCACACCGCCAGGGTGACCGCCAGCGCCGCCATCACGATGACACCGAGAACCAAGTGCGCGCCCACGTGTTCGAAGATCCACGGCGGCACCAGAACGTGCAACGCCGCCGCCGCCGCGGCTCCCACCACGAGGTAGGCCGCTGCCTGCAGAAAGTCGTGCCGGGCCACTTCGCAGAACACCAGCCACTTCGATGCCGACCCGTTCGCGGATTGGTGCGCGGAGTGCGGCGGGAGTCGGCGGGTGATCCACTCGGTGCGGCCCCACCGTGACCACGCCCAGCCCATCACCACTGCGGTGAGCAGCGACGCGGCGACCCGGGCGATGACCATCTTCGGCTGACCCGGGAAGGCGACGGCCGTCGCGACGACCACCACCGGATTGATGGCGGGCGCGGCGAGCATGAACGTCAAAGCCGCCGCCCCGGCCACCCCGCCGTCGCCAAAAAGCCGGCGCGCCACCGGCACCGAGCCGCACTCACATCCCGGCAGCGCCGCCCCGGCGACGCCGGCGGCAAGGACCGCCGCCACGGGCCGGCGGGGCAGCCAGCGCACCAGCCGCTCGGGCGACACGAACACCGCGATCAATCCGCTGACCACCACCCCTAACCCCAGGAAGGGCAGGGCCTGGACGAAGACTCCACAGAACACGGTGCCCGCGGTGGCCAGCGCGGCGGTGTTCGCGACCACGGCGCGCAGCCACGTCCCCGCGATCGCGAAGCCCACCAAACCGAAGACGAGGACTTCCATCGAGCCGAAACGCGGTCGACGCTCGGCCCTCATTAATCCACCCGGCCTGGAATCTGATGACAGTTGATGAAAATGATTATCACTGGGGTGGGCCGGCGTCCGCACCCGGGCCACCGCCATCGCGGCGCGGTCAACTAGCCTGCAACGCGATGAGCCAGGATCCGGTCGAGCTGACCCGCGGCCTGATGAGCCAGACCGCCGAGCTGCGGCACGGTTTTCTCGACGTGTTGGGGGAATCGACGAGCGCGCCGGTTCCGACGGTCGCGCAGCGTGCCATGAATAGCCCGTTCGTCGCGACGGTCTACGAGCGGCTGTGGCGTCCGACCGCCTTCTACGCGGCCAGCGGGCTCACCCACCGGGCCGAACAGCGGCGCGCGGCCGCGGCCCTGCATCTGTCGACCGCGGGGCGGTTGCTCGACGTTGCCTGTGGCCCCGGCAATTTCACCAGTCCGTTGGCCGCGCAACTGCCGGACGGCGGCCTGGCGGTCGGATTCGATATCTCCGAGTCGATGCTGACGCGCGCCGTCGCCGACAACAGCGGGCCCCGAACGTGCTATGTCCGCGGGGATGCCCGGATGTTGCCGTTCGATGACGAAACCTTCGACGCTGTCTGTTGTTTCGGTGCGCTGTACCTGATGCCCGAGCCGTTCCGGGTGGCCGCCGAGATGGTGCGGGTGCTGCAGCCTGGGGGCCGGGTCGCGATCCTGACCAGCTATGCCTCCGAAGCGGAGCCGCTGCGGCAGCTGATGACCGCGAGCGCGCGCACCATCGGACTCACGATGTTCGGCCGACGCGACTTCGTCGACCTGTTCTCGTCGGCCGGGCTGGGCGACATCGAACAACAGACGCAGCGCGCGGTGCAATTCGTTGTCGCCGGAAAGCCTGGCTGAGGCGCTAGGACGCCGCCTTGGCCACGGCGAGGATCCGAACGACCGGCGTGCCTTCTTCGCACTCCAGTTCCCACGGATCACCGCCGTTGACGGGCTCGGAGGTGAGCTTGAACATCACTGGCAAACCCGCCCGCTGCGACATCTGCGTGCACTCGACTTGGAACAACCGGTAGTCGCCGGCTTCGTGAACGGCCAGCGAGAAGCCTGGTCGGACGGATTCGACGGGAACCCTCTGCAGGTAGTAGTTGGTACTCATCCAGCTGACTTTAGAGCCGAGACCGTATCTAATCCGACGCCGCCACGCTGTCTTATCAAATGTTCAGCTAAATTTTGGGACCACATCAGACTCACGGCCGCGCGGCGGCTTGACGTCACCCTTTGCCCACTTAATGAAAATCATTATCATTAAGACATGACGCCGCATCGCTCGGATCTGCTTCCGGTAACCGTCCTGTCCGGCTTTCTCGGAGCCGGAAAAACCACGCTGCTGAATCATGTTCTGGCGAACCGGGAAGGCCTACGGGTAGCGGTGATCGTCAACGACATGAGCGAGGTGAACATCGACGCCGCGCTGGTCGCGGGAACGGGCTATCTGGACCGCACCGAGGAGAAGCTGGTCGAGCTGACCAACGGCTGCATTTGCTGCACGTTGCGCGAAGACCTGATCGAGTCGGTAGCTCGTCTGGCATCGACGGGTCGTTTCGATTACCTCCTGATCGAGTCGACCGGCATCTCCGAACCGATGCCGGTCGCGGCGAGCTTCAGTTGGGAATTCGAGAGCGGATTCAGTCTTGGTAGCGTCGCGCGGCTCGACACCATGGTCACGGTGGTCGATGCGCAGACGTTCCTGCGCGACCTTGTGCGTGGCGACGCGTTAGCGGCGCGCGACCTCGCCGCTGGCGAGCGACATCCGCACGATCGCCGATCTGCTCGTTGACCAGGTGGAATTCGCCGACGTCATATTGCTCAACAAAACCGACCTGGTCAGCGAGCAGGCCTGCGCGAGGGTAGCCGCGGTGGTACGGCGGCTGAATCCGTCGGCGCGCATCGTGCCCACCCACCAGGGCCGGGTGCCACTCTCCGAAGTGCTGGGCACGGGCATGTTCGACCCCGATCTCGCCGCGGAGGCGCCCGGCTGGGATCAGGAGATCAGTGGCGGTCACACGCCCGAAACCGAGGAATACGGCATCAGCAGTGTGACGTTCCGCGCGCAGCGCCCGTTTCACCCGCAGCGTCTGGATGCGGCGCTCGAGCAGTTGCGAGGATTGTTGCGCAGCAAGGGTTTCTGCTGGATCGCCAGCCGGCCCGACCTGGCAGCGATTTGGTCGCAGTCCGGACCCAACTTGGTGATCGAGCCGGCGCAATACTGGCTCAGCACCGACATCCGCCCCGGCCAAGAAATCGTGTTCATCGGGGTCAAGCTCGACCGCGACCAAGTGTTGGGCCTGATGACCTCGGCGCTGCTGACCGACAGTGAGCTGGCCGAAGGCCCGCAGCGATGGGTCGCGTACACCGATCCGCTTCCACCGTGGAGCGTCGCTCATGCCCATTAGACGACAGCCGCAGACAACGATGGCCCACCCGCACAGCTACCGGCCCGCGGACCACCGGTCCCGACGCGAAATCGATATGGCAATCGGCGTTCTCATGGGCGTTCGGCGTTGTTCGCAACAAGAGGCATCGGAGGCGCTGGTGTGTGCCACCCGGACAACTGGGGTCGGGCTGGGAGGAGTTTCGCGCGCGTTGCTCGACGTCATCAGCGACGATCCCACGCCATCGGCCGCCGAGGCGATAGCGCACTGGAATGCGCTGCTCAGGCCCCCCGGTGGCGGGTAAGACCCTATTGACGTCCCTGATGCTCGATTCAGCGCCGTTTGCCGTAGCGGCGGTGGAATTTTTCCACTTGCCCTGCGGTGTCGAGGATTCGACGCCCCCCGGTCCAAAACGGGTGTGAATCCGAGGAGACCTCGACAACCACAAGTGGATACGTCTGCACGCCCTGCGGCGTCTGCCACTCGATCGTGCGTGAACTTGTGACGGTGGATCGGGTGAGGAACGTCGCGCCAGTTGTGGCGTCCTGGAAGACCACGGGGTGGTAGTCGGGGTGAATACCGGGCTTCATCCGCGGTCTCCTCCAGCCTTCTTCTTGATAATCGTTTTCATTAGAGCGATCCATACGGTACCGTCTCCCCCAAGCGTTGTCGACAATCATTTTCAATAACGGCTGCGGCGCAGGCGACCAGGCCGCGAAACATGTTGTGCCCCAGACCACCACGTAGACAGGGAATTGGCTTTGACTTCCCCGCACGGCGCCACCGATCGTCCGTTCGCGATCTTCGTCTGTACCGCGTGTGCGGCCGAGCGTGACCTGTCGATCGTCGACGAACTACGTCCGACCATCCGACGCTGCGCGCGTGCCATGCTCGTTTCCGCGGCATGCATGCTCGGGCCGCTGAGCTGCGCCGCTCGGCCGACGGGATGCGGCGTGATGGCCCTGCTGCAACCTTGCACAGACAATCAGGTGGCTTGCGGACGGCCCTGGTGGATCGGCCCTATCACCAACAGCGTTGACGCGGCGGCCCTTCGGGATTGGGTAGAGCTGGGGCAATGGGAAGACGTCCCGCTGCCGGGGCAGCTCTGCAAGCATCATCTCTGGACTCACAAAGCAAGGCAAAGCAATTGAGACCCGCTAGTTGCGTTCAGGCACAATCGCTTTCACGATCGAGCACGGCATGGTGGTCCATCGTCAGCGGTTGTGGCGTTGAAATAGAAAAGTCAAGTTGCGTCGCCGATTAGTGAATCCGCTTGCGAAGGTGAAGCCGTCAGTTTGGTGAAAGAGGTGTCCTTCGAACAGGACCGCCCGGTTCGCACGATAGGGAACGACCGTCGGCTCAGCCTGTTGATCCCGGAGGAACTGCCTGACTCGGTCTCCTCCGGAGTTGTAGTCGTCGAAGCTCCAATCCTTCGGCGCCCGTTGGTTCCACACTTTGATGCCGCCCGTAGTCGGGTCGAGGTTCGCGGAATCGGGGGTGATCCACAGGTTCAAGGTGACGTCGGCATCATCAGCGTGGATATCGGTTCCTGGCAGCTTCGCATCGTAGGCAAATCCCCACCATTGCGATAAGCGATGGCCATCCAGTAATTCGCCGAGGGTTGTTTGAAGTTCCTCAGCGATGGCGAAAAGCGAGATGCTGGCGAATCCATCTTCGGGAAACGCGCCCATATAACCGAATTGGTATGGGTGGCGCCACACCGTGGACTCCAGGCAGAACTTCTGCACTTGATCTAACGCGGATGGGGTAAGGAAGTCGTCGATGACCTGTATCTTCTGTCCGCCGGTCAAGAAGGCTTCTTGTATCTGTCCGTAATTGACATCCGGGTTCAGGTAGCGTGCCAGCTTCTGCTCAGCAACCCGTACGTACGGCAGGTCGGCGAGAATCCGACCGTTGCTGCCCCGGACGGACACCGACGACGGTTTGGTTTTTGCTCGGTCGATGATGTCCGTGAGCTGACGGCGAAGGCCATGAATTTCCTGGGCTGAGATGTCTGGGAATGCGTGCACGTCGTCAGAACCGATGGCCAGCAGGTGGTCAAGTTGTTCAATATTGTGCAAGGCGAAGTGCGCTGGAATCGAATACTCCTCCGGCGGATGCTCTTGACGACGTAGCTCGGCCGCGGCGACGAAATCTGATAGGGCGGCGGGGTAACGCGCCAAAGCCACATTGACCCGCGCAAGCAGCGCCCTGGCCGGTGCCGAGGATGGTTCCGATTGCACCGCGACCGAAACGTGGCGAAGTGCTGACTCATGTTCTCCGAGTTCGAGATACGACGAAGCAAGCAGGCACAGCGCTTCAAAAGTAGGCTCCTGCTCGACGATCTGCTGCAGCACCTCGACTGCCGACGCAAAGTTCCCGCAGCGCATCAAACGCTCGACTTCGGGAAGGGTCACGGACGCGACGTTACGACTACTGGCCCGTCCCGGCCAGCCCGCAGGCGAAACGCGCCTCCAGAGCGCCTATCCTTCACGGATCAGGTGCCGCCGGATTATCTGAAAGGTCAATGATGACTGAGGCTTACGTCCTAGGTGGAGTGCGCACACCGTTCACCCGCTACGGCGGCACGTTATCGGGTATCCGCACCGACGAGCTGCTGGGCATGACCATGAAAGGCGCCTGCGAACGCGTCGGAGTGCCTATGGACGCCGTGGAAGACATCGTCGCCGGCTGCGTGAACCCCGCGCACGAAGGAATGGGTGACATCGCCCGCTGGGCCGCATTGGCGGTGGGATTCCCCGACAGCGTCGCCGGAGCAACGCTTAATCGGTACTGCGGCTCGTCGCTCAGTGCCTTGGCGAGCATCAGTCATTCCATCAAAGCCGGCGATCTGGGCGTAGGAATCGCCTGCGGTGTCGAATCGATGTCACGGTCGGGGTGGGCGCTGATGAAAGGCGACGCACCGTTCAGCCCACGGGGCCCGGTGCTCATGCTCGACACCATGTGGGCCGGCGGAGGGGGACCACCCAACCCGGCCCTGCTCGCCCGCAACGCTTACATCGGCATGATCGAGACGGCACAAAACGTCGCCGACCGTTACTCGCTGACCCGCGAGGAGATAGACGCTTTCGCGCTACGGTCCCAGCAGCATGCCAAAGCCGCACGCGACCGCGGCCGGTTCGCCAAAGAGATCATGAGCGTGCCCATCCCGGCGACGAAAAAGACCCCCGCACGGCTGGCTGAGCATGACGAATTCATCCGCGATGACACCACTGCCGAAACACTTGCCGCGCTGCCCGTCCAACCGGGCACCACCCAGATGACCGCAGCCAACTCCACTCCGCTGACCGACGGCGCGAGCGCGGTCGTCGTCGCCTCCGGCGAAAGAGCAGCCGAACTCGGAGTGAAACCACTGGCCCGGGTGGTGTCCAGCGCCGTCTACGGGATCGACCCACTTGTGATGGGACTGGCGCCCGCGTGGGCCATTCCGATGGCGATCCGCCGAGCAGGTCTGACCCCTGAGCAGATCGACGTATGGGAAGTCCATGAAGCATTCAGCGCCCAGGCCCTCGGTGTCTTGCGCGAACTCCCCAACCAGCTCGACGGTTTCGTGATTCCCGACGACAAGCTGACGCCCAACGGCGGCGCCGTCGCGATAGGACATCCGTTCGGCGCCACCGGAACCCGCTACGTGCTCACGTTGGCCACCGAACTGCGTGAGCGCGGCGCCCGCTACGGCGTCATCGGAGTATGCATCGGATCCGGCCAGGGCGTCTCCGTCGTGCTGGAAAACCCCAGCGCCGCGTAGCGGCGCGGGAAGGTCAGATCGGCATCCGATAGCCGTAGAACTCGTGGTCTTCGTTGTACCCGCCTTGCCCGAACCCGAGGTGGGCGAAACTGTCCACGAACTCGATTGCTTCGATCCACTTGACCTGTTTGAAGCCGATCTCGCGCTCATTTCGCAGCCGCAGCGGCGCACCATGGGCTTCGTTGAGCGGCTCGCCATTCATCTCGTAGGCAAGCAGACACGTCGGTTCACTCATGTGCTGGATCTTGTGGCAGTCGTAGTACCGGCCTTCTTGTGTCCCGCCGGCACCGTCGGCGAAGGAGTAGAACACCACCCAGCGAGCCGACGGCTGGGGGTGCACCATCTCGAGAATGTCCGACATGCGGACGCCTCCCCATTTGGCGACACCGGACCACCCTTGAATGCAGTAGTGCTGGGTGATTTTTTCGTGTTTGGGCAGGGCACGAAGTTCGTCGTAGGTCAGCGTGACTGAATTCTCCACGAGCCCTTCGATTCTCAGTGAATAGCCCTTCCAGTGATCGGCTTGCAAACGCCGATAATCACCGGAGGTCGGCAGCGTGCCGTTGGGCCAGAGGTAGGGCGAAATGTCTTTCTCAGAATAGGTGGCGTTGGGGTGGAGTCGTTCCAGGATGTCCTTCAGCCATCCCACGGTCCAGCGACCGACTATCTGGACGACACCGGGGTAACGCAGCGTGAGGGGAGACGCACTTAACCACATGCCGGTGATGACGACCATCGCCACGATGTAGATCAGCAAGGGCCAGTAGGATTTTGTGTCGGTACCCAACACGATGTGGTTCAGGTTCGGAACGAGTCCGGTGGTGAACACCATCAATGTGTGGACAAAGATGAAGAACACCATCCACACCAGAATCGCGAAATGAGCGGTCCGCGCGACCTGGCGATTGAAAACGCCCCGCCCGAAACCGAACCGCGCGGCAATCGCCGGCGCCTGCAATAGTCCCGTGAGGAATGCCAACGGCGCGGCGACGAAGACGGTGGTGAAGTAGGCGGTGATCTGCATCCCGTTGTAATTCGTGAAACCCGCGTTTGACGGGAAATCAAGCGATGCGTACTGAACAGCTGTGGAGAGCGCATTGGGGAAGACATCCCAAGATCGGGGGACAATCCGGCGCCACTGGCCAGTCGCGAACAGGAGAACGTAAAAGACAAGGCCATTCACCAGCCATAAGAGATCGAAGCTGAAGTGCCACCACCGCGCCAGCCCGATCGTGTGCCGAATGCCAGGAATGCCAAGCCATTTCGGCAGGGCAACCGCATCATCCTTCGCCGTCCACACGCGCGCGGCATCCTCTTGGTCCATGCGGTCCGCCGGAACCGGATCGCGCATTCTGAACCATTCAGTTCCGGGGCGGCAGCCTGAATTGAGATACAGCCGTGGATGATCCGCGAGAATCTGCATCCCCGCCCGAATGATGAACATCATGAAAATGATGTTGAACAGATGCTGCCAACGCAGCCATGCCGGAAATCCGGAGGTGACCGGCGGCGCATACGCTGTCGAGGTTCCCGGATAGGTCTCGATGAAGTTCTGCATCCAGCCGTACTGACGGAGCTGCTGCGCCAGCGCGATCGCGACAACGAGCCCGGCCACACCGATAGGGATCAGCCACAGCGTATTGACCCAGCGCCGGTTGACCCGAATCGCCGGCACCCTCGCGTGCTCCTGGATTATCCCGCCGGCCCAGTCCTCGAGATCGACGGAGCGCTTCAGGACGGGTGGGCGGCCACGCTGGTCGAGCAACGACTCCGGGCGAGTGTGGGCAGCCGCACGGCTATCGGACTGCGGATCGCCGGTCATACCCGACAAGTTACGGCTCAGCTCGGGTTCGCGCAGCTGAACGCGCCTGGGCATCCCGTGTGCGCTTGTGGCGCTAACTCCAGAGCGTGACGTGAATCTTGGGGCGAAACCTCGTCACCCCGACCCCGCTGCCCCGGATCATCGCCTGGATACACCTCGGAGTGGTGATGAACCTGACCAGTTCGGACACGGCAGGCTGACGGGCCGACGGTGGCAGAGTCGCGACACACCACTCGCCCGACTTGTCCAGCCCGGGCCCCGAAACGTGCGTCAACCGCCCGGCGGCCAGGTCTTTGGCGATCGCGAAACCGATGGTCAACGTGACGCCCCCAACCCGCTGAACCTCCTCGAGCGCGGCGGCCTCGCTTTGAAAGATTCGCTGCTGTGATTCCGGAATTGCCAAGCCACGCAACATGGTTGCGATCTCGCCGCCCACGCTGCCGGCTGACGGTCCGAGCATCCACTGCTGCTGTCGCAGCAGCCCGGGCGTTGGAACACCCACGACCAGTGGGCTATTCGGAGCCGCGACGGTGATGACCTGATATTTCAGAAAGGGCCGCACGAAGATCGAATCGTCAGACACGAAAGAGCTTTCACTTGCCGGGCCGATCGCGATGTCAACGGCGCGCGAACTAATCAGGTCGCGGAATCGGCTCGTCGGGTGCACGCTCAACTCAACAGACAGGTCGTCGGCCCGCGACGAGAAGAGCTCGATCAGGCCCGGCGCGGCGTGTTCGGCGAAGGCACTGGATGCCGCGATCCGCAGCAGCCGACGCCCGTGGGCGGCCTCGGTGACCTCTATCGCCGTTTGCTGTTGCAGTCCCAGGATCTCGACTGCGCGGCTTGCCAGCCGGAGTCCGCCGGGCGTGAACGCCAGTCCGGCACCCGTCTTGGTGAACAACGGGTCGTCAAGCTCCTTGCGCAGCGCTGCCACGTGCATCGAGACTCCGGCATCGGATACGCCCAGTTCCGCGGCGGCGCCCCGAACCGAACCCAAACGGACCACCGCCGAATAGGCCCGAAGTTGAGCCGGAGTCATGAATATGAGCCTACTTTGGGATACGTGCGTGACGTGCTTGCCGAGCTGATGTCTATCTGGCGCGCCGGTGACACCGCGGGCCTCGGAACGGTGGTGCGGACCTTCCACTCGGCGCCTCGGCCACCCGGAGCCTCGATGCTGGTAGCTCCGGACGGTTCCGTGAGCGGATCAGTTTCGGGTGGCTGTGTCGAAGGCGCCGTCTACGAAGTGGCCACCGAGGTGGCGCAAACCGGGACGCGACGACTGGAACGCTATGGGGTCAGCGACGGCGATGCGTTCGCGGTCGGGCTAACCTGCGGCGGCATCATCGACATCTTCGTCGAATCGGTATCGCGGGCGACCTTCCCCGACCTTGATGAAGTAGCCGACGACGTCAGCAACCACCGTGCGGTAGCTGTCGCGACCGTCATCGCCCACCCTGATGCGCAGTGGATTGGCCGCAGGCTGGTCATCCGGCCGGAGGCGGTGGCGGGATCGCTGGGTTCGGCCCGCGCCGACGCCGCGGTCACCGACGACGCGCGCGGATTGCTCGCGGTAGGCCGCAGCGACGTCCTCAACTACGGATCCGACGGCCAGCGGCTGGGCGACGGCATGGAGGTCTTCGTGTCCAGCTATGCACCGCGCCCGCGGATGCTGGTGTTCGGCGCCATCGACTTCGCAGCCGCCCTCGCCCAGCAGGGATCATTCCTTGGCTATCGAGTCACCGTCTGCGACGCCCGCCCGGTGTTCGCCACCCGAACACGTTTTCCGACCGCCGACGAGGTCGTCGTCGACTGGCCGCACCGGTATCTGGCTGCTCAGGCGGAATCGGGCACCGTCGACGAGACCACGGTGGTCTGTGTGCTCACCCATGATCCGAAGTTCGACGTCCCGGTGCTCGAGCTGGCGCTGCGCTTGCCGCACATCGGATATGTGGGGGCGATGGGGTCGCGCCGGACTCACGACGACCGGATGGGCCGGTTGCGAGCAGCGGGGCTGACCGAGGCCGAGCTGAGCAGATTGTCCAGCCCGATCGGACTCGACCTCGGTGCCCGCACCCCGGAGGAAACGGCGGTCTCCATCGCGGCCGACATCATCGCCCGGCGGTGGGGCGGCGGAGGCCGCCCGCTGGCCGAAATCGTGGGGCGAATCCACCATGAAGCGCAGGTAGAGGGCGAGTTAAAGGATCACTTAACTCGATATTGACGCCGGGGCTCGCGACGGCCCACACTGGGCTCCCCTTCGCTAGTGAGGTGCATCACATGCAGGTGCCCGGGCCCTTCGAATACGAACGCGCGACGAGCGTCGATCATGCGATCGGATTATTGGATCGGTTGGGGGACGGCGCGCGGGTAGTCGCCGGCGGGCACAGCCTGCTGCCGATGATGAAGCTGCGGATCGCCAACCCTGAATACCTCGTCGACATCAACGACCTCGAGCTCGAGCTCGGATACGTGATCACTGATCCGACCCTGGTTCGAATCGGCGCCATGACCCGCCACCGCGAGCTGCTGGAGTCGGACACGCTGGCCGCGGTGTGCCCCATCTTCCCTGACGCCGAGCGGGTGATCGCCGACCCGGTGGTGCGCAATCGCGGCACCCTGGGCGGTTCACTCTGCCAAGCGGATCCGGCCGAGGATCTGACGACCGTGTGCCTTGTGCTCGATGCGGTGTGCCTGGCACGGGGGCCATCAGGTGAGCGCGAGATACCGATCGACGACTTCCTCGCTGGGCCGTACGAGACCACCCTTGCCTACAACGAGATGCTCATCGAAGTCCGAATACCCTTGCGGCACCATACCTCTAGCGCCTACGCGAAAGTAGAACGGCGAGTTGGCGACTGGGCGGTCACGGCGGCGGGCGCAGCGATCACCCTCGACGGTGACGCGATAGCGGCCGCCCGGGTGGGCCTGACCGCGGTCAATCCCGACCCGGCGGCACTGGCCGAGCTCGCCGCGGACCTGGTCGGACAGCCGGCCACCGAAGAGGTCTTCGCCGAGGCGGGCCGCCGGGCCGGTGAAGCCTGCGAACCCGTCACCGACGTCCGCGGCACCGCCGAGTACAAGCGACATCTGGCCAGCGAACTGACAATCCGCACGCTGCGCACCGCTGCCCAGCGGGTGCGCGACCAAAGGAGTTAGTGGCGATCGCAAGCGCGGCGTAGCCGGGCACAGCGGGTCGCCACAAGAAAGGAATTGAGCGCCCATGCAAGTGAATATGACCGTCAACGGCGAACAGGTGACCGGCGAAGTCGAACCACGGATGCTGCTGGTGCACTTTCTACGGGATCAGTTGCGGCTCACCGGTACTCACTGGGGCTGTGACACCAGCAACTGCGGAACGTGCGTGGTCGATGTCGACGGCGTGCCGGTCAAGTCCTGCACGATGCTCGCGGTGATGGCATCCGGGCACAGCGTGCGGACCGTAGAAGGGCTAGCGGGGTCGGACGGTTCTCTCGACCCGGTGCAGGAAGGGTTCATGCAGTGTCACGGGCTGCAATGCGGGTTCTGCACACCGGGAATGCTGATCACCGCCCGGGCCCTGCTCGACCGCAACCCGGACCCCGACGAGGACACGATCCGGGAGGCGATCTCCGGCCAGATCTGCCGGTGCACCGGATACACCACCATCGTGCGCTCCATCCAGTGGGCCGCACGCAACGCAACACCGGCGACAACCTCATGACCACCATCAAGGAGGGGGCAAACCGTCCGCCCTCACCCGAAGACACCGCCGACAACGATCAAAAACCGTGCGGGCACGGCCGAATGCTGCGCAAAGAGGACCCCCGATTCATCCGGGGCCGCGGCAAATACGTCGACGACGTCGTGCTGCCGGGCATGCTGCACCTGGCGATCTTGCGCTCGCCCTACGCGCACGCCCGCATTATCAGCGTCGATGTGACTGCGGCCCTTGCGCATCCGAAAGTCAAAGCAGTGGTGACCGGCGCCGACCTGGCCGAGAAGGGCCTGGCCTGGATGCCGACGCTGTCCAATGACGTGCAGGCCGTGCTGGCCACCGACAAGGTGCGCTTCCAGGGGCAGGAAGTCGCGTTTGTCGTTGCCGAAGACCGGTACTCGGCCCGCGACGCGCTGGAGTTGATCGACGTCGAGTACGACCCGCTGGACCCCGTCGTGGATGTCCGCACCGCGCTCGACCCCTCGGCCGCGGTGATCCGCACCGATCTCGAAGGCAAGACCGACAACCACTGTTTCGATTGGGAAACCGGCGACGCGGCGGCTACCGAAGCCACGTTCGCGAAAGCCGACGTGATCGTCACGCAGGAGATCGTCTACCCGCGGGTGCACCCCGCGCCGATGGAAACCTGTGGCGCGGTAGCCGATCTGGACCCGATCAGCGGAAAGCTGACACTGTGGTCCACCAGCCAGGCACCGCACGCGCACCGCACGCTGTACGCATTGGTCGCCGGCCTGCCCGAACACAAGATCCAGGTGATCTCCCCCGACATCGGCGGTGGCTTCGGCAATAAGGTGCCGATCTATCCCGGTTATGTCTGCGCGATCGTCGGCTCGCTGGTGCTGGGCAAGCCGGTGAAGTGGATGGAGGACCGCAGCGAGAACCTGACCTCGACGGGCTTCGCGCGCGACTACATCATGGTCGGCGAGATCGCCGCCACCAAAGAGGGCAAGATTCTGGCGATCCGGTCCAACGTGTTGGCCGACCACGGCGCGTTCAACGGCACGGCGGCCCCGGTGAAGTACCCGGCCGGCTTCTTCGGAGTGTTCACCGGGAGCTATGACATCGAGGCCGCCTACTGTCACATGACCGCTGTGTACACCAACAAGGCGCCCGGCGGCGTGGCCTACGCGTGCTCGTTCCGGATCACCGAGGCCGTGTACTTCGTCGAACGGCTGGTGGACTGCCTGGCCTTCGATCTGAAGATGGACCCCGCCGAGTTGCGGCTGCGAAACCTGCTGCGGCCCGAGCAATTTCCCTACAAGAGTAAGACCGGCTGGCTTTACGACTCGGGTGACTACGAGACCACCATGCGGCTGGCGATGGACATGATCGGCTACGACGCGCTGCGGGCCGAGCAAAAGGAGAAGCGCGAGCGCGGTGAACTGATGGGCATCGGGATGTCCTTCTTCACCGAGGCCGTCGGCGCCGGGCCCCGCAAGGACATGGACATCCTCGGCCTGGGCATGGCTGACGGGTGCGAGTTGCGCGTGCACCCGACGGGTAAAGCTGTTGTGCGGCTTTCGGTTCAGACGCAGGGCCAAGGTCACGAGACGACGTTCGCCCAAATCGTCGCCGAGGAGCTGGGCATCCCGCCTGACGACATCGACGTGGTGCACGGCGACACCGACCAGACGCCCTTCGGGTTGGGTACCTACGGCAGCCGGTCCACGCCGGTATCAGGTGCGGCCGCGGCCCTGGTGGCGCGCAAGGTCCGTGACAAAGCCAAGATCATCGCGTCGGGAATGCTCGAGGTCTCGGTGGCTGACTTGGAGTGGCAGAAGGGCTCCTTCCACGTCAAGGGTGACCCGTCGGCGTCGGTGACCATTCAGGACATCGCGATGCGCGCACACGGCGCAGGCGACCTGCCAGAAGGGCTCGAGGGCGGCCTGGACGCCCAGATCTGTTACAACCCGGAGAATCTCACCTACCCCTACGGCGCGTACTTCTGCGTGGTGGACATCGATCCGGGCACCGCGGTGGTCAAGGTGCGGCGCTTCCTGGCCGTCGATGACTGCGGCACCCGTATCAACCCGATGATCATCGAGGGCCAGGTGCACGGTGGCATCGTCGACGGTATCGGGATGGCGTTGATGGAGATGATCGCCTTCGACGAGGATGGCAACTGCCTGGGTGGGTCATTGATGGACTACCTGATCCCGACGGCGGTCGAGGTGCCGCACTTGGAAACCGGGCATACCGTCACACCGTCTCCGCATCACCCGATCGGCGCGAAGGGCGTCGGCGAATCGGCCACCGTCGGATCGCCGCCGGCAGTGGTCAACGCGGTAGTGGATGCGTTGGCGCCGTTCGGCGTTCGGCACGCCGATATGCCGTTGACACCGTCGCGGGTCTGGGAGGCCATGCAGGGCCGCGCCAGACCGCCGATCTAGCCTCAACGGTTCTAGAGATGACGATGACGATCAGCGAACGAGCTCAGCAACTGTTGGCCGCGCGGACACCGTTCGTGCACGCGACGGTGGTGCGGGCCCAGCAACCTACCTCGGCACGCGCCGGCGACGAGGCAATCCTGTTGGCGGACGGCACTATCGAGGGTTTCGTCGGCGGCGAATGCGCGCAGAACTCTGTCCGCAAGGCGGCGCTGGGTGTGCTGCAGGCCGGTGAAAGTGTGCTGCTGCGCGTGCTTCCCGACGGGGACGTTCACTTCCCCGACGCCCCCGGTGCCTGTGTGGTGGTCAACCCTTGCCTGTCCGGTGGATCGCTGGAAATCTTCCTGACACCGCAGCTGCCGGCTCCGCTGATCCGGATTTACGGGGCCACGCCTATTGCCGACGCGTTGATCGACCTGTGCGGCGTGCTGGGCTATGACGCCCGACGCGACACCGATCTGACCGACACCTCGGCGGTGGTGCTCGCCAGCCATGGCGGCTCAGAAGCCGAAATCATCCGCGCGGCCTTGGATAACGGGGTGGGGTATATCGGCTTGGTAGCGAGCAAGGTTCGCGGCGCCTCGATCCTGAACGAACTCGAGTTCTCCGATGCCGAGCGGGCCCGAATACACACCCCAGTCGGACTGCCCATCGGGGCCAAGACGCCGGCCGAGATCGCGGTGTCCATCGCCGCCGAACTCATTGCCGCCGTCCGCGACGGCAGCCTGGCACGTCCCGCCGTGAGCGCCGCCTCAGCCCAGGCGGTCGATCCGGTCTGCGGCATGACGGTGCCGATCGGACCGACCACCGAATATCTGGAACTGGGCGGTGTCGACTACTGGTTCTGCTGCCCGGGATGCCGGACCGCGTTCGCGGCCGGGAAGGCCGGCGTATGACCGCCCCGCGGATCACCGGCGTCGTGCTGGCCGCCGGAAGCTCTCGCCGGCTGGGGACGCCTAAACAGGTTCTGCCATACCGGGATACCACGGTGCTCGGGGCCACCCTGGACGTTGCCCGGGACGCCGGTTTTGATCAGCTGATTGTCACCCTCGGCGGGGCCGCGGAAGCGGTGCGTGCCGTGGTGCGCATGGACGGGGCCGACGTGGTGACCGTCGACGAGTACGGGAGCGGATGCTCGGCGTCGCTGCGGGTCGCGTTGGAACGGGTTGACCCACAAGCTGCCGGCATCGTGCTCATGCTCGGCGATCAACCGGATCTGGCTCCGGCAACGGTGCGACGGATAGTCGCTAGTGCGGCCGACGCCGAGGTGATCGTGTGCCGTTACGCCGATGGCATCGGGCATCCGTTCTGGTTCAGTCGCGATGTGTTCGATGAACTTTCGCAACTGCACGGCGACAAGGGAGTTTGGAAGCTGGTGCAGTCGGGCCGGTATCCGGTACGCGAGATCGCGGTGGCCGGCCCAGTGCCACTCGACGTCGACACCTGGGACGACTACCAGCGACTGCTGGAGTCGATCTCATCATGATTTTTGCAGACCCCGACGATGTGATCCGTCGGTTCGACACAAGGGACCACCTCCTCGACACCGGGACCGCGTCCGCGATCTATCTGGCGGTCACGCTCGGCAGGCCGTTACTGCTGGAAGGGGAGCCTGGTGTCGGGAAGACGACAGCAGCGAAAACCCTGGCGGCAGTGTTGGATACAGATTTGCTTAGGCTGCAGTGTTACGAGGGCCTGACCGCCAACGAAGCACTCTACGACTGGAACTACCAACGTCAGCTGCTGGCCATCCGGCTGGCCGAAGCGCGCGGCACCGGCACCTCCACGATCTCCGAAGCCGATCTCTATACCGAAACCTACCTCGTGAATCGACCCATTCTGCAGTGTGTGCGGCATCGCGGCCCGACTTCGCCGGTGTTGCTGATTGACGAAATCGACCGGGCCGACGATGAATTCGAGGCATTGCTGCTGGAATTCCTCGGTGAGTCCGCGGTGACCGTGCCCGAGCTGGGCACCTTCGTCGCCGAGCGTCCGCCGATCGCGATACTGACCTCCAACCGCAGTCGCGATCTGCATGACGCGCTGCGACGGCGTTGCCTGTATCACTGGATTGACTACCCCGAACCGGCTCGGGCGGCCGCAATCGTGCGCCGGACGGTACCCGGAGCGACGACGCCCTTGATCGAACATGCCACCCAATTCGTCGGTAGTGCACGCGATCTCGATCTGGACAAGCCGCCCGGAGTGGCCGAGACCATCGACTGGGTCGCCGCACTGGTGTCGCTCGGCGTAGCAGACCTTGCACCGGCCGATGCGGCCGAGTCGGCGCTGGCCAGCCTGGGGGCGCTGGCCAAGACCCCCGACGACCGCACCCTGATTCGCGACGCGTTTATTGAGTACAGCCCCACATGAGAGGACCCACAGTATGAAGATCGCCAACCAGTTCACCGTCAGCGCGCCAATCGATCGGGCCTGGGATGTGCTGTGCGACCTGGAACAGGTGATCCCGCTGATGCCGGGGGCGCAGCTGGTCGGTCACGAGGGCGACGACTACCTCGGCAAGGTCAAGGTCAAGGTCGGGCCCGTTACCAGCGAGTTCAGCGGCAAGGTGCGCTTCGTCGAACAAGACCGCGAGCAGCATCGCGCGGTCATCGACGGCAAAGGTAAGGAGTCTCGCGGTACCGGCAACGCGGCCGCTACGGTCACCGCCCGGTTGCAGGAGGCCGGGGACCGCACCAGCGTCACCGTTGACACCGATCTGAAGATCGTCGGCAAGCTGGCGCAGTTCGGCAGCGGCATGCTGCAGCAAGTATCGGAGAAGCTGCTGGGTCAGTTCGTGGAATCCCTGGAAGCCAAGCTCGCCGCCGAAAATGCCGGCAGCACAGCAAGTCCGGCCGATTCCGCAGAGGTGGCCAACGGCAACGAGCAGACTCCGGCCTGGCCGGTCAATCCCGTCCCGGGCACCAACCAAGGGCCGTTGGCCGACCCCAAGCCCATCGATCTGCTGGAGCTCGCCGGCGGTGGCCTAATCAAGAAATTCGGTGCCGCGGCGGGGGGGCTGGTCGCCGTGCTGGTGCTGATCTGGGTGCTGCGCAGACGCTCGTGAACACCCCGTTGCTGTTGCGCGGCGTCGATCTGGCGGCGTTCGCGTCAGCCCTGGCGGCGCGCTTGCGCAGCGCGGGAGTCTCGGTATCCGCAAGCGGCCAGGGCAGTTTCGTGCAGGCAATCCGACAGCTGGCGCCGCAAACCACGCCGGCGCTTTACTGGGCCGCCAGGCTCACTTTGGTCAACCGAATGGAAGACCTCACTGTCTTCGACGCGGTGATGCGCCAGGTTTTCGGGAGTATCCAACCCGGCGACACGCGAAGCCCAGAGTCAGTCCTGCCGATCGCCGGCCCCAAGACGCCCGCGCCACCCGCAGCGCGCATCGTGCAGCCCGCGAGCAGCCCATCCGATGCGGGCGCCGAAAAGCTCCCGTGGGTCACCCGGACGGTGCCCCACGGGGACGGCGCAGCAGACGCGGGTGTCCTGTTGCCTGACGTGCTACCCAGCCGCATCGCCGCATTGGCCGACGAGTCGTTCGACCAATTCGACCCCAAAGACCTCCGCCTTCTCGGTTCGTGGCTGGAGGCGTCAGTGCAGCGTTGGCCGTGGCGACGCAGCATGCGATTCGAATCCAACCCACACGGTAAGAGGATCGACCTGCGGGCGACGATGAACGCGTCGCGCAGGACCGGCTGGGAATCGGTGACGCTGGCGCGAACGCGACCTCGCCGAAGACCTCGGCGGGTCGTCCTGGTCTGCGACGTGAGCCGCTCGATGCAGCCCTACGCCGCGATTTATCTGCATTTGATGCGCGCGGCGGTGCTGCGGCAGGCAGGAATCCGCCCAGAAGTCTTCGCGTTTTCGACGTCACTAACCCGGCTCACCTCGGTGCTGTCCCACCGCTCGGCCGAGGTAGCGCTGGAACGCGCCAACGAGAAAGTCACCGACCGGTACAGCGGCACGTTCATCGGACGCAGTATCGCTGCCCTGCTGGACCCACCGCACGGCAATGCGCTGCGCGGTGCGGTGGTGATCGTTGCGTCTGACGGGTGGGACAGCGATCCCCCCGAGGTGCTCGGGCACGCGCTCGCCAGGGTGCGTCGGCGCGCCAAGTTGTTGGTCTGGCTCAATCCGCGCGCGGCGCACAGTGAATACCAGCCGCTGGCCGGCTCGATGGCGGCGGCGCTGCCTCATTGCGATCTGTTCCTGCCGGCAAACTCACTGACCGGTCTCCGAGAGTTGTTGTTGGCACTGGCCGCTTGGGAATCGACGCGATCAACCGCGCGCGTTCATTAAAGTGACTCCGATGAGTGACGCTCCGTCGAATGAGCGGATGATCGCCGGGGTCGCCGCGGCGTCAGTCTCGCTCGGGGTAGCCCAGCTGGTGGGCATCGCGTTCGGAGCGCGGGCCGATGCGCGTGCGGCGATCGGCTCCGTGGCCGTCGACGTGACACCGGGGCCCGTCAAAGAGTGGGCGATTCAGACCCTGGGCTCGCTGGACAAGCTTTTCCTGGCTGTCGTCGTTCTCGTAGCGATCGCCACGATCGCGGCCATCGCCGGGAGCCTCGAAACTCGGCGCCGCCCGGTCGGTAGCGCCGTGATCGTCGCGGCGGGCGTCCTCGGATGCACCGCGGTGCTGTCGCGGGCAGGGGCGACAGCACTGGATACCATCCCCACCGTCGCGGGCACCGTCTGCGGAGTGGCGGTGCTGCGCGTGCTCGCCCGTCGGTACTGGCCCGGCCTCAGCGACCCGGAAGACGCAGACGATCACGACGAGCCGGATGCCGGCAGGCGCAGGTTGGTGGTGTTCGGGCTACTCGGATTCGGCGCAGTGAGTGGCGTGGCGGGTGCGGTCATCACGCGGTTGGCGCATTCGGTGGCCGGTGATCGCAACACCTTCACACTTCCCCGGCCACGCATCTCGGCGCCGCCGATACCTGCCGACGTACAACCGAAAGGCATTGCGCTACCCAGCTTTATCACCCCGAGTGGCGACTTCTACCGGGTGGACACCGCGCTTACGGTTCCCCAACTCAGCCACGGCGACTGGCGGCTGCGCATCCACGGCATGGTGGACCGCGAAGTCACCTACAGCTTCGAGGACCTCACTGGTTTCGACGTCGTCGAAATGGTGACGACGTTGACCTGCGTCTCGAATCCCGTTGGGGGCAATCTGATTTCGACGGGTACCTGGACCGGCTACCGGTTGGCTGATCTGCTGGCGGCCGCCCATGTGCACCCGGATGCCGATATGGTGCTGTCCACATCGATCGACGGGTTCACCGCCGGCACACCGGTGGAGGCGCTCATCGATGGCCGCGACGCACTGCTGGCGGTCGGCCTCAACGGGCAGCCGCTGCCGATCGAGCACGGCTACCCCGCCCGGCTGGTAGTACCCGGGCTCTACGGCTATGTGTCGGCCACCAAGTGGGTCGTCGATCTGGAGCTGACCCGCTTCGACAAAGCAAAGGCCTACTGGACGCGGATGGGCTGGGCGCCGCGCGCACCGATCAAGACCGAGTCGCGCGTCGACGTGCCGAAAGGCGGTCAGCCGGTGGCGGTGGGTCCGGTGGTATTCGGCGGTGTCGCGTGGGCTCAGAATCGTGGCGTGCGGGCCGTCGAGGTCCGCATCGGTGATGGCGGGTGGCAGCCCGCCGAACTGGGCGCGAGCTACTCGAACCAGACGTGGCGGTTATGGAGCTTCCCTTGGCAAGCGAAAAACCCTGGGAGACAGACCATTACCGTGCGCGCCACCGATAATACCGGCGCCGTTCAAACTGCGGACCAGGTTGGCAGCGTCCCCGACGGCGCCACCGGCTGGCACACGGTGGAGTTCACCGTGGCCCAGACCTGAAGCACTATCTCGACGAGATTTTCCGCCAACTGAATACCGCGATCACGATGCCGACCACCACCGTGATCGGACCGATGATGGACCAGGTGGTGGTGTTACTCATCGGACTACCAAGAAGCACTCCGAATCCCTGCAGCGCCCAGATCAGGCCGAACACTGCAAGGAGCACCCCGAGTGCGAGCGTGACGACGAAAGTCCTGTTCATATGAGAAGCCTAGGCGCTGATGGGGAACGTCAGGAGTCTCGCGAATTGCCACGGGGGGCCAGCGCGTTCCGCATTGATCGCTGTGCGAGCGTGACGAGATGAATCATGCAACCCGCAAAGATGGCGGTCGCCGACAGTTACAGGTGACTCTGGGAGCACTCGGCGCCATTCCGATCGCTTCGGGGCTGGCCGGGATGCTGGTCGGACCGGCGGCACTTCCCCGCGACGACAGCAGGGTAGAAGCGTCCCTCGATAGTGAGTATCGCTTCGCCAACGCATTCTGGTTCGCCGCCGGACCAGTGCTCTGGTCCCTGCTGCCGCGGATCGAGCGAGAATCGACCGCGTTCCGACTGGTCGGCGCCACCACATTCGTCGGCGGCTTGGCCCGGCTGATTTCGTGGCGCAAAACGAGTCGTCCGCACCCGACCTTCGTGGCGGCGATCGGACTCGAGCTGATCGGCATGCCTGCCCTGCTGGCCTGGCAACGTCACGTCTGCGAGATGGCTCGCATCAACGGCGAGACTGCCGGGGCACACCCCGGATAACAGCAGCAGCCGTTCGGGTTTGAGAATTTGGGGAGGCGACGGGCTACTTCACCGTTTCGGTTCTGATCCCCGCGAAACGATCTCCTCCGCAATTTCGGCTACCCGCGTGTTGGAGGTCTGCGACAGCTTGGTGAGTAGTTCGAAGGCGCGGACCGCGTCGACATTGAACCGTTCCATGATCATGCCTTTGGCTTGGCCAATGATGTCCCTGCTCGCCAACGCGGACTGAAACTGAAGTCGTACATCGTCGGCAATGAGCGCGATGGCGGCGTGGGTGGCGAGCATCGCACCGACTGCTTCAAATTCGGCAGTGAAGACGTCAGGTTTGAGCCCGAAAAGGTTTAGTGCCCCCATGCGGGCGTCGTGAGTGTAAAGCTGAAACGACATCAAGCTGTGGACACCGGCCGCCACTGCCGCCTCGCCGAATTGCGGCCATCGCGGGTCTTCGCGGAGGTCATTGCACAGGACCATCGAATGACCGATAGCGGCATCCACGCAGGGGCCCTCGCGGAACCGCTCCTGGAGATCATCGATGTCGACGGCCAGCTGTGAGGTCGCCGCCACTGACCGGAAAAGGTCAGCACCCGAGATCAGTAGTACGTCCGCGCATTCCACACCGTCAATCAGGTCAACGGCACTCGTCGTTACGGTCTGCAAGGTGACTTCGAGTTCGGTCGGGTGAGCGAATCGTTCGGTCAATTCCGACATCGTTTGCCGAAGGACCTCGGCGTACCCGCGGTCATCCATAACGGCAGCCCCCTGTCGCGACAGTGGTAAAGGCGAAGCGGGCCAAAGAGAAGAATGATCAGAAGGCCCGTCGGGACCCTGAGCGACTAGGTGAACCGCGCGAGTGACGGCCATAGCCGTCCATACGCGTTTTCCACACTACTCGGCTGTGCATCGATACAGGCCGGCCGGGCCTGCTGACGGCACTCCCGGACCTCGAGAGAACGTCCTAATCGCCGCTGCGGCAGCGACTTTCATGGGCGCGATCTGGGGGCTCGTACTGGCCACGCCCACTCCGACAAATTAGACCGTGGATATCGGATTTTGTGTTGTGGAGCTAAGGGGAATCGAACCCCTGACCTTCTCGATGCGAACGAGACGCGCTACCAACTGCGCTATAGCCCCTTGACCGCTAGCAGGCTACCAGTTCCGGCAGGGCGACAGCACTGTGCGGCACTACAGGCCGACGGCGCGGGGCATCTCCCGGTGCCAGCCGTAGTGCTGCTGCGGCATCGCGTAATCCAGGTGCTCGAAGATGGGGTCCTCGTCGTCGATCTCCAGGACCACCGCGCCGGGGCGACGCAGCCGCGACGGGACGACGTCGTAGTCGCGGTCGTGGGCGTTCTCCACGCCAAACTGGGCGCGTGCCATCCGCTGCATCCGGCGGCGACGGACTTTCTCCTCGATCTTGGTCTGCCGGCGCAGATAGCCCAGGTAGATCAGGGTTATCGCGGTGGCGGTTCCGCATACCCACCACGCGGTCGGCGTCATTTCGAATGCGGCCGTCGCAGAACCAACCAGGATGACCGCCATCACCATCAGCACCTTCCGGCGGAAGGCGTACTTGCGGGCGGTGACGGCCGCCGCGGTCTTGGAGTCGAAGCGGCGCCGGCGCCGAGCGCTCGCCGGGAGCACGCTCTCCCGCGAACCCGCGTCCTGGTAGTCCTGGTCCGCCTCGGGCTCCAAACCGGACGAGTCCTCGACGTATTCGTACTCGTCGTCGGCGTGATCGTGGTCAGCCTCGGCCTCGACCTCGGAGTCGTCTTCGTCCACCGGTACAAGTTCGGGTTCGGTGGCCGCGGCGCTGGCGCCGACCGGCAGGGCACCAGAGTCTTCGATCACGTCGACGTCCAGGTAGTCGGGCTCGGCCGGCTCGGCGACCGTCATCTTCATGACGACCGGGCGGGCGCGGCGCAGCTCTTCGGTCTCGGCGTCGTGATCGTCGTCGCGCTCGCCGAGGTCGTCGCGGCGGTCCTGTTCAGCGTCGTCGAACTCCTCGTCGGCCGAGTTTTCCTCGGGCTTCCAGTCCGGGTCGCTGCGGTGACCTGCGGCCGGACCGGTGCGCCTGAGCAGCCGGGATGCCGCCCCACCGTTGAGCACCCGGGTGGCCAGCGCCACGTCGCTGGTGCGTCGTACGGCGTCGCGCTTGCTGATCAGCATGGGCACCAGCACGAATAGCCAGAGCACCACGAGCGATATCCATAACAATGACTGCGGGATGCTTGGCATGATGACCTGCTCCTTCTGGTTCCGATCCCGCGGGGGCCGATCGTCGACCTGCGCGGCTGGGACCTGACCAGCGCAATTACACACCTGTAATTCGCCTCTTTCAAGCATCACACGCCACATATGTCACGTTGGCCACAGAATTGTTGCGATTTCTCCCCGGCGGCGGGCCGTGGCGCGTCGAGATCGCCGCTTCGGCCGCGCTCCGGGCAGGGAGCACCGCCGCGACGGCAATCTCGAGGACTAGTGGCGAGCGAGACGTCCGGTTACGCCCAGCGCGCGTATCCGGCGCGGACCAGCGTCGATGTCACCGACCCGTAGACCTCTTCGGCCGTGATCGCCATCAAGAGATGGTCCCGCCAGGCCCGGTCAACCTCGAGGTAACGGCGCAGCAGGCCCTCTTCGCGGAAGCCGACCTTCGCCAGCACGGCGCGACTCGCGACGTTCTCCGGACGCACCGTGGCCTCCACGCGATGCAGCATGACCGGCCCGAAGCAGTGGTCGAGACCCAACGCCAATGCTCCGGTCGCGACCCCGCCACCGGTCGCCGAGCTCGGCACCCAGTAACCGATCCACGCCGACCGCAATGCCCCGTGGGTGACGTTGCCGATGGTCAGCTGGCCGCAGAACCGCCCGTCCAGCTCGATCACATACGGCAGCATCCGGCCATTGCGGGCCTCGGACCGCAGGCCAGAACACAACACCGGCCACGCCGCGACGGTGTGCCGGACCGTCCAGTCGCCGTCGGCCGTGGGCTCCCAGGGCTCGAGATGTGTCCGATCGGCCAGCCGGTGCCGACTCCATTGGGCACCATCGCGCATCCGCACCGCCCGCAGCCGGATCACCCCGGCCGCGACCCGCAGCGGCCCGACGTCCAAGGGCCAACCCGGATGACGGGAGTTGGAGCGCAAGAGGTTCACGAGCGTGCGCCGTCGATGTGGTCAGCCGCGCTGGGCCAGGAACGCGACGTCGACGATCTCACCGGTACGAATCTGCTCTGCCCCACTGGGAACCACAACGAGACAGTTTGCCTCAGCCAGCGTCGCGAGCAAATGCGATGACGCCCCGGGGGCTCCGCCCAGCGCCTGCACCAGATACTCGCCGCTGTCCTGGTCACGCATCAGCTGGCCACGCAGATAGCCCTTGCGCCCGGCGACCGACGTGATCGGCGACAGCGTGCGAGCCCGCACGATCCGGCGCATCGGCTGGCGCTTGCCCAGCGACAGCCGGATCAGCGGCCGGACCATCACCTCGAAGACCACCAAAGCGCTGACCGGGTTGGACGGCAACAGGAATACCGGAACGCCCTCGCGGCCCAGCTGCCCGAAGCCCTGCACCGATCCGGGGTGCATCGCGACCCGGACGACTTCCATCTCGCCGAGCCCGGACAGCACCGCGCGGACCGCCTCGGCAGCTCCACCCCCGACCCCGCCGGCGATCACCAGGACCTCAGCCCTATTGATCTGGCCCTGCACGATTTCGCCGAGTTCGTGCGGGTTGTTGGAGACGATGCCGATGCGGTTGACCTCCGCGCCGGCATCCCGGGCCGCCGCCGCCAGCGCATAGGAGTTGACGTCGTAGACCTGCCCGTTGCCCGGGGTGCGCGAGATGTCCACCAGCTCGCCCCCGACGGCCATGATCGACACCCGCGGGCGCGGGTGCACCAGGACTCGCTCCCGGCCGACCGCCGCGAGCAGCCCCACCTGGGCCGCGCCGATGATCGTCCCGGCCCGCACGGCGACATCCCCGGGCTGGACGTCGTCGCCGGCGCGCCGCACATAGGCACCCGAGGGCGCTCCGCGCAGAATCCGCACCTTCGACGTCCCGCCGTCGGTCCAGCGCAGCGGCAGCACCGCGTCGGCCAGCGTGGGCAGCGGCGCCCCGGTCTGCACCCGGGCGGCCTGCCGCGGCTGCAGCCGGCTCGGCGTGCGCGCACCGGCCTCGATGGTTCCCATCACCGGCAGGACCAGCCCGCCGGGGGTGTCCTCGTCGGCCATCGGCTCGCCGGTTTCGTCGAAGGAAATGTCGTCGGTGCCCACATCGCCGACACCCAGCACGTCGACGCTGCGCACCGCGTAGCCGTCGATCGCGGCCTGGTCGAATCCGGGCAGCGGCCGTTCGGTCACCACTTCTTCGGCGCACATCATCCCTTGCGCCTCCGCGATGGCGACACGTATCGGGCGCGGGGCTACCGCGGCCGCCGTTATCCGGGCCTGCTGTTCCTCCACAGAACGCACTCGCCGCGCCTCTCTGCCGTCAACCCTGACGGGCGACGTGTCGGTCCTGAGCCCGATCGCCCGGCCGTCGCCGGGACGGCATGTCGGCCGGCTACTGCTCGGTCAGGCCCAATCGCGCCACCAACCACCGCCGCAATTCCGGGCCGTAGTCGTCACGATCCAATGCAAAGTCAACCGCAGCCTTGAGGTAGCCGCCGGGATTTCCCAAGTCGTGTCGAGATCCGTGATGCACGACGACATGAACCGGGTGGCCCTCTTTGATCAGCAGCGCGATCGCGTCGGTGAGCTGTACTTCGCCTCCGGCGCCGCATTCGATGCGGTGCAGTGCGCCGAACACGGCACGGTCGAGCACATAGCGGCCCGCCGCCGCATACATCGACGGGGCGTCCTCGGCCTTGGGCTTTTCGACCATGCCCTTGACTTTGAGCACGTCCGGATCGTCGGCACCGGCAATCGGCTCGACGTCGAAAACGCCGTAGGCGCTGATCTCGTCGGGCGAAGTCTCGATCGCGCACAACACCGTGCCGCCGTACTGGGCGCGCACCTTCGCCATCGTCTCCAGCACGCCGGTCGGCAGCACCAAGTCATCGGGCAAGAGCACCATCACGGCGTCCTCGTCCGGCGCCAATACGGGTTCCACGCAACTGATCGCATGTCCCAAGCCGAGCGGCTCGAGCTGCACCACCGACTCGACCTTGATCAGCGCCGGGGCGCGACGCACCTTGGCTAGCATGGCTTTCTTGCCGCGGGCTTCCAGCGTGCCCTCCAGCACCAGGTCCTCGACGAAGTGCGCGACGACGCCGTCCTTGCCCTCCGAGGTGATGATCACCAACCGCTCGGCGCCGGCCGCGGCCGCTTCTTCGGCGACCAGCTCAATGCCGGGCGTGTCGACGACGGGCAGCAACTCCTTGGGCACCGTCTTAGTCGCCGGCAGAAAACGGGTGCCCAGACCGGCTGCGGGAACGATCGCCGTGTACGGGATCGGGACTTGATCTGGCCGTGACATCGTTCACACCATAGCGCTCATCGGGTTTGCCGCCGCTGCATGGCAGGCCGAATAGCCAAGCTGTCATCGTTGACGCATGACGACTTCGAGCAAGGCCGCACTGCGCGAGCAAGTGCTGGCCGCCCGAAGTGGCGTTGCCGACGACGTTCGGGCCGCTGAGGCGCGAATGCTCAACGAGCAGCTGGAGCTCGCGGTGAGCAGCGGCAGCACCGTCTGCGCGTATGTTCCGGTGGGCGTCGAGCCGGGGTCGGTCGCGATGCTGGACATGTTGCTGCGACGGGCGCGGCGGGTGCTGTTGCCGGTTGCGCGCACCAGCGACGACGGCACTCCCCTGTCGCTGCGGTGGGGCGAATACCGGCCGGGCAAACTTGTCCGCGGCCACTGGGGCCTGCTCGAGCCGCCCGAGCCGTGGCTGCCGGAGTCGGCCTTGGCCGAGGCCGAAATGGTGGTGGTCCCGGCGCTGGCCGTCGACCATCGGGGCGCGCGGCTGGGCCGCGGCCGTGGTTTCTACGACCGCTCGCTGGACGTTAGGAACCCGCAATCGCGCCTGATCGCGATGGTGCGCGACGTAGAGTTCGTCGACGAATTACCGGCCGATCCGCACGACGTACCGATGACCCACGTGATCACCCCGGAGCGCGGGGTAATGGCGCTAATTACCGACGGTGGGGGCGGGGAATGAGACCGGTTTCACGGCTGTTTTAGCACTCATGCACGGTAGAGTGCTAAAAAGACTTATTTGACGGAGGTTTTGAGTGCCGACCTACAGTTACGCGTGCACCGAATGCGATGACCGCTTTGACGTGGTGCAGGCTTTCACCGACGACACGCTGACCACCTGCGAGAAGTGCTCGGGTCGGTTGCGCAAGCTTTTCAACTCCGTGGGTGTGGTGTTCAAGGGCAGTGGCTTCTACCGCACCGATAGCCGCGAGTCGGGTAAGAAGGCGGCGGTTCCGAGCAACGGCTCGTCGACCAATGGCTCGGAGTCCAGCGAGAAGTCCAGCTCCACCGAGAAATCGGGCGCCAGCGAAAAATCCAGCTCGAGCGACAAGTCCGCGTCAAGCGAGAAGTCGACGAGTTCCGCGTCGTCCACCGCGGCCGCTTCGAGCTAGCGGGTTATCCACAGCACGTACTTCTGACCGGCACTGTCGCAGGCGCACTGCGCTTACCGTGGCGGGGTGGGGGAAGCGTCGCTGAATCCAACGCTGTTGCGCCGGATATCGGCGTCGCTGCGCCCGGACTGGACCCGGACGGTGCTGGCCCGCCGGGTCGCCGCGGGCGGCCTCGTCGTATTGGCCGGGATCGCCGCGCTGCGTTCCAATCCGGACGGTGACCGGGTCGAGGTGGTGGTCGCCACGCGCGACCTCACTCCCGGCGCGGCCTTGACGTCCGACGATGTTCGAGTCGAAAAGCGTTTGGCGACAACACTTCCCGACGGATCGCAGGCGGATCTTGGCGCGGTGGTGGGTTCGACGCTGGCCGGTCCGACGCGCCGCGGCGAGGTGCTCACCGACGTCCGCCTCCTGGGCAGTCGACTGGCCGAGGCCGCAATCGGATCGAAGGCCGGGCCCGGCGCCCGCATCGTGCCGCTGCATCTGGCCGACAACGCCCTGATCGACCTCGTTCGCGCCGGCGACGTCGTCGACGTGCTGGCCGCACCGCCCACCGATTCGCAGCCCGGCACTCAAGCCGTCAGCAAGGTGGTGGCAACCGATGCCGTCGTAGTGCTCGTGTCGCCCAAGCAGAAACCGCAGGCCGGGGACGGTGACCGCGTAGTCTTAGTTGCGCTGCCGGCCCGCGTGGCGAACACGGTGGCAGGCTCGGTACTAGGGCAGGCGGTCACCCTCACCCTGCACTGACTGCCTTGCTGCCGCTCGCCACACAAGCCGCAGCAATCTGTGTCCAGACCAGAAAGGACGTCGGAATGCTCAAGGGGTTCAAAGAGTTTCTCTCGCGGGGCAATATCGTCGACCTGTCCGTCGCGGTGGTCATCGGTACGGCTTTTACCGCGTTGGTCACCAAGTTCACCGACAGCATCATCACGCCGTTGATCAGTCGGATCGGCGTCAACCAGAAGACAGATGTCGGGGTCCTGCGGATCGACATCGGCGGCGGCAACACCATCGACTTGAACGTCGTGCTGTCGGCCGCGATCAACTTCATCCTGGTCGCCGCGGTGGTGTACTTCCTGGTCGTAATGCCCTACAACAGGCTGCGCAAGCAGGGTGAGGTCGAACAGGCCGATGACGCACAGATCGTGCTGCTGACCGAGATTCGCGACCTTCTCGCGGAGACCAATGGCGAGACCTCGTCGGGCAAACACGGCGGGACCGCGACGACACCGCCGCCAGAACACGGGCCGCGCGCGGACGCCGAGTCGCAGTGAATTTCCGCGGCTAAAGCGAGCCAGAAACTGCGCCGGCCGACTTTAGATCTCGAGGCTCGATAACTGCCCGATGATCTGCGCGGCGAGTGGATTCAGCGTGGCCATACCGTCGCGCACCGCGTAGCGCGAACCGGCGAGGTTGACCACCAATGTGCTGCCGGAGATGCCGGCCAGACCGCGTGACAGTCCCGCGTCGATGATTCCCGCGGACAGCCCGGAAGCGCGGACGGCTTCGGCGATGCCGAGGATTTCCCGGTCCAGGATCTCGCGGGTGGCCTCGGGAGTGACGTCGCGCGGCGTGACTCCGGTCCCGCCGACGGAGACCACCAGATCCACCCCACCGATAACGGCGGTGTTCAGCGCGTTGCGGATCTCCACCTCGTCGGCCTCGATCGCCACCACACCGTCGACGACGAATCCCGCCTCGGTCAGCAGCTCGGTGACCAGCGGCCCACTGTGGTCTTCTTCATCTCCGTGAGCGGTGCGATCGTCGACCACCACGACCAGAGCCCGGCCGACCACTAACTCCGCACCCGTTTCCATGGGTGCAACCGTATATCCGAGCTCCGCGATCGGCTCATCGACTCTCATCAGGAATCCGCCTTGCCGAGGGTGACCTGCACGGTCCGGTTGCCGCCGCCGGGATCCTGGAAGGTCAGCGTCACCTTGTCGCCGGGCGCCTTGGACCGCACCGCGGCAACCAAGGCGTCGGCGCTGCTGATCGGACGGTCGTCAACTTTGGTCACCACCACGTTCTTAGGAAGCCCCGCGTTCGCGGCCGCACCGCCCTGCACGACGTCGACGACCTTGGCGCCCGGTGTGCCCTTGTCACTGGTCACCTGGACGCCGAGTGACGCATGCGACGCCTTGCCGGTGCTGATCAACTCGTCGGCAATGCGCTTGGCCTGGTCGACCGGAATGGCGAAGCCCAGCCCGATCGAACCGCTCTGGGCGTCCGGCGAATCGGACCCCAAGGTCGCGATCGCGGAGTTGACGCCCACCAGTTGGCCGTTCAGGTTGACCAGCGCACCTCCGGAGTTACCCGGGTTGATTGCGGCATCGGTCTGAATCGCGTCCAGCACCGTGTTCTGGTTGCCGGACTCACCTGTCGTCGACACCGGCCGGTTCAGGGCGCTGATGATCCCGGTCGTCACCGTTCCCGACAAACCCAGCGGGGAACCGATCGCCATCACCGGCTGCCCGACCCGCACATCCGACGAGGAGCCCATCGCGATGGGAGTCAATCCGGAAATACCTTGGACGCGGACGACGGCGATGTCACTCGTGGGATCGGCGCCCACCACCGTGAACGGTGCGGTGCGGCCGTCGGAGAAGGTCACGGTCGTTTTCGGCGCCGGGGCTCCCGGGCCGCCAGGTCCACCGGGACCGCCAGGTCCACTCGGGCCACTCGGGCCGACAGGCCCACTAGGACCAACGGGCCCGCTGGGTCCACTAGGTGCTTTCGGCGGGCTGGCGGCAGCGGCGATGACGTGGTTGTTGGTCAGAATCAGCCCGTCGGCCGACAAGATGATGCCGGAGCCCTCTTCCGAGGCGCGGCCGAGATCGGTTTCCAGCATGACAACGCTGGGCACCACCTTGGCGGCGACCTGCTCGACGGTGCCGGGTGCCATATTGGCCGCCGGAACACCGGGCGTGGCCCCCGAGGTGCCGCCACCGCCGAGGGCGGCCGTGGAGTGCGTACCTAGTTCGACGACCGTTGCCGCGGCACCGCCGATACCGGCCGACACCACCGCGATCGCCAGCGCGCCCACCAGCATCACGCCGCCGCGGGAGCGCCGCTCGGGCCTGCGCGGGGGCATCATCGGCGGCATCATGCCCGGCATCGGCCCTGTCCCGGTGCCCCCGGGAATCGGACCCACTCCGGTGCCGCCAGGTATCGGACCGGCGCCGGTGCCGCCGGGTATCCGGCCTGGCCCGGTCCCTCCGGGTATCGAACCCGATCCGGTGTCGCCGAACGGCTCGTAGGGCCGACGGTATTGCGTGGTCTGCGACGGTTGCTGCCCTTGTTGATACCGCCAGTCGAAAGGCTGGTTGTACGGTTGCTGGTGCCCCTGGGCATACGCGGGGGCTACGGGCTGGTTAGGCGCGCTACGGTATCCCGGCTGCTGCGGCGGTGGCGAATACCTTGGGTCATTCGTCATGTCGCTAAGTCGCTCTTCCTCTAATTGGGGTGCTATCGAGCTCGACTTGTCTCGATTTCCAACACTAACTGCAACTACCTTGCGCGCGCGGACTGAGAGTCCACTGAGATAACGCTCGTCGTATCCCGAGAGTTCGCTTCGGTGGGAACGGCAGGGTTGGTCTTGGCTTCGCTGTTGGCGTCAGCCCCACTCTGGGCCCCGCCCGTCGAATACGTCGAACCCGGCAGCGGCCGGCCGGGAAGCAACACGTAAATCGATGTTCCCGGCGGATGGGCGCCCGAAACGGTGTCTTCGACGCGGAGCAGTCCGCCGTGGTTGAGCACCACCTGCTTGACGATGGCCAGCCCCAGTCCCGAACCCGGCAGGGCCCGTGCCGTCGTCGACCGGTAGAACCGCTCGAACACCAGCCGCCGCTCGTGCGGCGGGATGCCCGGGCCGAAGTCGGAGACCACCAGCTCGGCATGCGACGGGTCGAGCTGGCGCATCCGGACACCGACACGGCTGCCCGGCGGACTCCACTTGGCGGCGTTGTCCATCAGGTTCAGCGTCGCGCGCGACAGCCCGGCGGCGTCGCCGTAGACCTGCCATGGCAACACGTCGACGTCGAAGTGAATGTCGTTGCGCCGCCGCCTGACTCGCTCCAGACTCCGATCGATGACCTCGGACATGTCGACCGGCTCGTGCACCACCTGGCCGGCGTCGTCTCGGGTGAGGTCCACCAAATCGCCTACCAGAGTGGACAGTTCCTCGATCTGCGCGAGCACATCGCTACGCAGGTCGACCATCTCCTGTTCGGGGAGCCGTGGCGCGCCCGGCTCCATCGACGCCATCAGCAGTTCGACGTTGGTCCGTAGCGACGTCAGCGGGGTGCGCAACTCGTGTCCGGCGTCGGTGACCAGCCGTGCCTGCCGCTCCCGGGACTCGGCCAGTGCCCGCAGCATCAAGTTGAATGCCTCGGTGAGCCTGGCCAATTCGTCGCTGCCGAAGACGGGGATGGGCCGCAGATCGTCGGTCCGGGCCACCCGCTCGGCCGCTTGGGTCAGGCGAGCGACCGGCCGCAGCCCCGCCCGGGTGACCATCCCGCCGGCCACCGCGGCAACCGCGACACCGATACCGCCGACGATCAGCAGCACCCAGCGCAGTTTGGTCATCACCGCCTCGGTCGGCCGCAGACTCTTGGAGATCAGCAGCGAACTGCCGTTGGGCAGGTGGATGGCCAGGATCCGCTGGTCGGAAGCGGTGCGCCGGGACATGAACAAGTCGCCACGGATGACGGCTTTCTCCGGCGCGTCGACCGGCAGGGTCTGGCCCGGCTGTTGCGCGGTGTAGATCGAGTGGCCCGGATTCACCAGCATCGCGTTGACGTCCGAATACGCCGTGCCCTCGATGGCTTTGGCCGGGTCGGCGGCCAGCGAACCGCTGGCGATCAGCAGCTGCGCTCGGCTGTCCAGCTGGTTGTCGATGTCGCTGTACAGGGCCGCCGCGATCACCGCGTAGACGGCGAATGCCATCAGCACGACGACCATGGCCACCATCGACATCGCCAGCAACATCACCCGCCACCGCAGCGACAACGAACTGGGCGCTTGCAGCGGTGCGCGCCGACGTCGTTGGGACCGAATCATCAGGGCGGCGTCTCCCGAAGGACGTAGCCCACGCCGCGCACGGTGTGGATCAGCCGCAGCTCACCGTCGGCTTCGGTCTTACGGCGCAGATACCCGACGTAGACCTCCAGCGCATTGCCCGAGGTGGGAAAGTCGAATCCCCACACCTCCTCGAGGATGCGGCTGCGGGTGAGCACCCGGCGCGGATTGGCGATCAGCATCTCCAGCAGCGCGAATTCGGTGCGGGTCAGGCTGATCCGGCGGACTCCGCGGGTGACTTCGCGGGTCACCGGGTCCAGGGCCAGATCGGAGAACTTCATGGCCACCGACTCGGCGTCCTCGGGCTTGGTGCGACGCAACAGCGCGCGCATCCGGGCCAACAGCTCTTCGAGGGCGAACGGCTTGGGCAGGTAATCGTCGGCACCGGCGTCGAGGCCGGCGACCCGCTCGGACACCGAGTCGCGGGCGGTAAGCACCAGGATCGGCAGGTCGTCGCCGGTGCTGCGGAGGTGGCGGCAGACCTCGAGACCGTCCAGACGCGGCATCATCACGTCCAGGACCAGCCCGTCGGGCCGGTCGCTGGCAATCATCTCCAGGGCTTCAACCCCGTCATGGGCCAGGTCGACGGAGTAGCCGTTGAAGGAAAGCGATCTGCGCAGCGACTCGCGGACCGCGCGATCGTCGTCGACGACAAGAATGCGCACGGCCACTAGTTTCGTCCTAGGGCCTGAGAGCGGCCTGAGAGGCGCGCCGGGTATTTCCCGAGATTAGCGTCGGTCGAGATCGATGAGGCCCAGGCGAGCCGCCTTGAGCAGTCGACGCGGCACCTTGTGCTTCTGGCCGGCCACTGTCACGCCGACGAGCTCCGGCTTTTCGGCCTTCCACTGCGAGCGGCGGCTTCGGGTGTTCGAGCGCGACATCCTGCGCTTGGGTACGGCCATGGTCGGGCCTTCTCCTCGATTTGGTTTTCGGGTCGTGCGTCGCGCGGCATGACCTGGGTGGCCGACGGGCGACGATTGTCCTAAAGAATAGTCGGTGACCTGCTGGTCGCCAAAATGGGGCGTCCGGCCTGCGCGGCTATGACACCAGCGCCGAGGCGGGCATCCTTGACGTGACACCGGCGGTACCCGCTAACCTACCGGGTGGTTGGTTGGTTGAGCACCGGTAATTCCTGAATGGAGGACGCCAATGGCCTCTGCTCCTGGCCGTTCCGGCGCTGTCCGGATCGCGAACTGCTCGGGGTTTTACGGCGATCGGCTCGCGGCGATGCACGAAATGCTCACCGGCGGCGACGTGGACTACCTCACCGGCGATTACCTCGCCGAGCTCACCATGCTCATCCTGGGCCGCGACCGGATGAAACACCCCGAACGCGGCTACGCCAAGACCTTCCTGACCCAGCTCGAGGGCTGCCTGGGCGAGGCCCGTGACCGCGGGGTGCGCATCGTCGCCAACGCCGGCGGTCTCAACCCCGCCGGACTGGCCGAGGCGATACGCGCCCTGACCGAGCGCCTGGGCATCGGCGCCCGGGTCGCCCACGTCGAAGGCGATGACCTGGCGCCCCGCGCCGCCGACCTCGGGCTGGGCGCGCCGCTGACGGCCAACGCCTACCTGGGCGCGTGGGGCATCGTCGACTGCCTCAACGACGGCGCCGACGTCGTCGTCACCGGCCGGGTCACCGACGCGTCGGTGATCGTCGGGGCGGCGGCCGCGCACTTCGGCTGGGGCCGCACCGACTACAACGAGCTCGCGGGTGCGGTGGTCGCCGGCCACGTCATCGAATGCGGGGTCCAGGCCACCGGCGGCAACTACCCGTTCTTCCGAGAGATCCCAGCAGTGCCCGGCCTCATCCATCCCGGTTTCCCGCTGGCCGAAGTCAGCGCGGACGGATCGTCGGTGATCACCAAGCACCCCGGCACCGGCGGACTGGTCAGCGTCGACACCGTCACCGCGCAGCTGCTCTACGAGATCACCGGCGCGCGCTACGCCAACCCGGATGTCACGGCCCGGATGGACAGCGTCGAGCTGTCTTCGGAAGGCCCGGACCGGGTGCGCATCAGTGGCGTGGTCGGCGAAGCACCGCCGCCCACATTGAAGGTGTCGCTGAACAGCATCGGTGGATTCCGCAACGCGATGACCTTCGTGCTGACCGGTTTGGATATCGAGGCCAAGGCCGAGCTGGTGCGCCGCCAACTCGAAGCCGGGCTCACCGTCAAGCCCGCCGAGCTGGAATGGACGCTGGCGCGCACCGATCACCCCGACGCCGACACCGAGGAAGCCGCCAGCGCGCTGCTGCGCTGCGTGGTCCGCGACCCCGACCCGGCTAACGTCGGACGCCAATTCTCCTCGGCGGCAGTCGAATTGGCGCTTGCCAGCTATCCGGGCTTCCACGTGACCGCCCCGCCGGCCGAAGGCCAGGTGTACGGCGTGTTCACCGCGGGTTACGTCGAGGCCACCGACGTGCCGCACATCGCCGTACACGCCGACGGCGCCCGCATCGATATCCCCTGCGCCACCGATACTTTAGAACTCTCCCCCGCCGCTGCACCGCCACTGCCCGAGCCGCTGCCGGATGGGCCGACCCGGCGCGCGCCGTTAGGCCGCATCGCCGGCGCTCGCAGCGGCGACAAGGGCGGCTCGGCCAACATCGGGGTGTGGGTGCGCACCGAGGACCAATGGCGCTGGCTGGCCAACACGTTGACCGTCGAACTGCTCAAGGAGTTACTGCCCGAAGCGGCGGACTTCGATGTCACCCGTCACGTGCTGCCCAACCTGCGCGCGGTGAACTTCGTGATCGAGGGCATCCTCGGTCAGGGCGTCGCCTACCAAGCGCGGTTCGATCCCCAGGCCAAGGGGCTGGGCGAATGGCTGCGCAGCCGCCACGTCGACATCCCGGAGAATCTACTGTGAACATCTGGACCACCCCGGAACGCGAGCAGCTACGAAAGACGGTGCGCTCGTTCACCGAACGCGAGATCCTGCCCCACGTCGACGAGTGGGAACGCACCGGTGATTTGCCGCGCGACTTGCACCGGCGTGCCGGGGCGGCCGGGCTGTTGGGCGCGGGATTGCCCGAACCGGTCGGTGGCGGTGGCGGAGACGGCGCCGACGCGGTGATCATCTGCGAAGAGTTCCATCAGGCCGGTGGCCCGGGTGGCGTCTTCGCGTCGCTGTTCACCTGCGGCATCGCGGTGCCACACATGATCGCCTCCGGCGATCAGCGGCTGATCGACACGTTTGTCCGGCCGACGTTGGCCGGCGAGAAGATCGGATCGCTGGCCATCACCGAGCCCGGCGGCGGTTCGGATGTCGGGCATTTGCGGACCAGCGCGGTCCGCGACGGCGATCATTACCTGGTCAACGGCGCCAAGACCTACATCACCTCCGGGGTGCGTGCCGACTATGTCGTCACCGCGGTGCGCACCGGCGGCCCTGGCGCGGCGGGGGTTTCGCTACTGGCGGTCGAAAAGGACACACCCGGCTTCGAGGTCAGCCGCAAGCTGGACAAGATGGGCTGGCGGTCCTCCGACACCGCCGAGCTGTCCTACACCGACGCCCGCGTGCCGGCGGCCAATCTGGTCGGCGCCGAGAACAGCGGATTCGCCCAGATCGCTGCGGCCTTCGTCTCCGAGCGGATCGGCCTTGCCGCGCAAGCATATTCGAGCGCACAGCGGTGTCTGGACATCACTGTGCAGTGGTGTCGCGACCGCGAAACGTTCGGCCGGCCGCTGATCTCGCGCCAGTCCGTGCAGAACACTTTGGCTGAGATGGCCCGGCGCATCGACGTTGCCCGGGTCTATTCGCGCCATGTGGTCGAACGCCAGCTGGCGGGCGAGACGAATCTGATCGCCCAGGTCTGCTTCGCCAAGAACACGGCCGTCGAGGCCGGCGAATGGGTTGCCAACCAAGCCGTTCAGCTCTTCGGCGGCATGGGCTACATGGCCGAATCCGAAGTCGAACGTCAGTACCGGGATATGCGGATCCTGGGCATTGGCGGCGGAACCACCGAAATCCTCACCGCACTGTCCGCCAAACTTTTGGGATTCCAATCATGATTGCACCGCCTCCTCGCCCCCTCGCCGCTTCGCGGCTGGGGGTACCCCCACATCGCTCCGCTCTGCATCGTCGGCGGTGGTCATGACCGTGCTGCAGTCCACACTCGACTCGAACGCCGGGGCCTACGCCGCCGCGGCCGAGACCATGATCGCCAAGCTTGCCGAGATCGACCTCGAGCATGGCAAGGCCCTTGCCGGCGGCGGACCGAAATACGTGGAACGCCACCACTCCCGCGGCAAGCTCACCGCGCGCGAGCGCATCGAGCTGCTGGTGGATCCGGATTCGCCGTTTCTCGAGCTGAGTCCGCTGGCCGCCTATGGCAGTTCCTTCACCCTGGGCGCGAGCACCGTGGTGGGCATCGGCGCGGTCGAAGGCGTGGAGTGCCTGATCGTCGCGAACGACCCGACCGTCAAGGGCGGCACCAGCAACCCGTGGACGCTGAAGAAGATCCTGCGGGCCAATCAGATCGCCCTGCAGAACCGGCTACCCGTGGTGTCGCTGGTGGAGTCCGGTGGCGCTGACCTGCCCACCCAGAAGGAGATCTTCGTCCCTGGCGGGCAGATGTTCCGTGACCTGACCCGGCTGTCGGCGGCGGGCATTCCGACCATCGCGCTCGTCTTCGGCAACTCCACGGCCGGCGGTGCCTACATTCCCGGCATGTCCGATCACGTGGTGATGATCAAGGAACGGTCGAAGGTTTTCCTGGCCGGTCCCCCACTGGTGAAGATGGCCACCGGTGAGGAGTCCGACGACGAATCGTTGGGCGGCGCCGAAATGCATTCCCGCACTTCGGGTCTGGCTGACTATTTCGCCGTCGACGAGCTCGACGCGATCCGCATCGGGCGTCGCATCGTTACCCGGCTGAACTGGCGAAAGCTCGGCCCGCCGCCGCGGCCGGTGGCGGACCCGTTGTTCGACGCCGAGGAGCTGATCGGCATTGTGTCTTCGGATCTGCGTATCCCGTTCGATCCGCGGGACGTGATCGCGCGAATTGTCGACGGCTCCGAATTCGACGAATTCAAGCCGCTGTACGGCTCGTCGCTGGTGACCGGCTGGGCAACCCTGTGCGGATATCCGATCGGTATTCTCGCCAACCACCGCGGTGTGCTGTTCAGCGAGGAGTCGCAGAAGGCCACCCAATTCATTCAGCTGGCCAACCGCTTCGACACGCCGCTGTTGTTCTTGCACAACACGACCGGATACATGGTCGGCAAGGACTACGAAGAGGGCGGCATGATCAAGCACGGGTCGATGATGATCAACGCCGTCTCCAACTCGACGGTCCCACACATCTCGCTGCTGATCGGCGCGTCGTACGGCGCGGGCCATTACGGCATGTGCGGGCGTGCCTACGACCCGCGATTCCTGTTCTCCTGGCCCAGCGCCAAATCCGCGGTGATGGGCGGCGCCCAGCTGGCCGGCGTGCTATCGATCGTGAGCCGCGCGGCCGCCGAAGCCCGCGGCCAGCAGGTCGACGAGGATGCCGATGCCGCGATGCGCGCCGCCGTCGAGGGCCAGATCGAGGCCGAGTCGCTGCCCATGGTGTTGTCCGGGATGCTCTACGACGACGGTGTGATCGATCCCCGCGACACCCGCACGGTTCTGGGAATGTGTCTGTCCGCCATCGCCAATGGCCCGATCAAGGGAACGTCGAACTTCGGCGTCTTCCGGATGTGAGCCCCATGGGAATCACTCGAGTACTGGTTGCCAACCGCGGCGAGATCGCCCGGCGGGTCTTCGCCACCTGCCGGCGGCTGGGCCTGGGCACCGTCGCGGTCTACACCGAGCCGGACGCCACGGCCCCGCACGTCGCCGAGGCCGACTTGCACGTGCGCCTGGCGAAGACCAACGATTACCTGAACGCCGAGGCCATCATCGCCGCCGCCCGTGCCGCGGGCGCCGACGCGGTGCATCCGGGCTACGGATTCCTCTCGGAGAACGCCGACTTCGCGGCCGCCGTTCAAGACGCGGGCCTGACCTGGGTCGGTCCGCCGGTGGACGCGGTGCGCGCGATGGGCTCCAAGATCGAGTCCAAGAAGCTGATGTCCTCGGCCGGGGTACCGGTGCTCGACGAACTCGACCCCGACTCGGTCACCGAAGCGCAGCTGCCGGTGCTGGTCAAGGCTTCCGCGGGCGGGGGTGGCCGCGGAATGCGCGTGGTACGCGAGTTGTCAGCTCTGCCAGGCGAAGTCGCCGCAGCCCAGCGCGAGGCACAGTCCGCCTTCGGCGATCCGACCGTGTTCTGCGAGCGCTACCTGCCGACCGGCCACCATGTCGAGGTTCAGGTCCTTGCCGACACTCACGGCACCGTGTGGGCCGTCGGGGAACGGGAATGCTCGATTCAGCGCCGCCACCAGAAGGTCATCGAAGAGGCCCCGTCCCCCTTGGTGGAGCGCACTCCGGGTATGCGGACCAAGCTGTTCGACGCGGCCCGACTGGCCGCCGCCGCCATCGGCTACACCGGCGCCGGCACGGTGGAGTTCCTCGCCGACCCAAACTCTCAAGACGGTGAGTTCTTCTTCCTGGAGATGAACACCAGGCTGCAGGTCGAGCACCCGGTCACCGAAGAGACCACCGGGCTCGACCTCGTCGAACTACAGCTCGCGGTTGCCGAGGGCGGCCGTCTGGATGCCGAACCTCCTGCCGCCCAGGGTCATTCGATTGAAGCCCGGCTGTATGCCGAAGATCCCGCGCGCGGCTGGCAGCCGCAAGCCGGACTGGTGCACACCTTCGACGTGCCGGGCACTCGGGCACAGTTCAGCTCGCTGGGCCAGCGCACCGGAATCCGGCTGGACTCCGGCATTGTCGATGGATCGACCGTCTCGATTCACTACGACCCCATGCTGGCCAAGGTCATCTCGTACGCCCCGACCCGCCGGCAATCCGCGCTGGTGCTTGCCGACGCGCTGGCCCGAACGCGGTTGCACGGGCTGCGCACCAACCGCGAGCTGTTGGTGAACGTGCTGCGGCATCCGGCATTCCTCGACGGTGCGACCGACACCGCGTTTTTCGACACCCACGGCCTGGCGCAGTTGTCGGCGCCGCTGGGCGACGAAGGCGTCGTCCGTTTGTCGGCGATTGCCGCCGCGCTCGCCGAGGCCGCACACAATCGCGTCACCGCCGCCGTGTTCGGCCCGATGCCCAGTGGCTGGCGGAACCTGACCACGGGCTACCAGGTCAAGACCTACCGGGACGACGAGGACAACGAGCACCGGGTCGAATACCGGTTCACCAGAACCGGATTGGTGCTCGCCGGCGACGAGCCGGTGCAGCTGGTTTCGTCAGCACCCGAAGAGGTCGTGCTGGCCGATGCCAGCGGGGTGGCGTGCAGCTTCGCGGTGGCGCGGTATGGCCGGGATGTCTATGTCGACTCGGCGCGCGGTCCGGTCCATTTCGACGCGGTCCCACGGTTCCCCGAGCCGGGTTCCTCCGTCGCCGAGGGGTCGCTGGTGGCGCCGATGCCCGGCAATGTCATCCGGCTCGGCGCGCAGGTGGGTGACACCGTCACGGCCGGTCAGCCGCTGATCTGGCTGGAGGCGATGAAGATGGAGCACACCATCACCGCCCCTGCCGACGGTGTGCTCAGTTCACTCAACGTCACGACCGGTCAGCAAGTCGAAGTCGGGGCCGTCCTGGCAATCGTCGAAGCGCCCGACGGCGCCCATTCAGAAGACCAAGCAAAAGGAGATACCGAATGACCGATACCAGCTTCATCGAAAGCGAGGAGCGCCGGGCGCTGCGCAAGTCGGTGTCCGCGTGGGCATCCAACTACGGCAGCGAGTACTACCTGGAAAAGGCGCGCGCACACGAGCACACCGATGAATTGTGGTCCGAGGCAGGCAAGCTCGGTTTCCTCGGCGTGAACCTGCCGGAGGAATATGGCGGCGGTGGCGCCGGGATGTACGAGCTGTCGCTGGTCATGGAGGAAATGGCCGCCGCGGGCAGCGCACTGCTGCTGATGGTGGTGTCACCGGCGATCAACGGCACGATCATCAGCAAGTTCGGCACGGAAGAACAGAAGAAGCGCTGGATCCCGTCCATCGCCGACGGCTCTTTGACGATGGCGTTCGCGATCACCGAGCCCGACGCAGGGTCCAACTCGCACAAGATCACCACGACGGCGCGTCGCGATGGCAGTGACTGGATTCTCAAGGGCCAGAAGGTCTTTATCTCCGGGATCGACCAGGCGCAGGCCGTGCTGACGGTGGCCCGCACCGAGGAGGCCAAGACCGGCAAGCTGCGCCCGGCGCTGTTCGTGGTGCCCACCGATTCCCCGGGGTTCAGCTACACCCCGATCGAGATGGAACTGATCAGCCCCGAGCGCCAGTTCCAGGTATTCCTCGACGATGTCCGGCTGCCCGCCGATGCGCTCGTCGGAGCCGAGGACGCCGCGATCGCACAGCTTTTCGCGGGCCTGAATCCCGAGCGGATCATGGGCGCGGCCAGCTCGGTGGGGATGGGCCGGTTCGCGCTGGAAAAGGCCGTCGACTACGTGAAGACCCGCCAGGTGTGGGGAACGCCGATCGGCGCGCACCAGGGCCTGTCACATCCGTTGGCGCAGTGCCACATTGAGGTAGAGCTCGCCAAGCTGATGATGCAGAAGGCGGCCTCGCTCTATGACAGCGGCGACGACGTCGGCGCTGCCGAAGCCGCCAATATGGCCAAATACGCTGCGGCCGAGGCAGCTACCCGTTCGGTGGATCAGGCCGTGCAGTCGATGGGCGGCAACGGCCTGACGAAGGAGTACGGTGTCGCCGCGATGCTGACGTCGGCCCGGCTGGGACGGATCGCGCCGATCAGCCGTGAGATGGTGCTGAACTTCGTCGCGCAGACATCCCTGGGCCTGCCCCGGTCCTACTGATGGAAGATCGTTTTGTCGAATACGTCGTCACGGCACCGTTCGCCCGGCTGACGCTGAACTCACCGCACAACCGCAACGCGCTCTCGGCCACTCTGGTCAGCCAATTGCACCAGGGCCTGCGCGACGCGGTGGCCGATCCGGCGGTGCGGGTGGTGGTGCTCGGCCACACCGGCGGCACGTTCTGCGCCGGCGCGGACCTGAGCGAGGCCAGCGGTGGTGATCCCTTCGAGATGGCCGCGACCCGGGCCCGGGAACTGACCACGCTGTTGCGCGCCATCGTCGAGGCGCCGCTGCCGGTGATCGCCGCGATCAACGGACATGTCCGGGCGGGCGGATTCGGCCTCGTCGGTGCCTGCGATATCGCGGTGGCCGGGCCGCGCAGCACCTTCGCGCTGACCGAGGCCCGAATCGGTGTCGCCCCGGCGATCATCTCGCTGACGCTGCTGCCGAAGCTGTCGCCGCGGGCGGCCGCCCGGTACTACCTGACCGGCGAGACGTTCGACGCCGGCCAAGCCGCGGAGATCGGGTTGGTCACGATGGCGGCCGACGATGTGGATGCCGCGGTGGCGAAGCTGGTCGCCGATCTGGGCCGTGGATCGCCGCAGGGTCTGGCGGCGTCGAAGGCACTGACGACAACGGCCGTGCTCGAAGGATTCGACCGCGACGCCGAACGCCTTACTGAGGAGTCCGCCGGTCTTTTTGTCTCCGACGAAGCTCGCGAAGGCATGCTGTCTTTCCTGCAGAAACGTCCACCCAGTTGGGCGCCGCCCGCAGCCGAGGACGCCGGCGACAATTGACCCGCCCGTAGGAAGATCATTGCGATTTAGCCAACTCTCTTGCAGCAAAAGTTGTACGTCGTACGCTCGTGGGTGATGAGCGATTCGGCGCCGAATGATGCGAAGGACGCGCGCGACCGTGAGTCGCGTGCGGCCGACACCGATCGCATACAAATTGCGCAGCTGCTGGCATATGCCGCTGAGCAGGGCCGGCTGCAGCTCAAAGACTATGAAGATCGCCTGACCAGGGCATATGCGGCGACGACATACGAGGAACTGGATCGGCTCCGGGCGGATTTACCGGGCGCGCCGATAAACACCCGCCGGGGTGGCAAAACCAATCCGGCGCCCTCCACGCTGCTGCTCGCCCTGCTGAGCGGATTCGAACGGCGCGGCCGGTGGAACGTGCCCAAGAAGCTGACCACGTTCACGCTCTGGGGCAGCGGGGTGGTTGATCTGCGCTACGCCGATTTCACGTCGACCGAAGTCGATATCCACGTGGTCTCGATCATGGGTGCGCAGAACATCGTGCTGCCACCCGAAGTCAACGTCGAAATTCGCGGCCGCGGTGTGATGGGCGGTTTCGACCGCGATGTCGTGGGCCAAGGTACGCCCGGCGCACCGAGGGTGAATATTCACGGCTTCTCGCTATGGGGCGGTGTGGGCATTAAGCGCAAAGCGCGCAGACTCCACCCGTAAACCGCAGCACGCTCGCACGGCCCTACCTACGGCGCATGACGCGTCCCACATGGCGCCGCAAAGTGGTCTGGCGCCGAGTTATCGACAGGCCCAATACCTCTGGGCGATCACAACTCGAATGACGATTTGCGACAGTAAATTTCGAGCGCCCACTGGCGGCGCCCAGTCAGCCGCGATGTCCGCTAACGACGGCGCCGGGACCGCAGATAGTCGCCGACCACCGCTGCTCCCAGCCCGTCGAGATCAGGCACCACGACGCGCCCCTCGACCCGCCGCGCGACCTGGTCGATGAACCGCGCCAGGCCGGGATCGCTGCCCAGCCGGAAGATCGTGACCTGCGCGCCCAGCCGCGCCATATCGTCGAACCCGCGCACGGTGTGGGCGATGGTCCGCGGATGGGGTGGGTAATCAAAAAACACCGACGAACCGTCACCGTCGAGATCCTCCAAGTGTGCGGTCGGCTCACCGTCGGTCACCACCAGCACCACGGGCTGCGCGTTGGGGTGGCGACGCAGATGGCGGCCCGCCAGCGCCAGTGCGTGATGCAGGTTGGTGCCCTGCTCGTAGACCCCCTCGAGACCGGTCAGCTCGGCGGCCGTCACCGTCCGGGCGTATCGGCCAAAGGCGATGATCTGCAAGGCATCCGACCGGAACCGTGTACCGATCAGGTGGTTGAGCGCGAGCGCCGTCTGCTTCATCGGCAGCCAGCGATTCTCCATCACCATCGAAAACGAGGTATCCACCAGCAACGCCACCGCGGATTGCGTGCGCGTCTCAGTCTCGGACACCTCGACGTCGTCGACGGTTATCCGGATCGGGCCGGCCGGGCCGTCGAGGGTCGCGGTTCCGGCCTGCCGCAGTACCGCGTTGGTCAGCGTGCGGGGGATGTTCCACGGTTCGGTGTCACCGAACTGCCAGGGCCGAGTCGCACCGGTCAGCTCGCCCGCCGCCCCGGCGCGCCGCAGGTCGCGCTCGCCACGCCGGCCGGAAAGCTGTTGTGCCACATCGCGTAGCGCCGTCTCACCGAGTCTGCGCATGGCCATCGGCGACAGTCGCCACTGGCCGTCGGAACCACGATCCAGGAAGCCCTGATTAACCAGTGCCCGTTCCAGTTCGGCCAGTGTTCGTGCATCGACGGCGGCCTCGTCGCCGAGCTGGCGTGCCAGCGCGTCGAGATCGACGTCGTCCATGGCGGCGCCGGGATAGCTCTGCGAAAGCTGGTCGGCCAGCTGCTCCAGCTCGGCGACGTCCGCCATGGCCTGGGCGCCCTCACCCATTCCCAACGGGTTGTCGCCGGAGAACTGTTCGGAGCCCATCCAGTCTTCGCCCGGCCGCGCGGCCTGCAGATGCGAATCGAGACGATTCAACGCCTGCACCAGCGACGGCGAACCAAATGCCTGCTGCGCCAAGGCATCAAGTTCGGCGCGCTGATCCGGGCTCAGGCTGTTGCGGAAACGCTGCGCGGCGGCAGCGCGCTGGGCCAGCGAGTCCAGCAGCTCGTCGACATTGCGCGGGTTCTCCGGGAAGAACTCGCCGTGCTTGTCCATGAAGTCATCGAAGTCCTGTTGGGTGTCCTCACCCCGGCCGTGCTTGTCCAGCAGCTCGTTGAGGTCGTTGACCATATCGGTGACGCGCTGGCGATCCTCGTCGGTGGCGCCCTCCAGCGCTTCTTTCATGCCGGCGAAGCGTTGATCGAGCATCTCGCGGCCGAGCAAATCCTTGATCTGCTCGTACTTTTCGCGGGCCTGGTCGCTGCGCCAGTTGTACTCGGAAAGCTCTTGGACCGCCTTGGCCGGCGACGCCGGCAGCGCATCGAGCTGCAGTTCGCCGAAGCGGGCGTCGTCGTCGAGCGCGCGGGCCAGTTCCTTGCGTTCGGCCAGCACCGCCTCGTCGAGTAGCTTCTTGATCTCCTGCAGTGTCCCGTCTAAGTTGTTGCGGCGCAATAGATCCCGGCGGCGGCGGTTCGCTTCTGCCGCCAGCCGGTCGGCGCCGGGCATACTCTTGGTACCGCGGCGCAGCAGCTCGGACAGCGCCCGGCGCGGCGAGGTGCCGCCCATGACGTCCTGCCCGATCTGCTCGAGCGCCTCGCGCAGATCCACCGGCGGAGCCAGCGGGTCAGGCCCGCCGGTGTACGCCGAGTAACGTGAGGCGTGCCCCTTCGAAAAAGGCTTAGCCATAGACGGTTTGGCCCTCCCCGGATACCTTGTCGATTCGCTTGGCCAGATACAGCGCCTCCAGCGCCAGCTCCAGCGCCGCGGCGCGTTCGCCCTCGGATTCCGCGTGCAGCCGGTCGGCGATTTCCTCCACGACGGGCAACCCCGGAACGGCGGCCAGCACATCCTTGGCCGAGATGCGCTCGCCCGTCGTCACCGCCGAACCGCCTTCCACGGCGGTGACCAATGGGGCGACATCGATACCGCCGAGCGCTCTGGACGCGGTGTCGGCGGTCGCCCGGCGCAGCAGGTGCTCGAGCACCGCCTGCTCGCGGCCTTCCTCACCGGATTCGAATTCCAGCTTGCCGCGCAGCACGTCGATCACGGTGCCCAGGTCGACAACTCGGGCCACCGGGTCGCTCTCGCCGAGCATCGCGCCGCGGTGCCGCGCGGAGGCGGCGACGGTCTCGGCGGCAGCGATGGCGAACCGCGCCGATACCCCGGATCGCTGATCGACCGAGTTGGACTCCCGCAGGTAGCGGGCAAACCGCGCGATCACCTGCGTCAGGTACTCGGGTACCTGCGCGCTCAGGTGCGCTTCCTGGACGATGACGCCCACCTCCGCCTCCAGTTCCAGCGGGTAGTGGGTGCGGATCTCGGCGCCGAACCGGTCTTTGAGCGGGGTGATGATGCGGCCGCGGTTGGTGTAGTCCTCGGGGTTGGCGCTGGCGACCACCAACACGTCCAGTGGCAGGCGCAGCGTGTAGCCGCGGACCTGAATGTCGCGCTCCTCCATGACGTTGAGCATCGACACCTGAATGCGCTCGGCGAGGTCGGGCAGCTCGTTGACCGCCACGATGCCGCGGTGCGCGCGGGGAATCAATCCGTAGGCGATGGTCTCCGGGTCGCCGAGGCTGCGTCCCTCGGCCACCTTGATCGGGTCGATGTCACCGACCAGGTCGGCGACGCTGGTATCAGGAGTCGCCAGCTTCTCGGTGTAGCGCTCGCTGCGATGCTTCCACTCCACCGGCAGGTCGTCGCCGAGCTGCGCGGCCCGCCGGATCCACTCCGGCGTGATCGGGGTGTACGGATGCTCGCTGAGCTCGGACCCGGCGATCACCGGCGTCCACTCGTCAAGCAGGCCGGTCAATGCGCGCAGTAGCCGGGTTTTGCCCTGGCCGCGTTCGCCGAGCAGAACGAAGTCGTGACCGGCGATCAGCGCCCGCTCTAGCTGAGGCAGCACGGTGTCGTCGAATCCCAGGATGCCCGGCCAAATGTCGTCCCCCTCGGCCAACGCGGTCAGCAGATTCTCTCGGATTTCCTGCTTGACTCCGCGTTCACGATGGCCGGCGGCACGTAGCTCGCCCACAGTTCGGGGCAGATTGCTCGGTGAGGTCACCACTCCACGCTACGTCGCGATCCAGATGTGCGTCATGCGCACCGGGTTTAGTGCGCGAAGTGGCGAGCACCGGTGAGGTACAACGTGACGCCGGCCTCGGCCGCCGCCGCGGTCACTTCGTCATCGCGCACCGAGCCCCCGGGGTGCACGATCGCCTTGACTCCGGCGTGAGCCAGCGTTTCCAACCCGTCGGGGAAAGGGAAGAACGCGTCGGACGCGGCCACCGCACCACCGACTCGGTCGCCGCCGCGTTCGACAGCCAGCCGGGCCGCGTCGACCCGGTTGACCTGACCCATGCCCACACCGATGGTGGCGCCGCCGGAGGCGATCACGATGGCGTTCGACTTGACCGCGCGGCAGGTACGCCACGCAAAGACCAGGTCGCCCAACGTCGCCGGGTCGGCCGGTGATCCGGTGGCCAGTGTCCAGTTGACCGGGTTGTCGCCGTGCGCGTCGAGCTGATCACGCTGCTGCACCAGCAGTCCCCCGCTGACGGGTCTCACCTCGGAGCCGCCGGCCAGCGGTTCGGAAGCCACGAGTACCCGGATGTTCTTCTTGCGGGTCAGCACGTCAAGGGCATCCGGCGCGTAGGCGGGGGCGATGATCACCTCGGTGAAGATGGTGCTGACGTACTCGGCCATCTCAACGCTGACCTCGGTATTGGCGGCGATGACTCCCCCGAACGCGCTCAGCGGGTCGCATTCGTGGGCCTTGCGATGTGCGTCGGCGACCGAAACCGACGAGATGGCGATCCCACACGGGTTGGCGTGCTTGATGATTGCCACACATGTCTGCTCATGGTCGAAGGCCGCGCGCCAGGCCGCGTCCGCGTCGGTGAAGTTGTTGTAGGACATCTCTTTTCCGTGCAGCTGCTCGGCCTGCGCCAGCCCCGGCCACGCGCCCGGGTCGACGTAGAGCGCCGCTTGTTGGTGCGGGTTCTCGCCGTAGCGCAGCATCGCCGAGCGGCGCCAGTTGTGGCCGAGCCACTGCGGAAAGGTCGTCGCCGGATGTTCGGGGGCCAGGGTCGACTCCATCCAGCTCGCCACGGCGATGTCGTACTCCGCGGTGTGCTGAAAGGCCAGCGACGCCAGCTTCTTGCGCTCGGCGAGCGTGAAGCCACCATCGCGCGTCGCGGCGAGCACCCCGTCGTAGCCGAGCGGGTCGACGACGACCGCCACACTCGGATGGTTCTTCGCGGCCGCCCGAACCATCGACGGCCCGCCGATGTCGATCTGCTCGACGCATTCGTCGATGCCGGCGCCGGAGTCGACGGTCTCGCTGAACGGATACAGGTTGACGACCACCAGTTCGAAGGCCGCGATCCCGAGCTGTTCAAGCGCCGCGGCGTGCTCGGGCTTGCGCAGATCGGCCAGCAGTCCGGCATGCACCCGCGGGTGCAGTGTCTTGACCCGGCCATCGAGCACCTCGGGGAAGCCGGTCAGCTCCTCTACCGGGGTCACCGAAATCCCTTTGTCCGCAATGGTCTTCGCGGTCGATCCGGTCGAGACGATCTCGACGCCCGCCGCACTCAGGCCCTGGGCGAGTTCTATCAGCCCGGTCTTGTCGTAGACGCTGATCAACGCGCGGCGAATCGCTCTTCTTGACTCGTCGGTGCTCATAGGGTGCTCATCCCAGGGTCGCCTTTCGTCCAATCCAGGTCACGCCGCGGGTCGCCATCGCGGCCACCACGTCCACCAACAGCCGCCGTTCGATGACTTTGATGCGTTCATGCAGTGTCTCTTCGTTGTCCCCGTCGAGCACCGGAACGGGTTCCTGCGCCAATATCGGCCCGGTGTCCATGCCGGCATCTACCAGGTGCACCGTACAGCCGGTGACCTTCACACCGTAAGCCAAAGCTTCGGGGACAGCATGTGCGCCCGCGAATGCCGGCAGTAGTGCCGGATGCGTATTGAGGGTGCGTCCGCAGAACCGTGAAAGGAATTGCGGACCAAGGATTTTCATGAATCCGGCGGCCACGATCAGATCGGGCGAGTGCGCGGCGGTGGCCTCGGTGATCGCAGCGTCCCAGGCATCGCGGTCGGGATAGTCGCCAAGTCGGACGGTGAAGGTCGGGATGGACGCGGCTGCGGCGATCTCGGTGGCCCGGCAGTCGCGATCCACGCCGACGGCGACCACGCGCGCCGGGTAGTCACCGACCGCGCCGGCCAGCATCGAACTCAGGAGCGATCCGGTGCCCGACGCCAGCACCACGAGTCGCGCCGGCGCACTCGGGGGCACGCGGAGCGGTTCGACCACATCGCGAGCCTACTAACGACGCTGCCCGGCTGACGATACGACGGGCCGCGCAGCGAACCCCGACGTGCCGCTCTGAGCCGGCAGCGCGGCTAATCTCCGGAATCGCGCTCGGTCGCGCTGTGCTCCGGTCCGTCCGGCGTGGGCTCGTCGGGCGCGGGCTCGTCAGGCGCGGGTTCGCCCGGTGTGGGCTCGTCTGGCACGGGTTCGCCCGGTGTGGGCTCGGCAAACATGGCCGGGAACGCTTCCTCGTCGTCGTCGCCGTCGAGCAGCAGGTCGTGGTCCGCGGAGTGGACGGGCTCGGAGAAAACGTCCGCGAAGTCCTTCGGTTCGTCGGCCGGCGGCGCGGGCGCGCGTCGTTGTTTGAGACGCCTGGGCCGGCGCCTGATCCCGCCGGTCATCACCACCGTGACCCAGCCGACGACCGCGAACCAGAAGAAGCTGCCGATCAGCATGGCGCCCTGGTCCACCCCGACGTCGCCGAAGTTGCCCAGCCGGCCGCTGCTGCCGTAGGCCAGCAGCGACATCGTCAGGGCCCCGGCCGCCGCGGCGAGCAACAGCTTGCCCAGCGCCGGAACCAGCGGGAGCGGACGCCGGGCGCATTGCTGGCCAACCGCCACACCCGACGCCGCCCCGACGATGAGCAGCGCCACCCACACCGGCCCCAGCGGCGGCGTCGGTGCCGCGGCCAGGATGGGCAGCGCCGGAATATCGCCGCCAAACACGGTGAACGAACTGAACGTCGCAAAACCAAGATGGGCACTGGACCCCACCGCGACCGCCGACGTGCCGACGATGACGTTGGGCGCGTAGAGCAGACAGAGCACGGTGAGGCTGAACTCGCCGAAGATGGAATCGGTGATCCCGAAGAGATCTTGCATCGTCGCCCAGTGCACAACCAGCGATCCCGCCGTCACCAACCCGGAGAGCCCGACCAGCGCCAGCACACCGGCGGCCGCGGCACGCAGCGAATCACCCAGCCAGGAGGGCAGTGACGCCGCCATCAGCGCCCGTCGGCCCACCCGGGACCACACGCCGATCGCGGCACCGATGGCATGCACCACCAGAACGCTGGTAAACGCGCGCAGGGCATTGGGAGTCTGCAGCTCGGTGAGCACGGTGGAGGCGTCGTGGATGACCGCCAGCGCAATCGCCGCGATCAGCAACGGTCCACCCAGTGCCGCGGCGACGACCCAGCGGACCACGAGCCATGACGAATATCTGGTGGTGGCCCGCGCCGTGGTCCGCGCGGTCCCCCACACCATCAACAGGATTGGCAGCAGCGGCAGCACGCCCAGCTCGCGACCGCCGATCGAAATCGGTACTCGGTGCACACCGAGCCAGATACTGGCGATCGCCCCCAGCGCGCCGGTCATGTCGCTGTTGGCGATCAGCAGCTGAAGCAGCGTGACGGCGGCGATGATCACCAGCGCCAGCACAGCCGGGCCGAACGCGACCCGGACGAGGTCGCGCGCCTGACGAGCGCCCGCTGTCCGGTTGTCCCCGCTTTCTGACACCCTTTTCACCGTTGGCGCACGTGCCCGACGAGGCGCGAGAGCCCGCGGTTAGGCCGGGGCCGGCCCGGAGGGCGACGAAGGCGACTGGTGCTGGTCCCCGGGTTGCTCGGATAAGCCCGCACCGCCGACCGAGGGTGGCGGGCTGAAGCTCGGGAAGCCGGTCGGTGGGGTGGACGGACCCTGCTGCGCCGCCGACTGAGGTCCGGATTGCGGGGACTGGGCACCGAATCCGCCAGTGGTCGGCATCGCGCTCTGAGTTGGGGCCTGGCTCGAGGGGTAGCCACCGCCGTACTGCGACCCATACCCGGAGCCCTGCGGGTTGTGCTGCTGCGGATTTTGCTGACCGTAGTACCCGCCGTGCTGCTGGCCTCCGTATTGCTGCTGCCCGTACTGGCCGTATTGCCCGTACTGCTGCGCGTAAGGGTCGTACTTGGGCCGCGGCGGGGGCGCGGTGATGACGCCGGCGTCCAACAGAATCAGGACGACGGCGGCAACCGCCTGCAGCACGCTGGACGCCACCAGCGGCCACATGGCCCAGCCGACGGCGAACCCGGTCGGTGTGTTGATGACCTCCGCGATCGACAGCAGCGCTCCCAAGACGGCGACGGCCGCCACCACGCCCGCGTAATTCTTTGCCTTGGGCAGCAGGCTCAGCCCGGCGAGCAGCGAGGCCAGCACGGCGACGAGCACCGCGGTGCCGGCGTCACCGGCGCGTCCACCGGAGGCCGGACCGAGGTCGGCGCTGAGTATGAAGGTTGGCCCGAAATTCAGCAGGTATACCGCCAGGCCGAGTGCCACCACCGCGATGTTGACGTACAGCGGAAGCTTGCTCTCACCGTCCTCAGTTTTCGCGAACGACGGTGTGGCGCCTGGATAGGAGCCGCCGGGCTGCGCTTGCGGATATCCGGGACTACCGGGCGAGTAGGTCATGAGTCCTCCTGTTGCTTCCAGTGCCTTCAAGCCGTCAGCGGGCGCCACGCCACTGTTGCAGTGCGGCGCTGTGCTCTCAGGCCCGCCGTTCTCAAACGCCAAGACGTGCCCGCGCTTGCGTTACGCGCGATCGATCAACCACGCTAGCGCACGTTCGGGCGGCCGTGCCGGAGCGACCGGCTCCCGCGCGCGACCAGGGCCGATCGCCACCGGACCCGGTCCGCGAAGTGGTTTGCGGGGGGCCGCTTGCTCAGCACAGGTAGAACACGTTCTAATTCTGTCCATGGATTACGGGCTAGTGCTTTTCACCAGTGACCGTGGCATCTCTCCGGCCGCCGCCGCCAAACTTGCCGACGACCACGGCTTTCAGACGTTCTACGTGCCAGAACACACCCATATCCCGATCAAGCGGGAGGCGGCGCATCCGACCACAGGTGACGAATCACTGCCGGACGACCGCTATATGCGCACGCTAGACCCATGGGTAAGTCTGGGCGCGGCGTGCGCGGTCACGTCGCGGGTGCGGCTGTCCACCGCGGTGGCGCTGCCCGTCGAACATGACCCGATCACGCTGGCGAAAAGCATCGCGACCCTGGACCACCTGTCCGGTGGCCGGGTCAGCCTGGGCGTCGGGTTCGGTTGGAACACCGACGAACTCGCCGACCACCATGTGCCGCCGGGGCGCCGCCGCACCATGCTGCGCGAATACATCGAAGCGATGCGCGCGTTGTGGACCGAAGAAGAAGCCGCCTACGACGGCGAGTTCGTCAAATTCGGCCCCAGCTGGGCGTGGCCCAAGCCGGTGCAGTCTCATATTCCGGTGCTGGTGGGCGCCGCCGGCAACGAGAAGAACTTCAAATGGATCGCCCGCAGCGCCGACGGTTGGATCACCACTCCGCGCGACTTCGACATCGACGAACCGGTGAAGTTGTTGCAGGACACCTGGGCGGCCGCCGGCCGCGACGGCGCCCCGCAAATCGTGGCCCTGGACTTCAAGCCGGTGCCCGAGAAGCTGGCGCACTGGTCCGAACTCGGGGTGACCGAGGTGCTGTTCGGCCTGCCGGACCGTCCCGAAGAGGAAATCGCCGCCTACGTGGAGCGGCTGGCCGGCAAGCTCTCGTCGATGGTCTGAGACCCCTTGCATCCCGAGGCATCCCGAGGCATCCCGAAACTTAATCCATTGCGACAGTTTGCGGCGTGTCGTGTGCGTGGTTTAAGTGTCGCGCAAATCCCGGCCTGTCAGCCGGGAAAGCAGCGGTTGCCGTAGTCGAAGGAGCGCACTGCCACCGTGCGCCCGATGGGATCACCGTCGGTCAGCAGCGCGATCAATTCCTCGTCTTCGGTGGTCGACAGGAATCGGCTGTTGTCGGCCAGCCGGCCGATGATGATCCCGGTGAGCCGTCCGGAGTCACGGCGAACGGTGTAAGTCTCGACCGTCCCGGGGCCGTCGGCGTTCTCGGTGACCGACTGGGTGGGCCAATCGGCGACCTGCGCCTGCAGCTGCGCGCTGGAATCCGGCTTCCACGGCGTCGGGGTGGTGGAGTACACCCCGACCGAATACTTGCTCAGGATGCCGCCGTTGGCGCCGACTAAGCCGAATTGACCTGGTGTGCTTCGCATTCGGGCCACCGTCTCCGCGACCGCGTGCATCGAGTAGTTGTTGCCGGCGCCACCGAAGAAGGGCAGCCCGCCGGTCATGGTCAGGCCGCGCGGATCGTCGGGAGCGATGCCCATGCCGTCGCAAATGTTGAATACGGGCACCGGAAAGCAGCTGTACAAGTCGAAGGTGGCGACGTCGTCGATTCCGATGCCGGCCACGGCGAGCGCCTCGCACACCGCGACGACGGCCGCCGGCGAGTGTCCCAGGTCCGGGCGCACCAGCAGCTGCTGTTCCTCCATGTCGGCGTGGCCGTGCAGGTACACCCAATTCTCCTCGGGCACCCCCAGACGCCGCGCCGCCTCCACCGACATCACCAGCGCAGCGGCGCCCTGGTTCACCTGGTCGCGGGCGACCAGCAATCGCGGATAGGGCTCCGCGATCATCCGGTTGCTCTCGGTCACGGTGATCAGCTCGTCGACGTCGCGTTCCACCGGGGCGGCCGCGAACGGGTTGTCGACAGCCACTTTGCTGAACGGTGCGAACAGCTCGGCCATTCGCCGCAGGTATTCCGTTGGGCCCAAACCGGTTCCGGCTCTGCGGGCGTTTTCCAGCAGCGCGTACTGGATCGGCGCACTGGTCAGGCCGTGGCTGACGGTGTAGTCCGAGACCAGTCTCTCCAGCCCCTGTCCACGGTCTTCGAGTGGGCCGTCAACGGTTTCGGAGAAATCCGGCCGGTTCTCCGTCTCGGCGAAGTAGCGCAGGGTCGACGTGGCGTCGGAGCCGAAGATCAACGCGACTTCGGACCGGCCCGCCGCGATCTGGCCCGCCAACTCGGTGATCAGGTGTTGCGGGCCCTGACCGCCGACGACCTCCAAGATGGCGCGGGCGGGGTCCGCGCCGACCCGGTTGGCCACCGACCGTGGGTAGTTGTCCGACCTTCCGAGCGGGGCGTTGATCACGCCGGAGATCTCGAATTGCCTTACGCCGGCGACGGTGTCGATCATTGCCGCGACCTTGGCCATGTCGGCGCCGCAGTCGTCGAGTGCGGCGCGGGCAGCGGCCGCGGCCAGTTCGACGCTTGACATCGCGCGGTAGTAGGCGTCGTCGATGCGTTCGGCTGCCTGCCCAACCCCGACGATGACGGGGGTGCGTGGGTCAAGAGTCACGTGCTCAAACCCCTACAGGCTCTTCAGGATCTCCCGGGCGAGCTCCGCGGTCTCCGACGGCGTCTTGCCCACCTTGACCCCGGCAGCTTCCAAGGCCTCTTTCTTCGCGGCCGCGGTGCCCGACGAGCCGGACACGATTGCGCCGGCGTGGCCCATCGTCTTGCCTTCCGGCGCTGTGAATCCCGCGACGTAACCGACGACCGGCTTGGACACGTTCGCCTTGATGTAGTCGGCCGCGCGCTCCTCGGCGTCACCGCCGATCTCACCGATCATCACGATGACCTTGGTGTCGGGGTCCTTCTCGAAAGCTTCGATGGCGTCGATGTGGGTGGTGCCGATCACCGGGTCACCGCCGATGCCGATCGACGTCGAGAAGCCGAAATCGCGCAGCTCGTACATCATTTGGTAGGTCAGGGTGCCCGACTTGGACACCAACCCGACGGGGCCGGGTCCACTGATGTTCGAGGGAGTGATGCCGGCCAGCGCCTCACCCGGCGTGATGATGCCGGGACAGTTCGGGCCGATCATGCGCGTCTTCTTGCCCTTGTCCACGTTGTAGGCCCACGCATATGCGCTGTCCTGCACCGGAATTCCCTCGGTGATGACCACCAGCAGCGGGATCTCGGCGTCGATGGCCTCGATGATCGCGTCCTTGGCGAACTTCGGCGGCACGAAGACGACCGACACGTCGGCGCCGGTCTCTTTCATCGCCTCCGCAACGGTGCCAAAGACCGGAAGTTCGACGTCCTTGCCGACAGGGTCCACGTGCGACACGGTGGTACCCGCCTTGCGGGCATTCACCCCGCCCACCACGTTCGTTCCCGCCTTGAGCATGAGCGCGGTGTGCTTAGTGCCTTCGCCACCGGTGATGCCCTGGACGATGACCTTGGAGTCCTTATTCAGGAAGATCGACATTTGTTGGCTCCCTTACTTGTTCGCCAGCTCGGCGGCTTTGTCGGCCCCGGCGTCCATGGTCTCGGCCTGGATCACCAGCGGGTGGTTGGCTTGGGCCAGGATGCGGCGACCCTCGTCGACGTTGTTGCCGTCGAGCCGGACCACGAGCGGCTTGTTGGCCTCAGCCCCGAGCATGTTGAGCGCGGTCACGATTCCGTTGGCGACGGCGTCGCACGAGGTGATGCCACCGAACACGTTGACGAACACGCTCTTGACCTGCTTGTCGTTCAGGATCACATCCAGGCCCGCAGCCATCACCTCGGCCGACGCGCCACCGCCGATGTCCAGGAAGTTGGCCGGCTTGACTCCACCGTGCTTCTCGCCCGCGTACGCGACGACGTCGAGCGTCGACATCACCAGGCCTGCACCGTTTCCGATGATGCCGACCTGGCCGTCGAGCTTGACGTAGTTCAGGTCGTGTTCCTTGGCCTTGAGCTCCAGCGGGTCGGTGGCGTCACGGTCCTCGAACTCCACGTGGCCCGGCTGGCGGAAGTCGGCGTTGGCGTCCAGGGTGACCTTGCCGTCCAGCGCAAGAATCTTGTCGTCAGGTGTGCGCACCAACGGGTTGACCTCGACCAGGGTGGCGTCTTCGCCGACGAACACGTCCCACAACTTGGAGATGGTCACCGCGGCGGCGTCGAGCACCTCGGCCGGCAAGTGCCCCTGCTCGGCGATGGAACGCGCGGTCGCCAGGTCGACACCCTTGACGGCGTCCACCGGCACTTTGGCCAGCCGGTCGGGCTTGGTGGCGGCCACCTCTTCGATCTCCATGCCGCCCTCGACCGAGCACATCGCCAGGTAGGTCCGGTTGGCGCGATCGAGCAGGAAGGAGATGTAGTACTCCTGGGCAATGTCGCTGGCCTCGGCGACCAGCAATTTCTTGACGACGTGGCCCTTGATGTCCAGGCCCAGGATGTTGTTGGCGTGCTCAAAGGCGTCCTCCGGCGTGGCGGCGTACTTGACGCCACCGGCCTTGCCGCGACCGCCGACCTTCACCTGCGCCTTCACCATCACCGGAGCGCCGACCTCGGTCGCGATTTCCTTCGCGCCCTCGGCGGTGTCGGTTACACGACCGGGCGTAGTAGGTACGTTGTGCTTAACGAACAGTTCTTTCGCTTGATACTCGAAAAGGTCCATGAACTCACTGTCTTCGCTCGACTTGACTACAGGCCTACAGGTAGGCGGTGCCGGATCCGGCAACTCGCACGGTGGAACTGTATCCACCCACCAAACGGCGTCTACCGCCGCATCCACCGATGTGGCACAGCTCACGACACGCCGTGCAGGGCTAAACGTGATCCAGTTCACAATCTGGCACCGAGGTTGCCAGTCGGATCGGTAAACGGATAACGTCCTAACGTCCAGATAACGGTATGGTCACGATACGAGGACATTTCAGCTTGTCCCAACACAGTCTTGCCCGCTCTCCTGCGCTGTCAGGAGCAGGTCGCCATCACCGCGGCCAGTGGTCGCAACCCCACCGCAACGAAGTCACCGAAATCCTGCCGCTCGACGGCTTTGACCTCGACGACCTGGACTTCGTGGACTCCGGCGACCTGGACGACCTCGACCTGAGCAATGACTCCACGTTCGATTACGAAGCACAGGTGCTGCTCGCGCCCGAGCTCGACGATCTGGACGAGATCGACGATCTGACCTCCCTGCGGCTGGCGGTCCCCGCTCCCGCCACCGCCAACGAAGCCCCGGCCCAGCTGACTCTCAAGCTCGGCGTCGACCCGCATGGGGCCGGCCCGGACACCGACGTCATCGGTGTGGGACGCAGCGGCGGGCAGCACCGCAAGGAGCCGACCAGCGCGGCCAAGGGCCGCATGCTGATCTCGGCGATGGCCGCCGGTGCGGCGGCCGCGGCGGCGCACACGGCGACCACCCACGCCGAGATCACCAGGACCGAGACGGTGCTGACCGCCAATGCGTCGGCGCTGACCGGCGGGGTGAGCGGCAACACCACGCGCGGCGCCCAGGTGATCGCGGTCCACCCCACGGCGCTCGCCGCGGTGCACAACGAGGAACTCGCCAAGGGCGAGGCCTTCGCCAACGACCGCGCCCAGCGCGAGGCGCGACTGCAGCAGCCGCTGTACGTCATGCCCACCCACGGGATCTTCACGTCGAACTTCGGGTACCGCTGGGGCGTGCTGCATGCCGGCATCGACCTCGCCAACTCGATCGGAACGCCGATCGTCGCGGTGTCCGACGGTGTCGTCGTCGACGCCGGCCCGACCGCCGGCTACGGAATGTGGGTCAAGCTGCGCCACGCCGATGGCACGGTCACGCTGTATGGCCACATCAACACCGCGCTGGTCAGTGTCGGCGAACGCGTGATGGCCGGCGACCAGATCGCCACGATGGGCAACCGGGGCAACTCCACCGGCCCACATCTGCACTTCGAGGTGCTGCAAGGCGGCTCCGAGCGAATCGACCCGGTGCCGTGGCTGGCCAAGCGAGGACTTTTCGTCGGCAATTACGCTGGTTGAGGTGACCGCGCCGAACGACCCTCCACCTCCCGAAACGCCGCCCGAATCACGAACACGGATCATTCGGCGTGCCCCGACCGGACCGATACCCTCGATCCCGGAATCTCCGACCACCCACATGCCGCGGCAGTCGGTACCCGATCAGGGCGCCACTCGCGCGGCCGCGCGTAGCGGCCTGCCGGGCCGCTCGGTCGATGAACCGAGTTCCCGGACGGCGGTCGCCGCCGCTGCGGTCAGCATCGTCAGTGGGTGGGCCACATCGGTGGTGGCCACCGACTTGATCGCCGGCTGGTGGCGGACCGACCGCCTGTTCTGCATCGCGATCGCGTTCCTCGCTCTGGCCTTCGCGACGGCCACCGTCTCCGGCGTCATCATGCTGTTGCAGCGTCGCGCGCTGGGCCGTGTCCTGATCACGACGGGCGCGGTGGTCGCGGTGCTGACCTACGGCGGCGTCTTCATCGCGGGCGCACGCGTGGCCTGGATCGTGCACGCCTTTCCGCTGCTCCCAATCGCCAGTGTGGTGTTAGCGATGCACCCGCAGACCAAACGCTGGCTGCAGGGCTAACCCGCAATTCAGAGCTTGCTGACCGGGGCGTGGTTATGCATCAGCTTGACCCTGCCCGCGCTACCGAAGTCGATCAGCGACATCGCCGATTCGCCGACGCCCGAGACTTCCTCGACCCGGCCCAGCCCGTACTTGTCGTGAGTCACGCGATCGCCGGCCTGCAACGCCAGTAGCGGACGTTTGCCTGCTCCGGAGCGGGTGGGCGCGGCGCGCGGCGTCCCGAACCGCCCGGCGCCGCTCACCGGCGCGCTGTACGAGGGGGCCGGTGCGGTGCGCCGCCATTCCATCAGTTCCTGCGGGATCTCTTGCAGGAACCGCGATTCCGGGTTGAGCATTGGCTGTCCCCAGGAAGACCGGACGATGGCCCTGCTCAGATACAGCCGCTGCCGCGCGCGGGTGATGCCCACGTAGGCCAGCCGCCGCTCCTCTGAGAGTTCGCCCGGGTCGTCGAGCGCCCGCATGTGCGGGAACATCCCGTCCTCCCAGCCGGTGACGAAGACCACCGGGAACTCCAGACCCTTCGCGGTGTGCAACGTCATCAGCGTCACCACGCCGGCACCGTGCTCGGGAATCTCGTCGGTGTCGGCGACGAGCGAGACCCGTTCCAGAAAGGCCGCCAGCACACCAGTGTCGGGCACGTCTTCGTCTTCGAGGGCCTCCCCGGACTCGTCGAGTGCGGCGGTGTTTGCCCGATCGATGCTGAATTCGTGTGCGACGCTGACGAGTTCGTTCAGGTTGTCCAGCCGGGCCAATTCCTGCGGATCGGTCGAGGACTCCAGCTCGCGGCGGTATCCGGTGCGTTCCAGCACCGACTCGACCAGATCGCCGAGGTCGTCATCGAGGCGGCCCCTCAGCTCGTCGAGCAGCTCGACGAAACCGGTGATCGCCTTCTCCGCACGGGAATTCAGCATCGGGACTTTGCCTTCGGCCGCGGCAACCAGCGCGTCAGCGAAGCTGGCGCCGGTGTTCTCGGCGTAGACCGCCACACACGCCTCGGCACGATCGCCGATGCCCCGCCGCGGCGTGTTGAGGATGCGCCGCATGCTCACCGCGTCGCCAGGGTTGTCCAGCACGCGCAGGTAGGCGACGATGTCGCGGATTTCCTTGCGCTCGTAAAACCGCACTCCCCCGACGACCTTGTACGGAATGCCGGCGCGGATGAACACCTCTTCCAACGACCGCGATGAGTTGTTGGTGCGATAAAAGACGGCTACATCGTTATAGGTAATGTCGCCACGCTGAGCGAGCGCGTCAATTTCTTGGGCCACAAATCTGGCCTCGTCGTGTTCATTGTCGGCGACATAACCGACGATCAACTCCCCTACCCCGGCGTCCGTCCAGAGCCGCTTCTCCCGGCGCCCTGAGTTACGGGCGATCACCGAATTGGCCGCCGACAAAATGTTCTGCGTCGAGCGGTAATTCTGCTCAAGTAAAATAGTGGTCGCGTCGGGATAGTCGCGTTCAAACTCCTCGATATTGCGAATCGTGGCGCCACGGAATGCGTAGATCGATTGATCCGCATCGCCGACTACGCACAACTCCGCCGGCGGCACGTCATCGGGAGAATCCCCGTCGGCGCGTCCGACCAATTCCCGCACCAACACGTACTGCGCATGGTTGGTGTCCTGATATTCGTCGACCAAGACGTGCCGGAACCGGCGCCGGTAGTACTCGGCGATCTGCGGGAAGGTCTGCAGCACCGCGACGGTCTCGCCGATCAGGTCGTCGAAGTCCAGTGCGTTGGCCGCCCGCAGCCGTCGTTGGTATTCGCCGTACACGGAGGCAACCGTGCGGGCCAAGTCATCGGAATCGTCCGTGAGATTGGACACAGCTTGGTCCGGGTCGATCAGCTCGTTCTTCAAGTTGGAGATGGCAACCGACAACAGTCGCGGCGAGTACCGCTTGATGTCCAGGCCCATGTCGCGCCCGATCATCTGCAGCAGGCGCCGCGAGTCGTCGGCGTCATAGATCGAGAAGTTGGAATTAAGGCCCTTGATCAGGGAGGCCTGGTTGCGCAGGATGCGCACGCAGGTCGAGTGAAACGTGGACACCCACATCGCGCGACCGCGGTTTCCGACCAGCCGCACCACCCGTTCGCGCATCTCAGCGGCGGCCTTATTGGTGAAGGTGATGGCCAAAATCTGCCCGACCCCGACACCGCGTGCGGCGATCAGATACCCGACGCGACGGGTCAACACCGCGGTCTTCCCCGAGCCCGCGCCAGCCACGATCAGCAGTGGCGAACCCTCGTGTACTACCGCTTGGCGTTGTTGAGGATTTAGTCCGTCGAGCAGCTGATCTACCTCGGCGGCGAGCTTGGCATCGGTTGCATGCAGAGTCATGTCTAGCTAAATTTACCGCTACCCGCCGACGACAAATGCCCAGGCCATGGCCCCATAGCAGGGTGCAGCCGCTGAACTCGTCGTTTTGCTCCGGCGTGTCCCCCGCTGTGGCACACTCTTCTTATGCACAATCCACGGCCACATCGCCGCCTCTCAACCCATGAGTGGCGACGCCGATTTTACTGTGGGAACCGGCCAACGGTCCCCATGGTCTAGCTGTGATTGCTAGAGCCCTGTGGTCCGCCTTCGGATTCAGGGCTCGAACTTTTTCAAGGCGGTTAACGTTTCGAAGCCAAATAACGAACAAGACCAAAAGAAGAACAGAAAAACAACACGGGGGTGTAGGGATGAGCGTCGAGATGATCGACATTGAACAGTTGGCCAACATTGAAGAGTTGCGCCTCGAGATCGACCGGCTGGACGCCGAGATTCTCGACGCTGTCAGGAGACGCGCCGAAGTTTCTCGGGAAATCGGCAGAGCCCGGATGGCATCTGGCGGCACCCGCCTGGTGCACAGCCGCGAGATGAAGGTCATCGAGCGGTACAGCGTGCTCGGTCCCGAAGGTAAGGATCTGGCAATGCTGCTGCTGCGATTGGGCAGGGGCCGGCTCGGCCACTGAGCACCCTCAATCCGGGGGGATTGCGTTTCACCAATTTCTGTATGGTCGCGGCGAATTCCGCTGCCCGCTAGCGGTGGCTCCGCCCCGTGAAGCAGCACTAGGGTCGAACCATGACCTCCGTGATCACCATCCCCGACATCACCGCCACTCCGGCGTGGGACGCCCTGCGTAGGAATCACGAACAAATCGGCGAAACTCACCTCCGCCAGTTCTTCGACGACGACCCCGATCGTGGCCGCGATCTCACCGTGACGGTCGGCGACCTGTACATCGACTACAGCAAACACCGCATCACTCGCGAGACACTGCAGCTGCTGATCGGGCTGGCCCGCGCGGCCAACCTCGAAAAGCGCCGGGATCAAATGTTCTCCGGTGTGCATATCAACACCTCGGAGGATCGGGCGGTCCTGCATACCGCGCTTCGGCTGCCCCGGGATGCCGAGCTGACCGTCGACGGCCAGAACGTCGTCGAGGACGTGCACAGCGTGCTGGATGCGATGGGGGATTTCACCGATCGATTACGCAGCGGCGAATGGACCGGGGCCACCGGGCAACGGATCAGGACTGTGGTCAACATCGGCATCGGTGGGTCAGACCTGGGCCCGGTGATGGTCTACGAAGCCCTGCGCCACTATGCCGATGCGGGGATCTCGGCACGCTTCGTCTCCAACGTCGATCCCGCCGATCTGGTCGCTGCGCTTGCCGATTTAGAGCCGGCCACAACGCTTTTCATCGTTGCTTCGAAGACATTCTCCACATTGGAGACGCTGACCAACGCGACGGCGGCGCGCCGCTGGCTGACCGAATCACTCGGCGACTCGGCGGTGTCCAAGCATTTCGTGGCGGTCTCGACCAACAAGCGCCTGGTCGACGAATTCGGCATCAACACCGACAACATGTTCGGGTTCTGGGACTGGGTCGGTGGACGCTATTCGGTCGATTCGGCGATCGGGCTGTCGGTGATGGCGGTGATCGGCCGGCAGGCGTTCGCCGACTTCCTGTCCGGATTCCACATCGTCGACGAACACTTCAAAACCGCCCCGCTGGAGTCCAACGCACCGGCGCTGCTGGGCCTGATCGGTCTTTGGTACTCCAACTTCATGGGTGCTCAATCCCGGGTCGTACTCCCGTATTCCAACGACTTGGCCCGCTTTGCCGCCTATCTGCAACAGCTGACCATGGAATCCAACGGCAAGTCGACCCGCGCCGACGGCACGCCGGTCACCACCGAGACCGGTGAAATCTTTTGGGGCGAGCCGGGAACCAACGGCCAGCACGCTTTCTACCAACTGATTCATCAGGGCACCCGGCTGGTGCCGGCCGATTTCATCGGGTTCAGCCAGCCCACCGACGATCTGCCCACCGCCGACGGCACCGGCAGCATGCACGACTTGTTGATGAGCAATTTCTTCGCCCAGACCCAGGTGCTGGCGTTCGGCAAGACCGCGGAGGAAATCGCCGCCGAGGGCACGCCCGCCGGGGTCGTGCCGCACAAGGTGATGCCCGGCAACCGCCCGTCCACTTCGATTCTGGCCGACCGGCTTACGCCTTCGGTGGTCGGGCAGTTGATCGCGCTCTACGAGCATCAGGTTTTCACCGAGGGCGTGATCTGGGGAATCGACTCGTTCGATCAGTGGGGTGTGGAGCTGGGCAAGACCCAGGCCAAGGCGCTGCTTCCGGTGCTCACCAGCGACACCTCCCCCACGCCGCAGTCGGACAGCTCGACCGATGCCCTGGTCCGTCGCTATCGGACCGAACGCGGGCGGGTGAGCTAGCCCGCTCTCAGTGGGCTCGGCTCATCACGTCGGAGCCGAGTCGCCGCACAAAGGTGCGCAACCGTTCCACGGTCGCGGACTGCGGGTCGCTCAGGTGTAGCCGCAGCAGTTCGCGACCGGCGGCATGCAGAATCCGGGCGGTGTATTCGGGGTCGTGCACTCCAGGATTGGTGCGCAGCAGTTCACGGACAAAGAAGTCGAGCACGACGGCTTCGGATTGAGCCAGCCGGGCATACAACTCCGGCGGGGCGCCCTGCGGCGGGAACATGAACAACCGCCACGTCGCCGGATGGGCGTCGACGGCCGCCAGGACACCGTCGAACGCCAGCACAAACGACTGATCTTCGGCCGCAGCATCCAACCCGGAGATCGCCTCGGCGAACTGGGCGCCGGCCCGCGCCGTCTCTCGGTCGATCAGTTCGACGAACAGCCCCGCCAGGTCGCCGAACTTCTGATAGATCAACGACCGATTGATGCCGGCCTGCGCTGCGATGCGGTTCGGCGTTGCCGCGTGAAACCCTTCGGCATCAACGATCGTGTGCGTGACGTCGAGGATCTGCTCGCGCCGCCCCTCGGCGGTCATGCGCCGCTTCGGGTTGTCCGCCTTCACGCTTGACAGCATAACTAACAGATTGTGAGTATTACTCACGAAGTGTTAGTTAACCGGAGGTTGTGATGGTCACGTACTACCCCGAACTCGCGCAGCGAGTCCGAAGCCAGCGCGATTTACAGCCCGACCTCTACGGGGACTTCGACTTCGACCAGCAGCCGGATCGCCTGGCCACCGAGCCTGACGTCGACTCCGCCCTGCCCACCTGGGTTGCCGACCGCGCACCGATCCTGGAAGACGACCGTGTCCTCGAATTGATCAGCACGGCAACGCTACTCGGCGACATCGTCGCCGATCCCTATGCGGCGCTGATGAACACGTACAGCGTCACGCAGTTGATCGACATGCTCAAGACGGCCTGCCGAGAGGGAATCGACGCGGTGCCCGCCGCACCCCCCGAGCTCGTCGCGTTCATCGCCGCCATGGAGGCCACCCCGGAGTGGATCGACTTCGACCTGGTACGCGAAGGCGCCCGGCAAGAGCGCATCCCCGCGGCGCTGCTGGCCCCCTTCATTACCCGGGGAGCGTTTATCGCGACCTTCACCAACACCTACGCCGCGCTGCCGATGGCCCTGACCGGTGCACTGTCGGGTAAGCGTGCCGCGCGGCGGGTCAACGAGACAGCCAGTTTTTTCGCCGTCACCACTCTGCCCGGTGCGCTGGACCGCTTCGGTCCCGGATTCGAGGCCGCCGCCATGGTCCGATTGATGCACTCGATGGTTCGCTACAACGCCCTGAAGAAATCCGACAAATGGGACGTCGCGACCTACGGCATGCCGGTGCCGCAGGTCGACCAGATGCCCGCCGGAATGATCGGCCAATACCTGCTGGCCCAGAAGGTCCGCCGGCAGGGGCGCACGGAGTTCACCGCCGGAGAACGCGCCGCCATCGAATTCGCCAGGTATCGCTGTTTTCTGCTCGGCCTGCCGGAGGAACTGCTGCCGTCGGAACCCGCCGACATCGTCCACATCATGCACGCGCGCTCGGCACTGCTGCGCCACGGATTCGACAGCATCTGCCACGACCTCGTCCAGGGCACGATGGAGGCCTATCTGCGCCCCGGCACCTCCTTGTTCGACCGCTGCGCCGAGGCAGTCGAGAAGAGCTTCAGCAAGCTCACGTTCGTCCGCACGTTCTGCGGTGGTGATCGCGAAATCGCGGGTGCCATGGGCGTCTCACTCGAACCGACCGATCTCCTGCGTGTCGCCCTGACCACGCCCTTCATCATCGGACGTTTCACTGCCGTGAGCCACGCCAGCCGCATCCCGGTGCTTCGGGACATCACCGACGTGTACGTCGTCGGGCTGCTCAAGCTCCGGTTAGCGACTTACGGTAAACCCGAATTCACCAGCGACGCAGCGCATTACACACCCGTGCCGCACTGATCGACGGCTAGGCGAACGGCTTGGTCAGGGTCGGCGGTAGCACCCGCATCAGCTGCACCAGTGGGGCCCACGGCCACCGCGGCACCACGGCCCGGCCGGGCTCCCGTTCGATCGCGCCGACCAGCGCTTTGACGCCAGTTTCGTTGTCCACCAGCAGCATTGTGTTCGCCGATTTGGCGGTCATCTCCGACTCGATGTAGCCCGGCTCGATCACCGAGACCTTGATCGGGCCTTTGGCGTACTCGGCGCGCAGCGACTCGCCCAGCGACCTCAACCCCGCTTTGCTTGCGCAGTAAGCGGCCTTGACGCCTGGCACGCCGGTGTTGCTCAGCACCGATGAGATCAGCACCAGATGTCCCGAGCCGCTCTTGGTGAACATCTCCAGGGCCGTCTCGATCTGCACCAGCGCGGCCACCAGATTGGTCTCGATGGTCTTCTTGTTCGCCCACAGCTTGCCGGAGCCCAGCCGCGCTCCGTGGCCGATGCCGGCGTTGACGATGATGCGGTCGATGCCGCCGAGCTCATCGCTGAGTTCGGCGAAGACCTTCGGCACCTGCTCGTGGTCCCTGACGTCCAGCGCGGCGACCGCGACTTTGATCGCGGGATACTGTTGTGACAGTTCCGCTTTCAGCTCATCCAGCAGGTCGGTTCGACGGGCGCACAGCGCCAGGTCACGACCCTTCGCGGCAAAGGCACGCGCCATCCCGGCGCCCAGGCCGGAGCTGGCGCCGGTGATGAGGATCTTCTGGCGAGTCATCCGGGCAGCATATCGACAGGTGTCAAGTCCCGGCCGATCGGCTACTTGAGCAGCCGTGACATGCGCCGGTCGGCCAGCACCTTGCCGCCGGTTTGGCACGTCGGACAGTACTGAAAAGACTTGTCCGCGAACGACACTTCCCGGACGGTGTCCCCGCACACCGGGCAGGGCAGCCCGGTACGTGCGTGCACCCGCAGCCCGGAGCGCTTCTCCCCTTTGAGCATCGCGGCGCCTTGGCCGACGGAGCGGTTCACCGCGTCGGTCAGCACCGAAATCATCGCGTCGTGCAGGGTGGCGAGCTGTTCGCTCGTCAACTTCCCGGCCGTGGCGAACGGCGAGATCTTGGCGACGTGCAGGATTTCGTCGCTGTAGGCATTGCCGATACCGGCGATCACCTTCTGGTCGGTGATGACGGTCTTTATCCGACCGCTGTTGCCGGCCAGCAGCCCGGCCAGGTCCTCGGCGCTCAGATCCAGCGCGTCCGGGCCCAGGGTGGCGATCCCCGGCACCTGCTCCGGATCGTCGACCAACCACACCGCCAGCCGCTTCTGGGTGCCGGCCTCGGTGAGGTCGAAGCCCGGCGCGCTACCGGGAACACCCAGATGGACGCGCAGCGCGATTGGTCCCTTTCCTGGTCGCAGCGGCGCCTCGGCCAGCTTGTCCGACCAGCGCAACCAGCCCGCGCGCGACAGGTGCGCGATCAACAGCAGATTGCCGGCCTGCAGCCCCAGGTACTTCCCCCACCGGTTGGCTGCGGTAACGGTCAGGCCGTGTAGGGCACTGATCGGCGGATCGAAAGTTTTGAGGACGGACAGCGCCCCGACATCGACGCGACCGATGGTCGAACCCACGGCATGGCGCCGCAGGTGGTCGACCAGCGCTTCGATCTCGGGAAGTTCGGGCACCCATTCAGTTTGCCGATCGCGGCTATGAAGTGTCCATCGAAGCTCACGGCGACCGCAATAAGTAGGTATCCATGATCCAGCCGTGCCGCGCGCGGGCCTCGGAGCGCAGCGCCACGATCCGCGCCCCCACCTCGCCGACAGCGCCTGCCACCAGTAGTTCGTCGTCGGTACCGAGGTAGGCGCCCCACCAGATCCGGGTGTCGGCGGGGCAGGCCACAAATGAGCAGTCGGCGTCGAGCATGACCACCGCCGAGCCGGACAACCCGTGCGCGCGTAGCTGCCTGCCGGTGGTGATCAGTACGGGTTCGCCGACGTCGTTGAGCGGGATGCGGTGCCGAGCCGTCAGCGCCTGGATGGCCGTGATTCCCGGGATGACGTCAAAAGTGAAGTCGACCTCTGCCGCGACCGCATCGAGAATCCGCAGCGTGCTGTCGTACAGCGACGGGTCGCCCCACGCCAGGAAGGCGCCGACACCGTCGGGGCCCAGCTCGGTGGCGATGGCCTTCGCCCAGATCCGCGTCCGCGCGGCGTGCCAGTCGGAGACCGCTTCCCGGTAATCGCCTTGCTGGTCGCCCGGGTTCGACCGCTTCGGATCCGGCAACTCCACGAATCGATAACCCGGCTCACGGATGAACCGCGTGCAGATCTCCCGGCGCAGCGCCACCAGGTCGCTTTTCGCCTCGCCCTTGTCCATCGCGAAGAACACCTGGGTGTCGTTGAACGCCTCGATCGCCTGAATCGTCACGTAGTCGGGATCCCCGGCGCCGATGCCGATCACGTGAATATGCCGACTCACGTTCTGCCTCCTGACGTCCGTTCCCCGTCACATTGCCGAATCGCGACCTCGAACACCTAGTCGGGACCGCAAGTACCCGGTACCATGGGTACCGTGCTGAAGCACCCAATGAAGGGACGCCAGCGATGACGAGTGCGGTGAAGCCAGGTGGGCCGAGTCGTGAAGAGTTCTCGGAGCGCCTGCTCAAGGGCTCGGTGAGAAAGTCCTACGAACCGATCGTCGACATCGACTGGGATGCCCCGCTGGACCCGGACAAGTTCTATCTGCCGCCCGGGCTGGTCTCCCTGTACGGCACCCCGATGTGGGACGAGATGACCCGTGAGCAACAAATCGAGCTGTCCCGTCAGGAACTGGTCAACACGTTGTCGGCCGGAATCTGGTTCGAGAACATGCTCAATCAATCGTTGTTGCGCACGATCCTGCACGAGGACCCGACGAGCTCCGCGACGCATTACAAGCTGACCGAGCTGGGCGATGAAACCCGGCACATGGTGATGTTCGGCAAGGCCATTGAGCGCATCGGCGCCAAGCCGGTACGCCCCCGCCTGCTGCACCGGATGATCATCAACACCCTGCCGCTGGCGTTCCAGCGCGGCTCGATGCTGTGGATGGCCGCCCTGATCGGTGAAGAGATTTTCGATTCGCTGCAACGGCAGATGATGGACGATCCGGAATTGCAGCCAATTATTCAGCGGCTCATGCGGATTCACGTCACCGAAGAGGCTCGCCATATCCAGTTCGCGCGCGACGGCGCCCGCAAGCGAGCCGAGACGATGCCGCGGTTCAACAAATGGTTCATGGCCAACATCAATGGACTCGGCGGGTATTTCTTCCGTTACCTGTTCAGCAATCCGATCCCCTACGCGCGGACGGGAATTGATCCGAAACGGGCGCGGGCGACTGCGCGCAGCAGCCCGTACCGTCACGAGACGCAGACGGCCGGCTTTGCCCCGCTTGCGGCGTTTTTGACCGAGGTAGGCCTGCTGGGCCCGATCGCGCGTCGCGCCTGGAAGCACGCTCGGTTTCTGTGAGCCCGACGCAGGCCATCGTCGTCGGCGCGAGTAGCGCTACCCAGACCACATTGGCCGGGCTGCGGGCCGCCGGAATCACCGACGTCGTGCAGCCGCGCGGCGAAGTGATCAGCTCGCGCTTCGATGACGACACCCATACCTGGGAGTTGCGCACCGCCGCGGGCGAGACGTTGCAGGGTCGGACGGTCATTGCGGTACAACAGCCGGTGCTCGCCGCGTGGACGCCAAAGCTGGCCGGGCGCAACGAGTTTCGCGGAACGTCGTTTCATGCGGCCCAGTGGGACCCCGATTTCGATCCGGCCGGCAAGCGCATCGCGGTCGTCGGCACCGATTCCACCGCCGGCCACTACCTCGGGCAGCTCACTGCGGCAGCGGCCTCGGTTACCGTTTTCGCGCACGCGCCGCACCGGATCGTCGCTGAGTTGCCGTTGCCGTGGACCCGGGCCAAGCGCTGGCTACGGCGCCGAGCGGCGCTGGGCAGACAGGAGTCTCGGCCCGCGCTCGTCGCATCGCCGATCAGCGCCATCACCCCGTCGGGCATCCGCACCGGCGATGGTGTCGACCACCGAGCCGACGCGATCATCTACGGCACCGGGTTCGCGATCCGCGATCAGACCCCGGAGCTCGTCGGCGCCGATGGAGTGTCCATCGAACAGGCCTGGCACGACGGCATGGAGCCCTTCCTGGGCGTCGCGATTCACGGGTTCCCCAACTACTTCTTGATCACGGGGCCCGATGCCGCCGCGCAAACTCGCTATGTCGCCGAATGCCTTGCGCTGATGAACCGTAACGCCAGCACCCGCATCGAGGTACTGCGCAGCAGCCAGCAGGTGTTCAACGAGCGCGCCCATTTCGGACCCGCTCAGCCATTCCCGGTTGCATCGGCGTTCGACCTGTCGTCCGGCGCCCGCTGCGACGATCAGACCTACGACGGTCTGGCGACGCTGACGATCGCCGGTACGTCCCACCCGGTGCGGGTGCGACTCTCTGGCCGCCTCGACCCGATCGACGGCCGGTACCACTGGCAGGGAACGCTTTTTAGCTCCCCGGCCCAGCCACTGCCGGACGACGTGCTCCGGCAGATCCGAACGGCGACGCTCACGGTCGGCGAACACAGCGCAGCGGCGCGCATCGTCGAACAAACGCCGTGGGGCACCCACTCGGTCGCCGGCGTGGGCGCTCCCCCCTACGCGATGACCGAATTCTGAGCGACTCGGAGTCCGTTGATGTGGTGACATCGACGCCACTGAACTAACGTGAGAAGTCTCTGCCGCCCGGGGGGGCGGTTCCTCATTTGGTTTGCCGAGTGGGAATTCGAGGAGCAGAAGATGGAAAGCCGGATCGTGACGTCCAATTGCTTTTCGACCGCGCTAGGATTCGTGTGCCTTAACCGCAATTAGGACACGCGCCCACAAACCGCTGCATCGTGGGACCCGTTAAACAGGGATACTGTCCTAGACGGAAGGAGTGCCTAGCGTGAGTGCGGTAGCTGAGTCGCCTAGCTCGCTGGCCGTTGCGACGCGGACGGATGACTCGATCGCCGTTCTGACCGTCGGCGGTGTGCTTGATGCCAGCAACTCCGGGGCGCTGCGCGAGAGCATCTCCAAGGCCACCCTCCAAAAGCCCACGGCCGTCATCGTCAACATCAGCGAACTCAAAGTGCCCGCGGAGTCGGCATGGTCGGCTTTCATCAGCGCCCATTTGCAGCTCGGCACCCAGGCGAAAGTTCCGATTGTGCTGGTCAGCGCGCATCGCACGACCCGCGAGGCGATCACGCGCAGCGAGGTCACCCGTTTCATGCCGGTGTACTCGACCGAAAAAGGGGCGCTGAAAGCGCTCGGCCGGCTCACCCGTCAGACCATCCAGCGTGCCGATTCCGAGCTGCCCGCGAACCTATCCAGCCTGCGCGAATCACGCCGACTGGTCCGCGAGTGGCTAACCGAATGGAAGCAACCCGGGCTCATCCCGGTGGCGCTCGTGGTCGTCAATGTGTTCGTGGAAAACGTACTCGAACACACCGGAAGCGTCCCGAAGATGCGGATCGAGACCGACGGCGTCACGGCGACCATCGCGGTGTCCGACGAGAGCACATCTCCCGCCGTGCGGCTGCCGTCGCCGGACAAGGGCATCGACGTGTCCGGGTTGGCGATTGTCGACGCATTGTCACGCGCGTGGGGCAGCACGCCGACGTCGTCGGGGAAGACGGTCTGGGCCGTCATCGGCCCCGAGAACCAGCTTTAATCGGGCCGCTTCACCCGTTGCGCCTCGCTGTGCGGGGACCCGCCGGTAAGCCAAACTAGAACACGTTCTAGTGTCGTGTGACGGCCCCCACAAGGAAGGCGGATCACGTGCGGTTCACCTACGCAGAGGCGATGACCGACCACCGGTACTACATCCCGCTGGCCCAAGCGGCCGAGGCGGCTGGGTACCACGCGATGACGATCGCCGACAGCATCGCCTACCCCTTCGAATCCGACTCGAAGTACCCGTACACCCCTGACGGCAATCGCGAGTTTTTGGACGGCAAGGAGTTCATCGAGACCTTCGTGCTGACCGCTGCGCTGGGTGCGGTGACGACGAAGCTGCACTTCAACTTCTTCGTCCTCAAGCTGCCGATCCGGCCGCCGGCGTTGGTGGCCAAGCAAATCGGCTCGTTGGCCGTGTTGACCAACAACCGGGTGGGCTTCGGGGTCGGCACCAGTCCGTGGCCGGAAGACTATGAGCTGCTGGGCGTCCCGTTCGCCAGGCGCGGCAAGCGCATGGACGAATGCATCGAAATCATCCAGGGGCTCACCAGCGGCGACTACTTCGAATTCCACGGCGAGTTCTACGACATCCCCAAGACGAAGATGACGCCGGCGCCCACCCAGCCGATCCCGGTCCTGATCGGCGGCCATGCCGATGTGGCACTGCGGCGTGCGGCCCGGCTGGACGGTTGGATGCACGGCGGCGGTGACCCGGAAGAACTCGACGGGCTTATCGCCAAGCTCAAGCGGTTTCGCGAAGAAGCCGGCAAGACCGGCCCGTTCCAGATTCACGTCATCTCGGTCGACGCCTACACGGTTGACGGCATCAAACGACTCGAGGACAAGGGCGTCACCGACGCCATCGTCGGCTTCCGCATTCCCTACATCGCGGGCACCGACACCGAGCCGCTGGAGAGCAAGATCCGCAACCTCGAGATGTTTGCCGAGAACGTGATCGCGAAGGTCTAGCGGCGGCCGCCGCCATTAGCCGGGCCTCACAGCGGATCCCACTTCGGAGCCCGCTTCTCCATGTGCGCCGTGGCCGCCTCGACCGGGTTATTGGTGAAACCGCTAAGGATCTGGGTGCGGTTCTCGATCTCGATGGCATGGCGCAAACTCGGCGCGTCCAGCGCCGCGTTGAGGCCAATCTTGGTCTGCCACACGCCGTAAGCGTTGTTCGCGGCGATCGAGCGGGCCAGCTTGAGCGCCGCCGGCATCAGGTCATCCGCCGCGACCACTTCGTGCACCAGCTTGATGCGATAGGCCTCGGCCGCGTCGATGATGCGTCCGGTCAGCATCAGCTCGCGCGCTACCCCGGCGCCGACGATTTTCGGCAGCAGGTAGCTGGTGCCCATGTCCATGGACGAGAAGCCGGCCTTGATGAACACCGAACCGAACCGGGCCTGCTCGGACGCCACCCGGATGTCGCTCACCAGCGTGAACGCCAGGCCGCCTCCGACAGCGACGCCGTTCACCGCCGCGATCACCGGAATGTCCAGTTCGTAGATCCGGGTGTAGAGGTTGGCCAGCCGAACCTGAGCGTCGTAGTTGATCTTGAACGGCGGGGTGGCCGGGCTGGCCGGCCGGGTCCAGGCCTGGCCGGTCCCACTCAGATCGGCGCCGGCGCAGAATCCGCGTCCCGCGCCGGTGATGATCGCAACCCGGTATTGGCCGCCGCCTAGCACGTCCAGGGCCGCGTCCACGCCGTCGATCAGCGCCCCGTCGATCGCGTTCAAGCGCTCCGGCCGGTTCAGGGTGATACAGGCGATGTTGTCCTCGAGAGTTTCCAATTCCACTGCAGGCATACCGAAACCGTAGGGGACGTGGGTTTTTACCGACGAGGCATACCGTGGTTTCGACGCAACATCGAAGGAGAAACATGGCACGAAGCGAAGGCGACACCTGGGACCTGGCCAATAGCGTCGGGGCGACCGCCACGATGGTCGCTGCCGCCCGGGCAGCCGCGACCAAACGTCCGCAGCCGGTCATCGACGACCCGTTCGCCGAGCCGCTGGTACGGGCCGTCGGGATCGAAGCATTCAACCGGTTGGCGTCCGGCGAACTCGATCTCGACGCTGACGACGCCGGGGTCGCATTTCCCCGGATTACCGACACTTTCGCCGCCCGCGCCCGCTTTTACGACGACTACTTCGCGCAAGTCACCGACGGCGGCATCCGGCAGGTCGTGATCGTTGCGGCTGGGCTGGACAGCCGCGCCTATCGGCTTTCCTGGCCAGCGGGGACGACGGTGTACGAGATCGACCAGCCGGAGGTGATCGAGTTCAAGACCTCGACGTTGTCGAAGATCGGCGCGACACCCACCACCGAGCACCGCACCGTCGGCATCGACCTTCGCGAGGATTGGCCGGCCGCGCTGCGAGCCGCCGGCTTCGATCCCGCCCGGCCCACGGCCTGGCTCGCCGAGGGGGTGCTGATTGGCTTCCTGCCGCCGGAGGCCGAGATTCGGCTGCTGGACAACATCATTTCGCTGAGCGCCCCCGGCAGCCGCCTGGCCGCCGACCACGGATCGGTCACCGGAACCTCGACGGAATCGCAGGAACAAGCGCAGCAGATGACCGATGGCTGGCGACGGCACGGATTGGAGTTGGACATCGCCGATTTGGCTTACCCCGGTGAGCACACCGATGTCGCCGCACACCTGCAGGCCCGCGGGTGGAGTGTGCTCAGGTTCCGGCTCGCTGAACTCTTCACGGCCGCCGGGTTGCCGGAACTACAGAAGGCCGACCAGTGGGGCCCGTCGGCGACCATCGGCTTTGTCACCGCCGTCCTGTAATCCGCTTTACGCCGCGAAACTGTAGCTAACGACGGCTTCTCTCGGGAAACACGTTGCTAGTTACAGTTTCGCGGCTAGGAAGAGCGTTTGGCCAACCACTCGGCCTGCATGACCAGCAGGGCCATCGTCTCCAATTGCGGTGTGTCCGCGTCGAGTTCGCGATAGCGCTGGTAGACGTTGACTACCACCCGCTCGGCGTCCAGCCAGGTGGCGTACTCGCCGAGGTCGATGGTGTCCGCGGCCTCCGACCACGACAGCCCCTTGTCAAAGGCGGCCTTGGCTTGCTCGGCAACGTGCACGAGATAGCCACGGACCGCGCGGATCCCGTCCGGATCGGTAACCGGACCGTGCCCGGGCACCACCGTCGGCGCGTCCAGCGCGATCATCGCATCGCAAGCCGCAACCCAGTTGGCGATCGGGCCCGCCCACACGATCGGGGTGCAGCCGATGAAGAGGAGATCGCCGCCGAACAACACCCCGGCGTCGGGCACGTGCACCACGGAGTCCGCGGCGGTGTGCGCGGGACCCAGGTTCAGCAGATCGATCCGCCGGCCGCCGACCTCGATCGTAAGGTCGCGGTCGAACGTCTGGTCGGCGTTGCGCACCTGGATGCCGCTGAAGTCGAAGTGCCCGAACCGGTCTCGCGTGTACGGCGTCGCGACCGGACCGAGATTGGCGGTCTGCACCATGGCCAGCATCTCGGGTGCCATCCCGTGCGCGATCTCATCAGCCGTGCCCTGCGCGGCGATGATTCGCACCGACGCGTCGAGCAGTTGGTTGCCGTGGGTGTGGTCGCCATTGGAGTGGGTGATCAACGCGTCGGTAATCGGCGCGCTATCGGTGATCGGCTTCATCGCGGTCAGCATTTCGCGGGTCAACGCCAGGTCGAACAGGGTGTCGACCAGCAGTGCGGCCCCGTCGCCGCTGACCAGTCCGGCGTTGCTCCAGCCATAGCCCCCGTCCGGCAACGTCCACGCCCACACCCGGTCGCCGACCTCATGCAGCCCGCGGGTGTAGGGCACTCGTGCGGGCGCCCGATTGACCCGGCCCGGCGCCGGTGCGGCCTCCGGATTGGGGCGGGGCGCCAGCCGGTGCGGCGCGCTGCTCGCGCGGACGGTTTGTCGGGTCTCCCCCAGACCCTGCACCCGCAGCGTGACGACGTCACCATCGCGCAGCCACCCGGGAAACGACTCCAGCGCCGCAAGGCTGAGGTGCTCGACCAGTGTGCAGGTGGGCACCGTGCCGGAGCCGATGACGTCGCCGGGTGTGAGCGCCACACCGCGCGAGACGTAGGAGATGACTTCGCCGAAGCTCCAATCCATCTGGGCGGTCGACCCCGACCCGATCACCTTGTCGTTGACCAGGGCCGTGACCTGCAGGTCGAGCTTGCCGTCACGGCGATACGGCTCGAGCTCATCGGGTGTCACCAGGTAAGGGCCCAGCGTGACTCCGCTGTCTTTGCCCTTGCCCTGCCCGATCGCCAGTTGGGTCTCCATTTGCCGCAGGTCACGCGCCGACCAGTCGTTGAAGATCGTGTAGCCGATGATCGCCTGTTCTGCCTGCTCTATCGTCAGGTCTTTACCTCGGGTTCCGATGACCGCGGCGATCTCCAATTCGAAGTCCTGCCAAGCGCTTCCGGGTGCCATCGGCGCATCCTCATAGGGCCCCAGGACGGTTGCAGGGCAAGCGAAGTAGAAGGCCGGGATGCGGTACCAGGTATCGCTGAGCACGCGTCCGGCACCCACGGCGGCCTGGCAATTACGCATGTGGTCCAGGAAGCACAGCGAATCCCGGATCGACGGCGGTCGCGGAAGGGGCGCCAGCAACGTCGCGTCGTCCAGACGGACGGTGGCCGACGGGGAGGCGAGTGCCTCGTCGCCGGCTTGCCGCAGCCCGTCGGCACCGCGGCCGATCAGGTCCAGCAGCGTCACGCCTCGCGGCGCCGCGTAGATGGTGTCATCGGAGAGCACTCCGGCACGTTCGCCATCGCCTAAATCCGAGCCTCGGTATGTCACCCATTTCATTCGCGCACCACCTCACTTGGTTTCTTGTCGTTCCGCAGCCCACGCCAACTCGATTGGCGCAGGCGGTTATCCGGGGTCCATTCGCTGTAGCGCACCTCCCCGACCAGAACCGGCTCGACGAATGTCACACCCTTGGCATCGCGGGTGGGCAGCGGGGCGTCGAAGGGACTGTGGTCGGTGCGCAGCGGCGCGAGCGTCTTCTTGAGGTTGGCCAGGTCGCGTTCGGTGAAGCCGGTACCGACCCGTCCGGCGAAATGCAGTCCGGCGTCGCCCGGGATGCCCATGAGCAGTGCGCCGATGCCACTGGTGCGCCCGCCTTCGCCGGCCTTCCAGCCGCCGATCACGATTTCCTGGGTATTCCAATGCTTGTCCTTGAGCCACGACGCCGACCGCCGGCCCGGCTGGTAGGTGGAGTCGCGGCGCTTGGCGATCACACCCTCCCAGCCGTGCTTGCCGGAGTCGTCCAGCGCTTGCGCGCCGTCACCGGTCAGCAGTTCGGGAACGGCGAGATTGCCAGCTGCGGCCAACGTTTCGAGCAGCTTGCGCCGATCTTGATAACGGGCCCGCAGCAGCGAGCGCCCGTCCAGGTAGAGCAGATCGAAGGCCCAGAACTCAACGCGGGTGGCGCGACTGCGGTTCTGCATCTCGTTGAAGCTCGGTACCCCGGAAGCAGTCAAAGCAACGACCTCGCCGTCGAGCACCACGTGATGTTCAGTGAGTTCTGCTGCAAGTGAACGCAATTGAGGATACTCGCCGGTGACGTCACGCCCGCTGCGCGACCGCAGCCGCACCGCACCGTGGTCGGCGTCGACCAGCAGCCGGTAGCCGTCCCACTTTCCCTCGAACGCCCACTGACTCGCCTTCAGCGCCGCCACCGAACCCTCCGACGAGAGCATCGGGGCGAGCTCGTCGAACTCGAAAATCTTCTGGTCCTTCATCCGATGCGCTAGCCACTGATCGCCCTTGGTCTGAATCAGCGCGTAGCGCCCCGAGATTCGGGTACCGCGCAGGTTGACGATGACTTCGTCGTCATTGAACTTCTCGGCCTCGTAGGTGCCGGCATCCCAGATGACCACCTTGCCGGCACCGTATTCGCCTTTGGGGATGTTGCCCTCGAAGCCGCCGTATTCCAGCGGATGGTCCTCGGTGTGCACCGCCAGGTGATTGACCGCGGTGGTTTCGGGCAAGTTCTTCGGAACAGCCCACGACACCAGCACACCGTCTTTTTCCAGCCGAAAGTCGTAGTGCAGCCGTCGGGCGTGGTGCTCCTGAATGACGAAGGTATTGCCCTGGCCAACAACCGGTTTGGAGCTGGGTACCGGCTCCGGTGTTTTCGACGCGTCGCGCATGCCGCGATATTTCGTCAGCCGATCGGGAGTCGTCACGTCGGCGTCCAACGGCGCCAGCAGGTCTCCGTCGCGCTGGACCCGCTTCAGTACTTCGTCGTAGCGCAGCTGGCGGAGCTTCTTGTCGTCGAGCTCCTCCCAGCTGCGCGGTGCGGCGACCGTTGGATATTCCCGTCCACGAAGCGAGTACGGCGCGATCGTGGTCTTCGACCCGCTGTTCTGGCTCCAGTCCACGAACACCTTGCCCGCCCGCAGGCTCTTGGTCATGGTGGCGGTGACCAGCTTGGGCATCGACGTTTCCAGTTGCTGTGCAACGCGTTTGGCCAACGCCACCGCACCTTGGCTACTCACCGGCTTGTCCAGCGGGCTATAGAGGTGCAGGCCCTTGCTGCCGCTGGTGAGCGGAAACGTGGTCAGACCGATATCGGCGATCAGGTCCCGAACGGCGCGTGCGACCTTGGCGAGCTGCGCCATGGTCACGCCTTCGCCAGGATCCAGGTCGAACACCAATCGTGTTGCCGGACCGGGTTTGAGTTCCTCACCTTTCCGGGTCCACTCGGCGACGAAGCGCCACTGCGGCACGTGTACCTCCAGCGCCGCCTGTTGCGCGATCCAGGCCAGTCCGTCTGAGCTGTCGATGATCGGATACGTCGTCGTCCCGGACCGGTGCGGGACACTGGCGCGGGGCAACCAATCGGGAGCTGAGGAAGCCAGCTGCTTTTCGAAAAACGAAGACTGTTCAACGCCATTCGGCCAGCGCTTACGGGTGGCCGCACGCCCGGCGATGTGCGGGACCATCACCTCGGCGATACCGGTGTAATAGTCGAAGATGTCGGACTTAGTGGTGCCGGTCACAGGGTAGAGCACCTTGTCGGGGTTGGTCAGCCTCACCCGTGGTGCCATGGTGTCAACCTACGCGTTTCAGCCTTGTTAACTGCTTTGACCACCGACTATCGCCCTTGACGATCTCTTTATGTGTGACATGACCCACGGATGCGTTAGACCGGCGATCACGTCGGGCACAGATAGACAATGTTTGATGTCATTCCCCCTTGGCGTCCAAAAAGCGGCGTCCCCCTGACCGACGCGACATTACGGCTGCATTCGCAACGAGTAGACGTACCGACCTACGACAGGTCGGCCCTTCAGCGCGGTGTCGTTCACATCGGCGCGGGCAACTTCCACCGCGCACATCAGGCCGTCTACTTCGACGACTTGGCCCGCTCGGGCATTTCAGATCGGTGGGGGGTGACCGGCGTGAGTCTCAACTCCTCCAACGCCAAAGACCTGCTCTCGGCGCAAGATGGGCTGTACACCGTGGTGCAGCGCGGCCACGACCGCCAAACCGCCCGCGTGGTCGGCTCGATCGGCTCCGTTCACTACGCACCGAATGACGGCGCAGCGGTCCGCGCCGCCCTGGCAGACCCTCAAACCCGCGTTGTCAGCCTGACGATCACCAACAACGGATACTTCCTCAATCCAGTCACCGACGAGTTCGACGCCGACCATCCAGACGTGCGCGCCGACCTGGTCGCCTACGACGGCTACGCGACCGCGTGGGGATATCTGGCCGAAGCTCTCGATCGGCGTCGCCGCGCGGGCGTCGCGCCGTTCACCGTGCTCTGCTGCGACAACATTCCCGGCGACACCCAGCCGGCGCGGACCGCGCTGGTGTCGTTCGCCGCATTGAAGGACCCGGGACTTGCCCGCTGGATCGACACGTATGTCGCATTTCCGTCGACGATGGTCGATCGCATCACCCCGCAAACCTCGAAGTCGGAGCGCAAATTCGTCGAGCAGACATTCGGCGTCGCCGACAAATTTCCGGTAGTCACCGAGCCGTATAGCCAGTGGGTGATCGAGGATTCGTTCTGCAATTGGCGTCCGCCGCTCGACCTGGTCGGTGCAGAATTCGTTGCCGACGTCGGCGACCACAAGCTGATCAAGACCCGTCTGCTCAACGGATCCCATATCGCGCTCGGATGTTTGGCCACGCTGGCCGGTTACCAGCGCACCGACGAGGCGATGCGAGACCGCGTGATTTTCGATTACGTCGAGAAGCTCGTGGGCGACGAGATTCAGCCCCTGTTGCCCGCCGTCCCCGGGATGAACACGCCCGAGTACCGGGGCACCTTGCTCGATCGGCTCAGCAATCCGCGGATGAGCGACCAATTGTCGCGGCTGGCTCGGCGGGGAACGAGCAAAATCGCGTCGTTCGTGCTGCCCTCGTTGGAGGAGGCGATCGCGCAGGGCAGGCCGCACACGCTGCTGATGTTGGCTGTCGCCGGGTGGGCCCGTTACATGCGCGGGCACGATCTCGAGGGGCGCAAGATCAGCCTCGAGGACTCGCAGGCAATTCCGGTGGTTAAGTTGGCCAACATGGCGAGCAGTAACCCCGACCCGCTGCTGGGGCATGAGATGTTCGCCCAGGTGCGCGCGGTGCCCGGCTTTGCGGAGCGCCTGGGCGAGATGATTGCAGATATCGACGCGCGCGGTGTGGTGCCCACGCTGCGGGACGCGATGCGCAACGACGAACGGGAGTTGGTGGCGCGATGACCGAGGGCCTGACCTTTGTCCGCGAATTCGACCCGGCGCCGATCACGACCTTGCTCTTGGACGCCGACGACAACCTGTTTGGCTCGGAGCGGCCGGCGTTCGACGCATCGACCGAGGTGACGAACCGCTTCCTGGCCAGGTTCGGCGTGAGCGCTCCGCTCAGCTCCGAGGAGTTGCGCAAGCGGGCCGTCGGGAAAAACTTCCGTACGACGGCGCTCGACCTGGCGGTGCAGTGCGAAGTGCCGCTCGATCAGACGTTGGCCCAGGGCCATCCCGGAGCGCGTGTCGCCTCCTCCGGCGACCTGGCGAGCGGCACCGCATTGTCAGCCGACGAACTCGAGAAATGGGTGCTCCAAGAGCGCGAACGGGTCACCGCGCATCTGGCCGTCACCCTGACACCCGATCCGCAGGTGCTGGAACCATTGCGCGACCTCGCGACGCACTACGCGCTCGCGGCGGTCAGCTCCAGCGCCACCAAGCGTCTGCTTGCCTGCTTCGCCGCCACCGGCCTCGACTCGCTGATATCGGCGGCAGTGACCTTCAGCGCTGAAGATTCGCTTCCAGTGCCGACCAGCAAACCGGACCCGGCGGTGTATCTGCACGCCGGCCAGGCGTTGGGCGTCGAGGCTCACCAAGGGCTGGCCGTGGAAGATTCGGTGGCCGGCGTTTGCTCTGCTGTCGCAGCCGGCTACGCCACCGTCGGTAACCTGCTGTTCCTGCAGCCCGACGAACGAGATTGCCGCCGTGCAGAATTGATTGATGCCGGCGCAGTCGCGATCACCGATTCGTGGCGTGCCCTTGCTGATGTCCTGCTGTCGTCGGCCGTGCCGGCCGGAGGTTCCCCGCTGACGTAGGGCTGCGATTGGTCCGGGACCGGTCATTGGGTTGGGCTTGCATCCCAACGACCGTCGTACCGTTGAGAGGAGCTGCGAGCCCGGTGACGATCCGGGCTGTGGTCCGGGGAGGAGTTGGCCAATGGTGGCTAGCGCAATCGATCTGAACAACGCCTCGCTCTCCAAGCTGCCGATCGAGGCACCGAACTATGACCGCCGCAGCATCGGCGTCGGTATCGCCCATATCGGAACCGGTCACTTTCACCGAGCCCATCAGGCGATGTACATCGACCGGTTGCTGCGCCAGGGCTTGGCGCACGAGTGGGGCATTTGCGGCGTCGGCGTGATGCCCGGCGACTGGACAATGCGCGATGTCCTGACCGATCAGGACGGGCTCTACACGCTGATTCTGGAAAAGCCAGACGGCAGCCGGGACGCCCACGTGATCGGCTCGATCATCGACTATCGCTACGCTCCCGACGATCCGGAGTCGGCGTTGGAAGTGCTGGCCGCGCCGTCCACCCGCATCATTTCGCTGACCATCACCGAGGGCGGTTATCGCGACGCCGACGGGCCCGCATTCGCGCTGATCACCGAGGCCCTGGACAGGCGTCGCCGCCGCGGGATCGCCGCACCGACGATTGTGTCGTGCGACAACATCGAGAACAACGGTGAGATCGCGGGGCGGGCCGTCCTCGCGAATGCCGAAAGCCGAGACCCCGAACTCGCCGAGTGGGTGGGCGCACACGTCGAGTTCCCGAGTTCGATGGTCGACCGGATCACCCCGGCCACGACACTGCAGATGGCCGCGGAGGTGCGGCGCGACTTCGGTGTCAACGACCGATGGCCGGTGGTGGCCGAGCCATTCACTGCCTGGGTCCTCGAAGACAAGTTCGCCGATGGTAGGCCGCCCTTGGAGCAGGCAGGTGTGCTGCTGGTCGACGACGTCGCCCCGTATGAATTGATGAAGCTGCGGCTGCTCAACGCGGGGCATCAGTGCCTGGCCTACTTCGCCTCTCTGTGCGGCTTCGAGTTCGTCCACGAAGCCGCGAATGACCCCGTGTTCGCCGACTTCTTGCTCGCCTATTTCGAATCCGAGGCCATCCCGACGCTGCCACCCGTGCCCGGGATCGACCTACATGACTACAGCCGCACGCTGATCGAGCGGTTCTCCAACCCGGGCGTACGCGACACCGTTGCGCGGCTGTGCGCCTACTCGTCGGATCGCATCCCGAAATGGCTGCTGCCGGTAATCAACGACAACCTGGCCAGCGATGGCTCGGTGCGGCTGGCGGCAGCGACGGTGGCAAGCTGGGCCCGCTACGCCGAGGGCACCGACGAATGGGGTGAGCCGCACGAGGTGGTGGATCAGCTGGCGGATTCGCTCATCCCGATCGCCCGCTCACAGTACGAGAATCCCACCGCGTTCATCGAGCTCGCCGCGGTGTTCGGGGATTTGGCCCATCAGCCACGCTTCGTCCAGGCATACAGCTGGGCGCTGAATTCGTTGCACCACAAAGGAGCTCGGGCGACCTTGGAAGCATTGGCGCAATGACCCGCGGGCTGGTGATCGGCGAGTCGCTGATCGATATCGTCGAGAGCGACGAGCATGTCGGTGGCAGTCCACTCAATGTCGCCGTCGGACTCGGCCGGCTGGGCCGCGACGTCGACTTCTTGACCTACATCGCCGACGACGCGTATGGCCGGCGCATCACCGAATACGTCGAATCTGCTGGGGTGCAACTACTTTTAGAGAGCCGGAGTGCGGAGCGCACGGCAACTGCGCGGACCACGATCGCGGCAGACGGATCGGCCGACTACGCGTTCGATCTGGACTGGCGGCTTTCCGGAACGCCGCCGGTCGCGCCGCCGCTTTTCATCCATACCGGATCGATTGCCGCTGTGCAGGATCCAGGCTGTCTGGCGGTCGCGGCCTTGATCGATACCTATCGCGTCTCGGCTACGGTCACCTTCGACCCCAACGTGCGGCCGACGCTGATCGCCGACCGGGCACTGGCCGTCGCACGCATCGAGCACCTCATCGAACGCAGCGACATCGTGAAAGTCAGCGAGGAAGACCTGCGCTGGATCGACCCCGCTCGCCCGCCCGAGCAGATCGCGCAAACGTGGCTGAGGTTGGGTCCCGCCATCGTGGCGGTGACGATGGCGGACCGGGGCGCGGTGGCTTTCTGCGCAGCAGGGGTCGCACGGGTGCCAACACGCGCACTACGCGTGGTCGACACTGTTGGCGCCGGTGACTCCTTCATGGCCGGTCTGATCGACGCGCTATGGGGATCGGGCTTGTTGGGCGCCGACCGGCGCACCGAGTTGCGTGGGATCGCGGTGGACGCGCTGACGGCGTCGATCGAAGCGGCGAGCCTGTCGTCGGCGCTGACCGTGGCTCGATCCGGCGCCTATCTGCCCGACCGCGCCGCCCTGAACGACCAATCCACCACTCCCACTGGTCGTTGCACCTAGGCTGGCAGCGCCATCACGCCCCGGAATCGAAACCGGCGCGGGCAATGTCGGCGGGAACGCTACATTGGCCCTGAGTAATGGCGTTGGTGGGCCGGCGGACACCACGAGAGGATGAGGGCGTTCCGTGGTGAAAGAGTCAGACCAGTTCGACTGGGTCACTGCCTACCTGGACAGTCATGGCCTTCTGACAACGTGGCGCAGGATCACATTCGTCTTCATCGCAGCATTTGCGGTTCAACCAGTCATCATGCTCTGGACCCCGGCCGCACCAGTCCATCCGGCGGCGCGGGCGGTGACAATCGTGTTGTCGGCACTGGGAGTCACCGGAGCGATCCTGCGGTTGAAGCGCTGGCCGACACGTCGCCAGTCGAGTCTGTCGTTACTCGGTGCGATGGTAGGCGTCGCGGCAGCGCTCATAATGCTGTCCGACCCCTACGTGGGATTGATGGCATGCTCGACTTTCGCGATTCTCGGCGGTTACATCGCCTACTTCCACAGTGCCCCCTACCTGCTTGCCAACTCCGCCGTGGCCACAGTGTGCGTAGCGATCCTGTCCTGGCGACTTATCGCGACCACCGGACACGTTGCCCTCACCGCCGGTTCACTGATCGTCATCGCGGGACTCAATGTCGGTGTGCCACTTGGTATGCGATCGCTGGTACATACGCTGCGAACCGATCTGCGAAGCTCCGACCGCGATTCACTAACCGGCCTGCACAACCGGCGCTCCTTCTACAACTCGGCCTACGAACTGATCATGCTTCATCGCAGCACGCCAGGCTCATATCTGGTGATCACGATGATCGATCTCGACGACTTCAAGCAACTCAATGATGTGTATGGCCATGCCACGGGCGATCAGGCGTTGGTCGCTGTCGCCGCGGCGCTTCGCGGGAACTGCCACCCCACCGCCGTAATCGGCCGGTCGGGTGGAGAGGAATTCGTGGTCGCCGATATCGACACCACACCCAACCCCGCGGAGATGGCCGAACGACTTTGCGACGCGATAGCGGCGATCCCCTTTGAGATCACTGCCAGTATCGGTACCTCCAGCGTCCCGCTCAGTGGGCGCCCGGTCACCCCTGTTATGCAACTCATCGACGATCTGATCGAGACTTCAGACGCTGCCATGTATCAGGCCAAACGCGCCGGAGGCAACCAGGTTTGCCACTCCGGGGTGGTTCCTCCGCTCGTGTGAGCATCGGCGTCGGCGGAAGGCATGCGGACCGAACAATCCCAGGTCGTGGTCCTGCCGTGCTGTTTTGTGACCAGCGGTATGGGCATACTGGCTCTATGCGTTCCATCTGGAAGGGCTCGATCGCGTTCGGGCTGGTCAACGTGCCGGTCAAGGTGTACAGCGCCACCGAGGACCACGACATCAAGTTTCATCAAGTGCACGCCAAGGACAACGGTCGCATCCGCTACCAGCGCGTGTGTGAAGTCGATGGCGAGGTCGTCGAATACCGGGACATCGCCCGCGCCTATGAGTCCGACGACGGCCAAACGGTGGTGATCACCGACGACGACATCTCCACCTTGCCCGAAGAACGCACCCGTGAAATCGAAGTGCTGGAGTTCGTCCCGGCCAGTGAGGTCGACCCGATGTTGTTCGACCGCAGTTACTTCTTGGAGCCTGATTCCAAGTCGTCGAAATCGTATGTGCTGCTCGCTAAAACGCTCGCAGAGACCGACCGGATGGCGATCGTTCATTTCACCCTGCGTAACAAGACCCGCCTAGCGGCGTTGCGCGTGAAGGACTTTGGTAAACGCGACGTGATGGTGATACACACCTTGCTGTGGCCTGACGAAATCCGCGATCCCGACTTTCCGGTGCTGGACAAGAAAGTCGAGATCAAGCCAGCGGAACTGAAGATGGCCGGCCAGGTGGTGGACTCAATGGCCGAGGAATTCAACCCGGACCGCTACCACGACAGCTACCAGGAGCAGCTGCATGAGCTGGTCCAAGCCAAACTTGAAGGCGGAGAAGCCTTTACCACGGAGGAAAAGCCCAAAGAACTAGACGAGACCGAAGACGTCTCCGATTTGCTGGCCAAGCTGGAGGCCAGCGTGAAAGCCCGCTCCGGCGACGGCAACGCCAAGACACCAGCGAAGAAAACGACCGCCAAAAAGGCACCCGCCAAAAAGACTGCTGCCAAGAAGGCGCCGGCCAAGAAGTCTCCCGCGAAAGCGGCATCACGCTCCTGATCGCGCGCGGCTCGTCCCGTCAGCGTCGCAGGGTTGCCAGGAGACGAAATGCGGCAGCTATCAGGTTGATCGCGGCCACGATGATGATCAGCGTCAGCGCCGCACCCCAAACACGCAGAAATCCGGCATGCTCTGGATTGGTGAGTTCGGTGTAGATCAGCAAGGGCAGCGAGGCCATGTTGCCGTGGAAGATGTCGAGGTTGATGGAGCGGCTGTACCCGACCAGGATCAGCACCGGCGCGGTTTCACCGATCACGCGCGCGACGGACAACAGCACGCCGGATATGATGCCCGGCATCGCGATCGGAAAGACGATCCGCACAATCGTTTTCCATTTGGCAACGCCCAACGCGTAACTGGCTTCCCGCAGTTCGTCGGGTACCAACCGCAGCATCTCCTCGGTGGACCGCACCACCACCGGCAACATCAGCAGCACCAGCGCCAGCGATACGGCCAAAGCACTCTGCTGGAATCCCAAGGTGGCGATCCACAGACTGAAGATGAACAGCGCCGCCACGATCGAGGGAACCCCGGCGAGCACGTCGACCATGAAGGTCGTCACCCGCGCCAGCCGCCCGGAACCGTATTCCACCAGGAACACCGCCGTCATCAAGCCCAGCGGCACGGCCAGCACGGTGGCCACCCCGGCCTGCACCATCGTCCCGTACAGCGCGTGGTAGACGCCGCCGGCGAACTCCTCGGGCAGCACCCCGCGCAACGAGTGCGTCCACCAACCCAACCGGGTGGCGGCATACCCGCCCCGCGCGATCACCACCCAGAGCAGCCAGACCAGCGGTATCAGCGCGACACCGAACGAGGCAATGAAAAGGATTGTCGCGACGTGGTTTTTGATCCTCCGCCGCATGCTGAGCGGCTGCGATACCGTGGCTTTGAGTGGCAGGCGGAGTGTCTCGATGCTCATGCGTTGACCTTCCCGCCGGCGATCGCGCGGGCCGCCGCGTTGACCACGAACGTCACTACGAACAGCGCGAATCCCGCCGAAATGTAGGCCCCGGTCGGCAGCGGCTCGCTGAATTCGGATGCCGCCGAGGCGATCTTCGAGGCAAACGTATAACCGCCGTCGAACAGCGACCAATTGCCCGGGCGGGCGGCCGCGCGCAAGATGATCAGCACCGCAACGGTTTCGCCAAGCGCGCGGCCCAAGCCCAACATCGATGCCGCGACGACACCGCTACGGCCGTAGGGCAGCACGGTCATTCGCACCACCTCCCAGCGCGTGGCGCCGAGCGCCTGGGCGGCTTCCATCTGGATACGCGGGGTCTGGCGGAACGCTTCTCGCGCTACCGAGGTGATGATCGGCAGGATCATCACCGACAGCACGATCCCGGCAGTGAAGATGGTGCCGCCGCCCGCCAGGGACACGTTGCCGTGCTTGAACAGAAAGACCCAGCCCAGGTTTCGATTAAGCAACTCGGCCAACGGCTCGAGTTTCGGCGCCAGCACGAAGATCCCCCACAGCCCGAAGATGATCGACGGCACCGCGGCCAGGAGGTCAACCATCGCAGCGAACGGGCGGGCCAGTCGCGCCGGCGCATATTGGGTGAGGAACACCGCGATCCCGACCGCGACCGGAACGGCCAACACCAGCGCGCTGATCGAACTCAGCACCGTGACCATCAGCAGGTCGTGGATACCGAAAGCCAACTTCTCGGCATCGCTGGTATCGAATTCGGTGCTGGTGAAGAAGTTCGCGTGGTTCACCCGCAGCGACGGGATAGCGCGAATCAACAGGAATGTCGCAATCAGCACGATCGCGAGCACGATCGTCCATCCGGCGGCGGCGGCGACCGACTTGAATAGTCGATCGCCCCGCTGCACCGCACGTGGGTTCACCGCAGTCAGGACAGGCTTTGTCCCGGGCGGATTGACACGTAGTCCTTCGGCCACCACTAACTCAGGTCACGAGATGGCATTGACCGCAGCCGACAACCTCGAGCCGAACGCGTCGGGAATGGGAATGTATCCGTTGTCCCCCAAGCCATTCTGGCCGGCACCGATGGTGCTCTGCAGGAATGCCTTCACCGCCGAACCGACCTGGGAGTCCGGATACTTCGAGCACACAATCTCATACGTCGCCAACACGATGGGATAGGCGCCTGCCTGGCTCGGCCGGTAGAACGAGATCGTATCGAGGACTAGGTCATTGCCCTGCCCGACGATCGAGGCCCCGGCAATCGTCTTGCCCACCGAGTCGGAGCTGATGGCGACCGGGTCCGGACTCGCCGACGTGACGATCTTGGCCATGTTCAGGTGTTGCCCCTGGGCGAACGACCATTCGTTGTAGGTGATGGACCCCTCGGTGCTTTTGACGGCCGCGCTGGTGCCGTCGTTGCCCTTGGCGCCCTCGCCGACACCGCCGTTGAATTTCTTGCCGGAGCCCTTACCCCACCCGCCGTTGGAAGCGGCGTCGAGATACTTCTGGAAGTTATCGGTGGTGCCGGACTCATCGCTGCGGAAGACGACGTGAATAGGTTCGGCTGGCAAAGTCGTGCCCGTATTGAGTGCTTGGATCGCGGGATCGTTCCAGGTGGTGATAGCGCCGTTGAAGATCTTCGCCAGGGTGGGACCGTCGAGATTCAGCGAATTCACCGCGTTGATGTTGAAGGTGACCGCGATCGGGCCGAACACGGTGGGCAGGTTCCACGCCGGCGAATCGCCGCAGCGCTTTTGGGCAGCCGCGTACTCGTCGTGGCTCAGCGGTGAGTCCGATCCACCGAAATCGGTTTGGTTGCCTGTGAATTCGTGGATACCGGCGCCCGACCCGTTGGGCGTGTAGTTCAACGTCTGGCCAGGGCAGGCCTGTTCGAACGCCTTGACAAAGCGCGTCATCGCGTTGGCCTGGGCGGTCGACCCGCTTGCCTTCAGCGTCTTGGTGCCACCGCAGGTCACCTTCCCCGATGGGGCGCCCGTCGTCGCACTCCCCCCGGTTGCGTTGTTGTCACTGCCACATCCCGAAATGACGAACGTTCCAGCAGCCAGCGCTCCGACCAAGCCGCCAAACCGGTTGAGTTTCAATTCAGTTCCTCACCTATGCGATTGAGTGCCGCGGTCCTAGCCGCAGCTTACAAAACCAACCGTGTTCCTCGCGAACGTGAAGCTACAGTAGGAACAGGTTAACGTTCGGCAAAATTTGTCGTGGCCGTCGCTCTCGACGAGATCGCGCGACCCCCGCACAACTGCGGGATTGCGCACCACCTAGAATTGCAAGAGTGCGTTGGAGGCCGCTGACAACCATGAATGTATCCGGCACAGGGATATATTCGTTGTCCGCCAAGCCATTCTGGCCTGCATCGATGGTGGGCTGCTGGTCCGACGGCACCAAATCGGTTGGTTCCCAATTCAATCCTTCGGTACGAACAAGAAGATGATCGCCCCCGCGTATTCGCGGTGCGCCAACCCGCCGTCTTCTGCCAGCCTTAAATGACACCGTCGCGGTATGTGGGCGCCGCACCGCAATGGCCGTATGCCAAACTAGAACCTGTTCCAGAAATGCCGCGATCCGAGACGGCTGGTCTTGTTTCCGTTTCGGCCGACAACTCAACGAAGAGAGGCCGTAATGATCCTTGACAGGTTCCGTCTCGACGACAAAGTCGCCGTCATCACTGGTGGCGGCCGCGGCCTCGGGGCGGCCATCGCGGTGGCGTTCGCCGAAGCCGGCGCCGATGTCCTGATCGCCTCGCGCACGGAATCCGAACTAGAGGCCGTTGCCGAACAGGTCCGTGCCGTGGGTCGCAAAGCACACATCGTGACTGCGGACCTGGCCCATCCCGAGGCCACCGCGAAGTTGGCCGATCAGGCCGTCGAGGCGTTCGGAAAACTAGACATCGTTGTCAACAACGTCGGTGGGACCATGCCCAACACGCTGCTCACCACCTCGACAAAAGACCTCAAGGACGCATTCACCTTCAACGTCGCCACCGCTCACGCGCTCACCATCGCGGCGGTGCCGCTGATGCTGGAACACTCCGGCGGCGGCAGCATCATCAACATCACCTCGACCATGGGCCGGCTGGCCGGGCGTGGTTTCGCCGCCTACGCCACCGCCAAAGCCGCGCTGTCGCACTACACCCGGTCGGCCGCGCTGGACCTGTGCCCGCGCATCCGGGTCAATGCCATCGCGCCCGGCTCGATCCTGACCTCGGCGCTGGACGTGGTCGCCTCCAACGACGATCTGCGTAAGCCGATGGAGCAGGTGACACCCATGCGCCGGCTCGGTGACCCCGTCGACATTGCCGCTGCGGCAGTCTATTTGGCGTCACCTGCCGGTAGTTTTCTGACCGGCAAGACACTGGAGGTCGACGGTGGCCTCACCTATCCCAATCTCGACATCCCCGTCCCCGACCTGTGACCACCGACTACTGAGGAGCCAGTCATGCCCATCCCTGTCGTCCAATTGGGCACCGGCAATGTCGGTATCCATGCACTGAGAGCACTAATCACCAACCCCGAATTCGAACTCACCGGCGTCTGGGTGTCATCGGATGCCAAAGCCGGCAAGGACGCGGCCGAGCTTGCCGGACTTCCGGATTCGACCGGCGTGCTGGCCAGCACCGACCTGGATGCCGTGCTTGCCACCGGGCCGCAGTGCGCGGTGTACAACGCACTGGCCGACAACCGGCTCCCGGAAGCGCTGGAAGATTATCGCCGGGTGCTGGCAGCCGGGATCAACGTCGTCGGCAGCGGCCCGGTCTTTTTGCAGTACCCGTGGGAGGTGATCCCAGAGGAACTCATCAAGCCGCTGGAAGACGCAGCACGCGAAGGCAATTCGAGCCTGTACGTCAATGGTATCGATCCCGGCTTCGCCAACGACCTGCTGCCGCTGGCCCTGGCCGGCACCTGTCAGAGCATCCAGCAGATTCGGTGCATGGAGATCGTCGACTACGCGACCTACGACAGCGCCGCGGTCATGTTCGACGTGATGGGCTTCGGTAAGCCGATGGACGACATCCCGATGCTGCTGCAGCCCGGTGTGCTGAGCCTGGCGTGGGGATCGGTGATCCGGCAAATGGCGGCGGGCCTGGGCATTTCGCTGGACGAGGTCACCCAGACCTACATCCGCGTGCCGGCGCCCGAGGACTTCGAGATCGCGTCGGGGCATATCGCCAAGGGCACCGCCGCGGCGCTGCGGTTCGAGGTGTTCGGCATGGTCAACGGCGACCCGGTCGTCGTCCTGGAGCATGTCACCCGGTTGCGCGAGGACCTGTGCCCCGATTGGCCCCAGCCTGCCCAGGAGGGTGGTTCATATCGCATCGAGATCACCGGCGAACCGTCCTACGCCGTGGATGTCTGTCTGGGCAGCCGCAAGGGCGATCACAACCACGCCGGATTGGTCGCCACCGCGATGCGGATAGTCAACGCGATCCCCGCCGTGGTGGCCGCCGCGCCGGGCATCGTGACGACCCTCGACCTGCCGCTGGTCACCGGCAAGGGGCTCTATCTGCCCGGGTGAACGAGCGCACGGCATGAAATCCCACTGTTTCGGCGTTGCCCTAAACGATCGCAGATGCGAGCGCGGAAGGGGAAGGCGATGTCGAAGCGGCGAGTCCTGGTCACCGGGGCGTCGAAGGGAATCGGCCGTGCGGTCATAGACCGCCTGGCGGGCGACGGCCACGAGCCGATCGGGCTGGCCCGCAGTGCGCCGTCAGACTTTCCCGGCCAGTTCCACGAGGTGGACCTCGGAGATCGGGCAGCGACCGCGGCAGCACTGGACAAGATCCTCGCCGAAGGCCGGGTCGATGCGGTGGTCAACAACGTCGGCCTGGCCCGGTTCGGCCACATCGGGTCGGTCGATCTGGATGATCTGTTTCTCGCCTACGACATGAACGTGCGCACCGCGGTGCAGGTGGTGCAAGCGGTGCTGCCCGGCATGGTCGAGGCGGGATGGGGCCGCATCGTCAACATCAGCAGCCTGACCACGGTCGGCGTCGCCGAACGAACTCCGTATGCCGCCGCGAAGGGCGCATTGGAGACGGCTACTCGTATCTGGGCCGGCGAGCTCGCGTCGTCGGGCATCACCGTGAATGCCGTCGCGCCCGGACCGATCGAGACCGAGATGTACCGGGAACGTAGCCCCGTCGGATCGGAGCGCGAAGCACGTGTCCTCGCGGACATTCCACTACAGCGCGTCGGCACCCCCACCGAGATTGCCCACGTGATCTGCATGTTGCTGCACGAGGATGCCGGTTACATGACGGGTCAAATTGTTCGGGTCGACGGCGGCGGCAGCATCGGCGCCACCTAGCGCGGAAGGCCCCGAAGTTCGCCGACTGGCGGGTATCGACTAACCTCACTTTTTTATTCGGTTATACGGATACGAAGGTCGGTCAGTTGGCGCAGGGCACCCGCACCTCGCTCAAGACAAGCTGGTATCTGCTCGGGCCGGCATTCGTCGCCGCGATCGCCTATGTCGATCCGGGAAACGTCGCGGCCAATGTCAGCTCCGGCACGCAATTCGGCTATTTGCTGCTGTGGGTAATCGTCGCAGCCAACGTGATGGCCGGCCTGGTGCAGTACCTCTCGGCCAAGCTCGGACTGGTGACCGGACGCTCGCTGCCCGCGGCGATCGGCAAGGACATGAGCCGCCCGCTGCGGCTAACCTTTTGGGCGCAAGCTGAAATCGTCGCGATAGCAACCGATGTGGCCGAAGTCATCGGTGGGGCGATCGCCTTGCGGATCCTGTTCGGTCTGCCGCTGCCGCTCGGCGGCGTCATCACCGGGGTGATCTCGATGCTGCTGCTGTCGATCAAAGACCGTCGCGGACAAATTCTTTTCGAGCGTGTCATCACGGGCTTGCTGCTTATTATCGCGGTTGGTTTCGCGGCCAGTTTCTTCGTCGCCACCCCACCGCCCGAGGACGTGATTGGCGGACTGGTGCCGCGTTTTCACGGCACCGAGAGCGTGCTGCTGGCCGCCGCCATCCTGGGCGCCACCGTGATGCCGCATGCGGTGTACCTGCACTCGGGCCTGGTCCTCGATCGGCACGGGCATCCCGAACCCGGCCCGGAGCGACGCTGGCTGCTGCGCGTCACCCGCGTGGACGTGGTGCTGGCGATGGCCGTCGCCGGAACGGTGAATGCGGCGATGCTGCTCGTCGCCGCGATCAACCTGCAGGGCCACAATGACATCGGCACCATCGACGGCGCCTACGCCGCGATCCACACCACGCTGGGCCCGGCGATCGCGGTGCTATTCGCGATCGGACTGCTCGCGTCCGGCTTGGCGTCGTCGTCGGTGGGCGCCTACGCCGGCGCCATGATCATGCAGGGTCTGCTGCATCGATCGATACCGATGATGGCTCGCCGCTTGATCACGCTGTGCCCGGCCATCGCGATCCTGGCGATCGGTTTCGACCCGACCCGGTCCCTGGTGCTCTCGCAGGTCGTGCTGTCCTTCGGAATTCCATTCGCCGTGCTGCCGCTGGTCAGACTGACCAGCAACCGCAAGCTGATGGGCGTCGACACCAACCACCCTGTCACGACGGTTATCGGTTGGGCGGTCGCAATACTGGTGAGCGTGCTGAACGTGGTGCTGATCTATCTGACCTTGAAACCGCATTAAAAGTTGCTCTGAACTGGGTAGATAGGTTTACCCGGTTTACGGACAGCGCTCCATGTAAAGATAGACAGATGAGCACCGATTTGCTGAATCTGGCCGAGCTGCTGCCGTCGTGGACGCTGACTCTTCGCGCCGAACGCAAGGCCCCAGCAACCATCAAGTCCTACTCCGAGGGTGTGCTTGCGTATTTGCGGTGGTGCGACAAGACTGCCTCGCCACCGGAGCTAATCAAGACCACGGTGCAAGCGTTCATTGCTGACCTGCTCGACAGCGGGGCGGCACCGAAGACCGCCAGTGCCCGGCTGATCGCGCTGCGTCGGTTCTCCGCGTGGCTCACGGACGAAGACGAGCTGGGCCGCGATCCACTCATCGGGGTGAAGCAACCCAAGATCGCCCGCAAGGTGGTCGACGCCCTCAGCGATGAACAGCTCCGCGACCTGATCAAGGCATGCCATGGCAAGGGCTTCACTGATCGCCGCGATGAGGCCATCGTGCGGCTGCTCATGGAGACCGGCATGAGGGCTAACGAATTGATTGGGCTTCAAATCACAGACGTGGACCTAAAGCGTGGCTTAGTGACGGTTCAGCTGCGCAAGGGCGGCAAGGGACGCTTGGCTCCGTTCGGCCCGCACACCGCCCAGGCAATCGACCGGTACCTCCGCACCCGTCGAACGCACCGACTCGCCGAGACAGACACCCTGTGGCTCGGCGCAAACGGATGGCGGACGTTCAGCTACGGCGGTTGCGGCACAGTCTGGTCGCGCGAGCCAAGTCGGTGGGCATCGCAAATTTCCATATCCATAAAATGCGGCACACTGCCGCCACTCGCTGGCTGCGTGCGGGTGGCTCCGAGGGCGGGCTGATGGCTGTGGCAGGCTGGTCTAACCGCGCAATGATCGACCGGTATACGGGAGCGAGCGCCGGGGAGCGTGCCGCCGAAGAGGCTCGCGGACTCGGACTCGGTGACCTGTAACTAGTTGTGCCGCCGCGCTTTAGCTGACTTGAGCGCAAGCCGTTTGTAGTACGCACTCTTCGCATTCTCCGCCCGCTGGAGTCGCTCACCTACGGGTAACACGTTGTGCGGGTCTACTTCTCGCTCAAATCTCGCCATCATCGCGGCGCGAGCTGGCGCGGTACGGGCGGCGCGGTCTGGTGTTTTCGCCCAAGATTCATGGCTCGCGATGGCGGCGATCAATGAGCGTTCGTTCATATCTTGTAGTTGACCGCCACCCGGTTGACGGTTTATCGATATTTTCCCTGACCCACGGGATGGTCGGCGCCCCGCTGTCAGGGCGATACCCGGTCGACGCCCTTCGATCCGTGGGACTATGTAAATAGAAGGCAGACTGCGTATAGCGACACATATTTGACCGCTGGCTGTCTGGGCCGTAGGCCCACGCAGGTGCTTAGAACAGTAGTAAACCGCGACTCTCGCAAGTCGCGGAGGGGCAGTGGATGCCTCCGCACATATCCCCTGGGCCGTATGGGTGTACGCGATTCGACCATCCCGGGACGTCAGTGCGGCGCTGAGCTGTCGCGACACCTCGCCAATGAGAGGGGTATATCTCCTGTCGCCAACACCCTTGCAAGCCAACGGATTAGGTGGCGACACTGCGTCCATGGACTTGAGAAGACTTTGCGCGGCTAAGCAATCATCGATGCTTGAGGGCGGACCAGCGCCAAATGTCCGGGAGTAAAATTGGTTCGGCCGCACGAGAGCTATTTTCATTTGCAGTGCTCGAACATGCACAGCCGGGGAGAGATGGCCGGACAGCAGACCGTGTCCGGCGTCATGGCGGTCGGGGGGTACCCCCAGGCAATCAAATACACCAGTTACCAATGAGATCGGAATAGCGATGGCCTGTAGGCACACCGCCTGCAACCGGCGGGCGCACTCGCGTGGATGGTGCACGACGCACTACCGCCGCTGGCACTTTGGGCAGGACATGGACGCACCCGTCAGGGGCTATGTGCGGTACGACGAGGTCGCCGATGGCAAGGTCTTACCAGTAGCGACGCCAGTCCATAGTGCGAGGACGGATCCGTTCGCCAAGGAGCTGGAGCTGTTGAGGCAGCTGGGCCTCCGCTAGTCGCCTTCCGCGCGCTGAACGCCCGCTGCATCGCACGCCAAAATGTGAACCCTGAACAGGGAAATTTTGAGAGTGCTGTCAGTGCAAAACAGTCCGCATCGGCGCTTAGATTTATCGCAAAGACGTCAGCTTCATGACTCGCGGTGGCGACCGGGGCTTGCCGCAGATCTGGCTGGCACAACGTAATGATGTCGACACCAGCGCAACACCTCTGCCGTAGGAAGGAATACTGGCTTTGTGACCGCAGAGGCTCCACTTCCCGACATACCGGAGTCATTCATCTTTGGGGACGGTATTGACTGGGCATCAGAACCCGCAGAGACACGTCTGTACGTTGAGCTGCCATTCTGGCTCATGACTCCGCCCGGTCCGGTGGCCGTTAAATGGCGTGGAGTCAACTTCACAGTTGACATATGTAGCCCCTGGATGGAGATATTTGGTTGGGAGATCACGGATTCGCGGACAACTGCGATACACCAGGGACCCGTACCTGCCCAGCGATGGCAACCCAGCGAGGAGCTGGCCGCCGTCTTTGGCGAGGACACTCCGCCTTGGCTGATGCGTCGCTGCAAAACGGTGATTCGTCTTGTCACCGAAGCGCACACCGATCCGTTTCGCGAACTCGAAGAGAATGCGATACCTCGCCTTCGCGCAGAAAAAGAAGCATATCGCGCCTCGTTGTGTGAAGCGCATCTTCCAGTGATTAATGAGCTGATCCAGCGTTACCGCTTGGTCACTTATGACTATTTCGCGCATGAGGTCGATGCCTGGGACGTTCCAGTCTGGTACGTCAGGCAGGGTTCAGGAGGTCACGCGACCGTCCTTCTGCGGTACAAAGAATGGGACGATAAACCCATCTTTGTAGAGCGAGACGGCACTCGTCGCCAGTTCGCCTGGACGTCCCCGGAGGCGATCAGCTCGTCTTGCACTGTGACGCCGACACCGGGCGAGTTTGATCTGCTCGACGCACGGTCGCTGATGGAGCGAGGTGACTATAACGGAGCGGTACGCCGCACCGTGACGGCTATTGAGGCGGTTCTTCGATGGGCGCTGAACAACGAACTGCGCAAGAGACATGACGAAGCCGAGGCGGAACGGAAGACGGCTAACACTGACAACGATTTTCCAGGCCGACTCGCGCAGTGGCGAAAGCTCGCGGAGTCACAAATTAGTCAAGTCCGCTTCGATGAATTTGAGCGCACGCGGAAGATACGAAATGCAATAGTCCACCGCGCGTTACGACTGACATTCGATGATCGAAGCAGCGCACAGCGCTCTGTCGATACGGGTCGGTGGTTGTACAACAAGATCGAAAGCGACCCCGAGCGTGAACACCTTCGGGAGTTTGGGGGCGGCGGGCTGCAGCGCGCCGTCGGACGAGCCGCACTAACCCCGCGTTTTCCGAGTGTCATCGCAGACGGCAGGATCGTACTGGTTCCTATCGACACTTCGTTCTCGCAGCCAGACGAGCAGGGACCGGGTCAGTCTCAGAACTAACGGTGTGGGTTTCTCGAAAGTCGCAGCGAAAGAATCGGGGGCCACGCCCTCCTTGCGGTGGGAGTGGATATGAGTGATCGAATCTCCACAACTATTCCCGGTTGCCGAGCGTAACCTCAGTGGCCATGTCCGAAGCCGATGACACCGAAGTTGATGCCGGGATAGGTGACGGCGCTGACCACACCGCCGTCGTTCCAGACAGCAGCGCGACCCAAGCCGCTGAGCTCGCGTGGTCGATGGCGGATAACGCGCCTGATGTCACCAACGCAGCCGAGCGCCAACCGCTGCCGCTGGCTCTGCGCATCCTTCTCGGTTGTGTCGCGGTGGCGGCGGTGACGTTGGTGGCCTTCGCCCTTGGGCAGCGCGGGTTCCGTGGATCGCCACAGCATGCCTCCGCACCCAACGCGGCACCAGTGGTTAGTTCACCCGGAGCAGGAACAGCGGCTAACTCGCCTCAACCGGCACGGGCCGACCCGCTAACACCCACGGCGCAGAGTGCCGCAGAGTCGATCCGCGCAGCCATCCCGGAGGTGACCGGGACGGTCGCGCTCACAGAGGATAATGACGCTAACAAGCTTCTCGGTCGGCCCAATGGGTATGCGGCGGCGATGGTGCTCATGGACTCCAGAGCGCAATGCCCGTCTGATGGACCGGGAGTTGACTGCGGTGCCACGATCGAGCAGTGGCCTAGCGCGGAAGCTGCTCAGAGGCGGGCTGATTACATCCAGGCAATCGGAAAGAGTTTGCCGACGATGTCGGAGTGGACAACTGTGAGAGGCAATCTGCTGCTAAGAGTGACGGGCACGTTAAAGCCCTCTGCGGCCGAGGTATACAAAGCTGCGTTCACTGCGTGACGGCACCCGGAACCACAGCCGTCCGCTAAACCATCCCCAAGTGTTGTCTTAGAAATCCGGCGAACCGATCCGCCGCCCCGCGCGTTCTCAGAACTAAAGTATTGAGACAGCGGAGTTCAGATGGATTGGCTCGCAAGAGTGCCAGTTCGGAGTGTCTCAGAAGTCGATTCAAAAGTAACGTCTCAATACTAGCATTTATGAGACTTTTAAGACAAACTAGATGCATGGCCCCTCCAACGACCACCGCAGGTAGTCAACTCGGATACGCGCGCGTGAGCACTGGGCATCAGTCGCTCGACCAACAGGTCGACGCGCTGACGGCGGCGGGGGTTGATTCCACGCGCGTCTATTCCGACAAGCTATCCGGCATATCTACCCGCGAACTGCGTCCTGGCCTTGCCTCACTGCTGGACTACGCACGCGATGGCGACGCCATTGTGGTCGTCGGCATCGACCGCCTGGGCCGCAACGCTGCTGAGGTCATGGCAACAATCCGCGAACTTGGTGAGCGTGGGATCGTTCTGCGTTCCCTGCGCGAGGGTATCGACACGTCGAACGCCACAGGTCGAATGGTGGCCGGCGTGCTGGCGAGCCTTGCCGAGCTTGAGCTTGAGTTAGGTCGTGAGCGTCGTTCGGCTGCCCGCGAGGCACGGCGGGCACGCGGCCAGTCGATTGGTCGTCCGAAGGCTCTTGATGAATCGAAGTCGGCGTTGGCTCGTCGCATGCACGACAAGGGCGAGCCCGCCTCGACTATCGCATCGGCCCTGGGTGTCAGTCGGGCAACTGTGTATCGCGTGCTAACCGGCGGTTGACAGCGGGTCATTTTCTAAGTCGCGAAGCGGTGCGCGTTGTCGGTGCGATGGGTCATACTTCGCTCGGATGGAATAAGTCAAGCAGTAGCATGGTGGTCTGCGGATTGGAAGGAAGGTCACGTCTTGACTGTTGACGTGGACGGCGGCGCAGTTGTCGTCGAGCCTATGCAAGTATCAACCGCCCAGATCAATGACTACGCTGCTCGAGTCGGCTCAACGTTCGATATCTACAACCACGAGGGGCGAGCCGACCTTGACGTCCTTCTATCTAAGCTGGGCGGTGACGTCCAAGTCCGCGACGGGATCGAATCGCTCATGATCGATGAAGATGGGACGTTCACAGTCTATGTTCCGAGCAGGACATCTCCAAGGCGAGATCGTTTTACCATCGCACATGAGATCGGTCATTACCTTCTTCACCATTTAAATGGTGACACGAATCGGCGACTATTCACTAGGGCAGGTTCTAACGTTGCCGAAACGCAGGCAAACCATTTTGCTGCAGAGTTGATTATGCCTCGAGACTATTTTGTCAAAGCGCATGGTGATCTCGGAGGCGACCTGTGGGGCTTAGCTCGTCGATTTGATGTGTCTCCGGCCGCAGCACAGGTCCGTTGCTCGGTGTTGGGCCTGGGAACCCCTTAACAACAAAGCACGGATAACTGCGTGAGCAACATCGGCTCAAGACTGTTTCTTTCGTGTGATTTAGTGGGCTCGACGAGCCATAAGCAGTCAGCTGGCAAAACCGACATCTGGATACCGGATTTTTTGCGCTTCTATTATGATTTCCCGGCTCGCGTGCGGGAAAATCTTGACCGGCCCGAGATCGCTGCTCGACTGGCCTTTTGGAAGGCCATTGGCGACGAATTATTGTTCACCATCGACATTAAGCACGAATCCGAAGTCTTTTATGTGGTCACTGCCTGGGTCGCGGCCATGGCGCAGTATGAGGCTGAGTTGATAGCGAAGAATAGCGAGGAAAACTCAGCCAAAAATAAGATGAAGATGAAAGGTGGTGCGTTCATTGCCACCTTCCCTCATCCAGATTATGTCGTAGTTGTCCCCACCTTTCCGATGGAGCTTGATTCAGAACGAGACGTCGTGGTGCGCAACGAAGCAATGAAGCGCGATGATCGGAGTGAAGATGGGCCTCAACTTATCGACTACTTGGGTCCAAGTATTGACACAGGATTTCGAGTGACAGCGACCTGCACTCAGCGGTATTTCACCTTGTCGCTGGAGGTGGCGTGGGCAATGTCCTACCACCGTCTCCACCATGATCGGGAGAACACAATGCCGGGACTCCTACTGCTTGCAGAGACGCAGATGAAGGGGGTCTGGAATGGACGCGAATACCCTGTTTTTGCGCTCGACCGGCAAATCGAAGACAAAATAGTGGCGAGTCTGCGTGCTGTTCACAACAAGCCTGAAGTCCCTCTACTGGAAGTCGACCATCTCGCGTTGGCATGTCTGGAGGCGGGCGGTTGGCCATCGCGGGTTTACTTCGAGGAATCTTCCTATGAAGCATTCACCGAACTGGGCGATCATCTCGCCGAACAGCAAGCAACACTTGACGGCATGGCTGACAACTCCGGCGAGACCTTGGCGGAATTCACCACCGACGACGCTGGCACTGTCGAATCATCTACGGAGGATTCAAGAGACAGCCTGAAGGTGCCGGAACCACGGGACTAGTCGCGATGCACTAATCCTCCTGCAGACGCGGAGGTATCGGTGCGTCAGTCAAGCATTTCGCAACTGTGTCGATTGCATCCATCGCATAGTTTGGCTCTGAGGGTGGCGGATAAATCAGGCGCAATGCGCGCATGTCTTCGCTTCGTCGCCTACTGTCGGGGATCTTCCCGCGATTACGGTCATTTGGGTCATGCACGTCGATCAATCCGAACTCGCGCAGTTCATGCAGGGATGCGTACGCCTCGTGGGCCAAACCATAGAAACCCCACTTCCACGAGTCCGGGAGTGCTACGCCAACCTCGTCACTGCCTTTCCTAGGCACAAGCCGCAAGCGATGCGTCAGCTCTACGATGATGAGCAACGTTGCTAGCTCCTCACTTGTGAGAATTAGGTGCCAACCGGCACGAAAGAACCCTGACGGAAGCGAAATCGACTTCGTGATCGACGCCGCACTGGGCACGCTGTACCAGTGACCCGACGCGTCCTCACGGTTGAGCCGAAAACCGTCGAATCGATTGGCGTTGCCCGCAACAGAGACGGCAACCAGGCCGTGCCTCTCGAGCTTCTTTAAGGCACGGGTCAACCGGAGGTTGAGCTCGCGGGTGGAGACCCCAGAATCCCGAAGGCCACACAGCTGTACCCATCCATCCCCGAAGTTGTTCTGGCGGCGGTTCTCCACCGGCTTTCCCGGCTCGAACTCCTGGTGGGCCACGTATAGCCCGGTGGAATATACCTGCAGTGCATTGCTCGGCCGATAGATGAGCTTGGTGAGCGGCGGCCTGGTCATCGCATCGCCGTTTCGGGACGCCAGCGAGGTGCCGGCCGCACGGAGTGGACGGGATTTGCCCAGTCGGATGAAGTCTTTCCTGATGCGGACCTCAGGATGCTCACCGACATCTAGAGCCTTATAGAGATCTGTAGCAGTTCTGACTGCATAGGCGCGTCCGTGCAGGTCTTTCAGACGCGCGGCCCGGATGGCGCGAGCACGGGCAACGGCTTTCTCGGCATGTTGCTGCCGTTCGCGCATCTGTGCCAGTTCTTCGGCCATCGCGTCGAACCCGGTTTTCATCGTCAGAATCGCCGCCTTCGTGGTCGGTTGGGCAACGCGTAGCGGGGCTTCCGCTAGCGGCATATATGACATATATCGTAGGTGTAAATGTTACGACCCGCTAGCGGGCACCCAATATACCGCTACCAAATACCCTGGAGTCCTACGACAGGCACGCCGCCAATCGTGGATGATCTCGCTCATGACCAAGCAACGCGCCAAGAAAAGCGAGCTGGAACGGGTCGCTGAGCGCGGCTGGCTATTCACACTGCGGTACATGCTCCTGCTGCAGACACTGAAGCCGACCACACAGCCGGGCAAGTGGGCGACGGCGCTGACCGCTCTCATGGCTCTGGCCGCCGCTCACGGATACCGATAGCTAGTGCGCGTCGGCGGTGTTTGGTCGCATCGGCCCGCTAAAACGGCTCACCGTGGCGCGCGTGTAGCCGACCTCAGCGCGAGTGACGCCGCCATCACATCCGCAGTGAGAATGCGCCCAGCGCCGCGATAATCGCGGCGGTCCTGGAATCAACGAGTGTGACGACGACGCCAGCGAGCCCGGTCACCATCACCATGTCGCTGCGCAACGACGGGCCGCCAACGGGTTTGCCACCTTCAAGATAGTGACCGGCACAGCGCACGTACCTGACCTTGCTTTCGCTGGTCAAGCACAGCGCATGCGCATGTCTAGTGCTGATCTATCTGACTGTGCGACCGCACTAGAAAGTCCCGTTCTAGCTGGCTGCTAATGTCCGCGCGGCTCTATCTCGGCGCCCTACACCCCGAATCGTTGCCCATTCCGCCTCAAACCCTCTGTACCAGAACACGAATGGGGTCTCACTAGACGACGGGATTGCGTGCTGCCGAGAACCGTTCAAGCTGCACGGGCGGTCCGCCCGCGGGCGGCGGTGGCACCACACTGGCTATGCCGTCCATCACAGTCACGACGGTTGAGCTTTGCCGTTCGAAGTTCAGCGTGCCGTGCTGGAAGTTCTGCACGATCCACTCCGGCTCCTGAATCTCGGCGCTGGTCGGCAGGCCCAGCGGGCCGCGCTCGTAGCCCAGCGTGGCCCAGGCGTCGTAGATCCTGCCGGTGAGCGGCTGGGCGCCGGTGGCCGGTGACCAATAGATCGCGCCATTGGCGAAGATGACGTAGCGGATCGAATCACCACTGGGCGCTTCGGGTGATGTCGGTGCACCGAGCGTGCCTGTCATGCCGCCCATCGCCTGCCAGCGGGCGTAGATCGCACCGGCCTGCATCGACTCCGCCAAATCCTGTGCGTTGGGCACTTGCTTGAACCGGGCGGCGATGTCGCGGATCCGCTCCATAAAGGCGTACCCGGCGTTGCCCGGACACGCGGTGTCGCCGACGTCACGATGGGCGAAGATGCTCGGCAACGTTGGGGTGGCACCTTGCGGGAAGCGTGTGTCGGGGCCGCCGGCGGAAGTCAGCACGACGGTGCCGTTGGGGTTGACCGCATCCATCGCAAGCCGCCATCCCAGCAGCTGACCGACCGCCCGCAACTGCTCGGGTGTCGGGGGCGCCTGGCTCAAATCGCCGATCATGCACACTGCCCAGGTGTCGGTGTTGAATCCGCCGGTGTGGATGCCCACGACCGATTTGGTGATGCCGCCGAACCTGCCCTCGAACATCTGGCCGTACTTGTCAACCAGCGCGTTGTAGCCGATGTCGCCCCAGCCGTGTGTCAACGTGTGGCACTCGTAGATCGAGCGCACGATGGCCGCCGAATCTGTCGGCGCGTAGCCGTTGCCGGTCGCAGAGTGGTGCACGACCCCGGCCCTAATCCCGTTACCACAGCGCGGTATTCCACGCCGAATTGACTCATCGGCGCCCCACCCCGCGCGGCTGATGATGTTGACCGGGTGGCCCGGCGCCATCGCCACTGCCGATACGTTGGGGTCCGCGGGTGCGCGCGCCGGGCCAACGAGAACCTCGGCGGCCATTCCTAAACCAAGGACAACCGGTGCGGCCGCAGCGTATTTCAGCACAGCGCGCCGGGAAGCCAGCGGCGTCGGCGGCCTGCAGGTGCAGCGATGTGGCACCGCGCCACGGTAACCGGCGTCCGGTCGAACAAAGATTCGCCGCGCCGTTGCCGAAATGATTTATTCCCGTGCCCATTTCGATTACGAGCCTGCCGGCGCATCCCGTGGAGACCGCAACCGCGACCCAAACCGGTAGCTCACGCCTTCACCGAATCGGTCGGGTGATCGGTCTGCGGATCCACTTCGGTGACTCGGCGCCGAAGATCCTCGACGGTGCGAGTTATTTCGTTGTGTCGGTTGAACATCTCGCTGTAGCGACTCATGTCGTTGGCGTCGACGCCCATAACGTTGTGGTCGATAAGTCGCACCACCGATGCGGCCGATCTGATGGCGCCTCGTAGGAGATAGCCGAACGCAAGCGGGCCGCCACTGGCCCCAAGTCCCTCAAGCGCCGCGCGCCGCGTTAGCCAGGCACGGCGAGCCCCAATGTGCTTGCCACAACTTGGTTGTCGTCACGCTGACCTGTCGGCTGGAAATGGCGTTTGCTGAAGTTCAGCCCCGCCTTAACTGGCCCCGACTCATGCTTGAACGGCGCCACCGCCGATGAGGCCGCGCGAGCTTGCACATCCTGAGCGGCCCAGCGGGTCTCCCTCCTGAAAAGCCAAGCTGTCGAGCCTTCAGCTGCCTGGCGAGGTCCTGGCACAAGTTGCCCACTTTCTGAACTTTGTTCCTCCCCCTGCGATCGGGCGCGCCAGTGTTCCCAACGCGGCGGTCTCCACAGCGGGTTTGCCATCTTCAAGATAGTGACGGGCACAACGCACCGTCCCGACCACGTTTTGGCTGGCTATGCACAGCGCGTGGACCGACCTAGTGCTGATCTATCTGACCTTGAAGGGGCACTAGAAAGTCCCGTTCTAGCTGAACCTGTCCGAACTTGACTCTCCCCTAACAGGAGGGCCGAGGCTGGTGTCTGACGGTCACCCGACGTCACGACGAAAAGAGGAACTAATGACTGCACAGCTCACACTGGACCCCGTGATCACCGCGCACATCACCGCGATCAACAGCTTCGACGTGGACGCGATCATGGACACCTTCGCAGACGATGCGCTAGTGAATGATTTCTCGCGAGAGTTTCTGGGCCGTGACCACATCCGCGCATTCATGGCCAAGGAGTTTGTCGGCGACCACGTCACCGTGGAACCCGTCGCGATCGTCGACAACGCCGGTATGTGGTGCGTTCGGTGCCGTTACGAAGGTGACTATGACAAGACCGGACTGCCCGACCCGCTGATCATGACTAACTACTTCCGCCTCTGTGACGGCAAGATTGTCACCCTGTTCGTCATCAAAAACACCGAACCGCAGTATTGACCAGACGCCGCTCGCGCTCGGTGAGCGGCGTCCTGACCCGGAGCCACCATGAGCATCACCGTTTCCGTCGGGCGGTTCGCCACGATGACCCACCTCAGCGTGAAGACGCTGCACCACTACCACCACGTCGGGTTACTCGAACCGGTACACGTCGATTCCGAGACGGGATACCGCTACTACTCACTCGACCAACTGCCGACCGCTCAACTAATCCGACGACTACGCGACCTGCGCATGCCCGTCGCCGACGTCCGAGATGTTCTTGTCGCCCAGAGCCCCCGTGACCGCGAATCCTTGATCACAGCCCACATCGACCACCTCGAAGCCGAACTGGCCCAAACAAAGGCCGCAGTCAATTCGCTTCGCGCCCTTCTGAACAACGCGGACAGTCCGCAGCGCGTGCACCGTCGCGCCGAGTCGACCACTCCTGCGGTCGCCATCACCGCGGTCGTCGATCCAACCAACATCGAAAGCTGGTGGCGCGACGCCCTACACGCTGTCCGCGAGGCGGTGCGGATTGGTGGGCTCGACCAAACCGGGCATGCGGGCGGGTTGTATGACGAATGCCTGTTTCAGCAAGAACCGGGCCACGCCACAGTCTTCATCCCCGTCACCACACCACGGCAACTGGGAAACATCGAGCCGATCCATGTGCCCGCCGCGGAGGTCGTCGTGGCGACCCACCACGGCTCGATGGCCGATATCGACCTGGCATACGCCGAGCTTGGCTCCTACATAGCTCGCTACCAACTCGCCGTCGGACCCCGCATCCGCGAGTACTACCGGCACGATCACTCACACACGGCAGACCACACCCAATGGAGAACCGAAGTGGCCTGGCCCATCATCGACGTCCTCCCTCCCAAGGCGTAACTCGTCAAACACGCCGCTTGGCCAACCCGGCGCATTCTGCGGTTTTGCCGTCTTCAACGCGCGCCGGGGAGATTTCCGCTATCTTTTGGGTCAAACATCCCAATTAGTCCGGCAAGCTCCTCAGTCCAGGTTGAGGCCAGGGCTGCGAACTGAAAGTGATTCCAATGAGTTCTGCGGCGTTTTCCGACCAGAAGCAACGGCGTCACATCCTCGGCAGTGAGATGGCGTACGTGGAGGTTGGCGAAGGCGATCCGATCGTGTTTCTGCACGGCAATCCCACCTCGTCCTATCTCTGGCGCAATGTCTGGCCGCACTTGCAGCCGTTTGGCCGCTGCATCGCCCCGGATTTAATTGGCATGGGCGATTCCGACAAGTTGCCCGACAGCGGCCCCGGCTCCTACCGATTCGTTGAGCACCGCCGCTACCTCGATGCTCTGCTCGAGGACCTCGATGTGCGCGAGCGCGTCACGTTAGTAATCCACGACTGGGGATCGGCCTTGGGCTTCGACTGGGCTAACCGCCATCGCGAGGCCGTTAAAGGTATCGCTTTCATGGAGGCAATCGTTGCCCCGCAGGGTCAAGACCACTGGGACACAATGGGAATGCGTGAAGCGTTGGAGGCGATCCGCTCGGAAGCCGGCGACGACATGGTTCTGAAGGACAACTACTTCATCGAAGAGATTCTGCCGAATGCCATCTTGCGCAAGCTCTCCGACGAGGAGATGACTGAGTACCGCAAGCCCTTCACCGAGCCTGGCGAGAGCCGAAGGCCGACGTTGACCTTCCCCCGGGAAATTCCGATCGAGGGCGAGCCCGCCGACGTCAGTGCGATCGCTGCTGACTACGCCGACTGGCTGGGTAGCAGCAATGTGCCCAAGCTGTTCCTCAAGGCCGAGCCGGGAGCCATTCTGGCAGGCGACAGGCTGGTCAACCTGGTACGCGGGTGGCCGGCATTGACAGAGAACACCGTGTCGGGAATCCATTTCGTCCAGGAAGATTCACCGGACGAAATCGGGCACGCGATCGCCGACTGGATTGCGACGATCGACTGACGCCTTCCTGCACGGCACGGGCCGTTGCTCCGTCGAGAACGAACACCGCGACAAGGCCAAACTGCCAAGGAAATAACGCAGTTCATGTACGACGTCATCGTTGTGCGACATGCGCGCTGTTCGGCAGCCGTTAAACGCGTCCTGTCGTAATTAGACCAACCGGGGCTAGCATTAAGTGCTCAAAAATTCATTTTGAGGAGGTTGAAATGCCAGCAGATTTTGTTTCCGGAGGTTGGACGGTTCCGCCGGGAGATCCGTCCCTGGAATTCTGGTTCTCGTGGCCGCCTGGGTCCCACCCGAACAAGGGTCCGGTCTTCTGCATGTGGTCGCCTAACCAGCCCGAGCGCGCCGAAGACGTCAAATTATGGATCACCAAGTATGCCAACGCCCGAAGCGTCGAGGGACCCGTGTACTACCACGGATACGTTTCTAACAGTTGTTCGCAGCCGGTGAAGGCCAGGCTCATGGCCGTCTACTTTCCTGAGTTCCAGAGCGATTGGCAGATGTGATCATGAAGATGGAAGTCCTCACCGACAAGTCCGGCAATGTGGTCGCCACGTACCAGCCTCCGGAGCAGCCCGGAAAAGATGATCCGGTATTTCACATTGGCGCCGGACCCGATCACGCGCTGCACGAAGTCGATGTTCCGTCTGAGCTCGCGAGCATCGAGTCTGCGGAGGAGTTGCATCGTCGCCTCGCCCAGCATCTAAAGCGATAAGGGGACTTCAAAGACCTAGCGCTGATCTATCTAACGGTACGACCGCAGGGCTGAACCCGATTCGCGATGGCGTTGCTGACGTCAATACCGGGATCGAGACGGGCTGCGCCGTGCAACCCTGCGGTCTCTGTGATGTCGGTGGTTGCGACGTGATCGAAGCGTCGGCCTGAGAAGTGCTCGACTGCGGCGTCGAGAAGCTTGCGCCGAGTCCCAAGGCGGCGCCGCGGCTCCCCTGGTTGCCTGGGTGCGCTGTCTCCCACGCCCTGGTGCCGGTGGGCACGTTGCCGGGGAAGGTATATTACTCGCGAGTAAGCTGGCGACTTTCATGGCCGGTGTGAGCGCGGTGTGATGGCCCGCGGCGTACTGAGAAGGGGAGGCGGAGTTGCCTGGGGAGGAGACGAGCTCTGGGGTCGAGCCGCCGGTCTCGCCGCGGCTGCGCAGGGTGTTCGGGCTGTTGGAACGCTTTGCGCCCGCTGTCGGGTCGAGATTGGCCGTCGAGCTCTGGTGCACGCCGCCCGCCGTTGAGATGAGTTTGCGGATGCCGCCCGGTGTCTCCGCGGGCGAACCCGTGGAGGCGTTCTGGGATGGGCATCGGATTGCGGGCGAGGCGTGGGGCGACGGGCCGACGGTGTATCTCGTGCACGGCTGGGGCGGCTGCCGCGCGCACCTGGCAGTCTTCGTCAAACCGCTCGTCGATACCGGACATCGAGTCATCGCGTTCGATCTCCCGAGCCATAACGAGTCGGATGCGGGCGCATTGGCGGCGGGACGAACCACGATCGTCGAGTGCGCCGAGGCGGTCCGGGCAGTCGTGCAGGCGCATGGGCCTGCACGGGCGGTCGTGGCACACTCACTCGGCGCTAAGGCCGCGGCGCTGGCGGCGGCGCGGGGTGCACCGATCGAACGCATGGTGTTCCTAGCGCCGATGGGCGACTTCGGGTGGTACTTAGATGTCTTCGCGGATCGGCACGGCTTCGGACCTCGAATCCGCGCAGGTCTGCAACACCGCCTCGACCGCCGCCTCGGCATCCCGCTCGTCGACACCGACATTTGCCGGGTGGCCAGCCGTCTCAACGATCCGGCGCCGCTTCTCGTGGTCCACGACCCCGACGACCCCGACAGTCCCTATGAGACGAGTGAGCGAATCCCCGAAGTGTGGCCGGGCGCGACCTTGGCCACCACCCGCGGACTTGGACGCCTCGCCCACTACCGCATCTTGCGGCATCGCCCCGCCATCAACGCCGGCCTCGATTTCATCAATCAACCCCAAGGGCCAAACTCTCTGAGTCCCAATGATTTAGCCGTGCTTGCTGACTCACCTACAGAAGCGGGCCGAGGGCACTAGTACTTACCGCGACTTTTCGCGACACCGCCGGCGCGTTTGCCGTCTTCAAGATAGTGACTGGCACAGGGCATCGGCAGGCCTAGTGCTGATATATCTGGCAACGCTGATCCGGTAGGAGCCGTTGATCACCGCGACACCGTATCCGAGCACGTTGGCTGACGGCTCAATCGTCAACTGAGAGATGGTGATCGGCGGAGACGAAGTGGTCAGCAACTCTGGCGACAAGGGTTGTCGACTATACGAAGACTTCTGTCGCTCAACTGACGCAGCACCGCGGCAGCGCCGTTGACTCCGAAAACGATCTTCTCTATGTTTCGTATATCCAAATGAATGGGATTGAATAGTCAAAGGAGTAGGTGGCGGCGATTACCTTGCCTGCTAGCAGAGCGGCCGGCGGTCGGCACCGCAGCGTTGCCGGCTACGCCCGCCCGCTTGCGGGGTTGGCCACTGTCGTTTCGATCGGCGCGATCGTGGCTTTGACGGTGGGTCTGTTCGAGGGTGACTTCACTACATCCGTGCCGGTGACCGTCTTGTCGCCTCGTGCCGGTTTGGTGATGAACACGGACGCCAAGGTCAAGCTGCACGGTGTTGTGGTAGGCAAGGTCGCTTCGATCGAATCTCTGCCCGACGGGCAAGCCGCTTTGCACCTGGAGATGGATCCCTCGCGGCTGCATCTCATCCCAGCCAACGTCCTCGTCGACATTACGTCTTCAACGGTGTTTGGCGCCAAGTTCGTCGAAATGGTGTCGCCGGCCGACCCGTCGGCGCGCGCGCTGCAAGCCGGACAGACGCTGGACGGCAAGCACGTCACCGTCGAGACCAACACGGTATTTCAGCAACTGACGTCGCTCTTGTCGAAGATCGAGCCCGTCAAACTCAATGAGACACTCGGCGCAATGGCGTCGGCGTTTAACGGCCGCGGTCACGAAATCGGCCAGATGCTAAGCGATCTCGATGCTTTTCTCACCAAGCTTGATGCGAGCCGTCCCGCTCTACAGCATGACCTTGCGGTCGCACCGACGGTGCTCAACGCCTATGCCGATGCGGCACCCGACCTGGTGAAGGCCGCCGCCAGTGCGACTAGGGTGAGCCAGACGATCGTCGACGAGCAACACAACCTTGACGCTTTGCTGATCAGCACGATCGGTTTGGCCGATATCGGCACTGAGGTGTTGGGCGACAACAGGAAACGGCTGACGGACGTCGTGCAACTGCTATTGCCGACGACTGATCTGCTCAGCCAGTACCACCAGGCTCTGACGTGCGGGATCAGCGGCCTGTCATTTTGGGACAAGCAGGGCGCGGCCAAAGATCCGGGCATCACCCTCTCGATTGGTCTGGATTTCGGTGCTGAGCGGTATCGGTACCCGGGTGATTTACCGCGGGTGGCCGCCAAGGGCGGCCCGCAGTGCACCGACCTTCCGAACATGCCTTTCCAGGGGCATGCCCCGTTCGTCGTAGCCGACGTCGGCGCCAACCCTTTCAAGTACGGAAACCAGTCCCTGTTGTGGAATTCCGATTTCATCAAACAGTGGCTATTCGGGCCGGTCGACGGGCCGCCACGCAACACCGCACAGATCGGCCAAGGCGGATGAGGCGCGTACCGGTTGCGGCGTCCATCAAGTTCGCGGCGTTCGCGGTCGTGATGGCGGTACTGACCGGCTTTTTGTTCCTCATTTTCGGGCAGTACCAAACCGGTCCAACCACGGGATATTCCGCGGTTTTCATCAACGGGTCGCGGTTGAAATCCGGAGACAGCGTGCGGGCGGCGGGGATTCGGGTCGGCACCGTCAACAGCGTTGCGCTGTTGCCGGACAAGAAAGTTCTGGTCAGATTTGACGCCGACCGCGGCGTGGCACTGACCGAGGGCACCAAGGCGGCCATTCGGTATCTCAACCTGGTGGGCGATCGATATCTGGCGCTCATCGACGCTCCGGGATCGGTCAAGTTTTTGCCGGCCGGCGCTCAGATTCCCCTCGAGCGCACTTCACCGGCGCTTGACCTCGATCTGCTGCTTGGCGGGCTGAAACCTGTCATTCAGGGCCTCAACGCGCAGGACGTCAATGCCCTCACGTCATCGCTTATTCAGGTCTTTCAAGGACAAGGCGGGACCCTCGAGTCGCTGTTGGCGAAGACGGCGTCGTTCACGGGCTCGTTGGCGGACAACAAGGAAGTGGTCCAACACCTGATCGACAATCTGAACGCCGTGCTGTCCACCATCGACAACGAGGGTGGCAAGTTCTCCGGGACGATCGACCGACTGCAACGACTTGCGACCGAACTTGCGGCAGACCGCGATCCGATCGGTGCCGCGATTGACTCCCTGGACAAGGGAACCGCGTCACTTGCGGATCTGCTGACCCAGGCGCGGCCGCCGTTGAGCGGCACCGTGGATCAGCTAAACCGGTTGGCCCCCTTGCTCGATCAGGACAAGGGGCGCGTGGACGCCGGATTGCAGAAGGCGCCGGAAAACTACCGGAAATTGATCCGCACCGGCGCCTACGGCGGCGTCCTCAACTGGTACATCTGCGAACTGAGCTGGCGAGTTACGGACTTCCAGAACCGCACCGTGGTGGCACCGTGGTTCAAACAAGAAGGCGGGAGGTGCGCCGAACCCGATGCTTAAATACCGCGGCTCTCACCTGATACGACCGGGTTTCATCGGCATTGTCCTGATGGCGCTCGTCATCGCCGTGGGTCTACAGCCGCAGCGGCTGCTGTCGTTGGCGACCGCCGTCCGCTACCAGGCACTGTTTTCCCAAGCGGGCGGTCTGGACGCGGGTGCCGACGTCACGGTATCGGGGATCAAGGTCGGCACGGTGTCGGGTGTGTCGCTGCAGGGCGGCGACGCCTTGGTGACCTTCAGCGTCGACGCAAACGTGCTGCTCGGCTCGGCCACCACCGCACACATCGAGACCGGCAGCCTGCTCGGTCAACGCGTGCTGGACATGGAGTCGGCAGGCAGCGGCAGGCTCCGTCCATTGGATGTCATCCCGGCGATTCGCACATCCTCGCCGTACTCCCTGACCGAAGTGGTCGGCGACCTCACGACCAATGTCGCGGAAACCGACACCGCATCGCTTAACGAGTCACTGGAGACCCTGTCGAAAACAATCGACCAGATCGCACCGCAATTGGGACCGACGTTTGACGGGCTGACCCGATTGTCACGAACCCTCAACAGCCGCAACGAGACTCTGAGCGATCTCCTTAAGAACGCCAGTCGCGTCACGGGGACTTTGTCCGAACGCAGCCAACAGGTCAACGCGCTCATCCTCAACGCCAATGACCTGCTCGCCGTCCTGGTGCACCGACGCGACGCAATCGTCGACTTGCTGGCCAATACCTCCGAGGTGGCCAAGCAGCTGACCGGATTGGTGCACGACAACCAGCAGAAGCTGGCGCCGACCTTGGCCCGGCTGAATTCGGTGACAGCGGTCCTGGAGAAGAACCGCGACAACATCGCCAAAGCGCTGCCCCGCTTGGCCAAATACCAAATCACCTTGAGCGAGAGCGTCTCGAGTGGCTTCTACTACCAAGCGTTCGTGCCAAACCTGCTGCTATTGCAGCTTCTTCAGCCGTTCATCGACTACCTCTGGGGGTTCCGCACCTTTGATACCGCGCCCGGGCGCGGTCCAGGCTTTCCTTCGCCGATGCCACGGGCGTTGATCCCGTGGCCGTACAACGGCATTCCGGGAGGTTCACGATGAGGTCCCGGAGCCGGTTTACGGCCGGACTCGGCGTCGTCCTGGTGGGGATCTTGTTGGCCGGCGTTGCGGTGCTCGTTGACGATATGTTCTTGCGACCGAAGACGATTACCGCCTTCTTCACCACCGCCACCGCGATCTACCCCGGCGATGATGTACGGGTTGCCGGTGTCAAAGTGGGCACCATCGCCGGCATTCAACCGGTGGGCACTCAAACCAAAATGACCCTGCACGTCGACCGCGACGTACCCGTTCCAGCTGATGCCAAGGCCGTCATCGTCGCCCAGAATCTAGTCGCCGCAAGGTATGTCGAACTCGCACCGGCCTTTCGGTCAAGTGGTCCGAGGATGCCCGACGGCGCCGTGATACCGGTCGAACGGACCGCCATCCCCGTCGAGTGGGATGAGGTGAAAACCCAACTGATGCGATTGGCAACGGATTTGGGGCCAACCAGTTCGGTGTCTACACCGTCGGTGGCGCGGTTTATCGACAGCGCCGCTAACGCGCTCGAGGGCAACGGCGACAAGCTACGGCAGACGCTGGCTCAACTGTCGGGGTTGGGACGGATTCTTGCCAGCGGCAGCGGCAATATCGTCGACATCATCAAGAACCTGCAGACTTTTGTCACGGCCCTGCGCGACAGCAACACCCAGATCGTGCAGTTCCAGGACCGGTTCGCGACGCTTACCAGCGTGCTCAACGAAAACAGGTCCGACCTGGATGCGGCGCTGCGCAACCTATCGGTCGCGGTGGGCGAGGTGCAGCATTTCGTCGCAGAAACCCGCGACAAGACCGCCGAGCAGATAACCCGGTTGGCCGATGTCACCCAAAACCTTGTCGAGCACCGCATGGACGTCGAGAACATCCTTCACGTCGCGCCCAACGCGTTCGCCAACTTCTACAACATCTACAACCCCGATAACGGCATGAGCAACGGGGCCTTCGTGGTCAATCAGTTTTCGAATCCGACGTTTCCGGTCTGTACCGCCCTCGGCGCTATTGAAAACGTCACCGCAATCGAATCCGGAAAGCTGTGCAGTGAATATCTCGGTCCGGGACTCCGGCTGCTGAATTTCAACTACCTCCCCATCCCGAGCGACCCGATACTCGGGAAGGCGGCGGATCCGGAAAACGTCATCTATACCGATCCAGCCCTGATCCCGTGCCATCCACATATGGACGCCTGTAGCGGCGGATTGAACGGCACGACGCCAACGCCGCCCGAGACTCCGCCCGCGGTGTCGGCGTATACCGGTCTGCCCGGTGACCCCGCCCCGAACGCGCCGTGGGTACTCGGGCCGCCTCCGGGGCAGCCTGGACCCGGTGCGCTGCTACCTGCACCCGGGGTGCAAGGGCCGTCGTCGTGACCGTCCGTGGCAGTGCCCGCCGCCTGCTCGTTATCGGGTCGTGTGTGTTGCTCACCGCGGCGGGATGCGGATTTAAGGGCCTGAACTCGTTGCCGCTTCCCGGGGCGGTGGGGCGCGGACCGGGTGCTCAGATCTTCCACGTCCAGATCGCCGATGTGGCGACGATGGAGGCGAATTCGCCCGTCATGATCGATGACGTCGTGGTTGGCAGCGTCAGCAATATGACGATGCGGGATTGGCACGCCGACGTCGAAGTCGCGGTGCGGCCCGACGTCGTCGTGCCCGCCAACGTGGTGGCCAGTGTCGGACAGACCAGCCTGCTGGGCTCGATGCATTTGGAGCTCAATCACCCCGTGGACCAGCCGCCGACTGGACGACTCAAATCTGGCGCCACCATCCCGCTGAGCAAGTCGTCGACCTATCCGTCGACCGAGCAGACCCTGTCATCCCTGTCGGTCGTTATCAATACGGGAGGGTTAGGGCAGATCGGCGACTTCATCCACAATGTGAACGCCGCGTTGTCCGGGCATGAGCGCGAGGCCCGCGATCTGCTGACCCGGCTAGACACATTCGTGGGCACCTTTGACGATCAGCGTGACAACATCATCGCCTCCATCCAGGCGTTGGACCGCTTTGCCGCTACGTTGGGCGGACAACGGGATGTCATTACCGCGGCGCTGCGCCAGATTCCGCCCGCGCTCGATGTACTGCTGAGGGAACGGCCACGGATCACCACCGTGCTCGACAAACTGCGAGTGTTCAGCGACACCGCGACGGGTCTGGTCAACGACACGCAAGCCGACCTGGTGAAAAACCTGGAAAACCTTGTGCCGACGATATGTTCGCTCGCCCAGGTCGGCCCCGACCTTGACAAGAATCTGGCTTTTGCGGCATCAGCGTTCCCCTACGGGCAAAATCTCATCGACCGAGGTATCCGGGGCGACTACTTTAACGTCTTCGTCATTATCGATATGACCCGTGCCCGACTGAAGAATCACACGTTCCTGGGCACCCACTGGCAGCAAGAGGACCTGTCGATGGTGCCAGCGCCGGGGGATCCAGGATATGACGCGTACTACGCCAAGAATCCAAACGGTGAGGGTGTCACCGGGTTACCCCGCACCCCAGCGCCCCCGGACCGCTGTGGCCCGAATATCGGCGGTTCGCCGGCACCTGGTGGGGGCCGCTAATGCTCACGCGGTTCGTCCGAATCCAGCTGACCATTTTTACGGTCGCCACGATCATCGGTGTGTTTGTGATGATCGACTCCTACCTGCAGGTGCCCACCTTGTTGGGCATCGGCCGGATCACCGTCACACTCGAGCTGCCCGCCTCTGGCGGCCTGTACCGCTTTTCCAACGTCACCTACCGCGGTGTACAAGTTGGCAAGATCACCGCAGTGGAGCCGACCCGCAACGGCGCGAAAGCGACGCTGTCCCTTGGCACCTCGCCGCAGATTCCGGCCAACCTGCTCGCGGAGGTACGCAGCATCTCCGCGGTGGGCGAACAGTACGTCGATTTGCGGCCACGTACGGACTCGGCGCCCTACCTGCGTGACGGCTCGGTGATACCAATCGGGCAGACCACGATCCCTCAAGCGGTTGGGCCGATGCTGGATCAGGCCAGCGCCCTGATCAACAGCATTCCCAAGGACAAGCTCGGCGCGTTGGTCGACGAATCGTTCACGGGTCTCAACGGATCCGGCTACGACCTGGGGTCGCTGTTCGACTCGTCCGCCAGGGTGGCTGCCGACTTCAACGGCGTCGCCGAGCGCACCCGAACGTTGACCGAGGACACCGCGCCGCTGCTGGATTCACAAGCGCAGACTGTTGATTCGATCAGGCTGTGGGCGCGCAGCCTCGCTGGAGTGACCGAGCAGGTTGCCAACGACGACACCCAGGTGCGGACGTTGTTGCAGACCGGGCCGGGCGCCGCCGACGAGGCCGCGCGCCTGCTCGATCAGATCAAACTCACAGTGCCGGTGCTGCTCGCCAATCTGACCACTCTCGGCCAAATCGGCGTGACCTATCATCCCGGACTGGAACAACTGCTGGTGCTCTTGCCGCCGGCTATCGCGGGCCTTCAGTCGGCCCAGCCGACTAACAACTACACGGGCCTGCCGATGGGCGGTTCCCACATCACGATCGGCGATCCGCCGGCGTGCACGGTCGGCTTCCTGCCACCCGACCAATGGCGATCACCGGCCGACACCACCACGGTCGACACCCCGGACGGGCTGTACTGCAAACTGCCTCAGGATTCGCCGATCGCGGTTCGCGGCGCACGCAACTACCCCTGTATGGGGCATCCCGGCAAGCGCGCACCGACCGTCGAGATCTGCAACAGCGACAAGCCATTTGAACCGCTGGCGATGCGACAGCATTTTGCCGGGCCCTACCCGCTCGACCCGAATCTACTGTCGCAGCGTGTGCCGCCCGATCAGCGCATCAAAGTCGACGAGCGAACCTTTGGTCCAGTCGAGGGAACGCCGCGACTCCCACCCCCGCAACTAGCGCCGGCCCCGTCGCTGGGGCCGTTACAACCGCAGAGCGGCTTTGCGCTCCCGCCGCTCGATAACCTCGCGGGCCCACCACGATTGGGATCGCCGACCAACGCCGTGAGCCCGCCGCCGCTGGGGTCTTTGGCGCCGATGGACACCCCTGATTCTGTCGTGCCCGCGCCGGTAGCTCCCCCGGCGCCCACTGACACCGCGCCACCACCTGCTGGCACACCGTCAGTGGCCCCAAGTTCGTTCGCCACCAATGGTTCTGGGAAAGGTCCTCCTATCGCGATTGCTAAGTACAACGCTGACACCGGTGTCTATGTCGGACCGGACGGAAAGCTCTACCGGCAGTCAGACCTGGTCAGATCGTCGGACCACCACGCCAAGACGTGGAAAGACTTGATCCTCACGGATACCTAAGGGAGGTCTCACATGACACTCCGCGAGCATCCCGAACCGGCACTCGATACCAACGACCTTCACCACCGGCACGATCCGCCGGAGGACACCGACCTCGCATTAGCGGAGGCGGCCGAGGCAGAGGCCGAAGCGGTCGAAGCACGCGCGGCGGCGGCGCGTGCCCGAGCCATCCGACTACGCAGGCAGTCCGAAGCGCCGCCCCCCGACCGCTCCGAGAACACCGATACGGCCGATTCGATACGGCGCCAGTGGGTGCGCCGCCCCGGAACCAAAGCCGTCGCTATCGGCGCCGCGATCATGCTGCTCTGCGCCTCGCTCGCGGCAAGTGGTTATTTCGTCTGGCAGGATCGCATCGCCGCGCAGAAACGGCAACGCACCGCGGAGTTCGCTGCGGCGGCCCGCCAGGATGTCGTGGCGTTAATGTCATTGGATTTCAGCAAAAGCCACGAGGACATGCAGCACATCGCCGAGAACTCCACGGGAAATTTCAAGCAACACTTCCCGTTGTTCGAAAAGCAACTGACCAACGGCCTGGAGCGGTCAAAGATCGTCACCACGGTCACGGTGAACGACGTCGCTGTCGAGTCGATGACCGAGAAGTCGGCGGTCGTGCTTGTCGCGGCGACCACGGAGGCCAAGACAGCGGAGGCGGCGCCCGATGCCCCCCGGCAATCACAAACGTGGCGGATCGTGCTAACCCTTCAACGGGATAATGGTGGGCAGCCCAAGATGTCTGACGTCGAGTTCGTCCAATGACAGTCGATCACGACCCCCAACTCGACGACGCCGACGACGTGAATGTCGACGAGGACGACGGGGCTGCCACCCCGGGGGACGAACGGCCCGTGCGCAGGGGTGTCACAACCCTCAAACACCTAACAGATGTCAGCCGCCGCTGGATACGCGCTGTGCTGGCGAGATGGCGCCTCATCTCGCTGACGGTGGCGGTCGTTGCGGCCGTGGGACTTACCAGCGCATTGTTCTTCTTTCAATACCGGCCGAATCAGCAGACCGGCGACGCGGCGGCACGCGCAGCGGTCAAGGCCGCATCCGAAGGTACGGTGGCGCTTCTTTCCTACTCCCCGGAGACCGTCGACCACGATTTGGCGGTCGCCAAAGCAGATCTGACCGGACAGCTTTTAGGGTATTTCAACGATTTCAGTCGCTACTTCGTGGCACCAGCGGTCAGGCGAGAGGGCGTGAAGGCATCCGCCGGCGTACAGCGCGCCGCAGTGTCGGAGCTACACCCGAATTCGGCTGTAGTGCTTGTGTTTATCCATCAGACCACAACCACCAAAGACAAACCGGAACCGGTCTTGACCGCCAGCAGCGTGCGGGTGACGCTGACAAAGGTCGAAGGGTCCTGGCTGATATCAAGATTCGAGCCTGAATGATATCGCTATCTAACCTCGAGAACCGGCGCGGCGGGACGAGGCCGGAGCGACCAACGCGATCAGTTGGCGCGATAGCAAGCGCATCACTGGTGGCAGTTGCAGCCATCCCGGGCTGGGGTGCCGGTTCCTCAGCGCGCGCATCGTCGGATTCGATCGCGCTCAATGGGACATATAGCGCCATCTCTGATGGTGCACTGGCACAAACAAATTACTCGTATCGCAACGAAGCGACCGTCACGAGTATTTGGACTATCACCTCCACTTGCGACGATCCCATGGACTGCGCGGGCCGGGTTACCAGCGACCAAGGATGGAGCGCGAACGTTCGATTGGTTGGGGGCAACATGTGGTTCGTTGCCCGCAATGTCGAAGGCTGGGAGCGGTGCGAGGACGGTACGACGGCCCCCGGGCATCAGACATTCAAGTTCTCCGCGGACGAGAAGCTGTCTGGCTGGGACTACACCGTCGGTCCGAGCGGCGCCTGCGGCGCCAACAAATGGCTCGTGGTCGAAATGCCGTTCAAACTAGTCAAAACCGGTTGAGCATAACCAATTCGCGACTTCAGCCAGCCTGCGTACCTATCGCACCGGCGGCCTTGCGGAGGTGACGACCTATTTGGTCGACGTTCCGCAATGAGAGGGCCGTGAAGGGGTGCACGCAGATGTTGTGCGTGACGCGACCGAGTTGGTTGAAGATCGGTGCCGTGATCGCGCCAACATACTGCCTTTGGCGGCTGCCAAGCTTTCCTGAAGCCCTTGGGGCACCAGTAATTTCGAGGAGCACCTCGTTGAGGTGGTCGCGCACGGAGTCGGACTGCGCATCCATCTGCAGTCTGGTCATCACGGGGATTGCCGATACCATATCCGGGCTCATACGCTCCACGCTGAACCCCTGGCGACGGGTCTCCTCCAGGTGTTCCTCGAGCCGCTCCTCGAAAGCGGGATTATTGACTCCGCTGCGTTCGATCCAAACACGACGCTCATCAGCCGGGTCCCATGCCGCGAACGCCGGCCCGAACGGTGCGGCAAACGGCACTCTGTCGCCCGCCGAGAGGCTCCATGGGTCATCGCGTCCTGCGATGAAGGCGGTGATGACGAGCGAATCGCCGACGCGCTCGGACACCGACGCTGCGTAGCCGGTGTCTGTGGCGGCAGCCGATGCGGCCGCACGGGCGGCGTGTGCGATCGACGGGGCCTGATCTATGCGCCCGGCCAGCCTGACCAGCGCGGCACCGACGGAGAATGTCTTATCGGCAGGGTTGCGGGTGACCCAGCCCATCTCGTCGAGTTCTTTGAGGATCACGTAGGCCGTCGCCTGGTTGAGGCCCAAGGCGTGCACGATATCGCTGAGTCGTGTTGTGCTGCCGCGGCGTTCGGCGAGCAGCTCGATGATGTCGACCACCCGCCGAGTCGGCGGAGATGAAGCGGTCACGAGTAACTCCTGCGGCGAGGGATGTCGACTATACGAAGACTACTATCGCTCAACTGAGCCCCTGCCACCGGCAGCGTCGTTGACTCCGAAAGCGTTCTTCTCTATGTTTCGTATATCTAATTAGCGAGATTGAATAGTCGACATTTGTGGAAGCGATGTCGCTTTGCATCCGAAGGGCAGACATGAACTCCAATGCCGGTGACGCGCCCGCGTCGAACTTCCGCGGTGTCGAGGGCCTCCATGAGGTCGAGGCGATCAAGCAGTTGAAGGCCCGTTATTGCCGACACCTGGATACCAAGGATTGGGATGCTTGGCGCAGCATTTTCGCTGACGATTTCCACAGCGACACCTCTGAGTCCGGCGGTGACGTGGTCACCGGAGCTGATTCGTTCGTTGCCTACACGCGCGGGCATATCGGGAAGGCCTCTCAACCCACGGTGCACCAGGTGCATGCTCCTGAGATCGAGCTGACCTCAGCCACTACGGCGACCGGTGTCTGGGCGCTCAATGACGTCGTGGTCCTGGCGCCGGGGCTGAATCTGCAAGGCTACGGCCACTATCACGAGACCTACGAGAAGATCGACGGGCGTTGGTACATCAAGAGTTCGAAGCTGACGCGGCTTCGGGAAGATATCTTCAATCCGGTGTTTACATTTCGGGTTCCTAAACGGCTGCGCGATGCCGCCGGGGCCCTGGTGCGGAAACGCGCGAAGTGAGTAACCCCGTCCTCATCACTGGCGCGTTCGGCCAGGTGGGCAAACGCTGCACCGAGATACTGCTGTCGCGCGGACGCACCGTAGTCGCCACGGATCTACGGACTGACACGGCCGCAGCCACCGTCGAGGGGCTGGCTCGCGGTAAGCACCCAGGCACGCTGAGGGCCGCATATGCCGACCTCCTCGATGCGGAACTCATCGGCAACCTCATCGCCGAGCACAAACCCGCCGCCATCATCCATTTGGCGGGAATGTATTCCCCACCGTCGTACCGTAATCCGCGACTGGCCCGGCGCGTCAACGTCGAAGGCACCACCAATTTGGTGCGGGCCGCCAAGTCCCTGGCCGTGCCGCCGCTACTGGTGTTTGCCTCCAGCGCCGCGGTGTATGGGTCACGTAATCCCTACCGCTATCCCGAACGCATCACGGCACAAACGCCCGTCAACCCCATCGATCAGTACGGTGAAGACAAGGTGCTCGCCGAAGCCGTGATTAAGGGCAGCGGTCTGCCGTATGCGCTGCTTCGGTTGGGCGGGATCATCTCCCCGGACGGCGCGGCCAACCTCGACAGCAACTACCTGCTGTTGATGCGAGCTACTCCCGGCGATACCCGGCTGCACACCGTCGACGCGCGTGATGTGGCGTTGGCTTTCGCCAACGCCGTCGACCGCGGTGACGCTATCGACGGCAAAGCGCTGCTGATCGGCGGCGACGAGACACACCTGCACGCGCACCGCGACGTGGAAGACGACATATTCGAAGCGGTCGGCATCGGGCGCCTCGGCCCCGGAGCCAGCCTGCCGGGTGACCCCGAGGACGATCGCGGGTGGGGCTTCACCGGATGGTTCGACACCACCGAATCCCAGGCTCTGCTCGATTACCACCGTCATGACTGGCCACAAACGGTCGCGTGGGTCGCCGAGTCCCAAAGCCGACCCATTCGGATGCTGCTGCACGTGGTGGGTCCGGTGCTTCGGCCGGTCATGCGCATCGCTCTGGCTGCCCAGCGTCGGGTCGAGCGACGTGGACCCTATGCCGACCCGTGGACCTTCATCGCCAGCAAGTACGGACCCGAGATCCTGGCGACGAGCGACGAAACACCCTGGTAATGAACGACATCCGCGGTGGACCAGCTCAGAAGAATCTGGTTATCGGCGCTAGTGGGTTCCTGGGTTCTCACGTCACCCGCCAACTGGTTGAGCGTGGCGACGATGTCCGCGTCATGATTCGACGCACCAGCAGCACCAAAGGCATCGACGATCTGGACGTTGAACGTTGCTACGGCGACGTTTTCGACGACGCCGCCCTGGCCACTGCGATGACTGGCTGCGACGTCGTCTACTACTGCGTGGTGGACGCGCGGATGTGGGTACGCGATCCGGCACCGCTGTTTCGCACCAATGTCGAGGGTTTGCGACACGTTCTCGACGCCGCAGTCAACGCCCGATTGCGCAAATTTGTCTTCACCAGCACCACCGGCACGCTGGCCATCAGCGACGGCGCGCCAGTCGTCGAAGACGACCCGCACAACTGGACTGAGGGTGGCGCCTACATCGCTTCTCGGATAGAGGCGGAGAACCTGGTGATGCGGTATTGCCATGACAACGGCCTACCGGCTGTCGCGCTGTGTATTTCAACCACTTACGGTCCCGGTGACTGGCAACCAACGCCGCACGGTTCATTGATCGCGCAGGTTGCCACTGGCCGGTTCCCCTTCTACCTCGACTTCTCCTCAGAAGTCGTCGGCATCCAGGACGCCGCACGCGCCATGCTGCTCGCCGCCGAGCGAGGCGGGGTCGGGGAACGCTACATCATCTCTGATCGCTACGTGAGCACCCATGAGATACATGCCATCGCCGCGAAGGCTGTTGGACGAAGACCACCACGCATCGGAATACCGATGCGCCTGCTCTATGCGGCTGCGCGCCTCAACGACCTCGCCGCCCGACTGCTTCGACGTGACCTCCCATTCGCCGTCGTCGGCTTGCGCATGGCCGAACTCATGTCGCCCCTAGACCACAGCAAGGCACAACGCGAACTTGGCTGGGAACCTCAACCAGTCGAAAACTCAGTCCGCGATGCCGCGAAGTTCTTCGAGGCACAACGCCATTAGCTCCGAAACGAGCTGCGTCACCGAGTAGGCGAGTCATGTTCCACCGCAGCGATATTCATTCTAGTCGTAGATGACGGCAAGTCCGCGGCGCTCGAGGTCAGCCAAGCCGTTCCGCATGGCTTGAAGCTGTTCGGGTGAATGCCCCACCCAGTCCGTGATCTCGCCAACTATTCTCACGGACTCCCGGGTGCGGTAGGAGCGGGTCGGATTCCCGGGAAACTTTTTGTCCGTCACGTTCGGGTCGTCCTCGAGTGCGCCTTGCGGTTCCACGATGTAGATGCGGCACCGGCCCTCGCCGCTGGCAAGCTCGGCTCCCCACACTGCGGCATCTAATGTCCGCGTCACATAAACGTGGTTCGCCAGGCGCCCTCCGCCGTAGTTCGACCGGCGCCCGGGCACCAGCAGATCACCCACCGAAAGGTCGGCCTTGGTGCCGTGAAGAAGCGCACCCGACTCGTGCACCTCAAAAGGTTTCGGCGTGCTCCTCACAACAACAACCCCCGTCTAGTGCTGATCTATCTGACCTTGAAGGGTCACCGAGAAAACAAACCTCGAGCACTGCGGAACTGTCTAATCCGACTTCTTGTCGGAGTCCTCGGAATCCTCGGAATCCTTGGATTCGTCAGAGTCATCGGATTCGTCGGAATCCTTGGATTCGTCAGAGTCCTCGGAACCGTCGGAGTCATCGGACTCGTCGGAATCCTCGGAGCCATCGGAGTCCCCCGATTCGTCGAGCTTGTCCGCGTACTTCGTCAAGAGCCCAGACAGCTCACGGGCCTCCTCGGCGGTTACCGAATCGTCGAACACCCGCTCGTCGCTCTCGGAGATGCGTTCAAGGTAAACCGCGTTGTCCTTGATACTGACGTCCCACCGGCCCCCTCATGACGAACCATCTGATGCCCTCCCGACTAGTGACCTGAGTCCAAACCTGACGCCGCGCTACTGCGTGGTCTACCCACTTCTGGGCGATTCGATCAGCCGTCGCCCTCTTGGCGAGTGCTAGCGCCCCCAAACCGCCAATTCGGCATTTCATACCTTTTTCCTTGCCTTTCCCTATCCTTCATATTTGCGGCGCTTTGGACCCGCACACTGACCGGACGCTCATCGCCCAGAAGAACGGAAACGCATCAAATGCCTTCAGCTCACTGGCTGGCCGGACTTGCCGCCCCCATGATGGTTGGCGTCGCCCTGGTGTCCACCGCTTCGGTCGCGGCGGCCGACGCCTCCGATCCCGCGTTCCTGGCGCAGATGCACGCCCTTGGATTCACGTGGCCGGCGAACGAGGACGGCGACATCCTCCTGATGGCGCACCACATTTGCGCCGATCGGTGGAATGGCTGGTCGTCGCAGCAGATTGCAGACGACATCCACAACACCTTGGGCCCGCGCGGCATCAATTTCGGCGACACCACCTCCATGGTGAACCTCGCCGTCGCTACCTACTGCCCATAGCAGCCGGGTGCGCGGTCAGCCGATCTTGGTCCAGGTTCCGCAACCTCTTGTCATGAACGCGGTATCGGTCGGCAAGATCCGGACCACCTGTTGACCGTCACTGATGTTGTTGTCGATGACGTCACCGGTGTTGAGACTCTTCAGTCGGGCCCAATAGCAATCCGCACCGCCATCGGTGCGATAGGTGCCCGCCGCGATGTCGCTGTTGACCATAAATGTGCCGTTGGTGGTCATGGTCGTTTTCGGCCCGGGCGGCGGTGGCGGGGTGACGGTCACCGTCACCGTTTGGGTTACCGGCGGCACGGTGGACGTGACAGTGGTGGCCGTGTGGTCCGCCCCTCCGCAACCCGCGAGGACGACCACGACCCCGGCGATCGCAGTGAGCTTTCCCCGCATGAAAAGTATCTTCCCGGCAGGCAATGTCGGACTAGGCGCAGGGTCGGTCATTTCGGACCATTCTTCGCGACGCCGGGCATGACGACGCGACACGCGCAACGCCAGGGAGTGGACGGCGTTTTACATAGCTATACGAAGCACATAGTCTCACCTAGTGCCAATTTGCCTGACGGTGAGCCGCTGAATGCAGGCGCGCCGGCATTCCTACTTCGCATATGGATCGAACCTGTGCGTAAGGCAGATGGCGCAGCGCTGTCCCGATGCGATTGATCCACGGCCGGCGGTATTGTCCGATCACGATTGGCTGATCAACCAGCGCGGCGTGGCGACCGTCGAGCCATTCGCCGGCAATCAGGTGCACGGGGTGGTTTGGCAACTCTCCGACCACGACCTGGCCACCCTGGACAGCGCCGAGGGCGTTCCGGTGCGCTACCGGCGCGACCGGTTGACCGTGGACACCGACAACGGGCCGTCACCGGCCTGGGTCTACATCGACCACCGGGTGACCCCAGGTCCGCCCCGCCCCGGCTACCTGGCAAAGATCATCGATGGCGCTGTCCAGCACGGGCTTCCGCAACGCTGGATCGACTACTTGCGGCGATGGGATCCCACGCACTGGCCTCGCCCGGCGTCCGCGAGATCGGCGTCCGGTCCTGGGCCACAGTCACTTTCGGAGCTGCTGAGCCAGCCGGGGGTGAACGAGGTCAGTCAACTGCGGTCCCGTTTCGGCTTTATGGCCATCCACGGCGGCGGCTTGGAAGAGATGACAGACGTGATCGCCGAACGCGCGGCCGAGGCCGCCGGAGCGTCCGTGTACCTCGTGCGCCATCCCGATCGCTACCCGCATCACGTGCCGTCGGCGCGGTTCGACCCCGCCCAGTCGCCGCGGCTCGCCGCGTTCCTCGACCATGTCGATGTCGCGGTGTCGCTGCACGGATATGGCCGCATCGGGCGCAGCACGCAACTGCTGGCCGGTGGCCGCAACCGCGCGCTGGCCGATCACCTCGCCCGGCACATTCAGTTGAATGGCTATCAGGTCGTCACCGACCTCGACGACATTCCGCACGAACTGCGGGGGTTACATCCTGACAATCCGGTCAACCGGGTACGCGACGGCGGGACGCAGCTCGAATTGTCTGTTCGCGTCAGGGGTATCAGTCCGCGCAGCCCGCTGCCCGGCGCTGATGGCTTGTCGTCGGTCACGTCCGCCCTGGTGCACGGCTTGGCGGCCGCGGCTCGCTCCTGGTAATTGTTCCTAGCTCGTTAAACGGAGGTTGTTGGTGGCCAAGGATTTTCGATTTGGAATGAGCATGCGCTTCTACAAGTCGCGCGAGAAACTGCTCGAAAAGGCCAAGCGCGCTGAAGACGCCGGCTTCGACATTCTGTGTGTGCCCGACCATTTGGGTGCCGCTGCGCCCTTTCCGACCCTGACCGCGGTGGCGATGGTCACCACGACGCTACGGCTGAGTATGTATGTGCTCAATTCGTCGTTCTACAAGCCGGCGCTGCTCAGCCGAGACATGCAAGCGCTGGACCTGCTCAGCGACGGCCGCCTCGAGATCGGGCTAGGCACCGGCTACGTCCGGGAGGAGTTCGAGGCTGCGGAGATTCCGTATCCCAGCGCCAGCGCCCGGGTCGACTACCTCGAACACATGACGAAGTATCTGAAGGAACACCACCCGTCGACGCCACTCATCATCGCCGGCAACGGTGACCGGGTGCTGACCATCGCGGCCCACAACGCCGACATCATCGGGTTGACCGGATCCAAGGTGCGCGACGTCGAGGACCCGTTCGCCGAACGCGCCGACTTCGTCCGCAACGCCGCCGGGGACCGGTTCGACTCACTCGAGCTGAATCTGGCGATCACGGCGATGCCGCGGGACGGCGAGACCGAGCCCGACTTGAAGCTGACCCGCAGCTACTCGCCGGAGCTATCCGACGAGGAGATCCTGTCGATGCCCTCGGTGCTTACTGGATCACCCGCTGAGATTGCCGACACGTTGTCCGCATACCGCGAAAAGTACGGCGTGTCGTCCTTCACCGTGCAGGACAACAACATCGCCAACTTCTCGAAGGTGATCGCCGAGCTGCGCTGACCGGTTGCCGCCTCTGACCAGAGGACGGGCCGTTTCCCGGTAAGCTCAGCGCGGCCGCCCTCGTAGCTCAGGGGATAGAGCACGGCTCTCCTAAAGCCGGTGTCGCAGGTTCGAATCCTGCCGGGGGCACACAGCTAATGTATGACGTCGGCTGATGCTTGACGTTTCGTCTTCGGTTGATGCGCGACAGTGTTTCGGCTGATGGTTGACAGTTACTTCGGTTGATCCTTGACACTCCCTAGATGAGGGAGTTGAGCGTGGCCGAGCAGCGGTATGCGGCCGTGATGGCGGTGATTGGTGATGGCCTGTCGATTTCGCAGGTCGCCGAGAAGGTGGGAGTGTCGCGCCAAACGCTGCACTCGTGGTTAGCCCGCTATGAGGCTGAGGGCCTAGAGGGGTTGGTGGATCGGTCGCATCGGCCGGTGTCGTGTCCGCATCAGATGGTCGCCGAGGTGGAGGCGGTGCTGCTGGAGCTGCGGCGCTCGCGCCCGTATTGGGGGCCGCGGCGGCTGGTGTTCGAGTTGGCCAGGCGCGGTGTTGGGCCGGTGCCCTCGGAGTCGGCGGCCTATCGCGCGTTGGTGCGGGCCGGGATGATCGATCCGTCGGTGCGGGATAAGCGCTCACGTAAGTGGAAACGCTGGGAACGCGGCGCCCCGATGGAGTTGTGGCAGATGGACATCGTGGGCGGTTTCCCGCTGGCCGATGGCACCAGCGCCAAAGCGTTGACCGGCATCGACGACCATTCGCGAATGTGTGTCTGTGCGCACTTGATGGCCCGTGAGCGCACTAGGGCGGTCTGTGATGGGCTGCGCGCGGCGTTGGTCAGCTATGGGGTGCCCGAGCAGATTTTGACCGATAACGGCAAGGTCTTCACCGGCCGGTTCAACCACCCGCCGACCGAGGTGCTGTTCGAGGCGATCTGTCGTGAACACGGCATCGAGCATCTGTTGACCCAGCCGCGCAGCCCGACCACAACGGGCAAGATTGAGCGGTTCCATCGCAGCTTGCGCGCCGAATTCCTCAGCAATAAACCAGCTTTCACCAATCTCAAGACGGCTCAGCAGGCCCTCGATGAGTGGGTCGATGAGTACAACACCAACCGGCCGCACCAGTCACTGAAGATGGCCACACCGGCCCAACGGTTCCGCGCCGGTGTGCCTGCTGGCCCACCTCAGCGATCTGTGACCGGCCCTGACCGTAGCGGTTCTGATTGGGTCAGCCGCCGGGTCACCACCAACGGGGTGGTGTGCGTGTCTTGGCAGCAAGTCAGCATCGGTCGCTACTACGCCGGCGCCCGCTGCGATGTCCACGTCGACGGTGAGCTGCTGCGGTTCTGGATCGGCGATCAATTGGTCAAAACCGCCGCCCGACGCACCAACGCCGAGGTACGAATCAAACGGGCCATGCGCACCAGCGCAGGCACCTAAAACACAACACGAGTGTCAAGGATCAACCGAAACAGATCCGTCAACCATCAACCGACTCTGAACAGGGGCACACAGCTAAACCTGGTGACCAGTGCTTGTCGCCACCCTCACTGCGAGCATGAGTTGATGACGCTCGGGCAATGAGCGATGCCGAATCCCTTTTAGGCATACAGTGAGGTCAGTGTGCCCGTCGCAGCGGTTATCGCATGCTTCGAAGGGCGCGAATCATGAATTTCGGTTTGCTGGAACCGTTGGCCAGGCTGGTGACAACAGCGGAGGCGATCGAGGGACTACGAGACCTCTTCGCCGCCGAAGAGCCGTTGGACGACATAGCGGGGCGGGTCGCGGCCACCGCAGTCGCCGCGATCCCGAATGCGGATGCCGTCAGCATCACCGTGCTGTCGGAATCTGGTGCGCGTACCGCGGCGTCCACACATGCGCGGGCGCTGGAACTCGATCACCAACAGTACGCGTCAGGTCGGGGGCCGTGTCTGCTAGCCGCGTCGGAGCGCGTGCCGGTGCGCGCGGTGATCGGCGCGGAACATGATCGGTGGCCCGAATTCGTTGAGGCCGCGCAGCGCGTAGGGATCCACGCGAGTTTGTCGGTTCCGCTGCTGATGCTTGGCCTGAAAAACGCGAACGAGCTTGTCGGCTCGCTCAACATCTACAGCCACACCGCATCCGCATTCGATCCGTTCGACGCCGAACTCATGCGCCTGTACACCGTTGCCGCCGGTCAAGCGATCAGCAACGCTGGTCGCTGGCAGCACTCCCGAGAAACTGTCACCCAGCTCGAGCAGGCACTCATCTCACGTTCCGACATCGACATGGCCAAGGGAGCTCTGATCGCGGTACACGGCTGCGAGCCAGACGAGGCGTTCGCCAGACTGGTGGGTGAATCCCAAAGGCGCAACATCAAAGTGCGCGACGTGGCCCTCGAATTGCTCGACCGACTGAAGGTGTCTTCGTAGGTACTGCCTTCGTCACTTCTTCACATTTGAGCCGCTTCGGCTCGCGCACTGACGGCATGGTCGACGCCGAGACGTAAGGAAGCGCACGGTGGCCCCACACCGATTGCGCGCATGAGGCCTCACCCTGCCTTGCTTTCTATGCGTCGCTAAAGCAAACGGACCTTATTGCTCCGCGAATCCGCCGACGGCCTTATCGTGTTTGCCGAACCGCACTACGGCGGGAGGCCTACGTGGACGGCACACCATTCGGGTCGAGCGTGAGTACCTCCGCCACTGCAGCACACCGACTTGTTTTCGCCGTGACGATGGCCAGGCTGCCGTTGGCGCTCGGGTTTTTCCTGTGCGCGTATGTACCGGACAGCCGCGCACGATGGGCGATGGTCGCGCTCTGTTTGCTCGTCGAGACGAGCGACCTCGTTGACGGCTACCTTGCTCGCCGGTTAGGCGTGGCGACGTCGTTGGGGGGAATGATCGATAGCACCGTCGATCATGTCGCGCGTACCACTGAGGCAATCGCTCTTCTCGCGGTCGGCGTGCTTCCCGCGCCCCTGATCGTGGTGATGATCGGGCGCGACGCCGGCGTCTCTGTCATACGGCAACTCTTGCTTCGCCGGTCGGGCCAAGATGGAGGAACGCGGTGGAGCGGCAAGATGAAGGGAATTGCTCAGGGCATTTGCCTAGTGACCTTGACGATCTCGTACGCGATCGCGGCACAGCCGACCCCAGGCTGGCGCACGCTGAATTCTGTCGTAGTTACTGTCGCGCTGCTCGTGACCGTGGCTTCACTGCTGGACTATTCAGCGGCATATTGGCGATCGACGAGACCGCTACCTCAACCACCGCAGGCGCCGGTGACCGTCGAGTACCGCTGAGCCCAGTCCGGTCGGCGGCCGAGATGGCGCAGTATGCGGTCGAGGCCGTCGCCGCCCGATTGCTCGATTGCGAGACCGAATGGCGCACCCTTCCCGCTGCGGAACTCGCCGTCGGGCACCGCCAGCACGAGGGGCAGGACGGCGGCGATGACGTCGGCGGACAGCTCGTAACGCACGCCCAGCGATGCGGCGACGTCCCAGCCGTGGACGACGTAATCCACGAAATGGAAGCCCATTGCCATCGCACCGGGGATTGCCGCGCCGTCGCCGAACTCGGGTAGCTGGAAGAGCGCCTCGGGCGTGCCGTCGGCCGCGAATGCGTCGATGACGTCGTGTGCGACATCGGCGTAGGCGCGCGCGTGATCGGCCCGCACCGCGTCGACGACGGCATCGACATTCCAGTTCTCCAGGTCTGCGCCGGCACCCCTTGCCGCCGCGGCGAACCCGCGATGCTGGACGGTCATGTGGGCGACAAGGTCCAGAAGGGTCCAGTCCCCGCAGGGTGTCGGCCTGCCGAAGTCCTCTCGCGCAACGGCGTTGACGATGTCGATCGAGTGCAGCACGGCTGTGCGATGCAGCGGGCGGATGTCGGAGTTAGTAAGCATGTACATACGGTATGCTTATGCACACGGTAGTGCAATGCCTATCATGGCGCGATGGCTGCAAAGTCGCCGCAACGGCGCCCTGACCTCGCCGCGATGCTCGCGCCGCTGCTGCGGGAGTTGATCGCGGCAGAGGAGCCGGTCCTCGAAGCGCACGGCGTGACGATGTGGGGCTACGTCGTGCTGCTGGCGCTGGACAGGTCGTCCATGCGTACCCAGGCCGCGCTGGCTGCAGCGATCGGCGCCGACAAGACCCGGATCATTCGCACGCTCGACGACCTCCAGGACGACGGCTATATCGAACGCCGGCCAGACCCGGACGATCGCAGAGTGCGGTTGCTCGCCATCACGGATGCGGGTCGACGCGTCAAAGACGCAGTGCAGAGCGAGATCCAGCGTGGGGAAGAGCGCTGGCTCGGCGGGCTCAGCGCCGGGGAGCGACGGAACTTTTTGCGTACCCTCGAGCGGCTGACCCCACGCGAATGGGGATGACTTCGCTCACACGTCCGACTACTGCCACGGAATAGAACGCGATAATTGATGGTCGTTGAGACACCTGCAACCTCACGAAAGAGCGATTCAGGCCTCCGATGCACAAAGCGCATGAAGTCGGCACCGAGACACAGCGCCCACCCGCGGTGAGCCGCTACGTCGCTGAACGCAGCGACACGCGCAAAACCATCGACGATCCCGCCCGAGATTGGGTCGACCGTGTCTGCGCAAACCGCGGTTCATTGCACTTCTTATTTCCGGACAAGGCGATGCTCAGAGCGGGCAGCATCGTGCAGTGCGACGGAGATCACCGCGTGGTCGACTTCTGGTCAGAGGGCTTCCACTATGCGAAGTCAGACGCTGACGCGCGCGCCGGCGGAGATCCGGGGAACATTTTATTTATCGCCCGGAGCGGAGAGCTCGACTTCGAGCAGGATGGCGACCAGGTACATCTGCAACCGGGCCAGGCTTTGCTCCTTAGCAAGTCTCGTGCTCTTCAGATCCACCATGGTTCCTGGGCCCGGGGCTGGACATTCGATATCGCAGACGCGCGCAGACCCATCGACCTGCCGCAAGGCCCCGTCGTGATGGACTTCCGGAGCGGGCTCGGCTCGGTAGTCAACGCGATGATCTCGACCGTGAGCAGGCAGCATGAAACCCTCGACGATTATGAGTTCGCGCGTTCCTGCACCACCATCGGCGACCTGTTGTCCGCTTGCATGCTCGATCGGGGCGGAGCTCCTGACACTCTCGGTTCAGTCGAGCAGGCGGTGCGGGCGTATGTCGCCGGGCACGCAAGCGATCCGGACCTCACGCCACTGGGTGTCGCCCGCTCATTGGGATGGTCGGTCCGTCAAATTCAGCTAGCCCTTCAGCGAGCCGGCACCACAACCAGCGATCTGATCCGCTCAACACGGCTCAACCGGGCTGCCGATCTGCTCCGCCAGTTGCCATTGAGCACCCCGATCGACAACGTCGCCATCGCCAGCGGCTTTCGCTCGAGAAGCACATTCAACACCTTGTTCAAGAAACACTTCGGCCTCACCCCAAGCGAGGCTCGCATGCATGGTGTGCAGCAGGGGAATTCCGAACACCAACGAGACTTCTAACGGAAGTAGGCTCAACTCAGCCGTGCCTCGGTGGTGCCGCCAGAGGCGATTTCGGGGGCCAGCGGAGCAATAGCAGCGAGGATCTGCCCCGTCGTGTTCGCCGGAACCCCGGCCGTGGTCAGTGCGTTGGCCAAATGCTGGACAACTAAGTCGAAGTGGTGCATGGCGATTCCTCGTCCCTGATGCACGTGCTTCATCGATGCGCCCGCGTAGGCATCGGGCCCGCCGAGCGCGGCTGCAAAAAACTCCACCTGCTTACCCTTGAGGCGGCGCATATTCGTTCCGGTGAAGAAGGCTGACAGTTGATCGTCGGCAAGCACGCGATCGTAGAAGTCGTCGACCACGCCCTCGATTGCCTCATATCCGCCGATTTGGGTGTAGATGCTTGGTGCGCTCTGATTCATGTTTCGATGATCGAGGCCCGCACGAAGGCGCGCCACGACAGAATATCTTTGTCGTGAAAGACTTTCCCTCCCAGCGGACTTCGGCGTCCATACGGCCCGGGGCGAATATGCCATTGAAGCGAAATCCGTTGGGCCGCTGACGGATCGGCGCCATAACTCGTGGGGCGCGGCGCCGCTTACCACCGTCACACAATCGACGGTATACCGGTGAGGGCCAACGTCTATCGGTCTTGCGCAGCGTATTGCCCGGTTCGCGCATGCGGGGCGGCGTCGTGCGTCCGGCGCGCAAGAATCACTAACCGGAGGCCGGCCGGCTTGCAGCACGCGGTGTCAATTCCGACGAGTGACGGACCCGATTGCCGCCGGCGCGTTTGGCCTCATACATCGCGGCGTCGGCGGTGCCGATCAAATCATCGATAAGTTGCATGTCGGCCATCGCCGCAAGCTCGTCGAGTGCGACGGCGGAACTCCCGATGCTGGCGGTGATCGGGAAGGGGATGTCGGCCACCGCTTGGCGGAGCCGTTCGGTCATACCCGCGTGCTGCGGTGTGGTGGCGGTGTCGACAACGACGAATTCCTCGCCGCCGATGCGAGCGATCACCGCCGCGGGCCGACAGTTCTGCTCAAGAGCCGAGCCGACGGCGACCAACGCCTGGTCGCCGACGGCATGACCCTGGGTGTCGTTGATGTGCTTGAAGTTGTCCAGGTCAATCACCGCGGTCACCAGATACGTGCCTGCGGTGCGGCCGTGCAGCGCCATCAGCTCATACACCGCGTTGTAAAACGAGCGCCGGTTATGCAGGCCGGTGAGCGAATCGCGGTCAGAACTTCGAAGGTCGTTTCGCAGCGTATGCATCAGCGACAGAATGCCAAACGGCACACCGAGATTGAGTGTCGCAACAGTAATCAGGCCGGCGCTGAACAGGGCGACGTCGCCGGTGGCGGCGATGAATTGATGCGCCAGGATCACCGCGCAAATCGCGGCCACCGCGAAGTTGGTGAGCACAAGACGAACCGTGTGGAAGTACGCGATGAAGCCACCGAGGATGGCGAAAGTCGCGCACCCCATTAGGCCCGTGTAGGGATTGGACAGGCACAAGCACGAGACGGCAATGACCCCCATCGCTGAAAACGCGAAAAGGATCGATTCCCGTCGGGTGGGCCAATGGACCAGCCACAGCGTTGCGCCGACAAGGCCCAGGGCTGATATCGCGACCGATAACGACCGCATGACCGGCCGGTCGGGTCCGATAGGGCTAAACAGCATGATCGACGGCAGCGCCGACTGTGCGGCGATAACAATGAAACTTGCTCGCTGCCAAACATTTTCCAGACCGCGGCCCTTTAAATAGGCACTGAGCAGGTCGTAATGATCGGATTGTTTCACCGTCGAGATGCCCGTCCGGGGTCCGCTAGTCGTGACAATGACAGCGCTATCCTACGGGCGTCTAATACGCCTACCACTCGTTGGGGTCGCTCGCCCCGTCACAATGGGCGCGACTAGGGCAGCACCGTGTGCATCAACATCACGTCGTACGCCGACCACAGCGACAGGTTGAAGTAGAGGTCCTTACCCGATGACCAGGGATGGATCATCGGCGCGTAGATGCCACCCGGCATCTGGAACGACGACACGAGCGGCTGCTCCCCGCTCCACGGTCCCTGCGGCGTCGGCGCGGTCCTGGCCACGACGTCGTTGCTGCCCCCATTGGTGTACAGCACCAGGTATTGCTTGAGATAGCTGTTGTATTGGGCCGACATCTCTCCCACCGGACCGGGCCAGAGCGGAGTGGCCGCGCCCGGGTTGGCCGGGACCCAATGTCCGCCGTCGTCGCCGTTCCAGTACTGGTACTTGGTCAGGTCCGGCAGCTGATTCGGGAGAACACGCGACAGGAATGCGGCACCGCCACGTCCCGAAGGCGTCCCGAAGTTGTAGATAAAGCCGTCGTTCCCCTTCATGAACGCACCCATTTGGAAGTTCTCGTTGCCCGGGGTGAACCCAGCGCCAGGGACAGTGTCCGCCCCCGCCGTGCGGATGCTGCCGGGGAAGATCCCCCAGTTCTGGCCATTGTCGTTGGACCTCGCGATGGCCGAATAGTTCGTCGACCATTCGCCGTCGTGACCCCATTGCCGAATCGACATGTAGCTCATGTACTGCGTCCGGCCGAGCGACATTGCCGACGTCGGAATGATTCCCGTTTCGTGACCCGCCTTGTGGATGGTGTTGACGACCTGTTTGGAAAGGCCGTTTGACCACACCGGGGAACCGGAATAGTTGTTGTTGGGCACACCGTCCGCGATGTGGATTCCCTGCGACAAATCATGGTCACTACTGCGGAACAGCACGTTGTACCGCCACTGCTGGCCGCGGACCTTGCAATAGCCGAAGGTGTCACCAAAAGCCATCAGGGCCTGGCGGTTGGCCGAATCGCCGTTGTCCCAGACGATGCCAAGGTCAGTCCCGGAAATACCAAAACGTTGCAGGGTCTTGTTCGGCCCGTTCGGTCCCGTCACCCAGTCCACCAGCGACGTCGGCGCTCCCGCGATGGAGGCCGGAGCGGGCAGTGCCGCGTCCGGCGCCGGCTGTGCCGCGGGCGGCGGCGCTGGGGCCGCGTTCGGCTTCAATGGCGTGGCATTCGGGGACCGTGGGGCCCCCGGCACGGGCGGAGTCGGCGCGGGCGGCGGCGCCACGCCCGCCTGCGGAACCATCGGAGCCGAGTATTGCTGGCCCGCAGTGGTCGGCTTGAGCAACGAAGCGATCAGCGGCCCCAACTTGGGCAGCGGCGCCTGGTCATTCGTGTGCGAGGGCCTGCGCCCGGTTGGCGGTTGGACGACCGGCTGAGGCGCGGGTATCGGCGACTGCGCGGGAGGCTCGATGTTGGCATCAGCCGCGCCGCACGGCGTGGCGTTTGCCGATGGGGCGGGGCCCAACGCCACGACGAATGCGATAGCCGCCACCGGCACCACGGCTAGCGACGTGATCCGAAGAATCGCCGACAATGTCACACCTTTCCAGGAGCGAAACGCCATCCTTGACGTTCGCAGTTGGCTCATGTGACGATAGTGATCCACGGGGCTCATGTGACTAGCCATCAGCTAATAGGTATGTATCCGTAACCGCGTCGCAACCCTGCTTTCGAGCTATTTCCCTGGGGATTTGCTAGCTCACCCCGTCGGCCTGCCCCTACAGCGCCCGCCTTGCCACTTGACCAGCCTGCGCGCCAACGCCCCTCCGGTCCCCCGGCTCTTCCGCCTCCGCCGCGATAGCGCCGACCCGCTCTCGTCATAGCGGCATACCGAAACCCGCTGGGACACAGCGAACCCCGGGCGGCCGAGGCAAACCCTGTAGACAACCCGCGTTGCCTGGTTAGGCCAGGTACGCTCCGATCCGCGGTACCCGCATCATCCCGTGACCCCTAAGGACGCGGTCCGGGCGCCGCGTGGGCGGTTCGCCAAGGAGGACGACCGGTGAGTATGCGTAATGAGTTGCAGCCCAGACGATTCAGAACCGGACACGCATACCTTCGCCGAGTGGTCGCCGCGTCCATGGCCGGCACCGTCGTCGAATGGTACGAATTCTTCCTCTACGGCACCGCAGCAACACTGGTGTTCGGCAAGGTGTTTTTCGCCCAGGGCGGCAACGATCTCGACGCCATCTTTGCCGCCTTCGTGACCTACGCCGTCGGCTTCGCCGCCCGTCCGATCGGCGGCATCGTGTTCGGCCAACTCGGGGACCGGTACGGACGCAAGAAGTTGCTGCAGCTGAGTCTGCTCCTCGTGGGCGTCGCCACCTTCCTGATGGGGTGCCTGCCGACGTTTGCGCAGATCGGATACTGGGCTCCGGCGCTGTTGGTGACGCTGCGCTTCATTCAGGGCTTCGCTGTCGGCGGTGAATGGGGCGGCGCCGTTCTGCTCGTCGCCGAGCACAGCCCGAACGCCAGTCGCGGTTTCTGGGCGAGCTGGCCGCAGGCCGGTGTGCCGGGCGGGAACATGCTCGCCACAGCGGTGCTGCTGGTTCTGACCTCGAACCTGTCGGATGCCGCGTTCCTCAGCTGGGGCTGGCGGGTGGCTTTCTGGTTGTCCGCGATCGTGGTTTTGATCGGCTACTACATCCGCACCAAGGTCACTGACGCCCCGATCTTCCTCGAAGCACAGCGACAAGCTGAGCTCACCAAAGCGACTCACGCCGGCATCCTGGAAGTGTTAAAGCGTTACCCGCGCGGCGTTTTCACTGCTATGGGGCTACGAGTGGGCGAGAACATCATGTACTACCTGGTCGTCACCTTCTCCATCACCTATCTCAAGGTGCATGTCCACGCCAATACCTACTCCATCTTGTGGTGGCTGTTGGTCGCCCACGCCGTGCATTTCGCGGTCATCCCCCTGTTCGGGCGTCTCAGTGACCGATTCGGCAGGCGCCCAGTCTATTTCGTCGGCGCTGTGCTCGCCGGCACCTGGGGGTTCTTCGCATTCCCGATGATGAACAGCGGCAACAACGCGATCATCATGTCCGCGGTCGTCATCGGCTTGGTGTTCCACGGAGTGATGTACGCGGTTCAGCCGTCCACCATGGCCGAGATGTTCCCGACTCGGATGCGGTATTCAGGAGTGTCGCTGGGCTACCAGCTCACGTCGATCGTGGCCGGGTCACTCGCGCCGATCATCGCCGTCCGGTTGCTCGACACCTATAAATCGGCGGTGCCCATCGCGTGGTATCTGGCGGGCGCCGCGTCGGTGAGCGCCGTGGCCGCCGTGGCCGCCCGTGAGACGAAGGGCATCGATCTCGCCGACGTCGACCGCGCCGACGCCCAGGGCGCGGCCGCACAGCCAGCGCCGGTTACTCGGCCTCCGGACCGACCCGAATCGACCGATCTTGTCGAGGGAGCGGTCTAGCCCCGACGGGCCGCTGAGCAGGAAAGATCCCGGTTCGCGCAGGTCACACGACTTCGCCAATCTGGGTGGCCAAGTTGCGTCGCCATGTTTGCCACCGGCCAGGGATGGTAATGCCCCCGAAGGGTGTGCGTGCTCGGCCGGCCGACGCGCCCATCTAGGTCCCGTCGGTTCAGCCCGAGAGCCGACGGGACCGCTATCTTCGGGGGCATCCAGGAGTACCGTGCGCTGGTATGGATAGCTCTGCGATGGTGTGGATTCTCGGCGGCTACCAAAGCGATTTCGCCCGCAACCTGACCAAGGAGAACGGCGACTTCGCGGCGTTGATCGCCGAGGTCGTCGACGGCACACTCGCGGCGGCGAAGGTCGATGCCGCCGACATTGGCGTGGTCCATGTCGCGAACGCCTTCGGCGAGATGTTCGCCGGCCAGGGACACCTCGGCGCGATGCCGGCGACGGTGTGCGAGGGCCTGTGGGACACCCCGGCCTCACGGCACGAGGCGGCATGCGCATCCGGCAGTGTCGCCGCACTGTCGGCGATGGCTGATCTGCGCTCGGGCGCCTACGACACGGCGCTCGTGATCGGGATCGAGCTGGAGAAGACCGTGCCCGGCGACATCGCCGCCCAGCATTTGGGCGCCGCCGCGTGGACCGGCCACGAGGGAGCCGGCGCACGCTATCTGTGGCCGTCGATGTTCGCGCAGGTCGCCGACGAGTACGACCGGCGCTATGGCTTGGACGACACCCATCTGCGGGCGATCGCACAGCTCAACTTCGCCAACGCGCGGCGCAACCCCAACGCCCAGACCCGCGGGTGGACGGTCCCCGAACCGATCACCGATGACGACGCGACCAACCCGATCACCGAAGGGCGGCTGCGGCGGTACGACTGCAGCCAGATGACCGACGGTGGCGCGGGACTGGTCCTGGTCAACGATGCCTACCTGCGGGACCATCCCGATGCCCGCCCGATCGGCCGCATCGAGGGCTGGGGCCATCGCACCGTCGGGCTGGGTCTGCAGCAGAAACTGGACCGGGCCGCAGACGACCCCTACGTACTCCCACACGTGCGGTTCGCGGTGCTCGACGCGTTGCGCCGCGCGCAGGTGACTCTCGACGGCATCGACGGTTTCGAGGTGCACGACTGCTTCACCCCCAGCGAGTACCTGGCGATCGACCACATCGGGCTGACCGGCCCGGGCGAATCGTGGAAGGCCATCGAAAACGGGGAGATCGAAATCGGCGGCCGGCTCCCGATCAACCCCAGCGGCGGGCTGATCGGCGGCGGGCACCCGGTCGGGGCATCCGGTGTGCGGATGCTCCTCGATGCGGCGAAACAAGTCAGCGGCGGGGCCGGTGACTACCAGGTCGAGGACGCAAAGACCTTCGGCACGCTGAATTTCGGTGGCAGCACCGCAACAACCGTCAGTTTCGTCGTCGGCACGATCGAAGGCGCGTGACATGGATGTTGAGATCGTCGGCAAGTTCCTGTCGACCCTGCCAGAAGACGACGACCACCCCTACCGGACCGGTCCGTGGCGACCACAGACCACCGAGTGGGACGCCAACGACCTTGTTGCGGTGGAGGGGGAAATCCCCACCGACCTTGATGGCATCTATCTGCGCAATACCGAGAACCCGCTGCATCCGGCGTTGAAGACCTATCACCCGTTCGACGGCGACGGCATGGTGCACGTGGTCGGCTTCCGGGACGGAAAAGCCTTCTACCGCAACCGCTTTATCCGCACCGACGGATTTTTGGCCGAGAACGACGCCGGTGAGCCGCTGTGGCCGGGGCTGGCCGAACCGGTGCAGTTGGCTCGGCGCGAGGAAGGCTGGGGCGCGCGTACGAAGATGAAGGACGCGTCGAGCACCGACGTCATCGTGCACCGCGGCATCGCGCTGACCAGCTTCTACCAATGCGGTGACCTGTACCGGATCGACCCGTACTCGGCCAACACCCTTGGCAAGGAAAGCTGGAACGGACACTTCCCCACCGACTGGGGCGTGTCCGCGCATCCGAAGGTCGACAACAAAACCGGAGAACTGCTGTTCTTCAACTACAGCAAGCAGGACCCGTACATGCGCTACGGCGTCGTCGACGAAGACAACAAGCTGGCCCACTACGTCGACATCCCGCTGCCCGGTCCGCGTCTGCCCCACGACATGGCGTTCACCGAAAACTACGCCATCCTCAACGATTTTCCGTTGTTCTGGGATCCGCGGCTGCTGGAACACGATGTGCACCTGCCGCGCTTCTACTCCGACATTCCGTCGCGCTTCGCGGTGATCCCGCGCCGCGGCTCCACCGCTGACATCCGATGGTTCGAGGCGGATCCCACGTTCGTGCTGCACTTCACCAACGCCTACGAGGATGGCGACGAGATCGTTCTGGACGGATTTTTCGAGGGCGATCCTCAGCCGCTCGACACCGGGGGAACGAAGCAGGAGAAGCTATTTCGCTTCCTCGCCCTGGATCGTCTGCAGACGCGGCTGCACCGGTGGCGCTTCAATCTCGTCACCGGCGCCGTGAAAGAGGAGCAACTGTCGGACTCGATCACCGAGTTCGGGACCATCAATCCCGGCTACGCGGGCGGCAGCTACCGCTACGCCTACGCCGCGACCGGAAAGCCGGGCTGGTTCCTGTTCGACGGATTGGTCAAACATGACCTGCTCACCGGAAGCCAGGAGAGCATTTCGTTCGGCGACGGTGTCTACGGCAGTGAGACCGCGATGGCGCCGCGCGTGGGCGCCGCCAGTGAAGACGACGGCTATCTGGTCACCCTCACCACCGACATGAACACCGATGCCTCCTATTGCGTGGTGTTCGACGCCGCCCGGGTCGCCGATGGGCCGGTGTGCAAACTGCAACTGCCGGAACGCATTTCCAGCGGAACCCATTCAACGTGGGCGCCGGGCGTACAGTTACGACATTGGGACACCGCCGAGTCGGCGGCGACTGCTGTGGGGCTGTGAACCTCGCGACCCTGCGAGACGTCACCATAAGATGGCCATGAACAACCAAACGCCCCGTCGAACAACACACTGGCCCATGCATTTGGCGCCGATCGGCGCCATCCGCTTCGCTCGCCGGTCGTCGAACTTCGAAGAGACAGTACGGTTTTACCGCGAGCTGGTGGGGCTTCCGCTATTCGAGACGTTCGAGTCCAGCTATGGCAGCAACGGCGCGATTTTCGGCCTGCCAAGCTGGAACCTGACGATGGAGATCGTGGAGGCTCTCGACGGTGACGTCGCGGGCGACGAGCACGAGCAACTGTGCCTGTACTTCCCGGACACGCAGGCACAGCAGGCCGCGATCGCGCGCCTGCAGGAGGCGGGCCTCGAAGAAGTGCAGCAGCACCCGTACTGGGAGGCGACGGGTGCGGTCACCTATCGCGACCCCGACGGCCGCGAAGTCGTGTTCGCGCCGTTCGTGTTCGGCGTCAACGAGCCCGGCGATAGCTCCGTTTCGGGCAAACACGAGTTCCCGTCGGCCTGAGGTCTTACCGGCTCGATCGACCAGACGCGACAGCCGCAATCAGCGACACAACCGAACACGCCACCGCGCCGAGCGCCGCGACCCCGCCGACATAAATCCCGTATTCCGCTGACACCGGCGGGTTGACGTTGAGTTTGTAGTACCACGCGATGAGCGCCACGATCAGCAGCGAAATGATCAGCGCGGCAATCGATGCGAGTTTCACCGACAGGCCGCGGGCCACCATCGCTCCGGCCACCAGCAATGCCGAGGACAGCAGCACAATGAGCTGCCCCGCGCCGAATCCCGGCGGAAGCTGCAGGCTGCCGTGTTTGCCTCCGATCGCACTCGCCCAGCCACCGCCACCGACCGACGTGGTCAGCCACGGCGTCCAGGCACTGGCCGAAACGACCAGGGCAAACAACGCCACCAGCCATCCGGGGCGCAGGCGGCGGGTCATGGGTGCGACCTTAATAGGGCGCCGGACCCGCCGGCGCTCGCCACGCGCAGCCCGGCCGGGGACGTGCCCGTAAGGACAGATTCACCCAGCGGGTTTCACGGCGAGGACCTGGTCCAGACGGTCAGCGGCCGGCGCCACGGTGCCCGTTGCGGCCCGGGTCGGGCTGAGTGTCATGAGCCGTGAACACGGTGACGAATCGTTCCAGGGATTCGTTGATGTCGCGTCTGAGCGTGGCGGCGACGATCATGCCGATCGGCCCGAACAGGGCCGGGCCACCGAGGTGCACGTCGAAGGTGACGACAGATCCGTCGCCTTTCGGCTTGACCTTGGCCATCAGCTTGACCTTGACGCCGCCGACGCCGTCACCATTGAGCGTCATGGCTTCCGGCGGCTTGTAATGCACAATCGTCCATTTGATCCGGTTGAGCATGCCCTTGACCTCGACGATCGATTCGATGACCGTGCCCTTTTGCAGGTCGTCGGGCAACTTGCTGCGCCACACCCGGTGAATACTCAGCCAGTCCTTGAAACGGGACAGGTCGGAGGCGTGCTTCCAGGCCTCCGCCGGCGGCAGCGGTACGTCGATGGATCCGGAGAGTTTCGCCATGCGCTCAGTTCGGCTGGTCGCCCGTGGCCCCGGGGCCGGTGGCCTTCTTGGCCTCTTCCTGCACCTTGTGGATGGTGTCGGAGTACTTGCCCTGGGTCTTGTCGTCAACGAACTCGCCGGCCTTGTCGATCGCCGTCTCGACCTTGTCGGCGTTCTGCGCCAACAGGTCCTTTGCCTTGTCCAGGAATCCCATGCGCTGTCCCTTCCCCGCGGATCCCCAGGGCCGCCGGGGATCCTTCTTTGCTGGTAGAACCCTACTTGCCGGTGTCTGGACCGCCCTCATCGCCCTAGTCGGCCGGCGCCCGCCACAACCGCGGCTCGATCCCGAGCATCCTGGCCCGGATCCACCACGTCGCCTCGATCGCGGCGGCGCCCAGCACCCCGATCCCCAGGGCAGTCGATGTGACCGCCAGATTCGACGGGTCGAGCAGAAACTTCTTCTGCGCCAGCGGGATGCTGAAGATCGCGACATAGGCCAGTCCGCAGGCTGTCACCAGTGCGACCCGCCACCACTGGTAGGGACGCGCCACCACCGCCAGCACCCACAGCGCGGTTACCAGCAGGGTGATCAGCGCGGCGGTCGACGCTTGCTCCTGTTCGGCCAAAGTGGCATGTCGGCCCCGGTAGGCCACCAGGTAGGAAACGAAGGTCGCGGTGCCGACCGTCAACCCGGACGGCAGTGCCGAGGTCAGGACGCGGCGGATGAAGCCGGGATAGGCGCGCTCGTTATTGGGCGCCAGCGACAGGATGAACGACGGGATGCCGATGGTGAACCAGGCGGCGATGGTGACGTGGATCGGCTGAAACGGGTAGAGCAGCGGATCCGCCTTGAGCGTATTGGACAACAGGCATTCGATGCCTACGAACAGCGCGAGCAGCACCGAGTACACCGTCTTCGTCAGAAACAGGTTGGCGACTCGTTCGATGTTGCCGATCACCCGCCGACCCTCGCCGACGACGTAGGGCAGCGTTGCAAACTTGTTGTCCAGCAACACGATCTGCGCCACCGCGCGCGATGCCGGGCTGCCGGCGCCCATCGCCACGCCGATGTCCGCATCCTTGAGTGCCAGCACGTCGTTGACGCCGTCGCCGGTCATCGCGACGGTGTGCCCGTGCGCTTGCAGCGCATGCACGATGGCGCGTTTCTGATCGGGCCGCACCCGACCGAAGGTGGTGTAGGCGTCCAGGGTGTCGGCCAATTCCCCTGTTTCCCTGGGTAATTGGCGCGCGTCCATCGCCTCGCCATGCAGCCCGAGCTGGGCCGCAACAGCACCGACCGATACGGCATTGTCACCGGAGATCACCTTCACCGAAACATCTTGGGCGGCAAAGTACTCCAATGTTTCGCGAGCGTCCGGGCGCACCTTCTGCTCCAGCACCACCAGCGCGACCGGCGTAACGCGACCCGGTGCGCTCGGATCGTCCACGGCGATGTCGGCTGCGCCGAGCAGCAGTACCCGCAACCCGCGCGCTCCGATCTGTTCGGCTTGCGCGGCGGCCGCCGAAGCCGGGTCGAGCAGCACATCGGGCGCGCCGATCACCCAGTTGCCGTGGTCGGAGTAGGACACGCCGCTCCACTTGGTGGCGGACTTGAAAGGCGCTGTCGCCGTGGCGATCCAGTCCGGCGGCTGGTCATAGGTCTCGGCGATCGCCCGCATGCTGGCATTGGGACGGGCATCGGCCACAGCCAGCGCTGCCAGCGCATCCGGAACGGCCGCTGACTGTTGACCGGCAAGTTCGACGACATCGGAGATCCGCATACCACTTTCGGTCAGCGTGCCCGTCTTGTCGGCGCACACGACGTCGACGCGGGCCAATCCCTCGATCGCGGGCAACTCCTGGACCAGGCAGCGACGCTGCCCGAGCCTGATGACGCCGACCGCGAACGCGATCGACGTCATCAGCACCAGGCCTTCGGGCACCATCGGCACCAGCGCGCCCACCGTGCGCAGCACGGACTCCCGCCACCCCACATGCGTGGTGAACAACTGCGTGTAGATCGTCAGCAGGCCGGCCGGCACCAAAAGATAGGTGATGAACTGCAGGATCCGGTTAATACCATTGCGCAGTTCGGATTTCACCAGCGTGAACTTGCTGGCCTCCTCGGCGAGCTTGGCGGCGTAAGCGGCCGGGCCGACCTTGGTGGCGCGATAGGCACCGGTGCCGGCGACGACGAAACTGCCGGACATGACCGCGTCGCTGACATCCTTGCCGATCGGATCCGCCTCCCCGGTCAGCAGCGATTCGTCGACCTCCAGGTTCTGCGCCTCGAGTACCTCGCCATCGACGACAATCTGGTCCCCGGGCCCGAGCTCGATGACATCGTCGAGCACCACCTCGCTAGGCAGCAGCGTCCGAGTCCCGGATTGCCTGCGCACCAAAGGTTTCGCCTGCCCGACGATCGCTAATCTGTCGAGCGTCTGCTTGGCCCGAATCTCCTGGACCATCCCGATGACGCTGTTGGCGATGATGAGCAGGCCGAACAGCCCGTTGATGACCGAACCGGTCGCCAGCACGATCACCAGCAGCACGCCCAAGATCGCATTGATCCGGGTGAAAACGTTGGCGCGCACGATGTCCGCGATGCTGCGGGCGGCGCGTGCCGGAACCGCGTTGCTGTTCCCGTCGGCTACCCGCTGCGCCACCTCGGCGTCGGTTAGCCCGCTGTTCATCGGGTGAACGTTCCCAACTTGTCGGTGTCGTAGTACTCCACGTTCAGCGTGTCCCCGGCGAAGGTCACCTTGGAAATCGTTCCAGGAGGCGCATTTTCGTCGATGATCGAGAAAGTGAAGGTGTCGCCGTCCCAGTGCGCGAGGGGATACGCCTGATTCTTCGGACCCAGTGCGAGCTCGAGTTGCCCGTTGTTCTGGGTCACCACCGCCGGCCCCCAGTAGTCGCTGGCGTAGACGCCCAGGTAGTCGGTGAGCGGTCGGGCCGGTGCCGGGTTCGCGGGCGGCTGCTTGCCGACCAGCGAGCCCTCCGGGTTGTTCATCGGGGCGATCACATGGTTGTACAGCGCCGCCCAGTCCTCGCGAATCTGCGCGTACTGCACCAGATCCATGAATTGCGCGGTCAGAGTTTCCGGAATGCCGTAGGGGGCACCGTTGGTCAGCGCGATGATGCCGACGTCCTCGGAGGGCATCACGACAAAGTTCGTCGCCGCACCCGACGAGAATGCCCCAGAGTGGCTGTACACGGTGCGCCCCGAAGAGGTCACCGAGGCGTTGAACCCACGACCATAGGTGCTGGCCCGGGCTTTTGGCGAGGTCGCAGCGATCGAGATGACCTGCGGGGTGATCGCGGGTAGCAGGGCCTCGGGCGAGGTGATCTGCTGACCGTTGTACGTTCCGTTCGCCATCACCATCGTCAGCCAGCGCGCCATGTCATTGAGCGACGAACTCACCCCGCCCGCGGGTGTCTGCGGATCCGGATCGCGCTGGAAGCGCGGCTCCCACTTGTCTGCCACTTTGACGTGATCCACCGCGTGATTGGGCCTGGCCAGGTAATCGGCGTACTTCGAACTCGTCGACGCCATCCCGAGCGGGCGGTAGAGCACCTCGTCCGACAGGTCCTCCCACGATTTACCCGCGGCGGCCGCCACCGCCTCGGCGGCCGCGGTCAAGCCAAAGTTGGTGTAGGCGTAGCTGCTTCGAAAAGGCGCCAGCGGCAGGTACTTCAGCCGCTCCAGAACCTGCCGGCGGTCGTACCCGAGATCCTCCAGCTTGTCGCCGGCGTGATCGGGCAGCCCGGAGCGGTGCGAGTACAGGTCGGCGATGGTCAGATGGCCGGTGACGTAGGGATCCGACAGCGTGAACCACGGCAGCTTGGCCACCACCGGCGTGTCCCAGGTGACAACGTTGTTGGTCACTTCGTGCGCCACCACGGTCGCGCCCACCGATTTCGACACCGAAGCCAGCTGGAAGACGGTGTCAGCGTCGACCTTGTTGTCTTGACCGTTGCCCTTGCTCGCATCCTTCACGCCGAAACCTTTGGCGTACACGGTCTTTCCACCCCGGACGACGGCCACGGACATGCCCGGGACACCCGTGGTCCGCATCAGGTCGTTGACCAGGCCGTCGACCTTCGCAATGGCAAGGTCGATGCGGCCGGGCGGAATGTCCAGACCCGACACTTCGTTGGGCGGTGCCTCAGACAACGCGGAGGGTGGGCTCGAGACGGGTTGCCCAGATCCGCATCCGACCAACGCCAGCAAAACCACCACGGCAGCGGCAAGGGCCGCGCGTCTCGTCATGCCCGCAGACTTTAGTCTCGCCGCAGCGAATCAGGGCCGCCACCACGGGTTGAATCTCAAGGGCTTCGACGGATCAATACGTTGACCCGGCGCGGGTATCGCCACCTTGACTTCAGCGGCTTCCGCGGCCGCGAGCAGTCGCTCGACCGGCTCGGCCCACGGATGTGGGGCCAGCCGGAAGGTGCCCCAGTGGATGGGCACCAGCAGTCCCGACCCGGGCGCCGTGACTTGCAGGTGGGCCTGGACGGCCTCCTCGGGGTTCATGTGAACGTCCGAGGCGATCGAGTTGTAGGCACCGATGGGTAGCAGGGTCAGATCGAACGGTCCGTGGTCGGCGCCGATCTGCTCGAAGCTCTTGGTGTAGCCGGTGTCGCCGCCGAAATACGCGCGGTGACTCGGGCCGATGATTCCCCAGGATGCCCACAACGTGGTGTTGCGGTCCAGGAAGCGCCCCGAAAAGTGCCGTGCCGGCAGGCAAGTCAGGGTGAGCTCGTCGACGTGACCGCTCTCGTGCCAGTCGAGTTCGACGATGCGGTGCTCGGGTACGCCCCATGCGCGAAGGTGAGCACCCACTCCGAGTGGGACGAAGAACGGGGCCCGCTGGGTGTGGGCCAGCGCGACGATGGTGTCGATGTCGAGATGGTCGTAGTGGTCATGGCTGATCACCACGGCGTCGACGGCGGGCAGTGCTTCGAGTTGCACCGGGGGCGGATGCAGCCGCTCCGGGCCCACCACGTCTGACGGCGAGCAGCGGTCGCTCCAGACCGGATCGGTGAGCACCCGGTAGCCGTCGACCTCCAACAGCGCCGTCGAGTGGCCGAACCAGCTCACGGCCAGTGGGCTGGCGTCGCCTTCGAAAGTCCCCGGTGCGGCCAACGGAATCGGCGCAGGTGGTCGGCTCTTGCCGCGCCCACCCAAAAACTCCGCCGCGATCTGCCCCAGTTGCGCACGGTCCACATTGAAGATCGACGCCGGGTCGAGGTTGACGAAGACGCCGTCACGGTAGTTCGGCGACCGCTCTGCCACCGCCCGAATCGAGGTCGGGTCGGCACCGAGAGCGGACGGCGCGCCGTGCAGCGCGCGCAACATCCACCCTCCAGCGGCCAGCGTGACCGTGCCGGCGGCTAGGCGGAATGCTGCGCGCACCATGACTGTCAGGCCCCCTGGAACTTCGGCGGTCGCTTCTCTATCCGGGCGACTTGCGCTTCGATGACGTCCTGGCTGCCCCAGGCCTTATCGAAGAGCTCCTTATGCACCGGATCCGCCTCCTCGAGAGCGTCGTCGTTGAGTACCCGCTTGGCGTGCTGGATCGCCAGCGGCGCCAGCCCGGTGGTCTCGGCGGCCCAGGCCTGGGCGTCTTCCAGCGTCCCGATCCGGTTGGCCATTCCGGTCTGCAGCGCCGTCTCGGCGGTCAACTTCTCCGCGGTCAGCAGCATCGCCCGGGCCCGGCCGTGACCGACCAGCGACGAGAGCCGCCGGATGCTCCAGTTATCCAGGGCGAGGCCGTATTTCGACGTAGGAAACTGAAAATACGCCTCCGGGGCGACGACCCTCAGATCGCATTGCATGGCCAGCTGCAGGCCCGCGCCGATGGCGGGTCCGTTGATGGCGCCGATCACCGGGATGGGAGCCGCATCCAGGGCCTTGTGCAGTTCGATGAGCCGGTCTGGGTAGTCGGCGGCGAAGGCGTCGCCGCTCAGGTCCGCGCCGGCGCAGAACACCGTGCCCTGGCCGGTCAGCACAATCGCGCGGGTCGACCCGTCCCCGGACTTCAACACGGCCTCACGCAGCTCGTCGACGAGTTGTGAGTTCAGGGCGTTGCGGCGTTCTGGACGCTGCAACTCGATGGTCATAACCGCTTCGACCTGCGTGATACCGATCATGGGCGCCAGCCTATATAGCCTCGAGTCGTGAGTCGCATCACGACCGACCAACTGCAGGATGCGGTGCTGGACGAAGGCTCTTTCGTGAGCTGGGACAGCGAGCCGCTGGCCATACCGATCAGCGAGGCCTACGCCCGCGAGCTCGCCGACGCCCGGGCCGCCACCGGGCTGGACGAGGCGGTGCTGACCGGCGAGGGGCGAATACACGGGCGCCGGGTGGCGGTCGTGGTCTGCGAGTTCAGCTTCCTCGGCGGCTCGATCGGGGTTGCGGCGGCCGAACGGATCACCAACGCCGTGCAGCGCGCCACGGCCGAGCGGCTCCCGTTGCTGGCCTCGCCGAGCTCCGGCGGTACCCGCATGCAAGAGGGCACGGTCGCATTTCTGCAGATGGTCAAGATCGCCGCGGCCGTCAGGCTCCACAAGCAGGCCCACCTGCCCTACCTGGTTTACCTGCGGAACCCGACGACGGGCGGTGTTTTCGCGTCGTGGGGCTCGCTGGGTCACGTCACCGTCGCCGAGCCGGGCGCGCTGATCGGCTTCCTCGGGCCGCGGGTGTACGAGCTGCTCTACGGCGAACCGTTCCCGGCGGGCGTCCAGACCGCGGAGAACCTGCAGCGGCACGGGGTGATCGACGGCGTCGTCGCCATTGACGAGCTGCGCCGCACGGTGGATCGCGCCCTGACGGTCATCGCCGATGCACCCAAGCCGCTACCCGCCCCGCAGCCCGCCGGATCGATACCCGATGTGCCGGCGTGGGATTCGGTGCTCGCGTCGCGGCGACCGGACCGACCGGGTGTCGGGCATCTGCTGCGCCACGGCGCCACCGACCGGGTGCTGTTGTCCGGTACCGGCAGCGGCGAGGCGGCGACCACCCTGTTGGCGCTGGCTCGATTCGCCGGGCAACCGGCAGTGGTTCTCGGCCAGCAGCGGCTCACCGGCGGGCTGGTCGGGCCCGCGTCGTTGCGGGAAGCCCGCCGCGGCATGGCGCTGGCCGCCGAGTTGCGGCTGCCGTTGGTGCTGGTGATCGACACCGCGGGCCCCGCGTTGTCGGCCGAAGCAGAACAGGGCGGGCTGGCCGGTCAGATCGCCCAGTGCGTGGCCGAGCTGGTGACGCTGGATACCCCGACGGTGTCGGTGCTGCTGGGCCAGGGCAGCGGTGGCCCGGCGCTTTCGATGCTGCCCGCCGACCGGGTGCTGGCCGCGCTGCACGGCTGGCTGGCCCCGCTGCCACCCGAGGGTGCCAGCGCGATCGTCTTCCGCGATACCGAACATGCCCCTGAACTTGCTGCGGCCCAAGGTATTCGGTCGGCTGACCTGCTGCGGTCCGGGATCGTCGACGCCATCGTGCCGGAGCTTCCCGACGCCGCCGACGAGCCGATCGAGTTCTCCCAGCGACTAGCCAGCGCCATCGCCGCCGAGGTACACGCGCTGCGCGACATACCCAGCGCCGAGCGCATCACCGCACGACTGGGCCGCTACCGCGGCATCGGATTGCCCTGAGATAGTTAGGCCGTCAGTCCTCCGGCAGCCCGAGGTAGCGCTGAATCGTCGGGCCGATCCATTCGACGATCTCGTCACGGCTCATCTCGACGACGGGCGGAAGTCGTAACACGAAGCGGCACAGCGCCATACCCAGAATTTGAGTCGCGATCAGCCCGGCCCGCGCGCCGGATTCCTCGTCAGATACGAAGCACGCGGCGAGCGGCTGCATTTGGGTTCGGAATATCTCCTGCATCCGTTGCGCAGCGTCGCCGTTGGTGGCACTGGACCGCAGCAAGATCACCAACGCATCGTCCTCCCAGCGATCGAGAAAGTGCCGGACCAGCGTCGGCCCTACCTGCGCGCGGTCCATCGTCGCGACATCGGGGAACCTCAGGTCGAACTCCGCGGCGGCCGCGAACAGTTGGTCTTTGCTGCCGTAGTACCGCATCACCATCGCCGGATCGACCCCGGCGTCCGCGGCAATCCCCCGGATCGTGGCCCCCTGGAAGCCGACCGACCCGAACCGCGCCCGGGCCGCCGCCAGAATCACCGCCTTGGTCTGTTCCGACGATCGCCTCATGTCAACAACTGTAGGCCAACAACTGTTGACATCGGGCGCTCGACGCGCCAGCATGGACTTATGCCAACAAGCGTTGACTAGTTCCCTAAGCTTCTGCGAGAGGAGCCGAAACCATGAACGACACCGATGTCCTGGTCGTAGGCGCCGGACCCACCGGGCTCACGCTTGCCGCGTCGCTCGTCGCCGGCGGGATCCGGACGGTAGTGACCGACAAGCTTGCCCAAGGCGCGAACACCTCCCGCGCGGCCGCGGTCAACGCCCGCACACTCGAGGTGCTCGAAGACCTCGACGTGGCGCGGCGAATGGTCAAAGCCGGGCTGATCGCACCGCGCTTCACCGTGCGGGAGGGCCCGCGCGTATTGATTCCGGTCGACTTCAGCGGACTTCCGACGCAGCATCCGTACACACTGATGCTCTCGCAGGCCGACACCGAGCGGCTGCTGCTGGAGCGATTGCACGAACTGGGCGGTGAGGTGATCCGGCCTAAGACGCTGCGCCGCGTCATGCAGGACACCGACGGTGTCACGGCCACCTTCGAAGATGGCGAGAGCATTCGGGCCGGCTACATCGTCGGCGCCGACGGCATGCACAGCACGGTTCGCGAGCAAGCCGGAATCGGTTTTGCCGGTGGTGAGTTCGCGGAATCTTTCGTACTTGCCGACGTTCGGGTGTCCGGGGAGGCACCACGCGACGAGGTCATCCTGTTCTACGCCAACGAGGGGCTGAACGTGCTGGCCCCGCTGCCGGACAACATCTTTCGCATCGTCGCGCCGACTTCGGAGGCACCACCGGAGCCGTCGGCAGCATTCGTCCAGTCGCTACTGGATACCCGGGGCTTCGGGCCGGGCCGGACGGTGGTCACCGAGTTACTGTGGGGGACCCGGTTCCGGATCCACCACCGCGTTGCCGACGACTATCGAGCCGGTCGCATACTGCTAGCCGGCGACGCCGCCCATGTGCACAGCCCCGCTGGCGGCCAGGGCATGAATCTCGGTATTGCCGACGGGATTTCACTGGCCGCGGCGCTGTCTGAGGTTATGCACGGCGGATCCGATGCGGCATTGGACCGCTACTGCACAGTTCAGCACCGCAGGGCCGAGCAGGTACTCAGACTGACCGGCCGACTGACCCGGATCTCGACGCTGCCGCGCTCCTTACGCCCGGTCCGTAACGCGGGAATGCGCCTGGCTGCGCAGGTTCCCGCTGTGCGACGGCAGCTGGCGTTGCAGTTGAGCGGCCTGCGGTACCGCTGATCTGCCACCGCATCCCGAACAGCGACGGTGAGTTCGTTCGCCGCTGTGAATCAGCTCGGCGGGCGTGCCGTCGGCGACGATGTGGCCCTGCTCGCCCAGCACCAGCACCCGATCGACGTTTTCGACCACATCCAACCGGTGGGCGATGATCAGGGCGGTGCGGTCGGCGAGCACGGTCTCCAGCGCGTGTTGCACCATGCGTTCGCCGGGGACGTCCAGCGCCGACGTCGCCTCGTCCACGATCAGCACCGCCGAGTCGGCCAGGAATGCGCGGGCCAGGGCAATGAGCTGACGCTGACCCGCCGACAGCTGGACCCCGCCGTTGCTGACCTCGGTCTGGTACCCCATGGGAAGAGCGGCAATGAAAAGGTCGGCGCCGATCGCGGCGGCCGCATCCCTGACCTCGGTGTCGGTGGCATCGGGGCGGCCAAACCGGATGTTGTCGGCGATCGTGCCGGTGAACAGGAAGCTTTCCTGTGCGGCCAGCACCACATTGCGGCGCAGATCGGCGTGCGCGAGATCGCGAAGATCGACACCGTCCAAGGTGATCGATCCCGAGGTCGGGTCGTAGAACCTGGCCAGCAGTTTGGCGATGGTGGACTTACCGGTGCCGCTGCGTCCCACCAGCGCCACCGTCTGACCGGCGGGCACCGTCACCGACAGCCCGGAGAGCACCGGCTGGCCCGGCACGTAGCTGAAATGCACGTCATCGAAGATGACTGTGCCAGCGGCAAAGTCGGTTGCGCATGCCTCACCCGAACGCGCCAAAGGCATCTCGGGTTCCGCGATCGCCGTGCGTCTGTTGAGGGCAGCGGCCAACTTCTCCAGCGCTGACGTCGCGGCCTGAAATGCATTGAAGAAATGGGTGATCTCGTGCAGCGGCTCGAAAAACATCCGCAGGTAGAGCAGAAAGGCAGCGAAGGTGCCGATCGTCATATCGCCATTGAGCACCCGGCTGCCACCGTAAAGAATCACCACTCCGGTGGTGAGGTTGCCGATCACCTTCACCCCGGGGGTGAAGACGGCCATCAGCTTCAAGGACTTGACCAGGATCGCCCGGTACTGGTCAGCGATGTCCTCGAAGACGCGCTGGGTCCGCGGCTCACTGCGGTAGGCCTGTAGGGCCTTGATGCCCGCCATCGTCTCGATGAACTGCATGATGACCAGCGCGGTGCTCTCTCGCACCTCGCGGTAAGTTCTCGCCGATTGGAGGCGGAACCATACGCCCAGGACCAGCAGGATCGGGAAAACCGCCAGGCACATCAGTCCCAGCCGCCAGTCCAGGATGAGCAGCAGGATCGCTACTCCCAGTGGTGTGAGCGCGGCGGTGATCAAGCAGTCGAAGCCGGCGAACAACATGTCGTCGACGGCTTCGACGTCGTTGGTCAGCCGGGTCACGACTCGGCCGGTGGTGTAGCGCTCGTGAAAGGCGATGTCGAGCCGCTGGAAGTGCCGGAACACCCGACGGCGTAGGTCCAGCAACACTTTCTGGCGGAGTCGCCCGGCGCGGTTCAGGAAAAACCAGCGGCTGATGCCGTGCACCACCACCACACCGCACAGCGCACCAACGATGAGCACCAGTCCGCGTGCCGAGCCGCCGTGCGTGACCGCCGGAATTCCGTGGTCGATGCCGCCCCGGACCAGCATTGGAACCGAAAGCCGCGCAGCGTTTTCCAATAGCGCGACCCCCAGGATCAGCCCGAGGGTCAGCGCGTGCGGCCGCAGCAGCGAACCCAGCAGGGCCCTCGCGTCCCGCCCGCGGGTCTGGGTCTCCTCGATGGCCGGATCGGGAGAGTTGGGGGCTGCTTCGTCATTGCCGACCAGAATGGGCCTGGTGTCCAGCGTGGTCATCGATGCTCCGTCATCTTCATTGCGAAATCCGTTGTTGTACAGTCGATGACGTCGTTGTCATGTCCACGATGGGCGGTCAACAGGTAGCGGTATTGCGGCACCTGAGCGAAAAGCTCCGCATGCGTCCCGAGATGGGTGATAGTCGGCCCGGCCTCGTCGTCTCCCAGCAACGCCACCCGATCGGCGAGCAGCAGAGTGGACAGCCGGCGCGCGACGATGATGCCCGTGACCCCCTCGAGCGCCACCCGCAGCGCCTCGGTGATCTCGGTCTCGGTAAGCGCGTCGAGCCCGGACAGGGCGTCGTCGATCACCAGCAGCTTGGGCGTCGCGACGATTGCGCGGGCAAGACACAACCGCTGGCGCTGCCCGCCGGAGAGCCGCAGGCCCTGGTCCCCGATGCGGGTGTCGAGCCCAAACGGCAGGTCGTCGACGAACCGCGCCGCAGCGATGTCGATGGCCACGGCCAATTCCGCGTCGGTGGCGTCCGGCCGGCCCAGCCGTAGGTTCTCGGCCACCGACATCGAGAACACCGTCGGGTCCTCGAACGCCGTGCATACCGATCGGCGCAGCGACGACAGCGACATGTCCCGGATATCCTGGCCGTCCAGGAGAATTTGCCCCTCCGATGCCTCATAGATTCGGGAAAACATCGCTGTGAGAAGGGATTTCCCTGCACCGGTGGCGCCGACGAGGGCTACCGTCTCGCCCGCCTCGACGGCCAACGTGACGTGGCGGAGCAACCACTTGTCGCCTCCTGCCGAGTCCGGTACCCGAAAGCCCACATCGCGCAGCTCGAGGCGCCCGGCCCCGACCGGTTCCGGGTTGGGCCCGTCGGTGATCTCGCAGGGTGCATCGAAGATTTCGGCGATCCGGTTCGCCGCCGTCATCGCCTCCTGGGTCATTGAGAGGAGAAAGCCCATCGAGGCGACCGGCCAGACCAGCGACAGCGTCATGGTGATGAAGGCAGCCAGCGTGCCGATCGTGACCAGACCGTGGCCCGCCGCGTACGCACCGAAACCCAGCAGCACCACGAGGGCCACATTGGGAATCACCTCGAGCAAGGTCCAAAATTTCGCCGCCACCGACACCTTGGCGCGCCCGATCTCGTACATCCTGCTGGCTTGCGCGTCGAACCGCTCGAATACGTGGTCCTCGCGGCCGAATGCCAGGACTACCCCGCGACCCAGCGCCGACTCCTCGACATGCGTTGCGAGGTGGCCGGATTGGTCTTGGGCCTGCCGCGACAGACGGGTGAACTCCCCCTGATAGTGCAGCACGGTGGCCATGATCGGCACGATCGACCCCAGCACGACGAGGCCCAACGGCCAGTACATCACCAGCAGGCACACTGTCACCGCGGTGATTTGCAGGACGTTGAGCAGCATGAACACCGCTCCGAACGACATCAAATCGCGGATAGTGGACAAATCGCTCATAATCCGCGATACCAATTGGCCGGTTTGCCATCGATGGTGAAACGACATCGGCAGCGTCTGCAGGCGGGCGTGCAGGTCCCGGCGGATATCCGTCTCGACGCCCATCGTGGCATGCGCGGTGAACCAGCGGCGGATGAACAACATCACCGCGTCGCCCAGCCCGAGAGTCGTTGCCGCGATGCCCAGCACCCACAAACCGCTCGGGTCGTGGTGGCGCACCGGCCCGTCGATAACGGCTCTGGTCATGATCGGGATGCCCACCGTGGCAACGAGACTGGTGATCGCAACCAACACGATGACGATCCAGCGCGCGCGGTGGGGAACCAGGTAGGGAAGCAGCCGCTTCAGGTCCGACACCGCCCCCGGGCGTTTAGGCGCAGTGGCGATCGCAGACGATGAGCGAAGCACAGATATATCCGGCGGGCCCATGGCCTCAGTCACAACGATTCCGTCTCTCAAGTTCCTTTGCGGCCAGTGGCACCGAAATCGAAGGGCCGCAACGACAACGCTGACCAAGACCCCGAATGTCTCGGCCTGCCACCTGGATTCGATCATGGCATGGTGTCATCGGCGGCCAGTCGCGGCGGAGACTCGAAAGCGTAACCATTTAGGCATCCGACCCCTCCCCTGTGACCCATCGCGGGCAACAATCCTGCAAGATGGTCGGCATGGACACTGGCGGGACGACCGCACCTCGCGTCTTGGTCGTTGACGACGACGCCGATGTGCTCGCCTCGCTGGAACGCGGCCTGCGGCTATCCGGCTTCGAAGTCTCCACCGCCGTCGACGGGGCCGAGGCCTTGCGCAGCGCCACCGAGACCCGACCGGACGCGATCGTGCTGGATATCAACATGCCCGTGCTGGACGGCGTCAGCGTCGTCACCGCCCTGCGCGCCATGGACAACGACGTTCCGGTCTGCGTGCTGTCCGCCCGCAGCTCGGTCGACGACCGCGTGGCCGGCCTGGAGGCCGGTGCCGACGACTACCTGGTCAAACCGTTCGTGCTGGCCGAACTGGTCGCGCGGGTCAAGGCGCTGCTGCGCCGCCGCGGGGCCACCGCGTCGTCGTCGTCGGAAACCATCACGGTGGGGCCGCTGGAAGTGGACATCCCCGGCCGGCGGGCCCGGGTCAACGGCGTCGACGTCGACCTGACCAAGCGTGAGTTCGACCTGCTGGCCGTGCTGGCCGAGCACAAGACCGCGGTGCTGTCCCGCGCACAGCTGTTGGAGCTGGTGTGGGGCTATGACTTCGCCGCCGACACCAACGTCGTCGACGTGTTCATCGGGTACTTGCGCCGCAAGCTGGAGGCCAACGGCGGCCCGAGGTTGCTGCACACCGTCCGCGGAGTTGGGTTCGTGCTGCGGATGCAGTAGCGATGCACTAGATAGCGATCGCCATGAAATTCCTATCGCGGATCTTGGCCCGAACGCCCTCGTTGCGGACCCGGGTGGTGCTCGCGACAGCCATCGGCGCCGCGATTCCAGTACTCATCGTCGGCACCGTCGTCTGGGTCGGGATCACCAACGACCGCAAGGAACGGCTGGACCGCCGGCTCGATGAGGCAGCGGGTTTCGCGATCCCGTTCGTTGGCCGCGGGCTGGCTGAAATCCCGCGCTCACCCAGCGACCGGGACGCGATCATCACTGTGCGCCTCGGCCAAGTGGTCGAGTCGAATTCCGACGTCACGCTGCCCAAGCTCAACGGCGACTACGCCGATGCCTTCGTCCATGGGGTGCGCTATCGAGTGCGCACGGTGGAGATCCCTGGGCCCGGGCCGAGATCGCTGGCCGTTGGCGCGACGTATGACGCCACCCTCGCCGAGACCAACAACCTGCATCGCAGGGTGCTGTTGATCTGCGGTTTTGCCATCTTCGCGTCGATGGTGTTTGCGTGGCTGCTGGCCTCGTTCGCGGTGCGTCCGTTCAAACAGCTTGCGCAGCAAACCCGGCTGATCGACGCGGGCGACGAGGCACCACGGGTCGAAGTGCACGGCGCCACCGAGGCCGTCGAGATCGCCGAGGCCATGCGCGGCATGCTGCAACGCATCTGGAACGAGCAGAACCGCACCAAGGAGGCCCTGACCTCGGCGCGTGATTTCGCTGCCGTGTCCTCCCACGAACTGCGCACTCCGCTGACCGCGATGCGCACCAACCTCGAGGTGTTGTCGACCCTGGACATGCCCGACGACCAGCGCAAAGAGGTGATCAGCGACGTCATCCGCACCCAGTCCCGGATCGAGACAACCCTGAGTGCGCTCGAGCGGTTGGCGCAGGGCGAACTGTCGACTTCGGACGATCACGTGCCGGTCGACATCACCGACCTGCTGGACCGCGCCGCCCACGACGCCACCCGCGTCTACCCCGACCTCGATGTATCCCTGGTGCCGTCACCCACCTGCATCATCGTTGGGATGCCGGCCGGATTGCGTCTCGCCGTCGACAATGCGATCGCCAACGCCGTCAAGCATGGCGGCGCCACCCGCGTCCAGTTGTTGGCGGTCAGCTCGCGCGCCGGAGTGGAGATCGCCGTCGACGACAACGGCAGCGGGCTGCCCGAAAGCGAGCGCCAAGTGGTTTTCCAACGGTTCGCCCGCGGGTCGACGGCCTCGCACTCGGGGTCGGGTCTCGGGCTGGCCCTGGTCGCCCAGCAGGCCCACCTGCACGGCGGGACGGCTTCGCTGGAAGACAGCCCGCTGGGCGGCGCGCGGCTCCTGCTGCGTCTGCCCGCCCCCAGTTAAAGCCCGACCCTCGTGGTCATTTCCGCGAGTTGTGGTGCCGCGGCGTGAAGCCGGCCCGCAAAGCGGAGTCTTCGTCCTTGAACCAGACCTGGGCAACCATTGGGTCGTACGTGGGGTTGTCCGGGACGTAGTAAAGGCGGGTATCCGAACGCGCCTTGACCAACCATCCCGCCGGGCCGCGGCCATCGGGGGCGGATTGTGCGGAGCCGGGTCCGTAGGGCGCTGGCGGCGCCACCGGGATCTTCTTCGTCGGCGATTCCTGAGCAGCCGGAACCTGCTCTTGTGGAACGCTTTTCGTGATCGGAATCTTTGTCGTCCGCGACTCGACATCCGTGGGGATCTGCGTGGTCGGCGATTCGGACACAATCCTTGTCGTCGGAGGGTCCGGTATCAGCGAGTTATCGACCGGAACGTCCAGTGGCACTTCGTGTTTGACGGGTCGCCTCAAGAGCGCGAGCGTCAGCACCAACCCCATCGCAAAGGACAAGCCGAATAGCCACCAGTGCACGTGATTCATCGTCGCGCACCTATCAACGCCGCGATCACCCACGCGACTGCCGATCCCGCCACGAAGGCCAGCAGATACCACAACCATTGGATCACGAAATCCATGCCGATCCTCCTTAGCTGACCACGATTTCGACGCGGCGATTCTTGGCTCGGCCATCGGGGGTGTCGTTCGTGGCGACCGGGTTGATCGAACCGAGGCCCCTAACGGTCAGGCGATCGCCGGTAACACCTTGGGCGACAAGGAAATCGGCGACCGTTTGGGCGCGGTTGTTGCTCAGCGGGACATTGACCGCCTGGGTGCCGGAATCGTCGGTGTAGCCGTTGATCGTCGCGTGCGCGTTCGGGCACGCCTTCAGCTTGGCCGCCACCTGAGTCAGAATCTGATCATCGGCCGGGGTCAGGCTGAATCCGTCGTTTCCGAAGGTGATCGGCCCGCCGGTCGCGGTATTGACGGCCGTTTGCAGATCGCCGCACGGGGCTGCAGGTGCCGGAGGTGCCGACGGTGGAGCCGAGCCGGCAACCGCAAGCTGGTCAACGACATTCAGATTCGACCAGGTGTGTGCGGCTTCCCGCTCGATCGTGTTCTTCTGATCTTGCGACGCGGCAGTTCCGGTCAGGGTGATGCTGTCCCCGTTGACCGTGAGATTGAAGTCGGTAATCGACGCGCTGTTCTTGAAAACCGATCCGGCGTTTGAGAAATCGAGGGCGTCGACATTCGGGTTGAGCAGGATTTGGTCGACGATGTTGACGCCGGCAGGCAGTGCGTTTTTCAGCACCTTCGTCAGCACGGCTTTTGCGGAATCATCGGGAAAATCACCGGTGAGGGTTATGTCATTGCCGTTGCGGGCAATTGAAAGCGGCGCCAAGGACAACGGCGGCTTACCGGCCTTACTCGATGATGCGGCCGCCGGCGGTGCCCCGGCCGGCCGGGGCCGCTCGAATGCGCCATGGCCGATTGCCGCGATCAGTAGCGGAATAACCACCAAGCCAATCAGCCACGGAAGGCCCAGCGAGCGCCGGTGGGAAATCGAGGCCCGCCGCGCGTCGGCGGTCACGGCCGCGTGGCCGAAACGCGCCCGTAAGCCCAAGACTGACCCCTCCTCGATGCACTTGCCGGGACGCGTGCGTCCTGCGGGCGATATGCAGCCTACCGACTCGGCCCTGCAACACCGCCTGCGTCGGGCACACTAGAGCAATGGGCGATGGCAGGAAACCGACCGACAGCGAGACCCTGGTGCACATTCGCAACCTGGTTGCCGAGGAGAAAGACCTACGGGCACAGCTGCAGCACCGCGACATCAGCGAGTCCGAGGAGCACGACCGGCTGCGCCGGGTCGAGGTCGAACTCGACCAGTGCTGGGACCTGCTGCGTCAGCGGCGCGCGCTGCGGGAAACCGGTGGCGATCCGCGCGAGGCCGCGGTGCGCCCCCCCGACCAGGTCGAGGGCTATCTCGGCTAGAGATGTCCGTCGATGACGCGCCCGTTTGTGACGTAGTCGTCGTGGGCGGGGGCCACAACGGCCTGGTGGCAGCGGGCTACCTGGCCCGGGCCGGCCTCCGGGTGCGGCTATTGGAGCGGCTGGGGCACATCGGTGGGGCGGCCGTCTCGGCGCAGGCCTTCGACGGGGTCGACGTCCGGCTGTCGCGGTACTCGTATCTGGTCAGCTTGTTGCCATCGCACATCGTCGAGGACTTGGGCGCCGAAGTGCGGTTGGCCCGGCGGCAATTTTCGTCGTACACCCCGCAACCGGGCGGGCGCCGCGGACTGCTGATCGGGTCGCACGGCGGGCACGATTCATTCGGCTCGGTCGGCGCCGCCGACGATGAGCCCGGTTTCGCCGCGTTCTACCGGCGCTGCCGACTGGTGACCGACCGGCTCTGGCCGACCCTGCTGGAACCGCTGCGCACCCGCGAGCAGGCGCACCGCCATGTTCTGGACGGCGGCGACCCCGAGGCCGCCGCCGCGTGGCGGGCCATCGTCGAAGAACCGATCGGGCGGGCCATCGCCGATGCGGTGCGCGACGACCTGGTCCGCGGGGTGATCGCCACCGACGCGCTGATCGGCACCTTCGCCCGTCTCGACGACCCGTCGCTGCGCCAAAACATCTGCTTCCTGTATCACGTGCTCGGCGGGGATTGGGACGTCCCGATCGGCGGGATGGGCTCGGTCACCTCGGCCCTGGCCGCCGCCGCTGTCCGCCTTGGCGCCGAAATAACCACTGACGCAGAGGTTTACGAGGTGGAACCGGACGGTCGGGTGAGCTACCGCCACCACGGCGAAGAACACCATGTTCAGGGCCGGTTCGTTCTGGCCGGCGTCACACCGGCGGTATTGGCCGAACTGCTCGGTGAACCGCCGGCGCCGGTGGCCCCCGGGGCGCAGGTGAAGGTGAACATGGTGCTGCAACGACTGCCCCGGTTGCGCGACAACAGCGTTACTCCCGAACAAGCGTTTGCCGGGACGTTCCACGTCAACGAGACGTGGAGCCAACTGGATACGGCCTACGCACAGGCTGCCGCCGGGCGGTTACCGGATCTGTTGCCGTGCGAGGCGTATTGCCATTCGTTGACCGACCCCAGCATCTTGTCGGCCGGGCTACGCGACTCGGGCGCGGCGACGATGACGGTGTTCGGCTTGCACACACCGCACTCGTTGCTGGACGGCAGCGACCCCCCAATCTCCCGCGATCAGCTAACCGAGTCGGTGCTGGCATCACTGAATTCCGTTCTGGCCGAACCGATTCAGGATGTGCTGATGAGCGACGCCCGGGGTCGGCCATGCATCGAGACGACGACCACCCTGGACTTGCAGCGCACCCTGGGGATGACCGCGGGAAACATCTTTCACGGCGCGTTATCCTGGCCGTTCGCCGCCGACGACGACCCGCTCGACACCCCGGCCCGTCAATGGGGCGTAGCCACGGCACACGCACGAATCATGTTGTGCGGCTCTGGCGCTCGCCGCGGCGGAGCCGTGTCGGGCATCGGCGGCCACAACGCCGCGATGGCGGTGCTGGCCTCGATGCGAAGCTAACGCCCGCGGGTTTTACCGGGTGTCGATTCCGACGTAGTCGCGTTCGGTGTAGCCGGTGTAGATCTGACGCGGACGGCCGATCTTGCTGTCGCCCTCGTCGTGCATCTCACGCCAGTGCGCGACCCAACCGGGCAGCCTGCCCAACGCGAACAGCACGGTGAACATCCGCACCGGGAACCCGAGTGCCCGGTAGATCAGCCCGGTATAAAAGTCGACGTTCGGGTACAGCTTGCGCTCGATGAAGTAGTCGTCGGTCAGCGCGGCCTCTTCGAGCTGCTTGGCGATGTCCAGCAGCGGGTCACCACCGAGCTTGGCCAGGATCTTGTCGGCCTGTTCCTTGACGATCCGGGCCCGCGGGTCGTAGTTCTTGTAGACCCGGTGACCGAAGCCCATCAGCTTGACGCCCTCTTCGCGGTCTTTCACCTTGCGGACGAATTCACTGACGTCGTCGCCACTTTCGCGGATCTGCTCGAGCATCTCGAGCACCGCCTGGTTGGCACCACCGTGCAGCGGGCCCCACAGCGCGTTGATGCCGCCGGAGATCGAGGTGAACAGGTTGGCCTGCGACGATCCCACCAGCCGTACCGTCGATGTCGAGCAGTTCTGCTCGTGGTCGGCGTGCAGGATAAGCAACATGTCCAGCGCCCGCACCACCTCGGGGTCGGCCTCGTAGGGCTCGGCGGGCAGTCCGAACGTCATCCGCAGGAAGTTCTCCACCAGCGACAGTGAGTTGTCCGGGTAGAGGAACGGCTGACCGACGGACTTCTTGTAGGCGTAGGCCGCGATCGTCGGCAGCTTGGCCAGCAACCGGATCGTCGACAACTCGACCTGCTCGGTGTCGGTCGGGTCAAGCGAATCGGGGTAATACGCCGAGAGCGCGTTGACCGCGCTGGACAGCACCGGCATCGGGTGGGCGTTGCGCGGGAAGCCGTCGAAGAATCGCTTCAGGTCCTCATGCAGCATCGTGTGCAGCTGGATCCGCTTGGTGAAGTCGGCCAGCTGGTCGGTGCTGGGCAGCTCGCCGTAGATCAGTAGGTAGCTCACCTCGATGAAGGTCGACTTCTCGGCGAGCTGATCGATCGGGATACCGCGGTAGCGCAGGATGCCCGCGTCGCCATCGATATACGTGATGGAGCTCTTGCACGCGGAAGTGTTGACGAAGCCGTTGTCGAAGGTCGTATAGCCGGTCTTCGACAACAGCGGGCCGAGAGCAATACCGTCAGCTCCTTCGGTGGCGTTGACGATCTTCAGATCGATCTCGCCGCCCGGGTACTTCAGAGATGCGGTGTCGTCGGTGTCGGCCACGAGAACCCCTTTGCGCTCTGGCTGGTATGGCTGCGCCTGACTAGGTGCGTACAGCTGAAGGTAGTCGTTATCGCGAGGACGTGCCTGCCCGGGGTCGGGTCTGCTGAGCTCGCGGCTTTCCTCCAGGTGAACCCGCGCTTATCGTGCGGTGTGAGGCCGCACAGGCGTGTGATCAGGGCTGCAGGCGCTCGACGTGACCGCCGACGACCCGAATGCGGTTATGCAGCCGGTTTTCCCGCCCCTGCCAGAATTCCACCACCTCGGGCGCGAGCAGATACCCGCCCCAGCCGGGCGGCACCGGGACCCGCTCGAAGTCGGCGAAGCGGGCGGTCACCTCGGCCAGCTGATCGATCAGCGCCGCGCGTGAGGCGATCGGCTGCGACTGGTGCGACGCCCACGCACCCAGCTGCGAGCCGCGCGGCCGCTTGGACCAGTAGTCCTCCGTGACCTGCGGGTCGACCTTGGTCACCGCGCCCCGAATGTGGACCTGGCGCCCGAGTAGGTACCAGGGGAACGTCGCCGACGCATACGGCGTCGCCGCCAGCTCGATACCTTTGGCCGAGTCATAGTTGGTGAAAAAGGTGATTCCGGTCTCATCGACGCTTTTGCACAACACCGATCGGCTCATCGGCTTGCCGTCCGCGGCGGTTGCCAGCACCATCGCGTTGGGCTCGGAGACGCCGAAACGTTCGGCATCATCAATCCACGTCCGCAACAACGCAAGCCAACCGCCGTCGAGCCAGGAAGCGTCCAGATCAGAGCTAGCGTCGCGCTCCGCCGATCCGTATTCCACTCGCATCCGCTGCAGGTGATCGTCGTCTGGTCCTGCCATCGGGCCAACGCTACCGGCGGTTGCTACCGGCCGGTAGCGTCGGTCCAAAGGCGGGGTGCAAGAATTTTCCTATGACTGTGGTCCCGGAAAATTTCGTCCCCGGCCTCGAAGGCGTAGTGGCCTTCACCACCGAGATCGCCGAACCGGATAAAGATGGCGGCGCGCTGCGCTACCGCGGTGTCGACATCCAAGACCTGGTGGATCAGCAGGTCACATTCGGCGACGTTTGGGGGCTGCTGGTCGACGGTCGGTTCGGCCACGGGCTGCCGCCCGCCGAGCCGTTCCCGCTGCCAATCCACACCGGTGACGTCCGCGTCGACGTGCAGGCGGGCCTGGCGATGCTTGCGCCGATCTGGGGGTACAAGCCACTGCTCGACACCGACGAAGCCACCGCCCGCGACCAGCTGGCCCGGGCGTCGGTGATGGCACTGTCCTATGTCGCGCAGTCCGCACGGGGCATCTACCAGCCTGCCGTGCCGCAACCGGTCATCGATGAATGCCAAACGGTCACAGCGCGTTTCATGACGCGCTGGCAGGGCGAACCCGACCCGAAGCACGTCGAAGCCATCGACGCCTACTGGGTGTCGGCCGCCGAGCACGGCATGAACGCCTCAACCTTCACCGCGCGGGTGATCGCGTCCACCGGTGCCGACGTCGCCGCGTCGCTGTCCGGTGCGATCGGTGCGATGAGTGGGCCGCTACACGGTGGGGCTCCGGCCCGCGTGCTGCCGATGCTCGAGGAGGTCGAGCGCACCGGTGACGCCCGCGGATTGGTCAAGGGAATCCTGGACCGCGGCGACAAACTCATGGGGTTCGGACACCGGGTCTACCGCGCGGAGGACCCCCGGGCGCGAGTGCTGCGAGCGACCGCCCAGCGGCTCGGAGCGCCGCGCTACGAGGTCGCGGTCGCGGTGGAGCAGGCGGCGCTGGCCGAGCTGCGGGAGCGCCGACCGGACCGGGCGATCGAGACCAACGTCGAGTTCTGGGCCGCGGTGATGCTGGACTTTGCCCAGGTGCCGGCCAACATGATGCCCGCGATGTTCACCTGTGGGCGCACCGCGGGATGGTGTGCCCACATTCTCGAGCAGAAGCGGCTGGGCAAGCTCGTCCGCCCGTCGGCGATTTACGTCGGCCCGAACCCGCGCAGCCCGGAGTCCGTCGAGGGTTGGGACCGGGTTCTCAGCCACGCCTGAGTGCTGCTCGGGCGCAGTTGTCGGTGCCCGGCGATTGAATGGGGCTCGCCGCGATGATTTTGTGTCGCGGACGCAGTCAATAACCGTGAGCCAGTCTCCGCCTGGGGGCTGGCACGCGAACCGACACCAGGGAGACCCCAATGGCCATCAACGTCGAACCTGCAGTAATTCCCCACCTCGTGGTCGGAGATGCCTCCGCGGCGATCGATTTCTACGTCAAGGCTTTTGGCGCCGAGGAGCTGGGCCGCGTGCCCGGTCCCGACGGCAGGCTGGTTAATGCCGCTGTCCGCATCAACGGCTTTACCGTGATGCTCAACGACGACTTCCCGGAGATGTGTGGCGGCAAGTCGATGACGCCGAAGTCACTGGGCGGAACTCCGGTCACCATCCATCTGACGGTCACCGACGTCGACGCCAAGTTCCAGCGGGCACTCGACGCCGGCGCCACGCAGGTGACTGAGCTGGCGGACCAGTTCTGGGGAGACCGCTACGGCGTGGTCGCCGACCCGTTCGGCCACCAGTGGTCGCTTGGGCAGCCGGTGCGTGAGGTCAGCCCCGAAGAGATCCAAGCGGCAATGGCCGGCGCAAGCGGGTAGCTAGCCGAGCAGCCGCGCCAGCAGCCGGCGTCGCGGCGTCGGTGGCGCCGTCGCCGCGGCCGCGAGCATGTCGGCGACAACGGTGAACTTATTGCGCGGCCGGCCGTCGTCGATGCCACGGGCGATCTCCGCCGCATCGATGGCGGCCCATCCCGCGGAGTCGACGACGTCGGGTTGGCGCGCGTGCACCAGCCCGTCCAGCCCGTCCGGCTTGGTCGCCGGGTCGGTCAACGTGCCGGCGTTGTAGTCGGCGACCAGGGCTTGGACGGTTTGGCAGGAGCAGGATTTGTTGGTGCCGATGAATCCGGTCGGGCCGCGCTTGATCCACCCCGCGACGTAGGCGCCGGCCACGGGTCGGCCGGAGCCGGGATCGACGACACGGCCACCGTCGTTCGGGACGACGGATGCCGACTCGTCGAACGGAAGGTCACGAATCAGCTTGCCGCGGTAGCCAATCGACGTCAGCACCAGACCCGCATCGATCCGGTGCACGTTTTCGGTGCCGGTGACCGAGAACTCCACACCGGCGGTCCGCTGCTCACCCAGCACGCGCGTGGGTGTGAGCCGATAGGCCAGCCGGACCCGCGGGCGCGGCCCCGGAACCGAACCGTCGCCCAGCTTGCTCAGGATCTCCAGCTTGTTCCGGGTCAACGTGTCCGAGGTGGTCGCAAGATCGCGCGCCACCAGGTTGCGGTCTTCGGAATCGAGCACGACGTCGGATGTGCCTGTGAGACCGATCAATTCGGGCAGCGTGAACGCCGAGTGGGCCGGGCCGCGCCGGGCGGCGACCACGACCTCGCGGACCGCGGAGTTGCGCAACGCTGCGAGCGCGCGGTCGGAGATATCGGTGCGGGCCAGGTCGTCAGGGTCGGCCGTGAGCACGCGAGCCACGTCCAGGGCGACATTGCCATTGCCGATGATCACCACGCGTTCGTGACTGAGATCGACTGGGAGGTCAGTGAAGTCGGGATGCCCGTTGATCCACGCGACGAGCTCGGTGGCAGTCCCGGTTCCCGGGAGGCCCATGCCGTCGATGTCCAGCCGGCGGTCGTCGGGTGCACCGACCGCGTACAGCACCGCGTGATGGTGGGTCAGCAACTCGGCATGGCTCAGGTGCTTGCCGATCTCGACGTTGAGATAAAAGCGGAAATGGCGATGACGGGAGACCCGGTCGAAGAGCTGGGTGACCTTCTTGGTGTTCTGGTGATCAGGCGCCACTCCCGCGCGCACCAACCCGTAAGGCGTGGGCAGCTTCTCGAACACGTTGACCCGCACGCCATGCTGCGTCAGCAGTTCATCGGCGGCATACATCGCCGCCGGCCCCGACCCGACAATGGCCACCGTCAGCGGCTGACGACGGGCATGCACCTGCGCGGCCGGGATCACCGGGGCGAGCTTCGACGTCGGCGGCAGCTTCTCGTCGGCCGATCGCTCGGGGTAGAACGACGCGTTGATCTCCACGAACGGCAGCTGTTTGCTTTCCAGCCGGTTGTCGGGCGCTATCGCCCCGACCGGGCAGGCGCTCACACACGCACCACAGTCGACGCAGGCGACCGGATCGATGTAGAGCATCTCCGTCGTCGCGAAGCCCGGCTCATCCGGCGACGGATGAATGCAATTCACCGGACAGGCGAAGACACAGGACCCGTCGTTACAGCACGACTGGGTAATAACATGCGGCATAAAGGAACTCGCAGTACCTATGCGGCCGGAACGGCGGTCAAGTGTTGACGCTGCGGCTCGCTGCGGTAGCGCGACGGCTTCCCGTTGATCTTGCAGATCCGCCACATCAGCCGCGCGGAGCGGTTTTCCATCAGACCGGTGTCGTAGGCCAGCATCCGAACGTCACCGAACATGTCGCTCAGCCACTTTCGCGATTCCGGCGAGCGGAAGAACAGCTCTTTTTTGACCTCACGCGGAATGTCGAACTCGCGCCAGAACGACCTGGGCGGCACCACGATGGCGCGGCACAACAGCTTCATCGTCAGCGGCAAGTACAACGCGGTCCAGAACCGTTGCCGCTTGGTCAGGTCCGGCAGCCGCTTACGCAGGAACTCGTGGGCGAACGAGATGTGCCGCGCTTCTTCGGCCACGTGGATGGCCATCACCCGTTCCATGATCGGGTGCAGCGACTTGCCTTCGCGCAGCACGTTTTTCTGGGTGTGGTCGATGGGTTCCTCGCCCGCCAGCACGCCGATGAAAAATGCCACCGGCAGCGGGCCGGCCACCAACGGAACCACCGGCGAGATCCACTTCAGCATCCGCGGCATGCCCGGAACGTCAGCACCGATCCGGTTGACCATCTCCTGGAACATCATGGTGTGGTTGCACTCTTCGACCGATTCGTGCAGGCAATACCGGTATTCCGGCGAGCCGTTAGGCACCCAGAACGTGTAGTTCATCAGTCCACGGATCAAGATCGACTCGAAGTGCAGCCCCACCTTGGCCACGTTGGCCTGACGCCACATGCCGATCTCGATCTTGCGCTCTTCGGGCTGGGCCTGGTACCAGGGGTGGCGGCCCAGCGGGTCGGTTGCCGGGAGGATCCACCGAGGATCGCTCTCGGTGACGGCGAACTCCGGTGACTCCCAATCGATATCGGTGTACGGGTTGAAGTTCCGCCGCACAGACCCCTCAGACAGCGTGGCGAGCATGTCAACGTACTGGGCGTCGTCGCGCACTTCCATCTTGTGCCGCCAACGCCGAACCATTCGCGTCCTAGCCATATCCAAGCCCTCCCCAACGAGGTTTACATTTGGACGTCATATGTCTAAACGGTACCGCAGGTACCGGGAATTGACTAGAGGCTTCGAGAACACTGTTGCCTGACCAGTGGTCACATAGTTGGTATGGCGTAGATCACACCGGTGGCGGGCGCTACGACTTCTGCCAGGCGCTATCCATGGCGGTGAAAGCGGACAACAAACCCGCCCCATCGCCGCGCCAAGTCGGCTCACTACCCTGATGAGCATGGCTGACCAGCTCCAGATCCCCGCTGACATCAAACCCCGTGACGGCCGCTTCGGGTGCGGCCCCTCAAAGGTCCGACCCGAGCAATTGCAGGCACTGACCACCACCGCGGCCGCGCTGTTCGGCACCTCGCACCGGCAAGCGCCGGTCAAGAATCTGGTGGGCCGGGTGCGCAAAGGGGTGGCGGAGCTTTTCTCCGTGCCGGACGGGTACGAGGTCATTTTGGGCAATGGTGGCGCGACCGCGTTCTGGGACGCGGCCGCGTTCGGGCTCATCGACAAGCGCTCGCTGCACCTCACCTATGGCGAGTTCAGCTCGAAGTTCGCCTCGGCAGTCGCCGCCAACCCGTTCGTCGGGGATCCCATCATCGTCAAGGGGGAAGCGGGCAGCGCGCCCGAGCCGCAATCCGACCCGTCGGTCGACGTGATCGCGTGGGCGCACAACGAGACGTCGACCGGCGTCGCCGTCCCGGTCCGCCGCCCGGCCGGTTCGGGTGACGCCCTAGTCGCCATTGACGCGACGTCCGGCGCGGGTGGCCTCCCGGTCGACGTCAGCGACACAGATGCCTACTACTTCTCGCCGCAGAAGAATTTTGCCAGCGACGGCGGCCTGTGGCTGGCCATCATGAGCCCGGCCGCGCTGACGCGCGTCGAGGCCATCGCCGCATCCGGTCGCTGGGTTCCCGACTTCCTGTCGCTGCCGATCGCGATTGAGAACAGTCTCAAGGATCAGACGTACAACACACCGGCGATCGGCACCCTGGTGCTGATGGCCGAGCAGCTCGACTGGCTGCTGGGCAACGGCGGCCTGGACTGGGCGGTCAAGCGCACGGCCGACTCCTCGCAGCGGCTGTACTCCTGGGCGGAAGAACGGTCCTACACCACGCCGTTCGTCACCGACCCCGCGCTGCGCTCCCAGGTGGTCGGCACGATCGACTTCGTCGACGACGTTGACGCCGCGGCGGTCGCCAAGACTTTGCGGGCTAACGGCATCGTCGACACGGAGCCGTACCGCAAGCTCGGCCGCAACCAGTTGAGGGTGGCGATGTTCCCCGCGGTCGACCCCGATGACGTCACCGCCCTGACCCAGTGTGTCGACTGGGTTGTCGAACGCCTTTAACCATCTGGCCATCAGCACGCAAACCGCCCAGCGTGTCAGCACACGTTATGGGCGTTAGCTGGATTAGAGTGCGCGTGTGACGGGTCGTCGCTGACCTGCACAAAGCCTGCGAGGAGATGCCATGCGGGAACTCAAAATGGTTGGGCTCGACGCCGACAGCAAATACATCATCTGCGAGGGCGATGACCCCGCAGAGCGGTTCAAGCTGGCGGCCGACGATCGACTGCGGGACCTTCTACGTGGCGCAGTCGCCTCGCCGGAGCAACCGCACCTCGACATCGAGCTCACCAACATGCTGAGCCCCAAGGAAATTCAGTCCAAGATCCGGGCCGGCGCGTCCGTCGAGCAGGTAGCTGCCGCGTCGGGCTCCGACATCGCACGGATCCGCCGGTTCGCCCACCCGGTGTTGCTGGAGCGTTACCGAGCCGCCGAGCTGGCAACGGCCGCACACCCCATGCTCGCCGACGGCCCCGCGGTGATGACCCTGCTGGAGACCGTCACCACCGCAATGGTCGCCCGCGGCCTGGATCCCAGCGGACTCAGCTGGGACGCGTGGCGCAACGAGGACAACCGCTGGACCGCGCAGCTGGCGTGGAAGGTCGGCCGCTCCGACAACCTGGCCCATTTCTTCTTCACGCTGGGGGCCCACGGCGGAACGGCCACCGCGATCGACGATGCCGCCAGTGAGCTGATCGACCCCGACTTCGAGCGTCCGCTGCGGCCGCTTGCGCGAGTGGCCCACGTCGAATTCGAAGAGCCCGCTGAACCCGCGCCCGCCCCGCCTCCGGAGCAGCCGGTGCACAGCCGCCGGGGCAAGCCGGTCATTCCGGCCTGGGAGGACGTGCTACTCGGCGTGCGCTCAGGCGGACAGCGCTAGCTACGACAGCGTCAGCGCGAGCAGCGCCGGCCACGCGAGGGTCACGCCCACTCCCGCACCCAACACAAACCACCGCAGAACCGGCGTGCGCCGCCACCCCCACAGCGTCGGCGCCAACCCTCCGGCGGCCACCACATTGAGCCCGACCGCCAACAGTGGATGCACCCGGACCAGCCCGAGACTCAGCACCACAATCGCGGCACCGGTAACCGCCGCGACAAATCCCGCCACCGTCAAACCCGTTGCCCAGGGCACAGACTGGGTGCGTTGGCCGAGTTTGTCGCTCACTCGCCGAGCCTAACCCGCTCGTAGAACGCCAACGCCGCGGCGGTGGCGACGTTCAGCGAGTCGGTGCCGCGCGACATCGGGATGCGTACCCGCACCTCGCTCAACCGCAGGGCGGCGGGGCTCAGTCCCGGTCCTTCGGCGCCGACCAGCACCGCAACACGATCGTCGCGCGCCGCTTCCATCGCCCCGGCCAGTGCGCTGGCGTCGCCCTGCGGAGTCATCGCCAGCAGCCGAAATCCGTTTTCCTTCAGCATCCCGAGATCGGCGGGCCAGTTCCCGGAACGCGCATACGGCACCAGCAACGCATGCCCCATCGACACCCGAACGGCGCGACGGTACAGCGGATCGGCACAGCCACTGCCGAACACCACCGCGTCCACGCCCAGCCCCGCCGCGTTGCGGAAGATCGAACCCAGGTTCTCGTGGTCGTTGACCCCTTCGAGCACCGCGATGGTCCGGGCACCCTCGACCAGCTGCGCGACGCCCGGCTCGGGCACCCGCCGCGCGGCGGCCAGCACCCCACGATTGAGGTGGAAGCCGACCACCCGCGCCATGACATCGGCGGGAGTTCGGTAGAACGGCACTGCCAAACCCTTAGAGCCGGCCAGGTCGTCTTTGAGCTCGTCGAGCCTGCGCTCGGTGCCGAGTAAGGCGTGTGGGGTGAAGCGGGAGGCCAACATGCGCTGCACAACCAGCACACCTTCGGCGATCACCAGCCCTTTGCCGGTGGGCAGATCCGGGCGCCGGTCGATGCTGTTCAGGTCGCGGAAATCGTCGAGCCGTGGGTCGTCGGGATCGTTGACGTCCTGGACATCCAGGCGCGCGCTCACGGGCTTTCGTCGACGAGCGCCAACATCAAGTCGGCCGCCTCGCGGAGGGTGGCGCGGGTGTCGCTGTCCATCGTCGCGAGCCGCTCGGCCAGCCACTCCTGACGGGCACGTCGGGCCGCCTTGACCAATTCGGCTCCCGACTCGGAGACCGACACCAGCACCTGCCGGCCGTCGACGGGGTGCGGGGTGCGATCCACGAACCCCTCGTCGGCCAGCGACGCGATCACCCTCGTCATCGACGGGGGCCGGACGCGTTCGCGAATCGCCAAGGCGCCGGGCGTCATCGCGCCCTCGTTGGCCAGGGTCGTCAATGCCGACAGCTGAGAGAGCGACACCGGAGCGGATGGATTTCGAAACCGCAGTTGGCGGGCTAGCCGCATGACCGCCAACGACAGGTCGGCCGCCAGCCGCGCATCGCTGTCAGGCATGGCGCGAGGTTACATCGGAACGCGAGAAATCGGGCTGCGAAACGACGAAGGACGGCCGATCGCTGCGACGGTCGCCTCAACCCGCGCCGCGGCGGCGGCGGCTCCGGGTTAGATTGATCGCGATGAGCGCCGAACCTGGCCATAGTCCCGCGCCGCCGCCGCTACCGCCTGCGCTGCTCCAGCTGTGGCCGTTCATCGCGATTGGCGCCGTGGGCTGGTTGATCGCCGTCGCCGCCGCGTTTCTTGTTCCCGCCCTCGAGAGTTGGCGTCCGGTGGCGCTGGCCGGGCTCGGAACCGGAGTGGTGGGAACGTCGATCTTCTTGCTGCAGCTCGCCGGTGCGCGGCGTGGCCAGCGCGGCGCGCAGCAGGGTCTGGAAACCTTTCTCGACCACAACGATCCCTAGATCCCGAGTCGGAGGAGCAATGGCAGCCCCGCTATTGCAGGCGCAAGTCGATATCGTCGCGCCGGCCTCAAACGTCTGGCCCCTGATGTCCGATTTCCGGCGCATGCAGGGAGCCCACAGTGTCTCTGGGTGAAGCCCTTTGGCTCGCAGCGCCCGGGCGCCCGCACAACAAGCCCTACTCAGTGACTTTTTCACCGCAACCCGAAGAGAGACAACGATGACATCAGAACATTCGCATAGCACAGGATTCAATTGGGATCAATTGGTAAAGATGCCCACCGTTAGCAACGAATGGCACAAGGGGCGTCAGGTTCTCAACTTTTACCCCAAGGACAAGGACTATCGAGATTCGCCGGAGGCGCAGGCAGTAGTGACAAAGTACTTTGGCGAGGCCGCCGCTCTAAACACCGATGCGGGGGTGCTCAAATTCGGCTCTGACCATGTTACGCTGCACGGCGCATTTTTGGAGATGGGCGTGTGTACGGGAAAAACCATCAATTTTATTGCCGCGCTCAATCCGGAGCAGCAGATCTGGGGATTCGATTCCTTTGACGGGCTTCCTGAAGAATGGGATCGCCCCGATATTACGGTCCCTCAAGGTACTTTTCGGGTCAACATCGATGGGTGGATGCCACCGGTTCTCCATAATGTAAGCCTGGTAAAGGGACTGTTTGATCAGACCCTTCCACAATTCAAAGACCAAATTCTGAAATCTACTCCCATCGCATTCTTGCATGTCGATTGCGATATTTATGCATCTACGAAGGAAATTTTCGACCGGCTAGGCGATAATATCGTATCAGGCACCGTAATCGTATTTGATGAAATGTACAATTACCCAGGAGCCGAAAAGCATGAATTCAAGGCATTCCAGGAATTCCTGGAACGGACCGGGAAAGAATCGGTCTACCTAGCCTACAACCAGTATTTTGAACAAGCGGTTGCCCAGATCGCATAGCCTCGATTTTTGCAGGACAGGTTTCCCCAACTCAGCATCCTGCTACACGCGGTTGCCCGCAAAACCCGGCCTAGTCCGGCGACTCGGGCACGTCTGCCGGCGGCTCGGGCGGCTCCGCCGGAGGCTCGGGCACCTCTGCCGGGAGCTCCGCCGCTGCTTCCGACGATTCGGCTACGGACTCAAGCACCTCCGCCGGGGGTACGGGCGGCTCCGCCGGCGCCTCGAGCGGCTCGGGCGGCGCTGCCGGGGGCTCCGGGGGCTCCATCACGTCGAGGACACCGTCGTCATAGGGCTCGTACATCGGCGAACCGCCGCCCGCCGGAGCCGGCGTGTCCGAATGAGCGCCACAGCCGTACTGCTTGTCGACAACGTGCCCGTCGGCAGACAGTTCGTTGCCGCACACCCCGAACACCGCGCCTAGCGATCCGTCCAGCGGGAGGAAGAAGCCGCAGTCGCGGCACACACGTTTGGTCGACCGCGCCATCACCGACTCGGGACCGTAGTCCCCGGTGTGCCACCGTTCGGCAGCCTCAGAGCGGCCCCAGATACCCATCACCCAGCGCCGGCCCAGGCCGATTTCCGCGGCGGTCTCGTCGACCTGCGGGTCACCGCTGGCGGTGAAACCAGGAACCAGCCGCTCGTCGTCGGCTGCGGGTGGCAGCAGATCTCCGGGGCTCAAGTCCCCCTGCTGCACTCGCTGGTCCCAGGGCACCCAATCGGGCGCCAGCAGCGACGTCGGGCCGGGGACCAGCACGACTTCGCTGATCGTGGCCTGCTCGGCGCCGGGGTAAGCAGCGACGACCGCGGCCCACTGCCACCCGATATAGCCGGGCAGGTGAGCCAAGAACCGGTGGGTGGCGGCGCTCGTGTCCTCATAACTGACGCCCAGGTAGTCCCCGACCGCATCCGCGCCGCTGAACTCCACGACGGCCGCCCTGGCCTGATCGACCGCAGCATCGAGCACCGCCGCCAACCCGTCGGGCCAATCGGCCACGGTTGCTACGGCGGATTCCTCGGTGGGCCCGGTCGCGCTCTCTTGTCCATGCATCGCGTCTCAATACTAGGTTGGCGAGCCACGCCCGGTTGCCCCTCGGTATAGGACAGAATTGATTTGTGTCTGGACGGCGGCGTGATGATCCGGGCCGAGCGACCTCCAACCCGGGCCGCCGGACCCGTAATGGATCGGCGAATCAGCATCCTGGCATGGCCAACTACCCCACCGACGATGCGGACTACCGGCGCACGCGCCGCCCATCGCCGACGCCCAGCGCCAACCGCTATCTCCCGCCGCTGGGTCGGCAGAAAGAGCCGGACCGCGGCAACCCGCCGCCGCGTCGCCCGTCCTCCGGCGAACGGATCACCGTCACCCGCGCCGCCGCCCTGCGCAGCCGCGAGATGGGCTCCCGGATGTACTGGATGGTTCAGCGGGCGGCCACCGCCGACGGCGCCGACAAGTCGGGCCTTACGGCGCTGACCTGGCCGGTGGTCGCGAACTCCGCGGCTGACTCTGCGATGGCTGTCGCCCTGGCGAACACGCTGTTCTTCGCCGCGGCCAGTGGGGAGAGCAAGTCCAAAGTCGCGCTGTACCTGTTGATTACCATCGCGCCCTTCGCGGTGATCGCGCCGCTCATCGGTCCGGCGCTGGACCGTTTGCAGCACGGCCGGCGGGTCGCGCTGGCTCTGTCATTTGGGCTGCGCACGGGGTTGGCCGTGCTGCTGATCATGAACTACGACGGCGCCAGCGGCAGTTTCCCGTCGTGGGTGCTCTATCCGTGCGCGCTCGCGATGATGGTGTTCTCGAAGTCGTTCAGCGTGCTGCGCAGCGCGGTGACACCACGGGTCATGCCGCCCACCATCGATCTGGTGCGGGTCAACGCCCGGCTGACCATGTTCGGTCTGCTCGGCGGCACCATCGCCGGCGGTGCGATCGCGGGCGGCCTCGAGTTCGCCGGCACCCACCTGGTGAAGCTGCCCGGAGCCTTGTTCGCCGTCGTCGCGGTCACGATCGCAGGAGCGATGCTGTCGATGCGAATCCCGCGCTGGGTCGAGGTGACCGCGGGTGAGGTGCCCGCCACCCTGAGCTATCGCCAGGACAGTGAACCGCTGCGCCGGAGGTGGCACAAGGAAGTCAGTGGGGCCCTTCGACAGCCGTTGGGGCGCAACATCATTACCTCACTATGGGGCAACTGCACGATCAAGGTGATGGTCGGCTTCCTGTTTCTGTATCCCGCGTTTGTCGCGAAGGCGCACCAGACCAACGGGTGGGCTCAGCTCGCCATGCTGGGCATCATCGGCGCCGCGGCCGGGATCGGTAACTTCGCCGGCAACTTCACCAGCGCACGGCTGAAATTGGGCAGGCCGTCCGTTTTGGTGGTCCGCTGCACCGTGGCGGTGTGCGCGGTTGCCTTTGCGGCCTCGGTGGCGGGCACCTTGGCGGCGGCCGCGATCGCCACCTTGGTTACCTCCGCCGCCAGTGCAATCGCCAAGGCATCGCTGGACGCATCGCTGCAAGACGACCTTCCCGAAGAGTCCCGGGCATCGGGATTCGGGCGCTCGGAGTCGACGCTGCAGCTGGCCTGGGTGTTGGGTGGTGCGGTGGGTGTGATGGTCTACACCGAGCTGTGGGTAGGCTTCACGGCCGTCAGTGCGATATTGATCCTGGGACTGGCGCAGACCGTGGTCAGCTTCCGCGGCAATTCCTTGATACCGGGCCTCGGAGGTAACCGGCCGGTGATGGTCGAACAGGAAGGCACGCCGCGTGACAGCGGTATGACCGCGGTGCCGAAGTGAAACGTGGTCTGGCCGTGCTGCTCGCGGTCGTGGTGATGCTGCTGGCCGTGGGAGCCGGGGTAGGCACGTGGTGGTTGGTGCGTACGCCCGGCCCGCGGCCACCAGAGATCAGCGCGTTCTCGCACGGGCAGCTGATCCGGGTGGGGCCCTACCTGTATTGCAACGTGCTCAACCTCAACGACTGTCAGCAACCGCAGGCCCAGGGCGAGCTGCGAGTCACCGAGCACTACCCCGTACAGCTCTCGGTCCCCGAAGCGATTTCGCGGGCACCGTGGCGGCTACTGCAGGTGTATGAGGACCCCGCCAACACCGCAACCACCATGTTCCGGCCGGGCACCCGGCTCGCGGTCACGATCCCGTCGGTCGACCCGCAGCGCGGCCGGCTGACCGGAATAGTCGTGCAGCTACTGACTTTGGTGGTCGACCCGTCGGGCGAACTGCACGATGTCCCGCACGCGGAATGGTCAGTGCGGATGGTTTCTTAGGCTCACGCGCCAAACGTTTACCCGTTCACGCGCCGTGGGCGTCCAGCACCCGCTCGCCGTCGACCGGCGGCCCGGGAGGCGTTCCATCGCCAAACGGCTTGCCCCCCAGCGCTTCCCGCCCGTGCGGTGTGAGCCAGCTCGTCAGGTCCGGACCCTTGGGCACGATACGAGTCGGGTTGATGTCGGCATGCACGATGTAGTAGTGCTGTTTGATCTGGACGAAATCCACGGTGTCCCCGAAGCCCGGCGTCTGGAACAGATCCCGCGCGTAGCCCCACAGCACAGGCATCTCGCTGAGTTTGCTTCGGTTGCACTTGAAGTGTCCGTGGTACACCGGGTCGAATCGGGCCAGCGTAGTGAACAGTCGCACGTCTGCCTCGGTGATGCTGTCGCCCACCAGATATCGCTGATTGGTCAGGCGATCACTCACCCAATCCAGTGCGGTGAACAGCCGGTCATAGGCGGCCTCGTAAGCCTGCTGCGAGCCGGCGAAGCCGCACCGGTATACGCCGTTGTTGATTTCGGCGTAGATCCTCTTGCTCACCTCGTCGATCTCGGCGCGCAGCGGTTCGGGGTACAGCACGGGCGCACCATCACGGTGGTAGGCGGTCCACTCGGTCGACAGGTCCAGGGTCATCTGTGCGAAATCGTTGGTGACGACGGCACCGGTCGGGACGTCGACGATCGCCGGGACGGTGATCCCCTTGGGGTAGTCGGGGAAGCGTTTGAAGTAGGCGTCTTGCAGCCGCGGGATCTTCAGAACCGGATCGACACCACCCGGGTCGAGGTCGAACGTCCAACTGCGCTGGTCGTGCGTGGGGCCGCAAAACCCAATCGAGAGAACATCTTCTAGGCCCAGCAACCGCCGGACGATGATCGCGCGATTCGCCCACGGACAAGCGCGAGCGACAACGAGTCGATACCGCCCCGGCTCCACGGGATAGCCGTCGCGTCCGTCGGCGGTGATGCGGGTGGGGATGTAGTTGGTGTCGCGGGTGAATTCCCCTGCACCGGCAACGTAGGTGGCCATACCGACATTCTGCTACGTGGCGATTGAGCCCGTCGACGCAGACACCGTCAGAAACCGTCGAGCCAGGTTGGTCTCGGTCGACTCGCCCGCTTCCCAGTGCGCGATCCACGGCCCGGTGCCCTCTGACTGATCGACGATTCCGTCCTCCAGCCAGCTGTACCGGCCCGCCAGCACATCGCGGGTCAACTGCACATCGCTGCTGTCGGTGTTGGTCCACAACGCGTCGAACAGCGCCTCGACCCGCAAGGTTGCTTGCTGACAAAACGTTTCGGCCAGCTCATAAGCCTGTTGGCCCAGCACCGGATCCGCGACGCGCTGTCCCTCGGCCCGCACGCACGTCGCCGACATCGCGAACAGCTCGGCACCGATATCGACGATGCGCCCCAGGAATCCCTGCTTTTGCTCTAGTTTGGCCTGCCAGCGCGCCATCCCGTAGAAGGTGTTGCGTGCCAGCTTGCGGGTGGAGCGTTCGATAAACCGCAGGTGCGACGCCAGCGGACCGAACTCGCTGTATGCCCTAGGTCGCTGCCCTTCACCAAAAACCAGCTGGGGCAACCACTTTGCATAAAAGCCGCTCGCGCCGACCGCCGCGGCCGCCTTCTCACGCAACCCCGTGTCAGGTTTCGCGAGGTCACCGGCAGCACTCAAGTGCGCATCGACGGCTTCTCGGGCAATGAGCAGCCTCATGATCTCGCTCGATCCCTCGAAAATCCGGTTGATCCGCAGATCGCGCAGCGCCTGCTCGGCCGGTACCGCGCGCTCGCCGCGTGCGGCCAACGATTCCGCGGTCTCATAGCCCCGGCCACCCCGGATCTGCAAGAGATCATCCGCGATGACGCAGGCCATTTCGCTGGACCACAATTTGGCCAGCGCCGCCTCGATGCGGATGTCGTTGCGGCCTTCGTCGGCCATCTGCGCGGACAGTTCCAGCACCGCGTCCAGCGCGTAGTTGGTGGCAGCCATGAACGAGATCTTGTGCGCCACCGCTTCATGTTCGGCCAACGGCTTGCCCCATTGCACACGCTCACCGGACCATTCACGCGCGATCTTCAGCGCCCACTTCGACGACCCCGTCGCGTTCGCGGGAATCGACAGCCGTCCGGCGTTGAGTGTGGTGAGCGCGATCTTCAACCCGTCGCCTTCGCGGCCGATCAGGTTCTCGGCCGGAACACGAACGCTGTGTAGGCGAGTCACGCCGTTCTCGATACCGCGTAGCCCCATGAACTTGTTGCGCCGCTCCACCGTGATCCCGGGCGAATCGGCCTCCACGACGAATGCGCTGATCCCGCCGCGGTGGCCGTCGCTCTTGGGGACCCGGGCCATGATCACCAGCAGTTCGGCGACCACGCCGTTGGTGGTCCACAACTTCACACCCTCGAGTTCGTAGGCCTGACCGTCCTCGACTGGTGTCGCCGTCGAGGCCAGCCGCGCGGGGTCGGAACCCACGTCCGGTTCGGTGAGCAGAAAAGCCGATATGGCCCCAGCAGCACAGCGCGGCAGGAACTTCCGCTTCTGCTCGGGACTACCGGCAAGTTTCAGCGGCTCGGGTACCCCGATCGACTGGTGCGCCGACAGCAGCGCACCAAGACTGGGGTGAACCGACGAAATCATCATCAATGCGCGGTTATAGGCCACTTGCGACATGTTCAACCCGCCGTATTCGGACGGAATCTTCATGCCGAAACAACCCAATTCGGCCAGACCCTTGACGTATTCATCGGGAATCTGCGCATCACGCTCGATGACACTGCCGTCGACGGTGTCCAGGAGTTCCCGCAACTTGCCGAGAAAATCGCGGGTGCGCGCCTCGTCGACGTCGGACGGTTTTGGGAACGGGTGTATCAGTTCCAACGGAAAATGACCGAGAAACAACTCTTTGGCGAAGGACGGTTTATCCCAACCACTTTCGCGGGACTCTTCCGCCAGAGCTCTCGCTTGTTCCTCAGTGACCTGCGCCTGCTGTGCCATCGCAGCCTCCTCGCTACACGACTATCGCGAGGACTGAGTACCCAAAGTACGACGCGGTACTCCCGCCGCTCAGCGGCACACGTCGTCGACGAGTTAGGCGTCGAGTTCCCGCGCTACCGCCTTGACCACCTCGGAGACGCGACGAGCCACCTTGCGGTCCGGGTAACGCCCCTTACGCAACTCAGGTTGCACGGCGCTCTCCAGCAGCGTGATCATGTCCTCGACCATGCCGTGCAGTTCATCGGGGCCGTGCTTGTGCTCGACAGGTATCTCGCGGCGCGTCTTGGCAAGGGTGGGCGGTGGATCGATCAGCTTGAGACTCAATGCCTGCGGTCCGCGCCGGCCAGAAGCCAAGCCAAATTCCACCCGCTGCCCTGCCTTGAGGCCCTCGACACCCTCGGGCAACGCCGACGAGCGGACATAGACGTCCTCGCCCTCTTCCTGTGACAGGAAGCCGAACCCCTTTTCGGCGTCGTACCACTTAACCTTGCCGGTCGGCACTGGTCTCACCTGCTTGTCTGACGGATTACTAGGAATGGACAACACAAGAAGCGTCCCGCTTGTGCAGGACGCGATGCGGATTCAGATCCTACTCGGGTGGTTGCCGGGCGAGCACCCCCGTTTCCTCGCGACTCGCTACGCTGGCAGTACCGCTGGAGGTGATATGCGCCTGGTTCTGAACGTCATTTGGCTTGTATTCGGTGGCCTCTGGATGGCCATCGGATACTTGGTTGCGGCGCTTATCAGCTTCTTGCTCATCATCACTATTCCGTTCGGGTTTGCGTCGCTGCGCATCGCCTCTTACGCGTTATGGCCGTTCGGCCGGACGATTGTCGACAAGCCGACCGCCGGCACCGGCGCCGTGATCGGAAATGTCATCTGGGTGCTGCTGTTCGGCATCTGGCTGGCGATCGGTCATCTGGTGAGCGCGGCGGCCATGGCGGTCACAATCATCGGTATTCCGCTGGCGCTGGCCAACCTCAAACTGATCCCGGTGTCGCTGATGCCGCTGGGCAAGGAGATCGTTCCGGTCGACTCGCCGGCCCCATTCGCGCGGGTGCCCGCATGACGCTGACCGCACTGGGCGTGCCGACGGTGCCGAAGGGTGCGGCCAACGACGCCGCCCTCCTCGCCGGAGCGCCAACCGCTGGCCCGTTGCTCGACACCTACGGCAGGGCCGCCACCGATCTGCGCGTGTCGCTGACCGATCGCTGCAACCTGCGATGCAGCTACTGCATGCCGGCCGAAGGCCTGGACTGGCTGCCCGGTGAGCAGCTACTGCAGCCAGACGAGCTGGCCAGGCTGCTGCAAATCGCCGTGACCCGGCTCGGTGTCACCAGCGTGCGGTTTACCGGCGGTGAGCCGCTGCTGTCCCGCCACCTCGAAGAGGTGGTCGCGGCGGCGGCCGGATTGCGGCCCCGTCCGGAAATTTCGCTGACCACCAACGCAGTCGGGCTTGCGCGGCGGGCTGCCGGACTGGTCGCGGCAGGGCTGGACCGGGTCAACATTTCGCTGGACAGCGTCAACCGGGATCACTTCGCGGCCATCACGCGCCGCGACCGGCTCGCCGACGTGGTGGCCGGGCTGGCCGCCGCCCAGGCAGCAGGCCTGACGCCGGTCAAAGTGAACGCCGTCCTGAACCCCGCCACCGGCCGCGAGGATGTCGTTGAGCTGCTGCGGTTCTGCCTCGAGCACGGCTACCAGTTGCGCGTCATCGAGCAGATGCCGCTGGACGCCGGGCACCACTGGAACCGGGAGGCCGCGCTGACGGCTGACGACGTGCTGGCGGCGCTGCGGCCACACTTCCGGTTGCGCCCGGACCCGGCCCCGCGCGGTTCGGCGCCGGCCGAGCTGTGGCTGGTCGACACCGGCCCGAATACGCCGGCCGGAAAATTCGGTGTCATTGCGTCGGTGTCGCATGCCTTCTGCTCGACCTGTGACCGCACCCGACTGACGGCCGACGGCCAGATCCGCAGCTGTTTGTTCTCCGCCGACGAGACCGACCTGCGCGGCCTGCTGCGCGGCGGTGCGACCGACGACGCGATCGAGGCGGCGTGGCGCACCGCGATGTGGGGCAAACCCGCCGGCCACGGAATCAACGACCCGAACTTCATCCAGCCCGACCGTCCGATGAGCGCCATCGGTGGCTGAGCTCCCCGTCGACACGGACGACATCCAGGTGACGATCCGCTACTTCGCCGCCGCGCGCGCGGCCGCCGAGGCCGAATCGGAAACGGTAGTACTGCGCCCGGGCACCACGGTGGCCGATTTGGTTGAAAGACTCTCCGTTCCGGGTACCCGACTCGCAACTGTATTGAGCCGGTGCTCCTATCTCTGCGACGGCATCGCGGTTCGCGACGAAACCAAAGCGTTGCGCTCGGGTAACACGATCGACGTGTTACCCCCCTTCGCTGGCGGTTGATTTTGTGAGATAGGTCACGTAACGGAATGATAACGGCGCGGACACGGCCCGATATCGGGTCGTAGTGACCTGCGCAAATCCCAGGTGTTCCTGCGCCTTTCGAAGATGTCCGTGGGGGAAACGCCGCGTTTCGTAAGAAGTGACGCGGCCAACAGAACCCGCTAGCGTCGCCGGAGGCTCGCCAAGCTAAACCGGTGGCGTTCCTCCCTCGCCTATCGCGCCGAGCTCCATCCAGTAGGCGAGGGAACACCATACGTGGATGGAGACGGGGGACCCACCGGTCCACCGTGATCGAACCGGAGTCGCTTGCGACTCCTTGGGGTGAAGCTGACGTCGTCGCCCTGACGACGCCAGCCGGGTGACCTCTTGAACCCGAACCCGACAGCTGACCTCGTAGGCGTGTTACGAGAGGAATTTTCGGCGTAATGAGTGGACGTCACCGCAAGCCCACGACATCCAACATCAACGTCGCCAAGATCGCCTTTACTGGCGCGGTACTTGGTGGCGGCAGCATCGCTATGGCTGGTCAAGCAGCCGCGGCGACCGATGGCGAATGGGATCAGGTAGCCCGTTGCGAGTCCGGCGGCAACTGGGGAATCAACACTGGCAACGGCTATTTCGGGGGCGTGCAGTTCAACGCAGGCACCTGGGCCTCCCATGGTGGCGGCCAGTACGCGCCGACAGCTCAGCTGGCCACCCGGGAACAGCAGATCGCCGTCGCTGAGCGAGTTCTCGCGACCCAGGGCCGTGGCGCCTGGCCGGTGTGTGGTGGTCCGCTGTCGGGTCCCACCCCGCGCGAGGTTCTGCCCACACCCGCGGGATTGGATGCACCAGGGCTCAACGGCGACCCGGCACCACTGGCCCCACCGCCGGCTGACGCTCCTCCACCGCTGCCTCCGCCGCCCGCCGACCCACCCGCGCCGGTGCAGCTGGCCTCTTTCGACCAACCGGCACCCCCGGAGAATGTCCCACCCGCACCGCCCGCAGACCTGACGCCGCCCGCACCGCCCGCGGACGCTCTGCCGCCGGCGCCTCCCGCGGACGCCATGCCGCCGGCCCCTCCCGCCGACGCTCCGCCTCCTGCCGACGCCATGCCGCCGGCCCCGCCGGCCGACGCTCCGCCTCCCGCGGACGCCGTGCCCCCGGCGGACGCCCCCGCGCCGCCGGCTCCCGGCGACGCCAACGGCGCACCCGGCGAACCGCAGCAGGCCACGAAGGTCGGCTACACGCAAAAAGTATGGGAAGCGATCCGCGGCGAGGATGTCAACGGCAACAACGCGCTGGATTCGCTGGCGCTGTCGGCCCCCGTCAGCTGACGCGTCGCGCGCCGGGTCGAATCCGGCGCTAGGCCGAACCCACCCACTCGTCGGTTCCGTCGTCGAAAAACTGGTGTTTCCACACCGGTAGCCGTGCCTTGATGGTGTCGACGAGCTGGGCGCAGGTGGCAAATGCGGCCTGCCGGTGGTCGGCGGCAACCGCGGCCACCAGTGCCGCCTCTCCGATGTGCAGCGCGCCGATCCGGTGGCTGGCCGCGACCGCGCGCACGCCACCGGCCTCCTGGGCGACTTCTGCCACCACGTCCGCCAGCACCTGCGCGGACGACGGATGCGCGGAATACTCGAGCCGCACCACCCGGCGTCCCTCGTCGTGGTCGCGAATCATGCCGACGAATCCAACGATGGCGCCGGCCGACCGGTGACCTACCAGTGCTTCATGCTCGGCCAAGAAAATCGGCTCCTCGGTCAGCGAAGCACGCAGGACGACCGTCATCGCTCGTGGTCTTTTCCGGCGATCTGGTCGAGGGCATGCTCGAGCACGTCGGCAAGCACTCCCAGCCCGTCACGTACTCCGCCGGGCGAACCAGGCAGGTTGACGATCAAGGTCTTGCCGGCGACACCGCACACACCGCGCGACAGCACCGATGTCGGCACCTTGGGAAGCCCCGAATGGCGAATGGCCTCAGCCAGGCCGGGCACCATGTAGTCCAGCACCGCAACGGTCTGATCGGGGGTCGCATCGGTCGGCGAGATACCGGTGCCACCCGAGGTGAGAATGACGTCGACATCGTCGTCGAGCGCACCGCGCAGCGCCTCGCCGACCGGGTTCCCGTCGGCGACCACTTCCGGGTCCGCAGCCGAAAATCCGTGCTGCGCAAGCCATTCAGCAATGATCGGTCCGCATTTGTCGGTATACACACCGTCCGACGCGCGGGTCGAGGCGACAATGATTCGTGCGGATCGGGTGCTCATCACCGCGCCCAATTTCCGGTCTTGCCGCCCTCCTTGCGGAGCACACGGACGTCATCGATACGGGCCGCCGGGTCAACCGCTTTAATCATGTCGTAGAGCGTAAGCGCGGCCACACTCACGGCCGTCAGCGCCTCCATCTCCACGCCCGTGCGGTCGGTGCTGCGCACCGTCGCGACGATCTCGATATCCGCCTCGCCAACGGTGAAATCGACGTCGACTCCGGTGAGCGCGAGCTGGTGACACAACGGGATCAGCTCGCTGGTGCGTTTGGCCGCCAGAATCCCCGCCACCCGGGCAGTAGCCAACGCATCGCCCTTGGGCAGCCCGCCACTGGAGAGCAGCGTCACCACTTGGGCGGAGGTCCGTAAGGCGCCCGCGGCAACGGCGGTGCGCTTGGTGGCTCCCTTGTCGGTGACATCGACCATGTGCGCCGCGCCCCGCTCGTCGAGGTGGGACAGTGCGTCCGGGCGGGATTCCGCCGACTGCCCGGCCTTGGCAGGCCTGGACGCCCCGGATGCCCCAGCCATCCCGGTGACCTAGCGGTTGACGACGGTGACCGGGTGGACGTAGGGCAGGTCGTCGGAGGGCACCGGGAACACCACGTCGCCAAACGGCGATAGCGCACCCGTGCGATCGGTCGCAAGCTCGCTCACCGCGTGATCGTCGGGATCCGTCGCCGGCCAGCCGTTGTCGACGTACCTGGTTTTGCCCGCCTTGCCCTCAGCAATGTCAGCCACGTCGTCCATTCTGACAGGTCGCGCCCGCGCGCGTGACGCTAGTCGGCAAGCGCGGCTGTACCCCGTGAGCCGGCGGCACCCCGCAGGCACGGCTTGGTTCGTCCTCGCCGCCACCTGAGGATCCGCGAGCTGCTTTACGCTGGTCAGCGATGACCGACAACACCCCGGATATCCCGCTGGGGTCCTGGCTGGCCGACTTGCCCGACGAGCGGCTGATCCGACTACTGGAATTACGGCCAGACCTTGCCCAGCCGCCACCCGGCAACATCGCCGCACTGGCCGCGCGCGCCGGGGCGCGACAGTCGGTCAAAGCCGCCACCGACGAGCTCGACTTCCTGCGGCTGGCGGTACTCGACGCGCTGCTGGTGCTGCATGCCGACACCGCTGCGGTGCCGACCGCGAAGCTGCTGGCGCTGATCGACGACCGCGCCCCCGAGACCGACGTGATCGACGCGCTGGACGACCTCAGGCGGCGCGCTCTGGTCTGGGGCGATGCCGCGACGCGGGTGTCCGCCGACACCGGCATGGCGCTGCCCTGGCATCCGGGGCAGGTGACGCTCGAGGACACTTCACGCACCGGCGAACAGATTTCGGAGCTCATCGACGGGCTCAACCAGGCGCAGACCGAGGTGCTGCAGAAGCTGCTCGAGGGGTCTCCGATGGGGCGTACCCGTGACGCCGCGCCCGGCGCCCCCACAGATCGGCCGGTGCCACAGCTGCTGGCGATGGGCCTGCTACGACGGGTCGATGCCGAGACAGTGATCTTGCCCCGGCACGTCGCGCAGGTACTGCGCGGCGAGCAGCCCGGACCGATGACGCTGACGGCACCCGACCCGGTGGTATCGACCACCACACACCACGACGTCGACGCCTCGGCGGCCGGAGCCGTCATTGACCTGCTACGTGAATTCGACGTCCTGCTGGAAAACCTCGGCACCACACCGGTTTCCGAATTGCGTAGCGGTGGACTGGGAGTCCGCGAAGTCAAGCGGCTGGCCAAGGCAACCGGCATTGACGAGCCGCGGCTGGGCCTGGTTCTCGAAGTCGCGGCCGCCGCCGGGTTGATCGCCAGCGGCACGCCCGATCGGGGACCGGAAAACGGTGACGGATTGTATTGGGCGCCGACGGTGGCCGCCGACCGGTTCGCCGCGATGTCCGCGGCCGCACGTTGGCACCTGCTGGCCAGCGCCTGGCTCGACCTTCCAGGCCGCCCGGGACTGATCGGCAGCCGCGGTCCGGATGCCAAACCGTATGCAGCCCTGTCTGATTCGCTCTACTCAACGGCAGCCCCGCTGGATCGACGGTTGCTGCTGGGCATGCTGGCCGACCTGCCCACCGGCGCTTGTGTCGACGCGAGAACGGCGTCGGCGGCGCTGCTCTGGCGGCGTCCGCGCTGGACCAGGCGATTGCAGCCCGGGCCCGTAGCGGATCTGCTGGCCGAGAGCCACGCGATGGGGTTGGTGGGCCGCGGCGCGATCAGCACTCCCGGCCGCGCCCTGCTGGAGGAAACCGTCGACTTCTCCGTCACGGTCGACGCCATGGCGCGGGCACTGCCCAAACCGATCGACCACTTCCTGATGCAAGCCGACCTGACCGTCGTGGTGCCCGGGCCCCTGCAACGCGATCTCGCCGACGAACTCGCGACGGTGGCCAACGTCGAATCGGCCGGTGCGGCGATGGTCTACCGCATCAGCGAGCAGTCGATCCGGCACGCGCTCGATGTCGGCAAAACCCGCGACTGGATGCACGCATTTTTTGCCAGCCGCTCCAAAACTCCTGTGCCGCAGGGGCTCACCTACCTCATCGACGATGTCGCGCGCCGGCACGGCCAGCTTCGAATCGGCATGGCCGCGTCGTTCGTGCGCTGCGAAGACCCGGCTCTGCTGGCCCAGGCGATAGCGGCGGCCGAAGACCTGCAGCTGCGGGCCCTGACCCCGACCGTGGCGGTATCCCCCGTGCCGATCGCCGAGATGCTCTCCGCGCTCCGGGCCGCGGGCTTCGCCCCCGCCGCCGAAGATTCCACCGGCGCGATCGTCGACGTCCGCCCGTTGCGGGCACGGGTACCCACGCCGCAGCAACGCCGGCCATACCGCGCGGCGCCGCGCCCCAACAGCGAGACACTGAACGCGGTGGTCTCAGTACTCCGCAAGGTGACCACCGCGCCGTTCGGCAATAGCCGCGTCGACCCGGCGCTGGCGATGTCGCTGCTGCAAGACGCGGCAAAGAAGCAAGACACACTGGTGATCGGGTATCTCGACGCCGCGGGCGTGGCCAGCCAGCGGATGGTGTCGCCGATCACAATCCGGGGTGGCCAGCTCGTGGCCTTTGATTCGGCGTCGGGACGGCTACGTGACTTCGCGATCCACCGCATCACGTCAGTAGTGTCGGCCGACAACCGATAATGGATCACATGCGCGCCGGCGACGATGCAGAGCGCAGCGATGAGGAGGAGTAGCGCAAGATGTCCGACGGACCGTTGATCGTTCAGTCCGATAAGACAGTGCTGCTCGAAGTCGATCACGAGCTGGCCGGCGCCGCACGCGCCGCCATCGCGCCGTTTGCCGAACTGGAACGCGCACCCGAGCACATACATACCTATCGCATCACGCCGCTGGCGTTGTGGAACGCCCGCGCCGCCGGCCACGACGCCGAGCAGGTGGTCGACGCGCTGGTCAGTTTCTCGCGTTACGCGGTGCCGCAGCCGCTGCTGGTGGACATTGTCGACACCATGGCCCGCTATGGCCGGTTGCAGTTGGTCAAGAGTCCGGTGCACGGCCTGACGCTGGTCAGCATGGACCGCGCTGTGCTCGAAGAGGTGCTGCGCCACAAGAAAATCGCACCGATGCTGGGCGCCCGACTCGATGACGACACTGTTGTCGTCCACCCCAGCGAACGCGGCCGCGTCAAGCAGATGCTGCTCAAGATCGGCTGGCCCGCAGAAGATCTCGCGGGCTATGTCAATGGCGAGGCGCATCCGATCAGCCTGGAGTTCGATGGCTGGGAGCTGCGCGACTATCAACAGTTGGCCACGGACTCGTTCTGGGCCGGCGGCTCCGGGGTGGTCGTCCTGCCCTGCGGCGCCGGCAAGACCTTGGTCGGTGCGGCCGCGATGGCCAAAGCCGGTGCGACGACGCTCATCCTGGTCACCAACATCGTTGCTGCCCGGCAGTGGAAGCGAGAGCTCGTCGCGCGAACCTCGCTGACCGAGGACGAGATCGGCGAATACTCCGGCGAGCGCAAAGAGATCCGGCCGGTCACCATCTCCACGTACCAGATGGTCACCCGCCGCACCAAGGGCGAATACCGGCACCTGGAGCTCTTCGACAGTCGCGACTGGGGGCTCATCATCTACGACGAGGTGCACCTGCTGCCGGCGCCGGTATTCCGGATGACCGCCGATTTGCAGTCCCGGCGTCGGCTGGGCCTGACCGCCACGTTGATCCGCGAAGACGGCCGCGAGGGCGACGTGTTCTCCCTGATCGGCCCGAAACGCTATGACGCGCCGTGGAAGGACATCGAGGCGCAGGGCTGGATCGCTCCGGCGGAGTGTGTGGAAGTCCGGGTCACGATGACCGATAACGAACGGATGATGTACGCCACCGCCGAACCCGAGGAACGCTACAAACTGTGCTCGACGGTGCACACGAAAATCGCTGTGGTCAAGTCGATTCTGGCGAAGCATCCGGGCGAGCAGACCCTGGTGATCGGCGCCTACCTCGATCAGCTCGACGAGCTCGGCGCCGAGCTGAACGCCCCGGTGATCCAGGGGTCGACCAAGACCAAGGAACGCGAGGCGTTGTTCGAAGCCTTCCGCACCGGTGAAATATCGACGCTGGTGGTGTCCAAGGTCGCCAACTTCTCCATCGACTTACCCGAAGCCTCGGTGGCGGTCCAGGTTTCGGGCACCTTCGGCTCGCGGCAAGAGGAGGCCCAACGGCTGGGCCGGTTACTGCGGCCCAAGGCCGACGGCGGTGGCGCCATCTTCTACTCGGTGGTGGCCCGTGACAGCCTGGACGCCGAATACGCCGCGCACCGGCAGCGCTTTTTGGCCGAGCAGGGCTACGGCTACATCATCCGCGACGCGGACGACCTTCTGGGACCGGCGATTTAGACCGACAAGATCGTCGCCGACGCGGTGCCGGGAGCGCCGTACACCTGTGCCAGCCCGACTCTCGGGTTGCCGGGCACCTGACGGTCACCCGCCTCGCCACGCAGCTGACGCACCAACTCGTGCATCTGCCGCAGCCCTGAGGCACCGATCGGCTCACCGTTGGCGATCAGACCGCCATCGGTGTTGACCGGTATCGAACCGTGAATCTCGGTGGCGCCGTCGGCCAGCAGCTTTTCCTGTTCGCCGTCGGCGCACAGACCCGTCTCGGCCATGTGGATCACCTCGTTGCCGGCGTCGGTGTCCTGCAGTTGAGCCACGTCGACGTCCTCGGGTCCGATGCCGGCGGCCTCGTAGGCCGCATTGGAGGCGTACACCGTCGGGGAGACGTCGCCGTCCAGCGGAGCGAAGGTGGCGTGCACTTCGTAGGCGCCGTACGTGCGGGTGCGGATTTCGCAGGCCCGCACATACACCGGCTTGTCGGTGTACTTGTGCGCGATGTCGGCCCGGCACATGATCACCGCGGCCGCACCCTCGTCGGGCGCGCAGAACATGTACTGCGTCAGGGGGTAGTTGAGCACCGCCGAGTTGAGGATCTCTTCCTCGGAAATCGGCTTGCGGCGGAAGGCATTCGGGTTCAGCGCTCCGTTGCGGAAGTTCTTGGCCGCCACCTTGGCCAAGGTGGCCTGCGAGATGTTGTGGTCGTGCAGGTACTTGTTGGCCTTCATCCCGAAGAACTTGGTGGTGACGAACTGCCCGTTCTGCGCGTACCACTGCGGCAGCGCCAACTTCGCGGGGTCGTCGGTGAACGCGCCACGCGGATGCTTGTCCAAGCCGATGGCGATGCCGATGTCGTACTTGCCCAACCGAATGGTGTCGGCGGTCTGCTGAATGGCACTGGCGGCGGTGGCACAGGCATTGAACACGTTGGTAAAGGTGATGCCGGTCAGTCCGACCAGACGGGTCACTGCGTCGGGGTTGGACACCTCGTGGCTACCGCCAAAACCGAACTGGATGTCTTTCCATTGGACGCCGGCGTCGGTCAGGGCGAATTGGATGGCCTCGGCGCCCATTTGCATCGCGGTCTTGTCGAACCTGCCGAAGGGGTGCAGGCCGACGCCGATGATGGCTACATCGTTACTCATCTCAGGCTCCTTCTTTCTAGACCGGCTGGAAGGCGAACGTGATGATCTCGTTGCCGTCTGCGTCGGTGGTGAACGGCAGCATGGTGAGCTCGACCTCCTGGCCGAACTGGAGTTTGGCCGGGTCGTTCTCGGTGAGGCGTCCCTCGACGCGGATCACCGCGTCTTCTCCCAAGCCGAGCTGAACCAGGCCCACGCCGAACGGGACGAAGTCTTTGCCGGTCGGGCCGGCGTAAGGGGCCCCGGGCGCGAAGCCCTGGGTCGTCCAGGCCACCAGGGTGCCGCTGCGCGGCAACAGCACGTCGCTCATTGCTGCGCCGCTGCACCGCGGGCACCACTGCTGCACCGGGAAGGTGGTGGCACTGCAATCACCGCACCGACTACCGATCAGCTGCGGGTTCTCATCGGGCCAGGTCGAGATCTCGGGGGCAAGTGCCTTTTGCATCGAGCGATCCTCCGTCGTCCGCCAACTTGATAATGCGCTCACTAAAAGCTACAACAGCGTTCCACAAAAGTGGAAACCGCATTCTCCGAGGCCGTATGACGGCGACGCCGTTCCCGTCACACGGAGCCAAACTCTTTATCCCGGCACCCCAATCCGCTTACCGTCTGGACGGGCAATGCCGCCGCCAACCCGTGAGCGTCCCCCGCTTCCCCCAGAGGTTTTGCGAACAATGGTCAGCACTCCCGCCCAGACGGTCGTCGGATCAGCGCCGGCACCCACGGTCGGCAGGCCCCGCAAGCAACGCCGGTGGGCGATCATCCGGATCTCGTCGCCGGTGGTGCTGCTGCTGTTGTGGCAGCTGTTCAGCGCCACCGGGCTCATCCCGCAGGAGGTGCTACCGGCCCCGCAATTGATCTTCGATGCCGGCCTACAGCTGATCCGAAACGGGAAACTCGCCGAAGCCCTGGAGGTGTCCGGGCTCCGCGTGGTCGAAGGACTGCTCCTCGGTGGCGTGATCGGCGTTGCCCTCGGTGTGGTTGTCGGGTTGTCGCGGTGGTTCGAAGCGACCCTCGACCCGCCCTTACAGATGGTGCGCGCACTACCGCACCTGGGCTTGATTCCACTGTTCATCCTGTGGTTCGGCATCGGTGAGCTGCCGAAGGTATTGCTGGTCGCGCTCGGCGTCAGTTTCCCGCTGTACCTCAATACCGTGTCCGCGATCAAGCAGGTCGACCCTAAACTGCTGGAAACCGCTGATGTTCTTGGCTTTTCGCTACGGCAGCGGCTGCGCATCATCATCTTGCCGAGCGCGGCGCCGCAGGTGCTGGTCGGGCTGCGGCAGTCTCTGGCGATCGCGTGGCTGACGTTGATCGTCGCCGAACAGATCAACGCGGACAAAGGCATTGGGTTCTTGATCAACAACGCCCGCGACTTCCTGCGTATCGACATCATCATTTTCTGCTTGGTCATCTACGCGCTGCTGGGCATCGGGACCGATGCCATCGTCCGAGCGCTTGAACATCGAACCCTGAGGTACCGCACATGACATTGACATCAGAGCGACAGACCTCCGTCGTCGGCAGGCTCGCCAACATTGACAAGTGGTATGGGACCCGGCGGGTTCTCGACGGCATCTCTCTCGAGATCCGCACCCACGAGATCGTCGCGCTGGTCGGGCGCAGCGGGTGCGGCAAGTCGACCGTATTACGGGTGCTGGCAGGGCTTTCCCCCGACCACACCGGTGATCGCGAGGTCGTCGGTGCACCGGCGGTCGCCTTCCAGGAGCCACGGCTGTTCCCGTGGTGCGACGTGCTGACCAACGTGCGCTACGGCCTCAACCGCACCAAGCTCTCGCACGATGGGGCCCGGGACCGGACCGAGCGCGCGCTCGACGAGATCGGGCTTGCCGACTATGCCGCGGCGTGGCCACTGACGCTGTCCGGTGGTCAGGCACAACGTGTTTCGCTCGCACGGGCACTGGTGGCCGAGCCTCAGCTGCTGCTGCTCGACGAGCCGTTCGGGGCGTTGGATGCGCTCACCCGGCTTTCCATGCGCGCGCTGCTGCTCGACCTGTGGCGCCATCACGGGTTCGGCGTGCTGCTGGTCACGCACGACGTCGATGAGGCCATCGAGCTGGCCGACCGGGTATTGATCCTCGAAGGCGGCCGCGTTGCCCACTCAATCGAGATCGGAAACCCGCGGCCCACCGCCTCAGAACGCACCGCCGAGCACGACCAATACCGCGCTGACCTTCTCGACAAGCTCGGCGTTCGGCTTTGACTGCCAAGCACCGCATCGTAGTTCGCGTCACCCTCGCGCTGGTGCTCGCGGCCAGCGTGCCGGCGTGTGTGTCGCGGTCGCTGGGACCACAGTTGATCGGGGTGCCGGCGGCGGTGCCGGTGTCCGAGCTGTCCGGGGTGACCTTGCAAGTGGGCGATCAGAAGGGCAATACCGAAGCGCTGCTGCGCGCGGCCAACGCCCTGGACAATGTGTCGTACAAAGTTGTGTTCTCGACGTTCACTTCGGGGCCGCCACAGATCGAGGCATTGACCGCCGGCAAGATCGATTTCGCGATCACCGGCAACACCCCGCCGGTTTTCGGCGCGGCCGCCAACTCCAAGACCCGCGTGGTGGCGGCGTGGGACGGCGCCGCGGTCGGCGAGCGGATCCTGGTGCGCGCCAATTCACCGATTACCACGATTCGCGATCTGGCCGGCAAGACGATCTTGGTGGCCAAGGGCAGCGCCGCGCACGCCAATGTACTTGAACACCTTGCCGATACGAAGCTGAAGCCGAAAGACGTGAAGCTGGTCTTCTTGCAGCCCGCCGACGCGCTGTCTGCATTCGCCAACGGGCAGGGCGACGCCTGGGTCATCTGGGAGCCCTACACCGCCCAGGCCGAGCTCACCCTGAAGGTGCGCAGTATCGGCTCGGCGGAGAATGGCTACTGGTTCGGCAGCGCCTCCCTTCGGGCGCTGACCGATCCGAAGCGGAATTCCGCGCTGGCCGATCTGCTGGTGCGCTATGAGCGGGCCGCGCAGTGGGCGCGCGAAAACCCGGCGGAGTGGGCGAAAAAGTACGCCAAGGCCGTGGGCCTGGATCTCAAGGTTGCCGAACTCGCGCAGAGCCGGTTGCTGCGGCTGCCCATCCCCCTCGACGACAAGGTGGTCGCTGCCGAACAACGCCTCGCCGACTTGTTCGCGTCCGCCGACCAGATTCCGGAGGCGCCCGAGTTCGTCAAATGGGTCGACCGTAGGTTCAATAGCGTGCTCGCGGTGAGCAGCACACAGTGACGATACGAGGAGACGACGATGACGGTCATCGTGCTACTGGAACTGAAGTTCAAGCCCGACGAGGTCGGCGCGGGGCGTGAATTGATGGGCCGGACGCTGGAAACCACCCGGGCATTCGAGGGAAATCTCCGCACCGACGTCTGGTTCGATGCAGACGACGAAGCCCACTGGATCATCTACGAAGAGTGGGAGACGGTCGACGCCGACGAGGCCTACCGTGCGTTTCGCGCCGGCGAGGGCAAGGTGACCCAGCTCCCTCCGCTGCTGGCCGCACCGCCGGTCAAGACGCGGTACGTCACCAGCGACGTGTGAGCACTAGCTGAGGGCGGGAATCACTTCGCGTTCAAACAACTCGATGCCGGAGCGGTCGTAGGCGGCCTCGGGGAAATAGACGATCGCGTACTCGCAACCAAGATCGCGGACCTTGGCGATGCGCTCGATCACCTGTTCGGTTGTGCCCGTTGCCCCCTCCGAGCCGCCGGAGAGCATGGCCTCGGCCACCTCCTTGGGGACGTAGCCGGCGATGCGGTCGCGTACCCGCTGCTGCCGGTCTTTGACGTCGGCGTCGGAAGTGCCGATGATCGCGCTGAAGTTCGCCGAGCGCACGATGGCGTCGAAATCGGTGCCCGCCGCGCTGCAGTGCGCTGCGAGCACTTCCGACTTGTGCTTGAAGGCCTCGAGTTCGGGCGTGAAGTTGGTGTACTGCGCGTACTGTGCCGCGATGCGCAACGTCACCTTCTCGCCCCCGCCGGCGATCCACAGCGGAATACCATTGTCCTGCAATGGCTTCGGCTCGACAATCGCACCGTCGACCTGGTAGTGCTTGCCGTCGAAACTGACTTTGCCGTCGCGCCAAGCGTCGCGCATGATCTGCACGCCTTCGTCCAGCCGGCCCAACCGCACCCCGGCCGACGGGAATCCGTAACCGTAAGCGCGCCACTCGTGTTCGTACCAGCCGCCGCCGATACCCATCTGGATGCGGCCTCCGGAGATGATGTCGGCAGTGGCCGCCACCTTAGCTAGGTAGACCGGGTTGCGGTAGCTCATCGCCGTGCACATTTGGCCGAGCTTGATCCGCGACGTGGTCGCGGCGTAAGCCGACATCAACGACCAGGCCTCGTGCGTCGCTTCGGCGCTGGGCATCGGGACGGTATGGAAGTGGTCGTAGACCCACAGTGAGTCCCAGGCACTGCCGTCGGCGTAGGCCGCCAAGTCCCGCATCACCGCCCAGTGTTTCGCGGGGTCGATGTCTACCAGATCCATCCGCCAGCCCTGCGGGATGAAAAGACCAAAACGCATAGTTAGCGACTCTAGCTGTCGGCGAGGCCAGCGGGAACGGCTTCACAGCGGATCGCTATCAAGCACCCAGCCGGTACCTGGCAGCCGAGCGGTAAATGAATGCATGGCAACCAAGATGATGCACGTGACATTGGCCGGGGCCGCGGCCGTCGCGGCACTCGCACTGTTTAGCGCGGCACAGCCCGGCAACCCCGCATCCGTCGCCGCCGGGCCGCCCACGGCCCGCATCATCACCGTCGACGACGGAGGCGTCAACGACAACGGCCAGACCTCCGGTGACACCTTCACGCAGAACGCTCAGGACCAGAGCACCGCAAGCGGGGCAGGAACGTAACGCAACCCAGCGTCACCCGCCGAGCGCGGCGAGTGCGCCCTCGACCGATGCCGCACGCAACTCCTCGTACGGCGTATCGGGAAACTGTAAGCAGCAGTCCTGCAAGCCGCCGAACGCCACCACCGCGCGGGTGGACTGCGCAAGCGTTGGCCGCGGCCCGAACACCAACTTGCCCAGCCGATCACGCCACGCCAGCACCTTGTCGATGAGGCCCAGGTCGGCCAGCATCGTCAATTCCGTGAGCACCAACACGATGTGCTCACGGTGCCGGTAGTGGAAATCGAAATAGCCCTCCAGCAATTCGCGGGCATCGATGCCGCGGCGGCCTTCCTGGTCCTCGACGAATCGCTCACCCTCGTCGATCAACGGCATCACGATGCTGCGCACCAGTTCCTCGCGGGAGGTGAAGTGGTAGTACAACGCGGGTTTGGTGATCCCCAGCTTGTCCGCGATGTCCTGCAGACTGGTTCGCTGCACGCCCCGCTGAAGGAACAGCTCCCGGGCGACCTCTTGGATGCGCTGACGGGTATCTGACCGCGGTCTCGTCACTCGGAAATTTTAGCTGACTTACCGATAGGTAAGTGCTATGTTAGGGTCACCTAACTCCAAGGAGGTCGACATGCGGATTCTCATCTCGGGGGCGAGCATCTCGGGCCCCGTGCTGGCGTACTGGCTTACCCGCCGCGGCTTCGATGTCACGATCGTCGAGCGCGCGCCCGACCTGCGTAAGACCGGGGGTCACGCCGTAGATCTGTTCCGGCCGGCCATGGAAATCTCGGCAAAGATGGGCGTGCTCCCACAGATCGAGGCCCTCGCCACCGGGACGACCGAGCTGACCATGTATCGCGAGGGCGTCGGGCGGCCGGCGCACGTCGATCTCACCAAGGTCTTCGGCGCCTCATCCGACCGGCATGTCGAGATCATGCGCGACGACCTCAGCGAGGCCTATTACAACGCCGGCCGCGATGACGTCGAGTACCTCTTCGGGGACTCGATCACGTCCATCTCGCCCGACGGGGACGTCACCTTCGAACACACCGCGCCACGCGCGTTCGACGTGGTCATCGGCGCCGACGGTTTGCACTCCAACGTTCGCCGCCTGGTCTTCGGCGAGGACGCGGTGCGCAGCAGGTTTCTCGGCGGCTACCTGACGGTGGAATCGGTGCCGAAATCGCTTGCCCGCGATGGGGAAATGGTCGTGCACATGGGTGCCGGCCGGATGGCGGGGATCTATACCGCGCAGCCCCTGGATGACGCGCGTGCATTGTTCATGTTCCGAAGCAAGGAAGAACTTCAATACCATCACCGAGATGTCGTGCGGCAGAAGGAGTTATTGCGCACAACGTTTGCCGGGATGCATCCGGCGGTGAACGGCTGGCTCGAGGAGCTCGACCGCTCACCGACGTTCTATTTCGACTCGATCATCCAGCTGGAGATGGACACCTGGTCATGCGGGCGGGTCGCATTGGTGGGCGACGCCGGGTACTGCCCCGGGCCGGCGGTCGGCGGGAGCACCAGCATCGCGGTCCTGGGCGCCTATGTGCTGGCGGGTGAATTGGCAGAAGCCAAGGGTGATTACGCCCGAGCCTTCGCGTCCTACGAACGGGCAATGGCCGACGCGGTTCGCCGCAGCCGCACCTTTGCGCGTGCGGCAGCCAAGACCATCGTTCCCGGCTCCCGGGCCGGCGTTTGGGCGCTGACCCGCGCCGCTCGGCTGATCTCGGTGCTGCCCGCTGGTCTCACCAGAGCGATCGCCAAGATGAACACCAACGGTGCCCGTCTGTACGACTCGATGCAGTACAAGGAGTACGCCGAGATCGACGTTTGACAGAATGGCCACTGCGGTCCATGGACCGCATGCCACGAAAGGAAAGATCTGCGATGGAGCTTGCCGGTGTCGGGGTATGGAGCAGTCAACTACGTTATGGCGATCCAGCCGAATCTGCCGACGCCGCGGCGGAATTGGATGAGTTGGGCTTCAAGGCGCTGTGGATCCCGGACGTCGGCGGGCAGGTCTTCGACGCGGTGGGCCGGCTGCTCACCGCGACCAGGCGCACGGTGATCGCCACCGGGATCCTGAACCTGTGGATGCACTCGGCCGGCGACGTCGCGCACAGCTACGCCGCGCTGACTGCCGAGCACGGGGACCGCTTCCTGCTGGGGATAGGGGTCAGCCACGCCCCGCTGATCGACGCTGGTGAACCCGGGCGATACCGCAAACCGCTGGCCGCGACGGCCTCGTTTCTGGACGGACTGGATGCCGCGCCACAGCCGGTTCCTACCGAGCGGCGGGTGCTCGCCGCACTCGGACCGAAGATGCTGACCCTGTCGGCCACCCGCGCTGGCGGGGCACACCCCTACCTGGTCACGCCCGATCACACCGCTGCTGCCCGTTCGACGTTGGGCGAGGGTCCGCTGCTGCTACCGGAGCAGACGGTGATCCTCACCGATGACGCCGAGGAGGCGCGCCGCATCGGAACCGATTGGCTGCGTGCCTATTTGGCGTTACCCAACTATGCCAACAATCTGCTGCGCAGCGGATTCTCCGAAGATGATCTGACACAGGTCAGCGATCGGCTCTTCGACGCGATCATTGTGTGGGGCGAGGAGGGCGCCATCCTGCGCAGGGTCGCCGAGCATCGTGCTGCCGGCGCCGACCACGTCTGCGTCCAGGTGCTGCTGGCCGACCCGCAGGCCTTCCCCCGCGAGCAGTGGCGCCGGATCGCCGCGGCCTGCACCTAAGTCACACCCACCACAGGAGTCTCTCCGGGGGGCGGCACCCGTTTTGCCCGCCTCTCAGCGACAACTGCGGTCGATGTCATACCGGCGTGCGACGGTTCGACGATGCATCAGCCATGCCTTCGAGGAATCGAGCTCCGTTACGCGCTCACCGTGCACCTAGCTCAGCACAGGCCCGCGACCATCGCCGAGCTGATCGATGCGCTGCGCCACCACGGTTTCTCCGTCCGCGGGCGCCCATCCAAAGCCGTCTCGGACGCGCTGCGCTGGGAGATCGAGCACGGCCGGGTGCGTCGGCTGGCGCGCGGCCGATATGGACCGGCGTGTATCCCGCGCTCGACCGAGTACAGGATTCATCAACGGGTGCTGGCACTGCGTTGTCGCTCGGAGGTGGGCAAAAAGTTGCTCACCTCCGCCGCCGCGACGCAAGTGACAGATGTGTTCAGGTGAGAGACTCCGGTGGCTTGGCCACGAAGGCAGAATGTGTTGTGTGGAAACTCCCTGGCCCACGCCCTCAGAAAAGATAAAGCAATTAATACGCTCGGGTGCCGAAGCCGTCCTCAACACGCGTGACGAGTTTGCCGACGAATTGCGCGCGGCGGCGTTCGGCAACTTGGGGCTCGGTGCATTCCTTGACGACCCGGTCCTCGCCGAAAATTCCAGGCGGATAAACCTTTTCAATCTCTTGCATTGGGCATCCTCGAATATTCAGGAACCTGGTGGCCGAGCGTCCGTACCGATGCACGGGGAGAATTTGCTGTTCGCCCGCGATCTCGTCCGGCGTGGACTAGACCAGACGGCACTGGATTCGTACCGGGTCGCGCTCTCCATTGCGTGGAGACGATGCATGCGGATCTGCTTCGATCTCACCAGCGATCCCAGCGACCTTCGTGAATTGCTCGACGTCACGCTGCAATCGATATCCACCTACATCGACGATCTCGTTGCGGTCTTTGCCGAACAAATCGAACTCGCCCGCGAGGAACTCAGCCGCAGCACGCACGCTCAGCGAAGTGAAACCGTGTCCTTGCTGCTAGAAGGCGCCCCCATCGCTCGTGCGCGCGCCGAGTCCCAGCTGGGTTACCCGCTCACCGGCCCGCAGCTGGCAGCGATCGTGTGGACTCGCTCCGGGCAAGATCCGGGTCATCTCGAACTGGCGGCGGACGTATTGACACGAGCCAGCGATGCGACGCGGCGACTGACCGTCGTGGCAAACACATCGGCCCTCTGGATCTGGTTCCCCACAAGAGATATCGACGTGGCAAAGGCGGCCCGTCAACTCGCGGAGAACCCTGCGATCCATGTCTCACTGGGTCGTCCGGGATTCGATCTGGATGGTTTCCGTCGCAGCCACCTTGAAGCGCTGACCACCCAACGCTTTTTGAACCGGCTGTCCTCGCCTCACCAGGTGGCCAGGTACGAAGACGTACAGCTGGCTGCATTGATGACTGCCGACACCCAACAAGCCGACGATTTCATCCGTGACACCTTGGGCGATTTCGCACTTGCCGACGCGGAGACGATCGACACGGTGTTCACGTGGATCGCACTGCGGTGCAGCAGCGTTAAAGCAGCCGAAAGGCTGCACAGCCACCGAAATACGGTGATAAGACGGGTCGCCGCCGCCGAACAACTCTTGCCCCGCCCATTGAGCGACAACTTCATCGCGGTTGCCGCGGCACTTGAACTTCGGCGATGGCAGGGCGGCGCGGAGAAGCCCGTCGGTTGACTCGTGTCTCCCGTCAGTCGATACCCAACCGAGTGCAAAATGCCCGGCGCACAGCCGAAGGTGGTGCAAATTGCGCTTGATGGCCGTCTCGTGCCACACGACGCTGGGAGGCATGAACACACCCGACATCATCGACGTCCATGGCCGCCGCACCCGAGTTCGCGTCGACGGCGACCCAGACCGGCCGGCGATCCTCTTATTGCACGGTATCGGCCGCAGCCTCGAGGACTGGGCACCGCAGTTCCGCCGCCTGGCCGGCTACCGAACCATCGCCCTCGACATGCACGGCTTCGGGTTCTCCACTCGCCTTCCCGGCCCGATGTCGCTGCAGACGCTCGCGCAAGGCGCAGCCGGCATGCTCGACATGCTCGGCGAGAAGCGCCCACTGCACGTCGTCGGCAATTCACTTGGCGGAGCGGTTGCGCTACAACTACTTACACTCCAACCCGAACGGGTGGCCAGCCTGGCGTTGGTCAACAGCGCAGGCTTCGGCTCAGAGGTCAGTTGGATGATTCGGATGCTCGCCGTGCCCGGGATCGGCAGTTTTGCGGCCCGCCACCCCAGCCGTGCCAGTGCACGGATGGCCGAACGGGCGATCTACGCCGATTCGTCCTTGGCCACGACGGAACGCATTAATCACGGGCTGGCGATCGCCAGGCAACCTGAAGCCGGACCGGCATTGCACGAACTGTGCTGCGCACTCGGTACTGGCAGAGGACTCCGGCGTCAATGGCAGCATGACCTGCTTGCCGAGGCCGTCAAATATCCGCGTCCTACCCTGATCGTCTGGGGAGACTGCGACCGCATCCTGCCGATCCATCAGCTCAACACAGCTCGCCGACTTCTTCCGCACGCCCAAACCCGCGTATTCCAGGGCATTGGACACATGCCGCAAATCGAGCGCCCCGATGAGTTCGCCGAACTGTTAACCGGTTTCATCTCGTCACTGCCATCAAGGCAATCGAACAGTGTGGCGAGTGATCGGCAATAAGCGCGAAAGCCCCCGAAACGGCGTCATTTCGGGGGCTTTCGCGACTGCTTTAGCGCTCGCTACGTCAGCGAGGCGGGTGGCAGGAACCGGTCGCCGTACTTGGCCGCCAGTTCACGAGCCCGGGCCACGAAGGCTTCCTTGCCCGTACCGCCGGCCCCGGAGTAGCCGACGATGAACTGCGCGCTACCACCGGTGTACGGCGGGAACCCGATGCCCATGATCGACCCGATGTTGGCGTCGGCGGTCGTCATCAGCACGTTCTCGTCGAGGCACTTCTGCGTCTCCAGGGCCTCGGCGAACAGCATGCGGTCGATCATGTCCTGCAGCGGCGGCTGCGAGGAGCCCGACTTGAACGTCTCCCGCAGGCCCGGCCACAGGCTGGCGCGCTTGCCGTCGACGTACTCGTAGAAGCCGGCGCCCTTCAACCGCGACGGCCGGCCGAACTCGATCATCTTCTCGACGACGGACTCCGCGGGGTGCGGCTCGTAGGTGCCACCCGCGTCCTCGACACCCTTGCGGCTGGCGGCGGCGATCTTGTGCATGAGCTCCAAGTTGAGCTCGTCGGACAACTGCAGCGGGGGCGCCGGGTAGCCGGCCTGCGAGCCGGCGTGCTCGACGCTGGCCGGTTCCACGCCCTCACCGAGCATCGCCAACGCCTCGTTGACGAACGTGCCGATAACTCGAGAGGTGAAGAAGCCGCGGCTGTCGTTGACGACGATCGGAGTCTTGCCGATGGCCAGTGTGTAGTCGAACACCCGGGCCAGCGCCTCGTCAGAAGTCTTCTCGCCCTTGATGATTTCGACCAGCGGCATCTTGTCGACCGGTGAGAAGAAGTGGATCCCGATGAAGTCCTCTTGGCGCTTCACGCCGGTCGCCAGACCCGTGATCGGCAGCGTCGAGGTGTTGGACCCGAGCAGCGCATTGGGTTCGACGATGTCCTCGATCTCACCGAACACCTGGTGCTTGAGGTCCTGGCTCTCGAAGACCGCCTCGATCACGAAGTCGACGCCCTTGAAATCGGCGGGATCAGCGGACGGCGTGATGCGAGCCAGCAGCGCCTTGCTCTTCTCCTCGGTGGTCTTGCCACGCTGAAGTGCCTTGGCCTCAATCTTTTCCGAGTAGTTCTTGCCCTTCTCCGCGGCCTCGATGCTGACGTCTTTGAGCACCACGTCGTAACCGGCCTTAGCCGAGACGTACGCGATGCCCGCACCCATCATGCCCGCGCCGAGCACGCCGATCTTGTTGATTTTGACTGGCGCGATGCCGTCGGGTCGCGAGCTACCGCCGTTGATGGCCTGCAGGTCGAAGAAGAACGCCTGGATCATGTTCTTGGCGACCTGGCCGGTGACCAGCTGGGTGAAGTAGCGGCTCTCGATGCGGCTGGCCGTGTCGAAGTCGACCTGCGCGCCCTCGACGGCCGCGTCCAGGATGGCCCGCGGTGCCGGCATCGGCGCACCCTTGAGCTGCTTCTTCAGCAGCGCCGGGAACGACGGCAGGATGCCGGCGAGCGCCGGGCTGGACGGAGTGCCGCCAGGCATCTTGTAGCCCTTGGCATCCCACGGCTGGGTGTGTGATTCGGGGTTGGCCTTGATCCACGCCTTCGCCGCGGGTACCAGCTCCTCGACCGAGCCGACGAGCTCGTCGATCAACCCATTCTCCTTGGCTTGCGCGGGCTTGAACCGGGTGCCCTGCGACAGCATGTTCATGAAGGCGTTCTGGATGCCGAACATCCGTACGGTGCGGGTCACCCCGCCGCCGCCCGGCAGCAGGCCCAGCGTCACCTCCGGGAAGCCCACCACCAGGCCCTTGACGTCCGCGGCAATGCGGTGGTGACAGGCGAGTGTGATCTCCAGGCCGCCGCCGAGCGCGGCGCCATTGATGGCGGCCACCACGGGCTTGCCGAGGGTCTCCAGCGCACGCAGATCACGCTTGACTGACTCGACGGTGTCGAACGCCTCGCCGGCGTTCTCCGGGCCGAGCTGGATCATGCCCTTGAGGTCACCGCCGGCGAAGAAGGTCTTCTTCGCGCTGGTGATGACCACGCCCGTAATCGAATCCTTCTCTGCCGCAAGACGTTCGACGGCATTGTGCATGGACTCGGCGTAGTGCTCGTTCATCACGTTGGCCGACCCGGTGGGGTCGTCAAGTGTCAGGGTGACGACGCCGTCGGCGTCCTTGTCCCACTGAATGGTGTTCTCTGGCATGCTCTTTCCTCAGACTCGCTCGATAATGGTCGCGACGCCCATGCCGCCGCCGATGCACAGCGTGATCAGCGCGCGACGCGCATTGCGGCGCTCGAGCTCGTCGACCATGGTGCCGGTGATCATGGCGCCGGTGGCGCCCAGCGGGTGACCCATTGCGATGGCGCCACCGTTGACGTTGAGCTTCTCGTCCGGGATGTTGAGGTCCTTTTGGAACTTCAGCACCACCGACGCGAACGCCTCGTTGAGCTCGAACAGGTCGATGTCATCGATCGTCAGGCCCGCCCGGTCAAGCACTTTGCGCGTAGCGGGGGTCGGGCCGGTGAGCATGATGACCGGATCCGCGCCGCTCGTGGCGGTGGCCACGACGCGCGCCCGCGGGGTCAGCCCCTGCGACTTGCCGGCGGCCTCGGAACCGACCAGCACCAGCGCCGCCCCGTCGACGATGCCGGAGCTGTTGCCGCCGGTGTGGACGTGGTTGATCTTTTCGACCCAGTGGTACTTCTGCAGCGCCACATCGTCGAACCCGCCCATCTCACCGACGCCGTCGAAGGCGGTCTTGAGCTTGCCGAGGCTCTCCACGGTGGACCCGGGCCGCATGTGCTCGTCGTGGTCGAGGATGACCAAACCGTTCTGGTCCCGCACCGGCACCACCGACTTCGCGAAGTAACCGCCCGACCAGGCAGCGGCCGCATTCTCCTGCGAACGGGCCGCGTAGGCGTCGACGTCTTCACGGGAGAAGCCTTCGAGGGTGGCGATCAGGTCGGCGCCGATGCCTTGCGGCACGAAACCTAGCCGGTAGTTGGTCTCGGGGTCGGTCGCCCAGGCGCCCCCGTCGGAGCCCATCGGAACGCGGCTCATCGACTCGACACCACCGGCCAGCACCAGGTCGTCCCAGCCGGAGCGCACCTTCTGGGCGGCGGTGTTCACGGCCTCCAGGCCCGAGGCGCAAAAGCGGTTGAGCTGGACGCCACCGGTGGTCTCGGGCAGCCCGGCCACCAGCGCCGCGGTACGAGCGATGTCGCCGCCCTGGTCGCCGACCGGCGACACCACGCCGAGGATCAGGTCGCTGATCAGGTTCTCGTCGAGGTCAGGGTTGCGCCGGCGCAGCTCCTCGACCAGACCGACGACCAGGTTCACCGGCTTGACCTCGTTCAACGATCCGTTGCGCTGCTTGCCGCGTGGTGTGCGGATGGCCTCATAGATAAAGGCTTCTTCGGACATGTCGACTTCCTCTTCACAAATTTGGGTTTCGGGTCCGTCTACGTGCACCTTAACAGGGGCTCCCGGCCAACCTGTTGGTTGGGCAAGTTGGCGCTGATCAGCGGTCGAACGCCCGTATCGCATCCGATGTGCGGCCAGGCGCACACTGGCTGCCGAACGTGCGGCCAGCCGCACACTCGCCGGCCCCGCCTAAGCTCGACGACCATGACGGTGTCGCGATTGCGGCCCTACGCGACCACGGTGTTCGCCGAAATGTCGGCCCTGGCCGCGCGGATCGGCGCAGTGAACCTGGGTCAGGGCTTTCCGGACGAGGACGGGCCACCGGCCATGCTGAAGGCCGCGCAGGACGCGATCGCAGACGGGGCCAACCAGTACCCGCCAGGACTGGGCATCGCGCCGCTGCGCCACGCCGTCGCAGCCCAGCGCAAGCGCCATTTCGGCATCGAGTACGACCCGGACACCGAGGTCCTGGTGACCGTCGGGGCCACCGAGGCCATCGCGGCGGCGGTGATCGGACTGGTCGAGCCCGGCTCGGAGGTGTTGCTGATCGAGCCCTTCTACGACTCCTACTCGCCGGTGGTCGCGATGGCCGGCGCGCGGCGCGTCGCCGTACCGCTGGTCGCCGATGGCCGCGGCTTCGCGCTGGACATCGACGCGTTGCGCCGGGCGGTGACACCGGCGACCCGGGCACTCATCATCAACTCACCGCACAACCCCACCGGCGCCGTGCTGAGCGCGACCGAACTGGCGGCCGTCGCCGAGATCGCGGTGGCGGCCGACCTGTTGGTGATCACCGATGAGGTCTACGAGCACCTGGTGTTCGACGGCCCTGAAGGCAGAAGCCACCTACCGCTGGCGGGTTTCGACGGCATGGCCGAACGCACCATCACCATTTCGAGTGCGGCCAAGATGTTCAACTGCACCGGCTGGAAGATCGGATGGGCTTGCGGCCCAGCGGAACTCATCACCGGGATGCGTGCGGCCAAACAGTATCTGAGCTATGTCGGTGGCGCGCCGTTCCAGCCTGCGGTGGCCCTGGCGCTGGACACCGAGGATGCGTGGGTGGCCGAACTCCGGTGCTCTTTGCAGGCCAGACGCGATCGGCTGGCCGCGGGCCTCGCCGACATCGGCTTCGCGGTGCACGACAGTAACGGCAGTTATTTCCTCTGCGCCGACCCGCGTCCACTCGGGTACGACGACAGCACGACGTTTTGCGCAGCGTTACCGGAAAAGGTTGGCGTGGCAGCCATTCCGATGTCGGCATTCTGCGATCCGGCGGCACCGCATGCCGATCTGTGGAATCACCTGGTGCGCTTCACCTTCTGCAAACGCGACGACACCCTCGACGAGGCGATCAGGCGACTGGCCGGGCTCAAGAACGGATCAATTACTCAGACGGAATGGCATCCGGGCGACTCATAACGAAGTCTCGCAGGCCCTCGGTTGCTGCTTTGAGGACTTTTTGACGGGCTCGGTTAACCAGAAATTCCGGATACGGGGCCGACGGCTCCATGGTGACGTCGAAACGCACCCGTGTCCTGGTCTCTCCCTCGCGCCGCAGCGTGTACTCGACGTGTTGGCCGTGCTGCTGGGCAGTCTTCTTGGCGTCCCAAACCAGCCAGTCGGGGCCCCAGTGGTATTCGAGCAACTCATGATCGGCGAGCCCAATCACTTTGATCGTGACCTTGACGTGGTGCGGACGCCCGTCGGGATAGGTATCGACGACTTCGGCCCTCTTGTGCACCGAGGACCACAACGGCACCGAGCCGACATCGGCTAGCGCGGCTAGGATCACTTCTGGCAGCGCATCAATGATGATTTCCCGCGATGCTTGGACGGCCACTGGTTACTAAATTAGCAATCGCGAGCCCCGGTGGAGGGAAAATTACGTCGCCTTATCCGAATTGCCGCTGCCCATGACCAGGTCGCGTAGTCCCCGTACCGAGGCATTCAGGACATTTTCCATTGCACGCCTGACGACGAATCCGGGAATGGGTCCCGCCGGTTCGACGGTGATATCGAACCGCACCCGCGTCTTGTCGACACCCTCGGGTTTGAGGTTGTACTCGACATGCTGGCCATGCTGCTGGGAAGTCCCTTTGGCGTCGTACACCACCCAGTCGGGGCCCCAGTGATATTCCAGGACCTCTTTATCGACGAGGCCAAAAATTCTGATGGTGGTTTTCACGTGATGAGCGCGACCGTCGGGATAACGGTCGATCACTTCGATCCGTTTATGCAACGGCGACCAGGATTCCAGCACGCTGACATCCTCGAGCGCCCCCATGACCACGTCTAGCGGCGCATCAATGACAAACTCACGTGATGCCTTTACAGCCACTTAACTCAACCTAGCAACACCGCCCGACACACGGAACGTGTTCGGGGTAATTAACTCGCTACCAGTTGATTTCGCTAACCGGCGTGGTGGCGGCCGGGGGTGGCCCGACGGGGCCGGCCGGCGTGCGAGAGAAACGCGGAGCGGGCGCGGCCTGCTCGACGCCGTGGGCGGTGATCACCGTCGAGCGCGCGTTCAGGTGATCGTTGGTGGCGGCCTCGCTCCACGTCAGCACCGGCGTGACGCAGGCGTCGGTGCCGGCGAAAACGTCGGTCCATTCGTCACGCGTCCGGCTGGCGAACCGTTGCGCGAACACGTCGTACATCTGCTGATACGAACCGATCTCGAGCTGATCCGGCACCTGGTCCGGCGACAGGCCCAGCCCCTTGAGCAGCGCCGCGAAGAATTGCGGCTCGATCGCGCCGACGGCCAGGTACTTGCCGTCGGAGGTCTCATAACACCGGTAGAACGGGGCGCCGCCGTCGAGCAGAAAGGATTCGCGTTGGTCGCGCAGGCTGCCAATTCCCTTCATGGTCCACATCATTTGGGCGAGCACACTGACCCCGTCGACCATCGCGGCGTCGACGACCTGCCCCTTGCCCGACCGTTCCCGCTCATAGAGCGCGACGGCGATACCCAGGAGCACCAGCATCGAACCACCGCCGAAATCGGCGACCAGGTTCAGTGGCGGCATCGGGGGCCGGTCGGCATAGCCCAGCGCCGACAACGCGCCGGTCTGCGACAGATAGTTGATGTCGTGACCCGCGGTCGCGGCGAGCGGCCCGTCCTGCCCCCAACCGGTAATGCGGGCAAAGATCAGCCGCGGGTTGACCGCCGCGCAATCGTCGGGTCCGATGCCGAGTCGCTCGCACGTGCCGGGGCGGAAGCAGTCCAGCAGCACATCGGCCTTGGCGGCGAGCTCCAGTAGCGCACCCGGCTGCGTCTTGACGTCCAGGTCGACGATCCGCTTGCCGCGGTGCAACAAGTCGCGGTCTTCGGCCGGCATCATCAGCCCGCCGGGGCGGCGCACCCGCACTACGTCGGCACCCAGATCGGCGAGCACCATCCCCGCGTGCGGCCCCGGCCCGATGCCGCCGAGTTCGATCACCTTGACCCCGGCCAAGGGGCCGCCGCCGGTCATGGCGACTACTTACCCTTCTTCACCTGCAGTACTCGCTTGCGCAAGCCTTCGGTGCCGGTGTCGATCGTGCCTTTGATGGCGCGCTTCAACACGAAGCCCGGTAGCGGGACCACCGGGTCGACGCTGAGCTGGAACTTGACCTTGGTGCGGTCGCCATCGGGTATCAACGTGTAGGACGCATCCTGTGAGCGCTGTTGACCGGAGCTGACCAGCGTCCAGCTCACCTCGTTATCGCCCCAGGTGTAAGCGATCACCTGTTCGTCGGTGATGCCCGCGGCTTTGACTTTCATCTTGACCTTGGTGGGGCGCCCGTCGGCGTTTCGTTCGAGAATTTCAGCGCTCTGGTGTGGCGGCGACCATTCGGTCACCGTATCGAAATCGGCAATGACATCGAGGATTTCTTCCGGGCTGGCTTCGATAACAATTTCACGAGCTTCGTTGATCGCCATGGCCCGCACGATAGCGGTACGGCGTCCGCCCGGGGCGATTTCGACCGAGGGTACCGTCGTCCTCGTGGCTGATATTGCGACTGCGGCGGGGTCCAGCCCCGCCGATTCCGTCTACACCGTCGGTGACTACCTGTTAGACCGCCTCGCGGAGCTTGGCGTCTCGGAGATCTTCGGCGTCCCCGGGGACTACAACCTGGAATTCCTTGACCACATCGTCGCCCATCCGACCATTCGGTGGGTGGGCAGCGCCAACGAGTTGAATGCCGGCTACGCCGCCGATGGGTATGGACGGCTGCGCGGAATGTCAGCTGTGGTAACGACATTCGGAGTGGGCGAACTCTCGGCGACCAATGCGATAGCCGGCAGCTACGCCGAGCATGTGCCCGTCGTGCATATCGTCGGGGGCCCCTCCAAAGACGCCCAGGGAACCCGGCGGGCGTTGCACCACTCCCTCGGAGACGGCGACTTCGAGCACTTCTTCCGCATCAGTCGCGAAATCACCTGTGCTCAAGCCAATCTCATGCCGGCAGCGGCGTGCCGGGAGATCGACCGGGTGCTGTCCGAGGTGCGCGAGCAGAAGCGGCCCGGATACCTACTGCTGTCTACCGATGTGGCCCGCTTCCCCACCGAACCCCCCGGGGCACCGTTGCCCCGCTACACCGGTGGCACTAGCCCGCGCGCGCTGTCAATGTTCGTCGAGGCCGCCACCGAACTCATCGAAGACCACCAATTGACGGTGCTTGCCGACTTGCTGGTCCATCGACTGCAGGTGGTCAAAGAGCTCGAGTCATTACTGGCGGCCGACGTGGTGCCGTACGCCACATTGATGTGGGGAAAGAGTCTGCTCGACGAAAGCTCACCCAACTATCTGGGGATCTATGCCGGTGCGGCCAGCGCGCCCAAGGTGCGTACCGCGATAGAAGACGCGCCCGTTTTGGTCACCGCCGGGGTGGTGTTCACCGACATGGTCAGCGGCTTCTTCAGCCAGCACATCGACTCCGCCCGAACCATCGACGTCGACCAATACCAGAGCAGCGTGGCCGGCGAAGTGTTCGCGCCGCTGGAAATGGGCGCCGCGCTGGACGCACTGACTCAGATCCTGGTGCGGCGCGGGATAAGTTCGCCAGCCGTCGTGTCGCCACACGGCCAAGAGCCCGACACCGGCGCCGAAGCGCCCGGGCGCGATCAGCCCCTGACCCAGCAGATGGTGTGGGACCGGCTGTGCCGGGCCCTCACCCCCGGAAACGTCGTGCTCGCCGATCAGGGCACCTGCTTTTACGGGATGGCCGACCACCGGCTACCGCAGGGCGTCACCTTCATCGGCCAACCCCTCTGGGGTTCAATCGGTTACACATTGCCTGCGGCCGTCGGAGCGGCACTAGCGCAACCTGATCGCAGGACGGTGTTGCTGATCGGCGATGGCGCCGCGCAACTCACGGTGCAGGAGCTCGGCACCTTCTTCCGCGAAGGACTGTCCCCGGTCATCGTGGTGGTCAACAACGACGGCTACACCGTCGAACGGGCGATCCATGGCGAGACGGCGCCCTACAACGACATCGCCAGCTGGAGTTGGACCGACATTCCCCACGCATTGGGAGTGGCCAATAACCTCGCGTTCCGGGCGCAAACCTACGGCGAGCTCGACGACGCGCTCACCGCGGCCGCGGAGCATCAGGACCGCATGGTGTTCGTCGAGGTGGTCTTGCCGCGCCTGGAGATTCCGCCCCTACTGGCCCAACTTGTCCAACCCATGTCGCCGGATGGCAGTAGGCGTCGCTGAGGCGTGCCCTTCACCGAACGGGTCTAGGCCCGGTGTGCCGTTCGATCCGGCTTCGATGATTTGAGCATCGCCTGGACGGTTCGCCGACAGCGGCCACAGTCCGCGCCGGCTCCGCAGGCCTGGGCAACGGCCTTGGTCGACGATGCCCCGGCGTCGACCACCTCGGACACCGTCTGGCTGGTGACTCCGTTACACAGGCACACGAACATCGAGCGGTCGGCTCGCTTAACTCTCGATGCGCATGATGTCGGAGAACTGGCCGACGAACAGCGGCGGGTACGGGCCGACTCCCGCGCCGGACATCCATTGGGCGGCGGAGTCGGGGTGTTCGATCCACTGCCGCGCGCTCTGTTCGTCGGGGAATTCCTGCAGAATCAACACCTCGTGATCGTCGTCGAAAGCCCGGAATATCCACGTCTTTCGGATGCCGGCGGCGGTGAACCGGTCCATCGCCGAGTCGACGCCCGCGGTCAGCGCCGGCACATCCTCGACCGACGCGATGGCGGCCACCACGACCCCGGGCACCGCCGGGGTCGGCGGGGGCGCGGGAATGAATCTGTCGATGATCTCCCCGGCGAAGACCGCGGGGATGTCCTCGACACCCGCCTCGTCGAACCAGTCGAAGAAGACCCGCGATCGCAGTAATTCCACGATCGGCTCACGACTGTGCACGCCGATCATCACCAGGACGCGGCCGTAGTCGTGTGTTGACGTGTAGACCAGAACGTGGTGCGCGCCGATGTCGGAGAGGGCCGCCTTGTTGCGCTCGAGCAGCGGCCACACCCGGGTCGGATCCGGGACGCGATAGTCCGACGCGATCACCATCGAGTGAATATCGCCGTTGATCAACGAAGTTGGTCCTTCATCACTTTGCCCGTCGCGTTGAGTGGGAGTGAATCAAGGAACTGTACCGCGCGCGGCACCTTGAATCCGGCCATGCGGTCGCGGCACCAGCCGATCAACTCGTCGGCGGTGACATCGCCTTTGCGGACCACAAACGCTTTGCCCACCTGGCCGAGTCGCTCGTTGGGAACACCGATCACCGCTGCCTGCGCGATGGCCGGGTGGCTCAGCAGGAAGCCCTCGATCTCTGCCGGGTACGCGTTGAAACCACCGACGATGAACATGTCCTTCTTGCGCCCGACGATGCGCAGCCGTCCGCCCGCGGTGAACTCCCCAAGATCTCCGGTGTGCAGCCAGCCGTCGTCATCGATCGCCTGAGCGGTGGCCGCGGGGTCGTCCAGGTAGCCCTGCATGACGCCGTAGCCGCGGACCAGCACCTCGCCGTCGTCGGCGATGCCCACCTCAACGCCCGCACAGGGAACGCCCGCGGTGGTGGCGACATCCTCGAAGGAATCGCCCGGTAGGGACAGGGTGACATTGCCTGCCTCGGTCAGCCCGTAGCCGGTCATCAGCGTCTGAAACGGCAGTTCGTCATGGATGCGTCGGACCAGCTCGACGGGGATGTCGGCGGCGCCGGTCACGCCGGCCCGCAACGTCGACAGCTTGGACTTGTCCCCCACCGTCAGCAGCGAGTGGTACAGCGTCGGCGGCCCGGGAAGCATTGTGATGCTTTCGCGCGCAACGATTTCCACCACCGCGTCGACGTCGAAGACCGCGACCGGCAGCATCGTCGCGCCACGCAGAAAGGACGTGATGAGTCCTGCCTTCAGGCCGAACGTGTGGAAGTACGGGTTGATCTGCAAGTAACGGTCACCCTCGCGCAGATCGGCGAGCGTCGCCCACTCCTCGTACATCCGCAGCGTTTGACGATGATTCATCATCGCGCCCTTCGGGCGGCCGGTCGTGCCCGAGGTGAAGATGATGTCCGAGATATCGCTGCCGCTCACCGTCCGCTCGAACGGGGAACCGCTGGAAAGGAAGTCGGACTTCAGATCGATGACCGGCGTTCCCGCGGGTGCGGTGTAGTCCTGGCCCAGAAAGCCCTTCTGCACCAGGACGGCTTTCACTCCGCTGCGGGCGATGATGTCGCCCGCCTCTTCGCTCTTGAAGCGCGTGTTGACCGGTACCAGGACACCACCCGCGGTGAGCAACCCGAAGGCCGCGATTATCCACTCGGCCGAATTGGGCGCCCAAACCGCGACCCGGTCACCCTTGTCGATGCCCAGATCCGCGAATGCACCAGCGGCGCAACGGATTTGCTCGACAATCTGTGAAAATGTCAAGCGCAGCGGACCATCGACGATGGCTTCGGCATCGCCGAAACGGTCCGCCGCGCTCAAGACCATCTCGGGGATGGTCTCCCAGGGTTGACTCGTCATATCGCGCTGCTCCTCATCGGGCGTTTCCGCCCTTGATCGTCGCAGCGCGCTGTCACACCGTGACGAGTCGGGACAGGTTGCCGCCCATGATCTTCGCCTGGTCGTCGGCCGACAGGTGCGATAGGGCGTTGACGTAGAAGGTCGGCTCCGCCAGCCCCTCCGGGTGCGGCCAGTCCGAGCCGTACAGCACCCGATCCACACCCACGAGGTTGACCAGATCGTCGATGCCGTCCTCGAAGAACGGGCTGACGTGGATGCGGCTCTTGACCATCTCGACGGGGTCGCTCGGGAAAGCTTCCGGAGCCTTCCGGAAGACCTCGGCCAGGCCGTCGAGCAACGGGGTCATCCACTTCGAACCAGCCTCGACGATGGCCACCTTCAGCTTCGGGTGGCGGTAGAGCGCACCATGAATCACCCACGAGCCCACCGAGTCCTGGATCGGCCGCCACTCGTTGAGGATGCCCATCGCATTGGTCTGGAACGGCAGCATCTCTGCGCTGGCACCGTCCCACTCCGAGGTGTACCGGGAGTAGCCGCTGTCGCTGGAGTGCATGCCGACCAGCAGGTCGTACTCCACGACCCGCTCCCAGAACGGGTCGAACTCGGGCAGCGCGAACGACCGGGGACCACGGAAGCCGGGAACCGGAGCCGGGCGGACCAAGATGCAACGCGCGCCACGCTTGACGACCCACTCCAGCTCCTCGATCGCCTTCTCGACGATCGGCAGGGTGATGACCGGGGTAGTGAAGATGCGGTTCTGGTAGTTGAAGCCCCAGACCTCATCGAGCCACTCGTTCAGCGCATGGACCAGGACGTGGATGGCAACCGGGTCGTCCGACAGCCGCTCCTCGAGCAGGCTGGCCAACGTCGGGAACATCAGGGTGCGGTCCAAGCCCAGCTCATTCATCTTCTCCAGGCGCGGGCCGGGCTCGAAGAACGCCGGGATCGCGCGCATCGGCTCACCGAACAACTCCCGCTTGGTCTTGCCGTCCGGGTTGCCGTACTTGAAGTATTCCTCCCACGCACCCGGCCGGGCGACGACCTCGAAGGTCGGGTTGGGAATGTAGTTGCTGATCTGTCCGCGGATGGCGATCTTGGTGCGACCGTTGACCTGCACGTACTGGACGTGGTTCTTGTACTCCTTGGGCAGGAACTTGGTCAGCGCCTCCGGCGGCTCGTAGAGATGGTTGTCCGCGTCAAAGATCGGAAACGGGACGTCTTCCCGATGCGACAACTGACCCATGGAATCCTCCTTCGCGTTTTGTGAGAATACTATTCTCTTCAGGGGCGAGACCGCAACGTGCCCCAGGGGTCAGCACGTCACGACGATTTTGAATTTGGCGGTCGACGGTTCGCCGGGCTTGTCGGTCTTGTAGCCACTGGCGGTGCCTGTGACGGTGAATTTGTCAGCGCTCATGCTCATATCGGCGTCGCCGTCGCCTCCCCGGGAGTACATGCCGGTGAACCCACCCAGGTTCCGGATGTGTACCGACTGGGCCGACGCCGGTTGCGCTCCCTCGTCGATGACAACCTTGGCTCCGGCGAAGTTGCCGCCGATATCGATGGTCCGAGTCCACTGCAATTGACTGCACTTCACGATGTGGAAATTCGCGTCGTTACCGTTGACGGTCACAGATGCGGTGCTAGAGAGTTGGGTCGGTGGTCGCGGTGTGCACGCCCCAAGCAGGGCGACAGCGACGGCGGCAGTGGCCACCACGATTCGGTTCCGCATCGGATCAGCTCCATCCTCTCTGACGAAAGTTCTTGGGCCTGCAGTGATGTTATTCTCGCGAAAAGAGAATGCATATATCGGGGCCCTTGTCCGAGGAGCGACTAACGCATGCTCGACCTAGAGATCGACGATGGTTTGGCAGTGCTGACCATTAATCGCCCTCACGCACGCAATGCCATCGCGCTCGACACCATGGAGCAGCTGGAAAAGGCGCTCGATGCCGCGGCGGGCGCCAAAGCCCTGGTCATCACGGGTGCCGGTGATCGGGCGTTCGTGTCAGGCGGCGACCTCAAGGAGCTGAGTTCGCTGCGGACCGAAGAGGACGCCGCGGCGATGGCGAAGCGGATGCGGTCGATCTGCGATCAGCTGGCGAACTTCCGCGCTCCGGTCATCGCCGCGCTGAACGGAAGCGCCTTCGGCGGCGGCGCCGAAATCGCTGTTGCCGCCGACATCCGGTTGGCCGCCGACGACATCAAGATTGCGTTCAATCAGGTGGAGCTGGAGATCATGCCGGCCTGGGGAGGTGCCGAGCGATTGGCGGCCCTGGTCGGACAGGGCAGGGCGCTGTTGTTGGCGGGCACCGGAACCGCCGTCGATGCCGTCGAAGCCCAGCGAATGGGCCTGGTCGATCTGGTGTTGCCTCGGTCATCGTTCAACGAGGGTTGGCGATCGATCGCGACGAAACTCGCTCGCCACCCGGCAATCGACATAAAGCGCGTAATTCGCGGTGTTTCTGCTGATGAAGCGATAGCATCCTTTGCGCGGCTATGGGTTGCGGACGCACACTGGCAAGCCGCCGAACGGGTGATGAACCGCACCGCCAAGCCGCGGCCAGCCGCCGGAGGAGCGACATGAGTACCAGCGTGAAGAGACCACTGGCAATCGGATCGGCGATGACCGTGGCAGGGCTGTTGGTGGGCGCCGGTTTGGCTGTGAGCACTCCACTGGCCCATGCCGACCCGGTCATGCATCACGTCAAGTACGCGGTCACCGCGGAGAATCCGATCTACACCGACATCTATTACCTGGACCACCAGCCGGCAAAATTCGCCGATTACAGCCACAACCCGTACTCATTCACACCACACGTCGATGTCGATCTCGGCCCGGGCAAGCCGTGGACCTTCGATCTCGACATGACGGACCCGGACGACTACGCGATGGTCGTGGCGAGCACGGGCACGGAGCCCGGCAACCCGGGGCTTCACTGCGTTCTGGCGGTGGACGGAGTTGTCGTCGTATCCAAGGATGGCCTCAAAGGCGTGCTTTGCTCGCTGCGGAACTGGTGAACCACCCAGGTCTCCGGTACCCCCGCAAAAGGCTGCGGCTCGCCTTCCAGGCGACGCAGATAATTTTCGACTAATTCCACGGTTTCGGCGTGACCGTCGGAAATGCCGACCGCCTGCTCGAGCACCAGAAATCTGGACAGGCTGGACATGAGCACGCTAACCACCACCGGCGGCATCTCTTCTCTGGCCACGCCATACTTCTGCAGCGCGGTCGTTACCGCTTGCCGTTGCTCCTCGCGGAATCGTTGCGCGTAGTAAGCGATTTCGGCCCGCATCTCCTTGCGGTGATTGGCCAGCGCCATGAATTCCATGGAAATACGCGTGAATGCGGGATCGGTGCCGAATCGCCACACCGCCCACAGCGGCTGCGGCGACTGCATCAACTGCGCGTGCACCTCGAGCGCTTCCTCACCGCGGCGTCGGAAGACCTGCAGGAACAGCTCCTCCATGGTGCGGAAGTAATAGTGCACCAGCTGGGGCTTCAGCCCCGCCTTGTTGGCCAGCCGACGTGACGTGACGGCGGCGTAGCCCTCTTCGATCATCAATTGTTCGGCCGCGTCGAGCAGCAGGCCACGGTTCTTGGCGTCCGGCGCCCCGATCCTGCGGGCCGACCCGGAACTAGAGGTCATGCCGCTACTCCATCCTGGCCGTACTCGCCTGCCGACCACGGGAATGGTAGCGCGGCATCGCGTTGTGACCTTGACCACGACATTACCGCCGTGCTAAGCAGGTGCTCAGCAGATTTTCGAAATCGCGCGGCCATAACGCATGCCGCCGAACATCACCGGTAAACCCAGCCCAGGGAGACGCAACCCGATGAGCAACTACGACTCGATCGACTTCTTCACCGACCAGTCGCTGGTTCCAGATCCCCACCCCTACTTCGACTACCTGCGCAGCCAGAGCCCGGTGCTGCGCCTGCCGCATTACGGGGTCGTCGCCGTCACCGGTTACGCAGAAGCCACCGAGATCTACAAGGACCCGGAAACCTTCTCCAACATCGTCGCGCTCGGCGGCCCGTTCCCGCCGTTGCCGTTCGCGCCCGAGGGCGTCGACATCAGTGCCCAGATCGACCAGCACCGAAGTTCCTTTCCGATGAACGAGCACATGGTCACCATGGATCCGCCGGACCACACAAAGGCCCGGTCGGTGCTGAGCAAGCTGCTGACACCAAGCCGGCTGAAGCACAACGAGGAATTCATGTGGCGCCTCGCCGACCGCCAACTCGACGAATTCCTCAGCACCGGGGAGTGCGAGTTCATCGCCGAATATTCCAAGCCATTCGCCACCCTGGTGATCGCCGACCTACTCGGCGTTCCCGAGGAGGATCACAAGGAGTTCCGCTCCGTCTTGGGAGCCGACCGTCCCGGCGCCCGGGTCGGGGCACTTGACCACGAATCGGTCGGCACCAACCCATTGGAGTGGCTCGACGACAAATTCTGTTCCTACATCGAGGATCGCCGCAGCAATCCGCGCGAGGACGTGCTGACCGCGCTCGCGACAGCGAAATATCCAGACGAATCCACACCTGAGGTCATCGAAATCTCCCGCTCGGCAACGTTCCTTTTCGCCGCCGGACAGGAGACCACGGCCAAGCTGCTCAGCGCCGCACTCCAAGTGATTGGCGACCGGCCCGATATACAACAGCAGCTGCGCGACGACCGCAGCCTGATCCCCGGGTTTATCGAGGAATCGCTGCGTATGGACAGTCCCGTCAAGAGCGACTGCCGGTTGGCCCGTAGGGCCACCAGCATTGGTGGTGTCGACATCGCCCCAGGCACCGTCGTGATGGTGCTGCCGGGTGCCGCCAATCGCGATCCGCGCCGGTTCGAGAACCCGCATGAGTTCGACATCCGCCGCAAGAATGTGCGCGAGCACATGGCCTTTGCCCGCGGGGTCCACTCCTGCCCGGGCGGACCGCTGGCCCGGGTGGAGGGCCGCGTCTCGATCGAACGCATCCTCGATCGGATGCCGCACATCGAAATCAACGAAACCCACCACGGGCCGGCCGCCGAGCGCCGGTACAACTACGAGCCGACGTACATCTTGCGCGGCTTGAGCCAACTGCACCTCAACTTCACGACCGCCGATTCGGTTGCACCGGTCGGCTGAGGCTTTTCGTTCGCACGCCTTAGCGGAGCTGCATACCGATGAAGTAGCAGCCAAGCAAGGCGGCGCCGATTATCACCACCCACGCGTCGGTGAGTCGGCACAGCAGGACAGGGGCGTTTCGCACTTCCATGAACTCGCGAAAAATGATGCGCACCTTGACAAGCGCGATCACGATGACGCTCGACGTGAGGACGGCACTGGACCTCAGCGATCCGGCCTGATCCTTGCTGGAGTGGTCGATCCACAGGTAAGCCAGCGTCAACAGGGCCAGGACTAACCAGACCACCAGCAATCTCTTGTTGAATTTCACTGTTCACCTCACCACGTAGAGCAGCGCGAAGATGAGCACCCACAAGAAATCGACTGTGTGCCAATATGTTGCGCAGGTTTCGACGAGTTCCTGAGAGTCAGCGGATCGTGGTTTCGCTCCTCGTAGTTGGTAGACGATGACGCCAAGGACGACGAAGCCAACAAGCAGGTGGACGAAGTGAATTCCGGTGAGAAAGAAGTAGTACGTGAAGAAGTCGTTGCTGTCCACGCTATTTCCGTTGTGAACCAACCGGGCCCACTCAAACACCTTCACAAATAGGAACATTGCGGCCAGTGCGGCCGTGAGGAAGACATCCCGGAGCGCCGCTTGGTAGGCGCCGGCGCGCGACGACTGAACGCACCGTGCCACCGACCAGGAGCTCAACAACAACACCAAGGTATTGAAGACTCCGACGCGCAGGTCCAGCTGCGCCTGAGCGTGTAGGAAAAGTTCGGGACTTCGGGCGCGGAAAAATAGGTAGAAGCCGAAATAAGCTGTGAACACCAAGGTCTCGAACAACACGAATGCCCACATGTCGGGCTGGCCAGGAACAAACCTGGCGCGGTTGGTCTTGTCGACGAGGTCGGTCACTGCGCAACCGCCTTCTTCCGCGGCATGTCCGGCAGTGGACCGGTGCCGAAGTCTTCGCGGCGGATCATCCTAAACAGCATGACGATGAAGGTGACTTGGTAGACGCCGAACACCACCATGTCCAGCCACCAAGCGATCTCGCCGTCCCAGGCGAACACGCCACGCCGGAAGATCCAGCACGGCGACACGACAACCTCGGTCAGCGCGTTGCACAGGTTGAGATAGCCGAACCACTTGGGGAACACCCGATTTTTGTCGAGCAGGATCGCGACCATCCAGATCAGCGAACCAATCAGGAACACGCCCATGGTCCCGTCGAAGGACAAGAAGGCGAAGTCGTAGAGCCAACCGATCGCCTCGGGGTCTCGGTCGGGCCGCAGCGTCCCGACGATCAGCGCGATGCACAGCAGCAGCATTCCGGGAACTGCGCTGAGCGAGTAGATGATCAGATATGAATACCCGAACGCGCGGCTGACCGACATTCGTCGCATCGAGTACGCGATCAGGGCATTGTTGATCGCGATCATGCCGCTGATGGCGAAAATGATGCCGAAGCCAACGGGTATCCCGAGGTGGCGTTCGGAGAACCAATGCGCCTGCGTTGCGAGACTCCAGGTGGGCTCCGGAGGGGGCTGGACTTGCGCCACGATGAAGAACATCGGGAAGAAGAAGTTGTAGAAGACCAGCATCACCGCCCAAGCCAGCCACAGCTCGCGCTTGGGGCCGCGCAGCAGGTGCCAGGCGATCCGCTGCGGCAGTGACCCCGGCGGTTGCGCAGCCGGGGTCACGGGCGGCGTGATTACCGCGCTCATGCTTCGACCAATTCTTCACCGCGCCGCGGGTTCTCGGCGCGCTCACGGTAAATCGCCTGGCCAAGAACAACTCCCATCACGACGATCCAGACCGCAATCGCAACGTTCTTCACCCAGAACGACAGCAGGCCGTCCCACGCCAGCGGGCCGGTCAATGACACGCCGACGAAGGAAGCGGGCACCAACGCGGCCGCCACCAAAAGATTGAAGTGAGCCACCCAACGGGGGAATACCGGATGCGACTGATCGTCGAAATAGATTGCCAGGGCCAGGATTACGCTTTGCCCGATCAAAAACGGGACCACGATGGTGAAGGTGATCCAGCCGAGGTCGTTGAGCAGCTGAGTCAGCTCCGGGCTCCGCTCCGGACGAAATGCGGCCAGCAGCCAGCAGACGTTGGCGACGAGAAACAGAGTCGGACCGCCGGCCACGCAACCCAGCATCGCGTAGGAGAAGATCGGCGTCCGATGTGCCATCCTGCGGATCTGCAGCACGATCAGGGCCAGAATCGGGACGAGGCACACGCCGAACCAGTTGAACACGATCATGCTGAACCGGATCTCCGGCAGGTGGGCCGGATCACGATAGAACGCGGCGACCTGCTCCGCCGGCATCGTGGGGGACATCGGTGGATTGAAGCCCGGAAATAGGAAAAAGCTGGCGATCCAGAGGATCAGTGCCACGGGCAACGTCCAGAGCAGAATGAGCTCGCCGTCGGGGCGCCGCAGCGCGGCGGGCGAATCTTCTACCTGGTTTTCGCCGATGTCGGACATCGTGGCTCCTTCGCTGCGATGGCGTGGCTATCCACGGCTAGGGAGCGAAACTAGCCGAACGGCTACCCGAAGGTCAATAGCCGTTCGGCTACGCTCTGGTGGTGGTTTCCCCGCCGGCCGGACATCGATTCAGCTCCGTCAAACGCAGTCCAGCGCAGACGCGGGTCCTGGATGCGGCGCTGAAACTCATTGCGGACCACGGTGTGGGCGGGACGTCGTTGCAGATGATCGCCGACGCGGTAGGGGTCACCAAGGCGGCGGTCTATCACCAGTTCAACACCAAGGAACAGATCGTCATCGCGCTGACCGAACGCGAGCTCGGGGATTTGGAGGAGGCCTTGGAGGCCGCCGAGGCCGAGGATCACCCGCCGCGGGCACGCGAACTGCTGCTGGACCGGGTCATCGATCTGGCCGTCGAACGCCGCGGGGCGGCCAGCACCCTGCAGTTTGATCCCGTCATCGTCCGGTTGCTCGGCGAACAAGAACCGTTCCAACAGTTCATCGAGCGCCTGTACCGAGTGCTCGTCGGCGACGCCGGCGACGACAGCCAGGTGCTAGCGGCGATGATGTCGGGGGCCATTGCGGTGGGAGTGGTGCACCCCTTGGTGGGCGGCATCGACGACGAAACGCTGCGTTGCCAGCTGCGGCGCATCACCCGCCGACTCATCCACGCGGCCGAGATCGGTGTGCCCGCAGACTAAGAGCGGCTCAACGAAAACAGTGCGGCTACGTGTCGGCGCGGATCCAGGTCATCACACCATCGTGGGCAAAACAGATCAGGAACAGACCATCGGGCGACTGCGCGACGTAGTTCTGGTAATTCTGGCAGTTGGCGCTTTCGTCCTTGATTCCCGCCATTGGTGGTGACCGGAACCATCGGGGCTGGTATCTCCTCGGCGAGCCGCAGAACATCAGCCGTCCGGGCTCCGAGGCGAAGGAGACATAACCGTCCGTGACACCGAAGGCGTAGTAGCTGGTGTTGTCACACGGCGCTCCGAGGACCTGATGCGGCATGATGCCGGGTGTGCAGTCGGGGTAGTCGCAGACAGTCGGTCCGGCAAGGGACGGCGGCGCCGCCAGCACACTGGTGCCGAGCAACGCGGCGAACAGGGCCACCATTAATCGCACCAGATTACTTTGGCACACCCGAAAAGAAAATTCTCCTGGTTGGAGAAGATCGCTTGAGCATGAACGGCCGTCCCCGCCGGAGGACCCCGAACGCTACTCCGACCCGTTCCCCGACGAGCGAGCATTTCCGCATGTAAGAGCGACGAAAGCGGTTGCGCAAGGTCAGCGTTGACCGCAGGCCGAAGTGATAAGCTGCTTCTCCGTGCACCATCCGGAGCGGTCTGACGCCGACCATTGTGATGACGCGGCGGACGTGACCGATCCCGACGAATCACCGTCGCGATCCGGCGTCGATTCCGGCGCAGTAGCGCCAGTCGCGGAAGCGGACACAGAAGACGAAGTTGCCAAGGCCGAAGTGCGCGCCGAGGCGGCTCGGGCACGCCTCGTACGGCTGCGCCAGGGAGCAGAAACCGGCGACGCGGACGACGACGCCGTGTCCCGAGATGCCAAGCAGCGCACCGGTAAGCCGGCCCGGAAATGGCTACGGTTGCCGCGTCGTCCCGGGCGTCCGCGGGGGCTCCGCCGGCCAGGGCGGAAAACGCTAGCTGTTGGCGCCGGCATCGTGCTCGCCTCCGCTTCTCTCGGCGCGAGCGGTTACATGCTGTGGCAGCACCAGACCGCAGTCCATAATCGGCAGCTCACCGCGGAGTTCAGTGCAGCCGCCCGGCAAGGGATCACGGCGATGATGTCGATTGATCCCGATCACGCCAGGGAGGACGTCCAGCGCATGATCGATGCCTCTACAGGCGACCAAAAGAACATGCTGTCAGTGCTGTCGACCCTGATCGTCAAAAAGGCCGAGGACTCGAAGGTCGGCAGCAAGGTCACCGTGGAAGCCGTCTCCGTCGAGTCGTTGAGCGACAATTCGGGAGTCGTGCTTGTGGCGGCGAAAACCGCTCCCACTGGGCCGGATAACGCCAAACCGCCACCGGCCTTGTTTCGGCTCAGTGTCACGATGGACCGCGACGGCGGTCAGCTCAAGATGTCGAAAGTTGATTTCCTGCAATGACTGTCGAGCATGGATCGTCGCTGGACAACACTGAAACGGCGATTGACAGCGCGGAGAGTCCGCCCACCGAGGAGGAGGGGCGGCCACCCGCTGGGGAGGCATCGGCACGCTTGCGCCGGCCGGCAGCGATCCGGCACTGGGCTCGCCGGGGTTTGGCAAGGTGGCTTTCAATAGTCGCGACAACGTTCGTCGTTGCCGCCGTGGGAGTCGCTGCCGGTGTGTATTTCATTCTGTACCGACCGGATCAGCGCGTCGACGATGCGACGGCACACCGGGCAGTCCAGGCGGCGTCAGATGGTGCTGTGGCGGTGTTGTCCTATTCCTACGACCATTTAAATCGCGATTTCGCCAACGCGAAATCGCATCTCACCGGCGGCTTTCTGACCTACTACAACAAATTCACCGACGATGTCGTCGCGCCGACGGCGCAGCAGGGGCAATTGACGACGACCGCCAAGGTGATTCGGTCCGCAGTTTCGGAATTGCATCCCGATTCGGCCGTCGTGCTGGTTTTCGTAGACCAGACCACGGCAAGCCTGCAAAAGAAAGATCCCGAGAAGACGCAGAGTGCCATCCTGGTCACGCTGACAAAGGTCAATGGTTCCTGGCTGATCGGGAAATTCGACCCGGTCAGATGAGCGCGGCAAATCTTGTTCTAACCGTTACCTGGTCGACCGAAGCGGTGTAACGTCATCGCTCGAGAACGCCGCAACCGATGGCGAAAAGCTGCCAGAGGCACTGTCGGATTATGCGCTTCGAGGAGTACCTAATGCGTTCAGTAAAAGCACTCACCACCGCAACGCTGGTGGCTGCCACCGCATTCGGCGGTTTGGGCACGGCATCCCCGGCCCAGGCAACAACCAAGGAAGAAGTGGCCATCAACGGGACGTTCCGCGCCACGTCTATTGGCGATTGGGCCCAGAGAAATGATCAATTCTTCGGCGAGCCGACGGTCTACCAGATATGGACCATCAGCTCGACGTGCGTCACATTCCAGGAATGCCACGGCACAGTGACGAGCGACCAGGGATGGACCGCGCCCCTCTATCTGAATGATGGGGAGATGTGGAAGCTGAAACGCCAAGTGCCGAATTGGGAGCGGTGTGAAGACGGTACCGCGTTCGCCGGATCGCAGACCTTCTCTTTCTTCCCGGTGAACGACAATGGTGGATATCAAGTCGGGTCGCGGACCTTGTCCGGCAAGGACAAGACGGTCGGCCCAAGCGGTGCCTGCGGGCAAAACCAGTGGCTTGATATCGCGATGCCATTGCGCCTGGATCAGCTGAGCTGACCGGGCGGTCGTAGCTTCATTGCCCCACCTCCCCCGCAAGCGGGCGGTACCCCCATGTCGGGCATGGTCTCAGGGCGGCTTCAGGTGGGAAGCATGTCTTTCCACGTCTTGGGCGCTTTCGAGGTCGCGAGATCCGACTGCTGGTACAACTTCCCGTCCGGACCGACATAACGACCGGTGTGCGGATCGTACTTTGCCACCACGACCGAGGGCGCAGGCTTAGAAGCCTTGGCTCCGAACGAGCTTGGCGCAGCCTGGGGCTGTCCGCCGTCGACCTGGTCCAGCGGTGCCGCGACGACGGGTGGCGGTGGCGGTGGCGGTGGCGGAGCAAGTTCCCCCGGCAAAGGGACATCGAGTGGCGCGAAGGGCGGAAGCTCAACCGACATTGGCGAAATGGGCGCTAACCTCGGTCCCGACGACGGCACGGGAGGGACAGCTGCTCCGAGCGTGCCCGGTGGTGGATTTTCTCCCCGCGGCCCCGCAGGTGCGCCGCGCGGCACACCTCCCGGCGGCAGCGGTGTGCCCTGCACCGGGCCGAAGATTCTGTCGTTGCCGGTAATCCGGTCATCGGGCGGGACGCCCTGGGCGAGCAGGTTCGGATCCAGAGGGTAGGGACCAAGAGTGTGCTGGCGCATCGCCAGTGGCATGTACGGCTTGTCGCTGTTGCAGATTTCGACGGTAGGCGCGCGCTTACCCGGGTGACCCATGCAGGGATAGTTGCGAGCACCGCGGACCGCCATCGGCGAATCCTGCGGGAGTTTGCAATACAACCCGTCCGGTGTGTCGATGTCGCTCAGGTCGTCCGGGGATCGCCAGGTGTTGGGCGGCATGAAGCCGACCGAGCAAATAGGCGGATCGTCGATCGTGAGTGCGAAGTCGCCCATCGCCTTACCGTCGGGATGGTTTTCGCCCTGAGCAGCCTGCTCGATAGCAACCGCGGACGGCAGCAACACCAGCAGCTGCTCGATCGAGGGGTGATAGGTGACGCCGATCTGCCCGATGGTGGTCAGGTTGGCCAGCAACACCGGCAGCGTCGGTTTGATTTGTTCGAGAAGAGACGACGCTTCGTCCGCAGCCCCAGGACCGTTCTGAAGGATAGTGCGGAAGTGGGAATCGTTGTTCGCCAACACATCTGAGAGCCCAGCGAAGCTACGTGCCCACGTCCTGATCGAATCGGTGGTCTGTGCCTGGGTATCCAAGAGCGGCCCAGTGTCTTCGGTGAGAGCTCGGGTGCGATCGACGACGCTGTTGGAATCGCGGGACAGCGTCTCTGAGGAATCGAGCAGCGACCCCAGGTCGTAGCCGGTGCCGTTGAAGCCCTGGAAGGTTTCGTCGAGCAATTGGCTGAGTTTGGACTTCGGGATGCTGCCGACCAACGCGTTGACCTGCTCGAGCATCGGCCCGACCGCCTGCGGAATCGTCGTGTCGTGCATGGCGATAACCGAGCCGTCGTGCAGGTAAGGCGGCGAACCGGTTCTGGGCCGCAAGTCCACATACTGTTCACCCACCGCAGAGACACTGAGCACCGCTGCCGTCAGGTCTGCGGGCACCTTGGGTGAAGTGTTAAGCGACAGCGTCGCTTTCGCGCCGGTCGGTGTTAAACCCACCGAAGTGACCTTGCCGAGCTGAACCCCACGGTAGGTCACGTTGGAAAACTGGTACAGGCCGCCGGTCGCCGGCAGCTCCAGCGTCACAGTCATCCGGCCGATGCCCAGCAGGGTCGGGGCTTGGATGTAGAAGAGGACCATCGCGATCACGCCAAGGGTCCCGACGATCGTGAAGATCGCCAACTGGATCCGAACCAAGCGCGTCAGCATCTATCCACCACCTCCAGTCGGTGCCGCAGCCGGCGGCGCTTGACCGAGACCCGCGTCAGGCACCGATGCCGGCGGCGGCCCAGGAAGCGGGGCACCGTTGTTCCCCGGCCCCGGTCCCAGGGGCACACCGGGCGGAGGTCCGGGCAGGGGAAGCGCGTTGGGATCGACCCACGGTGGCCGCACGGGATCATGCAGCGGATCGAGGGTGTAATTCATGCGATACGGCTCCCCGGGCAGCGGTGGCACGGGCTCGTCCAGCTGCCCCCAGTGGGTGCCCAACATCAGTCCCTTCTTGAGCCGTGGAATCGAGATGTCAAGATCGACATGCAGGTTGAAGTAGTCGCCTCGGACTGCGCGGTCGACGAAGTTCTGGGTGAATGGGAACACGAACCCCGCCGCGATCGCCGTGCCGAACTCCGGTCCGACGTCGGCGAGCGCGCGGATGGTCGGCTCCAGGTTTTGCAGATTCTTGACCAGGTCGGCCTGCGTGTCGTTGGCCAACCGGGTGGCGGTGTTGCTGAACACGCGAAGGTGGTCCAGGGCGGTCGTCAGGCGCGGGCGCTCTTTGATCAGCACATCGAGTGCCGGCGGTATCTTGCGCAGCGCGTCGGTAAGAACGTCGCGTTGGTCGGCGAAGGTGCCGGCAAGCCGGTTCAGCGCCCGAATGGAGTCGACGAGATTGTCCCGTTGTTCGTCCAGAGTTCCCACGAATGTGTCGAGGCGAGTAATCAGATCACGGAAGGCGCCCTCGTGCCCCGTCAGGGCGACGGAGAAATTGTGGACGATCTCCCCGATCTGCCCCAGTCCCCCGCCGTTGACGACCGCGCCCAGCGACGACAGCGTCTGCTCTGTCGAGGGATAGGCCGACGACCGGCTCAGCGGAATGGTCGCGCCCGGTGCCAACCGTCCGCTACCCGACTGGCCCAGCGGAGTATTGAGCTCCACATGCATCGACCCCAGCAGACTGGTCTGACCGACGGTGGCTACCACGTTGGCCGGGACGGCGACATCGCGCTTGACCGAGATCTCGACGTCGGCGTGCCAGCCTTGCACCCGCATCGCACCGACACTGCCGACGACGACGTCGTCGATCATCACCGGCGAATTCGACTCCATCGTCCCGACATTGGGCAGCTCCACGTGGTAGATGTTGGCCCCCGGCCCGCGTCCAACCGCACCAGGCAACGGTAGTGAATTCAGGCCGTGGAATGCGCATCCCGTAGCCGTCAACACCACACAACAGCCGATGGTGAACACCCGCCGAACCGCAACCCCGGCGATCATTGTTGTGGCCCATCGGTCGGCAGCAGCATGTCCGACGCACCGAGCGCCGCTGGCGGTGGTGGCGGCATCGGTGTCGATGGCGGGGGCGGGAGCGGCATCGCCGCACCCGGTATCGGCCCCAGGGGCACCGACCCCGGCGGTCCCACCGGATCACCCGGCAGGCCGGTGTAGGCCGATATCGCGGGCGGGATCTCGGCTGGTCCGGGTTTCGGGCCCTCGCCGCCGGGTGCCAAGCGCGGTTCGGTGTAGAGGATCTTGGACGGGTCGATGGACTTCTGCAGGAACGGGTTGATGGGAAGTGGCGAGTTATTGAAGTTGAGCACTCGCAATCCCGGACCCATAAACAGGGCGCACAGCTTGCCCGATTCGACCGCAGTAACGTTCTCGATGGCGCTAATTTGGTCGCAGCCCGGTACGGACAGCAGAAGCTGGCCCCCCCACGTGGGATTCGCGAAGTTCATCAGTCCGAACCCTCCCACGATGGTTCCGGTGTCGGCGTTGTAGTCGTTGAAGAAGTTGCCAAGGGCGTTCGGCGCGCCGTGCAGAATGTTTTCCAAAGCCATGTGGTGATCGACCAGGTTCTGCGTGACGTCGGCCAACCTGGCAATTTGCTCGCTGGTCTGATTGCGAGTCCCGGCAATGAATCTCTGCACCTCGCCGACCGCCGTGGACAGATCGGTAAGCGCCGCGTCCAGATCGGATTTGCTGTCGTTAACCACGCTGGTGAGCGTGGCCAGGCGGTTGTTGAACTGCACGATCTCGACGTTGCTGTCACGCAGCGCGCCGACGAAGGTCTGCAGGCTTTTGATGATGTCGACGATATTGCCGCTGCCGTTGGCGAGGATCCGGGCGACCCCTGACAGTTGACCGAGGGTTTGCCGCAGCTTGTCGCCGTTACCATCGAGAGCGTTGGCGGCGCTGTCGATGAAATGACCCACGGACGTGCCGGACACCCCGCTCTTGGGCCCCAAATCCGTTGCCAGTCGCATCAATTGGGTTTTGACCTCGTCCCACTCGACCGGCACCGCGGTCCGATCGACCGGGATAACTCCCCCATCGCGCATGACCGGCCCACTATCGCGATAGGCCGGCGAGAGCTGGACGTAACGGGCAGACACCAAATTCGAGGCGACGATAATTGCCTTCGCGTCCGCCGGAATGGGCACGTCGCGGTCGACCTCGAGGGTCATCTTGGCCTGTGTACCTTGCGGCTCAATGGATTTGATGTTGCCGACTTTGACACCCGACACCCGCACCTCGTCGTGGGGGTAGATCGCGGTGGTGGTGGTGAAGTAGGCGGTGATCGTCCGTGGGCCGAAGACCGTGTTACGGACGACCACGGCCACGCCGGCAACGATCAGCACGACCAGGACAAGCGCCGCTACGCCGACCAGCCTGTTGCGCGGGATCCGGGAGGTCATTGCGATCCTCCGACCCTGCCGCCCAACGTGCAGCCAGGGCACGGAGGGACAGCGTTGTACGGCCAGGGAGTCAGCGACCGAGGTAGCGGTGACGGGAAGCCGGGACCGCGAGAAGTGTCGAAGGTGCGGAATCCCCAGAGGTAGTCGAACAACGGCTGGAAGAGTTGCGGGGCAAGGAAGTTCGGGACGAACGCCGAGTAGGCGTACATGCTGGAGATCCCCTCACCGACCGTGATCTCGAATTTGGCGAGACCCGGCAGCGCTTTGCCGATGTTGTCGCGGTTCTTCTGCAGCACCTCGGTCACCCGGTTCAGCCTCTCCAGCGTCGGCGCCAAGGTGCTTTCGTTGTCGTGCACCAACGCCGTCAGCTGCTTGGCCACCGCCGACGTGTTGGCCAGCAGGTCCACGATTTCTTGTCGCCGCGCCACCAGGACTTGGAGCAGAGAATCGGAGTTGAGGATGAGCTTGTTGACCTGCTGGCTGCGTTCGGAAAGAACCCCGGTGACGTCGCTGGCACTCTTGAGCAAGTCGCCCAGGTTCTTGTTACGGCTGTTGATGGTGCGTGATAACCGGGTGAGTGCGTCGAAGGCCGGTCCCATTTTGGGTGCGAGCTGGTCGAGCGTCGCCGACAGCAGGTCCAACGACTGATTCAGCCCCGTGGTGTTGGTTCCCGCAGTGTCCGAGGTTAAGTCGCTGACCGCTTCCGTCAACGAATAAGGCGAGGACGTGCGCGAGATGGGAATGAGAGTCATCGGATGCAGCGTGCCGCCGCCGGCGGACTCCAACGTCACCATCCGCTCACCCAGCAGCGAGCCGGTGCGGATGTGCGCGGTGGTCTCCGACCCGAGCAGGATGTTGGCCTTCATCGCGAACGTCAGCAGAGCATCGCCATGGCGCAGCGACACATCCGACACCGTGCCGACTTTGATCCCCGACACGATCACCGGGTTGCCCGCGGCGATGCCGCCGGCTTCGGTAAACAACGCCTGGTACCGGACCATCGTCGCCCATGAAATAAACCGGTCGGGTGACAGGCCCACCAGGATGACCATCACCGCCAGGATGACGCCGATGAGCCCGGCCTTGACCCGCCCGCCTCCGCGATACTTAAGCATTAGGGTTCTGTGCACCTTCCTGCATCCGACCTGAAGACATTGGAGTGCACCGTCCTGCCTTGAAGATCCGTGCCGCGAAGCTCCAACTGGCAGAGGTAGTACGGGATGGTGGAGCCGGCTACGCCGAGTCGGACCAGCTTGCGGTAGTTCTTAGGTGCCTTGCCGATTGCGGCGTCGAGGCGGTCCCTGTCGCCATCGAGTATCGGAGCCAGCCGGTTCAACTGAGCTATGGTGCCGGACAGCGGCGGGCGCGCGCTGGCCAGCAGATCTGCGAGCGACGCTGTTCCTTTGTCGAGGGCGTCAATGGCGGACCCGATCGTGTCGCGGTCATCCGACAGCCCGCTGACAAGCTTCTCAAGGCGATCTATTGCGCCGGAGAACTCTTTGCCGTCCTTGGCAACCGTGCCGACCACGATGTTGAGGTTGTCGATCAGTTGCTGCACGGTTTGATCGTTGTCGGCCAAGGCATTTGAAAACGAGGTCGTCTTGGTGAATAGCGACTCGAGAGTCCCGCCCTGCCCCTGGAAGACCTGCAACAATCCTGAGGTTAGCGCGTTGACATCGCGCGCATTCAGGCCCTGGGTAACGGGTTTCAGTCCGCCGAGCAGCAGATCGAGGTCAAGCGCCGGTGCGGTGCGGTTGACAGGAATCTGACCGCCTGCCGGCAGCAGCTTGGTCGAGCCCGGACCCTCGACGAGTTCGAGGTAGCGATCGCCCACCAGGTTGAGGTAGCGGACCGCCGCCCTGGTGCCCTCGGTGAGGACGACGTTGCGGTCGGCGTCGAATTTCACCACAACTTTTTTGTCCGGCTGCAGCGAAACGCTATCGACCGTGCCCACCCGGATCCCGGCGACCCGTACCGACTGCCCCGGCTTGAGCCGCGACACGTCGGTGAACATCGCCGAATATCCGGTCGTCGAACCCGTCCGGTACTGGCCGAAGATGAAGAACAGGAAGGCGGTAAGCATCGCCATCACGGCCGCAAAGGCCGCGAACTTGATCAGCGTGGCGCGCGTTCTCATCCCTGTTGTCCGATCTGAGCGGGGTTGCGCGGCGGGCCGGCGATAGGCCCGTACAACAGCTGCTTGAGGATGTCGAAGTTGATTAACACCTGTTGGTTTCCGTACCCGCCCGGGTTGGCGCCGATATCGGAAATCAATTGCGGCGGGTTCGTGTTGAACGGGATCGCCGGCAGACCCACGCAGCGGGGGCCGCCTGTCGCGGCAACCTTGGGCAGGTTCACCGGGTACCGATAACGTTCGGCGCCCAATGTGAGACTCGCCGATATGTTGATGCTCGGCTCCGACAATGGGGCACCGTGCCCTATGTGTACGAGCCCGGCGAAACTGCAGGTAAGCGCCTCGTGGTACTCGTTGGTCAGATCGGTGGTCGGCACCAGCAGATGCATCACATCCGTCAGCGGTTGGCGGTTCGTCGACAAGACGTCGTTGCCGATGTCGGCCAAGCCGATCGCGCTGATCAGCAATGCATCCAGGTTGTGCTGCTCATCGACAATGGTCTTGCTGATCCGCGTCGCGTTAGCTGCGGTCTTCACCAGGTCCGGTGCCGCATCGGCATAAGCGTTGGCCACCGCTGGTAAGACCGCGAGGTCATGCCTGAACGCGGGGAGGCTCGGCTCCAGCTTGGCCAGGAACGAATCGAAGTCACTCAGGGCTTGGCCAAGCTTTGTGCCCCGCCCACTGAACGCTTGTGCCAGCGCACCCAGTGATTCGTTGAGCTTCGGCGGGTCAATCTGGGCCAGAACCGACACCAATTGCTGGAACACCGTGTTGATTTCAACCATGACGTGCTGGCCCTGCAGCGTCTGGCCACCGTGTAGCCGCTGCGCCGAAGGTTGGGCAGGCTCTAGCAGTTGGATGGACTTCGCGCCGAACACCGTCGACGACGCGATGTCGACCAGCACGTTGCCGGGAATGAAGCGCAACTGCGAAGGGTCCATCGCCAAGTGAATGGCCGCTTGGCCGTTGGGCAGCGAATCGATCGAGGCGACCTTGCCCACCTGCACGCCGCGCATCTTGACCTTGGCGTCCGTGTTCATGACCAGGCCGGCTCGCTGCGAAATCACGGTCACCGGCACGGATTCGGTGAAGGAGCCCTGAAACAGACCCACCGCCAACGCGAAAATCAAGCAAATGATGACGACGGTGACCAGGCCGAGCAGGGGCGGCAGGTAATTCCGTCCGGCCGGGGGCCGGGTATGGCCGGCACGCGGGGGTCGACCGGCGACCGCGCCGCGACCCGCTGGCACACTCTGCGTCACTGCCTTTCCACCTCCTCTGCTAGCCGGACAGGTTGAAGTTGCCGTTGGAACCGTAAATAGAAAGCGAGATCAGCAGCGTTACCGACACCACGACGATGAGCGAGGTGCGCACCGCGTTACCGGTCGCATTGCCGACGCCGGCCGGCCCACCCGAAGCGAAATATCCGTAGTAGGTGTGGATCAGCAGGATAGTGAGCGCCATCAGGACGGCCTGCAGGAACGACCACAACAAGTCGATCGGGTTCAGGAACGTGTTGAAGTAGTGCTGGTACAAACCCTCCGACTGTCCGAGCAAGAACGTCGTGGTGAACTGACTGGCCACGAACGACAGGATTACGGCGATGCTGTACAACGGCGTGATAGCGATCATTCCCGCCAGGATCCTGGTGCTCACCAGATAGGCAACCGGCCGAATGGCCATGGCCTCCAACGCATCGATTTCTTCGTTGATCCGCATCGCGCCCAGCTGAGCAGTCACCCCGGCGCCGAAGGTGGCCGCCAGACCGATCCCGGCGACCACCGGCGCCGCGATACGCACGTTGATGAACGCGGCCAGAAAGCCCGTCAGCGCCTCGATGCCGATATTGCCCAGCGAGGTGTAACCCTGAATGGCCAGTGTGCCGCCCGCCGCCAGCGTCAGGAAGCCGACGATCACGACGGTTCCACCGATCATCGCCAAAGTGCCTGCGCCCATGCTGATCTCGGCAATCAGTCGAACAACTTCGCGCCGGTAGTGAGTAGCTGCGAAGGGAACACCGGCAAGGGATTTACCGTAAAACAGGGTGTGGTCGCCGATCCGACCCAACGAGGCGACCGGCCTCTCGAATTGGCGGCTCAGTCGCGGATATGCAGCCCTCAGTGCCATTGGCAGCCCCTACTTCGCCGTCATCTTGATGCCGACCGCGGTGACGACCACGTTGACGACGAAAAGGGACATGAAGGCGTAAACCACGGTTTCGTTTACCGCGTTGCCAACAGCCTTAGCGCCCCCGCCGGTGATCGACAGGCCCCGGTAGCAGGCGACCAAACCAGCGATGAGGCCGAAAAGTGCTGCCTTGACGCAGGAAATGATCACCTCGGGCACGCCCGTGAGCAAGGTGATGCCCGCGGCGAACGCACCGGGATTGACGTCTTGCACAAACACCGAGAATATGTAGCCGCCCAAGATGCCGATGATGACAACCAGGCTGTTGAGCAAAAAGGCCACCAATCCGGATGCCAGCATGCGCGGTGTGACTAACCGTTGCACCGGGTTGATGCCCAGCACTTCCATCGCGTCGATTTCTTCGCGAATTGTTCGCGACCCGAGATCCGCACACATCGCCGTCGCGCCCGCGCCCGCCACGATCAAAACCGTGACCAGCGGACCGAGCTGGGTGACTGCACCGAACGCGGCGCCCGCACCGGATAGATCCGCCGCGCCCAGTTCGCGCAGAAGGATGTTGAGCGTGAAGCTGACGAGGACCGTAAACGGGATCGCAACCAGCAACGTGGGCGCCAGCGCAACCCGCGCGATGAACCAGGACTGTTCCAGGAATTCGCGGCCCTGGAAGGGCCGGCGGAACGCGAATTTCACCGCGTCGACCGACATTGCGAACAAGGCTCCGACCGCCTGCATGGGCCCCGCGATGTCCCATTTCAGTTTCAGCGCAGGCAATCCCGCTGACCAGTGGTCTGCGCCCTTAGTTGCCATCAGCGCCAGCCCCTTCCCACGCCACGAGACTGGCAGTCTTGTTTTTGCGCAATGGCTGCCGTAAATTTGATGGAACCGGCGGCCGTAAGTCCGTGTCCGCGTTGGTGAAACGCCCACCTAGCAGCCACACGGCATCGAGATCCGGTGCGACAACGGAAACCGTCCTCACGCCAGTCCTCCGTTCTGTCGCGCCAGAAGCGTCGGGTCATTGTGACTCATGCCACGTCCTGGCGGAGCAAAAAACGCGCAACCGTTATGGAATGGCCTGTAGCCGCCGCACCCGGACAGGGCGGGCGGGTCTGAACACTAGTGAAATTCGGGTTAGACAATTGAGGCTGCTCCGCTTCTCAGTGACGGTTTTAAGTGACGGCGCCTGCCGTTTTGAGGTCGATAATGCGGTCCCAGTCGAGTCCTAATTCCAGCAGGATCTCGTCGGTTTGCTCCGCGAATCCGGGTGCAGGCCCGGTTTGCGGTGCGGTCACGTCGAACTGGACGGGGTTGGCGACCAGGTCGAGTTCGCCTGCCCGGACAACATATTCGTTGGCCCGGACTTGGGTGTCATCGGCTGCCTGCAACGTGTCCTGGACCGGTGCCCACGGTCCGGCGAGCGTGGCAAAGCGTTCGCTCCACTGCGCAAGCGTGCGGGTTGCGATGACCTTGGTCAAGATCTCAACTGCTTCTGCCGTATTCGCGGTGATCTGCTCGATGGTGGCAAACCGCGGATCGTCGGCCAGCTCCGGCAGCTCGACGTGCCGGCACACGTCGGCCCAGAACTTCGTCGGCTGCATCATCACGAAAGAGATGTAGCGGCCATCCGATGTCGTGTACAACCCAACCAACGGGTTGTTGGGTGCGCCGTGCACGCCGGGTGGTGGTGCTTCCAGTCGCTGATTCAGATGCTTTGTCAATGCGACGGTGTGACCCATCGACCACAGTCCGCTACCGAGCAGCGACACGTCGACAACGGACGGTTCGCCGGTGCGCTCGCGCTTGAGCAACGCCGCCGCAATGCCTCCCGCGAGGTTGGTGCCGGAAATGGTGTCGCCGTAGGCAGGTCCGGGCGGCGCGATCATGCCGGGCATCCCCTTCGGAGTGATAGTGGCGGCCGTTCCGGCCCGGCACCAGAAGGCGGTCATGTCGTAGCCGCCCTTGGTCGCCTCTTCACCGCGGGGCCCGAGCGCGCTACCCCGCGCGTAGATGATCGACGGGTTCACCGTGCGGATGTCGTCGACGTCGATGCCGAACTTCTGCCGGGCGCCGGGCAGGAAGCTGGTCAAGAACACGTCCGAGCGGCGGGCCAACTCGTAGAGCACTTCCTTGCCTTCAGGAACCGACATGTCGAGTCCGAGGCTGCGCTTGCCGCGGTTGGCGTGCTCGATGTTGGGATTGGGATCGCCTTCAACGCGCAACATGCCGGTCTGCCGAAGTCCACGCTGTGGATCGCCCGTCACCGCGTGCTCGACTTTGACCACATCGGCGCCCCACTCTGCCAGCACGGCGCCCGCCGACGGGACGAACCCGTACATGGCGACTTCCAGCACGCGGATGCCCTCCAGTGGCCTCATGTGTTGCCAGCCATAACCGGGACGGCAAAGGTCTTGAGTTCCAAGAACTCCTCGACCCCGGCGACGCCCACCTCGCGACCGACGCCGGACTGCCTGGTGACGAGCCGGCCATTGATCAACAGTCCGCGGTCGACCCCTGAGCCAGTGGTCTCGGCAACCTCCGAGACTGTGACCTGACCAGGCATTCGACTCCTTGTGTGGTGACGGTCACGAAAATTTCATTCTCTTCCCGGGCGAATCTTACATTCGAGTCTCGAGAATTCAAGAAATTCATAGGAATGGCTGGCCAGCATCGCGACGGCGCAGACGATACCCTGCGAAGGTCCTCGGCCCAGGCTGTGGGGCGTTTCATGCGTATGTTGCACGCCAGTTCCGGCGGAGAGTAAGGTTCTCATAATTGCGAAGGAGATTCTTTGTGACTGAGATGGCCGCATTTACCGTGAGGGCCTTGGCGTGAAGACAGCGGTGGTCACGGGCGGTGGATCCGGGATTGGTCTGGCGGTTGCGCATCGGCTGCGCGCCGACGGACTCGACGTCGCGTCGATCGATCTCAGGCCGTCGGACGCCGATCTGTCTTTCACCGCCGACGTGACGGATCGATCCCAGGTGGATGCCGCGCTGTCGGCGATCCGCGCGCGGTTGGGGCCGGTGGCGATTCTGGTCAACGCCGCGGGCCTGGATGGGTTCAAGCGCTTCAGCAACCTCACGTTCGAAGACTGGCAACGAGTCATCGATGTCAACCTGCACGGTGTCTTCCACATGACTCAGGCGGTACTGCCCGACATGGTCGAGGCCGGGTGGGGACGGATCGTCAATATCTCGTCGTCGAGCACACATTCCGGCGCTCCCTATATGTCTCACTATGTCGCGGCCAAATCCGCGGTCAATGGACTCACCAAGTCGCTGGCGCTCGAGTACGGCCCCAGCGGCGTCACCGTCAACGCGGTGCCCCCGGGTTTTATCGACACCCCAATGCTGCGCGCCGCTGAGAAGAACGGGTTCCTCGGCGACATCGACGAGACCATTGCGCGTACCCCGGTGCGCCGGATAGGCAAGCCTGAGGACATCGCGGCCGCATGCGCATTCCTGGTATCTGAGGAAGCCGGCTACATCACCGGTCAGATATTGGGCGTCAACGGCGGTCGAAACACCTGAGCCCCACAACAGCCCCTGGAGGAGACATCGTGAAGGTCTGGGTTGATTCAGAACGCTGCCAGGGCCACACCCTGTGCGCGATGATTGCGCCGGATTCATTCGAGCTCAGTGACATTGACGGCAGTTCGTCGGCAGTCAACGAGGTGGTGCCGGCCGACCAAGAGGACCAGGTGCGCGAGGCCGCGCACTCGTGCCCCGAGCAGGCGATCATGATCACGGACGAAACCTAAAGGGAGACAGCACCTTGAGTGTCGATGACGCCGTCACCGGCGGCGACCACGAGAAGCCGCGGTATCACTATGACCGCAACGCCGCGGAGTACCGCTCCGAGTTCAAAGGCATCACCGAGGAGATGCACGCCAAGTGCCCGATGGCGTGGACCGAGACCTACGGTGGGCATTGGGTCGCGGCCGGAAGCAATGAAGTCTTCGAACTCGCCCGCTGCCCCGCGGTTTCCAACGACCACGACATCAACAACGAACGCCGCGGCTACGGCGGGATTTCCATCCCCAAGGCCAGACGCGTCAGCATGGTGCGCGGCGGCATCCTCGAGATGGACGACCCCGAGCACCGCACCTACCGCAACGTGCTCAACCCATACTTGTCGCCGGCCGCGGTCAAGCGCTGGGAGCCGTTCATCCACGACGTGACCCGCGCCTGCCTCGACGAGAAGATCGAAACAGGCAGTATCGACTTCGTCGACGACCTGGCCAACGTCGTACCCGCTGTGCTGACTCTGGCGATGCTGGGCATCCCGCTGAAGAAGTGGAACTTGTACAGCGAACCGGTGCACGCGGCGGTCTACACGCCGGAGCACTCACCCGACATCGAGCGGGTCACCGCGATGCACCGGGAGATGGGCCTCGACATGGTCAACAACATGCTCGAGATTCGTGAGAATCCGCGGCCCGGCATCGTCAATGGGTTGCTGCAGTTGCGAATTGACGGCGAGCCGGCGCCGGATCTGGAAATTCTGGGCAACCTCGGCTTGGTCATCGGCGGCGGCTTCGATACCACGACGGCGTTGACGGCCCACTCACTGGAATGGCTCTCGGAGAACCCCGAGGAGCGCGATCTGCTCTCCAAGAACCGCGACACCCTCCTCGACCCCGCAACCGAGGAATTCCTGCGCTACTTCACCCCGGCGGCCGGCGACGGCCGGACATTCTCCGACGACGTCGAACTCAATGGAAACAAATTCAAAGAAGGTGAGCGACTGTGGATTTCGTGGGCTATGGCCAACCGCGACCCCTCGGTGTTCGCCGACCCGGACAAGGTTGATCTCGATCGTAAAGGCAATCGGCACTTCAGCTTTGGCATCGGTGTGCACCGATGCGTCGGATCCAACGTGGCGCGCACCGTGTTCAAGTCCATGCTCACCGCAGTTCTGGACCGGATGCCGGACTACCACTGCGACCCCGAAGGCGCGATCCACTATGAGTGCATCGGTGTCATCCAGGGCATGCGCAAGCTGCCGGCCACCTTTACTCCCGGCCCCACGGTTGGCGTCGGGCTTGACGAAACACTGGACAAGCTGCAACGCATCTGCGATGAGCAACAACTCGCATTGCCGATCACCGAGCGCAAAGAAGTCGCGGTTATCGACTAGCAGGTCTAGACGAACCGGCCGTTGACTGATCCAATCTTTCCGAGTCGGCCTGTTCAGCCCGACCGCGCCCTATATTGAGGCAAACGTGTGCAGAGATGGGAGACGGTCCGTGAAGACTTTCGCAGTGAGCCTTGCGCTTGCCACGGCCGCGCTGGCTGTCACGCCGACCGCCCACGCGGACACGTTGGTTGGCAACTACAGGCTGGACACAAACCGGGATACCGGCCACAGCTGGATTTGGTCGCTTAACCCGTGCACTCCTAAAGCGCCGGGATGCCTGAACGTCTTCGCGACTCCGCAACCCAACGGGCAAGCGGCGCCCTACCGGGGCGACGCTCACCTGTCCAACGGCCGCTACACCCTGGCCGTTGATGTGCCCGACGGTGTGCGCTGCGTAGTCCAGTTCTTTCCCTCGCATGACGTTTATTCGTGGGATGCGCTGACGCTGGCGGGTCAGGTCGACTCAACATTCAACACGGGCTGCGGTGGCGGGCCAGGGGGCACCAACACTTACCCGTTCTCGCTCGTGCGATGGTAGCCGCGTGAGACGTACTGGAGTCAGTCGCTCGTGAGGGCGCCGGGGAGTAAGCACGATGGCTGAGGCGAAGAAGCCGCCGCAAGATTCGGCCACATCGAAAGCCGACACCTTGGCGTTGATCGCGGAAGCCGAGGCGGAAGCCGCCGAAGCCGAAGCACTGGCAGCCGCGGCGCGTGCCCGCGCCCGTGCCGCCCGGCTCCGGCGCGAAGCGCAGGCCCAAGCTGAGGCAGAGGCCGAGGCTGAGACCGAGGCCGAGACCGAGGCCGAGGCCGAGGCCGCCGAAACTACCGAAGAAGTCCCGGACGCCGGCGAGGACGCAACCGACACTCCCGAGGCGAAGACCGACGACACCGACGTAACCGACGCCGACGAGACCGAGACCGACGCCGACTCGGACGCAACCGACGCCGACGAGACCGAGACCGACGCCGACTCGGACGCAACCGACGCCGACGAGGCCGAGACCGAAGAAGAAGTCTCCGACGAAACGCCCAAAGACGCAGAATCGGAACCCAAGTCTGCCCGCTCCTGGCGACGCGTGTTGCCACCGCTGTCCGTGACGTGGAAAGCAGCCGCCATCATCCTCATCTGCGCTTTCGTCGGGGCCAGCGGATACATGGTGTGGCAGCGTCATGAAACCACCGAGCGTAACCAGCGCACCGCGAACTTCATTGCGGGAGCCAGACAAGGTGTCGTCAACATGCTTTCCTTGGACTTCAATAGGGCCAAGGAGGACGTCCAGCGGGTGATCGACAGCTCCACCGGCCAGTTCAGGGACGATTTCCAGCAGCGCGCAAAAGATTTCACGACCGTCGTTGAGCAGTCCAAAGTAGTCACCGAAGGAACCGTGAATGCGGCGGGCGTGCAATCCATCGACGGGAATTCCGCGTTGGTCATCGTCGCGGCGACATCGCGGATCACCAACGCCGCGGGCGCCAAAGACGAACCACGCCGTTGGCGGCTCAAGGTGTCCGTCACCGACGACGGTGGGCAATACAAGATGTCCAAACTGGAGTTCGTCCCATGAGCGAGGACGACCGCAGTAGCGACGCCCCTGACGACTCCTCCGAACAAACGGAACCGAGTGGAGGTAGCGAGCCACGCGCGCGGCGCACGGTGAAAGTCGTTCCCGTTATTCTGATTTCGCTCCTGCTGTTATCCGGTGGCGCGGCGACATGGCTGTACTTCAAGCAGTACCGGCCAGATAAACAAACCGACGCCAGCGTCGCGAGCGCAGCCGTCAGTTCGGCGTCCGACGGAACGGTCGCGTTGCTGTCCTACTCACCGGACTCACTCGACAAAGACTTCGCTGCGGCCAAGTCTCACCTGTCGGGGGACTTCTTGTCGTACTACAACCAGTTCACCGAACAGATCGTGGCTCCGGCAGCCAAACAGAAGTCACTGAAAACCAACGCTCGGGTGTTGGGGGCCGCGGTTCAGGAATTACATCCGGATTCGGCCGTCGTGCTGGTGTTGGTCGACCAGAGCACCACAAGTAAGGACAATCCCGACCCCGCGATGTCTGCCAGCAGCGTGCTGGTGAGTTTGACCCGCGTCAACGGCAACTGGCTGATTACCAAATTCGAACCGGTCTAAAGGCCGTTGAACGCCGTTGCGATTAAAAGCAACTCGGACACGGCGTCGCGTAGATCGCTAACCGCGCGGTAGCCCGAGCACGCGCTGGGCGATGATGTTGCGCTGGATTTCGGAGGTCCCGCCGGCGATGGTGCCGGAAAAGCTTCGCGCATAACGCTCGAACCAGCTGGCGAAATAGTGGTCGAGATTCATGTGCGCATACGGTCCCGTCTGGCCAGGGTGAATCAGCCCGTCAGATCCCGCGGAGTGCAGCGCAAGCTCCATCCCCCGCAGCTCGGCCTCGGACCCGAGCAGCTTGAGCACCGAGATCGCGGCCACGTCGTCTTCGCCGCGCGCGGCGCGGGCCAGAGCCACCGAACCCAACAGCCGCAGCGCCTGTTTGTCCATGATCGTGCTGGCGTACTGGTCGCGCTCGACCTCCGTGGTGGGATGGAAATCAGCGATCATGTTGTCCATCCGATCCGCGAAACCCAGCCACATCATCGTGCGCTCGTGGCCCAGCGACCCGTTGGCCACCCGCCATCCCTGGTCGAGCTCGCCGACCAGATTCTCCGCCGGCACCCGCACGTCGGTGAAGAACACCTCGTTGAAATCCAGATCATCGGCACCGCAGATCGACGGGAACGGCCGGCGCACGACACCCGGCGTATCGGTGGGGATGATCAGCACGCTGATTCCCTTGTGCTTCGGTGCATCTGGATTGGTGCGCACAAACGTCAGCAAGACGTCGGCATCGTGGGCTCCGGAGGTCCATACCTTCTGGCCGTTGACCACGAAGCAGTCGCCTTCTGAATCAGACGTGCGCACCGCGCGAGTCCGTAGCGATGCCAGGTCGGAGCCCGCGCTGGGTTCGCTCATCCCGAGCGAAGCGGTGATCTCGGCTCGCAGGAGCGGTACCGCCCAGCGCCGTTTCTGCTCATCACTGCCAAACGACAACAGCGAGGCGCCAACGATATTCACGCCCTGCGGGTTGAAGCTGTGGTAGATCCGGCGACGGCTGAGTTCCTCCAGGTAAACGAACTGCTGAATGACGGTCGCATTGCGCCCGCCGAATTCCGGTGGCTGACTGGGCAGCAGCCAACCGTTGTCGAACAGCAGCCGCTGCCAGTCGCGTGCCCACTGCGGCATGTGCGAGACCGACCGGGGACGCTCGAGCGTTTCGCTTGCGGGAGGCAGATTCTCGTCGAGGAACGCGGAGAAATCCGCCCGAAACTCCTCGACGTCGGAATCAAAAGTCAGCTGCACGATATTCCTCCGCGATCCGCGCCCGGTGCTCGGCGGCGCCGCCGAGCAACAGCTCACCCGCTTTGGCCCGTTTCAGCGCGAACTGCAGATCGTTCTCCCACGTGAAGCCCATCGCGCCGTGCAGCTGTAAGCCGTGCCGGAACACCAGCGATTGGCACTCCCCTGCCGACGCCTTGGCCATCGCGGCCGCCAGCCGGCGGCGGGGATCGTCGGCAGCGATCGTCAACGCGGCGAAGTAGGCCAGCGCCCGAGCGCGTTCGACCGCGACGTGCATGTCGGCAGCCTTGTGCTGCACGGCCTGGAAGGAGCCGATCGGCGCGCCGAATTGCTGACGGCTGCGGACGTGCTCGAGCACTAGGTCGAGGATGCGTTGGCAGGCACCGACCATCGTGATGGCCATGCCGGTCAGCGCAAGATGATGCGCGCGCTCCGCGTCGACGGTCAGCCGCTCGGTGTCGGGCACGTGGACGTCGGCGAACGACAGGTCGGCGACGTGCAGGACCGGGTCGAACACCGTCGCGCGCCGGGCCGACACCTGATTGGACGCGACGAGGAACACCCCGGCATCGGTCACGACCGCCAGCCGGTCCACCCGATCACCGTCGAGGACGTGGCGCGCCGTTCCATCCAGCACCCAGCCCTGCGCCTCACGGTGCGCGGCCACCCCGGTGTACACCGCGGTGCCCGACTCGTGCGGGTCGAACCGGTCCGCGGCAAGCGGTGCGAACTGGCTCATCGTGGCCAGGAACGGAGTGGGATCGGTTGCGCGGCCCAGCTCTTCGAGCACGATGGCCAGCTCCACGGCGCTGTCCGGATCGTTCAGCTCGGTCCAGCCCTGGTCGACATACGACTTCCACAGTGGGCTCGGGTCAACGCCATCCTCGGCCACGCTCCGCACCAGCGAGGGCGGGCACTGCTTTGCGACGGCGTCGCGCACCGTGTCCTGCCACAGTCGCTGATCAGCATCGAACTCCAACAGCATTGGGCCCGCCTCCTGTCGTCGCCGCCCTCGCGAGAATAACATTCTCCCTTCCGGAAGGGATAATCTCGGATTCGGCGTATGACGTATCGATGCGCGTGAACCGCGACGTGGAGCTCAGTTCGCCGGCCGGTCGTGCGTCGCGGCCGAAAAGTCGCCGGCCGCCTGGTCCCAGTGGTTGAGGTTGACGAACTCGGCGAGGGGACGGCGACGAAGCGGACCGTGCTTGCCTTCGGGCCACCCGACCACGATGTGGCCGGCAACCAACCAGCCGTCGGGCACCCCGATGGCTTCCCTCAGCAGCTGCTCGCCGCCATAGGAGGCCCAGCTGGTCATGCACGCCCCGAGGCCTTGGGCGCGAGCGGCCAGCAGGAAGTTCTGCATGGCGGGAAAGATCGATCCACCCAGCAATAGTTCGGATGCCGTCGGGTAGTGCTGCTGTGCGAACAAGACCGATGTGAATTCACCTGCCCGGTCATGCAATTCGTAGGTCGCGCGGTAGGTACGGGCGCGCCGGCTGCTGTCGTCGTCGGCGGGCCGCGTCATTCCATAGACCGGCTCGATCACTTCCAGGGCCTGGGCCGCCGCCTTGGCCACGACGGCCCGCTGCTCCGATGAGCGCAGCACCACGAAGCGCCAGCCTTGCGCGTTGGCACCCGACGGCGCCCACCTCGCGGCTTCCAGGCAGCGCGTCAGCGTGAGGTCGTCGACCGGCTCGTCGGTGAAACGCCGGATCGTCCGGGCGGTCGACATCACTTCCCAGACGTCGCTGCTCGCTCCCGTCATCGTCACTCCCTTTCGGCACGGGCTCACCTGATGCAACTATTCATTACCGGGTGCTAACCGTTGACACGACGAATTGAGTCAAGGGAGACCGTAGTCGTGCGCTTGTGACGCACCGGATGCTGCAGCCTCAGACCTAAAGGAGAAGACCATTGGATCGCGAAACATACCAGCGGGGACTTGAAATCCGCTCCGCGGTGCTCGGCGAGGCGTACGTCAACCGGGCACTGGCCGACGCGGACGAATTCACCAAGCCCCTGCAGGATCTCGTCACCGAGTACTGCTGGGGAGCGGTCTGGGGCCGAGACGGGTTGCCTCGCAAGACGCGCAGCATGCTCAACTTGGCGATGATCCCGATCCTCAACCGGCCGAACGAATTACGCACACATATCAAGGCGGCACTGACCAACGGCGTCACTCGCGAGGAGATTTGCGAGATCTTCTTACAGGTCGCCATTTATGCAGGTGTCCCGGCCGCGGTCGACAGCTTTCGCATCGCCCGCGAGGCGTTCGACGAACTGGACCAGAGCCCGGGCGAAGGCTAGAAGTCGTGACCGCGATCGGGTTTGTCGGGTTGGGCAACATGGGCTTTCCCATGGCACGCCGGCTCATCGGCGACAACCACGACGTCGTCGCCTTCGACACCAGCAGCGCGTCACTCGACCGCATCGTGGCGCTCGGGGCGCGCGCCGCGTCATCGGCAAAAGAGGTCGCCGATCGGGCGGAAACGGTGCTGGCCAGCCTCCCGTCGCCAGCGGTGTCGCTCGAGGTCGCTACCGGGGCCACCGGGGTAATCGAGGGCTCACGGGTCAGGCGCTATGTCGACTTGTCGACCGTCGGCAGTCGAACCGCCGTGCAGATCCACGACCTGCTGGCCGAACGCGGCATCGCTGCGCTCGACAGCCCGGTCAGCGGCGGTGTGGGCGGAGCCGAGAAGGGGGCGCTCGCCATCATGGTGTCCGGCCCGCGCAGCGAATTCGAGGTGATACGACCAGCACTCGAAGCGATCGGCCGCCCGTTCTACATCGGCGAGAAACCCGGGACGGCTCAGACGATGAAGCTCGCCAACAACATCCTGGCGGCCAACGTCTTGGTCGCGACCTCAGAAGTCGTCGTGATGGGCGTCAAGGCCGGTCTCGACCCGGCCGTGATGATCGAAGTGCTCAACGCGGGCTCCGGCGCAACGAGCGCAAGTCGTGACAAGTTTCCGCGCGCAGTACTGCCCCGCACCTTCGACTACGGCTTTGCCACCGGCTTGATGGTCAAAGATGTCCGGCTCTATCTGGACGAAGCCAAAGCACTCGGCGTGCCTGTCGACGTCGCCGAGACCATCGGCCGGCTCTGGGAGGGCGCCCTACTCGACCAGGGCGCCGACTCAGATTTCACCGCCGTCATCAAACCGTTCGAAAAGGCGGCCGGCGTCACCGTCGGCGGTGTCGACGACGGCCGGGACTCCATTCCGACGGCGTGACACCGTTTGCCGTGGCTGTAACGCCTGCGGCCGCGGCCGGGTAGCGAACCGGCGGCCCGGAGGCAACCTCGGCGCCGCGGAAGCCGCCCTGCCACGAACGGGGAGAATGGTATTATCCGGATTGAAGAACGACAATTGCTCTGAAGGTGGCAATACCCGCGACTACCAGGGCAGATGACTAACCGAGACGCTTACCGGAAATTCATTGATCGACAGCCGACGAGAATGTTAGATTATCTATCTTATGACCTGGTTTGCTTCACCTTGGCTACCGGAACCGAAGGGTGGCTGTCGTGATCGAACACGCTGACGGGACAAGCACACCGCTCATCGACGCGAGCGTGCACATCTTCTTTCCGTCCACCAAGGCGCTGCGGAAGACCCTGCGTGAGCCGTTCAAGAGCCGCGGCTTCCCCGACTACGAGATGGACTGGTACGGCGCTCCGGGCGGTGAGTACGCGCCCAACACCGAGGGCCCGGACCGTCAGTACCCCGGTTCGGATCCAGAATTCGTTGCCAATGAGCTCTTTTCGAAGCGCGGAGTCGACGTTGCGGTCCTGCACCCGATGGCGCGCGGCATCATGCCGGACCGGCACCTGGGCAGCGCGCTGCACGCCGCGCACAACGAGATGATGGTGTCGAACTGGCTGGAGTCCAGCCAGTTCGGCGAGCGGTTCCGCGGCACCATCCGGGTAAACCCCGACGACATCACCGGCGCGCTGCGGGAGATCGAGAAATGGCGTGCCCATCCGCGGGTGGTTCAGATCGGCGTCCCGCTGCAATCCCGCGAGGTCTACGGCAAACCGCAATTCTGGCCGCTGTGGGAAGCCGCGGCCGACGCCGGCCTTCCGGTCGCTGCGCACATCGAAGTCGGTTCGGGCATCGCGTTTCCGCCGACGCCGAACGGGAACACCCGCACCTACGAGCAGTACGTCAGCTTCATGGCGCTGAACTACCTGTACCACCTGATGAACCTGATCGCCGAGGGAGTGTTCGAGCGCTTCGACGGCCTCAAGTTCGTCTGGGGCGATGGCGCCGCGGACTTCGTGACGCCGTTCATGTGGCGGATGGACACGTTCGGCCGGCCGCACCTCGAGCAGACGCCGTGGGCGCCGCGGCTCCCGAGCGACTACCTGCCCGGTCACGTGTATTTCGTCGAGGGCAGCCTCGACGGTCCCGGTGACACCGAGTTTGCCGGCGAGTGGTTCGGCTTCACCGGCAAGGAAGACATGGTGATGTTCGGCTCGAGTTACCCACACTGGCAATGCGGTGACATCACGAAGCTGCCCCGCGCACTCTCCGCCGAACAGCGCGAGAAGCTGTGCTGGCGAAATGCGGCACAGCTGTACGGCATAGACATCCCCGCCGGCGTGGGCGCACAGTAGAAGGAAGACGCGAGACCGAGGAGATGCAATGACGTTGACCCATTCGCAGGAGCGGATTCCCGCTGCCGAGCGCATTGCCGTCCGCTGCGTCGACTCGGATGTCCACCCGGCACCCAAGCGCGGCGAGCTCGTTCCATACATCCCCGAGCCCTGGCGCAGCAAATATTTCCTCACCCGCACGGTGGGTGAGCAGATCTACTATGACGCGCCCGACTACGCGCACTCCTACGCAATGCGCGTGGACTCCTTCCCGTCCAACGGCGAATTCCCCTGCAGCGACCCGGATATGGCGTTTCGCCAGCTGATCATGGAAGCCGGCTCCGACATCGCGATCCTGGAACCCGCCGCCTACCCGGCCCGCATTCCTGAAGCGCAGCACGCGATGGCGTCCGCCCTGAACGACTGGCAGGCCAATCACTGGCTGGACGGGCACAACAACTGGCACCAGCGGTGGCGGGGTTCGATTTGTGCCGCCATTGAAGACCCGGAAGCATCCGCGCGTGAGATCGAGAAGTGGGCCGGGCACCCCTACATGGCGCAGATTCTGATCAAGGCCGAGCCGCGTCCGCCATGGGGAAACCCCAAATACGACCCGATCTGGGCGGCCGCCACCAAGCACGACATGCCGGTGAGTTGCCACCTGTCGCGCAGCCAGTTCGATGAGCTGCCGATCCCGCCGGTGGGATTCCCCAGCTACAACCACGACTTCATGGTCACGTACTCGCTGCTGGCCGCCAACCAGGTGATGAGCCTGATCTTCGACGGCGTCTTCGACCGGTTCCCGACGCTGCGGATCGTCTTCGTCGAGCACGCGTTCAGCTGGATTCTGCCGCTGATGTGGCGCATGGATGCGATCTACGACGCGCGTAAGTCTTGGATGGACATCAAGCGCAAGCCGTCGGAGTACGTCAAGGAGCACATCAAGTTCACCACCCAGCCGCTGGACTACCCCGAGGACAAGACGGAGTTGACCCGCGCGCTGGAGTGGATGGAGTGCGAGAAGATCCTGCTCTTCTCGTCGGACTACCCACACTGGACGTTCGACGACCCGCGCTGGTTGGTCAAGCACCTGCCCAAGCACGCCCGCGACGCGGTGATGTACAAAAACGGCATCGCGACCTATCACCTGCCGGAGACGGTTCCGGTGCTCGAGGGTCAGGTTCGGGTGCTCTGAATTGTCCGAAGAAACTAAGCGGCCCGAGCCCCGTCTCGCCCAGGGCCGCGAGCATGTTGTCGCGACGGTGGACGAAATTGCGCCTGGCACGCACAAGCTGGTACCGATCGGACGTCACGGCGTAGGTGTCTACAACGTCAACGGCACCTTCTACGCGATCGCGAATTACTGCCCGCACCAAGGCGGACCGCTGTGCTCGGGACGACCCCGGGGACGCACGATCGTTGACGAGACAGCTCCTGGTGACGCGGTCATGGTGCGCGACCTGGAATACATCTATTGCCCTTGGCACCAATGGGGTTTCGAGCTGGCGACCGGTACCACCGCGGTAAAGCCGGAATGGAGTATCCGCACCTACCCGGTGCGCGTCGTCGGCAATGACGTTCTGGTGCAGGCCTAACTACAGGAGAATCGCGTGCCTTCTATCGAGATCAACCGGGGAAATGTTGTCTACGAAATCCTCGGTGAGTCAGGCGATCTCATTGCCCTGACGCCAGGTGGCCGGTTCAGCAAAGACATCCCCGGCCTACGTCCGCTCGCCGAGGCCCTGGCCGCGGGTGGCTATCGGGTGCTGCTGTGGGACCGGCCCAATTGCGGCGCCTCCGATGTGCAGTTCTACGGGCAAAGCGAGTCGCACATGCGCGCCGAGACACTGCACAAGCTGGTGACGGGACTGGGCTTCGAGCGTTGCATTCTCGCCGGAGGTTCCGGCGGGGCAAGGGATTCCATGCTGACGACGATGCTCTACCCCGAGATGGTCACCAAGCTCGTGGTGTGGAACATCGTCGGCGGCATCTATGGCAGCTTCGTGCTCGGTTCCTTCTACATCATCCCCAGCATTCTCGCGGTGCGAGGTACCGGCATGGACGGCGTGGTGAAGATCCAGGAATGGCGCGAGCGCATCGAGGAAAACCCGGCCAACAAGCAGCGGTTCCTCGACTTCGACTCCGGCGAGTTTCTCAAGCTGATGCTGCGCTGGCTCAACGCATTCGTTTCCAAGCCGGGTCAGACGATTCCGGGCGTCGAGGACGAAATGTTCGATCGGATCCAGGTCCCCACGTTGATCATTCGTGGCGGCGAGAACGACATGGATCACCCCAAGCGGACCTCGCTGGAAGTCAGTTGCCTGATCAAGGCATCAAAGCTCATCGATCCACCCTGGCCCGAGGACGCCTGGGAGCGTGCGTCCGAAGAACGTGCGGCGGGCAAGGTGCAGCACTTCAATATGTTCGACACCTGGGTGCAAGCGGCACCCGCGATCCTCGAATTCCTGGGCTCGTAATGGCGCTACACGGTGCGAATGTGGACCTCACAATTGAGCGACGCCTCCAGCGCCGTGTGGACTCGGCTTTCCGGAACGCGTTCGAGGTCCTGCTCCCGCAGCGTCACATGGACGATGTCGAATCCGTCGTCGCCGGGGGTACGCACTATGTCACCAGTGAGCCCGAACCCGGACAGCACACCGTGCGCGTCGTCGTCGGTTCCCCGGCTGACAAAAGTGATCACCCCCGGGACGGGCGTAACGCCGAACGCCGTGGTGCACAACCTGATAGCCGCCTCCTTCGCCGCGTCGCCGTTTTCGGCAGCGATGAGCAATTCAACTTCACGACGAGTTACGGGCATGGACGCGAGGTCGTTCTCGACCACGCCGGCGCCGGCCTGCGCCGCGAGCTCGAGGAGCGCTGTCATGCCGTCACCTAGTTGCGCAGGCGTGAGCACGCTCTCCGGGTCAACGTTGACACGCACCACCGCAGTTCGCATGTGCGCAAGCCTAACTAAGACGATGGCAGGCCTGCCTTGAACACCACCCAGTCCACGACCATCACCACCGCCACCTTGCCCGGGTGCACACCACGGCTGCTGACTGAGCAAGCCGGCCAGGCCCGGGAGGACCTCGCAGCCTATCGGCGGCTCGGCGGGTACCGCCCGCTCGCCAGCGCCGATGAATTGCTGAGCGAAGTCGAATCCAGCGGACTCGTCGGCCGCGGCGGTGCGGCCTTTCCGCTCGCGGTGAAGTTGCGTACCGTGCGTGACAACGGGCGCCTGACAGCAGACACCGGTGGCCCCGTCGTCATCGCGAATGGCGAAGAGGGAGAACCGGCTTCGATCAAGGACCGCTGGCTGCTGCGCAACCGCCCCCACCTGGTCTTGGACGGACTGCGGTTGGCCGCAGCGATTGTCGACGCTGACCGCGCCTACGTGTATGTGTCCGATCCGGAATCGGCGCACAGTGTCGAAACCGCGCTCGGCGAGCTCGATCCCGATACCCGGGGCGTCACGGTTCACATGTTGACCGTCGCGCCCGGGTACGTGGCCGGCGAGGAGACCGCCGCGGTTCGGGTGATCAAGGGCGGCCCGGCCAAGCCAACGGACAAGCCGCCCCGCCCATTCGAAGCGGGCGTCGATGATCGACCCACGTTGGTGAGCAATGTCGAGACGCTGGCCAATCTGCCCTACCTGCAGTGCCACGGCTCGGCGGCATTCCGCTCCGAGGGCACATCGCTGTCGCCGGGCACCTTCTTAGCCACGATTACCGGTGGCGGCAAGCCTCCGGTTGTGTACGAGCTCCCCCACGGCCTCGCGTTCACCGAATTGCTTGCGGTGCACGGGATTTCCCCTGAGCAAGTGCGAGGGGCGCTGATGGGCGGATACTTCGCCGGCCTGCTCAACCGCAGCGTTCTGGAAACCTCGCTGGACCACGAGACGATGCGACGCGTTGGCAGCGGTCTGGGCTGCGGCGCGATCTCGGTGATCACCGACGATTGCCCCGTTGCGGTCGCCGCGTCGGTGCTCGCCTACTTCGACCGCGAAAATGCCGGGCAATGTGGGTCGTGCTTCAACGGGACGGCGGCGATGGCTGCCGCCGCTGGGGCCCTGCGCGACGGTGCAGCGACGAAAGAAGATGTCGACCGATTGCGCCGCTGGTCGGTGCTGCTGCGTGGACGCGGCGCCTGCGCGACGCTGGATGCCGCCACCAATGTGGCCGCCAGCCTGCTCGATCAATTCCCGGGCGAAGTCGCCGTGCATCTCGACGGCACTTGCCAGGACTGCGCCGGCGGCGCATTCCGCGCCGACCGTCCGTATCAGGCGGAAGCGGTGAGGCAACCATGAAAATCCGCCTGGACCGCACCATTTGCGACGGCTTCGGCATCTGTGCCAAGCACGCGCCCGGATACTTCTCGCTGGACGACTGGGGATACGCCGCATTGATCGGGGACGGCACCGTGGCCGAAGCCGATCGCGACGCGGTCATGCGGGCGCTGCTGGACTGCCCGGTGCACGCCATCACCGAGCTCGGCGAGCGCCTCTTCCCCGCCGCCGCGCCGCCACTCACCGAGGCCGACGATCCGGCCGAGCATCTCAAAACCGAAGCGAACGAAGCCGAATGGGGTTTCACGCGCTGAGCGGCGCATCACCCGCGTAGCGACTCCAAAATTTCCCGGTAGTACAGGTGGGCCAGGAAGTGTCCGCCGGCTCGCAGGTGCAGCGTTGCGTGCGGTATGCGGCGGGCGAGTTCGCCGGTCCAGGACGGATCCAGAAACCGGTCGCCTGTCCCTGCCCAAACATCCACCGGCACTTGGATATCCTCGAGCTCGAAGCCCCACGGGCGCACCATGGCACGGTACTCTTCGACAACGCCTTCTGGTTGCCGCAGTGGTTCGTGTGACATGTGCGCAAACGTCGTGAATCCCTCGGCCCTCAGTACCGCGCCGTCGGCAGGCCCGAGTTCACGTGCGGCAAGCCGGCCGTAGAGTCGCGGAGCGCATACGGCGGCGAGCCCCATGGCGCGAAAGCCCAACCGCGCCACCCACGTTGCGCGGCAAGATAATGGGATATAGGTGCGATCGACAGTCGGCAGATGATCGATTGCACCCGGTTCGGTCAGCGGAAGCGCTCCAGCGATGATGGCGGCCCGTGTTACCCGCTGCGGCAGCGCGTAACTCACGGCCGCCGCGTACTGTCCGCCCAGAGACCAGCCCATCACGGCGAACCGATCGACATCGAGCCCGTCGAGCAATTCGGCGACGTCGCGCGCCCAATCCAGGATGGTTCGACCCGGTTGCGAGTCAGACCGGCCGACGCCCGGTCGATCGGGGGAAATGAGACGAACCCCGCACAGCTTGGCGACTGGCGCGGCGGCGGCCACGTCGAGACGGCAGGCCAGCCCGCCGTGCGCGTTGAGAACCACGAAACCCGTCGGATCGCCGTAGTCGGCATAGCTCAGCCGCCGGCCGTGCGGCATCCGGACCACCTCGTATCGCTCGTCGGCGACGTCTCCGGACAATGACCCACCTTCGTGTTTGATGACCACGGCTAATGCAGCTCAAGGGCGTGCTCGAACCCGGCCAACAGATTACGGGTGCTCCAGCGCCGTGGTCTAGTAGGTGAAATCGTCAGGGAGACCGGGGAAGTCGCTGGTGCCGACGTCCAGCGCGACGGGCAAGATGGTGGCACCAACGAGTTTTCCCGCGCTGCGGGGTCTTTCAGACGAGCGGCGCCCCAGACCTCGTTGCCCGCGGCGGCCAGGGCACGCACAATGGGAAACGCGATCTTGCCCGTCGCCCCGGTAATCAGATCTTCTCCGCGTCGAGCGACAAGCACTCCAAATGTGAAGTACTTGATATATCGTTTGGAGCACAACGCCCGGCCGATGTTGTCTACATGGTCGTTGCCGAGTCGACGGAATAAGCTGAAAAAGCCAAGGTAGGGACGGCCCGATGAGAGGCCCACCATGAGGATGTTTGTTCGTCGTTTGACTGCCGCCATCGCGGTCGCGTTTTTGTCCATGGCGGCCGCGGTGCTCGTGACGCCGGGTATCAGCTCGGCGCAGTGCGTCAACAACATGTCGTTTAATCCGGCGACCCTGGAGTGCAAACAGCCGACGGCCCCATCGGCGTGGTACACACCTCCGCCGTCGTATGCGCCGTCATTTGCCGGGCCGGATGTGCCGCCCCCTCCACCCCCGCCCTGGTGGGCTGGCTGGCAGGCCCCGATGTGGAGCACCGGCTTTCATCAGTGGGGCATTTACCTGGGCGGCGCCTGGGTGCCGCTCTGATAACGTGATTCTCCGATTCGTATAACGGCGCTACCGGGTTGGCCGTTCGACTCGCGAAGGTGACGTCTCAGCAGTACCGGACCGCCCACTGCCCCTGGTCACGGGAGAAAGCGAATTTTTCTGGACTTCGGGCGCCGATGGAAAGCTACGGCTGCTGGAATGTAAGGCCTGCGGATCGCTGATCCTTCCCCCGGCACCGGTGTGGCCGCTATTGCCGCTCCCGCGACATCGAGGTGCGCGCCGTTTCCGGCCGGGCGACGCTGGCCGGTCCAGCACGGACCCAGGAGTTGATCTTCCGCTCCTGCCCAAGCATCCACCGGGACTTGGATATCCTCGGGCGCAAAGATCCACGGGTGCACCGGAATCCCCGTTTCGGCGTCGACCCGACAGATCAGTCGACCTCGGAATCGGACTCGGCGTCAAGCGGCCGTCCTCGGCCCCGACGGGGCGTACTGACGGCAAGGAATTGGGAACCGTCGGTCGTGTTGCGGCCAAGAGAGCTGCGACCTGACGACGATGGCCTCATCCCATGGTCGGTGACCGCATCATCCACCGATGCGGTGCTGCCGAACCACCGCGACGTGTAGGCACTGGTGGTCGATGCCAGCGGGAGATTGGGGCCCGTACGCGAAGCACCCGCGGAACGCCGCGCGGCTGACGCCTGCGCGATTTGTGGTTGCCGTTCCATATCGGACGGATGTGGCTGCGGCTCAGCATCTCTGGTTGGACGCGATGGGCCGATTTCGCTTGTCGGGGTTCGCTGGTCACGCCCGATGGCGGACGATGACGGGTCGGCCGGAGGATCGTGGTCAGCCACCGGTGCGTGCAGATCGACATCACCCGTCGCGGGCTGATCTTCTAGCCGAATCTCGACGATTCGTCGCGCTGCCGCATCTGCTGGACGATTCCCCGAGGCCGGAGCACCGTCGGGCAGCGACCGTCCACGCGATGTGGGTTTGCTGAATCTCACCATGTCCGGGTCGATGCGGCGTTCAGCGAGGCGTGATATCACTTCCTTCTTTAGGAATCTTCGAGTGTCGCGGGCCCGCGTCAAGCCGACGGCATCCGCTTTCTTGAACGGATTCCCACCATTCCCTCCACCATCGATGTTCACGACCACAGCGCCCTCATTGGCCGCAGACCGGCGAGCCGCTTCCTCAACTACATGGGCGACAAAAGGTTTGAGCTCGTCCTTCTGGACACCGCCGAGCCTCTTGCCTCGCTCCGCAAAATCGAGGCGAAGTGGTCGATCTGACACCGGAGCTTCTTCCTCGATTCGAATCACGACGACCCGGCGTGCCACCTCGTCCGATTCGCGATCGTGCGGCCTGCCGTTGCTATCGGGGAGGCCCCTCCCGCGGGACTCGTCCCGGAACGTCACCATCGACTCCGGCACTCCGCGTTGACCGAGTATGTCGTGAACCTCCGCCTCTAGGGCCTTGCGGGCTTCGGTGGCCCGCCGCTGGCCCACGGCCGTCGGCCTCCCGTTGAACGGCCATCTCTCGAATGGCCATCGCTGCCCATTGGCGCCGACCTCCACGTGCACCACCAGGCGGGTCGCGTTCTGGTTGGACCGGTACCGCCTCTCGGCGTCGCCGGCGATCTCGGCGGCACGCGCCCGGACGACCCGGATTTCCTCGTCGTTGAGTTTCTTGGCCTTCTCACGGAAGCGAAGCTCGGACGTTTCATTCGACGGTGCGACATGGGACGTCCCCGACGGCGGAGTCGCGTGAGTCGCCGGTGCGCCCCATTTGACACCGAACAACCGACGGCCCGCAGGTGGCCCCTGAGCTGGTTCGAACGTCCGCCGAATCCAGAGGAGCGGCTGCCCGGTGACTCGGTTGCCGTGCAGTTCGAGTCGATCGGTCTGACCCGCCGCGATCCGCCCGAAGTTGGCCAACGACTGCGACCGCGATCCCATGGCATCGATGGGCCGGTAGTACGACACATGTGTGGCCGCTGTCGACACGGAGTCCATCGACCTCGGAAACTCGGACGCCAGACGTCGTGCACCGAAACTATCCAGCGTGGGATCGATCCCTTGGCCAATCGTCGCACTCGGGTCCGGAGTACGCCCCAGCGCAGTCACCGGATCACGTGAAGAGCCGGCGACAAACACATTGTCTCCGATGTTGAAGTCGCGGGCGCGGGCGAGCGGTCCCGCTCCGGGAGAACCTAGCAATGTCACGGTCCGGATCTGGCCAGCCAGCCGTCCACCCCGACCCGCAAACCCCGTGGTCGTCGAACCATACGAATGGCCAAACACGTGGTTGTTCGAAAAGTGGCCCCCAGCAGTGTCGTTGGCGTCCCGCCCCGCGTTGAACGCCTTGATATCGGCGTGCAGGATCTCACCGCCGTCGTTCGCGGCCGTCCTCATCGTCACTCGGCCAGAACGCCAACCACTCGGCGCGTCGTAGCCGACCCATACGATCACCACCGGATCGGGAGCGCCCTCGGCGCGAGCAGATTCCACCAGGTTCACCGCGTCATTGAGGAGGTCGTTGAGGCTCGCCATCGTGGTAGTCATGCCCGGCACCATCCACGACACCGATGACGCGCGATAGGGATCGCCACCGACGGCGACCAGGATCCGGCCGTCGTGGCGAAAGGCTGTCGGGTCGAGCGCCAACACCGACGGCGGCTCACTGCCGATCCGGCCCAGACGATTTGCCGCCCGGCGCAACGCGGTGTTGACGGCATCCAGCCGTTCGATCGGCTTGATCAGCCGAAGGTTGTCGGCCTCTTCTCGAGCCAGGTTGTCCTGCAAAACGATTCGATTGGCCTCATCGCGTACCCGCGGCGGTAGCCCCTCGGCATTACCCACATGTTCCGGAAAGGCGGCGACCATTGCACGACGCTCTTCCACCGACAATCCTTGCCACCAGCGCGCATTCAGCCGCGCGCGCACAACACCCTGTGGCGCATCACCCAACGGATGACGTATCGCGTATACATCAGCAAGCGCGGGACGTCCGCCCAAGACCGGATTCATGTACAGCGCTCGCCGGCGCAGGGCATCGTGGGCCAGCGTTCGGGTGTGCGAATCGACCGCGGGGTCCGGTTCGAAACCAGGCACATCGCGCCCGATGATGTCATCGTGCCGCGATTCCGACATGTTCAGGAAACTGACGCCTGATTCATTCCCTCCGCCACGCCGCCTCGATACCGGCGGCATCGGCTGTCGGCGCAGCGACGCGGCCGGTGGATCCTGATGCGGATGTCCGGTCTGGGGTGCAGAAGCGTCAATGCCGGACGACATATGCTGGCCAGAAACGAGTTTAGGCGAGCCCACCTCGGAGTCCGACGATGTACTGGGGTCAACAAATCGGACGTGTTTCGTCGCGCTCGCGTCCAGTGAGCTGCCGGCCATCGGGTGCAGCGCTGTCGACGGGGGCGGCAGCTGCACTGGGGTATATGGCGTCATTGGCGGGAAGCGGTCTTCCACAGTCATGTCAGGCTCGTGGTCGGTCCCGCCGGTGAAATCGGCAACATCGACGTCGGTGTAATACGAGGCATCGTCTTCCGTATAGCGGGAAGCTTCGTCGTCGGTGAAGTCGGCAACATCGTGGTCAGTATCGCGGACGCTCGGTGTCGATTCGACGATGCCATCACTCTGACCTGCCGCCATCGGCGGTAGCTCGGGGAACTGTCGCCGTTCCGGCGAAATCGGCACCGTCGACGGGAAGCGGCTTTCAGTGTCGCCTTCGGTCTCGTCGTCAGTGTCGCTGACAGAAGATATCGCCTTTGAGCTGGCTCCTGTCTGGTGTGACACGATCGACCGTGGCTCCGGCCCAACGAGGGATGGCCTAGCGGGCTGCGGCAACGGTGGCACAGATGGCACCGTCGACGGGACGCGACCAGCGGTCGTACCATCGCCAACATCCTCGCTCTCGTCGAACTGCCGCCAACCTGGGGCAGTGGGCACCGTCGACGGCGGGGAGTTCACATCGAGGGCTGGCACATTGCCGGACGACTGGTCAATCGGCAGAACTGTTGAATCACTCTGCGATACTGAATCTTTCGACGTCGACTGATGTGTGGGCGCCGCCGGCGGATCGTCAGTGTCTGCAACAAACCCGCCCGGCACACGCGCAGCACCCATTGCGCGCGGAGAGTCCTCGACGTGACTCGGTGACGAAACCTCGTCACTCGTACCCCGCGGCCCCTCCGCAGCCGAGACCGGACCTGCCGATGTTGCCTGGCTGTGGTGCGGGTCGCTGGCACCCGGGGTAAATCCACCCGGCACGCCAGGAGCCCCCATTGCCTGGGGCGATTCATCGTCATCACTCGGTGGTGGATGCCCGTCACTTGTGTCCGGCGGTCCGGCGGACGTGTCCCATCTCGGGAGCCAGGACTTCACCGTGTCGCGAAAAGCGGGATAGCTGCGTTGGCCCGTTGCGATGCCGGCCGACATCCATTGCGATAGTTGCTCACCGACCCAGTCGCTGTAGAAGCCATTTGCTATGAGCGAGTACGCGATCCATGGTGCCGCTGATTGCAGGCTCTCGAATTGGCGGCCGTCAGTGGCGAAGTTGACCAGAGCCGGGACGGCCGCCACCAGCGCCGGTGGAGTGAAGTGGATGAACGAGGTGGCCGCATCATGCGCAGTAACGCTCGGGTCGAACAGTTCAGTAATCGAGCGCGTGATGAGATACGAAGAACCCGGCACCACAATGGCCTCTGATGAGGGATTGTGTGCGAACAAAGACGCGGCGAGCCCTCCTCCCCGAACCCCAACGGTGATGGCCGAGTACCCTAACTTGGGCCAAAAATCGACATTACCCAGGCCCTGCTCGTCCGGTGCGTCAACAAGTTGGGCACCGAGGCGCTCCAGGTTCAAAACATCCTTGCGAATCAATGAGATCTGGCGATGCGTGCTCTCCGAGACATGTGCCCCGCGCTCTTCGAAGATCTGCTGCGCAGTCTCGATCATGGCGAAATGCGCACGTATCTTGCTGATTGCACGAGCCAACGCTTCCTGCGTCGCATAGTCAGGCTGGCTCCCCAACTCGTCGGTATCGGCCGCTGGCCGGGTATCGGACTCGGAAATGAGGCGCAACTCACCTTTGGCCAACGCATGGTGTTCAGTTTTCGGAAAAGGTAGCCCAGCACCAATTGCCAGCGAAAGAGCTTTGTTAGCCAAGGCGGGGATATAGTCCGCAAATCCGGCTGTGAAATAGATTGCTCCCTGCAAGGAACCGGCGAGAGCTGCCCACTCACGATCCGTCAGCTTCCCGTGCGGAAGAAAATTGATGGTCCCCGGGACGGTGAACGGAAGTACCAAGTCGAAGACGGTTTCACGCAGCAGACGCGAGCTGTAACTGGAATGGCCTGCCATGCCGCCCATCTGGAGCACAGCCTTCAAATGCGTACCCGCAATCAAAGAGATGAAGTTGAACGACGGAGGATGCTGCAAAGCCGGCCCGATATACGACAGTGCCATCGGCAGGACTGTGGGGCCGATATGCCGAAATCGGTTGAGTGCGCTTTCATCTCGGAGCAACGCCTGCACCGAGCCCATCGCCTTGTCGATGATCGGGCCCGCAGAGTTGCGCAGGACTCGATAGGCCGTTTGCTCCGACTCGGAGAGCGAATGGCGAGGGGGCGCTGTAACAAGGACTTTCAGGTCGTCCAGATCCTCCATGAGACTTGTCAGGACCGGCTTGCCCGTCTCGGGATCAGTCAATTGCTCACGCAGCAGGTGAATGAACGCCGCGTCGTCACGCTGGGAGACATCTTTGTACGCGGTGGTCGCCTTTCCAAGGGCGACCAGAGGATTCCGCCTGCTTCGCGTGGCCCCCACCCCACTACCGGACGCCTCGGGCCGTGTCACCTCCTCGACGTCGCGGCCCGGCAACACCGCATCCACGGCTCGCCGGATATGCGCTTCCAACGGGCCATCTACTCGACCGTGCCCACCACTCCGTTCGGAAGGCGGCAGGTTGCCGTCGTAATGATTGTGGCCGTTGTAACGCACATTCACTGTGCGAGTGGCATTTTCGGGGCCAACGGTGGACCCTTTGATGACGTCGTGCACCTGTACATCCAACGTATGTGCCACCAACGTGGAGAACATGTCCCCGTAACTGCTCGTCCACCCTCGGTCCCGCCACGAGTCCACCGCCTCCAGCAGATGGGCATACTCCATATCGGTCAGCCGTCGCGTACTGGCAGCGAACACCGCCGCACGTAACTCCTCGACCCCGTGAAGGCCGCCAATGGCCGGCACCGCGCCACGATTCCGCAGGTACTCGAATTGACCCTGTCGGCCCACCCGCGGATCCGCGTTCACCCCGCCGTCGGGCTGAATCCCCACCTCTTCACGCGCCCTTCGTCGCGCCTCCGCACGACGGAATTTCGCAGTCTGCTCTGCGGTCCACTCTTCGATGTAGCGCTGGCGTAACTCGTTGGGAGACAACCATTCTTCGGAGTCCACCAAATGGTTCTCGTCGAACCCCAACTCTGTGAGCCGACCGCGCAACTGCTGCTCATTGGCGTGCTCCACCCACTGCGCCAGGCTTGCCCGCTCCCTGAGGTTGCCCCGGAACAACGCCACCGCGCGGTCAGGCAACCCATGACCGCCACGATCGAGGACGAACTGCCGCACTTGGGCGAACAACGCAGATCTAGCGCACTCCAACGGCCCTGCCCCGTCGGGAAGGACAGTCCTTTCGAACGCCTGGATCAAGGCTGTCGAATACGCATTCGCGGGAGTCGAGGACTCCGACAACCATTCAGCCGGCCAATGCTGTGGCGGCGTGCTGAGCACCACCGCGTATAACAAACACCACCCGTCGCCGGGGATTGATATCAAGTCATTGTCGACTGCGATAGGAGCCTTATCATCAATCGCAGCAACACTTTTGGGAGAATCAACGCCGGCCTCGACCTGCTTGGCCTTAACCTCGTCCTTCTGCGCTATCTCATCCGTAGAAGCGGGCGGTGTTTCGGCGGACGAATGGGTGACGGGCACAACGGATTCAGTGTGATAGTCATCGAAATCCGGTCCGTCGTCGCGGCCCTCCGAGTCGGTATCCGAGAAGAACGATTCCCGTTGTTCCTGCTGAGCGCCGCCGCGGAACCGGACCACACGCTGGCGCGCCGCGAAATCCCGCGCCGCACCCTCGCCGGAGCGATGCCACATGTACAACACCCGCAACGCCGCCTGCGCCGCAGGCTCCCCACGATGAGCATCCAACCGATAACCCTCCTCGGTCAGCTCACCGCCACCCGGCGACAACCACCGATGCACCACCTGCAACCGTTGCCGGAAGTCCGGATCCTCCCGCACCGCCTCCCACTGCGAATCAATCCACCGCAGATCAGCGTCGTGTGTTTCTCGCGGCCGAGCAGTGCCGCCCAAAGCCCGCAACGCCGCCTGGGCACGGCCGGCGGATTCTGGAGCCGTAACGGGTGACGCGTGAAGGGGTGCGGTCGACGTCGTTGCCGTCGGCCCGGTGACGGGCAGGCCACGCCCTCCAATCGGACCGCGGGGCGCTCGCCCGGTGTCCGTTGCCGTCCGAGGTTGAACCGGCGCGTTGTTGGGCGTGATCGGAGCCGGTTCGCTGTCGGCGCTGCCCTGGTGCCCTGGCTCGGCCTCCCGGAGATCACCCAAGCCGATCGCCAAATTGCGGTTCTGTCCCCACCGCAGGGCTGTGACGAGTTGAGCCAGGGAGAACCCGCCGTTGAACAAGTATAACGACGACGGCATGACAACTGGTTGAAACCCGTTGGCCAACAATAGTCTTGGTAGAAGGAATCGGTTGTGAAGCCGCCCGTTGCCATCCTGAAAGGGATGCAATACCCCAAAGGTGCGCATCACCCGCGCGATCGCGCGCAATTGGTCGTCTTCGGACTGCGCCTGCCCGAGCTCCTGGTAGTAGCGCGCAAATGCCTCGTTGATCATCGCCGGTAACCCCTTGGGCGGGAACAGCAGGGTGAGTACCAACTCCCCCTCAGAGTCCCGATACGACACGGCTATCAAGTCGGTCCGATCCCAGACTTCGGATGGCGGGGTGGTCGTGCCCTCGGACCGTGCATCGAGGTGTGTCACCAGCGGGCGCCCGTCGAGCGTCTCGGTCAGATCGTCGGCCAGCGTGTCGAGTATGACGAAGTGCGTCGAGAAAATACGCCCAGGATGCGCTCCGCCGATGTTGAAATTTCCACGGCTACCTGCAACCACGCGCGTCTGCGAAGTGACGAGCGCATACATGCGGTGGTATTCGTCCCAGCCGATCGCGCGTCCCACGACGTCGGGATCATCGAGTACCGATTGGTACGCGGACTCCATATCCGCTTGGAATCCGAAGTGTTCGTCGCTGTCATACATTCCGCCCGGATTCGAACGGTCGTGTTGGAGCGCGTCGTTGTGGTCGCGCTCATCCAGATACAGCCGCCACCAATGGCGTCGCGGTAACACGGCGCTAAGGGTCGTTGGCCCGGTGCGCGGAGCCCGCGATGGCTCATCAATGGTCATACTGGCCAGCCACTGATGCACCGCCGCACCGACGGCGAGATCATCCGGGTGTCCGGTGAACCGCCGCTCGAGGTCGAACGTCGGCGGCGTGTTAGACCGCGATGGTGCGGTCGGTTCGTGGTGGAGGAGTAACCCGCGGGGTCCGCGCAACGGCACGACACTGAAGCTGTCGTCCAAACCCGTTGTCACATCGCGGTCTTGAGCCCACCGTAGGGCGGTCGCGATGTGGTCCAGCGAGAAACCACCGGAGAACAGGAAGCCCGTCGACGGTAGTACCACCGGTCGAAAACCATTGGCCAGCAGCAATCTCGACAGGAGCAAGTGGGTGTTGAGCCAGTCCTTGTTCTCGGGAAACGGGAGCATCACCTGCAGCGTGCGCACCGCCCGCGCGATGGCACGCAACCGCTCATGTTCTGTCGTCGCGGTGATGTCGGTGCGATATCGATCGAAGACTGCATTGACGAGTTCGGACACCTGCCCCATGGAGTACACGGGCGTGAGGCCGAGTTCGCCGTCCTGCTCGGTGATTCCGACAATGCCGGGCGTGCCTATGCCTCCACCGTGGCTCGATCGGTGTGCCAGCTGGCGGTCGCCGACGCGCTCCCCTGCCATGTCGTGGGCCAGCTGGGAAGTGCCGAGGGTTTGATAATTCTCGTCCTCGGCCCCGCCCAACGCGGGGTTTTCGATGCCGGTCGCCAATTGGCGCATCTGGTTATACGAGGACCAGTCGATCGGCTGTTGCAGCGCGCGGGGGTCATCGAGAAATTGCTCGAAGGCAGCCTGCATATCGCGCCGCGTGAACCCTCCGAGTTCCGACTCATACGCCGCGCCAGGATCGTTCGGGTGCGTCTCCATTGCAACCGCGTGATCATCGCTATGGAGATACAGCCGCCACCAGTGTCTCTCATTCAGCACCTCACCTAGTGCGCGCGGCTCATCCCGTGACACATTAGGCCACTGCGTCTCGGCAAGCTGTTCGAGCCACGACTGCAACCGCGCGTTCTCGGTCCGTAGCTCATCCGAGAACACATCCCGTATCCGGTCGTCGGTATCGCTCTGCTCGCCGATACCGGCATCGGCGTTGCTCTCCCGTAACGCATCCCAGTCCTGTTCGGGCACCGGCTCGGCACCACCCCGGAACCGGACTACATGCTGGCGCGCCGCAAATTCCCGCGCCGCATTCTCACCGGAACGATGCCACATGTACAACACCCGCAGCGCGGCCTGCGCACCCGGTTGGTCGCGGTGGGCGTCCAGCTGATAATCATTGGCCGCCAACGCATTCCCACTCGGCGACAACCACCGGTACACCATCTCCAACCGCTGCCGGAATTCCGGATCCTCCCGCACCGCCTCCCACTGCGACTGGATCCACCTCAGGTCACCAGCCGACCGGTGCGGCGCGTCAAGGTCAGAGTGCACCGAATCACCCTGCGGGACAACGTGATCTGCGTAATTCTCCCCGGGATTGCGAGTATCGCCGGTGTCGGAGGCTCCGTCACTGGCCCACCGTTCCCATGCTCGGAAGTCTGCTGCTTCCTCGTCACTGAGTATCTGGTCGATCGGTTCGGATTCGACCACGGGCGGTGTCTCGGTGCGGTGCGGCGCGGTCGAGGCAGTGACGGGTGGCTGGTCTTCGATGTGTGCCACGACCATGCGTCGACGTGCGTGCTTGTCGGTGCCGGGGATGTCGTCGGTCAATGTCTTGCCCCGAGAGGTGGGGCCGGGGAAGGTCACGAGGTCGACCGGCAGGCCCTTCTGTTGCAGCAGCGCCTCGATCCGGGGCCGGACGGCGTCGAGGACCGACCGGGCACGCTGCTCACCGACGGCGTCGGCACCCTCGCTGCGCCCTCCGCCGTTTCCGCCCCCGTGCACGCGCAGGGCCACGCCGGGTTGTCCTGCCTCGTTGCGGCGCCCGGCTTCGGTGACCACGTAGTCGGCGAACGCTGCGATCCTGTCGGCATGCGCCGGGTCGACGGTCTTGGCGTGCTGGTCGAAGGGCACATACAGCGGCCCGTCGTGCACGTCGTGGTCAGCGGGTGCGTTAGCCGCGACCATCGTCTCGGCCGGTGCCACGTCGTCGTCGCGCGCGGGATCACTCCCGCCCGATTCGGCCCACTGGGCGGCCACCGCACCCTGCCGTAACCACTCCGGAGCGTCATCCCACCGAGAATCGGAGGACTCGCCATGCGGTGATGTCGGTGCCGGCGTTGGCACGTGGGTGCGCATCGAGTCACGGTGCGGCACGTCACGAGGTCGCACCGGCGGCGGCGTGGCGTCGTGAGGCAGGTCATGGATCGGCCCGTGCTGGGCGATCTCGTCGATCTTGGCCAACTGCTCGACCGACAGCGTCGCACCCTCTTGCAGAGCACGTGCGCCCATCGGGCCGTCGGAATCAATGCGGCGCCGCAATAGCGGCTGCATGGGCGCGCGCCGGTCGTCATACCCCTCGGGCAGGCCCAGAAAGTGCAGAACCTCGTGCACCAGCTCGCCGTCACCGGCGCGGGTGGAGAAATTCGCCTGATCGGTGTGCGCGCCAGTGTGGACCGTGACCGTGGCGTGCGGTGCGGCCGAGTCGAAGAGGACGGTGATGTTCAGTGCGTCACCGTCGGGAAGGTGGTAGCGATCGTTGAGGTGCTCCTGGACCGCGTCGGTGAGACGCTGCCGCAGCGTGGCCACCTTGTCGTCCCTGACCCCACTGCCTGGCTCCAGACTCAGCCGCACCTCGAAGTCACGCACCCAGCTGCCATTGGGCAACTGGAACCGGCGCTGGTCATAGCTGACCTGAGTACCCCATCCAGCCAGCAGACCGTCGTCCTGAAGCCCGTCGGCGGCGGCCTCGAAACGCTCGCCGATCATCGGCGTCGGCGGCGCCTGGGCGCGACGGCCCCCGAAGTCGTTGTCGCCCTCCCGCGCGGATTGCTCAGCCGGAACGGACAGCCCGTGCGAGCCGGTCGTACCCGACTGGCTCGTGGACAGCGGACCCTCCGCCCCCCGGCCACTCCCGGGATTGAGACCACCAGAGCCGGTAGACGCTGATGTCGCAGCCGGCGCTGCCACGGGTGTCCCGCCCAGGGATGTCGCAGCCTCGGCCGACAGGCCGGCGGTGCTTGGGACAGGCGTGTTCGGCATGGAAGTCGCCGCAGCGGTCGTGACCGGTGCGGTCCTGCCACTCGAACCGCCACTGGTAGCACCGGTAGCTGCAGTTTTCGAACCGGAGGTAAAACTCTGGCCCAGACGAGTGTTCGGCACCCCAGTCGGCGAAACGGCGCCACGATTACTCGCTGAACCAGAAGTATTCGACCCACCGGAGGTGCTGGAAGCATGGCCTTCACCGGCGTCGCCGGAGCCCGCGCCGCGAGCGGTGTTCGTTGACCCGCCCGGTGAGCCGTGGGTATCGGTCGCGTTGGTGGTCGGGCTTGCCGATGTTGCCGTATAGGGGGGCAGCGCCTCGGACGAATAGGGTGGCGCTGCCGCGAGGGGGTCGTGCGGCGCGTTGGGTGGGCTCGAGATGTCGTTCTTGTTCGACTCGTCGGACTTCTCTGAGGGGCCGGACTCGGTGTGGTCGTCGGAGATCTTCGGATCTGCCTTCTCGCCGGGCGCTGGCTCGTCGAGCTGCAGGTCGCCGTGGGGTGGCAGCCCGCCGAGACCGCCTGCCGGGGAGTTGGGATGAGGATGCCCGGTGCCGTGCAATGCACCGGAGATGGCTTGTGTAGAGGCCCCACCGAACACTGACAACGGATCCAACCCACCCGCGGTCAGGCCGCCATCGGAGGCGATCGACCCGAACACGTTACCCACCACGCCGGTTCCGTACCCGGTCAACGCCCCCTTGGTGATCTTGCCCAACACGCTGCTCGAATCCCCCAGCGCGTGTTTCAGCGGGCCTTGGGTCGCGTGGCCGGCCGCCCCACCGGCCGCGCCACCAACTGCGTTCATCCCGACTTGTTTCCAATCGATGCCGTCGCGGTGACCCTTGCTCTTCTGGATCTCCTCAATGGCCAACTCTTGAGCAGCCTCCTCGAGGGCCTCGTGCACGGCCTCCTTGACGGCGTGTTTGAGCAGACTCTTTACCCCGGTGAGGGTCAAGGCCTTGACCAGCTCCCCGGTCAGTCGTTTGAGCAGCTGCGCCACCAGCTGGCGCACTGCGGCGATGGTTATCGCCTCGATCGGCGGAACCCACGACAACGACGCCCCGAAAGTGGCTGGGGCGCACGCGAGGGCATAGCTGATCTCCGCGCCGGCAATGGCCAACGAAGTGATGATCTGCAGCTTGGTGTACTCGATCTGGGTGCCGGCGTTGCTGGCCAAGTCCCCCAGCGCCGCTACCGCCTCGACCAACTTCTCGACCGAGTAGTCACCTTCCAGCAACAACGCGAAGGTGGCCTGCGCGGCGGCCCCGGCCTCCCCGGTCAACACCGCGTCCGTCTTGCGATTGGCCTGATCCAGCTCCGGAATCAACGCCTTGAGTCGGCCGGCCGCCTCGTGCCAATACTCGCCGATCTGAAACATGGCCGACTCGTCGCCCTTCGGCCACTCCGAACCGGTCAGATACGCCAACCACTGCAAAGACTCCGGAATTCGCAGTGTCATTCGCGCCCTCTATGCAACCAGAATGAACCGTCCCGGTACGCCTGCACTTCCTAGGTCAGAGGTGACGTGCCGCGTGGCGCAGGCTGTCCGGTGGTTTCACCGACATAACGTAGCCTGCCGCGACGAAAGTTCACTTTGTGCGGCGGCAACACCGCATCGCGCTGCTCGACTATCGGGGCCGGCAATCCACGCAACTTGACTGATGCGCCGCGGGGTCTTTCAAGCGAGCGGCGCCCCACACCTCGTTGCTCGCCGTGGCCAGGGCACGCGCAATGGGGAACGCAATTTTGCCTGTTGCGCCGATCCCGGACGTTATTCAGCTGGTCGTGACGGTCTCAACGGAATAGGCCGAAACGAATGAGGTCGGGATGGCCGAACGAAAGGCCCACGATGGTCTTGGTCGTTTGCCAGCCGCATTCGCGGTTGTTTTCGTGGCGATGGCAGTTGCGGTGATCGTGACGCCGGCTGTCAGCTCCGCGCAGTGCGGTCAAAACTGCCCGGTGCACGCCATCACCGAGATAGGTGAGCGCCGATACCGTGCCGCCGACCCGCCACTGACCGAGACAGAAGACCCGGCCGAACATCTCAAAACCGAAGATAACGAAGCCGAATGGGGTTTCACGCGTTGAGGTTTCCCGAACCTGACTCGAAGCGGTCATGCAACTCACCTTTGACGCAGAGGTAGAAGCCTTCCGCGCGGAGTTCATCGGCTTTCTCGACGAACATCTGCCGACCCAGGCACAGGCCGCCCAGCGACCTTCGTCGACGTCGCACGTGCCCGAATGGTCGCGGCACTGGCAGCGACTCCAGTTCGACCACGGCTGGCTACTGCCTGGAAACCCACCCGAATTCGGCGGTCGCAACGCCAATATCCTGCAGCAATTCGTGCACCGCGAGGAACTGTCGCGTCGCCGGATCTATCACTGCTTCAATCCCCAAGGCGTCGGCATCATCACGGCGTCACTGCTGTCGTTCGGGACCGACGAGCAAAAACAGCACTGGGCGGTGCCGATCCTGCGGGCGGACATGACCGCGTCATTGGGAATGAGTGAACCAGGAGCCGGCTCCGGACACAGGCGGAATTGGTCGGCGATCACTTCGTGGTCAACGGGCAGAAGCTGTGGACGTCCGGCGCCCACGACGCCGACGTCATCCTGACCTTCGTCCGCACCGATCCAAACGCCCCCAGGCACAAGGGAATCAGCGCCCTGCTGATTCCCACCGCGACTCCGGGGGTGGTGTGCCGACCCTTCGCTTCGGTCTACGACCGCGACGATCTGGACTTCAACGAGGTGTTCTTCAACGACGTTCAGGTACCCGCGGAAAACCTTGTCGGCCCGCAGGGTGGCGGCTGGCAAGTCGCCAACGGCTCGCTCGGTCACGAACGCACGTTGATGTGGATGGCCTTCGCTAACCGGCTCCAGCAGCTTCTCGAGGACTACCGGCCGGCGGACGAGGTGAACGCAGACCACTACGCCACCATCGCGATGGACTATTACGCACTGCGGCTGCTCGGCTCGAGGGCGCTGGGCAGGGCGGCCCGCGGAGAGGTAGACGTGGCGGGCTTATCCGTGCTGAAGGTCTTCGGTTCGGAGGCCGAACAGAGCGCACTCCGGCATGCGCTGGACGCGGCCGATATCGACGGGTTACGAGACAAGGCACTCACCGCGCCGTACAACCCCTACGCCCCAGGCCTTTTCACCGCCAGCTGGTTCAGCCGCTACATCAGCAGTTACGCGGGCACCATCGCGGGCGGTACCTCGGAGATTCAGCGCAATATCATCGCTACGCGGGTGCTGGGTATGCCGTCGCGTTGATGACGGCGATCACAGGGCGGGACACAAGGATGACAGAAACTCCTGGGTCCGCCGTCGCGATTCGGTCCGTTCGGTTGCGTCCTTGCCCAACGGCACAATTCGCGCGGCAAGATCGGTGACACCCGCGTCGCGGTAGCGGCGCAGCCGAGCGAGGATGGTCGAATCATCCCCAGCCGCCATGGTGTCGCCGACATCCTGGGCGTCACCGTGCTCGAGCAGTCGCACATAGTTCGGCGAGAAATCGGCGTGCCCGAGCACCTCGCTCGCGTAGGCGCGAGCATCGTCTGTGTTGTCGTTGGAACAGAGTGCGATCGGAACGCCGGCGACGATCCGCGGCGCCGGCCGGCCGGCCCGGGTAGCTGCCTCAGTGATGCGCGGAACGACGTGGTCGCAGATCGCCCGCTCGTCCGCCATCCAGAGCACCGTGCCGCCGGCTTGCTCCCCGGCGAGGCGCAGCATGGCCGGTCCCAACGCGGACAACAGAATTGGAACGTCGTATATGTCGCTGACATCCACCGGCGCGTGGACGCGATAGCTACCATTGTCGACGTCGACATTCCCCGGTCCGGCGAACGACGCATCGAGCACCTCGAGGTAGTCGCGCATCAAGCGGGCCGGACGGTCGTAGTCCAATCCGAGTTGGCCGTTGACGATCCAATGATGCGACGGCCCGATACCAAGCGTGAACCGCCCGCCGCACGCGATCTGGGTGGTCAGGGCTTGTTGCGCCATGATCAGCGGATGGCGGGTCTGAATCGGAACGACCGCCGTTCCGATTTCGATGCGATCGGTTGCCTGGCCGATCAGCGTCACAGCGGTCATCGCATCGAGATAGCCGGGAACCTGGGGCATCCAAAACGTGGAGAAGCCACCGTTTTCGGCCGCGGCACCGTCGGCGACCAGCCCGGCCAGCCGGTCCGCACTCGGGCGCTCCTTGTCGGAGCCAACCATCAAGCCGATGCGCATGTGGCCCACTGTCTACGGGACATAGCGATCCCACTCATACGGCACCACGGCGAAAAACGGTGCGGCAAACAAGGGTTCGATGCCCGACTCGGCCCAACGGGCCGCCAGCACCGGCCGCAGCCGTTCCGCAGTGGCGATCGGGTCATCATCGAGAAAGCAGTACGTAATCGACTGATTGCCTTGAGCGCTGGCCAAGTTGGCGTCGACCTGGCGCGATAATGCAGACCAGACGCCGGCCACACCCTCGACTTCGACCAGCGGGTTCACCGCGGCCGATCCCCGCTCGACCAACAGGAACGCGCCTCGCACGGGCAGCCAGGGCAGCACATCTGACCCGACCTTGACCCGGGGCGCGGCCGCTCGGGTCTGGACGTCGTACACACCGCGCTCCACCGGTGGCAGCAGCGGGAGTTTGCGCCCGGCGTTCCCGAGTGCCGTTGACAGCTCGTTGAAGCCGTGAAGTCCGGCCGCGTCAGTGAAGAAGTACGTCATCACATGGTCGACCGCGTTCAAAGGTCCACCCCTGACCGCACGTGCGGAGCGGCAGGCCGGCGTGGACACCAGCCGCAACGACGCGCGCACCGCGGCCAGCCGGTGTTGCTCCGGGCGGTGGTCAAGGGTGTGCCAGCGCAGGTACTCGGCGTCTGTTCCGTCGGGATGGCGAGTCGCCATGGAAACGAACAGCGTGGTGATCTCTCCACGCCCGGCGGCGAGGACCTCAGCGACCTCGTCGGATGGCGTGCCGGGAAGCTGCATCACGTACGTCCTTGGGAGCTCGTCGCATCATGCTGGGGGAGTGCGATTTCGGGGTGGCGGGCCTCGATCATGCGCCGGAAGCCGTCCCGCCAGGGCACCTTCGTGCGGCCGAGCACCTCGTGCATGTGGCTGACATCCGGCCACAATGGCGTGTGCGCTTGGGCCGTGTACTCGAAGGTCGGTTCGACACCGATCAACTCACCCATGAAGGTGCAGTAGTCCTCGACACTGACCGTCTCGCTGCCGGCCCAGTTCACCACGACCGGCGGCACCGTGGCGACTTCCAAGGCGCGGATGCCGAGTTCCACGTAGTCGTCTTCGTAGATGGGGTTGTAGTTGTTCGGCTTGTCGGGATGCAGCCGAATGGATTTGCCCGCCAACATCGCATCGAGACGATCGGCGGGCGCCCCGCCCTGCGGACCATACGTCGAACAGATCCGGATGATGGTGAGCGGAATCCGATACTGCCGGGCGATCCACGTGCAAACTGCCTCTGCCGCAACCTTTGACATGCTGTAGTTTGCGCGCAGTGGCACCCCCGGCGGATCGGACTCGGTCAGGGGTCGCTGCCCCTGGTAGGCGTAGATCGAGCCCGTCGAGCAGAAGACGAAGCCCTTGGCGGTGCGGCAGTGGTAAAGCAATTCGCCGGACATCTGCGCGTTGGTTTCGACGCAACGATTCCAGTCGGCTGCGCCGGGATCCACGGCTGCGTGGAAGACATAAGTGAAATCGTCAGGGAGACCTGAGAAGTCGCCGGCACCGATGTCCAGCGCCACGGGCAAGATGGCGGCACCGACGAGTCTTTCCCGGGCTGCGGGGTCTTTCAGCCGGGCGGCACCCCACACCTCGTGTCCCGCCGCGGCCAGGGCGCGAGCGATGGGGAACGCGATCTTGCCGGTCGCCCCGGTGATCAGGATCTTCTCCGCGTCGAGCAAGAAGTCCTCCCAATGTGAAGTACTTGATATGCCGTTTGGAGCATAACGCCCGGCCGATCGGACATGGCACGAGTGGTCGGGCTCGACGTTGTGCCGCCCCCGGTGTTGTCTTACCTGGTCGTGGCCGTGTCAACGGAATAAGCTGAAACGAACAAGGTCGGGATGGCCCAATGGGAGGCCCACTATGAGGTGGTTTCTTGGTCGTTTGACAGCCGCCATCGCGGTCGTCTTCGTGGCGATGGCGGTCACGGTGATCGTGACGCCGGGTATCAGCTCGGCGCAGTGCGATCCCAAAATGTCGTGGAATGAGGCGACCGGCGAGTGCAAACAGCCGGCGGCGCCGCCCGCGTGGTACGTGCCCCCGCCGCCCTACGCGCCATCGTTCGCCGGGCCGGATGTCCCGCCGCCGCCGCAATGGTCGGGGACTCAGCCGCCATGGCCGTGGTGGGCGCCGCACGCTCCGATGTGGAGCACCGGCTTTCAGCAGTGGGGCACTTACGTGGGCGGCGTCTGGGTGCCGAGCTGACGGGGCGGGCGCCCGCCCACCTGACATGCGGCATGAGCTGCCAACGCGTCTGGATCGCCCCTGCCGGACAGTGATAACGTAATTCTCCGATTCGTATAACGGGCCTACCAGACCCTATCGTCGGGCCGTTCGACTCGCGGAGGTGACGTGTCAGCTGCACCGGGCCGCCCGCTGCCCCTGGTCACGGAGGACAACGAATTTTTCTGGACCTCGGGTGCCGACGGAAAGCTACGGCTGCAGGAATGTAAGGCCTGCGAATCGCTGATCCATCCGCCGGCGCCGGTATGCCGCTATTGCCGTTCGCGCGACATCGGCGTGCGCGCGGTCTCCGGCACGGCGACGCTGGCCGGATTCACCATCAACGAGCGGTTCAGCCTGCCCGGGCTGGCGGCGCCCTACGTGATCGCGCAAGTGGCGATCACCGAAGACCCCCGCGTGCGATTGACCACCAACATCGTGGAGTGCGACCCCGATCAGCTCGAACTCGGTCAACAGGTCGAGGTCGTCTTCGAGCAGGTCGAGGACGTCTGGTTTCCGCTGTTCCGACCGGCAAAGGATGCTGAGCGCGCTCCCCTGCCCGCCGACGAAATAGCGCCGGAGCGCTTCGGCGAACACGTGCGCCCGATGTTGACCACGGAGAAATTCGAGGACAAAACCGCCCTCACCGGGATCGGCATGTCGGCGATCGGGCGGCGATTGATGGTGCCGCCGCTGTCGCTGACCATCGATGCGTGCGAGGCGGCGATCGCCGACGCCGGGCTGACTTTCGCAGACATCGACGGCCTGTCAACGTATCCGGGCCCGCTCAACGTCGCCGGCATGGGAGAAGGTGGCGTCACCGCGCTGGAGGCCGCGCTCGGAATCCGGCCGACGTGGCACAACGGCACCATGGAGACGTTCGGCCCGGGCGGCTCGGTGATCTCCGCGATGCTGGCGATCGCCTGCGGGTTGGCGCGTCACGTGTTGTGCTTCCGGACCCTGTGGGAGGCCACCCACGCCGAGCTGATGAAGCAGGGCAAGATCGTCCCGTCGATGGGTCGGATGTCGGGTTGGCAGATGCCATTCGGCGCCACCTCGGCGGCCCACACCTTGGCGATGAACGCGCAGCGCCACTTTCACCGCTATGGCACCACAAAAGAGACGCTGGGCTGGATCGCGTTGAATCAGCGGGCCAACGCCGAGCTGAACCCCACCGCCATCTACCGCTCCCCGATGACGATGGACGACTACCTGAGCGCGCGGCCCATCACCACCCCCTTCGGGCTCTACGACTGCGATGTGCCGTGTGACGCTGCGATCGCGGTCATTGTTTCCGCCGTCGATGCCGCGCGCGATATGCCCAAGCCGCCAGTTTTCGTGGAGGCGGTGGGCACGCAGATCGTCGAGCGGCTGGACTGGGACCAGAGCACGCTCACCCACGAGCCCCAGGTGCTGGGCCAGGCCGCACACGTATGGACCCGCACCTCGCTGCGACCCGCCGACGTCGATGTCGCGGAACTGTACGACGGGTTCAGCTTCAACTGCCTGTCCTGGATCGAGGCCCTGGGCTTCTGCGGAATCGGTGAGGCCAAAGACTTTCTGGACGGCGGTAAGAACATCGCCCGTGACGGCCAGCTACCGCTCAACACCCACGGCGGCCAGCTTTCCCACGGCCGCACCCACGGCATGGGCCTGCTCCACGAGGCCGTCAGCCAGCTGCGCGGCGAGGCGGGTGACCGCCAAGTCGTCGACGCCCGGGTGGGCGTGGTCAGCAGCGGCGGCCTCACTCCCAGCGGCGTGCTCCTGCTGCGGGCCGACGCATGAGCGTCCGTCCCCGGCTGGTGATCGTCGACGGGGTGCCGATGTCGGCGTTGGTCGCCGAGGCCCCCGACCCGAGGGCCGTGATCCTGGCAATCCACGGCGGCGGCACCACCGCGGTCTACTTCGACTGCCCCGGTCACCCGTCGTATTCGCTGTTACGGGCCGGTGCGGCAGCGGGATTCACCGTGGTGGCCCTGGACCGGCCGGGCTACGGCAGCTCGGCGCCCTATCCCGAGGCGATGGTCGAGCCCGAGCAGCGCATCAACCTGACATACGGGGCGGTCGATCGCATCCTCGGCGAACGACCAAGCGGCGCAGGATTATTCGTGATGGGCCATTCGGGCGGATGCGAACTGACGATGCGGATGGCCGCCGACGAGCGCGGCGCCGATCTGCTCGGCATCGAACTGGTCGGCACCGGACGGCACTATCACCCCGCGGCGCGCGAAATGCTGAAGTCGGCCACGCGTGAACGCCGCCCGTCCGGGCTGCGCGAGCTGTTGTGGCACCCGGAGCACTTGTACCCGCCCGAGATCCTCACCGGGGTCACGGTTTCCCCAACGGCCCCGGCCTACGAGGACCAGATGGTGTCGGACTGGGCACGCCAAACCTTCCCGACGCTGGCCCCCGCCGTGCGGGTGCCGGTGCACTTCAGCATCGCCGAGCACGAAAAGGTCTGGCAGACCGATGCTTCGGCAGTGGAGGAGATCACCGCGATGTTCTCCGCCGCGCCGCGCTTCACCGTGCACCGGCATCCTGAGGCCGGGCACAACATCAGCCTCGGTCACACCGCCCCGGAGTACCACGCGGAGGTTCTTTCGTTCGCCGACGAGTGTGTGACTGCAGCGTCACGTTCGGCGGAGGAAGAGGAGGCCGGTTGATGCGGGTGGGATTCATCGGGTTGGGCAGCCAGGGCGGGCCCATGGCCCGGCGGATCATCGAGGGCGGCTTCGCGACGACGCTGTGGGCGCGCCGACCCGCAACGGTCGAGCCGTTCGCCGACACCCCCGCGGAAGTCGCCCAGTCACCGGCCGAACTTGCCGCGGCCAGCGATCTGGTCTGCCTCTGTGTCGTCGGCGAAGCCGACATCGACGAAATCACCAACGGTGAGCACGGGCTGCTCGCGGGGCTCAAGCCCGACAGCGTGATTGCGGTGCACAGCACGGTGCACCCCAACACCTGCAAAGCGCTGGCGAAAGAGGCCAGCGGCAAGGGTGTTTCGGTGATCGACGCCCCGGTCAGCGGCGGCGGCCCGGCGGCCGACGAGGGTCGTCTGGTGGTGATGGTCGGCGGCGAGGCCGACGCTGTCGAACGCTGCCGTCCGGTCTTTGAAACCTATGGCGACCCCGTGGTCCACCTCGGCGAACTGGGCTCCGGGCAAACCACCAAGCTGCTCAACAACTTGCTGTTCACCGCCCACCTGGGAACCGCGGCCACCGCCCTTTCGCTGGCGCAGTCCCTTGGCGTGGCTCCAGACCGGCTTATCGAAGTCGTCTCACGCAGCAGCGGAAACAGCTTTGCGCTCAATGCAATTGGTGGGACCGGCGGACTGGACCGGCTGGCCGGCCTGGCCGGCACGCTGCTGCAGAAGGACGTCCGGCTGGTCGTCGACCTCGCCGAAGCGGCTGCCGCCCGCGCGGGCGCCGTGCTCGAAGCGGCCGACGCCGCCCTGACCCTGATGGATCACCCCAGGTGAAAGTCGGGTTCATCGGCGCCGGGCGGATGGGCCGCGAGATGGTGGCGCGTCTTGCGGCGGCCGGCCACGACGTCCGGGTGTTGGTCCGCGACCCGGCGGATCACGCCAAGCGGCGCGATCTCGAGCAGCTGGGCGCGGCCGTGGTGAACGAGGTGGCTGACACCGCCGCGCAGGCCGACGTGGTCGTGCTCTGCGTGTTCACCGACCAACAGGTACGCCAGGTCTGCCTGGACAGCGCTCTGCTGTCCAGCATGGAGTCGGGCTCGACGCTGGTCGTGCACACCACAGCCAGTCCGAAAACGATCGAAGCCATCGCCGGCCGCCGCGACGATGTCGATGTCGTCGATGCGCCGGTCAGCGGAGGCCCGCACGACATCGCGGCGGGCAAGCTCACGCTGTTCGTGGGCGGTGCCGATGACGCCGTGACACGGCTGCAACCGATATTGGGCTGCTACGGCGATCCGGTCCTGCACGTCGGCCCGATCGGTGCCGGTCAGACGGTGAAGCTGGTCAACAACGCGCTGTTCGCCGGTCACATCGGGCTGCTCGCGGAGTCAATCCGGCTGGGCGAGCGACTTGGCGTTCCGGAGTCGACCGTGCTCGGGGCACTGGCACACGGCAGCGCCACCAGCCGGGTGCTGGACATTGTGGCCGCGCGAGGTTCCGTCGCGGGGTTCATCGAGGCAGCCGGGGAGTTCGTCGGCAAAGACGTGGCAGTCGTCCGCAGCATCGCCGAGGACCTCGGCAGCGACCTCGGCGCCCTGGACGACGTCATCGAAGTCCTGGGTGCCGGCGGAAAGGTTTGAATGACGCCACTGCGGTCCTTTTCGGTTCGCCATGAAAGCGCTACCGTTAGCGTTACAGTCAGGCATTCGATCGTAACGGTTCCAGCCCGCCCCAACCCTCACCGCTGAGGAGGATGTCAGTGACAAAACCGAAGATCGTCTTCGATCCGTATTCCGAGGACTACTACAACAACCCGTTCGACATATATCGACAGATGCGCGAGGAAGCGCCGCTGTATTACGACGAAAAAGAGGACTTCTACGCGCTGACCCGTCACGAAGACGTGGCGGCGGCATTCAAAGACTTCGAGACGTATTCCTCGGCACGCGGCTGCGACCTGGCGATGGTGCGCAGAGGCATATCCCCCGAGCAGAAGTCGATTATCTTCATGGACCCGCCCGAACACCGCCATATGCGCAGCCTGCTCAACAAGGCGTTCACCCCGCGGGCGATTCAATCGCAACTGGAAACGATCCACGAGGTGATCGACAAATACCTGGGCGCCCTCGACCCCGACCACTTCGATGTGGTGCAGGACTTCTCCGGGCCGTTCCCGGTGGAGGTCATCACCCGGATGGCCGGGGTACCAGAGGAATACCGCCAGCAGGTGCGCCACTGGATCGACACCAGCCTGCATCACGAGCCCGGACAGATCGAGATCAGCGAAGCCGGCATGCAGGCCAACATCGACACGGCGATGTACTACTTCGGCCTGATCCAAGAGCGGCGCACGGACCCGCAGGACGACATGATCAGCAGGCTGATCGCGGCCGAGATCCCCGGCGAAGACGGTCAGACCCGCCAGCTCGACGACATCGAAATCACCGGTTTCGCGACCCTTTTGGGCGGGGCGGGCGCCGAGACCGTCACCAAGCTGATCGGAAACGCGGCGGTCATCTTCGCCCGTCACCCCGACCAGTGGCAGAAGCTGCAGGAAGACCGCGACAAGATCCCCGGAGCCGTCGAAGAGCTATTGCGCTACGAGGGGCCGGTCCAATACAACGTCCGCTACACCCTCAAGGAGGCACACGTCAGCGGTGGCGTGATTCCGCCATTCAAGCCGGTGTTCCTCTGCGGCGCCGCAGCGAACCGCGATCCGGAAGCCTTCACCGACGCCGACACCTTCGACATTGAGCGCGACCAGACCGAGGCACAGCACGTCGGCCTCGGGTATGGAATTCACAGCTGCCTGGGCGCGGCGCTGGCCCGGCTGGAAAGCAGGATCGCGCTGGAGCGACTGGTCGAGTTCATGCCGCGCTACGAGGTGGACTGGGACGGGTGCAAACGGGTGAACATGCAAAACGTGGCGGGCTGGAAGACCGTACCCGTCACGGTGCTTCGGTAAGGGGTCGCGATGACGAAGAAGATCGAAGTCGATTGGGGACTCTGCGAGAGCAATGGTGTCTGCATGGGCATCAATCCGGACATCTTCGAGCTCGGCGACGACGACATGCTGACTGTCCACCAGGAAGAAGTCACCCCGGAGAACGAGGCGGACGTGCGCGAGGCCGTCCGTCAATGCCCCCGGCAGGCTATCGCGATCGTGGGAGACTAGCGATCAGAACCCGGCGAGGATGACGGCGTTGCAGTCGGCGGCTGCTTGGCGCAGTTTCGCCGCCTTCTGGTAGCCCTCGGATTCGTACCAGGCGCGGGCGGCGTCGACCGACTCGAACTCCAGCACGACGGTCTGGTCACCGTGCCAGCTGCCCTCAATGACTTTGGGCGCGGTGTCCACCGCGAGAATGGTGGCACCGCTCATCGCTGCACCGGCAGCCTTGCCGTAAGCCTTCATGCCCTCCGGGTCCTTGATGGCCTCGGTAAGGATGACGTATCCCTTAGCCATTGAATCTCCTTACGTCGATGCGAATCTGGTCAGGTCTCATCTTTGATCTCACTGATGGCCTGCTCGGGGCAGCATTGGATGGCCTCCTGTGTGTCGGCTTCCAATTCCGCTGGGACATCGGAAGTTATCGACTCCGCATAGCCGTCGTCGGTGAGGCTGAACACGTCCGGGCAGAGCGTGAGACACATCCCGTGACCGCGACAGCGCTGATCGTCTACCCAGACCTTCATGCCAGCGTGAACTCTAAGTGCAATTCGGTTAGGCCACGCAAAATGTACGTCGGAACATATTGATAGCGGCGATCATTCGCCGGCCCATGAACAGCCTCGTTGATCCTGATGTCGGTCGTGCGGTCCAGCAGCCGTTCGATCGCCACCCGGGTTTCGGCTCGCGCCAGCGGCGCACCGGGGCAGCTGTGAATGCCACGGCCGAACGAGATGTGCTGACGAGCATTCTTGCGTTCCGGGTCGAAGGTGGTGGGGTCGTCGAACCGGCGCGGATCGCGGTTGGCGGCCGCCTGCACGATCATCACGGTGGTGCCGGCGGGCAGGTCGACGCCACCGAGGTTGACCGGCGTTCGGTTCATCCGGAAGTCGCCCTTGACGGGGCTCTCGTGGCGAAGCGACTCTTCGATGAAGTTCGGGAGCAGGCTCCGGTCCTTGCGCAACTGCGCCTGGATGTCGGGGCGCTCCCCGAGCGTCTGCAGCGCGGCGCCGAGAAGACGCACGGTGGTCTCCTGGCCCGCCGAGAAGACGTTCGCCGCGACGCGCGCCACGTCTTCGACCTCGGGCATCGAGCCGTCGGGGAAGGTCGCCGTCGCCAGGCCGGTCAGCACATCATCGCGGGGCGCACCGCGGCGGTCGGAGACATAGTCGGAGAAGAGGCCGTAGAGGAACTCCAGCGGACTGTGCGACAGCGACTCCTTGCCGGTGCCCCCAATGCCGCCACCCGCGTGCTCGGCAATGCCCTTGACGAACTTGTCGCGATCCTCCATCGGCACACCCAGCAGGTCGGCGATGACCAGCAGCGTGAACGGGCTGGCGAAGCCCTTGATGAACTCGCCGTGTCCTGGCGCCAGGAAGTCGTCGAGTGCCTGGTCGGCGAGCGCCCACATCGCGTCCTCGTTCTCCTTGAGGCGCTTCGGGGTGATCAGCCGCATCAACAACGAGCGGTGGTTGGTGTGGGTCGGCGGGTCGAGCGTGGGCAGTTGGTCGCTGAAGGGCAGCTCGTCGCGGTGCTGCTCGATCAGCTCGGTAATGTCAGTGCCCCCCAGGCCCTCGAGGCTTACCGGAAAGCCGGGGAACGGCCCGGTCACGGAGATGCAGGAGGACCACGTCTCGGCGTCGTTCAGAACGGCGCAGGCTTCTTCCCAGCCGGTCACCATGGTGACCCCGTGGTGGTCTTCCCGGGTCACCGGGCACTGCTCCCGCAGCGCCTCGTAGTACGGGTAGGGATCCGCGATGAGCTCTTTGCCGCGGAAGAAGTCCAACTTGGAGAAGTCGTTCGCCATCTTGCTCCGTTTCGAATCTCAGCAGTGAGAATGAGCCTCTCAGAGATGAGTATTAGATTTCCACACGTCGCGATCGCCGTCAACGACGGGGGCCGCTGTTCGAGCCCGGCCGGAGGCCGCAGGTTTAGCTGGCCGGGACCAGATCAGCCGCCACCGACGGGCAGGCCAGCAGCCCGCTCCGGAAGTTTTCGGTGTGACCGATCGCGTACTCCGGTATGGCGGTGGCGGCCAGCGCCTTGCCCTTGAACATCTGCGCGGCCCTGCTCAGCCGGTGTTGCACCCGGCCGACACTGCCATCGAGCTCTGCGGGCCAGGTGTCCCCCCACAGCGTGACCTCGGTGACGCCGTGATCGAGGGCCTGCAATACGCCCTGCCGTACCCGCGAATCGCAGCCCACCAGATCCGCCGCGGCCGCCAGGGCCTGCGGACGGGGGCGGAGCTCGACCGACGCCAGGGCACATTCGAGGTCGAGCATCCGGGCTCCGATGATCTGCAGCGGCCGCAGATCGGGATGATCGGCAAGGTCGGTGAGAAGGACAGTGACGTCCCATCCGGCCATCGACCGGTCGAACAGCCACCCCCCGGCGAACCGCACCACGTCGACCACGCTCGAGGCGACCACATCGAGCCGGTACCTCATGTCGTGCTCGGGGGCCTGTTCGGCGGCATGAAGTCCCGCGCCAGCATCTCCGCGTACTGCTTGAACACCTCGGCCAGTGGTATCGAAGGATCGAGCAACCATGTGGTTTCCATTCCGTGGACGAAGGCAAGTATTTCCACTGCCTTGATGGTGGGGTCTATGTCCGCGCGATACTGGCCGTCGGCCTGACCAGTGCGAATCAGCTCGGCGACGATGTCGACCGCTTCCCGGTGTCGCGCCAGCATTCGGTCGTGCAACGGAGCGTCGGGAAGGATGTTCTCGACCAGCAGCACCGTGAACGTGCCGACCAATTCGGGCGCCCGGTGGAATCGATCGGCGACCTGCGAGATCTGGGCCATCAGGTCGCCGGTCCGGTCGGCGTGGGAATCGTCATCCTGATCGCGGGCATCCAGCACCGCGTGCAGCAGCTGCTCTTTGGACTCGAAGTGATGCAGCAGTCCCGCCGGGGTGACTCCGGCTTCGCCGGCGATCTGGGCCAGCGTGGTGTTGCGCCAGCCGTTGCGGGTGAGCAAGCGTTGCGCGACCGCGAGGATCCGCTGCTTGCGGTCCTCACCTTTGGCGAGAAGCGTGTCGTAACGCCGCGCGTCGGGCACCCGGGCTCCTTTGACCGGTTGGTGGGCTGAACCAACCTAGTGAACACACAGTAGGTTGGTTTGCCAGCTGTGACAAGGGTCTCAGAGTGACTCTTAAAAACTTCTTTGGTCGGTGTTACGCGACCAATTCGACCAGGGTGGCATTGGCCGTCCCGCCGCCTTCGCACATGGTCTGCAGCCCGTAGCGAATCCCGTTATCGCGCATGTGGTGCGCCAACCGCGTCATCAACACAGCACCGGATGCGCCCAGCGGGTGCCCCAGCGCGATGGCGCCACCCAGCGGATTGACCCGGCCCGGATCGGCGCCCGTCTCGGCAATCCAGGCCAGCGGGACCGGCGCGAAGGCTTCGTTCACCTCGAATGCGCCCACCTCTGACAACGAGACGCCCGCCTTGTTCAGCACCTTTTCGGTCGCCGGAATGGGGCCGGTGAGCATGAGCACGGGATCCGCCCCGGTGACGGCTCCGGCGCGGTAGCGCACGATCGGAGTCAGCCCCAGCTCGACGGCCATTTCCGAAGTCGTCACCAGCAGCGCGGCCGCGCCGTCGGAGATCTGCGAGGAGTTGCCCGCGTGGATGACACCGTCTTCGGCGAACGCGGGCTTGAGTGTGCCCAGCTTTTCCACGGTGCTGCCCCGCCGCACACCCTCGTCCGCAGCCACGATCGTCTCGTCATCGGTGATGACCACGATCATCTGATCGGTGAAGGCGCCGCTGTCCTGGGCCGCGGCGGCCCGTTCGTGGGATTGTGCGGAAAATTCATCGAGCTGGCTGCGGGAGAAGCCCCACTTCTTGGCGATCATTTCCGCCGACAGACCCTGGTTGAAGGAAAAGCCGTCGTAGCGGGCGAGGACTTTCGGTCCGTAGGGCGTGCCGGTTGCCCTGGCCGAACCCAACGGAACGCGGCTCATGACCTCGACGCCGCCGGCCACGACGACGTCTTGCTGGCCCGACATCACCGCGTGCACCGCGAAGTCGAGGGCCTGCTGGCTGGAACCACAGGCCCGGTTGACCGTGGTCCCGGGGATGCTCTCGGGCCAGCCGGCAGCCAGGACCGCGTAGCGCCCGATGTTGCTGGACTGGTCGCCGACCTGGGATACGCATCCCCAGATCACGTCGTCGACGATCTCCGGGCCCACACCGGCGCGTTCCAGCACCTCGTTGAGGACGATCGCGGACAAGTCCGCGGCGTGCATGCCCGACAGCCCGCCATTGCGTTTTCCGACCGGCGTGCGCACCGCCTCGACGATGACTGTCTCCCGCATATCCCTACTCCGATTCCTTGTCAGATTTTGATAGCGCCCACCGGCCAGTAAACGACGGCTCCCGTCGCTCGCTGAAGGCGGCATAGGCGGCGGCCGCATCCGCCGTCGCAAAATTCCCGACCTGCGCTCGCGCCTCGTTGGCCAGCGCGTCGCGCATGGTGCGGTCGGCGCCCTCATTCAACAGGGCTTTGGTCTGAGCCAACGCGATCGGTGGCCCCGCCGCCAGCCGGTCGCTCAGATCCTTGACGAAGGCGTCGATCTCCGCGGCGGACACCACCCAGGTGACCAGGTTGAGGGCGTGGGCCTCCGCGGCGTCAATGGTCTCTGCCAGCAGCACGAGCCGCTTAGCCTGTTGCAGGCCAACAAGTTTCGGTAACAACCAGGAACCGCCGAGATCGATTGACAGACCTCGCTTGGAAAAGATCTGGGAGAACGTCGATTCCGGCGTCGCGACCACCAAATCACAGCCCAGCGCCAGGTTCCATCCGGCTCCGACCGCGACGCCCGTCACTTTGGCCACCGTCGGTATCGGAAGTTCGTGTAGCGCCAGCGCTACGTCGGTCAGGCGCTGCAGCTTGTATTTCGGGTGAATGTCGTCCGGGATCGAAATGTCGGCGCCAGAGCAAAAGCTCCCGCCGGCACCGGTGATCACCAGCGCACGCACGCTGCGGTCACGGCCAGCGGCGTGCAGCGCGTCGCGCAACGCAATCCACAACTCCGGGCTGATGGCGTTTTTGCGATGCGGACGATTCAGGGTCAGCGTGCGCACCCCATCGCCGTCATCGGACAGCAGCACGGGGTCGGCGGATGCGGTCATCGGCGCATGACCGGCTTCACGTCACCATGCCGCCGCAGCTGCCCATTAATAGCTCCTCGGCAATTTCAGGACATTGGATCCCAGGAAGTTCAGGATCATCTCCTGACTGACGGGTGCGATCTTCATCAGCCGGGCTTCACGGAAGTAGCGCGTGATGTGGTATTCCTCCGCGTAGCCCATGCCGCCGTGAGTTTGCAAGGCGCGGTCAGCTGCGGTGAAGCCCGCTTCGGCGCAAAGGTATTTGGCGGTATTTGCTTCGCGCCCACAGGGTTTGCCGTTGTCGTAGAGCCAGGTGGCCTTGCGCAACATCAGCTCGGCGGCGTCGAGCTGGGCCAGTGAATCCGCGAGGGGAAACTGGATACCCTGGTTCATGCCGATCGGCCGGCCGAAGACCACGCGCTCGTTGCCGTACTTCACCGCTTTCTCCAGCGCCACCCGCCCGATGCCGAGTGCCTCTGCCGCGATCAGCATCCGCTCGGGGTTCAGGCCGTCGAGAATGTACTGAAATCCCTTGCCTTCCTCCCCAACTCGATCCTCGATCGGCACCTCGAGATTGTCGATGAACAACTCGTTGGAGCTCACGGCGTTGCGGCCCATCTTGCGGATCGGGCGGATGTCGATTCGGCTCCGATCGAGGTCGGTGAGGAACAGCGTCATCCCGTCGGTCTTCTTGGCGACTTCGTCGTACGTCTTAGTGCGGGTAAGCAGCAGGATCTTGTCCGACTCCATCGCCTTGGAGATCCACACCTTGCGGCCGTTGACCACATACCGATCGCCGTCGCGTTTGGCGAACGTGGTGATACGCGAAGTGTCAAGCCCGGCACCGGGTTCGGTGACTCCGAAGCAGATATGCACCTCACCGCTCGCGACCGGGGGCAACGTGCGCGCCTTGAGTTCGTCGGACCCGTGTACCACCACAGGCTGCATGCCGAAGATCGACAGATGGATTGCGCTGGCCGCATTCATCGCACCGCCGGACCTGGCGACCTCCTCGAGCAACAGTGTGGCTTCGGTGATTCCGAGGCCATGGCCGCCGTACTCGGTTGGGATCGTCATGCCAAGCCAGCCGCCGTCGGCTATTGCCTGGTAGAACTCGGCCGGAAATTCGTGCGCCTGGTCCTTTTCCATCCAGTACTGGTCGTCGAATTTCCGCGCCAGCTCGGCGACCGACTTGCGGATCAGCTCCTGGTCGTCGGTCAGCTCAAAATTCATCCCATCGCCGGGCACGGCAAGATCTCCTTAGGTCAGTTGATGCACCGGCGCGCGGGTTCCTCCGGTGGCGCGTCAGTCCTTGTTGCCGCTGAGCGCTTTCGCGTTGGCCGCGAAATCCGCGAAGGACGCGCCGCCTCGGGAGTCCTTTTCGTGGCCCTGCGCCCTTATGGACACGTCGTGCCCCTCGGCGGCCTTGCGCAGCGCACCGACCGTCGCCTGTTCGCGCGAGATGTGGGTGAACGGATCGAACGAATACCAACGCATGGCGTTCTCGTAGGTCATCTTGTTGATCTCGTCGTCAGGAACGTCGTTCAACGACAACACATCCCACAGCTCTTCCGGCGCACCCGGCCACATCGAGTCACTGTGCGGGTAGTCGGCCTCCCAACAGATGTTGTCGATGCCGATCATGTTGCGCAGCTTAACGCCCACCTTGTCGCTGATGAAGCACGTCAGGAAGTGCTCCCGGAAGACCTCGCTGGGCAGCTTGCCCTTAAAGTCCTGGTGGGTCCAGGTCGAATGCATCTCGTAGGTGCGGTCCGCTCGCTCGAGGAAGTAGGGGATCCAGCCGGTGCCGCCCTCGGACAGGCCGACCTTGAGGCCGGGGTAATCCTTGATCGGCTTGGACCACAGCAGATCCGCGGCGGCCTGCACGATGTTCATCGGCTGCAGCGTGATCATCACATCCATCGGTGCATCGGGCGCCGTGATCGCCAGTCGGCCCGAGGATCCGATGTGCACGTTCATCACGGTGTCGGTGTCGACCAACGCTTTCCATAGCGGGGTCCAGTAATCGTTGTGGAAGCTGGGGTAACCCATCGCCGCCGGGTTCTCGGTGAATGTCAGCGCGTGCACACCCTTTTTCGAGACCCGCCGCACCTCGGCGGCACACGCCTCGGCATCCCAGATCACCGGAATCGCCATCGGGATGAACCGCGCCGGGTACGCCCCGCACCATTCTTCGATGTGCCAGTCGTTGTAGGCCTGCACCAGCGCGATCGAAAAGTCGTGGTCGTCGGTGGCGAACAGCCGCCCCGCAAAGCCCGGAAACGACGGGAAGCAGATCGAGGCCAGAATGCCGCCGGCGTTCATGTCCTTGACTCGCTCGTCGACGTCGTAGCAGCCCCGCCGGATCTCGTCGAGCCCCGTCGGCTCGATGCCGTACTCCTCCTTGGGACGGCCGGCGACCGCGTTGAGCGCGACGTTCGGGATCACCGTGTCGCGGAACTTCCACATGTCCGATCCGTCGGCGTTGTGCACCAGGCGTGGCGCGTCGTCCTGATACTTAGCCGGTAGGTGGTCTTTGAACATGTTCGGCGGCTCGACAGTGTGGTCGTCCACGCTGATCAGAATCATGTCCTCTTTGTTCATGACCGTTCCTCTCCATCGGATCCATTAGCAGGCGACTCCCAGGGCGTCGGCTCTCAGCCCTCTACCTCTGAAAACTAGCTTCTCGCCATGTGAGAATCAACATTCACCAGCTCGATCCGGCAAATCCGGCGGCCGTTCCGGAACCCCCCATCGCAGTCCGGATCGCCCTCTCACGTGCGACTACACGATCACAGAAATGCCAGCACCGTGCATCCGTTCAACAAATGAACCAAAAATTTGTTACTCGACTCCGATTCGATCGCCGGACCCTCGACAAACCGGTGCGCGGCCACCCACCAGTCACGCGGCGCGGGTCCCTGACCTGTTGGCATTGACCAAGCGAACGAATCGTGCAAGTCTGTTAGTTGTAAATGAGAATATGATTCTCTTTGGCCGAGAGGACTCTCACAATGCGCCTGCCGCCGCTGCCGGCTGATCAGTGGGATGAGGCCGTCCAGCGCGCGCTTGCGCCCATGCTGCCCGCGGACGGCCCGCGCGACGCCAACAACGCGCTGGCCACCTTCGCTCACCACCCCGCGCTGGCCAAGGCGTTTCTCCGGTTCAACGTCCACCTGTTGTACTCATCCACGCTGCCGGCCCGCATCCGTGAGCTGGCCATCCTGCGGGTCGCGCATCGTCGCGACTGCGCCTACGAGTGGTCTCATCACGTCAGCATGGCCAAGGACGAGGGAATCACCGACGACGAGATCGCCGCGGTCCAACGAGGCGAGGGCGCGGACGAGTTCGACAGCACAGTGATCACCGGGGTCGATGAACTCGACGAGAAATCGCAGCTGTCTGACCAAACCTGGGCGGCACTCGGCGAGCGCCTCAACGATCAGCAACGCATGGATTTCGTCTTCACGGTCGGCTGCTACACCCTGCTGGCCATGGCCTTCAACACTTTTGGCATCCAGCTCGAGCACGCCGACCAGCACTGACAAGAGAGGTAAGAACGTTGCCGCACTTCCCGAAGCCAGCCGCTGGCAGCTGGACAGAAAACTATCCCGAGCTAGGGACCGCCCCGGTCGACTACACGGACTCGATCGACCCGGCATTCTTCGAAGCCGAACGCGACGCCGTCTTCAAGAAGACGTGGCTCAACGTCGGCCGCGTCGAGCGACTCCCGCGCACCGGCAGCTACTTCACCAAGGAGCTGCCCTCGGCCGGCAAGGGCATGTCGGTGATCATCGTCAAGACCAAGGAGGGGGCCGTCAAGGCCTTCCACAACGTCTGCCGACACCGCGGAAACAAGTTGGTGTGGAACGACTTTCCCAATGAGGAGACCTCGGGTACCTGCCGGCAGTTCACCTGCAAGTACCACGCCTGGCGCTACAGCCTCGACGGAGATTTGACCTTCATCCAACAGGAGGGCGAATTCTTCGACGTCGACAAGAGCGACTACGGCCTGGTGGGAGTCCGGTGCGAGCTGTGGGAAGGCTTCATCTTCATCAACTTCGACCAGCACGCCAAGCCGCTTGCCGACTACCTCGGGGCGCTGGCCAAGGGCATCGAGGGCTACCCCTTCGGCGAGATGACCGAGACCTATTCCTACCGGGCCGAAGTCGGCAGCAACTGGAAGCTGTTCATGGACGCGTTCGCCGAGTTCTACCACGCGCCGATCCTGCACCAGGGGCAGTACACCAAGGAAGAAGCCGCCAAGATCCAGAAGTACGGGTTCGAAGCGCTGTACTACGAGATGGCCAGCCCGCACGCGATGATCTCGACCTGGGGCGGCCAGTCGCCGCCGGTGGACATGAGCATGGTCAAGCCCATGGACCAGGTGCTGCGCAGCGGGCTGTTCGGCCCTTGGGACAAGCCGGAGGTCATGGAGAAGTTCACCGAACTGCCTCCAGGCATCAACCCGAAGAAGGCCAAGCAGTGGGGCATCGACGAGTGGCACTTCTATCCGAACTTCATGCTGCTGATCTGGGAGCCCGGCTGGTACCTGACCTATCACTACTGGCCGACCGCCGTCGACAAGCACATCTTCGAATGCACCCTGTACTTCGTGCCGCCGAAAAACGCTCGCGAACGGCTGGCCCAGGAGTTGGCGGCGGTGACGTTCAAGGAGTACGCGCTGCAGGACGCCAACACGCTCGAGGCGACGCAGACCATGATCGGCACCCGGGTGGTCAACGACTTCCCGCTCTGCGATCAGGAGATCATGCTGCGTCATCTGCACAAGGTGACCAACGACTACGTGAAGGAGTACGCCAACAATGGCGCTTCCCACTGAATTCGCCGACCTGGAGCCCTATTTGGCTTGGGACCTGGCCACCGAACCCGAGCGCTACACCAAGCGGCTGGCCTCGACGATGCCCCAGATGCAGGAGTTCTACGACGTCGCTTTTCCCCGGCTGAACGATGTGATCGAGTACTGCGACAAGTTCCCCCTGGAGGATCTGCCCGAGGACGCACGTACCCTGATGCACATCATGCAGTCATTGGTCATGGTGTCGTTTCCGATCGAGGCGTGGAAGCAGCCGCGGGTACCCGACAGCGGCGCAGCCTGGGTGGAGCTGATCCGCGAGCCGGTGATCTAACGGTGCTCTCGGCTCTTCGCCCGAGCGGCTCATCGCCGTGCTGACGCTCAAGGCCGCCGGGCTGCTCGACATCGACGCCGGCGAGATCGTTCGGCCCGGCATTCTGCGGATCGAGAACGACCGGATCGTCGGCGTCGGTGACGGTAACGGTTCCGAGAGTGACGTGATCGATCTCGGCGACGCGATCCTGCTGCCGGGGCTGATGGACATGGAGGTCAACCTCCTAATGGGCGGGCGCGGGGAGAAGCCCGGGCTGTCCCAGGTTCAAGATGATCCGCCGACCCGGGTGCTGCGCGCGGTCGGCAATGCCCGTCGCACGCTGCGCGCCGGGTTCACCACGGTGCGCAATCTCGGTCTGTTCGTCAAGACGGGCGGCTACCTGCTGGACGTCGCGCTAGGCAACGCTATTGACGCGGGCTGGATCGACGGACCGCGAGTAGTGCCGGCCGGCCACGCCATCACGCCCACCGGCGGCCACCTGGACCCGACGATGTTCGCGGCGTTCGCGCCGCATGTGCTGGAGCTGACGGTCGAGGAAGGCATCGCCAACGGAATCGACGAGATCCGCAAGGCGGTGCGATACCAGATCAAACATGGCGCCGAGCTGATCAAGGTCTGCTGTTCTGGTGGAGTGATGTCAATGACCGGTCCGCCTGGTGCGCAACACTATTCGGACGAAGAACTACGCGCGATCGTCGACGAGGCGCACCGGCGCGGGCTGCGCGTCGCCGCCCACACACACGGCGCCGAGGCGGTCAAGCATGCCGTCGAGGCCGGCATCGATTGCATCGAACACGGTTTCCTGGTCGATGACGAGGCGATCGCGATGATGGTCGAGCACGGCACCTTCCTGGTGAGCACCCGACGCCTGGCCGAGGGGATGGATGTTTCGCACGCTGCGCCCGAACTCCAAGCCAAGGCGGCCGAGATGTTTCCGAAGTCACGCACCTCGATACTGGCCGCTTACAAAGCCGGCGTGAAGATCGCGGTCGGCACCGACGCACCCGCCATACCGCACGGGCGCAACGCCGACGAGCTTGTCACCCTGGTCGAATGGGGCATACCGCCGTTGGCGGTGCTGCGAGCGGCCACGGTGACCGCGGCTGAGCTCATCAACTCGACCGACCGGGGGCGCCTCGCGCCGGGGCAGCTCGCCGATATCATCGCGGTACCGGGAAACCCGTTGGAAGACATAACCGTTACCCAGCACGTCAGCTTTGTCATGAAAGGCGGCAAGGTCTATGTCGACACCCGATCAGTCTAAGAGCGGCCCGACCAGAACTGACGATCTGGTCGAGATTCAGCAGTTGCTCGCCCGTTACGCGGTGACCATCACCCAAGAAGACATCGACGGCCTCATCGGTGTATTCACACCCGACGGGACCTACAGCGCATTTGGCTCCACGTACAAGTTGGACCGGTTCCCAGAACTGGTGGCCGCCGCACCAAAGGGCTTGTTCCTCACCGGAACTGCCCTGGTCGAAGACATCGATGGCGATTCGGCAAGCGGCACGCAACCGCTCTGCTTTATCGATGGCTCCACCCACGACATGCGGATCGGCTACTACCGCGACACCTACTCCCGGACCGCCGATGGATGGCGGCTGAAGACCCGTGCGATGACGTTCATTCGCCGTAGCGGGGTGCACGACTCGGGGCGCCCGCACGCCATCGGCCGCCCCACCCCGTGAATGTCGACGAGTTCCGGGCGGGTCTGCGTAAGTGGCTCGACGAGAATGACTTAACCCCCGGGGCCGATCACTCGCTGCAGGGCCATATGCAGCAATTCCTCCGCGTCAGCCGGGCGCTGTATGACGCCGATTGGATGCGGTACGGCTGGCCGAAAGAAGTCGGCGGATTGGGTGGGCCCGCAGTGCTTCGCGCGATCGTCGGCGAAGAGGTCGTCGGTCGGCGCCTTGCCGAGCCGGGCCCGTACTCGATGCTCGAGGTGCTCGCACCCACGATGATCGACTACGCCCCAGCTGAACTGGCCGCCGAAATGGTGCCGCGACTGCTGAGCGGCCAAGAGCAATGGTGCCAAGGCTTTTCCGAGCCGGGCTCCGGCAGTGACCTGGCATCGCTGACCACCCGCGCCACCCAGCAAGGTGACAACTGGGTCGTCAACGGGCAGAAGGTCTGGACCAGCTTCGCGCAGTTCTCGACCCGTTGCGTCCTGCTCACCCGCACCGCGCCGGGCCATGACGGAATCACCGCATTCTTTGTCGACCTCGACACCCCGGGCATCACCGTTCGGCCGCTTCGCACCATGCACGGCGTCGACGAGTTCTGCGAGGTGTACTACGACGATGTGGTGATCCCGGCGAGCCGGATGCTCGGCCGGCCGGGAGATGGCTGGCGACTGGCGATGGACCTGCTCCCCTACGAGCGGTCCACCTGCTTTTGGCAGCGGATCGCCTACCTCTACTCCCGATTCGACGAGCTGATCAGGGAGACGTGCGGCGTCCAGACCGACAGTCATAGCGAATTCGAGCTTGGCGCAGCCTATCTCGCGCTGCACACGCTGCGCTGCCGGTCCCGCGCCACCCAATACCGGCTGCGCGACGGAGCACGACTCGGCCCCGACACCTCCATTGACAAGGTGCTGCTGGCGTCGGCCGAGCAGCGGCTTTACGACACCGTCCGCGATCTGCTGCCCGGTGTCATCGAGCTCGACGACACACCGTGGCGATCGGAATACCTGTACTCGCGCGCGTCGACCATCTACGGCGGTACCGCCGAGATTCAGCGCAACATCATCGCTCGCCGGCTACTCGACCTCGGGAAGGAGTAGCGCCGTGGATCTTTCAACAGACTCCGAGGAACTGCAGCTGCTGGCCGAGTCGGTACGCACCGCAATGAGCGATCCTTCCCTGGCCTCGGGCCCTACGCTCGATGCGGCGTTGACGGACCTCGGCTGGCTCGACATGCTGGACGAAATACCTGATTTCGCAATTCCTTTGGTGTTTCGACTGCTCGGCGAGACCGCTACGCACGCCCCCGTGCTCAACGATGTCGTGCTGCGCGGGGCCGGCGCGGGGCCGGGCGGTACCACCCCACTGCCGTTCGCGGGAGGCGCCTGGGTGGTGTGGGAGCGCAACGACGCTCCCAGTTCAGCGCTCGACGGCGAGCTGCCGATACATCGTGTGGCAGAAGGAAATCCAGTTCCGCAAGCCGGGCTTGCCGCCGGGCGGCGGGCACTGGGCTGGTGGCTGGTCGGCGCCAGCCGCGCAATGCTTGCACTGGCGCGCCAGCATGCCCTGGATCGAGTCCAGTTCGGCCGCCACATCAGTTCGTTTCAGGCGATCCGGCACCGACTGGCCGAGACACTCGTCGCGATCGAGGGCGCCGAGGCCACCCTGCAGGCCGCCGCCTCGGCGTCCGACGATCCGGATGACCTGGCCAGCCTGCTGGCCAAAGCGGCGGCCGGCCAGGCGGCGCTGACCACGGCACGTCACTGCCAGCAGGTGCTCGGGGGTATCGGCTTCACGGCCGAACACCAGCTGCATTGCCACATCAAACGGTCGCTGATTCTGGACAGCCTGCTCGGCAGCGCGCGGGAATTGACCGCGGAGGCCGGAGCGGTGTTGCGGACCAAGGGATCTGCGCCACGGCTGGCGCAGCTGTAACGGATCGGGCGCCTGGGGGTCGTACGCCGGCTCGCAGTCCCTAGAATGGGCGCACATGTACTCCCCCGGCGAACCTCGAAATCAGGCCGGCGTCATCTCAGTGATCCTGGGCGGGTTGGCACTGGCTACCTGCTGGCTGCTGATAGGAGTGCCTCTCGGTGTCGTGGCGCTGTTGACCGGTGATATCGCCCGACGGCGAGTAAGTCGCGGTGAAGCGACCAATCCCCGGGCCGCGATCGCCGGCATGGTGTTAGGGGCGGTGGCGATTGTGGCAGGGCTGGTCGCCATCGGCTACTACTCCTGGCTGGACTCCCAGGATCCGGGCCGTGTGCAGCGATGCTTGGACAATCCCGCCGCAACCAACTGCTGAGTGTCCGCTAACCGCGGGGCAGCCCAAGGACTCGTTCGGCGACGATGTTGCGCTGAATTTCGGAAGTCCCGCCGGCGATGGTCGCCGCGAAGGTGCGCGTGTACCGGTCAAACCAGCTGCCGTAGTGGCTGTCCAGATTGAGTGGGGCGAACGGGGCGGTGACCCCGCGCAACACGAGTCCGTCGCCGCCTTTGGCGTTGAGCGCGTCCTCGCAGGCGCGTTGCATTGCCTCGGAACCGAGCAGCTTGAGCACTGACTGGGCGGGGACATCCTCTTCACCGCGCGCGGCTTTGGACAAAGTCACCGACCCCATGAGCCGCATTGCGTGGCAATCCATCACCAGCGTGGCGTAGCGATCGCGTTGCACGGGTCCCGGTGGGCTGGACTCGACGGTCAGCGCGTGCAGCATATCGGCGTAATCAAGCCACAGCATGGCGCGTTCGTGGCCGAGCGAACCGGTCGCGACTCGCCATCCCGCGTTGAGCTCCCCCACCAAGTTCTCGGCCGGCACTCGCACGTCGGTGAAAAAGACCTCGTTGAAGTCGACGTCTTCGATGTCTGACACCGACGCGAACGGACGGCGGACCACACCGGGCGTGTCTGTCGGAATCAGTAAAGCGCTGATGCCCTTGTGTTTTGGTGCTTCGGGATCGGTACGCACGAATGTCAACAACACATCGGCGTGATGGGCGCCCGATGTCCACACCTTCTGCCCGTTGACGACGAAGTGGTCGCCTTCTGAATCAGACGAGAGCACCGCGCGCGTCTTCAGTGAGGCAAGATCCGAGCCCGCACCGGGCTCGGACATACCCAGCGACGCGGTCATCTCCGCGCGCAGAATCGGCACCGCCCATCGCTGCTTCTGCTCCGGCGTGCCGAACGACAGCAGCGACGCGGCGATGATGCCTACGCCCTGCGGATTGAAACTTTGATAGATCCGGTGCCGCGACAACTCTTCGAGGTACACATATTGCTGCAACAGCGTGGCGTTACGTCCACCGAACTCCGGCGGATTTCCGGGCAGCAGCCACCCGCTGTCGAACAGGAGCCGTTGCCAGCTACGGGCCCACTCCGGAATGTCCGAACTCGACCGTGGCCGCTCACCCGTCACCGCCGCGTCGGGAAGATTCGCATCGAGGAACGCCGCGAATTCCGCGCGGAACTCCTCGACGTCGGCGTCAAAGGTCAGCTGCACAGCACTCCCCTGAATTCGCTAGCGCGCGTGTGGACCGTCAGTAGATGCGGGTTTCCGCCAACCGCACGGTTCACTCTTGCAATTCCGCTTCTATACACACGTGTAGGAGAATAGTATTCTCGTGGCACGAAAGTTACAATCTCCGACACATGGTCAGTGAGGGGGTCGAGCGCAGCGATGTCACGGCGTTCTCCGGTAGAGTCCAATCATGTTCTCCCCTCGCGACAATCGTCCGAGCCGTCTGTGACCAGCCCAAGCGAAGAGCCGGCTTGGAAGCAGCGCGCCGTCGAGCGATCCATCAAGACCGCGAAACTGCGTGCGGCCCAGCGCGTTCAGCGCTTCCTTGACGCGGCCCAGGCCATCATCATCGAAAAAGGTACTACCGACTTCACCGTCCAGGAGGTCGTGGACCGGTCCCGCCAGTCGTTGCGGAGCTTCTACCTGCAGTTTGACGGCAAGCACGAGCTGCTGCTCGCGTTGTTCGAAGACGCGCTGAGCCGGTCGGCCGAGCAGATCCGTGCCGCCACCGAAAACCAATCCGATCCGCTCGAGCGGCTGAAGGTCGCCGTCGAGCTGTTGTATGAGGCGTCGCGTCCGGATCCCGAGGCCAAGCGCCCGCTGTTCACCGACTTTGCGCCACGGTTGCTGGTGACGCATCCGACCGAGGTCAAGATCGCGCACGCACCGCTGGTGGCGTTGCTCACCGAGCTCATGGAAGCGGCCTGCGACGCAGGCAAGTTGCGCGCCGGACTCAATCCGCGCCGGATAGCCGCCATGACGATGCAGACCGTCATGTTCATCGCGCAGTCCAGCGGCGGCAACGACGACGCGACGATCCACCCGATCAGCGCCGACGAGGTGTGGGACTTCTGTTCATCCGGATTCGTCGGATAGCACGCATCAGCGGCGGGCCCGAGCGGTCCTTCCCTCTTTGCCCCAATGTGAGCAAATAACGCACGCGATTTGCTTGGTGAGAATCCGATTCTCTAATATATAGAATTGCAAATAGCCAAAACGGATTCGTCGTTGACACTCGTTGGTGGGTGATGACAGAGTTCAGTGGCGGCACCCTCCCCGCTCCCCCGGGAACGGGGCGCACGCGGTTCCTGCGAGAGACACGATGCCGGCCGTTCTCCGCTGAGACATGCCGGTTCGATCAGATCAGGAATTGAGGTAGTGATGACTGGACGTGTTGAAGGCAAAGTTGCTTTCGTCACCGGAGCGGCGATTGGTCAGGGCCGCAGCCACGCGGTGCGGTTGGCGCAAGAAGGCGCCGACATCATCGCGATTGACGTCTGCAAGCCCATCGTGGAGAACACCACCATTCCGGCGGCCACGCCCGAGGATCTGGCGGAGACCGCCGATCTCGTCAAAGCTCACAACCGCAGAATCTTCACGGCCGAAGTCGACGTGCGCGATTACGACGCGATGAAGGCCGCGGTGGATACCGGCGTGGAGCAGTTGGGCCGGCTGGACATCATCGTGGCCAACGCCGGCATCGGCAACGGCGGCGACACTCTGGACCAGTGCAGTGAACATGACTGGCAGGAAATGATTGACATCAACCTGTCGGGCGTGTGGAAGTCAGTGAAAGCCGCTGTGCCGCACCTGATTTCGGGCGGCAACGGTGGTTCAATCATATTGACCAGCTCGGTTGGCGGCCTCAAGGCTTACCCGCACTGCGGCAACTACGTCGCCGCTAAGCACGGCGTGGTGGGCATCATGCGATCCTTCGCCGTCGAACTCGGCCAGCACATGATTCGGGTCAACTCCGTGCATCCCACCCATGTCAGCACCGGGATGATCATGAATGAGGGCACCTGGAAGATGTTCCGCCCCGACCTGGAAAATCCGGGGCCCGACGACATGGCGCCGATCTGTCAGATGTTCCACACGCTGCCGATCCCGTGGGTGGACCCCATCGACATCAGCAATGCAGTGCTGTTCTTCGCCTCCGACGACGCCCGCTACATCACCGGCGTGACACTGCCCATCGACGCGGGCAGCTGCCTGAAGTAGCCCCTAGAACGGGCTGCTGTTGGACTGCCATTCCGCCGATTCGGGCCGCGGCCCGTAACGGCGGATGTAGTCCTCGTGCATCCGGGCGTTTTTCCGGCGGTTGATCACGTCGACCAGGTTCGGGTCCAATCCATGGTCTGCCAGTCGGTGCCGACGCCAGACCTTGTTCAGGGCAAGGGATATCAACAGCGCCCAGAAGTGGAGCGGCGCTGTCATCTCGGTGTGCACGTAGATCGAGGCGGGCAGCAGCCACAGCGGGGCGAGGACCAGCACGGGCGGTATCGCCCACCTGATCATGTGGCGACGTATCGCTCCATCGCCGGCGAGATCGCGTGCGACCCAGCTGCGCATCGAGTCGGGCAAGCGCCGTCCGTAGGAATAGCCGATGCGCTGCCAGAGATTGGGTTTCGCGGCGGTCATGGTGGCTCCTCTGGAGGTTGTCAGGATTGTAAGGCGCCGGCCGCCAACGCGGCCGCGTTGATACGGGAGAGGACCTGATGCAGGTTCTCGAGTTCAGTCAGCTCGACACCCAGACGCGCCACGACGGCGGGAGGAATCTCAAGCGCCCGCTCGCGCAAGGCGATTCCGCGCTCGGTGAGCGTGACATCGGTGGTGCGCTCGTCGGCGGCGTTCTTGGCGCGAGTGATCAGGCCCAGCCTCTCCAAGCGTTTCAGCATCGGCGAGAGGGTCGCCGAATCCATCTGCAACGCGGTGGCAATCTGCTTGACCGACAACGGTGACCGGTTCGCCGCGGGAGTCTTGCGGTGATCCCACAATGCCAGCATCACCAGATATTGCGGATGGGTCAGGCCGAGCGGCTCCAATAACGGTCGGTACACCGCCAAGACCGCGCGGTTGGTCGCCGCCAGCGCAAAGCACACCTGGTGTTCCAGGGCAAGCGGATCGATCTCGCGTGCAGTCAGGGCGGGCATATCTGAATAATACACTAATAGTTAGGGCCCTATCTATATGAGCCCTCTCACACGTGGCTGGACGCTCGGTTGTACCGCGATCAGATCGTCGGGGCGGGAGTAATACGCTCGGAATCTATGGACGGGTTCGAGGGACGCGGGGCAGTCATCACCGGCGGTGCAGGCGGCATCGGGTTGGCCACCGCCACCGAGTTCGCCCGCCGCGGAGCCCGGGTGGTGCTGGCCGACGTTGACAAGGTCACGTTGGAACGGGCCGTGGCACACCTGAAGGCCGAGGGGGTCGACGCCCACGGCGTGACATGCGACGTGCGGCATCTCGAGGAGATGGTTGATCTCGCGGATGAGGCGTTCCGCCTGCTGGGCCAGGTCGACGTCGTTTTCAGCAACGCCGGCATTGTCGTCGCGGGTCCGCTCGTGGATATGACGCACGACGACTGGCACTGGGTGATCGACATCGATTTGTGGGGGTCGATCCACGCCGTCGAGGCATTCGTGCCGAAGTTGATCGAGCAGGGCACGGGCGGGCACATCGCCTTCACCGCATCCTTTGCCGGACTGGTGCCCAACGCCGGCCTGGGGGCATATGGCGTTGCCAAATATGGCGTTGTCGGCCTGGCCGAGACGCTGGCCCGCGAGGTCAAGGACAACGGCATCGGCGTCTCGGTGCTGTGTCCGATGGTCGTGGAAACCAAGCTGGTCTCCAACTCCGAACGCATCCGCGGCGCGGATTACGGACTCGCGTCAGCGCCCGACCTGACGAGTGCGTTCGGACCGCTTCCGCCGACGCAGGATGAAACAGTGTCGGTGGACGACGTGGCGCGGCTGACGGCCGACGCGATTCTGGCCAACCGGTTGTACATCCTGCCCCACGAGGCGGCCCGCAACTCGGTCAAGCGCCGGTTCGAACGCATCGACCGCGCCTTCGATGACCAGGCCGCCGAGGGGTGGAGCCACTAACCGCCGAGCAGAGATCAGTTCGGCACTTGGCCGATGACTCCGTTGGCTTCCAGGTCCGCTATCTCTGCCGGGGTCAACCCCAACTCGGCCAACAACTCGTGGTTGTGCTGTCCCAGTGTGGGTGCGGGATTCGCGTGAAAAAGCTCGGGCCCGCCGGAGAACCTCATCGGCACGGTGCTGAGCCGAGCCCGCCCGTTCACCGGATGCTCGACCTCTTCGAAGAAGCCGCGAAACGCCAGCTGCTCCAACTCGGTTTGCCGATGCGGTTGCAGGACCTTGGCCACCGGCACGCCGGCGCCCCAGAGGGGCGTGACGATTTCGTCGCGGCTGCGGTTCTCGCACCAGGCAGCGAGTTGCTCGTCGATCAAATCTTCGCGCATCCGCCGGCCGGCTTGGGTCGATAGCTTGGGATCGGTTGCCCACGAGGGCGATCCGAGTGCCCGACAGAGCCTTTCCCACTGATCGTCGGTTGCCACGGCGATAGCGACCCAGCTGTCGAGCCGGCCGAATTCGTCGATATCGGCGCTGCGGTAAAGGTTCTGGGGCGCAGCAGTTGGGCCCCGGTTGCCGGCACGCTCCAGCAGTGCGCCGTACGCCGAGTACTCGACGATCTGCTCGGCGGAGATGCTGAGCGCCGCATCGACCATCGCCGCTTCGACGAACACGCCCTCGCCGGTGCGGCGGCGATGCTCCAGCGCCAGCAGCAGCGCATTGAGCGCATGCACGCCCGCGTTCGGATCACCGATCGAATACGGGTCATACGGCGTGCGGTCCGGATAACCGGTGAGCCAACTCACGCCGGCCGCGGATTCGATGACGTAGGCAAACGCCGGGTTGTCGCGCCACGGCCCGTCAAGGCCGAAGCCGGGCATCCGCAGCATCACCGTATCCGGCCGAATCGATTGAATCGCAGCGAAATCCAGGCCGATTTGCTCGAGCACCCGCGGCGTGAAGTTTTCCACGACCACATCGCATGTTGCGATGAGCCGACGTAGTAACTCCCTTCCGCGCGGGCTCTGCAGGTCCAGTGTCAGGCCCTTCTTGTTGGTGTTCAGGGCCTCGAAGATCGGCGATTTTTCCCACCATTGGTCCTCGGTGATCGGTACGCCAGCGATCAGGCGAGTGCCATCCGGACGACGGGTGGATTCGACGTGGATGACCTCGGCGCCGAGCATGGCCAGAAAGTGGGTACAGCAGGGCCCCGCCCAGAACGTCGTCATATCCAACACCCGAAGCCCGGTGAACGGCAGCGATTTTGCAACGCCGGTCGGTGCGGGACAGGCGGGGAGATTCGCGGCGCGGTAATGCTCGGTCTGCTCCCCCAGCCGCGGCGCGGGATGCGGCCGGCGCAACTGCGCTGGTCGCATCCGATACGGGTGACCCGGCTGTTGGAAGCCGTCGCCGGGATTGCGCACGAATGAACCGCGTTCCACAAATTGGTCAAAGGACGTGACATTCGCGCCGTTGGCCACGGGCGCGTTGGGGATACGGAATGCCGTGGCCAGTTCCCGGATTTCGTCGACCGGGGTGCTGGCCAGCCAGGCAAAGATCTCTTCGGCGTAGACGTTGGCCAGCTCGGTGATCGACAGCGGCGATTCCTCGTCGATCCACTCCGAATGACCCACCATCGCGCACAAGTCGAACCACTGCTGCGCCGTACCGCAACCGAGATCCACCAGGCCATCTTTGGCTTGTGCCACTCCGGGCACCGTCGGCCGACGGGTGTCTCGCCAGGGACGCCCGCGCACTTCGAAGTAGGTGACCGGGTAATACGTGAGGCACAGGATTTGTGTTTCGAGCATCGACAGATCCAGCAGTTCTCCTGCCCCGCCATCGATTCGGCGGTATCGCGATGCCAAGGTGGCCGCGCTCGCGTAGGCACCAGCCAGGTACTCGCCGACCTGACCGCCGACGAAGACGGGTGCCCGTTCCTGCTCGCCCCGTCCGAGCCCGACGATTCCTCCCGACCACGCCTGCAGTGTGAACTCGGTCGCGGCGCGGTCGCGCCAGGGACCTTCCAGCCCAAACGGTGTAATCGAGGTGAGGGTGAGATGCGGGTGACGACCGTGGATGGCGTGCGGCGTAAAGTCCGGGTGCTCAGCCACTTTCGAACCGGTAGACCAGACCACCGCATCCGCCGATGCGAGTAGCCGGTTCACCAGTTCGGTGTCGTCGTCCTTCGTGGGATCGGCGACCACACTGTGTTTCGCACCGGCTAAGAAGCTGAACAATGCGCCGTCGCCGTCGGTCGGGATGGCGGCACCCGAGGCCGACCACGCACGCAGCGGATCGCCCTGCGGCGATTCGATTTTCACGACATCGGCGCCGCCGTCGGCGAGCAACTTGGTGCAGTAGGCGCCCGCTATGCCGGTGGACAGATCGATGACCGTATAGCCGGCCAGCGGCGCTTCGATACGGTCTGGCGTCACTGCTGCCAGAACGGGCTCGCGGTAAGCACTTCGGAGCCGTCGGCGGTAATCAGGACCGCTTCCCGCCCGAATACCGCGCCGACTCCTTCTTCCCATACGTACCCCGTGACGGCGAGCACCATCCCCGGCTCCAAACGTTCGTCGGCCGCGGTCGCGGGCAGGTGCTTGGAGACGACGGGCGGGTCGAACCCCAGGCCCAGGCCGCGGGCCACCGGCATCGGCGGCTCCGCTTCCCCGGCGGCGTGGTAGGCGGCAAGCAGTTCGCTCGCTCCAGCGCCAGGCCGGCAGGCGGCGATCAGCTTGCCCCACAGACTCTCCCAGCGCCCGTACAGCGCCGCGGCGCCGTCGGGCGGATGCCTCTTGTCCGCCGGCCAGGTTCGGCCTACCTCGCCCACATAGCCGCCCGCCAGGACTCCGGCGGAAAACGCGACCAGATCACCGTCCTGGATACGACCTTGGATGCCGTCACCGCCGTCGGCCCGTCGCCACGGATGCTCGCGTGAAGTCACCCATGCGACGTCTTGATTCGCCGGCGTACTCACCCCGCCGGCCGCCGAGGCCTCCAACAAGATGCCGGCCAGCGACTGTTCGCTTACCCCTGGCCGCAACTCCGATACCGCGGCCGCCAGAGCCGATTCGACCACCGCAACCGATTCCCGCAGCGCGGCGATCTCCTCGGCGGTCTTGATCCGGCGGGCGGCCCGCATGGCCAGTTCTCCGTCGACCAGCTGTGCGTTGGGGAACGCTATGGGCAGTAGCTTTGCGAAAACCGGTGAAAGCGCGTCGGTTCCGACGCGCCGGGCGGTTGCCGTGCCGTCGATGCGCTGCAGCGCCGACATGGTGTTCATCGGATTCCAGGAGATGCCATAGAGGTTCTCGTGGGGGATGTCGTCGGGGACGCCCTCGTCCCAGGTGCTGAGGAGGTGCACGGCACCGGTCTCACGCACGAGCACGCAGGTCGGGCCGAACGGCCGGGTCCCGGCGACCCACAGTTGCGGCGCGCCGGTTACGTAACGGACGTTGGCTTGGCGGCCGAGGACCAGGACATCGAGATCGTGGGCCGCCATTTGGTCTAGCGCCCGTTGGCGACGCCCCGAGCGCAGCGTGCGCTCGTCGGGCAGGACTTCAGTTGCCATAGGGGTCATAGGGGTAGTTGGTCAAGCGGATCCAGCCTTCCTCGGTAATCACCAGAACCTCTTCGCTGCGATAGCCGCCGGTGCCGTCTTCCCACACCACGGGCTCCAGAACCAGCACCATCCCGGATTGAAGGACGAAACTCTCGTCGAACTCCTGGCCGAGATCCGTTCCTATCATCGGCATTTCGGCGGCATTGACGCCGATACCATGACCCAGGTAGAAGTGCGGCAGCCACGGCTTAGTGCCGCCATTGGCCTTGATCGCGGCCCGCCCCAGGTCTGCCGCGGTGGCGCCGGCCTTGGCGACACCCAGAACCGCGCTGATGATCTCGAACCATTTGTCGAACTGCGCCTGCTGACGCGGCGACGGGTCCCGGCCGACGATCCAGGTGCGCCCGAAGTCAGAGCAGTAGCCCTGGTAAGTGATGCTGACGTCGGTCCACAGCACATCGCCTTCGACGAGCTCGCGCTCGGTGCTCAGCAGTGGCAGCGCCAGGTCACCGTGCGTGGTCCACACGCCCTCGGCCTTGCTCGGCGGCATCACCTGCCAGATCGGTTCGAGCATGCTGGCCGCGGCCCCCAACTCGAAGGCGCGGCGCAAAAAGCTTGCCGACAAGTCGCTCTGACGAATGCCGGGTGCCAGACGCTTCTGGACTTCGACCATGGCTTCGTCGGTGATCCGGATGGCGGTGCGCATGCACGACAATTCGTCCGGGGTTTTTACCGCCTTGGCCGCGCTGACAATGGCCGCGGCGTCAACGGGAGCACCGTTGGGGAACAACAGATTCGCGGCACGAGACATCGCACCCGTGCATTCGTCGACGGCGATTACCGCTCCGGGCGGAATCAGGCCCGCAATCGTCCGCGCGAAATTGGCTACGCCTTCGTCGAATTCGAGATAGACCGGCCCGTGCAAGTGATCGGCGGGCAGGTCCGACTCGTGCGAGGCTCCCTCACGAAACGGCAGGAACAGGTGCGGCCACTCGTCGTCGGCGACCACCACGGCTACCGGTCGCTCGACGTAGGACAGGCCGGCGTCCCCGAGCGGCCAACTGGCACCGGTGGCGTAGACCACGGCGTTGTTGCCGAGCAGGATCATCGCGTCGACACCGCGGTCGGCCATGGCCGACCGCAACCGGGCCCCCGTCTCGCCGCGCAGGCGCGCCAAGTCGGGTGTTTCGGGAATCACCAGTCCGGTACCGGTGCTGGTATCCAGTTCCGCGAACGTCGTCACTACAGACCCAAGAACTTCGTGATGTTGTCGCTGACGATCTTCGCCGCGTTCGCCGGGCCGACGGCGTCGACAACGGCTTGCAGCGACTTCTCGGAATAGCCGTAGGTACTTTCGTTGTGCGGGTAGTCGCTGGACCACATCACCTTGTCGACGCCGATCTGGTCGATCAACTGCAAGCCCAGCGGGTCGACCATGAACGATGCGCTCATGTGGTTGTCCCAGTAGTAGCGCACATCGTGCTCCAGCGGCCGATTGAACATGTGCTGATAGGACGCCACCAGGTGCTCGGCGTCCTGCAGCGCCCACGGTACCCAGGCGATGCCGCCCTCGAACCAGCCGAGACGCAGCGACGGGTGCCGGTCGAGGATGCCGCCAAAGATGTACTTGGCGAACGTTTCCCGAAACCCGTCGATGTTGATCATCATGCCGACCACGACGCTGTTGAACTCGGTCGGGCTTTTCGGTGGGGTCTCACCGATGTGGTGGGTGATCGGCAGACCGGCGGCCTCGATCTCGTCCCAGACGGCGTTCATTGACGTGCTCGAATAGTCGATTGGGTTGCCGTCGTCGTCCTTGCCCGGGTTCAGTGGCATCAGGAACGTCTTGAGCCCCAACGATTTCAGCTCTTCCAGCGTCTTCCTTGCCCCTTGCGGATCCCACCAGTTGATCAGTCCGGCACCGAAGAAGTGACCGTTCGAGCGTTCCTGCAGTTCGGCCATGTATTCGTTGTAGACGCGGAACGTCAGCTCGCGAAGTTTCTTGTCCGGGTAGTGGAACAGGGCCAGCACGGCATTGGGGAAGGCCAGTTCCTTTTCGACGCCGTCGTCGTGCAGTTCCTGGATCCTGGCCTCGATGTTGGTGCTGGCCGCGCCGGGAAGGTCGTCGTACTGCATCAGCACCGCGCTGAAGTCGCCCGGCAGGAACGACTGCCCCTTGCGCCCGACTTGGTAGGCGCCGTCCTCGTACCAGATCCGCGGCGCCTTGTCCTTGAGGTCGTCCGGGAAACGGTCGTAGAAGATGTCGTCGGCCAGCGAGATGTGGTTGTCAGCGGAGAAGACCACGGTCCCCTCCGGCAGACCTACATCGCTGTCCGCCGCGTGTCCGCGGCGATTCTTTGGAGCACCGTAGCCTCCGGGCGGGTAGAGCGAAGTGGTTGTCGGCGTTGACATTGTTGACCCTCCAGTCGGATCGGGATTTGAGATCTCGGGCTGCTCAATCGATTCGGTTACCAGGTCACCGGCAACTCATAGACGCCATAGGCGAGCCGGTCGTGCTTGAACGGGATCTTTTCGACCGGCACAGCCAGTGTCATGGTCGGGATGCGACGGAACAAGGTTTGGTACACGATCTGCATCTCCGCACGGGCAAGCTGCTGTCCCACGCACTGATGCCGGCCGTAGCCGAATGCGACATTGCGGTCGGCCCCCGAGCGGTGCAAGTAGAGCCGATCGGGCTCGGTAAAGGCGTCCGCATCCCAGTTCGCCGGGGCCAGATCGATGATGATGCCGTCGTTCGCACGGATGGTCTCTCCGGCGATGTGGATGTCTTCCAGAGCGACGCGGCGCTGGCCGTTCTGGATGATGCTGAGGTAGCGCAACAACTCCTCGACCGCGTTGCCGAGAACTTTGGGATCGTCGGCATCGCGGATGACCGCCGCCTGCGAGGGGTTCAGCAGCAGCGCAAGGACGCCGAGTCCGAGCATGTTCGCCGTGGTTTCGTGCCCGGCGATCAGCAATCCGGTGCCCAGTTGCGCGGCTTCTTTGACGCTGAGCTCACCGGCCTTGACCCTTTCGGCAAGGTCGGAAACAGCATCCTCGGCCGGGTTTTCCATCTTTGCTTCGACGAGCTGAGCCAGGTACTTGTGCAGGCTCATCGCGCCTTTCATCGTGTCCTCGGCGGCGGCGTACCGCGCGAGGCCGACATTGGCGTGGTGCTGGAACATCTCGGCGTCCTCGTATGGCACGCCCAGCATCTGGCTGATCACCACAGAGGGCACCGGCAGTGCGATCGCGGTGACGACGTCCGCCGGCTGCGGCCCGGCCAGCATCGCGTCGATGCTGTCATCGGTGATCTGCTGGATCGTCGGCCGCAGGCCTTCAACTCGCTTGAACGTGAACGGCTTCGACAACATCCGCCGGAAGCGGGTGTGCTCTTCGCCGTCGGCGGTGAACACCGACCGCGGCCGCTTGTGCACGGTCGACAACATGCCTTCGTTCCAGTGCGGAAAGCCGGGCACCCGGTCGTCGACGCTGACCCGGGAATCGGAGAACAACTCGCGCACCTGCTCGTAGCCCGTGATGAGCCACGGCGTGCTGCCGTCCCAGATCCGAACCCGGGACAGCGGCCGCTCTTCGGCCAGGGCCATGACGTCCGGGGGTGGGGCGAATGGGCAGCCCTCGTTGCGGGCCATCGGATAATCCGGAATCTCGGAGTTCGACTCAGTCCCGGAAATCCCGGTGCTCGTCAGTGCGTCTGACATTTCATTCCTCGATGTAGATGGCCTGTGCAGGGCACGCCGCGGCTGCTTGACGTACACCTTCGGTCTGCTCGACGGACGGCTCCTCATCGAGCAGGACGACGACGCCGTCTTCGTCCCGCTGGTCGAACACCTCGGGCGCATTCATCACGCAATTGCCCGAGGATGCGCAAATATTCTGATCGACAGTCACTTTCATCAGCATGCTCTTCATTCGTACGGAGTTACCGGCGCCAGCCACAGGCCCACGATCGCATCGATGAGGCCGAATGCGGCTGCCCGCCAGGAGGGCTGGGCCATCGCAGCGCCCGCGACGAGCGCACGTTCGCGATCGGCGCAGGTGTGCATCAACAGGTTTCGGGCCATGATGTTGCGCTCGAAGTGGACATCGGCCGGCAGGTTGGGCAGGCAGCGGTTGAAGCCTTCGACGACCTGCACCAGCGACGGCGAGCTGAGCGCACCCTTGACGATGATGTTGTAGTAGGCCGGATCGGTCATCGCCTGTGCCGCGAAGCGCGCGTACCAGGTGGGGTTGCCGAGGTCCTCGAGGTGGTCGGTCAGCGGGCGCACCAAGCAAGCCACCCAGTTCCGCAATTCGCCGGAGCCGCCCGATGCCAGAAGGTCGGCCACCATCTGCTCGCGCAGGTCCTCGACAGGTCCGCGATGCTTCTCCTCGATGGCGCGCACCAGGTCGGCCTTGGTACCGAAGTGATAGCCGACCGCGGCGTTATTGCCCTGCCCCGCGGCCTCGCTGACCTGCCTGTTCGACACCGCGAACATGCCGTGCTCGGCATAGAGTCGTTCGGCCGCCACCAGGATCGCCTCCTGGGTAGAGCTGGCCCGCTCGGTGCGAACGGCCCTGCCTGCCGTGGTCATTGGATCAGTCAACCTCGCACCGGACTTTAAGTCAAGCGCTTGATTTAAAATGAGTCGACTGCACCGTCACTCTGCAGGCGACGGCTAGGCGTCATCCCTAGCGCTTCGTCGGTCTGATCGCCTTGCCGGCCGAGGTCCCACCATCGACCGGGAGCACGGTTCCGGTGACGTAGCACGAGCGGTCGGTGGCGAAATACAGCGCGGCCTGGGCAACGTCATCGGTCGTGCCCTCGCGCTTCAGCGGCCGGTCATCCCGCATCCCCTGGCGAATCCGCGCCTCGAACTGCGCCAGCTCCTCCGGGTCCATCCCAGCGGCCGACTTCCCCAAGATCGGCGTGGGTATGCTCCCCGGCGCGATGGCATTGACCCGAATCTCGTAGCGCGCCAGCTCAATTGCCGCAGACTTGGTGAACTGGATGACCGCGGCTTTGGACGCGCGATAGGTCATCACGCCGCCGCCGGCCTGGATCCCGCCGATCGAGGTCATGTTGATGATGGAGCCGCCGCCGCTTTCGGCCATGTGCCGCGCGGCATCTCGGGTACCGGCCATCACGCCCAACACGTTGACGCCCATCACGCGGTGAAAATCGGCCAGGTCGTCGTCGAGCAATCGGCCCAGGGGACTGGAAATCCCGGCGTTGTTCACCATGACGTGCAGGCCGCCGAACTTCTCGACGGCCGCGGCTACCAGTGCTCCAACCTGTTCGGGCACGGAAACGTCCGTCTGCTGGAAGACGGCGCCGGAACCCAGCGTGGCGGCCAACGCCTCGCCTCGCTCGGTTTCGACATCGGCGATGACGACCTTCGCACCCTCGGCCAGAAAACGCTCCACAATGCCGCGGCCGATGCCGGACGCCCCGCCGGTGACGATGGCGACCTTGCCGTCCAATTCGTTAACCACACGACGAGTTAATGGGCCGCGCCGCTTTAAGTCAAGCAACTGATTTAAGTGTTTGCGGAACCGAACGCTCGCCAGCGAAGCGACGTGGCCCAATGTGGCTTGGTCGCGATCGGCGCTGGCTAATGTTTGGCCCATGAGCGAGCGGATCACTATCGGATTGCAGCGTCGATGAATCCCGATACCTTCTGCACATCCGACCAATGGAGCATGATCGCGTCGGCGCCGTCGACGTCGCAGCTCGCCGGTGTGCTCGGCGGATTCCTGATCACCGCGATCGCCTTGCTGTTCGACCGCAGCAGTCGAGAAGGCGTGCACACCCTGGCGTTGTTCTCCTCGGCGGTGCTGATCCTGATGCTCGACAGCTTTCTGTTCAGCCTCATCAGCGGCACTCATCCGCCCGAGAACGGCGACCGCCAGGCAATCTGCGCGATCGCCTGGACCCAGGGCAATCTGGCGACCGGCATGCTCGCGGCAGGCACCACCGGACTGTTCGGCGGGCTGGGCTGGATGCTTGCCACTCACGCGGTGAACAAGGCCCCCAAGGAGGATCCCGCGGACATCCGCGCCTTCTGTTTCCTGGCCGACCTCGGCGGGTGGCTGACCTTCGGCGCCGCGATGGCGACGACGTTGATCATGAGCGAAACGAGCATCGACTACCTGCATTTCGTGCTCGGCCACCGGCCGGCGCTCTGGCTGACGGGGGCGATCGTGACGTTTTGCGCGCTGGTCATCGTGCTTGATTTCGTCGTGGTCTACATCCGCACCAAAAACCTCAACCGCTCGCTGGCCAACGCGGCCGAACCAACGCAGTTGGCGTTGCGCTCGATCAAGGTCGCCACCGTGGGAACCTTGTTCCTCGCGGTCGCCGCGTCATGGCTCGCCGTCAGCCTCGCGCGCCTTCCCATCGGCTGGCTGACCACGCCCAACCGCGCATTCGTCATGTTCGTCTTCGTACTCTCGCTTGTGGTGCCGACGATCATCTCGACCGCGGCCTGCTACTCGGTCGCCAGCACCGACGAGGGCCCAGCCCGGCGGTTCGCCTAACGGATTTTCGGGGGTTCCGACGCGGCCGCTCGCGGGCCATGCTGAATAGGCCAGTTCATCGGGAAGCATGAAAGGCGTGCACATGAAGGTTTTGGTAGTCGGCGGCAGCGGGCTCATCGGATCGCAAGTTGTCGCCCAGCTCACCGAGTTGGGACACGAAGCCGTCCCGGCCTCGCCCCGCTCAGGGGTCAACGCCATCACCGGTGAGGGACTCGCCGAGGCCGTCGCCGGTGTCCACACGGTGGTGGATGTGTCCAACTCGCCGTCCTGGGGCGATGATGACGTGCTGGAGTTTTTCACCACTTCCACTCGCAACCTTCTCGAGGCAGAACGGGCCGCCGGCGTGGCGCACCACGTCGCACTCTCCATCGTGGGAGCCGACCGAGCGGCCGCAAGTGGCTACATGCGGGCCAAGATCGCCCAGGAGAAAGTCATCGTGGAATCGGGATTTCCGTACTCGATCGTCCGGGCCACGCAGTTCTTCGAATTCGTTGACGGCATTGCCGATTCGCTGGCCGACGGTGACACGGTTCGCTCCCCGCATGGGGCGTTCCAGCCGATTGCGGCCGCGGATGTTGCCACGGCCGTCACGCGCGCGTCGATCGGTGATCCGGTCGGACTGATCAATATCGCCGGCCCCGAGAAGCAGGGCATGGACGACTTCATCCGGACTCGGTTCGCCGCAACGGACGATCCCCGTGAGGTGGTGACCGACCCGGATGCCCAGTATTACGGTGCGGTGCTCGACGAGCGCACGATCGTTCCCATCGAGGGCGAAGAAGTGACCATCTACCCCACCAGCTTCAGCGACTGGATGACTTCCCAGACGCAGGCAGTCTGAGATCAGCCAATGATCCGTTGTCAACGGTTGCGTTCTGGCTAACTCCCGAGCACGGTATAAGTCGCCCAGGAGGAATCGACCGACGACGAGGAGCGACCAATGCCGGTGCTACCCACCAGTGGGGTTCCGTTCGACGGGGCGCGGCTCACTAGGCGAGGCTTGATGGCGGCCGGCATCGCCGGCGGATTGACGCTGGTGGGCTGTGGCCACTCCAATTCCGCGGCACCGAGCAGTGCCGCCAAGATGGCGGACGCGATCGCCGCCGCGGAAGCGGCACGGCCACACAGCGGGCGCACCGTGACCGCCAGTTTGACTCCGCAGCTGACACAGATCGACATCGGCGGGCCGGTCGTGCGGACGCTGGCCTTCGGTGACACGATCCCCGGACCGCTGATCCGCGCCAGGGTCGGCGACGAGCTCGAGGTCAAGGTCTCCAACCGACTGGATCACCCGACATCGGTGCATTGGCACGGTATCGCGTTGCGCAACAACATGGACGGCGCGGAACCCGCCACCCCGAACATCGATGCCGGCCAGGAGTTCACTTACCGGTTCTCAGTGCCTAATTCGGGCACCTACTGGGGCCATCCGCACACCGGGCTTGACGAAGACACCGGCCTGTACCTGCCGATTATCATCGATAACCCCACTGAGGGCGATTACGACGTCGAATGGATTGTGGTCCTTGATGATTGGACGGACGGCGTAGGAAAGAGCCCGCAGCAGCTCTATGAGGAACTCACGAACCCGAACAAAGCCGGCATGTCCAACATGCCCGCCGCACCCTCGACAACCCCGACTACCTCCACGACCTCGACCACTTCGACGAGCCCGACAACCTCGACGAGCGAAACCACTTCGACGAGCCCGACAACCTCGACAAGCCTGAGCACCTCTGCGCCCGCGGCACCGGCAGGGCGCGTCGGCAATAGCGACCTTCTGGGCGGCGACGCGGGAGACATCCCCTATCCGTACTATCTGATCAATGGCCGAATTCCCGCGGCTCCCACCAGCTTCAACGCGAAACCGGGCCAGCGGATCCGGATCCGTTTCATCAATACCGGCTCCGATACGGCATTTCGCGTTGCGCTCGCCGGCCACACCATGATGGTCACCCACACCGATGGTTTCCCCGTCGTGCCCCGGCAGGTCGACGCCCTGCTCATCGGGATGGCCGAACGGTACGACGTCATCGTGACCGCCGCCGACGGCGTCTTCCCGCTGGTCGCACTGGCTGAGGGCAAAGGTGCGCTGGCGCGGGCGCTGCTGTCCACCGGCAAAGGGAGCCCGCCCGACCCACAATTTCAGCCGACCGAGCTCACCAAGCGCGTGGGAACCGTCGACATGTTCACCGCCACAACGCCGGTCATGTTGAGCAGGCCCGAACCGGGACTCAACATTCCGGTCGTACTAGGCGGCAACATGGTCCAATACGACTGGACGATCAACGGCGAGCCCTACAGCAAGACCAATCCGCTACACGTTGAACAGGGGCAACGACCCACCATCACGTTCGACAACACGACGATGATGTATCACCCAATCCACCTGCACGGGCACACATTCCAGCTGATCAACTCCGACGGAACGCTCGGCGCCCGTAAGGACACGGTGATCGTGCTGCCCAAGCAGAAGGTCCTTGCCGTCCTGGTGGCCGACAACCCCGGCGTGTGGCAGATGCACTGCCACAACACCTACCACCAAGTCGCCGGGATGATGACCCGGTTGGACTACGTCTTCTGAGCGTAGGACAGAAATTCCAGCAGCAAGTCGTTGACCGTTGACGGCTGCTCGATTTGCGGACAGTGGCCGGCGTCGCCGACCACCGCCGAGCGCGCGCCGTCGATCTGCTTGGCGATCGCAGCGGCCCACCCGGCCGGTAGCAGCTTGTCCCCTCCGCCTTCGACGACGAGCGTCGGCACACCGATGCGCTCGTAGGGTCGGCTACTCGACGGCGTCGACGAGGGTTGGGCATGAGGACGCCGAAAACGGGCCGCCGCTATGGCCTCCCATGCCCCGGGCGCGGTGCTGGACTCATAGCGGCGCCGCACATAGTCGTCGTCGGCAGGATAGCTGGCGTCGTAAAACAGCGCCTCGACGATGCACCGCATCGCCGGCAGCGATGCGTCGTACTCCTGCAGCGCCTCAAAGTACTTGTTCTGCTGGATCTCTCCGCCCCCGCAGATGATCATCAAGCTACGGACCGGCAACCGCGGCGCCTCCGAGGTGGCGTCGTTGAGCAGGTTGATGGCGCCCATGGAGTTGCCGGCGAAATGCGCCGAGTCGATGCCGAGGACCTCGCAGAAGCGGGCCACGTGCCGTATTCGCATCCCCCGGCCGTCGACGAAGTCGACGACCTTCGCCGAATTTCCATACCCCAGCATGTCCGGTGCCAGCACGCGATAGTGCGCGGCCAGCTCGGAAATGTTGCGTTCCCAACCGAGTTCGGCACTGGCGCCGAATTCACCACCGTGCAGCAACACCACCGGATCGCCTTCGCCGGCCTCTAGGTAGCCGGTGGTCAGACCGTCCACCAGCATGGTCTTGCGCTGAAAGTCCGTCACTTGATCGCGATCGGGTTGACTGGGGAGCCGACCCCGCCGACCACGCTCAGGGGCGGGGCGACGAGCTGGAACTCGTAGACACCGTCGGCGGCGCAGTCCTCTGCCAGCGGGGTGAGATTCCAGTATTCGCCGAAGATCATCCCCATGTCGCGCAGGCAGAGCAGATGCAGGGGGAAGGTTACCCCGTCGACCCCGGACTCCAGGTCTTCGACCTGAAGGTTGTCTGCGGTCACGGCGGCGATCTCGCGATCATGCAGCCACTGCGCACATCGCCAGTCCAGTCCGGAATAGCCTTCTGTCTTGTTCCCGGTCATGAGAAACCTTGTCCACCAGCCGGTCCGGATCAGCACAATGTCGCCTCGCCCGATCGTCACGCCCTGCGCGCGGACCACGTCGTCGAGTTCTTCCGGGGAGATCGGGTTTCCGGCTTCGAGGAAGACGTCGGCCCCCCGATGCCGAACCAGGTCCAGCAGCACACCGCGGGACGTGATGCCCTTGACGTCAACCTTGTCGATGCCGCAGTGGTAGGCGCCCATGCTGGTCACCGAATCCGCCGGGAAGCCGTTGTAGAGGTAATCGTCGTAGTAGACGTGGGACAGCGCATCCCACTGGCTTGCTGCCTGCAACGGCATGATGATCATGTCGTCGTTGAAGCGGAACGGGTTGTCGGCCGTCATGTAGCTACTCAGCTGCTGGGCCATCGGGTTACGCGGCCAGGTCGGCCCGTACTTGGCCAGCGTGTTCACGTCGCCGCCGTCGACGGTCATGATGTGGACCGGGTTATGCCGAAACTCGAAGGCACCCTGCGGACCCGAGGCACCGAAGTCGACGCCGAGCGCAAACACCTTGCCATGCCTGACCAGGCTCGCGGCCTGTGCGACCTTGTCCGCGGTGATGAAGTTCAACGTGCCAAGCTCGTCGTCGGCGCCCCACCGTCCCCAATTAGAGACGTCACGCGCGGCCCGCCGAAAATCAGTCAAGTCAGCTCGACTCATCTGGAGGGGCTCCTTCCTCGAGTTCACGGGCGATCGCGGCACCCACGTTTCCGCCGTCGACCCAGATGACCTGTCCCGTGATGTAGCTGGCTGCACGACTATTCAAGAAGAGCAACACCGTAGCCTGCTCGGTGGGGTCGGAGACACGACCCAGGGGCTTGGGAATGTCGTCGAGAAAGCCCTGCCCGTACGCCGTCCGTAACTGATCAAGGATCGGGGTCTCGGTGACCCCCGGGCCGGAGCAGTTGATCCGGATGCCCCGGGCGCCCAGCGGCGTGGCGCTTCGCATCGTGTAGAAGATGATCGCTTCTTTGGACAGTTGGTAGCCGTTGCCCAGCGCATCCGGATGGTCGTGACACCAGTCGATGCCCTCTTGCATCGTCACCGTATTCAGCAGCGGGGCCACCGCCTCCACATGTTCCCGATAGGCGGCCGCCGCGAGCGAGGAAACGCTCACGACGGACGACCCCGCGGCCATCTTGGGAACCAGCGCCTCGGTGACATGCCGCAGGCCCAGGAAGTTGATCGTGGCAACCAGCGACGGGTTGCCGATCCCGGACGAGACCCCGGCGACGTTGAAAAGCGCATCGACCCGCCCGCCGATGGACGCTACCGCTCCATCGATCGACTCCTGGTCGGCGAGGTCGAACTCATGGAAGTCGTTGACGCCGAAGGACGGTCGGCGCTTGTCCAGTCCGACGACCTCGGCCCCCAGTTCGGTGAGTTGTCGCACCACCTGTTCGCCGATGCCCGACGCACATCCGGTCACCACCGCACGGCGGCCGTCGTATCGCCACAGTCCGTCGATTGCTGCCAAGGCTTAACCGGCTTCCGGAATCACGTGCTGCGCTCCTCCTTGGCGCGCTGCGCCGCCTGGACACGGCCCTCGTTGATCTCGGCCATGGCCTCGGGGATCTCGCTAGCAGTGAACTTACCGCCACGACCGGTGGGGAGGCCGCCGAAGGAGTAGTTTTCATCGAATTTCGGTGCGGTGGATTCCTTCCGCCTCGCCTCGACCTTTTCGATGACGGGCGCCAGCCGCTTAGCCTTCTCGGCCACCGCCTTTTGGTCGCGCTCGATGAACTCGGGCAGCACCTCTTTGCCCATCAGCTCGATGGATTCCATGGTGCCCTCGTGGCTGCGTGGATTGAGCAGCAGGATGATCTCGTCGACGCCGCTCTCCTCGTAGCCACGCAGGAATTCGCGCACGGTGGCCGGCGATCCGATCGCGCCGCGTCCCGGGCCGTAGGCCAGCGTCGGATCCTTTTCGACCTCTTCGAGGTAGCGCTTCCACACTCCGGTCCGCCCGGGGGTGTGCACGCCAGTCATGTAGTAGTGCATGATGCCGAACGAGAAGAATCCGCCGCCCTGCCCGAGGCGCTGCAGGGCCTGCTCATCGGTCTTGGCGACCATCATCGACAGGTCGCCGCCGATGGCCAGGATGTTCGGGTTGATCTGCGGTGTGACCGGCACACCGTTCTCCTCGAACTCTTTGTAGTAACCGTTGACTCGCTCGGTCAGCGGTCCGGGACCGGTGTAGGCGAAACTCAATGCGCCGATGGCTTTTTGGGCGGCCATCTGCACGCTCGCCGGCCGGGTGCAGGCGACCCAGACGGGCGGATGCGGCTTCTGCAGCGGCTTGGGCACCACGTTGCGGGCCGGCATCTGGACGTGCTCGCCCTTGAACCCTGAGAAGGGTTCCTCGACCATGCACCGGATCGCGACCTCGAGGGCTTCTTCCCACTGCCCGCGCTTGTCGGCGGGATCGATGTTGAACCCGCCCAGTTCGCCGACGGAGGAGGATTCGCCGGTGCCGAACTCGACACGCCCATTGGACAGGAGGTCAAGGGTGGCAATGCGTTCAGCCACCCGTGCGGGGTGATTCACCGCGGGCGGCAGGTGCATGATGCCGAACCCGAGCCGGATGTTCTTGGTCCGCTGACTGGCCGCGGCCAGGAATATCTCCGGCGCGGTGGAGTGACAGTACTCCTCGAGGAAGTGGTGCTCGGTCAGCCAGACGGTAGAGAACCCCGCCTTATCGGCGGCCTCTACCTCGTTCAGGCAGTCTCGCAACATGACATGTTCGTCATCCGGAACCCACGGACGCGGTAGGGCGAACTCGTAGAACAGTGAAATTTTCATTGTTACCTCCTCAAGAGATTAAGCCTGGCTGGCAAGGTGTTTCGCGGCGACAAAGCCGAAGGTCATGGCGGGACCGATGGTCGCTCCGGCACCCGCATAGCTGCGGCCCATCACCGGCGCCGAGGTGTTACCGACCGCATACAACCCGGGCACGATGGTGCCGTCGGGCCGCAGCACTCGGGCGTATTCGTCGGTCAGCAGACCACCCGAGGTCCCGAGATCGCCGAGGACGATTCGGAACGCGTAGTAGGGCGGGTCACCCAGCGGATACAGATTGGGGTTGGGCAGCGTCGGATCGCCGTAGTAATTGTCGTAAACGCTGTCTCCTCGGTCGAAATCGTCGTCGTGACGCTTACGCGCGAGTTCGTTGAAACGAGCCGCGGTTGCCCGGAGTTCGGCTGCCGGGACGCCGATTTTGGTTGCCATGTCGTCCCAGCTGGTCGCCGCTTTGACCACGCCGGATTCCAGCCAGGCCGACGGCACCTTACGGCCGGTGGGGACCGGAGCGCCGGGGATTTTCGGTATCGGGAGGTGGCCGCCGACGACATAACGATTCCACGACCGGTGATCGGTGATCAGCCAGCACGGGATGTGAGTGACTCCGGACTTCTGCCCGTCGATCATGGCGTGGCCGAAGTCCATATACGGCGCCGCTTCGTTGATGAAGCGCTTGCCCTCGCCGTTGACGATGAACTGCGCCGGCATCATCCGCTCGTTGAGCATGAATTGCATTCGGCCATCGGGCCATTGGATGGCCGGGAACCACCAGGCCTCGTCGAGCAGGTCGGTTGCGGCGCCGACCTTTTGGCCGGCGCGGATGCCGTCACCCACCGCGGCGGGATTGCCGAAGCTCCAGTCCTGGTCCACCACGGGTAGCTGCTCCTTGCGCCAGGCAAGGTCGTGGTCGAAGCCGCCGGAAGCCAGGATGACTCCTCGGCGCGCACCGATCCGCTGCTTGGCGCCGTCACGTTCGAGCACCGCTCCGGTCACTGATCCGTTTGCGTCGGTGAGCAACTCGGTCATCGGTGCGTCGAGCCACAACGGAATACCACTCTCTCGCATCGCGAGCCGAAGCCGTGCGGCCAACGACTGCCCGATCGCGGCCATCCGCTCGTTGAATGCTCTCGCCTTGACCATTCGCCAAATCAACTTCAGCAGCACACCCTTACCGGCCCAGGACTGCCTGATCCGGTAGAAGGCCCGAAGTTCCTTGGGGCCCAGCCAGATTCCCCTGGGCGCAAGCGCGAGCGGCTTGAGCATCCTCTGTTCGTCCGGGCCCAATTTGCGCAGATCGATGGGCGGCACGTTGATCGTGCTGCCGAGTTCGGAGCCCCCCGGCAATTCCGGGTAATAGTCGGCGTAGCCGGGTTTCCAGACGAACTCAAACCAGCCCGACAGTTGTTCGAAGAACTCGAGCATTTTCGGTGCCGACTCGACGTACTGCCGGATGCGCGCCTCGCTGACCAGGCCGTCGGTGATCTTGAGGAGATACTCGACCACGCTTTCGGGATCCGGGGTGTAGCCCTCCCGGCGTTGCGCGGGCGCTCCGGGTACCCAGATGCCGCCTCCCGACAAGGCGGTGGAACCGCCGAAATAGGAGGACTTTTCGACCACCAACGCGTCGAGCCCGGACGCGTGCGCGGTCAGGGCGGCCGCCATGCCGCCACCGCCAGACCCGACGATCAACACGTCAACGACGTGATCCAAACCGTCCATATCCACATCCGTCATGTCGGCACTGCCGTCCTGATGGCGAACCCGGCGATCAGCGCTTCGGCCGGCTTGTAGTAGCGCAGCGCAGTCTGATACGGTCCCGCGGTTTCCAGTGCGGCGAAAGCCGCTATCCACGTTCGTATTTCGTGGGCGGAGCCACCGCCCTCGTAGAGTACGAACGCGTTCGACCAGTGATCGAACTCGGCGAGCCGGCCGGTGTCGATGATCTCCAGGAAACGATGGTCCCACGCCGGGTTGAGAGGTTGCAGGTCACTCTCGCCACCGGCGAACGCCTTGGCCGCCGCGATGACGGCCGCCTGCCGGGCTTGCCGCTGCTCGGACGTCATCGGCCGGCCCTGCACGATCCGCTCCAAGACCGCTGGCGGTGCGGTCGCCAGCGTCGGCACCGGCGGACTGTGCGAGAGTCCACCGGATCCAATCACCAAGACCCGCTTGTCCAGGGTGGCCAGAAAGGTGCCCACGGCGGCGCCCAGCGCCCGGCACCGATGCAGCGGTCCCAGCGGCACCGCGACCGCATTGATGAAAACCGGTATCACCGGACGCGAGGTGGCATCCCCGAAGAGCTTCTCCAGCGGCTGCACGGTGCCGTGATCCACGTCCATGCTGGCCGACACCGCGATGTCGACACCGGCGTCGAGCACGGCATCGGCACACTGCGAGGCCAGGTCCGTCGGAACGTTGAGCCGACCGGCATGTGTGCCGTAATCACCAACTCCGTTGGCGTTCAACCCGATACAGAACGGCGGCATCGCCTTGTAGAAGAACCCGTTGTAATGATCCGGGGAAAAGATCACGACGAGTTCGGGATCGTAATCGCGGACGAATTCCCGCGCCTGCGCGATGCCGCCTTCGATATCGTCAAGCAGGTCCCGCGACGGCCCCGGAAGATTCAGGAGCGGGCTGTGGGACATACAGCACAGAGCCATTGCCACTGTCGACGTCACCCCCTCCCGGGATGAGCGTCAAAGCATCAAGCAGCGACGCGCTCAGCTCGGGAGCCAGCTGCGCGATACAGGCAGCCGCGATGCACCGATCGGGACGCAGGAAGACCACCGATTCCTGGTGCCTGTCGAACCAGCCCTTCAGGCCGCCGGTGCGATCGCCCACGACGACGACATCCGGATCGTCGTGCCCGGTCCAGTGCAGCTGAGTCGACGGCCGCAGTGCAACAAAGCGGGCGCCCAGCAATTTCCACTGCGCGAAGGCCTCATCGCCGAGAATCTTGCGCGGGTTGTTGTTCCAGCACAGCACGGCGAACCAAGTGCCCAGCACGTCGTCCAACAGGACATCTGCCTGTGTCCGGGTATCAACCCGAGGCTGAATGAACAGGGTGCCGACGGGCGATTCGGCGCTGCGCGGTACCGAGTGCACGACGGCCCCTTGCTCGTACCGCGGCATCGGCTTGAACCGCATCTCCAGCACATATCGCTTGAGCGTGGGCACAATTGACGCCGACCGCACCAGCAGGTCGCGTGCCGTGGCGATACGTCGGTTGGTCGGCGAGATGACTCGACCCACCATGGTGGAAAGGTCGATCATCGCCCGCGCGTGCTTGCGGCGCTCCACGTCGTAGGTGTTCAGCAGTCCGTCGTCGGCCCGGCCGCTGACCACCGCCGCCAGCTTCCAGCCCAGGTTGGCCGCATCCCGAATTCCGCTGTTGTAGCCCTGCCCCTGCCACACCGGCATCAGGTGCGCGGCGTCGCCGGCCAGCAGCAACCGGCCGCTGCGGAACGCGCCGGCAATGCGCGAGTGGTGTGTGTAGATCCGGCGCCGGATCACATCGACCCGGTCGGGGTTCGGCACCATGCGGGCCAGCATCGCTTTCAGGAAGGCCGGATCCTCGGCCTCCTCATCGGATTCGTCGGCGTGAATCATGAACTCGAAGCGGCGAATCCCGTGCGCGATCGAAATCGAGGCATACGGACGTTCAGGGTCGGCCCCGACCTCACTGTTGGGGTGGCCCAGCGGATCGTTGGCGATGTCGACCACCAACCAGCGCGTCGACGACGTCGTGCCGTCGAAGGACACGCCCATCATCCGGCGGGTCATGCTGCGGCCGCCGTCGCAGCCCACGACGTAACGCGCCCGCACCGTGGACGCGTCCGGATCGCCGCCAAGCTCAACCGTCACCGCATCGGCGGTTTCCTCGCAGGCCGTCATCGGCCGGCTCCACCGCACCTCGACACAGTCGAATCTGTCAAGACCAGAAAGCAATTCGGCGTCGACGAGCGGTTGCACGAACCCGTTGCGCTTCGGCCAACCGAAACGCGCATCGGGCGGCGCCATTTCGGCAAGCACCCGGCGTTTGGCATCAACGAAACGCAGGATCTGGTTCGGGACCGTATGCGGCAGGACTCGGTCGACCAGACCAATCGACTGGAAGGTGCGCAGCGCCTCGTCGTCCAGGCCGACCCCGCGTGGGTAATCGATGAGGGAGTCTCGTTCATCGACGACCAGCGTGTGAATGCCCTGCAGGCCAAGGATATTGGCGAGCGTCAAGCCGACCGGGCCCGCGCCGACGATGACAACGTCGACATCTAGGCCTTTCGGTTCGTGCCCGGCGCTCCCCATCAGCGCCCCAGCAGGAAGTCGAGGTGCAGGCGGTTGAAGGTCTTGGCGTCCTCGTACTGCGGCCAGTGACCACAACCCGGCATCACTTCGAAGCGCGCGTTCGGGATCATCGACGCCATCCGGCGTCCCTCGGTCACATCCGCGGTGGGGTCGTCACTGGTCCACAGCACCAGCGTGGGCGCGATGATCGACCCGTATTCGTTCGGGCCGAGGATGTTGCGCGCGCGAATCTCGGGGTCCTGCAACGCCATGATGTCGCTCATGGCGGAAACGAATCCCGGTTGGCGATATATCCGTTGGCGGCTGGCGACCAGGTCGTCGTAATCCTTGGTCTTGTCGGCCATCAGCCATTTGATGCGCGCTTGCACCGTTTCCCAGGTCGGGTCCTCGGCGGCGGCCATGGACAGCGTGATGATCCGTCGCATCACGACGGGATCGGCTTGGGAGCCACCGGCGGTGTTAAGGACCAGTCGTTCAACCACATCCGGATGGTCGACGGCGGTGCGGGCGGCCACCCAGCCCCCGAGCGATTCACCGCTGATGTAGGCACGATCCACACCGATGGTGCGCAGCACCGCCAGCAGATGCTCGACGTAGTGGCTGACTTCCAGTGGGTGGCCCGGCTTGTCGGTGTAACCGTGGCCCAGCATGTCGATCGACCAGGTCCAGAAATGCTCGGCGTGCGCGCCCAGATTGCGGACATAGGCCTCGGCGTGGCCGCCGGATCCGTGCAGCAGCACCAGCACCGGCTTGCCGGGATCGCCGGCGCGCAGGTAGCGGGTCCTGACGCCCCCGGCGTTGAGATAGCCCTGCTCAAACGCGACACCTTGGAGATCGCTCCAGATGCTTTCGAACTCCGCCACGGTTCCTCTCTGCCCACTACTGGTGGAAATCTGGTTCTCGTTTTAGACTTATCTCGTGTGCGAATATCGCACACTAGCGTGCGTTATATATTAGAGCTTCGCTCTCGCATGGAGGTCTGTCAAGACTGTGACGGGTTCGAGTACCGGCTCGCAGACGCTGGCCAGGGGAATTACCGCGCTGCAAATGGTGGCCGCTTCCCCGACCGGGCTGACGGTGCAGCAACTCGCCGACCAAGTCGGCGTGCACCGGACCATCGCCTATCGCTTGTTGTCGACGTTGACCCAGTTCCGCTTGGTGGCCAAGGGAGAAGACGGGCGTTATCGGCCGGCCGCGGGCTTGGCAGTGCTCGGTGCGTCGTTCGACCGCAATGTGCGCCAACTGAGTCTGCCGACGCTGCGCGCCCTGGCCGACGAGCTGGGCACGACAGTGTCGTTGCTCGTCGCGGAGGGTGACCAACAGGTGGCGGTCGCGGTGATCGTGCCGAGCCACGTCGCCTACCAGCTGTCCTTTCACGAGGGCAGCCGGTATCCCCTGGACCGCGGCGCCGCCGGAATCGCCTTGCTCTCCAGCCTGCCGCCGCGCCCCGGTGAACGGGACTTGGTGTCGCGGGCGCGCGAGCGTGGCTGGGTAACGACTTATGCAGAGATCGAACCGAATACGTACGGCCTGGCCGTGTCGGTCCACCGCCAAGCTCCGTCCCCACCAACGTGCATCAACCTCATCTCGCATCGGGAAGATGTCGTGATGCGCGGGAGGGAGGCGGTCGTCAAAGCCGCGAAGCAGTTGTCCGAGCTGCTGAGTTGAAGGGATAGCAGTTGATGTCTTGGGACTCCGAAGTCGATGTCGTCGTGCTCGGCACTGGCGGGGCGGGGCTCACCGCCGCACTGTCAGCGGTGGCCGCCGGCGCCTCTGTCGAGGTGTTCGAGAAGGCCCCGACCGTCGGCGGGACCACCGCGGTGTCGGGTGGCGTCGTGTGGATTCCCGCCCATAACCGTTCTCCCGACGGCGAATTGACTCAAGACGACGCGTTGAAGTATTTGCGCGCACAGTCACTCGGCACGATGGATGACGCTCTGGTCGAGACGTTCGTGCGGACCGGCCCGGCGATGCTGGAATTCGTGGAGGCGCACAGCGGTCTGCGCTTCGAAGTCGCTACCGGTTTCCCGGATTACCGGCCGGAGCTGCCGGGAGGACAGCCGACTGGGGGCCGGTCGCTGAGCGCGGGACCGTTCGACCTCAACCAAATCGGCGAGTGGGGCAGCCGGATCACATCGTTTCCCGCCGACTGGTCCAACGTCGGCTTCGATGCCGAAACCCGCGCTCGCCTGCACGCGGCGATAGAGGAAGGCAGCGATCTGTGCGTGGCCGGCACCGCACTGATAGCCGGGCTGCTCAAGGGATTGCTCGACGCGGGAGTAACCCCGCACACCAACGCCCGGGCTGAAGAACTCATCGCCGAGGGCGCAGAGATCACCGGGGTCCGCATCGCGCTGTCCGGGCGGACCATCAACGTGCGCGCGCGCCGCGGCGTCGTCCTGGGTGTCGGCGGCTTCGAATGGGATCCGGGCTTGGTCCAGGCATTCCTGCGGGGCCCGATGCACGGTGCGGTCTCCCCGCCGAACAACACCGGCGACGGGCTGCGCATGGCGATGGCACACGGCGCGGATTTGGCCAACATGGGCGAAGCATGGTGGGTCCCGATCGTCCAAATCCCCGGCGACACGATCGAAGGCAAGCAGCGCAGCCGCAGCGTGCGGCTGGAGCGCACTCGGCCGAGGAGCATCATCGTCAACGAGGCGGGGCACCGATTCGTCAATGAGGCTTGTGATTACAACTCGATGGCCGGCGCGTTCCACTACCTGGATCCGCGAGGCGGGTACGTCAACGATCGCGGATGGATGGTCTTCGATGCAGTTCATCTGCAGCGCTACGGATTTCTGGGTATCGGGCCCGGGGAGCCGGTTCCCGACTGGTTCTGCGAATCCGCCGACCTGAACGAACTGGGTGCCAAGGCAGGTATCGATGCCGACGGCCTGATCCGCACGATCGACGAGTGGAACCGTCATGTCGCGCAGGACGCCGATCCCGACTTCGGCCGCGGTTCCAGTGCGTACGACGGCTATTGGGGCGATGACAGTGCCACCACAGCTGCCGGAAAGACACTCGGCCCGATCGACACCGCGCCCTATTACGCGGTCCCGGTGTGCATCGGCGCGATGGGCACCAAGGGCGGACCGCGCACCGACTACGACGGCCGCGTACTGCACGTCAGTGGGGAACCTATCCCGGGCCTGTTCGCCGCGGGCAACACGATGGCCGGTGCGACCGGCCGGGCTTACGGCGGCGCCGGCGGAACCATCGGCCCGGCAATGGTTTTCGGCTACCGCGCGGGTTACGCCGCCGCCACCGGGAAGTCCGTCGACCTGCAGTAGCCGGAGCTCGGCCCGTTCATCGCGACACATAAACCTCGGCGAAGACACGCCGGGCAGGGTCGCAGCAGTTTATGTCTCGCGGCCAGCCGTTGTGGAGAACGAGGACGGGAAGCGCGCGCCGGAGCCGGTCACGACTTCAGCGGTACTTCCACGCAGATGTGGGTTCCCACAGCGGCATCGAGGAAGATGAACACGCCGCGGGCGGCGTCCACCCGGGCCCGGTGTGACGCCAGCCCGATGTGGCCCTCCCCCAGTCGGCGTTCCATCGTCTCGCTGCTGAATCCCACACCGTCGTCGACCACGTGCAAAACACATCTGTCGTCGGAGATCCCGAGCGTGAGCGATGCGTGGCGGGCTTGCGAGTGCTGCACCACATTGGATACCAGTTCGCGTACCACGCCGAATACGATCGGGTCGACCTCGTTGCGGATCGGGTAATCGATGTCGGTGGAGATCTCGATACCCGAACGCTGCGCCGTATCGGAGGCCAACTGATGCACCGCGGCACCCAGACCAACCTGCTCGAGCACGGCCGGGTGCAGCTCGAAAGTGGCCTGCCGCAGGCTTTGTGAGGCAATGTGAAGACCGGCTAGCGCGCGCTCGACGCGCTCGTCGCCGGGCAGCGCCGTCTCCAGCTCGACGAGTTCATGGCGCACCGCCAGAATGTCTTGAAGTGGTCCGTCGTGAATTGATTCCGAAATCCGGCGCTGCAGCACATCCGACGCGGTCATCGTCTGAGCAAGCAATTCCTCCCGCAGCACGCTCAGGCCGGCCACCGAGCGGGTGTGCCGGTCCGCGATGCGCACGGCCACATACGCGGTGGCGCATAAGAACCCGTACAGCACAAAGCGGAAGGTGGCCTCGAACAGTCCGACCGAACGCAGCATGTCCGGGTCTTGGAACACCGCGATCGCGAACCCGACCATGGAAAAGGTCAGCACCAACGCGGCACGCTGCGCAGAGACGTCAAGGCCCAGCAGGATGGGCAGCATCGTCATGATCAGCAGTGGATAAATCGCGCCGGTGGACAGCAACTGAAAGACCGTCAAGGCCACGACGTCAATGACGGTGAAAGCAAACGGCTCAAGCCGGCCTAGCGCAACCCATCGACGGATCGGGGTGAATGCCAGAGCTACGGCGCAAAGTGCGACGAACGCGTACGTGACGATCAATAGAATCTGATGCGGCCATTCGGATCGGCTAGTGCCGATGATCATCGCGGCGACCATCAGTCCCACCACACCGATCCGCACCACCGACGCAATTCGATACGAGCGAAGCTGGTGAACCCTGCGCACCCGTTGCAACTCTGCGTCGCTGGTATCCGCCACGCGAACACAGTACTCATCTGTGCTCGCCCCTTCGAGGCTACGTGGCAAAACCCGCATCAGGTCGTCCGCGGTGGCGAACGGCGCTGGTAAGGCAAACCGCTACACTGTCCGCCATGACCGGCGCAGCAACGCCCGAGAAGGTCAGTGTCGTCGTCGGCGATGACCACCCGCTCTTCCGCGAAGGCGTCGTGCGCGCGCTTGCGTTGAGCGGCTCGGTGAACGTCGTCGGCGAGGCGGACGACGGGACGCAGGCACTGGAGCTGATCAAGGAGCACCGTCCCGACGTTGCGTTGCTCGACTTCCGAATGCCCGGCATGGATGGCGCCCAAGTAGCGGCGGCGGTGCGAAGCAACGAATTGCCGACGCGCGTGCTGCTGCTGTCGGCTCACGACGAGTCGGCCATCGTCTATCAAGCGTTGCAGCAGGGCGCCGCGGGCTTTCTCCTCAAGGATTCGACGCGTACCGAGATCGTCAAAGCCGTGCTCGATTGCGCGAGCGGACGCGATGTCGTGGCACCCTCCCTCGCCGGGGGCCTTGCCGCACAGATTCGCCAGCGGGCCGAACCGACGGCTCCCGTCCTCAGCGCTCGCGAGCGCGAGGTGCTCAATGGGATTTCTCGCGGTCAAAGCATCCCCGCGATCGCGGCCGAGCTGTTCGTGGCGCCGTCCACAATCAAAACGCATGTGCAGCGGCTATACGAGAAGCTCGGGGTCAGCGATCGCGCGGCTGCTGTCGCCGAGGCAATGCGGCAAGGTTTGCTCAACTAGCGGCCGGCCACGCTTCCGGCTCCCGAATCGGTGCCGGCTCCTCGGCCCGGAACATGGCCTTTGCGTGCGCCTCGGCCTCGGCGACCAGGCGGCGAGCTCGGCGCTCTACCTCGTAGAGGTGGCTGGCGCCGATGCCAGCGCCGACCAGCTTTTCCCTCGCCAGGACCAGCGGGTCCACCGAGGAAGCACCGTTGGTGCGCTGGGTGACCGCCCGAACCAGGACGGGACCTCCGCCGGCACCCGCCCGTCGCGCGGCGGCGGCGACCGAGTCACGAACCGCCTCGGCGTCGTTGCCGTCGACGGGCAGCACCGGGATCCCGTGGTACTGGCTCGCGTTGGTGTCACGGACATTGTCGACGACGAACACCACCGGAAGCTGCCAGGACATCGCGATGTTCGCGGCCTCGGCGAAGTCCGCGGAGTTCGTGTCGCGATCTTCCATGACGCAGACCGTGACCTCGCGATCGTTGATCAGTTGCTTGCCGTAGGCGTGTCCCACAGCCAGCAACGGCGACTGCTGCAAAGCGCTTGAAAGAGAAGACAACCCACGAACCGAAGCCACAAACCGAACTTCCTCGTCACCGTCCGAGCCGAAGCTGGGGCACATCAGCGCGGCGATAGCCGGGCCCAGCGGCATCGCGCAACCGATCTGCTGGGCGTGCTGCAGATGGATCATGCCGGTGGTCATGGTGTCACCCGGACGAAGTGCCGCAGCGGTGCCGATGGCCACCGCCTCTTGGCCGAACGCCGCCTGTACGGGTTGGTTGAGCAGACCGTCGATCCGCAACTCCTCCACTGCCATGTCGAGCAGGCGCAAGACCCACATTTGGCGGTACAGCTCCAGCTGCTCACGCAACCGCGCCGCTGACATCTCAGGTGTGCGAGTCATCTCCGGTCTCCTAACTCGTCGTGGATACAGAAATCAAGTTAGGCGGATTTACCTGGGCAGACCTCCGCCGATCGGACCGCAAACGGGATGAACTCCCTGTCCCCCGATTGGGGGACAAGCGACCGTCAATCCTTGCGCTGACCTGCGCGCGACAGCAGTCGCGCCGCGGCCGAATACGGGTCGTCCTGGCCGTCGACCACTGACTCCGCCAGCCCGTCGAGATCCGGCTGGGACCGCAGCTGGCTTTGTGCCAGCGAAAGAATCTGGGCTCGGGCACGAGCCAGCCGACGCTGACGGCTGTCGGTGCGGCGATGGTCGTCGATGGCGGCGACGAGGTCGGCGATACCCTCGCCCCGAGCGGCGATGAGGCTCACGATGGGAGCCTTGGTCTCGGCCCGCAGATCCCGGACGGTCTGTTCGGCACCATCCCGATCGGCCTTGTTGACCGCCACGATGTCGGCGACTTCCAGAACCCCCGCCTTGGCGGCCTGGACTGCGTCGCCCGCGCCCGGGTTGAGGATGACGATGGTGGGGTCGGCGACGGCGGCGATCTCGATCTCCGACTGCCCCACCCCCACGGTTTCCAGCAGAACCATGTCGTATCCGATCGCACCGAGCAACCGGATGGCAGCCGGAACCGAAGCGGCCAGGCCTCCGAGATGACCGCGGCTTGCCACCGAGCGGATCAGCACCTCAGAGTCGTTGATATGCGCGGCCATTCGGATTCGGTCACCCAACAGCGCGCCACCGCTGAATGGCGACGACGGGTCCACGGCCAGCACGGCTACCCGGCGGCCACGTTCGCGATAGGCGCCGACGAGGGCGGCGACCGTGGTCGACTTACCCGCACCGGGCGGTCCGGTGATACCGACGACACCCACCTCGAGGGCAGTGGCCGGGCCGATGCTGGCCAGCACCTCGTCGCGCCGTTCCCCCTCGACGAGGCTGAGCAGCCGACCCGCCGCGCGCGGAGATCCGTTGCGCGCACCGGCAATTAGGTCGGCGATCGTCATGGACACATTATGGCGCCGGGACCTCGATGGACACGATGACAGCTTCGGGCACGGGTCTTCTCCAGTTCAGCCGGCACGATGCGGGACTCGAGAGAGCTGGCCGCACATTCATGAGAACAATATTCTCTCAGTTAGAGAGTCGCAGTTGCAAGAAGCTGGGCGCGGGCCCCGGCTCGCCAAAAGGGACGCGGACTACCATTTCGTGCCATCCGCGGACACTGCTCACGAGAGGTAGGAGGCGGCGGCCAGTAATGACTCAGTCGGAGGGGACGATCGCGGTCCCGGGCGGAAATGTGTGGTTCAAGCGTGTCGGCGGTGGCCCGGGCCTTCCGCTCCTTGCCATTCACGGTGGGCCCGGCGTACCGCACAACTACCTGCTTTCGCTGGAACGCCTGGCCAACGAGCGTGAGGTCATTTTCTGGGACCAGCTTGGTTGCGGAAACTCCGAATGCCCGTCGAACGCCCAACTGTGGACGGTGGAACGCTCGGTCGCCGAAATGGATGCCGTCGTCCAAGCGCTCGGCCTGGAACGCTTCCATCTGTTCGGCAATTCGTGGGGCGGAATGTTGGCGCAGCAGTACGTGCTCGACGTCCCGTCGACCGCGGTCAGCCTGACCATCTCGAACAGCATCGCGTCCATACCCTTGTTTTCGGACATGGTGGCTCGGCTGAAGCGCGACTTGGACCCGGCTACTCAATCCGCCATCGACCGTCATGAAGCCGCCGGCTCGACGCACGCACCCGAATACCAGGACGCCATCCGTACCTGGAACGAGACGTATCTCTGCCGCGTTCGGCCCTGGCCGCGCGAGCTCCAAGACGCGTTCCTGCGCATGGGAGCCGAGGTCTTCGAAACGATGTTCGGCCCCAGCGACTTTCACATCGTCGGGACCATTCGCAGCTGGGACGTGTTCGACCGGCTAACCGAGATTGCGATGCCGACCCTCGTCGTCGCGGGCAGTACGACGAATGCGCCCCCGAGCACATGTGGGAGATGCACCAGCGTATTAAGGACTCGCGGTTCGAGTTGTTCGAGTCGAGTTCTCACATGCCTTTCATCGAGGAGCCGCACCGGTTCGACGGCGTGATGCGGGACTTCTTGCGGCACCACGACGACGGCTGAACAACTCGGAGTTCACCCGGAAAGCCCGGCCTGACCCCTGCCGCCCGGCGGTTCGGATGGCTAACGTCAGCGGTGAGCGGATTCCGTTGTCAGCTGCACGAAACGAGGTACGGCCATGCCGGACAAGAAGCCGAACATTCTGGTGATCTGGGGCGACGACATCGGGATCAGCAACCTGAGTTGTTACAGCGACGGCCTGATGGGATATCGCACGCCGAATATCGACCGGATCGCCAACGAAGGAATGCGCTTCACCGACTCCTACGGTGAGCAAAGCTGTACCGCGGGGCGCGCTGCGTTCATCAGCGGGCAAAGTGTGTATCGCACCGGCATGAGCAAGGTCGGGGTGCCCGGCGCCGACATCGGTTGGGCCGCAGAAGATCCCACCATTGCCGAGCTGCTCAAGCCGCTGGGCTACGCCACCGGGCAGTTCGGCAAGAACCACTTCGGCGACCTCAATAAATACCTGCCGACGGTGCACGGATTCGACGAGTTCTTCGGCAACCTCTATCACCTCAACGCCGAGGAAGAACCCGAACAATTCGACTACCCCCATGCCGACCAGTTCCCGAGGCTGTATGAGTTGGTGTTGCCGCGCGGGGTTCTCAAGTGCGGGGCGATCGACGAGGTGTCCACAGCACCCGACGACCCGAGATTCGGGCCCGTCGGCAGGCAGATGATCGAGGACACCGGCCCGCTGGACCGCAAGCGGATGGAGACCATCGATGACGACATCACCACAGCTACGGTCGACTACATCACGCGTCAGCATGAGGCGGGCACACCGTTTTTCGTGTGGATGAACACCACGCATATGCACGCGTTCACGCACACCAAGCCTGCGAGCCGCGGGCAGGCCGGGTTGTGGCAGTCGGAGTACCACGACACCATGATCGACCACGACCGCAATGTCGGTCAGGTGCTGGACTGTCTGGACGAGCTGGGAATCGCCGAGGACACCATCGTCATCTACTCCACCGACAACGGGCCACACCGCAACTCCTGGCCGGACGCCGGGACCACACCGTTTCGCAGCGAGAAGGACACCAACTGGGAGGGCGCATTCCGGGTGCCCGAAATGATTCGGTGGCCCGGCAAGATTCCCGCCGGCGCCGTGTCCAATGAGATCATCCAGCACCACGATTGGCTGCCCACCCTATTGGCTGCCGCAGGCGAACCAGCCATCATCGACAAGCTCAAGAACGGCCACACCGTCCACTTACAGGGCGAAGACAAGACGTTCACGGTGCACATCGACGGGTACAACCTGCTGCCGTACCTCACCGGCGAAGTCGACGTCAGCCCGCGGCGTGTGTTCTTCTACTTCTCCGACGACGGTGACCTGGTCGCGATGCGCTTCGAGAACTGGAAGATCGTGTTTTTGGAACAACGCTGCCAGGGCACGTTGCGGATCTGGGCCGAGCCTTTCACCCCGCTGCGGGTGCCCAAGCTGTTCAATTTGCGCACCGACCCGTTTGAATACGCCGACCTGACGTCGAATACCTACTACGACTGGTTCTTGCGCCACGACTACTTCGTCTTCTACGCGACCGCGATGGCGACCAAGTTTCTGGAGACCTTCGAGGAGTTCCCGCCCCGACACCCACCGGCCAGCTTCACCATCGACCACGCGGTGGAGAAACTGCACGCGTTTCTGGCGAAGGACTAGATGCTCGACACGTGGCGGGATGGGCGCGCAAAGTCGGCGATCGTCGAGTTCGTCGGGCGCGTGACGAGTGCCGGACCGAGTTTCGTGGCCGCCGCAGAACGGGTCGCCGTGTTCGACAACGACGGCACCCTGTGGTGTGAGAAACCCGCCTACGTTCAGCTGGACTTCCTGGTCCGACGGCTGGCGACGCTGGCCGAGGCCGACGCGTCGCTGAAAGCCCAACAGCCTTACTCGGCTGCGGCGTCCGACAATCTCGCGTGGTTCGGCGATGCCATTACCAAGCACTACCAGGGCGACGACCAAGACATCAAAGCCCTTGGTGCAGCCATTCTTTCGGCCAACAGCGCGATCACCACCGACGACCACGCCGAGCGCGTCAAAGCCTTCTTCGAAACCGCTCAACACCCGATCCTGCGCCGCCCCTACACTGCCTGCGGGTATGTGCCAATGGTCGATTTATTGCGCTACCTGGAACACCACGGGTTTACCTGCTACATCGTCTCCGGCGGCGGCCGCGATTTCATGCGACCGATCACCCAGCTCATGTACGGCATCCCGCCCGAGCGAGTCGTCGGCAGCTCGGTCGGGCTGGAATTCCGGGACGGCAACCTCTACACCACCTCCCGCCCGGAATTTCTCGACGACGGTCCCGTCAAACCGGTGCGGATCTGGGGCCGGACGGGACGGCGGCCCATCTTCGCCGCGGGCAACTCCAACGGCGACATCGAAATGCTCCAGTACGCCGCCGGTCAGAACAGGCCATCGCTGTCGATGTTGGTGCTCCACGACGATGCCGAACGCGAATTCGGCTACACCGAGGGCGCGGAGAAAGCATTGACCCTGGCCGGGCAACGGGGTTGGGCCGTCGCCAGCATCCGCGACGATTGGACCACCGTCTTCGCCGCGTCCTGAACGTCGGCGCAGGTAGACGGTCAGGGTGACCGACGCCACACCAGACACGCTGATTAAAACGTTGGTGTCCCACCCTCTTCGGGTACGGGTCAGTAGACCGGCAAACTACGAAGGGGGCTCAATATGAGTGACCGCGACAATGGACTCGTGGAAGGCATCAAGGGCGTCGTCGAGGACGCCATCGGGAAGACCAAGGAAATCCTCGGCATCCTGATCAACAACGAAAGTCTCCGCAAGGAAGGCCGCGCCCAGCAAGACAAGGCGCAGGCGCAGCGCGACGTGGCTAAGAAAGAGGCACAGGCCGAGGCTGCGCGTGGGGCCGAGAAGACTGCCGAGGCTCGTGAGAAGGCAGCCGCTAAGAGCTAGTCACGCAACCGTCCAAGAACTGAGCCGCATTTTCGCGGCTCAGTTTTTGGCGGCGTTGAACTTGGCCACGTTGGCCCGGAAGTCCTCGGTCAGGAATGACTGGCTTTCGGCCGAGAGGGCATAGTCCAGGCTGGCGAGCACCGCACGCTCCAGATGAATGTTGAGCACCCGCTTGGTGCTCTCCACGGCCTGCTGCGGCAGCGCCATAATCTTTTTGGCGCAGGCGATTGCCTCTGCCACGGGGTCGGCCGCCACGTGGTTGGCCAGCCCTAGGTCGACGGCGCGCTGGGCTTTGATGCGGGTGCCGGTCAGCGCGTATTCCTTGGCCAGCAACAGGCTGATGTGCAGCGGCCAGGTCAGCGGTCCACCGTCGGCGGCCACCAACCCCACCTGTACATGTGGATCGGCGAGGTACGCGTCTTCGGCGATGTAGACGATGTCGCTCAGCGCGACCAGGCTGCAGCCCAGACCGACGGCGGGGCCATTGACGGCCGCTACCACCGGGATTCGGCACCGCGCCATGCCCAGAACGATCTCGCGTCCGTCCCGGATGGTCTTGGCCCGCAGGTCGGCGTCGTTCGCAAGTTGCTCGAGATAACCGAAGTCGCCGCCGGCCGAAAAAGCCCTACCGGCACCGGTGATCACCGCCGCGCGGGCGGTCGGGTCATCGGTTAATCGCTGCCATATACGAGCAAGCCCGGAGTGTAGGTCGTCGTTGACCGAGTTCAGCGAATCCGGCCGGTTCAGCGTGATGATGCGCAACGCGCCGTCGGCACGGACATCGATTTCTGCAGGCATGTCGTACACGTCAGACTCCCAATCCCAAGATTCGCGAAGCGATGATGTTTTTCTGTATCTGTGATGTCCCGCCCATGACGCTTTGCGCGCGGCTGTACAGGTAGGCGCCCAACAGATCTGGGTCGCGGGTCCCGGTCACTGCCAATGCGGCGTGCCCCACGGATTGTTCAACCCAGGTCATCAGCAATTTGTCCAGCGAGCCTTCCGAGCCATGCGACACCCCATCCAGCTGTTCGGAGAGCCGCCGCCGCACGTGGTGGGTCAGCATATCTGACTGAACCGCCGCCCACGCCAGCTCTTCGGATACCTCACCATCGTTGCGCGCCAACAGTTCTCGGACAAGTTTGCCGTAGCGCGCGGCATAGCCGAGCGTCGAGGGCTCCCGCTCGTGTCCGACGACGGTCATCGCCACAGCCCAGCCGTCACCGGGGGCACCGACCATCCGGTCCGCCGGCACCGTGGCGCCGTCGAAGGACACCTGACCGAACTCGTTGGTTACCCCGTTCATCATGCGCAGCGGACGCTGTTGCACGCCAGGCTGTTTCATCGCGATCACGAACGCCGACAGACCCCGGTGCCGCTTGGCGTCGGGATCGGTACGGGCTAGTAGTAGACACCAGTCGGCCACGTCGGAGTAGCTGGTCCAGATCTTGTGCCCGTGCACGACATAGTTGTCGCCGTCCCGGGTGGCGGTCGTGGTCAGCGACGCCAGATCCGAGCCCGCGCCCGGTTCGCTGAAGCCCTGGCACCAACGCTCGGTGCCGTTGATGATGCCGGGCAGGAAGCGTTTACGAAGCTCGTCGCCGCCGTGCGCGCCGATACCGTAGACCAGATAGCCGACGCTGGGGCGAGGCGGGGCGCCGGCTCGCACGAGCTCCTCGTCGACGATGACGTCGTACACCGGCGCCAGGTCCTGTCCACCCCAATCGCGTGGCCAGGACAGGCCGAAAAAGCCGTTCTCGTACAGGGCGCGATGCCAGTCGGCCATGCGCGCCCAATACTCGTCGCCCGAGCCGGAAAATTCCTTGGCGTGCGCCGAAAGCCAATTTCGCAGCCGCTCCCGGAAGGCCGCCTCTTCAGCTGAGTCACGAAAGTCCAAGATCGATCTCCTTCAACGTCACTGGCCACAGCTCTGTCGATGTCAGGGCGCGGCGCAGATAGACATGGACAATGCACTCCCAGGTATTACCGATGCCGCCGTGTACCTGAACCGCGGTCTCGCAGACCGTTCTGGTGGCACGCGCGCAGTAGACCTTCGCGATCTGGGCGGCCCGGATGGCTTGCGCCGGAGCAAGTTCGTCGACGCCCCACGCGGCATGTCGCAGCACGCTAACCGAACCTTCAATCAGGGCAACGCTTTCGGCCAGCAGGTGGGCGACGGCTTGATACGAGCCGATCTGCTTGCCGTACTGCTCGCGAATCTTCGCGTAGTCGCAGGCGACGGCCTGCGCGCCCCGAGCAACTCCGACCAGATCCGCCGATGTGGTGACCAGCGCGAGCGCCTGCCATCGTGCCGCCGCTTCGTCCGGCAACTCACCGAGCGTCTCGGGAGACCCCACCAATTCGGTTTCGGCTCTGGTCAAATCGGCACCGTCGCGCACGGCGCCCAGGTTCGCGGCCAGCACCGTGTTGCCGGAGAGCGACAACGCGCGCCGGGCGCCTCGAGCGTCGATCGCGCGGTCATCGACCGCTATGGTCGACGCGCCGACATCGGTACCGATGCGATGTGCCAAGTCGTCGGCCAGCACCGGACCGAGGAACGGTGTGTCGACCAGTCGTCGTCCGAATTCCTCAGCGACAATCGCGACTTCGACGCCGGAGGCTCCGTCGGAGCGCAGCGACCTCCAGCCCGTCGCCGCAATCTGCTTGTCTAGACGCGCGATTCGGCGGTCGTCATCGAGGTCCTGAACCGCAGCCGGCCCAAGATCATCGGCCAGCTTCGCGGCAGCGTCGCGTAACTGTTGCTGTTCAGCTGTCAGACGTACATCCATAGCGCTCCTTCAGCACTCGGCGCAGCACCTTGCCCGACGGCAGGCGGGGAATATCGGGCACAAACACGATCCGGCTCAGGTGTTTGTAGGACGCCAGCTTCTCGTCCACCCGGGCGGTCAGGTCGGCGGCGACCGCCTCCGTGTCAAAGGGAACGCACGCGGCGACCGCGGCAACGACGGCTTCCCCGTTGATCCCGTCCGGAACCCCGAACACCGCACAGTCTTTGACGGCGGGATGACCGTGTAACACCGTCTCGATTTCGGCTGGTGCGACTTGAAACCCGCGCACCTTGATCATCTCTTTGAGGCGGTCGGTGATCCGCAGCCAGCCGTCGGTGTCGAGCCAGCCCACGTCGCCGGTGCGATACCAGCCGTCGCACATCGCCTCGCCGGTCGCCTCGGCCGGCAGGTAGCCGGCCATCAGCGATGTCGACCGCGCCTGAAGCTCACCGACCTCTCCCGGGCCGACCGGCTCACCGGTCGTCAGCGAGACCACCCGCAGATCCACCCCAGGCACCGAACGCCCGACCGTGTCGAGCCGGGCCCCATCAAGCGGATTGCACGCGATCACAGGCAGTTCCGTGGTGCCGTAGGCCGGAACCCACCCGACGCCGGTGCGCCGAGTCACCGTCTCGGCGACGCTGGCGCTGACCGGCGTTGCGCCCCACATGATGAAGCGCAGTGACGACAAGTCGTACGACTCCAGCGTCGGGTGCGAGGCGATGGCCAGGGCGATCGGCGCAACCGCTATTTCGATTGTGATGCGGTCCTTTTCGATGTGATGCAGCATCTGGTCGATGTCGAAACGGGGATGCAGTCGCAGCCGGGCGCCGGTGCGCAGCGCCGTGACGATGTTGAGCAGACCAAGGATGTGCGACGGCGGTGTGGCGACCTGTATTCGGTCCCGCCGCGTTAGCTGCAACGCGTCGCGCCAGTTCAGCACCGCCTCGAGCAACGCTGCGTGGGTGTGCCGGACGGCCTTGGGTAAACCGGTCGTGCCCGAACTGAACACCAGCACCGCGTCGGCGCGCGGTGGCGCGGACATCGATATTGGCTCCGCGGGGGTGACGGGTTCGTCAAGGTGCAGCATCGGCATCAGGCCGGCCAGCACCGGATGGTCCCCGACCGCGTGACTGGGGTTGGTCAGCGCCAGCGCGTGGTCGACCTCGTCGTGCTTCCACGCGGGGCTGATCAGCACCGCCGTCGCGCCCAGCCGCCAGATTCCCAGCAGGACGGCCACGAACTCCGGCCGGTTGGAGGACATAAGGGCAACCCGCTTGCCCGCGGCGACTCCGTGTTTGCCCAGGGCCGCGGCCAGACTGTTGGCCAGCGTGTCGAGCTGAGGCAGGCTGAATTGCCGTTCCTCGCACACGAGCGCGGCCGGCTCGGTCACGTCCCGTCCTTCCCTTCAGGCCAGGCTGACCCGACATCGGCGCAGCTGAGAAGATGCTATCGCTTAGTGAGAATAGTATTCTCTATACTGAAGAACGCAAGTACGGGCGGGGCGGCCATGGTGGAACCCGAAGCGTTCCAGCACGCGGCGGTCACCGCGATCATCGAGGAGATTCCAAGGGTGGCAGATCCGACATCAAACGGTGCCGAGCCCGGCACGGTGACGATCTACCTGGAACGCAAGAAGGCGACGGTGGCCCTGGTTCCCGGCGAGACGCTCCTGGAAAGCGCGCGGCGGGCCGGCCTGGATCCCCCGTTCAATTGCGAGGCCGGCAACTGTGGTACCTGCATGGCCCGCCTCGAGAGCGGCCACGCGACCATGCGGATTAACGACGCTCTCGACGACGACGAGGTGGCCGACGGCTACATTTTGACGTGCCAGGGCGTACCCGATACGGATTCGGTCATAGTGCGCTACGAGTAGTCACAGAGAGGTGGCTTCAAATGTCCAAGATGGCCAAGGGCGTCATCCTCGTTGAGAGTCGACCCAGTTCGCCCGAACGCGAGCAGGAGTACAACACCTGGTACGACGAAGTCCATCTGGGTGAACTCGTGGCTCTCGACGGATTCGTTTCGGCGCGGCGGCTGCGCCCGGTTAACGGCGACGGCCCCTATGTCGCCATCTACGAGATCGAGGGCGACGATCTGCAGGCCGTGTTGGACAACATGATCGCCAACGCCGGCCAGCTGACGATGTCGGACGCATTGCTGTTGGATCCCGCGCCGATTCCGCGGCTGCTGGCAACGACTACCGAGTGCGACGGCTAGCTGAGTTCGGCTGCGCCACTGCAGGGAGAGGAAAGTCATGGATGTCGATGACCTGATCCTGGTGAGCATTGACGACCACGTGGTCGAGCCGCCGGACATGTTCTTGCGCCACGTGCCCGCCAAGTACAAGGGCGAGGCCCCGATCGTCGTGGTTGACGACAAGGGCGTCGACCAGTGGATGTACCAGGGCAGGCCGCAGGGCGTGAGCGGACTGAACGCCGTGGTGTCGTGGCCGGCCGAGGAATGGGGCCGTGACCCAGCCGGCTTCGCCGAGATGCGCCCCGGCGTCTACGACGTTCACGAACGCGTTCGGGACATGGACCGCAACGGCATCCTCGCGTCGATGTGCTTCCCGACGTTCACCGGATTCTCGGCGCGCCACCTCAACATGACGCGCGAAGACGTCACCCTGGTCATGGTGTCGGCCTACAACGACTGGCACATCGACGAGTGGGCCGGCTCCTATCCCGATCGCTTCATCCCGATCGCGATCCTGCCGACGTGGACACCCGAGGGGATGTGCGCCGAGATCCGCCGCGTGGCGGCCAAGGGCTGCCGGGCGGTGACCATGCCGGAACTGCCGCACCTGGAAGGGCTTCCGAGCTATCACGACGACGACTACTGGGGTCCGGTGTTCCGGACGCTGTCCGAAGAAAACGTGGTGATGTGTCTGCACATCGGCACCGGCTTCGGGGCGATCAGCATGGCGCCCAATGCCCCGATCGACAACATGATCATTCTGGCCACTCAGGTTTCGGCGATGTGCGCGCAGGACCTGTTGTGGGGCCCCGCCATGCGCAACTATCCCGACCTGAAGTTCGCCTTCTCCGAAGGTGGCATCGGCTGGATCCCGTTCTACCTGGACCGCAGCGACCGCCACTACACCAACCAGAAGTGGCTGCGCCGCGACTTCGGCGACAAGCTGCCCAGCGAGGTCTTTCGCGAACACTCGCTGGCCTGCTACGTCACCGACAAGACGTCGCTGAAGCTACGGCATGAGATCGGCATCGACATCATCGCCTGGGAGTGCGACTACCCGCACTCGGATTGCTTCTGGCCGGATGCTCCCGAGCAGGTGCTGGCCGAACTGAACGCCGCGGGCGCCGACGACTCCGACATCAACAAGATCACCTGGGAGAACAGCTGCCGGTTCTTCGGCTGGGATCCGTTCGCCCGCACACCTCGCGATCGGGCGACCGTCAAAGCCCTGCGCGCCAATGCTATTGACGTGGACGTGTCCATCCGGCCGCGTGCCGAGTGGGCGCGGCTCTATGAGGAGAAACAAGCTGCGGTAGCGCGGTAGCTCGACGAGTGTGCGGCTAGCTTCACACTGGGCTTCGAATGTGCGGCTGGCCGCACACTCGGGCCGAGACTAGCCCTCGGGCAACTCCGGCGGCGGCCGGTAGTCGGGCTGATAGCCGGAAACGTGGATCGGACTACCGACGAGGCGGAAATCACCTGCCGTGACAACCACTTCCGGAGTCGCTTTGAGGGCCTCCGGCAGCGACCGCACCGCCGCGGCAGGCACCCCCAGTGGACGCAGTCGCCGTTCCCAACCGGCGGCGGTGTCGGTCGCCAGCATCGCTGTGACGACGGCAAGCACCTCGTCGCGTCGGGCCACCCGCTCGGCCATCGTGTCGAAACCGCCGATACCCGCCTCGGTGGCAAAGGATTTCCAAAACCCGTCATGGGTGATGAACAGCGCCAAATAGCCGTCGGCGGTCGGAAAGAGCTGAGCAGGAACGTAATACGAGTGTGCACCGTTCGGACGGCGCTGCGGCTCGACGCCGTTGTTGAGGTAGGCCGACGCGTGATAGTTCAGCTGTGACAGCATGACATCGCGCAGCGACACATCGACTTGCCCGCCGGTACCGGAGATGATCTTGGCCAAAAGACCCAGTGCCGCACACATTCCGGTGGAATTGTCGGCTGACGAGTAACCCGGCAGCGTCGGCGGGCCGTCCGGATCTCCGGTCAGTGCGGCGATACCGAAACCCGCCTGGACCACATAGTCGAACGCCGGATCGTCGCCGCCGTGCAGGCCGAAGCCGGTGATCGCCACGCAGACGATCCGTTCGTTGTGCCGTCGCAACTCGTCATAGGTGAGCCCCAGCCGGCGGATCGCCGACGGTTTCAGGTTCACCAGAAGTGCGTGCGAGTCCGCCACCAGTTCGCCCAAGTGTTGCTGTCCGGCATCGGAATTCAGGTCCAGGCAGATGCTGGACTTGTTCCGGTTCAGGCTGGCGAAATAGCTGGGGCCGACACCGCGCGAGATTTCGCCGCCGCGGGGCTCGATCTTGGTGACCTCGGCACCGAGGTCGGCGAGCAGCATGGTGGCGTACGGGCCGGCCAGCATGGTGCCGACTTCGAGGATGCGTATTCCCGCCAGAGGTCCGGGGTCTCCCGGTGTCACCGCAACTCCGCTGCGAGTGAGGCGATCATTTCGCGGGTGCGGCGCTTGGAGGCGACCAGCTCATCCCGGTTGTCGCCGATCGGCAGCAGCCGCACCGACAAGTCGGTCACGCCGGCGTCGGCGAAAGAGCGGAATCGCGACAGAATCTGTTCGGAGTCGCCGGCTGCACATAGGTCACCGACATCGCGGGCATCTCCACGGTCCAGCAGGCGCTGGTAGTTGGGTGACACCTCGGCCTCGCCCAGGATGCGGTTGGCCCGCTCCTTGGCCTCGTCGACTTGTGAAGGCACACAGAGGCATACCGGGATACCCGCGACGATCCGCGGCGCGGGCCGACCAGCCTCCGCGGCGGCCTTGCTGATCTTCGGCGCGATGTGATCACCGATCGCCCGCTCGTCGGCCATCCACAAGACGGTGCCGTCGGCGAGTTCACCGGCAATCTGCAGCATCACCGGCCCAAGCGCGGCGACCAGCACCGGCATCGAGGTATCCGATCCGATCGCCAGCGGGTTGTGCACCGTGAACGAATCATTCTCGACGTCAACCGGTCCCGGCCCGGCGATCGCGACGTTGAGCACCTGCAGGTAATCGCGGGTGTAGGCGGCCGGCTTCTCATACGGCAAGCCGAGCATGTCCCGGATTATCCAGTGGTGCGATGGTCCGACGCCCAGGGCCAACCGTCCGCCGGCCACTGCATGTGTCGAGAGCGCCTGGCGGGCAAGGGCAATCGGATGCTGCGCCTGCAGCGGCACCACCGCAGTGCCCAGCTCGATACGCGAACTGTGCGCAGCCATCAGCGACACCATGGTCAGGCAGTCGAAGTCGTTGGGCACCTGCGGCATCCACGCGGTGTCCAGACCCGCGGATTCGGCCCACTCGATATCGGAGACCAGCTTGTCCACCTTGCGGGCCATATCGCCACGTTCGGCGCCGATCATCACTCCGATGCGCACGGTTCCTCTGTTTCCTCTGAGGCGGGTTGCGGGGTGCCGGTCAGGGTGCGAATTTCGCGCACCAGTGTGTCGAGCGGTGTTCCGGTGGGAAAGACCGCGGCGGCACCGGCGGAGAGCAGTTTGGGGACGTCGGCATGTGGGATCGTTCCACCGACGACGACGGCGATGTCCGCGGCGTCGGCGGCACGCAACGCTTCGACAGTCCGCGCGGTGAGCGCCAGGTGCGCACCGGACAGGATGCTCAGGCCCACGACGGCGACGTCTTCCTGGACCGCGATCGACGCGATGTCTTCGATGCGCTGGCGGATGCCGGTGTAGATGACCTCGAAGCCCGCGTCGCGCAGCGTGCGCGCGACGATCTTGGCGCCGCGGTCGTGTCCGTCGAGACCGGGTTTGGCGACCAGAACTCTTACCGCCATTTAGAACACCACCGGTTGCTGGAATTCGCCCCACACCGCTTTGAGTGTGCCGACAATTTCTCCGACCGTGCAGTACGCGTTGGCGCAGTCGATCAGCAGGTGCATCAGATTATCGGTTCCCTCGGCGGCGCGCGAGAGCGCCGCAAGGCTGGATTCGACCGTCGCCGAATCCCTTTCGCTCTTCACCTGGGAGAGCCGTTTCAGCTGAAGATCGCGACCTTCGGCATCGAGCTCGTAGGTGACAACATCGTGTTGCGGCTCCTCGGTCACGAACCGGTTGACCCCGACGACCGGCCGAGTGCCCGCTTCGACCTCCTGGTGGATCTTGAACGCCTCGTCGGCGATCAGGCCCTGCAGGTAACCGTCCTCGATGGCATGGACCATTCCGCCGTGCCGCTCGAGGTCGGACATGATCTCGATGATGCGGGCCTCCGAGGCATCGGTCAGTGCCTCGACGAAGTAGGAGCCGCCCAGCGGGTCCGCGACGCTGGCGACTCCCGTTTCGTGCGCGAGGATCTGCTGGGTGCGCAGCGCCAGTGTGGTGGTCTCCTCGGTGGGCAGGGCGAACGGTTCGTCCCAGGCCGCCGTGAACATCGACTGGACACCTCCCAAGACCGCCGCCATCGCCTCGTAGGCCACCCGGACGATGTTGTTGTGGGCCTGCGGCGCATACAGCGAAGCCCCGCCGCAGACGCAGCCGAACCGGAACATCGCCGCCTTGGCCGTCGTCGCCCCGTAACGCTCCTTCACGATGGTCGCCCAACGGCGGCGCCCCGCACGGTATTTGGCGATCTCCTCGAAGAAGTCCCCGTGGGTGTAGAAGAAGAACGAGATCTGCGGGGCGAACTGATCGATCGTCATCCGGCCGCGTTCCACCACGGTGTCGCAGTAGGTCACGCCGTCGGCCAGGGTGAACGCCATCTCCTGCACCGCGTTAGCTCCGGCGTCACGGAAATGCGCACCGGCCACCGAAATGGCGTTGAACTTCGGAACCTCGGCCGCGCAGAACTCGATGGTGTCGGCGATCAACCGCAGTGACGGCTCCGGCGGCCAGATCCAGGTGCCGCGTGACGCGTACTCCTTGAGGATGTCGTTCTGGATGGTGCCGGTGAGCTTCTCCCGGGGCACGCCCTTGCGCTCGGCGGCGGCGACGTAGAACGCCAGCAGGATCGCGGCCGTGCCGTTGATCGTGAAACTGGTGCTGATCTTGTCCAGCGGGATGCCGTCAAACAGGATCTCGGCGTCCGCCAGGGTGTCGACCGCGACGCCGACCCGGCCGACCTCTTCGCCGAACTCGGCATCGTCGGAGTCGTATCCGCACTGGGTAGGCAGGTCGAGCGCCACCGACAGTCCGGTCCCCCCCTGGTCCAGCAGGTATCGGTAACGGCGGTTGGATTCCTCGGCAGTGCCGAAGCCGGAGTACTGCCGGAAAGTCCACAACTTGCCCCGGTAGCCGGACGCGAAGTTGCCGCGTGTGAAGGGAAACTCCCCGGGCGCCGGCGGCTCGGCGCTTCTATCCGCTGGCCCGTAGACGGGCTGCAGCGGGATGCCGGACGGAGTTTGGGCCATATTATCCATCAATGAATAACGTACTTGCAAAAAAAGAGAATGCCAATACCACGCGCTGACCTGGTCAAACGGAAGTGCCGCAGCGTGAAATCTAGGCCCGGCAGATGATTTCGCCGTGCGGGATGGCTAGCCAACCATCCGGCGCCGCGGCCCAGGTCAGCCACGCCGCGGAGATCTCCTCGAGCTGTCCGGTAGTGGCCAGGCCCATCCGCAAAATGTCGCGGGCTATGCCGGAATGCAGGATTCGGTCGGCCCACATTTCGCCCCACCATTCGCGGGTCTCGGGCGTCGCGTAGCACCAGAGGCTTCCCGTAGGTGTGACGTCGTCGAATCCCGCCTCGAGGGCCCACGACAACAGTTGCCGCCCGGCATCCGGTTCACCGCCGTTGGCGCGGGCCGCCTGCTGGTAGATGTCGCGCCAAAAGTCCAGTGCCGTGAGCCGTGGGAACCAGACGAACCCCGCGTAGTCGGCGTCGCGAGCCGCCACGATTCCGCCGGGCGCACACACCCTGCGCATCTCGCGCAGTGCCTGCACCGGATCGGTGACGTGCTGCAGCACTTGGTGTGCGTGCACGACGTCGAATGTGTCGTCGGGTAGGTCGAGCCGATCCACATCGGCGGTCGCAAACGAGACATTGGACAGATCGCGCTGCTGAGCCTCCGCGCGGGCCGCGTCAAGGACATCGGCGAATTGATCGATGGCCGTTACCGATCCGGGCGCCACCCTGGCGGCGAGGTCCGCGGTGATCGTCCCGGGACCACACCCCACGTCAAGCAGCGACAGCCCCGGCTTGAGGTACGGCAGCAGGTAGCCCGCGGAGTCCTCCGCGGTGCGCCGCTGATGACTGCGCAGCACGGACTCGTGATGTCCGTGCGTGTAGCTGGCCCGGGATGCGTCGTTCATGGTGCATAGCCTACCGAGGACGGACCACATTATGAAACCAATGTCTCAGCATATGAGATAGCTAGTCGACGGGAACGTTGAGAATCGGACGGTCGACGCCGGCCCCTGGACCGTCGAAGTGCCACCACTCACCGGAGTACGCGCTCAGTCCGCCGTATTTCATCGCGTCCCGCAACTGGGCCCGATTCGCCCGAGCGTCGGCGCTGACCCCTTGAGTTGCGAATGCCGTTGCGCGCGGGGAGAAATCGTCGAAGTCGGTACCCATGTCGGCTAGGCAAATCCCGTCTGCGTGGCGTTCGGGCGGGCACTGTTGCTGGACGCTGGTGAATGTGACGTCGACCGACCGCCCCGACTCGTGGCTGTGCGCGAAAGGACCCGGGCGTGCCACCCATGCCGGGTTGGGGACCACGTTGAACATCCTGACCTGAACATCGTGCGGCCGGTAGCAGTCCCAGAACACCAAGAGGTGCCCCTGCGGACGCAGCGCTGAGGCGGCAGTCGCGAGGCCTTGAGACATGGATTGGTGTACGAGGCATCGAGCGTCAGAGGGATACAACTGCGTGCCGGTGAAGTTGTTCGTCGTCGCGTAGCGCAGGTCGATGATCGCGTCAGGCACCACGCTGCGAACGTCGACGAACCCGGCCGCGCGCGCCGCATCGCTGACGGGCGGTACGTCGGGACTTGCCTGCGCGGCTGTGGCGTCGGACACCGCGACCAGGCCGATGGTTACCGCGAGCGAAAGGACCGGGCGCACACAACGCATCCAGTCATTGTCGCGGCTCTTGGTCGATTAACCCGGTAAGCCAACGGCGGGAAATACGCGGTCGGGGGCCATCGATGAACCGCGGCCGATCACCTATGGTCCGAGTAGCCGATCGGCTAGTCTGTGGTCCGCGACCACACCGTACGTCAAGGTCGTGCGAGGCCTGCGAAAGCTCTGAACAAAGGAGGCGGATTGCCATGCCGATGATCGACCTGACATTCGTGCGCGGCTCCATAGACGAACAGCCGCTGAGCCGGCTCGCCGACGAGTTGGTCACCGCGCTACTGCGCGCCGAACGCGCCCCTGACACACCGTATTTGCGCGACAACACCCTGGTGTACCTGCATGCGATGGAGCCGGCCGAGGTCTCCGTCGGCGGCCGCGGACCGCGCGACCCCCGGTTCAGGGTCGACCTGACGGTGTTCGCGGGCGCCGTCGACAAGAACCACAAGGAACAACTCGCCGCCGACGTGCATGCCGCGGTGTGCGCTGCGGCGGGAATCGAGCCCTTGGGCTCTAAGGCATTTCATGTCTGGACGCTGATTCACGAAATTCCCGAAGGAAATTGGGCTGGCGGCGGCAAGGTCATCTATTACCAGCAGGTGAAAGGCCTTGTGTCCGAAGATTAGTGCCCGCACAGGAAAGGCTACCCTGACCAGCACCTGTGAGCTGGGCTGCACAATTACTTATTATGTGATTTGTCTAACTGTCTGCTCATTTATAGCCGAGTTCGTTCACTACTTTGGTAGGTTCTCAACACTATTTGTGCAGAAATGATGCGTCAGGAAATAGATGCGAAGAATCACCGCGCTGTTGTTCGTTGGCGCCAATATGCTTGGGACGGCCGCATTCTGGGGCGGGACGGGTGTCGCCGCGGCCGATGCCAGTTCCGCGGGCACTCTGGTGCCGTTGAGTCCAAAATTTCGGGCCTGCGATTTCACCTGGTCGCTAAATGTGGCGACAAATGGCAAGGGCAGCGGCCAGGCCGTCATTAGCAAGGCGGGATCCAACAAGGTCGTCGCGCAGGTGCAATTGACTGCCGCCGAGCCGCAAACCCACTACAACGTCAGACTGATCCAGTCGCCCAGGCCTTCTGCGGGCTGCGTGGTCGGAGATTCCGGAGTTACTGCCGGCGGTATCGATACCGACGGCGCCGGATCGGGCACGGTGACGCTGCAAGACGCGATTTCCGCGAATACGACGGGCGCTTGGGTGTTCATTGAGCGCCCATCGGCGCACTCTCAGTCGCCGATTGAGTTCCTGACATCGGACATGATCGCGCCGATCTAGTCGACGTCGCGCCGAATAAAAGAATGCGTTGTGCTGCAACGTGTTCAACCACACCGTAGATCCGTTCCGCGGATCGCTAGCATGGATTTCATGGCTCCCAAAGTAGCGACCGCGGACGTGGTCGGTCTTCCCGAACTGCTCGACTTCATCCGGCCCAGACACAAGATGCTGCTGAGTACTTTCCGTTCCGACGGGTCATTGCACAGTTCGCCGGTGACCGGTGGTGTGGACGAGCAGGGCCGCATAGTGATCGCGACCTACCCCCAACGCGCGAAATGTGTGAATATCCGCCGCAACCCGTCGGCGAGCGTGGTCATTCTTTCCGATGATTTCAACGGCGCCTACGTGCAAGTCGATGGGGAGGCCGAGGTGATCGACTTGCCCGAAGCGGTGGAACTGCTCGTCGACTACTTCCGGGTGATCGCCGGAGAGCACCCGGACTGGGCGGACTACCGCCGTGCCATGGTGGATCAAGGCAAGTGCCTGGTTCGCGTCACGCCCGGCCGCTGGGGGCCGGTGGCCACCGGCGGATTTCCGCCGAGATAGAACTCGCTGCCGCAAAGACGCGCTAGCTGGACAGTGCGGGGAGAACGAGTGTCTCGGTGACTTGCCGCAGGAATTTCGCATCGACGGTTTGTCCGTTGAGAACCCGTAGCAGGCTCATAGCGGTGAGTACGTTGGCGACCAGGGACCAGTCTCGGTCGGGGGCGATCTCACCGCGGGCCAAGGCGCGGTCCAAGATAATAGTTATCTGGCGTCCGCCCCTGAGCAGCATCAGATCGTCGAGAGTCGTGGCGAGCTCTGGGTCGCGAGTGGCTTCCAGGGCGACGCGGAGTACTAAGTTGTTGGTGATCAACCCGTTGTCGTAGTGCACCGCACGGTCGATCAGGGCCTCGACGTCGCCGGCCAGACTCCCGGTGTCGGGCGCGTCGTCGGTACTCAGATCCGGCCGCCAGTGGACGAGAACGTCGGTGATCAACGCCGCTTTCGATGACCACCGCCGGTAAATCGCGGCCTTGCCGACGCCGGCACGTGCGGCGATGTCGTCCATGTTCGTGGCGTCGTAGCCGTTCTCGGTCAGTGCGGCAAGAGCGGCGTTGAGGATCGCGGGATCCCGGGATCGGTCCAGCCGGCCAACTGTGCGTTGGCGAAGCTTCGATTCCATCTCACTCATATGCGCGATTCCTGCCTGAAACCTCGTCACACCCTCGTCAGTTCTGGGATGGGCGCGGTATCGCTCTGCGGCTTTTCGGCCTTCTTCCTCATGGCGAAGGTGTCCAGCGGCCACCAGAACCAGCGGCCCAGTGCGGCAGCGATCGCCGGCGTCATGAAGGCTCGCACGATAAACGTGTCGACGAGTAGGCCCATCCCGATCGCGGTGCCGAACTGCCCGATCACCACCAGGTCGCTGACGACCATCGACGCCATGGTGGCCGCGAATATGAGGCCGGCCGCGGTGACCACCCGGCCGGAGGCGCCCATGCCCCGGATGATGCCGGTGTTGAGGCCGGCCGGGATCTCTTCCTTCAGACGGGAAACGAGCAGCAGGTTGTAGTCGGACCCGACGGCCAGCAGGATGATGACCGTCAGCGGAAGCACGATCCATTGCAAGCCCACCCCGAGGATGTCCTGCCAGAGCAGCACGGATAGACCGCATGCGGTGCCCAGCGATGCGAGCACGGTACCGACGATCACCAGGGATGCGACCAGGCTACGGGTGATCAGCAGCATGATCGAAAAGATCAGGATCAGCGTTGCTATGCCGGCGATCATCAGGTCGATCTTCACGCCGTCCTGCATGTCGCTGTACATCGAGGCGGTGCCGGCCAGCGACACCTTCGCGGACTCCAGGGGAGTTCCCTTGATCGCGTCGGCAACCGCCTGCTTGACGCCCTGGACGTGGCGGATGCCGTCCACCGAGGCGGGGTCGCCCTGGTGGGTGATGATGAATCGGACCGCCTTACCGTCGGGCGAGACGAACATTTTCAGTCCGCGTTTGAAGTCGGGGTTTTGGAAGACTTCCGGCGGCAGATAGAAGCTGTCGTCATTCTTGGCTTCGTCGAAGTAGTTCCCCATCATCGTCGAGCCTTCGGCGTTTTCTTGCATATGCCGCTGGATGCCAGCCATGGAGCTGTGGGTGGACAGCATGAAGTCGCGCATTCTTTGCATCGACTCGATGGTCTTGGGAAAGTCGGCGAGCAGTTGCGGCATCAAAGTATCGAGCATGTCGATGTCTTTGGTGGTTTTCCCAATGTCGTCGGCCATGACGTCGATGTCGTCGAGTGTGTCGAATATCGACCGCAACGACCAGCACACCGGGACGTCGAAGCAGTGCTTCTCCCAGTAGAAAAAGGAGCGAAACGGGCGCCACGTGTCTTCGAAATCGGCGACGTGCTGGCGTATTCCCTCGATATCAGTTTGCAAGACGTGCATATCGCGGGTCATCTCGTGAGTGGTTTCGGTCATCTCCTTCATGACGCCATACATGTGCTGCATGACGCTGATCGTTCTGCCCATCTCGTCGGCCTGCTCGAGCATCGACGCCATGCTGTCGTTCATGAATTTCGCCGTCTGCAGGGTGCTGGAACTATTCATGGCGATCACGAACGGGATCGAACTGTGCTCAATCGGGGCCCCGAGAGGCCGGGTGATGGTTTGCACCCGCCCGATGCCGCGTTCATGGAAGACGCTCTTGGCGATTCTGTCGATGATCAGCATGTCCGCCGGATCGCGCAGATCATGGTCGGCTTCGACCATCAGCAATTCCGGATTCATGCGCGCCGGGGTGAAATGCCGCTCAGCCGCTGTCTGCGCGACGTTGGCCGCGATGTCCGGCGGGGTGAACTTCTTGTCGTTGTAAGTCGGGACATAGGTCGCCAGGCTGATGAAACCGATCACCGCGACGAAGGACGCCACGACAATGATAGGTATCGGCCACCTCGTCACCATGGTTCCGACTTTGCGCCAACCCCGTTCCGACACTTGACGTTTCGGATCGAAGAAACCGAACTTGGACGCGACCGAGAGCAACGCGGGCGCCAGCGTCAGGCCTGCCAGCATCGTCACCACCAAGGCGATGGCGCACGGTATCCCCATCGTCTGGAAGTACGGAAGCTTGGTCGCGGTCAGGCACAAGCAGGCGCCCACGATCGTCAGACCCGACCCCAGGATGACGTGCACCACGCCGTTGTAGGCGCTGTAGTACGCCTGTTCGCGGTCCTCGCCACGGGATCGGGCTTCGTGGTAGCGGCCCAACAGGAAGATGAAGTAGTCGGTTCCCGTGGCGATGGTCAGCATCGTGACCATGCTGACGGCGTACGGGGTGAGGCCGATGATGTTCAGATTGCCGGCGGTCGCCACGATGCCCTCGGCGGCATACAGCTCGAAGCGGACCAGGATCAACGCGAGGATCGCGTTCTTGAGCGAGCGGTAGATGAAAAGCAGCATCACGAAGATGACGCCGATCGTGATCAACGTCATCAGGTCCATGCTGTTGTGCGCGGCGATCAGCGTGTCGGTATTGAGCGCGGTGTTGCCGGCCACGTAGGCCTTGACCCCCGGCGGCGGCGGGACGCTTTTGACGATCTTGCGGACCTCGGCGACCGACTTGTGGGCGGGAGTGGTGCCCTGGGCACCGTCGAGGAACACCTGCACATAGGCGGCCTTGCCGTCCGGGCTCTGGGAGCCGGCGGCGGTCAGCGGGTCACTCCAGAAATCCTGGAGGAACTGGACATGCTTGCTGGCCTTGAGCTTCTCGACGATCTTGTTGTAGAAGATGTGCGCACTGTCGCCGAGCTTGTCGTCGCCTTCCAACACGACCATTGCCGAGGAGTCGGTGTCGAACTCCTGAAACTTGTGGCCGATATTCATCATGTCTTTGAACGCGGTCGCATCCCGCGGAGCCATGGGCACCGAGTGCTTGCCCGCCACCTCGCCAAGCGCCGGCGTGAACAGCGTGGTGCCTAGCGCGACGAGCAGCCAGAACAAGATGATCGGCACCCCCAGGACGCGGATCAGGCGGGCGATGCGGGAGCGAGAGCCAGGCTCGGTACTCATACAGATTTCACCAAGCAGTAGATGAAGGGTTGGTATTCGTCGAGGCTGCGGTCGTCGCGGACTTGGCCGTCGACGATGACCCGGCATCGAATGTGGCGCATCCCGGTGTCACCTTGGGCGACGATGTTGGCCGACATCGACGGCAGGGTCGTCACGATGGTGTACGACCACGGCAGCGGGGCGTTTTCGACAAGGTGGGGTTGCCCATTTTCATCGAGGTAGTTGACGCTGACGCTGCCGCCCGCCGGTGCCGTGACCTCGTAGGTGATGTGCTTGGGATTGAACGGCTTCGTCTCGGCATTTACCTCGCCTCTCGCGACAGCGGTATTGGCACCGAAGCTGTCGCGAACGCGAATCACGACGTATCCGCCGAGTGCGACCACGGCGACAAGAAGTAGCGGTATCCACGCCTTCTTGATCAGTCGATACACCGACGATCTCCTGTCCTATCGGCCACCGCCGAGCGCCGCGCGAGTCGCCGGCACACGTATCGATCGAGGTCGTACCTGCCGGACCCACTCATGACGGAACTCAAGTTCCATTTTGGATCGTTCAGAACTGTACCGCATCGCGGGGTGCCTCGCCCGCAGATTGCGCAGCCCGCCGCCGCCGTCGGCGGGATACACCAATTCGTCGACGCCAGCAGGGCGATATCTCTCGGATTAGCTCAGTATCGTTCTGCGACAACATAATTCGCGATGCGAGTAATCGCGCACTTGAGAATGAAACCCGGGCAGCGGCCGCTCAGCCAGCCGGCGAACGGACGGGAACAGCCCACGGCAATATGTCGAATGTGGTGGCCAGGGCCGGGATCGAACCGGCGACCTTCCGCTTTTCAGGCGGACGCTCATACCGACTGAGCTACCTGGCCATGACCGGAAGGCAGCGTGTGCCTCGCCGTGCTGGCGACCCTGACGGGACTCGAACCCGCGACCTCCGCCGTGACAGGGCGGCGCGCTAACCAACTGCGCCACAGGGCCTTGCTTTCCTGCGTGTACTGCTCGCTCCGACGTTGCCGACGTTGCGCGTACCCCCAACGGGATTCGAACCCGTGCTACCGCCGTGAAAGGGCGGCGTCCTAGGCCACTAGACGATGGGGGCCAGAACCGAATCACTCCGGGGCACTCGCAACGCAACTACCGTTGGGAGCCACGCCAGCTTAGGTCACCGCAGGCCCAATCCTCAAACGAGTGGGGTTCGAGGCGCGTTTCGCACCCAGTATCCTGAATCTTCGCCGCCCCTATAGCTCAGTTGGTAGAGCTACGGACTTTTAATCCGCAGGTCCTAGGTTCGAGTCCTAGTGGGGGCACCAAAACGGCAGCCCAGCCGACGTTTACTCGCCGAGGGGTCTTCCGTTGCGTTCAACCCGCGCCTCCCATTCCGCCCGGCAGGTGTGCCTCACTCGCCGGCAGTTGTGGTCTCTCCCGGCGGCGCCGAGGTGGGACTATGGTCGGCGGACACGTCATTTTCTTGCTTATCGTCCGCTTGAGGGGGCTGTTCGTCGCCTTCTGGATCTGGCTGTTCGGCGGTGGTCACGTTAGTTCTCCCGTCCCGTGGCGTTTTGCGTGTCAGCTACCCGCGTTCACGGCGTTGGAAACGCCAGCTTGACCGGCAGCGTCTCGCCGACTCGTTGGCCCCTCAGCCGTGCGGCACGGCCCTCGTGTGGCCGGCACACGATTTGGCTATGCTTCGCGAGGTGAGTGTCGATCCGGCCTGGCAAAATGCGCCCGTAGCCCTGGTAACGATGGAAATCCGTCACCCCGCAACGGATTCCCTCACCGAATCGTCGAGCCGAGAGCTCAAACGCCTTCTCGCCGACGACCTGCCGATCGAACGCCAAGCTCAGGACATGGCCTGGGGAGTGGGCCCGGGGGGCGGTCCGGCACCAACGCCCGAGCACTTCGTCCGTTATGTCAACCGGGACAGCACGCAAGCCGCCTCAATAAAAAATCAGGCAGTCGTCATCGAAACCACCGCCTACACCACCTTCGAAGCGTTGTGCGACGTCGCGATGCGGGTCCTCGACGCCCGCTCGCAGGTGTCGTCGATCGTCGGGGTGGAACGCATCGGTCTGCGCTATCTCCTGGAGATCCGAGTCCCGGCGGGCCCTGATGGTCGCATCGACTGGGCCGAATGGATCGCCGAGCCGCTACTCGGCCCGCAACGCTTCGCTCCCGGGGGGCTGGCCCTGACCGAATGGCAGGGCGCTGCGGTTTACCGCGAGCAGCAGCCAGGCAAATCGATGATCGTGCGCTACGGGCCAGGCATGGGCCAGGTGCTCGATCCCAACTACTACCTGCGCCGGACGATGCCGGTTGAGCCCGGACCGTTCTTTCAGTTGGACATCGACAGCTTCTGGATCCCGGTCGCGTCAATTCCCGAATACAACCGGGATGCGGTTCGTGGGACTTTTCACAACCTTGATGAACCGGCTCGTGCGGTGTTTTCGGAACTGCTCACCAGCCGCCTGCGGGATGGCCTGCTTCGCTAAGGCCCGCCACACCATTCGGTGTTATCGCGTCAGTACCGCGCTGCTGTAGGTCACATCGGCGAAGGCTTCCGCGACCTCGTCGTCGGGATAGGCAAACCCGTTGGCCTCGTGCAGTTCCTTGACCGTGTGCGACGACACTGCCCAGCCGCGCTGCTTGAGGTAGTCGACGATGTGGCTGCGCTGGCCATGATAGACGAGATCGTTGAAATCGACTTCGAACCCGAACTCGCTCATTCGGTCGTGGTGTGCGCGCCATCGCGGATCCGCGAAAATTGCTGTGTCAGGCACGAATTCGAACGCCAGCCGGCTGCCCGGGGCGCTTAGCGCGGTGATGTTGTCGAACAGCGCGTCCTGCGCATCGTCCGGCAGGTACACCAGCAAGCCCTCCGCGCTCCACACCGAGGGAGCCTTCGGGTCGAATCCCGCGGCCTGCAGTGCGGTGGCCCAATCGTCGCGCAGATCGACAGCGACGGTGCGCCGCTCGGCGGTCGGCTCGGCACCGAGTTCGCGCAGGGTCAGGGTCTTGAACTCGATCACCTCGGGCATGTCGACCTCGTAGACGACGGTGCGCGCCGGCCACGGCAAGCGGTAAGCACGTGCGTCGAGACCCGAGGCAAGAATCACCGCCTGGGCAACGCCGCTTTGTGCGGCTCCGAGAAAGAACTGGTCGTAGAACCTGGTGCGACAGGCCATCCCCACGGCCATTCGCCGTGGATCGAATTCGGAATCCTCGCCAACCGGAATCTCCCCGTTGACCAACCGGACGTACACATCGATCCCGACGGCGCGCACCAACGGCGCGGCATAGGGATCGTCAATCAACTTCTCGTCGCTGGACAGCGCCCGCTGGGCGGCGACCATCGTTGCCGTGGCCCCGACACTCGTCGCGAGATCCCAGCGATCGCTATCGGTGCGCGCCATGGTGCTCCCTACTCCGTAAACCCAAACAAATTTAGATAAGCTAGTTATTACCACAGCGGCGGCGCCGGGACCTGCCGGGACTACGCTCCGAGTTATCTGACCCCCGTCTTTGCGCGCCGGAGGACCCGTGACTGACTTTGCCCAACGGACGATCGACCTGGCCCGTCACAACGTCGCCGAGGGCGGCCGTCCGTTCGCGACGGTGATCGTCCAAGACGGCGAAGTCCTCGCTGAGAGCACCAATAAGGTCGCCCAGACCAACGACCCAACCGCCCACGCCGAGATCCTCGCGATCCGGGAGGCGTGCATGAAGCTGGGCACCGAGCACCTGGTCGACGCCACCATCTACGTGATGGCCAACCCGTGCCCGATGTGCCTGGGTTCGCTGTACTACTGCTCCCCCAAGGAAGTCGTCTTCTTGATCACCCGCGAGTCCTACGAGCAGTACTACCTCGACGACCGTAAATACTTCGAAGTCTCAACGTTTTACGACGAATTCGCGAAGAGCTGGGACCAGCGGCGCCTGCCCATGCGATACCAGCCCGAGGATGCCGCGGTGGACGTCTACCGGCTGTGGCATGAACGCAACGGCGGACAACGCAAATCGACGGTCGTCCCGCCCGGCTGAAACCGGCGCCTGATGCGATGTTCCAGCTACTATCTGCGTATGCATGCAGGTAATAGTGAAGCCCGGTTGCCGGACGACCAAACAAGTTTGATGGTCGAAGTCTTCCGCATGCTGGCCGACGCCACCAGGGTGCAGGTGCTGTGGTCGTTGACGCACCGCGAGATGTCGGTCAACGAGCTTGCCGAGCACGTCGGCAAGCCGGCGCCGTCGGTGTCCCAGCACCTTGCGAAACTGCGCATGGCACGCCTGGTGCGCACCCGCCGAGACGGCACCACGATCTTCTACAGCCTGGAGAACGACCACGTCCGCCAACTCGTCATCGACGCTGTTTTCAACGCCGAGCACGCCGGACCCGGAGTTCCCCGTCATCACCGCGACGGCACTGGACTGAAGGTGGTGGCCGAATCGTCGGCATCGACAAAGCCGTGAACGACGGCTAACCACAACATATTTCGGACAACGCGTTGACCGTGACCGAGCCGCACACCCATGACACCGCGCACGGCCACGCCCACGCATAACACGCAGGGCACTACCTAAACTAGGAAACCTTGGGGCAGTAGTGCATCGGGTTGTCGCGCTCATCGAGCGGCGGCAGGTTGCGCGCCGGTGTGTGCACCAGCGGCGTGTCGGCCGGGATCCGTCCGGAGGCACGATCCAAGCCGGCCCTGGCCCGAGGGTGCTTACGGAATCGTGTTGGCACACAGGTGAAAACGAGACGAATGAAGTTACCGAGGCGCCGGTGCAGCCATTCGTCGCGGCGCGACCACTGGTAGCCCATCAGGTGGCGAACCGGCGGATCGTAGAGACCGACGGTGAACCAGACGAAGAACGGCGCCAGCAGTTTGCGTTGCGCCGCCCACAACCAGTCCGGAAGGCCCCGTGCGTACGGGGGTTTGGGCAGCTCAGTCAGATCCAGCACGGCACGTGCCGCCTCGTTGTTCTCTAACACGTTGCGGCACATGTGGTCCCAGTAGACCTGGAATTCCTCCCAGGATGCCGGTACCGGCCGCATGCTCATCCCGTACATCCGGTACCAGCCGACATGTTCGTCGAACAATTGGCGTTTCTGCGCCTCGGTCAGGCCGCCGCAAAACCGTTCGGCCACATGAACAGTCCCGACGAAGAAGGTGGCATGCGCCCAGTAGAAGACATCGGGGTTCAGCGCGTGGTAACGGCGACCCTGTTCGTCAACACCCTTGATGTCGACGTGATAGTCGCGCACCTCGGCGCCGGTGACCGGGGCGCGGTCTCCGTCGAAGACCACTCCGCCGATCGGGTACAGCGACCGCAGCAGGCGGGGCCAGCGTTCCCGGAAGAAAGTCGAGTGGTCGATGACCGCGGCGCCCAGCTGGGGGTGCATGTTCTGCATGGAGCCTGCCCACGGACCCTGCAACATGCCGCGCCAATCCCCGAAGTAGCGCCACGTCAAAGAATCCGGGCCGACCGGGATCGGTGGCGCCTGATATCCCGACGGCGACACCGGACAGCCACCCGCGACACCATTGGGCCCATCAGGCGAAATTGCCGACTCGCCGGCGGTGGGCGCGCCGCAACCAGCTTCGGTGCTGGTCAGTGGACGGGCTGCGGACGTATGTTTGGTCACTGTGGGTTTCCTGGTAGCTAGCCGAATTGTGACTACGTGTGTTGTCACTTTGTAGCTTAGGAGCGATGTGCAGTCTGGTCAACGACGGGGCCGTTGGTCAGGCGTCCCCTTGGAAAGTCGCCACGCCCTTCGGCGCGACAACCTCATCGCCGCTGGCGTGCAGTTATTGGGCAGCGAGCGCGGGCCTGCCCTGACGGTCCGTGCGGTCTGCCGCAAGGCCGCGCTGACCGAACGATATTTCTACGAGAGCTTCACCGACCGGGACGAATTCGTGCGCGCGGTGTACGACGATGTCTGCGCGCGGGCGATGACGACCCTCACGTCGTCGGACACCCCTCGGGATGCGGTCGAACAATTCGTCGAGCTGATGGTCGACGACCCGGTGCGCGGGCGCGTGCTGCTCTTGGCGCCGGCCGTCGAGCCGATCCTGACCCAGTCGGGCGCTGAGTGGATGCCCAACTTCATCGATCTCCTGCAACGCAAGCTGTCGGGCATCGGCGATCCCGTGCTGCAGAAAATGATCGCCACCAGCCTGGTCGGCGCCCTGACAAGTCTGTTCACCGCGTACCTGAACAGACAGCTTGGGGCCAGCCGCAAGCAGTTCATCGATTACTGCGTCAACATGCTTTTCAACACGGCGGCTCCGTATGTACCGCCCCCCGAAGAGGTATTCGAGTAGCGACATTGCGTCCGGCGGGAGGCGCCCGCATTACGACCATCGGGCCGCGCCCGCATTCCGACGCAGAGTTGTGACCCGCCATGAACGGGCGGGAACTTGATGCTACTGGCCGACACAGATATATTGATGCAACCAATAGACACAGATAACTGGGGGTGTCATGTCCGGCACGCTGACCGAGCTGCAGCTACTACACGAACTTGAGCCCGTCGTCGAGAAGAACCTGAACCGACACCTGAGCATGCATAAGTCCTGGAACCCGCACGACTACATACCGTGGTCAGACGGGAAGAACTTCTATGCGCTCGGCGGCCAGGAATGGCACCCGGAGGAGAGCAAGCTTTCCGACCTCGCCCAGGTGGCGATGGTGCAGAACCTGATGACGGAAGACAATCTGCCGTCGTATCACCGCGAGATCGCGATGAACTTCGGCCTGGACGGCCCCTGGGGCCAGTGGGTCAACCGGTGGACCGCCGAAGAGAACCGGCACGGGATCGCGCTGCGCGACTACCTGGTGGTGACCCGCGCGGTCGACCCGGTCGAACTGGAGAAGCTGCGCCTCGAGGTGGTCAACCGGGGCTTCAGCCCGGGCCAGAACCACCAGATTCGAGACGACATATTCGCCACGAGTCTCTTCGATTCGGTCATCTACGTCACGTTCCAGGAGCTGGCGACCCGAATTTCGCACCGCAATACGGGTAAAGCCTGCGACGAAACGATCGCCGACCAGTTGCTGGGCAAGATCTCGGCCGACGAGAACCTGCACATGATCTTCTACCGTGATGTCAGCGAGGCCGGGTTCGCGATCTCGCCCAATCAGGCGATGAAGGCGCTGCACAAGATCCTGCGCAACTTCCAGATGCCCGGCTTCCAGGTGCCCGAGTTCCGCCGCAAGGCCGTGTTCATCGCCGTCGGGGGCGTCTACGATCCGCGCATCCACCTCGACGAGGTCGTCATGCCGGTCCTGAAGAAGTGGCGCATCTTCGAGCGCGAGGACTTCACCGGTGAAGCAGAAGCGTTGCGCGATGACCTTGCCGTGCTGATCCAGGAACTCGAGATGGCTTGCGACAAGTTCGAGGTGTCCAAGCAGCGCCAACTCGACCGGGAAGTCCGTACGGGCAAGAAGGTCACCGCACTCGAGCTGCACAAAACTGCCGGCAAGCTGGTAATGAGCCGTCGGTAGCCCGCATTGCGCATCGGTCCGATCCCGCTAGCCAGCCCGGTGGTGCTGGCCCCGATGGCCGGTGTGACGAACGTCGCATTCCGGACGCTGTGCCGTGAACTAGAGCAGTCGAAAGTCGGCACGGTCAGCGGCCTGTACGTGTGCGAGATGGTGACCGCGCGTGCCCTCGTCGAGCGGCATCCGGTCACCATGCACATGACGACGTTCTCGCCGGATGAGTCGCCACGCTCGCTGCAGTTGTACACCGTCGACCCGGCAACGACGTACGCGGCGGCCAAGATGATCGTCGACGACGATCTGGCCGATCACATCGACATGAATTTCGGCTGCCCGGTGCCCAAGGTCACCAAGCGCGGCGGCGGTGCCGCGCTGCCGTTCAAGCGCAGGCTGTTCGGCCAGATCGTGGCCGCGGCGGTGCGCGCCACCGAAGGCACCGACATCCCGGTGACGGTCAAGTTCCGCATTGGCATCGACGACGGGCACCACACCCACCTGGACGCCGGCCGCATCGCCGAAGCCGAAGGCGCGGCAGCGGTCGCGCTGCACGCCCGGACGGCGGCTCAGCGCTACTCCGGCACCGCCGATTGGGAACAGATCGCCCAACTCAAACAGCAGGTGCAAACGATTCCGGTGCTCGGCAATGGCGACATCTACGATGCCAGCGATGCGTTGACCATGATGGCCAGTACCGGCTGCGATGGCGTCGTGATCGGCCGCGGATGCCTGGGCCGGCCCTGGCTGTTCGCCGAACTGTCGGCCGCATTCACCGGTAGTCCGGCCCCCACCCCGCCGACGCTCGGCGAGGTCGCCGACATCGTGCGCCGGCACGGCGAGTTGCTCACCGCGCATTTCGGTGAGGACAAGGGCATGCGCGACATCCGCAAGCACGTCGCCTGGTATCTGCATGGCTTCCCGGCGGGCTCCGAGTTGCGGCGAGCACTGGCCCTGGTCACTACCCTCGACGAACTCGACACGCTGCTGGACCGGCTGGATGGGAGCGTCCCCTTTCCGGAGGCGGCGACCGGGCCGCGAGGCCGGCAAGGTTCCCCTGCCCGCGTCGCCCTGCCCGAAGGCTGGCTGAACGACCCCGACGACTGCACGGTGCCGGCGGGAGCCGACGTCATGCATTCCGGCGGCTGAGCCGAACCCCGCTCGAAATCGCGCCCGGGACGATAAGTCAGTACGATGTGGACCTTGCTGGATTGCGCTTGGGCGGCGGTTTGTTTACCCCGCTGCACAGGGGCTGCGGGTAGCGAAGTTGCGGCGCTGTTAGCGCGGCACTGCGGTGATTTGGCGCACGGACATCACTGACGGCGGCATCAGAGCTTCGGAGGCGAGTAGAACATGAGTGACGGCGAGGTAGACGCCACTCTTGGCTCTCGCCGCGGCTCCCACGACCGCCAACCAGCCTCGTTCGGCGCCGCGCCGTGGGAGCGGTTCACCGAGCCGCCCGCCGATGACCGCATCCACCGATGGCAGGTTGAGCCGCCCACCGAGACTCACGCGGACGCCGCAGTCGAGGCCGCCGAGTTGCCGGCACGCAGTGCGGAAAAGGCCGGTAGTCATGCCTCGGGAGCGCTCAGCGTCGCCGACCTGATCGCCAAAGTCGGCGCCAACACCACCGGCACCCGTCACCACCGCGCCGACCTCGACGACGAACCCCCCGATCCGGATGTGTTCGTCGACCAGCAGGACACCCAGGTCATCGATATTCCGGCCTACTCGCTCGACATCGCCTCGGAAATTCCCGACCTCGAGGTCACGAACTACCCGAGCGGCGACGAGCCCGAGCCCGACCGGACCGCGGTACCGACCGCGTCACGCCCGACCAAGCCGAAGCGGATCGGCCGACCCGAATCCGCCGACATCCCGTCGCCGACACACGTGTCCCGCCGCAGGCCGATACTGCTCGCCGGGCGTTCGATGGCGGCGCTGTTTGCCGTGCTGGCGCTGGTCCTGACCGGCAGCGCGTGGCAGTGGAGCGCGTCGAAGAACAACCGGCTCAACACCATTAGCGCACTCGACCGGAACTCCGGTGACATCGTCGACCCCAACGGGCAGTACGGCGATGAAGACTTCCTGATCGTTGGCATGGACTCGCGCTCCGGCGCGAACGCCAACATGGGCGCGGGCGACACCGAGGACGCCGGCGGCGCACGGTCGGACACCGTGATGCTGGTCAACATCCCGGCGAACCGCAAACGCGTGGTGGCGGTCTCTTTCCCCCGTGACCTGGCGATCACCCCGATGCAGTGCGAAGCCTGGAACCCCGATACCGGAAAGTACGGACCCCTCTACGACGAGAAGACAAAGACCTGGGGTTCCAAGATGATCTACACCGAGACCAAATTGAACTCGGCGTTCTCCTTCGGCGGTCCGAAATGTCTGGTCAAGGAAATCCAAAAACTGTCCGGTTTGAGCATCAACCGGTTCATCGCCGTCGACTTCTCCGGGTTCGCGAACATGGTCGAGGCACTCGGCGGTGTCGAGGTCTGTAGCAAGACACCACTGCACGACTACGAGCTCGGTACCGTCCTGGACCATTCCGGACGCCAGCTCATTGACGGCCCGACGGCGCTGAACTACGTGCGCGCCCGCCAGGTCACCACCGAATTCAACGGCGACTACGGCCGTATCAAACGCCAGCAGTTGTTCTTGTCGTCCCTGCTGCGTTCGCTGATCTCCGAGGACACGTTGACCGACCTCAACAAGCTCAACAACGTCGTCAACATGTTCATCAGCAACAGCTACGTGGACAACGTCCAAACCAAAGACCTTGTTCAGCTGGGCCAGTCGCTGCAGGGCATGGCTGCCGGGCACTTCACGTTCGTCACGGTGCCCACCGGCGTGACGGACCAGAACGGTGACGAACCGCCGCGCGCGGCCGACACCAAGGCGCTTTTCAACGCGATCATCAACGACGATCCGCTGCCTGAGGAAAACGATCAGAACGCGCAGAGCCTGGGAACGACCCCAACCTCGGGGCCGACAAGTGCACCCAGCACCAAGAAAACACCGCCGCCGAGTGCGGCCCCCGAGGCTCGGCGTGAGCAGGTGACGACGACCTCGCCCGACGAAGTCACCGTGCGAGTCTCCAACGCGACCGCCCAGAGTGGTCTTGCCGCAACCGCGACCACCCAGCTCAAGCGGAGCGGGTTCAACGTCATGTCGCCCGATGACTTCCCAAGTTCGGTGAACGCGACGACCGTCTTCTTCTCCGCCGGCAACGAGCAAGCGGCCGCGACGGTGGCATCGGCGTTCGCCAATTCGAAGGTTTCCCGGGTTTCCGGCTACGGGCAGGTCGTTCAGGTGGTGCTCGGTCCTGACTTCAAGTCGGTTTCCCCTCCCGTGCCCAGCGGCTCGTCGGTCAGCGTCCAGATCGACCGCAGCCCGGGTAGCACGCCAACCAAACTCCCGGATGACCTGACGGTGACTAACGCCGCCGATACCACCTGTGAATAACCGTCTTTCGACCCGGTAGGCCGCCGTTTTCGACGCCGAGTAAGTAGGCTTGGCGGCATGCGGACCGCCTACCATGAGCAGCTCTCGGATTTATCCGAGCGGCTTGGCGAGATGTGCGGGTTAGCGGGGGCGGCCATGGAGCGGGCAACCCAGGCACTCCTGCAGGCCGACCTGGTTCTTGCTGAACAGGTGATCTCGGGCCACGAAGAGATCGCGAATTCGAGCGCTCGCGCCGAGGAGAGCGCGTTCGTGCTGCTGGCGCTGCAGGCACCGGTGGCCGGCGACCTGCGGTCCATTGTGAGTGCCATCCAGATGGTGGCCGATATCGACCGGATGGGCGCACTGGCACTGCACGTCGCAAAGATTGCCCGCCGACGCCATCCGCAGCACGCATTGCCTGAAGAGGTCAATGGGTACTTCGCCGAGATGGGCAGAGTCGCCGTCGAATTGGGCAACAGCGCACAAGAGGTGGTGTTGTCCCGCGACCCGGAGAAAGCGGCCCGGATACGCGAAGAAGACGACGCGATGGACGATCTGCACCGGCACTTGTTCTCGGTTCTGATGGACCGGGAATGGAGGCATGGTGTGGCGGCCGCCGTCGACGTGACGTTGCTGGGCCGTTTCTACGAACGCTTCGCCGACCACGCGGTCGAGGTGGCCAGGCGCGTCATTTTCCAGGCGACGGGCAAATTGCCCGAAGACGACACGGCGCCTCCGACGCCGTAAGCCCTAGCCGAAGCGGCCGGAGATGTAGTCCTCGGTGGCCTTCTGGGAGGGATTGGAAAAGATCTTCTCGGTGTCATCGATCTCGATGAGCCGGCCGGGCCTTCCCGCTGCTTCCAGGTTGAAAAACGCCGTGTGATCGCTGACGCGGGCGGCCTGCTGCATGTTATGCGTGACGATGACGATGGTGTAGTCCTGCTTCAGCTCACTGATCAGTTCCTCGATCGCCATCGTCGAGATCGGGTCAAGCGCGGAGCACGGCTCGTCCATCAGCAACACATCGGGTTGCACGGCGATCGCCCGCGCGATGCACAACCGCTGCTGCTGCCCGCCGGACAGACCGCCGCCGGGCCTGTTCAGCCGATCCTTGACCTCATCCCACAGATTGGCGCCGCGCAGCGAGTGCTCGGCGACGTCGTCGAGCAACCTGCGATTGCGCACCCCCTGCAGCTTCAGGCCCGCCACCACATTGTCACGAATAGACATGGCGGGGAACGGATTTGGCCGCTGGAACACCATTCCGATCGCCCGGCGCACACCAACCGGGTCGATACCCTGGGCGTAGATGTTTTCATCGTCGAGCAACACGGTGCCGTCGACCCGGGCACCGGGGATGACCTCATGCATCCGGTTCAGTGTTCGCAGCACGGTCGTCTTGCCGCAGCCGGACGCTCCGATGAACGCCGTCACGCTCCGGGGGAGAATCGACAGCGTCACATCAGCGACCGCCTGAAACGATCCGTAGAAGATGTTGACGTCTTTCAAGTCCAATCGCTTGGCCACCCAGCACTCCGCCCTACGACTTCTTGGGAGCAAACATCATGGAGACCACTCTGGCTCCGACGTTGATCACCGCGATCATCAAAATCAGTGTCAACCCGGCTCCCCACAGCCGATCCGTGGGAACCGGGTTGACGCCCGCGCCAGCCGCTGTCTGGTTGAACATCATGCCAGGCAGCGTCCCCATGAACCCCTTGAAGATGTCGAAGTTCATGGCCTGCGAATAACCGACCAAGATCAGCAGCGGGGCCGTCTCACCCATCACTCTGGCCACCGCCAACATGATCCCCGTGATGATGCCCGACAACCCTGTCGGAATCACCACCTTCGCAATGGTTTTCCACTTCGGTACCCCTAACGCATAGCTGGCCTCGCGGAGATCTACCGGGACGATCCGCAGCATCTCCTCGGTCGTGCGCTCAATCACCGGCAGCATCAACAGCACCAACGCCAACGCCACTGCGAACCCCGAACGGGGAAAGCCCAGCGTCGCCACACACAACGCGTAGATGAACAATGCCGCCACGATCGAGGGCACACCGGACAGGATGTCCACCATGAAGGTCGCCAGTCTGCCAAGTCTGGTACCGCCCCCGTACTCAACTAGATAGACCGCGAGCATGACACCAATCGGGATGGAAATCGTGGCGGACACCAATCCCTGCAAAAGGGTACCGATGACCGCGTGGTATGCGCCGCCCCCAGCCAGAAAAGGCGTCATACCCGCTTGTGAATGCGTCCACCACGCCGACGACGCGATCACCTTGAACCCCTTGGCGATCACCGCGCACAGCACCCACAGCAATGGGGCCAGCGCGATCACCATCGACAGCGAGACCAACACGGTTGCAACGATGTTCGCGAACCAACGACGCCGGCCGAGTCCGGACAACGTGCGCGCCTTCAGAGGCCGGTCAAAGATCGAGGTCATCGCCTGCCCCTTCGGGTCCCGGCGACCGCACCACGCGCCACGGCATCGACCACAAAGGTCAACAGGAAAAGCACCAGTCCCGCGGCGATATAGGCACCGGCCTTGTACCGGTCATTGAATTCCCATGCGGTGGCTGCGATCTTGGTCGCGAAGGTCGAGCCACCGTCGAATAGCGACCAACCGAAGGCCTTTTGAGTGCCGCGCAAAATAATCAGCAGCGCGACCGTCTCACCCAGGGCACGGCCCAAACCCAGCATCGCGCCGCTGACGTACCCGGACCGACCGAACGGCAACACCGTTGTCTTGACCACCTCCCAGCGGGTGGCGCCGAGCGCCAGCGCGGCCTCGATCTGGTCGTGCGGTGTCTGCATGAAAACTTCGCGGGTGACCGCGGTGATGATCGGCAGGATCATCACCGCCAGCACGATGCCGCCGGTGAAGACGGTGCCCCCGCCGGCCGCCGAGGCGCTGCCATCGGCGAACAAGAAGCACCACCCCAGAGACTGATTCAGCCAGGTCGCGACGGGTCGCAGTTGCGGTGCGAGTACATACAGACCCCACACGCCGTAGATGATCGAGGGAATCGCGGCCAGCAGGTCGACCGTGTAGGCCAGCGGCCCGGCGAGCCGACGTGGCGCGTACTGGGTGAGGAAGATGGCGACACCCAGAGCGACCGGCATGGCCAGGATCAACGCGAAGACCGAGATGAACACGGTCACCTGCAGCAGGTCAAGGATGCCGAAGTGCATCGCCGACGTGTTGGTGGTGACCCAGTTGCCGCGGTAGGTGAAGAAGTCCTCTTGGTTGCGCTTCAACGCCGGTATCGCACGCAACAGCAAGAACCCGCCGATCGCAATCACCACGATGGCGATCAGGACCCCCGAAGCCTCCGCGAACCAGCGAAATATCCGGTCCCCGAAGCGGGGTTGAGCACCCTTCCATGGGCGGATGGGTACCACCGGCGCCCGCGTAAAGCGCGCGGCAACGACCGCACCCGAACCCCCCTGGGCTGGATCTGGCGTCGTCACTGTGAATCCGTCACTGCTGGTTCTGCTGTCGCTCTCGAAACCCAAGGGCTACTGCATTGCATTGATCGCGGTGGTCAGTCGCTCCCTGACCCTATCGGGCAACGGGGTATAGCCGGCCGACGCGAGGTTGGCCTGACCGGTGTTCGCGGCCACGGTCAGGAAGGACTTGATTGCTTCGGACGTTGCCGCGTCGTAGCCCTTCGAGCAGACGATCTCGTAGGTGGCCAGCACCAACGGGTAGGCACCCGGCTGCTGGGTGCCGTACAGCGAGTTCAGATTGAGCACCAGGTCGTTGCCACGCGCCACGAAGGTGGCCGCGTTGATGGCGTTGCCGGCCGTCTCACTGGTCAGCGGGACCACACCGTTGCCCGTGTCGATCCGCGCGTAGGGAAGGCCCGCCTGGTCGGCGAAGCCCTTCTCGACATATCCGATGGCGCCGCGGATGGTCCGTACCGCCTGGACGACACCGGACGACTTCGCCGCCCCTTCACCGACACCGCCCTGAAATTCGGTGCCGACTCCTCTGGACCAGCTCTCGGGGGCGGCGGCCGTCAGGTACTTCTGCAGGTTGTCGGTGGTCCCCGACGAGTCCACCCGGTAGATCGGCGTGATCTTGGTGTCGGGCATGGCTATACCCGGATTCAGTGCCGCCAGGATCGGGTCATTCCAGGCAGCGATCCTGCCGCTCAAAATCCTGGCCAGCACATCGCTGTTGACGGTCAACGTCGTGATCCCCGGCAGGTTGTACACCAACGCGACCGGCCCGAACACCAGCGGCAGGTCCCACGCGGGGTTTCCATTGCAGCGTTTGGTCGCGGGCCCGATCTGGTCGGCGATCAGCGGAGAGTCCGATCCCGCGAAGTCGACATGGCCGGCGATGAATTGCTCGCGGCCCGCACCCGACCCGGTCGGGTTGTACGACACGGACTTGCGCGGGCAGTACTGGCCCCAGACGTGGCTGAACACTGCCATCGCGTTCTGTTGAGCGGTCGATCCCTCGGCAGTCAGTTCACCTTTGCCGCTACAGGTTGCCGTGCCGGCGGGTCCCAAGCTGGCCCCCGACGCAGGCTCGCGGTGATTGTCGTCGCTGCCGCAGGCAGTCAACCCCCCACCAATCATCGTCATTGCCAACACCGCAGCCGCGAGCGTCTTGCCCACGGGGTGAAGCCTCACCGATCTCGCTTTCTGACGCAGTTTCGACGCATGCTGCCGCCGCTCGAAACTATGCGCTGAGGCCTTTTCACGAGGACCTAATTAGTGAACGTGCGGTGAATTATCGGCTGCCACGCCACCGTCTGCCTGCACTTTCGCCTCAGCCGGCGGTGGGCGCCGGAGCGTAGGCGGTGTCGACGCTATGGGTGGTGAACCCCTGGCGCTGGTAGGTCCGCACCGCGGCGACGTTGTCCGACTCGACGTAGAGCAGCACGGTGACTTCGGCTGCGGGGCCACCCGGATTTTCCGGCTCGGACAGGCGTCGAGCCAGCGACTCGACCCCGATGGCCGTCAACATCTGCCCCAGCCCGCGGCCCTGCGCCGACGGGTCGACACCAAGCACGTACACCTCGCCCAGGCGCGGTTGATCGAGGTGCACTTTGGTCCAGTGGAAGCCCAGGAGCCGGCCCGCTTCGTCGCTCTCGGAGGCACCCCACGCCAAAAACAACCCCTCGGGGTCAAACCACGGTTCGCTGCGCCGCTCCGCCAGGTCGACCGCGGTCCACCCGCCCTGCTCGGGATGGTCGGCGAACGCCGCGTTGTTGACCCGCAGCAGCTCGGCATCATCGTCGGCGCCCCGGTAGGTCTCGACCTGAACGCCGGGAATCGGGCTTACCGGGTCGGGGACCTCGCGAAGCGAGAGCCGCATCTGGACGAGTTCACGTACCGGGACCAAACCAAGCGCGGACGCGGTCGCCCGGGCCGGCTCCAGCGTGCCGTGCGCCCAGAACCGGTTATTTCCATCGGTTTTGACGATCGCCGCACGTCCCATCGCCGTGCCGATGCCGCGCCGGCGGGCCTGCGGATGCACCACCAGTTCGGCCATTGGGGCCCCGTCGTCGTGCGGCGGATTGAGATTGAGGTAGCCCTCGATGGTGTTGTTCACGGCGTCCGTGACCAGCAGATGATCGGTGCGGTCGTGCCCGAGTTCCCGCAGAATTTGCTCACCGACGGGTGCCACTCCATCGAATTCGGTTGCCGCCGCGACCAGTTCACGCACCCCCTGCTGCTCTTCGGGGGTCAGTGCATGGCGCCAGTCAGGCGCGGTCACTGACTGTGTAGCGGGTCAGCCAGCGGCTCTTGCAGATTCTCAGACTCGGGCTCGTCGTGTTCGGCGTCGTCGGGCGTGGCGATCGGCGCTCGTCCGCGCGCCGGCCGGACGGCCTTGTAACCTACGTTGCGTACCGTGCCGATCAGTGCCTCGTACTCGGGGCCGAGTTTGGCCCGCAACCGACGAACGTGCACATCGACCGTCCGGGTGCCACCGAAGAAGTCGTAGCCCCATACCTCGTGCAGCAGCTGGGCGCGGGTGAACACCCGGCCGGCATGCTGGGCGAGATATTTCAGCAGCTCGAACTCTTTGTAAGTGAGGTCAAGCGGGCGGCCCCGCAGCCGCGCGGTGTAGGTGCCTTCGTCGATCACCAGCTCCCCGAGGCTGACCTTGCCGGCGCTTTCCTGGTCGGCCAGCCCGCCGCGGCGGCCCACCACCAGCCGTATCCGGGCGTCGACCTCTGCGGGCCCGGTGCCCGGCAACAGGATCTCGTCCAGCCCCCAGTCGGCACTGACTGCCACCAGGCCGCCTTCGGCCACGATCGCCACGACCGGGACCGACCGGCCGGCCGTACTGAGTAAGCGACAAAGCCCACGCGCCGCCGACAGATCGGTGCGCGCATCCACCAGCACCGCGTCCGCGGTACCCGCCTCCAGCAGTGAGGATGGTTCGGGCGGCGCCGTCCGCACGGTATGGGGGAGCAACGACAACGACGGCAGGACCGGGTCCGGATGCAGCTCCGAGGTCAGTAGTAGTAGCTCCAACAAGCCCCTCCAGCTCGTGGGAAAGGCATCTCCCAGATTCATCAAGCCACGCGGCGTTAGTGGCCAGGTCATGTAACGATAACGTGCTACCAGGTCTTTGTGCGTGGCGTTGCGAAGTACTGTGAGCCCCGCCACGAGGTAGTCCGGACCGGAATCCCCCGCCACGCGCCGCGACGAACTGCGCCACAATATGCGGATGCGCAGGGTTCTGATCACTGTGATCGCGACGATGGGCGCCGTGGCGGTGATCGTCATCGGCGCGGTCGGCGTGGACTACGGCGCCAGCATCTACGCCGAATACCGGCTCTCGTGCGCCGTCCGCAAGGCGGCAAATCTCGGGTCAGACCCCTTTGTGGCGATCCTGGCCTTCCCCTTCATTCCGCAGGCGATGCGTGACCATTACAACGAGCTGGAGATCAAGGCCAACGGCACCGAGCACGCGATGACCGGCAAGGCCACCCTCGAGGCCACTATGCACTCGATCGACCTGACCGACGCCTCGTGGCTGATCAGACCCGATGCGAAGCTACCGGTAGGGAAACTGGAGAGCCGCATCATCATCGACTCGACGCACCTGGGCCGATACCTGGGCATGGGCGACCTGATGGTGGAGGCACCACCCGCCGAGACCAACGACGCCACCGGCGGTACCACCGAATCGGGGATTTCCGGCAACCACGGACTGGTGTTCAGCGGCACCCCTAAATCGGCCAACTTCGACCACCGGGTGAGCGTCTCGATGGACATTTCGATCGCCCCCGACGACCAAGCGACACTGGTGTTCACCCCGACCGGCGTCCTCACCGGACCGGATACCGCCAATCAAACCGTTCCGGACGACAAGCGCGAAGCCGTGCTTGAGGCCTTCACTGCCAGGCTGCCCAATCAGCGACTTCCGTTCGGCGTGCCGCCGCACACCGTCGGGGCCCGCGGCTCGGACATCATCATCGAGGGCATCAGCACGGGAGTAACCGTCACCCTCGAGGGGTTTAAGCAATCATGACCCGCGCTGTGGACGATGCAGCGCCAAGCAATGGGGAGGAGCGGCGCCAATGACCACTGCCGTGGTAGCCCTCGTGGCGGCGCTTGCGCTGGCGGCAATCGTTGGCTGGTTCCTGACCCGGCGCTCCGGAAACATCAAAGAAGTTGCTTCCGACCCGGGCCCTGGAGCCGGCGCCGACACCGCTGACCTGGGCCTGTCCAGTAGCGGGCCCACCGTCGTGCATTTCAGCGCCCCGTGGTGCGGACCCTGCGATCGCGTACGCCGGGTGGTCGACCAGGTATGCGACAACATGGGTGACGTGGCCCATGTTGAAGTCGATATCGACGCCAACCCGGGCGCCGCACGCCGGTTTTCGGTGCTATCGCTGCCGACCACCCTGATTTTCGATGTCGACGGGCGGCAGCGTTACCGCGCATCGGGTGTCCCGAAGGCCGCCGACCTGCGGTCTGCCCTCGAACCGCTGTTGGCTTGATCGCGATGTCATTGGGTAAGCTGACCGACGTGTCATCCCGCATGGAGCCCATGCTCACCAAGCGCCGCGCAGTCGATCTGTGCCGCATCGCGGGTTGTTGTTGTCGCTGTTGCTGTAGCTGCTGAGTAGCCGCGCCCGCCCGCGCAGCACTCGGAGCAGCCCGGAAGCCCCCCGTGGTATGCCTCCCCCTTTTTCCGTGCGACAGGCAAATAGGAGTTGTTCGTGTCAAGCACTAATACCAGCGCCGAGCTGGACCGCGTCGACGTTCGTGGACCCCGATTCGCTGCTTGGGTCACGACCGCGGTCCTTGTCGTGACGCTGATCGTGTCGGCGATAAGCCCGCTGGCGGCCGCGATCATTCTGGGTCTGCAGGCCGTGGTCTTCGCGATCGGCGCCCTCGCCGGTCCACGCCGGCATCCCTATGGCCGGCTGTTCGCCACCCTCGTGGCACCCCGGCTGGGCCCGGTCAAAGAGCGTGAACCGGTGCCGCCGTTGAAGTTCGCCCAATTGGTCGGCCTGATCTTCGCGATCGTCGGCACCGCCGGATTCGCCGTCGGTGCGCCCCTGGTGGGGGTCATCGCAACGGCTTTCGCGCTGGTGGCGGCGTTCCTGAATGCGGCCTTCGGCATCTGCCTGGGCTGCCAGCTGTATCCCCTCGTGGTTCGCATACGGCCGACCGCCGGTCCCGCGTAACCGAAGTTCATCGCAAGTAATCGAAAGGATCCCCAACCATGGCACGTTCCGACGTCCTGGTCTCCGCCGAGTGGGCTGAGAATAATCTCGACGCCGCGAACGTCGTATTCGTCGAGGTCGATGAGGACACCAGTGCCTACGACGGAGGCCACATCGCCGGCGCAGTGCGGCTCGACTGGCGCACCGATCTGCAAGACGCGGTCAAGCGAGACTTCGTCGATGCCCAGCAGTTCTCGAAATTGCTGTCCGAACGCGGCATCGCCAACGACGACACCGTGATCCTCTACGGCGGCAACAACAACTGGTTCGCCGCATACGCCTACTGGTACTTCAAGCTGTACGGGCACGACAAGGTCAAACTGCTCGACGGTGGTCGCAAGAAGTGGGAGCTCGACGGGCGCCCGCTGTCCACCGACACCGTCAGCAGGCCGGCCACCTCCTACACCGCGGCCGCACCGGACAACACGATCCGGGCATTCCGGGACGAGGTCATCGCCGCCATCAACGCCAAGAACCTCGTCGACGTGCGCTCCCCCGATGAGTTCTCCGGCAAGATCCTGGCACCGGCGCACCTGCCGCAGGAGCAAAGCCAGCGGCCCGGACACATTCCGGGAGCGTTGAACGTGCCGTGGAGTAAGGCCGCCAACGAGGACGGCACCTTCAAGTCCGACGAGGAGTTGGCCAAGCTGTACGCCGACGCCGGCCTGGACGGCACCAAGGAAACGATTGCGTACTGCCGGATCGGGGAACGTTCGTCGCACACCTGGTTCGTTCTGCAGGAATTACTCGGGCATAACAACGTCAAAAACTACGACGGCAGTTGGACGGAATACGGCTCCCTGGTGGGCGCCCCGATCGAGTTGGGAAGCTGATATGTGCTCTGCACCTAGGCAAGGACAGACGTTGCCCGCCAGCGTCGACCTCGAAAAAGAAACGGTGATCACCGGCCGCGTCGTCGACAGCGACGGCCAAGCCGTCGGTGGCGCGTTCGTCCGCCTGCTGGACTCGTCGGACGAGTTCACGGCCGAGGTGGTCGCGTCGGCCACCGGCGACTTCCGGTTCTTCGCCGCACCCGGATCCTGGACACTGCGCGCCCTGTCCAAGGCCGGCAACGGCGACGCCGTCGTGGCGCCGTCGGGCGCGGGCATCCACGAAGTGGACGTCAAGATCGCGTGACCGCGTGCGGCTGTGACCTGGATCCCCGGAAGCGTCGTTGACGAGGTCGGGCGAATAGACTTTCAACCGTGGTGCTCTTCTTCGAGATTCTGCTGGTCGCGGCGGTCGTGGTCATCTCATGGTTTGCGTTGTACACCCTCTACCGACTGATCACTGACGAGTCGTGACGTACGACGACGACCCTGAGGGACCGGCCGGTTCCGCAGTCTCTGGTGACGGCGCGATGGCTGCCGCCGCCGAACGCGCCAAGGTCACCGCAGCCCGCAATATCCCGGCCTTCGACGATCTGCCCGTTCCGGCCGACACAGCGAACCTGCGCGAAGGCGCCAACCTCAACGACGCGCTACTGGCCCTGCTGCCGCTGGTCGGCGTGTGGCGCGGCGAAGGCGAGGGCCGCGGCCCCGACGGTGACTACCGGTTCGGCCAACAGATCGTGGTCTCACACGACGGCGGCGATTACCTGAATTGGGAAGCCAGGTCCTGGCGGCTCGACAGCGCCGGCGACTACCAGGAACCCGGCCTGCGCGAGACCGGCTACTGGCGGTTCGTCCCCGACCCCGACGACCCCAGCGAATCGCAGGCTATCGAGCTGTTGCTGGCCCACTCGTCCGGGTACGTCGAATTGTTTTACGGGCGCCCACGCAATCAGTCGTCATGGGAACTGGCGACCGACGCCCTGGCCCGTACCCGTTCCGGTGTGCTGGTCGGTGGCGCCAAGCGGCTCTACGGCATCGTCGAAGGCGGCGACCTGGCCTACGTCGAAGAGCGAGTAGACGCCGACGGCGGACTGGTCCCGCATCTGTCCGCGCGGCTGTCGCGATTCGTCGGATAACGGCCCGCTGCTGTTGCCCGCCTTGAAAACTCGGGCAACCCGGGAGTAATTCGGCCCTCGCGCACAACCCTTGCCTTGGGCCGATCTTTTGCGTGTACTGTTCGACGTCCGAACAGCCGAGACCGCGCGAAGGGAGATCGGCGGATGCCTCCCACGAGGACACCCTCGCCCATCCTGCGATGGGCCATCACCGCGGTCGGCATGCTGCTCGTCGTGTATCTGGCGCTGCTGGCACTGCGCCCCTCTATCGACGACTCGTTTCCAGCCTGGCTGCAGTGGTTCGGCCGGCCGGGATCGATGCCGACGCTGGCGATCGTGGTGACGGTGCTGATCTCGGTGTGCGTGGTGACCTTCCGGTCGGACAGCGGCCACCGGGTGGTGGGCATGTCGTTCACCGTGATCGCCGTCCTCATCGGGATGAGTGCGGTGCTGGGACTCAGCTCGTATTGGGGTTGTCACGACGCCAACCATCCGGCCTTCTTCACGCCGCTGATGGCGACCGCCAGCCTGATCAAGGGTGGCACCGGCGACTTCTCGGTGAGCGGGCACACCTGCCCGAACCCCACCCCGGTCGGCCTGGAGCTGGCCCGGATCGCAGCACTGTCGGCGATCTTCACCGGACTGGGCGGCGTTGTGGTCGGGGTGTTTCGGGCCCAGGTGGACCGGCTCCGGGCCAACTGGGCCGACTCCGTCACCGCCATCGTCGGTGTCGACAGCGACACCCAATCGATGATCAGCGCCGTCGCGCGCACGCTGGACCGGCGCAGCACACTGGTCGTGATCACCGGCGCCAGCGACGACCGCGTACAGCGGGCCCGCCGGCAGGGCGCTCGGGTGGTGCTGGTGGACTTCAACGCCCCATCGACGCTGGTCTCACTTCGACTGTGGCGCCACCTGTCTCGGCTCTACCTGATGGCACCCGACCCGGCGATCAACCTGTTGTGGCTGGACCTGATCAGTCGTCAGCTCGCCGAGATCGCCCACAAGCAGCGGTTGCCCCTCATCGTGCGCATGGACGACCCCTGGCTGGCCCAGGCGTGGCGTGCCCAGCAGTTCGGCGGATCGGACACCCGGTGGGCGGCCGACGTTGTCGGCAAATACGAGGTGACCGCGGGCCGGCTCCTCGACAGCGTCGTCGCGACGGGGCGCACGAAGCGCGTATTCGTCTGCGGCACTTCACAATTGACCCTGGCGCTATGCGCGGACCTGACCCAACGCGCTTTGGAACGCGACTTCTACACTCCGCCCGGCGCGGTGGCGTTGCCCGCGCTGACCCTGGTCGAAAGAGATGCCGAAGATTACCTGCGGGATCACGAATTCCACCGTCAGCAAGCCGGATTCATGTCTGAGGGGCCGACTATCGATGCGGTCGCGGAGGCGCCGACGATCCCGACCATGCTGAAGCTGATCGGTGATGTCGACCCCGCAACCAGCGCGGTGATCTTCGTGGACGCCCATGCCGAAACAACCGCCTCCAGGCTGGCCGCCCGTTTCCCCGACATGCCGATCTACGCCTCGGATCTCAACACCAGCATCACCGACGACTCGATCCAGGTCGTCGGACGACTGCAGTCCTACTCGCTGGTGCTCGACACCCAAGAAGGCCAGGTTCGGGACGCATGGGAGCGCGCGGCACGGCTGATCCACGAACGCTATATCTCGACGATCGACCCGGAAGGCCCACCGTCTCCGGCCGCGATGCCGTGGACCGAGCTCAACGAGTTCTACCGCGGGTCCAACCGCCGCCAGGTCCGCAACGCGTTGTGGATGGTGGAACAGATCGCGGGACATACCTGGAATACCTGGGGCAGCCCGCCCGCCCAGCTGTCCGGCAGCGAAATGGCGGCGTTGGCGCCGTTGGAGCAGCTGGCTCTGATGGGTTTCGACCACGACTCCGCGCTGCGCATGGCCCAAGCTGAGCACGAGGACTGGTGCCGCTACTACCGCCACAACGGCTGGAAATACGGTTCGCCGCGCGACGACTCACGCAAGATCCACAACAAGCTCGTCGATTGGCCAGTGGTGGAAAGCGACCCGGATCTGCTCAATGCCGCGGTGCGAAGTTTGGCGGGCACGCTGTGGAGCCTGCGCCAGCTGGGCTTCCGGTCGCGTCCGCTGTGGCAGTCCTTCACCCGGGTGGGGACGGTCGCCGCCGAACAACGAAGCACCCCATGGACATGGACGTCGGACTCGGGACACACCATGCGCGCCGACGCCGGCGACTGGGCGATCCAAGAGGACGGAAAGGTCTGGTCGGTCCGCGACGATATCTTCCGGGACACCTACGAGCCGGCAGGCGACGGGCAGTGGCAGCGCAGGGGACGGGTTCAAGCTCGCCCGGCCAATCCGGGCGAGACCGTCAACACCCTGGAGGGCCCCACGGCCGCCGCGGAGGGCGACTGGGTGGTGCGGGGAGCCAGCGGTGAGCAATGGCCAGTTCCCAGTGATGAGTTCGCGCGGCGCTACGCCGAATTCCGCCCGCCCGAAGAAGCCCATACTCACGACGGCGACGACGGGTAGCCGCTCGCGTATGTCGACCCAAAATTGCGCTGAAAATTTGCGCATCCTGAAGGGCCCCAGCACTGATACGGTATCGGCGCATGTGCGTACGGGGCGCGCAGGCAGGCTTTCGCCCCAGTTGGTTCGCCGCTTCACCCTAGGAGACTGCGATGGCGCTGTTTATCAGCTACTCGAGCCAAGATCGGTCAACGGTCGACGCCCTGACCAACGCCCTTCGGCGGGGACAAAACCAGGTGTGGTTCGACCAAGAGCTCGGCGGTGGCGACTCCTGGTGGGCCAAGATCCTCGAGCAAATCCGCGACTGTGAGGTCTTCATCGTCGCGCTGTCGAGCAACTGGCTGCAGTCCAAGCCGAGTCAAGCGGAGTTGCGCTACGCCCAGGCGCTAGGCCGTCCGATCCTTCCCGTTCGGATCGGTGACGTCGACAGCATGCGCGTGAATCCCCTTGCCGCATTGCAGATTATCGACTACCGGGAACCGACGGTTGATGCCGGCATTCAGTTGGTCACCGCGGTGCACGCGCTGCGCAGCAAGCCCGTGCCGTTGCCCGACCCGTTGCCCGACGAGCCTGCGGTGCCGTTCGGCTACATCACGCGGCTGGGCAACCAGATGGCCGAAAAAGAACTCAGCCCGCAGCAGCAGCTCCAGCTTCTGGTCGAGCTGAGGTCCGGGTTCGATGAGGACGGCGACGATCCCAGCGCTCGCGGCGACATCGCGCAACTTCTGCGCATGCTGCGCCTGCGCCACGACGTCACGTACCGCACCCGAAGCGAAATCGACAACGTACTGGCCGAAATCGAGACCAAAGACGGTTCGCCGGCGGCCCCTGCCGCCAAGGCCCAGGCCCCGGCGGCCGCTGCAGCGGGGTCGACCACCGCAACACAACCCGCCGCGGCCACTGTCCCGACCGCGGTCGGCGGCGGTGCGACGGGCGGCGGATCCAACAAGCGGCTGTTCATCATCGGCGGTGCCGCGGTGGCGGTCATCGCCGCTATCGCGATCGTCGTGGTGCTGACCACTCAGGGCGGCAAGACCAAGCCGGCTCCGAGGGCGGGCAACTCGAATTCAGCTCCGACGGCAGCGAATTCGTCTCCGAACTCGGCGAAGCTGGATTCCTATCTGATCGGTGCGCCGGAAGTCGGCACAATTGTGGGTGACCCGAACGTGGTGGCCGGCGAAAAAGTCGGTCAGCTGCGTAGTCCCAAGTGGACGCTGTCCGACCCGGAGTGCGCCGGCAGCTACGAGCCCGCGATAGCGGCGGCGTACCAGGGCGCCAGCGGGTTCAAAGCGGTGAGCGGCCTGGTTGTGCACACGGCCGGACAGGACCCGCCGCACCGGATTATCGAGTCCGTCGCGGAATTCTCGTCGCCCGACAAGGCCAGCGCTTTCGTCCAGGCGTCCGCGGACAAGTGGAAGGCGTGCGCCGGAAAAACGGTGACGGAGAGCCTCAATGGCCACAGCTTTGATTGGGCGTTCGCGGAGGTCGGCGGGACCGTGCCGAAGATCGCGCAACAGCGCACCCGGTCAGACAACGGCAAGATCTGCCACCACGTACTGCATGCGGCAGCCGCTACGGTCATCGACGTGCTGGTGTGCGGCCCGGATGCCGCGCCCGGCCAGGCGGGCAAAATCGCCGAGCAGATCGCCGCGAAAGCCATCCAGTAACAGCCCATGACATGGAGCGGCCCCCGAGCAAGGCTCCTGGTTGGACAGACCGGGAAACTCGGGGGCCGGGTGGCTACGGGGAATTCGCCAGCGCGCGTAAATTCGCTAGCTCTTCCGAGCCTATGCAGCTAGCGCGTAGCCACCTCACATGTCCATGAAGCTATCAATTTCGCAGACCACCTCCTTCCTTGTGTACGGCCGACCGTACCCGCCGTTCTGCGAGCCGACAACACAATTCAGCTGTCAGCGATCGCTGATGATCGCCGCATCAACCAGCTCGGCGAACTCCTCGGTTATCGGGGATCGAAGTAGCCGGCGACCATCGAGCGTGTGCACGCGGGCCGCCAGGGTCATGCTTGATACCAACCAAATACCTTGAGCAGCATGTAAATCCGCGACTCGTAGCGCGTGATAGTCGCAGTCGTAGCCTTTGCTCCGGGCCACTTCGAACAGGGCCTGCTGCGTGGTGCCGCGCAAGATCGGATACCACGGCGGCGGCGTCAGCAGGCAGGGATTATTTTCCGAGCCCTCCTCGGAATCGGTGGCGATGACCACCGTCGAGCGCGGGCCTTCGAGGATGTAGCCGTCCGAGCTGACGAAGATGACGTCGCCGGCATCCTGTTGGGCGGCGTGGCGCAAGGCGGCCATATTCACCGCGTACGACAGGGTTTTGGCGCCGGCCAACAGCCACGGCATCGCGCCGACACCGGTGGCGGGTAGCCCTCGGTCCAGCGTGACCGCTGCTAACCCGTCGCGGCGAACCGCGGCTACCCGTTCGGGGACGGCGTTGACCATCACGTACGCGGTGGGCGCCGAACCGCTCTCGCGACCGCGGCTGTAGATCAAACGCAATGCACCTTCGGCAGCCGGGCCGGCGGCCCACTCCCGGGTGGCCACGTCGATCGCGCGCCGCCAACTGACAAGATCCGGCTCGGGCAGATCCATCAATTTGGCCGACTGGGTCAGCCGCTGCAGATGCGGCTCGACCAGACACGCCCGGCCGTCGCGGACCAACAGGGTCTCGAAGGCGCCGTCGCCGCGGACCGCCGCCAGATCGTCGGCGTGCAGCAGCGGGGTCCCGGGCGGATGCATTTTGCCGTCAAGAGTGACGATCACACCCGTCTGGCCTGCCATGCCGAAAGAGCCTAGCCGTCCGTAGAGTTGAGGTGTGAATGCAGTTCCCGCACCCGATTCCGGACCCGACGCCGGCGCGATCTGGCACTTCGGCGATCCGCTCGGCGAGCAGCGCACAGCCGAGACCGATGCCGTACTGGTGGACCGCTCGCACCGCGCGGTGCTCACCCTGACCGGCGCGGATCGGCAATCCTGGCTGCACAACATCTCGACCCAACACGTCAGCGAACTTCCCGACGGCGCCAGCACGCAGAATCTCAGTCTGGACGGGCAGGGCCGCGTCGAGGATCACTGGATGCAGACCGAGCTCAGCGGCATCACCTACCTCGACACCGAACCGTGGCGTGGTGAGCCGCTGCTGAACTACCTGCGCAAGATGGTGTTCTGGTCTGACGTCACGCCGGCGGTCGCAGACACGGCGGTCCTGTCGCTGATCGGGCCGCGGCTGGCCGATCAGGCGTTGCTCGACGTGCTTGGCCTGGCCGCCCTGCCCGACGATCTGGTCGCAATTCCGCTGGCCGGCGGTGGCTTTGCGCGGCGGATGCCGGCCTCCCCCGCCGGTCAGATCGAACTCGACCTGCTGGTGCCGCGTGCCGATTCGGCCGACTGGCAGAGCCGTATCGCGCAGTCGGGCGTGCGACCAGCCGGAGTGTGGACCTACGAAGCCCACCGGGTCGCCGCACTGCGCCCGCGCCTCGGCGTCGACACCGACGAACGCACGATTCCGCACGAGGTGGGTTGGATCGGTGGTCCCGACGTGGGGGCCGTCCATCTGGACAAGGGTTGCTACCGGGGGCAAGAAACCGTGGCTCGGGTGCATAACCTGGGCAAACCGCCTCGGATGCTGGTGCTGTTGCACCTCGACGGCTCGGTGGACCGGCCGTCCACGGGTGACGCGGTGCTCGCGGGCGGACGTGCCGTTGGACGCCTCGGCACCGTCGTCGAGCACGTGGATCTGGGGCCGGTCGCGCTGGCGCTGCTCAAACGCGCACTGCCGGCCGACACCGAACTGGCAACCGGCGCCGAGGCCTCGGTCCCGGCGGTTATCGATGTCGATTCCCTGCCGCCCACCGAGCAGATCGGCGCGGGGCGTCTGGCCGTTGAGCGACTCCGGGGCGGTACGAGATAATGGCGATGACGTCCGCCACAGCGGGCAGGGGCCTTCCGACGCCTAGCCACGCGGCACGGTAAACTGTCGGCAGGACGATAAAACACCAAGAGATCGGAGCCGCCTAACTTGTTAGGCCGCTCCGTTTATTGCGCGAGGGGGTTCCCCCATGGGCCGCGGCCGGGCTAAGGCAAAGCAGACCAAGGTTGCTCGAGAACTTAAATACAGCTCCCCGCAGACCGATTTTCAGCGGCTTCAGCAGGAGCTGTCCGGAACGGGTATCGACGGATCCGATGAGCTGGATGGCGCCGACGGCTCAGTGGACAACGAGGACGACTGGCGTCGCTAGAGCTTGCTCCGTGCCGATGCACCGCGCATCGGCACAGTGTTGGCTCCAGTTAGGGTCGGGCTTCTAAAATCTCGGGTGCTGCCCAACCAGTTTTGCTCGCGGACCTTCTTTTCCGCCTTTGCAGACGGTCCCCAACACCCAGCAGTCCAAATGCCTTGCGGTCAATATCGCCAAGGCGCGGTCGGTGTCTTCGGGGCCGACGACGGCGATCATGCCGACACCCATGTTGAAGGTCTTTTCCATCTCCTCGCGGCTGACCCGGCCGCGCTGGGCGATCATCGCGAATACCGGCGCGGGTGTCCAGGTTCCGCGGTCGACCTCGGCGACCAATCCGTGCGGGATGACGCGCTGCAAATTGCCTGCCAGTCCGCCACCGGTGACGTGGCAGAAGGTGCGGACATGGGTTTCGGCGGCCAGCGCCAGGCAATCTTTGGCATAGATCCGGGTGGGCTCCAACAACTCTTCGCCCAGGGTGCGACCGAACTCCTCCACATAGCCGGCCAGGTTCATCCGATCGATCTCGAGCAGGACCGTGCGGGCCAGCGAGTATCCGTTGGAGTGCAGGCCGGAGGACCCCAGCGCGATGACGACGTCGCCGGGTTTGACCCGATCGGGCCCCAGCACGTCGTCGGCTTCGACCACGCCGATTGCGGTGGCCGAAATGTCGTAGTGGTCCGGTTCCATCAGCCCGGGGTGTTCGGCGGTCTCACCGCCGAGCAGCGCGCACCCCGCCCGCACGCATCCCTCGGCGATGCCGCCGACGATCGCGCTCAGTCGTTCCGGCACGGCTCGGCCGACCGCGATGTAGTCCTGCAAGAACAGTGGCTCGGCGCCGCAAACTACGAGGTCGTCGACCACCATCGCCACTAAATCGAGGCCGACGGTGTCGTGCTTGTCCATCGCCTGCGCGACCGCCAGCTTGGTGCCGACGCCGTCGGTGGAGGCCGCAAGCACCGGCTCGCGGTAGTCGCCACGCAACGCGAACAATCCGGCGAATCCGCCCAGCCCGCCCCGCACCTCGGCTCTGGTGGCTTTTGCCGCCAGTGGTTTGAACAGATCGACTGCGCGGTCACCGGCTTCAATATCCACCCCGGCCGACGCGTAGGTAATGCCCTGGCTGCCCGGTTCTTCTCCGGGGCTTTTTCCGGGATCCGTCATCGCGATAAAGGCTACCGGTCGCCGCTGCACGCCGGTGTCAAACGTCTTGGAAGTACCCGAAGTGATTCCGTCAACGGTTGACGGGAACTTCATCGGCCGCGAGATCGCCAAGCTCCGCGCCGCGTGCTGCATTGGCGAGCATCTGCTCGACGACGTTCTTGCCCAGCGCGGTCTCGCTGGGCAGCTCGATCGGATACTTACCGTCGAAGCAGGCGGTGCACAGCCGGGTAGCCGGCTGCTCGGTCGCCGCGACCATGCCCCGCAGCGAGATGTAGCCCAGTGTGTCGGCGCCGATGGCATGCCGTACCGCCTCGAGCATCTCGTCCTCGTCCTCGACGGCGTTGGCGATCAATTCGGCCGGCGACGGAAAGTCGATGCCGTAGAAGCACGGCCACTTCACCGGTGGCGAGGCAATCCGCACGTGCACCTCGACGGCGCCGGCCTCGCGCAGCATTCGCAGCAACGCACGCTGAGTGTTTCCCCGCACGATCGAGTCGTCGACGACGATGAGCCGCTTGCCGCGGATCACCTCTTTAAGCGGGTTCAGCTTCAGCCGGATGCCCAACTGGCGGATGGTCTGGGACGGCTGGATGAATGTTCGCCCGACGTAGGCGTTCTTCATCAGGCCCTGCCCGTAGGGAACACCGGACTCCTGCGCGTATCCCACCGCGGCGGGGGTGCCCGATTCCGGAACGCCGATGACCAGGTCGGCGTCCACCGGGGATTCGCGGGCCAGCCGGCGACCGATCTCCAACCGGGCGCCGTGCACGGACCGACCGCCGATCGTGCTGTCCGGCCGGGCCAGGTAGACGTATTCGAAGATGCAGCCCTTGGGGGTGGGGTTGGCGAACCGAGTGGAGCGCACCCCGTCGGCGTCGATCGCCAGCAGTTCACCCGGCTCGATGTCGCGGACGAACGAGGCGCCGACGATGTCGAGCGCGGCCGTTTCGGAAGCCACCACCCAGCCACGATCCAGGCGTCCGAGCGAAAGCGGCCGCACCCCATGGGGATCGCGGCAGGCATACAGCGTGTTCTCGTCCATGAACGTCAGGCAGAACGCGCCACGCACGGTCGGCAGCAGTTCCAGGGCGGCCTGTTCCAGGCTGGAATCGGCCGACCCGTGGGCCAACAGCGCGCCCAGGATGTCGGAGTCCGTCGTGGCGGGGGCCGGGAAGCGCTTGGTCATCAGCCCCTCGGCGCGCGCCCGTGCGGCGAGCTCGGCGGTGTTGACCAGGTTCCCGTTGTGTCCCAACGCAACCCCGGTGCCGGCCGCGGTGTTGCGGAACACCGGCTGGGCGTTTTCCCAGGTGGTATCGCCCGTGGTGGAGTAACGGCAGTGCCCGATGGCGACGTGACCCGGCATGGCCGCCAGCGTCTGCTCGTCGAACACCTGGCTGACCAGGCCGAGGTCTTTGAAGACCAGCACCTGAGATCCATCGGCGACGGCGATACCGGCGGCTTCCTGGCCGCGATGCTGCAGCGCGTAGAGGCCGTAGTAAGTGAGTTTGGCGACTTCCTCGCCTGGGGCCCAGACGCCGAATACACCACATTCTTCGCGGGGTGAGTTCAGGTCCTGCTCGGGTTCCTGGACAGTCACGGTGGGCGGCTCCCTACAGAGAGTGGCGACGTAACGGAGTTTACGGCCATGTCGAGCCCGGCGACGAATCTGTCGGGCGTGTTGGGCACCGAAAGTTGTCGGCGTGTCACCCTAAACCTGCAGTTCAGAGTTATATTCAGCCCACATCGAACAGGGGCAGCCAGTGGTCAATTTCACCCGCTCGAGAGCCCGACAGCGTCAGCAAACCGACGGCCTTGGCGTCGGCCGGTGCCAACATTCCGGTGGCCAGGAGCAGCCACGTCCGCGGATCGGTCTCCACGACGTTGGGTGGCGTGCCACGGGTGTGTTTCGGCCCGGAGACACACTGCACCGCGACGAAGGGCGGGATCCGGACCTCGACGCTGGCACCGGGCGCCACGGCGGCCAGGCTGCGTGCGGTGAGCCGAACTGCCGTCGCCAGCGTGTTGCGATCTGGCTCCGGACGGGTTTCGTCGCGCAACCAGTCCGCAATGGCCGTCAGGGCCTGACGCGTCTTGGCCGGATCGGCACTATCTCGGGCGGCCATACCTTAGGGTCTCAGAATCATGGATCCGCGCCGCGGGCCACCGTACAAGACCGTCGGCCTCGTGACGATCGTGGTCATGGGGCTCATCGGGTTGGTTCTGTACTCGCAGTTCCGCGGAGACCTCACACCGAGAACGAAGTTGATCATGGTGGCCGCCCGGGCGGGTTTGGTGATGGATCCCGGCTCCAAGGTCACCTACAACGGTGTCGAGATCGGCCGCGTGTCCGGCATTTCCGAGATCAACCGGGACGGCAAGCCGGCCGCCCGAGTTGTGCTGGACGTGACGCCGAAGTACGTCAACATGATTCCGGTCAACGTGACGGCCGAGGTGAAGGCGACGACGGTGTTCGGCAACAAATACGTCGCATTGAGCTCTCCGAAAAACCCTGCACCGCAATCGATTACACCGTCCACAGTGATCGATGCGACGGCGGTGACGACCGAGTTCAACACCTTGTTCGAAACGCTGACCTCGATCGCCGAGAAGGTCGATCCGGTCAAGGTGAACTTGACGCTCAGCGCGGCGGCAGAGGCGCTGAGCGGGTTGGGCGAGAAGTTCGGCACCTCGCTGATCAACGGCAACGCGATCCTCGACGACCTGAACCCACAGATGCCCAGTATCCGCTCCGACATTGCGCGGCTGGCGGCGCTGGGCGACACGTACGCCGATGCCGCACCGGACTTGTTGGTCGCACTCGACCATGCGGTGACTACCGCGCGGACACTCAACCGCCAGCTTGTCGATCTGGATGCGGCATTGCTGGCGGCGGCGGGACTGGGCAACGCCGGCGCCGACGTTTTCGGACGAGGTGGGCCGTACCTGGCGCGCGGGGCGGCCGATCTCGTACCCACCGCCCAGCTGCTGGACGAGTACAGCCCCGAAATCTTTTGCACGATCCGCAACTTCAATGACGTCGCGCCCAAAATCCATAACGCGCTGGGCGATAACGGCTACGCGCTGGGTGCCCACTCCTCGGGCTCCGTTGCGGGCGCCGCCAATCCGTACATCTACCCGGAGAACCTGCCGCGGACCAACGCCAGGGGTGGACCTGGCGGCCGGCCGGGGTGCTGGCAGTCGATCACCCGCGAACTCTGGCCTGCTCCCTATCTCGTCATGGACACCGGCGCGAGCATGGCCCCATACAACCACTTTGAGGTGGGTTCGCCGTTTGTCGTGGATTATGTGTGGGGCCGCCAAATAGGTGACAACACCATCAACCCGTAAAGAGACCCGATGACATTCCCGCGCTTGGCTGGTCACCGTGCCGCGACTGTCGCCCGCGGACTTGTGGGGTTGACGATCATCGCGGCCATGCTGTCCGTATCGGGCTGCGGCGACTCCGGTGACAATGCGGAAGGCGACACGGCGGACAGCGGCTGTCGCAGGCTGGCCGCCGATCCCGGATGGTATGGCGACAACCGGGACCGGATCGACGCGATGGCCGGCAAGCTGGGCAGCTGCGGCAAATTGGGATCGGCGACAGATGGCGCACCCCTGGCCTTGTTCGACTGGGACAACACCGTGGTGAAAAACGCCATCAGCGACGTGACACTGTTCTGGATGCTGCGCAATTCCAAGGTGCGTCAACCGGCCGGCGGCGATTGGAGCACCAGCAGCGGTTACCTCACGCCGCCTGCGGTCGCAGCACTGGCAGCGGCGTGCGGTGGGCTTGCGCCTCCGGGCCAGCCGTTGCCCACCGGGTCGGCCGCCGGCTGCGCCGACGAGCTGATGTCGGTTTACGCTGATCGCCAAACAAAAACGGGCGCACCAGCATTCGTTGGTTATAACCATCGCCGCTTCGATCCCGCTGCCGCCTGGGCGACGCAACTGCTGGCCGGTTGGACCGACGCCGAGGTGACTGGATTCGTTGAGGCGGCCCGCAACGAGAGCCTGGCGGCACCCGAAGGAACCGAGCAGCAGGTCGGCACCACCCGCCGAGCCGGCTGGGTGCGCTACTACGCACAGATGCGCGACCTCGTTGCAACGCTGCAGGACAACGGATTTGACGTGCGGGTTGTCTCGGCCTCGCCGGAGCCGGTGGTGCGGGTCTGGGCCGCCGACGTAGGGATCTCCGCCGATCGCGTGATGGGCACCCGCACCGAACACGACGGTGACGTCTTGACGACGCGTCTGGCCCTGTGCGGCGGTGAGCCATCCGTGCCGTACAACGAGGGCAAGCGTTGCCGGGTCAACGAGCAGGTGTTCGGCGTGCAGGGGCCGCGGGCGTTCGATCAGTTGCCCGAGCAACAGCGTCCGGTGTTCGGAGCCGGCGACTCCGACGGAGATGCCACATTCATCGGGGACGCAACCGCACTGCGCCTGGTGATCAACCGCAACCAGATCGAGTTGATGTGCCGGGCCTACGCCAATCTCGACGGCCGGTGGCTGGTCAACCCGATGTTCATCAACGCGTTGCCGGTGAGCCCGCCCTACCCGTGTGCGACCCAAGGGTTCGACCAACCTAACGGCGACCAGTCACCGCTGCTGCGGCCCGACGGCAGCGTCGTCCCCGACCAGCAAGACCGCGTATTTTCGAAGTAGTTTCGCAGCCGCCAATCAGGCCGGCCCAAAGCAGCCCCTCAGCCAAAGAATCGCGGCAGCACCGCTTCGGACGTCGCGCGCAGTTCGGCCAGTGACACCGTGAACAGGCCCTGAAACTCCACCGCATCCGCGCCCTGGTCGACGACGCCGATGCGGACGGCAGGAAGCCCTCGCGCCTCGCACATCGCCCGAAACCGGCTCTCCTCGGTGCGTGGCACCGCCACGAGCACCCGGCCCGACGACTCGGAGAACAGCATCACGAATGGATCGGTGCCTTCGGGAAGCACAATGCGGCAACCTGTTTCACCCGCGAGCGCCGATTCCACGATTGCTTGGGCGAGCCCGCCTTCGGACAGGTCATGGGCTGCCGACACCAGCCCGTCGCGTGATGCCGCGCAGAGCACCTCGGCCAGCAGCTTCTCCCTGGGCAGATCAACCGCGGGCGGCAGCCCACCCAGATGGTCGGCAGTGACCTGTGCCCAGATGGACCCGTCGAACTCGTCGTGGGTGTCGCCCAGCAGCAGCAGGGTTTCGCCCGGATCGGTCCCCAGTGCGGTGGGGATGCGCCGATCAACATCGTCGATCACGCCAAGCACGCCAACCACCGGGGTGGGCAGGATCGCGGCCGATCCGGTTTGGTTGTAGAAGCTGACGTTGCCGCCAGTGACTGGAATCCCCAGGGCCACACAGCCATCGGCGAGTCCCCGGACAGCTTGAGCGAACTGCCACATCACCCCGGGGTCTTCGGGCGACCCGAAGTTCAGGCAGTTGGTCACCGCGACCGGGACGGCACCGGTGACGGCGACGTTGCGGTAGGCCTCGGCCAGCGCAAGTTGGGCTCCCGTATAAGGATCCAACTTTGTGTAGCGGCCCGACGCGTCGGTCGATAGCGCGATGCCCCGGCCGGTGGACTCGTCGATACGCAGCACCCCACCGTCGGCGTGCTCGGCCAGCACGGTGTTGCCCCGCACGTAACGGTCGTACTGTTCGGTGATGAATGCGCGGCTGCACAGGTGCGGGCTGCCCAGCAGCGCAAGCAAAGTCGCACGCAACTCCTCGCCGGTGACCGGCCGTGGCAGGCTGCTCGACCGGTCGGCGTTCAAGGCGTCCTGCGATTCGGGGCGGTCCACCGGCCGCTCGTACACCGGACCTTGGTGGGCCACGGTGCGCGGCGGAACGTCGACGACCGTCTCGCCATGCCAGGTGATGCGCAACCGATCACCGTCGGTGACCTCGCCGATGACGCTCGCCAGCACCTCCCACTTGCGACACACCGCCAGAAAAGCCTCGACGTTCTCGGGCGCAACCACCGCACACATGCGCTCCTGGGACTCGCTGGAGAGGATCTCGGCGGGTGTCATGTTGGCCGCCCGCAACGGGACAGTCTCCAACTCAACGCGCATACCACCGTCGCCGGCTGAGGCGAGTTCGGAAGTCGCACAGGATAATCCGGCACCACCGAGATCTTGGATGCCGATCACGATCCCCGCCGCGTAGAGCTCGAGGCAGCACTCGATGAGTACTTTCTCGGTGAACGGGTCGCCGACTTGCACCGACGGCAGCTTTTTGCGGCCGGGCCCTCCGCCCTCGTCGCCGCCGAAAGTCTCCGAGGCCAGTACGGATACGCCACCGATGCCGTCGAGGCCGGTGCGCGCACCGAACAGGATGATCTTGTTACCCGTACCCGACGCGAATGCCAGGTGCAGATCCTCCTTGCGCAGCACCCCCACGCACAGCGCATTGACCAACGGGTTGCCCGCATACGAGGCGTCGAAGACGGTCTCGCCGCCGATGTTGGGCAGGCCCAGCGAGTTTCCGTAGCCGCCAATACCGCGGACCACACCGTCGAGCACACGGCGGGTGTCCGGCGCGTCGGCGGCGCCGAATCGCAGTTGATCCATCACGGCGACCGGGCGTGCGCCCATGGCCATGATGTCGCGCACGATGCCGCCCACACCGGTGGCCGCACCCTGGTAGGGCTCGACGTAGGACGGGTGGTTGTGCGACTCCACCTTGAACGTGACGGCCCAACCGTCGCCGATGTCCACGACACCCGCGTTCTCGCCGATGCCGGCCAGCATGCCCGCGCGCATCTCGTCAGTCGTGGTCTCACCGAAGTAGCGCAGGTGCACCTTGGACGACTTGTAGGAGCAGTGCTCGCTCCACATCACCGAGTACATCGCCAGCTCGGTGTCGGTAGGCCGACGGCCGAGGATCTCGCAAATCCGGTGGTACTCGTCCTCCTTGAGGCCCAGCTCGTGGAACGGCTGCGGCTGGTCGGGGGTGGCGTTCGCATGTTCGACGGTGTCCACCACGTGGGTCCGCGGGCCCGTTCCGGAGACAGTCACGCACAACAGTCTAAAGAGCTAACCGCCGCGGAGCAGTCGGGCACTTGCGGCGTCGGCCGGATAGAACAATTCGACGGCCAGTTCGGCGAGCGTGACATCGAGCGGAGTCCCAAAGGTCGTCAGGGTGGTGAACATCGACAGGCGTTGGCCGCCGCCGGCATCGAGTTCAAAAGGAACGAGCAGCGAGGCGCGCTCAACCCGCGATCTCGGCCAGCGCTGAGGCCACGTCCAAATCGGCGTAGGCGAACGAATACCGTTGCGCCAGCGGGACGGAGACGTCCACGCGCTGCCACTCACCGGCGCTGGCGGTAACCAGCCACAGGGTCAACCCGTGCGCGACCGACGCCCGGTAGCGCAACCAGATCTCCTCGGCGCTGGGCAGCTCGTCAGCAGGCAGCCCCAGCGAATCCCGGTACTCGACCAAAAGGTCGCGCTCGCTACGGCGGCGATCCTCGACGGTCAGCGCGCCTTGCAGGAAGTAGCCCAGATCCAGCGACCAGTTTCCCCGGCGGGCCACCTGCCAGTCCAGGAAACCCACCTCGCCGTCGGGCAGCAGGTAGGTGTTGCCGATGTGCGGATCACCATGCAGCAGGGTCTGCGGCGACGTCGTGAGCGTCGCGATGTACGGCTTCCAGATCGAATCGATCAGTTCGTCGATGGTCAACGACATCACCTCGGCGGGAGCGTCGTCGCCGAGTCGTTCCAGGGCGACGGGCAGCGGCGCCAGTTGCATGCCTTCCCAGGGCAGGAAGGGTTCCAGCCAGCCGAGCGCCGGTTCACCCAGCACGCGTTCTCCCCAGTACTTGCCGTGCATCCGGGCCAGACCACGCACGCCCATGGCGACCTGCTCGACGGTCATCGGTCGGCTGCCATCGCGGGGGTCGGCTCCCCGGGCTCGGAGATCCTCCATCACCAGCACGAAGTCGTAGTCGGCCTCGTCGATGAGCGCGGCGTGGACGGCGGGGTGCTCGAGCGGCAATTCCGCGCCGCAGGTGAACAGTCGCGGCTCATGGAACATGCCACTGGTCAGCCGGATCATGTCTTTGTGGTCGGGATCGGCGGCCTTGACGAAGACCGTTGCCGGACCCTCGCCGTCGCGATAGGTGAGGCCCAACCGGGCACGGCGGTTGGTGCCGTCGTCACGGAGCTCGACGGTGACGGTATCGACCTGTGCGCCGGGGAAGTCCGCGGCCAGTGCCGCCGACATCCAGTCCGGCGTGATGTCATCCCAGGTTTTCGGCACTGACAGAGACGGCGCACTCACCGGTGAGTCCTTTCCTGGATACGACACGTATCGTTTCCTAATATGTCCACGACGAAGGTAGCGCAAATCGGCCATCAGCCGCCAGTGCCCGAGGAACGAGTGGGCCGGCCGCGTGACAGCCGGCTGCACCGTGCGATTCTGGACGCCACCCGCGAGCTTCTGACCACATGCAGCTACGCCGAGCTGTCGATGGAAAGCGTCGCGGCGCGCGCGCAGGTCGGGAAGAAGACCCTCTACCGGCGCTGGTCGTCGAAAGCACCGCTGGTCGCCGAGGCGGTCTTGGAGGCGTACGGAGGGTCAGGATCGTTCCCGGTCGCCGAGACCGCAAACATCCGAGCTGACCTGCAGCGTTGGCTCGACGAGCACGCTAATTTCCTGACTGTGCCGCCCAACGCCGCATTGGTACGAGCCTTGATCGCCGCGGCGGCCGCGCGGCCGGCCGACGGCGAGGATCTCTATCAGCAATTGAGCGCTCCACAACTGGCCGGGTTGACGACCCGACTCCGCCAAGCCGTCGACGGCGGCGAGCTTCGCGCCGATGCGGACATCGATGCCGTCGCCAACGCATTGGTCGGCACGATGCTCTTTCACACGCTGACTCATCCGGGCAGCGGCGCGGGCGCGAGATTCGACGGTCTCGTCGACGCGTTACTGAACGGGATATCGAATTACTGACCCGCTACGCAGAACACATTGCCCTCGGGGTCGGCCATCACTACCCAGCGAAAGTTTTCGCTGAACTGGTTCCGGCCTACCTCGTTAGCTCCCGCGTCCGTCAGCCGCGACACTTCGCCGTCCACATCCTCGACGCTGAAATCGAGGTGCACACGATTCTTTCCCGGCGTGGGATCGGGTACCTTCTGGAATCCCAACCGGGGCCCGTCGGGCCGCATCACCGCAATGAATTCACCAGGGATCAGTTCCTGAGTCGTGCCGCCGACCTGGTCGGCCCACCAACTGGCCAGCCTCGCAGGATCGTCGCAGTCGAACGTGACCATCTCCACATTGAGCGTCATACCGATCGACTTTAGGCGCCGACCAGCCCGGCGCACCATGTCACTCGGGCGCCAGAAATGCTTGCATCGCCGCCGAGTAGGCGGCGACGTCGTGGGAACCCATCAACTCCCGGGCGGAGTGCATGGCCAGCTGCGCGGCGCCGACGTCGACGGTGGGGATACCGGTCCGAGCCGACACCAGCGGCCCGATCGTCGACCCGCAGGGCAGGTCGGCCCGGTGCTCGTAGCGCTGCAGCGACACCCCGGCCTGCTGGCAGGCCAGGGCGAACGCGGCCGCGGTACGTCCGTCGGTGGCGTAGCGCAGATTGGGGTGCACTTTGAGCACCGGTCCGGCGTTGACCTCGATCAGGTGACCCGGCTCGTGGCGCTCCGGGTAGTTGGGGTGAGTGGCGTGCGCCATGTCGGCCGAGGCCAGCAACGAAACCGGCAGCCGCCGCAGGAAGTCTTCCCGGCCGCCACCAGCAGCGAGCACGATGCGCTCCAGCACGGTGCCCAGTAGGTCGGACTGCGCGCCGTGATCCGACGACGAGCCCACCTCCTCGTGGTCGAAGAGGACCAGCACCGGCATGAAGTTTCGCGGCTTGGCGCCAAGCAACGCCTGCAAGCCGGCGTAGCAACTCGCCAGGTTGTCCAGTCGGGGAGCGCTCAGCAGGCTGGCGTCGGCACCGATGACGGACGACGGCGTGAGATCGTGCGTCATCAGGTCGGCGGCCAGCACGTCGGCCGGCGCCACCCCGGAGCGCTCGGCGACGTGGCCGACAAACGAACTCATTTCGTCGCCAACGCCCCACACCGCGTTGACATGTCGCTGCGGGTCCAGCGTCAGCGACTTGCGATCGTCGGCCAGATGGATGGCCAGCTGCGGCACCCGCAGGATCGGATCGTCAATCCGGATGAGCCGGTGGCTGACCCCATTGCCATCGCGCACCGATAGCCGGCCGCTGATACCCAGATCGCGGTCCAGCCACGAGTTCAGCCAGGCTCCCCCATAGGGTTCCAGCGCCACCACCCGCCAGCCGGCCACCACCCGGTCGGGGTGCTGCTTGACCCGCAGGTTGGGACTGTCGGTGTGCGCACCGACAATCCGGAAGGCTCCGCTGGGGTCGGCGGCGTTCCAGGCGACCAAAGAGGCGGCGCGGACGGTGAAGTAGCGACCCGGTTCGCCGGGCCAGGGGTCGGCCTCGCGGAGTTCGGTGTATCCGGATGCGAGCAGCCGGCCGGCCACCGTGGCGCAGGCATGGAACGGCGATGGAGAGGCGTCGATGAATTCGCAGAGGCCTGCGGCGCTGGCCGGCATGTTCACCATCATGGCTGTTCGTGACCACGCAGTTCACGCTAGGGTCACCAGAGTGCCTCCGGTTCAGCCGCAACCCGTTCTTGCGCCGTTGACGCCTGCCGCGATCTTTCTGGTGGTCACCATCGATGACGGCGGCGAAGCGACCGTGCACGACGCACTGCCGGACCTCTCGGGGCTGGTGCGTGCCATTGGCTTTCGCGACCCGACCAAGCATCTGTCGGTGGTCACCTCGATCGGCTCGGACGCCTGGGACCGGCTGTTCGGTGGGCCTCCCTTGACAAAAAGGCCCGCCGAACTGCATCCGTTCATCGAACTGAGCGGACCGCGGCACACCGCACCCGCCACACCCGGCGACCTGCTTTTCCACGTCCGGGCCGAGTCGCTGGACGTGTGTTTCGAATTGGCCGGCCGCATCCTCAAGTCGATGGCCGGCGCGGTGACCGTCGTCGACGAAGTGCACGGCTTCAAATTCTTCGACAACCGCGACCTGCTGGGCTTTGTCGACGGCACCGAAAACCCGGGCGGCCCAATCGCTGTGAGCGCCACCGCGATCGGCGACGAGGATCCCGACTTCGCCGGCTCCTGCTACGTCCATGTGCAGAAATACCTGCACGACATGCAGTCCTGGGAATCGCTGTCGGTGACCGACCAGGAACTGGTATTCGGCCGCACCAAGCTCGAAGACATCGAGATGGACGACGACGTCAAGCCATCCAACGCACATATTGCGCTCAACGTGATCGAAGACGACGACGGCAACGAGCTCAAGATCGTTCGGCACAATATGCCGTTCGGCGAGCTCGGCAAGGGTGAGTACGGCACCTACTTCATCGGCTATTCGCGGACACCCGCGGTTACCGAACGCATGCTGAGCAACATGTTTCTCGGCGATCCGCCGGGCAACACCGACCGTGTGCTGGACTTCTCCACCGCGATCACCGGCGGGCTGTTCTTCTCTCCCACCGTCGACTTCCTCGACGATCCACCGCCCCTTCCCGCGCCGCTCGAGCGGCCGGCCACGCCCATCGCTGACCCAACCTCTGAAGGCTCACTTTCGATCGGCAGTCTGAAAGGACCCAACCAATGAAGAACAACCTCTACCGCGAACTGGCACCGATCACCGACGTCGCCTGGGGCGAAATCGAATTGGAGGCAACGCGGACATTCAAACGCCACATCGCCGGGCGTCGGGTTGTCGACGTCAGCGAGCCTGGGGGGCCGGTCACCGCGGCCGTCAGCACGGGGCGTCTGGTCGACGTGCAGGCACCCACCGTCGGCGTGGTAGCGCACCTGCGGTCCAGTAAACCCCTTGTCCGCCTGCGGGTTCCGTTCACCCTGTCGCGTGACGAGATCGACGATGTCGAGCGGGGCTCGCAGGACTCCGACTGGGATCCAGTCAAAGGCGCCGCCAAGAAGCTGGCTTTCGTCGAGGACCGCGCCATCTTCGAGGGCTACCCCGCCGCGTCGATTGACGGAATCCGCAGCTGCAGCTCGAACCCCGCGCTGTTGTTGCCCGACGACCCTCGGGCAATTCCCGACATCATCACCCAGGCACTGTCCGAGCTGCGGCTGGCCGGCGTCGACGGGCCCTACTCGGTTCTGCTGTCCGCAGACATCTACACCAAGGTCAGCGAGACGACCGAGCACGGATATCCGATCCTCGAACACATCAACCGGCTGGTCAACGGCGACATCATCTGGGCGCCCGCCATCGACGGTGCGTTCGTACTGACCACCCGTGGTGGCGACTTCGATCTTCAGCTGGGCACCGACGTCTCCATCGGATACACCAGCCACGACGCCGACACCGTGCAGCTCTATCTGCAGGAGACCCTGACGTTCCTGTGCTACACAGCCGAGGCATCGGTCGCGCTGGGCACCTAGGTATAAAAGCCTTGGGGGCCGAGCCGACTGAGATCGCGAGCGCGGTCGTATCCCCCCCTCCGCGGACGCCAGCTATGTCAACGGCGCCGTGCTGGATGCGACCGGCAGCCGCCGCGCGATTGCGGCTTGACGCAGCGCTTTTGGCGCCGATCGATCAAAGATCGAGCACCAGGTCACTGTCTGGAGCCGCCGAGCAGATGAGCACCGTACCCGGTCCCGGCGGCTCCAGCGGTGCCTGGACATACTTCGTAGTGCCGGCGACGACTCCGGTTTCACACACGTGGCAGACGCCGCTTCGGCACGAGAAACGGGTTGGCACGTCACACGCTTCCGCGAAGTCCAGGATGCTGCCGTAGTCCGGGGACCAATTCGCGGTGAGCCCGCTGCGGGCAAAGGTGATCGACGGCCCGGTCCCGGGTGGTCCGGCCGGTGGGTGTGGCGGCGTGCGCTCAGCCTCGTCAACGACGCCGGGATTGATCGGCGGTAGCGCACCGAACAGTTCGCTGTGGATGCGCGACGTGTCGAAGCCGGTCGCCGTTAGCGCGGCACGCATATCGGTCATGAATTGGGTTGGGCCGCAAAGATACGCCGCGGCCTCGGCCGGAAGTCCTAGCGCGGTGATGGCCTGTTGGTCCAGACGTCCTTGCGCCTGCGTGTAGAAGACCCGCTGCCGAGCGTGCGGCAGCGACTCGATCAGATTCATGACTTCAGCTGTAAAGGCCTGGGTTTCACGATTGCGGGTGGTGTGCAGCCACCAAACGTCACGGCCGCTGCGAGCGGCGGCCAGCGCGTGCAGCATGGCCAACACCGGAGTGATGCCGATACCTGCCGAGATCAAGACCACCGGCCGGTCGTCGTCGACGAGATAGAAATCGCCGCGCGGGGCGGCGGCTTCGATGACCGACCCGGGTTCGATGTGCGTGTGCACCCATCGACTGGCCAGGCCACACTCTTCGCGCTTGACGCTGATGCGATAGGCCCCCGCGCCGGGATCGCCGGAGAGCGAATAGCTGCGCAGCGGTACGGGGTCTCCCGCCCCGGGAAGTCGCACCGTCAGGTATTGTCCCGGCATCGGCGGCGGCAGCGCGACATGGTCGTCGGCCTCGAGACTGATGGACAACACCGACGGACTCTCGCGACGGATTGCGGTGACCCGCAACGATCGGAATCCGTTCCATCCTGGTTCGACTCCGATGGGCGGCGTTGTCGCGGCCGGGGAGCCATCGGGCGCCGCCAGCATGTCGTGGAACGATTGCTGCCACCCGGGACTCAGTGCCGGAACGTCAACGACCTTGTGCAGCGTTTCGACGTCGCGGTTTGGCAGGTACAGCAGCGCGTCGACATCGGCGACGCTGAGCTCGTGCGGGCCACGGCGTGTCCGCACGATGTCGTCACCGGCCTGGACCCGGCCCTCGGTGATGACACGGAAGTAGAACCCCGGGCGATGCTGGGCGACAAGAAGATTAGGCATTTCCGGTTCGTCGAGCCGCAACCCGATCCGGAAACAGGTGACCCGAGGCTGGGTGACCTCGAATTCTGCCCCACCGATTCGGTAGCGATCGCCGATGCACACCTCATGATCGGATAGTCCAGCGACGGTGAAGTTTTCGCCGAAATGGCCGGGTCGCAGGTCGTCGCGACTCAGGTAGTTCTTCCAAAAGTCGTACGACTCGGTCTGGTAAACCATGACCGCGCGTTGTTCTCCGCCATGGCCGCCGAGGTCGCCTTGACCGTCACCGTCGATGTTGAGACGTCGCACCATGACCGGTCCCTCGACCGGCGTCTTCCATATCCCGGTGTAGACGGTTTTATCGCGCCATCGCACGTTCTTGGGCATGCCCACGTTCACTGAAACGAGCCTGCCCATTGTCGTCTCCTTCGGCCTTGCAAGAGAGCCTAAATCAGCGGCTCGCCGCCGTCGACTTTCAACGTCATCCCGGTCATGAACGTATTGTTCATCGCGAACAACGCCGCGCTGGCCACATCCTCGGCGGTGCCGATCCGTCCCGCCGGGTTGCCGGCGGCGATGTGCTGGAAGTAAGCCCGCTTTCCCTCGTCACCGAGGGAGTCCCAAGCTCCCGTATCGATGACCCCGGGTGAAATCGCGTTGACCCTTATCGGTGCGAGTTCGACGGCCAGCCAGCGGGTGAGGAAATCAACGGCGCCATTGGTGACACCCACCCCGAGGTATCCGACGTTGAGCTTGAACGCGTGAACACCCGAGAACAAGACGAGGGATCCACCCGGGTGGATAAGCGGTGCAAAGTATTTGGCCAGCATCGTGGGACCGATGACCTTGGTGTCAAACGACAGCTGAAGGTTACGGCGCTCGAGGTCGGCCAGGTTTCCCCGAGCGCGCGCGGAGGCGGTTGACACCACATGATCGACGGCGCCCACCCGTTCGGCGAGGGCGGCAATCGAGGAATCGTCGGTGAGATCGACAACTTCAGCGGTGATGTCGCTGCCGTCATAGGCGGTCGCGAGTTTGCCCTGGTCTCGTCCGGCCACGATGACGCGGGCGCCCTCGGATTGCGCCAGCACAGCGACCGCGCGCGCGATACCGCTGCCGCGTCCGACCACCACGACGGTCTTGTCCTGCAACGTGTTACCCACGACTGCTCCTCAATGCCACAGATTGGGATGGCCGACCCAGAATATTCCCGGGCAAGCGGAGGGTCAACTGCTCCGGGGAATATTGCGAGGCGCACGTTTTGTTGCATAATGGGTTGCACATCCCAGAACTATGAGTGGGGCGGCGGTCGTCTCGCCCCCCGTCGCACAGGAGGAATCTCATGTCGGCTGTTCATCATCGTTACGCCACCATCGACGGCCATCGGCTGTTCTTCCGGGAAGCCGGCGACGCAGCGGCGCTGGCGCTGGTTCTGTTGCACGGATTTCCGACCAGCTCCCACATGTTCCGGAATCTGATTCCGGCGCTCGCCGACCGCTATCACGTGATCGCTCCCGATCACCTGGGCTTCGGGCTATCCGACGCACCCAGCGTCGAGGAGTTCGACTACACCTTCGATGCGCTCACCGACCTGACCGCCGGCCTGCTGCGCAGCCTCGGCGTCGATCGGTACGCGATGTATGTGCAGGACTACGGCGCCCCCATCGGTTGGCGGTTGGCGCTGCGCGATCCGTCCGCTATTACGGCGATCATCAGCCAGAGCGGCAACGGCTACGACGCCGGTTTCGTGGAGAGCTTTTGGAAAGTCGTCCAGGCCTACCAGAATGAGCCGACCGCCGAGACCGAGGCTCCGGTACGCCAATTCCTCACTCTGGACGCGACCCGGTGGCAGTACCTCACCGGCGTGTCCGACGAGACCCTGGTCGACCCCGAGTCCTGGTATCACGACTACGCATTGCTATCCCGACCCGGCAATGACCTGGTCCAACTAAAACTGTTCCGCGATTACGCCACCAACGCACCGATGTACCCCCGGGTGCAGGAGTACTTCCGCGCCACCGGGGTCCCGCTCCTGGCGGTGTGGGGTCGCGGTGACGAGATCTTCGGGCCGGCCGGCGCTGAAGCGTTCGCCGACGACCTCCCCGACGCACAGATTCATCTGCTTGACGGCGGGCATTTCCTGCTGGAGTCCGAACTCGACAAAGTCACCGGGCTCATTCGCAACTTCCTCGAGGACCGCGTCCCCGCCTGACCGGGGCCCGCGGTCGGCGCGGCCAGCAATGGGCTAGAGATCCCATAATCGGCGGCACCCGCGGGTTAGCCTGACGCGATGGCCCATCCCGATGTTCAGGACGAACAACGGTTGACCGCCAAGGGGCGTGCCACCCGCGACAGGATTGTGCAGGCCGCCGCCCAACTGATCGTCACCGAAGGCCTGTCGGCCTCGAACATGGAGAATGTGCGCAAAGCCGCCTCGGTCAGCGGCTCGCAGCTCGCCCACTATTTCGCGGACAAGAGCACCCTGATTCGCGCGGTGATCAGGCGCCAGATCGGCGTGGTTCTGGACTTCCATCGGCAACCCAGGCTTCGAGACCTGGACTCGTTCGACGACTTCGAGCGATGGATTGATCTCAACATGCGCTACCTCAGGCGCATCGGAACCTCCGGCGGCACACCCACTTACCACGCGCTGACCGCCCAGCTGGCCAAGTCCGACGACGCAACCCGCGCCACCTTGGCGGCGGGCTATTGGCAGTGGGTCGAGTTGCTCGAGTCGGCGATCCAGCGGATGAAGGACAAGGGAGTCCTGATGGCGAGCGCGGATCCGCGACGATTGGCCCTGACCATCATCAGCGCTCACCAAGGCGGGGCCACATTGGCTTTCACCTATCGGGAGGAGTGGCCGCACGCCGACGCCACCCGGTTCGCGGTCAACTACCTGCGGATCTTTGCCGCCGATCCCACTGAACGCGCGCCGCGGCCCGCACGACGTCCTCGCGGCCGGCGCGCGAAGCCCACGGCGGCACCATGACTGAAGACGGTCGGCCGCGGTTCACCCGCAAGGGACAAGCCACGCGGGCCCGCATCATCGAAGTCGCCGCCCGGCTGATGTTCGAGCGGGGCGTGGCCAACACCAGCATTGACGAGGTGCGTAACACCGCCGGGGTGGGCGGATCGCAGATCTCGCATTATTTCCAGGACAAACGCGACCTCACCCGCGAGGTCATCACCGCGCGCCGCAACGACGTCGTGGCGTTTCACACCCAGCCGCGGCTTGGCACGCTCGACAGCATCGAGTCGCTGCAGGCATGGGCGGACGCCTGTATCAACGACATCGACACCGTGTATCGGCTGGGCGGATGCGTCTATGGCTCATTGGCCGGCGAACTGATCGAGGCGGACGACGAGGTTCACGACGACCTCGCGCGCGGCTACGACCAATGGCTCGAGCTGTTCCACGCCGGCCTGACGGCGATGCGCGAGCGCGGCGAGCTGCGGGCCGACGCCGACCCACGACACCTGGCGGTGTCGCTGGTCATCGCGCATCAAGGTGGCGCGATGGTCACGCACGCCACCGGCGACGCCGAACCGCTGCGGGTCGCCGTCAATGCCGCAGTCGACTACGTGCGCTCCTTCGCGGTGCCCCTGGTCGCCGGCAAACGCCGGTCCAGGTCACCTCGACAACGAGGCGAATCCTGACTCGGCCGATCACCTGCTGCAGCACCCTGGACATTTTTGGGTTTCTCCACCCATAATAATGGGTCGTGTGGCCCATTTAGTCGACGTGGACGCCGGGCATTAGGCTGAGCTGCGGGCTTTGCGCGAAATCTTTTGGAAGGCAGTTCTATGGAGACCGCCAGTAGCACCGCCACCGGTACGTTGTTGCCCACCGCGCCGGCCGTGGTGCGCGAACAGCCCGGCGGCGAAAGCATGCGGGCAATCGTCCTGAACGGGTTCGGCGGATTGGACAGCCTGGTCTACGCCGACATCCCTAAGCCGCTGCCCGTGGACGGCGAAGTTGTGATCGAGGTAAAGGGATTCGGGCTCAATCACGCCGAACTGCACATGCGCCGGGGGGAATGGGCCGAGGCCGCGGAGGTCAGCGGCATCGAGTGTGTCGGCATCGTCGATTCGTGTCCGGGCGGCGAGTTTCCGCTGGGCGCCAAGGTCGCGGCGGTGATGGGTGGGTTGGGGCGAACAATCAACGGCAGCTACGCCCAATTCACCCGCGTGCGAGCGGCTAACGTTGCCCCCCTCGAGTCCGACCTCCCGTGGTCACAATTGGCGGCGTTGCCCGAGACCTATGCGGTGGCGTGGACGTGCCTGTTCCGCAACCTCGACTTGAAGTCCGGACAAACACTGGTCTTGCGCGGCGCGACATCGTCGTTTGGGCAGGCCGCTCTCAAGATGGCGGTCGCCGCTGACGCGCGTGTCATCGCGACCGCGCGCAGCCCCAAGCGCAATTCCCTGCTCGAAGAATTGGGCGCGTCGCGGGTCGAATTGGAGAGGCGCGACCTCGCCGCCCACATCGCCGAGTCCAAGCAGATCGACGCCGTGCTCGACCTGGTGGGAAACAGCACCATCCTCGACTCGCTCGACATGCTGCGTCGCGGCGGCACGGCCTGCCTGGCCGGGTGGCTGGGCGGGCTTGACCCAATCGGCGATTTCAACCCGCTGCTGCGCATGCCCAGCGGGGTAAACCTGAACTTCCTCGGCAGCTTCGTGTTTGGAACTCCCGGCTTCCCACTATCCGACGTGCCTCTCCAGGACATCGCTCGGCAGGTGGCTGCGGGCAAGCTCGACGCGAAGCCTTCGCACATCTTCTCGTTCGACCAGATCCACGAAGCCCACCGGGTCATGGAGACCGGAGAAGCCGGCGGGAAAATGGTCGTCGTCATGGACTAGGCGCAAACACGTGCTCGGGCAACTGGTTTCGCCGCAGAGAGGGAACGACGATGGGGTTAGCATGGCAACAAGGTCCATTGGCGACCGGATCGGTGGGGCACTTCCTCACCGAGCAGCAGTTGCCGCCCCGGCTGCTGTTCGCGGAGCCGTTGCGCCGCCGCATGCGGGTGCGCTTCGCAGACCGGTGGATCGCCGACAGCGAGGATGTGGTGTTGCTCCACGAGCCGGGTCGCTATCCGGTGGCCTATTTCCCGAAGGGTGACATCGAAGACGGAATTCTGGTCTCCGAGGACCGGGTGACGCAGCATAAGGACCTCGGCGAGACGCAGTGGTTCGCTGTCAGGGTCTCCGAGCACGAGGCCAATCACAGCGCGTGGCAGCACACCGGATTGCCGGACCATGCCGCCGTTTTGGACGGACGGCAGGCGTTCGCGTGGCGCGCTATGGACGCCTTCTACGAAGAAGACGAACGCATCGTCGGGCACGCCGCCGACGCCTATCACCGCATCGACATCCGTTCTACCTCACGGCATCTTGTCGTCCGAGACGGCGATCTGGTGATCGCGGACACGCAGCACCCAGTGGCACTGTACGAATCCGGCTTCGCGCCGCGGTGGTATGTACCACGCGAGGATATCGACACATCCGCACTCAAATCCGCTGAGGGACAAACCTTCTGCCCGTACAAGGGCATCGCCTCCTACTATGACATCGGCGACCGCAAACGCGCGGCCTGGTCCTACCTCGACGCATGGACGGAGGTGGGCCGGGTGAGCAATCTGGTGTCCTTTGAGCCCGACAAGATCGACGTGTACCTCGACGGCAAGCAGCTACAGCTCGAGCCCGGCCAAACCGTTATCCCCCACGGCGTCGACCGGGGACTCGACACCGATGAGGTGTTAGGGCGGACCCCTCGGCCAGACTGAAGGAGATCCGGCGACACGACGGGAGGTTGCGATGGCTGGGCCGAAAACCAGTGCGGAACGGGTGCAGGCGTTTTCCGACGCTGTGTTCGCGGTGCTCATCACCATCTTGGTGCTGGAACTCAAGCCCCCGAGCGCCCATACCTTTAGCGCCCTGCTCCCACTGTGGCCCACGGGTCTGAGCTATGTGATCAGTTACCTGTTCATCGCGATCGTCTGGGTCAACCATCACCACTTGCTCGGCTATGCGCAGACCGCGACGCCGCGCCTGGTGTGGTCGAATTTCGCCCACCTCTTTTCGGTTTCGCTGCTTCCGTTCACCACCGAGTGGATTGCCGACAGCAGGCTGGCTGAAGCGCCGGTGGTGTTGTATGCGTCCGTATTCGTCCTGGTGAACATCACCTATATTGCGCTGTGCACCGAAGTCGTCGATCGTCCTGCCCACGACGACGTTTCGCACCGTCTCCGCAGGTTGCTGCGGATGAGATCATTCATCACGATCTTTGTCTTCGCGGCGGCCGCGCTGATCGCCCTGCGATGGCCGGTCATCGCGATGGCGTTGATCTGCTTGTGTCTGATCGGATATCTACGACCCGACATTCCGGATCCTAAGGAGGCTGAACACTAGCCATGCCAATGACGCCATCTGTACTAGTTTTCGACGTGAACGAGACACTGATCGATATCGAGTCCATCGCACCGCTTTTCGGTGAGCTGTTCGGCGATGAGCGGGTGCTCCGCGAATGGTTCGGCCAGCTCGTCACGTACTCGATGACGGCCACTCTGGCCGAATACTATGTGGACTTTTTCACGCTAGGGCAAGGCGTCTTGCGCATGCTGGCCGATATCCATGGGGTCGACATCACCAACGACGACCTACATCGCCTGCAATCGCAGATGCGCACGATGCCGGCCCACCCCGATGTCGCGGACGCACTTGCAATGCTGCGCGACAAGGGGTTTCGACTGGCTACACTCACGAACTCACCACACAGGCCCGGCGCACAGACACCGCTGGAGCACGCCGGACTCGCTGGGTTCTTCGAGCAACAGCTGAGCGTGGAATCCTGCCGGGCGTTCAAGCCGTCACCCTCGGTCTACCGATATGCGTGCCAGATGCTCGAAGTGACGCCCGCCGATTGCATGATGGTGGCCGCGCACGTGTGGGATCTTCTCGGCGCAGAAAATGTCGGCTTCAGCACTGCGCTGATCACGCGGCCGGGTAATCCCCCACTGCCGGTTGCCGGACTGCCGCAACCGACCCTGGTGGCAACCGACCTGCGCCAACTCGCCCAGCAACTCATCACCGGGTCGCGCTGAGGCAAATCGACAGACAGGACAATTTTGGATCATGGCATCCAGCAACGAATTCGACGTGGTGGTACTCGGCGCGGGGCCGATTGGGCAGAATGCCGCGGAGCGGGCCCGGGCCTCGGGCCTGCGCGTCGCGGTCGTAGAGCGTGAGCTGGTCGGGGGCGAATGTTCGTATTGGGCCTGCGTGCCCAGCAAGGCATTGCTGCGCCCGGTCCTCGCCTTGGCCGATGCCCGGCGCGTCGACGGCGCGCGCGAGGCGATCACCGGGTCGATCAACCCCGCCGGTGTATTCGGGCGCCGCGACCGCTACGTGACCAACTGGGACGACACCGGTCAAGCCGAGTGGGTGGCCGGCATCGGCGCGACACTGGTGCGCGGGCACGGCCGGCTGGACGGCGCCCGACGGGTCACCATCTCTGCATCGGACGGCAATAAGGTCACGCTCAGTGCCCGGCATGCGGTCGTCGTGTGCACCGGGAGCCGGGCGGCACTGCCCGACGTGCCCGGCATCGGCGACGCCCGGCCATGGACTAACCGTCAAGCAACCGACAGCAGCTATGTCCCCGGGCGCCTCGCCGTCGTCGGTGCCGGCGGCGTCGGAGTCGAAATGGCAACAGCCTGGCAAGGATTAGGTTCCTCGGTGACACTGCTGGCTCGCGGATCGGGACTGCTGCCGAAGATGGAACCATTCGTGGGCGAGCTCATCGGCCGCGGACTGATCGCCGCCGGCGTGGATGTGCGAGTGGGCGTATCGATACGGGCGCTTCGTCGGCCTGACCCGGACGGTCCGGTGACCCTTGAATTGGACGACGACACTGAAATTCAGGTGGACGAAGTTCTTTTCGCAACGGGCCGGGCGCCGCTCACTGACGACATCGGTTTGGACACAGTGGGGCTGACCCCGGGAAGCTGGCTCGACATCGACGACACCTGCCGGGTGAAAGCAGTCGAGGAAGGTTGGCTCTATGCGGCGGGCGACGTCAATCATCGGGCGTTGTTGACCCATCAGGGCAAGTACCAAGGACGCATTGCCGGCGCGGCGATCGGGGCTCGTGCCGCCGGAACGCCACTGGACACCGAACCCTGGGGCGCGCATGTCACGACGGCCGATCACCATGCGGTGCCGCAGGCATTCTTCACCGACCCCGAGGCAGCCGCCGTCGGACTGACCGCTGAGCAGGCCGAGCAGGCTGGCCACCGCGTACGCACTGTCGACATCGAAATCGGTGATGTCGTCAAAGGGGCTCAGCTCTACGCGGAGGGCTACAACGGCCGGGCGCGTATGGTGGTCGATGAGGATCAGCGCTGCTTGCTCGGTGTGACTTTAGTAGGACCGGGTGTCACCGAGATGTTGCACTCGGCCACCATTGCCGTCGCCGGCCAGGTTCCTATCGCTCGGTTGTGGCATGCGGTGCCGTGCTTCCCGACGATCAGCGAGCTGTGGCTGAGACTTCTTGAGGCCTACCGGGATTCGGGCGACGAATAGTCGCGAAAGGAGCACACATGGCTACCGCGGACGGATTTCACCCCGATTTCGATGACACCCATCAGCACGGGACGAACAACCGCGTGCACCACATCAAGGCGTCGGACATCAGCTCCGACACCGCGCAGTCGGAAGGATTGCGGCGCTTTGCGGCGCTCAGCGGCAAGTCGGTCGGCGCCGAGAAGCTGTGGATGGGCGAGACCCACGCACTACCCGACACCGTGTCGTCCAACCACCATCACGGCGAATCGGAGACCGCAATCTATGTGCGAAGCGGCCGCCCGGAGTTCGTCTTTCACGACGGCGTCGACGAGGTGCGCATCTCGACCGGACCCGGCGACTACGTCTTCATCCCGCCCTATCTGCCGCATCGGGAAGAGAACCCCGACCCGGACACACAAGCCGAAGTCGTGATCGCGCGCAGCACCCAGGAGGCTGTCGTGATCAATCTGCCCGCGTTGTATCCACTCGAAAGTGGTCAGTAAACCGCGATTTCGACCAGGTTGCCATCGATGTCCCGGCAGTAGTGCGAGGTCATCGGCCCCAGCGCGCCGGTCTTGGCCACCGGTCCCGCGGTGATCTCGACACCACACGCGAGGAGGTGGGCACGGACCTCGTCAGGAGTGGAATCGGTAATGAAGCACAAGTCTTCCGAGCCGGCCGCTTCGACGGTCCCGGTGACCCAGTCGGAATCGTCGGCGAGCGCGCCGACAGGCCGCAGGTTGATCTTCTGATTTCCGAAGCACAGCGCAGTTCTGCTGGACGGGCCGAACGTCTCACGCTTCATGCCCAGGACCCGCTCATACCACGCCGCCGTGGCCTCAACATCGTTGCAATTGATCACGATATGGTCGAACCGTTGCACCGCGATCCCCATTTTCAGCCCTCCTCGTGTTGTGCCTCTAGCGGTAACGCAAGTTGTGTTGCGAGCGTGGCTGCGTCCTCGTCCGTCGCACGCTCGTCGAGCGGTTGGTGAGCGAAGATTATTCGATATCGACCAACCCGAATGCTTGGTCGAGTATTCCTGTTGGGCGGCTCGGCCAACTGCGATTCCAAGGCTTTCACCGACGTCGACCTGGCCCGTCTGGAAGGCGCAATCGCGCTGGACAAGCTGCTGCCCTGAAGTATGCCGTTATGGCCTGCCGGGCAGAGACCCTGCGTGAGATCTCGCTGGGACAAATAAACTCCCAGACGCCGCCCGCAACGGATTGGCTGCGACGGGTATCCTCGGTATGTCCGATGGATCGAGTAACGAAATCGTCTATGGACAAGTGTATTTGACGGCCTTGCCGTAAAGGGAGAGGGAAATTGCCGAAGGTGTCCGCGTTCGCCGAATTCGCGGCCGACTCCGACCATCGGCCAGTCAGCCTTTTGCTCTTTGATTCTTTAACCGACAAGACAACAGATAGGGACAAACCATGCGGTTCCGCAAACTTGGCAGCTCCGATCTCGAGGTCTCGGAGATCTCCCTCGGCTCCTGGCTGACCTATTCCGGCGGTGTGGCCGAGGAGCAGACCCGCGCCTGCACCGAAGCCGCGTTCGACGCAGGCATCAATTTCTTCGACACCGCCAATGCCTACGGCCAAGGCGCAGCCGAAACCGCCTGGGGCGCGATCCTCGCCAAGCACCCCCGCGACTCCTACATCCTGGCAACCAAGGTGTTCTTCGAAATGTCGGACACTGACAAAGGCCTGTCGGGCGAGCAGATCGCCAAGCAGATCGACGCCTCACTGACCCGGCTGCAGACCGACTACGTCGACCTCTACCAGGCCCACCGCTTTGACCCGACCGTGCCGATCGAGGAGACCCTCGAGGCGTTCCAAAAGGTCGTGCAGCAGGGCAAGGCCCGCTACCTCGGCTTCAGCGAGTGGACCACCGAGCAGATCCACGCGGCGATCGACATCGTCGGGTCCGACCTTTTCGTGTCTTCCCAGCCGCAATACTCGATGCTGTGGCAAGCCCCTGAGGCTGAGCTGTTTGAGCTGTGCGCGGCCAACAACATTTCCCAGATCGTGTGGTCGCCGCTGGCCCAGGGTCTGCTCACCGGCAAATACCTGCCGGGCCAGCCGCCTCCCGCCGATAGTCGGCGCGCCCACGACGAGATGGGCGAAAGCATGGGCGTCCTCTTCGACGAGGCAGCCGCAATCGAGGCGGCCCAGCGACTCATACCGATCGCCGAAGGCGCCGGCCTCAGCATGCCAACCCTGGCCCTGGCATGGGTGCTCCGCCGCAGCGAGCTCGCCTCGGCGATCACCGGGGCGTCGCGCCCCGAGCAGGTCCACGCCAACGCAGCTGCCGCGGGTGTCAAACTGCCGGACGACGTTCTCAAAGCCGTCGACGATGCCCTCGGCGACGTGCCGCTCACCACACCGACCATCGCCCCCTTCGCGAAGCCCGGAGTAATGCACCGATAATCGCCGCACCCCGACTGGGCGACCCGGAACGACTTAACCGGATTCCGGTGCTGGGCACCGTCTTTGCGCGACGCTGGTTTGTGGCAAGCCGGTGACTGGATCGTTATAAACTCAGTGAATTCTCAACAAATTCTTTGCCAGCGCATTGCCCGGCGCAAAGGATCCGCAAAGGCGCAGGCCTCACTATAGATTTATGACGACTGAAGCGTTGTCCGCAAACCTGATCGAACGTTACTTGTGCACCCGCGGCAGCAGGTATTTCCGCGGCCAGCACGACGGTGAATTCTTCTACGTCGCCAACACCCGTCCGCGGCGGCTGCATGTCCACCTCGGGATCTCCCGTTGGCACGGCGACGAATTCACGATTCAAGTCACTCCCGGCTGCTTCTTCCCCGCTGCCGACAGCACTGAGCTGGCGGACCTCGCCGATACCTGGAATCGACGCCACCGCGACGTCATTGTGACCGTCCGCGGATCCTCTGACCCACATCGGGTCGGTGTCGTTGCGCGCAACTCCTGGAAGATCCGGGAGCCCATCACCTTCGACGAGTTCGCCACGTCCATCGACCACACCATCGCCGCCGCGATCGAGTTCTTCGCCGGGCTGGGTTCGGTTGCCGAGTGCCCACCGCCGGCACCGTTGCTGCTGGACGCCGGCTGAGCCGCTGACGCGCTGCGCCTGAGGTGGTCGCAGCGCGTCAGTTGGTGTCGGGCCGGGGGTCACCGAATTCGGCGCGGATCGCGCCCCAGGGGTCCGCATAGCTTCCGGGCGAATTCCGGTAGGCGCCACGGCGTTTGAGGAGCTGGCGCGCGATCGGAGAGAGCAGCCGCATGAGATAGCGTTGCCATCCGGCAGCCACGCGCATCTCCACCAGCATCTCCGGCCAGGGATGGCACTGAAAGCACAAGACCTGTTGCGCACGGGCGGTGTCCATCCAGTCCGTCACGTACCAGTCGTCGTCGCTGTCGGGGTCACCCGGGCGGCCCTCCGGCAGAACGTTCACCAGACCCCGGGTAGCCGCGAGCGCCTTGCCGACATCTACTTGCCGAAGCAGATGCGAATCGTCGCCCGCGATCAGCAGGATCTCACCGACCACGGCTGCGGTGGTGGCGGCCGAGAACGCGACTGCGACGTCGCGGACATCGACGGTGTGAATGCGACCGTCGGTCGGCAGCGCGCTCTCCAAGAAGGGCGCGTCCATGCTCAGGGGCATGGCGCCCAGATCGACGCTGATGACACCGCCGAGGCGCAGGATCACCCACTGAAGACCCGAGGCGCGGACAAGCTGCTCGGCCTCGACCTTGTGGGCGCCGTAGAGGTCCGACGGACGGACCGGAGTGTCCGCACGCACCCACTCCGGGTGCCGGCGCGGGTTGCGGGAGCCGTGGACGGCGTTGCTCGAGGCCTGGATGAAACGCACCGGGCGCAGGCTGGCCTTCGCGGCGCGCAACAGTGCCGCGGTCGCATCGACGTTGACCCGTCTGGCCAGTGTCGGGTGGCGATATATCCCCGGTGGGATCACGGCGGCCAGGTGGATGATCACCGTCGGGGCCGTCTCGGCTACGAGGCGGTCGACCTGCGCCGAGTCCGTCAGGTCTGCCCAGCGCGCCTCGGCTCCGACGGGCAACGATTCGGCGGCCTTGCGCTGGGCAGACGCACCGAGGTCGGCAGCGACCACACGGTGCCCGTCAGCAACCAGCTGGCGCACGGTCTGCGAGCCGACCAACCCGAAACCACCAGTAACCAGAACATGTTCGGTCATTTCCCCCCCGATGCGCGGCTTCCCACAGCAAACGGATATGACATTCTCTCAAACAGAGAGTACCCTATGTCACATGCGTTGAGCCCCGGGGGACGGCCTGGCGCTGGCAACTACCGACAGGCACACAACCGCGGGGGAATCGCGATGGGCAACGCCGAGGCCGATAACCGGGAAACCGCTAAATGGGATCCCGCGTTTACCGAACAGGTCAAGAACACCGTCGGTCCGGTGGTCAACCGCTGGTTTCGGGCCGAAGTGCGAAACCTGGACAACGTCCCGGCTGCCGGTGGGGCGTTGGTGGTCTCCAACCACTCCGGCGGCATCTTCACACCCGACGTGCTGATCTTTTCGTCGGCCTTCTACGAGAAATTCGGTTACGACCGGCCGGTCTACACCCTGGCCCACTACGGGGTGTTCATGGGACCGCTGGACGGCTGGTTGCGTCGGGTGGGAGTCATCGAAGCCAGTCGCGAAAATGCAGCTACCGCACTGCATTCGGGCGCGGTGGTGCTGGTTTTCCCGGGTGGTGACTTCGACTCCTACCGGCCCACGTTGAGCGCGAACAACATCGACTTCAACGGGCGCACCGGCTATGTGCGGACCGCCATCGAAGCCGGAGTGCCGATCGTGCCTACCGTGTCGATCGGCGGCCAAGAGACCCAGCTGTTCCTGACCCGCGGCAACTGGCTGGCCCGCAAGCTCGGACTCACCAAAGCCCGGATGGACATCCTGCCGGTCAGCTTCGGCGTCCCGTTCGGGCTGAGCGTCATCTTCCCACCGAACCTGCCGCTGCCATCCAAGATTGTCACCGAGGTGCTCGACCCGATCGACATCACTGCTCAGTTCGGCAAAGACCCCGACATCGATGAGGTGGACGCCCACGTGCGTTCGGTGATGGAGGCCGCACTCAAGCGGCTGGCCGGCCAGCGACGGTTTCCCATTCTGGGCTGACCGATGGCGCGGGGGGTCGCCGGCAGCGTCTAGTACTTGAGGTAGCCGCGATCCACCGGGACCTGGCTGCCCGACATGGTCACCGACCCGTCGCCGGCAAGCCAGGCGACCACGTCCGCCACGTCCTCGGGCGCCATGAACTCTTCGGGAGCGCCAATCGCACGAAACGGCATCGGGGAGAGGCTGTGCAAGTACGAGGGATGTTCGGAGAGAAACGTCAGCATCTCTTCAGAGGTCGCCATTGGCGTGCTCACGGCGTACGGATGGATGGAATTGACGCGAATGCCGTACTCACCCAATTCGACCGCCAACGCGTTCGTGAGCCCGACCAGGCCATGCTTGGACGCTGAATAGTGCCCGTTGCCAGGTGTGGCTTTCAGACCGGTAGTCGAGCTGACGATAATGATCGAACCGCCGTTGCCCAGCTTGATCATCGCTGGCACCGCGGCGCGCAAGGTGCGCCACGTGCCACTGAGATTGACGTCGATGACCGTGTCCCAGTGCTCTTCGGACATCTCCCACAACCGCCCGTAGCTCAATACCCCCGCATTGGCGACAACGACATCGAGCCGGCCGAACTGATCGACGACATCGTCAACCAGCTGCTGCAAATCCGCCAGATTGCGGATATCGACCTCGCGGGCCAGCGCCTTGCGACCCGAATTCTCCACCGCCCGCGCCGTTTCGACCAACTCGTCGGAGGTAGCGGCCGGGTACCGGACGGTTGCGGAGACAGGGGCGCATATGTCGACGGCGACAATGTCAGCACCCTCGTTGGCAAGCCGGATCGCGTGAGCACGGCCCTGACCGCGCGCCGCTCCGGTGATGAGCGCGACTCGGCCCTCGAGGCTGGTGGATCCTGACATCACTGACTCCCCCACAACATTGCTGACAACTCCCTTGCCCGATGGTGCGCCCGCGACGGGATCGGAGACCACGACGTGTTCTCTAATACGAAAGAGGCAATACCTCCTATGGCAACGGGAAGGCGCGGCCCCGACACCGTCACCCGGCAAGAATTGCGAGCGCTGGGCCGTAGCAAACGCGGAATCACTACGGCATAGTTGCTTTCAGGGCGCGTCGACGGGGCGAGGTGGCGTGTGAAAAGACTCAACGGTATGGACGCCATGCTGTTGTACAGCGAGACGCCGAACCTGCACACCCACACGCTGAAGGTGGCGATCCTCGACCCGTCCGGCCTTGACGACGAGTTCGGCTTCGAGGCTTTCCGGCGGCACGTGCAACGTCGGCTGCATTTGCTGGAACCGTTGCGCTACAAGCTTGTCGATATCCCGGGGCTGCTCCATCACCCGATGTGGCAGGAGAACTGTGACGTCGACCTGGACTATCACCTGCGGCGAGTGCAGGTGCCCGGGCCGGGGGGCCGGTGTGAACTGGACGAGGTCATCGGGCGGGTGGCATCGACGCCGTTGGACCGTAGCCGACCGCTGTGGGAGTTTCATTTCGCCGAGGGGCTTGCCGACGGTCGATTCGCCTTGATCGGCAAGGTGCACCACGCGTTGGCCGACGGCGTCGCCTCGGTCAACCTGCTTGCGCGCGCGATGGATCTCGAGGGCTCGGTGACCGACGAGCGCGACAACGACGCGGCCGACGTCACCGCGACGAGGGGCGAGTTGCTGCGCGGGGCCGCGCGAGACCATGCCCGGCAAATCGCCGAGCTGCCCCGGCTGCTCAAGGACGCCGCGGTGGGAATGAGCCGGGTGCGGCGCCGTTCCAAGAAGCGCGGCAACCACCCGGATCTGGCCGACGCCTTCGATGCACCACCGACCTTCCTCAACCATGTGGTGTCCCCGCAGCGGCGGTTCGCCACCACGACGTTGCCATTGGCCGACGTCAAAGCGACCGCCAAGGCCTTGGGCATCACGGTCAACGACGTGGTGCTGGCGACAGCCACCGGCGGATTGCGCACGCTGTTGTTGAGCTATGACGGGCACGCTGAGCGGCCGATCATTGCGTCGGTGCCCACGGCCACCGACAAGTCGGACCGCGTCACCGGCAACGAGATCAGCGGACTGATGATCTCGCTGCCGGTCCACGTCGCCGACCCCGGCGAGCGGGCGCGGCTGGTCTCGTTGGCGACCCAGATCGCCAAGGAGGACCACGAGATCATGGGTCCGGAACTCTATGGGCGGTTGATGGCCTATCTGCCGACCGCGTTCGCCCCGGCGGCGTTTCGCTGGCTCGGCCGTCACGACATGCCGAACAAGCTGATGAACGTGGCGGTGTCCAGCGTGGTCGGACCGCGCGAACGCGGGCATTTCGGCGGCGCCGCGGTGACCGAGATCTACTCGACCGGGGTGCTCTCGCCGGGCGCACCGGTCAACATCACCGTGTGGAGCTACGTCGATCAGCTTGGGGTCGCGGTGCTCACAGACGACCAGACGTTCAAGGACCCCCACGAAGCGACCGACGCAATGACCAAGGCCTTCGCTGAATTACGCAGTGTTGCAGGTGTTTCCGTGCAGCCGAAGTCAGGCGGCGAGAACGGCGTCCAGCGCTGAGTAGAACAGGCCCAGCCCGTCGTCGGAGGGTCCCGTCAACGCCTCGATGGCATGCTCGGGGTGCGGCATCAGACCGACGACGCGGCCATTGGCTGAGCTGATGCCGGCGATGCCACGCATCGAGCCGTTGACGTTGTCGTGGTACCGAAACACCACCCGCCCCTCGCCCTCGAGTTCGTCGAGCATGCTCTCGGGCGCCACGTAGCGGCCCTCGCCCGATTTCAGCGGGACCAGCAGGTCGGCGTCGGGCTCGAAGCGCGATGTCCACGCAGTAGAGTTCGAGGCCACCCGAAGCCACACATCGCGGCAGACGAAGTGCAGACCCGCGTTACGGGCCAGCACCCCGGGCAGCAGCCTGGTCTCACACAGCACCTGAAAACCGTTGCAAATTCCCAAAACCGGCATACCGCGGCCCGCCGCGTACACCACTTCGGACATCACGGGGGCGAATCGGGCGATCGCACCGGCCCGCAGATAGTCGCCGTAGGAAAACCCACCCGGCACCACTACCGCGTCGACCCCCTTGAGGTCGGCGTCAGCGTGCCACAGGCTGACCGCCTCCGCGCCGACGCGACGCACCGCGCGGGCGGCGTCCACGTCGTCGAGCGTTCCGGGAAAAGTGATCACGCCGATACGCGCTGTCACAGCACTTCCCGGCTGATCGTCCAGTCCTCGATCACGGTATTGGCCAGCAGCGACTCGGCGATCTCGGCGAGCACAGAATCGTCGACGGTGTCGTCGACTTCGAGCTCAAACCTCTTGCCCTGACGGACATTTGAGATTCCGGGATGCCCGAGTCGGCCCAGCGCGCCGACAATCGCCTGCCCTTGCGGGTCGAGAATCTCCGCTTTGGGCATCACATGAACGATCACCCGCGCCACCGGCGTTCCTCCTGTCGAATCTCTGTCGGCGCCAACTCTACCGGCGCAGGTGCCGCGCGTGGCTCACGGGCACGAGGCGATATAGGCCTCGCACAGCGGCGCCGTCATCGAGTCCAGCTCTTGGTTGTCTGGCATCGAGGGCCAGGGCACCTGCGGTGGCCCCGACGACCACAGCGTCAGTTCGCTGATCGTGCTGCTCGCGACGTGTGCGACCAGGTAGGTGTGCATGATCACCGGTCCGCTGATCACCGCGGCCATCCGGGTCGGTTCGTCGGTGGTGACCGACGGCGACTGGGACGGCGCCCCCAGCTGGCAGCCACGCAGCACCGCGACGGCATTGCCGAACACCGAGGCCGCGATCGAGCCGCCGCGGGCCGTGTCACCGCGCCAGTGCAGGATCTGGGCCTGCAGCTGCCACTGGCCGTCGGGGTGGACCACCGTCACGCGAGCCGTGACCGCCGAAGCGCGAGGGTCCTGCGCCAGCGGCCGCGTGGCACACAGTTCCTCGAACCGGAATCGCGGCCCCGCCGCGGCCCCCGTCAGCTGTACCGCCAGACCCGCCAGCGCGGGCCAGTTGTATGTCGAGTTCAGCGGCACGGCGCGCTGCGGCATCCACGCGGTGGCCGGGATCTGGTCGCACACGGGCGGGCAGGTCTCGGGCTCAGCCGCTGCGGGGACCACGAAGACAAGGGCCGCCACGAGGCCGCCGGCGACCAGTATCGTCGCGAAAATTACCCGCACACGACCACCCCTGTCAGGGCACAATCGTCAACATGCAACTGACGCATTTCGGGCATTCCTGCCTACTTGCCGAGTTCGACCACACTAACGTGCTTTTTGATCCCGGTACCTTCGCGCATGGATTCGAGGGAATCACCGGCCTCTCCGCCATTATCATCACCCACCAGCACCCCGACCACATCGACGTCTCGCGGCTGCCGTCGCTGCTCGAGGGAAATCCGGACGCCGCGCTCTACGCGGATCCGCAAACCACTGCCCAGCTGGGGGCCCCGTGCCAGGCGGTGCACGTCGGTGACGAGCTGCAGATCGGGGGGCTGACCGTTCGGGCCGTCGGCGGCCGGCACGCGGTGATTCACCCGGAAATCCCTGTGATAGATAACATTTCGTATCTGGTGGGCGACGGTGACCATCGCGCCCGGTTGATGCATCCGGGTGATGCGCTGTTCGTTCCTGACGAGCCGGTGGACGTATTGGCCGCCCCGGCCGCGGCCCCATGGATGAAGATCGCCGAGGCCATCGAATACCTGCGCGCGGTGGCCCCGGAACGCGCGGTACCCATCCACCAGGGCGTGGTCGCACCCGAAGCGCGGGGCCTTTACTACAGCCGGTTCACCGAGATGACCGACACCGACTTCCAGGTGCTGCCCGAGGAAAGTGGGGTCACCTTCTAGGCCTAGGTGATGTCGTTGGCGGCGCCGCGGCCGGCGGCCCGGCCGCTGAATATGCAGCCACCCAGGAACGTGCCCTCCAAGGCACGGTATCCGTGCACGCCGCCACCGCCGAACCCGGCCACCTCGCCGGCCGCATACAGTCCGGTCAGCGGGGTGCCGTCGGCCTTGAGGACCCGCGCATCCAAGTCGGTCTCGATGCCACCCAACGTCTTTCGTGTCAGGATGTGCAGTTTGACCGCGATCATCGGCCCGGCTTTCGGATCGGTCAGCCGGTGCGGTGCCACCACCCGGCCCAGCCGGTCACCCAGATATCTGCGGGCAGCGCGGATCGCGGTGATTTGACCGTCTTTGCTGAACTTGTTGGCCACTTCGCGATCGCGGGCGGTCACCTCGGCTTCCACCGTTGCATAGTCGAGTGGGACCACATCGGGCAGCTTGTTCATGCCGGTTACCAACTCGCGCAAAGAATCTGCGCTGACGAAGTCCACGCCACGATCGATGAAGGCCTGGACCGGTCCGGGCGGACCGGAACTGGCCCGGTTGCGTACCAGCTCGCGGATGCTCTGGCCGGTCAGATCGGGGTTCTGCTCCTGCCCGGAGAGCGCGAATTCCTTCTCAATGATCTTGGCGTTCAAGATAAACCAGGTGTAGTCGTACCCGGATTTGGTGATGTACTCCAACGTGCCCAGCGTGTCGAAGCCGGGATACAGCGGAACGGGCAACCGGGCGCCGGCCCCGTCCAGCCATAGCGACGACGGGCCGGGGATGATCCGGATGCCGTGCCGTGGCCAGATCGGGTCGTAGTTGGTGATGCCCTCGGTGTAATGCCACATCCGGTCGGGGTTGATCACGCGGGCCCCGGCCTGCTCGGAGATACCGATCATCCTGCCGTCCACGTGGGCGGGCACCCCGCTCAGCAGTTGCTCGGGCACGCGGCCCATTCGCTTTGGCCAGTTCTTGCGCACCAGTTCGTGGTTGGCGCCGATGCCACCGCTGGTCACGATCACCGCCGACGCACGAAATTCGAATTTCCCTAACGCTTTTCGAGATGAAGGGACGCCACGCGGTTCGGTCGAAGGCTCTAGCACGGTGCCCCGAACGCCGGTCACCGCATCGCCCTCGACGATCAACTCGTCGACTTGGTGACGGTGGGCGAAGCGGACAGTCGAACGATCCCGCAGCTGACGCGCGAAGATGTCGACCAGGGCGGGCCCGGTGCCCCAGGTGATGTGGAACCGGGGTACTGAGTTGCCGTGTCCCTGAGCGTTGTAGCCGCCGCGCTCGGCCCACCCCACCACCGGAAAGATTTTCAGACCGCGGTCACGCAGCCAGCTGCGCTTCTCTCCGGCCGCGAAGTCCACGTAGGCGTGCGCCCACTGTCGTGGCCAGTAGTCCTCTTCCCGGTCGAAAGCCGCTGTGCCCAGCCAGTCCTGCAACGCAAGCTCGTGGCTATCCCGAACGCCTAGCCGACGCTGTTCGGGGCTGTCGACAAAGAACAGACCCCCGAACGACCAGAAGGCCTGCCCACCAAGGTTGGCGCTGTTCTCCTGGTCGAGGATGAGGACGCGCAGGCCGCGGTCCACCAATTCGCAGGCGGCCACCAGACCGGATAGCCCCGCCCCGACAACAATCGCGTCAGCGGCGAAGCCTGCCGCCGAAGATTCGCTCATGTCGGACCAGGGTAATGCCCCGAACCAATCGGTTGATCTCCACGGCTTAATCAGGCCGCGTCGAGAACCGCCTTGTCGGGTCGCCAGCCGTACACGGTCGGCGTGCACCCGAGCATCGAAGCGAGGTCGACGGCATCCAGCATCGCCTGCAGCGGCCCGGGCTTGCGCAACTGACGGGCCGCAACGGCCACCCGCACGATCCCATCCCGACGGGCGATCCGCTCGGCGGACAGCACCACGATGCGGCACCACCATGGCTCGGTCAGGAAACCCTCGCCGATCCCAAGTACGCGACACCGGACGGTGCTGTGCCTGACCAGATCGGTGATTCCGTGCAAATCAGCTAGCAGTCGAAAGCCATTGCCCGGTAATGCCTTAACGACGCCAGGCGAGACGTCCCAGCCCGGTGCGGCAAAGAGCCGGGTGCGTAGCCCGAGGTGCTCGAGCACGCGGTCGGCGGCCATCAGCCGCAGGTTGGCCTCGTGTGCCCGCAGCATGGCGAACTCGCCACGCCGCTTCTTGGTGGCCGCGTCGTCGTAGCCGTGCAGCACGATGGCGTCGCCACCGGCGCGCCGGGCAGTCAGCCACTCGACGGTGCGCGGGTCGCGGTCAAGCCGGTAGTCGCCGGATAGGCGCGGGGCCACCAGCAACGAAACAGGCACCTTGCGAGAATCCATTTGTGCGCAGAACGCCTCGACGTCGTCCAGGGTGCGCTCGCCTATCCCTGAGACCGAGACGATCAATTTTCCAGACACACCCGCAGTTTGACGAGCGCAGGTTTCGGGATAGTAAAGGACACGCAGACGGCAAGCGTATTTCGGGGCCTTATCGAGGCGTACGCCAGACGCCGCTCGCGGCTCGATGCGGCCGTCGCGCAACGGAGTTGGGCCGCTCACCGAATCGCGGTATCCGCGGCGCGACGCGCCACCGGGCGACGGCCGTACCGGCGCGCCGCTAGCAAACGCGCACCTGCGTCGGAACGGGAAATCGGTTCGATATGCTAAGCAACGCCATGGAGAAGGCCCGTTCCGCGGCGGGCGATGCCCCGCTGCCCCCCGCCCCCGCTCAGCTGTTGGGCGCCGACGAGCGTATTTATCCCGACAAACTCGACGCCCCGCTGCTGCGGATTTCCGGCGTCTGCCTGCTGGCCACAGTGATGGCGATCTTGGATGTCACCGTCGTCACCGTCGCGCAACGCACCTTCATCGCCGAGTTCGCGTCCACCCAGGCTGTCGTCGCGTGGACGATGACCGGCTACACACTCGGGTTGGCGACCGTGATCCCGCTAACCGGGTGGGCAGCCGACCGGTTCGGCACCAAACGGCTCTTCATGGGCTCGGTGGTGGCGTTCGTGCTGGGCTCGCTACTGTGCGCGGTGGCGTCAACGATCATGCAGCTCATCGTATTTCGCGTGGTGCAGGGCGTCAGCGGCGGCATGCTGATGCCGCTGGGATTCATGATCATGACCCGCGAAGCGGGCCCCGGGCGCCTCGGCCGCCTGATGTCGATTTTGAGCATCCCCATGCTGCTCGCCCCGATTGCCGGCCCGATCCTGGGCGGTTGGCTGATCGATACCTCCAGCTGGAAGTGGATCTTCCTGATCAACCTGCCGATCGGGCTGGCCACCTTCGTCCTCGCGGGAATCGTGTTCCCAAGAGATCACCCCGCGCGGTCAGAAACGTTCGACGTGATCGGCGGGCTGCTGCTCTCGCCCGGACTGGCGACGTTCCTGTTCGCGGTGTCGTCGGTGCCGCGCTACGGAACCGTCGCCGATCGTCGCGTCTTGATCCCTGCTGCCGTCGGCTTGGCGCTGATCGTCGCGTTCGTCGTGCACGCGTTGCATCGCGCGGATCACCCACTCATAGATCTGCGGCTGTTCCAGAACCCGGTGCTCACCCGGGCCAATGTGACGATGCTGCTGTTCGCCGCCGCGTTCTTCGGCGCCGGCCTGCTGCTCCCGAGCTATTTCCAGCAGGTGCTGCACCAGACGCCGATGCAAGCCGGGGTGCACATGATCCCGCAGGGACTCGGGGCCATGCTGACCATGCGGCTGACCGGTCCGCTCGTGGATCGACAGGGTCCGGGCAAGATTGTGTTGGTCGGTATTGCGCTGATCATGGCCGGCCTGGGCGCGTTTGCTTTCGGGGTGGCCAGGCACGCCGGGTACTTCCCCACCCTGCTGGTGGCGCTGACGATCATGGGTCTGGGGATGGGTTGCACCATGATGCCGCTCTCGGTCGCATCGGTGCAGGCATTGGCGCCACACCAGATCGCCCGCGGTACGATGCTGATGAGCGTCAGCCATCAGGTGGGCGGCTCGATGGGAACCGCGTTGATGGCGATGATCCTGACCGACAAGTTCGACCGGAGTGAGAACGTCGTCGCGGCGAACACACTTGCGGCGTTGCAGCAGAAGGCTGCAATCAGCAATGTGCCGGTGGACCCGTCCCAAATACCACTTCAGTCACTCGCGCCCGGCTTCTCCGCTAATCTGCTGCACGACCTTTCGCAGGCCTATACATCCGTATTCGTCGTCGCCGTGGTATTGGTCGCATTCACCATCATTCCGGCGTCATTTCTGCCGAAAAAACCGGCCAGTCAAACAGCCGTCGAATAGCCGCGCTGAACAGCGCTGTCGCGATCTGTGTACGGTGCCGGCGAAATGAACTAGAGCGTTGATTCGACCCGCGCCGATTTTGTTCGCGGGGTGTCCAGAACGTGACGCGCATACAGAGTGCAGCGCACATCGCAACCGCCCGGCTCGTCGTCAAACACTATTTGTCTGTGCGTACCGGTTCGCGGATACCGGCAAAAAGCCACAAAATCGCTGAACGGTCTCGATATGCTCGGGCGCATGCTCAGCGACGCCGTGGAAGGAGGGCGCCCCGCAGCTCCCAACGTCGCGGTCCCCCTCATTTCCACCAGGCGCGCAGCCGCGGGCGATCGTGTGTATCCCGACAAGGTCGACGCCAAGCTGTTACGCGTCGTCTTCGTGTGCGGGATGGCCGCCGTGATGGCGGTGCTGGACAGCACCGTCGTCGCGGTCGCCCAGGGCACCTTCGTCACCGAGTTCAAGACCACCCAAGCCGTCGTCTCCTGGACGGTCGCCGGCTACATGCTCGCGTTTGCCACCGTGATCCCGATAACCGGGTGGGCGGCCGATAGGTTCGGTACCAAACGGCTCTTCATCGGGTCGGTTCTGTTTTTCATGCTGGGGTCACTGCTGTGTGCGATAGCGCCAACCATCATGCTGCTCATCGCATTTCGGGTGATACAAGGTATGGGCGGCGGTATGTTGATGCCGCTGAGCTTCGTGATCCTGACCCACGAGGCAGGCCCGCATCGGGTTGGCCGATTGATGGCGATCGGGGGAATTCCGATCCTGCTCGGTCCGATCGGTGGGCCAGTTCTGGGCGGCTGGCTGGTGGGTGCCTACGGCTGGCAGTGGATCTTCCTGATCAATCTGCCGATCGGGCTGATCTCGCTCGTTCTGGCGGCGATCACCTTTCCCAAAGACCGCCCGGCCCCGGCAGAAGCCCTCGACGTCATCAGCGTGTTGCTGCTGCCCCCCGGCGTCACGCTTTTCCTCTGCGGGGTGTCGTACATCCCGACGGCCGGCACGGTAAGCGATTACCGCGTGTGGGCACCGACGCTCACCGGGATGGTGCTGGTCGCGGCATTCGTCTTCCACTCCTTTCGCACCGAGCACCCGCTCATTGACCTGCGACTTTTCCAGAACCGCGTGGTAACTCAGGCCAATCTGGCCCTGCTGGTTTTCGGCGCCCCCTTCGTCGGTATCGGCCTGTTGGTCCCGAGCTATTTCCAACTCGCGATGCACAAAACGCCAATGCAGTCCGGGTTGCTTCTGGTACCGGTCGGCCTCGGTGCAGTAATCACGATGCCGCTCGCCGGGGTATTCATGGACAAACACGGACCCGGCAAGATTGTGATGATCGGCCTACCGGTGATGGCGGCGGGTCTGGGCATCTTCACCTACGGAGTAGCGACGCAGGCCCCCTATACCCCGGTACTGCTGATCGGACTTGCGGTCATGGGCCTGGGGATCGGCTGCACGACGACGCCGCTGTCTGCGGCGGTGCTGCAGGCGCTGGCCCCACATCAGGTCGCACGCGGCACCACATTGGTGACCGTCAACCAGCAGGTGAGCGGATCGATTGGGGCGGCGTTTTTGGGCGTGATCCTGACCCAATTGTTCAATCACAACGAAAGCCTGGTCACGGCGAACAGGCTTGCCAGAGCACAACAACAGGCCAGTGGGCAACGCGTGCCGGTGGAGGCCTCGGCCTCTGCGTGGAAAGACCTTGGCCCGGATTTCGCGAACACCGTGGCAAGCGGTCTTTCGCATGCCTACACGGCGGTGTTCGTGGTGGCCGTCGCCTTGCTGGTGTTGACGATCGTCCCTGCAGCGTTTCTGCCGATGAAGCGGCCGGAGCCAGAGGCAGACCCGGAGCCCGCCGAGGCGCTGGCCGACTGATCCGGCTTAGCCCTCGAACAGCATCGTCGCGATCCGCAGTACGGATTCCATTGGATCGCTCTCTTTGACGTCAGCATTGACCGCGTCGTTGAGCCAAAGCGTCGAAAACCCGTGCACCAGTGACCATGCCGCCAACTGCGCGCCCGCGGGATCGGCCTGGGCACGGGGATCGCGCAGCGCCGCCACACCACGCGACAATTCGGCGCCGGCAGCGGCTTCGGCGGCGGCCAGTTCGGTGTCCGCGACGTCGAGCAGCGACTTGTTGAACATCACCTGGTAGTGGCCGGGATGTTCGAGGGCGAACCGCACATACGCCAGCGCCGCGTCGGCGAAGTGACCGCGAGCGTTGGTCAGCGCTTCGGCCAGGAGCGCAAAGCCCTGTGCGGCCAGCGCGGTGAACAGGCCACGGCGATCGACGAAGTGGTGGGCCGGCGCGGCATGTGACACGCCCGCACTGCGGGCCAGCTCGCGCAGGGACACCTGGTCCGCGCCGCGTTCGCCCACCAGGCGCGCGGCTTCGCTCAGGATCGCCGCGCGCAGGTCACCGTGGTGGTAATTCGGACGCTCCATACGGGCAGCATACCCAAGCAAACTTGACGGTGACTAGATATCAGGCCTACCTTGAGGCAATCATCTTGTCACTGTCTAGATTGGAACTGAGATGGCTCCGCTGATTACCCTGCTGTTCGGCAGCATCGTCGCCCGTGTCGCCGGCTGGCTCGGCCTCGGTTACGTCACCGGCTGGACCGCGGCGATCGCCGTCGGGCTGGCCGCCATGTTCGCCCTGACCGGGATCGCGCACTTTGCGCCGCCGCTGCGTCGCGACCTCATCGCGATCGTGCCGCCCAGGCTGCCCGCCCCCGGCCTGCTCGTCACCATCACCGGCGTGCTGGAACTCCTGGGCGCCGTGGGGCTGCTGCTTCCCGCCACGCGGGTGGCGGCAGCCGGGTGCCTCTTGTTGCTGATGCTGGCCATGTTCCCGGCCAACGTTTACGCGTCCCGGATGCCCAATCCGCCCACGTCGATGACGACCCGGCTACCCCTGCGTATCGCCACCGAGATCGTTTTCCTGGCCGCCGCCATAGCGGTTGGCGTCGGCAGCAGCTAGCAACCAGGCGTACTGGAACGCGGTTTCCTGCCATCCCCGGTAGCGCCCACTGACGCCACCATGGCCCGCCGCCATCTGAGTCTTGAGCAGCACCGTGTTGCCGCCCGTGTTGGTATGCCGCAATGCGGCAACCCACTTGGCCGGCTCGACGTAGTAGACCCTGGTGTCGTTCAGCGACGTCATCGCCAGGATGGTCGGATACTTCTTTGCTTCGACGTTCTCGTAGGGCGAATACGACTTCATGTATGCGTAGACTTCGCTGTCGCTCAAGGGATTTCCCCATTCGTCCCACTCGGTGACGGTCAGCGGGAGCGAAGGATCCAGGATCGTGGTCAGCGGGTCGACGAACGGCACCTGGGCGAGGATTCCGGCGAACAGATCCGGCGCCAGATTGGCGACCGCACCCATCAGCAGCCCGCCCGCACTACCACCCAAGGCCACGAGCTCTTGCGGACGTGTCAATCCCGAGTCCACCAAATGCTGTGCCGCCGCGACGAAGTCGGTAAAGGTGTTCTTCTTCTCCAAGAGCTTGCCGTGCTCGTACCACAGCCGGCCCATCTCTCCCCCGCCGCGGACATGGGCGATGACGAACACCATGCCCCGGTCCAGCAGCGACAGCCGCGCGATGGAAAAGCCTGGATCCGTACATATCTCGTAGGCGCCGTACCCGTAAATGAGTGTGGGCGCCGGAAATTCGAGGCCGGCGCGATGCACGATCGACACTGGAATCCGGGTTCCGTCGGCGGCGGGTGCCCAGTCGCGCCGCTCTACATAGTCCGCAGGGCGATAGTCACCGAGTACGGGTTGCTCACGCAGCAGGGTGCGCGCACCGGTGCCCAGGTCGACGTCGTAGATTCGCAACGGCGTGACGAGAGACCCAGCCCTGATCCGCAGCTTGGGCGAGTCCCAGTTCGGATTGCCGCCGAGGCCCGAGGACATCAGTTCCGAATCGAACGCGATCTCCTCGGGTTCACCGTAGTCACCGCCGTCGGAATCAATGGGCCACAACTGGATTCGCGGCAACGCCGCACGGCGGTAACTGATTACCAGATGACCGGCAAAGGCGTCCGCAGCTTCGAGCCGAACGTCGTCACGGTGCGGAATCAGGATGCGCTGCTGGGTGGGATCACTCACCGGGGCCTCGGTGAGCGTGAAGTTCACCGCACCGTCGTTGTGCAGAATCAGGAATCGATCCTGCCCCCCGACTATCGCATGCTCCACCGAGTATTCGACACCTTCACGGCGTGGCAGCACGACGGTGAACTCCGCCTGGGGGTCCGCTGCATCGGCGTAGCGCAACTCGGAGGTGATGGACGAACCCGAGGCGATAAAGACATAGGCCTCACTTCGGCTCAGGCCCGCCCCGAGCCAGAATCGTTCGTCGGCTTCGTGATACACCAACACCGACGGCTCCCCGGAACCCAGCCGATACCGCCACACCTTGTCCGGGCGGTGGGCATCGTCCAGGGTCAGGTAGTACACGGTCCGGTTGTCGGCCGCCCAGGTCACCCCACCCGCAATGTCGGCGATCTCGTCCGGGTATTTCTCGCCGGTGCGTAAATCCTTGAACCGCAGCGTGTACCGCTCGTCACCGAGGATGTCGACCGAGTAAGCGAGCAGGTTGGCGTCCAGGCTCACCAGGGCGGCGCCCAGGGCAAAGAAATCGTGGCCCTCCGCCTCTTCATTGGAGTCGAGCAAGATCTGCTCACCCGGTATTTCGGTGCTCTCGTCCAAGGCCGGCGGGTCCCAGTCATCGCGATCCGTTATCGGACAACGGCACTGAACGCGATACTGCTTCCCCTCGAAGCTCCGTGAGTAATACCACCAGTCGCCTTGCCGGGTCGGTACCGACAGATCGGTTTCCTTGGTGCGCGCCTTGATTTCGTCGAAAATCTTCTGCTGCAACGGCTCAAGGTGGGCGAGAGTCTGGTCTACATAGTCGTTTTCGGCCTCGAGGTAAGCGATCACTTCGGGGTTCGACTTTTCGCGCAGCCATTCGTACGGATCGACGAACACGTCGCCGTGGTGCTCGCGCGTGGTATCCACCCGCTTGGCGACCGGTGGTGACGGCCTTGGGGTACCCGCCTCGGTCATGCGCCCGGACCGATCCAGTCGCCGAAGCTCAATCCGGAAATCCGTTCGTAGGCATTGATGTAACGGGCGCGGGTGGCTTCGATGATGTCATCCGGCAGCGGCGGTGGCGGCTGCGACCCGTGGCGGTCCCAGCCCGACTCGGGGCTGGTGAGCCAATTGCGGACGAACTGCTTATCGAAACTGGTCTGAACCACCCCGACGCGGTAATCCTCGGCAGGCCAGTACCGCGAGGAATCGGGGGTGAAGATCTCGTCGGCCAGCACCAGGTTGCCGTTGCGGTCGGTGCCGAATTCGAACTTGGTGTCGGCGATGATGATTCCCGTCGTCAGGGCATGGTCGGCGGCCTGGATATAGATCTGCAGCGTGCGGTCGCGCAGCTGATTGGCACGTACCGCACCCACCATCTCGATCACCCGGTCAAAGACGATGTTCTCGTCGTGATCACCCAGTGCGGCTTTGGTCGCCGGGGTGAACAGCGGCTGGGCGAACTTGCTGGCCTCGACCAGCTCGGGCGGCAGCGTGATGCCGCAGACCTTGCCGGTCGCCTGATAGTCCAACAACCCCGAACCGGTCAGATAACCGCGAGCCACACATTCCACCGGAAGCATCTCCAGCTGGCGCACCACCAGCGCGCGGCCCAGCACCTCATCGGGGATACGTGGGTCATCCGGTGGCCCGGCCAGATGGTTGGGGGCGTGGACGAGGCCGAAGAAGAACACGCTCATCGCGGTCAGGATGCGGCCTTTGTCCGGGATCGTGCTGTCCAAGACAAAGTCGTACGCCGAGATCCGGTCGCTGGCGACCAGCAACAGGTGCTCATCATCGACGCGGTACAGCTCACGGACCTTGCCGCTGGCCAAGTGCTGGTAGTCGGACAGTGCAGGGCGCATCGGGCCAGCCTATCGGGCGCTAAGAAGCCCCCCGGGCCGGGAGCTGTGCTGGGATCGAGGCTATGAGATCGCGCTTTTTGCCCTACGCCACCACGCCCGGCCGATTGCTGGCCCAACTGTTCAGCGATGCTGCCATCGTCGTGTGGACGGCGATCTGGTTGCTTGTCGGCACCGCCGTCTACGACGCCATCTCGACGATCGCCGACGCGGGCCGACAAGTCGAGAACGGCACGCACAGCATCGCAGGCAACCTGGCCTCAGCGGGTCATGGCGCGCAACACATTCCGGTCGTCGGCGATACCGTCAGCAAACCGCTCAATTCGGCTAGTCAGGCCGCCCTCGACATCGCCGGCGCCCTCCACGACCTGGACACCACGGCCAGCTGGCTCGCGGTGTTGCTCGCACTGGCCGTCGTCGCGCCGCCGATCCTCGTAGCGGCCATGCCGTGGCTTTACCTGCGGCTGCGGTTCTTCCGGCGCAAATTGACCGTGACCGCCCTGGCCGTCACCCCGGCCGGCGAACAACTGCTGGCGCTGCGGGCACTGACCAGCCGTCCGCCGGGAAAACTGGCCGCCGTCAGTGCGGATCCGGTCGGTGGGTGGCGTCGCGAGGATCCCCTCACGATCCGCGCGCTGGCGGCCCTGGAACTACGATCGGCGGGGATCACGATCCGCGCGCGCTAACCAACGCACGGCAGGCGAGCAGCAGTCCGGCGAGGGTGACAATGAGGGGACCCTCACTGTTCCTCGAGCACTTCCACGACGAGATGACGGATACCGGTATGCCGGTTGCTGCGTGTCCATTCGACGGGCCGCACCACCTTGACGGCGCCGAAGCGCGACAGCAGCTCCTCGAACAGGACCCGCAGCTCCAGGCGAGCCAGGTTCGCACCCAGGCAGTAGTGCACGCCTTGACCGAAACCTAAGTGAGGGTTGGGTTTACGCGCGATGTCGAACTCGTCCGCGCGGTCGAACACGCCCGCGTCGCGGTTGGCCGAGCCCTCCCAGACCTGAACCTTCTGCCCCGCCTCGATGGCCTGGCCGCCCAGCGTGACGTCGCGGGTGGCGGTGCGCCGCTTAGACGGCGACGGCGACGTCCAGCGCACCATCTCCTCGACAGCGGTCGGCAGCACGTCGAGATCAGCACGCAGCGCACGTAATTGCTCCGGATGTTGCGCCAGCGCCAGCAAGCCGCCGGCGACCGAATTGCGGGTCGTCTCCGCGCCGGCACTGAACAACAAACTGAAGAACAGGTACACCTCGAGATCGGACGGCACTTGTCCGCCCAACTCGTCGACCGTCGCGTTGGCGACCACCGACAACATGTCGTCTGTCGGCTCAGCGCGCTTGGACGCGATCAGCTGCTGGCCGTAGGAGTACATCCGCGACCCGGCCTCTGCGGTCTTTTCCGAGACAGACAGCTGTGACAGCGCCGCCTTGCGCGAGCCGCCGAAGTCGAACTGTGGCTCGATCGCCTCGAACAGCCAATGTCGTTCGGACTCCGGCACTCCCAGCAGGATGCAGATCATCTGCATCGGCAGTTCGGCGGCGATGTCGACCACGAAGTCGAAGGGTTCGCCCGGCTGCACCGCATCCAGCAGCCGGCGCGTCCGGTCGCGCAGATCGTCTTCGACACGACGGATCATCCGCGGGGTCAGCCCGGAGCTGACGAGTCGCCGAATCTGAGAATGCCGCGGGTCGTCCATCATGTTGAGCACCTGACCCGCAATGGCCAGGTCCTGCAACAGTGTGCCGCCGTAGGGCCGCGAACCTCCGGTGACCGACGAGTACGTCACCGGATCCTTCAGCACCGCAAGCGTTTCCGGGTAGGTCGCGACCGACCAGAAGCCCTCGCCGTCGGGGGTGTTGTCGGTCGGCTCATGCCAATAGACCGGCGCGGATCGCCGGTGCACGGCGAACAACTCGTGCGGAAATCCGTTGGCGAAGTTGTCCAGATCGGTGAAGTCGATCCTCGAGAGCGTGGCGGCTCGCGTCACAGGATCGCACCCGGGGCGTATTTGGCCGCATCCGGGTAGCGGCTCACCAGCGCGTCTACCTGGGCGGCCACCTCGTCCACCTGGTCACCGGCGGCGCCGATGAACGCCTCCTTGTCGGCTAACGCGGCGTCCAGTGCCGCCCGGTCCAGCGGCAGTCGGTCGTCGGCGGCCAGCCGATCCAGCAGATCGGGTTCGGCACCCTGTTCCCGCATCGCCAACGCCGTTGCTACCGCGTGTTCCCGGATCACGTGATGCGCGGCCTCGCGCCCCATCCCGGCGCGTACGGCCGCGATCAACACTTTCGTGGTGGCCAGGAACGGCAGATAGCGATCCAGCTCGCGCTCGATCACCGCCGGGTAGGCGCCGAACTCGTCGAGCACCGTCAAGAACGTCTCGATCTGGCCGTCGATGGCAAAGAAGCTGTCCGGCAAGGCAACTCGACGCACCACCGAGCAGAACACGTCGCCCTCGTTCCACTGTGCGCCGGCAAGTTCGGCGGCCATCGAGGCATAACCGCGCAGCACCACCTGCAGCCCGTTGACCCGTTCGCAGCTGCGGGTGTTCATCTTGTGCGGCATCGCCGAGGAGCCGACCTGGCCCGGCGCGAACCCCTCGGTGACGAGTTCGTGCCCGGCCATCAGCCGGATGGTGTGGGCCATCGACGACGGTCCGGCGCCCAGCTGCACCAGCGCAGAGAGCACATCATGATCCAGCGATCGCGGATACACCTGCCCGACGCTGGTCAAAACCGTTGTGAATCCCAGAAATTCAGCGGCACGACGCTCGAGTTCGGCCAGCTTGGCCGCGTCGCCGTCCAACAGGTCGAGCATGTCCTGGGAGGTGCCCATCGGGCCTTTGATGCCGCGCAGTGGGTAGCGGTCGATCAACTCGCGCAACCTGGTCAACGCGACGAGCGTCTCCTGGGCCGCCGAGGCGAACCGCTTGCCCAACGTGGTGGCCTGCGCGGCGACATTGTGACTGCGCCCGGCCATCACCAGATCGCGATAGGTCACCGCCCGCTCGGCAAGCCGCGCCACTACCGCCACCCCATGGGAGAAAACCAGTTCCAGCGAACGTCGGACCTGCAGCTGCTCCACGTTCTCGGTCAGATCGCGACTGGTCATCCCCTTGTGCACGTGCTCGTGACCGGCCAGCGCGTTGAATTCCTCGATGCGGGCCTTGACGTCATGCCGTAGCACCCGTTCGCGGTCCGCGATCGAGGCCAAGTCCACATCGTCGAGCACCCGCTCGTAGTCGGCGACCGCTTCCTGGGGCAGCGGAACACCCAGTTCCGTCTGCGCCCGCAGCACGGCCAGCCAAAGCCGCCGCTCCGCGACGACCTTGGCCTCCGGCGACCAGATCGCGACCATCTCGGCGCTTGCGTACCGGGCGGCCAGCACATTCGGAATGCTCACTGGGTCAGCTTATCGACCGCGAGACTGCGAACGGCAACGCATTTCCCGAGTAGCAAGGTCGTTACTCACCGTTTCGCGGCACAATGTGGCCGATGTACTTCGCCGGCGTCGATCTCGCGTGGGGCTTCCGCAACCCGACCGGTGTCGCCGTCGTCGACTCCGATGGTTGTCTGGTGAGTGCCGGGGCGGTCCGCGACGACGACGAGATCCTGGCGGCATTGCTCCCCTACGTGCGCGGCGATTGCGTGGTCGGGTTCGACGCACCGCTGGTGGTGACCAACCGCACTGGTCAGCGCCCGGCCGAGACGGCGCTCAACCGCGACTTCCGCAGATTCGAAGCCGGCGCACACCCTGCTAACACCGGGAAACCCGAGTTCGCCAACGGCCCGCGCGGCGGCCGGTTGGCCGAGGTAATGGGCCTCGACATGGATCCAAGGTCAGCGGCTGTCCGGCGCGCGATCGAGGTCTACCCACACGCGGCGACCGTCGCGCTGTTCCGGCTGGAGCGGACCTTGAAATACAAGGCCAAGCCCGGCCGCACCCTCGATCGGCTCAAATCCGAGCTGCTGTTGCTGATGGACGGCGTCGAGCGGCTCGCACACACCGACGTGCCGTTGCGCGTCACCGATCACCGCGACTGGGTTGCGTTGCGCAAACAGGTGATGACGGCGCAGCGCAAGAGCGACCTGCGCCGTGCCGAAGACCCCGTCGACGCCGTCGTCTGCGCCTATGTGGCGCTGTATGCCCAGCGCTGCCCGGCCCGCATCACGATTTACGGCGACATCGCCACTGGCTACATCGTGACGCCGTCGCTGACCCCGGAGCCGTCCAGGTCGTGATGGGTTAGATCCGCACCGGCCGCTCGTCGATGGGTGCGAGCACGTCGATGATGTCGATCACCGTCGCCATTGCCGAGGTGTGCGGATCGCGGCCCTCGACCAGCGCGGAGACCACCGAACCATCGACCGCGCAGATCAGTGTGCAGACCAGCTCGATCCGCACGGATCGGCCGGACCGCTCGATCGCCTCGGCGACGGCATCGGCGCGCTGCCGCAAGCTGCGACGCATCGTTTCGCGCAACGCGGTCAGGCGGGTGCAGGCGATGTGTCGCTCATATCGCGAAATCAGCTGCTCGACGAGAGTCTGATCGGAGAGATCTCCCACCAGCAGGTCAACCAGTACCTCCGCGGTGGTCTCGGGCCCGCGGCGCCGCCGCGACAGCGCGTTGACCCGCGCTCGCAGCTGAGCCACCTCGATCATCCCGATGTGTTCGACCGCTCGTGCGATCAAGTCGTCGAGAGACGAGAAGTAATAGGTAGTGGACGCCAGTGGCAGACCGGCCCGCCCCGCGACCGCCCGGTGCCGCACCGCTTCGAACCCGCCTTCGGCAAGCAGCTCGGCGGCAGCGCTCACCAGCGCATACCGTCGACGTTCTCCTTTCGGAGTAACCGCTGCAGTCACGAGTAGCCATCGTGCCAGTCAAAGTGGTACTGCATTGCCATTTCCGCTAAACGACCATGGCATGATGGCCCGCATGCCCGACTTGAGCCGCCGCGCCGTGCTCAGTCTCGGTGCCAGCGCGGCCGTAGGTGCGGCGGGTGCTTTTGCGCTCGACAACCTGTTACACGCCAGAACATCTCGGAGCATTCCGGTGTCGAGGGCCAGCACGCAAGTCCCGTTGGGGCCGCCGCCCACCGCACCGCTTGAGCCGGCTCCGTCGGCGGAGCCGGCGCCCACGATGACGACCGGTTCCTTCGTGTCGGCGGCCCGCGGCGGGATATCGACCAACTGGGCGATCGCCCGTCCGCCGGGCCAGACCAAGCCGTTGCGACCGGTGATCGCGCTACACGGCAAGGGCAGTGACGCGGCCACCGTGATGGCCGGCGGCGTCGAGCAAGGTCTGGCCCAGGCCGTCAACGCCGGGCTCCCGCCGTTCGCGGTGGTCGCCGTCGACGGCGGTGGCGGCTATTGGCACAAACGGGCTTCAGGCGAGGACGCCGGAGCAATGGTGCTGAGCGAGCTGATCCCGATGCTGGACAGCCAACGGCTGGACACCTCGCGGGTGGCGTTCCTGGGTTGGTCGATGGGCGGCTATGGCGCATTGCTGCTCGGCGGTCGACTGGGACCCGCACGCACCGCGGCGATCTGTGCGGTGAGCCCGGCGCTCTGGATGTCTTCCGGGGCGGCCGCACCCGGCGCCTTCGACGGCCCCGACGATTTTGCGGCGAATTCGGTGTTCGGAATGCCTGCGTTGGGGTCCATTCCGATCCGGATTGATTGTGGCGACAGTGATCCGTTCTACGACGCGACCAAGCAGTTCATCGCTCAGCTGCCCAACCCGCCCGCGGGCGGTTTCTCGCCCGGGGGGCACAACCCCGCGTTCTGGAGCTCGCAGCTGCCGGCCGAACTGACCTGGATGGCCCCGCTGCTGACGGCGTAAGGCTGCGTCGGCCGCGAATTGGGAGCACCTCCCGTTGCGTGGGAAACGTCACCACGAGAAACTGGGCGCGGATTCGCCGCGGCGCTACGCTCGCGGAGGTGACCACACCGTTCGACTGGAACTTCCCGTACTCCTGGCCGCGAAAGCCCATTCTGGGGCCAAACGTTGTCTGCACTTCGCAGCCGCTTGCCGCCCAAGCAGGTCTTCGGATGCTCGCCGAGGGCGGCAGCGCCGCCGACGCGGCCATCGCCACTGCCATCACACTGACACTGGTGGAGCCGGTGTCCAACGGCATCGGCTCGGATGCCTTCGCCATCGTCTGGGACGGCAAGCAGTTGCACGGGCTGAACGCATCTGGCCGCTCACCGGCGGCATGGACGCCAGAGTATTTCGGCGGCAACGGTGTCCCCGCACTCGGCTGGAATTCGGTGACCGTGCCGGGGGCGGTGTCGGCATGGGTCCAATTGCACGCCAAATTCGGCAAGCTTCCGTTCGAGCGCCTCTTCGAGCCGGCGATCTCATACGGCCGCAACGGCTTTCCGGTCTCCCCGACGATTGCGCAGCAATGGGAGGCGCAGGTTCCGCTGTTCGAATCCCAGCCGGGTTTCGCCGAGGCGTTCCTGCCCGACGGGCGGGCGCCCAGACCCGGTGAACGATTCCGGTTTCCCGAACATGCGGCCACGCTCGAAAAGATCGCTGCAACCAACGGCGAGGAGTTCTATCGCGGGGAACTTGCGGCCCGACTCGAAGCGCACGCAACGGCGAACGGCGGCGTGATGCGTGCCGACGATCTTGCCGCTCACCGCGCCGATTGGGTGGGCACGATCAGCGGAACCTACCGCGACTACACCGTCCACGAGATACCGCCGAACGGGCAGGGCATCGTGGCGTTGATCGCGCTCGGAATCCTTCAGCAGTTCGACATGTCCTCACTGCCAGTCGATTCCGCCGACAGTGTGCACCTACAGATCGAAGCGCTCAAGCTGGCTTTCGCGGACGCGCAAGCCTACGTCGCCGACATCGACCACATGCCGTTGCGTCCCAAGGACTTGCTGGACAACGACTACCTGAAGCAACGGGCCGGACTGATCGACCGCGATCGGGCGAAGCCCGCATCGGCGGGCAGCCCGACCGGGGGCACCGTGTATCTCACTGCCGCCGATGCGTCGGGGGTGATGGTGTCGATGATCCAGTCGAACTACATGGGGTTCGGGTCCGGCGTAGTGGTGCCGGGCACGGGCATCTCACTGCAAAACCGCGGAGCGGGTTTTGCTGCGGCGCAAGGGCATCCGAATCAAGTCGGACCGAATAAACGTCCCTACCAGACGATCATCCCGGGCTTTGTGACCAAGGACGGCGCGCCCGTGATGAGCTTCGGGGTGATGGGAGGCACCATGCAACCCCAGGGTCATGTGCAGGTGCTGGGGCGCATCGCCGATCACGGTCAAAATCCCCAGGCGGCCTGCGATGGACCCCGGTTCCGCTGGGTGCAGGGCATGCAAGTCAGTTGCGAGAGGGGATTTCCGCCGGCAACACTCGACGAGCTCCAGCGGCGCGGCCACGAACTGGTCACTGTCGACGACTACAACCAGTTCGGTAGCTGCCAGGCGATCTGGCGCCTCGACGACGGGTACGTTGCGGCGAGCGATCCGCGTCGCGACGGCCAAGCCGTGGCCTTCTAGAGGTGGATCTTGCCCTCTTGCGCCGACAACCCGATGTCGCTTCGGAAATGACTGCCGGGCAAGCGAATCGAACTCATGATCTGGTACGCGTGCTCGCGCGCCGCGGACAAGTCTGCGCCGGTGCCGACCACCGCCAGCACCCGGCCACCCGATGAGACGATCGCGCCGTCGTCGCGGCGGGCCGTTCCGGCGTGCAGCACTCCGTCGGCTTCGGAGCCGACGATGACGTCCCCCACCCGCGGACGCCCGGGGTAGTTTTCGGCGGCCAGCACCACCGTCACGGCGGTGCCGTCGCGCCAGCGCAATTCGCCAAACTCAGCGAGCGTGCCGGCGCCTGCGGCATGCAGCAGCTGACCAAGCGGCGAGTCCAGCAGGGCGAGCACGGCCTGGGTCTCGGGATCGCCGAAGCGGCAGTTGAATTCGACCACAGCCGGCCCCCGCGCGGTGATGGCGAGTCCGACGTACAGCAAACCGGAAAATGCGCTACCACGCTTAACTAGTTCTGCCGCAACGGGTTCAACGATCCCGCTGACTATGTCGCCCAGGACGCTCTCGGGCAGCCACGGCAGTGGCGCGTAGGCCCCCATCCCGCCGGTGTTGAGTCCGGTGTCGCCCACGCCGACCCGCTTGAAGTCCTGCGCCGGCAGCAGCGGCACCACTGTCTCACCATCGACGATGCAGAACAGCGATACTTCGGGGCCGTCGAGAAATGACTCCAGCAGCACCGGATGGCCGTCGTCGAGCAGACCGGCCGCGTGCGCGCGCGCCGCGTCGCGTTCGGCCGTCACCACCACACCTTTACCCGCGGCCAGACCGTCGTCTTTGACCACCCAGGCCGGGTCGCCGGCAGGTGGTCCGAACCGGTCGAGCGCGGCATCCAATTTCGCTGGGCTGTCGACAATTTCACTACGGGCAGTCCGTACCTCCGCCGCCTCCATGACGGCCTTGGCAAATGCCTTGGAACCTTCGATGCGGGCCGCGTCCCTGCTGGGACCGAAGCAGACGATGCCGGCGGCGCGCACGGCGTCGGCCACCCCAAGCACCAACGGCACCTCGGGGCCGATGACGACCAAGTCGGCGCGGACCTCGCGAGCCAGCGCGACGACGTCATCGCCAGACGTGATGTCGACGTCGTGTTGCTCGGCCAGCCGGGCCGTGCCGGCGTTGCCGGGAGCAATGGCCAGTCCCGTGACCTGCGGATCTCTCCGCAGGGCCAACAGGAGGGCATGTTCACGACCACCCGAACCGATCACCAGAACGCGCACGAAAAGTCAGACTAGCCGCAACGCTTTACAGAATTTTTTCGAGCAGGTTTGTGAGGTCCTTTTGCTGCACCGCCGTGAGACGTCCGAGACGCTTATTGAACTCATCGGACAGCAGCGCCAGGCCGTTCGCGGCTGCTTGACGACCCGCCGCGGTGAGCAAAAGTCGATGGCGCCGCAAATCGGACGCGTCGATCTCGCGGCGCACGAATCCCGCGGCCTCAAGCCGTTTCAGGTACAGCGTCACGGTCGCCTTAGGCATGCCCAGCGTCGCCGCCAACTCAGCCGGGTAGGGATGCTCGTCGATCTCGGCGAGCAGGAACAGCTCCTTAGGCTCGAGCCCGAGCGCGCAGATACCGGCCTCGGCACACGAGATGACCGAGAGCAGCACCCGGTAGTTCAGTGACCAGATCTTGGCCGCATCGACCGTAGACATCGACTTGCCAGATCGTTCAGGCATTAACTAGTTTAGAAATGAATAACCTCATACCCGAACAATCTACCAGGGAGTGGCCCTCATGCCTCTGGATCAATACGTGACACTCGGACGGTCCGGCTTGCGCGTCAGCCCCCTGTGCCTGGGCGCGATGACGTTCGGAGAAGACCTCGGCTGGGGCACCAGCGTGGAAGAGTCCCAGCAGATCATCGACCGATACACCGAGCTCGGCGGAAACTTCATCGACACCGCCAATTTCTACACCCGCAGTCACTCCGAGAAGATCCTCGGCGACCACATCGGACGCCACTCCGCTCGCCGCGATCGCTTGGTGCTCGCCACCAAGTTCAGCGGCAACCTGTATCCCGGCGATCCCAACGGTGGCGGCGCGGGCCGCAAATCGCTGATCAGCGCCTGCGAAAACTCGCTGCGGCGCCTGCAAACCGACTACATCGACCTGTACTGGCTGCACATGTGGGACGCGAACACCCCCATCGAGGAGACGATGGCCGCACTCGACGATCTCGTTGCGGCCGGCAAGGTTCGCTACATCGGCGTTTCGGACACCCCGGCGTGGAAGATCGTCGAGGCAAACCTGATCGCGCGTTTCCGCGGCTGGTCGACGTTCATCGGCCTGCAGATCGAGTACTCGCTGCTCGAACGCACCGTAGAGCAAGATCTGGTTCCGATGGCCAGTGAATTCGGCCTCGGCATCACACCGTGGTCGCCGCTCAAGAACGGCGTGCTGAGCGGCAAGTACACCCGGCGAAATGCTGGCCAGCACAACGCCGTTCGCGGCGCGCTGGTGGATAGCTTCCTCACCGAGAAAACCTACGCGATCATCGACGAACTCGAGATCATCGCCAAAGCTCACGAGACGAACGTCGCCAGCGTGGCACTGGCCTGGGTGCACGCGCAACGCGCCGTCTCATCGGTCATTATTGGGGCACGCCAGCTCTCGCAGCTCGACGACAATATTCGCGCCGTTGACGTCAACCTCAGCGCCGAGGAACTCACCCGGCTCAACAAGCTGACCAAACCGCGATCGGGGTTCCCGCAGAGCATGCTGCCACTGATTCCGAGCATGATCCAAGGCGGAACAACAATCAACGGTGTGTCCGCACCGACCTCCGAATACGTGATGCCCGAGGGTGGTCAACCTTACTGAGGGTCGCCGATCGCCGCTGCCGCCAAGCGATGCCTTTCGACATCAGACGATGTCACTGAATCTGTTGCCCCGCTTATCGACATCAAAACGCCTCATCGACTCCACAACCGCCCAGCACTCTTCATAAATCACGACCATTCGGGGTCACCACTCAATCCTCGACCGTCGGACGCCCTCCTGTTCAGGAGAGACGCCCTAGCCGGTCGCCCCCTTGCCGCCCCAACCTGGCCGGGAATACACTAACGCATCCCATCGCTGTGCTCGCCGAATGGATTGGGTTGCACGGCAACAAGTGTGGGCTCAGAATCCAGCAAACATCTATCGGGCATAGGACGTATCGAAATGTTTCGCAGAAGTCCCGCGGTCAGAAGTTGCGTGCTCTTGAGCCTTGTGCTGCTCGTCGCGAGTGCGTGCAGCTCCTCGCAGCACGGGAGTCCAGCCGCATCCACGCCGGCTCTCGGGCCAAAGGATTATCCGGCCATCACCGAGGGTGACTACGTTGTTAGCAACTTTCACTTCCGCAGCGGAGAAACGCTGCCACAGCTGAAGATCCACTACCGCACCATCGGGACTCTGCAACGGGACGGCTCGGGAAGGGCCACAAACGCGGTGTTGTTGCTGCACGGAACGACTGGCTCAGGAAAGCAACTGCTCGCTCCTAGCTTCGCCAATTACCTGTTCGGCGCCGGCCAACCGCTCGACGCCTCGCGGCTCTTCCTGATCCTGCCGGACCAGATCGGACATGGGTCTTCTACCAAGCCAAGTGATGGCCTGCACGCGCACTTTCCGCGCTATGACTACCACGACATGGTTAACGCCACGCATGAGCTGGTGGCGGACAAACTGGCTGTCGACCACCTGCGGCTGGTGATGGGCTTTTCGATGGGCGGCATGCAGACCTGGATGTGGGGCGAGGAGTACCCGGATGCCATCGACGCGCTCATGCCGTTGGCCAGCAACCCGGTTGAGGTCGGTGGTCGAAATCGCATATGGCGCAAAGAAATCATCAATGCCATCCGCAGCGACCCGGATTGGCAGGGCGGCGACTACAAGACGGAGCCGGTGAAAGCGCTTACCACCGTTGCCGACATCACCCTGCTGGCCCCGAAGAGCGCGCCCATCTACATGCAGCAGATCGCACCGACGGGTCCGGCGGCTGACAAGTTCTACGAAGACCAGGTATCGGAACAAGTCGCGTCGATCGACGCCAACGACACGCTCTACGCGTTCGAGGCATCCCGAGATTACGACCCCGAATCCGACGTCTCGAAGATCACCGCACCGATGGTCGCTGTCAACTCGGCCGACGACTACCTCAACCCGCCCAGCCTGGGCATCATCGACCGCGACATCAAGCGGGTCAAAAATGGCCGGTACGTCTTGGTGCCGGCCTCGGACCAAACCCGCGGTCACTTTACCGTCCTGCAGGCCAACCTCTGGGAGAGCAATCTCACCGACCTGCTGAGCCGGTCCGAGCGTTGATTCCGGTCAGCGACGCGTGGTGGTGATCGCGTTGATCCGGTGGCTTAGTCGCTACCCGAGTTCATTTTGATCGCGGCATCGACGTTCGCCTTCTTGTCCTCGCCGGCGCCCTTCGCCGCGGCCTTCTTGCGCTTTGCCACGACGGTCGAGACGGCCCCATTGAGCGCAGAGCCAAGCGGGAAGCCGAGATAGTGCGTGAGGAAGACGGCCATCTCCTTCAGCTCGTCCTCGGTGAGTTCGCCGTTGAGCAGCGCGGCGTTGATCTGAATCTCTGCCAGGTCGCGGTTTCCGACCGCCGTCACCGCGGTCAACGTCATGATGCGCTTGTCGCGCATCGATAGCCCCGGTCGGCTCCAGATGGTACCGAACAGGTGATCGACGGTCAGGTCGAAGTACGCGTCGCCCTCGATGTTGGGCATCTCCCACCCGTAGACCTCGTTCATTTTTTCGAGGCCCTTGCGGCGCAATTCGTCCATCTACGTCTCTTTCTGTGTGTGCGGCACCCCGAGGCCGGCCGCCAGCCGTTCAAATGCCAGCTGGGCGAGCGGCAGCTCGACCGATACGGCTTCACCCAGAGCTAGCGCCAGGCTCAGATCCTTCTCCCCCAGGCCGCGGGTATGCGAGAACGGCTGGAACAGGAAGTTGTCCGGTTCAAGGTCGTTCATGTTCTCACGTACCATGATCGCCCCCGGACCGCTGGTGAGCGCGTCGGTGTGGCGCACCACCCGGCCCAGTGCCTGCAGATCCAGGCCCGCTGCCTCGGCCAGTTTCATGGCCTCACACGCCGCGGCGTATGAGGTGAAGGTCAACATGTTGCGGGCCAGCTTCATTCGTGTTCCGGCGCCCGGCTCACCGGCGTGGATGACCAGCGACGCCCAGTGTTTGAAGGCCGGCTTGATCCGCTCGTACACCTCGCGCTCGGCGCCCACCATCGTGGCGAGCTCGCCCTTGGCGGCCGCCGCGGCCCCACCACTGACCGGCGCGTCGACGATGTCGATGCCCTGCGGTTTGAATTCGGCTGCGAGCTCGACAGCGGTGGTGTCGCTGATGGTCGAGTGGATCGCGATGACGGTGCCGGGCTTGGCGTGGCCGGCCAACTCGCCGACTACCTCACGCACCTGGGCGTCGTTGAGCACGGTGATATGGATGATGTCGGCGGCGGCAATGTCGGCCACGCTGTCGGCCAGGCTCGCGCCCTTTTCGACCAACGGCGTCATCGCCTCGATCCGAATGTCGTAAACCGTTACCCCGCCGGGCCATTCGATCATCTTCGTGGCCATCGGCGCGCCCATATTGCCCAGCCCGATATACCCCAGCTTCAGATCGGTCATGATCGGAAAATCTGTCCGCCGTCGACGTTGAAGATCTGGCCGGTGATCCAGGAAGCCTGGTCCGACAGCAGGAACAAGCACATCCCGACCAGATCTTCGGGCTGACCCATGCGCGACAACGGAATTCCCTTGACGATATCGGCGACCATCTCCTGCGGGGTGGTGGTCCGATTGGCCTCGGTGTCGATGGGGCCCGGGGCAATTGCATTGATCCGGATGTTCTGGCCCCCGAGCTCGGTGGCCAGCTGTTGGGTGAGGCCGTTGATACCGACCTTGGCCAGCCCGTAGAAGTTCGAGTACAACCAGGCCGCGGTGGACGACTGGTTGATGATCGCTCCGCCGCCGCGCTTGGCCATCTTCTTGTACACCGCGCGCGTACACCACAACGCGCCATCGAGATTGACGCTCATGAACTTCTTGTAGTACTCGGGGTCGACAGTAATCAGAAAGTCGAGCTTCATTCCGCCGAAGATCGCGGCATTGTTGACCAGGTAGTCGATGCCGCCGAACTCGGCCAGCGTGCGGTCGGCCATTGCCTTGGCAGACGCGGGATCCGACACGTCGACGGGCAGAGCCAGCGCAGTACCGCCCTCGCCCTTGATCCCGTCGGCCACCTTCTCGGCGCCCTGCACGTTGATATCGGCGACGACAACAGCTGCGCCCTCGCGGGCGAGCGCCTCGGCGTAAGCCTGGCCGATGCCGCCGCCCGACCCGGTGACGATGGCGACCTTGTTTTCGAATCTCATGCTGCGAGCTCCTCTAGTTAAACCGCTGTCGCAATGGTCTTGGTCTCCAGGTACTCCTCGAAACCGGCCAGACCCATCTCGCGACCGTTCCCGGACTGCTTGTACCCACCGAAGGGCGCGTCGGCGGAATACCACACGCCGCCATTGACATTGATCGTGCCGGCCCGGATCCGCGCGGCAACGCCGGCCGCCCTATCCGGGTCGCTGCCGAACACCGTGCCCGACAAGCCATAGGGCGAGTCATTGGCGATGCGCAGGGCGTCATCGTCGCCGTCGTGCGGAATCACCGTCAGGACCGGGCCGAAAATCTCCTCGCGTGCGCAGCGGGCGTCGTTGCCCAGACCCGCGATCACAGTGGGCTCGATGAAGAAGCCGACTTCACGATCGGCCGGCCGGCCTCCGCCGCACGCGAACGTCCCGCCTTCGGCGATCGCCGAGTCAAGATAGCCCTGCACCCGATCGCGCTGGCGAGCCGAAATCAAGGGCCCACAGATAGTTTTGGAATCGGTGGGGTCGCCGGCCTTGATGCCCGCCATCGTTGCCGCCGCGATGGAGACGGCCTCGTCATACTTCGCCCGCGGCACCACCAGCCGGGTGGTGATCGCGCATCCCTGCCCGGCGTGCATGCACACCGAGAACGCCGCCATACCCACCGCACCGCCCAAGTCGGCGTCGTCGAGCACGATGAACGCCGACTTGCCACCCAGCTCGAGGAAGACCTTCTTGATGGTCGCGGCGCCGTCGGCCATCACGGCGCGACCGGTGGCCGTCGACCCGGTGAACGAAACCATGTCCACCCGAGGGTCTTTGGACAACAGCGCACCCACGCTGTGGTCGCTGGACGTGACGATGTTGATCACACCGGGCGGGAAGTCGGTGTGATCGGCGATGAGTTCTCCCAGCACGGCGGCACACCAGGGTGTGTCGGGCGCGGGCTTCAGGACGACGGTGTTCCCCGCGGCCAGCGCGGGCCCGATCTTGGCGAGGTTGATCTGGTGGGGAAAATTCCACGGAGTGATGGCGCCGACGACACCGACGGCCTCACGAGCGACGGTGCGCCGGGTCGGGATGCCCATCGGCGACGCCTGGCCGAGATCCTGCTTGTATTCATACGATTCGGCGGTGTCCGCCGCGAACGCCAGGTCGTTGACCGGGACTTCGAGCTGAGCGATCCCGGTGAGCATCCGGGGCGCGCCGACTTCGGCGATGGTCAACTCGCGAAGCTCTTCGAGGTGCTGCTGCATCGCCTCGCGTAGCTGCCGCACACACCGCACCCGCAGCTCGGTGTTGCCAGACCAATCCGTCTCGTCGAAAGCACGGCGCGCGGCGTCGACCGCACGGCCCATGTCGTCGACGTCGGCGTCGGCCGCGACTCCCAGTACTTCCTCGGTTGCCGGGTTGATGGTGGGGAAGGTGCCGGCACTGCCGGGCGACACCTTGCCGTCAATGAAGAGTCCACTCACGCCGTCGGCCAACAAGGCCATCTCTCGCTCCCGTCTATGCGTGGCAAATCCAAGGGGCCAAATCGGTACACCCATTCGAATGGACAGTTGTCCGATAATGTCCCATCGCACCATAGCTGTCGGGCCATCCGCGGTGCAAGAGCCGATCTCGCAAGCAGTCGCGGAGGGCGACAAATCTGGGTATTAAGCAGCATATTTGCCGAACGGGCTTGCCTCGCGTCGCGTCCATCCGATAGCTTGGACATGTGTCCAGCGATGCCCTGGTTGCGATCACATCCCAGGCCGAGCAACAAACCGGTCAACCGGCGCGCAACCGGCGCCAGGAGGAGACTTTTCGCAAGGTGCTCGCGGCCGGCATCGATACCCTGCGCGAGAAGTCGTACGCCGACCTGACGGTGCGCGCAGTCGCGGCCCGCGCCAAAGTCGCCCCGGCCACCGCCTACACCTACTTCTCGTCGAAGAACCACTTGATCGCCGAGGTCTACCTGGACCTGGTCCAGCAAGTTCCGTTTTTCACCGACGTCAACGACCCCATGCCGACCCGGGTGGACAAGGTGTTGCGCCATCTGGCACTGGTGGTCGCCGATGAACCCGAAGTCGGGGCGGCCTGCACGACCGCGTTGCTCGGCGGCGGTGCCGATCCTGCCGTCGGCGCCGCACGCGACCGGATCGGCGCCGAGATACACCGGCGCATCGCGACAGCCATCGGGCCCGGGGCCGACCCCAACACGGTGTCCGCACTCGAGATGACGTTCTTCGGCGCCTTGGTACAGGCCGGCAGCGGCCAATTCACCTATCACCAGATCGCCGACCGCTTGGCCTATGTGGTGGGCCTCATCTTGCCCGGCACCGGGGAGACAAGCCAGGAGACAACAGCCCAATGACCGTCCACGTTGGAGACCACGAACTGGTCCTCGATCCATACAACTACGACTTCCACGAAGATCCGTACCCGTATTACCAGCGACTGCGCGACGAGGCGCCGCTGTACCGCAACGAGGAGCTGGGCTTCTGGGCCCTGTCCCGGCACGCCGATGTGCACCAGGGGTTCCGCAACAGCACCACGCTGTCCAATCGCTTCGGCGTCTCGCTGGACCCGGCGTCGCGCGGCCCGCATGCCAGCAAGACGATGAGCTTCCTCGCGATGGACGATCCGGCGCACCTGCGGCTGCGCACTCTGGTGTCGAAAGGGTTCACGCCCAGGCGGATTCGTGAGCTCGAGCCGCGGGTTACCGAGATCGCGCACCAGCACTTGGACATCATGTTGGAGAAGGCGGCCGACGGAGCGGTCGACTATGTCGACGAATTCGCCGGCAAGCTGCCGATGGATGTCATCTCCGAATTGATGGGAGTCCCGCAACCGGACCGCGACGAGGTGCGCGCCTGGGCGGACGGCGTGATGCACCGCGACGAGGGCGTCACCGACGTACCGGCCGCGGCGGTCGAGGCGTCGATCAACCTCATCGTCTACTACCAGCAGATGGTCGCCGAGCGTCGCCAGCAGCCGACCGATGACCTGACGACCGCGCTGCTGGAAGCCGAGATCGACGGCGATCGGCTGACCGACGACGAAATCATCGGATTCATGTTCCTGATGGTGATCGCGGGCAACGAAACGACCACCAAACTCCTTGCCAACGCCGCATTTTGGGGCCACCGGAACCCCGATCAGCTCACCGGAGTCTACGCCGACCTCGAGCTGGTGCCGTCGTGGGTCGAGGAGACCCTGCGCTACGACACGTCCAGCCAGATCCTGGCCCGCACCGTGGCCGGCGAGCTCACGCTCTACGACACCACCATCCCCGACGGGGACATCCTGCTGCTGCTGCCCGGTTCCGGACACCGCGACGAGCGGGCGTTCGACAACCCCGACGACTATATGATCGGGCGCGAAATCGGCCCTAAACTCTTGAGTTTCGGCAGCGGCGCGCACTTCTGCCTGGGCGCCCACCTGGCCAGGATGGAGGCTCGAGTGGCGCTCACCGAACTATTCAAGCGAATCAAGGGCTACGAGGTCGACGAGGCCAACTCGGTTCGTGTCCATTCCAGTAACGTGCGCGGGTTCGCACGCCTACCGATGACGCTGGAGGTCTCCTAGATGCCTCGTTTTGCCCCCCTGCCCGAACGTCGGCCGGCAATCGTGGCCGGCGCCTCCTCCGGCATCGGAGAGGCCACCGCCATCGAGCTCGCGGCGCACGGCTTCCCGGTCGCCCTGGGCGCCCGCCGGGTCGATAAACTCGACGACATCGTCGGCAAGATCAACGCCGACGGCGGCGAGGCGGTCGGATTCCACCTGGACGTCACCGACCCGAACTCGGTGAAATCCTTTGTCGCGCAGTCGGTCGACGCACTCGGCGACATCGAGGTGCTGGTGGCCGGCGCGGGCGACACCTATTTCGGCAAGCTCGCCGAGATCACCACCGATGAGTTCGATTCGCAGATGCAGATCCACCTGATCGGCGCTAACCGATTGGCCACCGCGGTGCTGCCGGGCATGCTCGACCGCCAGCGCGGCGACCTCATCTTCGTCGGCTCCGACGTGGCCCTGCGCCAGCGGCCGCACATGGGCGCCTACGGTGCGGCCAAGGCGGCGCTCGTCGCGATGGTCACCAACTTCCAGATGGAGCTCGAGGGCACCGGCGTGCGGGCCTCGATCGTGCATCCCGGCCCGACGAAGACGTCAATGGGCTGGAGCCTGCCGGCTGACAAGATCGGCCCCGCGCTAGACGACTGGGCCAAGTGGGGCCAGGCCCGCCACGACTACTTCCTGCGCGCGGCGGACCTGGGACGCGCGATCGCGTTCGTCGCCGAGACACCGCGTGGTGGCTACATCGCGAACATGGAGCTTCAGCCCGAAGCCCCGCTGGCCGACAGCAAAGATCGCCAAAAGCTCGCACTCGGCGAAGAGGGGATGCCGTCATGACTTCGCGAAACGACGACGCGGCGCGCGGCACGCGCGCCGGTGAGGAGTGAGCAAATGACCACAGCCATCGTGCCCCGGGTTTCCGGCGGTGAGGAAGAGCACGGCCATCTTGAGGAATTCCGCACCGACCCAATCGGTTTGATGAAGCGCATCCGCGAGGAGTGCGGCGACGTCGGCTGGTTCCAGCTCGTCGACAAGCACGTCATCTTCCTATCGGGAGCGGAAGCGAACGAGTTCTTCTTCCGCTCCGCCGACGAGGATCTCGACCAGGCCGAGGCCTACCCGTTCATGACGCCGATCTTCGGCAAGGGCGTGGTGTTCGACGCCAGCCCCGAGCGGCGCAAGGAGATGCTGCACAACTCGGCGCTGCGGGGCGAGCAGATGAAGGGTCACGCAGTCACCATCGAGGGCGAGGTCAAGAAGATCATCGCCGACTGGGGCGACGAGGGCGAGATCGAGCTGCTCGATTTCTTCTCCGAGTTGACCATCTACACCTCGACGGCGTGCCTGATCGGGTTGAAGTTCCGCGAGCAGCTAGACGGCCGGTTCGCGCACTACTACCACGAACTGGAACGCGGCACCGATCCATTGTGTTACGTGGACCCCTATCTGCCGATCGAGAGCTTCCAGCGCCGCGACGAGGCTCGCGTGAAACTCGTTGCGCTGGTTCAGGAGATCATGGACGGCCGCATCGCCAACCCGCCGCAGGGCAAGGAAGACCGCGACCTCCTCGACATCCTCGTGTCGGTAAAGGACGAGGGGGGTAAGCCGCGCTTCTCTGCCGACGAAGTCACCGGCATGTTCATCTCGCTGATGTTCGCGGGCCACCACACCAGCTCGGGGACGTCCTCGTGGACGCTGATCGAGCTGATCCGCCACCCCGAGGCCTACGCCGAGGTGCTCGCCGAACTCGAGGTACTCTATGCCGACGGCCAGGAGGTGAGTTTCCATGCGCTGCGCCAGATTCCGAAGCTGGACAATGTCGTCAAGGAGACGTTGCGGCTGCACCCGCCGCTGATCATCCTGATGCGGGTGGCGCAGGGCGAGTTCGAGGTCGGCGGCTTCGGAATCCACAAGGGCGACTTCGTCGCGGCCTCCCCCGCGATCTCCAATCGAATCCCCGAAGACTTCCCCGAGCCCGACGCGTTCAATCCGAGCCGGTATGACAAGCCCGAACAGGCCGACGTCACGAACCGATGGACGTGGATTCCGTTCGGCGCGGGACGCCATCGGTGCGTGGGCGCCGCGTTCGCCACGATGCAGATCAAGGCAATCTTCTCGGTTCTGTTGCGCGAGTACGAGTTCGAGATGGCACAGCCCGCGGACACCTATCGCAACGACCACTCGAAGATGGTGGTCCAGCTGGATCGGCCCGCCAAGGTCCGCTACCGCAAGCGCACGTCGTAGGAGAGTCCAGATGGGTTATCGAGTCGAAGTCGACCTCGATCTCTGCCAGGGCCACGCCATGTGCGAACTGGAGGCCCCCGACTATTTCTCGGTGCCCAAGCGCGGAAAGGTCGAGATCCTCAACGCCGAACCACCAGACGACGCCATGGACGAAGTTCAGAACGCCGTCGAGATGTGTCCCACCCAAGCACTGATCCTCAAGAAGAAAGAAGACTGACAATGTCGTCACACTCACGCGCGGACCTCGAGGCATGGGTCGACCGCTGGCTGCAGGCCAACAAGGACTGCGAAAAGGCCGGTGACTGGCGGCCGCTGGGGGATTTCTACACCAAAGACGCGACGTACGGCTGGAACATCGGCCCCAAGGAAGATGTGATGTGCGTGGGCATCGACGAGATCCGCGACATCGCACTCGGCCTGGAGATGGAAGGGCTGGAGAACTGGGTCTACGAGTACCAGAAGGTGCTCATCGACGAGAAGCAGGGCGAAATCGTCGGCTTCTGGAAGCAGATCGTCAACAAGACCGACGGCACCCAGGACGAGATCTACGGCATCGGCGGCAGCTGGTTCCGCCTCAACGACGACCAGCTCATCGAGTGGCAGCGTGACTTCTTCGACTTCGGTCACGTCGCGAAGATGTTCGGCACGCTGATCGAGTCCGGCGACCTGAGCACCGGAATGCAGAAGCGGATCGAGCGCAGCATCGCCGGCGAGAAGCTACCGGGCTATTACCCGCTCGGGGAGGCGCCGGCTCCGATCTGGTGAGCTGGAGCCAACCAAGCGTTTGATTTGTTGCACGCGCTATGCTGACGCGACGAGGGTGCCTGTGGCACTCGTCACCAAGCTGCCCGGCATCAAGGGCCGGGTAGCTCTGATCAATTCAAAGGCGAAATGGGGTCAGGACCATCGTGAAGACAAAAGGTGCATTGATCTGGGAGTTCAACCAGCCGTGGGCCATCGAGGACATCGAGATCGGCGATCCCGTCAAGGACGAGGTCAAGATCCAGATGGAAGCGGCGGGCATGTGCCACTCCGACCATCACCTGGTCACCGGCGGCATCCCGATGGCCGGTTTCCCGGTGCTCGGTGGACACGAAGGCGCGGGCATCGTCACCGAAGTCGGCCCTGGCGTGGAAGACATCGCCCCGGGTGATCACGTGGTGCTGTCGTTCATCCCGTCCTGCGGGACCTGTCCGACATGTCAGGCCGGCCTGCGCAACCTCTGCGATTTGGGCGCCGGGCTGCTGGGTGGTGCCGCGGTATCCGACGGCACCTTCCGCATCCAGGCGCGCGGCCAAAACGTCTTCCCCATGACGTTGCTGGGGACGTTCTCGCCCTACATGGTCGTGCACCGCAGCTCCGTGGTGAAGATCGACCCGTCCGTTCCGTTCGAGGTCGCCGCACTGGTTGGTTGCGGCGTCACCACCGGCTACGGGTCCGCGGTCCGCACGGCCGACGTCCGGCCGGGCCAGGACGTCGCCATCGTCGGCGTCGGCGGAGTCGGCATGGCAGCCCTGCAGGGTGCGGCTAACGCCGGCGCCCGCTACATCTTCGCGATCGACCCGGTGGAGTGGAAGCGCGATCAGGCGCTGAAGTTCGGCGCCACCCACGTCTACCCCGACATCTTCGCCGCAATGGCGGGCATCGCCGAGGTCACCTACGGCCTGATGGCCCACAAAGTGGTGATCACCGTCGGTGAGCTGCTCGGTGCCGACATCGACAACTACCTCAACATCACCCAAAAGGGCGGCACCTGCGTGCTGACCGCGATCGGCAGCCTGATGGACACCAACGTCACCCTGAACCTGGCGATGCTGACCCTGATGCAGAAGAACCTGCAGGGCACCATCTTCGGTGGCGGCAACCCGCAGTACGACATCCCGCAGCTGCTGTCGATGTACAAGGCCGGCAAGCTCAACCTGGACGACATGATCACCCGCCAGTACCGGCTCGAGCAGATCAACGACGGCTACCAGGACATGCTGGACGGCAAGAACATTCGCGGCGTCATCCGCTACACCGACGCCGACCGGTAACAGAGCGCCAACTGCCGTAAAGAGGGCTGGAACTATGACCCAAACCACCCAATCCCCGGCACTGACCGCGTCGCAGTCGTCGTGGCGCTGCGCGCAAGGCAAAGACCGGGACGGCTGGCTGGCGCTGATGACCGACGATGTGGTCATCGAAGACCCAATCGGCAAGTCGGTCACCAACGCCGACGGCACCGGTGTACGCGGCAAGGAAGCCGTCGGCGCGTTCTTCGACAACAACATCGCCACGAATCAGCTGACCATCACCTGTGAGGAAACCTTCCCGTCCAGTTCACCCGACGAGATTGCTCATATTCTGGTGCTGCAGAGCAGGTTTGAGGGTGGCATGACCAGCAAGGTGCGCGGCGTGTTCACCTACAAGGTCAACGAGGCGGGACTGATCACCAACATGCGCGGGTACTGGAACCTCGACGTCATGGAGTTCGGCCAGGAGGGCTGAGCGGCAACCACGGAGTGGTGACATTTTCGGCGCACCTATGCTTGGCCCATGGCGTCGATCTTCACCAAGATCATCAACCGTGAACTACCCGGCCGATTCGTTTACGAGGATGACGACGTCGTCGCATTCTTGACGATTGAGCCGATGACGCAGGGGCACACGCTGGTGGTGCCGCGCGCCGAGATCGATCAGTGGCAAGAGGTCGACGACCCGGCGTTCGCCCGCGTGATGGGGGTGAGCCAGCTGATCGGCAAGGCCGTGTGCAAGGCGTTCCGAGCCGAGCGCGCGGGCCTGATCATCGCGGGGCTGGAAGTGCCGCACTTGCACGTTCACGTGTTCCCCACCCGCAGCCTGAGCGACTTCGGCTTCGCCAATGTCGACCGCAACCCGTCACCGGAATCCCTCGATCAAGCGCAGGCCAGGATCAAGGCGGCGCTGGAGCAGCTGGCGTAGACCTCAGCCGACCTGGACGGGAACATCGCTGACGCGCGGCAGGGTGACGCGGAAGCAGCAGCCCTGCCCTGGCGCGGTTCGCACCGTCACCACGCCGCCGTGTGCCTGGACCAACGAGCCGACGATCGACAGCCCCAGTCCGGTACCGCCGCTGGCCCGGGCCCGCGACGAGTCGGTGCGATAGAACCGCTCGAACACCCGCGACGCATCCTGCTGACTCATACCGGGACCCTTGTCGGACACTTCGATCACCGCATCGTCGCCCTCGGTCCCAACCCGAAGGATGACGTCGGCACTGGTCGGAGTGTGTTGCAGTGCGTTGGCCACCAGGTTGCTCAGCACTTGGCGTATCCGGGGCTCGTCCCCGAGCACTTCGGGGGTGCCGGGACCGTCGAGGATTTCCATCGTGATCGCGCGCTTGGGATCGATCGCCTGCCCGTCGTGGACGGCATCGCTGGCCAGCGCCAGCAAGTCGACGCGATGGTGTTCCAGCGGGCGTTGCACGTCGAGCCGTGCCAGCAGCAGCAGGTCGTCGACCAGCAGGCCCATCCGGCTGGCTTCGCTTTCGATGCGCGACAGCAGCATGGCCACGTCGCGGGCCGCGCCCTGCCGATACAGTTCCGCGAAGCCGCGAATGGTGGTGAGCGGGGTGCGCAGTTCGTGGCTGGCGTCGGTGATAAACCGACGCATCCTGTCCTCGGAGCCACGGGCTTTCTCGGCCGAGGACTCCGAGGAAGCGAGCGCTTGCTGAATCTGGGTGAGCATTCCGTTGAGCGCCAACGAAAGTCGGCCCACCTCGGTTCGGGGATCACGTTCTGGCACACGACGATCCAGCTGCCCCGCCGCGATCGCGGCGGCGGTTTGCTCGACCTCGAGCAGCGGCCGCAGGCTGCGGTGCACCACCGCGAAGCCGGCGATACCGACCACCGCCAGCACCGCCACCCCGATGCCGAACTGCAACCACACCAGGGACCGCACCGTGTGCTGGACATCGGACAGGTCGATCGCGACGGTAGTCAGGCCGTTCGGTCCGCGTACCGACACCGCTCGCCATTGAATATCCGAGCCGTTGACCGAGGGCAGCGTCGTCGGATTGGGACCCACGTCGTTGTCGGGCGGTAGCGCCGGCTCGGCGTTGCGGTCATTGATGGCCGTAAAAGGTTTGCCGTCGGTACCGAGGCCGCGCACGTAGTACTTCGACGGGGGCCGGCCCGGATCCGGACCTTCGTAGGACGAGGCCGTCAACTGCCGCCGCGGGGACAGCGCCCAGCCGCGGGATGCCTCGAGCAGCGTCTGGTCGATCCGGCTGACCAGACTGTGCCGCAGGATCGACGTGACCATGATGCCCGAGGCCGCCAAACCGCAGGCGACCAACACCAGGGTCGCCGCGACCAAGCCCACCCGTAGGGGCAATCCCCGCCGAACCTGTGTGGCCGTTTCCGTATTCTTCGCCACCAATTGCTACTTTCGCCGAGTGGCTGAGCGCGTGCTCAGCGCGGCTCCCGAAGAACATAGCCCACCCCGCGCAAGGTGTGCAGCAGCCGCTTCTCCCCAGTATCGATCTTGCGACGCAGATACGAAACATAGGACTCGACGACATTGACGTCGCCGCCGAAGTCGTAGCGCCACACGTGGTCGAGGATTTTCGGCTTGCTCAGCACCGTCCCCGCGTTGATCACGAAGTAGCGCAGCAGCGTGAATTCGGTGGGCGACAACGACACCGGGTCGCCGGCCTTCCACACTTCGTGGGTCTCTTCGTCCAGCTCGATGTCGGCGAACGTGAGCCGGGCGTTGTGCGTTTCGGCGCTGCCCTTGCCGGCGCGCCGCAGGATGACCCGCAGCCGGGCGACGACCTCCTCCAGACTGAACGGCTTCGTCACGTAGTCGTCGCCGCCCAGCGTCAGGCCCGCGATCTTGTCCTGCAGGGAGTCGCGGGCGGTCAGGAACAACGCCGGGGCATCGATGCCGTCGGCGCGCAGCCGCCGCAGCACCCCGAAGCCGTCCATCCCGGGCATCATCACGTCGAGGATCACCGCATCGGGCCGCGCTTCGCGGGCGCGGTCCAGCGCTTGGGCTCCATTGGTCGCGGTGGCCACCTCGAATCCCTGGAACTTCAGACTCACGGAAAGCAGTTCGACGATATTGACCTCGTCGTCAACGACGAGGACACGCGCCTCCGGTCTGGTTTCGCCTTGGGTTGCCGCTGTCATCTGGTCACATCCGTCCCTTGCCTGAACGTTTCCTATGCAATTATTGTGTAGTTACTGTGAGCTCGGTGCGCATCGTCTGCTAACAGTCTGCCAGGAATCATCGCATCGGCTTGGACTGGACCCGGTTTTTTGGGGCGCGTCGTGCCTAGACTCGAAGTCATGGACTTCGCCAGAAGCATGGTTTCCGTCGCGACCGCGCCCGCGCGAGTCGGCCTTGCCGCTGCAGAGGCGAGCCTGAACCTCGCCAGCGTGGCGGTCGGGGTGGCGAAGCGATCGCTGGGGGACGGCGGCGCCGGCGGTACCAACCCGATGACCTCCATGCTGGGGATCGACGATGCGATCATTCGCGCCAATCGGCTGGCCAGACTGATGGACGACGACGCGCCGTTGGGACGCGCCATGGCGCCCGATGGGCCGGTCGACCGTTTGCTGCGTCCGGGCGGGGTGGTCGATCTGTTGATGTCGGAGAACGGTCTGGTCGATCGCTTGACCGCGGAGGGCGGTGGCCTAAAACGGGCGCTGCAACCGGGCGGGCTGGCCGATCAGCTGCTGTCCGAGGACGGGTTGATCGACCGAGTGCTGTCCGAGGACGGGTTGGCGGACCGGCTGCTTTCCGAGGGCGGTGTGGTCGACAAGCTGACCGCCAAACATGGTCCGCTCGACCAACTCGCCGACGTCGCCGACACCCTGGCCCGGCTGACGCCGGGGATGGAGGCGTTGGAGCCCGCCATTTCCACCCTGCAGGACGCGGTCATGGCGCTCACCATGGTGGTGAATCCGCTGAGCAATATCGCCGACCGGATCCCGCTGCCCGGTCGCCGACCACGTCGCTCGCCGTCACGCCCGGTGCCGTCACAACGCATCATCGACGGCGACGCGTGAGCCGTTAAGCTTGCAGCCGATTTACCCAGCCTCCTTAGCTCAGTGGTAGAGCACTCGCCTTGTAAGCGAGCGGTCGTCAGTTCAATCCTGACAGGAGGCTCCACGCAGTAATTGCCCAGCTGGGCGAGCGCGCTGACCCGGGTTACGGGTGCCCTGGGATGTCGTCGAGACCTCCCTGGATCCCTTCCAGATCGCCTTGGATGCCTTTCAGTTTTCCTTCGGCGGCCTGCAGATCAGAGAGAGCATTCTGATACGCCGGCTGCAGGTCGCCCGGGCTGACAGGTTCAGATTGAGGGCAGTACGAGACGATGGCCCCCGCGGTGACGTCGACACTTTGTTTGGCGTCCCATATCGACGAGCGCTGCACGAATCCGACCGCATCGGCGAAATTGGGTTGGTGCGCCAGGAAGTCGCAGACCGCGTGCCCCTGGGTCATCACGTATTCCTGGCTGGGAACCGGTACACCTTCGTGCTTCAACGTTTCGATGAACGCCATGTCGACAATGTCAATCCGCGGAGTGGGTGCTGTCGGCGCAACCGGCTTGGGCGGCGCGGCCGACGGCGGGGTTTCCGTCGGCGGCGCCGACGAATCCTGGTGGTGCACCCCGAACATCACCACCACCGCGGCGGCGACGGCTACCAGAGATAGCGGCAACGCCGCGAAAAGGCCCAAGCGGCGCGGCACACGCTTGCGGGGGCGAGGCGTAGCGCGGGTTGTGTTGGCCAGCGACCAAGCGTCGGGGACGTAAACGGCGTCAGACACTTTCACCGCGTCGGTGGGAGACGCCCCCGAGCTGTGCGCCAGGAGCTCGTCGAGCAGTTGGTCGGCCTCTCGGGACGACGGTTGACGGCCCTGCTCGCGGAGCGATTGGCGCACAAGAGCGATGCGACGCAATTCTGCGTCGATCGCCTCACGGTTGCGCATATCAACCAGTTTGCGAGTGTCACGAGCCCCGGTCAACACGGTGACAAAACCGGCGGATCGCGGCGAGCACGCACAGTTGCGTTCCCGCTGGCCACGCCCACTTTTGACTCTGCCGCGAACACCCTCGAACGCTCGCGTGGCGAGCAGTCGTCAGTTCAATCCCGACCGGGTCTCCACGTTCGACGCAGGTCAGAGTCTCGGCTTGAACCGAGGCCGACGCCGCGCCGTGTTCTCTACGGGGACGCGGGTTACGGGCAACCGCGTTGGGTCGGTATCGGGGACGAGCCTGCCTCGATGCGGTTCAGCAGCCAGCCGCGACATTTTCAGGTTTCGACACGGAGAACCTGTGGAGGAATCCCGTGATTGATCAACCGTGTTCTGCACCGCAACGCGCACGAAAATACGGACCTCAAGCAATAGCCGCTCTCGGGCGCCAGCATTGGCTGGATAGACCAAGTTACCGGCTCGAACATGCCCTCACTTTTATCTTCGCGGCCTTGGGTCGCCATCGAGAACGCGTCAGCAACGTTCTGCACGGGACATGGTTGGGTCATCCGCTGCATCCGGCGTTGACGGCCCTGCCCACTGGCGCAGTGGGGGCGGCGGTGACATTGGACGCCGTTAGCCTGCTACCCGGCCACCGCGCCGCGATGCGCGATGCGGCAAGGCATGCGCTTGGCGTGGGGATCATCGGGAGTCTAGGTGCCGCGGCGACCGGCGCGACCGATTGGCAGCACACACATGGCGAGTCTCGCCGAGTTGGGATCGTCCACGGTCTGTTGAACGTCGTGGCGACCGTGCTGTATTCGCTGTCGTGGTGGGACCGTCGGCGTGGCCGCCAGCTTCGTGGAATGGCCGAAACCGCAGTGGGTTACGGCCTCACCATGGGAAGCGGCTACCTAGGTGGTGCGCTGGTATTTGGGTCTGGTGTTGGCGTCGATCGCGCGGGTCCCCGGTTGGAGCTCGAGGACTGGACACCGGTGTTGCCGGTGGCGGCCCTGAACGGCGAACCGCGGCGGGTGGAGATCGACGGGGTCGGTGTGGTCTTGCATCGCGACGGCGACGACGTCCTGGCTGTCGGCGAATACTGTCCGCATTTAGCCGCGCCGATGTCGGACGGTTGGGTCGATCGAGGCCGCGTCGTATGCCCTTGGCACGGTTCACGATTCGAATGTCAGTCGGGCGAGGTACTGAAGGGGCCGGCCACGGCATCATTGCCGACTTACCCGACCCGAATCCGCGACGGAATCGTCGAGGTGCACGGTTCTCAGGGGGCGGTCGCCCGATGAACGCCTTCGATGTGTTGTTTGACCATCACAACACGCTGCGGGGACTGTGCAAGAAGATCACAGCCATACCACCCACCTGGGAGGAGCGTCGGGACTCCCTCGACGAACTGCTGGTGGAGTTGGACATCCACATGCGGATCGAGGATGACTTGTTCTATCCGGCAGTGCAGGCCGCGAGCAAGCTGGTGGCCATCGCGCATGCCGAGCATCGGCAGGTCTTGGATCAACTGGCCGTCGTCTTGAGGACGCCACCCGAGGCGGCCGGATACCAAGAAGAATGGGAATCGTTCGTCATGGTTTTGGACGCCCACGCAGCCGAAGAGGAGCGTGATCTGTGCCCACCACCGATAGAAATGAGCGAAGACGAGTTAAACACGCTGGGCGACAACATGCTTCGTCGGATAGTTGAACTGCGCACCTCAACGATCGAGAAGCTGCACATCAAGGGTCGAACCGCGCTACTGCGCACGTTTTAGGGCCGGCTGATGACATCTTCCGATCTGGAAACCGACAGACCGCGCGAGCCTGACATGCCCAGCGAAACGGGAGGATATGGCTTTCCGGCTCGCCTCTGGCGCAGCCTGGATCGCCACGCCGTGCCCGGCGTGAGCGTGCGGCGGCGTTGGCGAAGTCCGTTGCGCGGCCCGTGGCTCACATCGGTCTTCGGGGCAGTATTGCTGATCGGGTTGCCGATCGTGATAATCACCGGGCTCTTGTCGTACATCGCTTATGCGCCGCAATTCGGGCAGGCCATGCCCGCCCACGTGGGCTGGCTGAAGCTACCGGCGTTCAATTGGCCGTCTCGTCCGGCGTGGCTGTATCGGCTGACCCAGGGTGTGCATGTGGGGCTCGGCATGGTGCTGGTTCCGGTGGTGATTGCCAAGTTGTGGTCGGTAATCCCGCGATTGTTCGCATGGCCGCCGCTCCGCTCGATAGCTCAAGTGCTGGAACGAATTTCGCTTGTCATGTTGGTTGGTGGACTTCTCTTCGAGATCGCCACCGGGCTCCTGTTCATCCAGTACGACTTCATCTTCTGGTTTCCCTGGCACACCGCGCACTACTTCGGGGCGTGGGTATTCATCACCGGTTTCCTGATGCACGTCACGCTCAAGCTTCCGAAGATGGTGCGAGGGCTTCGGTCGATGTCGATGCGAAAAGTATTGCGCACCAGCCGTGCCGATACCCGGCCCGAGCCAAATGGCCCCGACGGATTGGTCGCCGATGACCCGGCGGCGGCCACGGTGAGCCGACGCGGTGCGCTGGCACTGGTCGGCGCCAGCGCGCTGGGAGTGGCCGCTCTGACCGTGGGACAAACCATCGGGGGCGTCGCCCGCCAGAGCGTGTTGTTGTTGCCGCGCGGGCGTAGCCGCGATCGTGGCCCCAACGATTTTCCGATCAACAAGACCGCCCGTACCGCCGGGATAGACCCGACGGTAACCGGTCCCGCGTGGCGGCTCACATTAACCGGCGGGCCGACACCGGTCGTGCTCGACCGTGCTGCGCTGGCCGCCCTGCCGCAGCACACGGCGCGGCTGCCAATCGGCTGTGTCCAAGGCTGGTCCACCGTCCAGACCTGGAGCGGGGTGCGACTAGCCGACCTGGCCGCCGCAGCCGGCGTGCCGGCGCCACTGTCTGCCCGCGTGCAATCGATGCAGAAAGTCGTGGACTACCAGATCGGGGATTACAGCCGCGCCGTCCTGCAAGCAAATCAGGTGCTCGACCCGGATGCGCTGTTGGCGCTACGGGTAAACGGCGTCGACCTATCACCTGATCATGGCTACCCTGCGCGGATCATCGTGCCGGCGCTCCCCGGCGTGCACAACACCAAATGGGTCAGCTCCATTGACTTCCGCGGCGCCTGACATGTCGGTGCTTCTGGCTCGATTGCGCAGGTTCTACGGCTCGCACCCGCTGCACCTGTTGACCATGGTTGCGGGCTTCGCGCTAGCCGGGTACATCGCGTTCACCTTCAGACCGGCGACACTGTGGAACCCGCAAGCGTGGTGGCAGTCCATCGCAGTCTGGCTCGCCGGGGCCATCATCTTCCACGATCTTGCGTTGTTCCCGCTCTATGCACTCGCCGACCGACTCCTGGGCATCGCGACCAGGCGGCGCCGACGTCGAACTCGCGGCCAACTACGCGTCCCTGCGCGCAACTATGTACGCATCCCGGCGTTGGGGTCCGGCCTGACGCTGCTGATGTTCTTTCCCGGCATCATCAGGCAGGGTTCAGCTACCTACGTCGCCGCTACCGGAGAAACCCAGCAGGTTTTCCTGGGCCGCTGGCTACTACTGACCGCTGCCATGTTCACCGGCAGCTCCCTCGTCTATGCCATCCGTCTCGCACTGGCCCGCCGGCCCATCAGCGGGGTCGATAGCCGGGCCACCCAACCTACCGGTCGGCCGATCAATATCCACTCACCCCGACACCGAAATATGCAGCTACACAATGAAACTTCACGTGTCGGGGCCTCGCGACGATCGACTTGGCGCTAGGCAAGCCGGGGCCTGGCGCCGCCCGACGTCGGCCGCGGGATTTTTCAATCGCATCGCGAATCAAATCCCCGACGCCGATGCAGCGGTTCGACGATGAATTTGTTATTCAACTGAACTACGTTTTGTGGCAGCGCAATTCACCGCGGCAGGAGACGGATTCTGGGAATTTGCTGTGCTGATTCTGCTGCGGAATTGCGGCGACGAAGATCGCAGAAGGTCCACACAGTCACAGCACAGCTGATTCTCTGCTGGCATCCGTACGGTCCGTGGCCATGAAGAAATTACTTTCAGCAATGTCGCTGATCATTCCGCTCATTGGTATGGCCGCAATGCCTGACACAATCGCCACGGCTGACGCCGACTCGGTTACCTTCGCACCGGATTGGCCCAACCACAGAAAGCAGACCGAAAAGACGATATGCGCTGCCCTGGCCCAGGGTTGGACTCGGCGTCAGATCGTTAGTAATGCGGAGAATGCGAACAATTCCGACCTCACCGGGCTCGGCGTGGATGAGGCCGCGGAACGTGCCGACGCATTCATCGATGCCGCCCGCTACGACGATTGTCCGACGCTCAACGCGAGTTGATCCATAAGCAATGAGTGCGAAACGATGTGCTGTGCAGGACTATTGGTGGTCCTCAAAGACAATCGTCAGCTGCGCGGGCCCCCGGACGGCTGGATTGTCCCGCCATATTGGCTCGCCACGAAGCACTGGGCGGCGCGCCAGGATGTGTTGCAGCGCCACGGCAATTTCGAGTCGGGCGAGCGCCGCGCCGAGACAGTAGTGCGGTCCGTAGCCGAATGTCAGCGGCGCAGGTCCGGGCCGGTCTATTTGAAGTCTTCTGGGCCAGCTGAAGACCTCCGGATCGCGGTTGGCGGCGCCGATGACGGCGACGGCCGGCTCCCCAGCGTAGATGGCAACGCCGCCAACGACGTGGTCACGCGTGGCGGTGCGCCCCACGGCTTGTACGGGTCCGTCAAGCCGCAGCAACTCGCTGATCAGTCGATCGTCGACCGTGTCGACGGTGTCGACGGGACGAACACGGTTGGGTCCGGGCTTCAGGAGGCGAATCATTGCTGCGCCCAACAGGTTTGCTGTCGTTTCATGCCCGGCAACGGCGATGATCACCGCCGTGGTGACGACGTCGTCCAGTTCGAGGTTCGGGTCGGCGGCGATAAACCCGAGCAGGTCGTCGCTGCGGTGGGTGCGGCGGTCGGCCGCCAATGGGAGAAGCTCGGCGAGCAATGCCGCGAACGCCGCTGTTCCGGCTTCGACAGCGATGGTGTCCGCGACATCACTGATCATCCTGCTGATGGCTGGAGATTCGTCGCCGACCAATCGTGCCGCGCCGACATCGAGGCCCATCCAAGCTGCGACGACAGCGATCGGTAGCGGTGACGCGATTTCGGTCATGAAGTCGAACTCGACTCCGGTGGGTATGCGGTCGATCGCTTCCGTGGCGATGGCTTCGATGCCTTCGTGGAGACCAGCGATAAAGGAGTGGGTGAAGACGTCGCGAACTGAATCCCGCAGCCGCTGATGATCCACGCCATCGGTAAATAAGATATTGCTGCGCAAGATATCTCGATCTACAGCCCGAAAAGCATCCCTAGTGTTGGGGTTCGCTAACGGACTACTCGTCCAGCCGGAGTCCCCGAGAATCTGTTGCACGGGTTGATAACCGAGGACTAGCCACGCCCCCAGCGCGTGGTCCCAGACCACGTCGCCCTCGCGGCGTCGGTCCTCGTAGTAGGAAAAAGGGTCGGCCGCATTCCACGGCAGCCGCGCCACCACCGGGACGTCAGGGATGGTCATGGTGGTCCAATGCCGACGGCAGACCGCGCTCGCGGACCCAGGCGTGGTGCAGCTTGCCCAGTTCGGTGGTCGGCTTTGCTATGCCGTCCATGTCGTCGATGATGGCTCCGGCCGGCGTGGTAGCAGACAGCCCGACCACGACGCTGCAGAGGGCGAACAGAAGGCGGCCGGCGAAGATAAAGTCGTCGGGCGCGTTCATGCGAGCCAGCGGATGGTCGGCGTCACGAACGCCGAACAACCCGCGCATCGTGCGTGCGGTGGTCTCGGGCGTGTAGGTGGCCGGCTGGGGTGCCGCGATGACCTCGTGGAGCATCTCCGATTGCCACTGATACAGCTCGTCAGCGGTCAGGTCGGAGTCGACGGCGAGGAAGCCGGCCTGCACCATGAGATCGCGGTAGTCGTGTTTGCGGCGCTCGATGACGGCGCGATTCATGGCGACCAGTCGCCAGCGCTGCAGTTCGGGCAGCACCTTCACGCAGCCGTAGTCCAAAAAGCCCACCGTGCCATCGGGGTTGAATCGGTAGTTGCCGGGATGAGGGTCGGCGTGCATCAGGTTCGCGTGCCGGAAGCTGCCTTGACTGAAGCGCACGATGACCTCGGCCCAGACGTTTTTCAGGTTCTGATTGGCCTGTTGCGCTTGCGCCCAGTCCATTCCGTCGAGGTAGCTCATCGTCAACACGCGGTCGCTGGATGCTTCGGGAATTACGTCGGGAACTCGGATGAACGGATGGCCGCGGTAGAGGTCGCTGAACGCGGCAATCATGGCCGCCTCGTGCCGATAGTCCACCTCTTCGGAGATTCGTGCCGCGGCCTCACGCGCCACCGACCGAAAGTCCGGCTTCATTCCCGATGCCGACGTCATGAAACGAAGGAACGTCGCCAACAACTCGGTATTCGCCAGATCGTCGCGGATAGCCTGGTCCACGCCGGGATACTGGATCTTGACGGCAACGTGGCGACCATCGCGCAAGATAGCGCGGTGCACCTGACCGATCGACGCGGCGGCCATCGGCTCATCGCTGAACTCAGCGAACTGGTCCGCGGCTGAACCGATTTCGGCGTCGAGGACTTCACGAACCAGCTCCGGATGCATCGGCGGAGCGTCCGCCTGCAGCCGGCTCATGGCTTTCTGATAGGGCCAGAATCCACCTGTGCCGACCGCACGGCTGTCGATCATCGACATGGTCTGGCCGAGCTTCATCAGCACACCCCTGGAGTGCCCGAGCAGTTCGGTGTAGCGCTCGGCAGTGCGTTCGTGAAAGCGCTCGACGGCGTCGTCTTCGCCCGCCCGTCTGCGCAATCCCGCGACGAGGCGACCGCCGGCGGCCCTCGCGGTGAAGCCCACCAACGGCATAGTGCGGCGGATCCGCCCCTGTGGTAGCGGGCTGTCCTGCTGCGGCATCTAGCCCCTCACCAACCCCGGCCAAGTAAAGTGGTACCTTGTACAAGGTAAGTGATCACTTTGGAGGGGTCAATGGCGACACCCGCATCAACACGCGAGCGGCTGGTCGGCGAGGCGATGCGCCTGTTCAGCGCCAAGGGATTCGATGCGACCAGCGTCTCCCAGATTGAAGCTGCCGCCGGATTAGCAGCCGGTTCGGGGGCCCTGTATCACCACTTCAAATCCAAAGAAGAGCTGCTGAACGCCGGCATTGATCGCCAGCTGGACCGCCGCCGCGCGATGCGTGACATCCGCAGCCTCTTCGCGGGCCTCGGTGACATGCACGCCGAGCTGACCGTGCTGGGCAGGTACCTGCTATCGGTCGTCGACGAGGAAATCGAACTCGTGCAGATCGCTGCGCGCACTTCCGCCGGCCGCTCCGCCCGCCTCGACACCGCGTATGCCGCCCTTGTCGGCACACTCAATACCGAACTGGCGGAATGGATTACCGTGTGGGCGCCCGCAATGACTCAACAACAGGCGACGGTGTTGGCTGCACTCGGCATCAACGGCATCCTCGGCGCACGCTTTGCCACCAACCTGTTCCACCAAACCGAGGCGCCGGTTCCCGACGATCACTACCTCGCCGAGTGGACCGAAGTCCTGGCCGGCCGGATCCGGGCGTTCAGTCGCGACTAGTAAACATCGCGCAGATAGCGGTGGTTCTTCATGAGCTCGTTGACATACGCGTGCGCGGCGGCGTCGTCCATTGCGCCGCAGCGGGCCACAATGCCACGCAGTGTGGCGTCGACATCCTTGGCCATTCGCTCGGCGTCGCCACACACGTAGACATACGCGCCGTCCTGCAGCCAGCCAAAGATCTCCGTCGCGTTCTCCCACATGCGGTGCTGGACATACTGTTTGGGGTCGCCGGCCGCTCCATCGCGGGAGAACGCCAGGTCAAGTCGGGTTAGTGTGCCCGACTCGACGAAAGTGCCGAGCTCGTCGCCGTACAGAAAGTCGCAGCCGCTTCGTCGGTCCCCGAAGAACAGCCACGATCGACCAGCTGCGCCGACGGCCTGGCGTTCCTGCAGGAAGCCACGGAATGGCGCGATGCCGGTCCCCGGACCGATCATGATGACGGGCACGTCAGCCGCGGGCAGACGGAAGGAATGGTTGGGGCGCAGCTGTACCCGTACCGTCTCGCTTCGGTCCGACAGGAACGTCGAGGCCACACCGCCGTGTTGACGATCCCCGGCGCTATAGCGCACCGTCGCCACCGTCAGGTGCACATGATCGGGGTGTACCAGCGGGCTCGACGCGATCGAATAGTCGCGCGACTGCAGCGGGCGCAGCGTATCGACGACGTCATCGACAGTCAGCTCACCCAGCCTGATCAGGTCGAGCACGTCTTTGCCGTACAACCACGAGCCCGGCCCGGCAACGGCCTCGCCGCCCAGCGCGCTCGCCGCGGCAGCATTCTGAGTTCGGGAGGCGACCATTGTCTGCAACGCTCGCGACGGCGTCCGGATCTCGAGGTGATCGGTAAGTAGCGCGCCAAGCCGCTCGTCATAACCTGCCACCGCGTGTTCGGGACCCACGCCGAGCTCGCTCAGGATCGCGTCAACGAGGACCGGATCGTTGCTGGCGTGCACGGCGATCGAATCGCCTGTGTTGTAAGCGATCCCGGAACCGAAGAGGTCCACTTCGTAGTGGCGGACCTCCTTGTCGGACTCCGGTGTGGTGAGCAGTCGGTTGACCACGATTCGCGCCTCGAAGAGAGGATGACTGCGATCTCGGCGCGACTGCTCGGCGTTGTCGGACGGGTGCGGCTCTGGCGGGCTTACCACAACCACGGCAGCGGGATCAGTGCGCTCGGCGGCCAGCAACTTGACGAGATCGGTCGTCCACGCCTCGGCAGCTTGCACATAGACGCCGTCGACATCGACACGCTCCACCAGCCGAGTGGCACCCAGTGCTTTCAGCCGTTCGTCAAGGAGCCGGCCGGCATTGCAGAACTGTTCGTAGCCAGTGTCACCGAGAGCGAGTACGGCGAACCGCAAATGGTCGAGCGGCTCGACGCCATCCGCGCTGAGCGCCTCCCAGAACAACGAGGCGTTGTCGGGAAACTCGCCCTCGCCCCACGTTGAACACACCAGGATGAAGTGGGTTGCCGATTGCAGGTCGGCCAGTTCGACCTGGTTGAGTTCGATCGCGGTGGCGCTGACACCGATGGCTTCTTCGAGGGCTTCGGCGAACGACAAGGCGGCGTCTTCGGCGTTGCCCATATCACTGCCGTAGCCGACGACCAGCGAGAATTCTGGTTGAGAAGTCATGACCGCTCCCGTTGTTGTGGCGCGCGAGACTCACGGTCTCCATAAGCTTAGGCTTACCTTAGTTTCGCCTGGGTAGAGCTGCAACAACCGCACCCGTTTTCATGGCCGCAGCGATCCGGCCGCGCGGATATGAGCGTTTAGCGGGACGCTGCGACTAACTCTTGCCGCTCTTACGCGAGAGGAACGCCTGCATGTGTTGTTGCGGCTCCCCCGTCAGGAACGCCAGACCGAACTGCTCGACGCTGTCTTCGATCGCCGCATGAACGGACATGTCGAACCACTTGTTGAGTAGACGCTTTTGTTGGCGGACCGCATTCGTGCCGAATCCGCCTACTTTCGTGGCAAGTTCGGCGATGCGGCGGTCGAGTTGGTCGGTGGGTACGACCTCATGGACGAGCCCCCAGCCGGCGGCCGTCTCGGCGTCGATCGTTTCGCCGGTCAGCAAAAGCCAGCCGGCATGCGAGGCCCCGATGAGCGCGGGCAGCAAGGCCGAGTGAATAACCGATGGGATCCCGACGGCCACTTCCGGCATGCCAAACCTGACCCCTGACTCCGCGATCCGCAGATCGCACGAGATCGCGACTTCCAGGCCGCCGCCGAGGCACCAGCCCGCGAGTCGGGCGATGACGGGCACTGGGCATTCGCGAATCGCCTCACACAAACCCGCAAGCCGGCGGATGAATACCTCGCCGCTGGCCCGGTCCAGGGCGACCATCTCGTTGATGTCGGCACCACCGATGAACGCCTTCTCACCGGCTCCACGCAGCACCACGACCCGGGCGTCGCTCTCTTGGCTGATCGCGCGGAATGCCTGTGTCAGTTCCTCGATGGCGCCGCTACCCAAAATGTTGAGCGGCTTGGAGTTGATCAACTCGACGGTAACCAGGCCGCCATCGCGACCCAGCCTGACGAATTGTCTTTCCAACGCAGGGACGTCCCTCTTGGGCGTCAGTACAGCGGCACCCACACACCGAAGAACCAGTAACCCCAACCGCCGAACTGCCAGTTGAAGACCGGAACCACGGTGAAGGTGTTGTACGCGAACGGCCCGAAGTCGGAGCGCGCATAAACCACGTCGCGTGGCGGCCCGGCCCACGGGCGGTTCCAGCCACCAGGAGGCGGCGGCCCATCCCAGCCACCGCGAGGCGGCGGACCTTCCCAGTGTGGCGGCGGGTGACCGGGAGCCGGTCCGTCATTCCAGCCGAAGCCTCGCGGCGGGGGCGGAGGCGGCGCACCGTGGCCAACGATGCTGAATCCGACGGACGAGTCCATCGGACCACCGATGTCGGCGCTGGCCGTCAAGTAGGTGCCGCGCGGTTGGTAGGGCTCGTGCGGCGGTTGGGTGCTGGGCGCAACCAGAGCCCGGGTGGGCCGGGTGCCCGACGGCGTGGTGCTTTGGCTGCCCGCCGGTGTCGTGGTCTGCGCGCTCGGCGGAGTCGTGGTTTGTTCGGCCGGCGTCGTGGTTTGGCTGGCCGGCGGGGTGGTGGTTTGCGTCGCCGGCGCGGTCGTCGTTGGTGAGCTGTGCGGCGCGGTGGTTTGCGGACTCTGCGGTTCAGTGGTCTGCGGCGCGGCCGTGGTCTGCGGCGCAGCACTGGTTGCGGGCGGGGCGGTGGTCTGCGGCGCAGCACTCGTCGCGGGCGCAGCAGTGGTCGCGGGCGCGGCACTGGTTTCCGGCGCTTGCGGGCTATGCGGTCCGCCAGGCCCACCGGGGCCACCGTGGCAGTTGCCATTCGGGCAGGGCGGCGGTGGGTCGAGCGGGGCGGAGTTGGCGAATCCCTGGCTGAACGTCAGCGCGGAGATGCTGAGTCCCGCCGCGACCGCCACCGCGCTGACACGCTTCTTAGACATAGCTGCGTCCCCTCTGGGGCTTCACTGGCCCCGACGAAGTCTGGTTGGCCCGCGCTACGGGCAGGTCACGTCCAACTCGAACGACTTGGTTACCGTCTGAGGCTGCTGCGGGTTGGTCATGTCGGTCCCTGTCGCGGTGCCCTTGATCGCGTAGGCCTTGCCGTCGACTGCGGCTCCGGCGTTGCTGGCCTGGTTGGGCGCGGCGTCGGAGAAACCGAGTGCGACGCCGTTGACGCTGCCCAGCCCGACCGCATGGACGATGGGCGGGTTGGCGTTGCTGATCACGGCGCCGACGCCGGCGGCCGCATCACCGATGCCGATGTTGATGTTGTCGCCGGCCGGTGTGCATGTGACCGGACCAGTGACGTTCTGCTTCTGGCCGTCCACGATCACCTGCGGGCCAGTCGGCGCTGCTGCCGTGCTTGATGCGCCGGTGTTGGATTTGTTGCTCGAACAGCCGACACAGGTTGCGACCACCATGGCCACGCCGGCTGCGCCGATCACGATCCCACGTTTCACCGCCCACTCCTTCGTGTTGCTGGTGCCGCTATCTTCGCGTTCGTCTCTGTCAACACCTAGGGACCCTACCGGGAGATATGGGTCTCTAGGCAAGACACCGGTCCGGTAGATACCCCATACCTGGGTTGGCGAAACGGAACCTCGCGCTTTCCCAGCTGCGGCTCACATCAGGGCAGAACCCGTATTCCCCACTTGCCCAGCAGCGGCTGCACGAGTGTGAAGTACGTGATGTTGTCGTCACCGTCCGGTGAGGACATCAACAGGCCAACGGCACTGACGGTTCCGTCGTCGTTCTGCACGTAGCCGGGACTCCCACTGTCGCCATTCAGACTGAACACGCTGGCTTCCACCACATCGCCGTCGATGCCAGTGATCGTGCCGCAGGTCTCCCCCGTGACCGCACCCAACTTGCAGAACGGCGTGCCCATCTTAATTTCGGTACGGCTCAACACATCCCGGACCGGTCTGCCGTCGACACCACTGGATGGCACACCGACGGCGGGAACAAGCCGGATAATCGCGGCGTCCCGCTTGTCGCCCTCTTTCTCACTGGCGGTGATCGTCCCGAGCGGGGTGCTCTCACCGTAGGTCCATACCGAACCGTCGTGCATGTCGCAGTGTCCGCTGGTCAGCAAGTAGTAGCTGCCATCGTTGCCCTGAGCCGCGAAACCCGCTGTGCACCTGCTTGTTTCATCATCGACCTGCACGCCAGGCGTCGGCGGGGCCTCTGCCGCAGCCGTATTCGCAAACACCGTCGCGGCCATCATCGTGGCAACGAACAGCCCCAACCTCCGCAACCAAGCTATGGCCACGCCACTCTCCTTTTGTCGGCCCAGGATGCTACCAGCCCGCAAAGGGGCTTGTTGCTGGTCAGAGGAGCGACGGACCGCTATTACGAGTTCGCGCTGGCCGGGCACGCTCTTCGGGCGGCGTTATCCCGCGTCGACGTGGCGGGAAAGGAAATCCAGGACTGCGCCCGCGAAGATGTCATTGCGATCGCCGGCGACCATGTGTCCGGCACCGCGGACATCGGTGAACTCGACCTGCGGGAAGCGCGCGAGGAATTCGTCGGCACGTTCCTGGCTAACCAGGTCGCTCACCTGACCGCGAACCAGAAGCATGGGCACGCCGCTACCCAGGATCGCCTCAACGGCGGTGTGCATGCGATCGGCATCGGTGACCTCGAATGGCGGGAACGCCGCAGCGCCACTGATGAATTGGGGATCCCAATGCCAATACCAACGGTCCCCGCGGCGGCGCAGGTTCGTGGTCAGGCCCTCCAGATCGGTTGGCCGGGGCCGATGCGGGTTGTATTCGGCGATGGCGTCGGCGACTTCTTCCAGGGAGGCGAACCCCGATTCCACCCGGTCGGACATGAAATTGTGAATTCGGTTGGCCCCGGATTGCTCCATGTTGGGCACGATGTCGACGAGAACGACGGCGCTGGCAATGCCGGGTGAGAGCTCGCCCGCCAGCAGCATCGAGGTGAATCCGCCCAGGGAAGCACCCACCAGGACCGGTTTCGGAGGCAGGCCGCGCAGCACTTCTTGGACATCGCCGGCGAAGCTGACGACGCGGTAGTCGCCTTCGCTAGACCAGTCTGATTCGCCGTGGCCCCGCAAATCGATCGTGACCGCTTGCCAACCGTGCTGGGCGACCGCGGTGGCCGCCCGGCCCCAAGAGCGTCGGGTCTGTCCTCCGCCGTGCAGGAACACCACGGCCCGCGCCAGCGGATCGCCCTGGCGATCCGCGACGATGCGGACGCCGCCCATCCCTGAGGTGGAGAACTGTTCGGCAGCCGTCGTCATCTAGGAGATGATAAGACGACCTCAGTTAATGCGGGGAATCTTGTTCGCCTCGAAAGAGCTTGGCGATCCGCGCGACGACTCTTCCCAACGGGCTCCCTGCTCGTTGCGTCTCCTTGATCTTGTCGTGCGTCTGCTTACCTTCAACGGCGTAATCGTTGACCGTTTCGTCGCCTTCGTCAGCGCGCATGCGATACCTCCATTCATTCCCTCGTTGCCTACCCGCCGGGCCGGTGCATCAAAACGGTGCATGTCCGGCGGTGGTGCTGGGAGTCCTGAAAGTCAGGACGCGGGCTCCTTGCTGGCCTTGACCGGCGCACTGCTCGGTGGCAGCTTGAGCAGATTGCCGCGCAAGCTGCCTTGCGTGGTGCGGATGGCGACCAACAACCAGGTGAAGAGCAGACCGGCGTAGGCGATGGCGGCGGCGACCTTGAATGCCGGCAAGTGAGTGTGGGCGGCAAGCTGCGACGTGCCGGTGACGAAGGTGCCGACCGGGAACGTCAGGCTCCACCACGTCAGGGCAAAGGGCATCCCATGTCGCAAGGTGCGCACCGTGAGCGAAGTGGCCAGCGCAATCCACAACACCGCGAAGCCCCACACCGGAACTCCGTACAGAATTGCGAACGCATTCATGTCCTCGGCCAGCCCAGGGTCGATGGACCCGCTCTTGGCAGCTGCACCCAAAAGCCCTGCAGCAGTGATGGATTGGCCGAGCGGACCCAACACGATCCACAGCGTCGGCACCCGCGCGGTGCCAGAGGTGCCGTACAGCACCAGCCGGCTCCAGATCATCGCGATGATGTTCAACGAAGCCACCAACGACAACCCGAACATCGCATAACAGCCGTAGAGCATGGTCTGACGGCCGGTACCGGCTGCGATATGTGGCAGCAGCAGCGCACCCATCGCAGCCGTCACCATCGGCGGGACCACGGGCATCAGCCATCCGCCGAAGGCGGCATCGGGTTCGACGTCGTGCCGGGTGAACATCAGAAACGGAATGCTCACCGCGGTGAACAGCCCGCCGAGGGTGCCCACGGTCCACAGCACCCAGTCCAGGTCGACGGCAATGCGCTCGCCGATGAGATCCTTGCCGACGATCAACGCTCCCCCGCCGACCGTCATCAGCGCCATGGGCGCGGCCCCATAGAAATGGGCCATCTGCGGATTGCGAGCGTGACCGCGCGCCACCGTCGGGTGGCGTAGCCAGTGACCACCGACCAGGACGATCAGCAGCACCAGCAGCACGGCAGCGATGACCCACACGACTTCCGCAAATGCGCGCAGCCCCAACACATGGACCGGCAGCGTGGCACCGCCGATAGCAACGATCCCGGTACCCATTACCGAGGCGAACCAGTTGGGCCCGATGTTGCCTAGAACCTCAACCCGAGTGTGCGTTGGCGACGGGTTATCAGAGGTTGCAAGCGTCATAGCTGACAGACCCTACTTCCCCGGGATTGCTCAACGTTGCGCATACACTCCATCGGGTGACGTATTCCGCGCAAACGAGGCACATAGCGAACAAAGCCCCGGTCGTGGTCGGAATTGTCATGCTGCTGCTGATCGCGATGCTCGCGCTGCCGACCAAGCAAAGGTGCGGTGCACCGGGCCTCACGTGTGCCACGACATTGGATGCGCAAGGCTACGTTCACTATTACTACGAGGTTGAACCCGTAGGCGTGTACCTCGCAGAAATCATCACCGGGTCGAATATTCGCCTCTTCTACCGTTCCGGCGAGGACCTCGAAAGGGTGCGATAGCCCGGAGACGGCTTTCGTCAGCCGTGGCAGATCTGCAACGCGTAAGTCACCGGCTCGGTGGGCGGCGTGCTGAGCTGCGCTGAAACCGTGAGCGCGGGATTCATGAAGACCTTGTCGATACCGAACTTCGCGAGGTTCAGAGTCATCTCGACAGTGTCGGGCGCCGTCTGGCTGGCGTGCGTGCCGCGGTCCGTGTGGATGTCGGCGCCCTCCTTGAGGGCGTTGCGGATCGCCAAGTCGTGGCTGCCCTGCTGCTGGCTCAGTACGGCGAAGGCTGCGCCGTTGTTGGCCAGGTTGTACGTCAGTTGGTAGCTCGGCGACGCCGGAAGTGGTTGGGCGAAGTGCACGGCGAGCTGCAGCACGTTGACCCGGGGATGGGTGACACCGACCGAGGCCACCGTTATCGCCGGCGGCGGGATGATTCCGGACTTCACCTGGCAAACGAGTCGACCCGGCAGATGCGCCCAATCGTCCGGCGAAGGCCGTACCCAGTGGTAGAAGCCGACGACCACGACGGCCAGCAACAAAACGAGGGGGATTACGGTCCGAAGACCTGGTGGGATCTTCTGCCAGACTCGCCGTAAGCCGTGCTCAGGCGCCTCTGGATCGATGTCGTCTCCTCGTTTGTCTCCGTCCGGTGACGAGTGGGGATCGATCTCGCCAGTCATGTTCTCCTCTCGAGACCTGCCCGCGACCCTTCCGGACCCCAAGCTCGGCGCATCCTAGCCAAAACATGCTGGTAGCGGGAAGATTGTCGTCGGCGAGTCCCCCGAATCTTGAGGGTGAGAACGGCCACAGTCACTCGTTCGGGGCGGTCTTGATTGGGGGCTTCACAGCAAGCTACCGCATACTTGACCTCATGTTTTTCGCGTCACCACCGCAAACTGCTGTTGCGGTATCGAGTGGTGCGCGGGTCAAGGGTCGAGGTCTCTGATGGCCCGCTCCGGCGGGGCGCATCACCGTCATCGAGCGGTTCGCCAATCGTCGCCTCTGCGCCGCGGGGTGACGCGCGCCTTCATGACGCTGGTGTCCACGGCGGCGGTGCTGATGACCGGTGCGGGTTATTACGTGGCACACGGGGCGTTGGGCGGCATCACCGTCTCGCAAGCCCTGAGCCCCGACGACCCGCGATCCAGCGGCGACAACATGAACATCCTGCTGATCGGCCTGGACTCCCGCAAAGACCAGGATGGCAACGACCTACCCAATTCGATCCTGAAGCAGTTGCACGCGGGCGATTCCGATGATGGCGGCTACAACACCAACACGCTGATACTCGTGCACGTCGGGGCCGACAACAAAGTGGTCGCCTTCTCGATCCCCCGCGACGACTGGGTGCCGTTCACCGGTGTCCCGGGATACAACCACATCAAGATCAAAGAGGCCTACGGCCTCACCAAGCAGTACGTCGCCCAAAAGCTGGCCAACCAGGGTACGAGCCAGAAAGAAATGGAGACGAAGGGCCGCGAAGCCGCCCGGGCAGCGACGCTGCGCGCGGTGCGAAGCCTGACCGGCGTTCCGATCGACTATTTCGCCGAGGTCAACCTGGCGGGTTTTTACGATCTGGCGCAGAGCTTGGGCGGGGTCAACGTGTGCCTCAACCACGCCGTCTCCGACTCTTACTCCGGCGCCGATTTCCCCGCCGGGCCGCAGCGGTTGGATGCCTCGGAGGCGCTGGCGTTTGTCCGGCAACGTCATGGCCTGGACAACGGCGACCTGGACCGTACCCACCGGCAGCAGGCCTTCATTTCGTCCGTCATGCGGGAACTGCAGGATTCGGGCACCTTCACCAACCTGGACAAGATGAAGAGCCTGATGGCGGTGGCGCGCAAAGACGTTGTGCTGTCGGCCGGTTGGGATGAGGACATGTTCCGCCGGATCGGTGAAATCGCCGGCAGCGCGGCGGCAAACCAGGTCGAATTCCGGACGCTGCCGGTGGTCCGCTACGACAACATCAACGGGCAAGACGTCAACATCATCGACCAGGCCGCGATCAAGGCCGAGGTGGCGTCGGCGATCGGCGTCGACTCCTCGACAAGCTCGTCGCCCACGACAGCCGCCAAACCCAATCCGTCCACTGCCGTCGACGTGGTCAACGCCGGCAGCATGAGCGGTCTCGCCAGCCAGGTGTCGCGCGCGCTGAAAAAGTACGGCTACACCTCGGTTCAAGCCCGCGACCGCAACTGGTTTGATCCGAACTCCACGACCATCCAGTACGGCGCGGGCGCGGAATCCGACGCCCAGAACATCGCTGGCCTGCTCGGCATGGATACACCCAAACAACCCGATTCCAGTCTGCAGCCCGGACACATCCGCGTGACCGTCGACACCAACTACTCGATGCCGACGATCGACGCATCCATGGAGGATTCCTTGACGTCTTCGTCGTCCACCACCACGACGTCAAGCAAAAGCAGCAGTGGCTATTCCGGCTACGGCACCAGCACCTATCCGACGCCCGATCAAGGCAAGCCGATCGACGGCGGCGGGGTGCCGTGCGTTAACTAGCCACGCTCAGGCGTGGGTGCCGCCATCCATGCGAATTTCAGTGCCCGTGATCCAGGCTCCATCTTCGGACACGAGCATGGCGATGACGCCGGCGACCGCGTTGGGTTCGGCCATCCCCGCCCCGCTGGATTCCGTCGTGGTCGGCAGGATCGGCATCAGCCGGGGAAACAGCGACCAGTCCGCATCTTTCGGGAGGTATCCGCCGGTGGCATCGGTGATCCCGGACTTGATGCTGCCCGGCGCGACACACGCCGCGCGCAGGCCGTCCTTCGCATATTCCAGCGCCAACGAATGGGTGAAGGCCTGGATTCCACCCTTGCTCGCGGCGTAGGCGGCCATGTACGGGTGGGCGAAGGACGCCGACGTGGAGCTGAAGTTCACGATTGCGCTGCGCGAATTCGCGAGTAATGCCGGCAGCGCTTCCCGAACCACCAGAAAAGTACCGGTGAGGTTGACGCTGATGATCTGATTCCACTGGTCCAGGGTGGTCTGTTGGGTGTGCCAGGCGCGCAAGATGCCTGCCGCATTGACCAGCGAATCCAGACCGCCGAGCTTCTCGACCGCCAAGGACACCCCGTCGATCACCGAACTCTCGTTACCGACATCGATCGGTGCGGTGGTGAGCCGCTGCGCCGTGGCGGCCTCGCCGGCGCGGGCCGCAGTGTCGCTCAGTCCGTCGGCCGAGATGTCGGCGGCCACAACGCTGGCGCCCTCACTCAGCAATCGCAACGTGGTCGCCTGGCCGATCCCCGACGCGGCACCCGTCACCAAAATCCGATGGCCGTCAAGTCTTTTCATGCTGTCGCCACCACTCCGCGTAGCGCGTCGGCGCCGAACATCTGCTCCATCATTGAGGAGTAGTCCGGGCCGCGGCGCAAGATGTGGCCGCCGTCGACGTTGATGCACTGGCCGGTGATCCAGTTCGCCGCGTCGCTGAGCAAGAACATGGCCAGGTTGGCGACGTCCTCGACCTCACCCACCCGGGGCAGCGGCGTGCACAGCGCGTAGTCGGCGCTGATCTCGGGCGACTGAATGACGCTCGCGTCAACAAGATCGGTGCGAATCAGACCGGGGCGAATGCTGTTGGCCCGCACCCACGACGGCCCGAGCTCGTCGGCGGCCAGCATCATCATGTGGTCGATGGCCGACTTGGTGACGCCGTAGGGCCCGAACCAACGGTGGGTGTTGCTGGCCGCGATCGACGAGATCCCAACGAACGAACCACCGCCGCCGCGCACCAACTCCCGTGCGACGTGCTTGAGCACGTACATGGTGCCGTTGACATTGAGGTCGACGGTATGTCGCCATGCCTCGGAGTCGGTGTGGGTGATCGGTCCCACGGTCAGCGAACCGCCGGCGCAGTGCACCGCGCCGTGCAGCCGACCGTGCCATGCCGTCGCGGCGTCGACCGCACGGGCGACCTCGTCCTCGTTGGTGACGTCGGTGGGCTCGTAGCGGATCGCGCCGCCTTTGCCGGCACTGCCGGCCAGCGCTTGGACCTCCTCGACGGCGCCGGCCAGACGGTCGGGGTTGCGGCCGACGATCATGACGGAGGCCCCGGCCGCGACGAGCCCGGCGGCCACACCCTTGCCGATTCCACTGCCGCCGCCGGTGATCAAATACGTCCGGTCTTCGAAAGATAGCTGCACGCGAGGCCCTCTCAAACTGGAACAGGTTCTAGATATAGAACCATGTGACCCCCGCCACGATTATTGCCGCCCCATTGACCTTGCTCGGAGGTGGGCGGGTCGACGATCGCTTCTGACGCGTGCGGCCGGTGCTACGGCGTATCGCGGTGAGCCACCTTGGTCGGCTTCGCGTTGCGCCAGTCCTCGACGTGCGGCGGCTGGCCGACCGGCCACCTGTTCTCGTTGAACGCGGCCCAGTGCGCATGCCCCAACAGATGAATGTGGAACGCATGCCGTAGCGCTTCCGTGTAACCCATCGCGTCGGAGGCGGCGTTCACCGAATCCTTGATCAGCAGCGACGCCATCGTCGGCCGCTCGGCGATGCGCCGCGCGAATTCGAGTGTCTTTTCCTCTAATTCGTCGACCGGGAAAACCTTGGACACCATGCCCAGCCGGTACGCCTCGTCGGCGTCCACCGAATCACCGGTCAACAACAGCTCTTTGGCCTTACGCGGCCCGAATTCCCAAGGGTGGGCGTAATATTCGACGCCCGGCATACCCAGTCGGACCGCGACCACATCGCTGAACTTCGCGTTGTCGGCCGCGACGATCAGATCGCACGCCCAGATCAACATCAGGCCGGCCGAGATCGCGTTGCCCTGCACCTGGGCGATCGTGATCTTGCGCAGATCACGCCAGCGGCAAGTATTTTCGAAGAAGTAGTGCCACTCCTGGTGATACAGCTTCTCCATGATCGGCTCGAGCGTCGCACCGCGCGAGCGGAAACTCGGATGCTGCCCCGGTCCGGGCGCCCGCTCCGCCAGTGCCTGCTCGGAGCCCAGGTCGTGGCCGGCGGAGAAGTTCTTGCCCCGGGCCGCCAGAATCACCACGCGCACGGTGTCGTCGGCCTCGGCCCGGCCGAACGCCTCGTCAAGCTGAACCAGCAATCCGCGATTCTGTGCGTTGTGGGCGTCGGGCCGGTTAAGCCAAATCCGCGCGATGCGGCCCTCGTCGAGGGTTTCGTAGGCCACCAACTCGTTGGCGCTGGCGTTGGCCGCCGCGGCGTCGGCTTGCTCGGACACTGTCATTCCGCCTACCTCGTTCGTCGTTGAATCCGCCTTGTTTACACATTACGGCGACTCTGTAAGCGGGTCCGAGTTGGGTTGCGCCGGCCGAATTACGGCCGATCGAGTTCGGCCGCCAGGAGCGCGGCAGCAGATTTAAGCAGGCCCAGCGACCGGACCGCGGGCCGCCCGCCCGAGATGGCTGCGGGCGAATAGCGGCGTCGCATAGAGTTATGTCATGCCTACGAAATCTGATCCTGGCGAAATCGGCGATGTCGCCCCGCTGGCTGACAGCACCGCAAGCCAGGCCAGGCGCGTTGTCGCCGCATACGCGACCGATGCTGACGAGTGCCGCGTTTTCTTGTCCATGCTTGGTATTGGACCGGCGAAACTCGACGCATAAATGGCTCCCAGGGGACGCCAGCCCTCGAAGACTTCGCACTTCGGGAATTCCGACTTCGTGGTGGTTGCCAATCGGCTGCCGGTTGATCTGGAGCGGCTGCCCGACGGCACCACAACGTGGAAGCGCAGCCCAGGGGGGTTGGTCACAGCCTTAGAGCCGTTGCTGCGCCGTCGCCGCGGGGCTTGGGTCGGCTGGCCGGGCGCTGTCGACGAGGAGATTGACGTCGATGACGAGCCCATCGCCGAAGATGACCTGCACCTTTACCCGGTGCGCCTGTCCGCCGACGACGTCGCCCAATACTACGAGGGGTTCTCCAACGCCACGCTGTGGCCGCTGTACCACGACGTCATCGTCAAGCCGATCTACCACCGCGAATGGTGGGACCGCTACGTCGACGTCAACCAACGCTTTGCCGAAGCCACCTCCCGCGCTGCCGCTCGCGGCGCCACGGTGTGGGTCCAGGACTACCAATTGCAGCTGGTCCCACAAATGCTGCGCACGTTGCGGCCGGACCTGACGATCGGGTTCTTCCTGCACATCCCGTTCCCACCGGTCGAGCTGTTCATGCAGTTGCCGTGGCGCACAGAGATCATCGAAGGCCTCCTCGGTGCCGACGTGGTCGGATTCCATCTGGTCGGCGGTGCACAGAACTTCCTGTATCTGTCCCGGCAACTGCTCGGCGCCAATACCTCGCGCGGGACGGTCGGCGTGCGGTCGCGGTTCGGCGAGGTGCAGCTGGAATCCCGCACCGTTCGAGTGGGCGCCTTTCCCATCTCCATCGACTCCGGCGCGCTCGACCAGTCGGCCCGGCATCGCGACGTCCGGCGCCACGCGAAAGAGATCCGCGCGGAGTTGGGCAACCCGCGCAAGATCTTGCTCGGCGTCGACCGGCTCGACTACACCAAGGGCATCGACGTGCGGTTGAAGGCCTTCTCGGAGCTGCTCGCCGAGGGTCGTGTCAAACGCGACGACACGGTGCTGGTCCAGCTGGCCACACCGAGCCGCGAACGTGTGGAGAGCTACCAGATTCTGCGCAACGACATCGAACGCGAGGTCGGACACATCAACGGCGAATATGCCGAAGTGGGTCATCCCGTGGTGCATTACATCCATCGCGCGGTTCCTCGCGACGAACTGATCGCGTTCTTTGTGGCCAGCGACGTCATGCTGGTCACCCCGCTGCGGGACGGGATGAACCTGGTGGCCAAGGAGTACGTCGCGTGCCGCAGTGATCTCGGCGGTGCGCTTGTTCTGTCCGAATTCACCGGCGCCGCAACCGAACTGCGGCAAGCCTACCTAGTCAACCCGCACGACCTCGAAGGGGTCAAGGACACGATCGAGGCGGCACTGAACCAGTCGGTCGACGAAGGTCGGCGCCGGATGCGGGCGCTGCGTCGCCAGGTGCTCGCTCATGACGTGGACCGCTGGGCGCGATCGTTTCTTGATGCGTTGGCCGAGGCACATCCACCGGGCACCAGCTAGCTTGGCCAACCCGTGGTGTTGACGCCGAATCGCTGTGATACTCGATGCAGGGTGAAGGGAGCAACACGTGAATCTCCGTCGCGGGCTGGCCGCTGGTGCCGGCATCTGCTCGGCTGTTGCCCTCGGAATCGCACTGGAGTCGGGTGAACCGGCGGGTGCGGTCGCACCGCCGCCGGACGGCAACTACTCGTTCATCCAGGCCGGCGTGTCCGGGGTGACCTGGGCGGTCAGCGCGCTGTGCGATCAAGTCAACGGAAGCCGCTACTACAAGGACTATTCCAACCCGGACATTCAGGCCGACTTTTGTGTCCTGAACATAGTCAGCTCGACCGACGAACGGATCAGCCGCCAGGACAAGCTGCAGAACTACAGCGGACGGGCCCGACTGGTGAGCGGACGGTGGGCGTTCCAGGTGGGCGTGGCCGACGGGGTTTCCTGCCCGGGGGGCGGCACCGGGCCGTCGACGGAAAACTACGCGTTCGACGACGGGTCGCTCACCGGCACGCACACCAGTTTGCACGGCGCCGTATGTGGCTTGCAGCCGTCGATGACAAAGCAACCGTTCTCCCTGCAGCTGAACGGACCGCCGCCCAGCCCGATCCAGCGGTATCCGTTGCAGTGCAACGACATTGCGATCTGCTACTGAGACGTCGGACGCAAGGAACGCTTACCTAGATCGGCGTGATGTAAGCGATCAGCCATTTGTTGCCGATCCTCTTGAAGTCCACCCGTAACCGGCTGCCGTCATAAAGCGGCTGGCGCGACTTATCGGTCACGGTGCGGTTCAGGTAAACCATCACCGACGCCGACTCGCGCTTCGCGGACATGACCCCGACGCCAACCACGTTGGCCTGGACAACCACCTCGCGCTTCTTCGCCTCCGGGATGATCTGCGTGTTGGCGCTTTTCTGGAACTCCTGGCGGTAGTCGGGCGTCAGCAGCGGATAGGCCGCGGCGAGGCTGCGTTCGACGGTCTGATAGTCGTAGGCGAAGACCTCCGGAATCTCCTTGGCGGCCAACTGAGGCAACAACGCCCGCGCCGCCTGCTCGCCACGAGTCTGCACCCGATCCCAGTAGAACCAGCCGGCCGCAGCGGACAACCCGACAATGCCCGCGACCAACAGGTAACCCGTGACGACCAGCAGCCACCGCCGCCACCGCATCAGTTACCCCCGTCCGGATATTTCAGGTCGTATCCGGTCATCTGTCCCCGCTCGTCCTCGTGCACGATGACCCGCAGCCGATATGGCATGGACGGCTTGTGGACGCCGTCGATGTCGGCCACCGTGACACGCACCGACACCAGTACGGAGGCGTTATCGGTAACTGTGTCAATGCCCTCGAGAGCGGCACCGTTGATCACCGCTTCCGATGTCGCATTGGTGGTGCGGAATAGAGCCTTCAGGTTCTCAATGTTGTTGTTGGCGCCTAGCATTCCGCGCAGTGGGCCGCTGGTGCCGTTATAGAAACGGTTCACGCTGTCATCGATGTTGTCCTGCTTGTAGCTGAACATGTTGACCACTGTCTGCGTGGCCGTGTCGACGAAGTGCTGATCGCGGGATTGTTGTGCTTGGGCGTGCTGGTGCTGCAAGACCAGGATGGTCAGGCAACCGGTCAGCGCGCCGATTGCCAACAGCGCGGCGGCGAACGAAATCCAGCCGACCATGACCCGGTTCGGGCGGCGCCGTGGTGGCGGCTTGACCGCCTTGAGGGTTTTGACGCGTTTCGCCGACGGCTTCGGCTCGGTCGGAACGTCGACCGCAACCGTGGTGGCCGGGCTCGGCTCGCTCGTCGCCGGTCCGGCCGCGCGCGATGCCCGGCGACGAACACGCTGTGTCGTGGATTGTTCGCCACTAACTGCAGAAGCCACTACATCGGCCTCGGATCAAGCATGAGGTCCACCCAATTCTCGGCGCTGGAGGTGTTGGCGCCGGCCGCGAAAGTACCAGTGCCGCCTGCCGGATCCCTGAAGGCTCCGGTGGTTTGGTCATAGGTGGTGTAGGCCGGGCCGCTGGCCTGCGGTGGCGCGCCGGCCGGCGGTGGCGGCAGCCACTTCGGATACGGGATCTGGGGCGGCACCGGCGGGACTCCCGGCGGCATCCATGACGGGTTGCCCGGCGGCGGCCCGCTGTCGTTGGGTGGCGGCGGATCGAACGCCGGCTGACGCGGCACCGGTCCGGGACCGGGCACTACACCGGGCGGGGGAGGCCCCGCGATGGGAACGCCCGGATCGGGATCAGCGCCCGGCGGGATATACGGAAACTTGTTGGGCGGCAGCGTGTTCAGCCCATTTGTTTCCGGCGTATTGTATGGCACCGGCGGACCACGCCAGGGGTTGCGGCCAATCGGCACGTAACCCTTCGGGTCACGACACAGCTGAACCGACGGTGCCCGTTTGCCGGGGAACTCCTGGCACGGATAATTGCGGGCACCTCGCACGGTACTGGGATCGTTCTGAGCGACCTTGCAGTACAAGTCCCTCGGCAGCTCGCGCACCGTCTCGTCGGCAGGCGTGCGCATCAGCGGCGGGGGCAAGAAACCAACGGCGCACGGCGGCGGGTCGTTGAGGTCGAGCTTGAAGTCCAGCTTGGCGCCTTCGTCTTGTGGCGCGCCACCCGCGGCAGTGGAGATCGCGGCGAACAACGCCGGCAAGACCACCAACAGCTGCTCGATCGACTTGTGGTAGATCACGCCCACTCGGCCCAGGTTCGCCAGGCTGGCCGCCAGCGCTGGAAACGAGGGCCGGATGCCGGAGAAGGCGGTGCTGGCCTCGTCGGCCGCGCCCGGAGCGATGTCCAACGTCGAACGAAGCTGCGGATCAGCCTGATGCACCTCGGAGGTGAACCGCGCCAACCCGTCGGCGAGTGACTTGATGTCAGCGCCGGCGCGAATCTGGGACTGCAGGAACGGACCCGCCTGGTCGATCAGCTGTGAGACTTGCGGGTAATTGGTGTTGGCCTCGTCCACCAGTAGCCGCGCGGACTCGATCAGCCGGGCCAGCTCGGGACCGGAACCGTTGGCCGCGATGAACGTCTCATGGAGCAGCTCTTTCAACCGGGTGTCGCCGAGACTGTTGACCAGCGTCTCCGCCCGCTTCAGCAAGTCGGCGACGTCTTGGCCGATCCGGGTATTAGCCCGATCGATCCGAGACCCGTCGTGCAACTTGGTCGATGTTGAGTTGTTCGGCGGCACCAGGTCGATGTATTGCTCACCGACCGCCGACACGCTCTTCACGGTGGCGGTGACGTTCGACGGAATGGGAGTCCCGCTGTTCAGCCGCATTCCGGCGGTAACGCCGTTCGGATTCAAGCTCACCGACTCCACTCGGCCGACGGCGACGCCACGGTAGGTGACGTTGCCGTTCTTGTACAAACCGCCGCCGGCGACGAAGTCGGCGGTCACGGTGTAGGTCCCGATGCCGAACGTGGCGGGCAGCCGCAGGTAGTAGATCGACATGATGATCAGCGTGATGGCGGTGATCACCCCGAATATGCCGAGCTGAATCTTGGTCAGTCTGTCTATCATCTGCGCCGCCCCTTATTGCCCGGACGCCGTGCCGGGCGGAATCTTGAACGGGTCGGCCGCCTGTCCGGACAGGTTGGCCAATTCGCCGGTCAAGAAGTCGGGCGGGTTGAGAATCTCACTCATGTGCATCATGTTCGGATCAAGTGCATACGAGGTGGTGAAGAACGTCTCACCGAGTCGGCGCAGGGTGAGGTCGAAGGTGGTGAACACGTTGAGGTAGTCACCGCGCACGGCCTGTTTGATACCGAAATTCGGGAACGGGAACGTCAGCAACAGCTGCAGCGAGGTGACGAAATTCTTCCGGTTGTCGTTGAGCGCCTTGACGACCGAATACAGGCCCTTGAGGTCTTCGGCGAAGTCCACCTTGGTCTTTGAGAGCACGTTCGAGGTCACCGTCGCCAACTTCTTCAACGCAGCGAACGCGTCGACGATGTGGTCGCGGTTCTTGTTGAGGACGCGAAGTGCTTCAGGCAGGGTGTCCAGTGCCCGGCCCAGGTTGTCCTTGTCGCGCGCCAGACTCGCAGAGAACCGGTTCAGGCCGTCGACCGCGTTGATGATGTCGCCGACCTGTCGATTGAGTCCCGCAGTCAGCTCAGACAATCTGGGAAGCAAGTCGACGAACTGGTGTTGCCTGCCCGCGAAGGCCTGGTAGGTCTCATCGGTAATCTCCCCCAACGCACCGAGATTGCCCTTGTTGACCACCACACCGAGGGCGGAAAACACCTCTTCTGTGGTGGGAAAGCGCCCCGTGTTGGCCTCGGAGATCTTCGACCCGTTAACCAGCCTGCCGGTCGCCGGCTTGTCCTTGGGAGGAGCCAAATCGATGTGCATCGAACCCAGCAGCGACGTCTGGGCGACCGTTGCGGTCGCGTTGGCCGGCAACACCACGCCTTTTTCCAACGCCAACTTCACTGCGGCATAAAAGGATCCGTCAGAGCGCTGCTCAGCTGAAATGCCGGCGACACTGCCGACAGTCACATCATCGACCATGACGGGTGAGTTCTGTGGCAGCGTCGCCACGTCGGGCATTTCGACGGTGATCGAATACGCGCCACTGCCATGTCCGGCGGTACCGGGCATCGACACGGAGTTCAACCCGCCGAACTGACAACCAGCAAGCAGCACACTACCTGCCGCCAATGCGCCGCCGCGCAACCAGATTCGGCTCATCCGCCACCGCCCGGACCATTTTGCAGCCCCGCGGAAGGGCCCTGCGGCGGACCCGGCAGGGGACCGAACGCCGATCCGGGGCCGGGACCCGGGGCAGGCGCGGGGCCTCCAGCCGGCGATCCCGGTGCAGGCACAGCCTGCGGTGCGGTCGGGACAAGTAGGGCCTGCAGGTCCGCGGGATTCTGGGTGGCCGGCGCTGGCACACCGTTGGCCGGTATCCAGGTCAGCTGCGGAATCGGCGTCTGCGCCTTGGCTTGGGTGGCCGGGGTGTCGTAGATGATCTGACCCTTGTACGCCGTGATCGTGTTGAGTGGGTGGAACATGATCGGCGGGTAATTCACCGCCAGCCGGCGCAGCACCGGCCCCAGCCGCTCACGACAGAGCTCGGCGCGCCGGTAGTAGTCGGGTGCACGTGGGCCGCCGGCGGTTTCGAAGGAACCACCGCAGATGAATTGCACAGGGTTGGCGAATTCAGGTATCGACAACAGGCCGTTCAGCGTGCCCTGCGCCGGGTCATAGATGTTGTAGAAGTTGGCGATACCGGGGCCAGCGACGTGCAGTACCTGCTCGATGTTGTCGCTTTGGTCGCTCAGCGTCTTGGCGAAGTCGTTGAGCTGGTTGACGGTATCGACCAACGTCGAGTTGTTTTCATGCAGGAACCCTCGGATGTCCGTGAGCGCCTTGTTGAGGGTGCCCAGTGTGCCGTCGAGATGCCGCGAGCTGTCGGCCAGCACCTGCGATACCGACGCGACGTTTCCGGCGAACTGCACGATCTGTTCGTTACTCGCCGACAGTGCGTTGACCAGAACCTGCAGGTTCTTGACCGTACCGAAGATGTCACCGCGCGAATCCCCCAGTCGCCCAGCAACTTGCGACAACTCACGCAACGCGTTGTGGAACGACTCGCCCTTGCCGTCGAACGTGTCCGCGGCCTGGTTGATCGCCGCGCCCAATGCGCCCTGCATCGATCCGGTCGCCGGACCCAGCTGGACGGCCAGTTGGGTCAGTGCTTCTTTTACCTCATCCCATTCCACCGGAACCGCGGTACGGGCCAGATCGATGCTGCCGCCGTCCGGCAGCACCGCTCCGCCACTGTATGTCGGCGTGAGCTGAATGAAACGGGCCGACACCAGGTTTGGCGACATGATGACGGCCTTGGCGTCCTTCGGGATCTTCACGTCGCTGGACACCGACATGGTGATTTTGACGTCGGAAGGCCGCGGCTCGATCGAGTCGATCGTGCCGACGGGGACCCCCAGGATGCGGACCTGATCTCCGGGGTACAGCCCGACAGCAGACGTGAAGTAGCCGATGACTTTTCGGCCGCCGCCGTTGGACGAGGACAGCGCGTACACACCACCGATCAGCACCGCGACCAGCGCGATGATGGTGACGTTACGCAGCCCCGGGCCGCCGAAAGTCCGCTTAATCATCGAGATTCCGCATCATGGTGACTTCGGCCTGATGATCCAGCGTTCCTGGATCAACCCGCGCAGGTAGTCGGAAAGGCTGGCCGGCAGCTTGCCCGGTTGGTAGAAGAAGTCGAACATCGCCGCAAGCAACGGCGCCGGTATCACGCCGTAGACGTTGACATTGAATCCGGGTCCGGAACCAACAACCTCGCCGAGCTCGGTCGCATAGGTGGGCAGCCGTTTGAGTGCCTCGGTGATGTAGTCGCGGCGCTCATTGAGATTGCTCAGTACATCGTTGAGCTTGCTCAGTGCGGGGCCGAACTCCTTGCGATTGTCGGCGACGAAGCCGGAGATCTGTGTGGAGACATCGTCGATGCCCCCGATCAGCTGGCTCAGCGCGGCGCGGCGCTCGTCGAGCGCAGCGAACAACTCGTTCCCGTCGTCGACCAACTTGTTCACCTGGTTGGCGCGATCAGACAGCACCGATGTCACCGACTTCGCATGGGCCAGAAGGCTTTGCAGTGCCTCATCACGCCGGTTCAGAGTGCGCGACAGCGACGTCACTCCGTCCAGCGCGCCGCGCAGCTCCGGGGTGGCATCGTGCAGCGTGTCGGTGAGGACGTTCAAGGCTTGTTCGAACTGCGGCTTGTCCAGATTGTTCGCGTTTTGACCCAGATCCTCGAGCGCGCCGGCCAGCGTGTACGGCGTGGTCGTGCGGCTGAGCGGAATGGTGGTCGCCTTGCCGTGACCCGCCGGAGACACCGCAATGGAGCGCTCGCCGAGGATGGTGTCGGTGCGGATCGCGGCCAACGACTGGTCACCGACCGCGACGTGCCGATCCACGGAGAAGGTCACCTTGGCACTGTCTCCGGCCAGGCCGACGGACTGCACTTTGCCGACCTTGAAGCCCGACACGTACACGGAGTTGCCGGGCGAGATGCCGCCGGCGTCGGTGAAGTACGCGTCGTACGTCTTTCCCTGTGGGTAGAACGGCAAACCGGAGTAGCCGAAGGCGATCAGCACGACGCAGACGACTAGCACCACACCGAAGACCCCGGTGCGCAGCGGGTCGCGTTCGCGCTTGGGATTACTTGACAAAAGCGCACCTCCCTTGGCTGGGATCCACCTGGCCGCCGAGGGGCAAGAGGATGTCGCCGCCGGCCGGTCCGTTGATCTTGATCGTCACCGAGCAGAAGTAGATGTTGAAGAACGACCCGTAGGCACCGAGTGCGGCCAGGCGCAGATAGTCCTCGCCCAGCTGCTCGACGTCGTTGTTCACCTCGGCCTTACGGTTATCCAGCTCGGTGGCCAGCGGCCGAGTGTTCTCCAGGATGCCCTGCAGCGGCCGGCGTGAATTCTTCAGCAGCTCTGTGAGATCCGCCGTTGTCGACGCCAGCGGCGGAATGGCTCCCGCGATCGAGTCCTTGTTCTTGGCCAGCCCGCTGATCAATTGCTGCAGCTGGTCGACGCTGGCCGAGAATTGCGCGCTGCGTTGGTCGATGGTGCCCAGCACCGTGTTCAGGTTGGTGATCGTGTCACCGATGAGCTGGTCGCGCTGGCCCAGCGCCGTCGAGAACGCGCTGGTGTCGGCCAGCACGTTCGACAACGCTCCACCCTGGCCCTGCAATAACTCGATGACCGCGCTGCTGATCGTGTTGACCTTGTCGGCGTCCAAGCCCTTGAGCACGGGCCGTAGTCCGCCCAGTAACGCATCCAGATCCAGTGCGGGCTGGGTATGTTGGGCGTTGATCGTCCCGCCCGGCGCCAGCTTGCGCAGCTCGCCTGGTCCCGACGTGATCTCCAGGAACCGATCACCGACCAGGTTTTCGTAGCGGATGACCGCGCGGGTCGACGAGTACAGCGTGTAGCGGCTGTCGATTCCGAACGCCACGTCGACGCTGTTGTCCGAGTTGAGTTTGATACCGGACACCGCGCCGACCGGCACCCCGGAGATGCGGACCTTTTGGCCGGACTTTAACCGAGACGCGTTGATAAACGTTGCGTGGTAAGTACTTTCAGGCCCGAACCGAAAGTCGCCGAAGACCACCACGAGGCCCGCGGCCACCAGCAGCATCGCCACCGCGAAGATGCTGACCTTGATCACCATCGACCGGTGCGACGGCAACTCCGAGCTGGCCATCAGAAGTCGTCCCGTTCCGCGAAAGAGCCGTGGAACAAGAACTGCAACGTCGACGGCGCGTCAAACTGCAGTTCGGTGAACGGCTCGTACGGGATGTTGGCGTTATCGGTGACCAGGAATGGCGAGCGGAAAAACGACCCGCCCGTCTGCTTGGTCGGGATGTCGGGCAATCCTCGGCAGTTCGGTCCGCCGGAGGCGTTGACCTGCGGCAGGGACTCCGGATACGTGTACGCCGGCGAGCCCAAGACGAAGCTCGACGACGTGAACAGGCCCGCTTTGCGGACACCGAGCAACGGGGCAAACTCCTTGATGCCACGCTCGATTCCCGCGAACAAGCAGCCGAATTCCGGTGAGTAATCGGCGGCCACCTTGACCGGGGCCCGCAGCCTGTTGATGGCGTCGATGAGGTCCTGCTCGGCCGGCGCCAACGTCTCATAGGCGTTGTTGGAGAGGCCGATCGTGGCCAACAGCGTGTCGTTGAGGTTTTTCTGCTCGTCCACGACGGTTTTGCTGATGGTCGGCAGGTTGTCGAAGATCGTGTTCAGGTCCGGGGCGGCATCGGCGTAGATGTTGGTCACGACCGCGGTCTTGCGGAAATCCTCCTGCAGGGCGGGCAGCTTCGGATTCGCCTGTCGCGTCAGGGTATTCAGCCCTGAGAACAGAGCGCCCAGGTCGTCGCCATGACCCCGCAGGCCTTCGGACAGCGCACTCAACGTGCCGTTCAATTCGACCGGATCGACCTTGTGCAGCAGATCCATCAGCGATTGAAACAGGGTATTGACTTCCAGCTGCACCGCTGAGGCCTCAACGTGCGCATCCGGACGCAGCGACGTCGGCGACGGTGTCTGGGGCGGAAGGAATTCCACCGACTTCGCGCCGAAGATCGTGTTGCCCGCGATATGCACCGCCGCGTTGGAGGGGATGTAGTGCATGGCATCGCTGTTGATCGCCAGCGTCAGCCGCGCCTGATCGCGGCTGTAGCTGATGTCGGTGACCTTGCCGATCTGGATGCCGCGGAACTTGACCTTGGCGCCCAAGTCCATCACCAGCCCGGCCCGCGGCGACGACACGGTAACCGTGTCGGTGGAGGTGAAAGCCGCTGTGTAGGACAGGTAAGTCAACACGGAAAACGCCACCAACAAACTGGCCAGCAGCGCCGCTGCCAGCCGGACTGTTGAACGTCGTGCTCCGCCCTCTGCCATGTTTTTAAGCGATCCCCTTACCCAGAGAGGTTGAAGTTACCGGATGCGCCGTAGACCGCCAGCGAGATGAACAAAGTAATGACGACCACGACGATCAGCGAGGTCCGCACGGCCTGACCGACGGCGATGCCCACGCCGACCGGCCCGCCGCTGGTGTTGTAACCGTAATAGGTATGGACCAGCATCACCGCGACGGACATCACGATGGCCTGCAGGAACGACCAAAGTAGGTCCGACGGGATGAGGAAGGTATTGAAGTAGTGGTCGTAGAGGCCAGCCGACTGCCCGTTGATGAACACCGTGGTGAAGCGGGCCGCGAAAAACGCGGCGAGCACCGACAGCGAATACAACGGAATGATCGCGACCAGGCCGGCGATCAGCCGCGTCGACACCAGGTAGGACACCGAGTGCACCGCCATGCATTCCACGGCGTCGATTTCCTCGGACACCCGCATGGCACCCAACTGGGCGGTGGCACCGGCACCGATCGTCGCCGCCAGCGCGATGCCGGCAATGACCGGCGCGACGACGCGCACATTCAGGAATGCCGACAGGAAGCCGGTCAAAGCCTCGATACCGATGTTGCCCAGTGACGAGTAACCCTGGACGGCGATGACCCCACCGGAGGCCAGCGTCAGGAACGCCGCAACGCCGACCGTGCCCCCGATCATGACGAGCGCTCCTGCGCCCAGCGTCATCTCGGCAATGAGCCGGATCGTCTCCTTGCGATATCGGGTAAGCGCGTTGGGGACGTAGCGAATGGTCTGGCCGTAGAACAGTGCCTGCTCGCCGAAGTCGTCAATCGGGCCTTGGAGTCTTGCCGCGATATTGCGGAACCGGTAGGTGACGTCGTAACTCATCGCGTCGTCACTTCGTCGAGAACCGTACGCCGATGGCGGTCATCACCACGTTGATGACGAACAGACAGATGAACGCGTAGACGACTGTTTCGTTGACCGCGTTGCCGACGCCCTTGGGCCCACCCTTGACGGTGAGGCCGCGGTAACACCCCACGAGCCCGGCCATCACGCCGAACAGCAGCGCCTTGACTTCCGCAAGCATCAACTCGCGCAGTCCGGTCAATACGGTCAACCCGTTGATGAATGCACCCGGGTTGACGCCCTGAAGAAAGACGGAGAACACGTAGCCGCCGGACAAGCCGATGGCGCACACCAAACCGTTGAGCAGCAGTGCCACAACGGTCGACGCCAGAACGCGGGGTACCACCAGCCGGTGGATCGGGTCGATGCCGAGCACCCGCATCGCGTCGATTTCTTCGCGGATGGTGCGCGCACCAAGGTCGGCGCAGATCGCGGTGGCGCCTGCCCCCGCGACGACGAGCACCGTCACCACCGGGCCCAGCTGGGTGATAGTGCCGAACGCCGTTCCGGCACCGGACAAGTCAGCCGCGCCGATTTCGCGCAGCAAAATGTTGAGGGTGAATGCCACCAGAACGGTGAAGGGGATGGACACCAGAAGCGTCGGAACCAAGGACACGCGTGCGATCATCCATGTCTGATCCAGGAACTCGCGGAATTGAAACGGCCTCCGGAAAGCTGCACGGGCCGTATCGATCATCATTTCGAAAAACCCACCGACAGCACGGGCCGGAACCGCAAGTTGTTGAAGCAAACTCGGTACCCCCCTTGCTGCTCACGGCGAAGCCCAGTGCGTCGCCTTTGCGTTGCCTTCGGTCGCACCCGGCTCCGTGTGAGCCGGATCATATTAACTCAGAAGAAGTTCACCGTGTCAATGAACAGGTTATCTCTATCTAAAGCGCTAATTGTCCTGGTCAGCGCCCTTGCGGTATTGCCAATCTGACACACGTTCTACTGGCTGATTCCCCTCCCGAGAAGCCGTTTTATGCCGCTATTGTTCCATTAAAGCGGACGCGGAAAAGTTGCGTTCCGGATCGCGACCAGCAAAGTAGTTCTGCAACGTGCTGCTGAGTTGAGTCGACTCCCACGCGGCGCCGTCCGCGGTGAACTTGTGCTCGGCGGTCGGGGCTGAGACCAATGTCACCTGAGGACCGTAAACGATGAACACCTGGCCGTTGACCTCTGCGGCTGCCGGAGACGACAGGAACTGCACCAGGTTCACAACGTGTTCGGGCGACAGCGGGTCGACGCCGCCTTCCTCTATATCTGGCGCGCTGCCGAACACGTCGGCCGTCATCGCGGTGCGCGCGCGGGGGCAGATCGCGTTGGCACACACGCCGTAGCGACCCAGCGCTCGAGCGGCCGTCAGGGTGAGCGAGATGATGCCCGCCTTGGCGGCGCCGTAGTTGGCCTGCCCCACCGGGCCCACCAGCCCGGCTTCGGACGCCGTGTTGACGATCCGGCCGAAGATCGATCCCCCGGCGTCTTTGGCCTTACTGCGCCAGTAGGTCGCGGCGTTGCGGGTGAGCAGGAAGTGCCCGCGCAGATGTACGGCGATGACCTGGTCCCACTCCTCGTCGGACATGTTGAACAGCATCCGGTCGCGGGTGATGCCGGCATTGTTCACCACGATGTTCAGGCCGCCGAGCCCGTCGGCGCAGGACACCAGTTCGTCGGCGGTGGCCCGCTCGCTGATGTCGCCGGTGACCGCCACCGCTTTGGCGCCGAGGGCCCCGATCTCATCGATGACGTCCGAGGCGTCGAGCGCGGCGGCGATGTCGTTGACGACGACGGTGGCGCCGCGGCGGGCCAGTCCGAGGGCCTCGGCGCGCCCAAGTCCTGCGGCCGCGCCGGTCACCACCGCGACCTTTCCGGATAGATCGGACGCGTTCGTGCTGCTAGTCAATTTATGAATACCTCTAGTTTCGGGGACCCTCGCCGCTAGTCTTCGCGCAGCAACGCCGCGCGCGGGCACTCGGCGATCGCCTGCTCGGCGAGATCTTCTTGGTCGGACGGAATCGGATCGATCTTCACGACGGCATAGTCTTCATCGTCCAGGTCGAAGATATCCGGAGCGATTCCCAAGCACACCGCGTTGCCTTCGCACCGGTCACGATCGACAATCACCCGCACAACATCCTCCTCGAAGCCGGCCCTGGATTTGGCCCCATGTCCCATCAGAATGTAGCTCCACCATAGGGCCCCGGTACGTCTGAGGAAACGGTCGCTGGATTCCCAGACTAGAACGTGTTACAACCGGGAAGGCGAACGGGTAGCCGTTGGTCGAGTTACAGCGTGCCACGTTAACCAAAGGACGGCCGGAATGCGCATCAGTTACACCCCGGAACAGGAGGAGCTGCGTCGCGAGCTGCGGTCGTACTTCACCACGCTCATGACCCCCGAGCGGCGGGCAGCACTGACCTCGACCCAGGGCGAGGTCGGGACCGGCAACGCGTATCGCGACACCGTCGCGCAGATGGGCAAGGACGGGTGGCTCACCCTGAATTGGCCCAAGGAGTACGGCGGCCAGGACCGCTCCCCGATGGACTCGCTGATCTTCACCGACGAGGCCGCGCTCGCCGGCGTGCCGGTGCCGTTCCTCACGATCAACAGCGTGGCGCCGACCATCATGGCCTTCGGCACCGACGAGCAGAAGAAGTTCTTCCTGCCCAAGATCGCGGCGGGCGAACTGCACTTCTCCATCGGCTACTCCGAGCCCAGCGCCGGCACCGACCTGGCGAACCTACGCACCACCGCGGTCCGCGACGGTGACGACTACGTCATCAATGGCCAAAAGATGTGGACCAGCTTGATCGCGTACGCGGACTGGGTCTGGCTGGCGGTGCGCACCAACCCGGAAGCCAAGAAGCACCGCGGCATTTCGATGCTGGCCGTGCCGACCACCGCGGAGGGTTTCTCCTGGACGCCGGTGCATACCATGGCCGGTGTGGACACCAGCGCCACCTATTACTCCGACGTGCGAGTCCCGGTGACCAACCTGATCGGCGAGGAGAACGGCGGCTGGAAGCTGGTGACTAACCAGCTCAACCACGAGCGGGTTGCCCTGGTGTCGGCGCAACCGATCTTCCTGGCCTTGCGCGAGGTTCGCGAGTGGGCGCAGAACACCAAGGACTCCAGCGGTGCCCGGCTGATCGACTCGGAGTGGGTACAGCTGAACCTGGCGCGGGTGCATGCGAAGGTCGAGGTTCTCAAGCTGATCAACTGGGAACTGGCGTCGGCGGCAAGTGAGGCCCTGTCGCCCGCGGATGCGTCGGCGGCCAAGGTGTTCGGCACCGAGCTGGCCACCGAGGCCTACCGGCTGCTGATGGAGGTGTTGGGTACGGCGGCGACGGTGCGCCAGGATTCGCCGGGCGCATTGCTGCGCGGCCGGGTCGAGCGGATGCACCGGGCCTGCCTGATCCTGACCTTCGGCGGCGGCACCAACGAAGTGCAGCGCGACATCATCGGCATGGTCGCGCTGGGCCTGCCCCGGAACCGCTGAGCATCTCTCTTATCTCAAAGGACGAACATCCATGGATTTCACGACAACCGAAGCGGCACACGACCTCGGCGGCCTGGTCGATACGATCGTGGACTCGGTGTGCACGCCGGAGCATCAACGGGAACTCGACGGGCTCGAGCAACGGTTCGACCGCGACCTGTGGCGCAAGCTCGTCGATGCTGACATCCTCACCAGCGCATCGGCTTCCGCACTGGGCGGCGACGGTTTCGGTGCCCTCGAACAGGTCGCGATCTTAGTTGCGCTGGGCCATCAGCTTGCCGCCGTGCCGTATCTGGAGTCGGTGATGTTGGGTGCCGGAGTGCTGGCCCGGTTCGGTTCCGAGGAACTGCAGCAGGGCTGGGGCGTACCGGCGGTCAACGGCGAGAAGATCCTGACGGTCGCCCTCGACGGCGAGATGGGTGAGGGGCCCGTACAGGCCGCCCGCGCCGGTGACGGCTATCGGCTGACCGGAACCCGCACCCAGGTCGGCTTCGGCCCGGTGGCATACGCTTTCCTGGTTCCTGCCGAAACCGATTCCGGCACAGCAGTTTTCCTGGTTGCCGCCGATGATCCTGGTGTCAAACTGACCGCGCTGGGAACCACCGGCTTGGGCAGCATCGGGCACCTGGCGCTGGACGGTGTTGCGGTCGACGACGCGCGCCGGGTCGGCGGAATCGAAGTCGCCGCCTGGCTCGGCACGCTCGGCACCTTGGGACGCACCGCGTATCAACTCGGGGTGCTCGATCGAGGGTTGCGGATGACTGCCGAATACGCCCGCGAGCGTGAGCAATTCGACCGTCCGATCGGTAGTTTCCAGGCGGTGTCGCAGCGGCTGGCCGATGGCTACATCGACGTCAAGGGGTTGCGGCTGACGCTCACCCAGGCAGCCTGGAAGGTCTCCGAGGACATTGCTGCCGAAATCGACGTAGCCAGTGCGGCATTCTGGGCCGCTGATGCCGGGCATCGGGTCGCGCACACCATCGTGCACGTGCACGGCGGCGTCGGCGTCGACACCGACCACCCGGCGCACCGCTACTTCCTGGCCGCCAAGGAGATCGAGTTCGCGCTGGGCGGTGCCACCGGGCAGCTCCGCCGGATCGGTCGTGAGCTGGCGGAAACCCCTGCCTAGCTTCGTGCTTCCTCCGGACCCCACCGTCACCAAACTGCTGGGGCCATTGGCTGAGATCGACGACCGGGGCGTCTACTTCGAGGATTCGTTCACCAGTTGGCGCGATCACCTGCAACACGGCGCCGCGATTGCGGCGGCGCTGCGCGAGCGTCTCGACCCGAGCCGGCCACCGCACGTCGGCGTGCTGCTGGAAAACACCCCGTTCTTTTCGGCGATGTTGGTGGCGGCCGGGCTGTCAGGAATCGTGCCGGTCGGCCTCAACCCGGTGCGCCGCGGCGAGGCGCTGGCCCGCGACATCGACCGGGCCGACTGCCAGCTGGTACTGGCCGACGCGAAATCGGCTGCGACACTGGACGATATCGACCACCTGAATGTCGATTCCGCGCAATGGGCAGGTGAAGTCGACGCACATCGCGACGCCGAGCTGCGTTTCCAGCACGCGTCGGCCGAAGACCTTTTCATGCTGATCTTCACGTCGGGCACCAGCGGTGAGCCGAAGGCGGTGAAGTGCAGCCACGGCAAGGTCGCGACCGCCGGAACGACGATGGCACAGCGGTTCGACCTCGGTAGCGACGACGTCTGCTACGTGTCGATGCCGTTGTTTCACTCCAACGCGGTTCTGGTCGGCTGGGCCGTGGCAGCGGCGTGCCAAGGCTCATTGGCGTTGCGGCGTAAGTTCTCAGCATCGAACTTCCTGGTGGATGTGCGCCGTTACCGCGCCACCTACGCCAACTACGTGGGCAAGCCACTGTCCTATGTGCTGGCCACGCCGGAACAACCCGACGACGCGGACAACCCGTTACGGGCGGTGTACGGCAACGAGGGTGTGCCCGCCGACATCGAACGTTTTGGGCGCAGATTCGGGTGCGCCGTCCAGGACGGGTTCGGGTCGACCGAAGGCGGGGTCGCGATCGCCCGCACCCCCGATACATCGCCCGGCGCCTTGGGGCCGCTGACTGAAGGGCTCGAGATCGTCGACCCCGATACCGGCAAACCCTGCCCGGTGGGAGTGGTCGGCGAGCTGGTGAATACCGCCGGGCCAGGCCGTTTCGAGGGGTACTACAACGACGCGGCCGCCGAAGCCGAGCGAATGGCGGGCGGGGTCTACCACAGCGGCGATCTCGCCTATCGAGATGAGGCCGGGTACGCGTACTTCGCCGGGCGACTTGGCGATTGGATGCGGGTCGACGGCGAGAATCTTGGCGCCGCCCCGATCGAGCGGGTGTTGCTGCGATACCCCGACGCGGCCGAGGTTGCGGTGTATCCGATCCCCGATCCTGTGGTCGGCGACCAGGTGATGGCCGCGTTGGTGGTGACGCCGGGCACGGAGTTCGATACCGAGAAATTTCGGGCCTTCCTGGCCGAGCAGCCCGACCTGGGGGCCAAACAATGGCCGTCGTACGTCAGGATCAGCGCGGAACTCCCGCGGACGGTGACATTCAAGGTGCTCAAGCGGCAGTTGGCGGCCGAAGGTGTCGACTGCGATGATCGGGTATGGCCGATACCCCGGTAACTCGATGACGTCCCGACCCCTTGAGCTAGCGCTGGAAGCAAGCTTTGAACAGCTTTCCGACCTGGTACCGGCCAACATTGGTGTTGCGATAGCCCGTCCGGACCGCACCTATTCGCTGGGCCGGTGGTGGTCTGGCGTCGCCTGGTCGACGATCAAAGTGCCCCTGGCGATCGCGGCACTGCGCAGCGATTGGCTCAGCGCCCGCGAACTGGTCGCCAAGGCCATCACCGAATCCGACAATCACGCGTCCGAGCAGTTGTGGTCACTGCTGGGCGAGCCGGCGGACGCGGCACGCAAGGTGCAGGGCGTCGTGGCTGAAGGTGGCGACACCGCCACGGTGGTCGAATCGCGCCGGCTTCGTCGTGGCTACACCGCATTTGGCCAAACGGAGTGGACTTTGCAGCGGCAAGCGCGGTTTGCCGCGGAGTTGTCTTTAGTCCCCGGCGCGGCGGACGTGATCGAGCTCATGCACGATCTCACTCCCGATCATCGATGGGGGCTGGCCACCAATGGCTCTGCGGCAAAAGGCGGTTGGGGGCCGGGAGTAAACGGCGAGTACCTGGTCCGGCAATTCGGAATCTTGCCCACTCCTTCGGGGCAGTGGGGCGTCGCAGTGGCGGCCGAAGTTCGCGATGGCGGCTTCGAAAGCGGAGTCGAGGTCGTCAACACGGTGGTGGACTGGCTCATCAGCCGGGTTCCGGTGCTGGCCCGCTATTGATCGGGGCCGATTCGGTACGGGTTTCGGCACGCGTTGACAACGACCGATGTGATTTCGAAAATCGCAGGCCAGCGTGGGCCATAGTGATCGCGTGGTACGTAGAATTGACTGCGCCACTTAGATTTCCGAGGTTTTACACGGATAGGGGGCTGCGATGACAACGTTCGCGTTGGTACACGGCGGCTGGCACGGCGCGTGGTGTTGGGAGTTGTTGACCCCCCTGCTCGAGGAGGCCGGCCACCATGTGGTGGCAATGGATCTGCCCGCCGGAGATGGATCGGCAACGTTTGACACCTATGCCGACTTGGTGTGTGCCGCCATCGACGGCTGCGATGACGACGTTGTGCTGGTGGGGCACTCGCTGAACGCTTCCGCGGCCGCCTTGGCCGCGGCTCGTCGGCCGGTACGGCACCTGGTGTACCTCTGCGCCTTGACACCCGCCCTCGGCAAGAGTCTGCAGGAGCAGTTTACGACCGAAATGGGTATGACCGATTTCGCGTGGACGGCTGGGATGGGCGAGTTCGATACACAAGGTGCACAAGCGTGGGTCGATCGCGCTCTCGCGAAAGAGATGCTCTTCGGTGACTGTGACGACGCCACAGCGGAGCGTGCGATCGATCGACTTCGCCCGCAAGCCCACCATCCGATCAACGTTGCGTTCCCGCTCAGTCAATTCCCTTCGGTGAGGTCTACTTCCGTGATTTGCGCTGACGATCGGTTGGTCGGGCCGGAGTGGTCCAGACGTGTCGCTCGCGAACGGCTTCACGCCGATATCGTCGAACTTCCCGGCGGTCACTCGCCATTTCTTTCCAGGCCGACAGCGCTGGCAAACGTGCTGCTGTGTATTGCCGATTTGCCGGAGCAGAAGATGCTGCATGCGAAAGAACGCCACACATCGTCGAATCCGCACTGTCTAGCCCACGATTGACGGCACTACCGCGTCGATCAGATGCGGTCCGGGTTCGCTAAACGCGTGGCGCAGCGCATCAGCTAACTCCTCGGTAGTGTTCACGCGCCGGGCCGGCACCCCCATGCCTTCCGCGATCTTGACGAAATCCATTGTGGGACGTGATAAGTCGAGCAGATCCAGCGCCTTGGGGCCGGGAGCGGACCCGGCGCCGACACGTTGCAACTCAATCCGCAGGATGTCGTAGGCGCTGTTGTCGTACACCACGGTCGTCACGTTGAGGTTCTCGCGCGCCTGGGTCCACAGTCCCGAAATCGTGTACATCGCCGACCCGTCGGATTCCAGACAGAGCACCGGACGATCCGGGGCGGCCACCGCGGCACCCACCGCGGCGGGGATGCCATAGCCGATCGCCCCGCCGGTCAGGGTCAACCAGTCGTGGGCCGGCGCCCCGGCGGTGGCTTGCGCCAGCAGCAGACCGGAGGTGTTCGACTCGTCGACGACGATCGCCCGTTCGGGCATCAGCGCGCCGATCACGTCGGCTGCCGAGGCGGAGGTCAGCGCGCCGGTCGGCAATTGCGGGCGCGACTCGACGGCCAGCGGGGCAACCGTGCCGGGCGCGATCTCGTCGGCCAATGCCTCGAGCGCGTCGGCGGCACCGTGGTGCTCGGCGAGCACGTGCACCTCGCAGCCGGCCGGAACCAAATCGCTGGCCATGTTCGGGTAGGCGAAGAAGGACACCGGTGATTTGGCGCCGACCAGCACCAAATGCTTGGCGCCGTCCAGCTGGGCCGCGGCGGCCTCGGCGAAGTACGCCAACCGCTCGACGGCGGGGACACCGGCACCTCGCTCCAGACGCGTCGGGAATGTCTCACAGAGCCAGCGGGCCCCCGTCGCCTCGGCGATCCGCGCCGCCGCGGCCAGACCGCGGGCGCGGGTGGCGTCGCCGCCGACCATGATCACCGTGGGCTCGCCCGATCGCAGTACCTCCATCACCTCGGGCGCCAGCATCGAGTCGGCGCCCGCCGGCCGCGCAGGCGTCGCGGCCACGGGCTGGGCGCCGTCCGACCAGGATGCGTCGGCGGGCAGGATCAGCGTGGAGATCTGCGAGCCGGCCCGGCTCGCGGCGATCGCCTCGGCGGCGTCGAGTGCGACGTCGGCGGCGGCCCCCGTGCGGCGCACCCATCCCGACACGGTGCCCGCAAGCGCGTCGATATCGGATTCCAGTGGGGCGTCGTACTTTTTGTGATAGGTGGCGTGGTCGCCGACGACGACCACCATCGGCACGTGCGCCCGGCGCGCGTTGTGCAGATTGGCCAGGCCGTTGCCCAATCCGGGTCCCAGATGTAGCAGCACCGCGGCCGGTCGATCGGCGATGCGGGCATATCCGTCGGCCGCTCCGGTGGCGACACCCTCGAAAAGGGCTAGCACGCCACGCATTTCCGGAACAGTGTCCAGCGCGGCCACGAAGTGCATCTCCGACGTGCCGGGGTTGGCGAAGCACACGTCCACCCCACCATCGACCAGCGTGTTGATCAGAGCCTGAGCACCGTTCACCTGTTTGCCTCCAGTCTGAACACGCGTTCGGCATTGCCGTGCAGAAAATCATGGCGGGCCTCGTCGTCGAGCCCGAGTTCGTCGAGACCGGCCAAAGTGTGCGCGTGAGTGATCATCGGGTAGTTGGTACCGAACAAGACTTTGCGTTGTCCGGTACCGGTTTTCATGAACCGGATCAATTCTTCCGGCAGCCGTCGCACAGTGTAGGCCGACGTATCGATGTAGACATTTTCATGTTTGCGCGCGACGGCCACCATCTCCTCGGTCCACGGGTAGCCGACATGTCCGCACACGATCACCAGCTCGGGAAAGTCCAGGGCCACCTGGTCGATGTAGGGAATAGGGCGTCCGGTCTCCGAGGGCCGCAGTGGACCGGTGTGACCGACCTGCGTGCAGAACGGAACGGCGGCCTCGACGCACTCGGCGAAAAGCGGATAGTAGCGGCGATCGGTGGGCGGCGCGTTCCACAGCCAGGGCACTATCCGCAGGCCGACGAATCCCTCGGCGACCCGGCGCCGTAGCTCACGGACCGCCTGCATCGGACGGTCCAGATCGACGGTGGCCAGGCCGGCGAATCGCTTCGGATGCGACGCAATCCACTGCGCTACCTCGTCATTGGAAATGAGGTCCTGACCGTTAGGGCCGTGCCATGCGCTCAGCAGGCCCAGCTCGACGTCGGCCGCATCCATCGCTGCGATCGTCGCCTCGATCGGGATGTCGGCGTCCGGTATCGACCCGCCGGTCCAGCGTCGCAGCGAAGCCAACATGTCGCTGCGCAGAAACCGCGCAGTCGGATGCTGCATCCACACATCGATCGTCATCGCGCTTCGACTCTAGACCTCGCTTGAGGTCAGGCGGCCAGCGCGGCGCGCGCGGCAGCATGCGTCTGCGCCGCATAACCGCCGCCGAACAGCACGACATGGGCCAGCAGCGGAAAAAGCTGGTGCAGGCCGATGCGGTTGCGCCAGCCGGGGTTCAGCGATCGCACCCGCTGGTAGCCGGCGAGGACGGCGTCGTAGTGCGGGCAGCCGAACAGCGCGAGCATCGCCAGGTCGGTCTCGCGGTGGCCGGCGTGCGCGGCCGGGTCGATCAGCACCACGCCGTCGGCCGTCCACATCACGTTGCCGCTCCACAGATCGCCGTGCAGCCGCGCCGGGTGGTCACCGTCGTCGAAGTCACCCGCGCGGCACCGGGCCGCAACCGAATCGATCGCGGCACGGGTCTGCGCGTCGAGCCGGGCCGCCGCGAGCTCGGCCATCGGGCTCAGCCGCTCGGCGGCGTAAAAATCGCCCCAGCGCGGGTGGGTCCGCAACGACATCGGCAGTGGCTGCGCCAGCGGCCCGAAGAATCCGGGTCCGCCCCAGCCGTCGGGCCCCGCGCCGAAATCCGCGGCGCCGGCGTCGTGCGTGACGGCAAGCCGGCGGCCGAACGCGTCCGCCGCCTCCGAACTCGGAGCCACCGAGTCGAGCCGCCGCAGCGTGAGGCTGGTGGCGTCAACAGAGACGACCTGCGCACACGGCACGCCGTCGTCGACATCGGAGAGCCAGCGCAGCCCGGCGGCCTCCCACTCGAAGAAGCCGGCGGGCGCGCCCGGGTGGTGTTTGACGAAGTCGGTCACACAGCCGGGGCGTCAGGCCGTCGCGTGAGCCGCATGCACATCGTCGGCGGGCCGCGCCTCGGTCTGCTCCTTGGCCCACCGGTAGTCGGGCTTCCCGGCCGGCGAGCGCTTCACCTCGTCGACCAGCCAAAGGCTGCGCGGGACTTTGTATCCCGCGATCTCGGAACGCACAAAGGTATCCAGGTCCGACAGCGACGGACGGGTCCCGGGCCGCGCCTGCACGACGGCGGCCACATGCTGGCCGTAGCGGGCATCGGGCACGCCAACCACCAAAGCGTCGAAGACGTCGGGGTGCCCCTTGAGCGCGGCTTCGACCTCCTCGGGGTAGATCTTTTCACCGCCGCTGTTGATCGAGACCGAACCGCGGCCCAGCATCGTGACCGTCCCGTCCGCCTCGACCGTGGCGTAGTCGCCGGGGATGGCGTAGCGGACGCCGTTGATGGTCTTGAACGTCTCGGCGGTCTTCTTCTCGTCCTTGTAGTAGCCGACGGGAATGTTGCCCTTCTTCGCGATGAAGCCGCGGACTCCGGAGCCTGGCTGGACCTCGTTGCCGTCGTCGTCGAGGACGACGGTGCGGTGGTCGATCGTCACGCGCGGGCCGCCGCTGTGCGGCGCATCCTTGGCAACGATGCTGGTGCCGCCGAACCCGGTTTCCGAAGATCCGATGGAATCGGTGATGACCCGGTTGGGCAGCAGCTCGAGGAACTTCTCCTTGATGCTCGGTGAGAACAGTGCCGCGGTGGAGGCGAGCAGGAACAGCGACGACAGGTCGTACTCGTTGCCCTTGTCCTGGTGTGCCAGCAGCGCATCCAGCAAAGGTCGCGCCATCGCGTCGCCGGTGAAGAACAGCAGGTTCACCTTGTGGTCGTGAATCGTGCGCCACACCTCGTCGGCGTTGAATTCCGGTGCGAGAACGGTGGTTTGGCCTGAGAAGATCGACATCCAGGTGGCCGATTGGGTGGCGCCGTGGATCATCGGCGGAATCGGGTGGCGGACCATCGGCGGGTTAGCCGCGGCGGCCTTGGCCAGGTCGTGCTCGTCCTCGATGAATGCGCCCGTCGCGAAGTCGGTCCCACCGAACAGCACGCGGTAGATGTCCTCGTGGCGCCACATCACGCCCTTCGGGAATCCGGTGGTGCCGCCGGTGTAGAGCAGGTAGATGTCGTCGGAGCTGCGTTCGCCGAAGTCACGCTCGGGTGAGCTCTGGGCGATCGCGGAGTAGAACTCGGCGCCGCCGTAGCGCTGGAAAGCGTTGTCTGGAACATCCGAGCCGTCCTCCACGACGAGGATCGTCTTGACGTTCGGAGTGTCGGGCAGCACGTTGGCGACCCGGTCCGAGTACTGGCGCTCGTGGACCAGCGCGACCATGTCGGAGTTGTCAAAGAGGTAGCGGAGCTCGCCCTCGACGTAGCGATAGTTGACGTTCACCAGGATTGCGCCGGCCTTGATGATGCCGAGCATGGCGATGACGATCTCGATGCGATTGCGGCAGTAGAGTCCGACCTTGTCGTCCTTCTGCACGCCCTGTTCGATCAGGTAGTGCGCTAACCGGTTGGCCTTCTCCTCGAGTTCGGCGTAGGTCAGCTGCTGATCGCCGCAGATGAGGGCTACACGGTCAGGCACGGCGTCGATGGCGTGCTCGGCGAGGTCAGCAATATTCAGGGCCACGGCCACCAAATTAGAACGTGTTACATTTCTTGACAAGTTCATGCTCGATGACGAGGGAAGGACAATGGCCGTGGTCGAGGCTCCAGCAAACGTGGAATCCGGACCGGACGCTCTCGTCGAGCAGCGCGGTCACACGCTTATCGTCACCCTGAACCGGCCGCACGCCCGCAACGCGCTGAGCACCGAAATGATGGAAATCATGGTGCAGGCCTGGGACCGCGTCGACAACGACGACGACATCCGGTGCTGCATCCTGACCGGGGCCGGTGGCTACTTCTGCGCGGGCATGGACCTCAAGTCAGCAACCAAGAAGCCGCCGGGCGATTCTTTCAAAGACGGCAGCTACGACCCGTCGCGGATCGACGCGCTGTTGAAGGGCCGCCGGCTGACCAAGCCGCTGATCGCTGCCGTCGAAGGGCCCGCGATCGCCGGGGGCACCGAGATTTTGCAGGGCACCGACATCCGGGTCGCCGGCGAAAGCGCCAAGTTCGGCATCTCCGAAGCCAAGTGGAGCCTGTACCCGATGGGCGGCTCGGCCGTGCGCCTGGTGCGCCAGATCCCCTACACGGTCGCCTGCGACCTACTGCTCACCGGCCGGCACATCACCGCCGCCGAGGCCAAGGAGATCGGCCTGATCGGGTACCTGGTGCCCGACGGCCAGGCCCTGACCAAGGCGCTCGAGATCGCCGAGCTGATCGAGAACAACGGGCCGCTCGCCGTGCAGGCGATCCTGCGGGCAATTCGCGAAACCGAGGGCATGAACGAGAACGATGCCTTCAAGATCGACACACAGATCGGTATCAAGGTGTTCTTGTCCGACGACGCCAAGGAAGGCCCGCGGGCGTTCGCCGAAAAGCGCAAGCCCAGCTTCCAGAACAAGTAACCCCGGGTCCCTCGCGTCCCCCTTCCCCTCGCCTCCCCCTTCCCTCCCTCCCCTTCCCTCCCTCCCCCCTTCCCTCGCCGAACGTGAAGTGACTGCGAGTTTTCAATCGATTTTTCGCAGTGGGTTCACACTCGGCGTCGTTGTCAGACCGCCGCGCCACACTTCGTCCGTGGGAGAACCATTCCTCGGCACTGAAGCCATCAAATCCGGAGCGTTGACGGCCTATCGGCTGCGAAGCCGATGCGTTGCGGTACATCGCGACGTCTACCTGCCGCTCGGCACGGACCTCACCGCCACGTCGCGCGCTCGTGCCGCTTGGCTGTGGTCGCGACGCCGTGGCGTTGTGGCGGGGCAGTCTGCATCGGCATTGCATGGCGCCAAGTGGGTCGACGATAGGGCGCCGGCCCAACTGATTTACCAGCACCGTCGGCCCCCGAAGGGGATTCGTACCTGGTCGGATCAGGTTGCTGACGACGAGGTCGAAATGATTGGGGATGTGCTGGCGACAACACCGGCACGTACTGCGTTCGACCTCGCTTGTCGCAATCCCCTCGGCACGGCCGTGGCCGCCATCGACGCGCTGGCAAGAGCCACGAGGCTCAATGTCACCGACGTCGAACCGCTCACCGAACGCTACAAAGGACATCGCAACATCAGGCGCGCCCGGAGCGCCTTGCATTTGGTCGACGCCGGAGCCGAATCACCCCGCGAAACTTGGTTACGTCTAGTCCTCATCAAGGCGGGTTATCCACGGCCGCAGACTCAGATCACGGTCCGCGACCAGTTCGGCGCGTTAGTCGCGATCGTCGATATGGGTTGGGAGGACATCAAAGTCGCGGTGGAGTACGAGGGTGATCACCATCGGACGGACCGCAGACAATTCAATCGAGACATCGCCCGATTCGAAGCGCTGACCGAACTTGGTTGGATCATCGTGCGCGTCACGGTCGAAGACGTGCCGGGCGGCATCCTGCGACGGGTGGGCGCGGCGTGGGCATGCCGAACGTGAAGTGACTGCGAGTTTTCAATCGATTTTTCGCAGTGGGTTCACGTTCGGCGAAGAGTAAGAAAAGGCGGAACAGCCTTTACCCCAACGGCGCGGTCGGCGTGAATGCCACCGGCATCTTCTCAAGGCCGGACACGAAGTTCGCCGGCCGCAGCGGCAAGTCCGCGCCGTCGGCAAGCCGCAGATCAGGCAGCCGCTGCAGCACCCGGCCCGTCATGTTTATGAGCTCGATTCGGGCCAACTGATTACCGAGGCAGAAGTGTGTGCCGAACCCGAACGCTAAGTGGCTGTTCGGATCTCGCTGAATATTGAAGTTGTCCGGGTCTCCGAAGACGGCTTCGTCGAAGTTCGCCGATTCGAACATCAGCATGATCTTCTCGCCCTGACGTAACTGGGTGCCATGGAATTCGGTGTCTGCGGTCAGCCTGCGGCACATGTTCTTCAGCGGCGACGTCCAGCGCAGCATCTCCTCGATTGCGCCCGGGAGCAGGTCGGAGTCGTTCCGCAGCAGATCCCACTGGTCGCGGTTCCGTATCAGCTGCTCGATTCCACCGGATATCGTGTGACGCGTTGTCTCGTCGCCGCCGACGAGGATCAGCAGCGTCTCCTGAAGGATGTCGTCGTCGGTCAGCCGTTGACCATCGACCTCCGAGTGCACCAGGACGCTGATCAGGTCCTCGGTCGGCTCGGAGCGACGCTGTTCCATCTTGCTGCGGGTGTAGTCGTTGTACGCAACAAAGGCATCCATCGTGACCTGAATATCAGCCTCGGACACAGTGGAACTGAGGCCGACCATCATTTCGTCGGACCACTTCAGGAACAACTCTCGCTCGTCCGGGAGCACGCCAAGCATGTCGCCGATGACCGCCATCGGCAGCGGTGCCGCAAGGTCTCTGACCAGATCACATTCGCCGCGCTCGCATACGGCGTCGATGAGCACGTCGCACAACGCGCCGATGGACGCATCTTGGACCTTCAAACGCTTTCGCGTGAAGCCGGCGTTAACGAGCTTGCGGCGCAACAGATGTGCGGGATCATCCATGTCGATCATCATCGGCAGGGCATCCTGGTCGGGGCGGATGCCGCCTGCGTTCGAGAACAACTCGGGGTTCCGCTCGGCATCGATAACGGCCGCATACGTCGTCGCCGCGGCCAACCCGTTGTGGTCGCGGAACACCGGCTCGTTCTCTCGCATCCAGCGGTAGGCTTCGCGGGCCGCGGGACGATCCGCGTAAAAAGCGCCGTCAGTCAGGTCGACGTCTGGTCTGGTCATCGTCATGAGATCTCCTGGGCGTCGCCGAATGTCATTTGTACCTGCTCAGCAGAGCTGGACAGCATCGCGCGCTTCGGAAGACCAAGCGACGCTAACTCTTTCGCGTAAGGATGATCGCCCAACCGGACGCGCACGCCGCCAAGCCGGTTCCGCACACCGTCCAGCGTGTGCTCGAAGGCGGTCTCGCGGGTGACGCCGTCGCGGTGCGAGTAGCTGCGCTGCGCCTGCTGGCGCGGCGTCAGCCGAATCGGCAGACCAGGACGAAAGTCCATGCCGATCACCAGTTGCCCGTCTATCACGCAGTCGAACCCGAACGAGCGGCCCTCTCGAATGGTGAAGTCCGCCATGACTTTCGGGTAGCCCCAGATCTTGGTGCCCGCCTCCAGCGTGAACGGCTGGTCGACGGGCAGGTGGTGGATGAAGGCGCCGGCCGACTGCAGGGCGCGCGGGCTCGCCTTTGATCCGGGCGCTGTGCCCGGTGGGTTGACCATCACGCTGGTGCCGAACTCGTAGTACTGGCCCAGGTCGCCGTCGATGTAGTGCATCAGCATCAGGACCACGATCGCGCCCCCGGGCAGGTAACGGCAGACCTGCAGGCCGCTGTAGTCGATCAGGTGCTGGGCGGCGTCGGCGTCCACCGAGAACATCGCCATGTGCTGATTTGCCTTGCGAATCTGCACCGGCATCGTGATCACCGTGCCGGCGATGGTGTGCTGCGATGCTGTCATCGGGCCAATCTAGAACGCGTTCTATCGACGGGGCAAGCCCCGGCCTAGATCAGCGCGGCGAGGTCCCGGACCTGCTGCGGAGTGCGACCGGACACTACCATCATCGTGACGCCGGAGGCTTCCCACGCGGCGATCTGCTTACGGACGTAGTCAATGTCGCCGACGATCATGGCGTCGTCGACGAGCTCGTCCGGGATGATCTCGGCGGCCTTGTCCTTCTGGTTGCTGCGGAACAGCTGAGTGACGTCGTCGACCACCTGCGCGTAGCCCATCCGGCGATAGACGTCGGCATGGAAATTGGTGTCTTCGGCGCCCATGCCGCCCATGTACAGCGCCAGATGGGGCTTGATCGCGGCGTGCGCGGCCGCCCGGTCCTCGGTGACCACGACCTGCGCGGTCGCGCAGATCTCGAAGTCCTCGCGGCTGCGCCGGGCGCCGGGCCGGGCGAACCCCTCGTCGAGCCATTCGTTGTACATGTCGGCCATCCGCGGCGTGTAGAAGATGGGCAGCCAGCCGTCGCAGATCTCGGCGGCCAGCGCGATGTTCTTCGGCCCTTCGGCGCCCAGCATGATCGGGATGTCCGCCCGCAGCGGATGCGTGATGGGCTTGAGTGGCTTGCCCAGGCCGCTGGTGCCCTCCCCGGTCCGCGGCAGCGGGTAGTGGGGGCCATCGCTGGTCACCGGCTTTTCACGGGTCCACACCTGCCGGATGATGTCGATGTATTCGCGGGTCCGGGCCAACGGCTTGGGAAACGACTGGCCGTACCAGCCCTCCACGACCTGCGGTCCGGACACCCCGAGTCCGAGAATGTGCCGGCCTCCGCTGAGGTGGTCGAGGGTCAGCGCGGCCATCGCACACGCCGTCGGCGTCCGCGCCGAGAGCTGAACCACCGAGGTGCCCAGCCGCACCCGCTGCGTCGAGGAACCCCACCAGGCCAGCGGCGTGTAGGCGTCGGAACCCCACGCCTCGGCGGTGAACACCGCGTCGAATCCGGCGGCCTCCGCCTCGGCAACGAGTTCTCCGGCGTTCTCCGGCGGGTGAGCGCCCCAATATCCCAGCTGCAAACCCAGCTTCATTTCTCTGCCTTTCCCGGCTGAACCGGACCCGATATTGAAACGGTTCTTAGAACCTGTTCTACTCGAAGGCGTGACAGCCACTTCGAGCGGCCCGACCACGATCGATCACTCCGAGCCGCCCCTCTCCGCGCCGTTAACTCTGTCCTTCGACTACACCCGTTCAGTTGGTTCCACGCTAGGTAAGTTCTTCACCGCATTGCGTGAACGCCGCGTCCTCGGGGTGCGCGGATCGGATGGCCGAGTGCATGTGCCACCGGCGGAATACGACCCGGTTACCTACGAACCGCTGGGCGAAATGGTACCGGTATCGGCCGTCGGCACCGTGGTCTCCTGGACCTGGCAGCCCGAGCCGCTGGAGGGCCAGCCGCTGGACCGGCCGTTCGCCTGGGCGCTGATCACACTGGACGGCGCCGACACCCCCTTGATCCACGCGGTCGACGCCGGCACGCCCGAGGCGATCCGCTCCGGCGCGCGGGTGCATGTGCACTGGGCCGACGAAACGGTCGGCGCTATCACCGACATCGCGTACTTCGCGATCGGCGAGGACGCCGAACCCGAGGGATCCGCCAGCGATCAGGATCCGGTGACCATGATCGTCACGCCGATTTCGCTGACCATTCAGCACACCGCCTCGCACGAGGAAAGCGCCTACCTGCGCGCCATTGCCGAAGGCAAGCTGCTGGGCGCGAAGACCGGCGAGAACGGCAAGGTCTACTTCCCGCCGCATGGTGCGGACCCGGCCACCGGCCAGCCCACCACCGAGTTCCTCGAGCTGCCCGACAAGGGCACCGTGACGACGTTCGCGATCATCAACATTCCGTTCCAGGGTCAGCGCATCAAGCCGCCGTATGTCGCGGCCTACGTGCTGCTCGACGGGGCCGACATCCCCTTCCTGCATCTGGTGGCCGACATCGACGCGCACGAGGTGCGGATGGGCATGCGGGTGGAAGCGATTTGGCGGCCCCGCGAGGAGTGGGATTTTGGCATCGACAACATCGAGTACTTCCGGCCTACCGGCGAGCCGGACGCCGAGTACGACACCTACAAGCACCACCTGTAAAGGGTTTACCTGCACATGAGCGAACGCAATGTTGCGGTGGTCGGCTTTGCCCACGCCCCGCATGTCCGCCGCACCGACGGCACCACCAACGGCGTCGAGATGTTGATACCGTGCTTCGCCGAGCTGTACGAGGAGCTGGGCATCACCAGGACCGACATCGGCTTCTGGTGTTCCGGATCGTCTGATTACCTTGCCGGACGGGCCTTTTCGTTCATCTCGGCCATCGACTCCATTGGCGCCGTTCCGCCGATCAACGAGTCGCACGTCGAGATGGACGCGGCTTGGGCCCTCTACGAGGCCTACATCAAGATTCTGACCGGCGAGGTCGACACCGCGCTGGTGTACGGCTTCGGCAAGTCCTCGGCCGGAATCCTGCGTCAGATCCTGTCCCGGCAGACCGATCCCTACACCGTCGCGCCGCTGTGGCCGGACTCGGTGTCGATCGCCGGGCTGCAGGCCCGCATCGGTCTGGACTCCGGCAAGTGGACGCACGAGCAGATGGCCCAGGTCGCCCTCGAATCGTTCGCCCAGTCCGAGCGCACCGACTCCGAGAAGCCGGCCAAGAGCATCGACGAGCTGCTGGCCCGGCCGTTCTTCAACGACCCGCTGAGGCGTCACGACATCGCGCCGATCACCGACGGTGCGGCAGCGATCGTGCTCGCGGCCGACGCCCGCGCCCGCGAGATGCGCGAGAACCCGGCCTGGATCACCGGAATCGAGCACCGCATCGAAACCCCGGTGCTCGGTGCACGCAACCTCGCCGAGTCGCCGTCGACGGCAGCTTCAGCCAAGGCGGCCGGAGGCAACAGCGGCACCCTCGACGTCGCCGAGATTCATGCGCCCTTCACTCACCAGCATTTGATCCTGGCCGAGGCCATCGGGGTCCCGGACAAGACGAAAGTCAATCCGTCCGGCGGTGCACTGTCGGCCAACCCGATGTTCGTCGCCGGTCTGGAGCGTATCGGCTTTGCAGCACAACACATCTGGAGCGGATCAGCCGAGCGGGTGCTGGCACACGCCACCAGCGGGCCTGCGCTGCAACAGAACCTGGTCGCGGTCATGGAAGGGAAGAACTGATGGCCGGTGCAGGAGCGCACCTCGCGGCGGTACTGGGTACCGGGCAGACCAAGTATGTCGCGAAGCGCAAAGACGTTTCGATGAATGGCCTGGTGCGCGAATCTATCGATCGTGCGCTGGCCGACTCGGGTAGCACCTTCGACGACATCGACGCGGTCGTGGTCGGCAAGGCGCCGGACTTCTTCGAGGGCGTCATGATGCCGGAGCTGTTCATGGCCGATGCCATGGGCGCCACCGGCAAGCCGCTCATCCGGGTACACACCGCGGGTTCGGTCGGCGGGTCCACCGCGGTGGTGGCCGCCAGCCTGGTGCAGTCCGGGAAGTACCGGCGCGTGCTGGCCATGGCCTGGGAGAAGCAGTCGGAGTCGAATGCCATGTGGGCGTTGTCGATTCCGATCCCCTTCATCAAGCCGGTCGGTGCCGGAGCGGGCGGCTACTTTGCGCCGCACGTACGGTCGTACATCCGACGCTCGGGCGCGCCACTCAACATCGGTGCCATCGTGGCGACCAAGGACCGGCTCAATGGCAGCCGTAACCCGTTGGCGCACCTGCAGCAAGCCGACATCACCGTTGAGAAGGTGATGCAATCCCCCATGCTGTGGGATCCGATTCGCTACGACGAAACCTGCCCATCCTCCGATGGCGCGGCCGCGATAGTGATCGGCAACGAGGAAATCGCCGATGCCCAACTGGCCGAAGGACGTCCAGTGGCGTGGATCCATGCCACCGCGCTGCGCACCGAGCCCCTACAGTTCTCCGGACGCGATCAGGTCAGCCCGCAGGCCGGCCGCGACGCGGCCGCGGCTTTATGGAAGGGCGCCGGTATCACCAGCCCCATCGACGAGATCGATGTCGCCGAAATTTACGTGCCGTTCTCCTGGTTCGAGCCAATGTGGTTGGAGAACCTGGGGTTTGCCGCCGAAGGTGAAGGCTGGAAGCTCACCGAAGCCGGCGAGACCGCAATAGGCGGAAAGCTCCCGGTGAACCCCTCGGGCGGCGTGCTCTCGTCGAACCCGATCGGCGCCTCGGGCCTGATTCGCTTCGCCGAGTCGGCCATCCAGGTGATGAACAAGGGCGGCGACCACCAGGTGCCCGGCGCCCGAAAAGCGTTGGGACATGCCTACGGTGGTGGTTCGCAGTACTACTCCATGTGGGTGGTCGGCGCTGACAAGCCCACAAAAGTAGACGCATGACTGAGCGCCCGGCCCACGAGGCCGGCCGTCGCTCGCGCGAGGCGGTGATCGCCAGGGACAAAGAAGCCTGGCTGGCGGTGTTCACCGACGACGCCATTGTTGAGGACCCCATCGGACCGTCGGCGTTCGACCCCGAAGGCAAGGGACACCGGGGCCGCGACGCGATCTCGGCGTTCTGGGACCAGGCCATCGCCCCCACCGCCAAGATCGAGTTCGTCTTCCGCGACACCTATCAGTGCGGCAACGAGGAAGCCAACGTCGGGCACATCCTGATCACGACGGGCGACTACCTCACCACCGCCGAGGGCGTGTTCACCTATAAGGCCAACGACGAGGGCAAACTGGTCGCGCTACGCGCATATTGGGAGATGGACCGCGCGGCCGCCAATACCCGGAAGGTCTAGATCGGCTCCAGCCCGGCGAGATGGCGCTGCGCCAGTTCGCGGTAGGCCTGCGGGTTGAGTTTGATCCACATCTCCGCGCCGGTCCCCGCGATCGGGCCCTTGATCTGAGCCGGCGACCCGACGACGAGCACCCCGGCCGGAATCTGCGTGCCGGCCGTCACCAGAGAATGGGCCGCGATCAAGCTGCGCGCACCGATTACCGCGCCGTCGAGAACAGTGGCGTGGTTGGCGATCAGTGCCTCGGCACCGACGTGAACCCCGTGAATGACGCACATGTGCGCCACCGTCGCACCGGGTCCGATATCGACGGGAATCCCTGGCGGGGCGTGCAACACCGATCCGTCCTGCACATTGGCGCCTTCCCGCACGACGATCGGCCCGTAGTCGCCGCGCAGTACGGCGTTGAACCACACCGACGCCCCGGCCTCGACCGTGACGTCGCCGATCAGGGTCGCGGTCGGCGCCACGAAGGCTGTCGGATCGATCCGTGGCGCTCGACCCTCGAAAGCGAACAGTGGCATCGTCTAGATATACCCCAGCAGGAATATCCCGTGGTTAGACCCGCTGTCGTTGCGCGCACGTAGCAAAAAACTGTAACGTGTTCTAGTTAGAGGGCTAGAAGTTGGAGGTGACAGGTGAGTACCGACACCAAAACGGTCGGCATCCGGGAAATCGATCCCGGCGCCTTACCGACCAGATATGCCCGGGGCTGGCACTGCCTGGGCGTCGCGCAGGACTTCCGGGACGGCAACCCGCACTCGATTCAGGCGTTCGGCACCAAGCTGGTGGTTTTCGCCGATTCGAACGGCGACCTGAAGGTGCTCGACGGGTACTGCCGGCACATGGGCGGCGACCTGTCTGAGGGCACCATCAAGGGCGACGAGGTCGCCTGCCCGTTCCACGACTGGCGCTGGGGCGGCGATGGCCGGTGCAAGCTGGTGCCGTACGCCAAGCGCACGCCGAAGACGGCTCGCACCCGCGCCTGGACGACCGACGTGCGCGGCGGCCTGCTGTTCGTCTGGCACGACCACGAGGGCAATCCCCCTGACCCCGCGGTCCAGATCCCCGAGATCCCCGAAGTCGCCAGCGATGAGTGGACCGAGTGGCGGTGGAACAGCATCCTCATCGAGGGTTCCAACTGCCGCGACATCATCGACAACGTCACCGATATGGCGCACTTCTTCTACATCCATTTCGGGTTGCCGACGTACTTCAAGAACGTCTTCGAGGGCCACGTTGCCTCGCAGTATCTGCACAACGTGGGCCGCCCCGACGTCAACGACCTGGGAACGTCCTACGGCGAGGCACACCTGGATTCCGAGGCGTCCTACTTCGGGCCGTCGTTCATGATCAACTGGCTGCACAACAGCTACGGCGGCTTCAAGGCCGAGTCGATCCTGATCAACTGCCATTACCCGGTCACCCAGAACTCGTTCCTCCTGCAGTGGGGCGTCATCGTCGAAAAGCCCAAGGGCATGGACGAAAAGATGACCGAGAAGCTGTCCCGAGTCTTCACCGAAGGGGTCAGCAAGGGCTTTCTGCAGGACGTCGAGATCTGGAAGCACAAGACCAGGATCGACAACCCGCTGCTGGTCGAGGAGGACGGTGCCGTCTATCAGCTCCGCCGCTGGTATCAGCAGTTCTACGTCGACGCCGCCGACGTAGAGCCGGAGATGGTGGAACGCTTCGAGATCGAGGTGGACACCAGCCGCGCCAACGAATACTGGAACACCGAGGTCGAACAGAACCTGAAGGCACAGGATGCCGAAGCCCCTGCGGCCGAAGAAGTTCCAGCCGAACAACACTGACGCCATGTCTGATGATCAGTCGGCGCTTCCCGACGTCGATCGGCTCGCCCGGTCGATGCTACTGCTGCATGGTGACGGGCACGACCACGAGGACAAACCCGCCCGCAACGGCGGGTCTGGATCCTGGTCGAAGTCGAGAGATTTCGCCGACGACCCGCAACGCGCTGCCTCGGTCCGTGAGGCCAGTCGCGCCGACCGGGAACGCTACCTCTCGTCGGGCCTGCAGCCGGTGGATTGCCGCTTCTGCCATGTCACGGTGAACGTCCGGAGACTGGGGCCCGGACACACTGCGGTGCAATGGAATGCGGGGGCGTCGCAGCGGTGTGCCCACTTCGCCGAAGTGCGTGAGTCCGGCGGGGACACGGCACGGACCAGGTCTTGCCCAAGGCTTAGTGACAGCATCGAACATGCGGTCGCCGAAGGCTACCTCGAGCGTCCGGTCGAGGACTAGGTTTACAGCCCCGCGAAGCGCTCTTTGACCTCTTCAGCGGTAAGCCCGTAATCGGCCAGTGAGTACTTGTGCTTCGGCGCCCGGGCGCCGGTCTGACTCTCAGCATGGCTGTCCTCCATGGCCTTTCGAGCCTCGTCAGTCAGCGCCAGGCCGTAGTGGCGGTACACGTTGGCGACCGTTCCGAGCGGATCGGCGATCAAATCGTGGTAGTCGACATCGCAGAACTGGGCCGGATTGTGCTTGGCGCGTACGGTGTTGAACCGCTCCAGCCCGCGCGACCAGGTTTCCATTGCGTCAGCACCGATCTCGGCGCCTTCAAAGGTCGTAGACCATCCCTCGGCGGTGTGCTGAGCCAACGAGCACATCGAGGCCAGGATCGTCTCCACCGGTCGGTGGGTCTGGATCACCAGCGCATCGGGATAAGTCTCCATCAGCGCATCCAGCGCAAACAGATGGCTGGGATTCTTGAGCACCCAACGCTTTTCAGCGTCGTTGAGACCGATCAACTGAAGATTCTTGCGGTGCCGGCGATATGACGGGGTCCAGTCCTGTCGCGACAGCCACTGTGAGTAGGTGGGTAAGTGCGACAGCGTTTCGTAGGACACCGAATGCAGCGACTGCCGCAGCAGCTGCCAGCATTCCTCGAGCTCGTAGGCGGCCATGAAGTGCAGGCCGGTGTACTCCGGGTTCTCTTGGTGATGCTGGGTGAACTGCGCGTCCAGCGTGCTGTACCACGGGTTGGATTCCCAGGTGTCGCGGGGCGGGCGCGGCTGCGGGAACTCGGCCAGCCACAAGTGCAGACCCTGGTGCACCGGGTCGGCGCCCAGCAGCCGGTGCAAGATCGTGGTGCCGGTGCGCGGCAGCCCGGTGACGAAGATCGGTTGCTCGATGGCGACGTCGGCGTGTTGTGGGTACTGCTTCCACGCGGACTCGGAGAACAGCCTGGCCACCAGCGCGCCGCGCAGGAAGAACCGATTCATCTTGCTGCCCAACGAAGTCAGGCCCGCGTCGCGCTGGTAGGAGTCCAGCAGCACGCCCAGCGCTTCGCGATAGTTGTCGTCGTCGACGCCGAAATCGTCGAGCCCGACCAGCTTGGTCGCTGACGCGTGCATATCCTCGACGGTGCCGACGTCGGTGCGCTCTGTCATCAGGTGTGGTACTCCCCGCAGTTGACGTCCAGGGTCTGCCCGGTGATGCCGCTGGACAGGTCGCTGGCCATGAACAGAATGGCCGATGCCACCTCGTCTTCGGTGGGCAGCCGCTTGAGGTCGGAGTCGGCCGCGGTGGCCTGGTAGATCTGCTCTGCCGAAGTGCCGTACTTGCCGGCCTGGTGATTGAAGTAGCCCTGCAGCGTCTCACCCCAGATGTAGCCCGGTGCAACGGAATTGACCCGGATCCCCTGCTCGCCCAGTTCCGTGGCCAGCGAATGCGACATCGCGAGCAGCGCGGACTTGGCCATCTTGTAGGCGCCGTATTTGGCCTGAGAGTGCCGAATCACCATGGAGTTGACGTTGACGACCGAACCCTTGGACTCGGCCAGCGCCGGCGTGAAGCCCTGGATCAACCGTAATGCGCCCAGCGCGCTGAGTTCGATCGCGTCGCGAATGTGCTGAAAGCTAGTGCCCGAGAACGGCTTCAACGATGGCACCCGGAAGGCATTGTTGATCAGCACATCGACCCTGCCATAGGCCTCCAACGTCTGCGCGACGAGGTTGCTCACCTGGTCATCGTCGGTGATGTCGGCGCGCACCGTCGTGGCGCGGCCCCCGACGTCGGCGATCTGCTTGGCGACGTCGTCCAGACGCTCCGGGGTGCGAGCCGCCAGCACCAGATCGGCACCCTCCCGGGTGCATCGGTGTGCCAGCGTCGTCCCCAGACCCGGGCCAACACCACTGATCACCACAACCTTGCCGTCAAGCAACTTCGTCATCCCAGCATCCTCGCCTGAATTTGTTGGTGGCGCAGTGCAATTCGCTCGCGCCAGTCGTCCTCGGAAATTTTGTTCTGCTCGAAATAGGGCAACTTGCTCGCCACCGCGTCGAGGTCGACCAGTTCGACGGTCGGACCGTCGGCGTCGATGAGCTCACGCGACACCCGTTGCCACCGGAACTGCAGATAGCCACGGCGATGGCCGAGCGTCTCGACCCAGTTGGTGACCCCCGGATTCCCGTCGGCGACGACGATGCGGACCTTGCCGTCCGGGTCCGCTTGAGCCTGAGTGTTGTTCAACGAGGTCTGGTGGTTGATGTAGTCCAGCGAGATGTACCACAGGCTGCCGAGCTGGAAGCCGAGGTAAGGCGCATCCGATACCGGGATCGTGATCACCAGCGCCTGATCGGGCCGCAAATCCCAATGCCCGACCGACGAGTACTGGGTCGACAGCCCGCCCGGGGTCAGCCGCGGCGCCACCATGGTGTTGACCGGGAGATTGTCGTAGAACCACTGCGGGAACTGCAGCCAGGTCTTGATTCGCTGCACAAGCTGCTTTCCCGCTGTGGCATAACGCCTTTCGATGGTCTGGCGGGTCAGCGGCGGCGGCGCGGTGCCGGCGGTGTCCAGCCGCGAGATCGCCAGCGTGCCGCGCTGCGCGGACCAGTCACCGTACACCTCGCGCATCACCAGCTGACCGTTGCTCGTCGGGCGCACCCGCCACTCGAAGCTGCCGTCCGCGGCGATCTCGAGTTCACGGTCGTCGAACGCGGCCTGGCTGACCGGAACGAAGTCGTCGGTGTACTCGCCGCCGAGCAGCTGGAAGCTCAAGTCGGTGGTGGTGCCACGCCTACCGGTGACGACGTAGTCGTGGTTGGCGTGCAATCGGGTGCCGAAGTACAGGGTGTCGGGGTTGTCCAGGCCCATCTTGGTGAACGGCCCGGTGCCCGACTGCAGGAAGGGATGGTCACGGTCGTAGTCGACGGCCATATGGATGCAGGCCGAGATACCACCGGCCAGATACTGCAGTCCTTCGAGCAGATCGGCTTCGGTCTCGATGAAGGGAGCGGCGGCGACTAACTGCTCGGCCTCGGCGATCGCGGAGGCAAGGGGATCAGAGAACACGCCTAGACGCTAGAACGTGTTCTACTTTTTCGTCAATGGCGAACATTCCCGCGCGTCGCCGCTGCCGTTTGCTAACGAGGCCCGCTCGCTAGGAGGTGCACTGCTGGGACAGGTCGATCAGGTGCTGCCGGACATCCGGATGCCGACTCAGGTAGTCCATGACGTTGGGGCCGCCGCCCTCCGCCTGAGACTTGGCGGACAGCGACGCCTTGACGTCGGGATGCCGGGTTAGGTACGCGTTGATGGAATCACCGACGGTCTGATTGCAGGGATCAGCATTGGCTGTGCCCGCCACGGGCAGCGCGATCACCGTCGCGGCGGTTGCAGTCAGTAGCCCCCCGGCGAGCAGGCCGTACAGCCTGCGGCCAGGGCGGCCGCGTGTGTTGGATGTGCTCATGCGGGCCAGGTTACCCGCGCCAGCTATGCCCGGGCTGTGCCCTGACTGTGTTCGAGAGCAGCCTGCAATAGCAGCGGAATCAGGGCGTTACCGCGGCACCGCTGTCCCGCTCACGCTTGATCTCCAGCGCGATGTCGATGAGCTGGTCTTCCTGGCCGCCGATCAGTTTGCGCTGGCCGGCGCGGTGCAACAGCTCGTGAGCCGGGACGCCATAGCGCTCGCCCTGACGCACGGCGTGCTTGAGGAAGCTCGAGTAGACCCCGGAGTACCCCATGATCAGCGCGTTGCGGTCGAGTATGCATTCGGCGGGCATGGCCGGGCGCACCACGTCCTCGGCGGCATCGGCGATATCGAAGAAATCGATACCCGTCTTGACGCCGATCTTGTCGAACACCCCGATCAGCGCCTCGACCGGCGCGTTACCCGCGCCCGCACCGAACCGGCGCACGCTGCCGTCGATCTGCTTGGCACCCGCGCGCACCGCCTCGACCGAATTGGCCACGCCGAGTCCGAGGTTCTCGTGCCCGTGGAAGCCGACCTGAGCGTCGTCGCCGAGTTCGGCGATCAGGGCCGAGACGCGGTCGGCCACGCCGTCGAGCACCAGGGCGCCGGCGGAGTCCACGACGTAGACGCACTGGCAGCCGGCATCGGCCATGATGCGGGCCTGGGCGGCCAGTTTCTCCGGCGGAATGGTGTGCGCCATCATCAAAAACCCGACGGTTTCCAGGCCCAGCTCGCGGGCCAGACCGAAGTGCTGGATCGAAACGTCGGCTTCGGTGCAATGCGTGGCGATCCGGCAGATCGACCCGCCGTTGTCCTGTGCCTCTTTGATGTCCTCTTTGGTGCCGACGCCGGGCAGCATCAGAAACGCGATCTTGGCTTCTTTTGCCGTCTCGGCCGCGAGTTTGATCAGCTCTTGCTCGGGGGTTTTGGAGAAGCCGTAGTTGAACGATGAGCCGCCCAGCCCGTCGCCGTGGGTCACCTCGATCACCGGCACCCCGGCCGCGTCGAGAGCCGAGACGATCGCCTGGACCTCATCCTTGGTGAATTGGTGGCGTTTGTGGTGTGAGCCGTCGCGCAGCGACGTGTCCGTGATCCGGATGTCCCAGACCGGGTTGAAGAAGATGTCGGTGGTCATCGCGTTCCTCCTGCGACCGACAGCGTCTCTTTGGCGATTTCCTCGCCAACCTTGGTGGCCGCCGCGGTCATGATGTCCAGATTGCCCGCGTACGGCGGCAGGTAATCGCCGGCTCCCTCGACCTCGACGAACGTCGTGACCAGCGCCTGCCCACCGGAGTGCATCGACGGTTCGTCGAATTGCGGCTCGTTGAGCAGCCGGTATCCGGGGACGTAGGTCTGCACCTCGGCCACCACGTCGTGGATGGATTTGGCGATCGCATCGCGGTCGGCGTCCTCGGGGATGCCACAGAAGATGGTGTCGCGCATGATCATCGGCGGATCGGCCGGGTTCAGGATGATGATCGCCTTGCCGCGTGCGGCCCCACCGATGGTCTCGACGCCCTTGCTGGTGGTCTTGGTGAACTCGTCGATATTCGCCCTGGTACCCGGGCCGGCGGACACCGACGCCACCGACGCCACGATCTCGGCGTAGGGCACTCCCCCTTTGTCGACCAACGCGCGACTGACCGCGTACACGATCGGGATGGTCGCCTGGCCGCCACAGGTGATCATGTTGACGTTCGGCGCATCCAGATGCGCGCGCAGGTTCGCCGGCGGAATGACCGCCGGGCCCACCGCGGCCGGCGTCAGGTCGATGGCGCGGATCCCGGCAGCCTCGTACTTGGGTGCCGCGTCCCGGTGCACGTAGGCGCTGGTCGCCTCGAACACCAGGTCGGGCTTTTCGGACTGAGCCAGCAACCAGTCGACGCCTTCGTGGGTGGTCTCCAAACCCAGCTTGCGGGCCCGTGCCAGGCCTTCGCTCTCGGGGTCGATGCCCACCATCCAGCGCGGTTCCAGCCACTCGGACCGCAGTAGTTTGTAAAGCAAGTCGGTGCTGATATTTCCCGACCCGACAATCGCCACACTCGCCTTTGACGGCATGATGCTCCTTTTCGAAGCCTCTCAATATTGACTAATTCAAAAGTAATGCGAGCCTATTCGAACGACAAATGGACCGAACCCAGCCCCGTGAAGTCGGCGACGAACTCATCACCGGCGCGGGCGTCGATCGCTCTGGTGCACGATCCGGGAAGCACCACGTCACCTTTTCGCAGCCGTACTCCGAAACTCTCGACCTTGCGGGCCAGCCAGGCCACCGCGGTCACCGGGTTTCCCAATACGGCGTCGCTGCGGCCCTCGGCGATGACCTCGCCGTTGCGCGTGAGGACCGCGTCGATCGTCTTCACATCGATGTCGCCCGGCGACACCCTGGCCTTACCCAGCACGAAACCCGCCGAAGAGGCGTTATCGGCGATGGTGTCGCACAGCGCGATCTTCCAGTCGGCGATCCTGGTGTCGATCAACTCGATCGAGGGCACCAAGGCTTCGGTGGCCGCCAGCACGTCATCTTCGGTGCAGCCGGCGCCCGGCAGGTCGGCGGACAGGATGAAGCCCACTTCGACCTCCACCCGCGGGTACAGGTATCTGCCCGCCGGGACCGGGGTGTCCTCGAACACCTGCATCTCGTCGAGAAGATGCCCGTAGTCCGGCTCGTCGACCCCCATCATCTGCTGCATCGCTTTGCTCGACAGGCCCACCTTGTGGCCCAGTACCCGGGCGCCCTCGGCGATCCGCTGCCGGATGTTGATCAGCTGGATCTCATAGGCGTCGACGACGTCGATATCCGGGTGAGCGGACGTCAGCGGGGCGATCGGCTCACGGCTGCGCTCGGCTTGGGCCAGGTCGGCAGCCAGCTCGTCGCGGATCGCCACACTGAGCATTTACCGAAGTCCCCTCGTTCGTTTGACCGGGCCGGTAGCGCCCAGCCTGGGCAATTCTATAACGTGTTCTACATGACAGCGCAGGAGTACGACGTCGTCGTGGTCGGAAGCGGCGCAGCCGGCATGGTTGCTGCCCTGGCTGCCGCGCACCGGGGCCTTTCGACAGTAGTCATCGAAAAGGCCCCGCATTTCGGCGGCTCCACTGCGCGGTCGGGCGGCGGCGTCTGGATTCCGAACAACGAGGTCCTCAAGCGCGACGGCGTGCGCGACACTGCTGAGGCGGCCCGCACCTACCTGCACGGGATCGTCGGCAATGTCGTCCCGCCGGAGCGCATCGACACCTACCTCGACCGCGGTCCCGAGATGCTGTCGTTCGTGCTGAAGCACACGCCATTGAAGATGTGCTGGGTGCCGCGTTACTCCGACTACTACCCGGAGGCGCCGGGCGGCCGCGCGGAGGGGCGTTCGATCGAGCCCAAGCCGTTCAATGCGCGCAAGCTCGGTCCCGACGAGTCCGGGCTGGAGCCGGCCTACGGCAAAGTGCCGCTCAACGTCGTTGTGATGCAGCAGGACTACGTGCGACTGAACATGCTGAAGCGGCACCCGCGGGGAGTGCTGCGCAGCTTGAAGGTCGGCGCCCGCACCATGTGGGCGAAGGCCACCGGCAAGAACCTCGTCGGCATGGGCCGGGCCCTGATTGGGCCGTTACGGCTCGGGCTGCAGCGGGCCGGCGTTCCGGTTACGCTGAACACCGCGCTTACCGACCTGTACGTCGAGGACGGCGTCGTGCGCGGGGTTTATGTCCACGACACCGGCGCACCGGAATCCGCTGAGCCGCAGCTGGTCCGGGCCCGCCGTGGGGTGATCCTGGCTTCGGGCGGTTTCGAACGAAACGAGCAGATGCGGGTTAAATACCAGCGCGCCCCGATCACCGCCGAATGGACCGTCGGCGCCAAGGCGAACACCGGCGACGGCATTATCGCGGGTGAAAAGCTCGGTGCCGCATTGGATGTCATGGAGGACGCCTGGTGGGGCCCGACGGTGCCGCTGGTCGGCGCACCGTGGTTCGCGTTGTCGGAGCGCAACTCGCCGGGGTCGATCATCGTGAACATGTCCGGGAAGCGGTTCATGAACGAATCGATGCCTTACGTCGAGGCCTGCCACCACATGTATGGCGGCGACCACGGCCAGGGACCGGGTCCGGGTGAGAACATCCCGGCGTGGCTGGTCTTCGACCAGCAGTATCGCGACCGCTACATCTTCGCGGGACTGCAACCCGGACAGCGTATTCCGCGCAAATGGATGGAGTCCGGCGTCATCATCCGGGCCGACACGCTCGAGGAGTTGGCCGACACCGCCGGCCTGCCGGTCGCCGAGTTCACCGCAACCGTGGCGCGGTTCAACGGCTTCGCCCGCTCGGGTGTCGACGAGGACTTCCACCGCGGTGAGAGCGCCTACGACAGGTATTACGGCGACCCCACCAACAAGCCCAATCCGAATCTCGGCGAGCTCAGCCATGGACCGTATTACGCCGCCAAGATGGTGCCCGGCGATCTGGGTACCAAGGGCGGCATCCGTACCGATGTCCACGGCCGGGCGCTGCGTGACGACGGCAGCATCATCGACGGCCTTTACGCCGCGGGCAACGTCAGCGCACCGGTGATGGGGCACACCTATCCGGGTCCGGGCGGCACGATTGGACCGGCGATGACCTTCGGATACCTCGCCGCGCTGCACATTGCCGATCAGGCCGGGAGGAACTGATATGCCGATCGATGTGGAAGTGGCGCTGGCCGCTGAGCTTGAACCCCTCGAATTCTCTTGGAGCAGCAGCGATATCCAGCTCTACCATCTTGGGCTGGGCGCCGGGAAAGACCCGATGGATCAGCGCGAGTTGCGCTACCTGATCGACGACACCCCGCAGGTGCTGCCGACGTTCGGCAATGTCGCGGCCTCCTTTCACATGACCAAGCCGCCGACGGTCCAGTTCCCCGGCATCGACATCGAGCTGAGCAAGGTGCTGCACGCCAGTGAGCGGATCGAAGTGCCCTCGCCGCTACCACCGTCGGGTTCCGCCACGGCGGTCACCCGGTTCACGGATATCTGGGACAAGGGCAAGGCCGCGGTGATCTGGAGCGAGACGACGGCGACCGCGCCGGACGGCACCCTGTTGTGGACGCAGCGGCGGTCGATCTTCGCTCGCGGTGAAGGCGGATTCGGCGGCGAGCGCGGGCCGTCATCGTCGGACGGTGCACCCGACCGGGCTCCAGACCTCGAGGTCGACGTGCCGATCCTGCCGCAACAGGCACTGCTGTATCGGCTGTGCGGCGATCGCAATCCATTGCATTCGGATCCCGAATTCGCTGCTGCCGCAGGATTTTCCCGGCCGATTCTGCATGGCCTGTGCACCTATGGCATGACGTGTAAGGCGATCACCGACGCGCTGCTGGACGGCGACGCGACAGCTGTGGCCGCCTATGGCGCGCGCTTTGCCGGTGTCGCGTATCCCGGTGAGACGTTGCAAGTCAACGTGTGGAAGGAAGATGGCCGTTTCCTGGCCAGCGTTGTCGCGCCGTCGCGGGACAACGCCGTGGTGCTCAGCGGCGTCGAGCTCGTCCCCGCCTAGGCGTCGGCCATTCTTTGCGCCGAGTGTGCGGCCAGCCGCACATTCGCGGCCCAGGGTGCGGCTAGCCGCACACTCGCCGGGCGAATGCCGCACGCACGCGGTGAATGATATCGGCGGGCGGGTCCCCCGCGACCACTCGAATCACGATCCAGCCGATTCGCTCCAGCATCTCCAATCGCCTCACGTCCCAGGTGTATTGCCGACGATCACGGCGGTGCTGCTCACCGTCGTACTCGACGGCGACTCTGACGTCCTCCCAGCCCATGTCGAGATACGCGATCGCATTGCCGAATTCGTTCAGCACCGGAATCTGTGTCTGCGGCCGCGGCAGGCCCGCCTGGATCAAGATGACCCGCAGCCAAGACTCCTTGGGTGACTGAGCGCCCGCATCGAACAGGTCCGCAGCTTGGCGTGCCCGCGCGATGAACCTGCGCCCGGCATATCTGCCAGCGAGCAGCTCGACATCGGCCGCTTTGATTTCCGTTGCTCTTGCCAGCGCGTCGATAGCCGCGACAGCAGTCGTGGTTGGGTACCAACAGCCGAAGTCCAATGCCGTCCTGACTGGCGAGGTGATTGGCATACCGGCAGTCATCTCGATCTCGTCGTCCGCGATCACGTCTCGATGCGTCTGGATTCCTGGCGCGCTGCGCCGATTGTCGTGAATCAGGTCAACGACGGGCGCGTCACCGGCCCACTTGCTGCCATGCAGAGCGGCCGCGGCGAAGCCCGCGATCACACCTCGGCGCCGAGTCCATAGCCATCCGGCCTTTGCCCGCGATTCGGCATCGACGCCGACACCACGTTGCACGTAGACGTCCGGAAACAGTCGGCGGCACCGCGACGCCAACTGGGCCTTGGTCAATATGCCGGTGGCGATGGCCTCGCTACCGATGAACGGTTCTCGCACGACGGCAGCGTCTCAGGCTGCGCGGACGCCGTCACTTCAGCCGTGCACAGATCGCCGAGTGCGCGGCAGGCCGCACGCTCGGCGGAAAGGAAAAGGAAGGAGGGCGGAGAGCTAGCCGAGGATCAGGCCGGAGGTGGGCACGCCGGTTCCGGCGGTGACGAGTACGTGCTCGACGTCGGGCACTGGGTTCACCGAGGTGCCCCGCAGTTGCCGTACACCCTCCGCGATGCCGTTCATGCCGTGGATGTAGGCCTCGCCGAGTTGACCGCCATGTGTGTTGATGGGCAGCCGTCCGCCAATCTCGACAGCACCGTCGGCAATGAAATCCTTGGCTTCACCCTTGCCGCAGAAACCCAACTCCTCCAACTGAATCAGGGTGAACGGTGTGAAGTGGTCGTAGATCACGGCGGTCTGGATATCGGCCGGCGAAAGACCCGACTGCTGCCACAGCTGCTGACCCACCACACCCATTTCGGGCAGGCCCAGTTCGGGGCGGTAGTAGCTGACCATCGTGTACTGGTCGGGGCTGGAGCCCTGCGACGCCGCCTCGATGACCGCGGGGCGTTGCTTGAGATCCTTCGCCCGCTCCACCGACGTCACCACAATCGCGACCGCGCCGTCGGTCTCCTGGCAGCAGTCCAGCAGCCGCAGCGGCTCGGCAATCCACCGCGAATTCTGGTGTTCCTCAATCGTTATCGGCTTCTCGTAAAAGTAAGCCTTGGGGTTCTTGGCGGCGTGCTTGCGATCGGCCACCGAAATGGCACCGAAGTCGCGGCTGGTCGCACCCGACCAGTGCATGTAACGCTGAGCGATCATCGCGACCTGCGCCGCCGGCGTCGACAGCCCATGCGGATACGAGAAGGAATTGTCGGCCGCCGTCGAATCAGCCTGCACGCCAGCACTTCCCGCCAAGCGGGTCTGCACCTGGCCGAACCGCATACCGGACCGCTCGTTGAACGCGCGGTACGCGACCACGACGTCGGCCACACCGGTCGCGACGGCCATCGCCGCGTGCAACACGGTCCCGCACGCGGCACCCCCGCCGTATCCGGTCTGGGCGAAGAACTTCAGGTCCCCGATGCCGGCCGCCCGCGCCACCGCGGTCTCGTTGTTGGTGTCCATCGTGAAGGTGGTCAAGCCATCGACGTCGGAAGGGCTCAGGCCCGCGTCGTCGAGAGCGGCACGCACCGCTTCGGCGGCCAGCCGCAGCTCGCTTCGGCCGGAGTTCTTCGAGAAGTCGGTGGCACCTATGCCGACGATCGCCGCCTTACCCGACAGCATCAATTGTCCCCAATCGTGAGCGTGGCAGTCGCGATGACGTGATCGCCGAGACTGTTGCGGCCGAACACTTTCACCGTGATCAGCCCGTTCTCCACGGCGGTCACCTCACCGGAGAAGGTGATCGTGTCGTAGGCGTACCACGGCACCCCCAGGCGCAGCCCGATCGACTTGATCAGCGCCGACGGCCCGGCCCAGTCGGTGATAAAGCGCTCCACCAGACCGGTGTCGGTGAGGATGTTGACGAAGATGTCCTTGGATCCCTTGGCCTGCGCCTTGTCCCGGTCGTGGTGCACATCCTGGTAGTCCCGGGTCGCAATGGCCGTCGAGATGATGAAGGTGGGGTCGCCGTAGATCTTGAGTTCGGGCAGTGTCGTGCCCACTTCGATGGCCGGTGCGCTCATGCCTCAGGCTCCCAGGCGTACAGTGTCCACTCCGGTCCGGAGTCACCGGCCGGGAAGTCGATATAGGTTGCGTGAACCGGCATTCCGATCGTCACGTCGGCGTGATCGACGTTGCGCAGCTCACCCAGCATGCGTACGCCTTCTTCGAGCTCGACCAAGGCGATGACGAAGGGCAGGGTGCGGCCCGGCACCTTGGGCGCGTGGTGCACCACGAAGCTGTACACCGTGCCCTTGCCGCCGGCGACGAGATAGTCGACCGGCTGTTCCTTGTCCTGCCATACCGCGGGCACCGGCGGATGCTGCAGGGTGCCGTCGGGTCGCCGCTGGATACGCAGTTCGTGTGCCGCGACGCCCTCCCAGAAGAAGGCGGTGTCCCGCGACAACGCGGGGCGCATCATCGCGTCGGAGTCCAGATCTGCGGGCACGGCTGCGGCCCCAACAGCACCGGACTCGCGGGGCTTGAATTTCAGTATGCGCCAAGCCATCTCAGCGACATCCTCGTCACCGACACGCCAGGTGATGTGCTGGTTGATGAACCAGCCCTCGCCGAGCGCGGTCTGCTTCGGTCCGACCACGTCGCGCATCTCGGAGGCGATGCTGACTTGCTCGCCGGGCCGCAGATACCGATGGTAGGTCTGCTCGCAATTGGTGGCCACCACGCCGACGTACCCGGCGCCGTCGAACAGCTCCATCAGCGGACCCATGGGATCGTCGGTTGGACGCTCGCCGCTCAGGCCGAACATGGTCCACACCTGAATCATGGCCGGGGGGGCGACAAGTCCCGGATGTCCGGCCGCGCGGGCGGCGGCCTCATCGGTGTAGATGGGGTTGCGGTCCCCGAGAGCTTCCACCCAGGTCTTGATCGTCGGCTCGTTCACCGGATCCCTGGCGTCGCGTTGCTTGGCGACGACAGTGGACGTGATTTCCGCGATTGACTCCCGGATGTCGGTCATCGAGGCACCCTCGGCACTTTGAGGCCGGCCGCAGCGATCATCTCACGCATCACTTCGTTCACACCTCCACCGAAGGTAATCACCAGATTGCGCTTGGTCTGCGAGTCGAGCCAGTCGAGCAACTCGGCGGTGTCCGATTCGGCCGGGTTGCCATATTTGCCGACGATCTCCTCGGCGAGCCGGCCGATGTACTGAATACTCTCGGTACCAAAGACTTTCGTCGACGCAGCGTCGGCCACGTTGATGTCCTCGCCGGCGGCTGCGACCTGCCAGTTGAGCAGCTCGTTGATCCGCCACATCGAGTAGATCTCGCCGAGTGCGCGCTTGACATCGGAGTGATCGATGGGCGTGACACCATCGCCCCCGGGCTTGGACGCCCACGCGTGCAACCGGTCGTAGATGCCGGCAGTACGGCCCGCCGGGCCGAGCATCACCCGCTCGTTGTTGAGCTGTGTGGTGATCAGCCGCCATCCGCCGTTCTCCTCGCCGACCAGCATGTCGGCGGGAACCCGCACATCGTTGTAGTAGGTGGCGTTGGTGTGGTGGGCGCCATCGGACAGGATGATCGGCGTCCAGGAATAGCCGGGATCCTTGGTGTCGACGATCAGGATCGAAATGCCCTTGTGCTTCACAGCTTCCGGGTCGGTGCGGCAGGCGAGCCAGATGTAGTCGGCATCGTGGGCGCCGGTGGTGAAAACCTTCTGGCCGTTGACGATGTACTCGTCGCCGTGGCGCACGGCCGTGGTGCGCAGCGACGCCAGGTCGGTGCCGGCCTCCGGCTCGGTGTAGCCGATGGCGAAGTGCACCTCGCCGGCCAGAATCGACGGCAGGAATTTCTTCTTCTGCAGCTCGCTGCCGAAGCGCTGCAGGGTCGGGCCGACCGTCTGCAGCGTCACCGCGGGCAGTGGCACGTCGGCCCGATGCGCCTCGTTGACGAAGATCGACTGCTCGATCGGCCCGAAGCCGTGGCCGCCGAACTCCTTTGGCCACCCCACCCCGAGCTTGCCGTCCTGGCCCATCCGCCGGATCACCGCGCGATAGGCCTCGTTGTGACGGTCGGACTCCATCGCTTTCGCCTCGTCAGACGAAATCAGATTCGAAAAGTATTCGCGTAGCTCCGCTTGCAGCTGACGCTGCTCTGGAGTCAGTTCTATGAACATTGCGCTCCCACCAGGTCGAGACGATGAGATGGCCCGCCCAACAGCCGGGTCACGTCCTTGATCGTCGAGTAGTACCGGTGCATCGGGTAGGTGATGTCCATCCCCATGCCGCCGTGCAGGTGGTGGCAGATCTGCATCATCCGCGGGGCCTGCGAAGTGATCCAATACCCGAGCACGTCCAGATCGTCGTCGGCGTCCCGGCCTTCGGACAGGCGCCAGACCACCGACTTCGCCGCCAAATCGATGGTGCGCGAGGCGATGTAGACCTCGGCCAGCTGCGCCGCCACGGTCTGGAAGGTCGACAACGGCTTGCCGAACTGCTTGCGCCCGGCCACGTAATCGGCGGTCAGCCGCAGCGCCCCGGCCACCAGCCCGTCGGTGAAGGCGCCGATCGCCGCCAAGGCCAATTCATTGACCCGGCGCGCGGTGGCGCCAGCCAGCACATCGGTGTCGGGAACCGCGACCGCGGCGAACGTGACCGTGTACTCCTCCGAAGCATTCGACGTCGGCGTGCGAACCAGCTCCACACCATCGGTCTTCGGCGACACCACGACGACGGCAGTGTCGGCCGTCACGATGATCCACTCCGCTTGTTCGGCATAGGCGACACCGACTTTGGTGCCCGACAACCGACCATCGGCGAAGGTGGTGGCGGGCCGGTCGGGCAGCGCGGCACCGGGTTCGTTGAGCGCTGCGGTCAGCACCCCGCCCTTGGCGACGCCGGCCAGGAACCGGTCCTGTTGGTCATCGGATGCCAAATCCACCAACGGCAGAACGCCGAAGCCCAGCGTGGCGAGCGCCGGCGTGATGGCGCCGTGGCGGCCCGCTTCGGTCAGGACCGTGGCGACCTCGGGAAGTCCGACACCGTCGCCGCCGAGGCGTTCGGGCACCGGCAGCGCCGTCACCCCACCTTCGACCAGAGCCTTCCAGGAGTTGTCCCGGTCGAGTACGGACGTGGCCACATCCGCGACAGCTTGTTGTGTCGCAGTGAGATCGAAATCCATCAGGACTTAACCACGCTCTTTCCCGTGTAGTCGACCTGCCAGTGCTTGATGCCGTTGAGCCACCCTGACCGTAGCCGCTCGGGCTCGCCGATCGACTTGAGGTCCGGCATGTGATCGGCGACGGCGTTGAAGATCAGGTTGATGGTCATGCGGGCCAGGTTCGCGCCGATGCAGTAGTGGGCGCCGGTGCCGCCGAACCCGACGTGGGGATTCGGGTCACGCAGGATGTTGAACGAGTGCGGATCTTCGAAGACCTCTTCGTCGAAGTTGGCCGACCGGTAGGACATCACCGCCCGCTGCCCCGTCTTGATCGCTACGCCGTTCAATTCGATGTCCTCATTGGCCGTGCGCTGGAACGCCGATACCGGGGTGGCCCACCGGATGATCTCGTCGGCCGTGGTGACTGGGCGCTCCTTCTTGAAGAGCTCCCATTGATCGGGGTTGTTCGCGAACGCGATCATGCCGTGGGTGATCGAGTTGCGCGTCGTCTCGTTGCCTGCCACCGCGAGCATCACCACGAAGAAGCCGAACTCGTCGTCGGAGAGCTTCTCGCCGTCGATGTCGGCCTCGATCAAGGTCGTGACGATGTCGTCGGTGGGGTTCTTCCCCCGCTCGTCGGCCATAGCCATCGCGTACATGATCAGTTCCATCGACGACTGCGCGGGATCGACGGTGGCGTACTCGGGGTCGGTGCCACCGGTCATCTCGTTGGACCAGCGGAAGAGCTTGTCGCGGTCCTCCTGGGGAACACCGAGCAGGCCCGCGATCGCTTGCAGCGGCAGCTCGCACGAGACCTGTTCGACGAAGTCGCCGGAGCCCTCCGCCGCCGCGGTTTTGGCGATGTTCTCAGCGCGTTCGGCGAGTTCGGCCTCCAGCCGCCCGATGGCCCGCGGCGTGAAGCCGCGCGAGATGATCTTGCGCAGCCGGGTGTGATGCGGTGCGTCCATGTTGAGCATGACGCTGCGCTGCAGCTCGACCTGCTCGCGCTTCATCTCCGGCGGCCAGGTCGGGATGGCGCCGTTCTGCCAGCTCGAGAAGACGTCGCTGCGGCGCGACACCTCCTTGACATCGGCATGCTTGGTGACGAGCCAGTATCCGTCGTCCTCGAAGCCACCCGAGCCACCCGGGATGTCGACCCAGTGAACGGGCTCCGCCTGGCGCAGCTCGGCGAGCTCCGCGACGGGCAGCCCAGCGAGGTTGACATCCGGATCCAGGAAGTCGAAGTCGGCAGGAATGTTGGGGGGTGCCATGTGTATGCGCTCCTCAATTGCAACGTGTTCTAGTTCCAGTAAAACACGACCTCTGCGCAGATAAAAGGCAGGTCACCATCCTCGCTTGTCAGAGTAATGAAACGTGTTCTAGCCTGACGGAATGGGTAACCCTGTCATCGTTGAAGCCACACGTAGCCCCATCGGTAAGCGAAACGGATGGCTGTCCGGTCTGCATGCCACCGAGTTACTGGGGGCCACGCAGAGAGCTGTCGTGGAGAAGGCCGGCATCGACGCCGGCGATGTCGAGCAGGTCATCGGCGGCTGCGTCACGCAGTTCGGCGAGCAGTCCAACAACATCACTCGGGTCAGCTGGCTGGTCGCCGGGTTACCCGAACACGTTGGCGCCGCGACGGTGGACTGCCAGTGCGGCAGCAGCCAACAGGCCAACGGCCTGATCGCCGGCCTGATCGCCGCGGGCGCCATCGACGTCGGCATCGCCTGCGGCATCGAGGCCATGAGCCGGGTCGGCCTCGGCGCCAACGCCGGCCCCGATCGCGGCATCCTGCGCCCCGCGTCGTGGGACATCGATCTGCCCGACCAGTTCACGGCCGCCGAGCGGATCGCCAAGCGTCGCGGCATCACCCGCGAAGACATCGACCAGTTCGGCTTCGACTCGCAACGCAAGGCCAAGCAGGCGTGGGCCGAAGGGCGGTTCGACCGCGAGATCAGCGGCATCGAGGCACCCGTGCTCGACGAGCAGAAGCAGCCCACCAGCGACCGTCACGTCGTCACGCGCGACCAGGGCCTGCGGGACACCACGCTCGAGGGCCTCGCATCGCTCAAGCCCGTGCTGGAGGGTGGGATCCACACCGCGGGAACGTCGTCGCAAATCTCCGACGGCGCGGCAGCAGTCTTGTGGATGGACGAGGACAAGGCCAAGGCACTGGGGCTCAAGCCGCGGGCCCGAATCATCAGCCAGGCGCTGGTCGGTGCGGAGCCCTACTACCACTTGGACGGTCCGGTCCAGTCGACGGCGAAGGTGCTGGAGAAGGCCGGGATGAAGATGGGCGACATCGACCTCGTCGAGATCAATGAGGCGTTTGCGTCGGTGGTGTTGTCCTGGGCGCGGGTGCACGAGGCCGACATGTCCCGGGTGAACGTGAACGGCGGCGCGATCGCCCTCGGACACCCGGTGGGCAGCACCGGGAGCCGGTTGATCACCACCGCGCTGCACGAGCTGGAGCGCACCGATCAGAGCACCGCACTGATCACCATGTGCGCCGGCGGCGCGCTGTCCACCGGCACCATCATCGAGCGGATCTAGCGCAAGCGGTGCTCGTCTCCGAGGAGAGCCGCGTCGCCGCGGCGCAGGCATATATCGATGCGCTTGTCAGCCATCAGGGTGATGGCGTGCCCTTCGCGGTCGGGTGCACCCGGGTCGAGCAGGGGATCAAGAACGGGTTTTCCGGAAACCATCTGCGGCGCGGCCTCAATCGCGGACCCCAGTACCGGCTCCTTGCCGAGACGACGCCGCCGGAGTTTTCGATCACCGGCGACGAGGTGCATGCCGCCTACGCGGTGCTGACCAAGGTGGCGTTCGGCACCCGGCGTCTGGCCGCGCGGGTTGACGAGACATTCGTGATCCCCGCCGAAAGTCCAAGCGGGCAAGCAGAAATCCACCACATCAAGGTTCGGTTTCACCCGTTCATTCAGCGCTAGGGACACGTCATGGAAAAACCAAAATCTCTCAATTCACCTGTGGTCGGCTTCTTCATCAAGTGGATGTCCAAGGGCAATACCTGGATCTACCGGCGCAGCAACGGGAAACTCGGCGGCACTTTCCAGAAGGCTCCGGTCGCGCTGCTGACCACCACCGGCCGCAAGACCGGCGAACCCCGGGTGAGCCCTCTGCTCTATCTGCGCGAGGGCAATCGCGTGCTACTGGTTGCTTCCCGGGGCGGCAGCGACAAGCACCCGCTGTGGTACCTCAACCTCAAGGCCAATCCCAAAGTGACGGTGCAGATTAAAGACGAGGTGCTGCAGTTGCAGGCGCGCGACGCCACCGAAGCGGAGCGCGAAGAGTACTGGCCGAAGTTGGCGGCCATGTATCCGTCATTCGACGACTACAAATCCTGGACCGACCGGGTGATCCCGGTCGTCATCTGCGATCCGAGTTAGGCACTACACACCCTTCAGATTCGCAGCAGACCCGACAGCCTGCCCAGCCGTTCCAGGCTCGCGTTGTCGAGGCCAGTCAGACGAACAGATTTGCCTCGGGACGTGTATTTGTGACGGATCGCGTCGAGGGCGGCCACCGAGGATGCGTCCCAAACGACCGCGCGCGACATGTCGATCACCACATCGTCGGGGTCGTTGGCGTAATCGAATTGGTGGACAAGGTCATTGCTCGACGCGAAGAAGAGTTCGCCACGCACACGATAGGTTCGAGTGCCGGCCTCGGAGTCGCCGCGCCCAGAGGTCGGCTCGACCGACGTGAAGTGAGCTACCCGGCGAACGAAGGCAATAACCGCGGTCAGCACTCCCAAGGACACTCCGACCGCCAGATTGCCGGTGGTTACCGTGCCGGCGACGGTGATGGCCATGATAAGGATTTCGCTGCGCGGCAAGACTTTCAGCGTGCGCAGGGAGATGCTGTGCCAGTCGAAAGTGGCCGCCGACACGACGATCATTACCGCCACCAAGGCGGCCATCGGTATCCGGCCGACCACATCTCCCAGAGAGACGACCAGCACGAAAATGAAGACCCCGGTCAACAGGGTGGACAGTCGAGTCCGTGCACCAGCGACCTTAACGTTCATCATCGTCTGGCCGATCACGGCGCAGCCGCCCATGCCACCGAAGATCCCGGTTATCACGTTGGCCATCCCTTGGCCCCAGGCTTCGCGGGTCTTGTTCGACGGGGTGTCCGTGATGTCGTCCACGAGTTTGGCGGTCATCAGCGATTCGAGGAGTCCGACTAATGCCGCGCCGAACGCGTAAGGCGCGATGGTCTTCAGGGTTTCCAGAGTCAGTGGAACGTGCGGCAAGCCGGGTAGCGGCAGGGAATTAGGCAGTGCCCCTTGATCACCCACGTCAGGCACCCGCCAGCCGAACAGCACCACCGCCGCGGTGAGCAATAGCACAACCACCAGCGGTGCTGGCACGACAGTTGTGAGCTTCGGCAGCATGACCATCACGAGAATGCCGACCACTGTGAGCGGGTAAACCAGCCACGGCACGCCGAGCAGCTGCGGCAACTGCGATACGAAAACGAGAATGGCGAGCGCGTTGACGAATCCGGTCATCACGCTACGCGGGATAAACCGGGTGAGCTTGGCTACGCCCGCAAATGCCAGGGACATCTGGATGATGCCCGCGAGGATGATCGTTGCCACCAAGTACCCCACCCCGTGATCCCGGGCGACCGGGGCGACAACGAGTGCGACTGCGGCGGTGGCGGCGGAGATCATCGCGGGCCGTCCGCCGGCGAACGCGATGGTGATGGCCATGGTGACCGAGGAGAACAGCCCCACCCGGGGATCAACACCGGCAATGACGGAGAACGCGATCGCTTCGGGAATCAGCGCGAGCGCGACGACGAGCCCGGCGAGCACCTCGGTGCGCAGCGTGGCCGCGGAGAGCAGCGGGTATTTAGACAATCTGGTGGCGCCTGCGGCGCGCACGCGGAGGCCAGGCAGGGTGATGCTCATCAAATCTCCTTGATGGGGAAGCGGTTTCGCTTTTAGTCGAAGGACGTGGCGTTGTGTTGGCAATTACGCCGTTTCGGCGTGACGGTGTCCGAGGAACTCGAGGATGGCGTGGCGTCGTCGCTGATATGTCTCTTCGAACTGGGCCTCGGCCGAGCGGGGCGCGTCGATGACGACGATGTCAGCGACGGTCGCCGGCCGATGGCTCAACAGCACCACTCGGTCGGCGAGCAGCAACGCCTCATCGACATCGTGGGTGACAAACAAAATGGTCATTTTCTGGGTCTCCCAGACAGACATCAGCAGCTGCTGCATCTCGCGCCGGGTCTGTGCGTCCAGTGCGCCGAATGGCTCATCCATCAACATAACCCGCGGCTCACAGGCCAACGTTCGCGCCAGTTGCACACGCTGACGCATGCCTCCGGACAGTTGGCTGGGCAGGTGGTCGAGGTACGCGCCGAGGCCGACCTGTTCCAGTCGTGCGGTGGCAGCGGCCCTGAGTTCCTTTCCGCGAATTCCACGTAGCTTGAGTGGATATTGCACGTTCTTCAGCGCGGTACGCCAGGGAAATAACGCGTCCTCTTGGAACACCATCGCGCATTGGGCTGCGTTGCCGGTGACCGGAGCGCCGTCGACCGAGGCGGTGCCACTCAGCGGTGTGAGGAGTCCGGCGAGTGCCCGCAGAATTGTCGACTTGCCGCATCCCGACGGGCCCAGAAAGACGACCACCTCGCCGGGGCAGACGGTCAGGGTGATGTCCGCAGCGACAACATCGTTGAAGCCGAGTTTCAGCTCGTGAAGACTGACCGCGCCGGCGCTCATCTGGTGGCCCTCGGCAACCAATGATTCACCCGGCGACCTACGCGCTCGACGAGCCACGCGGTGGTAAGACCTAGAGCACCAATGGAAATCATGCCGACCACGACACCCGCATAGTCGAGCAGACCGTACGACTGCCAGGTGTAGTACCCGATGCCGAACTGCCCGGAAATCATCTCCGCACTGACCACGCAGATCCAGGCAACGCCCATCGCCACCGACAACCCGGCGAAGATTCCCGGCAAGGCGGCGGGCAATACGACGTGGAACAGCAACGACATCCGGCCCGCGCCCATTGTCCTGGCGGCTTCCTCCCACACCTTCGGCAGCGAATCCACCGCATGGATGGTGCTGACTACCACCGGGAAGAATGCGGCGAAGAAGGTGATGAAGACGATGCCTTGCTCGCTGGAAGGGAACAGCAGGATCGTCAACGGCACCAGCGCGATCGCGGGAATAGGCCGAATCAGCTCGATGAACGGCCTGAACGTCATCCGTGCGATGCCCGAGCGGCCCACCAGGATTCCCACCCCGATACCGATCACCGCCGCCAGGCCGAAACCGAGCAGTATTCGCTGCAGGCTCGCCGACAGGTCGTCGTAGTAGGTGCCATTGCTCAACCGGGCGAGCAATGCCTCCAGCACGGTCGCCGGGGCGGGCATCCGGTTGAACCGCAACCAGGCCACGACGTTATGCGCCGTCAACAGGTGCCACAGCAGGATGAATGCGGCGACCGGCAGAACCGGCAGAACCGCTGCGGCCGCGCGGCGCCAGACCGCGTGGGGTACGCGGACGGTCGGGCGCTGCGGCCGCGACTTTCGTGTCCAACCCGCCGGACCCACAAGCTTTGGCAAGGCGGGTGCGGTCCTGGGCATGGTCTGGGTCATGGATTTCCTTTCCTCGACGGGAAGTTGGCTTCTGGTGACGGGCTAGCCGGCAGCGCGGGACCTGGCGACGGCGGCCGAGTAGGTGATGGCGCTGGCCTGCGGGTGCTGGCGCAGGTAGACGCTTGTACCCTCCGCGGTGGCGAATGGTTTGTACCGCTGAAGCGGTGGCGCTATCGGGTCATACAGCCAGACCGCGTGATCGGCAAAGACCCTGACGGCCGTGAGGGTGTCTGGCACGTACGACGCCCGCACCGATGTCGCGCCGGCGACCCGACGAAGCAAACAGGTTGGGGTCGCGGCTGCCGTGGTCTGGGCGGCGCCCCGCGTCCACAGCTCAGAAGCCTGAGCCGGATCATCGACCGGCAGCTGGCACAGCTCGTCGATCCCGCTTAGCGCTGTCGGGTTGGTGACATCGTCACGGCGTCGCTCGTAGTCGCCGCCGTACAGTTGCCGCAGGTAGCTGTCATTGAGGAAGCTGCTTACCTCGAAGTCCCGATTCACCGAACGACGAGCCACGAGGAAGTCTTTGATCTGCTGAAAGGCGGTCAAGAACTGCCTTTTCAGCGTCATGTCGAACGTGACCAATCCGTTCGGGCCGTTGTAGAGATAAACCACCTCGGGCTCGATTCCCGTGAGCTCACTGACTCGTAGAGCGGCCTTCAACGGGTTGGCGATCATGTAGTCGGTGGTGGCCTTCATCGATCGCATGAACGCCGCCATCACTTCCGGCTGGCCATCGGCGAACTGCCGCCGCACGACGACACCATGGAAGGTGGGTACTTCGTTATCGCCCCCGTCATAGAGCAGTCTGCCCTGATTGCGGAAGACCATCAGTTGGGGCCAGGGAACGAACTGCGCCAGCGCGTCAACCTGTTTGCCTTGGATGGCCGATGCACCCACCGATGGATCCTGATTCACGATATTTACGGAATCGCGGTTTACCCCGTTGTGCTGCAGGGCCGTTGAGAACATTCCATCGCCAGCAGAGCCGAGGCTGGTGGACGTCTTCCTGCCCACTAAGTCGGCAAGCGTGTGCGCCGGGGAATCGGACTGGACGACAACTTGATTCAGCGATCCGCGCAGGTTGTATCCGGTGACAGCAATCATTTCCGTGGCGGCGTCGCTGTACTTCTTGGTCTTGGACCCGTTGGTGAGCAGCGGGTAGTCGCCCATCGATCCGATGTCGACGTGGGTGGCGAGCATTTGCGCCGTCACCGGTGCACCGGATGCGAAGTCTTGCCAGACGACGCGGTACTTCTTGCCGTTGGCCTTGCCCAGCAGGTTGAGAGCGTTCTCGAAATCGCCGCGGTCTCGCAGCAGGGTTCCGGCGTTGACGGTGTTGATCGTCTTTGACTGGTAGCCGACATTGACGACGACAGTCGGCCCACCGAGCAGGCCGCAACCGGTCAGCGACTGTGCCACGCCAACTGCGAGAACAGTCAGCAGGGCTACCAAACGCCGCCGCGGCCAGATGGGACCTTGGTGCATACCGACCAGAGTCGGCGCCTTCTGTTACCTCGTTGTCATCAGAGGTTGCGCACCAGTTACGCCATCCGCGCAATCGAAGGACCGATGGTCAATGCGGCGATCGGCAACATCCCGCCAGGACGACGCATGAGGCCTATCCGGTACGCAGTTTCAAGACGGCTTCAAGACGGCGCAGTGAAGACTTCGTTACGCCACCAGCGACCGCTCTAGCGGCAGGCCAGATATTCGGAAAGTCTTGTGAGCGTGGATATCACGCCCCTAGCGCCCAACAGTTCTCAACCAGGTCAAGCACAACCGCAAGACGGGACTGTCGAGCCAGACTATCGGTTCACCCTGGCCAACGAACGCACATTCCTGGCCTGGCAGCGCACCTCACTCGGCCTACTGGCTGCCGCGGTCGCCGCCGTACAGTTCATGCCCGAGCTGCCGATCCACGGTATGCGCCACACGTTGGGCGCGATGGTCGGCACACTGGCAATGCTGACCGCGGGGACTGGGCTACAGCGATGGGTGCAGGTTGATCGCGCGATCCGGCATGGTCAACCACTTCCGCGGCCGACCACCCCTGTCTATCTCGCCGTGGGTCTCGTCATGATCGGGATGGTCACGGTGGTGGTGACGATCGCCACCACCGGGCACGGCTAATGATCCGCCAACCGTTGGCGCAAGATTGGGGCCTGCAACGCGAACGTACAGCGCTGGCATGGACCCGCACCACGCTGGCTGTAGCGACTTCGGGCGTGCTGATACTTCTCAGGGACCGGAATGTCTTCGATCTTCTGCATGACCCGACTCGTCTTGTCGTAGGCGGCCTGGCCATGGTGGTCGCCGTGGGAGTGTTCGGGCTGGGATTGCGCCGTCGCCGCGAGCTGGCGGTGCGGCCAATACCGTCGTCGGCTACCGCTCGACGGAATATAACGGGCGTTGGAGTTTCCGTAGGTCTCTTGTCAGCGCTGATCGTGGTGTATCTGTCGACGGCACAGCGCTGAAGGTAATTCGGTTGACAACAGACGTTTTCGAGGGCCACGAAGCCGTGACAGAACAGTGCCGCCCCTGCCGTTACGACAGGGGCAGCACTGCCGCTAACTATTCGCTCCGGACGGGAACGAAGCCGAGCGGCGCGCCTGCCGGAATCAACTCCTCCTTCACCGCGCTTTCCTCGAACTGGCGGATGAGGCGCCGCGCGTGTTGCATCACCCACCACCGCACGAACGTTTGATTGACCGCTTCGCGCTCCTTCGGGTCCTCCAGCAGATTGATGATGCGGGCGAAGCCCAGCGGGATCTCCGGGTCATGGAAGTGCTGCTGGCGCTTGAAGCTGATCTTGAACTGTGACCACTTCACCGCGTGCAGCTCCTCGTTGAGCCACACCATGCAGCCCTCCCGTTTGGATTCCTCAGCGCCGCCGAAGAATTCACGCTGATCGATTCCATCGATGATCCGATCGGCTGGCGGTTCACAACCCGCCCACCGCAGCAGGGTTGGGAACATGTCGGTGACGTGCACCATCTCGTTGCTCTCCCGCACCGGGACGTTGCCGGCCCAGCGGATCAGACACGGTGTACGGATGCCACCCTCCGCAGAGGAGAAGTAGGAGCCGTCGAAGAAGCCCGCGGTGCCACGGCCCAGCAGGTGGTCTTCCGGGCCGTTGTCGCCGGCGAAGACCACGATGGTGTTGTCCTCGATGCCCAGTTCGGTCAACGTGTCCAAGATGCTTCCGAAGTCGTGGTCGAGCATCAACAGGGAATCGCCCCAGTCACCATTGGTGCTCTTACCCTTGAACTCTTCGCGGACCACCATCGGGAAGTGCATCAACGAATGGTTGTGATACAGATAGAACGGCTTCCCCGCGTCGACGCTGCGCTGCATGAAAGCCTTTGCTCGCCGGTCGTATTCGCCATCCACCTCGCCTTTGAGCTTGACGGTCAACTGCTGGTCGGTGGTACGGACGCCGGCGTCCTTGGTGCCCTCGTACATATAGGAATAGCCGTCTCGCTCACCGTCGTACCACGGGTCGTCGGGCCAGAGGCATTCGTCGTAAGTGCGTGCGGGACCGTACCATTCGTCGAATCCGTGGTCGGTGGGCCAACGGCCGTCTTCGGCGCCGATGTGCCACTTGCCGTAGCACGCCGTCGCGTAACCGGCTTCGGAGAGGATATCGCCCATCGTGCGTTCCCATGCGACGATGCCGCCGTCGTTGCCGCCCAACGCGATGGTGTGGTTTCCGGAGCGGATTGGGTAGCGCCCTGTCATCAGCGCCGAACGGGTCGGCGTGCATTGCGGCTCGACGACGAAGTGCGACAGCTTGAGTGCTTGACCGGCGAACTTATCGATGCGCGCGGTATCGGCACCGCGCAACATCCCGCCGCCGAAGCAGCCCAATTCGCCGAGCCCGAGATTGTCGACGTGGAAATACACGATGTTGGGTTGTTCGGGCATGGTTGTACTACCTCTCTATCGGTGATCATTACGGGTGAACGGGTGAATGGCGCCGGCTACTTTGACGGCGGATTGGATCCCCTCGCCGCAGTGGTCACCAGCGAGCAGCGGTCACCGCGGTAACGAACGGTCTCCAGGTCGAACGGAGTGCCGTCCTCAAGAAAAGTCAAACGGTGCAACAGCAGCAGCGGCGCACCGGGCCGGATCTGCAGTAACTTGGCCGTGTTCGTGTCGGCAGACACAGACTCGACGGTGATCTCTGCCCAGCCGAGACGCACGCCGAGTTCCTGTTCAATCAAGGCGAATACGTCGTGGCGGTCTAGATTCGCGTCGGTGGGGATGGCTCCGATCCGTAGCGAGGTGGTGTCGAGAGACAGCGGCACGCCGCCGACCGAGCGCAGCCTTTCGATGAACAGAATCGGAGTGTTTTCCGGCAGGTCGAGCTTGGACGCGACGAACGGGGAAGCGATGGACTCGCGTACCGAAAGGACCTCGTTGTCGACTGGGAGCCGGTGACCGGCAAGGGATTCAGCGAGGCCTTCCAGGCGATCGAGACGCTGACTCAGCTTCGCGCCCGTAACGAACGTCCCGGCGCCCTGGACCCGGGTGATCATTCCCTCGCCGCGCAGGAGCTCTAGTGCTTCGCGAATCGCGTTGCGGCTCACCCCGAACTCGGCGGCAAGCTCGGTTTCCGAGGGTAGCGCCGGGCGCGCCGCGGCCAAGCCACCATAGACGCCGTCCAGGATCTGGCCTCGCAGCACGTCTCGGGCCCAGCGTGCGGCATCCGCGCGGCTGCCGGCGTACTCCCGCGTCGCAGGACGCGGAAAGTCCTTGGGCGGGATGTTCGGGCGCCGAGCCATGGTGTCACTGTGCCACCGCCGCGACGCGGTGGCGATAGGCGCAGTGTTACGCCACCTGCCGCTCGGTAAATCCCTAGGCCAGTGGCTAGGCTGCGGCGTAACGGCATCGATTCCGCCACCCCGGCGGCCGCTCGATCACCCGTCGATCAGTTGGCGACGCAGCGAAATCCAATGTGCGTGGTCGCGCTGTCTTGGGACTGCGAGGATCGCGCTGCCGGACGATAGCGGTGGCAGTACTCGGGGGCGCACAGATGCGAACCGCCCTTCAGGGTCTGATTCATCGAGGGGTCGCCGGTCGGCGTCGGGCAGCACTGGGGCGTCTCCTGGACGGGGCGACGCCGGGCGGAGTACGGAGTCCTCGTCCATTCCCAGACGTTGCCGATCATGTCCATGACACCGAATGCGTTGGCGGGAAAGACACCCACCGGCGACGTTCCGACCCAGCCGAGAGCTCCCTCATTCGTGTAGGGGAACTTGCCTTGCCACGTATTAGCCATCAGCCGCCCGCCGCGTCGTACATCGTCGCCCCAGGCGTAGACCGTATCGGCGCCGGCTCTAGCCGCGAATTCCCACTGCGCCTCGGTAGGCAGTCGCCTGTCCGCCCAGGCGGCGTATGCGGCGGCGTCGGGGTAGGCCACCTGAACGACTGGGTGGTCGGCCAGGTTGGCGACCGACGACCCGGGGCCGAAAGGTTGGCTCCAGGATGCCCCCGGCACCCAAATCCACCACTGCCGCCAATCGCGCAGATCGACCGGTCCCGCACTCGGGCGAAACACCAATGCGCCGGGAGATAACTCGTGGGGCGGAACTCCGGGAAAGGCGTCGGGATCCAGCGGCTGCTCCGCCACGGTGACGTAGCCGGTAGCGACGACGAAGTCGGCGAACTGTGCGTTTGTGACCGGATGTTGCTCGATCGAGAACGGTGCGACGGTCATCTCCTGGACGGGCGCTTCTTCGGGATAGAACTGCTCCGATCCCATCCGGAATGAACCGCCTGGGAGGTGGACCAGTTCGGTGAGCATGCTGACAGAATATTCAACTTCGGTGCGAAGTCCATGACAATGGAAACAGCACGAAGTGGCGTAACACGCTGTTAGCGTGGCTAGTTCAGAGTGCTGCTTGGCTACGCGCCGTAGACCGGGACCGGCGGCCGCGACTTGGCCAACAGGTCGGAGACAACGGGGCCCAGCTCGGCGGCATCCCACCTCGCGCCCTTGTCGATCTGCGGCCCATGCGCCCAGCCCTCGGCGACGCGGATCTTGCCGCCCTCGACTTCGAACACCTTGCCGGTGACGTCACGGGATTCGGTGCTACCCAGCCAAACCACCAGCGGCGAAACGTTTTCCGGCGCCATCGCGTCGAAAGCCTCGTCCTGCGTGGACATCATCTCCGCGAAGACGGTCTCGGTCATGCGGGTCCGGGCTGACGGCGCGATCGCGTTGACCGTGACACCGTAACGACCCATCTCCGCGGCGGCGACCAGCGTCATCGCCGCGATGCCGGCCTTGGCGGCACTGTAGTTGCCCTGCCCGACGCTGCCCTGCAGGCCCGCACCCGAGCTGGTGTTAATGATCCGTGCGTCAACGGGTTTGCCCTCTTTGGACAGTCCGCGCCAATACGACGCGGCGTGGCGCATTGTGGCGAAGTGGCCCTTGAGATGCACGGCGATGACGGCGTCGAACTCGTCCTCGCTGGTGTTGGCCATCATCCGGTCGCGCACGATGCCGGCATTGTTCACCAGGACATCCAGCCCGCCGAAGGTGTCGACAGCGGTTTGGACCAGGGCGGCCGCTTGGTTCCAGTCCGCGATGTTGGATCCGTTGGCGACGGCTTCGCCACCGGCAGCCGTGATCTCGTCGACCACGCCCTGCGCGGCACTACCGCCGCCTGCCGGTGATCCGTCCAGACCCACACCGATGTCGTTGACGACGACGCGCGCACCTTCGGCCGCGAAGGCCAGCGCATGCGCGCGACCGATACCGCCGCCCGCTCCGGTGACGATGACGACACGGCCGTCGACCACACCCATATTTCCTGTCTCCTCTACTTGATCGCGCTGGCGTTCGTTGTGGCCAGGTAGTGCGGCGGCTCGCCGCCTCCGTGCACCTCTAACGAGGCACCGCTGATATAGGACGCCGCGTCCGACGCCAAAAAGGCTGTAGCCCAGCCGATGTCCTCGGGCTTGGCCAGTCGGCCCAGTGGGACGTTTTTGGAGATCGCGGCGATCGACTCAGCGTCGCCGTAGAACAGCTCGGCCTGCTCAGTTTCGACCATGCCGACCACGCAGGCGTTCACCCGGACCTTGGGCCCCCATTCCACCGCCAGCGTCTGAGTGAGGCTTTCCAGACCGGCCTTGGCCGCCCCGTATGCGCCGGTGCCCGGGGACGGCCGCCGGCCGCTGAGGCTGCAGATGTTGATGATCGACCCGCCGCCCGACTGGTCCTGCATCTTGTCGTTCGCGAACTGCGAAACCAACAGCCCACCAATGAGATTGAGCTCGATGATCTTGCGGTTGAACTTCGGGCTGGACTCCGCCGTCAGGACGAACGGCGATCCTCCGGCGTTGTTGACGACGACGTCGAGCCGTCCATGCCGCTCGGCGATCGTGTCGATCAACGCCTTGACCGCTTCCTCGTCGCGAACATCGCACGCGTGAAACTCGTAGGGCAACCCGTCGACGGCACGACGGGCGCAGGTGATCACAGTCGCGCCCTGCTCGGCGAAAACCGAGCTGATACCGGCGCCCACCCCTCGTACGCCGCCCGTGACCAAAACGACCCGCCCGGCCAATCCCAGATTGATGGCGGCGGCTGCTTCGGCGCGAGTCACTGTGCTAGCGTACCAAGCAAGTGCTTGCTTAGGTAGTCGACCACAAGGAAGAGCAATGCCGATCACGTCCACCAGCACAGAACCGGGCATCGTCGCGGTCACCGTCGACTACCCGCCCGTCAACGCCATCCCGTCGCAAGGCTGGTTCGAACTCGCCGACGCGATAACGGCCGCCGGCGCGAACCCCGAGACCAGCGCCGTAATCCTGCGTGCCGAAGGCCGCGGATTCAACGCCGGCGTCGACATCAAGGAGATGCAGCGCACCGAGGGCTTCGCCGCGTTGATCGACGCCAACCGCGGCTGCTTTGCGGCCTTCCGCGCGGTCTACGAATGCGCCGTTCCCGTGATCGCGGCGGTGAACGGATTCTGCGTCGGCGGCGGTATCGGCCTGGTCGGCAACGCCGACGTCATCGTGGCCTCCGACGACGCCACCTTCGGGCTGCCCGAGGTGGAACGCGGTGCGCTGGGCGCGGCGACGCACCTGTCGCGATTGGTGCCCCAACACATGATGCGGCGATTGTTTTTCACCGCAGCCACCGTGGACGCCGCCACCCTGCACCACTTCGGTTCGGTGCACGAGGTCGTGCCCCGCGACCAACTCGACGAGGCCGCCTTGCGGGTGGCCCGCGACATCGCCGCCAAAGACACCCGCGTGATCCGCGCGGCCAAGGAGGCGCTGAACTTGATCGACGTTCAACGAGTCAACTCGAGTTACCGCATGGAACAAGGCTTTACGTTCGAACTCAACCTCGCCGGGGTTGCCGACGAGCACCGCGACGCGTTCGCCGGTACGAAGAAGGGTAAGGACGCGTAGTGGCCGACAAGACAACCACTCTCGACGAAGCTGTCGCGCAGTTGCGCAGCGGCATGACCATTGGTATCGGTGGCTGGGGGTCGCGGCGCAAGCCGATGGCGTTCGTACGCGCGATGCTGCGCACCGACATCAAAGACCTCACCGTGGTCAGCTACGGCGGACCCGACGTGGGGCTGCTGTGCTCGGCCGGCAAGGTCAAACGGGTCTACTACGGTTTCGTCTCGCTGGATTCGCCGCCGTTCTACGATCCATGGTTTGCCAAGGCCCGGACCGGCGGACTCATCGAGGCCCGAGAGATGGACGAAGGCATGCTGCGCTGTGGTCTGCAGGCCGCCGCACAACGGCTACCGTTCCTGCCGATTCGCGCCGGACTGGGCAGCTCGGTGCTGGACTTCTGGGAGGGCGAACTGGCGACGGTGACCAGCCCTTACCCGGCGCCCGGCGGCGGGCACGAGACGCTGGTCGCGATGCCGGCGCTACGCCTGGACGCGGCGTTTGTGCACCTCAATCTTGGTGACAGTCAAGGCAATGCGGCCTACACCGGCATCGACCCGTACTTTGACGACCTGTTCTTGATGGCCGCCGAGAAACGCTACTTGTCCGTGGAGCGCGTGGTATCCACCCAGGAGCTGATCAAGGCGGTGCCGCCGCAGGCGCTGCTGGTGAACCGGATGATGGTCGACGGGGTCGTCGAAGCACCCAATGGTGCCCACTTCACCACCGCCGCACCGGATTACGGCCGAGACGAGAAGTTCCAGCGGCACTATGCCGAGGCGGCCGCGACCGAAGAGGGCTGGCAAAAGTTCGTCGCGACCTACCTGTCCGGCGGCGAGTCCGAATATCAGGCTGCTGTAAGCGCTTTCGCAGAGGAGGCCTCGAAGTGAGCACTCGCGCCGAAGTGTGTGCGGTCGCCTGCGCCGAGTTGTTCAGGGACGCCGGCGAAATCATGGTCAGCCCGATGGCGAACATGGCCTCGGTCGGCGCGCGGCTGGCCCGGCTGACGTTCTCCCCCGACATCGTGCTGACCGACGGCGAGGCACAGCTGCTGGCCGACACGCCTGCGCTGGGCGCCTCGGGTGCCGTCGAGGGGTGGATGCCGTTTGGTCGCGTGTTCGAGACGCTGGCCTGGGGGCGGCGGCATGTAGTGATGGGCGCCAATCAGGTTGACCGCTTTGGCAATCAGAACCTCTCGGCGTTCGGTCCGCTGCAGCAGCCCACCCGGCAGATGTTCGGGGTACGCGGTGCGCCCGGCAATGCGATCAACCATGCGACCAGTTACTGGGTCGGCAGCCACTCCAAGCGGGTGTTCTGCGAGAAGGTCGATATCGTGTGCGGAGTCGGCTGGGACAATGTCGACGTCGACAATCCGGCATTCCGCTTTGCCAACACGTATCGGGTGGTGTCGAACCTTGGCGTCTTCGACTTCGGCGGGCCGGACCGGACAATGCGGGCGCTGACCCTGCATCCCGGGGTATCGGCGGAGGAGGTCCGCGAAGCGACGTCCTTTGACATCCACGGCCTCGAGGATGCCGAGGAGAGCCGACTGCCGACCGACGACGAACTGCGCCTGATCCGCGAAACGATCGACCCGAAGTCCGTGCGGGACCGAGAGATACGGTCATGAAGCTGCGCACGCCGCTGACCGATCTGGTCGGCGTCGAGCACCCGGTGGTGCAAACCGGGATGGGCTGGGTGGCCGGAGCTCGGCTCGTGTCGGCCACGGCCAACGCGGGCGGGCTCGGCATTCTGGCGTCGGCCACCATGACGCTGGACGAGCTGGCGACGGCCATCGGCAAGGTCAAGGCCGCCACTGACAAACCGTTCGGCGTGAACATGCGCGCCGACGCCGCCGATGCCGGCGATCGGGTCGAGTTGATGATCCGCGAGGGCGTGAAGGTGGCGTCGTTCGCACTGGCGCCCAAGCCGGAGCTGATCGCCCGGCTCAAAGAGGCCGGCGCGGTGGTCATCCCGTCGATCGGCGCGGCCAAACATGCGCGCAAGGTCGCGAGCTGGGGCGCCGACGCGATGATCGTGCAGGGCGGCGAGGGCGGTGGGCACACCGGACCCGTCGCCACCACGCTGTTGCTGCCGTCGGTGCTGGATGCCGTGAAAGGGACCGGAATCCCCGTCATCGCGGCGGGCGGGTTCTTCGACGGACGCGGGCTGGCGGCGGCGCTGTCTTACGGCGCGGCCGGTGTGGCGATGGGCACCCGGTTTCTGCTCACTTCGGATTCGACCGTTCCCGAATCGGTTAAGCGCCGCTACCTCGAGTCAGCCCTTGACGGCACGGTGGTCACCACGCGCGTCGATGGCATGCCGCATCGAGTGCTGCGCACCGGGCTGGTCGAGAAGCTGGAAAACGGTTCGCCGGTAAGGGGACTGACCGCCGCGGTGCGTAATGCCGGGAAATTCAAGCACATGTCGCAGATGACCTGGCGATCGATAATCACCGACGGCCTGGCGATGCGCCGCGGCAAGGAGATGACCTGGTCGCAGGTGGTGATGGCCGCGAACACTCCAATGCTGCTGAAAGCCGGGCTCGTTGAGGGCAACACCGAGGCCGGGGTGCTGGCGTCCGGACAGGTCGCGGGCATTCTCGAGGACCTGCCGTCGTGCGCCGAGTTGATCGAGTCGATCGTGCGCGACGCGATCGAGCACCTGCAAGCGGCATCGGCGTTCGTGCAGTCCTAGCCCGCGTCGAGTGTGGAGCTAGGCCACTGCGCCGAAACTGAAACTACGCACACTCCGCCCGGCGTGTCGTGTGCGTGGTTTCAGTGTCGCGGTAAGGCGGGCGACGCCCCGCGTCGAGTGTGGAGCCAGGCCACCCGCGCCGACCGCTAGAGCCGTTCGATGATTGTGACGTTGGCCGTGCCGCCGCCCTCGCACATCGTCTGCAACCCATAGCGGCCGCCGATGCGCTCAAGCTCGTTGAGCATGGTGGTGAACAGCTTTGCGCCGGTGGCGCCCAACGGGTGCCCGAGGGCGATCGCGCCGCCGTTGGGGTTCACCTTCTCCGGGTCGGCCTTGACCTCCTTGAGCCACGCCATCACGACCGGTGCGAACGCCTCGTTGATCTCCACGGTGTCGATGTCGCTGATGGAGAGCCCGGTCTTGTCCAGCGCGTAGCGGGTGGCGGGAATCGGCCCGGTGAGCATGAATACCGGGTCGGCCGCGCGGGCACTGATGTGGTGAATGCGGGCACGGGGCGTCAGCTTGTGGTCCTTGACGGCCTGCTCGGAAGCCAGCAGCACAGCGCTGGCACCGTCGGAAATCTGACTGGCCATCGCCGCGGTCAGTCGGCCCCCTTCGACCAGCGTCTTCAAGCCGGCCATCTTCTCCAACGTTGACTCGCGCGGACCCTCGTCGACCCGGAATGGACCGGATTCGGTCTCAAGAGTGATGATTTCGTTGTCGAAGTGGCCGCCACGGATCGCCGCGAATGCGCGCTCGTGACTGGTCAGCGCGTACTGCTCCATCTCTTCGCGCAACAGGTTCCACTTCTCGGCGATCAGTTCCGATCCACGGAACTGCGAGATCTCCTGATCGCCATAGCGGTGCAGCCACTGCTTGGATTCGTTAGTCGGCGAGGTGAATCCGAATTGCTCGCCGACCGTCATCGCCGACGAGATCGGAATCTGACTCATGTTCTGCACGCCGCCGGCCACGATCAGATCGGCCGTACCCGCCATGATCGCTTGGGCGCCAAAGGAAATCGCCTGTTGACTGGAACCGCACTGGCGGTCCACGGTGACGCCAGGAACCTCCTCGGGATAGCCGGCGGCCAGCCACGAGAGCCGGGCGATGTTGCCCGCCTGCCCCCCGATGGCGTCGACGCAGCCGGCGATCACATCCTCAACCGCGGCGGGGTCGACATCGACCCGGTCGAGCAATCCGCGCCACGCGTGAGCACCCAGGTCGACGGGATGGATCCCGGCCAGTGCTCCGTTGCGCTTGCCAACCGCGGTACGTACAGCGTCAATGACGTACGCCTCTGCCATTTTTCAGACTCCTTCTTCAGTCTTTCTGGATTCCGCGGTGATCCCGCCAAGCACCATGGCGAGATATTGCTCACCCACCTGCACTGCGGTGAGTGGCCCGCCGGGTTGATACCAGCGGACCGACACCCAGGTGGTGTCACGGATGAAGCGGTAGATGAGGTCGACGTTCAGGTCGGGCCGGAAGTAGCCTTCGTCGACACCTTGATTGAGCACCTCGACCCACATCTTGCGTTGCTGCCGGTTCATGTCCTCGATGTAGGAGAACCGGGGCTGCGACAGCAATCGCTGGGCTTCGTCCTGATAGATGACGACCTGCGCATGCCGATTCTCGATCGCCTCGAACGACGCCATAAACAGTCCCTTGAGCCGCTCTAGCGGATTGGGTTCGCTGTCGACGATCTCGCGGTAGCGGGTGAACAACCAATCGAGGAAGTCGCGCAGCAACTCGTCGACCATCTCCTCTTTCGAGGAGAAATGGTGGTACAGGCTGCCGGACAAGATGCCCGCGCCGTCAGCGATATCGCGCACGGTGGTGGCGCGCAAGCCGCGCTCGGCGAACATGGTCGCAGCGAGCCCCAGTAGTTCGTCTCGCCGGCTGTTCGCCTGACCGGTCATTCGGTCCACCCGATCAGAGTATCAACCAAGCGCTTGCTTGGCCAGTCGAGATCACGGATGTTGGCTGGACACCGAGATGACCTCGCCAGTGAGGTAGCTGGAGTAATCGCTGGCCAGGAACGCGATGGTGGCCGCTACTTCCCACGGCTCGGCGGCGCGACCGAACGCCTCGCCGGCGGAGAGCCGGTCGAGCAGATCGGCCGACGTCGTCTTGTCCAGGAACTTGTGCCGCGCGATGCTCGGCGACACCGCGTTGATCCGCACGCCGTACTCGGCTGCTTCTATCGCGCTGCATCGGGTTAGCGCCATCACGCCCGCTTTGGCGGCTGCGTAGTGCGACTGCGAGTGCTGCGCCCGCCAGCCGAGCACACTGGCGTTGTTGACGATCACACCGCCGTGCGGCGCGTCCCGGAAGTACCGCAGGGCGGCACGGGTGGCGCGAAACACCGACGTCAGGCTGACGTTGAGGACACGGTCCCATTCCTCGTCGGTCATGTCGGCGACCGGTGTCTGGCCACCCAGCCCGGCGTTGTTGACCAGCACGTCGAGGCGGCCCAGCCGGGCGGTGGCCGAATCGATAAGCGCGTCGACTTGAGCGGTCGAAGTCACGTCGCAGACCACACTTTCAACCCGACCCAACCCCAGTGCCGCCAGCTCGGCGGCGGTCTCCCCCAGCCGGCGCTCGTGATGGTCTGAGACCAACACGTCCGCGCCCTCGGCCAAGGCCCGCCGTGCGGTCGCCGCACCGATACCGGTGCCTGCGGCCGCGGTCACCACCACCACCTTGCCGTCCAGAAGTCCGTGTCCGGCAATCTCTTTGGGCGCTTCGGCCAAACTCATCCCTTGACCTCCCGAGGTAGGCCGAGCACCCGCTCGGCGATGATATTGCGCTGGATCTCGTTGGATCCGCCGTAGATGGTGTCGGCGCGGGTGAACAGGAACAGCCGCTGCCACTCGTCGAATTCGCCGTCCGATAACGTCATGCCGGCCTTGCCGATCACATCCATCGCCAGCTCACCCAGATCGCGATGCCAATTAGCCCACAACAACTTTGACACATTGTCCTGGCCGGGCTGCTCGACGTCCATGGTCGCCAGCGCATAGCTGCGCATGGCCCGCAGGCCGGTCCAGGCCCGGGTCAGCCGTTCCCGGATGAACGGGTCCTCGGCGGCACCGTTGCGCTGCGCGAGTTCGGCCAGATTGGAAAGCTCACGGGCATAGACGATTTGCTGCCCCAGGGTCGACACACCGCGTTCGAAGGTCAGCGTTCCCATCGCGACCCGCCAGCCGTCGCCCGGTTCGCCAACAACCAGGCCGGCATCGGTGCGGGCGTCGTCGAAGAAGACTTCGTTGAACTCCGCGGTGCCGGTGATCTGGACGATCGGTCGCACTTCGACACCCGGCTGGTCCAGCGGTACCAGCAGATACGACAATCCGGCGTGCCGCTTGGAGCCCTTCTCGGTGCGCGCGACCACGAAGCACCACTGCGATAGGTGGGCCAGCGATGTCCACACCTTCTGGCCGTTGATCACCCATTGATCGCCGTCGAGTTCGGCGGTGGTCGCCACGTTGGCCAGGTCACTGCCGGCACCCGGCTCCGAATATCCCTGACACCACAGCTCGGAGACATCGAGGATCCGCGGCAGGAAACGCTGCTGTTGCTCTTGTGTGCCGAACGCGATCAGCGTCGGACCGAGCAGCTCCTCGCCGAAATGGTTGACCTTGTCCGGAGCGTCCGCGAGGGCGTACTCCTCGTAGAACGCCACTCGGTGCGCGGTCGAAAGCCCCCGTCCGCCGTGTTCGACGGGCCAGCCCAGACAGGTCAGTCCCGCCGCGGCAAGATGCTGGTTCCATGCCCGGCGCTCTTCGAATGCCTCATGCTCGCGCCCGGGCCCGCCAAGGCCCCGCAGCGCTGCGAATTCGCCGACCAGATTGTCGGCGAGCCAACGGCGGACCTCCGCCCGGAACTCCTCGACGTCCTGCATGCCCTGTAGGCTAACCTACCAAGCACTTGCTTTGTTAGGAGCGTCACCGATGACCAACGATCCGCGCACCGTGCCCGCGGCGCTGGATCGTTTCGCGCGTCAATTCCCCGATCACGACGCATTGATTACCGATGATCGCTCCTTCACCGCCACCGAACTGCGCGACGAAGTACACCGCGCGGCCGCCGCACTGATCGCACTCGGCGTCGAGCATGGCGACCGGGTGGCCGTCTGGTCACCCAACACCTGGCACTGGGTGATCGCCTGCCTCGGGATTCATCACGCCGCCGCCACGATGGTGCCGCTGAACACCCGCTACACCGCGTCGGAGGCCAGCGATATCCTGGCGCGCACCGATGCGCCGGTGTTGTTCGGGATGGGTCAATTCCTCGGCAACGATCGCCTTGCCGACCTGGACCGCGCCGCGCTGCCCGCGCTGCGGCACATCGTGCGGATACCGATCGACGCCGACGAGACTGGGGCCGGAACCTGGGACGAGTTCATCGAGCGGGGCTCCGAGCCGGAAGGCACAGCCGCGGTCCTCGCTCGCGCGTCCGCCGTGATCCCCGACGATGTCAGCGACATTCTGTTCACCTCCGGAACCACCGGCCGCAGCAAAGGCGTGCGTTGCGCGCACCGGCAATCGCTGTCGGCCTCGGCGTCGTGGGCCGCCAACGGCAAGATCACCAGCGATGACCGCTACCTGTGCATCAACCCGTTCTTCCACAACTTCGGCTACAAGGCCGGCATCCTGGCCTGCCTGCAAACCGGTGCGACGTTGATCCCGCACCTGACGTTTGATCCGCTGCGCGCACTGCAGGCGATCGAGCAACACCGCATCACCGTATTGCCCGGACCGCCAACGATTTACCAGATGCTGCTCGATCACCCGGCGCGCGGTGACTACGACCTGAGCTCGCTGCGGTTCGCGGTGACCGGCGCGGCCACGGTTCCGGTCGTGTTGGTGGAGCGCATGCAATCCGAGCTCGACATCGACATCGTGCTGACCGCGTACGGCCTGACCGAGGCCAACGGCATGGGCACCAGTTGCCGCGCCGACGACGACGCGGTGACGGTCGCGACCACGTGTGGGCGTCCATTCGCTGACTTCGAATTGCGCATCGATTCGGGCGCACCCGGCGAATCCGGAGAGGTGCTCCTGCGCGGACCCAACGTGATGCTCGGCTACCTCGACGACCCGGAAGCCACTGCGGCGGCCATCGATACCGACGGCTGGCTGCACACCGGGGACATCGGCGAGGTCGACAAGGCAGGCAACCTGCGCATCACCGACCGGCTCAAGGACATGTACATCTGCGGCGGATTCAACGTCTACCCCGCGGAGATCGAGCAAGTGCTGGCCCGGATGGACGGGGTGGCCGACGTCGCGGTGATCGGAGTTCCTGACGAGCGCCTCGGCGAAGTGGGCCGCGCGTTCGTGGTGACCCGGCCCGGCGCACACCTCGACGAACAGTCGGTAATCGCTTATACCCGGGAACATTTGGCGAACTTCAAGGCCCCACGGTCGGTGCGGTTCGTCGACGCGTTGCCGCGCAATGCCGGCGGCAAGGTGGTCAAACCACAACTGCGAGAGTTGGCCTGAATTGGATCTGGAACTAGACGACGAGACGCTTTCCTTCCAAGCCGAAGTGCGGGATTTCCTGTCGGCCAACGCCGAGTCGATCCCGACGGAGTCTTATGACAACGCGGAAGGCTTTGCCCAACATCGCCATTGGGACAAGGTGTTGTTCGACGCGGGCCTGTCGGTGATCAACTGGCCGAAGAAATACGGGGGCCGCGACGCGCCGCTGCTGCACTGGGTGGTGTTCGAAGAGGAATACTTCCGCGCCGGAGCACCGGGCCGGGCCAGCGCCAACGGCCTCTCGATGCTGGCGCCGACGCTGTTCGCGCATGGCACCGATGAGCAGCTGGACCGGATACTGCCCAAAATGGCTAGCGGCGAACAGATCTGGGCGCAGGCCTGGTCGGAGCCCGAGTCGGGCAGCGACCTGGCGTCGCTGCGGTCCACCGCAACCCAGACCGAAGGCGGCTGGCTGCTGAACGGGCAGAAGATCTGGAGCTCGCGGGCGCCGTTCGCCGAGATGGGCTTCGGACTGTTCCGCTCCGACCCCGCAGCTGAGCGGCACAACGGGTTGACGTACTTCATGTTCGACCTGTCGGCCAAGGGCGTCACCGTGCGCCCAATCGTGCAGCTGGGCGGGGACACCGGCTTCGGTGAGATCTTCCTCGACGACGTCTTCGTGCCCGACGAGGACGTCATCGGTACCCCGAACGACGGCTGGCGCGCGGCCATGAGCACGTCGAGCAACGAGCGCGGGATGTCACTGCGCAGCCCGGCCCGCTTCGTCGCGGCCGCCGAACGGCTGGTCCAGCTGTGGAAAGACAACGGCTCGCCCACCGAATTCGCCGATCGCGTTGCCGATGCCTGGATCAAATCCCAGGCCTACCGGCTGCAGACCTTCGGCACGGTCACCCGGCTGGCCGCCGGCGGCGAGCTGGGCGCCGAATCGTCGGTGACCAAGGTGTTCTGGTCGGACCTCGACGTGACGATCCATCAGACCGCACTCGACATCCGGGGCGCCGACGGGGAGCTTGCCGGCCCGTGGACCGAGGGCTTGCTGTTCGCGCTGGGCGGCCCGATCTATGCTGGTACCAACGAAATTCAGCGCAATATCATCTCCGAGCGGCTGCTGGGCCTGCCGCGCGAAAAGTCGGGAGGCAAGAAGTGAAATTTGCGCTCGACGAACAGCAGCGCGACTTCGCGGCCAGTATCGACGCGGCACTGAGCGCGGCCGACCTGCCCGGCGCGCTGCGGGCTTGGTCCGCCGGCGACATCGCGCCCGGCCGCAAGGTCTGGGAGCAGCTGGCCAACCTCGGCGTCACCGCACTGGCGGTGCCGGAGAAATTCGACGGCCTGGAAGCCCACCCGGTGGATCTGGTGGTCGCGCTTGAACGCCTAGGGCGCTGGTGTGTGCCCGGCCCGGTCGCCGAATCCATTGCCGTGGCACCGGTTTTGCTCGCCGGGGACGAACGCAGCGCCGAGTTGTCGTCCGGTGAGCTGATCGCCACTGTCGCGTTGCCGCCGCACACTCCGCGCGCGGTTGACGCCGAAGCTGCCGGACTGGTGCTGCTGGCCACCGACGAGGGCGTCAGCGAGGCAATCGCGGGTGAGTGCCACCGGTCCGTCGACCCCAGCCGGCGGCTGTACGACGTGACGACAACCGGCGAGACCTGGCAGGCAGATACCAAGCGCGCCTTTGAGTTCGGGGCACTGGCCACCGCCGCGCAGCTGGTCGGCATCGCCGAGGCGCTGCTGAATGACACCGTCGACTACGCCAAGCAGCGCACGCAGTTCGGCCGGGTCATCGGCTCGTATCAGGCGATCAAGCACAAGCTGGCCGACGTGCACATCGCGATCGAATTGGCTCGCCCGCTGGTATACGGCGCCGCGCTGGCGCTGGCCGACGACACCAGGGCTGCCGAGCGCGACGTGAGCGCCGCCAAAGCAGCTGCGGCCGACGCCGCTCTGCTGGCTGCCCGCTCGGCGTTGCAGACCCACGGTGCAATCGGCTTCACCCAGGAACACGACCTGTCACTATGGCTGCTGCGGGTACAAGCTTTGCGATCGGCCTGGGGTACGCCCGAGGCGCACCGGCGCCGAGTGTTGGAGGCATTGTGAGTGAAGAACGGGAGCTGCTACGGGAAACCGTCGCGGCGCTGGTCGCCAAGCACGCCAATCCGGCGGCGGTCCGCGCGGCCATGGAATCCGAGCGCGGCTACGACGAAGCACTGTGGCAGCTGCTGTGCGAGCAGGTCGGCGCCGCCGCCCTGGTGATACCCGAGGAACTGGGTGGGGCCGGCGGTGAATTAGCCGACGCCGCAACAGTTCTGCAGGAGCTTGGTCGCGCCTTGGTACCCTCCCCACTGCTGGGCACGACGTTGACGCAGCTGGCGCTGCTGGCCGCACCTGAGCCGGACGCCGAAACGCTGGAATCCCTGGCGGCGGGCACCTCGATCGGGGCGCTGGTCCTCGATGCCGACTATGTGGTCAACGGCGACATCGCCGACGTCGTCGTTGCCGTGGCTGATGGCCAACTGAGCAGGTGGACGCGGTTCAGCGCGCAGCCCGTGGTCACGATGGACCCCACCCGCCGGCTGGCCCGAGTCCAGCCCGAGGACACCGTCACGCTGGGCCCCGACCCCGGCCTCGCCGATACCGCGGCCATCCTGCTGGCGGCCGAGCAAATCGGGGCCGCAGAACGCTGTCTGGAACTGACCGTCGAATACGCCAAGAACCGAGTGCAGTTCGGCAGGCCGATTGGTAGCTTCCAGGCACTCAAACATCGGATGGCCGATCTGTATGTCGCGATCGCCGCGGCCCGGGCCGTAGTCTCCGACGCATGCAACGACCCCACTCCCACCAACGCCGCAATCGCCCGGCTGGCTGCCAGTGAGGTGCTCTCGACGGTGACGAGCGAGGGCATCCAGCTGCACGGGGGTATCGCAATTACCTGGGAACACGACATGCACTTGTATTTCAAACGCGCGCATGGCAGCGCCCAACTGCTCGGCTCGCCGCGAGAGCTGCTGCGCCAACTGGAATCCGAGGTGCTTAAGACGTCGTGAACGCCTCCGTGGCATTGCGCGCCGGCATCCCACCATTCCATGTGATGGATGTCTGGCTGGCCGCCGCGGAGCGCCAACGCAGCCACGGCGATCTGGTGAACCTGTCGGCGGGCCAGCCCAGCGTGGGCGCTCCCGAACCGGTTCGTGCGGCCGCGGCGGCCGCGCTGCACGTCAACGAGCTGGGCTACACCGTGGCCTTGGGTATTCCCGAGCTACGTGCCGCTATCGCGGCGAATTACCAACGCCTGCATGGTATCTCCGTCGAGCCCGACGCGGTGGTGGTCACCACGGGCTCCTCTGGTGGGTTTCTGCTGGCATTTCTGGCGTGCTTTGACGTCGGGGATCGGGTGGCGCTGGCCAGCCCCGGCTACCCGTGCTATCGAAACATCCTGTCGGCGTTGGGATGTGAGGTGGTGGAGATCCCATGCGGTCCGGAGACCCGATTCCAGCCCACCGCGCAGATGCTCGCCGAACTCGACCCACCGGTGCGGGGCGTCGTCGTCGCCAGCCCGGCCAACCCCACCGGAACCGTCATACCCCCCGGGGAACTCGCGGCGATCGCATCCTGGTGCGACGCCGCCGGAGCACGGCTGATCAGTGATGAGGTCTACCACGGGCTGGTATACGAAGGAGCCCCGCAGACCAGCTGCGCCTGGCAGACATCGCGAAATGCGGTGGTGGTCAACAGCTTTTCCAAGTATTACGCGATGACCGGCTGGCGGCTGGGCTGGCTGCTGGTGCCGCCCGAGCTGCGCCGCGCGGTGGACTGTCTGACCGGCAACTTCACCATCTGCCCGCCCGTCCTGTCGCAGGTCGCCGCGGTGGCCGCCTTCACCCCGGAGGCAACCGCAGAAGCAGACGGCAACCTGACCCACTACACGGTCAACCGCTCGCTGCTGCTCGACGGGCTGCGCGGAATCGGCATCGACCGGCTGGCACCCACCGACGGTGCGTTCTACGTCTACGCCGACGTCTCGGACTTCACCAACGACTCGCTGGCATTCTGCTCAAAGTTGTTGGTCGACACCGGTATTGCGATTGCTCCCGGTATCGACTTCGACACCGCGCGAGGCAACAGGTTTGTCCGGCTGTCGTTCGCCGGACCGACGAGCGACATCGAAGAAGCCCTGCGCCGAATGGGGCCGTGGCTGTCGGTCAGCGGTTGAACTTGCCCGCGAGGTACTCGGCCCGGCAGGCACTGCGGGCGAGTTTCCCGCTCGTCGTGCGGGGGATGGTGCCGGCGGCCACGAGCAGCACGTCGGCGACCCGGATGTGGTGATGGCGTGAGATCGCGGCGCGCACGGTCTCGATGACCTGCTCTCGCTCGGTGCGGCCCGCTCCCGCCGCACGCTCGGCCATGACAACAACCTGCTCACCGGCGTTACCGGCCGGCGAGTCGAGTGCAGCGGCCGGCACGGAAAAGGCCGCGACATAGCCGCTGCGGACGGCGCGCGAGGATTCGCTGACCGTGGTTTCGATGTCATGCGGGTAATGGTTGCGACCATCGATGATGATCAAGTCCTTGATCCGGCCGGTTAGGTACAGCTCGCCGTCGACGTAGACACCGAGATCACCGGTCGCCAGCCAGCAACCGTTGTCGGCGGTGCCCTCGGCGTGGCTGCCGGGGTCGAGCCGGGACTGCAGCTTGTTGCCGAACACGCGTCGTGTCTCGTCGTCGCGCCCGAAGTACCCGCGACCGATGTTGTTGCCTTGCAACCAGATTTCGCCCACGGTGCCGTCGGGCACCTCGGCACCGTCCGGGTCGGCGATGACCAGCCACTGATCGGGGATCGGCTGCCCGCACGACACCTGGGCGACCGCGCCCGCCACCTCGGGTGCGACGATCACCGCGCGGCCCGCGCCGAGCTGTTCACGGTCGAGGAAGATGGCGCTCGCCGTGGCGTCCTGAGAGATGCTGGCCACCGACAGCGTCGCTTCGGCCATCCCGTAGGACGGCTTGATCGCGTTCGCGGGCAGACCGTGGGGAGCGAACGCGTTGGTGAACTTCTCGATCGCCGACATCGTGACGGGCTCGGATCCGTTGAGCAGGCAGACAACGTTGCTGAGGTCGAGCGCCTCGCCCGCCGGAGGCAAGCCCCGCTCGGCCGTCAATTCGAAGGCAAAGTTCGGCGCCGCGGCGAAGGTACGGCCGTAGGTCGACTCGATGCCCAATTGCTTGATCCAGCGGTAAGGGCGGCGAAGAAACGCCATCGGATCCATGAGCGTGACCTGGGCCCCGAAGAACGCCGTGAACATGATCATCATCAAGCCCATGTCGTGGTACAGGGGTAGCCAGCTCACCGACCGGACGTCGACGTCTAGCCCACCGGTCGCGACCATCTGCATCGCGTTCGTATAGACGGACCGATGGGTGATCTCCACACCGGCCGGTGACCGCGTCGAGCCCGAGGTGTACTGCAAGTAAGCGATGTCGTCGGTGTCGAGGGTCGCGCCGGTGAACATCGAACCGAGTGTGTCCGGTACCGCGTCCACCGCGATCATCCGCGGGCGCTCGTTTGGCGCCAGCGTCCGAATAAACGTTCGAACCGACTCCGCAACGGCGGTCGTCGTCAACACCACGGCAGGGCGGGCGTCGGCCACTACCGCCGCCAGCCGCTCGGTATGCCCGGACATGGTCGGCGCAAACAGCGGAACCGCGATAGCGCCCGCATGGACAGCACCGAAGAATGCCGCCACGTAGTCGAGGCCCTGCGGCGCGAGGATCGCCACCCGATCCCCCGGCTGGGTGACCTGCCGCACCCGGGCGCCGATCGCGCAGACCCGGGTCCACAACTGGTTCCAGGTGAGCACTACCGGCCGCCCGTCCGGTTCCTGCGAGTAGTCAAGGAAGCGGTATGCCGGGCTGTCGCCGTGCTCGGCCCGGTTGTGGTCAAAATATGAGATTAACGTCAAACCCTCGGGCGCGAGGATCGGACCAGAGTCGGAAGCGAAAGGGTCCGCATCGCCCGCGGTGGGCACGACGACGTCCAAACACAGATTCCGACTCACGGTAGGACAGATTAATCCGCGCGTGTGGTATTTGCCGCACTGGTTCGCTATGGCGGAGATCACGATCGGGCGACTATTGGCCCATTTGCCACCGCTCGCGGCCTGGTAGCGCTGCCGGAACGGTCCCGGATCGATTTGTCAGACCGGTATTTTTGCACCCGATTTAGGCGCTCAATTGCCGAGAATACTGTCGATGCGTGCTTCGAGCTGGCCGCGCTCGCCGACATCGTCGATATTGATTCCAAACCGGTCCCTGAGGGCGTCGACGACCGCGGCCGCATCGTCAAGAACGATCTTTTCGGTCCCCCCGTCGCGATGGATGGCCAGGTTGCGGCCGGACAGGTTGAGCCTGGTGTCGTCGCTGACCAATGCAACCATCAGGCCGGTGACGAATTGCGAGGCGGGGTTTGTCGACACGTACCAACTCCCCACCTTCAGATCGATCTGCGGCCGGGTTTCGGTGCCGAATTCGTACAGCGACTGCCACTCACCCCGGACCTGGGCCTGCAGCACCAGGCCGTCACCGTGGTCCTGCAGCCGATAGGGCTCATGCGTCGTTGGCTGGGCGTTGCCGATTTCGAAGCGAATAGGAGAGGTCAGGGTCTGGCCGCCGAAACCGACGTCAACAAGGTAGGACCCCTGCGAGCCGGGGAACGTCACTGCCAAAACCGTGTGGGTCTGCGCCGGCGATGGGGCGTCGGGCGCCACCATCCAGATCACTCGCCCCGCCAATCGGCGCACCCGAAAGCCGACTTCGGCCAGCACGTAGCCCATCAGCCCGTTTTGCTCGTAGCAGTAGCCACCCCGGCGCCGATGAACCAGTTTGTCGATCAGGGCGTCTGGGCTCAGGTCGTCGACCGGCACACCCATCACCGGATCGAGGTTCTCGAACGGGATGGCTTGCGTGTGAGCGGTCATCAGATCCTGCAGCACATCCTGGGTCGGCTCGACGGCACCCCCATAGTTGATGCGCTCGAAGTACCCAGTCAGATCCAGTGTCATAGGTTCATTGTGGCCGAGGGTCAACCCGCAGGAAACCCAAGACATCAGAAGGTGTTTCGATCAAAATCGCCCCGATGCCGACCCCGCGCCACGGCGAGGTCCCGGCAACGGTCGGCGACCTCGATTTCCGTTAGTACGGCCGTTCGGGCCGTCATTGTCTGGTCGTTTCGCGCGTTCAGAGGCGGCACGCACGGGGCCGCTGTCGATTACCGCCGGATTGATCATGACCGAATCGTGTCCCCGGGGAGTTGCCGAGCGATACTCTTGAGCTCGCGAATTCGACAATCGCGGGGAAGTTGAGCGCCAAGAATATGGGTGACGGGTCCGCCAAAGACGCGTCGGGCGGCATCATCGCGGAGTTGGGCGCCGCTGGATTCGAGGACGCACGCCAAGTAGCCAGGGGCGGCGCCGGGGTGATCTATTGCGCCTACGAAACGGCGCTCGGGCGCAACGTCGCGATCAAGGTGCTGCCGTCGCATATCGACGAAGGGAGCCGGGAACGTTTTCTGCGCGAAGGCTATGCGATGGGTGGGCTCTCGGGGCATCCGAACATCGTCAACATCCTGCGCGTCGGCGTGACCGACAACGGCCGGCCCTACATCGTGATGCCGTACATGGCCTCGGATTCCCTGGCGGTCCGGTTGCGCCGAGAAGGGCCAACCGCCTGGCCCGAGGCGTTACGTATCGCCGTAAAGCTTTGTGGGGCGCTGGAAACCGCGCACCGAAGCGGTACCTTGCACCGCGATATCAAGCCTGCCAACGTGCTCGTCAGCGATTACGGTGAACCGCAGCTGAGCGATTTCGGGATCGCCCACATCGAAGGCGGTTACGAGACTGCGACCGGATTCTTCTCCGGCACAATCGATTACACTGCACCGGAGGTCATGACCGGTAAACCAGCGACGGTCGCTTCCGATCTCTATTCACTGGGCGCCACGATCTATGCGCTGATTGCGGGCGGGGCTGCGCACGAACGCAAGAACGACGAGGATCTCGTCGCGCAGTACCTGCGCATCAGCACGACGCGGATCCCGGACATGCGCCCGGAAGGAATCCCGGAGGCGGTGTGCGCCGCGGTCGAGCATGCGATGGCTATCGATCCGGCGGAGCGGCCGGTGTCCGCGGCGGAGTTCGGCCGCGAATTGCAATCCGCGCAGCGCCTCAACGGTTTACGGCCCGATTCGATGGCAATCACCAGCACCGGACCCGAATCGGGAAGCACGCTGAACAAGCAGCCCAACGTCGCTGAGTCTTCGGTCGCTCCGGGCGAGGCGGTCGCGCCGGCGCCGGCGCCGGATGGGACTACGTCGACCGTTCCGGGATCAGCCCGGCCGGCCGCGGACCCCGGCCCCACCAGGCCGATGAGCGACATCATCGGCGGCGCTTCCCCGCGCCTGCAGCCCGAGCCGCCGGATCCGGACGAGTTCTCCGAAGCGGCGAATATCTTGCGGGGCGCCCACAGCGCGGAAACCCAAGCGTACGTGGGTGCTTCGACACCGACACCGGCGAGCGGTGGCTCCGGAATCAACCCGCCGGGCAGTCCCGGGCAACCGGCGTCCTCCGGTTCGGTCCCGCCTTCCTGGCGAAAGCCGTTCTTGGTGAAGATGCGGGAGTGGTTCGCGGACCCGGGCAAGAAGCGCAATCGCGTTGCGATGGTCGCCGGCGCCGCCGTCCTAGTCGTGCTGTTGGTCGTCGGCGGTCTCTACTTCGGGCTGAAACCCGACAACAACCAGAAGCCGGTCGCGAGCCCGCCGCCGACCCAGGCGCCGGTCGTGTGGAAGCCGATCACGAACGATCGCGTGTCGCGCGTTGCGGCGGCGACGACGCAGGTCGACGGCACCATCTGGGTCTTCGGCGGGATTCGCAGCGACGGCGCTGTCACGGCACTGCAAGAGGGTTACGACCCCGTCATCGACAGTTGGAAAGGCGGCGACGATCTACCCGTTGCCGTGCAGGACGCAATGGCGGTCAACTGGCAGGGAAACCCCGTTGTGCTCGGTGGCTGGAAGTCCGTTGGCGGTAAAAACGTTGCGACCGACCAGGTTTGGCGAGTTGTCAACAGCCACTGGGTGGAGGTGCCCCATCTCCTGCAGCCACGCGCGGCGGCGGGGGCCGCGGTCGTGGGCGACCGCCTGGTCGTCACGGGAGGTGTCGACGCCAACGGCACGCTGCTGAACACCACCGAGGTCTTCGACGGCACGTCCTGGAGCCTCGGCGCTCCGATACCCACGCCGCGCCAGCAGCTGGCGGCGGCGTCGGACGGAAAGCTCGTCTACACGGTGGGCGGCACCACCGGAGATTCCGACCAGGTCAACGTCGAGGCGTATGACCCCGTCGCGAAGACCTGGACGACGTTGCCCGCACTTCCCCAGGCGCGCAGTGATCTTGGCGTCGCCATCACCGATGGCCGGCTGGTAGCCGTCGGCGGCATTTCCGGAGGGCAAGTCCTCAAGAGCGTTTCGGTGTTCGATCTGATGAGCAAAACGTGGTCCGGTCTGCCCGACATGACGACCCCGCGGCACGGCATGGCGGTCGCGGCGGTCGAGAAGTCCGTATATGCGATCGGCGGATCGACCGCCATCGGCGATAACCAGGCGGTGTCGACGGCGGAAGCGCTAAAACTGCCGGCCCGCAAGATTCAGCCGGCCGCCCAATGGCGTTCCCTGCCGGACGCACCCACCGCCCGGCTGATGATGGCGTGGGCAGTGCTCAACAACAAGATCTGGATCATGGGCGGGCTGCAAAACGGCGTCGCCCTGCAGACGGTCGAGAGTTTCGACCCGAAGACCGGAGCCTGGGAGACCGGGCCGCCGCTGCCCGTCCCGCTGCACCATGCGGCGGCGGCGACCTACCGGGGTGAGGTGGTCGTGCTCGGCGGCGCGAGCGACAACATCGCCAGCGGGTCTAACAAGGTGTTCGCCCTGCGCGGCGGCAATTGGGCGGAGCTACCACCACTCACGCACGCTCGCGCGGCGCTGGCGGCGGCGGTGGTGGGTGACAAGCTCGTCGCGGTCGGCGGCCAGAACGCCAAGCAACTCGTCCCGCAGACCGAGGTCTTCGACGGCAGTTCATGGAAGGACGCCGCGGACATGCCCACCCCGCGCGAGCACCTCGCCGCGGTCTCCGATGGCACCTACGTGTACACGGTTGGCGGGCGGTTCCTGTCCTCGGACAAGAACTCCGCCGCGCTCGAGCGGTTCGACCCGCAATCAGGGCAATGGACCAAGTTGGTCGGCATGCCGACGCCACGGGGAAGCTTCGGCGCCACCTACATTGACGGCCGGATTCTGGCGGTCGGTGGCGAAGAGCCGACCCGGGTGCTCAACGTCATTGAGATGTACGACATCTCCGAAGGGAAGTGGAGCACGTTGCCTCCGATGCCCACGCCGCGGCACGCCGAGGTGGTGGCCACGGTAGGCAACACGGTCTATGTCATCGGTGGCGCGAACCGGCCGACACATGAAGGCCCGATCGCGACGGTCGAGGCACTGGATTTCCTGTAGTGGCCGACTTCTCCCAGCTGCCACAGGCGGATCAGGAAGCGATCGGCAAGACGCTGCTGACGCTGCTGAAGGCGTTTAACGAGCGTGACGCCGAGCCCCTGCTGGGGGTGTACTCCGGCGACGCCGACTTCGTCAACGCCTTCGGCACGGTCAAGCGCGGCCGCGATGACATCGTGGCGCACTTGCGCGGCCTGTTCGCCGACGAGAATTTCAGACGCGGCGAGTTTGCCGGTCCGCCGGAGACCAGTTTCCGGGTGCTGACCCCGGAAGTGGTGCTGGTCTCCGCGCACCTGCAGGTCAAGGGTCAGGGGCTGGTCGGCGGCGGCACGCTGGACCGCGACAACTTCTCGTTACGTGCCTTACAGCGTCAACAGGATGGATCGTGGCTGATCGTCTCGGAGATGTTCCAAGACGCCAACACCGAGACCACCTACGCTCACTAAAAGCCTGCTGGAAGTGGCGCGGGATCCGCCTTGTTTTATTTGTGTCGAATACGGGGACCCGTGTGGGCATGAGCACCAACACCGTATGGATTGTGATCGCCGTAGTAGTAGCAGTTCTGTTGATCGCCGGCCTGATCGTGGCGCTCAGCACTGTCAGGAATCGCCGTCGCCACCGGCAGGCCGAAGAGATCCGTGGGCAGGCCAAGCTGGAGTCGGCCCGGCTCGAACGCCGTGAAGCGCTTGCCCAGGAAACCGCCGCTAAAGCACGTGCCGCACAAGCCGAGGCCGAGGTCAAAGCTGCCGAAGCCGCCAGGCTGCAGGAGCATGCGGATAAGCACCAAAGCGACGCGGCGGCGTCGCGCGAGCAACTTCAGGAGCGGTGGGACCACGCCGACAGCATCGACCCGAAGACCGGCAAGCAGGACCGCAAGACCGGGGAACCTGGACGGGACCGCGATGATGAGGCATGGTCGGCCGAGTCAGCTGAAGCGCGGACCGATGCGGAAGCCGTGCGACAGGAGACCTATCGGGGGACGCCCCGCTAACGCTGGGCCAGTTCTTCGTAGCGTCACTGCGGAACGTTCCCCCTTGATGTTCCGCAGTGGCGCTACGTTTCGTCGAAAGCCCTAGCGTCAAGTGTCCGCTAAAGCCAGGTGTCCTCTGTCGTGGTGGTGAGGAACGCCTCCAGGTCGTCGCGCCACTGGGCCGGCGTCGTCTTGTCCGGTTCGATCCCGGTGTAATCACCGCGATAAAACAGCAGCGGCCGCGGCTTGATCTTGGGTGCCTCCGACAGCGACTGCACCGCGCCGAACACCACGAAGTGATCGCCGCCGTCGTGTACGGATGCCACCGTGCAGTCGATGTGGGCAAGCGAGCCGTCGATGATGGGCGAACCGAGTTGCGAAGGGTGCCAATCGATCCCGGCGAACTTATCGGGTTCTTTGGAGCCGAATCGGGCTGAGACGTCCTTCTGGCCCTCGGTCAGCATATTGACGCAGAACCGGCCGCTGGCCTCGATAGCCTGCCACGATCGCGACACCTTGGTCGGGCAGAACAGCACCAGCGGCGGGTCCAGCGACAGCGCCGCGAACGACTGGCAGGCAAACCCGACCGGGACGTCGTCGTGCACGGTGGTGATGATCGTGATCCCGGTGCAGAACTGACCCAGCACGCCGCGGAACGTGCGCGGATCGATCGGCGCGGCAGTCATGGTCAGCCTCGAATCAACCCTTGAAGCCGACGCTGAAGTCGTGACCCCACAGGCTGATGGCGGTGCTTTCCCGCGCAATCCAATCGTGGTCTTCGACTGTCCTGCCCTCGCAACCGAATTCGACGTCGAACCCGCTGGGTGTCTTCATGTAAAAGGACAGCATCAGGTCGTTGACGTGGCGGCCCAGCGTCGCCGACATCGGCACCTTGCGCCGCAGCGCCCGGTCCAGGCACAGCCCGACGTCGTCGGCATTCCCGACTTCCATCATCAGGTGCACGATGCCGCTGGGGGTCTGTCCGGGCATGAAGGCGAGGCTGTGGTGGCGCGGGTTGCAGCCCAAGAACCGCAGCCAGGCCGGCGCTCCGTCAGCGGGCCGGCCCACGACTTGCGGCGGCAGCCGCATCGAGTCACGCAGCTTGAAGTCCAGTACATCCCGGTAGAAGTGCAACGTCTCTTCGTCGTCGCGGGTCGTCAACACCACGTGTCCCAGGCCCTGCTCTGCAGTGACGAACTTGTGCCCGTACGGGCTGACCACCCGGCGGTGCTCCAGGGCGGCGCCGTGGAAGACCTCCAGGCCGTTACCGGACGGATCGGAGAACCGGATCATCTCGTCGACCCGTCGATCGGCCAGTTCGGCGGCGGTGGCCTCCTTGTATGGCGTGCCCTCGACATCGAGCCGGCTCCGGATGTCTTGCAGGCCCGCGGCATTCGCGCATTCCCAGCCGGCTTCGATGAGTCGGTCGTGCTCGCCGGGGACGATGACCAGCCGGGCCGGGAAATCGTCCATCCGCAGGTACAGCGCACCTTCGGTGCTGCCCTTGCCTTCGACCATGCCGAGGACTTTCAGGCCGTAGTCGCGCCAGGCCGCCATGTCGGTGGCCTCGATGCGTAGATAGCCCAGAGAGCGAATGCTCATCCTGCGCCTCCCAGGAAATCGATGGTGAGCTTGTTGAACTCGTCGAACTTCTCGACCTGCGCCCAGTGCCCACATTGCCCGAAAACGTGGAGCTGTGCACGCGGAATGGTTTTCAGTGCGACCAGTGCACCGTCCAGCGGATTGACCCGGTCCTCGCGGCCCCAGATCAGCAGCACCGGCTGGCGCAGCCGGTGCACCTCGCGCCACATCATGCCGAGCTCGAAATCCGCTCCCGCGAACGACATTCCCATCGCCCGGGTGGCCGTCAGCGATTCCGGTGTGCTGGCCAAGGCGAAGCGCTGCTCGACCAACTCCGGGGTGATCAGTTTCTGGTCGTAGACCATCACCCGCAGGAACGCCTCGAGATTCTCCCGGGTGGGCGCGGCGGAGAACTTGCCCAACCGCTTGACACCCTCGGTCGGGTCGGGGGCGAACAGGTTGACGCTCACCCCGCCGGGCCCCATCAGCACCAGGCGTCCGGCTTTGTCCGGGTAGTCGAGCGCGAACCGGACCGCGGTGCCACCACCCAGCGAATTACCCACCAGCGGAACACGTCCCAAGCCCAGCTGGTCGAAGAGGCCCTTGAGCGCCCGCGCCGCGTAGTGGTTGAACTGCCCGTGCTCGGCGCGCTTGTCGGAGAGACCGTACCCGGGCTGGTCGACGGCCAGGACGTGGAACTGCTCTGCCAGCACCGGGATATTGCGCGAGAAGTTCGTCCAGCTCGCCGCCCCGGGACCGCCGCCGTGCAGCAGCACCACCGTCTGCTCGTTGCCCACGCCGGCCTCGTGGTAGTGCAGCTTCAGCGGCCCGTCCACGTCCACGTCTGCGAAGCGCGAGGTGGACTCGAATGTCAATTCTTCGGTCTTGGACTGGGTTTCAGTCATGCGCTAGACCATGGTGTCGCCGGGAGGCAACCCGAACTCGTTGTTCCCGAAGATCTGGTAGGCCCGCTCCGGATCGTTGGCCGCATGCACCCGGCCGGCGTGCGCATCGCGCCAGAACCGTTGCACCGGTTGGTCGTTGCCCAGGGCCGTGGCCCCGGATGCCTCGAATAACCGGTCGATCGAAGAGATCGCACGCCCGGTGGCGCGCACCTGATCGCGGCGGGCGCGGGTGCGCAGGTCGAACGGAATCTCCTTGCCGGCGGACAACAGCGCGAACTCGTCGGCGACGTTGCCGCTCAGCTGGCGCCACGCCGCGTCGATGTCGCTGGCCGCCTCCGCGATGCGAACCTTGGCGAAGGGGTCGTCCTTGGCCTTCTCACCGGCGAATGCGGCGCGCACCCGCTTGCCCTGATGCTCGACGTGTGCGTCGTAGGCGCCGTAGGCCATTCCGACAATCGGGGCCGAAATGGTAGTGGGATGCATTGTGCCCCAAGGCATTTTGTAGACCGCCGCGGTGTTGTTCTGGTACCCGCCCGCGGTGCCGTCGTTCATCGCCTTGTAGGACAGGAAGCGGTGCCGCGGCACGAAGACATCCTTGACGACGACGGTGTTGCTGCCGGTGCCGCGCAGGCCGACGACATGCCACACGTCGTCGATGCGGTACTCGCTGCGCGGGATCAGGAAGCTGCCGAAGTCGACGGGCCGGCCGTCCTTGATGACGGGTCCGCCGAGGAACGCCCAGGTGGCGTGATCGCAGCCCGAGGACCAGTTCCACGATCCGTTGACCAGGTAGCCCCCGTCGGTCACCACGCCCGCGCCCATCGGGGCATACGACGACGAGACTCGGGTCTTGGGGTCCTCGCCCCAGACCTCTTCCTGTGCCTGCTGGTCGAACAGCGCCAGGTGCCAGTTGTGCACGCCGATGATCGAGCTCACCCAGCCGGTGGAACCACACGCGCTGGCGATGCGGCGAACCGCCTCGTAGAACAGCGCGGGATCGCATTGCAGGCCACCCCACTGCTCGGGCTGCAGCAGGGTGAAGAAGCCGACCTCGTCGAGCTCGGCAACGGTCTCATCGGGCAGCCGGCGCAGGTCCTCTGTCGCCTGAGCGCGCTCCCGAATCTTCGGGAGCAGATCGTCGATCCCAGCCAACACCGACTGCGCATCACGCTGTTGAATGGACGTCACTTACCTTTGCCTCCTGGGCCAGATTTACTCAGTGGACTTACACAGCAGACTAGAACACGTTCCGATTTGTGTCGAGCAGGGTATTCCTGCGCCTGGTAGCGATATGAATCGGGTTTTCTGTAACATGTTCTAGTTGTCAGAAAGGGAGGGGCGGGTCTTGACGGAAGCGGATCTGGACCAAGCACCCGACGAGCCGCTCGGCGACCATGTCCTGGAACTGCAGATCGCCGAGGTCGTCGACGAGACCGACGATGCACGCTCATTGGTGTTCGCCGTGCCGGACGAGTCGGGCGACCCCGAGATTCCGCCGCAGCGGCTGCGCTATGCGCCGGGTCAGTTCCTGACGTTGCGTGTGCCCAGCGACCGCACCGGTTCGGTCGCTCGCTGCTATTCGTTGTGCAGCTCGCCGTTCACGGATGATGCGCTCACTGTCACGGTGAAACGGACCGTCGACGGATACGCATCCAACTGGCTGTGCGACCACGCTCACAAGGGCATGCGGATCCACGTGCTGGCTCCGTCGGGCAATTTCGTACCCAAGACCCTCGACGACAACTTTCTGCTGCTGGCCGCTGGTAGCGGGATCACCCCGATCATGTCGATCTGCAAGTCGGCGCTCTCCGAAGGCAGCGGGCAGGTCACCCTGGTCTATGCCAACCGCGACGACCGCTCGGTGATCTTCGCCGACAGCCTGCGGGAGCTGGCCGCCAAGTATCCCGACCGGCTCACGGTGGTGCACTGGCTGGAATCAGTGCAGGGGCTGCCGAGCACCGCGGCGCTGGCGACGCTGGCCACGCCGTTCACCGATCGGCACGCGTTCATCTGTGGGCCCGGCCCGTTCATGGACGCGGCTCGCCGGGCTCTCGAGACGCTGAGAGTGCCTGCGCCACAGGTGCATATCGAGGTGTTCAAGTCGCTGGACTCGGATCCGTTCGCGGCGGTGACGATCGAGGACACCGACGAGGGCGACCAGCCGCCGGCCACCGCCGTGGTGCAGCTGGACGGCGAGACCCACACCGTGTCATGGCCGCGCAGCGCCAAGCTGCTCGACGTCCTGCTCGCCAAGGGTTTGGATGCACCGTTCTCGTGCCGTGAGGGCCACTGCGGCGCGTGTGCCTGCACCCTGCGCAGCGGCAAAGTGAACATGGAAGTCAATGACGTGCTCGAGCAACAGGATCTCGATGAAGGGCTAATTCTGGCCTGTCAATCTCACCCGGAATCTGATTCGGTAGAAGTCACCTACGACGAATAGTCGCGGAGTTAAGTTCACCCTCGAGGGTTCGACGGAAGGAAGCTCCGATGAGGCGGCCGATAACGGGCTTGGCAGCTGTCGGACTCCTGCTGGCATTCCTGCCCACGCCATTGGCGGGGGCGGCCAGCAATACCGCCACCACCCTCATCCCGCTGGACGGACCCAACCAGCTCGAGACGCATATGTTCCTCAACTGCTTCAAATCCGATGGCCACTGCGACTTCGTCGCCGGCGCCGACATGCGCACGCCCGACGGTGTGACCGGTTTCCCGCCCGGCCTGTGGGCGCGCCAGACCAGCGAGATCCGGTCGTCGAACCGGATGGCCTACCTGGACGCGCACGCGAACGGTCAGTACGAGCGGGTCATGAAATCGATGGGGACCGACGAGATCACCACGGTCTACTTCGGCGAGGGACCGCCGGACAAGTACCAGACGACCGGGCGCATCGACTCCACCGACTGGGGCACGGGCCAGCCCAAGACCGACGTCAACGTCATCGTGTGCACCCACATTCAGGTGGTCTACTCCGGGGTCAACATCACCTCGCCGAGCACCTGCGCGCAGACGACGTTCTCCTAGCGCGTCGAGTTCCGTCGAGCCGGTAGCGAGCTAGCGAGGCAATCCGAGGAGCCGCTCGGCGGCCACGGTCAGCAGGATCTGTTCGGTGCCGCCCGCGATCGTGAGACAGCGCGTGTTGAGGAAGTCGAATACCGCTCGGTCGTTGTCCGCCCGGCGGTCAACCAGGCCGCCGCCCTCGGCGACGTCCATCGTGAATTCAGCCAGCGCCTGCCGGTAGCGGACGCCGATGAGTTTGCGAACGCTGGATTGAGCACCGGGGTCCTGGCCACCCACGGCGAGTTGGGCGATGCGCTGGTCCAGCAGGGCGCCGGTCTGGGCCAAGATGATCAGCCGCCCGAGCCGGTCCTGTTCGGCGGCGTCGAGGTCCATCGGCGCGAGCAACTTCAGCAGCTCTTCCATCGGGTTGCCCAGCGCCGTCCCGCTCGCCATCGCGATGCGTTCGTTCGCCAAGGTGGTGCGGGCCAGCCGCCAACCGTCGTTCACCGTGCCGACCACCATCTCGTCGGGGACGAACACGTTGTCCAGGAACACCTCGTTGAAAAGCGAGTCGCCGGTGATCTCCCGCAGCGGCCGGATGTCGATGCCGGTCGATTTCATGTCCAGCAGAAAGTAGGTGATGCCCTTGTGTTTCGGGGCCTCGGGATCGGTACGCGCCAGGCACACGCCCCAGCGCGCCTTGTGCGCCGCGGAGGTCCATACCTTCTGCCCGGTCAGCAGCCAGCCGCCGTCACCACGCACCGCCTTGGTGCGCAGCGACGCCAGGTCCGAGCCCGCTCCCGGCTCGGAAAACAGCTGGCACCAAAGGAATTCGCCACGCAGCGTGGCCGGCACGAAACGCTCGATCTGCTCTGGCGTGCCGTGCTCGAGGATGGTCGGCGCCGCCCACCAGCCAATCACCAGGTCGGGTCGCTCCACTCCGGCCGCGGCCAGCTCCTGGTCGATCAGCAGCTGCTCGGCCGGGGACGCCGCGCGTCCGTACGGCTTCGGCCAGTGCGGTGCCTGCAGGCCCGCCTCGGCCAGTCCCACCTGCCGCTTTTCGACGGACAGCGCGGCCACCTCCGCGACGGCCGCGGCGATCTCGGCTCGCTGGCTCTCGACCTCGGTGAGGTCGATGCTCAGGCGGCGGCGCACGCCGTCCTGCGTCAGTGCGGTGATGCGGCGCAACCAGCGCTCGGCGCCACCCAGGAACCGGCCGATACTGTGCACCCGCCGCAGGTACAGATGCGCGTCGTGCTCCCAGGTGCAGCCGATGCCGCCGAGCACCTGGATGCAGTCTTTGGCGTTGGCCTTCGCAACGGCGATGCCAACGCTGGCGGCCAGGGCCGCGGCGATGGAGAACTGGTCGGCGTCGGCATCCGCTGCGGCCCGAGCGGCATCGGCGGCGGCCACCTCGGCTTGCTCGGCGCGGCAGAGCATCTCGGCACACAGATGCTTGATCGCTTGAAAGCTGCCGATCGGCTTGCCGAACTGCTCGCGCACTTTGGCGTAGTCGACCGCGGTATCCAGGCACCAGCGCGTGATGCCGGCCGCTTCGGCGGCCAGCAGGGTCGCGGCCAATTCCTCGACCCGTTCCCGCGACTCGGCGATCGGGGTGGCCGGCGCCGACGTCAGCACCACGCGCGCCAACGGCCGGGAAAAGTCGGCGGCCTGCAACGGCTCCACCCGCACGCCGTCGCTGCCGGTGTCGACCAGGACCCACTTCCCGTCAGACGGCAGCAGCAGCACCGCGCCGTCAGCAGCGCCCAGCACGAAGTCGACGGTGCCTGACACCGAGTCGCTGTCGAACTGCACGTCCCCCTCGAGGGCCAGCCCGGCGAAGCGCTCACCGGTGGCGAGCGCGGACAGCAGTTCGGGATCGGTGACTACCAGGGTTGCCAGCGCGGTGGTGGCGATCGGGCCGGGCACCAGCGCCTTGGCTGCCTCCTCGACCATCGCGCACAGATCCTCGATGCTGCCGCCGGCCCCACCGGACTCCTCGGAAATGGCTACGCCGAACAGGCCGAGGTCGGCCAGACGGCTGAACACCGGCCGCCAGGCATCGACCTCGCCCTGCTCTATCGCGCGGATCGCAGTGGTCCCGCCAGGCCCGGAGCTTTTATTACGCGCCCAATCGCGCACCAACTCACGTGCCGCGAACTGTTCGTCGGTGACGGTCGCTACCACCTGGTGCCCTCCGCGTGCTCGATTCAACGTGACCATTAGGGGCGCTACCGCCCACTAGAACGTGTTCTAATAGTGCCAGCGAACGACCGTCAAGTCGAACGCCATTACAGCAGGACAGCTCGCTGCCCCGGCGGGACGGAGGTGGGAAATTCACACTCGGCTTGCGTATCGTTTGCGAACGAACCGCCTGGAAGAGGAGCAACCCGTCAGATGTCGCCAGCGAACGCTAACTCGGGCCACGTCTCAGACTCGCAGCCACGCGAGGTCCTGAACGTGGCAGTACTGGCTGAGTCCGAGCTTGGCTCGGAGGCACAACGGGAGCGTCGCAAGCGCATTTTGGACGCCACCATGGCCATCGCGTCCAAAGGCGGCTACGAGGCAGTTCAAATGCGTGCGGTGGCCGATCGAGCGGATGTGGCGGTCGGGACGCTGTACCGCTATTTCCCGTCGAAGGTGCACTTGTTGGTCTCGGCCCTGGGCCGCGAGTTCGGCCGCATCGACGCCAAAACCGACCGCTCCGCGGTGGCCGGCGGCACTCCGTTCCAGCGGCTGAATTTCATGGTCGGCAAGCTCAATCGGGCCATGCAGCGCAATCCGCTGCTGACCGAGGCGATGACGCGCGCCTACGTCTTCGCCGACGCGTCGGCGGCCAGCGAGGTCGACCAAGTCGAAAAGCTGATCGACAGCATGTTCGCGCGCGCGATGAGCGACGGTGAACCGACCGAGGACCAGTACCACATCGCCCGGGTGATCTCGGACGTGTGGTTGTCGAACCTATTGGCGTGGCTCACCCGGCGAGCCTCGGCGACCGACGTCAGCAAGCGGCTGGACCTGGCGGTGCGGCTGCTGATCGGCGATGCGCAAAGTACCTAGCGTCCAGCTAAACCGGCGGACCGGCGGTGCGGCCCCGAATCAGCTCGGTGTCCAGCAGCTCCACGACCGGCAGGCCGGACCGTGGCGGGTTCAGCAGTAGCTCCCCGGCCCGGTGGCCCTTCTCCAGGCTGGGCTGCGCCACCGTGGTCAAGCCGCGGCTGATCGCCTCGGGCACACCGTCGAATCCGGTGAGGCTGATCTGACCGGGCACGTAAATGCCGTGTGCCCGAAGGTAATCCATCGCCGATAGCGCCAATATGTCTGCGGTACACATCAATGCGGTGATCCGCGGATTGGCCTCTAGGGCCACCTTGGCCGCCTCGCCACCCGACGTCGGCAGGTGCTCGTAGCTTTCCACCACGGTCAGCGAATCTGGGTCCACACCGGCGGCCTGCATGGCATCCCACACGCCGGCGATGCGTTCGCGCTGCACGTCGAAAGTCTGCGAGCGCAGCCGCTCGGCGTCCGCCAGGTCTTGCCGGCGGTCCTGCCCCAGCCGCATCGTCAGCAGCCCGATCTCGCGATGCCCCAACCCCAGCACATAGTCGGCGAGCTCGCGCATCGCCGCCCTGTCGTCAATGCCCACCCGCGACACTCCGGACAGGCCCCTGGGCTGGTCGACCACCACCACGGGCACACGCCGCTGCAGCACCACCTCGAGGTAGGGATCGTCGTCGCGGACGGAATACACCACGAAGCCGTCCACCCCGGCGGCAAGCACCGCAGCCTCGCCGTCCTCAGGGCTGCGGGTGGGCCCGACGGCGACCAGCAGCAGGCCCTGCCCCCGCTCCTCGCACGATTGCGCCACTCCCGTAACGAAATCGCGCGCCGCCGGGTCGCTGAAGAAATAGGTCAGCGGCTCGGCCATCAACAGACCAACCGCACCCGCCTTGCGGGTGCGTAGCGAGCGCGCCACCGGGTCCGGGCCGGCGTAGCCCAGCCGCTTGGCCGTGGCGAGCACGCGTTCGCGGAGGTCCGGGGAGAGCTGATCGGGCCGGTTGAAGGCATTCGAGACGGTGGTGCGCGAAACCTTGAGTTCGACCGCCAACGACGCCAGAGTCGCACGCCGACGTGGTGTGGGACTCACGTTCGGTGACGCTACAGCGCGTCGTCGCCTACGCCTACGGTGCCGCTATCTGCCACTTTCTGATGGAAACGATTTTCATTAGTATGTGAGTCGGCGGGCGGGACCGCCACCGGAAAACACACCTGCGTGCGGTGCTGATGGGATGCGAATGACACAAGTCAACGAGCGACATCGGCTATCCGGCTTCCTGCCAGCCATGGCCGCTTGCCTGATCGGCGCGACGGCGATCACGGGCTGCGGTGTCGCCGGCTCTGCGCTCCAGCAAGGGGGCGGCGTGGTGGCCTCCACCGATGTGTGGGGCAGCGTTGCGCACACCGTCGCGGGGCGACACGTCAGCGTCAAGTCGATTCTGTCCGGCGCCACTATCGATCCGCACACCTACCAGGCCAGTGCCTCGGACGCCGCTGCCGTCATGGACGCCGCGCTGGTGATCTACAACGGCGGTGGTTACGACCCCTGGATCACTGCGGTGCTGACCGGCCATCCGAACATCAAATCGGTGGACGCGTATTCGTTCGCCGGTCACACGGACAACGGGAATCCGCCCAACGAGCACGTCTTCTACGACCTGGGCGTCGCCAAGACCGTCGCCAACACCGTCGCCGACCGGCTCGCGGCCATCGACGCGGCCGACGCGGCCGACTATCGGGCCAACGCCGCCGGGTTCGGCCGCGACGTCGACGCGATCGGCGCTTCGGAACGTGCTATCGGCAACACGTATCCCAACACCTCCGTCGTGGCGACCGAGCCCGTCGCGTTCTACCTGCTGAAGGCCACGGGACTGGTGGATCGCACTCCCGAAAGTTTCCTGTCAGCCAACGAGAACGGGACCGACCCCTCGCCGGCCGACATGGCGTATGTCCTCGACCTGATCAAACGCCACCAGGTCGCGGTGCTACTGGTCAACCCGCAGACGGCCACGCCCGCGATCAGCGGCCTGCAGGACGCGGCCCAAAAGGCGGGCGTGCCGGTGACCCAGGTGACCGAGACGGTGCCCGATGGCACGGACTATCTGAGTTGGCAGCGCAATACGGTCAGCCAGCTGGAAGCTGCGTTGCGATCGAGCCGGAACAGTGCCCGTAATTGACCAAGCGGTCGAGACGGCCGATCACCAGCCACCCGCCGTCTCGCTCACCGGCGCCCGGCTGGCCTTCGGCGACCGCGTGCTGTGGGACGACCTCGACCTGTCGGTGTCGCCCGGTGAGTTCATCGCGGTGCTCGGTCCCAACGGCACCGGCAAGACCTCGCTGCTCAAGGTGCTACTCGGCCAGCTCCTGCTGAGCGCCGGCGCCGCCCTGGTGGACGGCAAAAAGGTCACCTCGGGCAGCGGGGACATCGGCTATGTGCCCCAACACCGCCCGATCGACCGCGACGTGATGCTGGTCGGGCGCGACCTGGTCCGGCTGGGCATCGACGGCAACCGCTGGGGCTGCATGACGCTGCGGTCCGCCGAGCGGGGCCGCCGCCAGCTGGCCGTACGTCAGGCGCTCACGCAGGTCAACGGCGAACAGCTGGCCGATGTCCGCGTCGGGCTGATGTCGGGTGGCGAGTTGCAGCGCATGCGCATCGCTCAGGCACTGGCCAGCGACCCGATGCTGCTGCTGTGCGACGAACCGCTATTGGCCCTGGACCCGGCCAACGCCAAGCTGGTCGCGGCGCTGATCGACCGCCGCCGCCGGGAGGCCAACACCACGGTCATCGTGGTTACTCACGAGATCAACACGATCCTGCGATACGTCGACCGGGTGCTGTATCTGGTCGACGGCCGGTTCCGCGTCGGCACCGTCGAGCAGGTGATGAACACCGAAACACTGTCGACGCTGTACCGCGCCGACATTCAGGTGGTGAAGGTCAACGACCGCTACGTGGTAGTCGGCGAAGACAGCGGGCTCGCGTTATGAACAACCAGCTCTCCGACGTGCTGGATCATCTGTTCTCGTTCAACATCACCGCCGGGTTGCTAGGCCATGACTTCGTCCAGCAGGCACTGCTGGCGGCCGCCCTGCTGGGACTGGTGGCCGGGCTGATCGGCCCGTTCATCGTGATGCGCCAGATGTCGTTCGCCGTGCACGGATCCAGCGAACTGTCGCTGACCGGCGCCGCGTTCGCGTTGCTTGTTGGATTCCAGGTCGGCTTGGGCGCGCTGATCGGCAGCGCCGTGGCGGCCGCGCTGTTCGGCGTGCTCGGTCAGCGGGCCCGGGAACGCGATTCGGTGACCGGGGTGGTGCTGGCGTTCGGATTGGGCCTCGCGGTGCTGTTCATCTACCTCTACCCGGGACGCTCGACGACGAGTTTCGCGTTGCTCACCGGCCAGATCGTCGGGGTGGGCTACACGGGACTGGCGACGCTGGCGCTGGTCTGCCTGCTGGTCATCGGCGTTCTGGCGACCTGCTATCGACCGCTGTTGTTCGCCACCGTCGATCCCGACGTCGCGGCCGGCCGCGGGGTGCCGGTTCGGGCGCTGGGCATCGTGTTCGCCGCGCTGGTCGGCATCGTGGCCGCCCAGGCCGTACAGATCGTCGGCGCGCTGCTGGTGATGTCGTTGCTGATCACACCGGCGGCCGCGGCCGCGCGGGTGGTCGCCTCGCCGGGAGCGGCCATCGTGGCCTCGGTGATCTTCGCCGAGGTCGCCGCGGTCGGGGGCATCGTGCTGTCGCTGGCGCCCGGTGTCCCGGTGTCGGTTTTCGTCGCAACGATCTCGTTTCTGATCTATTTATTCTGCTGGCTGCTGGGACGACGCCGGGAGGCCACCGCATAAGCTTGTCGCACGCAATGGCCACGGGCGGGGGAGGCAACGGTGCGCCAGCAAATGGCCGTCCTTGTGCTGACCGCGTTGACCACCATCGCCCTCGGCTGCACCAGCAACGTCACCGGGAAGGCGGTGCCCGCGGACAAATCCGGGGCCCCGAGCCGGAATCCCGTAGCGGTATCGGCGCTGGACGGGTTGCTGCTCAGCGCGGAGCAGATCAACGGCGCGCTGAGTGCGACATCGATGAAGGTGTGGTTGAGCGTCAAGGGCATGTGGAATTGGAGCTCCGGCGTCAGCGACAAGAACTGCCTGGCCATCGATGGGGCCGCCCAAGAGAAGGTCTACGCAGGCACCGGGTGGACCGCGATGCGCGGCCAGCGGATTGACGACAGCGTCGACGACTCCAAGAAGCGCACCCATTACGCGATTCAGGCCGTCGTCGCATATCCGTCCGCGCACGATGCCGACGCGTTCTACGACTCCTCGGTGCAGAGCTGGTCAACCTGCTCGAAACGCAGGTTTTCCGACGTCGCTCCGGGTCAGCCCGACACCGTGTGGACGGTTGCCGGCATCACCAAGGACAACGGCATGCTCAGCACCTCCGAGGTCCAGGAGGGTGGCGACGGGTGGACCTGCCAGCGGGCTCTGACCGTCCGCAACAACGTCGCCATCGACGTCGTGACGTGCGCGTACAGCCTGGTGGGTTCGTCGGCAACCGACATCGCGTCCCAGATCGCGGCGAAAGTGGCTAAGCAGTAAGCGATGCAACGGGTAACTCGATGGCCGACCGCCTTACTCGCCGCGCCGATCGTCTGCGCCTTGACGGCAGCGGTGGCCGGGTGCACGAAGGCGGTCGACGGAACGGCGCTGGGCGCCGAACCCGCGATCCCGGCGACCGCGACGGCCAGCCCGGCACCGCGTGCGATACCGACGACAGTCCTCGAAGGCGTGCTGCTGAGTCAGGACCAGCTCATCGCCCTTGCCGGTGGAGCGAACATGGCCTTGGTCGGCACCGCCACCAGCACGTCGGATTCCTCGAAAATCGTCGACGATCGCACCTGCCTGGGCCTCGGCTCGGTGGGAGACGTGGCGATCTACGCCAATAGCGGATATGTCGCGATGCGGGGCAACCAGTTCAGCACCCCCAACGCGGTGGCGGCCGACGTCACCCAACTCGTCACGTCGTTTACCGTCGCCGGCGACGCCCAGGCGTTGCTACAGCGGGCGCGACAGGACTGGCAACGATGCGCCCAGCGGCGGTACGGGTTTCACTCCTCGAACGGCAATCACAGCTACTTCTTCACCCACGATTTGCGCGGCAGCGGGTCGCGCATCGAATTGTCGATGCGCCAAGAAGAAGACCCCAGATAGGGCTGCTCGCACGCGATGGCCGTCCAGGGTTCCGTCGTCGCCGAGGCGCGGGTCTGCCTGCTCAACAAAGACACCGACCCGGCGGTCAACAGCCTCCTGGATCAGATCCTCGCCAAGGTTCCGCAATAAGCTAGGCAGATGGCCGGTATCGACCTGAACTCCGACTTGGGCGAGGGCTTTGGCGTCTGGCGTCTCGGTGACGACGACGCGATGCTCCGGATCGTCACGAGTGCGAACGTGGCGTGCGGTTTCCACGCCGGCGATCCGGCCGGCCTGCTGCGGGTGTGCCGCAGCGCAGCCGAGCGTGGTGTCCGGATCGGCGCGCAGGTGAGCTATCGCGACCTGGCCGGGTTCGGCAGGCGCTTCATCGACGTCGCCGCCGAGGATCTCGTTGCCGACGTGGTGTACCAGATCGGCGCCTTGCAGGCGATCGCCGGCGCGTCCGGATCGGCGGTCTCGTACGTCAAACCCCATGGCGCGCTGTATAACACGATCGTGACCAACCGCGAGCAGGCCGCCGCAGTCGCCGAGGCGGTACGTGCGGTGGACGCCACGCTGCCCGTCTTGGGCATGGCGGGTTCGGTGTTCTTCGACGAGGCCGCGCGTCTTGGTCTACCCACGGTGGCCGAGGCTTTCGCCGATCGCGCCTACCGGCCCGACGGCCAGCTGGTCTCCCGTCGCGAACCGGGTGCGGTGCTGGGCGACCCCGCGGCGATCGCGGAGCGGGTGGTGGCCATGGTGTCCTCCGGATGCCTCACCGCGGTCGACGGCACCCAGATCGATGTCAGCGTGGAATCGATTTGTGTGCACGGTGATTCGCCCGGCGCGGTTCAGATCGCAACCGCGGTGCGCGATCGGCTCGAGGCCGCGGGCATCGACATCAAGGCGTTCTGCTGATGCGGCTGAAGCTCGGTCGCCCCGACATCGCGCGATATTCGGACCGCTTCGACGTGCCTGCCGCGCAAGCCAACGGACTGTCGGCGACATGGATGGGCGTGGCGACACTGCTGATCGACGACGGTTCGTCCGCGTTGATGACCGACGGCTATTTCTCGCGCCCCGGCCTGGCGCGCGTTGCGGCCGGCAAGCTGTCGCCGTCGCCGGCCCGCGTGGACGGCTGCCTGGCCCGGGCCAAGGTGTCGCGGCTGGCGGCCGTCATCCCGGTGCACACCCATGTCGACCATGTGATGGATTCCGCACTGGTCGCCGACCGCACCGGCGCGCAGCTGGTCGGTGGCGAATCAGCGGCCAACGCCGGGCGCGGATACGGCCTGCCGGAGGATCGTCTCGTCGTCGCGGTCTCTGGCGAACCAATTCGGTTGGGCGCCTACGATGTAACGCTCGTGAAGTCACACCACTGTCCGCCCGACCGGTTTCCCGGGGTGATCGACGCGCCACTGGTGCCGCCGGTGAAGGTGTCGGCCTATCGCTGCGGGGAGGCGTGGTCGACGCTGATCCACCACCTGCCGTCGGACCGACGGCTGCTGATCCAGGGCAGCGCGGGCTTCGTCAAAGGCGCGTTGTCCGGGCAGCGCGCGGATGCCGTTTACCTCAGCGTCGGCCAGCTGGGTTTGCAGCCCCGGTCATACCTGCTTGATTACTGGGCCGAGACCGTGCAAGCGGTGGGCGCGCGCCGGGTGATCCTCATCCACTGGGACGACTTCTTTCGCCCTTTGTCAAAGCCGTTGCGGGCCTTGCCCTATGCGGGCGACGACTTGGACGTGTCCATCCGTGTTCTCGACGAGCTGGCCGCCCGCGACGGCGTCGCGCTGCACATGCCGACGGTCTGGCGGCGCGAGAACCCGTGGATGTGAAGCGGTCCAGACTTTGGCACTGACCGTTGCGCTGTTGCTGCTTGCCGTGGTTCTCGGGTTCGCGGTCGCGCGCCCGCGGGGCTGGCCGGAGGCGGTGGCGGCGGTTCCGGCGGCCCTGATCGTGATAGCGATCGGCGCGATCTCGGTCCATCAGGCGGCCAAGCAGGTCGCCGGGTTGTCGGGAGTGGTCGCGTTCCTGGGAGCGGTGTTGGTGCTGGCCAAGCTGTGCGACGACGAAGGCCTGTTCGAGGCCGCGGGCGCGGCGATCGCCCGAACCCCCGTCGGGTCACATGGCCTGCTGCGCCACGTGTTCGTCATCGCCGCCAGCATCACCGCCGTGCTGAGCCTGGACGCCACCGTGGTGTTGCTGACCCCGGTGGTGCTGGCCGCCGTGCGCCGCCTGCGAACTCCGGTGCGCCCCTACGCCTACGCCACGGCCCACCTGGCCAACGGCGCGTCGCTGCTGCTTCCGGTGTCCAACCTGACCAACCTGCTGGCGTTTCACACCGCGAACCTCTCGTTCACCACGTTCACTCTCGTGATGGCGTTACCGTGGCTGGCCACGGTCACCACGTTGTATCTGGTCTTCCGTCGCTTTTTCGCCCGGGATCTGCGCGTGGTGCCGAACCCGGAACAACTCGGGCCGGCGCCGCGGCCCCCGGTGTTCGTCTTGGTGGTCGTGGGTCTGACGCTGGCCGGGTTCGCGCTCTCAGAACCGCTGGGAGTGGCCCCCGCATGGGTCGCGCTGGCCGGCGCCGCGGTGCTCGCGGTGCGCAGCCTGCGCCACCGGCACACCACCGTGGCCGAAATCCTGCGCTCGGCTCAGGTTTCGTTTCTGGTGTTCGTGCTGGCGCTGGGCGTCGTGGTGCAAGCGGTCACGCTGAACGGAATGGACACCGTGATGTCCGCAGTGCTGCCGCACGGGTCGGGGCTGCCCGCATTGCTGGCTATCGCCGCGGTGGCCGCCGTGCTGGCCAACGTCGTCAACAATCTGCCCGCAACCCTGGTGCTGTTGCCATTGGTCGCGCCCAGCGGTCCGGTCGCAATCCTGGCGGTGTTGATCGGGGTCAACATCGGGCCCAACCTGACCTACGTCGGTTCATTGTCAAACCTGCTGTGGCGGAGGGTGCTTCGCCAGCATGACGTCGAGGCCGGCGTCGGCGAGTACACCCGCCTCGGTCTGCTTACCGTGCCCCCGGCCCTGGTGGTGGCAGTGGTCGCGCTGTGGGGATCTGCGCGGCTGCTGGGTCTCTAACCGCGTTGGTAGGCCGGCGGCAACGGCATGCCGAGTTCGGCCAGGACGCCGCGCAGCAACGCGGGATAGTCGGTGATGATGCCGTCGACGCCGTAACCGATTTGCTGATGCATGGCGTCGACGTCATTGACCGTCCACGGAATAACCTTGAGCCCCAACGCATGCGCATGGTCAACGTACGCGTTACCGGTGACCAGCTGGTATCTGGGCGAGACCAGGTTCGCCCCCACCATCAACGCCCCGATCATCGGGTCTCCCACCGTCATGGCGTTGATGCCGGCCAGCCACGGCGAATCCGGCACCCAGGTCTCCTCGTTGTACAGGGCGACCAGCGGGATCGACGGTTCGGCCTGGTGCACCATCGGCAGGGTTCGCCAGTCGAAGCTTTGAATCTCCACGCGGTCGAGCTTGCCCGCCGACCGGACCGCGGCCAGGATCACGTCGACGAACTGCTGGGGCTCGGCCGATCGGTCTGGCTTGTCGGCCTCCACCTTGGTTTCGATGTTGTAGCGCACCCCGGCGTGATACGAATCGGCGAGCGCGAAGACTTGCGGCAGGGTCGCTATCTTGTTGCTCCGCACCACTTCAGCACGGGGAAATTCGGCGAGCAGGCGCCCGCAGTCCAGGGTGTGGATCTGCGCCAGGGTCAGCTCGTGTACCAGCTTTCCGACGTACGGGTATTGCGGATCGCCGGCGGATGCGGGCCCGGTGTCGACGCACTTTTCCGCGTCAAGCGTCGGATCGTGCCACACCAGAGGTTGTCCGTCTTTGGTGATCACGATGTCGAGTTCCAGTGTGCTGACTCCGAGTTCGAGTGATTTGGCGAATGCACGCAGCGATTCCTCGGTCGTTTCACCACGTCCGCCGCGGTGGGCCTGCAGATCGAATCCGGGCGGTTGCGCCGCGGGCGTCGGCAGCTGCGCCAACAAGGCGACGGCGGCCAGCACGGCACCCAGGCGCGTAAGCCGGCCGGGCAATCGGGTTAACTCCTGCGCTGGCGCGTGATTTCGGCGAGCACCACCCCGGCAGCCACCGAGGCATTCAGCGATTCGGTATCACCGGCCATCGGTATCGATACCACCTGTTCGCAGTTCTCCCGCACCAACCGCGATAGCCCCTTGCCTTCGGATCCGACGACCACAACAATCGGGTCGGTGCCGTCCAGGTCGTCGAGTACGGTGTCGCCACCGGCATCCAACCCGACCACCCGAACCCCGCGATCAGCCCAACTCTTCAGTGCCCTGGTGAGATTGGTGGCCCGGGCGACCGGAATACGCGCCGCCGCCCCGGCGCTGGTGCGCCAGGCCACCGCCGTCACCGATGCCGAACGGCGCTGCGGTATCAGGACGCCGTGACCGCCGAAGGCCGCGACCGAACGCACGATCGCACCGAGGTTGCGGGGATCGGAAATATTGTCCAAGGCGACCAACAACGCCGGCGGTGTCTGCAGAGCAGTCGTGAGCAAGTCGTCGGGGTGGGCGTAGTTGTATGGCGGCACCTGCAGCGCGATGCCCTGGTGCAGATGGTTGGTGGTCATCTTGTCCAGGTCGGAGCGCGGAACTTCCAGGATCGCGATGCCCAAATCGGCTGCCCGGGAAACTGATTCGGTGAGACGCTCGTCGGCTTCGGTACCGAGTGCGACGTAGAGCGCCGTCGCGGGGACGCCGGCACGCAGGCATTCCACCACCGGGTTGCGGCCGAGCACCGTTTCGGTTTCGTCAGTTCGTCCCCGTGCCGGCCGGCGTGGCCGCGTCTTGGCGGTCCGCTTGGCGGCGGGATGGTTAGGGCGCATGTGCGCGGGCGGCGTGGCACCGCGGCCCTCCAGCGCGCTGCGCCGCTGGCCACCGGACCCTACCGTCTGACCCTTTTTGCTGCCGGATTTACGTATCGCCCCCTGGCGCCGCGAGTTGCCGGCCATCTACTTCTCGTCACCGGCCAGCAGCTCCCACTGCGGCCCGTCGGCGGTATCGGTGACCTCGATGCCGGCATTCTTGAGTCGCTCCCGGATCTGGTCTGCGAGAGCCCAATTGCGCTCCTCGCGCGCGTGCTTGCGACTCTCCAGTTCGGCCTGTACCAGCACGTCGACGGCCGCGAGTGCCGCCGACGTCTCGTCGCGCGATTCCCAGCGTTCGTCAAGCGGGTCGCAACCCAGGATGCCCATCATCGCGCGGATCGCGCCGGCGTTGGCCAACGCACCTTCATGGTCGCCGGCGTCGAGCGCTCGGTTGCCCTCCGCGCGAGCGTGATGTACCTCGGCCAGCGCGATCGGGACCGCGAGATCGTCGTCGAGCGCCGCGGCGAATCGCGGCGTCCACTCGCCCGGCACGACGCAACCGATCCGGACCCGCACGCGGTGCAGGAATTCCTCCACTCCGACATAGGCTTTCACCGCATCTTGCAGGGCGATATCGGAGAATTCGAGCATCGAGCGGTAGTGAGCGCTGCCGAGGTAATAGCGCAGTTCGGGCGGACGGACGCGCTGCAACATCGCCGGGATGGACAACACGTTGCCCAGCGACTTGCTCATCTTCTCGCCACCCATCGTCACCCAGCCGTTGTGCAGCCAGTAGCGGGCGAACCCATCCCCGGCCGCGCGGCTCTGAGCGATTTCATTCTCGTGATGCGGGAATACCAAATCCATTCCACCGCAATGGATATCGAATTCCGTCCCCAGATACGTGCGCGCCATTGCCGAGCATTCCAGATGCCAGCCCGGCCGGCCCCGCCCCCACGGTGTCGGCCACGACGGCTCGCCGGGCTTGGCGCCCTTCCACATCGTGAAGTCGCGTTCGTCGCGCTTGCCGGTGGCCACGCCCTCGCCTTGATGGACATCGTCGATCTTGTGGCCGGACAGCTGGCCGTACTCGGGGTAGCTCAACACGTTGAAGTACACGTCGCCACCGCTGGCATACGCGTGACCATTTTCGATCAGGCGTTCCATTAATTCGACCATCTGGGTGATATGCCCGGTGGCTCGCGGCTCTGCCGAGGGCGGCAAGACGTCCAGCGCGTCGTAGGCCGCGGTAAACGCGCGCTCGTAGGTGGCCGCCCACTCCCACCACGGCCGGCATGCGGCAGCGGCCTTGTTGAGGATTTTGTCGTCGATGTCGGTCACGTTGCGGATGAACGCGACGTCGTAACCGCTTGCCATCAGCCAGCGGCGCAGGATGTCAAAAGCCACGCCGCTGCGGACGTGCCCGATGTGCGGCTGCCCCTGAACGGTGGCGCCACACAGGTAGATGGAGACGTGTCCCTCGCGCAGCGGAACGAAATCACGTACAGCACCAGCTGCCGTGTCGTGGAGCCGCAAACGGGGGCGATCGGTCACGACGTGCCAGCTTACCTGCTACTTCAGATCGGCCGACCGCAGCTCGCGGGGCTATCCGCGGGCGATGACCAGGGCCGTCGCGATTGCGGCCAAACCCTCGCCCCGCCCGGTCAGGCCCAGCCCGTCGGTGGTGGTCGCCGATACCGACACCGGTGCCCCCAGGAGATCCGACAGCACTTGTTGCGCCTCGGCACGGCGTGGACCGATCTTGGGCCGGTTACCGATCACCTGGACGGCGGCGTTTCCGACCCGGTAGCCGTGCTCCGATATCAAATCGACGACGTGGCGCAGCATGTCGGCGCCGCTGACGTCTTTCCATCGCGGATCGTCGACCCCGAATACGCCACCGATGTCGCCCAGCCCGGCGGCCGACAACACCGCATCGCACAGCGCATGCGCGGCCACGTCGCCGTCGGAGTGTCCGGCGCAGCCGTCGGCGTCGGGAAACAGCAGCCCGACCACCCAGCAGGGCCGCCCGCGCTCGATCGGGTGCACATCGGTACCCAGACCGACCCTTGGAAGCGGAAGTAGCTCGGTCACCGGCGCACAATCGCTTGGGCCAGCAGCAGATCCAGCTGGGTGGTGATCTTGAACGCCAAGGGGTCGCCGTCGACCACCTGGACTTGGCCGCCGACGTGCTCGACCAAAGACGCGTCGTCGGTGAAACCGGCGCCGGTGGCCCGCTGATAGGCGCGCAACAGGAGGTCGGTGGCAAATCCTTGCGGAGTCTGGACCGCCCGCAGCCCGGCGCGGTCCGGCGTGCCCAGGACCACGCCGTTGGCATCCACGGCCTTGATGGTGTCATGCAGCGGCAGCGCGGGTACGACTGCGGCGTGCCCCGCCCGCAACGCGTCGACCACCCGCACGATCAGCTCCGGCGGCGTCAACGCGCGCGCCGCGTCATGCACCAGCACGAACTCCGGATCACCGGGCAGGGCAGACAAAGCCAGGCCCACCGAATCGGTGCGCCCGGCACCGCCGGCGACGACCGTGGCTTGGTTACCTAGGACTTGCTTGGCCTGGTCGATGCGATCGACGGGCACCGCCGCCACGACATGATCAACGACCCCCGACTTCAGCAGACCCGCGATTGCCCATTCGAGCAGGGAGCGACCGTCGAGTTCGCAGAACGCTTTCGGGATACCGGCACGCAGCCGCTCCCCCAGCCCAGCGGCCGGGACGACTGCGACAACCGCGCCCCCGACCACCAGAGCTCAGGTCCTTCAGGAAGCGGCGGCCAGAACCTCGTCGAGGATGATATCCGCCTTGGCCTCATCGGTGCTTTCAGCGAGCGCCAACTCGCCGACCAGAATCTGCCGAGCCTTGGCCAGCATGCGCTTCTCACCTGCGGACAGGCCGCGTTCCTGATCGCGCCGCCACAGGTCGCGGACGACCTCTGCCACCTTGTTGACATCACCGGAGGCGAGCTTTTCGAGGTTGGCCTTGTAGCGGCGTGACCAGTTAGTCGGCTCTTCGGTGTGCGGTGCACGCAGCACCTGGAAAACTTTGTCGAGGCCTTCCTGGCCAACGACGTCACGCACGCCCACGTACTCGGCGTTATCAGCGGGCACTCGAACGGTCAGGTCTCCCTGCGCCACTTTCAAGACGAGATACTCCCTTTGTTCCCCTTTGATGGTGCGGGTTTCAATCGCCTCGACTAGCGCAGCACCGTGGTGTGGATAAACAACGGTGTCGCCGACCTTGAAGATCATCTGATTCGAGCCCCTTTCGTTACTTCATTCTAACACGGCTGCCCAACACACGCGTAGCAACGTTGCAGGTCAGGGGCACAACACGCGCGGGTTAGGGGTTGACAGACGGAAGAAGACGTGCAGTGAATCACTTTACCAATGCCCTGGTCGGGCCTGTGCGTGGACCCACTTTGACCGCTGCGGCGCTGGTCTGGCGGTTGGTGTTACTCCCCGCGCTACCGCTGGAACAACGTTCCTACTACTGTGCATAGTTGCATGGTTGACGCCGCAGTCATCGTGCCGCGAGTTGGCCCGAACCAGCCTGACCGAGCCCAGGAGGCATTGAGTGAACCGCTTCAAGACCAGCCTCGCGGTCCGCCTTCCCGCCCGGGTCGCTCTCGTCGGCATGGCCGCTCTTATCGCTGCCGTGCTCACCGGTTGCGGCGCCGGGCAGATCTCGCAGATGGCCACCCAGGAGCCCGCCGTCAACGGCAACAAGGTCTCGTTCAACAACGTGGCGCTGCGCGACGTCCGCATCCAGGCGACGCAGACCGGTGACTTCCTCCGGCCGGGTAAAACGGTGGATTTGGTGCTGGTGGCCGTGAATCAGTCGCCGGACGTCGCGGACCGGCTGCTGGGCATCACCACTGACATCGGCACCGTGACGGTCAACGGCGACACTCACTTGCCCCCCAGCGGGATGCTGTTCATCGGTACGCCCGAGGGCCAGAAGGTGGCGCCGGGCCCGCTCAACTCCAACAGCGCGGCCAAGGCAACGGTCAGCTTGGCCAAGCCCATCACCAACGGCCTCTCCTACAACTTCACCTTCACCTTCGAGAAGGCCGGGCAGACCAGCGTGCTGGTGCCGATTTCAGCCGGGCTGGCGCCGCCGGAGGCTTAAACACCTCCGCCGCACGAGTGTCACAGCGGGGCTTGTCGCCCCCGCCGGATACCGTCATCACGTGGCAACTGCGCGCTCGCAATACCGTTGCTCGGAATGCCACCACGTCACCGCCAAATGGGTGGGCCGCTGCATGGAATGTGGCACCTGGGGCACCGTCGATGTGGTGGCCGCGCTCAGCGCGGTCGGCGGTCGTCGCTCGGTAAACCCGGCGTCGCGCGCCGTTCCGATCAGTTCCATCGAACCCAACGTCAGCCAGCACCGCGCGACGGGCATCGACGAGCTCGACCGGGTACTCGGCGGCGGCGTGGTGCCCGGGTCGGTGACGCTGCTGGCCGGTGACCCGGGCGTCGGTAAGTCAACGTTGCTGCTCATGGTCGCCCACCTGTGGGCGCAGGCCGGGCGGCGCGCGCTGTACATCTCCGGTGAGGAGTCCGCGGGCCAGATCAGGCTGCGCGCGGACCGGATCGGCTGCGGCTCGGACGAGGTCTACCTGGCCGCCGAGTCCGACGTGCACACGGTGCTTGAGCACATCGCGACGGTCAAACCCGCGCTGGTAATTGTCGACTCGGTGCAAACGATGTCCAGCTCCGAGTCCGACGGCGTCGCCGGAGGGGTCACGCAGGTGCGCGCGGTTACCGCCGCGCTGACCGCCGCGGCCAAGGCCAATGACGTGGCGCTGATCCTCGTCGGCCACGTCACCAAGGACGGGGCCATCGCCGGACCACGCTCGCTGGAACACCTCGTCGACGTCGTGCTGCATTTCGAGGGCGACCGCAACGGCTCGCTGCGGATGGTCCGCGGCATCAAGAACCGATTCGGCGGGGCCGACGAAGTCGGGTGTTTCTTGTTGCACGACAACGGAATTGAGGGCGTCGCCGACCCGTCCAACTTGTTCTTGGATCAGCGGCCCACCCCGGTCGCCGGCACCGCGATCACCGTCGCCCTGGACGGCAAGCGCCCGCTGATCGGCGAAGTCCAGGCGTTGCTGGCCACACCGAACGGCGGGTCACCGCGCCGCGCCGTCAGCGGGATCGATCACTCCCGCGCCGCGATGATCACCGCCGTGCTGGAAAAGCACGCCAAGCTGCCCCTCGCCGCCAACGACATCTACCTGTCCACCGTGGGCGGCATGCGGTTGACCGATCCGTCCTCGGACCTCGCCGTCGCGATCGCGCTGGCCTCGGCACTGGCCGATCTGCCGCTGCCCACCACCGCGGTGATGGTCGGCGAGGTCGGACTGGCGGGCGACCTGCGCCGGGTCAGCGGGATGGATCGACGTCTGGCCGAAGCGGCCCGGCAGGGCTTCACCCTCGCCCTAATTCCACCCGGATGCGGGGCCGTACCGCGGGGCATGCGCGCACTGAGCGCACCCACCATCGGCGCGGCGCTGGAGCACATGATCGACATCGCCGACCACCGCAGCAGCGGGCCCCGTGGGCTCGAACGGCTCGACATTGCTACGCCGCGGGCCCTGGCGTAGCAGAATGACAGGCTGTGACGCGTCCGACGCTGCGTGAAACGATCGCCCGCCTGGCACCAGGCACCGGGCTCCGGGACGGCCTGGAGCGGATTCTGCGCGGCCGTACCGGCGCGCTGATCGTGCTCGGAAACGACGAGAACGTCGAGGCCATCTGCGACGGCGGCTTCGCTCTGGATGTCCGCTACGCCCCGACGCGGCTGCGCGAGCTGGCCAAGATGGACGGCGCTGTCGTGCTGTCCACCGACGCCAGCCGCATCGTGCGGGCCAACGTGCAGCTGGTGCCCGACCCGTCGATACCCACCGACGAGTCGGGCACCCGGCACCGCTCGGCGGAACGCGCCGCGATCCAGACCGGCCACCCGGTGATCTCGGTCAGCCACTCGATGAACATCGTCACCGTCTACGTGGGCGGAGAGCGCCACGTACTGGCCGATTCCGCGACCATCCTGTCGCGCGCAAACCAGGCCATCGCGACCCTGGAGCGGTACAAGACCCGCCTCGACGAGGTCAGCAGGCTGCTGTCACGGGCGGAGATCGAAGACTTCGTGACGCTGCGTGACGTGATGACCGTGGTACAGCGACACGAGCTGGTCCGGCGAATCGGGCTGGTGATCGACTACGACGTCGTCGAACTGGGCACCGACGGGCGGCAGCTGCGGCTACAGCTCGAGGAGCTGCTGGGCGGCAACGAAATCGCCCGGGAATTGATCGTGCGCGACTACCACGCCAGCCCCGAGCCGTTGTCCGACGCGCAGATGACCGCGACCCTCGACGAGCTGGACACGCTGTCGGACACCGAGCTGCTCGATTTCACCTCGCTGGCAAAAGTTTTCGGGTATCCGACGACGACCGAGGCGCAGGATTCGGCGCTGAGCCCGCGTGGCTACCGCGCGATGGCCGAAATCCCCCGGCTGCAATTCGCTCACGTGGATCTACTGGTCCGCAACTTCGGGACGCTGCAGGGCCTGCTGGCCGCCAGCGCCAACGACCTGCAATCGGTCGACGGCATCGGCTCTATGTGGGCCCGCCATGTGCGGGAAGGGCTGTCACAGCTCGCGGAGTCGACGATCGCCGACCCGCTCAACTAAGGGACCGATTACCCCGCGGGCGAAGGACCGGGACCAACCCCCGGCGGCGACTCGGGCTGCGGCACCGCCGGCTGACCGTTCCCGGGCCCCGGCGGCGGTGGCGGCAGGTTCAGGATGAACGGAACCGTAAGCGAGCGCAGATTGCCCAGCTGGACGACGAGGTTGTAGGTACCGGGCCCGATTGCCGGCCGCGGCAGCGGGCAATGCGGCGAGGATCCCATTCCGGTCCAGGTCACCGCGGTCGTCACCTGTTCGCCCGGCGTGAACGTCTTAACCAGGGTCTCGTTGGACGGCGCGCAGTCCAGGTTGGACCACAGCCGCTTGTTGTCCAGCGAATACACATAGGCGGCCAGCACGGCCGCCCCGACGTCACGCTTGCAGGCCACCAGCCCGATGTTGGTGACGATCATGGTGAATTTCGGCTGGTCACCGATGAAGTATTGGGGAGCGTTCGTCAAGCCCTTGACGGCCAGCGTCGAGTCGGGGCAGTCATCGCCCTCCTTCAGCACTGGCGGCGGCTGCACCGCCGCGGTCGGCGTCGGAGCCTCGGGGTTTTGCCCCTGCTGTGGCGGCGCCATCGGGATGGCGCCCTCCTGCCCCGGCGGGGGTGGCACCTGCGGCGGGGGCGCTGCCGGCGTGTTTTGAGCGGAGCCGGCTTTGACATTGGCGGGCTTGGCGCCCGCGCTGCCGCCCATGAAGGCAATGACGGTGGCGACAGCGATGCCGATCACGACGACCGCGATGCCCAGGGCCAGCCCCCTGCGCCGCCAATAGATCTCCGTGGGTAGCGGGCCACGCGGTTCCAGATCCAGCACGATCTCACGGTAAGCCCAGGTCACGCCGATTTGGTCGATCCGACCCGGCGTGTCGCGATGTTAGCTGGCCAATGACCGTGCTATTCGCCTATGTCGCCGATGTGATCGACCAACACCGCCCGCCCGTCAGCGAGGTTGTACGTGATGCCCGCAAGCCCCAGCGTGCCCGCTGACACCCGCTCTGAAATGGCACTAGAACGCGACAGCAACTGTGCCAGCGTCTCTTGCACATGCCGGTCCTCGAACTCGTCGACACGACTGAGCCCGTCGCGCCGCCCCAGCAGGATCGATGACGCGACGCGCTCCACCACATCCCGCACGAAACCGCCCGGTATCGCACCGTCGTCGAGCGCACTGATGGCGGCCTTGACGGCACCGCAGCTGTTATGGCCGAGAACGACGACGAGTGGGACGTCGAGGACCGTCACCGCGTACTCGATGGAGCCCAGCACTGCCGAATCGATGGCCTGCCCGGCGGTGCGGACCACGAACACGTCACCGAGGCCCTGATCGAAGATGAGCTCGGCGGCCACTCGGCTGTCCGCGCAGCCGAAGATGACCGCGGTCGGCTTCTGGCCGGCCGCCAGGCTGGCCCGGTGCGCGACACTCTGGCTGGGATGCACCGGCTGGCCGGCGACGAATCGCTCGTTACCCTCTTTGAGTGCTTTCCATGCGGTTACCGGACTGGTGTTGGGCATGGCAAACATTCTGCTGTGCGGTCGGCGTTAATGCCTAGCCAACCGCAAATCCAGGCGGATGAAATTCTGGAGTGGTACGCACAATCGCGCCGCGACCTGCCCTGGCGGGAACCCGGCGTCAGCGCATGGCAGGTCCTGGTCAGCGAATTCATGCTGCAACAGACGCCGGTGGCCCGGGTGCTGCCGATCTGGACGGACTGGGTTCGCCGCTGGCCCACCCCCTCGGCCACCGCCGCGGCCAGCGCCGCCGACGTACTGCGCGCCTGGGGCAAGCTGGGCTATCCGCGACGGGCCAAGCGCCTGCACGAGTGTGCCACCGTCATTGCACGTGACCACGGCGATGTGGTTCCCGACGACGTTGAGACCCTGCTCGAGTTGCCGGGTATCGGCAGCTACACGGCTCGGGCTGTGGCATGTTTCGCCTACCGCCAGCCGGTCCCAGTCGTCGACACCAACGTGCGCCGGGTGGTGGCCCGCGCCGTGCATGGACTGGCCGACGCAGGTTCCCCGTCCATCACTCGCGATCATGCCGATGTCTCGGCACTGCTACCGAAAGATGGCACGGCGCCCCAGTTTTCGGTGGCCTTGATGGAACTGGGTGCCATCGTGTGCACTGCGCGCGCGCCGCGTTGCGGATTGTGTCCACTTAGCGAGTGCGCCTGGCGGGATGCGGGTTATCCCCCGGCGCAGGGCCCGGCACGCCGCGTTCAAAGCTACGCGGGCACCGACCGCCAGGTCCGTGGATTACTACTGGACGTATTGCGCCTCAGCGACTTTCCGGTCACCCGAGCGGAGTTGGACGTGGCGTGGCTGACCGATACTCGACAACGCGACCGAGCGCTAGACTCGTTGCTCGCCGACGGTCTGATTACCCGGACCGTGGACGGCCTGTTTGCGTTGGCCGGCGAGGGTGGCTAGGCGCGGGCTGGTTGATCAGAGATCGTTGCCGGCGTAAGACTGGTTGAAGCTTTTGTTAGCCAACGGGAAGTCGGGGACGATGGTGTGGGCCATCGCGACGGGCAGCGCCGGCCAGTTGAACCAGGATGGGTCGACGATTTTGGCGCGGGTGATCCGATCGGCTGCGTCGATTTCGACGCGGTGGACGATGGTGCCACGCCAGCCTTCGACGATGCCGATACCGCTGCAGGCAGCGTGCGGTGATAGTGGAACCGTGGCGTATTCGATTGGGCCCGTGTGTGATTCGATCAAATAAGTTGCCAACTCGGTAGACGCTGCGAATTCGTCGCGTCGCGCCGTATAACGGGCCAGCACGTCGCCCGCGTCGGCGCCGATCTCGGTGACGGGTAGTGCGGTGGCGGGGTGTTCGAGTCGGGCGTCGGTGCGTATGCCGCTGGCGCGCGCGACATAGCCGAGGCAGCCCAGGGCGTGAGCGTCTTCTGCGGCGAGGACGGCGGTCCCGGCGAACCGGTCATACACCACGGCGTTGCGCAGGGTCAGTTCGGCGACCTCGGCGACATCGGCCGCAATGGATCGCAGCTGAGTAGTGTCAGGCAGCGCCTTCAGCGTGACAGCGCCGGGACGGACGGCGCCGCGCAGCAGCCGATGTCCGGTTACGGCCCCGTTCAGCCGCAGCAGTTGTTCGCGAATGCGCTGAGCGTGCGCGTTGGCTAGGGAGAACCCAACGTCGTTGGCCAACGCGCCCAAATCGGTAACGTGATTGTAGAGCCGTTCGAGCTCGACGAGCAGCGCACGCAGCCGATGCACCCCGTCAGGAAGATCGACTCCCAGGGCATCTTCGACGGCGAGGCTGTGGGCGAGCGCGTGTGCGACGGAAGTGTCGCCGCTGACGCGTTCGGCCAGTTCTACTGCGCCGTCGGCTTGCCGGCCCTGGAAGAGCTTCTCCAAACCCCGATGCACGAACCACAGTCGTGCCTTGAGTCGCAGCACGGTTTCGCCTGCGACGGAGAAGCGGAAATGTCCGGGCTCGATCAGCCCGGCGTGGACGGGACCGACCGGGATCTCATAAACCCCGGGCCCCTCAACGGTGACGAATGGGAAGTGTCCGCTGTCTTCGAATTCGGGTGCGGGCGAGGCGTTGTTGCGCATCGGATACCACTCTTCGGGCCAGTGAGCATGCCGCACTAGCCGTCGCACTTTGGGATGACCCACGGGCCGGATCCCAAATAGGTCTGCCATCTCGCGCTCGAATCGGCTAGCCGAAAATGACAGATATGCCAGTGAAGGGACCATCAGATCATCTTTGGGAACAACGCATTCGAGTTCGATGCGGCGATCAGGCCAGCCAGCGAGGAACAGGTAAACGACGCGGAACGAATCGTCGTCGTCGTGGGCCGCCACCAGGCGTAGACGAAACCCATTGCCTAGCAATTCTTCTGCCATGCTGGTCAGCCCATCCGGAGATACCCTGTGCTGCACCGAATTACGTATCATGGTAGTGCCCCAACATCGCTGGCTGCGGCGGTGAAGAGATCAGTAAGCGGGCCGGCGGTGATGCCGAGGGCGAGCGATGCCGCGACACCGAGGAGCAGGGCCGCCGCCACCGTTCGCGGCACGGCGATCGCTGGCGTGCCCGTAGAGTCGCCTAGCAGGATGCGGCCCCAGTTGCGCGCGAGCGCGGCGAAGGCAACCGCGATCAGCAGCATGCCTGCGCCGAGGGCCCAGGTCAGCCGGGCGTTGGCGAGCGAACGGACGATGGCCAGCTCGCTGGCGAACATCGCGAAGGGCGGCAGCCCGAGCAGAACGATCACCCCCACGGCAAGCGATACGCCAATTAGGCGGGAGCGGCGCAGCACGGCGGTGACGTCGGCGATCGCGGTGGAGTTGTGCGCGGCCTGTAGCTGACCGCTCGCCAAGAACAGGACCGTCTTGCCGATCCCGTGAGCGAGCACGTGCAGCAGCAGCGCGGCGATCGCCAGCGTGGTTCCGGCGGCTGCGGCGATCGCGATCAGGCCCATGTTCTCCATCGACGAATAGGCGAGCATGCGTTTTATGTCGGGTGTGACCGTCAGCATCAGGGCTGCGATCAACAGCGTCGCCAGCCCGATCACCAGCAGCCCCGATCGCATGAAGGTGGGCCCAGAGGCGATGTCGATGATCGGTTTTATACGGATCAGCACCGAGAAGGCCACCGACAGCAGCACCCCGCTCATCAGCGCCGAAACGGGTGCCGGGGCCTGGCTGTGGGCGTCGGCCAACCAGGTGTGGAACGGAAACAGCCCGGCCTTGGCGCCATAGCCGATCAGCAACAGCCCCCCCGCCAGTCGAGCGGTATCGGGATCCAACCCGCCCGCGTGTGCCGTCAGCACGTCCAGGTTCAGGGCTGCGGCGGCCGGCGCACCAGCGCGCTCGGCGGCGTAGTACAGCAGCACGGTGCCCAGAAAAGCGATCGCTATGCCGACCGAGCAGATCACGACGTATTTCCAGGTCGCTTCGAGTGCTGTGCGGGTGCCGCGGTGTCCGACCAGAAAAGCCGTGATCACCGTGGTGGCTTCGATCGCGACCCAGATGACGCCGATGTTGTTGGCGCACACCGCAACAACCATCGAGGCTAGGAACGCTGCTGTCAGCGACCCATACACTCGGGCGCTGCGTGTGTCGGTGTGACCGTGGGCAAGTTCGGCATCGAGGTATCCGATGCTGGCCCAGGTGGCCAGTGTGGCAACGATTCCGATGACGATCAGCATGGTGACGGAGAGCGCGTCAACGCGCAGCAGTCCGCCCAACGCGAACTGGGTCCCCGACCCGACACGCAGCCCCAGCGCCGCCCCACACCCGAGCACCGTCACCGCTGAGAGCACGATCAGTGTCCCGGTCGCCCGGCGCCACCCGACAATCAGGGTGGCGATCGACGCACCAATCGGCGTGAGGATCGCGGCGAGCAGAAGGCCGGTCATCAGTCGTGCAGCTCCTGCAACGCGTCCAGGTCGGCGCCGCCGAAGGTGCGAGACAGGCGGCCGGTCAGAACGCCGATCACGATGAGTGCAAACAGCACGTCTAGGGAGGCGCCGAGTTCAACGATCAGCGGCACCCCGGCAGTGAGCAGGAACGCGGTCGCGGCGATTCCGTTGTCCAGCATCAAAAACCCTGCGGCCTGTGATACCGCGTGCCGCCGTGTGACCATCACCAACAAAGCGATCAGCACCACCGCGGTAGCGGCCGGGACCGCATTGGTTGAGGCCGCCGGCTGCAGGTTCACCAAGGATCGAGTGGCCGCGAACGCGGCCAGCGTCAGCGCGGCGGTGATCAGCAGCGAGGTGGCGGTGTTCACCAGCGGGATCGCTTCGCGGTGGGATCGCGGCTCGCCGCCGACTGCACGGGCCAGCAACCGCGGCAGTACCGCCGCGCGCAACACCAGCACGGCGACACCGACACCGATGAGCGCGCCGTCGCCGTCGTAAACTCCCCGCAGGATGGGGATGGCCGCCAATGCGGCGCCCTGCCACGCCAGCAGGCGGATGATTGCGGCCAGGTCGCGGCGCCACACGATGAATACCGCAGCCAAGATCAGCCCGCCAGCGGCGAGATCGACCAATACCGTGAAAGTGTTGTGTGTCATGCCGACACCGTGAAGAAGTTCGCGACAGTGACCGCGAGCAACGCCAGTAGAAATGACCCGGCCAGCAGCTCGGGAACCCGGAACAGCCGCAGTTTGGCGAAGAAAACCTCCACGGTTGCGAGCAGTCCCGCTAGCACGGCGACCTTGGCCACCACCGCTACGACGCCGACGACGATGTCAACCGCACTGGGCTGTCCGCCCGCGATGCCCCACGGCGCGAACAGGTTTGCCAGCAGCGCCAGCAGCACGGTCAGTCGCATGCCGGCCGCCCACTCGACTAGCGCCAGGCGCGGACCGGAGTATTCGAGGACCATCGCCTCGTGCACCATCGTCAGCTCGAGATGAGTGGCCGGGTTGTCCACTGGCAGCCGGCCGGTCTCGGCGACGATCACGATCACCAGTGCGGCGAACGCCAGCACAGCGGCCACCGACACCACCTGCTCGGGGTGGATGATGGTATTCGCTACCAGGGCACCGAGATTGGCGGATCCCGCCGGAATGGACAGTGCGAAGACCGCGAGCAAAATAGTGGGTTCGACCAGCGCGGCGATCGTGATCTCGCGGCTGGCGCCCATGCCGCCAAAGGAGGTACCAGTATCGATGCCGGCCAGGCTCAACGCGACGGTGCCCACAAACAATAGGCCGACCACCGTGAACAAGTCAGCGCTGGCATCGAGTGGAGATCCGGTGGCTACCAGCGGTGCGATCGCCGCGATGAGCAATGTCGATCCGGCGACGACGGCGGGCGCGGCCGCGAACACCACCGTTGTGCCGAGCGGGGTTATCTGTTGTTTGCCGAGCTGCTTGACTATGTCGCGCCAGGGCTGCAAGACGCCGCCCCCAACGCGGCCCTCCCAGCGGGCGCGCACCTGTCGGGTAAGGCCGATCACCAGTGGCGCCCCGCACATCACGGTGCCGATCTGCACCGCTCCCGCGACGTAGGACAAGACGTTCATCGGGCGACCACCAGCACGATCAGCACGCCGACCGCACCGTAAGCCAGATAGAGGTGCACGCTGCCAGTGTGGGCGCGCCGCACGATTCCGGCTGCGCCTGCCACCACCCGGATCACCGGCGTGTAAAAGCGTTCCTCGATCGCATCGGTGATGTTGGTGCGGTAGGTGATCTTGTCAACCAGATACTGCGACTCGGCGGCGTGCGTGACCTCGATATCGGTGTCGGGACGCAGGATGTCATCAAAGACCCTTTGCAGCGGCTCGGCGAACGACGTGGCCGTGTACTGCATGCGTGGGGTGAGATCGTCTGCGCCACATGCCCATAGCGGCAATGCAGCGGGTGCCGGACGCCGCCGCCGGCTCCAACGCGCCAGCGCGGCCGCGGCCAGCGCGGCCACCCCAACGCCAGCGGCGATCACCCCGGGTGCGATCGACCCCTGCAGGCCGGGCAGCCGCACCACCGCGCCGAGATCGGTGAACTGCACTGTCCGGGCTGCGGGTAGCGCGGCGATCGCCCGACGCAGCGCGGGTGCCACAACCGAGGGCGCCACAGCCAAGACCAGACAGGCGGCCGCCGCAATCGCCATACCGGCCAACATGCTGCCCGTTGCCTCGCGGGCCTCAGCGGCCTCGTGGGAGCGCGGCCGCGCCAGGAATCCGATCCCGAATGCCTTGACCATCGCCGCAACCCCGAGGCCTGTGGTGAGCGCGACCACACCTACCGCCAGCGGAGTGGTCAAGGCGAGCACGGTGGCGCGCCCGGGAGCCGCATGGATCAGCGACTGGACCAGTAACCACTCACTGACGAACCCGGCGCCCAGTGGTAGGCCACACGCCCCCAGTGCGGCCACCCCGAACAGGGTGGTGGTTGTCGGCATCCGGCGGGCCAGACCACCCAGCCGGTCGAGGTCACGCAGCCCCGTTGCGGCCTGTACCGACCCGGCCGCCAGGAATCCCAGGCTTTTGAACGCCGCGTGCGCGATCAGATGCAACATGGCCGCCGCCGCAGCGATCGTCGCCGGCCCGTACGCGCCGGAGGCCGCGAAGAGGGTCGCAGCTCCCAATGCCAGGGTGATCAACCCAAGGTTCTCGGTTGTCGAATAGGCAAGTAGCCGTTTGAGATCCGTGGCCACCGAAGCCTGCACCACGCCATAGAGCGCCGACACTCCGCCGGCAACCATCAAGGTGAGCCCCCACCAGGCCGGACCCGGCCCGAGTAGCTGCAGATCGAAACGGCAGATGCCATAGACCCCCAGGTTGACCATCGCCGCGCTCATCAGCGCCGACACCGGGCTGGGCGCCTCCGGGTGGGCCCGCGGCAACCAGGCGTGCAGCGGCACCAGCCCTGCCTTCGACCCAAACCCTGCCGTCGTCAACAGAAATACCGCGGTGGACGCACCGTGCGGTATCCGGTGCAAATCGGCAAACCGGTCCGCTCGACCAGCCGCCGACAACACCATCAGCCCGACCAGGATCGCGACGAACCCCAATTGCGTCATCACCGCGTACACCAATGCAGCGGAGCGAACCTGCGCGCGGGTGTGCTCGGCCAGTACCAACACCAACGACGCGACCGCCATCAACTCCCACGCCAACAGAAACGTTGTCACCGACCCCGCAGCGGGTACCAGCAGCATCGCCGCGACAAACATCGGCAACACGGCCAGTGCGACCCGACCCAGATGCCCACGCCGGGCATACCCGATCGTGTACACCCCGACCGCGACCGCGACCGCCCCCGAAAGCGTCATAAAGAACCCGCCCAGCGGATCGAGGCCCAGCTGTACCCCCGACAGGGGAAGTAACCACCCGATGTGTACTGCGCAATTCGGACCCCACATCCCCAGCACGCCCGCCCATACCCCGCAGGCACCGAGCAGCGCCGTCAGCACACCCGCCAAGGCGGGTCTGAAGTCGCTGCGGGGCATTAGGTTTGGTGTGGGTACCGCGCTGGCCGCCAGGGTGGTCGTCACTTGCCGGTCACCGTTCTGAACGCCGCGATGATCTGGCTCGGCGTCGGCGGGCACCCAGGGATTTCCACATCGACCGGCACCACCTCACCCACTGCGCCGACCACGCCGTAGGCGTCGGTGAACACCCCGCGGTTCAGAGCGCAGTCCCCACAGGCGATCACCAGCCGCGGCCGCGGGGTGGCGTCGATCGTGGTGCGCAGCGGGCCGGCCATGTTGCGTGTCACGACGCCGGTCACCAGCAGCGCGTCTGCGTGGCGCGGGGAGGCCACCAGCCGCGCACCGAACCGCTCGGCGTCATACACCGGTCCGAACGCGCCCGAGATCTCCACCTCACACCCATTGCACGAACCCGCGTCGACGTGCCGGATCTGTAGCGAACCACGAACTCCCGCGGGGGGTTTCATCATCGGCTGCGGTGCAGGTGCCGCGGGTTCCGCGATCCGACCGACCTGGAACGCCTTGCGAATCCAGCTCATGGACGCTACTCCGCGCCGGCGGCGCGCAGGCCCTCCAACACCGCGACGCGATCGCTGAGCACCCCGGTGAGAACCTTGCGCGCCACCATGAGCAGTTCGGCGATATCCGGGGAGGCGATCGAGTAGATCATCGTGTTGCCGTCCCGTTGCGCGTCGACCACCCCGGCCCGGCGCAGAACGCCTAGCTGCTGGGACAGATTCGACGACTCCAGCCCGACCTCGGGCAACAGCTCAGCGACCGACTTGTCCGCCACCTCGAGAAGCTCCAGAATCCTGATCCGCGCCGGATGTCCCAACGTCTTGAAGAACTCCGCCTTGACCTTGTACAACGGCTCCGACACGACACTGATCTCCTGAAGACTATAACGTTTCTATATTCGAACAATTGAAGAATTTATCAGATTGTGGTGCGATCTTCGCGGGCAGGCCGACACGCGGTCGCCGAGCACTTACCCGCGGGCAGCCTCACGGCGATGCTCAGGCGTGCGTCGCCGCCAAAAACGATTCAACCGCTTGACGGTATACCTGTGGCGCGTCGTCGTGGATCAGGTGGCCGGCTTCGGGAATCACCAAATACGTTGTCGGAGAACTGGTTTTCTCCATCGCGTGTATCTGGCCCGGCGGGGTGACCGAGTTGCCGGCCTCAAGCAGCAACGCCGGCGCCCGAACCGCCAGCCATTGCCCCCAGTAGTCCCGGGTGCCCCACTCGGCGGCGATCTCTATCCATCGCGAAGTGTGACCGTGTAACCGCCAGCCGGTGTCGGTGCGGTCGAAGGCATCCAGGAAATACTGGCCGGCGACCGGCCCGAATTCATTGAATACCTGCTCGGCAGTGTCGAATTCGACCGGCAGTGCATGCAGCCACGGCTCCCAGGGACCGGTGGTGCGGCCACGGAAGTCCGGCGCCATGTCCTCGACCACCAGCGCCGAAACCAAATCGGGACGTTCGGCGGCCAGACACCACGAGTGCAGCGCACCCATCGAATGTCCCACCAGCCGCACCGGCGCCTCCAGCGTGGCTACCGCCTCGCCCAGATCTGCCACGAAGCGTTCGGTGCTGATCGGGTGCGGATCCTGCACGTCGCGGCCGCGGTGCCACGGCGCATCGTAGGTGTAAACGATGCCCAGCCGGGTCAGCCACGGCAGCTGACGCGACCAGGTGCTACCCCGGCCCATCAGGCCGTGCACCAGTATCAACGGCTCACCTTGCCCGCCGTGGCAGGTCAGCAGATTGGTGGGCATATCACCATCTTGGCTGCCCCGCCCTGGAGCAGAACAGGGCAGGGGGCGGGGTAGCCTAGCGAACATGCCGCCAGTGGTGAAGATCAACGCAATCGAAGTGCCCGCCGACGCTGGCCCTGAACTGGAGAAGCGGTTCGCTCACCGCGCACACGCGGTGGATAACCAACCCGGCTTCCTCGGCTTTCAGCTGCTGCGTCCGGTCAAGGGTGAGAACCGCTATTTCGTGGTGACACACTGGGAGTCCGATGAAGCATTCCAGGCGTGGGCGAGTGGGCCCGCCGTCGAAGCCCATGCCGGGCAGCGTGCCAACCCGGTGGCGACTGGCGCGTCGCTGCTGGAATTCGAGGTCGTCATGGACGTTGCCGGGAACAAGCCGGCTGAATAGCCGACGTCCCGCGCGGCAGCGCCTGCTGGCCCTCACCGCGGCCGCCGCACTGGTTGCGACTCTCGCGCCGGGTTGCTCACCGTCGCCGTCACCACAGGCGAACGCGGCCAACCCCGGCCGGGCGATCGACACCCGAACGCCTCCCGGGCTGCGGGCCCAGCAGACCGTGGACATGCTCAACTCGGACTGGCCGATCGGCCCGGTCGGAGTTCGCACTCTTGCCGCGCCTGACAAGGTCGACTCGGTCGAGACCACGATGGAAGAGCTCTGGTGGGATCGTCCCTTCGCCCTGGACGGGGTGGACATCAGCGCCAGCGTTGCCACGCTGCACCTCACCTCCTCCTACGGCGCGCGCCAAGACATCCGGATTCACACCGACGACATGGGGCGGGTCGATCGATTCGACGTCGAAACGCAGGCGCCGACGATCACCTCATGGCATGACATCGACGCGACGTTGAGCAAAACCGGCGCGCGGTACTCCTATCAGGTCGCCAAGGTCGATGACGGCCACTGCGATCCGGTGATGGGCACCAATACCGGCGAATCTCTCCCTCTGGCATCAATTTTCAAGCTGTATGTACTGCACGCCTTGGCGGGCGCCGTGAAGAACCACACGGTGTCCTGGGACGATCAGTTGACCGTCACCGAAAAGAGCAAGGCGGTGGGCTCTTCGGGCTTGGGACTTGCTCCCGGCGACCACGTTTCGGTGCGCAGCGCAGCCGGGAAGATGATCGCCAACAGCGACAACATGGCCACCGACCTGCTGATCGAAAGAATGGGAACCCACGCCATCGAAGAGGCGCTGGCCACAGCCGGCCATCACGATCCGGCCAGCATGACTCCCTTCCCCACGATGTACGAGCTGTTCTCCATCGGCTGGGGCCAGCCGGATCTGCGCAGCCAGTGGCAAAGTGCAGACCCGCAGGTCCGTGCCCAGCTGCTGGCGCAGGCGAATTCTGCTCCCTACCAACCTGATCCGACCCGAGCCCACACCCCAGCCTCGGCTTACGGAGCGGAGTGGTACGGCAGCGCCCAGGACATCTGCCGAGTCCACGCAGCTCTGCAGGCCGACGCGGTCGGTGCGGCCGCACCGATCAGGCAGATCCTGTCCGCCGTGTCGGGTATCCAGCTGGACCGAAACGTTTGGCCCTACATCGGCGCCAAAGCTGGTGGCTTGCCGGGTGATCTGACCTTCAGCTGGTATGCCGTCGACAAGACGCAGCAACCGTGGGTCGTCAGCTTCCAGCTGAACTGGCCCCGCGATCACGGGCCGAAGGTAACCGGCTGGATGCTCCAGGTCGCCAAACAGGCGTTCGCGCTGATCGCACCGCAGTAATCATTGCAGCCGCAGCGTCCAGCAGTCGTTCCGGTAATGCAAGGTCGTCAGGACAACCGGTGCAATGTCGATGCGCCAGAACGACTTCGGCGCAATGTCGAGGGCCAGCAGAATCGCTGCCCGGATCACCGCCGGATGCGTCACCGCAATAGTTCGCGATGGCCCGTCGATCAACGACGCCAACCATCCGGCTACCCGCTCGGTGAGGTCGACGATGGACTCCCCGCCGTGCGGCGCCCGGGCCGGTTCGGTCAGCCACACCTCGAGGTCCGCTGGGGCTACGGCGTTCAGTTTCAGACCGCGCCAGTGCCCGCAGTCAAGGTCGGCCAACCCCGGCTCGGTGGTGGCGTGCAAGCCCAGCTGCTCTGCGGTTTGGCGGGCCCGTTGCTCGGGACCGGCGAGATGCCGTGACCCGAGGCCCGGGATATCAAGGCCCGCAGCAACTTCGACCTGTCGACGGCCGGTTTCGTTGAGCGGCTCGTCGGCGGGAAAACGCGCGGCCGCCATCGCATCGGTCATCGCGTGCGACACCAAGGTCAGCCGGACGACCTCCGTCACCCCGCGATGCTCGATACCTGTCCGCTCTCGGCGCGCTCCCCCAGCAACCGCCCCGCGAGCGTCGCAAAGACCACGCCGATCGTCGCCCACAGCAGCAGCTGCGTGCCCAGCGACAGCAACCTGAATTCGTAGAGGACATCGGCGGGAAAGCCGGGATAGATGATCGCACCCGAGGCGTCGCGCAACGGTTCGGGCGTCTCGTCCACCGTCGGTAGCAACACCATCACCACCGCGACGGTCACCAGGTACCCCCCGGCTGCGAGCAGCCGTGCATTCCATGCGCCGAATCGGTCAGCCAGCCGCCGGGTCAGCCACACCGCCGCGATCGCCAGCACCACCGACGCCAGCACCATCACCAGATACCAACCGGTGCGTGCCCCGATCGTGTCGGACTGGCCGACAGCGGGGGGATTCGGCGGGTATTTGACGAACGGAACCAGGTACACCGCCACGAAGGCCGTAGCCGCCAGCAGTAACGAAAGTTGTTGTGGTCCAAGGGTTTCCGCGCGGCCCGCCGCGCGGGCATAGACGACGCAGAACAGCACGGCGAACAGTGCGCCCATGGCAAGACCGAAAATCAGCACACCAAATCCCAGGCCGGCGTTGGCCTGCACGCCGCGAGTAAACAGCTCGATGCCATGCTCATGGACACCGTGGGCATTCTCGGCCTCGGTTCGGCCGTCCTCAAAAGCGATCGCGCGGGCAATGACGGGTTCGGCATACACACGGGCGAATATGAATGCCAGCACCGCGCCAATAGCGCCCGCCAGCAGCCCGCGTCCGATCAGACGCTTTTCCACGCCGGGTCAGTGGCAGGGGAAGCCGAGGAGATGGCGCGCATCGTGCACGAATTCGTGCACATGCGAGTCGCTGCCGAACAGCGATACCGCGCCCTGATCGACGCCGATGAAGTAAATCGCCAACAACGCCAGGAACGCGGTTGCTGCCAACCAGAGTGTGGCGCTCGCCGCCGACAAATCAACCGAGCGTGTGCCGGCCGTCTCGGAACTGGACACTGTTAACTCCTTCTGGGAATGACGCGTCCCGCCTTGGGTGACGGGTTCCGGGTCTGACTTTCTGCAGTGGCGCGACCGTTCTGGAATTCCACCAGGATTCCGTTACCCATCGACAACAATCGTCAGTCTAAGCGGATTGCACGACTGGTCAAACGATCAATGCTGCGCGGCTGCGCCACCGTAGCCGAGCTGACTGGCCGTGTACTTCGCCGCATCGGTGACCGGCACCGCCTCCACGGCCGTGCCGTAAGCGCAAATCTCGGTCCACACGTCGCCGATCTCGGTGGTGTCGAACCGCATCGCGACGATCGCGTTGCCGCCGCGGGTGCGCGCCTCGGTGATCAGCCGCGCCATCGCCTCGTTGCGGCTCTCGGCGAGATTCTTGGTCATGCCGGCCAGCTCCCCGCCGAACATCGACTTCAGCCCGGCGCCGAATTGGGCAAACGCATTGCGCGAGCGAACCGTCAGGCCGAACACCTCGCCGCAGACGCGTCGAATCTCCCAGCCCGGAAGGTCATTGGTCGTGACGATCAGCACAGGCGAGCCCCTTTGCTCTCAGCACAGCGAAGCGGGTGGTTAGTCCGCTCAGAGACTAACCACCCGCTCGCTGTCGTGCTACTACGGTGTTTCGGGGGCGGCGTGCGCTCCGGCTTTCGCCAGGTCCGGCTCGACCGGCGGCTTGCGCGCTCCGGTGAACGTGAACACCGCGTCCTCGCCGGCACCTTCGCCGTCCCAGTTGTCCACATCGACGGTGACCACTTGCCCGGGTCCGACCTCGTCGAAGAGGATCTTCTCGGAGAGCTGGTCCTCGATCTCGCGCTGGATGGTGCGCCGCAGCGGGCGAGCACCCAGCACCGGGTCGAAGCCGCGCCTGGCCAGCAATGACTTGGCCTTGTCGGTCAGCTCCATCGCCATGTCCTTGGCCTTGAGCTGAGTGCCGACCCGGGTGATCATCAGGTCGACCATCTTGATGATCTCGTCGCGGGTCAGCTGGTGGAAGACGATGACTTCGTCGATGCGGTTCAGGAACTCCGGGCGGAAGTGTTTCTTCAGCTCGTCGTTGACCTTCTGCTTCATCCGCTCGTAGTCGTTCTCGCCGCCACCTTGGGTGAAGCCCAGGCCGACCGGCTTGGAGATGTCGGAGGTGCCCAGGTTGGACGTGAAGATCAGCACCGTGTTCTTGAAGTCCACCGTGCGGCCCTGACCATCAGTCAGCCGGCCATCCTCGAGCACCTGCAACAGGCTGTTGTAGATCTCCTGGTGTGCCTTCTCGATCTCATCGAACAGCACCACCGAGAACGGCTTGCGCCGCACCTTCTCGGTGAGCTGGCCGCCCTCCTCGTAGCCGACGTATCCCGGGGGAGCACCGAACAGCCTCGACGCGGTGAACCGGTCGTGGAACTCGCCCATGTCGATCTGGATGAGCGCGTCGTCGTCGCCGAACAGGAAGTTGGCCAGCGCCTTGGACAGTTCGGTCTTACCGACGCCGGAGGGCCCGGCGAAGATGAACGAACCCGACGGGCGCTTGGGGTCTTTCAGCCCGGCGCGGGTACGACGGATCGCCTTCGACACGGCGCGAACGGCGTCCTCTTGGCCGATGATCCGCTTGTGCAGCTCGTCTTCCATGCGCAGCAACCGAGTTGTCTCGGCCTCGGTGAGCTTGAACACCGGGATACCGGTCCAGTTACCCAGCACCTCGGCGATCTGCTCGTCGTCGACCTCGGCGACCACGTCCATATCACCTGAACGCCACTGCTTTTCGCGCTCGGCGCGTTGCCCAACGAGTTGCTTCTCGCGATCGCGCAGGCTGGCCGCCTTCTCGAAGTCCTGGGCGTCGATCGCCGATTCCTTCTCGCGGCGGGCGTCCGCGATCTTCTCGTCGAACTCACGCAGGTCTGGCGGAGCGGTCATGCGACGGATCCGCATCCGGGCACCCGCCTCGTCGATCAGGTCGATCGCCTTGTCCGGCAGGAAGCGGTCGTTGATGTAGCGGTCGGCCAGCGTGGCGGCCGCCACGATCGCGCCATCGGTGATCGAGACCCGATGGTGTGCCTCGTAGCGGTCGCGCAGACCCTTGAGGATCTCGATGGTGTGCTCCACCGTCGGCTCGCCGACCTGCACCGGCTGGAAGCGGCGCTCCAGAGCGGCATCCTTTTCGATGTACTTGCGGTACTCGTCGAGGGTGGTGGCACCGATGGTCTGCAGCTCGCCGCGCGCCAGCTTGGGCTTCAGGATCGACGCGGCATCGATCGCGCCCTCGGCGGCACCGGCACCCACCAGGGTGTGCAGCTCGTCGATGAACAGGATGATGTCGCCGCGGGTGTTGATCTCCTTGAGCACCTTCTTCAGGCGTTCCTCGAAGTCACCGCGGTAGCGGCTGCCCGCGACCAGCGAACCCAGGTCCAGCGTGTAGAGCTGCTTGTCCTTCAGCGTCTCGGGGACCTCGCCGTGCACGATGGCCTGCGCCAGGCCCTCGACCACGGCGGTCTTGCCGACGCCGGGCTCGCCGATCAGCACCGGGTTGTTCTTGGTGCGCCGGCTCAACACCTGCATCACCCGCTCGATTTCCTTCTCGCGGCCGATGACGGGGTCCAGCTTGCCTTCCATCGCGGCAGCCGTCAGGTTGCGCCCGAACTGGTCGAGCACCAACGACGTGGACGGGCTGCCCGACTCGCCGCCGCGGCCACCCGTGCCGGCCTCCGCGGCCTCCTTGCCCTGGTAACCGCTCAGCAGCTGGATCACCTGCTGGCGCACCCGGGTCAGCTCGGCGCCGAGCTTGACCAGCACCTGCGCGGCCACGCCCTCACCCTCACGGATCAGGCCCAGCAAAATGTGTTCGGTGCCGATGTAGTTGTGGCCGAGCTGCAGCGCCTCGCGCAAGCTCAGCTCGAGAACCTTCTTGGCGCGCGGGGTGAACGGGATGTGCCCGGACGGTGCCTGCTGGCCCTGGCCGATGATCTCCTCGACCTGGCTGCGGACGCCCTCAAGCGAGATTCCAAGCGACTCGAGCGACTTCGCTGCGACGCCTTCACCTTCGTGAATCAAACCCAGAAGGATGTGCTCGGTGCCGATGTAGTTGTGGTTGAGCATCCGGGCCTCTTCTTGGGCCAGGACGACCACCCTGCGGGCACGGTCGGTAAATCTTTCGAACATCGGTGGTTACCTGCTCTCCCTCACCATCGGTACTCGGTCATTGTCGGCGCCGGGGCCGACAGTGCGTACCTGATGTCCACTGTAATGGTCGGCCCGGCAGGCTTCTCACCTTGCGGTGGCCTACCGTTCGGGCCGGCTCGGCTCAATCTGAGGAATCCCCCGGTGACGACAGAACCGTAACTGGTGAAACGAGACAAACCACCAAATCGTTTCCCCCAGGCGCCGACGATCATTTCGCCGCCAGCGAAAACAGAACCGGCGCCCAGACCTCGCGGGCCGGGGCGCCGGTTAGCGCTTTGCTAGGTGGCCGCGTGGAAGGCGTCGATGACGTCTGCCGGGATACGGCCGCGCGTCGACACGTTGTGCCCGTTGCGGCGGGCCCATTCGCGGATCGCTGCGCTCTGCTCGCGGTCGATCGCCCCACGACCGCGGCCCGAGCCGGAACGCCCCCGACGGCGACCCCCGACGCGACGGCCGGCTGCCACCCACTGCTTCAGATCACCACGGAGTTTCGCGGCATTCTTCGTTGAAAGATCAATCTCATAGGTCACCCCGTCAAGCCCGAATTCGACAGTTTCGTCGGCGGCACCTGCACCGTCGAAATCGTCAACCAAGGTGACGGTGACTTTTTTGGCCATTAGCTTACCCTCGCGTTTCTTCCTGAGCAGTTGCTGGGCAGTTCGGACCCACTCCCCGGTCACTAATCTGCCATATGGACGCAGCATACTCAATCCGAGCGCAACGCGTAGTGTTCGGTTTTCAGCTCGAGTGCGGTCGAACAATCGGGAACAAAACTGTCTCTCTAATTGACAGACCGGTCAAAGTCATCAACAACCGGTCGATACCCATTCCCGTTCCGGTGCATGGCGGCATCCCATACTCCAGCGCGGTGAGAAAGTCATCGTCGAGCAGCATGGCCTCGTCGTCGCCGTCCGCCGCGGCGCGCGCTTGTTCGGCAAATCGTTCGCGCTGCACCACCGGATCGTTTAATTCCGAGTAGCCGGTGGCCAGTTCGACGCCGCGTACATAGAGGTCCCACTTCTCGGTCACACCCGGGATGCTGCGGTGCTGACGAGTCAAAGGTGTTGTCTCGACAGGGAAATCCTTGACGAACGTTGGCGCGGTCAGCGCATTGCCCACCGAGTGCTCCCACAGTTCCTCGACCAGCTTTCCGTGCCCGTAGCCACGGTCGTCAGGAACCTCGACACCGAGCCGGTCGGTGATGGCACGTAGCCGATCGACTGACGTCTGCGGAGTGATCTCTTCACCGAGCGCGGCAGACAGCGACGGATACATTTGTATCGACGCCCATTCTCCGTCTATGTCGTAGACACTGCCGTCGGGCAACGGGAGTTGTCTGGTACCGATCGCCTCGTCGGCCACCTCTTGAATAAGCTCTCGCGTGACGACTGCCGAATCGTCATAGGTTCCGTAGGTCTGGTAGGTCTCCAACATCGCGAATTCCGGAGAATGCGTCGAATCAGAACCTTCGTTTCTGAACACCCGATTTAGCTCGAAGACCTTGTCGAATCCACCGACGATGCATCGCTTGAGGAACAGTTCCGGCGCGATCCTCAGGTAGAGATCGATGTCAAGAGCATTGGAATGCGTGATGAACGGCCTAGCTGCCGCGCCGCCGGCCAACGTCTGCAACATTGGCGTTTCGACTTCGAGAAACCCGCGCCGTTCCAGCGCGTTGCGTAACGCGCGGACAACCGCGATTCGCTGGCGAGCCACCGCACGCGCTTGGGGGCGGACGATGAGGTCGACATAACGCTGCCGCACCCGCGATTCTTCGCTCATCTCCTTATGCGCGACGGGCAGCGGCCGCAGCGACTTGGATGCCATGCGCCAGGAGTCGGCCAGGACGGACAATTCGCCGCGTCGTGAGCTGATCACGTTGCCGTGCACATAGACGATGTCGCCGAGGTCGACGTCGGCTTTCCAGGCGTCCAGCGACTCCTGGCCGACCTTGTCCAGGCTGATCATTACCTGCAGGGTGGCGCCGTCACCGTCTTGCAGCGTCGCAAAACACAGTTTGCCGGAATTACGCGCGAATATGACCCGTCCCGCCACCCCGACGATGTCCTCGGTCGCGGTGTCGACCGCCAAGTCCGGGTATGCGGCGCGGACCTGCGCCAGCGTGTGGGTGCGTTCGATGGCCACCGGGTAGGGGTCAAGTCCCTCGGCCAACAGCCGAGCTCGTTTGTCCCGGCGAATCCGGTACTGCTCGGGGAGGTCTTCTCCATTGTCTGAGGCGGCACTCACGACGTGCCAGCTTAAATGACTGCGCGCCGGCTCCGCCGTTGGCGTCGACTGTGCGCTGGTGCCCCCACGGCGGGTAACCGGCCGTTTAGCCGCCAGGTGCGCACGCTCAATGCGGGCGAGAAACTCAGCGTGCCGTCTTCAGCCGGCCGCGCTGGGTGTCCCGGTTGCGTTCGAAGACGAGGCGCAGCCCATGCAGCGTCAGGTGCTGGTCGTACTCGGCGACGGTGTTCAGCTCGGACAACAGCAGCGGGGCGGTGTGGCCGGTGGCTACGACCACCACGTCGTCCCCGGAAAAGCCCTCCACGTCCTCACGGATGCGCGCCACCAGGCCGTCGACCAGCCCGGCGAAGCCGAAGACCGCCCCCGCCTGCATACATTCGACGGTGTTCTTGCCGACCACCGACCGGGGCCGGGACAGCTCGACTCGACGCAGCGCGGCCGAGCGGGCCGCGGCGGCATCCGAAGAAACCTGCACGCCGGGCGCGATGGCGCCGCCGAGGAACTCCCCCTTGGCCGATACCACGTCCACACAGATCGACGATCCGAAATCGACGACGATCGCGGCCTTACCGAATTTATGAAAAGCCGCCAGGCAGTTGATGATCCGGTCGGCGCCCACTTCTTTCGGATTGTCGACCAGCAGCGGAATACCGGTCCGCACCCCGGGCTCGATCAGCACGTGGGCCACCGACGGCCAGTACTGGTCGAGCATGACCCGGACCTCGTGCAGCACCGACGGGACGGTGGACAGGGCCGCGGCCCCGGTGAGCCGCTCGGAGTCGTCGCCGATCAGGCCGTCGATGGTCAGCGCCAGTTCGTCTGCGGTGGCCTCGGATTCGGTGCGGATCCGCCACTGCTGCACGACCTTTGCGTGCTCCTTGGCGCCGGACAACAGCCCGACGACGGTGTGTGTGTTGCGGACATCGATCGCCAGCAGCACGATTACCGCACGCCGATCCGGGGGTTGTGGGGGTACCGCCCCCGCGCAGGGAGCAACTCGGCCGCATCATCGGGCACGAAGGCCGGATCACTCCCCAGGTCGATCTGCTTGTTGCCGGCGTCGACGAAGACGATCCGCGGCTGGTAGGCACGCGCCTCGGCATCCTCCATCGAGCCGTAGGCGATCAGGATCACCAGATCGCCCGGGTGCACGAGATGTGCTGCGGCGCCGTTGATTCCGATCACACCGGTGCCACGCTCGCCGGTGATCGCGTAGGTGACGAGCCGGGCGCCGTTGTCGATGTCCACAATGGTCACCTGCTCACCCTCCAGCAGGTCGGCCGCCTCCATCAGATCCGCGTCGATGGTCACCGAGCCGACGTAATGCAGATCCGCCTGCGTGACGGTGGCACGGTGGATTTTCGACTTGAGCATCGTCCGTAACATCAGTTCCTCCAAGGTGATTCGACACGCCCGTCCGGCCCGAGGGGTGCCACCCCTGCGGTGCCGGCGATCTCGACTTCGATTGCAATGTTGTCCAGCAGTCTGGTGTTGCCCAGCCGGGCAGCGATGAGCAGGCGTCCGGGCCGGTTGGCCTGCAGCGGACCCAGCCCGGCGTCGCGCAGCTGCAGATAGTCGACCTCGATGGCGGGCACTGCGGCGAGTACGGCACGTGCCGCGTCCAGCGCAGCCTGTTCGCCCGCGGGCGCAGCATGCACGGCGGCCGCCAGCGCCGCCGACAGCGTCCCAGCCAATTCGCGCTGCGCCGGGTCCAGGTAGCGGTTACGCGACGACATCGCCAGGCCGTCGCCCTCCCGCACGGTCGGCACGCCGATCACCTCGACGTCGATGTTCAGGTCGGCGGTCATCTGCCGTATCAGGACCAGCTGCTGATAGTCCTTCTCGCCGAAGAAGATCCGGTCGGGACGCACGATCTGCAGCAGCTTGCACACGACGGTCAGCACACCGGCGAAATGCGTCGGCCGAGCGCCACCTTCGAGTTCGGTGGCTAACGGACCGGCCTGCACCGTGGTGCGCAGGCCGTCGGGATACATCGCCGCGGCGGTCGGGGCGAACACCATCTCGACGCCCTCGCCGCGCAACATCGCCAGGTCGGTGTCGAGCGTGCGGGGGTAGGCGTCGAGGTCTTCCCCGGCACCAAATTGCAACGGATTCACGAAGATCGAGACGGCGACCACCGAGCCGGGCACCCGTTTGGCGGCGCGCACCAGGGCCAGATGCCCGTCGTGCAGCGCGCCCATCGTCGGCACCAGCATCACCCGACGGCCGGTGTGGCGCAGCGCGCGGCTGACGTCCGACACGTCGCGCGGCGCCGAGTAGACATTCATTTCGCCCGGCTTGAAAGCCGGTGGCCGGGCCGTCGTCGCGCTCATCGCACCAATACCTCGACGACGTCGGAGGGAGCATGTGCGCGCTGCGCTGTCCGCAAGGCGTTCACCCGATAGGCCTGGGCCAGTTCAGGATCGACCTGCGTCAGCGCGCGCAGGTGGTCGGCGACCGCGGCCGCGTCACCGCGGGCAACCGGGCCGGTGAGCGCGGCCTGCCCACGCTGCAGCGTGTTCTCCAATGCCGCCCGGGCCAGCGGCCCGACGATGCGTTCGGCGAGGCCACCGGGCTGCTCGTCGACGGTTTGTTGCCCGAGCAGTTCGCTGCCCCGCAGCGAGGCCCGCAGCGCGTCGAGCGCATCGGCGACGACCGCTACAAGATGGTTTCCCGCATGGGCCAGAGCGGCGTGGTAGAGGACGCGGGCGTCCTCGCGGACGCAGAACGGCTCCCCGCCCATTTCCAGAACCAGCGACTGCCCGATCGCGTAGCCGACATCGTCGGCCGCGGTGATGCCGAAGCAGGTGTCCGGCAGCCGGCTGATGTCCTCGTCGGAGCCGGTGAACGTCATCGCCGGGTGAATCGCCAGCGGGATGCAGCCGTGCTGCGTCAGCGGCTCGAGAATGCCGACGCCGTTGGCGCCCGACGTGTGCACGACGATCGTGCCGGGACGCACCGCCGAGGTCGCGGCCAGACCGGACACCAGCCCCGCTAGTTCGCGGTCGGGAACCGATAACAGCAGCAGTTCGGCAGCGGCAGCCACATCCGGCGGTGTGACGACCGGGGTATCGGGCAGCCGACGCGCCGCCCGCTGCCGCGACGCGTGAGAGATGGCGCTGCACGCCACCACGACGTGCTCGGCGCGCTCCAGCGCGACACCCAGGGCGGTACCGACCCGGCCGGCCGAAATGATCCCCACCTTGAGCCTGGCTGGGCGCAAACCGTCGAACTGCTCCATCGCAGACGACCTCACATCGTGTGTTTGTACGTTCCAGTCCCAGGCTTGAGTGCTTTCGGGGTACCGGACGGTCAGCAACACTCTAGTCGATCGGTGACGCAGCCCCAATGTGAGGAAGGTCCCAGCTCAGCCTTCCCGGCGACGACGCCGGCCACCGCCGGATGGCTGCACCTGCAGCCGCGCCAGCAAGTCGGCAACCGACTGACCGCCGGTTTGTGGGCCGTCCCCCGGGCTGTCCACATCCTCGGACACGGGGTCCGCACCGAGGTGGCGGGGGGCCGGCTCCAGGTGCGGCGCCGGGGCGAGTCGCGGTGGCGGGGGCGCCGCGTCGTGCGGTGCCTGCCCGGAGTGCGGTGCTGGTGGTGGCGGCGCCGTCGCCGCGGCGGGGCGGGGCGGCGGTACCGCGCCGGGCTCGTTCGTCGAGATGAAGTTCCGGACTGAGTAGTCGCGGTACTCCGCGGAATGGCGCGAGCGCGCCCGACGGCCGGGGTCGCTGTGCGGCGCCGAAGACTCGGGCTCGACAGGTGGGCCGTCGAACGACTCCTCGGGGTTGGAATGCCGGGAGCGCCGACGCCGGCCCGAGGGCGTCACCACGGGCGCATCGGGCGAATCGGCGCTGGCCCAGTTGCTGCCCGTCGTTCCCGGAGGCAGCCAGAGCCCGTCGGCGTTGACCGGCTGCCAGTCCTGCCGCACCGATCCAGGCTGCGGTTCCGGTGGCGGCGGTGGCCCGGGAGGCGGCACCGGCGGTGGGTGTTGCTGCCAGTGCGCAGGCTCGAATCGTTGCTCCGCCTGCGCCGGGGTGGGCATCGGCGGGGGCGGATACGGAACCTCCTGATCAGGCACGTAGGGCGGAGCCTCTTGATACGGGGCCTGGGGTCCGGGCGGGTAGGGAGCGTCGTGCTGGCCTTCGTAGTGAAACCGGGCACGCTCCCTGGAGCGGGGCGGGACCAGCGGCTCTTCGGGTACGTCGATGATCGCGGATTCGTCGGTGCGGGCGTCACCGGAATCGAACGGGCTGCCCTCGCGGACCGAGGTGACCCGATCGCTGGTCACCCAATCAACCCCGGCGCCCTCGCCATTACGGTCCCAGTCGCTGTATGCCCGTGCGGGCGGCGTCTCGGTCTCGACGGTCTCCAGCGCGGGACGCTGGTCGAGGTCGGTGTCGAACAAGATTTCCAGGCTGGTCCGCAGCGCGGTCACTTCCGCCCGAAGCGCAGCCACATCGTCGGCGGCCGCAGCGCGGATCTCGGAGGCCAGCTCGCGACGCAACTGCGACTCAACGGTCAGCTCGTACTCGCGGCGGGCCGAGATTTCCCGGTCCAGCTGCAGGTCATAGACCAGTTTCAGGTCGCGCACCCGCGACTGGTCAGCGTCGCTTTGCCGGCGGTAGAGCACGGACACGAAGGCTCCGGCGACTGCGGCCCACAGCGCCAGGATCACTGCGAGCTTGAGGAGTTCCACACGATTGGTGAAAACCAGTGCCGAACTGGCCCCTATCGCGAGGACCAGCAACGCCGTCAAGAGCACCCACCCCGGCCTGCGGCCGCCGCGCCGAACCCTGGCGCCGCGGGACAGAACGGTCATGGCCTGACAATACCTGTGCGACGTCACTGCGCGTGTCGCGCGACTCCGGCGATTCTCACCTGGGTTAATCCGCCGATTCAGCGGGGTTGGTGGCCCGGTCGTGTCGGCCGGCCCGCGCGGTGCTCCGCAACCTTGGCGGGCGCCCTAGCTTTCCGCTCCCTCGCCGTGCTCGGGCGGATCCTGCGGCGATATACAGCAATGCTGTAGCCATAGCGCGGCGACCAATAGGGCCAGCGCGCTGACGGCGGCCACCACCGTTCCGGTCGTGTCCTCCGCGGCGGCCCGCAGCCACGACCGGCGCGGCAGGAAGTACACGAGTACTCCGACCCACCAACCGAGTACCAGCGCGCCCATCCAGGCCGACGCCTTGGCGACCAGCACGGTGCGTGCGACCGCAAGCGGGTGCAGCCAGCCTCGAGCGACACCGATTTCCCCCTCGCTGATCTTGGCCCGCACGTAGCGCGCCCACAGCGCCTCGGCGATGGCGGCCGCGAGCAGCGACAGTCCGGTCCACACCGTGATCGGGGGAAACCAGCGGTACAGCACCGTGATCAGCAGAAAACTCAGTACCGCAGCGCCGACGGCCGCGGCCGTCAGGTCACGTTTGCGGGTCGGCCCCATCAGCCCTTCGATTCCGGATCGGCTCGGGACGTAGCCGCGCCCTTGAGCGTCCGCGGGGACAACCGGACCGCCTCCAGGTCGGCGGGCTCGAGTTGGGCCAACAGCTGGGCGACCGGCCGGGGACCTTCGGCGACGGTCAGCTGAGCATCCGGGTCGACGGCGAGCCAGGGAACCATCACGAAGGCCCGCAGATGGGCCAGCGGGTGCGGCAGGGTCAGGTTGTTTTCGCGACTGAGCACTTCTCCGTCAGCGGAGTAGCAGGCGATCAGGTCGACGTCCAGGGTGCGTGGGCCCCAGCGCTCACCGCGAATCCGGCCCGCCGCCCGCTCGAACTCCTGGCCCCGGCGCAGCCAGCCCTGCCCGTCGCGGGCCGGGTCGTCGGCGATCAGCACCGCGTTGAGGAACGGCCCCTGCTCCACGCGGCCCCAGGGCGCCGTCTCGTACACGGGAGAGACGGCGAGCAGCGCGTCACCGAGCCCGTCGACGACCGACTGCAGCCGCGCCAGCCGGTCCCCGAGGTTGGAGCCGATGGACAGGACGACGCGCGTCATCACGCACCGCTCGCGGGGATCACCGAACCGCGCCCGCCGCGCCGCGACCGTCGGACCACCACCGCGACGTCGGCGAACTGCTGCCCGATCGGCGCATGGGGCTTGTGCACCGTGACCTCGACGGCGTGCACGCGCTCGTCGTCCATCACGGACTCGGCGATCTTGGCCCCCACCGTCTCGATCAGGTTGTGCGGGGGTCCCGCGACGATATCGACGGCTTGCTGGGACAGGGCGCCGTAGTCATAGGTGGCAGCCAGGTTGTCGGTGGCCGCGGCGTCGACCAGATCGATCCAGACCACGATGTCGATGACGAATTCCTGCCCATTAGTCCGCTCGAATTCGTAAACTCCATGCCGGCCATGAACTGTCAAGCCGCGCAACTCGATTCGGTCAGCCATCGCTTTGCATCCGCTCCGTCTGCGTCCAGGCACCGACGACCTTGAGGGCGTCGACCGAGGCCCGCACGTCGTGCACTCGCACACCCCAGGCCCCGTAGAGGGCGGCCAGCGCGGAAATCACCGCGGTCGCCGTCTCACGCCCGTCGGGCGGTCGCGGCGACCCGTCCGGTCCGGCCAACAGCGTACCGAGGAACCGTTTACGCGAGGCGCCCAGGAGCACCGGCACTCCGGTGGCCACCAACTCGGGCAAGGCATGCAGCAATGCCCAATTGTGTTGTCCTGTTTTGGCGAATCCAAGCCCGGGGTCGATGACCAGCTTCGCCGGATCGACACCGGCGGCCACCGCGTCGTCGACGCCGGCCAGCAATTCCGAACGCACCTCGGCCACGACGTCGCGGTAGTGCGGGGCCTCGTGCGGGCGACTGGAGGACACCGACCGCCAATGCATCAACACCCACAACACCCCGGCCTCGGCCACCAGCGGCGCCATCGCGGGATCGGCTCGCCCGCCGGACACGTCGTTGACGATCCGCGCGCCGTTCTCCAGCGCCGCCCGAGCGACGTCGGCGTGCATGGTGTCGATGCTGACGATAATGCCCTGTGCTGCAAGTTCTTTGACGACGGGAACGATGCGCGAGCTTTCCACCCGTGGGTCGATTCGAGTGGCGCCGGGCCGGGTCGACTCCCCGCCGACGTCGATGATCCCTGCGCCTTCGGCGGCCAACGCCAGGCCGTGTGCGACGGCGTTGTCAGCGCAGAGGTAGCGCCCGCCATCTGAGAATGAGTCGTCGGTGACGTTGACAACCCCCACAACCTGCACCGGCCGCGAACTCACTTACGCAGGATGAGGTCGAGCGCTTCGGCTCGAGAGGCAGCATCGGTTTTGAACTGGCCGCGCACCGCCGAGGTAGTGGTGGTGGCGCCGGGCTTACGGACACCGCGCATCGCCATGCACAGATGCTCGGCCTCGACCACGACGATCGCCCCGCGCGGGGCGAGCCGGTTCACCAGGGCGTCGGCTATCTGGCTGGTGAGCCGCTCCTGAACCTGGGGCCGCTTGGCGTACAGGTCGACCAGCCGGGCGATTTTCGACAGCCCGGTCACCCTGCCGTCGGTACCGGGGATGTAGCCGACGTGAGCCACCCCATGGAACGACACCAAGTGGTGCTCGCACGTCGAGTACAGCGGGATTCCCTTGACGATCACCAACTCGTCGTGGTCTTCGTCGAACATGGTGTTCAGCACCGCGTCCGGGTCGGTGTAGAGCCCGGAAAACATCTCCTGGTAGGCGCGAGCGACGCGGGCCGGGGTGTCTCGCAGCCCATCCCGCTCGGGGTCTTCGCCGATCGCGTACAACAACTCGCGGACCGCCGCCTCCGCACGTGCGTGATCGAACGGCGCCCGTGCGCCGTTCAGCGCGGTGCGGGAATCCGGCAAAGCCATCGAATTCTCCGTTCGTCAGCCGCGGGCCGGCGGATTGGACCGGCTTACATCCTCATCCGGCTGGTCGGGGGCTTTTCCCGGGTCCGGACTGGGTTGGCCAGGCGGCGGATAGGGCGGATAGGGCGGGTACGACGGCTGGCCCTGACCCTGGCCGCGGCTGGGCTGGCCCGGATAACTCGGGGCCGGCTGGGGCCAATAGGGCTGCGGCGGAGGCGGATACCAGTGACCCTGGGGTTGTTGCGGCTGATGCGGCGACGACGGCGGCCAGCCCGGCGCATACCAGCCGGCCGGGGCTCCGTAGTCCGGCTGGGTGGGACGCTGTGGTCCACCCTGCCGATCGCCTGCGCCCTGAGTACCGTGAGAACCGTTGGGGCCGTGGGCATTTCTATCGGCCTCCGCTCGCGCGGCCTCGGCAGCTTGGCTGGCCGCCGCGATAGCCGCCTTGAACGCCGGCTCGGGAACCGGCTGAGGCCACGGTTCGCCGCGCTCCTTGGCCAGCTCGCCGGGCGTCTTGATCGGCGGCTTGTCCGACGGGATGCGTCCGCCGAAATCGTCGAACACCGTGAGCCGGGGCCGCTTTTCGACGTTGGCGAAGATCGCTTTCAGCTCGGGCCGGTGCAAAGTTTCCTTTTCCAGCAACTCGCCGGCCAAAATGTCCAGTACATCGCGGTACTCGGTGAGGATCTCCCACGCCTCAGTGTGCGCGGCCTCGATCAGCTTGCGGACCTCGTCGTCGATGTCGCGGGCGACCTCGTGGGAGTAGTCGGCCTGGTTGCCCATGGTCCGGCCCAGGAACGGGTCGCCGTGTTCGGTGCCGTATTTGACGGCGCCGAGCTTGGAACTCATGCCGTACTCGGTGACCATCGCGCGAGCGATCTTGGTGGCCTGCTCGATGTCGGACACCGCGCCGGTCGTCGGCTCGCGGAAAATCAGTTCCTCGGCGGCGCGTCCGCCCATCGCGAACACCAGCTGCGCGATCATCTCCGAGCGGGTCCGCAGGCCCTTGTCATCCTCGGGCACCGCTACGGCGTGTCCACCGGTGCGGCCGCGGGCCAGGATCGTCACCTTGTAGACGGGGTCGATGTCGGGCATCGCCCACGCCGCCAGGGTGTGCCCACCTTCGTGGTAGGCGGTGATTTTCTTCTCGTGCTCGCTGATGATCCGGCCCTTACGGCGTGGCCCGCCGATCACCCGGTCGACCGCCTCCTCGAGGGCGGGCCCGGTGATGACGGTGCCGTTTTCGCGGGCGGTCAGCAGCGCCGCCTCGTTGATGACGTTGGCCAGATCGGCGCCGGTCATACCGACGGTCCGCTTGGCCAGCCCCTCGAGGTCGGCGTCGGCGGCGATCGGCTTGCCCTTCGAGTGCACCGCCAGCACCGCGCGCCGGCCCGCCAGGTCGGGGTTCGACACCGGGATCTGCCGATCGAAACGTCCCGGGCGCAACAGCGCCGGGTCCAGGATGTCGGGCCGGTTGGTCGCGGCGATCAGGATGACCCCGGCGCGCTCACCGAAACCGTCCATCTCCACCAGCAACTGGTTCAGCGTCTGCTCACGTTCGTCGTGGCCACCGCCCAGCCCGGCACCGCGCTGGCGGCCCACCGCGTCGATCTCGTCGACGAAGATGATGCACGGGCTGTTTTGTTTTGCCTGCTCAAAAAGGTCGCGCACCCGCGAGGCACCGACACCGACGAACATCTCGACGAAGTCGGAGCCCGAGATGGTGAAGAAGGGCACGCCGGCTTCGCCGGCCACGGCGCGCGCGAGCAGCGTCTTGCCGGTACCCGGCGGCCCGTACAGCAGCACCCCCTTGGGGATCTTGGCGCCCAGTGCCTGGTACCGCGACGGGTTCTGCAGGAAGTCCTTGATCTCGTAGAGCTCCTCGACCGCCTCGTCGACGCCGGCAACGTCGCCGAACGTGGTCTTGGGCATGTCTTTGGAGAGCTGTTTGGCGCGCGACTTGCCGAAGCCGAAGCCCATCCGGGCGCCGCCCTGCATGCGCGAGAACATCACGAACAGGCCCACCAGCAATAGCAGCGGCAGCAGGTAAACCAGCAGCTCGCCCAGGACGCTGCCTTCGTTGACGACGGTGCTGACCTTCGCGTTCTTCGCGTTGAGCGCGTTGAACAGGTCGACGGCATACCCGTTCGGATATTTGGTGATGACCTTGTCGGAGTTGTCGGTGTCGTTGTTGCCCTTCTTCAGGGTCAACCGCAGTTGCTGCTCACGGTCGTCGATCTGCGCGCTCTTGACGTTGTCGCCGCTGATCTGGGACATCGCCACCGAGGTGTCGACAGGCTTGTAACCGCGGGTGTCGTCGCTGAAATAGAAGAACGACCAGCCGAGCAGCAGTACGACAGCGATCGCCGTGACTGTGCGAATCACGTTTTTCCGGTTCATCAAGCATCGGCCGTTCCGGCCAGGTCCTTTCCCCGATATACGCAGCTGGAAAAGTTCAGGCTACCGCTATACCAACGGGGGGCGGTTCCCGATGGGACCCAGAGCACGGCAAATTGAGTTCGGGGACGCCTGGGATTGGCAGAAGCCACACTGGCATGACACCGCACCGCCATGATCACGCTCACGGCTGGGCGACTAGTCGTAATACCGGGCCTCGATCACATTGCCGTCCGGATCGGAGAAATAGTAAATGTGCGGCGCCCATCCCCGGGCTCCGTAGCTGCGGTTCAGGCGGGCACTGGTGTCCACCCCCGCGGCCTGCAGACGCCGGTCCAAGGCCTCGTATTCGGACTTCGACAGGGCCAGGCAGACGTGGTTGACCGGGTGTCCGGCACTGCCCTCGACCTTAGTGAGCGCCTCGGTGGCACCGCCGCTGGCTACCGGCGACAGATCGATGATCGAGTCTTCGCTCACCCGGACACTCGGAAACGGCGCTTCGCCGGCTTCGAACTCGTCGAAGCGCACCGGGTCAAGCCCGATCACTTTCGTATAGAAGTCCATCGATGCCCGCGGATTCTTCGTCCACAAGACGATGTGGTCCAGCCGCCTCACGCCGAGTCCACCCGCTTTCGCTAGCTGTCGTATCCGCGATGTCTACCAGACCCGCCGCGTTGTGAACGCCCGTTTTCAACCTGGCTGATACTTCTCAGTCCGGGGCCGTTGTGATTTGGTGAGACGGTGCCGACATCAACCGAACGGTTAGTGGACACCAACGGCGTGCGGCTGCGGGTGATCGAGGCCGGCGACCGCGGCGCTCCGGTGGTGGTCCTGGCCCACGGCTTTCCAGAATTGGCCTACTCATGGCGACACCAGATTCCGGCGCTCGTGCAGGCCGGATACCACGTGTTGGCTCCCGACCAGCGCGGTTACGGCGGATCTTCGCGCCCTGACGCAATCGACGCTTACAACATTCGCGAGCTGACGACCGACATCGTCGGCTTGCTCGACGACATCGGCGCCGAGCAAGCCGTCTGGGTCGGCCACGACTGGGGTGCCCCGGTGGTATGGCATGCGCCGCTGCTGCATCCCGACCGGGTCGCGGCCGTCGTGGGGTTGAGCGTGCCGGCGACACCGCGCTCCAAGACGCCGCCGACGCAGGCCTGGCGCAAGACATTCGGTGAAAACTTCTTCTACATCCTGTATTTCCAGGAGCCAGGCATCGCCGACGCCGAACTCAACGGTGATCCCGCCCGCACGATCCGCCGGATGATGGGCGGGCTACGGACATCCGCTGACAAGGCCGCGGGGATTCGGATGGTGGCACCCGGCCCGGAAGGCTTCATCGACCGTCTCCCCGAACCCGATGCGCTGCCGGAGTGGATAAGCCAGGACGAACTCGACCACTACATCACCGAATTTTCGCGCACCGGATTCACCGGCGGCCTGAACTGGTATCGCAATTTCGACCGCAACTGGGAGCTCACCGCCGAACTCGCCGACATGAAGATCTCGGTGCCGTGCTTGTTTATCGGCGGCACAGCCGATCCCGTTCTCGCCTTCACCCGCGCCGATCGCGCCACCGAGATCGTCTCCGGGCCGTACCGCCAGGTGATGATCGAGGGCGCGGGTCACTGGCTGCAACAGGAAAGACCCGACGAGGTCAACGCAATATTGCTGGAATTTCTCGACGGATTGGAGCTGCGGTGAACGCACCGCTTCGTTTCGGCCTCTTTATCACGCCATTTCACCCGATCGGCCAATCCCCAACGGTGGCTTTGGAATACGACATGGAACGCGTCGTCGCCCTGGACCGCCTGGGGTACGACGAAGCCTGGTTCGGCGAGCACCACTCCGGTGGCTACGAGCTGATTTCCTGCCCGGAGGTGTTCATCGCGGCCGCCGCGGAACGGACCAAGCACATCCGGCTGGGCACCGGCGTGGTGTCGCTGCCCTACCATCATCCGCTGATGGTGGCCGACCGCTGGGTGCTGCTGGACCACATGACCCGCGGCCGGGTGATGTTCGGCACCGGTCCCGGGGCGCTGCCGTCGGATGCCTACATGATGGGCATCGACCCGGTCGATCAGCGGCCGATGATGCAGGAATCCCTTGAAGCGATCCTCGCCCTGTTCCGCGCCGGGCCCACCGAGCGAATCGACCGCCACACCGACTGGTTCACGTTGCGCGACGCGCAGCTGCATATCCGCCCGTACACCTGGCCCTATCCGGAAATCTCTACGGCGGCAATGATTTCGCCGTCCGGTCCGCGACTCGCGGGCGCGCTGGGTACGTCGTTGCTGTCGCTGTCGATGTCGGTCCCCGGCGGTTACGCCGCGCTGGAAACCACCTGGGGTATCGTGCGCGACCAAGCCGCCAAAGTCGGCCGGGACGAACCGAACCGGGCCGACTGGCGAGTCCTGTCCATCATGCACATCGCCGACAGCCGCGAGCAGGCGATCAACGACTGTACCTACGGGCTCCAGGATTTCGCCGACTACTTCGGCGCGGCCGGATTCGTCCCGCTGGCCAATACCGTCGAGGGCACGCAGACACCTTACGAGTTCGTCGAAGACTATGCGTCCAAAGGGAATTGCTGCATCGGCACGCCCGACGAAGCCATCGCGCACATCGAAGACCTGTTGGAACGGTCGGGCGGCTTCGGGACGCTGCTGATGCTCGGTCATGACTGGGCCTCACCCGAGGCGACCTATCACTCCTATGACCTGATGGCCCGCAAGGTGATTCCCCACTTCAAGGGACAGCTGGCGGCGTCGCGGGCTTCGCACGACTGGGCCAAAGACCATCGCGACCAACTGATCGGCCGAGCCGGCGAGGCCGTCGTGAAAGCCATCACCGAGCATGTCGGCGAGCAGGAAGGCGCGGTGACCTGATGCGCGCCTCGGTGCTGCGCGACGGTCGTATGGTCTATCGGGACGACGTTCCCGACCCGGTGCCCGAAACCGGCCAGGTGCTGGTTGCGATCCGGGCCTGCGGAATCTGCGGCTCCGACTTGCATTTCGCCGCGCACGGCGACCAGGTGCTGGAAATGACCGAGCGGGTCGCGCGCGGCTCGAGCGGCATGGACGTCGATCTGGAACACGACGTCTTCATGGGCCACGAGTTCAGTGCGGAGGTGCTCGAAGCCGGACCCGACACCGACACCCATCCGGCCGGAACCATCGTCACGTCGATTCCGGTGCTGTTGTCCGCCAAGGGGGTGGAGCCGATCGTCTACAGCAACAACACCATCGGCGGCTACGCCGAACGGATGCTGCTCTCGGCGCTGCTGCTGCTGCCCGTTCCGAACGGCCTGGACCTCAAGCATGCCGCCCTGACCGAACCCATGGCGGTGGGGCTGCACGCCGTCAACAAGTCGAACATCGCGCCGGGCGAGACCGCCCTGGTGCTGGGCTGCGGCCCGATCGGCATAGCGATCATCGCGGCCCTTCGCGCGCGTGGCGTGGAAAACATTGTGGCATCCGATTTTTCGCCGAAACGACGGGAGCTGGCCAGCGCGATGGGCGCCCACCAGACGTTGGATGCCGCGCAGGGTTCGCCGTTCGACACTGTCAAAGCCGCGGTGGTGTTCGAAGCGATCGGTGTGCCCGGAATCATCGACGACGTGCTTTTACGAGCGCGGTCGGGCACCCGTTTGGTCGTTGCCGGAGTGTGCATGGAGTCCGACACCTTCCATCCGTTCTTCGCGATTGCCAAAGAGATCAACGTGCAGTTTTCGCTGGCCTACGGCCCCGAGGAGTTCGCCGAGTCACTGCGCTCGCTGGCCGAAGGCGAGATCGATGTCAGCCCGCTGATCACCGGCGAGGTGGGCCTGGACGGGGTCGCGGCAGCCTTCGACAACCTCGCCGACCCCGAGCGGCACTGCAAGATTCTCGTCACGCCCTAGGCCTGGCATCGTCAACGTCCAGACGGAATACATGCCGAGACGAATGCCAGAATCAGAACGGCCAGCAGCGCAATTGTGCAGCAGAGCGACCAAACCGTAACAAGCACATAGCTTTCCGACTCACTGCCGCCCGGTGGCTTCAACTCCGCGGCGCTCTCATCGATCGCTACACCCACGAGAGCCCCAGGCCAGCGGCAGCGCCCGCGGACCCCGGACCAGGGCGCCCGTTCGCCATTGCACCTCGTCGGGCGCCACGGCGAGGTGCAGGTCTGGGAACTCGCGCAGCAGACCTCCGAGGACCTCCTGCAGCTCCATTCGGGCCAGCCCCGCACCCGGGCAGTGGTGGGCTCCATGCCCGAATGCGATGTGGCGGTTGGCTGCCCGGTCCAGCCGCAGCTTCTCCGCGTCGGCGAAAACCTCGGGATCACGATTGGCGGCATTGAGCGAGGCCACGACACTCTCCCCCGCGCGCACCATCACACCCGAGAGCTCGACGTCCTCGATCGCGATGCGCGGGAACCCCGCGGACCCAAGGAGCGGGTTGTATCGCAGCAGCTCTTCCACAGCCCCCGTTACCGCCCCGGGGTCAGCCGCCAGCGCTGCCCACTGCCCGGGGTGCGTCAGCAGGGTGTACGTCATGTTGCCGATCTGGCTCATCGTCGTCTCGTGGCCGGCGACGAGAATGCTGATGCCGAGCTCAAGCAGCTCTCCCTCGGACAGACGATCGCCCTCGTCGTGAGCGCAGATGAGCGCGCCGATCAGATCGTCGGTCGGCGTGACTCGGCGTTGCTGCACCATCGCGGCCATATACGCCGTGAGCTCGTCGGTAGCTTCGAGTCGCTGCTGTGGAGTCATCGTGGACATCGACATGATCGCGTCCGATGCCGACCGGAAGATGTGCCGGTCGGCGATGGGCACACCGAGCAGCTCGCAGATGATCGTGAGCGGAAACGGCACCGACACGTGCTCGACAAGGTCCGAACCGGGCCCGGCCGCGCGCAGCCCGGCGAGCAGCTCGGCGGTGAGCTCGACCGCGCGAGGGCGCAACGCTTCTACCCGCCGAGTAGTGAACGCTCTGGCCAGGAGCTTGCGTAGCCGCGTGTGGTCGGGTGGGTCCATGTTCATGATCGAGTCGGACTTCTGCTCGACCTCGGGCCGGACCCGCGGGATCTCGCGCCCGACGACCGCCGCGCGACTGAAACGTGGGTCGTGCAACACCGCGCGGACGTCCGCGTACCGGACCGCGAGCCAAGCCTCCCCGCCATAGGGCAGCACCACGCGAGAGACCGGGCAGCTGCGCCGTAGTTCCTGATAGGTCGGGTCGAGATTCAGTCGATCGGACTCATTGAAGGGGTACTCCCGCGTCACATGATCCTCCGATTAGGCGACGCTAATCAGGGCATTCGGCCTGAGAGGTCGCTATGTCGGATCAGTGGACCAAACCGGACCCTCAGCTGGGCATGGGCTTTCCTGCACAACCTGGCGAAATTTTCTGCGGCTCGGTCGCGGCAGTGGGCCCGGAACCGAGGTGCTCGCGCCGCCAGCCGCCCGGCGTCATCCCGTACTCGCGCCGGAACGCCAGTTCGAACGTCCGGCGTTCGAGGAAGCCGACGGCGGCTGCGACGTCCGATATGCCCCGTCGGGCGTACCTCGGGTCGGACAACATCGCCCGCGCTGCGAGCAACCGCTCCTGGCGGAGGTAAGCACCGGGCGTCGTCCCGATCCGTTCGAACAGGGTGTACGCACGACGGACCGACACGTAGTGCCGCCGGGCCAGCTCCTCAACCCGCAGTTCCGGATCGGCCAGATGGTCTCGCACGTGCGTCAGCATCATGTCGAGCAACACTCTCGCGGAGCCGTCCTCGCCCGACACGGAGGGAGTGACATCCCGTAGCGCCATCACAAGTAAATCAATTGCGGCTTGACCGGCGTCGAGCCGCTGCTCGCAGGTAAGGCGGTCGGCCGCACCGAATAGCTGTTTCAGATAGCTCGACAGCATCTGCATGCCGGGCGCTACGGGATCGATGCCGCGCGCACAGCTTTCGGTGATCTCTGCATTGCGGAGCGCCAGCAGCTCGCGTGAGAAAGTCAGCATCAGGCACTTGGTCTCGGTCGGAGAGACGATCTCCCACGGACTGCGCGCCTCAGTCAACACTCCGGTGCCGACCGCCAGCTCGGCGAGGCGATCACGCTGGTGGACGCTGGTCGCACCGGCGACATGAACAATGAAGATCAGCACGTCCTCTCCGGACGTCTTGGCGGCCATCCGCTCGGTGCGCAGCATCCGATTCGGGCCTCCCGAGTAAGCCTGGGAGAGCGTGACGGCCTGGCCCATCTCCTGCAGCGCTATCCGCCCGCTGAAGTCGGGTCCCGTTCGGAAGTCCACCGGTACGAAGCTCTCACGTGCTATCTGTTCCAGCGTGTCGCCGGAGTACTCGTGAATCTGCACGTTTCCGATCATCCGCTCTCGCGGCGCCGTGCCACCGGCGGTTGTGATCAAGGTCTCGAACGGTCGAGGCCTTCGCGTCACCCTCCCGCCGGGGGGTGAGCGATGATCGTGGGCTTGAAACCGTATCGGGGAGGAGCAAAGTGGGCTGTTGCCACGCTGCGCCCGGCCCCGGTACCCGCCAGCGGCATCCCACCGACGGCGTTAGTCCCCGGTTGTGCCGCCGCGGCAGCACCGAGACCGTTGAGCGTCACGACGGTAGGGTTTGCCGCCGGGGCGGCGGCCGCCCAGGAAGCCGGAACCGACATGCCCCCGACTGACGCCGCCCTGCCCACTGCCCCAGCGGCATTGCCCACCGCCCCCGAAAGCGCGTGCGGCACAGCCTCAACCGCCCTCGCGGCGCCCTCCGCCGCCTGGGCGGCACCCTCGGTAGCGGCCTTGGCGGCCTGAGGTGCGAAGCCCTGCGCGAGCTGCTGGACGTCTCTGAACGAGGTGGTAAACAGACGCGTCGGCGAGACCAATTTGATGAACGCATCGAACGGCGAGCTGGCGTCCAACACCTGCGACCCAGTCAGACCCTCAAAAAGATCACCCAACGGACCGCTCAACTGCAGCCCATCACCATCGGAGTTCATGGCGATTCCACCGAGCGAAAACGCGGGAGTCGACTGGGGATTATTCGTCGACCCGGCCAGCGACGACAACGTTTGGGGCACCGCGTTGAGCCCCTGCGTGTTGGTACCCGCGCTGGTGCCGGTCGCTTGCGCCACCGCAGCGGCCTGGCCTGCGGGCCCCGCAGGGTTGGTCGTGGGCGCCGCAGGTTGGGGCGGCGGTAACGTCGACGCGCTGGCCGACGCACCGGCATAGCCGTACATCGCGGCCGCGTCTTGAGCCCACATCTCGCCGTACTGCACCTCGATAGCCGCAATTGCCGCGGTGTTCTGGCCAAGAAAGTTCGTCGCCAGCAACTCCATCAGCAACGCCCGGTTCGCCGCGATCACCGGCGGTGGCACCGTTTCCGAAAATGCCGCCTCATAGGCACTCGCGGCCGCCGCGGCTTGAGTGGCGGCCTGTTCCGCCTGCCCGGCCGCGCTGCGCAGCCACGCCACCTGAGGCAAGGCTGCCGTCTGCATCGACGATGCGGACGGCCCCTCCCAGGGTCCGTCGGTCAGGCCGGTAATCAGTGCCGCATAGGCGGCCGCCGCGGAATCCAACTCGGTGGCCAGCCCGTCCCAGGCCGCCGCGGCGGCCAGCAACGGCCCCGAGCCGGGACCCGAGTACATCAGCGCGGAGTTGACCTCCGGCGGTAGTTGCGCGAAATCCAGCATCAGCGCTCGCCCCTACCCGACCACAGCGCTGTTAGCGGCCTCGGTGGCCGCATACGAACCGGCGCTGATGCCAAGCATTGCCGCCAACCGCTCTCGGACCGTCGCGGCCTGAACACTGATCTCCTGAAATCGCCGTGCGTGCGAGGCGAACTGCGCAGCGGTCAACAACGACACCACGTCGGCGGCGGCGGGAACCACCCCGGTCGTCGGACCCGCCGCGGCCGAACTCCCCGCCCCCACTGCGGCATTGATGGTCCCCAATTCGTCGGCAGCTACAGCCAATATTTCCGGCTGCGCGATCAGAAAAGACATATCCCCTCCTCAAAAGGCAGTCTAATAAACAGCTTTCAGCTGCCATTCGCAGCACTGAAACAGACGACTCGACACGTTAGGTCAGCGACGTCCGGAAATGACAGCTGCCACGGGGCCTATTCATTACCGCTTAGATGACTGTTCATCGAGCCAATGCGGAGACGTGGCAATATCTGTGGTTCAAATGAAAGTGATTGGAAATCAATATGATTAGAACAAGATATGAACTTTCCCGCGATTGACACGATACCCGCTATCCTTCGCGGCGAGAATAAGTCGATCACCAAACGGCGTTGCCGCGGCCGCCGAGCGTGTGCCCCGGGTACGGACACCGCCGCTGACTTGTGCATAGGCCCCACGCTCGCCGATCGAAGCGTCTCACCGCCCGTCCTGCCGCTGCCAGCTAACTGCTGGTTATGCTGGCCGAAGGAGGTAATCCCGCAGCTTGACGCGACGGAGGGGCCGATGCTGATGCGTGAAACGACGGCGGGTCAACTTCCGTGACCGATGCCTCTGCGCTGGCGCAGTTTCTGCGCGCCCGCCGAAGTCTGGTCCAGCCCGCCGACGTGGGTTTGCCCGCCGGCGGGCGCCGCAGAGTCACCGGGCTGCGCCGGGAGGAAGTGGCAATACTCGCCAACATCAGCACCGACTACTACCTGCGGCTCGAGCAAGGCCGCGAAGAGCATCCGTCGGATCAGGTGCTCGACGCCATCAGCCGGGCGCTGCTGCTGGATAACGACGCGGTGTCATACATGCGAAACCTGATGCGCCATCAGTCAACTGACGGTCGTATTGAGCCGTTGCAGGAGCCACACCCCGCGATCGGAGCCCTGCTCGACAGCTGGCCGCTCACGGTCGGAACCGTAGTTGACTCCGGCCTGACCATCGTTACCGCAAATAAACTCGCCGAAGCGCTGTCACCGCAGCTGGCGGTCGGCGTCAACACGATGAAGGCGGTGTTTCTCGACCCGGAGTCGCGGGACTTCTATCGCAACTGGAAGCCGATGACCGCATGGGCGGTCCGTTTGGTGCGGGCCTTATACGGTCAACGTCCAGACCCCAAGCTGATCGGGCTGGTCGACGAGTTGATCGAGCAAAGCCCCCGGTTTCGCCAGCTGTGGGACCGCCATGATGTCAAACAAGAGGCTGCCGGAATCCTGGGAGTCAACCACCCGCGGGTGGGGACGCTGCATCTCAACTATCAGCAGATGATGCTGCCGGCGACCGGTCACGTGCTGGTGGCCTACTGGGCCGACCCTGGTTCGGCCTCGGAAGCCGGCCTGCGCCGGCTCGGCGAAAGCTGAAACTAGGTGTCGGGCAACCAGGAATCATGCGTCCTGGATAGGTCCCACTCGCTGCCGCACCATTGGTGAGGTGAGCCAGAACGAGTGCCAGCTCGGCGGAGAACCCGCGCCGACGCGGAACTCGCCGCGGCTTGGCCGAGCATTCATCCAGGATCCGCACACCCTGTACCGCCGGCTGAACGCGCAAGCCCCGGCGCATCGCGTCGAGATCTGGGGTGAGGCGCAAGCCTGGCTGGTCACCCGCTACGCGGAGGCGCGCGCGCTATTGGCCGACCCGCGGCTGAGCAAAAGCTGGCAGGGGCTCACCGGGTTCTTTCCACCGGACAAGCACGATACGCACAGGTCGCCGCTCAACAGCCATATGTTGCAGCAGGATCCACCCGATCACACCCGGCTGCGCAAATTGCTCACCAAAGCCTTCACCGCCGGCAGCGTGCGAAAGATGAGGCGTGACATCGTCGGAATCGCCGACGAGTTGCTTGATCGTGTTGCGGTTGCCGCCGCAGACGGCGCCGTGGTCGACCTGATGCAGTCCTACTCGGTTCAGCTGCCGCTGGGAGTCATCGGCAGTCTGCTGGGCGTGTCGTCCGATGATCGCGACCGCTTTCGCCTGCACGTCGAACCACTGCTCACCAGCACCGACCCCGCCGAACTCACGATGGCCGAGAATGCGCTGATCGATCTGTTGACCGCGTTGATCGCGCACAAGCGCGCCATGCCGGCCGACGACCTGCTCAGCGCGTTGGTTCACTCGTCCGACGTGGACGGCGGACTGTCCTTCGACGAGCTGCTGTCGACCGCATACCTGCTGATTCTGGCGGGCTACGAAACCACCGTGAACCTCATCGGCAACGGCGTTTTCGCATTGCTGCACAACCCCTCTCAACTCGCGGCATTGCGAGCCGACCCATCATTGATGCCCTCGGCGGTCGAAGAGTTCCTGCGGTTCGAGAGCCCGCTCAACATGGCCACCATGCGGTTCACCACCGAGGCGGTGCGGGTCGGTGATGTCGAGATACCCGCGGGTCAACTCGTCTTGGTGGCGCTGCTCGGTGCCAACCACGACAGCCGGCAGTTCGACGACCCGGATCGCCTCGACGTGAGCAGGGCCCCCAACCCGCACCTCGCGTTCGGGCACGGCATTCACCACTGCCTCGGCGCAGCGCTGGCACGCCTTGAAGGCGAGATCGCGATCGGCCGACTACTTGCCCGCTTTGAACGAATCACATTGGACCCCAACATTATTCTGCAATACCGAAACAGCACCTTGATGCGCGGACTGACCGCGCTTCCCGTTCGTCTCCGCGAACACCGATGAAGGGAAACAGCAGCCAAAGCGGAGCGGGCACAATGCAACTCCTAGGCATGATCGCAGGATTGACTGTCGCACCGGTCGCAACGCCCGTGCTGATTTGGGCCACGATCGCCGCAAATCTTCCCCTCACGCTGGTGATCGCGCAGCTATTCGCCATGGCGGTGTTTTCAAACTGGTTTTCACGCAAAACAATTCGAGATTGCAACCCGGCCGAAGGCGACAGCGGCACCAGACTTTGAGCAACCCCTGGAGTAGCGAGCCGCCAAACGGCTAGGGTGCCAGGCATGCCGATCGCACGAAGCGCCCCGAGGTTTGTCCGCTGGTCGATCGCTGCGGCCGCAGCCGGCTTCACGATGGCCGCGGTATCGGCGTGTGATTCCCACAATGCCCCCGCGCCGGCGGCAAATCCCCGTCAGGTCACCGTGGTGGGGTCGGGCCAAGTGCAAGGCGTACCCGATACCTTGACCGCCGACGTCGGTATCGAATTCAGCGCACCCGACGTCACCGCCGCGATGAACCAGACCAATGATCGCCAGCTTGCCGTCATCAATGCGCTTGCCGGTGCCGGCCTCGACCGCAAGAACATCAGCACCACCCAGGTGACACTGCAGCCGCAATATAGCAATCCCGAGCCCAACGGCACCGCCTCCATCACGGGCTACCGCGCGACCAACGCCATCCAGATCAGGATCCACCCGACCGATGCCGCGTCCCGAATGCTCGCGCTGGTCGTCAGTACCGGCGGCGACGCGACCCGGATCACGTCGGTCAGCTACTCCATCGCCGATGACTCGCAGCTGGTCAAGGACGCGCGGGCGCGGGCATTCAACGACGCCAAAAACCGTGCCGACCAGTACGCCCAGTTGTCTGGGCTGCGACTGGGCAGGGTGCTCTCCATCTCCGAGGCGTCCGGCAGCTCGCCGACCGCCGGGGTACCGTCGGCGCCGCCGAAAGCCATGGCCACCGCGGTTCCGCTGGAGCCGGGCCAGCAGACGGTGAGCTTCTCGGTGAACGCGGTCTGGGAGTTGGACTAGCTCGGTCGGCTACTGCTCGTAGACCCTGGGGTCCAGCATGCCGATGTACGACAGGTCGCGGTAGCGCTCGTCGTAGTCCAGGCCGTAGCCCACGACGAACTCGTTGGGAATGTCGAAGCCCACATAGGCGATCTCGGCGTTGGCACGCACCGCGTCGGGCTTGCGCAGCAGCGTGCACACCCGCAGCGAGCGGGGATGGCGGGTTTTGAGGTTGCGCAGCAGCCACGACAAGGTCAGGCCGGAGTCGACGACATCCTCGACGATCAGTACGTCGCGATCGTTGATATCGCGGTCCAGGTCCTTGAGGATGCGCACCACACCCGAGGACGACGTCGAGGTGCCGTAGGAGCTGACGGCCATGAATTCGAACTGCGTCGGAACCGGAATCGCGCGAGCCAGGTCGGTGACGAAGATCACCGCACCCTTGAGCACGGTGATCAACAGCAGGTCCTGGCCGGTCTCATCGACCGACTCGCGGTAGTCGATGCCGATTTGCTCGCCAAGCTCGCCGATGCGTGCCTGGATCTGCTTCGTGGTGAGCAGCACGGACTTGATATCCCCCGGGTACAGGTCCACGGGCTGCTCGGGGGTTACCGCCGAGGAGATCTGGGCCACGCCCACAGCGTGCCATGCCGGCGGCCGAACAACCAACGGCGACGACAATTTTGCGGATTCCTACACCGGCTCGCGCCGCAATGTGAGTACGCCATCGCGCCGCCCCGCGATCAGCCGCTCGCCGCGCAAATCGGATCCGACCGCCACGCCGCCCTGTCCACGCCACGTGGTCACCAGCAGGTCCACCCCGCGGATCTGCTTGTCGGTCAGCCCGGTCGCACCGCCCGCCATCAGCCAGCCGCGGATCACCCGCCGGCGCACCGTGTCGGGCAACGTCGCCAGGGCCTGGGCTTGCAGTCCGGAGTCCGCCTTGACCCCGGGCAGCGCCAGGGCCGCGAGACCGTCGATGAACTCGGTGTCCTCCCGCAGTGCCGTCGCGGTTCGGGCCAGTGCTTCGGCCACGCCGCCACCCAGCACGTCCTCGAGCAGCGGCAGCACCTCGAGTCGCAACCGGCTCCGGGTGAAGCGGCGGTCGCTGTTGTGCGGATCCTGCCACGCGGTCAGGCCCAGCTCCCGGCACGCGGCATGGGTCGTGCTCCGCCGGACACCGAGCAACGGCCTGCACCACGGCGGATCGTGTGGCCGCATCCCGGCGATCGAGCGCGCTCCGGAGCCCCGGCCCAACCCGAGCAGCACCGTCTCGGCTTGGTCGTCAAGGGTGTGGGCCAGCAGCACCGGCCCGTGATGGTAGGCACTCAGCGCGGCGTAGCGGGCCGCGCGCGCCGCCGCCTCGGGACCGCCGTCACTGCCGACATGTACGCAAATGACCTGTGCGTCAACGCATCCCAACGTGATGGCTTGGGTGCGCGCGGTTTCGGCGACGGCGGCCGACTCAGACTGCAGGCCGTGGTCCACGATCAGCGCGGTGGTGGGCCGCAGCCGGGCGGCCATGGCAGTGAGCGCCAGCGAGTCCGGCCCGCCCGAGAGCGCCACACACCATTGGTCGGCGGTGTCCAGATAGGCCTTCGCGTACGCCTCGATGGCCGCGCGCAGCTGGCCTACAGGACCCTGTCGATCCATCGCTGGGGCTCTTCGATCTCGGCGGGCAGCGGCAGCGTTTCGGGGCCCGACCAGACGGTGTTGAACCGCTCCATTCCGACCCGGCCCACCACCTGGTCGACGAACGCCTTGCCGCGGGTGTACTGGCTGAGCTTGGCGTCGAGACCCAGCAGGGCGCGCAGCAGGCGCTGCAGCGGCGGTTGCTTACGTTGACGGCGGTCGTCGAATCGACCGCGAATGGTGGCCACCGACGGCACCGCCTTCGGCCCGACGGCATCCATGACGTGCTCGGCGTGCCCCTCCAGCAGCGTGCCAAGCACCAGCAGCTGATCCAGGGCCTTGCGCTGCGGCTCGGACTGAACTGCGCGCACCAGGCCGACAATCCCCGACGCCGAAGCGTCGGACGTGCCCAGACCGCGGTTGCGCACGTACTCGGCCAGCCTGCCGGCCACTTCCCCGATGTCATCGCCGGCGTCGCGGGTCAACAAGCCCAGCGCGTCCGACATGTAGTCGGGCAACCAGCGGTTGGCGGTGAACTGCACCCGGTGGGTCACCTCGTGCAGGCACACCCACAGCCGGAAATCGGCCGGCACCACCCGGAGCTGACGCTCGACGGCGATGACGTTCGGATATACCAGCAGCAGGCAGCCCTTTTTATCGGCGGCGAACGGGTCGTACTGGCCCAGAATCCCGGAAGCCACAAATGCCAGCACGGCGCCCGTCTGCGCACCCGTGAGCCGGCCGGTCAGAAACCCCTGCGGCTCTTCGGTCCCGTTGGTCATCACCCGCATCGAGTCCGCCGCCGCGCGAACCCACTGCGCGCGATCGACGATGCGGGCCGCCGGCACCTCGTCGTTGGTAGCCAGCCCCGTGACGTCGCGTACCAGCGGTTCGGCTTTCGTCGCCGAACTCACCAATTCGTCGATCGCCTGGCTGCGGGTGTAGTCGCTGGTCGGCGGACCGGGCCGGGCCAGCCGAACGCCGACGGTGGCCGCGAATCGCCAGTCGACAGCGCTACCGAGGGTCAAATCCGACGATGCGGTCATGTGCACCCGCAAGTCCACAGCTTGGTGGCCAGGGCGTCCATCACATTGCGTCCATTGGGGCCGGCGGCGTTGGAGATGAACGCGAATGTGAGCACGCGTCCGCTGCGGTCGGTGACGACTCCGACCAACGAGTTGATGGCGGTCAATGAGCCGGTCTTGGCGCGCAACCAGCCGGCCGGTCCTTGGTTGCTGGCCTGGTCGAGAAAGCGGTCGGCCAGCGTCCCGCTGCCGCCGGCAATCGGAAGCAGATCCAGCAGCGCCCGCAACGACGGCTGGTCTGGGCCCGCGGCCGCCTGCACCGTCCCGTCGAGAGTCTTAGCCGTCAAGCGGTCGTCGACCGATAGCCCGCTGGAGTCCACCAGCGCTACGCCGGTGGTGTCGATATGCGCGGTGCTCAACCGGTTGGTCACCGCGTCGACCGCGCCCGGAAAGCTGCGCGGACGGTTGATCGCCGCGGCCACCTCACGCGCGATGCATTCGGCGAGCACATTGTCGGAATGATCCATCATTTCCGAGAGCCGCTGGACCAATGGGGCCGATTGCACCACCGCCAGCTGCCGCGCCCCGGACGGGGCGGAGGCGATGGTCACCGCGGCGGGATCCATGCCGAGTGCCTTGGCCAGCTCCCGGCCCGCGTCCAGCGCCGGAGTCTTGGACCGCCGTGAGTTGACGGTGCTGGGCTGGATACGCCCGGCGTCGATCATCACCGACTCGATCGGCGCGATGTCGCCGTTGTCGATGTCGGAAGGATCCCAGCCCGGCGCCATCGTCTGACCGGTGAACGCCGAGGTGTCCACCTGCACCGCCGTCGGCGTCATGCCGCTGCGATGAACCTGCTCCACCAGGTCGCTGATCCGCGGCGCGCCCCGGTACCAGGTCGGCACGTCGGGGGCTGCTGCCGACAGCGTCGGGTCACCGGCGCCCACCAGCACGATTGGTCCCTGGGCGTTCTGGCTGCCCGCCACCACCCGCGTGCTGATGCGGGCCTGGCGATCCAGCGTCAGCAACGCCGCGGCCGCGGTCAGGACCTTGTTGGTCGAGGCCGGGACCAATGGCACGTCGTCGGCCATCTGCCAGAGTTCTTTTCCGGTGATGGCGTCGGTGATCCGACCCCCGAGCCGGCCCAGATTGGGATCTGCCGCCACCGGCCCCAACACGGCGGCCAGCCCACCAGCCGACGGCGTCTCGGCGGTGTCGGCGACGGGCACGACTCCCGGCTTCACAACCGGTGGCCGCGGAGGCGGTACGGGAACATGCGCGCCGCCAGTGCCGTGTCCACCCGTCGTGAAGAAAGTTGCCGCGGCCACCACGGCGGCGACGAACGCCAGCACGGCCAATCCGATCAGCGCCTGGGTGGATTTCCGCCAGCGAGTACGACCCATCACTCTCCCGACTGTTTGGTCCTATTCTGCCGAATCTGCCGCAACCCGCTCGACTAGGGTGATCCGCGACGCAACCGACCTACCCGCGTCCACCCAGTTTTACTTCTCTTCGAAGGAGCCGAGACAGTGCAATTCGACGTGGTCATTGAGATCCCGAAAGGCCAGCGGAACAAGTACGAGGTCGACCACAAGACGGGGCGGGTGAAGCTGGATCGCTACCTGTACACGTCGATGGTCTACCCGACCGATTACGGGTTCATCGAGGACACCCTCGGCGAAGACGGCGACCCGTTGGACGCCCTGGTGCTGTTGCCGCAGCCACTATTCCCCGGCGTGCTGGTCGAGGCGCGGCCGGTGGCGATGTTCGAGATGACCGACGAGGCCGGCGGCGACGCCAAGGTGTTGTGTGTTCCGGCCGGCGACCACCGGTGGGATCACATCCAGGACATCGGCGACGTGCCGGCCTACGAACTGGACGTCATCAAGCACTTCTTCTCCCAGTACAAGGCGCTGGAGCCGGGCAAGTACGTCAAGACGGCGGACTGGGTGGGCCGCGCCGAAGCCGAAGCCGAGGTGGAGCGCTCCATCGAGCGGTTCAAAGCCGAAGGGCACTAACGCTTCTGGCGGGTCACACGTCGCGCCTGTTGCGCAGGACGCTCCACCCGAACGCCGACCCGATGAAGAGCACGCCCACCGAGGCGGTGGCGACCTCGGGGATCCGATAGTGCTCCTCGATGGACAGCAGCATGATCACCGACAACGCGCCGATCGCCCAGTGCGCACCGTGTTCCAGGTACGCGTATCGGTCCAGCGTCTGTTGCTGGACCAGATAGACCGTGATCGACCGGACGAACATCGAGCCGACCAGCCCGAGACCCAGGGCGATGATGATCGGGTCCGACGTGATCGCGAAGGCGCCGGTGACCCCGTCGAACGAGAAGGCCGCGTCCAGCACCTCGAGGTACAGGAACAACGTCAACCCGGCCTTGCCCGTCGCCAGCGCCGCTGCCGACGTCGTTGGGCCGGCGTCGGCCTCCGATGGTCTGAACGCCTGACTCAAACCGTTGACGATCAGGTACGTCACCAGGCCCAGCAACCCGGCCGTCAGCACCGTCGCACATTCGTCGCTGGAGTGGGTCAACTGCGTGCCTACCAAGACCAGCGCACCGGCGGAGACCACCACCGATACCTCAGCAAGACGACCGATGCGAGCAAATGGGATCTCAAACCATTTGAGCCACTTGATGTCTCGGTCGTAAACGACAAAATCCAGGAACAGCATCAGCAGAAATATTCCGCCGAATGCCGCGATCTGCGGATGGGCCGCCATGACCAGCTTTTCGTAGCTGGGCGAGCCGTCCGCGAATACCAGTGCGCCGTGCGGCGGCGGATTGAGTGCCAAGTCCAGCGCGCGCACCGGGTGGACGCCCGCGGTCGCCCACACGATCAGCAAGGGGAAGACAAGCCGCATGCCGAATACGGCGATCACTATCCCGATCGTCAAAAACATCTGCCGCCAGAACGGGCTCATCCGCTTCAGCACCGCGGCGTTGATGATCGCGTTGTCGAAGGACAACGACACCTCGAGGACGGCCAGGGCTACCAGCAGGAAGAGGGCATTGAGCCCGCCGTGGGCGTATCCGAGCGCCAGCGCCGCCAAGGTAACTAACAGCGAAATCCCGAAGATGCGAAAGGCAGCCATGGATCCTTCCCGACAGCCGCCCACACTAGCGAAGCCGCTCGCCGTTGCCAGCCATCAGCACCGATGCGCTTACTATTTTCAAATTGTGGCGATGCATCGGGTCCGTGGGCCGAAAGTGCCGCCCCGGTGACCGAAGTCGGCGGTGCGGCATCCTCCGTGGGAGCTACCGGAGCCGCGGGAGCGTCCCAGGGGCCGATCGCGCGCGGCAGTATGGCCCGGGTCGGCATCGCGACCGCACTGACGGCGGTGTGCGGCTACGCGGTGATGTACCTGGCCGCTCGTGACCTGGCTCCGAGCGGCTTCGCAGTACTCGGGGTGTTCTGGGGGGCAACCGGCATGGTCGCCGGCGCCGCCAACGGGCTGCTGCAAGAAACCACCCGCGAGATCCGCGCCGCGCGCTACATCGATGTGCCGCCGGAACCCAGCGGAGCACACACCCATCCGCTGCGGGTTGCCGCGCTGATCGGCGTGGTCGCGGGCATCGTGATCGCCGGCAGTTCGCCGTGGTGGGGCGCGTGGGTGTTCGTGCAGTCGCCCTGGTTATCGGTGGCGCTGCTCTGTGTTGGCCTGGTTGGGTTTGGCCTGCACTGCACCCTGTTGGGGATGTTTGCCGGCACCGATCAGTGGACCCGTTATGGGGCACTGATGGTGGCCGACGCGGCCATCCGGGCGGCGGTCGCCGCGGCGACGTTCGTGCTCGGCTGGGGCCTGGTCGGGTTCTTGTGGGCAAGCGTGGCCGGCGCGGTGGCCTGGCTGATCATGCTGGTGGTCTCACCCACCGCACGCGCGACAGCTCACCTGCGGGCGCCCGGCAGCACCGCGATCTTCTTGCGCGGCACCGCCCATTCGGTGACCGCGGCCGGCGCCAACGCGATCCTGGTGATGGGATTCCCGGTGCTGCTCAGGTTGACCTCGACTGAGCTCGGGGCACGAGGCGGCGTGATCATCCTCGCGGTGACGCTGACCCGGGCGCCGGTGCTGGTGCCCCTGATGACCATGCAAGGCAACCTCATCGCTCATTTCGTCGACGAGCGCGCCAACCGCCTTCGGGCGCTGATCGGCCCGACGTGGGTCCTCGGCGGGATCGGCGCAGTCGGGGTGCTGGCGGCGGGCGTGGTGGGGCCGTGGCTGCTGCGGGTCGCCTTCGGGTCTCAGTACGACGCCGGCAGCGCACTGTTGGCGTGGCTCACAGCGGCTGCGGTGGCGATCGGCATGCTGATGCTCACCGGCGCCGCCGTGGTCGCGGCCAAACTGCATCGGGCGTATGCGCTGGGGTGGGTCGGGGCGACACTGGCGTCGGGACTGCTGTTACTGCTGCCGCTGCCGCTGGAGACCCGCACCGTGGTTGCGCTGCTGTGCGGTCCGCTGGTGGGAATCGGCGTGCACCTGGTGGCCCTGGCGCGCGCCGGACGCTCAGCTGGCTGATCCACCTGGTCCAGCGTGTACCTTGTGGGCTTAAATGCCCACTGAAACGGATTACCCCGGCGTCTGGATCGTCATTCCGGCCTTCAACGAAGCCACGGTCATCGGTGAGGTGATCGCCGACGTGCGCTCGGTCTTCGACCACGTGGTGTGCGTCGACGACGGCAGCACCGACGACACCGGCGAAATTGCCAGGCGAGCCGGCGCTCATCTGGTGCGCCATCCGGTCAACCTGGGTCAGGGTGCAGCCATCCAGACCGGCATCGAGTACGCCCGCAAGCAGCCCGGGGCGCGGGTCTTCGCGACGTTCGACGCCGACGGGCAGCATCGCGTCAAGGACGTCGCCGCGATGATCGACCGGCTTGCGGCCGAAGACGTCGACATCGTCATCGGAACGCGGTTCGGCGGGCAGGAGGGCAGCCGGCCGCCGCTTCTGAAGCGGATCGTGCTGCAGACCGCCGCGCGGTTGAGCCCGCGCGGGCGCCGGCTTGGCCTGACCGACACCAACAACGGGCTGCGGGTGTTCAACAAGACGGTGGCCGACGGGCTGGACATCACGATGAGCGGCATGAGCCACGCCAACGAAATCATCATGCTCGTCGCCGAAAACCATTGGCGGGTCGCCGAACAGCCGGTCGAGGTGCTGTACACCGAATACTCGAAGTCGAAAGGGCAGCCGCTACTCAACGGCGTCAACATCATTTTCGACGGATTCCTGCGAGGGAGGACTCCGAGATGAAAAGGACCGAAAGATGAACTGGATCCAGGTGCTGTTGATCGGTTCGATCATCGCGCTGCTGATGTACCTGCTGCGGTCGCGGCGCAATGCGCGGTCCCGGGCCTGGGTCAAGGTCGGCTACGTCTTGTTCGTGCTGGGCGGCATCTACGCCGTGCTGCGGCCGGACGACACCACCGTGGTCGCGCAGTGGTTCGGGGTGCGCCGCGGCACCGACCTGATGCTCTATGCGCTGATCATGGCGTTCAGTTTCACCACGCTGAGCACCTATATGCGGTTCAAGGACTTGGAGTCGCGCTACGCACGCCTTGCCCGGGCCGTCGCGCTGGAGGGCGCGCAGGCGCCGGAGCCGCGCTAGCCGGTCCGGGCGTGCCGGAAGTACTCGACGGTGCGACGCACCCCTTCTTCGAGCTCAAATTTCGGCCGCCAGCCCAAAACCTTTGCGGCCAAACCAATGTCGAGGCAGGACCGCCTCAGGTCGCCCAACCGATCCGGATGAAATTCGGGGTCGTCGGGGCCGCCGACTGCCTTTGCCACCGCTGTGTGCAGTTGGCGGTCGGAGGTTTCTATTCCGGTGCCGACGTTGAAACGCTGCCCGCTGCCGGCTTCCCCGGACGCCTTGACGAAGGCATCCACCACGTCGTCGACGAACACGTAGTCGCGGGTCTTGCCGCCGTCCCCGAACACCTTGGTGGGCTTACCCGACAGCAGCGCCTGCGCGAAGATCGCCACCACTCCCGCTTCGCCGTGCGGGTCCTGCCGCGGGCCGTAGACGTTGGCCGGCGCGATGTGCGAGCAGTCCAGGTCGTACAGGTGCCGGAAGGTGTTCAGGTAGATCTCCCCTGTCACCTTTGCCGCCGCGTATGGCGACCACGGATCGGTGGGCACGGTCTCGGGGGTCGGGCATTGCTGCGGCGTGCCGTAGATGGATCCACCCGACGAGGTGTGCACGACTTTGCGGACCCCGGCGAGGCGCGCGGCCTCGGCCAGCCGGACCGTGCCGATCACGTTGACCGAGGCATCGAACTGCGGGTTGGCCACCGAGTGGCGCACGTCGATCTGCGCGGCCAGGTGGAACACCACCTCGGGGCGGTGCTCGTCGAGGATGGCGTCGAGATCCGCGGTCACGATGTCCGCTTCGACGAAGACGTGGGCGGAATCGTCGGTCAGATGCTCGAGGTTGGTCGCCTTGCCCGTCGCGAAATTGTCCAGGCTCACGACCGAATGACCGTCCGCCAGGAGGCGGTCGACCAGCGTAGACCCGATGAATCCGGCTGCCCCCGTAACCAGTGCGTGCACCGGCCCACCATACCGACCGGTAAGAAATAACCATGCCCGCCGCCATGACCCGGATGCCGCGCGTCGCGCTGGCGGCGGCCGTACTGATCGCGGTCCAGCTCGTGATACGTGCGGTGCTGGCATTCGGCGGCTATTTCTACTGGGACGACCTGATCCTGATCGGGAAGGCCGGCACCGAGGGTTTGCTGACGCCGACGTACCTGTTCGACGACCACGACGGCCACGTGATGCCGGCCGCCTTCCTGATCGCGGGCGTGCTGATCCGGCTGGCTCCGCTGGATTGGACCGGACCCGCGATCAGCCTGGTGGTGCTGCAGCTGCTAGCCTCGCTGGCGCTGTTGCGGGCGCTGTATGTGATCCTCGGCTGGCGTCGCGTGCTGCTGATCCCGTTGACGTTCGCGCTTTTCACACCGCTGGCGGTGCCCGGGTTCGCGTGGTGGGCAGCGGCGCTGAATTCGCTGCCGATGCTGGCGGCGCTGGCTTGGGTGAGCGCCGACGCGGTGCTGCTGGTGCGCACCGGCAACCAGCGCTACGCGGTGACCGGCCTCCTGGTCTATCTGGGTGGGTTGCTGTTCTTCGAGAAGGCGGCGGTGATCCCGTTCGTCGCCTTCGCGGTGGCGACCCTGCTGTGTCATGTGCGCGGGGAACGGTCCGCCCTGCTGACGGCCTGGCGTGGGGGCTTGAGGTTGTGGATCTCGTCGCTGATCCTGACGGTCGCGTGGGTGGCGCTCTACCTCACCGTGGTCAATCAGCAGCGATGGAGTTCCGACCTCGCGATGACCTGGGATCTGCTGTCTCGATCCATCACCCACGGCATCGTGCCGGGGCTGGCCGGGGGGCCGTGGCATTGGGACCGCTGGGACCCGGCCTCCCCGTGGGCCACGCCCCCGCCGCTGGCGATGGCGCTGGGCTGGCTGGTGCTGATCGCGGTGCTGGCACTGTCGCTGATCCGCAAGCAGCGCATCGGCCCGGTGTGGCTGACGGCGGCCGGTTACGCCGTGGCCTGCCAGGTGCCGATCTATCTGATGCGCTCGTCGAAGCTGACCGCGCTGGAACTCGCCCAAACCCTGCGCTATCTGCCGGATCTCGTCGTTGTGCTGGCGCTGCTGGCCGCCGTCGGTCTCGGCGCGCCCAATCGGTCGTTTGGCGCTCGCTGGCTGGACGCGTCGCCGCGACGCGAAGTGGTGACAACAAGTCTGGCGGTGTTGTTCGTGGCCAGCAGCCTGTACTCGACGGCGACCTTCCTGACCAGTTGGCGCGACAACCCCACCCAGCGCTACCTGCGCAATGTTCAATCTAGTTTAGCTGCAGCGCAAAAGAATTCGACTGCGCCGTTACTGGACCAGGAGGTCGACCCGCTAATCCTGCAACGGGTGGCCTACCCGGAGAACCTGGCCAGCCACATGTTCGCCCTGCTGCGCGACAGGCCGGAATTCACAGCGGCGACAACGCAATTGAGAATGATCGACAGTTCCGGACGACTGATCCCCGCGAGGGTCACCTGGATTCGGACCATCAAACCCGGCCCGCTCCCGCAGTGCGGCTATTTCGCCCAACCGGACAAGCCGGCGCACATGGTGCTCGACGGGCCACTGCTGCCCGCCGACTGGACGGTCGAACTCAACTACCTGGCCAACAGCGACGGCTCGATGACGATATCGCTGTCAGAGGGACCCGACGTCAAGGTTCCGGTGCATCCCGGCCTCAACCGGGTCTTCGCCCGGCTGCCGGGCGCCGGCGACGCGATCACCGTTCGGGCCAACACCACCGCGCTGGCCCTGTGCGTCGCGTCGGGCCCGGTGGGATTTCTGGCACCGGCCTGATTCAGCCGGTCTGTATGCCACCGGGTCCCCGGATGTCGTTGCTCCTGCCCGGGTTGCTGATCCGCGGGACGGCGCCTGCCGGCCCTTTCTCCCAGCTGATGTGGTTGCCCGTGCCGGTGGCCACGATAGCGGCCACGGTCTGCAGGTTCACGGTGTTCGCGACACCGCTGATGTCGACCTCGCCGCACGACCCGTTCAACGTGATGGTTGAGTCCTCACCCACATCCTGATGGGTGATTGATTTCCGCAGTCATAGGTGACGAACGAGAAGCTGCTGCCGATCTTGGCAGGCGCGAGGTCAAGCGGTAGTGGCCATCGCCCCGCGGGCGCAGTGGCCCACGCGATATCGTTTGGCGCGCAGCTGTTTCCAACCAAAGCGACAGACATCGGCGCCGCGATGGTGACGAGCATACGAAGCAGGATTCCCGTCATACCGTGACCCTGCCACCTCGCAGCCACCGGCGACGAGAGTTTACAAAGCCGGGGTTTTTATGCGATGCGCGGCTACGCGGCGCTGGGCCCGTGCCACGGCGCGGGTGCCGAAGTCTTTTTCAGGTCGCGTCGGCCCGTCGACGCCGCGCGTAGCTGGGTCACCGACGCCAGGCCGGCGCTGTCGCTCTGCTCGCCACGCTGAGCTTTGCGGTAGGTCCACCAGGCCGTGGTCATGGCCGCGATCGCCAACGCGAGAGCCAACAGGACCAAAACGTCGCCGAAGGCCAGCACCATGATGATTCCCGCCGAGATCCACACTGCCTCACCCAACGGAAAGCGTGAATCGTTGTAGCCGTTGCTGTTGGTCTGCCTCATGTCAGCCTCGCTCAAAATAGGTAGCCACCTTGAAGTGACCACCCGTTGCAACGCGGGAGCACGGGGAACGCTGCCCCGATCCGGGGCGATGGTGACCCAACTCACTGTGGAGTCCGCTGGTTGGTGGAGCCGCCTGGGGGAGTCGAACCCCCGACCTATTCATTACGAGTGAATCGCTCTACCGACTGAGCTAAGGCGGCATACCCGCACGCCGGGCGGCACGAGTCTACGACAGGCGGCCGCGTGCGCCCAACTTCAATCCCGCAGTTGCTGCCCGATGGTGGCCACCATCGCGTCGACGGCGAACTTGGGCTTGACGTTGATCGCCAGCGCTTCGCGGCACTCCAGCACCGCTTCGATGCAACGCAGCAGGCGCTCGGGCGAGGCGTGGTGGGCCAGCGTCGCCACCCGTTCGGCCATATCCGGATGGTTGGCCGCCACCCCGCCCGCATGCGCCGAGACCACCAGCGCGTCGCGGAAGTAGGTCGCCAGGTCGATCAGCGCCCGGTCCAGCGCATCGCGCGATGCCCGGGTCTGGCGGGACTTCTGCCGCCGCTCGAGGTCCTTGATCGCCCCCGTGGCGCCGCGCATGGCCCCGGCGGTGCCCTTACCCGTGCCGCCGGCCCCCAGCGCCGTCCGCAGCTCTTCGGTCTCGGCCTCGGAGCGGTCGGCGGTCAGCACGACGGCCTCTGTTTCGGCCGCGGCCACCAACTCCTCGGCGGCGGCGTAGGCGCGCGCCGGGGTCGCGGCATCGCGCACCAGTCCCAGCGCCCGCTCCCGTCGTTCCCGGGCCTCCGGGTCCGTCGCCAGCCGGCGGGCCCGCCCCACGTGACCACCGCTGACCGACGCCGCCCAGTTGGCCGTGTCGGCGGTCAGGCCGTCACTGTCGATCAGGACCTGCGCGATCGACTCGGTCGACGGCGTCACCAGCGCCACATGCCGGCACCGGGACCGCAGCGTGACCGCGATGTCCTCGGGATCCACCGACGGCGCGCACAGCAGGAACACCGTCGACGGCGGCGGTTCCTCGACCACCTTCAGCAACGCGTTGGCGGCACCTTCGGTCAACCGATCGGCGTCCTCGATCACCACGATCTGCCGGTGCCCGGTGGTCGGGCGCCGGGACGCGATCTGCACGATGGCGCGCATTTCGTCGACGCCGATGGACAGGCCTTCGGGAATCACCCGCCGGACATCGGCGTGAGTGCCGGCCATCGTCGTCGTGCAGGCCCGGCACTGCCCGCAACCGGGCTCCCCATCTGACATGCATTGCAGCGCGGCCGCGAAGCACAGCGCCGCAATCGAGCGCCCCGAACCCGGCGGACCGGTGATGAGCCACGCATGTGTCATAGTCCCGTGGTCCACACCGCTGTGACCGGGAACACCTCGGGCGGCCCTGGCAGCGGCGAGCAGCTCGGCTTCCACCGCTTCTTGGCCTACCAGCCGCGTAAACACTCCGGACATCACCGGCAACATTAGTGAGACAAACCGACGTGTACCGACTCGCTACCGTATCGCGACAATTCCGTGATCTTTGCCGACGTTTCGCCAGGATCCGGCGACTTGCCGAAGCAATTTAGGGTTACCGGCTAGTCCCTACCGACCGATACGGTGGGTTGGTGGCAACGGCGGATGGTCTGCCCGGACGAATCAGCGGGTTCGTCCGGTGGGTGGTGCGCACCCCGTGGCCGCTGTTCTCGCTGAGCATGCTGCAGGCCGACATCATCGGCGCCCTGTTCGTGCTCGGCTTCCTGCGGTACGGCCTGCCGCCCCAGGACCGTATTCAACTGCAGGATCTGCCGACGCTCAACCTGGCGATCTTCGCCGGCTCCTTGGTCATCTTGTTCCTTGTCGGTGTCGTGGTGAACCTCAGACTGCTGATGCCGGTTTTCCGCTGGCAGCGCCGCGACAACATGCTCGCCGAGACCGATCCGGCGGCCACCGAACTGGCCCGTAGCCGCGCTTTGCGCATGCCGTACTACCGCACGCTGAGCACCGTCGTGTACTGGTGCATCGGCGGTGTGGTGTTCGTCGTCGCCAGCTGGTCGGTGGCCAGGTTCGCGGCGCCGGTGGTCACGGTCGCGACCGCATTGGGGGCCGCGGCCACCGCGATCATCGGCTACCTGCAATCCGAACGGGTCTTGCGGCCGGTGGCGGTCGCCGCGCTGCGCAGCGGGGTGCCGGAGAACGTCAAGGCACCCGGCGTCATCCTGCGCCAGATCCTGACCTGGATGCTCTCCACCGCGGTGCCGCTGCTGGCGATCGTGCTCGCCGTGGTGGCCGACAAGGTTTCGCTGCTCCACACCGCACCGGAGAGCCTGTTCAATCCGATCCTGTTGTTGGCCCTGACGGCGCTGGGCGTCGGGTTCATCAGCACCCTGCTGGTGGCCATGTCGATCGCCGACCCCCTTCGCCAGCTGCGCTGGGCGCTCTCGGAGGTGCAGCGCGGTAACTACAACGCGCACATGCAGATCTATGACGCCAGCGAGCTGGGCCTGCTGCAAGCCGGATTCAACGACATGGTGCGCGACCTGTCCGAGCGGCAGCGGCTACGTGACCTGTTCGGTCGCTACGTCGGCGAAGACGTCGCCCGCCGGGCCCTGGAACGCGGCACCGAGCTGGGCGGCCAGGAGCGCGACGTCGCCGTGCTGTTCGTCGATCTGGTCGGCTCCACCCAGCTGGCCGCGACACGGCCGCCCGCCGAGGTGGTCCACCTGCTCAACGAGTTCTTCCGAGTGGTGGTCGACGCCGTCGCCCGCCACGGGGGCTTCGTCAACAAGTTCCAGGGCGATGCCGCGCTGGCCATCTTCGGCGCACCCATCGAACATCCGGACGCTTCCGGTGGCGCGCTGGCGGCCGCCCGTGAGCTGCACGACGAACTCCTCCCGGTGATCGGCGTCGCCGAGTTCGGCATCGGGGTGTCGTCCGGCCGGGCCATCGCCGGCCATATCGGCGCGCAGGCCCGCTTCGAGTACACCGTCATCGGCGACCCGGTCAACGAGGCGGCACGGCTGACCGAGCTGGCCAAACTCGAGGCCGGGCACGTGCTGGCGTCGGCGATCGCGGTCAGTGGCGCGCTGGATGCCGAAGCCTTGTGCTGGGACGTTGGCGAGGTCGTCGAGCTACGCGGTCGCTCCGCGCCTACTCAGCTGGCCCGGCCGCTGAATCTTGCTGCCCCCGCGGGGGTTTCGACCCCGCGGCCGGTCGTCGAAGAAGTAACCAGCGAAATTATGTGATCAGCGGCAGGCTAACTGCGCTTGACGGCCTTTTTCGCCGGGGCCTTGCGGGTGGTCTTGCGGGCGGGCTTTTTCGCCGGACCCCTGGCCCGCCGGTCGGCCAGCAGTTCGGCGGCGCGCTCGTCGGTGATCGACAGTACGTCGTCGGCCTTGCGCAGGCTGGCGTTGGTCTCACCGTCGGTGACGTAGGGCCCAAATCGCCCGTCCTTGATCACCATTGGCTTGCCCGAGGCCGGGTCATTCCCCAACTCGCGCAGCGGCGGCACCGCAGCGCCTTGCCTGCCACGGCGTTTCGGCTCTGCGTAGATCTTCAGCGCCTCGTCCAGCGTGATCGTGAACATCTGATCCTCGGTCGCCAGCGAACGAGAATCGGTGCCGCGCTTCAGGTATGGGCCGTAGCGCCCATTCTGCGCGGTGATCTCCTCGCCGGATTGCGGATCCGCACCGACCACCCGGGGCAGTGACAGCAGTTTCAACGCGTCCTCGAGCGTGACGCTCTGCAGATCCATGGTGCGCAGCAGCGAGCCGGTGCGGGGCTTGGGCCCGGTGGGCTTCTTACCCTTCTTCGCCGGGGCGGTACCCTCGTCCTCCGCGGGCGGCTCGGGCAGCACCTCGGTCACATACGGGCCGTAACGGCCGTCCTTGGCGACGATTTCGTGGCCGCTTTCGGGATCCACGCCCAGCGAGCGCCCCTCTTGCGGCGTGGCGAAAAGCTCCTCGGCCACCTCGAGCGTCAGCTCGTCAGGAGTCAGCGAGTCATTGAGGTTGGCCCGCTGCGGCTTTGGCTCACCATCGTCGCCCGCGATCGTGCGCTCCAGGTAAGGTCCGTTCTTGCCGACCCGGACGTAGACGGCGCGACCCTGTTCATCGTCAAAAAGCTTGATGGAGTTAACTTCTCGGGCATCAATACCTTCGAGGTTGACGCCGACGAGCTTCTTGAGCCCACCGGAGCGGGCCACCGAGTCGGCCACGCCGTGGTCGCCGCCGAAGTAAAAGTTGTTGAGCCAGTTGGTGCGTTGCTCGTTGCCCGACGCGATCGCGTCGAGCTCATCTTCCATCGCCGCGGTGAAGTCGTAGTCGACGAGCCGACCGAAATGCTGTTCCAGCAGACCGGTGACGGCGAACGCGACCCACGACGGCACCAGCGCGCTGCCCTTTTTGTGCACGTAGCCGCGGTCCTGGATGGTCTTGATGATCGACGAGTACGTCGACGGGCGGCCGATACCCAGCTCCTCGAGCGACTTGATGAGTGAGGCTTCGGTGTAGCGGGCCGGCGGGTTGGTGGCATGGCCGTCGGGAGTGAGCTCCAGGGCGTCCAGCCGCTGGCCCTCGGTCAGCTGAGGCAGCCGGCGCTCGGCGTCGTCGGCCTCGCCGCCGACCTGGTCGTCCACGGTTTCCACGTAGGCCTTGAGGAAGCCGGCGAAGGTGATGGTGCGGCCGGACGCGGAGAACACCACCTGCTGGTCGCCCTCCGAGCCGGCCGCAGCACCGGCGATCCGCAAACTCAGGGTCGTACCGCGTGCGTCGGCCATCTGCGAGGCCACCGTGCGCTGCCAGATCAGCTCGTAAAGCCGGAATTCGTCGCCGTCGAGTTCGCGGCGTACCGCATCCGGAGTGGCGAACGTCTCACCCGCCGGCCGGATCGCCTCGTGGGCCTCCTGGGCGTTCTTGACCTTGCGGGTGTACTGACGCGGCGACGGGGACACGTACTCGTCACCGTAGAGCTGCGCGGCCTGACTGCGCGCCGCGCCGATCGCCGACTGGGACAGCGTCGTCGAGTCGGTACGCATATAGGTGATGTAGCCGTTTTCGTAGAGCCGCTGGGCGATGCTCATCGTCCGCTCGGAGGAGAAGCGCAGCTTGCGGCCGGCCTCCTGTTGCAGCGTCGACGTCATGAACGGCGCGTAGGGGCGGCGGGTGTAGGGCTTCTCCTCGACCGAGGCCACGGACAGCTGTGCGCCGCGCAATCCGGTGGCCAGCGCGGTGGCCCGGGCTTCGTCGAGCACCACGACTTCGTCGGCCTTGCGCAGCGTGCCCAGCGAGTCGAAATCACGGCCGGCGGCGACCCGCAGTCCGTCGACGGAGGTCAGCCGCGCGGTAAAGGTGGGTGGCTGCGCGTTCGGGTCAGACACGCTGGCGTCCAGCTGGGCAACGATGTCCCAGTACGAAGCGCTGCGGAACGCCATGCGGTCGCGTTCGCGCTGCACGATGATGCGGGTGGCCACGGACTGCACCCGGCCCGCCGACAGCCTGGGCGCGACCTTCTTCCACAGCACCGGACTGACCTCGTAGCCATACAGCCGGTCCAGGATGCGCCGGGTTTCCTGCGCGTCGACCAGGTCGATGTCGAGGTCGCGGGGATTTGCCGCGGCTTCCAAGATGGCAGGCTCGGTGATCTCGTGGAACACCATCCGCTTGACCGGGATGCGGGGCTTGAGGGTTTCCAGCAGATGCCAGGCGATGGCCTCGCCCTCGCGGTCACCATCAGTGGCCAGATAGAGCTCGTCGACGTCTTTGAGCAGGCCCTTGAGTTCGGTGACCGTGCTCTTCTTCTCCGGGCTGATGATGTAGAGCGGTTCGAAGTCGGCGTCGACGTTGACTCCGAGCCGGGCCCAGGGCTCCGACTTGAACTTGGCGGGCACGTCGGCGGCGGCCCGGGGCAGGTCGCGGATGTGACCTCGCGACGATTCGACGATGTACGCCGAGCCCAGATAACCCGCGAGTTTGCGCGCTTTCGTCGGCGACTCGACGATCACAAGTCGCCTCAGGCTGCCATTGCCGCTACTGTCGCGGCCTGATTTCGGGTCAGCCACCTGCGCTTACGCTCCATATCTTCTCCCGGTCCCGTTCGAGACCGCCCTGAGGAAGAATGACAGGCTGACGTCTGAAATTCCGCTGAAATTCAGATACGCCAGCGTTCCTTCCCATCGGGCACCTGACAATTTCGCACCCGAAGGCGGGCCGACGCAAACCGACTCCCCGTAAACGCAGGTTCTAGCAATGGCTTGACCCGGGTGGCGAGTGCTGCCCTGAGCGCCGGCCGATCCTCGCCCCGGACCGCTCGCGTACGGCGGCTCGGGCGGCTAAACCCGGGGCCACAGCGCCAACGCCTCGGCGCCGTCAGGGTGTTCCCCCACGTTCTCTACCAGCCGCGATAGCCTGCGACGGCCGCTGATGCGAAGTGCCGGGCGCCCGCCACGGGTGCCGATCAGGGTGGGCGCGATCCCGACCCGCATCAGGGCCGACGCCAACGGCGAATGGGTGTCGGGGGCGTGCGGATCCAAACCCAGTTGATAGTGGTCGCCCTCGGGAGTGCCCGCCGCGATAGTCCACGCCCGCAACTCGCGCGGGCCGGGCAGCCAGCGCGGTGGCACCGTCTTAACCGCGCCACGGGTCCATTCGGCGGCGATAGCGGCCAATAACGGGTCGATCGCCGTCCGCACCAGAGGTGTGTCTTCGTCGGTACGGCCGATCTCAGCTACCAACCCGGCCTTGTCGATCATCTCGGCCAGGGCCGAGGCGCGCCACAGCTGATCCACGACCACCGAGAGCCGGGCACCCCGGGTGTCGGCCGCTCCAACCGTCACGATCTGGCCAGAGGCCGCCAGCACCCCACACAGATCGGCGACCGCAGGGGGCACCGCCTCCGCTGTGAAGAAGGAAAGCTGGCTCACCACACCGACAGTAAGCCAGGTCGCCCATCCTCGCTTCGAGGCATTCGGCGCGGCGACCGACCTTGCGGGTCAGCCGCTTGGCCCGCAGGTTGCACGGCCGTGAAGAGATAGTGAAAACCCCCCGGTGGAACCCGCTGAGCGGGTTGTACGGGGGGTTTTCGTCAGAATCTGCTCGATTTAGACGGAGCGGACTCCGGTGGCCTGGGGGCCCTTAGGGCTCTGGCCGATATCGAACTCGACCTTCTGGTTTTCTTCGAGGGTGCGGAAGCCCGAACCCTGGATCTCCGTGTAGTGGACAAAAACATCTGCGGAACCATCTTCGGGGGCGATGAAGCCGAACCCCTTCTCCGCGTTGAACCACTTCACAGTTCCCTGTGGCATTTCTCGATCTTTCCTTTTCTTCAAGGTGCGGTGCACCGCGTTTCGGCGCACCGGGCCCGTTGTCACCGCCATACCTCACGGAGTCGTCGGAACTGCACCCGACCGTTAACCTCGCAGGAACCGCGGGTCGCAACGTCGATCCTGCGAAAGTTTGACACGAACACAGAAGCTACGACCGCAAACAGTCAACCATGTTCATCGCCTCGGCGACAGACTTGTATCGGTGACGGATTCTTGGAGGGTATGAGGTGGCGAGTTTCGGCGCCGACCTGCTCGCCGTCGCGCTCGCCGGTACCGCGCCGGGCGAGCATCCGCTGCGCCATGTGGCGGAGCTACCGGCCCGCAGCGGCCGGTCCCATAGTTGGCCGGAGTGGGCCGAAACCGACGTCGTTGCGGCCTTTACCGGCCGTGGCATCAGCGCGCCATGGTCGCACCAGGCGCAGGCCGCCGAATTCGCCCACGCCGGCCGTCATGTCGTGGTCAGCACCGGCACCGCGTCGGGCAAGTCGCTGGCTTATCAACTGCCCGTTCTCAATGCGCTGGCGACCGATCCGTTGGCCCGGGTGCTATACCTGTCGCCGACGAAAGCCCTTGGTCACGACCAGTTGCGCGCCGCACACGCCCTGACTTCCGCTGTCCCGCAGCTGGGCCATCCCAGTTTCGCGGTCGCGCCCACCGCCTACGACGGCGACAGCCCCGCCGAAGTTCGCCGCTTTGCGCGGGAGCGTTCCCGATGGCTGTTCTCCAACCCCGACATGATCCATTTGTCGATTTTGCGAAATCATCCGCGTTGGGCCGTTTTGCTGCGCGGCCTGCGCTTCGTGATCGTCGACGAATGCCATTACTACCGCGGCGTTTTCGGTTCGAACGTGGCGATGGTGCTGCGCCGGCTGTTGCGGCTGTGCGCGCGTTATTCATCAGCGCCGACAGTGATTTTCGCCAGCGCGACGACGGATTCACCGGGCACGACGGCCTCCGAGCTCATCGGCCTGCCCGTCGAAGAGGTCACCGAAGACGGCTCACCGCAAGGGGCCCGCACCGTGGCGTTGTGGGAGCCCGCGCTGCGCACCGACGTCACCGGCGAGCACGGTGCCCCGGTGCGCCGTTCCGCCGGCGCTGAGGCGGCGCGGGTGATGGCCGACCTGATCGCCGAGGGAGCGCAGACCCTGACCTTCGTGCGTTCCCGGCGCGCTGCCGAATTGACCGCTTTGGGCGCCCAAGCGCGGCTGGACGACGTTGCTCCGGAGCTGTCGCACACCGTGGCGTCCTACCGGGCCGGTTATCTCGCCGAGGACCGCAATTCGCTGGAGCGTGCCCTGGCAGAGGGCAGGCTGCGCGGCTTGGCCACCACCAACGCGCTGGAGTTGGGTGTCGACATTGCCGGGCTGGACGCGGTGGTGCTCGCCGGATTTCCCGGGACGGTTGCGTCCTTCTGGCAGCAGGCCGGCCGCTCGGGCCGGCGCGGCCAGGGTGCGCTGGTGGTGCTGATCGCCCGGGACGATCCACTGGACACGTATCTGGTCCACAATCCCGCGGCGCTGCTGGACAAACCGGTCGAGCGCGTGGTCATCGACCCCGCCAACCCGTACATTCTCGGACCACAACTACTTTGCGCCGCAACAGAATTGCCGCTCGAGGAGGCGGAGGTACGAGACTTCGGCGCCGCGCAAGTGGCCGAGGGGCTGGTTGACGACGGCCTGCTGCGTCGGCGCAGTGGCAAGTACTTTCCCGCGCCCGGCCTAGAACCACATGGCGCGGTGGACATCCGGGGCTCGGCCGGCGGCCAGATCGTCATCGTGGAGGCCGACACCGGGCGACTGCTGGGCAGTACCGGGGCCGGTCAGGCCCCCGCCTCCGTCCATCCGGGGGCAGTGTACCTGCACCAGGGCGACACTTACGTCGTTGATTCGCTGGATTTCGAGGACGGAATCGCCTTCGTGCACGCCGAGGATCCCGGCTATGCAACGTTCGCGCGCGAAATCACCGACATCAACGTCACCGGCAGCGGCGAGCGATTGACTTTCGGTCCGGTAACCCTGGGTGTGGTGCCGGTCAGGGTCACCCACCAGGTGGTGGGCTACCTGCGCCGGCGCCTTTCCGGGGAGGTCATCGATTTCATCGAGCTGGACATGCCGGAACATGTTCTCGACACCACCGCGGTCATGTACACCATCACTCCGGAGACATTGGAGCGCAACGGGATTGACGCGGCGCGGATTCCCGGCTCGTTGCATGCCGCCGAACATGCTGCCATTGGCCTGCTGCCGTTGGTGGCCAGCTGCGACCGCGGCGACATCGGCGGGATGTCCACCGCGCTCGGTCCGCTGGGTGAGCCCAGTGTTTTCGTCTACGACGGGTATCCGGGTGGGGCGGGATTCGCTGAACGCGGCTTCCGGCAGGCACGCACCTGGTTGAGCGCAACCGCAGCAGCCATCGAAGCGTGTGAATGCCCGATGGGTTGTCCGTCGTGCGTGCAGTCCCCCAAGTGCGGCAACGGTAACGACCCGTTGGACAAGGCGGGAGCTGTGCTGGTGCTGCGACTAGTGCTTGCGGAGTTGCCGTAAAGATCGCGCTGAGCAACGTAGCGGACGGCGACCGACCCCTCGACGGTCGACCTCCACGGATCTGCACATAACAACCGCCGAGTGCGTTTCCTTTTGACTGAAGAAACGCCAGCGTGCTGTCTCAAAGCGCGACCAACGGCCGGAGCAGAAAACTATCAAGGCTGTGATGGCGTTTGCAAACTTATCAGTAACTTATGGGCGGCGAGGGCGGATTCGCGGGATCCCGAACTGGTGTTGCCACGTTGTTTGCTGCAGCGGTGACCGCATGCCCGGGGAACCCTAGCGCCCGCTCGGCGCACTAAAATTGACCGCATGGCCCACGACTGGTTGCTCGTGGAGACACTGGGGGACGAACCCGCCGTGGTAGCGCAGGGGCGGCAAGTCAAGAACCTGGTCCCCATCACAACCTTCCTCCGCCGCAGTCCCCATCTCGCCGCGGTCCGGACTGCGATCGCTGAGTCGATGCGCACCGGCCAGGGCCTGACCAGCATCACCCCGAAGCGCGACCGCGTGATCCGCACCGAGCCGGTGGTGATGTCCGACGGCTGTATCCACGGTGTGCATGTGTGGACCGGCCCTGCCGACATGGAACCGCCCGAGCAGCCCATCGCGGGCCCGCTGAAGTGGGATCTGACCCTTGGGGTGGCCACCGACACCCGTGAGTCGCTGGCCATCAGCGGTAAGAATCCCGAAGTCGAAGTCACCTTTGGCCGCGCGTTTGCCGAAGATCTTCCTTCGCGCGACCTCAATCAGAACGAAGCCAAGGTGCTCGCCATGGCAGTCAAGGCCGAGCCGGGCGAGACGCTGTGCAGCACCTGGGATCTCACCGACTGGCAGGGCACGCCGCTCCGGATAGGTTTCGTAGGGCGCACCGCGATCGAGCCCGGACCAGACGGTCGGGACCACCTGGTTGCCCGGGCGATGAACTGGCGTGCCGAGCTCAAGGGCCCGGTGGTGTCCACCGACGATCTGGCCCTGCGAATCCTCAACGGGCTGCGGGAGGCAGGAGTCCACCGCGCACTCGTCGACCTCAAGAACTGGACGCTGTTGAAATGGCTCGACGAGCCCTGCACCTTCTACGACTGGCGGGGCGCAGATAAGGACAGGCCGAAGGTCCATCCCGACGACGTGTCCCAGATGTCGGCCATGACCAAGGAATTCGGTAAGGGGACAACCAGCCGTGTCCTCCGGATGCGCGGCTTCGACGGCGATTGGGTGCCGGTGCACGTGACGGCCAACCAAGTGGAGCTCGAACCCGATACCTTCGTCGGGCTGGTCTCGCTGCGATTGCCCAGCGGCGACGAGCGCGCCGCCGCCGGGCTGCCAGAAGCCCCTGGCGACACCGGCTGATTACGCGTCGGCCGGCCCTGCCCGCGCGGCGGCTTGAGCTACACCGGCAAACACCACGGCCACGTGGACGGTGACGACGACGTCGAGATCGTCCACCCGGCATCCGACGTCGTCGACCCGCATCGCGCGGGCCACCGTGTCCGCCTGGGCGCAGGCCGCCTCGGCCCCGGAGGGCAGCCGCGCCGCGGCGGCCAACGCGGCCAGATCGGCAGCCGCCTGCGCGCGATGGCGTGCCACCATCACTGCGCCGACGTATGCGCAGGCGCAGGTAACGCACAGCAGCACCGCAAGCATCGCCGCCGCGAGCACAGTCGCCGAACCGCGGTCATCCCGACGGCTCCGCCGCTGAGACCGCCCTGGCTCGAATATCCAACGTGGGCAGTATGTTTGAGTGAGCGACAACCGTCGCGACAAGGAAGTCTCCGTCGCGGTGCACCTGGATCCGCGCTCCGCCCGGCGCGATGCGGCGCGCCGCGTCGACCGCCGAGCGTTCGTCACCGCGCGCGGCAAGTCGGGCGGCCTCGCGCGCGGCATCGACACAGCGCACCTGCATTGACACCGCCGTGATACCGGCCAGGCACAGCACCAGCACCACGACCAGCGCGGCGATCGCCAATGCCGCTTCCACGGTGCTCGCTCCGGCACAGCCGACTAGACCTTGGTGTTGAGTGCGCGACCGATGATGTTGGTCAACGCCGACACGATCGAGTCGCCGGTGACCACGGTGTAGAGGATCGCCCCGAAGGCGGCCGCAGCTATTGTGCCGATGGCGTATTCAATTGTTTGGCTTTACTTCCCTGTCGATTAACATGTGTACATGAGAGCACTGATCGTCGTGCGCCTATCGCGCGTGACCGATGCGACCACTAGCCCCGAGCGTCAGATCGCGGCGTGCGAGGAGCTGTGTCGGCAGCGCGGATACGAGATCATCGGTGTAGCAGAGGATTTGGACGTGTCTGCTGGCAAGACAACACCGTTCAATCGCCCGCAGTTGGGACGGTGGCTGGCTGAGCCATCTAACTACGACGTAATCGTTTTCTTTCGTGTGGATCGCATCGTGCGTCGTCTGTTCGATCTCGCGGACCTGATCCGATGGTCACGCCAGCACGCGGTCACGTTGGTGTCGGCGACGGAGTCCCATTTCGACCTATCTACCGACTTTGGAGACATCATCGCGTTGTTAGTCGCGAAGGTCGCGGAGATGGAGCTTGAAGCAATCTCCGAGCGCAACGCGTCGGCGTTTCGCCACAACTTCTCACGCGGCAAGTACCGCGGGGGCATCCCGCCGTGGGGATACGTGCCCGAGCAGAACGAAGACGGTGAGTGGAGGCTCGTGCAGGACCCGTTGCAAGTCAACGTGATCCATGAAGTCGCCGAGCGTGTGCTGAAGGGTGAACCACTACGAGCGATCGCGCATGACTTGACCGGACGTGGAGTTTTGACTCCACGGGATCGCTTCGCGCAAGTGCGCGGTCGCGACGTTGCAAACTACGCCTGGCATTCTGGGCCCCTCAAACGCGCCCTGACGTCTCTAACGCTGCTGGGGCGCGTTGTCACACGCGAGGCATTGTTAGACGCCCAGGGACGACCTCAGCGTGACGCGAAGGGCAAGAAGGTCTTTGGCCCCGAGACCGTCATCGTTGGTGACGATGGATCGCCCGTAGTCAGGGCTGAACCCATCCTGTCGCGTGACGTGTTCGACCGACTCGGTGTGGAGCTATCGGGTCGCGAGAATCGCAAGGAACCGACCAAACGAAGCAGCGGCCTGTTGTTGCGCATTATCTACTGTGGGGTGTGTGGTCGCCCCGCGTATCGCGTCAAGGGCAGCGCCGGGCGAAAGCCTCGCTATCGTTGTGCATCGGCGCAATATGCGGACCCGTGCTCGAATCGGTCGATCTCGCTGGAGTGGGCCGAGGAGGAATTGGAACGACGGATCCTGCAGAACCTGGGGTCTATGGAGCGCCGGCAACGTGTGTGGTTCTCGGGCAATGACTACACCGACGAGCTGACCGAAGTGAACGAACTCCTCGCGGACCTCGCCGACCAGCTCGGCATGGGCACATTCAAGCGTGGAACGCCGCAACGTGCAAGGCTCGATCAGCGGATCGCGGCGCTGAGTGCACGGCAAGCCGAACTATCAAGCACACCAAGCGAACCCGCCGGGTGGCGGTACGAGCCCACGGGCGAACTGTTCTCAGAGTGGTGGGAATCTCAAGACACCGAGGCCAGGAACATCTGGCTGCGGCAAATGGACTTTCGCGTCGTGTGGAAATCGAGTGCTAGGGGCAGTCGCACCGTGGTAGATGAGTACCGCCTCGAAGGGGACCTGACCATGGACCTCGACGCTGACTGGCTCTTCGGGCCCATGGCGGACATCGTGGGCGCGCTTTCCGACCCCACCAACATTGCAACTTACGAGGCACTACCGCCTGATGATGATGAGCCGCGAAAGTCTAACCGCCAGTAGGGGTTAGATTCAAGCAACGTTCCTCTTACGTTGGACACGTAGGTCCCAACACAACGAAGGAGCACATGATGACCACACCGACCACCCTTAACACCAAGGACGTTGCCGAAGCCCTAGGCATCGAACCCAAGACGCTGCGCGTGTTCCTGCGCTCTCCGAGAGGTGCGGGCCTGTTCGAGCGCGACGGCAAGGCATACGTCTTCAGCAAGGCCGACGTGGCGAGGATCAAGAAGGCATACGCTGCATGGGTTGCCGACCGTGCCGCCGCGAAGGCCTCAAAGGACGACGAAGCCAAGGCGCCATAACGTCCACACACCCCCGACCCGTCAGCCCTACGCCCTGTTGGGTGTGGGGCTGACGGGTGGATGAACGACGACCCCGCGAAGCTCTGCTTCAACAACATCTAGGTCGAGACTGAAGTGCTTGCGAGTCAGGTTGAGGTGCTCCTCGCGTTTGCCCGTGATGTCTGACCACTTCCCGTTTAACGTCGTCACGTCGGGTCCTCGCCCCATGATTCCAACGTTTAAAACCTTTGCTAACTCCTTCTCCAATAGGTCTCGGATTCTTGTATTGATGTCCTTCATCGCTTCGTCAAAGGGGGTGTCTTTCAGGAGAGCCAGCGCGACGAAGATAGGTGGCTCAACGAGTTCGGTCCACTTGTTCGCAAAATCCTGGATGCGCACGCCTATTTCGTACGCAAGCGCGTCACCAGGTCGGTCTGGCGGTACGTTGTCTTGGCGCGGCATGTTGGGATTAAACTGATGCGGAAGGTTCTGCAGGTAGTCGGTGAAAAACGTGAAATATAGTGACATCTGAGCAAGTCCAGTCCACACGTCGCCTACCGCACTCAGGCACTCCCGTCTTCGCGCAACCTCATGATCGACAGCTCTGGCGCGTTGGCCGCGAAATGACTCACGCAATGCAGCCACCACGGCTGCGAGGGTTAGTCCGGCTGCCAAGCATTGACCGTAACTGCCCCATTGCTGCGCGCCCCAACGCGTGGCCAACCCAAACGCAAGGAAAAACGAAGCGACACACGTAGTGACGAAGACTACTATGGGGAGCCAGAGTCGTTGCAAAAACCGGGCAAACCGATTGTGCTTGCCGTCTGCCATGCGTCGAGTGAAACACGGATGTGCGACCTGCCCGTTCACCGACACTACGAGACATGCGCACAACCGCTGGCCACCGCGGACGCTTGGCTTACAGTTCGCGGTACGTAATTTCCGACGGCGATACTTCAACATTCGGGTACGCGTCACTGTTCAGGGTCAGATAGCGGCGGATCGACGCTCGGCGGGCCGCTCCGAACGCGCTTGGTCCCACCATGATCTCTTTGATAGCTGAAGTATCAAAGGATAGCGCTGTGCGAGGGGTTATTCCCAGCACCGAAGGCTGTCGAAATGTTTCGATACACGGAACGATGATGATTCGATATTCAGATTCCTCGTGGAACTTGTGATTCTTTACGCGACTTCCCAAAGTTAATATAGCTATCGTCGGTTCGAGAACTAGGTCGGGCAGCGCCATATTAGTCGTCAATGACTTGGTATATTGTGCATCAACCGCCGCTCTGGCAAGACGGCGGATTTCCTTACGGGACTCGTCAGCGTCATATAAGACCTCGCTCAAGTATGGGCCGGAAACCGATTTCACAGCCTTGCCGTTGGGGTCGACCTGCTCCACCGAGGACTGAAGTGCTTGTGAATCAAACCTAATGGAATATCCGCCGCGCGCATAACCTCGCCATTGGCTAAGTTGGTCGCGTTCTGTGGATAAGCACGAAACAAATGGAGTAGTGAGGTCAAGATTGCGAGTGACTATCGCCTCTTTCTCAGCGGCGGACGTTCCCGGCGTCCAAAATGTGGTTTCGTGACTTGGGTCGAAGGCAAAGAGCAGGTTATCTATAAAGCCGGCTCGCCAGTCCAACAGCGGTTCGTCGCGGGCGGCCTGAGCTTCATTAAGTTCTTTACGGTATGACTCCAACTCCTGCAAGACGATGCCGAGTCCGTATGTGAATTCGCCCGTGTCATTCAGATAGCTTGCGTGAGTTGCCCAAAGCTGCTTTTTCTCGAGAATGCCAAAGAGGCCATCTATCGAGGTGTAATGGTAGAGGTCAGGGGTTTCGAGTATTGAATTCTCCGTCAACGTGCCATCGATTGCATGTCGCGCAGAAGCGGATTCGACATTTTCCGACGGCGCGTCGTCCATGCGCGTAAGTACACCACGAAAGCGGGCACACGAGGATCAGCGCCTTGTTCAAGCATCGACTGACCTGCGGCGATGCAGAAACCCCCAGATCAGAGGCGGTTTACCCCCTTCGAAAAGCCTTCTGCGTCAAACTTGGGAAACTTGGCAACAGCGTGAGCGTCAAAGCCTCACCGCGGCCGCGACCGACCCGATGGGGGGTGGCCCCCAGGGTGTTGACGTGCGGTGATCGCCTCGTCCCATGCGCAATGCCCACACATCGGGCAGACGGTAGGCGTACGCGCGTGTAGTGCAGCGGGTTATTCGGATTCGACGTTCGCGGGCAGCGATCCGGTCGTTTCTATGAACGTGAAGGCAAGCGACACAGCACGTTGCGCGAGGCACAATGTCGGATCGTCGTTGTCGGCAAGCATCGTGTCGAGTTCGTCAAAGAGGCATTCGAGTTGATCGAGCACGAGCGCAAGGTACAAGTCGTCATCGTCGGCGCGTGACATGTCGAAGGTCAGTGCGTCATTGACGCGGGTCACAAGGTCGGTGGTGGTCATGGCGGTCATCGGTGTGTCCTTCGATCATTTAATTAGTTACACTAATCATAAGAGACTTCGGGCAGTGCGGTCAAAGGTTTACACACGAAAGATGTTGACCCACAGATGGATTGATGCGGCGCGCAACAAGCGGGCGCGACAAGATCAAGGGACACATGTCAGGTGTTGTGTGGGTATGAAGAAGGGACGCAACCCGAAGGTCACGCCCCCTCCTCAGTCGTCACGCAACGTCAAGCAGGACACCAGCACCAGGTTCAATGAACCCGGCCCCGAATCGCAGCGTCGCACGCAACGCAAGCGAGTCGGACGAGAAGTAGACGTGTTCACTTCGCGAGACCTGGATTTGACCATAGGCAGAAAGCGTCTTGGTCTTGTCCACGGCGAGGATCTTCCCGCTGGGCATCGCGCTGGTGACGTTCACGGGGATGGACAACAGCGTCCGTTGTGCCGATTCCGTGCCTGCGCCAATCAGCGAACGGTTCGAGGTGTCCTCGTCCTTGAGCTTCGCCAACGATGCCCACGCATCCGGTGCCGCAATGATGTTGGTGCATGAGCCGCCCAGCGCCTCAATCGAAGCCACGACATCGATCACCGCATCGAGGTTGTCCTCGACCGTGCCACCGTCACTTGCCTTCGCGATCAATCCCGCGGGCGGGAAGTTCGCCGGAGCCATTGGTGCTGCTTGCTGAAGCAACGCCCAGTCAACCTTCTTGAGCACCGACCGCTTGATCTCAGCCGTAACGACATCCTGCACCGCAGGCTGCGCCAACTGCTCGCGTGAGATCCGCACCAGGACAGCGATTTTCCCAGTAGCCAGGACCAGTTCCGACAAGTCGGGGTCTGACTCGGGAATGTCGTTGCCCTCAGGCACGAATCCCGTATCGGCGTCCAGGTTGATTGCAGGCACACGTACGAACACGTCGTCACCTTCGACCTCGCCGGCCTTGGTTGTCGCCAGAATCAGGATGGACTGCGGAATCGTCTGCTCGGGTGCTACGCCCAGCACGTCAAGCGCAAAGGCTTCTGGGCTAGTTGGAGTTAATACTTTTGCCATTGGAGTGGCTTGCCTTTCATGGATGCATAGGCGAACTGTCCACACCAGACGGACACCGCCCATGGGAATGTCTAAGTGGATTCCGTAAGCCCGTCGGCATAACCACCGCTTTACCGTCCTGGTGTGGGACCCCGTCATTGCCGCTGACGTTGGCGTGCCAAACACGTTACACCACAGAATATTTAAGACTCAACAGTCGATCTGTACGCGCCGCTGAGGGCCTGATCTATTGCCCTGCAACAAATGTCACGTCGTGCGATCAGAAGTGGCGCACGGACGCACTGAGAGCCTTCTAGGAGTCCTGTGCTTTGTTGTTGTCGCGCGGCGTACCGGTGAACCCCGACTCGAATGTGCCGACGTCCACACGTTCCATGCCAAGCAGCCCCTCGCGCTCAGGGTGCTCGATGGGTCGGGTTTCCCAAACGGTAATGCTGTTCGCTTGCTCTGAAAGCTGACGGTACCGCTCATACTGCTCGCACGGGAATTTCTGGGTGTGCTCGATCTTGTGCTGTTCGCAGATCATCTGTCTACCTTTCTGAACTGGCCATGGCACGTACGCGCGTGACGTGAACACATTTTTTGAACGACTAGAACAACTGTGTTGACGTGCGAGAATGCATTGAACGACTGTTGAACCACTGGCGGATGACTGTTGAACCACTGGCCGTCACTCGTGCAACAGTGGTTCACCGGTCGTGCACCAGTGGTGGAATGCCCTTTTCGCACGTCAGGGCCAGTCGTCACAGTCGTGCGATGAAACGATGCGATCACGATGGCAACGACCATTCAGACACGGCCGGGAAGCCAACCCGAGTGATGATGACGCCGAGCTCCTTGGCCGCTTGTCTGATCTTGTAGCGCTTGAAACCCTCCTCGAATCCCGCCTGCACGACATTCTTGTGTGTCTGGCCGTCCGCCAGATATTCCTGCAGCCAGATCTTTTCGGGGCTGTCCGCGTTCGAGTCGGCCAGTTCTCCCGCTGTCTGCTTGGCTTCGCTTAAGTACTTGACGCGTGCCACGGTGCCATCGTCATCGTCAGTAGGTGGGCGTACCTGAACGACCTCAATGGTGAACAACGACGGAAACACGATGGCCGTGCCGTTCGCCTTCTCAGGACCCACTGACAGCCGTCCTTGGTCGTCGCGTTGAGCGAACAGCGCCATACGCGCCTTCTTGCGCAATTCACCTGTGATGCCGTACTTCTCACGCGCCGTGCCCTTCGCCCGATTCGTGTGCGTCATCAGCACGACAGCTGCACCGGTGTGGACAGCTACGTCTTTCCACGGATGCAGTGCGAGTCGCGCATCTTGAGGCGTCTGCACGTTGAGCGACCCAGGAACTGTGTCCAGCCAGGCGTCAACGATCACTAGCGCCGGGACTGGGTCTTCATAAAGCAGGTCCATGTCCTCGGACGGAAACACCGGCGTGCCCGACCCATCCTTCGCCGCAGCAATCACGGTGACGTAGTTCAGGTCCGCGCCCGCTAACTCCAGGCGAGGACGAACCTCTGTCGACCAATCATCCTCGGTAAGGACCAATCGCACATGCTGCGGATCACGCGTCGGAATGCCGAACTCAGGCAACGGCTTCCCTGTGGTTACTGCGCCGACGATCCACACCCAGAGCAACGACTTGCCAATACCTTCGTCGCCTACGAGGACCGTGACACCGCTTCGCGGAATGCGCTGCTTGGCAAGCCAGACTTTCGGTTTGGACGATTCGAGGTCTGTTGCCTTCCACACCCGCGGTCGACTGCTGTCTACGTCTGCGTCGCCCACGGGTCGTTCTTTTGGGCGAGTCACTGTGATCACCGCCTTAGGCTGTTTCTCACGCCACACTCGATCCAGCACGCCATCGACATCGTTACCCAGTTGCACGTGCCAAGGCTTGGTGAGTGCGACGAACTGCGACTTGTAGCCGTCCTGACCTCGGACTCTCTGGGCAATGGCGCGAATATGTTCCAGGACGGCGTGATTGATCGTCGCTAGGTCAGCGAGCGGACGTTTCACGACTTCGCGATGACCGCCGCGAATGGCTGTCAGAACGTCCTGGTACTCGCGCTCATCTGCGGCCTCTTCGTCGGGCGTGCGGACCCAAGTGAAGTCGATTTCGCGAGGTTCAGCCCTCCTTGCCATGTCGATTCTCCAATATCTTGCGTCGAGCCTTTTGGGCTTTCTGACGTTCGTAGTCGCGGGCGCGGTACTCCGGGTCTGCGCGTCGTCTGCGCCGTCGAGCGTTGTACGCCCCGCGAAATTCTGCGTATCCTGGCTCACCTTTCTTGGGCGGTGACATGTCTAACTCCCTTTATTTGGTCTTCCGCTTCATCTTCCAAATCGTATCGGAAGCGAACTCCCGTTGTTAACAACGCATTTGACGTGGTGGAACGCGAAATACTCTGGCAACTACGCGGATTGGATGGCCATGTCCGTCCTCAAGTTAGGCGCCACTTGACCGCACTCTTAGTAATTACTCAGGAGACGGTGCGGACGAAGGCACAAAAAATCTCCGCGGCTTGCGTTCCGCGGAGACACGTCAGTGTATCAACGGTAAGGTATCCCGAACGCGTCTTCGCTGTTCAGAGCGGGTACTTGAGTCCTTGTCAAACGGGCAACATCAAATAAACTCTCTCCATGGCGACTGCAGACGATGACGGACCGGATGACCCGAAGAAGGATCCTTCGGACATAGTGATCACGCCGTCACCTGCCGTCGTAACGTTATCAATCGGTACACCGGCACTCACTGTGATGGAACGTGTCCCTGGCCTCCGCGTATCGACCTCGGCCAGTGTCTTCGGAATCGTCTTGGCGTTGTTTTCTGGCTTCATTTCGTTCGCTTTCGCTGCGAAGGGCTCGATCGCATGGTGGACGACAGCAGGACCTATTGCATGGGCTGTGGCGGCAGGAGCGGTCGTTGCAATAATCCTCACGGGTGGATACGTGGAAGTTCGTAAGCGCTCCCGCAAGTGGCGCGAATCCGTAGTTCGCGCAACAGAAGACCCATGTGAGATCACTGATCCAGTTGTCCGCCGTTTGATAGTAGAAACCGAACTGGGCCGTGTCAGGTTGACTAAACAGGTTGCATTGACCTCTGCAAGTATCAGCGCTGAAGTCAGGGCCAGGCCATGACTGCTGACGACATTGCGACCCAACAACTCTCTCAGCAGCTCGCTGATGCAGGCCTACGCATTGATCGCGAATTGCACCGCACAAAGATGCGATTCAGTGATGAGGCGGGAGTTGCACTTGTCGACGCCCACGCCAGCTTTCTCGGCGACCTGGGCGTCGAGGCGGTTCGCTTAACTCGTAAAGATCGTCTAACTACTGTCGACCGCGTTCACGTCGAGAAGGCAGCCGATCGCCTCGGACCTGCGACGGGGCCAAGCGGCGTGGCGAGCGCATGCAACACAGTCGGGGGGTTAGTTGTCGGTGCTGGGATCGCCGGTACCTACAGGCTTGCCTTCGACAGCGGGACCCACTCGACAACCCAGATGATGGTCACGATTGCGCTGTGCGTGGTGGGGTGCATTCTTCTCGCAGTCGGGCTTACTCTCACGCTGACCAAACGGCATTAGTCCGCCCCCAAATGACAGAGGACCGGGATCCGAAGACCCCGGCCCAACTGTCAAGCAACGCTTAGGCGTTGGAGAGCACCTGCACGGACGCACGCCCACGGCCCTGGTGACCGCCGTAGTCGAGCACCACAAACCAATGCCCGCTGTGCGGAACGTGGAGCAGCACCGGAGAGGTCCGAGGCTGCCCGCCGTAGACGCGGTACTGCTCGCCGCGCTGGAACGAGCGGTAGTTCGAGCTGTCCATCAGACGCACATTGGGCGCATCACCTTCGATGTCGACGCGGACGGTAGCGCCGCCGGACAGATTGCCCAGGTCGTAGTAGTTGTAGTTCACGGTCGTAACTTTCTTTTCGGGTGCCAGAAGTACGACGCGAGTCCCCGGAATCGGTCAAGTTGCCATGCCAACGCTGCTTCCGTGTAACGTGATCCTGGCATCTTCCACAATGCATTCACACGAAACCCTTAGCCCGAGGACTCAACCCTCAGGTTGGGGGTTTCGTCTTTTGGTCAGCTCCTGACACTACACCTAGGGGCTGACAAGATCACGACCCACAACGTCTTCGATCAGATTCACCTCGATAGGGCATAAAACCGCAGTTCACTCGGCGTGTCGTCGAAATCTTCGGCAGTTTGTGCGATAGGCTTCAGAACTGACGCATCGCCCTGGGTGTAAAGCGCAACGACCGGCTATTCGACGGTGGACATCCCCGACTCGTCGGCAGCCAAGACAGTCATCCGAGCCAGGAATACCCGAAACCTGTTGATCACCAATGCATCCTCTCTGTTGTCGTCTTCGCCCGACCTTCACAGCAAACCCGACTGCAGGACGTCTCCGGCCAGTCCCGCCACCACCGGGACAATGCCCAGACAGACAAACGCCGGCAGGAAGCACAGTCCGAGTGGTCCGGCGATCAGCACACCCGCCCGCTCGGCGGCCGCCGCGGCGGTGTGCGCGGCGTCGTGACGAGATTGGTCGGCCAGTCCGGCAACGCCGTCGGCCAATGCCGCACCCGACGACGCTGAACGCCGCGCCAGTCGCAGGAGCGCATCCGTCTGCACGTCCACCGTCGACGTCCCAGTGTCCGGCGAGATCGACCATGCGACAGTGGGATCGGCGCCCAGCGCTAGCAGATCGGCCGCCCGCCGCAACAGCCGGGCCAGCTTCGGCGGCGCGGACACGGCGGTCGCGGCCGCCGCGGTCGATACGGCCATTCCGGCCTCCAGGCACACGGCGAGCACGCCCAAGCTCGATGCGACGGCCAGCGGGTCCGGTCCATCGGCGGATACGTCTGGCGGCCCGGCCCGAAGCCGTTGGGTACGACGCGTTGTCCCGGCGCGCGCCCGTACCACCGAGGGGCCGGGCCCGATCAGTAACGCCACGGCCAGCAAACCCGCCGCGGCGCTCACGACTCGACTCCCGCTCGCTCGATGATCCGGTCCGACCACAGCAGCCCGCCGCACGCCAGCATCGATCCGACAACCAGCAGCCACCCGCCCGTGTGCCCGCTGAGCAAGAAGCTCAGCGGGCGAGCCCCGATCAGCTGGCCCAGCAGGACGCCCAGTACCGGCAGGCCCGCCAGTATCGCCGCGGTGGCACGCGCGCCTGCCATCCCCGAGGTAACTCGCGCCGAGAACCGTTGATGTTCAACGATATCGCGTTGTGCGGTACGCATCAGGCCCGCGATTGCGAGGCCGTGGTCACTGGCCAGCTGCCAGCACACGGCCAGGCGATGCCAATGCGTGGGTTGGGCCGACGATCGTGCCGCGGCGCGCAGCCCGGCCGCGACATCGGCACCCAATCGGGCTCGGGCCGCGACCGCGCGCAGCGACATGGCAACCGCGCCAACAGTTTCGTCGGCTGCCACACCGAACGCATGCACCGGATGCGAACCCACGCGCAGTTCGCCGACCAACACATCGAGCGCGGCTTCCAACGTCCGGCCCTCCTCGGTGGCGCGCCGGATACGACGACCCCGGCGGTAGCGCAGGCTCGCCGTGACCGCCACCACCGCGGCGGCGGCGACCGTCGTCAGCGGCAGCAATGTCGCGGCCGCAACAGCGGCGCAGGCGGTCAGGCAGCCGGCCCCGCGCGTGCCAACCGTGACCCGTCCCCATGATGGTGTCGCCGCGGCCAGTCTCCGCCGCGGTGACGACGGAAACACCAAGAGTGCCAACGCCATCAGCAAGCCAGCGGTCGCGATGCCGTTCATCCCGGCAGCCGGCTTCGCAGTAAGCGATACAGCTCGTCCGCGTCGTCGGTGATGCCCCGCTCCGCGTGCCATACCGTAACCGCCCGCACTCGGCCGTCGACGTGGCGCAGCACCGCGATCTCGGCGAGCCGTCGCCGACCTGTCCGGTCGCGAGCGACGTGCAGCAGCACCTGCACCGCCGCGGCGAGCTGGCTGTGCAACGCGGCCCGATCCAGACCGCCCAGTGCGCCCAACGCTTCCAACCGAGCGGGGACCTCGCCCGGATTGTTGGCATGCACGGTACCCGCCCCGCCGTCATGGCCGGTGTTCAGCGCCGCCAGCAGGTCGACCACTTCGGCACCCCTGACCTCGCCGACCACGATGCGGTCGGGACGCATTCGCAGGGCCTGCCGGACGAGCTGGCGCACCGGAACCTCGCCCACGCCTTCGACATTGGCGCACCTGGCGACCAGCTTGACCAGATGCGGATGCTGGGGCGCCAATTCGGCGGCATCCTCGACGCACACGATCCGCTCGGTCGGCGATACGGCGCCCAGCATCGCCGCCAGCAATGTCGTCTTGCCGGCGCCGGTGCCACCGCACACCAGGAAGGCTAACCGGGCCGCGATGATGTCGGCCACCAGTCCCGCGGCCCCGGGCTCGATCGCGCCTGCGGCGGTCAGGGCCGCCAGATCCTGCGTGGCCGGCCGCAAGACCCGCAGTGACAAAGAGGTGCCCGCGGCCGCCACGGGCGGCAACACCGCGTGTAAACGGACCGCGAACCCGCCGGCGCCGATGCCCGTCAGCTGGCCGTCGACCCAGGGCTGCGCGTCGTCGAGACGCCGACCGGCGGCCAACGCGAGCCGTTGTGCCAACCTTCGCACCGCCGTCTCGTCGGCAAACCGGATGTTGCTGCGTCGCAACCCGTTTCCGTCGTCGACCCACACGGCGTCTGGCGCGGTGACCAGGACGTCGGTCGTGCCGTCCGCGCACAGCAGCGGCTGGAGGATGCCGGCGCCGGTCAGCTCGGTCTGTAGCACCCGAAGATTGGTGAGGACCTCGGTGTCTCCGAGCATCCCGCCGGATTCGGCCCGAATCGCGGCGGCCACCACGTTGGGCCTTAAAGAAGAACCCAGCGGGGCGGACTCGGAAGCCAGCCGCTCACGCACGCGTTCAATCAGGGAGCCGCTCATGCCGCCCTCGCTTTCGGTCCGGGTCTCGCGCGTGGCAGCACCGCAAGCACCTGGCGGGCCGCCCCTGTCAGCGCGGATCGTGGTCCCAGGCGCAGGCCGCCATGTTCCAGCTGCTCGGCCAGTTGCGGCTGAGCTTTCATCGACGCCAGCAGCGGCAGGCCGGTGATGTCCGCGACTTCAGCTGCGCGCAATCCGCCCGGCGACGGGCCCCGAACGACCAACCCGAGGTTGGGATTGATCGTGGCCAGCACCGGGGTCATCGCAGCGGTCGCCGCGCACGCCCGGACATCGCACGGGCTGATGACGACGACAAGGTCGGCGGCATCCAGCGCGGCTTGGGTGGCGTCGGTCAGACGGCGGGGCAGATCGCACACGACGGTGACTCCCCCGCGGCGGCCCGCATCGATGACGGCGTCGACCGGCCCGGCATCCAGCTCGTAGCTGCGGCGCGTGCCGGACAGCACGCTGACGCCGTGGAGTCTCGGCAGGGCGTCGTGCACCGCCGACCAGTTGAGGCGCCCGCCCCGTAATGCCAAGTCCGGCCAGCGCAAACCCGGTGTGGTCTCACCGCCGAGCAACAAATCGACGCCGCCTCCCCAGGGATCGAGATCCACCAGCAGCGCGTCGGTCGCCGCCCGCGTCAGAGCGGCAGCGAACAGCGACGCACCGGCGCCGCCGCAACCGCCCATCACCGCGACGACCTCGCCCCGTAACCCGTCGTCGCGAATAGATTCGGCGGCTTCGGCAATTTCGCGGATCAATTCATGTTCCTGCGCGGGCAGGCTCAGCACGTGTTGGGCGCCGGCCGCAATGGCGGCCGCCCAGGTAGCCGTCGCGGGGTCGGCGGCGGTCAACACGCTGACGTGATCGCGGCGCGGCAGACGAGCGCGCCCGCAACGGTCCGCGGCCGCCTCATCGAGCACCACTGCCGCGGCGGCCGTCCAGGTTTTCCGGCCGACCGCCGAACCGCCGGCGTGGACGACTCGAACACCGACCGCCGCGGCCACCCGGTCCAGCTCGTCGCGCAAGTTCGCGTCGGTCAGCATCGCCAAAATGCCCGCGGAACCCCTCGCGCCGGTGCCGGTGGTGATAGTCACCCGACCACCGTGCGGGCAGCTCAGGATGGGACACCAGTCCCAAAGGCGGATTTGTGGAGAGAGACGCGAGTGTGCACAAAGACTTCGGGTCAGTGCTGGCTTGCCCGATGAATAACACCGTGCCCGCAACGCGCCGGAGGTTGCGCGAGAAGGTGGGATTGTCGGGAAAATTACCCCAGAAAAGGGACGACCCCCGCCAGGGGGGGAGGAGGCGGAGGTCGTCGTGCATCAGCCCCGGGGGGTCGGGCTGATACACCCTCGGCTCAGGCCGAGTAATGCTTACTATACACACGACAGTGGGGAGTGTCGCAAGTAGATGTTTTTGTCAGAACAACACTTTGAGCCGCAAAAACACCGTTGGCCTCGTCTGTTACCCGCTGCTCAGCGCGTTTTGCGGGCAAACCCGCGGCGTCGTGGCCCGACCACCCTATGCTGTGTCGGTGACCGTCTCCGACCCGGACGCGCATCAGCAAACCTCGGCGCAGACATCCGCAACCGGCACTCCGCACGCCCGCACCGCGGCCTTCTTCGACCTGGATAAGACGATCATCGCCAAGTCGAGCACCCTGGCGTTCAGCAAACCGTTCTTCGACCAGGGACTGCTCAACCGCCGTGCCGTGCTGAAGTCCAGCTACGCCCAATTCATCTTTTTGCTGTCCGGCGCTGATCATGACCAGATGGACCGAATGCGCACCCACTTGGCCAACATGTGCACCGGTTGGGACGTGGAGCAGGTCAAGTCGATCGTCAACGAAACGCTGCACGACATCGTGACTCCGCTGGTGTTCGCTGAAGCCGCGGACCTGATCGCCGCGCACAAATTGTGCGGCCGCGATGTCGTGGTGGTCTCCGCCTCCGGTGAGGAGATCGTGGCGCCGATCGCCCGCGCGCTCGGGGCGACCCATGCGATGGCGACCCGGATGGTCGTCGAGGACGGCAAGTACACCGGCGAAGTCGCCTTCTACTGCTACGGCGAGGGCAAGGTGCAAGCGATCCGCGAGCTGGCCGCCCGCGAGGGCTATCCGCTCGAACACTGCTACGCCTACTCGGACTCGATCACCGACCTGCCGATGCTCGAGGCGGTCGGGCATCCGAGTGTGGTCAACCCCGACCGCGGTTTGCGCAAAGAAGCGACCGAACGCGGTTGGCCCGTGGTGAGTTTCTCCCGACCGGTGTCGCTGCGAGACCGGATTCCGGCGCCGTCAGGAGCCGCGATCGCCACCACGGCCGCCGTGAGTATCACCGCGCTGGCCGCCGGTGCGGTCACCTACTCGCTGTTGCGCCGCTTCGCGTTCTAGCGCCGAGCGGGACGGCCCTAGCAAACTTGTCACACGCTCGATCCCTGCCGGCTTTGCAACATTCGCAGAATTGGGCCTTGCTGTGCTAAGGGTCTAGTAGTACAAAGGAGACACGGAAGCTCGGTAAGGCCAAGATCGATCCGGAAGAGAAGGTTCGTTTCTCCCAAGCCGGGCGCCCAGCACGGAACTCGGCACCCACGCGGAGTCATAGCCGCGATAATGGCAGAAGTGTTGTGGGCCTGCGTAATTGCGAAAAGCAGAAAGTATTGAGCATCCTCTTGGGTGGGGTTGCAACTTGAAGCGTCGCAAGATCGCCGAGGCCACCCACGCAACCCCAGAGATGCACGCTTGGTAACCGCGTTCCGTGCTAGCGGGCGGCGGACCGAATAATTCGGAACGCCGCCCGCTTTACATGTCTGGACCCGTTTCCAAAGGTGCCGCTCAACTCTTGCCCGGCAACGACTCGGCGATCGACAACGCCTCCTGCGCGCCGGCCTGCATCGCCCGGCAACACAACACCAACCAGGCCCCGACGCCTCCCGGCGTGCCGTCGGCGAATCCGCTTGCCGCCGCCCGGTATTCCCCGGGTTTGCGCATCCAGCCCACCTCGGGCACACCAAGACCGTGTGGATCCAGACCGCTCGAGATGGTCACCAACCGAGATACCGCGCGTGCCACCACGCCATCCGCGCTGCCAAACGGCTTGAGCGTCAACAGTTCTCCGTGCGCAATTGCGGCGACCACCGGTGCCGGCACCTGCGTGCGACCGGTCACCAACTCGGCAAGGAGCTCAAGACGCGGCCCAACCTCGCGATCGGCCCGGGGTCGGCCCAACTGGTCGTCATCGACCTGTTCAGCCGCCGCCAGCATGTGCAGCCGGGCCAGCGCCTGTAACGGAGCCCTCCGCCAAATGCCGACTAATGCTCCCCCGCCGCCCTCCAGGGCCTGGGCCACCCGCAGCGCTCCGCCGAACACCAGATCGCTGACGGCTGTGTTGTCTGCTAGGTCCTCGAACCGCACGGGGCCGCCATCGAGCACCGATGAGGCGCGCGCCGCCCGCAACGCGGCTTCGGCGGCGGTTACCGGCCAGCCCCGCAGATTGGCCCGATGCCGATGGGCGCGACCCAACGCGTCGCGGGCCCGGTCACTGGCCTCGGCGACGCCGGGGAGCTCCATCAGCGGGGCTAGCGGGTCTGCCGTCACAGGTTGCCAACCTATCGGGGAGGTATGGGCGCACCGGGAATGGCCTCCAGCAATTGCCGGGTGTACTCGTGGCCGGGCCGGGTGAACAGCTCCTCGGTGGCCGCCTGCTCCACAATCCGACCGGCGCGCATCACCAGGACGTCGTCAGCGATCTGCCGGATCACGGCCAGGTCGTGGCTGATGAACAAGTAGGCAAGGCCCAGTTCTGCCTGCAATGTGGCCAGCAGGTCCAATATCTGCGCCTGCACCAGGACGTCCAGCGCCGAGACCGCCTCATCGCAGACCAGCACCTCGGGCCGCAGCGCCAACGCCCGGGCGATCGCGACCCGTTGCCGTTGGCCGCCCGACAGCTCACGCGGCAACCTACTGAGCACCGACGACGGCAAGGCCACCTGGTCGACGAGTTCGCGCACCGCGTGCTCGCGCTGCCTGCGGTCACCGACTCGGTGGATCCGCAACGGTTCCTCGACGGCGCGAAACACCGAGTACATGGGATCCAGGCTGCTGTAGGGATTCTGGAAAACCGGCTGCACGCGCCGGCGAAACGCCATCATCGTGTCCCGGTCCAGCGAATCGGAGATCTGGCCGCCGTCGAAAACGACTGTGCCCGAGGTAGGTTGGAGCAGACCGAGCGCCATCCGGGCTACCGTGGATTTTCCCGAACCCGATTCCCCGACGATGGCCAGAGTGCTGGCCCGCCGCAGCCGGAATGACACGGCGTCGACGGCGCAGAACTGAGTACGCCGCCACGGTGCGCCGTGCGATTCCCGATAGACCTTGGTCAGCTCCGAGGCAACGAGGATGTCGTCGGCCCGGGTGGCCGCGGGCGGCCGTGCCGGTGCCGAACTCCTGACCGTCAGCGACGGCGCCGCGGCCACCAACCGACGGGTGTACTCGTGTTGCGGGTCCCGCAGGATCGACTGCGCGGCACCGGATTCCACCACTATCCCGCGGTGGACGACGACCACTCGCTCTGCCCGTTCGGCGGCCAGTGCCAGATCGTGAGTGATCAGCAACAGCGCGGTACCCAGTTCGTCGGTGAGGCGCTGCAAATGATCGAGCACCTGCCGCTGCACCGTGACGTCGAGTGCGGACGTCGGCTCGTCGGCGATCAGCAGCTGCGGGTGACCCGCCAGCCCGATGGCGATCAGCGCACGTTGGCACATGCCGCCGGATAGCTGGTGCGGGTACTTGTCGGCCTGTTTCGCCGGATCCGGCATGCCGGCCTGGGCGAGCAGCTCCACCGCCCGTCGGCGCGCCTGTCGGCCATCGGTGTTGGCCCGCAACGCTTCCCGGATCTGAAAGCCAACCTTCCAGACGGGGTTGAGGTTCGTCATCGGGTCTTGGGGCACGTATCCGATGCGACGACCTCTGATCGACCGGAGCAGCCGACGGTCGGCCTTACGATCGGCCGAAGCGATGGCGATCCCGTCAAAAGTAATGCGGCCGGCCGTGATTCGCCCGCCGGGTGGCAGCAGCCCAAGGATCGCGGCGGCCGTAGTTGATTTCCCCGACCCCGATTCGCCCACCACCGCGACGGTCTGCCCGCGCATGACGCTCAGATCCACTCCACTCACCGCGGGGGTATGGTCGCCGAACCTGACTTCCAGGCCCTCGACCGACAACAGCGGCGATTCCGGGGTGCTCATGCCCGCCACGCTCGCGAGGCCGGATCCAGGGCGTCGCGCAAGGCGTCACCCATCATCATGAATGCCAGCACCGTAATCGCCAGCGCCCCGGCGGGATAGAACAATATCGGCGAACCGGCACGCAGCCGCGTCTGCGCAAGGTTGATGTCGCCGCCCCACGACACCACCGAGGTCGGCAACCCGACTCCGAGGTAGGACAGCGTGGCCTCGGTGACGATGAAGGCCCCCAGCGCAATGGTGGACATCGCGATCACCGGTCCCACGGCGTTGGGCAGCGCGTGCCGCAGCAAGGTCTGAAACCTGCTCAACCCCAATGCCTTAGCCGCCAGCACGTAGTCGCTTGCCCGCACCTCCAGCACCGCACCACGAGCGATCCTGGCCACCTGCGGCCAGCCGAACAATGCCAGGATGGCGATCACCGTCCATACCGTGCGATGGTGCAGGACCTGCATCAGCACGATCGCGGCCAACAGCAACGGCAGCCCGAAAAACACGTCGGTGATGCGCGAGACCACCGCGTCGGCCCAGCCCCCGTAGAAGCCGGCCAGCGCCCCGACCGCACCGCCGACGACGAACACCAGCAGCGTGGCGCCCAACCCGACCGTCACGGAGGCCCGCGCCCCATAGACGGTGCGCGCGTAGATATCATGACCCTGCAGGTCGGTACCGAACCAATGCGCCGCCGAGGGACCGAGCAGGCTTTGGCTGGGGTCGGCGTAGCTGGGGTCGGCATGGGCGAACACCGCCGGAAACAGCGCGACGAGAACGATAAGCAGGATCAGTAGGGCAGCGACGACGAACTTCGGGCGCCGGTGCAACCTGCGCCAGGTGTCGCGCCAGAATCCGCTGCGGTCGTGCTCAGCCATAGCGGATCCTCGGGTCCAGGGCCGCGTAGAGCAGGTCCACCAACAGGTTGGTGATCAGATAGATCAGCACCAGCACCGTCACTATCGACACCACGGTCGGTGCCTCCTGCCGGGTGACCGCCTGATAGAGCACGCCGCCGACACCGTGAATGTTGAAGATGCCTTCGGTCACAATGGCTCCGCCCATCAGCGCACCCAGATCGGCACCCAGGAAGGTCACCACCGGGATCAGCGAGTTCCGCAGAATGTGCACGGTGACGACCCGCGGCCGCGACAACCCTTTGGCGGTGGCGGTGCGGACATAGTCGGCGTGCGCATTGGTGGCCACCGCCGATCGGGTCAACCGCACCACATACGCGAACGACACTGAGCCCAGCACGATTCCGGGTAGCAGCAGGCGCGCGAACGTCGCCCTTTCCCCGACCGTAACCGGCGCGATGCCCAGCCGGACCCCGAACAGGAATTGGGCCAGGAACCCCAGCACGAAGATCGGGATCGCGATGATGATCAGTCCGGTGATCAGCACCGTGGAGTCGAACAGTCCACCCTGGCGCAGGCCGGATATCACGCCGAATCCGATCCCCAGGCCCGCCTCCACGACCAGCGCTATCAGTGCCAGCCGAATCGTGACCGGAAACGCATGTGCCAGAACGGCACTGACCGGCAACCCGGAATAGGCGCGGCCCAAGTCGCCGTGCGCAACGCCACCCAGGTAGCGCAGGTACTGCAAGATGAAGGGATCGTCGAGATGGTACCGCGCCCGCAGCTGCGCAGCCACGGCCGGAGTCAGCGGCCGGTCTCCGGCGATCGCGGACAGCGGGTCACCGGGGAGCAGGAAAACCATGGCGTAGATCAACAGGGTGGCGCCGAGGAAAACCGGCACCATGACGGCGATCCTTCGAGCGATGTACCAACCCATCTCAGCCCTTCACGATGTTCTCGTAGTCGGGCATCCCGTTCCAGGTGACCGTGACGTTGTGGACCTCCGACGACCACCCCACCACGGCGATGTAGTACCACAGCGGCACAGCGGGCATGTCGCGCAACAGGATTCGTTGGGCGATGTTGACGAGTACGTCTGCCTGGGGCAGGCTGGGCGCGGCCTCGGCGGCCGCCAGCGCGGCATCGAACTCCCCGCTGGAGTATCCGACGTCGTTGGATCCCGCACCGGTGGCGTACAGCGGTGCGAGGAACTCGATCATCGAGGGATAGTCGCCGATCCAGCCGGCACGGAACGCCGTGTCGATGGTGCGGTCGCTGATCTGGGTGCGGAACCCCGCGAAGGTGGGCTGCGGCGCGCCGATGGCATCGATGCCCAGCACGTTCTTGATGCTGTTGGCCACCGCGTCCACCCACTCCTGATGCCCGCTGTCGGCGTTGTAGGCGATGGCATAGCGCCCGCTCCAGGGTGAGATCGTATTGGCCTTCGCCCAGAGTTGTCGCGCCCGTTCTGGGTTGAAGTCCAATGCGTCGTTGCCCGGGATGTTCGGGTCGAACCCCGGCAGGGATCGGGCGGTGAAATCGCGGGCCGGGCTGCGGGTGCCGTTGAAGATCTGCTGACAGATCTGCGGTCGGTTGATCGCCGCCGACAGTGCCAGGCGGCGCAGCCTGCCTTCCTCACCCCCGAAATGCGGTAGCCGCAACGGCGTGTCGAGCGATTGGCTGACCGCGACGGGCCCGCTGGCGGCGTTGCCGCCCAGGTCGCGTTGATAGATCGTCAACGCGCTGGACGGAATCGTGTCCAGGACATCGAGATTGCCGGAAAGCAGGTCGGCATAGGCGGTGTCCAGGTTGCCATAGAACTCGAACCTCAGGCCCTTGTTGTGGGGTTTGCGGTTGCCGTGGTAGTCGGGGTTCGGTTTCAAGTCGATCTTGACGTTGTGCTCCCAGGCCGGCCCGTCGGGACCGTCGGCCAGCTGGTACGGACCGTCGCCGATCGGGTTGCGCCCGAACGCTGCCATGTCCCGAAATGCCCTGTCCGGCAACGGATAGAACGCGCCATGTCCCAGCCGCAAGGTGAAGTCGACGGTCGGCGCCTTCAACCGCACGGTGAATTCCAAATCGTTGAGCACCTCCAACCCGGACATGGTGGTCGGTTTTCCGTCACCCGGCGCCCCGGCGACGTCGTCAAATCCATCGATTGGACGGAAAAAGTCCTGCTGCAGTTGGGCATTGGTGCTCAGCGCACCGTAATTCCATGCGTCGACGAACGAATGCGCCGTCACCGGAGACCCGTCGGTGAATTTCCAGCCAGGTTTGAGACGGATCCGGTAGTTGATGTTGTCGGTGGTTTCGATCGACTGTGCCACCTCCGGCGACGGTTTGCCGTCGGCGTCGTAGGACACCAAGCCGGCGAACAGCCGATCCAGGATCCGTCCACCAAGGCTGTCGTTGGTGCCGGTGGGAATGAGCGGGTTGGGCGGTTCCCCGCCGTTTACCACCACCAGATCGGGGCTGAGCACGCCGCCACCACAGCCGGCCAACGACGCGACCGTCAGCATGACGGCGGCAGCGAACGCCGGCCAGACCGGCCTGCCCCGCATCCAACGCATGACAGCGACCCTAGGGCCTGCGAGCGCATCGACCGAGGAAGGACTGGCCGCGCACCGTCGGCGAAGTGCGGCATCCGAAGTCGACAACCTAGGATTTCGTCATGGGGGTCACAGTTCTCGCGTCGGGCGGCGCCGCCTATGTGGCGGGTGAAGTGACCTTCGCGCTGAGCATTCCCCTGATCGGATTGGTCTGTCTGCTGCTCGGCCTTCGGGAGCGCAGACGCAGTCGTCAGCAACCGCGTCCCGGCCACCCGTACGCGCCTGGATATCCGCCGCCGATGGGATATCCGAGTAGGTATCCGGGGCCGCCCTATCCCGGTTATCCGCCACCCGTCGCGCCGCCGCCGCCCGCGAGCGGGTCGTCCACCGCGCTGATCACAATCGGCGCGGTCGTGCTGGTGTTCGGAATGTTCGCGGCCCTCGTTGCCGGTGTATCGGGCCTGGGCGACAAACCCGGCACCCGCGCGGAACCGCAAATGGGCCAATGCTTCACCGAATTCGATCTGCGAGTGGAGTTTCACAACCGATCGCCCACCGACTGCGCTGACCCCAAGGCGACGTACCAACTCGTCGCCCAGGGTGGACCAACAGCGGCATGCCCCGACGGTCAGCGGGAAAGCTCGGTCTACGAGGTATTCACCAACGCGTCCTCCACACTCTGCTTTGCCGCCAACCTGAAACAGGGGCAGTGCTACATGAAGATGGATGACGGCAAGTCAAAGAAGCTGACGCCGGTCGATTGTGACGACCGTCGATTTTCGCAAATCAGAGTCGTCCAGCGCATCGACGACAGCGCCGACAAGACGCAATGCCCCGCCGACGCGAACGGAGTCAGCTATCCCGTTCCCCCACGCGTTTACTGCGTGGTGGCGGCGGGGCCCTAGCCGCTCTGAACGACGGTGATCGGATGCACCTGCAATTCGCAGGCATCGATGGTCGCCGGCACGGTGAACACCATGGTGGTGTTGGGCGGATTGACGCGCAGCTCGGTGTAGTTGGGGCACGGGTCGCCCTGGCCGTCGATGGCCATGCCCTCCACGATGGCCTGCCCCTGCGTCGAAATAGAAAGGATGACATTGGGCGGCACATTGACGTCGCTCGGCAAACCGCCCATGTAACCGCGCAACGTGGGCTTGGCACGAATGTCCGGCCCGCCGGCCCCCGCCTCGACCGACGGATAGCCGGTGAGCGTGCACGGGTCCGCGCCACCGGCAAGGCTGAACGTCAGGGTCAAGGCCCGGTGGCCGACGGCACCCTGCGCCGGGGACGCAGTGACGGCGACCTGCTCCGCCCAACACGGTGTCGCCTCGTCGCCGCTCTCCACCGGCACCGCCCATGCCTGCGGCCCCAGCACGCCGGCGACCGCGTAACTCGTTGCGGCTGCGGCAAAGCTGAAGAGTGGACGGCGGGCGCGCGGCCCACGTGGTTCCGGCACAACGCTGATTATGCGGTATGACAACCCGGTTTACCCCCGGATTGCAGCGCACACGTTCAACTGGCCGGGCTAGGCTCACTGACGGTTGACGCTCGAACCCCGGCCCTCGAAACAGGAGAGAAGCCAGTGACCGCCACACATACCGAAGGCCCCTCCTCCCATCCGGCCTCGTACCCGCCGTCGGCGCGGTTCGCCGAGCAGGCCAATGCCCGTGAGGACCTCTACCGCGAAGCCGAGCAGGACCGGCTGGGGTTCTGGGCCAAGCAGGCCAACCAGTTGTCGTGGGCAACTCCGTTCACCGAGGTACTGGACTGGTCGGAGCCGCCTTTCGCCAAGTGGTTTGCCGACGGCAAGCTCAACGTCGCCTACAACTGCGTGGACCGTCACGTCGAGGCCGGGCTCGGCGACCGGGTGGCGATTCACTGGGAGGGCGAGCCGGTCGACGACAGCCGCAGCCTGACCTACTCCGATCTGCAGGCCGAGGTGTGCAAAGCGGCGAACGCGCTGACCGAGCTCGGTCTGGTCGCCGGTGACCGAGTCGCCATCTACATGCCGCTGATCCCGGAAGCCGTGATCGCGATGCTGGCGTGCGCCCGACTCGGCGTCATGCACAGCGTGGTGTTCGCCGGTTTCACCTCGAAGGCATTGCGAGCCCGCATCGCCGACGCTCAAGCCAAGGTGGTGATCACCGCCGACGGGCAGTTCCGGCGCGGCAAGCCCGCGCCGCTGAAGGATGCGGCCGACGAAGCCGTCGGAGATCCCGACAGCCCCGTCGAGCGCGTTCTGGTGGTGCGGCGCACCGGAATTGACGTGTCCTGGAACGACGACCGTGACGTGTGGTGGCACGACGTCGTGGATTCCGCGTCGCCCGAACACACCCCGCAGCCCTTCGACGCCGAGCATCCGTTGTTCCTGCTGTACACCTCGGGTACCACCGGCAAGCCCAAGGGCATCGTGCACACCAGCGGCGGCTACCTGACCCAGTGTTGCTACACGGTCCACACCATTTTCGACGTCAAGCCGGAAAGCGATGTGTTCTGGTGCACCGCCGACATCGGCTGGGTCACCGGACACACCTACGGTGTCTACGGTCCGCTGTCCAATGGCATCACCGAGGTTCTCTACGAGGGCACACCCGATAGCCCCGACCGCAGCCGGCATTTCCAGATCATCGAAAAGTACGGCGTCACAATCTATTACACCGCCCCCACCCTGATTCGGACGTTCATGAAGTGGGGCCGTGAAATCCCCGACGCCCACAACCTGTCCAGCCTGCGGCTGCTCGGATCGGTCGGCGAACCGATCAACCCCGAGGCCTGGCGCTGGTACCGCGAGGTCTTCGGCGCGGACAGCCTCCCGGTGGTGGACACCTGGTGGCAGACCGAGACCGGTTCGGCGATGATCTCGCCGCTGCCGGGAATCGCTGCGGCCAAACCAGGTTCGGCGATGACACCGCTGCCGGGGATCTCGGCCAAGATCGTCGACGACCATGGCGATCCACTGCAGCCCGACGCCGACAACGCCAAGAACGTCACCGGGTACCTCGTCCTGGACCAGCCGTGGCCGTCGATGCTGCGGGGCATTTGGGGTGACCCCGAGCGCTACCGGGACACCTACTGGTCCAAATTCGCCGACAAGGGCTACTACTTCGCCGGGGACGGCGCCCGTTTCGATCCCGACGGCGCAATCTGGGTGCTGGGCCGCATCGACGACGTGATGAACGTGTCCGGACACCGGATTTCCACTGCCGAGGTGGAGTCGGCGCTCGTCGGTCACTCCGGTGTCGCCGAGGCGGCGGTAGTCGGGGTCACCGACGACACCACCGGTCAAGCCATTTGCGCGTTCGTCACGCTATGCGCTAACTACGAGGCCCACGACGGGACCATCGACGAACTGCGTAGCCAGGTGGCCAAGGAGATCTCGCCCATTGCCCGGCCGCGTGAGATCCATGTGGTGCCCGAGCTGCCCAAGACCCGCAGCGGCAAGATCATGCGCAGGCTGCTGCGTGACGTCGCCGAAAACCGCGAACTCGGTGATACGTCGACATTGCTCGATCCGGGCGTGTTCGACGCAATCAGGGAAGCCAAGTAAGGCCGGCGCGAAAAGGCTCAGGCGGGTATCGGAACGAACCCGGCACCGGGCCGGTGTTTGGCGTTGACGTCGGCCAGGACCGCGTTGAACGACACCACCACCGCCGGGGTGTGCAGCGGGATGTATTTGATGACGCAGGTCGGCAGGTTGTCGCTGAAGGCGCCGTGGATCATCCCGACCAACAGGTTGTCGACGGTCACCGGTCCCCCGGAGTCACCGGGCCGGCCACAGACCTGCATGACGATGGTGCCCGGATCCTGGCCGGGTCCCCAGGTGACGCCGCACGAATTGCCGGTCGTACGGCCCTGCTTGCAGGCGATCTGGCCGAACACCGGTTCCGGGCCGATGCCGTTGATCACGAAGCCGTTGTAGTTGGCCACCGGCACCACCTTGGCCGGATCGAATTTGATCACCGCGTAGTCGAGGGCGTCGTTGCCCGCAACCATCGTTCCCAGCACACCTCTGCCTTCGGCGGCCTCGGCGGCGACCTGCGCGCCCGGGGCACCGCAGTGCGCGGAGGTGAAACCGATGAGCTCACCCGAGGCATCGCCGCCGATCGTCGTCAGGGTGCACATGGTGTCTCCGTTGATGACGATGCCCGCACCGCCTCCCATCGGGACCCTGTCGTCGGCGGCCGCGACGTTTGCAGGCAAACCCGGCTGGACCAAGAGCACAGTCACCAGCACCGCTACCAAGCACCGATGTGCCGTGTGCAAATGCGTAGCTCCCATCAGCTGGCCGGATGTCGGAGAACAGCTGCGCCAGTCTAAATGAAAACCTGAGTACCGCTCTTGCTGTGCGAATCGCTGTGGCCGGGCGATAGGGCGGAACCGTTGGTTGTCGGTTCCCGCCGTGGTCGACTGGCCTCGTCTGGCATCGCCGCGCATGGCAACATAAACCGCGACGACAGCGACCGAGAGGACCGCCTGTGAGCAAAGTCGATCGAAAAAGCGGTGTGCCGAGCACGCTGACCTCGATTCCGTTGGCCGACCCGCACGCCGGCCACGGCGACCCGTCGATCGGTGAGCTGATCAAAGACGCGACGGCTCAGGCGTCCACCCTGGTGCGCGCCGAGGTCGAGCTGGCCCGGGCCGAGATCGTCCGCGACGTCAAGAAGGGCCTCACCGGCAGCGTCTTCTTCATCGCCGCGCTGGTGGTGCTGTTCTACTCCACCTTCTTTTTCTTTTTCTTCCTCGCCGAGTTGCTCGACAACTGGCTGTGGCGCTGGGTGGCTTTCCTGATCGTGTTCGCGATCATGGTCGTGGTCGGGGCCGTGCTGGCACTGCTGGGGTATTTGAAGGTGCGCCGGATCCGGGGACCGCGCCAGACCATCGAATCGGTCAAGGAGACGCGCACCGCGCTCACACCAGGCCATGACAAGGCAGCCGCCGCGAGCTTGGAGCTTGCTGAAGCGCCCGGTAAACACGCCAAGCCCGACGACGGCAACCCCACCGACCCCTCAGGTTGGTAGATGGCAGCACCAGATCCATCTGTGGTCCGCATCGACGGGCCGTGGCGCCATTTCGACGTGCACGCCAACGGCATTCGATTCCATGTCGTCGAGGCGCTGCCGGCCGACCCGGGCGCACCCGGTGCGGCGGCCGCACGACCGCTGGTGATGCTGCTGCACGGATTCGGTTCGTTCTGGTGGTCCTGGCGTCATCAGCTGCGTGGACTGACCGATGCTCGGGTGGTCGCGGTCGACCTACGTGGCTATGGCGGCAGTGACAAGCCGCCCCGCGGCTACGACGGTTGGACGCTGGCCGGCGATACGGCCGGACTCATTCGCGCGCTTGGGCATTCGTCGGCCACGCTGGTCGGCCATGCCGACGGTGGACTGGCCTGCTGGACCACCGCGCTGCTGCATTCGCGGCTGGTGCGCGCCATCGCGCTGATCAGCTCGCCACACCCGGCCGCATTGCGGCGATCGGCGTTGACACGCCGCGACCAGAGTTCCGCGCTGCTGCCGGCCTTGCTGCGCTATCAGCTGCCGCTGTGGCCCGAGCGCCTGCTGACCCGCGACAACGGAGCCGAGATGGAGCGTCTCGTCAGCACCCGTAGCTCCGCCAAATGGGTTGCTTCCGAAGACTTCTCGCAGACAATAGGTTATCTGCGGACGGCAATCCAGATTCCCGGCGCGGCGCACTGCGCACTGGAATACCAACGCTGGGCGGTGCGCAGCCAACTGCGTGGCGAAGGGCGGCGATTCCTGAAATCGATGTCGCGACAGCTGGGGGTGCCGCTGCTACACCTGCGCGGCGACGCCGATCCCTACGTGCTGGCCGACCCGGTCGACCACAGTCAGCGCTATGCGACGCAGGGACGCTACGTATCCATCACCGGCGCAGGGCATTACAGCCACGAAGAAAAACCCGAGGAAATCAACAGACACCTGATGAGGTTCTTCGAGCAGGTGCACGGACCCCGGATCAGCTGACGCAGTTCCCGGTGGCCACCTGTTGGGTGTCACCGATCCTGGATAGCTGACTGGATACCTCGCCGGCCGTCAACACGAACCCGGTGTCGGGATCATCGACGGCCGCGCCGAACACCACACCAAGCACGTGACCGCTCAAGTCGATCAACGGTCCGCCCGAATTGCCTTGCTCCACATTGGCTCTGATGGTGTAGACGTCGCGGGTAACCGGTGCCGGGTCCCGGTAGATGTCGGGACCGCTGAGTTTGATGGCCTCACGAATCCTGGCCGGGGTCGCGGTGAAGTTGCCGCCGCCGGGATAACCGAGCACGACAACATTGGTACCGGTTTTCGCCTCGGTATCACTGAAGGCCAGTGGCGGCGGCGGCAAGTTCGGGATGGCGAGAATGGCGATGTCGACCGACGGGTCATAGGACACCACGGTGGCGTCCAATGGATTGCCGCTGGCGTACACCTGGACACTGCTGGACCCGGCCACCACGTGCGCGTTGGTCATCACCCGATCCGGCGCGATGACAAATCCACTGCCCTCCAACACTTTCTGGCAGCTGGGAGCCAGGCTGCGCACCTTGACGACGCTGGGCGCGGTGGCCTGCACGATTGGATTGCTGGCCAGGGCGGGATCCGGTGACTCGACGGGAATGACCGGGGTGCGGCTGAACGGTTCCAGAACCGCGGGCAGCCCGGAGGTATTCAGCAGCGCCGAAAGGCGTTTGGGAACCGTCTTCAACCAGGAGGGTGCGACGTCGTTGACCTCAGCGAGCACCCGCGAACCCCGCACCGCGGCCGCCAGCTCGGGTTGGTCTTTGGACTGGGTGAGCGGAGTCGCCAGCAGCCACGCCGCGGTGAGCACCACGACAAGCTGCACGCCCACCCCGATGACCGAGTCGGCGGTTCGGATTGCGCGGCTGTGGATTGCGCCGCGGACGGCCCGTCCCAGCACCACACCGGCGACCTCACCGACGACGACCAGCGCGAGAATCAGGAACAGCGCGGCGAACAGCTTGGCTCGCGGCGCGGCGATGTGGCTGACGATGTGCGGCGCGAGCAGCACGCCGGCGATGGCGCCCAGCAGCACGCCGACGAACGAGAACAGCGAACCCACTGCGCCCGAACGCCAACCCGAGATGGCCGCGATGAAGGCGACGGCAAGAACAGCGACATCCAGCCACTGGGACGGAGTCATCGAGTTCATCGCGCACCGCCCTGGCCGACCAGCACCATCGCGTCGTCGAGTTCACGTACGTCGTTGGCGTCCCAGGGCTTTGCCCAGCCGGCGACATCGAGCACCGCAGAAATCACCTGGCCAGTGAATCCCCAAACCAGCATCTGGTTCAACAGAAACGCCGGACCGGCCCAACGGTTGCCGAGGTCGCCGCGGTAGACCATCAGCCGATTGTCCGGATTGATGAACGCGCGCACCGGAACCCGCGACACGATCGCCGTTTCGGCCTCGTTGACCACGGCCACAGGTCCGGGATCCGGCGAGTAGGCCAGCACCGGGATGACGTGGAACTGCGACGGCGCGATGAATGTCCGTTCCATCGTGACCAGAGGGTGCAGCCGGGTGATGTCGATCCCGGTCTCTTCGTGTGCTTCCCGCAGCGCGGTCGCAACCGGGCCGCTATCGGTGGGGTCGGATGCGCCACCGGGAAACGCCGCCTGCCCCGCATGGTGGCGCAGTGACGACGCCCGCACGGTGAGCAACAGGTCGGCCTCGTCGGGCACGCCGCCGTCGGCAGGCCCGGACTCGGGACCCGAAAACAGAACCAGCACAGCGGCCTCGCGGTCATCGCCGTGGGCGGCCGCCCTGGCCGCGGTCACCATCGCCAGCACGTCGGCCGGCAGCCGGCGCCGATAGGCGTCGGGGATCTCACCCACGTTGTCCATTAACGGGCGCAGCCAGGACGGGCAGGCGCCGGGCGTGAGGGGAACCGTCCCCTGTGCGCGGGCGGCACCGCCAGCACTCACCGGCGCCTCCTTGTCGGGTCCACCTGCCCGGCCTGTTTCGGACCGCCGAGCTCGTTCACGCGTCGTTTCCGACCGCGGCCGCGATCTCGTCGGCACTGGCGAAATCGCGCAGCAGCGTCTGCGCAACGCTACCGTCCGGTCGTAGCACTATCGTCGCGGGCACCACATTTGCGACCCGTAGCGCTGCCGGGATCAGCCGCCGCCCGTCCTGCAAGGTGGGGAGCTGAACACCCAGCTCCGCCAACCGCAGTAAGGCGGCCATCTCGTTCTCGTCTTGATGCACGGTTATCACCGTGACGTCGGACCCGACTCGTCGCTGATATTCGGCCATCGCGGGCAGTTCGGCCGCGCAGGGCGCGCACCAATACGCCCACAGGTTGATGACTACCCGCCGTCCGGCCAGTGCGCGAGCGACGTCGACAGTGGATCCGTCGGCAGCGCATTCGACCACCACACCGTGCAATGCCGTGGGGCCGGGCCCGTTGCCCGGTGCGGGGCATGGCGGGAGGTTCGCCCGCGCCCGGGGCCCGGCCAACGCCGCCGGCGTATCGGCGTCGCGGTGTTCGCGATCGGGTGACGGGCGGGTCGTGGCGGTTGTCGGGGGATCGTCGCGCAATTGAGCGACCAGCGCTGCCGTAAGCGCCACCACCACCGCCAAGATCGCGATGGTCCAGCGGGTTCTCGGAGTCAATGTCTTCATGCGCGGCGGAGGACGTGCGCGGTCCAGGCTGGGTTACAGCCCGACGAGGGAGAGGAGGTGCTCGGCCTCGGGACCCTGCACGAGGGGCGCTGCCAGCTCCGGTTCAGTGGGGCCGAGGCCGAACGACGGGCAGTCTTTGGCGAGCACGCAGACACCGCATGCCGGTTTGCGGGCGTGGCACACCCGGCGGCCATGGAAGATCACTCGATGGCTCAGCAAGGTCCATTCCCTGCGTTCGATCAGTTCGCCGACGGCGTGCTCGATCTTGACCGGGTCCTTTTCAGCGGTCCAGCGCCATCTGGCCACCAGCCGTTGGAAATGGGTGTCGACGGTGATCCCGGGGACATCGAAGGCGTTACCCAGGACGACGTTGGCGGTTTTGCGCCCGACTCCGGGCAGGGTCACCAGCTCGTCCATGGTCGACGGCACCTGGCCGTCGAACCGTTCGACCAGGGCTTGCCCGAGACCGATGAGCGAGCTCGCCTTATTGCGGAAGAAGCCAGTGGGCCGGATAAGGCCTTCCAGCTCGTCCCGATCGGCCTGGGCATAGTCCAGCGCCGAGGAGTATCGCGCGAATAATGCCGGTGTCGTCAGGTTCACCCGTTTGTCGGTGCTCTGGGCCGAAAGAATGGTGGCCACCGCCAGTTCCAGCGGCGAGGAGAAATCCAGTTCGCAATGTGCGTCCGGGAATGCTTGTGCCAGTGTGCGATTCATTCGGCGCGCCCGACGCACCAAACCGACGCGGGTTTCGGAAGACCAGCGGCGGGCGAGTCCCGAATCAGGCGTGGGGGCCTTTGATTTCGAGCGCCCAGACGGCCTTGCCACTGTCACCTACGACAGAGTACTGATTTCGTGATCTCGCTGAGACCTTGGGCATGTTTACTCTCCTTGTGTCATGGTTGCTGGTGGCCTGCGTACCGGGGCTGCTGATGCTCGCTGCGCTCGGCCTGGGCCGGCTCGAAAAGGAGCTCGCCCGAGAGTCGATTACGGCGACCGACGTGGACGAATTTCTCGAACAGGCGCAGCCAATGGATATGCACACGCTGGCTCGGGAAGGGATGCCCGAGGCGCTGGAATACCTGCATCGACGCCAGGCCCAGCAACTCGCTCTGTCGCCGCCGCCCAGCGCGCCCACGGGCCGGCATCGGGCCGAGCCGGTGTTAGCAAGCCACGTCAACGGGCCCGGCACGGCCCGATCACCGATGCGAATACACGCGCATTCAGGCGCAAATCCGCAATTAGGGGCGACTAGACACGTCAATCGTGTGTAGCGTTGGCACGTTGGCCTACCTCTAGACTCGTCACACGGGCAAGGTCGACACACCCATATCACTTCGTGGAAAGCTGAAGAGGCAACGTGGACGAGATCCTGGCAAGGGCAGGAATCTTCCAGGGGGTTGAACCCGGCGCAGTTGACGCACTAACCAAGCAATTACAACCCGTCGACTTCCCCCGTGGACACACCGTTTTCGCCGAAGGCGAGCCGGGCGACCGGCTTTACATCATCGTCTCGGGGAAGGTCAAGATCGGTCGTCGATCTCCGGACGGTAGAGAGAATCTGCTGACGATCATGGGTCCGTCGGACATGTTCGGCGAATTGTCGATCTTCGACCCGGGACCACGGACTTCCAGCGCCACCACGATCACCGAGGTGCGCGCGGTGTCGATGGACCGCGACGCGCTACGGGCCTGGATCGCCGATCGTCCCGAAATCGCCGAACAATTGCTGCGAGTCCTCGCCCGACGGCTGCGCCGCACCAACAACAACCTGGCCGACCTCATCTTCACCGACGTGCCGGGCCGGGTGGCCAAGCAGCTGCTGCAGCTGGCCCAGCGTTTCGGCACCCAGGAAGGTGGCGCGATGCGGGTCACCCACGACCTGACGCAAGAGGAGATCGCCCAGCTGGTCGGTGCTTCGCGAGAAACCGTCAACAAGGCGCTCGCCGATTTCGCCCACCGCGGGTGGATCCGGCTGGAGGGCAAGAGCGTGCTGATCTCGGACTCCGAGAGACTGGCCCGCCGAGCGAGGTAAGCGCGGGCGTAGCCCGGGCGCAACCGAGCGAGCATCCGACCCCGAGCGCGGTAAAGCTCCTCGGCGACGGCTCAGTCGCGACGCAGATAGTCCAATTGCGCCTGCACGGACCACTCCGCCGCATCCCAGAGCTTCTCGTCGACGTCGACATAGACGTATTCGACGATCTGACGGGCGGTGGCGTCGCCGCCGAGGTCCCACAACGCGGAGCGCACCTGCTCCAGGCGCTCATGGCGGTGCGTCAGGTAACCCGTGGCGACAGCTTCCAGGTCGGCCAAGTCGGGGCCGTGCCCGGGCAACACCGTGCGCCGGCCCAGGCCGCGTAGCCGCCGCAGCGACTCCAGGTAATCGGCCAGGCTGCCGTCTTCGTTGTCGATCACGGTGGTGCCGCGGCCGAGCACGCTGTCCGCGGTCAATACCGCGTCTTCGAGCAAGAACGACAGCGAGTCGGCGGTGTGGCCCGGGGTCGACATCACCTTGATCTTCAGGCCGGCGGCATCGATCACCTCGCCGTCGATCAGCTCACCGCCGAGGCCGCGCAGGAAGCCGCTGCCCGCCGACCGCACGGTCGCGCCGGTGAGCTCGACCAACTTGTCGATGCCGTCGGTGTGGTCGCCGTGCCGGTGACTGATCAGGACCAATGCGATGCGGCCCAGCGACGCGATCCGGGCGATGTGTTCGTCGTCGTCGGGTCCCGGATCCACGATGACCAGCTCGTCGCTGCGCGGACCGCGCAATACCCAGGTGTTGGTGCCATCCAGAGTGAGCAAGCCGGGGTTATCGGCCAGCAGCACCGAGGCAGTGTCGGTGACCGCCCGCAACCTGCCGTATGCGGGATGAGTCAGCGGCTCAGCGGTCTCGGTCACGGACGTTAGCCGACCTCCACGATCAACTCGACTTCCACGGGCGCATCCAGCGGTAGCTCGGATACCCCGACGGCCGAACGCGCGTGCGCGCCTTGCTCACCGAACACCTCGGCGAACAGGTCGGAGGCACCGTTGACGACGCCGGGCTGGCCGTTGAAGCCGGAAGCCGAGGCGACGAATCCGACGACCTTGACCACCCGGGTCACCGCATCGATGCCCACCAGCGAATTCACCGCGGCCAGCGCGTTGAGCGCGCAGATCCGCGCCATGGCCTTGGCGTCTTCGGGGCTCACCTCGGCGCCAACCTTGCCGCTTCCCGCCAACTTTCCATCCGTGATCGGCAGCTGGCCAGAGGTGTAGACCAGATTGCCGGTCCGCACCGCGGGAACGTACGAGGCCAGCGGCGCAACCAAATCCGGAAGCGCGATGCCGAGCTGCCCAAGCCGGGCCGAAGCGTTCATGAGCCCGAGTCCTCCTACTTGGGGCGCTTCAGGTAGGCGACGTGTTGCTCGCCGGTGGGGCCGGGCAGCACGGCCACCAGCTCCCAGCCGTCGGCGCCCCACTGGTCGAGGATTTGTTTGGTGGCGTGCGTCAGCAGCGGGACCGTGGCGTATTCCCACGGGGTCGGTTGGCTCATGACGCGAGCTTATCGGTCGCACTTGAACCACACTGGCCAGCCCGGTAGCCCGGCAAGAGATGTAGGTACCCGATTTGCGGGGGGTGCGAAGGGCTCGGGCTAGCATGCGATGGTGGCAACCATTCCTAGCGGCAACGCTGCCGCCGCCTGGCCGGCCCGCCTGACGAAGGCCCGCCTGCATTTCGTTACCGGCAAAGGCGGTACGGGCAAATCGACGATCGCGGCCGCACTGGCACTGACCCTGGCAGCGGGGGGCCGCAAAGTCCTGCTCGTCGAAGTCGAAGGTCGCCAGGGGATTGCGCAACTCTTCGACGTTCCCCCACTGCCTCACCAGGAACTCAAGATCGCCACTGCCGAGCGCGGCGGTCAGGTCAACGCGCTGGCGATCGACATCGAGGCCGCCTTTCTGGAATACCTCGACATGTTCTACAACCTCGGCATTGCCGGACGGGCGATGCGCCGCATCGGCGCGGTCGAGTTCGCAACGACGATCGCGCCCGGGCTACGCGACGTGCTGCTGACCGGCAAGATCAAGGAGGCGGTGGTGCGCCTCGACAAGAACAAACTTCCGGTTTACGACGCGATTGTCGTCGATGCCCCGCCAACGGGCCGGATCGCACGCTTCCTGGACACCACGAAGGCGGTGTCGGACTTGGCCAAGGGCGGGCCGGTGCACTCGCAGGCCGACGGCGTGGTCAAGTTGTTGCACTCCGACCAGACCGCCATTCATCTGGTGACGCTGCTGGAAGCACTGCCGGTGCAAGAGACACTGGAAGCCATTGAGGAACTTTCCGAGCTGGAGCTGCCGATCGGCAGTGTGATTGTGAATCGCAATATCCCGCTCTACCTGGAACCCGCCGACCTGGCAAAGGCCGCCGAGGGCGATATCGATGCGGACTCGGTGCGGGCCGGGTTGAAAGCCGCGGGAATCGAGCTCGACGCCGCCGACTTCGCCGGCTTGCTGACCGAAACGATCCAGCATGCCACCCGGATCAGCGCGCGCACCGAGACCGCCCAACAGCTCGACGCGCTCAAAGTGCCGCGGCTGGAGCTGCCGGCTATCTCCGACGGCGTCGATCTCGGCAGCCTATATGAACTTTCGGAATCGCTTGCGCAGCAAGGAGTTCGGTGAGCACTACACCAAAAGCTTTGGACCTGGCCGCAATCCTGGCCGACCGAGCCAATCGAGTCGTGGTGTGCTGCGGCGCCGGCGGCGTGGGCAAGACGACCACCGCGGCGGCAATGGCATTACGCGCAGCCGAATATGGCCGCACTGTCTGCGTTTTGACGATCGACCCGGCCAAACGGCTGGCTCAAGCGCTGGGAGTCAACGACCTCGGCAACACCCCGCAGCGGGTCCCGCTGGCGCCCGAGGTCTCCGGCGAGCTGCACGCGATGATGCTCGACATGCGCCGCACATTCGACGAAATGGTGATCCAATACTCCGGCCCAGAGCGGGCACAGGCGCTTCTGAACAACCAGTTCTACCAGACCGTGGCGACCTCGCTCGCCGGCACGCAAGAGTACATGGCAATGGAGAAACTCGGCCAATTGCTGGCGCAGGACCGCTGGGACCTGGTGGTGGTGGATACTCCTCCGTCACGCAATGCGCTGGACTTCCTGGACGCACCAAAACGGTTGGGCAGCTTCATGGATAGCCGACTGTGGCGGCTGCTGCTCGGGCCTGGCCGGGGCATCGGGCGGTTGGTCACCGGTGCAATGGGTTTGGCGATGAAGGCGTTGTCTACCATAATGGGTTCGCAATTGCTCAGTGACATAGCATCTTTCGTACAATCGCTAGATGCCACGTTCGGCGGTTTCCGCGAAAAGGCGGACCGCACGTACGCGCTGCTGAAAAGACGGGGTACCCAGTTCGTTGTGGTATCGGCGGCCGAACCCGACGCGCTGCGCGAGGCGTCGTTCTTCGTCGACCGGCTGTCGCAGGAGAGCATGCCGCTGGCCGGACTCATCTTGAACCGCACTCATCCGCTGTTGTGCGCACTGCCGGTGGAGCGGGCAATCGACGGCATCGAGTCGTTGAAGTCTGACGCAGACTCCGACGCCACATCGTTGGCCACGGCCGTACTCAAGATTCACGCCGATCGGGGCCAGACCGCCAAGCGGGAGATTCGGCTGTTGTCCCGGTTCACCGGGGCCAACCCGAGCGTGCCGATTGTGGGCGTTCCGTCGCTGCCCTTCGACGTATCGGACCTGGAAGCCTTGCGTGCGCTCGCCGACCAGATCACCGCGGTCGGCGACGATTCGGCCCGCTCTGCGGAGCGCTGAGCGGTCGCCAAATATTGGACCGGTGGGCGTCAGATGCGGGCTGCGCAGCCCGCTGTAGCGCGGCCAACTGGGCACCAAGCCCAGCTACCGTTGCGAATTGTCATCGCGCACAAGCTAGTTCGCGTTAGAATTAATATTGGACATGCGCTCAACGAAGCCAGCGCTGTAACAGAAATGTAATAGTGAGGCTCGGCCTATCAGTGCGTCTCGAAGAGCCGGCCCACCGACAGTCGAATCGTCAGCTGATGCCGCGGTTCCTGCGCTTGTCGAAGAAATCCGACCAGGACACCACCTCGGGGTGCTGCTTGAGCAGGGCCCTGCGCTGCCGCTCGGTCATGCCGCCCCAAACACCGAACTCAACCTTGTTGTCCAGCGCGTCTGCTCCGCATTCCTGCATTACCGGGCAATGACGGCAGATCACCGCGGCCTTGCGTTGGGCGGCGCCCCGAACGAAGAGTTCGTCGGGGTCAGTGGTCCGACACAGCGCCTGGGACACCCAGGCAATTCGTTCTTCAACTTCAACACTGTGAAGCACCCCCTGTGCTGCCGCAATGTTTGTTCGGCGTGCTGCCGGTCGTGTTCCTGACACGAGCTGTTCCCTTCCTCCCGGTCGCTATTTACGACCGCCCTCCTCGGGTGGCAGACCATCGCTGCGATCTACGCCACACTGTGCCGATCGGTGTTAGCTGAATCTCACCGTCTGTATAAGTTAGGTGGTCAGGAGCCAATTGCGCAACAGTCTGATAACGCTTTTTTTGGGACGGGCGTGCCGTCTTGTGATTGAGCGTAAGCGGAGTCATGGGACTGAGTACCCGTTTTGGGTAGCTGATATGTAACGCGCTTGAAAATTCCCGGCCCCAATGCTCAGCAAAGCCGCTGGTCACGACATCTTGGTCCGCTCTGCGGATCGACGGCACGGAGGGCATCAGGGGGCGGTTAATGTAGTACGCATGTCAGACCGCCCCCCGGCAGCTCTCACGATTCTTAAGCTTGCCGGATGCTGTCTGCTGGCCAGTGTGGTCACCACGGCACTGATGTTCCCCCTAGCAGGCGGGCTGGGACTGATGTCCAACCGGGCCTCCGAAGTGGTCGCCAACGGCTCGGCCCAACTTCTCGAAGGACAGGTTCCCGCCGTCTCGACGATGGTCGACGCGAAGGGCAACACCATCGCGTGGCTCTACGAGCAGCGACGGTTCGAGGTACCCACCGACAAGATCGCCAACACGATGAAGCTGGCGATCGTCTCGATCGAGGACAAACGATTCGCCGAACACAACGGTGTCGACTGGAAGGGCACGCTGACCGGGCTGGCCGGCTACGCGTCCGGTGACGTCGGCACCCGAGGCGGCTCGACGATCGAGCAGCAATATGTAAAGAACTACCAACTGCTGGTAACCGCCAAGACCGATGCCGAGAAGCGCGCAGCCGTCGAAACGACCCCGGCGCGCAAGCTGCGCGAGATCCGGATGGCGCTCACGCTCGACAAGACGTTCACCAAGCCGGAGATCCTGACCCGCTACCTCAACCTTGTCTCCTTCGGCAACGGCTCGTTCGGTGTGCAGGACGCCGCACAGACCTATTTCGGCGTCAACGCCGCGGATCTGAACTGGCAGCAGGCGGCGCTGCTGGCGGGCATGGTGCAGTCGACCAGCACGCTCAACCCGTACACCAACCCCGATGGTGCGCTGGCCCGGCGGAACCTGGTCCTGGACACGATGATCGACAATCTGCCGCAGGAGACCGACGCGTTGCGTGCCGCCAAGGCCACGCCGCTGGGGATATTGCCGCAGCCCAACGAACTGCCTCGCGGCTGCATCGCGGCCGGCGACCGCGCCTTCTTCTGTGATTACGTCCAGGAGTACCTCTCCCGCGCCGGGATCAGTAAGGAACAGGTGGCCCGGGGTGGCTACCTGATCCGCACCACGCTCGACCCAGACGTACAAATACCGGTCAAGACCGCCATCGACAAGTTCGCCAGCCCGAACCTGCCGGGCATTTCGAGCGTGATGAGCGTGATCAGGCCGGGCAAGGATTCGCACAAGGTGATGGCCATGGCCAGCAACCGCACCTACGGGCTCGACAGCGACGCCGGTCAAACCATGCGACCGCAGCCGTTCTCGCTCGTCGGCGACGGCGCGGGGTCGGTGTTCAAGATCTTCACCACGGCCGCCGCACTGGACATGGGTATGGGTATCAACGCCACCCTCGAGGTGCCGCCGCGGTTCCAGTCCAAGGGTCTGGGCAGCGGCGGGGCCAAGGGCTGCCCCAAGGACACCTGGTGCGTGATCAACGCCGGTAACTACCGCGGCTCGATGAATGTGACCGACGCGTTGGCCACCTCGCCCAACACCGCGTTCGCCAAGCTGATCTCGCAGGTCGGAGTGACGCGCACGGTGGACATGGCGATCAAGCTCGGGCTGCGCTCCTACGCCGACCCCGGCACCGCCCGTGACTACAACCCCGACAGCAACGAGAGCCTGGCCGACTTCGTCAAACGGCAGAACATCGGGTCGTTCACGCTCGGCCCGATCGAGGTGAATGCGCTAGAGCTGTCCAATGTCGCGGCCACGTTGGCGTCCGGCGGCGTGTGGTGCCCACCGAACCCGATCGACAAGCTGATCGACCGCAACGGCAATCAAGTCGCCGTGACCACCGAGACCTGCGATCAGGTCGTGCCCGAAGGCCTGGCCAACACACTGGCCAACGCGATGAGCAAGGACGCGACCGGCGGCGGCACGGCAGCAGGTTCGGCCGGTGCCGCGGGATGGGATCTTCCGGTGTCCGGCAAGACCGGCACCACCGAGGCCCACCGCTCCTCCGGGTTTGTCGGCTTCACCAGTCGCTACGCGGCGGCGAACTACATCTATGACGACTCCACCACGCCGACGGATTTGTGCTCGTCCCCGTTGCGCCATTGCGGCGAGGGTGACTTGTACGGCGGTAACGAGCCGGCGCGTACCTGGTTCACCGCAATGAAGCCGATCGCGCTGAGCTTCGGCGATGTCAAACTGCCGCCGACGGACCCCCGCTACGTCGAAGGCGCACCCGGCTCACGAGTGCCGAGCGTCGCCGGCATGGACGTGGACGCGGCGCGCTCGCGCCTCAAGGACGCGGGCTTCCAGGTCGCCGAGCAAACCAATTCGGTCAACAGCACCGCGAAGTTGGGCGAGGTGGTCGGAACGATGCCCACCGGCCAGACGATTCCGGGATCGGTCATCACAATCCAGGTCAGTAACGGCATCCCGCCGCCTCCGCCTCCGCCTCCCGACGGTGTGCCGCTGCCCATCGGTTCGCAGGTCATCGAAATCCCCGGACTGCCGCCGATCACCATTCCGCTGCTGGCACCGCCACCACCGCCGGGACAGCCGCCTCCCTAGGCTCGCTCGCACCCAAGATGCGCTGTGAGTTCGCGGCCGGCAGTAAACTGCGCGCATGGCCGATGTTTTGCCCACCCTGATACGCGCCGGCGCCGTCGCGCTGGGCTCGACCGTCGCCGGCATCGGTTACGCCGCGGTCGTCGAGCGCAATGCGTTCGTGCTGCGCGAGATAACCATCCCCGTCTTGTCGCCGGGGTCCACACCGCTGCGGGTGCTGCATATCAGCGATCTGCACATGCTGCCCAACCAGCGCCGCAAGCAGGCGTGGGTGCGTGAACTGGTCGGCTGGGAACCCGACCTGGTCGTCAACACCGGCGATAACCTGGCGCACCCCAAAGCGGTCCCCGCGGTCGTCCAGGCTCTGGGCGATCTGCTGTCGCGTCCGGGCGTGTTCGTCTTCGGCAGCAATGACTACTTCGGGCCGCGCCTGAAGAACCCGTTGAACTACCTGACGAACCCGTCGCACCGGGTAAAGGGTGAACCGTTGCCGTGGCAGGATCTGCGGGCGGCGTTCACCGAGCGCGGCTGGCTCGACCTCACCCACACCCGCCGCGAGTTCGAGGTGGCCGGCCTGCACGTCGCCGCTTCGGGCGTGGACGACCCGCACATCGACCGCGACCGCTACGAGACGATCGCGGGTCCGGCCAGCCCGGCGGCGAATCTGCGGCTGGGACTGGTTCACTCACCGGAGCCACGGGTGCTGGACCGCTTCGCTGCCGACGGCTACCAGCTGGTGATGGCCGGACACACCCACGGCGGCCAGCTGTGTTTGCCGTTCTATGGCGCGCTGGTAACCAACTGCGGCCTGGACCGGTCCCGGGCGAAGGGGCCGTCACGGTGGGGCGCCAATACGCAGTTGCATGTCTCCGCCGGGCTGGGCACCTCCCCGTTTGCGCCGGTGCGGTTCTGTTGCCGTCCCGAAGCAACCCTGCTGACGTTGGTCGCCGCTCCGATGGGTGGGCGGGATTCCAGGAGCAACCTGGGTAGCTCACATCCCGCGGCCTCGTTGCGTTGAACGATCGGCCCCAGATCGCGGACCGCAGTCTGCCGCGCAGCTGGACCGACAACGCGATTCGCCTGATCGAGGCCGATGCCCGTCGCAGCGCCGACACCCATCTGTTGCGCTACCCGCTGCCGTCGGCCTGGTGCACCGACGTCGACATCGCGCTGTACCTCAAAGACGAGTCGACGCATATCACCGGCAGCCTCAAGCACCGGCTGGCGCGCTCGCTGTTCCTGTATGCGCTGTGTAACGGGTGGATCGGCGAGGGCACCACGGTCGTCGAGGCGTCGTCGGGTTCGACCGCGATATCCGAGGCATACTTCGCGTCCCTGCTGGGTCTGCCGTTCGTCGCCGTGGTCCCGTCGAGCACCAGTGCCTCCAAGGTCGCACTGATCGAATCACAAGGCGGCCGTTGCCATTTCGTGGAGAAGTCGAGCGAGGTGTACGCCGAGGCGCAGCGTGTCGCCCAACAGACCGGCGGCCACTATATGGATCAGTTCACCAACGCCGAGCGCGCCACCGACTGGCGCGGCAACAACAACATCGCCGAGTCGATCTTCGAGCAGATGCGCGACGAGAAGTACCCCATCCCGGAATGGATCGTGGTCGGCGCGGGCACCGGCGGAACCAGCGCGACGATAGGCCGCTACCTCCGCTACCAGCGGTACGCCACCCGGCTCTGCGTGGTCGACCCGGAGAACTCCGCGTTCTTTCCCGCCTACGCCCAAAAGCAATACGACCTGGTGATACCCGCGTCGTCTCGTATCGAGGGGATCGGCCGGCCGCGGGTCGAACCGTCGTTCCTGCCCGACGTGGTCGACCGCATGGTCGCGGTGCCCGACGCGGCGTCGATCGCCGCTTCCCGCCATGTCAGCGCCGTACTGGGACGACGCGTGGGACCGTCGACGGGAACCAACCTGTGGGGCGCGTTCGGCCTGCTCGCCGAGATGGTCGCCGCGGGCCGCAGCGGTTCGGTGGTCACGCTGATCGCCGACAGCGGCGACCGCTACGCCGACACTTATTTCAGCGACGAGTGGGTCGGGGCTCAGGGGCTCGATCTCACCGATCCGGCCCGGACGCTGGTCGAATTCGAGAGCAACAGCGGCTGGATCTAGCCGTCAGCCAGCGGTTTGGCGAGTCGATGGGCGGGTGCGATAGGCTGTCGTGGCTTCACGCGGGGTGTGGCGCAGCTTGGTAGCGCGCTTCGTTCGGGACGAAGAGGTCGTGGGTTCGAATCCCGCCACCCCGACTATCAACTGGCTGACAAAGCCGGTTTTAGACGGCGCTGGGCAATCTGGCCTAGCGTACTGGGCACGTTTCCCAGCTGAAAACTGCTCAGCGACAGTCCATTTCCCACTCCGGCTAAAGCCGCCAGCCCCGCTGACCAGCGGCGGCCTGCGGCGAAGGGAGTTTTTCCCCGCCGAACTGAGCGGCGTAGGCATTAAACGCGTCGACGGCGGCCCGTTCTTGTGGCGCCGCTTGCGCCACGATGCCGGGAACCTCAGTCTGCTTCCTGCCGCACATGTCGGCGCTGGCGCAAGACATGGCATCGAGCGTGTCCGCGAATGACACTGCTTCGTTCTGTAAGTGGGTTAAGACTTGCTGGTCATAACAGCCATAAACCCGCGGACTGTCGACCAGCTTTGCGTCCGCACGTATTTCGGTGCCTAGAACACCTGCCGCTTCGCCAATGCGCTGGGTATCAACGGATACGACCGCTGAATCGTAGGTTTTCAGTCTCACTGTGAGGGGACTTGCCAGATCATTCGCGTAGTGCTGCTGATAAAACTCCGGCGACTCGACGTTCTGAGACGCGCGTCCCTTACATGTCTCACCACCCGCAAGCGTCGTGACCACGCCGGGCCGAGACGTAGATGACCCCGCCGGTGTCCCCGGGGAGCCGCACGCGGACACAGCCAACGCAACACCCAGAACGGCGAATCGAGCGAGCACATGCCCGCGCGACATCTGAGGCTGCAAGCTCACTCCACTCAACGCTCCCCCTACCCGCCTGCCGAAGGTTATCCGGATGAACGTTTCTCGCGCAGCATATTTGGGCCGACAGGATGAAGTGATACCGGGCCTACCTCGACGCGACCGTCCGCCGCATGCGTCTCCGATGCCTCCTCAGCGTTGACTCAGCGACGAATCTGTACCGTCGGGCACCGCGCGGGACGGCGACTCCGTAGTCTCGAGCGGTACGGAGGAACGATGTCACATCGGCGCATGCGGGTTGGTCAGTGCTGATGGCAGATTCAGGCCGGAAACTGACGGTGTTGCGCCCGCGAGTTTGGAGCATCTCGGCCCGCTCGGCAGTGGTGTCGGCCACCGTCATTCTGGTGGCACTCACACTGGCCGGCGCGATCCTGCTGGCGGTGTTGTACTTCTCGTTGCTTTCATCGGTCGACGACGCGGCGGCAACCCGCCTCCGCGACATCACCAAGACGCTCCAGGCAGACACCCCCGATCTCGATCCGCCCCTGCTGGCCACCGACCAGCGCGTCGTCGCCGTTCAAATTTTCGACGGTGCCGGGCATCCGGTGGCGCAGTCAACCCCCGCACCCGAGCCCCCGTTGATCGAGCTCAACAAGCTCGAAAGCAGCCCGCGAATCGGGATAGCGGGCGCAGTCCGGCTGCGTGACGTGCGGGTATCCGGACAGGTGCTCGACACGCCAACGGGGCGTTACGCCGTACTTGTCGGCACCGGCACCGAGAATGTGGAGACCACCGTGTTCGCAGCGGCGATCGGCCTGGCCATCGCCGCGCCATTGGTGATCGCGGCCGCGGCCCTGGCCACGTACGTCCTGGTGCGACGGTCGCTACGTTCCATGGAGGCGATTCGCTCCCGGGTGGCCGATATAAGCGCCTCCGATCTGACAGAACGCGTACCCGTGCCACCGCACCGCGACGAGATCTTCACGCTGGCGACCACGATGAACGAGATGCTTTCCCGCCTCGAATCCGGCCAAGCGGCCCAACGTCGGTTTGTCGCCGATGCATCCCATGAACTGCGCAGCCCGCTGTCCACGGTGATCTCGGCCCTCGAAGTCGGCGTCGCCCACCCCGACCTGCTCGACGATCGACTCGCTGCCGACACACTGTTGCCCGAAGCGCGTCGGATGCAATCGCTGGTGGAGGACCTGTTGCTGTTGGCCCGGGCCGACGAACGAGGATTGGCGCTGCGCCGCGCTGACGCCGACCTCGACGACCTGGCCCTCACCGAGGTCACCCGGCTGCGGCGCGTGACGGCGCTGGATGTGCACGCCGAACTTGCTCCGACGCGGCTAATAGGCGACTCGAGCGCGCTGTCGCGCGTGCTGCGCAACCTTCTTGACAACGCGGCTCGACACGCAACGTCGCGGGTGGAGGTGGCGGTGCGATCCGGCCACGGTCAAGCGTGCCTGACCGTGGCCGACGACGGTCCCGGGATCGCGCCGGCCGATCGGTTAAGAGTGCTCGAGCGGTTCGTGCGACTGGACACCAACCGCTCCCGCAGCGGCGGCGGCACCGGGCTGGGACTGGCTATCGTGTTCGAAATCGTTGCCGCGCACGGCGGCAGCGTGCGCATCGACGACCGTCCCGGCGGCGGCACCGCGGTGGTCGTTCAGCTCCCGCTGGTCGCGCCGACGCCGGCGTCGTCCTCGGCGTCCAGCCGATAGCCGACCCCGCGAACTGTCTCAATTGTGTTGGTGCCGAATGGGAAATCGATCTTGCGCCGCACATAAAAGACATAGACCTCGACGAGGTTGTCGTCCCCGGAAAAGTGCGGATCCCACACGTTATGCAAGATATCGGTCTTACTCATCACCACACCCTTGTTGCGCATCAGATAGTGCAGCAGCCCGTATTCGCGCGGTGTCAAGGTGATCGTGTCGGCGTTGCGCCGCACGATCCGCCGCGCCGGATCTAACGACAAGGTGCCCGCGGTCAACACGACCGGCCGCTGGGGGGCGCCGCGGCGAACCAACGCCCGCAGCCGCGCGATCAGCACGATGAATGAGAACGGCTTGGTCAGGTAGTCATCGGCGCCCAAGTCGAACGCGTCCGCCTGCTCGTAGTCGCCGTCCTTGGCAGAAAGCATCAACACCGGTGTCCAAACCTCTGCTGCGCGCATGCGGCGCAGCACCTCGTAGCCACTCAACCCCGGCAGCATGATGTCCAAAATGATTGCGTCGAAACGGTTCTCAGTGGCCTCCCACAATCCATCCGAACCGTTGTCGGCAGTCGTCACCACACATCCCTCGGCGCGCAACCCCATCGTCAGCGTCGCCGCCAGCCGCGGCTCGTCCTCGACGACCAGCACCTTCACCCGCTTGACCCATCCGTCATCGTCACGTCATCGCCTCGGGATGCCCCGCCGCCCCATCTGACCACGGTGGCACGGGAACGCTGAGAAAACGCTGAGGCCGGCGGAATCCCGGTTCTCAGTGTCCTCTCAACTCGGCTCAGCAAGGATGAAGACCGCGCACTGCCGCGCACCGACGCGTGGTGATAGACGCCTCAAACCCAGCGTTCCGCACATCGACAGGTGAGCATTCATGAGCGAGATGACGAAACAAGCACTGACCAAGGTGCCGGCGGTCACCCTTGGGTTTTGGGTCATCAAAGTTTTGGCAACGACGCTCGGCGAGACGGGCGGCGATACCGTCACGATGACGCTGGATTGGGGATACCTGGCCGGGGTGGCACTATTCGGCGGCGCCCTGATCGCACTTGTCGCCGCACAGATTTTCGCCAAGCGCTTCCACGCGGTTCTTTACTGGCTCACGATCGTCGCCTCGACGACATTCGGCACCGTGTTGGCCGACTTCGCCGACCGCTCGCTGGGGATCGGATACACGGGCGGATCGCTGCTGCTGCTGTTCTGCCTGTTGGCCACCCTTGGGCTCTGGCATTGGACGCAGGGCTCGGTGTCGGTGAATACCGTCTCGACGCCGAAAGTCGAAGCGTTCTATTGGGCCACGATCACCTTTTCGCAGACTCTGGGCACCGCCCTCGGCGATTGGCTCGCCGACGACGGCGGGCTCGGTTACGAAGGTGGTGCGCTGGTATTCGGCGTCGGGCTGCTCGTCGTCGCAGCCCTGTACTACTGGACGAGCATCTCGCGCGTCGCCCTGTTTTGGGTCGCTTTCATCCTGACCCGGCCCCTCGGCGCGACCGTCGGCGATTTCCTCGACAAGCCGGTCGACCACGGCGGCTTGAACCTAAGCCGCCCGCTGGCTTCTGCGGTGATCGCCGCCATCATCGTCGTCCTGCTCATCGTCCTGCCGCAGCGCCCAGGCCGCCATCCCGGTGCGGAGCACAATGCCGAGGCGATGGACACGGAGTCGGAGTCGGTCGACGACGCTGGCCAGCAGCGGTAGGGCTTTCATCTGTGGTTATCCCGCGGCGGGTGGGCGTCCGATGACGCGGGGCCGGAATCCGTAGATCGGTTCGGCGAACTCATCCTCGTGCGCCCCGGGCATACCCGCCAGCGGCACCCCCGGCATGCCCACTCCTCCGGCCTCTTCCATCACCATCGGGGTGGCGGCGCCAAAGCTGTGATACGCCCCGGCCCCGACCTGAGTCGTGGCCGCAACCGTGCTGACCGTTGCCCCGCTGCCGGCCCAGGCCGGCGGGACCGATAAGGCCCCCACCAGGCTCGCCTGCCCCACTGCCGCCGTCGCCGCCGCACCGGGCAGGGCCGTGGTCGCAGACGCGAACGACGCGCCACTCCCCAGACCGGCGGCCAGATCCTCCAGCCCGTCCGTGCTTGCACCTACCGCACCCAGGGAGTTGACCGTCACCATCGAATCGACGAACGTCGTCGGGTTCAGCATCCCGTTGGTGGTGAACCCGTTAGAGATACCGGAGACGGACGCGTTGTTGAGGAAGGCCCCGATCAGATTCGGGTTGGAATTGCTGAAAAAGTTCATCACGCCGGCAAGTCCGGTGGTGGAGGTATTCGAATTGGGCGACAGGCCAAGGAAATCCCAGATACTGGTCGCCTGAGGGGCGGCCAGGGCGTCGGCCTGCAGGGTCGTTGCGTCTGTGGTGGTGTCGGACTGCGGTTCGCTGAATGCCGTCATCTCGCTGGCGGCGCGCGAGGCGGTGCTGTAGCCGGTCATCGCGGAGGCGTCTTGGGCCCACATCTCGCCGTATTGGACATCGGTGGCCGCGATCGCCCCGGTGTTCTGGCCAAAGATGTTGCTGGCCACCAGATTCGCCGCCAAAGTGCGGTTAGCCGCGACAACCGGCGGAGGCACCGTCGCGGCAAACGCGGCCTGATACGCCGCCGCGGCCGTGCTGGCTTGCGCGCCGGCCTGCTCGGCTTGGACGGCGGTAGTGCTGAGCCACCCGAGATAGGGTGCGACCGCCGCCGCCATCTTCGCCGACGACGGACCCAGCCAGCCCTCACTGACCAGCGACCTGATCACCGATTCATAATTGATTGCCGCCGACCGCATCTCAGCAGCCATCGCGTTCCATGCAGCCGCCGCAGCCAACAGTGGTCCCGACCCAGCACCGGCATACATCTTGGCCGAGTTGACTTCCGGCGGTAACGCCCCAAAATTCAGCATCACATCTTCTCCTGAATTCTCTTATCCGGCAGCCGGGGGACGCGGCATGACCACAGGGCGAAACCCATACCGTGGAATCGCGCGGCGCAGCCTGCGCCCGTTACCGCCCAGCGGACCCGCCACACCTCCCGGCCCCCCCGCCGCCGGCGCCCCCGATGTCCCAATATCACTGAGACCACTCACCGGCGCCGCCGTTTGACCGGCGGCGATATTGGCCGCCGACGCCCAACTCTGGGGCACCGACATCGACCCCACCAGATGCGCGTTGCCCGCCGCAGCACTTGCACCGCCCAGGCCCCGCTGACGGAACAGTGTCAGATGCCAGGGCGGCAGTCCCGGCGCCTTCCGCGCCGAAACCGAAGTCCTCTAGACCCTGCATGACCGTGGCGCTCGCGCCCATGGCACCCACTGCCGATGCCAGGATCGTTTGCGGGTTGAACGGGCCGCCACCTATCGACCCGGTAATGACCGAGTTGCTGAAGAAGTTGCTTCCCAAGAAGCTGCCCAACGCCGTGTTGTTCGACCCGTCCAACAGGCCCGTCAGGTAGTCAGTCAGCGATCCTTGGGATGCGGCAGCAGCAAGAGGGTCAGCGGCGAGCTCATTTGCCGAGAAGGTGTTGGCCGACAACAGCGACTGCGTATTCCCGGCCGCCGAGTTGGCTGCTTGGCTGACCGCCTCGTTTTGTCCGGCCGCCGCGTCGGGGGTGGTGTTCGTTCGCGGCGAGGTGAACGGCGTGATTTGTGCCGCGGAGTTCGAAGCGGTGGCGTAACCGCTCATCGCTCCGGCATCCTGGGCCCACATTTCGGCGTATTCGGCTTCAGTGGCCGCGATCGCCGGCGTGTTCTGCCCGAAGATGTTGGAGGCCACCAGGTTCGCCAGCAGGGTGCGGTTGGCCGCCACCACCGGCGGAGGCACCGTCATCGCAAACGCGGCCTCAAAAGCCGTCGCGGCCGCATGCGCCTGCACACCGGTCTGCTCAGCCGCAGCGGCAGTGGTGTTCAGCCACATCAGATAGGGCTCGGCAGCGGCCAACATCGACGTCGATGATGGGCCGAACCAGCCTGCGCTGAGCAGCTCCCTAAGCACCGAATCGTAAGCAGTTGCCGCCGAACGCATCTCAGCAGCCAACGCATTCCAAGCAACCCCAGCAGCTAACAACGGCCCAGGCCCCGGACCGGAATACATTCTGACCGAGTTGACTTCCGGCGGTAACGCCGCAAAATCCAGCATAATTCCAACCACACCGTGATCGGTCAACGACCGCGGAACCCCGTGTTGCCCACAGCGCCCGACCGTACAAGTTCGTCGCTGAGTCAGCGCTGAGAAATCATCGGAATTCGGCCAGCAACAGACTCTGTTCTCGGCCTAAGCCTTCCTCGCCTCGCAGCGATCCCCACGAAAATTGGCTCGTAATTCCGCGCCGGGTTCGTCCGAAAGGCCGATCCGCCCGCTGCGCAAATCCGCACGAAACATTGTCGGCGGCTAGCCACAACAATCGGCGCCTCGCCGCGGCGGGCATTCCGCATTAGACTTGGCCGACATGGCGTTGGTCAGGCCGATCTCCGAGCGGCGAACGAGTCGCGGATCGCGCCAAACCGTCGCCAGCCTCCTCGATTCTGCGACGTCCGCCGACTTTCCTTACCATCCAACGCTTTTGGAGATCGCTCAACGGCAGCAGGAGATCGACGTATGGGATGCGCTGCAAGTCGGCGGCTACCGATTCGCTAAACCCGGCACCATTATCAGTTTCCTGATCTCCGCCGTGATGCTGTTTCTCGCGCTGACCCCCATTCCACCGAACTGGCCATGGAACATCCCGTTGGTCATTGTGGCCATTTTTGGCGCAGTGGCGATGGTGGTCTGCGGCTTGCTGTGGTTCGACACTCCCAGCGGCGGTCCCCGCCCTGAGCGGTTGGCAATCGTGCCCTTTTCCGGGGCGGAAAACCTGCACCTCATGAACGGGCAACCCGTCGAGCCGTACCTCGCGACCTGCACGTGCCCCGGCTGCGGCGATCTCTCCACCCATTTGGTCCGTCAGCCCGCCGAGGGCGAACCGGCGACAGTTACCCGGCGTTGCCGCATCTGCGCGCGGGAGTGGTCACAAAACTAGCGTGGTGTGCGAGGGCGGAACCGCACTCGGGTTCCATGCTGGGGCGCAAGCATTATCGAGCGCCGCACTATCCTCTCCGCCTTTTCGTCGACGGCGCTGAACTCGCCTTCGCGCAACAGGGCGTGCAGCACAGTGATCAGCTCTCGCATCGAAAAGCTCGCCCCCAGACAGCGTTTGATACCCCCACCGAATGGGACCCATGCGTACGTTTGCGGTCGGCTACCGAGGAATCGTTCGGGTCGGAACTCGTTGGGATGCGCGTAGGTCTGCGGGTTGCGGTTGATGGCGACGATATGCACGACGATTCGCGTTCCGGCTTCGATACAGTAGCCGCCGATAGGAAACGGTTGCGCGGCAACGCGTGCCGTGAACGGCGCGGGGGGACGTATCCGCAATGTCTCGTTGATCACCGCGGTGGTGAAGTCTTCCCCGCCATTGATGGCCTCAGCCTGCACACGTTGTAGCGCATCAGGATGGTGCAGCAGAAGGTCGAAGACCCATGCCAGCGTGGTTGCTGTCGTTTCGTGACCGGCCAGCATCAAGGTGATCAGATCATCGCGGATCTCGTTGTCCGACAATTGTTCTCCGTCGTCGCCGCGGGCGGACATGAGCAATGTCAGAATGTCGAGCTTCTCGCTGCGACGGGGATCGGATCGTCGCGCGGCGATCAGCGGCATGACGACCGCATCGATCTCCCGGTTGGCCTGCGCCCGCGCCGGCCACACGCGCAAGACGCCCAGCCGCCGCAGTGCGTAGCGGACCGTCAACTGCTCGGAGACACCGAGATTCAGCAATCGTTCGAATGGGCGGCCCAATCGCCGCACCTCGTCAGGATCGTCCACGCCGAAGATGACCTTGACGATCACGTCCAGCATCAGCGACCGCGCCGCCTTCAGCATCTCGAACGGTCGATCGACGGGCCAACTGCGCATCGCCGCGCGTGCTGAGTTCTCCATGATCGGCACGTAACTGCTCAGCGCCGCGCCGTGCAGTGGAGGCGTCAGAAGCTTGCGCCGCCGCAGATGTTCGGGCTCCTCTTGCACGAACATCGATCCCGAGCCGTAGATCGCCGCCGCGGGTCCCACCCCTTCGCCGCCGAGCAGGACGTCGGGCGCGGCGGTGAAGACCTGCTTGACCAACTCCGGGTCCGACACGATCGCGACATTGCCCAAACTGAGGATGGGCATCGTCATTATCGGTCCGTACCGGCGGATCAATCGCAGCATCCGACGCTCGCCGCCCACCAGATACGCCAGCGCGTACGCGCCGGCAAAGGCCGGACGAAACACCCGCGGCGCGGGCAAACCGGGTGGACGACTCATGCCATTCGGCGAGTTCTCGCCACGAATGGCGGGGGCTGCCACGCGCCGATGCCAATCAGAGGGCGGCGACTACGCGCATCGCTCAGGCTCGGCTTCGCACAGCGGCGTCACACCGCGGAAGCGATATCGATGTGTCGCCACCCAGCGGTAGATGACGTTCTGCGCCGCGCCAACGCCGGGAATCCGGTAGATCCACAACGGCAACCGCGTGCCCAGTGCCGTGGCCAGGGCGACATTCATGGCGTGTGCGCCGGCGAAGACCGCGCCGGACGAGTCCAGCCACCACGCCGATTCCAGCATTCGGTCGTCGGTAACCCCGAGCCGGTCGGCCATCCCCGGCGATTGCATCGGTTCGATGCGCAGCATGCCGGTTCGATCCCACCCAGCCAACAGGTTGACCGCCCGGGTGCACACCCCGCACCGACCGTCGAAAACTAAAACGCCGTGCATACCGTCGATTGTAGTTCCCAACGGGCTACGAACAATCGGCGCAAACGGGAAGCCCGGCACTGGACAGGCGCATCCGGTTGCGGTGCTGAACCAGGAAGCAGCTCGAGCAGGTGAACTCGTCGGACCGCTGCGGAATCACCGTCACGGCCAGTTCTTCACCGGAGAGGTCCGCGCCCGGCAGCTCGAAGAAATGCACATCGTTGGGATCGTCATCGACAACTGCGGTGGCCGGCCCCGCCAATTTGGGATCCAGCTGGCGGAGTTCGGAAGGCTCTTGGGTCTCGATGTCGCTCACGCGACGCGCGTCGTAATCGCTTGCGGTCTTCATGGCTGTTCCTTCCTGGCTGGGTGGCGGGATGACGCACGTCCGTGTACTCCCCCTTGGGCAAAGGCGGTACCCCGTTCTGATGCCCCCCACACTGGTCCAGCCGAAGAAATTGCGCGCCCGACAATTTGGGGCACGAGGCAACCCCGGTGGCCTCAAACCGCAGGTCGGCCCCACGGGCACGGCGGTGGGCGAAACATGTTGTATGCCAGGAGACCTCGTGTCAGCGGGCCCCAAGGCGGGTATGCCGCAGCGATGAGTGCTCCCGCTGTCCTGTTCGACGTGGACGGAACCCTGGTCGATTCCAACTACCTGCACGTCTACGCGTGGCAACGCGCGTTTGATGCCGAAGGCATATCGGTCGCGGCCTGGCGCATCCATCGCGGCATCGGCATGGACGGCTCGAAGTTGGTGCGCGCCCTTTCCGACGACGCCCCGGCGGATGTACAAGACCGGCTCAGCGATGCGCACAGCCGGTACTACCGGGAGATCTCGCCACTGCTGGCACCATTGCCGGGCGCCCGGGAGTTGCTGCGCCGCGTCGCCGAACTGGGTCTGCAGGTGGTACTCGCCAGCTCGGCCCCCGACGACGAACTCGACATGCTGCGCAAGGTGCTCCGCTGCGACGACGTGATCGCAGCAACGACGTCGTCCCGCGACGTCGACACCGCCAAGCCCGAGCCGGGCATCGTGCAAGTCGCGATGGACCGGGTCGGTGTGAGTCCTGACCGGGCCGTGTTCGTCGGCGACGCCGTCTGGGATGCACACGCTGCCAAGGCCGCCGGGGTGCCGTGCATCGGAGTGCGCAGCGGCGGCACCGCCGACACCGAATTGCAGGCGGCCGGCGCGTCACCGATCTTCGCCGACCCGCAGGACCTTCTCGATCATTTGGAATCCACCCGCATCGCGGCGCTGGTGCGCGACCGCTGATTACTTGCCGTGGGTGCGCAGCGACAGCGGCAGCAGCCACCAAAAAACCGTAAACATCGCCAGCGCACACGCTCCAGCTATCAACCCCGCGGTGGTCCCGGCCACCGCGACGAAGATGATGGCCGTCACCCCGGTCAGCGCCAACCCGAGCAGCGCCAGCCCGGCGTAGGCGCACCGGTGCGCGGCCGACACCAGCACCTGCAGGCGATGCCGGCGGAACAGCAGCCGATGAATGCCGACCGGGGCGATGAGCAGAACCGTTGCGCCTACCGAACATGCCACCGTCGCCAGATACGCCGTCCGCATCTCTTGATCGAGAACGTCGAACCGCTGCTGGAACGGGAGCGTCAGGAGGAACCCGGTGAGCAGCTGCACGCCGGTCTGCACCACACGGAGTTCCTGCAACAGGCTGGTCCAGTTGCGGTCGAGTCGCTCAGTTTCGGTCTCGCCGCGCTTATCGCGATCCCATCGCTGGTCGTCTTCCGGGTGGTCGACATCCATGTCGGTGATCATCGCACCCACCGGCCCGCTCGACTTCGAGGGACAGAGGCCATGACGTGGGTGACGTCAGCGGTTGAGCTTGCCCTCCCGCACGGCGGTCAAGGCGTCGTCCAACGTCGGATACAACGGGAACGTCTTGTCCAGACCGGTCAGGTGAATCGGGCGTCTGGTCGCCGGACCCCGCGCGACCACCCCGAACTCCGCCGCCTTGCCGAGTTTCTCGAAGGTCGCCGCCAGGATCTTCAGCCCGACCGAGCCGAGAAACTCCACCGCGGAAAGGTCGATGACCAGCGCCGTCGGCGCTTCCGCAACGACCGCACCGATGGCTTGTTCCAAAGCCGGTGCGGTGACTAGATCGATTTCGCCGCTGACACTGACCACGGACACCCCATCGTGGTCCGCGACCAACGTGGTAATCGAATCAGGTGCTGACAATGGTGATCCTTTGTCCCGGGCTTCAATGTGGTGCAAGCCTAGCCTGCCGTGCGAACTGCGAGAAGAAGAAGACCTCAACGCCTGCCGCGCGTCCATTCACGCTAGTCTCCCCATACAACCTGCGCACTGCGGAGCGCGACGCGGCACCCGGGAGGCCAGATGTCAGATTCCAGCAGCACCGGCACCACCTCGCAAACGGCCAGTATCTCCAGTGAAGGTCTTCTTCCGCAGCTAGTGCAGCATCTGCGACAGAATCGCACGGTTCTGCGCGAGGAGTGGGCCCGCCGGATCACCGAGGCCGAATTGCTCACGGCGATGACCCCGGAGGAGCTCTTCTCCGAAGCGACAGCCGTCTACGACAACTACGTTGAGGTCCTCGAAACCGGTAGCGTCGAGGCGCTGCAGGCCTACGCGCGCGACCTGTCGGAACGCATCATCCCGCGAGGCGTGGAAACCGACGAGGTGCTCGGCATCGTGCTGCTGCTGCGCGACGTGCTCGCGCGCTCGCTGTTCGAGAAGTACCAGACCGAGTTCGAAATGCTCAACCGTGTTCTGGACGCCTACGAGCCGGCGGCCAACCGCATCGCCAACACCGTGGGCGTCAGCTTCGTGCAGGAACGTGAGCGCATCATCCGCCAGCAGCAGGAGGCGATCCGCGAGCTGTCCACCCCGGTGTTGCAGGTGCGCGAGCAGCTGCTGATTCTGCCGATCATTGGCGTGCTGGACAGTCAGCGGGCCCGGCAGGTCACCGAGCAACTGTTGAGAGCCATCCGCGCTAACCGCGCCAAAGTGGTGGTCATCGATATCACCGGTGTGCCCACCATCGACTCCACCGTGGCGAACCACCTGGTGCAAACGGTCGATGCCTCCGGGTTGATGGGCGCGAGCGTGATCATCACCGGCCTGTCCTCGGAAATCGCCCTGACGTTGGTGACGATCGGGCTGGACCTGTCGAAGATGAACGCCGTTGGTGACCTACAGGGCGGTATCGAAGAAGCCGAGCGCCTGCTGGGCTACGAAGTCACGCGCACCGGCGAGCTGACCGGGTGAGCACCACCAACACGGGCGCCGTATGCCAGTACCCATCCTGAAACAGGGCTCGATCCTTATCGCCTCGGTGCAGGCCGCCCTGTCTGACTCCGACGCCGAACGACTTCGGTACGACCTGATGGAGCGGGTCAGCCAATTCCGCGCGCAGGGCATCATCGTCGACGTCACCGCTATCGACGTGATGGATTCTTTCGCGGCCCGCTCGCTGCGCACGATTGCGCACATGACCCGGCTGCGCGGCGCGGATACCGTGATCGTGGGTTTGCAGCCAGAGGTGGCCTTCGCGATGGTCCAGCTGGGTCTCGCGTTCGACGACATGAACACCGCGTTGGATCTCGAAGAGGGCCTCGCACTGCTGAATCGCCAACAGGGAGCAGGGAAACCGACGATCGGGCGCGACGGTGGCGTGTGACATTGTCGTCAACATCAATAATTCCGACGACATCGTCGCAGCCCGCAAGGCTGGACATCAGCTAGCACTCGACCTCGGATTCTCGCTGACCGACGTCACCATGATCGCCACGGCGATCTCCGAAATCGCCCGAAACATCACCAGCTACGCGGGTCGCGGCGCAGTTCAGGTCATGGTGGCCGAACGGGACGGCCGCAAGGCTTTAGTCGTTCGCGCCGAGGATGACGGTCCGGGTATCGCCGACATCGAACGGGCAATGGAGGACGGATATTCGACCGGTCGCGGGTTAGGTATGGGCTTGCCCGGTGCCCGCCGTTTGATGGACCGGTTGGTGGTGGAGTCCGAACACGGCCGGGGCACGGTTGTCGAAATGTGGAAATGGGTACCGGCCCGTGCATGACCGTGCATGACAATGGTCGACTAGGGCCGATCGAGTGGGCGAACGCGGGGCGCCCACTACCGGGCGAGGCCACCAGCGGTGATCAAAAGATCGCGATCCCCATCGATGATGGTGCCGCTCTGTTCGGGGTGATCGACGGCCTCGGTCACGGTCCTGACGCCGCGAGCGCCGCAACGCGCGCCGTGGATGCGCTGCAGCGGGCCGGCGGCGAGCGGCTCGAAGTCTTGGTCCAACTCTGTCACCGTGTGTTGGGTGGAACCAGAGGAGTCGCGATGAGCTTGGCTCGGGTGGATTTCGCGGCCAGAACGCTCACCTGGACCGGGGTCGGAAATGTCAGCGCCAACCTCGTCTCCAAGGACGCGACCGGTGTCCACATCCGATCCAGTGCGCGGCTTGCCGCCGGCATCGTCGGCTATCGCATCCCGGAAATCAGGCCGGCGCAGGTGGTTCCGCTTCGCGGCGGTGACTTGATCGTCATCGCCAGCGACGGCATCACCGAGGATCACCTGGACCATATCGACTTTGCCGCTTCGGCCACGGTGATAGCCGAACAGATTCTGGCCAAACATGCCAAGGAAACCGACGACGCGATGGTGCTCGCCGCGCGTCACCGGGGAGTCTCGATATGACCGATGCAGACGAGTTTCACGCTCAATACATCGCCGCACTGCGGACGTATTTGGGCGCGCGTGACGAGGACAGCCTTGCGGTCGGCCACGAGCTCGGGCGCCGGGCATTGCAAGAACGCGTCAGCATGCTCGACATCATCGAGCACCACGTCCGGCTGGTCCTCGAAATGTCCAAGAACATTCAGATCGACGCACCAGTCGCACTGGAATTTCTGTTGCAGACGCTGGCCCCGCTTGACGTCGCGACTCGGGGGTTTCTCGATGGCACCAGGCGCTACGCCGAACAGCGCGCCCGCGCCGACGGTCTCGCCGACCGCGACAAATTCCGTACAGCTCTGGTGAATTCGCTACAGGAGGGCTTCTTCGTCGCCGATCATGAAGGCTCGATCTTCGAAATGAACAACGCCTTCATCGATATCCTCGGCTATCCCCCCGAGGGGTTGCCCTACCGGTGGCCGCACCCGTGGCTGGTCGACAAGAAGACTGCGCGAGAAGAACAATCGAAGGTCCGCAGCGACGGCGCCGCCCAGTACGAGACTCCGATTCGCCATCGCGACGGACATCTCGCCTGGGTGATGGTGAGCATCAACGCGGTCCGGGAGGCCGGGTCGGACCGAGATGTCTACGTCGGGACGATTCGCGACGTCACCGCGGAGCGGGCCTTTGCCGCCCGGGAGAGCGCGGTGCTGCGCCTGGCCACCGCCGTGGCGGTCGCCAAAAGCGTCGCCGAGGTATTGGCGATCACCCTCGACGAGTGCCGGACGGCGATCGGCGTCCAGCGCGTGATCGCAGTGACCTGGCCGGCCGGCGACGGGGAGCCCACTGTTCAGGTGGCGGGCGAGCCCGCCGAAACGACGTGGCGCGGACTAGATGACTGGTTGCGCAACACCTTTCAGGACGCACGCCACCAGCTGCCGCTGACGGCCAAAATCGTCGAACAGCCAGACAAGCCCGGCAAAGCGCAGGGATTGGTCGCGGTGCTCTCTGGCACCGGAGACCTCGCGTTGTGGTTGGAACTCGGTGCATCGCGCTGGGTCAGCGCGGAGGATCGGCTCCTGGTCACGGTGCTGATCGGTCACCTGAGTTTGGCCATGCAGCATGTGCGCCAATTCGAGAGCGCTCGTGAGACATCGCTGACACTGCAGCGCGCGCTGCTGCCACCGATGGAGCCGCCACCGGGATTTGCCATGCGCTACGAACCCGCTGTTCCGCCGTTGGAGATCGGGGGCGACTGGTACGACGTGCTGCCGATCGGCGATCACCGCATCGGCATGGTCGTCGGCGACTGCGTGGGCCGGGGTCTGCCGGCCGCGGCGATCATGGGCCAGCTACGCAGCTCGGCGCGCGCCCTGTTGATCAACGGCGCCCAACCCGCGCTAGTGCTCGAGCAACTCGACCTGGCCGCCAGGCTCATTCCAAATGCTTACTGCACCACCGTTTTTCTGGCAATCCTAGATACCGAATCCGGCGTCTTGGAGTACAGCAACGCGGGACACATGCCCGCGGTGCTCGCCGGGCCCAACTCCGGCACCACGATATTGAACGATGCCCGCTCAGTGCCGCTCGCGGTGCGTCGCGACGAGCCTCGCCCGCAACTGTCCCGGCGACTGCCGTCCGGCTCGACGCTGATGGTGTTCACCGACGGATTGGTCGAACGCAAACACGTCTCGATTGACGACGGAATCATCCGCGCCGCCGACGTTTTGGTGGAGACGATGACCTTACCGCTGGACGCCGTCGCGGATGCGGTGCTGCGCGAGCTGTCTCCGGCAGCGGGATACGACGACGACGTGGCGATGGTGATATACCGGCATCAGCAGGCGCCGCTTCACATCGAAACCCATGCTATTGCAGATGAATTGTCCAGCACCCGGCATCGGCTGGCCGATTGGCTCAGAGCCGCCGAAGTCCCGCGCGAATTGATCGACGACATCGTGCTGGTCGTCAACGAAGCATGCACCAACTGCGTCGAGCACGCCTACCGCGGGCACGGGGCCGGGACGACGCAGCTTGAAGTCGAAACCGTTGACGGTGAAATCCGGGCGCGCGTCACCGATCAGGGATCCTGGAAGCTGCCGGCGATCAACCCGGGTAACAGCGGACGGGGCCTGATCCTGATGAGGGCCATCAGTGACTCGATGGAGATCGACAACAGCCCAACCGGAACCACGGTCGACATCACCTTTCGACTGCCGACGGCGCCGGCCGGGGTCGAAGACTGGTCCGGTGGCCGCTAGCAAGCGCCGAGCTGACGGCGCTGACACCGTTTGCGGCGACCCCGATCGTGGTATGTCCAACGACGTGACCCGCGCGTCGATCATGCTTGAACCTGCCCTACCGGCAGCACACGGACCGTTGTCGACGGCGGTGCATCGCGCGTTGACCGGACCTCCGTCCGGAGACCATCTCGCCCGGACCGGCGCATCCGTCCGTGATTCGGATCCCTACGGCCTCGACCTGCAGCTGGCCTTGTGCATGTGCTACGAGCTGCACTACCGGGGCTTTGCGGGCGTCGATCCCACCTGGGAATGGAATCCCGACCTGTTGGGTCTGCGCGCCGAACTCGAGCGTGCCTTTCTGGCAGGCGTGCGCCGCGACGTCGAGCCGATCGACCCCGACCACACCGCGGCACTGGAAATGGAAGCGATTTCCGTCGAACCGGTCGAGGGCACCGGCCCGTCCTACTATTTGCGCGACACCGGGACGTGGCAGCAGATGCGCGAATACCTGGCGCAAAGATCGCTGTATCACCTCAAGGAGGGCGATCCACACGCCTGGGCGATTCCCCGGCTGACGGGCGGTGCCAAGGCGGCGTTCGTGGCAATCGAATTCGACGAGTATGGCGCCGGACAGGCTGCCCGACTGCACCAGCAGCTCTATGCGGATCTGTTGACGGCAGCCGATCTGGACCCGACATATCTGGGCTACCTCGATGCCGTCCCCGCCGACGCGCTAGCCGTGGTCAACCTGATGTCGCTGTTCGGCTTGCACCGCTGGCTGCGTGGCGCGGCAATCGGGCACTTCGCCGCGACGGAGATCACCTCGTCGCCCGGATCCCGCCGGATGGTTGAGGCCCTGGAGAGGATGGCCGCACCGCCGGCCTGCGTCGCCTTCTACCGCGAACACGTGGAGGCCGACGCGGTGCACGAACAGGTGGTACGCCTTGACGTGGTCGGCGATCTCGTGGCCCGCGAACCGCAGTTGGACCGCGACGTCGTTTTCGGAATGCGCGCATTCACTGTGGTCGAAGATCGACTCGCCGATACCATCATGGCGTCCTGGACGCAGGACCTAACGTCGTTGCGGCGACCTCTCGACTAGCCTCAGTTAGGCTCTGGGCCAACACCTTCGACGTGCCGACAGCGCCGGTGGCTGGTGTCGCATAACGGATATTCCTTGCTTCGGCCACAGGTGCAGATGGCGACCATGAACCGGTCGGATTCGACGACGCCCCCGCCGTCCATTTCGATTCGCACCGGGCCCGATACCAGAATGGGGCCTTTGGGTACCACGCGTACCCGTGTTCCGCTCATGGCTTATCCGCCCGGATCACAACCAACTCCTCTTCCCGGCAGCCGTGCCGCAGCAGGCCGATTTCCTCCAGCCAGTCCGCCCGCTCCGAGAGCACCGGCCCGAATGGAATCCATTCGGAAGCAACGACTTCAGCGTCCAATCCGGTCGACCGCAGGCAGTCCAGAGACTGTTGCACACCAGCCAGGGCCGAGTGTACGAGCAGCAGGGATCCGCTGTCGCACAGCAGTTTTGATGCCGATGCGCAGAGCGGATCCAGCACCAGGCGCCCATCGGGACCGGCATTCCACGCCCAGGACGGGCCCAGACCCCGCGAGACGGCCTCAATGTCGGCCTCCGGCGGGGTCGGCACGTAGGGCGGGTTGGACACCACCACGTCGAATGGCGCGCACCTCAGGGCGGCAATCCACGAGCCTTCCCGGACGTCGATGTCGACCCCCGCCACGGCCGCGTTGCCCAGGGTGGAATGCACCGCGTGCGGACAAATATCGAACGCGGTAACGCTGGCACAACCCATGTCGGCAGCCGCAAGCGCGACGAACCCGCTACCGGTACACAGATCCAGGACTCGACGACCGGAGACGACTCCGCTGTGTTGCATTGCCCGAACGAGCAATCGGGAGTCTTCTTGTGGCTGATACACCGTGGGCGCAGCCAAGACGTCGACAGGAGCAGGGTACGTGCTGATCAACGGTGCGCCTTTCGGGTGATCGCCGTGGTGATCACGGCATGTTGTGTTAAATGCCCACAAACAATGCGTTGAAACGCCGCCCCCGCCCGGCGATGGTTTAACCCGTTGGAGCGTGCGCGAATTGCTCGATGAGTGTCGAGCAAAATGCGGGCAGGTCCGCCGGAGAGCGACTGGTGATCACGTTGCCGTCCACGACGACTTCCTCGTCGACGACCCGCGCGCCCGCGTTGCGCAGATCGGTGCGAATGCTCGGATAGGAGGTAAGTGTTCGCCCCGCCGCCACACCGGCTTCCACCAGTGTCAGCGGGCCATGACAGATGGCCGCGACCGGCTTTCCGGATCCGACGAAGTCACGGACGAACGAGACTGCCGTCGCGTCCATCCGCAGCTTGTCGGGGTTCACCGTGCCGCCCGGGAGCACTAAGCCGTCGAACTCAGCTACCGACGCGTCCGACACCACACGGTCGACCGCGAAAGTTCCCGCGGGTTCGAGATCATGCTCGCGTGCTTGAATTTCGCCGGGTTTCAACGAGAGGACTTCGGTCTGAGCGCCCGCCTGTTGCAGGGCCGCGCGAGGCTGCTCGAGTTCGACCTTTTCCACGCCGTCGGTGGCCAGAATGGCGATTCTCTTGCCTTGCAATTCGTTTGACACCTCGTTCTCCTTCACGGTTGGGTCTGCGAGCGCGGTTAGGGTGCTGCCGCCCGCAGCGCTGCCAGCAAGGGCTCTGCTACTTCTTTGAGAAACAGATCTTGGGTCTGCCCGCCGATCTGAACCAGCGCAACGTCGGTGAAGCCGGCTTCCCAGTAGGGCCGGACCGCGTCCACGATCGCGTCGAGGTCGGGCCCGCAGGGAATGCTCTCGGCGACATCTTCGGGGCGCACGAACTGAGTGGCCCCGGCGAAACCGGCCGGCGTGGGCACGTCGGCGTTGACCGCCCACCCGCCGCCGAACCACCGGAACTGATCGTGCGCGCGTTCGATCGCGGCGTCACGGTCAGGATCCCAGCACACCGGAATCTGCCCGACGACTCGCCCGCCTTCGGTCCCGTTGGCGGCCTGCCGGGCAACATGCCAGGAGTCCACCAGGTCTTTGTCGGGCTGCACGGCCACCAGATGGTCGGCGAGTTTGGCGAATTTCTCGACACTCTTCGGCCCGCTTATCGCCACGCCCAGGCCGACCGGAACATCGGGCACGTCCCACAGTCGCGCGGAGTCCACCTGGAAGTAGTCGCCACGCCAGTTCACCAGCCGGCCGCCGAACAGTTCACGAATGATCTTGATGGCTTCGCGCAGCATGTCATGGCGCCGTTCGACGGTGGGCCAGTCCTTGCCGACGACGTGTTCGTTGAGGTTTTCACCGCTGCCCAACCCGAGCGTGAACCGTCCGTCGGCAAGTATCTGCACGGTGGCGGCCTGCTGGGCGACGATCGCGGGGTGGTAGCGCATCGTCGGGCACGTGACATAGCTGTAGAGATCCACCTGTTGCGTAGCGTGGGCCACCGCGCCCAGCACCGCCCAGGCGTTTGGCGCATGCCCCTGCGAAGTCAGCCACGGGGAGAAGTGGTCGCTGCAGACCTCGAAGTCGAATCCGCGTTCCTCGGCTGAAACCGCATAGCTCACAAGGTCTTTGGGTCCACTCTGCTCGGTCATCAACGTATAGCCGAACTTGGTCATAGCACACCGGATACCCCGGGCGCGTGGACGCAAACCGCGAGTGCGACGCGCCTAGAGCCGCTCTTTGACCGCTGCAGACAGCCGGGCGCCGTCTGCCTTTCCGGCCGCGATCGTGGTCGCCGCCTTCATGACCTGTCCCATCTGCTTCATGCCGGGGCGCTCGCCGATCGCCTCGGCAACCTGCGCGATGGCGGTGTCGGCCACATCGGCCACCTCGGCCTCGGTGAGTGGCGTGGGCAGATAGTCGTCGATGATCCGCGCCTCGGCGTGCTCGGTGGCGGCGAGCTCGCCGCGGCCGTTCTGGGTGTAGATCTCGGCGGCCTCGCCGCGTTTGCGGGATTCCCGGGCGAACACCTTGAGGATTTCGTCATCGGAAAGCTCCCTGGCCTGCTTGCCGGAGACTTCCTCGGTCTGGATCGCGGCCAGCAACATGCGCAGGGTTGCGGTCCGCAACTTATCCTGGGACTTCATCGCCCCAGTCAGGTCCGCCCGGAGCCGGGCTTTGAGTTCCGCCATGCCGGAAACGCTACGCGCCGGGACAGCGTGCAGACTGCGCAGGCCAGCGGGGCCGGGACCCGAAACCCGGGAAGATTGAGAAAAGGCCCGACCGCCGACAGGATGGAGCCCATGACGAACGACAACGGCTGTTCGACACGGTGAGCGCCCCGCCGCCTGGCTATCCGGTTGGTCCCCAGCCGGGAGGGCCGACACCGGCCGGCTATCCGCCCCCGGGGTATGGCACGCCCGCGTACGGTCCGCCACCTGCATACGGGCCGCCACCTGCATACGGTGCGCCGCTCGGCTACGGCCCCCCACCCGCATACGGGCCGCCGCCCGGCTACGGCCCCCCACCTGGCTATGGCCCCCCGCCCGGCTACGGTCCCCCACCCGGCTACGGCCAGCCGCCCGGCTACGGTCCCCCACCCGGCTACGGCCAGCCGCCCGGCTACGGGCCGCCGCCTGGCTACGGCTCACCCCAGTTGACCCCGGGAGCGATCAAACCCGGGATCATCCCGCTGCGTCCGTTGAGCCTGAGCGACATCTTCAACGGCGCGGTCGGCTACATTCGCGCCAACCCGAAGGCCACCCTGGGATTGACCGCGATCGTCGTTGTGGTCATGCAGATCATTTCGCTGATCGCCACTGTTGGGCCGATCGCCGCCTATGGCAGGTTCAGCACCGATCGATCAGCCGAAATGAGCTGGGGAGTCGTGGGCGCCTGGCTGGGGTCGATGGGCGCCGGCGTGCTGGTCACCTGGCTGGGCAGCATGCTGCTGTCCGGAATGCTCACCGTTATCGTCGGGCGCGCGGTGTTCGGATCGCCGATCACCATCGGCGAAACATGGGCCAAGATCCGTGGGCGGCTGCTGCCCCTGCTCGGCTTGGCGCTGCTGGAAGCTGCCGTCGTGGGAATTCTCTTCGGGCTGGCGGCGGTGATCGTCGCCGTGCTTGCGGCGATCGGCAGCGGGGCCGCGGCGGTGCTGCTGGGTGTCCCGCTTTTCTTCGCCATGATCGCGTTGATGGTGTATTTGTACATGGTCGTGTTGTTCGCACCCGTGCTGATCGTGCTGGAGCGGCTGCCGGTCATCGAAGCGATCACCAGATCCTTTGCGCTGCTTCGCAACGGCTTCTGGCGGGTACTGGGCATCCGGGTTTTGACGTTCATCGTGGCGAGTGTGGTCTCCGGCGCGATCAGTGCACCGTTCAGCATCGTCGGCCAGGTGATGCTGGCCGGAATGCCGTCCACCGGAATCCTGTTGCTCGGCACCGTAATCACGTCGATCGGATCGGCGATCGGCCAGATCATCACGGCACCGTTCAACGCCGGCGTGATCGTACTGCTCTACACCGACCGCCGAATCCGTGCCGAGGCTTTCGATCTGGTGCTGCAGTCCGGCGCTGCGAGCGGACCCTACGCGGCCGCGTCGACCGACAACCTCTGGCTGACCAGGCCAGCGTGAGAAACAGCTGACAGTGCCTTCTATCGACATCGACCGCGATGCCGCACATCAGGCCGCCGAGTCAGAGCTCAACCAACCGATCTACACCAAGGCGTCCGCGACACAGCAGTTCCTCGATTGGATGAACGAACTGCTGTATCGGCTGTTGCAGAAGAGCGCCTCGATACCCGGTGGATGGTTGACCACCGCGGTGCTGCTGACCTTGCTGGCCGTCGCGATCGTGGTCGCCATCCACATCGCTCGGCGCACCATGCGCACCAGGCGCCGCGGCGACTACCAATTGTTCGAAGCCACCCAGCTCACCGCGGCCCAACATCGCGAAACTGCGGAACGCTATGCAGCGGAGGGAAATTGGACCGTAGCCATCCGTCACCGGTTGCGTGCCATCGCCCGTCAACTCGAGGAGACCGGCGTCCTGAACCCGGCGCCTGGGCGCACCGCCAACGAGCTCGCGCGAGACGCCGCCGAGGCGTTGCCACATCTGACTGACGAATTATCCCAGGCGGCAACGGCATTCAACGATGTCACCTACGGCGAGGTGCCCGGCACCCAGGCCGCCTACCAGATGATCGTCGATCTCGACGACCACTTGCGGACGCGAGCGCCGGCCGCCGCATCCGGCACCGAACATCACGCTCCGGCCGAATCATGGGCGCAGGTGCGGTGATGGCGACCATCGCGTCGGTTCCGTCAACCCGACGGTGGCGGTCGTGGCGCGGGGTCGCGCTGACGCTGGTCGTGCTCGCGGTCGTCGCCTGGATCGGCGCATACCTGACCGCGCCCCGGCCGGGTGCTCGAATGGATCCGGCATCCACCGAACCCGACGGTGCCCACGCGCTGGTGACGCTATTACGCGACGGCGGCGTCGACGTTATCGTCGCAGGCAGCATCTCCGACGTCGAACATGCAGCACGTCCCGACACGCTGATCCTGGTAGCGCAGAGCCAGTACCTGACCGACGACTCGCAATTGGAGCGGCTGGCCGGTGCGCCCGGCGACCTGCTGCTGGTCGAACCGACCGCGCGAACCCGCGAGGCGCTGTTGCCCGGGGTGCGCATCTCGGGCGCCAGCACCTTCGACAGCGACCCGAATTGCACTCTGCGAGAAGCCACCCGGGCCGGGTCGGTTCGCTTCGGGCCAAGCGACACTTTCGACGTCAAAGATGGCCGGCCAATCACCAGCTGTTACGACGGGGTGCTGATTCGGTTCCGGGACAACGGGCGAACCACCACCGCGGTCGGGAGTAGCGACTTCATGACCAACGGGGGCCTGTTGCAGGCGGGCAATGCCGCCCTCGCGATGAACCTTGCGGGCGACCGGCCCCGCCTCATCTGGTACGCGCCACATCACGCCGAGGGTGAAACATCCTCCCCAACTTCAATTTTCGACCTCATTCCGGACAACGTGACCTGGATCGTCTGGCAGCTGTGGGTGGTCGTGCTGCTGGTTGCACTGTGGAAGGGTCGCCGTCCCGGTCCGCTGGTGGCCGAGGACCTACCCGTCGTGGTACGCGCGTCGGAGACCGTGGAGGGCCGCGGCCGGCTGTACCGATCCCGCCGGGCACGCGATCGCGCCGCCGCGGCACTGCGCACCGCGACACTGCAGCGGCTGCTGCCCCGGCTCGGCTTGGGCCCCGGCGCGCAAGCGCAGGCGGTGGTCATGACGGTTTCCCAGCGCACCGGGATCGACGCGGGATTCGTTTCCCACCACCTGTTCGGCCCACCGCCGAATACCGACAATGACTTGCTCCAACTTGCCCATGCACTCGACGAAATCGAAAGGCAGGTCACCAACTCGTGACACAGTCCCCTTCCACACCGCAAGCCGCTACCGCAGAATCTCCGCACGCCGACTCGGCGCGAGATGCACTGCTGGCATTGCGCGGCGAGCTCGCCAAGGCCGTCGTCGGACAGGAAGGGGTGGTCAGTGGCCTGGTGATCGCGCTGCTGTGCCGCGGGCATGTGCTGTTGGAAGGTGTTCCCGGAGTGGCGAAGACGCTGCTCGTCCGAGCGCTGTCCGCGGCATTGCAATTGGACTTCAAGCGCGTGCAGTTCACGCCGGATCTGATGCCCGGCGATATCACCGGTTCGCTGGTGTACGACGCGCGCACCGCCGCGTTCGTATTCCGGCAGGGCCCGGTATTCACCAATCTGCTGCTGGCAGACGAGATCAACCGCACCCCGCCCAAGACGCAGGCCGCGCTGCTCGAAGCCATGGAGGAGCGTCAGGTCAGCGTGGATGGCGAATCCCGGCCGCTACCAGACCCATTCATCGTCGCGGCCACCCAGAACCCCATCGAATACGAGGGCACCTACCAGTTGCCCGAAGCCCAGCTCGACCGCTTCTTGCTCAAGCTGAATGTGACACTGCCGCCGCGTGATTCCGAGATCGCCATCCTCAGCCGGCACGCACACGGCTTCGATCCTCGCGACCTGTCGGCGATCAAACCGGTGGCCGGACCCGCCGAGCTGGCGGCCGGTCGCCAAGCGGTGCAGCAAGTACTGGTCGCCGATGAGGTATTGGGCTACATCGTCGACATCGTCGGAGCAACCCGCTCCTCCCCCGCATTACAGCTGGGTGTCTCACCGCGTGGCGCGACAGCCCTGCTGGCCACCGCCCGCTCATGGGCGTGGCTATCCGGCCGCAATTACGTCACTCCCGACGACGTGAAGGCGATGGCCCGCCCGACGCTGCGGCACCGGGTGATGCTTCGTCCCGAAGCCGAGCTCGAGGGTGCGACGCCCGACGGAGTGCTTGACGGCATCTTGGCATCGGTTCCGGTGCCCCGCTAGTGATCCTGACCGGACGCACTGGCCTGGTGGCGCTGATCGGCATCCTGCCGATCGCACTTTCCCCTTGGCCGGAAAAGGTTTTCGAGGTGCTGCTGGCAGCGCTGGCGACAGCGGTGGCTGTCGATATCGCACTGGCGGGCAGCACCCGCAGACTGCGTTATATCCGTTCACCGGACAGCTCGGCCCGGCTGGGCCAACCGGTGGATGTGAATGTGGAGATCCACAACGACGGCCCCCGCCGCTTCCGCGGCCAAATCCGCGACGCCTGGCCACCCAGCGCGCGCGCCGAACCACGCATCCACGCGCTCAAGATCCCCGCCGGGCAACTCCAGCGTGTCCAGACCCACCTGCGACCGGTCCGCCGCGGCGACCAGCGTGCGGCGGTAGTCACCGCCCGATCCATCGGGCCGCTGGGGTTGGCCGGGCGGCAGGGCTCGCAGCCGGTGCCCGGTCAAGTCCGGGTACTGCCCCCCTTCCTGTCGCGCAAGCACCTGCCGTCGCGGCTCGCCAGACTTCGCGAGATCGACGGGCTGCTGCCGACACTGATACGCGGACAGGGAACCGAATTCGACTCGCTGCGCGAGTATGTCGTTGGCGACGATGTGCGCTCGATCGACTGGCGTGCCACCGCGCGTCGCGCCGATGTCATGGTCCGTACCTGGCGGCCCGAACGCGACCGGCGGGTGGTGATTGTGCTCGACACCGGACGCATGGCGGCGGGCCGCGTGGGTGTGGATCCGACTTCTTCTGGTCCGGGAGCCGACCCCGCGGGATGGCCTCGTCTGGACTGGTCGATGGACGCCGCACTGCTGCTGGCCGCGCTGGCGTCGCGGGCCGGCGATCATGTCGATTTCCTCGCCCATGACCGGGTCAGCCGGGCCGGCGTGTTCGGCGCCTCGCGCACCGAGCTGCTCGCCCAGCTGGTGGACGCGATGGCCCCGCTGCAGCCAACGCTTGTCGAGTCCGATTGGCGCGCAATGGTTGCCGCCATCGCGCGGCGCACCCGGCGGCGATCATTGGTGGTGCTGCTGACCGACCTCAACGCCACCGCCCTCGACGAGGGCCTGCTGCCGGTGTTGCCGCGGTTATCGTCCAAACACCATCTGATGGTCGCCGCGGTCTCCGACCCGCGGGTGGACCAAATGGCCACCGGGCGTTCGGATGCGGCAGCGGTCTACGACGCCGCGGCCGCCGAACGATCGCGCAATGACCGCCGCGCGATCGCCACACGGCTGCGTCAGGGCGGCGTCGACGTCGTCGACGCGCCGCCCACCGAGCTCGCGCCCGCCCTTGCTGACCACTATCTCGCTATGAAAGCGACTGGGCGGCTTTGACGTTCCGCCGGCTCAGCCGGTCGGGACCACGTCGGGCGCGTCGTCGATATCGCCGGTCTCCCCGGCTCTCGCCGCTCGACGCCCGAAGTAGACCACATACGACAAGAACGCCACCTCGGCGATGATCCCGATACCGACGCGAATAAATGTCGGCAAGGGTGACGGCGTCACCAAGGCTTCGATCAACCCGGAGACCAGCAGCACACCGACGAGTCCCACCGCGACCGAAACGACGGCCCGGCCCTGTTCGGCGAGCACCTGTCCGCGGGGCCGGTCTCCCGGCGATATCACCGACCACCCCAGCCGCATCCCCGCTGCCCCGGAGAGGAATACCGCCGTCAGTTCCAGCAGCCCGTGCGGAGCCAGCAGGCCCAGCAGGATGTCGCCCTTGCCGGCCTGAAACATCAGGCCCGCGATCAGCCCCGTGTTGGCGGCGTTTTGAAACAACACGAACGGAATCGGCAGTCCCAGCAGCACCGAGAACGCGATGCACTGCGCGGAAACCCAGGAATTGTTCACCCAGACTTGCAGCCCGAACGCCGCGGCGGGGTGTTCGCTGTAATAGGACGCGACATCGTGATTGATCAATTGGTCGATGTCGCTTGGTGTTCCGACCGCGGACTGCACTTCGGGATTGGTGGCCACCCAGAATGCGATGACCACCACGACGGCGAAGAATGCCACCGCGGTGCCCAACCACCACCGCCACGTGCGGTAGGCGACCACCGGAAACGACACCGTCCAGAACCGGGTGAAGGTCCTGCTCAGTGGCGCATGAGCACCGGTCACCGCGGAGCGGGCGCGCGCGATCAGGCTCGACAGCCGGCCGATCATCAGCGAATCCGACGACGCCGACCGCAGCATGGACAGATGGGTGGACACTCGCTGGTACAGCTCGACGAGTTCGTCGACTTCCGCGCCCGTCAGCGACCTGCGCTTCTTGATCAACTGATCAAGCCGGTCCCAGGTACCGCGATGGGTCAGCACGAATGCGTCGACGTCCACCCTGAGCAGCCTAATCGCAATTTCGGGGCCGCCGACAGCAACCGGTCACGCCCATCCAGCCTGTACCGTTCGGTGTTATGTCGGAGGTGGTGACCGGGGACGCAGTGGTGCTGGACGTGCAGATCGCCCAGTTGCCGGTGCGGGCCCTGAGCGCGCTGATCGATATCACGGTGATTTTCCTGTTGTACGTGATCGGGCTGATGTTGTGGGCGACCACGCTGACGCAATTCGACGACGCGCTGAGCGGGGCCGTCCTGATCATCTTCACCGTGCTCGTGATGGTCGGGTATCCGATGACATTCGAAACAGCCACCAGGGGACGGTCGGTGGGCAAGATCGTCATGGGCCTGCGAGTGGTGTCCGACGACGGCGGCCCAGAACGCTTCCGGCAGGCCCTTTTTCGCGCGCTGGCATCGGTGGTGGAGATCTGGATGCTCGCCGGCAGTCCCGCCGTCATCTGCAGCATTCTGTCGCCGAAGGCCAAACGCGTCGGCGACATCTTCGCCGGCACAGTCGTCGTCAGTGAGCGTGGACCCCGATTGGGACCACCACCGATGATGCCACCGTCGTTGGCGTGGTGGGCGTCGTCGCTGCAGCTGTCGAACCTCAACGCCGGCCAGGCTGAAGTCGCACGCCAATTCCTTTCCCGGGCACCGCAACTCGATCGCCAGCTGCGGCTGCAAATGGCATACCGAATTGCCGGTGATGTGGTGTCGCGGATCGCGCCGCCGCCCCCGCCCGGCGCCCCGCCCGAGCTGGTGCTGGCCGCCGTCCTGGCCGAACGACACCGCCGCGAGCTGGCGCGACTCCGCCCCGCAATGCCACCTGGCCCGATGGGACCACCGGCGGGCCCCTGGGCGGCCGGGCCCCAGTTAACCGGACCGCCCGGCTGGCACCCCGCGCCGCCAGCGCCCATGCCCCAGCAGGGACAGCAAACGGGCGGCTTCTCGCCGCCGCACTAAGTCGTTATCGGGCTAGCTCGCGACGCTGGCTGCCATCAGCGCGACATCGACTACCAACAGCGCCCACCCGCATAGCGGCACCGCGACCCCGCCGCGCCGCTTGGCCGTGAAAAAAGACAGCAGAAGGACGACGAAGGCCACCACCGGCGCGCCGTAAAACGCAACACCGAAATCAATCCCGCCGTGGCCCAAGTTCGGGCAACTGCGGTCGGTGCATCCGTCGGTACTCATCACCGCGCCGAGCGCAAAGAGCATGACGATCGCGGCGGCGGGCACTGTCGACAGCGCCAACCCCCAGTTAACCCAGGGCCGCACGTGGCGGTCCCCGCTGTGGTGCTGTGCAGGGTCCTCGGCGCTGTGGATCTGGCTGTCGAACGTCAGGTTGGGGTTCTTTGCGTCCATTAGTGAGGTCGTACCCGTCGCCCGCCGGATACAAACGAGCCGCGGACCGGAGCGCGCGGTTCTCCGTTAGTCCAGGTCAGGACTGCGGGAAGCCGCGTTGACGGTCTTGCGCTGGAATAGATCGTTGCATCGCGTTAGTTTACGATATATCGTGATATTCCGAAGCGTGCAGACAGCCCGCTACCCCAGAACATGAGGACTACAACAATGAGCAACCCATTCACTCCCCCCGATGGACCGTTCCCCGGTCACCCCGGCCTCGGATTCGGCTTCGGCCCCGGGCATGGGCCCGGGCAGCGACGCGCCCTGCATGGCGCCAGGCGGCAGGCCCGACGGGAATTCTTCGACAACCTCCGCGACCAAGCCGGCGAACAGGGCTTTGGGCCCGGTTTCGGTCCCGGCTTTGGCCCCGGCTTTGGGCCGGGCTTCGGTCCCGGGTTCGGTTTCGGCCCCGGTGGGCGACGCGGCGGATTTCGTCGCGGCGCAGGAGGCCGCGGTCGCCGCGGTGACGTGCGAGCAGCCATCCTGACGCTGCTGGCCGAGCGGCCCATGCACGGCTACGAGATGATCCAGCAGATCGCCGAACGCAGCAATGGAATCTGGAAACCCAGTCCCGGGTCCGTGTACCCAACGCTGCAGCTGCTCGACGACGAGGGTCTGATCGTCGCAAGCGAATCCGACGGCAGCAAGAAGCTTTTCGAGCTGACCCCAGAAGGCCGTGCCGCGGCCGAGAAAGTCGAGACCGCACCGTGGGACGAGATCGCCGAAGGCGCCGACCCCGGTCAGATGAACCTGCGGTCGGCCATCGGCCAGCTGTTCGGCGCGGTCGCGCAATCTGCGCACACCGCCACCGCCGACCAGCAGCAGCGCATCATCGAGATCCTCAACAATGCGCGGCGCGAGGTCTACGGCATCCTCGGCGAGGACTGACCGTTCTGCTAAGAAATGCCCGCCGGCAATGCGCCGGCGGCCATTTCGCTACGACACGTCGACCCAATCCAGCGTGCGCTGCACCGCCTTACGCCAACCCGCATATCCCTGCGCGCGCTGATCGTCGTCCCACGTCGGCGTCCACCGCTTGTCTTCTTGCCAGTTGGCCCGCAGATCGGAGGGATCGGCCCAGAACCCGACCGCCAACCCGGCCGCGTAGGCGACGCCCAGCGCGGTGGTCTCGGCGACCACCGGCCGCACCACTTCCACGCCCAGCACGTCGGCCTGAATCTGCATGCACAGCTCGTTCTGGGTGATACCGCCGTCGACTTTCAGCACCTCAAGGCGCACACCGGAATCCGCTTCCATGGCGTCCACCACATCGCGGCTCTGGTAGCAGATCGCCTCCAGCGTCGCGCGGGCCAGGTGTGCGTTGGTGTTATACCGCGACAGCCCGACGATCGCGCCACGCGCATCCGATCGCCAGTACGGGGCGAACAACCCGGAAAACGCGGGGACGAAATACACCCCGCCGTTGTCGGGAACCTCGCGGGCCAGCGACTCGCTTTGCGCGGCACCACTGATGATGCCCAGCTGATCGCGCAGCCACTGCACCGCCGAGCCGGTCACCGCGATCGAGCCCTCCAGCGCGTAGACGGGTTTGGCGTCCCCGAACTGGTAACAGACGGTGGTCAGCAGGCCGTTGTTGGACCGCACGATGGTCTCGCCGGTATTGAGCAGCAGGAAATTGCCGGTGCCGTAGGTGTTTTTCGCCTCCCCCGCGGACAGACACACCTGTCCGACCATCGCGGCGTGCTGGTCGCCCAGAACTCCGGTGATCGGCAGCTCGGCGCCTAAGGGCCCGTCTTTCAAGGTGACGCCGTAGGGCTGCTTCGGCGACGACGGCGCGATCGCCGGCAGCATCGCGCGCGGAATGGAAAAGAACGACAACAGCTCGTCATCCCAGTCCAGCGTTTCCAGGTCCATCAGCATGGTCCGGCTGGCATTGGTCACATCGGTGACATGCACCCCGCCCCGCGAACCGCCGGTCAGATTCCACAGCACCCAGGTATCCGGGGTTCCGAACAGAGCGTCACCGCTTTCGGCGGCCGCGCGAACGCCGTCGACGTTCTCCAAGATCCATTGCAGCTTCCCGCCGGAAAAATAGGTGGCTGGGGGCAGGCCCGCCTTCTGCCGGATCACGTCGCCGCGTCCGTCGCGGTCCAGCGCGGACGCGATCCGATCAGTGCGGGTGTCCTGCCAGACGATCGCGTTGTAATAGGGTCGTCCGGTGTGCCGATTCCACACCAGTGTGGTCTCGCGTTGATTCGTAATTCCCAGCGCTGCAATATCTTTCGTCGAAAACTTCGCGGTGTTCAGCACCGACATCAACACCGATGAGGTACGTTCCCAGATCTCGATCGGATTGTGCTCCACCCAGCCCGCCTGGGGCAGAATCTGCTCGTGCTCGAGCTGATGACGAGCCACCTCGGCGCCGTCGTGATCGAAAATCATGCATCGGGTGCTGGTGGTGCCCTGGTCGATAGCTGCGACGAACTCGGCCACCTGCGCTCCTTCGTCGTGAACTGTGACACGTCATGCCATCGTCCATGATGGTGTACCGACCCACCACCTCCGCAGCTAACCGACCCGATTCCGCTAGGACCGGGGGCACGATCAGTCGCGGCGCTCTTGCGTTACCGCCGGCAACCCTGTTGCATCGGCGATGTGGGCGAAGAGGTCAAGCGCACCGCGTATGACCGCGCACATCGGCGGGAGTACCGGCGCAAGGTGCAGCTTTGCCTTGACGTCTTCGAGACGATGCTTGCCCAGTCGCGCTTCGACTCCGACCGCCCGCTGACCGGCATGGAGATCGAATGCAACCTTGTCGACGCCGACTATCAGCCCGCGATGTCGAACAGGTACGTGCTGGATGCGATCGCAGATCCGGCGTATCAGAAGGAATTAGGCGCCTACAACATCGAATTCAACGTGCCACCCCGTCCGCTCCCCGGACATACCGGGCTGGATCTGGAGCAAGAAGTGCGGAGCAGCCTCAACGAGGCGCAGCTCAAGGCCGGCTCGGACGGAACCCGCATCGTGATGATCGGCATTCTGCCCACGCTGATGCCCGAGCATCTGCGCGAAGGCTGGATGAGCGAGTCCGCGCGATATGCGGCCCTCAACGACTCGATCTTCAACGCGCGCGGCGAGGATATCCCGATCCATATCTCCGGCCCGGAGCCGCTGAGCTGGGAGGCGGTGTCCATCGCTCCCGAATCCGCTTGCACCAGCACACAATTGCACTTGCAAGTAGCTCCGGACGACTTCGCTCCCAACTGGAATGCCGCGCAGGTGATGGCCGGCCCGCAGCTGGCGCTGGGAGCCAACTCGCCCTACTTCTTCGGCCATCAGCTGTGGTCGGAAACCCGTATCGAAGTGTTCACGCAATCCACCGACACCAGGCCCGAGGAGCTCAAGACCCAAGGTGTGCGGCCTCGGGTGTGGTTTGGCGAACGCTGGATCACCTCGATCCTCGATCTGTTCCAAGAGAACATCCGCTACTTTCCGTCCCTGCTGCCGGAGTTGTCCGAAGAGGATCCCGTCGCCGAGTTGGCCGCCGGACGCATTCCGCACCTTGCTGAACTACGCCTGCACAACGGCACCGTGTACCGCTGGAACCGGCCGGTGTACGACGTTGTCGACGGGCGCCCCCACCTGCGACTGGAAAATCGGGTGCTGCCGGCCGGGCCCACCGTGATCGACATGCTGGCCAACTCGGCGTTCTACTACGGCACGCTGCGCACCTTGTCCGAGGAATCCCAGCCGCTATGGACGAGGATGAGTTTCGCTGCGGCACATAACAATTTCCTCGAAGCAGCACGCCACGGCATGGACGCCCGGCTGCACTGGCCCGATCTGGGCGAAGTGACGGTGGCCGAGTTGGTGCTCGACACGTTGCTGCCAATAGCCCACGAAGGGCTGCGCCGATGGGGTGTCGACGCCGAGGTTCGCGATCGTTTCCTCGGCGTCATCGAGGGGCGCGCCAAGACCGGCCGCAACGGCGCGAGCTGGCAGGTGGCGACGGTCCGCGCCCTGCAGGACGACGGCATGACCCGACCCGCGGCACTCGCCGAAATGCTGCGCCGGTATTGCGACCACATGCAGGCCAACGAGCCGGTGCACACCTGGCCCTGCCGCGGGTAGCTTGGAAACCATGCCGCCAAACGAGGTCATGGACTGGGACAGCGCGTATCGGGAACAGGCCCACTTCGAGGGGCCGCCGCCGTGGAATATCGGTGAGCCGCAACCCGAGTTGGCCGCATTGGTAGCGGCAGGAAAGTTCCGCAGCGAGGTGTTGGACGCCGGTTGCGGAGTTGCCGAACTGTCGTTGGCGCTGGCCGCGCAGGACTACACCGTGGTGGGCATCGACCTCACGCCCACGGCTGTCGCCGCGGCAACCAAAGCGGCCAAAGAACGCGGCTTGAGCAGCGCCAGCTTTGTCCAGGCCGACATCACCTCGTTCACCGGCTACGACGGACGGTTCGCCACCGTGGTGGACAGCACGCTGTTTCATTCGCTTCCGGTCGAAGGCCGCGACGGCTACCTGCGCTCGGTGCACCAGGCGGCGGCCCCCGGCGCCAGTTTATTCGTGCTGGTGTTCGCCAAGGGAGCCTTCCCGGCCGAGATGGAGCAGAAGCCCAACGAGGTCGACGAGGACGGGCTGCGCGCCGCGGTGAGCAAGTACTGGGAGATCGACGAGATTCGGCCCGCCTATATCCACGCGAACATCCCGCATGCCCCCGGGACACCCTTCGAATCGTCGCCGAACGACCGCGACGACAAGGACCGGATGAAGCTTCCCGCCTACTTACTGACGGCGCACAAGGCCGGAGGCTAGGTCACGGCCCCATAATGGCCAGGCCCCAGTCCAGGTGGCCCTGCCATACACTCGCGATGCGCCCGCCCTGCACCGCGGGTTGAGGATCGCCGATTGGACCGCCAGCGGCACGGATCGCCGCGACGGTGGCGTCCAGGTCAGGGGACCACAGCGCAAGCCCGATCAGCGCCGGCTCGGCACCGGTGGCGACCACCTCGATGAAGCCTTCCCCGGCGCGGTAAAACGCCATCTCGGGCCCTTCCGGACCCCGCGGATGAAAGCGTCGGCGCGGCGGGGCGCCCAGCACCGCACTGAGAGCGGCGATGGCAGCGTCCAATTCGCCCACCGTGAACACCACGTGGTCGACATGGGTGACACCACAGGGGTGCACCGCTCCGGTGACCGGCGGGTGGACTACCGTCGGTACCCCGAGAACATCGGTCTGCACGTAGATGTCGTCGAATCCCCAGCCACGGTCGTCGGTCAGCGCGCAACGAACTCGCCCGATGCGGATAGTGCGGTCTTCGACAGCGAATCCCAGTGCTGTCCAGGCGTGTTCGTCGCCGGGTACGCCGAGCCAAGTCAAGGCGGCCATGCCGGTAGGGGTTACGTCGCAGTCGCCGCGGTCGCGGCGATCAGCGCTTCGGCGAAGACTTCCAGATCGTCAGCGGTGGTGTCGGCGTGCGGCGAGATCCGCAGGACCGGCGCGACCATCTCCAGCGGCGCCCGCTGCGCCCCGGCGAAGGTGGTCAGGATCCGCCGTTCGGCGAGCAGCCATTCCCGCACCGTTTGCGGGTCGGCCCCGTCGAGCGGCGCCAAAGTGGTGATCGCGCTGGGCTCTTCGGCCTCTTCGACCACCGCCCACCCCGGTACATCGGCCAGCGTCGTGCGGCTGATGCTGCCGAGCTCCGCCAGACGTGCGCGCACCGTCTCGGGCCCGAACGCCAGATACTCACCAAGCGCCACCGAAACACCAACTCGCGCCGCGATATTGGCTTCGCCGAATTCGAGCTGTTGGGCCACCGAGAACGACGCGGACCACTCCGGCGACGCCAACCGCGGATGTAGCCGCTCGGTCAGGTCAGTCCGAACGGCAAGGAAGCCCACGCCGCGCGGACCGGCGATCCACTTGCGCGACGACGAATACGTGACATCGGCGCCGACCGCGCAGTCGACCTGGCCCAGCGCCTGGGCGGCGTCGACGACCAGTGGCAACCCCAATTCGCGGCACAGTTGTGCGATCATCGAAATCGGTTGCACGACACCGCGATGGCTGGCCACCGGGGTCAAGTGGAGGAAATCGGGCGGGTCGGCCTGCAGGGTAAATGCCGCGTCATCGAGGGCCAGCCGGCCATCCTCGAGGGTCGGCAGCAGCTGATGGTCGAATCCGTGAGCGGCCATCACGGCAAGATTCGGGCCATATTCGCCCGGCAGACAGGCCAGTGTCCGGCGTTCGGAGGGCCAGCTGCCGAGCAGCAGATCCAGCGCGTTCAGCGAACCCGTGGTGTACACCACGTCGGCGTCGGTCATTCCGGTCAGCGCGGCGAATGCGGCACGCCCGGCGTCGAGCGTGGGCACCGCGGCCTGCGCTGCCACATATCCACCGACCTCGGCCTCGTGGCGGGCATGCTGCGCGGCGGCGTCGATGGCCGCGTAACTCTGGCGCGAACAGGCCGCACTGTCGAGGTGTAAACCGGCCACCGGCGGGCGGGCCTCCCGCCAACGGTCGGCCAGCGACCCGCTATCGCTCACTTGACTGCTAACGACAACCCGAAATCGCCTGCGGCGTCAGTCCACCACTGGGTGCGACGCAATCCCGCGCCGGCCAATTCGGCACTCACCCCGCCGGGGTGGAACTTGCTCGACACCTCGGTCAGCAGTTCCTCTCCGGCGGCGAACTCGACGGTCAGCTCGAGGGCACCGATCCGGACCCGCTGAGGCCGGTCGGTCCGCAGCCACATTTCGATACGTTCCTCGTCGGCGTTCCAGCGGGCCACATGCTGGTAGGAATCAACGTCGAAATCAGCGTCGAGTTCCCGGTTGACGACGGCGAGAACATTGAGATTGAACCGGGCCGTCACGCCGGCGGCGTCGTCGTAGGCGCGCAGTAGCCGACCGGTGTCCTTGACCAAGTCGGTGCCCAGCAGCAGGCTGTCACCGGGCCGCATCACGTCGGCGAGGGCCTTGAGAAACTCGGCACGCGGTCCGGGTGTGAGGTTGCCGATCGTCGACCCGAGGAACACGAACAGGCGCCGACCGCCGCTGGGAATTTCGCCGAGGTGTTCCTCGAAATCGCCGCAGACAGCCTTGATCTCGATACCGGGGTACTCCTGCGCAATGGCGGCCGCCGCGGTCGACAGGATACCGGCGTCGACGTCGAAGGGGACAAACCGGTCCAGCGAGCCGCGACTATGCAGCGCGTCCAGCAGCAGACGGGTCTTCTCCGAAGTCCCGCTGCCCAGTTCGACCAGGGTGTCGGCCTGGCTGGCGGAGGCGATTTCGGCGGACCGGGCGCGCAGGATCTCCGCCTCGGCCCGCGTCGGGTAGTACTCCGGCAACCGGGTGATCTGGTCGAAGAGTTCACTGCCCACGGAATCGTAAAACCACTTGGGCGGCAGGGTTTTCGGTGTCCTCTGCAAACCGTCGAACACATCACGGCGCAACGCGTGGTACGCCGAGTCGGCGGCGAGATGGTTGGACAGCGACAGTGTCATCAAGATCCTTTCGGCTCGACCAGCGGGGTTATCGTTACGCCTTGCGCGGTGACTTCGACAAGGTGACGGTCGGGCACTTCCTCCCACGCGAAGTCGTCGTCATAGGGCTCACTGGCCAGCACCACACCGTCATCGCGGCGCAGGATGGACAAGGTGTCGCCCCACGCGGTGGCCAGCATGCGAGACCCATTGGCGGCCAACACGTTAAGCCGCGCGCTTGGGTCGAGCGACCCGATCTGCGCGATAGTCTCGCCGAGCACATCAAGCCCGAGCGCGAAGACGGTGGCCGCCAACATAGCACTGTCACAGACAGATTCAACCGTTGACGTCAATGGCAGCACAGTCCGATCGACGACGCCGTTGTGCGACAGCAGCCAATGCCCGTCGGTGAACGGCGCGGTCGCGCTGATTTCGATCGGCATGCCGACGGTCGCCGAGCGCACCGCGGCCACCACGCAGCGGCTGCGCAGCGCGGGCGCGACCGATTCGAACGACGTGTCGCCCCACAACGGCGCCGCGCTGCGCCAGCGCCGCGGCACGTCGCTATCGAAAAACCCGACACCCCAACCGTCGGCGTTCATCAGGCCGTGCTTCTGGCGGCGCGGAGCGTATGACTGCACGCGAAGGCCGGAGGGTGGATCCAGCATCAGCGAGGCGACGCTGACGTCGGATCCAAGCCAGCCGAGGTGACGGCACATCAGGCGGAGTCCTCATCGTCGGGGACGTCCCAGGCCAGGCGGACACCGCAGAAGATCTGTCGACGGATTGGGTGGTCCCAGTTGCGGAAACTCGGCCGCAGGATGGCCGATTCCACCGCCCAGGACCCGCCGCGCAGTACCCGGTAGTCGCCGTCGAAAAATGGCTGCGAGTAGCGCTCGTAGATCATCGGCACGAAACCGGGCCACGGCCGCAGCGGCGAGGTGGTCCACTCCCAGACGTCGCCCAGCAGCTGCTCGACGCCGTAAGCCGACGCGCCGGCCGGGTAGGCGCCGACGGGTGCCGGACGCAGTGCCGCGCCGCCCAGGTTCGCCACGTCGCTCGAGGGATCTTGCGCTCCCCACGGGTAGCGGCGCCGGGTGTTGGTCCCCGGGTCCCAGGTGCAGGCCTTCTCCCATTCCATTTCGGTGGGCAGCCGCGCGCCGGCCCAAGCGGCGTACGCCTCGGCCTCGAAGTAGGTGACATGCTGCACCGGCTCGTCGGCCGGAATGTCTTCGATGTAGCCGAAGCGGGTGCGCGTGCGCCCGTCGGGACCCCAGAATTGCGGCGCCGCAAGGCCCGCACTCTGGCGGTGCTCCCAGCCGCGCGCGGACCACCAGCGCGGCTCGTGGTAGCCGCCGTCGGCGATGAACTGTTGCCATTCGCCGTTGGTGACCGGGACCCGGCCGATCCGGAACGCCGGCAAGTCGACGATGTGGGCGGGGCGCTCGTTGTCCAACGAGAACGGTTCGCTCGTGGCGTCCACGCCCAGCACGAACGGTCCGGCGGGCACCAGCACCGAGGTTCCGGCCAGACCCGGCCGGCCGGCGGGCAAGCTGCCGGGATCACGCAGCAGCGCGGCGCCGGTGCGCAGGTTCAGGGCCTGCAGCATGGTTTCGTTGTGCTGGTTTTCGTGGCTGACCACCAGCCCGTAGACGAAAGCGGCACGGTCTCCGGTGGGATCTTCGGGCAATGCGTCCAGCGCATCCAATGCAGCGGAACGTACCGTGCGGCAATATGTTCGGGCCTGCTCGGGGGACAGCAGCGGCAAATCGACGCGGCTGGCCCGGGAGTGTTCGAACGCGTCGTAAAGACCTTCGATCGACGGATCCAGCATTCCTGGGCGATTCGGGTCACCGCCGCGCAGCAGCCACAGCTCTTCCTGCTGACCAATGTGCGCGAGGTCCCACACCAGCGGACTCATCAACGGGTCGTACTGACGACGGAGTTCGGCGTCATCGAAGTCGACCAGCCGCAGCGTGCGCGTGCGCGCCCGCTCCAGATCGCCGGCAATCCGTTCCCGCGGAGTCACAGGCCCCCTTGCGCCAACTCCGACACCGTAGCCGCGATGCCGTAGTCGATTACCTGATCGGAAAAGTCGTCGCCGGGACATCGGCCCCGTTCGACACTGCGGATCAGCCGCTCCATCGCGTCGGTGAGTTCGGGCGGCGACTTCTCGGCCGCAATCGCCACGCAGGATTTCGCGGCCTCGTGCAAGCGCCGGTCACTGAGACCGAGCCGGGCGGCGTTGTCCCATGCGGTGGCCACCGGCTCGACGGCCGCCGCGGCGGCGTCGGCGGCGACCGGGTCGTCGAGCAAGGCGACCATCATGAACGCGATAGCCGGCCAGTACTCATCCGGTGCGCTGTCGAGGTAGCGGATTTCCAGCCATTGCCTGGGGCGTACCGGCGGGAACAGCGTGGTCAGGTGATAGTCGAGATCGGCGAGGGTGGGACGGCGGTCGCATAACAGCGCCGAGCCGTCGGCCCAATCGGCGAAGGACACGTAATGGGTGAGCGCGACGGCCTCGGGGTTGTGCACCATCATCACCGGCGCCTTGAGCGCGTAGCGCGCCCACTCGATGCCGGGGTCGTCGTCGCTGGCCCCCAGGATCGGTCCGCAGCGCGCCGAGTCCATCTGGCCCCACACCCACTGTCGGGTGGACACCCAACCGGAGAATTCGCCGCCCAGCATCGGGGAATTGGCCGTGATCGCAATCATCGTGGGCCCCAGCGCGTGAGCCAGCCGGACCCGGGCCGCCCATCCGGCCTGCGGCCCCGCATCCACGTTGACCTGAATCGAGGCGGTCGACGTCATCATCGCCGCACCCGCCTCGTCGCAGTGGCTGGCGGCGAAGAACTCTTCCATCGCGCAATAGCGCGCGCCCGGGTTGACACGCTTGGGTGCCCGCAGCGGGTCGGCGCCGAGGAAGACCAATCCCAGCCCGGCGTTGGCGAAGGCCTTTCGCAGCACGCCCTGGTCGTTGTTCATCGCGCCGATGGCCGCAACCGCGCCGTCCTCGGGCGGGCCGGAGAGCTCAACGGCGCCTCCGGGCTCCACGGTGACCGCACTGCCGCCGGGCAGTGGGGGCAGCTGGTCGAGGACCTCGGTGATTTCGTCCCAGCTAGGCCGGCGATACGGGTCAACCGGGTCGAAGCAGTGCGCCTCCATCTCCAGGCCGACGCGCCCGAGCGGACCATCGATCAAACAGCCATCGGCGATGTACTGGGCGGCTTCCTCGGTACTGGTCACCTCGGAGTCGGCCGGGCGCGCGGCGTCTAGCTGCGAGGCCGCGGCGGTGATGGCGGCGAGCGTCATATCACGATCCCTCCGGGCCCGACCTCGCGTCGCCGAGCGCCATATTGGGCAGCTATCCGAACGATAGCCGCCGTCCCTTCATCTTCCAGATCGCCCCGACATATTCCCGTTTCCGCAGGTTTTCACCGCTACTGTCCCAGCGCGTTTTGCATCGCCCCGGCCAGCACATTGACCGCGGGTCCCGCGTTGCCAGACTGACAAACCTTCGCCTGCAGCAACACGTTTTCGCGCAACCGGGTTTGATTGAAGCAGCGGCGATCGGTGCCCGCTTCTTGCTTGGTCCAGTTCGCGTCGGTCGCCGTGGCCGGGGCGCCAGCAAACGACCACACCTGCGTTTGCCCGTTGTCCAAGTGCATCGCGGTGGTCTGACCCGAGCAGCCCGCGGTTCGATCCACCACTCGGTGGAAAGCACGGCCCGCGGCGTCGCCGGTGGCGAATACGCCGACCGCCTGCTTGACGAGATGGGTCTGGTCGTTGGCCGATGTCTGCGCGGTGGCCCCGTTGAAGGACGCCAGGTCGGGATCGTTGTACACCTCGGGCAGCCCGATGTCCGCCCAGTTGTTGCAGTCGGGAAGGTCGACGAAGAAGCCCTGGAACGGTTCGGTGAACACCGATTCCCACCCCATGGGCCCGCCGACGATATTGCCGACCGATCCTTTGCCGAGGACCGCGTAGGACACCACGCCGGGTTCCGAGGGATGGGCGGCTGCGATGGGTGCACCTGACACCACCCCCAGGCCCAGACCGACGCTTACCGCCGCAGCGGAGATTCGCATCATGGATCTCGATCATGCCAGGGCGACCGGCTACCGCGAACTTACCGGCTCAAGTCGGCTTTACTGACCCAGGTTGGCGCGAACACCCTCCTCGACGTTCTTGCCGAGGTCGGGGTCGACGTTGCGCCAGTACTCGAAGACCCGTGACAACACCGGCTCTTTGACGCCCTGGGAGACGTGTCCAACGATGTTGTGGGCCAGGCGTTCCCGGGCCGCGTCGTCGAGAACCTCACGGACCATGGTGCCCGCCTGGCCCCAGTCGTCGTCCTCGGCGTGCAGCGTGTAGGCCGCGCGGATCATCTGACCGTCGGCATGCCAGTGCACCTCGGCGGCGCGCGCCGGGTCGGCCTGCGGACCTCCGTAGGAGTTGGGCGCGTACACCGGATCCGACGCGTTCTTCATCCGCATCGCCCCGTCTTTGGAGTAGCTGTTCACCTCCACCTGCGGCGTGTTGACGGGGATCTGCCGGTAGTTGGTTCCCAGCCGCGCCCGGTGCGCGTCGGCATAGGAGAAGCCGCGCGCGAGCAGCATCTTGTCCGGGCTCAGCCCGGTGCCCGGCACGGTGTTGTTCGGCTCGAAGGCGGCTTGTTCGATCTCGGTGTGGTAATCGGTGACGTTGCGGTCCAACGTCATCTTGCCGACGTCGATCAACGGATAGTCGCTGTGCGGCCAGACTTTGGTCAGATCGAATGGGTTGAACCGGTAGGTCTTGGCCTCCTCGAACGGCATGATCTGCATCTTGAGCGTCCAGCTCGGGTGATCGCCGGCCTCAACCGCCTCGTAGAGGTCGCGCTGGTGGTAATCGCCGTCCTCGCCGGCCAACCGGTCGGCGTCCTCCTGGGTCAGGAAGTCGACGCCCTGATCGGTGATGAAGTGATACTTCACCCAGAAGATCTCGTCGGCGGCGTTGATCCAGCTGTAGGTGTGGCTGCTATAGCCGTTCATCTGCCGCCAACTCTTGGGGATGCCACGGTCCCCCATCAGCCAAGTCACCTGATGCGCGGATCCGGGAACCAGGCTCCAGAAGTCCCACTGCATATTGTGGTCACGCAAATTCGTTGCGGCCATGCGCTTTTGGGACCGGATGAAGTGCTGGAACTTCAGCGGGTCGCGCATGAAGAAGACGGGCGTGTTGTTGCCGACCATGTCGAAGTTGCCCTCGGTCGTGTAGAACTTCAGCGCGAAGCCGCGCGGATCGCGCCAGGTGTCTGGGCTGCCGCGCTCACCGGCCACGGTGGAAAACCTGGCCAGCATCTCGGTCTTGGTCCCGGGCTGGAAGACCGCAGCGCGGGTGTACTTGCTGACGTCGTGGGTCACTTCGAAATGGCCGAAGGCGCCACCCCCCTTGGCATGCGGTTGCCGTTCCGGGATGCGTTCCCGGTTGAACTGCGCCATCTGCTCGATCAGGTAGTGGTCCTGGAGCAGGATCGGACCGTCGGGACCGATCGTCAGCGACTGTTCGTCGCTGGGCGCGGCGATGCCGGCATCCGTCGTGGTGAAGCGCTGCGTCATCTTGCCATCTCCTCGTTAACTGGGCTGAATTGATCCGAGGGCAGTGCGACGTGTACCCACCCAATGCGAAGCCGAATCGGCGTCAAGCACTTTCAGTCGCACACCAAACGGCCCGGCACCCCACGTAGGGGCGCCGGGCCGTTGGTCGTGCGGCACGTTTGCCGGCGTGCTTTAGCTGCTAGGGACGCGGACCCGGGCCGGGACCGAAGGGACCGCCGGGGTAGGAAGGCGCCATACCGGGGCCACCCGGTCCGCCGTACTGCCACGGTCCTGGGCCTCCTGGGCCTCCTGGACCGCCGGGGCCGGGGCCGGGGCCGCCGGGGCCGCCGGGGCCGTACATCATGCCGTGATGATGGTGGCAATGGTGGTGGTGATATCCGAAGATCATGGCGCCGGAGAAGAAGACGACCGACACGATGAAAACGATCCCGGCAACGATCACCACCCACGCGGCGGCCGCATAGAGCTTGGGCGGCTTGACCCGGGCCGGCGGCGGCGGAGCCGTGTCGACGTGCGTCGGCTGTACTGCGGGTTCAGGTGTTTCACTCATGCCTTGAATACTGCCCCTGAATGCAACTGCTGCAACAGATTCCATCAACAAAGTTGCTGTGAATTCATCCAAATGCGATCTAAGCGCCGGTATCGCTGAACCACTCGTAGCCCGGCGCTCTGGTGAGCGCCGGGCTACTGCGTGTTGATTTACGTGGCCCCCCGGGGTCCTCCTATTACCCCGTGACCATCTGAATGGTTGCGGTCTCTCGCCTCGCGCCTACGGCGTGCGGGACGGAGCGACCGATGACGGAATCTGGCTGGGTCCCGGGGCGCCAGGAGCCACGGACGCACCCGGCTGGGTCGCGCCAGGCGGCGGGCCCCATTGACCGCCGGGACCACCCGGACCACCGAAGCGGTGCGGGTGCACCATCGCGTGATGCTTGTGGTGGTGGCCGTGGTGGCCGTGGTGGCCGCCGGACTTGCCGAGCATGAACCCGGTGAAGAAGATGACCGCGATGATGAACACGGTCCCGGCGAAGATGGCGACCCAAGCGGCCAATTGGAAGACCTTGGGGGCCCGGTATGACGCCAGTTCTGTTGCTACCGGCGCCGGCGCAGTTGCGGTCGAGGACCGCACAGTGGGGGTTTCAGATGTTTCACTCATGAGACACATGATGCGGGGGTAAACAATAGTTACGGCTATGCGCTACTTATGTAGCAGCTGTGAGCCGAAAACCCCTGCTCACCTGGTGAACCGTCGCGACAGATGGCGATCTAGCGCAGTCTCACCCGGCCACCGCCGCGACGTCGGCGGGGACGCCAGCCCCGGATGCGGTACGAGCCCACTCGAGCAGCCCGTCCACATCGAGCTGAGGCTGGATCCCCGCCGTTCCCGCCAGGCCCGGTGAACTGCTGGCGGCTGCCGCCGCCAAACCGCCAGAGGTGCCGGGAACGATGGGCGTCACCGGGGTGATGGTGACGGTGACGGTGCCGCTGACGTTGGTGATCGTCGCACCCGCCGGGCCCACGAGGGCGGTGACCGGGTTTGCCGATTGGCTTAGCACCGCGAAAAAGCCGTCGATGGTCGACGGGCCGCTGATGAGGTTGACGGTGATGTTGCCGGCTGGACCGGGGGTCAGGATGAGGGGGCTTGCGCCGGCGGTCACCGTAGTTTGCGCCGGGATCAGGGTGGTGCCCTCGAAGGTTTGAGTCGTGGTGAACACGGTGCTGCCGGGACTGAGGGTCACGAAGCCCGCCGAGCTGCCGACGCGGACGCCAGCGTCCATGGTGACGGAGCCGCCGTTGAGGATGAGGGCGGAATTGGGTCCCAGTGTGACGGTGCTGCCGGCCGGGGCGGTGACCGTCTGTCCGGGCGCGACAGGTTCGACGATGGGTGTGTTGGCAGTAGGCGCCGTGGTGTGGGCCGACGCGAGCTGCATCACCGATTGGGTACGAGCGCTGGTGGTGTTGCCGGCGGCCTGGGCGACCGCGCGGGCCTGATCGGCGTCGCCTGCGGAGTTGGTGGTCGGCGACGGTTCGCTGAACGACGTCAGGGTGCTCGCGCTCAGGGAGTCCGCGGCGTAGCCATACATCGCGGTGGAGTCCTGCACCCACATCTGCATGTATTGGGCTTCGGTGGCCGCGATTGCGGCGGTGTTCTGTCCGAAGAAGTTGGTCGATATCAGGGCCATCAACAGTGCCCGGTTGGCCGCGATCATCGGCGGCGGCACGGTCATCGCAAACGCGGCCTCATACGCTACGGCCGCGCCGTACGCCTGGGCAGCGGTCTGCCCGGCCGCAGCAGCGCTGGCGTGCAGCCACGCCACATAAGGTGCAGCCGCGGCCGCCATCCTCGTCGACGACGGACCCCACCATGTCTGAGCCGTGAGCCCCGAGACCTCCGACGAATAGCCACTGGCCGCGAACTCCAACTCGGCAGCCACCGTGTCCCAACCCGCCGCGGCCGCCAGCAACGGCCCCGATCCTGGGCCCGAATACATCAGTGCGGAGTTGACCTCAGGCGGCAACAACCCAAAATCCATGACTCTCCCCGATTCTGGGTCAACGGTGGGCCAGCGGGCCACACCATGTTTGCTGACTGTAGCAAACTAAACGTTCGCCAGAATGCCTTTCGGCACGGCGTGCGCCCGCGGTCGGTTGCCCGGCTTTAAGCGTCGGGCTTGAACGGGTTGACGGCGAACTGAATCACTCGATAGGGCGCGGACACCCGGGCGCGGGTGTCCCACTGGCTGACGAAAATCCGCAGCTCGTCGAGCGTAGAGCCGGGTGAGATGTAGCCGCCGTACGGTTGTGCGAGCCGGTTGTCGGTCGGAGGCGGCAGGCTCTCCGCCGGCTCGGGCCACTCGTCGTGCTGCACCACGGTGGTCACTGGCGCCTCTCCCAAAAGCGTTGGGTCACTGGCCACCCGGACCTCCATGTTGCCGTTGCTGGCGTTGAAATAGGACAGCACCGCCTCGCCGTCGATTTGCCGCACACCCAACTCCCCCACCTGATCGGGCCACAACGGCGTTGGTGGTTTGCCCCAGCCGCCGCCGGGCCCGACCGCCCAGCCCTGCCACCGCGACCGGTCGGTAAAGTTCTGCGGCGCAACCCGATACAGCACCACCGGCTGACTGCGAGTGAAGCTGTTGGCCACGATGTACACCCAACCGCTCGGCGAATCGGCGGTCGGGATCGGGTCGTAGTAGCCGCTGATCTGCGTCTGCGAGCCACCCTGATAGGAGGCATCGCGCTTCGACCCCGGAACGGTCTGCCACCCCGCATGCGCCGCTTCGGCGCTCACCAGCCGCGAGCTCTGCGGCTTCAGGTCTTTCGTCGTCGTCACCATCAGGTAGTTGCGCCGGTTGATCTGCACCACCCCGGCCGGCAGTTGCGAGTCTCCCGAGGGCGCGGGATCGGCCAGCAGCGGTTTGCTGATCCCGGTGACGCCGGTGTAGCGCACCCCGGCGGGATCATCGACCGACGCGGTATCGACGTGCAACGCGACCGGCGAGTACCAGCCGCCGAAACCGACGCCCTGGCCGGCGAAGCTATCGCCGCAGACCTGTAACAGTTCGGTGGGGAACTCCAGGAATTCGCAGAGATCAGTGGCGCCGATACCGTAATCCCCTGTAGGAGTGCCAGTTCCGGCCGTAGGACCGATTCGCAACACCTGACCCGGTGCCAGCGGCTGCACGATGGGCTGCGGGGCTGGCGCGGGCGGATCGGCGCGAGCAACCCAGACAGATTGTGAGACAACCAAACACACTGCCGACGCGACCAGATACCGCGTACCGAGCCGAGTGTCGGCGGGCCTCACCCTCGGATCACAGTTCGGCGGCGAGCAACTCGGCGATCTGAATCGTGTTGAGCGCCGCACCCTTTCGCAGGTTGTCCCCCGAGACGAACAGTGCCAGGCCGCGCCCATTCGGCACACCTTCGTCCTGCCGGATCCGGCCGACCAGCGACTCGTCGACTCCAGCCGCATCCAATGCGGTCGGCACGTCGACAACCTTCACGCCGGGCGCTGCGCCGAGCAACTCCCGCGCCCGTTCCGGGGAGATCGGCCGGGCGAACTCGGCGTTGATCGACAGCGAGTGCCCGGTGAACACCGGAACCCGCACGCAGGTCCCGCTCACCAGTAGATCGGGAATGCCAAGAATCTTGCGGCTCTCGGAGCGCAGCTTCTGGTCCTCGTCGGTCTCCCCGGATCCGTCGTCCACCAACGATCCGGCCAGCGGCACCACGTTGAAGGCGATGGGCGCGACGTAGGTCTTAGGCGCCGGAAACTCCAGTGCACTGCCGTCATGCACCAGCTGCTCAGCCTCGCCGACGACCGCGCGCGCCTGGGTCGCCAATTCCTCGACACCGGCCAAGCCACTGCCGGACACCGCTTGGTAACTCGAGACCACCAACCGCACCAGTTGGGCTTCCTCGTGCAGCGGCTCGAGCACCGGCATGGCGGCCATCGTGGTGCAGTTCGGGTTGGCGATGATGCCCTTAGGCCGGTTGGCGGCGTCGCGGGCGAAGTTGACCTCCGAGACCACCAACGGCACGTCCGGGTCCTTGCGCCAGGCCGAGGAGTTGTCGATCACGATCACCCCGGCGGCCGCGAACCGCGGAGCCTGCACCAGCGACATCGTCTTGCCGGCGGAGAACAGCGCGATGTCCAGGCCGGTCGGGTCCGCCGTCGCGGCGTCTTCGACCTCGATCTCCTGGCCGCGGAACGCCAGCTTGCGCCCCTGCGAGCGGGCGGACGCGAAGAACCGCACGCTCGTCGCCGGGAAGTCGCGCTCGTCGAGCAGCTTGCGCATCACCTGGCCCACCTGGCCGGTGGCGCCCACTACCCCTATCGCGAGCCTATTGGCGCCCATATCTATCGACCCGTCCCCGCATACACCGTGGCCTCCTCCTCACCGCCGAGGCCGAACGCCTCGTGCAACGCCACGACGGCCTTATCTAGTTCGGTGTCGCGGCACAGCACCGAGATGCGGATCTCGGAGGTGGAGATCAGCTCGATGTTGACGCCCACCTCAGCCAGCGCCTCACAGAACGTCGCGGTGACCCCGGGATGGCTGCGCATGCCCGCCCCGATCAGCGAGACCTTGCCGATGTGGTCGTCGTAGAGCAGCTGAGTGAAGCCGATCTCCTCCTTGAGGGAGTCCAGCTTGGCCACCGCGGTGGGCCCACTGTCGCGGGAACACGTGAAGGTGATGTCGGTCTTGCCGTCCTCGATCTTGGAGACGTTCTGCAGCACCATGTCGATGTTCACGTCGGCCTCGGCGATGGCCCGGAAGACGCGGGCCGCATACCCGGGGATGTCCGGGATTCCGACGACGGTCACCTTGGCCTCGCTGCGATCGTGCGCGACTCCGGTCAGAAGGGGGCTTTCCATGGGTGTGTCCTTGATCGATCCGACGACGACAGTGCCTAGTTTGTCCGAGTACGACGACCGGACGTGCACCGGCAAGTCGTAGCGGCGGGCGTATTCCACGCAGCGCAGCATCAGCACCTTGGCGCCGCACGCCGCCAGCTCGAGCATTTCCTCGAAGGTGACCGTGTCGAGCTTGCGGGCGTTGGGCACGATCCGCGGGTCCGCGCTGAAGATGCCGTCGACGTCGGTGTAGATCTCGCAGACGTCGGCGTGCAGGGCGGCGGCCAGCGCGACGGCCGTGGTGTCCGAGCCGCCGCGGCCCAGCGTGGTGACGTCCCGGCTGTCCTGGCTGACGCCCTGGAAGCCGGCGACCAACACGATGTCGCCCTCGTCGAGCGCGGATCGCAACCGGGTCGGCGTGACGTCGATGATCTTCGCGTTGCCATGGGTGCCGGTGGTGATGACACCGGCTTGCGAGCCGGTGAACGACCGGGCCCGGGCACCGAGCGATTCGACCGCCATGGCCACCAGGGCATTGGAGATGCGCTCCCCGGCCGTCAGCAGCATGTCCAGTTCGCGGGCCGGCGGCACCGGGCACACCTGCTGAGCCAGATCCAGCAGGTCATCGGTGGTGTCGCCCATCGCCGAGACCACCACAACGACGTCGTTGCCCTGCTTTTTGGTCTCGACGATGCGTTCCGCGACACGACGGATCCGATCGGCGTCGGCCACCGAGGATCCGCCGTACTTCTGTACGACGAGCGCCACTGTTTCTTTGCCTGCCCTTCCGGACCTACAGACGTGCTTTAAGTCCACAACAGGATACGGTGCCGGCGCATCTCAATTAACGTCGCGATGCTGGCCTGTGGCCCAGGACACCGCACGCTCGATGCCAGGTGGTGGCCCTTTGGTGCGGTTTTGGTGATCAAGCTGATCGCGGTAGAGTTCAGAGCGTGCAGCGGGTGCTCCTCCTCGGACGCCGCGACGGGGTCTGATCCAGACTGGCCTCCCGTCGCGGGGGTTCGCGATGCGCCGGTCTGAAGTCCCTTCTGACATCCCCGGAGCAATGATCGTGACCAACTTTCCTGAGTCTGCCCATCCCGACGCATACACCTCGTCGTCTTTCAAGGCCCGCACCGTCACCAAGCCCGCGGGCCCACCCCATCCCGACCAGCCCACATGGAATCCGCAGCGCGGCTCGTCGATGCCGGTCAACCGATACCGGCCGTTCGCCGAGGAAGTCGAGCCGATCAAGCTGGCCGACCGCATCTGGCCGGACCGCGTCATCGACAGCGCCCCCTTGTGGTGCGCAGTGGATCTGCGCGACGGCAACCAGGCACTGATCGACCCGATGAGCCCGGCCCGCAAGCGGCGCATGTTCGACCTGCTGGTTGGCATGGGCTACAAGGAGATTGAGGTCGGATTCCCGTCGGCCAGTCAGACCGACTTCGACTTCGTTCGCGAGATCATCACCGACGGCGCCATACCCGAGGACGTCACCATCCAGGTGCTGACCCAATGCCGACCGGAGCTGATCGAGCGCACCTTCGAGGCGTGTGCGGGCGCGTCGCGGGCGATCGTGCACTTCTACAACTCGACCTCAATCCTGCAGCGCCGCGTGGTATTTCGCGCGGACCGGGCCGCGGTGCAGGCCATCGCGACCGAGGGCGCGCGCAAGTGCGTCGAGGAGGCCGCCAAATACCCGGGCACCCAATGGCGATTCGAGTATTCGCCGGAGTCCTATACGGGAACGGAACTCGAGTACGCCAAGCAGGTGTGCGACGCCGTCGGCGACATCATTGCACCGACACCGGACAACCCGATCATCTTCAATCTGCCCGCCACGGTGGAGATGGCCACCCCCAACGTCTACGCCGACTCGATCGAGTGGATGAGCCGCAACCTGGCCAACCGCGAGTCGGTGATCCTGAGCCTGCATCCACACAACGACCGCGGAACCGCCGTCGCCGCAGCCGAATTGGGCTATCAGGCGGGCGCGGACCGGATCGAGGGCTGCCTGTTCGGCAACGGGGAGCGCACCGGAAACGTGTGTCTGGTGACCCTGGGGTTGAACCTGTTCTCCCGCGGCGTGGACCCGCAGATCGACTTCTCCAACATCGACGAGATCCGCAGGACGGTGGAGTACTGCAATCAGCTGCCGGTGCATGAACGGCACCCCTACGGCGGCGATCTGGTCTACACCGCGTTCTCCGGCAGCCACCAGGACGCCATCAACAAGGGCCTGGACCAGATGAAGGTCGACGCCGACGCCGCGGACACCGACGTCGAGGACATGCTCTGGCAGGTGCCGTATCTGCCGATCGACCCCAAGGACGTCGGGCGCACCTACGAGGCGGTGATCCGGGTCAACTCGCAGTCCGGCAAGGGCGGGGTGGCCTACATCATGAAGGCCGACCATGGCCTGGCCCTGCCGCGGCGGCTGCAGATCGAGTTCTCCCAAGTAATCCAGAAGATGGCCGACGGCGAGGGCGGTGAGGTCTCGCCCAAGGAGATGTGGGAAGCCTTCTCCGAGGAGTACCTGGCGCCGATTCTGCCGCTGGAGCGCATGAAGCAGCGCGTCGATGCTCCCGAGGAGGACACCGGCACGACCAGCATCACCGCGACCGTGAAGATCAACGGAACCGAGACCGAGATCAGCGGCGTCGGAAACGGCCCGTTGGCCGCGTTCGTCGATGCGCTCGGCGGTGTCGGGTTCGACGTTGCCGTGCTGGACTACTCGGAGCACGCGATGAGCGCCGGTGACGACGCTCAAGCGGCGGCGTATGTGGAGGCTTCGGTGGGCGGCCGCACGGTGTGGGGTGTGGGCACCGCCCCATCGATCACCACCGCGTCACTGCGGGCCGTGGTGTCCGCGGTCAACCGCGCGGCCCGCGGCTGATCAGAACAGCGCGAGCTGCTCGTCGGCCGCCGTGGCGTCGACGAACTCTTCCATGCTGGTGCCGCCGACGACGGTGCCGACGCCGTCCATGAACTGCGCATCGGACACCAACGGCACCCCCAGCTGCTGGGCCTGATAGCCCTTGCCCTGCTCGGGGGCATCGTCGTTGCAGACCACCACGGACGTCTCTCGGTCGACGACATCGGTGTAGGCCAGCCCGGCGTGCAGGATCCGCTCGACGAGTTCCTCGTGCGTGCGCCTGACCTCGGCGGCCAGCGCCACCCGCATGCCCTGGACCAGCGGCCTGCCGCGGACATACGGCCCCGGGTTCAGATAGGGGCAGGGCATCCGGGAAGCCAGCGCCTTCAACGGGCGCAGCTCGTCGTGGGTCACTCGGCCGTTGGGCCAGCGTCGCCGGGTGACCGGACGCACCGGCAGCCAGATGTCTCGCTCGCGTGCCCGCTCGAGCGCGGACGCGAGAACCCCGGTCAACACCAGTGCGTCGTCGAAGGCGTCGTGCGGCCGCTCCTGGGTCACGCCCCAGTGCGCGGCGAGGGTCTCCAACCGCAGATTGTCGACGCCGAGATTGAGGCGCCGGGCCAGCTCGACGGTGCACATCACGGTGTCGATGGGAAGTTCGGTGCCGGTGAGCTCGGCCTCCGCGGCCAGGAATGCGTAGTCGAACGCGACGTTGTGAGCCACCAGCGTGCGGCCGCGCAGCACCTCGACCACGTCGCCGATGATGTCGCCGAATTGCGGCTGGTCCTCGAGCATGGCGGCGGTCAGCCCGTGCACGTGGGTGGGTCCCGGATCCACCCCGGGATTGAGCAGGCTGACGACGGACTGCTCGACGCGGCCGTCGGCGTCGAGTCCGAGCGCCGCGAGACTGATGACCCGCGCCTGACCGGGCCGGAAACCTGAGGTTTCGACGTCGACGACGGCCCGACCTGCGTCCGGATCGGTCGCCGGTCGGCCCCAGTGCGTCCGAATTTTGGGGCTCATGGACTGAGAATGGCACGTCGGACCGACATCGCCCGGTCGCTGCGCATTCGTGTCGGCCCTTGTCTTGTCGGGAGGGCGACCCGCTGCACCCGGCGCAAAGCGCCGCGCTTGCGAGCGCCCTTAACCTTTACGGGTGATCACCACCCGCGCACGTCTGGCTCTCGCCGCAGGAGCGAGCGCGCGATGGGCGTCGCGGGTCACCGGACGGGGGGCCGGGGCGATGATCGGCGGCTTGGTCGCGATGACGCTGGATCGATCGATCCTGCGCCAGCTCGGCGCCGGACGGCGCACGGTCGTCGTCACCGGAACCAACGGCAAGTCCACGACCACCCGGATGGCCGCGGCCGCGCTGGCGACCATCGGCCCGAAGGGCCCGACAAGCCGCGTAGCCACCAACGCCGAAGGCGCCAATATGGACGCCGGTCTGGTGGCTGCCCTGGCCGCCGACCGCAGCGCCGAGCTGGCCGCCCTGGAAGTCGACGAGATGCACGTGCCGCACGTTTCCGATGCCGTCGACCCCAGCGTCATCGTGCTGCTCAACCTGTCGCGTGATCAGCTGGACCGGGTCGGCGAGATCAACGTGATCGAACGCACGCTGCGGGCCGGGCTGGCCCGGCACCCGAACGCGGTGGTGGTCGCCAACTGCGACGACGTGCTGATGACCTCGGCCGCCTACGACAGCTCGAACGTGGTGTGGGTGGCCGCCGGCGGCGCATGGGCGAACGACTCGGTCAGCTGTCCACGCAGCGGCGAGGTGATCGTCCGCGACCACGGCCACTGGTACAGCACCGGTGCCGATTTCAAGCGGCCCAGTCCGCAGTGGTGGTTCGACGACGACACGTTGTACGGGCCCGACGGGTTGGCCCTGCCGATGCGGCTGGCGCTGCCCGGCACGGTGAACCGCGGCAATGCCGCCCAGGCCGTCGCGGCTGCCGTCGCGCTGGGCGCCGATCCCGCGGCAGCGGTTGCGGCGGTGTCCGGGGTGGACGAGGTCGCGGGACGCTACCGGACCGTGCGGATCGGCCAGCATGACGCGCGGATTCTGCTGGCCAAGAACCCGGCCGGCTGGCAGGAAGCGCTGTCGATGGTCGACAAGCACGCGGCCGGGGTGGTGATCTCGGTCAACGGGCAGGTGCCCGACGGCGAGGACCTGTCGTGGTTGTGGGACGTGCGCTTCGAGCACTTCGAGGAAACCGCCGTCGTGGCGGCCGGCGAACGCGGCACCGACCTGGCGGTGCGCCTGGGCTACGCGGGCGTCGGGCACACCCTGGTGCACGACACCCTGTCGGCGATCGCGTCCTGCCCGCCGGGGCAAGTCGAGGTCGTCGCCAACTACACCGCCTTCCTGCAGCTGCACCGAGCGTTGGCCCGCCATGGCTGACGCAGGGTCTTTGTCCACGGTGCGGATCGGGCTGGTGTTGCCCGACGTGATGGGCACCTACGGCGATGGCGGCAACGCGGTAGTGCTGCGCCAACGGCTACGGCTGCGGGATGTCGCCGCCGAGATCGTGGAGATCACGCTGGACGATCCCGTGCCGGAGTCCTTGGACTTGTACACCCTGGGCGGCGCCGAGGATTACGCGCAGCGGCTGGCCACCCGGCATCTGCTGCGGTACCCGGGCCTGCAGCGCGCCGCGGAGCGTGGCGCACCCGTGCTGGCGATCTGCGCGGCCGTCCAGGTGCTCGGGCACTGGTACGAGACGTCGTCGGGGGAACGCGTCGACGGCGTGGGCATGCTGGATGCGACGACCTCCCCGCAGACCGGACGCACCATCGGCGAGCTGGTGAGCAAGCCGCTGCTCGCCGGGTTGACCCAGCAGCTCACCGGCTTTGAGAACCACCGCGGCGGCACCGTGCTGGGCCCCGCCGCCTCGCCGTTGGGCGCCGTCGTCAAGGGCGCGGGCAACCGGGTCGGTGACGGCTTTGACGGCGTGCTTCAGGGCAGCGTCGTAGCGACCTACCTGCATGGACCGTGTCTGGCCCGCAATCCGGAGCTGGCCGACCTGCTGCTGAGCAAGGTGGTGGGCGAGCTGGCACCGCTGGAGCTACCCGAGGTGGACCTGCTGCGCCGCGAGCGACTGGCGGCGCGCTAGCCGTGCCGGCCGAGATGGCGAAGATCAGCGGGCGACTGGCCGCCGGCGCACTGCTCGGCGCGGCCGCAATGATCACATCGTCGACGCCGGCGCACGCCGCCCCGGAAGTCCCAATGGGCCGGTACAACGTGCGCTACCCGGACAACGACAAGTCGACCGCCTGGCTGTTCGCCCCGTGCGGATCGGACTGCACCCTGGCGACCTCGCAAGATGGCGGGACGTTCATCATCAGCTGGGAATTCGACCTCGCCAATGGACGCTGGACTCACAGCGGCATGGCCCAGGCGCCGTGCCCGAACGGCGCCTCGTTCCCGGTGACCGTCAACTACAGCTTCGACGCCGTGTCGCTTGCCGGCCAAGGCCAGACGACGGCGACGTCGGACGCGTGTGGCGGAGAGCCGGGCAAGACCTTTACCAGGTCATTCCAATTGAGCAAAGCCTGAGGAGCGTCAGACCATGGCCCGGCGGCCGGTGAGCGCGCGCCCCAGCGTCAGCTCATCGGCGAACTCCAAGTCACCGCCCATCGGCAGCCCGGACGCGATCCGCGTCACGATCAGGCCGGGAATGTCACGGAGCACTCGGACCAGGTAGGTAGCCGTCGCCTCGCCCTCGGTGTTCGGGTCGGTCGCGATGATCACCTCGCTGATGTCCACCCCGTCGACCCGCTCGCCGATGCGGCTCAGCAACTCGCGGATCCGCAGCTGCTCGGGTCCCACGCCGGATAGCGGATCAAGCGCGCCGCCCAGGACGTGGTAGCGGCCGCGAAATTCGCGAGTGCGCTCGACGGCCTGGATGTCTTTGGGTTCCTCGACGACACATACCTGCGTGCCGTCCCGGCGCGGGTCGCCGCAGATTCGGCATCGCTCGTCGTCGGAAACGTTGCCGCACACGGCGCAGAAGCGGACGCCGTCGCGCACTTTCGCCAGTACCGCGGTGAGTCGGTCGATGTCCGGCGGTTCGACCGACAACAAGTGAAAAGCAATACGCTGCGCGCTCTTTGGCCCGATACCCGGCAGCTTGCCGAGCTCGTCGATCAGATCCTGGACAGGTCCCTCAAACATGTCGGTAGGTAAGTCAGAGCCCTGGCATTTGAGTTGGTGGGGCCGGTGGGGCGGGTGGGCCGCCCAAGCCGGCGGTCAGCGACCCCAACTGCTCCTGCGCCATCGTGGTGACTTGCTTGGAGGCGTCGACCATGGCGCCGACGATCAAGTCCTGCAAGGTCTCGATGTCCGAGGGGTCGACGACCTGGGGATCGATCTTCACCGCGACCACCTCACCGCTGCCTTTGACGACGACCTCAACCAGGCCTCCACCGGCTTGACCACGCACCTCGGCGTTCGCGAGCTGATGCTGAGCTTCCATCAGCTTTTGCTGCATCTGCTGCGCCTGGGCGAGCAGCGCCGACATATCGCCTCCGGGTTGCATGACAATCCCCTCGCATCTTGGTCTCGAGTTGGTGTCGCCTGTGGGTGTCGGGCGATTCGAAACACCCAGCGTAGACCGCGCGGCGTTACCTTTGCGCCGTGGATCTACGAGTGAGCAGGCGTGTCGGAATCAAATTGGTGGTCGGCGCGCTGGCTGCTGCGTCGACAGCGATCACTCCGAGCGCGAACGCGGTCCCCTCCAATATCGCCGGCATGGTCGTTTTCATCGACCCCGGCCACAACGGCTCCAATGACGCTTCCATCGGTCGGCAAGTGACCACCGGCCGAGGCGGCACCAAGGACTGCCAGACCAGCGGAACCGCGACCAACTCCGGTTACCAGGAACACACGTTCACCTGGGACACCGCGCTGCGGGTTCGGGCTGCACTGAACGCATTGGGAGTCAGGACCGCCCTGTCCCGGGGCAACGACTCCGGACTGGGACCGTGTATCGATGAGCGCGCCAACGTGGCCAACTCGTTGCGGCCCAACGCGATCCTGAGCATCCACGCCGACGGCGGCCCACCGTCCGGCCGGGGATTCCACGTCAACTATTCGGCCCCACCACTGAACCAGGTGCAGGCTGGACCGTCGGTGCAGTACGCGCGGATCATGCGCGATCAGCTACAGGCTTCCGGGATCCCGCCGGCCACCTACATCGGCCAAAACGGGCTGTACGGGCGTTCGGACCTGACCGGTCTCAACCTGGCGCAGTACCCCGCGATTCTGGTCGAGTGCGGGAACATGAAGAATCCCGTGGATTCGGCGCTGATGGAGTCCGCCGACGGCCGGCAGAAATACGCCGACGCACTTGTCCGCGGCGTCGCGGGCTTCTTGGCAACCCAGGGCCAGGCGCGCTGAGCCCGCTCCCCCACTGAGGCGCGCTACCACGAGATTCGGGTGGCGGCGCAGCCTTACGGCCGGTAGCGTGTTTTGCAGGGCGCTTGGCTCGGGATGGCCAGGAGACCGGATTGGTTGTGGCTCAAGCAGTTTCGCAGTGCGGACTTGGCTGCGCGAAAAATCATAGCTGATACCTAGCTAACATTATGGACTTTGCCAAAACCCCTGTCGGAGCCTGTTTGAGTCCACTAGGGTTTGTTCCACTCATGTCGATTAGACGTGTGGAGAGAACCAGTGAGCAACAACCCGTCGATGACGACAACGACAGCTTTTTCATCAGGGTCAACGACGACCAGCAGTACCCCCGGGGGTGGGCCCCCGCCGACTCATTGCGAGCGGGCGGGTGGTTCGCCACGACGCGACCCGCGCGGCGATTTTGGGCTGCGTCGCAAGATATTGCACCGATATTCGGTCATAGAAACTGTGGAATCCAGCGCCAGGTAAGGCCTTTATTCCGTAAGCCTTTTGAGTAGGGGAGGCCGGATGGAACTTGACGCCCGCGCCCTTCCGCTGACGCGCCGACAATTAGATATTTGGCTCGCCCAGGAAACAGGTCACTCGGGGGTGGAGTGGCAGCTTGGTCTTTTCGCCAAGATCGAGGGTGCGCTCGATCCTGATTTGCTTGAGCTGGCGATCAGCAAAGCATTGTATGAGGCCGAGCCGTGTCGGTCTGTTTTCTTTGAGGTGAATGGCCAGGTTTTCCAAAGAGTGTTGGATTACCCGGATTTCGAGTTGGCTTTCCATGACGTGAGCGGCTCACCGGATCCGGAGCGGGAAGCCCGTGAGATGGCCTCATTGATCCAACACACACCGATGCCGCTTACTGACCGGTTGTTCAAATTTGCGTTATTTCGCACGGCGCCTGCTGAGTACTACTGGTTCACGTGCTGTCACCACATTGTCCTGGACGGATTGGGCATTGCGCTGGTCGGCCGTCGGATTGCGGCGATCTATTCGGCAATGGCTTCTGGCACGCCGCTCTCTGCTACTTACTTCGGCTCGTTGCAGGATCTGGTTGGCGGGGAGTTGGAGTACGAGGCGTCGACCGACTATCTGGAAGATCAGGCCTACTGGAGCAAGAACCTTCCGTCGGAAGGCGGACCGGACTATCGATTGCCGCAGGTCGCAGGCCGGCAGGATGCGTCTGCGCCGACCGCGCCGGTTCAACTGGATCGGGGTGTCGTTGGCCCGATCAAGGCGTTGTCCAAAGCGTTGGGTGTGCGCCGATCGTCGCTCCTCACGGCGGCGTGCGCCCTGTTGGTGCGCGGATGCACCGAGGGTTCGGAGGTGGTGTTCGATTTCCCGGTCAGCAGGCGAGTGGATCCGGGGTCGAAGTTGCTTCCCGGGATGGTCGCCGGGGTGGTACCGCTGGTATTGCAAGCCCCGCCGGGAGCGACGGTCGCCGATTTTTGCCGGCATGTGGATACGCGGTGCCGAGAAGCGCTGCGGCACCAGCGGTTTCCGGTGCACACGTTGGATGGCGCTAGGCAGGCGACAAATCGGGTCATCATTAACTTCATCCCGAACAGAATGACCCTGAACCTGGGGGATGTTCTCGCCACGGCCACCTATACGACTTTCGGCCCGGTCGCTCACTTCGGATTGTTCTTCGTCGGGACAGGTGAGGAACAATTCCTCACTACGGCCGGGGCGGGGCAACCATTTTCGAGTTTCGACGTCGCGGATTTGGCCGAGCGGTTACAGCAGATATTGGTGGCGATGACCACCGACCCGACACGGTCATTGTCGTCGGTGCTACTACTCGACGCCGCCGAGCAGGCCCACCTCGATGCGATCGGTAACCGGGCGGTGCTCACCGCGCCCACACCCACGCCGGTGTCGGTTCCCGCCTTGTTCGCCGGGCAAGTTGCGCGCACCCGCGATGCGGTGGCGGTGACCTTCGAAGGCCGCTCCACGACCTACCGCGAACTCGACGAGGCCGCCAACCGCTTAGCCCACCTGCTCGCCGGCGAGGGGGCGGGCCCGGGACAGTCTGTGGCGCTGCTGTTTTCGCGTTCGACCGAGGCCGTCATCGCGATTTTGGCGGTATCGAAAACCGGGGCGGCCTACCTACCGATCGACCCGGCCCAACCCGCGGCCCGGATTGAGTTCATGCTCGCCGATGCCGCGCCGATCGCCGCGCTGACCACCAGCGGACTATCCGACCGGCTGGACGGATACAACCTGCGGGTCATCGACACCGACGACCCTCGCCTGCCCACCCAGCCCAGCACGGCGTTGCCGGCACCGGCGGGCGGGGACATCGCCCACATCATCTACACCTCGGGCACCACCGGCGTGCCCAAGGGCGTGGCCATCACCCACCACAACATCACCCAACTGCTCGACTCACTGGATGCCGGCCTACCACCGGGACAGGTATGGACCCAGTGTCACTCGTATGCGTTCGACTTCTCGGTGTGGGAGATCTGGGGTGCGCTGCTGCACGGCGGGCGGCTGGTAGTGGTGCCCGAGTCGGTGACCAGCTCACCGGAAGACTTCCACGCGCTGCTGGTCAGCGAGGGCGTCACCGTGCTCACCCAGACCCCCTCGTCGGTGGCGGCGTTGTCCCCGGACGGTTTGGGATCGGCGTCGTTGCTGGTCGGCGGCGAGGCGTGCCCCGCCGAGGTGGTCGATCGATGGGCTCCCGGACGCGTGATGATCAACGCGTACGGCCCCACCGAAACCACGATCTATGCGGCGATGAGCGCACCCCTGACAGCGGGGGCAGCGGTGCCGATCGGTGCGCCGGTATCGACCGCGGCGCTGTTCGTGCTCGACGACTGGCTGCGCCCGGCGCCCGCAGGGGTGGTCGGCGAGCTGTACGTGGCCGGTCCCGGCGTGGGATACGGCTATGTCGGTCGAGGCCCGTTGACGGCATCGCGGTTTGTGGCCTCCCCCTTCGGGGAGCCCGGGGCGCGGATGTATCGCACCGGGGACCTGGTGCGCTGGGGTGCCGATGGGCAGCTGGAGTATGCCGGGCGCGCCGATGACCAGGTCAAGATCCGCGGGTACCGCATCGAACTCGGCGAAATCCGTGCTGCCCTAACCGGTTTGGAAGGGGTGGAGCAGGCGGCGGTGATCGCCCGCGAGGACCACCCCGGCGCCAAACGTTTGGTCGGCTACATCACCGGAACCGCCGACCCGGCCTTCGTACGCGCCCAGCTGGCCGAACAGCTGCCGCCCTACCTGGTGCCGGCCGCGGTACTGGTGATCGACGCATTGCCGTTGACGGTCAACGGCAAACTCGACACCCGCGCCCTGCCGGCACCGGACTACCGCGACGTCGATCACTACCGCGCGCCGGCCACCGCCGTCGAGGAGATCCTGGCCGGGATCTACGCCCAGGTGCTGGGAGTGGAGCGGGTGGGGGTCGAGGACTCGTTCTTCGACTTGGGCGGGGATTCGCTGTCGGCGATGCGGGTGATCGCCGCGATCAACACCGGCCTGGATGCCGGTCTTTCGGTGCGGGCATTGTTCGAGGCCCCAACGATCACCCAGCTGGCCCCCCACATCGGAACCGGCCGGGGCAGGCTGCAACCGTTGACTGCCGGGGAGCGGCCGGCGGCGGTCCCGTTGTCGTTCGCCCAATCCCGGTTGTGGTTCCTGGACCAGTTGCAGGGGCCGTCCCCGGTGTACAACATTGCGGTGGCGCTGCGGCTGTCCGGCCACCTGGATGTCGACGCACTGGCTGCTGCACTGGGTGACGTGATCGCCCGTCATGAGAGCCTGCGGACGGTATTCCCAGCCGTCGAGGACACACCGCGGCAAGTAGTGGTGCCCGCCGATCAGGCCGAGTTTGGTTGGCAGGTCATCGATTCCAACGGATGGACCGCAACCCGGCTGAACGAGGCTATCGACGCAGCCGCGCGCCACACTTTCGATCTGACCGCCGAGATTCCCTTGTGGGCAACCCTTTTCCACGTCGGCGATGACGAGCATGTGCTGGTAGGCATCGTGCACCACATCGCCGCTGACGGCTGGTCGATCGCCCCGCTGGTGCGCGATCTGGACGAGGCGTATTCCTCCCGGTGTGTGGGAGAGGCACCGGGTTGGGCCGAATTGCCAGTGCAGTACGTCGATTACACGCTGTGGCAGCACGCGCAGTTCGGTGATCTGGACGATCCCGACAGCCCCATCGCATCCCAATTGACCTACTGGGAAGACGCGCTGACCGGAATGCCCGAAGTGTTGCCGCTGCCCGCCGATCGGCCTTACCCGCCGGTGGCCGATCAGCGTGGGGCCAGCGTGGCCGTCCAGTGGCCGGCCGAGTTGCAGCAGCGGGTGCGCGAGGTGGCGCGCGAACACAATGCGACCAGCTTCATGGTGGTCCAGGCTGCCCTGGCGGTGCTGTTGTCGGCCGTTAGCTCGAGTTCCGATGTGGCCGTGGGCTTTCCGATCGCGGGACGTCGTGACCCCGCACTCGAGGAGCTGGTGGGCTTTTTCGTCAACACCCTGGTGCTGCGCGTGGATGTGGCCGGGGATCCCACTGTCGCGGAGTTGCTGGCTCAGGTCCGGGCGAGCAGCCTGGCCGCCTACGAACACCAAGACGTGCCCTTCGAAATGCTCGTCGAACGGCTCAACCCCACCCGAAGCCTGACCCATCACCCGCTGGTACAGGTGATGTTGGGCTGGCAGAACGCCGAGCCCGCCGAATGGACTTTGGGCGATATGCAGGCCACCGCGCTGCCGATCGATACCCGCACCGCGCGAATGGATTTGGCGTTTTCCTTGGCCGAATGCTTCACCGCAGCTGGTGAGCCCGGCGGGGTCTCCGGGACGGTGGAATACCGGACCGATGTGTTCGACGCGGCCACTATTGAGGCGTTGATCCGGCGGTGGCAGCGAGTGCTGGTGGCCATGACTACCGATGCGGCACAACGGCTTTCCTCGATTCAGCTGCTGGATTCCGACGAGCACGACCGCCTCGACGACATCGGCAACCGCGCCGTCCTGACCCAGCCGGCGACCCGGGCATCTGTTCCGGCGCTGTGGGCCGCGCAGGTGGCTCGCGCCCCGGCGGCGGTGGCGGTGACTTTCGAGGGCAGGTCGATGACCTACGGCGAGGTTGACGCGGCCGCCAACCGGTTGGCGCACCTGCTGGCTTCCGAAGGTGCGGGTCCCGGAGAGTCCGTGGCGCTGCTGTTTTCGCGGTCGGCCGAGGCGATCATCGCAATCTTGGCGGTACTCAAGACCGGTGCGGCGTATCTGCCGATCGACCCGGCCCATCCGTCGGCCCGGATCGAGTTCATGGTGGCCGATGCCGCACCGATCGCCGCGATCACCTCCGCGGAGCTGCGGTCGCGGTTGCAGGACTGCGACCTGTGGGTCATCGATGTCGACGACCCCCGCATAGACACCCAGCCTGCCACCGCGCCGCCCGCGCCGTCGCCCGACGACATCGCCCACATCATCTACACCTCGGGTACGACCGGCGTCCCGAAAGGTGTTGCGGTCACTCACCACAACGTCACTCAGCTGTTCGACTCGCTGGATGCTGGCCTGGAACTGTCACCGGGACAAGTGTGGACGCAGTGCCATTCGTACGCGTTCGACTTCTCGGTGTGGGAGATCTGGGGCGCGCTGCTACACGGCGGCCGGTTGGTGGTGGTGCACGAGGCGGTGGCCGGCTCACCGGAAGACTTCCACGCCCTGCTAGTCGCTGAACAGGTAACCGTTCTCACCCAGACGCCGTCGGCGGTCGGGATGCTTTCCCGGCAGGGGTTGGAGTCGACGGCGCTGGTGATCGGCGCTGAACCCTGCCCCGCCGAGGTGGTGGATCGCTGGGCGCGCGGACGGGTGATGGTCAACGTCTACGGCCCGACCGAGACGACGATGTGGGCGTCCAAGAGCGCGCCGCTCGCGCCGGGTTCGGGTGTGCCGCCGATCGGTTCGCCGGTGTCGGGGGCGGCGTTCTTTGTTCTCGATCAGTGGTTGCGCCCGGTGCCCGTCGGGGTGGTCGGCGAGCTGTATCTGGCCGGCCGCGGGGTGGGGTCCGGGTACGTACACCGGGCGGGCTTGACCGCATCGCGATTCATGGCCTGCCCGTTCGCGGGGGCCGGCTCCCCTGGACAAAGAATGTATCGCACCGGGGACCTGGTGCGGTGGCGTCCCGACGGACAGCTCGACTACCTGGGCCGCGCGGACGAGCAGGTGAAGATCCGCGGCTACCGCATCGAACTCGGCGAAATCCGATCAGCCCTAGCCGGTTTGGCTGGCGTAGAGCAGGCCGTCGTCGTCGCCCGCGAGGACCGCCCCGGCGCCAAACGCCTCGTCGGCTACATCACCGGAACCGCCGACCCCAGCCAGGCACGCGCCGCCCTGGCCGAGCGGCTCCCGCCGTACATGGTGCCGTCGGCGGTGGTGCCGATCGAGGCGTTGCCGATGACGGTCAACGGCAAACTCGATACCGCCGCCTTGCCCGCACCCGAGTACCACGACGCCGATCAGTACCGTGCCCCCACCGACGCCATCGAGGAGATCCTGGCCGGCATCTATGCCCAAGTTTTGGGATTGCCGCAAGTCGGGGTCGATGAGTCGTTCTTCGACCTAGGTGGGGACAGCATCTTGTCGATGCAGGTGGTGTCCCGGGCCCGCACGGCAGGTGTGTTGTGCCGTCCGCGTGACATTTTCGTCGAGCAGACCGTGGCCCGGGTCGCCCGAGTTGCCAGTGTCGCAACCGATGAGGCCGGCGTCGTCGATGAGGGTGTGGGCGAGGTGCTGGCCACCCCGATCATCCGCTGGCTGGAGGGCGTAGCCGGCCGCATCGAGCAGTTCAACCAGACGGTGATCGTGCACGCGCCCGCCGCGGTGACCGAAGCCGACGTGGTGGTCGTGCTGCAGGCGTTGCTCGATCGACACGCGATGCTGCGCCTGCGCGTCGACAACGACGGCGCCGGAGGCTGGTCATTATGGGCGCCCGCGCCCGGGTCGGTGGACGCGCGCGGCTGCCTGCACGCCGTCGATGAGCTGTCCGACGAGGCGCTGGTGGAAGCCCGGGCCCTGTTGAACCCGGCCACCGGGACGATGCTGAGTGCATTGTGGGTGGCGCCGCTGCGCGACCTGGTGTTGATCGTTCACCATCTGGCCGTCGATGGGGTGTCGTGGCGAGTCCTGCTGGAAGACATCAATCTTGCCTGGAGCCAGCACCGCAGCGGGCAAGAGGTGATGTTGCCTGCGCCGGGGACATCTTTTGCTCGTTGGGCGTCGCGGCTCGATGATTACACCCGCACCCCCGAGGTCGCGGCGCAGGCAGAGGCGTGGCGGCAGGTGGCGGCGACCCCGGCCATGTTGCCGGCGGTGCAACCCGAGGTGGATACCTACGCCAGTGCGGGGCGGTTGTCGGTGGACTTGGACGTCGAGACGACCCGGGCGTTGGTGGGTGTGGTGCCCGCGGCGTTTCACGCTGGGGTGCAAGACATTCTGCTCATCGCGTTCGGATTGGCCTGGGCCGAGTTCTTGGGTACCGGTGGTGCACCGATCGGTATCGATGTCGAAGGCCATGGCCGCCACGACGACCTGATCGGCGAGGTGGACTTGTCTCGCACGGTGGGCTGGTTCACCACCAAATACCCGGTGTCACTGGTGGTTGGGGGATTGTCCTGGGCGCAGGTGGTTGCCGGTGAGTCCGCGCTGGGACCGGTGATCAAGGACGCCAAAGAGCAGCTGCGCGCCCTGCCCGACGGCCTGACCTACGGGCTGCTGCGCTACCTCAACTCCGAGGTGGATCTCGACTCAGCTGACCCGGCGATCGGGTTCAACTACTTCGGGCGACTGGGTGCGGGCACTGGTGCCGTCGAGCTCTCCGATGGTTTGTGGCGGCTCGGCGAGGACGGTGTGTCGGTCGCCGCCGTGGCCTCAGCGATCCCAATGCCGTTGGGGCACACCGTGGAACTCAACGCCGGCACCCTCGACACCGACGCTGGCCCGCATTTGCACGCCACCTGGACTTGGGCGACCTCGGCGCTCGATGACGGGCAAGTCGGGCGGCTCAGCCAATTGTGGTTCGGCGCCCTGACCGGGATCTGCGCTCATGTCCGGCACGGCGGCGGCGGCCTGACGCCGTCGGATATCGCCCCTGCCCGGCTCAGTCAACAGCAGATCGACGAGCTGTGCCGGCACGACCGCATCGCCGATATCTTGCCGTTGACCCCGCTGCAGCAGGGGCTGCTTTTCCACGCCAACACCCACCGCGAGAGCGACCTGGGCGAGTTGTACGCGGTGCAGCTGGACATCACCGTCGCCGGCCCGCTGGACCCCGATCGGCTGCGCGAAGCGCTCGACACAGTGCTCACCCGTCATCCCAACCTGGCGGCCCGATTCTGCCCAGAGTTCGACCAGCCGGTCCAGGTCATCCCTGCCGATCCCGTATTGGCATGGCAATACCGCGAACTCGGCGAAGGCGTCGATGTTGAGGAGCAGATCCAGCGGCTATGCGCGGCCGAACGCGCTTCGGTCACCGACCTGACCGAGCCGCCCCCGTTCCGGGTCGCGTTGACCCGTATCGCCGAAGACGTCCACCGGCTGGTGCTGACAAACCACCACATCGTGCTCGATGGTTGGTCACTGCCAATCCTGTTGCAAGAGATCTTCACTAGCTACTACGGGCAGCGGCTCCCCGCACCGCCGCCTTTCCGCCGTTTCGTGACCTGGCTGACCAGCCAAGACCGCGACAGCGCCGAGACGGCCTGGCGTGAAACGTTCGCCGGCTTTGAGGTCCCCACCCTGGTGGGCCCGCCGGGCCGGGTCGGGCTCGGACCCCGAGAGGTGGCCACGTCGCGGGTACCCGCCGAAACGACGCGGGCCGTGAGTGAGCTGGCCCGAGTGCATCACACCACCGTCAACACGGTGTTGCAGTCCAGCTGGGCGCAGCTGTTGATGTGGCTGACCGGCCAGCATGATGTCGCCTTCGGGACCGCGGTCTCGGGGCGCCCGGCGGACCTGGCCGGCTCGGATTCGATGGTCGGCCTGCTGATCAACACCGTTCCGGTGCGGGCCGCCATCACCACGGCCACCACCACTGCCGACTTACTCCACCAGCTGCACCAGGCCAACAACCACACCCTCGAGCACCAGCACCTGGCACTGCCCGAGATTCACCGCGCCGCCGGCCACGACCAGCTCTTCGACACCTTGTTCGTCTACGAGAACTATCCCGTTGATCCCGCCTTGTTCGGCTTCGACGGCTTGGCCGTCACCGAGTACACCGCTCGGGAACATAATCACTACCCCCTGACCCTGCAAGCCATGCCCGGAGATGAACTCGGCCTGCGCGTCGAATACGACACCGACGTCTTCACCACCGAGAGCATCCACACGCTCATCCGGCAATTGCAGCGAGTGCTGGTGGCCACGACCACCGACCCCACCAGCCGGTTGTCGTTGGTGGATCTACTCGATGTCGACGAACACACCCGCCTCGATGAGTTCGGTAACCGCGCGGTGTTGACCCGGCCGGTGACGGGGGTGTCGGTTCCGGCTTTGTTCGCGGTGCAAGTCGTGGGCACTCCGGATGCGGTGGCGGTGACCTTCGAGGGTCGCTCGATGACGTACCGCGAACTCGACGAGGCCGCCAACCGGGTGGCGCATCTGCTGGCCGGTCTCGGCGCGGGCCCGGGTCAGTCTGTGGCACTGCTGTTTTCGCGCTCAGCCGAGGCGGTCGTCGCGATATTGGCGGTGTTGAAGACCGGGGCGGCCTACGTGCCGATCGACCCGGCCCACCCCGATGCGCGGATCGAGTTCATGGTGACCGACGCGGCGCCGATCGCGGCGCTGACCACGACCGAACTGCTTTCGCGGCTTGACGGCTATGACCTGGCGACCGTCGATATCGACGATCCCGCTGTTGAGGCGCAGCCGGTTACGGCGCTACCGCTGCCGGCGGCCGACGAGGTCGCCCACATCATCTACACCTCGGGTACCACCGGTGTCCCCAAAGGTGTTGCGGTTAACCACTCCAACGTGACCCAGTTGTTCGACTCGCTGGATGCTGGGCTGGAGCTGACGCCGGAACAAGTGTGGACCCAGTTCCACTCCTATGCGTTCGACTTCTCGGTGTGGGAGATCTGGGGCGCGCTGCTCCACGGCGGACGGCTGGTGGTGGTGCCCGAGCCGATGACGCGTTCACCGGAGGACTTCCACGCCCTACTAGTCGCTGAACAGGTAACCGTTCTCACCCAGACCCCGTCTGCGGTGGCCGCGCTTTCCGTCGATGGTTTGGGGTCGGTGGCGTTGGTGATCGGCGCCGAGGCCTGCCCGCCCGAGGTGGTGGATCGATGGGCGCCCGGGCGGACGATGATCAACGTCTACGGCCCGACCGAGACGACGATGTGGGCATCCAAGAGTGCACCCTTGACCGCGAAAGCCGCTGTGGTGCCGATTGGTTCGCCGGTGTCGGGGGCGGCGTTCTTTGTCCTCGACGGTTGGTTGCGCCCGGTGCCCCTCGGGGTTGTCGGCGAGCTGTATCTGGCCGGACGCGGCGTGGGATACGGGTATTGGCGCCGGGCGGGGTTGACCGCGTCGCGGTTCATGGCGTGTCCGTTCGGGGGGCCGGGGGCGCGGATGTATCGCACCGGCGACCTGGTGCGCTGGGGCGCCGACGGGCAACTGCAGTATGTCGGGCGTGCCGACGAACAAGTCAAGATCCGCGGCTATCGCATCGAACTCGGCGAAATACGCACTGCCCTAGCTGGTTTGGAAGGCGTGGAGCAGGCCGCGGTGATCGCCCGCGAGGACCGCCTCGGCGCCAAACGCCTCGTTGGGTATGTCACGGGGACCGCCGATCCGGCCTGGATACGTGCCCAGCTCACCGACCAGCTGCCGCCATACATGGTGCCGGCCGCGCTGGTCGCACTCGAGGCACTGCCGATGACGGTCAACGGCAAACTCGACACCCGCGCCCTCCCGGCACCGGATTACCGCGATGTCGATCACTACCGCGCCCCGGCCACCGCCGTCGAGGAGATCCTGGCCGGGATCTATGGCCAAGTGCTGAGTGCGGAGCGGGTCGGCGCCGACGACTCCTTCTTCGACTTGGGCGGAGATTCGCTCGCGGCGATGCGGGTGATCGCCGCGATCAACACCCTCCTCGACGCTGATCTGAAGGTGGGCAAGCTCTTCGATGCACCCACTGTGTCACAGTTAGCCCTCCATCTCGGTGCGGAGGCGAATCACCGCGAGCCGCTTACAGCTTTCGAGCGACCTGCGTTGGTGCCGTTGTCCTTTGGCCAATCGCGGTTGTGGTTCCTCGATCAGTTGCAGGGCCCCTCCCCGGTCTACAACATGGCGGTGGCGTTGCGGCTGTCCGGCCGCCTTGATGTCGACGCGCTAGCCACTGCACTGCGTGACGTGGTGGGACGCCACGAGAGCTTGCGAACACTGTTCGTGGCACCAGACGGCGTAGCCCAGCAAATGGTGGTGGCCGCCGATCGGGCCGAGTTTGGTTGGCAGGTCATTGATTCCAGCGGATGGCCCACGTCCCGACTGGACGAGGCGATCGACGCCGCCGTGGGTCACCCGTTCGATCTCTCCTCAACAATCCCCTTGCGGGCAACACTTTTCCGCCGCGCCGATGACGAGCATGTGCTGGTGGGCGTGGTGCACCACATCGCCGCCGACGGCTGGTCGATCGCCCCACTGGTGCGCGATCTGGGCGAGGCGTATGGCGCCCGGTGCCGGGGACAAGCACCCGGCTGGGCGCAATTGCCCGTGCAGTACGCCGACTACGCCCTATGGCAGCACGCGGAATTCGGTGACTTGGACGACGCCGGCAGCCTCATCGGGTCCCAACTGACCTACTGGCAGGACGCCCTGGCCGAGATGCCCGAGCGCACGGCACTGCCCACCGATCGGCCCTACCCGCCGGTGGCCGACCAGCGTGGGGCCAGCGTGGCCGTCGAGTGGCCGGCCGAGTTGCAGCAGCGGGTGCGCGAGGTGGCGCGCGAACACAATGCGACCAGCTTCATGGTGGTCCAGGCCGCCCTGGCGGTGTTGCTGTCGGCGGTCAGCGCAAGTCCCGATGTGGCCGTGGGATTCCCGATCGCCGGACGTCGCGACCCCGCACTCGAGGAGCTGGTCGGTTTCTTCGTCAACACCCTGGTGCTGCGCGTCGACACGACCGGCGATCCCACTGTCGCGGAGCTGCTGGCTCAGGTGCGCCAGCGCAGCCTGGCCGCCTACGAACATCAAGACGTGCCCTTCGAAGTCCTCGTCGAGCGGCTCAACCCCGCCCGAAGCCTGACCCATCACCCCCTGGTGCAGGTGATGTTGGGCTGGCAAAACACCGCGCCCGGCGAGCTGACGTTGGGTGATGTGCAGGCCACCGCGCTGCCGATTGATACCCACACCGCCCGAATGGATTTGTCATTCTCCTTGACCGAGCGCTGGACCCAGGCCGGTGAGCCCGCCGGGATCGGCGGCACGGTCGAGTTCCGCACCGATGTGTTCGACGCGGTCACTATTGAGGCGTTGATCGGTCGGCTGCGGCGGGTATTGGTCGCGATGACTACCGATGCGGCACAACGGCTGTCCTCGATCCAGCTGTTGGACGCCGACGAGCACACCCAACTCGATAGGATCGGCAACCGGGCGGTGTTGACCCGGCCCGGGCGGGCGGCGGTGTCGGTGCCGGCGCTGTGGGCCGCGCAGGTGGCTCGCGCTCCGGAGGCAGTGGCGGTGACCTTCGAGGGCCGGTCGATGACCTGCCGCGAGGTGGACACGGCCGCCAACCGGTTGGCCCATCTGTTGGCCGTCCGGGGAGCGGGCCCGGGACAGTCTGTGGCGCTGCTGTTTTCGCGGTCAGCAGACGCGATCATCGCGATGCTGGCGGTACTCAAATCCGGGGCGGCGTATCTGCCGATCGACCCCGCCCACCCCGCTGCGCGGATCGAGTTCATGCTCACCGACGCGGCCCCGGTCGCCGCACTGACCACCGCGGCGCTGCGGTCGCGCCTGGACGGCTACGAATTGCCGGTCATCGATATCGATGACCCCGCCGTGGACACCCACCCCATGACTGCCCCACCGGCGCCGGGGCCAGATGACATCGCGTACCTGATTTACACCTCGGGTACCACCGGAATCCCCAAGGGTGTTGCGGTCACTCATCGCAACGTGGCCCACTTGGCGGAATCCACACCCGACCAGCTGCCCGTGATGCAGGTGTGGACCCAATGCCACTCGTATGGCTTCGACTTCTCGGTGTGGGAAATCTGGGCCGCCCTGCTCGGCGGTGGACGCCTGGTCGTCATCCCCGAATCGGTGACCAACTCGCCGGAAGACTTCCACGCCTTGCTCGTCGCCGAACAGGTCACCGTGCTGACCCAAACACCGTCGGCTGCAGCAGCATTGACTCCGGATGGGTTGGAATCCGTGGCGCTGCTCCTCGGCGGGGAAGCTTGCCCCGCCGAAGTCGTGGATCAGTGGGCGGATGGCCGGGTGGTGATCAACGCCTACGGCCCCACCGAAGCCACCGTGTACGCGTCGATGAGCAAACCCCTAGCAGCGGGATCGGGTGCGGCACCCATGGGTGCGCCGGTGGCCACCGCGGCCCTGTTCGTCCTGGATCCCCGGCTGCGCCCGGTACCGGCCGGGGTCGTCGGCGAGTTGTACGTCGCCGGTGCCGGTGTGGCCTGCGGATACCTCGGCCGCGCCGAATTGACGGCGTCACGATTCATCGCCTGCCCCTACGGCGAACCTGGTGCTCGGATGTATCGCACCGGGGACCTGGTGCGCTGGCGCCCCGATGGCCAACTGGATTACCTCGGCCGTGCCGATGAACAAGTCAAGATTCGCGGCTACCGCATCGAACTCGGCGAAATCCAAACAGCACTCGCCAACCTCGATGGCGTCGAGCAGGCCGTTGTCATTACCCGCGACGAGCACGCCACCACCCGCCTCATCGCCTACGTCACCGGCTCCGCTGACCCGGCCGGGCTGCGCGCCGCGCTGGCCGAACAACTTCCGTCGTACATGGTTCCGTCGGCTGTCGTGGTCCTCGACGCGCTACCGCTGACAGTCAACGGGAAACGCGACACCCGCGCCCTGCCCGCCCCGGAATACCACGACGCCGACCACTACCGCGAGCCCGGCGACGCCATCGAAGAAATCCTGGCCGGCATCTACGCCCAAGTCCTCGGCCTCGAACACGTCGGTATCGACGACTCCTTCTTCGATTTAGGCGGGGACAGCATCTTGTCGATGCAAGTGGTCGCCCGGGCGCGGGCGGCCGGTGTGTTGTGCCGTCCGCGTGACATTTTCGTCGAGCAGACGGTGGCCCGGCTGGCCCGGGTGGCCGGCGTGGTCACCGGCGATAGCGGCGTAGTCGATGAGGGCATCGGGCCGGTGCCGGCCATCCCGATCATGCGCTGGCTGCAGAACGTGGAAGGCCCGATCGAGCAGTTCAACCAGACGATCGTGGTGCAAGCGCCGGCCGGGGTGACCGAGGCCGACGTGCTGGTGGTGCTGCAGGCTCTGCTGGATCGCCACGCCATGCTGCGGCTGCGCGTCGACAACACCGACGCCGGGGGGTGGTCGCTAGAGGTGCCCGGGGCCGGGTCGGTCGAGGCGCAAAGGTGTCTTCAGGCGGTGGAAACGTTCTCCGATGAGGCGCTGGTCGCAGCCCGGGCCCGGTTGAACCCGACGGCCGGGGCGATGGTGAGCGCGCTATGGGTTACCTCGACATCCCAGGTGGTGTTGATCATTCACCATCTGGCCGTCGACGGTGTGTCGTGGCGAATCCTGTTGGAGGACCTCAATTTAGCTTGGGCCCAGCATCATAGTGGCCAGCCGATACAACTGCCTGCGCCAGGGACATCCTTTGCTCGGTGGGCGTCGCTGCTCGACGAGCACGGCCGCAGCCCCGACGTCGCAGCCCAGGCGGACCTCTGGCGGCAGGTGGCGGCGGTTCCGGGCGCTCTGCCCGCACCCGCGCCCGAAGTGGATACCTATGCGAGTGCGGGCCAGTTATCGGCGGAGCTCGATATGGAGACGACCCGCCTGCTGCTCGGTGCGGTGCCCGCGGCGTTTCACGCTGGGGTGCAAGACATTCTGTTGATCGCGTTCGCGTTGGCCTGGGCAGAATTCTTGGGCACCGCCACACCGATCGGGATCGATGTGGAGGGTCACGGCCGCCACGACGACCTGATCGGCGAGGTGGACTTGTCGCGCACGGTCGGCTGGTTCACCACCAAATATCCTGTGGCGCTGAGCATGGGCCGCCTGAGTTGGGCACAGGTGCTCGCCGGTGAGTCCGCGTTGGGTGCGGTGGTCAAGGACGCCAAAGAGCAGCTGCGCGCCCTGCCCGACGGCCTGACCTACGGGCTGCTGCGCTACCTCAACCCTGATGTCGACCTGGCCGGGGCCGATCCGGCAATCGGGTTCAACTACCTGGGGCGACTCGGTAGCGCCGCCGAAGTCTCGGGCGATTTATGGCGGGCCAGCCCGGACGGCGTGCCGGTGGCGGCCGCTGCCAGCGCGATCCCAATGCCGTTGGGGCACACAGTGGAACTCAACGCCGGCACCCTTGACACGGACACCGGCCCGCACCTGCAGGCCACCTGGACCTGGGCGTCCTCGGTGCTCGACCGCGAACAGATCGGCCAGCTCAGCCAATTGTGGTTTGAGGCTTTGACCGGGATCTGCGCACACGTCCAACGCGGCGGCGGTGGTCTGACGCCGTCGGACATCGTCCCGGCTCGCCTGAGCCAGCAGCAGATCGACGAGCTGTGCCGGCACGACCGCATCGCCGATATCTTGCCGCTCACCCCGCTGCAGCAGGGGCTGCTCTTCCACGCCAGCACCGCGCAAGGCAACGCCGACGACCTGTATGCGATGCAGCTGGATATCACGATTACCGGCCCGCTGGACCCGGACCGGCTGCGCGCGGCCGTGCACACCATGGTCATCCGTCACCCCAACCTGACCGCCCGGTTCTGCCAGCAGTTCGACGAACCGGTGCAGATCATGCTCGCCGATCCGGACGTGCCCTGGCGGTATTACCAGCTGAACGCCGAGGACCAGATTCAGCAGGTCTGCGCCGCCGAACGCGCCGCGGTCTGCGATCTGAGCGAGCCGCCGGCGTTTCGGGTCGCGTTGATCCAGACCGCCAAAGACCTCCACCGGTGTGTGCTGACGAATCACCACATCGTGCTGGACGGCTGGTCGCTGCCGATCCTGGCGCAAGAGATCTTCGCCAGCTATTACGGGCAACGACTGCCCGCGGCCGGGTCGTATCGGAGGTTCGTCGCCTGGCTGGCCGAACGGGACCTCGATGCCGCCGAGACCGCGTGGCGTGAGGTGCTGGCCGGCTTCGACGCCCCCACCCTGGTGGGCCCACCGGCCCGAGTGCGACCCGGGCGTCGCGGCGTCGCCAACTCGTCGATGTCAGAGCAGGCCACCCGCGCCCTGGGTGAACTGGCTCGCGCACATCACACCACCGTCAACACGGTGCTGCAGGCCGGCTGGGCGCAGGTGCTGATGTGGCTGACCGGTCAGCACGACGTCGCCTTCGGGACCGCGGTCTCGGGCCGCCCGGCCGAATTAGCCGGCTCCGATTCAATGGTCGGACTGCTGATCAATACCGTGCCGGTGCGGGCCACCAGCACCGCCATCACCACGACCACCGACTTGCTCGCCCAGCTGCACCAGTCCACCAATCACACCTTCGAGCACCAGCACCTGGCGCTCACCGAGATTCACCGCGCCGCCGGCCACGACCAACTTTTCGACACGCTGTTCGTGTTCGAGAACTACCCCATCGACACGTCCGCAGTGCTCACCAACGGGTTGGCCATCACGTCGATGATTGCCCGGGAGTTCAACCATTATCCGCTGACCCTGCAGGCCATGCCCGGCGACGAACTCCAGTTGCGCGTCGAATACGACACCGACCTGTTCGAGGCGAAAACCATTGAGGCGCTGATCGAACGACTTCGACGCGCACTGGTGGCCATGAGCACCGCTGCGGCAAAACCGCTTTCCGCGATCCAGCTGTTGGACCCCGACGAGCTGGCCCTGATCGATGAGTTCGGTAATCGCGCGGTGTTGACCCGGCCGGCGACGGGGGTGTCGGTTCCGGCTTTGTTCGCGGTGCAAGTCGCGGGCACCCCGGATGCGGTGGCGGTGACCTTCGAGGGTCGCTCGATGACGTACCTCGAACTCGACGAGGCCGCCAACCGGGTGGCGCATCTGCTGGCCGGTCTCGGTGCGGGCCCGGGACAGTCTGTGGCACTGCTGTTTTCGCGCTCAGCCGAGGCGATCGTCGCGATATTGGCGGTGTTGAAGACCGGGGCGGCCTACGTGCCGATCGACCCGGCCCACCCCGATGCGCGGATCGAGTTCATGGTGACCGACGCGGCGCCGATCGCGGCGCTGACCACGACCGAACTGCTTTCGCGGCTCGACAGCTACGACCTGGCGACCGTCGATATCCACGCCACCGCGGCGGAGGCGCAGCCGGTTACGGCGCTACCGTTGCCGGCACCCGACGAGGTCGCCCACATCATCTACACCTCGGGCACCACCGGTGTCCCCAAAGGTGTTGCGGTCAACCACTCTAACGTGACCCAGTTGTTCGACTCGCTGGATGCTGGGCTGGAGCTGACGCCGGAACAAGTGTGGACCCAGTTCCACTCCTATGCGTTCGACTTTTCGGTGTGGGAGATCTGGGGCGCGCTGCTCCACGGTGGACGGCTGGTGGTGGTGCCCGAGCCGATGACGCGTTCACCGGAGGCCTTCCACGCCCTACTAGTCGCTGAACAGGTAACCGTTCTCACCCAGACCCCGTCTGCGGTGGGCGCGCTTTCCGTCGATGGTTTGGGGTCGGTGGCGTTGGTGATCGGCGCCGAGGCCTGCCCGCCCGAGGTGGTGGATCGATGGGCGCCCGGGCGGACGATGATCAATGTCTACGGCCCGACCGAGACGACGATGTGGGCGTCCAAGAGTGCGCCGCTCGCGCCGGGTTCGGGTGTGCCGCCCATTGGTTCGCCGGTGTCGGGGGCGGCGTTCTTTGTGCTCGACGGTTGGTTGCGCCCGGTGCCCGTCGGGGTGGTCGGCGAGCTGTATCTGGCCGGGCGCGGCGTGGGATACGGGTATTGGCACCGCTCCGAGCTGACCGCGTCGCGGTTTATCGCCTGCCCTTACGGTAATGCCGGTGCCCGGATGTACCGCACGGGCGACCTGGTGCGGTGGGGCGCCGACGGGCAGCTGGACTACCTCGGTCGTGCCGACGAACAAGTCAAGATCCGCGGCCACCGCATCGAGTTGGGCGAAATCCAAACGGCTCTCCTCAATTTGGATGGTGTCGAGCAGGCCGCCGTGATCACCCGCGAGGATCGCCCGGGTGCCAAACGCTTGGTCGGCTACATCACCGGAACCGCAGACCCGACCGTGCTGCGGACTGCGCTGGCCGACCGGCTGCCGTCCTACATGGTGCCGGCTGCGCTGGTCGCACTCGAGGCACTGCCGATGACGGTCAACGGCAAACTCGACACCCGCGCCCTGCCAGCACCCAAATACCAAGGCATTGGCGGTGATTACCGCGCGCCGGCCACCGCCATCGAGGAGATCCTCGCGGGCATTTACGCCCAGGTCCTCGGCGTCGAGCAGGTCGGAGTCGACGACTCCTTCTTCGACCTCGGCGGAGACTCCCTCTCGGCGATGCGCCTGATCGCCACCATCAACTCCGGCCTCGACGCCGACCTCGAAATGCACACCTTGTTCGACGCACCCACGGTCGCCCGGCTGTCCCCCAGCATCGGCACCGGCCGAGGGCGGCTGGAACCGTTGGTGGCCGGGAAGCGACCCTCGGTGGTGCCGTTGTCGTTCGCCCAATCCCGGCTGTGGTTTCTCGATCAGCTGCAGGGGCCGTCCCCGGTCTACAACATGGCGGTGGCGTTGCGACTTTCCGGCCGCCTCGACGTCGACGCGCTCAATGCTGCACTCGCCGATGTGATCGCGCGCCATGAAAGCTTGCGGACCGTTTTTGTGGCACCGGACGGCATCGCCCAGCAAGTAGTGCTGCCCGCTGAGCCAGCCGAGTTTGGTTGGCGGGTAGTCGATTCCAGCGGCTGGCGCGCGGCCCGGCTAGAAGCGTCGATCGACTCCGCGGCGCGCTACACATTCGATCTGACCACCGATATCCCGTTGCGGGCGACACTTTTCCGCCTCGGCGATGACGAGCATGTGCTGGTGGGCGTGGTGCACCACATCGCCGCCGACGGCTCCTCGATCACGCCGCTGGTGCGTGATCTGGGGACGGCGTATGCCGCCCGGTGCGCAGGAGAAGCGCCGGGCTGGACGCGATTGCCGCTGCAGTACCCCGATTTCACGCTGTGGCAGCACGCGCAGTTCGGTCGTCTCGACGACACCGGCAGCCCGATCGCGGCCCAACTCGGCTACTGGGAAGATGCCCTGGCCGGAATGCCGGAGCGCTTGACACTTCCCGCCGACCGGCCTTACCCGCCGGTGGCCGATCAGCGTGGGGCGAGTGTGGCGGTCCAGTGGCCGGCCGAGTTGCAGCAGCGGGTGCGCGAGGTGGCGCGAGAGCACAATGCGACCAGCTTCATGGTGGTACAGGCCGCCCTGGCGGCACTGCTGTCGGCGGTCAGCGCAAGTCCCGATGTGGCCGTGGGATTCCCGATCGCCGGACGCCGAGACGCCGCGCTCGATGAGCTGGTCGGTTTCTTCGTCAACACCCTGGTGCTGCGCGTGGAAGTCGACGGCGACCCTACCGTCACCGAGTTGCTCGCCCAGGTGCGCCAGCGCAGCCTGGCCGCCTACGAGCACCAGGACGTGCCGTTCGAAGTCCTCGTCGAACGCCTCAATCCCACCCGTAGCCTGACCTATCACCCACTGGTCCAGGTGATGTTGGGCTGGCAGAGCCTGCACGACGACGGTCCCGCCTCCGGATTGGCGTTGGGTGATGTCCAGGTCACCCCGCTGCCGATTGATACCCACACCGCGCGAACGGATTTAGCGTTCTCGCTGACCGAACGCTGGACCCGGGCCGGTGAACCCGCCGGAATTTCCGGGACGGTGGAATATCGCACCGACGTGTTCGACGCCGACAGCATCCACACTCTGGTCCGGCGGTTCGGGCGGGTGCTGGAGGCCATCACCGGCGACACCACTCGGCGCTTTTCCTCGATCGAATTGTTGGATGCCGATGAACACATCCGTCTCGACGAGGTCGGAAACCGCGCGGTGTTGGCCCGGCCCACACCGGCCGCGGTGTCGGTCCCGGTGCTATTCGCCGAGCGCGTTGCCCGTACACCGGAGGCGGCGGCGATCACCTTCGAGGGTCGCTCACTGACGTATCGCGTCCTCGACGATGCGTCGAACCGGCTGGCACACTTGCTGACTGGTCACGGCGCACAGCCGGGACGGTGTGTGGCGCTACTGATGCCGCGCTCGGCCGAGGCGATCGTCGCGATGCTGGCGGTGCTCAAGACGGGGGCGGCATACCTGGCGATCGACCCCGCACTGCCCGATGCGCGAATCGGATTCATGCTCAGCGATGCCGCGCCGACCGCCGCGATCACCACCGCGGGGCTACTCCCCCGGCTCGCCGGGCACGACCTGGCGGTCATCGACATCGACGACCCCGCGGTGGACACCCAACCCGACACCGCGCTGCCCGCGCCGTCGCCCGACGACATCGCGTACCTCGTCTACACCTCGGGTACCACCGGCACTCCCAAGGGTGTGGCCGTCACTCACCGCAACCTGGCGCATTTGGCGGAGTCAACGCCCGAAGAGCTGCCGGTGGCCCAGGTGTGGACGCAGTGCCACTCGTATGCGTTCGACTTCTCGGTGTGGGAGATCTGGGCCGCCCTGCTTGGCGGCGGGCGGCTGGTGGTGGTTCCCGAATCGGTGACGACCTCGCCCGAAGATTTCCACGCCCTGTTGGTGGCCGAACGCGTCAATGTGCTCACCCAAACCCCCTCTGCTATCGCGGCATTGACTCCGCACCAGTTGGAGTCCACAGCGTTGCTGCTGGGCGGGGAGCCCTGCTCGGCCGAGGTGGTGGATCAGTGGGCGGATGGCCGGGTGGTGATCAACGCCTACGGCCCCACCGAAGCCACCGTGTACGCGTCCATGAGCAACCCCCTAGCAGCGGGATCGGGTGCCGCACCCATAGGTGCGCCGGTGGCGACCGCGGCCCTGTTCGTCCTGGATCCCTGGTTGCGCCCGGTACCCACCGGCGTGGTCGGCGAGTTGTATATCGCCGGTGCCGGTGTGGCTTGCGGATACCTCGGGCGGGCCGAGTTGACCGCGTCGCGATTTGTCTGTTGCCCCTTCGGCGGCCCCGGATCGCGGATGTATCGCACCGGCGACCTGGTGCGCTGGCGCTCCGACGGGCAACTGGAGTACCTCGGGCGTGCCGATGAGCAAGTCAAGATCCGCGGGTACCGCATCGAACTCGGCGAAATCCGCTCAGCCCTAGCCGGTTTGGATGGCGTGGATCAGGCCGTGGTGATCACCCGCGAAGACCGTGCCGGAATTACCCGCCTGGTCGGCTACATCACCGGCACCGCCGACCCCGCCCAGGCACGGGCCGCGCTGGCTGATCGGCTCCCGCCATATATGGTCCCGTCTGCGGTGGTGATGATCGACGCGCTGCCACTGACGGTCAACGGGAAACTCGACATCCGCGCCTTGCCCGCACCGGAGCACCGCGATGTCGACCGTTACCGCGCCCCGGTTACCGCCATCGAGGAGACCCTGGCCGGGATCTACGCCGACGTCCTCGGCGTAGATCGAGTCGGAGTCGACGACTCGTTCTTCGATTTGGGCGGGGACAGCATCTTGTCGATGCAAGTCGTGGCCCGGGCACGGGCGGCCGGTGTGTTGTGCCGTCCGCGTGACATTTTCGTCGAGCAGACCGTGGCCCGGCTGGCCCTGGTAGCCACCGTCGCCGCCGGTGACAGCGGCGTGGCCGATGAGGGCATCGGGCCCGTGGTGACCACCCCGATCATGCGCTGGCTGCAGAATGTGGACGGTCCGGTCGAGCAGTTCAACCAGACGATGGTGGTGCAAGCGCCGGCCGGGGTGACCGAGGCCGACGTGCTGGTGGTGCTGCAGGCGTTGCTGGATCGGCACGCCATGCTGCGACTACGCGTCGACAACGACCGCGCCGGGGCGTGGTCCTTGTGGGTGCCCGAGCCCGGCTCGGTGGAGGCCCGCGCGTGCCTGATCACCGTCGAGGAGCTGTCCGAGGAGGCCCTGGTCGAGGCGCGGACCCGGTTGAACCCGGCCACCGGGTCGATGCTGAGCGCAGTGTGGGCTACCTCCACCGGCCAGCTGATACTGGCGATTCACCACCTGGCTGTCGATGCGGTGTCGTGGCGAATCCTGTTGGAGGACCTGAATATCGCCTGGGGCCAGCACCACAGCGGCCAGCCGCTCGCGTTGCCCCCGGGCGGCACGTCGTTCGCCCGGTGGTCGTCGCTGCTGGCCGAACACGCCCGCGCCGCGGAGGTCGTCGACCACGCCGACTCCTGGTCACACGTGTTGGCGGTCCCGGGCGCACTGCCCACCCCCCAACCTGAGCTCGACACCTACGCCAGTGCGGGGCAGATGTCAGTGGAGCTGGACACCGAGACCACCCGGTTGCTGTTGGGTGCGGTGCCCGCGGCGTTCCACGCTGGCGTGCAAGACATTCTGTTGATCGCGTTCGGGTTGGCCTGGGCAGAATTCTTGGGCACCGCCACACCGATCAGCATCGACGTCGAAGGCCACGGCCGCCACGACGACCTGGCCGGCGAGGTGGACCTGTCGCGCACGGTGGGCTGGTTCACCACCAAATATCCGGTGGCCCTTGGTGTTGGAGGCCTGAACTGGGCGCAGGTACTCGCCGGCGAGGCCGCGCTGGGCGCGGTGATCAAAGACGCCAAGGAACAACTGCGCGCCCTGCCCGACGGCCTCACCTACGGCCTGCTGCGCTACCTCAACCCCGAGGTAGACCTGACCGGAGCCGACCCGGCGATCGGGTTCAACTACCTCGGGCGACTGGGCGCCGCAGCGACCGAGCTCTCCAGCGACCTGTGGCAGCTCAGCCGCGACGGTGTCTCGATGGCCGCTGCGGCCGCCGCGATCCCAATGCCGTTGGGACACACCGTAGAGCTCAATGCCGGCACCCTTGACACCGACACCGGGCCACACCTGCACGCCACCTGGACCTGGGCGCCCTCGACCATTGATAACGAGCAAATCGACCGGCTCAGTCAATTGTGGTTTGACGCCCTGGGCGGGATCTGCGCTCACGTCCGACGCGGCGGCGGCGGGTTGACCCCGTCAGACATCGTCCCGGCCCGGCTCAGCCAGCAGCAGATCGACGAGCTGTGCCGGCACGACCGCATCGCCGATATCTTGCCGCTCACCCCGCTGCAGCAGGGACTGCTGTTCCACGCCAACACGATCCACGGCAACACCGGCGATGTCTATGCGATGCAGCTGGACATCACCATCACCGGCTCGCTGGACGCCGACCGGCTCTGCGAAGCGGTGCGCATCGTTCTCACCCGCCATCCCAACCTGGCCGCTCGATTCTGCCGGCAATTCGACCAGCCGGTACAGATCATTCCGGCCGACCCCGAACCGGCCTGGCAATACCTCGATCTCGGTGATACCGCTGCGCAGCTCGACCAGGTGTCCGCTGCCGAGCGCGCCGCGGTCTGCGATCTGACTGAGCCGCCGGCGTTCCGGGTCGTGTTGATCCACACCGCTAAAGACGTTCACCGGTTGGTGCTGACCAATCACCACATCGTGCTCGATGGCTGGTCGCTGCCGATCCTGGCGCAGGAGATCTTCGCCAGCTATTTCGGGCACCGACTACCCGCGCCCACACCCTATCGCCGGTTTGTCAGCTGGCTGGCCGAACGAGACTTCGGTGCCGCCCGGGCGGCCTGGCGAGAGGCGTTCGAAGGCTTTGACATTCCCACCTTGGTGGGACCACCGGGGCGGATTGGGCCGGGGCGGCGAGGGGTCGAGACGTCTCGGGTCAGTCAGCAGATGACGCGGGCGCTCAGCGAGCTGGCTCGCTCGCATCACACCACCGTCAATACCGTGTTGCAGGTCGGCTGGGCCCAGCTGCTGATGTGGTTGACCGGCCAGCTGGACGTCGCCTTCGGCACCGCGGTCTCCGGTCGGCCCACCGATGTCCCGGGCGCGGAATCGATGGTGGGCCTGCTGATCAACACCGTGCCGGTGCGGGCCAAATGCACGCCTGCGACCACCACCGCCGGGCTGCTTGATCAGTTGCACGGCACCAACAACGACACCCTCGAGCACCAGCATCTGGCGCTATCCGAGATCCATCACGTCACGGGCCACGAGCAACTCTTCGACACGCTATTCGTGTTCGAGAACTATCCGGTCGACACCGCCAATCTGGTGGGCGTCGACGGGCTGGCCATCACCGGGATGACGGCCCGCGAATTCAACCATTACCCCCTGACCCTGCAAGCCATGCCCGGCACTGAGCTCGGCCTGCGGGTCGAGTACAACGCTGACGTCCTCACCGCCGACGGCATCCAGACGCTCCTGCAGCAGCTGCACCACGTGCTTGCGTCCATGGTCACCGACCCCACCCGCAGGTTGTCGTCGATTCAGCTGTTGGACGCGGACGAGCAGGCCCTGATGGATGACGTGGGTAATAGGGAGGTGTTGACGCGGCGCGCGCCTGCGCCGGTGTCGATCCCGGAGTTGTTCGCTGAGCATGTGCAGCGCGACCCGGAGGCGGTGGCGGTGAGCTTCGAAGGATGCTCGCACAGCTATCGGGAGCTCGACGAGGCCGCTAACCGGTTGGCACACTTGCTGGTCAGCCAGGGAGCCGGCCCGGGACAGTTTGTGGCGCTGCTGTTTTCGCGCTCGACGGATGCCATCATTGCAATGCTGGCGGTACTGAAGGCGGGTGCGGCCTATCTGGCGATCGACCCGTCCAACCCCGACGCGCGGATCGGGTTCATGCTCGCCGACGCCGCCCCGATCGCCGCACTCACCACCGGGGAGCTGCGCTCGCGGTTGGACGGATACGACCTTCGGATCATCGATGTCAATGACCCCGCCGTGGCCACCCAATCCGCCACCCCGCCACGGGTCCCACAACCAGACGATCTCGCATATCTGATTTACACCTCCGGCACCACCGGTGTTCCCAAAGGCGTTGCGGTCACTCATCGCAACCTGGCCCACCTGGCGAGCTCCACACCCGCGCACCTCCCGCTCGCGCAGGTGTGGACGCAATGCCACTCCTATAGCTTCGACTTCTCGGTGTGGGAGATCTGGGCCGCCCTGCTCGGCGGCGGGCGACTCGTCGTGGTGCCGGAGTCGGTGACCGCCTCACCGGATGACTTCCACACCCTGTTGGTCGACGAAGGCGTCACCATTCTGACCCAAACACCTTCAGCTGCAGCCGCATTGGCACCGCGGCAGTTGGAGTCGGTTGCGGTGCTGCTGGGCGGGGAAGCCTGTTCCGCCGAGGTCGTGGACCAGTGGGCGGATGGCAGAGTGGTGATCAACGCCTACGGCCCCACCGAGGTCACCGTCTACGCCTCGATCAGTGCGCCCCTGACCATGGGGTCAGGTGCCGCGCCCATCGGTGCGCCGGTAGCGACCGCGGCGCTGTTCGTGCTCGACGGCTGGCTACGCCCGGTGCCCATCGGAGTGGTCGGTGAGTTGTACGTCGCCGGTGCCGGGGTTGCATGCGGGTACGTGAGCCGGTCGGAGTTGACGGCGTCGCGGTTTGTGGCCTGTCCCTACGGCGAACCCGGTGCCCGGATGTATCGCACCGGCGACCTGGTGCGCTGGCATCCCGATGGCCAACTGGACTACGTCGGACGCGCCGATCAGCAAGTCAAGATTCGCGGCTACCGCATCGAACTCGGCGAAATCCAGACGGCCCTAGCCGGTTTGGACGGCGTCGAACAAGCCGCCGTCATCACCCGCGAGGACGGCTCCGGCACCACCCGCGTGATCGGGTATGTCACCGGAACCGCCGACCCGGCCGCGCTGCGCAACACACTGGCCGACAGCCTCCCCGCCTACCTGATCCCCGCCGTCATCGTGGTGCTCGAGGCCCTGCCGCTGACGACCAACGGCAAACTCGACACCCGCGCCCTGCCTGCACCCGACTACCACGACGCCGATCACTACCGCGCCCCCACCAACGCCGTCGAAGAAATCCTGGCCGACATCTACGCCCAAGTCCTGGGCCTCGAACACGTCGGCATCGACGACTCCTTCTTCGACCTCGGCGGAGACTCCCTGTCGGCGATGCGCCTGATCACCGCCGTCAACTCCGGCCTCGATGCCGACCTCGAAGTACACACCCTGTTCGACGCACCCACCATCGCCCAGCTAGCGCCCCGCATCGGCACAGACGAAGCCGGCCGGCGTAAGCCGCTGATAGTAGGCCAGCGACCCGCATTGATTCCGCTGTCGTTCGCCCAATCCCGGTTGTGGTTCCTCTATCGATTCGAAGGCGGGGTGGCGACCTACAACATGCCGACCGCGTTCCGGATCAACGGCGCACTCGACGTCGAGGCGCTGGACGCGGCCCTCGATGACGTCATCGCCCGCCATGAATCGCTGCGCACCATCTTCGTCGACATCGACGGTGTGCCGTACCAGGAGGTGCTACCGGCGGCCCCGGGAATGTGGCGGCGCGGTGGCGACGCGGTGCGGTCGCTGGCCGCACACCGCATGGTGTCGGAATTGGTGGCGCTGGCCCAATACCAGTTTGATTTGTCGGCCGAGATCCCGATTCGTGCGCAGATCTATTCGGTAGCCCCCGAGGAGTATTTCGTCGGAATTGTGGTGCACCACATCGCTTTCGATGGGTGGTCGCTGGCTCCGATGGCCAGGGATATCAGCGAGGCGTATCGGGCACGACGGCAGCGCCGGGACCCACGGCAGGCGCCGTTGGCGGTGCAATACGTCGACTACACGCTGTGGCAGCGCACGCAATTCGGCGATCTGGCCGACGCCCACAGCCCCATTGCCGCCCAGCTGGCCTACTGGGAACAGGCGCTGGCCGGAATGCCCGAGCGGTTGCAGCTGCCCACCGACCGGCCTTACCCACTGGTTGCCGACTACCGCGGCTCCAACGTGGCGATGGAGTGGCCGGCCGAGCTGCAGCAGCAGGTGCGTGATGTAGCCCGCGCACATGACGCAACCAGCTTCATGGTGATCCAGGCCGCCCTCGCGGTGCTGCTATCGGCGGTCAGCTCCAGTTCCGATGTGGCAGTGGGCTTCCCGATTGCCGGTCGGCGCGACCCCGCACTCGATGAGTTGGTGGGCTTTTTCGTCAACACCCTGGTGCTCCGCGTCGAGGTGGCCGGGGATCCCACCTTCGCCGAGCTGCTGGCCCAGGTACGACGGCGCAGCCTGGCTGCGTTCGAACACCAAGACGTGCCCTTCGAGGTCCTCGTCGAGCGGGTCAACCCCACTCGCTCCCTGACCCATCACCCGCTGGTCCAGGTGATGCTGGCCTGGCAGAGCGTCCAGGGACAGAAAGTCAATCCCGCTGCCGGATTAGCCCTGGATGATCTACAGGTCACTCCGCTGCCGATGGACACCCACACCGCCCGAATGGATTTGGTGTTCCACCTCGCCGAGCACTGGAGCGACACCGGTGCGCCCGCCGGGATCGGTGGGACGGTCGAGTATCGCACCGACGTGTTCGACGCGGCCAGCATTCGCAGCCTGATCGAGCGGCTGCAACGCGTGCTGGTGGCCGTGACCACCGACCCCAACCGCCGACTGTCGTCGGCGGATCTCCTCGAACCCGACGAGTACACGCGGCTGGATCAATGGGGCAACCGGAAGGCATTGAGTCAGCCCGCATACCCGGCGGCGGCGATCCCGGTGCGGTGGGCAGAGCAAGTGGCGCGTACACCGCAGGCGCTGGCCGTGACCTTCGCCGGCTTGTCGATGACCTATCGGGAACTCGAGGAGGACGCCAACCGGCTGGCGCACCTGCTGGCCGCGCACGGGGCGGGCCCGGGACAGTGTGTGGCGCTGCTGTTTACGCAGTCCGCCGAGGCGATCATCGCGATCCTGGCGGTGCTGAAGACCGGGGCGGCCTACCTGGCAATCGACCCGGCCCACCCCGACACAAGGATCGGATTCATGGTTGCCGATGCCAGGCCGGTCGTCGCGATCACCACCGCCGCGCTGTCCGACCGGCTCGACGGGTACGACCTGGCGGTCATCACGGTCGATGACCCCCGCATCCCCGGCTGCCCGTGCACCGCACCACCAATGCCGGCCGCCGATGACATCGCTTACATCATCTACACGTCGGGCACCACCGGCACACCCAAAGGTGTGGCCGTCCCGCACCGCAACGTCACCCAGCTGCTGCACTCGCTGGAGGACGAAATTGAGGCGAAACAGGTATGGACACAGTGTCATTCGCTGGCCTTCGACTTCTCGGTGTGGGAGATCTGGGGTGCGCTGCTGTCCGGCGGGCGGCTGGTGGTGGTGCCCGAATCGGTGGCCCGTTCCCCCGAGGACTTCCACGCGCTGCTGGTCGCCGAGCGCGTCGGCGTGCTGAGCCGTACACCCACGGCGTTCTACGCACTGCAAACCGCGGACACCCTTCAGCCCGAGCTGGCCCAACAGCTGACGCTTCAGACGGTGGTATTTGGCGGTGAAGCCCTTGAGCCGCAACGTCTTCGGCCTTGGCTGCAGAATCATCCGGGATCGCCGCGGCTGATCAATATGTATGGCATCACCGAGACGACCGTGCACGCCTCGTTCCGGGAGCTCGTCGACGGCGACGCCGAGAGCAATGTCAGCCCGATCGGCGGGCCGCTGGGGCATCTCGCGTTTTTCGTGCTGGACAAGTGGCTGCGTCCTGTGCCGGCCGGGGTGGTTGGCGAGTTGTATGTGGCCGGCGCGGGGTTGGCCGGTGGATATGTGCGCCGGCCGGATCTGACGGCATCGCGGTTCCTGGCGTGTCCGTTCGGCGAGGCAGGGACACGGATGTATCGCACCGGGGATCTGGTGTCCTGGGGCTCCGATGGGCAGCTGCGGTATGTCGGGCGCGCCGACGAGCAGGTCAAGATCCGCGGCTATCGCATCGAACTCGGCGAAATCGACAGCGCCCTGCTGGCCGCCCCGCAGGTCACCCAGGCCGTCACCACGGTGCACCACAGCAACGCCGGCGATCACCTCATCGCCTACCTCACCCTGGGGCGCGCCACCACCGCAGACCACAACGCCGAAATCGTCGGGCAGTGGCAACACGTGTACGACGAGCTGTACGACGGTCAGGGCGGCGTGCCGGAATTCGGCATGGATTTCCGCGGCTGGAACAGCAGCTACACCGGTGATCCGATTCCGCTCGAGGAGATGTTCGAGTGGCGCGCGGCCACGGTGGACCGGATCATGGCGCTGCGACCCAGGCGAGTGCTGGAGATCGGCGCCGGTTCGGGGCTACTGCTGTCGCAGATCGCCCCGCATTGTGAGCGTTATGTCGCCACGGACATGTCGGCGGTGGCCATCGACAACCTCGCCGGTTCGCTGGAGCGGCTGCAGGTGCCCTGGCGGGAGCGGGTCCAGCTGCTGGCCCGGCCCGCTCACGTCACCGAGGCACTGCCGCAGGGCTACTTCGACACCATCATTGTCAACTCGGTCGCCCAGTACTTCCCCAACAGCGGATACCTGACCGACCTCATCGACAGCGCCATGGAGCTGCTCGCTCCCGGCGGCGCACTGTTCATCGGCGACATCCGTAACCACGCCCTGCAGCACGCGTTCCAAACCGGAGTCGCACTCGCCCGCACCACCACCGCCGACGCCGCCGAGATCCGCCAACGGGCCCACCGCGCCGTGGTCAGCGAACCCGAACTACTGCTGGCGCCCGACTTCTTCGCTACCTGGGCCGCCGGCCACGCGTCCGCGGCGGGACTCGACATCCAAGTCAAACGCGGGTTCGCCGACAACGAACTCAACCGGTACCGCTACGACATCGTCATCCGCAAAACCCCCGCGCCGGTACGCTCCGTGGCCGCCGCGCCCACCTGGACGTGGCCCGAATTCGCAGGCCTGCTCGGGCTGCACGCACGCTTGGCCTCGCAACGCCCCACCGCGGTCCGCATCACCGAGATCCCCCGCGCCGGACTATCCACCGACGTCCGCATCGAGCACGCGCTGGCCGACGGGCTGCCACTGACCGACGCGCTCGCCCAACCCACGGCAACCCCCGACGCCGTCACCCCCGAACAGCTGCACCGCCTCGGCGAAAACGCCGGATACCACGTCGCCGTCACCTGGGGTGCCGAGCCCGGCACCCTGGACGCCGTCTTCCTCACCACCACCGAGCCCGGCCCCCCGCTGACCGACCTCTATCGGCCCAGCGCCGCAGCCCACCAACGCACGACCCACGCCAACAACCCGAACACCAACATGGAGATCAGCGCCGTCCGCCAGCGGTTAAGCGCGCAATTACCCGAATACATGGTGCCGGCGCAGATTGTGGTGCTCGACGAGTTCCCGTTGACCTCCTCGGGCAAGATCGACACCAAGGCGCTACCGGCACCGGTATTCGCCGCCACACCGTTCCAGGCCCCGCACACCGAGACCGAGCAGGTCATCGCCGGCATCTACGCACAAGTGCTGGGCATAGAGCGCGTCGGGGTGGACGATTCGTTCTTCGACCTCGGCGGCGATTCGCTATCCGCAATGCGGGTGATCGCCGCGCTCAACGCGGCCCTCGATATTCACCTTCCGGTACGCACCATGTTCTATGCCCCGTCCGTCCGAAGCCTGAGCGAGCAGTTGGGCAAGCAGGACAGCACCGCGGAGGTCATCCCGGTCGAGGTCTTCCAGGAGGGCACCGGCGTTCCGTTGTGCTGCATCCACGACGGCCTCGGACTTAGCTGGTCGTATCGGGCCCTGGGCAACTATCTGAATTGCCCGATCATCGGGATCAACCAAATCCCGCACGACGACGAACAGGAGCCGGCCTCGATTCGTCAGATGGCGGCGAACTACGCAGACCGGATCCAAGCCCTATATCCCGACGGGCCCTACAAGATTCTCGGCTGGTCGTTCGGGGGCGTCGTGGCCCACGAACTCGCCATTGAGCTCCAGCGGCGCGGATGCGTGGTGCAAAGCCTGGTACTGCTTGACCCGGTATTCAGTGCCCACAAGTTCATCGCAAAACTGAGCGCCAGCCGGGCCGTCGCAAAGACCCAGACGTTGGACGAAAGCCACATCCTGGAACACATCTTGCGGACCAACCGCATCGACATCCCCGTACAGTCGGGGCCCCTCACCTACCGGCAGGCCGAAGAACTCGTTCATCAGCAGGGGGCGCTGGAGTTTGCCTTCCCGCTTCCCCCCCAGCAGCTGCTGGAGTTCATGGCGCAGAGCGTCAAGGCAAACCAGCTGCGTCTGGCCGAACACGTGCCTGGTGTGTTCGACGGCGACATGGTCATCTTCGCCGCGGCCCGCGGTCGAAACGAGAACGGTGGCGGCCCCCGACCGAAGTCACGGTGGCGGGGACTGCGAACCGGACGGGCGGCCCGGTCCCAGCAACGAATCTGGCGGCCTTATGTCGCCGGGGAAGTCGCCACGTACTCGGTCGACAGCACGCATCTTGAGATGCTGACCGCCGATTCGCTGCAAGCGTATGGCGAACAACTCGAGCTGTTCTTGCAAACCCGGGTGACGCAGCGCTGAGGCCTAGCCTTCGAGTTCCTTCTTCAGGTTGGAGAGCACCTCGCCCTGAATTTTCTTCAGCCCCAACGGCGCAAAGGTCCTTTCGAAAAAACCCTTGACACCGCCGGCGCCCGTCCAGCTGGTCTTCACGGTCACGCTGGATCCGGGACCCGCCGGAGCCACCGTCCAGTTGGTGACCATCGACGAATTCGCGTCCTTCTCGATGACGGTGTGACCAGCGACGTCGACGTTGGCCTGCACATCGCGGCTACGCGATTTGGTGGCCTGCAGCTTCCACTTGACCACGGTGCCCTGGCCTTGCCCGCCCTGCAGCACCTGGTACTCGCTGTACTGCGGAGACAGGATCTTCGGGCGGACGTTCTGATAGTCCGCCACCGCGGCGAATGTGGCCGCGGGCTCGACGTTGAGCAAGATCGTGCTGGCTGCGCTGACCTGTGCCATCGGGCGCGACTCCTCTGTTGTGATACCGCCCGCACGCGGATGCACGGGGTGTTGTCGAAGACTAGGGTATATGTGGTGCCAGGCTCAGGTTCTGCACTCTCCGCTCACACGTCGGGCGTTGATCGGTTGATGGCAAGTTATCGATCCATCCCCGCAACGTCGGCGGTGCGCCTGGCCAAGCCCACCTCAAACCTGTTCCGCGCCCGCACTAAACGCGACGCGCGTGGCCTGGATACCTCGGGACTGACCGGTGTCCTCGGTGTCGATCCGGAAACCCGCACCGCCGATGTGGCCGGCATGTGCACCTACGAGGATTTGGTGGCGGCGACCCTTCCTTATGGTCTTTCGCCGTTGGTAGTCCCGCAGCTCAAATCCATTACCCTCGGCGGTGCGGTCAGTGGCTTGGGTATCGAGTCGGCGTCGTTCCGCAACGGTTTGCCACACGAATCGGTGCAGGAAATGGACATTCTCACCGGCGCCGGCGAACTGCTCACCACGTCTCGTACCCAGCACTCCGACCTGTTCCGGACTTTCCCCAATTCCTATGGGACGCTGGGTTATTCAACGAGACTGCGGATCGAGCTGGAGCCCACTACTCCGTTTGTGGCGTTGCGGCACATACGATTTCATTCGTTGTCCGAAATGGTCGCGGCAGCCGACCGCATCATCGACACCGGCGGCCAGGGTGGCACCCCGGTCGACTATCTCGACGGCGTGGTCTTCAGCCGCGACGAAAGCTACCTCTGCGTCGGTAGACGAACCAAGACCCCGGGACCGGTCAGCGACTACACCGGCAAGAACATCTACTACCGGTCGATTCAGCACGACTCCGCCGGCGCGGAAAACAGCAAAGACGACCGGCTGACCATGCACGACTACCTCTGGCGCTGGGACACCGATTGGTTCTGGTGCTCACGCGCATTCGGCATGCAAAACCCGCGGCTGCGGCGCTGGTGGCCGCGCCGCTACCGACGCAGCAGCATCTACTCCAAGCTCGTCGCCGTGGATCGCCGCTTCGGGGCGTCCGACAGGATCGAAACACGCAAAGGGCGGCCGGCACGCGAACGGGTGGTCCAGGACATCGAGGTGCCGATCAGGCGGTCCGCCGAATTCTTGGAGTGGTTTCTGGACAACGTGCCGATCACACCGATCTGGTTGTGCCCGTTGCGACTTCGCGATCACGGGGGCTGGCCGCTATATCCGATACCGGCGGACCGCACCTTCGTCAACATCGGGTTCTGGTCGTCGGTGCCCGCCGGTGACAGCGTCGGCATCACCAACCGGGCGATCGAGGCGAAGGTCAGTGAGCTCGGCGGACACAAGTCCCTGTATTCCGACTCCTTCTACACCCGCGAAAAGTTTGATCAGCTCTACGGCGGCGAGGCCTACAAAGCGGTCAAGAAATCCTACGATCCCGACTGTCGTCTGCTCGATCTCTATGCAAAGGCGGTGCAACGGCGATGACGACGACTCGAGAGCCCGAACACACCACATTGGGGAAGCTCAACATGGCCGAGGTGTTGGCCATCTTCACCGCCACCGCGGGCTGCCCGCTCAAGTTCACCGCGTACGACGGCAGCAGCGCCGGCAGCGAAGACGCCGAGCTGGGCCTGGATCTCTGCTCACCCCGTGGCGCAACCTATCTGGCGACGGCGCCCGGCGAGCTCGGCATCGCCCGCGCGTACATCTCGGGCGACCTGCAGACCTACGGCGTGCATCCGGGCGATCCCTACGAGCTGCTCAGGATGCTGGCCGACCGGGTGGATTTCAAGCGCCCATCGGCGTGGACGCTGGCCCAGGTCGTCCGCTCGATCGGTGTCGAACATTTTGTGCCTATCGCGCCGCCGCCGCAGGAAACGCCGCCCCGCTGGCGCCGGATCACAGATGGCATGCTGCACAGCAAGGCTCGCGACGCCGAGGCGATCCACCACCACTACGACGTTTCCAACAGGTTCTACCAGTGGGTGCTCGGGCCGTCGATGACCTACACCTGCGCGGTCTATCCGCAGGCCGACGCGACGCTGGAAGAGGCGCAGGAGAACAAGTACCGGCTGATTTTCGAGAAGCTGCGGCTACAACCGGGTGACCGGCTGCTGGACGTGGGCTGCGGCTGGGGTGGCATGGTGCGTTACGCCGCCCGCCACGGCATCCGGGCGATCGGCGCCACCCTGTCGGCCGAACAGGCGAAGTGGGCGCACGCAGCGATCGAGGACGAAGGGCTCGCCACGCTCGCCGAGGTGCGCCATTGCGACTACCGCGATATGCCCGAGGCGGACTTCGACGCCATCTCCTCGATCGGGCTGACCGAGCACATCGGAATCAAGAACTACCCGGCCTACTTCGAGTTGCTCAAGTCGAAGTTGCGCACCGGCGGTCTGCTGCTCAACCACTGCATCACCCGCCACGACAACAAGCAGACCTCGTTTGCGGGCGGTTTCACCGACCGTTACGTCTTCCCGGACGCCGAGCTGACCGGCTCGGGACGGATCCTGACCGAGGTCCAGGAGTGCGGTTTCGAAGTGCTGCATGCGGAGAACTTCCGCCATCACTACGCGATGACGCTGCGCGACTGGTGCCACAACCTCGTCGAACACTGGGACGCCGCCGTCGCCGAGGTCTCGCTGCCGGTCGCCAAGGTGTGGGGTTTGTACATGGCGGCTTCACGAGTTGCGTTCGAGCAGAACAACCTTCAGCTCCATCACATTCTGGCTGCCAATGTTGAGCCGCGGGGCGCCGACAGCCTGCCGCTGCGGCCGTGGTGGACGGCCTAGCCGCCGTCGATCCGGCGCGCGCCTAGCTCGTTCTGCAACAGTTCGAGGGCGGCCTCTTCGGGGTCGCGCCGCGGCGCCGACGGATCGCTGCGGCCCGCCTCGGCAAGCATGTGTTCCTCCTCGTCGCGCTGAGCGGATTCCGCAGCGGCAGAGGCGTTTACGGAGGGGTCCTCCTCGGCAGGCGGCGGAGCCGCTGCCCCACGAGCGGGCGGTTCCGCCGCCGCGGGCGCTGGTCCGCCTACCTCACACCGCACGCGCCAGTTGACGCCCAGCGCGTCCTTGAGCGCCTCGGCGATGACGTCGGCGTTGCGCTGTTCGGACAGCCGTTTGGCCAGGGGCGCCGACGCGTGGGTGAGAACCAACGTGTTGCCGTCGACCGCGCGAACGGTGGCGCCGGCCAGCATCACTTCGGTGGTGCGGCTGCGCTGGCGCACCTTGTCGCGCACCGTCGGCCACATGGTGCGCACCGCAGCCGCGTTGAGTTCGCCTGGGGCAGAGGGTGGTTCGGGGGCCGGCCCGGGTTCGGCGGCCGGCTCGGGTGCGGGCGCCGGCTCGGGTGCGGGCGGCGGCGGAGCCGTAGACACAGGTTCGGGCGGCGGTTCGCTCACCGGCTCGGGCACCGCGGCCTGCCGACGGGGCCTGACGGATTCTGCCGGTGGCTCGGCCGGTCGTTCGGCCGGTGCCGGCCGCCGGGTTACCGGGCGCGGCGTGGCGGCCACCGGCGTTGGGGCCACTGGCGTTGCGGCTACCGGCGCGGCCTCGGCGGCGGGGATGGACATCGTCAGCCGGGTCTCGATGCGCTCGATGCGCTGCAGCAGAGCCGATTCGGTGTCGCTGGCCGAGGGCAGCAGCAGGCGCGCACAGACCACCTCGAGCAGCAGCCGTGGCGCCGTCGCTCCGCGCATCTCCCCCAACCCGGCCTGCACCACCTCGGCGTACCGGGTCAGCGTCGCCGCGCCGATTCGGGCCGCTTGATCGCGCATGCGATCCAGCACATCCTCTGGCGCATCCACCACGCCGCGGCTCACCGCATCCGGAACTGCTTGCAGAACAAGGAGATCGCGGAATCTCTCCAACAGGTCGGTGGCGAAGCGCCGTGGGTCGTGGCCGGCGTCGATCACCGATTCAACCGCGCCGAACATCGCCGCCGCATCCCCGGCCGCCAACGCGTCGACGGCGTCGTCGATCAGCGCTACGTCGGTGGCGCCCAGCAGGCCCAGCGCCCGCGGGTAGGTCACGCGCGGACCGTCCGGACCGTCCTCGGAGCCGGCCACCAACTGGTCCAGCACCGACAACGTGTCGCGGGGCGAACCGCCGCCGGCCCGGATCACCAGCGGGTACACCGCCTCGTCGACGACGACGCCTTCTTGTTCGCAGATCCGTCCGATCAGCGAACGCATGGTCTTGGGCGGCAACAACCGGAACGGGTAGTGATGGGTGCGCGATCGGATCGTCGGCAGCACCTTCTCCGGTTCGGTGGTGGCGAAGATGAAGATGAGGTGCTCGGGCGGTTCCTCGACGATCTTGAGCAGTGCGTTGAACCCCGCCGTGGTCACCATGTGCGCCTCGTCGATGATGAACACTCGGTAGCGCGACTGCGCCGGCGCGTAGAACGCCCGGTCGCGCAGCTCGCGGGTGTCGTCCACGCCACCGTGGCTGGCGGCGTCGAGCTCGACTACGTCGATGGTGCCGGGCGCGTTCGGCGCCAGCCCCTGGCACGAGTCGCACACCCCGCATGGGGTGGCCGTCGGTCCCTGCTCACAGTTCAGCGACCGGGCCAGGATGCGCGCGGACGAGGTCTTGCCACAGCCGCGCGGCCCGGAGAACAGGTACGCGTGGTTGATCCGGCCGGCTTCCAGGGCAATGGACAGCGGCTCGGTGACGTGCTCCTGCCCCACCACCTCGGCGAAGGTTGCCGGTCGGTACTTGCGGTAGAGAGCCACGGTCAGCAGGCTACCGGCGCCGTGCGACGACGCTGCGGGCACGGCAAGCGTCGGAAGTGCATCAGCGGCTTCGAGTGTGCGGGTAGGGCGGGGTTTTGTCGGATGTCGCGCCCTCAGCGCACACGTGGCGCCCCCACAGCACGGTCAACGCCCTCAGTTCACACTCGGAGCCGGGGCGCCCAGCCGCGACTCCGACGCCGCCAGCAGCGCGCAGGTCGCCAGGCCGTCGACCGCGTCGCGCAGGTCCGGCAGCGACGGGAAGGTGGGCGCGATCCGGATGTTCTTGTCCTCCGGATCCTTGCGGTACGGGAACGTCGCACCCGCTTCGGTGACCGCGATACCGGCATCCTTGGCCAGTGCCACGGTCCGGCGCGCCGTGCCGGGCGACACGTCGAGGCTGATGAAGTAGCCGCCCTTGGGCTCGGTCCACGACGCGATCTTGGAGTCGCCCAGCCGCTGCTCGAGGATTTCCAGCGTCAGTGCGAATTTCGGCGCCAGGATCTGCTGATGGCGCTGCATCTGCAGCCGGACGCCGTCGGCGTCGCCGAAGAAGCGCAGGTGCCGCAGCTGGTTGATCTTGTCCGGGCCGATCGACTTCTTGCCCGCGTATTGCAGGTACCAGGCGACGTTGCCCAGCGATCCGCCCAGGAAACTGACACCGGAGCCGGCGAAGGTGATCTTCGAGGTGGACGCGAAGACGTAAGGCCGGTTCGGGTTGCCGGCCGTGGCGGCCAGCCCGAGTATGTCGATCTGGCGCAGGAAGTCGTGGGTCAGGGTGTGCACCGCGTAGGCGTTGTCCCAGAACAGCCGGAAGTCGGGTGCCGCCGTCCGCATCTGGACCAGCCGGCGAACGGTTTCCCAGGAATACGTCACCCCGGTGGGGTTGCCGAACACCGGCACCGTCCACATCCCCTTGATCGCGGGGTCGACGGCGACGAGCTCCTCGATCAGGTCGACGTCCGGGCCGTCGTCGCGCATCGGGATCAGGATCATCTCGATGCCCATGGTCTCGGTGATGGCGAAGTGCCGGTCATAGCCGGGAGCGGGGCACAGGAACTTGACGCTGGGCTCGTCCTTCCAGGGCCGTTGCGAATCGACGCCGCCGTACAGCATCGAGAAGACAACGAGGTCGTGCATCAGCTCCAGGCTGGAGTTGTTCCCGGCGATCAGGTTGGGCACCGGGATGCCGAGCAGCTCGCCGAAGACGGTCCGCAGCCCGGGCAGGCCGTGCAGGCCGCCGTAGTTGCGGGTGTCCGTGCCCTCGGCATCGCGGAAGTCATCACCGGGCATGCTCAGCAGCTGGTTGGACAAGTCGAGCTGCTCCGGGGCCGGTTTGCCCCGGGTCAGATCCAAGTGCAGCTTCTTGGCCTGCAGCTCCGCATAATTCTGCTGGTTGCGCGCGTGCAGTGCGGTGAGCTCTTCGGGGCTGAGGGAATCGAACGCCACCATGCTTGCTCAAGGGCCTTTCGCTGTCGAACGCCTGAGAATGGGCCGGCTTGCGGCGTACGCACTGGTTGCACGGCCTCGACATAGGGGACCCCGCGCACCCGACAGAGCCCATTGACCCTTGCTGCCTTCCGGCCCTGGGGGAGTTCACAGGATAGACGCCGCGCGGGGTCCATCGCGAGTGTAATACCTGGCTCGCATCAGACGGTGACGGCCGCGGGACATTCCCCGTTGACCCAGCGGCTACCATGGCCACGGAGGATTCGCCTAGTGGCCTATGGCGCTCGCCTGGAACGCGGGTTGGGTTAACGCCCTCGCGGGTTCAAATCCCGCATCCTCCGCAAATCGGGTGCACTCGGCGTTTAGGCTGGCGTGGGCTCACCACCATGAGGAGGCGTATGGGGCGCAAGGTCGCCATACCTTGGCACTTGTTGTTTTCGATCAGTGCCGGCGTCCTCTATTTCCTCTGTGTGCTGCCGCGCTGGTCCGAGCTGCTGGGCGACACGCCGCGCGGACTGGGGATGGCGGGTCGGATAGCTGCGGGGGCGTTGATCGCCCTGGCCGCGCTGCCGGTGGTGTTTACCCTGCAACGGACTCGCAAGCCGGAGCTGGGCACCCCACAGATGGCCCTGTCGATCAGGTTTTGGTCGATCGTGGCCCATGTGCTGGCCGGGGTGCTGATCATCGGCACCGCGATCAGCGAGATCTGGCTCAGCCTGGACACTGCCGGACAGTATTTGTTCGGGATCTACGGCGCCGCCGCGGCGATTGGCCTCCTCGGATTTTTCGCGTTCTACCTGTCGTTTGTCGCCGAATTGCCGCCGCCCCCGCCGAAGCCGATCAAGGCCAAGAAGGCCAAACAGCGTCGTCAGGGCCGCAAGAAGGACGACGAGGACGAGGCTGAGGAAGCCACGGACACCGCGAACGACGCGGAAACCGAGGATGCCGAGACCGTCACGGCCGAAGAAACCGAAGCCGAAGAACAGGCGGAAGAGCCCGTCGAGGCCACCGCCGAAAGCGCCGAGGAAGAGGAAGAGTCAGCGCCCTCAACCGAAGAGCCGACGGACGCCGAGTCCACCGACGAGACCGATGACACCGAGGACACCGAGGACACCGAGGAACCCCAGAGCGGATTGCGTAACCGCCGTCCGACGGGCAAGGGCTCGCACCGCATGCGCCGGCGCACCCGCGGCGGCGTCGCGCTCGAGGAGTGATCAGTCCCGGCGTCGAAGACTCTCGACGTAGGCAGCGATGCGCTGCTGCGTTTCGTCTGCGCCCCACAGCTGGCGGACTTCGGCATCAGTAGGGCCACCCTGGCGGATCCGCGCCACGGCCGGGGCCCGCAGTTGGGCCTTCGTATCGCGATACGCCTCGACCGGGATGCCGCCGAGATCTGAGGCCTCCGCGACCGCCGCCTCAACCAGATCGTCGGCGACGACGCGGTGGGCAAGCCCGCGGGTGATGGCGTCGGCCCCTTTGAAGGTGCGTCCGCCCAGCAGCACTTCCTCGGCGTGGTCTCCGCAGGCGTAACGCATCACTTCCAGCGCGGCGACCGGGAACGAGACACCGACGCGAACCTCGGCCGCTCCGATCCCCGCATCGGGACTGATCAGGCGGCGATCACAGGCACACGCCAGCACACATCCGCCCGCGATGGCGGCACCGTTGATGGCGGCCACCGTCGGCCAGGGAAAGCAGAACAACGCGTCGAAGGCGTCAGACAGCGCCGGAACCAGCCGGTCGGTGTAGTCGCGACCGCCGTCCACCACGCGGTTGAGGTCGACCCCGGCACTGAACACCCGGCCGGCGCCGGTGATAACCAGCGGACCGTTGCCCGAATCCTGCAGCTCACGAACCGAGCCGGCCAGTTCTTCCAGCACTTCCACATCGAGGGCATTGACGCGCCCCGACGAGAGGGTCAACACCCGCACCGACGCTGTCCCTGTTTTCAAGGCCTGGATCTCAATCACAATGACACACTCAAGCACTGCGCCCGGTGGGCCGATCTGCCGGGTGCCGGCCGTCCTACTTGCCGCGGTTCAGTGTCGCCAGCACAACCGGTATGGGGGTGTTCTCGTCGGTGTGATAGCTCGCGCAGACGCGGTGGTAGCCGTCGGCGATCTGGAGCGGAACACCGGTCACGATGTCGCCGCGCACCAGCAGGATGGGCGAGAGCGGTTGTCCCTTTTCGATCTTCGCGAGATCGGTCGCGACGTGCGGGTTGTCGGCGGGCAGCAGACTCAGCCGCGCCGCCCGGAGAATGTCTTTGGCCTTCTTGTGTTCGACACTGCCCGAGCGCAATCGCTTGGTCAGCTTTTTGACGGTGGACGGGTCCGCGAGCAAAGCAAGGTATTCGGCCGCTGCCGGAAAGTCGTGTACCTCAGGCTTTTCCAGCCAATTCACGCCGGCCATCAGATGTCTCCCTTCACCGGGCCACGTCGACGCAGCCTACCGGTTGCACCCAAAAATTGGGATCGGTAGCAACTCCGGCGTTCTGTACTTGCTCCCATGACGACGCCAACGGGGCGGCGCATTAAGGAAGGAACACCAGTGAAGCGTCTTCTCGTGGGAGCGATCGGAACTCTCGGCATCGCCTCGGCGGTGGTGGGCTGCTCGAGCGGCGGCCACACGGCCAGCCCGGCATCGAGTACCGCCCCTAGCGTCGCCACCGGGAGCGGTGCTCAGATCAAGGTCGGCGGCACCGACTTGGCGGGCGTCAACCCGGCTTCGGTGACTTGCGTCAAGCAGGGCGGCAAGATCGACATCGGTAGCGGGTCCACCGGTGGTCAGCAGCAGGCGCTGGCCGTGGTGATGACCGACGAAGCGACTCCGAAGGTCCAGTCGTTGGCACTTGTGGTCGACGGCAACGCCTTGTCGGTTGCCAGCAACATGGGTGCGAATGTCGGGTCGGCCAACGTAGTGGTGGACGGCAAGACCTACACCATCACCGGTCAGGCGCAGGGCGCCGACCTGAAGAACCCGATGGCCGGAATGATCACCAAGGACTTCAGTATCAAGGTGACGTGCGGTTAATCGGTCTCACTCCGGGCGGCGGACGTGCTTCACTCACACGTCCGCCGCACCGGGCTGTCCGGAGCCGACCCCCGGCAAAGGGACTTATGATGCAGCCGTGTCGATCTCCGGCGAATTAGAGCGGGCCCGCCGCCTGGCACTGGTCGCCGACGAGACCGGCGCCCGGGACCTCTTGCTGTCCCTGGTGCCCGCGATCGAGCGGGAGGATCGCGACGACCTGATCCTGGAAGTCTTCGCCCAGCTGGGCGACATCTACCTCGCTCGAGGCGCGAATGACGGAGTGCACGAGTGCATCCGGCGCATCCGCGACTGTCTGGCGATCTACTCCGGGATTGCGGCCGGCTCCATGCCGGAAGCGGCCGGCCAGGTGACGATGTCGGACACCGACGTCGCGCACATGAGCCGTCGCTATTTGCGGCGAGCCCAGTTCCTGCACACCGGCCTGGCCGCGGCGCAGGGCGATCACGAAGGCGCCGAGACGGGGCTGGCCGAGTTGAGCGCGGCCGACGACGCGTTTCCCGAACTGGCCGACGAGCACGCTCGCCTGATCATCCACGCGCAGGTACTGTGCGCGTCCGCGCTGTGCGACGACGACCTGCACCTGCGGTCGGTTTCGTTGTGGGAGCGGGTGCTCGATGCCCTCGACAGCCTCGACGACACCGAATTCGACGACCAACTACGGGTGGCCGCGGCCACGGCCTACGGCAGATTCTGCGTCGAGACCGGGCGGCTGACCGAAGCCGAACCCTGGCTGCGTCGCGCCGGAGCCAGGGCGCAGGCCCGGCACTGGGAGTTGGCAAACGCCAGAACACAATTGGAACGTGCGGCGGCCTGCTGGTCGGTGGGCGACCACACCACGACCGAGCAGCTGGTCTCCGAGGCCCAACCCGTCATCGCTCGATATGAGCGGGCCCACGACGCCGCCCGGTGCTGGCTGTACATGGGACTTACCCGGCTGGCATCTGGCGCACTGGAAGCTGCCGACGAGTGTTGGGCGCATGCCGAACGGCACTGGCGGGAGTTGGGAAAGCCCCTGCACTTGCATCGCATCTTGTTGCAGCGCAGCTGGATAGCAATCTTCTGGAGCCGGTTTGCCGACGCTGTCGAGCTGATCGCCCAGGCCCGCGAACTACTCGACTCGTCGCCGCGCAGCAGTTGGCTGCAGTACGCCCAGCTCGACAATCACCTTGGCACCGTATGGCGTGCGGATGCTTTGGCGGACCTCGGTTTCGACAGCTCGGGCGATCCCGACGAAACCTTGGAGGAAACCGAGGCGCGGCAGGCCGAGGGACTCGGCATCCTGCACGGCGAGGTAGGCACCCCCGAATACTGGCGCGCGATGACCAAACTCGAACAGGCCGCCGAACTCAAGGTGCCGGCCGCGCTGGCAGTCGATTCGGTGCGGTTTTCGATCGCCGACGCCGACGCGAGATCGCGCTGGGCAACCAGCATCTCGGCGCCGATTCTGGCCGGCGCGTTTGCCGTGGCATGGGAGTGGGAGAACACCGCGCTGATCAGTGAGCTCGTCGAATATCACAGCGCGCGTGGCACTTTCGACACGGATCCGCAGCGGCCGGCAATCGGCGAATGGGCATCGACGGGCACCGCGACGGTGCTCGTCGACACCGACCCGGAACCGGCCACGGCGCTGGCCGCTGCCGGGCCGCCCGCTGGCGCCCGGCGTTCGCTCACGCGGCTCGGCCCGTTGCCGCCGTTACAGATGCAGCCCGACAGCCCGGCGATCATGAGTCACTATCGCGCACTGGCGCTGCAGCGCTACGGCCGCGACGTCACCGCTGCCGAACCCGCTTGGTCGACCTGGCCATGAGCGAAGCGGACCGGCTCACTCTTGTCCTGCGGTATGCCGATGTCGGGATCGTCACCTACGCCAGTCTGCGGATCGTCGGGCAGCCGTCGCGGACCGTCACCTGGTTGGTGGAGGAACCAATCCTGCTGGCGGCCACCGAAGAGCTGACCGACGCCATACCCGAGCCACACGGCGACGAGAGCAGGCGCGACGCCATCGAGCGGGCCTTGGCCACCGGCCCTTTCGCGGCGCCCGACACCGAACTCACGGTCGCCTACATCCTGGGTGTGCTGCTGATCGGCACCCCCGGCTGGCAGCTGTTATTGGAGTGCGTGACCTCGCCGCGCGCAACGCTGTTCGTGGCCCCCAGCGCCCGTCTGGCCCGGGTCCCCTGGGGGCTGCTGGCGGTGCCGAAATCGGGGCCGAGCAAAGAGGAATTGATACGCGCCCGCCAGGACGCCATTACGGCCAGCGGTCGGGTGGCCGCCCGGATCCCCTGGCAACTCACGAATATCAGCGACCACACCGACGGCCATCGGCTGATGGAGCTGGTCGACGTGCTGATGGCGGTACCGGCGAACATCGTGCACGCACCGCGCACACCGGCCGAATGGGACACCCGCCACGGCGGTCCGCCAGTCCTGGTCCTCGACCCTCGCGTGCCCGGGCAGCGCCCCGACTCCGCGCTCGGGTCGGTGCTCGGCAGACCGTCAGCGGAAACGCAGTTGGCACAGCACTTTGCGGAGCTGATGACGCGTCGACCGGTGCTGCCGAGTGTCGACGGCGCGGTCGAACTGTTCCGCCGTCAGGATGCCGACCGCAGCTGGCTGGCGACGATGCTGGCGCACACCCCGAGCAGGTTGTTCTACGTCGGCCACGCGAGTTCTGCTGACGCCCAAGCCGATCACGTCGCCCAGGCGGATAGCGCGGCCCTGCATCTGTCTTGTACGGCGGCGACCCACGGCGACGCCGACACCATCGGCGACCACCGTCCACTGACCGCGTCGGACCTGATGTCGCTGCGGCTGCCGATGCCGCCCCGGGTAGCCCTGCTGGCCTGCGGATCGGGCGGCGACTATCGATTCGACGAGGCGACCGGCCTGGTGGCCGCGATGATTCTGGGCGGCGCACAGTTGGTGACCGCCACGCTGTGGTCGCTGCCCACGACGGCCGCCTACCGTCAATTCGCCGCTACGGACGGCGACCGGGCCGACCCGATGGCCGACGCGGTCGTCGCCGTCGATCACGCCCACGAAGCCGCCGAGGCGGGGTGCGCGGTGAATCAATGGCAGCGCGAGCAGATGCGGCGCTGGCGCGATGGAGATGTCACGGCCAGCCCGCTGTATTGGGGTGCGCTGATCACCTTCGCGGTCGACGGCGCACGCTAGCACTCAGACCGCGGCCAGCCACGACGCGTGGACAGCCAACACGTCGTCGGGCAGCGAAAGCTGCTCGCGGGCAGCGGGATCGAACGCCACCAGAACGACCAGCCCCGGCCGCAGTATCGACACGTCCGGACCGTCCGCACAGCGTGCCAGTTTGCCGATGAATGTCTCGCCCGACACGGCCACGACTTCGATGAAAACCTGCCGTTGGCCGGCGACCCTGCGCACGGTGCCGACGCCGACGGTGCGTCCTTCGGCGCCCGGACGCCGCCAGAACACCAGGCGGCCCAGCAATGTGATCAGCTTCTTCATACGTCCAGGCTCTCGGTACCGGTCGGCTACCGAACCCAACTTTTTGGCTGCCGGTATCCCTGGAATGCCCCTATCCTGTGCTGATGAGCGCGGACCCGCAGCTGGCCACCCCCGTGGCGGCAGGCCATCCACGCCGGTCGGTGATCGACGCGGCGTGGCGGGCGCTCGGGCCCGAAGTCGAGGTGCTCAGCAGCGACGACGGCGGGCCGTTGACCCGAACCGTCAAACGCATCATCGATCCGTTGGTGCTGCGCTTGCGGTCCAACCCGCAGTATTCGGCCCCGGTGGTCGCTTCGGCTACCGCCGCGGCGATGCACGATCTGATCGTCGGCAGCGCATCCGAATTGCGCTCCGCTGCAGCATGGTTCGCGGTTCTCAAACTCGAGCGCCGCAGACAGCGGATCCGCACCGGAAACGCCCAGGAGCTCTACTTCCCCGTGTGCTTCGAGCTCGCGGTGAGTAAAGGCCCACCGGCGCCGGACGATCACCAGACGGCAGCCACCGTGCTCCGCGAGATTCACCAGGGCCGTGACCGCACCGCGATCGAAGTCTTGCACCGATATGTGGCCAGTCAGGATGTCGTCGCCACCCTGAGCGATCAGCTTGACCGCAGTTGGCGTGACGTGCGGGCCTCGGCGACGGCGACAGGTCCGTTCCTGGCCGAGCTCGGCACCGTGCTCGGGCCCGCTCAGGGCCATCGCGCCGCGGCGGCCCGGCAGCGGGTCTGGTTAGCCATGATCAGCGACACCACCCCGTACAACCTGGGTGCCCTGGCCCGCTCGGACGGGCCAGAATCGGCGGAGCTACCCTGGTCGATCGTCGAGCTGGGATTGAGTTCGGTTGTGCCGCAACGTGCCCCGCGGATCGCGGGCGGCGCCGATAGCGATCGACCACTGGACCGCAGCGTGGTGGACCGGGTCCGCGCGACGCTGCGCCGCGCCCTGGACCGCGACGCCTTGCCCGATATCCCATTGCTCTGCGAAGAGGAAGTCGACCGGGCCTGTGCGCCGTGGGGCCTGCTCTCCGAGGACAAGCAAGCCACGCTGGTGGCCGGTATCGAGGTCGCGGTCGAGCTGGCGCCACTGGACCGATCGGTCGAGAGCCGTTACGCGCTGGCAGCGCAGATCCAGGCGCGGCTGCGCAAGGAGGCGTATGTGCTGCACGCCCGGCGCTATCTCGTTGAGGGCGGTCCGATTCATCCGCGGCAACGGCAAGTGGTCGATGACCTGGCGGCGTATGCCCCGCCCTACCTGAGCCGGCTCTGGGCTCGCCTGCACGGTCGCGACGTCTGGCAGGAGCCGTGCGACGACGTCGACGAGATGCGGTCGCTGCTGGAGGGGGTCGCGCGGTCGGTGTGCCTCGATCACCGGCAACGGATCAAGGCGATGCTCGAATTGCAGGTGGCCGGATGAGACTGGTTGCCGATTCCGGCCTCTGGAGTGTGGGGCCCGCCAGCGCCGAGTCGCCGCTGGCCGCGGTGCTGGAAGTCAGTGGCGCCGTGCTGTCCTGGACCGTCGACGATCCACCCGGCGATGGGCGAGCCCAGATCACCTTCACCGATTTGTCGCGCGCCGACTGGCTTTGGCGTGTCTTCGGTGAAGCCGGACACGTCGCGCTGGCTGCTGCCGCGGACGCGGTGGACGGCGCTACCAGCATCGAGCTCGCCGGTGTCGACATCGTTGCGGGATCGGTTGACCCGCTGCGCCGGCTGGCCCTCGGCCATTGGCTGCGGCGATGGTGGCCGGCCAGTCAGCGAGACGGCATCGCCGGCCTGGACCGCGCCCTGCTCGACGTCGAGGTTGCGCTGCTGACCGTCGGTGCGCAGAGCTTCTTCAGCGATGACACGCTGGATTCGGAGGTGACCGGGCTGCTGGCTCCGCACGCCGCGGGCTTGTTCACCCATATCCGCAGTGACGATGCGCGGATCGCGAACCTGGTACGCGCGGCCGCCGGGCTGGCCGACGAGATCGGCGTCGACGACACCGCGTGGGCGGAACTACTTGCGGCTCTTGATGATTCGAGCATCGTGTTGACCCCGGCAAGCCGTGACGATTACGCGCTGGCCGCGGGTGCTGGCACCGGCCCCCGGGGCGCGTCGCCGATCGCCAGGGGGGTCGCATCCATCAACTGGAGCGCGGTGCCCCCGGCCATCTTCGATGCGGGCGAGAACACCGTCGACTGGACCGTCGAGGCGGCCGGCGCGGTGGTGCGGGCCTCGATCGTCGGACCGGACCCGGCCACCGGCGTCGAGGTGCGACTGCGGTCGGGGACCATCAGCGGTGCCGGTGAGCTGGATGGCGATGGCCGCGCGCTGCTCCCCCTCGTCGACGCGCAGCAGCGACCGATGACCGAATCGGCGGCTTGGGATCACGATTGGGCCGCGACGGTGGTGATCGTCGGCGCCGAGACGACCGAGTCCCGCGAGACCCGGGAACGGATCCGCCGGTGGGCGCACGCCCGGCTGGACCGGCCGCCGCCGGACGCGTTTCTGGCCGAGATTTTGGCTTCCGAATCCGCCTACTAAGCCCCACTAAGAACCCCTATGCTGAGCGAGTGCCAAACAACTATCGAGTCGTTCAGTGGAACACCGGAAACGTGGGCAAGAGCTCGCTGAAATCGATCGCCGACAACCCCATGCTCGAACTGGTGGGCTGTTACGCCTGGTCGAAAGACAAGGTCGGCCGCGACGCCGGCGACTTAGTGGGCATCGCTCCGCTCGGGGTCGCCGCCACCAATGACGTGGAGGCGCTGCTCGCCCTCAAGCCTGACTGCGTGGTCTACAACCCGATGTGGATCAACGTCGACGAGCTGGTCGCCATCCTGTCGGCGGGCGTCAACGTGGTGACCACGGCGTCCTTCATCACCGGGCACAACCTCGGCGATGGCCGCGACCGGATACTGGAAGCCTGCGAAAAGGGCGGCTCGACGATCTTCGGGTCCGGTGTGAGCCCGGGCTTCGCCGAGCTGCTGGCGATTGTGTCGGCGATGGTGTGCAACCGGGTCGACAAGGTCACCGTCAACGAAGCCGCCGACACCACGTTCTACGACTCCCCCGAGACCGAGAAGCCGGTCGGCTTCGGTCAGCCGATCGACCACCCCGACCTACCGGCAATGGCAGCCAAGGGCACCGCGATCTTCGGCGAAGCCGTCCGGCTGGTCGCCGACGCGCTCGGCGTCGAACTCGACGAGGTGCGCTGCGTCGCCGAGTTCGCCCAAACCACGGCGGACCTCGAAATGGCGTCCTGGACCATCCCCGCGGGACACGTCGCGGGCACCTACATCAGCTGGCAGGGAATCGTCAACGGCAAGACGCTCATCGACCTCAACGTCCGGTGGAAAAAGGGGCAGACGCTCGAGCCCGACTGGAAGATCGAGCAGGACGGCTGGGTCATCCAGATCGATGGGCAACCGACGGTGACGACCAAGGTCGGTTTCCTGCCGCCGCCGTACTTCGAGGCCACGACGCTCGAGGAATTCATGGACCTGGGCCACATCATGACGGCGGTGCCTGCCATCAACGCGATCCCGGCCGTCGTCGGCGCGGCGCCCGGAATCGCCACGTACGCCGACCTTCCGCTGACCCTCCCCCGCGGTTTCGCGAAGATCTAGTACGGAAGGGCTAACCGCGACGGCGGCAATGGGAGCACGACAGTTGTGGCCATTCCCGCGAGACCGCTCCTGCCCGTCGTTCGCCGATCTTCCCTGCACCGCGCGGGGATTGGCTCGTAGGTCGACAATCGATCGTCCTCAATCTGCATGACCGCGCTCCGCGTCTTTGTGATCGGCCACGGTTGGCCGCGAGCGAACGGTGGCCAGCAACGTCCAACGTGCTCGACCGTCGGGCGGTCGAGAGTGAGGGCAGAATGTGTTCGTAATGCCCTGCGTCTTCGGAGGAGTGGGTGTCGTGCGGTTCACTCGTTGTTGTGTCGTGCTGGCGTTGCTGATCGCAGCGACGGTTGGATTGTCGGGATGCGGGGGCGACTCCCATCGATCGTCCCCACCGAGCACGCCGACCGCCAAGTCGGTGCCGATCACGTGCGGCGGAAAGAAGGAGCTCCAGGCCGCCGGCTCGACGGCGCAGAAAAATGCGATCGAACAGTTCGCGTACTCCTATATCCATGCATGCCATGGCTATACGTTGAACTACAACGCGAATGGTTCCGGTGCTGGGGTGAAGGAGTTCATAGATAATCAGACCGATCTTGCAGGCTCCGACTCGCCACTGGACTCCTTGAAGGGCGAGCCAGCCGAGGCAGCCGAGCGCTGCGGATCGCCGGCATGGGATCTGCCGACTGTTTTCGGCCCGATTGCGGTCACCTACAACATCAGCGGAGTGAACTCGCTAAATCTCGACGGGCCCACCACCGCGAAAATCTTCAACGGCATCGTCACTCGATGGGACGATCCGGCGATTAAGGCACTCAATCCGAGCGCCAATCTGCCTCCGACGGCGGTTCGCGTCGTGTTCCGCGGCGACGAGTCAGGCACCACGGACAACTTTCAGAGATACCTGGATGCCGCGTCTGCCGGTGCGTGGGGTAAAGGCACCGGCCAGGCGTTCAAGGGAGGCGTCGGCGAAGGCGCGGACGGCAATGACGGAACATCTTTTGCCCTGCAACGAACCGATGGGTCCATCACCTACAACGAGTGGTCGTACGCGGTGGGCCATCAGTTGAGCATGGCCAACCTCGTCACATCGGCGGGTCCGACTCCAGTGGCAATCACCGCCGAAACGGTGGGCAAGACGGTTGCCGGTGCCACATTCCGGGGCAACGGCAATGACCTGGTCGTGGACACGTCGTCGTTTTACACACCAATGCAGACCGGTGCCTACCCGATCGTGCTGGTCACCTACGAAGTCGTCTGCTCACGGTATCCGGATTCGGCGACCGGGACCGCGGTCAAGGCTTTCCTGCAGGCCGCAACGGGGGACGGCCAAAGAGGTTTGGACGAGTACGGCTACATTCCGTTACCGAGTTCGTTTCAAGCGAAACTGGTTGCAGCAGTGACCTCTATCGCTTGATCAGACGTCATGCTCGTCACGACAACACCTATTGTCCGGCAGCACGACAGCGTCGCACGCACAATTCGGATAGCGTAAATGCACATCAGCTTGGGGCCAGGCGAAGAGGGCGATGACTGCGAACGACACCGTCTTGCAGCCGGGCGCGCGTTTTGGTCCTTTTCAGTTGATAGAGCTGGCGGACCACGGCGGGATGCGGGACGTCTACGAGGCCGAAGACACCCGCGACCATCGGTTGGTCTTCCTGAAGTTGATCTCGCGGGAATTCTCGGACGACGCGATCCTTCGCGCGCGGACTCACTACAACGCCGATACGCCGGAGCAACAGATCAACCCGCACCTGGTGCCAATTCAAGAGTGTGGTGATGTCGACGGTTGGTGCTACGTCGCACTCCGCATGATTGACGGCACCTCCTTGCGCACGCTGTTAGCCGACCATGGTCGACTGAACCCGCCGCGAGCGGTGGCCATCGTGGAGCAGATTGCCGCCGCCCTGGACGCCGCACACGCCCGTGGCATTACCTACCACGACGTCAAACCGGAAAACATCCTCATCACCGAGGATTACTTCGCCTACCTGCTCGATTTCGGTATCGGCGACGCTATCAGCGACCTGACAACGACCGAAACCCGAACTGCCATAGGGACATACAACTACATGGCCCCCGAGTGGTTCACCGACGATGAGGTAAGCGACCCCGCCGATGTATACGCACTGGCTTGCGTGCTGAGCGAGTGTTTAACCGGATTCCCCCCCTACCTTGCTGACAGTGTCGAACAGTTGGTCGCCCAGCAGTTGGCGGAGCGACCCCCACCGCCCAGCCAACTGTGGCCCGAACGGATCTCGACGGCCCTGGACTCTGTGGTCACGAAAGGCATGGCCGCAGACCCGGCTGAGCGCTATAGCAGCGCCGGAAATCTCGCGGTAGCTGCCCACAACGCGCTCACCCAGGCCAACCAGCATCAAGAAGCCGCTGCCGACCGTTCGAGTGACGCGACAGTACAGCCGTCCCCGTCGGGATCCTGGAACCGTGGCGCTGGTGGCTTGGAGGCCAGTCAGCGGGGATTGCGGTCATCACCCCACCACACCCCGCCGTGGTCGTGGGTACCGCCACGTTCGGATGTCGGCAGCGGGCGTACTGGCCTGTCTACCGCGTCGATGCTTGACCGACGGTTTCTCACGAATCAACCTCGGGACAAACAGAAGCGGTGGACGATTATCGGCGTTGTCGCGATCCTGGCGGTCGTCGCCATTGTCGTAGCCGGATTTCTCATTTCCAGCTCCCCGCGACCTTCGCAATCGGCATTGCCGTCACGGCAGCCGTCCAAGCAGACAGTGCTGCCGTTCGACGATCTCAACTTTCGCCTCTCTCCGGGCGGTGTCGCCGTGGATAACTCCGGCACCGTTTACGTCACCAATCAAGGCATGTACGGGCGGGTTTTGGCTCTCACCCCCGGGTCGAGGACACCGACCGTGCAGCAATTCAGGGGCCTTTACGAGCCCCAAGGCGTGGCGGTGGATGGTGCCGCATCGGTGTACGTCACCGACTTCAATAACCGGGTGGTGATGTTAGCGGCGGGGTCGAGCAGCCAGATCGAGCTGCCGTTCAGCGGTCTCAATTACCCGGAGGGTGTTGCGGTAGACAGCCAGGGCAGCGTGTACGTTGCCGACCGCGGCAACAATCGGGTGGTAAAGCTACCAGCCGGCTTGTCCGCCCAGGTCGTTTTGCCCTTCGCCGGCCTGAATAACCCGGACGGGGTGGCGGTGGACAACCGCGGCAACGTTTATGTCACTGACACCGACAACAGCCGGATTGTGAGGTTGGATGCCGGGTCGAACGATCAGACGGTGCTCCCGCTCCCCCTCCGCAGCAGTCCGTGGGGTGTCGCGGTGGATAGCGTCGGGACCGTATTCCTCACCGAACGCGACACCAACATGGTTGTGAAGTGGTCGCCCGGGTCGTCAGCACCCACAGTGCTGCCGTTCACCGACCTCAACACCCCGTTGTCGGTGGCAGTGGACAAGGCCGGAAATGTCTACGTCGCCGACCGTGGCGACGATAGCGTGCTCCAACTCGCACCATAGATCTCACAAAGCCTTCCGATGCGGTCGTAGCGCGTCCGGCCTCCCGCTCAGGCGCCGAAGATCTAGCCCTGACCTGACGCCGCCCTGGCCGGCGCGGCCGTCCGTCGCCGGCCGGGCTTGGGATAGGTCGCGCCGAGCTGGGGCACCTCGATCGGTCCCTGATGACGGGCGGCCGCCATCGCGGAGCGCAACGGGCCGGCCAACCCGGCGAACGACCCCATGTCGAAGACCCGGGACGTCAGCAACCGGTTGTGCACGTATCCGAACGAGCCACCGACCTCGGGGTCGGCCCAACCGAGGGTTCCGCCCAGACCCACGTGCCCGAATCCGTGCAACAGGCCGGGCACCGGCGATTCGTGGTAGCCGAGGTGAAAAGGCATGGGCACCACCATGTTTGCGTCCGGCCACTTGATTCGCGCTTGCCCCGCCAGCCCGTGCGCCAATTCCGCGGACAGATACTTCTTGCCGTCGATGCGGCCGCCGTTGGCCAACACGGCATACATCTTGGCCAGCGCGCGGCCGGTCACCACACCGTTGGCCGCGGGGATCTCCCCGTCCAGGAACGGGGTGTCCCCCTGCATCAGGGACATGATCCCGGGGAAGTACATCGCGCCCAGCGCCCCCGAGTACCGCATATTGGCCACCCTCGGAGCGATGAAGTTGAGCACCGGGGTCGGCACAATTCTCTTCTGCGGCATCAGGATCTGCGCGGGCGTGGTGGGCGACCCTTCGGGTGGGCGGCCCAGATGCACGCCGTCGGTGTTGAGCGGCCGCGCGACCTCCTGGCGGATCAGCTCTCGCATGCCTTTGCCGGTGACCGCCCGGGCCAGCCCGGACAGCAGCCAGCCGTACGTCAGCGCGTGATAGGCCTGCACGCCCCGCAGGTGGTCGACGGGCGCCGCGGCCAGCCGGGTCTCCATGGCTATGTGGTCCATCAAATCCGTCTTGGTCACCCCACGCAGATGTGACAACCCGGCTCGATGCCGAAGCACGTCGCGAACCGTGATCTCTTCCTTGCCGTTGGCCGCGAAGTCGGGCCAGTACTCGGCGACCGGGTCGTCGTAGGACAACAAGCCCCGATCGGCCAGCCGATGGATCACCGTCGAGGCGACGCCCTTGGTTGCCGAGAACACCATCGCGCCGGTGTCGGCGGTCCAGGGCTCGGTGCCGTCCCGGTCCGCCCAACCCGTCCAGACATCGACGACGGGAACGCCGTCGACGTAGACGCTCAGCGCTCCTCCGCCGAGACGCCGTCCCGGGAATTGCTGGGCAAATTTCTGGACGACATTCGCGAAATGCGGATCGGCGGCCCCTGACACGCCATGAGGCAAGCCGTCGTCGGTGGTGAGCAAAGTCGACGGTGTCATTGTGCCCCCGGGCCGTGTACGCGGGCAGCGACCGCCGGAGCGGCTCCTCCCCGCTGAGGTGCCATTACGAAACCGAAGCTATCAGTCCAGCGGAGCCCTGAAGATCAATCGGGCAGATCGCCATCCGGGGGCTCCACGCGATCCGCACCGGGCAAAGGCCCTGGAGGCGGGTCGTTCAAGTACTTCCGCAGCCGCAGCAGCTGATTGATCACGATGCCGAGACCCAGCAGCATCAGCACTACGACTATCGCCACCACCGTTGCGGTGCTCATGAAGTCCATTGTGATCCATCCCATGCCGACCGAACCGTCTGGCTGTTTGCCAGGCGATAGCCGCCGCGAGATGCCCGTCGGGGTGGCGGCCCGATCCCGATCCAGGGTTTCGGAATCACCCGTGCGGGTAGCCGGACCGATAACAACATCATCCAAGAGGAAGCGGGAGCACATGAGCGCCGAAGACAAGATCAAGAACAAAATCGAGGACATCGGCGGCCGGGCGAAGGAAGCCATCGGCAAGGCCACCGGGGACGACGACACCAAGAACGAGGGCCGTGGCGATCAGGCCAAGTCCAGCCTGAAGGATGCCGGCGAAAAGGTGAAGGACGCCTTCAAGAAATAGCTCTCCTACTTGACCAGCAGGTTTACTGAAGACACCGGTAAACCTGCTGGTCGACTTTGTGCGGGCAGCAACAAGGACCAGCACCGCGCCGTGCGAGCAGCCGTGGGGTCCGCCGAAGACGCCCGGGTACCAGAAGATCGGATTATCGTCGTTTTATGCCGCTACCTATTGTCGACCCGACGCGCCACAGCACGGCGTTCAGGCGTGCCCTGACAAGGTTTGCTCGCAGTGAGCCGGGAAAGTTCCTCGCGCAGCGCGTCGCCGCGAAGACGGATCCGTGGCTGACCCGGGTTTCCGGTGGCAAGGTGTCCTGGGGAATGTTTGCTATACCGTCGGCGACCTTGACAACGACGGGCGCTAAATCGGGTCAGCCACGTCAGGCCCAAATCTCCTACTTCCACGACGGTCGCGACGCGATCGCGGTCGCCTCCAACTTCGGCGGCAACTCGCACCCGAGTTGGTACTACAACCTCCTAGCGCATCCCGAATGCGAATTGGGTGGAGACAACTTTCTTGCCGCCGAGGTCGCCGATCCGGTCGAACACGCGCGGCTCTATGGCCTCGCCGAACGGTCGTATCCCGGCTATAGCGACTATCGCGCCGCGACGGAGGCGATCGGCCGCCACATTCCGATATTGCGCCTGGCTCCCCGGTAGCGATTGAGAAATCAAGCTTTGGGCAATCCTTACCGCCACCTGCATCGAATACAGGTAACGGAAACTTCGACGCGCGGGATAAAGGTGAATGTTTTGAAGGTGATCAACAGTCGGGTGCGCAAGCTTGCGTCGGCCGGCGGAGCAGCCGCACTGTCGGCGACGGCTGTGCTGTTCAGCAGCCCCGCCCCGTCAGCAACCGCCGAGCCATGTCCCGACGTGGAGGTGGTGTTTGCTCGCGGCACCGCCGAACCGCCCGGTGTCGGCGGGGTTGGTGGGTCATTCGTCGACGCACTGCGCGGCCAGGTTGGCGGTCGCTCCGTTGCGGTGTACCCGATCAACTACCAGGCCAGCAGCGATTTCGGCAATCCCGATTTCGTGGGTACGTTCATCGACGGCATTCGCGACGCCACCTCTCACATCGAGTCGATGGCGGCGAACTGCCCCAAGACCCGGGAAGTGCTGGGCGGTTTCTCACAGGGCGCCGCTGTCGCCGGTTACGTGACCTCGGCGACCGTACCGACGGGCGTTTCCGCGGCATCAGTACCGAAGCCGATGCCGCCGGACGTCGCCAGCCACATCGCCGCCGTCACTCTCTTCGGCACACCGTCGGGCCAGTTCCTGGAGAAGTACGGCGCGCCCGCGATCGTTATCGGACCCATGTATCAACCCAAGACCCTCCAGCTGTGCGCGCCCGGTGATCCGATCTGCGGGGCCGGCAACGATCCCGGCGCCCACGGTGCTTATCCGATGAACGGCATGACGAGCCAAGCTGCCAGCTACGCAGCGAGTCACCTGTAGCAACGCAGGGCCCGGTTTGCCGCCGGGTCGACACGCCTTGCAGAATCGGCTCCGTGCGAATTCTGATAACAGGCGGTACTGGATTTGTGGGTGGGTGGACTGCCAAGGTCATCGCCGACGCGGGGCATTCGGTTCGGTTCCTGGTGCGCAATCCCGATCGGCTACAGACCTCCGTCGCCAAGCTGGGCGTCGACGTATCGGATTTCTCCGTAGGGGACATCATCGATCGCGTCTCGGTGCGGGAAGCGTTGCAGGGATGCGACGCGGTCGTGCACAGCGCCGCGCTGGTGGCTACCGATCCGCGTCAGACCAACGAGATGCTGACCACGAATATGCAGGGCGCTCAAAACGTGCTCGGTCAAGCGGTCGAACTCGGCCTGGACCCGATCGTGCACGTCTCGAGCTTCACCGCGCTGTTTCATCCCAACTTGGAGACGATGACGGCGGATCTTCCGGTGGTCGGCGGGGCCGACGGCTACGGAACATCCAAGGCACAGGTCGACATCTACGCCCGCGGCCTGCAGGACGCCGGCGCACCGGTGAACATCACCTACCCCGGCATGGTCATGGGGCCGCCCGTCGGCAACCGATACGGCGAGGTCGGCGAGGGCGTGCGGGCGGCGTTGCAGATGCACGTGATCCCGGGGCGCAGCGGGGGATGGCTGATCGTTGACGTCCGCGATCTGGCCGCGCTGCACGCCGCGTTGTTGGAGCCCGGCCGCGGACCGCGCCGCTACACCGCGGGCGGCCACCGGGTTCCCGCGGCCGAACTCGCCGACATACTCGGCCAAGCCGCCGACACCCCGATGGTCGCCGTTCCGATTCCCGACACCGCGCTGCGCGTCGCGGGGGCGGTGCTGGATCGGGCGGGGCGGTTTCTGCCCTTCGATACGCCGTTCACCTCGGCGGGAATGCAGTACTACACGCAGATGCCGGCATCCGATGATTCGCCCAGCGAGAAAGAGCTGGGCATCACCTATCGAGACCCGCGCGAAACCGTGGCCGACACGATTGACGCCCTGCGGAGCGCCGGCAGCTAGGGCCGGCTGCTCTTTCCGAGGCTGCGAACGAAACCGCGCACGCCCGCGCCGACGAACGGCACGGGCGCGAGCGTGGCGATCAGCGCGCTCTTGGTACCGACCAGGGGCCTGCTGCGCAGCCCAAGCAGCAAGTCGGCGCTATCGCTGACCAAACCCACAGCGGCCCAGCGCCGAAACTCGCCGTCGCCACCGCGCAACCACGCGGCACAGGCACCCGACCCGATGACCACGTCCCGAATCCCGATCGTTTGCATCAACAGCGTCTCGGTGCCCGACTCGGGCTTGAAAAACCGATCCGGCGCGAAGAGCATTGCGGCTCCGACTCCGACGCGGGCCGCCGCGACCAATGCCAAGATCGACGACGACGCCCGGGTCGGTTCGTGTGCCACGGGTCAACCCTAACCGCGGCGTGGTGCGCCGGGAAGCGTTGCTAAGCGGCCGGTTTGATCTCGAGGCCGACGTGGACCTTGTCGATACCGCCACGGACGATCGAGTGCACGTAGAACCACGGCGCGTGATACCAATACCGCTTGAGCACCGCGTTGTAGACGCGTCGGGTCTCCGACTTTGGCAGCACCCGGGCAACGCCTTCGACCTCTTCGCTCAGGGGCTTGCCCAATACTCCGCTCTTGCCGATCGTCACCCTGGGCGTGTTGTTGATCCGCTTGGTCTTCCACGACCCGTCATCGGTGATGACCAGAAGCTTGTCCCCCTCGGGCACACCCCAGATCGGTGTCGGCTTGGGACGGCCGTCCTTCGTGAACGTCGTCAACAGCAGGTATTTGGATGAGATGACGTCCTGGAAACTGGGAGCCACGCGTGTTCCTTGTCTGTGGATGGTTCCCACAGCAATTCCCCGATGGCGCGACTCCCAATCAATGCAGCTGCCGTTGCCAGTCGGCGGGGAGACGCTCGGCGGGTCCGGGCACCGACTGGTCAAGCGGATGATGGTCCGGCGGCGCAAGCGGCGGGCCGTCGTAGAACTGCTGGTCCCGGTAGTCGTAGAACCACTCTTCGCCGGGTTCGAAACTGGCGATCAGCGGGTGCTTGGCGGCGTCGGCGTGGCCCGTGGCGTGCTGGCCCGGCGATTGGTCGCAGCAGCCGATGTGGCCGCATTGGGCGCACCGGCGTAGGTGAAACCACCAGCCCTGGTGTTGCTCGCACTCCACACACCCGGCCCCGCTGGGCGAGACGGTGGTGTCGATACCTGTCTGATCGCTCACTCAGGCTCCCGGTGTCGCATTCGCGCCACCAGTGCATCCATCGACCATGGTCCCGGCCCGACGATCAGCAAGAAGGTGACGCTCATCAGCTGCGCATACTCCGAGCGGATCTCATGCAATACCGCCCACAGGCCAGTCTTAGGCGGAGCCGGCGGTAAAGGCAAGGGCGAGGTTCCGAGGTACATCGCTATCTTCGTCGACAACATCGCCACCAACATCTCCACGATGAAGGGCACCGTGATCAGCCGGGTGAAAAGGCCGGAGATCACCAGGATCCCACCCACGATCTCGAGCAGCGCGACAAACGTCGCCATCGTCTCCGGGAAGGGAATGCCGATCAGGGCGAACCGTCCCCCGCCCTGATTGTGGTAGACGAACTTCAGGATGCCCTCCCACAAGAACACGCCTCCCGCCATCAGGCGGATCAGGACGATCGCCGCGGGCCCACCGACGGGCGGCTGGATAAACCACCGCCAAAGTCTGCCCACCGATTGATCGGGCGCAGTGAGCAGGCGGGTCGGTGGCGGTTGTACAGCTTCTCGCAAGGTCATGGCCGCTTCTTTCTGGATGCAGGAGCACACGTCGCATCTAGATAGGGCCGCCGGTTACGGTGCGCGCGGCGTGGCCCAGCCACCCCGCCCTTCGTTAACCAGGCGCCGCGGCCGAAATCGATTGGCTGACGGTATAACTGTCGATTCCCTCGCTGCCGAGTTCACGGCCATATCCGCTGTTTTTGACACCGCCGAACGGTGCCGCGGGGTCCATGATGTAGCCCTCGTTGACGCCAAAGGTGCCGGACCGCACCCGGGACGCGACGTCGTACCCGCGGTCGACGTCGGCGGTGAACACCGAACCGGCCAGCCCGTACTCGGAGTCGTTGGCGACCCGGATCGCCTCATCCTCGTCACGGTAGGAAATGACCGTCAGCACCGGGCCGAAGATCTCCTCACGCGCGATCCGCATCTCGTTGTTCGCCTCGCTGAACAGTGTCGGCCGCACATACCAGCCGGTGTCGAGACCGTCGGGCATGTCAGCGCCGCCGGTAACCAGCCGCGCCCCTTCGCTTTTGCCCGATTCGATGTAACCGCGGACCCGCTCCTGTTGGCGCTGGGCCACCAGCGGACCGATCTGGGTATTGGGATCGGCCGGGTCGCCGACGGTCATCGCCGCCATCCCCGCTGCCAACGCGTCGACGAACTCGTCCTTGCGTTTCTCCGGTACCAGGATCCGGCTCAGCGCATTGCAGACCTGCCCACTGTTGGCGAGGCTGGCCATCTGAATTCCGGTCGCGACGGACGCGGGATCGGCGGCGTCGAGCACGATGGCCGCCGACTTTCCGCCCAGTTCAAGGCTCACCTGCTTCAGCCCCTCGGCGCAGGCAAGGGCGACTTGGCGCCCGGCCGCCGTGGAGCCGGTGAACGAGACCTTGTCGACGCCGGGATGGCGCACCAGGCGCTCGCCGACGTCACGACCCCCGGGCAGCACATTGAACACGCCTGGCGGAAGGTCGGCTGCCGCAACCAGATCGGCGAGCAGCTGCGCGTCGAGCACCGATTCGGGCGCGGGCTTGAGCACCACCGAGCAGCCGGCCAGCAGCGCCGGCACCACCTTGGTGACGGTGAGGAACTGCGGCATGTTCCACGGCACCACCGCGGCGACGACGCCCACCGGTTGCTTGCGGATCCGGATGTTCTTGCCGTACAGCCCGGGACGCTCCTCGCACCATTCGTAGTCGGCCGCGAAGTTACAGAACGCCGACATCATGGTCAGCGGCAGCCGAACCTGCGCCATTTTGGCGAAGGTGATGGGAGCACCGATCTCGGCCGAGATCAGAGCGGCCATATCGGCCCGCCGCTCCTTGTAGATACCGGCCAGCCGGGCGATTGCCTCGATCCGTTCCGCCGGTTGCATGTTTGGCCACGGTCCGGTGTCGAAAGCCGCCCGGGCGGCTTCGACCGCGCGGTCGACGTCGGCAGGTCCCGCGCACACCGCGTGGCCGATGACGGTCGCACTGTGCGGGGATAGCACCGAGATGGCGCCGGGCGAATCCTGGCCCGAAGCCGGGCCTGCCCACTTCCCGTCGATGAAGAGTTGGTCCCTGTCGTACATCAAACTCCTTGTTTCTCTTGGGATCTGGCCCGTCAGGTGTTGCGACCGCCGTTCACGCCAAGAATCTGTCCGGTGATGTACCCGGCCTCCTCGGAGGCAAAGAACGCACACGCGGCGGCGATATCCTCGGGCTTGCCCACCCGGCGAACCGGCGTGCGGTTGATGTGATCCTCCACGGTTCCGCCGAGTAGGTGCCGACTCTCGGCGCTGCGCAGCATCGGCGTGTCAATGAATCCCGGTGGCACGGCGTTGACGGTGATCCCGCTCGGGCCGTACTCGAGCGCAAGCGACTTAGTCAGGCCGTTCACCGCGGACTTCGCCGCCACGTAGTGAGCCATGAACGGCTGGCCGGAATGCGTGCTGGACGACGAGATGTTGACGATGCGCCCCCAGCCCGCCTCGACCATGTCGGGCAGTGCGGCCTGAATCGTGTTGAAGACACCGTTCAGGTTGACGTCGATCACCTTCGACCAGTCCTGAAACGACATGCTCAAGAACTTCTTGAAGCCTTCCACCCCGGCGGCGTTGACCAGCACCAGGATCGGGCCGAGCGCGTCACGGATGGCCGACATCGCGGCGTCCACCTGAGCACGGTCGGTGACATCGGCGACGTGCCCGAACCCGTCGTCGGTGGGCGTGAGATCGAGAACGGCCACGCTAAATCCGTCACTGCGCAGCCTCTCGGCGACGGCGCGGCCAATTCCCGAGGCACCGCCCGTCACGACCGCTGTCTTCGCGCTCAAGCGTCCACCTTTCCTGAGCGATCGCTCAAACGGTTGGCTTCACATCTATCACCCGGTATCGATTACGGTCAAGCTTATGGACCGGCCGCCGTTTCGCTTCGGAGTGCAAGCGACCAACGCCACCGGCGGGCGCCAGTGGCGCGATACCGTCCGAAAAATCGAAGATCTCGGCTATTCAACGCTTTTCCTTGCCGATCATTACCTGGGCCCGGGCCCCGCGCAGCGCGCCGCGCGCACCCCTCGCCAAGACCTGGCTCCAATCGCGGCGATGGCGGCAGCCGCGGCCCACAGCGAAACGTTGCGCATTGGCTGCCGGGTGTTTTGCGTGGACTATCACGTGCCGGCGGTACTGGCCAAGGAAGCCGCGACACTTGATCTGCTCTCCGACGGCCGGCTGGAGTTCGGTATCGGGGCCGGCTGGAGCGAAGTCGAATACACCGCGATGGGCCTCGAATTCGACCGTCCGGGGCGCCGCATTGCCAAGCTGGCCGAGGTGGTCTCGCTGATTAAGGCCCATTGGCAGGGCGACGAATTGGATTACACGGGCGAGTTCGTTCGGGTGAGCGGGTACGCGGGACGGCCGCGGCCGGTGCAACGGCCGCATCCACCGATCATGATCGGCGGCAGTGGCCAGCGTGTGCTCTCGCTCGCCGGCCGCGAGGCCGACATCGTCAGCATCTCCAGCGTGCCATTCGCGGCGCGCGACGCCGACGGACTTGACCCACAGTCGGTCGCCCAGCGCCGAATCGGCTTCGTACGCGCCGCCGCCGGAGAGCGCTATCGCGATCTCGACGTCGAGAGTTCTCCGTACTTCACCGAAATCACCGACGATGCCGAGACCGCGTTGGCCGGCATTGGGAAAACGAGCGGCATCTCGGCCGACGTGCTGCGCAACCATCCCAATGTTCTGATCGGCTCGCCGGAAAGCGTTGGGGAATTGCTGCGTTCGCGCCGGGAAAGCCTCGGCGTCAACTACGTCACGGTGCAGCAGTCGCAGATCGAATCGTTCGCTCCCGTGGTGGCCCTCTTACACGGTCGCTGAGCCTTGACCGCTGCTGGCTGAGATGCAATATTTGGGCGATCGCTCAAGTGAACGGATTGCTCTATGGCAAAGCGGACGAGATTTAGCGAATACCACGATCGGTATGCGAACTACCGGTTCGAGCTCACCGACGACGGAATCTTGTTCATGCAATGCCACACCAATGGCGGCAGCCTGGTGTGGGACTGGCGGGCACACGACCAGTTGTCCGACGCGTTCGCCGACATCGCCGGAGACCGTGAGATCAAGGTGCTCATCCACACCGGCACCGGCGAGAACTACAATGCCAACTGGGGACGGATGCCCAACGGTGACCCCGTCGAGAAGCCCGACTATCTACTCATGCCCGGCACTCGCGGCCTGCTCAAGCTGGACGAAAAAGCTTGGTATGCAAGGCACCTGATCACCAACGTGCTCGACGTCGATGTTCCGATGATCAGCGCCGTCAACGGTCCGTGCAACATGCACTCCGAGGTGCCGTTGCTCGGCGACATCGTCCTGGCATCCGAAGACGCCTACTTCCAGGATGCCTCGCACTTCCCCCGCGGCCAGGTACCCGGCGACGGCCAACACGTCATCTGGAGCTTTCTGGCCGGCCACACCCGCGCCCGCTATTTCCTGTTGACCGGCATGAAGCTCGGCGCGCAGGAGGCCAAGGAGTGGGGCGTGGTGAACGAGGTGCTGCCGAAAGACAAGTTGCTCGATCGGGCTTGGGAGCTCGCCCGCGAATTGGTCAAGCGCCCGCCGCTGACGCTGCGTTACTCGCGCCAGCTGTTCACCAACCCGCTCAAGCGGGCATTCCTGGACGAACTCGGCCACGGTCTGGCGCGGGAAACCTATGCCCAACGGGCCTTCTTCCCGTTCGGCGGCGAGATGGCGCCGCTGGATCGGGCCTGGGATCAAGAACCCTGGTCCAATGGTGCACCGGCGCAGGAAGGAGTCCCCTCGTGACCAGTATTCAGCAACGATTGTCGACCGGCAGGGGCAAGTTCACCACCGACTATCCCGAGCTGGGTACCGGCCCGGTCAACTATGAGGATTCGATCTCCGAGGAGTTCTTCGCCGCCGAACGCAAGGCCGTCTTCGAGCGGAATTGGTTGTGCGTCGGGCGGATTGAACGCCTACCCCGCAAGGGCTCGTACTTTACCCGGGAGCTGCCCGGCCGCCTGGCTTCGATCGTGATCGCCCGCGACCGGGACGACACCGTGCACGCCTTCCACAACGTGTGCGCCCACCGCGGCAACAAGGTGGTTTGGCAGGAGCACCCCGGCGAGGAGTCATCGGGCACCTGTCGCGCATTCTCCTGCAAGTACCACGGTTGGCGCTACGGGCTGGACGGCAAGGTCAACCACATCACCAACGAGGAGGAGTTCTTCAACCTCGACAAGAACTCCCTGCGGATGCCCCCGGTGCACTGCGAGGTGTGGGCGGGCTTCATCTTCGTCAACCTCGCCTGCAAACCGGGACAAGTCCCGGTGCCGCTGCGCAGCTTTCTCGGCGACGGACTGTTGGGGATCGAGGCTTATCCGTTCGACAAGATGACGCAGCACTACGGATTTTCCACTCGAATCAAAGGCAATTGGAAGCTGGCCGTCGACTCGGTATGCGAGTGGTATCACCCGCCGTACGTGCACGGTCGCTTCATCGACCCCGATGTCTCCAAAGCCGAGAAGATGGTACCGCCCGTCGACGCCTACCACTACGAGCTGTTCCGACCGCACATGCTCACCTCTGTTCCCGGGCCGCCGCCGCTGCCGCCGCGCGAGCCGGGCACCGCGGGACCTGCGCGCCAAGACCAGCGCTGGGTCTACAAACTTTTCCGCGCCGGACTTTTCGGGCCCGACGACGTTCCCGATATCGGACTCGAAGATGGGGGCCTGGGCGAGTCCGGGTTTCTCAACCGTGGCGACATCGCATCGTGGGGCAACGACCAATTCTGGGTCTTTCCGAACATTTCGATCCAGATCTGGGCGCGTAACTACTACATCACCTACACCTACTGGCCGGAGACCGTCGACTCGCACATCTACGAGATCGACATGTACTTCGTACCGCCGTCGAATGCGACCGAACGCCTGGCGCAGGAGTTGGTGGTCGACAGCACGATCGAGTTCGCGATGCAGGACGTGAACACCATCGAAGCGACGCACTCGGCGCTAAAGACGCGGGCGCAGAACACCTTCCACCTCAGCGATCAGGAGCTGCTCATCCGCCAATTCCACACGGTCGTCCGTGACACGGTCGATGCCTACCAATCCGGGGAGTCGTCGTGACCAACCTGGCACTGCCGAAAGGGTTCGCCGACCTCGAACCGTTCGTCGCCGATTGGGCGTTGCCGACCCGGGCGCAACGCTACGAGGCGCGGCTGTCGAAGCCCTACGACGAACTCGTCAGGTTCTACGACGCCATCGCCCCGCGGGCCGAGGAAGCGATCGCCCAGCTGAATGGCCTCGACATCAACGAGTTGCCCGCGGATGCCGAACGGCTGCTGCACCTGCTGTATTCGATGATTCTGGTCTCCTACTCGGTCAATGTGTTCAAGCAGAACCGCATTCCAGATTCCGGTGCCGCGTTCTTCGACATGGTCGCTGAACCCGCGGTGTGATATGACCACACTGTGACCGCATCCGAGCGACCGAAGGCACGCGACTCGACGACGCGCGACATGCTGGTGGCCGCGACGAGTCAGATCATGGTCGAGGAGGGTTACGCCGCGGCCACCTCGCGACGGGTGGCTGCCAAGGCTGGTGTCAAGCCGGCGTTGGTGCATTACTACTTCCCGACGATGGACGACCTATACCTGGCCGTGTTCCGCCTCGGCGCCGCGGGGTATTTAGAGAGTCAGCAGAAGGCTTTGGCCTCCGACCGCCCACTGCACGCCTTCTGGGATACCCTGATCGCGCCCAAGGACACCCGGTTGCTGCTGGAGTTCATGGGACTTGCCAACCACCGCAAGGAGATCCAGGCCGAAATTGCAGCCTGGTCGGAGCGGTGGCGCGAAATGCAGATCACCGCACTGAATTTCATCGTCCGCGAACATGACCTCGACGCAAACGAATACCCACCCGCGGGACTCGCCGTTGTCATCGCCGCGATCGGACGCACCCTGATTTTAGAGGAGGGGCTAGGCTCCTCTGGAGGCCACGAGGCGGCCGTCGCGCTGGTCAACCGATTCCTGGATCGGTTTGAGATGCCGGAACCGAGAGCACGCCGAGACCGCGGCGCGCGGGGCTGACCGAATCTGGTCAGGGCAGCACAACCCGCAGTCGCTCCCAGCCGCGCACCGTTGAGGTCGATGCGAGTTGCGCTGTGTCGTAGTCGATATCCCATTCGGGCCACCGGTTGAGGATCTCGTCCAGCGCGACGCGCCCCTCCAGCCGGGCCAGGTTGGCGCCGAGGCAGTAATGCACACCCTTTCCGAAGGTGATGTGCGAGATGTTGTCGCGACGGACGTTGTAGGTGTCCGGATCGGTGTATCGGCGGGGGTCGCGGTTAGCGGCGCCAAAGAGCAGCAGCATGGCGCTGCCGGCCGGAACCGTGGTGCCGTAGCACTCGAAATCCTTTGTCATCCAACGTGCCACGTGGGGCCCCGTCGGCTCGAACCGCAGTGTCTCATCGATGGTGCGGTTCAGCAGCGAACGATCCTGATGGATCTCGCGGCGCTGGTCGGGGTTTTCGGCGAGCACCTTAGCCAGCCACCCGATCAGCCGGCCGGTGGTCTCGTTGCCAGCACCGGCGACCACCTGCGTGTAGTGCAGCACCTCTTTGCGGGTCAGCTTTCGGTGCACGCCTTGCTCGTCGTCGAATTCGACGTTGAGCAGTGTTGTCATCAGATCGTCGGATGGGTTCTGCGATCGCCATTCGACGTAGTCGGCATAGATCCGGCCGTCGGCGATGGAGTCGGCGTTGGCGACCTTGAGCGGCGCTCCCGGTTTGGTACGCAGGTTGGCATCATTGGCGTCGCGAACCGAGATCTGTTCGGACTCGGGGATTCCCAACAGCATGCCGATTACCCGCATAGGCATCATCGACGCGAGCTCGGCGATGATGTCGAACTCCGAAGACCCGACGTGTGGGTCCAGGCAGCGGATGCAGTAGCGCCGGATCTGGTCCTCGATCTCAGCCATCCGGCGCGGCGTGAACACTCGCGACATCAGCCCGCGCAGCATCGTGTGTTCGGGCGGGTCCTGAAACATCATGACGCCACGGGGCATATCGAATTTCGACTGGACCAGCTCGAGAATGTCGCTGCGACGGTTCGAGAATGTCTCCCAGTTGGCCAGTCCGCGTTCGACGTCGGAATGCCTTGATACCGCCCAGAAGTCGTACCGCTCGTTGTAGTAGAGCGGGGCCTCCTCACGCAGCCGCGCGTACGTCGGATACGGGTCGGTGTTGATCCCGACGTCGTAGGGGTCGTAGTAGACCTCGGTGTCGTTGGTGACAGTCATCGATGCTTTCCCTTACTTCAGGCAGCTGCCGGCATCCACCGGCAGCGCCACCCCGGTGATGTAGCGCGCTTCGTCGGAAGCCAGGAACAGCACTGCGTTGCTGATGTCTTCGGGGGTCACCCACGGGATCGGCAGTACGTGAAAGCTCTGACACACCGGCGCGAGGTCGTCGGGCCCGGGGTTTTCCAGTTCGGGTCGAAAGGCATGGTAGGTCGCGTCGTTCATCAGCAGCGGCGAGCTCACGTGCGTCGGCAGGACGGCGTTGACCCTGATCATGCGCTGGCCCAGTTCGACGGCGAACGCCCGCATCAGGCCGATGACGCCGTGCTTGGCAGCGACGTAGTGGCCTACGTGCGGGTAGGCCTTATTGCCGGCCACCGAGGACGTCAGTATGATCGCGCCGCCGTGGTCTCCGGCCAGCACATGCGGTACTCCGGCTTTCACGGTTTTCCACACCCCGCTGAGGTTGACGTCGATCATCTCTTGCCACAGTGCCTCTTTGGCCTTGTGTAGCTTGCCCGCGGTCGTGCCGATTCCTGCGTTCGCGACGATGACGTCAAGGCGCCCGAGCTGTTCGACGCCGCTGTCCACGGCGGCCTTCAGTGCGGCGAAATCACGCACGTCGACTTCGGCGGTCACGACACGGCCCCCGGCGTCCTTGACCATCCCCGCGGTGATGTCGAGGTCTTCCGGTGTCGCACCATCCGCGGGGGAATTCTGGAAGTCCCGGCAGATGTCGACCGCAATGATGTCGGCGCCCTCCTGCGCGAGCCGCACCGCGTGGCTTCTGCCCTGCCCGCGCGCCGCGCCGGTCACGAATGCGACTTTGCCGTCCATCCGGCCCATGGCAACCTCCACCGAGTCCTGTTTGGGCGATCGCTCAAATTGTGGCGCAGGCCATGTCTAGCAGCCCCGGGACGAGGTAGTCAAGAGTTCAGCGAGGCGTCGATCAGCGTGGCTGCGGCCGCACGGGCATGCACGACCGGCGCGGTGTCGTTGAGCGACGTCGCCATCGCGGTCGAGCCTTCGAATAACACGGCCAGCTGCTGGCCCAGCAGATGGGGATCGGCGGCGCCGGCTTCTTGCGCGACGGCGATCAGGCGACCGGTGAAGTGTTGTTTGTGAGCCCGCACGATCTCGTCGGTGCTCGGCAGCGACCCGGCGGATTCCACGGCCGCATTGTGAAAGGGGCAGCCCCGTAGTACTTCTCGTCGCGACATCTCGAAGATGGCCAGCAGGCGGTCCCGGGCAGACAGCGTGGTGTCGTCCAGGCGCCGCTCACTGCGCGGGCCGCCGCGCGCGTCCGTGCCGCGCAGGTAGCTGTCCACGAGGTCGTTCTTGCTGGGGAAGTGCTGGTAGAGGGTGCGTTTGGACACGTTGGACTCTTGGGCAATGAGCTCGACACCGGTCGCGTGAATTCCGTTGCGATAGAAGAGCTGGGCCGCGGCGCGCTCGATCCGCTCCCGCGCCCCGCGTCCGCCGGATGGACGCGTCGTCAGTTCGGCCATTCCTTCAAGATACACCGATCGGTTTACAACCGCCGAAAGTATGGCTATGTTGGCCGCAGTAAGTAAACCGATCAGTTTCCCCCTGGAGGCAATGCATGACAATTTCCCGCGACATGCGCAGTGATGCCACCGAGTCCCTGAGCTCCGCGGGGTGGGGCGCAGAGCAGTCGCGGTTGGTCACCTGGCGCGACCCGATCACGACACAAACCACATCGGCGTCGATGTCCGGTCTCTCGTACTGGAGGGCGGTCGCCGACGGACACCTGCCACCGCCACCGATCAGCGAGCTGCTGCGGATGCGCGTAGTTGACGCCGAAGACGGCCAGATCACCTTCAGCTGCACACCGGACGCCTCGATGTACAACACCCTTGGCATCGTGCACGGCGGCGCCGTGTGCACCCTGCTGGACACAGTCACCGGCTGCGCGCTGCACACCACCTTGTCCGCAGGCGTCGGATACAGCACCGTCGAAATCAAGGTCAATTACCTCAAGACGGTCACTGTTGCCAGCGGGATGCTGACCGCAGTCGGCACCGTCGTGAAAACGGGTTCGCGGATCGGGTTCACCGAGGCGAAGGTCAGCGACGCTTCGGGGAAGCTCGTGGCCACCGCGAGCAGCACCCTGGTGATCTTCGAGTTGCGGCGATGAACGCCCCCGTCCTGGTAGTCGGCGCAATCGCCCGGCACGGCGGCACCGGAACAACCGTGGTGAACCCCACGGCCAGTACGAGGAGGACGCCGCCGTCAGATCCAGATGCATTCCTGTCGTCGGGTTTACGCCGCACAACCGTGGGCACTCAGCCGGCCGAATGACACCGGGAGCAAGACGATGATGGTCGATTCCGACGGTCCGGTTCAGTCATCCTCTCCGCGAGAGAGCGCGAGTGAGGCTGACCTTGCGGTGCGCTTCGAGCGCGAGGCTCTCCCATTGCTCGACACGCTCTACCGGGGTGCGTTAGCGCTAACCGGGGATCGACTAGAGGCAGAGAATCTCCTGGAAGAGACGATGATGAACGCCCACAGGCAGTTCGGCTCACTTTCCGAGAGCACCAACCTGAGGGCCTCGTTGTATCGGCTGTTGACCAACGCCAATTGGCGATTGGCGTTGGCTCGGGAGCACCCAGCGACACGGCTGAGCTTGGCGGAGGTGGAGGCGCTCGAGGCGTTGCCCGCCGCAGTGTTCACCAAAGCCCTGCAGGCGTTGCGACAAGACGCCCGCATGGTGGTGTACTACGCCGACGTGGAGGGCTTCTCTTACGCCGAGATCGCCGACATCACCGACCGCTCGGTCAGCGCGGTGATTTCACTGCTGCACCGCGGCCGCCATCAATTGCGGCACGTGCTGCTCGCTTGCCGCGAGCAGGCAGCATGCCAGTTTCTGGGGGATGCGTCGAACAACACGGCTCGGGTACGACGCCCGAAGCCGCAACGCGCGAAGCCGAAATACGTGCCGCTCCACCGGTTATCCGAGGGAGTCACTTGCGCAGATCAACTTGACTGGTTCGATCGTGAGATCGTTCGCTACGTTCTGTTGTGGGCGCCCAACGGTGAGGGGTGGGGCGAGGATGTCTATCCCACGTTCGGCTTGACCGTCGAGCAGTTACTAGAAAGATTTCACCGGATCATCGACACATCCGTGCCTCGCTTGGGTCGCCTCGCCAAGTCCGATCGCGAACTCATGGACAAGGCCCGCCAGCTCCCAAGGATCTTCGGGCAAGCGCGGTAGGACATATCCGCCGACCTGGTCGGCCGAGAATTCGAATTCGGCACGTTAAACAAAAGGCGTTGCGGTGGAACGTGATTCCCACGCCGGATATTCTCCGGCGATAGCAGCGACTTCGTTCACGCCGAGGTCGTGGAATGCGGGGAAACCTCAACTGCCACTGCGCATTCCGATTGGTGATGCCGCACGTGCGGTGTTGGCCGCCCGTAAAGCTGCCCGCGGCGACATCCCGTTCGCCAGCTAGGCGTGGCGGGCTGCTTCCTGAGCGAGCTGTACCCGGGAGGTCAAGCTCAGCTTGGTGTAGACGTGCGTGAGATGAGACTGCACCGTACGTGGTGACACGAAAAGCCTTGTCGCGATGTCATTGTTGGCCAGTCCTTCGCTGACAAGTCGCACCACGTCCTGCTCGGCCGGCGTGAGTGAGTCCCACCCACTGGTGGGCCGTTTGCGTTGGCCGCGGCCGCGCTGCGCGTAGGCGACCGCTTCCTGGGTGGACAGGGCCGCGCCCTCGGCCCACGCCGTCTCAAAATCGCTGTCGCCCATCGCCTCTCGCAGTACGGCCACCGTTGCCTCGTAGTCGGCGTCCCAGACCTTGAACCGCATCGCGCCCATGTGCTGCCGAAGGGCTGCCGCAGCGCCGCAAAGGCGCGCCGCTTCGCGGTGACTACCGGCGTCTGCCGCCACTGCGGCCAGACATTCGAGCGTGTCGGGAAGATAACATAGTGGCCCGAAACCTTCGGGGATGCTTGCCAACGCTTCATGGGCATCACGTTCAGCCTGGTCCGGCTCGCCCTGCGCAATCGCCACGCGGGCGCGCGTCGTCAAAGCCGACATCTGGACGGCCCAACCGGTCGCTGTCGCGACCGCGTCGTCTGCCCAGCGCCGGGCAGTGGCCAGATCTCTGTTTGCCAGCGCGGCCTGGGCAATGACGGGGCGCTGGTGCACGGCGTAGCCCGGCAGGACGCCGGCGGCCTCCCAGGCCGCCGCGCTCGCGTCCAGAGCCTCCCCGACATCGCCTTCGGCCAGCGCCGCTTGCGTCAACGCCAGGTGACAAAGACCATCGACGACCACGCCAAATACGGTGGCGAATGCGAGGCCGGCGTTGCCCGCGGCCCGGGCCGCACTCGCGTCCCCCTGCCACGCCAGCACGGTGCACTGGTGCGCGAGGTTGGCCGCCTCGGAGATCCCGTCGTGAGCGGCTTTGGCCTCGGCCGCGACCGCCCGGAATTGAGTCAAACCTCCGCTCAGATCACCCCCGTATATCTGTGCCAGTGCGAGCGACGTGCGGCAGTGCCGCGAGTTGAACCGATCACCAATCGCGTCGGCAAGGTCGCGTCCTTCCTTGGCGGCCACGCGCGTTGTGATCGGATCGCCGGCGAGAATCGCAGCGTGCGCCTGCCAGGCCAGTATCTGGCAGAGCCGCCATTTGTCGTCGGACTCCCGGGCGAGTTCGAGCGCCTCGGCAAAGTACTCGCCAGCCAGCTCGGCGTTATAGGCGGCGGCGAATCCGCACGCGGTCAGCGCCCTTGCCAGCAGGGCCGAATCGTCTACGTCGCGCGCAAGCGCCAGAGCATGTTGGGCCGTTCCCACGCTGTCCGCGGCGCGCATCGTCGAATCAAGCATCGCTTTGTCGGCCATTGCCCGCGCGCGTACCTTGGCCGTCACCTCGGCGTCCTGCTCGACATCGTGAGTGAGGACCGCGTCGAACCACGCCATCCCTTCCCGAACGCGCCCCCGCGCGAGCCACACCGGCTGCAGCGAGGACACCAGCGCCAGCGCCTGCTCGGTGCCGGAGTTCTCGCAACTCCATCCGAACGCAGCCCGCAGGTTGTCGATCTCCAGCTCGGCCCGCTCGATGTGTTGCTCATAGTCGCGGCCGGCCGGCGCATCGACCGCAGCGGCCATGGACGTGTAGTAATCGCGGTGCCGGGACCGGATGGCGTCGGCTTCTCCGGATTCGCCGAGTTTTTCCAATGCGTACTGGCGAACCGTCTCCAGTAGCCGATACCGAGTGCGGTCTCGGCTGTCGTCGGCCACCACCAGAGACTTGTCGACCAGCAGGCTGAGCTGGTCGAGCACCTGGTAGCGCGCTACGTCGCCGGATCCGGCGACCGCCTGCGCTGCTTCGAGGTCGAAGCCACCCACGAATGCCGCCAACCGGCGGAACAACACCCGTTCGGGTTCAGTCAACAGCGCATGCGACCAATCCACCGAGGCACGCAACGTCTGCTGGCGGCGCACCGCGGTGCGCGCGCCGCCGGTCAATAGCCGGAAGCGGTCGTGCAAGCTGCCGAGAATTTCGGCCAGCGACAACGCCCGCACTCGCGCCGCCGCGAGCTCGATAGCCAGCGGCAAACCATCGAGCCGAGAGCAGATCTCCGCCACCACCGGGGCATTGTCGTCAGTGACGACAAAGTCCGGCCGAGCGCGCCGAGCTCGATCGCCGAACAGTTCGATGGCTTCACCATCTAACGACAGCGACGGCACCCGCCAACCCACTTCGCCGGCAACTCCGATCGCCTCGCGGCTGGTGGCGAGCAGCGTCAGTTTCTCGGCGGCACCGAGGAGCGCCACCGCCAGCTCCGCGCTTGCATCCAGCAGATGCTCGCAGTTGTCCAACACCATCAGCATCTGACGGTTGGCGACGAAACGGGTGAGCGTCTCCATCGTGGAGCGGCCCGGTTGATCGGGTAGCTCCAACGCGCGGGCCACCGCGATCGGCACGACGTCGGGATCGGTGATCGGCGCCAGGTCTACATACCAGACTCCGTCGGCGAAATCGCTTGTCAGCTGGGCCGCGACTTGCACCGCAAGCCTCGTCTTGCCGACTCCTCCCGCACCGGTCAGCGTCACCAACCGGTTTCCGGCCAGCAGTTCTCGCAGCTGAGCCAGCTCGGATTCCCGGCCGACGAAGCTGGTCAACTGCGCCGGAAGTCGCTGGGAGACAACCGCTTTAGCAACCCGAAGCGGCGGGAACTCGTTGACCAGATCGGGATGGCACAGCTGCACCACCCGCTCAGGCCGGGGCAGATCGCGCAGCGGATGGGTGCCCAGATCCGTCACCCAGGTGTCCGCCGGAAGCCGGTCGACCACCATCTGCTCGGTCGCCCCCGACAACAAGGTCTGGCCCCCGTGCCCCAGATCGCGCAGCCGTGCGGTCCGGTTGATCGTCGGACCCGCGTAATTGCCCTCATCGCGCAACTGCACCTCACCGGTATGCACACCAATGCGCAACCGGATCGGCGCCAGCGGAGCGCGCTGCAACTCCAGCGCCGCCGACACCGCATCGGAAGCACGGGCGAACGCCGCCACGAAGCTGTCGCCCTCACCCTGCTCGACCGGCCGAACGCCATCATGGCCGGCGATAATCTCCGACACCGCGTGATTCAGGCGGGCGATCGCCGCAGTCATCTCCGCGGGCTGGGTTTCCCACAGCCGCGTCGAGCCCTCCACATCAGCCAACAGCAACGTCACCGTGCCGGTTGGTAACAGACCGCTCACGCCCAGTTCGCTCCAATCCACCAGCGGCACGTCCACGCGTGGATCAATCTCGCTCATGTTAGTCAGCATGCGGCGGCCACCGTGGGCAAAACATCGGCGGAAACGCGCAGATTGCAGCCAATCGGGGGCGGAGACCGCGGCGCGGTCCGCCGCCGGCGAAAATCGTGAAGATTGATCACCCTGGTGTGAAAAATTCGTTAAGAGCGGTGCGTGACGCCGCCGCAGACCTCAATTTGGAAGCATGACGCTGTTCGAGCTGCTTCCGTCGCTGCGGCACGGACTGAAGCCGCAACTCGATCGCGCAATCTGGCCGTTGAGTGCCGACGTCGACGACCTGGGCCGGCTGTGTGTCGGCGGGCTGGCCGTCACCGAGATCGCCGCCGAGTTCGGCACGCCCGCCTACGTGGTGGATGAAGAGGACTTTCGGGCCCGTCTTCGCCGCTATCGAGCCGCGCTTCCCGGGGTCGAGCTGGTCTACGCCGCGAAGGCACTATTGAGCACCGCGGTGGCCGAGTGGGCCGCCAGCGAGGGTGCCGGCCTGCACGTCTGTTCGGCCGGCGAACTGGCCACCGTATTGGCCGCCGAGGTGCCGTCGTCGCAGATCATCCTGCACGGAAACGCCCAGACCGGCGGCGAACTCTACGACGCGGCCGGCGCCGGGGTAGGCCGCATCGTCATCGATTCCCCGACCGAAATCGCGCTGCTGGCCGCGCGGGTGCGCCGCCGCCAAAGCGTGCTGATCCGGGTGATCCCCGACATCGTCGGCCAGGACGGGGCCAGCTTCGGCTTTGCCTTGCCGGACGGCCGGGCGGCCGGTGCGGTCAGGCGCGTCCTGGATCAGCCGTGGCTGAACCTGGTCGGGCTGCACTGCCACCTCGGGTCGCAGCTCACCGACGCAGCGCTACACGGTGCGGCGATCCGCCAAATGGTCGCCCTGATGGCTGACGTGCGCGACCGCTATGGCGTCGTGCTCGGCCAGCTCAACCTCGGCGGCGGATACGCGGTCCCCTATGTTTCCGGCGATCCCGAATTCAGCCCACGCGCACTCGCCGCGGTCATCGAGGGCGCGCTCACATCCGCGTGCGCCGAACACAGCTATCCCCGCCCGCAGATCGTGATCGAGCCGGGTCGAGCGATCGCCGCGCGCGCCGGAATAACGCTGTACCGGGTGATCTCCGTCAAGCACCAGCCCGACGGACGCACCTTCGTCGTCGTGGACGGCGGAATGGTCGACAACCCGCACGAAGCACTCCGCGGCGTGAAATACACAGTGGCAGTGGCTAACCGGCATGTACCAACCACGACCGCACCCGTCACAATTGTGGGCCGGCATTGCGAGACCGGAGAAGAGATTGCCCGCGACGTCGAGTTGCCCACTGACGTCTGCGCCGGCGACCTCCTGGCGGTGGCGTGCACTGGCGCCTACCACTATTCGATGGGATCCACCTGCAACTTGGTGGGTCGCCCACCACTCATCAACGTCGCCGCCGGCCGGCCTAGGGTGCTCGTCCGCCGAGAAACGGTCGCCGATCTGCTGGCCCGCGACTGTGATTGGTCTCACCCGCCGGACCGCCGTGGGTCGGCGACAATGGTTATCGACAAGGCGAGGGGGGAATAGGCATGTCTGACATGGCTGTTGACCCGCGCGGTGACGGTTGGTCGCCTATCGCAAACCGGAACGACCACAAAGGTGCAACCACAGTGCTTCCCGCCGAGAACCGTTCGACGACGGTGACTGCGCGGGTGCTGTCTGTAGCGGCGTGGTTGCCCGCCACCATCGCATACGCCGCCATGCTGGTCGGGGTCTCGTTCTTGCTGACGGCGCTCGGCCCGCACACGCACGATGTCGCGGTGAGCGAGATGAGCACCAATCTGCACAATCTGGCCCACGGCCACGTGGTCACGTTGGTCGGGAGTGCGTTTATCAGCGATAGCGGCCGTGTGCTTCTTTGGCTGCCGGGCCTGGTCTGCTTGCTGGCTCTGGGCGAACTGATCTGGCGCAGCAGGGGTTTGGTTGTCGCGTTCGCACTCGGTCATATCGGTGCCACGTTGATCGTGGCAGTCTGGCTGGCCACTGCGCTACAGGCGGGGTGGCTGCCGATGTCCCTGGCGCGCGCCACCGACGTGGGGATGAGTTACGGCGCGGTTTGCGTCCTCGGGGCGCTCACAGCGTCGATACCGTCGCGGTGGCGGCCAATCTGGATCGGTTGGTGGGTGGGCAATGCAATCGCCATGGCCTTGAGCGCCGAGTTCACCGCCATCGGTCATGTGGTTGCGCTGCTGCTCGGCATTGCTGTGTCCTTCCGACTGCGCTCGATCTTGCGCTGGACACTTCTCCACTCGGTTTTGCTGGTCATCGGTTCCGCGTTCGGCTATCTAGTGCTGTGCGGACCAGCGGGCCCGGCCCCGGTCGCCGGCGTGGCCGGCGCACTGATCGCGCTTGTCGCCGCCTGGGTAATGCGGGGACGCGACAGCGCAGCATTGACACAGCAGCAGCCGGGAATGGTGCCGCAGCGGGCACAGCCGTAGCCAATCCGGCAAATCACCCGCATCAGTCCCAAAGCCTGACCCGGAAATATCCTGCTATCCCTGTTCGGGCCAGTCGCCTTGCGGGTCAAGGCCGTCCCCGTCATCCCAGCCCTCGTGGCGTCTGGCGCGGGGGGCGATGATGCGGCGTCGTAACTCGAGCAACAATTCCTCGGTGGAGGCATAGGACAGCGCTTCGGTGGAGGCCCGCGACAGCGGGTTGTGGATCGTCCGTCGGAGGTTGACCACGAGCTCTTTGGGCTCGCCGCCCATCAGAATGGTGTCGATGCTGCCGGGCGCCCAGGCAAGTTTGTTCTCGAGCATGGCGTAGGTTCCCGGGCTGGCCTTACGCACACCATGCTCAATGTCGGCGAGCGTACGCAGGGTGAACTGCAGACTGCCGGCCAGGTCGGTGCGGCTGCGGAAGCCCAGCGCGACCCGCCGACTCACTATGTAGTGGCCGAGCCGTTCCAGGGCGCGTCGGTCCATGCAGGGATCATGGCGCGCCAGGGCGGCAATGTCGAGTCGCCATCCACTTTTTGTTCCGTCCGATGCGGAAAATAGCGGAAATCATTTCCTCGGTATGCCCGCTAGATCGGCCCTGACCTGGGTAATCGTGTCCCAGAAGAGTTCCTCCACCTTTTCCCGAGACGACCCGACCACCTCGACCCTCGGCACCCCGGCCAGTTCCCGGCGCACCACCTTGGCGTCCGGCAGGGCGTCGCCGGTCCACCATTCCTGGCGGACGGCGAAGTCGTCGAACCGTTCGCCCTCGTCCGTATTGCGCAGCGCGCCGCGACGCTTGCTCACCGGGACTCGCGCCCACCACTCCGCCCGCCAGTAGGGGCCGTCATAGGCGCACGGCGGGGCGCCTATCTGCCATTCCTCCACCTGGACCGGTTCGGCCGGGGCAATGCCGTTGTAGTCCCGAGCGAATCCGCGGGCCTGGTCGCTCTCGAGGTACACGCGTTCGACGCGGTAGGTGTCGCCGCTGCCCGCCGTGACCACATACACCGTCGTCATCGCCGCCTCCGGTCTCCGCTGGTGGGCTTCAGTGTGCCAGCACCCGATGGCCATGTCCGACAAACCAGCGCGGGCGTCTCGGATGGCAACAACCGGAAGCTTGGGCGCATAGTTTGCCGTCAGCTGCACATCTGACGGGAATTAAGTTGACATGATTGCACTATATTTCCTACTATTGCAGGGCGTGCGTCGGTGCGAAGGGCTAGCGGCGGTTGCACACACCGAACGACAGCAGGTAGGCGAACCCTTATGACGAAACCTCAGGTGGGCTCCGGCCAGCAATCCGACACGGGTGATGGCAGCGATGTCGAAGCCCAGGTGAGGATCTGATGCCGACACACAGCCCGGCCGTCGCAGTCGCGACCGCAGCAGCGGAATGCCGCGCAGCCCGGGCCGCGTGGGTCACGAAGGCGCGATGTCGCTCGATCAATCCCGACGAACTCTTTGTTGGCGGAGCGGCGCAGAGGAAAGCGACTCTAATTTGCCGGCACTGTCCGGTCATCGCCGAGTGCTTCGCCGACGCGCTCGATAACCAGATGGAGTTCGGCGTTTGGGGCGGCCAGACCGTACGCCAACGACGAGCGCTGCTGAAGCAGCACCCTGAGGTCGTCTCCTGGTCAAAGCTCTTCGCCGCCCGTCAGATGGTGGCACTGACCAACAAATAGCCGTTCGCAGGTCCGGTCCTGACGGTTGTGCGACCAGTTATCGGGCGAGTTCAAGCAAACCGAAAGGAAATCGACCAAGTGACAAACACGCCAACCAACCCCAGGGGCGCCGAGAGTCCTACGCGCGGCGTGATCGCCCACGCGCAGACGCTCACAATGCGGAACCGCCTCGCCGCCAACGTCGCCCCACCGCAAGTCCCCCATTTCAGGACAGCTGATCTGTCGGAATGGTCTGCGGTGAGTCCCGAAGAGTGGGAACGCTATTTCATCCTCTCGAAGCGCGGCGCCGATGTTGCCGTCGAGATCGACGGGAAACAGCTAATGGACGGCACCCTGCGCGGGCTGCGTATCTTGCTTGCCGTCGGAAATCATTCCGACGGCCTCGACTCGGCTGGTGCACGTGCCGTTGTCGCCGACCTGCAGGCTGCGGCCGATGAGCTGGATCGCTTGTCGGCGCCCCACGCGCCGGTGACTTCGTGAAGCGTGGCGGACTTCCGCGCCGATTTTTCTAAGGTCAACGCCCCTTCAAGTCGGTATCCCGACTCGGCTGTACTCGTTTCGGTTCGCCGGGCATCTTGGGGTAATTCGGCGGATAGGGCATATCGCCCAGGCCGCGCTCTTCGTCCGCCTCGACCATCTCCAGCACTGGAGTAAGCGATTGCACCACCTCATCCATGCCGGCCCATGGGTCGTCGCGGCGCTGCACCAGGTCGGGCACGGTCGCCATGGTGTAATCGTCCGGCTCGGCGCCGGCCAACTCGTCCCACGTCAACGGTGTCGAAACGGTCGCGATCGGCGTGCGTCGGACCGAGTACGGCGAGGCCATGGTGCGGTCCCGGGCGTTCTGATTGAAGTCGATGAAGATGCGCTCGCCGCGTTCCTCCTTCCACCACGACGTGGTCACATCGTCCGGCGCCCGGCGTTCGACCTCGCGCGCCAACGCGATACCCGCGCGGCGCACCGCGATGAAGTCCCAGTCGGTGGCGATCCGGAGGAACACATGGATCCCTCGCCCCCCGGATGTCTTGGGATATCCGACGAGACCGAGCTCCTCTAGTAACGGCCGCAGCACGTCGACCGCGACCGTGCGCGCCTGTTCGAAGCCGACGCCAGGCTGGGGATCGAGATCGATACGCAACTCGTCGGGGTGCTCGGTGTCGGGGCAGCGCACCTGCCACGGATGCAACGTGACCGTGCCCATCTGCGCCGCCCACACGATTGCTGCCGGATGGGTCACCATCAGCGCGTCGGCGGTCCGTCCCGACGGGAAGGTGATCCGGCAGGTCTCCAGGTAGTCGGGATGATGCTGCGGTATCCGCTTTTGGTAGATCTCCTCGCCGTCGATGCCGTCGGGAAAGCGCTGCAGGTGGGTGGGCCGGTTACGCAGGGAGGCCAGCATCGGGCCGCCCGCCACGGCGAGGTAGTACTCGACGAGTCGTCGCTTGGTGCCATTCGATCCGAGCTCCGGGAAGTACACCTTGTCCGGGTTGGAGAGCCGCACCGAGACGCCGTCGACGTCGAGCTCTTCTGCTGCAGCGGCCATGTCTCGATTCCAGCACGTCGCGCGTCAGAATGAACAAATGGACTTGCCCGTCATGCCTCCGGTTTCCCCAATGCTCGCCAAGTCAGTCAAGGCGATCCCGCCGGATGCGTCGTACGAGCCCAAATGGGACGGATTCCGATCCATCTGCTTCCGCGACGGCGACCAGGTCGAACTGGGTAGCCGCAACGAGCGGCCGATGACCCGCTACTTCCCCGAGCTGGTCGCGGCGGCCCAGGCCGAGCTGCCGCAGCGCTGCGTGATCGACGGTGAGATCGTGATCGCCACCGACCACGGATTGGACTTCGAGGCGCTGCAACAACGCATTCACCCGGCCGATTCGCGGGTGCGGATGCTCGCCGAGCACACCCCGGCGTCATTCATCGCGTTCGATCTGCTGGCCCTGGGCAACGAGGACTACACCCGGCGGCCCTTCAGCGAGCGCCGCGCCGCTCTTGTCGAGGCTTTGGCTGGTTCTGGTTCTGGTTCGGGGGCCGATTCCGGACCGTCGATTCACGTCACGCCGGCCACCACCGACCTGGAGACCGCGCACCTTTGGTTCGACGAGTTTGAGGGAGCCGGTCTCGACGGCGTCATCGCGAAGCCACTGACCATCACGTATCAGCCGGACAAGCGCATCATGTTCAAAATCAAGCACGAGCGGACGGCCGACTGCGTGGTCGCGGGCTATCGAGTGCACAAGTCGGGCGGCGACGCGATCGGCTCGCTACTGCTCGGGCTCTATCAGGACGATGGTCAGCTGGCCTCGGTCGGCGTGATCGGCGCGTTTCCGATGGCCGAACGGCGCCGGCTCTTCACCGAGCTGCAGCAGCTCGTCACCAGTTTCGACGACCACCCGTGGAACTGGGCCGCGCACGAAGCCGGCGAGCGCACCCCACGCAAGAACGAAACCTCCCGGTGGAACGCGGGCAAGGATCTCTCGTTCGTCCCGCTGCGGCCCGAGCGCGTGGTCGAGGTCCGCTATGACCACATGGAAGGGCGACGGTTTCGCCACACCGCACAATTCAGCCGGTGGCGCCCCGACCGCGATCCGCGCTCGTGCACCTACGAACAACTCGAGCAGCCGGTCACCTTCAGCCTCGGCGACATCGTCCCGGGCCTGGGCTAACAGGCGGCTGCGCTCCGCATCTCGGGCGGGGTTCACTACGCGTTCGGCATCGACGCGCGAGGCCAGTCGGCCATTTCCATACAGCGTTTGCACAGCCACCTAGAAGCGAAAACCCGTTGCGGTGGCAACGGCGGCAGCGGATTCTTGGTGTCTAGACGGTTAACGGAAAGAAGTCAACAGATGAACTCGGCGGCATTCATGAGGCCCTTGGCCATAGGAACCTTGGCGGCTATCGCGCTTTCATCAGGAACGCCGGTCGCACATGCAACTACGACGGATGACTTCCTTCGACAGGTGCGTGCGAATGGGGTCGGACTCCACAAATCAAATGCCGCCTTGGTTCAGGACGCTCAGGAAGTGTGCGACATGCTCGACTACCAGGAGTCGGCCTTTCAATACCTTGACCAGCACTCCGGTCTAGACGACAAGCAATCCGCCATGTTCGTCACCGTCTCTGTCAAATACTTCTGCCCACAGGCCACACCCGGATAGGCCTCGATCAGCGGGTCACGTTCAGCCTGAGCGACATCGTGCCGGCCTTGGATAAAAGCGGCTAGATCGAAAAGCCGATAACCCACGACCAAGACTTGCCTTATTGGTAGGCAGGCAAATGCCGTCGTGGTAGGTCATAATTCTTTACCGCTTGTTTGGCGGCGGAAAGCAGATCCTTAATGGATAGGTCGAAAGGAAGTCAACGAATGAACGCTGCGGCGGCCGTGCGGAAGCCCCTGGGAATCTTGGCGGTTGTCGGGCTTTTGTCGGCAGCGGCGGCCCCGGTCGCGCAGGCAACTCCAACGGATGACTTCCTCCGTCAGGTGCGTGCAAACGGTATCGGGGTCAACGCACCGGATGCCGGCGTGATCCAGGATGGCAAGGAGGTGTGCGACATGCTCGACTATCAAGAGGGCGCGTACCAATACCTCAATCAGCACTCCGGTTTAGACCGGAATCAGTCCGCCTTCTTCATCGCCGCTTCCGTCACCTATTACTGCCCGGAGTTCGCCCCCAAGCTGGGCCCGGGTCACTAAAAGCACAGCGCTGTCCGACTCGCCACCCGAGATCACACCGCGACCGTCAGCTCCGATAGACCCCGCAGCGTGACGTTCGCCTTGTACTGCGGCGCGCTGTCCAGCCGAGCGCGCGGAAAACGTGCCGTCACCTCCGATAGGGCAATGCCGGCTTCCAGCCGGGCCAGCGGCGCACCCAGGCAATAATGCAGCCCACGTCCAAAACCCAAGTGCCGCAATGTCCCCCGATCAGGATCGAAGGTGTCGGGTCGATCGAATTCGGCGGGATCCCGGTGTGCCGCGGCGAGCAGCAGCATCATCACATCGCCTTCGGGCACCTCGATTTCCCCAATTGTCATGTCGTCGAGGGCAATTCGGCCAACCATTTGAACCGGCGGGTCATACCGCATGGTTTCCTCGATAACCGCCGAGACGCGAGTGGCGTCGGCGCCCAGCGCGGCCCATTGCGAAGGCTCCCGCAGCAGCGCCAGGATGGCGTTGCCGATCAGGTTGACCGTGGTCTCGTGACCGGCGACCAGCAACAGCAGGCAGGTCGAGACGATCTCCTCCGCGGTCAACTGATCGCCGGATTCCACCACCTCCACCAGACCCGACATCAAGTCGTCGCCGGGCTGCGAGCGTCGCCGCTCTATCAAGCCATGCAGATACTCGCGTAACCACGTGCCGGCATCCAGTCGCTCCTGCAGACCGTCGGAGGCCGAACCGGTGAACGTGACGAACGGATCCAGTGCCTGTGCCAGCAGCCCCGACGCATGGCTGAATTGCGGCTCGTCTTCGAGGGGCACACCCAACAGCCGGCAGATGACCGCCACCGGAAGCGGATAAGCGAAATCTTCGACGACATCGAAGCGGCCGTTCTCGGCAATCCGGTCGAGCATTCCGCCGACCAGCGCGCTGATGTCGGGCCGCAGTGAGTTGACCATTTTGGGTGCGAACGCCTTGCTGACCAACTTGCGCAGCCGGGTGTGATCAGGGGGGTCGAGGAACAGAAATCCCGGCGGCACCTGCGCGGGCGGCGGCGCACCGGCGGCGGTGAGTTCCCGGATCTGCGCTTCAACCTGCTCTTGAGCGCGCGTCGACTTCATCCGGTCGCTGCTCGACGAGGGGTGTCGCAGCACGTCGTCGCAGTCCCGGTAGGTCGAGAAGACGGCAAGGTGCGCATCGGGCAGCAGGATCGCTCCGCGCTCGCGAAATTGTGCGCCCAGCCGATACGGGTCGGCCCGATTGCCCGGGTCGAGGAATCCGAACAGCAACTTTTGTGATTCGGCTTGCTCAGCGGGTCCGGCGGGCTGAATCGGCGCAGTCGGCATGCACACATTGTGCATGCCGCACTAAAAGAGGCCGTTCGAATCGGGTGACCGCCAGCACGTCAGCAACTAGCATGTGCACATGAAGTTGCCCCGGGCATGCAGGTTGGGGCTTGTTGCCGCTGTCCTGGCTACTCTGGCCAATGTGGCCGTGGCTACTCCGGGGCACGCATGCGCGTGCGGTGCGGTGGTTCCTCCCGTCGGCGGCCAGGCCGCCATGAACCATGAAGTAGCACTGGCGCATTGGAATGGATCCAGCGAAACCATCGTCATGCAGCTTGCGCTGAATGCCGACACGAACAACGTCGCTCTGGTGGTGCCGACCCCCACACCGGCGACCGTCACGGAGGGCGACAGGGCGACATTCGCCGAGTTGGACACGCTCACCGCCCCGCGGGTTCAGCAACGCCGGCACTGGGTGCTGGGGCGGATGGGCTCGGGTGCCCCCGCGCCGCTCGAGGGCGCAGCTCCCAGGGGTCCCACGGTCGTCAGCCAGGTTCACCTCGGGCCGCTGGAGGCCACGACACTGGCCGGCGGTGACCTGAGCGGATTACAAAAGTGGTTGGACGACAACGGTTATGCCATCCGGCCGGCGGTGTCGGACGCGCTGGGCCCTTACCTGCGTGACGGGTGGTCGTTCGTCGCGATGCGACTCACCAGTTCGGACCCGATCGTCGGTGGGCTCAACCCGGTGAGATTGAGCTTCCAGTCGTCGCAATTGGTCTATCCCATGCGCCTTTCCGTCGCGGCCCCGAGCCCGCAGCAGGTCACGATCTTCACGCTGTCCGATCATCGACAGCAACGCACCGACGCCGACGCCGCCGCCGGGGCCGGCCAGTCCGTCCAAGTCCAGTTCGCCGGCAACATCTCCGCCGGCGTCCGCGACCCGCTGCTACGCGAATTGACGGCAAATCACGGCGGGTACCTGACCAAGATGCAGGTGAACATCCCGAAGCCGGCACAGATCTCCTCGGATTTCACCTTCGGCAACGCCGCCAACGATGACGCGTACCGGCAGGTGATCTATGTCGACCGCGACGCCGTGATTCCAATCGAGCTGATCGTGTTTGCCGGATTCCTTTTCACGGTGATCGCGGCGACGGTGATCATTCTCGTGGTCCGTCGCCAGCGGCGTCGGCGCGCTTAGCGGCGCAGAAACTCCACGATGTGATTGGCCAGTTCTTCGCCGGCGTCCTCCTGTAAAAAGTGCCCGGCACCGCGGATCAGTGGATGTTCGATACCTTGGGCGCCACGCATTTCGCGCTGAAAGATCTCGGCCATCGGTCCGGTGATGGGATCGCTGTCGCTGAAGGCGACCAGCATCGGCGTCGGGCTTACCGACAGCTTCGCCCAGGCCGCCTTGTTGGCGGACGAAGCGGGATCGTCGGGCGAGGTCGGCACCAGAGGGGGCATGGCGCGCGGCCCGGCGCAGTAGTCATCATCGACGAACGGTGCGTCGTAACCCGCACGGGCCCCGTCGCTCATCTGCTGGCGACAACCCGACTGGACGAACAAGCCGACGTTCAGCTTCGGCATCGTCGTGATGGCCTCGCGGAACCGCCACCAGACCTCGGCCATCGGCTGTTCTCCATCGGGCAGCCCGGTGTTTGCGACAACCAACCGGGCAAAACGCTCGGGATGCTCTGCAGCCAAACGCAATCCGATCAGCCCACCCCAGTCCTGACCGACCAGGGTCACGTTACGAAGATCGAGGACATCGAAGGCCAACGTCCGCATCCATTCGACGTGACGCGCGTAGCTGTGGTCTTCGCGGCGGACGGGCTTGTCCGAACGACCGAACCCGACCAGATCGGGGCAGATGACCCGGTGCCCGGCAGCGGCTAGTGTCGGGATCATCTTGCGGTACAAATACGACCAAGACGGCTCACCGTGCAACATCAGAACGGGGTCGGCGTTCTGGGGCCCGTCCTGCACCCAAGCGATCCGCAGCACACCGCCATCGCCGTCGGGGATCTCGGAATACCTTGGTGCATAAGGGAACTCCGATAGATCATCGAACCGCTCGTCGGGTGTTCGCAGCGTCTCCATGTCTGGAACATACGCCGCGGGTCAAGCTCCTTCAGTGCAGCCCGTCAACTCCGGATGCGCCATCAACAGATCGAGAAAGGCGCGCTGCCCCTTGAGGAGTTTGCTGCGTGCCTGTGCCACCGAAAACCACTCGACCCGATCAACTTCGGGGAACTCCCGCACCGTGCCCGAGCCCTTCGGCCACTCCAGCTCGAAGGTGTTGCTGTGTGCGTCGGTGACGTCGAGGTCGCCCCGGACGGCGAAGGCCGTGACCACCTTGCCACTGGGTTGTTTCAGCGTCCCCAAGTCGACGTGCGGGCCGGCCGGAACCGGCAGCCCCAACTCCTCGGAAAACTCGCGCTGCGCCGCGGCCCAGGGATCCTCGCCGTCGGTGTACTCACCTTTCGGAATCGACCAAGCCCCGTCGTCCTTGCGGGCCCAAAATGGGCCACCCGGGTGCGCGATCAACGTTTCGACAACACCATCGCAAATTCGGTACAACAGCACACCCGCACTAAGTTTGGGCACCGCGCTCAGACCCCAACGGCGCGTTCCAGATCTTTCAGCGACGACTCCAAGTGCGCGAGCAGACGCTGCAGGTGCGGGACGCTGCGCCGGCAGCCGACCAGACCAAAGTCGAGCGTGCCGGCGTTACTGACCAGGGTGATGTTCAGGGCTTGGCCGTCGAGAATCGCCGACAGCGGATAGCTGCCGTCCAGGCGGGCGCCTCCGTAGTACAGCTGCTCACGGGGCCCCGGAACGTTCGAGATGATGAGGTTGAAGGGCGGCGACGTCGACGACACCCATCCAGGAACCGCCGCCAAGGCCAGCGAGCCCGTGTTCATCGCCGAGAGCGCCAACGCCTGGGGCCTGGGTAACTGGGAGAACACCTTCTTGTTCGATTGCATCGAGTCGCTGATCGCCTCTAGCCGCTTCGCGGGATCCTCGATGTGGGTGGCCAGGTTGCACAGAATCGCTCCGACCAGGTTTCCCCCGGCGTCGGCCTCCTCGTCGGTGCGCAGGCTCACCGGGACCATCGCCAATAGTGGCGTGTCCGGCAGGGCGTCCTGCTCCAACAGGTAGTAACGCAGGGCACCCGAACACATCGCCAGGACGACGTCGTTGAGGGTCACCCCCGCCGCGTTCTTGACATTCTTTATTCGGTCCACCGACCACGACTGCGCCGCGCACCGGCGGGCGCCGCCGATCTTGACGTTGAGCATGGTGCGCGGGGCCCCGAACGGCAGCGTGAGCTGCTGCTCGAAGAAAGCCGCACGGGCCAGCGACACCGTCGACGGTGCAAGTGCCGCAAGGGATCCCGCCGTACGCATCAGCGAACTTAGCCGCGACGACGGCGCGGACTTGCGTTTGGGTTTGCGCAAACTCCAGGGCGCTCGAATCTCGGCGTCGTCAGGATCGTTGGACAGTGCGCGTTGCATCAGCTTCAGGGCGGAGACGCCGTCGATGAGCGAGTGGTGCATCTTGGTGTAGACCGCGAAACGGCCGTCCTTGAGTCCCTCGATCACGTACGCCTCCCACAGCGGGCGGTGGCGATCGAGCAGGCTGCTGTGCAATAGCGAGGTCAGCTCGAGCAGATCGCGGACCCGTCCCGGAGAGGGCAGCCCCGAGCGCCGGACGTGATAGTCGATGTCGAGGTCTTTGTCGTAGGACCACCCGAGATTGGCGATGCCACCAAGGAACGTGGCCGGACGTTTGAGGAAGGTGGGCTGGAAATCCTGCTGGGCGACCAGGCTGTCGTAGAACTCGCGCACGAACTCCCGGCCGGCATCCTCCGGGGGTTCGTACAACGAGAGGCCACCGACGTGCATGGGATGCTCACGGGATTCGCCAAGCAGAAATATCGAGTCGGTGGGGCTCATGAGTTCCATCCACCAATTAGACGCCTACCGGGAAGCAACCCGCCAGCACTGCGGGGCCGAGGTTATTCCGGCCCGATTGACCACGACGAGGTCGCGATCAGGTCGCCGCGATCCAAGGCGGCGGCGCGATGCTCGTGCACCTCGAGGTACTCCGGATTCGTCACCATGTCGATGAAGGCCTGAGGCGATGGGTATTCAACGATGAGAATCGCGTCCCACCAAGGCCGTTCACCTTCGCCTATCACCACCGTCGGCGCTCCCCCCGCGTAGCGGACGGCAGCGCCGACGCGTTCGAGGTGCGGAGCGACCTCGCGTCCGTATTGCAGGTAGCGCTCCAGGCCGCCCTCGGGCCGGAACTTCAACAGGTTGACCATCACCACCGGTGCGTCAGCCGGTCGGGCGGCCAGCGCCGCGAACTGCTCGGGAGTGGGTTCCAGCACGCTCATCAGGATCGCCCTTCCCTCGCGGTTGTGAGACCCACACTAATCACATTCGATCCGATAGCGTGGCGACTCCGTCACCGCTGAGGTACGGCAGCGCGCAGGGTCTTCCCGCGAGCACGGACGCGAGGTGAGCGGCTCGCCCGGTCACCGTGGGGCCATCGGCGCGACGAGACCAGTCAGCATCGGTGGCAAGCAGATTCAGACCACGGGCCCGCGCCGCCGCCGGAACGAACGGATTGGGTACCCGCACCTCAGTGTTGAGGACAGCGACGACGGTCGACACGGGTACCGCCGGCTCTTTGCCCAACGCGGACGTGATGTCGAGTTCATGGATGACGTGGTCCCCCAGCAGCAGCGGCTTCGGGAAGATGCGGCCGATTCCCCGCGGACCCCGCGCCAGCGCGATGAAGTCGTCGATCAACTGGCCCGGCTCGCGTCGCGCCGCCAGGCTACGGGCCAGATCGGTGTTCGCCGCGTCGAATGACCCGCGATGCCGCAGCATGCTCGCGGTAACTGCCGATAGCGCGGCCCCGTAGCCGATGACAAGATGGGCCAGCACTTCATGATTGGTCCACTGGGTGCACAGGCTCGGCTTGGCCCATTGCGCCGCGCTGATATCCCGAGCCAACTCGGCGAGCCTGGTGTCGTTGTCCCGCAACGCGTTAGCTGACCCGGACACCCAAGTGCTCCTGCAAGAAGGTCGTTTGATCGGCGAGCAGCGCACCCAGCAGCGGCGGGTGATAGATCTGGAAGTGATCGCCGTCGTAGTGCCGCACCACGCCGCGCGGTGCCGCAGCAGCGACATCTTCGGCGTGGCGTGGGTCCATCAAGGTTTCCCGACGCGACACGCAAACGAGAAGTGGTGCTTTGATTTTCGCCGCACCGCGCTTCGCGCTGCTCGGGGCGATTCCGAGGACATCCATCGCCGCAATGCGGTTATCGAACGTGCATCCGGGCGGGACGGTCGAATACCAGCCGTCCAGTGCACCGGCGACCGTGACCGCGGCCAGGCCCCCGGGCCTGCCAACGATGGGGACATATGTTCGGCCGGCCCTGCACGCCCGGCGAAGCGCATCCGCCGCGATGACCGGCGTCAGCCGCAAGACGGGCAGAATGCCGCCTCGCTGCAGAGTTCCCGGCCCGTGCACGATCGGGCATTGCACCACCACCGCCGCTACCTCGACGCCGTGCGCCGCCGCTTGCAACACGTGTAGCGCTCCCAGGCTGGTCCCCCACAGACCCAGCCGGGCAGCGTCGATGCTGTCGTGCTGACGCAGATAGTCACACGCCGACGCGACGTCCTGGCGGTGCGCGCGCATGCTGAACTGCTGACGAGGCTCGCCATCGGACTCGCCGGTGTACCGGTAGTCAAACGCAAGAGTGGCGACGCCGGATTTGGCGAAATGCTGCTCGTATTGCGACAGCAACATGCCGTGGGTAGCGCCCAGACCATGTGCCAGCACCAGGCCCGGGTGCGGACCCGGGCCATCGGGAAGCGTCAGCCAGCCCGCACAACGGATACCGCGCGACGTGAAGGACACCCTTGCGGTGTCGTAGCCAGCGTTCATGTGAGATCCTTCCATAGATACGTACACCGTACGTTTTAGCTTACGTACGGTGTACGTGTCAATGGGTGCACACGATGAGGAGGCCGGCGTGCGGGCACGATTCACTCTCGCCGAGGTACGGGCGCAGGCGATCCAGATCGTCGACAAGGACGGACTCGCGGGCCTGAGCATGCGATCACTGGCGGCGGCGTTGGGCACCGGACCAATGACGCTCTACAACTACGTCAAAGACCGCGAGGAGCTCGAGGGCCTCGTCGCCGAAGCGGTGCTCGCCGATGTCCGGCTGCCACGCCGGTCAAACGATTGGCACACCGACGTCAAGGCCGTCGCCACCGCCATCTGGCGAACGGTGCGACAGCATCCCAATGCCGCGCCACTGGTGTTGACACGCCGCACGGTATCGGCGGCCGGCTACCTTCCCGCTGAACGCCTGGTCGAAGCGCTGCGACGTGCGGGGCTGAGCGACCTCGATGTGCTCGCCGCATTTCGCGGGGTGCTGAGTCTCGTAATGGGCGCTGCCCAAGTCGAATTGGCCGACCCGTTTGCCGCAGCCGACCGTGAACAATCCAATGCGGTGATCGCCAAGCGAATCGGCGACCTCGCCGGCACCGAGCATCCGCACCTGGCCGCGCTGGCACAGACCAGCCAGCGTTCGACCATGGGCACCGACTTCGACCGAGCCCTCGACATGCTGCTCACCGGCATCGAAGCGGCTACAGCAGGTCGGTGATGGTCTTCAGACCCGCGTCGTAGAGCACGCCGGGCAGCATGCCGCCGTCGCATTCGATAGTGGTGCCGTTGACGAAGTCGGCCTGTCCGCTGGCGAGGAAGACGCAAACGCGTCCCACCTCCGCGGGCTCACCCGCGCGGCGCAGCGGAACGGCGGCGAAATACTTCTCGCCGGTCGGGTCGTCCTTGGGCAGCACGAACGACCGGAAGTTTTCGGTCATCGTCGGGCCCAGCGCCACGCAGTTGACACGCACCTTCGGCCCCCACTCCTCGGCCAGGGATCGAGTGAGATGGTTGAGGCCGCTCTTGGCCGCACCGTAGGAGACCAAGGTCGGTGATCCTGCCGGGTGCCCGGCGCCGCTGGAGATGTTGATGATGCAGCCGACGCCGTCCTGAATGGACATCTGCCGATAGGCGCGGATGGCGAACCACAGCGGACTGATCAGGTTCATCTGCACCGCGAACGCGTGGAACAGCGCGGTGCGCTCGTAGTCGTCGTCGCTGCGCGGTGCACCCTGAAGGCGTTGCACGAGTTCGGGAATGCTCTCCACGTGCGGCGCCGGGACGGTACCGCCGGCGTTGTTGACCAGGATGTCGACCCGGCCGTGGGTGGCCACGACGTCGGCGACGAAAGAGTCGATCGATCCACTGTCGCCTTGGTCGCAGACTCGTTGCGAAGCACGTGGCGCCCACTCGGATTCGGTGTCGACGCCGGGAATGGTCTTCAGCGGCGAGCGCGAGCAGCCGATGACCGTGGCGCCGGCACGGAGCAGTTCATGGGCGATCCCGACACCCACGCCGCGACTGGTTCCGGTAACGATCGCGATCTTGCCGTCCAGAGCGCTCATCGACCGACCTCCTTACGGCGCGTGGCTATCGTCGTTGACAGTGACTGCCATCCGGTCATAATGTGCCAGCCAGCTGTCGTCCTGTAAAGAGCCCACGCACCATGTCCATTCGGAAGGCCACTGATGAGTAACCCGTCCAAGCTGCGTGTCATTCAATGGGCGACGGGAGGCGTCGGCAAGGCCGCCATCGGATGCGTGCTCAACCACCCTCAGCTCGAGCTGGCGGGCTGCTGGGTGCACAGCTCAGAAAAGAACGGTGTCGACGTCGGCCGGATCATCGGGTCTGCGGACCTGGGTGTCACCGCCACGTCCAGCATCGACGAGATACTCGCGCTGGAGGCCGACTGCGTCATGTACAGCCCGCTGGTGCCCAACGACGACGAGGTCGTCGCCATCCTGCGGTCGGGTAAGAACGTGGTCACCCCGGTCGGCTGGGTGTACCCCGATCCGGGAAACGCGCGCCATAAGACCGTCGCCGACGCCGCGGTGGAAAGCGGGGTGACCCTGCACGGGTCGGGCATCCATCCCGGCGGCATCACCGAGCGGTTCCCCCTGATGCTGTCGTCGCTTTCGTCGGCGGTTACGCACGTGCGCGCCGAGGAGTTCTCCGATATCCGCACCTACAACGCTCCGGATGTCGTGCGCCACATCATGGGATTTGGCGGAACCCCCGAGGAGGCCATGCAAGGGCCCATGGCCAGCCTGCTCGAGGCGGGCTTCAAGCAGTCGGTGCGAATGGTCGCTGACCACATGGGATTTCGCATCGAGCCGAACATCAGGACCATTCAAGACGTCGCCGTCGCGACCTCCGACATCGACTACGCCCCGTTCCCGATCATCACGGGGACCGTGGCCGCGCGCCGATTCCGCTGGCAGGCCCTCGTCGATGGCGAACCGGTCATCACGGCTGCGGTCAACTGGCTGATGGGCGAGGAAAACCTGGATCCCGCATGGAATTTCGGTGGGCGCGGTGAGCGTTTTGAGGTCGAGATCACCGGTGACCCCACCGTGAGCCTTACCTTCAAGGGCCTACAACCAGAGACGATCGCCGAGGGGCTGGTGAAGAATCCGGGCGTGGTGGCCACAGCCAACCATTGCATCAACGCCATCCCCGACGTCTGCGCCGCCGAGCCCGGCATCAAGACCTACCTGGACCTGCCGATGTTCGCCGGCCGGCCGGCGCCGGGGCTGGCCGCGGCGACGACATGACTGTCCTCGACGACGTCTCGTTCTGTCACCTCGTCGTCGGCGTCACGGACATGGACCGCGCGCTGACGTTCTACCGCGACGTGCTCGGTATGGACGTCGTCTTCGAATCTCTCATCTCCGGAGAGCCTTTCGATGCGGTACTGCACGCGACCCGTAAGCAAGAGGGCCGGGTTGTCGGCGGCTTGCTCGGCGGGTTGATGATCGAGCTGCTGTCGATCGGTGGGAATCCTCCGGATCACAAGCCCGCACGTCGCGGCATCACCGGGATCCACAACGTCTCGTTGTCCGTGACCGATCTCGACGACACCCATCGCCGCATCACCGACGCCGGTTATACCCCCGACCAGGAACCGTTCGAGATCGGCGGAGTCCGAATGTTTTTCGTGAAGGATCCGGACGGGACTCCGGTGGAGTTCATCGAACTACCCAGCGGTGCACGGAGCACCTACGAGATGCACCGGGGCGTGCCGCTGCAGATGGGACCCGTCACATGAGCTACAGCCATCCCGATTCGATGCACGGCCATGTCGCGATCATCACCGGCGCCGCCCAGGGCGTCGGTAAAGGCGTCGCTGCCGCATTACTCGAACGCGGTGCGGCAGTGCTGCTCGTCGACATCAAGGACGAGGCGCTGGCCACCACCACCACCGAGCTAAAAGCGCTGGGACCCGCGGAGATGCTGGTCACCGACCTGCGCGATCCCGACAGCGCGCAGCGGATCGCCGCGGCCGCGATCGACGCCTTCGGCACGGTGCACGGGCTGGTCAACAACGCCATCGCCACCAACGAGCCCAAGTCGTTCGTCGACATCACGGTTGAAGATCTGGCCCTCGGCTATGACGTGGGCCCTCGGGCGACCTTCCTGCTCATGCAAGCCGTGCACCCCTTGATGGTCGAGGCGGGCGGCGGCTCGATCGTCAACCTCGGCTCCGGGACCGGCACCGGCGGCGAGCCCAAGTGGGGCGGGTATGCCGCCGCGAAGGAAGGCATCCGCGGGCTGTCGAAGGTCGCCGCCCTGGAATGGGGACGCGACAACATCCGCGTCAACGTCATCTGCCCGTTCGCCGAATCCGACGGCGTCAAATTCTGGAAGTCGTTCGCGCCCAAGGAGTATGACAAGGCGGTGGGGCGTGTTCCGATGAAGCGCATCGGCGACGTCCGCTCCGACGTGGGCGCGCTGGTCGCGTTTCTACTCGGCAGCGACGCCACCTTCATCACCGGGCAGACCATTCACGTCGACGGCGGAATCGGCTGCTTCCGATGACCGGAGAGTCGCTGCGAGACCGGCAGCGCGCCCAGATCCGAGCGGACATCAGCCTGGCGGCGTTTCGGCTTTTCATCGAACGCGGCTACGACGCGGTGACCACAGAGGAAATTGCCACGGCCGCGGGCGTTTCACCGCGCACCCTGTTTCGGCACGTACCGACCAAGGAAGAACTGTTGCTCGCGCCCGTTCGGCACGGCGGGGCCGCGATCGTCAATCTGCTCGAACAGCGGCCTGCCGGCGAGTCTCCCGACGCCGCGCTGATCACCGCCATCATCACCCGAACCCGCTCGTTCGACGAGGCCGACTGTCAACAGTGGCGCGAAGCCCTGCTGGCAGCACCCGAACTGCTCGACAAGGTCACCATTCACACCCCCGCCGATAAGGAGCGGGCGCTCAAACTGATCGCCGAACGGATGGGTGCGAACCCCGACGTCGATATCCGTCCCGGCCTGCTCGTCCAACTCGCGTTTGCTGCAGCTGACTTCGGATTCCAGCAATGGGTTCGCCAGGCAATGACCCCGCGACCGCTGGATCGCTATGTCACCGAGGCCCTCCAAGCGATCAAAAGCCCGCACTGGAAAAAGAGAGTGAAGCTGTAAACCAGAGTCGGTCGGGTTTACACTTTGGCGAATGAGCGCCTATCAGACAGTCGTGGTCGGCACCGATGGCTCGGAGTCGTCGCTGCGTGCGGTGGATCGGGCAGGCGCGATCGCTGCTGATCACGGCGCGAAATTGATCGTTGCGACGGCACATCTCCCCGTCCCCGAGGAAAAGGGCCGCTACGCCATCCCACCGGGGAGCACCCACGGCGAGGACTACCGGTTGGTAGGCGAGGCCCCCTTCTACGCGATCCTGCGGGATGCCAGGGAGCGGGCGCGCATAGCCGGGGCCAAGAACGTGGAGGAAAAGTCGATCGTCGGTGCCCCTATTACCGCGCTGGTGGACCTGGCCGAGGAGGTCAGCGCCGACCTGCTGGTCATCGGCAACGTCGGACTCAGCAGCGTCGCCGGGCGGCTGCTGGGATCAGTCCCATCCGAAGTCTCCCGCAAGGCCAAGACCGACGTGCTGATCGTCCACACCATCGACTGAACCTGTATCTCAGAGCAGCAGGCGCTTGCTAGCGCGTCTTGTTGTGGCGCACCTGGTTGAACGGCACCCCGCGGTCCGCGGCGTATTCGCGGGGAAGTCCGAGCACCCGCTCACCGATGACGTTGCGGGCCATCTCGTCGCTGCCGCCGCCGAGTGCGACGGTCTGGCGGGACAGGTAGCGTTCGCCGACTTTCAGCAATTCGTGATCGTCGTCGACGACGCCGAGAGGGCCGACGATCTCCATCGCGGTGTCGACCTGCAGGAAGGTCACATCGGAGTGAAAGAGCCGGATGATCGACCCGGCGGCCGGAGGCAGCGTCCCGGCACGCATCGCTTCGGCGACGTGTTCGACCAGGCCGTCGCGCACCATCCGGCGCGCCAGCACCCGGCCAATCTTGTCCTGTGTCAACGGGTCATCGGCCGTGCCCGCCGCCTCGGCCAGGGCGAAATAGTCGGCGTACGAGTCTTCCGAACGCTCCCGGCCACGGCCGCTGGCGAACTCTGAGCCCTGCCCAACGGCACGGCGCTCATGAAACAGCAGTCGTCCCGCGGCGGCCCACCCTTTGTTGACCTCACCCACGACCGCGGAGTCATCGAGGCGGAGTCCGTCGAAAAACTCCTCGCAGAATTCGTTGGAGCCGTCCACCTGTTCGATACGCCGCAGCGTCACCCCGGGTGCGTGAATCGGCATCAGGAACATGGTCAGGCCATCGTGCTTCGGCACGGTCGGGTCGGTGCGGGCCAGCAGCAGCCCATAGTCGGCGGCGAAAGCACTAGTGCTCCAGGTTTTGGCGCCGTTGATGATCCATCCTTGACCGTCGTGTTCGGCCCGGGTGATCAGCCCGGCCAAATCCGATCCGCCGCCGGGCTCCGAGAGGAGTTGCACCAACACCTCTTCGCCCCGTAAGGCCGCTGAAATATGTTGGCGCTTCTGGTCTTCGGTAGCAATGTCGAGCAGGGTCGCACAGCAGATGGTGAAGGTCGGAACGTTGAGGATCAGCGGCATCTCGTAGCCGTCGGTCTCGGCGTCGAAGGCCTTCTGGTAGGCAACGTCGAGGCCGAGGCCTCCGTATTCTCGGGGAAAGCAGATCCCGGCGAATCCGCCGGCGTAGAGGCGTTGCTGCAATTCGCGGGCGCGCTGCCAGGCGTCGTCATCATCACGGGCGCCCAGGGGTGGGATGTCGGGATCCAGGCGAGGCATGTTCTCGGCCAGCCACGCCCGCGCCCGGGCGGCGAAGTCGGTTGCCGTCTCAGTCATGCGACGCCCCCCGCGCTCCTGATGTGCCGGTAGATGGCTCGATGGTGTTCGGTCGGCGTTCCGAACAGGTTGCGGTACAGCATGATTCGTCGAAGGAACAGGTGCAGGTCGTGCTCCCACGTCACACCGATGCCTCCGTGCAGCTGTACACAGTCCTGCACCAGTGGCCCGGCGTGCTCACCGAGATAGGACTTGGCCGCGCTGACCCAGAGCGCAGCGTCGTTGGCGCGCGCAGCCACCCGTTCGACAGCCGCGGCCGTGACACCGCGACAGGCGTGCAGCCACATCGTCATGTCGGCGAGGCGGTGTTTGATCGCCTGGTAGGACCCCAAGGGCCGGCCGAAGCTGTAGCGGTCGCGCGTCCAGTCGACCGTCAGGGCCAACACGGCGTCGAGGATTCCGACCGTCTCAGCGCACTGCAGCACCATGGCGACCTGGCTCTGCCGGTCGATGAGTTCAGATGTGCGGGAGGAAGATCCCACGGACGCCGACTCATCCACCCCGACACCGTCGAATTCGACTCTGGCGTAACGCTTCACCAGATCGACGCAGCGTTGCGGGTGAACGGTCACGCCGGCGGTGTCGGTCCGGATCAGGAATTGGCGCACCCCGTCATCGGCGCGTGCGGTGACCAGAAGCAAGTCGGCTTGCGCGCCCGCCTCAACCCGGTCCTTGCTGCCGTCGAGGCGATACCCCTGCGAAGTGGCGGTGGCAGTGAGTGCGCTCTGCTGCGGGTCGAACGGGCGGCCGGGTTCGTCGACCGCCCACGTCGCCACCAGCTGACCCGAGACGAGCGCCTGGATGGTGTCGGCGTGCTTTTCGCGGTTGTCGGCGTCAACCAGTCCGGCCAGGACCGTGCTCACCGGGTGCAACGGCCCGGGTGCCACCGTGCGCCCGATCTGTTCGGCGATGGCCGCCAAGTCGTGCAGGCCACTGCCGGACACAGTGCCGCCGCCAAGCTCCTCGGGCACTAACAATCCTGTCCAGCCCAGTTCGGCGGCCTGCTGCCACCATGCCGCATCGACACCACGGTCCTCGGCGTGCAGCGCTCGTTGCTGCGTCAACGTCGCGTGTCGGTCAAGGAACGCGCGGGTGGTGGAGATGAACAGATCGGTGCCGGTCGCGGGCGGGGTCACAGCTCCTCATCTTCGATGCCGAAGCTGTTGACCGCCAGAGCCAGCAGGTAGTAGCCACCGATGGTGAACACCAGATCCATGCGCTGGTCATCGGTGAAGTGCCGGCCAAGCTCCGCCCATATCGGTGTTGAGAGGGTGCCGCGATCGATGAGGTCGTCCACGGCGCCCAGCACCGCCTGATCACTCTCGTCGGCAAGCTTCCCGCCCCGAATGTCGTCGATCTCGCGGTCGTTCAATCCGGCCCGGCGCGCAATCGGAAGGTGGTGAGCCCACAGGTAATCGCAGTCGCGCCGGTACACCACGCGTAGCAGCGCGACCTCACGTGTCCGGGGTGAGAGCGTGGAGCCCCGGAGTAGGTAGGCGTTGAACGGCAGGTACGCCTCGGTGAGATCGGGATGACGTACCAAGGTGGACAAGACATTGCCTGCGCCGTCGGGGTTGGCCCGGGCGGCGGGGATGAGTGAGGCCAGCACCGCTCGGGAGCGATCGTCCCATTCTTCGGCCGGCAGCGGGGTCAACCGGAGCGGGTGTCGGTTGGTCATCTATTGGATCGGCTCATCGCCCAGGACTGTGGTCCGCAGCATTTCGCGCTGCGAGTCCGGGGCGTAGGGAGCGGCGCGGTGCAGCACCCCACGGTTATCCCAGATGACGGTGTCGCCCACCGACCAGCCGTGGCTGTAGACCTTGTCAGGCACGGTGGCGCGCTCGAGGAGCTCGGCCAACAACGCCCGGCCTTCCTCGACGTCCATGCCGACCACGTAATCGGCCGAAGCGCCCAGCACCAGTGATCTGCGGCCACTGCGATGTGTCCAGACCAGGGGATGCTCGTGGGTGCGCCGGGACCGCCACCGCGCCAACAGCTCTGGGGTGGGGTCGGGGGTGACACGCCGCTGGGAGGCTTCCAGCGAGTGCACGACGCGCAGTGCTGCGAACCGGTCTTGTTCGTCGTCGGTCAGCGTGTCGTAAGCCGCGTAGGACGAGGCGAATTCGGTCTCGCCCCCCACCTCGGCAACCTGGAGGGCCGAAAGGACGGTGGCCTTTTGCGGGTAGTCGTCTCCGGTCGGCGTGCAGCCGTCGATATGCCAGTCGAAGGTCCCCTTCAAGTAGGCCGCCGAAGAGTTCTTCGATTTGTCCAACGTCACCGGGTAGATGCCGGCGACCGGGTGGTGACCGTCGGAGGAGTAGTCGATCTCGCCGAGGCGACGGCAGAACGCGACCTGGGCTTCGGGTTCGAGCCGCAGTCCGCGGAAGACCAGGACTCCGTTGTCCTCCAACGCATCCAGAATGGCTTCGCCCACTGGGTCATCCGCGGCCAAGTGGGCCGGATCCAAGCCGGTGACTTCGGCACCGACCGAGTCGCTGAGCTTGGTGATGGTGAGCAGACTCATCGTCTGTCCTTCCTCTTTTTGGTCCGAGTGACTATCAGGGCACCGGTTCGTCGGTGCGGATCATGACCGCGTCGGCGGCGTCGGTCGGGACCGGCTGGTGGAAGATCTCCACTGCCATGGCGACCATGATCAGCGAATAGATCAGGTACAGCAGGTTGAGCGCATCGTCGGGCAAGTCGTCGAGGCCGAACTTGTCGCAATAGTCGATGGCCTCTTCGAGCCGCGGGAAGAATGCGTCGTAGAACTCGTGCATCTGGGGCATGGTAGCGGCCATCCGCGCGTTCCAGCGTTCGGTTTCGGTAGCCAGGCACCACACTCGGGCGTAGCTCTCCAGCTCGGCGAATGCAGTGGGCAGCAAGGTATCCGGCATGGTCACACTCCCGCCGGCGTCGGGGCGTTTTCGCGCCGGTAGGCCTCGACCCGGTCGACGACGACCTTGTGCAGGTGGCGCACGAGGATCTCCTGGTCGTTGAGCGGAAACTCATCGACAATGCCGTACTCCAGCGCGGCCTGAGTGCCCCCGAGCATCCCGGCGTCTTGCAGCGCGAACTCTTTGAGCACCACTGACGCGACTTCGTGTTCGACGCGTTCCCGTACGGTGCGCGCGGGATGAAAGTAGGTGTAGGCCTCGAACCGGTGGGTGTTGTGGGAGGTGGGCCAGTACCGGTACAGCAGATACCAGCCGCCGTAGATCAATATCTCGATGTTCGGGAAGATCTGGAAGTTGCTGATTCCCCAGGGCTCGATACCACCGGGGTTGAGTCCGGCCGGCAACTCGCCGATGTCGGGGGTACGCCACGGGCCGACCAGTCCGCTCTTGGTGGCCCGCTCGATGGGATACATGAACTCTTGCGGCAACAGCCAGCGGCGCCGTCCCGCCGTTGACACCAACCGGTGGGGCCCGTCGAGTTGGAAATGGCCGCAGGTGAATCCGGCGTTCGGGTCACGCACCTCCGAAGGCACCTGTTGCGGGTGCAGCGACGGCACGTGATAGTACTCCTGGAACGCGTCGGCGAAGATCTTCCAATTGCTGTTGTTGTGCGCGACCCACCCGTAGCGCTCGGTCAGTTTGCCGAAGGGGTAGTCGTCCAGGGCGGTGATCATCGGGCCCAAGAATTCTCGCAGGCCCTGTCGCGGCTCGGCATCAAAGTTGATGAAGATGAAGCCATTCCACACATCGCAGTGCACCGGATTCAGGCCATAGTCGGCGACCTCGAGGTCGAAGAACTCCGATTCCTGCTGCACGAATTTCAGCGCACCATCGAGGCCGTAGCGCCACCCGTGGTACTTGCAGGTGAATTGCCGGCAGGTACCACGAGTTTCCTCCTGCGGAAAGTCGTTCCACACCAGCTTGTTTCCGCGGTGTCGGCAGACGTTGTGAAACGCGCGAATGCCGTCGTCGCGTCCCTTGACCAGGATGACCGAGGCCCGGGCGACCTCGATCTCCTTGGTGACATAGCTGCCGATGCGTGGCAATTCTTCGACTCGAGCAACGTTGAGCCACGCTCGTTTGAAGACCGCTTCGCGTTCGTCCTCAAAGAACTCTTCGGACGTGGAGTCTCTGAACGATATTGGGCCGGTGCCCAGTTCGGGATAGTGCTCGGTCCAGGACCCCTCGGCGGGCCTACCCTCTCGCGTCATCTGAACCTCCCTGTGTCATGTCACATCACCGCTCCACCGTTGACACCCAACACCTGGCCGGTGATAAAGCCGGCTTCTTCTGAGACGAGAAACCCGACCGCCGCGGCGATGTCGGCTCCGGTACCCAAATGACCCAGCGGGATGTTGCTGGCGATTTCCTCGTTGGACTTGAGGTATCCCGCGGCCTGCGCCTGGTGCTGCATGGGGGTTTCGATGCCCGAAGGCGGAATGTTATTCACGGTGATCCCGTGTGGCGCGTACTCACGCGCCAGCGACTTGGTCAGGGTGATGACCGCGCCCTTGGACGCCGCGTAATGCGCGGCAAACGGTGACCCGCGTTGGGCGCTGGACGACGAAATCATCACGATCCGACCCCATTTCGCGGCCACCATGTCCGGCAGCGCGACTTGGCAGCAGTGGAAAGTGCCGGTCAGATTGACGTCGATGATTTTCGACCAGGACTCGGCGGTGATTTCGGCGAACGGGGAAAACGCGAACATCCCGGCACTGGTCACCAGAACCGACACCGGCCCCAACTCGCTGCGGACCTTGGCGAACGCCTGCTCGACGGCAGCCCGGTCGGTCACGTCGGCGCCGATCCCGATCGCGGTACTTCCGGCCATGCGGAGATCTTCGGTAACACGTTGGGCGGCTTGCTCATTGACATCGAGGACGGCGACGCTCAGCCCGCGCCGGGCTAGCTCGTGACAGGTCGCCTCGCCCATGCCCGAGGCACCGCCGGTCACGACGGCGACCTTAGGAGCCACCCTGCTCACTCGTAAACCACCCGCACCGTAGGGCTGGTCGGCAGGGCCTGACACGTCAGCACCCAGCCTTCCTGCACCTCGTCGTCTTCCAGCGCATCATTGTTGAGCATCCGGGCGCATCCCTCGGTCAGCCGGGCCATACACGTCCCGCAGGAACCCACTTCGCACGACGACGGAGGAGAGAGGCCCGCCATGCGCGCGGTCTGCAGCAAGGTGTCCCCCGCCGAGTAGGCGACCGTGATGGTTCCCCGATCGAGTTCGATGGTCACCTTTTCGGTGACAACACCGGCGTCGTTGCCCCGGCGGACGTCGCCGGCAGGCCCGGCATACGACGTCGCGCGGGAATCCTGCATGCAGGCAGAGTATCAACTACTTGCGATTGATCTCAAGTACTAGATATATCGCGCTCGGTCAGCTCGTTCCCGGTGCCCTTTTCGACGACGCGGCCCAACAATTCGCGCAGGGTCTCCTGCTCGTCGGGGCTGAGCACGCCGAACACCTTGTCGTGAGCGGCCACGGCGGCAGTGAACACCTCGGCCACGACATCTCGCCCCTGATCGGTCAGGTAGGCCTGCAGGATGCGCTTGTGCTGGGGGTCTTGCCGTCGTTCCACCAGGCCGCGCCGTTCGAGTGCCGTGAGAGCCAGTTGCACCCCTTGCGGGCTGATCAGCAAGCGACGGGCGAGTTCGGCACCGGACAGACCGGGTTCCTTGGAGAGCTGGCGCAGCACACCGATCTGCGCGGTGCTCACACCGTGCACACTGATCGCGTCGTTGACAGCGGTCAGCGAGAAGTAGAAAGCCTGCTTGAGTAACCACAGGATGTTTTCGGTGAGTTCCATGCCTGTCTCCTGCTCAAGCAGCGGTCGTCTTGTGGATCTGACCGTCCTTCATGACAAATGAAACCTCAAGGGTCGTGGTGATGTCGCGGGAGGGATCTCCCGGCACGGCGATGATGTCGGCAAGGTAGCCGGGCGCGAGGCGACCCAGCTCGTGATCGGCCTCGATGAGTTCGGCGGCAACGACCGTCGCGGCCCGGATCGCCTGCATGGGGGTCATACCGCGTGAAACCAAAGCCTCGAGTTCCTTGGCATTCTGGCCGTGCGGAATCGCCGGTGCGTCGGAGCCAGATGCGATACGGACGCCGGCGGCAATCGCCTTGGGCAGCATCGCTTTTGCGCGCGGGAACACCTCCTGCGCCTTTTTGCGCAGCTCTGGCGCGATCCGGTCAATCGCCATCGCCTCCGTCAGATACGTGGTGGAGACCAGGAAGGTGCCGTGATCGACCATCATCTGAATCGTGTCGTCGGTGGCCAGAAATCCGTGTTCGATGCAGTCGATCCCGGCGCGAATACACGCTCGAATGGCGGAGTCGCCGACGGCGTGGGCGGCCACTCGTACCCCGGCGCGGTGGGCTTCGTCGGCGATGGCGGCGAACTCGGCGTCGGAATACTGCTGAGCGCCCGGGGCGGTGCTATGGGACATGACACCGCCCGACGCCGATACCTTAATCAGCTTGGCGCCGTGGCGAACCTGGTAACGAACGCACGCGATCACGTCGGGCACACCGTTGGCGATGCCCTCGGCGACCGACAACGGCATGATGCCGGGCGCCAGCCGCTGGAACACCGTGGGGTCCAGGTGCCCACCGTAGGGTGTCACGGCGTGCCCGGCAGGATAGATGCGCGGACCTGGATGCCAGCCCTGGTCGATGGCGCGCTGCAGCGCGACGTCGAGCAGATATCCGCCCGTCTTGACCATCAGCCCGAGGTTGCGCACAGTGGTGAACCCGGCGTCCAGCGTGGTGCGCGCGTTGACGGCGCCACGCAGTGTCCGATACGCGGGGTCGTCTTGAACGCCGTGCATCGGGGCGGGCAACCCCTCGGGTCCGCCGGGGCCGCCGATGAGCAGGTTGAGTTCCATGTCCATCAGGCCGGGCAGCAGCGTGACGTCCCCAAGGTCGATGACAGTGGCCGAATCCGGCCCCCAATCCCGCTCGGCCCCTTCGGGATTGACCGCGGTGATGCGATTACCGTCGATCACCACGACGGCCGGTGAGCAGACCTGGCCGGCGTCGACGTCAGCCCAGCGGGCGGCCCGCAGGACGGTCACATCGGTCATGGAACGGGCTCAGACACGCAGTCCAGCGTGGCGGCACCCGAGTCGGGCACCCGCGGCTGCTTCCAGCATTCCACCGGAAACGACACCATGATCATCGAGTACAGCAGGTGCATCAAATTGAGGACATCGTCGGGCAGGTCGTCCAGAGGAAACTTGTCGCAGTAGGCCAGGGCCTCCTCGGCGCGCGGGGTGATCGCGTCGTAAAAAGCCTTCATTTCAACCATCGAGCTCGCGAGCCGCTTGGCGTAACGCTGCGGTTCGGTGGGCAAGCACCACTGAGCAAAAGTTTCCAGATCGGCGAATTCCGTTGGCAACATGGCAGACATCGTCGTCAAACCCCTGCCTTCGATGCCTTGGTCGTGCGGCGGTAGTCCTCAATCCAGGCCGCGGTTTCCTTGTGCAAATGGCGCAACAGAATCTCTTGATCGTTCAGCGGGAACTTATCGATCACCCGCGATTCGATCATGCTCTGGGTCGCCTCCAACGTGTTGGCGTCCTGCAGACCGAATTCCTTGAAGGTCACCGCCGCGAGCTCCTGGGCGACCCGGTCACGCGGAGTGCGCGGCTGCGGGAAATACAGCGTGCCCTCGAAGATGTGGCTGTTGTACGACGTCGGCCAATAGTGGTAGGTCAGATACCAGCCCTGGCCCCAGAACAGCACCACGAAGTTGGGGAACAGCTGGAACGAATCCAGCCCCCACGGATCACATTTCGCGGGATTCAGCCCCACCGGCATCTCGCCCAGATCAGGCTTCGCCCAGGGCCCGAACAGCCCGCTCTGACAGATGTCGTCCATCGGCTTGCGCATCTCGTCGGGCATTTCCCAGGCCCGCACCCCGGACGTGCTGACCAGCCGGTGTGGACCATCCAGCCGATAGTGCGGGGCCTCGAAACCGGCCTCGGCCGCGACCCTTGAATACGCGGTCGGCGACTGGTTCGCGTGCAGTATCGGCGCGTGGTAGAACTCCTGGAACGCGTCCATGTACAGCTTCCAGTTCGCCTTCACCTCGGATCGGTAGTACCACCGCGAGGTCAGCTGGCCGAACGGGTAGCCCTCCAGATCCGTCACCATCGGCCCCAGAAACTCGCGCAACGACTGCTCGGGTTTCTTTGCGAAGTTGACGAAGATAAAGCCTTCCCAGACATCGCAGTGCACCGACACCAGTCCATAGCGGCTCTTGTCGAGGTCGAAGAACTCCTCCTCCTGCTGCACGAAAGTTAGGTTGCCGTCCAGGTCGTAACGCCAGGCGTGGTATTTGCAGGTGAATTGCCGGCACACGCCGCTGGTCTCCTCGAGCGGCATGTCGTTCCACACCAACTTGTTGCCGCGATGCCGGCAGATGTTGTGATACGCCTTGACCTCGCCAGAGCCTGTGCGCACCAAGATGATTGACGTGTTGACGACCTTGAGCTCTTTGGTGAAGTAGCCGCCCTTACGCGGAATCTGGTCAACCCGGCCGACATTCAGCCACGCACGTTTGAAGATCGCCTCGCGCTCTAGCTGATGGATCTGCGGGCTGATGGAGTCCTCGTAGGAGACCGGCTCGGTGCCCAGTTCCGGGTAGTGCTGGGTCCAGCTTCCCTCCGACGGCTTGGGAAATCGAGGCATCACTGCGCTCCTGTCCGGTAGATCCGTAGGACTCCGTCGGGCCGACGGTATATCCTCGAACGGCTAATCGCAAGTAGTTGATATTGCCGCTTCAGGAGGGCCGGTTGAACGTTTTCGAAGTCATCTCACCGCACACGGAACAATCCATCGCCGAGGTTGCGGCGGCGGGGCCGGCTGATGTCGAGGCCGCCGTCGATGCCGCGCGCACGGCTTTTGACTCCGGGCCGTGGGGCCAGTCCCAGCCGTCCGAACGCATCGCCGCGATTCGCCGGCTCGCCGATGTCTATGACCAACGACGCGCGGAGATGGCTGACACGATCACCGCCGAGATCGGCGCTCCGATCACCTTCGCAAAGCGCGCCCAGGTCGGCCTCCCCGCGATGATGATGCGCGCGTTTTGCGATCTGGCCGAACGACACCCGTGGCGGGAGACCCGCTCCGGTTTCTTCGGCGCCGATGTCCTCATCCACAAGCAGCCGGTCGGCGTGGTCGCCGCGATCGTGCCGTGGAACATGCCGCAGTTCCTCATCGCCACCAAGCTGGTGCCCGCGCTGCTGGCCGGCTGCACCGTGGTGCTCAAACCGGCGCCCGAATCCCCGTTGGACGCATTGCTTTTAGCGGAGATGATCGGCCATATCGACCTGCCGCCGGGCGTTGTCAGCGTGCTACCGGGCGGGGTCGCGGTCGGTGAACAGCTCGTCGGCCACGGAGGCGTGGACAAGGTCTCGTTCACCGGTTCCACCGCGGCCGGCCGGGCCGTCGGCGGGTTGTGCGGGGCCAATCTCACCAAGGTCAGTCTCGAACTCGGGGGTAAGTCGGCGGCGATCATCCTCGATGACGCCGCACCCGAAAAGGTCGCCGCCGGGGTGCGGTCGGCCAGCCTTTCCAACAGCGGTCAGATCTGTAATGCGTTGACCCGTGTTCTGGTTCCCGCCGCACGCCACGACGAATACGTCGACGCACTCGCTGCTGAGATGACCGGTATTCGGGTGGGCGACCCAACCGATCCGGCCACTCAGATGGGTCCGCTGGTCTCCCAGCGCCAGCAGCAGCGCGTCCGCAACTACATCGACATCGGCCAACGTGAAGGCGCGCGAATGGTGATCGGCGGCACCGACCTGCCCGACGGGCTCGAACGCGGCTGGTATGTCAAACCCACGCTGTTCGCCGCTGCCCACAACACGATGCGGATTGCGCGCGAAGAGATCTTCGGGCCGGTGATCACCGTCATCCCCTACCGCGACGAGGACGATGCGGTGGCCATTGCCAACGATTCCGACTACGGCCTGGCCGGATCGGTGTGGACCGCCGACACCGAGCGGGCCCTGGCGATCGCCACGCGTATCCGCACCGGCACCCTCGGCATCAACCAGGGCTACACCATGGATCCGTTCGCGCCGTTCGGTGGGGTCAAGGGCAGCGGCTACGGCCGCGAACTGGGCCCCGAAGGTATCGACGGCTATCTAGACACCAAGTCCATCGCGGTCGCACCCGGAGCGTGACGGTCGGCCCGAATACCAGCTGGATTGGGTGATGGTTACGCAAAACAAGCCAGCATTGCCCTATCCAGTCCGGACTACGGCCCAGTCAGGCAGACTGACCCACGTGGAAACGAGCACGTCCGGGTGCACACGCGGAGAAGCCCGTCAGCGCAAGCGCCGGGAAGACTGGCAGTAGTGCCATGAGTTGGGAGACCGTGCTCTCGACCGCTCTTGTGCCGGTCGCGTCCGTTGTGTCAACTGCGACGGTGGCGATCTGGACGAAGCGCCTCGATGCCAAAACTAAGCGAGAGGACCGAGACCACGCGCTAGTCCTCGACTACGAGAAGCGGGCTGGGGATGACAAGAAGGCTGTGCTGAAGCGTCTCATCTCCGCAACCCTTTACCTCAAGCGCGGGGCAGAACCACTCGCGGGCACCGAAGTCACTGAAGAGAGCATCAGCCGAAGGCGAGCTGGGGCCACCAGAGAGTTGTACGAATTCCGTGCACGGCTGGGTCTCGACGACGGAGTCGCCGAGCTGATGATTTATGCCGCAGAGCCTGTTCGCGACCTCACCGAATTGATCCTTGACGAATGGGACCGTCAATTCCGCGAGCACGGCTACTCGCTCACGCAGCTGGATGCGTGCAAGGAGCAACTCCAGACAGCCGTCGACGTTCCACAAAATAACGATGAGGCGATGATCGAACGGAAGCGAAAGTGGACGTCGTTGAAGGACGAAGAAGCATCGTTCCTCAAGGAACTCGGCGATAAGTCGGACCTTGACGTCGATGCGCTGGTATTGCTGTGTAACCGCTTGTTGAAAGCCGCCCACACGGACCTCCGCGGTGGCCACGGCATCGAGAAGTGACCGACGGCGTGCGCTGCCTCAGCGTCGCAGGGCCCCATTAGCGAAGACGCCGCACTAGAAGTAGCGCTGCGGCATTAAGGGCGAACGCCCAGCGAGAGTCGAAGAACCAGGGATAGTTACCGATACCCTCTGACGTCACATCCGTGCACGACAAGCGAAAGGGATTCGCGACGAAATTTGTGCTGGCATGCTACGGAACTCGCGGCGATGTCGAGCCTTCTCTCGCTGTCGGCCGTGAGCTGCTGCGCAGAGGGCATGAAGTGCGCATCGTCGTCCCACCCGACCTGGTTGGCTTCGCAGAGTCGGCTGGGCTTACGCCGGTCGCATACGGGCTGGATTCGCAGGCGTGGCGGGACACGTACCGCGACTTCTGGACGGCTTTCTTCCGCGAATTCTGGAAGGTCCCGCATCTGATCAGGTTGTGGCGCGAAGCTTGGGAGTCTCTTATCCCGTGCTGGGGGGAGATGAGCACGACGCTGACGTCGCTGGCGGACGGGGCCGACCTACTGCTGACTGGCTCTAATTTCCAGGAGCTCGCTGCCAACGTCGCGGAGCATCAAGACATTCCGTTGGCCACGCTGCATTACTACCCGATGCGGGCCAACGGGCAGCTCGTTCCGATCCTGGCGTCGCCGACGCTCCGCTTCGCGATGACGGTGGTTGAGCTAGATCGGCGCTGGGCGAAGGTCAAGGACACGCAGCGCCGTGAACTCGGCCTGCCGAAGGAGACAGATCCGTCGCCGATTGCCGAACGCAGGTCGCTGGAAATCCAGGCCTACGACGAGGTTTGCTTCCCCGGGCTGGCAAGCGAATGGGCGAAATGCGGCGTCCAACGGCCCTTTGTTGGCACGCTGACGATGGAGTTGACGACGGATGCCGATGACGAGGTCGCGTCGTGGATTGCCGCAGGAACACCGCCAATTTGCTTCGGCTTTGGCAGCCTACCGGTCGAATCTGCCGCCGACACGGTCGAAATGATCAGCGCGGCCAGCGCGCAATTAGGCGAGCGGGCGTTGGTTTGCGCCGGCGGGAGTGACTTCAGCGACGTCCCACATTTCGACCATGTCAAGGTCGTGGGCGCGGTGAATTACGCGGCCACGCTGCCCGCCTGCCGCGCGGTCGTCCACCACGGTGGCGCGGGCACCACGGCCGCGGGCCTACGGGCCGGACTGGCTACGCTGATCCTGTGGACAGGGCCCGATCAGGCGCTCTGGGGAGCTCGGATCAAACGATTGAAAGTGGGTACCGCCCGGCGCTTTTCGGCCACCACCCAGGAATCACTGGTCGCGGACCTGCGCCGGATCCTTGCCTCGCACTTCATCACCCGAGCCCGCGAGATCGCCACCCACATGACAAAACCCGCCGCAAGCGTTGCGAACGCCGCCGACCTTTTAGAAGATATCGTCCGCCGAAAAGCCCCCGTGTTGAACTGATCTGGCAGGGATATCAGGGGCTCATGGTGAGTCCGCAGGCATCGGCGCTGTTTCGTGTTTGAGCCATTGGGCGAATGTGTGCAGCCCGAATTCCAACTCGATGAACCCATCATCAGCAACGGTGTAGGGAGCCGGTCCGGATTGCACTAGTGCCTTGGTGGCGAACTCGAGCCTGACGGGGCGCACGGCTCTTTGTGTGCACTCCGTGATCTCACCCAACCTGCGCGGCCTTGGGCGGGGTGGATGCAGAACTGCTGCGGGGGGACGGGTCCGGACAACCCAGTCCAGCATGCTGACAAGATCCTCGACGTGCAGGGGATGAACGAGCGTGGCTGGATCGTCGGTTAGGAGAAGTGAGCGTCCCAGGACGGCAGCAAAGACGAGGATGCCAATCCGGGATTGCGGTGAACACCCGGGACCGTAGAGATCACCGATCGGAAGTAACTGTCGTTCTGCGGTGTTCCACGCCACCGCGATCTCGCCGGCACCAGTGGAGTGTGGCTGGACATTGTCGAGATCGAAGACGACATCGCAGGCGAGGCCTTTCTCGGTGATTGCCATGACCTGCCAGCCATGGTCACGGAGCCCACGAATCACGTAATCCGCAAGCGGGCCTGCCCCTCCACCGATACCGATCCGCACAGGTAGGGCGCCCGCGGCAGACGTGGTCCCACCGCGCATCTGAGAGCCGAGTTGATCTCCGGCCTGAAGCCCTCGTTCTGCGGTTTCTGCCAGCGCGTCGCGGAGCTCCTCGATTTCTCGTTCAGGTCGCTCATGGCACAGCCCCCCAGGACCGATGGTGCCCAACGCCGCGGACACCGTCGATCGATCAGGCGTCAGACGCGCGCCCGACACGACGGCTCCGATGTCGAGCTGACGCACCACGCCCAGCGCGAAACCGGTCAACCACACCTCCCGCGCGATCCCGGCGCCGGTCGCGGCGAACTCGCGGTCCAAGAGGACAGTCGGAATCCCGACCCCGCTCAGGTATCGCTCGGTCGGGACGTCGTGCCACCGGCCGGGGGCGGATTCCGTTACGAGCACCGAGCATTGCGCTCTGCCGTGCTTAATGAACGGGATCACGGACGGGCCGACAAGCCGCGAATCTTCCGTTGGCCCGGGAAGATCCTGCGCCGGCAAGCAGGAGGATCGACGTGGCCCGCGGAAGCCATTGCCCGCGATGCTTGCGATGTCGGCGTGTTCGGCCGCGTTGGGCACCGCGACGAAGCGGGCGATACCGGCCTCGCGCAGGTATTGGTGCATCAGGATGTCATCGGGCCAGTTGCTGAGGCGTCGGCGCGCAAAGTCAACGTATCCGGCCGCGACCTCACGTGGCAGCAACAGCACGGCACTGGGGGTGTATTCGCTGGCCGCGGTCGCCCAGCGGGTTCCGGCGAGTGCGCCGAGCCGAACGGTGCCACCGTTGCGCGAGTCCCACAGCGAGAAGAAGGAAAGTGCCGCCTCCGGCATCGCGGCCGCCGCTTTCCGGGCACGGTCGATGAGCCAGGGGGAAAGGATCATGTCGTCCTGCACAACGAGGTGATGGGTGGCGCTGGGGTCGACGGAACTCCAGGCGGCTAGCACCGTACGGAGGGTCGTGGGTGGACCGTCCGGCTCCGGATCCCACACGAGGGAGAACAATCCATCAGGCGCGTGGTCGACGAGGCGCCGAGCGAGCTCGGCCCGGCTGGGGTGAGCCAGCACGGAAGCGGTGAGCGTGATGTCCTCTCGCATAGAGAAATCCAATCGAGTCACACCAGTCCGGCGCACGATACCCAGGCGACCATCGCCATCAGGATTCCACCGTGAACACTGGGCCCTCACGGCCATGCACGGCGACCGGCTTGGCAATCGGATACTGCGCCAAAGCATCCCGAATTTCGCCGGCGCGGGCGCGAATGCTGCTCGATGGAAGACTATAGCGCCGCATACGCAGATGATGCTGCCGAGAGAACGTGTTGTCCCCGTGGTAGGTATAAAGATAAAGCAGCCCCACATCGCCCATCATGGCGACTTTCGCGTGCCGAAACAGGTCCACCGCCAGCTGCTCGTCCTCCCCGCAATGTGCATACTGTCCCGTCTCCGGGTAACGGAACCGGTCGTCGCGACGCATGACCATGGTTCCGGGCACAAGCGGAAGCTGTCGCTCTGGTCGCACGGACATGTCGAGCCAGTGCAGCACCCCGTCGGCTTCGAACAGATGCAGACTCCCGGACAGGAACACCGCGTCAGCGTCGGTCTCCAGGAGGTGATCCACCTGTCGAACCAGCCGGTCGGGGTGGCTGCAGTCGTCGTCGTCCCAAATGCAGACCAGATCGCCTCGTGCCTCGTCGAGCGAGATGTTGCGCAGCGCTCCTAGCTGTAGCTGGGGACCGGCGGCGATCAGCCGAGCGTGGGCTATCGGGGTCTGGTCGATGTGGCGCCGCACTTCATCTTGGTAAGCGCTGTCGCCCTGGCAGACGATCACCAGCTCTCGGTGCGGATACCGCTGGTTCTGGTAGCAGCCGATCGCCCGCTCAGCTAGCCGCAGTCGGTCCCTGGTGAGCATCAGGTAGCTAACCAGCGGCAGGCTGGCACTAGAGCTGCTCACGTCTTCTCCTGGTATCCGCCTGGCGACGGAAAACCTGTGAAAACTGTTTCTGTGCAACAGTTTACGGCCAGGACCGCTGCTGAAAACGCAGACAGATACTCGCTGGCTGGCTGAAAGCACACCACCTCGGGCATGGGCTTCAACACAGGCCGATGATGCGGGCGAGCTCGTCGCCATAACGATCGCGTCGGAAGCGCTGTGATGTCTCCACGGCACCGACAGCGAGTCTGTGCCGCAGATTCTCGTCCGACTCGAGCACGATTAGGTTGGCTGCGAGTGCGTCGGCGTCTCCGGCAGCGCTGAGAAGCCCGTTGACTCCTGGGTCGATGATCTCTGGCGTACCACCGGAGTTCGTCCCGCACACGGGCAACCCGGCTCTCATTGCTTCGACCGTGACGAGACCGAACGCCTCAGCGTCGCTACACATCAGGGCAACATGGGCGGCGGACCAGTAACGTCCGACGTCGCGGGTCGGTCCGTGAAGGCTCACGAGGTCCCGGACGCCGAGGCGTCGGGCAGACTCATAGGCCGGTTTCCTATCGCCTGGACCGATGAGGGTCAGCTGCATGTCGACACCGGCCTCTCGGGCAGCTGCGATCGCCTCGATGGCGAGGTGTTGGCCCTTGGATTCCTTGAACCGACCGACAAGGACAGCCCGCATGACCTCGCCGTCATGCCGCTCGGCCGGGGTTCCGGGTGCGGCCTCGATGGCCGGATAGAGCACATGGGTTTTCATCACTGGCTCCACGGCGACCAGAGCCTTCTCAACTGCTCGTGAAATGCAAATGACCGACTCCGAGAGCCGACCAATGAGACGGATGGTCCTGCGGTAGCCCAACAGGAATTTGAACCGGTGGTCCTCTTTGCCGAACTCGTCGACCATCCAGTAATGCGGGATACCGAGCAGTTTGGCAGCGACTGCGTACGAAGGAATGACCATCGTGTTGGTGATCACTGTTGTCGGACGCAGTCGCAGAATGAGGAAAACCGCCTGCGCAATGCTTACTAGGAGCAGGGCCATGCGAACGAGAATGTCAATGACCGTCAAGTGCTCGCCAGTAATCCACCAGGGTAATCGGGCAGACCTGGTCCGGACACCAAGCCGAGCGGCATGGGCGGCCAGTGGTCCCGCCCACGGGTATACCGCTATTGCGTCCAAGTTCCGCTGATACTCGCGCAGCGCCAGAACCATGTCGCGAAACATGATCTCGGCGCCGCCAGCGAAGTCACCTCCATGCGAAACCATCAAGACCCGGGGGCCACTGCTCTCTGCGGGCGGGGTTTGTGTCGCACGTAGTTGCATGAAAACGGCTCTGCGGCAGGCATTCAACAGAGCCACTTCCGGAGTATCCTTCACGCTGCTCGGTTACACAAATACCAAACGGGCAATCGAACACGAGGAGCGCCGGCTGTGGCCATCGAGCAGAGCGTGCTCGTGCTGGTGCTCACCAGCTCTCGCAGCCGCTCAAAGTTGACGAACCGGCTCGGTAATGCGTTCGAGCTAGTTCGTGGACCGCAGACTTCTCGGTAGGAAATCCGGGACCCGGATGGCAAAAGCCTCTTGCCAAGCCCCTGCGGCCTGGTATGACCAGGGGCGTGAAGGAAGTCGTGTTCGGGGAACTGGCACGCACGGTTATCACGCTGCCAACCGAAGTGGCGGGCGCATTCGCAGCAACCCAGGCGGCGCTCGCCATGCGCAGCGCCATTATCTGGGGCGAGCATTGCTCGGAATGCGCGTTCCCTTCCTGCTACTCCTCTTGCGAGTTCTACACCCCGCGCATCGACCTGCATTGCCGGCGCTTCACAGGCGGCATCGAGGCGGTCGAGGTCGGAAACTTCCCGGCGCTCGCTGGCCTCACGCGCATCGCCTTCCGCCGCTGGGGCAAGCTTGAGGGCTCAGGCCCGGCCGCCATGCAGGCAATGAAAACCGTGCATGTGCGTGAGCAGCGCGCCGCGCAATTCGATGCCTTGATGGCCGCGCTGCACATGCCACGCGCCATTGGTCTTAGGCTCGCGATTCGCCTCAATCAACGCCGCAAAGCCGCTGCCAGCCGCGTGAGCGATATGGCAAAAGATGAGGTGTTCATCGTCGAGGCGTATCTGGAGAAGCCCACAGGGATGTCCCTCACGCTTTCGATGATGCCCTGGGACAAGACAATCCATGGACTGTTCCAGACCCGCATCGCCCTGCGCCAGGGCTATAACCGCGCGGTAATTCCCGCGACCGCGATCGCTGCCACCACGCCCGTCAATGTGCCCTTCGCCATCCAGCTCGAGGTCGTGGGCGAGGTGCCGAACCAGCCGGTGATCTTCGGTCTCGTCGACTTCGCCACCCTCAACGCTCCGCTCGCGCAGCTGACAGGCAGGGGTGCGGGCTCCAGCAACAATGCGCTAAAGGCCAAGGCGAGCACCGCCAAATGCGTTGTGTGGGATCTCGATAACACTGTTTGGCGCGGCACGCTGGTTGAGGAAGGCGTCGGGGGTGTCGTGCTCAATGAAGCCGCCGCCGGCGCGATGCGGATGCTCGATGCGCGGGGCATCCTCAATTTCGTTGCCTCAAAGAACGACAAGCCGCTCGCCGAGGCGGCTCTGAAGCATTTCGGGCTCGATGAATATGTCCTCTACCCGCAGGTCGGCTGGGGCCCGAAGAGCGACGCGGTGCGTCGCATCGCCGAATTGGTCGATATCGGCCTCGACACATTCGTGTTCGTCGACGACGAGGCCTTCGAGCGCGGTGAGGTCTTGGCCGCCCACCCGAACGTGACTGTAATGACGCCCGACGACATCGCGGGTTTTGCCACCCACCCGCTGTTCGATGTGCCGGTGACGGAAGAAAGCAAGAAACGGGCCTCGATGTATCGCGACGCAGAAATGCGGCATCACACGGCCAACAGCACGGGCACGGATTATCTCGGCTTCCTGCGCTCGTGCGACATCGTGGTTGAAATCATGCCCGTCACCGGCGGGTCGGCCGAGCGGGTCTATGAACTCACCCAGCGCACCAACCAGCTGAATGTCACCGGCACCGGCTTCACGCGCGAGCAGGTGCGCGCCTTCATCGACGGCGACACCACGCGTGAAGGCTATGTGCTGCGCTGCCGCGACAATTTCGGCGCGTACGGAATCATCGGATTTTGTGTACTCGAGCCCGATAGCGTGACGATCGAGGCGTTCTTCATGAGTTGCCGCGTGCAACGTAAACGGTTGGAGCACTCATTTTTTCACTGGCTCGCGGCGCGCCTGTTGGCGCGCGGCGCGCGAGAACTGGCCATCGCTTATCGCCAGACGGCGAAGAACGCGGCGGCGGTCCAGATGTTCAACGAGCTTGGTTTTGCGTTGTGGGAATCTGCGCCCGGTGAAGGCCACTTCACTCGTGCCCTGGCGGACACTTGGACGGATGCCGACGTGGTGCGCATCGAAGAGGTCGCGGAGTGACGAGCGTTGTCAACGCCAGTCCATCTCAGTCGTCGCAGCACACGTGCGACAACAGGACCGTCAGCTAACCCGCCAGAATCGTTCGGGGATAGGCCGTTCGGGGCTGGTATTTTCGTAGATTTCGTCGAAGTCGAGGTGCAGCATCTGCGATCGGTAGCAACGCAATGCGGCCTTCTTCGACGCGGGGGGCCCATCGCCAAGCAACCCCAATTGAGGCGCATGTCCCCGGCCACGGATCAAATCAACAGCGGCCGCAGCGATTTGCGGTTCTTTCACGCTGTATGGCAGGTCTTCGTACAGCCATACTGGCACACTGAGTTTGGCGTGTAGGACGGCTTGGCGGACGCGTTCATGATCGGCGTTCTGCACACCTAACGGGCCGACGACGAATTCAGGCCGGTGGTGTTCGACCTGTTCGATGAGTGCGGCGGTCAAGTCTTCCACGCTGGCTGGCCCGTATTGCTCGTCGAGGAAGTTGAGATGGACTGGTGTCGCGTTCAGTTCGGCCAGCGCGTTCTCGTCCTCGGCTCTGCGGCTTTTAATTGCGTCGTGCGATGTCACGAATCCGCACCGGGCGTCCCACCACCTTGTTACCGGCGGGTCGGGCGCGCCAGCGAGCATGGTCACGACGACCGCGCCGGGCTGACCGGCGATGAATTCGCCGGCGGATAGCACCGCGTCGTCGAGGTGCGGTGACACAACTAGGACAGGCCTCATCGAGTTTAGGTTAGCTGTCAGCGATTCAGGTACGCGTGTTGGTGGGAGCCGCATGGGTAGTGGCGGCCTCGGCCTACGGATCACGCGGTCTGGTTAAGATACCTCTAAGGGTCAGATATTATCTTGCGCCGCAAACAGTTTCAGATAGCGGTCAGACGGTGGTAAAGCTCTTCGATACGACGGCTAATGTCGTTGCGTACTAACCGCATTCGTTCGATACCCTCGATGCCGCGCACGGACGGCTCATCGGTAACCCATGTCTCGACCTGTACGCCCGGCGCATCGACGTGGGCTTCACGGCCGAGCACGACTACTCGGTCCACACGCTGCAAAAGGTCGAGGTCGATGGGCTTGGGGTACTCGGCGGTCATGTCGACGCCGACCTCGGCGAGCGATTGCACCGACAGCGCATTGAGCGCCGCGCCGGGGTGAGTACCCGCTGAATGCACCTCCACCGCGTCGCCCGCGACCTTGCGCATGAGCCCGGCAGCCATCTGCGACTTGCCCGCGTTCTTGACGCAGACGAATAGCACGTTCGGCTTGGTGGTCACGGATCAGTCCTCGCGGCGATGTCGAACCGTCGACGCAGCGCGAGCGAGACATACACAAGCGCGACCAGCACCGGCACCTCGATCAGTGGGCCGACGACACCAGCGAGTGCCTGGCCGGACGTTGCGCCGTAGGTAGCGATGGCGACCGCGATAGCTAGTTCGAAGTTGTTTCCTGCGGCCGTGAACGCCAAAGTCGTTGTGCGCTGATATCCGAGGCCGAGTGCGGCGCCGAGCAAGTATCCGCCGCCCCACATCACGGCGAAGTACGCCAGCAGGGGCAGGGCGATCCGCGTTACGTCCCACGGATGCGAGGTGATCTGCGCGCCTTGCAGAGCGAAGAGGATGACGATGGTGAATAGCAGCCCGTAGAGCGCCCACGGCCCGACGCGAGGCAGGAACCGAGTCTCATACCAATCGCGGCCTTTGGTGCGTTCGCCGATCCGGCGGGACAGGTAGCCGAGCAGCAACGGCACACCGAGGAAGATCAGGACGCACTTGGCGATCTGCCAGGGCGAGACGCTGATGGTCGTCTGGTCAAGGCCGAGCCAACCAGGAAGCACCGACAGGTAGAACCAACCCAGGACGGCGAACATCACTACCTGAAACACGGAGTTGAGGGCGACCAGTACGGCGGCGGCTTCACGGTCGCCGCACGCGAGATCGTTCCAAATGATCACCATGGCGATGCACCGCGCGAGCCCGACGATTATCAGGCCGGTGCGGTATTCGGGCAGGTCCGGCAGCAGCAACCAGGCCAGGGCGAACATCAACGCCGGGCCGATAACCCAATTCAGCAGTAGGGACGCCGCCATCAACCTGCGGTCGCCGGTTATGGCGTCGAGGCGGTCGTAGCGGACCTTCGCCAACACCGGGTACATCATCACCAGAAGCCCGACAGCGATGGGTAGTGAGATGCCATCGACCTGCACCGCACTAAGCGCGCGGTCGAGGCCAGGTACCGCGCGACCCAAGAGCAGCCCCGCCGCCATCGCCGCGCCGATCCACACCGGCAAGAATCGATCGAGCGTGGAGAGCTTGCTGACAAGGGGTGCATGCTCGGTGGCAGCGGGTGCGGTCATTCGGCCACCTTTGGCCCACCATTGCATGCACAGGCGTCATCCTCGGCGAGTGCGGGATCAGAAGCGCCGAACGTGTCGGCGTCGGCCAAGACGGTGTAGACCTCCCATTTTTCGGCGTCGGGCGCGGTGACCCAGACCTTGTCCTGGGTGGCGAAGCAGCAGGTGGTGTTGATCTCCTCCTCGGTGAACAGGTCGGCATTGGCGAATCGGGCGATCTCAGCCCGCACAGCGTCACTGGAATCGACCTCGACGCCAAGGTGATTCAACGAGCCACCCTTGCCGGGGTTCTCGATCAGGACGAGCTTGAGAGGCGGTTCGGAGACAGCGAAGTTGGCGTAACCGGGCCTGACCTTCGCGGGCTCGGCCCCGAACAGTGTCCTGTAGAAGGCTATCGACGCTGCGAGGTCGTCGACATTGAGGGCGAGCTGGACGCGAGACACGAGAGAACACCTCCGAGGTGTGTGACATATGACGAAAAGGTTACGGGTCCTGTGTACTCCACCTTTTTGACTTATGTCAATATCCTCGCGAAGATGGGGGCATGCCCAAGACGCTGCCAGTGATCGACATGTCGCAGCCGGTCTGCTGCGCCCCGATGGCCGCTGGACCCGTCGACGAAGCGTCGGCGCTCGACGTGGCAATGCGGCTTAAGGCACTCGCGGACCCTGCGCGGGTGACGCTGATATCGCTGCTGTTCACCGCCGACCAGCCGTGCACGACTGGATCGCTTGCGACGGCGGTGGGGCTGTCGGTGTCCACCGTCAGTCATCACCTCGGGCAGCTCCGCACGGCCGGGTTCGTTGCTTCGGAGCGCCAGGGGATGAGCGTGCATCACACTGCCCGACGTGACTCGCTCACGGCCTTATGCCGAGTGTTGGACCCCAGCTGTTGTACCTGAAGGCAGCGCGACGCTAGTTGAGTCGCTGAATGTCGGGCACCGATTCTGATGGCTGGCGGGGTACCAGCCGGAGCCCTGACGCGATCCAGCCGACTTGGTCGGCATCATCGCGGACGAACGGCACGCGCACCCGGCCTAGGACGCCCTCATCCGTGGCGAGAAACGTGATCGGCGTCGGTGACTCAGACGCCGGCGGCACCAGCGCGGGCTGGTAGGTGTGCTGTTGTTGCAGCGGACGGCTGGTCGCAGTGAGTGCATCGTCGTTAAGCACCACCTCAATGGAGTTGCCCGGATCGGTGAATTGGCCGGCATATTGGGCCAATTCGTGCGTGGGCACCGTGATCGCCGGCACCTCCGCCGGGGCGAGGATGGCCCGCGGTATGCCGACTTTGCCGGCCAGCGAGGCCATTCCGGGGTAGCTGCTCAGCGCCGCGTCGAGGGTAGCCAGTTCGGCACAGACGCCGGCGAGCACATTGTTGACCATCAGCACCAGCGCGAATCGCTTCTCGGGGACGGCGATGAAGGTCGTGTGCTGCCCTCCGGTGTCGCCGTTGTGGATGATGACGCGCAGCCCATCGAGGTCTTGGACGAACCAGCCGTGCCCCATGCTCAGATCGAGTCCCGCAATGCCGATTGCGGGCTGCTGCATCCGCTGCAACGCCTGAGGCGACAACAGCGGCGCGTTGTCCATCGTCGGCTCACTCATGTGCATGCGGGCGTAGCGCAGCACGTCGCGACTGGTCGACCAGATGCCTCCGGCAGGGTTGATGCTGCGCGGCAACCACAAAGGGGTTTGCACCGCAACGGCATCGACGCCATTGATCTGCCCCGCATAGTGTCCATCGGCGTAGCGGCGGCCCAGCACGGCCGAGCGGTCCAGCAGGGTGTCGTGGGCTTCTAGCGGGTCGAAAACGAGCTCGGCCATGGCGGCGTCATAGTACGAACCGGTGACGACCTCGATTACTCGGCCGAGCAGAACGAAGCCGGAGTTGTTGTAGGAGAACCACTTTCCCAGCGGGAACACCTGGGGAAGCTCGGGCAGCCGCGTCGCAACGAAACGCGCGATGGCCTCGTCGTCCTCGCCGGTGTACGTGCCGTCGTCGCCGTACCAGCCCCCGCGGTGGGTCAGGAGATGCTCGATGGTCACCCCGGCCGCGGTGGTCTCGTCGGCCATTGTGAGGGCGGGCAGGTAGGTGCGCACGGGAGCGTCCAGGGCGACCTCTCCGCGCTCGACAAGACGCCAGACGGCGGTGGCCGTGTAGGTCTTGGTCAAGGACCCGATCTGGAACAGCGTGTCGGGTCCGACGGGCTGCAGCGTGTTCATGCTGGCCACCCCGAAGGCGGCGTGCTCCTCGCGGTCGCCGAACCAAACACCCACGGCTGCACCGGGAATACGGTGCTCTTTCATGGTGTCGACCAGCGCCCGTGCCACGTCGCCGAACGCCGCCGAGGCATCTGAGGGCAGCACCGGGACCGGGATACCACCGCCACGATCGGTGGCCGCTTGCACGGTGGAGACGCCTCTATCCGTCCTAGCAGTTCAAGGGCGGGGGCGCGTTACGCGGCATTGAGTCACGGTTGCAGAGGCCCGATTCTCCGTTCGGGGCGGGCGGGTGCAGGGTTGCAGTGATCGTTGGGGTTGGGCCCGGGGTGTTTGGCGGTGCGGGGTCTGCGTTGGCCATTGCCGCGGGCAGTCCCATAACAGCCATCCCCAAGCCACCGGCGAGAACGGCTCTGGCGGCCAATTTTTTCACTTTGGACGGCGTGGTGCGGTCGGGGTGATGCGTGGTGGTCATGATGTTTCCTTTTGTGGTTGCCGCCCGAGGTGGGCCGCCCGCCAGGTAGGACCACTCCCGCCAATCGGAAAGTATTCGACACTCTTTCCGGAGACCGTTCAGGGCGGAGCCGGAATTTCCGGCAGCGGGGGTGCGCCCAAACCTAGGTTGAGGCTATGCCGGGGGACGAAGGTATATCGCATTTCGTGGAATTCGAGGTGGCGGTAGCGACATCGAGCCTTGCGGGTGTGGACCCCGGCAAGCAGAGATGTCTACCCCGGGGCGGCCGACAGGGATTGGATAGCCGCGCCCAGTGAGTCCGCGGACGTCGCGGTGTCGCCGATGTACGGGTGGGTAAGTTCCACGACGAGGAACAGGTCGGTTGCTAGCAGCACGCCCACGGTCGCGACCAACACGTAGTGAATGCTGGGTTTCTCGACGCCGTATACGACGACGGAGCCAAGGACCAACCCGCTGAGCAGGAAGAAGACTGTCCACAGCGACCAGGGCATGCCGTTGTCACTGCGGGCCCGGAGCGTCCGTTCCGTACGTGCCTGACTGATCTTGTGAAGGGAATCGAAAGAGGTAGCGAGGTAAGTCTTTTGGGTATCGGTGCGCGGCTGAACTTGGTCGTATGCGGTGCGAAGACCCTGCAGCGCTTGGCCGGCCGCCGGGTAGGTATCGCCGTGTGCGACCAGCGGCCACTCTGTTACCGCCGCGCGTTCATAGGCCAGCAGCGCCCCGCGGATTCGGTCGCTGTCGGGTTTGTCGAACACGGTGAGGTCGCTGGCCATCTGTACTGCGGTCGCGCCCTCGGCCCGCATGTCGTCGTCCGCAGCGTTGTTCTGGCCCCACATCGCGGTAACGATGAAACCGGTGAAGAACGCGTACACGAAACCGACCAACATGAAGGCGAACTGTGTCACCTCGCTGCGCTCGTCGCCCCTGAGCGCGGGGAACCGACGCCGGACATATATCAGGGCTAGCACTGCTCCGCCCGCGATGAGGCCGTTGAGTCCGAGTAATAGCAGCCACGACGGGACGTTGCTCACCAGCCAAGCACTCACAAGCCACACTCCTCACGAGCATCGCGCCGGGGCCCACGATCTACGACGGGACGATCCTCCTCTATCTGCCGGTGCGTCGACAACTCAATCGGGAGGAAGCGCCGGAGTCGAAAAGGAAGTACGCGAGACCTGCGCCGGGCAAGCCCACGACGATCAGTGGCGCCGCCAGTGTGTTGCAGCTCCGGTTCAAGCCCACGACCCCGGCATATCTCGTCGGCGACCTCGTCGCCTGTCATTACTTGGGTCATCAATTTGCCTGGCTTTCCTAATGAGACAAGCGACAACAGCGGTACTGCGATGTGGGAGCCCCGGCCGAGGAACACGGCGCGTGTTCTGAGCTCCCGAAGCGGTGGTTATGTCGCCGGCGGAATGCTCTGCTCGTAACGAAAGATGTTGCGGGGATCGTATTTTGATTTAACTGTCCGCAGCCGGTCGAGGTTGGTGCCCCAGTACGCCGTGGCCCAATTAGCCATGCCGGCGTTCGGCACGTTCACGTAGGCGCCGGCTACGTAGGGCTGCAACGACGCGCTGAACTCCGCAATCCAGGCCAGTATTTGCGCCGTCAGCTGTTCATCGGCGGCCGGTCCACCGCGAACGCCCCAGCCGATACCGGGCTCGGCGTAGAACAGTGCGTCGCGATGGGCGAATGTCGAGCGACCGGCGGCCTCGCTGCTTTTGACCGCGCCGCCAAAGGCGTTGGTGAAGTAGTTGCAGCCCAGCGAAGGGGCTTTGGCCATGAACTGAGCGATCAGCTCGATCGCGGCGGCCGGGAAGGGTTCAATGATGAACTGCGAAGTGAACTTCCAGTTCGCGGGCTCCTCCGAAATGGGTATCTGGAAACCGGCGTAGGTGTCGGCCCAAGGTGCGGTTGCAGTGGTTACGTGAGGCTCTCCGACCGACAGGATCGGCCCCAGCAGTTCGGTCGCCTCGACGCCCGATCCTGAGCAGAGAGCGGCCAACAACTGGATTCCGCCTTGATCGATCTCGAGCTGGCTAGTGAGACGGCTGTCGGTGTTGGGCGCCGAGTGCTGCCACGCGTCGAAGACTTCACGTAGGTCGTCGAGACCTGTCCATGTCGCCGTCACATAGGTGACGTGGGGTAGCGGGTGAACCTTGTACGTCAGTGAGGTGACGACGCCGAAGTTGCCGTTGCCGGCGCCGCGCAGCGCCCACATGAGGTCCGGGTGGGAGGTGTCATCGACGGTGATCGCCTTGGCGCCGTTCACCTCGTCGGCCATCACGATCTCGACCGCCATCAGGTTGTCGCTTGCCATACCGAAGCTGCGGGTGAGCAGGCCGAAGCCGCCACCGAGGGTCGCGCCGACCAGGCCGACACTGCCTTCCGTTCCGGTCGGCGCCGCGAGTCCGTGTGCGCCGAGCGCGGTCACTGCCTCCAGTTGATTGAGCCCTGCCCCGACTGTCGCCAGACCTGAGGCCGCGTCGATCTGGGCCGACTTCAGCCCGCTGACATCGATGACCAGGCCGCCGTCGACACTCGACCAGCCCTCCAGGCTGTGACCGCCGCTACGCACTCGAACGGCGACATCGTTGTGCTGTGCCCATTCCAGGGCGTTGACGACATCTGTTGTGTTGCTGCAGAAGACGATGGCTTCAGGGTGGTGGGAGTGAAGATGGTTCCACCCGATACGCGCCGCTTCGTACCGGGGATCGCCGGCACCTACAACATCACCGGTGAGCCGGCTGGCGGGTGCTGTCATGTCTGTCACCTCGGCGATGCTTTGTCATTCGGTCTCCTGGCCTTGGCGTGGGCACAACTGTACGGGCGTTGCGGTCTTTGCCGAGAGGCAATTTGCAAATGTGTGGACGATCGAGGTGCTGCCGTAGATATCTCGAGTGAGACAGTCACGTCTCATATGAGATATCATCGTATCATGGCACTGGATCGTGAGGCTGTATTGCGCGTCGCAGCGGACTTCCTCGCTCGGCGGCCGAACGCCACTCAGGACGAGATTGCCGCGGCCGTCGGCGTGAGCCGTGCGACTCTGCATCGCTACTTCTCGGGGCGCGCGGCGCTCCTCGAGGCCCTTGACCAGTTTGCCACCGCCCACCTGCGTGAAGCGCTGAAAGCCGGTCGCGGACAAGATGACTCGGCCGCAGAGGCGTTACGGCGCTTGGTGGCGGCGTGCCAGCCGGTGTCTGGATACCTCAACCTGCTTTATACGCAGAGTCAGGATTTCGAGACCAATCAGCCCAAGGAAGCGTGGGCGGAAATCGACGCTGAGGTCAGGGAACTGTTCCTGCGCGGTCAGCGGGAAGGCGAATTCCGCCCCGACCTGAACGCGTTCTGGCTGACCGAGGCGTTCTTCAACCTGATGGCCGGCGCGGCGTGGGTGGTCTCGGTCGGGGGCGCCGGACGTCGGGAATTTACCGACATGGTCACCGACCTGCTGCTGCGCGGGGTGGGCCGGTCATGACTCGCGCTTGGCTGGCGCTGGGGGTGCTCACCCTTGGAGTGCTGCTGATCGGCGTCGATGGCACAGTGCTGGCTCTCGCGATCCCGTTCATCGGTAGGGATCTCGGGACGTCGGCAACGCAGGTGTTGTGGATCGGCGAGATTTACTCATTCGTGCTGGCCGGTCTACTCGTCACGATGGGCAGCCTCGGCGACCGTATTGGCCACAAGAAATTATTGCTTTGCGGTGCCACGGCTTTCGCCGTTGCCTCGGTGGCGACGGCATATGCGCCGACCGCTGGGCTGCTGATTGTCGCCCGGGCGCTGCTGGGTGTGGCCGGGGCAACGCTGGCACCGTCGACGCTGGCGTTGATCCGCGTCTTGTTTGAGCGGCCGAGGGAACGCAGTATGGCCGTGGGTATTTGGGCCGCGGCGTTTTCGGCGGGCGCGGTTTTGGGTCCGGTGATTGGCGGGCTGCTGCTGGAACATTTCTGGTGGGGCTCAGTGTTTTTGATCAACGTCCCGGTGAGCGTCGTGCTGTTAGCTGCCGGCGTCTTGCTGTTGCCGGAGCAACGCAACCCAATGCCTGGGCCTTGGGACATGTCCAGCGTTGGGCTGTCACTGATCGGCATGCTCGGACTCGTTTACGCCCTCCAGGAAGGGGGCGCACATGGGATCCGCGCTGACGTCGTGACCGTAGGGGTCGTCGGGCTCGCTGCCTTGGCGCTGTTCGTCCGGCGACAACTCACGCTGCCCGCCCCACTGATCGAATTACGCCTGTTCAGCAATCGCATATTCTCGACAGTGGTCGTCGCCAACCTGTTGGCGGTGCTTGGCCTATCGGGCGTGGTGTACTTCCTGTCCCAGTTCTTCCAGCTTGTGATGGGATACAGCCCGTTGAAAGCCGGGCTGGCTGAGCTCCCGGCGGCAGCGAGCGCGACCTTATTTGGCCTGGTCGCCGGGGTGGCGATTCGCTATTCGTCGCAGCGCGCGATTCTTTCGATCGGACTGGCGCTGGTTGGTTTCGCGATGGCGTCGTTCGCGCTGATCAGGCCGTCCACCGCCTATCCGCAGCTCGCCATCGCCCTTTTTGTCCTCGGCATCGGCCTCGGCCTGGCGTTCACCGCGGCCAGCGACGTCATCCTCACTAGCGTTCCGCCGGAGCGAGCAGGTGCCGCGGCCGCGGTGTCGGAGACCGGCTACGAGCTGGGCATGGCGCTCGGCATTGCGACACTCGGATCCATCGTGACGGGCGTGTACCACGCGCTGGCGATTCCGCCCGGTGCCTCGGACGCGGTCGCCTCGCATGCCGCGGACTCGTTACCCAGCGCCATCGAAGCGGCGAAGCAGCTTCCCGCCGACCAGGCGCTAGCCGTCGTGACCGCCGCAAAGAACGCCTTCAGCAGTGGCCTGGCCATCGCCTCGGGCATCGGTTCGGCAGTGTTGCTCGCGTCGGCAGCCGGTATCTGGATGCTGCTCAGGCCGCCAATGACGCCAGCACTTGCGGCCCTCGGGCCTTGGCCCAACGGTCAGCGTGCCAGCACTTTGAGCAATTCCTCGGCCAGCGGCCCAGCCGAGGCGGGGTTCTGCCCGGTGTAGAGATTGCGGTCCACGACGGTGAACGGCTTCCACATTTCATCCCGGACATAGTCGACGCCCAACTTGACCAGTTCGTCCTCGGCCGTTCCATGGCGCTTTTTCGAGGAGTCCGACCCCGTCCTCTTCGTCGTTAGTGATCGCAGTGACCCGATAGCCCGCGAAGGGTGATACGCCGTCGCGGCGGGTGGCCAGGATGGCGACCGGTGCGTGGGCAGACGATCGCCAGCGGCTTGCCCGACGCAAGGGCGGCGATGAGTAGCCGACCGGAGTCGACATCTCGCCACAGGTCTTCCATCGGGCCGTGGCCGCCGGGGTAATACACGGCGTCGTAGTCGTCCAAGCGGGCGTTGGCGAGTTGGATTGGCCTGCGCAGCTGTTCGGCGGAGCGCAGGATTCCTTCGAGTTGTTCGGCGATTTCGGCGCTGCCGGCCATCGACGGCCGCAAACTCATCGCGTCCACGTACGGCACCGTGCCGCCGGGCGTAGCCACCACGATTTCGTGGCCGGCCCGGGTGAGCGCGTCGTAGGGGGCCGCGAACTCTTCGGCCCAATACCCGGTCGGGTGTCTGGTGCCGTCCTTACAGTGTCCAGTAACTCGTTGCGCTGACGACAAACAGTATCTTGGCCATGGAGTCAAGATACTGTGTCGTCACCGCAACGCCGGCAACGCATCGAAACCACTTGTGCGCCTTGACAGTGCGCCCACGGCCTCGAGTGTGCATTCGGGGCGGGAATCGTGCACGCTGAGCGCCCTGATCGCACACTCGACACCGTCAACGCACACTCGGCGTGATGGCACTCAAGTCGCAGCGCCGCTAAAACCAGACTTTACGGCCGCCCACCGGACGTCCGACTGCCCCAAGGATCCACAACACCACACCAACAAGCACGAGGATGCCACCGAGCGTTTCCAGAATCGGGATTGCGGCGAAATACCCGATGACGACAAGGATGATGCCTAGGACTATCACGTCCTGCCCCTTTCTATTGGGCGTCAGTTGAATTGATCGTTTCTCGGGTTTACCCCGCCGCGAACGCCCTCAATCAGGTATCGCTAGTTGTCCTTGATCAACGCGGCGCGGGCCAGCGTCTGCTCCGCCTGCTTCACGTGGGCGGCGTCGACCAGCACACCGTTGACCCCGACCGCGCCGCGGCCCTTGGCCTCGGCCTCCCGGTAGGCGGCGACATTGGCTTCGGCACGGGCTATCTCGTCCGCGGTCGGCGCGTAGACGCCGTTGGCGACCGCAACCTGGTCGGGGTGGATGGCCCATTTGCCGGTATAGCCGAGCAGGGAGGCGCGTCGCGCGTCGCGCTCATATCCCGCCAGGTCCCGGTAGTCGGGATAGGGCGCGTCGATCGCGTCGATGCCGGCAATGCGCGCCGCCACGATCACCTTGTTGCGGGCGTAAGCCCAGAATTCACCGGGGTATTCGCCGACTGGGACGAAGTTGGTGTCCACCCGCGCACCCTGCGACAGCGAGAAATCGCCGACCCCGAAGATCAACGCGTCCAGCCGCGGGCTGGCCGCGGCGATCTCCTCCGCGTTGGCAAGGCCTTCCACTTCCTCGATGAGAACCTCGAGTCGAATCCGGTTGCTCAGACCAAGTTTCGACTCGAGCTGGGTCAGCAGCACGTCCACCCACCAGACATCGCGCGCCCGGCGGGCCTTGGGGATGATGATCGTGTCGAGGTTCTTCCCGGCCTTGGTGACAACGTCGACGACGTCATCGTGACACCACTGGGTGTCCAGGCCGTTGATCCGGATCGCACGCGCGGTGTGTCCCCAGTCGATGTCATTGAGCGCGGCGATCGCCTTGACGCGCGATTCCTCCTTGTAGGCCGGGGGTACCGCGTCCTCGAGGTCGAGGAACACGAGGTCCGCGCCGCACTTGGCGCCCTTCTCGAACATGTTGTCGTTGCTCGCGGGTACCGCGAGTTCGGAACGACGGAGAAGATCAGTCACCGTGAAGAATTCCTTCCGTCACAACACGCCGCGGGCGCGCAGATCGTCAATCTCGTTGGGAGTCAAGCCGAGTAGCTCGCCGTAGACTTCGGCGTTGTGTTCACCGAGGCGTGGTCCGAGATGGCCGACCGTTCCGGACGCCGCCGAGAAACGCGGGACCGGAGCCTGCACCGTCATCGGTCCGAGCTGTTGGTCCTCGACCGAGATGAACACTTCGCGATGCGCCAGCTGCTCGTCGGCGACCAGATCGCGGATGTCATAGACGGGTGCCGCAGCGACCTCGTGGGCTTCGAAGACCTCCATCGCCTCCGAAAGAGTCTTGGTGGCAACCCATTCCGCGACCACGTCATCGACCTCACGGGCCCGGGCCAGTCGCCGTTGGGGGTCGGAGAAGTCGGGGTCGGACAGTAGGTCGTCTCGGCCGATGGCCCGGAACGCCCGCAGCGCCAGCGCCGGCGAGCTTCCGGACATGGCCAGCCACCGTCCGTCGGCGGTGCGGTAGGTGTTGCGCGGAGCCGAGATGTCCCATCGATTGCCGGCCCGCTCGGGCACCAGGCCCAATTGGTCGTAGCTCAGCAGCGTCTGCTCCAGCAGCCGGGCCAGCGGGTCGATCAGGTTGACGTCGATCAACTGCCCCGGTGCACCGTGCACATCGCGGTGGTACAGCGCCATCATGACCGCGTAGGTGGCGTTCAACGATGCGACGCCGTCGGCCAACATGAACGGCGGCAGCGTGGGCGGCCCGCCGGCCGGGCCGGTGACGTGAGCGAACCCGCTCATCGCCTCGCCGAGCGTGCCGAATCCCGGGCGCTCACTCTTCGGCCCGGTCAACCCGTATCCCGTGATATGCAGCATCACGATCCGGTCGTTGACCGCGCGCAGGCTCTCGTAGTCCAGACCCCATTTGCGCAATGTCTGCGGCCGGGTGTTGAAGATGACGACATCGGCATGCTCGACGAGGCGACGAACCAGTGCCTGGCCTTCGGCGCAGCGCAGATCCAGGGTGATTGATCGCTTGTTGCGCGACAACGACTTCCACATCAGCCCGACCCCGTCGCGCTGATTGCCCCAACCGCGGATCGGATCGCCCTGTCGCGGTTCTTCGACCTTGATCACGTCGGCGCCGAACTCGCCCAGGTAGGTCGCCACCAGTGGGGCGGCCGCCAAAGTGGCAAGGTCGAGCACTCGCACGCCGTCAAGCATTCGCACCGGCGCCCACTCGGGTGTTCGAGGGCCGTTGCAGCCCAAGGTGTCCGCGCAATGTCGAGGACTCGTATTGCGTGCGGAACAGCCCGCGTCGTTGCAGTTCCGGAACTACCATCCGCACAACGTCTTCGAATGCGCCGGGCAGATGCGTTGCCGCCAGGACGAAACCGTCGCAGGATCCGCTTTCGAACCAGTCCGCCATCTGGTCGGCAACTTGCTCGCCGGTGCCGACGAAGCGCGGTCCCTGCAGCAGCGTCGCGCGATGGCCAGCCAGATCGCGGACGGTCACCGTGTCACCACCGATGTGGGTGCGCAGGTTCTGTACCAGCCCCCGAATGCCGGAGACCGATGCGATCAGCTCGTCGGTGACCGGGTCGTCCAGATCGTGTTGCGCGAAGTCGTAATTCATCAACTCCGACAACAACGTCAGTGATGCCATGGGATGAACCAGTTCGTTGAGGAACAAAGCTTCGCGCTCCTTGGCGTGGGCCTCGGACTCGCCCACCACAGCGTAGGCCATCGGGCAGATTCGTACCGTGGCAGGATCACGCCCGGCATCGGCGATGCGGTCTTTCTGGTCCGCGTAGTGGCTGCGCGCGACCTCGATGCCCGGGTCCCCGGTGAAGATCAATTCCGCCCAGCGCGAAGCGAATTCGCGGCCACGACCCGAAGAACCGGCCTGGATGATGACCGGCCTGCCCTGCGGGGTGCGCGGTACGGTCAGCGGTCCGCGCGAGGAGAAGAACTTGCCGACATGTCCGAGTTCGTGCACCTTGGCCGGGTCCGCATACCGCCCGGCCGCCCGGTCGTGCAGGATCGCGCCGTCTTCCCAGGTGTCCCAGAGGCCCGCCACCACGTCCATGAACTCGTCGGCGCGGTCATAGCGTTCGTCATGGCCCAAGTGGGCGTCGATCCCGAAGTTCTGCGCCTCGCTGTCGTTGACCGAGGTGACCACGTTCCAGGCGGCCCGCCCGCCGGACAGGTGATCGAGTGTGGCGAAGGTTCGGGCTACGTGGAACGGCTGATAGTAGGTGGTCGAGTAGGTCGCGCCGAGCCCGATTCGCGAGGTGGCCTGCGCCAGCACCCCGAGCACGATGCTGAGGTCCAATTTGACCGGACGGGCCCCGTAGGCGACCGCGTCGTCCACCGATCCCCCGTACACCCCGGGCATCGCTAGTCGGTCGTCGAAGAACATCAAGTCAAAGCAACCTTCTTCGAGTTGGCGGCCGATCTTGGCGTAGTAGGAAGCGTCGAGGTAGCCGTGTTCGGTCGCGGGGTGTCGCCACGATCCGGCGTAGACGGAAGTACTGCCCGCCTGCATGAAAGCAACGAGGGCCATCTTGTCTTGTCGTCGATCAACCATAGTCGAAATCTAACATCTGATATTTCAGATTTCAAATGCTAGATGTGCGGTTTGATAGCATTCCCCGATGGCTTCGTCTTCCGGGATCGACATCTCCGGCACCGTGCGCGAACGGGCCGCCCGCGAACTCAGGGATCGGATCCTGACCGGCGCCCTGCCCGCCGGCTCGCGGGTCGACCTCGACGCGATCACCGCGGAGTTCGCGACCAGCCGGACCCCGGTCCGCGAGGCGCTGCTGGAGCTCTCGTTCGAAGGGTTGGTCCAGGTCGCGCCGCGCAGTGGCGTCACCGTGATCGGCATCAGTCCCACCGATGTCAAGGACAGCTTCACGATCCTGGGCGTTCTCACCGGACAGGCAGCGGCGTGGGCGGCCGAACGAATCGAGCCCGACGAACTCGCCATGCTGCGCGAAATCGCGGCAGATGTGGTCGCACGCTCCGGTGACGACAGCATCGGCGAGGCCAACTGGCATTTCCACCAAAAGATCCACCGCGCCGCGCACTCGCCGCGGCTGATGACGCAGATTAAGCAGGCTGCACGCGTGGTGCCGAGCAACTTTCTCACCTTGTTCCCCGACCACGAGAAGCATTCGCTCGTCGAGCACCAAGAGCTGCTCGACGCGCTCGGCGACAAGGACGCCGAGCGGGCCCGCACGATCGCCGAACGACACGTCCTGGGTGCCGGGCACTCGCTGGCCGACTGGCTCGAGCAGCGCCGCACCGTCTGAGGCTCACCCGTCACACGCCGCGCGCGCTCGCGGGCGCGCCGCCGGGATATGAGTATTTTCGTGGAGTGACTTCGCCTCTTCGGCCTCCGGTCCCTGCGCGAGTCCCGACGCAGTACTTGCTGTCGCCAGCCGCCCCGAGCCCGCGCACGCTGATCGACATCATTTATGAGACCGCTACGCGCTACCCGGACGCGACGGCGATTGACGACGGCACCGTCCAGCTCACCTACAGCGAGCTGATCAGCGACATCGAGGCCAGCGTGGAATGGCTGGCCGCCCGCGGCATCGGCCGCGGCGACCGGATCGGCATCCGGATGCCGTCGGGCACCTACGCGCTGTATGTGGCGATCTTGGCGACGCTGGCCACCGGCGCGGCGTACGTGCCCGTCGACGCCGACGACCCCGACGAACGCGCCGAATTGGTATTCACCGAGGCCAACGTCGTCGGCGTCATCACCGAAGCGGGCCTGCTGCGGGGCGTCGGCTCATCCCGGGGCTGGCGGGCCACGGCGCCGCTGGCCCGCGACGACGCCTGGATCATCTTCACCTCCGGATCGACCGGCACGCCGAAGGGCGTGGCCGTCAACCACCGCAGCGCCGCCGCGTTCGTCGACGCCGAGGCGCAAATGTTCTTGCAGGACAACCCGATTGGCCCTGGCGACAGAGTTCTTGCCGGGCTGTCGGTGGCTTTCGACGCGTCGTGCGAGGAAATGTGGTTGGCCTGGCGGCACGGCGCCTGCCTGGTTCCCGCGCCGCGCTCGCTGGTGCGCAGCGGAATGGACCTGGGTCCCTGGTTGGTCACCCGCGACGTGACCGTGGTGTCGACGGTGCCCGCGCTGGCCGCGCTGTGGCCCAGCGAGGCGCTGGAAGCGGTGCGGCTGTTGATCTTTGGCGGTGAGGCCTGCCCGCCGGAGCTGGTCGAGCGGCTCGCCGTCGACGGCCGGGAAGTGTGGAACACCTACGGCCCGACCGAGGCCACGGTCGTCGCGTGCGCGGCGAAGATCGACGGCGCCGGGCCGATCAGTATCGGGATGCCGCTGCCGGGCTGGGACCTGGCCGTCGTGGACGCCGACTTTCTGCCGGTCGCCTACGGCGACGTCGGCGAGCTGGTGATCGGCGGCGTCGGGCTGGCCCGCTATCTGGACAAGGACAAAGACGCCGAGAAGTACGCCGCGATGCCTTCGCTGGGCTGGTCACGCGCCTACCGCAGCGGCGATCTGGTGCGCCTGGAACGCGACGGGCTGTATTTCTGCGGCCGAAGCGACGACCAGGTCAAGGTCGGGGGCCGGCGTATCGAGCTGGGCGAGGTCGACTCGGCGCTGGTGCACCTGCCCGGGGTCAGTGGCGGAGCGGCCGCGATTCGCCACACCGCCACCGGCACGCCAGTGCTGGTCGGCTATCTCGTGAGCGCGGACCCGGAATTCGACCTGCGCGAGGCGCGCGCCCGGCTCGCCGAGCAGCTGCCCGCCTCGCTGGTGCCGCGGCTCGTCCGGGTAGACGAGCTGCCCACCCGCACGTCGGGCAAGGTCGACCGCGAGGCGCTGCCGTGGCCGCCGCCGCCGGGTGGCGAATCGGACGAGTCGGCCGATCTGAGCGGCACGACCGGCTGGCTGGCCGGACTGTGGCGGGACTTACTCGGCGCTTTCCAGACCGATCAAGTCGACACTCCGGAGGCGGACTTCTTTGCACTCGGCGGCGGCTCGCTGGCCGCCGCGCAACTCGTCGCCGCCTTGCGGCAGCGGTACCCGCAGGTCACCGTTGCCGACGTGTACGACCACCCCCGGTTGGGCTCGCTCGCCGGGTTCCTCGACGAACTCGAGCCGCCGCCGCAGGTCGCCGAGCGCACGGTCCGGCCGACGCCGTGGCTGACGCGGTTCACGCAGACCCTGCTTGCCGTGCCGTTGGCGACGCTGTCGGCGCTGCCGTGGTTGACGTGGCTGGCGCTGGGCAATAACGTCGCCCGCGCCCTGCACGTGGTGCCGTGGACCGTGGCGGTGAACTGGTGGGTGATCGCGGTGGCGTTCGTCGTGTTCATCACGCCGGTGGGCCGGATGGGCATCACGGTGTTGTGCGCGCGGGTGCTGCTGTCGAAGGTGCGGCCGGGCACCTATCGTCGCGGCGGCTCGGTGCACCTGCGGATCTGGTTCACCGAACGGCTCGCCGAAGCGATCGGCGCCCACAACCTGTCCGGGGCAGCGTGGCTGGTGTACTACGCCCGCGCGCTCGGCGCCAAGATCGGCAGGGGTGTCGACCTGCATTCGCTGCCGCCGGTCACCGGGCTCCTCACGCTTGGACATCGCTGCGCCGTCGAACCCGAAGTGGACCTGTGCGGTCACTGGATTGACGGGGACGCCTTCCACGTCGGCGACATCACGATCGGCAACGACGCGACGGTCGGCGCCCGGACCACGTTGCTGCCCGGCGCCGTCGTCGGCAAGAACGCCGACGTGGCTCCGGGCTCGGGCGTGCTGGACAAGATCAAGAACGGCCAGTACTGGAAGGGCTCGCCGGCGGTGAAGTCCGGCCGGGTCAACCACCCGTGGCCGGACGAACGGCCGCCGCGCAGGACGCGCTGGGTCGCGATGTACGGATTCACGTCGGTCCTGCTCGGCGCCCTGCCGCTGATCGCGGTGGGGACCGGTCTCGCGGTCATCGGGCTGGCCGTCCGCCACACGCACCGCCTGGGGCAGGCCGTGGTTCCGGCGCTGCTCTGGACACCGGTCGCGGCGCTCGCCGCGTTCACGGTCTACGCACTGCTGACGGTGCTCGGGGTAAGGATGCTGTCGCTCGGGTTGCGCGAGGGCTATCACCCGGTGCGCAGTCGAGCCGGCTGGCAGCTATGGGCCACCGAGCGGCTGATGGACGCCGCACGCAACTATCTGTTCCCGCTCTATGCCGGCCTGCTGACCCCGACGTGGCTGCGGCTGCTGGGCGCCGACGTCGGCCACGGCACCGAGATCTCGACGGTGTTGCTGACGCCGAAGTTCACCGTGATCGAGGACGGCGCGTTCTTGGCCGACGACACCATGGTCGCCTCGTACGAACTCGGCGGCGGCTGGATCTACGCGGCGAAAACGACCGTCGGCCGGCGCGCGTTCCTCGGCAATTCCGGTATCACCCAACCGGGCCGCCGGGTCCCCGACGACGGACTGGTGGCGGTGTTGTCGGCCACGCCACCGAAGGCCAAGCGTGGCTCGTCCTGGCTTGGCAGCCCGCCGATGCGGCTGCGTCGTCGCCCGGCCGACGCCGATGCGGCCACGACGTATGACCCGCCGCGGAAGCTGAAGGCGATGCGGGCGGTGGTGGAAACGCTGCGGTTGCTACCGGTGATCGTGTCGGTCGCGATCGGACTGGCCGTGCTGGGCGGATTGCAGGCGCTGGCAAGGATATTCGGCATCTGGTGGGCGGCACTGGGCGGCGGGCTGGTGCTGCTGGCGGCGGGCGCGATCGCCGGTGCAATCACGATCGTCGCGAAATGGCTTCTGGTCGGCCGAATCAGGGCCGGCGAATTTCCGCTGTGGTCGTCGTTCGTGTGGCGCAACGAAGTCGCCGACACGTTCGTCGAAACCGTTGCCGCGCCGTGGTTCGCGCGGGCGGCCAGCGGGACGCCGATCCTGAACCTGTGGCTGCGCGCGCTGGGCGCCCGCATCGGGCGCGGCGTGTGGTGCGAAACCTATTGGCTCCCCGAGGCCGACCTCGTCACCCTGGGCCACGGCTCCACCGTCAACCGCGGCTGCGTGGTGCAGACACACCTGTTCCACGACCGGATCATGCGCATGGACAGCGTCGTGCTGGAACCCGGCGCAACGCTGGGGCCGCATTGCGTTGCGCTACCCGCCGCCCGGCTCGGCGCCGGCTCGACCGTCGGTCCGGCCTCCCTAGTGGTGCGCGGCGACGAGGTGCCGGGATCGACACGCTGGCAAGGAAATCCGATCAAGCCGTGGAATCCCAGCCGCAAGAAGGCGCGCAAGGCCGCCTCGGGCCGTGGCGCCCAGGACACCGCGGCGTGAAAGCTTCCGCTAAGAAAGCGCCGTCGCCCGAAGTGATCGACGAATACCTGCCGAAGAACGGCAACTCCGGCTACCAGGTATCGCGTTACGAGCTGGATCTCGAGTACCGCGTCGCGCTGAACCGACTGTCCGGATCGGCCACGATCACCGCCGTCACGCTTACCGAGTTGCAGCAACTCACGCTCGACTTGTCCAACACGTTGACGGTGTCGAAGGTATCGGTGAACGGCAAACGGGTGGACCAATTCTCCTGCCGCGGCGGAAAATTGCGCATCCGGATGGGCTCAAAGCTTCCGACCGGAGCCGCGTTGTCGATCGTGGTGCGATACGGCGGTTCGCCGAGACCGCTCCGTTCACTGTGGGGCGACGTCGGTTTCGAGGAGTTGACCGACGGCGTGCTGGTCGCCGGGCAGCCCAACGGCGCGGCGTCGTGGTTCCCCTGCAACGACCATCCCAGCGCCAAAGCCGCGTTCCATATTCAGATCAGCACCGAGAGCCGGTACCGGGTGATCGCCAACGGCCAGCTGCTGTCGCGCCGGGTCCGAGCCTCCCGGACGGTGTGGACGTATGAACAGCGTGAGCCCACGTCGACCTACCTCATCACCCTGCAGATCGGCAACTACGAAATGCGGCAGCTGGCCAGGACACCGGTGTCGATACAGGCCGCGGTACCCGAACGGCTACGTCGGGACTTCGACCACGACTTCGCCCGCCAACCCGAGATGATGACGTTGTTCATCGAATTGTTCGGACCGTATCCGCTGGCCAGCGCCTACACAGTGGTTGTCACCGACGATCCGCTGGAAATCCCCCTTGAGGCCCAGGGGATTTCGATCTTCGGTGCCAACCATTGCGACGGAACGCAGTCCAGCGAACGGCTCATCGCCCATGAATTGGCGCATCAGTGGTTCGGTAACTCGGTGACCGCGGGCCGGTGGCGCGATATCTGGCTGCACGAAGGATTCGCGTGTTACGCGGAGTGGCTGTGGTCCGAGCACAGCGGTGGGCCCAGCGCCGACGAACTCGCCCAGCATCACCACGCGCAGCTACGCACTAAGCCACAAGATCTGCTACTCACTGATCCCGGCGCGCGCGACATGTTCGACGACCGCGTCTACAAGCGCGGCGCGTTGACCCTGCATGCGCTGCGGGGCCGGCTGGGCGACGATAATTTCTTTGCACTGCTGAAGGATTGGGCGTCTCGGCATCGCCACGGCACTGCCGTCACCGACGACTTCACCGGGCTGGCAGCCAACTATTCCGACGAAACGCTGCGGCCGCTGTGGGACGCGTGGCTGTACTCGACGGAAGTGCCGTGACCGTTTAGCGAGTGGGCTCAGCCTCCGCCTCCGCCCGGACTTACCGGATTGGTTTGCGTACCAGGCGCCTGCGTCTGGGCCGACGAAGTCGCTGGCGATGTCGCCGGCGTGCCAGCCATATTCCCGCCGCCGCCTCCGCACGCGACCGCCATAACAAGCACTGCCGCAGTACTCAGCAGCGCGAATCCCTTTTTCACAGCGCGAGTGCTCATCGAAACCCCTCCTCATCGTTGAGTCGGTATTCGTCAGCGATACCCGCTATCCGCGAGCGCAATCACGCAGTCTGAAACGGAGGGTCAGCTCAGCGCGGGCAGCACGGTGTCGGTCAGCAGCTGCACCGACTTCCACGCTTCGTCGACGGGCATGCCGCCGACCAGCGGGTGCATCACCAGCGGTCCGTAATTGTCGCTGTCCCGGACTTCGGCAATGAGCTGATCGGGAGTCAGGAACCGGTATCGCCCCGATGCTCTGACCTCATCCAGCGTCTCGACACCGGGCAGGTGCATCAGGGAACGTTGGTCTGTTGACCATTCTCCGTAAGTGACTGCCTCCCAGAGGATGTGCTCCCCGAGCTCAGCCCACGCCCGGTCCGGGTCCTCGTGCAGATAAATCATTCCGCGATTGACTGGCCCGGGCATCAAGATGAATGGCTTGATGCCCGCGGCGGAACACAATTCGCGGTAGTAGGCAGCAATGTCGGGCAGATGGTCGGCCAGGCTGAGCGGCAGCCCGAAACGCGCCGCGCGGCGTGCGGTGGCACGTGCGCCGCCGCCGATATACAGCGGCGGATGCGGCCGGCTCCAGGTGCCGGTACAAATCCCCGCGTCGGACTCGACCCCGGACCAGACTGCCAGCATCCGCTCGACCAGGCTGTCCATCAGCGCGCCCCGCTTACTGAAATCCATTCGGAGCGCTTCGTATTCGACGGTTCGGTAGCCCAACCCCACCGTCGTGTGCAGCCGGCCGCGACTCATGTTGTCAACGAGCGCCATGTCTTCGGCGAGCCGGACCGGGTTCCACAACGGCCCCAGCGCACAGTCCACGCTGGCGATCATGGTCGAGGTGCGCGCGAGGAACATTGCCGCGGCCATGATCGGGTTGCAGCTCCATCCGTGGCCGGTCGCGTGGTGCTCGTCCACGCTCACCGTGGTGATGCCATGGGACTCACCCCATTGCGCCAGTTCGAGAGCGGCCGACAACAGCTTGCTCTGCGTGCGTGGCTCTCCCTGCGGTGAGGCGAAGTTGAAGCGCAGCACCGTCAGTACCATGTCAGGCTCCGTCGGGGGCCGGCGCGGCGATGGACTCAACGAATGCGGCAAAGTCGGGAAACAGCGCGCGGTCGACGATTTCGACCCGGGTGCCAAAGTTGTCCACGTAGTACGCGAACATGCCAAACTCTGACCCCGGTACCTCACCGGTCATTTCGAAGGTGAAACCGTTGCTCTCCAACGCGCGCGCGGTCTCGACGAGGTTGTCGGTGAAATAGCCGACGTGGTGGACGGAATTACCCGGCGCGGCCGTCCATGGGGTTCCGGGAACCTCCTGGACCAGTTCGATGTACGGGCTCTGCACGGAGTAGACGATCGTCGAAGTCAGTTCGCGAACGCCGGCCGTGGTGCGGAAGGGCAATGTATAGCTGAGCGGAGTGATCCACCGGTAGCCGGCCAATGCGCTGAGCCGAGCCGCCGCGGCGTCAAGGTCGGGCACCACGATGCCGGTGTGATAGAAGTCCTTAGGCTGCAAGGCAAATGCCATAGTGATGTCCTTCCCGTGCCGTCAAGAGTTACTCGCTATCTGTCGCGAGAGCCAGGCTCTTTCCCAGAAATTGGTGGTGCTGCCCAGCAGGCTTTCGTGGGCTTCCTTCAGCACTTCGCGCGCCCCGGGATGGTCCGGCTGCGTGCTGGTGACGAGCTCGGCAAGGTGGATGGCGTGCAGCGGGCGGTCATCGGCGAGGTGTGCTCGCGCTCGATCCACAAGCGCGTCGACGCCGGCCAGTTCCACCACGTCGGCGCCGACCGCGTCGAACCCGATGGGATAGAGCTCGGTGGTCGACCGGTGGTGGAACCAGCCCGAATAGTTCTCCCACACCGCCCGCACATCCCAGGAGACTTTTCCATAGCCCTGGCCCACTTCGTATTCCGCGGGCAAGGTGATCTCGCGCATCAGGGTCTGAACATCCTTTCCAGCGTTCATCCCGGCCACGGTCTGGTCGTGAATGTACTCGATGGCGTCGCGCAGCCGGGTGAGCTCGGCGTGGATGCGATCAGCTCCCGCGATCGGTTCGAAGTGACCAGTCACCAGGAGTTCGGGCTGCAGATCGCGTACCCGTTCGACTGACGCGATGGCGGTTAGGGCGTCACGGTAGCGGTCGCCGCGAATCGTGACAAGATTGGGAATGTGTCCGAATATCGGGCCGAAGGTGTTTCCGCACAGACAGATTCGCTCATCGGGCAGCCATATCACCAACGAGTCGGTGGTCTCACCGCCGGGGACTGCGATCAGCTCCAGTCGCCGGCCGCCGACTTCGAGGGTGAGCGTGTCCTCGAAGTCGAGGTCGACGGCGGGAACGCTCTGGCCGGGCAGCCGCGTTGTACCCAGACGACGTTGAATGGCTCGGACGCCGGTCGCCAAGGTGTCCTTGAAAGCGAAGGCGCTGCGGCTGGCGCGGTACGGGATGAGGCGTTCATTGTCGTCTCGCCACTGCGTCCAATTCGCCTGGGCCACAACGGTTGTATCGGAATCACGGACGCTGTCCAGACCGCCGACATGGTCCACGTGGCCCTGGGTGAAGATGATGTAGCGCACCGGCGAGGAGTCGACGGCGTCGAAGTTGGCCCGATGCACCGGGCCCTCGAAGCCCATCCCGGTGTTGACGATCACCCGACCGTCACCGGTGGTCAGCAGGTAGGCATTCGACAGGCCCGGCGAGCACCACAGTCCCGGGGCCATCTGCTCGGCCTGTTCGGCAGTCGCCGGCCGCAGACCATCAGCACCCGGCCTGCTGCGATAGACCGGCTCGAAGTCTTGGCTACCCATCGATGCTCCTCATTCGGGGCGGACGTCGAACCGGTCGAAGTAAAACCCAAAACGCCCGCGCAGTTCGTCGGGCGAGACACCGAAGTGCCGTTGCAAGTCGTAGCGGATACGGCCGTGCTTGCCGCGTGGATTGCCATCCAGGTAGTGCTGGAACCGCTTACGCACCTTAGGCGTCACTTCGACTCCGGCGCGCCGGTAAAGCTCGTCGAGCAACGGCATCTCGTTGCCGTTGAGCTGGTGGAAGTTGATGTCGATGCTGCGTTCGGCCGGCACCAGCTCGCGGTCGCGGACACACGCGCTGAGCAGCCGGTGCACCCGGTCGGTCCAGTAATCCAACAGCCAACCCGGGTCGATGCTCGTCCGGCGCAGCCGATCGGAGTAGGCCATCATCGTGATCGCCGACTGCACGACCGCGACGGGATCGCGGTGGGTGAAGGCGACGGTCGCGTCGGGGAAGGTCGCCATCAGCGGGCCGAGCTGCTCACAGTGCTGGGGACTCTTGAGAATCCAGGTCTGCGGGCCGCGCAAAAAGGTCAGCGCCTGCAAGACCTTCTTCAAGTACGCGTAGTGCCGAGTTTGATCGAGTGCCAGGTAAAAGTCACGCCAATCAGGCACGCGCGCGTGCCATTCCAAGACATAGGAGGCCAGGTCGAGGTCGAGGAGTTCGACTTCCTCCTCGATCGCCTCGGGGAAGCGGTCGTGCATGGCAGCCACCACCGGGGCGCTCGCCATCAGCGCGTCGTGTTCGATCTTGGCTCGCGTGTAGCGGGGATCAAGCCCGAAGATGTCGGGGCCCTGGCGTCGAGCCGGTATCGGATCCTGGCTTTCCCAATACGGCAACGAGCGCCGGCGCTGATCAACCGCAATGAGATTCACCAAATGAGTGGTGCCGGATCGGGGCATCCCGACGACGATGAAGGGCTTCTCGATCGGGATCGACTCGATCTCGGGATACCGCTTGACGAACTCGGTCAGCGACAACCGGTTTCGCAGCAGCCGAATTACCCGTTGCCGCAAGGTCGAGCGGGTCAGCTCCCGCAGGCCGTCGTCGGCTTCGATCGCGGCGACGTGTGCGGTCAGGCGGTCACCAAAACCGTCTGTGTCGTCCAGATCGCCGACACAAGCTTGCTCGACGGCCTCGGCAAGCATCCGATCGATGTCGAACTCGACGCGTTTGGCCTCGGTGAATTCCAGAATCTGACGCTGGACATCGGTCAGCTGCGGCGACGTCAGATCGTCGAAATCGATATCAGTGATGTCGGGGCCCTACAAGTTAGCCAGGTCATCGGGCACGTCGACTTGATGTTCCTGCAGCGCCTCGAGGGGCACGACCTCAAGGGTGCGCTCGTGGGTGGAGGCCAACACCACCGGGGCGGCGCAACCATCCTGGTGAGCCCGAAGCCAATTCAGGGCGGTGACGCACCAGCGGTCGCCGGGCAGCAGCCCGGGAAACCGATACTCGGGAACCGGCGTCAACAAATCATTACCGATGGAGCGCTGATGCTCGAGAAACTCGGCGGTCATCACCGCACAGATCGTGTGACGGCCGATATCCTCGGGCCCGCTCGAGCAACAACCGTCGCGGTAGTAACCGGTGAGGGGCTCGGCGCCGCACGGTTGCAGCTCGCCGCCGAGCACGTTGCGATCGGACATCTCGTTAGTATCGCGCTGTCGGGGCAAAAGTTTGAAGAGGCGTCGCCATCTGCGCCCGGTGAATTTTTGCGGCATGGGCCGGGATGCGGTCTGAGTTGGCCGATAACCGCCATGTCACGAGTTTGCTGTCTTATTGTGAGTGGACCATGGAATCGCCGGGAGCGCCGAACCTCGAATGACGGCCGCAGCGCCATGTCGCACGTGTGGCACCGAGCCTCTGGCGGACGCTCGGTTCTGTCATGGCTGCGGTTCGCCGGTTGCCGAGTCCGAACCACAGGCCGAGTACAAACAAGTCACCGTGCTCTTCGCCGATGTCGTGCATTCGATGGACATCGCGGCAACGGTGGGCCCGGAGCGGCTGCGGGAGATCATGGCCGAACTCGTCAGCCGGTCCGCTGCCGTGGTGCAGCAATATGGCGGCACGGTGGACAAGTTCACCGGCGACGGGATCATGGCGGTGTTCGGTGCGCCCATCGCGCTGGAGGACCACGCCATTCGCGCCTGCCTAGCCGGCCTGGGTGTGCAAGAGCAGGCGAAGCGGCTTGCAGCTGACGTTGCCGGGCGCGACGGAGTCGAGCTGCTGGCACGCGTCGGCCTGAATTCGGGGCAGGTCATCGCCGGTGAGATCGGCTCTGGCCCTTTCGGTTACACCGCCGTCGGTGAACAGGTCGGGATGGCCCAGCGGATGGAGTCGGTCGCTCCGCCGGGTGGCGTGATGCTCAGCGAGTCCACCGCGCGACTGGTTGGCGCCGCTGCGGTACTGGGTGAACGCCAGCTGCTGCACATCAAGGGCGGCACGGAACCGGTGCCCGCGCAGTTGTTGCTCGAGGTTGGTACGCAAGCCGACCAGAGCGGCCGGTCGGACACGGCACTGGTCGGACGCCAATGGGAGCTGAGCGCCGTGGCCGCCGTGTTGGATCGCGCGGCAGGCGGCCAGGGGTGTGTCGTGGGTGTGGCGGGGCCCGCGGGCATTGGCAAGAGCCGGCTGGTTCAAGAGACCGTCGCGCTGGCCCGCCCTCGGGGGGTAGAGGTCTTTGGGACTTTTTGCGAATCCCATACCAGCGATGTCCCGTTTCACGTGATGGCCCGGCTGCTGCGGGAGTCCAGCCGGTTGACCGAACTCGACGATGAGGCGGCGCGCGCACGGGTAGCCGGCCGGTTCACGCAGACCGGAGACGACGATCTGCTCCTGCTGTATGACTTGATGGGGATCCGGGACCCCGACACCGCGGTGCCGAACATCGACCCCGACGCGCGGCGGCGGCGACTGACAGCGCTGATCAATTCGATGTCGCTGGCCAGCACCACACCGGCGCTCTACGTGATCGAAGACATCCATTGGATCGACGGCGTAAGCGAGTCGATGTTCGTCGACTTGATGAGCGTCATCCCGCAGACCCACTCGGTGGTGCTACTTACCTACCGCCCCGAATACCGTGGACCGCTGGCTCATCTGGCCGGAGCGCAAACGGTTTCGCTTGCGCCGCTCAGTCATTCGGAAACCAACGCGCTGCTCGACGACCTGTTGGGAACAGATCCGTCGGCCGCTGCGATCAGCGACCTCATTGCTGGACATGCTGCCGGCAACCCTTTCTTCGCTCAGGAAATGGTGCGCGAGCTTGCTGACCGCGGCGTCCTGGAAGGTGAACGCGGACAATACATCTGCAGGACGGACGTGAGTGAGATCAGCGTCCCGGCCACACTGCAGGCAACGATCGCCGCCCGCATCGATCGCCTCGACCCCGCAGCGAAGCAAACCATCAATGCGGCGGCGGTGATAGGGTCGCGGTTTACCGCAGACCTGCTCACCGCGCTGGGAATCGATCCTGCTCTGGATGACCTGATCCGGGCTGAGTTGATCGATCAGGTGCGGTTCACGCCAGACGCCGAATACGCCTTCCGTCATCCGGTGATCCGCAGCGTGTCCTACGAATCACAACTGAAATCCGCTCGTGCACAACTCCATCGGCGCCTGGCCGCTTCAATCGAGTCTCGTGACCCGGCCTCGGCCGAGGAGAACGCCGCCTTGATTGCCGAGCATTTCCAGTCCGCGGACGACCTGCACGCCGCCTACGACTGGCATATGCGGGCTGCGGCGTGGTCGCTCGAGCGCGATGTCGCCGCGTCGCGGATCAGCTGGCGACGCGCACTCCTGGCGGCCGATGCACTGCCCGCCGACGACGAAGACCGCGTCCGTATGCGCATTGCCCCGCGCACCATGCTTTGTGGCACGTCCTGGCGAGGCACACCAGAAGCTACTTCCGATAGATTCGAAGAACTGCGCGAACTGTGCACTCAAGCCGACGACAAGACCTCGCTCGCCATCGCGATGACCGGCATGGTGTCGGAGCACTATCTGTACGCACGTATCAAAGAAGCGTCCCGGCTGGCCTCCGAGCAGATGGCGCTGATCGAGTCGATCGGGGATCCCGCGCTGACGGTCGGTGCCGCTTTCTCGGCGATCTCCGTCAAAGCGCAATGCGGCGAGATGGCCGACGCATTGCGATGGGCTCAGACGGCCATCGATTGGGCGGCCGGTGACCCCGCAAAGGGCGGCCCGGTGGTGAGTTCGCCGCTGGCGATGGCATTGGCGTTTCGCGGTAACGCGCGCTCTTGGTTCGGCCGTCCGGGATGGCGCAGTGACTTCGACGAGGCTCTAGCCATCGCCCGCAATGCCGACCCGTGGACGTTGGCCTTCGTCACCGCGTGGGTCTACGGCAACGGGATCCTCACCGGCGTCCTGCGCGTTGACGACACCGCGCTCAACAACCTTGAACGGGCGCTGCGGGTCGCCGAGGCATCGGGTGACGACACCGTTCTCGGCACCGTGAAAAACGTGCTGGGCTCCGTGCTGTTTTACCGAGCCAGCGCATCGGATCGGCAGCGCAGGCTCGACCTGGTCTCGCAGGTCCGCGACATGTCCCTGAACCTTCGGTTCCCGAGGTCAGAGCTGGCATTGATGGAGCTATATCTGGCAAATGAGAAAGCCCGCGATGGCGACTACGTTGGCCTACCGCAAATGCGGAAATCCGTGGACACCTTGTTCGACAACGGGCAATACATGTACGCGATCGGGAGCACCGCTCTTCTGACTGAAGCGCTGCTGAATCGCGGCGCCGAGGGCGACCTCGCCGAAGCCGAGGCTGCGGTCGAGCGGCTGGCGGCGATTCCCGCCGACGAATGGGCCGCGTGCGAGATGACGGTGCTGCGGCTGCGCACGATGCTGGCCATGGCTCACAGAGACGAGGCAAGTTACCGCGAACTCCGGGATCGCTACCGCACGCAAGCCACCGCGCTGGGCTTTGAGGGACATATACAGTGGGCCGCATCGATGCCCGACTGAGATTCCGCGTACGGCCCTCAACACAGGAGTCAACTCAAGCCAATGTCGACGCCGAACCCACCCGGCCAGCCGCCTGAGGGTTGGCAGCCGCCCGATTACATACCGCCGCAAGGCCCCCCGATGCCTCCGCCGTCGGGCTACCCGGGATACCCACCGCAACCCGGTTATCCGCCGCCCCAGCCTTACCCCGGTTACGGCGGCTATCCGGGAAACGCGATTGTTCCCCAAGCGCCGTTTGGGCGCGATCCCGCCACGGGGCTACCTCTGTCCGACAAGTCCGCCACGACGGCCGGGTTGTTGCAGCTGTTTTTTGGGATGTTCGGCATCGGTCGCTTCTACATCGACTCGACCCAGATTGCGATTGCGCAGTTTTTGCTGGGTCTGTCCGGGCTCGTCTTCACCCTGTTCTGCCTTGTCGGGTTTCCGTTCCTGCTGGGCAGCATCATCTGGGCCATCGTCGACGCGATCCTGATGTTCACTGGCAGCGTTAAAGACAACCACGGCCGCAAGTTACGCTGAAGCCGCCAGATCACGATCAGGTCACAATTCCCAACCTCATATCATTGCGAACGGCGCGTCGGACCGCCCGGATGGCCTGGAAAAATTAATGTCACTTCGTGAACCGCCGAATGGCCATGAAGTTGCCGCTGATGCTGGCAGCGGGCACGGCCTTGGCCAAAATGCCTAGCGCCACTGCGGAAGCCGGCCGGTGGTCGGCAGACCGTGCCAAGACTTGGTATCAAGCCCAAGGCTGGCTTGTCGGCGCGAATTACATCACCTCGACCGCCATCAATCAGCTCGAGATGTTTCAGCCGGGGACTTTCGACCCGCAGCGCATCGATGGCGAGCTGGGCGTCGCCCGGACAAACGGGTTCAACACCATGCGGGTCTTCCTCCACGATCAGTTGTGGGCCCAGGATCGCCAGGGCTTCCAAAGCCGTCTCGGCCAGTTCGTCGGAATCGCGGCGCACCATGGCATTAAGCCACTTTTCGTCTTGTTCGACTCCTGTTGGGACCCGCTCCCCAAGTCCGGTCCGCAGCACGCGCCGGTACCCGGAGTGCACAACTCCGGGTGGGTGCAAAGCCCGGGTGCCGAACGCCTCGGCGACCCCCGCTATGTCCCCGTCATGCAGGACTACGTCACCGGAGTGTTGAGCCAATTCCGCAACGACGACCGGGTTTTGGGTTGGGATCTGTGGAACGAACCCGACAATCCCGCGAAGGAGTATCGCAAGGTCGAGCGCCCAGACAAGCTGCAGCATGTCGCCGACCTGCTTCCCCAGGTGTTCCGGTGGGCGCGCACGGTTGATCCTGCTCAGCCGTTGACAAGCGGTGTGTGGCAAGGATCCTGGGGAGACCCGTCAAGCCGTAGCGCCATCAGCGCCATCCAACTCGACAATGCCGACGTGATCACCTTCCACAGCTACGGCAAGCCGGCCGAGTTCGAGGGCCGGATCAACGAACTGGCGCCGATGGGGCGGCCGATCCTCTGCACCGAGTACATGGCTCGGTCTCAAGGCAGCACCATCGAGGGGATCCTGCCAATTGCCAAGCGCCACAACGTTGGTGCTTTCAACTGGGGCTTGGTGGCCGGGAAGACCCAAACCTACTTTCCCTGGGATTCGTGGAATCACCCGTACACCGCGCCGCCGAAAGTGTGGTTCCACGACTTGGTGCTACCCGATGGACGGCCGTATCGGAATGGCGAAATGCAAACTGTTCGCGGGCTGACCGGCGGGATGGGCTAACCCAATTTCAGGACGAGTGCTTGACGCTAGCTATCACCGGATAGTCGCCGCGAGGTTCTGCGCGACCTCGCGTTGCCAAAACTCATTGGCATGGTTGGTGGCGACCTCGATCTCGAAGCGGTCGGTCATCTCTGCGGTGACGTCGGCGACGTCGACGTAGAACTGCGCGTACCAACGCCGGTGCTGATACACCGCGCCGTCCTCCTCGGTGAGCAACGGATTCTCGATGCGCGTCTTGTGCTTCCAGATCTCGACGTCTTCGAGGAAACCCTCGCCGAACGTCCGGCTCATCGTGGCGGCAAGCTTGGCCGCCTTGCTCGCCGGTAGGCCGGGGACTTCCTGAACCGCCACGCCCCACTGCAACACGAATGAGTCGTGGGTGACCGGGTAGTGACAATTGATCAGCGCCACTTCGATCGTGAAATCCGGGGCTACGTCGTTGTGCAGCCAGTTGATCATGTAGGCGGGGCCGAAATACGTTGCCTCCGAGCGGAGTTTCGATCCCTCCCAGAGATTCTCGTAGTTCGCCGTGGTATCGGGACGGGCCTTCGACTCCATGAGCTGGGTCGCCGTGTGGCCCTCGATGATGTTCTTGAAGAACGTCGGGTACGCGTGGTGGATGTAGAAGAAGTGGGCCATGTCGACGTTGTTGTCGACGATCTCCCGGCAGTGCGACCCCTCAATGAGGATCGAGCTCCAGGACCACGGCGACCATTGTCCTTCGGCATACCCGTCGATCGTCGGCGGGAGGATATCGGTGGCGGGCGCCGACCCCTCGGGATCGTGCCAGACCAGCAGTTGCCCGTTGACCTCCCCGGTCGGCCAACGCCGGGTCCGCGCCAATCGGGGCGTGCGCTTGGCATACGGCACCAGCGAGCAGCGACCGGTCGAGCCCTGCCAACGCCAATCGTGGAACGGGCACGCCAGCGAATCGCCTTTGACGGTCCCTTGGGACAGATCGCCACCCATGTGGCGGCAATACGCGTCGAGGACGTGCAGCCCGCCGTCCGAGTCGGCGAACACCACGAGGCGAGAGCCAAACGCGTTGATGGCGTGAGGACTTCCGTCACGGAAGTCCTCTGCCAGGCCTATACAGTGCCACCCGCGAGCGAAGCGCGTCATGGGTGCGCCGGTGTCGATGTCCCGGACGTCGTTGATGCTTGCGACCACGGCGATTCCTCCTCAGCTGGTTTCCGTCAAGCGCCGCACGGTGGCCAGGTATTCCTCGATCATGTCGAGGACCACCTCCCGCGAACGTTTCACCTTGTTGATCGACCCGATGATCTGCCCCGCCGGGGAACCCGACAGCGCGCTCGACCGCGCGCGCATGAACCGGGCAGAGGCATCCGCATACACGATGCCTTGCAACGGCATTGGCAGTGGATCGGGGTTGTCGGGGCCGTCCCAGGCCTCGGTCCAGTCGGTGCGGATCTGACGGGCCGGCTTGCCGGTCATCGCGCGCGAACGCACTGTGTCGCTGTACCCGGCCTTGAGTAGGTTGTCGACGACCCAGGGTTCGGTGGCCGCCTCGGCGACCGTCAGCCACAACGAACCGGTCCAGGCCCCTTGGGCGCCAAGGGCCATCGCGGCGGCCATCTGCCGGCCGTTGCCGATTCCTCCGGCAGCCAGCACCGGGATGTCCGCGCCGACCTCGTCCACGACCGCGGGTACCAGAACCATGGTGGCGATCTCGCCGGTGTGTCCCCCGGCCTCGCCACCCTGGGCGATAATCACATCCACGCCCGCATCGACATTGCGCCGAGCGTGGCGCGGCGCGCCGCTCAATGCGCCTACCAGGACGCCCTTTTCGTGCGCGGCCTCGATCGCGTAGGCCGGCGGCGGGCCTAGTGCGTTGACGATCATCGACACCGGATGACGCAGCGCGACCTCTACCTGGCCCGGCCCTTCCGCCTCGACCCCGAGACCGGCCGCGATCACCCGCCGCTCGGCGTCCTCCGGTAGCGGCGGCACGCCATGATTGCTCAGCACCTTTTCCATGTGTTCGGTGTGGCCGGGCGGGATGAGTTCACGCAACGCATCGAGGCTGTAGGGCTCACCCTTGCCGACGAACTTCTCCGGCATCGCGAAGTCCACGCCGTACGGCCGGCCACCGACATGCTCGTCGATCCAGGACAGTTCGACCTCGAGGCGCTCGGCGTTGTAGGCCAGCGCGCCCAGCACCCCGTATCCGCCGGCCTTGCTGACCTCCGCGACGACGTCGCGGCAGTGCGAGAACGCGAATAACGGGAACTCGATACCGAGCCGCTCCACCAGGGAATTCGCCATTTATCGGTCTCCTCGATGTTCTGATGCGTTGCTCACAGTGGGTTCCAACGAGCAGTCCCGTCTTCGCGGAAGGCGGCGAACGAGTTGGCCAGATCTCCTGTGCCCGTGCACATCACCTGAGTTCGGTTCTCGAGGTCGAGCGCGTGACGCAGGCTCGGCGAGTCGATGGTCTGCCACATGGTTTCCTTGGTCATCCAGACTGCCAAGGGCGAATTGCGCGCGATCTCACGGGCTTTGGCAATCGCGGTATCGAGCACGCTCGCCGCGTCGACGACCTCGAGGACCAACCCGATGGCGACCGCTTCGGCCGCGTCAAAAACCCGTCCGGTGAGCATCAGTTCGGCGGCCCGCGACGCTCCGACCAGGCGCGGCAGGTAGTAGCTGGTGCCCATGTCGCATGCCGACACCCCGTGCCGAATGAACACCGCGCCGAACGTGGCTGATTCAGCGGCATAGCGGATGTCGCAGGCCAACGCCAGCGCGAAGCCACCGCCCAGGGCAAATCCGTTGACCGCGGCGATGACCGGCACCCGCAGCCGGTGGATCTTCTCGAAGGCAGAGGCCATGAGTTCCTGCGCGGCCATCGTGATGGCGACGGTCGAGGTGGCCGCCGATCGCAGCTCGGCCCACGGCACACCCTCGCTATCGGAGAGATCGTCGGGCTGCGACTTCAAGTCGGCGCCAGCGCAAAACGAAACACCCGTGCCCGTCACCACGATCGCTCGCAGCGTGGGATCGCCGTTCAGTGCGTCCAGCAGGCGATGCATGTCGACAAGGGTCTGTGAGTCCAGCGCGTTCCTGCGGTGGGCACGATTGATCGTCATCACGGCGATCGCACCGTCGTCGAGGCGCTTGATCTCGATCGCCGGATCGTTCACGCGCTCGCCCCGGGCGTGTCCTCAGCCAACTTCGCGATCGCCGCGGCAGACACCATGGGGTTGTCGTACTCGCGCCACAACGAGATCCGGCCGTCGCGGAACTCGAACACGCCGAGGTAGTCGTTCTGGTAGACGACGGGCTTGGCCCGCCCCAGCGCGTCGCCCCGATACCGCGCCACCAACATGTTCGGGTCGACAAGGTCGTAGATGTCGGTAACAGTCATGTCGAACTTGCAGAACATGACGAACATCGACGCGAGCAGGTCACGGATGCCGTCCCGGCCGGAATCCGGAACCGCATCCTCGTAAGGCAATTCGAAGCGGGCATCGTCGTGGAGTTCGCCGATGACCGCGTCGAGATCGAGCGCGTTGATGCCGTCCATCGCCCGTCGAAGTGTTTGCTTATTGGCCTCGCGCGTTGCGCTGTCTGTGTCGGTCATCATTGCCCTTCCTACCGGGCTACCATTCCGCCGTCGGCGATGATGGTCTGCCCGGTGATGAAACTTCCTGCGTCGGAAAGCAATAGCAGTGCCGGCGGCACCATCTCGACGGGGTCGGCGATCCGCTTCAGCAGCGCGGCGGCCTTCATCACCTCGAGAAACTCCGGTGGATTGGCCCGCGCCATGTCGGTATCGACCGATCCGGGCGCCAAGGCATTGACCCGGATCCCCTGCGACGCGAACTCCGCGGCCATCGACCGCGTGAAGGACACCATCGCGGCCTTGGCCGCCGAATACATCGACACCGCAGGCGAATAGATGAAAGCGCCGGCAGACACCACGTTGAGGATCGACGCGTGCTCGCTCTTGCGCAGGTGCGGAAGCGCCGCCTGGACCAGGAACACCGGACCCTGCAGGTTGACGGAGAAGGACTTCGACCAGGCTTCGGGAGTGAACTCACCCAGCGGCAGTGAGAGGGCATTGGCGGCGTTGTTGACCACCATGTCGATCCCGCCGAACTCCGCGACGGTGGCGTCGACCAGACGATCGATGGCGTCCAGGTCACCCAGATGCGTGGGGACGCCGACGGCTTGCCCGCCGCCCAGCGCCTGCAGCTTCTCCGCCGCCGTGACGCACGCATCGGCCTTGCGACTGGCGACGACCACGTTGGCCCCGCACTCGACCAACCCCTCGGCGATGGCCAGCCCGATGCCGCGCGTGCCGCCCGTAACTATGGCGCTGCGGCCGGTGAGGTCGAAGAGCGCGTGCAGCGAATTCTTGGTCAAGATTGAGCAGCCCTCCTCCGCAGCGCCATTACCTTACACAATGTAAGGAAACTAAACGATTGTCACTCGTCAGCGGTGATCCCGTAGGTGATCAATGACCGTAGATGGACGATCAGTTCGGCATCTCCGAGGGCCTTGTTCACCGAAGTGTGCAGCGTGACGGCACCGCGCACCGTGTCCATCAGCGCACTCCCGTCGACCTCGGACCTGACCAGACCTTCGGCCTTTCCGCGTTCGATGAGCCGGACCCACCGTGCCCGGATCGGTGCGATGTAGCGCGCCTCGACCTGTTCGACCAAGTCGGGCCGGCTATAGAGCACGGTCGCGACGCCCGGCATGCCCGCCAAGTACGCAGGATCCGACTGGACGCGGACCATGCCGGTGATCAGGCTGGTCAGCGCCTCGGCAAAAGGGAGATCGTCGATCGATGGAAGTTCGCCGGGTGCGGAAAAGATGGCGTCCTCAACCAGTGCGAACTTGCTGCCCCAGTGTTCGTAGACAAAGGGCCGCGACACCCCGGCATGACGCGCGACGCCGGCCAGAGTTATTTCGTCGTAGCCGTTGGCGATTAGGAGCTCGCGAGTGGCGGCGATGACGGCCGCGCGGCGCTGCATGTCGCGCGGGCGCCCACGCGTGGCGTCTTCAGCAGTCCCGCCGCTCTCGCGCTGTGCGGCCGGCGTCATCGTCGAACCATACCCATCGAGGCAGGTGTGCCGACGCACTTCACTGGTTCGCTACAGGGGCCAGCGCATGACGGCTGCTCAGACAACGAGCTGGTAGTGGCGAGTTTGGTTGCCCCCGCACCGTTTTGCTTCATACATAGCGTTGTCGGCGTCGGCAACCAACCGGCGAAATGTGTGTTCGGCATGGTCCGAGACGACGCTCCGCAACGCCATGGTGGCGATTCCGACGCTCGCGGTCACCGGGGCGTTGATCGCGGCCACGGCATCACAGAGTTGTCGGCCCCACCCGGGCTTCTGTTCTGCTGTCACGATGTCGGCGATCAAAAATTCCTCGCCGCCGACCCGACCGACGACGGTGGTGTCGCTGCAGGCGGCGTTCAGGGCGCCGGCTACCGCGACGAGCGCTTGATCGCCGGCGGCATGCCCGTGTGTGTCGTTGAGCTTTTTGAACTGGTCTAGATCAACCATGGCCACCATCAAAAACATATGGTTGGTGCCGACGAGCATCCGCCCCACGATGGCCCGACTGCAGGCCCGCCGATTCAGCAGGCCGGTCAGCGGGTCGCGGTTGGCGCGCAAGAGATCGAGCCAGAGTGAGCGCACGACGATCTGAATGGCTAGCGGCACGATCACGTTGAGTTCCAGGACCATGAAGTAGCCGCTGAAGGCCAGGACCGCTTGCCCCGCAACAGCCAGACGCGCCGCTTGCCAGGCCGCAATTGTGCTGGCTAGCCAGAAGTTCAGCGCCATGTATTTGGCGGTGTGGAAGAACGCGAGGTAGCCGCCGGGAATCGACAGGGACGCGCATGCCATCAGCCCAACAAGCGGTTGCGGTTCCCATAAGCAGCCGACGCCGATAATTGCACTGCCGGTCAGAATGAAGACGAGAGACTGGTGCCGAGTGGGCCAGCCGCGCAACCAGAGCATCGCCATGCCCACCCCGACCACAGCGGCCACGACGGAATACGTCAGCGCCAAAGGCCGATACACGTGGGCAGGACCCAGCCACACGTTGGCGGGCACCAGCACCAACGAGGCCGCCACCACAGCCATAATGCGGCGGGTGTTTGAACTCAGCCCGTGGGCTTGCAAATAGCCTGTCAGCCAATCGAAATGGTCAGCCTGCCCCCACCACGCCGCCAGCCACTTCATCGGTTGCCCTCCCACACTCACCGGCCCACGAACCTCAGCGCGTGCGGCCACTGAGTGAGTTGGATCACATTAAATCCGATCGCCGGTCCGAAATACCTCGAACCGACGAGAAAAGCCCGGGCCTCACATCTGATCGATAACAATCGCCCAGGCTGCGGCTAGTAGCGGAGCGCAAAGATAGAGCATGAACACAGCCATCGACCACCACGAGCATGAGACAAAATCACCCGACGGTCGGCGTCGACAAATCCGGATAGCGCAGCTGCTATTTGCCGGGGCCGCAACCATCGCGACGCTTGCGCTGTTCAATGTTGTGCAGCCCGATGGCGCCGAGAGCGTTGCCACATCCGGATCGGTGCACCTGGTAGACCAGGCCAGTTACGGTGGATTCGCCGCAGACGACCCATCGAATCCGGGTTGGAATCCCCCACCGGAGCCGCAGCAATCCCAACCGGATCCGGGCTGGAATGCCGACCCGGGTTGGGATTTTCAGCCTTCCCCGGAGAACTGACCCGCTAAATACACCGCGGGCCCAGCCACGCTTCCTGGGCAGGGTGCGCGGTCAAAGGGCTTGCGCCGCCCGGGCGATCGTCTCCCACACATCGAGGTCTTCGATGAGGTTGTGAGCGCCGACCTGCACCTGGGGGCCGTAGCGGAAGATCAATCCGGTCGCCCCGGACTCCGACCACAGCTTCAGCCGTTCGGCGATCCGTGCGTGTGAACCGATAAGGAACGACTGGTCGACGTACTCGTCCGGCACGCTGGCCAGTGCCTCCTGATAGCGATCGGCGGCGACGAGCTCGGACACCCGGTCGCAAAGGCCGGCGAAGCCGAGCGCCTCGGTCTGAAACCGCATCTGCGGCGCCCAATGCACCACGTATGGCCGGAACAGCTCGATCCCTGCCCGGACGTCGTCGCTGACCACCAGGTCGACGATCGCCCAGATGTCGAAGTCCTCCCGCCGCTTACCCTCGCCGGCCCGCGCGAAGCCGGCCGCAAGGTGGGGCTCGTAGGCGGGCATCATGCCGGGCGCGAAGCCCCACGGGAACCAGCCATCCGCGCGCTCGGCAGTCAGCGAGATCATCTGGGGCCCAACCGCGGCGAGCACGATCGGCGGGTCCGCAGGCCCCCGCTCCAGGGCGCTCACCCACGGATGAACCTCTAGGGCGTCCTCGCCGGCGTACGGGATGCTGATCTCCGAGCTCTGGCACTGGACCGCGGCACCGAGGCGGGCCCGGGTTTGCTCGGCGAACAGCTCGGTCGTTTCAATCGGGTTGCCCTGGGCGTCGTAGGAGCCGGCGGTGCGGAACACCTGTCGCAGCACATCGACATAGTCCCGCATCCGGCGGACCGGTTTGCCCCACCCCCGGCCGTGCCAGCCCTCGGAAGAACTGGGGAAACCACCGCCAACCCCAGCGATGACGCGACCCCCGCCGGCCATCGCGTCGATCGTCATCAGCGCCTGAGCCAGCACGGTCGGTGGGCGTGCAGTCAACGTCGCGATGTGGGTGCCCAGGCTCATCCGCTCGGTCATCGCCGCGAGATAGCCGAGCGGCGTGAGCGCGTCATTGCCGACACCCTCGGCGGTGAACACTGCGTCGAACCCCAATTGCTCGCAGCGCGTGATTCGTTCAACCGGGATGGTGAAGCGCCGGTCCTGCCAGGGGACCTCGGTCGCGATCTTCATCCTGCGTCTCCTCAACTGATTACGCACTCCCGCTACGCCACGATTCCATCGCCCGACCGGCGCGGTACATCGGTCAAACGGTGGACGGCACGCGCGCCGTTTGGATGAGTCGGGATCGCCTCGTCGGCTTCGCGGCATCGCCGGGCACCCCCGCGTAGGTTGATCTCAAGGGCCCAAATACAGTCCCCCAGCGGGCCGAACCGGGAGCGCGGAACCCATGGACCAAGGACTGACATGCACGCTCTTGGACGTGATCACCGAGTTCCGCACCGCGTCCTCGGCCCAGGCACTGGTGCAGCAGGCCCCCGAGGCGATCGCCCAGCTCGGGTTCGACCGGGTACTGCTCTCCCGCATCGACCAGGATGTCTGGCTGCCCGAGTCGATGTTCGTCCACCGGGACCCACAGTGGGCAGCCGCGATCCTTGAGGCCGGCCGAGCTGAACCGACCACACTGGACGCGGTGGTCGAGACCGATGTGGCGAAGACGGGGTGCAGTTTGGTCGTTGACGAGGTGCAGACCCATCCCCGAGTGTGCCGGCCGATCGCCGCGGCCTCTCGAGCAGACAACTACGGCGTCGTGCCCATCGTGGTCGAGAAGACGGTCATCGGCATGGTCCACGTCGACTGTTATCTCCAGCAGCGTTCGGTGCGCCGCACGCAGTGCGACCTGCTGGCACTGGCCGTCGAGACCCTGGCCGCGCATCTAAGCCGGCTGCTGCTGCTCGATCAGCTCCAGGCGATCCGTCAGGCCCCCGGGCGGCTGTGGTCCACACCGATCCCCGCGTCCACTCCCCCGCCGCCGCGGCCGGACCCGTCATTGGAGCTGACTGAGCGTGAGCTCGACGTGGTACGGCTGATGGCCGCCGGTGAGACCAACTACCGGATCTCCCGGCTGCTCGACATCGCCGAAAGCACCGCGAAGACGCACGTGTCGAACATCCTGCGCAAGCTCGACGCGTCGAACCGCGCCCAGGCGGTGTCACGCTGGCTCACGAGATGAGAGCCTCGACGCCTACCTGCGGTTGACGAAGGCTTGACTTAAAGCGCTTCAAGTTCGGCAGAGTGGTGTCATGAGCACCAAGCTGACTGACGAACTCGCCGACCTGACCATTCAGCAGGTGTCGAGGCGCACCGGGCTGGCGGAGTCGGCGCTGCGCTACTACGAGCGCATCGGGCTGATCGAACCCGTTCCGCGTGACCAGAGCAGCGGTCACCGCCGGTATCCGTCGGCCCTCGTCGCCGCAATCGAAGCGCTGAGCTGTCTGCGCGGAACCGGGATGTCGGTAGCCGACATGCGCGCCTACGTCGCGAACATGCAGCGCGGGCATGGCGGCGAAGCCGAGCAGAAGGACCTCTTCGCCCGGCATGCCGAACGGCTGAGGGACGAGATCGCCCGGCTGAAGCTGCGCGAGCAATATGTGGCGACCAAAGCTGAGCTGTGGGCTGCAAAGGAACGCGGCGACGCAGCCGCCGAGGAGCGAATTATCCCCAAGGTGCAACAACTCTCCGCTCGACTCCTCGCCGAAGAAGCTGGGCTACAGAATGACTGACACCGGCGCACCCGTCCTCGTTACCGGCGGATCGGGATTCCTTGCCGCACATATCATTCTGCGGCTTCTTGCCGACGGCCAGCACGTCCGGACCACTGTCCGCTCGCTTGACCGCGAACCGGAAGTCCGCTCCATCCTCGCGCGGGCGGGTGTCGACACCGGGCAATTAGCCTTCGTGGCAGCCGATCTCACCTCTGACGCCGGATGGCGAGAGGCCGTTTCTGGTTGCCAATACGTGCTGCACGTGGCCTCGCCGTTTCCGCCACAGCAGCCGAAGGACGAAAACGACCTGATCGTCCCCGCCAGGGAAGGCGCCTTGCGAGTCCTGCGGGCGGCCGAACATGCCGGGGTGCGGCGCGTGGTCATGACTTCCTCGTTCGCCGCGATCGGATACAGCCCTAAACGGTCTGGGCTGCCCTACGACGAGACCGACTGGACCGACCCCACCGGCAATCAGAGCCCGTACGTCAAGTCGAAGACGATTGCCGAGCGCGCTGCATGGGAGTTCGCCGCCCACACGGACGGGCTGGAACTGGCGGTTGTGAACCCGGTCGGAATCTTCGGGCCGACGCTCGGCTCAGACCTGGCCAGTTCGGTCGGACTCATCGCCGCACTGCTGGACGGCAAGCCGCCGTTCCTGCCGCGGGCCTCGTTCGCTGTCGTCGACGTGCGCGACGTGGCCGACCTGCATCTTCGGGCAATGGTGCGGCCGCAGGCCGCAGGCCGGCGGTTCCTCGCGTCGGCCGGTCAGCCGTTGTCGCTGCCCGAAATAGCGGCGATCCTGCGCTCGCGGATTGGCGATGCCGGCAGCCGGATACCGAGGCGCGACGTGCCCGACTGGCTGGTGCGTGCCGCGGCCCGGTTCATGCCTGCGCTCGGTACCTTCACCGATCTGCTGGGCCCGCCAAAGTTGATGTCGACCGACACCGCGACCAAATTGCTTGGCTGGCAACCACATTCGGCCGCCGACACGATCGCCGCGACAGCCGAAAGCTTGCTCGAATTGGAGCTGAACCACAATTGACCGTGCAGGCAGCCCCCCATCACCCGACAACCACTCGAGCTTTGGTTGTTTGATTTACGTCAGAATCAGGTCTGCGGCTTTCTCGGCGATCATGACTACTGGCGCGTTGGTGTTGCCGCGGATCGTGGCTGGCATGACTGACGCGTCGATGACGCGGAGCCCTTGGATGCCGCGAAGGTGCAAATCGGGATCGACTACTGAGTCGATGGCGCTGCCCATGCCGCAGGTTCCAGTGGGGTGGTACATCGTTTGAGTGTGTTCGCGCACGATACTGAGCAGCGCTGCCCGGTCCGGCTGATTGGTGTCGGGCATGTACGGCCCACTAATGAAGTCCATCAGCGGTTTGCGATGCGCAATGTCGATGGCGACCTCCATTGCGTCCAGCATGGCGTCTAGGTCGTTGCGTTCTGTGTAGAAGCGCGGGTCGATTAACGGGTGGGCGGCGGGATCGGCGCTAGCAAGTCGTACTGAGCCGCGGCTGGCCGGATCGACGAGGGTTACGAGTGCCGTTGTGCACGGCTTGTCGGTATATCCCGTCCCGTCATCCCAGTACGAGGTAGCCCCGGCATAGACCTGGACGTTGGGCAGTTCACCGGTGCCCGAGGTCGAGAAGAACATCCCGGCCTCGCTCACGATGGACGTCAGCGGACCGCGCCGCTCGAGCGCCCACTGGTTGGCGGCGTGGTCGGTGGCCACGATATCGCGAAAGTCGGGCGCGCCTGCGGTCGTCCAGACCAGCGCGGTGGCCGGGTGATCCTGCAGCCCCACACCGACATTGACCGCGTCGAGAACTACCGAGATACCCATCTCACGCAGATGATCGGCGGGGCCGATACCAGAAAGCATCAGTAATTGCGGAGAGGCGATCGCCCCCGCACACAGCAGCACCTCGCGCTCGGCGTGCACGATCTGCTCACCGGACTCGTCACGGTAGACGACACCGGTGGCGACCTCATTGTCGATAACGATGCGACTGACCGCGCTGCGCGTGCGCACGGTCAGGTTGCGGCGATCCAGGACCGGATGCAGGTAGGCATCAGCGACCGACCAGCGCAGCCCGTCGCGTTGGGTCACCTGGTAGATGCCCGCCCCCGATTGCTGGGGTCCGCAAAAATCATCATTGGCGGGCATACCCGCTGAGACAGCGGACTCGACCCACAACGTGCACAGCTCGTGCATCCACCGCGGATCTTGTACGTGCAACGGGCCGTCGGTTCCATGCAAGGCGCCGGCGAGGCGGGAGTTGGCCTCCGACCGAACGAAGTAGGGCAACGCGTCGTCGAAACCCCAACCTTCCGCGCCGTAGAGCTGAAGCCAGCGGTCGTAGTCAGCGCGATTGCCCCGCGTGTAGATCATCGCGTTCAGCGACGACGACCCGCCAAGCGTGCGACCTCGGGGCACCCGCACGAAACGCCCGGTGAACTCCTGTGGAACGGACGTGTACGCCCAGTCATGCTCTGAGCCGAACATCGAATGCACCGCCGCCGGAACATGAATCTCGGGCGCGTCATCAGGTCCACCAGCCTCCAGTAACAAAACCCGAACATCATCGGCCGTTGTCAGACGATTCGCCAGCACACACCCAGCACTGCCAGCGCCGATCACGATGTAATCGAAGGACTCCACTCCGTCTCCTGCTCCCGTCTCATATCGGCTGGCAGCCATGAGCGCTTTACGCTCGATACTCGCCGCGAAATGCGGAGTCATCGCTGCTGCCCTCGGCCGTCGCGCCATGGAGGTTGATCGAGCGCATGTCTCGGATTGCGTCGTGCCCCTATTCCGGCCAGCTGCAGTTGCGGATGTCCTCGACGTAATCGTTGCGGACGAACGAATCGTCGAAGTGTTGCAGCACATCGGCATTGACCGTCCCGAATGTGGTACGCGGCCGGTGCTTTGTGCCATCGGCGAACGCCCGCAAGATACGGTTCTTGTAATCGGGGCGAGGATGAGCAGCGGTGACCGCCTGAATCGCCTCGGTGGACAGATCTTCACGGCCGATGCCCAGGTTGTCAGTCTCGACACCCGCTGTGACAAGCGCGATTTCGGGCTCCAGGAACTCCGGTACGCCAGGCGTTGTATGCAGCGCAATGGAAAGCCACACCTTACGCGCCGCGGCTTCGTCAACGCCACGCTCCACCAGGAAATCGCGCGCGGCGTCGGCGCCGTCGACCTCGAACCGCAGCATCGACCTCCGGTAGCCCTCGGTAAGCCCGATGTCGTGGAACATCGCACCCGCATACAGCAATTCGGGGTCAGGCTGCAGACCACGCCGATGACCTTGCAGTGTGCCCCAGAGGAACACCCGGCGGGAGTGGTTGAACAGAAGCTCGTCCTCAGTGTCGCGGATGTACTCGGTGATTTCACGCACGAGCGGGGTGTCGGGGATAACCACGCCGGCGATGCGCTCAGTGAATGTGTCGGTCATGTGATCCTTTCGGTCAGATGAAGTCCATGCAACCCCGGTATCGGCGCATCCCGAGGTGTCGGATGCGCCATGTTTCCCACAGAAACTGCCATCACCGCCCGCTGCTTGCGTCGTGAGCCGCTCATTGATGTCGGCCGAGATGCGGGATCCCGATTCGCGGCCGCGAACAGCAGCAGGACCGTGGTACCCCCCCGAACGTCGACACCGTGGCTACGTCGCATACGGCGGGCGATTCTCTGCCGACGAGGAAGCGTCGACCTTGCACCACGACGTCACCATGTCGATGATGGCGGAACTGTTGGCGTAACCGCAGTTTCGGTACGCCAGCGTCGAGGGCGACCTGTTGACTCTCTCGGCGACGTCGACCGACGACACTGGCGTGACGACGCACAGAAGCCTGCTGTGGCGACGGGCGACAGGAGCCGGACTCGATCCCGTCACGGACATGTTCACCGAGCGCCACCCCTTCACGCGGATCCGCACCCGGATCATCGAGGCCAATCCGGAGCTGCTGGAGCGCGAACTGATCAAGCTGCAGAACCTCGCCGCAGCGGTCAAGGCCGCACTAGTGGAACGAGGCGTACCAGCGAACGCGGCGATGCTCGCCGCCCAGGCGAGCGTGACCGTTTTCCAGCTGGCATTCGCTCAATGGGTGCAACAGAATGATCCGTCCGCGTTGCGCCGACTCCTCGACGAGTCGGTCCAGGAACTGCGAGCGGTGGCGGCCAACTAGTTCATTGCATTCACGAACAGCCGTCGCGCGGGCCGAGCAGGTGGACGGATTTGCCGATGGTGCGTTGACGGCGAACTGCAGCCTTCCGTGCCTCGCGGGCTTGCTGTTGCTCATCCAGAAATTGCTCGCAAGCGTCGATCTCGTCCCAGGCCTGCGCCATCAAAGTGATCATCGCCGGGCGTCAGCGCGTTCTTGCGACGCGGCGGGTTGTTCATTGTGAGCACGACGACGTCGCCGTCACGCTCCACGTTCAATTGCGATTCGTCGGGTTGCGATGCGTCGGCCACGTTAGCTCCTCCACCTTCCGGTCGACACCCATAACCAGGACGGCATCGACTTTCACTACGTATCAAGGTTTACGGGAAGGGACGGGGACTGTGACGGCATCGACAACAGCGCTCCACGTGGGTGCGATCGGCGTGTTACGGCGGTTCCGGCGGCAGCGATGCATAGGCCGGCAACGAGGAGGCATCCGATCGTGTACCAGAGGCTGCCGGTGGGATCGCCGTTTGGTGTGGCGCCGTTGACGGCCCTGAAGTACGCCGGTAGCGACATCGCCCACAGAATGCTCATGACCGCGAGGTAGGCGGTGGCGTAGCCGAGGATGGCTGGGTTGGAATAGCGCACAGCCTCTGAGTCGTCGTCGCGGCGCGACCGGCGCCATTGGTTGATCAGGACCACGGTGGCGATGACGGCGAGCACGGCCAGTTCAGCGCTATAGATGATCCCGACCACGATCGTGCTATGCGATAGCGCACCCGCAATCGTGGCGGGCAGCGGTAGCACCGCAGTGCCGATGGACGCCAGGACACCGATAGCGATGGTGCGCCACAGCAGCTGTAACCCGGAAAATGTTTTGCCGTCCTCGACTTGACGGCCGACGAAAAGTTGGACGAAAAACGCCAGCGACATCGGCCACAGCGCGGCGAACACCACAACACTTGGGAGGGGCACCGAATCGAAGAACGGCTTGTTCATCGGATTGTCCAGAGTCCATTCCCACCAACGCAGTTGCGGCCCAAGTTGGTCGAAGATCTCGTAGAACACATGGTGGACAAAGCCGACGCAGACCGCGCCGACCAGTACGCCATAGTGCCGGAAAACCCCGAGCATACGGACGATCTCGTAGGCCACAGTTGCCATCATCGGGTAGACCGCGACGATGTAGAGGGGCAGCCGGCCCCACAGGAAGTCGACGGTGAATACGTTGTGGGCAAACATTGTGTCGACGTGGCTGCTGATCCCGAAGTCTGCTGGGAAGTACAGGGGCGGTTCGATGATGAGTAGATAGGCGATCGCTCCGAACCACAGCACCAGGTTTGTCGGATCGTGGTGACGACGCAGCCGCACGATGGCATAGACCAGCGCGAGTGCCGCTCCGGCGATCACCGTGACTTCCAGCACTGGCAGAGTCCAGTTCTGCAACCCAAATGGATTGCGGAACTCGACGAGACCACCCGCGGTCTGACACGAAAAGCCAAGTCTTGCAGCAAGGTCGACGAAGGTCGGTGCGCATGGGTCGGACATAGCAATCCTCACGCGTTCTGTGTGTCGGCTGCGGTATACCAGTGAGTGACGTCGTAGCCAGCGTCATAACGCCGGAACCATTCTTCGGCTAAGACGGGTAGTTTCTCGTGTGCGGGGTTGTGACCGGGAATCTGGCTGCGCACGATGCCGGACATGGCGACGAGCTGCTTGCGCAGCGGCAGATGCTTGAAAGCGTTTTCGAGCGGGCCGTCATCCGGCGCATCGAAGAACGGCAGCCTCTGCACCAGCGCCCTCCTCCAGCGTTGCATGCCGAACATCGACAGGGTGTCGATGTTGCGCTCCTCGACCGGTACGTGCTTGTTGAACCCTTCGCAGGCTATCCGTAGGACCGACCAGACATGTTTGAAGATCGACGGCGCCACCCGCATTCGATACCACGGGTCATCGATGACCGAGTTGTAGATGATTAACGCCGAGCTCCGGTGCTCGACTTCCTCGACGAAGTGCCACAAAAACAGTGACGCCACCCGATCGTCCCCGCGAGCGAACAGCGTGTCGTCATGATCGAGCATCAACTTGAACGCCGGCGTGAACGTCGCCTCAAGATCAGCGGTGTACGCGAGCCGGTATTCCAACGGCGTGTTGGCAGTCAGATCGTCGAACGCCGCAATCACCTCATCGAGGGTCTCCTTGAGCGCCGGATAGCTTCTGATCAATCCCTTCGCATGTTGGCGGTGAGCCATCGAATGCTGACCCTCTTGCCGGACAAACGCTTGCGCTTCCTCTGCCACTTCCGGATCGGTGATCAATGGAAGGGCCTGGGGAATCATCTGGCCGATCATCTTCTCGAACGCGATCGCCAGAAACGAGACCGCGTTGGCCATGCTGGAAAAAGCAGGGTTTTGCTCGTTCCACAGGAAAGGAACGTCGTGGTCGGCGAACGCGAACCGCATCTTGCGCACGATGAGATCCGTCATCAGATGCTCCTCACTTGTCTCCTGCGCGCCGCCCTCGGCGGCAGCTGGCACAGTTATCATACATTTAATGGCTTGTATGTATGATTACCCGAATGGCAGGCTCTCGTCAATGGCGTAGGCACGCCGCCGTTTCTGTAGCGGTTATGCGGAGCCGATATCCTGCGGGAATGTTGTTCCTTGGGGTTGTCGACCGTGGCGCGTAGGCGCGGCTGGGACGGGCATCCACCGGTCAACGATGAGGAAGCCTCTCAGCGCATTGTGGCCACGGCGGTCAAGTTGATCGCCGAAACCGGCTCCGATGTCAGCCTCGCCGAGGTCGCCGAGTCCTTGGGGGTCATCCGGCAGACGGTGTACCGGTACTTTCCGACCGCCGAAGCTCTGATGCACGCAGCGGCGGTGGCCTCAGTCGACGGCTTTCTCGATCGACTCACCGAAGCCGTCCGCGGTATTGGCGATCCGGCCGAGGCGATGACAGAAGGCGTGTTGTACGCACTCGAACAAGTAACGCGCACACCGCATTTGGGTATCTTACTGTCAGAACAGTACCGCAACTCCCATACGCCAAGCCTGGCATCCGATGAAGCCCAGACTTTTGGGATGCGGATGATTACCCGCTTCGACGTCGACTGGGTGCGGTACGGCTACGACCAGGCGGCGCTGCGCGAACTCGTGGAATTCACCCTACGCACGATGCTCTCGTTCTTCGTGGCCCCCAACGACCCCAATCGGAGCCGAGAAGAACTGCGGCGGTTCATCAAACGGTGGCTGGGGGGGGCTATCTTGGCCCAGCAGCATGGCGCCGCCGTTTCTGTCGCCGACGAGCACTAGCGGCCGGCTGTTGGCAGTTTCGAACGGTACCGCCGAACTGGCTGGCGCTGAACACGAACCGCGCACGAGAAACTTCGCGTCACACCTTGCCCTTGAAGAGCTCACCGACGACGAGCTGCGTGTAATACCAGGCAGTCTTACCAATCGTCGGCGGGTCGATGGTACTGAAGATGGCATCAGCGAGACCGAAGGGCATCATGCCTGGAATCGGCCCCCGCGCGTACTCCAGCATGAACGCCGCGTTTGGCACGGCGTAACCCTTTGCTCGGCCTCCCGCCAAATACGCCACATCCCCAGGCCCGTACACGCTGCGCTCGAATTGACCCTCCTCGTAGCACCACACCTCGCCGTCGATGATGAAGTCCCACACCTCGCTGGCGTAGCGGCCTGAGTGACCTTCGGTGCCGATCGGGGTGCCGAAAAAGATTAGGTATTCCGACAGTGACGCGTGCAAAAGCTTCATCTGCCCCATGGCGCCGCCAGCATTGTTGAACACCCAGGGGATGTCATCACGGACGTGACCGCGATACTCGCCTTTCAGCTCGGCGATGATCTGCGCAAAAGCCGCGTCTTTAGTGTCCAGACCTGTCGCGTTCTTTGCGATCGCGTGCAGGGTCTCGGAATCAAATATCGCTCCCATGAATAGCGAGGCTATCGCATCATACATATGATGTCCATAATGTATGATAGGTCCCTGCGGGTTGATAGCTCGGTCGGGCCCGCCTCGCATTGCGGGTTTCGCGCCGCATCCCGGGACACGATCGGCTGGGATAAACTGCCCGCGTTGCTATGAAGCGGAAAGCTGATGTCGAAGGGCGCCGCCGCATTTTGTGTGATGCCGCGATCCAACTTCTTGCCGACGAAGGTGCCAAGGGGCTCACGCACCGCAAGGTGGAGCAGCGCGCAGGGCTGCCCGACGGCACGACGTCATCGTACTTTCGGACCCGTTCGGCGTTGCTCCGCGCAACCGCTGAGCGCGTGGCCGAACTGGACGCCGTCGATTTCGAAGCCGTCATGCTGCGGTGCGCTCTGCCAGACGGCGGAACGAGCGCCACAACTTTGTCGGTACTCGCCGAGATGGTGATTCGTTCGGCGACCGGCCCCGGCCTGGATCGGTCGCGGGCGCGCTACGAACTGGCGTTGCATGCCCACCGAGATGAAGTGCTGCAGGGCGCCATTCAGGATGCGATTGCGGGTTTCGTAGCGCTGAGCGAACAGGCGGTCACGCAGCTGCAGCCCGGTCCTGTCGATCGCGCTCTCGTGGAGAAGCAGGCCCGCGCGATCACAACCTTCATCAACGGCGTGATCGTCCGGCAGGTGTTTGGACATCCGGGCGTCGACAGCGCCGAGGAACTCACTCAGTTGCTGCACGCGCTGGTCGCCGGAGTCGCCGCTTCCCATCACGTACACAACGGCCAGTTCTAACCGATCGGCTCCGACCTGCGCACATAGATTTTTCTACAAACGTAGGATTTTTTCCCTACATTTGTAGAAATCGTGTTACCGTCTGGGCCCATGGGTCACCGATACGCGCTGAGGGCGTCGACGACTCCAGCGCGGGTGCGCACGAATCACGAGCCCGCGCAAGCGATGGCCGTGTCGGTGATGTGCACGCCTGCGGCACCAACTCAGGGGGTAGCTAGGCATCGGCCGCTTCGGCCTCGACACACCTAGGCCGGAAAGGAAGGGTCTATGCGTTTCGTCCTCGTGCACGGTGGCTTTCACGCTGCATGGTGCTGGCAGCGGACCATCCCCGAACTGAACCGCCTCGGGCACGACGCGGTGGCCGTCGACATTCCCGGCCACGGCACGCGCCTTCACGAGGAATCCACGATTGCCAACCGACGCGACGCCATCGTTGGCGCTCTACGAGCAGGAGATGTCCTGGTCGGCCACTCCGGAGGTGGTTTCGACATCACCTTGGCCGCAGATGCAGCCAGTGACCTCGTCGCCCACATCATTTACTTGGCGGCCGCGCTGCCTCGTGAGGGTCGCACCTATCCCGAGGCGATGGCGATGCGCAACTCCGAGGACGGTTCGTTTGACGCCGACGTCGGAGAGATGTTCGGCCACTTGCATTTCGGCGACGACGGCGCCATGAGCTTCGCCACCTTCGAAGGCGCGTGGAAATACTTCTACCACGACTGCGACGAGCAAACCGCACGATGGGCGTTTGAGCGCTTGTGCCCGGAGCGGTTCGGCGACACGACGACCACGCCCGTATCGGTACCCCATTTCTGGGCAGCCGACCTGCCCCGCAGCTACATCCTGTGCCTGCAGGATCGCTCCAAGCCGCGGTGGCTCTCTGAGGTTGTGGTCAAGCGCCTCGGCGTCGAACCACTGACCATCGACTCCTCGCATTCACCGTTCCTGAGTCGGCCAGCTGAGCTTGCCGAACTGCTCGTCGCCGCGACGACCACCACACCGATAGGCCCACTAATCCCGCCGTAATCGCACTGGAAAGGAGTTCATTCTGCTGATCCACACGTATTTCGGCTATTTCGCGATTCCGGGTGCGACGATGCCGCTGCCTCCCTCAGATGGGCCACAACAATGATCGCCCGCGATGCGGCTCGGCGGGTGTTCGCCGTCGGCTGTTGTGTGGTGTTGACGGCGACGGGATGCGAATTCCACGGCCTGAATTCACTACCGTTGCCAGGTGCGGTTGGACGCGGGCCGGGGGCCAACATCTACCACGTGGAGCTGCCCAATGTCGGGACGATGGAGTCGAATTCGCCGGTGATGATCGACGACGTCGTCGTCGGCAGTGTCGGTGCGATGCGGGTGCAAGGCTGGCACGCCGACGTCGAGATCTCGGTCAAGCGCGATGTCGCCGTCCCGGCCAACGTGATAGCCAGCGTCGGTCAGACCAGCCTGCTGGGGACGATGCACGTGGAACTCAATACTCCGCTGGGCCAGTCGGGAAACGGACGGTTGGCACCGGGCGCGACCATCCCGCTGAGCCGGTCGTCGGCCTACCCCTCGACAGAGCAGACGCTGTCGTCGCTGGGCGCGGTCGTCAACGGCGGGGGACTGGGACAGATCGGGGAGGTCATCCACAATTTCTCCGCCGCCCTGTCCGGGCACGAGGGCGCCTTCCGTGATCTGATTACTCGCCTCGACACATTCGTGGGAACACTGGACGAACAACGGGACAACATCGTCGAGTCTATTCAGGCGCTGAACCGGCTTGCCGGCACCTTCGCCGACCAACGCGACGTTCTCACCGACGCGCTGCGCAAAATACCGCCCGCACTCGATGTGCTGATCAAGGAACGCCCGCGCCTGACGACCGCCCTGGACCACCTTCGCGTGTTCAGCAACACCGCCACCCGGCTGGTCAACGACAGCCAGGCCGACCTGGTCAAGAATCTGCAAAACCTGGAGCCGACCATCCGCGCGCTCGCCGACGTCGGACCGGAGTTCGGCACGGCGATCGCGGCGGGGTTCGTATTCCCGTTCAACCAGAACTTCATCGACCGAGCGCTCCGAGGCGACTACTTCAACATCACTGCCGAGCTTGACCTGACGATTCCACGGCTCAAGAAGGGACTGATGTTGGGCACCCACTGGGGGCAGCCGGGGATGCCCATACCACCCGAGCCCGGGGACCCGTATCGCTTGAAGTACACCCTCGATCCGCTGCATGACCCCGTCAGGCCACCGTGGGTCGATCCCAACGCGCTTCCCCTGCCCGGACCTCCGCCGGGTGTGCCCCTGGGACCGGGGCCGGGGAACGGTGCCCCGCTTCCTGGGCCTCCGCCGGCGGCGATGCCTGACGCGAGTCTGGGTCAAGCCCCGCCGGCAACGGCACCGATGGGAGGTGGCGGATAGATGCTGTTCACCTGCGATTTCTCGCCGGTGGTTATCGCGGTGGCGGAGGGATTGAACCATATGCAGCTAGCTGTTCGGCGGCACAAAATGCCTTCTAGCTGCGTGAAAATTTCACGCTAGTTCACCGGAGTTAACTGTTACTAAGGCTGGAAGGTCTCATTGCCAGTGCAGTTGGATTTCATCACGCTGATGGCAGTTTGGAATCATCGCGTGGCGCGCTCGTTGAGTTCGAGCAGGGGCTCGCGCACGCCGGCGGGCATCTGCTCGATCCACTGCTGTTCGGCGCCGGGCAAGGGCAGGGTGCGGCCGAATTCGACCATGTCGGTGTTGGCCAGCGGATTGATGTAGGCCCACGTTAGTGACGGGTCGATGTGCAAGATATCGACGAGGAGTTCAGAGATCCTGATCAAGATGCGCTCTCTGACCCCTTCGTCACGTCCATCCCGGATATGCCCATACACCCATACACTTTGCGGTGCGGGCTCAGCGCCGATGTAGTGGCTGGTCGCGTCGAGGTCTTGAAAGATGCACTGTACGAACGCCGGTGGGGCTCCCGTGCATTCACTGTGGATCAGCGTGATTCCCGCAGCGATGCGCTGCCTCTGTCCGGCGCTGATCTGGCCGCTTCCGGCTAAACAAACATATGTCGGCACAACTACGCGACCCTTCCCGTCGATGAGTTAGTCTCCTCGGGAAAATTTCTGCGATTCCCCATGTGCTGTTTGCTATTTCGCGTATTGGGCTTCACCATTGCCGAAGGACCAGTTCTCTTTGCTGACTTCGACTAGGTTGATGAATACATCTTCTCGGCGCATATCTAGGCGCTTGTGCAGTCCGTCCGCGATAGCCTTGTAAAAGGCCGATTTTTGGTCCACGGTTCGGCCGCCCAGGAGTGTCAACTGGATGAACACACAGTCCTTCGATCGATGGATGCCCAGGTAGTCGGGGTCAAAGATGAAGTTCTGCGCTGGATGTTCGGTGATGACCTGAAAGCGGTCTCCTTCAGGTACTTTCAGAATCTCGACCATGGCGTCGTACACGACTTCTCCGATGGCTTGTCGATACTCGGCCGATTGGCCTTGGGTGAGGTCGATTCGGGCGAGTGGCATGATGGATGTCCTTATCTCATTGGACCGCGTCAAGGCTGAAATCAGCTCTTGGGAGTGATCTTGCCCGCGAAAGTTTGGGTGACAATCTTGCCGTTCTGCACGATGAAGGTGTCGGTGCCGATTTCGAAGACGTTGTCTGCCGACTCGGCTTTCCACACGATGTAGGCGGTATCGCCGTCCACCTCCTGCTGGAGCAAATCGAAGGACATCCCTGGCTTCTCAAATTCCTCAAACAACGTGCCGAAGAATTGGCGAATAGCGTCGGAGCCGTGCAGCACGCCACCTTGACTGAAGAACGTCGCCTCGTCGGCGTAGTCGGCCATGGTGACTGCGAGGTCGCGCTTCCCGAAGAATTCGAGGTGGTGGGCAAGCACTTGCTGCGTCGTCGCGGTATCACCCTGTGTCACTTGCCGATTCATGTCGCTCCCGCTGTGTTAGTCGTGTCCATTGCCAGGATTCTTTCAGTGATCATGCGAGGAACTGCTGTCCACCGTCGATGTCATACGTTGCACCGGTGAGCGCGGTGTTGCTCATGATGTGGACCGCGAGCGCAGCGACATCAGACGGAAGCACCACGCGGCCGATGGGTAGCGTCGCCCGTAGCTCCTGGCGGCGTTCCTCGAGCTGGTCTCCAAGCAGTGATGCCGACAACGGTGTGTCCACGAACCCGGCGGCGATGAGGTTGACCCGAATCGGCGCGAGTTCGAGGGCCAGGGCTGCGGTGAACGGTGGCAGCGCGGCGGTGGCAGCCGAGACGATCCCCAGGCCGTGGTCGATACGCCGGCCGCCGGTGCCGCCGATGAGAAGCAGTGTCCCGCCTGGGCGCATCTTGCTCGCGCCGTGCCGGGCAACCTCAAGTGCCAGCACCAGGTGGTCGGTGGCCGCATCGCGCACTTGGGCTGTATCCATTTCCAACAGCGGTCCGTAATGTGGGCCGCCGCCGCTGACCAGCACATGGTCGATCGGTGCGGTCAATTCAGCGAAGAAGCGTTGCAGCGCAGCCGTATCTTTGGCATCAAAGGCTGCGATGCGCTGCGCACCAATCTCCTCGCCCGCTTGCGTGAGTCGCTCGACATTGCGGCCGGTAATGATGACGTCGGCCCCCTCCGCCCGAGCACGACGCGCGGTTTCCAGGCCGATGCCCGCGCTGCCACCGATCACGACAACGGTCTGTCCGAGCAGCTCCGGTTCACGCTGAGCCGCAACAGAAGTGGTCCGGCTGGTCATGCTTCCTCGTTTCGTCGACGGGGGTCGATCTCTCCGCGTTTACGCCAACTGGTCAGGTCAAAGTCACCGTCAAGCGGCCGAGGCCCTCTAGTTCGGAGGTCACTTCGTCGCCGCCCTTGAGCCAGGCGCGTTGTTCCCGCGGTTCTTTTTGGCCGAAGATGACACCTTGCGGGGTGCCGGTGAAGATGACGTCGCCTGGACTGAGCGGAAAGATTCCCGAGGCAAAGCTGATCAGCTGTGCGCAATTAAAGATCATGTCGCTGGTGTTCCAGTCCTGGCGCTGTTCCCCGTTGACGTGAGTCCGCAGTCGCAGGCTGTTGGGGTCCGGGACTCGGTCCGCGGTCACCAGCCAGGGCCCGATAGGCGCAAACCCATCGGAGGTCTTGCCGATCATGAACTGCGTTGTCGCTGTTTGTAGGTCACGGGCGCTGAAGTCGTTGCCGGTCGCATAGCCGGCGACATAGGCCAGGGCTTGATCCGCGGTGACGTTGCGGGCCTCGCGGCCCATCACGATCACTAGCTCGGTCTCGTAGTCGAACTGATAGGCCACCCGTGTCGGTAGCGCGATGGTGCCGCCGTGGTGGTTCAAGGAGTTGTTGTACTTGTTGAACAACGGAGGCACCGTGGGGATCGGTGTCCCGGTCTCTTCAGCGTGCTCGCGGTAATTGAAACCGACACACACAATCTTTTGCGGCCGTGTGACTAACGGCGCGAAGCGAAGCTGCGCCGGATCGACAAGCACCGCCTCAGCGGCTCGGCTATCCAGCGATGCGGTGTCGACTGCATCTAGCACTGCGCGCACCTCATCAGCGCGGCCATGTTGTAGCAGGTCGTCCATGTCCTGCGGGGCGGACATGCCATGAATCTTCGCCGCGCTCGGCACCACAACGACGCCGCGCGGTGTTTCGACTCCCAACGAGATGGTGCCAGGTTCCAGCTCGAGGTTCGCCAACCTGGCACCCAACGAGGCCACCCCAGCGAACCGACCTGCAGCCGCACTCATGACCGACTGCACAGGTAAACGTGGTTCCAGTAGCACACTGCCAACGAAAGTGGTTGGTGCACTTGCCAACTCCTAGATCCCGTTGTGATCCGGCCACGCGCGGGTGACACCTCATTGAGCCACATGGCCGGCGGCGCGAAGCCGTGACTGAATGCCCTGCCGAGAACCGTACGCCACCTGACTTGGAAATGTCTAGTCTGATTCAGGAACGGGCGGCGTAGGTTGATTTGCCGCGAAGGCACCCGTGAAGAGGGCTCATGTCGTCCTTAATGCCAGCAGCCCAAGCAGACTCGAACGCTATGTACACGTCGTCCAGTCCGCCGAATGCCGATGGCGTGATCGAAAGGGCGGGCGGCTGGGTAGAATCCGCGGAGCCAGGTTGCTAGAGTGCCGTCAATGGGACAGAAAAACGTCGACGACCAGAAATGTTCGATCGCCCGCACACTCACCCTCCTCGGTGAACGATGGACCCTACTGATCCTGCGGGAAGCGCTGGCAGGAAAGACCCGCTTCGCCGATTTCGAACGCAAACTCGGCCTGCCCGCAGACACACTGGCAGACCGCCTGTCCACTCTGGTCGACTACGGCATCATGACCCGCGGGTCTTACCAGGAGCCGGGACAACGCAGCCGGCCGTCCTATCACCTAACCGCCATCGGTCGCGAACTCCACGTTGTCATCGGCGCACTCTCGGATTGGGGCGACAAGCATCTGCCCTGCGAGGAAGGCCCCAGCATGTTCCGCAAAGCCAGGCGCACCGGACGTGCGGTGCGCGTCGGATTCATCGACGAACTCGGCTATGAAATTCATCCGGACGATGTCGCCATCTACGCCGCAGGGAGTCCAGATCGCGACATCGCGGTGACTCGGCCCGCACCGACTGACCAGCCCCAGTTGCCGGGCCCACCAGGGCGCCCGTTGCAGCCAATGCAAAAGTAATCAACTACCCGCGATTTCTCGCCGGCAGTTGTGGCGGTGGCGGAGGGATTTGAACCCTCGGACGGTTTTGCCGTCACACGCTTTCGAGGCGTGCTCCTTAGGCCGCTCGGACACGCCACCGCCGAGCAGCTTACCCAACCAGGCGCCACTCACCCCAATCGCTGGCGGGCGAAGAACGCTTCCAGCGGCGCGGCGCACTCCCGCTCGAGCACCCCGCCGCGTACCTGCGGGCGGTGATTGAGCCGACGGTCGCGCACCACGTCCCACAGCGATCCGACTGCTCCGGTCTTGGGTTCCCACGCGCCGAACACCAGCCGCGCGACGCGCGCCAGGACCAAGGCGCCGGCGCACATGGTGCACGGTTCGACGGTGACCGCGAGCGTGGCCCCCTCCAGCCGCCACCCGTCACCAAGCACCGCGGCCGCCGCCCGCATCGCCAAGACTTCGGCGTGCGCGGTCGGATCACCAAGGGCCTCACGGGCATTGGCCGCCCGGGCGAGTTCGGTTCCGTCGGCAGCGACGATCACCGCACCGATCGGCACGTCGCGTGGGCCCGCCGCTGCGGAGGCCTCCAGCGCGGCGCGGATCAGATCTTCGTCAGTGGTCACCGACCGAGGCGGTCGATCACCGCCGACAGCTGGTCGGCGAAGCCCATCTCGCGGGCGATGCGGCCCAATTGCTCGTCGGCGTAGAGGTCGCTCTCATCGAGGATGACGCCCAGCACTGCTTCGGGCAGCCCGATGTCGGACAGCAACCCCAGGTCGCCCTCTTCGAACGGTTCGGCGTCCTCGAGGTCTTCGGGATCGATGTCGGCGTCCAGATTGTCGAGGACTTCGGCGGCAATGTCGTAGTCCAGTGCGGCGGTGGCGTCCGACAGGAACAACTTGGTCCCCGAGGGCGCGGGGCGCACGATGACGAAGAACTCGTCGTCGACATCGAGGAGCCCAAACACCGCTCCTGCACTACGCAGTTCACGCAGTTCTGTTTCGGCGGCAGCCAGGCTCGTCAGCGATTTGGGGGCCAGCACAGAACAACGCCATTGGCCCTCTTCGCGAACGACGGCGACGCCAAAGCCGTCCGGTGTGTCCACGGACGGGCCTTGCGTTGCGGCCCGCTCTCGTCCCATGGGCGCCTACGCTAGTCGTTGACCAGGCTGCTTGACCAGACAACGCAGACCAGCGTGGGGACCTCGAGCCGCGGCCATCCACCAGACTGTGCCAACCTTGGACTGTGGCTCGGACTGCGACGAGGACCCCGGTGTGTGTGCTCGGGTTGGGACTTATCGGCGGTTCGATAATGCGAGCCGCCGCGGCTGCCGGCCGCGAGGTATTCGGCTACAACCGCTCGGTGGAGGGCGCGCACGGCGCGCTCGCCGACGGCTTTGACGCCACGACCCAACTCGCCGACACGCTGACCCGCGCCGCCGACACGGGCGCATTGATTGTGCTGGCCGTGCCGATGCCGGCGCTGCCGACGATGCTTGCCCACGTCGCCGAATTGGCTCCCAGATGCCCGCTCACCGACGTCACCAGCGTCAAAACGGCGGTGCTCGACGAGGTCGCCGCGGCCGGTCTGCGGGAACGCTTCGTCGGCGGTCACCCGATGACGGGCACCGAAAGCTCGGGGTGGTCGGCCGGCCACGCCAGCTTGTTCACGGCGGCCCCGTGGGTGGTCAGCGTCGACGAACACGTGGACCCGGTGGTGTGGTGGAACGTGATGACGCTGGCGTTGGATTGCGGCTCGGTGGTGGTGCCGGCCAAATCCGACGAGCACGACGCCGCGGCCGCTGCCATCTCGCATCTGCCGCACCTGCTCGCCGAGGCCCTGGCGGTGACCGCAGCGGAGGTGCCGCTGGCCTTCGCGCTGGCCGCCGGGTCTTTCCGGGACGGCACCCGGGTGGCCGGCAGCTCCCCGGACCTCGTGCGGGCGATGTGCGAAGCCAACACGAGCCGCCTGCTGACCGCGGTCGACAAGATGATCGACCTGCTCGGCCGCGCCCGCGACTCGCTGGACTGGGACAACTCGGTTGCCGAACTCGTCGAGGCGGGTCATGCTGCGCGCACGCGCTACGACCGCTTTCCGCGCTCCGACATCTTCACGGTCGTGATCGGCGCGGACAACTGGCGCGAGGAACTGGCCGCTGCCGGCCGGGCGGGCGGGGTGATCAGATCCGCTCTGCCAATCCGGGATAGTCCACGATGAACCCGCCGGCGTCGACGCTCACGGTGGTGTCGGCGACCGGCGAATGCAATTTGATCCCGTCGAGGCCTCCCGCGCCGGAGTAGCTCACCGTCGCCGGGGTGACCGTCATATCCGGGACGTCGACGTAGACCATCGGCAACGTGATCGCGTCCGCCCGCTCGTGTAGCCCCAGCCGGCGAATGGGCAGCGCATTGAAGAACGGGCTGAACACCACGTCGACGTCGAGTGCGCCGTTATATCCCTCGCGTCGCTCACCCTGGTGGTCGGTGATCATCCACATGTTCTCTTCGTCGCGGGCGATCGCGAGCTGGCGTTCCCGCTCGGCGAGGGTGATCGTCAGGCCGAACCTCTTGGTGGCTCCGCTCTCGTCGGTCTGCAATTCGTAGAAGGCGCCAAATGCCGGGTTGGCCGGGGTTGCCGCGGCCACGATGCGTCCGGTGGCCCTAATTCGCTTGCCAGACACCTGCACTCGCACCGATTCCATGCGGGAGATGTCGGGCGCGCGCCAGGTCAACATCGCGGACCAGACGCGCTCAGTCGGGTCAGAGGGGCTGTTCACACTCCCTACCGTAAGACGTGCCCATTGGCCGCGGCAGGCTGGTCGGCAAGTGCGGTCACCGTCACATCATCGAACCGATGAGGCCTACGCAACCGTCCGGTGCCCGGCACCGAAACCCAGACCGCCAACGCCAGCAGGCCGTCGAGGATCAACGCCAACGCCGCCACCATCAATGCGCCGACCAGAGCGAGCTGGAATTCACGCTCTTTGATCCCGTCGATCAGGTACCGGCCCAGCCCGCCGAGGCTGGCATACGCGGCCACGGTTGCGGTGGCGACCACCTGCAGCGTGGCGTTACGCAGACCGCCGAGAATCAACGGCATCGCATTGGGCACCTCGACGCGCAGCAGCACCTGGGCCTCCGTCATGCCCATCGCCCGCGCCGCATCGACCACCACTGGATCGACGTTGGCGATGCCCGCGTAGGTGCCGGCCAGCAGCGACGGGACACCGAGCAGCATCAGGGCGACCAGCGGGGGCCCGGTCCCCAGCCCGAACAGCAGCACCCCGAGCAGAAGCACTCCGAGCGTCGGCAGTGAGCGCAGCCCGTTGACTGCGCCGACGACCAGCAGCGTGCCGCGGCCGGTGTGGCCGATGATCATTCCGATCGGGATAGCGATCAGCGCCGAGGCGCCCACCGCGACGGCGGTGTACTCCACGTGCTCCAAGATGCGTGCCGCGAGCCCGACGGGTCCGGTCCAGTTGTCGACGGTGAGCAGGTAGGAAACCGCCTGCTGGATGAAGTTCATCGCGCACCACCCACCACCGGGGCCACCAGCGGTCGCCGGCGTGTGGTTTCCCCCGTGCGCGACCAGGGCGTGGCGAGCCGGCCGGCCAGCACAATCAACACATCGATCACGACCGCCAGCACGAACAGCACGATGATGCCGGCCAGGATCTGATCGCTCTTGTCGGTCGCATACCCCTCGGTGAACCAGGTTCCCAGCCCGCCGATGCCAATGACCGAACCCACCGAGACCATCGCGATATTGGTCACCACGACCACGCGCAACCCCGCGACCATGACCGGGATCGACAGCGGCAGTTCAACTTTGAGGATTCGTTTGATGGGCGAGTAGCCGACCGCGGTGGCGGCGTCACTAACCTGAGTCGGCACCGCATCCAGCGCCTCCAGCACCGCGCGCACCATCAGCGCGGTGGTGTAGGCCGTCAGCGCGACCAGGACATTGGCCTCGTCGAGAATCCGGGTTCCGATGATCACCGGCAGGGCCACGAACAGCGCCAGCGACGGAACGGTGAATACGACGCTGGCGGTCGCCGTGGTCAGTCGTCGGGGAATCGGTGCGTGCTGCACCAGCACCCCCAGCGGCACCGCGATCACCAGTCCGATCAGGACCGGCAGCAACGACATCTGCAGGTGGATCACGGTCAGCGTCCACGCATCGCCCAGGTGGGTGAGCAGATAGTGCATGTTCAGGTCCGCCGCTGGGATTCGACCGCGGCCAGCACATCGGCCGCCAGTACCCCGCCGATGACCTTGCCGTCACCGTCGACGGCGATGCCCACTGTCGACGGTGACGACAGCGCCGCATCCAGCGCGTGGCTGAGGTTGCCGCCGGGGCGGAACAACGCGCCGACGCCGCTCATGGCGTCGGACAGCGACGCACCACCGCTGTGCCGCCGCACACCGTCGTCATCGATCCAGCCCAGCGGTAGGCCGTCCTCGTCGAGCACCACCGCCCAGCCGACGAGCGGGCCGCCGCCATTGGTGAGGCCGTTGGCCGGGATGGTGTCGACGGCGTGCAGTGGCAGGCCGGCCGAGTCGATCAGCTGCAGCCACCGATAGCCACGGCCGAGCCCGATGAATCTCGACACGAAGTCGTTGGCCGGCCGCGAAAGCAGTTGGGTGGGTTCGTCGTACTGCTGCAGCACGCCGCCTCGACCGAAGATCGCGACTTGGTCGGCGAGTTTGAGCGCCTCATCGATATCGTGCGTGACGAACACGATGGTTTTGTGCAATTCGCCTTGCAGACGCAGTATTTCGTCCTGAAGCTCGAGGCGAACCACGGGGTCGACGGCCGAGAATGGCTCGTCCATCAACAAGATCGGCGGATCGGCGGCCAGTGCGCGTGCCACACCGATGCGTTGTTGTTCACCGCCGGAAAGCTGCGCCGGATAACGGTTGGCGAGCTTGGCGTCCAGCCCGACGCGTTCGAGCACCTCGTAGGCCGCTTTGCGGGCCGCCCGACGCGACTGCCCCCGCAACACCGGCACCGTCGCAACGTTATCGATGACCCGCTGATGCGGCATCAGTCCGGCGTGCTGAATCACGTAGCCGATTCCGAGCCGGAGTTTCACCGGGTCGACGGTGGAAACGTTTGCCCCGTCGACGGTTACGGTGCCCGAGGTCGGCTCGATCATCCGGTTGATCATCCGCAGCGCTGTCGTTTTGCCGCTGCCGGAGGAACCGACGAAGACCGTCAGCTTGCCGTTCGGGACCGTGAGGCTGAGCCGATCGACGGCAGTGGTCCCGTCGGCGAACACCTTGCTGACATTGTCGAAGATGATCAACGCGCCGCACCCCAGCCGGTCATCATTGCGCAATCGGATGGTTGAAGCCGTTGTCCCGCACCCAGTTTCGCGCCGCCTGGTCAGGATCGGTGCCGGCGTTGCCGGCTACGGCCGCGTTGAGACCGGCCAGGACGGATGTGGTGAGCTTCGCCGAGACCGCGTCCAGGACATTCTTGAGACGATCGGATTTCTTCTGCGAATTCACCAGGGGTACAACGTTGCCGGCCACGAAGTTGTGTTCGGGGTCCTCGAGCACCACCAAATGGTTTTGCGGGATGGCCGGCGAGGTGGTGAAGATATTGGCCGCGGTCACCTTCCCCTGCACCAATGCGCGCACCGTCACCGCACCGCCACCGTCGTTGATGGCGACGAAGTTGCCGGGACTGATGTTGAGCGAGTACTTCTGTCGCAGCCCGGGCAGGCCGGACGGGCGGTTCTCGAAGGAGGAAGGCGCCCCGAATTTCACCTCCGGTGAGTGGGCGGCCAAGTCGGCGATCGTTTTGAGGTTCCACCCGGTCGCGGTTCCACTGGTGACAGTGACCGTATCGGTGTCGGAGGCCGGTGACGGCGTCAGAATCGACAGGTCGCCCGGCAATTTCTGGTAGAGCTCCAATTCGACGGCGTTGAGCATGGTCGCGGTCGAATTGGGGGCGAAGTATCGCAGCAAATTGCCGACATACTCGGGCACTAAATCGATCGAATGGTCTTTGAGCGCTGGGATGTACGTCTCACGGCTACCGATCCCCATCCGCCGTCCAACATCGAAACCGTTGGCCTGCAAGGTTTGTGCGTAAATCTCGGCGAGGATCTGCGACTCCGGGAAGTCCGCGGATCCGACCACGATGGATTTCATGCTGCGGATCGCCGGTGCCAGCGGATCGGTGTTGCTGCAGGACGCGATCAGACACACGGCCGACAACCACACTGCCGCGGGGATGATCGCGCGGTATCCGCGCCGCAACATCCTCATACCGCTGACAGTAACGGCAGAACCAGCCAGGTGCTGTGCCCATTGAGCAGGTCGCGCACGTGGTTTGCGTCGTTTGGTTTCATTCCGCGCAGGATGGGACAAAGATGGATCTATGAGCAGCAACACCCCTGGCCCGCCGAGCCAGCCGCCGCCTGAGCCCCCTCCGGCGCCTCCCCCTCCGCCCGCCCCAGCACCGCACACCGGCGCTAAACCCAAAGACCCGGCCATCGGCTTCACCCGGGCCGGCGCCCTGTGGACGGCATTATTCGCGGGATTCCTGATTCTGATCCTGTTGCTGATCTTCATTACCCAGAACACGACAACGACGCCGTTCCAGTTCTTGTTCTGGCATTGGAGCTTGCCGTTGGGGGTGGCCATCCTGCTGGCGGCCGTGGTCGGCGGCCTGATTACCGTGGCCGTCGGGACCGCACGAATCCTGCAGCTGCGTCGCGTCGCCAAGAAGCAGCACGCCGCGGCAGTGCGCGCCTAGCCGGGCAGCTTGGCCAGCTCGGCCAGGCCACGCGAGATCAACGGGGCGACGACTTCGGGCCTGTGCTCGGAGTCGGCCTTGCCGCTCGCCTGATCCGACATCCGCTGGCGGAAATCGATGCCGGCGGCGATGATGGCGAGCTTGAAGTACGCCAGCGCCATGTAGAACTCCCAATGCGCCAGGGGTAAACCGGCAGCTAGCGAGTACCGGTCGGCTAGCTCGTCGGCCGTTGGCAGCAGGGGCGACGTCCAGGCAGCTTGCGCATTGACGATCAGATCCAGCGCCGGGTCGCGGTACACACACATCAGGGCCGCATCGGACAGCGGGTCCCCCAGCGTCGACAGCTCCCAATCCACCACGGCGCGGACCCGTGTCGGGTCATCGGCGTCCAGGATGGTGTTGTCGATCCGGTAGTCACCATGCACGATCGAGGTGCGGCCCTGCTGCGGAATAGCTTGGTGCAGACCGGAATGCAGTCGTTCGACGTCGGCGTCACGATGGTCGTCGGGCAATCGCACCAGCTCCCATTGGGAACCCCAGCGGCGCACTTGGCGTTCCAGGTAACCGCTGGGCTTGCCGAAATCGGACAGCCCCACGGCATCCGGGTCGACGTTGTGCAAGTCCACGAGTACGCGGATCAACGCGTCAACGCATTTGTCGATCACGGTATGGCTGAAGGCTTCGAGTTGAGCGCGGCGACGCACCACTTGCCCGGCGACGAACTCGACGATCTGGAACGGCGCGCCCAGCACCGAGTCGTCCTCGCATAGCGCGATCGCACGAGCCACCGGAACGGGCGTGTGCTGCAGCCCCGCCACGACCTTGTATTCGCGGGCCATATCGTGCGCCGACGGAGTCAGCCCGTGCAGCGGTGGACGCCGCACCAACCAGTTCGTTTTGTCGTCGTAGACCCGGAACGTCAGATTCGAGCGGCCGCCGGAGATGAAGTCCCCGCGCAATTGGCCGTCGCGCTCGATACCGAGCGAGCGCAGATACCGGTCCAGCGCGGGCAGGTCCAGCCCGTCAAGTCGATCAGCCGAAGTCACCGCACTTTCTTACCATCGCTGGTTGCGCGGCAACAGGTCCCACACGTGTTCGACGCCATTGACTCCCGCCACGGTCGCCTGGCCGGACCTCGAGTACAGCAGCCGGGTGACCGATGCGTAGTCGACGGGAAACGACAACAGCCGCGCCGTCCCGAGGATCTGGTGCAGTAGCAGGTTGATCACGCCACCGTGACTGAATACCGCGACGGTGTCTTCGGGATCGGCGGTGGCAACCAGATCGTCCACTGCCGCGAGCACCCGCGCCCGGAACGCGTCTTCGTCGACCGCGCTGGGCAGATGGCCCTGTGCCAGTCGCTCCCACTCCTTGGGGTTTTCCGCTCGGATCTGCTCGACCGGGATATACACGGGAAGGTCGCGGTCGTATTCGGCGAATCGCTGGTCAATTTCGACGGGCAGGTCCCGGGCCGCCGCGACCGGTTCGGCGGTCTGGACGGCGCGTCGCTGCGGGCTGCTGACCACCCGGGAGATCGGGAACCTGGCAAGCGCCTCGGGTAGGCGCGCGATCTGGGCCACCCCCTCGTCCGACAAGTCCGGGTCGGAACCCTGGCCGTGTTCGCTGCGCAGCGGCAACGCATGCCGGACCAGAAGCACTTGCATGTTTCTCCCTGTCGTCGCAGTGGCCGGTTCGCCAGTTTCTCATCGCACCCTGCCGAGGCGCGCGGCCGTCTCCTAATCTGCAATAGAGGCCTGATCTCTAGGAGGACACATGACCCAGCCGAGCATGGATTGGGACGCCGCCTACCGACAAGAGGCACCACCACCATGGAGCATCGGCCGCCCGCAGCCGGAGCTGGCGGTGCTGATCGATCAAGGCAAGGTCCGCGGCGAGGTGCTGGACGCCGGCTGTGGCCACGCCGCCCTGGCACTGGCCCTCGCCGCGCGTGGCTACACAGTTGTCGGGCTGGACGCCAGCGCGACTGCGGTCGACGCCGCGGTCGCGGCCGCCGCCGAACAAGGACTGACAACAGCGACTTTCGCACAGGCCGACGTCACTACCTTCGGTGGCTATGACGGCCGCTTCTCCACCATCCTGGACAGCGGTCTGTTCCACGCCCTGCCGCCCGAGGGGCGCCAGAACTATCTGCAGTCGATCTTTCGGGCCGCCGCACCCGGGGCAGCGCTCTACATCCTGGCGTTCGCCGCCGGGGCGCTAGGCGAACAAGCCGGCCGGCCCGGTCCTCGTGGCTTTACCGAGGTCGAGTTGCGCGACGCCGTCTCGACGCTGTGGCTAGTCGATGAGATCCGGCCCGCGAAGGTCTACGGCAACGCCGCCGCGCTCGATGCGGCGCTGCCGAACGCCGAAGATGACAACGAAGGACATTTCATGGTGCCGGGATTCCTGCTCAGCGCGCACAAGTCCGACTAGGGGCGGCCGTGGAGAATGCTATTCTCCACACTGAGAGTGGGGTGTGCGGAACAATGACGACTGCTGGTGAGACCCAACTGGACCCAGGTGTCCTCGGTCGATGGCTGGACGCCAACGACGTTCCGGGAAGCGGCGAAGAACTGCTCCTGGAGCAGCTCAAGGGCGGTTCGCAGAACACCTTGTACCTGATTGCGCGCGGTACCGAGCGCATGGTGTTGCGGATGCCCGGTGCCCGAGCGGATGCGGCCCGCATCGACGGCTTGCTGCGGGAGATCCGGCTGGTGCGTGCGCTGTCCGGCACCGATGTACCGCACGCCGAGCTGATTGCCGCCGACGACACCGGCACCGTGCTCGGCATGCCGTTCTATGTGATGCGGGCGATCGACGGCTGGAGCCCGATGGACGGCGGGTGGCAGCCACCGTTCGACACCGACCTCGCCGCGCGACGCGGGCTGGCGTTCGAACTCGTCGAAGGCGCCGCCAAGCTGGGCCGAGTCGACTGGCGCGGCCAAGGGCTCGACGGCTTCGGCCGACCGGACGGGTTCCACGATCGGCAGGTGGATCGCTGGCTGGCGTTTCTCGAGGCCTACAAGGTGCGCGAGCTGCCCGGCCTGAACGAAGCCGCCGATTGGCTGCGGCGCAACCGGCCCACGGAGTACAAGCCGGGCATCATGCACGGCGACTATCAGTTCGCCAACGTGATGTTCGCGCACGGAAGCCAGGCTCGACTCGCCGCGATCGTGGACTGGGAGATGACGACGGTCGGGGATCCGCTACTGGATCTTGCCTGGGCGCTGTTGGGCTACGACGGCGACAACCCGCGGGACGACGGGTTTTATCTGGATATGAGTGGCATGCCGACGCGCAGCGAATTGCTGCAGCACTACGAGAAGGTCAGCGGGCTATCCACCGAGAACATCGATTACTACTTGGTGTTGGCCAACTGGAAACTCGGCATCGTGCTGGAGAAGACCTACGCCGCCGGGGTACGCACCGGAAAAGTAGACCCCAAGATCACCGACGCCTTCGGGCCGATGATCCTGGAGCTGATCGCGAAGGCAGCCGAACTGGCGCGCACTTTGCCTTCTAGGCCGACTGGAGCCTGCTGAAATGGGTTACGCCGATCAGCTTTTCGACCTCACTGATCGCGTGGTGCTGATCACCGGCGGCAGCCGTGGGCTGGGACGGGAAATGGCGTTCGCCGCCGCGCACTGCGGCGCCGACGTGGTGATCGCCAGCCGCAACTTCGACAACTGCGTGGCCGCGGCGAAGGAGATCGAGGCCGAGACCGGACGCGCGGCCATGCCCTACGAGGTGCACGTCGGACGCTGGGACCAACTCGACGGATTGGTCGACGCCACCTACGGGCGGTTCGGCAAGGTCGACACCTTGATCAACAACGCGGGCATGTCCCCGCTCTACGACAAGCTGAGCAACGTCACCGAGAAGCTGTTCGACGCGGTGGTCAACCTGAATCTCAAAGGGCCGTTTCGCTTATCGGCGTTGGTGGGTGAGCGGATGGTGGCCGCCGGCAGCGGGTCGATCATCAACGTGAGCTCCACCGGGTCGCTGCGCCCGAACGGCGGCATCATTCCCTACGCCGCCGCCAAGGCCGGGCTCAACGCCATGACCGAAGGACTGGCACAGGCTTTCGGGCCGACAGTACGGGTCAACACGCTGATGGCCGGGCCGTACTTGACCGACGTCAGCAAGGCGTGGGATCTCAGCGGGGGCAACAATTTCAGTCACCACTTCTTGAAACGCGCCGGCGATCCGCGCGAAATCGTCGGCGCCGCACTGTTCTTGGCTTCCGACGCGTCCAGTTTCACCACCGGTTCGATCCTGCGGACCGACGGCGGAATTCCCTGAACGTGGCGACCGCAAGCGCGGCGGAGCCGGGTGAACCGGGTCGCCACAATGAACGAGTAGGAGTATTCGAATGTCTTGGGACTTCTCTACCGAACCGGAGTTCGAGAAGAAGCTCGCCTGGGTCCGCGAGTTCGTGCGCGAAGAGGTGGAGCCGTTGGAGGTGCTGTTCCCCGGCTGCGAGTTCTTGCCGCTCAACGACGAGCGCCGGCGGATCGTCGATCCGCTCAAGCAGCAGGTCCGCGACAATGGCTTGTGGGCACCGCATCTGGGCCCGGAACTGGGCGGGCAGGGCTTCGGTGCGGTCAAGCTGACGTTGATCAACGAGATTCTGGGCCGCAGCCCCTGGGCGCCGATCGTTTTCGGAACCCAGGCGCCCGATACCGGCAACGCGGAGATCATCGCGCGCTTCGGTACCCAAGATCAGAAGGACCGCTATCTGGCCGAACTGCTGTCCGGCGAGATATTTTCCTGCTTCTCGATGACTGAACCGCAGGGCGGTGCCGATCCGCGGGTCTTCACCACTCGCGCGGTCCGCGACGGGGATGACTGGGTGATCACCGGACGAAAGTACTTCTCCTCCAACGCCTCTGTCGCATCTTTCTTCATCGTCGTCGCGATTACCGATCCGGATGTGCCCGTCCATCGTGGAGCCTCGACGTTCCTGATTCCCGCCGGCACCGAAGGGCTGACCCTAGAGGCCAACCACCACCTGGTGGGGGCGGACCCGCACGAACCGGGGCATTCCCTGGTGCACTACGACGGGGTGCGGGTGGGATCGGACGCGTTGCTCGGCGAAGCCGGTCAGGGCTTCCTGATCCTGCAGACCCGATTGGCCGGGGGGCGGCTGCATCACGCGATGCGGGCCATCGGGATGGCGCAGCGTGCTGTCGAGATGATGTCGCGGCGCGCGAAAAGCCGATACACCCAAGGGAGCTCGCTGGCCGATAAGCAGCTGGTGCAAGAATTCGTCGCCGACTCGTATACCGACCTGATCCCATTTCGGCTAACCGTGCTGCACGCCGCGTGGCTGATCGACAGCGGCGACGAGCAGGGCGCGCGCGCCGAGATCGGCGCCTGCAAGATCCTGGCCTCCCAGGTGTTGAAATCGATTGCGCTGCGCGCGATTCAGGTACACGGCGCGCTTGGGTTGACCGACCAGCTGCCGCTGGTCAACGTGCTACTGGGCGGCATCGCGCTGGGTCTGGCCGACGGACCCACCGAGGCACACAAGGTCAACCTGGCCCGGATGCTGCTCAAGGGCTACGACGCCGAAGAAGGTGACTGGCCCAGCGAAATGCTGGAAGTGCGCCGCGCGGCGGCCCGGGAAAAGTACGGCGCCCTCGTCGGTAGCGTTCCGGCGCACCCACATTCGCCATGACCAACAGAGTAGCCGCGGCCGTCGAGCGCGCCCTCGATGACCGGCAGCGGGGTGCTACCGAGGAGGTCGAACGCATCCTGGCCGCCGCGGTGCGGGTGATGGAACGGGTCGCACCCGAGGCGCCCCGCGTCAGCGACATCGTTGCCGAGGCCAGGTCGTCCAACAAGGCGTTCTACCGCTATTTCGCCGGCAAGGACGAGGTCATCCTGGCAGTGATGGAGCGCGGGGTCGGCATCGTGGTGTCTTACCTTCAGCATCAGATGGCCAAAGAGTCGCAGCCTCGGGACAAGATTGCCCGGTGGATCGAGGGAACCCTGGCGCAAGTCGCCGAGCCCGACCTGATCAGGAAAAGCCGCGCGGCGGCCGGTCAGATGGCGGCCCACACCAATTGGCGCACGGGCGACGAGGATATGATGCGGCCGCTGCGGGATCTGCTGGTCGATCCGGTTGCGGCGCTTGGGAGTAGCGACGTGGAACGCGACGTCCAAGCCGTGTTCTGCTGCACGGCGGCGACGATGCGTCGATACATGGGCTCGGCGGATAGGCCCGAGCCCGACGACATCACACACGTGGTGCGGTTCTGTCTCAACGGGCTGGGGGTCAACTGATGCGCGCTGTGGTGTGTCGCTCCTACGGCGCGCCGGAGGATCTGGTTATCGACGATGTGCCGGACCCGGTGCCGGGCCCCGGTCAGCTGCTGGTGCGGGTCCATGCCGCGGCGGTCAATTTCCCCGACGTGCTGTTCATCGCCGGCAAGTACCAGGTGAAGATTCCGCCGCCGTTCATACCGGGTAACGAGATCGCCGGGGAGGTGATTGCCGCCGGTGAAGGCGCGCGACTCAGCCCGGGACAGCGAGTATCGGGAACCACTTTCGGAGCGTTCGCCGAACAGGCGCTGCTCGACGCGAGTCAGGCGGAGCTCATGCCCGACGACGCCGACTTCGCGTCGGCCGCGGCCTTCGGCGTGACCTACCGCACCGCGTATCACGCATTACGCTCGACTGCCGCTGTCGCCGAGGGAGATTGGGTGGTGGTGCTGGGCGCCGCAGGCGGCGTTGGGCTGGCCGCCGTCGATCTGGGAGTCGCGATGGGGGCTCGCGTGCTGGCTGCGGCGTCGAGTCCGGAAAAGCTCGAGCTGTGCCAGCAGCGCGGTGCCGAGGCCATCGTGGACTACGACCGGGAGGACCTGAAAACTCGCATCCGTGAACTCACCGGCGATGCCGCACGGGTGGTGCTGGACCCGGTTGGCGGATCGTATTCGGAGCCGGCACTGCGCGGTCTCGCCCGCGGCGGCACCTTCGTCACCCTGGGCTATGCGGCTGGCACGATTCCGGCCATTCCGCTCAATCTCATTCTGCTCAAAGATATCTGCGTGCGCGGCATGGAGATCCGCACCTTCATGGCCGACCGGCCCGACGACGCCGCGCGCGACGTACAGGAGTTGGCGCAGATGTTCGCCGCCGGCACCGTTCGGCCCTACATCGGCGCACGATTCCCGTTGTCCGAAACTCCGGCGGCGTTGCGACACGTGGCCGACCGCAAGGTCTTGGGCAAGGTGGTCATCGACGTCGCGTGATCGTGACGGCTGCCAGCGGATGGGGCGGCTACGGCGTGACGATGTTGAACGTCGGGTCCGGTTTGTCGAGCACATCCAGCAACGTCTGCAATGCCGATTGGTCTCCAGAGATGTCGAGCCCGGCTGAGGTGACGTCGCCCATCGCCACCGCCAACAGGCGAGACTTGGTGTCCAGCTTGACCGTAACGGTTGCCGTCGCGGGGTTGGCGGCCACTTTGCGGTAGACGAGCACCCCGTTGCGTAGGGCGAGCCGATAGTTGACTGCCAGGTCGGCGAAAGCGATATCGATCGCGATATCGAGGTCCCAGCTGCGCGGTCCGTTGACGCTGATGGCAAGGCTGTCGAAGATTTGCTCGGGCGTCAGTTGACTGAGCATCGACATTGAGGTGGCCGTGGTAGCGGTGCCGAAGTTTCCATCGCGCAATTCGGTTGCCCCGCTTAGGAAGAAGTTGCGCCATGTCGCATTCTCGGCGCCGTAGGCCAGTTGCTCCAAAGTATCCGCGTACAGCGCGCGAGCCGCGCCGTGATCGCTGTCGGTGAAGATCGCGTGATCGAGCAACGTTGCGGACCAACGGAAATCACCAGCATCGAAAGCCGTCTGGGCAAGCCCGACCACCCGATCGATCCCACCCATCGCGTCGACATAACGGGGGGCGAGGGCCTCCGGGGGATGCGGCCACAGCCGGCCCGGGTTGCCGTCGAACCAACCCATGTAGCGTTGGTAGACAGCCTTGACGTTATGGCTGACGGATCCGTAATACCCGTGGGTATGCCACGCTCGGTCCAAAGCGGGTGGCATCTGGAACATTTCGGCGATTTCAGCCCCGCTGTAGCCTTGGTTGAGCAGCCGAAGTGTCTGGTCGTGCAGGTAGGCGTACAGGTCGCGTTGCAGCGACAAGAACTCGACGATGCTCTCGTGTCCCCAGGTGGGCCAGTGATGCGAAGCGAACACCACGTCGGCGCGGCCGGCGAACGTGTCGATGGCTTCGGTGAGATAGCCCGCCCAGGCGTGCGGGTCACGCACCAGCGCGCCGCGCAGGGTCAGCAGGTTGTGCAGATTGTGGGTCGCATTCTCGGCCATGCACAACGCGCGGAAACGTGGGAAATAGAAATGCATTTCAGCGGGAGCCTCGGTGCCCGGCGCCATCTGAAACTCGATCTCCACACCATCGATCGTGTGCTTCTCACCGGTTTCCCGAATGTCGATGGTCGGGACGATGATGGCCACCTCGCCGGTGGACGGGGCCTGGCCAAGCCCGCAACCGACCTGCCCCTGGGGTCCGCGTCCCAGCAAGGTGCCGTACATGTACGTGGCCCGGCGCGTCATCGCCGTGCCCGCGTAGATGTTCTCCTGGACAGCGTGCGCGGTGAACCCCTCCGGTGCCAGCACCGCCACCTTTCCCGCGTCCACCTCTTCCTGCGACGTAACGCCCAGCACACCGCCGAAATGGTCGACGTGACTGTGGGTGTAGATCACCGCTACGACGGGTCGGTCACCGCCCCGATGCGTGCGATAAAACGCCAGCGCCGCGGCGGCTACCTCGGTGGAGACCAGCGGGTCGATGACGATGATTCCGGTGTCGCCCTCGATGAAGCTGATGTTGGAGAGGTCGAATCCGCGGACCTGATACACGCCCGGCACCACCTCGTAGAGGCCTTGTTTGGCGGCGAGCGTCGATTGCCGCCACAGGCTGGGGTGCACCGACGTCGGCGCGGGACCGTCGAGGAAAGAGTAGGAGTCGTTGTCCCACACCACCCGTCCGTCGGCCGCCTTGATGACGCAGGGAGACAGGGACGCGATGAGTCCGCGATCGGCATTGTCGAAATCCGTTGTGTCATCCCAGGGCAGCTCATGTTCGCCATGCGCCGACTCGATGACCGCGGTGGGAGGTTTGTGGTCCACCGGCAATACCTTGCCATTAACGCCCCCTTGCCGGATAGGACCTGCTGAGAGCAGGCCGGTTAACCGAAACGAAACAATTTCCCGTAACCACTTCTCTACGACCCGGCAAACCCGCATACTGCCGAGAGGGCCCTCCACCCTCGGAGGACCGCTACATCGGCAAAGGAGCACAGGTGAAGCGTGAACTGACGATTGCTGTAGCTGGGGCGGCGATCCTGGCCGCGGCTATTTCCGGCTGTTCGAGCGACAAGAAAAGTACGAGTGGGTCCTCCTCGGGTGCAAACACTTCGGCCAGCTCCAGCGGAGGTGGCGGAACGAAGGTGATCATCGACGGGAAAGACCAGAACGTAACCGGCTCGGTCGTGTGCACAACGGCAGGCGGCAACGTCAACATCGCGATCGGTGGCGCCGCGACCGGCATCGCCGCCGTGCTCACCGACGCCAACCCCCCGGGAGTGACGTCCGTCGGACTTGGCAACGTCAACGGCGTGACGCTCGCGTATGCGGCCGGCAGCGGGGGCAATGCCTCGGCGACCAAGGATGGCAACAAGTACAAGATCACCGGTAATGCCACTGGCGTTGATATGGCGAACCCGACGCAACCGGTGAACAAGCCCTTCGAGATCGACGTAACCTGCTCTAGCTAGGCGAGTCTGCGGGCGGTTGCCACCCGTTGAGTGGCAACCGCACCGTGAACTCGGTACGACCAGGCGCGCTGTCGACAGTGATCGTCCCGTTGTGTGCTTTGACGACGGCGGACACGATCGCCAGTCCCAGTCCGGTGCTGCCGCCCTTGCGGGAGCGCGAGGTATCGCCACGGGCGAACCGTTCGAACACCTCTGACTGCAGTGCTGCCGGAATGCCGGGGCCGTTGTCGATCACCTGCAGCACGCTCTGCGTCGGCTCGGCGCTCAACCGCGTCGTGACGACGGTCCCCGCGCTGGTGTGGATGCGCGCGTTGGCAAGCAGATTGGTCAACACCTGGTGTAGCCGCGCCGCGTCGCCGGTGACGACCACCGGTTCCTCGGGCAGGTCGAGCTCCCACTGGTGATCCGGTCCCGCGACGTGTGCGTCGCTGACCGCGTCCACCGCAACCTGGGTCAGGTCAACCGGCTCGCGTTCCAGTGGCCGGCCCGAGTCCAGGCGGGCCAATAGCAGTAAGTCCTCGACGAGACGCGTGATCCGGTCGGTCTCGGACGCGACGCGGCTCATCGCGTGTGCCACCGCCTCGCGATCGTCGCCCATGCGTTGGGTGAGTTCGGTATAGCCGCGAATTGCGGCCAGCGGTGTGCGAAGTTCGTGACTCGCGTCGGCGACGAACTGGCGCACCCGGGTCTCGCTGGCCTGCCGCGCCGACAGTGCGGCCACGATGTGGTCGAGCATCCGGTTCAGCGCCGACCCGAGTTGGCCCACCTCGGTGGCGGGGTTGGCGTCGGACTCGGGAACCCGCACCGGCATTTCGACCTCACCGCGGTCCAATTGCAGGTCGGAAACCCTGCGCGCGGTTTGCGCGACGCGGCGCAACGGCGCCAGTGCTCGCCTGGTGATGATCATCCCGGCGATCGTGGCTGCCGCCAGCGCGATTACGGTAACGATCCCGAAGATGACCAGCATCTGCAGCAGCGTGGCGTCGACGTCGGACATTGACAGTCCGGTGACGATCACGTCGCCGCCGCGCCGGCTCGGGGCGGCCACGACGCGGTACCGGCCGAGGCCGTCGAGATCCAGGGTTACCGGCTCGCGGCTAGCGGCGATCGCCGCCAGTTGCGCCTGGGCCTTGTCGGTCAGCGCGGCCCGGGAACCAATGCTGGTCAGGTAGCCGGCGTCGACCGTCTTGCCGCCGCTGACCACGGCGGCGACCATGCCCGCCGGCTGGCCGGGGGCATCGAGGAACCGTGGGCCGGGGCCGGGGCGCGGGTAATACGAGTGTTCGTGGCGCCACCCCGGACGGTTCGGTTCGGGGTACATCAGCGCCGAGCGATGCGAGGTCCCGCCAAGTTGGCCGTCGAGCTGTCGCACCAAGTGGTGGTTCAGCGAGAGTTCGGTTGCCGCGGTGATCCCGATACAGACCAAGGCGAGCACAACGACCTGTCCGACCAAAAGCCGCAGCCGAAGCGACCAGTCTCGCCGTGTCCTAGCGGGCTGGCTTGAGGACATAACCCGCACCGCGCAGCGTGTGGATCATAGGGTCGCGGCCATTGTCGATCTTCTTGCGTAAGTAGGAGATATACAGCTCGACGATGTTGGACCGGCCACCGAAGTCATAGCTCCATACCCGATCAAGGATCTGCGCCTTGCTCAGCACCCGTTTTGAATTGCGCATCATGAACCGCAGCAGCTCAAACTCGGTGGAGGTCAACGAAATCGGCTCACCGGCGCGAGTCACCTCGTGGCTGTCCTCGTCCAACACCAAGTCGCCGACCACGAGCTGCGCGCCACTGTCCATCGTCGTCACCCCGGTGCGCCGCAACAACGCGCGCAACCGCAGCACGACCTCTTCGATGCTGAACGGTTTGGTGACGTAGTCGTCGCCACCCGCGGTCAACCCCGCGATGCGGTCTTCCACCGCGTCCTTGGCTGTCAGCAGCAGCACCGGCAGCTGCGGATTCTCTTCGCGCAGTTTGTGCAATACATCGAGCCCGCTCATATCGGGCAACATCACGTCGAGCACAACGACGTCGGGCCGCTGGGTACGGGCCGAGGCAATCGCCGACGATCCGTCACCGGCGGTGGCGATATTCCAGCCCTCGTACCGCAACGCCATCGACACCATTTCGGCCAAGACGGATTCGTCGTCGACGACCAGCACGTTGATCGGATTGCCATCCGCGCGGCACATGACAACGCGCTCTACGGAGGTTCGAGGCTGCGTCACACGTTCCAGTATCCGCGCTCGACTGGGCTGCCGCTATGACATTCCTTTGTGTGTCCTGTGAAACAGACAAACGACCTTGCGGCGCGGTTCCTAGTACCAGTAACGCCTGCCGCCGACCGGGCGGCCCACCGAGCCGAGGATCCATAACACCGCGCCGATAACGAGGAGGACGATACCGATCGTCCACAACAAAGGAATGGCGAACAGATAGCCAAGAATGAGCAGAACGATACCCAAAACGATCATGACATTTCCTTTACGTGAGGGACTCTAGGCCACTAGGCATTGAGCTTGGCTGCGGCACACGGCAATCCTTGACTTTGGGGTTGACGCCCCCATAGTTCAAAGGTCCGGCAACCACAGTAAGAGCGATGTTTCCCGCTGTGACACAATCTGTTTGCCCAGTTTTGAAGTAATCGCGTTGCCATGCCGCGAAGACGCCGATGAGCAGCCACACCAGGACGACGACGCCGATAATTCCGCGACCACGCATGGTGACCTCCGTTGTGTTCGAGAAGGGTTTTCTCGTTGCGTAGCGATACCCATTGGACTCGTGTCTAAACATCGCTGCGGCTAACTCATGCGTCGTTTCGCGGCGCTTCAAAACGGGGGTTTGAACGCCGCGCGGCGTCGTGATTTCGGGCAGCCAACCAGGTGAAGAACGGCGACCCTAGCGCTCAAGCACTTTGGCCAATAGTGCGGTCAGCCGCTTCTGCTCACCCACGCTGAGCCCGCCTGTCATCGGCGCCATCAGCTCACCGATCTGGGCGATGACCCGCACTTCGAGTCGCCGCGCCTGCGCGGTGAGACTGACCCGCACCGAACGGCCGTCGACGGCGTCGGTGGTCTTTCGAACCAGCCCACGCTGCACCGCGCGGTCGATGAGCCCGCTGACGGTCGAGCGCTCCAGTCCGAGATACGTCGCAAGGTCAGCCATCGTGGGTTCGCGATCACGCAGTATCCCCAGCACCCGCAGTTGAGTCAGGGACAAATCATGTTCGGCGGCGACACGGCTCAGCACCGCGATCACTCCGAATGACACCTGGACGAGGTTGTCCCTGAGGTCGTCGACCGTCTCCATGCCGTGAACAATACCTTGAAATAGTTCGTAATACCATCTAATATAGTTCGTATTACCATCTATATTTGCCTCCGTATCGCCAAGGAGAACCACCATGCATGCAGCCGTCGTCACCACTTTCGACAGGCCTCCGGCCTACGGCGAGTTCCCCCGCCCCACACCGCAAACCGACGATGAGGTCGTGGTGGACGTCATCGCCTCCGGCCTGCATCCACGAGTGCGCTCGCAGGCCGACGGATCGCATTACACCAGCTCCGGGGCACTACCTCTGGTCCCGGGCATCGACGGGGTGGGCCGCGCGCCCGACGGCACGATCCGCTACTTCGTCCTGCCCGACACCACCATGGGCGCGATGGCCGAGCAGACCGTCATAGACCAACGTCGAAGTGTCGCGCTTCCCGACGGCACCGACCCCATCCTGGTCGCCGCGGCGATGAACCCCGTGATGTCCTCGTGGATCGCCCTTCGCCGGCGCATCGACTTCGAACCCGGTCAAGCGGTGTTGATCCTCGGCGCAACCGTAAGCTCGGGTCGGATGGCGGTGCAGGTCGCCAAACACCTTGGCGCCGGCCATGTCATCGGAGCCGGACGCGACGCCGCGCGGCTCGCGTCCCTTCCCAAGCTGGGCGCCGACACCGTCATTCAACTCGGTAACGCCACTGCGATAGACGATCTCGCTCAGGTGGCGCGTGATGTCGACGTCGTGATCGACTACCTCTGGGGTCCGATCACCGCCGAGGCGATGGCCGGTATCGCCGCCCACCGGTCCGAACGCGCAAAGCCGCTCACCTGGATCGAAATCGGCTCGGTCGCAGGCGCTTCGGCCGAAATCCTGTCCGCGGCACTGCGTGCCGTCCGCCTGCAGATCGTCGGCAGCGGACAGGGCTCGGTCCCGACCCGCGACATCCTGGCCGAACTACCCGCCATCGCGACCGTGATCAGCGGTGGAGGTTTCGAACTCGCTGCCCGCGCCGTGCCACTCGCCGACGTCGAAGCCGCCTGGAACGACCCCGACAGCGAGCAGCGGATCGTCATCACGCCCTAGTGGCGTCGCTGCGCGGACACGTACATCGTGGGCGGCATGGCGTCGTCGCCGCCGTCTGGCATGGTGCGGTTGTAGCGGGCCATCAACTCCGGGAAGCTCAGGGCGGCCACCTCCCAGCCGTGTTCACGCAGCCATTCGTCGACGGGTGTGCGCTCCTCCGCGTACCAGAGGTCGTCGAAGTCGGTTACCTCCGTCTCGACCAGCTTGGCGACCGTAGCGCGCATGCGCTGCATGTCTTCACGTTGCCGCCGTACCCGCTCAGGGTCGGTAAATCCTTGGCTGGGCACATTGGAAGCCAGCCAGCTGCCCGGCGCGCTGAGCGAATGCATGCGCTCGAACAACAGGTCCTGGGCCTGTGCCGGCAGGTACCGCACCAGCCCCTCGGCGGACCAGACGCTCGGTTTCGACGGATCAAATCCGGCATCCTGCAATGCCTTTGGCCAGTCCTGGCGCAGATCTATCGGGATGGTCACCAATTCCGCGGTCGGGTCGGCGCCGTGCTTTTTCAGCGTGCCCGTCTTGAAGTCCAGCACCTTCGGCTGATCGAGTTCGTAGACCACCGTGCCGGCCGGCCAGGGCAGCCGCCACGAGCGAGCGTCCAGACCGGACGCCAGGATCACCACCTGCCGGACGCCGGCGTCGGCCGCGCCGAGAAAGAACTCGTCAAAAAACGCGGTCCGGGTGGCCATGAAGTCGATCATCACCTGGATCCGCGAACGCACATCGGGCTCGATTTCAACCGCCTTGGCCAACAGCGCGGGATCGGCGTAAAGGCTCCACATGCCCTTGCCTGCGGCGTCGACGAAGACACGAGCGAACGGGTCGTGGATGAGCGGGTTCTCGCTCTCGGTCTCCGCGGCGCGGGCCGCCGCCACGCCGAGCGCGGTGGCTCCCACGCTCTGCGTGATGTCCCAGGAATCGTTGTCGGTACGCGGCATCGCCAGTCCTCCACCTTGATAGTCGGTTGCGTTCACTATTCTTCCAGCCGCCGACGCCTCCAGGCATCGCGGACGGTGACTTACGCTGTTTTCCCAGAGGTCCCACAGGTTGACAAGGAGCGCCACGATGACTCGTACGCCACAGGAAATCTTCGCTCACCACGCCGAAGCGGTGGCCGCAGGCGACCTCGACGAGATCGTCGCCGACTACACCGATAACTCCGTGGTGATCACCCCGGCCGGCGTCTCACGTGGGAAAGACGCCATCCGCGAGGCCTTCGTCAGGTTGCTCGACGATCTGCCGAACGCAGACTGGGGGCTGAAAACCGAGATCTTCGACGGCGATGTGCTATTCCTCGAGTGGGTCGCCGATTCGGCGGTGAACCGCGTTGACGACGGTGTCGACACGTTCGTGTTCCGCGACGGAATGATCCGCACGCAGACCTTCCGCTACACCCCGCAGCCCAAGGGCTGACGTGCGTCGCAGCGTCTCATTCGCGAATGCCAGTGCGTAATCGAGGATCGGGACGTACAGCACCCCAGCCAATTTCAGGTGGGTTCGATGCTGGCGTCAATGTATCCACCCCTTCCATCTTTCCCGGCAGGCAATCGTCATCGGCCGGTGCCGGTCATCGCCTCGCGCACTAGCTCAACCGGGTGCCACGCGGTGCGACCCGCTCCGTGGAAGATCTGCTGCCGGCACGACACACCCGTCGCGGCCACCACCGAGTCCTCTGGCTCGGCCGCAAGGGCCGGTAGCAGCCGATCCGCGGCGACCGTGAGGGACATCTCGTAGTGCTCGGACTCGAAACCGAAGGAGCCCGCCATTCCGCAGCAGCCGGCGTCGATCTCCACGACCTGTGCACCCGGAATCCGGCGCAGCAAGGCCATCGTGACCGTTGTCCCGACCTCGGCCTTCTGGTGGCAATGGCCGTGGAACACGATCCGCCGCCCGGCCAACCAGGAGTCTGCGCGCAGGGTCAGCCGGCCCTCGTCGATGGCTTCGACAAGCAGCTCCTCGACCTGCCTGACCCGGCCCGCGACCGCGCGCACCGAATCTGAACCGGGCAGCAGCGCGGCGTGCTCGTCGCGCAACATGAACAGGCACGACGGCTCGCAGCCGACGATCGGCGAGCCGGGGTCTGTGTTCGTTGCAATGGAGTGGACCAGCGCCGCGGCCTTTTTCTTCGCGTCGGCGAGCAGCCCCTTGGACATGCTCGACCGACCGCAGCAGCCGCCGCTCACGAGATCGACCCGCCAGCCCGAGCGCTCGAGCATCTCGATGCCCGCCTTGCCGATGTGCGGCTCGGTGAAAGTGGTGAACGAGTCGGCGAGCCAGTTGACCGTGCCCAACGACGACCCGAGCGGTGGCACTCCGTGATGGTGGCGGCGAAACCAGCGGATCAGGGTGTCCCGGCAAAAAACGGGCAGCGGGCGCGCGGCCGTGATACCGACGGCGCGGTCCATGATCCGGCGCACGAACCGGGCCCGCCCGGGCAGGTTCGAGAGCGGCGCGGTTGTTGAACCGATCCGGTTGAGGAGTCGGATCGAGCCGAAGATGCGCGAGCGCAGCGGGACACCATGGATGTCGTGGTGATGCGCGAGGGTCTCGGCCTTGAGTGAGGCCATGTCGACGCTCATCGGGCATTCGCTCTTGCAGGCCTTGCACATCAGGCACAGGTCGAGGATCTCGTGCAGCCGTTCACCACCCAAGGCGGCGTGGGGATCCGGTTCGGATAGTGCTTTTACCAGCGCGTTCGCCCGACCGCGAGTGGCGTGCTCCTCGTTGTTGGTGGCGATGTAGGACGGGCACATCACGCCCGAAATCGACTTGCGGCACAGGCCGATGTTCATGCAGCGATCAGCGGCACCGCGCATTCCGCCGACAACCTCGAACCGCAACGCCGTCGTCAGGGGCGGGGCGGGCGGCAGCGCGTCGCGGTCGCGCAGGTTCTCGGTCATCGGCGGCGCGTCGACGATTTTGCCCGGGTTCAATACATTGCCCGGGTCGAAAATGCGCTTGACGGTGCGCATCAGTTCGTACAGGTCATCGCCGAATATTTCCCTGTTGAACTCGCTGCGGGCGAGGCCGTCGCCATGTTCGCTCGAATTCACTCCGCCGAACTCAGCGACAAGTTTCTTGACTGCTTCGGCGACGGTGCGCATCTTGACCACCTCGTCGGGCTTGGTGAGGTCTACGAATGGGCGGATGTGCAGGCAACCCACCGAGCAGTGGCCGTAGAAGCCCGCCTTCAGCTGGTGTTCGTCGAGGATTTCCTTGAAGCGCTTGGTGTATTCGGGCAGCTGAGCCGGATCGACCGCGGTGTCTTCCACAAAGGCGAGCGGGCGACGGGTGCCCTCGCTGGCGGCCATCAGCAGCCCCAGGCCGGCCTTGCGGACTTTGAGCAACGCCCCTTGATCGGCGGGAGTGACCGCGCGCAGGGTGTGATAGCCATGCCCGTTTTGCCGCCACAGGTTCTCCAGGCGTTCGAGCTTCGTAATCTGCTGCGCCGCACCGTCGCCGGCGAACGAAACGAATAGCAGCGCTCCCGGGCCGCCGACGAGGATCTTCCCCAACTCGGCGTATTCGATGTTCTGTCGAGACAGCTCCAAGATCGTGCGATCTAGGAGCTCGACCTGGTACGGTTCGCAGCTCAACGCGTCAGTGGTGGCCGCGATTGCGCTCGCGGTGTCGGCGAAGTGGCCGACGGCGTAAATCGTGCTCGCGGGCTTGGGCACCAGGTCCACCAGAGCCTGGGTGACTATCACCAGGGTGCCCTCGGCACCCACCACGAACTTGGCCAGATCGAACGGGTTGTCTTCGCCAAAGCCGACCAGGCGCTCAAGCCGGTAGCCACACGCGCGGCGCCAGAACGCCGGCATCCCGGCCCGGACGATCTCCTCGTTACCGATGACCAGCTGCGAAAGCGCACGGTAGATGCTGCCCTCCAGCGTCTCGGCGGCCGCACGGCGTTTCCGCTCGACCTCGTCGACGGGTTCCAGCCGGGCGCGCGAACCGTCGGACAGCACGACGTCCAGTGCCCGCACGTGATCGATCGTCATGCCGTACGTCAAAGAGCCGCTTCCTGCGGAATTGTTGCCGATCATGCCGCCGATCGTGGCCCGGTTGCTCGTTGAGGTGTCCGGGCCGAACATCAGTCCGTGGGCGGCGGCGGCCTGATTGAGCTGATCCTGCACCACCCCGGCCTCCACGACCGCTGTGCGCGCAACCGGGTCGAGTTCCACGATGCGATTCATGTGCCGGGACATGTCGAGCACCAGTCCGGGTCCCACAGTCTGGCCGGCCAGACTCGTTCCCGCGCCCCGGGCCACGATCGGCACGCCGAGCTCACTGGCTGCCTTCACCGCCGCGGCGACGTCGTCGGCATGACGGGGAAACACCACTCCCAGCGGTGTTATCGAGTACATGCTGGCGTCACGCGAGAAAAGATGACGGGTGTAGTCATCGAAGGAGACCTCGCCGCCTACCGTCGCGCGGAGCGTGTGTTCAAGGTCCCGGGCGACACCCGAACGATCAGTCGCGGCCGTATCAGACGCGAAGGTCATCACTAGTCCTTTCGAGCGATTCGAGGTTCGCCGCCTCGCGCAGAGGCTTGTTCAACGTCAAGACGAGCAGCCCCGCGGCCGCGAAGACCACGCCGAAGAACACCTGGGTGAGCACATATCCGCCACCGTCGAGGTCGCTGAGCCAGCCGCCGAGGTAAGGCCCGAAGAAGCTGCCCAGGTTGCCGACGCCGTTAATGAGGCCTATCCCCGCGCCGGCCGCTGCCGCGGGGACAAGCTTGGTGACCGTCGCCCAGAACGGCCCATACCAGGCGATCGACGCCGCCGTACCGAGGATCATCGCCACGAGTACAAGCCACTTCTGGTGCGCCGAAATCAGGCTCGCACCAGCGAGAATCACCGCTGCACAAGCAAGCACCCCGGCCATGTGGGCGACGTGCCTCCCCCGGCGGTCCGCGGACCGGCCGACGGCAATGATGGCGATGCCGGCGGCGATCTGGGGCAGCATTGCGACGAAACCCACCTGCATGTCGGTGTGGAACGCTTTCTTGAGCACGCTCGGCAGCCACAATGTGAGGCCGAGCAAGCCCATTTGGGTCAACGTGTAAATGAGGGCGAACCGCCACACGATCCGGCTCGTGAATGCGCCTTTGAACGTCCCTCGTTGCTGGAGCGGCTCACCTTCCGCGATACGAGAACTCTCGATGAAATTGCGTTCCGTCTCCGATAGCCAAGCCGCTTTGGCGGGCGTGTCGCGGACCACGGCCAGCCACGCGATGAGCCCGACAATCAAGGGGGCACCGCCCTGGATGATGAACATCCAGCGCCAGTCCGCGTAGGTCAGGATGATGCCGGAGAATGGGGCGGCGATTATCGCCGCGATGGGCGTGTACAGCTTGAACACCGCGTATGCCCGGCTACGTTCGGCGAACGGAAACCAGGACCGGATGGTGGTCATCAACGCCGGTTGCACGCCGCCCTCGGCCACCCCGAGCAGGAAACGGGCCAGGATCAGCTGGCCGAAGGTGTGGGTGAATCCGGAGGCCATGGCGGCCACACTCCACAGCACGAGGAGGATCGCGACCCACCGTTTCGCGCTCCACCGCTCGGCAACATATCCACCCGGGATCTGCAGCAACAGATAGCCCCAGAAGAAGATGCCGCTCGCGAGACCCTGCTGCGCCCCAGTCAGATGCATGTCTGTCTTGAGATGGGGCAGCGCAAAACTGATGTTCGTTCGGTCGATGTAACAGATGACGTAGACGAAAACGATCACCGGCAAGATCCAGGTCCACCGCTTCATGTCCGACAGGCGACGAGGAGCACGCTCAATCAACACGACCTACCTCCTTGTCCACGGCCGCCGGGTGGGCGCCGGTGTCCTTTTATTGGCGGAAGTCCTCGGTTCTCATTCAGCGCGCAATACCTGCAACGCGGCTTGCATGCCGGCGGGATCGACGGTTACCCCGGCCAATTCGAGCCCCATCTGAACGCCGGAAAGCGTTCCGGCCAGCATTAAGTCGTTGAACGCGCCGAGGTGGCCGATCCGGAACACGCGCCCGGCGAGCTTGCCCAGGCCAGTCCCCAGAGACATGTCGAAACGGTCCAGGATGATCTGGCGGACCTTGTCGGCATCGTGTTCGGCGCCAAGTAAAACGGCGGTCAGCGAACTGGAGTACTCGCGCTCATCGACGCACAGGACCTCGAGGCCCCAGCCGCGCACGGCTGCCCTGGTCGCTTCGGCATGCCGGTCGTGCCGTGCGAACACGTTGGGCAGCCCCTCTTCCTCCAAGAGCAGCAACGCTTCCTGGAGGCCGTAGAGCAGGTTGGTGGCCGGCGTGTACGGGAAAAAACCGCGCTCGTTGGCTTCGATGATCGGCATCCAGTCCCAGTAGGACTTCGGCAGGCGCGCCGTGGCCGCGGCTGCGAGCGCTTTCTCGCTGATGGCGTTAAAACTCAGGCCAGGGGGCAGCATCAGCCCCTTCTGCGAGCCGCCGATTGTTACATCCACGCCCCAGTCGTCATGCCGGTAGTCCATGGATCCCAGCGAGGAGATCGTGTCGACCAACAGCAGCCCGGGATGACCCGCTTCATCGATGGCTGTCCGGATCTCAGGTATCCGGCTGGCGACGCCAGTTGATGTTTCGTTGTGAACGACCATCACCGCGGCGATGCCATGTGTCGCGTCAGCTGCGAGTCGTTCGGCGACGACCGCCGGATCGACACCCCGCCGCCAGTCCGCTGAAACGGATTCGATAACCAGCCCGAGGCGTTCCGCCATGTCTCGCCACAGGCTGGCGAAATGACCCGTTTCGAACACCAGCACGCGGTCGCCGGGCGAAAGGGTGTTGACCAGCGCCGCTTCCCACGCCCCAGTACCGGACGAGGGATAGATGACGACCGGACCGGTGGTGCCGAACACCGGTTTGAGTCGTTGCGCGACGTCTCGGGCTAGCTCGGCGAAGTCCGGTCCGCGGTGGTCGATGGTGGGTTGCGCGATGGCGCGTAGCACCCGATCGGGGACGTTGGTCGGTCCGGGGATCTGCAGGAAATGTCGTCCACTGTGCGTGGTCATTAGTCCAACCTCCCATCCTGTGCCGTGACATGGCACAATGTGCCGAGAAAAGGTCCGGTGATGGTAGGCAGCCGCTTTCGAGGAGTCAAGACATTGCAAAACGTCCTGAACACGCTCCACGTGCTGGAAGAGGTCGCATCGAGGCAGCCGATCGGCGTCGGCGAGTTAGCTCGTGCCCTGGACATGCCGAAGAGTTCGGTGCAGCGCGCGTTGGTCACGCTCAACACAGCCGGCTGGATTCGCCCAGCGCCGGGCGAGGTTACCCGGTGGATGATGACCAAAAAAGCACTCACGGTCGGCGGTCGTAGCAGCGGCGATCTGGATTTGCGCGGCGCGGCCGTGCCGATCATGGAAAAGCTGCGCCGGCGCACCGAAGAAACCGTCCACTTGACCGTTCCCGATGGCGGCAAGATGGTCCTGATCGAGCGGCTGGAGACGGACAAGCCGGTACGCACCAGCATGGCGTTAGGGCACGCACTCCCCATGCATGCGTCGGGCAACGGCAAGGCGGTACTTGCCCACAGCAGTCCCGAGGTTGTCGCGCAACTGGTCCCCGATGAGCTACCGCGATACACCGATACGACGATCACCGACCGAGATGAGCTGTGCGCCCAGCTGGCCGCGATCCGCGAACGGGGATTCGCCGTCAATCGCGGGGAATGGCGGTCCGACGTCGGTTGTGTCGCCGCAGCCATCATGGGAGCTGACGAGAAGCCGATCGCGAGTCTCAGCGTGAATCTTCCGATGAGTCGCCTGACCGAGGAATCCGAAGCCGCGTTCGGTGCTGCGGTGCGTGAGGCCGCGAATAATCTGAGCGCCTAGCTAAAACGCGTTGCTCGGGTCCCATTAGGCTCTCACCACGTGGAGCACGTGGACTTGAACGCCGTCGCGGAATGGATGTCCGAGCAGGGTCTGGGCGAGGGCCCGCTGCAGGAGGTTTCCGCCGTGACAGGCGGAACGCAGAACGTGATGCTGCGGTTCACCAGGTCCGGGCGGTCCTATGTATTGCGGCGAGGACCACGACACCTGCGCCCGCGCAGCAACAACGTGATCCTGCGAGAAACCAAAGTCCTTGCGGCGCTGGCCGGTTCCGACGTGCCACACCCACACCTGATCGCCGCCTGCGAGGACCTGAGTGTGCTCGGCGAGGCCGTCTTCTACCTGATGGACCCGGTCGACGGATTCAACGCCGGCGAGGGACTGCCGCCGCTGCACGCGGGCGATCCCAGCGTGCAGCACGGCATGGGCCTATCGATGGCCGACGCCCTGGCGAAGCTGGGTGCCGTTGACCACGTCGCGGTGGGTCTCGCCGATTTCGGCAAGCCGGATGGCTTCCTGGAACGCCAGGTGCCGCGCTGGCTGTCGGAGCTGGACTCCTACAGCGAGTACGACGGTTACCCCGGGCCGCAGATCCCGGGGATCGAGGAAGTGGCGGCCTGGCTGGAACGCCACCGGCCGACGACCTGGACACCGGGCATCATGCACGGCGACTATCACGCCGCCAACGTGATGTTCTCCCGTACGGGGCCGGACGTCGTCGCGATCGTCGACTGGGAGATGTGCACGATCGGTGACCCGCTGCTGGACCTGGGCTGGCTGCTGGCCACGTGGCGTCAGCCGGACGGGTCCAGTGTGTTCAGCCATGCGCTGGGTGGTCAGGACGGGTTGGCCGCCACCGACGAGCTGTTCCAGCGCTACGCCGCCAACACCACCCGCGACCTGTCGCACATCACCTGGTACACCGTGCTGGCCTGCTTCAAGCTGGGCATCGTCATCGAGGGCACGCTGGCTCGGGCGTGTGCCGGCAAGGCCGAGAAGGAGGTCGGCGATCAACTCCACGCGGCCACGGTCCACCTGTTCGAGCGGGCGCTGACCCACATCGCCGACGAGTCCTGACCGGATTAGCATCTGCTGACGTGCCTCCTTACCCCCAGAGGAACCCGACTACTACTCCGAGCCGACGGCGGCGGCCCGCTACGGCGGTTACGACCCGGGGCCCGAACCGGAGCCCCCGACGCCGTGGTACCGCCGCCCGATAGCGCTGGTCGCGGCGGGCGCAGTGGGGGTGATCGTGCTCGGCTTGGCGATTTACGCGATCGTCACCCTGGTCAGCAGTTCGCCCGCGCCGAGTCCGACGACAACGACGGCCCCCACGCCTTCCCCCACGACAGCGGTCACCACCAGTGCCGTGGCGCCGCCTCGGCACCACCCACCCGGAGGCGGCGGCGGCGAGCCGACTCAGACGGTGACCGAAGCGGCCCCACCGCCGAGCACCGACACCCCCACGACGACGGTCCCACCGAGCACTGTCACCGTGTCGCCGAGCACGGAGACCAGCACCGTCACCCAAACGGTGACCGTGCCGACGCGCCGGCCGTTCGATCCACGCCCATAGCGGTCCGCCAACCCGAGCAACTAGGGTCAAGCGCATGAGTCGGCTCGAACGCGGCCTGGCGCGGTTACGGGAAATGCGCTTCGACCTGTACGCCCAGCCCATGCGGCAGGTGAGCCTGGAGCTGAAGATCGTGTTCTTCTCGGTCCACGTGCCGATCGCCGGCGGCAAGACGCTGCGCGTCCCGATGATCGCGACGGTTGGGCCGATGCCGGACAAGTCCACGGAGACGGACGCCGCCGACGGCGACGCCTGACCCTCAATTCAATGAGTGGGCGGCGGGGATTGAAAGTCAGTTTCGCGGGCGAACACCCCCGGTAGCTCCGGCGGATTCTGCCAATCGGCCAGCAAACGGCTGAAGTGCGGTTATCGATCGTGGTAGCTGATAATTTGTGAGCATGCGTTCCATCTATGTCGCTGCGGCGGTCAGCATGGCCGTCCCCGTCCTGCTCATCGCCCCAGTCGTGCTGACCGGGGCGCCGTCTGCGCACGCTGACACTGGCATCAGTGGTTACGTGAGTTGCGTAGGGGGCGACACGAAGCCCCCACCGCCGGGGGTAGATGCAGAATTTTGGTTTCCCAGCGCTCACGTGATCTCGACGGATCTCGACGGAGCCGTGCCTCCCGACCAAATAGTTCAGAGGTTGGTGGAGATGGGAGTCAAGCCGAACGATGCCGCTACCCGAGTGCGGTGTTTTGTAGCAAACCAACCGCGCGGAGAAGGGCATTGACGCGGTAGCGCGCTGCACGGTGGCGACGGTTGTCAGGGAGTGTCTGCGCTGGCAGTGAGTGCGCCCGAAGGGATTCGAACCCCCAACCTTCTGATCCGTAGTCAGATGCTCTATCCGTTGAGCTACGGGCGCCAGTCTTCAGTTATGTCCTTTGGCGGAGGCGAGAGGATTTGAACCTCCGGTCCCCGGTAAGGGGACAACTCATTAGCAGTGAGTCCCATTCGGCCGCTCTGGCACGCCTCCCTTTGGACTTTCTGAGGTTACCCGACACCATCCGGGAGTCCCCGAACCGCCGGAGGCATAGCGTACACAGCGGCAACATATGCTGTCGAAGTGACTGCCCGCCTACGGCCAGAGCTGGCTGGGCTGCCAGTTTATGTTCCCGGCAAGACGGTGCCGGGTTCGATGAAACTGGCCAGCAACGAGACGGTGTTCGGCCCGCTGCCCAGTGTTCGCGCGTCCATCGAGCAAGCCGCCGACATCATCAACCGCTACCCGGACAACGGTTGCGTGCAACTCAAGGCGGCACTCGCCAAGCATCTGGGTTCCGGTTTCGAGCCCGAGCACGTCGCCGTCGGCGCCGGCTCGGTCAGCCTGTGCCAGCAGCTCGTTCAGATCACCGCATCGGCCGGCGACGAGGTGGTCTTCGGGTGGCGCAGCTTCGAGCTCTATCCGCCGCAAGTCCAGGTCGCCGGCGCGACGCCCGTCAAGGTGCCGCTGACCGACCACACCTTCGACCTCTACGCGATGCTTGCCGCGATCACCGAACACACCCGGCTGATCTTCGTCTGCAACCCCAACAACCCGACCTCCACGGTCGTCGACCCGGACGCGCTGGCCCGCTTCGTCGAGGCTGTTCCGCCGCACATCGTGATCGCCATCGACGAGGCCTACGTCGAATACATCCGTGACGGCATGTTGCCCGACAGTTTGGGACTGGTCCGGAGCCGCAGCAATGTCGTTGTGCTGCGGACCTTTTCGAAGGCATACGGGCTGGCGGGCCTGCGCGTCGGCTATGCGGTCGGTCCTCCGAAGTTGATCACCGCTTTGGACCAGGTCTTCGTGCCGTTCTCGGTGACGAACATCTCGCAGGCCGCCGCCATCGCGTCGCTGGACGCTGCCGACGAGTTGTTGGCCCGCACCGACGCCCTGGTCGCCGCGCGCACCCGGGTGAGCGCCGAGTTGCGAGCCGCCGGCTTCACGCTGCCGCCGTCGCAGGCCAACTTCGTCTGGTTGCCATTAGGGCCACGCACCCAGGATTTCGTCACGCAGGCGGCCGCCGCGGGGATCGTGCTTCGGCCGTACGGCGACGACGGGGTGCGCGTCTCGATCGGCGCACCGAAAGAAAACGATGCCCTGCTGGCATTTGCCCGCGACTGGATCACTCGGAGGTCTGACGAATGAGCCTTGCCCGCAAGAAGTTCGATGAGTTCAAGGAACGCGGCGGCCAGATCGACGACGCCGAGCTCGACGATTTTTGGGCCAGCCTTGAGCCGGCGACGATCGAGGGCATGATCGGCGAGTGGAAAGGCGGCGACTTTTTCACCGGCCACATGATGAACCCGCTGCTGGAGAAGGCCCGGTGGTTCGGCAAGAACTTCAAGTCGGTCAGCGACGTCCAGCCGCTGGTCTGCCTGGACGCCGATGGCAACAAGTTCTCCAACAAGGAGATGGGCAAGGGCGAGGCGAGCCTGTGGCTCGAGGAATTCCGCGGCGAAGTCACTGCCACGATGGTCTACGACGGCCAGCCCGTGCACGATCACTTCAAGACGGTCGACGACGACGCCGTGATGGGCATCATGAACGGCAAGGGCGTCCTGGACGGCGGCCGCTATTACTACTTCTACCTGGAACGCGTGTAGCTCCCGGGCTTCGAGCGTGCGCTGGCGGTTTCGAGTGTGCGCTCAGGGCGGGAAAACCGCGGAAATCCCGCCATGGACGCACACTGAAAGTCCTGAGTGCACACTCGAAGCGGCGAGTGGGGCGAGCGGGCGACTAGCCCGCTGGATTGCGGCCGGTGAACGCGACGAGCTGTTCCAAGGCGCTCGCATCCGCGGGCACGTCGACCGGGTCGTCGAACCCGGCGGCGCCACGGAGTTCCGGCCGGATGGTGTTGTGCGCCAAGTCCAGCACATACTCGGCCAGCGGTTCCGGGGCGTCGACGTCGCGTCCCACGGCTACCGCGTAGTCCCAAGCGTGGACCAGGAATTCGATCGAGAAGATGCCACACGCCGCCTTGGCGGGCATCTCGCTCTTGCCGAATGGCACGTTGCCGTCCAGACCGCGATGGTGCCACGCATCCAAGGCCGGCCGGGCCGCGGCGATGATCTGCCGTTCCACTGAATCGCCTGGGTCGCGGTCTGGGAACTGCGCGCCCGCCATGCCGCCGATACCGGAGATCGATTTCAGCAGATGCTCGGTCAACCGGGTCACGTCGTAGTCGGTACAAGGGGTCTGCCGGGACATGTCGTCGCCGGCGATGGTGTGCAGGACGTGCTGCAGCACCCCGAGTGTGTCTTCGGCGCCTTGCAGCTCGTCGGCCGGCGGAGAATCTGGCCCGGGTCGCAAATCACGAGGCATATTCGCCACGCTACGGTCTCGATATGGGCGATACATACGAATCCGTCACCGTCGAGATCAAAGACCACGTTGCGCAAGTGACGCTGATCGGACCCGGTAAGGGCAACGCGATGGGGCCCGCCTTCTGGGCGGAGATGCCGGACGTGTTCGGGACGCTGGACGCCGACCGTGAAGTCCGCGCCATCGTCATCACCGGGTCGGGCAAGAACTTCAGCTACGGCCTGGACCTGCCCGCGATGGGTGGCACGTTCGCGCCGTTGATGGCCGAGGGCGCGTTGGCCCGCCCGCGCACGGATTTCCACACCGAGCTGCGGCGGATGCAGGGTGCAATCACCGCGATCGCCGACTGCCGCACCCCGACCATCGCCTCAGTGCACGGCTGGTGCATCGGCGGTGGCGTCGACCTGATCTCCGCGGTCGACATCCGCTATGCCAGCGCCGATGCCAAGTTCTCGATCCGCGAAGTCAAACTCGCGATCGTCGCCGACGTCGGCAGCCTGGCCCGCTTGCCGCTGATCCTGAACGACGGCCAGCTGCGCGAGCTGGCGCTGACGGGCAAGGACATCGACGCGGCCCGCGCCGAGAAAATCGGCCTGGTCAACGACGTGTACGCCGACGCCGAGGCCTCGCTGGCCGCCGCCCACGCCACCGCGGCCGAAATCGCCGCCAACCCGCCGCTGGCCGTCTACGGCGTGAAGGACGTGCTCGACCAGCAGCGCATCGCGGCGGTATCGGAGAGCCTGCGCTACGTCGCCGCCTGGAACTCCGCCTTCCTACCGTCCAAGGACCTGACCGAAGGCATTCAGGCGACGTTCGCCAAGCGCCCGCCGCAGTTCACCGGGGAGTAGCCCGGACGCCACGTACCCTCGCGGGGGTGGGGGACGCTACTCAAGACGGCAAAGTTCGTGTGCCGACCGACCTGGACTCCGTGACGGCGATCGGCGACGAGGACCGCGCCGAAATCGACAGCGCTGCCGTCGAACGAATCTGGCAGGCCGCGCGCCACTGGTACCAGGCGGGCATGCACCCGGCGATCCAGTTGTGCATCCGGCACCGTGGCCGCGTCGTGCTCAACCGTGCCATCGGACACGGCTGGGGCAATGCGCCCACCGACGCGCCCGACGCCGAGAAGGTCCCCGTCACGACGGACACCCCATTCTGCGTGTACTCGGCGTCCAAGGGCATCACCGCGACCGTGGTGCACATGCTCGTCGAACGCGGCGTCTTCTCCCTCGACGACCGCGTCTGCGACTACCTACCCAGCTACACCAGTCACGGCAAGGACCGCACCACGATCCGGCATGTGCTGACCCACAGCGCCGGTGTCCCGTTTGCGACGGGGCCCAAGCCGGACCTGAAACGCGCCGACGACCACGAGTACGCCCAGGAGCAGCTCGCCAAGCTGCGACCGCTGTACCGCCCGGGGCTGGTGCACATCTACCACGCGCTGACCTGGGGCCCGCTGATGCGCGAGATCGTCTACGCGGCCGCCGGTAAAGACATCCGCGAGATCCTGGCCACCGAGATCCTCGACCCGCTGGCGTTCCGGTGGACCAACTTCGGCGTCGACAACGAAGACGTCCCGCTAGTCGCGCCGAGTCACCCCACCGGCAGGCCATTGCCGCCCGTGATCGCCCAGATCTTCCGCAAGGCGATCGGCGGAACTGTGCACGAGATGATCCCCTACACGAACACCCGGGGATATCTGACCACCGTGATCCCGTCATCGAACACGATCTCGACCGCCAACGAGATGTCACGCTTCGCCGAAATCTGGCGCCGTTATGGCGAACTCGATGGTGTGCGGGTACTGCAGGCGGAAACGTTGCGGGGCGCAGTCGCCGAATCCCGGCGCTTACGGCCAGATTTCGCGGTGGGTCTGATGCCGGCCCGCTGGGGCACGGGATTCATCCTCGGCACGAACCGATGGGGGCCGTTCGGGCACAACGCACCGGCCGCATTCGGCAATCTCGGTCTCAGCAACATTGCGATGTGGGCCGACCCCGAGCGCAGCCTGTCCGCCGGTCTGATCAGCAGCGGCAAACCCGGCCGCGATCCCGAACTGCGCCGCTACACCGCGCTGATGGACACCATCGCGTCGCAGATCCCGACCGGTTAGGAACCCGGCGGTCACAACACCGCCTCACCAGGCACATCGGGGGCGAGCGCGGTCAAACGTGTTTTGCAACTCATCGCGACGGGCAACCTAAGCGCTATGAATACCGGCCGGTTCCGGCAACTGCTGGATACGCCGGGGCCCTTCGCCTCGGTGTATTTCGCGGACTCGGACGACGCCGACGAGATCGGTGCTCAGGTCGACCTCGACTGGCCGGCGTTGCGCGATCAACTGAAGCAGCTGGGAGCCGACGATTCGGTTGCCGCCGAAATCCAACACGCCGTCAATGACGTGCGCCTGCCGGTCGGCCGCAGTGGACGCGCGGTGGTCGCAGGTGCCACCGGTGTCCTACTCAACGAGCACTTGCTCTGGCCGGCCGCCGAGCCGGTCATACGGGTGTCCGAGTTGCCCTACATCGTTCCGATCCTCGAATACGGCTTCGAGCACCCGCACTATCTCCTGGTGGTGGTCGACGCGAGCGGGGCTCTCATCACCAGCCACGCCGATCACGCACGGAGGTCGGAGACGGTTAAGGCCGGCCACGGCGGCGCGAGTGAGGCACGCGGAGTCGAAGCTTACGAATACGGCGACCTGACGATGCGCGCCGTTGCCGATCGCGTCGGCGAACTCGCTGATCACGAGTCGCACGACGCGATGTTCGTGGTGGGCGACGCGCGTTTGCGGAGAGATTTGCTGGCGGCGCTGCCCGACAGGCTTCGTGGGCGGGCGGTGGCACTGCCGCTCGGCGCTCGGCGCGGCGGATACGACTTCGTGGAGATTCAACGGGCCATTGACACCCTGCTGGTACGGCAACGGCTCAGTGTGATGGACAACGCGACGGAGCGCTTCACTGCGGAAATCGGCCGGCGGTCCGGGCTGGCCGCCGAAGGGCTCGACGCCGTGTGCTCGGCGCTGCGTCAGGGAACAGTCGACACCATGATCATCGGCGAGATCGATGACGCCACGGTGGTCGCCGACGCAGGCTTGACCACTGTTGCTCCGAATTGCCGCGCGCTATCGGAGCATGACGCTGCTTCCGCCAAGACGCTGCGCGCTGATGAGGTATTGCCGATGTTGGCGATATCCGGTGGAGCATCGCTGGTCCGCACCGATGAGCGGATTGCCCCGGCAGACGGTATCGCCGCGGTACTTCGCTTGGAACCGTGGCAAACGCGCCGCTGATACTGCGGTGGCGGAGGGATTTGAACCCCCGGACGGTTTTAGCCGTCTCTCGCTTTCAAGGCGAGTGCATTAGGCCGCTCTGCCACGCCACCGCTGATAAGGGTAGCGGTGACCGCCTGGTCGCCGGAGGCCCGTATTCCCGGTAGTAGCGTGGCGAGCATGCGCGCAATCGTCGCCGAATCTTCCGACCAACTCATCTGGCAAGAGGTCCCCGATGTCTCCGCCGGACCCGGCGAGGTGCTGATCAAAGTCGCCGCGGCCGGTGTCAACCGCGCCGATGTGCTGCAGGCCGCCGGTAAGTATCCGCCACCGCCGGGAGCCAGCGACATCATCGGCATGGAGGTGTCCGGCGTCGTCGCCGAAGCGGGCGACGGTGTCACGGAATGGGCCGTCGGACAAGACGTTTGCGCGTTACTGGCCGGCGGCGGATACGCCGAATACGTCGCGGTTCCCGCCGCTCAGATCCTGCCCATTCCCGACGGAGTCGAGCTGCAGGACGCAGCCGGGCTACCCGAGGTGGCCTGCACGGTGTGGTCGAACCTGGTGCTGACCGCCCACCTGAGCAAGGGCCAGCTACTGCTGATGCACGGCGGGGCCAGCGGCATCGGGACCCACGCGATTCAGATCGCGCGGGCGTTGGGCGCCCGGGTGGCGGTCACCGCCGGTTCGGCGGCCAAGCTGGACACCTGCCGCGACCTGGGCGCCGAAATCACCATCAACTATCACGACGAGGATTTCGTCGAGCGGCTGCGCGAAACCGGCGGCGCCGACGTGATCTTCGACATCATGGGCGCCTCCTATCTGGACCGCAATCTCGACGCTCTGGCCACCGACGGCCAGCTGGTCATCATCGGTATGCAGGGCGGTCTCAAGGGCGAGCTCAACATCGGCAAGCTGCTGGCCAAGCGAGCACACGTCATCGGCACCACACTGCGCGGCCGGAAGGTGACCGGCCCGAACAGCAAGGGCGAGATCGTGGCAGCGGTGACGGCGTCGGTGTGGCCGATGATCGCTGACGGGCGGGTCCGGCCGATCATCGGCGCGCACATGCCAATTCAGCAGGCGGCGCAAGCACACCAGAAGCTGGTGTCGGGGGAAGTGCACGGGAAGATCGTCCTGGCCGTCTAGCGACCGTCGAGTGTGCGCTCAAGACTTTCGGTGTGCGCTCAGGGTTTTCAGTGTGCGCTGGGGGCGGCATTCTCGGCGTGCCTCCGCCCTGAGCGCACAGCCAAAGCCATGGACGCACACTCAACGCCCTGAGCGCACACTCGAGCCGGAGCGCGAGGCGAGCGGAGCGGATTAGCCCAACGACGCCAGCGCACGCACCAGCTGATCGACTTCGGCCGTCGTCGAGTAATGCGCCAGCCCGACGGTCACCGCGCCGCCAACCTCGTTGGCGCCCAGCGCGTCGAGCACGCGCGAATTCTCGTTGGAGATCGCGAGGATTCCGTTGTCCGCCAGGCGCTGCACGACCCGCTCGGCGGGCACGCCCTGCAACGCGAAGCTGACGACCGGTATCCGCACCTCCGGGCGACCGATCAGCATCGTCAACGGCAACGACCGCAACGAGACCATCAGGTAGTCGAAGATCCGGTTCAGATACGAGGCAGCGGACTGCATCGACACCGACAGCCGTTCGCGCCGGCTGCCGCGAGCCGACTCATCCAATGCCGCAAGGTATTCGATGCTGGCAACGGCGCCGGCCAGCAGACCGAACTGATGTCCGCCCAGCTCGAGGCGCGCCGGGCCGGTGGCGTTGGGATCGGTTGAGACCGAGCTGAACGTGTTGATCAGCGCAGGATCGCGAAACACGATCGCACCGATCGGCGGGCCGCCCCACCCCGTCGCGTTCACCGCAACCACGTCGACTTCGGTCTCTTTGACGTCGAGCAACCGGTAGGGCGCGGCCGCGGAGTGATCGACGATCACCACGCCGCCGACGTCGTGCACCAGCTTGGTCATCGCCCGCAGATCGGTGACCGTGCCCAGTGTTCCCGACGCCGAGGTGAGCGCCACCAGCCGCGTCGATTTCCCGATCAGGCTCTCCCACTGCCACGTCGGCAACTCACCGTTCTCGATGTCGACCTCGGCCCACTTCACCTTGGCGCCGTAGCGGTGTGCCGCCCGCAACCATGGGGCGATGTTCGCCTCGTCGTCCAACCGGCTGACGATCACCTCGTACCCCAGGCCGGCCCGCGAGGATGACGCTTCGGCCAGTGAGGCCAGCAGGATCGCACGATCGGCGCCCAGCACGATGCCCGCCGGGTCGGCGTTGAAAAGATCCGCCACCGCCGCCCGTGCCGCATCCAGCACGGCCGCGCTGCGCTGCGCCGACGGGTGCGAACCCACAGCGGTCGCACCGGATCTGCGGAACGCGGTGGAGACCGTGGTCGCCACGGAATCGGGAATCAGCATCCCGGTCGGCGCGTCGAAGTGCACCCATCCGTCACCCAGAGACGGATGCAGTCCGCGCACCCGGGCGACGTCATAAGCCATGCCAGCCACCTTAGAGCTTCCGCTACTCCGCGAAATTGTGACGGTAGCGAGTGCCTAGAAAGGTCCAAGCCGTTCCAGCCAGACGGTGGCTTCCCGAGCCAGGTCACCCGGCCAGCCATACTAGTCGAGTGGGGCTCTGGTTCGGAACGCTGATCGCACTGTTTTTGCTGATCGCCCCGGGGACAATCGTCGCGCGTATCGCCCAGCTGACGTGGCCAATCGCGGTCGCAGTTGGCCCGGCGCTGACCTATGGCGTGGTCGCGCTGGCGATCCTCCCCTTCGGTGCGCTCGGAATCCCTTGGAACGGTTGGACTGCGCTCGCCGCGCTCGCTGTCGTGTGTGTGGTGACGACGGGTCTGCAGCTGCTCCTCGCCCGCTACCGCGACACCGACGCCGAGGCGCGTGGGATCGCTGGTTGGCCCGCGTTGACGGTCGCGGCCGGTGTGCTGCTGGGCACGCTGCTGATCATGTGGGCCGCTTATCGCGGCCTCACCCATTGGCAGTCGGTTCCGAGCACCTGGGATGCGGTATGGCACGCCAACGAGGTGCGCTACATCCTCGACACCGGCCAGGCGTCCTCCACCCACATGGGCGAGCTGCGCAACGTCGAGACCCACCAGGCGCTGTACTACCCGTCGGTGTTCCACGCCCTGACCGCGGTCTTCTGCCAGCTCACCGGTGCGGCGCCGACCACCGGCTACACCCTGAGTTCGGTGGCGGCCTCGATCTGGCTGTTCCCGACCAGCGCGGCGATGCTGACCTGGAATCTGCTGCGCCCGGTGACGACGGCGGGGCGCACTGCCGCGATCGCGGCCACCGCGGCCGCACTGTCGGCGTCGTTCACCTCGGTGCCCTACGTCGAATTCGGGGTGGCCGCAATGCCCAACCTGGCGGCCTACGGGGTCGCGATCCCGACATTCCTGTTGATCACCTCGACGTTGCGCCACCGCGACCGCATCCCGGTGGCCGTGCTGGCACTGGTGGGTGTGCTGTCGGTGCACCTGACCGGCGGATTCATCGTCATCTTGTTCCTGTTGGGCTGGTGGCTGCTGGATGCGTTGTGGCATCCGGTGCGGGGCCGGCTCGCCGACGTCGGAATTCTGGCCGCCACGGCGGTGCCCACCGCGCTGATCCTGGCGCCACAGTTCATCGGCGTGCTCAAGCAGGCCGACATCATCGCCGGGCATGCATTCCCCAGCTTCAAGAGCGTCAAGCAGGGCGTTATCGATGCGCTGCTGCTGCACACCCGCCACCTCAACGATTTTCCGACCCAATACGGCCTCGTCGCGCTGGTCTACCTCGGCTTGGCGTATCTGCTGTACAAGCGCATCTGGTGGCCGGTGGCGGTCTGGCTGGTGCTGACCGTGGCGACCATCTATTCGGGCGCACCGTTTCACAACCCGCTCGGCGCCGCCATCGAAGGACTCAGCACGTTCTTCTACAACGATCCGCGGCGGCTCACCTCCGTGGTGACGATGCTGGTGACACCGATGGCAGCCGTCGCGATGTTCGGCGCGGTCGCGCTCGTGGTCGCCATCGCCAAACGAATCGCCGGCCGGTTCAAAGAGTTCCCCGCGCCGGTCTGGGTCTCGGCCACCGCAGTGCTGCTGGTGGTGACGACCGTGTTCACCGCGCGGCATTACCTCTATCGGCACCTGGTGCTGTTCGGCGACAAATACGACTCGGTGATGATCGATCAGCGCGACCTGATGGCCATGGCCTATTTGTCGAAACTGCCGGGTGCACACAACACCGTGATCGGCAACGCCAACACCGACGGCACCGCCTGGATGTACGCGGTGGCGGACTTACATCCGCTGTGGACCCACTACGACTATCCCCAGCAAACCGGGCCGGGACCGGAGCGCTACATCATCTGGGCCTACGCCCGCCGCGGCGATTCCGATCCCAAGGTGGCTGAGGCGATCAGAGCGCTCAATATTCGCTACATCTACACCAGCACACCCACGGTTCGGGGGTTCGCCGTCCCCGACGGACTAGTCTCGCTGGAGAAATCGAAGTCGTGGGCGCTGATCTACGACAACGGCGGCGCCAAGATCTACGAATGGCGCGGAAACGCCGCAGCGCCACGCCCTTAGATGCATTAGAGGACGGTGACCGGATTGAGTAACGGCCCAGACGACGACGGCGTCGAGATCATCGGCGGCATCGATCCGCGAATCATGGCGATTCGCGAGGCGGTCGATGACGAGGACTCCGATGCACGCTCGCTGACCGATCTGGTGGAGCAACCCGCCAAGGTGATGCGCATCGGCACCATGATCAAGCAATTGCTCGAAGAGGTGCGGGCCGCACCGCTGGACGACGCCAGCCGCAAGCGACTGCGCGAGATCCACGCCACCAGCATTCGGGAGCTCGAGGAGGGTCTGGCCCCGGAATTACGCGAGGAACTCGATCGCCTCACCCTGCCGTTCGACGAGGACGCCGAGCCGTCGGACGCCGAGCTGCGCATCGCACAGGCTCAGCTCGTCGGCTGGCTCGAGGGGCTGTTCCACGGCATCCAGACCGCACTGTTCGCCCAGCAGATGGCCGCCCGCGCGCAGCTCGAACAGATGCGCCAAGGAGCCCTGCCCCCCGGCATCGGGCGGCCAGGCCACGGACCGGGCTCGGGCACCGGGCAGTACCTGTAAGAGAAGGTGTCAGTGTCCGGTCCTCGCGGTCCGCATATCGAAACCAGCAATGCGTGGGTGGAATTTCCCATCTTCGACGCCAAGTCACGCTCGCTGAAGAAGGCCTTCCTGGGCAAGGCGGGTGGCACGATCGGGCGCAACAACTCCAACGTCGTCGTCGTCGAGGCGTTGCGCGACATCACCATGTCGCTCGACATGGGCGACCGAGTCGGCCTGGTCGGCCATAACGGGGCCGGGAAATCGACTCTGCTGCGCCTACTTTCGGGCATCTACGAACCCACCCGGGGCTGGGCAAAGGTCACCGGCAGGGTTGCGCCGGTGTTCGACCTCGGCGTCGGAATGGACCCCGAAATCTCCGGCTACGAGAACATCATCATCCGCGGCCTGTTCCTGGGGCAGACCCGAAAACAGATGCTGGCCAAGGTCGACGAGATCGCCGAGTTCACCGAACTCGGGGATTACCTGTCGATGCCGCTGCGCACGTATTCCACCGGGATGCGAGTCCGGCTGGCGATGGGTGTGGTCACCAGCATCGACCCCGAGATCCTGCTGCTCGACGAGGGCATCGGCGCCGTCGACGCCGACTTCCTGAAGAAGGCCCAGTCGCGGTTGCAGGGCCTGGTGGAGCGTTCCGGAATCCTGGTTTTCGCCAGCCATTCCAACGAATTCCTGGCCCGGCTGTGTAAGACCGCGATGTGGATCGACCACGGGGTCATTCGCCAGACCGGCGGCATCGAAGACGTGGTGCGCGCGTACGAGGGTGAAGACGCCGCACGGCACGTCCGTGAGGTGCTGGAAGAGACCGGCCAGCTCGACGCCGATAAACCCCTGGCGCAAAGCGCTTCCGGAGATGAGTGAATTCATCGTCGCCGTCGTGGTCACCCACCGGCGCGCGCAAGAACTCGCCAAGTCGCTGGACATGCTCAGCGCGCAGACGCGGTTGCCCGATCACCTGATCGTCGTCGACAACGACGGTGGCTCCGATAGCCGGATCCGCGATCTGGTTGCCGCCCAGCCGATCTCGACCACCTACTTGCCATCGCACCGAAACCTCGGCGGCGCAGGCGGTTTCGCACTCGGCATGCTGCATGCACTGGCGCAGGGCGCCGATTGGGTGTGGCTGGCCGACGACGACGGTCGCCCGCAGGACTCCGGGGTGCTGGCCACGCTGCTGGCCTGCGCCGAGAAGTACGGCCTGGCCGAGGTGTCGCCGATGGTGTGCAACATGGACGACCCCGAACTACTGGCGTTCCCGTTGCGGCGTGGCCTGGTATGGCGCAGGCGTGCAAGCGAATTGCGCACCGAAACCGGGCAAGACCTGTTGAGCGGGATCGCGTCGCTGTTCAACGGCGCGTTGTTCCGGGCGTCCACCCTGGAATCGATCGGTGTGCCGGACTTGCGGCTGTTCATCCGCGGCGACGAGGTGGAATTGCACCGCCGGCTGGTCCGCTCCGGCCTGCCGTTCGGAACCTGCCTGGACACGATCTACCTGCATCCCTGTGGATCCGACGAGTTCCGGCCGATTCTGGGTGGCCGCATGCATACCCAGTATCCCGACAACCCCACCAAGCGGTTCTACACCTACCGCAATCGCGGCTACCTGTTGTCGCAACCGGGTCTGCGTAAGCTGCTGGTCCAGGAGTGGCTCCGGTTCGGCTGGTTCTTCCTGATATCCCGACGCGACCCCAAGGGCCTGCTGGACTGGATCCGGTTGCGCCGCTTGGGACGTCGTGAGCAATTCGGCAAGCCTGGAGGAGCCCCGTGACATTCATCGACGCAGCCGCACAGTCGCGAACTTTTACCCGGGCGCGGGGCGACCTGGTCGCCGGATTTCGCCGCCGCGAGCTGTGGCTGCACCTGGGCTGGCAGGACATCAAGCAGCGTTACCGCCGCTCGGTGCTGGGCCCGTTCTGGATCACCATCGCGACCGGCACCACCGCCGTCGCGATGGGCGGCCTGTATTCGAAGCTGTTTCACCTCGACCTGTCCGTGCACCTGCCCTACGTCACGCTCGGGCTGATCATCTGGAACCTGATCAATGCCGCCATCCTGGAAGGCGCCGACGTGTTCGTCGCCAACGAGGGACTGATCAAACAATTGCCGACGCCGTTGAGCGTGCACGTCTACCGGCTGGTGTGGCGACAGATGATCCTGTTCGGGCACAACATCGTCATCTATCTCGTCGTCGCGATCATCTTTCCCAAACCGTGGTCGTGGGCCGATCTTTCGGTGATTCCGGCGCTGGGGTTGATCGTGCTCAATTGCATCTGGGTGTCCCTGTGCTTCGGCATCCTGGCAACCCGCTACCGCGATATCGGTCCCCTGCTGTTTTCGATCGTGCAGCTGCTGTTCTTCATGACGCCGATCATCTGGAACGACGACACATTGCGGCAGCAGGGCGCCGGGCGCTGGTCGAGCATCGTCGAACTCAACCCGCTGCTGCACTATCTCGACATCGTGCGCGCGCCGTTGCTGGGCGCCCACCAGGAGCTGCGGCATTGGGCGGTGGTGCTGGTGCTGACCGTGGTCGGCTGGATACTGGCGGCGCTCGCGATGCGGCAATACCGCGCCCGGGTGCCCTACTGGGTCTAGCCCGCAGCGATCCGGGACGCCAGCAGCGCGGCAACCTCGTCGGTCGAGGGCATCGCCGCGATCTGGCCCGCGATCCTGCGGGCCGCGGCCCGGTAACTGCACTGTTCCAGCACCTCGGCAACCTTCCGGCCTACCGCCTCGGCGCTGAACGCATCTGGGCCGACGCAGATCGCGGCCCCCGCCGCGGCGACACGTTCGGCTTGACCCCCCTGATCGGCGCCCTGAGGCGTCAGCACTAGAGGAATGCCCGCGGCGAGCGCACCCAGATTCGTCCCCGCACCGCCGTGGCCCACCACGACATCGATTCCGTCGAGAAGTTCCGCATAGGGCCTGAACTCTTCGAAGGCAACGGCGTCCCGGTCGACCGCGAAATCGGCGCATGATGCGGTGAGACCGAGTGCGACGCGCACACCGTGACCTTTCGCCGTCAGGTCCGAGATGACCGGGGTGAGCAACTCCGGATCGGTGAAAATAGTCCCGAATGTCACCAGCACCGCGGCGTGCCCGGTCAACGGCCGCGGTTTTCCCGCGGCTGACGCGGTGGGGGCACGGTGGGGTTCCGGTCGTAGCGGAAGCCATCCCTGGGGTGGCTGCCATCCGGGGACCTGCAAATCGCTCGGGCAGATGTCGGCCACCCAGTCGGCCGGTTGCCACCGCATTCCGCGTTCCTGGTAGTCCGATGCAGACCGTTGCGTGCAGGCGCGGATGAAGTCGGCTGACACATCGGAGCCGAAGGTGTGGCCGACTCGGTGCGCACCGCACGCGATCGCGACAAGCGGTCCCAAGAAATCCATCACATCGTGGACGACGAGGTCGGGCCGCCAATCCCGGACCACCGGCAGCGCGTCGTCGACCGACAGGTCGTTTCGCGCCGTGGTGAACGCCTCGACCACGGCGCTGCGCGTGCACTCGCCCCTGACATCCTCGCCAGTGCGTCGCAGCACCTCGGCAATCACCGTCGGGCTGTCGGCTCCCGCTACCAGTACGTCCATGTCCTCGTCGCCGAAAACCGGGACGTAGGACATCGGCACCATGACCGCGACCCTGTGTCCCCGCTCCCGAAACGCACGAGCCAGCGGGAGAAGTGGCAGCAGATGTCCATGGCCGGGAACACCGGTGATGAGTACGCGCACGCACGCCAAGACTATCGATCAGGCTGGCGCCGGGCGCGCAGAAGTCCTCTAGTGACTACGCCAAGAGTCCTTTGAGAATCCGTCAAGGCACCGCCCAGAGGCTAACCGCGTGCACGAAACCGCAAAGATGCCGAAACTCGACGTTGGGACCGCCGATGGAGGAATATGCGATCGTGAGCGACGCCTCGGCAATCGGTTGTGTTGGGACGCTGGTAGTGGCAACGCGCGGTGACCGCGGCGCCGGCGAGGTGTTGGTGACCGTACGGGGGTCCAAGGAGACCTTCCTGGCCTGGTCCGACGAACCATTACCGAAGGGCAGCAAGGTCCTGGTGGTAGAGCTCCGGGGCGGGCGCACGGTGGTGGTCGAGCCCTGGAAGGACCTGGGCTGATCCAGACGACGAGTGAAATCCCCTGCTACGCAACAGCGAAACCACAAGGAGTACAACAATGCTCGGTTATAAAGTGCCCGCGCCGGACGAGGCGATGCTGATCTCCGGCGCCAAAGGCAAGGGCACCGCCCCCTTCCGCGTCGTGACCGGCCACGGCGCGTTCGTCATCCCGTTCTTCCGTAAGGCTCGATTCCTGACGCTGGCCATGTGCGAGTCCGAAGTCGCCGAAAAGTGCGTCACACAGCAGGGCATCACCCTCAATGTGCGTTCGGTGATCGCCTTCAAGGTCGGCAACGACACCGAAAGCATCATCAGTGCCGCGCAGCGATTTCTGTCCGAGCAAGACCAGATGGCCATCCTCACCGGCCGGATCTTCGCCGGCCACCTGCGCTCCATCATCGGTTCGATGACCGTCGAGCAGATCATCCGGGAACGTCAGAAACTGGCCACTGAGGTGCTCGACGGCTCCAAGGAGGGGATGGCCAGGATCGGGCTCACCGTCGACGCCCTGCAGATCCAGTCCATCGACGACGACGGGCTCGGCTACATCAACGCGATGTCGGCACCGCACAACGCGGCCATCCAGCAAATGGCACAGATCGCTCAGGCTCAGGCCAATCAGAAATCCGCCGAAGCCGAGCAGGAGTCCCAGCGCAACCAAGCCGAATTCGCCCGTGAGACCGCGATCGTGAAGGCGCAGTACAAGGCCGAGGTCGACAAGGCTCAAGCCCAGGCCGCCCAGGCGGGTCCGCTGGCCGAGGCACAGGCCCAGCGCGAGGTGCTACAGATGCGGACAGAACTGGCCGAACGCGCCGCGGAGCTGCGTCAGCAGGAACTGGTCGCCGAAGTGGTCAAGCCCGCCGAGGCCGAAGCCGAACGCGTCCGGATCATGGCCGTCGCCGACGCCGAGAAGATGAAGATCCAGGCCGAGGCGGCGGCATCGCACAACCGAGTGGCGCTCGACAAGGCGCTGATCGACCAGCTGCCGCAAATCGTCGAGAAAGCCGCGCTTGGGCTCGCGAGCGCAAACCTCACGGTGCTCAATGGCGCCGAAGGTCTCGGCCAGGTGGCCGCCGGGCTGGTTTCGCAGGGCATGGCCATCTTCGAAGCGCTGCGCGGCGAGATCGTCGAGTACGACGACGACAAAAGCTCGCTGGTCCCGAACACCGAGCCACACCAGTAATACGTTCCCCGGCGGCGCGAACAATGGCGCCGTCCGGTTGCGGCGCGCGCGTGTATAACCGATAAAAAACGCTCGCCGAATTTCGGTGGCGGCCGAGTTCGGGTGGTGCAACACTGGACCACCACGAATCACCACCAGGCAAATTGGTGCGCGCCGCGACAAGGCCGGGCGCACCGCGGAAGGTCGACGGACGTGACTAAAAAGGCCCAATCAGTGGCGGATGCGGCGCGGGAGAACCTCGCCGCCGAGCTGGAACGGCTACGGCAGCGGCGCGAACTCCTCGAGGCCGAGGTCAAAAACGACCGCGGCATGATCGGCGATCACGGCGACGCGGCTGAGGCGATACAGCGGGCTGACGAATTGGTTGTCCTCGCCGACAAGATCAATGAATTGGACCGAAGGCTGCGCGCCGGGCCCTCGCACTCCGACGGAGACGAAACGCTGCCCGGCGGCACCGAGGTGACGCTGCGATTTGCCGACGGTGAAGTCGTCAAGATGCATGTGATCTCCACCGTCGAAGAGACCCCGGTCGGCCGCGAGGCCGAGACGTTGACCGCCCACAGTCCACTGGGCGTGGCTCTGGCCGGGCATAAAGCCGGCGACACGGTCACCTACTTGACGCCGCAGGGAGAAAGCCAGGTCGACCTGATCGCGGTCAAGCTGCCCCGTTAGCCGCCTTGGGGGCGCACCCGCCCCCGTTAAACTCCCCCAATGCTTCCCCCAGAGCCCGAGGCCGCGGCGCCGAGCCCGCGCCTGAGTCTGACCACGCAGATCACGCGTTTCGTCGTGACCGGCGGGCTGGCGGCCGTCGTCGACTTCGGCCTCTACATGGTGCTCTGGAAGATCCTGGGTGTGCAGGTCGACCTGTCCAAGGCCACCAGTTTCGTGGTGGGCACCATCACCGCCTACCTGATCAACCGCCGGTGGACCTTCCAGGCCGCGCCGAGCACCGCGCGGTTCGTCGCGGTCATGGTTCTCTACGCCCTCACCTTCACGGTTCAGGTCGGGCTGAACCACCTGTGCCTGGTGTTGATGCACTACACGGGGTGGGCGGCCGTCGTCGCATTCGTGATCGCACAGGGCACCGCCACGGTGATCAACTTCATCGTGCAGCGAGTCGTAATCTTCCGTATCCGCTGACCCCCACCGCGCAAGCGGTACCCTCTTTGACGATGTTGAGCGCCGACTTTCCGACCACCCCGACCCGGCTGATGGGCTTTGGCCGCACCGCGCCGTCGGTCGCCCAGGTGCTCTCGACCCCCGATCCCGAGGTGATTGCCAAGGCAGTGGCCCGGGTGGCCGACTCGGGCGGTCGGGGCGTGATCGCGCGCGGGCTGGGCCGGTCCTACGGGGACAACGCACAAAACGGCGGCGGCCTGGTGATCGACATGACGGTGCTCAACCGCATCCATTCGATCAGCGCCGACACCCGGTTGGTCGACGTCGACGCCGGCGTCAGCCTGGACCAACTGATGAGGGCGGCGCTGCCATTCGGGCTGTGGGTTCCGGTGCTGCCGGGAACCCGCCAAGTCACCGTCGGCGGCGCGATCGCTTCCGACATCCACGGCAAGAACCATCACAGCGCGGGCAGCTTCGGCAGCCATGTGCGGTCGATGGACCTGCTGATGGCCGACGGCACCATCCGCACGATCACTCCCGACGGCCCCGACAGCGCAGACGCCGAGCTGTTTTGGGCCACCGTCGGGGGCAACGGCCTGACCGGCATCGTTTTGCGGGCCACCATCGCGATGACGCGCACCGAGACGGCGTACTTCATCGCAGACGGCGTCGCCACCAAGGACCTCGACGAAACAGTCGCCGTGCACCTCGACGGCAGCGAAAGCAACTACACCTACTCCAGCGCCTGGTTCGACCTGATCAGTCCGCCACCGAAGCTCGGTCGGGCCGCCGTCAGCCGGGGCAGCCTGGCCAAGCTGGACCAACTACCGAAAAAGCTCGCCAAGAATCCGCTGAAATTCGATGCACCGCACCTGTTGACGGTGCCGAACGTGTTTCCGGTCAGCGCAATGAACAAACTGTCGTTCATGGCGATCGGTGAGGTGTACTACCGGCTGGGCGGAACCTACACCGGCAAGATCATGAATCTGTCGCAGTTCTACCACATGCTCGACCTTGTCAGCGGCTGGAATAACTCTTACGGGCCAACAGGTTTCGCTCAGCACCAGTTCCTAGTCCCACCGGATGCGATGGACGAATTCAAGGCCATCATCCGCTGGATCCAGACTCGGGGCCATTATTCGGCGCTGAACGTGTTCAAGCTTTTCGGCCCGGGCAACCGGGCACCGCTGAGCTTCCCGATGGCCGGCTGGAACGTCGCGATGGACTTCCCGAATAAGCCGGGGATCAACGAGTTCCTCAACGAACTCGACCACCGGGTACTGGAATTCGGCGGTCGCGTCTACACCGCGAAGGACTCCCGTACCACCGCCGAAACCTTTCATGCCATGTACCCCCGCATCGACGAGTGGATCGCCGTGCGCCGCAAGGTCGACCCGCTACGGGTCTTCGCTTCCGACATGGCCCGACGTTTGGAGCTGCTCTAAATGGTGCTCGATGCCGTAGGAAATCCGCAGACAATCCTGGTGCTGGGCGGGACTTCCGAGATCGGGCTGGCGATCTGCGAACGCTACCTGCAGAACGCGCACGCGCGAATCGTGTTGGCCGCCATGCCCGGCGACCCTGGTCGTGACGGCGCGGTGGCGCAGATGAAGGCCGCCGGTGCGCGTTCGGTCGAGCTGATCGACTTCGAAGCCACCGAGCCTGAGAGTCACCCCAAGATGATCGATGCGGCCTTCGCCGACGGAGACGTCGACGTGGCCATCGTGGCGTTCGGCATCCTCGGGGATGCCGAGGAGCTGTGGCAGAACCAGCAGAAGGCTGTGCTTGCTGCCGAGATCAATTACACCGCAGCGGTTTCGGTGGGCGTGCTGCTGGGTGAGAAGATGCGCGCCCAGGGCTTTGGCCAGATCATCGCGATGAGTTCGGCCGCCGGCGAGCGAGTGCGACGGTCCAACTTCGTCTACGGCTCCACCAAGGCCGGCCTGGACGGGTTCTATCTCGGATTGGCAGAGGCGTTGCGCGAGTACGGCGTTCGTGTTCTGGTGATCCGCCCCGGCCAAGTACGTACCCGGATGAGCGCGCACGTCAAGGAGGCGCCGCTCACCGTCGACAAAGAGTACGTCGCCAACCTCGCGGTGACCGCGGCCGCAAAGGGTAAGGAATTGGTTTGGGCGCCAGCAGCATTCAGGTACGTGATGATGGTGTTGCGACACATCCCGCGGAGCATCTTCCGCAAGCTGCCAATCTGATCATGCGTAACGCGCTGGCCAGCCTCGGCCAGATGTTCGCGGCGGCCGTAGTGGCTGTCATCGTCTCGGTGGTATCCCTGATCGCCATCGCACGGGTCCAGTGGCCGGCCTTTCCGTCGTCGAACCAGCTACACGCGCTGACCACGGTCGGCCAGGTCGGTTGCCTGGTCGGGCTTCTCGGCGTCGGCTGGCTGTGGCGGCGCGGCGGCCGGTGGCGGTTGCCGGCCCAGCTGGGCGGGGTGGTGCTCGTGTCGGCGTTCACCGTCGTGACACTGGGCATGCCGCTGGGAGCGACCAAGCTGTACCTGTTCGGTATCTCCGTGGACCAGCAGTTCCGCACCGAATACCTGACCCGGCTCACCGACAGCCCCGCCCTGCACGACATGACTTACCTCGGACTGCCGTCCTTCTATCCGCCGGGATGGTTCTGGATCGGCGGGCGGGCCGCGGCCCTGACCGGGATGCCCGCGTGGGAGATGTACAAGCCGTGGGCGATCACCTCGATCACGATCGCGGTCGCCGTCGCGCTGGTGCTGTGGTGGCGGATGATCCGGTTCGAGTACGCGCTGATCGTGACGACCGCGACCGCGGCCGTCACGCTGGCCTACAGCTCGCCGGAGCCCTACGCGGCGATGATCACCGTGCTGCTGCCGCCGATGCTGGTGCTGACGTGGTCGGGGTTGCGCGCCGGCGAGCGTTCCGGAGGGTCCGAACGTGAAGCTAGCTTCACACTCGAGCCCCAACGTGAAGCTAACTTCACACTCGGCGAGGAGCACACATCACGACGCGCAGGCTGGGCCGCGGTGACCGGCGCCGGGTTATTCCTGGGCTTCGCCGCCACCTGGTACTCGCTGCTCTTCGGGTACACCGCATTCACGATGGCGCTGATGGCGCTGCTGCTGGTGGTGTCACGCTGGCGACGGGCCGGGCTCAAGGCCGCGCTGGACCCGTTGCGCCGGGTGGCCGTGATCGCCGTCATCGCCGCAGCCATCGGGGCCACCACTTGGCTGCCGTTCCTGCTGCGCGCGATCCACGGCCCGGTCAGCGATAGCGGCAGTGCCTTCCACTACCTGCCGGCCGACGGCGCCGAGCTGACCTTCCCGATGCTGCAGTTCTCGCTGCTGGGAGCGATCTGCATGATCGGCACCCTGTGGCTGATCGTGCGCACCCGTTCGTCCGTCCGCGCCGGCGCCCTGACCATCGGCGTGCTGGCCGTCTACCTGTGGTCGCTGCTGTCGATGCTGACCACGCTGGCACGCACCACCCTGCTGTCGTTTCGGCTGCAGCCGACGTTGAGCGTGCTGCTGGTGGCCGCCGGGGTCTTCGGCTTCCTGGAGGCCGCCGTCGCGCTGCGACAGCGCAGCCGCGCCGTCGTTCCGGTGGCCGGTGCGATCGGGGTGGTCGCCGCCATCGCCTTCAGCCAGGACATTCCCGACGTGCTGCGGCCGGATCTCACCATCGCGTATACCGACACCGACGGCCACGGCCAGCGCGGCGACCTGCGACCGGCGGGCTCCGAGAAGTTCTATCCCGCCATCGACGCCGCCATCTTGGCGGTCACCGGAAAGCCGCGGGATCAAACGGTGGTCATGACCGCCGACTACAGCTTCCTGTCCTACTACCCGTATTGGGGCTTTCAGGGATTGACGTCGCACTACGCCAACCCGCTGGCGCAGTTCGACTTGCGGGCCGCACAGATCAAGAAGTGGTCCGGACTCAAATCCCCCGGTGAATTCCTCCAGGCGCTGGACACGTCGCCCTGGCCGGCGCCGACGGTGTTCCTGATGCGCCATGGCGCGAACAACAACTACACGCTGCGGTTGGCCAAGGACGTCTACCCCAATCAGCCCAACGTTCGTCGCTACACCGTCGAGCTGCGGGCCGCGCTGTTCGACGACCCGCGGTTCGCCGTGCAAAGCGTCGGCCCGTTCGTGCTGGCCATCCGCAGGCCGGTGGCAGAACCGATGGCAAGCCGCTGATGGCGACCGACACCTCAGGTGACTTGGCCGAAGAACTAGCATCTACGTCCGTGAAGGGCGCGGGTGCAAGCTACCGGATCGCTCGCGTCGTGGCCGTCGTCGCCGGGCTGCTCGGAGCCCTGCTGGCGATCGTCACGCCCGTGCTGCCGGTCACCCAAACCACCGCCCAACTCAACTGGCCGCAGAACGGCACATTCGACAGCGTCGAGGCGCCGCTGATCGGATATGTGGCCCCCGAGCTGAACGTGAGCGTGCCGTGTTCGGCCGCCGCCGGGCTGGCCGGGCCGCAGAACGCGAGCAAGACGGTGCTGCTGTCGACGGTGCCCAAGCAGGCTCCGAAAGCCGTCGACCGTGGGCTGCTGATCCTGCGCGCCAACGACGAATTAGTGCTGGTGGTGCGCAACGTCCCGGTAGTCACCGCCCCGTTGAGCCAGGTCCTGAGCCCGGCGTGTGAGCGCGTGACCTTTACCGCGCACGCCGACCGGATCACCGCCGAATTCGTCGGGCTGACGCAGGGACCCAACGCCGAGCATCCCGGCTCGCCGTTGCGCGGGGAGAAGAGCGGCTACGACTTCCGGCCGCAGATCGTGGGCGTGTTCACCGACCTGACCGGACCGGCACCCCCGGGTCTGAGCTTCTCGGCGACCGTCGATACCCGCTACAGCAGCAGCCCCACGCCGCTGAAAATGGCCGCAATGATCCTGGGCGTGGTGCTGACCGTCATCGCACTAATCGCGCTGCATGTCCTCGACACCGCCGACGGCACCCGGCACCGCCGCTTCCTGCCATCGCGGTGGTGGTCGATCGGCGCTCTCGATGCGCTCGTCATCGCCGTCCTGGTGTGGTGGCACTTCGTCGGGGCCAATACCTCCGACGACGGCTACATCCTGACTATGGCCCGGGTGTCCGAGCACGCCGGGTACATGGCCAACTACTACCGCTGGCTGGGCACCCCCGAGGCGCCTTTCGGCTGGTACTACGACCTGCTCGCACTGTGGGCACACGTCAGCACCAGCAGCGTCTGGATGCGGCTACCCACCCTGGCCATGGCACTGACCTGTTGGTGGGCGATCAGCCGCGAAGTCATCCCCCGGCTGGGCCACGCCGTGAAGATCAATCGTGCGGCAGCGTGGACGGCCGCGGGGCTGTTCCTGGCGACCTGGTTGCCACTCGACAACGGGCTGCGCCCCGAGCCGATCATCGCCCTCGGCATCCTGCTCACCTGGTGCTCGGTGGAGCGGGCGGTGGCCACTAACCGGCTGCTGCCGGTGGCGGCCGCCTGCATCATCGGCGCGCTAACCCTGTTCTCCGGGCCGACCGGTATCGCGTCCATCGGCGCCCTGCTGGTCGCGATCGGGCCGCTGCGGACCATCATGCATCGCAGATCCAGACAGTTCGGTGCGCTGCCACTGCTGGCGCCCATTGTGGCCGCGGCCACCGTCACGGTGATCCTGATCTTCCGCGACCAGACCCTGGCCGGCGAAATGCAGGCGACCGCACTCAAGCGTGCGCTCGGGCCCAGCCTCAGCTGGTTCGACGAACACATCCGCTACGAGCGACTGTTCATGGCCAGCCCCGACGGATCCGTCGCCCGGCGCTTCGCGGTGCTGGCGTTGCTTCTCGCGCTGGGCATCACGGTGGCAATGTCGTTGCGCAAGGGCAGAATTCCGGGCACCGCCGCCGGACCGAGCCGGCGCATTCTCGGCATTACGATCATCTCGTTCCTCGCGATGATGTTCACTCCGACCAAATGGACACATCACTTCGGGGTGTTCGCCGGGCTGGCAGGCTCGCTGGGGGCGTTGGCCGCCGTCGCGGTGACGAGTGTGGCCATGCGCTCACGCCGCAACCGCACGGTGTTCGCCGCGACGGTGCTGTTCTTGGTGGCGTTGTCGTTCGCCAGCGTCAACGGCTGGTGGTATGTATCCAACTTCGGTGTCCCATGGTCGAATTCATTCCCACAATGGCACTACGCGTTTGCCACGGCGCTGCTTGGGCTGACCGTGCTGGTGTTGCTGCTGTCGGCGTGGTTCCACTTCATGTCCCCCGACGGGCCAGTCAGTGGTCCTCCCAAAACCCGCACTGGGGCACGGATGACCGGAATCATTCAGTCCCCGTTGGCAATTGCGGCGTGGGCGCTGGTGACGTTCGAAGTGGTGTCGCTGACCCTGGCGATGACCGGACAGTACCCGGCCTGGTCGGTGGGCCGGTCCAACCTGGAGGCACTCACCGGCAAGTCCTGTGGCCTGGCCGAGGACGTCATGGTGGAGCAGGATCCCAACACCGGCACGCTGGCGCCGGTGTCCGGCTCGGTGGGCGACGCCCTCGGCGCCGGCCTGTCAGAAGCCTTCACGCCCAACGGGATTCCCGCCGACATCTCCGCCGACCCGGTGATGGAGCGTCCGGGCGACCGTAGTTTCATCAACGAAGACGGACGAACGACAACCAGCGAGGCCGGCACCGAAGGCGGCACCAGCGCCGCGCCGGGAATCAACGGCTCCCGCGCCCAGCTGCCCTACAACCTCGATCCGGGTCACACCCCGGTGCTGGGCAGCTGGCGGTCCGGCATCCAGGTGCCCGCCATCCTGCGGTCGGGCTGGTACCGGTTGCCGCCCCGCGACAAGGCGGAGCCGCTGCTGGTGGTGTCGGCGGCCGGCCGGTTCGATCCCCGCGAGGTGCAGGTGCAATGGGCCACCGACGACGAGGCGGCCAGCGGACACCCGGGCGGCTCGTTCCAGCTCTTCGATGTCGGCGCGTCACCGGCGTGGCGTAATTTGCGGCTGCCGTTGTCTTTGATTCCTGACACCGCCACCCAGGTCCGCTTGATCGCCAACGACGAAGATCTGGCGCCGCAGCACTGGATCGCGGTCACGCCGCCGCGGATTCCACAGCTGCGCACGCTGCAGCAGGTGGTGGGCTCCCAAGACCCGGTGTTCCTGGACTGGCTGGTGGGTCTGGCGTTCCCGTGCCAGCGACCGTTCGGCCACCAAAACGGCGTCGACGAAACACCCACATGGCGCATTCTGCCGGACCGGTTCGGTGCCGAGGCCAACTCGCCGGTGATGGACAACAACGGCGGTGGCCCGCTGGGCGTCACCGAATTGCTGGTGAAGGCAACCACGATGGCCACCTATCTGAAGGACGACTGGTCACGCGATTGGGGTTCGCTGCAACGCCTGACGCCCTACTACGCCAACGCCCAGCCCGCCCGTCTCCAGCTGGGGACGGCGACGCGCAGCGGTTTGTGGGACCCGGCCCCGCTTCGCCGGGGCTAGTTACTACAGTCCCGGTAAGCAATTGATGAACGGTATGCACGGCGGCGACGGTGGTCGCGGCGGTGGAAAGCCTTCGATCAGGGCCGAGTTCGTCGGCGGGCTGTTCTGGTCGAAATACCAAGGGTGACAGGTATTTCGGTCCCAATTCGGCATGTTCTTGAGCACCGGTGAGCCCGGGCACCACTGATAGGTGCAGCTGTTGGTGGGGCTTGGCCCCGTGCTCGGGTCCTGGCACACCATCGGGGCGGGCTGAGCCTGGCCGGTTCCCGTGGCCAGGCCTAACCCGGCGACGGCGAAGCCGCCCGACAGCAACGCCCCGACGAGCATCCGCTTCATACGGCGAGGGGTGTTCATGTCGCCAGTGCATACGGTCGGCGGTGCTACCGATCCCAAAAATCTCCTGACAGGAGTATCGGTAAGTGTAGACTTACGGTTCGTGGTGACTTACCAACCCGTTGGGAGCGGTGACGCCTGGGTCGCCCTGGCGGACCGAACGCGGCGGGCCATCATGGAGCGCCTTGCGCACGGCCCGGCGGCCGTGGGTGAACTGGCCCGGGAGCTACCGGTCAGCAGGCCGGCCGTTTCTCAGCACCTCAAGGTGCTCAAGTGCGCGGGGCTGGTGCGCGACCGCGCGGCCGGTACCCGGCGCGTCTATCAGCTCGATCCGACCGGCCTCGAGGTATTGCGCACCGAGCTGGACCGGTTCTGGACGCAAGCCCTGGCCAACTACGCGGCCAAGTTCACCGAGATCGAAGGAGATGCGTCATGACCCAGCCGCGGATCCCCGACATTCGGCATCATGTCGTCGTCAACGCCACGATTGAGCGCGCGTTCGCGGTCTTCACCGAACAGTTCGGTGATTTCAAGCCGCGCGAGCACAACCTGCTGGCGGTCCCGATCGCCGAGACGGTGTTCGAAACCCATGTGGGAGGCCATATTTACGACCGTGGCGTGGACGGCAGCGTGTGCCAATGGGCGCGTGTGTTGGTTTACCAGCCTCCTCGCCGGCTGGTCTTCACCTGGGACATCAGTCCGGCCTGGCAACGCGAACCCGACCAGTCCAGGACCAGCGAGGTCGAGGTGCGCTTCACTGCGGAGTCCGAAACCCGCACCCGCGTGGACCTGGAACACCGCCACCTTGACCGGCACGGCCCGGGCTGGCAGTCGATTGCCGACGGAGTGGACGGCGACGCCGGATGGCCGTTGTATCTGGGTCGTTATCTCGGCCTCTTCACCGCCGGAGTGCGGCAATGACCGCCGCATCCATGATGAGCATGGCTCACGCCGAACGGGCCAACCTCGCAGAATTTCTGACCACCCTCACGCCGAAGGACTGGGCGGCGCCCAGCCTATGCTCCAAATGGGACGTCAAAGACGTTGTCGCGCACGTTATTAGCTACGAAGAGCTCGGCGCCCTGGGACTGCTGAAGCGCTTCGCGAAAGGCTGGATCGTCCGGGCCAACCAGGTAGGTGTCGACGAATTCGCGACGCTGAACCCGCAACAACTGTTGGCGTTCCTGCGCAACCACCTCCAACCACAGGGATTGACAGCGGGTTTCGGCGGCATGATCGCACTCGTCGACGGCACGATCCATCACCAGGACATCCGCCGCTCGCTGGGTCGACCGCGCAACATTCCGGCCGATCGCCTCGAGCGGGTACTCGGCCTGGTGCCCGGGAACCCCAGGCTGGGAGCCGGCCGCCGGATCAGGGGTCTACAACTACGTGCCACTGATATCGACTGGGCGCACGGCCACGGACCCGAGATCACCGGCCCGGGAGAAGCGCTGCTGATGGCGATGGCCGGCCGCCGCTCGGCCCTCGCCGACCTCAGCGGCCCAGGCTGCGCCACGTTCGCCGCAAGGCTGCCCCGATAACCCTCCCGGCGAACGGTCGCCCGTTGCGCGGCCCCGCGTCCTCACCCGACAAAGCGGCGTCGCTTACCATCGAACCCCGTGCCCCACGACGGTAGTGAGCGATCGCAGCGGATCCTCCGGTTGGTCGCCGTCGTCGCCGGCATCGCGGGTCTGGTGTTGTGCGGCACCGTTCCGTTGCTCCCGGTCAAACAGACCACCGCAGCCATCGCATGGCCGCAGGGCACCACAGGAGGTCCCGACGGGCACGTCGCCCAGGTCACCGCACCATTGCTATCCGGCGCCCCACGGGCACTCGACATCTCCGTTCCCTGCCCGGTGATAGCCACCCTGCCGGCCAGCGGCGGGTTAGTGATCTCGACCCTGCCGACCGGCGGCGTGGACCCGGGCAAGAACGGGCTCTTCGTCCGTGCCGACAAAGACGTGGTCGTCGTCGCGTTCCGGGACACGGTGGCCGCGGTGGCGAAGCGCTCGGCCATCGCCGCGGGCGCCTGCAGCGTGCTGCACGTCTGGGCTGACGCCGGAGCCGCGGGCGCGGACTTCGTCGGCATACCGGGTGCCGCCGGCATCCTGTCCGCCGAGAAGAAGCCCCAGGTCGGCGGAATTTTCACCGATCTCAAGGTGCCCGCCCAACCGGGACTGTCGGCCCGCGTCGACATCGACACCCGGTTCATCACGACGCCAACGGCCCTCAAGAAGCTGGTGATGGCGGCGGGCGCGCTGGCGGTCCTGGTCGCCATCATCGCGTTGTCCGTGCTGGACCGGCATAACCGCGGCGGCACGCTGGTCAACTGGCGATCCCCGATCGCCTGGCTGTCCCGCTACCGACCGCGCGAACAGCGGGCCAACTGGTGGCGGATCGGCTGGGCGACCTGGCTGAGCGACGTGGGTGTGATCGCGACGCTGCTGGTGTGGCACGTGATCGGTGCCACCTCGTCCGATGACGGCTACAACCTGACCATCGCGCGGGTGGCGCCGAAAGCCGGCTACGTCGGCAACTACTACCGGTACTTCGGGACGACCGAGGCGCCATTCGACTGGTACCTATCGGTGCTGTCCAGATTGGCCTCGGTCAGCACGGCGGGCGTGTGGATGCGGCTACCGGCCACGCTGGCCGGGATCGCCTGCTGGCTGATCATCAGCCACTGGGGACTACGCCGGTTGGGGCCCGGCAAGGGCGGCCTGGGGTCCAACACGGTGGCCGTGCTCACCGGGGGCGTGGTTTTCTTGGCAGCCTGGCTGCCGTTCAACAACGGTCTGCGGCCTGAGCCACTGATCGCCCTCGGCGTGATCGCCACCTGGATGCTGGTGGAGCGCGCGATCGCACTGCAGCGGCTGGCTCCTGCCGCGGTGGCCATCGTGGTCGCGATGCTCACCGCGACGCTGGCGCCGCAGGGGTTGATCGCCGTCGCCGCGCTGCTGACCGGGGCCCGGGCCATCGCTGCGGTCATCCGGCGCCGCCGCGCGACCGACGGGTTGCTGGCCCCGCTCGCGGTGCTCGCGGCGTCACTGTCGCTGATCCTCGTGGTGGTGTTCCGCAGCCAAACGCTGGCGACGATCGCCGAGTCGGCCCGCATCAAATACAAGGTCGGGCCGACGATCGCCTGGTATCAGGACTGGCTGCGCTACTACTTCCTCACGGTCGAGTCCAACCCCGACGGCTCGATGGCGCGACGCTTCGCAGTGCTGGTGTTACTGCTGTGCCTGTTCGGCATGCTGGTGGTGCTGCTGCGGCGCGGCCGGGTGCCCGGGCTGGCCAGCGGTCCGGCCTGGCGCCTGATCGGCACCACCGCGGTGGGCCTGCTGCTGCTGACGTTCACGCCGACGAAGTGGGCCGTGCAGTTCGGCGCGTTCGCCGGCCTGGCCGGCGCGCTCGGCGCTGTCACCGCCTTCGCCCTCGCCCGCATCGGTCTGCACAACCGCCGCAACCTGACGCTGTATGTGACGGCGCTGCTGTTCGTGCTGGCGTGGGCGACCTCGGGCGTCAACGGCTGGTTCTACGTCGGCAGCTACGGGGTGCCGTGGTTCGACATCCAGCCCGTCATCGCCAGCCACCCGGTCACGTCGATGTTCCTGGCGCTCTCGATCGCGACCGGACTGCTGGCCGCCTGGCAGCACTTCCGTATGGACTACGCCGGGCACACCGAGGTCAAGGACAACCGGCGCAACCGCGTCCTGGCTTCCACCCCGCTATTGATCGTCGCGACGATCATGGTCCTCGGCGAAGTCGGCTCGCTGGCCAAGGGCGCGGCGTTCCGCTACCCGCTCTACACCACCGCCAAGGCCAACCTGGCGGCCATCGAGTCCGGACTGTCGCCCACCAGCTGCGCGATGGCCGAAGACGTACTTACCGAGCCTGACCCGAATATCGGCCTGCTGCAACCGGTTCCGGGACAGGCCTTCGGCCCGGACGGGCCGCTCGGGGGTGTCAACCCGGTCGGTTTCAAACCCAACGGCGTGGGTGATGACTTGAGGTCCTACCCGGTGGTGACCAAACCGGGGGTGGTGAATTCCGACGCGTCGCCCAACAAGCCCAACGCCGCCATGAGTGACTCGGCAGGCACGGCCGGCGGGAAAGGCCCGGTCGGCGTGAACGGGTCCACTGTGGCACTACCGTTCGGCCTCGACCCGGCCCGCACCCCGATTATGGGCAGCTACGGCGAGAATTCGCTGGCCGCCACCACCACCTCGTCCTGGTATCAGTTACCGCCGCGCACACCCGACCGGCCGCTAGTGGTGGTCTCCGCCGCCGGCGCTATCTGGTCGTACAAAGAGGACGGCACCTTCACCTACGGGCAGTCGCTGAAACTGCAGTGGGGCATCTCTCGCCCCGACGGAACCACCCAGCCACTCGGGGAGGTGCAGCCCATCGACAACGGGCCGGAGCCGGCGTGGCGCAATCTGCGGTTCCCACTGACCTGGGCGCCGCCGGAGGCCAACGTGGCACGCATCGTCGCTTACGACCCGAACCTGAGTGAGGATCAGTGGTTCGCGTTCACGCCGCCGCGGGTCCCGGTGCTACAAACTCTGCAGCAAATGATCGGATCACAGAAACCCGTGCTGATGGACATCGCGACCGCGGCCAACTTCCCGTGCCAGCGGCCGTTCTCCGAACACCTTGGCGTGGCCGAACTTCCGGGGTACCGCATCCTGCCCGATCACAAACAGACGGCGTCGTCATCGAACGGTTGGGAGGCCGGCGAGACCGGCGGCCCGTTCCTGTTCACCCAGGTGCTGCTGCGGACGTCGACGGTCGCGACCTACCTGCGCGGCGACTGGTATCGCGATTGGGGCTCGGTCGAGCAGTACCTCCCGCTAGTGCCCAGTGATCAGGCGCCCAACGCCGTCATCGAACAGGGCGTGCAGACCATGTACGGCTGGAGCCGGCAAGGGCCGATTCGGGCACTGCCATGAGCGTCATCCACGAAGAACAAGCGGTCGCCCATACCCGCGACAAGGTCCGGGTCACCCGCTGGGTCGCCACGATCGCCGGGTTGATCGGCTTCGTGTTGTCCGTCGCGACACCGCTTTTGCCGGTGGTGCAGACAACCGCGCTGCTCAACTGGCCGCAGAACGGCCAACTGAATAGTGTTACGGCACCGCTCATTTCACTGAGCCCGGTGGACGTGACGGCCAGCGTGCCATGCACCGTGGTCCGCGACCTGCCCGCCGAGGGCGGCGTCGTACTGAGCACCGCACCGAAGAAGGGCAAGGACGCGGCGCTCAACGCGTTGTTCGTCGTCGTCAACGGCAAGCGCGTCGACGTCACCGACCGCAACGTGGTGATCGCCAGCGTGTCGCGCGAGCAGGCGGAGTCCGCACAGTGTCAGCGCATCGAGATAACGTCCACGCGGGCGGGCACTTTCGCCACCTTTGTCGGGCTGACCGACCCGGCGGGCAAGCCGCAGTCCGGCGGTTTCGCCGACCCTAATCTGCGCCCCCAGATCGTCGGTTTGTTCACCGACTTGACCGGTCCCGCGCCGCCTGGATTGCGGTTCTCGGCGACCATCGACACTCGGTTCTCCACCACCCCAACGACATTGAAGCTGCTGGCGATGGTCGGCGCCATCCTGGCCACCATCGTCTCGCTGGTCGCGCTGTGGCGGCTGGACCAGCTGGACGGCCGCCGGATGCACCGGCTGATCCCGACACGGTGGAAAAAGTTCACCCTTGCCGACGCCACGGTGATCTTCGGCTTCGTGCTGTGGCATGTGATCGGGGCGAACTCCTCCGACGATGGCTACATCCTGGGCATGGCTCGGGTGGCCGATCACGCCGGCTACATGTCCAACTACTTCCGCTGGTTCGGCAGCCCGGAGGACCCGTTCGGTTGGTACTACAACTTGCTGGCGCTGATGACCCACGTCAGCGACGCCAGCCTGTGGATGCGACTGCCCGACCTGATCGCCGGAGTGGTGTGCTGGCTGTTGCTGTCGCGTGAGGTGCTGCCCCGGTTGGGGCCCGCGGTGACGTCGAGCAAGGCCGCGAACTGGGCGGCGGGCTTGGTCCTGCTGACCGCGTGGATGCCGTTCGATAACGGGCTGCGGCCCGAGCCCATCATCGCGCTCGGATCGCTGATCACCTACGTGCTGATCGAGCGTTCGATGTGCGCGTCTCGGCTGACCCCGGCGGCGCTGGCTGTGGTCACCGCGGCATTTACCCTGGGCGTGCAACCCACCGGTCTGATCGCGGTGGCCGCCCTGGTCGCTGGTGGCCGTCCGATCCTGCGAATCCTGGTGCGACGGCATCGCGTGGTCGGCACCTGGCCGCTGGTGGCCCCGATACTGGCCGCCGGCACGGTCATCCTTACCGTGGTGTTCGCCGACCAGACGCTGTCAACGGTGTTGGAAGCCACCAGGATCCGCACCGCGATCGGGCCCAGCCAGGCGTGGTACACCGAGAACCTGCGCTACTACTACCTGATCCTGCCCACCGTCGACGGTTCGCTGTCCCGACGGTTCGGCTTTTTACTCACCGCGCTGTGCCTATTCACGGCGCTCTTCATCATGTTGCGGCGCAAGCGAGTTCCGGGAGTGGCCCGCGGGCCGGCGTGGCGACTGATGGGCGTCATTTTCGGCACCATGTTCTTCCTGATGTTCACCCCGACCAAGTGGGTCCACCACTTCGGGCTGTTCGCCGCGGTCGGCGCGGCGATGGCCGCGCTGACCACAGTGCTGGTGTCGCCGAAGGTGCTGCGCTGGTCGCGCAACCGGATGGCGTTCCTGGCTGCGGTGCTGTTCGTTGTGGCGCTGTGCTTCGCCACCACCAACGGCTGGTGGTACGTCTCGAGTTACGGCGTCCCGTTCAACAACGTCATGCCGAGGCTGTCCGGAATCAGCATCAGCGCAATGATTTTCGCGTTGTTCGTGATCACCGCGTTGTACGCGGCCTACCTGCACTTGGCGTCCAGAGACCACGGCGAAGGACGGCTGGCGCGGGCGCTCACGGCGGCACCCATCCCTCTCGCGGCCGGCTTCATGGCGTTGGTGTTCGTGGCGTCGATGGCGGCCGGCATCGTTCGCCAGTACCCGACGTACTCCAATGCCTGGGACAACCTGCGGGAGTTCAGCGGAGGCTGCGGGCTGGCCGACGACGTGCTCGTCGAGCCGGACAGCAACGCCGGCTTCATGGCGGCCCTACCCGACAATTACGGCCCGTTGGGACCACTGGGCGGTGTCAACCCAACGGGATTCGCTCCCAACGGTGTACCGGAACGCACTCTGGCCGAGGCCGTCCGGGAGACGTCGGTGCCGCAGCCCGGTACCGACTACGACTGGTACGGGCCGACCAAGCTGAAGACCCCGGGTGTCAACGGGTCGACGGCACCGTTGCCCTATGGCCTTGACCCGCAACGGGTTCCGCTTGCCGGTAGCTACGTCACCGGTCCGCAACAACAAAGCAGACTCACCTCGGCTTGGTACCAGCTACCCAAACCCGACGCCGGGCATCCCCTGGTGGTGGTAACCGCGGCGGGCACGATCGCCGGCAACAGCGTGCTGCACGGGCACACCAGCGGGCAGAACGTCGTGCTGGAATACGGCAGGCCCGGCCCCGATGGCGACCTGGTCCCGGCCGGAACGCTACTGCCCTACGACCTGTACGGGGAGCAGCCGAAGGTGTGGCGGAACCTGCGCTTCGCGCGCTCCCAGATGCCCGCCGACTCGGTCGCGGTGCGGGTCGTGGCCGAGGACCTGTCCCTGACACCGGAGGACTGGATCGCAGTGACCCCGCCGCGGGTACCGGAGCTGCGCTCGTTGCAGGAGTACGTCGGCTCGACGCAGCCGGTGCTGATGGACTGGGCGGTCGGTTTGGCCTTCCCCTGCCAGCAACCGATGCTGCACGTCAACGGCGTTACCGAGATTCCAAAGTTCCGCATCACCCCGGACTACAACGCCAAGAAGCAGGACACTGACACCTGGCAGGACGGCGTCAACGGCGGCCTGCTGGGTATCACCGACCTGTTGCTGCGGGCCCACGTGATGTCGACCTACCTGTCCCGTGACTGGGGCCGCGACTGGGGATCGCTGCGTCAGTTCGACACGATCGCGGATGCCCAGCCCGCCCAACTCGACCTGGGCACCGCGACCCGCACCGGCTGGTGGTCGCCCGGCCAAATCCGCATTAAGCCCTAATCGCCGCGAGAACGCTTGTATTGCAACGGATGTTTCCCTATTTGTGCACTCGTAATTAGTCACCAGTCGAATAACCGTCATTTATTTACGTTCGAGTAATTCTTGGCAAAATCGGTTTAATTCCGGCAAAGAAAGGTCAATATCTACTCCGCTGTGATGCAGCTAATCCAGGGGAGGAAGAGTGACTCGATGCACACGTGGAGGCGCCTAGCCGCATGCGGGGCGGCATGTGGCACCGTGGCGACCGTGGGGATCGCCACTGCCGGGGCCGAATCCGGGACAATCGTCGTTTTGGATAGCAAGCTGCGACGTTGCGATTTCAGCCTGGTGAGCACCGTGCCCATGGTGCCGCAGTCGGCGCTGGGCACCGGCTCGGTCGTGATCCACAGTGCCGGGGGGAAAGCGGTCGCGGAGGTGCATCTGTCCGATGCCCCCGAGCCGGGAACCCACTTCGACGTCGGCCTGATTCAGGAACCTCGGCCGGCGTCGGCTAACTGTGGCCCCGGGACTCCGGGCACCGCATTTAGCGGCTTTGACACCGACGGGGCCGGCGGCGGAACGGTGACCGTTTCGGACACTATTCGCCCGGGCACGACGGGCGTCTGGGTAATTATCGAGCGCCCGAACCCAAACTCGCAAAACCCGGCCGAGTACTACACTTCCGAGTTTGTCGCGCCGGTATAGGACCCGCCGGTCGGCAGGGCACCATCACCGCTTCTGCAGGGTGAATTGGTTGAGGTCGATGTAGCCCTTGCGGAAGAGGTTCGCGCAGCCGGTGAGGTACTTCATGTACCGCTCGTAGACCTCTTCGGACTGAATCTCGATGGCCTCGCTTTTGTGTGCCTCGAGGCCCGCGGCCCACATGTCCAGGGTCTTCGCGTAATGCCGCTGCAGCGACTGGCGACGCTTCAGCTTGAAGCCGGCCTTCGCCGAGTGGTGCTTCACCATCTGGATGGTCGGCAGGGCGCCGCCGGGGAAGATTTCGGTCTGCATGAAGTCGCCGAACTCGACGATCTTCATCGTTAGCGGCAGGCCGGACTCGATGATCTCCTTCTCCGAGAGTTTCGTGATCGTATGCAGCAGGAACGTGCCGCCGGCCGGCAATAGCTCGTACGTCCTCGCGAAGAAGGCGTCGTAGCGGTCGTAGCCGACATGCTCCAACGGGCCGATCGCCACGATGCGGTCCACCGGCTCGTGAAACCGCTCCCAGCCCTCGAGGAGCACCCGCTTGGAACGCGGGCTATCCGATGCCGCGAACACCTGCTCGACGTGGGCAACCTGGTTCTTGGACAGCGTCAAGCCGATGACGTTGACGTCCCATTTCTCGAGGGCTCGCAGCATGGCCGCGCCCCAGCCGCAGCCGACATCAAGCAATGTCATGCCCGGCTGCAAGCCCAGCTTGCCAAGCGAGAGGTCGATTTTGGCTATCTGAGCCTGTTCCAGTGTCAGGTCCTCACCCAGAAAGTAGGCGCACGTGTAGGTCTGGGTGGGGTCGAGGAACAGGCGGAAGAAGTCGTCAGACAGATCGTAATGCGCCTGTACATCCGCGAAATGCGGCGTCAGCTCCTCAGCCATGACTGTGTTGCCTTTCCCTGGACCCCGTCGGCGGTCCAGTCGCCATGCGGCTTGGGGTTGGTGGGTCGTGGTCCACTGTAAGACGAACTCCACGAGCGAGCAGTTCGTCGCGTTCGCCTCACGGGGTCTGGGTTGTAATACCGTCGCGTTATGAGCGAGTACGACCTCGAGGCCGTGGACCGGTTGCCCTTTTCCACTCCGGAGAAGGCGCTGCGCTACCAAACGGACGACTATCGCGGTGCGGTGGGCCTCAACTGGTACCGCACCGATCCCACGCTGCAGTTCACCATGGCGTACTACCTACAGCCCGACGAGCTGGCCGTCGTCGAACCCCACCTGACGCGCATCGGTGAGCTGATGGGTGGTCCGGTGGCACGGTGGGCCGACGAGACCGACCGCAACCCGCCGCGGCTGGACCGCTACGACCGGTGGGGACACGACGTCAGTCAGGTCGTCATGCCGGAGTCGTTCACACAGTCCAAGCGTGCCGTGCTGGGCGCCCAGCAGGCGCTGCGCACCGACGCGCGCGCGGCCAAGGTGAGCTCGGGACTGGCGTTATTCGCATCCAACTACCTGCTCAACCAGGCCGATATCGGGATGGGTTGCGCGCTGGGCACCGGCGGCGGCATGGTCCAGTCGCTGGTATCCGCGTATGCACCCGCCGACGTGCGCGACCACGTGCTGGCCAAGTTCGCCTCCGGCGAGTGGGCCGGCGAGACGGCGCAGCTGCTGACCGAGCGCACCGGCGGATCCGATCTCGGGGCGCTGGAGACCACGGCTACCCGTAGTGGGGACGCGTGGCTGCTCAACGGGTTCAAGTGGTTCGCGTCCAACTGCGCCGGGGAGGCCTTCGTGGTGATGGCCAAACCCGACGGCGCTCCCGACTCGACCCGCGGCATCGCGAACTTCCTGGTGCTGCGGACCCGCCGCGATGGTTCGCGCAACGGAGTGCGGGTCCGGCGATTGAAGGACAAACTCGGCACCCGCTCGGTGGCCTCCGGCGAGGTCGAGTTCGTCGACGCCGAGGCCTTCCTGTTGTCCGGCGAACCCAGCAGCGATGCGGGTCCGTCCGACGGCAAGGGGCTGGGCCGGATGATGGAGCTGACCAACGCCGCGCGCCTCGGCATCGCGTTGTTCGGTCTGGGCAATGCGCGCCGCGCCCTGGTCGAGTCGCTGTGCTACGCGCGGCAGCGCCGGGCGTTCGGCGGGGCGCTCATCGACAAACCATTGATGCGGCGCAAGCTGGCCGAGCTGATCGTCGACGTCGAAGCCGCGCAGGCAATGGTTTTCGACGGCACCGGCGCGGCCAACCATCGCCAGCCCCGCAGTATGCGCCAGCGCATCGCGGTGCCGGTCACCAAACTCAAGGTGTGCCGGCTGGGTATCACCGCGGCCTCGGATGCGATCGAAATCCATGGCGGCAACGGCTATATCGAGACCTGGCCGGTGGCACGGCTTTTGCGCGACGCACAAGTGAACACGATTTGGGAAGGCCCGGACAACATCCTGTGTCTGGATGTGCGGCGCGGTATCGAGCAGACCCGGGCACACGAGACGTTGTTGGCGCGGCTGCACGATGCCGTGTCGGTCTCCGATGACGACGAGACTACCGCCCTGGTGGCCCGCCGCATCGAGGATCTCGACGCCGCGATCACGGCCTGGACCAAACTCGACAACACCGTCGCCGAGGCACGGCTGTTCCCGCTCGCCCAATTCATGGGCGACGTCTACGGCGGCGCGCTGTTGATCGAACAGGCCGCCTGGGAGCGGGAAACCCGCAGCGGTGGCCGCAAGGCACTGGTGGCCGCGCTGTACGCGCAGCGGTACCTTGCCGATCGCGGGCCGCTACGTGGTATCGACGCCGACTCCGACGAGGCATTGGAGCGCTTCGACGAGTTGGTCGAGGGGGCGCTGCGGCTATGAGACAGTGCGGCATTCTCGTCGTGATTGTGTTGGCGCTCTTGGCGTTTACGCCGGGCAGAGATGCGGCGGCTGCGCCCGTCGTTGAACAAGACGTTGTCGCCGGCCTCAACACCGCCGACCCCGCCGCCCCGGTGGGGGTGACGTTCGGCCGGCACGCCGCTATCTACCAATTGGCCCGCGATGATCCCAATTTCACTGGCTGGCTTGCCATCTTGCAGAACAGCATGCAGAACGGGACTCTCGTTCGATTCTCCTACGATGTCGTCGGACCACGGCTGACGCTGGTCGAGCCAGTCTGATAGCCGAGCCGGGCGCGGCTCGGGTGCCAGCCATTTCATTGTTCGGCAAAACAATCCGGTCATCTGATCGTTGGTTCCCATTCCATTGGCCACGCCGAGTTGGCGGACCAAGATGGAGTCAACTTGCTCATCAACCAAGGAGAGCGACTCCATGGACACCACTTTGGTCGATGCGTTCCTCGCTGTCCTGAACCGCCCGGGCGCGGTCGTCACCGACGCCGCGACCCTGGCAGCCCTCGGCAAAGACTATTGGGGGTTCGGTGAGAATCCGGGCCTGCTGCTGCGCCCCCGCAGCCGTGACGAGGTGGTCACCGTCGTACGGGTGGCCGCCGCACACAAGGTGTCGCTCGTCACCCGGGGCGGAGCATCCAACTGCAGCGCGGGGGTAATGGCCGGGCCCGATCTGGTGATGCTCGACCTCAGCGGAATGAATCAGATCCTGAGCGTCGATCCGCACGCGCGCACCGCTCGCGTACAGCCGGGGGTCATCAATTTCGATCTGCAACAAAAGCTCGCTCCCCATGGGCTGGTCTTCTCACCCGATCCCGTCTCGGCCCACCTGGCCACCGTCGGCGGCAACATCATCGAAAACGCAGGCGGCCCACACGCACTCAAATACGGCGTTACCTACAACCACGTTGTCAGCGCCGAAGCGGTGCTGACCGACGGCACCGTCGTGCAGCTCAGCGCCGCCGACGACGGCCCTGACTTGCTGGGCGTGCTGATCGGATCCGAAGGCACGCTGGCGATCCTGACCGAAGCGACCGTGGCGCTGCGGCCAGTCGCGCCGGTGACCCGTAGCCTGATGGGCAGCTTCGCCACCGCCCAAGAAGCCGCCCACACCATCTCCGCGATCATCCAGACCGGGACCGTGCCCGCCGCGGTGGAGTGGCTTGACCGCGCCGGCATCGCGGGCCTGCAAGAGTTCACCCATACCGGATATCCGCTCGACGTCGACGCGATCGTGCTGATCGACGTCGACGGCACCACCGAAGAGGTGGACCGCGATGCGGCGATCGTGGAGAAGGTGTTGCGGCAGCACGCGATCGAAGTACGTCGTGCCGACGACGACGACGCACGGGCCAAGCTGTGGTATGGCCGTCTGCACGCGCCGGACGCCGTATTACATAGCGGGAAAGGCTTTTTCATCGGCGACGTCACCGTTCCTCGCCAGCATATCCCCGAGATGCAGCAGGCGATCCAGGATGCCGCCGCCCGGCATTCCGATGCGCTGCTGTTCATCATGGTCGGCGGGCACGCCGGCGACGGTGATCTGCATCCCACCACTTTCTACGATCGCGACAACCCCGATGCGCCAGCCGCATTGGAGGCGGCCAACGGCGAAATCATCGACGCTGCATTGCAATTGGGCGGGACCATCACCGGTGAGCACGGCGTGGGCACCGAAAAGCGCCAGTTCATGACCAAACGATTCACCCCAGTGGAGATCGCTGCCTAGCGCGCCATCAAACGCGTCTTCGATCCCACGCAGCTGTTCAATCCCGGCATTATGCTGCCCGACCTCGCGGCCGAGGAGCCCGCGGTCGACGTGTTCGAGGCTGCGGTCCGCGCGGCGCTCGAGGCCCACAAAGGCGCGGCACCGGCGGTCACCGAAACCACCGGCGGATACGGCAGTGCCGGTGAGACTGCAGTCGAGATCAACACGGCCAACCTGAATCTGACAGTCGGCGCCGACATCACCCTTGCCGAGTTGACCCACCAGCTGCGCGAGCAATCTGTGACATGCCCTGCCATCGCGGCTGGAGGCCTCGAGCGCACGGTCGGCGAACTCATCGCCACCGCCACCGGTGACGAGCGACTCGCGGTGCGCCACGGACTGCTCGGGGTCGACGTCGTCCTTCCCGACGGCCACGCCAGCGCACGATTCGGCGGGCAGAACATGAAAGACGTTGCCGGCTACGACACCAAGCGACTTTTCATCGGCGGTCACAACACCTTTGGGATCATCACGAAGGCCATCTTCAAGATCGCCGTCGCCGGCGGCTAGACCGGGATCAGTCCGTGCTTGCGCGCAACGCGGAACCATAGTTGCTTGTCCCGCAACAGCTTTAGCGACTTGCGGATCAGCAGCCGGGTGTCGTGCGGGTCGACGACCGAGTCGATGAACCCGCGCTCGGCGGCCGTCCACGGGATCGCCAAGTTCAGGTTGTAGCCCTCGATGAAGTCCTTCTTGATCTGCTGCGCCTCGGGCGTAGTGGGATCCGGGAAGCGCTTCATCAGCAGCTGCGCGGCTCCCTCCGCCCCGATCACCGCGATGCGCGCGGTAGGCCAGGCGTAGTTGAAGTCGGCGGTCAGCTGCCGTGACCCCATCACCGCGTAGGCACCGCCGTAGGACTTGCGGATGGTGATCGTCACCTTGGGCACGTCGGCTTCCACGACGGAGTACAGGAAGCGGCCGCCGCGCTTGATGATGCCGTTCTTCTCCTGCTCGGCCCCGGGCAGGAATCCGGGTGTATCCACCACGAAGACCAGCGGGATCTCGAACGCGTCGCAGAAACGGATGAACCGCGCGGCCTTGTCGGAGGCTTCGTTGTCGATCGACCCGGCCAAGTACATGGGCTGGTTGGCGATCACGCCGACCGGACGCCCGTCGACCCGGGCATACCCGGTGATGATGGCCGGCCCGTGCTGCGCAGCGACGTCGAGGAAGTCGCCGTCGTCGAAGATCCGCAGCAGGATCTCGTGCATGTCGTAGGCCGCATTGTCGGAGTCCGGCACGATCGAGTCGAGCTCGAGGTCGGTCGGCGTGATCTCCGGTTCCAGTCCCGGGTTGATGACCGGTGGCTTGTCGAAGCTGTTGGAGGGCAGGAACGACAGGAAGTCACGCACGTACTGGAACGCTTCGGCCTCGGAATCCACCACCTGGTGGATGTTGCCGTAGCGGGCCTGCGCGTCGGACCCGCCGAGCTCGTCGAGACTGACCTCCTCGCCGGTGACTTCCCGGATCACATCCGGTCCCGTCACGAAGAAGTAGCCCTGGTCGCGCACCGAGACCAGCAGATCGTCCTGGATCGGCGAATACACCGCTCCCCCAGCGCATTTGCCGAAGATGAGGGAAATCTGCGGCACCAGCCCGGACAGCGCCTCGTGCCGACGACCCAGCTCGGCGTACCACGCCAGCGAGGTGACCGCGTCCTGGATCCGGGCGCCCCCGGAGTCCTGGATGCCGATGATCGGGCACCCGACCATCGCGCACCACTCCATCAGCCGGGCCACCTTGCGGCCGAACATCTCCCCGACCGTGCCCTGGAACACGGTCTGGTCATGCGAGAACACCCCGACCGGCCGTCCGTCGATCATGCCGTGGCCGGTGACGCAGCCGTCACCGTAGAGCGCGTTGGGGTCATTGGGCGTCTTGGCCAGCGCGCCGATCTCCAGGAAGGTGCCCGGGTCGACCAGCGAGTACACCCGGGAACGCGCGCTCGGGATGCCCTTCTTGTCGCGCTTGGCGGCGGCCTTCTCGCCGCCGGGCTCTTTGGCGAGCTCCAAACGGGAACGAAGGTCGGCCAGCTTCTCGGCTGTGCTGTGGGGGGAGGGAGCTGGCACGGTACCCGTCACTACTTGACTACCTCACTTGTCTGACTGGTTTGCGCCTCCACCTTATTCAGCACCTCGGCCAGGTGGGCACCGACCTTGGCAATGATCGGTTCGTCGATGGCCTGGATGTGCTCGCCACCGATCGGAACCACCTCCAGGTCCGCCACGAACTCGCCCCAGCCGCCGTCGGGCTTGCGGACGGCGTAGCGCGGCTCGAACTCGATGACGTCATCGTGGTAGCGATCGGCCATGTAGAGGGTCACGTGGCCGTCGTACGGCTCGATCACGACGGTCTCGAGCGCCCGGTTGTCCAGATAGGACGTCCGCTGGTGCTCGACGATGCCACCCGGAACCTGCACGCCGCTTTGCTGGACGAGGTCCAACACGAACCTGACCTGCCCCTCGTCGTCGAGCTCTTCGAGCTGCTCGTAGGGAATCCCGGGAATCTCGACGTTGAAGGTGCGCTCGGCGAACTTCGCGTAACGGTCCCAGCGCCTGCGGGTTTCCTCCTTGGTCTGCGGAATCTCCTCGCCAGCGCGCACCGTGTCGATCATTCCGACAAATCGCACGTCGGCTCCGGCCCGCTTCAACCCGATCGCGCAGGCATACGCCAGCGCACCGCCAAGCGACCACCCGGCCAGGATGAACGGCTTACCGTCGTTGATTTCCAACAGCTTCGGCACATACTGGGCAGCCCGCTCCTGAACGGTGCCCTCGACGCGCTCCAAGCCGTACATCGGAGTATCCGCCGGCAACCGGTTGAGCAGCGGCTCGTACACCACCGTGGAGCCGCCGGCCGGATGAAACACGTACACCGGCACCTTGGAGTCGTCGTCGGGACGCGCGCGCAGCGTGCGGACGAACCCGTCGATCTGGCCGGCCTCGAAGTAGGCACGCACCTTCTCGGCCAGCGCCTCGATGGTCTCCGACGTCAGCACGTCCTCGGCGCTGATCGGACCCTCGGCACGCTCGGCGAGCCGTTGCGCCATCTTGGCGGCAGTCTCGTCGTCCAGCTTGGGCAGCGGGTTGAAGATGCCGCCCGGGGACTTGCCCGTGACGATTGCCCACGTGGCGAACACGACCCGCTCGGCGGCATCCCGCGGCGGCACATCGGAATTCAGCGCCTTGGCCACCGCCTCCTGGCTGAGCGCCTCGGTCAGATTCGGCTTGGCACCGTTGGTCGAAGGGCCGGACGGGTCGGTCGGCGGCGGTGGAATCGGCAGGTCCCCGGCAGGAGGAGTCGGCGCAGGCTCGGGCTCGGTAGCCGCCGGTGCCTCGTCGGTCTTGGGGCCACCGTGCAACAGCGCGGCCTGCTCCCTGGCGATCTCGTCGGCCGTATGCGTCTTCTGGTGCTCGGCCAGCTGCTCGACCTCGTCGCGGTGCTCGATCGCATACTCGATCAGCTTCTCGACGGCGTAGAGATTGGCGTCACGCACAGCCGTCAACTGGATGGGCGGTAGGTCGAAGTCGTACTCGACCCGGTTCTTGATCCGCACCGCCATCAGCGAGTCCAGGCCCAGCTCGATCAGCGGCACCTCCCACGGCAGGTCCTCGGGTTCATAACCCATGGCCGCCGAGACGATCAGTCCCAGTCGATCGGCGATGGCCTCGCCGGACTCCGGTGACCATCTGCCCGTGGAGGCCGGCAGGTAGCGGTTGGTCAAGCTGTCCGACAGCGTTTCGGCATCCGCCTCTTCGACGGGCGCCGTGACCGGCACTTCCGCCAATCCTGTTGCGGCCACGGAAGTCCCCGCCGCGATCACCGCACCGGCGCCGACCGCGGTGGGTAGTGCGCCGAGGGTTTGACCCGCCCGGGCGACGAGCGCGTCGTAGACCAACGTGAAGGATTCGTCGATGCGGGCGTGCACCTGCACCGACGCACCGCCGGGGTGCCGCGTCATGGTCGTCACCAGCCGGGCACCGGAGGCGGGCTCCGCCCGCTGCTCGGCGGCCGTCAGCTGCGCATCCGGAATGACCTGCGCCGCAGCCTGTTTCACTAGGTCGGCTAGATCCGTGGTGGCGCGGGGAGCGTACTCCCACACGTGGCGGCCGTCCGGCAGCGCGACGTGGGTACCCGGCGGGAGCACCGATCCGTCGCCGGAGAAGCGCACATCCAGCCAGTGCTCTTTGCGCTTGAACCGGGTGGGCGGGATGTTGGAGTAGTCCTGCGGGCCCGCCGCGCGGCTGAACAACGTCCGGGCGTCCAAGTCGTGGCCGTACACATACAGCTGCGCCAGGGTCGAGGTGATCGACTCGACCTCGTCCTGCTTGCGGGCCAGCGTCGGGATCAGCTGGGCGTCGTGCAGCCCGGCATCCGCGGTGGTCAGACCCACCTGCATCAGCGCGACCGGGTTGGGCGCGAGCTCCAGGAACGTGGTGTGGCCGCTGTCGACGGCGTTGCGGATGCCGTGGGTGAAGTAGACGCTGTGGCGCAGCCCCTTCTTCCAGTACTCCACCTCGTGGATCGGCTCGCTGCCCGGCTTGATGTAGCTGCCCTCGTGCACCGTCGAGAAGATGCCGGCGGTCGGGCTCATCGGCTTGATCCCCTGCAGCTCGGCGGTGAGCTCGCCGAGCAGTGGATCCATCTGTTGGGTATGGCTGGCGCCCTTGGTCTCGAACTTGCGGGCGAACTTGCCCTCGGATTCGGCGCGCGCGATGATCGCGTCGACCTGGTCGGGCGGGCCGCCGATGACGGTCTGGGTGGGTGCGGCGTAGACGCACACTTCGAGGTCGGGGAAGTCGGAGAACACCGTCTTGATCTCGTCGGCGGAGTACTCCACCAGGGCCATCAGCCGGATGTATTCGCCGAACAACATCGCCTCGCCCTCGCCCATCAGGTGCGAGCGCGAGCAGATCGCGCGGGTGGCGTCGGCGAGCGACAGGCCACCGGCGAAGTAGGCCGACGCCGCCTCACCCAGCGACTGGCCCACGACCGCGGCGGGCTTGGCGCCGTGATGCTTGAGCAGCTCACCCAGCGCGATCTGGATCGCGAAGATGGTGACCTGCGTGGTTTCGATGCCGTAGTCCTGCGAGTCGTCCAGGATCAGCTCTAGTACCGAGTAGCCCAGCTCGTCCTGGACCAGCGCGTCGACCTTCTCGATCCACTCGGCGAACACCGGGTTGCGCAGGTAGAGGCTCTTGCCCATCTTGCGGTGCTGCGCACCGAATCCGGCCAACACCCACACCGGGCCGCTGGAGACCGGGCCGTCGACGCTGAACACGTTCGGCCGCTGCTTTCCGTCGGCGACCGCGCGCAAACCTTTGATGGCTTCCTCGTGGTCGTGGGCCAACACCACGGCGCGAGAGCGGCCGTGGTTACGCCGCGACAGCGAGCGGCCGATCGATTCCAGCGACGAAGCCTGGCCCTCGGGGCTCTCCATCCAGTCCGCCAGCTCGGCCGCGGCGGTCTTCTTCCGTGAGGTCAGGAACGCCGACACCACGAGAGGGATCAGCGGCGTCGTCGGTTCGGACTCCTCTTGCGCAGCAAGCTCTTCCAGCGCGGCTTCCTTGAGTTGCAGCGCCTCCTCGGTGACGCCGGGCAGCTCGGGCTCGAAATCCTCGGCCTCGAATTCGTCGGTGATGATGTTGCCGAAGTCGTCGAACCGCAGCGAGTGGCCTTCCAGCTCGGGGGCCTCGGCGGGAGCCGCCTCGGCGACCGTGGCTTCCGTCGTATCGGAAGGCTCAACCTCGCGCTCGATGACGTCGCGCGGCAGGACCTCGCGCACCACCATGTGCGCGTTGGCGCCACCGAAGCCGAAGCTGGAAACGCCGGCCAGCGCGTAGCCGCCGTATCGCGGCCAGTCGGTCGCGGTGTCGATGACCTTCAGGTGCATCGCGTCGAAGTCGATGTACGGGCTGGGCCCGGCGAAGTTGATGGACGGCGGCAGCTTGTCGTGCTGCAGCGCCAGCACCACCTTGGCCATCGCGGCCGCACCCGCGGCCGACTCCATATGTCCCACATTGGTTTTCACCGCGCCCAGCAGTACCGGCCGGTCTGCGGGCCGCCCCCGGCCGACGACGCGGCCCAGCGCCTCGGCCTCGATCGGGTCGCCGAGAACGGTGCCGGTGCCATGCGCCTCGATGTAGTCGACGGTGCCCGGATCGATTCCCGCGTCCTTGTAAGCCCGGCGCAAGACTTCGGCCTGCGCGTCCTGGTTGGGTGCGATCAGGCCGTTGGACCGGCCGTCGTGATTGACCGAGCTGCCGGCGATGACGGCCAGGATCTGGTCGCCGTCGCGGCGGGCATCGGCGACCCGCTTGAGCACCAGCATGCCGCCGCCCTCGGAGCGGGTATAGCCATCGGCGTCCGACGAGAACGACTTGATCCGGCCGTCCGGGGCGAGCACCGCACCGATCTCGTCGAAACCGAGGGTCACCGCGGGAGTGATGAGTGCGTTGACACCACCAGCGACCGCCACGTCGCACTCGCCATTGCGCAGCGCCTGCACCGCCTGGTGCATCGCCACCAGCGAGCTCGAGCAGGCGGTGTCGACCGCGAGCGACGGGCCGCGGAAGTCGTAGAAGTAGGACACCCGGTTGGCGATGATCGAGCTGGCGTTGCCGGTGATGGCGTAGGGGTGCGCGGTGGTCGGGTCAGAAATCGCCAGGAAGCCGTAGTCGTTGTTCGAGACGCCGACGTAGACACCGACGGCCGCACCGCGCAGGCTCGACGCCGGGATGCGGGCGTGTTCGAGTGCCTCCCAGGTCAATTCGAGCGCCATCCGCTGCTGCGGGTCGATGTTGTCTGCCTCGGTCTTGGCCACCGCGAAGAACTCCGAGTCGAAGCCCTTGATGTCCGACAGATATCCGCCGCGGGTGCGCGCCTGCGCGATCCGCGCGGCCAACCGGGGCTCTTCGAGGAACTCTGACCAGCGGCCCTCGGGCAGGTCGGTAATGGCGTCGCGGCCCTCCATCAGGGCCTGCCAGGTTTCGTCGGGGGTGTTCATATCACCGGGCAGCCGGGTGCCCAGGCCCACGATCGCGATGTCGACGCGTTCGGCGGGGCCGGTGCGGGTCCAGTCGATACCGTCGAGGTCGTCATCGGCCCTTTCGGGTTCGCCCTCGATGATCCGGGTCGCCAGCGACTCGATGGTCGGATGCTGGAATGCCACCGCGACCGACAGCGTGACCCCGGTCATGTCTTCGATGTCGGCGGCCATCGCCACGGCATCCCGCGACGACAATCCCAGCTCGACCATGGGAACCGACTCGTCGATCGCGTCGGGCGACTGCCCGACGGCCTTGCCCACCCAGTTACGCAGCCATTGCCGCATCTCGGGGACCGTCAGTGTGCGCCGCTCCTCCTCATCGCTTCGCTCTGCATCGTCGCCAGCGCGCAGGTCGGCCCTCTTGGCGGGCAGCTCTCCACCAGCGGCCGAGGCGGCATCTTCAGAGTTGTCCGGGAGGTCAGATTCGGTGTCAGCCATGGTTCCTGTTTCAGTCTGTTGCGGTGGCGAACGCGGCCGGGGACCCGATACCGCTGCGCAGACTGCCGTCGAGGTAGGCGGCGCGGCAGGCGCGGTGCCCGATCTTGCCGCTGGAGGTCCGGGGAATCGACCCCGACGACACCAGCAGCAAGTCACGGACGGTTACCCCATGGCGCACGGCGATGGCCGCGCGAATGTCGTCGGCGATGGGCTGGTAGTCGAGCTTGTGCGTACCGGCGGCACGCTCGGCGACGATCACCAGCTGCTCGGAGGTGTCCTCGGCGTCGAATGTGAGTCCCGCGTGCGGGTTGTCGAACACCGCTTGCGGCAGCTGATTGGCCGGGACTGAGAAGGCCGCCACGTATCCGGTGCGCAATGCCTTGCTGGCCTCCTGCGCCGAGTACTCGAGATCCTGCGGGTAGTGGTTGCGGCCGTCGACGATGACCAGGTCCTTGATGCGGCCCGCTATATAGAGGTGGTCCTTGAAGTAGGTGCCGTAGTCGCCGGTGCGTACCCACAGCCCGTCATCGGCGGCGCCCTCGGCGCGCGACTCGCTGATCCGCGACTTGAGGATATTGCGGAAAGTGTGAGCGGTCTCTTCTTCCTTACCCCAGTAGCCGGTACCCAGGTTCTGGCCGTGCAACCAGATCTCGCCGATCTGCCCGTCCGGCAGCTCGCTAGCCGCGTCGGCATCGACGATGACCGCCCACTCGTCAACACCGACCTTGCCCGCGGAAACCTGCGCGACGGCATTCGGCGCATCGGCAGCGACCTCGACGAAGCGCTGGTTGTTCAGCTCCTCCCGATCCACGTAAATGACTGTCGGCGGCTCGTCGCCCGGGGTCGTCGAGACGAACAGTGTCGCCTCGGCCAGACCGTACGAGGGCTTGACTGCCGTCGCCGGCAAGCCGTAGGGCGCAAAGGCTTCGTAGAACTTGCGCATCGACGCCGGCGACACCGGCTCGCTGCCGTTGAGGATTCCCTTGACGTTGCTCAGGTCCAGTGGCGGCTCATCGTCGCGGGGCAAGCCACGCACCGCGGCGTGCTCGAAAGCGAAGTTCGGCGCGGCCGAGAAGACGCCGCCGGTCTCGCCGGGCTTGCGCGCGAGTTCGCGGATCCAGCGACCGGGCCGCCGCACGAACGCGGCGGGCGTCATAAAGGTGAAGCTTTGGCCGAGCACCGGCGCGCACAGCGCCGTGATAAGGCCCATGTCATGGAACAACGGCAGCCAGGACAGGCCGCGGTCGCCTTCGGCGCCCTCCAGGGCGACCAGCGTCTGCAACACGTTGGTGGGCAGGTTCAGGTGGGTGATCTGCACGCCCGTCGGGGTGCGGGTGGAGCCTGACGTGTACTGCAGATAGGCGATGGTGCTCTCATCGGCCTCGGGCTCAACCCAGGTGGCGGCGACCTCGGTGGGCACCGCATCGACGGCGATGACGCGGGGCCGTTCCTTAGCCGAACGGGCACGGATGAACTTGCGGACGCCTTCGGCGGAGTCGGTGGTGGTCAGGATCGTGGAGGGGGAGCAGTCGTCGAGCACCGCGTGCAGACGGCCGACGTGACCCGGCTCGGCCGGGTCGAACAACGGCACCGCGATCCGGCCGGAGTACAACGCGCCGAAGAAGGCAACGAGGTAGTCCAGGTTCTGCGGGCACAGGATGGCGATGCGGTCACCCGGTTCGGTGACCTGCTGCAAACGGGCACCCACCGCGCGGTTGCGGGCGCTGAATTCGGACCACAGAATGTCGCGCTCGACACCGTCGCGTTCGGTGGAGTAATCCAGGAACCGGTAAGCCAGCTTGTCGCCGCGAACCTTCGCCCACTTCTCGACGTGGCGAACCAGGTTGGTCTTATCCGGGAACTTGATTCTTCCGTTCACGATGAACGGGTTGTGGTACGCCCTCATGCCGCCTTCTCCTGTCACACTCGCCGGTCTGCTGCTCCGGCGGTCCTGGTGCCGGCGTCGCCGACGATTTCCTATGCGCGCGGGCCTGCCTCTCGCGCACCACGCAAACTCGCGTTGTCCGAGCAAGCTTCGACCCGGTCGGGAACCACCAAACTCTTATCGCTCTTAGTTTTCTCTTAATGTTAGGCGGCGGCGCGCGGCAGACCAAATCTCAAGGTACCGCCGATTGCCCCCGGTACCGGCCACCTGGCCGCTGTGTCCCCTTGCCTAGCTCACCCAGCGGCCCAGCTCACCCGCAGGCATCGTCCCGAGCTGCCCGGCCGTCACCCGTGCTTGGGGTGCGGCGCGTTCTCGACGAGGTTACGCGCCCAGTTCAGCGTCCAGTCCGTGGCCGTGACGCCATCCAGGTTCCAGAACTGCGGGGTGGCGTACATGGCGTGGATCGGCTGGCCCGCACCCCCGGCCAGCGTGTTGAGGGTATTCGGCAGGTTCGCGACGCTGAACGCCTCGTTCGGAGCGGCGCAGATCAGATCCCCGGGTGCGCAGATCTCGTTGGTCTTGCTGTTGAGGTCGCCGAAACCGCCGGGCCGCGCACCGGTCATCGTCAAACCGAGCCCGGACAGCATCGGCACCTCGTGCAGAGTGACCTCGGCGCCCTCCCCCGGCGGGTTGGGCCCGACGTCGTTGCCGACGCCCTGCTGGCGGCGGCCGTCGGCGATCACCGTCACCCCGAGGACCAGGTCGTCATCGACGGGTCCGCGGCCATTGCCGATGTCGCTGGCGATGTCGCCGGCGATCACCGCGCCCTGCGAGAAACCGATCAGCACGTAGCTGGTCAACGGGCACTTGTTGGTCATGTCGGTCAGCGCCTGCACGGCCGCGCGGGTGCCTTCCGCCCGGCTGTTGTCGTACGACATTTGCTTGACGCCGCCCAGCGGATTGTTGAACTGCGCCGTGTAAGGAACGGTGTAGGTCAGCACCCGCGAGGGCGGAAACTCCTGGCTGATCGCCCCAGTCAACTTGTGCAGCAGGGCATTTGGAAACTGCATCGGGTTGAGCGGATCGTCCTGCGGGGACGACTCCCAGGTGCCGGGAATCACCATCAACTCCACGTCGGGGCAGGAAGCATCCTGCGACGCGGGTCGGGGCTTGTGCGGATGGGTCGTCGTCGAGGACGGCGGCAGGACACCGGGAGGTACCGCGCTGGGCGGTGTTTCCGAGCTGCGCAGCATGGTCACCACGGCGACGATGACCAACAAAACGACCCCGGCCATGCTGAGCGCGGCAACCCAGGCGAGGATTCGGCGGCGCTTCCGCCGCGCGGCGTTCGTGGTCATGTTCTCCTGCTAGCAGAGTCGGTAGGTCGCAGCTTGAATAAAAACAAGCGGCCGTCCGCCCTCTGCTGCTCCCAATACACCGTACCGGCTCGGCGCGCGGCGCCGTCCGTCCTGCCAGCGGGGCAGGGAGGTTAGCGGATGGCGCCCACGATGTCGCCCGACATGGCACCCAGCTGGCCCGACCACGAGCCCCAGCCGTTGTCGCCGCCGCCCGGGAAGTCGAAGTGGCCGTTGTGGCCGCCGTCGTTGCGGTACTGCGAGTAGAACATTCGGCTGTTGCCCATCGCCTCACCGGCCTGGCCGATCATGGCGGCGGGATCACTGGCATCCATGGTGGTCGGGCTCCAGACCCATACCCGGGTGTTGTTCTGCGCCAGCAGCGCGGCATGCACATACGGGTCGTGCCACTTCCACCGGCCCAGCTGCGGGGCTCCCCACATACCGTTGCCGTCCACGCCGCCGAATTGCTGCAGACCGGCCAGGATCGAACCGCCCGTGGTGGTGTTCGACGGGTACAGGAAGCCGGACAGTGAGCCGGCGAAGCCGAACCGGTCGGGGTGGAAGGCGGCCAGTGCCATCGCGGCGTAACCGCCCTGGGAGGCTCCCACCGCGGCATGACCACCGGGTGCCAGGCCCTTGTTGGCGGCCAGCCAGTCGGGCAGCTCGCTGGACAGGAAGGTGTCCCACTGCTTGCTGCCGTCCTGCTCCCAGTTGGTGTACATGCTGTACGCGCCGCCTGCCGGCGCGACCACCGAGATCCCCTTGCCGCCCATCGTGTTCATCGCGTTGCCCGCGGTGACCCAATTGCTGACGTCGGGACCGGCGTCGAACGCGTCGAGCAGATACACCGCGTGTGGCCCGCCGCCCAGGAAGGCCACCGGAATCGAACGTCCCATGGCCCCCGACGGCACCATCAGCGTCTCGTAACCCGCCGCTGCGGCCTTGCCCGTGATTCCTGCCGTCACACCGCCCACCCCGAGCGTTAACGCGGCAGTGCAGAGCACCCGCAGAAGCGTTGACAGACCCCGCAAGCTACCCATGTCCGCCCTCCATCATGTAGTCGCTGTGTTTGCACAGTAACCAGGGCCGAACGAGAGCTGACCCGCAGGGTAGTGAAATGGACCACACTCGCCGCGACCCCACAGACAGCTAACGGCGACGACCCCTCGGGATCGCCGCCGTTAGCTGTCTTGCTTGGTTCTACGCTGCCTGACTACGTGCCCTGAGTAGTGGACCCGGCGTTGGAAGCAGTGGCCGGACCGGCGCCCGGGGTGGCGCCCAGCGCCGACTGCAGGTCAGGCTTCATGGCCTGCACCTGCGCACCCCAGTAGGGCCAGTCGTGCGTGCCGTTGGCGTCGAAGTTCCACACCGCGTTGTGACCGCCGGCGGCGTTGTACGCCTCCTGGAACTTCAGGTTGCTGGTCCGCACGAAGCCCTCCAGGAACTTGGCGGGCAGGTTGTCGCCACCGAGGTCGGACGGCTTGCCGTTACCGCAGTACACCCAGATGCGGGTGTTGTTGGTGACGAGCTTGGCGACCTGCAACGACGGGTCGTTGCGCTGCCATGCCGGGTCGCTAGACGGCCCCCACATGTCCTTGGTCTTGTAGCCGCCGGCGTCACCCATGGCCAGGCCGATCAGCGTCGGGCCCATCCCCTGCGACGGGTCCAGCAGCGCCGACAACGAGCCGGCGTAGACGAACTGGTCGGGGTGGTAGGCCGCCAGGATCAGCGCCGACGATCCGGCCATCGACAGACCGACGGCGGCGCTGCCGGTCGGCTTGACCTGCTTCTGGGCCGACAGGTACTGCGGCAGCTCGCTGCTCAGGAAGGTCTCCCACTTGTAAGTGGTGCAGCCGGCCTTACCGCAGGCGGGCGCGTACCAGTCGGAGTAGAAGCTGGACTGTCCGCCGACGGGCATCACGACCGAAATGCCCGACTGGTTGTACCACTCGAACGCGGGAGTGTTGATGTCCCAGCCGTTGAAGTCGTCCTGGGCGCGCATACCGTCGAGCAGGTACAGCGCGGGCGAGTTGGCGCCACCGCTCTGGAACTGGACCTTGATGTCACGGCCCATTCCGGCCGAGGGAACCTGCAGGTACTCCACCGGCAGACCGGGGCGAGAGAACGCTCCTGCGGTCGCCGGGCCCCCCACGACGCCGATCAGACCCGAAAGCAGGGCCGCGCCAACGGCTCCCACCACGAGCCGGCGTGGCATGCGTGCCACGGCGCCGCGAAACCTGTCAACAAACGTCATCCTTGCTTCCTCATCTTCTCGGCGCACCCTTGATCAGGACGCGTCGTTGATTGGGGTCGCACTGCAAGCGATCCGGCGCAGCAGTGCTCTTGTAGTGAACCACACCAAACCTGGCGCGCTCTCATCGAGGAGATTCCGCAAACCGTCCTACAGCGGTGATTTCTTGGGGTTTTCGGGCCGCCTACGACGGCCGGAAACGGCATTTCCGCATGTGCCGGACGGTGAACGGCCACTGGTGAAGCGACACATGTGAATTTGCTGTCAGTGCCCGGCTCCGACAAATTGTGACTAGTTCGCGATCTGTGAGATTTCTCGGCGCAATATTCACTCGCGAGGCGGCGGCGGACTCGGCTCCGGCACCGGCAGGCCACACCGGGCGAGCTCGTAAAGCGGCACGCGGTCGATCCGGTAGGTGGTGAACTCGAAGGAGTGCAAGAAGTTTGAGAAGAACCGGTGCAGCGTCATCGGCGCGCGCACCGAGGCCAGCATCGCCTTGGTCCCGGGGCATTGCAGGGCCGCCACCGCCTGGGCGACCCAATTCGCATCCAGATAGCCCGGAATGCCCGGATACATCTTCACCCACGGGCCGTCGGCGATCACCCAATCCGGGAAGAGGTTCTTGTCGTGCCCGATCCTGCCGTGCGTCAGGCGCTGCGTGTGCTGGGCGAGCGGGTTCGCCAACCCGATTTGGTCGATCACCCGGACATCGAGCCCGACATTCATGCCCAGCATGCCCAGGTTGGTGAAAAACACTGCGTGCTGCGGCTTTTGCGGCGCTCTGCTGTCGGGAGGGCTGCCCGGGGCCGGTGCCGGCGGCTGAATCATGGGCACGATGTCCCACTGAATGTAATTGCCAGACGGCAGCAACAACGCTCCGTCCGGCGTGTTGTCCAGCGCCGCCAGCACGGCCGCCATCCTGGGGTAATCCAGGTAATCGGCGGCGGTCAGCGGGTGTGCGTGGCCGGTGGCCTGGGCATAGAAGCGCCGCTCGTCGACGATGCCGGTGTAGGTGACGTGGGTGGCGTCGTAACCCATCCCCGGCGAGTTTGCTGCCCACAGTGACCAGCCCGCGATGCCGAGCCAGAGCAGGCTGGCCGCACCGCTGAGCCAGTAACCGGTCTCCCGTGAGTAGTCCTGCCCGTCGGGGATCAGCACGGGGATCACCGCCACCGGGGCCAGCAAACAAAATACCGGCGCCAGCAACACTCGCGCGTGCATGAAATCGCCGCCCTGCCGAATCCAGTAGATCGCCTGTAACAGTCCGCTGACGAGGACGAACGCCACCACCGCGGGCGGGCTTTGCACGGCCCGGGCCAGTCGGCCGTAATTGGGCGCGAGCATCGGACGCAGGAACGACGGCCGGCGTCGAGCCGCCATCAGCAGCAGCCCCAGCGGCACCACCAGCAGCACCGGCAGCCACACGGCGTAGGGCTCGATGAAATTCGACAGATAGGTCATGCCCTGGGACCACTTGTCACCGGCGGCATCCTTGGCCAACGCCGTCCCGGGCACCAGTAAGCCGTAGTAGCCCATCCGGAAGATCTCGTAGGCCACCGGAACGAAGCCGCCGGCCACCACGATCAGCACCCGAAGGCGCCAGGTCCGGGCCGCGATCAGCATCATGATCAGGGCCAGCCCGCCCATCAAGGCCAGCTCGGGGCGCACCAGAACGCTGAACCCCGCGACGAAGGCCAGCACGCCGAGGAATGCGTCGCGATCCGGGCGGTTGCGCAGGGCCTGTGACCAGCAGACCATCATCCACCACAGCAATCCCAGGTAGGCCAGCGTCAGACCGCTTTCCAGCCCGGACGTCGCGAAGTCACGCGCCGGTGGCAGCGCGATGTAGACCAGCGCCCCGGCGGGCAAGATGATCGCCCGACGTCCGCGTAAGCCGGGGGCGTAGAGCCGCCCGGCGCCCAGCATCAGCAGCGCCACGCCCAACACGGACAGCACGAGTGCCAGCACCAGCGCCACGTACTCCATGCGCACCGGGCCGCCGACCCAGCTTCCGACGTACATCAGGTAGGTCCACGCGGTCGAGGTGTTGGCCTCCACCCGCTCGCCCTGGTTGAAAACCGGCCCGTTGCCGACCAACAAGTTGCGCACCGTGCGCAGCACGATCAGTCCGTCGTCGGCGATCCAGCGCCGCTGCCACGCGCCCCAGCCGAACAGCACGGCGACCACCGCCACGCTGATCCACAGGCTGACCCGGACCACGGCGTCGTACGGAAACGGCGGCCGGCCACCCCGCATGACGCCCGGCCGGCGGCGCATCACCTCGCGCTTGATGGCCTGCAGACCGGGGCTAGCCGAAGGCAACCGCGGCACCCACTGTTGCGATCCACGCTAGAAACAGCAGCTGCAACACCCGGTCCCGCAGCGCAATGTCTTCGGGCTCACCGGCCAGTCCGCCGTCGACGTCGACCGCATAACGCAGGATCGCGATCGTGAACGGGACCATCGACACCGCGAACCAGGATCCGGAGTAATGATCCCGCTCGAACGCCCACATCCCGTAGCACAACACCACCGCTGTCGCCGACATCGTCCAGACGAACCGCAGGTAGGTGCTGGTGTAGCTTTCCAGCGATTTGCGGATCGCCGCTCCCGTGCGCTCGGCCAACTGCAGCTCGGCGTAGCGCTTGCCGGCCACCATAAACAGCGAGGCGAATGCCGCCGTCAGCAAGAACCATTGGGACAGCGGGATGGCGGCGGCCGCACCCCCGGCGATGGCCCGCAGCAGATACGCCGACGACACGATGCAGATGTCCATCACCGCTTGGTGCTTGAGGCCGAAGCAGTAGGCCAGCTGCATTCCGATGTAGACGGCCATGACCACGGCGAGGTTCGGCGTGAGCCACCAGGAAATCGCCAGGGAGGCCGTACCCAGCACCGCGGCCAGCGCATAGGCCAGCCATTCGGGCACCACGCCGGCCGCGATCGGCCGGAATTGCTTGGTGGGGTGCTCCCGGTCGGCCTCGACGTCGCGGACGTCGTTGATCAGGTAGATCGCCGAAGCCGCCAGGCAGAACACGACGAAGGCCACGCCGACCCTGGTCGCCACTTCGGCGTAGTCGTAGCGGACTCCGCGGCCGGCCGCAGCCACCGGCGCGGCCACCACCAGCACGTTCTTCACCCATTGCCGGGGGCGCATCGCCTTGATCACACCGGTGATCAGATACGCCGGGGGTCGTCCGGTCGCCACGTCTTCACTCATTTCGGCCACACCTATCTCGACTTTCTATCGAGCCAGAGTGCAAGGCGCGCGACCGCGGCGCCGAGCGCCACGCCGAAGACAACGTCGCTGGGATAGTGCACGCCCAGCAGTATCCGCGACAGCGCCATCGGCGGAACGAGCACCGCGGCGCCGATTCCAGGAGGCAGCCCGGCGGCCCGGCCCATCAGGAGGGCCGCGGCCGTGGTGGAGGTGGCATGCGCGGACGGGAAGCTCAGCTGACTGGGTGTGCCCACATTGATCGCGACGGCCGGATGATGCGGACGTTTGCGCCGCACCACCCGCTTGATCAGCACGGCGGCCGCGTGCGCGACGAACGTGCCCGCCCCGGCCACCAGCCATTCCCGGCGCCGGGCCGGGGCCACGAACGCGCCGACCATCTCCACGACCAGCCAGCCGACGCTGTGCTCCCCGAAGTGGGACATTCCGCGTGCGGTGGCCAGCACGCCGGGACGGCCAGCCAGCGCCGATTGAACGGCCACCATCGCGGCGACCTCGCCGCTAGGCGCCGATTCAGCCATGCTGTGCTGCGGCCGGCAACAACGCCGTCTCCCACTTCTGCTTGCTGGACAGCACCGGCAGCGCGTCCCGGTACACCCGGCGCATCTGGTCGAACCGGCTCAACAGCTGACGCTGACGGCGCAGCGACTGCAGCAGCAGGGTGAACATCTTGCGCCGATCACGCTGCCGGTAGACCACACCGCACCCGTCGGCGGTGGTGACGGTGACACCGTCGACGGTGCACAGCCGGAACCAGCGCGCATCCTGGGTCGGCACGTTGAACTCCGGTCGCTGGTGGCTTTCGGGGTCGGCGGCCCTGAGGTTGTGCACAATCCCCCGGGCCAGCCGGTAACCGATGGACACCGGGTTCACCGGGGGCTTCATCGCCTTGCTCTGGTACAGCGGCGCGGGCAGCTCGCTCGCCGCCGGTAGCACGACGGCGTCCGGGTACTCCTTGCGCAGCCGGTGCACTTCCGGCAGCCCCGATTCCAGAATCGAGAAAATGTGCTCCGGGCCGGCAAGGAAGTCGTCGATGGCTCTGTTCTGAATAGCGACTGTTGAATATTCAAGGCACGCAAGGTGTTTCAGTGTCGCCTTCAGGTGGCTGCGGACCAGGCCGGTGATATCGCCGTCCCAGTGCATCGCCGCGACCACCAGCCGGTTGCGCAGATGGAAGTAGGCCTGCCAGTCGATCGCGTCATCTTTGTCGCTCCAGGCCATGTGCCAGATCGCGGCGCCGGGCAACGTGACCGTCGGATACCCGTGCTCGCCGGCCCGCAGACCGTATTCCGCGTCGTCCCATTTGATGAAGAGCGGCAACGGCTGTCCCAGCTCCTCGGCGACCTGCCGCGGGATCATGCACGTCCACCAGCCGTTGAAGTCGACGTCGATGCGCCGGTGCAGCAGCGCGCTCCGATCGTTCTTGTCGCCCAACGGATATTCGGCAAAGTCGTGGTCGTACTCGGTGTGCGGCGCGGCGGTCCACATGAAGTTCGACTGGTTGACGACCTCGCCCATGATGTGCAGGTGCGACGGCTCCTGCAGGTTGAGCATCTGACCGCCGATCAACATCGGAGTCTTGGCGAAGCGGTTCATCGCCAACACCCGCAGGATCGTGTCCGGCTCGATGCGGATGTCGTCGTCCATGAACAGAATCTGTTGGCAGTCGGTGTTTTTCAGCGCCTCGTACATCACTCGGCTGTAACCACCGGACCCGCCGAGGTTGGGCTGGTCGTGAATGGAGAGCCGATTGCCCAGGCCCGCGGACGCTGCCGCGAAGTCCGGGTGATCGCGTACCTTGCGCGTGCCCTGATCCGGGACGATCACCGCGCCAATTACCTTGTCCACCAATGGATCTGTAGTGAGATCGGCGAGCGCGTTGACACAGTCGGCGGGGCGGTTGAATGTCGGGATGCCGACGGCGACGTTGGCCGTGCCCGGCGCGGATTCGGTCGCATACCAGCCACCGTCGAGCAGGGTGACCGCGGTGTCGGTGGTGATGTCGAACCAGATCCAGCCGCCGTCCTCGAACGACTTGAGCGCCAACTCGATCTCGACGACGGCCGGCTGATCGTCGGTGCCGACGAATTGGCGGCCCTCCACCGAGATCCGCACCCCGGTGGCCTTGGTCCGGTAGAGGTCGACGCGGCCGGTTCCGGTCAGCCCGACCCGCAGCACCACCGATTCGCAGATCGACCAGCGCCGCCAATAACTCGCCGGGAAGGCATTGAAGTAGGTGGCGAACGAGACCTCGGACTCCTTGCCGATCTCGAGCGAGGTGCGGCTGGCCGCATGCGCACGCCGGGAGTTGGTTGTCGACTCCTCCAGGTACAGCTTGCGGACGTCGAGCGGTTCACCCGGCCGCGGCAAGATGATTCGGGACAGCAGGCTCACGGCGGTCATCAGTGCCACTCCTCCTCATCGCTTCGCTCTGCATCGTCGATGGCACGACTCATCCGCGCACGCCTTCCTCTTCGACTAGAGCGACCCCGTCGCGCAGATGTGGCGCGAGGGTGTTGTCATACATGTTCAGCGCACTGGCAATCGCCATATGCATATCCAGATATTGATAGGTGCCCAGCCGCCCACCGAAAAGTACCTTCGAAGAAGCGGTCTCGGACTTCGCCCTCGCACGATAGGCGGCCAACAGGGCGCGGTCAGCCTCGGTATTAATCGGATAGTAGGGCTCATCGTCGTCGGCGGCGAACCGGGAGTACTCGCGCATGATCACCGTCTTGTCGGTCGGGTAGTCGCGCTCGACATGGAAGTGCCGGAATTCGTGGATGCGGGTGTAGGGCACTTCGGGATCGTTGTAGTTCATCACCGGTGTGCCCTGGAAGTCGCCGACGGGTAAGACCTCCAGCTCGAAATCCAGGGTGCGCCAGCCGAGCCGGCCCTCGGCGTAGTCGAAGTAGCGGTCCAGCGGGCCGGTGTAGACAACCGGGGCGTCGGGGCTGTCGGCGCGCAGTTGGTCGCGGACGTCGAACCAGTCGGTGTTCAGCCGGACCTCGATGCGGTCGTCGGCGGCCATGTTCTCCAGCCATGCCGTGTAACCGCCGACCGGCAAGCCCTCGTAGGTGTCGTTGAAGTAGCGGTTGTCGAAGGTGTAGCGCACCGGCAGCCGGGTGATGTTGGCCGCGGGGAGTTCCCTCGGGTCGGTCTGCCACTGTTTGGCGGTGTAGCCCTTGACGAATGCCTCGTAGAGCGGCCGGCCGATCAGCGAGATGGCCTTTTCCTCGAGGTTCTGCGCGTCGCCGGTGTCGATCTCGGCGGCCTGCTCCGCGATCAGCTGGCGCGCCTGCTCGGGGGTGAAGTACTTGCCGAAGAACTGCGACACCAGGCCCAGCCCCATCGGGAACTGGTAGGCCTGCCCGTTGTGCATCGCGAACACGCGGTGCTGGTAGTCGGTGAAGTCGGTGAACTGACGCACGTAGTCCCAGACCCTCTTGTTCGAGGTGTGGAACAGGTGCGCGCCGTACTTGTGCACCTCGATGCCGGTCTGCGGCTCGGCTTCGGAATAGGCGTTGCCGCCAAGGTGCGGGCGCCTGTCGACGACAAGCACACGCTTTCCGAGTTGGCTGGCCACGCGTTCGGCGATGGTGAGCCCGAAGAATCCGGAGCCGACGATCAGGAGGTCAAAACGAGCAGTCATCGGTTGCTTAGGGTATCCGACACCGCGGGCACAACCCCATCCGACAAGGCGGACGGGTTGGGGTTCGGGCACGTGAAGACTTGTTTGCAGTGACCCGAATCGCACGTAACGCGCAGAGTCGCAAAAACCTCACGATTCAATATCGCCACTCTAGTAACAGCTTTCCCACTCGTACCATCGACTTTGTGTGGATCCCACCGACTGGCGGGGCCCGCCGACACAACACATAGATTGAGGAGCCTTCCGTGCCGAACCGACGCCGTCGCAAGCTCTCGACAGCCATGAGCGCGGTCGCCGCCCTGGCAGTGGCGAGTCCTTGCGCATACTTCCTTGTTTACGAATCGACCTCTGGCAGCAAGCCGCCGGAGCACCACGAGTTCAAGCAGGCAGCGGTCATGACCGACCTGCCCGGTGAGCTCGTCGGCGCACTGACCCAAGGCTTGTCCTCGTTCGGCGTCAACCTGCCGCCCATTCCCGCCCTGGGCGGTGGCGGTACCGGCGCAGGTCTGGGAACTGGGGGCTTGGGCACTACTGGTCTGACCAGCCCCGGTCTGGGAACGCCTGGTCTGACCAGCCCCGGCCTGGGAACTCCTGGCTTGGGCACGCCGGGCTTGGCTAGCCCAGGTCTGACGAGCCCAGGTCTGACGAGCCCGGGTCTGACGCCTGGCGGCACCGCGCCCGGTGCGCTGACGCCTGGTCTGCCGACTCCCGGCATGCCGACGACGCCCGGCGCAGGGCTGAACCCGGCGCTGACTAGCCCGGCCGGACTCACTCCGGGCGGTCTGGGCGGCGCCAACGAGGTGCCGATCAGCGCGCCGCTGGACGCGGGTGCCGACGGCTCCTATCCGATCCTCGGTGACCCGTCGACGCTGGGTGGGTCGCCGGCCGGCGGCAGCGGCGCTAGCGGCGGGCTCGTCAACGACGTGATGCAAGCCGCCAACCAGCTCGGCGCTGGTCAGCTTGTCGACCTGCTCAAGGGCGTCATGATGCCCGCCATCACGCAGGCCCAAGGCGGCGCACTACCGGGTGCCGCCGGCGCCCTGCCGGGTGCGGCGGGTATTTTGCCGCACGCCCTGCCGGGTGCGGCGGGTGCCCTGCCGGGTGCCGCTGGCGCCCTGCCGGGTGCGGCCGCAGCTCTCCCGCCGGCGCTGCCTCCCGTCTAGAACTTCGGGGGTCCTGTCACCTGACGGCACCGCAGAGTCACCAAAACTCTGCGGTGCCGTCGAACAGTTTCTGGCGAAGTTGAGACACGGGAAATTCGTGTCGCCTCATAAATAACACCAGACCCACACGTAACATCAGCTGGTGTCGTCCCGCAGTCGTGCGCCCACGATGATGCTTACTGCCATCGCGGCCACGGTTGTCATCGTTTCGGCGGTGGCGCACTTAACCCGCGAACGCGACGCGCCCGACGCGGCACGGCCGACGCACGACACCCAACTCACCGAGCAGCCGTTGATCGGGCTCGGAGGCGGCGTCTCGGTTCGCGAACTCACCCAGCAGACGCCGTTTTCTCTGGTCGCCCTCACCGGCGATCTGGCCGGCTCTTCTACCCGGGTGCGCGCGAAGCGCCCCGACGGTTCGTGGGGGCCCTGGTATCAGACCGAGTATGAGACCGCGGCACCGGACAATGCCTCAGGTAGCGAATCGGGCCGACCCGCCGGACCGACCGAAGGGCCCCGCAGCACCGATCCGGTGTTCGTCGGCACCACGACGACCGTGCAGATCGCGGTCACCCGCCCGCTCGATGCCGCGGTGACTCAGCCGCCCACGGAGCCGTCCCGCGACTTTGGCGGCCTTGGATATCGGCCCGCTTCCAAGGAACAGCCGTTCGGGCAGAACATCTCCGCGATCCTCATCTCCCCGCCGCAGGCGCCTGCCAAGACGCAGTGGACGCCGCCGTCCGGAGTCATGATGCCCGGCCAGCCGCCCGCCATCATCAGCCGCGCGGAATGGGGCGCCGACGAATCGCTGCGGTGCGGTAGTCCGCAGTACGACAACGGGATTCGCGCGGCCGTCATTCATCACACCGCGGGTAGCAATGACTATTCCCCGCTCGAATCGGCGGGGATCGTCAAGGCCATCTACACCTATCACAGCAAGACGCTGGGCTGGTGCGACATCGCCTACAACGCGCTGGTCGACAAGTACGGCCAGGTGTTCGAGGGCAGTGCCGGGGGTCTCACCAAGGCGGTCGAGGGCTTCCACACCGGCGGATTCAACCGCAACACCTGGGGTGTGGCGATGATCGGCAACTTCGACAACGTACCGCCCACCCCGCTTCAGCTTCGCGCGGTGGGACGGTTGCTCGGCTGGCGCCTGGGCATGGACGGCGTCGACCCCAAGGGCACGGTGACATTGGAGTCCGCGGGAAGCCACTACACCACGTTTCCGGCCGGCGCCTTGGCGACCTTGCCCACTATCTTCACCCATCGCGACGTCGGAAACACCGACTGCCCCGGCAACGCTGCCTACGCGCTGATGGACGAAATCCGGGATATCGCATCCCATTTCAACGACCCGCCCGAGGAGTTGATCGAGGCGCTGCAGGGCGGCGCGATCTACCAGCACTGGCAGGAGCTGGGCGGTATGAACAGCACGTTGGGCGCACCGACCTCGCCGGAAGACAACGCCGACGGCGATGCGCGCTACTCCACCTTCGCCAAGGGCGCCATGTACTGGTCGCCCGTGACAGGGGCACAACCCGTGACCGGCGCGATCTATGACGCCTGGGCCTCGCAGAGCTACGAACGCGGTCCGCTCGGCCTGCCGACCAGTGCCGAAATCCAAGAGCCGCTGCAGATCACGCAGAACTTCGCGCACGGGACCCTGAACTACAACCGACTCACCGGGGACGTCGACGAGATCCTCGACGGAATCACGACAGCACTCTCGGCGCAAACGCCCAGCGCCCCGGCCGTCCCGCCGGAACACTTCTCGTTACCGTCGCACCCCGACGCCTGACTGGCGGCCCGCGCACGGCGCCGCGGCGCGTACTAGTCTGCGACCTGTGCCCGAGACACCGTATCTGAGCATCGATCTTGGTCAGGTGCGCAAGAACTTCCGGGCCCTGCGCACGGTTTTGCCCGAGGCGCAGATCCGCTACGCGGTCAAGGCGAACCCGGCCGAACCCGTCCTGCGCCTGCTGGCGACGGAAGGGTCCGCATTCGATATCGCATCGATCGGCGAGATCGACACGTGCGATACCGCCGGCATCGAGGGCCGCCTGCTGACGTTCGGGAACACCGTCAAGAAGCCCGCCGACATTGCCCGGGCGTATGCACGTGGTGTTGCGCGGTTCGCGTTCGACACCGAACAGGGTATGACGGCCATCGCCGAGCACGCCCCGGGCGCAGCGGTGGAATGCCGTATCGCGCCGGAGTTTCCGTCGTCGGTAACGCCGTTCGGAGACAAGTTCGGTTGCGCCCCGGATGCGGCCGCGGGGCTGCTGAGACACGCCCAGCGACTAGGACTACGCCCGGAAGGCGTGTGCTTTCACGTCGGCTCACAGCAACTCGACCCAGCGGCGTGGGAGCTTGGAATACGTGATGCTGCCTCAATTTTTGACGCGGTCAACGAACTCACCACGATCAACGTCGGCGGCGGGTACCCGCTTGCGTATGCGCTCGACGCGCCGGACCTCGATGTGGTCGCCGAGGTCATCACATCGGCGCTGGCCCGTCATTTCGGCGCGCACCCACCGCGGCTCGCCGTCGAACCCGGGCGGGTGATCGCGGGTTCGGCGGGCACGATCAGCTGCCAGGTGGTGTCGGTGCGGACGGGCACCGATGCCCGGCGCTGGGTGTACCTCGACATCGGCCGCTACGGTGGTCTGGCCGAGACGGAGAATGAGTACATCCGCTACCGGCTACGGACCGACCGCGATGGCGATCCGGTCGATGATGCGGTCGTCGCCGGGCCGACCTGCGACGGCGACGACGTGCTGTACCAGCGGTATCCGCTTCCGGTCACCCTGCGCCCCGGCGATCGGGTCGAGATCGACGACGCCGGCGCATATACCGCGAGCTATGCCTCGGTGGCGTTCAACGGGTTTCCCGCGCTGCCAACATATTTCGCGGATGCATCCGACCCCCGGGGCCGGGAGATCGTCGAACCGCTGGCGCCGGGCCTGACGCGAACCTGGCACCTCGCCGAGGTCAGCTGTGACGTGGACACCGAGTTCCAGAACCTGGTCATCGGCCGCACGGCCCAGGGCGTCGCGCTGTTCAGCGACAGCGAACGTCAGAGCACCGAATTCAGCCAGCTCGTCTATCACGAGGCACTGCTGGTGCCGGCGCTGCTGCTGGCCGGCAAGGTCGACCGCGTGCTCGTCGTCGGCTCGGGCGAGGGCGTGGTCAGCCAGCTGGCGGTATCGGCGGGGGCCACGCAGGTCGATCATGTCGACATCGATCGCAAAGCGGTCCGGCTGTGCGCGCAGCACCTTCCCTACGGCTACACAGTGGACGAACTGCGCAGGGCGGAAGAGGGATTCGGGCCGGTCGCCGTGCACTATTGCGACGGCTGGGAATTCGTGGACCGGTCCACCACGTCATACGACATCGTGGTCATCGACCTTCCCGACGAGCGAACCGAACCCGTCCAGCACAACCGGCTCTACGACACCGACTTCCTGCAGCGCTGCCGAGATATCGGTCGCGTCGTCGTCGCTCAGGCCGGCTGCCCGACACTGTGGCGCAACGAGTCGCTGCACGTGTCGTGGCAGCGTTTTCACGAAACCTTCGGGACTGTCGTCTATTTCGGCAGCGACGAGCACGAGTGGGCGTTTCTTTCCGGGCTGGCCGACGCCTGCGACGATCCCGTCGCGGTGATGTCGGCGCGATTGCCGACACTGCCCTACCAGCCCCACACCCTCGACGCGGACTCGCTGATCGCATCCACCGTGCCGCCGAAAAGCTTGCGGACGCCCGGTTAGATCGCTGCGTCAGAGAATCGCGACCGCCACCACGATGCCGAGCGCAACCTGCGCGGCGGCCACCATCAATGCCTCGTGTTTGAATTCGTCGGCGTTGAACAGCCGGTCCATGTCGATGCCGATCACCATGGTCGCGATCCGCATCATCACCACCTGGGCGATGATTCCCACCAGCCCGAAGACCGCGGACCCCATCAGCCCTTCGGCCAGCTTTCCGGACGACGAGTAGATCGCCAGCACCACGATGAACGCCATGCTCACCATGCCGGCGGCGGACACGATGATCGCGTTCGGCTTACCCTCGTCGACCATCTGGCGCAGCGGCCCCGGTGTGGTCAGGTCGATGGCGTAGAACCCGACCAGCATCAGCACCAGGCCGACGACCGCGTACAGGACAATGGCACCCGCGCCGCGACCGAGCACCGCCCAATAGCCGGCATCCCAATAGCCTGAATTCAGCGCCACGATGGTTGTTGTCATCGATGATCAACTCCGTTCACTTGCTCAGAAGTTCACTTTTGGGGAATCCGGTGTGGGACAAAGGCTGCGCCGTCGTCGGTGATCAGTCCCGCGGTCTCGCGGATGCCGAGTCCGGCCGCCGAATCGCCGACGATCCAGGCACCCAACGCTGGTCGCATGTCGTCGAATTCCGGCAGCGGATCCAGCAGCTGATAGACGTAGCCCTCTTCGCCGTAGACCCCGCCGGTGGCGGTCTCCATGCCGGCACCGACCACGGTGATGTTCGCCCCTTCCCGGCCGAGCTTGGGTTTACGGACGTACTCGGTCAGCTCGTGCGGATCATTGAGATAGGCGGGCAACAGATTTGGGTGACCCGGATACATCTCCCACAAGATGGCCAGGATCGCCTTGTTGGACAACAACGTCTTCCACAGCGGTTCGATCCACGCCGTTTGCGGCAGGCTGGACACCACGTTTTTGCCGAACTCGTCGTCGAGCACCCATTCCCACGGGTAGAGCTTGAAGACCGCGTGAATCTGCGACTCTTCCAAATCGCAGAAGCGCTCCAGTGCGGAGTCCCAGCCGAGGTCCTCGATCGTCAGCCCGACGGTCTGAAAACCCGCCTCCGCCGCGGTTTCCTGCATGTAGGTGGTGGTGATCTGGTCTTCACCGGTGGCTTCCACACCCGACCAGCTCAAGTGCAACTCGTCGCTGGGCAGCAGATCCCGCAGCTGCTTCCACCGGTCGACCAGCTGTTCATGCAACGAGTTCCACTGGTCGTCGCCGGGAAAAACGTCCTTGAGCCAATACCACTGCAGGATCGCGGCTTCGAGCAGCGTCGTCGGGGTATCGGCGTTGTACTCGAGCAGCACCGCCGGGCGGCGCCCGTCGTAACGTAAGTCGAAGCGCCCGTACACATGTGGGTCGGAGCGGCGCCACGATTCGGCGATCGGTTGCCAACTCCATTCCGGGAGACCGAAATCCGCGAAGCGCTCCATCAGGACCACCTGCTCGACGGCGTTCAGGCACATCGAATGCAGCAGTTCGACGTCGGCTTCCAGCGCCAGGATCTCGTCCATGTCGAACTCGTAGTGGACTGATTCGTCCCAGTACGGCCGGTCCCGGCCCCTCGCGTCGCGCGCCGGCGCGCCATACACCAGGCCTTGCGATTCCACGATCGATTGCCACTTCGGCCGCGGCTGGTGCCTGGCCCGTTTCACGAGCCGCTGCCCTTGCCGCTGGATGAGCCGCCCAGACCGCCTCGCGAAATGCTGGTTCCGGACTTGGTGGTGATGTTTGCGCCCTTGGGCGCGGACGTCGTCCCGCCGCTCGGGCGCGAGCCCACCGACCCCGAACTGCCGTAGTAGTAGTGGTATTGGTGCCCGCCGAAGTAGTAGAACCCGTTGAGCCCCTCGGTGTGACCCGTGCAGTAGCCGTCCGGCACGATCACCGGCTGTCCGCTCGGATCTTCCTGGACGCATTGGGCGGTGACGTTCGGTGTCGACAATGCCCAATAGCCGAGGGCGGCCACGACGCCCACCACACCGACGGCGGCCGCGGCGCCCATCAACACACGGCGCTGGTGGCGCCGCTTGGCCTCGGCTTCCAGGCGCGCCTCTTCGAGCTCCTTCTGCTTTTTGGCGTACTTGTCCCGCGCCCGCAATTCGGCGGGGGTGGGCGGCCGCGGCTTCGTCGTCGCAGCATCCTGAAATTCGATGCTGCCGCCGGCCGAGTATTCGTCCTCGCCGTCCTCGGGTTGCTCGGCCTCGCTGGGCGTCTCCGGCTCGGACTTGTCGTCCGCGGGCTCGCCACCCTTCGGTGGCTCTTCTTCCGACGCCACTACCGGTCCTTGGACCCGGACACATTGCCGCACGCGGCGCCCACGTTGTTCAGGCAACCGAACACGTGACGAGGGGCGACGAGCCGGAAGGCGGGCACGCGGGCAGTCTGCCACATTTGCTACGGCTGCGGCAGAGGACAGCTCCGGCTCAGTCCGCTAGCCCCACCAACGCTCCAGCACGCGTCCCACCCCGTCGTCGCTGTTGGTGGCGGTGACCTCGTCGGCGACGGCGAGGACGTCGGGATGGGCATTGCCCATCGCCACGCCGTGACCGGCCCACCGCAGCATCGGCAGGTCGTTGGGCATGTCCCCGAACGCCAGTACCTGGGCGCTGACGATCTCCAGCGGCTTGGCGATCTCTTCGATGCCGGTGGCCTTGCTGATTCCCAGCGGCACGATCTCCACCAGCCCGTTGTTGGTGGAGTAGGTGATGTCGCCCTGGACGCCGACGTGCTTGGCCAGTTCGGCGGCCATATCGGCGCTGCGGGCACCGGCCTGGCGGATCAACAGTTTGATCGCCGGCGCGCTGAGCAGGTCTTCGATGGATACCTCGGTGTTGTCCGGGTTCAGCCACGCGTGCTCATAGCCCGGCGAGCTGACGAACTGCGGAGTCGCCGTGTCGTGGGCGCTTCGGCCGATGCGCTCGACCGCCAGGCCGGCACCCGGGATGACGCGGACCGCGAGCTCGGCCAGTTCGGCCAGGGCGTCGACGGGCAGAGTGCGCGCCGACACGACCCGGTCGCTGGCGGGGTCGTAGATGACGGCGCCGTTGGCGCACACCGCCATCGGCGCGAACCCCAGCTCGTCCACGATCGGACGTATCCAGCGGGGCGGGCGGCCCGTTGCCACAACGAATTTGGCGCCCGCGGCGACGGCGGCGCGCACCGCGTTACGAGTACGCGGAGTGATGGTTTCGTTCTCGTCGAACAAGGTGCCGTCGACATCGCACGCGATCAGCGCCGGCTTCGTCAATGCCGTCCGCTTTGCGGGTCGCCCGGCCGGGTCACTCCGTCGGTGCCGTATTTGGCAATCCGCTGTTGCAGTTCGGCCAGCCGGATCGCCTGGGAGTCTTCCCGATTCGGCGCGCTGCCACCCAGCCGGCGCGGCACCCAGTACTCGCCCTCGGGGTGCGGATACTCCTCCTGCACCTGGTAGAGCAGGCCGTTCATGGCTTGGCGTAGCGCGACGTTGAGTTGTTCGACGTCACCATGCGGCGGAATCGGCCGTCCAGCGGCCACGGTGATCGGAACCTTGTTGCGGAACAACTTCTTTGGGTGATCTTTGGGCCATATCCGGTGGGCACCCCAGACGATTACCGGGATGATCGGTACCTGTGCCTCCAACGCCATCCGCGCTGCCCCGGTCTTGAATTCCCGGAGTTCGAAACTGCGGCTGATGGTGGCCTCGGGGTGCATCCCGATCAACTCACCGGCACGCATCCGCTGCACGGCCAACGCGAAGGCGTCGTGCCCACTTCTGCGGTCCACCGGAATGAGCCTGGCGTGCTTGATCACGTAATCGACGGCCTTCACGTCCGCCATTTCGGCCTTGATCATGAAGTACATGCGCCGGCCCCGTTCCCGCGCGGCGAGCAGCGGCGGCAGCCAGTCCAGGTAGCTGGTGTGGTTCTGCGCGAGCAGCGCGCCACCCCGCTGCGGAATGTTCTCGAGTCCGCGGAAGGTGAACTTGGTCCCGTTCATCGCGACGAGCGAAGGGACGATCAATTCCCCGAACCGGTAGAACGGCTCTGCCATGTCTTCTCCTTCGCCTAACGCTGCTGGCGCGGGGGACGGTTCGCGGCCCTCGCGGCGGCCTCGTCAGCCTCGATCTGTGCCGCCTCAGCCATTGTCGGCGCACTTCCGCCCAGCCGGTTCGGCACCCAATACTGCCCGGCCGGGTGCGGGTACTGCTGCTGCGCCTCGTACAGCAGCTTGGTCATCGACTCGCGCAGCGCGACGTCGGTCCGCGCGATGTCGTCGTCGGCATGCAACGGCGGGCCGACCTGTACGGTGACCGGCACCTTGTGACGGCCGATCTTTCGTGGATGGTCCTTGGTCCAGACCCGCTGCGCACCCCAGACGATGAGCGGGACGATCGGGACATCCGCTTCGCCGGCCATGCGCGCGGCACCCGTCTTGAACTCCTTGAGCTCGAAGCTGCGGCTGATGGTGGCCTCCGGATACACCCCGACCAGTTCCCCTTCGCGGAGCCGCCGCACGGCCACCGCGTAGGCACCCGCCCCGGCGCCGCGGTCCACCGGAATGATGCCAGTCCGCTTGATCAGGATGTTGACCACCTTCACCCGTTGCATCTCGGCCTTGATCATGAATCGCAGCCGGCGGCCGCGGCGACGCGTCGCCAACGCGGCCGGTAGCCAGTCGACATAGCTGGTGTGATTGATCGCGACCACCACACCCCCGCGCTCGGGGATGTTCTCGATCCCGCCGTAGGTGATCCGGGTGCCCGTCGCCAGAAGGGCCAGCTGGGCCAGGATCTCCAAAGTGCGATAGGTCGGCTCCACCATCGGCAGCTACTCCGGCGCCCCCGCGGCTTGAGCCCGCCGAGCGGCCCGAGCGGCCAGCTCCTCGGCGTCTAGGCGCGCGGCGTCAGCCAATGACGGGGCACCGCCGCCCAGCCGATGCGGCACCCAGAACTCACCGGCCGGGTGGGGTCCGTACTGCTCCTGCGCCCGTTCCAGCAAATGCTGCATCCGGGAGTGCAGCAGTCCGCGCAATTCCGGCACGCCCAGTGTCGGTTCGATCGGCTCGCCGACCAGCACCGTGATCGGCACCTTCGGGCGAGCGAGCTTCTTCGGGTGATCCTTGGTCCAGATGCGCTGCGCACCCCAGACGATGTGCGGGATGATCGGCACTCCGGCCTCCACCGCCATCCGTGCGGCACCGCTCTTGCATTCCTTGATTTCGAAGCTGCGGCTGATGGTGGCTTCGGGGTAGACGCCGACCAGCTCACCGTCCTTGAGGTTCCTGACGGCCGCTTCGTAGGAGGCGCCCCCGTCTTGTCTATCCACCGCGATGTGCCGCAGGCTGCGCATGATCGGCCCGGTGATCTTGCCGTCGAACACCTCTTGCTTGGCCATGAATCGCACCTTGCGACCCAGCCCCTGCTTGTAGGCGGGCAAACCGGCGAAGGTGAAGTCGAGGTAGCCGGTGTGGTTGATCGCGATGACCGCACCGCCACTGGCCGGCAGATGCTCGACACCCGAGACGGTGATCTTCAGGCCCTGCATGCGCCAGATCGAGCGAGCAAGCAGGATCGCAGTGCCGTATACCGGTTCCACAGCTTGCCAGCCTAGTGCTCCCGTCTGTGAGCCGCCTGAAGTGGTGAAAAGAGGCACCTGTGACCTTCCCCTCGTCGCACCCGCCGGTGCCCGCGGTGGTTCGCCGGTTCGCCGATGGCAGGCCCGTGCGCGCGGTCTGGGTCAACGAGGAGGGCGGCGTGACCTTCCGGCTGGGCACGGGCGGCTCCGGTCGCGACTTCGTCAAGGTGACCAACGCGCGCGGCACCGACTTCGCCGCCGAAGCGCGGCGGCTGCGCTGGGCGGCTCGGTACGTGGCGGTGCCGCAAGTGCTGGGATTCGGGGTCGACGCAGACAGCGCCTGGCTGCACACCCGCGGGCTGCCGGGCCTGTCCGCCGTGCACCCACGCTGGCTGGCGGCCCCGGACGTGGCGGTGCGAGCGATCGGTGCGGGGCTGCGCGCACTGCACGACCGATTGCCGGAGCGCACATGCCCTTTCGAGTGGTCGGCGGCGAGCCGGCTGGCCGCGCTGACGCCGGCCGCCCGTGCGCGCCTGGGCCAGCCGCCGCCGGTCGATCGGCTGGTGGTCTGTCACGGCGACGCGTGTGCACCCAACACGCTGATCGACGACGAGGGCCGTTGTTGCGGGCACGTCGACTTCGGCGAACTCGGTGTGGCCGACCGATGGGCCGATCTCGCCATCGCGACGCTGTCGTTGGGCTGGAACTATCCCGGCCGGGGATGGGAGGCGGAGTTCTTCGCCGCCTACGGCGTCGAACCAGACCCGGCGCGTATCGACTACTACCGGCGGCTGTGGCAGGCCTCCGATGGCACCTCACGCTAAACTCGAAACGATTCCGAGAACCCCTTGAAAGGCATTTGTGCAGGTCACGAGCGTAGGCCACGCTGGATTTCTGATCCAAACCCAGGCCGGCAGCATTCTGTGCGATCCCTGGGTGAATCCGGCCTACTTCGCGTCATGGTTCCCGTTCCCGGACAACACCGCCCTGGACTGGGACGCGCTCGGCGACTGCGACTACCTGTATGTCTCGCACCTGCACAAGGACCACTTCGACGCACAGCATCTGCGCGATCACGTCAACAAGGACGCGGTGGTGCTGCTGCCCGACTTCCCTGTGCTCGATCTTCGAAATGAACTGCAGGATTTAGGTTTTCACCAGTTCTTCGAGACCAGCGACTCGGTGAAACACCGAGTCAGCGGGCCCAAGGGCGACCTCGACCTGATGGTCATCGCGCTGCGCGCACCCGCCGACGGCCCGATCGGCGATTCGGCCCTGGTCGTCTCCGACGGCGCGACAACGGTTTTCAACATGAACGACGCTCGGCCGGTCGATTTGGACATGCTGACTTGCGAGTTCGGGCACATCGATGTGCACCTGCTGCAGTACTCCGGCGCGATCTGGTACCCGATGGTCTACGACATGCCGGCCCGTGCCAAGGAGTCGTTCGGCACCCAGAAACGGCAGCGCCAAATGGATCGCGCTCGTCAGTACATCGCCCAGGTGGACGCGACCTGGGTGGTGCCGTCCGCGGGACCGCCGTGCTTTTTGGACCCCGAGCTGCGCCACCTCAACGACGACCACGGCGATCCGGCCAACATCTTTCCCGACCAGATGGTCTTCCTGGACCAGATGCGCAGCCACGGGCACGATCGCGGCCTGCTGATGATTCCCGGGTCGGTCGCGGATTTCACTGGCAAGTCTTTGAATTCGGTACAGCATCCGCTGCCCCTCGGCGAGGTGGAGGCCATCTTCACCACCGGCAAGTCGGCCTATATCGCCGAGTACGCCGACCGGATGGCGCCGGTCCTGGCCGCGGAGCGAGCGGGCTGGGCCCCCGCCGCCGGCGAGCCGCTGCTGGAACCGCTGCGCGCACTGTTCGAGCCGATCATGCTGCAAAGCGACGAGATCTGCGACGGCATCGGCTACCCCGTCGAGCTGGTGATCGGTCCCGAGACCGTGGTTCTGGACTTCCCGAAACGGACCGTGCGCGAACGCATTCCCCACGAAAAGGTTCGCTACGGCTTCGCCATCGAGCCCGCGCTGGTTCGCACCGTGTTGCGCGACGGCGAGCCGGACTGGGTCAACACCATCTTCTTGTCCACTCGTTTCCAGGCATGGCGGGTCGGCGGCTACAACGAATACCTGTACACATTCTTCAAGTGTCTGACCGACGAACGGATCGCCTATGCCGACGGTTGGTTCGCCGAGACCCACGATGACTCCGCGTCGATCACAGTGAACGGCTGGGAGATTCAGCGACGTTGCCCCCACCTCAAAGCCGACCTTTCGAAATTTGGTGTGGCAGAAGGCGACACGTTGACCTGCAATCTGCATGGCTGGCAATGGCGACTGCAAGATGGTCGCTGCCTGACCACCCGCGGTCACCAGCTGCGGAGCCGCCGCGCATGAGCGACACCTACGACGACGGCCTGGTGCAGCTGGATCGGACGGCGATCACGTTGCGCCGCTACCATTTTCCGTCCGGTACGTCGAAGATCATCGCGCTGAGCATGGTCCGCGGGTACAAGGCCCAGTCGTTGGGCTGGTTTACAGCGCGGTTCACCTTCTGGGGCGGCACCGACCCACGTCATTGGCTGCCGCTGGACGTACAGCGGCCACTCAAGTCGACGCTGATCACCCTGGACATTCCGGGAACCCGGCCGAGCCCCGCGTTCACTCCCGCGCGCCCGGACGAGTTCCTCGCCCTGCTGGACGAGCTGCTGGCTCGGTTCGGCTAGCGGTCGGCCAGGGCCGCGCGAGCGGCGTTGTAGCCCGGGGTGAAGGTGATTCCGGGTCCGCCGTGACAGCCCGCACTACCCAGGTAGAGCCCCTTGATCGGGATCGGTTGTCCGAGATAACCTTTCGGCCCAGGCCGGTTCGGGCCGACCTGATTCGCATTCAAGAGGCCGTGGCAGTAGTCCCCTCCAGGGGCGCCGAACATCACCCCCATGTGCTTGGGCGTGAAGGTGGTGTGCCGGATGATGCTGCGCTCGAAATTCGGTGCGAGCCGGGTGACCTTGTCGATCACCCGCTGTCCCATTTCGACCTTCGCCTGCCCGTAATCCACATCGCCCTCGATCGGGAACCACAACGCGAATGCCGACGCCGCGTGCTTTCCCGGCGGCGCCAGGTCCGGATCGTTCTGCGAGGGAATCTGCAACACCATCGTCGGGTCGGCCGGAACGATCCCGCGCCGAGCGTCCTCCCACTGCTGCTGGACTTCCTCCGGCGTGCAGAACAGGCCTATCGACGCCTGCATCGCCGGGTCGTTGAGGGCCTCGTAGGGCGCGGCGAAGGCCGGGGCCTCCTCCAGTGCGAAGTGCATCTGCAAATAGCTGCCGCGGTGATCGATGCGCGCATAGCGTTCCCGGATATCGGCGGGCAGCGCGGCGGGATCGATCATCTCGTTGAGGGTGACGTCCGGCGCGATGCCGGAAACGACGATCAGGGCGCTCAACGTCTCGCCCGCCTCGGTGCGCACCCCGGTCACCTGTCCGTCGGCGACGAGAATCTCGGTCACCTTGGTACGCAACCGAACTTCGCCGCCGTTGCTCTTCAGCACCTCGCACAGATGCGAGGTGAGCGCGCCGATGCCACCGCGCAGTTTCTTCATCTGCATGGTGTCGCCGTCGGGAACGCCGAGTCCGAAGGCGAGCGCCGCCGCGCTACCCGGGGTGGACGGCCCGCGGTAGAGCGTGTTGACGGCCAGCACGGTCATCGAGCCGCGCAGGGCGCCATGCTTCTCGCGGTCGGGCAGGTAACGGTCCAATACGTCGGTGACCGATCCGAACAACATGTCATCGATCGCTGAGCGTTCGAATTCGTTTGTGGCACAGGCATACATCTCGTCGATGCTCTTGGGCGGCATGCCGGCTTCGAACCGGCCCAGCGCCCGGGTCGGCGCCATGCTCCACGCCATCAGCCCGGCCATTCCGTTGACGGCGTCGGCCCCGTGCACCTCGTTGAGGTGGGTGAACAGCTTGATGGGGTCGCTGTATTGAATCAGGGGATCATCACCGACGCCGCGCACTGCCACCGACATCACGTCCAAGTCGATCGTCGGCATGGTGTCCAGGCCCAGCTCGTTGACCACCTCGGACGCCGTCGGGAATTGCACCGAACCGGCGATCTCGAACTGGTAGCCGTCGAAGAGCTCCACGGTGGAGGCCATGCCGCCGGCATAGAGCTTGGGATCCAGGCACAGCGTCCGCAGTCCGGCCTTCTGCAGCAGCACCGCCGCGGTCAGCCCGTTATGCCCTGCACCGATAACTATCGCGTCGTAACCAGTCATGTCCCTGCCCTTCGGAAAGGAGGCTCGCACGGTCGCAAAGTTTTGTCAATTATGACGAAACTGGCCGAGCGACGGCAGTGATCCAGGAGTCGGTGATCCCCGCCCGCAGCGTTTCCAGCGCCGCGTGGCACAGCCGGGCGAGCTCGCCCAGGGACCGGTCGTCGCTCTCCATCCAGACCTCCATCGCACCGAATACCGCGGCGGCAATGCAGCGCGCGGTCACCGCGGTACGCACCAGGTCGTCGACCGTCCCCGCGGTTCCGTTGGCCCCGCGACCACGCCGTTCCCATTGCGCTCCAATGGCATCGGCGAAGTCCGCCTGCACCTCGCGAATGTGGCGGACGATGCGACCGGGGTCCAGCTCGTCTTGTCGCAGCGCGGCGATCTTCGCCACGGCGTCGACGTCATACGGGAACGAGAAAATGGCCGCCTGCACCGAATCGATGATCGATTCGTCGGCCGGCCTGGCATCCAGGGCCGCACGAAACCAATGCAGCCCGGTGTAGTCCGCGAACAGCAAGTCGTGCTTGGAAGTGAAATGGCGATAGAACGTCCGTAGCGACACCCCGGCATCGGCGGCAATCTGCTCGGCGGACGTGTCTTCCACGCCCTGGGCCAGGAATCTCACCACCGCCGCCTGGCGCAACGCTTCCCGTGTGCGCTCGCTGCGCGCCGTCTGAGCGGGCCTGACCATTGCAGTAAGGTACCAAGAATTCTTGTGTCAATATTGACAAAACTTTCGGGCGGGGGTGAGACTGCGCCCATGGCCTCCATCATCATTCACTTCGCGCTCGGGCTTGCCTGCATCGCCGGGATCATCGCATCCAACCCGAAGATCTACGCCAAACCCCAGGGCGGACCATGGCTTTCGCCGCTGGAATGTGTGTACTACGCCGCCGGCATAGCGTCGATCGCCCTGGGTTATTGGTTCAACATCCACTTCGTGATGGCTGCACACGGGCAGGGCAATCTGATATCCGGGCCGGCCAGCTATCCGACCTTCCTGCGGGAGCAGTTCGCCAACCCGGCCGCAGGTTCAGGCAATCAGGATTACATGATCGCCAATGTCATTCTGATGCCGGTGTTCACCATCGTCGACGGCCTGCGGCGCGGGATCCGACGCCCCTGGCTGTTCTTCCTGTCCAGCTTCTTCACCAGCTTCGCGTTCCCGTTTGCCTTCTACTTCGCGACGATGGAACGGCAGCGCCGACACGAGCAGTCCCGCCAGGCAGTCACCGCCTAAGGCTTGAGCACCGGCCGGCGTGTAAGCGGGCTGGCCGATCTCAGTGACCGCGTGAGCTTTCGCGCGGCCTGACCCGACTGGCCGCCTCGACCGCGTTGCGCCGCGCGGTGTCCAGGTTTTCGTCGTAGGCCAGTGCGACACCCATGCGCCGTTTGACGAAGCTTTCCGGCTTTCCGAACAGGCGCAGCTCCGTGCGCGGTACCCGAAGCGCTTCGTCCACGCCGTCGAAGACCACACCCTCGGCGTCAACACCGCCGTAGATCACTGCGCTGGCGCCCGGCGTCTTGCACGTGGTGTCGACCGGAAGCCCGAGAATGGCGCGGGCATGCAGCTCAAATTCGTTCTGCCACTGGGTGATCATCGTAACCATGCCGGTGTCGTGCGGGCGCGGGCTGACCTCGCTGAACCAAACGTGGTCGGCCTTGACGAACAGCTCGACCCCGAAAATTCCCTGCCCCCCAAGCCTTTCCGTGACGATGCGGGCGATTCGCTGCGCGTTGTCGAGCGCGGCGGCCGACATCGGGTGCGGTTGCCAACTCTCGACGTAGTCGCCGCTGACCTGCTTGTGGCCGATCGGTGCGCAGAATTGAGTGCCCACCTCACCGGCGCCATCGCACGCCCGGACAGTCAAAAGTGTGATCTCGTAATCGAAGTCGATAAAACCCTCGACGATGACCCGGCCGTTGCTGACTCGACCGCCGGCCATCGCGTAGGCCCAGGCCGCCGCGACCTCGTCGGGTCCGTCGAGCTTGCTCTGGCCCTTACCCGAGCTGCTCACCACCGGTTTGACGACGCAGGGGTAGCCGATGGCGTCCGCGGCCGCCTGCAATTCGGCCAGCGAGTCGCAGAACTGGTACGGGCTGGTGGGCAGGCCAAGGGTTTCGGCGGCCAGCCGGCGGATTCCTTCCCGGTCCATCGTCAGGCGCGCCGCGAGGGCGGTGGGGATCACCCGCACGACGCCGGCCGCTTCCAGTTCCTCGAGCGCCCCGGTGGCGATGGCCTCGATCTCCGGTACGACCAGATCAGGCCTTTCGGCCTCGATCAGGGCCTTGAGCTGGTCCGGATCCGACATCGTGATGGTCCGTGCGTGGTGGGCGACCTGCTGGCCCGGCGCGTTTTCGTAGCGGTCGACGGCGATGGTCTCCACGCCGAGGCGTTGCAGCGCGATCAACACCTCGCGGCCAAGTTCGCCGGAGCCGAGCAGCATGACCCTGGTCGCATTCGGCGACAGTGGGGTTCCCATGGTGGTCATCGGCGGACCGGTTCCAGCACCTCAGTGCCGACGAACGGAACCAGGGCGGCGGGCACCCGCACACTGCCGTCGGGCTGCTGGTGGTTCTCCAGGATCGCGACGAGCCAGCGGGTGGTGCCCAGCGTCCCGTTGAGAGTGGCGGCGGTCTGCGGCTTGCCTTTGGGATCCCGGCCGTCCCGGTAGCGAGTGGCCAGCCGGCGCGCCTGGAACGTGGTGCAGTTCGACGTCGACGTCAGCTCACGGTAGGTCTGCTGCGTCGGAACCCATGCCTCGCAGTCGAACTTGCGGGCAGCCGACGAGCCCAGATCGCCTGCGGCCACGTCGATTACCCGATACGGCACCTCGATAAGGGCCAGCATCTCGCGCTGCCAGCCCAGCAGCCGCTGGTGTTCGGCCTCGGCTTCTGAGGGCGTGCAGTAGACGAACCCCTCGACCTTGTCGAACTGGTGCACCCGGATGATGCCGCGGGTGTCCTTGCCGTAGCTGCCGGCCTCGCGGCGGAAACACGACGACCAGCCCGCGTACCGCAGCGGCCCGCCGGACAGGTCCACGATCTCGGCGGAGTGGTAGCCGGCCAACGGCACCTCCGAGGTGCCGACCAGGTACAGGTCGTCGGCCTCGACCCGGTAGATCTCGTCGGCGTGGGCGCCCAGGAATCCGGTGCCGGCCATCACCTCCGGACGCACCAGCACCGGCGGGATCATCGGGATGAAGCCGTTCTCGACGGCCAGGCGCAGCGCCAGCTGCAGCAGACCGAGCTGTAACAGCGCGCCGTGCCCGGTCAGGAAGTAGAACCGCGAGCCGGACACCTTGGCGCCGCGCGCCATGTCGATCAGACCCAGCGCCTCACCCAGTTCCAAGTGATCCTTCGGGTTTTCGATCGCCGGGGGCTCGCCGACGACGTCGAGGACGGCGAAGGCCTCCTCCCCGCCGGCGGGAACCCCGTCGATGACGACGTTGGAGATCGCCATGTGGGCCGCCGTGAACGCCGTCTCCGCATCGGCCTGGGCGGTTTCGGCGGCCTTCACCTGCTCGGCAAGCTCCTTCGCGCGCGCCAACAAGGCCGGGCGCTCCTCGGGCGACGCGGCGCCCACGCTCTTGCTGGCGGATTTCTGTTCGGCGCGCAGCGTATCGGCGGTCGAGATGGCGCCCCGGCGGCCGGCGTCGGCCGTCAGCAGGGCATCCACCAGCGCCGGGTCTTCGCCGCGGCTGAGTTGGGAACGGCGGACAACGTCGGGGTCTTCCCGGAGCAGCTTGAGGTCGATCACGGCCTGAAGATTACTTTCGGCTCGGCGTCGCCGCGCGGAGCATCCACTACAGCTACTCCCAGGACTCACATCTGTAACTTTTGTCACGTCAGCGCATGGGCCCTGTCAGAATGGAAGGGATGTCGGACACGCTCGAGACGGAAGTCGCCGCACCCAGCCCGCCCGCCACTGAGGCGGAGCAGCCGCTGGCGACTTTCCAGTTGCCGCGCTCCCTGCAAGCAACGGCGACCCGGCGGGCCTTGCTCCTCTTCGCGCTCGGCGGGCTGTTGATAGCCGGATTGGTCACCGCCCTCCCGGTCGGCGGTCCCGGCCAGGGCCGGCTTGCGGGCTACCTCAACAGCAATCCCGTGCCCAGCACCGGAGCTAAGAGCGACGCCGCGTTCAACCGCGCCAAAAGCGGTGATTGCCTGATGTGGCCGGACGTCACGCCGGAGTCCGCGAGCATCGTCAAGTGCACAGACGACCACAAGTTCGAGGTCGCCGAGTCGATCGATATGCGGACATTCCCCGGCTCGGAGTACGGGCCCAATGCCGCCCCGCCGTCGCCGGCCCGCATTCAGCAGATCAGCCAGGAGCAATGCGAGGCCGCGGTGGGCCGGTACCTCGGCCCCAAGTACGACCCGAACAGCAAGTTCAGCGTCAGCCTGTTGTGGGCGGGTGACCGGGCGTGGCGCCAGTCCGGCGAGCGACGCATGTTGTGCGGGCTGCAGATGCCCGGTTTGAACAACGAACAGGCCGCCTTCAAGGGCAAGATCGCCGACGTCGACCAGTCCAAGGTCTGGCCCGCCGGCACCTGCTTGGGCATCGACCCGGCTGCCAACCAGCCCATCGACGTTCCGACCGACTGCAAGGCCCCGCACGCGATGGAGGTCACCGGCACGGTCAACCTGGCCGAGAAATTCCCGGGTGCACTGCCTGCCGAACCCGAGCAGGACGGCTACATCAAGGACGCCTGCACCAAGATGACCGACGCCTACCTCGCGCCCGTCAAATTGCGCACCACCACGCTGACGCTGATCTACCCCACCGTGTCGCTGCCCAGTTGGTCGGCGGGTAGCCGGGAGGTCGCCTGCAGCATCGGCGCCACGCTGGGTAACGGGGGCTGGGCCACCATGGTCAATAGCGCCAAGGGTCAGCTGCTGATCAACGGTCAAGCCCCGGTGGCCCCTCCCGACATTCCCGAGGAGCGGCTCACGATGCCGGCGATCCCGGTTCAGGTGCCGAGCGCCCCGCCCGCGCAGTCCAGCGCTCCGCCGGAGATGCCGCAGGGCAATCAGCACCTGCCACAACAACAGCCGGTGGTGACGCCGCCCCGGGCACCCGCCTCGCAGGCTCCGGCGACGCAGGCGCCACAGCAGGTCCCGCCGCAAGACGGCGGACTGCCGCCGGGGTCCGGCCCGCCGCTGGACGCACCCGCACCGGCCGAACCCGCGCCCGGGGCACCACCGCCTCCGCCAGCCGAGCCGGCGCCAGGAGGTTAGGCCGGGTGGCCGTGCGGATGGATCCGCAGCGGTTCGACGAACTGGTCTCCGACGCACTCGACTTGATCCCTGCCCAGCTGGCGGCCGCCATGGACAACGTCGTCATCCTCGTTGAAGACCGCCACCCCGACGACCCCGAGCTGCTGGGACTGTACGAAGGCGTGACGTTGACCGAACGCGACTCCGACTACGGCGGGTCGCTGCCGGACGCCATCACGATCTATCGCGAGGCGCTGCTGGAGATCTGTGCATCCGACGGCGACGTCGTCGAGGAGGTGGCGATCACGGTGATCCACGAAATCGCCCACCACTTCGGCATCGACGACGACCGATTGGAAGAACTGGGCTGGGGCTGATAATCCGCGGACATCCGGGCGCGGCAGCGCCGATTTGTCATCCCCTGGTGCTAGGAACGGCTTATGAGCGCTGATTGCCGCGACTGCCGGACGGGCGTGGAGCACTGCCACGGCACCATCATTCGACACTCTCTGCGCCGTTCGGAATGCACCGAGACGGACTGTGTCAGTCCGGAGCTGTTCGCGCACACCTTCGTCATCGACTGCGATGCCGTCGGCTGCACCTGCACGGAATTGGTGGCGCTGGCGGTCTGATCAGCCCATCGGATCGGTGCTCGACCAAACCGCGTCGGCGACCGGGGTGACCGCGGCTTCACTGGGTTCGGGGTAGAACGGCGGCGTCAGAGTTCCCCACCGCACACAGCTCCACCGCCCGTCGGTGATCGGGGCCAACACCACCGACTCGGCATTGCCCAGGTGGTTGTCCAGCGCGAAGTCGGCATCCACGCCGGCCAGCACCGCGGAAACGAGCCGGATCGCCGCGCCATGGCTGACGACGACGATGTCACCGTTCCAGTCGCGGTCGTCCAGGTAGCGCATCCGCAAGTCGCTGAGCACCGGGACGTAACGGTCCAACACCTCGTTGGCGGTCTCGCCGCCGGGCAACGGCAGGTCGAGTTCGCCGTGCTGCCATCGGCCGTAGATGGCATTGAATTCCGCGACCGCCTCGTCGTCGTTGCGGTTCTCCAACTGCCCGACCTGGACCTCGTGGATGCCGGCGACTTCCTGCGGAGCCACGTCGACCTCCGCGCCGATCACCGCGGCCGTCTGCGACGCCCGGGTGGCCACCGAATGCGCCAGCAGCGCCGGCCGTCCGGCATCAACAGCGAACGCCCTGGCCTGGTCGCGTCCGGTCGGCGTCAGCTCCGCCCCGGGCGGCCGAGTGTCCAGCCGGCGCTCGACGTTGCCGAAAGACTGGCCGTGTCTCAGCAGCACCAAACGACCACTCACCGTTCCAATCCCCCCACCCCGGAACTCTCGGCCTGCTCAGGTTTGCCCTCGCGCAGCCGCGCCAGCCAGCGCGACGCCTCGTCCGGTGGTGGTGGTCCTATCCCTGCCGCCGGGCCCGTCGGCCAGGAACCTAAATAGCGCACATCCACACAACGACGATGCAGCGCCTTGAGTGCCTCGGAGACGGCGTCGTCGTCGATGTGGCCGGCGCAGTCGGCGAAGAAGAGGTAGGTGCCGAGTTCGGTTCGGGTCGGCCGAGATTCGATTCGGGTGAGGTCGATGTCGCGGATCCCGAATTCGCCCAGCGCGGCGAGCAGCGCACCCGGTGCGTTCTCGATGCGCAACACCACCGACGTGCGATCGGCTCCGGTGCGAACCGGTGGCGGCCCCGGCAAGCCGACCAGGACGAAGCGGGTGCGGGCGTTGAGTTCGTCGACCACGCCTTCGGCCAGGGCCGCCAGCTCCCAATGGGCGGCGGCCAGCGGCGAGGTCACCGCGGCGTCGGCCTCGCCCACGGCCACCTGCCGTGCGGCGTCGGCGTTCGAGTACGCCGGCCGTAGTTCGGTGCCGGGTAGATGAGCGGCCAGCCATTGCCGCACCTGGGCCGCGGCCACGGGAAAGGCCGCCAGCGTATGAACGTCGCCAGCGCTGCGACCTGGTTTGACGACGATGCTGAACGCCACGTTCAGCGTCGTCTCGGCGAAAATCTGCAACGGCGATCCGATCGCCAAGGTGTCCAACGTGGGCGTCACCGAGCCATCGATCGAGTTTTCGATCGGCACGCACGCGTAATCGGTCTCGCGATTACGGACCGCCTCCAGCGCCGCGGGAGTGCTGTCGATCGGTAACCGGTGCACCGGCCCCAGATGTTGGTCGGGGATCAGGCCGGCGTCGGTCATCTGCAGAAGCGCCGCCTCGGTGAAGGTCCCTTCGGGACCGAGGTAAGTGATGCCGACCACGCCCACAACCCTAGTGGCGTCGTTCCGAAAACAGGCCTTGCTTCGACTTACGATCTAAGTTAACTTAGGCTTACCTAAGAACCGAGGGAGAATGATGTTACCGCTGACCAGCGCCGCGCCGACGACTGCCGAACGCATCCGCAGCGCCTGTGCCCGGGCCGGCGGTGCCCTGCTGGCCATCGAGAACAGGGATGCCCGCGAAGATCCGGTGCCGACGCCGGTGCACCACCTCCTGCACGACGGATCCTTCGCGGTAGCGCTGCCCACCGAGTTCGCGACGGGTGGCCGGGTCTGCGGATCGCAAGCACTGCTCGAGCTGACCGATTACGCGCCGCTTCCACTGCGGGAACCGGTCCGTTCGCTGGTGTGGGTCCGCGGCGGCCTGCGGCAGGTCCCGCCGGCCGAAATCAACGCCACCCTCGATGTGATCGCCAGCGAGTGTCCGCATCCGGCACTACTGCAGGTCGACACTCCGAGATGTGCGCCGCCCTCCCCCGGCGAGGACCGGTACACACTGCTACGGCTCGAGATCGCATCCGTCGTGGTTACCGACGCCACCGGCGCAGAGCCGGTCAGCATCGAGGATCTGCTCGCCGCCCGGCCCGACCCGTTCTGCGAGATCGAGTCGAGCTTGCTGTGGCACCTGGACAACGCCCACGGCGACGTGGTGGCACGCCTGGTATCCCGGCTGCCGGCGCCGCTACGGCGTGGAGACGTCCGCCCGCTGGGTCTCGACCGGTACGGCGTGCGGTTCCGCATCGAAGGCAACGATGGCGACCAGGACATCCGGCTGCCGTTCCACAAGCCGGTGGACGACATGACCGGGTTGAGCCAAGCCATCCGCGTGCTGATGGGTTGCCCGTTCATCAACGGCCTGCGCGCCCGCCCGTAATTGTCGTTTGCCGATTGAGGGTCGCGGCGCACGCGTTTGTGTCTGGCTGCTCCGGGTGGGGGCACGTAAGTTAGCCGGGTGAACGGCGACCGATCACCACGACGTGGACGGCCTGAGAGGCCGACCCCACCGCGGGAGTCGCGTCCCGAGCCGCCGCCGGTGATTGCGCGCCACACCACTGCGCCGTCGCCCGCCACGGATCAGACGGTGCCGCTGCCCCGCGTCACGCCGCCGGTTTCCAACCGTGCAGCTGCTTACTCCCCCGGCCCCTTGGCGCCGCCGGGAAAGCCGAGCCCGCGCACCCGTCCACCCGCCCGGTCAGCGCCGCCGCCGCCGCCGCAACCCGGCGTGCCGGGAGTGCGCCGCAAACGCAAAAGACGCCGCTGGGGCCGGGCAATCGCGTCAACGTTGCTGATCGGTGTGCTGCTGGCCGGCGCCGGCGTCCTGGGCGGCGCCTTCTGGTTGGACACGACCTTGCATCGCAAGTCGGTATTGACCGACTATCCCCATCGGCCCGCGCCCGGCCGTGGCACGAACTGGCTGCTCGTCGGCTCCGACAGTCGCGAAGGCCTGAGTGCCGGGCAGCAAGAAGATCTGGCCACCGGCGGCGATGTAGGTAGCAGCCGCACCGACACGATTCTGCTGATACACATCCCCGGGTTGGGGTCGAGCACCCCGACGACGATGGTGTCGATTCCGCGCGACTCCTTCGTGCCCATCCCCGATCACGGCGAGGACAAAATCAACTCCGCGTTTGCGATGGGCGGGGCACCGTTGCTGACCCAGACGGTGGAGCAGGCCACCGGACTGCGCCTCGATCACTATGCCGAGATCGGGTTCAGCGGGTTCGCGGTCCTGGTGGACGCCCTTGGCGGCATCACCGTCTGCCCGACCACGCCGATCAACGATCCGTTGGCCGGCATCGACCTGCCCGCCGGCTGCCAAGAGCTGAACGGCCGCAACGCGCTCGGCTACGTCAGGACCCGGGACACCCCGCGGGCGGATCTGGACCGGATGGTCAATCAGCGGCAGTTCATCTCGGCGCTGCTGCACCGCGGCGCCAGGCCGTCGGTGTGGCTCAATCCGTGGCGCTGGTACTCGGTACCGCACGCCGCGGCCGACGCGCTGACCGTCAACGAGAGCGATCACGTATGGGACCTGGCTCGGCTGGGCTGGGCGTTGCACGGATCCACGACGACGCTGACCGTTCCGATCGCCGAATTCACCAGCAACAGCGTCGGTTCGGTCGTGGTGTGGAACCACGACGTGGCCGGCAAGCTGTTCGACGCGCTGGCCTCCGACTCGCCGGTGCCCACCGCCGCACTCGACGGACAGTCTTAACGTCGTCGTCGCCGGCCCAGTAAATACCCAATGTAGGCTTTCTTTACTTAAGTAAACCTGGTCTCAGCAAATTTGTATCATGCACATCTGAAAACTAAGGAAAACCTTTCCTGAGTTAGTGATACCTTCGTTGCGAACGGGTTCTACCTGCGATAACCTGCGGCCGTGAGCGGAAATGAGACCCCCAAGACGAAGTTCCATGCATTGGTGCAGGAGCAGATTTTCAACGAATTCACGGCCTCCCAGCAATATATGGCAATTGGCATTTATTTCGCCGGCGCCGAATTGCCGCAATTGGCGAAGCACTTTTACAGCCAGGCGGTCGAGGAACGAAACCACGCGATGATGCTGGTGCAGCATCTGCTCGATCGCGATGTGGACGTCGAGATCCCGGGTGTGGGTGCGGTGCGCAATCAATTCGACAAGCCACACGACGCGCTGGCGCTGGCGCTGGATCAGGAACGTGCGGTCACCGAACAGGTCAGCCAGCTGGCGGCGGTGGCCCGCGACGAGGGTGACTTCCTCGGCGAGCAGTTCATGCAGTGGTTCCTCAAAGAACAGATCGAAGAGGTGGGCCTGATGCGGACCCTGGTTCGGGTGGCCGAGCGCGCGGGAGCCAATGAATTCGAGCTAGAGAACTTCGTCGCCCGCGAGGTTCCTGCGCCGGCCGTCAGCGCGGGCGCACCGCCGGCCGCGGGCGGCTACCTCTCGAATTAGCCCCTGCCGCCGATGGTCCGCGCGTTCTCCAGCCAGGTTTTCGTGCGGCCGGGGTGGTTGGTCGCAATCCAGGCCACCCCGACGTCGCGGCAGAAGTCGATGTCGTCATACCCGTCGACGGTCCAGCAGTAGACGGCCCGGCCCTGGGCGGCAGCACGATCCACCAGCTGCGGATAGTCCTTCAGCGCGTCCACCGACGGCCCGACGGCAGTGGCTCCGACGGCGGTGGCCGCGCTGCTGGTCAGGTAGCGGGCATTCCGGCCGAGCAGCACCGTGGGCAGCAACGGCGCTGCTCGCCGAATCCGCCAGACGGCGGCCGCCGAAAACGACATCACGACCGCGCGCGACCGGTCCGCCGAGGCCGGCGAGGCGATGCCGAAGCGGTGCAGCAGCGCCAGCACCTTGCTTTCGACCAGCGAGCCGTACCGGACCGGATGCTTGGTCTCGATGAAGATCTTCACGGGCCGGTGCCAGTCAAGAACCAGCGAAACCAGGGCGTCCAGCGTCAGCAGGCTGGTATCGCCGTGCGTACCGTCGGACCGCCAGCTGTCGTGCCAGGCACCGTATTCGAGCTCGCGTAGCTGAGCCAGCGTCATGGTGCTGACCAAACCGGCTCCGGTCGACGTCCGCTCCAGCCGGCGGTCGTGCACACAAACCAAATGGCCATCGCGGCTCAGCCGTACGTCGCACTCGACACCGTCGGCGCCCTCTTTGAGCGCGAGGTCGTACGCGGCCAGCGTGTGTTCGGGGCGAGCCGCTGACGCGCCTCGGTGGGCAACGACAAAGGGGTGCCCGGCGAGCACATCGTCGGGCCACGTCATACCCCTATGCTGCCGGTTCCTCCCCCTCCAACTCAACCGGAGCAGCGGATGCGGGCTCGGCGGGACGATCCGCGGTGACCACGACCCAGCGGTGCGCGGGCCGTTCGACGGGTTTGCGGACAAATCCCTCAAAAACGCGGGCACCGGTGGCCACTGTCGCCGCCGCCAGAAGGTAGGCGAACACCATCAGGACGGTGTTGTTCGCGATGCCCTGGGGGTCGGTGGCGAAGCTGGTGACGATGGCCCAGATCGAAACCAGGTAGCTCAGGACCCACGATGCCCACCACTGAAGGATCGGTCGGCGGAGCCTCGTGTACTGCTCTTCGATCGCGGCCAGCTCGATGACGTACACCGGAGCCCACAGCAGATTGGCCAGCGGCACCAGGCAGCCGGCCCACAACGCACGAACGGAGCGCTGGTCGGACAGACCGTAATGGGCGAACACGGCGGCACGTCGCGCGATCAACCACTGAATCAGCAGCACACCCGCGGTGCCCGCGGCCCCGATCGCCACCACACTGGCCAGCACCCCGAGCCAATCGGCGGCGATGGCGACGATCGAGTTCAGCAAGGTTTTCCGGTTGAAAACCAATAGGACATACCGGAGCACGTACACCAGCGCCGCACTGCCAAGCACGAGCACGCTGACGAAAAGCGCAAGGCGCACCGCCGCCGCCGACGGGCCGGTCCGGGTGGACTGTTGGGCGGCAGCCGGAGCCTGGTCGACGTGGTCGGTCAAGCCCCAACGCGGGATCACCGCATAGCGCGGCGTGGGGCCGAGCGACAGCCGTCCTCGCCGCGCCGGTGGTGCGGCACCGGGACGCACCGCGATCCAACGGAAGCCCGGCGGCAGCCGCGGCGGCGTGCGTGGCGGTGCGGAGGATCGAGCGGGAACCGACTGGCTGCCGTAGGTACTCCACCGGGGGTCGGCCGCCGGCACATCCGCCAGGGGCGCCATCAACGCGCTGCGACAACGGGGGCACCACTCGCGTCGGCGTTCACGCACGTTCCACCGAGTGCCGCATTGAGAGCACACCTGGATCACCGGATCAGCCTAGCGCCGGCACCACGCTGACCACCGAACGCGGCCCCGCTGAGGAGCGCGGATACCGCCGGATTGCGGGCCACGCGGAGTGCCTCGCAAGACCGCACCGCTACGTGGGCTCAACCAACCGCCAACGCGGTGGATCGACAGGTGTTACGGCGGTCACAGCTACTTCCGGGCTATCCACAGTTTCCACAGGTTTATCCACATGGGCAGTGGGGGTACACACGCGGCCAATCAGCCAACTAACGGTTAACCCCGGCCCCAACTGTGGATAACGCCAGGGGTTTATCACGCGCCTTCGACAGGCCAGACGAGCAGTCGAGCGAATGGACACCCCTGGCACAACAATCGGACCCGCCACGTCGGTGCGCGTGCCCATTCCCTTCCCACACTGACCCGCCCCGGCGATCATCGGCACGAATCCGCAGGTCAGCGCCATGTCGTTCGGAACGTTTTTCAAGCCCATCACAAAGGGTTATGATCGCCATCACCAAAAGTGTTGTGATTCACCTCACGAGACCGAGGCGACCTACCGGTGAAAGGCGATTGATGGCGATGCATTCGTTCGGTCCGGCTTCGCCGGCCCAGTCGAGTTCCTACTCCGGATCGCCTGCCTGGAACCACAGTTACAGCATCGCCGCCTTGCGTGCCGGCTTGATCGCGTTGGCGTTGCTCGCGGTTCTCGCCCTCATTGTTTTGTCTTGATCATTTCGTCTTGAAACCGTGCCGAACGGGTATTCGGCTTCTCGGCGCGTAGGGGTCGTCCTTGCGGCGCGCGCGGTCTTGGAGCAGGGTTGATTACGCTGAGCCTGCCGCGTGGCGGACTCCGCGCGATTGCGCGTCAAGACGATCATCGACGAAAGGAATGCCGTGGCTGAATACACCCTGCCCGATTTGGAATGGGACTACGCAGCGCTGGAACCGCACATCTCCGGTCAGATCAACGAGATCCACCACAGCAAGCACCATGCCACCTACGTCAAGGGTTTGAACGACGCCATTGCCAAACTCGAAGACGCTCGCGCTAATGACGACCACGCTGCGATCTTCTTGAACGAGAAGAACCTGGCCTTCCATCTGGGTGGTCACGTCAACCATTCGATCTGGTGGAACAACCTGTCCCCGAACGGCGGGGACAAGCCGACCGGCGACCTTGCCGCCGCCATCGACGACGCCTTCGGGTCGTTCGATAAATTCCGCGCACAGTTCAGTGCCGCCGCCAACGGCTTACAGGGGTCGGGCTGGGCGGTGCTCGGCTACGACACCCTGGGCGACCGGCTGCTGACGTTCCAGCTCTACGACCAGCAGGCCAACGTCCCGCTGGGCATCATCCCGCTGCTGCAGGTCGATATGTGGGAGCACGCCTTCTACCTGCAGTACAAGAACGTCAAGGCGGACTACGTCAAGGCGTTCTGGAACGTCGTCAATTGGGCAGACGTGCAGTCGCGTTACGCGGCCGCAACGTCGAAGACCCAAGGCCTGATTTTCGGCTAAGACCACCTCGCAAGGCTGGGGCGTCACGCGGATCGCGTGGCGCCCTTGCCTTTATCCCGGCCCGTGACCGCTCGCTTGAGGAAAGGGTGGCGCCAGTGGCCGTGTCGAGTTGCAACGCGCCTAAACCGCAGGCATGCTTACGTATTCGAGCTACCAGCGTAGTTGTTTCGAACCAAGGCGTCGCGCGGAGGTCGAGATGGAAACTGGGTCGGGCCGGCCAATAGGGGTTGCCCCCTTCCACGCTCGTGGTGCCCTGAAAGGGTTCGTGATCTCTGGCCGTTGGCCTGATTCGACCAAGGAGTGGGCCCAGCTGCTGATAGTCGCGGTCCGGGTCGCGTCATTACCCGGATTGCTCTCCACCACAACGGTATTCGGCGCCCGCGAAGAGTTGCCCGACGAGCCCGAGCCGGACACCGTCGGCCTGGTGCTGGCCGAGGGCACGATGTTCGGTGAATCAGCAATCCAGCCAGGGTATTTCGCGAACCATCAACCCCCCGCGCTGCTGATGCTGCATCCGCCGTCGGAAACAACGCCCTCGTTGCCGGAATGCACCGGAGCAGCGTCGGGATGCGTGCTGCTCCCGGGGTTGCCGTATCTGGGATTAGAGCACCGGGCGGCTTGGGTCGAGGCCGAGGCCGACGGCACCATCACGTCCATGGTGAGCCGTGTCGGAGTCGACCCCATCAGCCATCCCGACACCGCGATTCTGGCAATGCTGCTTGCGGCATAAGGGAATTCAAATGATTTAGTTCGCCCCCCGAATCCAGAGATACGGGCGCCCGAACTTCCGTCCTTCCTGGCGCGCCCCCGATTTGCCCGCTAACCTGGGGTCGTTAGCGAAGGGGAGTAGCCCCGAATCGTCGCGTCGACATACTGGCGAATAGCCCGGCCGGCGAACCGATCCCAACGGATCGGTGGGCGAGACCTTCGACCGGTGTTCGATGACCACAGCGGTTGTCAACGACGCGTCGAAAGGTCACCCCCAATGCTTGCCGCGACACTCCTGAGTCTCGGAGTGGTCTTTCTCGCCGAGCTCGGCGACAGGTCTCAACTCATCACGATGACCTACGCGTTGCGATTCCGATGGTGGGTGGTGCTGCCTGGAGTGGCACTCGCCGCGTTCCTGGTGCACGGGGTCTCGGTGACGATCGGCCACTTCCTGGGTGCGGCGCTGCCAGCGCGCCCGATGGCCTTCGCGTCCGCGATCGCGTTCCTGATTTTCGCCGCGTGGGCCTGGCGCGAAGGCGCCGCCGACGACGAAGCCGCGTCGAGCACGCCGGAACCCCGCTTCGCGCTGCTGACCGTGGTGTCGTCGTTCGCGCTCGCCGAGATGAGCGACAAGACGACATTGGCGACCGTGACGTTGGCCAGCGACCACGACTGGGCCGGTGTGTGGATCGGCAGCACCCTGGGCATGGTCTTGGCCGACGCGTTGGCGATCGGTGCGGGGATGCTGTTGCATCGCCGCCTCCCCCAGCAGCTGCTGCACGTATTGGCCAGTGTGCTGTTCCTGATGTTCGGCCTGTGGATGCTGTTCGACAGCGCACTGGGCTGGCGGTCGGTGGCCATCGCGGTGATCGCGGTGGTGGCGCTGGCTGTCGTAACCGCGGCCACGGCGCAAACTCTGCGCCGCCGCCGCACGGGAGCTTCATTCGCCGGGAGGTCACCGGAAACCGTTTAAGGTGCAGCGACACTCCTGCCCTCAAGCCAGCCGAGCCCGGCCCTTGCTCCCAGAGGTATCTCTGAGGGCTATTTGGTGCACCCTTGCCCTCTTAACGTGCCCTAAATCCGACTCGGCAGCAAAGTAGGCTATCAATGGGTCTGCCTCGTGTGATCGTTGCGAGATATCAGCCCCGCATCGTTCGCCCGGCCGTTTCGCCGCGCCTCGGCGCGGCGCCGAAGTGCGCCGTCATGAGACTTGCTTTCTGCGGATAACCTGTGAGTTTCGTTCGCTTTATGGACACTGCCGTGATTTAGTTGGACGCTCGTCAAGTGTGGACGCAGCGAACCTCAGGGATGCCCCCAGCGAAGCCGCCCTGGTTTGCACCTGGTTGCGGACACAAACAGTCGCTACCATGGTCAGCAAATACACATAGGTAATAGTTCACTTCTACAGCCCAGTGGAGGTCATATCGATGAGCACGACGTTTTCCGCCCGCCTGAACCGCTTGTTCGACACGGTGTATCCCCCCGGGCGCGGGGCGCACACCTCTGCTGAGGTGATCGCGGCGCTCAAGTCGGAGGGCATCACCATGTCGGCTCCCTACCTGTCGCAGCTACGCTCGGGCAACCGCACGAACCCGTCGTCGGCGACGATGGCTGCGCTGGCCAACTTCTTCCGCATCAAGCCGGCGTACTTCACTGACGATGAGTACTACGAAAAGCTCGACAAGGAATTGTCGTGGCTGGCCGCCGTGCGCGATGACGGTGTCCGCCGCATCGCCGTGCGGGCCGTTGGACTGTCTCCGCAGGCGCAGCAGGACCTTGTGGAGCGCGTCAACGAGCTGCGTCGCGCAGAACGCCTCGACGCTTAGGCGGCTACCGGCCGACAGCCAGACCTGAACGGCTGGCGTCGGCCGATTCCGATTAGGGTTGGCCTCACGGATCGCGCACACGCGGCAGCGATAGTCCACGAGATACCGGGAGGCGGCCGGGAATGGGCCTGTTTCGCAAGCGAAAGAGTCGCGCGACACGTCGCGCCGAAGTCCGTGCGATCAAGGCCCGTGCCAAGTTGGAGGCCAAGCTCACCGCCAAGAACCACGCTCGCCGGCTCAGGGACGACCGGAAGGCCGCCGACAAGGTCCTCAAGGCGCAGATCAAATCGCACCGCGACAGCGACCGGACCGCGTTGAAGGTCGCCGAGGCCGAACTCAAGGCGGCGCGGGAGGGCAAGTTGTTGTCGCCGACGCGGATCCGCCGGGTGCTGACGGTGTCGCGACTGCTGGCGCCAATCCTGACGCCGGTGATCTACCGGGCGGCGATGGCCGCCCGCGCGCTGATCGACCAGCGTCGCGCGGATCAACTCGGGATTCCGTTGGCCCAGATCGGCCAGTTCTCCGGGCACGGCGCCCAGCTGTCGGCCCGGATCGCCGGTGCGGAGAAGTCATTGCGGATGGTGCAAGAAAAAAAGCCCAAGGACGCTGAGACTAAGCAGTTCGCGGCCGCCATCTCCGAGCGGCTCAGTGATCTGTCGGCGGCCGTCACCGCCGCGGAGAACATGCCGGCCGCCCGCCGGCGCGCGGCGCACTCGGCGATCTCATCGCAACTCGACGGTATCGAAGCCGATCTGATGGCTCGGCTCGGACTGACCTGAAAGTAGTGTCCTGACATGTCATTCCACGCCCGGTGGGTTTCGCGCGTCCTGACTTCCGTCGCCGCCGCCGCCGCGCTTTACGTCGGCGCACTGAGTGCCACCCCGCCGGCGTGGGCGCACGTCCATGCCAGCAGCGACAACGCGGTCCGCGGCGCCATGGCGATCGTGACCTTTCAGGTGCCCAACGAATCCGACAAGGGCGCCGCAACGACGGCACTGACGGTCACCCTCCCCGACGTCGCGTCCGCGCGCACCGAAGCCATGCCTGGGTGGACGGCCAAGCTCGACCGCGACGCGGCCTCCGGCACCGTGCACTCGGTGACCTGGACGGCCGCGCCCAACGGCGGGATCGGAGTCGACCAGTTCGCGCTGTTCCGGATATCGGTGAAGCTGCCCGACGCCGATACTGTCAGCTTCCCGGCCACCCAGACCTACGCCGACGGGTCGGTGGTGAAGTGGGACCAGCCAGCGCTGCGCGACGGTAGCGAGCCCGAACATCCGGCGCCCACGCTGACACTTGCGGCGGTGCCCGCTGCCCCGCATGAACACCACCATTCGGGCATGCCCTCCGATCACGCCGGCGCATCGGGGTCGACATCAGCCGACAGCATCGCTCGCGTCTTGGGCGGAGCCGCCCTGGTTGTGGCCGCACTGGGCATCGTCCTCGTGCTGGTCCGCCGCCGGACATGAGGCGGCTGGCCTTCGTCGCCTGGGCGGGCCTGGTGCTCGCCGCCATGATGTTGACCGCAGCACTGACCGCACAAGTCGCATGGGCACATGCCACCCGGGTGTCCGCCGAGCCCGCCGACAATGCGGTTCTCGCGACCGGTCCCGCCCGGGTCAGCGCAACATTCAACGAGCGATTGCAGACCACCTTCGCGGCCATGACCGTCGTCGGGCCGGACGGGAACGTGTGGTCCAGCGGGGACACCACCGTGCAGGGCGCGATCGTCGGCATCGGGTTGCGCCCACTCGGACCCGTCGGCACCTACACGGTGAACTACCGGGTGACGTCTGCGGATGGCCATGTGGTGTCCGGGTCGTGGTCGTTTCGGCTGACGGTGGCCGGTACCGGCACACCGGGGCCCACCGCCGCTACCAGCGATACCGGCGCCGACACTCCCGTCTGGCCGTTTGTGGCGGTCGCCGCGGCGATCGTCGGCGCGGGCCTGTGGTGGACCCTGCGCCGCAAGCCCTGACTGGCCCGGCAGGCAAGCCCGCATCACACGTCCTGGCATGATGGGCTCCGAGTAACTTTTGGTGGCGCTAGATATGGCCGAGAGAAAGCTGCGAAGGAGCGGCCGCATGGCAGACCCTCAAGACCAACGCAACGGCGAAGTCGACGGTGTAGCGACGCCGCCGGAGAAGAAGCCGCCTGCCAAGGCCGCCAAAAAAGCACCCGCGAAAAAGGCGCCTGCGAAAAAGGCCGTCGCGAAGAAGGCTCCGGCCAAGAAGGCACCCGCCAAAAAAGCACCCGCCAAGAAGACACCCGCCCAGAGCCCGGCGCCCACGCCGCCGCAACCGGCGGCGACGCAGCAAGATCCACAGCCCCGGATCGAGCCGGATGGTGAACTTGCCGCTGCTGCCAAAGATGTGGCGGCACAAGCGAAGTCAACGGTAGACGGCGCCAATAACCCGGTTCCCGCCAACATTGCGCAGTCGGTGCCCGGCCAGTCGCGGTTGCCACTGGTGGTTGCCATCGTGGTGAGCTTGCTCGCGATCCTGATGATCCGGCAGCTGCGCCGCCGCTGATGAGCGTCTCCTTTACCGCGACCGCCGATCTCGTCGACAGCATCGGACCCGACGTACGTAGCTGTGATCTTCAGCTCCGTCAGTTCGGCGGCCGGGTGGAATTTGCCGGACCGATCAGCACCGTGCGCTGTTTTCAGGACAACGCGCTGCTGAAATCCGTACTGTCACAACCGAGTGCGGGAGGGGTGCTGGTGATCGACGGCGCCGGCTCACTGCACACCGCGCTGGTCGGCGACCTCATCGCCGAACTGGCCCGCTCCAACGGCTGGGCGGGGCTGGTCATCAACGGCGCGGTGCGCGATGCCGCCGCGTTGCGCGGTATCGACATCGGCATCAAGGCGCTGGGCACCAATCCCCGCAAGAGCTCCAAGTCCGGCGACGGCGAACGCGACGTCGAGGTCAGCCTCGGGGGTGTGACGTTCGTGCCGGGAGAGATCGCCTACAGCGATGACGACGGCATCGTCCTTGTCAAACCCTAAGCCGGTACTGACACAGGCATTTTGGAGAACTTCAATCCCTCGTCGGCGATCTTGCCACGCCGGATCATGCGCATGTCGAACAGATAGTTCTGCTTGAGCCGCCATGGCGCGCGTGAGCCCGATTTGGGAAGTAGGTGCGCCGAACGCTGGAAGTAGCCGGGGCTGAAGTCCATGAACGGCAACTCCTCGACGGCATCGCCGGGATGCTTTGGCTCCACGGTGTCAAAACCTTTGGCGTCCATATAGTTCAGTAACCGGCAGGCGAATTCGGAGACCAGATCGGCCTTCAGCGTCCATGACGCATTCGTGTAGCCGAAGGTGATCGCGAAATTCGGTACCCCGGAGAACATGCACCCTTTGTAGGTCATCAGCGATGTCAGCTCGACGGGTTCACCGTTGCGGGACGGCCTCACCCCGCCCAGCAACTGCATGTTCAAGCCCGTCGCAGTGACGATGATGTCGGCCTGCAGTTCCTCGCCCGAGGTGAGCCTGATTCCGGTTTCGGTGAACCGATCGATGGTGTCGGTGACGACGTCGGCCTTGCCGTGCCGGATGGTCCGGAAGAAATCGGCGTCGGGGGCCAGGCACAGCCTTTCGTCCCACACGTTGTATCGCGGACCGAAGTGCTTCTCGACGTCGTAGCCCTTCGGCAGGCGCCGCTCGGCCATGGTCATCAAGGTCTTGCGCATGTAGGCCGGCGCTTTCCGGGCCAGCTGGTACTGAAAGGTGCTGAACACGATGGCTTTCCAGCGATTCGCCATGTGCGCGAGGCGCTCCGGCAGCAGCCGGTTGAACTGCTCGGCAAAGGGGTCGACCGAGGGCAGCGAACCAATGTAGGTCGGCGAGCGCTGCAACATCGTCACATCACCGGAGCCGGAGTTGACCAGCGCCGGGATCAGGGTCACCGCCGTAGCGCCGGATCCGATGACGATGATTTTCTTGCCGGCGTAGTCGAGGTCCTCCGGCCAGTGCTGCGGATGGACAATCGTTCCCTTGAAATCCTCGGAGCCCCGGAACGCGGGCGAATATCCCTCGTCGTAGTTGTAGTAGCCGGTGCACGCGAATAGGAAGGAACAGGTCATGTCCCGCTGTTGGCCGTCGTGCTCCACGGTCAGGGTCCAGAGGTTGTCGGCATCGGACCAATTTGCGGCCACCACGCGGTGCCGATAGCGGATGTGCGGCGCAATCCCGCTCTCCTGTGCCGTCTCCTCGATATAGGCCTTGATCGAGGCGCCGTCGGCGATCGACTTCGCCGAACGCCACGGCTTGAACCGGAAGCCGAGGGTGAACATGTCCGAGTCCGAACGAATGCCCGGGTATTTGAACAGGTCCCACGTGCCGCCCAGATCGTCGCGGCGTTCGAGGAGGGCGTAGCTCTTAGTCGGGCAACGGTCCTGCAGGTGCCAGGCCGCGCTCACGCCGGAGATCCCGGCGCCCACGATGACGACGTCAAGGTGCTCAGTCATGAGAGCCACGCTATCAACGGGGTGTTGATCTAGTCAACACACTGTCGAGATTCTCAACCATGTGTAAAGTAGCGGGCGTGACCACTGCCGGCCAGACTCGCGCTTTGCGCGGCCGCCGCTCTCTGCGTCCTTCGGGCGACGACCGCGAGCAGGCGATCCTTGCGACCGCCGCGCGGCTGCTCGAAGAGCGTTCGCTCGCCGACATCTCGGTCGACGACCTGGCCAAAGGCGCCGGCCTCTCGCGTCCGACGTTCTACTTCTATTTCAAGTCCAAAGAGGCGGTATTGCTATCGCTGCTCGTGCCGGTGATCGCGCGTGCTGACTCGGAATTCGACGGCGCGGTGCAGCGGTTGCCGGCGGACCCGCGCCGGGTGTGGCGCAACGGCATCAACGCATTCTTCGTGGCTTTCCACTCGCACCCTGCGCTAGCCCGGGCCGCAACCGAGGCACTGGCCACCAGCTCGGAAGTGCGCACGATGTGGTCGGGATTCATGCAGAAGTGGATCGACCACACCGCGTCGTTGATCGCCGCGGAACGGGAACGTGGCGCCGCACCGGAGACCATCCCGGCCGCGGACCTGGCCACCTCGCTGAACCAGATGAACGAGCGCACCATGATGGCGGCTCTGGGAGCAGAGACACCGGCTGTCGACGTCGACCGGGTCGTCGACACCCTCACCCACATCTGGGTCAGCAGCATCTACGGCGAATCGGGCTAGTTGTCACCGCCCAGTGCGAACATATGTTCGTGCGGTGCGATGCGTCCATCCTGCACGCGGACCTGGATTCGTTCTACGCGTCGGTAGAACAGCGCGACGATCCCGGCCTGCGTGGCCGCCCGGTGATCGTGGGCAGCGGGGTCGTGCTGGCCGCCAGTTATGAGGCGAAGGCCTACGGCGTGCGCACGGCGATGGGCGGGATGCAGGCACGCCGCCTGTGCCCCGATGCCGTCGTGGTGCCACCGCGCATGACGGCCTATTCCCGCGCCAGCGACGCGGTATTCGAGGTGTTCCGTGACACCACACCGATTGTGGAGCCGCTGTCGGTGGACGAAGCCTTCCTCGACGTCGGCGGTTTGCGCCGAGTCTCCGGCACGCCGGTTCAGATCGCGGAACAGTTGCGCGTGGATGTGCGTGAACACGTTGGCCTGCCCATCACTGTCGGGATTGCCCGGACGAAATTCCTGGCCAAGGTGGCCAGCCAGGAAGCCAAGCCCGACGGGTTGCTGCTGGTGGTGCCGGATCAGGAGCTGGCGTTCCTGCGCCCGTTGCCGGTGCGCCGGTTGTGGGGCGTGGGCGCGGTGACCGCCGACAAGCTGCACGCCTACGGCCTCACGACGGTGGCCGATGTCGCCGAGCTCAGCGAGTCGACATTGGCCTCGCTGCTGGGCGTGGCCATGGGCCGCCAACTGTATGCACTGTCGCGCAACATCGACCGGCGCCGGGTGAACACCGGTGTCCGGCGCCGGTCCGTGGGCGCCCAGCGGGCCTTGGGCCGTGCCGGAAATCGCATGTCTACCGATGAGATCGACGCGATCGTGGTCAATCTGATCGACCGCATCACGGCCCGGATGCGTGCGGCGAAACGGTCGGGGCGCACCGTGGTGCTGCGCCTACGCTTCGACGACTTCACCCGGGCGACCCGGTCCCACACATTGCCGTGGGCGACGTCGTCGACGCAGCCCCTGCTGACCGCCGCGCGGCAGCTGGTCGCGGCGGCCGCACCCGCGATCGCGCAACGTGGACTGACGCTGATTGGTTTCGCGGTGTCGGGTATCGATCGCAGCGGTGCGCAGCAGCTGATGCTGCCTTTCAACGAGGCCGAAACCCGACCGCTGGCGATAGACGCCGCGGTCGACCAGGTCCGTCAGCGCTTCGGCAAATCCGCCCTCACCCGTGGGGTGTTGGTCGGCCGCGACCCGGGTCCGGAGATGCCGCACCTACCCGACTGACGCCGTCCACTCCAGCAGCTTGTCGGCCGGCCAGGTGTTGACGATCCGGTCGACCGGAACGCCGGCTTCCAGCGCGCGCGCAGCGCCGTAACCCAGGAAGTCCAACTGGCCGGGGGCATGCGCGTCAGTGTCGATGCTGAACACGCAACCGATTTCCAGCGCCAGGTTCAGCAGCCGGGTCGGCGGATCGCGGCGCTCGGGACGGGAGTTGATCTCCACCGCGGTGCCGTGATCCCGACAGGCGGTGAAGACCGTCTCGGCGTCGAACTTCGACTCCGGCCGGATGCCACGGTTGCCGGCGACCAGCCGGCCCGTGCAATGACCGAGCACATCGGCGTGGCCGTCGGAGACGGCGCGAACCATCCGGCGGGTCATCGCGGCCGAGTCCATCGACAATTTGGAATGCACACTGGCTACCACGATGTCGAGGCGTTCCAGCAACTCGGGCTCCTGATCCAGGCTGCCGTCGTCGAGGATGTCGACCTCGATACCGGCGAGGATGCGCATCGGCGCGAACGTGTCCCGCAACCCGTCGATCACGTCGAGCTGTTGACGCAACCGTTCCGGCGACAGACCATTGGCGATCGTCAACCGCGGCGAGTGGTCGGTCAACGCGCAGTACTCATGGCCCAGCGCCGCGGCGGTGGCCATCATCTCTTCGATCGGCGCGGACCCATCCGACCAGTTCGAATGCAGATGCAGGTCCCCGCGTAGCGCGGCACGCACTTCGCCACCACCGAGATCAGTGGCAGTAGAACGCAATTCAACTAATGTGTCGGGCTCGCGGCCGGACCAGGCCTGAGCGATGACCTTCGCGGTTTTCGGCCCGATGCCCGGCAACGTCTGCCAGCTGTTGGCCTGCCCGTGGCGCTCCCGCTCGGCGTCGTCGAGACCCTCGACGATATCGGCGGCATTGCGGTACGCCATGACGCGTTTAGGGTCCTGCCGGCTCCGGTCTTTGTAGTAGGCGATCTGCCGAAGAGCAGTTACCGGGTCCATCACTCCAGTGTGCCTGCCCCCTCACCACAGCTGCCCGACGATGAACCCGGCGAAAATCACCCCGAAGCCGCCGATCTCGCCGACGATCAGCATGACCATCAGCACCCCCAACCCCCGCACCGGGTTTTCGAATTGGTTGACGGTGTCGCGCCGCGCACCGTGCTCGATGTAGGCGGCGATCGCCGCGACGAAGAAGAACACGACGACCATCGCCGCCGTCAGGTTGACCCAGGTCGGCCAGGCGCTGAGTTCGACGAAGGCCGCGATCAGCAGCGTCGCGAACGAATAGAGCAATGCCGCTCGGTGGGCGATGTCGACATACGGATGCGCCCGGTGGTCGGCGGACGTCATGATCTGCCGGTACTTCCAGACGCCGAGAACCAATGCGAGCAAAAAGGTCAGGCCGCCCGCCAGCAGGGTGATCTTGGTGTCGAGGCCGAGGGGCCCCATCGCGGTAGTCATCGCCCGCGAGTTTAGTTGCGCTTCATAATTCTCGACTAGCGTCGAACTCATGCGATTCGCGTTCAAAACCTCACCGCAGAACACCACCTGGGCCGCAATGCTCGCGGTCTGGCAGGCCGCCGACGGTATCGACGTCTTTGAGTCCGGGTGGACTTTCGACCACTTTTACCCGATCTTCTCCGACAGCAGCGGCCCCTGCCTGGAAGGTTGGACCACGCTGACCGCGCTAGCGCAGGCGACCACACGGCTGCGGCTGGGCACCCTGGTCACCGGCGTCCATTACCGCCACCCCGCGGTATTGGCCAATATGGCCGCCGCGCTGGACGTCATCTCCGGCGGGCGACTCGAACTCGGCATCGGCGCCGGCTGGAACGAGGAGGAGTCGGGCGCCTACGGCATCGAACTGGGCAGCATCACGGAACGGTTCGACCGGTTCGAGGAAGCCTGTCAGGTGCTGATCAGCCTGCTCAGCGAGCAGACCACCACCTTTGAGGGCAAGTACTACCAGCTCAAGGACGCGCACAACGAGCCCAAGGGCCCGCAGCGCCCGCACCCGCCAATCTGCATCGGCGGCAGCGGGGAGAAGCGCACGCTGCCGATCACCGCGCGCTACGCCCAGCACTGGAATTTCGCCGGCGGAACGCCCGAGGAGTTCGCCCACAAACGCGACGTGCTGGCCGCGCGCTGCGCGGACATCGGACGCGACCCGAAGGAAATCACCATGTCGGCCCACGTTCGGCTGGGCGAAGACCTCAACTACGCAGAGGTCATCGAGACCGCGGCCGGGCTAGGGGCCGAGGGTCTGGATCTGGGAATCGTCTACCTGCCCCCGCCGCACGACCCGGCCGTCCTGGAGCCGTTGGCTGAGGCGATCCGGGATTCGGGGTTGTGGGACGGATAGACGCGGATTACGGGTTACCTTCGGCGAAATGCCGACTCCGGTACGACGAGCAAACCCGCCGTAGCACCGTAAGTAGACAAATCGGGTTGCTACACCCCGAAGAGCAACATCTCCTCGATGGTTACCAGCCGCTCCCGCTTAGCGGGAAACTCGCGGCTCTTCACCGGGTGACGAAACAATGACCAGGCCATTCTTCCCACCCGCGACCGAGTTACTGGGTTCATATGCACAGTGACCACTCCTGCGATCGGTCTCCTCCATCGTGTGCTCCGTTGTGACGAAGCACACAAGTGGCTATTAGACACCCGCCGTCTGGCAAACTACGGGAGACTCGCCGAGCGATTATCGGCATGTTCCTGGTGTGACTGGTGTGACTATTGAAGCGGTGCGGCCGTCGGCTTGATGGGCGCCGGAAGCGCGGTTGACCCCATCAGATACCGGTCCACGCCCGCCGCAGCGGCCCTGCCCTCGGCGATCGCCCAGACGATCAACGACTGGCCTCGGCCCATGTCCCCGGCAACGAAAACACCGGGCACCGAGGTCTCGAAATCGGCACCGCGGGCGACGTTGCCGCGGTCGGTCAGCTTCACGTCGAGGTCGGTGAGCAGGCCCGGCTTCTCCGGGCCGACAAAGCCCATCGCCAACAACACCAAGTCGGCCTCGAGGTCGAAATCGGAATCCTCGACCTTGACGAACTTGCCGTCCTGCATGGTCACTTCGTGCGCCCGCAGCGCGGTCACGCGACCGTCTTTGCCGACGAATTGCTCGGTGTTGACCGAGAAAATCCGTTCGCCGCCTTCTTCGTGCGCCGATGACACCCGGTACATCAGCGGGTACGTCGGCCACGGCGTGGATTCAGCGCGGGCTTCCGGTGGACGCGGCATGATCTCGAACTGGTGGATCGCGATCGCACCCTGCCGGTGCGCGGTGCCCAGGCAGTCGGCTCCGGTATCGCCGCCACCGATGATGACCACGTTCTTGTCCCTGGCGGTGATCGGCGGCTCGCCGTCGGGCCCCAGCACGTCGTCGCCCTCCTGCACGCGGTTGCCCCACGGCAGGTATTCCATCGCCTGGTAGACGCCCTCTAATTCACGGCCCGGAATCGGCAGGTCGCGCGAGTCGGTCGCGCCCCCGGCCAGCACCACCGCATCGAAGTCGGCGAGCAATTGTTCGGCGGTGATGTCGACTCCGACGTTGACGCCGGCCCGGAATTCGGTTCCCTCGGCCCGCATTTGGTCCAGTCGGCGGTCGAGGACTCGCTTCTCCATCTTGAATTCCGGGATGCCGTAGCGCAGCAGTCCACCGATGCGATCGGCTCGTTCGAAGACGGTGACGCTGTGGCCCGCGCGGGTGAGCTGCTGGGCGGCGGCCAATCCGGCCGGGCCCGAACCAATTACCGCCACCGTCTTTCCGGTCAGCTTCGTCGGCGGCATCGGCACCACGAAGCCTTCGTCGAAGGCGTGATCGATGATCTCCAGCTCGATCTGCTTGATCGTCACCGGATCCTGGTTGATGCCCAGCACACACGCCGGCTCGCACGGCGCCGGACACAACCGGCCGGTGAAGTCGGGGAAGTTGTTGGTGGCATGCAGCCGTTCGATCGCGTCGCGCCATCGGCCCTTGCGTACCAGGTCATTCCATTCCGGGATCAAGTTGCCCAACGGACAGCCGTTGTGACAGAACGGGATACCGCAGTCCATGCAACGGGTCGCCTGCTCGCGCAGGGTCTCGTCGCTGAATTCCTCGTAGACCTCGTTCCAGTCCTTCAGCCGCAGCGGGACAGGCCGGCGCTGCGGCAGTTCCCGGTGCGTGTACTTCAGGAAGCCGCTTGGATCAGCCATGCGCGGCCGCCATAATCGCCTTGCCGACATCGACGCCGTCGCGCTCCGCTTGGGCGATCGCCTCCAACACCTTCTTGTAATCCCGGGGCATCACTTTGGCGAAGTGCCGTTGCTGCCCGCGCCAGTCGGCCAGGATCCGCTGACCGACAGCGGAATCGGTGGCATCGACATGCGCCTGGATGATGCCGTGCAGGAAGTCCACGTCATCGGAGTCGAGAGCCTCAAAGTCCACCATCTCAGTGTTCAGGTTTTCCGGCAGCTCCTCGTCGGGGTCGTAGACGTAGGCCACACCGCCGGACATGCCGGCCGCGAAGTTACGCCCGGTGCGGCCGAGGATCACCACCCTGCCGCCGGTCATGTATTCGCAGCCGTGATCGCCGACGCCCTCGACCACCGCATGGGCGCCGGAGTTGCGGACCGCGAACCGTTCCCCGACCACACCGCGCAAGAAAACCTCCCCACTGGTAGCGCCGAACAGGATCACGTTGCCGCCGATGATGTTCTCCTCGGCGACGTAGTCCTGCGGCGCATTGTCCGACGGCCGCACCACGATTCGGCCACCGGACAGGCCCTTGCCGACGTAGTCGTTGGCATCGCCGTACACCCGCAAGGTAATGCCCTTGGGCACGAAGGCACCGAAGCTGTTGCCGGCGGAGCCGTCGAAGGTGATGTCGATCGTTCCGTCCGGCAAGCCTTGGCCACCATAGGCTTTCGTCAGCTCGTGGCCGAGCATCGTGCCTACCGTGCGGTTGACATTGCTGATGGTGGTGGAGAACCGGACCGGTTTGCCGGAGTCCAGCGCCTCCCGGCTCATCACGATCAACTGTTGATCCAGCGCCTTGTCCAGGCCATGATCCTGGCGAGAGCTGCAGTACAGATCCTGGTTCATGAATGCGGATTCCGGCTCGTGCAGCACCGGAGCCAGATCCAGCTTGTGCGCCTTCCAGTGTGCGCGCGCCAGCGTGGTGTCCAGCGCACCCACTTGACCGACGGCCTCGGTGAAAGTACGGAAGCCCAACTGCGCCATGTATTCCCGAACTTCTTCGGCGATGAACATGAAGAAATTCTCAATGAACTCCGGCTTGCCAGTGAAGCGCTCCCGCAGCACCGGGTTCTGCGTGGCAACGCCGACCGGGCAGGTGTCGAGATGGCAGACCCGCATCATGATGCAGCCCGCCACCACGAGCGGAGCGGTGGCGAAACCGAACTCCTCGGCGCCCAGCAGCGCGCCGATCATCACGTCGCGTCCGGTCTTGAGTTGCCCGTCCACCTGGACGACGATCCGATCGCGTAACCCGTTGAGCAGCAAGGTCTGCTGCGTCTCGGCCAGCCCGAGCTCCCAGGGCGCACCCGCGTGCTTCTGCGAAGTCAGCGGCGTGGCGCCGGTGCCGCCGTCGTGCCCCGAGATGAGCACCACGTCGGCATGCGCCTTGGACACACCCGCGGCCACCGTCCCGACACCGTTCTCGGACACCAGCTTGACGTGCACCCGCGCCGACGGGTTGGCGTTCTTCAGGTCGTGGATCAGCTGGGCCAGATCTTCGATGGAATAGATGTCGTGGTGCGGCGGCGGCGAAATCAGCCCGACGCCGGGTGTGGAGTGCCGGACCTCGGCCACCCACGGGTACACCTTGTGCCCTGGAAGTTGGCCGCCCTCACCGGGCTTCGCGCCCTGGGCCATCTTGATCTGGATATCCGAACAGTTGGTCAGATAGTGCGAGGTCACACCGAACCGCGCCGAGGCGACCTGTTTGATCGCGCTGCGGCGCCAATCCCCGTTGGGATCGCGATCGAACCGCTTGACGTCCTCGCCGCCCTCACCGCTGTTGGATCGGCCGCCCAGCCGATTCATCGCGATGGCCAGCGTCTCGTGCGCCTCGGCGGAGATCGAGCCATAGCTCATCGCGCCGGTCGAGAACCGCTTGACGATCTCGCTGGCCGGTTCGACCTCGTCCAGCGGAACCGGGGGACGCACATTGCCGCGGAACTTCAGCAGGCCGCGCAGGGAGGCCATCCGTTCGCTCTGGTCGTCGACCAGAGCGGTGTACTCCTTGAAGATCTTGTACTGCCCGGTCCGGGTGGCGTGCTGTAGGCGGAAAACGGTTTCCGGATTGAACAGGTGGTACTCGCCCTCACGGCGCCACTGGTAATCCCCACCCACCTCGAGTTCGCGGTGCGCGCGCTCATCGGGCCGGTCCAGATAGGCCAGGTTGTGCCGAATTGCGACGTCGGCGGCGATGTCCTCCAGCGTGATCCCACCGGTCGGGCAGGCCAGCCCGGTGAAGTACTCGTCGAGGATGTCCTCGGAGATCCCGATTGCCTGGAATAGCTGCGCACCGGTGTAGGAAGCCAGCGTCGAAATGCCCATCTTGGACATCACTTTCAGCACACCCTTGCCGGCCGCCTTCACGTAATTGTTCAACGCCTTGTCGCGGTCTTGCCCAGTGGAGAAGCCGTCGATGACGCCGCGGTCGAGCATGTCCTCGATCGACTCGAACGCCAGGTACGGATTGACCGCGGCGGCGCCGCAGCCGATCAGCATCGCCATGTGGTGCACCTCGCGGGCATCACCGGATTCGACCACCAGACCCACGTGGGTGCGGGTCCGATCCCGCACCAGATGGTGGTGCACCCCGGCGACGGCGAGCAGTGACGGTATCGGGGCCATCTGCTCGTTGGATTCGCGGTCGGAAAGAATGATGACCCGGGCGCCCTCGGCAATCGCGGCGGACGCCTGCGCACGCACCTCATCCAGCGCAGCTGCCAGCCCGGCGCCACCGTCGGCGACCGGATACAGACAGCGAATCACCTTGGAGCGCATACCGTGTGGGCGCCCGTTGACCTCGCCGTCGGGGTTCAGGTTGATCAGCTTGGCCAGCTCATGGTTACGGAGAATCGGCTGACGCAGCACGATCTGGTGGCACGATTCCTCGGTCGGGCTGAGCAAGTCACGCTCCCCGCCGGTGGTGCCCTGCAGGCTGGTCACCACCTCCTCGCGGATGGCGTCCAGCGGCGGGTTGGTCACCTGAGCGAACAGCTGGTGGAAGTAGTCGTACAACATCCGGGGACGCTGCGACAGCACCGCGACCGGGGTGTCGGTGCCCATCGATCCCAACGGCTCGGCACCGGTGCGGACCATCGGGGTCACCAGCATGCTGAGCTCTTCATAGGTGTAGCCAAAGGCTAACTGCCGCATGACAAGTCGATCATGCGCCATCCGCGCGTACTTTCCCTGCGGCAGCGAGTCGAGCGGAACGAGGTTCTTGTCGAGCCACTCCTGGTACGGGTGCTCGGCGGCCAGCTGGGCTTTGATCTCCTCGTCGGCGACGATGCGGCCCTGAGTGGTGTCCACCAAGAACATCCGGCCCGGTTGCAGCCGCATTCGCCGCACCACCGTCGACGGATCCAGGTCCAAGACGCCGGCCTCGGACGCCATCACCACCAAGCCGTCCTCGGTGACCCAAATCCGGGACGGGCGAAGCCCATTGCGGTCAAGCACAGCACCCACGATGGTGCCATCGGTAAACGTCATCGACGCCGGACCGTCCCAGGGCTCCATCAGCGACGCGTGGTATTCGTAAAACGCCCGCCGCGCCGGGTCCATCGACTCGTTACGTTCCCAGGCCTCGGGAATCATCATCAGCACCGCGTGCGGCAGGCTGCGCCCACCCAGGTGCAGCAATTCCAGCGCCTCGTCGAAACGCGCGGTATCGGAAGCGCCCGGGGTACAGATCGGGAACAACTTCTCCAGGTCATCCACCGACCCGAAGACGTCGGTCTTGATCAGCGCCTCACGGGCCCGCATCCAGTTCTCGTTGCCGGTGACGGTGTTGATTTCGCCGTTGTGGGCGATACGCCGGAATGGATGCGCCAGCGGCCAGGACGGGAAGGTGTTGGTCGAGAATCGGGAGTGCACGATGCCCAGCGCGCTGGTCATCCGATCGTCTTGCAGGTCAAGGTAAAACGCCTTGAGCTGCGGGGTGGTCAGCATGCCCTTGTACACCATCGTCTGGCCGGACAGGCTTGGGAAGTACACCGTTTCGCGGCCCGGCCCATCTTGGCCCGGGCCTTTGGTACCGAGTTCGTGCTCGGCGCGCTTGCGGATCACGTAGCAGCGACGTTCCAGGGCCATGTCGGAGGCACCCGTGATGAACACCTGCCGGAAGGTGGGCATTGCGTCGCGGGACAGTGCGCCCAACGACGAGTCGTCGGTGGGCACGTCGCGCCAGCCCAGGACCGTCAGGCCCTCGGCCTCGGCGATCTTCTCCACCGCGGCGCACGCCGCTGCGGCATCCTTCGACGATTGCGGCAAAAACGCGATACCGGTGGCGTAGCTGCCCGGCGCCGGGAGCTCAAAGTCCACGACGTCGCGAAGGAAGGCGTCCGGGACCTGAATCAGGATGCCCGCGCCGTCACCGCTGCGCGGCTCGGCACCCTGGGCGCCACGATGCTCGAGGTTGACCAGTGCAGTGATCGCCTTGTCGACGATGTCGCGGCTGCGTCGGCCGTGCATGTCGACGACCATGGCTACCCCGCACGAATCGTGCTCGTACGCGGGGTTATATAACCCAACGCGCGTGGGCCTCATATGCACCTGCCTCTTCACCAGAACCTGCTGCGCGGCCGTTTTTAGTAGCTCCGAAGGGGCTACACCCGGAGGTTGCGGGCTGGCCCCTTCGGTCTTGTCGATAGGCTGTCTCCCAGACGGAAAATGATCCGGTAAGGGAATCGTCCGTGCAGCATTGAACGGTGGCGTGTACCCGATCTCGACAAGTCGTAAAACGATATGACAACAACCGCCTGACATGCCAACTTCGCCAAGTCTAACCCGGCAGGTAGCGGCGGCGTAAATTCGCTGCGGGCGGCGATCGCTCACCCCAGAAAATGCGGTTCAACACCGACAATCCGCACCCAACAGCCCCGACCCCGGCGGCCTGCGGCCCGCACCGGTCGCTTACCGGGGTTTGCTGTGACCCCGGACATAGGGCGGCACCGGCAGGGCGGGACATCACAGCGCACCGTCGCATTCGCACCACAGATAGCGATAATGCGTGGCAGCAATGCTGTCCACATCGCCGTTCGGCATGCCCGGCGGGCGCCCGGGCCGTTGTGGTGGCACCGCGTCAAGGCCTACCGAGTTTGCGCGATACTGATTGAGACCGGGTGACCACTACTGGACCGATATGGGTCAGGTGATCGCCCGGCGGCCGGCCAACGCGCGGCGAACGATCGCCCGGCACCGAGGAGCCCCATGAACGAGCGCGACGAATTCCTGCGGGACCGTCTGCAGCCCGACCGGCCCAGCACCCCCGCCGCACGACCGCCCGGTCCCCATCCCAGGGACCACCGCGGCGCGCCACCGGCAGCTTCTCCGCCGCCCGCACCGCCGCGCTCACCGGCGTTTCCGCCTCCCACGCCGCGGCAGCCCGCGGGGCCCCCGCCTCCACCGCGCCAGCGGCCGTTTCCGCCCCCGCCACCACGTCAACCCGTCGCCCCCCCGCCCGGGCCGCGGCCCGCTGGGGCGCCTCAGCAGTCGGCTTCTTCGCTGATAACCCACGTGGCAACGTCGCGGTTACCGGCCGCCGATGCCGGCCTCGTACCGGTTCCGCCGGACGCGGCCGAGGTCCCCGACCGCGGGTGGCGACGCATCCTGCGACTGCTCACCTTTGGCCTGGTCAAGCTGGGTCCGTCGCCCGCGCAACGCCAAGATGCCCAATTCGAAGCAACCATCCGGACCGGTTTCCGTGGCAACCACAAGGTCGGCGTGGTCGGCAAGGGCGGTGTGGGAAAGACGTCCGTCGCCGCCAGTGTCGGATCGCTGTTCGCCGAACTCCGCCAGCACGACCACGTCGTGGCGATCGATGCCGATACCGCCTTCGGCCGATTGAGCAGCCGAATCGATCCGCGGTCGACGAGCTCGTTCTGGGAACTGACCGCCGACAAGAACTTGGAGTCCTTCACCGACGTGGCCGACCGGGTCGGCCGTAATTCGGTCGGCCTGCATGTGCTGGCCGGCGAACCGGCGGCCGGTCCGCGCCGGGTGCTGGATCCCGCGATTTACCGGGAAGCCGCCTCGAGGCTGGATCGCCATTTCACGATCTCGGTCATCGACTGCGGTTCGACGATGGATTCGCCGGTCACGCAGGAAGTCCTGAGCGACCTGGATGCACTGATCGTGGTGTCCTCACCGTGGGCCGACGCGGCCTCCGCGGCCGCCCGGACCATGGAATGGCTGTCGGATCAGGGCATGACGGAGCTGCTGCACAACACGATCGTGGTGCTCAACGATTCCGACGGCCACGCCGACAAACGCACTCGGGCGCTGCTGGCCCGCGAGTTCGTCGATCACGGGCAGCCGGTGGTCGAGGTGCCCTATGACCCTCATCTGCGACCCGGCGGCGTCATCGACGTGAGCCACGAGATGGCCGGCGCCACACGGCGCAAATTTCTGCAGGCCACCGCGATGATCTCCGGGTATTTCGCGGCGAGCCCCGACCGCACGCGCAACTCCCGGCCGGCTGACGACAGGACCTGACGCCCTCGGGCTTGCGTCAGGAGGCCGCGATCCGCGCCGACGGGTCAGCAATCGCCTCGATCTTGGTGACGAGCGGGCCGCGGATGGTCAGCACGATGGCGGCGAAGAGCCGGCGCTCGGCGAACGCGAGCACGACGTGCTGCCCGGCGGGACCGCTGACCAGCGTGACTCCCGGCCCCAGATAGCGCATCAGGTTGGTGGCCACCGCAACCGGTCCGTGGTTGATCTGCGGCGGGGGCGCCGGGTCGCCCAGGAGCGTGCCCACACCCCAGACCGTCGGGTCCAGGACGGCGGTCAACGCGGCGATGTCGCCGTTGGCGCAGGCGGTGATGAATCTCTCGGTGACGAGCTGGTGCTCGGCAGACTCCACCTCACTCAACTTCGGCTGCGCCGCAGTGAATTTCGATCGTGCACGCCGCGCCAGTTGACGGCAGGTGCCGACCGGGCGGCCCACGGTTTCGGCGATCGTGTCGAACGGGACGCCGAACACGTCGTGCAGCACGAACGCGACCCGCTCGCCGGGACTGAGGCGCCGCAGGACTTCCATCAACGCGGTGCGGACCTCGTCGTCGAGGGTGACCCGATCGGCTGGGTCCAGGGTCCGCGATTCCGCGACGACGGTGTCCAGGCCTGCATGGTCGGGCTGGCTCAGCCGCTCGTAGCGCGTTCGCGCCGAACGCACCTGATCAAGACAGAGTCGGCTGGTGATCACGGTGAGCCAGCCGCGGATGTCGTCGATCTCGTCGGGACCGACCCGTGATAACCGCAGAAATGCCTCTTGCGCAACATCTTCGGCGTCGCCGACATCTCCGAGGATTTGATATCCGAGATTGACCAGATAGGGGCGGTGCCGACGCCAGGCATCGGCGATCTGGTCGGTTGGCGGCTGGGTCTGGTTCATGAGACATCGACGATCTGCTACCGGAAAAAGTTACTGGCTACCGACTGTAACTTTCCCTCCTCCGCGCCCGTCGTTGATGCGAGCTATCTGAACGAGTCTTTTCGATTTGAGGAGAAACCACCATGACAATCGTCGTAACCGGTGCGACCGGCAATGTCGGACGCCCGCTTGTTGCCGAACTTCTCGCCGCGGGCGCCCGGGTGCGGGCCGTCACCCGCACCCCGAAATCCGCCGGGTTTCCCTCGAGCGTCGAAGTGAGTGGCGCGGCGGCCGAGGCGTTGCCGGGGGCGTCGGCGGTATTCCTGAATTCCCGCGCGCTCGGCGAAGACCTCGCCAGCGTGGTGGCCGAATGCCGGCGCTCGGGAGTCACCAAACTGGTCGCGCTGTCGGCGATCAACGCCGATGACGACTTTTCGCGGCAGCCATCGCGGTTTCGCGGCGACCGTAACAAGGAGGTTGAACAGCTCGCCGTCGACTCAGGTCTGACGTGGGTGAGCCTGCGACCGACGGTCTTCGCGACGAACTTCGCCGGAATGTGGGCCGCGCAGATACGCGCCGGCGATGTGGTGGCCGGGCCTTATGCCGCGGCCTCGACCGCACCCATCGCCGAGATCGACATCGCGGCGGTCGCGGCGCAGGCGCTGCTGGCCGATGAGCTTGTCGGTCAGCGGGTTCCGTTGACCGGCCCCCAGGCGTTCACCAACACAGAACTTGTGCAGGTAATCGGCGCCGCGCTGGGCCGCCCACTGAAGTACCGGGAAATACCGCCGGACGCAGTACGGCAACGGTTCATCGGCTTGGGGTTCGGCGCCGACTTCGGCGATGCCTATATGGGCATGCTCGCCGAAACGCTCGACAACCCCGCACTTGTCACTCACGACGTGGACAAGATTCTCGGCCGCGCGCCAGTCTCCTTCGCGCAGTGGGTGTCTGAACACCGCGACCTGTACACGAACTAGATCCCCGATAGGAGTTCCGAGATGTCCGAACCACGCCCGCCGCGCTACCTCAAACCGATGAACAAGATGATGATGGCGATGCAGAGATTAGGAATACCGACCGGTCCTGCCATGGTGCTTACGGTGCCCGGCCGTAAGTCGGGTCAACCGCGCAGCACTCCGATGACACCATTCGAATTTCAGGGCGGTCTCTACGTAGTCGCGGGCTATCCGGGCGCGGACTGGGCGGCCAACGCCCGTGCCGCGGGTAGCGGCACGCTGGCTCGGGGCCGACGATCCCGGGAAGTCAGCATCGTCGAACTGACCGCCGAGCAAGCGCGCCCGGTGCTGCGAGAGTTCCCCAGCAAGGTGCCGGTTGGTGTGTCGTTCGCGAAGCGATCAGGAATGGTGCGCGACGGCACCGCCGACGAATTCGAGGCGCTCGCGGGCCGGCTCGCCGTTTTCCGCTTCGACTAGGCCGATTTGGCGGTCTCGCGCACCGGGTATCCGTGGCGCTCGGCCAGCGAACGCAGCTGATTCAGCGCGAACGTGCGAGGCCGGCCCGATTCGGGAATCACGACGCCGGCCCACAGGCCTTCCGCACCCGTCGCCTCAACCGCCTCGCGGGCACATTGCCACCGGCGCGGGCAGGCCCGGCATAAGCCTTTGGCCTCCGCATCGGGAGTCGTCGTCCAACGGTCGGGATCGTTGGTGCAAGCGCCCAACGGGATGTTGTACGGAGTTGGTGCGGTCATCGCCACGTTCCTCCAGAAAGCGTTGCAGTTCTGCGTCCCATGGTGGAAAGGGTATAGCACTAACTATAGCGATGCAACAGTTCTCCTCCGTTAGGGGGCGACTCCAACGGCTGAGCGCCACCGCGCCCGTAGCAACTCGTCCGTATAACCGTAGCGACGCGATAGCATTAGCAGTTAGAATCGTGACAGCGAGCAGCCCGCCGCAAAAAAATCTCACCGAGGAATCCCTGCCGATGCCCAATGCCGCGTCAACTGCCCCGCCAGCTCTGCTGGTTGTGCGTAGCGGCGACACATCGCACGCGATCAAGCCCGGTGATCCGAGACGGCGGGAAAGCCTTGAGGTTTGAAATCGTCAGACCACCGAAACCGGTCGAGCCGCGGGAGCCTCACGATTCCGACGAGCAGGGGGACATCATCGCGACCGGCGGTCCGGATCCGGGCGTGGTTCGCGCTGGAGCCGCAGCCGCCGCCCGTCGTCGAGAACTCGACATCAGCCAGCGCAGCCTTGCGGCGGACGGGATCATCAACGCCGGCGCACTGATCGCTTTCGAGAAAGGCCGCAGTTGGCCGCGGGAACGGACCCGCGCGAAACTCGAGGAAGTGCTGCAGTGGCCGGTCGGAAACATCGCGCGAATCCGCCACCGGGGAGCCGTCGCCGAGAACACGACGACGCAAGCCGCATCGATCGACGGCCCGTTGGGAGACAACCCGGAGGCCGATGGCGCGGCGTCGTTGGTCGCTCAGGCCGTCGTGGCGGCCGTGGACGGATGCAGCCTGGCGATCGCCGCACTGCCCCCGGCCGAGGGTCGCGAGTTCATCGAGCGCGCGGCACCCATCCTCGCCGATCTGCGTCAACTCGAGGCGATTGTCGTGCGGGCAACCCGGATCAGCCGAATCACCCCGGAATTGATCAGGGCCCTGGGCGCCGTTCGCCGGCACCGCGACGAATTAATGACTCTCGGGGCAGGTATTCCGGGTGCGCCGCTGGCGCAGCGGTTGTATGCGGCGCGGCGGCGAGCGAACCTGTCCACTCTGGAGACCGCACAAGCCGCCGGCGTCGCCGAAGAAATGATCGTGCGCGCGGAGGACGACGAGCCGTTGTCCGCTGACGTCAACGCGGCGATCGAAACACTGGTCAGCCGAATCAGCTAAGGTCCGTCGGCCCGGGATCAAAGCACTATCGGCACATGCTTTTCCGCGCACGCACCCTTGACCGCCGCAACGACGTCCTGGGTACGTAGCGTCTGCAGGTCCTCCACCGTCACCGACCCTTTGTCGACGCGATGCTGCGCGGCGACCCGCGAGTCCCGCAGTCGCTCCGCGCGCTCAACGACATTGCGGGCGAACCGGCCGTTGTGCATGGCATCGATGCCATGCTGGCCATCGGGTGCGCGGTAGGCGCGCAGCGTCGCGCATGCGGCGTTGAGCGCCTCGGCGGTGGCGGGGTCGAGCACCGTGGCGCGCGGCTTGCCGTAGCGGATCGCGATTTCCACCAGCTCGTCGGGTGTATAGGACTCGAAGCGCAATTTGCGGTTGAACCGGCCCGCCAGACCCGGGTTCACCGTGAGGAATTCGTCGACTTCCTTCTCATATCCGGCGCCGATGAAGCAGAAGTCGAACCGGTGCACCTCGAGTGCCACCAGCAGCTGGTTGACCGCCTCCATGCCGATCATGTCCGGCCGACCATCCTGATGCCGTTCCACCAGCGAGTAGAACTCATCCATGAACAGGATGCGGCCCAGCGACCGGCTGATCAGCTCGTTGGTCTTCGGTCCCGACGCGCCAATGTGCTCCCCGCAGAAATCGGCCCGCTTGACTTCGACGATCTCCGGATGGCGCACGATGCCCAGGCCCGCGTAGATCTTCCCGAGCGCCTCGGCCGTGGTGGTCTTACCGGTACCGGGCGGTCCGACCAACAGCATGTGGTTGGTCTGATTGGCCACCGGCAGCCCCGCCGCCAGACGCAGCGCGCGGACCTCGATCTGGTCCTCCAGCTCGGCGACCGCGCGTTTGACGTCGGCCAACCCGACTTGGTTGTCGAGCAGCGCGCGACCCTCCTGCAGGAGTTCGGTGCGCCGCTCTTGGTGCCCCTCCTCCTGCCGCTGCTGCTCCGACAGCTCGGTGGTCACATCCCATTTGTTGCTACGGGAGCTGATGGCGTCCTCGTCGGTGACCACCAATTGCAGCGCCAGGTCGGCCAGCGCTTGCTTGGCAGGCTCGATCAATGCGCCGTTGATCGTCGCTTTGGACAACCAGATCTGCGCCTTGGGCTCCTCGCCGAGCTGGCGATGCGCCATCCCGCGCACATAGGCCAGGTCGGCGGCGATCAGCGGGAAGTCGGTGGGATCCACTGCGGTGACGGCAGTTTCGAGATGCTGACGACGTGCCTCGCTCGGGCCGCCGTGTCCGGCGCGCAACTCGACCCGGTCGGTCCACTCGAGCGCGACCCGGGCCTGACCGAGATGGGCCGCGGCATGCGCGGCCAGCGTGCAGGTGGCCGCGGTGACCGCGGACATGATGATCGCCTGCGGCGGCAGGATGGCCGCCGCCACCGAGATGACGTCCGGCCATCGTTGGGTGGCGAACATCAGATAGGACTCGACGTACTGCTTCCACTGGTGGTTTTCCCAGGTGTCCAGCAGCGTCGAATCCGCAAGCAGCGCTTCGGCTTTCTCGTACTGGCGTTCGTCGATGAGGGCGCTCGCCAGCGCCAGCCCGGCATGTGAGGCCTCGGTCACCGAAATCGACAGATACGGGCCCGCTTTGATCGGGGCCGACAAGCGTGCCCCTATCCGGTTGGTCTCCCGATGCAGCCGGCTCCCGTAGCTGTAGAGCTGCTCGATGGTCGACAGCGCCTCGTCACCCATGGCGATCCGGCCCAGCCAGGCGTCGGCCATCGACGGGTCGACTTCGGTCGCCTCCCGAAACCGCGCCGCGGCCCCGGCGACGTCGCTGTCGAGCAAGGCCATCGCCGCATCGAAATACTTGCGGGCGGCGGCCGGCGTGGTGCTGCTGGTCATGGCGTGTCCACCGCTTCGAGATCAGGAGTTCGCAGAGCCATCGGTTCCGACGATACGTACCGATTCTCGGCGCGGAACAACTCCACCTCCACCGCATGCAGATGACCGTCGGCCATCACGTCCACCGTCGCGGGGCCGGTCTGGGTGATCAATACGTTGGCGGTCCCCCGGTACGGCTCGCCCGGTCCCCCGACCGAGATCAGTGTGTTCGGCCGCGGCGCCGGCGACATGCTGCCGTCCACGACGCTGACCGTGGTGCCCGACACCGGCTTCGGTTGATCCGTCACAGCGATATCGGGCATGCGAACACTGGCCCACCGCTGCATGTTTCGCGTGTGCACGGTGATTCGCTCGCCGGCACCGGCGAGGCGGATGATGAACCTCTTGGCCAGTGTGTCCTCTGCGGCGATGTGCACCCGGCTGAACTCGCCGGCATCGTCGAGCGGCAGCAGCATGCGATTCCCGCCGGCGACCTTGCCGAGCAGCACACCCGACGGCCCGATCGGAACGACGAGCGGACCGCGCAGCACACCGCGGCGGATTCCGCGCAGCGCCGGCAGCGGACCGCACAGGTTGGCGGCAACCGCCTGCGGCTGCTCGCCCCGCAGGGTCCGCAACCGCATACTCAACGACGCCGTCGGTGGTTGGGCACTGCGCACGGTCACGGTGGCCGTTGCGGTGCCATCACTGAAAAGCGTGACGTTCTGCACGATCCCGTCGACGCGCGCCGACCACGCTTCGGCCAGAGTCTCCGAAGTGATGTCGACCGGCCGGTACCAATAGGTCGTCAACCAACCGCTGTCCCCGCGCACCGATCGCCAGCGCCGATTACCGACGTCCAGTGCGGAGCGGCCCAATCGCCGCTCCATCTCGACGATGTCGGTCGCGGTCGCGACCCTGGCGCGGATGCCGTGTTGGCGCATCGCCGCGCTGATCCGCTGTGCCGCTGCCAGCGTCGCGGTGCCGACCGAAGTACGCCCCTGCAGCGCCTCGACGTTGTTCAGGGCCGAGATTCGCACGATGAGCCACGTTTCGCGCTGACCCGCATAGGGCGGTGTACCGATCAGGGTGTCGTACACCCGCGGATAGTCGCCGATGCTGCGGCGGCGTGCCCCCGCGGTGATCACACTCAGCGAGTCCAAGGTGAGGCCGAGGCTTTGGTGTAGCAGTGGCATCAGGTCGGTGACATCGAAGGAGTTGTCGGTGTACGTCGCGGTCGAGCCGGTGAACAACGTTGGCGCATGGGCCTTCCCGAGCAGTTGGACCGCGGCCACCGCGACGCCGTCCTGGTACCTGATGCCACCGCCGGCACGGTCATTGGCGACCGTGAGCGGCTCGCTCCACCAAATCGGCCGACGGCGCCGCCACCACAGGATCAGCCAGGACCACAGCGGCTGACCCCGCCATCGAATGACACCTGCAGCGATTCCGATCACCAAACCTGCTGCCGCACCCGGGTATCCACCAACCGCCCATCCGACGACGGCGGCAACAAAGATGGCGACGATGATCGTCAGCTTCGTCGCGGCTGTCATCGCTCGCGCCGTGCTCGAACGATCAGCGAGACCACCGCGACGGCGGCCAGCACGACTCCGGCGAATACCAATGCCACGGTGCGGGCGCGGTGATCCGGTGGTGGCGGCGGTGGGGCCGGGTGGACGATGCGGCTAGCGGCCGCAGGTGGAAGCCGTTCTCCCGCGGGCACATCGAAGGTGAGCGCGGCCACCGGGTCGACGACACCGTAACCCACCTGGTTGTCGACTCCGCGCGGTGGATTGTGTGCGGTCTGCAGAATCCGATTGATGATCTGGTGGGCCGACAGTGCCGGATACTTGGCCCGCACCAGTGCGGCCACTCCGCTGACGTAGGCCGCGGAGAAGCTGGTGCCCCAGAACGGCATGTTCTTCTCGCCCGGGCGGATCGGCGGATAGGCATTCGCCGGTCCTCCGGTTTCCGGAGACAATCCCATGATTCCCACGCCCGGTGCCGCTGCGGCCACCCAGGGTCCGGCCAGGCTCTTGTTGATCGGTGCGCCGGTGTTGTCGACCGCCCCCACCGACAGGACGTAATCCGAGAACCAGGATGGCGACGACACCGTCTTGACCTGATGCCAGTCGCGCGGATCGGACGCGTTGAGCGGATCGAATGACGGGTTTTGGGCGCAGCCGTCTTCGCTGTCATTGCCTGCCGCGGCGACGATCACTGCGTCCTTGATGGTTGCCGCATACCAGACGGCGGCACCGATTGCGCCCTGATCGAGCGGGTCGGCGGCCGAAACACACGCTGTGACACTGATATTGATCACCTTCGCGCCTATGTTCGCGGCATGCACGATGGCGCTGGCGAGTGTCGCGATGGTGCCGGCCTTCTTGCGCCCCTCCATGTCGCCGGCACCGGGATTCACCGGTTCAAAGGCCCGCGAGGACTGGCGGATGGAAATGATGACGGCATGCGGCGCGACTCCGACGACTCCGTCGGGTGCGCCCGGGGGCGGGGGCGGCACCTCGGGGTCGTCGGGCTGGCCGGGCGCGGGGTCCCCCGGCCCGTTCGACGGAGCGTCGGGTGGCGGCGGTGGCGGTGCGGCCGGCACGGTTTGGGTGATCGTCACCGGCGAAGGCGGTGGCGGGGGCGCGGGCGGCGGCGGTGGCCCGCCCGGCGGCGGTGCACCCGCATCGCTCGGCGGTGGGCCCGCCGGCGGCGGAAACGCCGGGACGCTCGGCATCGGTGCGGGCATCGGAGTGCCTTGCGGCGCAGCGCCGATCACCGACGCCACGATGGTCCCGTGGGCGTCGCAGTCGGTCAGGCCGTCGCCGCCCATGATGTAATCGCCGCCCGCGACCACCGGCAGCCGCCGATTGGGATTGATACCGGTGTCGATGACCGCGACCGGCACCCCGTTGCCCGTTGAGTACTGCCAGGCCTTGCTGACGTTCAGCATCGTGGTGCCCGGCGCGGGCAAAGCCACATTCGGATCGGCGACGGTGATCGTTCGTCCACAGGCGAAGCTCTGCCGCATGGGCTGATCGGAGGCGGGCTTGCCGTCCGCCGGTACCCGGCCGGGGTCGACGGTCGGCGGTGGGATCGACTGTGCTGCAGGAATACTCGCTATCATGGCGACGAGCAGACTCGTCAGCGCCGTGGCCGCGACCCGCTGGGTCAACGCGCGAGCGGTGAGCGCCGTCTGGGTCATCGCATGCGCACCCAGTTAAACAATCCACCGATCCACGCGGCCAGCGGCAGGGCCGCGATGATGGCCGCTATCTCCACCCATTCGGCGATCATCCGGACCAGCGGAGTGAACCTGGTGATCGGTACCAGCAGAGCCGCCAGCAGGCCGGCGCCGCCGAAGCCGAACAAGACCAGCGCGCCCCATAGCACCCCGTAGCCGGATGAAGTCGGCTCGTGCACGACGTATTTGGCGACGCCGACGCACATTGCCGCGGCGGCACCGCACACCAGCGCGATCGCTTGTCGTTTGTCGGCGAAGGCCCGCCCGCGGCTGGTGAAGATCACCACGAACAGCCCGGCCAGCACGGCGGCCGCCATGCTCCGGTCGTGGCCTGGCATCAAAGTGGCCCACACCGCGGCGGGCAGTGTCAGCCCGGCTCCCACGCAGATTCCGGTCAGGACGTTGTTGGCGTGGACCGCCCCCAACGCGATCTGCGCACCGCGTGGCGTGGTGTCCGGACTTGCTTCCTCGTCGGCACCCTCATCGACGGGCGACACCGCGTCGGCCGGCAGACCGGCGCTGCGACGGAACAAATCGCGTCCGGTGATCGAGCCGAAGTACGGCGGCCGGATCCTCGCGACCCACAGCGCAACCGTCGGGGCCATGGTCAGTAGCAGCAGCAGGGCGACAAGCGTGCACATCCCCAGCCATTGCGCGGGAACCGGCCACCACATTCGTGCGGCCGCGGCGGCGCCACCGAGCCCCAGTATGGTCACCGCAGTCGCCGCGACGTTGGCGTGACGCCCTGTCGCAGAAGCGATTCCGCAAGTCAGTACCGCTCCGGCCAGCGCAGCGATGAACACGTGGGCGGCACCGAGGTGTCCGGGCGCGCCGCCGGCAACGCTCGCCGTGAGCAACGGCAACGCGATCCAGCCGAGTCCGTCGACCATGTCGGCGCGACCCGGCCACCAACGCCACACCGCGGCCGCGCCACCGGCGGTCAGCAGACCGGCCACGCCAGTCACGATGGTGGGCATCAAGGAGTCGGTCGAGAGGCGTTGGCGCACAGCCAGTCCCAGCAGGGTCAACGACACCATCGCGAGGATGACCAGCGCGGTGCGCGCAGCGGTTTGGAGGGTGACCGGCTCGAACAAGGCTTTCCCGACGCGGGCCAGGCCGGTGGACAACGACTCGTACTGCGGCTCGAACGATTCACCAGCTACCGCGGGAACCAGGGTGAGCGTGGCGCCGTCTTCGACACCCAGCTGATCGAACGTCTTGGTGACATCCAGCCGTACTCCGTTGGCCTTGTGGAGTTCGTACCGGACACCGGACTCCAGTCCGGTGAAGCCCCGACGCTTGAGTTCCTCGTTGAGCAACTCCACGACGTTGTCGAGGAAGGCCTCGATCGGCACCGAAGCGGGGTATACCTGCGAAACCAGGTGTTCCCCACATACGACCGCGACCGCGCAACGGGCTGGAAACGAGACCTTGCCCACGTACGCGGTCATTAGCGCGGCCTGTCGGCATCTGGAATGTATTTATCAGCCAATGCGGCGGTGATTTCGAATATGCGCAGGCGCGTTTTCTTCTTCAGCTCGTGCCGGGTATCGATGATCCCGCCTTTAGCGAGATAAGGGTCATACGGCATGAACTCGACCGTCGCACCCGATTGCGCGAAACGCTCGGTGAGATACGTGCGCGCCTCATTTTCGTATTTATTGCGACTGTCGTTCAGGATGACCATGCTGCGAGACACCAATTCGTGATAACCCATCGACCGCAGCAAGTCGATCGCGCGGGTCACCGGCAACGAGGTGTCGGCCGTGAGCCCGGAGACGAACACCAGCGTGTCGCACGCGTCGAGCACCGCCTTCATCACGGGGTGCTCGAGGTCGTCGGAGCTATCCACCACGATCACGGTGTGGGTGCGGCGCAGCCGCGAGAGCACTCCGGAGAACATCGATGCAACCAGCGGCCGCGGCTGGTCCGACGCTCTGTTTCCGGCCAGCACGTCAAGGCCAAGGCTGTTCTGCCCCAAGTGTTCTCGGATGTCAGCGTAGCCCTGGACATCTGTATCGTTGAGCACCGCCGCGTAATCGCCCGGTGGGGATTCGTCGATCCGTCCGGCCAGCGTGCCAAAGCCCGGGGCGGCGTCGATCGCCACCACATTCTCGGGGCGGCATTCCCGGAACACCGCGCCGATGCAGGCGGTCATCGTGGTCTTACCGACGCCGCCCTTGCCCGAGATGACCCCGACGACGTACTGCTTTCGGATATGGCGCCGAATTCGCTCCTGCAATTCCCGATAATGCCTCTCGGCCGGCGATTCGCCGAAATTAATGGCGTGGAATGTCGCCTGGTACAGAAATTTGCGCCACCCCCCGCCCGGTGGGATTTTGCGCGGGGCGACCATATCGGAAATGCGCAATGTGCCGGACACTGAGTCTTGATTTTGGTAGCGCGCGGCGGGCGTTTCTCGGCGAGTCGGTCCGCCTTGTTCCGGAGAATTTGATGAGCCCGTCCACGGATTTGTCACGATGCCGATGCTATCATTTTCGCTCTACCCTTCGACTACACGATTTTTCGGTACGAATGCCATTCCTGGTCGGCCGGCAACCGCCGCACCATATGGCTGATCGCGGAACCGATGTTGCTCTTGGTACCCGGGGCGATGATCATCCACTTCTTGGCCCCGGAAGAAACGTGTTCTGCGACCAGTCGTCCTTCCGGTGTATCGATGATCGTCACCGCGCCCGGTTCGATGTAGGTCCGGGTGGGCCGCCCGCTGTCCACCCCCGACTGGATCGCGACGATCGAGGCCTGGGCCGATCGCTCGGGGTCGGTGGCGAGTTTCAGCATGTGCACCTGATCGGCTTCGAGCCCCTGAGTGCCAAGGAATCCGTGCAGCGATCCCTCGTCGGTGGCGGCGGCACGCATGGCATCGGCGTCCAGCGTGACGGGATGTAGCGGCGCGGGATCGCTTGCGCCGCATAACCGTTCGATCTGTGCGTTGAGCACCGCGCTGGCCGTACCCTCGTTGCCCGCGATGCCCGCCCCGCTGATCCGAACGAGGTCTCCCGATCGTTCGATGGCGACCCACCAGTGCGCGAACCTGGCCAGCAGCGCCCGCGTCGGTTCGCCGTCGTCGGGCAGGCGGAAGTGCATCATCAGCCCGATGTCGCGGCGCGACAGCACGGTCAACCATTCGACGACCGCGCCGTCGACGGAGCCCGTTTCATCGATCACCCCAGCGGCGCGTAGTTCGGCGGTCACCGGGTGCTGCAGTGCCTTGTGCTTGGGCTCAACGCTGGGCAAATGCGGTCGCAGCCCCATTTCGGGAGCCAAGACCTCGATGCCTGTGAGTACCTGAAGTACCCACAGGCCGTCCAATGAGGTGGTTAACACGGTCTTCCCTTAAAGCCAAGCGCGGGGCGCACGCTCTCGTGCGCCCCGCCAAGCCAGGACTAAGCGCTGTGAAAGAGACCGCCGATCTGGCTGTCCGTATTGATCGCGTTGTCGTGCACGTTGTTGACCGTGTGGCCGTGCAAGCTGACGGTCTGGATCATGTCCTGCAAGCCGTGCAGCATCTGCTGTTGTGCGTCGAAGAAGGCCGTGGCGCCGTGGCCCTGGAAGAACTCGGCCAACGACTGGGTGATGTGAAGAACGTCGTCGTGGATTTCCATCAACTGCGCCGCCTGGGTGGCGATGTCACCGGTTAGGCCGCTGACGGCGGCGTGGTTGTAAACAATCTGCTCTGACATGTTCGATTTCCTTAACTTGAATAAGCTTCTGGGATTGGCGGAATGCCGACTTAGGTGGACTGGCCGCCGCCGAACACGCCATTCAGACTGTGGGCCGAATCGGCCTCGTGGTGCTCCATCAGTGTTGCCGCCTGGCCGAGGCCGTGGGCCAATCGGTTACCGCCGGTCATGATCTGCTGCAAGTCATGCTGTATTTGGCCGGCCGTGTTGAGCGACGTCGACCCGGCTTGCCCGGCCCAGCCGGTGGCGCTGACGATGTTCTCGTGGCCACTCAGATATTGATTGGCGATTGCGGCTGCCTCTTGCAGTCGCGATTCGATCCGTTGCTTCGAGCTGCGTAGCAGTTCCGGTGAGACGACCGTTGACCCCGCCATGTGTTTCTCCCTCGATTTCTTAGGCTCCCCGCCTGGATATGGATAGCAGTCTAGACAGGTATCGGGCATTGTCACTTCAGTTGTTTTGGCTGCTACACAGGCGTTGATTTACCCATTGGCGAATGCCGCAAAACACCATGTCAAAGACTGCTCGCGCCGTCGGCCGCGCCGTCGCCATCGGTATCGGTGATCCGGACGTCCCAGCGCCCGTCACCGTCGGTGTCCACATAGCCCGTCAACCCGTTGTCGTCGGCGCACAGCACCCGGTCTGCGACGCCGTTGCCGTCGATGTCCACCAGCCGGTCGTCCGGGTGTCCGCGGCCGTCGAAGTCGACCAATGGGCCGCCAGTGTGCTCGGTGCCGTCGAGCCCGTACCAGCGCAGTCCGCCGGCGCGGTCCACGGCCACGGCCCAGGTCCCAGAGCCGTCGTCGGTGAAATACGCCTCGGGAGTGCCGTCATTGTTGAGGTCGAGCACGGCGTGATCGACCATCTCATCGCCGTCCAAATCCGCGAGGGCGTCGTCGCGCATTCCGTCGTGATCGAAATCGAGCCCGATCGATTCGAGCCGACCGTCATGGTCGAGATCTAGGTCGGGCTGGCCATGCCAGATCGCCGCCGTGCCGTCGTCAGATCCGATGCAGTAGTCCACGATTTTTCCGACGCGTGTTGACCGCCTGTGGTTCCCGCTATCGCCCGTGCCGGGTCATTGCGGTTTAGGCACATAAACCGGCGGTTCTTTGGTCAGGTCGACGTGGTTATCCCCGAGAACATAAGTTTGCTGGAGCGTAGTAGGTTGCGAGTTCGCCAGCACCTGCGCCCGATAGTTGACGGTTCCCGAGACGTGCGCCGTCATCGAATTGGCGTCCAGTTCGTAGGTCATGTCTTGGGTGTTCTCGAGATTCTCGAGTTTCACGGTGCTTTCGTCGACACCAGGAATTGGCTCCCTCAGGCGTGGGCAGCCGCCTTTGGGGCAGCACCCCGACGGGGCGGGTACCCCGTTGAAGCAGTAGTGGAGCCTGGTATCAATGGCGGCCAGAGAGGCCTGGCGCCCGGCATCGTTGAGTGCGACGGTGGGTTGGATAGTCGGCCGGTTAGTCGCCGGCGCGGAGAGCGCCTCGAGCAGCACCGGTTTCGGCGGCGCGGTGATATCGATATAGCGATTGGTCGACCCGACCTGAACGAGGCCGGGGAAAACCTGGATAGGGTCGGCGCCGTTCGTCCCCACTCCGTACACCGCAAGGTCTTTCATTGCTTCAACAGCATTGGGTGGATTGTCGACAGCGATTGCGGTGGTGGTGGTGTCGAGCTTCCATTGGCCGTCTTTCTTGTGTGCCCAGATCACGACTTGAGTCGGCGTGACGCCGAACTTCGCGGCCAGGACGAGACGCTGGGCATCAGGCGGGGTGTTCGGTTCCTGGGTCAGGTCGTTGGTCACCTTGATCTCGGTGATCGGAGTGGTGGCGAGCTGAGCGCGCAGCACCTTGTCGGTGAGCAACTGTGGCGTGGCGGGCTGGTCTCCGCCCAACGACAGCGCGGTGCGAGCGTCGCCGACCGCAAGCGCCTCCAGGTAATGCTGCCCGGCCAGCCTGGCGGCTTCGCGGTCCTGCTCAGCCCGTTTCGTGGCGTCACCGCTCATGATCTTGCCGGCCGCGAATATCCCCACTCCCGCCACCAGCGCCAGCACGGCAAGCAGTGAAAGGCTCAGGACCACAAGGCGTTTGCGGCTGCGCGGTGGCTCCGGACCGGCATTCAGCCCGGGCGGGGCGCCCCACGGTGGCGGTGGCATCGGGGGACCCGGGTATCCGGCCGGGGCGGGTGGCCTGAAATCTGAGCGCGGCCGTGAGATTGGTCGGGTGGCCTCGGTCGCTGCGGATTGCAGGGTTTGTTCGGATGCCGGTGCCGTGGTCGGGCGAGTAAACGGCGCAGTGTGCCCGGTGCCGACGTTCGGCAGGTGGCCGGCCAACGCGGCCGCGAAATCACCGCAACGGTCGAACCGCTCGGCGGGATTCTTGGCCAGCGCCCGTGCAAAGACCGAATTGGCGCTCGCCAGATCGGGCCGCAATCCACCAAGCAGCGGCGCAGCCAAAGTCAGGTGTGCGTTGATCACCGCCACCGGGCTGACATGAGGAAACAACTTGGCCCCGGTGAGCAAGTAGTAGGCGGTCGCGGCTAGCGCATATTGGTCCGCGCGCCCATCGAGTGGCCTACCCGACAACTGTTCGGGCGCGCAGTAATACACGGTGCCCACCGTCATATTCGTCGCCGTCAGACCGGTGGCGTCGTCGACCGGGCGGGCAATACCAAAGTCGCACAGCAGGATTCGCGGTGGGCTACCGTCGTCAGGCCGACTGATCATAATATTGCCCGGCTTGATGTCGCGGTGCAGCAACCCGCGGTGATGCGCATGATCTAGGGCAGCGCCCACGGCGGTGACGATCGCCACCACTTCCCCGGCCGGCATGCCGCCCGGGTACTGCCGGTCCATCAGCGCGCCGAGGTCGGACCCGTCAACGTAGTCCATGGCGATCCACAGCTGGCCCGCGAACTCGCCGCGATCCTGCACGCCCACGATATTGGGATGCCACAAACCTGAAGCCAGTTCCGCCTCACGGTTAAATCGTTGCTGGTAATCGGGATCCGCCGACACCTCGGCACCCAACACCTTCAATGCCTCGAAACGCGGCAACCGCGGGTGGCGCACCAAGTACACCTCGCCCATACCGCCCGCACCCAACAACCGCACCACGGTGTACCCCGCGAACTGCGCCCCCTCGCTTAACGGCATGCGCGCATCTTAAGCTCGCCGAACGACTGTCGGGCGTGTTTATCCATGGCTAGCGGTGCGCACAAATATCGGGGGCTCCCTAGTCAGGTCGACCGTGCCGAGGAGGTTCTGGGTCACCGTGTAGTCGGGGACGCCAGCGGCGTGACCCTGATAAACCATCCCGCCGCCAATCGCAACGACCATCGCGTTCGCATCGAAGTTGAAGGTCGTCTTGCTGAAATCGCCTGGACCGTCGACGGCGATCGTCGGGTTGTCGGGGGTGAGCCGGGGGCAGTCGGGCGGTGGTTCGACTCCTCGGTAGCAGTGGTGCGTCCACGTGTCGAGCGCGGCCTTGGCAGCTTGGCGGCCCGCATCGTTGAGCGCAGCTACCGGTTTGATCGTGGGCCGGTCGGTGGCGCCGCCGAGTGCATCGAGCAACAGCGGCTGGGTCTGTGCGGAGATATCGACGAAGCGGTTACTCGACGAAACCGACAGTCCACCCGGGAAGATCGCGACCGGCGATGCCCCGTCGGTGGCAACTCCCCACAGCGCAACCGCTTTGAGCGACGCGTCGGTGCTTCCGGGTGTTCCGATGTCGACGGCAACGGTCGCGGTGTCGAGTTTCCATTCGTCGCCGCTGCGGTGCACGGCGACGCGGGCCTGCGACAGCGTCGGGCCGAACCTGGCGGATAGCATCAGATACTGCACCTGCTGCGGGTCGTCGCCCGCCGGCACCGGGGCAGGGGTCGCGGTGATATCGCTGATAGGCGTCGCTGCGAGCTGGGCACGTAGCACCTCGCCGGTCGCGAATTGCGTTGTCGCCGGGGGATTTGCGCTCAGCGCGAGTGCGGCCGCAGCGTCACCACGAGCGAGCGCCTCCAGGTAATGCTGCCCGGCAAGCCGGGCAGCTTCCTGCTGCTGCGGGGCCGTTTGCACCGGGTGCCCGTGACCGATCATTCGCGGGATCGCAATGGCGGCGACGATGCCCACAGCGGCGATCCCGGCCGTGAGCCACGCTGCGACTCGCACCCCACGCCGCCGGGGTGCACGTGGCCCGGTACCGCGCGGAATCCCGGTGGGCGGTGGGACATTCATCGATTGCGGCGGTGCCGGTCGAGCGAGCTGGGCGGCGGGTGCAGCCTGCCGCAGCTGGCTGGCCAGAGCGGCGGCGAAATCGCCGCAACGGTCGAACCGCTCGGCGGGGTTTTTCGCCAGCGCCCGCGCGAACACTGGGTCGGCGCCGGCCAGATCGGGACGCAACCCACCGGGCAGCGGCGGCGGCGCCGTCAGGTGAGCGCTGATCACCGCGACCGGGCTGGCGTTGGAAAACAATTTGGCGCCGGTGAGCAAGTAGTAGGCCGTCGCGGCCAGCGCATACTGATCCGCACGCCCATCGATCGGATGGGCCAACAGCTGTTCGGGGGCACAGTAATCGACGGTGCCGACCATCGCATTGGTCACTGTCAGGCCGGTGGTGTCATCGACGGGGCGCGCAATACCGAAGTCGCTCAGCATGATTCGTGGCGGGCTGCCGTCGTCGGGTCGACTGATCATGATGTTGCCCGGTTTGACGTCACGATGCAGCAAGCCCCGGTGGTGCGCATGGTCCAAGGCCGCGGCCACGGCCGTCACAATCGCCACCACCTCGCCCGCCGGCATCCCGCGTGCGTACTGCTGGTCCATCAGTGCGCGGATGTCGGGCCCGTTGACATAGTCCATGGCGATCCACAACTGGCCTTCGAACTCACCGCGGTCGTGTACTCCGACGATATGGGGATGCCATAACCCGCCCGCCAGTTCGGCCTCGCGGTTGAAACGTTGCTGATAATCGGAATCCGCCGACACATCCGCGCGCAAGATTTTTAGCGCCTCAAGGCGGGGCAACCGGGGGTGGCGGACCGCGTAGACCTCACCCATGCCGCCAATTCCGAGCAGCCGCACCACGGTGTAGCCCGCGAACTGCGCCCCCTCACCTAACGGCATGGGCAAATCCTAAAACTCCTCGCCGCCCCGCCACGGTCCATGCTGCGGACTATTACCCATTCCCGCGTGATTGCCACCAGGCCAGCAGCTCGACGGTGGCGATCGGCGCGAATTTGCAGTTTGCCACGCAGGACGCATCTACCATTTGCCCATGCCGTTAGCGGTCGGCCAGGAGTTTGCCGGGTACAGGATTTTGCGGGTACTGGGTGCCGGCTCGATGGGCACGGTGTACTTGGCGCAGCATCCTCGGTTACCTCGTCACGATGCGGTGAAGGTGTTGTCGGCGGAACTGACCACCGACCCGGGGTTTCGGGCTCGGTTCCTGCGCGAGGCCGACATCGGGGCGAGCCTGTCGCATCCCAATATCGTCGGCATCCACGACCGCGGCGAATACCACGGCCAGTTTTGGATCTCGATGGACTATGTCGAAGGCACGGATGCGGCCCGGCTGTTGCACGACCACTACCCCGGCGGAATGCCCCCGGGCGAAGTGTTCCCGATCATCGCCGGGGTTGCCTCGGCGCTGGATTATGCGCATCGGCGCGGGTTGTTGCACCGCGACGTCAAACCGTCCAACATCCTGCTGGCCGAACCCGATTCGGAGTCACGTCGGATCTTTCTGAGCGACTTCGGCATTGCGCGCCGCGTCGATGACACCGCGGGGCTGACCGCGACCAACATTGCGGTGGGCACGGTGGCCTATGCGGCACCTGAGCAGTTGATGGGTGAGCCCGTCGATGCCCGTGCCGACCAGTACGCGCTGGCATGCACAGCGTTTCACCTGCTCGTCGGCTCTCCACCGTATGACTTTTCCAGTGCGGCGGTGGTGATCACGAAACACGTGATGGGCCCACCACCACCGATCGGCGAACGCCGCCCGGAATTGGCGCCCCTGGACCCGGTATTCGCCAGGGCGATGGCCAAAGTGCCCGCCGACCGGTTCGACAGTTGCCAAGACTTCACTCGGGAACTACACGCCCGGGTGGCCGCAGCGCCCTCCGACATGCAACACACTCAATTGGCCCGCACCGTGGCCGCGTACGCCCTGCAACGACCGCCTGCGCCACCACAACCGGCACAAGCACCGCCGGCAAAGCCCCCCGGCACACGGGTGTGGCGGCGCCCCAAGATATTGATTCCTGCCCTGGTGGCCATCGCATTGTTGGTCGGGGGCGGCACCTTCGCGGCGGTCAAGATCTCCCAGCCGGGAGGCGAGCAACCCTGGCCGGTCGCTACCGCACTGCCCAACAATGGCCCATTCACCGGCATGTACACCGCCAACTTCGGCCCCGGCACCGACTACGACGGCAACCCGGCGGAGAACAAACCTCCGGTAACCGAAACGTGGGCCGTCCGCTCGACGTGCGGGCCCACCGGCTGTGTCGCGAACGCGTCGCGTCGAAGCGGCGACTACGTACTGTCCTCGGCGATGGTGTTCGACGATGTCGACGGCCGGTGGTTGGCCGTCGGTACCGGGCAATATGGCTGCCTTGGCATTACCTCCGAAACCTGGGAGGTGTTCGACCTGCAACCACGTCCCGACGGCACCCTGTCGGGCGAGTACCGCTGGGCTGCCCGCAACAACTGCAGCGGCAAACGAACCGTGACCTTCACCCGCAGCGGAGACGTCGACGTCAAGAGCCTTCCCGACCCGGCCAACCTGCCGCCGCGGGTGGTGTCCCCGGCTGAAGCGTTGGACGGCCGCTACCACCAGACGCGGACCTACGCCAACGGGTCGAAAACCACAGAGTTCGACTGGGCCGTCCGGACCGACTGTCTTCGCTCCGGCGCCGGATGCATGAGCTATTTCCACTCACCTCCCAATAACGCACGCGTGCTGGTCTTCGGCGACGGGAACTGGGTGTGGTCGCGCGACTTCGACGGCAAGTGCGACCAGGGCGGCGGCCCGATGCATGTCAAAGCCAGCGCGCGGTATTCGCTGCCGCAACCACCACAGAATCCGATCACACTCCTGACCGCGCACGGTCACCAGGAGCAGACCGGGTCCTGCCCCATCAACGCGGAATTCGACGACAAATTTGTGCGCACCGGCAACTAGCGCCGGTCTGCCGCTAGGCGTTCCCCCGTGATTGCCACCAGGCCAGCAGCTCGGTGGTGGCCTCCTCGTCGGTCATCGGCCCGCGGTCCAGCCGCAGCTCCTTCAAGAACCGCCACGCCTCACCGACCTGCGGCCCCGCCGGAATGTCGAGCAGCTCCATGATCCGGTTGCCGTCGAGGTCGGGGCGCACCCGCGCCAGATCCTCCTGCGCGGCCAGCTCGGCGATGCGCGTCTCGAGGCGGTCGTAGTTGGCTTGCAGCCGCGCGGCCCGGCGCTTGTTGCGGGTCGTGCAGTCGGCACGCACCAGCTTGTGCAGCCGCGGTAGCAGTGGCCCGGCGTCGGTGACGTAGCGGCGCACCGCGGAGTCGGTCCACTTCCCGTCGCCGTAGCCGTGGAACCGCAGATGCAGATACACCAACTGCGAGATGTCCTCGACCATCTGTTTGGAGTACTTCAGCGCCCGCAGTCGCTTCCGGACCATCTTGGCGCCGACGACCTCATGGTGATGAAAGCTCACGCCGCCATCCGGTTCGTGGCGCCTGGTGTCGGGCTTGCCGATGTCATGCAGCAGCGCGGACCAGCGCAGCACCAGGTCCGGGCCGTCATCCTCCAGGGCAACGGCCTGGCGCAGCACGGTCAGCGAATGTTGATAAACGTCCTTGTGCTGGTGGTGTTCATCGATGGCCATTTGCATGCCCCCGACTTCGGGCAGCACTACCTCACCCATGCCGGTCTGCACCAGCAAGTCGATACCGGCGACGGGATCCGCACCGAGGAGCAGCTTGTCCAGCTCGGCAGCCACCCGTTCGGCACTGATCCGGGCCAGCTGCGGGGCCATCTCCTCGATCGCCGTCCGCACCCGCGGGGCGACGGCAAATCCGAGTTGCGAAACGAACCGCGCGGCGCGCAGCATCCGCAGCGGGTCGTCGCCGAAGGACACCGAGGGCGCCGCCGGGGTGTCCAGCACGTTGGCCCGCAGGGCCGCCAAACCGCTTAGGGGATCAAGGAATTCGCCCGGCCCGGTCGACGTGATGCGCACGGCCATCGCGTTCACGCTGAAATCCCGACGGACCAGGTCGTCTTCGAGACATTCGCCGAACTGCACCTCTGGCTTGCGTGACACCTGGTCGTAGCGGTCCGCGCGGAATGTGGTGATCTCCAAGCGGCGGTCGTCCTTGCCGATGCCCACGGTGCCGAAGTCGATCCCGGTATCCCAGACCGCGTCGGCCCATCCCCGCACGATCTGTTGCACCTGCTCGGGGTGGGCATCAGTGGTGAAATCCAGATCGGGACTCAAGCGGCGCAGCAGCGCGTCTCGCACCGAGCCCCCGACCAAATACAGCTCGTGTCCGGCGGCCTCGAACAACGCGCCCAGTCCGCGCAGCACCTCGGCGTGCGGATTCAGGGCGACCGCAGCCGACGTCAGCAGCTCCACATCGTCGGCGGGTTCGGACACGTTCGATGAGCCTAGTCGCGTGACGATGCGGGCCGGAACGGCCCGCTGAGGAGCGCGGCAATTAAACGTAGTCGCGTTCGTCCGGCCGGGACGCGCCCCACCGTCGCGCCCGCACCAGCGGCGAGTATGTCTGGAAGACCAGCTCGTGCCAGCTACTATCGCTTGGGTGTCGGATGGCGAACAAGCCAAACCACGTCGACGCCGGGGTCGCCGTCGCGGTCGTGGCGGTGGCAGTGCATCCGAAAACGATGCCGCCGCCAAAGTGACCGCCACCCCGGCGACGGGCAACAGACGCCGCTCCCGCGCGCCCCGCGTGCCGGAGCGACTTCGTACCGTGCACGAAACATCCGCGGGCGGACTGGTCATCGACGGCATCGACGGACCGCGCGACGCGCAGGTGGCAGCCCTGATCGGGCGCATCGACCGGCGCGGACGGATGCTGTGGTCACTACCCAAAGGGCATATCGAACTCGGCGAGACCGCCGAGCAGACGGCCATTCGCGAGGTTGCCGAGGAGACCGGAATTCGCGGCAGCGTGCTGGCCGCGCTGGGGCGTATCGACTACTGGTTCGTCACCGACGGCCGCCGGGTGCACAAGACCGTGCACCACTATCTGATGCGCTTCTCGGGCGGCGAGCTGTCCGACGAGGACCTCGAAGTCGCCGAAGTGGCGTGGGTACCGATACGAGAGCTGCCGTCCCGGCTGGCCTACGCCGACGAACGTCGCCTCGCCGAGGTCGCCGACGAACTGATCGGAAAGCTGCAGACCGACGGTCCCACCGCGCTTCCGCCGCTACCGCCCAGCGCACCTCGGCGAAACCCGCAGACCCATTCCCGAACCCGGCATTCCGACAAACCCCCCGGTCGTAAGAACGGTCACGGGCCGGGGCCGTGACCGCGCCGCGACTCTGCTGGGCCGGCGTATTGCGCCTTGCCGCCGTGGTCGGCATCGTGGCCGGTATTGCAGTGGTGTTCACCGGGTCGGTCGGCATCCCTCGCGCAGCTGCCCACGAGCCCGGATCCACGCCATTCGTCCGCGTCCGCATCGATCAGGTGACCCCGGACGTCGTCACCACGACGAGCCCGCCCGTCGTCACCGTCACCGGAACGGTGACCAACATCGGTGATCGACCGGTCCGCGACGTGATGGTGCGGCTCGAACACGCCGCGGCGGTCAACGCATCCGCGGGCCTGCGTACCTCCTTGGACGGCGCCACCGACCAGTACCAGCCGGCTGCGGACTTCCTCACGGTGGCACCCGAGCTGCAGCGCGGCCAGGAAGCCGGCTTCACCCTGTCCGCTCCGCTGCGCTCGTTGGCCAAGCCGTCCCTCGGTATCGACCAGCCGGGGATCTACCCCGTGCTGGTCAACGCCAACGGAACACCCGACTACGGCGCCCCCGCGCGGCTCGACAACGCGCGGTTCCTGCTGCCCGTGATCGGGGTGCCGCCCGACCGTGCCGATGCCCTGGAATCCGCGGTCGCGCCCGACACCTCCAAACCCGTGTGGCTGACCATGCTGTGGCCGCTGGCCGACCGACCGCGGTTGTCCCCGGGACAACCCGGTGGCACCTTCCCGGTCCGGCTGGTCGACGACGACCTGGGCACCTCGTTGGCCACCGGCGGGCGGCTGGACATCCTGCTGTCCGCTGCCGAGGTCGCCACCAGCCACGACGTCGACCCCGATGGCGCGGTCGGCCGGGCCCTGTGCCTGGCCATTGACCCGGATCTGCTGGTCACCGTCAACGCGATGACGGCCGGTTACATCGTGTCCAACTCCCCCGACGGCTCCGCGCAACAACCCGGCACCCCGACGCACCCCGGCACCGGGCAGACCGCCGCGACCGGCTGGCTGAACCGGCTACGCGCACTGGGCAGGCGCACCTGCGTGGCGCCGCTGCCCTACGCGCAAGCCGACCTGGACGCCTTGCAACGCGTCAACGATCCGGGGCTGAGCGCGGTCGCCACCACCAGCGTCGGCGACATCGTCGACCACATTCTCGGCATCCCGTCCACCCGCGGTGCGACCCTGCTGCCCGACGGCCCACTGACGGGCGGTGCGGTCGATCTGCTCAACGCCAACAACAGCACGGTTGCCGTCGCCGCCGCCGGCCTGGTCGCCCCCGACTCGCAGGCGTCGGGGCCCGATGCGCCCAACGGTGTCGACACCGCACCCCGGCGGGTGTCCCCGCAGGTGGTGCTTGCGCCGTTCGATCCGGCCGTCGGTGCGGCCCTGGCCGGGGTGGGCAACAACCCCAGCGTCCCTACTTACCTGGACCCCTCGCTGACGGTTCGGCTCGCGCATGACTCGGACACCGCCCGGCGTCAGGACGCGTTGGGCTCCATGTTCTGGCATGCGCTGGAGCGAGACGCCCCGCCGCGGACGCAAATCCTGGTCCCGCCCGCGACATGGAACCTGCACGCCGATGACGCGCAGGTCATCCTGACGGCGCTGGCCACCACCATCCGGTCGGGTTTGGCGGTACCCCGACCGCTCGCGGCGGTGATCGCCGAAGCCGCGGCCCGCACCGAGCCGCCGGATCCGCTGGACGGTACGGCCCCGGAGCGCGGCCGCTTCGGGGAGAAGGTCACCGCCGACATCAGCAACCAGGCCGGCCGGCTGTGGAAACTGACCTCGGCGTTGAGCACCGACGAACGCACCGGGCTGACCGGCGGCCAGTACACCGCGCCGCTGCGCGAAGACATGTTGCGTTCGTTGAGCCAATCGGAACCACCCGATACCCGTAACGGGCTGGCGCAGCAGCGGCTCGCGGTCGTCGGTACCACGATCGACGACTTGTTCGGCGCGGTGACGATCGTCAACCCCGGCGGCTCGTACACCCTGGCCACCGAGCACAGCCCCCTGCCGGTAGCACTGCACAACGGCCTCGCGGTGCCGATCAAGGTCCGCCTGCACGTCACCGCTCCGCCCGGGATGACAGTGACCGACGTCGGCGAGATCGAATTGCCGCCCGGCTACCTGCCGCTGCGGGTACCGATCGAAGTGAACTTCACCCAGCGCGTCGCGATCGACGTGACGCTGCGGACCCCGGACGGCACGCGGCTGGGCGAACCGGTGCGCATGTCGGTGCACTCCAACGCCTACGGCAAGGTGCTGTTCGCGATCACCCTGACCGCGGCGGCCGTGCTGGTGCTGCTGGCCGGGCGCCGGCTGTGGCACCGGTTCCGCGGCCAGCCCGACCGCGCCGACCTGGATCGCCCCGACCCACCGCACCACAACCCCGCCGACACCGGGCGCGAGGCCGGCGATCGCGTCGACGAAGAGCACCGCGTATGAAACCCGCCTACCGGCGGCCCCATCCACGGCAACCGCCGCAGCAACACCAACCACCACCGCCACAGCGACCGCCCTGGTCGCCGCCACCGGGCCGGGTTCCGCCGCCGACGGGACAGATCCCCCTGGGCCCCCCGGGCCCGGACCTACCCACGCGGCGGGTGGAACTGTCCGACGCCGCGCTGGTCTCACGCTCGTGGGCGATGGCGTTCGCCACGCTGATCAGCCGGATCACCGGCTTCGCCAAGGTGGTGTTGCTGGCAGCGATCCTGGGCGCCGCGCTGGCCAGCTCTTTCTCGGTGGCCACTCAGCTGCCGAACCTGATCGCCGCGCTGGTGCTGGAGGCGACGTTCACCGCGATCTTCGTGCCGGTGCTGGTACGTGCCGAGCAAGGCGACCCCGACGGCGGTGCCGCGTTCGTGCGGCGCCTGGTCACAGTCACAACCACGCTGCTGCTGGTCGCCACAACGGTGTCGGTGCTGGCCGCGCCGCTGCTGGTCCGGCTGATGCTGGGCCGCAACCCTCAGGTCAACGAACCGCTGACCACCGCCTTCGCCTACCTGCTGCTGCCGCAGGTGCTCGCCTACGGCCTCACGTCGGTGTTCATGGCAATCCTGAACACCCGCAACGTGTTCGGGCCGACAGCGTGGGCGCCCGTCGTCAACAACATCGTCGCGATCACGACCCTGGGTGTGTACCTGCTCGTCCCTGGTGAGCTTTCGGTCGATCCCGTGCGGATGGGCAATGCCAAGCTGCTGGTGCTCGGGATCGGCACCAACTTGGGGGTGTTCGCGCAGGTCGCGGTGCTCCTGATCGCGCTGCGGCGCCAGCACGTCAGCCTGCGCCCGCTATGGGGAATCGACGAGCGGCTCAAGCGGTTCGGCACGATGGCCTCCGCGATGGTGCTCTACGTGCTGATCAGCCAGCTCGGCTTGGTCGTGGGAAACCAAATCGCCAGTACCGCAGCGGCTTCCGGCCCGGCGATCTACAACTACACCTGGCTGGTGCTGATGCTGCCCTTCGGCATGATCGGCGTGACGGTGCTGACGGTGGTGACACCGCGGCTGAGCCGCAACGCCGCCGCCAACGACACCGGCGCGGTGCTCGCCGACCTGTCGTTGGCCACCCGGCTGACGTTGATCACGCTGATCCCGATTGTGGCGTTCATGACGGTCGGCGGCCCCGCGATCGGCAGCGCGCTCTTCGCCTACGGTCACTTCGGCGGGGTCGACGCCGGGTACCTGGGCGCCGCGATCGCATTGTCGGCGTTCACGTTGATTCCCTACGGCCTGGTGCTATTGCAACTGCGCGTCTTCTACGCACGGGAGCAACCCTGGACCCCGATCGTGATCATCCTCGTGATCACGGCCGTCAAGATCGCCGGCTCGGTGCTGGCGCCTCACCTCACCAACGACCCCCGGCTGGTGGCCGGGTTCCTCGGGCTGGCCAACGGGCTCGGCTTTCTGGCCGGCGCGATCGTCGGCTACTACTTGCTGCGGCGCACTCTGCTGCCGGCCGGCGGCCATCCGGTCGGGCGCGCAGAGGTACGGACGGTCCTGGTGACAGTCGTCGCGTCGATGCTCGCCGGCCTGATCGCCCATGTGGCCGACCGGCTGCTGGGGCTGGCCGACTTGACCGCGCACGGTGGCGCTGCCGGTTCGCTGCTGCGGCTATTGGTGCTGGGCTGCATCATGCTGCCGATCATGGCGACGGTCATGGTGCGCGGGCGGGTTCCCGAAGCGGTGGCGGGGCTGGCTGCCGTCAGGCGCCGGATCGGCGGCCGGGGCGCCGGCCCGAGCGCGGCGCTGGAATCCCGCCCGGCGGCAATGCCACAGGGATCGTCTCACCGGGGCCCTGTCACGTACCCTGAGCAGAGGAATTCGTCCCCGCCGGGGGGTCCTGCGCTTCAGGAGGCGGTCCAGGAGCCGATCCGGCGCAGGCCTCCGGATCAAGCAGGCAACGCCCGGCTAGCGAAAGGACCGGAGGTGACTGACCGCCCCTTCGAGAGCGCCGCGTCCGGCGCTGGTTCCGGCGTGGGGTCGAGCGGCGTGCCGCCGCGGCCGGCCGCCGACGACTTCCAGCCCGACATTCCGCCCGAGCGCAAGCCCGACCCGTCAGGCCCACCCCCGTCAGAGCAGCGCAACGGCGGTTTCGCCGGCGAGCCGGCCCGTGGGGCGATCCCGTACGAAGCTCCAGGTGAACGCGGCGCGGAATCGTCGGGCGACGACGCGCAGTTGGTTCCCGGCGCCCGCATCGCCGGTGGCCGGTATCGGCTGCTGGTCTTCCACGGCGGTGCCCCTCCCCTGCAGTTCTGGCAGGCACTCGACACCGCGCTGGACCGCCAGGTGTCGCTCACCTTCGTCGACCCCGACGGAGCCCTGCCCGAGGACGTCGTGCAGGAGATCCTGTCCCGCACGTTGCGGCTCAGCCGGATCGACAAGCCCGGCATCGCCCGGGTGCTCGACGTGGTCCATAGCGGCGCGGGCGGCCTGGTGGTCGCGGAGTGGATTCGTGGCGGTTCGCTCCAAGAGGTGGCCGACACCGCACCCTCGGCCGTCGGCGCCGTCCGGGCCATGCAGTCGCTGGCCGCTGCCGCCGACACCGCCCACCGCGCCGGCGTCGCCCTGTCGATCGATCACCCCAGCCGGGTGCGGGTCAGCATCGAAGGCGATGTTGTGCTCGCCTACCCGGCGACGATGCCGGACGCCAACCCCGAGGACGACATCCGCGGCATCGGCGCTTCGCTGTATGCCCTGTTGGTCAACCGGTGGCCACTGCCGGAGTTCGGGGTGCGCAGCGGGCTCGCGCCGGCCGACCGGGATGGATCGGGCCTTCCCGTCGAACCCACCACCATCGATCGCGACATTCCCTTCCAGATCTCCGCAGTCGCCGTCCGGGCCGTGCAGGAGGACGGCGGAATACGCAGTGCATCAACACTTTTGAACCTCCTGCAACAGGCGACCGCGGTGGCCGACCGCACCGAGGTGCTGGGTCCGATCGACGACTCGCCGCCACCACCGATCCCCCGCTCGACCGGGCGGGAGTACGCGACCCTGATGCGGCGTCGCCGCAACCTGATGATCGGTGGCGCCGCTGCGATCGCCGTCATCGTGGTCGCGCTGCTGGTGCTGGCATCGATCGTGAGCAAGATCTTCGGCAACGTCGGCGGCGGCCTCAACAAGGATGAACTCGGCCTCAACGGGCCGGGCGGGTCGAGCTCATCGTCGTCAGCGAGTTCCGCGCCCGCGGGCAGCGTCGTCAAACCCACCCGGGCCACGGTCTTCTCCCCCGACGGTGAAGCCGACAACCCGGGCCAGGCGGCCTGGGCCATCGATGGCAGCTCCACCGCGGGCTGGCAAACCGATATCTACACCGACGCTGTCCCGTTCCCCAGCTTCAAAAACGGTGTCGGGCTGATGTTGCAGCTGCCCAGCCCCACGGTGGTTGGTGCGGTCTCCATCGACACCCCCAGCACCGGGACCAAGGTCGAGATTCGCTCCTCGTCCACATCGACGCCGGGCAAGCTGGAAGACACCACCGTGCTGACGCCGTCGACGGCGCTCAAGACCGGGCACAACACCATCCCGGTGCGAGCCGGCGCGGCGACGTCGAACGTGCTGGTGTGGATCACGACACTCGGCAGCACCGACGGCAAGAACCGCTCGGAACTCTCGAAGATCACCGTTCAAGCCGCGTCCTGAGACTCACAACCACGACGTCAAGTGAAGTGCCGCACGGCAACCGATTGGTTACTGTCCGGCCGTGGGCTTCGGTGGATACATCCAGCAGGAACGCAGTGACGCCGAGCTGCTGGCCGCCCATGTCGCCGGTGACCGCTACGCCTTCGGCGAATTGTTCGGTCGCCATCGTCGCCAGCTGCACCGCCTTGCCCGGCTGACCACCCGCACTCCCGAGGACGCCGAAGACGCGCTGCAGGACGCCATGCTGTCGGCGCACCGGGGCGCCGGCGCGTTCCGGCACGACGCCGCGGTCGGCAGCTGGCTGCACCGGATCGTGGTCAACGCCTGCCTGGATCGGCTGCGGCGCACCAAATCCCACCGGACCACACCGCTCGACGACGTCTACCCCGTGCCCGACCGCACCGCTCAGGTCGAAACGGCGATGGTGGTGCAACGCGCACTGATGCGGCTTCCCGTCGAGCAGCGCGCCACGATTGTGGCGGTCGACATGCAGGGCTACTCGATCGCCGACACCGCCGCGCTGCTGGGCATCGCCGAGGGCACGGTCAAAAGCCGGTGCGCCCGCGCCCGCGTTCGGCTTGCCCAGCTGCTCGGCTATCTCGACGCCGGCGCCCGCACCACACCCGACCACCCCGCCGGGCAGCGTTAACACCCCTCGCACGGACCGGGCGCGATCATCGGTCTGCCCATGACGGACACTGGGGCGGATGGGCGAAGCAGAGAACCAGCCGGCGGATCACGACCCGGATCATCGGAATGCGGGAGCGGACCCACCGGCAATGGTCGAGTTGCTCGCCGACCTCCAGGCCGGTCTGCTGGACGACGAGGCCGCCGCCCGGCTACGTAGGCAAGTTCGCGACGACCCGGAGGCCGAAGCGGCCCTTCGCGCTTTGAACCAGGTGCGCCGCGATGTCGCCGCTGTCGGCGCGGATCCGGCGTCGGCGCCCGAGCCACCCGCCGAGGTGACCGCCCGAATCTCCGAGGCGCTGCGATCGGCAGGTCCCGGCGGCTCCCCGAGCGTGGCCACCCACTCCGCGCGTCCGCACATTCGCCCCGCCAGAGTCGCCGCCGGTGTGGCCGGTGTCTGCGCGGTGCTGGCCGCGATCGGCTTCGGCACGGTCGCACTGCTCAACGCACCTGCACCCGCGCCGAGCACCCCGACCACCGCCGAGCACATCACGGTGTCGACACCGCCCATGGCGATCCCGCTCTCGCCGGCCGAGATCGTCGGGCTGCTCGACCACGCTCCCGATTACGGTCCGCTCGGCGACCCGTCCCGCCGCGCGTCATGCCTTGGTGGTCTGGGCTACCCGGCGTCGACGCAGGTACTGGGCGCGCGGCCGATCGAGATCAATGCCCGCCCCGGCGTGCTGCTCGTGCTCCCCGCCGACACGCCAGCCGACCTGACGGTCGTTGCGGTGGCGCTGAACTGCAGCGCCGCCGATACCGGGCTGTTAGCCAGCACCCAGGTCCCCCGCCCTTAAGGTGGTGCCACGTGTTGCGCAACACGAGCGGGAACAGCCACGCTTACGCTGGCGTTCGACACGATTGAAGAAGTCTGTATCTGAAAGGCTCGTATGACCGACTCCGCTCATGACAAAGTCCACGACGTCATCGTCATTGGTTCTGGTCCGGCCGGGTACACAGCGGCCCTGTACACGGCGCGCGCACAGCTGGCGCCCCTGGTCTTTGAGGGGACGTCATTCGGTGGGGCGTTGATGACCACGACCGAGGTGGAGAACTACCCCGGCTTCCGCGAGGGCATCACCGGCCCGGAGCTGATGGACCAGATGCGCGAGCAGGCGTTGCGCTTCGGGGCGGACCTGCGGATGGAAGACGTCGAATCGGTCTCGCTGGACGGCCCGGTCAAGTCGGTCGTCACGGCCGACGGCGAGACCTTCAAGGCCCGCGCCGTCATCTTGGCGATGGGCGCCGCGGCACGTTATCTGCACGTGCCGGGTGAGCAGGAGTTGCTGGGCCGCGGGGTGAGCGCGTGTGCCACCTGCGACGGGTTCTTCTTCCGCGATCAGGACATCGCCGTGATCGGCGGCGGCGACTCGGCCATGGAAGAGGCGACGTTCTTGACCCGATTTGCCCGTAGCGTGACGCTCGTGCACCGTCGCGACGAATTCCGCGCCTCGAAGATCATGCTCAACCGTGCCCGCACCAACGACAAGATCAAATTCATGACCAACCAGACGGTGGTCGCGGTGGACGGGGACACAACGGTTACCGGATTGCAGTTGCGCGACAACGTCACTGGCGAAGAAACCGCGCTCCCGGTGACGGGTGTGTTCGTCGCGATTGGTCACGACCCGCGGTCGGATCTGGTGCGCGGCGTCATCGACGTCGACGCGGAGGGCTACGTACTCGTCAAGGGAAGCACCACCAACACCGCGCTGGAAGGCGTCTTCGCGGCGGGTGACCTGGTAGACCACACCTACCGCCAGGCGGTCACCGCGGCCGGCAGCGGCTGTGCGGCGGCCATTGACGCCGAGCGCTGGTTGGCCGACCAGGATGAGGCGGCTGCCGCCGAGCCCAAGACAGCAGCTGGAAATGCGGACAGTACCGATTTGATTGGAGCACCACGATGAGCGATGCCGAAAAAGCCGGAGCCACAAAGGAAGTCTCTGACGCGTCCTTCTCCACGGACGTGTTGTCCAGCGATAAGCCTGTGCTGGTTGACTTTTGGGCGACATGGTGTGGACCGTGCAAGATGGTCGCGCCGGTCCTCGAGGAGATCGCGGCCGAGCGCTCAGATCAGCTGACCGTCGCCAAACTCGACGTCGACGCAAACCCGGAGACGGCGCGCGACTTCCAGGTGGTGTCGATCCCCACGATGATCCTCTTCAAGGACGGCCAGCCGGTGAAGCGGATCGTGGGCGCCAAGGGTAAGGCGGCGCTGTTGCGGGAGCTTGCCGACGCTGTTCCCAACCTCACCTGAAGGCGATCTACTTTGCGGCGTTGCCCCGCCGTTCAGCCTGGGGTTTTCCCGAAATTGAGCGGGATCTGCGACAATACCGGTTAGCTGTAGTGCGTTTGTGTGCCTGTCAGTTTGTCCCGGAGGGCCCCTGGTATGTCGAGTCCGCGCCGCGAAAACGGCGACGCGCTGCGCTGTGGTGAGCGCAGCTCAGCGGTGACCGAAATCCGGGCCTCGCTTTCAGCGCTGGGGCTGCTGGATGACGCCGACGAAGATTTGTCCACGGGTCGGCATGTGGCCCTCGACCTCTTCGATGAACAGCTCGATCAGGCGGTGCGTGCCTTCCAGCAGCATCGTGGACTGCTGGTCGACGGCATGGTCGGCGAGGCCACCTACCGCGCGTTGAAGGAGGCCTCCTACCGGCTCGGCGCACGCACGCTGTATCACCAGTTCGGCGCTCCCCTCTACGGTGACGACGTCGCGACATTGCAGGCTCGGCTGCAGGACCTCGGCTTCTACACGGGGTTGGTCGATGGACATTTCGGCTTGCAGACCCATAAGGCGTTGATGTCGTACCAGCGGGAATACGGGATGTCCGCCGACGGTATCTGCGGCCCGGAAACCTTGCGGTCGTTGTACTTTCTGAGTTCGCGGGTCACCGGTGGCTCACCCCACGCAATCCGCGAAGAAGAACTGGTCCGCCGATCGGGTCCCCGGCTCTCGGGCAAGCGAATCATCATCGATCCGGGCCGCGGCGGCGGCGACCACGGTTTGATCGCGCAGGGCCCGGCCGGCCCCGTCAGCGAAGCAGATATCTTGTGGGACTTGGCCAGTCGGCTTGAGGGTCGGATGACGGCCATCGGCATGGAGACCTTCCTGTCGCGGCCAACCAACCGCAGCCCCTCGGACGCCGAGCGGGCGGCTACGGCCAACAACGTGGGCGCGGACCTGATGATCAGCCTGCGCTGCGAAGTTCAGTCCAGCCCCTCGGCCAACGGGGTAGCTTCATTCCACTTCGGTAACTCGCACGGGTCGGTGTCGACCATCGGTCGCAATCTTGCCGACTTCATTCAGCGAGAAGTGGTGGCGCGCACCGGATTGCGGGATTGCCGGACGCATGGTCGGACATGGGATCTGCTGCGACTGACGCGGATGCCCACGGTCCAGGTCGACGTCGGCTACATCACCAACCCGGGCGATCGCGACATGCTGATCTCCGCGCAGACCCGTGATGCCGTCGCCGAAGGTATCCTCGCCGCGGTCAAGCGGCTCTACCTGCTTGGCAAGAATGACCGGCCCACTGGCACGTTCACCTTCGCCGAGCTGCTTGCTCACGAATTGTCGGTGGAGCGGACGACCCGGCTCGCCGGCTCTTAACCGTTCTGCTTGTTCTGCAACGTATTTCCCGCCTTCAAAACATTGCCGGACCCGGCGCCGACCGGCTGCTGCAGCTGGGCACTGGCCAGCAAGCGCTCCAGGGCGGCTTCCACCTCGGCTTTCCACCCCAGCCCCTTGTCCAGCTCGAGGCGCAGCCGCGGGAAGTACGGATGTTGTGCCACCACAACGAAACCCACGTCTTGCAAAAAGTCGGCATCGATGATGCAGCGATCCACCGAGCAGTCACCGAGGGACTCCAGCACCGGCCGCGTATCGGGGTCGGCCAGCTGCGGATCCGACAACTCCGAAGCCGCCGGTGTGCGGCCGAAGGCTTCCAGCGCACGGACTCCGCGCCGAACCAATTCGTCGATCACCCGAGCAAGGAGACTGTGCGGCAGGTCGTCAGCGGCATGTCCGAGTTCGATGCCCATGGATGTCAGCAACACCGCGTCCGGTGACACCGGCGCGGTGGGAAACCGATGTGCCCTCGGTACCGCCCCCGGCGGTGCGTACAGAACGTAGCCCAAGCATGGCGGTTCGGTGTGGCTGTGCTCGTCGGAGATCGCGGTCGCGACCTGACCGCACGTACCCCACTCCAGCATCACCATCGACAGCCAGGCTTCTTTTTCGAATTCGGGATCGGCAAGGTGGTCCTGGCCGCCGAGGGTCGCCGGGTCGACCTCCCAGAAAACACATCGGCGCGCATGCTTGGGGAGCTGCTCGAAGGCTTCGAGCCGCAGCGGCGTGATTCGAGCAGACACTAGCCTCCTGGCTTCCGTGCGTACCGCAGCCCATTGCCGCAAGCCCGGCTGATTCCAGGCTGACGGGTAAAACCAACCCCTCCAGGATAGGAGAGTTTGTCACTCTCGGGCCAGTGTTGGCCCCGCCACGTCGACGCGGCCGCCGAAACGGTCCGCAGCGCGGAGCCGCCGTGCGCCAAACGCCGAAAAGGCTTGATGCACACCGGATCTCCGTCCGATCGCGACGCCCGAGCGAACCGAATGCACGCCCCAGAGGCTTGCGGTGTCACAGTGACGTAATTACAGCGTATGACCGGTTATGCCTTGGGCGGGGCCATAGTGTCGATGATCCGCTGTAGATCTTCGACCGAGGCGAACTCCACCACGATCCTCCCCTTGCGCTTACCAAGGCTGACCGTCACCCGGGTATCGAAGGCGTTCGATAGGCGTTCGGCGACGTCTTGCAGGCCGGGCATCTGGATCGGCTTGCGGCGCGGCTGCGCCGGCGCCGCCGTGTCACCGCGGTTGGCCAATGTCACGGCCTCCTCGGTGGCGCGCACCGACAAACCTTCCGCGACGATCCGGCTTGCCAATTCTTCCTGCGCCGCGGGGCCCGCGTCCAGCGACAGCAACGCGCGGGCGTGGCCGGCGGACAGCACCCCCGCGGCCACTCGGCGCTGCACCGCGATGGGAAGTTTGAGCAACCGGATCATGTTGCTGATCAACGGCCGCGAGCGTCCGATCCGCGAGGCCAGTTCGTCGTGGGTGACCCCGAACTCGTCGAGCAATTGCTGGTATGCCGCCGCTTCTTCCAGCGGGTTCAGCTGTGCTCGGTGGATGTTCTCCAGCAAGGCGTCGCGCAACAGGTTGTCGTCTTCCGTCTCCCGCACGATGGCCGGAAGGGTGGCCAGGCCTGCTGCTTGCGCCGCTCGCCAGCGCCGCTCCCCCATCACGATCTGATAACGCGCGCCGCCCGGCGATGCGGGCGCCACTCGCACCACGATGGGCTGCAAGAGACCGAACTCGCGGATGGAGTGCACCAACTCAGCCAGCGCCTCTTCGTCGAACACCTGGCGCGGCTGGCGCGGGTTGGGCTCGATGTCAGCCGGCGAGATCTCGCGATACACCGCGCCCATCCCGGCAGCGGCCGGCCCAGACCCACCGATCAGGACATCGGCGGCCGCATCCCCCATCCGCGGGCCAAGGGTCGCCGGTCCCGAGTCGCCCTCGGCGGGGCCGGTCGGGATCAGCGATGCCAGGCCCCGGCCGAGGCCGCCCTTCTTGCGTAACGGCTGCGTCATGGTCGTCCCTTCACGGATGGTGATTAGTCACGCTGCGCGAGTTCGCGACTCGCGTCGAGATAGCTCATCGCCCCGCGCGAACCGGGGTCGTACTCGATGATGGTCATGCTGTAGCCGGGCGCCTCGGACACCTTGACGCTGCGCGGGATAACGGTGCGCAACACCTTGTTGCCAAAGTAGCGGCGCACCTCCTCGGCGACCTGGTCGGCTAGCTTGGTGCGGCCGTCGTACATGGTGAGGATCACGGTCGTCACATCGAGTTGAGGGTTGAGGTGTGCCTTCACCATTTCGATGTTCCGCATCAGTTGGGACACACCCTCGAGCGCGTAGTACTCGCACTGGATCGGAATCAGCACCTCTGGCGCGGCGACGAGCGCGTTGATCGTGAGCAGCCCCAGCGACGGCGGGCAGTCCACGAAGACGTAGTCGAAGTCGAAGTTCTCCAGCTGCGCCAACGCGGTGCGCAACCGGTTCTCGCGCGCCACCATGCTGACCAATTCGATCTCGGCACCCGCCAGATCGATCGTCGCTGGGACGCAGAACAGGCGCTCGCTGTGCGGGCTGCGCCGCAGCGCGGACTCTAGCGACTCTTCGCCGAGAAGCACTTCGTATGACGAGGGCGTGCCCGATTTGCGATCGGTGATGCCGAGCGCCGTGCTGGCGTTGCCCTGCGGGTCGAGATCGATGACGAGGGTCTTCAGTCCTTGCAGTGCGAGCGCGGCAGCAATGTTGACCGCCGTGGTCGTCTTGCCGACGCCACCCTTTTGGTTTGCGACGGTGAAGACGCGGCGGTGGCTCGGGCGGCGCAATGGCGGGTACGTCGTGTGCAGTACCCGCATCGCGCGTTCGGCGGCCGCGCCGATCGGGGTGTCGAATTCCGCCGATGTTTCACGTGAAACATCCGCGATCGTTTCGCTTGGCGATTCGTCCGCCAGCGGCACCGTCTCTTCCGGCGCCAGCCGCGGTGCGACGGATCCTGCCGTCGGCTGCGGGCGTTGCATGCGGGAGCCGGCACCTTCGGAGCTATCCCGGGGGAAGCTCATCGCTTTCTCCTGTCCGCCCTTGGTGCCGACCCGCGACGCGACCGTTCTGCGCGCTGCGCTATCACCACGGTTGCGGGCGGACGCAAATAGCTCGCGCCACATGTCACCACCCTGACATCAACAGCATGCAACGCCACCATCCCACGCCGGTGCTCTTCGACTTCGGCGGGAGCGCGCTCCCCCTTGATCGCAATCATCCGTCCGCCAGGCCGTAGCAACGGCATGCTCCACTTCGTCAACTTGTCTAACGCAGCGACCGCTCGCGACACCGCGACATCCCTCTCGCCGAACCGCTCGCGTACCCAAGACTCTTCGGCGCGGCCCCGCACCACTTCGACGCTTAACCCTAGTTCCGCGACGACCTCTTTGAGAAACTCGCTGCGGCGCAGCAGCGGTTCAAGGAGGGCGACATCGAGATCGGGTCGGGCGATCGCCAGGGGTATCCCCGGCAATCCCGCCCCACTCCCGATGTCGACCACCCGCTCGCCGTGCTCGAGCAGTTCGGCCACCGCCGCACTATTCATGAGGTGGCGGTCCCACACCCGGTCTACTTCACGCGGCCCCAGCAGTCCGCGCTCCACCCCGCTGGTGCCGAGCAGCACCGCATACCGCTGCGCAATGTCGAGCCGCGGCCCGAAGATCTCGGCTGCCGCAACCGGCGCCGCTCCGGAAACGGGGTCGGGCGTTCCGGCCGGCGCCTCGGCCCGGTCGGAACCGTCGACATGTTTCACGTGAAACATTCCTCCGGTCTTCGGACCTACGGCGTCGTCCGCGAGGCGAACTACACGGATGTAACCCGCTCGCGACTAGTCGTGCAGAACAACAACTCGGCGTGCTGGCTCCACGCCTTCGCTCTCGCTGTGCACACCGTCCACCGCCGCGACGGCGTCGTGGACGATCTTCCGCTCGAACGGAGTCATCGGCTTGAGCTCTTCGCGCTCGCCGCTCTCCAGCACGCGCCGTGCCACCTTGTCGCCAAGTGCGGCCAGTTCCTCGCGGCGCCCGCGCCGCCAACCCGCGACGTCGAGCATCAGCCGGCTACGCACACCGGTCTTCTGATGTACCGCCAGCCGGGTGAGCTCTTGGAGCGCATCGAGTACTTCGCCGGTGCGGCCGACCAATTTATTCAGGTCGTCGCTGCCGTCGATGCTGACGATGGCTCGTTTGCCCTCGACGTCCAGATCGATGTCGCCGTCGAAGTCCAACAGATCCAACAGCTCTTCCAGATAGTCGCCGGCGATCTCTCCTTCGGCGACCAACCGCTCCTCCAGGTCGTCACCTTCGTCGGCACCGGCTTCTGCTGCCGTCGCCTCCTCGGTTTCGTCCTCGACCGCAAGTGGGGTGTCCAAGTCGCGTTCGGTGGTATCAGCGTCCGTCATTCTCTCTCCCTCATCCATGGGTCCGTCCCTGTCTCATTCGGATCACTCTCCGGAGACGGCCCGGTAAAGCTGTGGCGCTTTTGTCAGCGCTTCCGTTTCTTCGGTCGAGCCCCGGGTCTGGGTGTGCGATTACCCGGACCGTTGGTGCCCCCTGCTGCATCCGGGTTGTCCGGTACAGCGTCCGTCGTTTTTCCTTCCGGCACATCACCGTCGGTATCCGTCGTCGGCGCGCCCTCGTCGCCAATCGTCGACGAGCCGTTGCCGCTCGCCGGGGTCGCCTTGCGCTTCGGCTTGGCTCCCGGAAGGGGTGCGTTGGCCGCGCGACGCTCAAGCACTTCCTGCTTCTTGGCTTCGTCCTCTTTTTCGATCATCGTGAACACGTAGTGCTGCTGACCGAAAGTCCAGATGTTGTTCGCGAACCAGTACAAGATGATCGCGATTGGAAGGAACGGCCCACCGACGACCACGCCGAGCGGAAACACGTACAACGCAAGCTTGTTCATCATCGCGGTCTGCGGGTTGGCTGCCGCCTCCGCGCTTTGTCGGGCCACCGAGGCGCGGCTGTTGAAGTAGGTCGCGATGCCGGCCAGGATCATCACCGGGGCGCCCACCGCGATGACCGCGGGGCGGCTGAAGTCGATGAATGCGTCCAACCCGGTGCGCTGCGTCATCGACGCACCGATGGGCGCACCGAAAAGGTTGGCGTCCAGGAAGTGACCCACGTCGACCGCGTTGAACATGTAGTTGCCCGTCAAGCGGTTTTGCACGACCGACATCTGAGGCTGACCGAAGCCCCCCGTCGTGCGGTTGAACGAGCGCAACACGTGATAGAGCCCGAGGAACACCGGAATCTGGGCGAGCATGGGCAAGCAGCCCAGGATCGGGTTGAACCCGTGCTCGCGCTGCAGCTTCTGCATCTCGAGTGCCATGCGCTGACGATCCTTGCCGTACTTCTTTTGCAGCGCCTTGATCTGTGGTTGCAGTTCTTGCATCTGCCGGGTGGTACGGATCTGGCGCACGAACGGCTTGTAGAGCAGTGCCCGCAACGTGAAGACCAGGAACATCACCGACAGCGCCCACGCGAAAAAGTTCGAGGGTCCCAGCAGCGCACCGAACAGCTTGTACCAAACCCACATGATCCACGACACCGGGTAGTAGACGAAGTCCAGGCTGAATACATCAAACAAAAGATTCACTCTCCCCTCGCGGCGCCGGGGCGTCCCCGACGGCGCTGGTGTCTTCGAAGTTCACCCGGCACCCGCGGTGTTCGGAGGCGTGCTCCGGTATCGGGTCCCATCCTCCCCGATGCCATGGTCCACACTTGGCGAGCCTGAGTGCCGCCAGCCAGCCCCCCCGAATCGCGCCGTATTCGGTGAGTGCCTCGACGGCGTACTGACTGCAGGTCGGTATGAAGCGGCATGTCGGCGGGCGCAGCGGCGAAACCATGTGGCGGTACAGCTGGATCAGGAAAACCAGTCCTCGCACGACGGTCCTGCCCGCGCCGCCAACTCCCGCGCGCGCCGGCGCCGTCGTATTCAATGGCTCGTCCCCGCCCGTTCGAAAGCACGCCGTAGACCACTGCGCAGCTCCTGCTCCAACCGGGCCGATGACACCTGGCGGCTCCCTGGCAGCGCTCGGATGACCACCTGGTCGGATTGATCGAGATCGGTCAGCATGCCTCGGACCGCATGCCGAAGCCGGCGTGACACCCGATGCCGGTCGACGGCTGAACCAACCGACTTAGCCACGATCAACCCCACCCGCGGACCCGCTTCGCATTCGCCGCCCCGGCGCACATGCACGACAAGGTCGGGCTGCGCTGTGCGCACCCCGTACTTCACTGCCGCGTCGAATTCCCGTGACCGCCTCATGCGGTTGCGTGCGGGAAGCACCGCCAGAGCCTGTCGATCAGATCAGGCAGATAGGGCGCGACGGCCCTTGCGGCGCCGGCCGGACACAATCGCCCGTCCGGCGCGGGTGCGCATGCGCAAGCGGAAGCCGTGCACGCGTGCACGGCGCCGGTTGTTCGGCTGGAAAGTCCGCTTGCCCTTGGCCACGCCGTTCTCCTCGTTCTGTCTCGCTCGAAGCTTTCCCAGCCCTCCGGCCGCTCACGTTTGGTTCAGCTAGATTGCTTCGTGATTCGGTCGGAAAGTGGTCTTGCTGCTGGCCGGCGCGGTCCCCGGGTACGTAATTCCTGGGTCGCAGCCGTATCGCCGACTTTCGGGCGACTGTATGAGATTACTGACGCGCGTTCGCTGGGTCAAACTTGGCCTGCCCCAACAAACCCACTGACACCCAACATGAAATCTTGCCGGCCGGGGACGCCTAGCGGCGCGGCGTCATCGACACGCCGCAGGACGCCCCGCCAGACCCTAAAGAACCCGATTGGAATGCAACGGAACTGTTGGCAGCCGCACGGAAAACTGTTAGCTTCGGGCCATGCCGTTTCAGACTGGAACGGCGCTCGACAACGAAGCATGATGGCGGATCTACCAGCTGTGCAGGCGACCTAGCTCGGGTTGTCTCCAGCCCGTGGATCGCGAGCTGTCTCCGATAGGTTGCGGCTCGCATGCGCTTATCCTGTCCACACCTGTGTATAACTATGTGGACAGTTGCCTTGTCGCCAAAGCGTTGTTGTAGCTCGACGTCAGACCCAGGGAGATGCGTCGTTGACCGATGACCCCGGTTCTGGTTTCACTACCGTGTGGAACGCGGTCGTCTCTGAACTCAATGGCGATGCCGAGGCGGACGGTGCAGCTGGCATCCGCACGACTCTCGTCACTCCCCTGACCCCTCAGCAGCGAGCGTGGCTGAATCTCGTCCAACCGCTCACCATCGTCGAGGGCTTCGCCCTGTTGTCGGTGCCGAGCAGCTTCGTCCAAAACGAGATCGAACGCCATCTGCGCACCCCGATCACCGATGCACTCAGCCGCCGGCTCGGGCAGCAGATCCAACTCGGCGTCCGCATCGCTCCGCCTTCCGACGACACCGAGGACACCCCCTTTCCCCCCGGCGGTGCCTTCACCGACGACATGGGCCTAGAAACGTCAGGTGACGTCGACGAGGGCGACGAAAACGGCGAAGTCGTCGTCGCCGAACAGGGTTGGCCCAACTACTTCACCGAACGCCCACACAGCACCGACCCGGCCGTTGTCGGCGGCACCAGCCTCAACCGCCGCTACACCTTCGACACTTTCGTCATCGGTGCTTCCAATCGGTTCGCCCACGCCGCGGCCCTGGCAATCGCCGAAGCACCGGCCCGCGCCTACAACCCGCTCTTCATCTGGGGTGAGTCCGGGCTCGGCAAGACCCACCTGTTGCACGCCGCAGGCAACTACGCCCAACGGCTGTTCCCCGGTATGCGGGTCAAGTACGTGTCCACCGAGGAATTCACCAACGACTTCATCAACTCGCTTCGCGATGATCGCAAGGTCGCCTTCAAACGCAGCTATCGCGACGTCGATGTGTTGCTGGTCGATGACATCCAGTTCATCGAAGGCAAAGAAGGTATCCAGGAGGAGTTCTTCCACACCTTCAACACGTTGCACAACGCCAACAAGCAGATCGTCATCTCGTCGGATCGGCCGCCCAAACAACTCGCCACCCTCGAAGACCGGTTGAGAACACGGTTCGAGTGGGGCCTGATCACCGACGTGCAGCCACCTGAACTGGAAACGCGGATCGCGATTCTGCGTAAGAAAGCACAGATGGAACGCCTCGCGGTGCCCGACGACGTACTCGAGCTCATCGCCAGCAGCATCGAGCGCAACATCCGTGAGCTCGAGGGAGCATTGATCCGGGTTACCGCGTTCGCCTCGTTGAACAAAACACCGATCGACAAGGCCCTCGCCGAGATCGTGCTGCGCGACCTGATCGCCGATGCCAGCACCATGCAAATCAGCGCGGCGACCATCATGGCCGCCACCGCCGAATACTTCGACACCACCGTCGAGGAGTTACGCGGGCCGGGCAAGACTCGAGCGCTGGCTCAGTCGCGCCAGATCGCCATGTATCTCTGTCGCGAACTCACCGACCTGTCGCTACCCAAGATCGGCCAGGCGTTCGGCCGTGACCACACCACAGTCATGTACGCGCAACGAAAGATCTTGTCCGAGATGGCCCAGCGGCGTGAGATCTTCGATCACGTCAAAGAGCTCACCACTCGCATCCGTCAGCGCTCCAAGCGCTGATTCGGCCACCGCGCGCCAAACTTTTTTCGAAAAACTTCTCGCACGTCTGTAACTCCAGCCACACGAAAACTATGTTGGCAGCATTGTGTACGAACGTGCCAAACACCAGTGCAGCGATCGCCCTTGAAGTGCACACCACTCCCCCATCCCCAGCGCCCAACATCGGCTGCACAGTTACCAACCCAGTAATCCACAAGCCGATCGCGGCGCTAGCTGCACGTAGACGGACCTGTCCCCAGACTGCACAGGCCTTAATACTGGTACTGAGATCTCTTCATCGATTCTTCTTTGAAGAACAGCCTTGGGGACGGAGCGTTTCACAGCACCCACGAAGCGCTCATTCACTCAGCTTGTCGGCCTTTGCGATTAGCTTTCAAGATGGGCCCAGAAGCTCTACGGTTGTGATTCGACTCCCGTTGTGGACGTCGTGGCGCATGACTTGCCCGCGGCGTTTGTTGCGGGGCCCCGCTAGCGGGGACGGATGGCTAGCTGCTGGATTCGAATTTTTGGTAGGTGAAGGGACGCTATGGACGTGGCGACGACAAGTGCTAGCCTCACCGATCTGAAGTTTCGCCTGGTCCGAGAATCTTTCGCTGATGCGGTGTCGTGGGTTGCGAAGAATCTGCCGAGTCGGCCGGCGGTACCCGTTCTGTCGGGCGTGCTGTTGACCGGCACGGATGAGGGCCTGACAATCTCGGGATTCGACTACGAGGTCTCCGCCGAAGCACAGGTTGCGGCCGAAATCGCTTCTCCGGGAAGCGTTTTGGTATCGGGGAGGCTGTTATCCGATATCACCCGGGCATTGCCGGACAAGCCGATCGACTTTTACGTCGACGGGAATCGGGTCACACTGACCTGCGGAAGCGCCAAGTTTTCGTTGCCGACGATGGCGGTTGAGGACTATCCAACGCTGCCGACGCTGCCGGAAGAAACCGGGACCTTGCCGTCGGATTTGTTCGCCGAGGCGATCAGCCAAGTTGCGATTGCCGCCGGCCGCGATGACACGCTGCCGATGTTGACCGGCATCCGGGTCGAGATTTCGGGTGAGACGGTCGTTTTGGCCGCCACCGATCGGTTCCGCCTGGCAGTTCGTGAGCTGACCTGGTCGGCGTTGTCGCCCGAGATCGAAGCGGCTGTGCTGGTGCCGGCCAAGACCCTGGCCGAGGCTGCCAAAACTGGCGCGGACGGTTCGGATGTTCGGTTGTCGTTGGGCGCCGGCGCGGGAGTCGGAAAAGAGGGGCTCCTCGGTATCAGCGGGAACGGCAAGCGCAGCACCACGCGATTGCTGGACGCGGAGTTTCCGAAGTTTCGCCAGTTGTTGCCCGCCGAACACACCGCGGTGGCGACCATCAATGTGGCTGAGTTGACCGAAGCCATCAAGCTGGTTGCGTTGGTGGCGGACCGGGGAGCACAGGTCCGCATGGAATTCGCCGAAGGCATGTTGCGTCTTTCCGCCGGCGCCGACGATGTCGGCCGGGCCGAAGAAGAACTTGCCGTTGATTTCGCCGGCGAGCCGTTGACCATCGCTTTCAACCCGACCTATCTGACCGACGGGCTCGGATCGGTGCATGCCGATCGGGTGTCATTCGGCTTCACCACCCCGGGCAAGCCGGCGTTGCTACGCCCGGCGTTCGACGACGTGAGCCATCCGACGGGTGCTGGCCCGTTTGCCGCGTTGCCGACGGACTACGTCTATCTGTTGATGCCAGTTCGGTTGCCCGGATAGGTGTACGTCCGGCATTTGGGGCTACGCGATTTCCGGTCCTGGGCCCACGCCGACCTTGAGCTGGAACCGGGCAGGACGGTGTTCGTCGGTCCCAATGGATTTGGGAAGACGAATTTGGTTGAAGCACTGTGGTATTCGACGACCCTGGGTTCACACCGGGTAGGCACCGATGCGCCATTGATCCGTACGGGCAGCGCTCGAGCTGTGATTTCGACGATCGTCGTGAACGAGGGCAGGGAATGCGCGATCGATCTGGAGATCGCCGCAGGACGCGCTAATAAGGCTAGGTTGAACCGCTCGCCGGTACGCAGTACGCGTGAGGTGGTCGGGGTATTGCGGTCGGTGCTGTTTGCTCCGGAGGACCTGGCGCTGGTTCGCGGGGATCCGGCAGACCGGCGCCGCTATCTCGACGAACTGGCGACCGTGCGCCGCCCGGTGATCGCCGCGGTGCGTGCGGATTACGACAAGGTGTTGCGGCAGCGCACCGCGCTGTTGAAGTCGGCGGCCGGGTCACGGCATCGAGGTGACCAAGGAGCCTTGGAGACCCTGGATGTGTGGGATAGCCGATTGGCCGAGCACGGGGCCGAATTGATGGCTGCGCGTATCGATTTGGTGAACGAGTTGGCGCCGGAGGTGGAGAAGGCCTACCAGCTGCTGGCACCGGGGTCGCGGCCCGCGGCTATCAATTACCGAACGAGCATCGACGGTTTGGATACCGAGGGCGCAGGAGACGCCGCGGGCAGCGACCGGGAATTTCTGGAAGCCGCGCTGCTCGCCGCGTTGGCGGCCCGCCGCGGCGTCGAATTGGAACGCGGGGTGTGTCTGGTGGGCCCGCATCGCGACGAATTGGAACTGCGACTCGGCGATCAACCAGCGAAAGGCTTTGCCAGCCATGGAGAATCGTGGTCTTTTGCGATCGCGCTGCGGCTGGCCGCCTACGAGTTGCTCCGGGCCGACGGCAGCGACCCGGTGTTGTTGCTTGACGACGTGTTCGCCGAACTCGACTCGGCGCGCCGCCGGGCGCTGGCTGCGGTGGCGGAGTCGGCGGAACAGGTGTTGGTGACCGCGGCGGTACTGGAAGATATCCCGTCGGGCTGGGACGCTAGGCGGGTGCACATCGACTTGCAAGACGATGACTCCGGACGGGTATCGGTGATGCAATCATGACCGGCACCGAGCAAGAGCCAGACCCCGGTCGCTCCGAACAACCAAGCGGGCTCAGCGGTATGGACATGGTGCGGCGCACGCTCGAGGAGGCCCGCGCGGCGGCGCGAGCCCAGGGTAAGGACGCCGGGCGCGGGCGCGGAAGCAATCCCGTTCCGCGCCGTGTTGCCGGGCGGCGGCGAAGCTGGTCGGGTCCGGGACCCGACATCCGGGATCCGCAACCGATGGGAAGGGTTGTCCGTGACCTTGCGAAAAAGCGCGGCTGGTCGGGACACGTCGCCGAAGGCACGGTGCTCGGCCATTGGACGTCGGTGGTGGGCCACCAGATCGCCGACCACGCGACTCCAACCGCCCTCAATGAGGGGGTGCTCAGTGTGACAGCCGAATCCACCGCCTGGGCCACCCAGCTGCGGATGGTCCAGGCGCAGTTGTTGGCCAAGATTGCCGCGGCGGTCGGCAACGGCGTGGTGACATCGTTGAAAATCACCGGGCCGTCGGCCCCTTCCTGGCGGAAGGGGCCCCGACACATCTCCGGCCGGGGGCCTCGCGATACCTACGGCTGAGACAATTGAGGGGCCTAGTCAACGCCGCCGACACGCCGTACGCATAGCGTATAGGATCGCCCGCTGAGATCCGCGAGAACGAAACAGACCCCCGCGACGGACGTCCGGACGGGCCGTTAACAAAAAAATCGAGCACACGGCGCGTCCAGATAGGTGGAAACGCGCCCAGAGAATCGGTCCGGACCCCCGATCACGGTAGAGTGGACTGATGCGACTGCTGCGGTGACTGGACCGCCCGCATGAAACCCCGAGGAGAACATTCCGACCGTGGCTGCCCAGAAGAAGAAGGCGCAAAACGAATACGGTGCGTCAGCGATCACCGTGCTCGAAGGGCTGGAGGCCGTCCGTAAACGCCCCGGCATGTACATCGGGTCCACCGGCGAGCGTGGTCTCCACCACCTGATTTGGGAGGTGGTCGACAACTCGGTGGACGAGGCGATGGCCGGCTACGCCAGCCAGGTCGATGTGCGGATGCTCGACGACGGCGGCGTCGAGGTCGTCGATGACGGCCGCGGCATCCCGGTCGCCATGCACTCCACCGGTGCCCCCACCGTCGATGTGGTGATGACGCAGCTCCATGCGGGCGGCAAATTCGGTGGTGAGAACAGCGGCTACACGGTCAGCGGCGGATTGCACGGCGTTGGTGTCTCGGTGGTCAACGCGCTCTCCCGGCGACTCGAGGTCGACATCTCCCGCGATGGCCACGAGTGGTCGCAGTACTACGAGCGCGCGGTACCCGGAACGTTGAAACAGGGTGAGGCCACCAAGAAGACCGGAACCACCATCAGGTTCTGGGCCGATCCCGAGATCTTCGAAACCACCGAGTACGACTTCGAGACGGTCGCGCGCCGGCTGCAGGAAATGGCTTTTCTCAACAAGGGCTTGACGATCAACCTCGCCGACGAGCGAGTGGCCCAGGAAGACGTCGTTGACGAGGTCGTCAGCGACACGGCCGAGGCGCCCAAGTCGGCGGAAGATAAAGCCGCCGAGTCGTCCGCCCCACACAAGGTCAAGCGCCGCACATTCCACTACCCGGGCGGTTTGGTGGACTTCGTCAAGCACATCAACCGCACCAAGAGCCCGATTCAGCAGAGCATCATCGACTTCGAAGGTAAGGGCACGGGCCACGAAGTCGAGATCGCGATGCAGTGGAACGGCGGATATTCCGAGTCCGTGCACACCTTCGCCAACACCATCAACACCCACGAAGGCGGTACCCACGAGGAAGGCTTCCGTAGTGCACTGACGTCCGTGGTGAACAAGTACGCCAAGGACAAGAAGCTGCTGAAGGAGAAAGAAGCCAACCTCACCGGCGACGACATCCGCGAGGGCCTGGCCGCGGTGATCTCGGTCAAGGTCAGCGAACCCCAGTTCGAGGGCCAGACCAAAACAAAACTAGGCAACACCGAAGTCAAGTCTTTCGTGCAGAAGGTTTGCAACGAGCAACTCACGCACTGGTTCGAGGCCAACCCCTCGGAAGCGAAAACCGTTGTGAACAAGGCGGTGTCGTCGGCACAAGCGCGGATGGCCGCCCGAAAAGCTCGAGAGTTGGTGCGCCGCAAGAGTGCCACGGATATCGGTGGTCTGCCGGGCAAACTAGCCGACTGCCGCTCCACCGACCCGCGAAAGTGTGAACTGTACGTCGTGGAGGGCGATTCGGCCGGCGGCTCGGCGAAGAGTGGCCGCGACTCGATGTTCCAGGCGATTCTTCCGTTGCGGGGCAAGATCATTAACGTCGAGAAAGCCCGTATCGATCGGGTGCTGAAGAACACCGAAGTGCAGGCCATCATCACGGCGCTGGGTACCGGAATTCACGACGAGTTCGATCTCACCAAGCTGCGCTACCACAAGATCGTGCTGATGGCCGATGCCGATGTCGACGGCCAGCACATTTCGACGCTGTTGTTGACGTTGTTGTTCCGGTTCATGCGGCCGCTACTCGAGCACGGGCACGTGTATTTGGCGCAGCCGCCGCTGTACAAACTGAAGTGGCAGCGCACCGACCCGGAATTCGCCTACTCCGACCGTGAGCGGGACGGTTTGTTGGAGGCAGGGCAGAAGGCCGGGCGGAAGATCAACAAGGAAGACGGGATCCAGCGCTACAAAGGTCTGGGTGAGATGGATGCCAAAGAGTTGTGGGAAACCACGATGGATCCGTCGGTGCGGGTGCTACGACAGATCACCCTCGACGACGCGGCCGCGGCAGACGAGCTGTTCTCGATCCTGATGGGCGAGGACGTCGAGGCCCGGCGCAGCTTTATCACTCGTAACGCCAAGGACGTTCGCTTCCTGGATGTTTAAGACGTCGAGACCGCTAGTTCTAGCGACCGAAGGAACACATGACTGACACCACGTTGCCGCCCAGCGACGCACCCGGCGACCGGATCGAGCCGGTCGATATCCAGCACGAGATGCAGCGCAGCTACATCGATTACGCGATGAGCGTCATCGTGGGCCGCGCTCTTCCGGAAGTGCGCGACGGCCTCAAGCCGGTGCACCGCCGGGTCCTGTACGCGATGTTTGACTCAGGCTTCCGCCCTGACCGCGGGCACGCGAAATCGGCACGGTCGGTTGCCGAAACGATGGGTAACTATCACCCGCACGGCGATTCGTCGATCTACGACACCTTGGTGCGGATGGCCCAGCCGTGGTCACTGCGGTATCCGTTGGTCGACGGCCAGGGCAACTTCGGCTCGCCGGGCAACGACCCGCCCGCCGCGATGCGGTACACCGAGGCGCGCCTGACTCCGCTGGCGATGGAGATGTTGCGCGAAATCGATGAGGAGACAGTCGATTTCATCCCGAACTACGACGGTCGGGTGCAGGAGCCGACGGTCCTGCCCAGCCGGTTCCCCAACCTGCTGGCCAACGGTTCGGGCGGTATCGCGGTCGGCATGGCGACCAACATCCCGCCGCACAACCTGCGCGAGCTCGCCGAGGCGGTGTTCTGGTGCCTGGAGAACCACGACGCTGACGAGGAAGCCACCTTGGCTGCCGTCCGCGAACGAGTCAAGGGGCCGGACTTCCCCACTGCCGGTCTGATCGTTGGGTCCCAAGGGATTCACGACGCTTACACCACGGGACGCGGGTCCGTCAGGATGCGTGGAGTCGTGGAGATCGAAGAGGACTCGCGCGGGCGCACCTCGATCGTGATCACCGAGTTGCCCTATCAGGTCAACCACGACAACTTCATCACCTCGATCGCCGAGCAGGTCCGCGACGGCCGGCTGACCGGCATCGCCAATGTCGAAGACCAGGGCAGCGACCGCGTCGGTGTGCGAATCGTCGTCGAGATCAAACGCGATGCGGTGGCCAAGGTTGTGCTCAACAACCTCTACAAGCACACCCAGCTGCAGACCAGCTTCGGCGCCAACATGTTGTCGATCGTCGACGGGGTGCCGCGCACCCTGCGCCTCGACCAGATGATCCGCCACTATGTGGCGCACCAACTCGACGTCATCATCCGGCGCACCACCTATCGGCTGCGCAAGGCCAACGAACGCGCGCACATCTTGCGCGGTCTGGTCAAAGCGCTCGACGCACTCGACGAAGTCATCGCCTTGATCCGGGCGTCGGAGACCGTCGACATCGCGCGGACCGGCCTGATCGAACTCCTGGATATCGACGAAATCCAATCCCAGGCCATCCTGGACATGCAACTGCGGCGCCTGGCGGCCCTGGAACGTCAGCGCATCGTCGACGACCTGGCCAAGATCGAGGCCGAGATCGCCGACCTGGAAGACATCCTGGCCAAGCCGGAGCGGCAGCGCGGGATCGTGCACGACGAACTCGCCGAGATCGCCGAAAAGTACGGCGACGACCGTCGTACCCGGATCATCGCGGCCGACGGCGACGTCAACGACGAGGACCTGATCGCGCGCGAGGATGTCGTCGTCACGATCACCGAAACGGGATACGCCAAGCGCACCAAGACCGATCTGTACCGCAGCCAGAAACGTGGCGGGAAGGGCGTGCAGGGCGCCGGGCTCAAGCAAGACGACATCGTCGCGCACTTCTTCGTCTCGTCGACCCACGACTGGATCCTGTTCTTCACCACGCAGGGCCGGGTGTATCGCGCCAAGGCCTACGAGCTGCCGGAGGCATCCCGGACGGCACGCGGTCAGCACGTCGCCAACCTGCTGGCTTTCCAGCCCGAGGAACGCATCGCCCAGGTCATCCAGATCAAGAGCTACGAGGACGCGCCGTATCTGGTGCTGGCCACCAAGAACGGGCTGGTCAAAAAGTCCAAGCTGACCGACTTCGACTCCAACCGCTCGGGTGGAATCGTGGCCGTCAACCTCCGCGACAACGATGAGCTCGTCGGAGCGGTGCTGTGCTCGGCCGAGGAGGATCTGCTGCTGGTCTCGGCCCTCGGTCAGTCCATCAGGTTCTCGGCGACCGACGAGGCGCTACGGCCGATGGGTCGCGCCACCTCCGGCGTCCAGGGCATGCGATTCAACGAGGACGACCGACTGCTGTCGCTGAATGTGGTTCAGGAAGGCCTCTACTTGCTGGTCGCCACCGCCGGTGGCTACGCCAAACGCACTGCTATCGAGGAGTATCCGGTGCAGGGCCGCGGCGGCAAGGGAGTTCTGACCGTGCAGTACGACCGTCGGCGCGGCAGGCTGGTGGGGGCGTTGATCGTCGACGACGATAGCGAGTTGTACGCGATCACCTCGGGCGGCGGCGTCATCCGCACCGCGGCGCGCCAGGTCCGCAAGGCCGGCCGGCAGACCAAGGGCGTTCGGTTGATGAACTTGGGCGAGGGCGCCACACTGTTAGCCATCGCACGCAACGCCGAAGAAGGCGCCGACGAAGACATCGATGGAGTCGACGGCGTCGAGGAGTCCGAAAGCTAGCCCGGCAGGCCGCGGGGTCAAGCAGCGGCCTGCCAACGGACTGCCACAGGACACGGGCAATTAGACTCAGCCGAACCAGAGACAATGCGACTGCCAAGGCAGCAGAGCTAAGGAGTCGGGGTGACCTCACCGAGCGAGCCGGGCGCCCCCAAAAAGGGCGACAGCCCGAATGGGGATGTTTCGGCCGAGCGTGCCGGTGTGCCCCAGCGCGGGACGCCCACCCAGGCAGGCCGTAGTCAGGAGGGCGGGGACTCGCCACCGTGGCAGCGCGGCGCCGCCCGGGCCGCCAACCCCGCGAATCGTCAGACCGAACCGCCGACCGAGGCGCGGCCGCAGGGCGCACCTTCCGGTGTTGATGCGCGACTGAACCGCTTCATCTCCGGTGGCAACGCGCCGGGAGCCGGCGCTCCATCGCCGTCGAAGAGCCAGGACTTCGACGCGCCGACACGCGGTGACGGGCCACCGCATGAGGCCTACGCCAGCGAGTTGCCGGATCTGTCCGGTCCGCTTCCGCGGGGAACGCAGCGCAAGACCACCCCGGAGCGCAGCTCGGAAACCTCAGCATCGGCGGGATCGGGACGCTCGACGACTACCGAATCCCGGGAGAACCGCGACAGCGTCGTTCAGGTGCCGCGGCGAGGCCGGGGCCCGGTCCGGGCCAGCATGCAGATCCGCCGGATCGATCCGTGGAGCACGTTGAAGGTGTCGCTGATGCTTTCGGTGGCGCTGTTCTTCGTCTGGATGATCGCCGTGGCGTTCCTGTATCTGGTGCTCGGCGGCATGGGTGTCTGGGCCAAGCTCAACAGCAACGTCGGTGACCTGCTGAACAACACCAGCGGTAGCAGTGGCGAACTCGTGTCCAGCGGCACGATTTTCGGCGGCGCCGTGTTGATCGGCTTGGTCAACATCGTCTTGCTGACCGCCATGGCCACCATCGGCGCGTTCGTGTACAACTTGGCGACCGACCTGATCGGCGGCATCGAAGTGACGCTGGCGGATCGGGATTAGTGCGAGGTTTTGGGGTGGGGCGGCGATTGCGGTAATCTCGTCGCTCGGCCGTACCCGTGTGTACGGGCCTATAGCTCAGGTGGTTAGAGCGCTTCGCTGATAACGAAGAGGTCGGAGGTTCGAGTCCTCCTAGGCCCACAACCATGTGCCCGTCAAAACGTTGCGTGAGACTTGCATTGCCGCTGGCACTGATTGCCTTGGTGGCAGCGGTGGTGCGGTCACGACGCGGGGTCGAGGTCTGGCACGTGGCAGCAGTTGATCCAGCACCCATTGACTCACCTAACGGTCAAGAGGGGCCTTAGCTCAGTTGGTAGAGCACTGCCTTTGCAAGGCAGGTGTCAGGGGTTCGATTCCCCTAGGCTCCACAAATCAAAAGCCGGGCCCAAGCGGCCTCCGAATTTCCGGTCGCGGTGACCAATTGCGCAACCCCCGACAGTTCGTGGGCCGCGGATCTCGTCCCCGCCCCTTGCCCTGGGCTCGTTTGCTGAGTCGGCAGCCGCGGTCACACCGCAGCGGTATGGTGCGGGTGATGATGAAATCGGCGTTGGCTACCGCGATCGCGTCGGTAGGGGCAGCACTGACAATCTGCGGAATCGGAAGCGCGCCGACCGCCTCGGCGGCCTGTCAGCCCACCCCCATTCCTGGGGAATCCTATTGCGACAAACCGGTAGGCCCGAACGGGATTTGGGAGCGGTGCTACCAGCGTCCCAGCACCCCGATCTTCGGCCCCCGGGGCGTGATGGGTGAGGTGACCCCGCCGCCCGAGTGCTACCCGGTCGACCCGGCGCAGCCCGCGCCGCTCGGGCAGCCGCCGAACCACATCGACGACTAAAGCGGCAAGCTGCGCTGCCCGAAGAAGCCGTCCGGCGCGCGCCCGGCCGCAAAAGTCGAAGGCCGATCGGCCTACGGGCACAGTGTAATTGGGAAATTTCCGGGCTTTGCTGCCGAAGCGGCGTCAGGGGCGCGGTTGCACGTCCACGCTGGGTGGCCGGGGCGACGGCTCCGGGTTATCCCGGTTGGTTGAACGCCGAACGATGCTGAATGCGGCCGCGCCGCCGGCCAGGACGACGACGGCGGCTCCCACGATCAGCAAGGGCCGCTTGCCGCGGCGGCGTTGGGATTTACGGGCGCTCTGCAGCGCCTGCGGCAGGTTCGAGACGACGTCCTGTGCGGCGGCCAGCTCCTGGGCGATCGTTTCCTGTGCCGCGGCGATATCGCGAGAAAGCTGGCCCTGGCGGTAGCGGCGACGCAACTCCGATACGGTCGACTGCGCGGAGTCGACCCCCAGTCCGATGACGCCGCGCGTGACGTCCACCGGCCCCACCGCCGAGTAAGTCAGGCCTCGAGACAGTCGCTGCCTAGGGGTGAGCCGGGATTCCGCCTGCGCACTCATCTGCCGCCTTTCTGTGCCGCTCGTGGAACCTACAGACTGCCACCATAAAAACACCGGCGGGCCTATTGCCGCGCAACGTCGGCATTTTCGGCACCGGCCCGCACCGGGTGACACCGGGTGCGGGCGTGCCCGCGGGTAATGGCAGACTCTCCTGTCGTGACCAACAGCCCGCATCAGACTGCCACTGCCACACTGCACACCAACCGCGGCGACATCAAGATCGCCCTGTTTGGAAACCACGCGCCCAAGACTGTCGCCAACTTCGTTGGTCTGGCGCAGGGCACCAAGGAGTACTCGACCCAAAACGCTTCGGGTAGCCCTGCCGGTCCGTTCTACGATGGCGTGGTCTTTCACAGAGTGATCCAGGGCTTCATGATCCAGGGCGGCGACCCGACCGGTACGGGGCGCGGCGGCCCGGGCTACCAGTTCGCCGACGAATTCCACCCCGAGCTGCAATTCGACAAGCCCTACTTGCTGGCGATGGCCAACGCGGGTCCCGGCACCAACGGCTCGCAGTTCTTCATCACGGTGGGCCAGACGCCGCACCTGAACCGGAAGCACACCATCTTCGGCGAGGTCATCGACCCGGAGTCGCAGGGGGTCGTCGACGCCATCGCCACGACGTCCACCGACGCCAGCGACCGTCCCTCCGACGCGGTCGTCATCGAGTCGATCACGATCTCCTAAGCCGGCCCTAGCTAAGCCGGCTCGGCGCCCTTTCGGCCGGCGTAGCCGGCGGCGGTGAGCGCGTCGAGCACGTCCAACGGCTCGGTGCCGAGGTCCCATCGGGAGAACAGCACCAGCCCCTCGTCGGCGGTTTCGACTTCGAGGAACCGAACCTTGCGCCCAAGGCGGCGGAACTCGGTGATCCGAATGATCTTGATATCGGAATGCTGCAATACCTGCGTTCGGAACCACCCCCGGATCGCCAGACCGGCAGGGGTAATTGCCAGCTTCGGACGCGCGCGCCACGTCGCGCCCGCAAACAACAGCAGACCCGCCCCGGCTATCCCCGCCAAGACGCGCCCCGGCAGGTCTGTGACGACGGTCACACAGGCGATAGCCATGAAAACCCCAGCGACCCCACAACCAGCAATTCCGACAACGCGCGGTTCCCACCGTGTTTGCTGCATGCGGTTCTTAGCCTCTCCCACCACTGCCGATGGAGTTATCCACATCAGCTATCAACAGTGGGGATAAATCACACGCGTGTGATTGGGTAGTCACAAGGTTGCTGGCTTAGCCGCGAATCGACCCCGAAATGAATTCATTTCTGATCTGATCTTGGTCAGTGCCAGCGCATCGTGAGCAACAAACCGGTGATCATGAAAGCGAACGCGATCGCGTAGTTCCACGGACCCAGATGCGCCATCCAGTTGAGCGCTGTCGGGGCCTGGCTTCCGACGGCCGCCAACTGGAACACCATCAGCCAGACGAGGCCGATCAGCATGAGACCTACGAACAGCGCGACGAACCACACGCTGGACGGTCCGACCTTAACTTTCACCGGCGTCCGGCTGACCGCGCTGACGGTGAAGTCGTTCTTCTTGCGGACCTTGGACTTGGGCATCATTACCTCGGGATAACGGTGAACGGGACGGGGTGCAACGATAGCGGTTGTAGCTACATGCAGGACTTGGCTACGAGATTAACCCACCTGGCACCCCGACCAGGAAATTGGAGACCCGATGATCCAGACCCGCCGGTCGCCATGGAGCTTCGGTGTCCCGTTGGTCTGCCTGCTGGCCGGACTGCTGCTGGCCGCTACGCACGCGGTATCCGGCGGCGCCGAGATCCGTCGCAGCGATGCACCGCGTCTCGTTGATCTGGTGCGAGACACGCAGGCCACGGTGAATCGGCTCAAGGCCGAACGCGACGAGCTGGCCGCCAAGATCGACTCGACGCATTTGAAGTCCTCCGACGCCGCACTGGCGGCCATGCTCAGGCGCTCGGCGGAGTTGGCCGGTGAGGCGGACATGAACCCGGTGCACGGGCCGGGCCTGGTGGTGACGCTCGATGACGCTCAGCGAGACGCCAACGGCCGCTTCCCGCGCGACGCCTCCCCCGATGACCTGGTGGTGCACCAGCAAGACATCCAGGCCGTTCTCAACGGACTGTGGAGTGCCGGCGCGGAGGCGATCCAGATGCAGGATCAGCGGATCATCGCCACCTCGGTCCCGCGCTGTGTCGGCAACACGCTCCTGCTCAACGGGCGTACCTACAGCCCGCCGTACACGATCACCGCTATCGGCAATGCCAACGCCATGCAGGCGGCCCTGGCCGCCGCTCCCCTGGTAATCCTCTACAAGCAGTACGTCGTCCGGTTCGGGCTCGGCTACCACGAAGACGCCAAGCCCGACGTGCAGATCGTCGGCCACAGCGAGCCGGTCCGGATGCATTTCGCAGAGCCGGACGGCCCAGTCGGGTACTGAGCACCCACTGAGCAGCATCCGCAGGCCGGCCGGGCGGTAACCTGACACGATGCGGATCCTGGTTGTCGATAACTACGACAGCTTCGTGTTCAACCTCGTCCAGTACCTGGGGCAACTCGGAGTCGAGGCTGACGTGTGGCGCAACGACGACACGAGGCTCGCCGACTCACGAGACGGCCACGCCGCCATCGCCGCGCAGTTCGACGGCGTCCTGCTCAGCCCCGGGCCGGGAACCCCGGAGCGTGCCGGCGCGTCGATCGACCTGGTCCGCGCGTGCGCTGCGGCTGCCACCCCGCTGCTCGGGGTCTGCCTCGGGCACCAGGCCATCGGGGTCGCGTTCGGCGCCACCGTCGATCGTGCGCCCGAACTGCTGCACGGTAAGACCAGCAGCGTCTACCACACCAATGTTGGTGTGCTACAAGGACTTCCGGATCCATTTACGGCGACCCGCTACCACTCGCTGACGATCCTGCCGGAGTCGCTGCCGGCGGTGCTCGAGGTCACCGCCCACACGCGCAGCGGGGTCATCATGGCGGTGCGCCACACCGAGTTACCGATCCACGGCGTCCAGTTCCATCCGGAGTCGATTCTCACCGAGGGCGGGCACCGGATGCTGGCCAACTGGCTGGCCGATTGCGGATGGTCGCGCGACGACACCCTGATCCGCCGGCTGGAGAACGAAGTTCGCGCCGCGGTGCGGCCGCATTTCCCGGCCGACCCGGCGGCTACTGACCGAACTTCAGCGTGACGAGGCCGTCCCGGTTGACCCCGGAACCCGCGGGCGGGTTCTGGTAAACCACCCGGTGGGACTGGGAGCCGCCGGCATCGACGTCGGCACCCTTGTCCAGCACCCCGATCCAGCCCAGTGCGCGCAACCGCGGTTCGGCGTCGGTCCAGAACATGCCGGTCAGGTCGGGCATCGTGAATTGATTGCCCTTGGACACCTGGAGCTCGATGATCGAGTCCACCGGAACCGGCAGGCCCTTGGGGGGATTGGTGCCAATCACCTCGCCGGCGGGACGGGTGCTGTCCACCTGCGCCTGGGTGACCTTGGTGAAGCCGTAGACCGTCAGGTTCTTCTGGGCGACGTCGACCGTCTGGCCCGCGACGTCGGGGACCTGCTTGGTCTCGGGTCCCGCGCCAACGATCAGGGTGACCACGTTGGTGATTGCCGACGTCTGGTTGGCGGGCGGGTTGGTGCCGATCACCTTGCCCAGCAGCTCCGGGGTCGACGGCGAGTTCGCCTGCTTGAACTTGGTGAACCCGGCGGCCTTCAGCTTGCTCACCGCGTCGGAGTAACTCAGCGAGGACACGTCGGGCACTTCGCGTTGTTCGGGTCCGGTCGAGACGTTGATCGCGATCTCGTCGCCCGCAGCCACCGACGCGTTGGCGCCGGGATCGGTACTGATGACGTGGTCGGGCGGGATCGACGAGTCGGGCTTCTGCAGCGTGCGCGTCCTGAAGCCGCGGTTTTGCAGAGCGGCAACGGCGTCGGCGGACACCTGGCCCCGCATGTCGGGCACTTGAACGTCGCGGGTCGATCCGCCGAAGGTGTTGAACCCGATGACGACCACGATCGTCAGCACCGCCAGCACAGCGACCGCGACAACCCAGCGACCGACCGGACCACCCATGCGATCGGGGTCGGCGGCGCTGAAGCGTTGACGGGGTAACGGGTCGGTGCGCGGACTCCCGTGGCCGGGGCCGGTGGCCGCCATCATCGAGGTCCGCTCGGCATCGGTGAACACCTTGGGTGCTTCCGGAGCCTCACCGTTGTGCACCCGAACCAGGTCGGCGCGCATCTCTGCCGCGGTCTGATACCGGTTATCCGGGTTCTTGGCCAGCGCCTTGAGCACGACGGCGTCGAGTTCCGCGGAGATGCCCTCGTACCGTTTCGACGGTGGCACCGGGTCTTCGCGGACATGTTGGTAGGCAACCGAAACCGGCGAGTCTCCGGTGAAAGGCGGCTCGCCCGTGAGCATTTCGTAAAGCACACAGCCCAACGAATAGACATCGGAGCGGGCGTCGACGGAATCACCACGAGCCTGTTCCGGCGAAAGATATTGGGCGGTCCCGATCACGGCCGCGGTTTGGGTGACGCTATTGCCGCTGTCGGCGAGCGCGCGCGCGATGCCGAAGTCCATCACCTTGACCGCATTGGTCGTGCTGATCATGATGTTCGCCGGCTTGACGTCGCGGTGGATGATGCCGTTCTGGTGACTGAAGTTCAGGGCCTGACAGGCGTCGGCGATGATCTCGATCGCGCGCCGCGGCGGCAGGGGGCCGTCGTTGTGCACGATGTCGCGCAGCGTGACACCGTCGACGTACTCCATCACGATGTAGGGCAGCGGGCCCGCGGGTGTTTCTGCCTCGCCGGTGTCGTAGACCGCGACGATGGCAGGGTGATTCAGCGCCGCGGCGTTTTGCGCCTCGCGCCGGAAGCGCAAGTAGAAACTGGGATCGCGGGCCAGATCGGCGCGCAGCACCTTCACCGCGACGTCGCGGTGCAAGCGGACGTCGCGGGCCAAGTGAACCTCGGACATACCGCCGAAACCGAGGATGTCGCCAATTTCGTAACGGTCGGACAGGTGCTGCGGGGTGGTCATTGTCTTGTCTCGCGTCGGGCCGGAGACAGGTTGGGCGTCAAGGGGTTAGCCCAGCTCAGTTCTGGTGGCCTGCTGTGGAGTCCAGAATTGCTTATCGTGCCGCGATCCGTCCAATCAAGTCGCAGACTCGGGCCGGAACCGCTGGGGGTCTTGCTTGCCGGCGGGGGCCCGGTCGCCGGCGGGGTGCCGGTATCGGTGACTGTCGGGGGCGGAGATTGTTGCTGGGTGTCCCCGCGGGAATTGATCACGATGAGCACCGCGATGATGATGGCGAGCGCGCCAAGCACGCCGGCGGCCCACAGCAGCGCGCGCTGGCCCGACGAGAAGGTACGACGGGCCGGGGGCGGCCGATGATTACTCGTGGCCGGCCGCGATCGGCGGGGCGCAGCAGTACGCGGAGTGGCGACGGGCGCCGACCTGGTCTGCGGGCCCGACGGAATGGCCGCCGGCGCGGCCCGCCCTGCGGGCGGTGACTGACTGGGGCGCGGAGGCCGCCGGCCCGCTCGTACCGCGGCTACGGCGTCGGCGAACGGTCCCCCGCTGCGGTAGCGCATGCCGGGGTTCTTGACCAGCGTGAGCTCGATGAGTTCGCGCACGTTTGGCGGAAGCTCGGGAGGCAGCGGTGGCGGGGGTTCCTTGATGTGCTTCATCGCCACGGTCAAAGCGCCCTCGCCGGTGAACGGCCGCTTGCCCGAAACCACTTCGTAGCCAACAACTCCCAGCGAGTAGACATCGCTGGAGGGGGTGGCGTCGTGACCCAGCGCCTGTTCGGGCGCGATGTACTGGGCGGTGCCCATCACCATGCCGGTCTGGGTTACCGGCGCCGCGTCGACGGCCTTGGCGATGCCGAAGTCGGTGATCTTCACCTGCCCCGTCGGGGTGATCAAGATATTGCCCGGTTTGACGTCGCGGTGTACCAGCCCGGCGGCATGCGCAATCTGCAGAGCGCGACCCGTCTGCTCGAGCAAGTCCAGCGCATGGCGCAGCGACAGCCGACCCGTTCGCTTGAGCACCGAATTCAGCGGCTCACCATTGACCAGCTCCATCACCAGATAGGCGGTACGCCCCTCGCCGTCCATCTGGCTTTCGCCGTAGTCGTGCACGGCCGCGATCCCGGGGTGGTTGAGCATCGCGGTGGTGCGCGCCTCGGCCCGGAACCGCTCGATGAACTCGGAGTCCTGGGAGAACTCGGCCTTGAGCACCTTGACCGCGACGCGCCGGCCCAGCCGGCTGTCCACGGCCTCCCAGACTTGGCCCATGCCTCCGGTGGCGATCAGGCGCTGCAGCCGGTACCTGCCCGACAGCGTTACGCCAACTCGTGGGCTCATGGGCCCCCCTGAAGTGCGGCCTGGATGACGGCCCGTCCGATCGGCGCGGCGAGCGCACCGCCGGTCGCGGAAAGGCGGTCGGCGCCGTTCTCCACCAGCACCGCCACGGCGACCTTCGGTGCCTGCGCGGGCGCGAATGCGATGTACCACGCGTGCGGTGGAGTGTTGCGCGGGTCGGTGCCATGCTCTGCGGTACCGGTCTTGGATGCGATCTGCACGCCGGGAATGACCCCTTTCTGTTGTGCGTCCTTCTCGGCGCCGATCATGAGCTCTGTCAGCTTAGCGGCGATCTGCGGCGATACCGCGCGACGCTGCTGATAGGGCGCCGTCGTGCTGATGTTCGCCAAGTCTGGCCCTTTGAGACTCTCGACCAGGAAGGGCTGCATCGTCACGCCGCCGTTCGCGATGCTCGCGGCGATCTCCGCATTCTGCAGCGGGGTCAGCGCCACGTCCTTCTGCCCGATGCTAGACATCCCGAGTGCGGCGGCATCCGCGATTATCCCAACAGTCGATTCCGCCACCTGCAGCGGAATCACGCTCGGGGTGGTGTCCAGCCCGAACGAATGCGCCATGCTGCGCAGGGCCTGGGCCCCGGTGAGGATGCCTAACTGGACAAATGCGGTGTTGCACGACTTGGCGAAGGCCTGGCTCAGCGACACGGTTGGTTGGTCGCTGCACGGGGTGCCGCCGTAGTTCTCCAAGGTGACCGTGCTGTTGGGCAGGGGGATCGTGGGCGCCGACGTCAATTGCTCATTCTCGGTGGCGCCGCCCTGCAGCGCCGCCGCGGTGGTGATCACCTTGAATGTGGAACCGGGCGGGTAGGTCTCCGAGATCGCGCGGTTGACCAGCGGGTTGTCGGGGTCGTCGCGCAGCCGTTGCCAAGCCTGCGCCTGCACCTCGGGATCGTGGGAGGACAGCAGGTTGGGGTCATAGGACGGCGACGACACCATGGCCAGAATTTTGCCGGTGGACGGCTCCAGCGCAACCACGGCTCCCTTGCAGGGCGGCCCGCCGCAACCCTGCTGCATCGCGTCCCAGCCGGCCTGCTGCATACGCGGGTTGATCGTGGTGTCGACGTTGCCGCCGCGCGGATCGCGGCCGGTGAAGAAGTCGGCCAGCCGGCGCCCGAACAGGCGCTCGTCGGAACCGTTCAGCAGCGAGTCTTCGGCTCGTTCCAGGCCGGAGCTGGAATACCGCAACGAGTAGAAGCCGGTGAGCGGCGCGTACACCGCGGGGTTGGGATACACCCGCAGGAAACGGAACCGGCTGTCGGTGGCCACCGAGTAGGCCAGCAGCTGGCCGCCCGCGATGATCTGGCCGCGCTGCCGCGAATACTCGTCGAGCAGGACCCGCTGATTGCGCGGGTCAGCGCGCAGCCCGTCAGCGGCGAAGACCTGCGTCATGGTGGCGTTGAGGAGCAGCAGCACGATCAACACCATCACGGTCACCGAGATCCGGCGGAGAGAGGTGTTCATACCCGCTCAATCACCTCGGTGCCGGCCGCCGCGATCGGCGAGGTGTCGTGTACGCGGGTTCGCAACGGGCGCCGGGCGCTATGCGAGATGCGCGCCAAGATGGCCAACAGCACGTAGTTGGCCAATAGCGAGGATCCGCCGTAGGACATCCACGGTGTGGTCAATCCGGTCAGCGGGATGAGCTGGGTGACGCCGCCGACGACGATGAACAATTGGATCGCCAGCGTCGATGCCAGACCTGCGGCCAGCAGCTTGCCAAAGCTGTCGCGGGTCGCGATCGCTGTGCGCAGGCCCCGGACAATGACGATGGTGTACAGCATGAGAAGGGCCGCCAGACCCACTAATCCAAGTTCTTCACCGAATGCGGCGATGATGAAATCGGTGGACGCGGCCGGCACCGTGTCGGGCTGCCCGTTGGCCAGTCCGGTGCCGAAGATGCCACCGGTGGCAAAGCTGAATAGCGACTGCACGATTTGATAGCCGTTGCCGTCGGGATCCGAGAAGGGATCCCACCACATCTGCACGCGAATGCGTACGTGTCCGAAAATGAAGTACGCCGCAACGCTTCCCGCGGCGAACAGCACCAGCCCGAGTACCACCCAGCTGAAGCGTTGGGTGGCGAGGTAGACCACCACCAGAAATGACGCGTAGAGCAGTAGCGAAGTGCCGAGGTCTTTTTCGAAGACCATGACACCGATCGAGATCACCCAGGCCGCCAACAGCGGTGCCAGGTCTCGCGGGCGCGGCAGGGTCATACCCATCAAATGCTTACCGACGCTGGTGAACAGACCGCGCTTGGCGACCAGCACCGAGGAGAAGAAGATCAGCAGCAGAATCTTGGAGAACTCGGCGGGCTGAATTGAGAAGCCCGGGAAGCGAATCCAGATCTTCGCGCCGTTCTGCTCGGACCACGATGACGGCAGGATGGCGGGGATTGCCAAGAAGACCAGACCCGTGAGTCCGAAGATGTAGCCGTAGCGCGCGAGCTGTCGGTGGTCTTTGAGGAAGGTGACCACGAGCGCGAACGCGGCAACCCCGACCAGGGTCCACAGCAGTTGTTGGGTTGCGCTGGGGTGATGGCGGCCGCTGAGCTCATTACTGACGAGGTCGAGCCGGTGAATCATTACCAGGCCAAGTCCGTTGAGCAGAGCCACAATTGGCAGCAGCAGCGGGTCGGTGTAGGGGGCGAAGCGCCGGATAGCCAGGTGCGCACTTCCAAACACGGCCAGGAAGACCAGTCCGTAGCCGGTCAGGTCCCAGCGCAGGCCCCGCTCCTGGTTGGCCTCGACGATCAGCAACGCAGCGACGGTGATCAGGGCGGCGAAGCACAACAGCAGCAGCTCGGAGTTGCGCCGAGTAGGCAGCGGAGGCGTAACCGCGACCGGCGGTTGGACCTGTGTGGTCATGCAGCCGCCCGGCAGTCGATGCCCGGCTGAGGTGGGAGTGGCGGGAGAGTAGTCACCGTCTGGGTGGGGGTACCGCCCGCTTGCGGGGGAGTGGTTGTGGGCGACGTGGTCGCGGGTGCTGCTGGGGGGGTGCTTGCGGGGGCAGGGCTTACGGCGGTGCTGTTGGGTGGGGTGCCGGCGGAAGGGCTAGGGGGCGCGGTGGCGCTCGGCGGTGTCGTCGCGTTGGTTGCCGGGGCCGGTGACCCGGGCGGCGAGGTCGCGCGAGGCGGCGGGCAGGGCGGCAAGAGGTTGTTGGCCGACAACTCTTTCAACTGTGATTCGGCCTCATCGAGAGTCCCGGCCGGAAGCCCGGCCAACACTTGTGCGCGTGCGGCAGGGCGCAGGTCCTGCAGTTGCATCGTCCGGCAGTCGAGGTGACTGCCGGATTGGCTGTTGCTGATGATCGATAGGTCGTTGCGTGCGTTCAGACAGCCCACCAAATAGGGTTCGTGCAAGGACATGCCCAGCAGCGACCCTTGAATTCCCCGCATGATCGACACCATGCCGTTGTAATCGGCAACGTAGTAATTGCTGCGGATGATGGCTCGTCCGATGGCCAGGCCCGCGAGGGCCAGCAGTACCACCAGCGTGACGACAATGAACATCCGCCGCCATGCCCACCGGGGCCGGCTGGCCGGCTCCTCTTGTTGCACAACGCGTTTGGCGGCCTCTTTGCGAGGACCGATTGCGGAAGCCCGGCCCGCCGAGGTGTTGGGCAGCGTCAGCTGGTCTTCTTCACCGGATACCGCGCCGGCAAGAATCGGCTGGGTTTGGCCGTAGTCATAGTCGACGACATCGGCAACCACGACCGTCACGTTGTCAGGGCCGCCACCGCGCAACGCCAATTCGATGAGACGGTAAGCGCTTTCGGCAACGTCGGGAATCTGCAGGGCCTCGTGGATGGTCTCGTCGCTCACCGGATCGGATAGCCCGTCCGAACAGAGCAGGTAGCGATCACCGGCGCGCGCTTCTCGCATGGTCAAGGTGGGCTCGACCTCGTGGCCGGTCAGCGCCCGCATGATCAGCGATCGCTGCGGGTGGCTGTGCGCCTCTTCCCGGGTGATCCGTCCTTCGTCCACCAGAGTTTGGACGAAGGTGTCGTCCTTGGTGATCTGGGCCAGCTCGCCGTCGCGAAGCATGTAGCCGCGCGAGTCTCCGATGTGCACCAATCCAAGACGGTTGCCCGCGAACAGGATTGCGGTAAGCGTGGTGCCCATTCCTTCGAGATCGGGCTCCATCTCCACTTGTGCGGCGATGGCCGAGTTACCGGAGCGCACTGCCGCATCGAGTTTGGCGAGCAGGTCGCCACCGGGCTCGTCGTCGTCGAGGTGAGCCAATGCGGCGATCACCAACTGGGAGGCCACCTCGCCGGCCGCGTGGCCGCCCATGCCGTCGGCAAGGGCCAGAAGTCGAGCGCCCGCGTAGACCGAGTCTTCATTGTTGGCGCGTACCAGGCCGCGATCGCTGCGGGCGGCATATCGGAGGACCAGGCTCACGGGCGCAACTCGATTGCCGTCTTGCCGATCCTAATCGGCGTTCCGATTGGAACTCGTACCGCAGTCGTCACCTTCGCCCTGTCAAGGTAAGTACCGTTGGTCGATCCTAGATCCTCGACGTACCATTCCGAGCCGCGCTGAGATAGCCGGGCGTGCCGCGTCGAGGCGTAGTCGTCCGTCAGTACCAGCGTCGAATCATCGGCACGTCCCATCAAAACGGGCTGTCCGCTGAGCGTGATGCGCGCACCTGCCAATGCCCCTTCGGTCACCACTAGATAGCGGGCGGCATGGCGGCGCTGGCGGGACGGCAGCAGCGTGCCGCGCAATACCAAGCCACGGCGCACCATGACCGCACCGGTTGGTGCGTAGATGTCAGTCTTCAAGATCCGCAGAACGGACCAGATGAATACCCATAACAACATTAAAAATCCGGCGCGCGTCAGCTGCAGTACCAGTCCCTGCATCTGGCGTCCTTTCCGTCCTGGCGCCGCACCTCGTGAAACCAAGCAACGTCACGATACTTGGAGGGCGCTCGACGCGGGGCGAAGCACGGCAGCTTGTGCCCGGTGCGTTCAGTGGATCCGAACGATGATCTCCGAGTGGCCCAAACGGATCACGTCACCATCGGCCAACTGCCACTCTTGTATCGGCGCGTTGTTAACGGTCGTGCCATTGGTGGAGTTGAGGTCGGACAGCAGTGCGACCTGTCCATCCCAGCGGATTTCCAGGTGGCGTCGCGACACACCGGTGTCGGGCAGGCGGAACTGGGCGTCTTGTCCGCGACCGACGATGTTGGAACCTTCGCGTAGCTGGTAGGTCCGGCCGCTGCCGTCATCGAGCTGCAGCGTGACCGCCGTTCCGGCGGCCCCATAACCGCCTTGGCCGTAACCGCCGTAGCCGCCAGCGGCCGGTTGGCCGTAGTCACCCTGCTGCTGCCCGTACTCGGCCTGCTGGCCGTACTCGTAGTCGGGCTGGGCCGTCTCGGGGTATCCACCGCCGCCCTGCGGGGGGTAGCCGCCGCCCGGAATGCTCTCGGCGTATTGCGTGTAGTCGCCCGCGCCGCCGTACTCCTGCTGGCCGCCGTAGCCCGGGGCACCCTGCTGATAACCCTGGTCGTAGCCGCCAGCCTGCTCGGGGTAGGGCGGCCGTTGCTGTTCGGGCGCGCCTTGGGGCGGGTAACCGCCCTCCTCGGGACGCGCCGGCCCGCGACCGTAATCGCCATAGCCGCCGTAACCCGGCTGGCCAGCGCCGGGCTGACCACCACCGGGAGGAGGAGCGTAGCCGCCGCCCCCCTGACGGTAGCCCTGGTCGTAACCTTGCCCGCCTTGGTCGTAGCCCTGACCGCCGTAGCCGCCGCCAGCAGGCGGACGCTGCTCATACGACGGCGGATAGCCGCCCTGCCCCTGGTCGGGGTAGCCGCGGCCCGGGTCCGGGTAGCCGCCTTGGGCCGGAGGATAACCGCCCTGTGGCGGGTAACCGCCTTGTTCGGGATAGCCACCGCGCTGGTCTGGGTAGCCGCCCTGCTCGGGGTACCCGCCGCGTTGTTCTTGGTGGCCGCCGGGGTCTGGGTAGCCGCCCTGGTCGGGCTGGCGAGGCGGCGGGTATCCGCCCGGGGGTGGGTAGCCGCCTTGCTCCGGCGGAAGTCCCGCGCGCGGGTCGGGCCCGCCCTGCGGATCCTGACCGGCGCGCTGATCGTCCTGCGGACGCGCGTAACGCTCGTCGTAGTACTCGTCGCCGGGACGCCCCTGCCCCTGACCGCCGCGGTAGCTCGAGTTGTCACTCATTGGTGGTACTCCTGGTTCTGCGCTGAACGCCTGATCTGATTGTGGCCGGGCGTGATCGTTGACCGTCGGGCGGGGCTCGACATCGGGGTTGACAGCACCGCGGGCGCGGAACTGGCCGGTATGCAGGTTCGGCAATTGCTCGAACCGAACGACGACATCACCATACGTTTCCCACCCCTGTTCATGGATGTAGTCGGCCAGGTATCTAGCGAAAGCGCCCGATGTGAGATCCGGATCGGCGCCCACCTTCTCAAAGTCGTGCACACCGAGGGTAATGACGTATTCGTTGGGTGCCAAAAGGCGATTTCCGCCAAGTGGCCGGACGCCGTCTTCGGCTTCACGGCACAACAGAGCCTCAACCTCTTGAGGGACAATCGATCCCCCGAACATTCGGGCGAACGCATCGCCGACGGTCGACTCAAGTCTGCGTTCGATCCGCGCGGCGAGCCCCTTTTGGCTACCCATGCCTGTGCGCTCGCCCGCACTTGTCGCGGCATATCGCCCGGCGCAAGGCAAACGTCCCGCCCGCGTGTCGCATCACCCAAGCATGGTATCGGGACACCGCGGCGCTGCGTCACCGTGAGAATTCTGAGAATCACATCCATGCTGGTCAAACCCGGTCCCAGTGCGAGGTGGCCCGGCACGGAACAGGCTTGGGCGGCCACGGGCGTGGTTAGGGCGAAGGGCCATTACAGTGATATGGTCCATCGGTTGTTTTCCCCGGGCGAGTGGCGGAATGGCAGACGCGCTGGCTTCAGGTGCCAGTGTCCTTCGGGACGTGGGGGTTCAAGTCCCCCTTCGCCCACCACAGCGGTTCTACGGACTGCCGACATTGAGGTCACGAACGCTACGAGGGGTCGTGACCCTCACTGGTTCCCGTCCACGGGATGGGGATTGGTCGCGCTCGCCGGCGGTGGTTAACTGCAATCGTGCGCAGACAACCAGAGCTGGCGCGACGCTTCTTTGATCGATTCGAGCCGGTGCACGCGGTCACCTACTTCGCGCCGGAGGCGCGGGCGGCCCTCGACGAGCTGGGTTACCGAGGTTTCTGGATGGGCTACTTCGCGGCCCGGTCGGCGCCGCTGGGCATGGTGCCGCCGGAGGTGGTCACCGCGATTTTCCACAACTTCGCCCCCCAACGCGTCGCCAAGGCACTGCCGGCGGCATGGCAGATCGCCGGCCCGGAAGCCGCGTTGCGAGCCCGCCAGGACTCAGCGGTCGCGACGCTGCGTCGCTACGGCCTGAAAGAAGACGAAAACATCAGTGCCGCAGCAGAATTAGCAGGAAAGGCGGCGCGTCACGCGACTGTTGACGGACGACCGCTATTCGCCGCCAATCTGGCGCTGCCCTGGCCGGACAATCCGCTGGCCGCGCTGTGGCATGCCACCACGCTGTTGCGTGAGCACCGCGGCGACGCCCACGTGGCGGTGTTGACCGCCGCCGGCATCTCGGGACGAGAGTCCAACGTGCTACACGCCGCGGCGGGCCGCCTCCCGCGGGACTACATCGCCCGTACCCGGGATTACGACGACACCGAGTGGCGTCACCACGAACAACGGCTGGCCGAGCGAGGACTGCTCAACGGCGACGGATCGCTGAGCGCGGCCGGCCGCGACCTGAAGAACCACGTCGAAGCGAGCACAGACGCACTGGGCCTGTCGGCGCTCGAGGCGCTCAGCGACGACGAGGCGGAGGCGCTGTTCCAGGCACTCACGCCGATCACCCGGGCGGTGGTGGAGGGCGGCGATGTTCTGGCCGTCACTCCAATGGCGTTGCGCCGCGACGAATTACACGACGCCAGCGCGCACTTGAACTCCGCCTAGCGAGGATTGGGCGGCTACGGATCGCGCGGAAGCAGGCGCTGCTTCTGGTCGACGAATTCGTCTTGGGTGAGAATCCCCGCGTCCCGCAGCGAGGCCAGCTCCCGTAGCTCGGCGGCGATGCTGGTGATCGGGCCACCGACCGGGACCTGCGGCATTTCGGGCGCCTCAGCCGACGCTGAGTCCTTCGGCTTGCGCCCGAGCATCCCGATACGCTCCTGGCGTCCCGCGATACCACCGCCGCCCGTACCGGCCATTGCGCGTCCGGCCATGCTCGCCAACGCCATCTGGCTGAACAGGCTTCCCGCGCTGGAACCGGTCGCTTGTGCGGCGGCGCCGACGGTCGCGGCCGGCAGCGCCGTCGTCAGGGCGCGCAATTCGGGGGCCGCGGACGCCCACCCTGGCGGCACCGACAACCGTCCGATCGAATTCGCTTGGTTGAAACCCCCGGTAACCGTCGAGGCGGGGTTGGTGAGCACCGGAAATGACGTCGGCGGTGCCGGCGCATTGCCGGGCCACGGTTGTACACCCCCCCAGCCGCTAACGATGTCGTCGGTGTGAACACCGGTGTAGTAGCCGCCCACGTCGAAAGGAAGAGCTGTCGTCCCCAGCGAGGTATCGGCGCTGAGGCCCGCCGCCCCGAGTTCCGGATCGACAAAAACCGCACTCAGGTCCGCAAGCAAGCCGAGCAGGTCCCGCCCCCCAAAACCCGGGAAGCCTAGGTCAGGGCTCGCCAGGTTGGTCAGCGCGTTGGGGACCGCGGACATGGTCTGCTGGACGGTCCGCTGCGCGCTGCCAGCCGAGACGCCGGTGGCTTGGCTGACCGCCTCGGCTTGGTTCGCGGACCCGTCGGTGCTGGTGCTCGATGATGGCGACTCGAACGGCGTCAGCGATGTGGCCGACGCCGACTCGGTTGCGTAACTCTGCATGGCGCCGGTGTCCTGGGCCCACATCTCGCCGTACTGCGCTTCGGTAGTCGCGATCGCCGACGTGTTCTGTCCGAAGAAGTTTGTGGCCACCAGGGCAGCCAGCAGGCTGCGGTTGCCGGCGACCACCGGCGGGGGGACCGTTTCCACAAACGCCGCTTCATAGGCGGCCACCGCCAAAACAGCCCGGTTGCCGGTCTGCTCGGCTTGCTCGGCGGCGGTTCTCAACCAGGTCACATAGGGGGCTGCCGCGGCAGCCATCGCTGCCGCTGCGGGGCCGAGCCAGGGTCCAGCGGTCAGCTCGGCGATTGTCGACTGATACGAGGTTGCTGTCGAGTGCAGCTCGGCGGCGAGTGTTTCCCATGCCGACGCGGCGACCAGCATCGGTCCGGAACCAGGTCCGGCGTAGATGCGCGCGGAGTTGATCTCCGGCGGCAGTACCGCGTAATCCATGTGTCCCTCCGATCGAGCGGGCCCAGTGCTGGCGGCATAGTGAACGGCAAACGAACACGACGCCCTGGTCGGACCTGGCCGGCAGCGTCAACCATTTTGCTCACGGAGACCTGTGAACTAGCTGGGAGGTCCCGGACCCCGCGATGTAACCCCGATGCACGCGTACTGGGATACCCAATTTACCCAGCTGTCCTGCTAGAAGACGTTATGCCACGTCGATAGGCAATATCCGCCGAATTCGCAAGCCCGGCTCGCGGTTTCTGGGAACGTTTAGCTGCCGATAAGGGCGGCGGACGCTAGGCACTCGTCGCAGTAAAGGCTGTGGGAAGTCGTCGCCGACAAGACGTCCGCTTAGCTGCTGGGTTGCGTCAGCGCCCAGCCCCTGACCTCGGCGGTGACGGGGTCGGTGATCTCGTCGAATTCGGGATGCTTCTTGAGCACCGTTTCGACCATCGAGCACACCGGCACGATTCGTTTGCCGGCGTCGCGTGCCCCGTTCAGCGCCTCCTCGACCAGGATGGTTGCCAGGCCGCGTCCGCCGTATTCAGGATCGACCACGGTGTGGTAGAAAACGCGCTGGTCGCCGCGGTCCGCGTAGTCGGCGTGGCCGACGGCCTGGCCTTCGACGGCAATGGTGTACGTCTGGCGCCCCTCGGCGACTGTGGTCGGTGCACCGGTCTTATCGGTTGTCATGTGGATTCCTTTCCATTCGGTCCGTGCGGTGTTGGTCGTGGCCGCAGCCGGGTTGCCGGCAACGGCGGGGCGGGCAGTCGCGAGACCGAGCCCCGATAGCCCTCGACGGCGCCGAAGCGCCCGTCGGCGTCATCCCATAGTTGGCGATAGCGGACGATCTCGTCGTGATTGCGCCCGACGAAGTTCCACCACATCAGCAGCTCTTCGGTGAACGGGGCGCCCCCCAACAGCACTACCCGCGCGTGCTGATCCCCAACATTGCGCAGGTGTAGTGCGGGCCTGCCCGGGCCTTGGTAGCCGAGGTCGGCGACTGCCAGCGGCGTTCCGCCGAGCGCTACGGTGCCCGAGTCGCAGAGCACACCGTGTTCGAATGCGGGGTCGACGTCGATGAGCAGCTCAGCTTCGCCGTCGAGATCGATCTGGGCGCCCATCAGCGGCGTGAACGTATGCACCGGCGAACGGGTTCCGGCCAGCTCTCCGAGAAACACCCGTGCCACCGCGCCCGGAAGCGAGACCGGGTCGGGCACATGGTGAGCGAAGCCTCGGTCGGTGTCGCGATCGGAATCGGGCAGCGCGACCCACAACTGCACTCCGTGCAGAACGGCGTCCGGCTCGACCGATACCTCGGAATGACAAATCCCCGCCCCCGCGGTCATCAGATTCAACTCGCCGGGCCGGACCAGGGCGTGCACGCCTGCACTGTCGCGGTGCTCCACTTCCCCACTGAACAGCCAGCTCACCGTTTGTAGTCCCGTATGTGGATGAGGAGGAACATCCATGCGCGCGGCGACGGGGCCGTAGTGGTCGATAAAGCACCATGCTCCGATCAGTGAGCGCTGCCGTTGCGGCAGGGTGCGTTGCACCCGGATGGCTCGCGGCCCGCCCAGCGGAACCTCTCGCGGCCGCAGAACCTCGATACCCGAATCCCGTGAAGCGCTGCAGGCGACTTCGGCCGGCGCGGTCTCCAGGTTGCTCACCGTGCACCCTTCGTTGCGGGCGTAACACCGCGACCGTACCGCGCGGGCTTACCTGCCCGGCGGCCGCAGCAGCCGCATGGCCGCCTGCATGATCGGTTCGGGAATTTGATCCTTCACCGAGAGCGCCGCGTCGGCCGCGCGGGACCGTAGCGGGGCGCCTCGGCCGAACATCCGGTTCAGCGGTCCGCCGGACGGCTCGAGCACGACATGCAGCGGCGGGGTGCCTACGGTGGCGCCCAGCGCATTCGAGATGACCATCCGCTGAATCTCGCTGGTGCCCTCGAAGATGGTGTACAGCTTGGCATCTCGGTACCACTTCTCGACCGGGTGATCGGTGATATAGCCCCAGCCGCCCATGGTCTGAATGGCGCGTTCGGTGGCCTTGATGGCGACCTCGCTGGCGGCCAGCTTGGCCATCGAGCCCTCTGCCCGCTCGAACGCGACCTCGTTGGCTGCCATCCAGGAGGCCCGCCAGGTCAGTAGCCGAGCCGCGTCGATCTGTGTTGCCAGGTCGGCCAAAGGAAACGCGATTCCCTGGTTATCGATGATCGGTCCGCCGAACGCTTCCCGTTCGGTGGCATACGCTGTCGCATACTCCAGTGCGGCACGCGCGATGCCGATTGCCTGGGCTGCGACCATCGGGCGAGTCTGTTCGAAGGTGCCCAGGGTCGTCGAGCCGGAGCGCTCTCCGCCCGCCACGAGTTCGCGGGCCTTGGCGAGTTTGTGTTCGAGCTTGTCTTGTCCGCCAAGCAAATTCGCGTCCGGAACGCGTACACCGTTGAACCGCAACTCGGCGGTGTGTGACGCGCGGCAGCCCAGCTTGTCAAGCTTGCGCACCAGTTCCAGTCCCGGTGTGCCACCCGGCACCACGAACAGGGCCTGCCCGCGGTGGCCGAGTTCCTCGTCGACGACGGCGTTGACCACATGCACGTTGGCGATGCCGCCATTACCGATCCACATCTTGTGGCCGTCGATGATCCAGTCGTCGCCGTCGCGGCGTGCCCGGGTGCGCAGATTACGTACGTCACTGCCACCTTCGGGCTCGGAAATCGCCAGTGCGGCGAGTTTGAGATCGCCTGGGGTGCCAAAACATTCGGGTGCCCACTGCAGCATCTGCTCCGGGGAAGCGGACTGACCGATCGCCGAGAGCGCCAGTGCCGGCATCACAATCGCCAAACCGATTCCGGCACAACCCCAGAACAGCTCTTCCATGAACATCGGCAGCGACAGGCCGGTGGGATCGCCGATGAGATCGCGGTAGAACAACGGACTATAGAAGCCGCGCTCGGCAGCCTCCTCGAGGACCGGCCAGGGAAATTCCTGCCGCTGGTCGTACTCGAGCGCGACCGGACGTATCACCGACTCCGCGAATTCGTGCGTGCGCCGGGCAAGGTCGTGTTGTGCTGCCGTTGGTGTCAGGTCGAAGGTCATGAATGCGCCTTTGGGTCGACGGTCTGATGTCCCGCCGACGCCGACTACCCCGTCGATTGGGTGAACAAACGTTCACGCGGCACAGCGCCGGTCAGGCTGCCGACCGTGGCCCAACCTGCGCGGTCGGTAGGTGCAACACCACCGCGGGCATCGCTATGGCCTCGTGCTCGGTGCGCGCCAACAGCGTTGCGTTCTCGGGTAGCTGCCGGGAGTTGATCTCGCCGGCGGCGATGCGCCGCAGGATGTCATGGGCTCGAGCAAGCTGGTCGCGCTTGCGGTACTGGCCGCCAGGAAGTTTGACGCCGGCCCAGACGCCGTACTCCTCGCGATGGGCGATGGCGTGCTGGGCGCATCGACGCTGTTGCGCCAACGGGCAGCGGCGCAGGCATTGGATCCGCGCCTCGGTGGCCGACCGCTCGTAGGCACGGGCCTTTGCCGCGCCGTCGCCGCTGTCGTCGTCGGGGTAGCCGAACCACAGTTCCGGGTCGGTTGTGCAGGGGTGTCCCATGTCGGCCTCCTTGTCTGAGATAGAACGTAGGCAAAAGCGTATACATAACCTGGCGGCCCGCGCAAGAGAAACGAGATAAAAACATATATACATAGCGATAGGACCAGGGCTGTGTAATATCCGGCCCATGGCCGGAGCCTGCGGTGAGCCGTGAATCGGCAGGTGCGGCGATCCGTGCATTGCGGGAGTCGCACGACTGGTCCCTAGCGGAGCTTGCTGCCGCAACCGGCGTCAGCATCATGGGACTGAGCTATCTGGAGCGCGGCGCCCGCAAGCCCCACAAAAGCACTGTTCAGAAGGTTGAAAACGGCCTGGGCCTGCCGCCCGGCACCTACTCGCGGCTGTTGGTGGCGGCCGATCCGGATGCCGAGCTGGCCCGATTGGTCGCCGCGCAGCCCCTGGAAACGATGTCCCCGCCACGCGCCGGAGCGGTGGTCGTCGACCGTCACAGTGACACCGACGTGCTGGAAGGCTACGCCGAAGCCCAACTCGATGCCCTCAAATCCGTCATCGATCGGCTGCCGGCGACGACATCAAACGAATATGAGACGTATATTCTCTCTGTGATCGCGCAATGCGTGAAGGCAGAGATGCTCGCCGCCAGCTCATGGCGCGTGGCCGTGAACGCCGGCGCCGACTCCACGAACCGGCTGATGGAGCATCTCCACGCCCTCGAGGAAACGCGTGGCGCTCTACTGAAGCGAATGCCCACCAGCTTGAGCGCGCGGTTCGACCGGGCCTGCGCGCAGTCCCCGCTCCCCGACGCGATCATCGCGGCGCTGCTTGGTGTGAGCAGTGACGACATGTGGGACATCCGCAACCGTGGGGTGATCCCGACCGGAGTGCTCCCCCGAGTTCGCGAGTTTGCCGACACGATGGGGTCGACGAGCCAAGACGGCACAGATCAGGGCAGCGGCGGGGGGCACCGATGACCGAAAACGATATCGAGGCGTTGAGCCGCGCTCATCAGTTGTTCGCCGGCAGCACGCGGCCGCCAACGCTGGACGGGCCGCAGCGCGCCTTAATGAGCCGAAACCCCGCACTGAATAGCAGTGTGGGACCAGGTAATTACCGATACCGGGTAGTCCGAAGCCACGAAGCGCTGCGCTCGGCAGCGCGCACGGATGCCGCGGCGGTAGGCGTCATCGCCGCCGCCCACCAGGATCGGGCCCAGGCTCATGAGCTGACCAAGAACGTCCTCGACGAGGCCCGCGCCGATGCCGCCGCTGCGCCAATGACGCCGATGGCCCAGCGCGAGGCCATGCGCCGTCGGGTCGCGCGGCTCCACGCGCAACGGGCGCACGTATTGGCTGCCCGCTTACGTGCGCGACGGCATTCGATGGCGTTGCGGGCACTGCGCTACCGGATGCTGCACCATCACCGTCCGGGAATGGGCGGACTGCGGCTGCCGTCGCCGACCGGCCGTGCCGGAATTGCGGTGCGTGCGGCGCTATCCCGCCTGGGTCGCCCCTATGTCTGGGGCGCGACCGGCCCCGATCAGTTCGACTGTTCCGGGTTGGTCCAGTGGTCTTATGCGCAGGCCGGTATCCATCTGGACCGCACCACGTTTCAGCAGATCAACGACGGGATCCCGGTGCCGCGTTCGCACGTCAGGCCCGGCGATCTCGTCTTCCCGCACACCGGGCACGTGCAGATGGCCATCGGCAACAATCTCGTCGTCGAAGCGCCCTATTCGGGTGCTTCGGTTCGGATCAGCCAGCTGGGAAACTACGTCGCGATTCGCCGTCCGATATGAAAAGTGGGCTCGATGATTAGGTTGAACGCATGTCGGAACAAGCCGGACCTTCGCTAGGCGCCATTCAGGCGCGGCAGTCGGCACTGGTGACCCGGCACAGCGCGGTCGCCGAGGCCGACCGGGTGCTGACGGACGTGCTCGCCAGCGCACATGCCGCGATGCGGGAGAGCATCAGGCGCCTGGACGCCATCGCCGACGAGATCGACCGCGCCGTTCCGCATCAGGCGAGTCTGGCTACCGATACCCCCATGGGCGCGAGGGAGTTTCAGAAGTTTCTGGTTGCCAAGCAGCGCGAGATCGCGGCGGTCGTAGCGGATGCGCACGAGTTGGATCGCGCGAAAACGGCTGTGCTGGAAAGCTTGCGGGGAGAGTACGGCGTGTCCGCGGGCTAGCGAGATGCTGCCGGCGATGTTCATCCACAGTCGTGTCGCGGTGAATTGTCGGCAGCGGCCCGCCTAAGTACTGTCACCCGGCATGGAGGGGTCGCGACACCGCCCGCACTGGGGCGCAGCACCGTTTGCCTAGCCGATGTCGACATATGACGAGCTGCTGGCCGCGGTCAAAGTCGTGCGCGACCGCACCGGCGATCCGAATGCGTGGCAGAGCGGGCTGACGCCGACAGAGCTGGCCGCGGTGGTCACCCCCACGCCACGTCCGGAACAACTCGACACGATTCTCACCAAGATCCGCCAACAACACCCGGGCCTATTCGACCCCGGTGCGACCCCCGGTGGCCCGCCGACTCGACAGATAGCAGACGTACCCCACGCGCCGTCGGATCGAGAGGAGGGCGCCGCCGCCGAAGCCATAGCAGGCGCTGAAGCCGCGCTGGCACACCAGAATTCGGCGAGTTCTCAGCTCGACCTGCAAGTCATTTCGGCGATCATGAACGCACACCTGAAGACTGTCGAAGGCGCAGAAGCGCTGAGCACGTTGCAGCGCGAGACCGAGGCCGCCGTGCACAACCGATCGGACTTGGACACTCCCGCAGGAGCACGTGACTTCCAGCGGTTCCTCATCGGCAAGCTGCGAGACATCCGGGCTGTGGTCGTGAACGCCAGCCTGGACGACACGTCGAAGTCAGCGCTGATGGCCGCATGGACATCGCTGTACGACGCCGCGAAGGGCGGACAGAGCGTTGCCGGCGAGAGCGCATCGGCGGCACCGGTTGCCGCACCCGCGCGCGGCACCGGTCAACAGTCGCCCGACCCCGCCGATGCCGGATGGGATCCGTTACTGGATCCGCTGCTCGCCGACGATCCCGGCCTGTTGACCGGGGATGTGGGGCAGAGTCCGACCGAGAGCGCGGCGGCACCTACGATGCCGTCGGCACTGCCGGGCATTCCCAACGTCGGTCTGGGGTCGACGCCCGGGCCGGGTTCGATGGGCGGCTGGGGCGCGCCTGGCGGATTTGCGTTGCCCGGGCGCCAAGAGGGCAGCGAAACCGATCCGGCACTGCGGGGTCTCGACGATCTCGACGCGGACCCGGCCGACGATGAATCGGACGATCCGGACAAACGCGAAGACGACGACCATGATCAGGACGTGTCGACGGCTGAATCGCAGCCGGCGGGTCCCACCACGGTGTCCCTGCCCGATGGTGAGACGGTGACGGCCGCCAGCCCGCAGTTGGCCGCGGCCATCGAGGCAGCCGTGGGCGGCGCGTCGATCCCGGATGCGTTCCATCAGCAGGGAATCACCATTCCCGCACCGGGAACCGCGGTGGCCGGTCCGATCGACCCGATCCAGGTCGCCCCCGGAGATATCGGAATTTTCACCGATCGCCATGCGCTGGCCCTCGGCCACAGCAAGGCCCTGCTGGACGGCCAGATTCAGCACATCGCCACCGTAAGCGGCCCGAGCTTTCTAGGCTGGGAGCATCCGCCGGCCGCGGTGGCCGCGACCGCCCCCGCGAGGACCGACGCACCGACACCGACCCGGCCGGCGGCCACGCCGACCGCGCGACAATAGTGAACTCGCCGGCCCGGCCGGCGGCGTAGGAACAGGAGACAGCGGATGGCAGATCGAATCCATGTGGTGCCCGCCCACTTACGTGAAGCCGCGGCACACCACCAGGAGACCTCCGACTACTTGCGCACCATTCCGTCGGCGCACGCCGCCATCCAAGAGAGCCTGGACTCACTGGGGCCCATCTTCGGCGAACTTCGCGACGCCGGACGCGAACTGCTCGAACTCAGGCGCCAGTGCTACCAGCAGCAGGCGGATGACCACGCCGATATGGCGCACAAGCTGACCGTCTCGGCAACAACCTGGGATCAACACGAGCAAGATGCGGCTGGTGAACTCGGCCGCATCGTCGACGGCGGTCGATGACAGACGCTAATCCCGCCTTCGACACCGTTCACCCGAGTGGGCACATCCTGGTCCGCTCTTGTCGCGGCGGGTATATGCACAGCGTCGCGCTGAGCGAAGAGGCAATGGATACCGACGCCGCGACCTTGGCCCGGGGCATTCTGCTGACCGCGGATGTGTCGTGGCTCAAAGCGTTGCTTGAAGTCCGGGATGAGATCGTCGCGGCCGGACACACTCCGTCGGCGGAAGTACCAAACCCAAACGACCTCGATGCGGCGATCGAGAAGCTGTTGGCGCACAAGCTGCGCCGCCGCGACGGTGCGGACTAACTCCGCGGCGTCTAGATCAGCCAAGTCTTGGCGGCGTCGGGATCCGGCGCGATATCGGTCGGTGGCTCAATGGGATTGGCTCCGAACAACTCTCGGGCGCGCCCGAGCAGAGCGCGCACCTCGTCGAGTTGCTGCTGCAGCGCAGAATCAGCCATGGCCCCACGCTACCGAGCTCCTCACGGCCGCACAATTCACCTTTCGTAAAGAGCGTTCGCAACGTGTCGGTAGTCTGAGCCGGTGGCGATCTTCGGTCGAAAGACGGCGCGCCAGCGCCTCCGGAGAGCTACCCGGGAATCATTGTCGATGCCGGCTTTCAGCTCTCCTACCGATTGCACCCCATGGGTGATCGGTGGGCTCTGGCCTGCCGAACTGTCGACGTTGACCGACGAAACCGCCACGCTCGCAGAGTATCTCAGGACCGATCTGCAGCGAATCACCAGTAGCGCCAACAACGAGCTGAGCATCGTCAAACGATCGGGGCTGGCTGATGCGGCGCGGCACGCGGCAGAGACCCGAGTCATCGACGAGGCTCGCGCTCGCGCCGCCCGGCGAGTTGAGTCGACGATTCGTCAACTGGACATGATGAAGGCCCAGATGCGCGCGCGACGTCATAGCGCGCAGGTCGCGGCGCGATTCAGGACCGATATCGACAAGACGCAAGTCATCCCCGCGGTCCCGGCGGCAGAGCCCGATGTCGATCGGTCGGCGCTCGAAGAAACCCAAATCATTCCTGTGGTCCGGGCGGCAGAGCCCGAAATCGGTGCGCCGACGATCGATCAGACGCAGGTCATACCGGTCGTCCGGGCGGTGGGGCCCGTCGCCGACGAGCCCGCGTTTGCCTCCGAGGAGCCGGCGCCTGACGTTTCCGCCGATGCCGATGCCGATGCCGATGCCGAAGCTGCGGAGGGCCGGCACCGCGCTCCCGCCGAGGTAGATCTTGCGGTGGTCACCAGCTCGCCGGAACCGGAACGGGAACCGGCGGCGCCCGAAGCACCGGCGGCGCCGGTCGGGGATGACGATGCCGAAGCTGCGGAGGGCCGGCATTGGGTTGCCCCCGCGGAGGACATCGCGGTGGTCGCCGCGACCCCGCCGGAACCCGAGGTCGAGGGGGCTGCGGCCGCCCCAGTCGCCGCCGAATCCGATACCGAACGACTGCACCGGCTCCTGGCGTTCGTGGTCCGTCAGGAACCACGCCTGAACTGGGCAGTCGGCAGTTTCGCGGACGGCACGACGCTCTTGGTCACCGACCTCGCGTACGGCTGGATACCTTCGGGCATCACGCTTCCGGTGGGCGTGCGATTGTTGGCGCCCGGGCGGCACATCGGCAAAGCCTCCGCGCTGCTCGGCGAGGCGACGCAGACCGCGACCTATACCCCGGGCGATCCGGCCGGCCGGCCGGCAGACTTCGCCGAGACGGAACCCTCGGTGCAGGCCCGCGAGCTGCCGGCGGTGGAAGATCTGGGATGGGAGCTGGGTCGAGTCACGCACTGGCGCGACGGACTACCGCGGCTGGTGCACACGCTGGCCAGGGCCGCCACTGCGGGTACCGGTGTCGTGGAGGAGGAAGCCGACCTGCTGCGCGTGCATCTCGACACCGCGCGCTACCAGCTCCTGAACCAGTATCCGGATGCCGAACCCGCTCTCCTGCTCAATTGCCTGTTGTTGGCCGCTACCGAAAGCAGCGTGGCTGGCGACGCGACATCGGCGAACTATCACTTGGCTTGGTTCCAGAAGCTCGACGAGCCGCTGGGCAGCCAGTGGAGCACGGAGCCGTCGCAGTAATCCAGCGCATGCCGCTCAACCCCCAAAATCGTGAATTGACGCTGGTTGGAGGGGTCGATGATACTGACATGGTGTCGGGATCGGGCGGTCGCAACGAACAGAGCGACCTGAAAGACCGAGATCTCGTCGAGTCGGTTCTACGTGAACTGAGCGAGGCGGCCGACAAGTGGGAAGCTCTTGTCGCGCAGGCCGAGACGGTGACGTACAGCGTGGACTTGGGGGATATTCGCGCCGTGGCAAATTCCGACGGCAAGCTGGTCGAGTTGACATTGCATCCGGGCGTGATGACCGGCTACGCCCACGCAGAACTGGCTGACAGGTTGAACCTCGCTATCGCAGCTCTTCGGGACGAGGCAGAAGCCGAGAACCGGGCAAGGTACGGCGGCGAACTGCACTGATGTCGGTGTCGATGCAGGACCTCTGCCTCGACCGCCGAAAGGAGAATGACCGTGCCACTCAATCTGTCCAACCGGGACCAGAATTCGGGGCACCTTTTCTACAACCGGCGGCTGCGCGCTGCGATCACCAGGTTCTCGGTCCGGATGAAGCACGACGACCGCAAACAGCAAGCGGCCGTGGCGCTGTCGATCGTGCTCGTCGTCATCGGCGTCGGCTGGATGGCGCTGCTCCACGTCATGAAGCCCTCAGGGCTGGTCGGCCAATCGTCGATCATCGGCGACCGTGACACCGGCGCGGTCTACGCAAAGATCAACGGACGGCTCTACCCCGCGCTCAACCTGACCTCGGCGCGGTTGGCGGTCGGCAGTGCCGGCGCCCCAACGTGGGTCAGAGCCAGCGAGATCGCAAAGTACCCGACCGGCCCGATCATCGGCATTCCCGGTGCACCGGATAGCTTGCCGGTCACAGCGAGCGCTGAATCGGCGTGGTCGGTCTGCGACACCTCGCAAACCGGGGGAGCCACCCGTGGAAGCGGAACCGCTCCACTGGTGACCTCCATCGCCGGTCAGCTCTCCCCCGTCGGTCGGTCGGAGCCGATGGGCCCGAAGCAGGCCATCCTGGCAACCCACAAGGGCGCAACGTATGTGGTGTGGCGGGGTCAACGGTCCCGCATCGACCCGGCGGACCGATCGGTGACGTTCAACCTCGGTCTCGATCCCGGTGTGACGTACCCGATCGAAATCTCCAACGCGCTCTTTGATGCGATGCCGTCAACGGAACCTATTGCGCTGCCCTCGATTCCGGGTCGCGGGTCGCCGTCGCGGTGGCTGCCGGGGTCCATTGTGGGCAGGGTGCTGCAAACCCGCGACGCAAGCGGCACGGTCAACGGCTTCTATGTCCTACTACCAGACGGCGTGCAGAAAATCACCAGCTTCGTCGCGGACTTGTTGCGGACCGCGGATTCGGAGGGCTCGACGACACCCACTCTGGTTGCGCCCGACAAGCTGATTCAAATCCCGGTGGTCGATGTGCTCGATGTCGACTACTATCCGTCGGAGAAATTGGAATTTGTTGACACATCGGCAAATCCGGTGACATGCGTGGGCTGGGCGAAGCAATCCGGTGACCCACAGGCCCGGATCACGATCTTCACCGGCCGCGGATTGCCTATTCCGATCGGCATGGATCCCCGTGTGGTTCATCTGGTCCGCGACGACCGCGACCCCAATTCCGCTGAGGCGCAACAGACCTTGATGCTTCCGGGTGCGGCGAACTTCGTGACGACAACCAGCGGCGTCGCGACGGCCGACAGCCGGGAAAGCTTGTATTGGATTTCACCGCAGGGTGTTCGATACGGGATTCAGTCCGATCACCCGACTTTGCAGGCCCTGGGCCTGGATCCGCGGCTGGCCGTGCAAGCGCCCTGGCCGATCGTCCGTACCTTCGCAGTCGGGCCGGCGATTGGCCGGGATGCGGCCTTGGTGGCGCGTGACGCTATTTCCGGCGGCGGTGCGGTGGCGCCGATTCCCGATCTCAACGAATTGGCAGGCGGGGGTTAATCAACGATGTCCAAAAGAGGTTTCGTTCGTGGCAGCCGCAAGCCACCGCCGAATGTTCCGCCGGTGCGAATCGCAGTCGCCGCACCGCTGGCATTGCCCGAGCGTGAGCCCCGCAACATCCTGCTGATGATCGCGGTTCCCGCGCTGCTCGTCGGAATCATCGGCACCCTGGTCGTGATGTATGCGTCGGGGATTCGATCCCTGCAGTCGGGCTTCTTCCCGATGATCGGTCTGGTCGGGTTCGGCACCCTGATGTTCAGTGGGCGCCTCGGGCGCGGGCGCCGGATCAGCTGGGGCGAGCAAGAGAAACAGCGCCGTACCTATTTGCGCCAACTCGACGAGGACCGCGACGAGGTGCAACGTGCCGCCCAGTATCAGCGACGCAGCCAGCTGTTCGTGCATGGCGACCCGCAGCAGCTGGACACCGTCATCGGTGGGCCGCGGATGTGGGAGCGGCGTGCCGCCGACCCGGATTTTCTCGAAGTCCGCCTGGGGATCGGCATCCAGCAAGCCAGCGAATCGGCGGTGTCGCTGCAGTGGCCCGACGTTCCGATCGGCGAAGAGCTCGAGCCGGTAACTGGTGGCGCGCTACGCGATTTCATCCTCGAGCAGAGCAAGATCCGCGGGATCGGGAAGGTCCTGAGCCTGCGCGCGAAACCCGGCTTCAGTTTCATCGGCGACGATCCGAGCGAGCTGCATAGCCTTGCCCGTTCGATGCTGTGCTCGCTGGCCGTCTACCACAGTCCCAGCGATCTCAAAGTCATGGTGGTTACCCGGCATCCCGAGTTGTGGTCGTGGCTGGTGTGGTTGCCGCACAACCAGCACGACGAGATGTTCGACGCCTGCGGTCTGCGCCGGTTGGTGTTCACCTCCCCTACCGAGCTGGAAGAGGCGCTCGACGCCGAGCTGCACCGCAAGGGTCGTGGACCTTGGACGCCACCGGCCGGGATGAGCCCGACCTCAATGCCATCGCCGATGGAGTCCAGTACCGGCCTGGCACTGGGACCGCACTGGGTGATCGTCGACGACAACGTCGGCACCCCCGAGCAATGGGAGGGCGTCACCGGGCAGAAGGGCATGGCCGGCATCACCGTATTGCGGCTGGCCACCCGGGCCGGGTTGGGTGTCGGATTCGCCGACGTAAGTGAGCGTTTCGGTCTACGCGAGGGCAGACTGACGCACCGCGGCACGTTCTATGCCGTCGCCGACATGCTCGCCGAGAGCACCGCCAACCGGTACGCGAGAGCGCTCGCCCGCTGGGCCCCGATGAGCGCCGGGGAACTCTCGGAGACCGACAGCCAGGGCGGCGAATTGCTACGCGCGCTGGGGATCAGCGACCCCCGAGAGCTGGACGTCGACCGGCTCTGGGGCGAGAGCCGCGGTCGTGGCGACCACAAATGGGCGATGATGCCCGTGGGCGTCAAGCAGGGCGGCGAGCTGCAGAACGTTATTCTGCGCGCCAAGGACTTTGGCGGTTTCGGGTTCCACTCGGTGGTGATCGGGACATCCGGTTCCGGCAAGTCGGAATACTTCCTGTCGCTGTGCACTGGGATCGCGTTGACGCACTCCCCCGAGACGTTCATCGTGATATTCGTCGACATGAAATTCGAATCGGCGGCCCAAGACCTACAGGGATTTCCTCACGTCGCAGGTTCGCTGTCCAACCTGGGCAAGGACGACCGGCACCTCGCCGAGCGGATGCGCAAGGCGGTCAACGGCGAGATCGCCCGCCGTTACCGGCTTTTCAACCAAGCCGGGGCGCGTGATGCGAACGAATACGAAGAGATGCGGCTCGCCGGAAGGGATCTGGAACCGGTACCGATTCTGCTGGTGATCATCGACGAATATCTCGAGTTGTTCATTCATCATCCGGAATGGATCGATCTGGTCATCCATATCGGGCAAGAGGGCCGTGGCTGCAACGTCTTCTTCACCCTCGGCGGTCAGCGGTTGGATCTGTCGTCACTCAGTAAGGTCAAGAGCAACATCGCTTTTCGGGTCGCACTGCGCGCCGAGACCGCGGAGGACTCCCGCGATGTGATCGGTAGCGACGCAGCACTGCATCTTCCGTCGAAGGAGAACGGGTACGCGCTACTCAAAGTAGGGCCACGCGACCTGGAGCAGTTCCGGTGCTTTTATGTATCGGCTCCGTTCGTGGTGCCCAAGCGGGTGGTCAACGTGAACAAAACGGTGGCCATGAGCTTTTCCCAGCCGCGCTCGTTGACCTGGGCGTACCAGCCGCTCACCGAGGCGGACAGCGAAGCGCTCGCCGTCGCCGACGAACCCGAGGAGCCCGACGAGTTCCTGTACCACTCCGACGGGTTCCGCAAGAAGAAGTTGGTCGACGTCATCCGCGAGTCGCTGATGGCGCACAGCGCGCGCCCACCCCACCAAATTTGGCTTCCGCCTTTGGAAGTCAGTGAGCCGATGGACATGCTGGTGGCCAGCTGGCGGCGCAAGCCGTGGTATGTCGACTACGGGCAGAACCCGGGCCTGGTGTTCCCGGTCGCGGTGGTCGACATCCCGGAAGACCACGCCCAGCGGGTGTACACCGTCGACGCCGAGATGGACAACATCATGGTGGTGGCGACCGCCCAACGCGGAAAGTCGACGACGTTGATGTCGCTGATCACGTCGGCGGCGTTAATGTACCGGCCCGAACGGGTCACGTTTTTCTGCATCGGCGCCTCGCTGTATCCGGTCGAAGATCTGCCGCACGTGGCGTCCGTTGTCAGCCAAACGGACAACGAGGGCGTGTCGCGAACCGTCGCGTCGATCGAGGGCCTGATCCTGGCGCGGGAGGCGGCTTTCAAGCAGTACCAAATCGACATATCCGAATTCCGGGAACGACGGTTCGGGACCGAGCGGGAAGGCGGCACCGATCCCGCCGACAAGTTCGGCGATGTCTTCCTCGTCGTCGACAACTTCAGCGACCTGTACGACAAGGACTCGGCGATGGGAGACCGCCTGGTCACGATCGCCCGCCAGGGCCTGTCCTACGGGGTCCACGTTGCGACCACTGCCACGGCGTGGCTGGTCGGGCAGAAGCAGGCGCTGGTCAACGTGTCGAACGCCCGTATCCAACTGCGGCTGAGCAATCCCGACGAAACCCAGATGGGCGAAGGCCTCGAGCGCCGAAAAGCCGCCCGCAACACACTGGACCGGCCCGGATTCGGGGTTACCCGGGAAGGCCACGAGTTGCTGATCGGCGTGCCGGAGATCACGACGGCCGCCGGTGAACGGGTGACGACGCGGCAACTCGGCGCCGTCATTGCCGAGGTGACCGGTGTCGGCCGGCTGGAGAAGTTGGCGCGACTGCCCGAACGGATCGAGCTGGCCCAGATCGTCGCCGCGTTCACGGAGACCGATGTCGCGTCGGACCCGTTCAACGTTCCCTTCGCTATCGGTGAAAGCGCTTTGCAGCCAACGTATTTGCCGACCCGCGTGGTGCCCAACATGTTGGTGCTGGGCCGCCAGGGGTGCGGCAAGACCACGACCCTGGCTGCCTTCGGACAGGCGGTGATGAGCCGGTTCACTCCCGAGCAGGCGCAGATCACCATCATCGATCCCAAGACATCGCTGATTGGCAAAATTCGCGGACCGCATGTGCGGGCATACGCCTATACCGCCGACGATATCGATGCCGTGATCGAGGAATTGGCGGCGATGATGCGCGACCGTCTTCCCCCCTCGGGTCTGAGCCAAGAGGAATTGCTGACCCGAAGCACGTGGGAAGGTCCACACCATTTCGTTCTGATTGACGACGAGCAGGAACTCCGTCAACACGGCGCGATCGGCAAGGCTGCTGCCAGCGCGCCGTTGTGGGGCTTGATCGAACGCAGTCGCGAGATTGGCCTGCACGTGATTGCCTCGCGCTTGCCCGGAAACTGGGCGGGTATCTCCATAACCAATCCATTCCTGCAGAAGATGACCAGTTCGCGGGCGCCCACGCTATTCATGGACAACGACCCGGCGATGGTAAAGGTGTTCGGCAGGGTCGGCGCTCAGCAACTCCCGCAGGGGCGCGGGCTGCTCGTCACCACCGACGGAGCGATCGAAGGCGTGCTGGTAGGAACGCCGGAATAGGCCGATCTTCGGCTTGCGGATGGGGCGTCAGAAAAGGTGAATCGACACCTGCCAGCGGCCACCATAGAATCGGTCCATTCCGCGTGTTATCGGCGGGCACAACTTGCCTGGTGGGGAGCCAGCCAAAGGGGGTATCCCCCTACGGATGCATCCGGGCATTGAAAATACGGAGGGCAAAATGACTGGGATCTTTGGAATGGTGCCGGGCGCCGTCGACTTGTCGTCGGCCACAGAAGGTGCGATCAGCGAGGAAATGTCGGCAACGACCGCCGCCGGCGCGGCAGCGCTGACCGGCGTACTGCCAATGGCGCCGGACGCCGACTCGGTGGAATTCGCCGCCGCGCTTAACGCGGCCGGTGCGGCCTACTTGGCGACCGCGTCCGAGCACGCCGGGCAGCGGTCCGCGTTCTCAGGCGCGCAAGGCCTGGCGTCTGTCACTAACGTCGCCGTCGACGCGGCCAACGCCGCCGCGAACGCGTTGTAAACAACGTTGTAAAGAACAATGCCTGATCCCAGATTCAACGGTCCCCCCGAGGGAATCGCTGCGATCTTCGAGGCTGGCAATCCGGCTTCGGTGCTCGCCAACAATGCGGTCTGGATTACCGAGACCACGAACAAGGAACTGGCGGCCGGTCTTTCCAGCGTCAACGCTCTGGCCACGGCGGCGCAGTGGCAGGGCGTGGGTGCACTCGCTTCGATGGTTACCTCGACCGGGCTCAATGCCGGACTGCAAACGCTGGTGGGCTGGACCGCGGAGAAGATTGGCGTCACCACGGCCGCCGTGGAGGCGTTCATGATCGCGCGGTCGTCGGTCATCCCGTCGGTGGTGTCGGTGACCAACCGGTTTGAATGGCAAGGATTGTCCGACACCAACTTTTTCGGTCAAAACACTGGCGGCATGATCGAGCGGGATGGCGAGTACTTCGGCGAGCACTGGCCGCACAACTCGAGCATCGGTTGGACCTACTCGGGCGCGCTGGCCGCACTCGTTGCGGCGCTTGCCGTTCCCCCGCCGATCGCGCCGATGGGCGCTTCTCCTGCCGGCCCGGCGGCGGCGGCCTCGGCCGTGGGTCAGGCGGCGGCCCAGGCCGGCATGAACGGCGCGACGCAGGTATCGAGTCAGGCGACGCAGGGTGCGGGGCAGGCAGCGTCCGCGCCCGCCGAGGGCGGCAGCCAGCTCAGTTCACTGATGCAGACGCCGATGCAAATGATCTCCGGCGTGATGGAACCGCTGCAGCAGGCCGTCAAGGCCCCGATGGATGCGTTCCAAGGGATGGCCAGCATGCCGCAGGGGCTGCTCCAGTCGATGACGAGCGCGTTTTCGTCGGCGGGCGGAGGCAATGCGGGAGCGGCCGGCGCCGCCGCCGAGCCTTTTCTGGCCGGGGCGACCGGTCCGCTTGGCGGAGGGGCTGGAGGCGGCGGCGTGGGTGCGGGTGGTGGCTTCCCGGGCGCCGGGCTGACCAGCTACACCCGTCCGACCAGCAGCTTTGAGCCGGAGGCCGGCGGCAGACCGACCAGCCTTCGCGCTGGCGTGCTCAATGCCGCCGAAGTGCGCGGTCCCACCTCTCCGACGGGAACCGGGATGGGCGGCTCGGCGATGCCGATGTCGCCGGCCGGCATGCTGGGGCACGGCAAGGAGGGCCAGGCCGACAAGGACGTGACCCGTGCCCGTGTCGTCGTCGGCGGCGATCGGACCGACGAAACGTAATAGGTCGCGACGCTCCCCTAGCGCTTATCGCCCGGGGCTTGAGTGGATGGCCCCGGCTCTCCTCGCGCTTACGCGCTCATCGCCCGGGTCCGGGCGGGCCGGCGAAGGCCTGCGCGATCTCCAGCCAGCGCTGCGCGTCGGGCCCGTGCGCGGTGATATCGAGGGCGTTCAGTGGACGTCGCTGGGTGACCAAGAAGCAGAAGTCCTCGGCAGCGCCGCTTACCCGCTGCGCGGCATCCGCCGGACCCCAGGACCAGGTGTCGCCGGCGGGTGCGCGCAGCTCGACCAGAAACGGCTCGGACGGCGCAGCCAACTCGTTGACCGCGAACGCGTAGTCGCGGGTGCGAACCCCCAGGTGGGCGATCGAGCGCAGCCGCTCGGTGGGCGGCCGTTTGACGCCGAGCGCGTCGGCGACATCAAGCCCGTGCGCCCAGGTCTCCATCAACCGTGCGGTAGCCATTGACGCCGCGCTCATCGGTGGCCCGAACCACGGCAGTTTTCGACCCTCAGCCGCGGTGAGCAGCGCGTCGTGCAGCCGCTGCCGGGTGGCCCGCCAATCGCTCAGCAGCTCAGGCGGCGCCGTCGCCGCGAGTTCTTCAGCACCCGCGTCGACGAAGCCGACAGGGTCCTGCATCGCGCCGGCCAGCACCTCGGCGAACCCCGCCTCGTCGGTGACCGAGATCAGGGCGACCCGATCGGTCCACAACAGGTGCCCGATCTGATGGGCGACGGTCCACCCCGGCGAAGGCGTCGGGGCGGCCCAGCGTTCGGCGGCAAGCGGCGCCACCAGCGCGTCGAGATCGTCGCTTTCGGCCCGCAGGTCGGCCACCATCGGCCCGGAATCCGCCATCATGACCTCCTTAGCGGCTAGTTACCGGCTGACCGCGCCGGCCGACGACACTGTGCACGACAAGTCCGAGCAGATACAACCCCGATCCGAACAGCACGAACGTGGGCGCATACCCGTCGGCGGGGATCAACACCGCGGCCACCGTGATCGCAACGATGAACGAGACCCAGAACAGCGCATCCTGCACCGCGAACACATGGCCGCGCAGGGCGTCGTCGACGTCCATCTGCATCGCCGAGTCGGCGCACAGCTTGATCATCTGGCCGGTCACACCGAGGAAGAAACTGCACGCCACCATCACCGGCAGCATCAGCCCCGCCCCGGCCAGCTGAATCAGCGCGGCCGCGACCAGCGCACCGTTGACGGCCGCGTAGCGCCCCCAGCGGCGCACCGTCGGTGGGGTCAGCAGGGTCGCCAGGAAGGAGCCAAGCCCCGACGCGGCGAAGAACAGCAGCGCGATCCCCAAGCCACCGACCGCCGGGTTCTTCGTGTGATGCGCCAGCATCAGGATCAGCAGCGAGTTGATGCCCACCACCATCCGGTGCGACGCCAAGCCCGACAGGGCGGCAGCGACCGTCGGCGTGGACACCACCGTCCGCGCGCCGTGCAGCCACCCGGTAAACACTGCGTAGACGGCCGATCCGTGGATCGCGCGCTTGGTATCGTCCGGCCCGAGCACCCGAGGGCCGAACCGTAGCGACAGCAGCAACGCGACCGACACCGGAATCAAGGTCATGAAGATGATGACGGACGCGCCGCGGTCGGAACCGCCGACGAACCAGCGGGGTATCAGCATGAAGTTGGCGCCGAAGAAGGCCGCGATGGCGCCCCCGGCAGTGGCCACCGAGTTCATCGTCACCACCTTTTCGCGCGGCACCACGTGCGGCAGCGATGCCGAGAGGCCGGAGGCCACGAATCGCGAAAAGCCATTGGCGAGCAGCGCCCCTAACAGCAGCGGCAGCTCGCCGGCCCGCACCGCCAGAATCGTGCCGATCGCGACGATCAGCACCAGGCGGCTCAGGTTGGCGCCGACCAGTACCCAGCGTCGGTCCCAGCGGTCCATCAGCGCTCCGGCGAAGGGTCCCAGCAGCGAATAGGGCAAGAACAGCACCGCGAATGCGCGCGCGATCGACAGCGGGTCGGCCGCGCGGTCCGGATTGAACAGCAGCGCCCCGGCCACCGTCGCCTGAAAGAGCCCATCGCCGAACTGACTCGCCATGCGCAGCTGAATCAGCCGCCAGAAATCTGGCAGGCTGCGCACCGTCTGCCAGAGTTCGACAGATGCGCGCGATCGCATTCGGGTTTGGAACACAGAACCGACTTCCACGATTTTGGCTGGACACGGGCCGTCATACTCGACGTTGTCGTAGTAACAGTACAAATATTTACAGCTGGCGTTTGTTTGCGCCGAGCGATGCTACGGGAGTGCGATGATGGATTGATGCCGCCGCCAGAAGATCCCGAAGATTACATCGCACCCGCTGCCCAGCGGGTGCGTGCGGGTACTTTGCTGCTTGCCAACACCGACCTTCTCGAACCGACATTTCGCCGCAGCGTCATCTACATCGTCGAGCACAATGATGGCGGCACGCTTGGCGTGGTGCTCAACCGGTCCAGCGAGACCGCGGTCTACAACGTGTTGCCGCAGTGGGCCAAACTCGCCGTCAAGCCCAAGACGATGTTCATCGGTGGGCCGGTGAAGCGCGACGCGGCCCTGTGTCTGGCGGCGTTGCGGGTCGGCGCCGATCCCCAAGGCGTGCCCGGCTTACGGCACGTGGCCGGTCGAATCGTGATGGTCGATCTGGACGCCGAGCCCGACTTGATCGCACCGCTGATCGAGGGTGTCCGGATCTACGCCGGGTACTCGGGCTGGACCATCGGTCAGCTCGAAGGTGAGATCGAACGCGACGACTGGATTGTGTTGTCGGCGTTGCCATCTGACGTTCTCGTCGGGGGCAAGGAGGACCTGTGGGGGCAGGTCCTGCGCCGGCAGCCGATGCCGCTATCGCTGCTTGCCACCCACCCGATCGACGTCAGCCGAAACTAGGTCTCCTCCCCCACCTCCGCCGTCGCTGACTGCGACGACGTCTCGTCGGCCTCCCGCGCGAGCCTGCTGGCAATCACCGCGCACACCACGAGTTGGATCTGGTGGAAGATCATCAGGGGCAACATGGTCAGGCCCACGGTGGCGGCGGGGAATAACACCAGCGCCATCGGCAGCCCGGACGCCAGGCTCTTTTTCGAACCGCAGAACAGCAGCACAATCGCATCGCCGCGGTCCAGCCGCGCCGCTCGGCCGATCACGGTGGTGACGGCCAGCACCACGGCCAACAGCACCGCCGCAACGAGGGAAACCAAGATCAATCGCCAGACGTCGACACTGACCCAGATGCCCTGCACCACGCCCATCGAGAACGCCGTGTACACAACCAGCAGGATGGACCCCCGGTCGACGACCTTGAGCAGCGCCGCGTAACGGGTGATCAACCCCGCGATCCATGGCCGCGCCAGCTGGCCGGCGCCGAACGGCAGCAAAAGCTGTACCACGATGTCGCGGATCGAACTACCGTCCACCCGGATGGCGCCGCTGGTGTCCATCAGCAGCACCACCAGCAGTGGCGTCAGCACGATGCCGAGGATGTTCGACAACGACGCGCTGACGATGGCGGCCGAAACATGGCCCCGCGCAATCGAAGTGAAAGCGATGGACGACTGCACAGTCGACGGGACGAGGCACAGAAACAGCACGCCGTGGTAGAGGTCGCTCGTCAGTACTGCGGGCACCAACGCCCGGGCGGCCAGCCCGAGCAGCGGGAAAAGCACGAACGTGGTGGCCAGCACGAGCAGGTGCAATCGCCATTGCCGGACGCCGTGCCAGGCCTGCTGCGGCGACAGGCGGGCGCCGTACAGGAAGAACAGCAGCGCGATTGCGGACTTCGCGGCGATCGACGCGGCGTCGGCGGCCGCTCCGTGGGCGGGGAGGACGGCGGCAAGCGCCACGGTTCCGGCTAATGCCAGCAGGAATGGATCGAGGATCGTCGACAGGCGCATCAGCATGGTGGTTTACCGCACGACGTCGCGCCGGCGTGAATCCGTCAGTGGCAGGTCTGGGTGCAGGCGCTGCACTGGCCGACGCAGGCGGGTGCTGTTGCTTCCCGGCGCAGGGCGAAGCGTGCGCTCTGCCATGAGCCGGCGGCCAGCGTGCCAAGCGAGCCGGCCACGCAGACGATCAGCACCACCAAAGCCGTGTGCGGGGATGCGGCGAGTGCCACCACACCGCCGGCGGTCAGCATCACCGCGGCCGCGAGCTGTGTCGGGGCCATGGCGCGCAGCGCCAGTTGAGTGGCATCGACGGTGTGGTTGTGCGATAGCGACCAAGTCCCGAACCCGGCCGAAGCCATTGCCGCACACACGCACACCACGCCCGCGATCAACATGGCCTCACAATACGAGCCCGGTCATCGATCCGCGCGCCGGGTTCCACAGCGCTTGTGTCGGTGCCGAATTAGCGCCCCAGGTTACTGAAGTTCGGCAGGGGCGGCAGTCCTGGCACGAGGGCCAACAGGTTGGGCCTGGGCTGCGGGGAGGGCAGCTGGTTGGGTACTGCCGTCTGCGCGGGAACCCCGGCGGGTGCGGCAGCGGGGGCCTGCGGGGGAACCGCGACGGGTGCGGCAGCGGGGGCCTGCGGCGGAACCGCGACGGGTGCGGCAGCCGGTGCCTGGGGCGGAACCGCGACGGGCGCGGCGGTGGGAGCCTGGGCGGGCGCGGCGGGGGCCCCGGGTGCGGCCACCCGGAACCCGCTGATGATGCCGTCGGTGGCGGGCGCGTCCGCGACGGCCACCGCCCGGTCGGTGGTCACCGAGAACGACACCAAGTATTTGTCGTGGCCCGACGTCGCGATGACATGACGCCGCGAGGTGTTCAGCGTCATGTCGCCTTCGCGGTACGTGCCCTCGATGACCGAGGACGGGAAACCGTCGAAATCGGCCATCGATGCGTTGGTGGACTGCCAGGCCAGCAGCTTTTGGCTGTCGACGTAGCCATGCGAGATGGCGTCTCTGGGATCAAAGTTGCCGACCAGCTTGTAGACCACGACCTGCGCGTTTGATGTGTAGACGCTACTGCCTTGCCGGTCGGCGATCACCGCGAACGCGTCGGGCACATTGGGGTCGGGCACCTGGGTCCAGCGCGCAGGCACCGGCAGCGTGATGTCGAGCGCCTTGAATTCCTGCGGCTTCTGCGCCTCTAGCTTGACGCCCTTCGATTGGAAATAGTCGCGCAGCGTTCCCGAGGCCGCGGGAGTGACCGTCTGCGGCATCGGCGCAGCCGCAGCGACGCCAGGCGCCACAGCAGCGTTGGGCGCCGCAGCGACGTTAGGGACGGCGGCGGCGTTAGGCACCGCGGCAGCGTTCGGCGCCGCGGGTGCGGAGGCGAGGCTCGGCGGCGCGAACGGATTGGCGGCCGGCGGGGTGGGGACGAACCGGTTGCTGTTGGGCGTACTCGGACCCGCCGGGATGTACTGCGTTGCCGGCACCGGGACGATAGGACCTGGCGGCACGGGAACCAGCGGATCGGCCGAAGCCGTAGCAGCCGAAAATAGCGCGAACCCGATCACACTGGCGGCGAAACCGCCTGCGATTACGCGCCGGGTGGCGGCGATCTGAGTCATCTCTGTCGGTCCTTCCGAATGGCTGGTCCACCAGCATCCGCACGTATAGAGGCTGACTGTAACCAGAGGTCAAACCCCAGGACAGGTCCGAAATAGAGCTGGGATGAACCCCTGACCCGAGCGCAATGCAACCTTTACCAACCTGTGGCCGGCGGGCCCGCCAAGACCGTCCTTATACGCTGTTCAGGTGACCCAATCGCCGACCGCTTCGTCTCGGAGCAACCCTGCGGGTGCCCCGACGGAGTCCGACGCGCCGCAATACCGTTACACCGCGGAGCTCGCCGGCCGTATTGAGGGCACCTGGCAGGACAACTGGGCGCGGCTCGGGACATTCAACGTGCCCAACCCGGTCGGATCACTGGCTCCGACGGACGGTTTACCGGTGCCCGACGACAAACTGTTCGTGCAGGACATGTTCCCGTATCCGTCGGGCGACGGACTGCACGTCGGACATCCGCTGGGCTATATCGCGACCGACGTGTACGCCCGTTACTTCCGGATGATGGGCCGTAACGTCCTGCACGCCTTGGGTTTTGATGCTTTTGGGCTGCCCGCCGAACAGTACGCCCTGCAAACCGGCACCCATCCGCGGACCCGGACCGAGGCGAACATCGTCAACTTCCGCCGACAGCTGGGCCGGCTGGGCCTCGGCCACGACAGTCGGCGAACGTTCTCGACCACCGACGTCGAGTTCTACAAGTGGACGCAATGGATCTTCCTGCAGATCTATAACGCGTGGTTCGACGCCGCGGCCGACAAGGCCCGTCCGATCGCCGAGTTGATCGCCGAATTCGACTCCGGTGCCCGCCGTGTCGACGGTGGCCGGGACTGGGCGACGCTGTCGGCGGGGGAGCGCGCCGACGTGATCGACAGCCACCGACTGGTCTACCGGGCCGACTCGATGGTGAATTGGTGCCCCGGGCTCGGCACGGTGCTGGCCAACGAAGAGGTCACTTCCGACGGGCGCAGTGACCGCGGCAACTTCCCGGTATTCCGGAAGCGGTTGCGGCAGTGGATGATGCGAATCACCGCCTACTCCGACCGGTTGCTCGACGACCTCGACCTACTGGACTGGCCGGATCAGGTCAAGGCCATGCAACGCAACTGGATTGGCCGCTCCACCGGCGCGGAGGCGTCGTTCTCGACGACGACGACGACGCATGGCGACATCGTCGATATCGACGTCTTCACCACGCGCCCCGACACTTTGTTCGGCGCAACCTATCTGGTGCTGGCACCCGAACATGAGCTGGTAGACGACCTGGTCGCCACCGCCTGGCCGGACGGTGTCGACCCCAGTTGGACGGACGGAGCCGCCACACCGCGCGAAGCCGTTGCTGCCTACCGTCGCGCGATCGGGGCAAAGTCCGACCTCGAGCGTCAGGAGAGCAAGGAGAAAACCGGCGTCTTCTTGGGCAGCTACGCGACCAACCCGGCCAACGGTAAACCGGTACCGATCTTCATCGCCGACTACGTGCTGGTGGGGTACGGCACCGGGGCCATCATGGCAGTGCCCGGCCACGACCAGCGCGACTGGGACTTTGCCAACGCGTTGCACCTTCCGATCGTGGAAGTTATTGCTGGCGGCGATATTTCGGAAGGCGCTTATGCCGGCGACGGCGTGCTGGTGAACTCCGGTTACCTCGACGGAATGGAAGTGACGGCGGCCAAGGAAGTGATCACCGCCCGCCTGGAGTCCGAGGGTCGGGGCCGGGCGCGCGTCGAATTCAAGTTGCGTGATTGGCTTTTCGCGCGCCAGCGGTATTGGGGTGAGCCGTTCCCCATCGTCTACGACAGCGACGGACGCCCGCATGCGCTGGCCGAGGCCGCACTGCCGGTTGAGTTACCCGACATCCCGGACTATGCGCCGGTGTCGTTCGACCCGGACGACGCCGACAGTGAACCGTCGCCGCCGTTGGGTAAAGCGACCGAGTGGGTGCACGTCGAGCTCGATCTCGGCGATGGCCTGCAGACCTACGCCCGCGACACCAACGTGATGCCGCAGTGGGCCGGCAGCTGCTGGTACGAGCTGCGCTACACCGATCCGCATAACTCGGAACGGTTCTGCGCCAAGGAAAATGAGGCCTACTGGATGGGCCCGCGGCCAGCCGAGCACGGTCCACAGGATCCGGGTGGCGTCGACTTGTACGTCGGCGGTGCCGAGCACGCGGTGCTGCACCTGCTGTATTGCCGCTTCTGGCACAAGGTTCTGTACGACCTGGGTCACGTCAGTTCGCGCGAACCCTACCGCAAGCTTGTCAATCAGGGCTACATCCAGGCCTTTGCCTACACCGACAAGCGCGGGTCCTACGTCGCCGCCGACGAGGTGATCGAGCGTGACGGCAAGTTCTTCCTTCCGGGACCTGACGGCGAGATCGAAGTCTTCCAAGAATTCGGCAAAATCGGTAAGAGCCTGAAGAATTCGATATCGCCCGACACGATCTGCGACGAATACGGTGCAGACACCCTGCGGGTGTACGAAATGTCGATGGGCCCGCTGGAGGCCTCGCGCCCCTGGGCAACCAAGGATGTCATCGGCGCGCACCGCTTTCTGCAGCGAGTGTGGCGGCTGGTGGTCGACGAGAGCACCGGCGACATCCGGGTGGACGATGCGCAGCAGCAGCTGGACACCGGCACCCTGCGCGCACTGCACCGCACCATCGCGGGAGTGGCGGAAGACTATGCGGCCCTGCGTAATAACACCGCGGCGGCCAAGCTGATCGAGTACACCAACCACCTCACCAAAGGGTATCGCGACGCGGTGCCCCGGGCAGCGGTCGAGCCACTGGTGCTGATGTCGGCCCCGCTGGCCCCGCATATGGCTGAGGAGCTGTGGTCGCGGTTGGGGCACACCACCTCGTTGGCGCACGGCCCGTTCCCGGAACTAGATCCCGCCTACCTCGTCGACGACACCGTCGAGTACCCGGTGCAGGTCAACGGCAAGGTGCGGGGACGGGTGGTGGTTGCCGCCGGCGCCGATGACGACACGCTCAAGGCCGCGGCGCTCAATGACGAAAAGGTCCAGGCGTTCTTGGCCGGAGCCACCCCTCGCAAGGTGATCGTGGTCGCCGGCCGGCTGGTCAACCTGGTCGTGTGAAAGCCGGCTGCGAGCCGACTACGACCGGCCCGGCCGCAGCACTACCTCGTGCAGGTGGCCGTCGGGCGGGGTAGCCACCGCCTGGGCGACCGCCGCCGCGACGGTTTCCGGCCGCAAGAAGTTGGCGGCGTCGTACTCGCCGCCCTCGAATGCGACGAGCTCGCGCTGCATCTCGGTGTCGGTGCGGCCCGGAAATATCGTGGTGACCCGCAGGCCCGGCTCGTCGGCGCGCAGCGAGTCGGCGAACGCGCGCAACGCGAACTTGCTGGCCGAATAGGAGGCCATACCCGGTGAAACCGCTCGCCCAGCCCCGGAGTTGATGAACACCACCCGACCGCGGGCGCTGCGCAGGGCCGGCAGCAGCTCCAGCGTAAGAGCCACGGCCCCAAAGACATTCACGTTGAAGGTGGCGCGCCATTCGTCAACGTGGGACTCGGCGACACGGCCCGGGACAGACACCCCCGCGTTGTGCACCAGCACGTCGAGCTCGTCCACGATTTCGCAGGCGGCCTCGATCTCATCGAGATCGGTCAAGTCCAGTGGGAAGGTGGTGGCGCCGAGCCGCTCGGCGACGGCGTCGAGCCGGTCGGAGGGTCGACCGGCCAGCAGCAGCGTGTGCGTCGGGGCCAGCGCTGTGGCGATGGCGGAACCGATACCGCCGCCGGCACCGGTAATGAGTGCAGTTGGCATGTGCTTCAGTCTACGGACATCACCAATGCCGTTGGAAAACAGGTGCTTTCACGCACGCTTACGTGCGGGGGATTCTCCTCCTGCGGGGCCCGATGCCGGTTCGCCCAAGGCCAGGCGTTCCAGTGGCGCCAGCGCTTTCGTCAGCAGGTTCAGGTCGGATTCCGGGAGTTGGCTGAGCATCGCGGCCAGGGCGGCGCGCCGGTTGGCGAGCGACTCGGCATGAACGGCCCGCCCGCGCGGGGTGATGTCGACCAGCACGGCCCGCAGATCGGACGGATCGCGAGAGCGCTTCACCAGCCCGATCTTCTCCAGGCGGCGGATCGCCACGGTCGTGGTGGGGGTCCGCACCCGTTCGTGCGCGGCCAGGTCCGTCATCCGGATGGGGCCTTGATCGAGCAGCGTGACCAGGATCGACAGCTGCGCCAAGGTCAATTCGCCGGCGACCACCCCGCTCGGGTCGCCGCGGCGCAGTATCGAAAACAGCTTGGACAGCGCGCGGTGTAAGCCTTCCGCAAGCTCGGTTACCTCGGGCGCGGTGGAGTCGCTGTCCGCCATAAGTCGGCAGTCTAACCCGATATTGGTGCCGTACGAGGTAGCTACAGCGACTATTTTTAGCCCATCAAAGCACTTGGGACAGGAACCGCTGCAGGCGCTCGGTCTTAGCGGCCTCGAAAATCTGCTCTGGCGGCCCGGATTCCACGACCTTGCCGTGGTCCATGAACACGACAGTGTCCGATGTCGAGCGGGCGAAACCCATTTCATGCGTGACCACAATCATCGTCATGCCGCCGGCGCCGAGGTCGGCGATGAGCTGCAGAGCTCCCTTGACCATTTCCGGATCCAGCGCGGAGGTGGCCTCGTCGAAGAACATCACCTGGGGCGCCATGGCCAGCGCACGGGCGATCGCAACCCGTTGTTGTTGGCCTCCTGACAACATTCCGGGGCGGGCACCGGCCTTGTGCTTCAGGCCAACTCGCTCCAGCTGAGTCAGCGCGAGCTCCTTGGCCGCGTCCGCGGACAGCCCGCGCAACTTGCGCGGCCCCAGCGCAACGTTCTTGAGGATGCTCAGATGCGGGAACAGGTTGTAGTTCTGAAACACCATGCCGATGCGCTGGCGGAGCCCGTCGGGATCGTCGTCCAGCACCGACCGTCCGTCGAGCAGGATGTCGCCACTATCGGGCTCGTACAGGCGATTCAGGGCGCGCAGCAGCGTCGACTTACCGGAGCCCGACGGCCCGATTACGGCCACGGTCGTGCCGGCGGGGGCTTCGAAAGTCACGCCACGCAGCACCTTGTTCCCGCCGAGGGTTTTATGAATATCCCTGGCTTCCAACGATACTGACGCCCAGCCTACGGTGTCAGCGGTCATGTCATCCCCTGACCGAGGGTGGAGGTGACCATCGTGGCAGATTCGTCTGACTCGTCGGTGGGACTGCCGCGGCGCAGCCGGGTATCGATGTAGTTCACCAAATGCGTTAACGGAACAGTCAATAACAAGTAGAAGAGACCCGCGGCGACTAGCGGCGACAAGTTGCCGGTTTGCGCGTTGAGGTCGCGGCCCACCTGAAACAGCTCTCGCTGCTGGGCGACCAGGCCCAGGAAGTACACCAGCGCGGAGCCCTTCAACAACGCGATGAATTGATTGACCAGCGCCGGAAGCACCCGCCGGATGCCCTGTGGCACTACCACCAGCCGCATCGCGGCCGAATAACTGAAGCCGAGCGCGCGCGACGCCTCCAGTTGGCCCGGGTCGACGCTCTGAATTCCCGAGCGCAGAATCTCGCCGATATAAGCGGCGGCCATCAACCCCAGCGCGGCGATGCCCAACGGATAGGGATTGTTGTTCGTCAGCCCGCCGACCAGCGGTCCCACGCCCATCCCGATGATGAGGATGATCACCACTTCAGGAAGACCACGGAAGATATCGGTGTAGACCCGCGCGGGCCAGCGCAGCCAGCGTGACTGCGACATGCCTGCCATTGCCAGCACCATTCCGAACACCAGCCCGATGACGGCGGCGCTGTTGGTCAACATCAACGTGTTGGGCAACCCCGTCGTGAGCAAAGCGGGGATGGCTTGCTTGTAGAGATCCCAGTCCAGAAACTGGTCGCCCAATTGCGCGAGTATGGATTTCGGGGCCGCCGGACCCACCGGTTTGTGGTGGTTGCCGGCCGCGATCGCGGCGAAGTCCGGCAGGTGTGGAGTCGGGGCGGCTTTGGATCCGGGCTTCCAGCCCGGCGGCAGCGGTCGGGGGACCCACGCGGAATACAGCTTCGCCCAGGTGCCGTCCGCGATGACGGCATCCAGCGCGGAGTTCAGGGCGGCGATCAGCGGCGGGTTATCGTCCGTAACGGCATAGGCGACGAAATCGCCGGGGCTGAAGGCATTCGCGACGACCACCGCCGGATCGCCCGGACGCATCACGTTGGCCGCCAGCGCTGCCGGCGCCACCCAGGCATCGAGCTGACGCATCTTGAGATTGGCGTAGACGGTGGCGAAGCCGGGATACTTCACCGGCTGCAGGTGCAGGTCGTCGACGACGTAGGACTCCTCGACGGTGCCCTGAACGACTCCGATGCGTTGGCCCTCGGCGAGATCACCGAAGTTCTTGATCGGCGATCCGGGCGGCACGATCAGCGCGTAGTAGCCGAAGTCGTAGCCGTTGGTGAACCCGACGGTGCGACGCCGGGCGGCAGTGGCTTTCACCGATGCCGAGCCGACGTCGAAACGCCGGGAGTCCACCTGGGCCAGTAGCGCGGAGAAATCCGTACTGACGAAGCGGACTTGCAGGCCCAGCTTTTTCGCCATGGCGGTCAGCAGCTGATTGTCGAAGCCGCTGAAGGTGCCGGTGGCGTCGACGCAGATGGAGGGCGGGGCATCCGACAGGGTGCCGACGTTCAGGACGCCGGGTGTCCGCAGGCCCAACGCGTCGACGTTGATCGCGCTGAGCGGCTCGACGGTCGGCGTCGTGTGGTCGTCGTCCTGGCCGACGCCGCTGATGGTGGCCAGGTCTTTCGGCAAGGCGGCCGCGCTCTCGGAGCCGCCCGGCGCGCATTGATTTTTATCGGCGAGCGCGGGTCCGGCCAACGCCAGGCTGCACACGATCAGAATCGTCGCGCTCAGTCCGAACAGCTTGGCTCCGCGCTTCGCGCGCGGGCTTTCGCACGGATTCATTACGGCCACGGTATCGAGCGAACGGCGACTCGGCGCGATGAGAGCGCTATTTAAAGCGCCATCGACGGCTCGCCGCGGACCGCATCGGACCCCGCCAGGACGCCAACAAGAGGGGCGGAGATCACTTGGCGAGCGTCGTCGGGCGGGGCGAAGACCCTGCGCCGGAACAGTTCGGTCAGCATGGTCTGCGCCATCAGGTAGGAGCGGCCGACGCACGCCGCCCGTGCGGCTTCCGGGTCACGCCGCTGGATTGCCGACGTTTCGTCTTCGTAGTACGTCAGCATGTCGTCGCGATTGTTCTGGTCGTTCATCCAGAACGCGTGGGGGATGAGATTCTGCGAGGCATGGATCGTGGCCCGCAGTCGCGGGCCCGCGTACTCGTCGTTGACGGTGCGTCGGTACTCCGCAGTGATTTCGGAGAAGACCCGGGAATCCTTCGCGGTGCGCAGCGCGCGCATCAAGGCGTCGAGCTGTCCCAGGATCCGCGGTGTGGGGTTGGTGGCTGCGCGCGCCGAAGCGATGCCGTTGAACAAGCCGTCGAGTTCGTGATGCTCGAGGACGGTGGCTTCGTCGAACCGCTCGATGAATGCGCCCCGGTGATAGCGGGTCGACACGATGCCGTCGTGCTCGAGTTGGACCAGTGCCTCTTGAATCGGGACACGGCTAACGCCCAAGCCAAGGGCAATCTCGTTGCGGTCGACCCGGTCGCCGCTACGCAGTTTGCCGGTCAGCACCAGGTTGAGGATGTGGTTGACGACCTGGTCTTTTTCTTTGACCCCATATTTCTTCGGCATCAGTCTCTTTCAGCCCGCTCCAGCGATCAGCGGTGCAAAGCCTCTCATGTATTCGCGCCTTCGTTAAGGTGTTTGGCAGATGAATTGAAGGCGAACCCGAATTAGACGGCCTACCGCTTGTCGCGCCACCGGCACAATTCCTCGGCCGCACTGAGGTCGTAGTCCGGACCATTGACTCCGATGGTCAGCAGCGTCACTCCCAAGGCGGTAAGGCCTTCGGCGTTGGCGATCAACCCGTCGATGCCTTCGCCGCGGCGAACGCCGCTGTTGTCCTCCACACCGGCTGACCTCTCGATAGTGGACGGGTCCCGCCCGACGGCGGCGCAATGCTCGTCCAGCACGGCGGCTGCGGCCGGGTAGGTGTCGACGGTGGTGAAGCCGTGCCAGATGTCGCCGTATTCGGCGACCAGTCGCAGTGTCTTCCGCGGACCCTTGCCGCCGATCAGTATCGGGATGTTACGGGTCGGCGCGGGGTTGAGCTTGGCCAGTCGCGACGTGATCCGGGGAAACGCGGCCGCCAAGTCGTCGAGACGGCTACCCGCCGTGCCGAATTCGTACCCGTACTCGTCGTAGTCCTTTTCTTTCCAGCCCGATCCGATGCCCAGGATGAGCCTGCCTTCGGAAATGTGGTCCACGGTGCGCGCCATATCGGCCAGTAGCTCCGGATTGCGATAGGAGTTGCACGTCACCAGGGCGCCGAACTCGATACGTGATGTCTGCTCGGCCCAGGCCGCCAGCACGGTCCAGCATTCGAAATGCGCTCCGTCGGGATCGCCGTAGAGCGGGAAGAAGTGATCCCAGGTGAATGCGACGTCGACCCCGATGTCCTCGCAGCGGCGAACGGCGTCGCGGATGGGGCGGTAGTGGGGGGCGTGCTGCGGCTGCAGTTGTACACCGATTCGAACGGGACGATCAGCTGAGGTCATCCGACCACCGTAGGAGCCGCAGACTCTTAGCGTGCGCCGAGTACCCCGCTTAGCAGGTCGATCAGCGCGCGAGGCTGATCGCTTTGCACCGAATGACCGGAATTCTCGACGACGTGCGTCTTGCGGAAATGCGTTGCACGCGTGGCGAGTTCAGCCGCATCGTCGTCGGTGACGAAGGGCGACGAGCCGCCGCGCACCAGCGTGACGGGTGCAGCCAACCCGTCGACGTCGTTCCACAAATCACCGAAGTCGGGAACGACGCGGATCCCGTCGTAGCGCCATGCCCAGTTGCCGTTGTCGAGGCGGCGCGAGTTGTGGAACACGCCCCGGCGCAGCGCCTTGACTTCACGGTGCGGTGCCGCCGCGACCGTCAGGTCAAGGATGGCCTGGAAGCTGGGGAACTCCCGCTCGCCCTGGACCAGTGCCACCGTGCCCTGCTGCTCGGTGGTCAGCTCGGCATACCGGTGCAACGCCGACGGAGTGACGTCGACGAGAACGAGTTCGCGCACCAGGTCGGGTGCTATCGCGCCCACCCGGATCGCGGTCAATCCGCCCAACGACATGCCCACGATGAGCTCGGCATCCGGTGCGAGTTCTCGGAGCACCGGCGCGACGGCGTCCGCGTTGTTCCGAGGCGAGTAGTCACCGTCCTCGCGCCAGCCCGAGTGGCCGTGGCCGGGCAAGTCCACGGACAGCGCCGGCTCACCGAGGCCGACGATGACGGTGTCCCAGGTGTGTGCGTTCTGGCCGCCTCCGTGCAAAAACACGATCCGCGGGGGAGTGCGGCCAAAGCGCAGCGCGCTGATCCGGCCGTTTGCCGTGTCGGTCTCGACCCGCTCTACCTCAGGCAGCGGACCCGTGAAGCCGGCTTGCTCGGCGTTCTCGGACAGCAGCGAGAATTCGGACAGCCCGGCAAGTTCGTCTTCGGAGATCTCGGTCATAACCAATGACACTACGAACTAGGCCGCGGCCGGCGCTAGGCGCGCCTCATCCGGGACCGGTCGAGTCCTCGGAGAGCAGCGCAATCTCGGCGAGCGGATGCGCGCGAATCACACGTACGGTTGGTACGTCCTGCTGCTCCGATGGCCTTGATACCGACTGCAGCACAATCCAATTAGTTGCAGGCGATCGTTCTGGTCGGGTGGAGAAGCCGCGGCTATTCCACGACGAAGACCGGGATCCGCCGTGTCGTCTTGGTCTGGTACTCGGCGTATGGCGGGTAGGCATCAACCGCCCGCTGCCACCATTCGTCGCGTTCGTCCCCGTCGAGCTCGCGCGCTACCAGTGCGACAACCTTGTCGCCATCCTGCAGCGTCACAGCGGGGTTGGCCTTCACGTTGAAATACCACGACGGATGCGCGGGAGCACCACCCTTGGAAGCCACCATGAGGTAGCGCCCGTCTTTTTCGACGCGCATCAGGGGTACGTACCGCTGCTTGCCAGACTTCGCTCCGGTGGTGGTCACCAAGACGACGGGCCTATCCAGGATCTCGACCCCGTCGGTCGTGCCTTGCTGCAGAATCCGTTCGGTCTGTTCGCGCACCCAATCTGTCGGGCTCAACTCGGCATGTTCAGTCACGTGAGATGCGAACAGCGAGGCGCGCTTACCTATTCCCCCAACCCGTGAATCCCGATCCACGATGAAAAACGCTACCGAGAGTTCGGGTTCAACCGGCCGCCCCCGCGGTCGGCGATCGAGCCGGTGACTTCAATCGAGGCAAAGCCCGGCACGCTTCAGAGGACATAGCGGCGCCGAATGCCGCGGAATCGCTCCCACATCGCGGCGCTGCGCTCGGAGGCGGTCACGGTGGCGGTGTCCGGTGGAAGCGCGCTCATGATCTTGTCGTGCTTGACCACTCTGGTGTCCAGCACCGAGGGTTCGCCGTCCAGCATGTGGCGGTAGGTCAGGTTCCCGCGCGAAAAGCCCTGGGTGTCCAGCCAATTGTGGACGTTCGGATCGCGATGAGCCATGACCAGACGGATGCGCCCGTCGCGGTCGGTGTTCGTGCGGCTCGGCGTGTAGCTCACCGGCCGGTAGAGGTAGTCCATGCTGTTGAAGAAGACCCCCATATTGGTGAACATCCACAGCCCGTCGTGGGCGTCGAATTCGACGATCAGCGCCTCGTCGGGTGCCAGTTCCCAGTACATGTTGGCGGCGGCACGGCCCCGCTTGCTGTCCGCCTCGGTCGCGCCCACTCGCGGAAACGTGTTCGGCTGCTCGGCGTCCACGCCGCCGTAGGTGAATGGAAACTCCGGCCAGTCAGACATCAGGCCGGTCACGAAATCGCCGGCCCATTCGACGGCCTCGACCATGGTCTCGGGTGTGGGAAGCGGTTTGGGGGTGGCCATGTCGACCCGCTCGATTCGCATTTGCGCAGGAAGCTCGTCCCAACCGTCGAATCCCTGACGGATGAACAGCTTTCGCGACTGTGCGGTGGTGGGCAGCCAGTTGGGGCCACGCTCGGGCCCACCGATGTAGATCTCGAATCCACCGTCGTCGCCGACGCTGAGTTGGCGGCCGAACAGGTTGGCCTCCGGTGTGTCGCCGAAGGGCTCGTGCAGCACGCCGGGGCCGGGCACGCGCGCGCCCTGGACGGTGACGTTGAAAAACCGTGCGGTACCGCGGTTGCCGGACAGCCGGTAGATCGACTCCCCGTCGATCCAGGCTTGCTGGTAGGTGAAGTCGGCGCAGTCACCGCCCAGCTTGCGGGTCGGGCCGCAGAAGGTGTGCAGCACCGGGTAGTGGGTGTTGCGGGTCTCGAGCGACAGATCGAAGGCTTGGCCGAGGTTCTGGGTGAGAAAGCGGAATGCGTCGACCCGCTGCGCCCCCGACGTGGCGTTGGCGTCTTTGAAGACCTGCTCACCCGCCCGCTGCAGCTGCGCGCAGAATTCGCTCCATGCCGAACGTAGCGCCGCGTCGTCAGCACCGTCGCCGAAAGCCATTGTCACGCACCCAATCTGTCCAGCATTGCCCCGACCACTGCGCAGGCGCGCCGCGCGGATTCGAGACGGCCCTCCTGCTCAATTCGGGGTCCGATCAGCTCCAAGTCGAACCCATGCGAGTAGCCGCTCGCAAGAGCTTTGGCGACGAATCCTTCGATCGGAATTGTGCCGTCGCCGGGGACCGCCCGGCCCGGCAGCGCACGATCACCCAGGACGTAATCACTGAGCTGGATCAGCTCGGTTCGCGGCAGGGCGCGCTGCACCATCGCCTCGAAATCGCCTTCCGCCCAGCAGTGAAACACGTCGATGCAGACACCCAGCCCGCTCATCTCGGCCAGCGTGACGGTGTCGCGCAAGGTATGGGCGAGATGCAGGTCGGCGTAGAGGCTGGAGGCGTTCTCGACCGCCAGCGCCACACCGGCTTGCTTGGCGTGCGCCACGCAGGGGGCGATCATGGTGCAGAAACGGTCGGCGGCCTGTCCCCAGGTGAGGCTGTCGCGGCCGCCGGTGAGGAGGTAGACCATGCGCGCCCCCGTGTGAGCAGCGGCGTCGATCACCGGCAGCAGCGTGTCCCGCGCGGCCTGCGGGTCGGTGGTCAGCCGGCCGCCGGCGAAAAGATGGTAGATCGCTTCGACGGTGTAGTCGTTGCGCTGCAGCAGCTTTGGGAAATCGGGATCGAGCAGCTGGTTGTCCAGAATGCTCAACCGGGATACGCCCAGTGCCGCCCAGTGCTGTTCCAGCTCGACCAACGAAGCACCGTAGAAGGTGACGTTGTGTACGGACAGACGTTTGTGGGCCGGCATCGCTCAGCCGCGGTTCTCGATCGCGACACCGAATCGCTCACGGAACGGCCGGAATTCCGCGTGCAGCGCATCGAAGTCTTCCCCGATGTCGATCAACAGTTGAGTGGAATAGCGGAACTTGCCGTATCGGTCGCCGCGGTTGTCGGCCAGGTAGGTGCGCATCGCGGATTCGGCGTCGGGCGTGACCTCACGGCCGCAGAACCGGTAGTAGCGCTGTACCGTCGCGACCGGATCGGCGATGAAGTCGGTATAGCGGATATGCAGGATGCGCGGATCGTCCACGATCGGATTACTCATCGTGTTGGCGATGCTGGCGCGAGTCATCTCGAGGTGCTTCTTTGCTTCGGCGTGCAGGTCGACGGGACCGACGATGCCGTCCATGATGTCAGCCATCATCATGGTGCGCGACGCCGCGACCTGTACCGGGTCGCGGTGCAGCCAGACCAGGGTGGCGTCGGGGTAAGTCTCGAACATTTCTTTGAGCCGGAATCCGTGAAAGCCCTTCAGCACCCAGTATTTTCGCGGCCGCTTGTATTGCAGCTGTTGCAGCATGGCCTTGTGCAGCCGGTACTGGGCCGCCGGGTCGGTGGCCAGGCCGCCGACCAGCGACTGCATCGGCACCCGCCACCATGCCGTCGGGGTCATGACCCGGAAGTCGAACGCCCAGGTGCGTTCGTCTTCGGGTAAGCCGTTGCCGAGCATGTCGTTGTAGGGATGGCTGTGCAGCCATTTGGGCATTTTCCCGTTGATCTCGCGCCAGTCCGCATCGGCCAGCTCTCGCCTGGGGTCGTCCGGGCCGGCCAGTCCCGGCGGCGGTGACGGGTACATTACTTCCCAGAAGCGCAGGGCCCGCGCATGCGGATCGACCGACATCAGCGCGTGCATCAGGGTTGTGCCGGAACGCGGTTCGCCGGTGACGAACATCGGCGCCTCGACTATTTCGTCGCCGATCGGGTAGCGGTGGCGGTCCGCGATGAATTCCAGGCGTGATGTCAGCAGCCATCGGCACACCTGTGCCGCCTCGTAGGTTGCGTCGGCGTCCATGCCGAGGCCGTTCAGATGGTCGGCGGCGACGGCGAAGCGCTCCGGCAACGTGGCGTCGCCGTAGTCGTGCAATCCGGTTTCCGCTTGTGCGGCGTGCAGTAACTCAGCGGCGTCCAATTGAATGCTCACGACAGATCGCCGCACAGCTGCATCAGTTCATCCTCTGCCGCACGGACGTTCGACGCTGACGACTCGGCGTACTTCAGGCCGGCCATGGCACCGTAGTCGAGAATCTTGGGCACCCGCAAACCCGCGTCCACATAGGTCTTGATGATCTTGGCAACCTCGCGGGGTGTTCCGTGCGGCACGACGGCCAGGAGCATTTCGGGCTGCACGTTGGCCAGGAACGCCATGATCCGCTCACGCGTGAGCACCGCGGGGTCGATGTCTTGGAACCCGCGCCAACCCTCGCCCATCGGGTGGTCAAACCCGAAGCCGCGCAACGTCTCTGCCGAAACCTGCAGCAGAAATGCCTTGACCAACGGCGCCTGCAGGATCTCGGCCAGGGCGTCTTCGTTCGCACCGATCAGGCATATCTGCATAAAACCCGGCGTGATCGCCATCGGATCGCGACCGGCATGCTCAGCGGATGTCCTGACGGCCGAGAGCATCTCGGCGTAATGCTCCGGGGTCCAGGCCCCGGCGGGCCACCACCCGTCGGCGTGGCGGCCGGCGATGTCGAGCATGCGGGGGCCGCTGGCGCCGATCCAGATCTGCGGCGGGTTCCCTCCATACGGCTCGGTGTCCAAGCGCGCGTGATGCAGGGTGTAGAACTGCCCCTCGAAGTCGACGGGTCCGTCGCTGTCCCACAGCAGGCGGATCACCGTCAGCGCCTCCTCGAAACGGCTGACCGGTCGTGAAAAGTCGAAGCCGTACGGCAGGGTGTTCTCACTCTCGCCGCTGCCCAGGCCGAGGATGAAACGCCCCTTGGCGAGATGGTCGATCGTCAACGCGGTCTGGGCGAGCAGGGACGGGTGGCGCCGCACGGTGTCGACCACCGCGCTCACCAGCGGAACCCGCTCGGTCAGCACGGCGGCGGCGGCCGCCACGGACAGACCGTCGAGATGGCGATGCGGCGACGGCGACGCGGTGGCGAGGTCGGTGAATTCGGGAGTCCAGATCGAGTCCGGCCAGAAGCTGACCATGTGATCGGGCAGCCAGATCGAGTGGTAGCGCCCGCCGTCGAGCTCAGCGAGGCGCGACAAGTCGAGGGGAAGGGTCGTTCGCAAGAACGCGGCGGGCTGAACTCTCATCAGTGATTCGCGGCCTGATTCGTCGATGGCGGGGTGCTCCGCGTAATGCTAAGCGACTGCACAGCACGAATGGCCGGGGGTGTCGGCGAATTGAGTGTGCTCTCTTGGCTTCGACTGTGCGGCCAGGGCGCGAATGTCGGGATATCTCAACCGTCAGCGCACACCCGAAACCGTCAGCGCACACAAAACGACTGTGGGGCCAAGCCGCACAATGCGACCTGACCCCACAGTCGATGACTTGCGGTACTAGCCCTCGGCGATGAACTCTTCGAGCTGGGTGCGCGCGATATCGTCGGCCAGCTGCTTCGGCGGGCTCTTCATCAGGTAGGCCGAAGCCGCGGCCACTGGGCCGCCGATGCCGCGGTCTTTGGCGATCTTCGCCGCCCGCACCGCGTCGATGATGACGCCGGCGGAGTTCGGCGAGTCCCAGACCTCGAGCTTGTACTCCAGGTTCAGCGGCACGTCACCGAACGCGCGGCCCTCCAGGCGGACGTAGGCCCACTTGCGATCGTCGAGCCAGCCGACGTGGTCGGACGGGCCGATGTGCACGTCCTTGGTCTTGAACTCGCGCTGCAGGTTGCTGGTGACGGCTTGCGTCTTGGAGATCTTCTTCGACTCGAGGCGCGACCGCTCAAGCATGTTGAGGAAGTCCATGTTGCCGCCGACGTTGAGCTGCATGGTGCGGTCCAGCTGTACGCCGCGGTCCTCGAACAGCTTGGCCAAGACGCGGTGGGTGATCGTGGCGCCGACCTGGCTCTTGATGTCGTCGCCGACAATCGGCACGCCGGCGTCGGTGAACTTCTTCGCCCACACCGGGTCGCTCGCGATGAACACCGGCAGCGCGTTGACGAACGCCACGCCGGCGTCGATGGCGCACTGAGCGTAGAACTTGTCGGCCTCTTCGGAGCCCACCGGCAGGTAGGACACCAACACGTCGACCGCGTTGTCCTTGAGCGTCTTGACCACGTCGACCGGCTCGGTGTCGGAGATCTCGATGGTCTCGGCGTAGTACTTGCCGATGCCGTCGAGCGTCGGTCCGCGCTGCACCGTCACGTTGGTCGGCGGCACGTCGGCGATCTTGATCGTGTTGTTCTCCGACGCGAAGATCGCCTCCGAGAGGTCAAAGCCGACCTTCTTGGCGTCCACGTCGAACGCGGCCACGAATTTCACGTCTCTGACGTGGTACTGGCCGAACTTCACGTGCATTAGGCCGGGCACGGCGCTGTTCTCGTCGGCGTCGTAGTAGTACTGCACGCCCTGAACCAGCGAGGACGCGCAGTTACCAACGCCGACAATGGCGACCCGTACCTCGGTCGAGGCCTCTGGCGCGTTGTGCTCACTCATCGGGCGTTCTCCTAACCTCAATTACCTATGTCTCGATATCTGGTGACTGCTTTTAGTGCGGGTTCGTGCGAGGGGTCTATATCTGCTCGGTGAGGCCAGGCGCCGCCCGCTCGGCGGCGATGAGCTCGTTGAGCCACTTCACTTCGCGCTCACTCGACTCGAGCCCGAGTTGATGGAGCTGACGCGTGTAGCGGTCGAGTGAATTGCTGGCCCGTGCCACGGCGTCGCGCAGACCTTCGCGGCGTTCCTCGACCTGACGGCGGCGGCCCTCGAGGATCCGCATCCGCGCCTCCGCCGGAGTGCGATTGAAAAACGCCAGGTGTACCCCGAAGCCGTCGTCGGTGTAGTTGTGCGGACCGGTGTCAGCCACCAGCTCACCGAAACGTTGACGACCCTTCTCGGTCAGCTCGTAGACCCGACGGGCCCGCCGGACGGGAGTACCCGCCGGCGCGGCGTTCTCGGCGATCAACCCATCCGCCTGCATGCGCCGCAGCGCCGGGTAGAGCGAACCGTACGAAAACGCGCGAAACGCGCCGAGTAGGCCGGTCAGCCGCTTGCGCAATTCGTAGCCATGCATCGGTGATTCGATCAGGAGACCCAGGATGGCGAGCTCCAGCATCGATTCACCTCCTTTGCTCGGCTAGTTACGACGGTTCGACGCCTCGCGTAACTGTATCGCCTCGATATATTCGCCACAACACCACCGAATGTTGGCGCGCTATTAGCCACCTCGAAATCTGACCGGCTTGGGGCGGGGAAAAAGGCTTTACCAGCAGTTTTAGGAAGGCAGATCCAACCGTTTGACTGTGCCGTCACCGGAAAAGGTGATGGAACCCCCGCCGTAGTCGCCGGAGACGTGCAACGACAGCGACAACGCACCGGGCGCGGTCGGATCGGTGGCCGGCTCGACGATCAAGTACATGGTTTTGACGTCGGACGGCTTCATATGCAGCGTCTGCGGCGCGCCGCGCATGATGCCGACCGTCGCCGTGACGTCGAACTTGCTCAGGTCGACCGCCGCCTGCCCGTCGGCGGAACTTTTGGCGGAGCTGGACGGATCACCCCAGCCGCCGCGGTAGTCATAGGCCAGCACCCGGCGGTCGTCGGAGGGGTCCGGGCGGTCGAGGATCGCGTAGGTCGGGTAGATCACCAGGCGGTAGCCCACGACGTCTCCGAACCGTTTGCGCGTCTGCTCAATCAGGCCGGTGAGTCCGCCGAGCGAATGCAGCTGCGTCGGCGGGGTCAGCACCACGGCGGCCACGCCATCCGGCTTGGCGCCGGGGTCGCTAGTGAAGTCCAGCGGCGAGCTGGTGTTCCCGTACAGACCCCAGCCGAGGCCCATGCCGAATAGCACCGACACCACCAACGCGGCGATCGCGATGCCACGCCCGCTGGGCAGTCCTTTCGGCTTCGCCGAGCGCAGCCGCGCCGGCGTGTTGTCGCCCTGCAGATCCGACACGAGGACCCTCAGGTCACCCAACGTCACGGCATTGGTGGCCTTGCTGACCCGCTCGCGGTGTTCCTCGCCGGACAGTTCGCCGTCGCTCAGCGCGTTGTCGAGCACCGCACAGGTCTCTTGCCGGTCAGTGTCTTTGGCCCGGGTCGCAGTCGTCACGCCGCCGCCGAGTGGTGCGCCCAGCCATTTCGCCATGGGGACGATCGTAGAAGTCACCTGTTGTGAGCGCGGCGCGGCGGTGCCGACAGCCTTGGTTGCGTGTCGCCCGTGCCGACGGCGACGTACTCTGGTCAACGTGCGACTGCAGCGACAGGTGGTGGACTACGCGCTCCGGCGGCGCTCACTGCTGGCCGAGGTGTACTCCGGCCGCACGGGTGTGTCCGAGGTATGCGATGCAAACCCCTATTTGGTGCGCGCCGCGAAGTTTCACGGCAAAACCAGCCAGGTGATGTGCCCGATCTGCCGCAAGGAACAGCTCACGCTGGTGTCGTGGGTGTTCGGCGACCATCTGGGCGCGGTATCGGGTTCGGCCCGCACCGCAGAAGAGCTGGTCATGCTGGCGACCAAGTTCGACGAATTCTCGGTTCACGTCGTCGAGGTGTGCCGGACCTGCAGCTGGAATCACCTAGTCAAGTCGTATGTGCTCGGCGCGGAACGCCCGCCCAAGGGGACCCGCGGTCCGCGGACGGCACGCAACGGCGCCCGCACGGCCATTGAATAACGAAGGGCGCCACGATCAGTCGCCCGATGACCCGAGCGGGTCCGCGACTGAGCGGATGAGCAAGGAACCCCAAGCGGATCGTCCGGACGATTCCGGCCGTCCGGCGCACCGCTCCGACGGCGGGACCCGTCGCCGGGTTCCTCCTGACGATCGGCAGACGACGATCCTGCCTCCGGTCGTCGACGACCGGTCGCCTCGACGGTCGGACTCCATCGACGAGGTCAAGGCCGCGTTGGACGGCCCTTCGTCGAAGTCCCCGCCCCGGGACGCGATCGAAGAGGTGAAGGCCGCCCTCGATGGCCGGTCGACCGCCTCGCCGCGGCGTGACCGCCCGCTCTCCGGTCGCCCACCGGAAGGCCCTCCGCCATCTCCGCCTCCACCGCGACGGCCCGGTGCTCCCGGCGGTCCCGGTGGCCCCGACGGGCCCGATGGGCCAAGCCACCGAGCCCCCGGGTCGGGGGTGAACTGGAGCTGGGTCGAACAGATCAACTGGCGATGGGTACGGCGCGCGGCCTACCTCAGCGCGGCGATCCTGGTGCTGTTGCCGATCGTCACCTTCACGATGGCATATTTCATCGTCGACATTCCCAAGCCGGGCAACATCCGCACCAACCAGGTCTCCACCATCCTGGCCAGCGACGGCTCGGAGATCGCGAAAATTGTTCCCCCCGAAGGCAATCGGGTCGACGTCAACATCAACCAAGTGCCCGTGCACGTTCGTCAGGCCGTCATCGCGGCCGAAGACCGCAACTTCTATTCGAACCCAGGGTTTGACTTCGCCGGCTTCGCGCGGGCGGTGCAGAACAACCTGTTCGGCAACGGCGATCTGCAGGGCGGGTCGACGATCACGCAGCAATACGTGAAGAACGCGCTCGTCGGCTCTGCGCAACACGGGTTCGCCGGCCTGATGCGTAAGGCCAAGGAACTCGTTATCGCCACCAAGATGTCGGGGGAGTGGTCCAAAGATGAGGTGCTGCAGGCCTATTTGAACATCATCTACTTCGGGCGCGGCGCCTACGGGATTTCGGCGGCGTCCAAGGCCTACTTCGACAAGCCCGTCGACCAGCTGAGCGTCTCCGAGGGAGCCCTGTTGGCGGCGCTGATTCGCCGGCCCTCTTCGCTGGACCCGGCCGTGGATCCCAAGGGCGCCGAGGCTCGCTGGAGCTGGGTCCTCGACGGCATGGTGGAAACCAAGGCCTTATCGGCGAGCGATCGTGCGGGACAGGTATTTCCACAGACGGTGCCCCCCGATCAGGCCCGCGCCCAGAACCAGATCACCGGCCCCGGCGGCCTGATCGAACGTCAGGTCACCAAAGAGCTGATGGAGCTGTTCAATATCGACGAGCAGACCCTGAACACCCAGGGCCTGCAGATCACCACCACGATCGATCCGAAGGCCCAGCAGTCCGCAGAAAAGGCGGTGTCGAAATATCTTGACGGGCAAGACCCCGACATGCGCTCGGCCGTGGTGTCCATCGACCCGCACAACGGCGCGATCCGCGCATACTACGGCGGCGCGGACGCCAACGGCTTCGACTTCGCTCAGGCGGGGCTGCAGACCGGATCGTCGTTCAAGGTGTTCGCGTTGATTGCCGCCCTCCAGCAGAACATCGGCTTGGGCTACCAGGTCGACAGCTCGCCGCTGACGGTCGACGGCATCAAGATCACCAACGTCGACGGCGAGAACTGTGGCATCTGCAATATCGCCGAGGCGCTCAAGATGTCGCTGAACACGGCCTACTACCGGCTGATGCTCAAACTCAAGAACGGACCCCAGGCCGTCGCCGACGCCGCGTTCCAGGCCGGCATCGCCAAGAGTTTCCCCGGCGTGGCCCACGCGCTGTCCGAGGACGGCAAGGGCGGCCCACCCAACAACGGGATTGTGCTGGGGCAGTATCAAACTCGGCCGATCGACATGGCCTCGGCCTACGCCACATTGGCCGCTTCCGGCGTCTACCACCCGCCGCATCTGGTGCAAAAGGTCGTCAACGCCGATGGCCAAACGCTGTTCGACGCCGGAACCTCGGACAAGGGCGCTGACCAACGCATCGACAAGGCGGTCGCGGACAACACCACCGCCGCCATGCAACCGATCGCAGCCTATTCGCGTAGCCACAACCTGGCGGGCGGCCGGGCGTCGGCAGCCAAGACCGGCACGGTGCAGCTGGGCGACACTCAAGCCAACAAGGATGCCTGGATGGTCGGATACACCCCGTCCTTGTCGACGGCGGTGTGGGTGGGGACCGTCCAGGACAATGTGCCGCTGGTAACCGCTTCGGGCGCAGAGGTTTACGGCTCGGGTCTGCCGTCAGATATCTGGAAGTCGACGATGGACGGCGCGCTGAAAGGCACCTCCAACGAGACCTTCCCCAAGCCGACCGAGATCGGTGGCTACGCGGGCGTACCCGCGGCGCCCCCGCCTCCACCGCCGCCGTCGGAGACCGTCATCCAGCCCACGATCGAGGTCGCACCGGGTATCACCATCCCGGTCGGACCGCCGACGACGATCACCGTGGCACCGCCGCCCCCGCCCGGCGCGCCGGGCGCCCCACCGGGCGGCCCCCAAGCCCCGCCATTCGGCCAACCGCCACCGTGACCGGCGCTCAGCAGGAGAGCGCCATCATTTCACCGCGGCCGCTGGCGGACGATTTGCGTAGCGCCGGCAACCGTGATTGCCCCAGCCACACAGACTCTTTGGGCGCCGCCCTGGCCGATGTCATCGGCGGACCGGTGGGCCGGCACGCGTTGATTGGCCGCGCCCGGTTGATGACGCCGCTGCGGGTGATGTTTCTGATCGCCCTGGTGTTCCTGGCGCTGGGCTGGTCGACGAAGGCGGCATGCCTGCAAAGCAGTGGCACCGGCACGGGAGATCAGCGCGTCGCCAACTGGGATAACCAGCGCGCCTATTACGAGTTGTGCTATTCGGATACGGTGCCGCTGTACGGCGCGGAGTTGTTGAACAAGGGCATGTTTCCGTACAAGTCGAGCTGGGTCGAAACCGACGGAAACAACACACCGCAGATTCGCTACGACGGCAAGCCCGCAGTGCGCTACATGGAGTATCCGGTGCTGACCGGGCTCTATCAGTACGCGTCGATGGCGTTGGCCAAGACCTACACCGCGATGAGCAAGCTTGCTCCACTTCCGGTGATCGCCGAAGTGGTGGTGTTCTTCGACGTCGCCGCCTTCGGGCTGGCGCTGGCCTGGCTGGCGACCGTATGGGCAACCGCAGGCCTGTCAGGCCGACGCATTTGGGACGCGGCGCTGGTGGCCGCCTCGCCGCTGCTGATCTTTCAGATCTTCACCAACTTCGATGCGCTCGCAACGGGATTCGCGATGGCCGGACTGCTGTCCTGGGCGCGGCGTAAACCGGTGCTTGCCGGTGTGCTGATCGGGTTGGGCGCAGCGGCCAAGCTGTATCCGCTGTTGTTCCTGGGCCCGATGCTGGTGCTGGCCATTCGGACGGGGCGCCTCGCTGCGCTGGCCCGCACGGCGGGGGCCGCCGCGGTGACCTGGCTGTTGGTGAATCTGCCTATTTTGGTGACCCATCCGCGCGGCTGGTCGGAGTTCTTCCGCTTCAACGGCCGCCGCGGCGACGACATGGACTCGGTGTACAACGTCATCAAGTCGTTCACCGGCTGGCGCGGTTTCGATCCCAAGCTGGGCTTCTGGGAACCGCCCCCGGTGCTCAACGCCGTGGTCGCGGTGTTGTTCGTAGCATGTTGTGCGGCAATCACTTACATCGCCCTCACCGCGCCGCAGCGGCCCCGGGTGGCGCAGCTGTTGTTCCTCGTCGTCGCGGCGTTCCTGTTGACCAACAAAGTGTGGAGCCCGCAGTTCTCGCTGTGGTTGGTGCCGCTGGCGGTGCTGGCTCTGCCGCATCGGCGGGTGCTGCTGGCGTGGATGACGATCGACGCGCTGGTGTGGGTGCCGCGGATGTACTTCCTGTACGGAAACCCGAATCGTTCGCTGCCGGAGCAGTTTTTCACCACGACGGTGTTGCTGCGTGACATCGCCGTCGTCGCGTTGTGCGCGCTGATGATCCGCCAGATCTACCGGCCCGACGAAGATCTGGTGCGCTGGGGCGGACGCATTGACGATCCGGTGGGCGGGCCTTTCGACCGCGCCCCCGATGCGCCGCCCGGCTGGCTTCCGGACTGGCTGCGTCCGGCCCGATCGCGGCGGCCGACCGCACCCGTGGCGGCACTCGACACCGACTCCGAGCTCGAAACAGCAACCGGTCCAAGGCAGGCGTGATGCTGGTCGCGATCCCGCTGTTCCCGCGCTTCACCGCACTCGACGCCGTCGGGCCCTACGAAGTGTTGCAACGCATTCCGTCGATCGACGTGACGTTCGTCGGGCACCGCCGGGGCGAGGTGCGCACGGACAACGGGATGCTCGGCGTCGCCTGCGACACCAGCTTCGACGAAGTCGGCGCGCCCGATGTGGTGGTGGTGCCCGGTGGTATCGGAACCCGCCAACTGATTCACGACGAACCCATCCGCGCCTGGCTGCAGTCGGTGCACCCGACGACCACCTTCACCACCTCGGTGTGTACGGGCGCACTGTTGCTCGCCGCGGCGGGATTGCTCGAGGGGCTCACCGCGACGACCCATTGGCGGGCTGCGGATCTGCTCAACGAGTTGGGCGCGCGCTACGTGTCCGACCGGGTCGTCGAACATCTACCCGAACGCATCATCACCGCTGCCGGGGTGTCCAGCGGCATCGACATGGCCTTGCGGCTGGCCGAGCTTCTCGTCGACCGAGAGGCCGCACAGGCCGCGCAGTTACTCATCGAATACGACCCGCAGCCGCCGTTCGACTCCGGTGCGCTCGCCAAGGCTGATGAGGCAACGGTCGAAAGGGCGCACGAATATCTGCAAGCGCGGCAGTAACCGGACGGCATGCGCAGCAAAGGATCGGCCCCTTCTCACGCGTCGCGACGCTGATGCTCATGCGGCCGAGTGGAGCTAGTTCACAACCGAAGTTCGCCCGCTGGTAACCACCCCGTCTCCTCAACTGCACCGGCCCCCAGAACCATCTGGGCGTCTGCTGCTGCCAGCAGGCCGACGAATAGGAGAATCCGGATGCTAGCTCGCCCCCGACGCCCGCTCGGCTTAGCTGCGATGGCGGTGCTGACGGCGGTGTTGCTGGCCGCATGTGGCCAAAGCGCCAGTGCCGGCCGCAGCGGCAGTGGGTCCGGCGGCGGCCGCAACCCCGACGAACTGGTCTTCGCCGCGGTGCCGTCGGAGAACGCGCAGAGTCTGCAACAGGCCTACCAGCCGCTCATCACGTTGCTGCAGAAGGCAACCGGCAAGAAGATTCGGTTCCAGAGCGCCACCAGCTACTCGTCCGCTATCGAGGCTCAGCGCGCCAACAAGGCCGACTTCGTCCAGTACGGCCCGTTTTCGTTGGTCACCGCGCAGAACAGCGGGGTCAAGGTCACCCCGATCGCCGCGGAAACAGTGTCCAAGGGCGTCCCGCCCGGCTATCACTCCTACGGCATCACTCGGCCCGGTACCGGCATCAACAGCATCGCTGACTTCAGGGGCAAGAAAGTCTGCCTTGTCGATCCGAACTCGACGTCGGGCTACCTGTACCCGTCGGCGGCGTTGATCAACGCCGGCATCGACCCGAATAAGGACATCACGCAAGTGATGGCCGGTGGCCACGACGCGTCGGCGATAGGGGTACTCAACGGCCAGTGCGACGCCGGTTTTGCTCAGGAAAGCATGATCGATACGACCCTCCCGGCTAAGGGTCAGCTCAAGCCGGGCCAGCTCAACGTGGTGTGGAAGTCGGATCTGATCCCCGGCTCGCCGATCGGCATCAGCGATGACCTCGCGCCCGACTTGAAGACCAAGATCATCAACGCGTTCCCGAACGCCAACGTCGACTACATGAACGCCAACGGCATCTGCACCCCGGCGTGTGCGCATCTCGGTGAAGTCAATGGCTGGGGCTATGTGGCGGTGGACAATTCGTTTTACGACGGTGTTCGCAAGGTGTGCCAGACAACTCACGCCAAGCAGTGCGCGGGGCAGGGCTGATGACTGCGGAGGTGGCCGTCCGATTTGAGGGCGTCACCAAGCTCTTCGGGCCCGAGATCCGCGCGCTCGACGATATCTCGCTGACCGTGGCGCCCGGTGAGGTCACAGTCCTGCTGGGACTGTCCGGGTCGGGCAAATCCACTCTGCTGCACCACGTCGACGGGCTGCAGCGGCCGACTTCCGGCACGGTCACCGTGCTGGGCATGGACGTGGGCCGCGCGACCGGCGGCGAACTGCGACGCCTGCGTCGTCGGGTCGGTTTCGTGTTTCAGCACTTCCACCTGGTTGGCAGCCTCAGCGTCCTGGAGAACGTGTGCACCGGCGCGCTGGGCCGGCTGCGCTGGCCCCGGCTCGGGCTTTTCAGCTACCCCCGAGACGTGCGCCGCGAGGCCCTGGGACACCTGGACCGGGTTGGCTTGCTGGACCGCTCTTTTCAGCGCGCCGACACCCTCTCCGGGGGCCAGCAGCAGCGAGTCGCGGTGGCCCGGGCGCTCATGCAGCGCCCGGAGATCCTGCTCGCCGACGAGCCGGTGGCGTCGCTCGACCCCGAATCTGCGGCCCAGGTGATGCGGCTGATCCGGGAGATCAGCACCGAGCAGCAGCTCACGGTGCTGTGCAGCCTGCACCAGGTTGCGCTCGCACTGAACTGGGGCGACCGGGTGATCGGGCTGAGGGCCGGGCAGGTGGTGCTCGACCGCCCGGTGACGGGTCTTGACCACGACGACGCGATGTCGCTGTACGCCAACGTGGATGCGGGCCCGTTGCTGGTTGCCGGCGCTCCTGCGTGACTTCGGTTCCGACCACCGAGACCGCACCGCAGGCTCAGCGCACCCTGGCGGCACCGCGGGTCGGGAGCACGGCGGCCTGGCTGGTCATCGGCGCCCTCGCCTTGGTGGGTTGCGGGGCCGTCGTCGACTTGCGGATCAACGCCGCGACGTTCATCGATGGTGGCCGCAATGCGGTGGATTTCGCCGGACGCATGCTGCCGCTGGACTTTCCTCCCGCTTTGGAGCTGCTGCGGCTGTCCGGGCAGACGCTGGCGATCGTCGTGTCCGCCACGGTGTTGTCCGTGATCATGAGTGTTCCGCTGGCGGTCCTGGCCGCGGCTAACACCACACCCGGTACCGGGGCCCGGCTTGGCGCCCGCACCCTGATCGTGATGGTTCGCGCCGTCCCCGATGTGGTGATGGCCATCGTGTTCTTCCGGATATTCGGGCTCGGCGCGATGACCGGTGTGCTGGCGATGGGCCTGCACTCGGTGGGTATGGTCGCCAAGCTCTATGCCGACGCGATCGAGCACATCGACGAGGGACCGCGCGCGGCGATTCGTGCCAGCGGCGCCGGGGCGGGCCAGGAGCTGACCTCCGGCGTACTGCCGCAAGTGATGCCGGCGTTCGTGGCGACCGCGCTGCACCGCCTCGACATCAATCTGCGGATCTCGGTGCTGCTGGGTTTCGTCGGCGTCAACGGCCTAGGCTACGCGATTGCCACGGCATTCAAGCAACTGGACTACCGGCGCGGGATGGCGTTGGCCGCTGTCGTTCTCGCGCTGTGCATCCTGGTCGAGCTGATGTCCGGGGCGATCCGACGGGCGTTGCTGCGCAAGACCGATGGGCAGTCGACGCACAGCGCGCCATTGCACACCGGCGATCAGATCAGCCCGCCCTGGACGGTTGTGCGGGCGCGCCACGCCGGGTACGGCGTACTGACCGTGCTGGTGGTGCTGATGGCGGCAGGGGGCGCGGACCTCAACCCGGTCCAATTTCTGGATTCACTGCAGGGCACCGGTAAGAATCTCGGGCTGTTCTGGCCGCCGAACACCGCGGGCATCTTCGGCCAGCTGTGCTCCGATCTGTGGCTGACGGTCAAGATCGCGCTGGGCGCCACGTTGATCGGCGCCGTGCTGGCATTACCCATCGGCTGCCTGGCCGCTCGCAATGTCGCGCCGAATCCGCGTGTCGCTCAGATGTTCCGGATCTTCGTGGTGGTGATCCGCGGCGTTCCGGAACTGGTCCTGGCAGTGGTATTCGTGGTGATCACCGGGCTCGGTGCGGTGGCGGGCACACTGGCGCTGAGTGTGGGCGGCATCGGGCTGCTGGGCAAACTGGTGGCCGATTCGCTGGAGGAAATCGATCCGGGTCCAGAGCAGGCCATTCGAGCGACCGGCGCCGGTCGCTGGCAGGTGTTCTGCAGCGGAACACTGCCGCAGGCCGCACCGAGTTTCATTGGACACGTGCTCTACCAACTCGACGTCAACGTCCGCTCGGCTACCCTGCTGGGCATCGTGGGGGCCGGCGGTATCGGCTTCGACCTGCTCAGCGGCGCGCAGATCCTCGAATTCGGTTTGGTCACAACGATCTTGCTGATGGTGTTCAGCACCGTGTTGGTGGTGGAGGCGCTGGCGGTATGGCTGCGGCACGAGGTGAGCTGAGCGCAGGGCAACAACTGTTCCGGATGTTCACCTCTGGGCGCGCCCACGTTGGCCGCGGCGAAGTTGTCCGGACAACCACGCGCACCAACGTGGTGGCGTGACATCAGCGCGGTATCTGGACATCGCCGACGAGTTGGCGGGCGAGCTGGCCGCATGTGCGCCCGGCACCAGGGTGGCCAGTGAGCCCGAACTCGCCAACCGGTTCGGTGTTGGACGCGCAGCGGCGCGCTCGGCGCTTCAGGAACTGGAGCGGCGACTGTTAGTTCGCCGCATCCAGGGGGCGGGCACCTTCGTCAATCGGCGCATCGACTACGTGATCTCGCGGTCCAGGCCGCCGTCCTGGCACGCCACGGTGATCGCCAGCGGCGCCACCCCACGCTCGCAGACCAAGGAGGTGCAGCGGATCGCGCTGGCCGCCGAGGACGTCGATCAGCTGGGCTGGCCGGTGGGTACTCCGATGTACCGGATCGAGCGGCACTTCTTCATCGACGATCTGCTGGCCTCGGTGACCCAGGAGCTGATCCCCGTCGCGGCCGTGCCCGACCTGGACATCGCGCTGCGCAGCGTGGAGTCGGTGGACATGGTGCTGCGCCAGCTGGGTGGGGCGCGGCCGGTGCGGGCGTGGTGTCGCGCCAGCTTGGACATTCCGCCCGTCGACGTGCTGCGGGGCCTGGGCATCGAGGCGAGTGTGCCGGTGTGGCGGATCGACAGCATCAGCCGCGACGCCGAGAGCGGTCGCGTGCTGCTCAGCAGCAGCGCATGGACTCGCGCGGACGCGGTGCGGGTGGTCGTCGAACTCGAAGACGTCAGCGTCGCGCGCGATTCGGAAGGGGGGGAGCAGGGTGAGTGACTTGAGCCGCGCCGAGCGCTGCGGTCTGCTGGCCCTGGCCGAGGCGGACGAGTTACGGGTGCTGGCCGATGCGTGTCTGGCCGATGGTGTCGACGTCCAGGTGCTGGTCGTGCCCGAGGTCGGATTCGTGTCCGCCCAGGTGCGGGAGCCGGTGGCCGCCGAGCGATTTCTGCTGGGCGATGTGATGGCCTGCCGCGCCGAGGTGGAACTCGACGGGCAGCGCGGCTGGGCGATGCGCCTCGGCGACGACCGGGCCGCGGTGCTGGCCGCCGCGGTGCTCGATGCCGAGGTCCAGGCGGGCAGGCCGCACGCCGCGGACGTGGACGCGCTGTGCCATGTCGTCGCGACGCGCCGGGTGGAACGCGAGGACCGCGAGTGGGCAGAACTCGCGCCCACGATCGTCGCATTCGAGGAATTGGCGTGACGACGCCGAGCGCAATTGCGATGCACCCGGCGGATTCGCAGCAGGTGTTCCGCGCGGTGCTGGAAGCACTGGCCCGGCCCGGCATGCCAATGGCCTTGCCGCACGGACCATTAGAGGTGTTGGCTGCGGCCGTGGTACCGGTCTTCGCGCTCGCCGACCTGACCACCGGGGTGTGCGTGCTGGAGAACCCCGGCGACCCATGGGCCGACGCCGTCACCACCGCCACCTCGGCGCCCACCTGGCCGGCCGAGATGGCTCGACTGGTGGCCTCGGTCCGGCCCGTCAGTGCAGACGAGGTCCGCGGCTTCACTCGCGGTTGCGCCGCGGCGCCAGAGGACGCGGCGCTGGTGGCGCTCGGTGTGCGCGATGTACACGGCGGCCCGCGGCGGTGGACGCTGTCGGGTCCGGGTGTTCGTGGCACCGTCATCGTCGCGCCGCAAGGCCTGCCCGCCGGGTTCGTCGCGGCCCGCGCCGAGGCGGTCGACGCGTACCCGGCCGGCATCGACGTCCTGCTGGTTACCGACGATGGGCGCGTCGTCGGCCTGCCGCGCACGACCGCGATCATCGAGGAGAACTGATGGGGTATTCAGGAGCGCGCGGCGGGCTGGAGGCCATTCTCGCCGCGGAGGATTTGGTGTGGCGGGCGCGCGATCTCGCACCGGTGCCGTGGGCGAGCACCGAGCAGATCGTCGCGCGCTTCCGGCTGGCGGTCGACCGGGTCATGGGGGAGGCGGGGCTGTTCGACGAGGCCGCCGCGGCGGCGGCGTTGCGCCAGGCCGAAGGCGACCTGCTGGAGGCCGCGCACCTGTTGCGCGCGCACCGGTCCACGTTGCCGCGGCTGGCGATCAGCGAGCCGATCGATCCGGATCGGATCACGGTCATGCGCCGCATCGTGCCCGCCTTCCGCGAGCCGGACGGGCCGCAGCTGCTGGGCCGCACCACCGACTACACCCGCAGGTTGCTGGACAAGCCGACCGCACCGCCCGCTGCGAGAGCCGATGAACCCGAGGCGCCGGCGCGAGAGCGCACCGCGCAGCAGCGCAGCCCGCGGCGGTTCCTCAACCTGCTGCGCGAGGCCGGTCTGGTCGTCGACCACCGCACCGGCGACGACCCGGAACCCTTTGACATCACCCGGATTCCACCGCGGCCCCCGGCGCCGCGCTCGGCGATTCTGGCGGCGATGGCGCGCGCGGAGACCGGCGCGTTGGTGGGGTTGTGGTATCGGTCGATCCTCGGCCCCGATGGTGACATTCACGAGGTCACTCTCGGCGAGGTGCGGCACGGGCGGTTGCCGCTGGAGGTCAAGCATCCACACACCGGCGAGCCGGTCACGATCGGCGAGTTCCGGGTCACCGAGGCCGAGGCTATCGAGGATCTAGACGGTGCCGAGGAGGATCGCAGCCGGTTCGACGTCGGCTACGGAATGTGTTTCGGGCACAACGAACGCAAGGCGATCGCTATGGCGAACCTCGACATCGCCAACCGTCGGTTCGGTCGGTCCGGTCCGCTCGAGCAGCTGCTGCTGCTAACCACCGACGGGCTTGACGCCGGCGGTTTCCTGGAGCACCTCAAGCTGCCGCACTACGTGACGTTCCGCTCCATGGTCGAGCGCAAGCAGGCGCTGCAAGCGGCCGGTGCTGTCCGCGCCGCGCGGGTGCCCGAGCCCGCCGGAAGGGACTGCGAATGACCACGACAGCCGAATTGCTCACCGAGCTGGCCGATCACGAGCCGCGGTCCGGAATCCTCGACGAATCCGGCAAACGCGAGATCCGCCGGGCCGCGTTGACCGCGGTCTGCGTGCCGGGGTACCAGGTGCCGTTCGGCTCGCGGGAGATGCCGGTGGCGCGTGGTTGGGGTTCGGGCGGCCTGCAGGTGACGTTGGCGGTGATCGGCGCCGGTGACACCGTGAAGGTCATCGACCAGGGCGATGACGGCGGGGTGAACGCCACCAACCTGCGCCGGATGATCGCGGCCACCACCGGATGCGCCGAGACGGCCGACACCCGGGAGGCGAACGTGGTGCAGACCCGCCATCGCATCCCGGAGGAGGCGCTGTCGTCGGGCGACCTGCTGGTGTATCAGGTGCCGGTGCCCGAGCCGCTGCGCAGAGTGCAGAAATCGGTCGCCGAATGCGCCCGGATGCACGCCGAAAACGATTACGCGGCAATGTGGGTGGGCCTGTACGAGGATATCGTCCGCAACGGCATGATCACCCGAACCACGGGTTACCCGGTGCTGGTCGCCGGCCGCTACGTGATGGCCACCACGCCGATTCCGCGCTGGGACGTCCCCCGGCTGCATCACTGCGAGCACATCAACCTGTTCGGCGCCGGCCGGGAGAAGCGAATCTACGCGGTTCCGCCGCACACCGACGTGACGCCGCTGACATTCGATGACGTGCCGTTCGAGGTGGAGTACGCAGGCGGCGCGGTGTGCAAACTGTGCGGCAGTGACGACGTGTTTCTCGTCGAGGCCGGACCCGCAGGCGGTTTCGTGTGCAGCGACACCGAATGGTGCGCCCGGGTGCGCGCCGGTGACGCCGACCGCGCGGCGCATCACAAGCGGGCGCCGCTGCACCTACTGCCGGATGCACAGCGCCGCGCCGGGCCCGACATGACCAGACCGCAGCGCGCCATCCCGCTGCGCGAGGTGCGGGCGGGCAGCCCCGAGTGGGTGCTGCGCGTGCAGTCGATCGGCAAGGTGCACGGCACCGGCGGGGTCTACGCCGTCGAGGGCACCGGGCCCGAATACGGCACCGCGATCAGCCCCAACACGGGCGCGGTCGTCGCAGCGTGGGACGTGTCGTTCGATGTCGCACCCGGCGAGGCGTTGGGCGTGATCGGGGAATCCGGGTCGGGCAAGTCGACCGTGCTGTCGTGCGTCATCGGAAACGAGCGCGCGACAACGGGTTCGGTACATCTCGCGACGGTCGACGACGGGGCCACCGATCTGCTGTTGCTCCCGGACGCCGAGCGGCGCCGGCTGGGGGTCTACGGGATGGCGGTGGTACACCAGAACCCCGCGGACGGGCTCGATCTGCGGATCAGCGCCGGCGGCAACATCGCCGAGCGGCTCACCGCCGCGGGCTGGCGCGGATATCACGACATCCGCGGCCGGGCCGCCGAACTTCTCGAGCGCGTGGAAATTCCGCTGTCCCGGATGGACGATCCGGTGGGCACCTTCTCCGGCGGGATGCGCCAACGCGTGCAGATCGCCAAGGCGCTGGCGACCGAACCGCCGGTGTTGCTGCTGGACGAGCCGACCACGGGACTGGATGCGTCGGTGGCCGCAGGTGTGCTCGACCTGTTGCGCGGCTTGCTGTTCGAGCGCAATATCGCCGCGGTCGTGGTCAGTCACGACTTCTCGGTGATCGAGGCGCTGACCGACCGCACCCTTGTCATGCAGCTGGGCCGAGTGATCGAACGAGGCCTGACCGATCAACTGTTCCACGACCCGCACCAGCCCTACACCCAGCGGCTGGTTGCCGCGGCCAGGAGGTGATCGCTTTGCCACCGGTGCTGACCGTGCGCGCGCTGCGCAAATCGTTCACGCTGCACACCATCGACGGCCGTGTCGTGCACTCGTTGTGCGGTGTCGACCTCGATGTGCGCGCCGGCGAACATGTCGCGCTGGCCGGGCCGAGTGGGGCAGGCAAATCCTCGCTGTTGCGCTGCGTCAACCGCACCTATCTGCCGGACTCGGGTTCGGTGGTGCTGCGCACCGTGGCGGACGAAGAGATCACGTTGACAGACCTACCGGACCGGGCGATGGCCGGCGTGCGGGGCCGCGAGTTCGGTTACGTATCACAGTTTTTGGCGGCCCCGCCGCGCACCAGCCCGTTGGAGTTCGTGGTGGCTACGGCCCGGCGTCGCGGTGTCGAGCGTGCCGAGGCGCGCGAGGCGGCCGCAGACGCGCTGCAACGGCTCAACCTCGACGAAGTGCTGTGGGACGTGGACTGCTCGGTGCTCTCCGGCGGAGAGCGTCAGCGGGTGAACCTGGCGGCCGGGACGGTCCGCCCGCCGCGGCTGCTGCTGCTCGACGAGCCGGTGTCAGCGCTCGACCCGGCTAACCGGGAAGCGGCGCTCGACCTGATCGCGAACCTGGCGGCGCAGGGTGTCGCCGTGCTTGGGGTCTTCCACGATCTGGATGCGATGCGGCAGTTGGCATCCCGGGTGGTGCTGATGCGGGAGGGCCGGGTTGTGCGCGACGGTGCACCGGCCGACGTCTTCGAAGGAGTGGCATGACGACCCAGGTGTTCCAACGGAGAGTGCAGCGCTGGCCGCTGGCGGCGCCGCCGGCCGACTACGTGCTCGGCCATGTCCGGGCGGTGCTACCGGACGGCGTGATCGATGACGCGGTGGTGGCCGTACGCGACGGCGTGATCGCCGGGGTCGAACCACACCGTCCCGGGTTGTCGGCGGACGTGGATGGTGAAGGCCTGCTGTGCATTCCGGGTCTGGTGGACACGCACAGCGACGGGCTGGAGAAGGAGCGGCTGCCGCGGCCGGGCGCCGAGTTGCCGATGGAGTTCGCGCTGTTGTCTTTCGAGGGCAAACTGCGGGCCGCTGGGGTGACGACGGTGTTTCACGGCGCCGGGTTCGAGCAGAGCATGGGCCGCGGCACCCCGCGCACGGTCGAGGACGCCGTGCGATTCTGCGAGACCATCGAGGCGCGGCCCGATGGTCTGGTTGATCACCGGATCCTGTACCGGCTCGACGTGCGCAGCCCGGAAGGCCTTGTCGCGCTTCAGGATCGGCTGGCCGGCCGGACGGGGTTGCTGCTGGTCTCCCACGAGGACCACACTCCCGGGATTGGGCAGTACGCCGAACGCGCGTATTACGAGCGCTACATGATGGGCTCGCGCGGGATGACCGCCGACGAGGCGGTTCGCCACGTCGACGACCTCATCGCCGAGCGCAGCGGACGGCTCGGGATCCGCGAGGAAGCGATGGGCTGGCTGGCCGAGCAAGCGCTGGCCGGTCGGATCCGGCTGCTCGGCCACGATCTGACGTCGGAGGCCGAGGTCGACGAATTGGTGGCGCGCGGCGGCGCGGTTGCCGAATTCCCGACCACCCTGGCGGCCGCGCAGGCGGCGCGTGAGCGCGGGCTGCCGGTGGTGGTGGGTGCGCCGAACGTACTGCGCGGCAGCTCGCACAACGGCAATGCGTCCGGCCGGCAGCTGATCGAGCGCGGGCTGGTGACGTCGATCGCGTCGGACTACCTGCCGTCGGGCCTGCTCGCCGCGGTGTTCACGCTCGTCGCCGTTGCCCGGGTCAGCCTGGCCGCAGCCGTCGCGTTGGTGACCTCGGGTCCGGCGGATGTGGCGGGGCTGGCCGACCGCGGCCGGCTGCAGCCCGGCTTGCGGGCGGATCTGGCGCTCATCGCGGCGCGGGATCGCTGGCCGGTCGTGCATTCGGTCCTGGTGAGCGGCCGATGACCCACATTGGTTGGCCGGTGCCCGAACCCCAGCTGCCCGAAGGTATCCATCCCGCGCTGGCCGACGCCGCCCGCGCCGCGGCGGAGGCGTTCGGCGCCGCACGCACGCGATACGACCGCGCGGCCCTGGCCGAGAAGGTTCAGATCGGCGCGGACGGCACGCCGACCATGCGCCTGGACATGATCGTCGACACGGCGGTGGTCGAGGTGGCGAACCGGCATCGGGTGAACCTGCTCAGCGAGGAGATCGGTGCCGTCGACAACGGTTCGGCGGTGACCTTGGTGGTCGATCCGGTCGACGGCACGGCCAACGCCGCGGCCGGGGTTCCGTTGTCGGCGTTCGCCGGGGTGGTGGCCGTCGACGGCGTCGCCACCGAGGCATTGACGTGCTGGTTCGACACCGGGCGGTGCTGGCATGCGGTAGCGGGGCATTCGGTGCCGTATTCCACCAGCGGGCGCAGGAACCTCGACGGCGCTGCGGTGAGCTTGTTGCGTCCGCACGGCGAAGACGACGCGGCGTGGTGGCGCGTCGCCAAGCGAGCAGGCCGGGTGCGGATCCTGTCCACCAGCTGCCTGGAGGCCGCACTGGTGGCTGAAGGGTCCACCGACGCTTTCGCCGATGCCGGATCCGACACCCATCGGATCATGGACCTGGCCGCCGCGATGGTAATGGTGCCCGCGGCCGGCGGCGTGGTGCTGGATGTCTGGGGCAGGCCGCTGGAGATCGACCCCGACCTGAGCCGTCGCTGGTCGGGTGTGGTGGCCGCGACGCCCGCGCTGGGCGAAGAACTGGTCAACACTCTGCGCGAGCCGCAGCAGAGTAAGGACACACCATGACCCTCACCCGCGAAACTCTTACCGCGCTCATCGACGACCTGGCCGGCCTGCCTTACGGCGGCGAGGTGGTGGACCAGCGGGCGCATGCGCTGCAGACCGGCTGGCACGCGAAACAAGCCGGCGCTGCAGACGAACTGTTGCTGGCCGCCACGCTGCACGACATCGGGCGGGCCAAGCCGGTGGCTGCCCAGTGGCCGGATCTGCCGCATGAGTTGTCCGGCGCCGCATTCGCACGCGCGCACCTCGGTGAGCGAGCCGCCTGGATCATCGCCCAACATGTGCCGGCCAAGCGCTACCTCGTCGCCACCGATAAGGCGTACTCCGCCCAGCTCAGCCCCGCGTCGATCGCCTCACTGCAGCGCCAGGGCGGCCCGATGACCGAGGCGCAGGTCGCCGAATTCCGTGCCCACCCCAGCGCCACCGAGGCGATCATGGTGCGGAGCTGGGACGACAAGGCAAAGGATCCGCGTGGCCCCGAGCTCACCATGGCCGAATTGCTTGACGCCTACGACAGGCTGACCGCGGCACGGCGCGATTTCGCAGCTCAGTGACGATTGCTGTAGCCTGATCCGGTTGCCGACGCAGGCGACCCTCCTGCCGCGGAACGACCGTGGCCGACCAGACCAGAGGAGGTGGTGAGGTTTCATGCGTCCATACGAAATCATGGTCATTCTCGACCCCACACTTGACGAGCGCACGGTTGCTCCGTCCTTGGAGACGTTCCTGAACGTCGTCCGCAAGGACGGCGGAAGCGTCGACAAGGTGGACATCTGGGGTAAGCGCCGGCTGGCCTACGAGATCGCCAAGCACGCCGAAGGCATTTACGTGGTTGTCGACCTGAAGGCGGAACCGGCAACGGTGTCCGAACTCGACCGTCAGCTGAGCCTCAACGAGTCGGTGTTGCGCACCAAGGTGATGCGCACCGACAAGCACTAAACCGGTGAGCGTGCACGCTCCCCGTCGTCGGCGCGTTTGCGTAGGCTCAGCGAAAACACGCTCATGACCGTTGACCGTCCCCGGGCGGACTCAGGAGGAAATTGTGGCTGGTGACACCACTATCACCGTTGTCGGAAACCTGACTGCCGACCCTGAACTGCGGTTCACGCCGTCGGGTGCCGCCGTCGCGAATTTCACCGTGGCGTCGACGCCCCGGATCTTTGACCGCCAGAGTTCGGAATGGAAAGACGGTGACGCGCTGTTCTTGCGGTGCAACATCTGGCGCGAGGCTGCGGAGAACGTCGCGGAAAGCCTCACCCGCGGGTCGCGGGTGATCGTCACCGGACGGCTCAAGCAACGCTCTTTTGAGACCCGCGAGGGTGAGAAGCGCACGGTCTTCGAGGTCGAGGTCGACGAGATCGGGCCCTCGCTCCGGTACGCCACCGCCAAAGTCAACAAGGCCAGCCGCAGTGGCAGCGGCGGCGGTGGCGGTGGGTTCGGCGGCGGCGGCGGATCCCGTCAGGCTCCGGCCGCGCAGCCCAGCAGCGCGCCGACCGACGACCCGTGGGGCAGTGCCCCGGCGTCGGGCTCCTTCGCCGGCGGCGACGAAGAACCGCCGTTCTGACTTCGACCACTTCACTGCACACAAGACCACTAGCAAACGGAAAGAAAGAAACACATGCCCAAGTCCACCAAACGGCGCCCGGCTCCGGAAAAGCCGATCAAGACACGGAAATGCATCTTCTGCTCGAAGAAGGGGCAACCGATCAACTACAAGGACACCACGATGCTGCGCACCTACATCAGTGAGCGCGGCAAGATTCGGGCACGTCGTGTCACCGGCAACTGCGTGCAGCACCAACGCGACATCGCGATCGCTGTCAAGAACGCCCGCGAGGTTGCCCTGCTGCCCTTCACCTCCTCGGCTCGATAGCCGCCGAACGTCCAACTGAAAGCACTAAAAACGATGAAGCTGATTCTGACGGGTGACGTCGACCATCTCGGTACCGTCGGCGAGACTGTCGAGGTCAAGGACGGGTACGGCCGCAACTTCCTCCTTCCGCGTGGCCTGGCCATCCTCGCTTCGCGCGGCGCACAGAAGCAGGCCGACGACATCCGTCGGGCCCGCGAAACCAAGGTCGTGCGCGATCTTGGGCACGCCAACGAGATCAAGACGGCGATCCAGACGCTGGGTCCGGTGCCGCTGCCGGTGAAGACGGCGGCCGATTCCGGGAAATTGTTCGGCTCGGTTACCGCCGGTGATGTCGCCGCGGCGATCAAGAAGGCCGGCGGCCCGAATCTCGACAAGCGCATTATTCGGTTGCCCAAAGCGCATATCAAGGCTGTGGGCACCCATTCGGTCGAGGTGCATCTGCACCCCGAGATCAATGTCGACGTTGTGCTCAACGTCGTCGCGGATAGCTAACTCAGCACTGTTTGTTCGCATCCGGCGGCTGCGCTATATCGGCGGCCGCCGGATTTTGTCGTGCCGTTAGCGCGCTAACAGCGTCTGTGGAGCGCGGGCGCCTTACCTCGGCTGGCGAACTATTTCAGCGGGGCCGCCGAGGGGGTCCCTTAACCGCCCCGTAACTCAGCGAAAATGTGGCCGAAAGCCAACACGCCCGGCGCAGTAACCTGCGCCGACACGCCGAAGAGATTCTTCTCCACACGAATTCACTGGTCGTGTACGACCCTTATCAGCAGGGATGTCGCAGCGCCGCGTTTTAATCCACAGGTTCTCCACAACCCACTCAACACAGGTGTCGAAGGATATGCACACACGATGCACAGCCTTATGAACAGCGGCCCTTTCAAGTGCTGCCCAGCAACGCTTACGGTCTTCCCGGCGCTTGGCTTTAAGCGCTTGTCTCGGGGGTGTGAGGGCCCTGGCCGACGCCGTTCAGTGTCGGCTATCGAATGTATGTTCGTATCATGGTGCAGAGGGATGTGAGAGTCTGTGGCGGTCGTCGATGACGTAACGGCTGGCATGGACGCTTCGCCGCCCAGCGAGGAATTCAGCCGTCAACCACCGCAGGATCTGGCCGCCGAGCAGTCGGTGCTGGGCGGGATGCTGCTGAGCAAGGACGCCATCGCCGATGTCCTCGAACGGCTGCGGCCCGGCGACTTCTATCGCCCGGCACACCAGAACGTCTACGACGCGATCCTGGACCTGTACGGGCGCGGGGAGCCCGCCGACGCGGTGACGGTGGCGGCCGAACTGGACCGCCGCGGGATGCTACGCAGGATCGGTGGAGCACCGTATCTGCACACCCTGATCTCCACGGTGCCGACCGCCGCGAACGCGGGCTACTACGCGGGCATCGTGGCCGAGAAGGCGCTGCTACGCCGGCTTGTGGAGGCCGGAACGCGGGTCGTGCAGTACGGCTATGCCGGCGCCGAGGGTGCCGACGTCGCCGAGATCGTCGACCGTGCGCAGGCGGAGATCTACGACGTCGCGGAGCGTCGCACGACGGAGGACTTCGTTGCGCTCGAGGACCTGCTGCAGCCGACGATGGACGAGATCGACGCGATCGCCTCCAACGGCGGCGTCTCGCGTGGCGTGCCCACCGGCTTCACCGAACTCGACGAGGTGACCAACGGACTGCACCCGGGACAGATGATCATCGTCGCGGCCAGGCCTGGTGTGGGCAAGGCGCTCGCGTTGGATACGCCGCTGCCCACCCCGACCGGTTGGACGACGATGGGCGACGTCGCGGTTGGTGACGAGTTGCTTGGCGCCGACGGGCAGCCGACGCGGGTCGTGGCTGTCACCGACGTGATGTTAGGGCGGCCGTGCTACGAGGTGGAGTTCTCTGACGGGACAGTGATCGTCGCGGATGCGGCGCACCAGTGGTTGACCGATACACGCGCATCCCGGAAGTCAGCGCAAGCCGCGGCGGCGGGTTACCACCGCTACAAAAATCAGCGCACGTTTGCGGCGGTGCGGACGACGGTCGAGATCGCCGGGAGCCTGCGCTGCGACACGCGAGACCAGCGACTGAACCACAGCGTGGTCAATGCGCGTGCACTTGACCTGCCGGATCGCGAATTGTTAGTCCCCGCATACACTCTCGGCGCCTGGCTGGGGGATGGCACGAGTGCCTCAGCCCAGATCACCGCGGCCGATCCAGAAATCATCATGCGGATCGAAGCGGACGGTTTCGACCACGCCGCTGTGGGGACATTGCAGGGACGACTACGAACACTCGGCGTGCTCGGAAACAAGCACATTCCGGCGGAATACCTGCGGGGGTCCGAGATGCAGCGGCGCGCCCTGCTCGCCGGCTTGCTCGACACTGACGGAACAGTGACCCGGGGCGGGGCGGTCCAATTTTCCGTCACTAGCCGTCGGCTAGCCGGTGATGTCGCCGAGCTGGTCGTCAGCCTGGGCTATCGCTGCCAAACCTCGACGAAGCGCGTGCCAGGCCGCCGGGAGTCGTCCAGCATCGCTTACACCCTGACTTTTTCCACCGACGACGTGGTGTTCGCATTGCAGCGAAAAGCCATAGCGCACAAGGAACGTCGGGCTGCCGTGGGCACCGAGCGCTCTGGATCACGCTTCATTGTGGACGTCCGCCAGGTCCAGACGGCTCCCGTGCGGTGTGTCGAAGTGGACAACGCCAGCCACATGTATCTGGCGAGCAACGCCATGATTCCCACCCATAACTCGACCCTGGGCCTGGATTTCATGCGGTCGTGCTCGATCAAGCACCGCATGGCGAGCGTCATCTTCTCGCTGGAAATGAGCAAGTCCGAGATCGTGATGCGGCTGCTGTCGGCCGAGGCGAAAATCAAGCTCGCCGATATGCGCTCGGGCCGGATGAACGACGACGACTGGACCCGGCTGGCGCGGCGGATGAGCGAAATCAGCGAGGCGCCACTGTACATCGACGACTCGCCGAACCTGACGATGATGGAGATCCGCGCCAAAGCGCGACGGCTGCGGCAGAAGTCGGACCTCAGGCTGATTGTGATCGACTACCTGCAGCTGATGACGTCGGGCAAGAAGCACGAGTCACGGCAGGTGGAAGTCTCGGAGTTCTCCCGGCAACTCAAGCTTTTGGCCAAAGAGCTCGAGGTACCGGTGGTGGCGATCGCTCAGCTGAACCGTGGTCCAGAGCAGCGCACCGACAAGAAGCCGATGCTGTCCGACCTTCGCGAGTCCGGATCGCTGGAGCAGGACGCGGACATGGTCATCCTGCTGAACCGGCCGGATGCCTTCGAACGCGACGATCCGCGTGGGGGAGAGGCCGATTTCATTCTGGCCAAGCACCGCAACGGCCCGACTAAGACGGTCACCGTCGCACACCAGCTGCACCTGTCGCGCTTCACCAACATGGCGAGGTAAGACGGATACGAGTCCGGGTAGAGATATTGCCCAGGTGCCACTCCACAGTGCGGTCCTGAATCGTCAGGGCGAGTTGCTCAGGGCCGGAACGCTTTCGCCTGGATCAACCTGTTGTCAGCAGTCCCTGCGAGCACTTCACACGACGGGTACCGAGCGCCGTTTGACAACGTGGATGGTCGCTTGGTGCCGTCACACGCGCGTGACACCCGGGAAGTATCCCGGTGGGTAGGGTGCGGAGGTTAACCGGTATCGATCGAAGGACACCGAGCACTGCGCCTCCCTGTGCTGAGGCTGGCGTCGGCGACGAAGTGACGGTGTCCGCTCCGGAGGAGCGGTATGGCCAAGCACTGGGGCATGTCTCGGAGAGGCCTGCTGACGGCGGGCTTGGCGGCCGCCGGGACAGTTGCCGCGACAGCACTCGTGACCGAACTTCCTCGTACTCCTGCTGCTTCTCCCGTGCGTCCGCCCCGGACGATCGCGGAGGCCGGCGCGCTGCTGCGCTCCGGCCGGGTGACGTCGGTGCAGCTGACGCGCGACGCCCTGGCCGAGGCGACACGGCAGCAGCCGCGGCTCAATGCGTTCATCACGCTCACTGCAGGACAGGCGCTGGACGTCGCGGCGCGGCTTGACGCGGAGCTTGCCCGCGGCGCCGACCGTGGCCCGCTGCACGGTATCCCCATCGTGTGCAAGGACCTCTACTCCACCGCGGGCGTGCTCACCTCCGTCGGGTCACACGTGTTCGCCGACCGCGTGCCCACCGAGGACGCGGCCGTGGTCGCCAAACTGGCCCACGCGGGCGCGGTCAGCATCGGCAAGACCAACCTCAACGAATTCGCCGCGGGGATCGACGGCAAGAACGCCTACTACGGCGACATCCACAACCCGCTGCAGCTGGACCGGTCGGCAGGCGGGTCGTCGAGCGGAACAGGCGCGGCGGTGGGAGCGGGCATCGTCGCGGCCGGCATCGGCAGCGATACCGGTGGCTCGGTGCGAGTCCCCGCCGCGTGGAACGGCGTCGTCGGCATCCGGCCGACCCACGGTCTGATCAGCCTGTACGGCGCCTTTCCCCGCGCGCCGCGGTTCGATGTCGCGGGCCCGCTAGGGCGCACGGTTCACGACACCGCGGTGATGCTCACCGCCATGGTTGGCTACGACGCGCGGGATCCCTACTCTCGGCCCGCTCCGAAGACCGACTACCTGGCGGGCCTCGATCGCGGCATCGCAGGCTTACGTATCGGGCTGATCGAGGACTTCAGCCTCACCGGGCTCGACCCCGACGTGGAAGCGGCGGTGCAGCGGGTCCTGCCGGTACTCGAGCGCCTTGGTGCGCGGGTCACGACCGTCAAGATCGAGAACCTTGCGACGATGCTGGACTTCACCGCCGCGTTCACGATCCTGCACTGGGAATTCGCGCAGGCGATGCACGACATCTATGGCGCGGCCGCCGACAAGAGCATCTTCGGGCCCGCCGTGCGCGCCGACATGTCAGCTGCAACCAAGCTCACCCAGGCCGACTACGACGCCGCGGTCGCCCGCCGATTCTCGGACGCGGCACCCATGCGGGGCACACTCGACGAGGTCGATCTCCTCCTGACGCCGACGATGCCCACGGTAGCGCCGCGCCTCGACACACACGCCGACGAATTCACCCGAGGGCGGCGCTACACCATCCCGTTCAGCTACGCCGACCTGCCGTCGATCTCGGTACCGTGCGGCCACGGAGCTCAGGGTCTCCCGGTGGGGCTGCAAGTCGTCGGCCCTGAGTTCGGCGAGGCGCTGCTGCTCCGCGCCGCCGCGGAGATCGAACGTCAGACGAGTGCCTGGTAGACCCACATTCGCGATCCAGCCCTGCGGCAAAAGAACGCTACGACCACCCTCGTGAATCAGTACGCCATCGATCTCGCCAGCAAGGCGGACCGGTAGGCGCACGGCTTTACACACGGCGATATAGTGAATGCCATTGTAACAGTTGCAAATTCAGCGACTCCATGTCATGAGGCCGCGGCACGGGGTGAGCGGTCGACGCCTCAGCGGAAGCGGATATTCGACGTCGCCAGACCGAAGATCTTTCGGCCACCGGACTTCGCGCCGACTATGACGACACCGGCGCGGGTTGCCGGGTCCAGCGACTTGATCCGGCCGCTGTATTCGATGTCTGCACCCTCGCTGGCCGACACGATCGCGGGCGCAGACAACCGGACCGCGTAGCGGGTAATCGCACCGGGGTCGCCCGACCATGCGGAGGCGAATGCGGCACCCAACCCCATGGTGAGCATCCCGTGGGCGATCACATCGGGCTGTCCCGCCATTTTGGCAAGGTTCTCGTCCCAGTGAAGCGGGTTGGCGTCGCAGGCCACCCCGGCGTAGTTCACCAGGTCGCCGCGGGACAGTCGGGTGTGGTGCACCGCTAACTCGTCGCCGACCTTCACGTCTTCGAAGGACGGCGTCCGAGGCGTGCGGGTCGTGCCTCCCTCGGAGATCCGAGCCTCGCCCACGGGGCGCACCGTCTTCTGGTAGTTCGCATCGGCGTAGTCGATTCCGGCGAGGTTCACGTCGTGCATCATCACTTGCTGCGCGGTCGCCCTGATCGCCGGATCGACATCCTCGGCGGTGACGCCGACGACGGTGGTGTGCAGGGTGTGCACCCGCTCGCCGGCAGTGTCGGTGAATGTGTTGGTCACGGTGATCAAGTCTCTGCCGGCGAATCTGCGCACCGATGACAGTTCGACGTCAATGTGCAGTTCGTCGCCGGCCACGATCGGTCGGTGCTGCTCGAAGACTTCTTCGGTCTGCAGGTACATCTCGTAACCGATGACCACCGATTCGAACAGGTACCGATTGGCTGCCATAGCCGGGGCCGACGTGAACGTCAGCGGCGCCACCAAGTCCGAATATCCCAGCTCAGCGGCGGCGCCGACATCCCAGTGCGCGGGGTGATAGTCCTGCACGGCACGGGCGAACTCGCGCACCTTCTCGCGGCCGACCTGGTATGTCTCGTCGATCTGGTAGTAGTGGCCGACCCGCAATTCGAGCGCCGAGGTTTCCGCTGCTGCGGTCATGAATTGCCCAACTTTTCTACCGGCCTGTTCACGGAGGCCGACCAAAGCACACTAACGCGCCGACACCAGGCCAGTAGACGCCGCGACGCTGACTGGCGCACGTGGTGGCCACGTAACGTCGGCGACATGACCGTTTATGCCCTGAACCTCTTCGACATCGCCGACGCCGACGAGTACCGCGCCTATTCACGACGGTCACCCGCCGAAGTGGCAAGGCACGGCGGCCGCGTCGTCGCGCTCGGCGGTTTCAAGCGTGCGGTTGTCGGCGACATCGAGCCCCGTCAGGTGCTGATACTCGTGGAATGGGAATCGCAGGAAGCCTTCGACAGTTACTGCAACGATCCGGAACTCGCCGATCTACATCCGCATCGCGCGGATGGGTCATCGGGATACGTCTGGCACCTGTTCGACCGCCTCGACGACCTCAGGCCGTTACTGAGTCGATAACAGCAGCTCAGCGCATGAAAAGCCTTCTATCGCAGTCGAAGACATTTTCTCCCCGCGGCACGTGCTAGATTGTCCCGGGATGCCCGTCGGCATCCGTACAGAATGATGGAAGTTGAAGGTATGGCACAGGGAACTGTGAAATGGTTTAACAGCGAAAAAGGCTTCGGTTTTATCGCTCCGGACGGCGGCGCAGCAGATGTGTTCGTCCACTACACAGAAATCCAGGGTGACGGCTACAAGTCGCTCGAGGACAACCAGCGAGTTGAGTTCAACATCGAGCAGGGGACCAAGGGTCCGCAGGCAGTTGGGGTAACTGTCGTCTAGTCAGATTTCTACCTCTTGTGGGCTGGTGGGTTGTTTCCCGCCAGCCCACAGCTCGTTGCGGGGGGTTCTCGGCCCATTCCGCTCAAGGCGACGTCTTTTCTGACGCTGGCGTGTAGATTGGTGGATAAGACGTTCGTGTTGGCACTGCCACCGTAGACATTTTGTATGTAGATGAGCAGCTCACGAATCGATCGCCCTTCGCTCGACAGACGAACCGTTTGCGCCGAAGCCCAACCAATTTAAGGACCCCGCTCCATGAAATCTTCGGATTTGTTTTCGCATCAGCCCGAGCCCGAGCAAGAGGCCGCGTCCCACGCCGGTCGCGATTCGGAACCGGTGCAACTTCCTACTTTCTCCGACCGCCCCAACAGCGATTCCGCCGCTCAGAGGCCACCGTCGTAAGGGCTTGACCGAGAGCCGGCCCCGCCGCTCGACCTGTCAGGTGGCTTGTGGACCTGTACGGCTCACGGCTCAGATCTTGAGATAGCCCTTGTCGGCCGGGATTTGGGCGGCGGTGATCAACGAGGACGCATCGCTGGCAAGCCAGACGACGATGTCGGAAATCAGGCCGGGGGCAGCCAGCGATTCGGTCGGCAGCGCCCCCGGTGAGAAACTGTGGATGTAATGCGGATGGTCTTGGAAGACTTGGTACATCGATAGGTCGTTGCCCATCGGGGTGTCGGTGCCGTAGGGATGCACCGAGTTGACCCGGATGCCGAATTCACCGAGTTCGACCGCCAACGAGTTGGTCAGGCCGACTACTCCGAATTTGCTTGCGCAGTAATGGCCGCAGCCCGGGACGGCCTTGATTCCCGCCGCGGAGCTGATGTTGATGATCGATCCACCATTGCCGGCAGCGATCATCGGTGGCACTACGGATTTGATGGTGTGCCACAACCCAGTGAGGTTGGTATCGAGAGTCTCCTGCCACTGCTGAGCCGAAATCTCCCACAGCCGGCCCCAATTCAGCACACCGGCATTGGCCACGACGATATCGAGGCGTCCGAACTGTTCGATCGCATTCGACACGACCCGCTGCTGGCCGGCCAGGTCGCGGACGTCAACCTCCTCGGCAAGGATTTTGCGGCCCTCGCCCTCGACCAGGCTGACAGTCTCGGCGAGGTCTTCGGGCCGGGCCGGGGGATAGCCGTTGTGCTCGGCAACCGGCGTGCACGCGTCGATCGCGACGATGTCGGCACCGGCCCGGGCTAACCGGATACAGTGTGAGCGGCCCTGTCCGCGAGCCGCTCCCGTCACGTAGGCGACCTTCCCGACTAACGGGGTGGCAGTGTCGGTCATGCCAATAGCTCCTCTGCTTGCGGCGCTGGCCGCGGCTGGGTGGCGGGTTGGTGGCGAAACTCGTAGTCCGTCAAGGGCGATCGCCGGCTGAACCGGCGCGATGCGGTGATGGTTTGCGGGCGGTGATAGACGGTGTCGCGCTGAGAATTCACGAAGTAGGTGGAAAGCCCGGGGTTACATGCCGTCAGATACAGGTGAACGGCCTTGCCCTGCCGGTCCATCTGATCGTTCCATTGTTCGAACGCCGATTCGCTGACCGCTACGGACGTTGCGCCGCGGTGCCTGGCCTCGTCAATGATGCGCACGGCGTGGGCCGCCATCGTCTCGACGAAGTCTGGCCAGGCGAATCCGACGAAGCCCAGCGGCCCGACGATCTCCCATCGGTTAGGCAGGCGTGGGTGGGCGGTACCGGAATAGCTGCGCAATCCCTCGGCGCGGTAGTACTGCGCGAGGTCAAACCCGTTGTCGCCCAGTATGGTTCCATGCCGGTATGTCTCGGGGTCGGTCCACAATTCGTAGCCGGTAGCCAATACGATCAGATCGGCGGGGCGCTCGGTCCCGTCGGTGGTGCGGATGCCGGTGCGGGTGATTCGTTCGATCGGAGTGGTGATCAGATCAGTGCCCACATGGTTGAAGACGGGCAGGAAGCTGCTGGAGATGACCGGGCGTTTGGCCAGCAGGCCATAGCGGGGCACCAGCTCGCGGCGCGTCTGCGGATCCTTCACGACCGCGCGCAGCAGTAGTCGATACAGCATCCGGCACCAGTTGTCATAGAGCGGCATGAGTCGGGTGAGCACCCGGCCGGGGAGCAGCGGTAGTACGTGCATCAGCGGCGCGAGCATGAAGGCGTCCATGCCCACCCGGCCCAGGACATTGACAACACCGAACATGCCGGGCAACCGCAACAGCCTGCGCATCCAGGGCGGGATGTCGAAGTCGATCTTGGGCAGTACCCACGCCGGGGTTCGCTGATAGACAACGAGACTGGCGGCTTGGCTCGACAGGGCCCCGGCAATCTGAACACCACTGGATCCGGTGCCGATGATCGCGATGTGTTTACCAGTGGTGTCGTAGTCGTCATCCCAGGCGTTGGGACGCAGGATGGCTCCCGCGAAGTCGTCGACGCCCGCGATGTCGATGACATTCTTGGCGTTGACGTAGCCACCAACCGAGTTGATCACGAAGCGTGCCGACACCGCGGGCTGGTCCTTGATGGATAGGTGCCATCGATTGCCCGACGCATCCCACTTCTGTTGGACGACTCCGGCATTGGCGTGCAGGTGCTTGTACAGCTTGAAGCGTGCCGCGGTATCACGCAGATACCGGTAGATCTCGGGGCCGGGAGCAAAGAAACGCGTCCAATTGGGGTTGGGTGCAAACGACAACTGGTACCACAGCACTGGGATGTCGACGGCCAGGCCGGGGTAGTGATTGTCACGCCAGGTGCCACCGAAGTCGGGGCCACGTTCCAGGATGATGAAGTCGGTTATGCCCTTGTCGCGCAGCAGCTTTGCCGCAGCGATACCGCCCGGCCCGGCGCCGATGATCGCCACTTCGTAATCGGGGTCAGCCACGGTCGGCCCCGGTCAGGCCGGCGACGATGTGATCGCCCACGTAGCGGCGGACGGCACGTGGACTGTCCAGGTTGACCGCGATGGGCGGGATGAGCTCGAAACTGAACAGCATTCGCACGATCCATTCACTAGCGCGCGCCGCGTCGACCGTCGGGCCAACTTCTCCAGTGCGCTGGGCGGATTTGACCAAGGGCTTCCACAATTCGATCGAGCGGCGCATCAGCTCGTCGCCGCCGTGATCTAACAACAGGACCAGGATGCTCCGGTCGATGCCTCGCGGCATGGACTGCGAGCGTTGACGATGCGCACAAATCAGCACCGCGACGGCAGCCGCTTGCTCGGCCAGGGTTGCTTCCTTGGCCACCTCGACGGCCATGGTTTCGATGAACCCTGCGGCCAGCTGATTGAGAGCTGCGGCAATCGCGTTGTCGCGGGTGCCCAACACATTGTGGACGGTGCCACGCGACACGCCGGCGGCTTCGGCCACCGCCGTCAAGCTGAAGCGCCGTGGTCCGAGCTGGCGCAGGGTATCGCTGGCGGCGGTCAATAACGCGTTCGGCACCGGTCTGGTGTCTCGCGCGGCATCGACGGGCACTTGAACACATTAACGATATGTGTTCAACCCGGTCAACCGTGCGCCGGCCGCCCGCGCCGTACTGAATTTTTGAAATTGCTGGTTTGACCAGGCCTCAAGCGGGTATTTTCACCGCACAGTCGAGTAAGGGGCCAGGAGATGACGACAGTAGAGCAGGGTCGTGCGCGGTGCCCGCGATGCGCGGCATGGGCCGAGTACCGGTTCCTGGAAATCGGCGACGACAAACTCGAGTACGAGGTGCGATGCGGAACCTGCGGCCACGTGCACTCCGAGGTGACCCCGGTAACGACGGGCACGGCGACCGCCGCCTAGCCAGGCCAGCTCATGAGTGCGCATCGATCTTTCGCTCGACCGCGGTAACATATTCGGCCACAACGGATCCCGGTGCGTTGCTGCCGCAGAGATCGAGGTCGATGACGACGTTGTTGCGTGAGCTGAGGGAGCGCTGACAGTTCCAGCCCTGGGCCTCTTGGATCATGTCCATCGCGAGGATGCCATCGCTCTGCGACGCAGATTCCGTTTTCCAGAAGATGTTGCGGGGATCGTCTTTATTGACGTCGCGTGTGTTGATCTCGCGGTTGGCGCACTTCTGCCAGCTGGCGGCGGCATTGGCGACGAAGTCATTTGCGGCGTGAGCGTCCGGGAAGGACACTGCTGCTTGTGTGAGCCGCCACCCTATTGCGGGCTGGTCGCCGAGCTCCTGGGACCGCACCGCGGTCCACCCACTGTTTTCGTAGGCCTTCTGCTGGGCGGGCGTTGACATCCCCGCGCAGTCCTCGTCGACGATCGTTGTATCGGTCAATCTGTCCTGGACCTGTTCGCCGGCCATCGTATTGGCGCCGACCGCGTGCGCGGCTTCCTCTGCGCTCAGCAGCACATCGGATAGCGCGGAGGGGGAGACCGGCTGGGTAGCAGGGTGACTCGGCTGGTAGACCGCTAGCGCGACCAGCAGTCCGACCGTCAGCACGGCTGTGGCGATTGTGAGCGACCACCAGCCGCGCACAGATTCTCGACGAGAGGCCGGCCATGGGCCCGGTGCTGTTGGTGGGGGACCGAAATGGGGCGGCCCGGGCTGGTCCGGCCAGGTCCCGCCGGCGGAGGGCGGCGGCAGTTGTCCGGGCGCCATCGGGTAGCGCCCCGGCGGGGCTCCCCAGGGGGGCGCCGGCCGCGACGGCGGCGGACCGCTGCTCTGACGAGGATCACCTGGGCCGGTCATTGCGGTACCCGGGAGGCGACTTTGTCGACGAGTTCGGGGGCCTGAGTACTACCGCCGAAGTCACAGACCCTCATATCGATCACGATGTTGCTGCGAGTCTTCAGCGCGCGCTGACAGCCCCACCCGGTTCCGCCCGTCTTGGTCCACGAGACCGTCAGCAAGCCGTCGAGCATCTTCGGGTCGCCAACGGCGATGGTGCCGCCCTCACGGCGATGCACCAGTACTTCGGTGTTGGCGCAGTGGTCCCACTTGTGGACGATGTCCTGGAAGACGGCGCTGGCGTCGGCCGCGCTTGTATATGCCACCACTGCCTGCAACGTCAGCTTCACGTACTCAACGGGGCCATGGAGCTCGTCGGTCTGGGCGTCGATGAAGCGAGTGCCGCCGTACACCTGCTGCATGCCCGGCGCCCAAATGCCCGCACAATCGGGTGGATCGGCGGTGTCGATAAACAGACCGCTCTTGCCGCCTTGGTAAACGGTCAAGCCCTGCGTGTGCAGGATGTCGTCGAGCTCGGCGGGGCTCAGCAGCAGATCCTTGAGATTTGCCGGGTGGACGAGACCCGATGTTGCCGGCACTGATGCGCCGGACGGGGTATGGCGTGGCACGGCCGCCGCCGTGTCGCTGGTCATGATGCGGCTAACAAGCATGGCCCCTAAGGCGATGGCAGCGACCGCGAAGATGGCCGTGGCCAGCATCAGCCACCTTTTGATGCGCGCGGGGCCGGGGGGCGGCGGTCGAAACGTCGACGGGCCAGGTAGCCATGGTGGGGCAACAGCGCCCGGCGGGAACGACGGGGCGGGGGGACCGCCCCAGTTCGACGGGGACGTGGAGGAATGTCCGTGTGTCTGCCGGCCCGGGTAATCCGGCGGTTGATTGCCTGCCACGCGGTCTGCCTGTTCGTCGTTGTCGCCCGGATAGCCAGGATTCCTGTCGGCATCGCAATAAACAGATTTCGGCTATCGGGCTTAATACCCGCGAACTGGATCATCGGAAACGTTCAAAAGCGGAATATCTCGGGCTATAGCAACCCAATCTTGGGCAAGACTTGCACCGTTGGGCGACTCTAGAAGCCGATAGGCAAATTCGTCAACGCCTAACACAGCGTCAGGAGCAAGAGCATGACCACCTCGTCGACGAAACAAACCTCGCACGTGCGCCGTCTGGGATCGGTCGCCATAGCCGGTGCCGTGACGGCGGCGGTCGTCTTCATCACCGTCGCCAACCGGGCGACGGTGGCGCTGGCTTCGGCCGATTCGGTCGGCATCGTGCCGGGCGTCTCGATCACCCCGGCGCCGGGTTGGACGGTCGGAAACCGGGGCCCCAACTGGGTGGCACTGTCCAACGCCAACTCCAGCGCGCAGCTCCGAGTCGCGGTCAAACCGGCCGGCGGGACCGATCTCGTCGCTATGCTGCAGGCCGATATCGATCAGTTGACCGCCATGCCATCGGCGGGGTTGATCAACGTGACGAACTTGACCGCACCCGATACGAAGATGCTGCTCGGCAACAAATTCCAGCAGGAAGCTTTCATCGATTACACCGGGGTGGTGTCAGCACCCCAGGGACCGGTTCCTGTCATCGGCACTTTCAGTGAGCTGCTGAACACCTCGACTTTGCAGACGGCTTTCATCAACTTCAGGCAAAATGGCGACGCGACTACTGAGGCCGCCAACGACGGCGGCTCGATGGTCAATTCGATGCTCTGACGGCTCATTTGATGCGTGGATGGGCGATGATGCGTCCGCCACGCGAGGGCGCGTAGACGACCTGGCGCGCACGGGGTTTCTCCGGCCGGGTGCGGCCGGGCGCGAGGCGGTGGGTGCGCAGGATCTCGCGGAGGATGATGGTGGCTTCCATCATCGCGAACCCGATGCCGAGACAGCGGCGGACACCGGCGCCGAATGGCAGCCAGTTCGCCGCCGTGGCGGAGCCGTCGAAAAACCGTTCAGGTCGGAAGATTTCAGGGTCGGCGTGCTGACCGGAGTCGCCGTGTATCGGTCCGATGCCCGGAAACACAGTGTGGCCGGCCGGGATACGGTAGCCGCCCAATTCGACGTCCTCGGTGAGTACTCGTGCGACGGCGTAAAACACCGGATGCAGCCGCATCGACTCCTTCAAGACGGCGTCGAGGTATTTGTCGTCGTCGGTCGCGGCGGCAGCGGCGACCTTGTCCTGCAACACGCGATCATGCGCCAGCTCATGCAGCGTCCAGGCCAACGTGGTGGCGGTGGTCTCGTGGCCGGCCAGCAACAGGGTGACCATCTGGTCGCGCAGCTCGACATCGGAGAGCCGGTCTTCATCGATCGGCGCGGCTATCAGCTGTGATAGTACGTCGGCGCGAGTGGCGGTGTCGGGGGCGCTACGTCGTTCTCGAATCTCCGCGTAGAGCAATTCGTCGATGCGCGCCAACAGTTGACTGAATCGCTTCCAGGGTCCGAAACCCTGTAGCGGCGTGACTAATTCGGCCAAGTAGACCACCGCGGGTGCGGAGACGAGCCCGGAGAATGTGCGACGAATCTCCTCGAATCGGGGCCCCTCGCTGACACCCAAGACGACCCGCAAGATCATCTCGAGCGTGACCGCGTTCATCCGTGGCTGCGCCGCGAACGGGGTGTCGACCGGCCATTGGCTGACTTCTTCGGCGGCGAGTTCGCTCATCATGTCGCGGTACCCCCGCAGCGCCGGGCCGTGAAACGGCGGCATCAGCAGTTTGCGAAGCCGTTGGTGGGCAGCCTCATCGGTGGTCACCACGGAGTGGTCGCCCATCACCCGGCGTATTCCCGGGAGCCGTCCTTCGCCGGCGTGGAAGGTCGTCGCGTCGCCGAAGAACACGCGCCGATTGAGCTCGGGACTACACAGCAGGACAGCGGGTCGGCCGAGTACCGAAACCGCGATGATGTCGCCGTAGCGTCTGCGCATCAACGGAGTGATGCGGTGGCGGTAGGGGAACAACGCGGTGTGCACGACACTGGGCAAGCGCGGCCCCGGCGGTGATGGTAGCTGCGCCAGGCGATCCGTCACGGCGGGCGTCGTCTGGTTCATTCAGCTCGCCCAACCGGTGCGGGACATCAGCGCCTCCTCGGGGCTTCGACGCCCACTCAGCCTACCGAGCATCGGCCGATTGCGAACCTCGAGACGACGGCGCCCCCGCGCATCAATGCGGTTCGGCCAGCCTGCCCATCTCGGTGAACATCGATTCGCGCTGCTTTTCCCGCGGCAGATCGTGGAGTTCGGTCGCCGAGCGGATGAACGGTTCGAACAGTTGCCAGCCCAGCAGCAGGGCGATTGCGTTCGCCGCTCCCAGCCGGGCGCTGTCGTCGCTCTCATGCTCGGGGCGGATGCCGTCGAGCAGTCGGGCGGCGGCGGGAAAGCTGGACTGCAGTTGACCCGCCGGAAACCCGTCGAGAAGTGCCCGCGCGATGACCCGCAGTTGCCGCGTGGTGGCCGTCTCGATCTCGCTCGGGGACGCCTTCCCGTCGGTCAATGTGGTCAGCTTGGCGGCCAAGTGATCGAGCACGGCCGCGACGAGCTGCTCCTTCGTTCCGAAATGGCGAAAGACCAGGCCGTGGTTGACCCGCGCGCGAGCTGCGATGTCGCGAATGGACGCTGCCGTCGGTCCACGTTCGGCGAACATCTCCGCCGCGCTGTCCAGGATCGCGGCGATCACCTCGTCGCGTCCGGTCGGCGCAATTGCCTGCGTCCGGTTGGGGCTTGCGCTCCGTGTAGTCACGTGTCTACACTACACCGTAGTCAAGCGACTACAGGCGTGTATGGCAAAGAGAAAGCGGGCTTCCTTCAGGGGTTGCTGGTCGCGGGGTACCAGCAACCTCTAGAGGAGGCCCGCTTTCGCGCGCTCACGTGCTTCCCAGGGAGCATCCGTAATCTCGCGCAAGAGCAGGTTCGAAGCCGAGAGGAAGGCGGGCCAATTGTCCCCACGAGTCGACCACCGATACGTGATCGTCGGCGCCGGCGCGATCGGCGGCACGGTCGGCGGGGTACTGGCCCGCGCCGGTGTCCCCACGGTGTTGATTGCCCGCGGGCGGCACGCCGAGGTCTTAGCGGCCGACGGCATAACGCTGAAAACGCCCGACGGAACCTTCGGCACCGCGGTCACCACCGCGTCGCGACCCGACGATCTTCTGTTGACCGATCGCGACGTCCTGGTGTTCGCGACCAAGACCCAACAACTCGATGCGGCCCTGCAGGAATGGGTGGACCAACCCGTCCATGGCCCGAATGGTGTCATCGGAACCGCGGGCGAGCTACTGCCGGCGATGACCGCGCTCAACGGCGTTGCCGCAGAAGAGAAAGCGCTGCGCTATTTCCGCCGGGTCTTCGGGATCTGCGTCTGGCTGCCGGCCGTGCACCTCGAACCGGGCGAGGTTGTCGTGCGGGCGTGGCCGGTGGTCGGGCAGTTCCACGTCTCGCGGTGGCCCGCTTCGCTGCGCACCCAAGATGACGCCGACTTGTTGGCGGAGCTCGCGCAAACGTGGACCGCGGCAGGGATCCGGGTGCGCACCCCCGACGACGTCGCCCCCTGGAAGTACAACAAGCTGCTGAGCAACCTGGGTAATGCGGTGGGCGCCCTGACCGCCGGCGCCGCCGGCGTGGACGAGGTGGTGGCCGCGCTGCGGCGTGAAGGCGAAAATGTGTTGCGGCAAGCGGGAATCGAATTCGTCTCGTTCGAGGTGTCGACGGCGACGCGCGTCGACGGACCCACGATACGTCCGGTGCCCGGATCGAACACCGGACCGAACAATTCGACGTGGCAATCGTTGAGCCGCCAGACCGGCAACGTGGAGACCGACTTCTTCAACGGGGAGATTGTCCGGATCGCGCATCGACACGGCACCGCGGCCCCGCTGAACACCGCATTAGCCCGGGCGGCACGTGCAACGGTGCGAAACGGCCTCGCCCCGGGGCAGTACTCGGCCGAGCAACTGGCAGAACTACTGGGGCTCAACGGGATTACCGCGGCGCAAAGCTGACTCGGTCGGCTCGGGATTGGCCGGCCCAGCCCGCAAGCGTCTCGGACCACGCGGACCGGTCGGCCGAGTCACCCGCCCAGGCGATGTAGCCGTCGGGACGCACCAACACCGCCGGGCCGCCGTCGGTCCGCACCGCTTGGGGGAGCCAGGCCGCGTCGACCACAGGCGCACCCCGTTCGCGAACGAACACGAAGCCGGGCAGCCTTTGCAGCTCGGTGATTCGCCCGTGCCGCAACGGAATCTGCGTTGCGCGGGTTCCCACCAGGGCGCTCTCGCCCCTGCGGTGGGCGTACCGCAACGTTGTTCCGGCGAAGCTCCCGGCGATCGCGTCCCGAACCCGGGGAATGCGAAGCAACCTGGGTGCCAGCATGTTTCGCAGTCCACGCGCAGCGGGCGGCCGAAGCGTGATGCCCCGGGCCATCAGGCCGGACTGCAACAAGACCCGCTTGCCGATCGGATGACGTTCGTCGTGGTAGCTGTCGAGCACCGCGTCGTCGGCGCCGGCGAGCGCGGCGTCGATCTTCCACGCCAGGTTGGCGGCGTCCTGAATGCCGGTGTTCATGCCCTGACCGCCCATCGGGGAGTGGACGTGCGCAGCATCTCCAGCCAGAAATACCCGGCCATGCCGATACTGCGCGACTTGGCGTTCGTCGCAATGGAATCGGGACTTCCACCCCACCTCGAGCAATCCGGGATCGGGGTGCATGGCCCGCGTCAGGATGTCGGCGATCTCGTCGCGGTCGACCGGCTCGCTATCGGACAGCTGGTTGCTGCGGTCCCAAACCATCGCGCGGTACCACGAACCACTGGCGTCGTGGTCGTCGTAGGGGGCCAGGAAGGCGAATTCGTTCCGAGTGCTGCTCAGCGTCAGGCCGCGTCCGGCGGGCCCTTGCGCAAGCTTCACATCGGCAAGGACGATTGACGACAGGATCGTCCGGCCGGGAAAGTCCGCACCCACCAACGCGCGAACCGTGCTGTGCGCGCCGTCGGCACCGATCACATACTTCGCCCGCCAACGGCTGTGATCGCTCGCGTCGTCGCCGTGCGTGTGCACGGTCACCCCGTCGGTGTCCTGATCGATGGCGATGACCTGCACACCGCGCCGAATGTCGGCGCCCTGAGCGGCGGCATAACCGGCCAGTGCCTGATCGACATCGGTCTGGGGGGTGATCATCGCGAATTGGTAGGCCGAGTCGAGGTGGGTGAGGTCGATGCGGGCACCGCCGAAAATCGTGACTCCCGGTGCCTGGTGCGAACGCGCCAGCAGGTCGTCGGCGAGCCCGCGGGCGTCGAGAACTTCGAGCGTGCGGGCCATGGTGGCGAACGCGCGGCTGGACGGGTTGATCGCGGGCCAACGCTCCAGCACGGCGACCGAGCGCCCGGCGCGCGCGAGGTCACCGGCGGCGGTCAGCCCCGTCGGCCCGGCGCCGACGACCAGGACGTCGACATGGTGGGTCGTCATCGTGTCACCGTTTCCGGATGGGGGTACCAGCGACGGATGTCGTCGGGGGTCGGCACGGCCGCACGATTGAAGACGAAGCGACAGTCGGGCTGGGTGGCGTGGGCGGCGTTGACGATCGACTCGAACAGCAGCGTGTTGCCGGCGACCAGTCGTACGCCGGCGCCGATGAGCACCGCGTCGTATCGCTTGGCCTGCAGCCACTGGCGGGCTTTGTCGGAACCTGCCTGGCCGAAGTCGATCAGGCAGTTGTCGACGTCGTAGCCCGCGGCGCGCAACGCGGCGACATTGTCGTTGTTGGCGGCCCGCAACCTCTCCGTGGACAGGCCGGGAAATTGAGCGAAGTCGGGCGAGGAGCAATCGATCACGTCGGGATCGAGTCCGATCTGGATGGCTGTGACGGTCATAGTGGTGGCCTCCCCTGTTGAGTTCAACAACCGTTGAACTCAACGCTAAGCCCCCGTGGGGACCGTGTCAACAGCCGTTGAATACACTGGGCGGCATGCCGACGAAACCCCGTGATGGGGAGGCCACACGGTCGACGATTCTGGCCACCGCGCGTGGGCAGTTCGGGGCCCACGGTTTCGAACGCACTACCATCCGTTCGGTGGCGTCGGAAGTCGGCGTCGATCCCGCGCTCGTGATGCACTACTTCGGTAGCAAGGCAGAGCTTTTCGCCGCCGCCTCCCGATTCGACGTCAAGTTCCCCGATCTCTCCGCCATCGCCCCCGACCGCATCGCCGATGTGCTGCTGCCGGTGTTCATCGGCGTATGGGGTCCGCAGGGCCCGCTGCTGCCGCTACTGCGCGCGGCCGCGACCAACCGGACCGCCGCGGATGCGCTGCTTGCAGTGTTCGTCGACCAGGTGGCCCCGGCGCTGGCCGCGGTCGTCCCCGACCGCGCTCCCGAGCGAGCCGCCTTGGTGGGATCGCAACTGCTCGGCCTCGCAGTGGGCCGCTACATCCTGTGCATCCCGCCGCTGGTTGACATGGACGATGCACGACTCATCGAATGGATGCGACCGGTGCTCGCGCACTACCTGGCGGATCCTGCACCATGATCATGATGTCGTGACGGCTCTAGTTGGGCCTCTAGTGAGGAAAGGTGACTGATGCATCCCTTCCGGAAGGCGGTCGAGGACCGCGACGAGGTGGCCATCCAGGCGCTGCTGGCCGACACGGTCGTGTTCACCAGCCCGGTGGCGTTCAAGCCGTATGTCGGCAAGCCGATCACCGCGGCGATTCTGCTCGGCGTGCTGCGGATCTTCGAGGACTTTCACTACGTCCGGGAGATCGCCGGCAGCGACGGCCGCGACCACGCGCTCGTGTTCGAGACCGGGATATCCGGGGCGCCGGGCGTAAGGATCACCGGCTGCGACTTCTTGCACTTTGACGAGGACGGGCTGATCGACGACTTCATGGTCATGGTGCGGCCGCTGTCGGGGGCGACGGCGCTATCCGAAGCGATGGGCGCCCAGTTCGAACGGATCCAGCAGGAGGCGTCGGAGCTGGCCGAGAAGTTCGCCACCGCGTAGCCGATTGTCAGCCTGCCGACTGCGAAGCGGGCACAAACGGGGGCGCCGCCGTGTTGCGTTACGGCAGTGCGCGACTACACGGAGGGAGACGCGGGTGAAGATTCGCTTCGGGATTGGGCTGGGTGCGGACAGCGCTCCTGATCAGCTCGCCGGCATCGTCGATCATTTGGAGAGCAGCGGAGTGGACTCGCTGTGGTTCTCCGAGCTGGTGTACGCCCCTGCGGTGGATCCAATGGTCGGCATGGCCTTTGCCCTCGCCCGGACGAGCCAGTTGAAGGTGGGCACCTCGGTGGCCGTGTTGCCGGGGCGCCATCCGGTGCTGGTGGCCAAACAGCTGGCGTCGTTGGCGGCCATCGCGCCCAAGCGGGTTCTTCCGGCCTTCGGGTTGCGTTCGGCGATTCCAGCCGAGCGCGAGGTGTTCGTGGTCCCGAACGGAGAGCGAGCGGCGGTGTTCGACGAGTCGCTGCGGGTGCTGCGCCTGGCCCTGACCGACGATTCGGCCAGCTATTCTGGCCGGTATTTCACCGTCAGCGCAGCCGCGGTCGCACCGAAACCTGTGCCTCCGCTTGATATTTGGTTGGGCGGCTCGGCGCCCGCGGCATTTCGGCGCATCGGTGCGCTGGCCGATGGCTGGTTGGGTAGCTTCCTTACCCCGGATGAGGCGCGGGCTGGGCGCGAGGCAATCGAGCGGGCCGCGGAGCAGGCCGGCCGACAGATCGAGCCGGATCACTTTGGTATTTCGTTGGCGGTAGCTGACGGCGAGTTGCCAGCAGAGTTAGCCGCCGCGGCCCACCGGCGTCGTCCCGATGTCGACCCCAGTGACCTGATCGCCGCCGGCTGGGATCAGTTACACCGTCGACTGGACGCCTACCTGGATGCCGGATTGACGAAATTCGTCATACGGCCCGCCGGTGGAGGCCCGCTGGACGGCTTCATCGATCGTTTTGTCGCCGAGCTGGTCGCCCGGCAGAACTAGGCCAGCGTCGCCGTTAAGTAGCCGGAATCGCCGCCGAACGAAGCGAGCTCGTCGTTGGGCACCTGGAATCCATTGGCGCCGAAGGCCTGTTCGGTCGTCCGGATGTCGACCTGCCATCCGTGCCCGGTGAGGTACTCGGCGGCGCTATTGCGTTCACCGGTGAAAAACAGCTCGGCGAGGTTGATGTTGGAGCCGACCCGCTCGGATCGCTCCGTCAGCTTCTGTGCCCAGTCCGACGGGGTGTTGCGCAGATCCATGTGTTCGGTCGCGATCCGGCTGCCAGGCGCGGACAGGGCGGCGATGTTGTCGAACAGGCGGTCCTGCGCATCTGGCGGCAAGTAGACCAGCAAGCCCTCGGCGCTCCACGCGGTCGGCTGGCTGGTGTCGAGCCCGGCTGCCACCAATGCCGAGGGCCAATCGCCGCGCAGGTCGACCGACACCGTGCGCCGCTGCGCGGTGGGCTCGGCGCCCAGGCCGGCCAGCGTCCGCGTCTTGAACTCGATGACCTCAGGCTGGTCGATCTCATAGACCACCGTTTCGGCCGGCCACGGCAGCCGGTACGCCCTGGTGTCCAGACCGGATGCCACGATCACGGCCTGGCGGATACCCGAACCGGTCGCCTGCAGGAAGAAGTCGTCGAAAAACCGGGTGCGCACGGTGATCTGGTGGTTCACCGCCTGGCGGTTCAGCACGGGATCGTCGTTGCTCCCGTGCGCGCCGTCGAGCAGCTTGATGAAGGTGTCTTCGCCCACCGCGCGAACCAGCGGATCGGCCCAGGGGTCATCGAGCAGCGGATCCGGACCCCGGGAAGCCATCGCGCGCTGCATGGCAACAGCGGTCGCGGTCGCGCCGACGCTAGACGCCAGATCCCAGGTGTCGTTCTCGGTACGGGCCATCCACCCAACTTCCTTCTACGCGAACGTGCATTACTTAGCTAGTTTAAGTGATGCACCCACCGTACCCGCGGCAGGGGCTCATTGGCCTTTCAGACTGCCGATGCGAAGGGAGAAGTCGTCGGGCTTCGATGGCGAGGTGCCCTCGAATTCTTCGACGTAGCGTTGCGGGTCGCGGTCGGTGATCGACAGGCCCTTGGTGGTGGGGTGCCGTCTCATGAATTCGCTGTATTGCTGCCCGAGCGCTTCGCGGAGGCCGATCGGCGCGTTGCGGCGAAAGTCCGAGAGTCCTTCTCGTTCCTCTTCACCCATGTGATCGTCGTTGGCTAGCCGGGTACGGCCCACCGCCGACCACCACTCTTCGGTGCCGACTCCGGCCTCGTTGGCGTCGCGAACGCCGTCGCGAATGTCGTTGTGATCGCCGATCGCATCCAGCGTCTCGCCTTCGGGATCGTCGGTGCCCCGGATGAGCAGCTGCGGGTAGAAGATCTTCTCCTCGATGTAGGCGTGCACGTCGAGCTTGTCGGCGAGCGGACGCCATACCCGCGCGAGCGCGCCCTGGTTTACCGGTGTCTGGGCCTGCAGATCGTCCAGTCTGGCGAATTGTTCGCGGAACCAGTCGTGGTCGGCGAGGATCAGCATGGTGATGTCAGCCACTGCGACTCCCCGCCTTCCCTGACCCCTACGCCTTTCGGCCATCGTGTCCGACGATGCCAGACGCGCCGTCAGCCCGCTACACCGTCGAACGCCCGACAGACGGGTGCGTGCGGTCGCGTCCTATGGTCGAGCGGTGACGATCACCTATGACGAGACGCTGCGGGAACGGGTCCGGGTAAATCTGGCGAGTCACGACCGCCGCACCGTGACCGACCCGACGAAGCGGCACGCGGCAGTCGCGGTGGTGGTGGTCGATTCGGAGATCGGTGAGGACAGGGTGGATCCCGCGCCGGTCGATGACTGGATCGCCGGGCGGCCGATGGAGGCCGGTCTCGACGGGCGGATGGTCGACGTTTCGGGAGGTGCCGCTTTCCTGTTGTGCCGCAGGGCATCTCGACTCTCATCACATGCAGCACAATGGGCGCTGCCGGGTGGCCGCCTCGACCCGGGTGAAACCCCTGTCGACGCCGCCCTGCGGGAGCTTGACGAAGAGGTGGGTATCAGGCTGCCTGATTCGGCGGTGTTGGGGATGCTCGACGACTACCCGACCCGGTCGGGATATGTCATCACGCCGGTGGTGATCTGGGGTGGCGGCAAGCTCGATCCCCGTCCCGCGCCTGACGAGGTGGTGGCGGTCTACCGGGTGGGGTTGCACCAGCTGCAACGCGACGACTCGCCGCGCTTCATCACCATCCCGGAAAGCCCGTATCCGGTCGTCCAAATCCCGTTGGGGAACGACCTCATCCACGCGCCGACGGGTGCGGTGTTGCTTCAACTGCGGTGGCTGTGCCTGGAGGGCCGGCACGACCCGGTCGACGAGCTGGAGCAGCCGGTATTCGCCTGGAAATGAGATCCGGGAAACATCAAGTGGCGCAAACCCGTTCGCTCTGGATGTCGCCATTGAGCGGTAGTTGTCCGGTTCTGGTCGTCCGCCGCAGCGCCAGCGCCGCGGCGATGAGTGCGGCGGTGCCTGCGGCCGCGACCATGAACTCCCAGCCTCGCCGGATGGCGCCCAGGTCGATGCCCGGCTGGTAGATCATTGTCAGGACCGCGGTGCCCAAGACCGTGCCCAGCTGCCGGGCGGTATTGGTCAGTGCCGATCCGGCACCCCACCGGTGTGCGGGCAGTGCCAGGCCGGTGACCGCGGCGAGGCTGGGAAAGACCAGCCCCACTCCGGCTGCGGTGAACAGCTGGCCCGGAAGGAAATCGGCGACGTAGTCGGGGTGTGGGCCTATCCGGCACAGCCAGATCACGATCCCCACCACATAGAGGCCCGCCCCGGTCGCGGCGACAGCACCGACGCCGATCCGGCCGATCAGTCGACCGGCCAGCGTGAGCGACATGATCACTACGACAACGGGACCCGGCGACAGGAACAAGCCGGCGACTTCTGGGGATTTGCCCCACACGGTGGTAAGCAGCATGACGCTGCTCAGCAGCATCGCACCGAACGCCGCGGCAAACAGCAGCAGCGCGAGGCAACTCGACCGCATCGGCAGCACCCGCACGGCGGCCAGATCCAGTGCCGGCGAGGGATGGCGTAACGAACGCCATATTGCCAGCGCCATCGCGCATCCGGCACCCACTAGGGCGATCACGACCTTCGCGCCACTGGAAGCCACCGGCAGTTCGATCAGGGCCCACACCAAGGCGCCGACACCGAGCACCAGGCACAGCGCGCCGAATAGATCGGGAAGCCCGGCGCCGGTGGGGATGGTTTTGGCGAGCACGCAGCGGCCAGCGGCAAGGGCCAGCAATCCCAGCGGCACATTGACGAAAAAGATCCACCGCCAAGACAACTCGACCAGCATCCCGCCGACCGGCGGCCCGAGCGCGGCGGCCATGGCGCCCACCGCCGACCAGGTGCTGACCGCAACGGCGCGCCGCGAGGCGGGAACGGCGGCCAGCAGCAGCGCCAGCGAGCTCGGCATGAGCATTGCGGCGCCGAACGCCTGAACGACGCGGAACGCCACCAACATGGCGAATGATCCCGACAGCCCGCACGCCGCCGATCCCAACGTGAACACGGCCAAACCCCACAGGAATATTCGGCGGTGCCCGTATCTGTCACCGAGCCGACCCGCCGGGGTCATGAATGCGGCGAACACCAGGGTGTAGCCATTGAGAATCCACGACATCGCGCCGAGGTCGGCGGCACCGAAAGCTCTGCGGATGTCCGGGAAGGCGATGTTCACGATGAACAGGTCCATGCTGGCAAGAAATGCCGCGGCGGACACCACCAGCATGGTCGTCGCCGAGCGCGCTGCCGATAACTGCGTCGTCGTCACTGATCCGCCTTGCGGTTGAGCTCGCCCACCGATCGACGAAACCGCGCCGCCCGCCGAGTTAACTAAGTATAGTCGACAATACCCAGATGGCGAGGGCCGCGCCTGCCGCCAGGATCCGGCTCAACGCGGATTCTTCTCGCCGGCCTCCACGGCAACCGCGAGCCTGTTCTCGGCGGGAGCTACCGGGCAGGTCGCGTAGTCGGTGAATGCGCACGGCAGGTTGGACGCCCGGTTGAAGTCGAGCGTCACTGTCCCGTCGGCGTCCGGCGCCTCGATCGAAAGCACCCGGGCGCCAGGGTATGTCGTCACTCCGCTGGTGGCGTCGGTGAATAGTGCGCGCAACCCGCTCGCGGTGTCGCCAAAAGCGACCAGCGCCGACGTGGTGCCCGCGAGTTCGAAGTCGATGACGCCGACGGCGCGCAGGTGATGCTCGAGGCCTTCGACGACGGCGCCCGTGGTGACGGTCCTCGGCTCGGCATACGGTGTGAAATTGCCGACCACCTGCCACCGCAGGCTCGGAGAATACGCGGGAATACCGCTGTACGCCTTGAGGTGCGGGGATTTCGGATCATGCACGCGCAACGCGACCGAGCCTGTTCGGCGGATCACCTCGATACGGCGGTCACCGGCCTGCACGAGCAATCCCGGTGCGCCCTCGACGGGTTCGAGCCGGTCGGTTCCGTCGATCCCCTCGATGTACACCGCCTCGCGGTCGGCTCGCCAGCGTCCCGGAAGGTCGGCGACCGACTCGAATTCTTCAGTGATCCAGTACAAGCCGGTGAGGCTGACCCAGCCGAGCGGATCGGCGTAAGAGCGTTCACGCTCAGCGTGCCACTGGTTCCAGGCTGCCTCGAACGTTCCTACTGTGGTACCTGCGCTAGTGGTCATGATCCTCACTTACCTACTTGCTTTGTCGCACGGACACAACATCATTCGGAGCCGACTGCGCGATCAGCGGTCGACTCGGAATACGTTCACGGAGAATCGGGGCGACCTCGGACTGAAACAGTTCAAGGCTACGACGCTGTTGGTCAGGTGTCACGCCGTCGGTATCGGCGGACAGGTGCATCACTTCGTGCCCGAGCTGCTCGTGATAGCGACTTACCTTGTCGATCACCTGCTCGGGGCTGCCGATCAGCGCCGAGCTTCGTTCGACGAAATCTTCGATCGACTCGAATGCCACCGGAAGCCCGGCGCGGCGGGCGTAGGCCAAGCGCGCCTCGAACATCGGCCGGTAGGTGGCCACCGCTTCCTGCGATGTCCGGGTGATATAGAACCCCGCCGTCCCGGCACCGACCAGGGCGTCCTCGGGTCGGTGGCCGTAAAACTGCCACTGCTGCCGGTAGTAGCGCACCAGCTCGGCGTAGGGCTCAACGGACTTGATGACATTGGCCGAGAAGAGCGGATCACCATGACGGGCCGCGAGGTCCACGGAATCTTTACTGGTCGCGCTGCCATGCCAGATGCGGATCCGGTCCTGCAACGGCCGGGGAAGTGTCTTGGCGTTGACGAGCGGCGGCCGGAACCGGCCCGACCATGTGACGTCGTCACTGTCCCAGAGCAGACGAAACAGCTCGTAACCCTCGCGGTTGCGATCCCACTGGTCGTCGGTGGTCACGTGGAACAACTCGGCCTGTGCCGCGCCGTTGCCCTTGCCGATGATCAGTTCGAGCCGTCCACCGGAGAGGTTGTCCAGCGTCGAGTAGTCCTCGAATGCGCGGACCGGATCGAGCAGGCTCAACGTCGTAACCCCGGTGAACAGACTGATTTTCGAGGTGCGCGCCGCGATGTTGCTCAGCACCACCGGCGGGGACGACGAGATGAACGGATCCTCGTGACGCTCGCCCACCGCGAAGCCGTCGAAACCCAGCTCCTCGGCGAGCACTGCCTTGTCGAGGACATCACGCAGCCGATCCGCCGGGCTTTTTTTCTCACCCGAAACCGGATCAGGGACATCAGTAATCAGGGTGATCAGTAGGAACCTCATTTGGTTAGTCGAACCGATTGGTTCTCGACTTCATTCCCGAACGGCCGGCGAAGCCCGGTGTACAGTTTCGTTAGTTGCCCGAACGAAATAGGCGGGCCCGCGATCCTTCGCTCTCGTGCTGGGAGGCTGCTATGTCCAGAACTGCCGGTGACACCTGGGACATCGTGACCAGCGTCGGCCTGACCGCGTTGGCTGTCTGCGCGGCGCGTGCCCTCGACGCCGCGCTGGATCCGGCGCTGGCTAACGATGATTTCGCCGCCGGCTTCGTATCCGCCGCAGGTGAGCCGAATCTCATTGCCGCAGTGGCAAACACCGATCTGGACAGCGCGGCAGCGTTCAACGCGCAGTGGGTGGGGGTGCGCACCCGGTTTTTCGACGACTTCTTCACCCGCGCCGCCCAGTCCGGGACGCGCCAAGCGGTCATCTTGGCGGCCGGACTCGATTCGCGTGCCTATCGATTGGCATGGCCGCCGGCCTCGACAGTTTTCGAAGTGGATCAGGCGCGCGTGCTGGAGTTCAAGCAGCGGGTTCTTGACCAGCAGGGTGCCGTGCCGACGGCGCGCCGTGTCGTCATTGCCACCGACTTGCGGGAGGACTGGGCCGCCGCTCTGATCGCGGCGCGATTCGACCCCGACCAACCGACGGCCTGGGCGCTTGAAGGCTTGCTGCCCTATCTTCCGGGCGCCGCGCAGGACGCGCTCTTCGAGCGGTTGCACGAGTTGTCCGCTGCCGGTAGCCAGATCGCCGCCGAATTGGGTCCTGAGCCCGGAGAGTTGCGGGAGTTCGCCGATGGCATGTCCTCCACGAGCCAACTCGCTGCCCAGCCACCGGTTGCGGATCTGTGGTTTGACGACCCGCGCAACGACACCAAAGACTGGCTCGCCGAACGGGGTTGGGCAGTCGCCGGTGCTGACCTGTTAGACAAGGCCGCGAGCGAATATGGCCGACCGTTGCGCGGACTGCCCTTGGTCTTCGAGAGATTGTTGCGCGATAAATTCTTCACCGCGACACGCGATCGTTGAGCCGGACAGCGGCATAAAAGCGCCCAACGTGTTCAGGTGCGCACAAACGCCCAGTCGATCTAGCCAGATACCCACGCCACAGGCAAGATTACTGAGCGACACGGCCGTCGATCGATTCAGGAGTACTACATGACGACTTATGCGTTCGATCCGGAATTAGCTGCGGTGGTTCCACTTCTGCCCGATCTCCCGGGCGACGATCCGTTGGCAATCCGGGCGGCGCTCTCGGAGATGATCGCCCAGTTTCCGCCACCGGACACCAGCGGAGTGCAGATTGAGGACCGTCAAATCCCTGGCCGCGATGGCGATCCCGCGGTAGCCATCCGCATTTACCGGCCCGAACAGCGCAGCGCTCCGGGCGCGGTGTACAACGTCCACGGGGGCGGGTTCATCGCCGGCGATCTTGACACCGAACATGCCATCAACGTCATGCATGCGCGCGAACTCGGCGTCGTCGTGGTGTCCGTCGACTACCGGCTCGCGCCGGAAACACCGTTCCCCGGTGGGCTGGAAGACGTCTACGCGGGGCTGGTCTGGACGGCGGCGCATGCCGACGAATTAGGTATCGACCCCGGACGCATCGTCATTCAGGGCACCAGCGCCGGTGGCGGACTGTGTGCGGCGCTGGCGCTGCTGGCCCGTGACCGCGGTGGGCCGCATATCGCGTTCCAACTGCTTTCCGTGCCCGAACTCGACGATCGGCTCACCACGGCAAGCATGACCAGCTTCACCGATACCCCAATGTGGAGTCGCCCCCGAGCGGTACTCAGCTGGGACTGTTACCTGGGACCCGGTCGGGCCGGTACCGCCGACGTACCGATCTATGCCGCGCCGGCTCGGGCGACCGAGTTGGCGGGTCTGCCGCCCGCATACGTCTCCGTCATGCACTTCGACCCGCTCCGCGACGAAGGCGTCGCCTACGCGCTGGCCATGCTCGCCGCGGGCGTGAGCGTCGAATTGCATTTATTCCCAGGGACTTTCCACGGCTCCATGTTGATCCAAGACGCGGCGATCTCGAAGCGTCAGCAGGCCGAGACGCTTGCGGTGTTACGCCAAGCGCTGGCGTTGTAGCGCAGGCGATCACGCAGAGAGAAACTCGCTCTGCCGGTGGCCATCTCGTCGCAGCCGTATTGCCCGGCTTGCTGCGGTCGCCGACGCCAACACCGCCATCACGGCGAGGATTACCGCGGATCCGGCGGACCCGATGGTGCTCAACAGCATCGGCAGCCCGAAGCCCAGATAACTCACTGTGTAGAACGTTCCGGTGAGGGCACCGCGCAGGCGTTGCGGCGCAGCGGCTTCCAAGTCAATCAAGCCTTCACGGAGCAGCAGGCCGGACGCGCACCCGAGAACCACCAGCAGTGACAAGCCCACCCCCAGTGGAATGGTCGACGGCGCGGCCGCGGTTACCGCGTACCCGAGGGCAGCCAACACGGCGCCAAAGGTGCCGGCTTGGGGGCCCCACCGGCGGGCGCGGGCGATCAGCTGAGTAATGCCGCTGGCACCGTTGGCAATCAACGCGGCGGTCCCCGCGGCTATCGGGGCCGCGAGCCCGGTGTGCACGCGGGTAGGGATCGTGATGAATGCCAAAGTCGCCGAGGCGAATACCCATGGCGCCAGTGGCAGCGCCCAGCTCAACGCCCGCGTGATGTCCCGACGCGCCGACACCGACGGCTTCTGTCCACGCGCGGACACCGGCGCGGGCACGGTTGCGCGCTGGGCCGCCACCACTGCGAGGACGGTCGCCAGCACGACCAACGCGGCCGCGATCCCGAACGACTCCCAGAGCCCGGCTTGCCCCGCCGACACGATCACCCCGGATGCGAACGGACCGACCGCGAAACCGGCCGTCAGGACGGCGCCGGCGACGGCTGCGCCGGCGGGACCCTTGAGGTCCGAGGCCCATGCGGTGCACGAGCTGATCACCAGCCCCACGCCGGCACCAACCACCAAACGGCCACCCAGCAACACACCGGACTGCTGCGACACCAACATCGCTACCGTGCCCGCCAGCGAGGTGATCGCCCCCGCCCAGGCCACCGGTTGCCGTCCCAGCCGATCCGAGGCACGGCCGCCGATCAGCAGGCCGGGGAGCAGTCCCACCGCATAGATCCCGAAGATCGCGTCGAGCGTGGCCCTGCCGAGATGCTGCCGATCGCTGATCGCGGGGATCAACCCGGCGTAGTGGTTGGCCGCCCACCCCGTCGCCAGGAGAAGCGTCAATACCGCAGCGAACAGAAGCTCGGATCCGCCAGATTCGCCGCGCCCGTCACGTCCATGCGGTTGGACCGGCGCGGGTCGAACCCGGCGGCACACTGCCACATTCGACCTGATCACTAACTTCCTCCCCAATCTCTGCACGCGGTTGATCGACGAACTTTGTGTTGCGGTGATATCGGCCACAGCTTTGTGCCGCGAAGTGCGCCGCGAGAATTTGCGCTGCACCCCGATGACAGACGACGCCGCTCAGGTGCTTATTCCTGCTTGCGGTGCAACATCGGTTGTCATCGCGGAGTCTGCCCGCCCGGGCCGGGTTTGAATCACGACCGACGCAAACCTGGTGGTCGGCCATCGCGATTCCTAGGCTTCGCGGGTGATGTCGACCAACCCGGCGCCGGCACGGGTGTCTCTTCGTGGCGTCGACCGCACATTCGGAGCGCACACCGTGCTCCACGAGGTCGACATCGAGATCGAGCCGGGCGAGGTGGTCGCGTTGCTCGGGTCGTCGGGCAGCGGCAAGTCGACACTGTTGCGGCTCATCGCGGGCCTCGACAGCCCTACCGGTGGACGGATCGAGATCGACGGCGTAGCCGTTCGCGGAATCGACCCGCGCTGTGCGGTGGTGTTCCAGGAGCCCCGCCTGTTGCCCTGGCGATCGCTGACGGCAAACGTGGAGTATGGCTTGGCGCCCGGCACGGCACGGGCGAAAGGCTCTGCCGCAGTGCAGCACTGGCTCGATGTGGTCGGGTTGCGCGAGTTCGGCGACCACTATCCGCGGCACGTGTCCGGTGGTATGGCCCAGCGCGCGGGCCTCGCGCGTGCCCTGGCACGGCGCCCGCGCGTCCTCTTACTCGACGAGCCGCTGGCCGCCCTCGATGCACTGACCCGACTGCGGATGCAGGACTTACTTGATGCCGTACAGCAAGAGGCCGGCACGACAACGGTGTTGGTGACCCACGACGTGGACGAGGCGACGATCCTCGCCGACCGAGTGCTGATCCTGCGCGCTGATGCAACGGGCGGCGCCCGTATCGCCGCGACGCACGACATCGCAATCCTCAAACCCCGTGACCGCGGTGACCCGCGTATCACCGTGCTGCGGGATCAATTGCTGGACGAGCTCGGCGTGCCCCGACGCAGCGGCACGAACCTGCGGGCTGCTATCGACGAGGAGGCCACAGCATGAAGGGTCGATATCTCACCTCAATTGCGGTGATTGCCAGCGTGATCGCGGTTGCCGGCTGCGGTTCGAACGCCGGCAATACGGCCGCGAAGGACATTCATCTGGATTACGCGTACTACAGCCCGCTGAGCCTGGTGGTGCGCGATCAACACCTGCTGGAAAACCGTGGTTACAACGTGACGTGGGTTCTTTCGGCGGGAAGCAACAAGGCCAACGAGGGCCTGCGATCCAAGGCGCTGGACGTCGGCTCTACCGCCGGCTCGGCCGCATTGGTCGCGCGGGCCAATGGGTCGCCGATCAAGGCCGTCGATTTGTTCGCCGGGGGCGAGTGGACGGCGCTGCTGGTCACCAAGGACTCGCCGATCAACTCGGTGGCCGACCTGAAAGGCAAGAAGGTCGCGGTCACCAAGGGCACCGACCCGTACTTCTTCCTGTTGCAATCGCTTGCGACAGCCGGGCTTTCGCCCAGCGATATCGAGATCGTCAATTTGCAGCACGCCGACGGTAAGACCGCCTTGGAACGCGGCAACGTCGACGCCTGGTCCGGGCTGGACCCGTTCATCGCGCAGACGATCCAGCAGTCGGGCTCCCGTTTCATCTACCGCAACCCGAGTTTCAATTCCTATGGCTTTGTGGATGCTCGGGAGGATTTCATTGCCGACCACCCCGAGGCCGTCCAAGCCGTGGTCGACAGCTATGAGGAGGCCCGGAAATGGGCGAAGGCGCATCCCGATCAACTGGCAGCGTTGCTGGCCTCGCAGGCGAACATCGCGCTGAGCGTGGCCCAGGAGGAACTGAGCCGGACATTGGTGGACATCGATCCGGTGCCGGGGGACGCTCAGCGGGCGGTGCTGACCCGAGTGGAGCCGATCGCGGTGGCCGATTCCGATATCAAATCCGACGACGCCGGCCGCAACGCGCTGAGCACGCTGATCGAGCCAAAGTACATCCAACAAGCGCACTGACGTCCCGGCCCGGGCGGCTCGCGAAGTTACCGTTCGTACTTGTGGGGCTGATCGTCCCAGCGCTGCTGCTGGTGATCTGGCAGCTTGCCACGGCGGGCGCGGGGTTCTTCTCGCCCAGCCAGCTCCCACCTCCCGCCGATGTGGTGTCCGCGCTGGGCGAGCTGGTTCGGCGCGGCCAACTATGGACTCACTTGCAGGCGAGCGGTTCTCGAGTTCTCGTCGGCTACCTGGTCGGCGCGGCCGCTGGGCTCACACTCGGTTCACTCATCGGGCTATCGGTTGGCGTGCGCCGATTGCTGGCGCCGACGGTCGCCGCCTTTCGCACCGTGCCGTCCTTGGCGTGGGTGCCGTTGCTGCTCTTATGGTTTGGCATCGACGAGACCCCGAAGATCCTGATGGTCGCCATCGGCGCGTTCTTTCCGGTCTACACGACAACGGCGTCGGCGCTCTCACACGTTGACCCGCAGCTGTTGGAAGTGGGCCGGGCCTACGGTCGACACGGCGCCTCGCTGTTGACGACGGTGATGTTGCCCGCCGCCGCCCCGGAGTTGGTGAATGGGCTTCGATTAGGACTGGCGAACGCCTGGCTGTTCGTGGTCGCGGCCGAGTTGATCGCCTCATCGAAGGGTCTGGGTTTTCTCCTCCTCGACAGCCAGAACACCGGCCGCACCGACGTGATGCTGCTGGCTATCGTCCTGCTGGCCGCCCTGGGCAAACTCAGCGACGCAGTTTTGGGCGCTGTCGAGCAACGGATGGTTCGGCAGCGCAGCTAGCCGGCGTCTGGCGCGGCTTGGCGCCGAATGACCAGCACGCAGGCGGCGGTAAGCAACTGCCACAAGATGATTGAGTACACGCTTCCGCGCTCCCACGCCCCGTCGGGCAGCAGGTTGGCCCTTGATGTTGCCGAGTTGATGATCAACATCAGCAGACTCAGCAAGCCAAGAGTTGCCAGGAGATTGGAGATGCGGCGATACCAGCGCCAGCCGCCAACGGTCGCGACGACTGCGGATCCCGCCAGAATCGCGGTGTTGCCTCCGACAATCGCCAGCGCGGCACCGGCGCGATGCAGGCTCCCGCTGTGCACCGTTCCGATCACGATGTTGCCGATCGAGTTCGCGGTGATCAATCCCAAAAAGACTTGGGCCCTTAGGCGTTCGGGGATACCCACGATGAGCCATGCGCCCAGGAAGAACAGAATGCCCTGCAGATAGAACGCGATGTGGATCAAGTAAGACCGCGGGGAGTTGAACGTCCGGCCGTGCACCAGCTGACCGGCGTCAACCCCGAGATCGCTGATGTAGTTACGCGTATAGCTGTACGCAGGTGCAAAACCTGCGGCGGCAATCGCCTCGAGCAGCAGGTACCCGACGGCCGCCACGACCCAGGGCGTGGCGCCACGTCCGGTAGCCAAGGTGGTCAACCTCCCGTTGATACGCCGACCCTACTGAAGCGGTCGACGGGACGAAGGGTTTCGCGCAACGCCGCGGGCGGTCCGACGCGGGCGTGTTGTGTACCCGCACAATGAACGCGATGCGTCCAGTTTGCAAAGTCTTTCTGTCGACCGCCGTCCTGGTGCTCGTGCTGGCGGGCTGCGCCGATACACACGGCGGCCGCCCAACGCCGGGATCGGGTTCGTCGGGCGATTTTCGCGGACCGATTGACATCGGCAACGGACGACACCTCTACCTCGAATGCAGCGGAAAGGGTAGCCCGACAGTCATTTTGGAATCCGGCTATCACAACTCGTCGGATCCGTGGAACCAGTCCGAAGCCGCCGCGCCGGCGGTAGGCCCCGCCGTGCTGCCCGCCCTGGCCGGCACCCATCGCGTCTGCGCCTACGACCGGCCCGGCACGTTGCGCTATTCCGACCCGCCCACTCTCAGCGACCGCAGTTCACCGGCCGCGATGCCGCGCACCGCGCGGGACGTCGTCGGCGACCTGCACGCGTTACTTGCCGCCGCGCATCTTCCGGGCCCGTACATTCTGGTCGGGCACTCGCTGGGCGGGTTATTCGCCCGGCTGTACGCGCAGAGCTACCCCGACCAGGTGCGCGCGGTGGTATTCGTCGACGCCTTCGGCGTTGAGATACCGAGCCTGTTGGGATCCGACTGGCCCGCTTACCGGCAGGCGTTGGATGAACCGCTGCCGCAGTTCACCGATGCGCCGTCGTTCGAGGAGATCGACATCGAGAACAGCCTCACTCAGGTCGCCGCCGCTCCGCCGTTCCCGCCCATCCCCACCGTCGTGCTGACCAGGACCGAACCCTTTGTGATTCCCCCGACGGTGCCATCCGAGCAGGGCGCGAAATTGGAACAGGCGTGGCGGGAGGCCGCCGCCGATCTTGTCGCGCTGCGACCGCAAACGCCGCACATCGTCGCGACAGGCAGCGATCACTTCATTCAGATCCACCAACCCGACCTGGTGGTGGCCGCGGTAGCTCTGGCGACGCAGAGGTCTGTCCCGCAGCGCTGATACGCCGCTGCGGCATACTCGGCCAATGACCGCGCCTCCCGCAGCGGGGAACGAGCAATGAGTCTGACGGTGCTGCTTGCGGCGCTCGCGCTGGTCGAACTCGCCGGCCTCATCGCGCTCGGCGTTCTGCTCATCGTGTCGCGGCGGCAGATCAAAGGGGCTCGTAGCGCTCTCGAGCGCATCCGTAGTCAGGGCAACCGGCGTCGCCGGCGCCGCCCCGGCGTCGCGCCGTTTGCGATCAGGACCGCTTTCAAGACGGCTGATTCGCTGATCAGCAAAGGCATCGGCGCCACGGTACGAAACTCGGTCGAGGATCTCGCGGGCTGGGCTCAGGTCGAGCGTCCCGATCTCGCCAGGCTCACCGCCGACGGCGATGTCGTGATCGCGTTCTCCGACATCGAGAATTCCACCGCACAGAACGAGGCCCTGGGCGACCGCGGATGGATGAAGGTGCTGGAGCGGCATAACAAGCTCATTCACAAGCATGTCGAGGATCGCGGCGGCCACGTCATCAAGAATCAAGGCGACGGATTCATGATGGCGTTCGCCGATGCCGGCCAGGCCGTGCGCTGCGGCGTCGATGTACAACGGGCCCTGCTCGACAACGCTGATGAGAGGGAGGGAATCCGGGTCCGGATCGGCATCCATCTGGGGACGTCGGTCAGGCGCGGTGATGACCTTTTCGGGCGCAACGTCGCAATGGCGGCGCGAGTCACGGGACAAGCCGACGGCGGTGAGATCCTCATCAGCGAAACGGTGCGCGCCGCGATCGACGGCCTGCCCGACATCGAGCTCTGCGCACCGGTGGAGGTCGAACTCAAAGGCCTACAGGGCAGCCATAACCTGTACCCCGTCAAGGTGTCCGAGTGACCCCAGGCTAGAAGAAGACCCCCGCGTATGGTGCGTCGGGCACCGCGAACAGTCGATCGGCCACGACCAGCGCCGCGGGCTCGTCTGCGTGGGCCAGGCCGGCTACGGCGAGACTTCGCCAGGTGACGCCGTCGAGCAGCACAGCGCCCAGCCCCTCAACTCCCACGTGTAGTTGGGCTCGCTGCTTGGTCGCTTCGACACCGTCGCCCGTGATGGCAAATGTAGCTGAATTGTTCGGCAGGAGTGGATCATTGACAGCGACGGTGACCGAGCCGTCGCCGACGTATTGCCGCGCGGTGAGCGCGCTGCGGGCATCGATGATGCGTAGCCACGTCTCGTCGTGTGTCGCGGTGACCCGTAAGGCTCGGCGGTCGACGAGCAGCCAGGGCAGCGGATCGTCGAGCGGGAGCATCCAAAACATCACGCGGTCAACAAGATCCAGCCCGAGCAGGAAACGCAGCAGCCCAAGATAGGCCTCCGTAGTAGGCGCGAAGAAATCCTCGACCACAATGGTGCGCTGGTCACTGACAAACCACTTGTCGGTGTCAATCGGGCGGTAGCGGGCGAACCCCGACTCGGAGCCCGGCTCGCCGTGCACCGCGACATACCAAGCCCCCGACGATGCTTCGGTGCGCAGCCGCACGCCCTGCCACCACACCGCGGGGCGGTCGATGGTTCCCGGCCGAGACGGACGATTGGCGTCATAGACGCGGGGCAGGATCTCCCATGCTTCGGCGGCGTCCACTAGTCGCACCGGGCCGCCGGCACCGACATCGGGACGAAGCGCCGCACGGGCGGTCTGAACCTCCACACTCTGGAATGAACTCGCCACGCCGTAGCCGTACCGCTCATAGATCGTGGCCTCTGATGCGCGCAAGGACGCGAGGACCTCACCGCGCGCCGCGCTGTCCCGCAACTGATGACGTACCAGGTCGGTGGCGATGCCTTTTCGAGTGAACGACGGGAGCACCCCGATGTGCGTGACGGCGGCGTGGTTCACGATCGCTCCGCCGGGAAGGGTCAGCGTGCTCGTCGCCGCGTCGGTGGTGCCTGCGAGTTGCCCTCCGACGAATGCGCCGATCGTGCGGCCGGGATCGAGCAGCGTGGTGATCTGGCCGGGGGGCAGATCCGGCAGCGGCGGAATGCCCACCATCGCGGTGCGAAACACGTTCGCCGCGGCGATGAGGTCGTCTTCGCTGTCGAGAACCCGGATCTCGGTGGTCATCAGGCCATCATGTCTGGTGCCCGCACCGACGGCCCAGGCGCCTCAGTTGCCCCGCCCATCGCGGCCGAGCCTCGCGCGGCACGCCAGGCAAAAATACTCCACACGGTCCCGGGTGGGGCGAGTTAAATCCGGCCAGAACGCAACTTGCGTGGCGCTCGGCGGGACCCTAGCGTCGGCTCGGATGGCCGCTCCAAGATTCTTCTGGTTTCTGCCCACCACCGGCGACAGCCGCTCGATCGTCGGCGGCTCGCACGCCTCGTCGAACCGCGATATCCCGAACGGGTATCGCGCGCCAAGCCGGCGCTATCTGGCCGAGGTGGCACGCGCCGCCGACCGGCTGGGCTTCGAGGGCGTGCTGACCCCGACGGGTACCTGGTGCGAAGACGCGTGGCTGACCTCGGCCGCGCTGCTGGCCGAGACGGAAAAACTCAAGTTCCTGGTCGCATTCCGGCCCGGGCTGGTACCACCCACCCTGGCCGCACAGCAGACCGCAACGTTGCAGCGGTTCTCCGAAGGCAGGGTGTTGCTCAACGTCGTGAGTGGCAGCGATGACGCCGAGCAACGTCGTTTCGGCGATTTCCTCAGTCACGACGAGCGTTACGGCCGCACTGCTGAGTTCCTGCAGATCGTGACATCGGTGTGGACGCAGGACTCGGTGAATTTCAACGGAAAGTACTACACCGTTGAAGATGCCCGAGTGTCCGCACCGCCGAATCCGTTGCCGGAGATCTACTTCGGCGGTTCATCGGGCCCGGCGCTGCCGATCGCGGCCGAGTACGCGGACGTCTACCTCACCTGGGGCGAGCCGCCGCAAGCAGCCGCCGCCAAGATCGAGAAGGTGCGGGCCGAGGCCGCCGCGCGGGGCAGGAAGGTCCGGGCCGGGATTCGGCTGCACACCATCACCCGTGACACCTCGGCCGCGGCCTGGGCCGTCGCCAGCGAGATGCTGGCCGAACTCAGCGACGAGCAGATCGCCAAAGCCACGGCGCAGCATGCCAGTTCGGAATCCGAGGGACAACGGCGGATGACCGCATTGCACGGCGGCCGGGTCGACAAGCTCGAGATCTACCCCAATCTGTGGGCCGGGGTGGGCTTGGTCCGAGGTGGGGCCGGGACCGCGCTGGTCGGTAGCCACCAGGAAGTCGCGAATCTGATCACCGAATACCATTCGCTAGGTTTCGACGAGTTCATCCTGTCCGGTTACCCGCATCTCGAAGAGGCGTACTGGTTCGCCGAAGGCGTACTGCCCCTGCTGGCCAAGACGGAATAATGCCGCTCGACGCTGAGTTTTAACTCGCAGTGATTTAAGCAGCGCCGCTGCATATCGGACGGTGCGAAGCGCGTAGGCCGCGATGTGGTCGCGCGGCGCCATCCGATCGGCGTAACTAGCATCGGCATTGCAAGGTGTGCGAGCAGGACGGGAGTCGACAATGCGGTCAGCACAGTGTTGTCAGCCGCCGGCACCACATTCGTGCGCGGCGGCTTTTCCCGCCTGATCGGCGACTCCCCGCGTTAGCGGGAACCGGCCTCCATCGGTTGTCGTCGCCCGGGGCCCGGCGTCAATTACGAAAGTGGTCTTGCTGATGTCTGATTCGTCGAACTTCATTCACCTTGCGGTGGCGTTGGATGGTGCCGGCTGGCATCCCGCGGCATGGCGTGCGGACGACGCGCGTCCGGACGAGTTGTTTGGCGCGGGCTACTGGGCCGATCTGGTCGCTGAAGCCGAACGTGGCGCGCTGGACTTCGTGACGATCGAGGATTCGCTGACGTTGCAGTCCGACGACCACCTCGAGGCGGACGACCGCGTCGATCGCGTCCGGGGCGTACTGGACGCGGTGCTCATAGCCGCCCGGATCGCGCCGCGCACCAAGGCAATTGGTCTGGTGCCAACAGCAATTGTCACCCACACCGAGCCATTCCATGTGTCAAAGTCGATCGCTACCCTTGACTATGTCAGCTCGGGACGAGCCGGAGTCCGGGTGCAGATCTCGGCACGCCACGATGTGGCAGCGCATTTCGGGCGCCGCGATCTGCCCTTCGTCTCGGTCAACACGCTCAACGACCCGTCGGTGCAGCAGCAGGTCGGCGAATACTTCACCGAGACATCGGATTACGTCGAAGTGCTGCGCCGGCTGTGGGACAGCTGGGAGGACGATGCTGAGGTTCGCGATGTCGCTACCGGCCGGTTCATCGACCGGGACAAGCTGCACTACATCGACTTTGACGGACGCTGGTTCTCCGTCAAAGGGCCTTCGATCACGCCGCGACCACCGCAGGGCCAGCCGATTGTCGCGGCCCTGGGTCACGGTGGGGTCTCCCATCAGCTCATCGCCGAAAGCGTCGACGTCGGATTCGTCACCCCCCGCGATGCCGCGCAGGCCGCAGACATCACGGCCGAGATCGGGACGCTGCAACGCGCCGTCGGTAGAAGCCAGGACACGCTGCACATCTTCGGTGACTTGGTGGTGTTCCTCGATCGCACTCCTGCGGCGGCACGCGCACGACGACACCGGCTCGACGATCTTGCTGGAGCCGAATACCTCAGCGACGCTGAAGTTTTCGTCGGGACTCCGGCGCGGCTGGCGGACCTGCTGCAGGAGTGGCACGCCGCGGGGCTATCCGGTTTCCGGCTACGTCCGGCCACGCTGCCCCATGACCTGGTCCAGATCACCCAGCACTTGGTGCCCGAGCTGCGGCGCCGGGGCGTCTTCCGCGCCGGGTATGAAGCCGAGACGCTGCGCGGGTTGCTCGGCTTGCCCCGCCCCGCCAACCGCTACGCGATCGCCTGACGCATCGACACCGAGGACTTTCCAATGAGTAAGCCGATAAAGCAGATTCACTTGGCGGCGCATTTTCCGGGCGTCAACAACACCACGGTATGGAGCGATCCGGCGGCCGGCAGCCACATCGAATTCAGCTCGTTTGCACAATTCGCACAGAGCGCCGAGCGGGGCAAGTTCGACTTCCTGTTCCTCGCCGAGGGCCTACGCCTTCGCGAACAGAACGGGCAGATTTACGACCTCGATGTGGTGGGTCGCCCCGACACGTTCACCATCCTGGCCGCACTTGCCGCGGTAACCGACCGACTTGGGCTGACCGGAACCATCAACTCCACCTTCAACGAGCCCTACGAGGTGGCTCGGCAGTTCGCGTCTTTGGACCATCTCTCCGGCGGCCGTGCCGCTTGGAACGTCGTCACCTCGTGGGATGCCTTCACCGGTGAGAACTTTCGGCGTGGGGGATTCCTGGCAGAGGACCAGCGCTACGAGCGGGCAAAGACCTTTCTGCAGACGAGCCAGGAGTTGTTCGACTCCTGGCGCGGTGACGAAATCGTGGCGGACAAGAAGACCGGTGTTTTTCTTTCCGATCCGGACGCCGGGGCATTTGCCCACCGGGATGCCCATTTCGACATCCACGGTCGATTCAACGTTCCGCGAAGCCCACAGGGCCGCCCGGTGGTATTCCAGGCCGGCGATTCCGAGGAGGGTCGCGACTTCGCCGCGGCTGGCGCCGATGCGATCTTCTCCAGGCACAGCACCCTGGGGGCCGGGCAAGCGTTTTACGAAGACGTCAAGGGCCGGCTTGTCCGCTACGGGCGCGGTCGCGACGAGCTCCTCATTCTGCCGGCCGCGACGTTCGTGATCGGCGACACCGATGCCGAGGCCGCCGACATCGGGTACGAGGTACGGCTGGCGCAGGTATCCCCGCAAACTGCGATCAAATTCCTCGAGCAACTCTGGAACCGAGACCTGTCCGACCATGACCCCGATGGGCCGCTGCCCACGGTGGACCCCGTCGTGGGGGAGAACACCATCTCGCGTGGCCGGGCCAGCGTTCGGATGTTCCGGGACCCAATTGCGATCGCCAATGACTGGCGGGCCAAGGCCGAGGCGGAGAACCTGAGCAGCCGAGAACTGATCGTCGAGGTCACTGGCCGCCAGTCCTTTATCGGATCGCCTCAGACTGTCGCCGCGACGATCAATGATTTCGTCCAGGCGGACGCCAGCGACGGGTTTATCCTCGTCCCGCACATCACACCCGGTGGACTCGATCCGTTCGTCGATCGGGTCGTGCCGCTGCTTCAGGAGCGTGGCGTGTTCCGCGCCGACTACACCGGCACGACGCTGCGCGAGCACCTCGGTCTCGCGAAGCTGCCGACGCCGCGGCGGTCCGGCGGCCGGAGTGCCTCGACCGGGGTGGCATCGTGAAGCCTTGCGCGCGATGACGACTGCCTTGGGGGTGCTCGATCTGGTCCCGATCTCGTCGGGATCGACCGCGACCCAAGCATTGCGCAACAGCATCGATCTCGCCCAGCACGCCGAAAGTCTGGGCTACACGCGGTACTGGTTCGCCGAACACCACCTCAATCCCGGGGTCGCCGGTACGTCCCCCGCGGTGCTGCTGGCTTTGACCGCTGCCGAAACCACGACGATCCGACTTGGGTCGGGTGCGGTGCAGATGGGGCATCGCACCGCGCTGGCCACCGTGGAGGAATTCGGCCTGCTGGATGCGTTGCACCCCGGGCGATTTGACCTCGGTTTGGGGCGCTCGGGCGGTAAGCCGCGCGGGCCGGCGTCCCCGGCTCCGGCCGCCTCGGCATCGCGAAGATCGGCCGACGGACGCGCAGCCAAAGGGTTGTTGATACCGCCGCAGTTCGACCTGACACCGCTGCTGAAATCGCCGCGCTTCGCGCTGCACAAGGCATTGCTGCAACTGCCCGGAGCGCAGTCGCAAAACTACACCGAGCAGGTCGATGACATTCTTGCGCTGATCGCCGACACTTACTCCGCCGACGGCCAAGAGGCGCACGTCGACCCCGGCGGCGGTGCAGACCTGCAGGTGTGGATTCTGGGCAGCAGCGGGGGAGAGAGCGCAGTGGTCGCCGGGCGTCGGGGACTGCGGTTCGCGGCCAACTACCACGTCGCCCCCGCCTCCGTCCTGGAGGCGGCTGATGGTTACCGGGCGGCGTTTCGGCCCTCGGCAGAGCTCGACTCGCCCTACGTCGCGGTGTCCGCGGATGTCGTCGTCGCCGACGACGAGGCCACCGCTCGCGAGCTCGCTGCGGGCTACGGGCCCTGGGTAAAGAGCATCCGAAACGGTGCGGGCGCGATTCCGTTTCCGACCCCGAACGAAGCACACGCCCACACCTGGACGGCCGCCGATCGCGAACTCGTCGTCGACCGGGTGGAAACCCAATTCGTCGGATCAGCAGCCCAAGTCGCCGACCAGCTGGAGCGATTGCGCGATGCCACCGAGGCCGACGAACTGATCGTGACCACGATTACGCACGACCATCACGACCGAGTGCGCTCGTACCAGCTGCTCGCCGAAGAGTGGGCACGCCGATAAGGAGCATCGCCGCTGCCAGCCATGCCACGGTGGGCAACCAGGGCAACGCGGCGGCGACCGCAGGAACCTGATCACCGTGAGCGGTCACCAGCGCGATCCGCGCCATGGTTGCCACCGCAATCACCGAGAAGAGCGCGCCGACCACGGTGCCCTGGCTGCCGTGGCGGCCGATCGCGAAGGCCGCAACGACCGCGCTCACCATCACGCAACCCCAGGCCGCGCCGCAGATGAATTGCGCGATGCCGAGCGACACCACGTCGGTGGCTTGCGCTGCGGCCCAGGCCGATCCGGCGGCTACCAATGCCCCTAACATCATGGAGACGATGCCGCCGAAACGTTTCGCCAGCAACGACGCCAATGGTGTCAACAGCACGAATCCGATCCAGAACACCGACAACAGGGCCGGAACTTCGCCCGGGCGAGCGTATTTGGCGAAGAGCCGCTGTGCATTGACTGCGGAGTGCACCTGAAATCCTAATTGCGCCAAGAGAACCGCCGCGAGGAACACGAGGAGGATGCTGATTCGAATCTCGGTGGGCGCGGGTTTCTCGGGCTGGGCATCCCGGGTGAGTGTCTTTTCGGCCCAGACGATCGACAAGGTCACCGCGAGAACGGAGACAGCCGATGCGCAGAAGAAGATTCGCGGGTCGTATGCCGCGATCCGCCCGCTGAGAAACGGGGTCTCCCCACTGTTCGCGGTCGCGAGGCCCACTCCGACCACGAACAGTGAGGAGACCCACGGTTGCCGGCCGACAGGTGTGTAGCGGCCGAGAAGTGCCAGCGGAGGCGCGCGCAAGGCGGAGGAAGTGATCGCCCAGACGACAATCACCGCGACGAATACATCAGCGCTAGAACGCGATACGAACGGCAGAAGCAGGAACGCCAGCGTCGAGACCACCGTCGCTGCCGCGACGATCTTGCCCACTCGCCCAACGACCCGCGCCACGCGGTCGACGGCGACGCCGGCCGCCCAGTCGCACAGCGCGAAGATGATTTGATCGAACACCAGAAGCCATCCGACCACGCCGGGGCTGATCCCGGCACGCGCCGCAAGCTGCGGCAGATAGATGACGTACCCCACCCAAGTCAGCCCAAAGACCAGCTGCAGCAATCCGAAATAAAGCCCGACCCTGGTCGACACCGCGCGGGGCATGATGTGGCCCTTCCGACGAAAGTACCTTCTCAAAGACTACGGAGCAGGCGGTGTGCGGTGTTCAGGCCAGGACTGTTTAGTGCGGGAATGGGACAGAAAGCGAAGCGCGGACTCGCGTGAATGCGGGACGTCGCACAAGGTCAGCCGATCGGCGTGATCCCCGCGTCGGAGATCGTGAACCCGTGGCCCGGGGAAACAGTGCAGGTAATTCCGTCGGACTTCGATGTGCAGCTGAATGGACCGACGCCGGCGGTTTGGTCGTAAGCAAGGGTCGGCGTGCCCTCCCCGGCATTGCCGACACAGGAAATGCCCGTGCAGCTGCTGACGACGCCACCCTTGGACAGGTGTACGGACTGGGGCGGCGAGTTGGTCTGGCAATAGGCTGAGTCGGATATGCCGGGGTCACGCTGGTAGTTGATCTCGCAGCTGATGTTGCGTGACGGGGACAAGAAAGCGCACATCGACGCCGTACAGGCCGGGTTATCCGCGGCGGCCTGGGGCATCCCCATGCAGCTGCCGACGACGACGAATCCGATTGCCGCGACGACTGCACGTTTCATGACGCCAAACCTAACGGATAGGTAGGCCGGTCAGCGCCCTCGAGATCACCAGGCGCTGGATCTCGCTGGTTCCCTCGAAGATGGTGAAGATTTTCGCGTCCCGGTGCATCCGCTCCACGGGATAGTCGCGGGTATAGCCGTTGCCGCCCAGGATCTGGATGGCCTCGTCGGTGACATAGACCGCGGCCTCGCTGGCCACCAGCTTGGCCATCGAACCCTCTGCCGAGTCGAAGTTCTGGTTATTGCGTGCCATCCAGCCCGCGCGCCACACCAGCAGGCGTGCGGCGTCGATCCGGCTCTTCATGTCGGCCAGCTTGAACGCGACGGCCTGGAATTCGCCGATCTTGCGTCCGAATTGCTCACGCTGGCAGGCGTAGTCGAGCGCGTACTCGTAGGCGGCCCGGGCCACGCCGACGGCCATCGCGCCGACGGTGGGCCGGGTGCGCTCGAAAGTCTTCATCGCCGCCTGCCCGCCGGACGAAGCTCCGGATTTGGCCCGGGCGATCCGCGCTTCGAACTTCTCCCGGCCGCCGAGAATCACGTCCTCGGGCAGCCGGACGTTGTCGAGCACCACTTCGGCCGTGTGCGACGCGCGGATACCGTGCTTTTTGAACTTCTGCCCTTGGGCGAATCCTTTGGTGTCGGGCGGGATGACGAAACTAGCCTGGCCGCGGGTGCCGAGTTCGGGATAGACCGAGGCCACCACGATGTGGACGTTGGCGATACCGCCGTTGGTGGCCCAGGTCTTGGTGCCGTTGATCACCCACTCCCGGGTCGCCTCGTCCCAGCGCGCGCGAGTGCGGATGGCGCCGACGTCCGACCCAGCATCGGGCTCCGAGGAGCAGAACGCACCGAGCTTGGGGTCATCGGGCGTGCCGAACATCTCGGGTAGCCAGCGGCCGAGTTGTTCGGGAGTTCCGTTGCCCGCCAACGCCGCCGCGGCCAGCCCGGTGCCCATGATGGACAGCGCTATCCCGGCGTCGCCCCAGAACATCTCCTCGAACGCGGTGAGCATGCCCAGCCCGGTCGGTTCGCCGGCCTGCTGCGCGAAGAAGTCAGGGGAGTACAGACCCACCTTCGCGGCCTCTTGGATCACCGGCCACGGGGTTTCCTCGCGTTCATCCCATTCGGCCGCGGCCGGGCGGATGACGTCTGCCGAAAACTTGTGCACCCAATCGCGCACCTCGATCACGTCGTCACTCAGTTGCAGTGAGAAAGTCACGGTTCGGCTCCTGAAATAGGTTGATGCTCAGCGATTTCTGTGAGTGGTGTGCTGGGCGAGGACGCTGACCGTCTGGTCGACCCAAGCTTCGAAGTAGCGGTCTTCATCGACATTGCCCGGCAAGCGGCCGGACAGCGCCTGCAGCGTCGCCGCGTAGGAGAGAGAGGCGATCGCCACGGCCGCGGCCGCCTCGGGATCGGGAATGCTGGTGCGGCCAGAGCGATTGGATGAGGCCAGCTCGTCGGCGAACCGCTGATAGGCGTTGTCGGTGATGACCTGCCAGGTTTTCTCGTCGAGATCACCGAGCTCTTCGGGCTCGCGCAGCATGACCTTGAGCAAATCCTCGCTCTGGTTCAGGTTGCTCCAGATCAGTTGGCCTGCGGTACGCACCGCCTGCTCCACGCTGCCCGGCTGCCCGGCGTCGAACTCTTCCCGCGCGGCGACGATGCTGTCGATCCGGTGGGTAACCGCCGCCTCCAGCAGCTCGCGCTTGGAGGCGAAGTGCTTGTACAACGCTCCCGATCCCGGAGCAAGACCCGATGCCCGCTGGATATCGGCCACCGATGTCGCCGAGTAGCCCTTGGCGGCGAAAAGCCGCAGTGCCGCCGCCAGCAGTCGATCGCGTCCCGAGTCGGACATGGTGAGAGAGTACTCACTCACCGTCCGGATGGCAAACGCGCCCTGGCAGCCGGCCGGGCCGGGAGTGGTAGCCGGAAGGGGTGGCGTTGCACAATGCTGGAACCCGGGGGTCGGACGTTCCCAGCACCGGGCCCGCGCGCCCGGATCAAGCAACGATGGAAGGACCGCAGTGAACCAAGAGCAACGCAGCGCGATGGCGTCGGGGCGCGGCTTTATCGCCGCGCTGGACCAGAGCGGCGGCAGCACGCCAAAAGCCTTGAAGCTTTACGGGATTGAGGAGGACGCATACGAAGGTGATGAGCAGATGTTCGACCTCATCCACCAGATGCGCGCCCGGTTGATATCGAGCGCGACCTTTACCGGCGACAAGGTGATCGCGACGATCCTGTTCGAACAAACCATGGATCGAACCATCGATGGCGAGGACTCCGCGGCGTTTCTGTGGAAGCAAAAGCACATCGTGCCGTTCGTGAAGGTCGATCAGGGGCTGAGCGATGTCGAAAATGGCGTGCAGCTCATGAAGCCCATGACGAAGCTCGACCCCCTGTTGGAGCGGGCCGTCCACCAGGGCATTTTCGGCACCAAGATGCGCTCGTTTATCCAAGAGCCCAACGAGGAGGGCATCAAGGCCATCGTCGACCAGCAATTTGACTACGCCGACAAAATCGCCGGCCGCGGACTGATGCCGATCATCGAGCCCGAGGTCAGCATCAAAAGTCCCGACAAAATCAAGGCGGACAGCCTGCTGGTGTCGGCGCTGCGCACGAAACTCGACGAGCTCCCGGACGACAGGCAGGTCATGCTCAAGCTGACGTTGCCCGACGAAGACAACCTCTATGCCTCGCTGATCGACCATCCCCGGGTAATGCGGGTGGTCGCCTTGTCCGGGGGCTACAGCCTCACCGAGAGTTGCGCGATCCTGACCCGCAATCACCGCCTGATCGCGAGCTTCTCGCGGGCCTTGACCGAGGGCCTGACCGTCCAGCAGACCGATGCCGAATTCGACGCGAAGCTCGGATCCAATATTGATGAGATCTACGCGGCCTCGGTGACGTAGCCGCATGGTGCGGCGATGAGAGTCGTTGCACCGCGTAGTGTTTCATTTCGAACAGGCGCTGCCAGCATCCCAACACGCTATTGGCGTAACACGGTTGAGCGATCCGGTAAACGAAAATTAGGCCATGATGGTCGCAAACCTGCAGTAGCTCAGTAAGGGAGCCCAACATTCGCGCGTTGAGAAAAATCCGGCTGCCGATGCGTGTGTTGTCGTTGCGCACCATCGTCATCGTCGCGCAATTGGGGGTGATCGCCCTCGTCGTCACGCTGGGTGTCTGGGTGTGGGTCGGTGTCACCAACGATCAATACAGCCAGCTCGATCGCCGCCTGGATTCGGTCAGCAGCCTGGGCGATATCAACTCGCTGATCAACAGCCCGCAGCAGATCAACCCCGATCGGCCCACGCCCGACGGGAACCTGGTACGCACCGCACGCATCGGCGACGTAACGGTGTCGGTGCCCAGCAACATCGTCTTGCCCAAACTCGCGAACGGGTATGCGAACACCACCATCAACGGCGTGCAATACCGTGTCCGCACCTTTTCGGCGGGTCCGGTTTCGATTGCGCTCGCCGCGCCGCTGGCTGAGGCTCAACATCGGATCAACGAGCTGCACCTGCGGGTGCTGTTGATCTGCGCCGGGGTCATCTTCGGCACATTCCTGGTCGGGTGGGTGATCTCGCTGATCATGGTCAACCCCTTCGTGTTGCTGGCTCGTCAAGCCCGTGCCATCAACGCCCAGTCCAGTCCCGACGAGGTTCAGGTCCGCGGCGTGCGTGAGGCCGTCGAGATCGCCGAAGCGGTCGAGCAGATGCTGGACCGCATCGGCAACGAGCAACAGCGCACCAGGGCAGCACTCGAGTCGGCTCGTGACTTCGCCGCGGTCGCCTCGCACGAACTCCGCACCCCGCTGACCGCCATGCGCACCAACCTGGAGGTGCTGTCCACCCTGGAGTTGGGCGCCGAGCAGCGCCAGGAAGTCATCGGCGACGTCATACGTACTCAGAGCCGCATCGAAGCAACCCTGACGGCACTCGAGAGACTGGCGCAGGGCGAGCTGACCACCGTGGACGACTTCGTCCCGTTCGACATCACCGAACTCTTGGATCGTGCCGCACATGACGCGCTTCGCATCTACCCCGACGTGGAGGTATCGCTGGTGCCGTCGCCCACCGTACTGATGGTGGGTTTGCCCACGGGTCTGCGGCTGGTGATCGACAACGCCATTGCGAATGCCGTCAAACACGGCGGCGCCTCCACGATCAAACTCAACGTGAGCAGTTCCAGCGAAGGCGTGGAAATTGCGATCGACGACGACGGCACCGGCGTTCCCGAGGAGGAACGCACGGCGGTCTTCGAACGCTTTTCCCGCGGGTCGACAGCATCGCGTTCGGGTTCCGGGTTGGGACTGGCGCTCGTCGCCCAACAGGCCGAATTGCACGGCGGGAACGCATCCCTGCACGCCAGCGCGCTGGGCGGGTCGCGACTTCTTTTGAATCTGGCGGGTGACGGTCGCGGCCCGGCGTGAACCGATCACATCCGAAATATGCGGTAGGCCAAAAGATTTAGCCGAAACGGCGTCTTTCACCACGGGGCCATTACAAATTCATTACCGCGCAACCAAAAAATTTGCATTCCATATGCGCCCGGCTCGTCCGGTTGACCCGCGCCGATAGCGCACATACCTTCGAACAGAAGCCAGGCGTTCCCAGCCGAACAATGGAGTTGGTGAATAACGTAATCGCCTGTGTACCAGTCCGTTACGTCAAGGTTACCTATCGCAGGACGGGGCGGGCAGCGAAACGTCCCCCGCGCAAATCCAACGAGGGAGGTACCGATGCAATGCATCGAACAGCCCGAAGGGCAAGCTGTCGAGCACGGATCCGTATCACTGAAGGACCGGCTGCGACCGGTGATCCGGCACGACTTGTCCTCGTCGCTGGTGGTCTTTCTTGTTGCTCTTCCGTTATCGCTGGGAATCGCAATCGCATCCGACGCGCCCGTGCTCGCAGGTCTGATCGCCGCCATCGTCGGTGGAATCGTGGGCGGAGCCATTGGTGGTTCGCCACTGCAGGTGAGTGGCCCCGCGGCCGGCCTGACTGTCGTGGTGGCCGATCTGATCAGTGAATTCGGTTGGATGGTCACATGTTTCATCACCGTTTGTGCAGGGATCATGCAAGTTCTCTTGGGATTCAGCCGGGTTGCCCGCGCCGCCCTGGCGATCTCACCCGTCGTTGTGCACGCGATGCTGGCTGGAATCGGCATCACCATCGCGCTTCAGCAATTCCATGTCTTGCTGGGCGGAGAGTCCAAAAGCACGGCCTGGCGCAACGTCATTGAGCTGCCCGAACAAATTGTGAACGCACACCGGCCCGGAGTTCTGTTGGGGCTGCTCGTGATCGGTATCCTGATCGCCTGGCGTTGGGCACCCGCGAAGGTAGCAGCTGTTCCCGGTCCGCTCGTCGCGATCGTGGTGGTGACGATTGTCTCGCTGGTCTTTCCGTTCCGCGTATCCCGGATCGAGCTGGACGGATCGGTGCTGGAAGCGTTGCAACTGCCGGCAATTCCGGAAGGGAATTGGGGCGCCGTCGTCATCGGCGTCATCACCGTGACCCTCATCACCAGCGTGCAGAGCCTGCTGACGGCGGTATCGCTCGACAGGATGCACCACGGTCCACGGACCGACTTCAATCGCGAGCTGATCGGACAGGGTGCCTCCAACATCGTGTCCGGGGCAATCGGCGGCCTTCCCATCGCCGGCGTCATCGTCCGAAGCGCGGCCAACGTCAACGCGGGCGCGAAAACCCGAGCCTCGACCGTCATGCACGGCTTTTGGATCCTGCTGTTCGCGCTACCGTTCGCGGAACTGGTGGAGCTGATCCCGACCGCGGCATTGGCCGGTCTGCTCATTGTCATCGGAATACAACTACTGCAGCCGGCTCACATTGAAACGGCGTCGAAGACGGGGGATTTGGCGATCTACCTGGTGACCGTCGTCGCCGTCGTCTTTCTCAATCTGCTGCACGGGGTGATGATCGGACTCGTTCTCGCTATCGCACTGACCGGGTGGCGGGTGATTCGCACCACGATCGAGGCCAAGCCCGCAGGCGACGAATGGTGGGTCGTCGACGAGGGGGCATGCACCTTCCTGGCCTTACCCCGGTTGACTCGGGTCTTGGCGTCCGTTCCCGAACGGACCACGGTCACCGTCCATCTACTGGTCAGCTACCTGGATCACGCTGCGCACCAGGCCATTAGCGACTGGCAGCAGCAACACCACGCGACCGGCGGATCGGTTCAGATCCATGGAGCGGTGGAAGTGGGCCGCCCGACGCCGGTTCAACCCGTTCCGGAGCCGGCCTAGCGCCACCTTAGGGTATCTAACTTGAGCTACACGTGAGGAGGCCCGATACCACCGACCTGGGTGGATGCCCTGCTCCACAAGAGGCGCCAGAAAGGCGCACTCATGCCGGTGCAAAGGAACGCGCCGTGAATGTAGCATTCGTAGTGCACGCCGCACGGAGGGGAAGGGTAGCCGTTATGAGCCGGCGCGACCACAACGCCGAGGCCACTCGGTCCGAGATCTTGGCAGCCGGACACGAGATCTTTTCTCAGCACCCGTATTCCGATGTCAGTGGCGTGCAAATCTGCGATCGTGCCGGCGTTACCCGGGGGGCCCTGCAGCATCATTTCGGCAGCAAGCTGGGCTTGTTCATGGCGGTCTTCGAAGGCCTCCAGCAGGACGTCTACCTGCGAGCAGTTGAAGCCATCCGCAACGAGCACGAACCTTGGGAACGAATCCGCGCTGGTATCGGCGCGTTCCTGGATGCATGCACCGAGCCCCCGTACCAGATGGTGGTACTCCAAGAAGGTCCCGCCGCCATCGGATGGGCGCGCTGGCGAGAACTCGACACCGGCTGCTACGCCGACCTGACGCAACAATTCGCTGCGATGCTGACCCCTACCGGAACCGGCGATCGCGCCTCCACCATGCTCGTGGCCACCATGCGTGGCACACTGACCGAACTCTCCTTTGCTATCGCACAATCCGCCAGGCCAGCTTCAGCGCGCCAAGAAGCGATGGCTGTCATCGAGATGCTCCTGCGTAGTTACCACACAGCACCCGCCAGCAGTCCCACGCGCGCACCGATCCGCGTGGGCAGCGGCCAACTGCACGCCACAACCAGCACTTACCTCGAGCGTGCAGCGGCCGGCCAAACATTCGACGTGACCCGCCGAGGCCGTGTCATGGCGCGTCTTCAGCGACCGACGTGCTGACCAACCTGAGAATCAACCACCGTGCAGCAGCTCCCACGGCACCTCGAAATCCAACGGCGCCGAACCGCCACGCGGCTCAGCGACTGCATGCACCGTGAGTGTTTGTCGTGATCGTGATTATGTTGTTGGGTTGAACCACCATTGGGGCAGGTGGCGTGTGACTAGAACGCCGATGTGATGGTTTCTGTCAATGCGGCATCACCGATGAGCCTCGGGGCGGCTTTGGACGCATTGGCCCACACGGCTAGGCCGTGGCGGCCCGAGTTGACAGCATGGGCAGACGTGGTCGCCGCCACATGATTTGGGACGGGGCTTGCTAGGGATTCTCGGGTGAACGACCACGACGAAAGGCCGATCAACCGGTCCCGCGGCCAATCGAGCTGGCCATAGCAGTCTGTCTTGACCGGGTTGTCGGCCCTAGAGTTGCGAGCTGCCGTCCGGCCAATTAGATTCACTTGAGATGTCACATTCACTGTGAACGTCGCATGTCGCGAGGGGCTCTTGAAGATGATTTGTCATGGCGGCCGCGGCGCTGGCGGCCGAAACCAGCCGCAACCATCGACAGTTATTAGGACGCGGCATCACGGCCCCGCAGCAGATCTCACACAGCCACGGCCGGTGGGCGCCAAGGTCCTGTTTTGCAACCGTCGACCAGTACCGCATGGGCTTCATGCCCAACGGGCACGATATGAAGTTTCCAGCCGCACAGCCACTCCGACGCCGCGAGCCGGCACCGTCTCGGTTGTCGTAGTGGCCGCAGAGCACATGAACATCTCGCACGAGTCGAACACCGCGTTGAAGGCAGCTGCGTGAACAGCGTTGCGGCCCAGACCGGCGTCCTCGGCGACATCTCCCACGGTGCTGCCGCCGCGCTGGTCCGTGGCCTGTCGCACGCGTACTTTCCGCGCAAATACACCATCTTCGCCGAAGGCCAGCCTGGCGATGAGCTATTCATCATCGTCGCGGGCAAGGTAAAGATTCACCAAGCAACGCCACGCGGTCAGCAAAGCCTGCTTGCGCTGTTGGGCCCCGCCGACATCTTCGGTGAGCTCGCTCTGATAGACCCCAGCCCCCGAAGTGCGACGGCAATTGCTGTCACGGAGGTGCACGCGGTGACCATGGATCGAAGCACGTTGCAGAACCGGATCGTCGAGCATCCCGAGATCGCAGAACAGCTATTGCGCGCGCTCACACGTCGACTACGACGCACCAACAACCTCCTTTACGACAGCTTGACGTTCAGCGATGTATCCACTCGGGTGGCCCGACACCTACTCGCCCTCGCCAGGCAATTCGGTACCCCCAACACGCAATCACTAACCGTCAATCACCAACTCACGCAAACAGAATTGGCCCAACTCGTCGGAGCCGCACGCGAAACCGTCAACCAAACACTTGCCCACTTCACCCAACTCGGCTGGATCCACCGCAACGGCCAAGCGCTGGTCATTGACAAGCCAGCTAAACTCGCCGCCCACGTCACAGCAGCTCCACTGACTAACACTAAACGCCGTCCCTACATCACCGACGCCGTGGACCCGGGCACTGCCCCACACGAGGTCCGGACAGTCCTCGATTGCGCCCTCGGGGGACTCAAATCACCAACGGGCGAATGATCGGCTGTCGACCCTCTTCCCACTCCAGTCGGGCCGGGAGGATTACGGCGGATTCGAATATTGGCGGGGTACCGGTAAACCACTGCCTCATATTCCCTGTTGCTTTGTGCTGCAACAGATTTTTGGGCTGAGTGCGGTTCGCTGCACGTCACCAATCCGTGTACTAGGTTGGTGTGCAAGCATATTCGGCCAGTGAGCCACCCAGTATATCGAGATGCGTTGTACATCAACATCTTTTATCAAACACGTGACTATCGTCAACCTGCACTTGGCTCATCATGTCGCCTGGATCAGAAGTTTCGCGCAGACGTCTGTGTTGGGACATCACCCGCTGTTGATTCAACAGATGAATCAATCAGTGGGCTAGACGATCTGCTGTTTCGCTAGTCCTCCCAGCGCAATGACGCCTGGGTGATCTGCCGGCGAGCTCGCTGGGGTCGGCATCTTGTTGCTCGGGGATGTTGGCGGTCAAGGCGAGAGTGGCGAAGCGGTGGGACAGTGACCAGCCCGCCATGGCGAGCCTGCGGACGTCATCGCCGGTCGCCGGTCGCGAGCGATGTGAGGTGAGGCTGGTCCGCGCGGTGTCGTAGAGGATGTCGAAAGCTGCGTTCTTGGCGAGCACCCGCTTCGCCGCGTCGCTGCGGTACAGGTAGGGGCGGAACATCACTTCGAAGTGGCCGCGGTGGGCAAGGGTGAACGTATGTAGACGTGGCCGCCGCGCAGGAATCCATCCGGGCCGGTCGCGGCGGAGCCGATCATCTCTGCTTGGAGATGAAATCCCTCGGTCGCCACTGCGGTGAAGATTCCGCGCTTGTCGCCAAATTGGTAGGCCAGTGCAGCATGTGAAACGCCAGCACGGCGCGCGATGCGACGTATGCTGACCGCCGCAACACCGACGGTCTGGCCTTCTTCTATCGCGCTCGCTCTAGCTGCCCGTGGTGGTAGAGCCGCGGCGTACCCGTTGTCAAGGGGCGTCACTGGACCGAGCAATCTGACCATTGATAAGTTCCGCGCAGTGCGGCAAGCTAACCAGCTTCGAAGAACTGTCCATTGGCAAGACTGTCGGTCAGGAGGGCGGGGGAGCGACAAAAGCGTGGCGATTAATCGGAAAAGGTCTCTACAACACCGAGATCGCCGATGAACTCTGCATCTCGGGTGTCACCGTCAAAAGCTACATCGGCCGGATCTTCGGCAAACTCGGCCTGCGAGACCGTGCGGCCGCGATCGTCTACGCCTACGACAACGGGATCGTCGCGCCCCGCTGATCGTTCCAAAGGCTCAGAGAGGGGCCTGGTCGGTCAGGTTGAGCAGGACGTAGGCAAGGCAGAACAGGAAATTCATGACGAGCAGAATCATCCCGGCAAACATGAGCGAGCGGGTGCCCTGACGCTGTAGCTGTCTGAGTTTCGCGCTGCGCTCATCGCGCTTTATCTGGGTCGCAATGAGCGCGAAATTGACATCGGTCACTTCGTCTTCGGTGACCGGCAAGCCGGCGAGCATCTGCTGGAGGCGGACCGGCCCCGTGTCGACACCCACGTCCGCGAAAGACCGGCACATGCGCCGCGCCCGCCGCTGACCAACAATCTGATATCGCATATGCAACCGATGTGGCAGCTGTCCTCGTTCGTCACCACAGGGATTCGACGCTGTCGTCACAAGCCGGAAGTCTAGACCCGTCGGCGCCCTTTCGGGTGCCCTCGCCGATTAAATCGGCCGCACGAATTCGCCGGGTTCTGGCGCACGCCAGGCTTACTCATTCGCTGGGATTCCGGTTGTTCAGGCGGGATCGGAGAGCGTCCAGGCGATCAACGAGATCCCGCCGCCCACGATGACCACCGCCACCGCCGTCCCAGCCGCCGTGCCGACCGCTATCGATACCCAACGGCGCGCACCCAGATGCAGCAAGGCGGCGAGTGCGGCGCCGAGGAGCACCAGCGCGGTCGGGAAGATGACCAATCCGAGCAGCATGGCGTCGGTGATCGTCGCGCCCGACTGCATGAGTGCGAGGTAGCCGATCAACGTCAACAGTGGCCCGAGCGGAAGACCGACGATGACGTCCTCGCGATCGACTTTCACGCGCGGGCGTCACCCCCGGTCATGCGCTGGGATGCCGGTAGGTCGAGGTAGCGCTCGAGATTGCGGTGCATATTGATCACCCGACGCTCCTCGCCGGAGAGGGCCAGGTGGGTGAAGCCGGGCTGATGCATACCGCGCTGGAGTCCTGGCAGCACCCGGATGTCCTGCGTAAGCACCAGACCGGGTTCGGCTTCGCCGGCCGACATCCGGACGTCCGTCGGCTTGTTGCGCGCCGCGCCCGGTGGCATCCGGGTCATCAAGAACATGACCAACTCGCCCTTATCGGGATCCGGGCCGGGGCGCGAGGACATGATCGTCAAGTGGTCGGCGTTGGCCAAAAAGGTCATGTTCGGGAACACGTTGTACTGGTGTAGCCGGGTGACCCGGTCGGTATCGGCCCAGTCGAGGTTCACTCCCCGGGACGCCGCAAATTGCCGGGTGCGTGCCGCGATCAGATCCTGGACCGTCTGTCCGGGCTCGCGTTCGCCGGCCGGAAAGGGTGCGCCTTCGGCCACGCCCATCAGCGCACCCTGGGTGCATACGTATGCGTCCCAGACCTCTTCGTCGCTCAGCGTGCCGTCGAAGCGCGGGCTTTGCACACCGTAGGGCTGGTCGGACTTGCCGGTATGGCCCCAGACCTGTTGTGGCGCATGGATGTCGTCCACGCAGCGCAGCAACTCGGGATGAAGCGTTTGGATGTGGTAGGTCTCGCTGTAGCCGTCAGCGATCGTCTTCCAGTTTGCTTCGACCTCGACCGTCAGTGTGGCGTAGCAGCGGAAGTCGCCCAATTGGCACCATGCGATGTCCTCGGGTACCGCCTCCAGATACTCGATCAGTGGCATCGCGTTGACGTCGAGATTGACGAAGACAAGTCCTTCCCAGCTATCGACCTTCGCCGGCACCAGCGGGAAGTCGGACATGTGCAGTGCGCCGAATCCTTTGCGGTTGGGCACTCGCTTGAGCGCGCCGGCCAGGTCCCAGGTCCAGCCGTGGTAGCCACATTTGAGCTCGCGCAGTCCCGAACCCGACCCCAGGCACAGCGTGTTGCCGCGATGGCGACAGGCATTCTGGAATGCGCGCAGCACGCCGTCGTCACCGCGGACGATCAGCACCCCGTATGGGCCGCAGCGGTACTCGAAGTAGTCGCCGGGCTCGGCGACGTGGTCGACCATGCAGGCGACCTGCCACACCTTCGGCCACATTCGTTCGATCTCGAGTTGTGCGAATGCGGGCGAGTAGTAGCGCTCAGCCGGCACCAGCGTTGGGCTTTCGGGCGGGGTGCCGATCGCATCCTCGTCCCGGGTGCGTGCCGGATTACCGGCAGCCGCTGTCATTGACCGAAGCCTTAGCGCGCTCCGCGCACCAGGCGGCCGGGCCGGGCTCCGGTGTCGACGTCATTGCGGCGCGTCACCGTTCCGCTGACGATCGTCGCCGCGTATCCGCTTGCTCCCTGCAATATCCGGTTACCGCCGGCCGGCAGGTCGAAGGCCATCGCCGCGGGGTGCAGCGCCAGGGCGTCCATGTCGATGACGTTGATATCGGCTTTCTTGCCCGCCTCAATGGTGCCGCGATCGGTGAGACCGAAGAGGTGAGCGGTATCGCGAGATTGCTTGCGGATCACGTACTCCAGCGCCAGCTTCTCGCCTCGGTACCGGTCCCGCGCCCAGTGCGTGAGCAGGAAGGTGGGATAGGAAGCGTCACAGATCATCCCGCAGTGGGCGCCGCCGTCGGAAAGTCCGAGTACGCCGGCGGGGTGCAGCATCATCTCGCGGATCGCGTCGTGGTTGCCGTCGGCGTAGTTGAACAGCGGCAGCATCAGCATGGAGGTCGCGTCTCGCTCGAGCATCAGGTCGTAGAGGGTAGACAGCGGATCCTCGCCACGCGCCTGGGCGATGGCCGCGACGGTGCGGTCCGGGGTGGGCTCATAGTCCGGGGGGTTGCCGAGCGCGTAGAGCCGCTTGAGGGAGTGCTGCACCAAGGCGAACATTCCGTCGAACAACAGGCTCGGGTCGGCGGGCAGGTCGTCCTCTGAAAGGATCGCCGCTTTCACCGCGGGATCAGCCAGGCGCTGCGCGAGATCCTCGCGACTGCACTCGGCCTTCAGCCGGCGATAGGTGGGCCGATGGCTGAAACCGTGATGGCCCTGGAAACCGATCATCATGCCGAACGGGCGCGCCGCGACTTGGGGGTACAGCCGGCTGCCTGCCGCGTGCGCGTCGGCGGAGAGGTCCAGCATCTCGCGCCACAATTTCGGATCGGCGTCCACCTGGATCAGAGCGAACGACACCGGCCGGTCGATCTCGCCGCTCAACCGCCGCATCCAGTCCAGTTCCTTTTTCGGGGCGACGATGTCCTCACCCGCGGATCCCTGCGGGGCCAGCTCGAACACCGCCTGGCCCCCGGCCGCCATGGCGCGGCCAAGACCGAACAGTTCGTCCTCGGCGGCAAACGTGCCGGGGACCGGCTCGCCGTCCATGGCGCGGTGTCCCATCGTCCGGGACGTCGAAAATCCGAGCGCACCGGCTTCGATCGCTTCGGTGACCAGTCGGCCCATCGCCGCGATGTCCTCGGCGGTGGCCGGCTCGTTACGGGCGCCCCGCTCGCCCATCGCGTAGGCGCGAATGGCGCCGTGCGCTACCTGGCTGCCCACGTCGATCGCGTAGTTTTGCTTGCCGATCGCGTCGAGGTACTCCGGATAGGTCTCCCAGCCCCAGGTGATGCCCTCGGTGAGCGCGGTGCCGGGGATGTCCTCGACACCCTCCATCAACTCGATCAGCCACTGCTCGCTGCCGGGCCGCACCGGCGCGAAGCCGACACCGCAGTTGCCGGTCACGATCGTGGTGACGCCATGACCGCTGGACGGTTCCAGCGAACTGTCCCAGCTCACCTGGCCGTCGTAGTGGGTGTGGATGTCGACGAAGCCGGGGGCCACCACATGCCCTGTCGCATCGATGGTTTCGGCGGCTTCACCGCCCATCTCGGGGTCATCGGCACTGCGGCGGACAACGTCGACGATCTGGCCATCCTTGATGCCGATGTCGGCGCGGTAGCGCTCGGCACCCGTGCCGTCGACAACAGTTCCACCGGTGATCTTCAGATCGAACACGAGTGTCCTCCGAGTCTGTTCGGGGTCGCCATGGGCTGGCTGGCCGGAGCTGGTGGACGCGAGGCCGGGGTGCGCCCGGCCTCGGTCGAGTCATTACGCTACGCCTCGGAGCGTAAATAGTGAAGGTCTTCACGAGAGTTGAACGAATCCCCCCGCCGCGTCGTGGTCCGCATTGTGTGCGTCGGTAGCCCTAAAGAGTTGCGCACCACAACAGCCCATGGATCAATTGCCTTCAGCGACTTAAGTTCCACGCTGCGCGGCAGTAATGGAAAGGACGGTGGGCCATGGAGCCCGCTGATCGCGATCGCGAGCCGGAGGATGGGCCCGCCGAAACAGAGTCCGGTCAAGGCCGCTTCGGCGCACTGACCCGCCGCGGCGCGCTGCTGGGGATGGGTGTGGTGGCCGGCGTCGCCGCGGTGGACGTGGGCGGGTTCGCCTATGCCGGCGGATGGCTGCGGCCCGACGCGCTGACCCCACCGCGCTTCGCCGATCGCTTCGAACACGTCTTCGGCCGGCATGACGGGTTTCGGCGAAATCACGCCAAGGGCCTCAGCGCGACAGGATCGTTTACGAGCACGGGAGCAGGCGCAGCCATCTGCCGGGCGGCGGTCTTCCAGCCGGGAAGCGTTCCGGTGATCGGCCGGTTTTCGCTGGGCGGAGGGCTGCCCAACCAGAGCGACAAGCCCGACACGGTTCGCGGTCTGGGGCTGTCGTTCCAGACACCCAACGGCCAGCAGTGGCGCACCGCGATGGTCAATTTTCCCGTGTTCACCGACCGCACTCCGGAAGGCTTTTACGAGCGGTTGCTGGCCTCCAAACCCGTTCCCGCCACGGGCAAGCCCGATCCGCAGAAGATGGCCGCCTTCCTCGACCGGCACCCCGAGACGGCCGCGGCGCTGAAAATCATTAAGCAGTCCCCGCCCAGCGCGGGCTTCGCGGACAGCACGTTTCACGGACTCAATGCCTTTTACTTCACCAACAGCGCCGGAGCGAGCGTCCCGGTGCGCTGGTCGGCTGTTCCGCAGCAAGCCGGCGGGGAGGCAGTCCGGCCGGCATCGGTCGGCAAGGACTACTTGTTCGACGACCTCATCCACGCGGCGGTGCAGCGGTCGCTGACGTGGAAGCTCGTTCTCACGGTCGGCGAACCAGGCGATCCGACCGACGATGCCACCAAGCCCTGGCCGCAATCGCGGCGGTCGATCGACGCCGGCACCCTCACGATCACCGGGGTGCAGACCGAGGAAGCCGGCAATGCGCGCGACATCAACTTCGACCCGACGGTGCTACCCGACGGCATCACCGTGTCCGACGATCCGTTGCTGGCCGCGCGGTCGGCGGTTTACGCGCGCTCGTTCACCCGCCGCGCCGAGGAACCCAAGTCGCCTAGCGAGGTCAACGTCCACCAGGTGCTCTCATGACCGGCGAAAAAGTTCAAACAGCCGGCCCGTCAGCACGTTTCACGCTCCCGTCCCGGATTCTGCACTGGACGATGGCGCCGATGGTCGTCGCGCAGCTGCTCATTGGCGTGATCATGATCGCTTCGCTGAGCTACTACCCGCTGCTATTGGCCATCCACCGGCCATTGGGTGTGGCGATCCTGATTTTCGCGGTGGTGCGACTGGCCAACCGTCTCACGCACCGGCCGCCAGCGTTTTTGGCCACCATGAGCCGCGCCGAGCGGCGCATCGCGACGTGGTCGGAATACGCGCTCTATGCCTTGCTTCTGGTCCAGCCGGTAATCGGATGGGCCACGCTGTCGGCCGCCAGCCTCCCGATCACGCTGGTGGGGCCGATCCGCCTGCCCGGGATCGCTCCGCAGAATCTCGATCTGTATGCGCTGCTGAGGGAGTGCCACGGGGTTTTCGCTTTCCTGTTGTTCGCGGCGTTCACCGCCCACATGTGCGCGGTGCTGTTTCACACGCTCGTTCTGCGGGACAGACTCATCGATCGGATGGCACTGTGGCCCGTCAAGCGCGATGCTGCGCGGCAAGGTGAGACACGGGCCAGTTCGTAGGTCAAGCTGCTCTATCGGGATTCCCTTGGCGGGCAAGATAAGTCGCGCAGCGCCGGACGGCATCGTTCCTGGTAGCGGCGGGGTTACCCTCGGCGGCCGGGTTAGCGCTATCGTCGGGCTTATGCCCGATCCGCAGTCGTTGGCGACGTTTCTGCGTACCCGCCGCGATTTGCTGAAGCCTGCCGATGTCGGGCTGGCCGAGGGCGAGCGTCGGCGGGTGGCAGGTTTGCGCCGCGAAGAAGTCGCGATGCTGGCCGGCATCAGCTCCGAGTATTACCTACGGCTCGAGCAAGGCCGGGAACACCAGCCTTCCGATCAGGTGCTGGAGGGCTTGGCCAGTGCGCTACAGCTCAACGACGACGCGACTCAGTACATGCGCAACCTGGCTCGCCCCGCGCCCCGTCGGCGACGGCGCGGCGCAGCTTCGGCCGGAAAAGTTGAGCCCGGGCTGCAGACCTTGATCGACAATTGGCACCTGACACCCGCGTATATACACAACCGGCAGATGACCATCGTGGCCGCCAACGCGATGGCGTGCGCCCTGTCGCCGTATTTTGCCCCGGGCGTCAACCACCTGCGGGCGGTATTCCTGGAACCCGAGTTGCGCAACTGGGTGGGCAACTGGGACGAGGTCACCGGCATTCTGGCGTCGTCGCTGCGCTTCAACGTTGCCGAAGAAAACTCCACCGATCCCGAACTGCAGTCGCTGATCGGCGAACTCAGCATCGCCAGCCAACGGTTCCGGACCCTGTGGGCTCGCCAGGACGTCAAGCAAAAGACCAGCGGCCCAGCCATGATCGACCACCCCCAGGTCGGCTTGCTGGAGCTGCGCTACCGCACCTTCGTGCTACCCGACACCAGGCAGGTCCTGGTCACCTATTACGCCGACGCCGGAACGACCGCCGAGGAGAGGCTGCATTTGCTCGCCACCCTCGCGGGCCCACGGACCTAGGCCTTCGGCTTAATCGCCCCGCGCGCAACATTGCCGACTGGTTGCGCTGTTACCAGGAAAAGCGCGGTCTGGCGGCCGCCCGATACCCACGGAACCCTCAGCGCATGACCTCAGAATCGGCACCTGCCACATTCGCTGGCTGTTCGGAACCGGCAGAAGAGTTTTCCGAAAGGGTTCATGCCAACCAACAGCTTCTCACCGCCGCGTTGAAACCCCGCTACGACTTCATCGTTTGCGGGTCCGGCTCGTCGGGTTCGGTGGTAGCGCGAAGGCTGGCGGAGAATCCTGACGCCAGCGTGCTGTTGCTGGAGGCCGGCGGCTGTGACACCGCCCCGGCTGTCGTGGAGGCAAGCCAGTGGCCCGCCAACTTGGGAAGCGAACGTGACTGGGCCTTCCGCGCGGAACCGAACCCGCGCGTGAACGGGCGGTCAATATCAATGTCGATGGGCAAAGTGCTGGGTGGCGGATCCGCGGTCAACGTGATGGTTTGGGCCCGTGGACATCGCAGCGACTGGGACTTCTTCGCTGCCGAAGCCGGCGACCCGGCGTGGGGTTATGGCGCGGTGCTCGACATCTACCGCCGGATAGAAGATTGGCACGGGGTCGCCGATCCGGACCATCGCGGCACCGGAGGCCCGGTGTTCGTGCAGCCGGCCCCCGAACCGAGCCCGCTGGCGCCGGCCACCCTGCTGGCTGCCCGGTCGATCGGCATTCCCACCTACGAGAATCAGAACGGTCGCATGATGGAAGGCCCAGGAGGAGCGGCTATTACCGATGTCCGATTACGTAATGGCAAGCGGGAGTCGGTCTTCCGCTCCTACACCTACCCGGTGATGGATCGGCCGAACTTAACGGTGCTCACCAACGCGCTCGTGACGCGCGTGACCTTGGAAGCAAACCGTGCCACCGGTGTGGAGATCTCCTACCGCGGTTCGACCCGGGTCATCGGAGCCGATTCGGAGGTCGTGCTCTCGTTGGGGGCGATGCACACGCCGAAGGTGCTGATGCACTCGGGCATCGGCGATCAGGAGCAGCTGCACCGCGCTGGAATCCCAGTGCGCCAGCATCTTCCGGGTGTGGGCCGCAACCTGCAGGATCACCTCGCGCTGTACTGCGTGTGGCAGGCCCGGATGCCACTGACGCCGCACAACAACATGGCCGAGTCCACCGTGTACTGGACGACGTCTGACGCTGACGCGCCCGACGTGTTCATCTGCCAGGCAGAGGTACCGCTGGGCACCGATGAGACCGTCGCCCGATTCGGTCTTCCAGAGTCCGGGTGGACCATGGCCGCCGGCGTCACGCACCCCAAGAGTCGCGGCCGCGTGGAATTGACCGGACCGAGCCCAGGCGACCCAATCCGTGTCGACGCCAACACCTTCGATGACCCCGACGACGTCAAGACGGCGATCGCCGGCGTGCAGTTGTGTCGCGAAATCGCCAACTCGCCCGCCCTGGGGTCGTTTGTCAGCCGCGAGGTCATGCCCGGCAACCTCAAAGGTTGCGACCTCGAGGAATTCGTGCGCGACGCCGCCGCCAGCTACTGGCACCCGTGCGGTACCGCGAAGATGGGACGCGACTGCGACGCCGTCGTCGACGCATCGCTGCGGGTGTATGGGATCGAGAACCTCCGCGTCGCGGACGCCTCGATCATGCCGCGGATTACCACCGGCAACACGATGGCCCCGTGCGTGATCATCGGTGAACGTGCCGCGGAAATTCTGATCGGCGACCATTCGGGCTGAGTGGGGCGTGCGACCATGTGAACGTGACGCAGGAAAAGGATCTCACCGGCCTTGTCGTAATCGATCCGTACAACGATTTCATCTCCGAAGGCGGAAAAGTATGGGATCGACTGAAGGGTGTCGCTGAGGCCAACGGGTGCGTCCCGCATATGCGTCAAACCCTTGACGCGGCACGAGCGGCGGGGATTCGCGTCTTTTACGCGCTGCACCGCCGCTACCGTCCGGGCGACTACGAGACGTGGAAATACGTGGCGCCAATCCAGAAGGCCGCATGGTCACGCAAAACCTTCGAGTACGGAACCTGGGGCGGCGAACTCCATCGCGACTTCGAGCCGCAGCCAGGCGACATTGTCGCCCAAGAGCATTGGTGCTCCAGTGGTTTCGCCAACACCGATTTGGATCTACTGCTCAAGAAGCACGGCATCCATCGACTGATCGTGGTGGGCCTGATCGCCCACACCTGTGTCGAGGCAACCGTTCGATACGGCGCGGAGCTCGGCTACGAGGTGACGATGGTCAAGGACGCCACGGCGAGTTATTCCGATAATGAGATGCATGCCGCTCTCGAAGTCAATATCCCGAACTACGCGAGCGCGATTGTCACCACCGACGAAGTCGTTGCAAAGATTTCGTCGCTAGCGGGCTAAATAGTTGTCGTAGCTGTAAGGCCTGGTCAACCACCGTGGGCGGCGGTAGCGTCTGGACATGCTGTTCGCGGCTTTGCGCGATATGCAATGGCGAATGCGGCGCCTCGTCATCGCGGTAGTAAGCACCGGACTGGTGTTCGCGATGACGCTCGTCCTGACCGGACTTGCGAACGGCTTTCATGTCGAGGCTCAGCGAACCGTCGATGCCATTGGCGTAGATACGTTCGTGGTCAAAGACGGGGCGGCCGGACCATTCCTGGGTGCCACCCCATTCGCCGAAGCTGAATTGGCTCGGGTGGCCGCTGTGCCGGGCGTCGCGGTCGCGGCTCCATTGGCCTGCGCGCCATCGACGGTGAAAGATGGCTCGTCAAGACGAAACGTCACGGCGTTCGGGGCACCAGCACACGGACTCGGCATGCCAAGCGTGTCGGAGGGGCGGGATCCGTCGACGCCGGACGAGGTCGCTGTGTCGAGCACACTCGGCCACCACGTTGGCGACGAAATCAAGATCGGCGTGCGCACCATGCAGGTCGTCGGGATCGTGCCGAATTCCACCTCGCTGGCGAAGATGCCCAATGTCTTCCTGACCACCCAAGGCGTGCAGCAATTGGCGTACAACGGGCAGCCGATCGTTACGTCTATCGCGATCCAGGGCACGCCCCGGCAGCTCCCGGACGGCTACCAGACCGTCGGTCGAGCGGCCGGTGTCGACGACCTGATGCGCGCGGTAAAGGTCGCGGGGGGTTCCATCACGATCGTGGCTGTCTTGCTGTGGATCATCGCGGTGTTGATCGTCGGGTCGGTTGTCTATCTGTCCGCACTGGAGCGGTTGCGCGACTTTGCGGTGTTCAAAGCGATTGGCGTGCCTGCGCGTTCGATCCTGGCGGGGCTGGCGCTGCAGGCCGTCGTCGTCGCGCTGCTCGCTGCGGTGCTGGGCGTGATCCTTTCGTGGCTGCTGGCACCGTTGTTCCCGTTGCTCATCGTGGTGCCGATGAGTGCCTACATCTCGCTACCGCTGGTCGCGACCGTGGTCGGTCTGCTGGCCAGCCTTGCTGGTTTCAGGCGCGCGGTGGCCGTCGATCCGGCGCTCGCGTTTGGAGGTCCCTAGGCGATGAGCGATCTGAGCATTGCCGACCTGGTCGTCGAATACTCCAGCGGTGGGTACGCGGTCCGGCCGATCAATGGTTTGAACCTCGAGGTGGCGGCGGGGTCACTGGTGATCCTGCTCGGGCCGAGCGGCTGCGGCAAGACGACGTTGCTGTCCTGCCTCGGCGGCATTCTGCGTCCGAAGTCTGGGGCAATCAAGTTCGACGGCGTCGACGTCACGGCGCTCGAGCACACCGCACTTGCGCACTATCGGCGCGACAAGGTGGGCATCGTCTTCCAGGCGTTCAACCTGGTGCCGAGCCTCACCGCCCTCGAGAACGTGATGGTGCCACTGCGCGCGGCGGGGATGTCACGTGCGGACTCGCGTCGGCGTGCCGAGGAATTGCTGACGCGCGTCAATCTTGCGGAGCGAATGAAACACCGACCGGGCGACCTGAGCGGCGGGCAGCAGCAACGCGTCGCGATCGCTCGCGCTATCGCGCTCGAGCCCCCATTGATCCTGGCGGACGAGCCGACCGCGCACCTCGACTTCATCCAGGTGGAGGAGGTGCTGCGGTTGATCCGCTCGCTCGCGGCGGGCGAGCGTGTGGTGGTGGTTGCCACCCACGACAGCCGAATACTGCCGATGGCAGATCACGTCGTCGAGCTGGCACCCGCGCTCGCGTCAACGAACCGGCCACCCGAAACCGTGCAGGTGAAGGCCGGCGAGGTGCTGTTCGAACAGTGCACGATGGGCGATCTGATCTACGTGGTGTCTGAAGGAGAGTTCGACATTGTGCGCGAATTGGCCGACGGCGGTGAGGAATTGGTCAAGGTAGCCGGGCCCGGGGACTACTTCGGCGAAATCGGTGTGCTGTTTCACATGCCGCGTTCGGCGACGGTGCGCGCCCGAACCGACGCGACAGCCGTCGGCTATACGGCGCAGGCGTTCCGTGAGCGGCTCGGTGCGACAGGTATCAGCGAGCTGATCGGGCAACACGCGCTTGCCGGCGACCAATCCTAGCTACTGACGGCGCACCCGTGGCCCGTCGTTGAAGCCCCGAATCTCGTCTTCCGGGATTAGTACGATCGAGCGGTACTCTGCCGCAGTACCAGACCGACGATCTCCGACTTGTTCGAACAACTGCGATGAGATCGGCTGTCAACGTTCACGTTTCGTCTACCTTCGCGAAGCCGGCTCGCCAGGGCTCCGCCAGACCGTTTCACCAAGGCCCCGGCACCGGCACTGGAGGAGACGGACATGATCAAATTGGCCTGCCTGGACATGGCGGGCACCACAGTGCTCGACGACGGTGCTGTCGCGGATGCGTTTGACGCGTCCCTGTCGGCGTCGGGCTTGTCTGCCGGGAGTCCCGATTATCAATCGGCCGTCCGCTATGTCCACGAGACAATGGGACAGTCGAAGATCGAAGTGTTTCGGTCGATCTTCGATGACGATCTGCACCGCGCCGAAGCGGCTAACCGCGCGTTTGAAACGGCATACATCGAAGCCGTCCAGAGCAACCGCATGGCGCCGATTCCGCAGGCCGCCGAAACCATCGAAAAACTCCGCGGATCAGGCTGCGCCGTCGTGCTTACGGCGGGCTTCGCACCGACCACTCGCGACTACATCATCGCCGCCCTGGGCTGGGGCGACTTGATCACGCTGGCGCTGTCACCGGTGGACGCCGGTCGCGGACGTCCCTACCCGGACATGGTGCTGACGGCATTGCTGCGCACCGGTACCGAGGCCGTCGACCAGATCGCCGTCGCCGGCGACACCACGAGCGACCTGACGGCAGGTAGTCGGGCTGGCGCCGCGATCGTCGCCGGCGTCCGGACCGGTGCGCACAGTGATGCCGACTTCGCCACCGTGCCGCACACCCACGTGTTGGACTCCGTCGCCGACCTGGTCGCCTGCATCGACATCCACAACCGAGCGGTGTCGCGATGACCACGCTGGACACCGGCGGTGTGCGCGCCCAGCTCGACGATGCGCCGGTCAGCCGGTTTCACCTGAAAGCCGCCGTGACCGCCGGGATGGGATTCTTCACCGACTCCTACGACCTCAACGTCATCGGCACGGTGACCCTGCTCGTCAAACCCGAGTTCCATCTGTCGGCCGGCCAGGTCGGCGCACTGACCAGCTCGACCCTGCTGGCGGTCGCGGTGGGCGCGTTCATATTCGGGCGCCTCGGCGACCTGTTGGGGCGCCGGCGGGTGTACGGGCTGGAGGCGGTGCTGATGATCATCGGTGCACTCGCCTCAGCCTTCGCTCCGAACTTCATCAGCCTGCTCATCGCCCGCGCGGTCCTCGGTGTCGGCATCGGCGGCGACTACCCGGCTTCCGGGGTGATCATGACCGAGTACGCCAACCGACGAAACCGCGGTCGTCTGGTGGGGTTGACCTTCCTGTTTTACGTCTTCGGGCAGGTGGCGGCCTACGTCGTCGCGCTGGTAGTCGTCGGGCTGGGCACGTCGCCGGGGCTTGCCTGGCGGTTGATCCTCGGCCTCGGGGCGATCCCGTCCTTGCTGGTGCTGTGGAACCGTCGGCACATGCCGGAATCCCCGCGGTGGACCTTGGCTGTCGCCGGCGATGTCGACAGGGCGGCAAAGGATCTCAGTGTCTTCTCCGGCCGCGCGGTGCAGGGGGTCACTGCCGACCGCTCGCCTACATCGGTGACATTGTGGAAGGCATTGCGCTCCCGACCCTTTCAGCTCACCCTGCTGGGCACCGCCGGCAGCTGGTTCTTCTTCAACGTCGCCGTGTACGGAAATTCGGTGAGCCAGCCGCTGCTCATCAATAGCATCGCGCCGCACACCAGCGTCGTCGCCAACATGGCGATCAACGCCTCGCTGGTGGTGTGTTTCAGCCTGGTCGCCGCCCTCGTCGGGTTGACCCTATTGGATCGAGTCGGCCGTAAACCGTTGCAGATGTTCGGCTTTGGCCTCTCGGCACTGTCGATGGCGCTGATCGCCACGATCCCGGGTCTGACGTCCACGGTGACGCCGTTTGCCGTGGTCTTCGGGTTGTCGCTCTTCGGCATCGCCGTGGGACCCAACTACACGACGATGCTGCTGGCGGCGGAAAGCTATCCGACCGCGATACGCAGTACGGCACACGGGATCTCGGCCGGTACCGCTAAGGTAGGCGCCTTCCTCGGTGCCCTGATCACCCCGGTGGCCCTTGCTCACTTCGGTCTGCGGCCGACGGTACTGATCGCCGGGGCATGCTTTGTGCTCGGTATCGCCGCCACGATGCTGCTCAACGAACCCAACGGTGCCAAGTTGGACGCCTTGGACACCTCAGCCACCGATACCGAGCAGTCGAAACGGCGCGCCGGCAAGCTCATTGCGCAGCCGGGCTCGCGGCCGGTGTCGGCGTGACCGGCGTCAACGGCGCGGTCGCCGCCCGGTATGCCCGCTGGGACGGGGTGGGACGGCCGATCACCGTGGTGACGACCAGTGCGGCGACCGATCCCGGTCCAGGCCGGGTGCTGGTCGCGATCGACCTGGCCACCATCTGCGGTAGCGACCTGCACACCGTGCATGGACGCAGGAACGCCCCGCATCCGGGCATCCTCGGCCACGAACAGGTCGGTCATGTGGTGGCAATCGGTTCCGGCGCGCGTCCCCACTATCCGAGTGGCGCCGAGGTGGCGATTGGCGACCGAATCGTGTGGTCCATTACGGCGTCCTGCGGACGATGCCGCAATTGCGTGTGGGGCTTGGAACAGAAGTGTCTGCACCTCAAGAAGTACGGTCACGAGGCGCTCGACAGCGCCTGGCCGCTCAACGGCGGCTTCGCCAGTCACTGCGTCTTGCTGCCGGGCACCACGATCGTGGAGGTACCCGACAGCGTGCCGGACACGGTGGCCGCGCCCGCGTCGTGCGCCACCGCGACAGTCGCGGCCGTGCTCGACGCTGCCGAACTGGACCGGCACCGAGACCCCACCCGGATCCTGATCACCGGCGCCGGCATGTTGGGAATCACCGCCGCTGCGATGGCCGATGCACTCGGTGCCTGGGTGGCGGTGTGCGATCCCGACCCGGCGCGGCAGGAAACGGCGTACAGCTTCGGTGCCGACCTCGTTGTCGGTGACGCCGAGGAAGTGCCTCCGGTCGACGTGGCGCTGGAACTTTCGGGCAGCCCGGTTGCGGTTGAAGCGTGCATCGCCTGCCTGGATGTCGGCGGCCAGGCCGTTCTCGCGGGATCAGTGGCCACCAGCCAGCCCATCTCGATCGACCCCGAGCATCTGGTCCGCAACCTGATGACCATCACTGGCGTGCACAATTACCGTCCTCAACATCTGCGGACTGCCGTCGACTTCCTGGTCGCCCACCACGACCGCTACCCGTTCGCCGAGCTGGTGGCAGCGGCGGCCGATCTTGACCACCTCGACGATGCATTGCGCAGCGCGGCGTCGTCGCTATCGCTGCGCCAATCTATTTGCCCCACATGGTAATTAGATTGCATGCAGCCCGTCGGTCGCACTGATCTAGCCGGAGCTTCTCAGCGCCCCGGCGCCGACGAAACGTCCACGCGCCGGCTTCAACACGAACAGGGCCAGCGCTGCGGTGCCCAGATCGAGCGCAATCGCGCACCCGAATACCGGAATCCAGCTCCCGGTTTGCTGATGCAGCAGCGCGGCGAGCGGGCCGCCGAAGATCGAACCAATCCCAAACGAGATGTAGAGCCATCCGTAGTTCGCTGTGGCGTAGCGGGTGCCAAAGGTATCGGTCAAGGTGGACGGGAACAGCGAGAAAATCTCGCCCCAACCAAAGAACACCAAACCTGAAAGGAGGACGAACAGCACGGCGTCGTCTCGCGTCAGCAACCAGAGCGCCATGGCAACGCCCTCCAGCGCAAAGGCAAACCCCATGGTGTTTTCCCGGCCCAGTCGATCCGATACCCAACCGAACAACGGCCGCGTCAGGCCATTGGTGAAGCGGTCGATCGTCAAGGCCAGCGGCAAAGCCGCGAGCCCGAACACCAAGACCTTGCTCACACCGAAGTCGGTCGCGAAGGTCGCCATCTGCGACGTGACCATCAGGCCCGAGGTGGCCATCATTGTCATCATCAGGAACATCAACCAGAAGAGCGGCCGCTTGAGCATTTCGGCCGGGCGATAATCGCGCGAAGTTACCGACGTCTGGGCGCTCGACACGCTCAGCTCCAAATCCACCGGCGCCGCGCGCAACCCTTGCGCGGCAATGCAGCCGACTACGGCGAAGACGATACCGAACAGCCATAACGTCGACTCCACGCCGTGCGCAGCCAGCGATGAAGCAATCGGAAAGGTCGTGAGAACCGCGCCCATCCCGTAGCCGGCCGCTACCACACCGGCGGCGAAACCGCGTCGATCGGGAAACCACCGGACCATCAGTCCAACCACGCCGACGTAGACAATGCCCGTGCCGAGACCACCGACACCGCCATAGGTGAGGTACAGCATCGGCACGCTATGCGCGTCGGAAGCCAGCATCCAGCTCACGCCCGCCAACAGCGTGCCGATTGAGATCAACAGGCGCGGCCCGAAGCGGTCGATCAGCGCGCCCTGGAATGGCGAAAAGAAGGCCTGCAACACCACGAGAATTGAGAAGGTAACCTGCAATTCAGGCAAGGCGATGCCGAGTTTGGCGCCAAGCGGCTTGGTCATCAGCGTCCATACATATTGCGGACTCGATATCGTCATCATGCAAACAAGGCCAAGACCAAGCTGAAGCCAACGGGTCCGTGCGAGGGTCGGCGCGATAGGCGCGACTGTGTCTTCCACTGCGTCCGTGCGGGTACTCAATGTGGTTCTCCGTTTCGAATTGCGTGCTGTCCGCCGATATCTGACGGCATCCGGGAATGGTCCGATCAGCTTTCGATGACGTGGGCCGCGAGCCCTCTGGTGGCATGCAAGGGATCTGCACGACACGTGGCCGCAATCAGCGAAGTGTTCTGCGCAAAAACGGTGGTAGCCAACAACATCGACATCATTGCCCGGTTGACCGGCGGCAACACGGCAAAATCCACCGCTGACTCTCCATCTAGTTAGCTAGCGTGGTGCTGCCGGAACAACTGTGGCCGCAGACGCTTTCAGATAGTGCGAATTGGTGTGATACCAATGTGTGTTGCTAACACTAGATTTCGGTTGTTGCCGGAACAGTGCCGATAGTAACCGCCGTATTAACTCTCACTCACAGCCGAATCCGACTCGCATAGTTGACTCGAATACTGTTGCCACGCTACAGCTTTGCAACCGCCGTATGCGACGGGCACGGTGATAGATTCTGTATATCGTTACGGGACAAGGGGTGCTAGATCCACATTCTGTGCACGCACTGTGATTGCCGCTACAAACCCCTCGGGGGCCGGATCGCGGAGTAGGCAGCACAGACACGTCGATACGTGCGCTTACCCGAATTAACCGGCGCTATTTCAAGGCTATTAACGTGCCTCACTGGCGCAGGAACCGACTCGACGCCGTGGGCTGAAACGCAATCGTTAAGCTGCCGCACCGCGCCGGCAGCGTCCCAACGTAAGAGCAGAGCCCGAGTCGACTAGTACGGCGCGGACTGTTGGGCCAAGTTCAACAGCGCGTAGGCCGCGCAGAGCAGGAAGTTCAACGCAAGCAGAGTCATGCCTGCGATCAGCAGTGACCGCGCGCCCTCGCGTCGCAACTGCCTGTACTTCGCGATGCGGGCTTCACGATCAATCTCGGCCGCGATCAATGCAAATCTGACGTCCGCCTCTTCATTGGCCGCGACGGGTGCGCCGGCCGCCATCGCTCTGAGTCGGTCCGGCGAAGTCTCGACGCCGACGCGTGCGAAACGGTGGCAAAGTCGTCGCGCGCGCCTGCGGCCGAGAACTTCACCGCGCATGTCCAGTTGATGCGAGAGTCGCCCTCGCTCATTCCCCCACGGATGCGACCGGTTCGTCATAAGCCGGAGCCTAAATCGCTCGGGCCTGTTTTCGGGAGGCCGCGCGACTACCACCCTGGGTTTCTCGGCAATCCTTGATGCGGTTGCTCGGTCGGTCCGGCGTGGCGGTCTGAGAGCACCGCGCTCTCCCGATAGCTAGATCCATGGCTGGGCTCCTGGATTTGTCATCCGGTCGACGTACTGATCGGATCCTTACATCCGCCCGCAGTGAGGTCCAATCCGAATTTGTGATACCCGCGATCCGTATTGATGATGCTATAGCCCAGCCACTTTCGAAGTCGCCGGGGTGGTGGTGCGCAAATATTTTGCGGAGCAGTCAATTCCGGGACGGCGCTGCCGATATACCTCGCCTGTCTAACTTTTCTCCGCGGACCCCGGCGTCACGTGTCGGCCCCCGATCCGCTCGGGTAATCCGATGCGTTCAGCGCTCTCGCTGCAAGGACTCGACGATGATCTGAGTGGTCAATTCGGCCCGCCGACGTGAATATTGCTGCGCGTCAGAGAGGATCGGATACACCACGCCGCCGACAATGGCGTCGGCCGCCGACTCGGCGGTGTCCGCATCGATGCCGGCGGCCAAGAGCCTGGTGCGGACGCTGTCGTGCAGCGGCAAACTGAATCCGGCGCGCAACCTGACCGCGGTGTCCGCATGCTCCATACCGGCGACGGTCAACGTCCGCAGCATCGCCGAGCCTCGCTCCGTCGTCAGGGTTGCGGTCAGTTTGCGTACCCAGCCCACCAGGTCGGCCGCCAGGTCGTCGGTGTGATCGACCGACGCGAGAATCTTGTCGGCGTCTTCGAGCATGACGTCGGCGACCAGCGCCGGACGGCTGGGCCACCAGCGATAGATCGTCTGCTTTCCCACACCGGCGCGTGCGGCGACCGCCTCGATCGTCAACCCGTCGAATCCGCGCTCGAGAAGCAGCTCGCGCGTGGCGGTGACGATCGCCGTCCGTGACTTCTCGCTGCGGCGGCGCCGCGGACTCGCCTGAGTGAGATCGGTTGGCATCTGCTGATCCTCATCTCTCACAGTCCCTCACCGTCCTCGCCGCGGGGATCCGGATCGCTTTACATATCTCGATCCGCCCCGGTAACCTGCCACAAGACGAGACGGTTCGTCTTGTAAGACGGAAGGATATCAGCCGGTGCGGCCGACGCCCATGTTCGCCAATTGGCGGCCCACCTTATGACCAAGTCATGACCCTGGGACTGACCCCGGAGCAGCAGGATCTCAGCGACGCCGTAGAGCAATTCGCCGCCCGACACGCCCCGATCGCCGCGACGCGAGAAAATTTCGACGGCCTAGCGGCCGGGCAACTTCCCGAATGGTGGGACGCTCTGGTCGCCAACGGTTTTCACGCCGTCCACCTGCCCGAGCACCTCGGCGGTCAGGGCGGACGGCTGATCGATGCCGCATGTGTGCTGGAGTCGGCGGCCAAGGCGCTATTGCCCGGGCCGCTACTCCCGACCGTGGCTACGGGAGCCGTTGCGCTGCTTGCTGATCCGCCGTCGAGTTCCGAATCACTGATTCGCGAACTTGCCTCGGGAGCACCCGCCGCGATCGTCCTGCCCGACGACGCGGATTTCCAGGCATGCGCCGACGATCAGGGATGGCTGATCACGGGCAGCTCGAAGTTCACTGCCGGCGTGTGTGCGGCGCGGGTGATCCTGGTCGGCGCGCGCACCGACGGCGGCGAGGTCATCTGGGTGGCGGTCGACACCGGACAGCCCACCGCGACAGTCGAATCCGCGCACGGCACCGACCTGGTCGCCGATGTCGGAGTGCTGCGGCTCGCGAAGTATCGGGCCGTCGAGTCAGACGTTCTGACCGGAATCGACGAAGACCGCGCGGCGGGTGTGGTCGTGGGTCTGGTGGCCAGCACGACAGCCGGTATCACTCAGTGGTGCGTCGACGTCGTCACCGCACACCTGCGCACCCGGGAACAGTTCGGCAAGGTGATCGGCACCTTTCAGGCCCTGCAGCACAGTGCGGCGATGCTGTTGGTCAACAGCGAATTAGCCACCGCGGCAGCCTGGGATGCGGTGCGTGCCGCGGACGAACCGCCCGATCAGCACCGCCTCGCCGCGGCGGGGGCCGCGGTCATCGCGATCTCGCCGGTGCCGGACCTGGTGCTGGACGCCCTGACGATGCTCGGCGCTATCGGTTTCACCTGGGAACACGACGTGCACCTGTATTGGCGGCGGGCCATCAGCCTGGCGGGATCGATCGGCCCGGCCAGTCGCTGGGCCCGGCGGCTAGGACAACTGGGCTGCGCCCAGCAGCGCGACATGTCGGTCAATCTGGGCGACGCCGAATCGGACTTCCGGTCCTGGGTAGCTGAGACGTTGGACGCCGCCCTGCAGTTGCGCAACGATAAACCCGCACCGCACGGCGACTACGAGGACCAGGCCAGCGGGCCGCTGCGCACGTTGATCGCCGACGCCGGTCTGATGGCGCCGCACTGGCCGGCGCCGTGGGGCGTCGATGCCGGTCCCCTCAAACAGCTCATCATCGACGAGGAGTTCGCCAAGCGCCCCGGACTGGTCCGGCCGTCGCTGAATATCGCCGAATGGATCTTGCCGTCGGTCCTGGCCGCCGCGCCAAAAGAGTTGCAGGAAAGCCTGATTCCGGCAACGCAACGTGGCGACATTCACTGGTGCCAGCTGTTCAGCGAGCCCGGAGCCGGCTCCGACCTCGCGTCGTTGGCCACCCGGGCGACCAAGGTCGAGGGCGGCTGGCAGATCAACGGCCACAAGATCTGGACGTCGTTGGCGCAGTACGCGGACCTGGGCGCCCTGCTGGCGCGCACCGACCCGGAGGCGAGCAAGCACCGCGGCATCGGCTATTTCATCCTCGATATGCGATCCCCCGGGGTTGAGGTGCAGCCGATCAAGACGGCGACCGGACAGGCGCACTTCAACGAGGTCTTCCTCAGCGATGTCTTCGTACCTGACGACATGCTGCTGGGCGGTCCTACCGACGGCTGGAGCCTCGCGATCGCCACTATGGCCGAAGAGCGTTCCGCCATCAGCGGATACGTCAAGTTCGATCGTGCTGTTGCGCTGCGCCAGTTGGCGGCCGAACCCGGACCCGAACGCGACGATGCTGAGCGGGCGTTGGGAGAACTCGACGCCTACACCAACGCGATCAGAGCGCTGGGGGTGCGCGAAACCATCCGGCTACTCGACGGGCAGCCGTCCGGCCCGGCGTCGAGCATCGCCAAGGTCGCGATGAACGTGCTGCTGCGGCGCACGTTCGAGGCGACGCTGCAGTTGACCGGGCGGGTGGCTATGGTCGCCGACTCCGACCCCGCCATCGTGCAGCCTTATCTGCACTTGCCTGCCGAGCTTATCGGCGGCGGAACGAGGGAGATCCAGCTCAACATCATCGCGCAGATGATTCTCGGCCTACCTCGCAAGTAAACACCGAAAATAAGGACACACCATGGGATTACGCGGAGAGGCCGCAATCGTCGGGTACGTCGAGCTGCCGCCCGAGCGGCTGAACAAGGCCTCACCCGCGCCATTCGTCATCGAGCAGTGGGCCGAGCTATCGGCCGCCGCGCTCGAGGATGCGGGACTGCCCGGCGACGTGGTCAACGGGATCGTCGCCTCCCACCTCGCCGAGTCGGAGATATTCGTCCCCTCCACGATTGCCGAATACCTAGGGATAGGAGCACGATTCGCCGAGCACGTGGATCTTGGCGGAGCCAGCGCCGCGGCCATGGTGTGGCGAGCGGCCGCGGCTGTCGAGCTCGGTATCTGTGACGCCGTGTTGTGCGCATTGCCGGCCCGTTACATCACGCCGTCATCGAAGAAGAAACCGAGACCGATGATCGACGCGATGTTCTTCGGCTCGTCGAGCAACCAATACGGCTCTCCGCAGGCCGAATTCGAGATTCCGTACGGAAACCTCGGCCAGAACGGGCCATATGGTCAGGTGGCCCAGCGCTATGCCGCGATCTACGGTTACGACGAGCGGGCGATGGCCAAGCTCGTCGTCGATACCCGCGTTAATGCCAACCACACCGAGGGTGCGATCTGGAAGGACAAGCCACTCACGGTCGAGGACGTGCTGGCTAGCCCGGTGATCGCCGACCCGCTGCACATGCTGGAGATCGTGATGCCGTGCGTCGGGGGCGCCGCGGTGGTCGTCGGCAACGCCGACATCGCCAAGCGTTCGCGTAATCGCCCGGTGTGGATCAAGGGCTTTGGCGAACACGTGCCATTCAAAACGCCCACCTATGCCGAGGATCTGTTGTCAACACCGATTAGGGAGGCCGCCGACACCGCCTTCGCCATGACCGATCTGACGCGTGAGCAGATGGACATGGTATCGATCTACGACTGCTACACGATCACCGTTCTGCTGTCGCTCGAGGACGCGGGCTTCTGCGAGAAGGGCACCGGGATGGAATTCGTCGCCAACCACGACCTGACCTTCCGGGGCGACTTTCCGCTCAACACCGCCGGCGGGCAGCTCGGCTTCGGACAAGCGGGACTGGCCGGCGGCATGCACCACGTCTGCGACGCCACCCGCCAGATCATGGGCCGGGCGGGCGCGGCGCAGGTCGCCGACTGCAACCGTGCCTTCGTGTCCGGCAATGGCGGAATCCTTTCCGAGCAAACGACGCTCATCCTGCAGGGAGACTGAGGACCGATGGTGACATTCGAACGCCCGATGCCTGTCAAAACGCCTACCACCGCGCCGTTTTGGGATGCGCTGGCCCAGCATCGCATCGTCATTCAATACTCGCCGTCGTCGGACGCGTATGTGTTCTATCCGCGGGTACGGGCGCCGGGCACTCTGGCCGACGACCTGGAATGGCGTGAGATATCCGGTATGGGGACGTTGTATTCCTTCACCGTGGCGTACCGCCCGGTCAGCCCGCACTTCGCCGACGCCGTTCCGCAGCTGCTGGCGATCGTCGAATGGGACGAGGGGCCACGGTTTTCCACCGAAATGGTCAACGTCGATCCGGCCGAACTCAGCGTCGGCATGCGGGTGCGGCCGGTGTTCTTCGACTACCCCGACCATGACGTCACGATGCTGCGCTACGAGCCCGCGGAATAGCGAGCCGGCGCCTTCCGTGACTCCCACGTGGAGTAAGCCACACTCGACGAATGTGCGGCCAGCCTCACGCTCGACCACGAATGTGCGGCCAGCTTCACACTCGCGCTAGGCAGCTAGCGCAACTCCTCGGTCGGCACGGCGTAGCGTTCCTGGTAAGCGCGCACCCGGTCGCGCACTTCGCCGGCGTCCAGGCCGGTGTCCGACCAGGTGTAGCGACCGCGTCCGCCGTCGCCGGGATGGGCGGCCAGGAAGTCGCGCATCTTCTGCTCGGCATCGGGTTGCAGCTCGCGGCCGAGCTTGGCGTAGATGTCTTTGATCGTCGTCCAGGGGTCGTTCATGAAATCCGCGAACTGGACGTCGATCATCCGGCCCTCGGGGACAACGCCGCTGTTGCGCAACGCCATCCCGCGCTCGAGACCGACGGTGATCTCCTCATAGGACTGGGCCGCGCAATCGGCGATGTTCGACTCGTCGCTACACATCCGTCGGAGGTGGTGGGTCAGCGCGGCGATCGACGAAATGACGTTGAGCGGATCACGGTGCGTCTGCACGATCAACGCGTCGGGGTATTCGGCGAGCAGTTTGTCGAGCTGCCACAGATGCGCCGGCGACTTCAGCACCCACTGACCCGGAACCCCAGATTGCAGGTGTTGCAGGAAGATTCGATGGAATCGGTAGGCACCCGTGTGGTCCGCCTCATAGAGCAGCCAGCGGTAGTAGTCCGGTAGCCGGTACTGCACGGTGTAGATCATGCTGGTGAACTCGCTGGCGGTGATGCGGACGCACTCCTGCCCGACCAGCGCGCCCATCGGGTGGAAGGCCAGGAACCCCGGAACGATCTGCTCCGACATTTCGATGGTTGCCTGCGTTTGGGCGATGCGCGGATCGTCGTGGTAGGTCTCGGGCTGCGGAACCGGGCAGGGCGCGTCGACCTCCCAGGTCAGGGGTGCTCGCAGCTCGGGGTCCTGGGCCAGTAGGTCGTACAGGATGGTGGTTCCGGTGCGGGGCTGACCGACGATGAAGATCGGCGAAGTGATCGGCTTCTCGGCGATCTCGGGATGTTGTTTGCGCCAGTCGATCACGTCGAGCCGATTCTTCAGGCCACGTATCAAGTCGAGGTAGGCGACCTCCACACCGATCACGGAGAGCCGCGCATCGTTGACCAGTCCATCGGCGACGCGCTCTAGTCCGGGTTGCCAACCGTCATCGCCGAAGTCGTCGCTGCCGGCCTCCTCGCAGGCGGCGGCGATGAGGCTCTCCGGGTTGAATCGCTGCTTCAAGGTCATGCTTGCTCATCGCCTTCGCACACGGAAACCTTCACGTCGGGCGCGCTCGGGTTGTCCAGCCAGCGCAAAATCACGAACCCGCGATGCCGGCCACCGGTGTCGAGCCAATGCCCCAACCCGAAGTCCTCTGCCGAGATCGCGATACGTACTCGCCCGTCGGCGTCCGGCTGTACGGCACGATTGGTCACCGAACTGTGGCGGCGGCGCGGCTCCAGGCACTCGTGCCAGATGCTTTCCAGCGTGACGTTCCAGTAGCGCGTATCGGGCGGCTCGATGTCGAGCACCAGCGCCTGGCCGGGATCGAGGCGGTAGGTGCCCATCATGTACAGGTTGTCCGGCGTGGTGTCGGCCGCACCCAGATCGGCGGCCTCGGCAGTCAGCAGTGTGTTCGGCTTCTCCAGCAGCTCCGGCTTGATGGTGCGGTGCAGCGTGGTGAGCTTCATCAGCGACCACGCCATCGCGGTGAATTGGTCGGCGAGTTCGTCGTCGGACAACGCGGTCACCGGGTCGGGGTTCAGCGCCTCGATCCGCATGGTGGCCGGCTCTTCGGAGTCGCGGTCGCCGATGTACTCCCGGACGACGACCGATGACGCGTCATCGGGGATCTGTACCCACTGCGCGCCACCGAGATCGGCGGGTTCGTCGGCCGAGAGCACCAGCGCGAATTCACCCGAAGTCAGGTCCAGGTTTGTGTCGCCGACGTAGTTGGACATCCGGCGCGGAGTCAGGCCGGTGCCGGCCAGGATCTGAAAGCCGAGGTAGGCGGTCGTGCCGCGGGTGCCGGTGATCCGGTAGCGCCGATCGCCACGGATCATCGCCAGGAAGTAGCTGCCGTCGGGATTGGGTCCGCCGATCATCCTGGTGTCCGAACACATATCAAAGAAGGCCGGGCGAGCAGGGTCGGCCTCGACCGACATTTGCGCGCACAGCGACGACACCCGCGCGATGACCCGCAGCCCTTCGAGGAGCTCGCGGTCGGATTCGGCGTCTTCGGTCACGATCTTGGTGATGTCGGTGATCATCTGCTGGAAGAATTGCCACGCCGCCAGCGTCTTTGCGGAGCCTTGAGTCATAGTCTTATATTTAGACTATGACTCACGCGTTGTCTAGCACGACCTCGCCCGCCGAGCGCCGGCGCGCGGCCACGCGACAGCGCATTGCCGCGGTGGCCGCGCAGCTGGTCGCCAGTCATGGGTTAGCGGGGGCAACCGTGGACCGCATCGCCGATGCCGCCGACATCAGCCGGGCGACCTTCTTCCGCTATTTCAACTCCAAGGAAGACGCCGTCGCCGAGGGCGTGAATGTGCACTGGCTGAACCGGATCACCACTGCGCTGGCCATTCAGCGGCCCCAGCTGTCCGCCACTGAAGCGGTCGTCGGAGCCTTTCATCACCTCGCACTCGGATTCGCCGAGATCGAGGACCAGGTACGTGAATTAGCCGCGCTGACAAGATCATCCGAGACGCTAGACGCCTGGACGCTGCACATCTACGTGCGCTACGAAGCGGCCATCGCCGAGCTGGTCGCGCCGCGCCTGGGTGAGCTAGCTCCCGAGGATCCCAGGCCCCGTCTGATCGGTGCGCTGGCAATGGCCACGGTTCGCATCGCCCTGGACGATTGGCTGCGCGACGGCGGATCGTTGCCCGACCGGGTGGGTCACGGCCTGGCCGCGATCACCATCACCGGTTCGTATCCTACGAACTAGCTTGCGGCGCTGGCCATTTCAGAATTTTGCGGGCTGTTCCGCCCAAGATCCACTTCTTCTCGTCCTCCGAGAGCGCCGCAGAGCCACTGATGCTGAACAGGGTCTCGGCCCAAGTGGCACGGTGGCGGGTCATCGTATAGTCGCTGGCCCACATGACGCGCTGGGGTCCGAAGGCATCCACCGCGCGGCGCAGCTTGGGCTCGAGGTCTGCAAACGGGTAGGGCTCGGTTGACAGGAAGGATGCCGCGTGTGCCCACTTGTAGGCCACGTTGGGGTAATTCGCCATCGCCACGGCGTCGTCAATGCTGGCTTGGCCGGGCGGCGCGTCGAACGCGGCGCCGCAATGATCGATGACGAATTGGACGTCGGGATAACGTTGCACGTATTGCGCCAGGTGCGGAACCCTCCCGGGGCATGTGACGAACACCGGCAGGCCATGGGCCCGTGCGGTTTTCAACAGCCGATCATGGCCGCCGTCCTCGAACACCGCGCCCTCGGCAGGGGTGAAGATCGTGGTGCGTAGGGCCTTGAAACCGGGGGCGGCCGTCAGCGCCTCAACCCAGGATTCGATGCCCGGATCCGTTGGATCCACCCGCATCAAGAAGCCGAATCGCTCGGGATGGTGTATCGCCGCCGCCTCGGCGTTGGGTCCAACGCTGCGAAAGGCGCCGTTGGCGAGCCGATAGCCGGGTCTCAGCGTTCCGTCCTCGGCAAAAGTGTCGAACTCGTCGACGAGCACCGCTGCAATGCCCAGGGCATCCATGATCGCCAGCGTGGTCTCGGTGCCGAGCATGTTGGCGTGCACCTGGGCGTCGACAATGTCCATCGAGATGCTCCTATCCGGTGGTGTGCTCAGACGGGAGTATGCCAGCGCGGCTAGGTGGACGAGCGCACGATGAGGCGGGCGATCTCGGTCGGCGCCCCGGATGGCGGGACCGGGTATCCCAACCGTTCGCAGAGCGCGGCGAGAGCGACGTCGGCGACCGCCCGCGGGTCGAATTGCACGGTGGTCAGTGGCGGGCTGCTCACCACCCCCATCGGGCTGGCATCGACCCCGATGACGGCAAGGTCGCGCGGGCAGCGCAGCCCCGCTTCGTGAATGCCGTACAGGACGAGGCAGGCGATCTCGTCGCTTTGCGCACACACGGCTGTCACGCCGTCGCGCACCCAATTGCGCACCACCTCCGCGGCGTTGTCCACAGTCACGTCGGCGACGGCCAGCCGTGGCAGGTCACGCGCCCGCGCCGCGCGCACGACGCCGCCGAACCAGTAGTCGCCCAGCGCACGCCACCTCTGAATTCCGGTGAAGGCGAACGCGATCTGCCGGTGACCGCGCGAGACAAGATGCTCGACCCGCAGCTCGCCAATAGACAGGTGTGGGTCTCCGAGCCCGGGCAGCGTCCCGATCTCGATGTTCGCTATGCCCGCAGCCTGCACCGCGCGCGCGGCTGCCCTGCTGAGCGGGAACAGGCTCGTGACCGCGACCGGGTCGAGGTTCTCGATCGCATCGACGACGTGCTGGTCATCCTCGGTCTCGAAGATCTGCACCTGAAGCAAACCCAGGCGCGTCAGTTCGGTCGTCATCCGGCTGCCGGCTTGCATCGGCATCTCGCCCACCGCCACGTGCGGTACCACGTAGAGAACCACGCCGCTCTTGCCCCGCGCGAGGTTGCGCGCGGCGAGGTTGGGCCGATAGCCCAATAGCTCCGCGGCGCGGTGGACCTCGTCCCGGGTTCGTGCCGAGATTCTGCGGCCCGCAGCATTGTTCAATACGTAGCTGACGGTCGCGGTCGAAACGCTGGCCAAACGAGCCACGTCGGCGTTGGTCGGCCGCGCCGCCTTATTCGTGGTCAACTCGCGTCACCTTCCGGGGCCCAGCCATGACTCATGGTGGCACGCGAGGACGATCGGCAGCGCACGATCCCGCAACCGCAGCGGAAGCGCCGCTCGTGATCAAGACGGACTAATAGTCACTAGTTAGCGTCCAGGAGCCGGCGTGGTTGCTTGTCCGGGTATCCGCTGTATATTACCGGTATTACGGCACTTTAACTTCCCAGAAGCAGCACTGCCTGGCATGGCAACTGTGACTGGGATCATTGTCTACTAGTCGCTGTACTCAAGGAGCGCGGCATGAACAAAGACGATCTGATCCTGATCAGCGTGGATGATCACATCGCCGAGCCGGCGGACATGTTCGACGCGCATGTTCCGGCGAAGTACAAGGAGTACGCGCCGCGGGTGGTCAACGAGCCCGACGGCATCCAGCAGTGGTACTACGGCGAGGTTCGCGGCCGGAACATGGGCCTGAATGCCGTCGCGGGCAAGCCCCGCGAGATGTACAACATCGACGCCTCGCGCTACGACGAGATGCGGCCGGGCTGCTTCAACGTCGACGAGCGGGTCCGCGACATGAACGCCGGCGGGCAGCTGGCGGGCTTGAACTTCCCGAATTTCACCGGCTTCTCCGGCCAGGTTCTCAACCAGGGCCCCGACCGCGACGTCAATCTGGTGATGATCAAGGCCTACAACGACTGGCATGTCGACGAGTGGTGCGGTGCCTATCCGGGGCGGTTCATCCCGTGCGGCATCCTGCCACTTTTCGACGTCGCCGAGGCGGCCAAGGAAGTCAAGCGCCTGGCGGACAAGGGTTGCCACGCGGTGACGTTCTCGGAGAATCCAGAAGCTTTGCAAATGCCCAGCATTCACACCAAATACTGGTACCCGCTGTTCGAGGCGGTGTGTGAAAACAATACGGTGCTGTGCACCCACGTCGGCTCCGCGTCGCGATCACCGCAAGTGTCGACGGACGCCCCACCCAGTGTGCAGATGACGGCGTCCTCGATGATGAGCATGTTCACCTTCACCGAGCTGATCTGGGCCGAGTTCTGGGCAGACTTCCCGCAATTGAAGTTCTCGCTCACCGAGGGCGACGTCGGCTGGATGCCGTACTTCGTGTGGCGGGCCGAGCATGTCTATAACCGTCACTCAGGTTGGACGCTCGCGAAATTCCCTCCCGGCTATAGCGGGCCCACCGACGTGTTCAAGCGGCACTTCTACACCTGCTTCATCAGTGACAAAGTCGGTGTGCGCAATATGGACTGGTTCAACGAGGACATGCTGTGCTGGGAGTCCGACTTCCCGCATTCCGACAGCAACTGGCCATTCGCGCCTGAGGACATCGTGGTAACGATGGGCCACCTCGATGACACGGTCATCAACAAAATCACTCACGAAAACGCCATGGCCGCCTACTCGTTCGATCCGTTCAAGTACATACCGAAGGAGCATGCCCGGGCCGGCTACCTGCGCTCGCAGGCCACCGACGTGGATGTCGTCACCCACGTCGGTCGCGAGGCCAGTCAGCGTGACCGTGACGCGTGGACGCGGATGACGCAGTTCGCCTTGCAGGCACAGGCCTCCGCGCAGGCGTCGGTGACGGCCGAGGTTGCCGGCATCGCCGGCCGCGCTACCACGCTGGGTAATTGAGCGTGGCGCCGCAGGCACCGTTCACCGGCTGGCGCGTGCTGGAGCAGTCCAATGGGATCGCGGTGTCGTACTCCGCCAAGATGTTCGCCGACGCCGGCGCCGAGGTGGTGAAGATCGAATCGCCGCACGGTGATTCGATGCGCGGTTGTTCAGCCGGCGGCCCGCCCGGCGCGTTGTTCGGCTACCTGGCGGCGGGCAAAAAATCGGTGGTCCGTCGCGACGATGCGGAAATCACGGCGCTGCTGGCCGGCGCCGACATCGTGCTCACCGACCTGACCGACGGCTGGACGCTCGAAGACATCACTGCGCACACGGGCACGTCGGCGGTGGTCGTCACGGTGACTCCGTTCGGGTTGACGGGTCCCTATGTCGACGACCATCTGGTGGCCAACGAGTTCATCCTGCAGGCGTTGTGCGGCTCGATCGCGGGCCGGGGCTGGCCGGGCGATGAACCGGTGCAGGCGGGTGGCCGGCTCGGGGAGTGGTTGGCGGGTTCGTTCGCCGCTGCGGTCGCGGCTGCCGCGGGCCGGCACGCCGCCCGGGGTGGATGTGGCGACATCGTCGACGTCTCGACCTATGAGGCGATGGCGATCGCGATGGGTGGGCTTTCCGCCATGTCCGCCAGTGTCTTGGGCGTGGATTCCCTGCTGCACCAACGGAGTCTGGAACTGCCGTCGATCGTCCCCACGGCCGACGGCATGGTCGGCTTTTGCACCATCACCGCGCAGCAGTTCCAAGACTTCCTGATCATGATCGATCGTGCCGATCTGGTCGACGATGCCGAGTTGGCCTCCTTCGTCGGCCGCGTCGAGCGCCGCGACGAGTTCCTCGGCATGGTCACCCAGTGGACCCAGACTCGGACCACACAAGAGATCGTCGACCTCGCGGTGGCGTTTCGTATCCCGGTGGCACCCATCGGTGCGCCAGACAAACTGCCAACAGTCGACCACTTTGTCCAACGCGAAGTGTTCGTCGAATCCGAGCTCGGGGTCCTGCAGCCGCGGGTGCCGTATCGCAGCGACGCTTTCACGACGCGCCCGCCCGGACGACCTCCGCTGCTGGGTGCTGACAGCGGCCGAGTGCATTGGCCACCGCGGTCCGACCGGCCGGAACTCAGCGACCCCGACGTACTTCCGTTGTCCGACATCCGGATAACCGACTTCACCGCGTTTTGGGCCGGACCGGTGGCCACTCAATTCCTCGGTGCGCTGGGCGCCGACGTCATCAAGCTCGAGGGGGTGCGCCGCCCCGACGGTATGCGGTTCTCCGCGGGCCGTCCTCCCGACTGGGACCAATGGTGGGAGTGGGGCCCAGTCTTCCTGTGCAGCAACAACAACAAACGCGGTATCAGTGTCGAACTCAGCACCGACGCCGGCCGGGCGCTCGCGCTGGAGCTCATTGCGGCAAGCGATCTGGTCATCGAGAACTTCTCCCCCAGGGTGATGGAAAACTTCGGCCTGCAGTGGGACGCGGTGCGTGCGGCAAATCCACGTGCTGTCATGGTCCGGATGCCGGCGTTTGGCCTCGACGGCCCGTGGCGCGACCGCGTCGGCTTCGCACAGACGATGGAGCAGGCGACGGGGATGGCATGGATGACGGGACATGCCGACGGCCCCCCGGTGATTCCGCGTGGCGTGTGCGATCCGATGGCAGGGCTGCATGCCGCGTTCGCGGCCGTCGCGGCGCTGGCGATCCGGGACCGGCAGGGAACCGGCATGCACGTCGAATCCACGATGGTGGAGTCCGCGCTGAACGTGGCCGCCGAAATGCTGCTCGAATACTCGCGCAACGGAATCCAGATGCGCCGGCAGGGAAATCGCGGTCCGGGCGCGACGCCGCAGGGCGTCTATCGCTGCCGGGGCGACGACGAATGGGTCGCGCTCGCCGTGCAGACCGACGCGGCGCGCGCATCCTTGGCCGGGCTCATCGACAAGCCCGAACTCGGATCCGACGAGGCCGGGTGGCGGGAGCGGTCCGACGAAATCGACAAACTGATCTCGGATTGGACCGCGCGGCACCCGGTGGCCGACGCGGTGCGCACCCTACGCGCCGCGGAGGTGCCCGCCGCGCGCGTGACGGAGGCGGCCGCGCTGTTGAGCGACCCACACCTGCTTGCCCGGGGGTTCTGGGAAACGGTCGACCACCCTGTTGCCGGCTCCTTCCTCTGCACCGGAATGCCCTTCGCGTTCGTCGGTAAGCCGAGACGCTGGGTGCACCGCATATCGCCGCTGTACGGCCAGCACACCACCGAGGTGCTAACGAGCATTCTGGGCCGCAGCCAACAAGACCTGGCCGAGTTGCGGGCGGCGGGCGCAACCAGCGTGCGGCCCGCGGGCTTGTGACATGGCGGTCACGCTGTGCGTGCCACCGCGTGCTGGGGAGCTGTGCGCGCCGGTGCGCTTTCTGGTCCGTCAGGACTCCGTCGTGATGGAACTGACGGCGCGGCATCGGATTACCAGCGTCGAGTGGGACGAGCGAGAGCGCGCGGTGGCCATGGTCGTCGAGATCACCGACCCACAAACCGCGCGGCCGGTGGACGTGCGAATCGATGTCTTGGAAAGCGGGGCAGCGGGCGCGAAACCCGAGGATGCGCGGACGACGATGATCGGCACCATCGTTCGCGACGGACGGCAATGCGACGTACTGGGCACCTATTTAGGGGTAGTAGCAGATGAAAACTGAAGAGCCGCACGAGTGAGCGCAACGAAGCGCACCGCAGCGATCGTCGGGGTGCACAACACCCGGCAGGGACGGCGCCTGGACGGCGAAACCTCGCGCGGTTTGGCGATCAAGGCGATTCTGGGCGCGCTCGACGATGCCGGTCTGAGCCTGGACGACGTCGACGGCATCAGTGCGAGCCCACACTCGACCTCGTTGATCTACGACCTGCGGATCGGACCGGCTTGGCAGGGGCTGGCTTTCGGGGTCGGCATGGTCACCGAGGCGGTCACCGCGATCGAGCACGGCATGGCCGACGTCGTGGTACTGGTGGCCGCCCAAGCCGGTGAGTACCGCGATCACGAGGCCACGGCGCCATGGACCAGGCCCGAGAACGAATTCGTCGCGCCATGGGGAATGTTCACCACCGCCGAGTTCGCGCTCATCGCCCGACGGCACATGCACGTCTACGGCACCACACGCGAGCAGCTGTCCGTCGTGGCGGCCACCATCCGCAACAACGGATCGCAGAACCCCGAAGCCGTTTATTACCAACGGGGTCCGTTCAGTCCGGACGACATCACCGCATCGCGGCCGATCGCGGACCCGTTTCATCTCCTCGATTGCGCCACCACCTCCGAGGGCGGCTGTGCACTGGTCGTCGCGAACATCGACAAAGTCGATGCGGCACGTCGGCCGATTTACGTGCTCGGCAGCGGCGCGGACTTCCACGGCCCGTCGTATCAGCACCCACCGGCCTGGGACCTTGCCGGGCGGCGCGGTGATCACGGCCGCTACGTCAACGGTGTCGTCGGAAGACGCGCGGCCGAATGTGCGTTCCGCCACGCCGGCATCGGGCCTGATGACGTGGATGTACTGGAACTCTACGACCCGTTCTCGTTCGAAATCATCCGCCAGCTCGAGGCATTCGGCTTCTGTGGTGAGGGCGAAGGAGGGCCATTCGTCGCCGACGGCCACATCGCCGTTGGCGGCAGTCACCCGATCACCACCGATGGAGGAACCATGTCGTTCAGCCACGCCGGCGCCAATCCGCAAATGATGCAACGTGCCATCCGTGCCGTCCAGCAACTACGTGGTGAGGCGGGCGCGCTCCAAGTGCCCGATGCACATATTGCATTGTGCAGCAACGGGGGAGCAGGCGCTTTGTTCACCACGGTGCTGCTGGTCGGGGACGAGCCGCTGTGACCGCCGAATCTTTGCGACCGCAGACCGGTCCGTTGCCGCACGCGAATAGTCACCTCAGCGTGCCGTTCTGGCAGGGATGTCAATCGGGGGAGCTGCGCTACCAGCGGTGCGACGCGTGTGGACTGGCCAATTTCCCGCCGACCGAGCACTGCCGCCAATGCCTTTCGGCCGAACTGGGCTGGACGAAAAGTGCTGGAGTGGGCGAGATCTACAGCTGGACGGTGGTCTACCGGCCCGTCACGCCGGAGTTCGAACCGCCCTACGCGCCCGCCATCGTCACCCTGGATGAGGGCTACCAGATGCTCACCAACGTCGTCGGTGTGGCGCCCGGCGATCTGGCCATCGGTATGCGCGTGCGGGTGCACTTCCAGGTCGTTGGTCCGGACCTGACGTTGCCGTACTTCACCAGTCAGAAATAGACGGCCGTGAGTCCCCGGCGCACCACCAACGGCCTACCGGTAACGGCCTATCTGGTGCTGGGTGTGCTGGCGGCCAACGATGAGCAACTGACCGCCGGCGAGATCAAGATGCGCGCCGAGCTGACCGTGGGCCACTTCTACTGGTCGCCGTCGGTCAGTCACGTGCGGCGCGAACTGAACAGACTGTTGGCGCGGGGGATGGTCAGTGAAATCGGCGCTCAGTCCGGCAAGCGCGCGATCACGTTGTATGAGACCACGGATTCCGGGCTCGATGCCCTTCGTCGGTGGGTCCAGCACTTTCCGGGCGACGATCAGGTCGTCATCAAGCACCCCGTCATCCTGCGAACCTGGCTCGCGCGGGGCGAAGATCCCGAACGCGTCGTCGACACGTTGGACCGCCATCTCGACGCGACCCGGGCTCGGCTGGACGAGGCCCTGTGGTCGCGCCAGCGTTCCCGCGAACTCGGCATCACCGACGATCCGGACCAGCGCTTCTCGTTTGCCGTCCTGGACTACGCGATCCGTGGGTTGTACGCCGAGATCTCCAACATCGCGCAGCTGCGCGACGAGATCGCCAGCGGCACAACCCGAGATCCGGTCAAACGGGTGCCGCGGGCGAAGGGGCAGATCCGCCGTCGGGCACCGAAAGACTAGCCGCGGACGAAGCGATCCGGTAGGCCGTGCCGCGTGGCTCGCGTACCCAGAGAGTCTCGCCCGCACCGATGGCCGTCGCCTGGGCGATCAGTTGGCGCTTGAGGACCTTGTGGGTGGCGGTGCTGGGCAGGTCGGTCGCGATACGCACGTATCGCGGCCGCGCCTTGGGGGACAGATCGGGCTGCGCGTCGAGGAACGCTTCGAACGTATCGGGATCGAGAGTCTGGCCATCATTGAGCACGACAGCGACCATCACCTGGTCGCCCACATGCTCGTCCGGGACGGCATACACGGCGACACGGTTGATCACGCCGTGGCGCAGCAGGATTCGCTCGATCGGTGCGGCGGCCATGTTTTCGCCGTCCACCCGCATCCAGTCGGCGGTGCGGCCGGCGAGGTAGATCCATCCGTCGGCATCGCGATAGGCGAGATCTCCTGACCAGTACATGCCATGGCGCAGGCGTTCGGCGTTGGCCGCGGGATCGTTGTAATACCCGGTGAAGAAGCCCGATCCCGTCGTGTTGACCAACTCGCCCACGGCCTCGTCGGCGTTGGCGAGCGCGCCGTTGGCGTCGAAATGTGCCACCGCACACTCGGTGATGGTGTCGCTGTTGTAGATCGCGATCCCGTCGATGCCTCTGCCGATCGAGCCCTTCGGCGTGCCGTCTTCGCGGATCACGATGACCGCGTTCTCCGTCGAGCCGAAGCCGTCCTCCACCTGGACACTGAAGCGGCGCCCGAATTCTTCGATGTCCTTGTCGTTGGCCTCGTTGCCGAACGCCACCCGCAATGGGTTGTCCGCGTCGTCGTCACGTTCGGGGGTGGCCAGGATGTAGGCGAGCGGCTTGCCGACGTAGTTCATGTAGGTCGCGCCGTGGCGGCGGACATCGTCGAGGAAGTTGGTCGCCGAGAACTTCGCCGGCACGATCGCGGCGCCGGAGACCACCGCGGGCGCCCATCCGGCGACGACCGCGTTGGAGTGGAACAGCGGCATGGACACATAGCAGGTGTCCTGTTCGGAGAGTGCGAAGCGCTGGACCAGGTTGGTGCCGGCGAACATCGCCATCAGGTGTGACACCTGAACCGCCTTGGGATTTCCGCTTGTCCCCGAGGTGAAGATCATCATGAACGCGTCCGTCGCGCTGACTTCCCGATGCGGAATCAGTTCGCCGGCAGCACCGGTGAATTCGGCCCATTGCGGCGTCGAGGTGTCGAGGATCTGCGTCCCCTCGAGGTTCAACCCGTCCAACAGCGGCCGGTGTTCGGCGTCGGTCACCACGAACTGGCAGTCAGCCCGCCGGACGTCGGCGGCCAGCGCCTCGCCCCGGCGGGTGTTGTTCAGACCGCACAGCACATAGCCGCCGAGTCCGGCCGCCGCCATCTGGTTGAGCATCTCCGGGGTGTTGCCCAACAGCGCGCCGACGTGCATCGGTCGTTGCGGATCGGCAGCGCCGATCAGGGCCGCCGCTCGGGCGGTTGCCTGTTCCAGGTGCTGGCTCCAACTCCATTGCAGATCGCGATGTTTCACGGCGACGTTCGGATCCGACAGGCGCCGTCGCAGGAACGCCTGCATCGTGTCGTCAGCCATCGAGATTCACCTTCACTCTGCCCACCCTTACGAGACGAGACGGTCCGTCTTATATTAGCGGGTCGATTCGCGCAGTAATTCACGTGCTGCTACGAAGTCGACGGGAGGTCGCCCGACGACGCTGATGAATACGATGCCCAGTGCACGCATGAGCGCGCCGGGCAGTTCCCTACCCGCCCACCATCATCAGGCCGCCGTCCACGGCCAGCAGCTGCCCGGTGATGAAGCCCGATCCCAATCCGGCCAGGAAAACCAGCATCGGGCCGACATCGCGGGCCGGATCTCCCAACGTTCCACCAAGCGGAATCATCATTTTCATCTGCTGGTCGATCAGCGCGGCGGCCTCCGGGCCGAGGAAATCCCGGAGCCGATCAGCACCCGGCGTCTGCACCGCGGGCGCGAGAGCGTTGACGGTGACATTGTCGGCGGCCCAGGCCTTGGCGGCCGATCGCGTCCAGGCCTGCACCGCCCCCTTGGTCGCGGCATAAACAGCCGAAATTGGGCTGCCCATAACGGCTTCGGAGGACCCGAAGTTGATGATCCTGCCGCCCTTGGGATCTTGATCTTTCATGACGCCATACGCGGCCTGATTGGTCAGGATGGTCGCCTTGACGTTGGTGTCCAACAGGAATGAAATGTCGTCGGCGCCGATATAGCCCGGTATCCCGGCCTGCCACAGCCCCGCGGCGTTCACCAGGACATCGAGCCCGCCAAGCTGCTCGGCGGTGTGTTGAACCATCGCCGAGACGGCATCGGCATCCCGCACATCGCATTGCGTCCAGCTGGCGGCGAGGCCCTCGGGTGGCGGCGTCTGGTGATAAGTCGCGGCGACGTCAGCCCCCGCCGCGGTGAGAACCGCGACGGCGGCCGCACCGATTCCGGTCGCTCCACCGGTCACCAGGATTCGTCGGTCGTTGAGCGGTGACGTCACGTCTGCCATGGCCGAAACGCTATACGGCCTGGGCAACCGCCACTGCACCGCCTTGAAAGAGGTGAGCGCGCTAGGCGCGCACCGCGATCGTCGACATCAGATCGGCGAGCCGGTCCGGCTGGTCCACCATCGAGAACGTCCGCGCGCCGTCGATGACTTCGAGGCGGGCGTTGGGGATGGTAGCGGCCAGACGCCGGCCGTCCTCCTGTGGAAAGAACACATCGTCGGCCGACCAGGCGACAAGGGTGGGTATGTCGATCTCGTGCAGCCGGGCCGCGACACCGGTGGCGACCTCCGAGCGCAGCGACAGGGTGAATTGGCGCAGGTCTTCGGCGATCGCCGGGTCGCTTTGTGCCGGGCGGACCCAGAGCTGGGTCAGGTGGTCAATGTCGCTGTGCGCCAGTCCGTTGAAGGCACGCTTGCGCACCAGCGGCGCCCGGACAGCCTGGATTGCAGTCCGAAACAGCGGCTTCGCCTGTGCCGCCATGATGAGCGGCTTGAGGATGGGAGGCGGAAAGTGTTCGAACGCATCGCAACTCGTGAACACAAGTCCGCCAAGGCGCTCGGGATAGTGCACGGCCACGAGTTGGGTGACCAATCCGCCGGTGTCGTTGCCGACCAGCACCACGTCCTCGAGGTCGAGGGCGGCAAGCACGTCGGCTACGACGCGCGCCACACCGTAGATGGTTCGGTCGGCGCCGGGGCGCAGCGGTTGTGTGTGCGCCCCGAAAGGAAAGGTGGGGGCGATGCACCGCAGACCCAAGGCGGCGAGGCGCTCGCTGACCAGACGCCAGAGCTCCCTACCCATCATGTAGCCGTGCACGAACACAACTGGCCTGCCGTTCTCGGGTCCGATTGCTTCGTAGTGGATGGTTCCGGCGCTAATGTCGATCGTCGACATGGATGACTCCTACTAGGGTTAGTCTTACAAACAGACTGTCTGTTCGTAAGTTACCAACAGGTTGTATGGAAAGCAAGAGACGCACTCAGGAGGAGCGCTCCGCGGCGACCCGCGACGCGCTGATCTCGGCTGCCCGCCGGCTGTGGGGACAGCGGGGTTACGCGGAGGTGGGAACGCCCGAGATCGTCACCGCCGCGGGCGTTACGCGGGGGGCGATGTACCACCAATTCGCCGATAAGGCAGCGCTATTCAGTGAGGTTGTCGAAGCCGTCGAGCAGGATGTCATGGCCCGGATGGCCACCATCGTGGCCGCCTCGGGCGGGACATCACCGGCGGACGCAATTCGCGCCGCCGTCGACGCCTGGCTGGAGGTCTCCGGCGATCCGGAGGTACGTCAGTTGATCCTGTTGGATGCACCGAGCGTGCTCGGCTGGGCCGGCTTCCGTGACGTCGCGCAGCGATACAGCCTGGGCATGACCGAGCAGTTGCTCGGGGAGGCCATCAAGGCTGGCCAGCTGGCTCGGCAACCGGTGCGGCCGTTGGCGCATGTGCTGATTGGCGCGCTCGATGAGGCGGCCATGGTCATCGCCACCGCCGACGACCCCAAACGCGCCCGCCGCGAGACGGCGCAGGTGCTACACCGGCTGATCGACGCGATGCTGCACGACCCGACGCGTTGACAAACGGTGACGAGGTTGGCCGACCGGCTCAGGCGGGGGCCATGTTGGTCGTCGCGCCGGGCCCGGGGATGACTCTGACTGTCCGTGGAACGAGATCGTCGCCGCAGTAGGCACACACCATTCTGTGGCCGGCGGCGTGGCCGCATTCGTGTTCGAAGATCAGCGGAGGGCCACCGGGCGGCGCCGCGTACCGGTCGCCCCACGCCATCAGGGCGCTCAGCACCGGGAATAGGTCTTTTCCCTTGCGGGTGAGTCGGTAATCGTTCCGGTTGCCGGCACCGGTGTAAGGGGTCTTCTCGACGATGCCCTCATCCACCAATTTCTGAAGGCGAACTGTCAGAACATTTTTGGCGACGCCCAGTTTGCGTTGGAGTTCGGCGAAACGATGGGGCCCGGTCAACAGGTCGCGAACGATCAGCAGTGTCCAGCGCTCACCGACAACTTCCAACGCGCGAGCAACCGAGCAGTTCTCGCCGCTGTACTCACTATTGAGCATGTGCGTGAGACTACTCTAAGTTGCGTGACAAGACCAAGTGTGCGTGATCGATACCAGACGCGCGGGTGGTTGTGAGTGATTCCGAGCCTATCCTGCGGCGTTAAACCCACTGTCCATGACCGAGTATCGCTAGGTATTCAACCGCCGGAGTCATCTCGGGTCTCGATACGTGCGGCCGATAATCAGTTGCGTCATAAAACCTTGATTGCTAGGCTGGCGGTGGCCTAAGGAGACAACACATGACGCAATGCACGCCGGCGGCGCTCGATACCGCCGCAATCATGGCCCGGGTTAAGGAGATCGACCCAATTGTGCGCGAGCACGCCGCCCAGGCCGAGCGTGAACGCAGGTTGAGCTCCGCGGTTGTCGATGCGCTGCGATGGTCGGGCGTATTCCGGATGGCGATGCCGGCGGCCTGGGGCGGCCCGGAAACCGACGTCGGTAAACAGGTCGAGATCATCGAGGCACTCGCGCGGGCCGACGCGTCCGCGGCCTGGTGCGCAATGATCGGTTCAGAGAGCGGGTTCTTCGCGTCATACATCGACGAGCCTGCGTCCCGGCGCTTGTTCCCCTCGTTGGACACGATTGTCGCGGGCTTTCAGGGGCCGTCGGGAGTGCTCGAGGTCTGCGACGGTGGTTACCGCTTGTCGGGCCGCTGGTCGTTTGGCAGCGGGGTCACTCATGCCGACGTCATCTTGGGCGGCGCGACGGTGACAGAGAACGGCGAGCCGCGACGCACCAAGAGCGGAAGGCCGGATGTGCGGGTGGCCATGCTGCCCGCTACGCAGTGGCAGGTGTTGGAAACGTGGGACCCAGATGGCCTGGCCGGCAGTGGAAGTCATGACTACACGATTGCCGATGCATTCGTCCCGGATGAGTACACCTGGGTTCCCGGACACTACAGGCGGCCCGAGCCGCTGTATTCCTGGTTTGGCCTGGCTCCCAGCGCGGGCGTGGGCGTGGCGCTCGGGGTGGCCGCCGAGGCTTTCGATGTGGCTCGCAGCTCGCTGCAGGAAAAGTACAGCAAGGTGCTGATGGGCTCGGTTACGGGAGAACCCAATGTTCGTGCGGCCCTGGCTCGGGCCGCGGCGTTGATCGGGTCGACGCGCAGCTATGTCTACGACACGCTGGGCGGATTCTTTGCCACCGTTCAGGCGGGCGATGAACCCTCCTTCGATCAGCGGGCGCAATGGGCGGGATGCGTTGTCCACACGGGAACGACTTGTCGAGACGCCGTGCAAATGCTGGTCGACGCGGTCGGTTCGGCTGCGCTGCAACGCTCCTCCCCGCTGGGCCGACAACTGCGTGACCTCAACATGATCGCCCAGCATGGACTGACCAACCAACGGGTGTGGGAATGGGCCGGCGGACTCTACTTCGGCAACCGCCCGCCCTACCCCGCCTATTGAGGCGCCGCGCGACGTTTCAGTCGCCGCGAACCTGAGCGACTCCCGCGATGACGCCCTGGATGAGTCGGTCGAGGTGCTCGGCGCTGTCGACGACCGGTCGGCCGGCAACGAACGTCATCATCACCCCGTTGATGTAGGTGAGGGTGGCCATCGCTTGGTCCTCGATCAACCCCGGATCCGGTGTGCTTCCCGCGGGATGCCATTGGGTGACAACCTCGCGGGCCAGCGTGTAGAGCCGGTCGGAAGACTCGCTGAGGCTGGTTGCCAATTCGGGATCGCGGCTGGCGAGCAACATGAGTTCATAGCGTGCCTTGGCGCGGGTCAGCCACGGTTCGCTGTTCACGTACATCACAATCCGGGCCAGGCCCGCCGTGCCGGTGAATGGGGTTGACTGCGAGCCGGCCAGTTCGGTCATCAACGAGAAGTCGGCGACGTCGAGCTCGGCGAGCCGCTCCGCGACCGCATGCAGTAGTGCTCGGCGGGTGCGGAAGTAGAACGATGTGCTGCCGGCGGGCACGTCGGCGCGTTCGTCGACCTTCGGATGGCTCACGCCGTGTACACCGTTGCTGCCCAGCAAGTCGATGGCGGCGTCGGTGAGGTGTCGACGCCGCTCGGGTGCGTTGTGCTTCCTGCGTGCACTGGTCGCCATGGCGATCTCGATGTTATGAGCGATTCAGAACTGACCGCAGTTTGGTGCGGTGGGCTCGCCATTGAAGCGGGCGGCGATCCATTGCATGGCCGGTTCACCGTCGACGAGCATCGGCAGCGCGTGGTTGATGATCAGCTTGTTGAGGAACGGTGGTTCCTCGTTGGTGCGGAATTCCACGTCGGCGCCCTGCGCGCACCAGTCGCGGCCGAGTTGGTTTGCCGCGGTCCACGGCACCAGCGAGTCGTAGCGGTTGCTGTTGATCAGCACCGGCGTGCTGGGTTTGTAGCGTCCGAGTTTCTGCTCTTCGAACATCGTGTTGAAGGGTTCTTCGTTGACCAATTGATAAATGTCTTCGGTGAAGTAGGGGCGCAGATGGCGAAACATGAAATCCAGCAGGGTCTGTCCGACGCACTGGCGCGACGCCGATTCGAGCATCGCCAGCCCGCGGGGTGTCATTTTGGAGCGGATGAAGTCGGCGAACTCGGGATATTCGGCCATCACACCGTTGAGGGCGTAGCCGACGGCGCCGACCAAGACGCTGCCGTCGGCGTAGGGCAGGAGTTCCTTCAGGTTGGCCGTAGGCGCACCGGCGTACGTGCCCACGATGTGCAGCTCCGGGGCATACGACGGGGCAAGCTCCACCGCTGACGCCGTCGCCCCGCCACCTTGCGAATAGCCCCAAAAAGCCACGGGTCCATGCGGATCCAGTGAGGTGTCAGGCAGACGCATTGCGGCACGGGCGGCATCGAGTACGGCCTGTCCCTCCGCTACGCGACCCACATACGTGTGCATCGACGGCGTCCCCAGGCCCTCGTAGTCGGTCATCACAATGGCGAAACCACGGGCAACCATCGTCGCGACGAACAGCTCCTCGTAGTTGAACATGATGTCCCAGCCGCCCGAATAGTGGATGCCCTGGTTGAACATTCGCGAGGGGGCACATTGATTGCCCTGACCTTGAGTGCCGGGCGCATAGCTGATCAGCGGGCGTGGGCCGCGGCCCGGCCACGCGTTGTAGGGCTCGAAGTAGGTGCCGGTGACCGCGATCGGATTGCCGCGAGTGTCGTTGCTGCGGTACATGATTCGGGTGCCGGTGGCCATGATCGCGCCTAGCTGACCCGACGGCTCCAGAACCAGCCTCGACGGCTCGGTGCGGATCAGGTCGCCCGGCTTCCCAGGTGGTAGCGGATCCGGCGGGGTGTAGAACGCGGCATACTGCGGCTCATCCCCGCCGTCGGCTCGCGCATTACCGATGCAGATCAGCGCTGAAACGAACACGAGAAGTATTGCGAAGATTCCCCCACCGCGGCGCATCACGAAACGGTAACAATGTATGGGTCGCCAGCGGAAGGGGAATCTCTAAAATTTTAGAGATTTGCTCGGGTGAACGCTTTTAGCGGTGGCTTCATATGTTGTTGTCAGCGGAATCCACTGCACGACCTCAGGAGTCGAAAGGTGCTAGCCGCACGGCCAACGGCAATCCACAGCGGACGAGCAGGCCCATGCGGCCCGCCGGTACCGCTGCGGCCTCCGCGCGGATCATGCTCACCAGTTCGCGTTTGAAATCGCCTCGTGGGTAACGGCGCAGCGTCTCGGCTACGTTGCCGGGGGCGATGTCCCAGATGCGCAATCCCGCGCCGTCGGCCATCGCGCCCCATTGCAGATAGCAGCCCATCGCGCCGTCGGCGTCCACCTGGATTCCCGGTGTCGCATGCACACAGATGCCGTCGGCGAGCAGATTCGCACTCTGGTCATCGACACCGGCGGCCTGCGCGCAGGCGAACATCTGGTCGGCACTGCCGAGGGTGAAATCGCGGTTGGCCGTTGGGTTGACGATGCCGTAGTCGTGCAGCAGCGCCCCGCAATAGAAGAGCTCGTCGTCCAGCTCGCATCCGTCGACCGCCGCGAGCGCATGCCCGAACAACCAAGTGCGGTAGGAGTGGCCCAGCAGGGCCGGCGGCAATTGGGCACACGCCTCTTCGGCCTCCCGCGCGAACCTGGAATCGGGTACTCGCAACGCGTCGAGATCAACGTGCGCGGCCGCCGCGGGGACCCGACCCAATGCGAGCTTGATCCGTCCCACGGCGTTCGTCCATTGCCCCGCCGCGGTCGCGAGCACGAGACGCCGACGCTCTGTACGCGACAACTGACCACCGGTGCGACGGGCCCAACCGAGGCCGCCGAGCCGCTGCGGATCCGGGGTGTGCGCGGCCAATCGTGTTGTCGCTAAGGCGTTCTGATGAACACGTCGTTGAGCGTGACGGTACGAAGATTCCGGTCGCGAATGGTGTCGATGAGTTGGGGATACACGTGCGTGACGGGCAGGTGATTCAGATGACCGATCACAATGTTTTGCGGAGTGAAGTACTCGTCGGCCATCTTGAGGATGTATTCCTCGGTGATCAGCGTGGAATCCGACAATGAACCCGACCAGAGGGTCGGGACGGTGTAGCCGAGCTCGTTCGCCACGGTGTCGACGACGCCGTTGTGTTTTCCATAGGGCGGCCGGTAGTACGGTTTCGCGCCGACGCCGTAGGTCGTCTTCAGGAACTCGTCATTGCGCTTAAGTTCGTCTTCGACCTTGCTTTGCGGCACCGTCGTCAGATCCGGGTGCGACCACGTGTGGTTGCCGAGCTGGATCTGCCCGGACTCCACCAGCGGCCGCAACAGATCCAGATTTTCGGTCCACGAGTCGTAGATGCCGTTGACGAAAAAGGTCATTCGGGCACCGGTGTCCTTGGCGAGCTGCGTGTAGGCACGCACCACATCGCTGTTGACCCCGTCATCGAGGGTCAGGGCGAGCAAGTCACCGTCTCCAGGGATCTTCATCAGGGCGCCACCGCCAGGCAGCGGGATGCGAGCACTCAGCGGTGGCGGTGGCAACAAACCGACCGGCGAAGGGGCGACCGGGCCGGAGGTCGCGGCCGAGTCCAGGGGCACCTGGGCAAACGTGCGCGGTTGCGGGTCGACGATCAGGCGCGCCGCGCCCACGGCGGCAACGGTGGCCGCGGCCAGCGAGCCGAGGAATCGACGGCGCTTCATCTCTGCCTGCTCGGCGGTGCGGTGGACCACCCGCGACGACTGCCGTCTGTTTGCCGCGCGGTGGCCGCCAGGCGAGCCCGCGTACGGGTCGCCTACCTCGCCAAACTTCGCAGCCACAGCAGCGAACCGTACCATCGCGCGTCCCAATATGTCGGCTACGTTACGGGAGGGTCAGCTGTGAATTTCCATTGAAAATGGCGCAGAGCTGCGCCGGCCACGGATGTGGTCTCGGCAGCGACCGGATCAATGCGGCTCCCCGGTGCCCCGTTGCGGCAACTGCACCGGCTCGACGTCGGGGGTTCCCAGCGTCGCAGCGAGCCATGGCAACGACGCCGCGAATGCTTGGGCGGCGAATGGCCAGTCGTGTTTGCCTGGCTGCGTCACCACCGCGCAGCTAATCCCATTGGCGCCGGCGATGGTGCACAAAGCGTTGGCGGCAGCGTCCTGGCCCTCAGGGTTGGCCGCACTGGTACTTCCGAGGCTGGGATTAGCGGCCTGCGCGACGCTGTGTGCACCGGGTGGGGTGGGGATGTCGAACCATCCCGACAACCCGGTGTAGCGGCCGTGCCGAGTCATCACGGTGAGCGGGTCGTATTCCGCCCACGCGGTGGTATCGCCGCCGAACAACTGGGCGATGGTGTGTTCCTTGCTGCCGATGTTGGCCCGGAAGTCGCCGGCGATGTCCACGAAGGCGCTGAACAACTCCGGATGCATGACGGACAAGGTGACGGCGCAGGTACCGCCCATGGACCATCCGGCGACTCCCCAATTCGCCCGGTCGGCGCTGACCCCGAAGTTCGAGACCATGAACGGCACCACATCTTTTGTCAGGTGATCGGCGGCGTTACCGCGGCTCCCATTGACGCACTCGGTGTCGTTGTCGAACGAGCCGGTGGCGTCGACAAACACGAACACCGGGGCGAAACCGTGATGGCTGGCGGCGAAGCCGTCGATGGCGGTGAAGGCGCCGCCGGGCCCTAGCCAGTCGGAAGGGAGGTTGAACGCCGAGCCGATCATCATGACCGTCGGCAGGCGGGGCGGCGGGTTGGTGTTGAACCACGCCGGAGGCAGGTAGACGAGTTCCTGACGGTGCGGAAAGTGGGATGCGTCGGAGTCGATGTTGACCGGCACCACGACCCCTTTGTCCGGCCTGGTGCCGGCGACCTGCATCGCGGTGACGCGCAGCCGGTCGATCTGATCGGGCAGGGGCTCGGAAGTCAGCTGATTCCAGGCGGCGAGCACGGTGGGGAAATAGCCGACCCAAAGGTTCAAGGACATGCTCGCGCACAGTGCGCACAGCGGGACGGAAACAAGCGCGAGCCCCCGGCGCCACCAGCGGGCGCCCTTCCACCCCAGCACCAGCACCGCGGCGGTCAATCCGCTCATCGCGATCCACAGCCACAGCGACTTAGGTGCCGGGTCCCCGGCTACTCCGAGCGAGGCGATGTACCAGTACGCCAGCGCGGTCACTGCGACCGCGGCGACCAGCGCCACCGGCAGCGCGCGCTGCCACCAACTCCGCCTGCGCCAGTCGATGACGATCAGCGCCACCAGCAACGCGAACACTTGCGTTGCGAGTGGCAACCAGCCGTGCAGCAAGGACAGTTGTCCGAGGAATTGGGGCAAACGTCGAGACCTTAAAGCTATGGAACCCGGGAGGCCAGGCTCACTATCCCATATCGTCCGAACGGATCGTGCTCGTGAAGGAGCGCAGCCGCAGGCTGTTGCCGACGACGAACACACTGGAGAAGGCCATCGCGGCGCCCGCGAGCATCGGATTGAGCAGGCCGAGCGCGGCGAGCGGGATCGCGGCGACGTTGTAGCCGAACGCCCAAAACAGGTTCATCTTGATGGTGGCCAGTGTCTTGCGGGAGAGCCGGATTGCGTCCGCGGCGGCGCGCAGGTCTCCACGGACCAATGTCAGATCGGCGGCTTCGATCGCGACGTCCGTACCGGTGCCCATCGCAAGACCCAGATCGGCGGTGGCCAGTGCGGCGGCGTCGTTGACCCCGTCGCCGACCATCGCGACGACCTTGCCGTCGGACTGCAAACGCTGAATCACGGCGACCTTGTCGGCGGGCATGACCTCGGCGATGACGTGCGCAACCCTGAGCTCGCCGGCGACGCGGTTTGCCACGTTCTCGTTGTCACCCGTCAGCAGGACCGGCGTCAGGCCAAGCCGCTTGAACTGTCGGATGGCCTCGGCGCTGGTGGGCTTGACGGTGTCGGCGATCACCAGGATCCCGCGCGCGCTACCCTCCCAGCCGACGGCGACGGCGGTTTTGCCTTCGCTCTCGACGCGAACTTTCGCGGCCGACAGCGTCGGGTCGAGGTGCTGGGCCCAGTCGGCCAGCAGGCTCTCGCGGCCGACGACGACGCTATGGCCGTCCACGATGCCTTGCACGCCTTTGCCTTCCACGTTCGCGAAACCGTCAGGCACCGGCAGGGACCCGAGTTCGGCGGCGGCGGCCTTGGCGATTGCCTGAGCGACGGGATGTTCGGAGGCGTCCTCCAGTGCTCCGGCGTAGCGCAGCAGCGTTGCGCGGTCCGTGTCCGGCGCGGTGATGACCTCGACGAGGGTCATCTTGCCGGTGGTCACGGTGCCCGTCTTGTCGAGCACGATCGTGTCGACCCTGCGGGTGGACTCCAGCACCTCGGGTCCCTTGATGAGCACGCCGAGTTGGGCCGCGCGACCCGTGCCGACCAGCAGTGCGGTCGGAGTGGCCAGCCCGAGTGCGCACGGGCAGGCGACGATGAGCACCGCGACCGCGGCCGTGAACGCCGCGGCGATCGGGAATCCGGCGGCGAGCCACGCCGCGAGGGTGGCCACGGCGATGGCGATGACGATCGGAACGAAGACTCCGGAGACACGGTCCGCGAGCCTTTGCACCTTGGCCTTGCCCGATTGGGCGGCTTCGACCAGCTTGCCCATCTGCGCCAGCTGGGTGTCCTCGCCGACCCGGGTCGCACGCACGACGAGCCGCCCGCCCGCGTTGACGGTGGCACCAGCCACGGCGTCGCCCTCGCCGACTTCGATCGGAACGGACTCGCCGGTGAGCATCGAGGCATCCACGGCCGACGAGCCGGAGACGACGATCCCGTCGGTCGCGATCTTCTCGCCGGGACGCACGACGAACTCGTCGCCGACTTTGAGCTGGTCGATCGAGATGCGCGTCTCGGCGCCGTCCCGCAGCACCGCGACGTCCTTGGCGCCGAGCTCCAGCAGGGCGCGCAAGGCGGCACCGGCGCGCCGCTTGGAGCGCTTCTCGAAGTAGCGGCCGGACAGGACGAACAAGGTCACGCCGGCGGCCACTTCGAGGTAGATGTTGCCCGCGCCGTCACTGGGTGTGACGGTCAGCGCGAAGCCGTGGCGCATGCCCGCCTCGCCGGCCGTCCCGAAGAACAGGGCATACAGCGACCAGAGGAACGCCGACAGGGTGCCGATCGAAATCAGCGTGTCCATGGTGGCGGCGCCGTGCTTGAGGTTGGCCCAGGCGGCGGCGTGGAATGGCCGGCCGGCCCACACGACCACCGGTGCGGCCAGGGCCAGCGACGCCCACTGCCAGTAGCGGAATTGCAGGGCCGGGATCATCGCCATGGCGATCACCGGGGTGGCGAGCACTATCGAGGTGATCAGGCGACTACGCAGCGACTCCAGCTCGAGGTCGTCGGCCGCGGCGGGTTGCTCGTGCCGCTGCGGCAGAACAGCGGTATAGCCGGCCTTTTCCACCTCGGCGACCAGCGACTGCGGGTCGTATCCCGCCGGGACGGTGACGCTGGCTCGTTCCATCGCGAAATTCACGGTCGCCGTCACGCCGTCGAGTTTGTTCAGCGCCTTCTCCAGCCGGGCCGCGCAGGAGGCACACGTCATCCCGGCGATGTCCAGCTCAAGGTTGCTGACCGCGCTCGTGGTCATGACGCTCCTTCCGATACCCCCCAGGGGTACATACCTCTCACTAACGTATACACCCCTGGGGGGTATTCCCGTCAAGACCTGGTCGCCGCGTGATGTCAGGACGATTCTGCCTGGTCGGCAGCGGCGGCGTGTGGCCGGGCATTCGGCGGTGGCCGCGCCGATCCCAGTGGGTCCGCCGGCGGACAGGAAGGTTTTGTCTTTCAGCCCGCCCATCAGCCCGCGAATCAGACGTATCCCACGCCGATGTCGACCGAAACCTGCGTAGCGGTGACCAATCGGGATTGGTCGGAGGCCAGCCACGCGACGGCATCGGAGATGTCTTCCGGCTGGGCGATGCCTTCGGGTAGCAGCGGCTTGTGCATGCCGCGTAGGTGCGGGTAGTCGTCGGCGGCCGACTGCAGCGCCTCGCGCATCCGGCCGGTGCCCATCGGGGTGGCGACCGCGCCCGGGTTCAGGCTGTTGACCCGGATGTTGTATCGGCCGAGTTCGGCGGCGAACGCGCGTGCCATCCCGACGACGGCGTGTTTGCTCGCCGTGTAATGGATCATGAACGACTGCATGTTGATGCCGGCGGCGGATCCGATCAGGATGATCGACCCGCCGCGACCGCCATCGATGATGTGATGGGCACCGGCCATCACGGTGTTCCAGGTGCCGATCACGTTGGTGTCGATGGTGTCCCGGAATGCCTGCGCGGTGATCTGATTCCACGGGGCCGGGCTGCAGATTCCGGCGTTGGCGACGATGACGTCCAGTCGGCCCAGCTCGACGACCGCCTGGTCGACGGCGGCTTTGAGCGCGTCGAGGTCGCGGATGTCGACCGCGGCGGTGATGACCTTTCGGCCGTTAGCGGTTACCAGCCGCGCCGTCTCCGCCAGGTCGTCTTGTGTGGGCGAGTCGTAGGGAACGCTGGGCGGCAGCGGGCCGGCGATATCGACCGCGATGATGTCGGCGCCTTCGGCGGACAGACGCACGGCGTGCGCCCGGCCTTGTCCACGTGCGGCGCCGGTAACCAATGCCACCTTCTCTGGGATTAACTGGCTCATCGGTCTTTTGAGCTCCTTTGCCTTCTAGTGGCCGGTGATCTTGTCGAGCGGGTTGGAGCGTTCGAGCATGCCATAGGCCTCCTCGCCGTCCCAGCTGTATCTGACCCCGGCCTGCTGCACCGCGGGGAAGCTCGCCATCTCCTGTTTGAGGGCTTGCATGGAATACATGTCATCGTTGTGATGAATGTCGTGCGTGGAAAACACTGTTTCACCGGCGATTTCAACGACACCCTCGGCGGTCTCCAAGACCAGCGAGACGTCCTCGCCCAACGGCTGCAGCCGAGTCAACCATGGGGCCCGCACCGCACGGGCCGGGATGAGGCCGCCGTCGCCGGTGAATACGAAGCCCTCGTTGAAGGTGGGCTCGCCGTCGGGACGCGGGGGGTAGGCGATGTAGCCGAACGCCCTCCCGCCGGGAAACACGGCCGACTGCCAGCAGTGCCCCCAGAAACCGGCCAGCTTGCGCACACCGGTGCGCCGGATGCGCAGCCCGCTGCCGGTGAACTCGTGCTGCTGGCCCGCGCTGCGGAATTCACCTGTGGCGGTGAACAATTGCTCGTAGCGCGGCCCGCCCATCATCTCACCGACGTTCGAGGTGCGCAGCTGGTTATCGGCATCGGCCTGCAGCGCCCCCTGTACCCAGGGTGGCACGGCCATCGTGGCTTCGACATGGAAACTGATGTCGACCGACGGACCCGCTTTCTTGCCGGCGACCAAATCGGCCGACGACGTCTGCACCGCCGGTCCGTCGTAGGACATCGTCCAGGTGTCGAAGGGCTCGTTACAGCGGAACACCAGGCCCCCGGCCCCCAATACGCTGGCGCGCCCGTCGGAACCCTCGGCGGGTAGCGACGGCCCGTTGGTGCGGAGCCGGTAGACCCGACCGTCGGGGAATGCGACATTGACTTGAATGTCGTGAGCTTCCCAGTTTGCGCCCACCGCCTCGATTCCGATGCGCGGCAAGCCAATCTCGCCGCGATCGTCGACCACCCAGAAGCTCACTGAGTCACGGATCTCCGGATCCTCCGGCCGCTGCGCCAGCAGGTACTCGCGTGCCGGATCGATACCCCCGGTCAGATCAACAGCCATCGAATATCCTTTGCTCGTAGGCGTTTCAGTGCGAAGTCCACCGGCGCGCACTGTCCACATAGTGGGTGAACCGGGGCCGCACCTTGTCGAGATCAATGCCGAATTCCACCGGATCGGCATGCGAGCTCGGCTCACGCTCCGCGGCAGCATGCGTCCACCAGCTTTGCATCCGTGCTTCGAACTGCGCACTCACCGGGACGCCCAGCCAGGCGTACAGGCCGGTGACCTCCGCGATCGGATCGTCCTGCATGGCGCGAAAGTCGATGTCGTAGAAGCGATCCTCAGCGCCGTCGGTGCGGAACTGCAGCGCCCGCTGCATGCCCAGCGACCAATGCTCGACATTGAGCCGACCGATGTAGCGACGGTCGATCGTGGAGCTGAACGATCCGATGATGTCGGCATACAGATCGGCCACGGACAAGATGACATCGGTCGGATCGCGATGCGTCATCACGAACCGCGCGTCCGGAAACACCGTATTCAGGGCGTCGAGCCATAACACGTGCGACGGGCATTTCAGTCGCCACGGGCGACTGGGCTCACCCCACGCGAGCAGCTTCATCACGCGGCGCTGATACTGCAATGTCGAGGTGAGGTCGGCTTGCTGGACCAACCATGTTGAATACGAGGGGATTTCCGCGAAGGACTGAAAGATGTGCGACTTGAAATCCAGCGCCATCAGTTCGTGGCATTCCATCGGCCCATGCGTGTCGCCGGGGACATGGTGGCGGGTGCCGATCATCTCACCCGTGTCCGGCGGGATGCGCGGGTCCACGCCCTGCACCGTGGAAGGCGGGGGACATGGCTGCGACGATTCCCATCGCCGTAGATAACGCACGTCGGGATCCTGAGCCAGCAGCATCGACAGCGCGGTCGACCCGGTCCGTGGCAGTCCCAAGCCGATCAACGGCGCGGCGACCGGCACGTCGTCGATCTCCGGGTGTCGCCGATACCAATCCTCGACCTGCAGTCGCTGCGACAAGTAACCCACGATGCGCTGATGCAGGAACGCCTGGCCGCGGCCGTGGAGTTGCGCCTCGTTGCGTAGCGCGGAGAGCAGGATGTCGAGGCCTTCGGCGAAGGAGACTGCACCGAAGTCGGCCAGTCCGGTCTGCGCACTCGACTCGTCCATGACCTCGGCGGTGGTCAGCATCGCCTGGGCCCTGCGAAAGTCGTTGGCGCCACGGTCAACCCATCCACTGACCGCCGGCGACTTCAATGGTCTGGTCGCACATGTAGTCGACCTCCCTCTCAGACGTCCGACTCGAATCGCCAGCCAGACCCGCACGGCATCGCATCGCGGCACCGTGGCCATATCGCCGACGATATTGCCGGATCGGGGCGGTCAGGTAATACCGATTCGGGAAACCAGTCCTGCCGGTTTTGACCAAATCCGGCTTTTGGCCGGCACGTTTCGTACCCGCACCGGTGTGGGATCCGAACATTCCGGAACTGCAGGACTAGGCGGCGCTAGGCTTCCGGCTAGGTGGAAGGAGACGTCATGACCGTCATCGTTGTCGAAGCAGGACCCCAACAAGTGAGTCGGCAGGTTGAGGTGGCCGCGCCGGCTGCGGAACTGTACGACCTCGCTGCGGACCCTCGGCGGCACCATGAACTCGACGGATCGGGCACCGTTGTGGGCAATATCAAAGCGCCCGAGGCACTGGTTGTCGGTTCGAAGTTTTCGACGCGCATGAAGATGCTGGGCGTGCCGTATCGCCTCACCAGCACGGTGACCGCATTGAAACCGCACGAATTGATCGAATGGCGCCATCCGCTCGGTCACCGCTGGCGCTGGAAATTCGAGTCGCTCTCACCCACCCTGACCAGGGTCACCGAGACGTTCGACTACCGCGACGCGGGCACAATGAAGAAGAAGCTGAAGTACTACGAGCGGATGGGTTTCGCGAAAGCCAACGCGGCCGGCATTGAGTCGACGCTGGCCAAACTGCGTGATCGCTACGCCGCGGAGTAAATCAGGACGGGTCGTCGGCGTCCCACGCGACCGTGCCCGAGACCCAGTGGGTCAGTTCTTCGGCCTGGTCGTTGCGGTGCAGGTGACGCGGGGGCTGACCGAACGTGGCGTAAGGGCGACAGCGGATGACGACACGGCTTTCCCGCTCCGACATCTCTTCGATGTAGGGCGGGTTGCAGCTCATCGTCGCCGGGCTCGAGCGATTGCAGATGTGAACGCGGTCACGGTGTGAATCGTGGTTCCTTCGGATGATCAGCCCCGCCCACCGAAGGACTTTGTCGATGACCGACCGCAGCCTCACCCTCAGCACAACAACGCGCACCCTGTCGGACTCGCTGACCCGCTTGGGCCAGTTGATCAGTCGTTACGGCCTGGTGGTCGTCTTGGCCTGGATCGGGTTCGGCAAGTACGTGAAAATGGAATCCCGGGTGCTCATCGAACACAGCCCGCTGATGAGTTGGGTCTACGACGTATTCAGCGTCACCACCGTCGCCCGCGCGCTGGGCACGATGGAAATCCTTGCCGCCCTTCTCATTGCGTTGCGCCCGGTATGGCCGCGGGTGTCGGCGGCCGGAAGCGCGCTGGCGGTGGTGCTGTTCCTGGGGACGCTGAGCTTCTTGTTCACCACTCCCGGCGTGGTCTCGACCCACGCCGCCGGCCTGCCCGTGCTGTCGGGAATGCCGGGCCAATTCCTGCTCAAGGACCTGGTGCTGATCGGGGTGGCGCTATGGACGCTGGGCGATGCGCTGAGTGAACAGCGTTCCCCTGATAAGTCCCTTGGCTGAGCTCAGCGTCGCTTGGTAGGTCTCCGCGGACAGGCTGTCCGCCTGCTCCGACAGCCCCCGGGTCAGTGCACAGATCGCTTCCACCGTCGAGCGCGTGTCCGTCTCGGGGGACAGTGTCCCGCACTTTTGCGCATCGTCGACGATCTCGAAGACCACGTCGTGCAACGCCTTGGACCCAGGGGATTTCGGGACACCGCGCCCTGCCCGGGCTGTGCTCCCGGCGCGCAGCGCCCGCAGGAAACCGGTCAGGTATGGATAGTCGCGGATCAGCCGCGTCGACTCGTCCAGCACCGCTTCGAGTCGGTCGATGACGTCGTCGTGCTGCGCCGCGGCCGCACGCAGCCGCGGCAAGACGATCTCCTCGATCTCCTCGCCGGTCGCTTGGAGCAGTTCCGACTTGTTCGGAAAGTAGTGGTACAGGCTGCCACTGGTCATGTCGGCGGCCCGGGCGATCTCGCGGATGGTCGCCTGCGAGTAGCCGACCTCGGCCACGCAGCGCATCGCGGCGGTGATGATTCGCCGACGGGTCTCTGCACTGCTCGCCCCCACCGGGCGGCCCAGCTGAGTCACGGGTCTTCGGGGCGGCGCACTCGCCTACCGATCCGAATGCGCCACGTCCGCTTTCGCCGCGTCAGGTAGTACTCCGCGGGCGAGGTCTCACCGAGCCGCCAACCGCGCCACCTGGCCAGCAGACACAGACCTGAACCGACCACGATTCCCGCCAGTTCGCCCTGCGGCGCCAGACCGTAACGGGAGAGCACCACCACGGTGCCGCTGGCCGCCACCGCGCACGTCGCGTAGAGAGTGTTGCCGCCGAAGATCGCCGGCGTGCGGTGCACCGCCAGGTCCCGCAGCGCCCCGCCGCCCACGGCGCTGACCGTGCCGAGCAAAATCGCTGGGAGCCAACTCAATCCGGCTGCCAATGTCTTCTCCGCGCCGGCCACCGCCCAGGTGCCCAACGCCAGCGCATCGACGACCGGATAGGTCAGTGACCACAGTCGGGCGCGCAGCGGTATCAAAAACGCGACCGCCGCTCCCACCAGCGCAACTACCACGTAGAGCGAGTCCGTCAATGCCACCGGCGGGCCGTGCTGCAATAGGGTATCGCGGATCACGCCGCCGCCCAGGCCCGACAAAATCGCGAGCGCTACGAATCCCACAGGGTCCATACGGAATTCGCGAGCCACCACGCCGCCCAGCACAGCGTTGACGAACACGCCGGCCAAGTCGATTCCGCGCGAGAATTCCCCCAACGCGAGACTCACGGCCGCTCACCTCCGGGATTAAGCTGTTGGTCAAATATATTCGACCATGTCGGCACTGCGCCCGCGGTCGAAGGGTGGGCAACTATGCAAGCGAGAACCCAGCTGGGGCGCCCCGTCGGCGCCAGCGGTGAAGAGACCCGCCGGCGCATCATCGCCGCGACCATGAAATGTGTGGCCGAGGTCGGCTACGCGAAGGCGACGATCCGTGAGATCGCCCGCACGGCCAATGTGACCAGTGCCAGCCTGTACAACTACTTTCCGAACAAGTCCGAACTGATCAAGGACACTATCGCGGCCCGAACCGACACGGCTATGCCCCGGTTACGACAGGCCGCGGAAGGTCCCGGCGACATTGTCGATCGAATCGAAGCGGTGCTCGACGAATGTGGCCAATTGATGCGTGAATATCCGGACCTGGCCGCATTCGAGTTCGCGATCCGGGCGGAAACTGTTGTCGCGCCGGTTCGGCGGAAGGCCCGCGGGCAACCGAAGAATCCCGGGTTCGAGGCGTTCCGCGACATCATCGAGGGCGTCGTCGAGGATGCGAGCCGACGTGGCGAGCTGGGTGATCATCCCGATTCCCGGGGCGTCGTCGCGGCGATCTATGCGCTCGTCTACGGCCTCACGGAGTTGGCCGCCACCCTGCCTCCGGCGGATTACCACGCCGCGCTGAGTTCAGCGAAGGTGCTGGTCAGAGGTGCCTTATTCGGCGGACAGCCGGCTTCTCCTTGATACGATCAGGCGATTGATTATAGAGTCGACTCACGAAGAGCGGAGTCGGGACTTGACCGAGACTGTTGGGTGCGCGTTCGACGTCGATGCGCTGCGGCAAAAGTATGCGGAAGAGCGTGCCCGGCGACTGCGCCCGGACGGCATTGACCAGTATGTGGAAATCGCGGGTGAGTTCGCCCGTTTCGCCGAGGACCCATGGGTCGACCAGGAATTCGTCCGCGAACCCCTGACCGACGAAGTCGACGTCGTGATCGTGGGCGCCGGCTTCGGTGGGCTGTTGACGGGGGCGCGGCTGCGTGAGCTCGGTGTGAAAAGTGTGCGGTTGATCGACCGGGCGGCCGACGTCGGAGGCACCTGGTACTGGAATCGGTATCCGGGGATCGCCTGCGATGTCGAGTCCTATGTGTACATCCCGCTGCTGGAAGAACTCGGCTACATACCGACGGAAAAGTACGCGAAGGGCGCCGAGATATTTGCGCACTGCCAGCGCATCGCAGAGCACTACGACCTGTACCGCGACGCGTGCCTGCGCACCGACGTCCATGAGATCCGTTGGGAGTCGGCGGAATCCCGCTGGATCATCCGCACCAACCGGGGCGACGAGATGCGGGCCAAGTTCGTGTCGATGGCGAACGGGTATCAAGCCAAACCCAAACTGCCCGGCATCGGAGGGCTCGGGTCTTTTCGCGGTCACACGTTCCACACCAGCCGCTGGGACTACGGCTACACGGGCGAGAAGCTTGAGAACCTGGGCGGTGTGCGAGTCGGGATCATCGGCACCGGCGCGACCGCGATCCAGTGTGTGCCGTATCTGGGTGCCGCCGCGCAGCACCTCTACGTCTTTCAGCGCACGCCATCTTCGGTCGACGTGCGCGCCAATAAAGCCACGGATCCGGAGTGGGTCAACACATTACAGCCGGGGTGGCAACGCCAGCGCATCCAGAATTTTCAGATCCTGACCGCCGGTGGGCAGGCACCCGAAGATCTCGTCGCCGACGCCTGGACGAGCATCACCCGCAAGCTCCCCGTGATGCGCCATGACAGCGACGGGTCGGTGGACCCGGAGCAGCGCAGCCGCAATAGCGAGCTCGCGGACTTCGCCAAGATGGAGGAAATCCGGGCGCGAGTCGACGAGATCGTGGCGGACTGCGCCGCCGCCGAGGCCCTCAAACCGTGGTACGGCTACTTCTGTAAACGCCCCTGCTTTCACGACGAATATTTGCAAACCTTCAACCGAGACAACGTGACCCTGGTCGATACCCACGGTCGCGGCGTGGAGCGCATCACCGAGTCCGGCGTCGTCGTCGACGGCGTGTCGTACGAGCTCGACTGCCTCATCTTCGCGACGGGCTTCGAAGTAGGCACCGACTACTGCCGTCGCTCCGGGTTCGAGCTGATCGGCCGCGACGGCGTGGCCCTGAGCGAACGCTGGCGTGACGGCGTTCGCACCTTCCAGGGCTTGTGCGCCAACGGTTTTCCGAACTGCTTCATCGAAAGCATCTCCCAGGCCGGATTGACAGTGAACTTCCCGTACGTGCTTGACGTACAAGCCAGCCACGCTGCCTGGATCATCGCGTGGGCCCTTGAACACGGTGTCGCGGAGGTCGAGGCGTCCCCGGCCGCCGAAGCCGCCTGGGTCGATACGGTGGTGGCCCGGTCGACCGCGACCGCCGAGCGCGCCAAGACGTGCACTCCCGGTTACTACAACCGCGAGGGCAAGGCGGACGCCAAGACGCGGCAGGGCAGTTTCTTCTTCGGCGCTCCCACCGAGTACGCCGACATCTTGGCGGCCTGGCGGGCCACGGGAGATCTTGCCGGGCTTGATATTCGCGGTGCCGGGGCCGGGCCGTGAAGTACCTGCTCGGCCGGGTGAGGGCGGCCACCCGGCGTCGACGCTCACCGAAGGTAGCGATCATCGGCGCGGGATTCGGCGGGCTGGGCGCGGCGGTGGCGCTGCGCCGCGCCGGCATCGACGACCTGGTGATCATCGAGGCCGACGACGGTGTCGGGGGCACCTGGCGGCGCAACACCTATCCGGGCGCCGCGTGCGATATCCAAAGTCACCTGTACTCGTTCTCGTTCGCGCCCAACAAGTCCTGGAGCCGGACCTACGCGCGACAGCCCGAGATTCTTGCCTACTTGGAGTCGGTGGCCGACGACTTCGATCTGCGCCGTCACTTGCGGCTCGGAACCAGGGTGCGTTCCATCGAATGGAATGCGGATAGCTGGAGCTGGGACTGTCAACTGGAGCGCTCCGGACACGCCAGCACACTGACCGTCGACGTGGTGGTCTGCGCCGTCGGCCTGTTCGGGTCGTTGAAGCTTCCCGATATTGCCGGCTTGAGCGATTTCGGAGGCTCGGTCATCCACACCGCACAGTGGACGCACGACATCGCGCTGGCGGGCAAGAAGGTGGCGGTGATCGGCACGGGTGCCAGTGGGGTGCAGCTTGTTCCCGAACTGGCGAAGGTCGCCGCCCGGGTGGCGGTGTTTCAGCGCACACCGCCATGGATGGTTCCCAAAGACGATCGTCCATACCGCGCAACCGAATTGGCACAATTCCGCCGCAACCCCTTGGCGGTGCCCCGCACCCGCTGGCAGATCTGGAAGTTTCAGCACGACAACACCGCGACCTTCGCCGACGACCCGGTGGTCGCCGCCCGCACCCAGGTCGCCACCTCGTTCCTGGAGCGCACCGTGGCCGACGCGCGGCTTCGCCGCGCCCTGACGCCGGAGTATCCGTTCCGCTGTAAGCGGGTGCTGCTTGGCGACGACTACTACCGGGCGTTGCAGCAAGACAACGTCGCGCTCATCACCGACCCCATCGACCGGATTACCGAGACGTCGGTCGTCACGGCCGCAGGCGATGCACTCGACGTCGACGCGATCGTGCTGGCCACCGGGTTCGAGACGTCGCGCTACCTGTCGGGGATCGACGTGGTCGGTTGCGGCGGACAGCGCCTGCACGAGCGCTGGGGCGACGATCCCAGCGCGTACCTGGGCGTGGCTGTCGGCGGGTTCCCGAACTTCTTCATGCTTTATGGCCCCAACACCAACCAGGGCGGCAACTCGATCGTGTACATCCTGGAGGCCGGCGCGCGACTGGTGGCCAGCGCGGCAACCAGGCTGGCGCGCCGCGGCGGCTATCTCGACGTGCGCCCGGAAGCGGAAACGCGCTACAACGACCGGCTTTCCGCCGATTTGGAGCGCACCATCTGGACCCAGTGCGACAGCTATTTCCGCTCGTCAACGGGCCGGATCGTCACCCAATGGCCCTACACCGAGCTGGAATACGCTCGCCGGACCTGGCGGCTGCGACCCCGAGACTGGCTGCACCGCGCCGGTGTGGCTCCGGCCGGCGGACGAAGGCTCGCAGATGCCGAAATCGATTACCCCGCTGATCAATTCACCGGAGGCTAGGTCGGAGTAGGCATCGTTGATCTCGTCGAGCCGGTAGCGAGAATTCGCAGCTTGTGGTGGGGTTAGCAACCGTGATGACTGCTTTCCTTACCAGGACGATCGACAGCGCCCACGCGGCTGTTCAACGTCTGCGTGGTGTGTTGTGGCCGATCGCCGAGGCATCGGTGGCCGCGGGCGTGGCGTGGTACGTCGCTCATGACGTGCTCGGTCACCCGGACCCCTTCTTCGCTCCGATCGCCGCGGCGGCGTTCGTGTCGGCGAGCAACGTGTTCCAAGCGCAACGGGCGATCCAGAACATTGTCGGTGTGGCACTGGGGATCTGTCTGGGCGCCACGGTGCAGCAACTGTTCGGCACCGAGTGGATCGCGATGGCTGCCATGGTCTTTGTCGCGCTATGCGCCGCGGTGCTGCTCGGGCAGGGGATCCTCGCACGAGATTTGACCTTCGCCAATCAAACCGCCGGGTCCGCCATCCTGGTCATGGCGCTCTCGGTCGGTACCGACAGCGTTTTTCAGCGCCTCCAGGAGGCTCTGATCGGTGGCGGTGTGGCGCTCGTGTTGAGCATCGTGCTGTTCCCGCCCAACCCGCACACCGCGCTGCGCAACGCTCGGATCGGCGTACTCGGCGCCCTGCATGACGTGCTGGCCGAGACCGAGGACAGGGTCGGCGGTGGTGCGGTGATCCCGTCGGGCTGGCAGTACTCCGCCGTCGATCAATTGCACGAACGACTGGATGCACTCAGCAAGGCCCGCACCCACGCTCGTCATCTCGTGTGGATCGCGCCACGGCGGTGGGCCACACGCGACACCGTCCGGGCCGCGGATCGGCAGGCAGCGCAGGTGGCCCTGCTCGCCGGCTCGCTGCTGTACCTGGCGCGTACCCTGACGACGGCCTTCGGCGTCAGCGGCTCGCTGCCACAACCGGTGAACGATGCGATCAGCGACCTCGCGGCCGGGCTGGCCGACAGTGAGACGGATCCCGGCGGAGCGAGTGCCCGCGTCGCCGCCACGCGCGAACACGTTGCCGTGCTGGATTCGGCCGGCGCAACCCGAACGAATCTGGCACTTACCAACGTCGTCGAAACCTGCGTCGACGACCTACAACTGGTGATCGACCTTCGGCAATAGTTGGCTTATCGGACGGGATCGTCGGCAACCTCGATCTCGCCGGCCGCGGCCGCGGCGCGCAGTTGATGAAAGTCGTCGAGGGACTTGTCGGCGTAGGCGTACGACCACTCGGCGACCGCGTCGTGCACCGCATTGCTGGTGCCGACGTACCCGCGCAGTATCGAGGCGTTCGCGCTCTGCGCGTGCGCCCGCGCCAACAGCACCGCGCACGCGCTGACGTAGTCGGAGAACGTGGAGGGCGACATGCCTTCGGTGTCGATGGTGCCCTTCATGTCGTGGAATTGACGAACGTAGTAGTCGCGGCCGTCCTTGCGTGTCGTTCCGAGGAACACATCCGACATGGCCTGCAGGATCAGCTGGCCGTCGGTGACGCGCACCCCCTGGCCATTGGCCTCGATTGCCGCGGTCAGGGTGTCCGGCTGGGGCCATCCGCCATATTCGTCGAGCACCGAACGCGTGGCCTCCTTGATCTGCAGGATCAGCGGTGTGTCGTTCGGGCCCACCAGGATGACCAAGTAACAACGGGTACCGACGCTGCCGACGCCAACCACCCGTAACGCGACATCGGTGACTCGGAAGTGGGAGAGCAGCAGCGCGACGTCGGCCGGGACCGCGGCCAGATACTCCTGAATCGATTCCACCAACAGGGCTTCGATGTCCTCGTCGACGTGCTGCAGGACGGGGGGCGCTTCCCGCAGGCGTGGTGTCCCGTTCGGCCCAATCTCGGTGATTTGCTTGAAGACCCGCGCGGAGGTCCGGGTGCGGGCCCGGGATATCGTTTTCTGGATCACTGCCTGCAGGCCCTTGGAGAACTTCCCGGTGTAGTGCTCGGGTTCCACCCGCAGGTAATAGCGGTCCAGAACGTCCATCTCCTCGAGCATCGCCGTCAGACTGGTCTCGTAACCCACGACCGCCTGTTCGACACATCGGCGGACGGCCTTGGTCGGGTACCCGGCGTGGCGGCCCCCGATGATCGCGCTGGTGATCAGCCGCTTGACGTCCCACTCGGCCGGCGCCACCGCGGCTTCGTCGAAGTCGTTCAGGTCGAAGACGATCGAGCGGTGCGGGGCGGCGTACAAGCCGAAGTTGGAGACGTGTGCGTCGCCGCAGCACATGATTTCGATCCCGCTCGTCGGGCTCGCGGCGAGGTCGGCGGCCATCACCGCCGCCGAACCTCGGTAAAAGGCGAACGGGTCGGCGAGCATTCGGGCGAACCGCAGCGGAACGAGTTCCCTTAGCCGCCCGGCATTTTGGGCGACGAGAATTTCCGTGGCGGATCGCGAGGAAGGAGTCAGCTGCGCCAGCGAGCGGCGCGGGGCGGTCTTGCGCAGCGCCCGGCCGCGCGCCACATCCTCGCCCGGAACTTCCAGTTCGACCAAGCGGTCACGCAACATCCGTTGCGGCATGTGCTCAGCATACGTAGCGGAGCGGGCTTTCACCGGCTGAGGAAGGCACCTTTAGCGTCAGACTGATTTTCACCGCTGTCACGAAGTGTCCTCTTGGTTAATATCGCTGGAAATGCTGGATGCCAGGCAATTGTCTGGAAGTTCGTTCTGAGAGGACGCCTGCCGATGGTGGAAACGCCTCCGCCAGCCGAGCACGCCTCTTCCCGCTGGCGCATTCCCTGGCTCAACGTCCTCGGTGTGGTGGCCATCGTGTTCGCGACGACAGCACTCGTGGTCAAGAACGTCCCCGAGGCCGGGTCCAATCAACTCCTGAACGTCTCCTACGACCCCACGCGCGAGTTGTACGCGGCGATCGACAACTCGTTCATCCCGCAATATCGCACGCGCACCGGTGTCAGCCTGGACATCAAAGAGTCGCACGGTGGTTCGGGTCGCCAGCTGCGCAGTGTCCTCGACGGCAGCCAGAAAGCCAATGTGGTGTCGCTGGCGTTGATTAGCGACATCCAGACGTTGAGCAAGCGTGGGCTGATCGCGCCTGATTGGCAGCAGCGGCTGCCGAACAATTCGGTGCCTTACACGTCGACCATTGTCTTCGTCGTCCGGAAGGGCAATCCGAAACACATCCTCGACTGGCCCGACTTGGTCCATAGTTATGTGTCCGTGGTGACCCCCAACCCGCGCAGCTCCGGCAACGGCCAATTGAGCGTCCTCGCCGCGTGGGGCTCGGTCACCACGCGCGGCGGCAGCCAGGCCCAAGCGGCCGCCTACGTCAAGGCGTTATTGCAACACGTGGCGGTATCCGACGCCGGCGCCCGCAGTGCCGGCGACAGCTTCACTCTGGCCAAGATCGGTGACGTGCAGCTGACTTGGGAGAATGAAGCGCTGCGCGAGGTTGCCGCCAATAAGGACGAACTCGAACTCGTCTACCCGCCGGTCAGCATCCGGGCCGAGCCGGCCGTGGCCTGGGTCGACGCCAACGTGACCGAGCCCAAGACCGCGACCTATGCCAAGGCGTATCTCGAATACCTCTTCACCGATGCCGCACAAGAGCAGGCCGCACAATTCGGCTATCGGCCGTTCAAGCCCGAAATTCTCGCCAAACACGCCGACCGGCTGCCCCCGCTGGCGCTGTTCCCGATCGGCGAGATCGCCAAGGACTGGAACGACGCGCGCGAGCAGTTCTTCGGCACCAACGGAATCCTCGACACGATCTCAGCGCCGCCCGCCGCGGCGTCGGGAACCTAGCGGAAAGACGTGCACAAGGTGGGCTTCGCGCTGAACTACGACGCGGTGAAAGGCAGGCATGATGTCATCGCCGGCCTCACCGTCGCCGCCATCTCCTTCCCTCAGGCGATGGCGTATGCGCTGATTGCCGGGGTCGACCCCAGGTTCGGCGTGTACTCGGCCATCGTCGTCACGATCGTCGCCTCGATCTTCGGGTCGTCCTCGCATCTGATCAACGGGCCGACCAGCGCCATATCGCTGCTGGTGTTCACCGCGCTGGCGTTCATCGATTCGGAGAACAGCACCGAACTGTTCGAGGGGCTGTTCCTGCTGGCCGTCCTGGTTGGCGCGTTTCAGATCGTGATCAGCCTGTTCAAGCTCGGCAACCTGACCCGCTACATTTCCGAGTCGGTGATCATCGGATTCATGGCGGCCGCCGCGTTTCTGCTCGCCATCGGACAACTGGGCAACGCGCTGGGCGTGCACGACAAGGGCAACGGGCACATGCAGGTTCTGCGCCGGGTGTGGCTCACGTTGACCCATGGCGATGCGGTCAACTACCGCGCCCTGATACTGAGCGCCAGCGCCGTGGTTCTGGCGGTCGTGCTGCGCAAGCTGGTGCAGCGCTACGGCTTGCCGCAGGTCGACATGCTTGCGGTGCTGATCATCACCGCGCTGATCGCCTACTTCGCGGGCTGGTCGATTCCGGGAGCCGGCGGCCATACCGCGGTGTCCGTGGCCGCCAAGATCCCGCGCAGTTTGCCCACCGCGCATGTTCCCGAGGTCCACACCGAGTGGTTGCCGCAGTTGTCCACGGGCGCGTTGGCCATTGCCTTCGTCGGCATCATCGAGGCGCTGTCGATCGCCAAAGCCATTGCCCACCAGACACAGCAGAAGATCGACTACAACCGGCAGATCATGGCCGAGGGCCTGGCCAACCTCGCCGGCGGCTTCTTCCAGAGCCTGCCGGGCTCGGGCTCGCTGTCGCGATCGGCGATCAACTTCCAGTCCGGGGCCAAAACCCGATTCTCCGGGATCGTCTCGGCCGCAACGGTTGCCGCGGCACTACTGCTGTTTGCGCCGTTATTGCGGTACGTTCTGCAACCGGCACTGGCAGGGCTGCTGCTGGTAACTGCCGTGCGGCTGGTCGACTTCAAGCGCCTGATCTACACCGTCAAGGCATCTCGCTATGACGCGGGTTTGGTGATCATTACCGCATTCACCGGTGTGGCAATCGATCTCGACAAATCAGTACTGCTGGGCGTAATCCTGTCAATCTTGTTATTCGTGCCGCGCGCGGCGAAGCTGAAATCCAGGGAACTCATTGTCACACCCGAACGCGTTGTGCGTGAGCGTATTTCGGGTGACCTCGCGGATTCATTGGTCGTCATCTACGATCTTGAAGGCGAGCTGTTCTTTGGCGCCGCACCAGAATTGGACCGCTACCTCCTGGAGATCAGCAAGCGGATCGCGGATGACGACATCAAGTTCGTGGTGTTGCGACTCAAACGGGTGCGCCACCCGGACGTCGTGTGCGTCGAGCGCATCGAGCACTTCCTGCGCGAAGAGACCGCGCGGGGCGCGACCATCCTGCTGGCCGGGGTGCGTCCCGATACGCTCACGGTGCTGAACAACGTCGGATTCCAAAGTTGGTTCACCGCAGAGCATGTCTTCCCTGAAGAGGATGAGAACTACTCGGCGACCCTCAAGGCGGTGCGCTATGCCCACAACAAGCTGGCCGAGCTGAAGCTGAAAGCGCCGTTCACGGCCTCACCGGAACGCACGCCGCACACCGACCTGTACTACCTGGTCTAGTTGGCGGCGGCGACCCTGGCGCGCTCGGTCATCGAGGCGACCACGCCGCCGTCGTTGAGGATATCGGTGCCGGTGAGGTAACCCGCCTTGTCACTGGCGCAGAAGGCGAACAGTTCTGCCATCTCCTCCGCCTTGCCCCACCGCGGGACCGCGGCGTTGGCAACCATCGCACCGGCCCCGGCCTGCTCCTCGAGCAGGCCCATCTCGGTGTCGACGGACCCCGGAGATACCGAGACGATGCGCATTCCGCGTGCGTTGAATCGTTCCGCCTGCGATTGGCTGTACCACTTCACGAAGCTCTTGCTCAGCGCGTAGGAGATACCAGATCGCATATTCTCGGGAGCGATGGTGCAGGCGGTCAGCATGGCGGCCATGAAAGCATCGGCATCCTGAAGCGCCAGCGGGAATTGCTCTGTCGGAATCATTTCCGCGGGCATCAGGTAGGCCGACATCGACGCGACGTTGACGATCACCGAGCCCTCGCCGAATGTCGCGTGGAACGCCTCGTTGACGTTGACCGTGCCGATGGCATTGGTCCGCATGATGTAGTCGGCGGGGCCCATACTGGGGCTCACTCCCGCGGCGTGGATCACGGATGCGACGGTCCCGAGGTTCTTCGCGGTGTCCAGCAACTCGGCGACCGCGCCCCGGTCGGTGACGTCACAATTGACGACCGTGGCGGTGATCCCGAGGTCTTCCAGGGTTGCGGCGGCGGTATCTAGCCGGTCCTGCCTGACGTCGCAGAGGACCACGGTGTGGTCGCGGCCCACGATTTTGGCGGTCGCCAGACCCATGCCGCCCGCGCCACCTGTGATCACCGACACTGGATTCATATCTGGACCGTATACGCACCGTGATTTCGGATGACGTGGCGGGTCACTCCATGGCTGCTGCCCAGGCGATATGTCCTTCGAAGCCAAGGGAATTCGCCATCGAACGATACCGGTCGCGATAGTCGCGATATGCGGGTTCGTCGCCGAGTGCCTGTGCTTCCGACGCCCGCAGCGACAGTAGCCACAGGTCGTGCAGGACGGATCCGGGCTCGGTCGGCACCGCGGCCAGCCGGTCGATCGCCGCCCGCGCTTCCGGGAGGTCCGCTGGCCAGCCCCTGCGCAGCAGCACGCCTACCAGACCGGAAACACTGGCCGCGCGCATAATCATGTCGCCGCATCTGTATTCCTCCTCGACGGCGTCGCGCGACAATTCGATCGCTGCGTCGAGGTCGCCGGCGCGCGCTCTTGCCTGCGCCGCATACAGATCGACGGCGGCGGCGGCCACCGCTGTGAAGCGCTCTTGCACAGCGGCCTCTCGGGCCGCGGCGAGCAACTCGATCGCATCATCGCGCTCGGGGGTGAAGTAGGTCGCCAGCGCCATGCCGCGAACATGTCGGGCACAAGCGAGGGTCAGATCGTCGCCGAGTCGCTCCGCGATTTCCAGTAGTTCTGCGGTCGCATCGAGGTCTGTCATATCTGGGAGCCAGGCGCCGACTGCGAGAAGGGTGTATTTGAACAGCAGGAGCATCGCGCGCAACGTTGGGTCAAGGCCGCGGCTCATCGTCACGGCCTGGTCGAGGTCGGTTCTCCAGCCTGGCTTCCCCAGGAAGCATCGTGCACAGCCCCGCAGCATGATCGCGCCTACCAGCGGAGACCCGACGATGAGATTGCCCTTGGTGACGTCGCCATCGGCCAGGTCGATCATCTGTTGCGCGAGGCGTTCAGTTTCGGTCATCTCACCGCCCATGTACTTGGCCGCGACCGGACTGTAGAGCAACCCCAGAACCAGCGTCGGGTCGTCAATCGACTCGAGCAGGCCGGTGAGTTCGGTCGCCAACCGTGACGCTTCGTCGAATCGGGCGTGAGTGACCAGGGCCGACACCCAACCCGCCATACCCATGGCGAGTGACACCTTGTCACCGGCGGCGTCGGCGAGGTCGCGCAGTTCGTCAAACCCGGTGTCGGCCATGGTCCCGCCGGCCAGCCACGAGCTGGCGCACAGCAGCGTGCGTGGGGTAATCCGCATGGCGGCCCGGCCGGAGGCGCTGTCTGGCAATCGGTCCGCGACGTCTCGTGCGTGCCGCCAACTGGCGCGTGCCGCAGTGATATTGCGGTGGGTCAGCCACGTCCCGGCGCGCATGTACCAGCCGAACGCTGCGGGTAGATCTCCCGCAGCCTTGAGGTGTTCGGCGATGAGCGCGGCGTTTTCGTCGGTTGATTCCGGCTCGCGCCGCTCGATCAGAGCGGCTAGCCGGCGGTGCAGTTCGTCGCGATCGGATTTCAGTTGCGATTCGTAGGCAACGAAGCGGATCAGTGGATGGCGAAACGCGTACTCGATCTTCGGGGTAAAAGCCACTTGGTCGATCAGCTCGCCCCTGACGAGCTCGTCGAGGATCGGTTCGACCCTCAGCGCGGTCACCAGGTCCGGGCTGAACCGGGATCCGATGACTGCGGCGGCGCTGAGCGTCCGTTTGGCCGCAAAGCTGAGACGGTCGATGCGGGCGGCGATAACGGCGTGCAATGTGGGCGGTGCGGTGATGTCGGCGACCTCACCATCCAGCAGATAGGAACCACGCTCGCCCTGAATCGAGCGCCGTTCGGCGAGGTCGCGCACGATCTCCTCGGCGAAAAACGGGTTGCCGCCGGCACGTTCGGAGATGACTTCGGCGAGGCCGTGCACGGAGGCATCGGTGCCGAGCAATTCGCCAATCAGCGCTACCGTTTGCGCGGTGTTCAGCGGACGCAAGGCGATGGTCTGTGCGCCGGGAATTGCCGCCAACGCGCCCTCGTACTCGGGGCGATACGTGATCAGCATCATCGAGCGGGTTTGACGAATCACTGCCAGAAAATCGGCCAGCATTGTCTCGCTGACTTCGTCAATCCAATGGGCATCCTCGATCACATACAGCGCGGACCCATGGCGGCTCACCCATGCGGCATTGACCAGCGCGGTCAGCCGCCGTCGTCGTGCGTCACCCTCGATGTCGGGCGCCTCAACGGCAGGATCCGCAATGCCGAGCAGGTCGTCGAGCAGCCAGAGATCCTCGGCATCAGCATTGGGAAACCGGGCTGTCAGCTGTGCCCGCGCGGCCTCGCCGTTGAGCCCGTCGATCTCGAGGGCGGCGCGCAATAACCCCGTCACCGCGTGGAAGGCGATATCGCTGGTATGGGACTCGCAGTAGGTGGTGAAGACATCCATGCCGCGGCTTTTCGCCAACTCCACCGATTCGCGAACGGTACGGCTTTTGCCGATCCCAGGTGGGCCGACGACACCGACGATGCATCCTGCGCCGCCGACCGCCTCATCGAGGATGCCGGCTATCGTACTGAGTTCCCAAGTGCGCCCGACCAACTGCGGGTCCTTCCGGCGGCGGTGATCACTTGTCGTTGCGAGCAAGCGGCGAGCCGGCACCGGTTTACGGGCTCCCTTGATGTACACCATTTCCGGATCCGCGAGCGTCGCGGCATCCTCGACCAGCCGAGCGGTTGACTCGCTGAGCATCACCCCACCCGGCGGTGCCACCGACTCCATCCGCTGCGCCATTCCAACTTGCTCGCCGATAGCGGTGTAACCCAAAGCGCCCGAGCCGATTTCGCCGGCGATAACCTGACCCGAATTCAGGCCAACCCTTAGCTGTAGGTCGACCTTGTCGCGGGGCGCGACCTCACCGGCGACATGCTGGGCCTCATCCTGGATTCCCAGCGCTGCGAGGCACGCACGAAAAGCGTGATCCTCCAATGCGACTGGCGCGCCGAAGACCGCCATGATCCCGTCGCCGGTGAACTTGTCCACCCTGCCGCCGAATCGTTGCACCACCGCCGCGGCGCGCTCGATGAGTTCGCCCATGATCTCGCGGAGCCGTTCCGCGCCCACCGCCGCGGCGATATCCATCGAATGCACGACGTCGGCGAACAACACCGTTACTTGCTTGTACTCGGCCGGCATGCCTGAAGCCGCCATTGGCGACCCGCACTCATCGCAGAACTTCGCGGTGGAGCGCAATTCGGCGCTGCATGACGGGCACGACACTGTCGACGTCGTCACGTGAGCACCACCCATCCAGGCCGTACCACCCCAGTCGCTAAGAATAGGCGGCTTGCCGCAGGGAAGCGCGGATATTGACCCTTTGCCGGGCGGGTGCTACCTCGCGAGCGTGGAACTCTCCGCTTCGTGGTGCGGATGACCGGCGTGCCGGATGGCTGTCCCGATGAACGGCGCCCGAAGAGTGGCGGCCAGGTGGTGGCGGTTGATGACCAGCCCGCCGACGGCGATCACGGCGTAGATACCGCAGAGCCCCAGACGCCCGGTGGTGGAGGTGAGTGGGAACTGAACGATGAACAGTCCCAGCAGCGTCCACGCGGCCGTTCGGTTGAAGCGCAGTGCCAGGATCAACGCGACACCCATCAGCGTTTGGCAGGCTGTCAGCAACACTTCCTCGATCTGGCGGGAGTCGAGTGCCAGGGAGAAGCCGCCACCGCCCAGCAGATGGGCCACCGGCAGCGAGCCGATCAGCAACGTCCACTGGTTGACCTTCGAGGAGATCAGCGTGGCGATGGCCGCGGTGCCCTTGCCGCGGGACGCGAAGATGGTCGCGATGATGAACTCGGGCGCCTCGGAGGCCAACGGCGCGAGCCACTGCACCAGCAGGAACCGGTCGATACCGAGCTCGGTACCGGCCGCGACCAGATTGTCGGCGAACGGTTTGGCACACAACAGGATCACTGCACCGGACACCACGAACAGGCCGATGACGACAGCGCGCCGGTTCCGGTCCGACAGCTCCCCCAGAGCGGCGGCGGTGCCGACCAGGTCGGGCTCTTCGACATCACCGTGGCTGACTTTGTACAGGTAGAAACCGAACCAGGCCAGCAGCGCCAACCCCAGCGTGAGGTGGATTTCGCCACTGGCCGGTATCGCGAACGCGACCACTCCAGCGATCAGCAGGAACCCGAGTTCGACGCGATTGGTGGGCTCGAGCCGCAGGCCGGCAGTCTTGCCGGCGCCGACCCTGCGTGCCGCCAGCATGCTGACCAACACCACGACCGGCCAGCCCAGGCCCATCAACAGCCGGTTGGATCCGGTCATGTTGGCCGCCGCGTATTGCGTGTAGTCCGGGTTGTGGCCCGACACGTACGCGTAGTACAGGTCTACGGCGTATTCCGGCAAGACCGCGACCAGAGCGAGCACCGCGATGGCCAGGCCGCCGGAGACGTCGATCTGCGCGGCCTCGGCTGCCCACGCGAGCAGGAAGCTGGCCGAGACGACCGCGGCACCGAAGATCAACAGGGCGGCCACCGGATCTGGATGCAGGCCGACGACCCGGACCACGACCGCGGGGGCGATGAATATCGCCGTGATCACCGCCGAACGCGAGAGAGTGCGACGTGGCGAGCGTGCTGCCGTCGAAACCGAGGCGGGCGGCCTGTCAGTGGCGAGCATCGTCGTCCTTAACTCTCGGCGCCGATCATGAATGGGTCCTTGGCTCGCGGCCGTGGCTTGACCTGCTCGCCAAAGGTACCTGCTAGAGCCTTATCCAGCAACGTTGTGAGCGCGCCAAGTGGCGCCGACCATTGATCTATATTTGCTGGCCAGCGCACTCAATCTCAAAAGTTAGGCACAGCTAACTTCAGATTATGGCAAACCGATCTAGCTGCCTAGCGGTGACTCTGTGAGGTTTGGGACGGGTTCGGGGAAGTGTTCGGTGGCACGTCTATGAACCAACCGTGGTACATCAACATCCACGACGACGCATTGCTGGACTTCGCGGTTCCGCCCGACGCTCGTTAGTGGTCGGGCCCCATCGCCGCGGCCGCGGCTTGGGTAAACAGTTCGACGGCCTGATTGCGCGTCAGGGACGCGATCATTTGTGCGCCGGCGCGCATCATCTCGCCCGCCATCCAGGTCGGCCCATTGGTCAGGTTCTCGAACGCCTCGGCAATGACCTCGTCCACCGAGCTTGCGCCCGCCGGAGCCTCGTCGGGCGAACTGAGCAGGCCGCGGCTGTATTCGAGTTCCCGCAACGCGGGTGTGTTGGTCTTGCCCAGCATCAGACCGAGCACGTCGACGCCTTTGTCGTGCAATTCGGCCCACAGTGCCTCGGCGAAGACCATGTCGAACGCCTTGGAGGCTCCGTAGGCGACCATGTTGGGGCCACCGGCCAATGCGGCGCCGGAGGAGAAGATGACGATTCCGCCGCTGCCTCGCTCGGCCATTGCGGGGGCAAAGTGGTGGCACAGTTGCATGGGCACCATGCAGTTGCGATGCACCATCGCCTCGGCGGTCTCGATCGAATTAGCAAGGAACGGCGCGAAATTCGGGTCGGCGCCCGCGCAGTACACCAGGAAGCCGATCTCCAGGTCCCTGGTCGCCTCGGCGATTGCCGCTGCCGCTCCGGGCACCGCGAGATCGATGGCCAGAGTCCGGGTTTGGGCACCAGTCTCGGATTCGATCTGGGCCGCGACCTGATCGAGCACGGCCTGCCGGCGGGCCAGCAGCACGACGTTGACGCCACGCTCGGCGAGTCCCGCGGCGAACGCGGCGCCTAAGCCGTCAGAGGCGCCGGCGACCAGCGCCCACGGTCCGTACTTGGTTGCGAACGTCACCTGAATCTCCTGCTCCGTCACGGACCGAATGTCGTGATACGCACCTGGGTGAACCGGCGGCGGGCGATACGCCAGCCATCGGCGGCCCGGACGATCTCGTCGTCGTAGAAACCCCAGGCGTTGACGCCGGATTGATTGTCGCCGAACATGATTACTGCGTCGACATACGTGCGGGCCGATGCAGTGTCGCCGTTGAGCGTGATGGCCTGGTTGGTTAAGCGGTGCAGGGTGTTGCCCGCCATCGCGTGCGTCGTGTCCATGAAGTCGGTGACCGCATCCACACCCTGCCAGGTGCCGATCTCGCCGTAGTCGAGTTCGCAATCGTCGGTGAACACGGTGCGGAACAACGGCCAGTCGCGTCGGTCGATCCCGGTGGCGTAACGCACCAGGAGATCGGAGATGTCCTGACGGTCGTCTCGTCCGGTCATTCGATATCTCCGTTGGGGTGCACAATGATTCGTGGGGGGCCGTCCGATTTGCGCGCGAGGTCGAGCGCGTCGGGAACCTCATCGAGGCCGATGATCTTGCCGACGCTGGGCAGGGGGTCCAGCCGTCCTTCGGCGATGGCGTCCAGCGTTCCGTACCAGTCCTGCGGGTGTGGCCCGCCGCCGAACTGGATGGTCACGCCTTGCCGGGTGGCGGTGGTGATGTTCAGGGTGTCCCCGGTGTACCAGCCGCCCGCACAATAGATCCGGGTCGCCATTTCGGCCGACTCGACGATGTTCTGGATCAGCCCGGCGGCGCCCACGCACTCGAATACGACCGCGGGTCCTGGCAACCCACGCTGGGCACGCAGCTCCTGGAACGCGCCGAACGGTGACTTCTCGGCGGGATCGACCAGGATATGTGCGCCGAAGCGGTCGCGGGCCAGCTCGCGTCGTTCGGACTTGAAGTCCGCCACGATAATCGGATCGATACCCCGACTGGCCAGGGCGGCAACCGCAGAAAGGCCGACCGCCCCGGCGCCGATGACGATGGCGATCTCGCCCGGTTGCACCTGCGCCGAACGAACGTAGAATTCGCCGACCGCGAACGCGTCGGTAAGCGCGGCAGCGTCGCACGAGACACCGGCGGCGACCGGCTTGGCCGCAACTTCTGAAATCACCAGCAACTCGCCGAAACTGCCCGGCGCCTCGGGATGCTGACCGATGATCCGCGTGCCACCGGCGCCGCCGTCCAACAGGCGTATCGGCATCGCCGTCACCCGTGTGCCGATCGCGAACTGATCGGTGCAGCCGGACCCGTGCCCGATCACCTCGCCGACGAATTCGTGACCGAGCACGATGTCGCGGTCCGTGTCGTACAACGAGCGGCCGGTCGGGTCGTCGATCGCGAGCTCGGGGTGGTCCATGAAATGCACGTCCGACGCGCAGATCGCGGTGCTCAGCGTGCGAAGTAACAACTCACCAGGCCCGGGCTCGGGGTCTGCCGTCTCGCGGACCGTCACCCGACCGTCTCTCAGTACCGCAGCGCGCAACGCGTCCGCTCCAATTTCTCGAATAATCGAATTAACGTGTCGAATGTTCGTTATAACTGTAGGAACCGGATCGTAAAGGAGTCAAGCCATTCGCGGATCTACCTCGGCGCCGACCGCGCGGGTGCTCGATGTGGTCGAGCTGCTGGCGCGGTCCGGGAACACCCAACTGCGGTTCTCCGACATCGTGCGGGAGCTCGACCTGACGCAGGGGACGGTGCACGCGATCCTGAAGACGCTGTGTGATCGCGGCTGGGCGAGCCGCGATCCGGTGGCGAAGACCTTTGCTCTGGGCCCCTCGCTCGCCGTGGTCGCCGCGCGGATGGACACCGCACGGCCGCTCACGCATGCCGCTCGTTCTGCGGCGCTGCGACTTTCGCGCGAGGTCGGCTACGCCGGCTCGGTGGTCGAACGGTTCGGTGACTCGTTGGTAGTCACGGCCTTTGAGGGTGATCCGGCCACCCAGCCCGCGGGCATACCGGGTGATCGCATCCCGTACGCGCCGCCGTTCGGTGTCGCGCTGGCCGCCTGGGATGCCGCCGAAGAGCAGCGCGCGTGGATCCGGCGGGGCGCGGGCGACAACCCCGACCGCACCCAGCGCCTGGAGCAGGTTTTGCAGCACACCCGCGAGCGTGGGTTCGATGTCGACTGGACAACGCCGGCGCTGGCGCAGGCCGCCCAGGCAGTCGCCACGTTGGACGGCAACGACATGCCCACTCCGGTGCGGCACATCATGGATCAGTTGCTCGTCGAGTTCACCACCATCGGCTTTCTCTCCGACGACAACCCCGGGCGGCGCAAGCAGCCGGTCGTGACCATTGCCGCACCGGTTTTCGACCGCCGCGACCAGGTGGCCCTGATGGTTGCGGTGCATCCGCTGTCGCCCCTGAACGCGCGGCAGATCCGGGTCATCGGAAAAAAGCTCACCGACGAAACCACGGCAATCAGCGAAGCCCAGCAGCATCCGGCAGTGGTGGACCTCGAGGAGCACAGCGGCGCGCATCGTCGCCGGGCCTAAGCTCGCCCCATAGGTAGCGGGCGAAGGGGCGAAAAGCGGTGGCACATACCTATGTTGTGGACGACCTTGCCGGGTTCGTCGTCGGTGCGCAGCCGCCGGACCTGAGCGCACATCCACGGGCATTGCTCAAACGCAACGTGCTCGACAGCATTGCCTGCGCCGTCGGTTCGCTCGACGGTGAACTCATTGCGACGATTCGGCAGCACACCGGCCAATTCAGCGGGGCCGCGTCGGCGACACTCGTCGGGGGTGGCCGGGCCTCGGTGGATCAGGCCGCGTTCTTCAATGCGGTGCTGGTGCGCTACCCCGATCTGCTCGACACGTATCTGACCGTGGGCGGCCTCTGCCACCCCGCTGACAATTTCGGCGCGGTTCTGGCCGTGGCGGAGCACGTCAACGCCACTGGCGCCGATTTCCTGCTCGCTCTCGCGGTCGCCTACGAGGTCCAATGCCGTTTCAGCGCACAGGTTCCCGTGATGGCACGAGGCCTCAACCATGCACTGCAGCTGGCGATGTCGGTCGCGGCCGGATCGGCGAAGCTGCTCGGGCTGGACGCGGAGCGCACCGCCAACGCGATCGCGGCCGCCGCGGCCGACAACGTGTCGGTTGCCGCGGTTCACACCGAGCCGGTTTCGAACTGGAAAGGCATCTCACCGGCCATCACCGGCATGCGCGCGGTTTACACGACGATCTTGGCCGGCCGTGGGATCACCGGACCCAAGTCATTGTTCGAGGGCCCGAACGGCCTCGTGCAACTCTTCGATCAGCCAATCGATTTCAACACCGCCGAGCGAGGGCTGACGGCGGTCGAGCAGACCTACCTCAAGCAGTACTGCGCGCTGATCCACGGGCAGGCCATCATCGACGCGGTCTTAGCGATTCGGGCCGACAACGATCTGCGCGGCGACGACATCGAACGGGTGACCGTCGAGGTCTTTCAGAGCGCGTACGACATCGCCGGTGGGGGAGCCTACGGCAACAAAGATCATCCGCAGACCAAGGAACAGGCCGACTACAACCTCAAGTACCTCAGCGCGGTTGCACTGCTCGACGGCGGGGTGGGACCCGAACAGCTTGAGACCGAACGTGTTCTGCGCAGCGATGTTCAGGAGTTGCTGGCGCGGGTCGACGTCGTCGCCGCAGCCGACCTGACCGCGGACTATCCACGACGCACCGCAACGCGGGTGCATGTCGTCACCCGAGACGGGCGGGAATTCAGGCGCGAGGAAAGCGATTACGAGGGGTCACCGACCCGGCCGATGTCGTGGGACCGAGTCGTGGATAAGTTTCACTGGCTCGCCGAACCGTTCTGCGAACAGGCGCTGCGTGCCGAGATCGTCACTGCCGTCGAACGCATCGACGACATCCCGATCGCCGAGCTCGCCGGACTCCTTGGGGCGGTGAGCTCGGTACCGCGGCGGCCCCGCAGCCGACCGCGGTTCTGACTTTCGGCCGCGGCTGTGCGCGCCCTCTTGCATCGTTTGCCGCCCGCGTTGAATGATCGGCCATGGGCAAAGATGGCGGCATCAACCGCTGGGAGTTGGTTACCTGCGCGCTCGCAGGCCATGTCACGTACGCGCCCGATGAGCAGGTACTTGCCGACCGGCTCAGCGGGACCACCGGACTGGGCGAAGTGTGGCGGTGTCTACGCTGCGGAGAATTCACCATCGGCGAACCACACGGACGGGGCCACGCAGAAGACGCCCCGATGATCATGCGCGGCAAGGCGTTACGGCAAGCCATCATCATTCGTGCGCTCGCGGTCGAACGACTCTGCCGGGCGGTGGTGATCGTGCTCGCGGCCTATGCGGTGTGGAAGTTTCGCGGTGCACGAGGATCCATCCAGGCCACCCTCGACCGCGATCTGCCGATCTTCCGGGCCGCCGGCTTCAAGGTCGACCAGATGACGGTGGTGCACGAGCTGGAAAAGGCGCTGACCGCCAAACCATCCACCTTGGCGCTGCTGACCCTGATGCTGACCGCCTACGCACTGATCGAGGTGCTCGAGGGGGTCGGCCTGTGGTTGCTCAAACGCTGGGGCGAATACTTCGCGGTGATAGCCACCTCGGTCTTTCTGCCGTTGGAGATCCATGACCTGGCCAAAGGCATCACGATGACGCGCCTGGTCACGTTTTCCATCAACGTCCTGGCGGTGATTTACCTGCTGATCTCCAAGCGGCTGTTCGGCCTGCGGGGAGGGCGCAAAGCCTACGACGAAGAACGACGTGGTGAGCAGTTGCTCGACGTCGAGCGGGCCGCCATGACCACCTGACGCGCACGTGTCATGTCACGGCTTGGGGTGGATGAACACGCCTTCGGCTTCCACGGTGACACCGTCCTCGTCGGCGATATGACCCACGGAGTACGTCTTGACCCCTTCGGTGCGCTCGACGTGCGCTTCCGCCCGCAAGGCGCGGCCGAGCGCGGTCCGGCGCCGGTAACGCAGGGTAAGGGTGCCGGTGTAGGCGGGTCGACCCAGCTTGTGGGCCGTGGCACCCAGCACGTGGTCGAGGATCAGGGCTGACACTCCACCGTGAACATGCTCCGGCGGGCCTTCGTACGCCGCGCCGAGAGTGAACTCTGACCACACCAGTCCGTCCGGGTCGTGATGGAGCACCAACGGTGGGGCGACCGGGTTGCGCAGACCGACCACCGCGTTGCCCCAAGCGATGGTCTGGCCGTCCCGAGTTTGCTGCACACCAAAGGTTCCGGGCAGTGCAGAGACGCTCAATTCGTCTGCGGCACTGTCGATTTTGGCTTTTGCCTGCGCCACCGTCGCGGGGTCTGCTTCGGTCCGGATGCTGAGGTCGACGAGTCGGCGGATCGATTCGGCCAGCGCACCGTAGACCGATTCGAGCCGGCTGTAATCAATGCAGACCATTTCGTCAGACATATAGGCAACCTAACATTCCGGTAACGGGACCGCTCTCACGGCGGCGGATGTGGCACACTGGTCTTATCACCGCCAGAGTCGGCGGACTTCCATTGTGGCAGCGCCATTTTCGCCAGCGTGAATCTAACCGGGTATCCCCGGGCCCAGCAGTCGAGGGCGCGCCTGCGTGGCCCTCTCGACACGATCAGCGCTGGTCCGGGCGGTTCCGGTGGCCCGCGGATGCGTGACGGGGCGACCGCGAAGACCGGAGGTGTGGGCTACGCCACAAACCGCATTATCTCAGCGTTTACCAAGTTGCTGCACACTTGTAAAACAGCTGGGTTCCAATTGACAAGTCGGCTGACGAGGCCGACAGAGGAGGGGTCGAGACTGTGCCAACACTGCAGAACTTGATCAACCAGAGCGCTACCAACCTTGACGTAGTGGCCCCGATCAAAGCGCGCGCCTGTGACGCATTGAACCTTGTGCGGAGAACCAGGTCACGCGGGCAGGTAGCTGACTCGCGCGTCATGCGTAGAGGCGACGAGCGCTGCTGACCGCCTGACGGGGTCGATACAATCGCCGGCGGTGCCAGGGCCGGAGCCCGGCGATTGGAGTTCGAGTTGCGTCCGAGCGGATCGCGGTGACGATCGGCATCATTTGTGCGATCCCGCAAGAGTGGGCTCATCTGCGCAGCGTGCTGTCGGGAGCCGAGCGCGAACAGATCGCACACATCACCTTCGATTCCGGCGAACTCGGCGCGCACCGGGTGGTGCTGGCCGCGGCCGGCATGGGCAAGGTGAACACGGGGCTGGTGGCAACGCTGCTGGCCGACAGATTCCGTTGCCACACAATGGTTTTCACCGGAGTCGCGGGCGGGCTGGATCCGCGACTGCACATCGGTGACATCGTCATCGCCGACCGAGTGGTGCAGCACGATTTCGGGGTCATCAAAGACGAGCGGCTGGCGCCCTACCAGCCCGGACATATCCCGTTCATCAACGCGACCGACCGATTCGGCTACCCGGTCGACCCCGAACTCATCGATCGCGTCACACGCCGTCTCGAGGGATTCACCCTTCCGGCGCTACCGGCCGCGGCGGGCGGCACCGACACGCCTCCTCGGATCACCTACGGCACCGTCTTGACCGGCGACCAGTACCTGCACTGCGAGTCCACCCGCACCCGGCTGCGCGACGATTTCGATGCTCTCGCTATCGAGATGGAGGGCGGGGCGCTGGCCCAAGTCTGCGAAGCCTTCGACATCCCCTGGCTGGTGGTCCGCGCGCTGTCCGATCTGGCCGGCGCCGACTCGGGCGTTGACTTCAACCTCTTCGCGCAAGAGGTTGCGATCAGTTCGGCTCGAGTCCTGTTGCACTTGCTCCCGACGCTGGGTTGAGCCGGCTGTCCTCGGCGGCGCGCTCACGTTCGCGCCGGCGCGCCCGCGAGGCCCGCAGATTGGCGACGTTGCCACACGTCTTCACGTCGTGCCATACGCCGCTGTTGTTCTTCGAACGGTCGTAGAAGGTCGACCCGCACGTGTGGTTGTGGCATCGCTTGACCCGTCGCCAGGTGCCATCCTGCTGGCCGAGCATGATCTCGGCCCAGAGTGCCGAGGCCAGCCAGCGCCAGCCACCACCGCTGGGTTCGAGCCGCACCTCGCCGGTGTCCGACAGCGCGAAAGTGGCCGAAACAGCGGCCGTCTGGTCCGGCGGTTCTCCGGCGACCATCTTGGCGATGGTGTCGCGTAAGGCTCGAAGCCTCGACAGGTCCGCATCGTCCAGTGTGGGCGGCTCGGCATCGACGCCGCGCAGCAGCGACCACGTCCGCACGGCAGCGGCGGCCCAGTCCCGCGCGAGTGCGGTGTCAGCCAGGAAGTCGGGGCCGTAGTCCTGCACGTTGACCGTGTTCAGGAAATCTTGCACCAGCCCCAGGCCGCCGGGTGCCGACGCGACCGGCAGCCGACCCGAGGCAGACCATTCAGACATAATCAAATGCTACTTGACTATGTCGAGCATGGCAACTAACGTGACTGATGCAAAGGTAGTTCACCTCAGTCAAGGAGTACGGATCATGGTCAACATCAAGGGGTCGACCGTCGTCGTTACCGGCGGACAGCGCGGGCTCGGTAAGGCCATCGCGGACGAGTTTCTGCGCAGGGGCGCGGCGAAGGTCTATGCCACGGCGCGGACACCGAAGCCCAGCGAGGACCCCCGCGTCGTGAGCGTCGCGCTCGACGTCACCAAGGCGGATTCCGTTGCGGCGCTGGCCGTTACGGCATCAGATGCCGACATCGTCATCAACAATGCCGGCACCGCGGGTGCGCCGAAGCTCCTCAGTAGTGACGACGCGGAGATTCACGCAGTGTTCGAGACCAATTACTTCGGTGCGCTTCGGGTCGCCAGGGCGTTCGCACCGGTCCTGGCCGACAACGGCGGCGGAGCGCTAATCAACATCCATTCGGTGGCGTCCTGGCTTGGCGGCATGGGTGGCTACGGAGACTCCAAGGCTGCGATCTGGGGGGCAACCAATTCGTTGCGCATCGAGCTCGAGAAGCAGAGCACGTTGGTCACGGGCGTGCACCTGGGTTACACCGACACCGAAATGTTCGGCCATATCGACGTGCCGAAGACCGACCCGCGCCAGGTAGCGCGCGAAATTGTCGACGGCATCGAGCGCGGCGACACCGAGGTGCTGGCCGATGATGTCAGCCGCCGCGTGAAATCGGTTCTGTCCGGGCCGGTCGAAGTGCTCCAAATGAGGTGAGATTCGCGGTCCGACAAAACGCAAGTCACCCGCGGTCGGGGCCGGCAGTCAGCCGACCCTGGTCGCGGGTGACATGTTTGGATAGGGCCATGGCTGATACGGATCCCGAAGGCATTGTGAGCGCCACGCGCGCCATGTCGGCTAGCGCCGAGCGAATCTTCGAACTCATCGCCGAGCCGTCCAGCCAGCCGAGCTGGGACGGCAACAACAACCTCGCCTCCTCGGCTCCCGGGCAGCGCGTGCGGCAAGTCGGTGACGTGTTCAAGACGACGTTGACCAACGGTGCCGTGCGGGAGAACCACGTCGTGGAGTTCATCGAGGCCACCAAGATCGCGTGGCGTCCAGCAGAACCCGGTAGGCCGCCGCCCGGCCATCTGTGGCGCTGGGAGCTCAGCGAGATCAACTCAACACTGACCAACGTCACCCACACCTACGATTTCACCGCGCTGACCGACGCGAAGCGGCTGGAGAAGGCGCGTTCGACGACGGCCGAGATGCTGCGCGAGTCGATGGACAACCTCGCCATGCTCGCCCAGCGTTACGAGTAAGAGGGTTACGGTCACCGCATGGCTCTCCCACCTCCAGGAAATGACCGCGCCGCCATCGTCACCGGCGCATCATCGGGTATCGGCGAACATTTCGCCTCAATACTGTCTCGGCGTGGCTATCAGGTAGTGCTGGTGGCCCGCAGCGCCGACCGCCTCGAAGAGCTCGCCGCACGTCTGGGAGCGAACGCGCACCCGCTGCCCGCCGACCTGTCCGACCGATCCGAACGGGCGGCCCTGCCGGACCGGGTCGCCGCACTCGGGCTGACTCCGGACATCCTGGTCAACAACGCCGGGTTGTCGACTCTCGGACGCGTCGCGAAATCGGTTCCCGAGCAGGAAATCAACCTCGTCGAGGTCGATGTGGCCGCCGTGGTCGATCTGTGCAGCAGGTTGCTGCCCGGCATGGTCGACCGTCGTCGGGGTGCGGTGCTCAATGTCTCGTCGGTGGCCGCATTCGGGCCGCTGCCGGGCCAAGCCGCGTACGGGGCCGCCAAGGCGTTCGTGTTGTCCTACACCCACAGCCTGCGCGGTGAACTGCGCGGCACCGGCGTCACCGCGACCGCGCTATGTCCGGGCCCGGTGGACACCGGGTTCGGCGAGGCGGCGGGCTTCAGCAAAGAGGAAGCCGAAGCCGCCCTACCGCGGATCATGTGGCTTCCCGCCGACAAGGTCGCGCAGGCCGGAATCGACGGGCTGGCCGCCGGCAAGGCCGTCGTCGTCCCCGGTCGGGTCAACCGGATCGCTTCGGCGTTTTTCCGGATCGCGCCGCCCGAGTCGTTGTTGCCGCTACTGGTACGCGGTCACCCGGCTTTCAAAAACGACTAGCGGCGCGACTGCGCCTCAACCGTTTTTACCGCGCACCCACTGAAACGTGCCGAGGCTCTTCACCCGCACGCTGACGAAGCCGTTGTCTTCCAGGATGTCGCCGATTTCGTCTTCGCCGAACAGATGTGCCCCGACGTTCGGCAGCAGTTGCCAAACCCGCGCGGCACGCCCCGCTGTCGGGACCATGACGGCCAGCCGTCCGCCGGGTCGCAGCACCCGCGCGATCTCGGCGAGGGCGGCCGCCGGATTCGGAACCAATTGCAAGACGGCCATCGATACCACCGCGTCGACAGTGTTGTCGCGCAGTGGAAGTCGTTGTGCGTCAGCACGTATGAACCCGACGTGCGGGCCGGCCTCGTTGCGGACGGCCCGGGTCAGCATCGCCTCGGAAATGTCCACGCCCAAAGCCAGTCCGTCCTCGCCGGCAGCGCGCGCCAGCGAGGCGGTGACGGTACCCGGACCGGAGCCGACATCGAGCACGGTCCCGCCTGGCGGTACGTCCAGCCATTCGGCGGGGTGTTGCAGCGCGGCGATCAGCCGCCGCGAGAAAGCCTGGGCGTTGTCGTAGAGCATTGACCCGATTGGCGACGCCCACGCCGCCTGGATCGGGCCGGTGTTCTTCGGGACATCCTCGGATCCGGTGCCGAGCAGATCGAGATAGCCCTTGCTGACGTCCGGATCCGCCGGCGGATCGGCAAGTAGTTCCAGCGCCCGGCGCAGCGCGGGAGGAAGCGAGACATGCACGTCGGTCATGCGTACTCCTTCGATCAAATACCAAGCTGTACAGCGAAATCCGGGAGCCGCGACGCTGACAGCCCCTACGGCAGCCTACGCGCGGCCACCGGTCACTTCGACCCGCGGAGCATGTGGCCTTCGTTAACGCTTGACGACCGAATGCTCGCTCTCCAGGGCGTACAGCCGCCACTGGCCTGGTACCCCTTTGAGTGCGCTCTCGCCGCGGTCGGTGAACCTGTGCCGCGATCCGGTGACGATGTCGCGCAGTGTTGAGGACACCAATACCTCGCTGGGGCCGGCCTGGGCGGCAACCCGGGCGCCGATGTGCACGGCCAGGCCGGCGATGTCGTCTTTCAAGGCGCCGCCGCGCACCTCCACCTCACCCGCGTGGATCCCGACCCGCACCTCGATTCCCAGCACCCGGACCGCGTCGACGATGGCGTCCGAGCACGCGATCGCCGCGCTCGGGCTGCTGAACGTGGCGACGAATCCGTCTCCGGCCGTGTTGACTTCGCGGCCGGAGAATCGCTGCAGTTCGTGACGCACGATGGTGTCATGGTTGTCCAGCAGGTCGCGCCAGCGGTCGTCGCCGAGCAGGGCGGCGCGCTCGGTCGAACTGACGATGTCGGTGAAGACGATCGTGGTCAGCAGGCGCTCGGCATCCGACCCGCCGCGGACGCCGGTGATGAACTCCTCGATCTCGTCGACCATCGGCGCAGTGTCGCCCACCCAGTACAGCGCATCTTCGCCCGGTAGCTCGACGAAGCGCGACCCGGCGATGTGCTCGGCAAGGTAATGGCCGTGCCCGATCGGACTGAACTCCGCATTGTCGCGGTGCAGGATCAGCGTCGGTGCGGTAACGCGCGGCAGTGCGTCGCGCACGTCGGATTGCCGAATGGTCTCGATGAAGAGGCGAGCCATGCTCGGGGATGCGGCCCGGTTGCCCGCGTGGTCCCACCACGCGCGGAACGCGTCGTCGCCGCCCACGGAAGGAGCGATGATGCCGAGCATGTCGAAGCCCTGCTCGACGGCATCCGGCTCGACGCCGACCGTCGTGTACGGCTCTGCGGCGCTCGCGTCGCTGCCGATCGGGTAGTCGGGACCACGAAGCGTCCTTGCCGCACCGTTGAAGATCACCAGGTTGCTTACTCGCTCGGGAAAATCGGCGGCGAGCACCAGCCCGGCCAGCGAAGTGAATCCGGGGGCGAAGACCGTCGCCCGCTCGCACCCGACCGCGTCCATCACGGCGACCGCGTCCTGTGCCCAGGAGCTCGGCCCGATCATGTCCAGCGAAGGAAGCCGCGACGACAGGCCGATCCCACGCTGGTCGAACCGAATCACGCGACAAAAGGACGCCAGCCGACGGTGAAAGCGGTACATCGACGGCTCGCTGTCGACACAGTCAATCGGAATTAGTGGGCCCGGCAGCACCAGCAAGTCGATCGGGCCATCACCAAAGACCTGATAGGCGATGTCGATCTCACCGCAACTGGCGTACCGAGTCCGCGGAACCGGCGCCACGTCACCAGGCTAATGCAGGGCTATGACAAGTCGCCGATGATCGGCACCAGATAGCGCGCCGCGTACTCCCGAACGGCGGCATCATCCGAGATGTCGAGCCGGTCGGTGGGGAAGATGATGATGCCCAGCGCGACGCGCAGCAGAATGTCGGCGATGTTGGCCAGGTCGGTCTCGGGAATGTCGGCTCCACATCTGCGCAGGGTGTGGGCGATTCCGTCGGCGAATTGGCCGGTAGGGAAGACGTGCGATCGGGAGAAAAAGCCCAACAGCTCGGGTTCGCTTTCCACGATCCGGGAGTACAGCGATGAGTCCTGGACCAGGCGTACGCCCAGTGCGAACGCCTCGATCACGGCTTCTTGCGGGTTACAACCGCTGGTGGCCTCGTCGAGGGTGGAGAAGAAGAGTTCGGCCTCGCGCCGCACCACCTGTTCGAACAGCTTGTCCTTGGTGGGAAAACGCCGGTAAATGGTGCTGCGGCTGACCCCGGCGCGGGCGGCGACGTCCTCGATGTTTGCCCGGCGCACGCCGTAGGTCTCGAAGACCGCTCGCGCGGTGTCCAGAATGGCGCGGTCGATATCGGTGCTTTCGTCGAGAATGCCGGCAAGGCTGCGGTTCTGCATGGATCACGACCCTCACGGCAATCTCGGCGCAAGAATTGGTAGCTTGGAACAAAGATACACTTTTGTGTCAGTGCTTCACGATGTGCGTGCCGCAGGGAGGTGGGCATGAGCGCCCAGAATGACCAGTTGGCCGGCTCGACCGCCGGTGCCCGTTTCGATACCGGTGTTCGGGAAGCCGTCCCCCTGTTGGTTGACGAGATCGCCCAGGCCGCGCCGCGGCTGGGACCCGACTCTCTGATCTGGAAGTTCTACGGCGATCACCGCACACAATTCTTCGGATTCCAGCGCGTGGCCGGTGTCGAAAACTGCATCGAGCAACTCGCCCAGGGAGTGCTCGATCACTCGGTGATCTTCAGCGACACATTGGGTCGGGCCAAGCGAACCGCGCCGCCATTGATGAAGACCGTCTACTCCGACGACCCGCATGAGTGGGGCCGTAAGGTGCGCGACTTCCACAAACCGATCAAAGGCACCATCAGCGACGGCTCGAGGTACCACGCCCTGAATCCCGAGTTGTTCTATTGGGCGCATGCCACTTTCGTCGACCAGGTCATCTACAACACCGACATGTTCATCCGGCGGCTGACGGACGCGGAGAAGGAACAGATCTTCAATGAAGGCAAGGTCTGGTACAGCCTGTACGGCGTCAGCGGCCGCGGCCAGCCGCAGACCTACGCTGAGTTCGTCACGTATTGGGACGACATGCTCGAGCGGTTCGTGCCGCACAAGACCGTCCTGTACGGCACCGGCTACATCCGCAAAGGCATCCCGGGGCCGCGTTGGCTCCCCACGCCGATCTGGAAGATGGTGTCCGCGCCGCTGAACGCCTACACCCGTGTCGTGCTGGTCGGGACCATGCCGCCACAGATGCGCGAGGTGTGTCAGCTGGAATGGGATGCGAAGAAGGAGAAGCGATTTCAGCGTTTCGCCGCCGTCGTGCGCGCGCTGAACCCGGTGTTCAACCGGTTCCCGCTCTGGTTCCTTTACACGACGTGGGCGGTGGCGGCATGGCGCCGGGCGGGTGTCGACCCGCGCGGGCTCCATAACCGCCCGGCCTAGCCGATCCGTAACAGCCGTTCGGCGTTGCCGTGCGCAATCTTTTCCCGGTCGGCGGGGCTGAGCGTCGTCTGCTCGAATCCCCGGACGGCGTCATATGAGGACTCGTACGGGTAATCGATGGAGAACATCACTGCGTCGGCGCCGACCTCGAGTACGGCACCGAGCATTGCCGCCGGTGAAAACACGCCGCTGTTGGTGAAAACGATGTTGGTGCCGAGGTAAGCCGACGGTGCGCGCTGCAGCGTGCTGGCCGCCGCGAACGATGTCGACGCGAAGCGGGAGTCCAGTCGGCTGCGCTGGAACGGCAGGAACTCGCCCATGTGCCCCAAGATCATCGTCGCGCCCGGATGCCGATCGAACACCCCGCTGAACAGGATCCGCAGCGCGTGCCCACTGACTTCAGCGGCCCAGCTCCAGGTCGCGCCGTACAGTTCGGGACGACCCTCGATGACTTGCCACTGATCGGCCGGCGGCGATCCTGGGTGCAAATACAGCGGCACGCCAAGGGATTCCGCCGCCGACCACACCTCGTCGTATTCGGGTGCGTCCAGGTAGCGGCCGCCGGGCCCGGTCACGCAATCGTTGACCAACGCGCCGCACAGTCCGTCCTGCGTGACGGCGCGTTCCAGCTCGGCCGCGGCAGCTGCGGGGTCTTGTAGGGGCAGCGCGGCGAAACCGCGGAACCTATCCGGATGTTCACCGATGACCTTCGCCAGGTATTCATTGGCGAACCGGGCGTTGTCGCGAGCCCGCTCGGCGCCGATGTCGACCTGTAGACCCGGCGATGTCAGGGACAGCACCTGGATGTCGATGCCGGCGTCGTCCATCTCCGCGAGCCGGTATTCGGCGAAATCGGGTAGCCGCAGTGCGCAGCGCTCGGCGTATTGCGGTTGCATGCGCTTCCATAGCTGCTGGTGCGCCGTGGTGGGCTGGCGCTCGGCCAATTCGGGGATGAAGAACGCTTCCTCTAAGGCGATGTAGCGCATCGGCTTTCCTTACCTCGGTTGTTTCTCTCCCTTCGACTCTGCGCCCCGATCCCCCTATTTGTGAAATGAATATTTAGTATTAGAAGTATGCCTGAGACGCATATCGATCGAGTTGATCTGAATCTGTTACCGCCCCTGGAGGCGTTGCTCGAAGAACGCCACGTGTCGCGGGCGGCCGACCGCCTTGCGCTCAGCCAGCCCGCGATGAGCCGGGCCCTGCAGCGGTTGCGCCGGCATTTCGGCGACGAGTTGCTGGTTCGGGGTTCCGAGGGCTACTCGCTGACGCCGCGCGCCGAGCGCATCAGAACTCAATTAGCCACGGTGGTAACGGAATTGGATCAGCTGTTCGCCACCGAGACCTTCGACCCCGCCACCACGCCGCAGTCGTTTCGCCTTGCCGTCAGTGACTACACCGTCGCGGCCTTCGGTCCCGCGTTGGTCCAGCGGATCCTGATGCAGTCTCCGAATTCGACGGTCGTCTGCGAGGCCCTCGACGCGCGTGCATTCGACAAATTGGACGCCGGGACGCTCGACTTGGCGATCTACGGCAGCGCGGCACCCGACCGGTACAGCAGCCAGCACCTGTTCACCGATCGGTTCGTCTGCGTGGTGGCCGCCGAACACCCACTTAGCGGTCGCACGTCGGTGTCGCTGTCGCAGTATCTGCGGTGGCCGCATCTGAGTATCGACGTGGGCCGGCCCTGGGTAGATCTGGCGCTCGAGGCACGCGGTGCGGCTCGTCGCGTCGCTGTCGCCATGCCGTACCACGTGGTGGGGTCGAGCATTTTGCCCGGCACCGATCTGGTGCTGACCGTTCCGGCTCGGCTGGTTTCGCGGTTTGCCGACTCGGATCGTGTTCGGGTACTCGACGCTCCCCGCGAGCTGGGCGACGTGCAGTTCTACGCGGTCTGGCATCCACGCCTCGACACCGATCCCTCCCACCGCTGGCTTCGCGGGATCGTGCACGCCGTCGCGGGTTCCTGACGACGTGTTGGTGACTCGCGCGGAAACTGGTGGTTACCCCGAGGCATATCGGGGCATTACGCTACGTCGGTCCAAGCGTAAGGAGCACAGCGATGCAAATGACGGGCAATACCGTGCTGGTCACTGGCGGCGGCACCGGAATCGGCCGCGGATTGGCGGAGTCGTTGCACCGGCTCGGCAACCAGGTAGTGATTGCGGGCCGTCGTCGTGAGCTGCTGCAAGCCGTCGTAGCGGACAACCCGGGCATCGACTACCTGCCGTTGGATCAATCGGACGCGGCCGACGTCAGGCGGTTCGCCGTCGAGCTGACGGACCGCTACCCGGAACTCAACGTCGTGGTCAACAACGCCGGCACTCAGCGCGTCGAGGACCTCACCGCCAGTAGCGCCGGCTTGGCGGAGCAAAGCATCGCGATCAACCTGCTGGGCCCGATCCGGCTTATCTCGGCTCTGCTTCCGGCGCTGTTGCGAAAGCCGCACGCGGCGATCCTCAACGTGACTTCGGGCCTGGCATTCATGCCCAGTGCGCTCACGCCGACCTACTGCGCCGCCAAGGCAGCACTGCACTCCTACACGCAGTCGCTGCGCTTCCAGCTTCGCGACACCGCGATCCGGGTCATCGAAATCATTCCGCCGCATGTGCAGACCGCGCTGCAGGGCGAGCGCGGATTCGACCCGAGGGCGATGCCGCTGGACGACTATGTCGCCGAGACGATGGCCCTGCTGCAGTCGGAGCCGGCGCCCGATGAGATCGTGGTGGAGCGCGTCAAGAATTTCCGGTTCGCCGAACGCGACGGCACCTACCAGGACATCTATCCCGCTTTCAACGAGGCGATCACGGCCTGGCAGCGGGGTGCGGACAAGTGAAAACCTTGCGGTAACCCAGAATTCGCCGCGGCAGAGGCTAACGTTCAGTCCTTGTATGCCCGGTGAGACCTGAGGCTGCGTGGCGGGCGGGACCGGCATGCGACAGGATCGATGACATGGCCGATATCGACTTTTCGTTGTTGGACGTCCCGAGATCGGTACCGGTCGAAGACGCCGAGGCCTATTTGCGTGCGGCGATCGCCTGGCACTTCGGCGAGGACACCGGCTCTGCTTTTTGGCTACGGACCGTCAAGACGCTGGACTTCGAGCCGTTGACCGATATCAAAACCTTCAGGGATCTTCGGTTGTTTCCCAATCTGCTCAGCGAGCTGCGCAATGTGCCGATCGAGGAACTGATACCGAGGGGATACGGCGCACCGCCACCGGTACCGCAGATATTCGAATCGGGCGGCACTACCGGGGCGCCGAAACGGACTGCGCAGCTTCCGGATTGGGTTGCACAAGTCATCGAATGGCAAACCGAGGACTTTGCCACCGGCGGCTTCCAGCGGGGCCAGGGCTTCCTGTGCCTGATGCCGAGCGGCCCGCACGGCGTGGGCTATTTCTCGCGGTTGGTCGCCGAGCGGCTCGGCTCGGCGTTCCACGCGATCGACATCGATCCCCGCTGGGTGAAGAAGATCGCCGCGCGCAATGCCGCCGCGGAAGTGGCGGCCTATGTCGACCACGTCCTCGAGCAGGCGGTACACGTTCTGCAGACGCAGAACGTCGCGAACCTGCATGCCACTCCGCCGTTGCTCGAAGCGATTGCCCGCAACGACGACGTGGTGGACTTGGTAAACGCCAAGATTCGCTACCTGTTGCTCAGCGGCGCCCACGTCGACGCCGACACGCTGGACCTGCTGCGCGACATCTTCCCGGACACGACGATCACGATGGCCTTCGGTAGCACCATGATTCTCTCGCAGGCGGTCACCCGAACCGATGGCGAGGCACTCGTTTTCGACCCGCGGACACCGTATGTGGTGTTCTGGGTAATCGACCCCGACACCGGAGAGCAGGTGCCCTACGGGGAGCTCGGCCAGGTGGTGATGAACCACGTCAGCAAAGGCATGTTCCTGCCGAATAACCTGGAACGCGACATGGCCATCCGAATGCCCGGGCCCGCAAGCAAACTCAGCGATTCGGTCAGTGCGGTGCGGCCGGTGTCCACCTTCGAGGGCGAGGCCGTCATCGAAGGCGTGTACTGAAGTGGTGAGCGAAATACCAAGCGTCACCACTGATTTAGTGCTCGTCGACGCACTTGGGCCCAGTGGCGAGTATCGGACCCGTAACCGTGAGATTGTCACCAGCACAGCCGGAGTGCCGGTCGTCGAGTTGAGCATGGTGCCGCCCCTGTACGTATCGCGCACCGTCGGCGCGCAACGCAAGGTCGCACCGCTGCCGGTCGCGCAGCGCGAAAAGGCTTTGGCCAATGCGGCCGATATCTTCCGGACCGCGACCATCGGTGGCCTGGACTTCGACGCCTATGTCGAACTGGCCAGCCGGATTTCGGGGGTGCCGATCGCGGTGACCCGCGCCGGAGCCCGCAACGTCGCCGACGCCGTTGGCAGCGCGTTCGACGCGGTGCGCCCAGCCCAGCCGGTCGGCGCGGCCCGCGACTGGCGGGAGGAACGCACCCGCGACGGCAGTGCGGTCTGGACGCGGCGCGGTGAAGTGTTCGCCGTGCACGCCGCGGGAAACGGTCCGGGTGTGCACGGCCTGTGGCCCCAGGCGCTTGCCCTGGGCTACCGGGTCGCGGTGCGCCCATCGCGGCGCGAACCCCTCACCGGCCATCGACTCGTTAACGCCTTGCGCCAGGCGGGATTTCGTCCCGAAGATGCGGTCTATCTGCCCACCGACCATAGCGGAGCCGACGAGATCATCCGGTCGGCCGACCTCGCCATGGTGTACGGCGGCCAGGATGTCGTGGACAAATACGCCATCGATCCGACGGTGATGGTGAACGGACCGGGGCGCGCCAAGATCCTGATCACCGCCGACCGCGATTGGCGTGACTACCTCGACCTGATCGTCGACTCGATCGCCAATCTGGGTGGCATGGCGTGCGTCAACACCACCGCAGTCCTTTACGAAGGCGATCCGGCCCCGCTGGCTGCGGCGATCGCCGACCGGTTGGCGACGATCGAGCCGCTGCCCACCGAGGACGAGCGCGCGATCCTGCCCACTCAGCCCGTCGAGAAGGCGCAGGCGCTGGCGAAGCATCTGGCGGCCAAGGCCGCGGGCACGACCCCGCTGCTCGGCGCCGATCAGGTCTTCGCCGCAGTGGGCGACGGCTGTGCCGCCCTGCGTCCGGCGGTGCATCTGCTGGCCGCACCCGACGTCGATAGGCTCAACATCGAACTGCCGTTCCCCTGCGTGTGGGTGTCGCCGTGGTCGCGCGCCGCCGGCCTGGGCCCGCTGCGACAATCCTTGGTAATCAACGCGATTACCGGCGACGACGATCTGATCGACGCCTTGCTCGGCGAACCAACGGTCAGCAACGTCTACCGCGGAAACCACCCGACGTTCTACGGCGCACCCGAAATCCCGCACGACGGATTCCTGGCGGACTTCCTGATGCGCAACAAGGGCTTCATTCGTGACTAGCGAGCACTGGCGTAGGGCAACAGCGCCATCTCGCGGGCATTCCTGATCGCGGTGGCCACCTGCCGTTGCTGCTGAACGGTCAGGCCGGTGACGCGGCGGGATCGTATCTTGCCGCGCTCGGAGATGAACATCCGCAACGTCGTGACGTCTTTGTAGTCAACAGCTTTGATATCGAGGCCGGCCAGCAGGTTCCTCTTTTTCTCCGTTGGCTGACGTGCTGCGGGCCGGGCTGGGCGTTTCGATTTGCCGGCCATCTACCAACTCGCTTTGCGGATGCCGGGTAGTTGCCCCTGATGCGCCAGCTCGCGCACCCGCACCCGGGACAACCCGAACTTGCGCAGGTGCCCGCGCGGACGACCGTCGACCGAGTCGCGGTTGCGTACCCGCACCGCGCTGGCGTCGCGAGGCTGGCGGGCGAGCGCTTGCTGAGCGGCCAGCCGTTGCTCGGGAGTGCTTGCGGGTGATCGGATGATCTCTTTGAGCATGGCGCGGCGCTCCGCGTAGCGTTCGACGATCGCGCGGCGCTGGTCGTTTTTGACGATCTTGGATTTCTTGGCCATTCAGCGTTCTTCCCGGAACTCGACGTGGCGGCGGACCACCGGGTCGTACTTCCTCAGGGTGAGCCGGTCGGGGTCGTTGCGCCGGTTCTTGCGGGTGATGTAGGTGTAGCCGGTGCCCGCGGTGGAGCGCAGCTTGACGATGGGCCGAATCTCGTTGCGCGCCATCAGATGCGCTGGCCTTGCCGGCGCAGCCGGGCAACGACGGCCTCGATGCCGTCGCGATCGATGACCTTGATTCCCTTGGCGCTCACGCGCAACGTGAGGCGCCGGCCCTCCGACGGCAGGTAATACGTTTTGGTCTGGATGTTGGGCGACCATCGCCGCCGGGTTCGGCGATGCGAGTGCGACACCGAGTTGCCGAAACCGACTGTGCGGCCGGTGACCTGACAGTGCATGGGCATGACGCCTCCTCTTCGCGGCATACGTTTATTGAAAATCATTTTCGACAAGGTCCGCCAGGGACTGTACCGTGACTTAAGCGTTATTGACAATCGTTTGCAATAAGGAGCGAGGATGCGGACCCCGGTGGTGCTGGTAGCAGGTCAGGGCGACACCGACGCGGTGACGGGCGGTCTGTTACGCCGGCCCGGAACAGTGGTCGTGGAGCACCGGTTCGACGGCCACGTGGTGCGGCGGACAACGATCACGTTGCGCGATGGCCAATTAACGACCGCCGAGGACGCATTGGAGTTGGCACACGGGTGCGTGGCCTGCACCGTTCGCAACGACCTGCTCGCACTGCTGCGCAGGCTGGCCCGCGACGACGCGATCGAGCGCATCGTCGTGCATCTGACCGGCTGGCTCGAACCCGAACCCATCTGCGTCGCGATCAATCACGTCCGGGTGCGCGTCGGTCCCGGATATCCCGACGGCCCGGCCGCCTTGGACGTGGCGATCGCCGGGGTGGTGACATGCATCGACTCAGACAACTGGCTCACCCGCGCACTCGAGGGTGATGGTCTGCCGGACGGGCGCACGATGGCCCAGGTCGTCGTCAACCAAGCGGAGTTCGCCGACCTGCTGGTGTTGACCCGCCCGGAACCCGTGACGCTGGCCGTCCTGCGTCGACTTGCTCCGCGGGCGCGAATCACCGTGGGGCTCGACCGCGTCGAGATGGCGCTGGCGAACCTGGAAGACGATTCGCGACGCGGCAGCAGCGATCATCCGCATGGATGGCTGCTGGCCGGCAGCCCGCCGCTGGTCGCCGACGAGATGGTGCGCATCGTCGAGTTCAATGCCCGCCGCCCGTTTCACCCTGAGCGCTTGCATGCCGCGGTGGATCTGCTGCTGAGTGGCGTGGTGCGCACCCGTGGGCGGCTGTGGCTGGCCAGTCGACCCGACCAGGTCATGTGGCTGGAATCGGCCGGCGGCGGTTTGCGGGTCGCCTGCGCGGGAAAGTGGCTGGCGGCCATGACCGCCCGGGAGGCGGCCAATGCCGACGCGGAACGGCGCCTGTTCGCCGAGCTGCAGTGGGAACACCGGTTCGGCGACCGGCACACCGCGATGACGGTGCTGGTCTGCGGCGCAGAGCCCCCCGACATTCTCGACGCCCTGCACGGCGCGCTGCTCACCGACCAGGAAATGGCGACTCCGCGGGAGTGGAGCGGTTACCCGGACCCGTTCGGCGATTGGCACAAGGACCCTTGCGACGAAACCTCGGGCGCGGCAGAAGAAGTCGCCTCAGAGGCCGACCGCCGAGAACCGTGAACTAACGCCGCGGCGCTACCCGCATCAACCCCGACTCGCACCGATTAGCCAGGACCAGGGGTTCGGGCTGTGCGGGTGGTCTGGTAGCTGTAGGTTACGAGTCACGAAGCGTTGGGAAAGCAGCGCTGCATCAGGACTCAGCACGCCAGCTCGGTGAATGCGGTGTGAAGGTGAACTTGATAGGCCAGGCCTTTAAGACGGTGACAGACCGATTGGCCAACCCGGCGCGGGTGTCGGACCCCGACAAGCTGCGCAGCGCCGTTTCCGGCAAGACGGTGCTGGTCACCGGCGCGTCTTACGGAATCGGAGAGGCGACCGCCCGCAGGCTGGCCGCGGCAGGAGCGACAGTGCTGGTCGTCGCCCGATCGGCGGAGCGGCTCGACGATCTGGCGGCGGCGATCAACGCCGGTGGCGGGCAGGCGGTCGCCTACCCGACGGATCTGAGCGACGAGGCCGCCGTCCACGTCCTGGCCAAGCAGATCACCGAGAACCACGGCCCGCTCGACATCGTCGTCAGCAATGCCGGCAAGTCGCTGCGCCGGTCGTTGCATCACCAGTACGACCGCCCACACGACTTCCAGCGCACCATCGACATCAACTACCTGGGCCCGATTTGGCTGCTCCTGGGACTGCTGCCGGCCATGCGAGAAAACGGCGGCGGCCAGATCGTGAACGTCTCGAGTGTCGGCGTGCGCGTGGTCCCCGGGCCGCAATGGGGCGCCTACCAGGCGTCTAAGGGCGCTTTCGATCGCTGGCTGCGCAGCGTGGCGCCCGAACTGCACGCCGACGGTGTGCAGGTCACGTCGGTCTACTTCGCGCTGGTCCGGACCCGGATGATCGCACCGACGCCGATCCTGGGCCGCCTGCCCGGGCTATCCCCGGAGGAGGCCGCCGACGCCATCGCCAAGGCCGTCATCGAGCGCCCGCGCACCAACGAACCGCCCTGGGTGTATCCGGCCGAGCTGGCTTCGGTGCTGTTGGCCGGACCGGCAGATTGGGCAGCCCGGCTGTGGCATCGCCGGTTCTTCGCCGAATCCGGCGCGCGAAACGACGAGCGATGACCGACGGCGTGGTCGTCACGACGGCCCGGGCATTGGCGTCGTCGCGGCTGCTGAGTGTGCCCACACCGATCGCGGTGCTGCGGCTTATCCGCGAGGTGCTTCGCGGTGGCACGAATCTCGCTACGCTGCCGGCCGTCGCGGCGGCTCGCTGGCCGGAGCGCACGGCGATCATCGACGACGACGGGGCGCTGAGCTACCGCGAGCTGCAAGCCAAGACCGAGGCGCTCGCACGCGAGCTTGTCCGCGGCGGTGCGGGTCCGGGCGAGGCGGTGGGGATCATGTGCCGCAACGGTCGCGACTTCGCGACGGCAGTGTTCGCAGCCGCCTTGGTCGGAGCGGACGTGGTGCTGGTGAATACGGAGTTTCGCACCACCGCTCTCGCGGACGCGCTGAGCGCGCATCAGGTGACAACAATGTTCTGCGACAACGAGTTTGCCGAACAGGTCCACGATGCCGGGCCATCAATTCCAGTGATCGATCCGGCAACCGTGCAGATCCAGCCGGGCGCGCCACGACCCCGCGTCGTCGAGTCCGGCCGGCTCATTCTGCTGACCTCGGGGACTACCGGTAAGCCCAAGGGCGTGCCGCGGATGCCGAGAATGAGTTCGGGAGTGGGCGTCGGTATGACCATTCTCGAGCGCACCGGCTTGCGCGTCGGGTCGCGAATCGCGGTGGCCGTGCCGATGTTTCACGGCCTGGGCCTCGGCATGTTGATGCTCACCGTCAGCCTGGGTGGCACGGTCCTTACCCATCGGCGCTTTGATGCCGAGGCCACGCTCGCGCAGGCGTCGCTGCAGCGTGCCGATGCGTTGAGTGTGGTTCCGATCATGCTGGCGCGCATCATGGATCTGCCGCAACGTGTGCGTGCGCGCAATCCAGTGGCGTTGCAGGTCGTGATATCCAGTGGCGATCGGCTGGATCCCAGCCTGGCGCGCCGGTTCATGGATTTTTACGGCGATGTCCTTTACAACGGCTACGGTTCCACCGAGGTCGGGATCGGGGCCTTGGCAACACCTTTCGAGTTGCGCCATGCCCCCGATACAGTTGGTAGACCGGTCGCGGGCTGCCCGGTTCGCATCTTCGACAAGACCGGCAGGCCCGTTGGACCGCGGGTTACCGGCCGTATCTTCGTGGGCGGTGAGCTGACAACCAAGGGCTACATCGGCGGTGGCGCCAAGACCGTCATCGACCACATGACCAGCACCGGCGACATGGGCTATCTCGACAACTCGGGCCGGCTGTACATCGTCGGTCGCGAGGACGACATGATCGTGTCGGGCGGTGAGAACGTGTATCCGCGCGCGCTGGAAAACGCACTCGCCGAACATCCCGACGTCGCCGAGAACGCAGTCGTCGGGGTGCCTGACGAGCAGTTCGGGCGGCGCCTGGCCGCGTTCGTCGTTGCCCGCACTCAGCGTGGCATCGAGGTGGCGGCGCTACGGGAGTATCTGAAGGGCAAGGTTTCTCGTTTCGAACAACCCAGGGACATCCACGTCGTCGACAGCATTCCACGCAATCCCGCCGGCAAGGTCATCCGCAAGGAACTGGCGACCTAGGCGCCGACGCCTCACTCGTCGCCGGGCTCGCCGTTGGGTTGGATGACACCGATCGTCCTGTTCAGCCAGTTGGGTGCCAGCCATGAGATAGCGGTGGCTCCCGCCGTGGCTCCCATCACGCCCGACCAGGCGACCGGTCCCAGCGGTGTGCATCCGAAGAACTGGCTGACCACCGGGGTCTGAATGATTCCGACCAAGACACCCGCGCTGCCCAACGCGGTCGCCACGACGAGCGGGCTGTGCTGGCGCGTCAGCAGTGTCTGTGCAAGCTGGGTCGTTACCAATGCCGCCAATCCCATTGTGGACGTCCGGCGTTCGCTGCCCGGCGTATAGCGCCCGATGGCCCAGGCGGTCGTCGCGCCCGCGGCCGTGACGACACCGCGGCTGACGATCTGGCGCATCAGCGGGGCGTCGAGCGAAGGGGTGGGGCCGGTCAGCACCGCGAGCCGGTGTGCGGCACGCGCCTTTTCGGCCTCTTCTTTGGTTTCGTACTCGGTTTCGTCGGGTTCGACGTACTGGGAAGTGACGGCAACCGCAAGCGCGGGGAACATGTCGGTGAGCAGGTTCACCAGCAGCAGCTGACGGGTTCCCACCGGCGCGCGGCCCTGGCCGAACGCGGTTCCGATGATGGTGAACAGCACCTCGCCCACGTTGCCGCCGACCAGGATCGTGACGGCGTCGCGAACACCGGCCCACATGCTGCGGCCCTCGACCAGCGCGTCGAGCAGCACGCTCAGATCGCGGTCGGTCAGCACGATGTCGGCGGCCCCGCGGGCTGCCGACGATCCGCGACCGCTGACCCCGATGCCCACGTCGGCCATCCGGATCGCGGCAGCGTCGTTGGCGCCGTCGCCGACCATCGCCGTCACTCGCCCACAGCGTTGCAGCGCGCCCACGATCTGCACCTTTTGCTCCGGGCTGACGCGGGCGAAAACCTGGACGTTTTCGACCACTTTGGCGCAGGCGTCCTCGTCGAGGCCGGCCAGCTCGGCGCCGGTGATGACGCGCGCGTCGGCCGGCAATCCCAGCTGACGGGCGATCGCGCGCGCGGTGATCGGGTGGTCGCCGGTGATCAGCACCACGTTGCGGTCGGCGGCCTCCAACGCTTCGATAAGCGGCCGCGACGATGCCCGCGCGGTGTCGGCCAAACCGACGTAGCCCAGCAACTCGAGGTCCTGCGCGGTGGCGTCGACGGCGTCGGCGTCGGTGTCCTCGTCATGGGTGGTCCCGTTGGGCCACGGACGTCGCGCCACCGCGAGCACGCGCAGCCCTTGTTCGGCGAGGCTGCGTACCACCGCATCGGCGTGCGCATGGTCAGCTTCCGGGTTGGTGAACCGGCAGCGCGGCAAAACCACCTCGGGTGCGCCCTTGAGCATCAGAACCGGCGAGTTGGAATCCGTACTGAAGGTACCTATCGTGGCGGCGAAGCCACGGCTGGACTCGAACGGTACCTCGGCGAGCACCTGCCATCCCGAATTGTTCTTGGTGAGAAGGAAACTCGCTGCGGTGATGATCGCCTCGTCGGTGGCGTGCGCGTGGCCCTGTCCCTCTTGGGGCTGCGTGGACGCCCATGCGGCTGCCCGCAGTACTGGGGCCGATCGCGGATCCTCAGCTTCAGGGAATGGATCGCCCGGACGGGCATCGTGCGGCACGGCGCACAGCACGCGCAGCCGGTTCTCGGTGAGAGTGCCGGTCTTGTCGAAACATACGGTGTCGACCCGGCCCAGGGCTTCGATGGTGCGCGGCGAGCGCACGAGCGCTCCGCGCGCCGTCAGGCGCTGGGCAGCGGCGAGCTGGGACAAGGTGGCCACCAGCGGCAGTCCCTCCGGCACGGCGGCCACCGCAATGGCGACGCCGTCGGCGACGGCCTGACGCAGTGATGCGCGGCGCAGCAACGCCAGCGCTGTCACCGCGGCGCCGCCGGTCAGGGTCAGCGGCAGAACCTTGCTGGTGAGCTCGCGCAGCCGGGCCTGGACTCCGGCCGCCGTTTCGACGCCGGCGACCGCCGAGATCGCCCGGTGCGCAGCGGTATTGACTCCGGTGGCCACAACGATCGCGCGAGCGTGGCCCGCGACGATCGTGCTGCCCTCGAACAGCATGCTGGACCGCTCGGAGTCGTTGACGGCGACGGGTTCCACCTGTTTGTCCACCGGCAGCGACTCGCCGGTGAGGAAGGATTCGTCGACCTCGAGGTCGTCGGCCTCCAGCAGCCGCGCGTCAGCCGGAACCACCTCCGGTGCGGCCAGGTCGATGACGTCGCCGGGCCGCAGCGACTTGGCGGACACCGTGACCGTGCGGGTGGCGTGCCGGGCCGCCTCCAGGCGCCGGCGTGTGGTGGCCACGGCCGGGACGACGACGCGGCGCACGAGTTGGTCCTGTTCGGCGAACAGCTCGGCGGCTGCCGCCTCGGCCCGCAACCGTTGTGTCCCACCGGTTATCGCATTGACCATCATGACGCCGCCGACCAGCAGCGCGTCGATGTTGCTGCCGACGATGGCCGACGCGGCCGCCCCGACCGCCAGGATCGGGGTCAACGGGTCGGCGAGCTCGACGCGGGTCGCCGAGGCCAACCGCGCCGCGTTATGGAGCGGTCCGCGCAGCGGCTCGAATGCCGGGCTGTAGGACAGGTCGTCGAGGCGCCGCCGCCAGGATGGCGTCAGGGTCTCGACGGCCAACGGGCGCGCACCGCCGGCCAGCCGCGAGTACACGATCTCCGGGTCTAGTGCGTGCCAGGCGGTGAGCGGCTGCGGGGTGGGGTCGGGCAGGCGCAGCACCCTGCTGGCCGAGAAGGTTCCGGCTAGCAGCGCGGTGGCCGCTGCGGTGTTGACCGGATTAAGCCAGCGGCGGAAGCTCAACGGGTTGGTGGATCGCTGTTGCCCACTCCCGGTGACCAGCAGCAGTCCGGCCAGCGTGGTACCGCCCTGGGCGAGGTGTACGGCCGATTCGCTGGCCGACCGGGCTACCGGAATCGCGGACAGGATCCGCACCGCATCAGCCAGGTCCGTGCCGGTGATGATGTCCGCGGTCCACGGCGTCGCGGCACGTGGATCATCAAGGGCCACACCAACATCGGCGATTGCCAACGCGGCCAGCGTATCGGTCGATGCGAAATCCCGGTGCACCGCGGTGATCAGCAGGACGGGCCCGCGATCGGCCCGCAAGTCGCGCACCACACCCAGCAGAGGCGTGCCGGGCGGATGCGTCGCACCGACGCTGGCAGTCAGGTCTTCGGTGCCGGCCACGTGACGCAGAACCACCCGGGCTCCGGTCCGGTGCGCGGTCTGCAGCAGTGGGATGGCGTACGGGTCGACTTCCCAGCCAACCTCGACCCTGCCCACGATTGCGCCGTCGACCACCAGGTCGGCACTTTCCAGGCCTTGGGCGGGCGTCGCCGACGGGCCTTGCGACGGAACCCATCTCAGATGCGCGCCGGTGGCGGGCAATTCATCGGGGTCGGGCTCGGGTGCCTCTTCGCCATGCAGGAGCGCGTCGGCAACCTCGTAAACGCGGTCGTCGTCCCAGCCGGGTGCATCACCGAGCGATTTCAGTACGGCGCGATGATCACCGCGCAGCGCCGCGCCGTCGATGACGACGACTTTCACCCGGTCCAAGCGGCGCAACGCGCCCGGATCGAGGACCAGTTGGCCGCCGTTGGCCAGGCCGCGACCCAGCGTGGACGCGAACGCCTGGCGGCCCATGTGCGCCGCTCTGGGCACCCCGGCTTCGATCGCGGCGGCGGCGTCTTCGGTACCGCCACCGGCCACCAGCGCACTCGCTGCGGCGATCAACGACCCGTTCGCCGCGGAATCGACGTAGCTCTCCACCGGACCCGCGATTGAGCCTTTCTCCTTGTCCATCGCGGCGTCGATGGCTCCGCCGACCACGACATGCGACGCCTCACCCGCCGCTGCCGCCGCCCAGCTGTGCCGCGGCACCTGCGACTTGGCCCCGGCTGATGAGATGACCGGGACCACTGGAGCTTGCGGCCGGTCGGTGGAGGCCAGGTGCGGCTCGCGGTCGCGCCACACGCGCCGATGCGCGGCCGCCTCGGTGATTTGCAGGGTCCGTTGCGTCATGTCGAGCAGCGGTGTGCCAACCGCCTGGGTCAGCCCGTTGGCGGCGGCCGTCGCGGCAGCGAGCGTGATATCGGCGCCCACGCGACCCAGCCTCGACTCCAGGATCGACACCATTCGGGGCTGATGATTGAGGAGGGCGGCGGCGGCCCGGGTGGTTTGCGGTGCGGCGGGCAGTCGGGTCACCCAGCCGGTGACCGCGGCAGTGATCGCGACCATATCCATGGCCGCCGCGGTGAGCGGCACCAGAATCGCCAGCGGGTTAGCCGGGTCAGCGAAGGGCGCGGTACGCGGCGCCGTTTCGGACTTCGAGGACGTCAAGTCGGCGGCAATGGTCGCGACCGTCGACCGTACGTCCGCCACGACGGCGTCGTTGTCCGCGTCGTCGGAGAGTTCGACCACCAACCGGCCCAGTGAGCTCTCGACGTGGGCCTTTGCCACTCCGGGAATCCGGCGAACCGGCTCTTCGACGACTGCCGAGTACTCGTACCAGCGCGAGAATGGCAGCAACGGGTCGAGGTCCAGATGTACCCGCTGCCCGCTTTGCCAGCGCACCGGAGGCGCGATGAGATCAGGGGACCCGTTGGGGGAGATGTTGATCCCGAGTGCCCGGCCGGTGGAGTTGGCCATCGACTGCACCACGGGGCCGGCCAGTTCAACTACCGGGCTTGCCAGTAGTTGCACCGCGCCCGCAGCGCCCGCCGCAGTGGACACGCCGGCTTTCATTATCTGGGCCGCTCCGCCGGTGACACCAGCGACAACGCTGGTTACACCCGGGATCTTCATTCGGCCATCCTTCAAATGCGTCTGTCGCGCTAATAATCCTGGGGTGTCGGGGACCTGTCTACATGTGCGCCCGAAGGCAGGCCGTGCGATGACACCAACGGCTCTGGTGGGTGGGATTTTGCCGTGCTACCAGCGGGTGTAATTGCGTCCCGTTGGCAAGGTTACCGGCTTGACGGCAAATCAAACGCTGCGAACAACGCCGGGTCGAGGAAGACCGTGATGGCGGCGACACCGGCGGCACCTGGGGTGAGGACGTGTATCGAGTGGGCCCGCATGACGCCGGCGGTGCGCCGGTACTCGGCCACGGCGGGTTGGGCATTCGCGGCAGTGGGGACCATGACAATGTCGCCGGCTTTTGTAAGCGCGCGTGCGGCAAGGAATTTCAGCACGGTGTCTCGGCCGGTGAACCAGACCGGCAGCGGCGGCATTTCGAGTTTGACGTCGGTCTGCAGCAGCTCCGTGAGTGCGGCCATGTCGGCGTTTTCGAATGCCGCGCAGTAGCGGTCGAGCAATTCGCGGCGCTTGGCGTCGTCGGGCTCGGCCGCGTCGTCTTCGGTGGGAGACACCTCGGCGAGCCGGGCCCGCGCCCGCTGTAGGGCGCTGTTGACCGAGGCGGGTGTGGTTTCGAGGAGTTCGGCAACCTCTGCGGCGCTGAACTGTACGACGTCGCGCAGAATCAATACGGCGCGCTGACGCGCGGGAAGCTCCTGCAGGGCCGTCATCACGGCAAGTCGCACACTGTGCCGCGCCGTGACGGTGTCTTCCGGGGTCGCGAACACGTGCGTGTCGGGGATCGGCTCCAACCACTGATGGGCGCCGGCGCCGGCGTCGGCGCCGAGATCGGTGTCCGGGTCAACCGAGCTGTCACCCAGGCCGGCCGGCAGCACGCGCCGGGCGCGGTTTTCCAGCGCACGCAGGCACGCCGTGGTGGCGATCCGGTACAGCCAGGTCCGCAGCGCCGCACGCTCCTCGAATGCCTGGTAGCCGCGCCAGCCGCGCAGGTAGGTCTCCTGGACCAGGTCTTCGGCGTCGTGCACCGAGCCGAGCATGCGGTAGCAGTGCGCGATCAACTCAGCACGAAACGGCGCCGCCTGCTCGATGAAATCCTGCTGAGCCGGCACGGTCGGTCTCCTATCGGGGAGTCGGTCCCGGATGGCCCGAGACGCTACTCCAGTACAGAGACATCGGGGCCGCAAAATTCATCGGTCTGCGGCGATGAATTCGGTCGATGCGCCGTATCTGAACTTGTAGAAGGTTTTAGCCATCCAGAGGAAAGTGAGTACGGATATGAACCGGCCCACGCAGACCCACACCGACAACATTGCCGGCAGCACAGCGATCGTGACCGGGGCGAGCCGCGGATTCGGTCGCGCTATCGCGACCGCTCTGGCAGCAGCCGGCGCTGAGGTCGTCGGTGTCGCGCGTACCGCTGCCCAACTCGATGAGGTGCGCGGTGCGCTGGGCGACGCCTTCCTCCCCGTGGTCGCCGACGCCGCCGACCCGGACACGGCGAGCCAGCTCATCGATAAGTACGCCCCGCGCACGCTGGTGCTGTGCGCCGGGTCGGCCCCCCAGATGAGCCCGTTGCAGGACCAGAGCTGGGAAACCTTCAGCGCCAACTGGAATGTGGATGTCGCGCAAGCGTTTCACTGGACCCGCCACGCGCTGCAGCGCCCGCTGGCGCCGGGCAGCTCGGTAATCCTGATGTCCAGTGGCGCGGCGGTCAACGGGTCGCCGCTGTCCGGTGGTTATGCGGGCGCCAAGGCGACCGTCAGGTTCATCGGCAGCTACGGCGCCGGGGAGTCGGACCGGGGCGGCCTCGGGATCACTTTCGTGTCCGTGCTGCCGCGGCTGACGGCGGTGACCGACCTGGGGGCGGCAGCAGCCGCGGCCTACGCCGAGCGGCAAGGCGTCGACGTCGACACCTTCGTCGAGGCGGCGGGACCCGCACTTACTGCCGAGCAGGTCGGCACGTCGGTGTTGGCGATCGCCGGTGGCGATCCCGGGCAGCACGGTGCCTACCTGCTCACCGCGTCGGGTCTGTCTTGGCTGAACTGAAGCTGACCTGAACCAGGAGAAAAAGAAAGGCGGACAACACCATGGACACACCCCCGATCGTGTCGGCCCAGGAGTGGGCGGCCGAACATCAGCGGCTGCTGGTGCAGGAGAAGGAAGTGATGCGCGCGCATGACGCGCTCGCCGCGCGGCGACGGCGGATGCCGTGGCTCGCTGTCGACAAGGACTACGAGTTCGAGGGGCCCGAGGGAAAAGTCAACCTGCTGGGCCTCTTTCAGGGCCGGCGTCAGCTACTCGTCTACCGCGCCTTCGTCGGGCCCGACATCGACGGCTGGCCCGATCATGGCTGCCGCGGCTGCTCGATGATCGCCGACCATATTGGGAACCTGGCCCACCTCAACGCCCGCGATGCCACGCTGGTGTTCGCCTCGCGGGCGCCGCAGGACGGCGTCGAGCGGCTGAAGGCGCGGATGGGCTGGCAGATGCCGTGGTACACCCTCACCGACAGCTTCGATGTCGACTTCGGCGTGGACGAGTGGCACGGCACGAACGTGTTCATCCACGACGGCGACCGGGTTTTCCGCACCTACTTCATCAACAACCGGGGGGACGAGGTGCTGGGCAACACCTGGAGCTTTCTGGACATGACGCCGCTGGGCCGGCAGGAAACCTGGGAGGATTCGCCGCAGGGCTACCCGCAGACCGCACCCTATGAGTGGTGGGACTGGCATGACGCCTACGGCCAGCACGAGCCCTCGCGATGGTTCGGCGAACCCGACCCGAACGATCCCAATGACCAACGGCCGCCGCGCAAAAGCTAGCCGCCCGGCGGATTTCAAATGGTGTTATGCGCCCGGATAACACAAATGCGCGGTAGCCGTCTAACGGCTACTCGCGCATTATTTTCCGACGCGTGAATTCGTTTACAAAATGCGGTGGTTCGCCCTGCCGACGTGATATCCGGTCGGGAACGATTTCTCGATGACCTGCAGCTGATGGTCCACTCTGGACTCGAGTTCGAGCACCACGCAGCTATCGCCGAAGGATTTCGATTCGAGAACTATGTACCGCTGGCCGCAATCGGTGATCGGATCGCCCGAATGCAATGTTTCGACGGGCACCAATTCCGGGGTTCCGTGTGACTCCACCTCTGACACGTTAGGTCAATTCCGCGGGTGAGGGAATAGTCCTTTGATCACCGCTAGGCCTTGTCGGCTCCGCGCTGCTTGAAAAACACGCTGACGTGAGAGATCAGCCCGTCGTCGTCACTCTCGAACAGGAGGCATTCCGGCCACGAGACCGCCATGCCGTCCATCTCGAAAGACTCGGTCAACTCGACGTATGACACCCGGTCGTTCACGTGCGAGACTCGCCGGACCTCAAGCCGGTGCCCCTGCAGAGTGGTGAGAACCTTGCGCAGGTAGGCGAGGTAGTGCGCCTTGCCTTCGATGAGATCGCAGAACGGGCCCTCCCGGGTCAGGCCCTGATCGGCGATGGTGGTGGCCAGGCCGTCCCAATCGTGGTCGGTCAGGCATTTCAGGTACCGCTCCACGATGCCGGTGCCGACTTCAGTCACGCTGCCCATGTCGTCTCCGCTCGCTCGACGCTGACCAGTCCACGGTAAGCGCGGCGTGGTCGCAAGGCTAGGTTCTAGCTATGAGCTGGTGGACCGTCCACGCCGACCGGACGCTGAGCGAGCAGGTGCCCGCGCCGCCCGACGCCGTGCGCGACTTCTACGTGGACCTGAACAACATCAAGCTGGTGCACCCGCTGATCGTGTCTGTGGAAACGGTGTCCCGCAGCGAAACCCAGGATGGCTACCAGCAGGCCTACCGGGTCGTCGATCGAATCCCTTTGGGGCCGTTAACTATACGGACCACCTATCAGGCCCGGCTGCGAGTGCCCGTCAGCGGCGATGTACTGACCGAGGCCGATCAGTCACCCGGGGTGCGGTTACGTGGCACGGTGAGTTTCGAGCCGGTGGACGGCGGCACCCGGGTCACCGAGCGGATAGGGATAACCGCCCCGCGGCTATTGGCCGGGGTGACCATCCGTGAGGGGGTCAAGGCGCACATCAAGATGCTGGCCGGAATTCGGAGTCACTTCGAGTCCGGTTAGGTGGCGAAATCGATGATGCCGCGAATGTTGCGGCCCTCGCGGAGGTCCGTCATCGCCTCGTTGATCTCGTCGAGCTGGTAGTGGCGGGTGACCAACTCGTCGAGTTTCACTGCGCCTGCCTGATACAACGACAACAGCATGGGCACGCTGGTGCGCGGATTCATCCCGCCGTACAGCGCTCCCCTGAGTTGTTTGGCCGACACCGTCATCTCCTGCAGGACTAGCCCAACCGGGGGCTCGGTGAACGGGGTGATGCCGGTGAGCACGCAGACCCCGCCTTTGCGAAGCAGCGTCATCGCCAACGGGATCAAGTCGACATGCACAACACCGGGACAGACGACGACGCGGTCCGCCATGACGCCGGCGGTGATCTCTTTGACCAGCGGTATCGCATCCTGAGCGGAGGCGGCGGTGTGGGTGGCACCGAAGATCTTGGCCGAATCCCGCTTGGATTCAACGGGATCCACCGCGACGACATATTTTGCGCCGACGGCGCGCGCTCCTTGCAAGGCGTTCATCCCGACACCGCCGGCTCCGATGACGACGACGGTGTCACCGGGTTCGGTGCCCGCCGATATCGTCGCGGAGCCCCAGCCGGTGCTGACCCCGCACGACACCAGTGACGCGGCGTGGAAGGGGATCGCGTCGTCGATCTTGATGACGGACCTTTCCGACAGCACCGCATATTCGGCGAAGGTGCCGAGTTGGCCATAGGCCAACAGGTTTTCGTCGCCGAGATGCCGGCGGCAGGTTCCGTCGGTGGGCATCTCCCGGACGAACAGGCTCGCGCCGATGTCGCAGATGTAGCTCTGACCGTTCACGCAAAACCGGCAACTGCCGCACGCGGGAATGAACGAGAGCGCTACGTGGTCGCCCGGCCGCACCGTCGTCACACCCGGCCCGACTTCTTCGACGACGCCGGCACCCTCGTGACCCCCGAGCAGTGGGAACCAGTCCGGCGCGGGCTGTCCGCTCGCGGCCACCGCCTCGGGGGTGGGCACCACGTCGCCGGTGAACAAATGGTCATCGGAGTGGCACACTCCGGCGACGGCCATCCGCACCAGGACCTCACCGGCATGGGGCGGATCAAGCTCGATCTCGCGGATCTCCCAGTCCTGGCCGACCCCGCGGATCACAGCGGCACGACACTTCATTGCGGCCTCCTTTGATGTCTCGCTTTAACCGACGTGGCCGGGCGCCAAGCTGGCTCGCAGTTCCCGCTTGAGCACCTTGCCGTAGCTGTTTTTCGGTAGCTCGTCGACGAATTCGTAGCGCTTGGGCCGTTTGAAGCGGGCGATACGCCGCAACAGATGCGCGTCCAACGCCGCGGGGTCGACCGCGCCGACGATGAACGCGACCACCACCTCACCCCACTCGGCGTCGGGTGTGCCAACCACGCACGCCTCGCAGACTCCGGGGTGCTCGAGCAGGACCTCCTCGACCTCCCGGGGGTAGATGTTGCTCCCGCCGCTGATGACGACGTCCTTCGACCGATCGCGCAGCGTGAGAAAACCGCGCGCGTCGAACGAACCCATGTCGCCGGTGTAGAGCCAGCCTTCTTTGAGCGTGGCGCGGGTCGCGTCGGGATTTTGCCAGTACCCACTCATGACCGCGTCTCCGCGGCAAACGATCTCGCCGATCTCGCCAACGGGCGCCAGGCGGCCGTCGGCGCGCAGCACCGCGACCTCCATTCCCGACCGCGCATAGCCGACGGAACCCAGAATCGCGTCGTCGTCCGAGTCGTGATCGACGCCGCGCAACCCGGTGATGGTCATCGGTGACTCGCCCTGCCCGTAGATTTGCGCGAAGATCGGCCCGAATGCCGTGATCGCTTTCCGCAGGCTTTCGACATACATGGGCCCGCCGCCGTAGACGATCGTCTTGAGATTGGCCGGGCGGGTGCGGCCCGTGTCGACCAGCCGTTGCACCATCGTCGGGGCCAGAAATGCGCTGCTTGTCGGGTGGTGCTCGCAGAGATCGAGGAACTCGTCGGGATCGAATGCACCCGACTCGGGCACCACCTGGCGGGCAGCGCGCAGCACGTACGGCAGCACGTAGAGGCCGGAGCCGTGCGACATCGGTGCCGCATGTATGAGGCTGCAGTCCTCGTCCGCAGCGTCGATGTCGGCAAGATGCGCGACCGTCATCGACGCGAGGTTGCGGTGCGACAGCATCGCGCCCTTGGATCGTCCGGTGGTTCCGCTGGTGTAGAACAGCCAGGCCAGCGCCGCCGGGTCGGTCTGCGGCGGCGCCGACGGGGCGACGGCGAGTCGTCGTGAATAGTCCTCGGAGTCAATGATTTCCGTCGGTGTCCTGGAAATCGTCGCGAGCTCGGCGCCAATCGTCGATGAGGCGAACACCTCTGCCGCGCCCGCATCGTCGAGGATCTGCGCCATCTCGCGCGGATGCAGCTTGTAGTTGATCGGGACGACGGCGCATTCGGCGGCCCAGGTCGCGAACATCAATTCGATGATCTCGGGGCGGTTCTGGGTGGCGATCGCGATACGAGCGCCCGCACCATGCTGCTGCCGGATCGACGCGGCCAGACGCAATGCCCGGTCGCGCAACTCAAGCCACGTCCACACGCGGCGATTCCCGCGATACACGGCGCCGCGATCGGGGAACCGGCTTACGGCCTGATCGAGCATCGCAAACAGATTCATCGCTCGATCCACTGCGATGTCAACGCGAATTCCGACAGGTATCTCGTCGAACTCCATCCGCCATCGACGACGATCGTCTGCCCATTGATGAAACTTCCGCCTGGCGAGCACAAGAACGCGACGGTGCTGGCAATGTCGTCGATGGTGCCCAGCCGCTGGTGCGGTGTCATCTCGGTGTTGATCTTGCGAAATCGCTCGTCCTGCAGGCGCTTCTCCACCATCGGCGTTACCGTCACCCCGGGGGCGACGGCGTTGCAGCGGATGCCGGATGCCCCGTACTGGCAGGCGATGTGAGTGGTCAACGCCGTCAGCCCGCCCTTGGCGGCGGAGTAGGCACCGCCGCGCAGCCCGCCGACGACGGCGAAGGTCGACGTGACGTTGATGATCGCCGATCCGGGGCCCATGTGGGGCAGCACGTCGCGTGCGAGCCGAAACGGCGCCCGCAACATCAAACCCAGGAAGTAGTCCAGCGTTTCGTCGTCGGTTTCGTGCAGCGGCTTTGGGCTGCCGACTCCGGCGTTGTTGATCAGGAAGTCGATGTGACCCCAGCGGTCGACCGCGAGGTTCACGATGCGTTGCGGCGCGTCGTCCTGGGTCAGGTCGACGGCGATGGTCGCGACCCGCGCGGGATCGCCGACGGCCTTTTCCAGTTCGGTCAGTCGCTTCTCATCGCGGCCCGCGCCGACGATCGCCATGCCCATCTCGGCGAGTTTCGTTGCGCATCCCAAGCCGATGCCGCTGCTTGCACCCGTGACGACTGCGACCTGCATCTCACCCATCCATCTTTGTCAGCACTGCTCGGATCCGATGCTTGAGTATCTTGCCCGCGTCGTTCTTGGGCAGCTCATCCCAGACGGCCACCTGTTCTGGCGCTTTGAATTTGGCGACGCCCTTGCTCTGTAGGAGCGCGAGCAGGCTGGCGACGTCCGGCGCCGACCCGCCCTTGGGCACGATGACCGCGCACGCCCGCTCCCCGGTGCGCGCGTCCGGCAGCCCGACAACCGCGATTTCGGCGATGCCGGGATGATCGGCGAGCAGGTCCTCGACTTCCTTGGCAGAAATGTTCTCGCCGTTGCGGATGATGACATCCTTGGCGCGGCCGGTCACCATCAAGTACTGGTCATCGGAACTGCCTGAGACCCAGCGTCCGAGATCGCCGGTGTGGAAAAAGCCTGCGGCATCAAAGGACTCGGTGTAGTCCTCGGGATGGCGGTAGCCCAGTAGCATCTGCGGCCCGCGCACACAGATCTCTCCGTCGCCGGCTGGTGCGGCTTCGTGTGCGACGAGCTTGATCTCGGCGATGCCGGCCCGCCCATCAGTGTCTGCGGCGTAGCCGGTTTCGTCATGCCGAGGCGCTCCGATGGTCGCGACCGGCACTTCCGTGCAGCCGTACACGCGGGTGACCACCGCCTGTGCGAAATAGTCAGTGGCGCGGCGGATCAGCGACGGTGACACCGCGGCGCCACCGCAGATGAACAGCTTCAAGTCGGGCAGCCGGGTGCCGGCGTGCTCCGCGGCCGACACCAGCTGCTGCAGAAATGGCGTCGCCCCGGCCATGTGGGTGCACCGTTCGCTATCCATCAGCGCCACCGCTGCCGCCGGATCCCAGCGGTCCATGAGCACCGCGGTGGTGCCCAGTAGCAGCGGGCATTCGAACGCGTATATCGAGCCGCCGATGTGGGCGATCGGTGACGGGACCAGGAACGTGTCGCCCGGATTGACGGTCCAGTCCTCACGAATCTGGCAGATCAGTGCATGGATCGAATTATGGCTGTGCAAAACACCTTTCGGGCGGCCCGTGGTCCCGGATGTGTAGAGGACCATCCGCACCGAATCGGGATCGAGCGCAGGCAGCTGTGCGGCTTCCGGTGGCTGTCCCTGCAGCGCGTGGTACGGCGTGTGTAACCCGGCCTCGCCGCGCAGCACCACGACTTCGGGAGCCGGCTTCATCGCGCCGGTCACCCGTTCGAGCATCGCCGCGTAGTCATGACCCCCGAATCGACCCGGGACGAAAATCATTGTGGCCTGCGCGTCTTCGAGAATGAAGCGCACCTCGCTGTCGCGCAGCGATGGCAGGATCGGGTTCACCACCATCCCGGCCAACGTCGCCGCCAGGTAGATGACCGCAGCCTCGTGCCAGTTCGGCAGCATGAACGACACCACACTGCCGGTCGGCATGCGGGCCAGTAAGGTGCTCGCCAGACCGGCGGCCTGGGCGTACAGCGTGGCGCAGTTCAGACGAATATCCCCATCCACCAAGACTGTTCGCTCTGGCGTAACCTCGGCGGCAGCGCGCAGCGAATTGGCCAGCGTGCCGTGCGTCCACAGTCCGCGCTGGTAGGCCGCTGCCGCATGTGCCGCGTCGTGTCGGGCCCCGGCAATCACCTCAGTCGGCCTGACCATTCACGCGGCGCATGGTCAACGCGTACCGAAAACTCGACGACAGATGGGTGTTGACGGTCACTTGGGCTACCTCACCTTCGGAGGTCTTGTAGGTGCGCTGCATTTGCAGCGCGGCCGTCCCCGCCTCCACTCCGAGCCCGTCGGCCAGCTCGGGCGAGAGCACGACGGCGGCGATCTCCTGGTGCAACTCGGCGATGCTCACACCGAAGAGGTCCTCGATCAACGGGAAGATCGGACCGGTGTGGCGGTGCAACAGTCTGCCCACCGCGGCGAACGTGCGGCTGATGTAGTACTCAGTGCGGCACATGGGCGCCGACGCCCCGTCGGCTTGTCGGTAGCCGCGCACCGATAGCCACTGGGTGCCGGCCTGCAATCCGGTCCGTAGGGCGATGTCCTCGTCGATGGTCACCATCTCGTTGGACTCGATGGTCAGCTGCGCGCCGGCCGCGAAGGCGAGTAGATCGTCGATCGACATCGCGTCCTGTGCATAGGAACTCGTGCTCTGCCGGGGAACCACCCGGGTGCCCGCTCGTGGCCGCGACGTGACGAGGTTGTCCTCCCGCAGCCGGCGCAGCGCCTCGCGGATAGTGTAGCGGCTGACCGCGAATCGTTCACACAGCTGGTGTTCGGTCGGCAGTTGCGAGCCCACCGGATAAACCCCGTCGACGATCTCTTTACGCAGTGTGCGCGCGATCTGTAGGTAACGGTGATTGGTCGCTATCGCCGGGGGCATCAGCGGCCGTCCTGGGTCCGGTGCAATGCCAGGACGCTGCCGTCACCATCGGCCGAGATGTAGAGCGTGCCGTCGGGCCCTGCGGTGATTCCGGCGAAAGGGCCCTGCGGCCCGGAAAACGGCGGCATTCCCTTGAGTGGTTTGGGTGTGACCCCCGGCGGGGGACCGACCGGCAACCCGGACGCGATGGTCTGCTGGGTCTTGCTGGTCAAGTCGAACGCGATCACTTTCTTGGCGCCGGCATCGACGATGTAGAGCACCCCGTCGCGCACCAGGATGCCGTGCGGGCGTTGCAGATCCGCGACGACGGTATCGATCCCCGACCCGTCCACCCGGACCACCGTTCCCGCGCCGGACTGCGCCACCAGGCACGTCCCGTCCGCGTCGACCGCGACGCCGATCGGATCCAGCAGATCGGTGGCCAGCACGTGGATCTCGCCCGACCGCACCGATAGCAGTCGTCCGGTGCCCAATTCGGCGAAGACCACATTATTGGGCCCATCCGGCCCAATGGCGACACCGTAGAGCTGGTCGAAACCGTCGGCCAGCACCTCGCTTTCGCTGGCGCCCGGCCGGTAGCGGGCGACCTGGCCACCCGAAGTCGTCACGACGAACTCGCCGGGTCCGCTGGTCACCACGCCGCGCACGAATCCCGGATAGCCGGGGCTGAAGAGCATTCCGACTGTCTCTAGCGATCCGTCGGGTAACACGAGATAGAAATACGTGCCGTCGGCGACGTAAAGCTGCCCGTCGTGGCCCACGGTCAGGTCCAGCGGCCAATTGAGCCCGCCGGGCAACACTGTTCGCGTTGCGCCGTCCGGCGATATCTCGGTGATCTCCCCGGTGAAGTTGGAGACCAGCAGCCGGTCGCCGACGAAGGTGCAGTTGTCCAGTCCCGGATTGAGCTGGGCGAGCAGCCGTTGTTCGCCATTGCGCGGGTCGATGCGCAGCACCTGTCCGCTGGCCACCTGGGTCGACACGATATAGCCCTGCGAGTCGAACTTGACGGAGTCGGGGACACCGAGATCGCGTGCGACACATTGTGGTTCGCCACCGTCGGGGTCGATGCGCCAGATCTCGTTGGCGCCCATCACCGGGAAGTACAGTAGGCCGTCCGGGCCGACTTCAATCGCATTCGGCGAGGGCACGTTTTCCAGCAGTATCCTCGGCGGCCCGCCGGTCAGGTCGAATTCCAGCAGCCGACCGCCCTCGCGGCACTCACCGATGAACAACCGGCCCTGGTGAACGGTGATGCCGTTGGCCGACGGAACATCGTCGCGCAGCACCCGGGTTCGACCGGCCGTGTCGAGCATGCTGACCCGACCGTTCATGACCTCGGTCGCGTACAGGTTGCCGCTCGCGTCGAACGCGACGTCGTCGGGTGCGATGATCTCGCCACCCTTGGCGCTGACCGTTCCCACCTGCCCGGTGCGGTGATCGAGCGCGCTGATTTGGCTGCCGGTCACTTGCGCTATGTAAACGCGACCGTCGGGGCCGGTGCGCAGACCGTTCGCGCCGAACAGCCGGCTGGGCGCGGTGACCCGCTCGAGCCGCCAGGACTCGGCAACTTCGACCTGGTGTGACCCGGAAATCGGCGAGGCATATCGCGAGGGCTGTGCGCTGATGGCTTGTGAAAGGGACATGTGTCGCCGAGATCCTTCCCTGCTAGACGGAAGTGCCCGTTTGGCCGGACGTTATCAAAGTCAAGCTAGTCCAGACAATAGCCGTCTGCGCATCGTCTCCTACCTTGACAGCGGAGTTCCACGATGGGAATAGTGTTCTCCAACGGACAGAATGCAATGTTTTGTCCGGACAAATAATGCATACATCCCGTTGTGGGCGGAAGCAGGCCATGGAGGACTTCCTCAAACTCGACGGTCGCGTCGTGGTGGTTTCCGGCGCCGGAGGCGGCGGTATCGGCACCACCGTGACGGCGATGACCGCGCGGGCGGGGGCCACCGTGATCGCGGTGAGCCGCTCGAAGGACAACCTCGACGAGCACGTTGCTCCGCTCGCTCAACAGGGATTGGCGGTGATCCCCGTCGCGGCCGACGCGTCGACGGACGAGGGCATTGCCGCGGTACTCGAGCAAGCGCGTACGGCGGACGGGGAGCTCTACGGTCTGGTCAACGTCGCCGGCGGCGCCGCGCCATCGACCTGGATGCCCTCGACCAGGGTGACACGCAGCGACTGGCGCACCGTCTTCACCGACAATCTGGAGACGGCCTTTTTCATGAGCCGGGCCGTCGCCGCCGAACTGGTCGCCCAACAGCGGCCCGGGTCGATCGTGTCGATCTCCTCGATCAGTGGCATGAACACCGCGCCGTTTCACATCGCCTACGGGACTGCCAAGGCCGCCATCACGGCGATGACCCGCACCATGGCGCTCGAGCTGGCGCTGGCCGGAATCCGGGTGAACGCGGTGGCGCCGGGCGTCACCGAGACCGCGGCCTCGCGCACCTACGTCGACGAGGACCCGGACCGGGATCGGCGGGCGATTGCGATGGGGCGGCGCGGGCGGCCCGAGGAGCAGGCCGGCGCGATTCTGTTCCTGCTCTCGGAATTGTCGAACTACATCACCGGCCAGACGCTGCTCGTCGATGGCGGACTCGACCTCAAATGGAGCCATCTCGACGCAGACAACACCTCTTTGTTCCTCAAGGACGACTCCTTCCGCGCAGCCATTAGGAGGATGTGATGACCGACGTGGCCAAAGACGTGAATTCCGCAGTGCCCGACGAGTTATCGAAACCGATGACAATCGGCGTCGAGGCGTATATCAGCGAGGAATATGCCCGCGCCGAGCGTGACAAGCTATGGCGGAAAGTCTGGCAGCAGGTGGGCCGCGTCGAGGAGCTGCCCGAGGTGGGCAGCTACCTGACCTACGACATCCTCGACGACTCGATCATCGTGGTGCGCAACGGCGCAAACGAGTTCCACGCCCACCACAACGTGTGCATGCACCGCGGCCGCCGGCTGATTGACAGACCCGAAGGCGCGAAGAACGCTTGCGGCCGCGCCCGCAAGTCGTTCGTCTGCGGATTCCACGGCTGGACCTACGGCCTGGATGGTGCGTGCACCCATATTCGTGAACAACAGGACTGGCAGGAAGCGCTGACCCCCGAGAGCACCCACCTTCGGCCGGTCAACGTCGACACCTGGGGCGGCTGGTTGTGGATCAACATGGACCCCGACTGCGAGCCGCTGGCCGATTACCTGTTCCCCGCCGCCAAGATTCTGGATCCGTTCGGCCTGGAGAACATGCGCTTCAAGTGGCGCAAGTGGCTGAACTTCGATTGCAACTGGAAGGTGGCGATCGAGGCCTTCAACGAGACCTACCACGTCTACACCACGCACCCGGAGTTCAACCAGTTCGGCGAATTCAAGGGCTGGGCCAAGGCACAGGGCAAGCACAGCAACATCGGCTACGACGCTCCAAAAGACCTGGAAGCCACCAAGTCCAAGATTCGCCTCGGTACCGGCGACGATCCGAGGGTGTCCACCGCGCAGATGCAGGTGTACACGATGGAGGAAACCAACGCCACCACCACGCAGACCTTGGTGAACGCCGCCAAGCGGCTGGTGGACGAATTACCCGAGGGCACACCGTCCGACAAGGTTCTCGAGCATTGGCTAGCGTCCGCGCGCCGCGATGACGAAGCCCGCGGTGTGGTCTGGCCAACGATCCCGGGTGACATCCTCGGGCAGGCCGGCACCGCGTGGCAGGTCTTTCCGAACTTCCAGATCGGGCAGGGGCTGACGAGCGCGCTGTGTTACGGCGCGCGGCCGGATCCCAGCTACCACCCGGACAGGTGCATCTTCGAAGTATCGGTGTTCGAACTGTGCCCGAAAGGCGAAGAGCCCCAGACAGAGTGGGAATACACACCGGTTGGTGACCCCCGCTGGCGATCGGTTTTACCACAGGATTTCTCGAACATGGCCGCTGTCCAGCAGGGCATGAAGTCCCTGGGCTTCCCAGGCACCAAGCCCAACCCATACCGCGAACGCAGCACCGTCAACCTGCACTACCAATTGTCGAAGTACATGGGCACCGGCGAGCCCCAGGAGCTTTGAGATAGATGACCACCGCTGAAACGCCCTGCGGGCCCACCGACGTAGCGCAGCACGTCGACATAGACGCGATGCGCGCCAAGTACGCCCAGGAGCGCGAGAAGCGCCTACGCAAGGAAGGCGCCGCGCAGTACCTCGAACTCGACGGTGACCTGGCCGACCTCTACGAGGTAGACCCGTACACCCCGGTGGCCGACCGCGCCCCGATCGACGAGGACATCGAAGTGGCTGTCCTCGGCGGCGGGTTCGCCGGATTGTTGTCGGGCGCCTACCTGAAAAAGGCCGGCGTGCAAGATGTTCGGGTCATCGACATGGCCGGGGACTTCGGCGGCGTGTGGTACTGGAACCGCTTCCCGGGCATCCAGTGCGACAACGATGCCTACTGCTACATCCCGATGCTCGAGGAACTCGACTTCCTGCCGAGCAAGAAGTTCGCCGACGGCGCCGAGATCTTCGCGCACTGCCAGGCCATGGGCAAGCACTTCGACCTCTACGACGGCGCGATCTTCTCGACGCAGGTCGAGACCATGCGCTGGGACGAGAAGAGCAACCGCTGGCGGCTGATCACCAATCGCGGCGACGACATCCGCGCGCGGTTCGTGGTGATGGCGCAGGGCTCGTACAACAAGCCGAAGCTGCCCGGTATCCCCGGTATCAAGGAGTACCTGGACGGCGGCGGCCACGCGTTCCATTCCGCGCGCTGGGACTACGACTACACCGGCGGCGACGCCAACGGCGGCCTGCATAGGCTGGCCGACAAGCGGGTCGCACTCGTCGGCACGGGGGCCACCGGCGTCCAGCTGGTGCCGCATCTAGGCCGGGATGCCGAGCAGCTCTTTGTGTTCCAGCGCACCCCGTCGTCGGTGGACATGCGCGCCAACACGCCCACCGACCCGGCCTGGGCGGCGGCCCTGCAGCCCGGGTGGCAGGAGGAGCGCAAGCGCAACTTCCACAATTGGTCACCGTTCGTAGGGGTGGTCTTCGGCGAACCGGATCTGGTGTGCGACTTCTGGACCGAGTTGGGCCGCAACATGACCGCCCGGATTGCCGCCAGCCCAGATCCCGCCTCGCTGGGGATCGAGGAGATCATGGTGATCCGGGAGGAAGAGGACTACAAGATCATGGAGCGGCTGCGGAGCCGCGTGGCCGCCCAGGTCGACGAACCCGACACTGCCGAGGCACTGAAGCCGTACTACCGCTTCATGTGCAAGCGGCCGTGTTCGAGCGAGACGTACCTGCCGGCGTTCAATCTGCCCAACGTGACGTTGGTGGACGTGTCGGAATCCAAGGGTGTGGAACGCCTGACGGATAAGGGAATTGTCGCCAACGGCGTTGAGTACGAGGTCGATTGCGTCGTATTCGCCAGTGGGTTCGAGATCTCGACGGAGATCAGTCGGCGCTTCGCGGTCGACGTCATCGAGGGACGCGACGGGTTGTCGCTGTTCGACTACTGGCACGACAGGTACCAGACGCTGCACGGCGTGACCACCCGCGGATTCCCCAACCAGTTCTTCACCGGCTTCATCCAGGGCGGCGTCTCGGCCAACACCACCGCGATGTTCGAGCAACAGGCCGAGCACATCGCCTACATCATCGCCGAGGCGCAGAAACGCGGCGCGACCGCCGTCGAACCCAGTCAGGAGGGCCAGGACGGCTGGGTCAGAACGGTCGCCGAACTCGCGATCGACAACTCGGCCTTCGAGATGTCCTGCACCCCTGGCTATTACAACAACGATGGTCAGGGCGGAGCCAAAGACAATGGCGCGTTCCTCGGCGACTTCTACTCGCCGGGCTTCTACGCCTTCGGCGACCTGATCGCCGAGTGGCGCGCCAGGGGTGACCTGGAAGGCCTCGAGCTTTCGTGAGCGAGTTGCGGTTCGACGGCCGGGTCGCGGTCGTCACGGGCGCCGGGCGCGGGCTGGGTTGTGCGTACGCGCGGCTGCTCGCCGAGCGCGGAGCGAAGGTCGTCGTCAACGACCACGGCGGCAGCCTGACCGGCGACGGGGCCGATGCCGGTCCGGCCGAGCAGGTGGCCGATGCGATCAGAGCGGCTGGGGGAGAAGCCGTCGCATCCACCGCGTCCGTCGCGACCCGCGACGGTGCCGACGCGATCATCGCGACCGCGCTCGACCACTATGGCGGCGTCGACATTCTGATCCACAACGCCGGCAACGTGCGTAGCGCCTCGCTGAAGGAGATGAGTTACGAGGACTTCGACGCCGTGCTCGACGTGCACTTACGCGGCGCGTTCAACGTTGTGCGGCAGGCATTTCCGGTCATGTGCGATGCGGGTTACGGGCGCATCGTGCTCACGTCGTCGATCGGCGGCTTGTACGGCAACCACAGTGTGGCCAATTACGCGGCCGCCAAGGCCGGCGTGATCGGGCTGTCCCATGTCGCGGCGCTCGAAGGCGCGGCGGACGGAGTGACCTGCAACGTGATCGTGCCGGCCGCGGTGACCAGGATGGCGGCCAGCATCGACACCTCGGCCTATCCGCCGATGGGCGCGGAACTCGTTGCGCCCGTCGTAGGCTGGCTGGCGCACGAATCCTGTTCGGTAAGCGGGGAGGTGTTCATCGCGCTGGCGGGCCGGGTGGCGCGGGCCGTCATCGCCGAAAGCCCCGGAGTGTGCCGGCCGTCGTGGACGATCGAGGACGTCGGCCAGCATCTCGATGCGATCCGAAACATCGAGGCACCGTTGATCTTTCCGGTCCTGCCCGACGGACATGGCCAGCACATCCGCTACAGCTTCGAACTGGCGCAGCGCTCAATAGATCGGGGTGCACACCATGGTTAACCACACCGGTCCTATGGTCGGTGTGCGGGTAATCGACCTCACCGCGATGGTGATGGGGCCGTATTGCACGCAGATCATGGCCGACATGGGTGCCGATGTGATCAAAGTAGAACCGCCACAAGGTGATAACACCCGCTATATCTCGGTGGGACCGGCGCCGGGAATGAGTGGTGTGTTCGTCAACGTCAACCGGGGCAAGCGCAGCGTCGTGCTCGACCTGCAAACCGAGGCCGGAACACGCGCGCTGCGCGGGCTGGTGGAGACCGCAGACGTCTTCATCCATTCGATGCGCGCCAAAGCGATCGACAAGCTCGGTTTCAGCTACGACGAGGTCGCCGCGATCAACCCCGCGATCGTCTACACCAATTGCTACGGATACGGTCGCCGCGGACCCGATCGGGACCGGCCCGCCTACGACGACACCATCCAGGCGGAATGCGGCCTGCCGGCTGTACAACAGCAACTGACCGGCGAGGCCGACTACGTCGGAACCATCATGGCCGACAAGGTCGCCGGGCTCACCGCGCTGTACGCCACGACCATGGCACTGTTTCACCGGGCGCGCACCGGGGAGGGGCAGGAAGTCGAGGTGGCCATGTTCGAAACCATGGCCTCGTTCATGCTCGTCGAACATGCCAACGGCGCCCTGTTCGACCCGCCCCTGGGGCCGGCGGTGTATCCGCGAACCGTGGCGCCCAACCGTCGGCCGTACCGCACCAGCGACGGACACATCGCCGCGCTGATCTACAACGACAAGCACTGGAACGCGTTCATGAACGCCGTGCGCCCGCCGTGGGCCAGTGAGCTGTATTCGACTCTGGAACAGCGGGCCGGCCAGATCGACACCATCTACGGGCTGGTGGCCGAGACGATGAAACAGCGTTCGACCCAAGAGTGGCTGGAGTTGTTGCGCGAACTCGAGATTCCGGCGGCTCCACTGAACACTCCCGGTGCGCTTTTCGACGACCCGCACCTCAACGCCGTCGGCATGTTCGAGACCGTGGACACCCCGCACGGGCCGGTCCGCTTCCCGGGCGTGCCCACCTGGTTCTCTCGCACACCGGGTCGCGTCGCGGGGCCGGCGCCAGAGCTCGGCGCCGACACCGCAGAAGTGCTCGCCGAAATTGGCACGAGCAGTCGCACAAGCATCCGAAATAGCCTGCCAGACGGTGATTTTGCGTCTGCTCACGAGATTAAGGAGTTTTGACAATGGGTGTGCCTGTATACAAACGCATTCTCGACCTGTTCGAGGCCGAGGGCGTGAACACCCTGTTCGGTATCCCGGACCCGAACTTCGTGCACATGTTCGCCGAGGCCGACGCGCGCGGATGGTCCGTGGTCGCACCGCATCACGAACTGAGTGCCGGATTCATGGCCGAGGCGGCGTCGCGGATGACGGGTAAGCCCGGCCTGTGCATCGGCACACTCGGCCCCGGCATGGCCAACATTGCCGGAGCGATCCAGTGCGCACTCGTGGAGAACTCGCCGGTGATCTTCCTCGGCGGCCAGCGGGCCCGCATCACCGAGCGCAGGGTCCGCCGCGGACGCATCCAATTTGTCCAGCAGGAGCCACTTTTCGCGGCGTCTGTCAAGTACAGCAGCTCGATCGAGTACGCCGACCAGACCGACGAGATCATTCACGAGGCGATCCGCCGCGCGATGTCGGGCACGCCCGGCCCGTCTTACGTCGAGTTCCCGTCGCACGTGATCCTCGAGGAGCTTGACGTGCCAGATCCGTTGCCGTCCCACCGGTACCGGCTGGTCAACCAGGGCGCGGGCGGACGTGAGGTGGCCGCTGCCGCGAAGCTGATCCGCGAGGCCAAGAGCCCGGTCCTGCTGGTCGGCCACGGCGTGCACACCTCCCGTACCCAGCAAGAGGTCAAAGAGCTGGCCGAGCTGATGGCCTGCCCGGTGATCCAGACCTCCGGGGGCACCTCGTTCATCCCGGGACTGCAGGAGCGGACGTTCCCCTACTTGTTCTCCCCGGCCGCCAACGAGGCAGTCGAGGAATCCGACCTGTGCGTCGCGCTGGGTACCGAGCTCGGCGAGCCGATGCACTACGGCCGAACCCAGCATTGGGCCGGCAATGATGCGAACCGCAAATGGGTGTACGTGGAGCAGGACCCGACCGCAATCGGCGTCAACCGCCCGGTCGACGTGGCGCTGGTCGGCGATCTGCGCGGTGTCGTGCCGCAGCTGGTCGAGGCGCTTAGGGATTCTCCGCGCAAACCCGCACCCGCGCTGCAGATCCTGATCGACAAGGATGCGAAAGAGCTTGCGGACGTGGCGGAATCGGCACCGTCTGGACGCTCGCCGATCCACCCGGCGCGCTACGTCGTCGAGGCCACCAAGGCATTCAACGAACTCGAGGACGGCATCATGGTGCGCGACGGCGGCGCGACCGTGATCTTCCAGTGGACCTACTCGCAGGCCAAGCCGCGCGACGTCATCTGGAACCAGAACTTCGGTCACTTGGGCACGGGTCTGCCGTACGCCGTCGGCGCCTCGGTCGCCGAGGGCGGCAAACGTCCGGTCATGCTCCTGACCAGTGACTCGGCATTCCTCTTCCACATCGCCGAGTTGGAAACCGCTGCGCGGCAGAACCTGCCGCTGGTGTGCGTGGTGGGCGTCGACCACCAGTGGGGCTTGGAAGTCGGCGTGTACAAGCGCACGTTCGAACAGCCGTCGCCGCAGCCGGGCGTGCACTGGAGCAAGGACGTCCGGATGGACAAGGTTGCCGAGGGCTTCGGCTGCCACGGCGAGTACGTCGAGAAGGAAGAGGAGATCGGCCCGGCGATCGCTCGCGCCTACGCCAGTGGCAAAGTCGGTGTAGTTCACGTGTGCATCGACCCGAAGGCCAACTCCGAGGAGATGCCCAAGTACGACCGATTCCGTACCTGGTACGCCGAAGGCACCCAATGAGGCACCCCCGTAGGAAGGGATCGATCCGATGCGCGAATACCTGAAGTTCTACATCGACGGACAGTGGGTCGACCCGTTGCGGCCGAACGCCTTTGACGTGGAGAACCCGGCAACCGAGCAGGTTTCCGGGAAGATCTCGCTGGGATCCGCGGCCGATGTCGACGTGGCGGTCAAGGCTGCCCGGCGGGCCTTCGCCGGCTGGTCGCAAACCACCCGCGAACAGCGCCTGGACCTGTTGCAGGCCATCCTCGCCGAATACCAGAAGCGCGCTGACGACCTCGCCGAGGCGGTCACGGAGGAAATCGGCGCGCCGACCGCGCTGGCCGCGGGGCCGCAGGTCTTCCTCGGGATCGGCCACCTGACCACGGCGATCGACGCGCTGAAGAATTTTCCGTTTGAGGAACAAAAAGGGGCGAGCTTGATCGCCAAGGAGCCCATCGGTGTCTGCGGCTTGATCACGCCCTGGAACTGGCCGATCAACCAGGTCGCGGTCAAGGTCTACCCGGCGCTGGCGACCGGCTGCACCGTCATCCTGAAACCCTCTGAGGTGGCACCGTATTCGCCGTACATCTTCGCCGAGATCCTGGATGCGGCAGGCGTGCCGGCCGGGGTGTTCAACCTGGTCAACGGCGACGGGGCGGGCGTGGGCGTGGCCCTGGCCAGCCACCCCGACATCGACATGGTGTCGTTCACCGGATCCACCCGCGCCGGGATCGAGGTCGCCAAGCTTGCTGCCCCGACCGTGAAGCGAGTGACCCAAGAGCTGGGTGGCAAGAGCCCCAACATCGTCCTCGACGACAGCGGCTTTGCCCGGGGCGTCAGCGCCGGCGTGGCCAACATGATGCCGAACTCAGGGCAGAGCTGTAACGCGCCGACGCGCATGCTGGTCCCACATTCCCGTATGGCCGAGGCAATCTCCATCGCGCGGGAGGCCGCCGAGAAGGTCACGGTGGGTCATCCTGACGCAGGGACGACCATCGGGCCGGTGGCGTCGAAGACGCAGTTCGACAAGGTGCAGCGGCTGATCCAGCAGGGCGTCGACGAGGGCGCGACCGTGGTTACCGGCGGCCCGGGCCGGCCGGCGGGCCTGGACACGGGTTACTACGTCAAGCCCACCGTCTTCGCGCATGTCACCAATGAGATGACGATCGCCCGTGAGGAGATCTTCGGGCCGGTGCTGTGCATCCTCGGCTATGACGACATCGACCATGCCGTCGAGATCGCCAATGACACCGAATACGGCCTGGCCGGGTTCGTTTCGGGAGCCGACCTCGACCAGGCTCGCGAGGTTGCCCGCAGGATCCGGGCCGGCTGGGTGACGATCAACCATGCCTTCGACATGAACGCGCCGTTCGGCGGCTACAAGCGCAGCGGCAACGGACGAGAGTGGAGCGAGTTCGGCTTCCACGAGTATCTGGAGGTCAAGAGCACGTTGGGCTACGCGCCCGAAAAGGCGGCGAAATAGCTTCAGCCAACGGGCAGAAAAAGGAATCCCCGACAGCGAAAACCGTCGCGTGTCTTCGCCGGTATCGCACGGCCCCGCCTCTAAGCTTGCTGAGATCAAGAGGAGGGGCGACGACATATCGGCAGCAACTACAGCGCCGGGCAACAGAGTGGTCAGGGCGCGCTAAAAGCGAGCACTGAGCCGGACGGGACGGACCCCGTGCCGGCACCTTCTGCTCGGCGGGCTCGCTGGGTTGCCCCGGTGCGCCGTGTCGGCCGGCTGGCGATATGGGATAAACCGGAGCGACACAGCGGCATTCCCGCGCTGGACGGACTTCGCGCGGTCGCTGTGGCCCTGGTACTCGCCGACCACGGTGGCATCCCCGGCATGAGTGGCGGGTTCCTCGGCGTCGACGTCTTCTTTGTGCTCAGCGGATTCCTGATCACCTCGCTATTGCTGGACGAGCTCGGGCGCACCGGACGCATCGACCTGACCGGTTTCTGGATTCGCCGGGCCCGCCGACTGCTGCCGGCTCTGGTGTTGATGGTGCTTGCCGTGGGCGCGGCGCGCGAACTTCTTCCCGCCCAGGCCCTTACCGGGTTACGCGACGACGCGATCGCGGCGTTCCTGTGGGTGGCGAACTGGCGCTTCGTCGCACAGAAGACCGACTATTTCACGCAGGGCGCGCCGCCGTCGCCGCTGCAGCATGCCTGGTCGCTCGGCGTGGAGGAGCAGTACTACTTCGTCTGGCCGGTCCTGCTCATCGTGGTGACCCTGCTGCTGGCGGCGCGGGCCAAGCGCTACTTCATGCGAACCACCGTCGGCGAGGTTCGGTTCGCCATCTTCGTGATCGCCACGCTGGGGGCACTGGCCTCCGCGGCGGCCGCCATCGTCTTGGTCTCCGACACCACGCGGGACCGAATCTACTTCGGGACCGATACCCGTGCGCAGGCCTTGCTGGTCGGCTCGGCGGCAGCGGCTCTGCTGGTTCGGGATTGGCAGTCGCTGAACCGCGGCTGGTGCATGATCCGGAGTCGATGGGGGCGCCGGGTCGCCCGCGTGCTGCCGGTTGTCGGTGTGGCTGGGCTGGCCGCGGCGGCTCACTACGCAACGGGCAGTGTCGGCGATTTTCACCGCGGCTTGCTGATCGGGGCGGCCATCGCGGCCGTCTTCGTGGTCGCCCCGGTGGCACTGGAGCAGCGCGGGTTGATCGCCCGCATCCTGGCCGCGCCCCCACTGGTGTGGCTGGGCACCATTTCCTACGGCGTCTACCTGTGGCATTGGCCGATCTTTTTGGCGCTCAATGGCGAACGCACCGGGTGGGCTGGATTCCCGCTGTTCGCCGCACGGTGCGGGCTCACGTTGGCCGTGGCCGCCGCATCGTGGTGGCTGATCGAACAACCCGTCCGAGGTTGGCGACCGGCCCGGGTGGCGTTGCTGCCGCTGGCCGCCGCGACCGTGGCCAGCGCCGCCGCGGTGACGTTGCTGGTGATTCCGGTCGGGACCGGGACCGGTTTACGTGAGGCCGGCCTGCCGCCCGGTGTGTCGGCCGTCGCTGCGGTATCCCCGGCGACGCCGGGCGGGAGTCGCCCGGTCGGGCCGCGAAACCCCAACCGGCCGTTCACCGTTTCGGTATTCGGTGATTCGATCGGGTGGACCTGGATGCACTTTCTTCCGCCGACGCCCGGATACGCGTTCCTCGACCACACCGTCATCGGATGCAGCCTGGTCCGCGGCACGCCGTATCGGTACATCGGCAAAACCCTGGATCAGCGATCGGAATGCGACACCTGGCCGGGCAGGTGGTCAACGCAGATCAGTCAGGATCAGCCGGACGTGGCGCTGCTGGTCATCGGCCGCTGGGAGACGGTGGATCGTGTCAACGAAGGTCAGTGGACCCACATCGGTGATCCGACCTTCGACGCGTACCTCAATGCCGAACTGGAACGGGCGCTGAATATCGCGAGCGCCAGCGGCGTTCGAGTGGTGGTTGCCACCGTGCCGTACAGCAGGGGCGGTGAGAAGCCGGATGGCCGCTTGTATCCGGAGGATCAGCCGGATCGCGTCAATCAATGGAACGCCATGCTGCGCAAGACGGTTGCGCAGCACCCAAATGTCGCGATCCTGGATCTGAACAAAAAGCTTTGTCCGGACGGCGTTTACACCGCCAAGGTCGATGGCATCAAGGTACGCAGTGACGGCGTCCACCTCACCCCGGAAGGGGTCAAGTGGCTGACGCCGTGGCTCGAAGAGTCCCTGCGCTAGCCGTTAATCGTCGGTGCGGCAGCTGATTTCCATACTGTCGCTCTCCCGGACGAGGAAGTTGAAGCTGGTGTATCCGTTGGCGGGATTGCGCACGCGATCGAGATAGGGCGCCATGTCGGCCGCACTGGCGTTATCGGCGACCACCAAAGCACCTGTGGCAAGGCTGGGTTCGAGCAGCTTGATCACCGGAAGATAGAGGTCCTTCCAGCCGTCGAGCAGCGCGAATTCGACCGGCCCGTCCAGGCCCTCCAGTGTGGTCAGTGCATCTCCTTCGAGGATGGTGATCACGTCGTCCAAACCGGTCTCGGCGAACGTCTTCTTCGCGGCGGCTATCTTGGTCGCGCTGAGTTCGGTGGTCACCACACGCCCGACGCCGTTGTCACGGACCGCCGCCGCGAGATGAATGGCGGAGATACCGAAAGACATTCCGAATTCGACGACCGTGGTCGGACGGGTCGCCCGCACCAGCGCGTACAGCAACCGGCCGGCGTCCGGAGTCACCGGGATGTAGAACTCGCTCATCGCCTCGGAGCGTTCCGCCGTGGTCATCGGTTGAGCGAGCTGACCATGCCGCTCACGCAGCTGTGACATCTGGTTCTTCGTTTCGGCGTACATCCGGTCGAGCAGCGTCTCGACGCGAGGGTCTTGCAACGTTGTGGCCATGCCCCTGAGGGTAGGCCTCGGAGTCGCGCGGCCGTGCCAGCAGCCACACAGCCACCGATGTGAGTCAGAACACGCTGTGCGGAATTGTTGCCTCGGCGTTTGACGAGGGGCGGGTCGCGGTGCCAGCATGGATTGGCAAGCACCTCGGTAGGTGAGGCGTCTGCACGGATACAGGCCACTGACCCCGAACGTCGAGAGACGCCCCGGGTCAGGACAGCTCTTCCCGGACCCAAGGGTTGAGCCCAAGTGGCTTGTGGAGATGTTCCAGATACGCCGTGCAGTGCCGAAGCTCCAACGAGAGGGGTGCGGTAGGCGGGCCGTTGGCCCGGCATTCGTACCTCTCCCGCGTAGGTGGATGTGATGACACCCGCGTGTGTCCTGGCCGTGAGGAGGTGAGGGCGAGATGAGTCCCGGCGATAGTTCCCATCCGAAATCCATCTTGTTCCGATCCGGTTCCGGCATTTCTTTCTGCTGACGCATCTTTCTGGATTTCGCTGTCCCACGGCCGTATTGGCGGTTTGGTGAGGGCAGTGGATGCCTGGGTGCGATCGGCATCCTGACGGGCCGATCGGACTTCCTGCAGGGGGAAGATCATGACTTTTGCTGTTGCACAACGTATTCGCGGCGCTGGAAAGCTGCGCGGACGGTCGATGCTGCGTGCAGGTCGGCTGCTGACAAACAGGCTGTGCGCCATGCGCATCCCGACTGCCCAAGAGCGGGCGAACGTGTATGTGTCGCGGATGCCGATCGCCGTGCTCTCGGCCGCGCCGCGGACCGAGTCACCGGGCAGCGTGGGCAAGCACCGGTGATTTGTTCCGCCAACCGGTCTCCAGCGGCGGGTGCGGGTTAGCAGCCCGCCGTTGGGGGCGTTGAGCACTCGATCGTCATGGCCCAACTTCAGATAGCGAGAACCCGATGACCTCGATTTCCGCCGGACAGCGTGGCGCGTCCGGGCCGGCCGCGCTGGATTCTGCGCACATCGGCGACATTGTCGGAGCCTTCGGCCGCATCGCCCGTGACGACGCCGGCGCATTCAGCGGCCGGTGGCGGCGATTGCGGACCCTGATGGTCATCACCGGTCCCGGGTTGATCGTGATGGTCGGTGACAACGACGCCGGCGGCGTCGCGACCTATGCGCAGGCCGGCCAGAACTACGGGATGAACCTGTTGTGGACGCTGGCTTTGCTGATCCCGGTGTTGTACGTGAACCAGGAGATGGTGCTGCGCTTGGGCGCGGTCACCCGGGTTGGACACGCACGCCTGATTTTCGAGCGCTTCGGAAAGTTCTGGGGCGCATTCAGCGTCGGTGATCTGCTGATCCTGAACGCCCTCACGATAGTCACCGAATTCATCGGCGTGGCACTGGCATTGGGATTCTTGGGCTGCCCGAAGGCGGTTGCCATCCCCGCCGCCACCGTATTGCTGTTCGCCGTGGTGGCCGGTGGCTCGTTTCGGCGCTGGGAGGGGCTGATGTTCCTGCTGATCGCGGTGAACGTCGTGATGATCCCGATGGTGTTGCTGGTGCATCCAAGTCTGAAAGTGGCCGCCAGCGGCCTGATCCCACAGTTCCCGGGTGGGCTGGACGCCACCGTCCTACTGCTGATCATCGCAATCGTGGGTACCACGGTGGCGCCCTGGCAGTTGTTCTTCCAACAGTCCAACGTGGTGGATAAGCGCATCACAGCACGCTGGATCCCTTATGCACGAGCCGATTTGATTGTCGGAATCGTCGTGGTCATTGCCGGGGCGACGGCGCTGATGGCGGTGACCGCGTTCGGTCTGGCCGGAACCACGGACATCGGCAACTTCACCGACGCGGGGGCGGTTGCTTCCGGCCTGGGGCGCCACCTCGGCAACACGGTGGCGGTGCTTTTCGCGATCATCTTGCTGGACGGATCGCTGATCGGGGCCAACGCCATTGGGTTGGCCACCACCTATGCCATCGGTGATGCGATGGGCAAGCGGCACTCACTGCACTGGAAAATCAGCGATGCGCCATGGTTTTACGGCGGCTACGCGTTACTGCTCGGGGTATCGGCCGCGGTTGCGTTCAGCCCCGATCACGTCCTCGGCCTGGTTACCCAGGGCGTGCAGGCGCTTGCCGGCATCCTGTTGCCCTCGGCGACCGTGTTTCTGGTGCTGCTCTGCAATGACAGGGCGGTGCTGGGGCCATGGGTAAACACCGTGCGGCAGAACATCGTTGCGTGGGCCATCGTGTGGTCGCTGGTGTTGCTGTCGCTGGCGCTGACGGCGACGACGCTCTTCCCGGCCGTGTCCACGGCCACCCTCGAGGGTGGGCTCGCGGCCGGCGCATTGGTCGGTGGCATGGGCGGCGTGCTGGCGATCATCGTCGGTCGGCGGCACGTCGGGCGCCGCGAGGCGGAGCTGGTCCCGTCGCTCACTCACGCGCAACGCCGGGCCCGCGGCCAGCAGGACCGGCTGAACTGGCAGACGCCAGACCTGGCTTTCCTTGCCCGCCCGTCCATGTCGCCGATTCGTCGGGTCGGGCTCTTGATCCTGCGCGGCTACCTCGTCATGGCCGTCGTATTTGTGGTGATCAAGATCGTTCAGGCCGGCATGGCCTGACGGTTACGGCGAATCATTGGGCAGCAGAACAATTTTGCCGTGCGTGTGCCGGCGTTCGAGTTCCTCGAAGGCGTCGGCCACCCGCTCCAGCGGATAAGTGGCGGCGATGTCGAAATCGACGGCGCCGGTGGCGATCAGGTCGGCGATCTCGGCGAGCACTTCCGGTGTGGATGCGTCGGTGCTGCCTTCGGTCTTGGCGCCGACTTCGCCGGCCTTCTGGAAGGAAATGATGGTGTCGATGCGCTCCGGTGCCACCCCGAGGTCCACGGCGAGCTGGACGTAGTCCGGGCCGAATAGGTCGATGAACGCGTCGATTCCGTCCGGTGCCGCCTCGCGCAGACGCTCGGCCAACCCCTCGCCGTAGGCGATCGGGACGACGCCGTGTGTGCGCAGCCAATCGGCATTGCCCGCTCCGGCGATGCCAAGCACCTTTGCCTTGCGGAGGACCAACAGCTGGACGACAAGACTGCCGACACCGCCGGCAGCCGCCGAAACGGCGATCGTCTCGCCCGGTTGCGGCGCGACCGCGCGGACAGCTGCGTAAGCCGTCGCGCCGACGACGTACAGCGAACCTGCTGCCTCCCAGCTCAATTGCGGAGGTTTACGGATCAATTGGTCCACCGGGACGGCAGTGTGGGTGGCATGGCTGGATCGCGCGAAGCTGAAGCCCAGAACCTCGTCGCCGACCGCGAATTCGGTGACCCCGGGCCCGGTCGCCGTCACGACACCGGCGAGGTCGCTGCCCTCACCGGAGGGAAAGGTGGCGGGGAACATCTCATGCATCGCCCCCGACCGGATCCCGGCCTCGCCGGGGTTGATTCCGGCGGCACGAACCTCGACCACGACCTCGCCCTGGCCGGGCGTCGGCATGTCGATATCTCCCACGTACAGCACGTCACGGCCCCCGTAACGGTCGAACCGTACGGCGCGCGCCACTGCAGTCGTCATCTCGATCTCCTTACCGCGCGAATCTAACCTGTCAGCCCCAGCCCCTCGCCAGCATAGGTGCGAAGGAGTGCCCGTCCGTTGGTGCGTGCGCGTATGTTCATATGCGCTGACCTTGTTGCCGCTGGAAGGAGTGCCCATGGAACGTGCTCGGATGAGTGTCACCGGTTGGGCGGTCGCCACCGTGGTGGTCGGCATAGCGATCAGCGGGTGCGGCAACAACAGTAAAACGTCGTCTCCCGCCAAGAGCGCCGCAACGACGGCGGTGAGCACCTCGGCCGGGCCTCCCCCGGATTACAGCGCGCTCCTGATCCAGCCCAATGACCTCGGCGGAGACTTCACTGCCCCCGATCCTCCGGTGCTGAATTTCAATAACACGACCGGTGTGGCGCAACTGTTCGTCAACGCCGACAACAACCGTCGAATCGGGGACACCATCTTGATCGTCGACAATCCCGCGGTAGCAGCGGCCGGCCTGGAGAACACCAAAACGAACTACGCGAAGAAGGTCGCCGGCACGTGGCAACCCGTCGACGTCGGCTCCAACGGTGCGATGATCTCGGGCACGTCGCCGGACAATTCGCAGTCGATCACGGTGTTGTTGTTCACCGAGGGCCGCGCGCTGGTCAACCTCGAATTCGACGGCGCGCCGGGCGACCCCATCGATCCCGGGCTGGCAACCGACATCGGCCGCAAACAAGACGCCGCGGTCAAGAACGGCTTGCACAGTTAGGCTTTCGGGCCAGACCAGAGACCGAGCAGCTGCAGATCCGAGACGTACTTATCGATCAGCGCCGCCGACAGGTGCGGAATGTCTTTGTCCGCCCCGATTTTGGCGGCCTGCACGGCACCACGGAACACATCCGTCGGAGCCGGCGCCCCGCGCAACGGTGTCTCGGGTTTACGGTAAGCCTCCAGCAGAGGCAGCACCGACTGCTGACGCTGCTTATCGGGTAGGGCCCGAATAGCGGTTTCGAATCGCCCGAGCCATTCGTCGTAGTCGTCGATGCGACGGATATCGTGACCGGCGGCGATCAACCAGTCCACGAATACGTCCAGCGAGATGCCATCGTCGTGTGGGTTCATCACGTCGAAAGATCGATAGCTGCCGGAATCCTCAGCGGCCGTTGCCGTCTGCTGACCGAGCGTGGTGATCGACTCGGCCACGAAATCGGCGGGCAGGCCGTCGAAGTGTGCGACGGCCCGGTTTCCCTGGGCATCGGTCTGGTAGAAGGAGAACGGCGCGATACCGGTCACCAGTAAGCTGAATATCAACCGGGTGAACATATCTGGCACATTCAGCTGCCCGGCATAGTGGCTGTGCGCGAGGATCAGGTCGGATCGGAAGACCGCGACCGGCAATCCGCACAGGTCGTGTGCCTCACGAAGCAGAACCTCGCCGCCCCACTTGCTGTTCCCGTATCCATTCGCGTAGCTGTCGTCGATGGGGCGCACCGGGCTAACGGTGCGGATATCGCCGTCTTCGAGAAATTTGGCGGGATCGACCGACACGGCGACCGAAACGGTCGAGAGATAGGTGATCGGCTTGATCCGCGCCGTAATCGCCAGGCGAATCAACTCGGCGGTACCCACCACATTGGGGCCGAACAACTGGTCGTAAGGCAGGACATGGTTGACCAGCGCGGCCGGGTGGACGATCAAATCCACGCTCTGCGTGAGGCGCTTCCAAGTCGACTGGTCCACACCAAGATTCGGCTCACCGATATCGCCGACGATGACCTCTAGGTGATCGGCTGCCAAGGTGCGGAACCGCTTCAGCAATTGCGGGTCACCGCTATCGAAGACAGCCTCCAGCCGCTTGGTGGCAGCTGCGGTGTCCGTGCCGCGGATGACGGTGATGAGTTTTCCGCCGGTTTCGGCAAGCCGCTCGAGCCATTCCAGGGTGAGGAAGCGGCCGAGGTAGCCATTGGCGCCGGTGAGCAGAACCGTATGCGGTGTGCCGGTCGCGCGCGGCAAGGCCGGGGCTTCGGCCAAGGTCTCGGCGTCGATGAACTTGTCGAGGGTGAGCTCGGACGCGCGGGCCTCGGTAGCGCCGCGGCCGTGCACGGTCGAGAATGTGGGCCTCTTGGAGCCGGATTCACGTTCGGATTCAACATATTCCGCGAGTTGGCGTAGGTCGGACGCCGGACTGATGATCTGGCCCACCGGCACTTCCACGTCGAAGATGTCGTGCAGCAGATTGGAGAAGGTCAGTGCGGACAGCGAGTCGCCGCCCAGGTCGAGGAATTGGGTGTCTGGTTCCGGCGGGCCGCCGGCCAGGCCCAGCAACGCCTCGGCTGCACGCGTCAGGGTGTCTATCACGGGCCGATCCGCTGCCCCCTCGCGCAGCGCGCGCAACTCTGCCGTCCGGGTGGCGGAGAGTTCGGCATAAAGCTCTTCCAGCCGTTCGCCGTAGTGTTCCTTGAGTTTTGGCCGCAGTAGCTTGCCGACGCCCGACAGCAGGCCGTTGTCTTCGCTGAACGGTTCGGACTCGACGAGAAAGTCCGCGGGTATTTCGTAGGATTGCAGCTCGGCGAGTTTGGCGGTGCGGCGCAACGATTCGCTCAACGCGGTCTTGAGAGCGTCGGGATCGCCGGCGAACCGTTCGTTGGCTTCGACGGTCGGGACCGCGACGGCCAACAGATAAGCGCGTTCACTGTTGCCGTACACGAAGATCTGGCGGACCAGGGCCGCGCTGCTGAACACCGCTTCCAGCCGTGCCACGGCGACGAATTCGCCCTGCGCCAACTTCAGCACGTTGTTGCGCCGGTCGACGTAAACGAGACGATCCGGGCCGAGCTCGGCCATGACGTCGCCGGTGCGGTAGTAGCCGTCCGGGTCAAACGCATTCGCGGTCACATCGGGGCGTTTGAAATAGCCGTGGAAAGCCGTCTCCGACTTCAGCAGCAACTCGCCGCGCGGATGAGGCTTGTCGGTGTGGAAATAACCCAACTCGGGCACGTCAATGAGTTTGTAGTCGAGCACCGGGGGCCGGCTGACCACACCGTCTTTGAAGACCATCCCCACCTCGGTGAGGCCGTAGCCGTCGAGCACGTGCACATCCAAACAGGACTCGATGAAGGTCTTCATCTCGGCGGCCAGTGGCGCCGTGGTGGAGAAGCTGGTGATGATTCGCCCACCAAGCACCCGTTCGCGCAGCTCGGCTTTCGCCTCTACATCCGCGGACTCGGGTTCGGTGCCCTGACCGACGAGCCGCTCCACCGCACTTTGGTAGCGCTGGTACAGCATTTCGACGACGCGGGGCACCATGCCCAATTCGGTGGGGCGTACCAGATTCCAGTCGTCGAACAGTGTGGACAGGTCGCTCTCCGGCACGAAGTAGCTGGTGCCGCCCGACTGGAACGACGACGCCAACGGTATCCGCCCTCCCACGTGATTGAGTGGCATGAAGTTGACGTTGAACACCGGGATGTCGGCGAATTCGGGATAGAGCTCGTTGGTCCACAGCTTCAGAACCATGCGCTCGGTGTACATCGCACCTTTGGGCAGTCCGGTGCTGCCCGACGTGTACATGATCATGGCCAGCCGCTCGTCGGTTTCGCCGGTGTACATCGGCTCCGGCGGCAACGCGCGGCCACGCTCGAGCAATTCGTCGAAGGTCTCGATGGTCACCGCCATGCCGGCGTCTGCCAGCGTCGCCCGCGCACGTTTCAGGTTCTCCCGCTGGTCGTCAATCTCGGGCCGGTAATCGAAAACAACGAGGCGCCGCAACGACGTGCTGCCCAGGACCGCCTCGACGGCAAGGTCGAGATACCCGGCCCCGGTCGCGAGCACCTGCGGTTCGGTTTCGGCGATGATCGGCTGCAACCGCGAGGCCGTTGCGTTGTGTTGCAGGGGCACCGCCACCAGGCCGAGGTAGCCGCATACCAGATCGAGCGTCAGATACTCCGCGCTCGCGAAACCGACAGTGGCGACAATGTCGCCCGCTGTCACCGGATGGGCCTCGTTGTGCCGCCACGCCGCGGCGACGGCACCCACGTTGGCCCACAAATCGCGGTAGCTGATGGTGTCGAATCGGGGCAGTAGCTGGGTAGTCGTGCGGCCGGTGGCCGGATCGGTCGTCAGCTGGCGGGCCCGCCACCCCACTGCGGGGCGGTCGCCATATCCTTCCGCGAACATCTGCAGGATCTGCGGGAGTCGAAGACCAGGCTGGCGCGCCGCAGCTTCCAGTGCGAGATCCGGCTTGGCATTGCGGAATTGCTCGTCGGTCCCCTCCAGCCGGAGGATGCGCTCAGCTACTCGTTCTCGCGCCGTGGCTCCCGGACCCGCAACAGTGCCATTCTGGTGCTTCGCAGCTGTAGTCATGTCCAGCCTCTCGTTCGGACGACTCCCTAGCCGAAACCCCCCGGCCGCTACGAGTCTTCCACCCGATCAGTGTGACGGTCGCCACACCCTTGCTGAGCGCCTCAGCGAGGGCGGCATGATTCCCGCGTCACAGATTTGCTGGTGCCCGACGTACCCGGGACCGCTACGCGACGACCTGGATCGGGTCGCCGACATTCACGTTGTTGAAGTACCACGCGGCGTTGTCCGGGCTCAGGTTGATGCATCCGTGGCTGACGTTGGAGTGGCCCTGCGAGTCAACCGACCATGGAGCCGAGTGCACGTAAACACCGCTCCAGGTGACCCGCACCGCGTACTGAGCGGTGATCTTGTATCCCTCCGGCGAACTCAGCGGGATACCGATGGTCCGCGAGTCCATGACCACGCTGCGTTGCTTCTCGAGCGCGGTGAAGTTGCCTACCGGTGTCGGGCGGGTGGGCTTACCCATCGAGGCCGGCATCGTGCGCAGTATCTCCCCGTCTCTGCTGACGGTGAAGGTGTGGCCGGAGATGCTGGCAATACCAAGGAATGCGTCGCCGGTGTCGAAGCCCGTTGTCAGCTCTTGCACGCCCACCGACACGTGGCTGTGGGTGGGCCAATACTGGTTGGGAACCCATTGCACGACATTGTTCTCGGGCCACTCGAAGTGTCCGGACATGTTGCTCGGCGAGGCGACGTGGATGGACCGCTCGGCGGCGGCGCGATCGGTCACCGGCGCGGCGAATTTCACCACCACCGGGTGCGCAACGCCCACCACCGCGCCGTCGGCCGGCAAAATCGAGGCAACCGACGGGACTGGTTCGGGTACCGGGACCGCGGCGAGCGCGCGCGCTCCGGACCCCACCACGCCCAAGCCCGTGATCGCGACCATAACAAATAGATAACGAGCCCCACGACGCATGGCGTCCACCCTCCGAGACGGTGCGATCAACACACCGATATCCTACTGGCTGTCTGGCTGATACGGGTTTTAGCAAACAATTTCACTCCCGCCCGGTCACTACGATAACGATCCGATCACCGGTTCAGTTCGATCCCGTCACGGGGCGGCAGCCGGCGAGGAGGCGGGCACGACGCCAGCGGATGGCTACATCCGTCCGCACGCGCGTTCGGCGGCATTGGTGCTGGTCGACTTGCAGCGCGACTTCCTCGATGCCCCGGGCGGTGATGCTCCGATGCCGGTTGCGGGTACCGGCGCGGTGATCGCGGCAATTGCTAAGTTGGCGAGAACCTTCCGCCGGCGCGGACTCCCGATCGTGCACGCCGTCCGGCTTTACCGGCCGGACGGGTCGAACGTCGATCTGGTTCGCCGGTGCGCGATTGAGCAGGGAGCGCGAATTGCCGTGTCGGGCAGTCCCGGTTCGCAGATTGCCGCAGACTTGGTGCCCAAAGTCGTTGAGCTGGACGTGATGCACAAGCCGAGGTGGGGTGCGTTCTGCGACTTCCGCATCGTGCAGGTGTCTGACGCGATGTCGGGTCCTCGACGTGTCCGAGACGCTGGATTGGCTGGGGGACTAGCGAGGCGTTAACCTCAGCGGCATCGGTGCCCGGAGACCGAGGAGGTGCGGGTGCTCTTCCGTCAACTTGAGTACTTCGTCGCGGTCGCCCAGGAGCGCCACTTCGCCCGGGCCGCCGAGAAGTGCTATGTGTCGCAACCCGCGCTGTCCGCCGCGATCGCCAAACTCGAACGGGAGCTGAACGTCACGCTGATCAACCGCGGGCACAGCTTCGAAGGCCTAACCCCCGAGGGTGAGCGACTGGTGGTGTGGGCCAAGCGGATTCTGGCTGAGCAGGATGCGTTCAAGGCCGAGGTGCACGCCGTGCGGTCGGGGATCACCGGAACGCTTCGGCTGGGTACCGTCCCCACCGCATCGACAACGGCATCCCTGGTGCTCTCGGCTTTTTGTTCGGCACATCCGTTGGCCAAGGTACAGATCCATTCCCGATTGGCCGCCACGGAACTGTACCGGCGCTTGCGCGAATTCGAGCTCGACGCCGCCATCGTGCATGCGTCTCACGACGATGCCCAGGAGGTCGACCTGGTGCCGCTTTACGCGGAGCGCTACGTGCTGCTGGCACCGGCGGACATGTTGCCGTCGGCAGCGTCGACGCTGCGATGGCCGGATGCCGCCCAGTTGCCGTTGGCATTGCTCACCGCGGACATGCGGGACCGCCAAATCATCGACGACGCCTTCGCCGGCCACGGCATCACCGTCACCCCGCAGGTCGAAACCGACTCGGTGGCTTCGCTACTCGCGCAGGTCGCCTCAGGCAACTGGGCCTGCATCATTCCGCACACCTGGCTGTGGACCTCGCCGCTAATCGGAGAGATCCGTGCCGTCGAAATGGTCGATCCGGTGGTGAAAGCCGAGATCGCCCTCGCCACCAATGCCGGGGGGCCCGGATCACCAGTTGCCCGCGCGCTGATCGCATCCGCGCAAGAGCTTTCGCTGGACGACTTCTTCAACGCCCAGCTGCTGGGGGTCACCCACCGGCGCTGACCGCAGCCGGCCGAGTGGCCGCGCTGGTCGGGTTCAGATTCGCCAGATGTCCGCTTTCCACCCCGGCCGACGGGTCGAGTTCGCAGTCGATGATCGACGGCCCGTTCGACGCGAGCGCGTCGGTCAGCGCCGACTGCAGCTCGGCCGGGGTGGTGACGTGATATCCCTTGCCGCCGAACGCTTCCGCGAGCAGCTCGTGACGTGCACCGGCGTTGAGCACGGTGGGGGCCGGACTGTCTCCGGCCGGCTTTTCGTCGCCGCGGTAGACACCACCGTTGTTGAGGATGACGACCGTCACCGGTAGCCGGTAGCGGCAGATGGTCTCGATCTCCATGCCGCTGAACCCAAATGCGCTGTCACCTTCGATAGCCACAACGGGCTTACCGGTCTCGACGGCGGCGGCGATGGCGTAGCCCATGCCGATGCCCATCACGCCCCAGGTTCCGGTGTCGAGGCGGTGTCGCGGCAGTTCCATGTCGATGACGTTGCGGGCCAGGTCCAGCGCATTGGCGCCCTCGTTGACCACGTAGACATCCGGATTCGCTTGCAGCACTGAGCGAATCGCGCCGAGTGCGTTGTAAAAGCGCATCGGGTGCGGATTCTCGGCGAGGCGCTCACGCATCTTGGCGTCGTTGCGTGCTCGGCGCTCGGCCAGCTCGTCGGTCCAGTCCGCCGGCACATTGACCGGATGGGCGGTCAGACCGTCGCGCAACGCGGAGATCACCGACCCGATGTCGCCGGCCAGTGGCGCCGCGATCGGCTGATTGCTGTCGAACTCCGAGGCCGCGATGTCGACTTGGATGAACTTGGCGTCGGCACACCATTGCGGCGACTCGCCATGGCCGAGCAGCCAATTCAGTCGTGCGCCGACGAGTAACACCGCGTCCGCGCGGGCGATGGCCAGTGAGCGCGCAGCCGCCGCGGACTGCCGGTGCGAGTCGGGCAGCAGTCCCTTGGCCATCGACATCGGCAGGAACGGAATTCCGGTGGACTCGACGAATTCCCGGATCACGGCATCGGCCTGCGCGTACGCGGCACCCTTGCCGAGCACGATCAGCGGCCGGCGCGCCTGCGCCAGGACGTCCAGTGCGCGATCTACGGCCTCCGGTGCCGGCAGCTGGCGGGGCGCGGGGTCGACGACCCGCCACACGCTCTCGGCTCCCGCCGCGGCCTCCATGGCCTGGCCCAGCACCGCGCCGGGGATGTCGAGGTAGACACCGCCCGGTCGGCCGGAGACGGCGGTGCGGATGGCGCGTGCCACGGCGCGACCGATGTCCTCCACCCGATCGACTCGGTATGCCGCCTTCACGAAGGGCCGTGCGGCATTGAGCTGATCCAGGTCTTGGTAGTCACCGCGTTGCAAATCGACCAGCGCTCGATTGCTCGATCCGGAAATCTGGATCATCGGGAAGCAGTTCGTGGTGGCGTTGGCCAGTGCGGGCAGGCCGTTGAGAAATCCGGGCCCAGATGTCGTCAGGCACACCCCGGGGCGGCGGGTCAGAAAGCCCGCGGCCGCGGCGGCATTGCCGGCGGAGGTCTCCTGCCGGAAACCGATGTAACGCATTCCGGAGTCCTGCGCGACTCGGGCGAGGTCGGTGATCGGGATGCCGACGATCCCGTAGATGGTGTCGATGTCGTTGGCTGCCAGCGCATCGACGACCAGATGGAAGCCGTCGGTCAGGGCAGCGTTCTCCGACCCCGCCGGCGCTCCGGAGGATGTTGCCGAAAGTGTGGTCATGTCCCGACTCCTCGTGTGTCTATGCGTGTTGTTCATCACTGTGGTCGGGCGTCCCGCCGGTGTCCAAGACCAAGCCGCTATGCAGCGATTAACGCTGGTTATCGACCGCTGGTCAACGGCGCGAGGCACGCCTCGATAGCTCCCGATTATCAATCGTGAGCTGAACAGTATTGGACGAAGATGCAGGTTTCTCTGCATCGTGCAATCAGGTGCTGCTAGATATCGACTAATACGGAGGACCACCGCGATGACTGACTTGATCACCTACGTTCCGGAGGCGGAGTTGACCGACGAATTCCCGAGCATCGCCGATTTGGTCGCGGCGGCGGCAACCCGTAGGCCGGAGGCGCCGGCGCTCGTCGTCACCTCCGATCGCATGGCGGTCAGCTACGGCGAGCTGGTGCGGCTGGTGGACGACCTGGCCGGGCAGCTGAAGGACGGTGGCTTGCGCCCGGGGGACCGGGTCGCGCTGCGGTTCGGCAGCAACGCCGAATTCGTCGTCGCCTTGTTAGCGGCGTCGCGCGCGGAGTTGATCGCGGTTCCGCTGGATCCGGCGTTGCCCGTCGGCGATCAGCGCGTTCGAAGCGAGGTCGCGGGCGCGGGTGCGGTGCTCGTCGACAGTGCGGGACCCGCCGCCTTGCAGGAAGCGGGATTGGTCTGGTGGCCGATCGCGGTGACCGTCGGGCGCGACGGTAACCCTTCGTCGGTCCACCTGGACGCCGCGGCAGCGCCGAATCGAGACGTGTCGACACCGGACGGGCTCCGGGATGACGACGCGATGATCATGTTCACCGGCGGCACCACGGGCATGCCGAAGATGGTCCCGTGGACGCACGCGAACATCGCCAGTTCGGTGCGGGCCATCATCGCCGCCTACCAGCTGGGCCCGCAGGACGCGACGGTTGCGGTGATGCCGCTTTACCACGGCCACGGTCTGGTCGCCGCGCTGTTGTCGACGCTGGCATCCGGAGGGTCGGTGCTGTTGCCCGCGCGCGGGAAGTTCTCGGCGCACACCTTCTGGGACGACATCGACGCCATCGGGGCCACCTGGTACACCGCGGTTCCGACGATTCACCAGATCCTGTTGGAGCGCACCGAGACTGAGCGGCCGGACAGCGGACGGGCCGCATTGCGCTTCATCCGCAGCTGCAGTGCTCCGCTCACCACGGAAACGGCCAAGGCGCTACAAGACACGTTCGGCGCCACGGTGGTGTGCGCTTTCGGGATGACCGAGGGCACTCATCAGGTCACCACCACAGGGACCGATCAAAGCGAAAACCCAGCTGAGACAACCGGTTTGGTGGGTCACTCGACCAGCCCACAAATCCGGATCGTCGGGTCCGACGGACAATCCCTTCCTGCCGAAGCCGTCGGGGAGGTCTGGCTGTATGGCCCGACCGTGGTGCGTGGCTACCTCGGCGATCCGGCCATCACCGCCGCCAACTTCGCCGACGGCTGGTTGCGCACCGGCGATCTGGGCTCACTGTCGACAACGGGTGACCTGAGCCTCCGCGGCCGGATCAAGGAACTCATCAACCGCGGCGGCGAGAAGATTTCGCCGGAACGCGTCGAGGGGGTGCTGACCGGTCATCCCGACATCCTGGAGGTGGCCGTGTTCGGGCTGCCGGACAAAATGTACGGCGAGACGGTGGCCGCGGTGATCGTCGCCCGGGGATCGACTCCGCCGAGCCCCGAGGAGCTTACCGAGTTCTGCCGCGAGCGCCTGGCGCCTTACGAGGTGCCTGCAACCTTCCTCCAGACCAGCGAGCTGCCGCACACCGCCAAGGGCTCGCTGGACCGCCGCGCTGTGGACCAACAGTTCGGTCGCGGCGCGTGAGAAGGGCTGTGCGGCAACCTTACTGGGCTGACGATGTCACGTTGCCCCAGGCGGCGCGTGCGCCCGAATCGCCGACGCGGTAGGTCTGTACCAGCGTGGCCACGGCTGCGATGATCACCAGCACCCCGACCACGGCATGCAGTGTGAGTTTCATGTCCACACCGCGCGCCTCCCGAACGTGCAGGACGGCCAATGCCGCGATCGTCGCCGCCAGCGCCGCCACGATGTAGATCAGGGTTGACCCGAGTTGCTCGTGGTTCGTCAGGACCGGCGACGGCGTACCGACGCGAGCGGACAACCAGACGCCCGCGCTGGTCGTCAACGGGGTCAAGATGAGCGTGCCCACGGCCAGCAGCAGAACCAACCAGATCAGCCGGCGTCGTGCTGCGGGCCACACCACACACAGGATCGCCAGGATTGCTGCCAGCGGACCTAAGACGACGACGAAATGATTGAGCAGGATATGGGCAGGTAGTCCATTGAATGTCGACATAATCGAGTCCGGGATCCCAATCTGGCTGGTTCACAGGTGCTTTCAAACACTAGCCTTCAGCCGGGTCACGGCGGACTCCGGCATAGGTTCGTAGCGGGCAAACGAACGGGTGAACGACGCGGCGCCATGCGCCAGTGAGCGCAGGTCGATCGCGTACCGGGTCAGCTCGACCGCAGCCACCTCGGCCCGGACCACCGTGCGGTCCTGGCCCGCGGTATCGGTGCCGAGTACACGACCGCGACGACCCGACAAGTCGCCCATCACCGCGCCCACGAAATCGTCGGGCACCAGCACCGCAATCTCGTCGATGGGCTCGAGCAACGACACCTTCGTCGCCGCGGCGGCCTCCCGCAATGCCAGCGACCCCGCCATCTGGAAGGCGAAGTCCGACGAATCCACGCTGTGGGCTTTGCCGTCGAGCAGGGTGACCCGGATGTCGACCACCGGGTAACCGGCGTGCACGCCCTTTTCCATCTGCGCGCGCACGCCCTTCTCCACGCTTGGGATGAATTGGCGCGGTACCGCTCCGCCGACCACCTTGTCGACGAACTCGAACCCGGAGCCCTCCGGCAACGGCTCGACCTCGACGTCGCACACCGCGTACTGGCCGTGCCCGCCAGACTGCTTGACGTGGCGGCCGTGGCCTTTCGCCTTGCCGCCGAAGGTTTCCCGCAGCGGGACGCGCAGTTCCACGGTGTCCACGGTGACCCCGTAACGGTTGGCCAGCGCGTCGAGGACGACGCCCGCATGGGCCTCACCCATGCACCACAGCACGATCTGGTGCGTTTCCTGGTTCTGCTCGATCCGCAGGGTCGGGTCCTCGGCCGCCAACCGGCCCAGCCCGACCGAGAGTTTGTCCTCGTCGGTCTTGGCATGGGCCGCAATGGCGATCGGCAGCAGTGGCTCCGGCATGGCCCACGGCCTCAGCACCAGCGGCTCGGACTTGTCGGAGAGCGTGTCGCCGGTTTCGGCGCGGCTCAGCTTGCCGATCGCGCAGATGTCGCCGGCGACCACCTCGGGTGCGGGCCGTTGCTGCTTGCCGAGCGGGAAGGACAGCACCCCGATGCGCTCGTCTTCGTCATGGTCGGGGTGAGAATGCCCGTTCCCGTCGGGCTCCCCGAAGAAGGACGAAAAATGGCCCGACACATGCACCGTCGTGTCGGGCCTGATGGTCCCGGAGAACACCCGGACCAGGCTGACCCTGCCGACGTAGGGGTCTGACGTCGTCTTCACCACCTCTGCCAACAACGGGGCTTCGGCGTCACAGGCGAGTTCCGCATGCGGAGCGCCGTGCGGCGTAAACACCTCCGGTAGCGGATGTTCCATCGGAGACGGGAAACCGCGGGTGGCGACCTCGAGCAATTCCAGGGTGCCGACGCCGGTTCCGCTACACACCGGGATCACCGGGAAGAACGCCCCCCGGGCGACGGCCCGCTCCAGGTCTTCGATGAGCACGGCCTCGTCGATCGCCTCACCGCCGAGATAACGGTCCATCAGGGACTCGTCCTCGGATTCCTCGATGATTCCTTCGATCAGCGTGCCGCGCGCTTCCTCGATCCGGTCGGCATCCGAGGGATCCGGCGGTGCCATGGTGCGCTTACCGCCGGCGTACTGGTAGCGCGTCTGCGACAGCAGGCCGATCAGGCCGACGCAGTTCATTGGGGAGGTCGGCAGGTAGAGCGGTAAAACCTTGTCGCCGAACGCGTTTTGCGCGGCCTGCAGTGCTTCCATATAGTTCGCGCGGGCGTGGTCGAGTTTGGTGATCACCACGGCGCGGGGCATGCCGACCTGGCTGCATTCCTGCCAGAGCGATTTGGTCGGTTCGTCGACGCCCTCGTTGGCCGCGATCACGAACAGCGCGCAATCGGCGGCGCGCAATCCGGCGCGCAGCTCGCCGACGAAGTCGGCGTATCCGGGCGTATCGACCAGGTTGACCTTGATGCCAGCGTGCAACAGCGAGGCCACCGCGACACCCACCGACCGCTGTTGGCGGATCTCGGCGTCGTCGTAGTCGCAGATGGTGCTGCCCTCGGTGACCGAGCCCGGTCTGGTCAGCACGCCACCCGCGACGAGCAGAGCCTCGACCAGGGTCGTCTTGCCGCCCCCGGAAGGGCCTACCAGGACGATGTTGCGAACATCGCCAGGACAGTTCGCGGTGGGAGCGGCTCCGGTGCCCGAGTTCGCTTTGTCCGCCATGACCTTCCTCCAATTGACTAGGCCGCCACGGTGTGTCCTAGCTCACAGAGCGTAGTAAGCAACCTTTCTCCCAACTGCCGCCCAACACAAGGCCACGGGCCAGCCACCATCGCGGTGCTGCAGCCCGTCTGGTCAGCCGTGCCAGCTCGACCAGCGGCGCACCGTGATCGCGATCACTGGGCCGTTGAGCGAAACCGATTGATACTGAGGGTATTTGGCGCGCAGCAGCCGGTATCCGATGTCCATGGCCTCGCCGGCGGTGTGAATGGCCGCGTCACCGTCGACCCGGACCCACCACAACTGCGTCCAATCATCGGCGTAATGGTCGACCAGCAAGCTGACCTGCTGATTGCCCGCGATGTTCGCCAGCCGGCGCAGCCGCTGCGTGGTTTTCGGTTTCGCATCGATGGCGGTGTACACCACGTCGTGGTGGTCGGGGGAGTCCCCGCTGACCGCGAAGACCACCGGCACCAGGTGTGGTTTTCCGTCGGGGGAGCTGGTCGCCAGCCGCGCGACCGGGGACTGTGTGAACCTGACCTTCGGGTCGAATTCGCCCACCCCGCCAGCTTAGGGGCGCAATAGCTCACCAGCGCTTGGTGACGCCTGAACTAGCTACCTGCATTACGGTGAGGTACACAAAATATGCAGTCCAGACGTACAGGCTGGGCCGCTTGTGGTTCGCACCCCGATGCAGGGAGGTACGGGATGAGCAAATGGCACCATCGCTCAGTCTGTTGGTCATGGTTGGTCAGTGTGCTGGCCGTGGTCGGACTGGGACTGGGCCTGACCACGGTGCCGGCAGCTGCATCGCCGTCAACGTTGGCACGCGACCGGTTCAGCGACGCGCCCATGGTTCCGCTGGATCCCGCGGCGATGGTCGCGCCGCAGGTCGTCAACATCAGCACCAAATTCGGCTACAACTCCGCAGTGGGTGCCGGAACCGGCATCGTCATTGACCCGGGCGGTGTGGTGCTGACCAACAACCACGTGATCTCGGCTGCGACCGATATCAGCGCGTTCGATGTCGGCAACGGCCAGACGTACGCCGTCGACGTGATCGGCTACTCCCGTACCGCGGATATCGCGGTACTGCAGCTTCGCGGGGCGGGCGGCCTGCCCGCTGCCGCAATCGGTGGAGGCGTCGCGATCGGCGAGCCGGTCGTCGCGCTGGGCAACACCCATGGCCAGGGCGGAGCGCCGGGCGTGGTCCCCGGACGGGTCGTCGCGCTCAACCAGACCGTCTCGGCCAGCGACACCCTGACCGGTGCCAATGAGACGCTGGGCGGGCTGATCCAGGCCGACACCGCGATCAAGCCCGGCGACTCGGGCGGGCCCCTGGTCAACAATGCCGGGCAGGTGGTCGGGGTGAACACGGCCGCCACCGACAGCTACAAGATGTCCGGCGGCCAGGGCTTCGCCATTCCGATCGGTAACGCGATGGGCGTCGCCGGTCAGATCCGGTCCGGCGCCGGTTCGAACACCGTGCACATCGGCCCGACAGCCTTCCTCGGCCTGGGCGTTGCGGAGAACGGCGGCAACGGCGCGCGGGTCCAACGCCTGGTCGGCGGCGGTCCCGCCGCAGGGAGCGGGATCGCGGCCGGCGACGTCATCACCGGGGTCGACAACGTGCCGATCAACGGGCCCACCGCGATGACGGACGTGCTCGTCCCGCATCACCCCGGTGACACCATCGCGCTGCACTGGCGGTCCGGGGCCGGCGACCAGACCGCGAACGTGGTGCTGGGAGATGGGCCTCCGGCCTGACCTCGATGCGGATACTGCCTGGCCGGCAGCCAATTCGGTTGGCGCCACGGCAGATTAGCTGCGTGATTCCGATCGGCCCCGCTCGGGTACACGTGGCATCGTGGAATTGATGAACGACGCAACCAACGCCGTTGAGCACGATCCCGCGGGAGGTAGTCACGTCGAAGGGGGTGTCGTCGAGCATCCCACTGCCGAGGATTTCGACAACGCCGCCGCGCTACCCGCCGACCCGACTTGGTTCAAGCACGCGGTTTTCTACGAGGTGCTGGTCCGGGCGTTCCTGGATGGCAATGCGGACGGGTGCGGTGACTTGCGCGGCCTCCTACAACGACTCGACTACCTGCAGTGGCTGGGGATCGACTGCATCTGGCTACCGCCCTTTTACGACTCGCCGCTGCGAGACGGTGGCTACGACATCCGCGACTTCTACAAAGTGCTCCCCGAATTCGGCACGGTCGAAGATTTCGTGGCGTTGCTCAATGCGGCGCACGAGCGGGGTATTCGCGTCATCACCGACCTCGTGATGAACCACACATCTGAATCGCATCCCTGGTTTCAGGAGTCACGGCACGACCCCGACGGCCCGTACGGCGACTTCTACGTGTGGAGCGACACCAGCGAGAAATACACCGATGCCCGGATCATCTTCATCGACACCGAGGAGTCGAACTGGACCTTCGACCCGGTGCGCAAGCAGTTCTACTGGCACCGGTTCTTCTCGCATCAGCCGGATCTGAACTACGACAACCCGGTGGTGCAAGAGGCGATGATCGACGTGCTGCGCTTCTGGCTCGATCTCGGGATCGACGGGTTTCGGCTGGACGCGGTGCCCTATCTGTTCGAGCGCGAGGGCACCAACTGCGAGAACCTGCCGGAGACCCACGCGTTCCTCAAGCGCGTCCGCAAGGTCGTCGATGACGAGTTCCCCGGCCGGGTGCTGCTGGCCGAGGCCAATCAGTGGCCTGCGGATGTCGTCGAATACTTCGGCGATGCCACCACCGGCGGCGACGAGTGCCACATGGCGTTCCACTTCCCGTTGATGCCACGCATCTTCATGGCGGTGCGGCGCGAGTCGCGGTTCCCGATCTCGGAGATCCTCGCGCAGACCCCCGAGATCCCGGACATGGCCCAGTGGGGGATCTTTCTGCGCAACCACGACGAGCTGACGCTGGAGATGGTCAGTGACGAAGAGCGCGATTACATGTACTCCGAGTACGCCAAGGACCCGCGGATGAAGGCCAATGTCGGGATCCGTCGCCGCCTCGCTCCGCTGCTGGACAACGACCGCAATCAGATCGAGCTGTTCACAGCGTTGCTGATGTCGCTGCCTGGCTCGCCGGTGCTGTACTACGGCGACGAGATCGGCATGGGCGATGTGATCTGGCTGGGTGACCGCGACGGGGTACGTACCCCGATGCAGTGGACCCCGGACCGCAACGCCGGCTTTTCCAAGGCCAATCCCGGCCGGCTCTACCTGCCGCCCAGCCAGGACTCGGTCTACGGCTATCAGGCCGTCAACGTGGAAGCCCAGCGGGACACCTCGACGTCGCTGCTCAACTTCACTCGCGTGATGCTGGCGGTGCGTCGCCGGCACGACGCCTTCGCCGTGGGCACATTCGAGGAACTCGGCGGATCGAACCCGTCGGTGCTGGCGTTTCTGCGCCAAGCACCCGACGACGGCGACATCGTGCTGTGCGTCAACAACCTGTCGCGGTTCCCTCAGCCGATCGAGTTGAACCTGCAACATTGGAGCGGCCACACGCCCATCGAGCTCACCGGGCAGGTGGAGTTCCCCCGTATCGGCCACCTGCCCTATTTGCTGACACTGCCGGGACATGGGTTCTACTGGTTCCAGCTGTGCGCATCGGAGGAGACTGCATGACGACCCAGTCAGCCAAGCTGCCTTGGACTGAATGGCTGCCACAGCAACGTTGGTATGCCGGGCGCAATCGCGAGCTGTCCAGTGCCGCACCCGCGGTGATCGTTTCACTGCGTGACGGCCTCGACTTGGTGCTCGTCGACGCCAACTACACCAGCGGTCCCTCGGAGCGCTATCAGGTGCTGGTCGGCTGGGACGTCGAGCCGTTCACCGAGTTCAACACCATCGCCACGATCGGCTCGGCCGACGACCGGACCGGCTACGACGCGCTGTACGAGTCCGAGGCACCCCAGTTTCTGCTGTCGCTGATCGACGCCTCCGCCGTGCGGGATTCCTCCGGCACCGAAATCGCATTCAGCAAGGAGCCGGACGTCGTGCTCCCGCTGGAGGCAATGCCGCGGGTGTCCGATGCCGAGCAGTCCAACACCAGCGTCATCTTCGATCGCTCGACCATCTTCAAGGTCTTCCGGCGGGTCAGCAGCGGGATCAACCCCGACATCGAGCTGAACCGGGTGCTCGGCCGCGCCCGCAACCCGCACGTGGCCCGATTGCTGGGCACCTACGAAATCGCCGCGGCCGACGGCGCGCAGGCCTGGCCCTTGGGCATGGTCACCGAGTTCGAGGCCAACGCTGCGGAAGGCTGGGCGATGGCCACGGCCAGCGTTCGCGACCTGTTCGCGGAGGGCGACTTGTACGCCCACGAAGTCGGGGGCGACTTCGCCGGTGAGTCCTACCGGCTCGGGGAGGCCGTCGCGTCCGTGCACGCCGCCCTGGCCGAAAACCTCGGAACGGCACACGCCACCTTCCCGGTGGACAACGTGCTGGCGCGGCTGGCGGCGACCGCGGCGCTGGTCCCTGAACTGGAGGAGTACGCGGCAACGATCGAACGGCGCTTCGGCAAGCTTGCCGGCGAGGCGATCACCGTTCAGCGGGTGCACGGTGATCTGCACCTGGGACAGGTGCTGCGCACCCCGGAGACCTGGTTGCTGATCGACTTCGAGGGCGAGCCGGGCCAGCCGCTGGACGAGCGACGGGCCCCGGATTCGCCGTTGCGCGACGTGGCCGGCGTGTTGCGTTCGTTCGAGTACGCCGCCTACGGGCCGCTGGTGGACCACGAGGGCGACAAGCAGCTGGCCGCGCGCGCCCGGGAGTGGGTCGAGCGCAATCGCACCGCCTTCTGCGACGGCTACGCGGCCGCGTCGCAAACCGATCCACGAGACTCGGCGCAGCTGCTGGCCGCCTACGAACTCGACAAGGCCGTCTACGAGGCCGGCTATGAGGCGCGGCACCGGCCGGGTTGGCTGCCGATCCCGCTGCGGTCCATCGCGCGGCTCACCGCGGTCGAGTGAGCCTCCGCCCGCCCGGCAGGCGTCTGAAATCATGTCCCGTGTGACACGTGAGATTTTCGACAGTGAGGCCCGATTGTCGTGGGTGCTGGCCGGGCTGGCCGGTGTCCTGGGAGCGACCGCATTCACGCACTCCGAGGGGTACTTCGTCACCTTCATGACCGGGAATGCCCAGCGCGCGGTGTTGGGGTACTTCCGGCACGACGTGCTGTTGTCGATAACCGCCGGGGTGCTGCTGCTGTGCTTCGTCGCCGGCGTGGTGGTCGCGTCGGCGTGCCGTCGCCGCTTCTGGTCGGCGCATCCGCATGGGCCGACCGTGCTGACCACCGTCAGCCTGATCGCCGCCACCGCGTTCGACGTGCTCGACGAGGGGTGGGAGGAGAACATGCTTGATTTCGCACCGATCATGCTGGTGGTCTTCGGTGTCGGCGCGTTGAACACGTCGTTCGTCAAGGACGGGGAGGTGTCGGTGCCGTTGAGCTATGTGACCGGCACCCTGGTCAAAATGGGCCAGGGCATCGAACGACACATCGCCGGCGGAACGGCGGCGGACTGGCTCGGCTACTTTTTGTTGTTCACCAGTTTCGTGCTGGGTGCGGTGGCCGGCGGCTGCATCAGCTTGCTCGTCAATGGCACCTGGATGCTGGTGGTCGCCTCCGGTGTGTGCGCGTTGACCACCGGCATCACCTATTTCCATATGGACCGGCGCGGCGTCCTCGGTTAGTCCCGGTCCAACAAAAAGCATCGGCAGCAGCGCCGAGCGGTGCGCTGCTGCCGATGCTCGTTGACTCAGGCGTCCCTAGCCGGCGGGAGGGGCGGCGGGAGGCGCGGCGGGCGGGGCGGGCGGTGCGTTGAGCACCTGGATGATGTCGGGCTTCATCGCCACCAACTGGGCGTTCCAGTACGGCCACGAGTGCGTCCCGGCGGCGGGGAAGTTGAACACCCCGTTGCGTCCACCGGAAGCCGCGTAGGTGTTCTGGAACTGCTCGTTAGTCCGCAGCGTGAGGCCCTCGAGGAACTTCGCCGGCATGTTGTCGCCGCCGAGGTCGCTCGGTGTGCCGTTACCGCAGTAGACCCAGACCCGGGTGTTGTTGGCGACCAGCCGCGGAATCTGGAGCATCGGGTCGTTGCGCTTCCACGCCGGGTCGGTGGACTGACCCCACATGCTGCTCGCGCTGTAGCCGCCCGCGTCGCTCATCGCCAAGCCGATCAGCGTCGGCCACCAGCCGTCGGACGGGTTCAGGAAGCCTGACAGCGAAGCGGCGTAGGGGAACTGCTGCGGGTAGTACGCGGCCAGGATCATTGCGGAGCCACCCGACATCGACAGTCCCACCGCGGCGTTGCCGAACGGCGAAACCTGCTTGTTGGCCTCCAGCCAGGTGGGCATCTCCTGGGTCAGGAAGGTCTCCCACTTGTAGGTGTAGTTCTGGCCATTGCTTGTCGACGGCTGGTACCAGTTGCTGTAGAAGCTGGACTGGCCGCCGACGGGCATGATCACCGACAGCCCGGACTGGTAGAACTCCTCGAAGGCCGGGGTGTTGATGTCCCAACCGTTGTAGTCCTCCTGTGCCCGGAGACCGTCGAGCAGGTAGACCGCGTGCGGTCCGCCGCCCTGGAACTGGACCTTGATGTTGCGGCCCATCGACGGTGACGGAATCTGCAGGGTTTCCACTGGAAGACCCGGCTTGGAGAATGCCCCCACGGTCGGCGCGCCGCCGACTACGCCGACGAGGCCGGACAACAGGGCAGCACCGATACCGGCGATAGCCAGCCGGCGCGGCATGGTCGTCGCAGCGCCGCGGAACCTTTGAACGAACCTCATAGCTCTACCCCATCCCAACTTTCATCTGCCGCATGACGCGGTGGAATCTGTTCTCCGGGAGTCAAACACAGACGTGGGGCGTTATTCGTTCGTCGTGGCCGGGGTGGCGGATCGCGGTTAGCTAACGATTGAGCGTCGGCCAGGAATCATTGCAAACAGGTCACGATCGGCTCTCGGAATCATGCGGCCATCTTGCAATGTGATAGCGCATGCGCTATTGCATTGGCAGCGCATCGCATTCGACGGCTTAGGCAACTAGCCGACGCAAAAGCGTTGAGGCGGTTGCGATTCCAATCAGCGCCGCCACCGTCAACACGATGATGTCCAGCGGATTCAGTGGAGTGCCGATCAGCAGCGCCCGCAAGGCGTCGACCTCGTAACTCAGCGGGTTGACGGTGCTCAGCACATGCAGCCACGAGGGCATCACGTCGACCGGGTACAGCGCGTTCGACGCGAAGAACAACGGCATCGTGATGGCTTGCCCGATACCCATCAGGCGATCGCGACTGCGGACCAGCCCGGCCAGCGTCATCGACAGGCAGGCGAAGAACGCGGCACCGAGCATCACGACGCCCATCGCCGCCAGGATTCGCAGCGGATTGATGGTCAGGCCGACGCCCATCAGATAAGCCAGTGCCAGCACGCCGACGACCTGGGCGACCGACCGCACCCCGGCCGCGAAGGCCTTGCCGGTGATCAACGCCGACGCGGGTGCCGGTGTCACCATGAGTTTGGCCAGCACACCGGCGTCTCGATCCCAAATGATCTGGATGCCATAGAAGATCGAGATGAACAACGCCGACTGAGCGATGATGCCCGGCGCCAGGAAGGCCAGATAGGACACCGATCCGGTGTTGATGACGTGCAATTTGCTGAATGTCGTTCCGAAGATCAGCAGCCACAGCGCCGGCTGCACCATCCGGGTGACAAGTTCGGTGCGGTCGTGCCGCAGCTTCTGCAGTTCGACGATCGCGAACGCGCCGACGCGCCCGAACGTTGCACCGACCCGCTGCCATCCGCGTGGTGCGCGCACCAGGGTGGCTGCCGGGGCTTCGCAGGTGTGATCAACTGGCACGGCTGGCAACCTTTCTGCTGGAACGGATTTCGCGGAATTCGGATGTTCCCGATTCGGACGACGCGTCACCGCTGAGGTCCGAGGACGAGTAGTGGCGGAAGACGTCCTCGAGTGTGGCGCCGGACGACACTGTCGACTTCAACTCGGTGGGAGTGCCCACCGCCCGCAGCACGCCACGGTGCATCAACGCGACTCGATCGCACAACGCGTCGGCTTCCTCCATGTAGTGAGTGGTCAGCAGCACGGTCATGCCGAACTGGGCCTGCATGCTGCGCACCTGTGTCCACACGCCGTCGCGGGCGATCGGGTCCAGCCCGACGGTCGGCTCGTCGAGCACCAGCAGCGACGGGCGGTTGACCAGTGCCTGGGCCACCTCCAGGCGGCGCACCATGCCGCCGGAGTAGGTCCCCGCCAGCCGGTCGGCCACCTCGAGTAGCTCCATGGCAAATAATGCCTGCTCGACGCGGTCGGCGCGCTCGGCCCGCGGTACGCCGTACAGCCGGGCGAACCATTCCACGTTCTGCCGGCCGGTCAACCCTGGCTCGATCGAAAGTTGTTGTGGCACATATCCGATATTGCTGCGGATGTCGACGGTCTGACGCCGGGAGTCCAGCCCGAAGATGTGCAGCTCACCGTGCTGCACCGGGGTAAGCGTCGTCAGCATCCGCACCAGGGTGGTCTTTCCGGCGCCGTTGGGTCCGAGCAGTCCCAGCGTTTCGCCGGGCCGCACCTGCAACGTCAGGTCATCGACGGCGGTGAACTGGCCGTAACGGAAGGTTAGGTGCCGGCAGTCGATTGCCATCGGTAGTAATTTCGTCATAGTCATCTCTCCTGTAATCTGCGGGCCACCGTGTCAAGGACCTCCAACCCCTTTGTCAGAGACTCGATTTGGTCGTCGTCTAATTCGCCCAGCACCTCGGCCAGCAGCGCGCGCCGGGCGGCCCGGGATGCGTCGACGATCTGCTGGGTGGGCTCGGCGAGCCGCAGCTGGCAGGCGCGACGGTCGGTCTCGTCGACGGTCCGGATCAGCAAGCCGTTGGCGACCAGCTTGGAAACCATGGTCGAGGCGGTATTGGGAACCAGCCCGAGTTCGGCTGCCGCGGCGCGAACCGAGATCCCCGGTCGCCGGCCGACCAGCCATAGCAGCTCCGCCTGTGACTCGGTGACTCGCGCGGGGTCGAGTCCCCGGCCGACAGACCTGCGCAACTGGCGGCGGAATCGGCCGACGACGCCGAACACCTCGGCGACCGGGTCGGTACGTGATTTCACTGCGTGCATATAGCTCTGTTTACGAGCTATCTATGTGTGGAAGCTATGCAGGGCTTATATCTGGGCTACTTGTCGAGGCGGTGCAGCGTGACGTCCATCACGGTGCCGTTGTCGACGCCGGCGGTCATGTAGGTGCAGAACGGTTGCCGACGGCGATCCGTCGGCGATCCCGGATTGAGCAGGCGCAGCCCGGTCTTGGTCGTCGTATCCCACGGGATGTGACTGTGGCCGAAGACCAGCACCTCGCTGTCTGGATACAGCCGTGACATCCGGGCTTCGCGGCCGGTGGCGGCGCCGGTCTCGTGCACGACGGTGAAGCGCACACCCGCCAATGTCACGTCCGCTCGCTCCGGCATTCGTGCCCGCAACGCCGGCCCGTCATTGTTTCCCCAGCATGCGACCAGCCGGGCGGCTCGGGATTCCAGTTCGTCGAGCAACTCGAGCGTTATCCAGTCGCCGGCATGGATGACGACGTCCGCCTTCGCGACTTCCTCCCACACCGGGGCGGGCAGATCGCGGGCGCGTACCGGGACGTGGGTATCGGCAATCAACAGCAGCCTCACGAGTTCTATGCTTACCCGCGAGCAGAGGAGAAAGCATGCGCACCTTCGAGTCAGTCGCCGACCTTGCCACCGCCACAGGCGAGACCATTGGGCAAAGCGATTGGGTGACCATCACTCAGGAAGACGTCAACCTCTTCGCCGACGCGACCGGCGATCATCAATGGATCCACGTCGACCCGGAACGGGCGGCCGCCGGCCCATTCGGTAAGACGATCGCCCACGGCTTCATGACCCTGGCGCTGCTGCCCCGGCTGCAACATGAGATGTACACCGTCAAAGGCATCAAACTCGCAATCAACTACGGGCTGAACAAGGTTCGCTTCCCGGCGCCGGTTCCGGTCGGCTCCAGGGTGCGTGCGCAGAGTTCACTGGTCAACGTCGAAGACGTCGGCAACGGGGCCGTGCAGGCGACGGTATCGACCACCGTCGAGATCGACGGGTCGCCGAAGCCGGCCTGTGTGGCCGAAAGCATCGTTCGCTACATCTCCTGAAAGCGGGCTCGGCCGTTAAAACTCGGCGATCGAGTGCTCCAGTCGTTGCGCCAGGTGGGCTTGGGCTTCGGCGCGCCGGGTCGGTATGTGTGCCGATGGGAAAGGCGTTGTCACAGGCTGGTATTCACGCAGCGTGCGGCTGGCCACCGTCATCTTGTGCAGCTCGGTAGCACCGTCGGCGATGCCCAGTGACTCGGCGGCCACCATCATCTTGACGAACGGCATCTCATCGGAGACGCCGAGCGCGCCGTGCAGGTGCAGGGCCCGCTGCGCGACGTCGTGGAGCACCTGGGGCATCGCGACTTTCACCGCCGCGATGTCGCGGCGCACCTTCTGGTAGTCGTGGTGCTTGTCGATCAACCACGCGGTGCGTAGAACCAGCAGCCGGAACTGCTCGATCTGGATCCAGCTGTCGGCGATCTTCTCCTGGGTCATCTGGAAGTCGGACAGTCGCCCCTGTCGGGTCTTGCGTGACACCGCGCGTTCGCACATCATGTCGAAAGCCTTGCGCGCCAGCGCGATTGTGCGCATCGCGTGATGGATGCGCCCGCCGCCGAGGCGGGTCTGCGCGATCATGAACGCCGAGCCTTCACCGCCCAGCACGTGATCGGCGGGGACGCGGACGTCCTTATAGCGCACGTAACCGTGCGAACCGTGCTTGCCCGACTCGCCTCCGACCGCGACGTTGCGGATGATCTCGATGCCCGGAGTCTCGCCCGGAACGATGAACAGCGACATCTTTTCGTAGGTACGGGCTTCGGCGTTGGTGACGGCCATCACGATGAAGAACGACGCGTGCTTGGCGTTGCTGGAAAACCACTTCTCCCCGTTGATGACCCAGTCGTCACCGTCGCGGGTTGCCTCTGTCACGAACATGCCGGGGTCGGAGCCACCCTGCGGCTCGGTCATCGAGTAGCACGACGTGATGTCGCCGTCGAGCAACGGCTGCAGGTAGCGCGCCTTTTGCTCGTCGGTGCCGAACAACGCGAGAATCTCGGCGTTGCCGGAGTCGGGTGCCTGGCAGCCGAACACCGACGGCGCCCAACGCGAGCGGCCGAGGATCTCGTTGAGCAGCGCGAGCTTGACCTGGCCGTAGCCCTGGCCGCCGAGTTCTGGCCCCAGATGCGCGGCCCATAGACCTTGGTCCTTCACCTGCTGCTGCAACGGCCGCAGGATGGACATCATCTCGGCGTTCTGTTTGTCGTAGGGATCAAGGGCTACCAGATCGAGCGGTTCCAGCTCCTCGACCATGAACTTTTCGACCCAGTCCAGCTTCGCCTGGTATTCCGGGTCCGTTTCGAAGTCCCACACCGTGGCCAACCGTTCCCCGGTGCACCGTCGCACCGGCATCGTTGAGTGGAGCCACCCCATCGTAAATGCGGTCGCCAAGGGGCAGCAGAGCGGCGACTCCTTAATGCAGCTTGGGCAGGACGTAATCGCGATAGAAGTTGATGGCGGCGATGGGGTCGCCCTGCGGGAAGTGCACAAACGGCACGGCGCCGCCGTCGAGAACCCATTGCACCGCAGTGATGTGCGTGGCGGCATCGGTGCCGACCGTCCAGTTGGCGAGCACCTTCTCGATCGGGTTCGACTCCGCCGCACGCTGAATTTCGACCGGATTGGGTTGGTCGACGGCCCCGGCGGTAAAGCGCCACAACGCCGCCGCGCGGGCAGCCTCGTCGCTTTCGCCGACGAAGGCGAACAGTTCGGCGCGCTTGCCCAGACCCGCGGGATCGCGCCCGGCGGCCTTCGCGCCGGCATCGAGCGCGGCCCGTAGTTTTAAGTTCGTGAGATTGTGGGCCTGGGTGATCCAGCCATCCGCGTATTGCCCTGCCAGCCTTGCGCTTTTGGGTCCGCTGGCGGCGACGAAGATCGGCGGTAGCGCTGGCGGCACGTCGTAGAGCTTGAGCGAGTTGGTCTGAAAATAGCGGCCCGCAAAAGAGATTCGCTGACCACTCCACAGCTGACGGATCAGCTCGATCGCCTCGACCAGCCGGTCGTGACGCTCCTGGTATTTGCCGAACGTGTTGGTGGCGGCCTGTTCGTTGAGCCGCTCACCGGTGCCGAGCCCCAAGAAGACCCGACCTGGATTCAGGATCGCCAGCGAGGCGAACGCCTGCGCCACCGTCGCCGGATGATAGCGGTAGGTCGGACAGGTGACCCCGGTACCAAAGGAGATGCGACTGGTGGTGTTGCCTACCAGTGCCAGGGTCAGCCACGGGAACATCGAGTGGCCCTCGTTGTCCTGCCAAGGCTGGATGTGGTCGCTGGCCCAGACATACTGAAAGCCGGCCCGTTCGGCCGCCTGTGCCTGCGCCACCAGCTGATCCGTTCGAAATTGCTCGTGCGACAACGTGATTCCCACGCCCTTGGCGGCCGGCGGTGGCAGGCCTTCGGGCGTGCCGCGATGATTGGTGGCGCACGCGCCGGCCAATCCGCCGGCGCCGAGCACGCCCGCCCCTGTCGCGATGCGCCCGAATGTCCGTCGCGAAAGTCCGGTCATCGAGCCAGGGTACCCATCGCCTGCACCGTCACGCCCGAGGAATTCCGTGTTCATTCCGCGGGTCACCCACTAGCCTGGCGTCATGGCTCCTCCCCAGGCACGTCCGGCGCGCAAAGCCGACTTGCACGAGCTGTCGGCCACTCTGAGCCGGGCCTTTTTCGACGACCCGGTAATGGCCTGGATATTTCCCAACAGCATGACGCGGACCACGCATCTGACCCGGATGTTCTCGGCGATGACCCGACACCACCATCTGCCGCGCGGCGGCGTCGAGGTGGCCCACGACGGACCCGGCATCGGTGCGGCCGCCCTGTGGGATCCGCCGAATCAATGGCAGGAATCCCGCTGGGCCCAGTTCGCGATGACGCCGGCCTTCCTGCGGGTGTTCGGCCTGCAGACGGGGATGGCGCGGGGCATCCAGGAAATGATGAAGCGCGAACATCCCGAAGAGCCGCACTGGTATCTGGCCGCGATTGGCAGCGACCCGGCGGTGCGCGGCCAGGGCTATGGGCAGGTGTTGATGCGGTCGCGGCTCGACCGCTGCGACGCCGAGCATGCTCCGGCGTATCTCGAGTCGAGCAAGCCCGAGAACGTGCCCTATTACCTGCGTTTCGGCTTTGAGGTCACCCAAGAGATCGCGCTGCCCAACGGCGGCCCACCACTGTGGGCGATGTGGCGGGATCCGCGCTAGCGGCGGCCTGCCGGCGTCAATAGCGTTTGCCGACGTTGTGGCCCAGCGCTCGCTCAAAGTCGCCGTCCTGCTGTAGGCCGGCCTCCATCAGCTTTCCGATGCGCTCTTGGGTGGCCGGCCACGTCGTCGTGCCGATGAACGCGTGGTTAGAGAGCCACCGGTCACCTTCCAGCGGGACACCCGCCCGGGCGTTCACCAGCTGTTTGGCCAGTTGCAGCGGCTTCTTGTCGAAGCTGGCGACTCGGCGGGCAAAGTTATCGACGAAAGCATCGAGTTCCGCATCGGGAATGGCTCGGTTCACCCATCCGTACTTTTCGGCCGTTTCGGCGTCAAAGTCATCCGCGCCGGCGATGATCTCCAGCGTCCGGGAGCGACCAGCCAAGGCGCTCAGCCATTCCGTCGCACCGCCCCCTGGGACGACCGAGCAACCGACTTCCACTTGGGCGAGAATCGCTTTTTCCTTGCTGGCGAAGCGCATATCGCAGGCAAGCGCGAACTCGCTGCCGTGGCCGCGGGCGCGACCACGCAGCTTGGCGACGGAAATTATCCGGGACTGCGCCAGTCGGGTGACGAACTCCGGCCAGCGGGTGAACTCAGCCGCCCCCGGCACGTCGGGCACCGACTCGTCCTCGAGGTCGTAGTGAGCGATGAAATAGTCCGCATTTGCACTGTCGAACACGACGATACGGAGCTCTTCGGCCCCATCCATCCTGTCCATCAGCTGATTGAACGCAGCGAACATGCGCGGGTCGTACATATTGATCGGCGGGTTATCGATCGTCACTTGCCAGTACGCGGGCGAGATCTCGTTGACCCGCAGACGGTCGCCCAAATTGTCGGTCATGTGCTCTCCTTCGGGGTGCACGCCCCGACGAGTGTCGTCGACGCGATGCCTGCCTCGAGTCGAGCAAACCTGAAAATGTGCCGTATTACTAGCGTTTCGGTCTCGCGGTCCCCGCGAAATCGTGCTGCGGTAACGGATCAGGGGCTGCTTCGCCAGCCGGCGATACCGATGGCGATCATTCGCAGTTGTTTGACGGCGATACGCCGGATGTCTTCCAGCGTCTCGGCGCTCTGGGCGTCTTCGATCGCCTCGGCGATCACGATCATCGAGTTGACGAACAGAGTCGCCAACACATTGAGGTCCTCGGTGCTCCACTCGTGCAGCCCGGGGAAGCGCGCCAGGTCGGTGGCCAGCTCGGAGGTGATCAGCCGGATCTCGGTGCGGATCGCGTAGCGCAGGACGCTCAGCCCGCTGTTGCGCTCGCGGGCGATCAGACGCCAGTGCTCGCGTCGATCGGCGACGCTGGCGATCAGGATTTCGACGGACGACTCGATCACCCGGTTCGGGTCGAGCTTGCCCGCGCGCGCGTCGCGCAGGGTGTCGCGCAAGCTGCGAAACGACTCGTCGATGAGCACGAGCCCGAGCGCCTCCATCGACTCGAAATGCCGATAGAACGCCGCGGGCACGATTCCCACCTCGCGCGTCACCTCACGCAGGCTCAGGCTGGAAAAGCTGCGGTCCTGCAGCAGCTTGAGTGCCGCGGCGATGATGGCGCGCCGGGTCGCTTCCTTGCGCTCTTCACGCGACGGGCTTTCCCGGGAACGCTCGCGACTAGACCGGTGCGGCCGTGAGCTAGGAGTACGACCGTTCACTGTGTGAACCCTACCACAGACCAGCAGAAAGCCTTGACTAGCTGCACAGTCTCAGAGGACGGTGTACATATGTTCACTGAAACAACGCAAACTTCCAGTCGGAGTTTCGTCCAAGCTTTTCGGAAGCGAGTCCTGGGTTCTGACCTGGTAGACCTGCTTACCGGTCCGCACGGTGTTGATCGCTACACCGAGCTGGTGGCGCCGACCTGGACGCTGGGCGAGGCCCGCGCCAAGGTCGTCGATGTGCGCCGCACCACGCCGCGCAGCGTCACTCTCACCCTTGCTCCTAACCTGAGCTTCACATCCGCCCAGGCCGTCAAGGCCGGCCAGTACGTCAACCTCACGGTCGACATCGACGGTCGTCGCCACGCCCGCTGCTATTCACCCGCCAACAGCGAAGGCGGCAACCACCTCGAGCTGACGATCGGTCACCACGAGGGCGGGCTGGTCTCGACCTACCTATACGAACACGCCCGTCGCGGCATGGTGGTGGGCCTGGCGGGCGTCGGAGGTGACTTCGTCGTGCCGGCGCAACGGCCGCAGCGGATCCTGTTCGTCTCCGGCGGCAGCGGCATCACACCCGTCATGGCGATGCTGCGCACGCTGGTCGCCGAGGGCCACCAAGGCGAACTGGCCTTTGTCCACTACGCGCCGAACGCCGAAGAAGCGTGCTACCGCGACGAGCTGGCCGCGCTGCCCGGTGTGCGGGTACTGCATGGGTTCACCCGTTCGGGTTCGGGTGACCTCGCCGGCCGCTTCGGACCCGACCACCTGGCCGCGGCCATGCCCGCACCGGACGCGGTGTTCGTCTGTGGGCCAACCACTTTGGTGGAGGCAGTGCGAGAGCACTGCGACAACGTGTCCACCGAGAGCTTCGTGCCGCCGGTCATCGAGGCGCCAGCGAACCCAACGGGCGGCCGGATTACCTTCGCGGACAGCGGCATTGACGCCGTTGACGATGGCCGGTCACTGCTGGAACAGGCCGAATCGGCTGGCCTGGCCCCGGCGAACGGATGCCGAATGGGCATCTGCCACACCTGTACCCGACGCAAGAACGCCGGCACCGTACGCAGCCTGACCACCGGCGCGGTGTCCAGTGTGCCGGACGAGGACATTCAGATCTGCGTGTCCGTCCCGGTCGGCGACGTCGACTTATCGCTCTAGATCATGGGAGGAAACATCATGTCACAGAACAAGATCACCCTTACCCCCGAACAGGCCGACGAATTCGGCCGTGAACTCGACGCCATCAGAGATCGCGTGATGGCAGAACTCGGCGAGGTAGACGCCGACTACATCCGCCGCGTGATCAAGGCCCAGCGTGCGCTGGAAGTCGGCGGACGGGCCCTGCTGTTCTTGCCGCCGGCCTGGCTGCTGGGAACCGCGATGCTGGGAGTGTCGAAAATCCTGGACAACATGGAGATCGGCCACAACATCATGCACGGCCAGTACGACTGGATGCGCGACCCGACCATCTCCGGCCGCTCATTCGAGTGGGACACGGCGTGCCCGGCCGACCAATGGCGGCACTCGCACAACTACATGCACCACACGCACACCAACATCGTGGGAATGGACCGCGACATCGGCTACGGCATCTTGCGGATGAGCGAGGACCAGCGCTGGCATCCCTACTACCTGGGCAACCCCGTCTACGCATTCCTGCTGATGGTGCTGTTCCAATACGGCGTTGCACTGCACGAACTGGAAACCGAGCGCATCCGCTCCGGTGAGATCCGGCTGCGCGACAAGCGCGACGTGATCAAGGCGATCTGGAAAAAGACCCGCCGGCAGGCGCTCAAAGACTATGTGGCGTTCCCGTTGCTGGCCGGACCGTTCGCGCCGTTCGTCTTCACCGGCAACCTCACCGCCAACCTGATGCGCAACGTGTGGTCGTACATGATCATCTTCTGCGGCCACTTCCCGGACGGCACCCAGGAATTCACCGTCGAGGAGACCAAGGATGAGTCCCGCGGTCAGTGGTACTTCCGCCAGGTGCTGGGTTCGGCGAACCTGACCGGAGGCAAGATATTCCATCTGCTGTCCGGCAACCTGTCGCACCAGATCGAGCACCACTTGTTCCCCGACATGCCGGCCCGCCGGTATTCGGAGATCGCAGCCCAGGTGCAGGAGATCTGCGAGCGCTACGGGATCCCGTACAACCAGGGCCCGCTGCCTCAGCAGTTCGGCACCGTCGTACGCAAGATCGTCAAGCTGACCTTCCCGGTTCCGGGGAAACTGTCGTCGTTGCTGCCGAAGATCAAGGCCGGCAAGCCTGCCGATCGCGAGTCCGTCGCGGCGTGACTCCCGCCCCGGGTAGGGGACGGCGTGACTCCCGCCCCGGAAAGGGCACAATGGGTTCGGTGGAATGGACCGGTGCACGTTATGCGGATAAGCCGACGGTGGAAGTTTCGACGTGGATCGACGCCGATCCGGCCCGGGTCTGGAATCTGATCTCGGATATCAAGCTGATGCCGACATTCAGCAGCGAGTTGCAGTCCGTGGAGTGGGCCGGCGGCGCCGATCGGCCCAAAGCCGGGGCGAGCTTCGTCGGACACAGCCAGCACGACTCGTTCGGGGAATGGAGCACCACCTCGTACATCGTCGCCTGCGACCCGCCGCGCGAATTCGCCTGGGCGGTCGCAGATGCCGATTTCCCCTCATCGGTCTGGCGATTCCGGGTGACCCCCCGAGACGGGGGAACCGACCTGAGCTACTGGATGCAGATGGGCCCGGGACGCTCGGGGCTGTCGGTGGCGATCGACTCGATGCCCGACAAAGAAGAAAAGATCGTGTTCGTGCGGATGCGTGAGTTCGAGGCGGCGATCAGCAAGACCTTGGCGGCCATCAAGAGACTCGCCGAACAGGGGGTGCGCTGATGCGCACCGCGACGACAGTCGAGTTATCCGGCGGCAGCGACGAAGTCGCCCAAGTGGTGACACTGGCTGTCGAGGCGGAAAAGCTGGGTCTCGACGTGTGCTGGGTCGCCGAGGCGTGGGGTTCGGATGCACCGTCGGCGCTGGGCTACCTCGCCGCGCGTACCGAGAAGATGCTGCTCGGTTCCGGCATCCTGCAGGTCGGTATCCGCTCGCCGGTCGCGGTCGCTCAAACCGCGATCACGCTGTCCAACCTGTCGAACGGCCGGTTTTTGCTCGGGCTGGGCGCCTCGGGCCCGCAGGTGATCGAGGGCCTGCACGGCGTCTCGTTCAGTCGGCCGCTGACCCGTATCAGGGAAACCGTCGACATCGTGCGGCAGGTGTTCGCTGGAGGCAAGATCTCCTATTCCGGCAAGGAATTCCAGATCCCTCGCCCCGGTGAGGCGGTGCCGATGCGGTTGTCCACCGCGCCCCAGCACGACATCCCGATCTACCTGGCCGCGCTGTCACCGGCGATGCTGCGGTTGACCGGGGAGATCGCCGACGGCTGGCTGGGCACCAGCTTCGTCCCGGAGGGCGCGGCCGAGGCGTACTTCACCCACCTCGACGCCGGCGTCGCCGCCGCTGGCCGCACCCGCGCCGACATCGACATCTGTCAGGGCGCCGAGGTCGCTTTCGCGGCCGACGAGGACGAACTCAGTGGCATGATCGCCAGCCGCAAAAAGGAACTCGCCTTCAGCCTGGGCGGCATGGGGTCGTCGAGCACGAACTTTTACAACCAGGCCTATAGCCGGCAGGGCTGGGCCGAGGTCGCCGCCGCGGTGCGCGAACGCTGGCAGCAGGGCGATCGCGAGGGCGCCGTGCAGCTGGTGACCGACGAGATGGTGCTGGCCACCACGCTCATCGGCACCGAGGACATGGCGCGGGCACGGCTCGCGGTATGGCGCGACGCCGGTGTGAACACGGTGCGGCTGTATCCCGCCGGTGACACGTTGGAGGCCAAGCTGGCCACGCTGGGCCGGGCGATCGAGCTGGTGCGCCAGACCTAGTGCACGTCGGTCGGAGCGTCCGATACCTTGACCAGTTCGACCTCCGCGCGTGCGGGCACCGCATCGGTGAGGAACCACCGGAACGCAAGGTTGCCACGCGGATAGCCCAGCGTCGTCAGCGAATTCGGGTGGGCGGTTATCTCGCGGGACAAGACGATCGTGACCGAGCCATCGCTATTAGGGACGGCGCTGTGGTTATTGAGGGAGGAACGGGCATCCACGTCGCCGTAGCTGGCCATGAATTGGTTCCACACCACCAGGTTCCAGAACCTGCACGACGGCGGCCGATGGGTGATGACCAGCGCCTCGTCGTCGTCGAGCACAAAACTGCCGTAGGAGTAGCAGGCGTCGCGGGCCGACCAGCCGAAGTTGGCGTCGGGCACCTGATAGGGGTCGGCGAATTGATTTGCGGCGTGAGCAGTTTCGTGACCTAGCCCGTGCTTTTCGTCAACACGCGTCCCGACCGGCATCGGCACGATGGCAAACATCATTCGCATCCAAGCGGCGGCGGCCCGCAGGCTGGCCGCGGTCTCGTCGTCGCCATGCCGGATCGGGTCGGGCTCCTCGAGCGCCTCGATCTTCCAGACAACGGGGCGCCCGGTCCGTGGGTCGGCCTGGTAGTCGCGGGTCATCAGCACGGCCGCATCTTGTGTCGCGGGGAATTCGAAGGAGAAGTTGCCATCGGCGTCGATGTCGAGATCGGTGTCGCGGACGATCGCCACGATGCGGTCCGACCATGCGCCCGGCGAGGGTTCGTTGTAGGCGGTCACCGAGAAATACACGCTGTCGCCCTTATTGCCGCTTATGCGATAGCGCCGCTTCGGGTCGACTGGGCAGATGAAGTAATATGCGTCGGTGTTGTCGCCCCCCCAGCGACGATCGCGACGGAACGGGGTGTTGACCGCGACGAACTGGGGTCGACCGGGTTCGGCGAACAGGTAGGTGTCGAAGGCCACGCCCAGGGTGGTGGCCAGCATGCGGTAGCCGTCGGCAACGTGGCGGTCGTCGGTCACCGCACGGTCGCCTTCCAGGAAGGAACGATCGACGTCCCCGATGGTGGCAAGTAACTCTTTCCACGCTGCTGTCGATTCGTGCGTCATGCGCTGATTCCTTTCAGGAGCAATGTGGTGGTGCGGTCTATCCAGGTGTCGTCGAGTTCGGTGACGCGGGTGAGCAGACCCATCAGGGTGATGCCGGCGATGGCTTCGGTTAATTCGGCGGCGGTGACGTCGGGCCGGACCTCGCCCCGGTCCGCGGCCCGCTGCAGCAACTCGGCGAGGCCACCGCCGATGACGCCGGCGAACCGCTCCAGCAGCGCCGAGTGCAGGGTCGGGTCCGCCGCCATCTCGCCGACCAAGCCGGGCAGTGCCGCCTGGGCGGCCGGGGTGGTCAGGAAAACCATTGAGCGACGGACCATTTCGTGCAGATCAGCGGGCAGCGACCCGGCGTCCGGAATCTCCGTCGCGGCGCCGATCGGGAACACCGCCTCGTGGACGAGGTGCGCCTTGCTCGGCCAGCGCCGGTAGATCGCGGGCTTGCTGGTGCCGGCGCGCTCGGCGATCGCGGAAACCAGGAGCCCGGGATAGCCGGTCTCGGCCAGAAGTTCGACGGTGGCGCGCAGCACTGCTCCGTCAATTCGCGGATCGCGGGGTCGACCAAAGTCTACAACCATTACGAAACTCAGAGTAACATAAGTCGCCGTGACCAACGCCGTTCGCCTTGACGACCTAGCCCAGCCCCAATTCAGCGCCGAGGGCCAGCAGATCCTCGACATGATGGCCACGATGGCCCCCTTGTGCCCGTTGGACGCCGACGCGCTGCACGAGAAGGCCGGCGCCGACACCGGCCTGCACGATTTCGGGCCCGGCGATTACCGCGAACGTCTCGACGTCTACCTGGCCGCGCTGCGCGAGATCGACGGGCTGCACGGCGCCGGAGTGGTGAACTTCTATGGGCAACTGCTGCAGGTGCTCAAGAACCGGCTGCTGTTGACCGACTTACTGAGTCGGCATCCCGAGATCACCGACATCGAACTGCGGTCGCCGCTGGTGATTGCCGGTCTGCCGCGCACCGGCACCACGCACCTGCACAACCTGCTGGCGGCCCCGCCTTCCTTCCGCACCATGCCGTACTGGGAAAGCGTCGAGCCGTTTCCGTTGCCGAATGAGGTTGGAATTGAGCCTGATCCGCGGCGAGCGCGGATGGACGTCGCGGTCGGGGTGATCAACATGGTGATGCCGCATTTCCCGCTCATGCACGAGATGACCACCGACCACGTCCACGAGGAGATCCAGCTGCTGGCCAACGACGTGTCCACGATGCTGCTGGAGACCCTGGCCGACGTGCCGCGCTGGCGTGACTATTACCAAACCCACGACCAGACGCCCCACTACGAATACCTCGCCACTCAACTCAAGGCGATGCAGTTCCTGCGCGGAGGGAGCCGCTGGCTACTCAAGTCGCCCCAGCATCTCGAGCAGGTACGGGTGCTCGATCGGGTCTTCCCCGACAGCATCGTCGTGTTCACCCACCGCGACCCGGTTCCGGTGGCGCTGTCGATGATCGCGATGATCACCTACTCGGCCCGCATGCACCGCTCACCGGTGCCGGTGGAACAGATCGCCAACTCCTGGATCGACCGCCTCGATCAGATGCTCACCGCACTCGTCCGCGATCGTGACGCCATCGGTCCGCAGCGTTCGATCGACATCCGTTTCGATGACTTCATGGCCGACGAATTCGGTGTTGCCGAGCGGGTCTACGCCCTGGCCGGCGAACCGTTCACCGTCGAAGCGCGGAAGTCAATTGCCGACTATCTGGCGGGGCACCAGCGCGGCCGATTGGGAAACGTCGAAACGTCGTTCGAAATGTTCGGGCTACAGGAGCATGCTCTACGCGAACGGTTCGCACCCTACGTCGAGCGGTTCCTGGCTTAGCTCGTTTGGGGCTCCCGCTTTCGGCTCGCTGGGAGGCAATTCGTCATTGGCTCGGTCTCGCGCACCTTCCCGGCGCTGGGATAGGTTCTGAACACATGGTCACTATGCCCGCTTTGGATGGCGCAGTCGTTGTGGAACACCGCTACGTTGACCTCGGCGACGGTGTCACGATCCACGTCGCGGACGCCGGTCCGGCCGACGGACCAGCCGTCATGCTGGTACACGGCTTCCCGGAGAACTGGTGGGAGTGGCACGAACTGATCGGTCCGCTGGCCGCCGACGGCTACCGGGTGTTGTGCCCGGATCTGCGGGGGGCGGGCTGGAGTTCGGCGCCCCGCTCGCGGTATCTGAAGACCGAGATGGCCGAGGATCTTGCGGGCGTGCTGGACCACTTGGGCGTCGACAAGGTCAAGCTCGTCGCCCACGACTGGGGCGGACCTGCCGCGTTCATCATGATGCTGCGCCACCCGGAGAAGGTGACCGGCTTCTTCGGGATCAATACCGTTGCACCCCTCGTGAAGCTCAGTCTTTCGTCGCTACCCAATCTCTGGCGGCTCTGGTACCAGATTCCCCTTGCGCTACCCGTTATTGGTCCCCGGTTGATCAGCCATCTCGAAGCGCCGTTCTTCCGAATGCTGAGTTCTTGGGTGGGTGGCGGGTTCCCGATTCCCGAGGATGATGCCCGGATGTACTCCGAGTGCATGCGCCAGCCCGGCCACGCCGAGGCGGGCTCGCGCTGGTACCGCAGCTACCAGACCGGAGAAATGCTGCGCTGGGTGCGCGGCGCGTACGCGGACGCTCGTGTCGACGTCCCCGTTCGCTGGCTGACGGGCACCGACGATCCGGTGATCACACCCGAATTGACCGACGGATACGCGGACCACATAAGCGATTTCGAGGTGGAGCTGGTCGACGGCGTCGGCCACTGGATCGTCGCGCAGCGGCCCGAGCTGGTGCTCGACCGGCTTCGAGCGTTTCTTACGGCTTGACCAAGATCCGGATCGGGTTGCCGTCGGCGCGGTCCAGCATCTCGATCCCCAACTGGACGTCTTCGAGCGATACGATCCTGCTGATCGAGCGCGAAAGGTCCAGGCGCCCAAGCGAAACCAGTTTAACGAGGGTCTCGATGTCGACGTTCTGGTAGCCGAGGTGACCGAGCACTTGCTTGTGGGCCAGTGCGAACATGGCCGTGGGCCCGACGCTCGGTGACTCCGCACTCATTCCCACACCCACCAGCCGGCCGCCGGGCCGCAGGCAGGCCAGAGCCTGCTCGAACGTCACGCTCAATCCGACAGCATCGAACGCTACGTCCAGTTTGCGACCACCGTTAACCTCGGCGATCTTGTCCCGCAGGTCGTCGTCGCGTGAGTCGAAGGCATAGTCCGCGCCGAGTTCGACGGCACGTTCCAGAACGGCCGGATTGATGTCGAAGGCGATCACGGGTGCCGCACCGATCAATCGCGCAAGCTGCACGATGTGTGTCCCGACCCCTCCCACACCCCACACCCCGACCGCTTCTCCGACAGCCACTTTCCCGGTCCGGACCACCGCGCCGTACGGCGTGGACACCGCGTCGGCCAGGATTGCGGCCTGCTCCAGCGGGACGTTGTCCGGCACGCGGGTCAGTCCGGACGCTTGGGCCACGGTGTATTCGGCCCAGGCGCCGTCGTAGGCGAAGGCCATCAACTGAATCCGTAGGCAGTTGACCGTGTCGCCGCGGCGGCAGTTCGAGCATCTCTGGCACGGCCGGCCGGCGGCGACCACCACCCGCTCGCCCTCGGCCCAGTCGGTCACGCCGGGTCCCAGCTGCGCGATCGTGCCGGAGGCCTCGTGGCCCTGGGTCACCACCGGCGCCTGAGTGGGAAAGGTTCCGTTGATCAGGCTGAGGTCCGAGTGGCAGATCCCGCAGAACGCCACTTTGACCAGAACTTCGCCCGGTCCCGGCTCGGGGATTGGAACATCTTCCAGGGCAACCGTTTTGGTATCCGCGTAGAAACGCTCGGCGCGCATGGTCGAGGTCATGGGTGGCGCTACTCGACCCCGATGGTGACTTCGGTGGACTTGATGAACACCGTCGCGGGCTGGCCGACCGCCAGGCCCAGGTCGAGTGCCGCATCCTTGGTGACCGACGACGTGACGACCTGGTCGCCACCGTCGAGCTTGATCTTGACTACTGCCATCACGGTCCCGAGGTCAACCTCGGTGATGGTCCCTTTGAGCTGGTTTCGAGTGGATAGCCGCATTGCAGTCCTCCGTGTCTAGGGCTGCGTTGAGCCTAACCCTTGGGCTAGCCGCGAGGACCGAGCAGTGCGATGGACGCATCCACGGCCGGTTCGACGATGTCGCGGACGGGCCGGCCGTCCTCGACGGCAAGCGCGGTCAGTTCCCGCAGCCCGCCCAGCAGGATCACGGCCAGCGGCGCGGTCAACGGCGGCAGGTCGGCGCGCCGGAATCCCGGGTTGGCGCTGAGGTCGATCAGCAGGTTGGACAACAGCTGCAGCCCGCGGCGCTGGACGGGGCGCGCGATGGCTCCCAGTGAGGGGAGCTCGCGAATCCAGCTCAACGTGATGGCCGGCCGGGCTTCGATGTAGGCGACGTAGGCCTCGACGGCCTGACGGATCTGCCGGTGCCAGTCGGCTTGGGGATCAACAGCGGCGGTGATGCTCTCGCCGAGCTTTTCTATGTCGGTGGCCAGTAGCTCGAGGAAGCACTCTTCCCTGCTGGCGAATTGGTCGTAAAACGTCCGCTTGGACGTGCGCGCGTGGCGCACGACGTCGGCGACGGTGCTGGCGCGGTAGCCACGTTCGCCGATCGAGGTGGCGAGGCCGTCGAGCAACCGGAGCCGGAAAGGATCTTGGACAACCGCGACATCAACCGCTGCTATCGCCGTTGTCGCGGATGGCATCGTCGGTGGTCCTTTCCATGGAGACCCTTGTCAGGTTTGGTACTTCAGAGTACCGTACGCGAGGAGGTCTGTGGTACACCGCGGTACCAACCCGACCGGAGCAGATGTTGGGAGCAATGACGCCATGAGCGAAGCAGCCACCGCCGCCGCGCGGGCCCCCGCAGTCAGATTGCCCCCGAGGGCCCGGGCCCCAAAGATCGTGCAGGGCCTTGGCTTTGCGATGTCACGGCGCTCGATGATGCGACGACTGTCGCGTCGCTATGGACCTGTCGTCGCGCTGAAGCTCCCGATGTGGGGGAGCGTCATCGCGGTCAGTGACCCGCAGCTGGCCAAGCAGATCTTCACCACCAGCCCAGACGAACTCGGCAACATCCAGCCCAATCTGGGCAGGCTGTTCGGCTACGGTTCCGTCTTCGCGCTCGAGGGCGACGACCACCGCCGCCGACGACGGTTGTTGGCGCCGCCGTTCCACGGCAAGAGCATCAAGAACTACGAGACCATTGTCGAAGAAGAGACGTTGCGCGAGACCGCCGACTGGCCGCAGGGTGAGCCGTTCGCCACGCTGCCGCCGATGATGCGGATCACGCTGAGCGCGATCCTGCGCGCGGTGTTCGGCGCCGACGGCGCCGAGCTCGACGAGTTGCGCCGGCTGATCCCGCCGTGGGTCACTCTGGGCTCACGTCTGGCTTCGCTGCCCAAACCGAAGCGGAACTATGGGCGGTTCAGCCCGTGGCACCGGCTCGACAAGTGGCGCGACCAGTACGACAACGTCATCGAGAAGTTGATCGCGGCAGAGCAGGCCGACCCGAACTTCGCCGATCGCAACGATGTGCTCGCACTGCTGCTGCGCAGCAGCTACGACGATGGTTCGACGATGTCACACAAGGACATTGGCGACGAACTCCTGGCCCTGCTAGCCGCCGGGCACGAAACCACCGCGTCCACGCTGGCGTGGGCATTCGAGCGGATCAGCCGGCATCCGGAGCTATTGGCCGCGCTGGTCGAGGAGGCCGACGGGGCCACTGAAGGGGGCAACGAGCTGCGCCAGGCAACGATCCTGGAGGTCCAACGGGCCAGAACCGTCATCGATTTCGCCGGTCGCCACGTCTACCCGGAGACCTATCAACTGGGCGAGTGGGTGATTCCGCGCGGCCAGTCCATCATCGTCGGCATCGCGCAGCTGCACGACAACCCCGACGTGTTTCCCGATCCCGGGCGCTTCGACCCGCAGCGGTTCATCGGCACAAAGCCGTCGGCACTGTCCTGGATTCCGTTCGGTGGCGGGACTCGCCGGTGCGTCGGGGCGGCATTCGCCAACATGGAATTGGACGTGGTGCTCCGAACAGTGTTGCGCCACTTCACTATCGAGACCACTGACGCGCCGGATGAGCCCTGGCACTCCCGCGGGGTCGCGTTCACGCCGAAGGACGGCGGCCGGGTCGTGGTGCGGCGGCGCTGAACCGCTACTGGTTGGCGGACGCCCGCCGCGGCAGTTTCCAGCCGGGACGGATGTAGTGGCAGGTGTATCCGCTGGGGTAGCGCTCCAGATAGTCCTGGTGCTCGGGCTCGGCCTGCCAGAAGTCACCGGCGGGACTGACCTCGGTCACGACTTTCCCGGGCCATAGCCCGGAGGCCTCGACGTCGGCGATGGTGTCCAGCGCGATTCGCTTCTGCTCGTCGTCGACGTAGAAGATCGCCGACCGATAGCTGGCGCCGCGGTCGTTGCCCTGCCGGTTTTTCGTTGTCGGATCGTGGATCTGGAAGAAAAACTCCAACAGGGCGCGGTAGTCGGTGGCCGACGGGTCGTAGCCGATCTCGATGGCCTCCGCGTGCGTGCCGTGGTTGCGGTAGGTCGCGTTGGGGACCTCGCCACCGGTGTAACCGACGCGCGTCGAGACCACCCCGGGCAGTTTGCGGATCAGGTCCTGCATTCCCCAGAAACAGCCGCCGGCGAGGATCGCTTTTTGGGTGTCTGTCATTTCTTGTCCTCCCACCTGGCGCATGATCAGCCCAGGTTACACTCCGCCGATGAGCTGCAACGGCGCCGCAAAACAGGAATCGCAGGCCGCGCTATGAGTGCCCCTTCGTTCTCGCGTAGCGAACTGGCCGCCGCCTTCGAGAAATTCGAGCAGACGGTTGCCAGGGCGGCCGAATCCCAAGACTGGGACGCCTGGGTCGAGCACTACACGCCCGACGTCTTGTACATCGAGCATGCCGCCGGCACCATGCGTGGCCGCGATGAGGTGCGCGAGTGGATCAAGCGGACGATGAGCACCTATCCGGGCAGCCATATGGTCGCGTTCCCGTCGCTGTGGTCGGTCATCGACGAGCCCACCGGGCGGATCATCATGGAACTGGACAACCCGATGAAGGATCCGGGTGACGGCAGCGTGATCACCGCGACGAACATCTCGATCATCACCTACGCCGGCGACGGTCTGTGGCGTCAGCAAGAAGACATCTACAACCCGCTGCGCTTCGTGCAGGCCGCGTTGAAATGGTGCCGTAAGGCGCAGGAACTGGGCACCCTGGACGAGGACGCTGCGCGCTTCATGGAGCAGTACGGTGGCGCCCAGTGAGCAGCAAACCCAAACTTGTCATCGGCGCCAACGGTTTTCTCGGCTCACATGTGACCCGCCAGCTCGTCGCCAAAGGTGCGCAAGTGCGGGCGATGGTGCGCGAGGGCGCCAATACCCGCTCGATCGACGACCTCGAGCTCACCCGGTTTCACGGCGACGTCTTCGACACCGACACGGTGCGCGAAGCAATGGACGGGGTCGACGACGTGTACTACTGCGTCGTCGATACCCGCGCGTGGCTGCGTGACCCGTCGCCGCTATTTCGCACCAACGTGGAGGGACTGCGCAACGTTCTTGATGTCGCCGTCAAGCAGCCCAACCTGAGCCGGTTCATCTTCACCAGCACCTACGCGACGGTGGGCCGACGGCACGGCCATGTGGCGACCGAAGACGATGTGATCGCCTCCCGCGGGCTGACGCCCTACGTCCAATCCCGGGTCCAGGCCGAGAATTTGGTCATGCGCTACGTTGCCGACGCCGGCCTGCCCGCCGTCGCGATGTGCGTGTCCACCACGTACGGCGATGGCGACTGGGCCGGCACCCCGCACGGTGCCTTCATCGCGGGTGCGGTCTTCGGCAAGCTGCCGTTCCTGATGAACGGAATTCAGCTGGAGGTCGTCGGCGTCGATGACGCCGCCAGGGCCATGATCCTGGCCGCCGAGCACGGCCGGATTGGCGAGCGGTACCTCGTCTCCGAACGGATGATGGCGTTGAACGATTCAATACGGATCGCGGCCGACGAGGCAGGTGTCCCGCCGCCGCAACGCGCGATCTCAGTCCCGATGCTCTATGCGCTGGCCGCGGCGGGCACAGCCAAGGCCAAGCTCACCGGCACGGACGCCCAACTCAGCCTCACGTCGGTGCGGATGATGCGCGCGGAAGCTCCTGTGGACAGCGGCAAGGCGAAGCGGGAGCTGGGCTGGCAGCCGCGCCCGATCGAGGAATCGATCCGCGAGGCCGCCCGGTTCTGGGCCGCGATGCGCACCCCCCGAACGGCCGCGCAACCCGAATAGGCTCGGCCCCATGGACCGGATACGCGTCGATCTGAACGGGCCGCCGCAGACGATGCTGGCAACGCTGTACGCCAAAGCGCTCGACGCCGACGCTCCCAACTCGATCCTCAACGACCACTACGCCAAGGCCGCCGTCGAGCGCATCGACTATGACTGGGACGCAACGACTATCGATGCGCGGCGCGCTCCGTCGGTCGCTGTACGCACCGCGCACTTCGACAACTGGGCCCCACAGTTCCTCGCCGTGCACGACGAGGCCTGCGAAAAAGTCACGGTGCTGCATGTGGGGTGTGGCCTGGACGCCCGGGTGTACCGGCTGGATCCGGGTGCGGGCGTGCGGTGGTACGACGTCGACTACCCCGAAGTCATCAGTCTGCGCGAGCGGGTCTACCCGGGCCGGACCAACTACCGGATGCTGCCCGCCTCCGTCACCGATCCGTCCTGGCTGGCCGAGGTACCGGCCGATCGTCCCGTGCTGTTCCTCGGCGAGGGCCTGACCATGTATCTGACGAAAGACGACGGGCTGGCGCTGCTTCGCCGCGTCGTCGATCGGTTCGGGTCCGGCGAATTGCAGTTCGACGCGTTCAACACGTTCGGCATTCGATCGCAGGTGATCAATGCCGTCGTCCGGCGCTCCGGCTCGAAGCTGCACTGGGGCATCGACGGGCCGAGTGACATCGTCGATGCCATTCCCGGGGTGCGGGTCTTGGTCTGGGAATCGGTCTTCGACAGCGATACGTTCGACATGGTTTCGCCGGTGGTGCGCTGGATCGGCAGGGCGATGGCGGCGGTACCGGCATTCCGAACGATGTCGCAATACCACCGCTACGCATTCGGACCGGTCGAGGCCGGGAAGTCTTGACCGCCTGCCGGTGTTGCACTCGTACGTCTGAGGAGGAATAAGCATGACTCACAAGGAAGTCCTGGAACCCAACGCCGGGCACCCGATCGACATCGCCCCGACCAAGGGACGGGTCCAGGTTCGCGTGAACGGCGAGCTGGTCGCGGACACCACCGCGGCCCTGGAGTTACGGGAAGCCACTATCCCTGCGGTGCAATACATTCCGCTGGAGGACGTGGCACAGGAACGGCTGACGCGCACCGAAACCGTGACCTACTGCCCGTTCAAAGGCGACGCCAGCTACTACGCCGTGACCACCTCAGCCGGTGACACCGTCGAGGATGTGATCTGGACCTACGAGCAGCCGTATCCCGCGGTGGCCGAGATCGCCGGGCACGTCGCGTTCTACCCCGACAAAGCCGACATCAGCGTCATCGCCGAATAGCTCGGCGCGCGGGGCTCACTCGCCCAGCAGGGTGGCCTGAGTGCGGGTATCGCTGTACTCGCGCATCGAAATGATGATTCCGTCGCGGGTCTCGAAGATGCACACGAACGGGGTGTCGTATCGCGGGCCCTCGGAGTTGGTGCCGGTGGCATGCGCCTCCACGACCACCGTGTCTCCCTCATTGATGCAGCGGAGCAGATCGATGGTGAGCTCGAGGACCTGTTTGCGTCGTTCGGTCGCGCGCCGCAGGGTTTGTTTGTCGTAGGACGCGCGGGTGAACAGGCTCCAATAGGTGAAGTCGTCGCTGAGCAGTGCGAAACCCTCGTCGAGATCGCCGCCCTCGCTCAGGCTCTGGATGAACATCCAGGCCAGCTCGGCATTGGGAGCGTCGAACGGCGTCATCACCTCGCAATATTGTCTTGGCAGGTAGTGGACGGTCAATCAGAGCGGAATCCGGAGTTTTGGCGAAGAGCGCGCGCATTGTGACGTTCCCCGGGGCGGTGAGCTTCGGGCACACCCTGGCGCCACTTCGCCGCGGTCCCCGGGACCCGTGCTTTCGCCTCCCGGGTGACGGGACCATGTGGCGGACCAGCCTGCTGCCCAGCGGACCCGTCACGGCGCGCATCAGCCGCGCGGCTCCCAACGCGGCTCAGTGCGAGGCCTGGGGCAGCGGCGCCCAGGAATTCCTCGAACGGCTACCCGCGCTCCTGGGCGCAGACGACGACGCGTCGGACTTCGTGCCCGCGCACCCGACGGTTGCTGCCGCGCACCGGCGAGTCCCACACCTGCGGCTGGGCCGCACCGGGCAGGTACTGGAAGCCCTGATCCCGGCGATCATCGAGCAGCGGGTGCCCGGCGCCGACGCGTTCGCGTCGTGGCGGGTGCTGGTATCCAAGTACGGCGTACCGGCGCCCGGTCCGGCGCCGGTCGGCATGCGCGTGCTGCCGCCGGCCGAGGTGTGGCGAAACATCCCGTCGTGGGAGTTTCATCGCGCCAACATCGATCCGCGGCGAGCCCAGACCGTGGTGATCTGTGCGCGCCGGGCGGCCTCGCTGGAACGGCTCGTGTCACGGCCGGCGGCGCAGGTTCGCGACGCGTTGATGTCGCTGCCGGGAGTCGGGGAGTGGACCGCCGCCGAGACCATGCAGCGTGCGCTCGGCGACGCCGACGCCGTTTCGGTGGGCGACTACCACATCCCGAAGATGATCGGCTGGACACTCGTGGGCCATCCGGTCGATGACGCGGTGATGCTCGAGTTGCTGGAACCGATGCGACCGCACCGCCACCGGGTGGTCCGCCTGCTCGAAGCCAGCGGACTGGCAATTGAGCCGCGGCGTGGCGCGCGACTGCCGGTGCAGCAAATCCACGCGCTCTGACCAGCATGTGTTTTCGAGCCGGGTCATCGGGTACCCGTCGAGAATTGACGGCTACGACACGCAGGGGAGCGATCGATGACGCAGTTCACCATTCCGGGCTTGACCGACAAACAGGGTGCGCGGCTCGCCGAACTGTTGCAGAAGCAATTGAGCACCTACAACGATCTGCACCTGACGCTGAAGCATATTCACTGGAATGTGGTGGGACCCAGCTTCATTGGTGTGCACGAGATGATCGACCCTCAGGTCGAGGCGGTGCGTGCCTTTGCCGACGATGTCGCCGAACGTATTGCGGCCCTTGGTGCTTCGCCAGAGGGCACGCCCGGCGCGATTATCAGGGATCGGTCCTGGGATGACTATTCGGTCGGCCGCGACACCGTGCCGGCGCACTTGGCTGCGCTGGATTTGGTCTACAACGGCGTGATCGAAGATCTCCGCCAGGCCATCGACGAGACAGACGAACTCGATCAGGTGACCCAGGATATGTTGATCGGGCAGGCCGGCCCGCTGGAGAAGTTCCAGTGGTTTGTGCGCGCACATCTGGAGAGCGCGGGTGGCAAGTTGAGCCACGGGGGCAAGTCCACGGAAAAGAGCGCCGCGAGCACCGCGCGCGGCAAGTCTAAGTAGTCGCTACTAGTCGGGTGCCGCTTGGCGCTCGCGCTCAGCTTGGGCGGTTTCACGATTGAGCCGCTGCGCCTCGTAAATGGTGACGTTGGTGCGCGACATCAGCAACGAGGCGATGCCTACCGCGATGATCGCTCCGGGGACGACCGAGAACGAGCCGGTCATCTCCGCGACCATGATCATGATGGCCAGCGGAGCCCGGGCGACGCTGCCGAAACACGTCATCATGCCGACCACCACGAAGATTCCCGGCCCCTCGGGGATGCCGGGCAGCCCGGACAACTCGCCCAGCCGCCAGATGGCGGCTCCCACGAAGGCGCCGATGACGATTCCGGGTCCGAACAGCCCGCCGGAGCCCCCGGTGCCGATCGACAGCGACGTCGCGACGATCTTGGCCAGCGGCAGGACGAGGATGATCCACAGCGGGATGTGCATCAGTGAGCCGCGATCGGCCGCCAGTTGGGCCCAGCCGTAGCCGCTGCTCAGGATCTCGGGTATGACCAGGCCCAGCAGCCCGACCAGAAGACCGCCCACCGCGGGCTTGAGCACCGCTCCGCCCGGAAGCCGGTGGGTGAGCCGGACCGAGGCGTGAAAGATCTGGGCATACAGGTAGCCGATTGCCGCCGCGACCAGACCGATCACCACGAACCACAGCAGCGGCCAGGCCTTTTCGAAGCGGTACTCGGCGTCGATGTAGCCGAACAGCGGTTCGAAGCCCAGGAATGCTCCGAGCACCGCATACGCCGTTCCCGCGGTGATGAACCCGGGCAGCAGACAGCGGTAGTCGAAATCGTCTCGGTAGGTGATCGACGCGGCCAGCACCGCTCCGCCCAGGGGCGCGGCGAAGATCGCGCCGATGCCCGCGCCGATGCCCAGCGCGACCGCGATCCGGCCGTCCTCGTCGGACAGGTTGAGACGTCGCGTCAGCAGCGAGCAGAAGCCGGCCGAGATCTGTGCCGTCGGGCCCTCGCGGCCACCCGAACCGCCCGAACCGATGGTCAACGCACTGGCGACCATCTTGACCAGCACCGCGCGGAAGCGGATGGCGCGGGGATCGGTATGCACCGCCTCGATGGCTTCGTCGGTGCCGTGCCCGGTGGCCTCCGGCGCGAGCTTGGCCACCAGTAATGCCGACAGCAGCGCCCCGACCGTCGTCACCAACGGAATCGCCCACGGGCGTGTGAAGCCGGCGGAACCGTGGCTGCCGCCCTCGCCCACGGGTGTGGGGATGCGGTAGTCCGCCAGATAGCCGAGCAGGAAGTCTCCGGCGTATTTCAGGGCCAGGTAGAACACGACCGCACCAAGGCCCGCGATAACGCCGATGGTGATGCCCAGCAGGAACCACTTGCGCAGGTAGCCCGAATTCCTGATCGATGCCCCGAACCGCCCGCCGGCAGCCGCGGCCGGGGCGACCCCAGGCTCCCCCTCCGTCGGCTCGCTCACCGTAAGAGTCTGACCCGAGACTCTCCCGGCTTCCACCCGGGCAACCCTCGTGGCGCGCCCCGCGTGACAGCGAGGAATAAACGGACTCTAGTCCGGTTATAGGAGTAGTTCTAGATGAAGGAGGTTGATATGCCTGCTATCACCGCAGACACGTTGACGTTGCCCCGAATTGGCGGGGCCAGCCCGCAGCAGACCGAACGCCCGGTCCGGTCGATCACCACCGGTCCCCGCGGATATGAAGGCGAGGGGTTCCCCGTCGTCAGGGCATTCGCCGGGGTCGGCACCGCCGCGCTGGACCCGTTCGTGCACATGGACCAGATGGGCGAGGTGGACTACGAACCGGGCGAGCCCCGGGGTACCGATTGGCACCCGCACCGTGGCTTCGAAACCGTCACCTACATGATCGACGGCAAGTTCGCCCATCAGGATTCCCACGGAGGTGGCGGCCTGATCACCGACGGCGCGACGCAGTGGATGACGGCCGGTTCGGGCATCCTGCACATAGAGACCCCGCCCGCCGAATTGGTCGAAAGTGGTGGTGTCTTCCACGGCATTCAGTTGTGGGTGAACTTGCCGAAGAAAGACAAGTTCGCACCGCCGCGGTATCAGGCCATTGAAGGCAACGACGCCAAATTGCTCGCCTCCGACGATGGCGGTGCGTTGGTCCGCATCATCGCCGGTGAGATCGATGGTCACTCGGGACCCGGTGCCACTTACACGCCAATCACGTTGGCGCACGCCACGATTCACAACGGAGCCAAGCTCAACATTCCGTGGCGGCGTGATTTCAACGCGCTGGTGTACGTGTTGTCCGGGAGTGGATCTGTCGGTCCGGTCGGTCATCCGATTCGCCAGGGCCAATTAGCTGTGCTCGGACCCGGTGACCGGATCACGGTGACTGCCGATGCGCATGGCGAATCGTCGTCGACCTCGGCAATTGATGTGCTGTTGCTGGGCGGACAGCCGATTCGCGAGCCGGTTTTCCACTACGGGCCATTCGTGATGAACTCGCGCGCGGAAGTCCTCCAAGCAGTGGAGGACTACCAAGCGCAAAAGTTCGGCCACATTCCGCCAAATGCTTTAATGCCGCATCATGTCGGTGGCACACTCTAACGGTGCCGTCAACGGCGAGACGCAGGCCGGGGCGTCCGCCTGCCGCGAAGGCTGATGAGACGCGCAAGCGAATCTTGCGCGCCGGGCGAATTGTGTTCAGCGAACGCGGCTATGAGGGAGCGACTTTCCAGGCGATCGCTGTGCGAGCCGATCTCACCCGGCCGGCCATCAACCACTACTTCTCCAGCAAACGACTGCTGTATCGGGAAGTATTGAGCCAAACCACCGAGCTTGTGTTCGGCGCCGGTATTGCGCAAGCAGACCGCGAGACAACGCTGATGGCGCGGCTCACCGGATTCATCTGGGCGGCGGTGGCAGTCAATTCCGAGCATTCTTCGGCGTCGGCGTTTTTGATCAGCTCCATACTGGAATCCCAGCGTCACCCGGAATTGAGCCAAGCCGAAAACGACGCGGTACGGATTTGCCGAGAGTTTTTGACCCGGGTCGTCAACGACGCGATCGAGCAAGGGGAGTTCGCTGCCGCCATCGATGCCACTGCATTGGTCGAGACGCTTCTGGTGGTGTTGTGCGGCGCCGGATTCTATGCCGGTTACGTGCAGAGCTACCAGGAGATGCAGGCGGTCACCGGCATGCTGGGCCAGCTGCTGGACGGTGCGCTGTTTCGGTCGCAGGCGTAGCCCGGTAAGCGCGCAGTGAGATCGCGCACAAAGCGTATAGGCTAACTAACTTATTCGGGTACCATGACCCGAAATGACTGATCTCGACGACTCCTCCTCGCTGCAGCCCCCGTTGCCACCCTCGCTGCGGACCGCCGGGGATTCGTGGGCCATCACCGAACTCGTCGGTGCCACCGCTTTGGGCGTCGCTGCTGCGCGCGCCGCGGAGACAGCCGGTTCCGACCCGCTGATTCGTGACGATTTCGCCTCGAAGCTGGTCTCTCCCGCGGGAGCGGCGTGGGCCCGGCTGACCGACCCCGAGCTGGCCTGGCTGGACGGCGATGAGCAGGGGCAGCGCGCGCATCGCCTCGGCATCGACTACCAGGCGGTACGCACGCACTTCTTCGACGAGTACTTCGCGGATGCTGTCGGGACCGCCGGCTCCGGGATCCGGCAGGTGGTGATTCTGGCCGCCGGCCTGGACTCCCGGGCCTACCGGCTGGATTGGCCCGCCGAGACCGCGGTCTACGAAATCGACCAGCCCCAGGTACTGGAGTACAAAACCAGAATTCTGGAATCGCACGGCGCGGTGCCCACCGCCGACCGGCGCACGGTCGCCGTGGATCTGCGCGACGACTGGCCCGCGGCGCTGACGGCCTCCGGATTCGACCGCACCCAACCGACGGCGTGGCTGGCCGAGGGCCTGTTGCCGTATCTGCCCAGTGACGCCCAGGACCGGCTTTTCGAGATGTTCACCGCGCTCAGCGCGCCGGGCAGCCAGGTCGCCATCGAGGTGTTCGGCATGAACTCGAGCAGCAACACCCACCGCTGGCAGCGGATGCGGGACCGGCTCGGGCTGGACGTCAATGTCCAGGCGCTGACCTACCACGAGCCCGACCGATCCGATGCCGCCGAGTGGCTGACCGACCACGGCTGGCAGGTGAACGTCGTGAACAACCGCGAGGAATTGGCCCGGCTGGGCCGCGCGGTTCCCGAAGACCTGGCCGACGATGCCGTACGCAGCGCGCTGCTGCGGGCGCGTTTCGCCGGACCATCCCACTGACCCAACCGAACACCACGAGACCGGAGCACGCGATGAGTTCACTGCGCACACATGACGACACCTGGGACATAAAGACGAGCGTGGGCAGCACCGCGGTCATGGTGGCCGCCGCCCGGGCCATCGAGACCGAGCAGCCCGACGCGTTGATCCACGACCCCTACGCCAGGCTGCTGGTGAACAACGCCGGCGCCGAGATCATCTGGGAAGCCATGCTCGACCCGGAGGTCGTGGCCAAGATCGAAGCCATCGACGAAGAATCCGCCGCTCGCATCCACCACATGCGCGGCTACCAGGCGGTGCGGACCCACTTCTTCGACGCGTACTTCGCCGACGCGGTCGCCGCGGGGATCCGCCAGATCGTCATCCTCGCGTCGGGTCTGGATTCACGCGCGTACCGCCTGGACTGGCCGGCCGGCACCACCGTCTACGAGATCGACCAGCCCCAGGTGCTGGACTACAAGTCCTCCACACTGGCCGAAAGCGGCGTCACTCCTTCCGCCGATCGTCGCGAGGTAGCCATCGACCTGCGTGAGGACTGGCCGGCCGCGCTGCGTGCCGCCGGCTTCGACCCGGCTCAGCGCACCGCGTGGCTGGCAGAGGGATTGTTGATGTATCTGCCCGCCGAGGCGCAGGACAAGTTGTTCACCCAGATCGGCGAACTGAGCCCGGCAGGCAGCCGCGTCTCGGCCGAAACCGCACCCACGCACTCCGACGAGCGGCGTGAGCAGATGCGGGAGCGGTTCAACAAGGTGGCCGACGAGATCGGCATCGAGCAAAGTGTCGACGTCGGCGAGCTGATGTATCGCGACGACAATCGGGCGGACGTCGCGGACTGGCTCAACAACCACGGCTGGCGCGCCACGGCGCAAAACTCGCTGGACGAGATGGACCGCGTGGGCCGCCGGGTGGCCAGCGTCGAGCTGGACGATGACAAGGACGCCTTCTCCGACTTCGTGGTCGGGGAGCGCCGGTAATGCCGCGCACCGCGGACGACTCCTGGGACATCGCCACCAGCGTCGGGGCGACCGCGGTGATGGTCGCGCTGGCCCGTGCCGCCGAGACCGCCAGTGCTGATCCGCTGATCCGCGACCAGTTCGCCGAGCCGCTGGTCTCCACGCCCGAACTCGAGGGCGTTCGCGAGCAGGTGACCGCGTGGTGGTCCGGCGCTGACGAAGATGATCCGGACGGTGCGGTTCGCGCCCAGGAGATGATCAACTACCAGGCGGTGCGCACGCACTTCTTCGATGCGTACTTCGCCGAAGCCGCTGCCGCCGGTATCCGCCAGGTCGTGATCCTGGCGGCCGGGCTGGACTCGCGCGCCTACCGCCTGGACTGGCCGGCCGGCGTCGCTGTTTACGAGATCGATCTGCCCAAGGTGCTCGAGTACAAGGCGCAGACTTTGGCCGGCCATGGCGCTGCGCCGACCGCCGACCGGCGCCCGGTGCCCGTGGACCTGCGCCATGATTGGCCACAAGCTTTGCACGACAACAGCTTTGATGCGAGCCAGCCGACGGCGTGGCTGGCCGAGGGGCTGTTGCCCTTTCTGCCGGCAGCGGCGCAGGAGGCCCTGTTTGCCTCGATCGACGCGTTGAGCGGGCCGGGCAGCCGGATCGCCGTCGAGAATTTCGGAGTCGACGCGGACAAGCGCCGGGAGGCCGAGGCCAGGTGGGCCGAGCTCAAGGCCAAGCGCGAAGCCCGCGGCCAGGACACCTCGTTCAACCCGTTCGACCTGTGGTTCGAGGACGGGGACCGGCCGGACTGCGGTGACTGGTTCGCCGCGCACGGCTGGACCGTCCGCACGGTGAACGCACGCGAAGAGGCCGCACGCTTGGGTCGCGAGCCGCAATCCGACGAGCGGCCGTTCACGAACAGCTTTGTGACGGCAACCAAGGCCTGACCAGGTCCCACCGGATCTTCCTCACTGCCCTCCCAACCGGATGGTTAGGATCGCGGTATCACCCATGAGTGCCCACAGCTACCACGGTGGGCAACCCTGGGAAGGTGCACAAGGGAAGGGACGATGATGACCACCGAATCGGTTGCACCAAAGACAGCGGGATCCACCAACGGGGCGGCGCCGCAGCCAGTCGATATCGCATCGACGGTGGCTCGGCTTCGTAAAACCTTCGCCAGCGGGCGCACCCGCGACATCGAGTGGCGTAAGCGGCAGCTGTTGCAGCTGCAAAAGATGGTCGACGAGAACGACGCTGCGCTCACCGCCGCGCTCGCCGCGGACCTGGACCGTAGCCCGTTCGAGGCCTTCATCGCCGATATCGCACTCACCTCCGGCGAAGCGAAGTACGCGGCCAAGAAGGTGCGTAAGTGGACGCGCCGCAAATACCAATTGCTCGAGGTGCCGCAGCTGCCTGGCCGGGGCTGGGTGGAGTACGAGCCCTACGGCACCGTGCTGGTGATCGGCGCCTGGAATTACCCGTTCTACCTGACGCTGGGTCCGGCTGTCGGAGCGATCGCCGCCGGAAACACCGTGCTGCTCAAGCCCTCGGAAATTGCGCCCGCGTCCTCACGGTTGATGGCCGAGTTGGTGCCTCGCTACCTCGACAACGACGCGATCGCGGTCATCGAAGGCGACGGCGCGGTGAGCCAGGAGCTGATCGCGCAAGGTCTGGACCGGGTGATGTTCACCGGCAGTACCGAGATCGGACGCAAGGTCTACGAAGGCGCCGCGAAGCACTTGACTCCGGTCACGCTCGAGCTTGGTGGCAAGAGCCCGGTGATCGTCGCGGCGGATGCCGACGTGGACGTCGCGGCCAAGCGGATCGCCTGGATCAAACTGCTCAACGGCGGGCAAACCTGCGTGGCGCCCGACTACGTGCTGGCGGACGCGAAGATTCGCGACGAACTCGTGGACAAGATCGGCGCCGCCATCACGAAGTTCACCTCGGATAAGCCCGACGGAATACGCATTGTCAATCAGCGTCAATTCGACCGGATCAGTGGCTACCTGTCCGATGAGGACGGCAAGGTCATCGTCGGCGGCGACTGCGACGCGTCGAGCCTGCGCATCAAACCGGCAGTGGTCGTCGACCCCAATCCGGATGGGCCACTGATGCAGAACGAAATCTTCGGACCGGTGCTGCCGGTGATCACCGTGCAAAACCTTGATGAGGCAATACGTTTCGTCAATTCGCGACCCAAGCCACTGTCCGCGTATCTGTTCACCAAAGCGCGCGAGACCCGCGAACGGATCATCAAAGAGGTGGCCGCCGGGGGAATAGTGGTCAACCACCTCGCCTTCCAGGTGTCGACGACCAAGTTGCCGTTCGGTGGCGTGGGCGCTTCCGGTATGGGTGCCTACCATGGCAAATCCGGGTTCGAGGAGTTCAGCCACCGCAAGTCGGTGCTGACCAAGCCGACCCGGCCCGACCTATCCAGCTTTATCTACCCGCCGTACACGGAGCGCGCCTTCAAGATGGCTCGCAGAATGTTCTGACACCGGCCCGGCCGATGCCGGTGCCGACCCCAACCCTTGATTTCTCATCGCAGAGAGGAAGCTGATGCCCGGAGTGCAGGATCGCGTCATCGTCGTTACCGGAGCCGGTGGAGGACTGGGGCGCGAATACGCTCTCAGCCTCGCCAAGGAGGGCGCCAGCGTCATCGTCAATGACCTCGGTGGATCCCGTGACGGCACGGGCGCTGGCCACAACATGGCCGACGACGTGGTCAAGGAGATCAAGGACGCCGGTGGCCGGGCGGCCGCCAACTACGACAGCGTCGCCGAGCCCGAGGGCGCCGAGAACATCATCAAGACTGCGCTCGACGAGTTCGGCGCGATTCACGGTGTGGTGAGCAACGCCGGGATCCTGCGCGACGGCACTTTCCACAAGATGTCGTTCGAGAACTGGGACGCCGTGCTCAAGGTGCACCTGTACGGCGGGTACAACGTCATTCGGGCCGCTTGGCCGCATTTCCGGGAGCAGAGCTATGGCCGGGTGGTAGTCGCCACCTCCACCAGCGGGCTGTTCGGCAACTTCGGCCAGACCAACTACGGAGCGGCCAAGCTCGGGCTGGTCGGTCTGATCAACAGCCTGGCGCTGGAGGGGGCGAAGTACAACATCCACGCGAACGCGGTCGCCCCGATCGCGGCCACCAGAATGACCGAGGACATCTTGCCCAAGGAAGTGCTGGAGAAGCTCACACCCGAGTATGTCGCGCCGGTGGTGGCCTACCTGTGCACCGAGGAAAACCCTAACAGCGCTTCGGTTTTCGTGGTTGGCGGCGGCAAGGTGCAGCGCGTCGCGCTGTTCCAGACCGACGGTGTCAACTTCGACAACCCGCCGACAGTCGACGACATCGCCTCGCACTGGGACGAGATCACCGACCTGTCCGCGGCAAAGCAGGCTGATTTCAAGCTGGGGTGAGGCCCTCTGGGTCGAGGCCGGCGGTTCAGACCAGCAGCGCGTCGCGCAGCTGGTCCACCTCGGCTTCGGTGACACCGGAGTCGCGCAGATAGCCGTCCAGCGACCCGAACTCTTGGTCGATGGTTTGGCGTGCGGCGGCCAGGTACTCCGGGCGAACGCCGAGGACCCCGTCGGACAGCCGTGCCTCGGTGAAAGTCACTACCTCCGGGGTCAATTCGGTGTCGGTGCGCTGCGCGATCATCTCGGAGATCCGCGCGCGTAGCTGCGGTGCGGCGTCGTTGCTGCGCAGGAAGTCGGCGACGATGGTGTCGTGATCGACACCGATCGTCTCCAGCACCGTCGCCACCACGAAGCCGGTGCGGTCCTTGCCCGCGAAGCAGTGCGTCAGCACCGGACGCCCGGCTGCCAGTAGCGTGACGACGCGGTGCAGCGCGCGCTGCGCTCCGTTACGCGTTGGGAATTCCCGGTATTCGTCGATCATGTAGCGGGTGGCGGCCTCGTTGACCGATAGCTCCGACTCGCCGGATTCGCCGTCGCCGGTCAGCAGTTTCTGGAATGCAACTTCGTGCGGGGCCTGGCCGTCGGTGTCGGATTCTTCGGCGCCCAGATCGGGGAAGGGCAGCAGGTGGATCTCGACGCCGTCGGGCACCAGGCCCGGACCGCGGCGGGCAACTTCCCGGGTGGCGCGCAGGTCGGCTACATCGGTGATGCCCAACTGGCTCAGCGTTGCGCGGCCGTCGTCATCGAGCCGGCTCAGCTCGCCGGACCGGAACAGCCGTCCGGGCCGAACCGCGACCGCGCCGTCGGCGACATCGCGAAAGTTCCACGCGCCGGACAGTTCTCGCAAAGCCTCAGTCATGCGGGGTCACCGCTGCGGCGAAGGCGGACTGTTCCCGTCCGATTTCGGAGCGCGCGATCGTTCGCATGTGCACCTCGTCGGGTCCGTCGAAGATCCGCATGGCGCGATGCCAGCCGTAGAGCCGGGACAGCACCGTGTCGTCGCTGACCCCGGCGGCCCCATGCACCTGGATCGCGCGGTCAATGACGTCGCAGGCCACTTGCGGCGCGACGGCTTTGATCTGCGAGACCAGTAGGTGGGCGGCCCTGTTGCCGTGTTGGTCGATCGTCCACGCCGCCTTTTCGCAGAGCAGTCTGGATTGGTCGATTTCGTTGCGGGACTTGGCGATTGCCTGTTGCACCAGCCCCTGATCGGCCAGCGGACGGCCGAACGCGATGCGGTTGTTGGCCCGGTGGACCATCAGGGCCAGGGCGCGTTCGGCCCCGCCGAGCGCGCGCATGCAGTGGTGGATGCGGCCCGGTCCGAGCCGGGCCTGGGCGATCGCGAAGCCGCCGCCCTCTTCGCCGAGCAGGTTGGTGACCGGCACCCGGACGTTGTCGTAGGTGATTTCGCAGTGCCCGTGCTGGTCCTGCCAGCCGAACACCGGAGTGGAGCGCAGCACCGTCACACCGGGGGTGTCCATCGGCACCAGCACCATCGACTGCTGCTGGTGGCTGGCCGCGTCGGGATTGGTGCGGCCCATTACGATCAGGATCTTGCAGCGCGGGTCGGCCGCGCCCGAGGTCCACCACTTGCGGCCGTTGATGACGTAGTCGCCGCCGTCGCGCTCGATGGACGTTTGGATGTTGCGGGCGTCGCTGCTGGCGACCGCCGGTTCGGTCATCGAGAAGGCGCTGCGGATCTCGCCGGCCAGCAACGGTTCCAGCCACTGCTTGCGCTGCTCTTCGGTGGCGAACAGGTGCAGGGTCTCCATGTTCCCGGTGTCCGGCGCCGCGCAGTTGACCGCCTCGGGGGCGAGTTCCAGGCTCCACCCGGTCAGCTCGGCCAGCGGAGCGTATTCCAGGTTGCTCAGGCCCGACTCGGCCGGCAGGAACAGGTTCCACAGGCCGCGCTCTTTGGCCTTGGTCTTGAGTTCCTCGATGACTGGCGGCACGGCGTGGTTGTTGGGGCCGGCCTCGTGGCGGAAGTTGTCGTAGGCGGCCTCAGCCGGAAAGACAAATTCAGTCATGAAGTCGGACAACCGCTTGTGGTAGTCGGTGGCCTTGGCCGACATCGCGAAGTCCATGACCGTCACGATAGGACACGTGCGTGAAGGCGGTGCTGGCGGGACAAACGCTTCGCTTCCGGGTCACCGACGCGACACTGAAACCACGCAGATGACACGCCGTGGCGGGTATGCGAGGTTGCAGTCTCGGCGAAATGCACGCGCTGGGAGTGGAGCACGATGGATCCCATGACCGAGACTTCCGAATCCCTGCCCCCGTTCCCGCCGTTCACCATGGAGACTGCGCTGCAGAAGGTGCAGGCCGCTGAGGATGGCTGGAACACCTGCGACCCCGAGCGCGTCAGCAAGGCTTACACGGTCGACTCGCAATGGCGAAACCGCGGCGAACACATCGTCGGCCGGGACGAGATTGTGGCGTTCCTGACCCGCAAGTGGCAGCGCGAACTCGACTATTCGTTGCGCAAGGGCCTGTGGGGCTTCCGCGAGAACCGGATCGCCGTGCGGTTTCAGTACGAGTGCCGCGATGTCTCCGGCCAGTGGCACCGCAGCTACGGCAACGAACTGTGGGAGTTCACGGAGTCGGGACTGATGGCGCGTCGCGAAGCCAGCATCAACGACGTGCCGATCGACGAATCCGAGCGACGCTACTTCGGACCACGCCCGGTGTCAGAACACGGCCAAGACTTTCCGCTCTGGTAGCGGCCGATAGGGTGTCTGGGGCAATCGCCTGGACAGAACCTAAGGAAAGTAGATGTACGCGCCATGACAGATCCGCAGGCCAACACCGTCAGGGTCGGGGTGGTCGCTGAGTCCGGCACCGAAGAGCGGCGTGTTGCGCTGGTACCGAAGGCGGTCGCCTCGCTGGTGAACACCGGCGTGGCGGTAGTGGTCGAGGCCGGGGCGGGCGAACGGGCGCTGCTCCCCGACGAGCTCTACACCGAGGCCGGCGCCACTATCGGAGATGCGTGGTCTGCCGATGTCGTCGTCAAGGTGGCGCCGCCGACCGCCGACGAGGTGGGCAAGCTGCGCAGCGGTCAGACCCTGATCGGCTTCCTGGCGCCCCGCAATGCCGACAACTCGATCGACGCGCTCAAGCAAGCCGGTGTGCAGGCCTTCGCGCTCGAGGCCATCCCGCGCATCTCGCGGGCGCAGGCGATGGATGCACTGTCGTCACAGGCCAACGTCTCCGGCTATAAGGCCGTGCTGCTGGCGGCGTCGGAGTCCACCCGGTTTTTCCCGATGCTGACGACGGCGGCGGGAACGGTGAAGCCGGCCACGGTGCTGGTGCTCGGCGTGGGCGTGGCCGGGCTGCAGGCGCTGGCCACGGCCAAGCGGCTGGGCGGCCGCACGTCGGGCTACGACGTCCGTCCCGAGGTGGCCGACCAGGTGCGTTCGGTGGGGGCGCAGTGGCTGGATGTCGGCATCGACGCATCCGGTGAAGGCGGATACGCCCGCGAGCTCACCGACGAGGAACGCGCCCAGCAGCAGCAGGCATTGGAAAAGGCCATCAGCGGATTCGACGTCGTGATCACCACGGCTCTGGTTCCGGGCCGGCCCGCGCCGCGTCTGGTGACCGCCGCAGCGGTGCAAGCGATGAAGCCCGGCAGCGTGGTGGTCGACCTGGCCGGCGAGACCGGCGGCAACTGCGAGCTCACCGAGCCGGGACAGACGGTTGTCAAACACGACGTCACCATCGCCTCGCCCTTGAATCTGCCGGCGACGATGCCCGAACATGCCAGCGAGCTCTACAGCAAGAACATCACGGCCCTGCTGGACCTGTTGATCACCGACGGCAAGCTCGCCCCGGATTTCGACGACGAAGTAATCGCGGACTCGTGCGTCACTCGAGAGGACTCCTAGATGTACGACGAACTTTTGGCGAACCTTGCGATCCTGGTGTTGTCGGGTTTCGTCGGGTTTGCGGTGATCTCCAAGGTGCCCAACACGTTGCACACCCCGTTGATGTCGGGCACCAACGCCATCCACGGCATCGTGGTGCTGGGTGCGCTGGTGGTGTTCGGCGAGGTCGAGCACCCGTCGTTGGCGGTGCAGATCGTGCTGTTCGTCGCGGTGGTGTTCGGCACGCTGAACGTCATCGGTGGATTCATCGTCACCGACCGGATGCTGGGCATGTTCAAGGGCAAGAAGAAGCCGGTGCCCGCCAAGACCGAGGAGCCCGCCGCCAAATGAACTACTTGGTGATCGGCCTCTACATCATTTCGTTCGGGATGTTCATCTACGGATTGATGGGCCTGACCGGCCCCAAGACCGCGGTGCGCGGCAACCTGATCGCGGCGGTCGGCATGGCGCTGGCCGTGGCGACCACCCTGTTCAAGATCCGGCACACGGAATCCTGGGTGCTGATCATCGCCGGCCTGGTCGTCGGTGTGGTGCTGGGTGTTCCGCCGGCGCGGATGACCAAGATGACCGCCATGCCACAGCTGGTGGCCTTCTTCAATGGCGTGGGCGGTGGAACGGTCGCGCTGATCGCGCTTGCGGAATTCATGGACACCAAAGGCTTTTCGGCGTTCCAGCACGGCGAATCTCCGACCGTGCACATCGTGGTGGCCTCGTTGTTCGCCGCGATCATCGGCTCGATCTCGTTCTGGGGATCGATCATCGCGTTCGGCAAGCTGCAGGAGATCATCGACAGCAAGCCGATCGGATTCGGCCGGGCCCAGCAGCCGATCAACCTGCTGCTGCTGATCGCAGCGGTGGCCTCAGCGGTGATCGTCGGCCTGCACGCCCATCCCGGTAGCGGCGGAGCGTCGCTGTGGTGGATGGTCGGCCTGCTGGCCGCGGCCGGCGTGCTGGGCCTGATGGTGGTGCTGCCCATCGGTGGTGCGGACATGCCGGTGGTGATCTCACTGCTCAACGCGATGACCGGGCTGTCGGCCGCGGCGGCGGGTCTGGCGCTGAACAACACCGCGATGATCGTGGCGGGCATGATCGTCGGCGCGTCCGGCTCCATCCTGACCAACCTGATGGCCAAGGCGATGAACCGCTCCATCCCCGCGATCGTCGCTGGCGGTTTCGGTGGCGGCGGCGTGGCGCCCAGCGGCGGCGACGACGGCGACAAGACCGTCAAAGCCACCTCGGCCGCCGATGCCGCGATCCAGATGGCCTACGCCAATCAGGTGATCGTGGTGCCGGGCTACGGCTTGGCGGTCGCGCAGGCACAACATGCCGTCAAGGACATGGCGGCTCTGCTGGAGAACAAGGGTGTGACGGTCAAGTACGCGATCCACCCGGTGGCGGGCCGGATGCCTGGCCACATGAATGTGTTGCTGGCCGAGGCCGAGGTGGACTACGACGCCATGAAGGACATGGACGACATCAACGACGAGTTCGCTCGCACCGACGTCGCGATCGTCATCGGCGCCAACGACGTCACCAACCCGGCGGCCCGCAACGACGCCTCCAGCCCGATCTATGGCATGCCGATCCTCAATGTGGACAAGGCCAGGTCGGTGATCGTGCTCAAACGGTCGATGAACTCCGGGTTCGCCGGGATCGACAACCCGCTGTTCTACGCCGACGGCACCAGCATGCTGTTCGGCGACGCGAAGAAGTCGGTGAGCGCGGTCGCGGAGGAACTCAAGGCCCTTTAGGCCGGACCTCCGCCTGTAGTTCGGCAACGACGGGACCGATCCACACGCTGAGCAGGCGGCGTAATTCTGTGCCCCCTCCAGTCGGCGGCGACATGATGAACGACTGCAATGTGCGCAGCACAATCTGCAGGATGTCGTCGATCGCCGACGGGGGAAACGCCGACCAGTCGACGTCGAGGCGGTCCAGAATCGAGCGCCCCAGCACGCGGGCGGTCTCGTTTGTCACCGTGACTTGTTCGGCGAACGCCGCGGTGCGCGACGTCCGCAGCAAGAGGCCGATATAGGGGTCTTTCGGCAGGCGCTCCAGGGTCAGGCAGATTCCCTCGATTACGGCCGCCGCCGGGTCGGCCATCCCGTGCAGCGCCGTCGCCAGCTGGTCCATGAAGTCGGCAGTCGCGTCTAGAGCAGTCGCCTGAAGCAGCTCTTCGGTCGAAGCGAAATAGTGATAGATCGTCTGCCGTGTCACGTTCAGCGTGCGCGCGACATCGGCCAACGTGATCTGGTCGCCGCGCTCGTCGATGGTGCGGCGGGTCGCCGACAGGATGCGGGTCACCGCCTCCTCGTCGCTGGCCGGAACACTGCCGCCCCATCCGCGAGTCCGCACATCGCGACGATAGCCGACGCGGGTGCCGTCGCCAGGTCATACGTCTTGTAATCATCTGTATGATCGATGGGGGCGATCAAAGGAGATGGCATGAACACGACGACGTGTCCGTTCGGAAAGAATTTCGATTTCACCGACCCCGACGTTCTGTTGGCCGGCCTTCCGGTGACCCAATTCGCCGAGCTGCGCCGCACATCCCCGGTCTGGTGGAACGAGCAGCCCGAATCGATCTTCGGAGATGGCGGCTACTGGGTGATCAGCCGCCACGAGGACGTCCGAGACATCTCCCGGAACAGCGAACTCTGGTCGACCAACCGCAAGGGCGCGGTCATGCGCCTTCCCGACGGCGTCACCGCCGATCAGCTCGAGTTGACCAAGGCCCTGCTGGTCAACCATGACGCGCCCGAGCACACCCGGCTGCGCAAGCTGGTATCTCGGCTCTTCACCCCGCGCGCGATTGCCCAGCTCGAAGAGAAACTCGGCGGGGCGGCGGCCGAAATCGTGCGCAGTGCCTCACTCAAAGAGGACGGCAACTTCGTCGACGACATCGCGATGAACCTGCCGCTGCTGGCGATCGCCGACCTGATCGGCGTGCCGGAGGCGGACCGCGCGAAGCTGTTCGACTGGACGAACGCGATCATGAACACCGACGATCCCGACTTCGCCAGCGATCCCACCGTCGCCAACGCGGAACTGATGGCCTACGCCTACAACATGGCCGACGAGCGCCGCCGCTGCCCGGCCGACGACATCGTTACGCGCCTGATCCAGGCCGACATCGATGGGGATGCGCTGGGCGACGTCGAATTCGCGTTCTTCGTCATCCTGCTGGCCGTCGCCGGCAACGAAACCACCCGTAACGCCATGACGCATGGGATGAACGCGTTCTTCGACAACCCCGAACAATGGGAACTGTTCAAGCGGGAGCGGCCTGCCACCGCCGTCGACGAGATCATCCGGTGGGCCAGCCCCGTGCATTGCTTCCAGCGCACGGCGCTTGCCGACGTCGAACTGGGCGGTGTCACCGTCCGGGAAGGCCAGCGTGTGGGCCTGTTTTACAGTTCGGCCAATTTCGACCAGGAAGTCTTCGAAAGCCCGTTCCAATTCGATATTTTGCGCAATCCGAACCCGCACCTGAGTTTCGGCGGCAATGGGGCCCATTACTGTATCGGCGCCAACCTGGCCCGAATGGAGATCAAATTGATCTTCGACGAGCTCGCCGAGCAGCTGCCCGACATCACTAGACTCGCCGAACCGCAACGACTGCGCTCGGGTTGGATCAACGGAGTCAAGCGCCTCGACGTCGCCTACCGCAGCGCGGCCACAGGTGTCTAGGTGAGGTAATTGAAGAAGAACTCGACCTCGTCGCTCGCGTCGTAGTCCGGACTCGGATCCACTCGGTCCAGCCTAGTTTCGGCCACGCCGTGCGACGTGTGGGCTGTTGCCATGACCGCTTGGTCTGTGGCGTGCGGCCAGCGCTACCGGAATGAGGTGGCGGGCAGCGAGCCGGGGCCGAATTCGATTGCGGCGCAGGGCAGGACACGGAAAATATCCATCGGAATCGTCCCCGCGTGGGAACCGTCGGAGCAGTCGGAACCGCGATTTGTTCGGGACGCGAAAAAGTCCGTTCGGGAGTTGCTTAGACGGGCGGGTAGGCGGGCGGCGGGTATCCGTTCCCGTCCTGAACCCCGCGGAGGCCCCAGGTGAGATATTTCATGAAGAATTCGATTTCGTCGCTGCCGTCGTAATCCGGACTCGGATCCATCGCCCCACCTCTGTACTCGCGACTAGGTCAATTGTTGAAGTCTAGTCCCATCCGCGCCGGTGCGACAGGCGGCCGAAAGCTACCGAGGCCTTAAACTGTCCAACCAGTTGATTGGTACTTTGCCTAGACCGGCCCGATAGCAAGCCCATCCGGGCCCGCTGGCAGCGACGATAGTGAGTAGAGATGTCATCCGACAGCATCACCCGCAACGGGTTGACACGCCGTGAGGAGTTGCTGGCTGTTGCCACCAAGCTGTTCGCCGCCCGCGGTTACCACGGCACCCGGATGGACGACGTCGCCGACGTCATCGGTCTGAACAAGGCGACGGTCTACCACTACTACGCCAGCAAGTCGCTGATCCTGTTCGACATCTACCGTCAGGCCGCCGAGGGCACGCTGGCCGCCGTGCACGACGACCCCTCCTGGACGGCGCGCGAGGCGCTCTACCAATACACCATCCGGCTGCTGACCGGGATCGCGAGCGATCCCGAGCGGGCCGCGGTGTACTTCCAGGAGCAGCCCTACATCACCGAGTGGTTCACCGAAGAACAGGTTGCCGAGGTCCGCGAGAAGGAAGCCCAGGTCTACCACCACGTGCACGGCCTCATCGACCGCGGGATCGCCAGCGGCGAGTTCTACCAGTGCGACTCCCATGTGCTGGCGCTGGGCTACATCGGCATGACCTTGGGCAGCTATCGCTGGCTGCGGCCGAGCGGACGGCGCAGCGCCAAGGAAATCGCCGCCGAGTTCAGCACCGCACTGCTGCGGGGGCTCATCCGTGACGAGTCGATCCGCACGGCATCGCCGCTCGGGCCCTAGTGCGCCCGTCTTTTGAGTAGTACTACTCAGCCCTGACGCGTAGATCTGCGCGGGTCTTGGCGCCTGCTGTTCGGCGATGCTTTCGCCATGACAACTCCACTGGGTATGCCCAGCCCCACCGAGCTGGCCGCGCGCACGCCGGCCGACCGAGACCGCGCCCTCGATGTGATTCGCATCGTGTCTCTGATCGGGGTCGTGGCCGGCCACACCGTGATGGCCGTCAGCGTCATCCGCAACCACGTGCTCATCTGGGACAACCTGCTGACCACCTCGGTGGTGTTTCAGGCCCTCACCTGGATTTTGCAGATCATGCCGCTGTTTTTCTTCGCGGGCGCCGCGGCGTGCTTGTCGTCCTGGCAGCCCGGCAGCAACTGGGGCGGCTGGCTGATGAAACGCTGCACCAGGCTGTTCCGGCCGGTGTTCTACTACCTCGGCTTCTGGGCGGTCGCGCTCACCGTGCTGTATCCGGTTCTGCCCCAACATATTTACGAGCCCGTCGCCGGTGTCAGTATCCAGCTGCTTTGGTTCCTGGGTGCCTACGTGCTGGTGTTGGCCGCGATGCCGGTTTTGGCCCGGATCACCACCCGAACCCGTCTCGCCGCCGGGGTGGGCGTGGTCTACGCGAGCATTGCCGCTGTCGACGCCATCCGGCTGCACTGGCATGCCGCGTCGGCCTTGGGCTACCTCAACCTCGCGGTCTGGCTCATCCCGGCCATGTTCGGTGTCGCTTACCGCCGCGGGTTGCTCACCGGGCGTGCCGCGCTGGGCACGGCCGCGGCCGTGCTGGTCGTCAACGTCGCCCTGGTGCGGTGGGGGCCGTATGAAATCAGCATGGTCGGCACCGGGGATCACCGGCTGTCCAACACGAGCCCGCCGTCGCTGCTGCTCGCCGGGCACGCAATCATCCTGAGCGCACTGGCAATCGCGGCGATGCCCGCGATCGCCCGATGGGCGCAGCGGCCACGTGTGTGGTGGTGGACCGCGGTCGGCAACTCTGGGGCGATGACCCTGTACCTGTGGCACATGCCCGCGCTGCTCGGCATGCATCTGCTCTTCGACTACCTGGGCCACCCTCGCTTTCCCGGCCAGCCGGATTTCCTCGCCATCAGTGTGATGCAACTGCTGCTCATGGTCGTCGCGGTGGGAGTGCTGTTCGTGGTGTTGCGGCCGCTGGAGAACAACCCGCTGGCCGGCTGGGACGGCGTCCCGACGATCAGCTCGGTCGGCCGGGGTGTGGCAACCGGCACGCTGCTGTGCGTCGCGGGGGTCGCGACCCTGGCCGCGATCAAGTGGGGACTCAAAGACGACGGGCTGATCTGCGTGGCGACGATGGTGGCCGCACTCGTGGCCGCTCGGGTGCTCGCCGCGGCCGGTCGGGATCTGCCGTGAAATCCCCGCAGCCGCTTACCGCCGCCACCATCGTGGTCGCACTACTCGGCCTGGTCGGCTCCGCGGTGAACGGCCTGGGCTTCTTCGCCACTGACCTTGAGTTGGCCAAACTGGTGGGCGACCTTGGGATTTTGGCCCCCCTGCTGCTGGTGACCGAGATCGTGCCCGCTCCCTTGGTTTTCGGCAAAACGATGGCCGGTTTTCCCACCCAACCATTGGCCTGGACCGTCTTTGTCTGCACCCTCATCACGCAGCTAGCGACGTTGGCACTTGCGGTGTCGCGGCCGACGCGGCAGCCTGGTCCGGCCCGCGCCGGTTAAGGGTCGTCGTCCAGACCGTGCTCGATGGCGTAGCGGGTTAACTCCACGCGATTGGCGACCTGCAGCTTACGGAATGTCGCTTGGATGTGATTTTCGACGGTGCGGTGGCTCAACGAGAGCCTTTCGGCAATCTGCTTGGCGGACAGTCCTTTTGCGACATAGCGCAACACCTCGGTCTCGCGCTCGGTCAGGCTGGGGCCGGCCGGCCCCGAGTCCTTATTCTGGGCGATGCGGCGGTATTCGCCCAACACGAGTCCGGCCAGGCTTGGGGTGAACACGGCCCGCCCGGCCGCGGTGGCCTCGACGGCTTGCGCCAGTTCCGCTTTCGAGGCGCTTTTGACCAGGTATCCGCTGGCCCCGGCCTTGACGGCTTCCAGGACGTCGTCGCGTTCGTCTGAGGCCGACAGCACCAACACCCGGGACGAGGGTGAGACGGCGAGCACCTCCGCCGTCGCCTGCGCGCCGTCGCCGTCGGCCAGGTGCATGTCCATCAGCACCACGTCCGGCTTGACCACGGCCGCCCGGCGCCGCGCGGCGGCCACCCCGTCGGCGGTGGCGATCACGTTGAACCCGTCTTCGGCGAGGTCGCGGGCAACCGCGTCGCGCCAGATCGGATGGTCGTCGACAACCATCACCGTTGTCGCGGCGTCATCAGCCATCGCGTCCTCCTCGGCGCGGAACGCACAGCTCCCACTCGGTGCCCTCACCGGGGCCGCTGTGCAGCTGGGCGGTGCCGCCCAGCGAGTTCAGTCTTCCCACAATCGACTTCGAGATTCCGAGGCGTCCCTGACCGGTGGCTTCCTCCAGTCTGCCGCCGGCGATGCCCACGCCATCGTCGCGAACGCTTACCGTGACCGAGTCGCCCAGATCTTCCAGTAGTACGTACGCATGGGCGCCCGCTCCCGCGTGCGCTGCAACGTTATCCAGGGCATTGCCCACCGCGGCGTCGAGCTCGGCGGCCGCCCACCGCTGCAGGGCGACCGGAGTTCCGGGCAAGCTCACCGATACGCGATCGGACTCCCGGCGGCGCAGTAGCGTGCGGAGGTCGATTGTCGTCGCGTCCCCGTACGGGTCGATGCCGGCCGAGGTGATCCATCGTCGCAGGGCGCGTTCCTGCTCACTGGCGAGATCAGCCAATTCAGCTGTGGCTCCGCCGATTTCGTGGCCGCGCTTAGCGACCAGCGCCAGTACCTGGATGGCGCCGTCGTGGACCTCTCGAGACAGCCGTTCTCGCTCTTGCACTGCGGCGGACAGTTGGGCGGCTCGTTGCAAGTCTTCGTGGGCGCGTCGCGCGGTTTGTGCGGCCATGCCTATCGCCATGCCGATCGCCAGCTCGATGATGATCGTGGCGTTGTGGCTCATGTTGAGGTCGAAGTAGTTCTTGACGGCGAAGTTGGTGGCCATCACCGCCAGGCCGGTGAGCATCCCGCCGACGGGGCCGAACTGGATCGCGGCCGAAATCGTCGGGTTGCTGGCCCACAACGTCGTCGGCCAGGTCTGGTTTTCGGACGCCCACTGCCCGGAGGCGACCAACCTGTTCGACCACATCAGCAGGACGACGATCACGATTTCGGTGATCACCCACGCCGGCCTTCGGCCGAACCCGCGCAAGTAGGCGATCGCGCAGGCCGCGCTCAGGCCGATCAGCACCGCGAACAGCGCCCAGCCCAGCGCTGGCCGGCGTAGATCCGGGTTGATCGCGATCTGGAAGCCCAGTGCGTAGACACAGCTCAGCAGCCGAAACACCTGGGCCGCGCGCCACAGCGGAGCGGTCGGATCAGGGTTGCTGGTCGCCATCGCGCTCAGCATAGGTCGGCGGCCCATGCCGGGGTATCGGATCAGGTCGCGGCGGAGAACGGGTTGTGTTCGGCGAAGAGCTTCTCCATGCGTGCTTCATCCAGGCGCACCCGCACGGTCGCGGCTTCTTGCTGATCGCGGATCACCTTTGCCAGGGTGAAGGCGCTCGAGACGAGGAACAACACGGTGATGCCGAGGAACAGCCGCTGCCACGAGTCGAGGGGAAGGTAGGAAGATCCCACCGAGCGCGGCCACGAAACTGACCCCGAACGCGACGGCGGCCTGAATGAAAAAGGCGGCGGTGTTCTTCGACATGTTATTGGGAATTTCCATGTGCTCCAGCATGCGAAAGCACCCGGTGCGCCGGACAGGGTAGGACTACTCAGATTTCAGATGCTTGTCGAGGAAGGCGAGCTGGTCGGCGACCACCCGCTCGAACGCGTCGTCGACATAGATCGCGAAATGCTCCTCGGGGTAGGTCTTCACCTCACCGCGCGGAGCGTTGGCCGCGTGGCGCAGGGTGGCGTCGGCGGGGGCCAACGAGTCGTGTTCGCACACGCAAAACAGGATGGGGCAGCCGATTTTCGGGGTGAGCAGGCCGGGCCGGTAGGTGAAAACCTTCATCGCGATGCGTGCAGCGATCTCGTTGCGCAGTTCGACGCCGTCGGGAACCAATCGCAGGTAGCCCGGGTAGGAGTCGGGCTTATTCATCAGCGCGATCTCCCCGGGCCTGCCCGCGGCGGCGATCATCACCGGGGGCCTTCCCCGCCGCGCGCCGACAACGTCGCGGATCGCACGCGCGGCGATGCGTGCAGTGGCCAACGGGTTGGAGATCGTGCGCCCCGACGCGATGCCGTCGGTAAACGGGCATTGGGCGACGACGGCGGCGATACCCGGCAGCCGGGCTGCCGTGGTGATCACATGGCCACCCGCAAAAGACGTGCCCCACAATCCGATTCGATCGGGATCGATGCCGTCAAGGGTGCGGGCATAGGCCACGGCGGCGGCCCAGTCGGCGAGCTGTAGATCGATATCGAGGACTTGGCGCGGCTGCCCCTCGCTGTCGCCGAAGTTGCGGTAGTCGAAGACCAGGCAGGCGTAGCCGGCCGCGCTGAACCGGTCGGCGTAAGCGTCGAGTCGCATGGTGCGGACCGCGCCCAATCCGTGTGCCATCACCAACAGCGGAGAGCTGCCGCTGGCCGCCGGCCGATAGAGCCAGGCGCTGATCCGGTCGTCACCGGAGGTGAATTGGACATCTTCGCGTTGCGTCATAGGTGTTCCATTCTGCCTGGCCGGAGTTAGGTCCGGCCCTGTAGGCGCCCCGGAAGTTATGGACTAGTGTCTAGAAAAGTTTTCCAGGCTGCAAGGAACGGAGACTGAAGATGGCGATCCGCGTCGCGCACGTCGGCACCGGCAATGTCGGAGGGCTGGCCCTGGCCGAACTGATCACCAATCCGCAGTTCGACCTGACGGGCGTGTGCGTGTCCACACCGGAGAAGGTGGGCAAGGACGCCGGGGAACTCTGTGGCGTCGGCCTGGACGCCAGGACCGTCACGGGCATCGCGGCCGTCAATGACCTGGACGCAATTCTGGCCGCCAAGCCCGATTGTGTCGTCTATTGCGCGATGGGCGACACCCGGCTGCCCGACGCGATGGCCGACGTCATGCGCATCCTGGCCGCCGGCGTCAACGTCGTCGGGTCGTCGCCGGGGCTGCTGCAGTACCCGTGGGGTGTCATGCCCGACAAGTACATCGCTCGCGTGGAAGACGCGGCCCAACAAGGAAATTCGAGCATATTCATCAGTGGTGTCGACCCGGGGTTCGCCAACGACCTGATCCCGTTCGCACTCGCCGGGACCTGCCAGCGCATCGAGCAGGTGCGCTGCATGGAGATTCACGATTACGCGTCGTACAACGGCATCGAGGTGATGAACTACATGGGGTTCGCCAAGCCCCTGGACGAAATCCCGATGCTGCTGCAACCGGGCATTCTCAGCATCGCGTGGGGGACCGCGATCCGTCAGCTGGCGGCCGGACTGGGCATTGAGGTCGACGAGATCAGCGAGTCCTACCAGCGCGAGCCGGCGCCCGAAGATTTCGACATCGCGGTCGGCCGAGTCGCCAAGGGCACCCTGGCGGTGCTGCAGTTCGAGATCCGCGGCATGGTCAACGGCCACCCCGCCATCGTCATCGAGCACGTCACCCGGCTGCGGCCCGACCTGCGTCCCGACCTGCCCCAGCCGGCCGCGGGCGACGGCTCATACCGCGTCGAGATCACCGGCGAGCCGTCCTATGCCGTCGACATCATTCCGAGTAGCAGCAAGGGCGACCACAACCACGCCGCCATCGCCGGCGCCGCGGGCCGCGTCGTCAACGCCATCCCGGCGGTGATCGCGGCGCCCCCGGGCATCCGGACCACACTCGATTTGCCGCTGGTAACCGGCAAAGGCCTTTACACACCAAGCACTTTGGTGACCACCTAAACCGAAGGAGACCCTCACGTGGGACGCGTAGACGGCAAAGTTGCACTGATCAGTGGTGGTGCCCGCGGGATGGGCGCCGAAGACGCGCGCCTGCTCGTGGAAGAAGGCGCCAAGGTGGTGATCGGCGACATCCTTGACGACGAGGGCAAAGCGCTGGCCGACGAGATCGGCGAATCCGCGCGTTACGTGCACCTCGACGTGACGCAGCCCGACCAGTGGGACGCCGCAGTCGCGACCGCCGTCGGCGAATTCGGCACGCTCAACGTACTGGTGAACAACGCCGGCACCGTCGCGCTCGGGCAACTGAGGAATTTCGATCTGGCCAAGTGGCAGAGGGTGATTGACGTCAACTTGACCGGCACGTTCCTGGGCATGCGGGCGGTAGTCGATTCGATGACCGCGGCCGGGAGTGGCTCGATCATCAACGTGTCGTCGATCGAGGGACTGCGCGGCGCGCCGGCCGTGCACCCCTACGTCGCGTCCAAGTGGGGCGTGCGGGGCCTGGCCAAGTCGGCGGCTTTGGAGTTGGCGCCGTTGAACATCCGGGTGAATTCGATTCACCCGGGTTTCATCCGCACTCCGATGACCTCGCACCTGCCGGAAGACTTGGTCACTATTCCGCTGGGCCGGCCCGGAGAGGTGCGGGAGGTCGCGACGTTTGTGTTGTTCCTCGCCAGCGACGAGTCGTCCTATGCCACCGGTAGCGAGTTCGTCATGGACGGCGGGCTGGTGACCGACGTAAACCACAAGGAGTTCTAGAGCGCGGCGTTCAGTTCTCGACGAACACCACGTTCTTCTCGGTTGGTTGCCGGCCGATGCGGACCTTGTTTGCGGGAAACTCTGGATCCGGGTAACCGACCGACAAGCCGCACAGGATCGTGAACTGCTCGGGGATGTCCAACTGCCGGTGGATGATCTCGGGGTAGCCCGCGATCGCCACCTGCACACAGGTGCCCAACCCGCGCGCGGTGAGCGCCAGCACCAGCGTTTGCAGGAACATCCCGACACCGAGGCTGTCGACCAGTCCCAGTTCGCGGTCCATGCACACGATGCCGGCCAGCGGGGCGCGAAAGAACTCCCAATTGCGCAGCACCGCAGCGCGTCTGCCGTCGACATCGTCGCGCGCGATGCCCATCGACCCGTAGACCACCTTGCCCGTTTCGCTGCGGAAGTGCGTGAAATGCTCGGGCAGTTCCGGGACTTTCGGCGGGCCCGCCTGCGCCGCCTCGAGCAGCGCTGCCACCAGCCGGTCCCTGGCCGCGCCGGATGCGAAAACGAGGTGCCATGGCTGAATGTTCGAGTTCGACGGTGCGCGAATCGCCAGGTCGACCGCTTCGTCAACCAATTCCCGGGCTACCGGCCGATCAGGCAGAAACATCCTGATGGAATGGCGTTCCCGGATCACTTTCTCGAGGTTGTCCACCCGCACTCCTCGCGTGATCATCGGAACCGTTGGATCAGTAGCGCGTCCGGGGTGCTATAACCGCGAGCATGCCAGGCAGCCTTCCGGACCTGAAGAATATTGTCGGATCTAAGCACGTCATCACCGATCCCGACATACTGGCCGGCCGCAGCGTCGACCACACCGGCCGGTACCGGGGCCGTGCCAGCGCGCTGGTGCGGCCGGGTTCGGCCGAGCAGGTCGCCGAGGTATTGCGGTTGTGCCGTGACGCCGGAGCGCACGTCACCGTGCAGGGCGGTCGCACCTCGCTGGTGGCCGGCACTGTTCCCGAGCACGACGACGTGCTGCTGTCCACCGAACGGCTTTGTGCGCTCAGCGATGTCGACACCGTCGAGCGTCGTATCACCGTCGGCGCCGGAGCCACGCTGGCCGCGGTGCAGCACGCCGCGACTGCGGCGGGCCTGGTGTTCGGGGTGGACCTGGCCGCCCGCGACACCGCGACGGTCGGCGGCATGGCCTCGACCAACGCCGGCGGCTTGCGCACGGTCCGCTACGGCAATATGGGCGAGCAGGTTGTCGGCCTGGACGTGGCGCTGCCCGACGGGTCGCTGCTGCGCCGGCACAGCCTGGTGCGCAGCGACAACACCGGATACGACATCCCGGCACTGTTCGTCGGCGCCGAGGGCACCCTCGGTGTCATCACCGCGCTGGATCTGCGGCTGCACCCCGCGCCGTCGCATCGGGTGACCGCGGTCTGCGGCTTTGCCGATCTCGAAGCGCTGATCGACACCGGCCGCACGTTCCGGGACGTGGACGGGATCGCCGCCCTAGAGCTGATCGACGGCCGCGCCGGCAGGCTCACCGCCGAGCATCTCGGCGTCGGCGCACCGGTCGAGGCGGACTGGCTGCTGCTGGTGGAGCTGGCCGCCGATCACGATCAGACCGATCGGCTCGCCGAGCTGCTCGACGGCGCGCCGATGTGTGCCGAGCCGGCGGTGGGCGTGGATGCTGCTTCGCAGCAACGACTATGGCGTGTTCGAGAATCGCTGGCCGAGGTGCTCGGCGTCTATGGGCCGCCGCTGAAGTTCGACGTGTCGTTGCCCCTGGCCGCGATTGCCGGGTTCGCCGCGGATGCGGTCGCATTGATTGGCGAGCGGGTCAGCGCCGCCCTACCCCTGTTGTTCGGCCACATCGGTGAGGGCAATCTGCACCTCAACGTGCTGCGCGTGCCGCTCGAGCAGGAGCAGGCGCTGTACGGGCCGATGATGGACTTGATCGCGCAGTGCGGGGGCAACGTCAGCTCCGAACACGGGGTCGGCAGCCGCAAGCGTTCCTACCTCGGGATGTCAAGGCAGGCAACCGATATCGCCGCCATGCAAACGGTCAAAACCGCGCTGGACCCGACCGGCTACCTCAACGCGGCGGTGCTGTTCGACTGACTTATTTCGCCGCGAAACTGTATTCCACGACGGGTCCTCTCGGGAAATGCGTAGCGGAATACAGTTTCGCGGGAAGGAACTAGCCCTCTGCGGGAAGGAACTAGCCCTATGGCTTGATCCCGACCGCGTGCCGCAGTTGCGCCAGGAACTGGTCTGCGTCGTCGCTACGGACGATGTAGTGCGAGATGGCGATCCGGATCACCGTCGCCGCCTTGACCGCGGCGTTGGGTCCGGGCAGGTGCCTCTGCAGTCCGTCGCGCATCTGCGGGATGACGTGGCCGAACTGGGCGATGGTGTGCTCGGGTTCGACATCGACCATGCGCACGCTCGAATACGAATGCTGGTACTCCACGATGAATCGCAGCACGGCGTCGAGCTTGTCGATACCTTTGAGTCCCGCGGTGGCTTTGACCAGGCCGCTTTCGAAGAGCTGGCGCTCGTATTGGGAGAACGCCAACAGCAACTCCTCTTTGGACGCGAACCAGCGGTAGAGCGTGGGGCGCGAGACTCCGGCTTGGGTGGCGACTTCGGACAGGCTGAGTTTGGTTTTGCCGTTTCGCCCGAGCACCTCGGCGGTCGCCACGAGAATCCGCTGACGTGTCGAGGTGTCAGTCTCGGTCATGGTTATTGCCCGCGCCGGCTGGGTCATGTCTGAAACTTTACGAAGTATTGCCGAACTAGCCATGTTTCTTCCGCCCCCACGTCAGGCTGACCCGGACCGCCGGCGCACCAGCACCGACTGTTGGATGGCGCCGACTGCGCCTTGCTCATCAAAAAGCGTGCCGATCGTCGTCCCGATACCGTCCGGCCCGTAGCTGGTTTCCGCCCGAATGCCGACCCATTCACCGTCGGGGACGCGGAACACATGGACCGCCAGATCGGTGTTCAAAAACGTCCACCTGGTGATGTCGAGCTTGCTGCCGATGCCGTTGGCGCAGTCGGCCACTGCGAACAGCCGTTCCAGCGGCGTCATGCTCTCGCCTTTGACCAGGTCGACGGCCGGCTTGATCCACGATTCGCCGGGGCCCGGGCTCAGCGGTTCGGTCAGCCAGAGCCATTCCAGGCTGTGTACGTAGTTGCGGTCCCACTCCCTTGCCTTGAGGTTGCGGTTGCGGGCGTCGGTCCTCGGCCGGGGCAGCTCCGCTGCCGCGTGGGCGACCGCCTGGGTGTCCTGCTGCTGCAGCCGCCAACCGCTGGCGCGGGCGACCGGGCGGGGCTGGCCATCGGGACCCAGGGCCAGCATCTCGGCGCTGACCAGCTCGATCTGTTTGCCGCCGCGCTGCAGCTGCGCGCGCACCCAAAGGTCTCCCTCGGCCGGCACCCCGCCCAGCAGGTCGATCACGACCCGGGACAGGCGGGTGTCCGCACGCTGCTCGCACCGTTCCAGTGCCCGGGCCAGCAGCGCCGACACCGGCCCGCCGTGCTGGATCGCCGCCGACCAGGTGCCGCGTGCCAGGTCGGTCGCCCGGAACTTCTCACCCAAGTCGTCGTCGGGGTCGATCAGCTCGTAGTAGGAGTCGGTCACGTGTCTACCTCTCGGGTGTCTCAGGGCAACCCGGCGCCGGGCGTGGCAACTTGCACGGCGTCCAGCCGCGAGAGCCGGGTGCCCACCAGGCGTTGAGGATAGGCGTCGGTGCTCGACAACAGAAACAGGATGCGGCGTTCGGGACCGCCGAGGGCGCAGGCGACGGCGATGCGCTCGCCGATGTCGATGCGGTCGGTCACGGCGCCCCCCGCGACGATCCGCTCGAATTGGTGGGCCAGCGTCATCGACGTCCACACGCCGCCTTCGGCGTCCAGGGCGATGCCGTCGGGCGGTCCGTCCAGACCGTCGGCGAAGACCCGCCGGTCACCCAGCGCGCCATGGTCGTCGATGGTGAACGCGGTGAGCCGCCGGCCGATCGATTCGGCGACGATCAAGGTTTTTCTATCCGGCGTGATCACCATTCCGTTGGGAAAGTCGAGGTCCTCGGCGACGACGGTGGCGCTGTCGTCCGGATCAAGGCGCACGATGACGCCGGCGGAGGATGCCTGGGACCCGATGTAGGCGCGTCCCGCGTCGTCGATGACCATATCGCCGAGGCTGGCCGGAACCAGGGGCGTGAGATCGGCGATCTCCACGACGGTTTCTCCGTCGTACCGCAGCACCTTCCGGTCTTCGGTCGAGGCGATCAGCAACGATCCGTCGGGGCGGAAACCCAGGCCCGACGGGCAGTGCCCGGGCAGCGGCAACGTGGTCAGCGACCCGCCGAGGGTCGAGGTGTGTACCGCTTCGCCCAGCATGTCGGAGAACCACAGCAGGCCCTCGAACCAGCGCGGGCCCTCGCCGAAGCAGAACCCGTTGGCCAGCGGCTCGGGGATCATCGCCTCACGCCTTTACAAAACACCGCAAAAGTGTCATGCAACGGCCGCACTGGTGTCAATCTGGCCCAGCTCACGTGCGACCGCCGTGTGCTAGGCGTCGGAGTTTTGCGGGGTGGTGACAAAGTCGTACCCGGTCTCGGCGGGCTGAGCGAAGGCGGTCGCTGATGGGTCGTATCGATGCCGAATGACGTTGCCTCTCCGCACTTTTCATTGGTCCATTCGGGAGCTGACCGGATTGCTGGCCGTAGCCTTGTTAGCCAAGCTTTACAAATCTTACTCAAAGTGTCACGCTGAGCCGGAAGCTGCTAGTGCGAGAGACGGAGCGGATTTTGACCACGGAATCTGAGCAGACTGAGTGGACGGTTGAGGGCCTGCTGGATCTGTTTGACGTGCAGGCCGACGGGGACGACCGGTTCACCGGCGTCACCGGCGTCACCGGCATCGCCGGCGACGACGAACGCCAGGTGGTCGAAGGCACCCAGGTGCTCGCCCAGGCGATTGTCGCCGTGGCCAAGCGATTCCCGGACAAGTCGGTGCGCTCGGCGCACGCGGTGTTCTCCCGCGCCGTGGTCGTCGGCCCGCCGATCGAACTCGTCCTCGACGTCGTGTCCGAGGGCCGGTCCACCGCGACCGCGATCGTCGCCGTCCATCAGAACGGGCGGCGCTGCCTGAGCATCACGGTGCTGGCCGACGTGCCGACCGGCGATGTCATTCGGCACCACCTGCCGCGACCCGACGTGGCGGCGCCCGCCGACGCCAACCACTCCGCGATGCCGATGATCGGGCGCGAGCTGCGCCTGGTCGACGTCGTCGACGTCAACAGCCCCGACGAGGTCGGACCGCCGGAGCTCTACGCGTGGCTGCACTACGACCCGATCCCGGCCCGGGACGATCTGGCCAAGGCGCTGCTCGCCTACTTCACCGGCCACTTGGGGATTTCCACCACCATGCGGGCGCACCCAGGTATCGGCACCAGCCAGGCGCACCTGACCGTGTCGACCGCGCCGATGAGCATCTCCGTGGCGTTCCACGAACCGGTGCGCTGGGCCGGATGGCTGCTCTACACGCATGAGAGCACGCAGGTCGGCGCCGGCATGTCGTATGTACGCGGCGCCGTGCACGCGGAGGAAGGCGGGCTACTGGCCTCCTTTGCCCAGGAAGCGCTGATTCGTCCGCTGCGCACCACCGACACGTCGATCGACTCGCGCGCACGGTTCTAACAGCTATGTACTTCACGATCACGCACCCGATGCACAGCCATCCCTACAACCCCGAGCTGGTCAGCGGGGACGGCATCGGGAAGGTGGCCGCGGCCGCCGAAGCGGCCGGCATCCATGGTTTCGGCTTCACCGATCACCCCGCACCCTCGCAGCGGTGGCTGGAGGCCGGCGGGCATGACGCGTTAGATCCCTTCGTCGCACTGGGTTTCGCGGCGGCCACCACGTCCACATTGCGGCTGATCCCCAACATCGTGGTGCTGCCGTATCGAAACCCGTTCGTGGTAGCCAAGTCCGGCGCGACCCTGGACCTGCTCTCGGGCGGCCGCTTCACGCTTGCGGTGGGCGTGGGCTACCTCAAGCGTGAGTTCGCGGCGTTGGGTGTCAGTTACGACGAGCGCGCCGAGCTGTTCGAGGAAGCCCTGCAGGTGATTCGGGCGGTCTGGACCGGCGACGACATTTCCTTCGAGGGAAAGCATTTCAGCGCCCGCGGTATCACCGCGCATCCCCGGCCGGTCAGCAGCCCGCATCCACCGATCTGGATCGGCGGTAACACCACGGCTTCCCGCCAGCGGGTGGCGCAGTACGGCGATGGCTGGTGTCCCTTCCCCGCCCCGCCCCAACTGGCGCAGACCGCCGGCACGGCCGTCATCGACTCGGTGCAGAAGCTCACCGACGGCATCGAGGATCTTCGGCGCCGGTGCGATGCGGCGGGCAGAGACTGGTCGGCGATCGACGTCACCTTCACGAACTTCGAAGGCGGCAGTCCTACCGACGACGCGTTCAACGCCGACGCCTACCTCGAAGGTCTGGACAATCTGGCCAAGCTGGGGGTCACCTGGGTGAGCGTGCACCTGCCCGGCGACAGCATGACGCACGCACTGGAGACTCTCGACCGATTCCGTACGCTCGTGGTCGACGCGGCTTAGTTGGATTGGCCACGATCAATGGACTTTTCCCGTGTCGCGCTTTCTCTCGAGGATCAGGCCTTCTGCGAGCAGACCCGGGCGTTCGTCGCTGAACACGTCACCGAGGATGTCCTTAGGCGTGATCGTGAGACGGGCGAAAACTTCAGTGAGCAAGTGCATTTGGCGTTGGGTGAAGAGGGTTATCTGACCTCGGATTTCAAGCTGGAGTCCGAAGGGGGATTCACTCCGGTGCGCCGGCGCATCTTCCACCTCGAGATCGGTCGTGCGCACACGCCGTGGTTCCACTGGGGCACCACGGCGGTCGTCGCGAAATTGGTGCAGCAATTCGGGCCGGCGGAACTCGTCGACGCGGTACTGCCGGGTGTGCTGTCCGGTGAAATCCGGTTGTGCTTGGGCTACACCGAGCCCGAGGGCGGCTCCGACGTCGCCACCTGCAAGACCCGCGCGGTGCGGGAGTCGGATGGATCGAGCTGGGTCATTAATGGCTCCAAGATGTTCACCTCCAACGCACAGAACGCCAAGTATGTCTTCTTGCTCACCAACACCGATCCGCACGGACGTAAACACAAGAACCTGACCATGTTTCTGGTGCCGCTGGATTCCCCGGGCGTCGAGATCCAGGGCATCCGCACGCTCGACGGCGATCGCACCAACATCGTGTACTACAGCGACGTACGCGTCGACGACCGCTACCGCATCGGTGAGGTCAACGGCGGCTGGGCGGTGATGCGGTTCGCCCTCGACGCCGAACACGGCATCACCGATCCCGACGACCAAGGCCTGCAGAATATTTCGATGATGTCGGAGCACGGCCAGCTGATGGCCGAGGCGGCCGACGGAGTCGCGGCGATCCTGTCCACGCCGGATACGGACGGGCGGCGCCCGATTGATGACGAGTCGATGAAATACCGGCTGGGACGCAGCCTCGCCCGCATCGAGGCGGCGGTGTCGACTCCCGGAATGTATGGACGCGTGGCGCTCATTCAGACCATGCGTGACGTCTCGCCCGAATTGATGGACATGCTGGGGGCGGCATCGGCATTGCCCACCGACACAACGGGTTCCGCGGACGACGGCGCTGTCGAGTTCATCTTCCGGCACGGCGTGCCGGCCGGCATCTATGGCGGCACCATGGAGGTCTTCCGCAACATGATCGCCCAGCACGAGCTCAAGCTCGGGCGACCTAGTTACGGCGGGTGAGCGGCAGTTCGTTACGCCGCAAAGGGTTTCGTGCTTTCAGGTGCCGACCGCAGTGGTGCGCGCGTTGATGAGGGTGGGGCGTTGCCTATCGGCGATGCCGGCTTTTACCAACTCGACCACCTCGTCGGTGGTGTGTGCTTCGTGGGCGTCAACGCCGTAGCTGGCAGCGGTTGCCACGATGTTGAGGTCGGGCACGTCGAGTCCGGGAACACCCGGGGTCTTCTCCCACACACCGAACTCCTTGACCACGCCGTATTCGGCGTTGGACGCGACCACGATGGTCACCGGGATCTGGTGCTGCGATGCGGTCCACAACGCGGTGATCGCGTACTGCATTGAGCCGTCGCCCATCAAGGCGACAACCGGACGGTCTGGGGCCGCCAGTTGGGCACCGACGGCCGCGGGCAGTCCGTAGCCGAGTCCGCCCCCGGCCGACGACAGGTGTGAGAACGGGTGATTGGGTCGAATGCTGTTCGTGATAGCGACCTCGTTGCTGCCGGCCTCGCTGACCCACAGCGTTTCCGAGGGTGCGGCTCGGCCGACCGCCGTCCAGAGTGCTTCCGGCTTCAGAGGTACCTGCGCGTGTTGCAGGTCGGGGACCGGGGCCCGGGCCGTGGGAGTGGACCGCTGGGTTGGTTTGGCGGCGGTGAGCAGCGCCTCGGCGGCGCTGGCCAGGTCGGCGACGATGGCGTCCCCGACCGGCGCGCGGGCGGCTTCGTCGGGATCGTTGGTGATGTGGATCAGGCTTGCGCCTTCGGGTATGTACGGTCCGGGCACTCGGGGGTAGTAACGGAAGACCGGGGCTCCGATCACCAGCAGCAGATCGTGTCCGGCCAGCATCTGGGAAATCCAGCCGGCACCGGGCGGCAAGATGCCTTGATACAACGCGTGGTTCTCGGGGAATCCGCTCCACCCGGTCAGCGGTGCGGTCCACACGGCCGACTGGGTCCGTTCGGCCAATCCGATCACCGCCTCCCATGCGCCATAGCGTTCGACGTCGCCGCCGACGATCAACGCCGGCGACTTCGCGGCCTCCAATCGGCCGCAGATCTGTTCGGCGAGTGCAGCGGGGAAGCCTGCAGCGTGGGTTACTGAGCGGGCACGCACGGCGCCAACATCGGTGGCTTGTGCATCGTCGAGTTCGATCGGCATGTCGTCCATCGGTAGCGAGACGAACACGGGTCCCATCGGTGGCGTCGTGGCCAGATGGATCGCGCGAGCAAGCACGGCGGGGGCTTCACTGGCGATGGCGGGTTCGGCTGCCCATTTCACGAACGGCTTGGGTACCGAAGTGGGCTCGATGTTGGTCAGCAGGCAGTACTGGTTCTGCATCGTGCGGCGCTGGTTTCCGGCGGTGACAATCAGCGGGGTTTTGTTGACGAATGCGTTGTAGAGCTGTCCTTGAGCGTTGCCCATACCCGGGGCGGTGTGCAGATTGACCAACGCGGGTCGGCGGGTGATTTGCGCATATGCGTCGGCCATTCCGACGGGCACCATCTCTTGCAGTCCTAGCAGATAGCGGAAATCATCTGGAAAGTCTTGCAGAAGAGCTAATTCCGACGAACCCGGATTGCCAAAGCAGGTCGTCAAATTGTGGGCGCGGAGCAGATCGAGGATTGCGTTGCGGACGGTGGTCATAATGCCTCCAACCATTCGGCGATTTCCGGCGTCACCATCTGCGTTGCCCCTTCCGCTCCGGCGAACGACGGGTAGGCCCTGTGCACTTGGCCCACCTAGATGATGATTCGCCGTGGCCCCAATCAGAATCCTCAAGACCTGGTAGTCGACTCGCGGGGTTCGTACTGTCCGGCCGATACACTTCCGACATGATTTACGCCCGGAGCTGCGGCGGGCGCGATCGCGCCCAGCGCGGGCACTGATGGTTCCCGCGGAGCACGCGTCACCAGTCGCGCGAAGCGGCGCCCTACCTTATGCGCTGCGTGGCGAGATGATGTTCACCTCGAAGTGCGGCAGCGACGCTGCAGCAGCACTGATACAGCTGGCCCAGGAGCACGCGCCGGGTGATCCACAGCTGGCGCGCGAACTGTATCTGGAGGCGCTGTCGACGGTCCTGTTCGCCGGACGCCTGGCCGGCGGCGGCGGCGTTCTGGAAGTGGCCATCGCCGCGGCAACCGCACCCCCGCTGCACCCTCGACGCCCAACGGATCTCTTGTTGGACGGATTGACGGCCCTGATTATCGACGGCAGCCGCGCAGGTGTGGGGCGTGTCCGAAAAGCGGTAGATGCTTTCTGCAACGCGGGTGAACTGGGTCTCGACGAAGGGACGCGATGGTTGTGGCTGGCCTGCCACGCCGCCATCATCGCTTGGGATCATCGGGCATGGCAGCACCTCACCGCCCGACAAATTGCGCTTGCTCGCGAGGCAGAGGATCAACGGGTGCTGCCGGTCGCTCTGCACTCGTTGGCGGCGGCGCTGACGTGGAGCGGCGACTTCGCGGCGTCTGGCGACCTGATCACCGAGGCAAACTCGATCACTGCCGCGACGGCGACGACGGTATTTCCCTACGCGGCACTTCCGCTGGCGGCATGGCGGGGCGAGGAAGCCGAGGCGCAGCGCCTGATCCAGGCCGGCACCCACTGGGCGGTCGCGCGGGGTGAGGGAATGGGTCTGGCCTCTATCGATTTGGCGACGGCGCTGCTGTGCAATGGGCTCAGTCGATATGACCAAGCCCTCGATGCGGCTCGAAAAGGCATCGAGCACCCGCAAGAGCTGTGGATGAACTTTTTGCTACCCGAGTTGGTCGAGGCGGCAACGCATTGTGGGCAACCGGGCGAGGCGCAATACGCGGTGGGCCTGCTGGCCGGGAGCGCTCAGGCTGCTGGAACCGATTGGGCCCTGGGGACTTACGCGTGCTCGCGAGCGCTTGTCAGCAGCGGCGAGCCCGCCGAACGGCTCTATCGCGAGGCGATTGAGCGCCTTGATCACACCAACCTGCGACCGGCTGCCGCCCGAGCGCGGCTTGTCTACGGAGAGTGGTTGCGTCGGGAACGGCGGCCGCTCGATGCCCGTGCCCAGCTGCGGCCAGCCTATGCAGCGTTTACCGGCATCGGTATGGCGGCTTTTGCTGAGCGGGCTCGGCTCGAGCTGGAGGCCAGCGGTGAACACGTACCCGAAAAGCCACCAGTACGAACGGATTCCGGCTTAACTCCGCGCGAGGCTCAGATCGCCACGCTCGCCGCCGGCGGGGCAACCAACGCCGAGATCGGCGAGCAGCTGTTCATCAGCCCCAATACGGTCGCCTACCACTTGCGCAAGGTGTTCACGAAACTTGACGTCACCACACGCCGCCAACTCGGCCAGCACAAGCTCGGGCGCCCTAGCTAGTGCGGGTGAGCGGCAGTTCGGCCAGCACGTTCACCCGGGTGTCGTCGAAGCTCAGAAAGCCTTTGATGGGAAGGCTTTCCGGGGGCGGGTCCGGATAGCTCCAGGCGATGTCGTCGACAATGTGGTCGTCGATGGCGACGGACCAATATGTGGCGAAGCCTTTGTAGTTGCAATAACTCGATGTCTGTGAGCGCCGCAGCAGATCGGTGCGCACCTGCGCGGGATCGACGTAAAGCCTTGGCGGCAAGGCGGTCTCGAAAAGTATGACTGTGTCGTGTGAGTCCACCAGCGTGCTGCCCGCCACCGACACGCGCAGGTGGCGCGCGGTGGGTCGGCAGTCGACGCGGTGATACGGATTCGGTGGGTAGTGAACGAGTTCGCGGCCTTCCTCCAGCCAGGTATCGACGGCATCCCACGGCACGTGGACGAAGCCGGGTGCTTCCGGCTCGGGTTCGGCCGGCAAGTTACCCACCTCGTCGGCCCGGAACAGGTAACTCAGGGGGTGGCCCTGCCGATGCACCATCAGCACCTGCTCGGTGTCGATCACCCGGTGCCCGGCCAAGAACGCCTCGACGCGGCGCGGGTGTGGCTCGATATAGACGACGTCGTCGGGCAGCGCGGGAGAGAACCGCCCGGCCGGATCGCTGCTGAGCGGACCACGCCCGGCCACCAGAGTCATGGTGCCAGGTTAACGCCGTCGTGGGGCAGCAAGGCCTCGTATCTGGATGTCCGCCGACCGCTTCTTCGGGGCGTCGGTTTCGGGGCTCACGCGAACCGCCAAGGTTTGGCCGGTGTCGGCGTCGACGAACGACAGGGGCGCCGGTCCGTCCTGCAGGTAGGTGTCGCCCCACTGCACCAGCGACATGAACAGCGGCAACAGATCCTCCCCGGCCTCGGTCAGCCGGTACTCGTCCCGGGCGCGGCTTCCCGGCTCCTGATACGGAACGCGGGTGACGATCTGCGCCGACTCGAGCTGCTTGAGCGCCCGCGACACCGCCGGCGCCGAGGTCCCGATCCGCTCGACGAAGTCCTCGAAGCGGGTGGTGCCGAAGAACAATTCGCGGAGGACCTGGAACGTGGTTTTGGTGCTGAACAATTCGAGCACCCTCGACATCGAACAGCGATCGGTGACCGACCACTGCTGGCGGTCCTGCAGCCGCTTCTCGAACTCCATCCAAACTCCTATGGCTAACGCTTGCGTTAGTCAGCATACCGTGCTTTGATCTTACTAACGACATCGTTAGTCAGCTAGAGGCGGCGTCACCGTCCCGCCCAGCGATGCTCGCCCCGACAAACTGCAAGGAGACGAGATGTCGACCGACAAGCTGTTTCTCATCACCGCGCCAGCCGGCAACACCGGAGCGCCCACCGTCAAGATCCTGCGCGACGCCGGCCACCGGGTACGCGCCTTCGTGCACCGCATCGATCACCGCTCCGAGGCACTTGCTGCCCTCGGCGCCGAGGTCGTCCAGGGCGACCTGCTGGATTTCCGTGCTGTCAGCTCCGCGATGACCGGCATCAGCGCCGCCTACTTCTGCTACCCGATCGCGCCCGGCACCCTGCTACCGGCCACCGCGATCTTCGCCCAGGCCGCGAGTAAGGCCGGTGTCGACGCGGTGGTCAACATGTCCCAGATATCGGCTCGGCGCGAGGCGAAAAGTAATGCTGCACTGCACCATTGGATCGCCGAACGCTTGCTGGACCGCTACGCGTTCCGCACCACCCACCTGCGCCCGACCTTCTTCGCTGAATGGCTGAAATGGCAATGGCAGCGCGACGACACCGAGGGCGTGCTGCGGCTGCCCTTCGGCAATGGACGCCACGCCCCCATCTCCGGACACGACCAGGCCCGGGTGATCGCCGCCGTCCTGCAAAACCCCGCACCCCACGACCGCCAGATCTACCCGCTCGTCGGCGCCCGGGAGCTCGATCACTACGCGATCGCGGACGAAATCGCCGAGACACTCGGCATGTCGGTCCGCTACGAGCCGATCACGATCCCCAGCTTTGCCGCCGAGCTCACCGCCCAGGGCAGGCCGGAGTTCTTTGTGCAACACATCAGCAGCGTCGCCCAGGACTACCAAGACGGCATCTTCTCCGGTGAGAACAATCTCGTCGAGGTGATCGGCGGCCACAAACCGATGACCGTGGCCGACTATGTCAACGCCAACCGCGCCGAGTTCGACCACGACGGCCGTTTCGTACAACGCGATCAGCTGGCGAGCTGACGTGTCGTAAGACGCGTGACGTTGACAAGGGGCGGAGTGGAATTCGGCACGGAGGCCTAGCCGGCGACGGATTCTGCCTGCGCGAGTAGCGCCGCGTACTGGCGCTCGAGCACCTTGGCGGCGCCATCGCGCCAGCTCTGCACCAAGGACCGCGACATCGGATCGGGGAAGATTTCGTCGTCGTCGTTCTGCACCCCGTCGAAGATGCCCTGCGCCACGGATTGTGGAGTGGCCTTGGGGATTTCGAGCCCGCGAGTCATGTCCGTATCCACGGGACCGGTCAGCACCGCATGGACCCGGACACCCTGTCCGGCCAGGATGACACGCAACGACTGCGTCAGGGAGAACGCGGCAGCCTTGGAGATGGAGTAGGCCGGAATAAGTGGCAAGGGGGCCAACGCATTTACCGACAGGTTGTTGACGATCGATCCCCCGGAGTGAGCCAGCGCCGGCAGGAATGCCTGGATCACGGCGTACGTGCCGAAGAGATTCAGCTCAAGGTGCCGTTGCAGCGCGGAAGGATCGCTCAAATCATCGTAAAGCGCCAGACCGGCATTGTTGATCAAGATGTCGAGAGAACCGACCTTGTCCACTGCCTGCTGAATTTCCGCGCCGTTGGTGATGTCCAGCGCCAAATGCGTGACCCGGGGATCGCCGGTGTCGACCAATGCTTTTCGGGTACCGACGTATACCCGTCCGGCCCCCCTGTTCAGGGCCTCCTCGGCCAGCGCGCGTCCAATGCCGCGATTGCCTCCGGTAATCAGAACCGAACTGTCTGAGATTGTCACCACGATGACGATCCCCTTTCTCCTGGTGTGGTGTCGGTAGGCCGCAGGTGTTGGTGGGCTTACCGCGGCCAGCCGTCGCACGGTGCCCGCATGTATTCCGATACGGCGGGCAGCGGAGATTCATCGATGAGCAGATCAGCGGCCGAGCCGGCTACCCGGTCACATCACCCCGGTAAGCGTTGACCGCACTCACAACTGGCGGCCGGGCCGATAGCAAACGCCGAAGCGTCGCGACGCGTACTTGAGGCAACGGTAAGGAAACGGCCAGATCACAAAGCTTGACCTAACCGTGTCGTAAACGAGACAAAAGGGGCCCATTGTTATCAAAGTGAAATGAGTGCGCTGCCGCACTTCCGCCACGACCGAGGAGATGAATGACCGCACTGACGATGTACCGCAAAAGGATTGATCGAGTCCGTCGCACCTCACGGGTTCACCCACCCCAGGCGCGGGTAGGTCGCAGCGGTGCGGCTTCAGCGGTGCTTCGTCCGCTCGTGGTCACGGTGGGAGTCCTCACGGCCGGAGCGACGGCACCGGCTGCCGGGCATGCGGACCCGCCCAACGGCTCAGTCACCGGCTCCCTCACCGGGATCGGGCAGTCGATCTGTCCAATGCTGGTGAAGCCGGGCGCGACGCTCGCGTCGGTGATGTCGCAATTTTCCGGAAAATCCGGCCTTCCGCCAGGCATGGCGGGGATGGTGGCCGGTATGGCCATCCAAATGGAGTGCCCGAGCATGATGGCATCGGTCGCCAACGGAAAAATGCCTTTCCCGCTGCCGGGCGTGGGTGGTGGCGCCGGCCTGCCTATTCCGGGCCAGTTGCCAATGACCAACCCTGGCCTGGCCGTTCCGTTTTCGCCGGGGATCGCTGGTCCCGCGGCGCCATCCATCTTTGGACTGCCGGGTCGCTAGCCGCGTAACTCGATCACCGTGCCGCCGCCCAAAGCCGTTGTGCCTTGACGGCTTTGGGCGTGCGTACACGGCGAGATCTGGGGCCGAACTGCACCCTCAGCGCACACTCGAAACCCGCAGTGCACACTCGAAAGCCTGAGCGGAAGGCCTTGCGGACGTCAACCCGGTGACCCAGGAAGAATGCGCGGCAACAGTACGGAGTAGGAACGTACCCATGGCAGGACCGGTAGCGGGCATCAAAGTCGTCGAGCTCGGAGTGTGGGTGGCCGGGCCGGCCGCCAGCGGGATCCTGGCCGACTGGGGCGCCGACGTCATCAAGATCGAGCCGCCGGCCGGTGATCCGGGGCGAATGTTCGGCCGGATGCTGGGCTGCGACCTCGGGGTCAACCCGCCGTTCGAAATGGACAACCGCTCCAAGCGCAGCATCGTGCTGGACCTCACCACCGGCGAGGGCCGCGATACCGCCTTCGAATTGCTGGCCGACGCAGACGTTTTCGTGACCAACGTCCGCCCTGGCGCGCTGCAACGCCTCGGCCTGGATTTCGAGTCACTGTCCGCCCACAATCCTCGCCTGGTGTACGGCCTGATCACCGGATACGGCGAAACCGGCCCCGACGCCGACCGGGCCGCCTACGACGTGGCAGCGTTCTGGTCCCGCGCCGGAGTGGCCCACTTGCTCACCCGGCCCGGCCAGACGCCGCCGTTTCAGCGGGGCGGTATGGGTGACCACTCGGCCGGAATGACCCTGGCCGCGGCCATCTGCGCGGCGCTGCTGGCCCGCGAACGCACCGGCGCCGGTCAGCTGGTGACGACCTCGCTGTACCGCCAGGGTGCCTACACCGTGAGCTTCGACCTCAACACCTATCTGCTGACCGGCCAGCCGATCGCCGTCGGGGAGCGCGAAACGATGGGCAATCCGTGCATGAACAACTACGCCGCCGGCGACGGGCGACGCTTCTGGATCGTCGGTCTCGAAGGCGACCGGCATTGGCCTCCGCTGTGTCGCGTCGTCGGCCGTCCCGAATGGCTCGATGACCCGCTGTTCAGCGATGCCCGGGCCCGTGCCGTCAACGGGGTGACGCTGATCGCCGAGCTGGACGAGATCTTCGCGACCCGCTCGCTGGACGAATGGGCGCAGGCCTTTGCGGCCGAACCGGATTTCTTCTGGTCGCCGATCAACTCGCTCGAAGATGTCGTGGCCGACGAGCAATTCCACGCCGCGGGCGGCATCGTCGATGTGCCCGACGGGGAATCCGGCGTCTCGATGGTGGCCACCCCGGCGGATTTCCACGGCACCCCGTGGGCGCCCCGCTCGGCGGCACCGGAACTGGGGCAGCACACCGACGAAATACTGGCCGAACTGAAGGCGCGCCGCGACTCCTGACCGCTCGGAGAAGCTTTACAAATTTCGGCAAAAGTGTCACGCTATGCGATGGGCCGCGTCACCCGTTGCGTGAGGCGGCTTCAGCCCTTGAGAAAGCCCATGACAAGCGCTGCAGCTGGATGCCTGAAACCCAATGCACTCCGCGGTGTGGCGGTGAGGAATGGATTTGATGGTCACTCCGACGTTCGACATCAGCCAGAGCGCGCGGGTCGCCGCCGCAAGAGCAAACGGTGAGTGCCTGCGATATCGGCTGGACGTGGTTGCCGGCAGCGCCGTCGATGTCGTGCACTCGGCCGGGGGATGGCTCTACGACCGGGTGATGGCCGGGTGGGAGGTGACCGTCCTGCTGCCGGGCAACGACGACGCCCGGGCGCTGCGCATCCTCGGGGTCGGGGTGGTGGACACCGAATCGGAGTTCGTCCCGACCGCGATGGGCTCGACGAGCCAAACGCTGGCCGTTAGCGCCGAGGCGTTCACCGCGGACGAACGGGTACGTGACAAGGTGCTCAAATCGCTGGACGATCGGTTGACCGAAGTCGCGCTGTGGGGCGACGGGTGGCCGTTGGGAGTGAACCGCGGGATGACCAGCGCGCAGCACGTGCTCAGCGCGGCGGCGCGCAAATTCAAGGGCTATGCCCTTGCGGCGGCCGGGTTCCCGGGCACCCCAGTCGAACCGACCGAGACGCTGCTATGCGAGGTGAGCTGTTCGCGCGTCCATTCAGAGCTGGTCCGGCTCGACTGATGAAGAAGTATCACGGCCACACCCTGCTCTACCTGCACGAGACAATCTCGCTGGGCTCCGGCCACGGCGACCGTTTCACTGAGGCTTTCGCCGATAGCTACCAGCCGATGATGGAGGAGCTCGGCGCCCGGCTGTTCGCGATCTGGGAATCGACGCCCTACAACGGTCACTGGCCACAGGCGACGGTCATCTGGGAGATCGACGGGTTCGCCGACTACGCCAGGATCGGAGCGGCCCAGGCACGCGGTGGCAGTCACGAGGCAGCGGCCGGCAAGTGGTCGGCGTTTCTTGGCGAGATCGGCGCCTCGGGCGAAGGGCGAATCATGTACCCCGGGCCCAGCAACAAAACCCTGGCCCAGCTGCGCGAGGCCAATTTTGCTGCGCCGCTGGTGATTCAGGAGATCATGCAAACAAAGCCGGGACGGCAAGACGACTACATCCGCGAGCTGGAACGCCTCTATGTCCCGTGGTCGGAGCGCACCGGTAAGCGCTGGCTGGGTTCCTTCACCACCACCTTCCGCTACAACGAGGTCATCCATTACTGGGCGTTGGACGGCGGCTGGGAATGCTTCGCCAACCACTACCCCTCGTGGAAGGAGAGCCCACCCGCCGAGATCGTCACCTGGATGAGTGTGGCGCCGGCATTGCGCGACGGCTGGGAAGACTCGATTCTGCAGGCGCTACCGCCCTCTCCGCTGCAGTGACCGATCAGCAGGCACCAGTGGACTTCAGCTACGACCCCTTTGATGCGCGGGTAATGGCAAACCCGTTGCCGTACTACCGAATTCTGCGCGACGACCACCCGCTGTACTACCTGCCGCAGTGGGATACCTTCGCGCTGTCTCGCTTCGAGGACATCTGGCGAGTGCTGGAGGTCAACGACGGGACATTCGTCGCATCGGAGGGTACGTTGCCGCCGACGGCGGTCCTGGCCAAGCACAACACCGGGCCGGTCGAGGATCCACCGTTGCATCCGTTGCCATTTCACGCGGTGTTCGACGCCGACCTGTATGGCGAGATCCGGCGGGCGCATTCGGCGCCGTTACGGCCCAGGTCGGTCGCCGGGCTGGCGGACAGGATCCGCGCCCTGGCCAACCAACGGCTCGACCTGCTGCTGCCGCGGGGATCGTTCGACCTGACTCAGGAGTACGGCGGGATCGTGGCGGCCGCGATGGTGTGTGGACTGCTCGGTCTCCCAGACGATCTCGCGGCGCAGGTGTTGGCGGCCGTCAACACCGGCAGCCTGGCCGAGCCGGGTGTGGGCGTCGACACCGCCGAAGCCCGGCCCAACTACCTGGGGTTCCTGACTCCGGTCGTCGAGCGCCGCCGTGCCGGCTCGTCGGGAGACGCGCTGCCCGTCGTCGACGGCTTGCTCGGCTATCGGCTGCCGGATGGCAGCGCGCTGAACGACGTCGAAGCCGCGACCCAGATGCTCTGCATCTTCATCGGCGGCACCGAAACCGTGCCCAAGATCGTCGCGCACGGGCTCTGGGAGCTCAGCAAGCGCCCCGATCAGTTGGCCGCGGTGCGCGCCGACCCGGCCACCAACGTCCCGCTCGCGCGGGAGGAAATGATCCGGTATTGCGCTCCGGCCCAGTGGTTCGCCCGAACTGTGCGCAAACCCTTCGACATTCACGGCGAGACGCTCAAACCGGGTCAACGCATCATCACGCTGCTGGCCTCGGCGAACCGGGACGAACGGGAGTACGAAAACCCCGACGAGTTCATCTGGAACCGGCCCATCAAGCGGTCGCTGGCGTTCGGCCGCGGCCAGCATTTCTGCATCGGCTACCACCTGGCCAGGCTGGAAATCGATGTGCTGCTGACCGAATGGCTTCGGCGGGTGCCGGACTACGCGATCCAGGGTGACGCCGCCACGCGGCTGCCGTCCAGCTTCCAGTGGGGATGGAACCAGATCCCGGTGGAGGTCTGACGTGTGGTCCTACCGGATCATCGCTCCCTACGTATTCGAGCGAACGTCGATCCCTGACAAAACCCCCGACGACCTGGCCGATGGTCAGGTGCTGCTGCGGTTCTTGGCCGCCGGGGTGTGCGGCAGCGACCTGCCGGGCTTCCGGGGCGCCAAAGGCAGACTCCCGGGTGACGACGGACCAAGCGCCGCCGAGAAGGACGGGTTCCCGATCCACGAAGTGGCCGGCGAGGTGATCGCCAGCCGGCATCGCCAGCACCGTCCCGGCGATCGCGTGGTGGGCTGGGCCTCGGGTTTCGACGGGATGATGGAGCGGGTGGTCAGCGACGGCAACGGGCTCGCGCCCTACGACCCGGCACTCACCCCGGGGCAGGCGGTCGGCCTGCAGCCGCTGGCGTGTGTCCTCTATGCCTGCGAGCAACTGCCCGACCTGGCCGGCCGTCACGTCGCGATCATCGGTCAGGGCTCGATCGGGCTGTTATTTTCCTACGTCGCCAAGGCCGCCGGTGCCCGCCGCGTCACCGGCGTCGACCCCATCGATCGCCGAAGCCTCGCAACGATATTCGGTGTGGACGATGTCGTCCGCGCGAGCAGCGACCGGTGGGTCAGCCAATTGGCGCCCGCCGACCGCGCCGATATCGTCATCGAGGCCGTCGGCCATCAGGTCGCCACGCTGGGCCACGCCATCGAAGCCGCCGCGCCCGGCGGCACCGTCTTCTACTTCGGCGTTGCCGACGACGAGGCCTACCCGATTAGCATGCGTCTCATGCTGCGCAACAACCTGACCCTGAAATCCGGTGTGACGCTTGACCGGCGGCGGGTACTCGAGCTCGCCAGTAAATTCGCCACAGACCATCCTGAGCTGCTCGGCTCCTATCTCACCCACACCTTCGGCGTCGACGACGTGCAGGGCGCGTTCGACCTGGCCTGCCGGCCGGTTCCCGAGCGCGTGAAGATCGCGATCGAGCAATGAGCATGCCCCAGATGCCGCAGAGCAACTTCCAGCAGGCGCTGCACAAGACGACACCGATATGGGGCGGCTGGATCACCGGCCCGACGCTGATCGGACCGGAGGAATTCGCGCGCGCCGGATACGATTACGTCGGCTTCGACGCTCAGCACGGATACCTCGACGACGCCGATATCGCCGGCATGTTGCGGCGCCTCGAGCAGGTGCCCATCGCGACCGCGGTGCGGCTACCCAATGCCGATCCCGCACCGATCGGGCGGGTGCTCGACGCCGGCGCCGATGCCGTGTTCATCGCGATGGTCGAATCGGCCGGCCAGGCCGCCGCGGCGGTGGCCGCCACCCGCTATCCACCGGCGGGCCTGCGCAGCTTCGGCCCGCTGCGCGCCAGCCTGGGGCTCGACCCCGCCGCCCACGAGGCGCGGGTGAGCGTGTTCGCGATGATCGAAACCGCCGCGGCACTGCAGAATCTCACCGCCATTTGCGCGGTAGACGGCCTGGCCGGAATCTATATCGGGCCAGCCGATTTGGCGATCTCGATGGGAGTCGACCCCGTTGGGTCAACCAGACACCCGGAAGTCCTGGACGCGATCGTGCACATTCATCGCGTCGCTACCGAAGCCGGACTGGTCACCGGGATTCACGCCAACGAGGGCAAGACCGGTCACGCGATGGCGCAGCTCGGCTTTGCGATGATCACCCTGGCCGCCGAATCGCAGGCGTTGCGGCGCGGCGCGATCGAGCACCTCCGTGAGGCGACCGGACAGTGACCGACGACCACACCGCGGTTCGCGAACTGATAGCCGGCTACGCGCTCGCCCTCGACGCCGGCGACATCGACGCGTGCGCGCAGCTGTTCACCGCCGATGCGGAATTCGTGGTGTACGGACGGTCTTTCGCCGGGCCTGAGGGGATCGCCAAGATGTTTCGTGATGCGCCACGCGGACTGCATATGACCGGGGTTTCGCGCATCGACGTCCGCGACGACACCGCGACGGCACGCTCGCAGGTACTGTTCGTCAGAGCCGGGGACCTACAGCTGCGGCCCGCGATGTACGACGATCAACTGGTCCGTCGCCACGGGCACTGGCGTTTCCAGCGTCGGCGCTGCCAATTCATCACCAGCCAAGGCCTGTCCGACAGCCCGGAGGTTCCGTCATCATGAGCGTCGCACTCGTCACCGGCGCCGCGGGCGGCCAGGGTTGGGCTATCGTCAAAAAGCTTCGCGCCGAAGGGTATTCCGTGGCGGCCTGCGATCGGCGGGCCGATGACATCGTCACTGCGGTCGGTGAACTGGGTGACGACGGGGTGATCGCGATCGAACTCGACGTGACCAGCCCGCAGCAGTGGGAGGCCGCCGTCGAGAAAACAGTGGCTCGATTCGGGATGCTGAACGCACTGGTCAACAACGCCGGAGTGCTGCATCGCGCAGCGCTGGCCGACGAGACGGCCGAGGACTTCGAAAACGCCTGGCGCGTCAACTGTCTGGGCGCATTCCTGGGCATCCGCGCCACGCTTGCCCAGTTACAGGAGGCGAAACACGCTGCCATCGTCAACATTTGCAGCACGGGGGCGATCCGCCCGTTCCCCGCACACTGCGCATACGGATCGTCGAAGTGGGCGCTTCGCGGTCTGACCCAAACCGCGGCGGCCGAACTCGGCCCCTCCGGCATCCGGGTCAACGCGGTGTTCCCCGGGCCGATCGCGACCTCGATGCTCGATGAGACGACGCAGACCCGGCTGACGGCGACAGCGATGTTCGGGCGGCTGGGGCAGCCCACCGAAATCGCCGACGCGGTCGCCTTTCTGGTGTCGGACGCTGCGTCGTTCATCACCGGTTCGGAACTGGTCGTCGATGGCGGGCAATGCCTGCAGATTCGATGAGAACGACCTTGTCGGTCGGCATCATCGGCGCCGGCCCGGGTGGCCTGGCGCTGGGAGTCCTGCTGTCCCGTGCCGGTTTTCATGACTTCACCATCTTCGACCGTGAAGAAGACGTCGGCGGCACGTGGCGGATCAACACCTATCCGGGCCTGGCGTGCGACGTGAAGTCGCATCTGTATTCGTTCTCCTTCGACTTGAATTCGCGTTGGTCGCGGCTGTGGTCGGGGCAGCCCGAGATTCTTGAGTACTTTGTGCGCTGCGCCGACAAATACGGGCTGCGGCCACATTTGAGACTGCGCACCGAAATCCACACGGCGCGTTGGGAGGAGGACTCCCAACAGTGGTGCCTGACGACCACCGGCTGCGAACAGCACCACTTCGATGTCGTGGTGTCCGCCGTCGGTCTGTTCACCCGGCCGCTTTTCCCGGAACTCGTCGAGCACGAGCCGTTCGCCGGAACGGTGATGCACTCGTCGCGCTGGGACCATTCGGTCGACCTCGCGGGCGCGCGGGTGGCCGTGTTGGGAACCGGATCGACGGCGTCGCAGCTGGTGCCCGAACTCGCGAAGGTGGCCGGCCAGGTGTATTCGGTGCAGCGCTCGCCGACCTGGATTCTGCCCAAACCAGACCGGCATTACACACGACGGGAGCGCTGGGTCTTCGCCCATCTGCCGTTCGCCAAAAAGCTGTACCGGACCCGGTTGTGGTTGCGCAGCGAATCCAACATCTCGGTGATCGAGCATGGTAGCGAGAAGACTCAGGATTTCACCGCGATTGCGCTTGGCCTGCTTGAAAAGACGGTCGCCGACGAAGAACTGCGCCGCAAACTGACTCCGGACCACCCGATGGGCTGCAAGCGGCTGGTGTTCTCGTCGGACTACCTGCCCGCGCTGACCCGGTCCAACGTCGAGGTGCTGACCAGTCCGGCGCGCTACCTGCGGGCTCGGTCCCTGGTCACCGAAGACGGCACCGAACGCGAAGTCGACGTCGTGGTGTGCGCGACCGGCTATGCCGCGGCCGACTATCTCGGACAGCTGGATGTTTCCGGAGAAGGCGGAACGACACTGCGCGAGGTCTGGAGTGAAGGGGCCCATGCATATCTCGGCATGGCCGTTCCCGGATTCCCGAACTTCTTCATGCTCTACGGACCAAACACGAATGTCGGCTCCAACAGTGTGATCTTCATGCTGGAAGCTCAGGCGCGCTACATCGTGCGAGTACTGAAGTACATGCGGCGCCAGGACAAGACCTATGTGGCGGTGCGACCGTCCGCGCTGGCGCAGTTCATCGCCAAGATCGACCAGTGGATGGTCGGGACCGTGTGGACCACCCAGTGCAGCAACTACTTCCGCGCTCCGAATGGGCGCGTGGTCACGCAGTGGCCGCGAAGCGCGCGTAGCTTCTGGGAGATGACGCGCAGGTTCAGACCCGCCGACTTCGCCTTCTCCAGCCCTCCGGCTTGGGCCGCGTCCGCCGCCGAAAGCCAGGCCCGCACCGCGCCGGACCGGACGAGTCGGTGACGGAATTGGACGGCGCGCGGCGCCTCGATCCCGTGCTGCGCGCGATTGCGACCACCCGAACGTCCTTCTCCCCGGAAGCGATCGGGGTCATGCGCGGTCCGTTCGACCAGCGCCGCCGGGACGCCGCCGAACTCACCGACATGCCGGGCGTGCACATCGAAAACGGCAGCGTGCTCGCCGCATCCGGGCGAGTACCCGTCCGCATTTATCGCGGCGGCCCGTCGCCGGCACCGGCGGTCGTCTACTGCCACGCGGGCGGATTCGCGCTGGGTAACCTCGACACCGATCATCGACAGTGCGCGGAACTCGCCCGTCGCGCCCGCTGCACAGTGGTGTCGGTCGACTACCGGCTGGCCCCGGAACACCCCTACCCGGCCGCACTCGACGACGCGACCGTGGTGCTCAATTGGGTGGCCGGCAGTGCGGCGGAACTGGGTGTCGATGCCGTGCGGCTGGCCGTCGCGGGGAGCAGCGCCGGGGCCACCCTGGCCGCCTCCCTGGCACAACGTGCCGCCGATGGATCGCTGCCGCCCGTCGTGTTCCAACTGCTCCATCAGCCGGTGCTCGACGATCGCGCTACCGCGTCGAAAGCGGAGTTTCGCACCAGCCCGGCCTTCGACAGCGAGGCCGCGGCATTGATGTGGCACTACTACCTGGGCGAAGAGCCCGGATCACCGGATGCCGTGCCGGCACGGCGCGACGAATTGCACGGTCTACCACCAACTTTGATCACCTGCGCGGAAATCGATCCGTTCCGCGACGAAGCGATCGACTACGCGCTGCGGCTGTTGCGCGCCGGGGTCTCCACCGAATTGCACGTGTTTCCCCGCACCTGTCACGGCTTCGATTCACTGCTGCCCGACTGGTCGGCGTCCGAGCGGCTGTTCACGCTGCAAGGCAATGCGCTAACGGGCGCCTTCTACGGCGACTAGCCGGGCACCCGGGCCACACATGTTGAAATACAACTATGGCTATGCGGATCCCGCCAGCACCAGAGCAGCTCACCAGCGGCGACTTCCCGGTGTTGTGGCCGGTGGGCACCCGGTGGGCCGACAACGACATGTTCGGCCACCTCAACAACGCGGTCTACTACCAGCTGTTCGACACCGCGATCAATGCCTGGATCACCCTCGGCACCGGGCTTGACCCGATCACCATGCCGGCGCTGGGCGTCGTCGCCGAGTCGGGCTGCCGCTATTTCTCCGAACTGCAATTTCCGCAGGACCTCCAGGTGGGCCTTGCCGTGACGCGGCTGGGCCGCAGCAGCGTCACCTACCGGCTCGGCGTGTTCGAGTCGAAAGAGGGCTCGAAAGAGGGCCAGGCGTCGCTGCCGGTTACCGCGCTCGGGCATTGGGTGCACGTCTACGTCGACCGGGCCAGCCGCAAATCCGTTCCGATTCCCGAGCCCATCCGGTCCCTGCTGTCGACGGCCTGCGTCGAGGAATCGACCTAGAGTTTGGCCCAGATAGCGCCCTGTGCTGGGGCTTTCGCTTACCCGGTTATGCTTCGCCAATGCCTGTTTTGAGCAAGACCGTAGAGGTCGGCGCCGCCGCCGCCGCGGTCATGGCGATCGTCGCGGATTTCGAGCAGTACCCGGAGTGGAGCGACGGGGTCAAGGGCTGCTGGGTGCTTGCGCGCTATGACGACGGCCGGCCCAGTCAGCTGCGCCTGGACGCCGGCTACCAAGGCTTCGAGGGAACCTACATCCAGGCCGTGTACTACCCGGGACCGAACCAGATTCAGACCGTCATGCAGCAAGGCGAGCTGTTCAAGAAACAGGAGCAGCTGTTCAGCGTGGTGGAAACCGGCGCCTCGAGCTTGCTGACCGTCGACATCGACGTCGAACCGTCGCTGCCGGTGCCCGCGCCGCTGGTGAAGTCGATGCTGAACAACGTGCTGGATCACCTGGCGGAGAACCTCAAGTTGCGCGCCGAACAGCTGGCCGCCAACTAGGGCGAACCGCCCGGTTACCCGAAAATCCCCGCCGCGTCCAGCATTTCGGTGAGCCGCTGGGCCGCATCGGTGAATTGCCAGACCGTGTGCTCGATCACCGCGGGCGTATCGCGCCGGCGCAGCGCGGCGATCAGCTGCCGGTGATTGTCGACCGCCGCCACAGCCCACTGCGGATCGCCGGCGTACACCTGCACCGGCATATACCGCGCGGCGTTGAGCAGGAACCAGGCCAACTTGATCCGCCGGCTGGCCTGGTTGAAGACGCGATGGAACGAGAACTCGATGCCGGCGATGGTCTCGGGATCGCTGGACCCGACTGCCGCCTCGAGCGAATTGTTGATGCGCTGGAGCTCGTCGATTTCGATGTCGGTGATGTGGTCGGTGGCCGCGGCGGCCAGTTCCCTGGCGATAGTGGCCTGCAGCCAGAAGATGTCCTCGATGTCCTGGCGGGTCAAGGGCAGCACGACGTGGCCGCGGTGCGGCTCCAGCTGCACCATGCCCTCACCACGCAGCTTCAGCAGGGCCTCGCGCACCGGCGTCACGCTGACCCCGAGTTCGGCCGCGGTCTCATCGAGGCGGATAAATGTTCCCGGGCGCAACGTCCCCGACATGATCGCCGCCCGCAGATGGCCCGCGACCTCGTCCGACAGCTGCGCCCGGCGCAGCTGTCGCCGCCTGCCATGGGTTCGCGTAGATAGCGGTAAGTTCACGTCGGCTGCCAGGGTTTTCGGGGGCGTTTTCAGGGCGTTTTCAGAGCGCAACGGGGCTTGTCATCAGGGCGTTAAGGCCATAGTGTGACCCACACAACACTATGTTTTATCAAATATCAACCTGTCGCAAGCGGTGCGCGAGTGAAGGGACGGTATTAGTTGACCGCGCAACTTGCTAGCCACGAGGCACAAGCATCACAGCCGTCACACCCGACTGAGCAGCCGTATCTGGCCCGGCGGCAGAACTGGGTCAACCAGCTCGAGCGGCACGCGCTGATGCAGCCGCACGCCGTCGCGCTGCGGTTCATGGGTCGGACTCTGACGTGGGCTGACCTGCACGGTCGGGTCAGCGCATTGGCCGGTGCCCTAAGCCGGCGGGGGGTCGGCTTCGGGGATCGGGTCATGATTCTGATGCTCAACCGCGCCGAGTTCGTCGAGGCCATGCTGGCCACCAACATGCTCGGGGCCATCGCGGTTCCACTGAACTTCCGGCTCACCCCGCCCGAGATCGGTTTCCTGGTCGAAGACTGCGAAGCGCGGGTAATGGTCACCGAAGCGGTGCTCGCTCCGGTGGCCACCGGGGTCCGCGACATCCAGCCGCTCCTTGACACGGTCGTCGTGGCCGGCGGCTCGAGCGACGACAGCGTGCTCGGCTACGAAGACCTGATCGAGGAGGCCGCCGACGCGGCCGAGCCGGCGGACGTCCCGAACGACTCGCCGGCCCTGATCATGTACACCTCGGGCACCACCGGGCGTCCCAAAGGCGCGGTGCTCACCCACACCAACTTGACCGGGCAGACGATGACCGGGCTTTACACCAACGGCGCCGACATCAATAACGACGTCGGTTTCATCGGCGTCCCGCTCTTCCACATCGCCGGGGTCGGGAACCTGCTGGGTGGGCTCCTGCTGGGCCTGCCCACGGTGATCTATCCCCTCGGCGCATTCGACCCCGGGCAGTTGCTCGACGTGTTGGCGGCCGAAAAGGTCACCGGCATCTTCCTGGTCCCGGCCCAGTGGCAGGCGGTCTGCGCCGAGCAGCAAGCCCGACCCCGTGAGCTGAGGCTGCGGATCATGTCGTGGGGCGCGGCACCGGCTCCGGATGCGCTGCTGCGGGAGATGTCGGCGACGTTCCCCGGAACCCAGATTTTGGCGGCGTTCGGCCAGACAGAGATGTCGCCGGTCACCTGCATGTTGCTCGGTGAGGACGCGATTCGTAAACGGGGATCGGTCGGCAAGGTGATCCCGACCGTCGCCGCCCGCGTGGTCGACGAAAACATGAACGACGTGCCGATCGGTGAAATCGGCGAAATCGTCTATCGGGCACCAACATTGATGAGCGGTTACTGGAACAACCCGCAGGCCACCGCGGAGGCGTTTGCCGGTGGCTGGTTCCACTCCGGAGACCTCGTCCGTACGGACGAGGAGGGCTACATCTGGGTGGTGGACCGCAAGAAGGACATGATCATCTCCGGCGGCGAGAACATCTACTGCGCCGAAGTGGAGAACGTTCTTGCCGGCCATCCCGGCATCGTCGAGGTCGCGGTCATCGGCCGTGCCCACGAGAAGTGGGGCGAGGTGCCGATCGCGGTCGCGGCGATCACCGACGACGGGCCGCGCCTGGATGATCTGGACGAGTTCCTGACCGAGCGGCTCGCACGCTACAAGCACCCCAAGGCCTTCGAGGTGGTCGACGCGCTACCTCGCAACCCTGCCGGGAAGGTCCTCAAGACTGAGCTACGGCGGCGCTACGGAACTGCGGACACAACTCAAACCCAGTCTAGTTCAAGGGATTTCACGGCGGGGGAGGAAAGCCAATAGAAACTGTAACGTTTGCCCGCTGTTGACGAAGGGTTAATTGTGGTGATGCGGTTCACACGTGCTTGGCCATCGGGTACATTCCTGTGGTCTCCGTTACTACTTGCCAGTAGGGAGTCGGTGGTCACACATGTGGGATCCGTGCAAGGGGGGGGCGTGCGACACGATTCGCGGCGCCACGAGGCGCGCGGTGCCGGTGTGAGGGGGCGATGGTGACGACGTCGACTCGTCCGCATTTGGTCGGCTATGTGCGCGACCAATTGGAGACGCCGCTGACTCTGATCGGCGGATTCTTCCGGATGTGTGTCCTGACCGGCAGGGCGCTATTCCGTCGGCCATTCCAGTGGCACGAGCTCATCTTGCAGGGCTGGTTCATCATGCGCGTCGCGTTCCTGCCGACCGTCTTTGTCTCGATACCGCTGACCGTGTTGCTGATCTTCACGCTCAACGTGCTGCTGGCCCAGTTCGGTGCCGCCGACCTGTCCGGTGCCGGCGCGGCGATCGGTGCGGTCACCCAGCTCGGCCCGTTGACCACGGTGCTGGTGGTCGCCGGCGCCGGGTCCACCGCAATCTGCGCCGACCTGGGCGCGCGCACCATCCGCGAGGAAATCGACGCGATGGAGGTGCTGGGCATCGACCCGATCCACCGGCTGGTGGTGCCCCGGGTGATCGCCGCGACCGTGGTCGCCACACTGCTCAACGGCCTGGTCATCACCGTCGGCCTGGTGGGTGGCTATCTGTTCGGGGTGTATCTGCAAAATGTCTCGGGTGGCGCTTACCTGGCCACCCTGACCACCATCACCGGCCTGCCCGAGGTCGTCATCGCGACCGTCAAGGCCGCGATCTTCGGCCTGATCGCCGGCCTGGTCGGCTGCTTCCGGGGACTGACCGTGCGCGGTGGCTCCAAGGGCCTGGGCACCGCCGTCAACGAAACCGTGGTGCTCTGCGTCGTCGCGCTGTACGCGGTGAACGTAATTCTGACGACAATCGGCGTGCGATTCGGAACGGGACACTGACATGACTAACGTCGACATAGTGCGTGCCAGGTTCCCGCGGGCAGCCGAAAACCTGAATCGCTACGGCGGTGCTGCCGGCCGGGGGCTCGACGACATCGGCAAGATGGCCTGGTTCGGGATCGTCTGCATCGGGCAGGTGCCGCACGCGCTGCGCAACTACCGCAAGGAAACGCTGCGGCTGATCGCCCAAATCGGCATGGGCACCGGGGCCATGGCCGTCGTCGGTGGCACCGTCGCCATCGTCGGTTTCGTCACGCTCTCCGGTAGCTCCCTAGTCGCGATCCAAGGTTTCGCATCCCTGGGCAACATCGGGGTCGAGGCGTTCACCGGCTTCTTCGCCGCACTAATCAACGTGCGCATCGCGGCCCCGGTGGTTACCGGCATCGCGATGGCCGCCACGGTCGGCGCGGGAGCCACCGCCGAGCTCGGCGCGATGCGGATCAGCGAAGAGATCGACGCCCTGGAAGTGATGGGGATCAAGTCGATCTCGTTCCTGGCGACCACGCGGTTCATGGCCGGGCTGGTCGTGATCATTCCGCTCTACGCGATGGCGATGATCATGTGTTTCCTGTCGCCGCAGATCACCACGACCGTGCTCTACGGGCAATCCAGCGGCACCTACGACCACTACTTCCGGACGTTCCTGCGCCCCGATGACGTGTTCTGGTCGTTCCTGGAGGCCATCATCATCACGGCGGTCGTGATGATCACCCACTGCTTCTACGGCTACAACGCCGGCGGCGGGCCCGTCGGCGTCGGCGAGGCGGTCGGCCGTTCGATGCGCTTCTCCCTGGTCTCGGTGCAGGTTGTCGTGTTGTCCGCAGCGTTGGCGCTTTACGGCGTCAACCCGAACTTCGCGTTAACGGTGTAGCCATGGCCCAACCCAGCAAGATCAACGCAGCGCGGACGCCGCCCTACAAGTTGGCGGGCATCGGCTCGTTGGTCATCGCGGTGCTGCTCTTCGTCTTGGTCTACGGGCAGTTCCGCGGGAACTTCACCCCCAAGACCACGCTGACGATGCTGGCGTCGCGGGCCGGGCTGGTGATGGATCCGGGTTCCAAGGTCACCTACAACGGTGTCGAGATCGGCCGGGTGGACACCATCTCGGAGATCGTGCGCGACGGTAAACCGGCGGCCAAATTCACCCTGGACGTCTATCCCAGGTACCTATCGCTGATCCCGTCGAACGTGAACGCCGACATCAAGGCCACCACGGTGTTCGGCGGTAAATACGTGTCGCTGACAACGCCGCAAAGCCCGTCACCGCAAAAGCTCACCGCGCAGACAGTGATCGACGCGCGGTCGGTGACGACGGAGATCAACACGCTGTTCCAGACCATCACCTCGATCTCGGAGAAGGTGGATCCGGTCAAGCTGAACCTGACGCTGAGCGCGGCCGCGCAATCGCTGGCCGGGCTGGGCGAGCGATTCGGGCAGTCGATCGTCAACGCCAACGCGGTCCTCGACGACGTCAACCCACAGATGCCGCAGATCCGCCACGACATCCAGCAGCTGGCCGGCCTCGGTGACACCTACGCCAACGCCTCGCCGGACCTGTTCGACTTCCTCAACAACGCGGTCATCACCTCGCGCACGATCAACCAGCAGCAAAAAGACCTGGACCAAGCACTGTTGTCGGCGGCCGGGTTCGGCAACACCGGCGCGGAGCTCTTCGAGAAGGGTGGACCGTATCTGGCGCGCGGCGCCGCTGACCTGGTGCCATCGGCGCAGCTGCTGGACACCTACAGCCCGGCGATCTTCTGCACCCTGCGCAACTACCACGACATCGAACCCAAGGCCGCCTCCTTCCTGGCCGGCAACGGGTACTCGCTGAACGCCCACACCGAGGCGCTATCCGGCCTGGGCCTGCTGGCCAACCCCGTCTCGGCGGTGGCCACGATCGCCAGCTTGGTCGGCGGCCTGGCCGGCGTGGTCGGCGGAGCGCCGAACCCCTACACCTATCCCGAGAACCTGCCGCGGGTGAATGCCCGTGGTGGACCGGGCGGTGCGCCGGGTTGCTGGCAGCACATCACCCACGACCTCTGGCCCGCGCCCGAGTTGGTGATGGACTCCGGCAACAGCATCGCGCCGTACAACCACCTCGACACCGGTTCGCCCTACGCGATCGAGTATGTCTGGGGCCGTCAGGTAGGGGATAACACGATCAACCCATGAAAATCACCGGTACGCTCATTCGACTCGGCATCTTCTCGCTGGTGCTGCTGCTGTTCACTGTGATGATCATCGTGGTGTTCGGCCAGATGCGGTTTGACCGCACCAACGCGTACTCGGCGGAATTCAGCAACATCAGTGGGCTGCGGCAGGGCCAATTCGTTCGCGCCTCCGGCGTGGAGATCGGCAAGGTCGACACCGTAGAGCTGGTCGCCAGCGGCACGCGGGTGCGGGTGAAATTCAACGTCGACCGCTCGATTCCGCTGTATCAGTCGACGACGGCGCAGATCCGCTACCTCGACCTGATCGGCAACCGGTACCTGGAGCTCAAGCGCGGCGAGGGCGAGGGCACCGACAAGGTGCTGCCGCCGGGTGGATTCATCCCGCTGGCGCGTACCTCGCCGGCCCTGGACCTCGACGCGCTGATCGGTGGTTTCAAGCCGCTGTTTCGGGCGCTGGACCCGGTAAAGGTCAACAGCATCGCGACCGCGCTGGTCACGGTGTTCCAGGGGCAGGGCGGCACCATCAACGACATCCTCGACCAGACCGCGCAACTGACCAACCAGATCGGCGAGCGTGACCAGGCGATCGGCGAGGTGATCAAGAACCTGAACATCGTTCTGGACACGACGGTTCGGCATCGTCAGCAATTCGATCAGACCATCAACAATCTCGAGGTGCTGATCACTGGCCTGAAGGACCACGGCGATCAGCTGGCCGGCGGGACCGCGCACATCAGCAACGCCGCCGGCACGGTGGCCGACCTGCTGGGCGAGGACCGCGCGCTGCTGCACAAGTCCCTCAACTACCTCGACGCGATTCAGCAGCCGCTCATCGACCAGCAAGACCAACTGCAGGACTACCTCAAGAAGGTGCCGACCGCGCTGAACATGATCGGGCGCGCCATCGGGTCCTACGGCGACTTCGTGAACTTCTACGCCTGCGACATCACGTTGAAGATCAATGGTCTGCAGGGCGGCGGCCCGGTCCGTACGGTCCGGCTCTTCCAGCAGCCGACGGGTAGGTGCACCCCGCAATGAGAACGCTGGAACCTCCGAACCGGCTTCGGATCGGCATGATGGGCATCATCGTCACGCTGCTCGTCATCGGCGTCGGGCAGAGCATCACAAGCGTCCCGATCCTGTTCGCCAGGCCGGCCTACTACGGACAGTTCACCGACTCCGGCGGCGTCAGTGCCGGCGACAAGGTGCGCATCGCCGGCATGGACGTCGGAAAGGTGGAGGCTCTCGACATTGAGGGCGACCACATCGTGATCAAGTTCTCGATCGGCACCAACACCATCGGCACCGAGAGCCGGCTGGCGATCCGCACCGACACCATCCTCGGTAAGAAGGTCATGGAGATCGAGACACGGGGCTCCCAGCAGCTACGGCCCGGTGCCACCTTGCCGGTTGGCCAGAGCACGACTCCCTATCAGATCTATGACGCGTTCTTCGACGTCACCAAGGCCGCGTCCGGCTGGGACATCGACACCGTCAAGGAGTCATTGCATGTGCTGTCGCAGACCATCGATCAGACCTACCCGCACCTGAGCGCCGCGCTCGACGGTGTCGCCAAGTTCTCCGACACGGTCGGCAAGCGTGACGCGGAGGTCAAGCATCTGCTTGCCCAGGCCAACCAGGTCGCCAGCGTCCTCGGCGACCGCAGCGAGCAGGTCGACCGCCTGCTGGTCAACGCCAAGACGCTGCTGGCCGCATTCAACGAACGCGGACAAGCCATCAACGCGTTGCTGGGCAACGTCGCCGCGTTCTCGGAGCAGGTGAAGGGCCTGATCAACGACAACCCGAACCTGAACCACGTGCTCGAACAGTTGCGCACGATCAGCGGCATCCTGGTCCAGCGCAAAGACGACGTGGCGCAGGGGCTGACCGAGGTCGGCAAGTTCCTTCCGTCATTGAATGAGGCCATCGCGTCGGGACCGTTCTTCAAGGTGGTCCTGCACAACCTGGCGCTCTACCAGATCGTCCAGCCGTGGGTGGACGCGGCGTTCAAGAAGCGCGGCATCGACCCGGAGAACTTCTGGCGCAGTGCCGGTCTGCCGGAATACCGGTGGCCCGATCCCAACGGCACCCGGTTCCCCAACGGTGCGCCGCCGCCGGCTCCGCCGGTGCTGGAAGGCACCCCGGAACATCCCGGGCCGGCCATCCCGCCCGGATCGCCGTGCTCGTACACGCCGGCGAACCCCGGCGGCAACGTCACCGTCGGGGACGAGGGTCTGCCGCGGCCATGGAATCCGCTGCCCTGCGCCGGCGCGGGTATGGGCCCGTTCGGCGGGCCTGGCTTCCCCGCCCCGGTCGACGTCGCGACATCGCCGCCGAACCCCGACGGTCTGCCGCCCACGCCTGGCATCCCGATCGCCGGGCGCCCGGGTGACCCGCCCCCGAATGTTCCGGGCACTCCGGTGCCCCTGCCGGCGCAAGCCCCACCGGGCGCGCGCACCGAGCACCTGGGGCCGGCCGGTCCGGTGCCGCCACCGTCGGCGTTCGCGCCGGGTCTGCCACCGGGACCACCGGCACCGGCCGGACCTGGGAACCAGTTGCCGGCGCCGTTCATCAACCCGGGCGGTTCGGGCGGTAGTGGTGTCACGGGAGGTAGCCAGAATTGAGCACCATCTTTGACATCCGCAACATTCGGCTACCGAGGCTGTCCCGGACGACGGTGATCGTCGGGTCGCTGGTGGTGGTAGTGGCCCTCGTCGTCGGATATGTCGGCTACCGGCTGTTCGAGAAGCTGACGAATAACACTGTGGTCGCCTACTTCCCGGCGGCGAACGCCCTCTACAAGGGGGACAAGGTCCAGATCATGGGCCTGCGGGTCGGCTCGATCGACAGCATCGAGCCGGCTGGCGACAAGATGAAGGTGACGTTCCACTACGAGAACCGATACAAGGTTCCCGCCAATGCCTCCGCGGTGATCCTGAACCCCACCCTGGTGGCGTCGCGTGCGATCCAGCTGGAACCGCCCTACAAGGGTGGGCCCACGCTGAGCGATAACGCCGTGATTCCCGAAGAGCGCACCCAGGTGCCGGTGGAGTGGGACGAACTGCGCAACAGCATCACCAACATCATCTCGAAGCTGGGCCCGACCAAGGACCAGCCGACGGGGCCGTTCGGTGAGGTCATCTCGTCCTTCGCCGACGGCCTGGCCGGCAAGAGCAAGCAGATCAACACCGCCCTCAACAGCCTGTCGTCGGCGTTGACCGCGTTGAACGAGGGTCGCGGCGACTTCTTTGCGGTGGTGCGCAGCCTGGCGCTGTTCGTCAACGCGCTGCACCAGGACGATGCGCAGTTTGTCGCGCTGAACCAGAACCTGGCGGATGTCACCGGTCGGCTCGCGTCCAGCGACGGCGACTTTTCCAATGCCCTCCAGCAGTTCGACAGCCTGCTGACCACGGTGCGCCCGTGGCTGGCCAAGAACCGCGAGGTCTTGACGACCGACGTCAACAACCTGGCCACCGCGACGTCGACGCTGCTGCAACCCGATCCGCTGAACGGGCTGGAGACCGCCCTGCACGTCCTCCCGACGGCCGCGGCCAACATCAACCAGATCTATCACCCGTCGCACGGTTCGGTTGTCGCCATTCCGACGATCACCAACTTCGCGAACCCGATGCAGTTCATCTGCAGCTCGATTCAGGCCGGCAGCCGGCTCGGGTACCAGGAATCCGCCGAGCTGTGTGCGCAGTACCTGGCACCGGTCCTCGACGCGATCAAGTTCAACTACCTGCCGTTCGGCGTGAACCTGTTCAGCACCGCCGAGGTGTTGCCCAAAGAGGTCGCGTATTCCGAAGACCGGCTGCACCCACCGAACGGCTATAAGGACACGACCGTCCCCGGGATCTGGGTGCCGGATACGCCCACCTCGCACCGCAACACCCAGCACGGCTGGATCGTGGCCCCGGGCATGCAAGGCCAGCAGGTTGGGCCGATTACCTCGGGCCTGATGACTCCCGAATCGCTTGCCGAACTGATGGGCGGCCCCAACATCGAGCCCGTGCAGTCCCAATACCAAACCCCGCCGGGGCCGCCGAACGCCTACGACGAGAACCCGATCCTGCCGCCCATCGGGTTGCGGGCTCCGACGCCGATCCAACCCCCGGCGCCGGGACCGGAAGTGATCCCGGGACCGGTCGCACCGACGCCTGGGCCGGTCGCGGTCCCGGCACCCAATGCCGGTGGTCCGGCACCCGTTGACGCAGGGCTGGGCCAGTGAGGCGCGCGATGAGCGGCGTAGCCGCGAGGAGCAAGCCGAACCGACCGGCACTGAGGCGCGCGATGATCCGCCGCGGGGCCTGGCAGGGCATGGTGCTGCTGGTGATCGCCATGATGCTGAGCTCGTGTGGGTGGCGGGGTATCTCCAACGTCGCGATTCCGGGCGGTCCGGGCGACGGCTCGGGGGCCTACACCATCTATGTGCAGGTGCCGGACACCCTGGCGATCAACGGCAACAGCAAGGTGATGGTTGCCGACGTCTTCGTCGGTTCGATCCGCGCGATCAACCTGAAGAACTGGGTGGCCACGCTGACGCTGGGCGTGAAGAAGAGCGTCAAGCTGCCGAAAAACGCGATCGCAAGGATCGGCCAAACTTCGCTGCTGGGTTCTCAGCACGTGGAGCTGGCCGCACCGCCCAACCCGTCGCCGGAGCTCTTGAAGGACGGCGACACCATTGCGCTGAAGAATGCGACGTCGTATCCCACGACCGAGCAGACGCTGGCCAGCCTGTCGTTGATCCTGCACGGTGGCGGCATCCCGAACCTGGAAGTGCTGCAGAACGAGGTCTACAACATCTTCAACGGGCGGGGGGAGCAGATCCGGTCCTTCCTCGGCAAGCTGGACACCTTCACCACCCAGCTCAACCAGCAGCGCGATGACATCACCCATGCGATCGACTCCACCAACCGGTTGCTGACCTACGTCGGAGGCCGGTCGGACGTCCTGGATCGAGTGCTGACCGACCTCCCGCCGCTGATCAAGCATTTCGCCGACACCAAGAACCTGCTGATCAACGCCGTCGATTCGGTCGGACGACTCAGCCAGTCCGCCGACCAGTACCTGTCGGAGGCCCGCGGACCGCTGCACACCGACCTGCAGTCGCTGCAGTGCCCGCTGAAGGAACTCGGCCGCTCGTCGCCGTATTTGATCGGCGCGCTGAAGCTGATCCTGACCCAGCCGTTCGACATCGACACCGTGCCGAAGATGTTCCGCGGTGACTACATCAACATCTCGCTCACGCTTGATGTGACCTACAGCTCCGTCGACAACGCGTTCCTCACGGGCACCGGGTTGTCGGGAGCCCTGCGCGCACTCGAACAGTCCTTCGGCCGAGACCCGGAGACGATGATCCCCGACGTGCGCTACACGCCGAACCCGAATGACGCGCCCGGCGGCCCGCTGGTGGAAAGGGGGGACAGGAATTGCTAACTCCATTCATCCGACGCCAGCTGTGGACGTTCCTTGTCCTGACGGTTGTCTCCCTGCTGGTGCTCGGCGTCTATTACCTGCAGGTTCCCAGCCTGATCGGGATCGGCAGGTACTCGCTCAAGGCCGACCTGCCGGCGTCGGGCGGTCTGTACCCGACGGCCAACGTGACCTACCGAGGCATCACCATCGGCAAGGTCACCGACGTCGAGCCGACCGAGCACGGCGCCCAGGCGACGATAAGTATCGACAGCCAGTACAAAATCCCGGTCGACACGATCGCGAACGTGCACTCGGTGTCGGCGGTCGGTGAGCAGTACCTGGACCTGGTCTCGACGGGGAACCCGGGAAAGTACTTCGCCGAGGGACAAACCATCACCAAGGGCACCGTGCCGGCCGAGATCGGGCCGGCGCTGGACACCGCTAACCGCGGCCTCGCGGCGTTGCCGAAGGACAAGATCGCCACACTGCTCGACGAGACAGCGGAATCCGTGGGCGGGTTGGGTCCCGCGCTGCAACGCCTGGTCGACTCCACCCAGGCGATCGTCGGTGATTTCAAGACGAACATCACCAACGTCAACGACATCATCCAGAACTCCGGCGGGGTGCTGGACAGCCAGATCAAGTCGGGTGACGCAATCGAGCGCTGGGCGCGCAACCTGAACACGTTGGCCGCACAAGCCGCGCAACGCGACACGAACGTGAAAAGCATTCTGACTCAAGCGGCGCCTACCGCCGATCAGGTCAACTCGGTATTCAGCGACGTGCGCGACTCGCTGCCGCAGACGCTGGCGAACCTCGAGGTGGTGTTCGACCTGCTCAAGCGCTACCACACCGGTGTGGAGCAGGTGCTGGTGTTCCTGCCGCAGGGTGCCTCGATCGCCCAGACGGTGGCCGCGCCGTTCCCGAACCAGGCCGCACTCGACTTGGCGTTGTCGATCAACCAGCCGCCGCCCTGTCTGACCGGCTTCATTCCGGCCGCGGAATGGCGGTCCCCGGCCGACACCAGCATGCAGGCACTGCCGCAGGGCACCTACTGCAAGATTCCGATGGATCAGCCCGCCAACAGCGTGCGTGGATCGCGCAACATCCCGTGTACCGATGTACCGGGCAAGCGGGCTGCCTCGCCGCGGGAGTGCCGCGACCCCAGGCCGTATGTTCCGGCGGGAACGAACCCCTGGTTCGGCGACCCGAACCAGATCCTGACCTGCCCCGCGCCGGGAGCGCGATGCGATCAGTCGGTCCGTCCGGGCATGGTGATCCCGGCGCCGTCGATCAACAACGGCCTGAACCCGGCACCTTCGGACCGAGTCGCGGGGACGCCGCCGGCCACCAGTGACCCCTTGTCACGACCCGGGTCCGGTACCGTGCAGTGCAACGGACAGCAGCCCAACCCGTGTGTCTACACTCCCAGCGGACCTCCCTCAGCGGTATACAGTCCCCAGAGCGGTGAACTGGTAGGGCCCGACGGTGTCAAATACTCCGTCGAAAACTCGACCAAAACAGGAGACGACGGATGGAAGGAGATGCTGGCGCCAGCCGGCTGAACCCACCACCGATGTCGATGATTAGTCGTCTGCGTCGGAGACGACCGAAGATTCGCCAGGAATCCGACGACGCCGCCGACGAGACCAACACCGAGGTGACGGCCGAGGATTCGTCAGAATCCGAGGTCGGAGCCGACCAGACCAACACCGAGGTGACGGCCGAGGATTCGTCAGAATCCGAGGTCGGAGCCGACCAGACCAACGCCGAGGTGACGGCCGAGGATTCGTCAGAATCCGAGGTCGGAGCCGACCAGACCAACGCCGAGGTGACGGCCGAGGCTCCGGCAGAATCGGACGACGACGACGCCGCCGAACCGACCGGTACCAAGGCGACGGCCGAGGATCCCGCAGCCCCGGAGGCCGAGCCCGTTACCGAAGCCGAAGCCGCGCCGGTGGCCGAGGATCCGGAAACGCCGGAAGCCGAAGGCGATCAGATCGATGCTGCCACTGAAGAGTCGGTCGAGGCCGACGCCGCGACTGCAGGCCCTCCGTCGCGGGTGGGCCGCGGGTGGCTGGCCGGCATCGCCGCGATCCTCGTCCTGCTAGCCGGTGCCGTCGGTACCGGCGGCTACTTCGCATTACGTTCGCACCACGAGAGCCAAGCAATAGCGCGCAACAACGACGCGGCGGTCAAGGCGGCGATCGACTGTGTTTCGGCGACGCAGGCACCCGATACCAACGCGATGATCGCCAGCGAGCAGAAGATCATCGACTGCGGCACAGATGCTTTCCGTGCCCAAGCCGTGCTGTACACCGGAATGCTCGTGCAGGCTTATCAGTCGGCGAACGTCCACGTTCAGGTCGCGGATGTTCGGGCAGCGGTCGAGCGCAACAACCGTGACGGCTCGGTCGATGTGCTGGTGGCAATGCGCGTCACGGTGGCTTCCGATCAATCGCAGAACGAAACGGGCTACCGGCTGCGGGTGAAAATGGCGCTTGACGAAGGCCGGTACCGGATCGCCAAGCTCGACCAGGTGACGAAGTGACGGTGGTGGTCGAGGACATTCAGACCACTGCCACCCAAGTGTCATCGGAGAATGCCTTGGCGCCCTGGCATATTCGCGCCTGCGCATTCGCCGTCGACGTCCTGCCGGCGATCGCCGTGGCGACGACGATGGCGTTGGTGTCGTTCACCGTGCCGGCCCGCGGCGCCTGGTGGTGGTTGTGTGTCTCCGTGTTCGGGCTCGCCATCCTGTTGATGTTGGTCAACCGGTTGCTGTTGCCGACCATCCTCGGTTGGAGCCTGGGACGCGCCTTGTGCGGAATCGCGGTGCTACATCGCGACGGCGAAGCCATCGGGGCGTGGGGCCTGCTGCTACGGGATCTGGCTCACTTGCTCGACACCGTATCGGTGGTGGGATGGCTTTGGCCGCTGTGGGATTCGCGACGCCGCACCTTCGCCGACATACTGGTGGGCACCGAAGTGCGGTGCTCCGACTCGGGGAGGCCGCAGCCTGACATCCGGCGGTGGACGGCCATCGCGCTGCTCACCGCGACCGGGCTGTGCCTGGCGGGTGGCGTCGTGAGCTACGCGGCGGTGTACTCCCACGATCGGGCGATCGATCAAACGCGGGCACAGATCGCGGTACAGGGACCGAAGATCGTCGCGCAGATGTTGACCTACGACCCGAAGTCGTTGCACGACGATTTCGCGCGCGCCCAGTCGTTGTCGACCGACAATTACCGGGGTCAGCTCAAGGCTCAGCAGGACATCGTCCAAAAGGGAAACCCCGTCGTCAACGAGTACTGGTCGATGGACAGCTCGATCGAATCGGCATCACCGGATCGGGCGACGATGCTGCTGTTTTTGCAGGGGCGGCGCGGCGCGTCGCCCGAGGAGCGGTACATCACCGCGACCGTCCGGGTGAATTTCGCCAAGGACGGCGACGGCCATTGGCGCGTTGACAACCTCACCGTGCTGACCAAACCGAAACCGTCCGGGAACGGAAAATGAGCCCCCGCCGTAAGTTTCAGCCCGGGGAGGGAGCGCTGCTCGTCGCGGCCGACCCCGTGACGCAGCGTCGCCCGCGGGGGTTACCGCTTGTCGGCGCGCTTGCCGCGGTGCTGATGGCAGCGGCGATCACGGTATGCGCCCTGATGTTGAACTCTCACGAATCCCGCGAGCGGACCGCGTCTGCGAACCGCGAGGTGCTCAACTATGTGACCGGGTTCATGACGGAATTCACCTCCCTTGACCCGTATCACGCCAACGACTACATCACCCGGATAATGGCCCAGGCGACAGGCGATTTCGCCAAGCAGTATCGCGACAAGGCCAACGAGATCCTGCTGCAGGTCGCCCGGGCAGAGCCCGCCACCGGCACCATCCTCGGCGCGGCGGTGGAACGGTGGAACGATGATGGCAGCGTCACGGTGATGGTCGCGACCGAAGTCACGTCCAAATCGGCGGATCAAAAGCAGGTATTCGAGAACACCAATCGTTGGACGGCAACTGCTACGCGGGAAGGGAATCAGTGGAAGATAAGCAGCCTGCTGCAGGTGGTCTGACCGCCGACGCGGTCCCCGGCGACACCGCTGAAGACGGCGAAAATACCGCCGCGGCAACAGAAGTCGCCCCGGACCCCGTCGACGAGACCGACGCGGCGGATCAGACAGACGACACCGCAGCCGAATCGGAGGCCGAGGAGGCCGAGAAGGACGCCGACGAGCCCGCGACGGCGGCCGAAAAGGGTGGCCGTCGGCGCAGGCCGCTAGGTGGGAAGTTGATGGCCATCGCCATCGTGTTGGCCGCTGTTCTGTTTGTCGGCTCTGCGGCGTTCGCGGGCGCGACCATGCAGCCCTATCTGGCCGACCGTGCTACGGCGGCAACAAAGCTCAAGGTGGCCCGGACCGCGGCCAACGCGATCACGACGCTATGGACCTACACGCCGGAGAACATGGACCGCCTCGCTGACCGCGCGGCGACCTACCTCAGCGGTGACTTTGAGGCCCAGTACCGCAAGTTCGTCGACGCCATCGCGGCCCCGAACAAACAAGCCAAGATCAGCAACAGCACCCAAGTCACCGGCGCGGCGGTCGAAACGTTGGACGGTGCGAACGCGGTCGTGATCGTGTACACCAACACGACTTCCACCAGTCCGCTGACCAAGAACATCCCGGCGCTGAAGTACCTGTCCTATCGGCTGTTCATGAAGCGTGTGAACGGGCGTTGGCTGGTGACCAGGATGACGACCGTCACCTCGCTGGATCTGACGCCTCACACGTAACCCGGACGAACTCGTGGCGCCGAAATATACTGCACCCGTGGCCGCCACGTCGCCGGTATCCGAGCGATCGACCGTTGCGGCGTTGTTGTTGCTGACGTTTGCCACCGGCCTGGCCGACTCGCTCAGTATCTTGGTCCTCGGCCACGTGTTCGTGGCGAACATGACCGGCAACGTGATCTTCCTGGGCTTCTGGCTGGCCCCGCGAACCAGCATCGACCTGACCGCGGTCGCGGTCGCCCTTCCCACCTTTGTCGCCACCACCATCCTCAGCGGCCGGTTGTCTCGGCATTTCGGGATCCGGACGCGGCCGTGGATCACCACGGTGCTGACCACGGAGATCGTCTTGCTCGTTACGCTGTCGATCCTGGCCGGCGCGGGCGTGTTGCACTATCACGACAACACCAAGCTGATCATCATCGGCTTCCTTGCGGTGACGTTCGGACTGCAGCACTCCAGCGCCCGCCAGTTCGGGATCCAAGAACTCTCCACCACCGTTTTGACGTCGACGATCGTCAGTCTCGGGATCGACAGCCGGCTGTCCGGCGGCACGGGTGAGCGCCAAAAGCTGCGTTTCACCGTCGTTTTCACGATGTGTGCCGGTGCTTTTCTCGGCGCGACGATGTCGCGGTTCGTCATCGCCCCGGTGTTCGCACTCACCGCTGCGGTGGTGACGGTCAGTCTGCTGATCTTCCGATTCGGCGCGACGGAGGCGAAAATCGCTGCCTTGGATGATGTCTAGACGATGTTTAGTTGAAAGCCAGCCAGCTGGGCAGTGCCCGCTCATGGGAGTCGCAGAGAACCTGGCGGGTATCGCAGGACCCCCGCGGTGATCCCGCACCGGCCCACATTCCGCCGGTGTCGCGGCGCAGCACGATCGCCGACGACCCGCCGCCGTCCAGCAGGATGGCGCTATCGCTGCCCAGTCCGCGGAACAAGTCCTGCATGTTGTCCGGGGTGTAGCTGCCGCCCTCGAAGACGTACATCTCGTCGCGTTGCTTGACGTACGCCAGTGCCGTCCGCGCCGCGCTGGGCCCGCCGTCATGCAGCTGTTGAGTCTGGCCGGGAGCCAGCAGTCCGATGCCGGACACCGCGACGAACTTCTCGTTCTTGTTGAGCAGATCCTCCACCACCGGGGTGGCGGCGTCGTAGTCGTTCTTGGCCCGCGGCCAGACCACATACGGCGCGCCACCGGTCGGCAGGATCATCGTCGTCAGCGAAGACCAGCTCTCGCCGCCGCCGGAGAGCCCTTGCTTGCCGGGGTAGGCCACGGTGCCGGTGACCGCCTGGTTGGCGCGGCCCTGTCCGTTGGTGTTGTCCATGAATGCGCCGAGCGGCGAGCTGCAGCCGGTCTGACGCCACGAACCGGCCTTTTGTCCGCGCACGTCAAAAAAGTTGGCGTTGATCGCGATGGTCGGTTCTCCCATCCGCTGCCACGCGTTCAGGGGCGTATAGAGCTCGGAGGCCTGCATCAACCCCTCGCCAGTACGTGCCCCGGGGTTGCTCTCGCAGCGCGCCTGGATACCCCGGTGCGTGTCGACCAGCAGATGCGGCGCCAGGCGTGACGACGCGTTCTTGATGATCATCAGGTGGCCGCCGCTGTTCATCTCGTACCAGCGCCCGCCGGCGTCCAGCAGCGGCGTGGGGTGTCCGGGCCCGAAGTTGTAGACGAGATAGGAGCCCTGGGTGGCGCCGATCGCGCCCGCGAGCATTTCGCGGCCGTCCGCGGCGTGGGCGACGGGCGACGCCAAGGCGCTCGCCAGTGTGGCGCAGGCAAACATGGCCGTGAGGCTGGCTGCCAGTCGGCGCAACCTGGCGTGTCGTGTCAGCACGGCAGCCCTTTCGGCCCTTATTTGGATGCAACAATCACAGCATCAGTCACATAAGCCCCACTGTCAACTTAAATAACGAACGTGTGACACTTAGGCCGCGCCCGAATTACGTTTGCTCGCTTAGGCTTTCGGGATCCGGCTCGCTGGGGCTCTCCTCGCTCGGTTCACCCGAGGTTTCGTGCTTGCCCGTGCGCGCCTTGTGTTGGGCTTGGTGGACCTCGGCGATCGCCAGCTCGACGGCCCCGGGAATCCGGTGGAACCCGCTGCGGTCGTACATTCGCGTCACGATGCCACCCACCAACAGGCCGATCACCAGCCCGATCGACGTCATCAACAACGCCTGCGATAGTCCAGACGCCCCCACACCATTGAGATAGAGCAGCGACCGCACGCCCAGAAACACCTGGTGCATCGGCTCGAATTCGGCCAGCCAGCGGAAGAACGGAGGCACCGCCTCCAGCGGGACGGTGGCGCCTGCCGAGGGCAGGCCGAGGATCACGAAAACCAGCATGCTGAACAGCAAGCCCATCGAACCCAGCACCGCGATCAGCGAACTGGATGTCACCCCCACCGCGATGATCGCGAAGACTCCATACGCCCACAACTGCCAACCGAGCTGGATGGGCATGCCGAGTCCGTGGGCGATGGCCATATAGACCCCCGACGTCAGCAATGCCAGGACCACCATGATCCCCCACTTCACCAGCAAGGTGCGGAAGCGGGAGATGTTGGCCTGCTCGGCGAAGCGATACACCGGACCCCATTCGGCCGGGACATAACCGAGTAACGAGTCCACCAACGTGGACACGACGATGCTGCCGGTAAAACCGGCCAGCAGCAACAACAATGCGTAGTAGAACGCCGACAGCCCGTTGCCCGTGCCGTTGGGGAGCGGGTTGTAGACGGCCGACTTGATGTCGATCGGGCTGGCCAGTCCCGAACGCGACGCTCCGGTCAGCGGCGCCCCGCCGGTTTGCTGAGTGACCTCCGCCGAAAGATACTGTCCCACTTTGGTATTAGCGGCGGCCATGGCCTGGCTTAGCGTCTGCCCGGCGATGCCGGCGCCCAACGTGCCGGCTCGCTGGTTGGTGAAGATCGTGACCGACGGCCGGTCGGCATGGTCAGGCGTGACAGCGCTGTCGCCGTACTCGCGCAGATTCGACGAGAAGGTGGGCGGGATCACCAATTCGGCGTACACCTGCGCCCTGTCCAGCAGCCGCTTGGCCTCGTCGTGCGATACCACCTTGACGTCGAACTTGTTCTTATCCAGCGCGGAGACCAGGCCGTCGACAATTTTCGGGCCGGCGGTGCCGGCGTCCTCGTTCACCACGGCGATCGGGAAATGGCGCAGGTTGGTGGTCGGATTCAAAATTCCGCCGAGATACAGCGCACACAGCGCCGACATCAGGGCCAGTGTGGCGCCGACCGGCAACGCCCAGAACCGCACGGTTCTCAGCGCTTTTACGTTCCGTTTCGGGTTCGGCACCGCGTGCCGCGGCTGCGCTTTCGACATGCCGGCTCCTGTCCGTCGTGCCCACTGTATTGGTCTAGCCGCCCAGCTCTGCGTGCATCTCCCAGACCAGCAGGTCCGTGGGCTCACTCGCGGTCAACCGCGGGCCATCGGTGTCGGTGAACCGGACCGCGTCGCCGTCGGCAAGCTCGCCGGCGCCGTCGACGGTGAGCCGCCCGCGCGGCACGAAGACGTGCAGAAAGGGGGCGGTGGGCGCGGTGACGGTGTCGCCGGGCCGCAGCCGCGCCCCGTGCAGGGCCGCGTTGCGGTTGTGCAGAAAGATGGCGGCATCACGCCCCGGTATGCCTGAGGCGATGGTCACCAGGCCGGAGCGCAGCGCCTGCTCATCGATCTCGTGCTGCTGGTAGCCGGGGGAGATCGCCGTTTCGTCGGGCACGACCCACATCTGAACGAAATGCACTGGCTGCGTTGACGAATCGTTCTTCTCCGAATGCAGGATGCCGCTGCCCGCCGACATGCGTTGCGCCAGACCCGGATAGATCACACCGTGATTGCCGGCGGAATCCCGGTGCGTCAATTCGCCTTCCAGCACCCACGTCACGATCTCCATGTCCCGGTGCGGGTGGGTGGCAAAACCGGCATCCGGTTCCACGAGGTCGTCGTTGTTCACCACGAGCAGCCCGTGGTGGGTGTTGTCGGGGTCGTAGTGGTCGCCGAACGAGAAGGAATGTCTGGACTTCAGCCACGGCGTCGTGGTGACAGACCGGTCAGCCGCGCGCCGAATCTCGGGGTTGGCAGGCATGACGTCAGCGTAATCACCCGCTCAGGCCACCCCGGCGCTGAGCAGCCCCTGGGCATGCGCCAGGGCGGCGTCCAGCGCGGTCAGCGTCAATCCGGCGCAGCCACCCAGATGGATCTCGATTTGATATTCCGGTTGCCCGTCCTGCCCGAAGATTGGCAGGACCACGAATTCGGTTGAAGCCAAGTCTGTTTCGAGTATGTTGGTGATCGACTGCAGCGTCACCATCGTCATCAGGGTGGTGAGTTGCCGGGTGACCTGGCCGGTCGGCTCCAGCGACGCGAGCACCCCGGCCAGGCGGTTGTGCAGCGATTGGTGGGTGTCGTCGAACCGCCACGCGCCGTAGCCACGCGCCCGGATATCGGCGAGTACCTGTTGATGCTGCCTGATTTCGGCGCGGGTCAGCCGTGGCATCACCCGTTGCAGCCAGGCCGCGACGTCATCGTCGTCGCGCCAGGCCATCGCGACCAGGCCGAACGGCGGATCGATCGGGAAGCGCTGCCCGACGGCGTGCTCACCCTCGGTGCCGTGCCCGACCGCGTCGACCGTGCTCAGGTGCCGGCCTCCGATCTTCGACATCGAGCAGCCGGCGCCAAGGGTGTCGTGCAGGAAGGTGAGGGCATCGCGGCCGCGGTCCAGCAGGGGGAACTGCATGCGTAGCCCGTGCACCAGCCCGAACAATCCGCTGCCCAGGCAGAAGCGGCGGTCACCACGCCGCGTGACCCAGGACCCGCGTTCCAGCTCGGCCAGCACCAGGGCGCAGGTTGAGGTGCTGATCCCGCAGGTCTTCGCCAACTCGGCCGACGTCCGCCCGTTCGGTGAATCCGCCAGCGTGGCAAGCACGTCCATCACCCGACCGGTCGGCGGCGACTTGGCGGTTGACGTACCCATGCCCGGCTCCCTAGCATCCGTCCAAAATGTAAGACTAGCCATCCTAATATTAGGAGAAGAATCGTGCTGAAGGTGGGAGTCTGGGGGCCGGGTTCGATGGGCATCATCGCCCTGCGAGGCGTGATCGACCACCCCGAACTGCAACTGACCGATCTCGTCGTTCACAGCGACGCCAAAGCGGGCCGCGACGCCGGAGAGTTGTGTGGGATCGCGCCGGTCGGCGTGGTGGCCGTCCAGGACGCGGCGCCGATGCTCGCCGGCGACGCCGATGTGGTGGTGTATGCCGCCGGCGCCAACCTCCGGCCGTTGGAGGCCGTCGGGGACATGGTGTCGATCCTGCGGGCTGGTAAGAACGTAGTGTCGTGTTCGGTGGTGCCGCTGGTCTTTCCCGACGCGGTCGACGGGGCGTTCACCGATCCGTTGCGCCAAGCCGCGCTGGACGGCGGGGTGTCGTTCTTCACCACTGGGATCGACTCCGGATTTGCCAATGATGTTCTGCCATTGGTACTTACCGGGGTATCCCGGGTCGTCGAGTCGGTTCGGGTGACCGAGATGTTCAACTACGCCACCTATCCGGATCAGGCCGCGGTGTACGAGATCCTCGGATTCGGCAAGTCGCCGGAGTTCACCGCGTTCGCGGCGACGCCGGGGGTGTTCACCTTCGGCTGGGGCCCGGTGCTACACCAGCTCGCCGCGGGACTGGGCGTCAAGATCGACAACATCGAGGAGAGCAACGAACGGATCCCCGCCACCGAGTCTTTCGACACGCCCACCGGGCACATCGCGGCCGGGACCATCGCGGCGATGCGCTCGACGTTGACCGGTTACGTCGGGGACAAGCCAACTTTCGTCGTCGACCACGTGACGCGCATGCGCGACGACATCGCCCCGGACTGGCCGCAACCGCATATCAGCCTTGCGCCCAAGGACCTCGGCTACGGATTGGCAACTGGGCGCGGTGCCTATCGCGTCGAGATCGAGGGCTCCCCGAGCATGCGGTGCGAATTCGAGATGGCCGAGGACCACGACCACGATCTGGGTGCGCGCATCGCGGGCTCGTCGCGCATGGTCAACGCCATCCCCGCGGTGTGCGCGGCCCCGCCCGGACTGCTGTCCGCGCTCGACCTGCCGATGGTTACCGGGACCGGTCTGGTCCGTTCGGTCGACGGGCCGTCGCCGGACAGCCGCCTATTCTGACGCCGAACAACCCACCATGCTCGGGTTCCCTGCCGCCGGTGCGGACACCGGCCGCGGGCGTTGCTTCGCCGCGCGGTGCCGGGTCGCCGCCCTGCTGCTCAGCCAGCAGGCGAGGCCGCCGACCAGCAGGCCGATCGCGAGACCGACGTCCGGGCGCTGCCCGAGCATCAGCCACGACAGCACCCCGGCAGCCGCGGGAATGATGGCGAACAGCATCGCAACCGCCGCCGCGCCGTGAAGACTGATGGCGCGCAGGTAAAGGCTGACCGCCAGCGTGGCGTTGAGCAGCACCATGGCGGTGACCGCGACGGAGGCTTTGACCGTGTCGTGCACGGCGAAGGGCGTGAGCATCGCGAGCGCCGCCGCGGGAATGAGCGCGACGGCATTTTGCACGGCGCTCATCGTGCGGAAGTCGACGCCCGCGCAGTACCGCTGTTGATACACTCCGCCGGCCGAAAGCCCAAGCAGCCCAACCACAAGCAGCGCCATGACCGGGTCGATGCCGTGCGTGCCCATCAGCCGTCTGGCGCAGGCGGCGAGCACCGCGACGACGCCGAGGGCCAGGGCGGCAACCCGCAGGGAGCCGAGGCGCTCACGCAGGAACATCGCGCCCAGGATCGCCGTGGTGACCGGATTCATCGCGATCACCACCGCACAGAGCACCGCGGACGCTCCGAGCAGAAGCGCCTCGTAGAGGCAGCAGAACTGGACGGCCTGGATCAACAGACCCGCGACCACGACGTGACCGAACTGCGCTCCCCGGGGCCACACCGACCTGGCCAGCAGGGCCCAGGACGCCAGAATGATTGCGGCTAAACCGAATCGCAGCACCAAAACGGCCATGGGGGTCATCGCGGCCACCGCGAGCGCTCCGATGGGATAGCCGAGCGCGTAGAACAACGTCACCGACGAAGCGGTACTCAAGGGCATGCGGGGCAAGTCCATGACCCCCATACTCGCGAAGGCCGACCCATTCCGTCCAACGATTTTTGGCGATCACTACCGATCACGATTACTGATCGATAATCCACAGGTGGACGGGAATCCCAGCTTTTCGCCCGACTGATTGATCATAATTGCTGATCGAACTAGGGTGGTGAGATGGCCCAGGTGCTCGATATCGCCCCGCTGCGCAGCCTCGTCGCGGTCGCGGATTGTGGTGGGTTTCACCGTGCCGCCGCCGCGCTACACCTCAGTCAGTCCGCGGTCAGCCAGCATCTGCGCAAAGTCGAGAGTGTGGTCGGCGAGCCGGTGGTTCAGCGCTCCGGGCGGGGCGTCTTGCTCACCGAAACGGGTCAGAAGGTGCTGCGGCATGCGCGCACGATATTGGCGGCGCACGACGCCGCCCTCGACGACCTCGGCGCGACCGAACACAAGGTGCTGACGGTCGGCGTCACCGAACACGGCGCGGACGTGATGTTGCCGGCCCTGACCAGCGTGCTGCGGGAGCGGCTTCCCGACCGACGGCCGCGCTTCCGGCTTGATCGCAACGTCTCCTTGGCGGACGCGATCGACCGGGGACTGGTCGACCTGGCGATCATGCTCGACGGATCGGGGCTCGATCGCGCTAACGCGTCGGGAGTCGTACAGCTGCAGTGGGTCTCAGCGCGGACATTCACCGTACGTAGGGGAGATCCGCTGCCACTGGTGATCTATGCCGAACCGTGCACCTTGCGCGAGCCGGCCTTCGCGCTGCTGGAAAAACAAGGCATCGATTACGAGATCGTCGCCGAATGCGGCGATCTGGCCGGGCTTTACGCGGCGGTGCGCTCCGGGCTCGGATTGGCTCTGCTGCCGAAGATCGGCAAGCTACCCGACGGGTTGTGCCCGGCCGAGGGACTGCCGACGGCCAACAGCGCCTCGATATTGGTCCGCGGCCGCTCCGGCATAGATCCGGAGCTGCTGGGCACCGTCGACGCTGCGGTACGCGACGTGCTGTCCGCCGAAAAGTGAACGCCGACTTTACGAATCCCCGCCGGGGTAGGTCGCGCCGGCCAGCTCGAGGATTTCGGCGCGGTCTGCGGGCAGGATGAAGCCGGATCCGATGGCGGTGTCCAGCGCCACCGTGAAACTGTCCAGATACTCCGCAACGCCGCCGGGGTAGAGCCGGCCTAAAGTTGCCTCGTCAAACGGTTCGCCGGAACCGAAGATCGCCGACATCACGCTCTCGGCGTGATTTTCCCAGGCGCCGTCACCCGACGTCCGTGCGATCGGCACGTCCACCCACGGTGTCCTGACGCCGCCCTGTGCCAGACCCTGCGAGTCCAGAACCGGTTGTGGCAACTCGGTTTCGCGCATTTCGATGGGTGATGCGGCCGGCGCCGCTTCGCCCTTCGCGACCCAGGAGTTCAGGGCGGCAACCGCCGCTTGCACGACGTAGTGGTGTTGCGGCGCGAAGTTGATGTAGTGCCCGAGTTGCTGACCCATCAGCATGTTGGTCGGTGCGTAGGCGGCCACGATGTCCTTGAGCGGCGCGGAGCCGTTGTCGATCGGCGCCACCTGGATCGTGTAGTTGTCGGCATGCGCGGTCCCGGGAATCTCCCAGACCCGCAGCCGTTGGTTGTCGGGCTGCCTGGCGAAGTAATAGCCATGTCGCACGGCGCCGAAGAGGTCGGTTTCGGTGATGATCGTGACGAGCGGGACGCGCAGGTCGGGACGGAAGGCGACCGCTTGTGGTGTGCTGGACTGCAATTCGTCGAAGATGGAACCGCCGTCCAGCGCTGCGGCAGTAGCGAATCGGGAGTGCACCAGAAAGCCGTCGTAGATCTGGGCGAGCGGATCGACGGCGTTGATGTAGGTGGTGAGGAACATCGCCGACTGCGACTCGCCCAGGGCGACAGTGTGTTCGGCGCGAAGCCCTCGCAAAATGCCTGCGTCGCCCGCAGTCCTGACCAGCCCACCGGTCTGGGAAAAGATGTCGTAGCTAAACGCGTCGCCCGGGTGGCGCAGCGAGGCATACCGGGTCGGATCCTGGCTCTTCAGGGACATGTCCATACCGAGCATGCTCGCGCCGCCGTCCACCCCTACCTTCTGGGCCGAGACCGCGACATAGGCGTAGCCCGCGCGCAGTATTTCGCGATGCGCCATCATCCACACGGCGGGAGCGTCGATGCCGCCGCTGACGTTGAGCCACTCGACCAGTACCGTCCCGTTGAACCGCGCTGGATCCGCCGGCGTCAGCGCCACGATCCGGGTGGTGTACTCAGCGGTATCCGAAGGCGTTACCTGCCACCGGCCGTCGGGACTCAAGTCCGAGGTGGTGGTGTACGAGGTCGCCGTTCCGGAGACGAAGAACTCCTCGGCGACATAGCCCAGGTCGCCAATGTCGAAGCCGCCCAACAGCAGGGATGGCTTGCCGGGCACCGGCGTGATGTGGGGGGACTCCGTCACGGGCTACACCCTTCTCGGGATCGGCGTCTGCCCCGTCACAGCGAACGGGGCAGCCCAAATTTCGTGAACAACGCGTCGTCCAGGAATGCAACCACATGCGACACCCCGTCGGCGCGCACATCCAGCACATGCAGCTGAAACGCCACATGCTGCTCGCCGGCGCGCATGTACATCGCGGCGGCGGGCTGTCCGTTGGCGATCAGCGGGAGCATGCGCATATCGCCCGCAGATTCGGCGGGACACTGCTGGTGAATCAGCGCGATGATGGCCTGCGGGCCTTGGTACCAACCGGTATACGGCGGCATCTCCCAGACCGCTTCGGCGGTGAACAGTTCCACCAGCCGGTCGATGTCATAGGACTCGAACGCCGCGATGTAACGGGCCAGCAGGTCCTGCGCTTCGGTCGAATCCGGCGCTGCCAGGCGGTCGCTGGAGCTGGGCCGGACGGTGTCCAGCTGGGACCGGGCCCGCTGCAGCAGGCTGTTGACCGCGGTCGTGGTGGTGCCGATCGCCTCGGCCACTTCGGCGGAGCGCCACTGCAACACGTCGCGCAGGAGTAACACCGCGCGCTGCCGGGGTGAGAGATGCTGCAGCGCAGCGACAAATGCCAACCGCACCGACTCACGGGAGCCCACGATGACCGACGGGTCGGCCGGGTCTTCGGTCAGGTCGGGCAGTGGCTCCAGCCAGGGCACCTCGCGGCGTTCCACCAGCTCGGCGGTCGGATCCGAGCTGGGTCCGCCGAGCCCGGTGGGCAGCGGCCGCCGTTGCCGCCCCTCCAGCGCGCTCAGGCAGGTGTTGGTGGCGATGCGGTGCAGCCAGGTCCGCAGCGACGACTTGCCTTCGAAGCGGTCGTAGGCCTTCCAGGCCCGCAGCAGCGTCTCCTGCACCAGATCTTCCGCGTCGTGCAGCGACCCGGTCATCCGATAGCAGTGCGCAAGCAATTCGCGCCGGTACGGCTCGGCATGGGCCGAGAAATCGCCGTGGCCCCCGCCCGCGGCGGGGATTTCTGCGTCGTCGGAGTTGTGCGCGAGCAAGCTCACCCGGATGAGCCTACGCAGAGCCGCGGACGATAGCGCCCCAGGAGCCATTACGCTGCCCTTAATGACTAGGACTAGCCATGACCCGCACTGAACGGAATTTCGACGGCCTGGGCGGCGTGCGCATCGTGTACGACGTCTGGACGCCGGACACGCCGCCGCGAGCGGTGGTGGTGCTGTCGCACGGTCTCGGAGAGTATGCCCGCCGCTATGACCATGTCGCCCAGCGCTTCGCCGCCGCCGGACTGGTCACCTACGCGCTGGACCATCGCGGTCACGGCCGCTCCGGGGGCAAGCGCATGCTGGTCCACGACGTGTCCGAGTACACCGCCGACTTCGACACCCTGGTCGGTATCGCCACCCGGGAACACCCCGGCCTCAAGTGCATCGTGCTCGGGCACAGCATGGGCGGCGGGATCGTCTTCGCCTACGGCGTCGAACGCCCGGACAATTACGACCTGATGGTGCTGTCCGGGCCACTGGTCGCCGCCCAGGATCAGGTGGCGCCGGTGCTGGCGTTCGCCGCCAAAATCCTCGGTGCCGTGCTGCCCGGCGTGCCGGTGCAGGACCTCGACGTCGACGCCATATCCCGCGACCCAGCGGTGGTGGCGGCCTATAAGGCTGACCCGCTCGTCTACCACGGCAAGGTCCCGTTCGGTGTCGGCCGGGCCATGCTGCAGGTCGGCGAGACCATGGCGCAGCGGGCACCGGCACTGACCGCGCCGCTGCTGGTGGTGCACGGTGAGCACGACCGGCTGGTGCCCGTCGCCGGCAGTCGCCGCCTAGTCGAATGTGTGGGGTCCACCGACGTCACGCTGAAGGTCTACCCAGGGCTCTACCACGAGGTCTTCAACGAACCCGAGCGCGACCAGGTGCTGGGCGACGTCGTCTCGTGGATCACGGACCGGCTGTAGGCGAACTGTCGGATCGCTCGCGTATTTTGGCGCTATGACTGACGACAAAATGTTGGCGCGCATCGCCGCGCTGCTGCGTCAGGCCGAAGGCACCGACAATGCGCACGAGGCCGATGCCTTCATGAGCGCCGCGCAACGGTTGGCGACGGCGACATCCATCGACTTGGCGGTCGCCCGCTCCCATGCGTCCAACCGTTCGGCGGCCCAAGCGCCGACTCAGCGGACCATCACGATCGGGACGGCCGGCACCAAGGGGCTGCGGACATACGTGCAGCTCTTTGTCCTGATCGCGTCGGCCAACGACGTGCGCTGCGATATCGCCTCGAATTCGACGTTCGTCTATGCCTACGGGTTCGGCGAGGACATCGACGCCAGCCACGCCCTGTACGCCAGCCTGGTCATCCAGATGGTGCGGGCATCGGATGCCTACCTCGCCTCGGGTGCGCACCGGCCCACGCCGACGATCACTGCCCGGCTCAACTTCCAGCTGGCTTTCGGGACCCGCGTCGGTCGGCGCCTGGGCGAGGCCCGCGAGGACGCTCGCCGCGAGGCCACCAAGGACCGTAGCAGTCGGCCCGGTACCGCTATTGCATTGCGGGACAAAGAAGTCGAGCTGCACGACCACTACCGCAGGGCGTCCAAAGCGCGTGGCACCTGGCAGGCCAGCCGAGCCACGGCGGGGTATTCGTCGTCGGCGCGGCGGGCGGGTGATCGGGCCGGACGGCGGGCGCGGCTCGGCGACAGCCCCGAGTTGCCCGGGGCGCGGAGCGCGCTCGGAACGTGACCGCAGGGGATTCGACGAAGCGGGATTCCCAACGCTCCAAGGTGTACGCCGCCGAGGAGTTTGTCCGCACGTTGTTCGACCGTGCCGCTGAGCATGGATCTTCGGCCGTGGAATTCTTCGGCACGCAGTTGACGCTGCCCCCGGAGGGGCGATTCGGCTCCGTCGCGGCGGCGCAGCGCTATGTTGACGATGTGCTTGCGCTACCGGCAGTGCGGGAACGCTGGCCCGGGGTGTCACCGCTGCGCGTGCGGTCACGACGGGCCGCGACCGCGGCGCACTACGAAAACCGCGATGGCACAGGCATTATCGCGGTTCCCGACCGTGACACCGCCGACTGGGCGCTGCGCGAGCTGGTGGTGCTGCACGAAGTGGCGCATCACCTGTGCGAGGCACAGCCGCCGCACGGTCCGGAGTTCGTCGAGACGATCACCACGTTGGCCGAACTGGTGATGGGTCCGGAACTGGGGCACGTGCTGCGGGTGGTCTACGCCAAAGAGGGTGTGCGGTGGGCGAACTAGACGACCCCGACGGCCGGGCGCGTGACATCGAAAGCCGGATGACCGACGACGAGCGATTCACGCTGCTGGTCGCGGTGATGGGGGTTTCGGAACTGTGGCCGCTGCCCGATGACCGCATCCCGCCGGGCGTTCCGATGAGTGCCGGGTATGTGCCCGGAATCCCCCGGCTCGGTGTCCCGGCGCTGCGGATGAGCGACGCCGGCCTCGGGGTCACCAATCCCGGCTACCGGCCGGGCGATACCGCCACCGCGCTGCCGGCCGGATTGGCGCTGGCTGCCGGCTTCGACCCGGCTCTCGCGCGCGCCGCGGGCCAGGTGATCGGTCGCGAGGCACGCAGCCGCGGATTCAACGTGCAACTGGCGGGCGCGATGAACCTGGCGCGCGACCCGCGCAATGGCCGCAATTTCGAATACGTCTCGGAAGACCCGCTTTTGACCGCCACGATCGCCGCGGAGTCGGTCAACGGGATACAGCAGCAGGGTGTCATCTCGACGGTCAAGCATTATTCGCTGAACTGCAATGAGACCAATCGGCACTGGCTGAACGCGATCATCGATCCCGTCGCACATCGCGAATCCGACTTGCTGGCCTTCGAGATCGCCATCGAGCGGTCCCAGCCCGGCGCGGTGATGACGGCCTACAACAAGGTCAACGGCGACTACGCCTCGGCGAATCGCGTGTTGATCAACGACGTGCTGAAAGGCGCTTGGGGATACCGCGGCTGGGTCATGTCCGATTGGGGTGCCACACCCAGCTGGGAGTGCGCGCTGCACGGTTTGGACCAAGAATGTGGAGCCCAGATCGACACCGTGTTCTGGCAATCCGAGGCGTTCACGGAACCGCTGCGATCCGCCTACGCCGACGGCAGGTTGCCCAAAGACCGCCTCTCCGACATGGTTCGGCGGATCTTACGGTCGATGTTCGCGGTCGGGATCGACCAGGGCGGGGCCGCAGCCAGGCCTCTTTCCAAGCCGGATATGGCCGAACACCACGAGATTGCGCTGCGGATCGCGCGGCAGGGAACCGTGCTGCTGCAGAACCGCGGGGTGCTGCCGCTGGCTCCCGGTGCCCGTATCGCCGTCATCGGCGGCCACGCGCAGCTCGGTGTGCCGACGGGCTGCGGGTCGAGTGCCGTCGTCCCCCCGGGCGGTTACGCGCACGTCCTTCCGATCGGCGGGCCCGGCCTGACGGGCGGCACCCGGAATCTGTACCTCCTGCCGTCGAGCCCGTTAGACGAGCTGAGGAAGCAATTTCCCAACGCGCAGATCGAGTTTGATCCTGGGATCAGCCCGGCGGAGGCGGCGTTGGCCGCGCGGCGAGCAGACGTCGCGGTCGTGTTCGGGATCCGCGTCGAAGGCGAGGGCTTCGACAGCGCCGACTTGTCGCTGCCGTGGGGCCAGGACGCGGTCATCGCTGCCGTCGCGGCCGCCAACCCCAACACCGTGGTGGTGCTCGAGACCGGCAACCCGGTCGTCATGCCGTGGCGGGACGCGGTGGACGCGATTGTGCAGGCGTGGTATCCGGGCCAGGCCGGTGGTCAAGCGATCGCGGAGATCGTTGCCGGCCAAGTGAATCCGTCGGGAAGGCTGCCGATCACCTTCCCGGTCGACCTCGATCAGACACCGCGTCCGGAGCTGACCGACCTGGGCGACGGGTGGGGGACACGGACCACCATCGACTACTTCGAAGGTGCCGAGATCGGCTACCGCTGGTTCGCCGCCAGGGGTCACACGCCGTTGTTCGCGTTCGGTCATGGCTTGTCCTACACCAGCTTTGAGTACCGCGACTTGGCGGTCACCGGCGGTGACACCGTGACCGCGAGCTTCAGCGTCGTCAACACCGGCGAGCGCAGCGGGGCCGACGTCCCGCAGCTGTATCTGACCGAGGCCTCCGGCGAGCGACGCGTGCGGTTACTGGGATTCGAGCGGGTCGAGTTGGACCCGGGCGCCACCTGCCGAGTGAGCATCACGGCCGACCCACGCCTGCTCGCCCGCTACGACGGCAGTGCGCAGAGTTGGCAGATCAAGTCGGGCCGCTACGCCGTGGCGGTCGGCGCTTCGGCCGTCGCGTTGCGGCTGACGGCCGAAGCCGAGCTGACCGGTCGTGCGTTCGCGCGCTGATTGGCAATTTGAAGGTGAAGCTCGAACGCACGACCGGCCGACGGCTTTTACTTGACGGGCACCAATTGGTCACCGCAGGTGCAGCGGTAGGCCTCGGCTGAGCCTGAGCAGTGGCATTCGACCTCGATGCGGACGCGACATCCGCACCCGTCGTGACCGCAGGTCAGCAGGGTCCCCTCGTCGTACTGCGCCATCTGAATCACCCTTGTCCGTTACGGGATTCCGGTGGATTCACCGGAATCCGGTGGTTGTTTCCCGTGGTTGCCCTGGGCGGGCCGCCACCATCTCAATGTATACCCCATACGGGTATCTGGTAAAGCATCGGAGCGGTGTCCGTGCTGGACCGGACGGGTGACCAGGTGCTACGGCGAAGGTCCGGCGGTCGCGACTAGCGTCGATCACATGACCGAGAAACCCACCCCTCAAGACGTCGATGCCTTCTTGGACAGCACCGTCATTGGTGACGATCCGGCGTTGGCCGCGGCCCTGGAAGCCAGCAACGCGGCCGGGCTACCTCAGATCGCCGTGTCGTGGCAGCAGGGCAAGTTCCTGTCCCTGCTGGCCACTGCGACTGCGGCGCGCCGCATTCTCGAGATCGGCACCCTCGGTGGCTTCAGCACCATTTGGCTGGCGCGCGGAGCGGGCCCGGACGGACGAGTGGTGACGCTGGAATACGAGCCCAAACATGCCGAGGTCGCACGCGCCAATGTGCAGCGGGCCGGTGTCGCCGACCGGGTGCAGGTGGTGGTCGGCGCGGCGCTGGAAACCCTGCCGACGGTGGACGGTGGTCCTTTCGACTTGGTGTTCGTCGACGCGGACAAAGAGAACTATGTCGCGTACCTGGAGTGGGCGGTCAAACTGGCCCGCCCCGGCGCACTCATTGTGGTGGACAACGTCATTCGTGAAGGCGGGATCCTGTCGCCGGAGTCCGCCGACGCCAAGGTGAGTGCGACGCGCCAGACATTGCAGGCGATGGGTGAGCACCCGCGGCTGGACACAGCGGTGATCCAGACCGTCGGAGCCAAGCATTGGGACGGTTTTGCGATCGCGTTGGTGAGGTAGCTCGGAATCGGCGAAATGCGCTGAGCCGTGGCTATTTCGCGGCATGAATTTTCGTTGCTGGCGCGGCCTAATCGCGCGTACTCTTGAGAAGATGGATGGTTGGCAGTGAGCCCACAGTGCTTGTTGTACAACGGGCTTGCTGCATAACAGAAAGGTCACAAAATGAGCACAGTCCATTCATCAATCGATCACCACCCCGACCTGTTGGCGCTGCGCGCGAGCTATGAGCGCGTTGCCGAGTCGATGAGTGCGCATCTCACCTTCGGACTGAGTCTGTTGACGGGCCTGTATGTGGCTGCTTCACCGTGGATCGTCGGTTTCGGTGCGACGGGATCGCTTTCCACGTGTGATCTCGTGGTCGGGATCGCGGTGGCGTTCTTGGCATATGGGTTCGCGACAACGCTGGACCGCGCGCACGGGATGACCTGGATCTTGCCGGTACTCGGCGTGTGGGTCATCGTTTCGCCGTGGATTCTGCCGGGCGTCACGCTGACTGCCGGCATCATCTGGTCGCATGTTGTCGCAGGTGCATTGATGACGTTCTTGGGTCTCAACGCCACCTACTTCGGCATGCGTACGCGCGCCGCGACTAGCCACGCATAGTGCAGGGTTAGCCGCAAACCGCGCCGATCGCCGCCGAGCTGACCAGCTTGACGTACTTGGCCAGTACGCCAGTCTTGTAGCGCTGCGGGGGAGGTGTGAAACCTTCTCGCCGAGAATCGAATTCGGCTGGATCGGTTAGCACGTCCAGCGTTGCGCTCTTGACGTCGAGCCGGATCCGATCGCCATCACGCAGGAAGGCGATGGGTCCGGCGTCGACCGCCTCCGGCGCGACGTGCCCCACGCACAGGCCGGTGGTCCCGCCGGAGAACCGGCCGTCGGTCAGTAGCAGCACGTCCTTGCCCAGCTCCGCGCCCTTGATCGCGCCCGTGATAGCGAGCATCTCGCGCATTCCGGGCCCGCCCTTGGGGCCTTCGTAGCGGATCACCACGGCGTCCCCCTTGGTGATGGTGCCGTCCTCGAGGGCGTCCAACGCGGCGCGCTCTCCGTCGAAAACCCTTGCGGTGCCCTCGAATACATCGGAGTCGAAACCGGCCGACTTGACCACCGCGCCGTCGGGCGCGAGCGACCCGCGCAGGATGGTAATCCCGCCCGTCGCGTGGATCGGCTTGTCCAGCGCGCGCAGCACCTTGCCATCGGGGTCCGGCGGAGCGATGTCGGCCAGATTCTCGGCCACCGTCTTACCGGTCACCGTCAGACAGTCGCCGTGCATGAGCCCCGCATCCAACAGTGCCTTCATCACCACCGGCACGCCGCCGACGTGGTCGACGTGCGACATCACGTGACGGCCGAACGGCTTGACGTCGGCGAGATGCGGCACCTTCGATCCGATCCGGCTGAAGTCGTCGAGCGACAGCGCGACTTCGGCCTCGTAGGCGATGGCTAGCAGGTGCAGCACCGCGTTGGTCGATCCGCCGAAGGCCATCACCACGGCGATCGCGTTTTCGAACGCCTCCTTGGTGAGGATGTCGCGCGCGGTGATGCCGCGTCGCAGCAGTTCGACGACGGCCTGACCGCTGCGCCGCGCGAACCCGTCGCGGCGGCGGTCGGTGGCCGGCGGAGCGGCGCTGCCCGGCAGTGACATGCCCATCGCCTCGGCGGCGCTGGCCATCGTGTTGGCGGTGTACATGCCGCCGCAGGCGCCTTCGCCGGGGCAGATCGCGCGCTCGATGGCGTCCACGTCGGCGCGGGACATCAGCCCGCGCGCGCACGCGCCGACCGCCTCGAAGGCATCGATGATCGTGACCTCGCGCTCGCTGCCGTCGGAGAGCTTGGCCAGCCCCGGCAGGATCGAACCCGCATAGAGGAACACCGAGGCCAGGTCCAGCCGGGCGGCGGCCATCAGCATGCCGGGCAGCGATTTGTCGCAGCCGGCCAACAGCACCGAGCCGTCGAGGCGCTCGGCCATCATGACGGTTTCGACGCTGTCGGCGATCACCTCGCGCGACACCAGCGAGAAGTGCATGCCCTCATGGCCCATCGAGATGCCGTCGGAAACCGAGATCGTGCCGAACTCCAGCGGATAGCCGCCGGCCGAGAACACGCCGTCCTTGACCGCCTTCGCGAGTCGGTCCAGGGAAAGGTTGCACGGCGTGATTTCGTTCCATGACGATGCGACGCCGATCTGCGGCTTGGCGAAGTCGTCGTCGCCCATGCCTACCGCGCGCAGCATGCCCCGTGCGGCGGCCTTTTCCAGGCCGTCGGTGACGTCACGACTGCGGGGTTTGATGTCGACGAGCTGGGCCGCATCGGTGGTTGAGGGCATCGTTCAATTATGCGCGGGCGCAGCACGCTGCAATACGCGGGTGATACCCCACAGGGGTATAGTGTGAGGTCAGGCGCGTATCGAGAGGGGCTTGAAGGATCGAGATGACGACTGCACACGGCTATTCGCAGCAGAAAGACAATTACGCCAAGCGGCTGCGGCGCATCGAGGGTCAAGTGCGTGGCATCGCGCGGATGATCGAGGAAGACAAGTACTGCATCGACGTCCTTACGCAGGTCAGCGCCGTGAACAGTGCGCTGCGGTCGGTGGCGCTGAACCTGCTCGACGAGCACCTCAACCACTGCGTGACCCGCGCCGTCGCCGAGGGTGGCAGCGACGCCGACGAGAAGCTTGCGGAGGCATCGGCCGCGATCGCGCGTCTCGTTCGTTCCTGATCGGTGACGTAGTTGAGACCGATGTTGCGGCCCTAACCGGGCCGAAGGCGCTGTTGCGGTCCGTACGGTAATGCAGTGTGATCGCATTAGGCACGACGACCCAGGAACTGGGAAGCCCGGCCGATACCGCATCCCACCCCATGACTGCCGAAACCGGAACAGCCGCCGCAACCGCGCGAACCTGGACGCCCCGGATCGCCGCGCAACTGACGGTGCTGGCCGCGGCGGCCTTCATCTATGTCACGGCCGAGATCCTGCCGGTGGGCGCCCTGTCCCCGATCTCCCGGGACCTGCACGTCAGCGTCGTCTACGTGGGGACCCTGCTGACCTGGTATGCCCTGGTCGCGGCCCTGACGACGGTTCCGCTGGTGCGCTGGACCGCGCATTGGCCGCGCCGGCGCGCGCTGATGCTCAGCCTGACCTGCCTGACCGCCTCGCAGGTCATCTCGGCGCTCGCACCTAGCTTCGAAGTGCTGGCCGCGGGACGGGTGCTGTGCGCGATCACCCACGGCCTGCTGTGGGCGGTGATCGCCCCGATGGCCACCCGGCTGGTGCCACCCAGCCATGCGGGACGCGCGACCACGTCGATCTATGTCGGCACCAGCCTGGCGCTGGTGATCGGTAGCCCGCTCACGGCGGCGTTGAGCCTGATGTGGGGCTGGCGGCTGGCGGTGGTGTGCGTCCTGGCCGCAGCGGTCATCGTCACGATCGCCGCCCGGGTCATGTTGCCGGAAATGGTGCTCACCGAGGGTCAGTTGGCTTGCGTCGGCCCGCGGTCGCGTCACCACCGCAACGGCCGGTTGATCACGGTGAGTGTGCTCGCGATGGTCGCGGTCACCGGGCATTTCGTTTCCTACACCTACATCTCGGTCATCATCCGCGACGTCGTCGGGGTGCGCGGGCCGAATCAGGCCTGGTTGCTGGCCGCCTACGGGCTGGCCGGCCTGCTGTCGGTGCCCCTGGTGGCGCGGCCGCTGGACCGCCGGCCGCGCGGCGCCGTCATCGTGTGCATGGCGGGATTGACCGGCGCCTTCGTGGTGCTGACCGCGCTGGCGTTCGGCGACCGCACCACCGCGGCGACCGCCCTGGTCGGGACCGCCGCGATCGTGCTGTGGGGGGCCTTGGCCACCGCCGTGTCGCCGATGATGCAATCCGCCGCGATGCGCAATGGGGCCGACGACCCCGACGGGGCGTCCGGCCTGTACGTGACCGCGTTCCAGGTCGGCATCATGGCCGGCTCGCTGTCGGGTGGTCTGTTGTACGAGCACAGCGTGGCGCTGATGCTCACCGCGTCGGCGGGTTTGATGGGGATCGCATTGGTCGGCGTTGCGGCCAACAAGCGGATGCTGGACGTTGCCCCGTCAAGCTCACTCGATTCATAACTTGGCAGCTCAGCGCGCTGGATTGCACGCCTGCTCGGTACCGCGCCCAGCGCGGATTAGGTAGCTGGTCACGCCGCTATGCCACACTGGGTCCAGCAACTGTCTGGAGGGATGCATATGTCGGGCTGGACGAGGGCAAGCCTCTTCGCGGCTCTGAACGCAGCCGGAATCGCCGCTGTGTTGGTGCTGGGATCCGGCCCTGCGTTGGCGGATCCGGACCCCGTTCCCGGCGACCCGGGCGTGGTCGCCGCGCCTCCTGCTCCGCCGCCGCCCTTCGAGCTGCCTCCGTTGCCGGGTTTGCCGCCGCCACCTCCGCCTCCGCCGGGTGATCCGCTGGCACCGCCTCCGCCGCCGTGGGCGCCGCCGGTGGCACTGCCGGCCGCCGCGGGTACCGCTGACGGGCAGGACCCGACCCCGTTCACTGGCACGGCGCCGTTCGGGACGCCGTCGTTCGTCCCGAAGACCGGCTCGATGGTGGGTGTGGGACAGCCGATCATCATCAATTTCCCGGGGCGCGTTGATGACTCCGGCGCCGCCCAAGCCGCCGTGCACGTGTCGTCGATCCCGCCGGTCCCGGGCAAGTTCTACTGGATGACCCCGACCCAGTTGCGCTGGCGCCCGCTGAGTTTCTGGCCCGCCAACACTGCGGTGAACATCGACGCGGGCGGCACCAGGTCAAGCTTCCGGACCGGAGACTCGCTGATCGCCACGGCCGACGACGCCACCCACCAGCTCACCGTCACGCGCAACGGCACCGTGGAGAAGACGATCCCGATGTCGATGGGTATGACGTCCGGTAACCACCAAACCCCCAACGGCACTTACTACGTGCAAGAGAAGATGCCCTCGGTGGTGATGGACTCGTCGACCTACGGGGTTCCGGTCAACTCGACATACGGCTACAAGGTGACCGTCGAGCTGGCCGTCCGGTTCGACAACGTCGGCGACTTCGTGCACAGCGCCCCGTGGTCGGTGGATGACCAGGGCAAGCGCGACGTCAGCCACGGCTGCATCAATATCAGCCCCAGCAACGCGAAGTGGTTCTTCGACAACTTCGGTCCGGGCGATCCCGTCATCGTGAAGAACTCCAGCGGTGGCTCGTACAAGAAGAACGACGGCTCGAGCGACTGGATAACCAACTAGCCAGACGGCCCCTAGGCCGAATTGTTCGTGACGATGACGTGGTCGTCGGTGGTCGATGCTGGTGCGTCGGCCCGGGCCCAAGACCGCTGATCGATTGAACCGTGATTCGGTTCGCTCGCAGCGTGATTCGTACGCAGAATCGCTGGGCGGCTCATGTCGACCGACAGGCTGAAGATGTCCGCACGGTTGTAGGTGCCGACGATGTCGTGGGCCTGCTTGGCGATGACCTCCTTCTGCAGGTCGACCTCGGCGTGCAGGATCCCTTCCTGCTGGGTCATCGGTCCGGCGACAACCTGACCGTCGGGGCCGATCACCATCGCGGCGGGAGGGGCTGCCGTCAAGGCCTTTTCGATGCGGGCGTCGCCGCGGGCTACCGCCCGGATGGCAGTCTCGTCCAGCGTCGTCGCCGCGACAACGACGAACACCTTGCCCTCGAACGCGTGGGCGGCGCTGCGAAGCCGGATGAACTCGGCGAGGTCGTAGTCGAAGTCCTGGGACCGGCCGTCGAACGGCCAAGCCGGTGGGTAGGTCGCGATATGCAGCCGTTCGCCCTGGGCGAGCAGGGTGAATCTCGCCAGCGTGTTTGTGTTTTCGCCACAGATGAGCGCGCCGAGGTGCCATCCGCCGAGTTCGACCGGCCGCAGGTCGTGAGCGTCGCCGTGTGACCAGGTCAGACGCTCGTACCAGGTCGCCACGAGCTTGCGACGGTGATTCACCAGCCGCCCGCTCGGGTCGAACACCAGGTTCGAGTTCCAGAGTTGGCCCAGGCTGTTCGGGTTGCGTTCGTTGACCCCGATGGACAGTGTCACCCCGTACGCACGGGCAATGCGGCCGAGACGCTCCGTCTGAGGACTGGGCACGACGATCGACTCGGCAACGAGACGCTCGTGCCAGCCATGTTGATCGATCGGAGCCAGAACAGCGTTCCAGACCGGGAATCCGGCCAGAAATGCCTCGCCGAAGACGACCAACTGCGCGCCGTCCCGAGCCGCGCTTGCGACGAGGTCGTCCACTTTGTCGAGACTGGCCTGCAGGTCGAGAAAGACAGGGGCCGCGTTGACGGCGGCGACGGCCACCTTCGGGAGGTCGAGCGATGACATGTCGTTGCCCTTCTCGAGATTGTTCTGATCCATTGACAATATTTGGGGTGCCGGTCGACACGCGAATCCCACTTTATCCGCGGCTGATTGGCTGTCAATCGGATTGTCCTGCCGTTGATTCCGGCGTGACTGTCGACATTTCTCGACAACCAAGTGCGGGTGGAAGTCTCTGCCAAAGACGTAGGAGGTAAAGGCTTTCACTGTTAAGTTGCCGATGGCGAATCGCCACTTATAGTGATGCACAACACTATTCAATGCTCTCATCCAGTGTGTCGACACTTAGCGACACACCGTTTTGTGCTGAATTCGGAGGCTCACGTGTCACAGCCAACGGCGAGTAGCGAACAGCAGAGGGACCCTACCGGTCCCATTGCGTCGCCGCAATCACCCGACAATGGCTATTCGGCGAACAATTCGACCTCGGTAAGCCTCGCTGCCGGCCCGGGCGAAGAACCGCACGCGGCAAGAACGACGCCGAATCCCGACGACTTCGTGCGCATGCAAGCCTCCCCGGAGTTCCAGGATCTGCGGGACCGACTGCGCCGATTCGTCTTTCCGATGACGGCGTTCTTCCTCACCTGGTACCTGGCCTACATGTTGCTCGCCACGTATGCGCACGCATTCATGTCGACAAAGGTGTTGGGCCACATCAACTTAGGTGTGGTGCTTGGGTTTGGCCAATTCGTCACGACCTTCGGGATCACGATTCTCTACGTGAGGTTCGCCGGACGAACGCTCGATCCGCGTGCCGCGATGATCCGCAACGAACTCGAAGGAGCGGGCGAGTGACCGCTACCCTTGCTGCTGCTGCCAACGTCGGAAATCCACTGGTCAACATCGCAGTCTTCGGGGTGTTCGTCGCCGGCTCGATGGCATTGGTGATCCGGGCCGGTCGAACGACCAAGAGGGCCACCGACTTCTACACCGGTGGAGGTCAGTTCTCGGGCGCGCAAAACGGATTCGCGATCGCCGGTGACTACTTGTCGGCCGCGTCTTTCCTCGGCGTGTCCGGCGCCATCGCGATTTACGGATATGACGGATTCCTCTATTCGATCGGTTTTTTGGTGGCGTGGCTGGTGGCGCTGCTCTTGGTCGCGGAGTTGCTGCGGAACACGGGTCGGTTCACGATGGCCGATGTGTTGAGTTTCCGGCTCAGCCAGCGTCCAGTCCGCATGGCCGCCGCCTTGTCGACCCTCACGGTCTCGCTGTTCTACCTGCTTGCCCAGATGGCCGGTGCCGGTGGACTCGTCGCGTTGTTGCTCGACGTCCGGAGCCAGGTTGGCCAGTCGACTGTGGTCGCGGTCGTCGGTGCGTTGATGATCGCCTACGTGCTCATCGGCGGGATGAAGGGCACCACATACGTGCAGATGGTGAAGGCCGTTCTGCTGGTGACGGGGGCGGCGATCATGTTTGCACTCGTCGTGATCGCGGTGCGTGGCGATTTCTCCAAGCTGCTCGCCAATGCCCAAGCGGTGGTAGACCATTCGCACAACGAGGCCGTCGCCGGTCGAGACATCCTGGAACCGGGAGCCAAGTACGGCGCGACTCAGATCACCAAGCTGGACTTCCTGTCGCTGGGCATCGCTCTGGTGCTGGGAACCGCCGGTCTGCCCCATGTGCTGATGCGCTTCTACACGGTTCCCACCGCCATCCAGGCTCGCCGCTCGGTCACGTGGGCGATCGCCTTGATAGGTGGCTTCTACTTGTTCTCGTTGGCCATCGGCTACGGCGCGGCCTGGCTGGTCGGTCCTGACGTGATCCTCGCGACCGCCGGAAAAGAGAACTCCGCGGCGCCGCTGCTCGCGTTCAAGTTGGGCGGAACCGTGTTCCTCGGTGTGATCGCCGCCGTCGCATTCGCCACGATCCTGGCGGTAGTGGCCGGATTGGCGATCACCGCGGCCACCTCGTTCGCTCATGACATCTACGCCGGTGTGATCAAGCGGGGCGAGGCCACCGAGGAGCAGCAGGTTCGGGTATCGCGCTACATGGTCGTGGTGATCGGGATCCTGGCCATCGTTCTCGGAATCCTTGCGATGGGCCAGAATGTGGCGTTCCTGGTGGCCCTGGCATTTGCCGTCGCCGCCTCGGCGAACCTGCCGACCCTGCTGTATTCGCTGTTCTGGAAGAAGTTCAACACCACCGGCGCCTTGTTCAGCATCTATGGCGGGCTGGTCAGTTGTCTGGTGCTCATCATCTTCTCGCCCGCGGTTTCCGGAAATCGCTCGGCGATGTTCCCTCACCATGACTTCGCCTGGTTCCCGCTGGCGAACCCGGGAATTGTCAGCATTCCGCTGGCGTTCGCGCTCGGCATCGCCGGAACCTACCTCGGGCGACGCCGGCCCGAGGATCCGGCCAAGCAAGCAGAAATGGAAGTTCGATCTCTCACCGGCGTCGGCGTGGAAAAGGCCCTCGTCCATTGACGATCAGAGAGACACGCGATGTGGGCAGAGCTGGTTGAAGCCGGGCTGGAACCGAAGGAGGCTCGCTTCTACCTGGCTGCGCTCAACATGGACTCGGCAACGATTGCCCAGCTCGCCGAGGCATCGCGGATCAGCCGCACCAACGCCTACGACATCGCCAAACGCCTTGCCCAGCGTGGGTTGATCTCGCTGATCGAAGGTGGCAGTCATCGCGATGATCCGAAAGCCCGCGGACGCCCCAGAACCATTGTGCGAGCGGCAGATCCGCAATGCCTGCTGGACGAATGGAGTCAGCGGCGCCGGGTCCTGGAATCAGTGGTGCCACAGCTGCGCGCCTTTCATGCCAAGGCCGGCACGGCTCCTCGGATGCGGTATCTAGCGGGCGCGAGTGGTATCAGGACGGCGTTGTTCGAGACCTTGGACTGGCCTTCGCCGCTGCGTGGCGTGCTGTCGATGCACGACTTGTTGAGCGTGCCGGGAGTCGAGGCGATGGAGGAGTACATCGCCGGCCGCCGTGAGCGTCAATTGTGGCTGCATGTGCTGAGGTCACCCGAGAAGGATCTGCCCGGCGGCTGGCCCACCAGCCATGACGACTATCGCCGCACCCGTTATGTGCCCGCTGAATACCTCTTCACGATGTCGATGATCATCGGCGACGTGTCAGCGGCGATGATTTCGTCCAAGCGCGAGAACTTCGCGCTGGTGGTGGAGAGCCTCGAGTACGTCGAGATGCACCGCAACCTGTTCGAAGTTCTTTGGGCCGCCGCCGCTGAAGATCCGCCCGCGCGCGATACCCAGAGCCGCCGCAGCAGCTGATCCCCGCCAATGTCGGGCTGGGGCCTTTCGCCGGCCACTGATTATGTATAGCATCATACATAGCCTGGTAGAGGGGGTCCCGATGCGAAGTCCACGCGAGCGGATGGTCGTCTCGGCTGCGCTGTTGATCCGGGAACGGGGTGCTCACGCCACCGCGATCTCCGACGTGCTGGCGCACAGCGGCGCGCCGCGCGGGTCGGCGTACCACTACTTCCCCGGCGGTCGAACTCAACTGCTTTGCGAGGCAGTCGATTACGCCGGCGATCACGTCGGCTCCGTTATCGCGAAGGCCGACAGCGGCCTCGAACTGCTGGACACGCTGATCGACAAGTACCGGCGCCAGCTGCTTGACAGCGATTTCCGCGCCGGCTGCCCGATCGTGGCCGTGTCCGTGGAATCCGGCGACGGGGAGGACCGTGAGCGGATGCTGCCCGTGGTCGAACGCGCGGCCGCGGTATTCGACCGCTGGACCGGCCAGATCACGCAGCGCTTGATCGCCGACGGCATACCCGCCGAGCAGGCCGGCGAACTGTCGATGCTGACCATCTCGGCACTCGAGGGCGCCATTGTGCTGGCCCGGGTGCGGCGCGACGTGGCGCCGCTGGATCTCATTCACCGTCAGCTGCGCAGCTCGCTGCTGGCTGGCTTAGAAACGACCCCTGAAGGGAAGTCCCGCGATGACCGCTGAATGGCAGTCCACCGCATGCATCCTCTGCGAATGCAACTGCGGCATCGTCGTCAACGTCGAAGATCGCACGCTGGCCCGCATCCGTGGCGACAAGAACCATCCGGCGTCGCAGGGCTACACCTGCAACAAGGCGCTACGGCTGGACCACTACCAGAACAACGGCGCTCGACTGACTTCGCCGATGCGCCGGCGCGCCGACGGGACCTACGAAGAAATCGATTGGGACACCGCGATTGTCGAGATCGCCGAGGGATTCAAGCACATCCGTGACACCTATGGCGGGGACAAGATCTTCTACTACGGCGGCGGCGGACAGGGCAACCATCTGGGCGGCGCCTACAGTGGCGCCTTCCTGAAGGCACTGGGGTCGCGGTACCGGTCAAATGCGCTGGCACAGGAGAAGACCGGCGAAGCATGGGTCGACGGACATCTGTACGGCGGCCACACCCGCGGCGAGTTCGAGCACGCCGAAGTGTCGGTGTTCGTCGGGAAGAACCCGTGGATGTCACAGAGCTTTCCCCGAGCTCGGGTGGTGCTCAACGAGATCGCCAAGGACCCCAACCGGGCGATGATCGTGATTGACCCCGTCGTCACCGACACCGCGAAGATGTCCGATCTCCACTTGCGGGTGCAGCCGGGCACCGACGCCTGGTGCCTGGCCGCCCTGGCCGCAATCCTCGTTCAGGAAAACCTTTGTAACGAAGCATTTCTGGCCGAGCACGTGCACGGCGTCGACACCGTGCGCGACGCGCTGCGCGACGTCCCGGTCGGCGACTACGCGCTGCGCTGCGGGGTGGACGAAGAGCTGCTGCGGGCCGCGGCGCGTCGCGTCGCCAGCGCCGAGAGCGTCTCGGTATTCGAAGACCTCGGAGTTCAGCAGGCGCCCAACAGCACCCTGAGTTCCTACCTGAACAAACTGCTCTGGATTCTCACCGGCAACTTCGCGAAAAGGGGCGGCCAGCACCTGCATTCGTCGCTGGCGCTGCTGTTCAGCCAGGTTTCGGGGCGCACCCCCGTCACCGGCGCACCCATCATCGCCGGCCTGGTGCCCTCCAACGCCGTGCCCGAGGAGATCCTCACCGACCACCCGGACCGGTTCCGGGCGATGATCGTCGAAAGCGCTAATCCCGCCCACTCGCTGGCCGACTCGACGGCGTGCCGGGCGGCTTTTCAGGCGCTGGAACTGATGGTGGTCGTCGATGTGGCGATGACCGAGACGGCAAGGCTGGCTCACTACGTGTTGCCCGCGGCATCCCAATACGAGAAGACCGAAGCCACCTTCTTCAATTTCGAGTTCCCGCACAACGGCTTTCACCTGCGCCGGCCGCTGCTCGAACCACTACCGGGAACGCTGCCCGAGCCGGAGATCTGGGCACGGCTGGTGCGCGCGCTCGGCGTCCTCGGCGAGGCGGACCTGCGGCCCCTGCGCGAGGCCGCCGAACAGGGTCGCCAGGTTTTTGCCGAGGCGTTTCTCACCGCCGTGGCCGCCAATCCGACTGTGGCGAGGCTGGCTCCGTACGTGCTCTACGAAACCCTCGGGCCGACGCTGCCCGACGGTATGTCCGGAGCCGCCGCGGTGTGGGGGCTGGCCCAGAAGACCGCGATGACCTACCCCGAGGCCGTGCGGCGAGCCGGCCACGCCGACGGCAACGCGCTGTTCGACGCCATCCTGAACAGCCCGTCGGGAGTCACGTTCACCGCGCACAACTACGAGGACGACTTCGCGCTGATCAGCCACGCCGATCACCGGATCGCCCTCGAAATCCCCGAAATGCTGGACGACTTACGGGCACTGGCCGCCATGCCGCCGCAACTCACCACGTCGGAATTGCCCATCGTGCTATCGGTCGGCGAACGGCGCGCCTACACCGCCAACGACATAATCCGCGACCCGTCCTGGCGCAAACGCGACGCCGACGGAGCACTGCGCGTCAGCGTCGAGGATGCCCAGAACCTCGGGCTTGTCGACGGTTGTCGGGTGCGCATCACCACCGCCGCCGGCAGCGCCGAGGCGACCATCGAGATCACCGAGACGATGCTTGCCGGACATGCGGCCCTGCCCAACGGTTTTGGGCTCGACTACATCCACAAGGATGGGGAAACCGTCATCCCCGGCGTCGCGCCGAACGCGCTGACGTCGACGGGGTGGCGTGACTCCTATGCCGGAACGCCCTGGCACAAGCACGTGCCGGCTCGCATCGAGGCGTTGGCGGGAGTCAGTTCCAGATCCTGACCCGGCGCGCCGGCGCCAGGAACAACTCGTCGTCCTCGGCAACGTCGAAGGCTTCGTAGAAGGCGTCGACGTTGCGGATCACACCGTTGCACCGGAACTCCGGCGGGGAATGTGGATCCACGGCTATCCGTCGAATCGCTTCTGCCCCACGAGATTTAGTGCGCCACACCTGGGCCCAGCCGTAGAACACCCGCTGCACACCGGTCAGGCCGTCGATGACCGGGGCGGGCTCGCCCTGCAGCGACAGCTGGTAGGCCAACAGGGCAATGGATAGCCCGCCCAGGTCGCCGATGTTCTCACCGACGGTGAATGCACCGTTGACGTGGTGGGCGCCGTCGAGTTCCCGGGGAATGTAGGCCTCGTACTGCTCGATGAGCGCCTTGGTCCGGGTACCGAACTCGCTGCGATCGTCGTCGGTCCACCAGTCGACCAGGTTGCCGTCGCCGTCGTACTTGGCGCCCTGATCGTCGAAGCCGTGCCCGATCTCGTGTCCGATCACCGCGCCGATCCCGCCGTAGTTGGCGGCGTCGTCGGCTTGGGCGTCGAAGAACGGCGGCTGCAAAATCGCTGCGGGGAAGACGATCTCGTTCATCCCCGGGTTGTAATACGCGTTGACGGTCTGAGGTGTCATGAACCATTCGTCACGGTCCACCGGTCCACCCAGTTTGGCCAGCTCGCGGTCGTGGTTGACCGCGTACCCGCGTTGGTAGTTGCCGTACAGGTCGTCGCGGTCGATCACCAGGGCAGAGTAGTCGCGCCACTTCGACGGGTAGCCGACCTTGGCGGTGAACTTGCGCAGCTTGGTCTGCGCGCGCTCCCGGGTCTGCGGCGTCATCCAGTCCAGGTTGCTGATGCTGATCCGGTACGCCTCTTGCAGGTTGTCCACCAACGCGTCGATGCGGGCCTTGGCGTCCGGCGGGAAATGCTGGTCCACGTAGAGCTTTCCGACGGAATCGCCCATCAGGCTCTCCACCAGTGAAACCCCTCGCTTCCAGCGGTCCCGGATCTGCTCGGTCCCGGTCAGCAGGCGGCCATAGAAGTCGAAGTCCGCCGCAACCAGGGCGTCGGTCAGCCACGAGGCGCGGGCGCGGATCAACCGCCAACGCGCCCAGCGCTTCCAGTCGTCGAGGTCTTCGCTTTCCCACAACGCAGCGAAGGCAGTGAGGTAATCAGGCTGGCGCACAACGACTTCCGAAACAGTCTCGGGATCACCGCCCAGTGCGGTGACCCAGCCGGTCCAGTCGAAGCCCGCGCCTTCGGTCTGCAGCTGCGCGAAGGTGCGCAAGTTGTAGGTCAGGTCGGCGTCGCGGCGTTTGACCACATCCCAGTGTGCGGCAGCAAGTTTGGTCTCCAGCGCCACGATGCGGGTTGCGGTATCGGCGTGGTCGTTCGCGTCCCCGCCGTACACCAGGCTGAACATTCGCGCGATGTGGCCCGGGTAGGCCGTGAGCACCTCGGCGTGCTGCCCGTCGCGGTAGTACGACTCGTCGGGCAACCCGATGCCGGATTGGTTGACGTGCACCAGGTAGCGGGTCGAGTTCTTGGCGTCGGTGTCCACGTAGACGCCGACGCCGCCGCCCACCCCGGTGCGCTGCAGGGCGCCGACGGCCGCGGCCAATGCCGCCGAATCGGCGGCGTCGTCGATGGTGGCCAGCTCGTCGAGCAGCGGTTGGGTTCCCCGGCGTTCGACGGCGTCCTCGTCGAGGAAACTGGCGTACAGGTCGCCGATGCGTTGCGGGTCGCTGCCCGCTGCGGCGCTGCTGTTGCTCGCTTCGATGATCAGGTCGCGCACCTGCTCTTCGGCCTGGTCGAACAGGGTGCGGAAGGCGCCGTCGGTGGCGCGGTCCGGAGGGATCTCGTATTCGGCCAACCAGCGACCGTTCACATGACCGAACAGGTCGTCTTGGGGACGGGCATTTTCGTCGATATGGCTCAGGTCGAGGCCCGAGCGGATGGCCGCATACGTCACCCCGCCATCCTTCCATCTCCCGCGCGCCGGGCGCCTGCCGCGCCGAGCGCGACCGGGGGCGGGGTACCCTCGCGCCCATGCCTGAGGGCGAACAGACCGAGCCAGCAACCGAAGACGATGTTGCCGACGCGCAGGACGCCGAGGCCAGCGCCGCAGAACCCGAAGCCGCCGACGGTGTGATCCTTTCTCCGTATGGCGTCGCCTCGGCGGTACTCGGCGTGCTGTCGGTCGCCGCGATCGTGCTCGTCGCAATCATCTGGTCCACCCACCGCGACGAGGCCGCCGAGCGCACCTACCTGAGCCGCGTCATGCAAACCGCCGCCGACTGGACGGGCGTGCTGATCAACATGAACAGCACGAACGTCGACCCCAGCCTGCAGCGGCTGCATGACGGGACGGTCGGCGAGCTCAACACCGATTTCGACGCGACGGTGCAGCCCTACCGGCAGGTGGTCGAGAAACTGCAGTCGCAAAGCAGCGGGCGGATCGAGGCGGTGGCGATCGAGACGGTGCACCACGACCTGGATACCCAACCCGGGATCGCGCGGCCGGTGGTCACCACCAAGCTGCCGCCGTTCGCCACCCGGACGGATTCGGTGATGCTGGTCGCGACATCGGTCAGCGAGAACGTCGGCGCCAAACCGCAGACGGTGCACTGGAACCTGCGCCTCGATGTCTCCAACGTCGACGGCAAGCTGATGATCTCTCACCTGGAGTCGATTCGATGAGAAACCTGGGCCGGCTGCTGGCGTTCGACATCCTGGCGCCGCTGGCCACAATCGGCGCGCTGCTGATGATCGGGGTCATCCTCGACTGGCCACTGTGGTGGGTCGCGGCGTGTTCGGTGCTGTTGGTGCTGATCGTCGAGGGGGTGGGGGCCAATTTCTGGCTGCTGCGCCGTGATTCGGTCAGCGTCGGTACCGACGACGACGCGCCGGGGCTGCGGCTGGCCGTTGTCTTGCTGTGCACGGTCGCCCTGTCGGCTGCCGTGCTGACCGGATACACACACTGGACGAGCACGGACCGCCAGTTCAAGAAGGATTCGCGAGACGTGGTCCAGGTCGCCAGCGGGATGGCCGAGGCGATGGCGTCGTTCACCCCGAGTTCCCCGACCAGCTCCCTAGACCGGGCCGCGGCGATGATGGTGCCGGAGCGCGCGGACGCGTTCAAGGAGGAGTATCAGAAGTCCAGCGTCGATCTCGTGCAGCACAACGTCACGGCGCAGGCCTCCACACTGGCGGCCGGAGTCGAAGCGATCGGACCCACGGCGGCCAGCGTGACGATCATCCTGCGGGTAACCCAGAACACTCCGGGTAAGCCGCCCAGTCGGGCGGCGCCGGCATTGCGGGTGGCACTGATCAAGCGGGGCAGCGACTGGCTGGTGTCCGACGTGCTGCCGATCAACGCCCGCTGAGGGGTCAGTTGGATTCGGGCGAGGGTTCCGACTTGACCTTCACGAACCGGTCCGACAGCCGGCGTATCCGGATCATCAGCGAGGCCGACGGGCTGACGCTGCCGTCGAGGTAGGTAGCCAGATCCTCGGGCGCCACCCCGATACGGGCCGCAAACTCCTGCTGAGCCAGGCCGGACCGCTCGATCAGCAGCCGCACGTGGCGGGCCACCTCGGTGCGTTCGTTGGCTTCCAGGTGGGTGCGAGCGCGCTCCAGTACCTCCCACATCGCTTTGGAGATGCCATAGGGGCGGGTGCCGTCGAGGACTTCCTCCACCTGGCGGGCGGTGCGGCCGAACGGGTCACGTTTCAGCGCGGCGGCAATCCGCTTCCAGGTGTCGATGTCGCCGCCCTGCAGCGCCGAGCGGATGGCCGACGTCGGCCAGAACTCGACCGGTTGATCGAAGTCATGGGGGGGACCCTCCGCGGCGGGCTGCTGTTGCGGCGGAACGCGGCGTCGGTCGGCTGCCAACGTCACCTCGCCTCCTCCAGCATTGCGACGGCCACCGACAGACAGCGCTGCCGGACCTCATCCCAGTCTGCCTTGGCGTCTGGTTCCGCGAGATCGTCAGGCGAATCGGACGGATTCGGATCCGCGAGTTGACGGACCAACTCGGAGGCGATCCATTGCTGCCTGGGTGGTTGACAACAGTAATACCTGTCCATTCCGGCGAGCACCACAGCAGCCGTCTCGGGTTCTAATGTGTCGACCATGTCAGCAAATTCGGCATAATCGCGGCTGCTGTTACGGCACATGATCAGATAACCCTTGAGACGAAGCGTCTCGGCGCCGGTCGGGACCTGCAGCCGATCCCCGGTGGGCAATTGCACATGGGTGGTTTCCACCGGGCTGCGGCGTGCGTAATGCGGCCGGTCAGCGGTGCCGGCCTTGGAGATGCGCTGGGCCTCGAGCGCGTCGATGGCAACCGACAACCGCCCCCGCCACAGTGTCACGGGATGGACGGGCCGGTCGCCCCACGGCATGGCCCGGGCGATGCTGTTGCGGGACGCCAGGCCGTCGACCAGCTTCTTGGCCGCCGAATTACCGTTGGTGCCGGTTCTCAACTCGCCGGCGCCCACGCCGACGCCGACGACGTCCTCGTCGATGTTGACCTGGTGCGGAATCTGTCCGGGGCCCTGACCGCGGGTTTCCTCGGTCAGCTTGGCGTTGCGACCACAGCCGCTGAACGCCAGCGGATCGGCCACGCAGATGGCGTCGGGCGCCAGGTGCTTGAGCTTCGCGGCCGATTTGAGCACCATCCGCAGGTCCGCGCTGGGCGCTGTCAGCGCCGAGATGTCGTCGGGAATGACGACGACGTCAGCGAGGTCGACCTCGGGCAGCGGCCGGTCGAAGTCGACCGACGGCAACACCCGGGCCAGCCATCGGGGCAGCCACCAGTTCCACTGGGCGAACATCGCCATCAGCGCCGGCACCAGCACCAGCCGCACCACGGTCGCGTCGACCGCGATCGCGACCGCGCAGGCCACCCCGATTTCGGCGACCAGCGGCATGCCGGCGAACGCGAAGCCGATGAACACCGCGATCATGATCAGGGCGGCGCTGGTGATGGTGCGCGCGCTGGTGCTCACGCCGTACGCGACGGCATCCCGGGTGTTCCCGGTACGCAGGAAGCGTTCCCGGATGCGGGTGAGCAGGAAGATTTCGTAGTCCATCGACAACCCGAACGTCATCGCCAGCACCAGCGGGGGCACGGTGCTATCGATCGACGTGATCTGGGCGAAGCCGAGATCCTTCAGCCAGCCCCATTGGAAGACCATCACCAGGCTTCCGTAGGCGGCGGCCACCGACAGCAATGTCATCAGGACGCCCTTGAACGCCAAGAACACCGAGTGGATCGACAGCAACAGCATCACGAACGCGATCAGCGCGACGAACAGCAACACCAGTGGCTCGGTCGCCGAAACCCGGTCGTCGAAATCCTTGATCAACGCGGTCGGGCCGCCGACGTCGACGCGCGCCGTCCCCTCGTCGGCAACCATGGGTAGCTGGGCGCGCATCCAGTCGACGGTGTGGCGGGCACCCATGTCCTCGGGATCGACCGACAACACCGCGGACAGCAAAGCGCTGGTGTTGTCATCGGCGAACTGCACCGGGGTCACCGAGACGATGTTGGGGGCCTGCGTCATTCGCTGCCGGATGGCGGCCAACGCCTGGCTGTGGTCGGGTGCCGACGCACCGCCGTCGGGAAAACTGACCAGCACCTGAACCGGGCCCAGCGCGCCGGGCCCGAGCGCTTGGGATGCCCCGGCGACCCCGGCGCGGATCTCGTGCGAGGAGTCGAACTGGCGCAGCAGGCTGTTGCCCAGCACCATCGATGCCGCCGGTGCCGCCATCAGGAGCAGTACCGCGGTCGCCGCCAGTGACGATATCCACGGCCGGCGCATCACCGATCCGACCCAGCGATTCCAGAACCGGGACTGTGTGCTCTCCGGTCGGCGCGACCAGTGCAGCAGCGCGGACCTCTTGGCGGCCGCGCGGCCGAACGTCCCCAGCACCGCGGGCGTCAAGGTCGTCGATGTCAGCATTGCGACCGCGACGGCCAGAATCGCGCCGGTAGCCATCGATTTCAGCGCCGGGGTGTTGATCAGGTAGATCCCGGTGAGCGAGGCGACGACGGTCATCCCGGACAGCACCACCGCCAGCCCGGAGGTGGCCATCGCGGCATCCACCGCTTCGCGGTGCTCGCGCCCGGCACGCAGTTCCTCGCGGAACCGCATCAGGATGAACAGCGAATAGTCCACGGCGAGCGCGATGCCGAACATCGACACCGTCGAGGTCACGAACACCGACATCGCGGTGTAGGCCGACAAAAAGTAGACCAGGCCCATGGTCACCACGACCGTGCAGACGCCGAGGGCCAGCGGTATCGCCGCGGCGGCCAGCGAGCCGAACACCGCGAGCAGGACCATCAAGATGATCGGCAGATTCCAGCGCTCCGCCTCGGCGATGTCATGTTTGGTGTTCGCCGCCGCGGCGGCGCTGAGCGCACCCTGCCCGATGACATAGAGGCGCACCCGGCCCTCCGCGGTCTGCCCGGATTGGTCGCCCTTGACGCCGACCTGCTGGCGTAGCCGCTTGGCGATATCGCTGGTTTGAGCGTTGCGGGCGTCCAGCCGCAGCGTCAGCACATAGGGCCGGTCGGGTTGCGGCGGGCGCTGCGCGGGATTCGTTTTTTCCGTGACGCCGGGGAATTCGCCGGCAATCTGTCGCAGTTGAGCCACTGCGTTGTTCATGTCCTCGTAGCTGGCGTCGGGACGGGGGGCCGCCACCAGCGCCAACGAGGACGCCCCGAGGTCGTGGTACTGCTCCTCGAGCTGATCGTGGACCCTCAGTGACTGCGAGCCGGCCACTTCGAAACCGCCGCCGGTGAGATTCCCCGACTGCGTCATGGCCAAATAGATCGCCGGGACCAATGTCAGCAACCAGCCTGCGAAGACCAACCATCGGTACCTGCGCAGGCTGCGACTGAGGCGCATCATAAACTGCTGGATTTCAGGCTCCCCGAGTTTTCTCGCTTACGCGTGCTGGCGAGAATACCGCAGCAGCCTATGTATTAGTTGGGCTTAACGAATTCGTGAGCTGCGCATACGCCTCTGTAGCCAAGACGCGGCCAAGTCGTTGCGAACCGGTGACCAAGCAGGATCTCCGTCACACCAGCTGGCAGGGCACTGGCCCGGATGGCAGGATATCGCTGGGCCGCGCGGGGGCTCTGGGGAACCCCGCAATGCATGAGGTCTGCGATCGCAGCCGTTTGCCCTCCGCCGTAATCGGCGGCCGCGGCAAACCGTCAGGAGTTCAGGCATGAAGACAGGCTTCAAGAAAGACGTCGCAACCACACGGCGCAGGCTCATCGCAGGGTTGATCGCCACCGCAGTGCCAACCGCGGCTGTTGCACTCATGGCCGGGCCGCCGGCGACGGGTGCCAACGACCCGTGCGCGGCCAGCGAAGTCGCCCGGACGATCGGATCGGTCTCCAAGTCGATGGGCGACTACCTGGACTCACATCCGCAGACAAACCAGTCGATGACCACGATGCTGCAGCAGCAGGCCGGTCCACAGTCGGTCACCTCGCTGAAGTCCTACTTCGAGGCCAACCCCAAGGTGGCCCTCGACATGACGTCGATCGCACAGCCGCTGACCAATATGTCGGCGCAGTGCAAGCTGCCGATCAGCATCCCCCAGGCCATGGGCATGATGCAGCAGACGCAGGGTGCCGGCGGGCTGCCCGCTGCGCCCGCAGCTGGCCTGGGCGGATTGCCGTCCGGCGGAACGCCGGGGACCCCGCCCGCAGCGACCGCGCCGGGCGGCGCGCTTCCTGGCCCGTCGCGGCAGAACAACGTCGGCTAGCCGACGCCTCTGGGGTCGGGTGGCGGTAACGGACCCTGCAGCGCGGCCTCACTCGCGGGATCGTTCCAGCGCCGCAGATGAGGCTCTAACGCGGGCAGCGGGCCGGTCGGTGAATCGTCGTCGGAGCCGCCCGTGCTTTCGGTGCGGAACATGAGGAAGAACACGACCCAGCCGACAGCGGAGATGAGCAGCCAGCTGATCAGCCGATAGAGCAGCATGGCCGAGATGGCGTTGGGCAACGACATACCGCTGGACACCAGGCCGGGCACCAGCACCGCTTCGACGACCAACAACCCGCCCGGCATCAGCGGAATCGTGCCGACGGCGCGTGCGGCCGCGTAGGCCACCGTCAGGCCGGCGACAGACGCATGGTCGCCGGCCGCGTAGGCCGCGAAGGCGAGGCAGGCCACGTCGGCGATCCAGTTGAACATCGACCAGCTGAACGCCACCCCCAAGTCGCGTCGGCCCAGGCTGACCGACTCGAGCTGCATCAGGGTCTCGCGCCACTTCGCCAGGCCGGAGTCGGCCGGCTTGCCGCGAACCGAGTTGGACCACGACAGCACGCGGGTGCCGATGCCCTCGATCAGCTCCGGCCGGGATGCCACCGCCTGGGCAAGCAGCAACAACGCGATGAAGCCGCCGAGCGTGAACAACAACGAGAAGGGGTTGTTCTTGGCACCCAGGAAGAAAGCACCGCCCAACCCGAGCAGCGCCAATCCCACCGCCTGCAGCACACCCGACATCACCAGCTGCCAGGACGCCACCACGGTCGAGGCGCCCCAAATGCGTTGCTGGCGAAGCAAAAACGTCGCCGACAGCACCGGGCCGCCGGGCAGCGTGGTGCTCAGCGAATTGGCGGCATAGAACGCGGCCTCGGAGCGCGCTTGCTTCACATGCACCCCGGCCGACCTCAGCAAAGTGCGCTGGATCTGGGCGAAGCTGTGCATCGATGCGGCCGCCGCCAGGACGGCCGCGAGCAACCACCACCAGTTGGCCTGGAACAGGCTCGTCCAAGCCTTGGCCAGCTGATCCCAGCCCAGGGCAACCTCGACGGCCAGCACGATCGCGACCAGGCCCAGGACCGCCCAGCGCACCCACCAGTACTTGCCCCGCGGCGTCTGGCCCCCGCAGGCGGAGGCGGGCAGCTCACCCTCACGGGCGAACGCACCGCCGCCCGGGAAGCGGAGGTTGCGGATGGGTGCGTCGTGCGACACGTGTTTTAGGGTAACCGCGCAGGTGGCACCACCATCAAGGCGCAACTCCGAGCGTGTCGCCCTCGTAACCGGATCGTGCCAGGCGCAACCGCCCAAACAGGCCTCTCGACGGTCCTCCGAGCGCGTGCGGAGGGCCCCCGAGGCCGAGGGCGCCAGATAGGCTGGCCGGATGCCGGCAAACACCGACGACGCTTCCGTCGAACCCCTTGTCCGCAAGACGGCAGCCTGGGCGTGGCGTTTGCTGGTCATCCTGGCCGCGGGCGTCGCCTTCCTGTGGGTGGTGGCGAGGCTCGAGATCATCGTCGTCCCGGTGCTGCTGGCCCTGATGATCAGCGCCCTGCTGGTACCGGCCGTGGACTGGCTGGACCGGCGGGGCCTGCCGCGCGGCGGCGCGGTCGCGCTGGTGTTGCTGGGCGGATTCGCGCTGCTCGGCGGTGTCCTCACCTTCGTCATCACCCAGTTCGTCGTCGGGCTACCCGATCTGACCGAGCAGGTCACCCGCAGCATCGACAGCACCCGCGAGTGGTTGATCGAAGGGCCGGCGCATCTGCGCAGTGAGCAGATCACCAACGCGGGCAATGCCGCGATCCAGGCGCTGCACAACAATCAGGCGAAGCTGACCAGCGGGGCGCTGTCCACCGCGGCTACCCTCACCGAAATGCTCACGGCCGCGGTGCTGGTGCTGTTCACCTTGATTTTCTTCCTCTACGGCGGCCGCAACATCTGGCAATACGTGACCAAGATGTTCCCGGTCCACGTGCGCGACCGGGTTATGGAAGCCGGCCGTGCCGGATACGGGTCGCTGATCGCCTATGTGCGGGCCACCTTCCTGGTGGCCCTCACCGACGCGGCCGGTGTCGGTACCGGGCTGGCCATCATGGGCGTCCCGCTGGCGCTGCCGTTGGCGTCGCTGGTGTTTCTCGGTGCCTTCATCCCGCTGATCGGTGCCCTGATTTCGGGGTTGGTGGCCGTGGTGGTTGCACTGCTGGCCAAGGGGATCGTCTACGCGCTGCTCACGCTCGGCTTGCTGATCGTGATCAATCAAATCGAGTCGCATCTGCTGCAGCCGCTGGTGATGGGGCGCGCGGTCTCCATTCACCCGCTCGGGGTGGTGCTGGCGATTTCCACCGGCGGTGTGCTTGCCGGGATTGTCGGAGCCTTGCTGGCCGTGCCGACAGTCGCGTTCCTCAACAACGCGATGCAGGTGTTGCTGGCCCCCGACCCCTCCGCCGAAGTCGAAAAGCAGACCGAGGACGCCGAGGATACGGCGCTGCTCAAGGCAAAGCCGGACAGCCCGGAGAAGGGGCCCGACTAGGAGCCGAGCGGGTCTATAGCCGTCCCTCGCGGCGCAGCAGATCCTGCGCGGACAGCCCGCCGCCCGCGCGACGGCGCGGACGCGGGTTCTCGCCGTTGTCGCCCTGCCCGCTGGCATTCAGCTTCTCGGTGGCGGCATCGGAGTCGTTGCCCTCCGACCGCATGACCGGGAGAGCCGTGGTGGGGTCGGCCGGGTCGCCCTTGTTCTCGTGGTTACCCGGGATCGGCATGGCTCGCGTCTCACCGGCCGATGGCGGCGGTGCGGGTGGCGGGGGTGCGGGTGGCGGAGGTGCGGCCGGCGCCGGTGCCGGTGGCCGCGCGGCGCTGGCCTCGGAGTTGCCCGGCAGCGAGAAGCGCGTCGTCTTGGCTTCCGTCGGCTGGCTGGGCCTGGACTGAGTGCGGGCGGCGCTGGGACCCGGGGGCAGCTCCGCGGCGGGCCGAAGCTCAGGCTGGCTCGCCGGACCCGAACGGGTGGCGCGCGACGGGTCCGGGGGCGCGCCGGGGTGCGTGGGATCGTGCGGTGCACGCGGTTTCGCGGCGACCAGGCTGGCCGCGACCGGCGGCCGGACCGCACGGCCGTTGACGGTGGTCCGCTTGCGCTCGTCGGGCAGGTCGATCTCGCCCAACCCGATGCGGTTCTGCAGCCGCCGGGCCCAGCGCGGGGCCCACCAGCAGTCGTCGCCGAGCAGCTTCATCACCGAGGGCACCAGGAACATCCGCACCACGGTCGCGTCCAGCAGCAGCGCCGCCATCAGACCGAACGCCAGATACTTCATCAGCACAAGGTCGGAGAACACGAATGAACCAGCGACCACGGCGAGCACCAGGGCGGCGGCCGTGATCAGGCGCCCGGTGGTCGCGGTACCGATCCGGATGGCCTCCGCGGTCGACATGCCACGCTCGCGCGCCTCGACCATTCGGGACACCAGGAACACCTCGTAGTCGGTGGCCAGACCGAAGCCCACCGCGACGACCAGCGCGATCACCACCACCATCAGCGGAGTCGGCGTGAAATTCAGCCATGTCGAGAAGTGCCCGTCGACGAAGATCCACGTCAGGATGCCCATCGTCGACCCGAGCGTCAGCGCGCTCATCACCGCCGCCTTGACCGGCAACACCACCGATCCGAACGCCAGGAACATCAACAACATGGTGGCGGTCAGCAACAGCACGAGCATCAGCGGAGCCTTGTCGAACAAACTGTGGATGCTGTCCTGCTCCAGCGCCGGCGTGCCGCCGACCAGCAGGGTGATGCCCTTCGGCGGGTTTATCGCCCGCAGATCGTCGATCTTCTTCGCGGCATCATTTTTGTTGACGAGGCCGTTCTGGATCACCCGCACCGAGTCGTCTTTGGGCACCGTTGCCCCGTTCGGACCGGGGACGCAGGGGTTGCCGGCAATGGTCGGGCACGGCCGTTCCTCCCACGTCTTGTCGGTGAACCCGTTGATCCCCGCGATTCTGCTGCGGATATCGGCAACCTGCTGGTCGGTGACCTTGCTGTGGTTGTTGCTCTCGATCACCACCGTCAGCTGCTCGGTCCGGTATCCCGGGAACTGCTTGTCGAAGTGCTCCTGTGCCAGGCGCACGGGATTATTGGGCGGCAGGTATTTTTCGCTCATGCCGCCGAACGACAGGTTGCCCAGCGGGATGACCAGCAGGATCATGCCGACGGCGATCGGGATGGCGAACGCCAGCGGCCGCTTCATCACCCAGTTGACCAGCTTGCCCCAGAAGCCGGCCTCTACTTCTTCTCGGGTCTTGGTCTTCTGCAGCCGGTCCGCGAGCCAGTTGAGGTAGGCCCGCGAGTACTTCCAATTCCGCAGGAACGGCACCCGGAAGGCGGTCCGCACTCCCAGCGCGTCGACGTGGCGACCGAGGATGCCCAGGCAGGCCGGCAGGAACGTGATCGACAGCAGCGCCGCGAGTCCCACCGCGGCGAAGATCGCGTAGGTCAGCGAATGCACGAAGCCCTGCGGCAACACCAGCAGGCTGGCGCTCGACGCGATGATCAGCACCGCCGAGAACGCGATCGTGCGCCCGGCCGTCATGACCGTGCGCCGCACGGCGGCCTCGGTGTCGTAGCCCTCGGCGATCTCTTCCCGGAATCGGCTCACGATGAAAAGCCCGTAGTCGATCGCTAGGCCCAATCCGACCAGCGAGACCACCGGCTGGGCGAAAAAGTGCACCGGCCCGAACATGGTGGCGAGCCGCAGGATGCCTATTGCGCCCGCGATAGTCAGTCCGCCCACGATGGCAGGCAGGCCAGCGGCGATTGCGCCCCCGAAGACCAGGAAAAGGACCACCGCCACCAGCGGCACCGCAAGGACCTCCATGCGCCGCTGGTCGGTGGCGATGGTGCCGGTCAGAGCGTTGGCGATCGGCTCAAGGCCGGCGAGTTGGGCCGTGCCGCCATCGAGCTTTTGCAGGTCGGGTGCGACGGCCTTGTAGTTATTGAGGATGGTGTCGTCGTCATCGCCCTTCAGCGGGATGCTGACGAAGGTGTGCTTTCTGTCCTCGCTCACCATCCCCTTGATGAGCGAGGGAGCGTCGGCGGGGTTTTGCACTGCCAACCAGCCGGCCCAGCCGACGATCTGATCCGGATGGTCGCTTTTCAGCTTGTTGAGTTCGGCGACGATCTTTTCCCGCCATGCGGGGTCATCGACGGTTTTCCCGTCGGGGGCGGTGAAGCTGGCGACGACGTGGCTGGTGCGATCGCGGCCATAGACCTTGTCGCCCAGTATCGAAGCCTTGACGGATTGACTGCCGTCGTCGTAGAAACCGCTCTGCGTGACGTGCTTACCCAGGCTCATCCCGAAGATGCCTCCGCCAAGGCACAGAGCCACCATGACCCCGATTACGATGAATCGGTAGCGGTACACAGTTCGACCCCACCAGGCGAACACCTAAGCTCCTTACTGGATCACTAACAGCGACCCGCGCATTGGTTTTCCAGTGTCACACACGCGTGGTCAATAGCGCGGCCAGCGGCCGGAACGGCTGCAGCCATGCCCCCCGGTCAGGCAGCGAATCTAGGCCGATCCGCGGCAACGGTTCCCGGAAGACACCTTCGATGTCCTCCAGGTCAACGAAGTCCAAGGTATCCGACGCTAGTGCCCAACTCGCGTGTTCGCGAAATCCGATCACCTGGACAGGGATCACATCAGCGGCCCCGTCGCGTGCGATTTCTTCCAGCGGCTGACGGAACGCTTGGCCGTCAGCGGATGCCACAACCAGCGCCGCGAGGCCTTCTCGACGCCGCAGATCGATGTGCTCGAGCATGTCCCGGTCGACATCGCTGTCTTCATCTATTTTCGGCTTGGCGAAGACCGCGAATCCCACGTTGCGCAACGCGTCCACCCACGGTCGAACCACGTCGGCGCTACCCGGAGCGATGTTGGTGAACACGGTGGCCTCGGGTTCGACGACGACGCCCGGACGGCCGCTGCTGACCTCGGCCGTGCGCGCCAGCAGCCAGCGACCGAGCGCGTCGAAACGGGGACGTTCCAGGGCTGTCGGGCGCCGGCCCAGGATCGAGCCCAGGCCCATGTCGAGGTTGGGAGCGTCCCATACCAGCAGCACGCGCTGGGCCGGCGTATCGAGGCTCAGGTCGTCGCTGGACGGCGCCGCCGGTGAAGCGGCGGATTCCGCGGCGGCCGTTTGTTCTGCGAGGCTCATACTCATCGTCTTTTCCAGATGAAGTCGGATACGGAGCTGCCCGCTTCTTGGGCTTTCATCTCGTATTTGGTGGTAGGGCGGACGATCGAGATCGGCAGCCGGCTGCCGGGATCGGCGCGACTCAGCCGGGGTTCGCCGGTGCCGACTTCGGCGATCTGCTCGGCGTAGCCGGGGTGGTCCGTCGCGGCGTGCAGGACACCACCGGGGAGTAACCGGTCCGCGATCAGGCCAACCGTGGCCGGTTGCAGGAAGCGGCGCTTGTGATGGCGTGCCTTCGGCCACGGGTCGGGGAAATAGACACGAACTCCGGTCAGCGACGCCGGTGCGATCAGATGCTGCAGCACGTCGATCCCGTTGCCGCGGATCAACCGGATGTTGGGCACCTGCTCGCGGTCGATCGCGCACAGCAGCTGGGCCAGGCCCCGCCGGTAAACCTCCACCGCGATCACGTCGATTTCAGGTTCGTCGCGCGCCATCGCCAGCGTCGATATGCCACTGCCGCAGCCGATCTCGAGCACCAGCGGCGCCTCCCGGCCAAACCAGGCACGCGTGTCCAGCGGTTCAAAGCGGCTCGGGATTTCGGACAGGCCCACTGTCGGCCACAGCCGGTCCCAGGTCTCCCGCTGGGTGCCGGACAGGGTGGAGCGCCTGGAGCGGAAACTTGTGGCCGGCAGATAGCCCCGTTGAGGGGCACCCGAACCGGAAGACTCTGGCGCTGGCGTCATGCCTTCTTCAATCTCCAGGCCGGCTCCCACCTCCACCGGTGCATCAGGACACGTCCCGACCCCGGGTTGCGCATGCATTTGTCCATCGTGGCCCATGAACCCCCGATGTAGCCGCTCCTGGTCCAGATTGATACCCAACAGTTGCCTTCAACTGGTAACAGATAAGCGGTGGCTCGCAACTCGGTGACGCAAGTGCCACTATTCGGTGGGGCCCGATCGGCTGCCCGGCAAACGGGCCTGGCGCTGGCGATGACCCCGCAGTCGGCGGGAGCAACGCCGGGGTGGGGAAGCCGGCCAATCGGATCGAGCAGGCAAGACATGAAGGTACGGGGGCACCAAGTTTTCGTCGACGAGCTGGCGCGATTTGCTGGCGGGTGTGCCGACGCGCGGGTGAGCGCGATTGCCGACAAAGCCGCCGCACCGCTGGCGGTGGCGGTCCGCGGACGCCAGGGGGTGGGCCGCAGCACCGTGGCACGCGCGCTGGCACAGGCCGCGACCGTGTCGGGAATCACCGTGATGCCATCCGCGGGCGAGGCCGACTTGGTCGTCCAGGTGATCGCCGAGGTGGTCAAACCCGAGGACGCCGACGCGATCGCGATCGCTGGGTGCCCGGTGCTGGCCGTGCTCAACAAGGCCGATCTGACCGGCCCGCTGGCGGGCCGCACCGGGACCGGGCCGCTCGCGACCGCGCGGACGCGGTGTGCCGAGCTCGCCGAGCTCGTCGGAGTGCGGTTCGAACCGATGAACGCTTTGCTGGCCGTTGCCGCGATCGAGGGGCTGGGCGGCACGTCGTGGTCGGCGTTGCAGGCGCTGGCCGCCCATCCCGGCGGCTCCGCTTGCCTGGACGGCTCCTTCGAGGGGTTCGTGGCGGCCGATAACCCGGTGCCGACGGACGCGCGTCAGCAACTGCTGGACACCCTGGACCTGTTCGGCACCGCGCTGGGTATTGCCGCGGTGCGCCGGGGCAGCACGCCAACACAGGTCCGCGCGCTGCTGCGCCGGATGAGTGGCATCGATGCGGTCATCGCCACGTTGTCGGCCCTCGGCGCCGAGGTGCGCTACCAGCGGATGCTCGGGGCCATCGCGGAGTTGGAGGCCCTGGCCGTTGGCACTGCCGGGATCGGCGAGCAGGTCAGCGGGTTCCTGTCCCGCGACGACACGGTGATCGCGCGGATGGCCGCCGCGGTCGAGGTGGCCGAGGCGGCCGGGCATGTCGTCGGCGGGTGCGACGATCCGGCCGATCACCTGCCGCGGGCGGTGCGGTGGCAGCGCTACGGCCGCGGATCGGTGAGCGAGTTGCACCGCGCCTGTGCTGGCGACATCGCCCGAGGATCACTGCGGCTGTGGTCGCGGACCCGGGAGTCATGGTGAGCGACAAGGCTTCTGGCGATTCGGCGGCCCAGGTCGACGAACTGGTGACGGCGATCGGGCCGCAGCTGGATGCGCCCGCCATCAGCCGCCACGACGTCGTGGTGGTGACCGGCCCATGGATGGCCGGTGTGACCGGGGTGGTCACCGCGCTGGGTGAGCGGCTGCCCCAGCACAAATTCGTCGAGTCGATGGATCTGCGGTCCGGAGAGGCGCCGATGGCGGTGGTGTTCGTCGTCTCCGCGGCCGCCCACCTGACCGAATCGGACTGTGCACTGCTGGACGCCGCCGCCGAGCACACCGACGTAGTGGTCGGCGTGGTGTCCAAGATCGACGTGCACCGCGCCTGGCGCGACACGCTCAGCGCCAACCGCGACCTGCTGGCCGCACATGCGCCGCGCTACGCCCAGGTGCCGTGGATAGGTGTGGCCGCCGCGCCCGAACTGGGCGAGTCGCGGCTGGACGAACTGGTCGACACGGTTTCGGCGCAGCTTGCCGTTTCTGATGTCGAGCGGCGAAATCGGTTGCGCGCCTGGGAATCCCGGCTTCATACGGTCGCGCAGCGGTTCGACCGCGACGCGGACGGCGCCGGCCGGCGGGCCCGGGTGGACGCGCTGCGCGAGGAGCGCAGCACCGCCCTGCGGGAGCGTCGCCAACTGAAATCCGAGCGCACCATCACCTCGCGCGGCCAGATCCAGCAGGCGCGGGTCCAGCTGTCGCACCTCGCGCTGAACCGTTGCTCGTCGGTGCGCAGCGAACTGCAACAAGACGCCGCCCGTCTGCCCCGGCGAGACATGGGCGGGTTCGAGGCGTACGCGCGGGGCCGGGCCGCCGAGGTGGTCGTCGAGGTCTACGAAGGCACCACCACCCACCTCGACGACCTCGCGCGCGAGCTGGACATGCCGATGGAGTTACCGCCCGTCGACCAGCTGCCGGCGGTCGACGTCGCGCCTCCGCCGCTGAAATCGCGGCGCCAGGAGACCTGGCTGATGATGCTGTTGGGAGTCGGGTTCGGGGTGGGCGTCGCGCTGACGCTCAGCCGGTTGGTGGCCGGCGTCGCCCGGCGGCTGAATCCGGCAGTAGAGATCGCCGGCGCCGTGGCGTGCGTCGCGGTCGGTCTCGCGGTCACCTTCCTGGTGGTCAACCTGCGGGCCCTGCTGCATGACCGCGCATTGCTGGACCGCTGGGTGGGCGATCTGACCTCGTCGCTGCGGTCGGTGGTCGAGGAGTTGGTCGCGACCCGCGTGCTGGCCGCCGAGTCGCTGCTGAGCACCGGGCTCGTTGTCCGCGAGGAGGCCGAGAACGAGCAGGTGTCGGAGCAGGTTGGCGCCATTGACACCGAACTGCGCGAGCATGCCATCGCCGCGGCCCGCGCCGCCGCGGCCCGGGACCGCGAGATGCCCATCGTTGCGGCGGCGCTGGATGCGGTGCGTGCAGAACTTGGACAACCGGGTATACCTCAACCCCATGGCCCCGCCGACGACGCCGACGGGGCCGAAACCGCTAAATCGGCCCCGAGGAGCGCGGATGAGGACAATTCTTGACCTTTTTGGCGCTTCTGAATCGTTGATGTGAGAAGGCTTATACCCGCCCGGGCCTTCCCCAGCAAGGCGATCGCGATAGCCTGTAGCTAACGCCACCATGTCAATATTTGTGTGGGCCACTGCATACGCATTCACAATATGCCCACACGTACGGAGATGAATTCAGGAGAGTTCGATGACCTCAGCGACCATTCCCGGTCTGGAGACCGCACCCACCAATCATCGGGGGCTGCTGGCGTGGGTAGAGGAGGCTGCCGAGCTGATGCAGCCCGACCGGGTTGTGTTCGCTGACGGCTCCGACGAGGAGTTCAACCGGCTGGCCGCCCAACTGGTCGAGGCCGGCACCTTGAAGAAACTGAACGAAGAGAAGCGCCCCAATTCCTACCTGGCGCTGTCCGACCCATCCGACGTGGCGCGGGTGGAGTCCCGGACCTTCATCTGTTCCGAGCGCGAGATCGACGCCGGCCCGACCAACAACTGGACGGACCCGGCCGAGATGCGGTCCACCATGACCGAGCTGTACCGCGGCTGCATGCGCGGTCGCACGATGTGGGTGGTGCCGTTCTGCATGGGCCCGCTCGGCGCCGACGACCCCAAGCTGGGTGTGGAGATCACCGACTCCGAATACGTCGTCATCTCGATGAAGGTGATGACCCGGATGGGCAAGGCCGCCCTGGAGAAGATCGGCGACGACGGATTCTTCGTCAAGGCGCTGCACTCCGTTGGCGCCCCGCTGGAGCCGGGCCAAAAGGACGTGCCGTGGCCGTGCAACGACACCAAATACATCACCCACTTCCCGGAGACCCGCGAGATCATGAGCTACGGCTCGGGCTACGGCGGTAACGCGCTGCTGGGCAAGAAGTGCTACTCGCTGCGTATCGCCTCGGCGATGGCGCACGACGAGGGCTGGCTCGCCGAGCACATGCTGATCCTCAAGCTGATCTCCCCGGAGAACAAGGCCTACTACTTCGCCGCGGCCTTCCCGTCGGCGTGCGGCAAGACCAACCTCGCGATGCTGCAGCCGACCATTCCGGGCTGGCGCGCCGAAACCCTCGGCGACGACATCGCCTGGATGCGGTTCGGCAAGGACGGCCGGCTCTACGCCGTCAACCCCGAATTCGGTTTCTTCGGCGTCGCGCCGGGCACGAACTGGAAGTCCAACCCGAACGCGATGCGCACCATGGAGGCGGGCAACACCGTCTTCACCAACGTCGCGCTCACCGATGACAACGACGTCTGGTGGGAGGGTCTGGAAGGCGAGCCCGACCACCTGATCGACTGGAAGGGCAACGACTGGATCCTGCGCGAGTCGGATACCAAAGCGGCGCACCCGAATTCGCGGTACTGCACCCCGATGTCGCAGTGCCCCATTCTGGCGCCCGAGTGGGACGACCCGGAGGGTGTGCCGATTTCCGGCATCCTGTTCGGCGCGCGCCGCAAGACGACCGTGCCGCTGGTGACTCAGGCTCGCGACTGGCAGCACGGCGTCTTCATGGGCGCCACCATGGGCAGCGAGCAGACCGCCGCGGCCGAGGGCAAGGTCGGCACCGTGCGCCGCGACCCGATGGCGATGCTGCCGTTCCTGGGCTACCACGTCGGTGACTACTTCCAGCACTGGATCGACCTGGGCAAGAACGCCGATGACTCCAAGCTGCCAAAGGTGTTCTTCGTCAACTGGTTCCGTCGCGACGAGGGTGGCGGCTTCCTGTGGCCGGGCTTCGGCGAGAACAGCCGGGTGCTCAAGTGGATCGTCGACCGCATCGAACACCAGGCCGGCGGTCAGGACACCCCGATCGGTATCGTGCCGACGGCCGAGGACCTCGACCTGGACGGGCTCGACATCGAGGGCGGCGACGTGACCAAGGCGCTGGCGGTCAACGCGGCCGAATGGCGCGAGGAACTGCCGTTGATCGAGGAGTGGTTCGAGTTCGTCGGCGACAAGCTGCCCACCGGCGTCAAGGACGAGTTCGAGGCGCTCAAGCAGCGGCTGGCGGAGTCCGACTAAGGCGGGCTAAGACCCCCTAGAACACGGTGAATCGGGCTGGCGCGCAAGACGCGCCGGCCCGATTTCTTTAGTGGGCTTCGTGGCAAACGCCATGCCTCGATTCCCGTCGGGTGTTTGGGAGCGCACGCTTGTGTGTATAGCTAGCTAACACCCCTCCTGGAAGGCCGACAATGAAGTCTGTGAAGTCCAAGACACCCTCCGCGCTCACGATTGTGGTTGCCGCGGCTGGAATTCTGTTCAGTGGATGCTCCGCGTCGCAGGTGATCAACACCGGTGGCGACACCAAGTGCAAGGACTTCACCACCCAGGATGAGAAGAAGCAGAACGACGAGATCAGCAAAATGCTGAAGGACAAGAGCGGCCAAGACCCGACCACCTTGGAGATTTCCGCGACGCGTTTGTCGGCGCAGACCTACTGCCAGACGCTGGGCAAGCCGGACAGCAAGATCTCTGAGGCGCCGCACGGCTGACGCCTGATGAGGACCGGTCTTCGGGCCACTTAACACCCGTCAACTTCGGCGGCGGTACAGTCGGCGCATGCAGATACGCCCCTATATCGGCGCCGACAAACCTGCTGTCATCCTCTATCCGTCCGGGACGGTCGTCACCTTCGACGACCTCGAGGCTCGCGCCAACCGGCTGGCACACCGGTTCCGCAAGGCCGGTCTGCGCGAAGGCGACAGCGTCGCGATCCTGATGGAGAACAACGAGCACAACCACGCGGTCATGTGGGCGGCTCGGCGCAGTGGCTTGTACTACGTGCCGATCAACACCCACCTGACGGCAGCCGAAGCCGCCTACATCATCGACAACAGCAACGCCAAGGCGATCATCGGGTCGGCGGCGCTGAGGGAAGTCTGCGCGGGCCTGGCCGAGCATCTACCGGGCGGCCTACCGGATCTGTTGCTGATCGCTAGTCCTGACGAAGAAGGCGACCTCCCGGGCTGGGAGCGTTACCCGGAATGCGTTGAAGGACAGCCGGATACCCCGATCGACGACGAAATCGAGGGCGACCTGCTGCAGTACTCCTCGGGCACCACCGGCCGGCCCAAAGGGATCAAACGCGAACTGCCGCATGTCCCGCCGGACCAGGCGCCGGGCATGATGTCGGCCCTGGTCGGGTTCTGGCTGGATCCGGACGCGGTCTACCTGAGCCCGGCCCCGCTCTACCACACCGCACCGTCGGTATGGTCGATGACCATTCAGGCCGGTGGCATCACCACGGTGGTGATGGAGAAGTTCGACCCCGAGGGCACCCTTGACGCGATCCAGCGCCACCGGGTTACCCATGGCCAGTTCGTCCCGGCGATGTTCGTCCGGATGCTGAAACTGCCTCAGAGCGTTCGTGATTCGTATGACCTATCCAGCCTCAAGCGGGTGATGCACGCCGCGGCGCCGTGTCCGGTGCAGATCAAGAAGCAGATGATCGACTGGTGGGGACCGATCGTCGACGAGTACTACGCATCCTCGGAAGCGCACGGGTCGACACTCATCGGTGCCGAAGACTGGCTCAAGCATCCCGGTTCGGTCGGCAAACCGATGGGGGGCGCCGTGCACATTCTCGACGAAGAGGGCAACGAGCTGCCGGCCGGCGCGGCCGGTGAGATCTACTTCGAGGGCGGGTATTCGTTCGAATACCTCAACGACCCAACGAAAACCGCCTCATCCCGCGACACGCACGGTTGGGCGACCGTCGGCGACATCGGCTACCTGGACGAGGAAGGCTACCTGTACCTGACCGACCGGCGCCACCACATGATCATTTCCGGCGGGGTGAACATCTACCCGCAGGAAGCCGAGAACCTTCTGGTCACCCACCCGAAGGTGCTGGACGCGGCCGTGTTCGGGGTGCCCGACGACGAGATGGGCCAGCGTGTCATGGCGGCCGTGCAGACCGTCGACGAAGCCGATGGCACCGATCAGTTCGCCGACGAGCTGATGGCGTGGCTGCGAGACCACTTGTCGCACTTTAAATGCCCACGCTCGATCGCGTTCGAGGCACAGCTGCCGCGCACCGACACCGGCAAGCTCTACAAGAACGGGCTGATCGAGAAATACTCGGTGTGACCGATGCTCCGGGTGGTCCAGCTATCGAACTCAGTGTCGAGCGCGCCGGAGGACGGCCCAGCATCGCCGCCGGGTGTGATTGTCGGCGTCGGCTCGGCCGCTGAGATTGCCCGAGGCCAATCCTGGCTAGAGACAGCGACTTTCACGCTGACCGAGGATGCCTGCGCTGACCGCCGGGTGGTTACCGTCGACTCGGTTCCCGAGACGCTGGCCGAGCTCCGTACCCGTTATGAACACTGGCCGCAGGCCAGCAGCGTCTGCGACGATGTGCTGCGCACCGTGCGGACCGACGGCCCGGCATTGGCTTCAGTGCTGACCGAATCGCTGGCCTACTCGACCCTGCAATCGGGTCCGGAGTTCGCCCGCTGGCTCGAGGAACGCGGGCCGGCCCGCATGCCCGAGATCGCCGACCCGGTGCAGGCGGAGCGCGACGGCGACACCCTGCGGATCCGGTTCAACCGGCCGCAACGCCACAACGCCTTTTCCACCGATGCGCGCGCCGCGCTGCTCGAGGCGCTGACCGTCGCGCAGCTGGATCCGTCGGTGACCGGGATTGTGTTGAGCGGCAACGGCCCCTCATTTTGCAGCGGCGGAGACCTCGCCGAATTCGGCACCTTCGCCGACCCGGCGAGCGCGCATCTGGCCCGCACTCGTCATAGCCCGGCCTTGGCGCTCGACGCGCTCACCGCCAGGCTCGGCCGGGCCTGCCGCGCCGACGTACACGGCCGGGTGCTGGGCAGCGGATTGGAGATGGCCGCATTCTGCGGATGGGTTGAGGCGCACGAAGATTCGCTCTTCGGACTACCCGAACTGAGTCTGGGACTGATCCCCGGCGCCGGCGGCACCGTCAGCGTCACGCGTCGCATCGGCCGCTGGCGTACGGCCTATCTGGTGTTGTCCGGCCGCACCGTCGGCACGGACACGGCGCTGGACTGGGGATTAGTGGACGCGACTTATGTTGGCGCGCAAAGGGTTGCTCAGTAGCCGGAGAATGTGGTGGTGGTGGTCGACGGGATGCTGGAGACGGCGACCACGGCGATGACGATGTACAAGATGGCGATGATCGCATAGGTGACGCCACCTGCGATTGCGCCGATGATCGCCCACTTCTTGGCGTTGCTCGACGCTTCCTGCGCCTCGCCGAACCGGCCTTGGGACCACAACCCGGCGACCTTGTTGGAGTAGACAAGCGACACAATCCCAAACGGGAGGCAGCACAGGACCGTGCACAAAATCGCCCAGACGAGGTAGTTATCCGGTTCCTGCTGACCCTGCCAACCCGCCGGCTGCTGGGCCGGCCAGCCCCCGGGTTGTTGCGGCTGCTGCCAGCCTTGCTGCGGCTGACCTTGCCACTCCGGCGGCTGCGGTTGGCCCTGCCATTCGGGTTGCTGGCCCTGCCACTCGGGGGAACCTTCGTACGGCCCTGGGGGATAACTCATGGCAGCTGCCTTCCTTGGGGTTCCTCCGGAACCAAACAGGTTTACTCCCGCGCCGCTTTGCTGGTGCGCAAGTCAGGCAAATATAGCGCACAAGGTGTGGTCGGGCGCTGGATTCAGATCCCGCCCCGGGCGACCAGTTGCCCGGCAATGACATTGCGCTGGATCTCGTTCGTGCCCTCGCCGACGATCATCAGGGGTGCGTCGCGAAAGTAGCGCTCGACGTCGTACTCGGTGGAGTAGCCGTAACCGCCGTGGATGCGTACCGCGTTGAGTGCGATCTCCATCGCGATCTCGGAGGCGAACAGCTTGGCCATCCCGGCCTCCATGTCGCAGCGGTCGCCGCTGTCGTAGCGTTCGGCCGCGTAACGGGTGAGCTGGCGGGCGGCGGTGAGTTTGGTGGCCATGTCGGCGAGGTAGTTGCCGACGGCCTGATGCTTCCAAATCGGCCGGCCGAAACTCTCCCGCTGCTGGGCATAGGCCAACGCGTCCTCGAGCGCCGCGGTTGCCACGCCCAGGGCCCGGGCAGCCACTTGGATGCGGCCCGTCTCGAGCCCCTTCATCATTTGCGAAAAGCCTTCGCCCATAAGGTCTCCCAGGATGGCCGATGCGGGTGCGGCAAAGTCGTCGAAGGACAGCTCACAGGACTCGATGCCCTTGTAGCCCAACTTGGGTAGGTCCCTGGATATCGTCAGACCCGGCCCGTGCTCGACGAGCACAATCGAGATGCCCCGGTGCCGCGGTGTGGCATTCGGGTCGGTCTTGCACAGCAGCGCGATCAGTCCGGAATGACGCGCGTTGCTGATCCAGGTTTTGGCACCGTTGATCAGCAACCCCCCGGATCCGTCCGGCAGCGCGGTGGTCGAGATGTTCTGTAGGTCGGAGCCGCCGCTGGGCTCGGTCAAGGCCATGGTGGCGCGCACCTCGCCGGTGGCCATCAGCGGCAGGTACGTCCGCTTCTGCTCCTCGGTGCCGAACAGTGTCAGCAGCTTGGCGACCACGGTGTGCCCGCCCATCGCGCCGGCCAGGCTCATCCAGCCGCGGGCCAGCTCCTGAGTCACGCGCACATAACCGGGCATCGACACCGGCGACCCGCCGTATTCCTCGGGGATAGCCAGGCCGTAGATGCCGATTCGCTTCATCTGTTCGATCCACGCCTCGGGGTAGGTGTTGGCGTGCTCGACCTCGCGGACGGTCGGTTTGACCTCGCGGTCGATGAAGGCTCGCACCGTGGCGACCAGCATGTCTTCGTCGTCGTCCACCTGTGACCCAGCCATTTAGCACCTCCGGCGTTGCGTTCTGATTCGACAGCCTGCCAGCATGTGGCGTTGTGACGGGTAACGGGTATGCGGGGATCCGCGAAGGCGGGCCGTACTTCGACGACCTCTCGAGAGGCCAGGTCTTCGACTGGGCGCCGGTGGCGACGCTGTCGGCGGGGATGGCCGCCGCTCATCAGGCGATCGTGGGGGACCGGCTGCGCCTGGCCTTGGACACCGGCCTGTGTACCGCAGTGACCGGCGCGCCGGGGCCGCTGGCGCATCCGGGACTGGTCTGCGATGTTGCGATCGGGCAGAGCACCCTGGTCACCCAGCGGGTCATAGCCAACCTGTTCTACCGCGGGCTGACGTTTCACCGGTTCCCGGTGATCGGCGACTCTCTCTACACCCGGACCGAAGTGGTTGGGCTGCGCGCCAACTCGGTCAAGCCTGGCCGCGCGCCGACGGGGCTGGCGGCGCTGCGGATGATCACGATCGACCAGGCCGATCGATTGGTGCTCGATTTCTACCGCTGCGCCATGTTGCCCGCCAGCCCAGACTGGAACCCCGATCAGGCACCCAGCGACGATCTGTCCACCATCGGCGCCGAGGTGGCGCTGCCGGCCGTGAATCCGGCCGCGCAATGGGACGGCGCGGCCTTCCGAAAGCGGGTTCCCGGACCGCATTTCGACGCCGCCATGGCTCCTGCGGTGCTGCACAGCAGCGGCGACGTCGTCACAAACGCGCCCGAACTGGCCAGGCTTACCCTGAATATTGCTGCTGCACACCATGATTTGCGGGCCGGCGGGCGCCGCCTGGTGTATGGCGGACACACCATCGGGCTGGCGCTCGCGCAGGCGAGCAGGCTGCTCCCGAACCTGGGGACGGTGCTGGGCTGGGTGTCTTGCGATCACACCGGGCCGGTGTACGAGGGTGACACCCTGTACAGCGAGGTACACGTCGAGTCGGCCGTGCCAACCGAGCATGGGGGTGTGCTGGGGCTGCGGTCGCTGGTGCATGCGGTCAGTGACTCGGCCGGAGATCCCGATCGAGCGGTGCTGGACTGGCGGTTCAGCGCGCTGCACTTCTAACCGCTTCGCGAGCAGCGGCGTTACGCTGGCGGCCGTGAGCTCGGCGGTGTCCAAGTGGGGAAGCAGCGGGCTGGCCTACCTGACCGGCCTGCCCAACGGGAGCCCCGACTTCTCCCGCGCCGACGTGCTGGCACGCGCCGAGCAGGTCGCCGCGGCGGTCGGCACGCATTTGGGTGCCACTGTCGATGCGGCCACCCTGCTGACCGGGCGTGCCGGACTGCTCGGATTGACCCGCGGCGGGCGGATCTCGGCCGGTGGTGGCACCCGGCTGCTCTCGGCGCGCGACGGCTGGTGCGCGCTCACGCTATCGCGCCCCGACGACATCGCCGCTGTCCCCGCCTTGCTGGAGGTCGAGAAGGTGCCAGTCGACCCGTGGCCGGTGCTAGAGCATTGGGCCGCAACCTCTCTCGTATCGGGGATCACCGAGCGGGCGAGTCTGCTCGACATCCCGGCGGCCGGCCTGGGCGAGGTTGTGCAAGCGCAGCCGCGGATACACCCGATCGGCACCCGGGCGGCCGCGCGCAGGTTCGCGGACCTGCTGGTGGCCGACCTGTCGTCGATGTGGGCCGGACCGCTGTGCGGGCAGCTGCTGGCCCACGCCGGAGCCACCGTCGTCAAAGTCGAAAGTCCCCGCCGCCCGGACGGCACGCGGGGAGGCAATCGCCAATTCTTCGACTGGATGAACGGTGAAAAGCTGTCCTACTGCCTCGATTTCGACAGCCAGGCCGACGAGCTGCGCGAGCTGCTCGCGGTCGCCGACATCGTGATCGAAGGCTCACGGCCCGCGGCGCTGACCCGGCGCGGGCTGGGACCGGATCACATTGCACCGCGAGCGGGCCGAATCTGGTTGCGCATCAGCGGGTATGGCCAGGACCCCGCACGGCCCGCTTTCGGTGACGATGCCGCCGTGGCGGGCGGCCTGGTCGGCACCAGCGGCCCCGCAGGCTTTGAAGGGCCGGTGTTCTGCGGCGACGCCATCGCGGATCCACTCACGGGGCTGGAGGCGACCTCGGCCGTGACCGAATCGCTGGCGCGCGGCGGCGGCGAGTTGATCCACGTGTCGATGGTGGAGACCGCCGCGGGCTACGCGGCGCTGCCCAGCACGGCATCGGACTCGGAATGCCCGCCCCCCGCGCCCCCGGCGCCGGGGGCGCACAGGCCGGCCAGCGAGTTGGGCGCGGACAACGACGCCGTACGACGACTGGTGTCCGAAAGACGGCTCCTGACATGCTGATCCGGCGAGCGACATTGCTGGACGGCACGGTCACCGACATCCGGGTCGGCGCGCTGATCGAAGAGGTAGGCGACGGACTGGCCGCCGGACGCGGGGAGACCGTTCTCGACGCGGGCGGCGGCACCGTGCTACCCGGCCTGCACGACCACCATGTGCACCTGCGTTCGGCCGCCTCGGCGATGGATTCGCTGCCGCTTGGACCGCCTCGTGTGCACGCCAAAGAGCAACTGATACAAGAACTATCGAGGGCCACGCCGAATGTCGACGGATGGATCCGGGCGATCGGCTATCACGAATCCGTTGCCGGTGAGTTGGATCGCGCCGCGCTCGACGCCCTGGTGCCCGACATTCCGCTGCGCGTCCAGCACCGCAGCGGCGCCTTGTGGATCCTCAATTCCGCGGCACTGCGGCGGCTCGGAATGGCCGAACACCCCGACGGGCGGCTGCGTGCCAGCGACCGTTGGTCCGAGGCGCTGCGGCGGCACGACACCGACCTGACTGAGCTCAGCAGGCGCCTTACCGCGGTCGGTGTCACCGGAGTCACCGATGCCACACCGGATCTCGACGCCGATGACATGGTGTCGCTGTTGGTGGCACACCGGCACGGTGAGTTCGCGCCACGGGTGTCGTTTCTGGCCCCCGGTAAGAAAATCCTGCACGATGACCGCCTCGACCTGGAGTCGCTCACCGGATGGATCGTCGATCACCACGCCGACGGACAGCCGGTAGCCGTGCACTGCGTGACCGCAGCCCAATTGGTGGTGACCATCGCCGCCCTGCGCGCCGCAGGTAGCCACCCGCTGGATCGCATCGAGCATGCCGCGGTCGTCGACGACGACAACCTGGCCGACCTGGCCGACCTTTCCGAGTCGGAGGGGCTCACGGTGGTGACTCAGCCCAATTTCGTCGCCGAGCGGGGCGATCAGTACCTCGCCGAGATTCCCGCCGCCGAGCACGCCGCGCTGTGGCGGCTCGCGTCGCTGCGAAAAGCCAAGGTGCGCGTGGCGCTGTCGACCGACATGCCGTTCGGCCGGGGGGACCCGTGGGCGGCGATGCGGGCCGCGGTGCACCGCACCACTGAAACCGGAGCCGTGCTGTGCAGCGACGAATGTATCTCGGCGCCAGAAGCTTTGACGATGTTTTTCGGTTACGCCGATCAGCCGAGTCGGATCAGAACCATCGACGTGGGCCAGCCCGCAGACCTCTGCGTGTCGACCGAGCCGCCCGCGGTGGTGTTGGCCGAGCTGGACGCCGGGCTGGTGGGCGCGACGATCATCGGCGGCGCCATCGCCTACGCGGCGAACTAGCGCGCCGACGAGGCCAGCGCAGCGCGTAGAGTCTCGCATTGGCTGTCGAAAAACCCGTGTGACACTTGCGCTTTCGATGCCACTACGTCGAATCCGTGGAAGGCGCCAGGGATGACTTCGACCTCGCACGACACTCCGGCGCCGCGCAGGCGCTCGGCGTAGGCGAGGTCTTCGTCGTGGAACAGGTCGTGGGTGCCCACGCCAATCCACGCCGGCGCCAACCCGCTCAGGTCGTCCCGTCGGGATGGGACGGCTACCACTGGATCGGCGTCGCCGAGATACGCCGTCCAGCCGAAGTGATTACTGCGCGTGTCCCACAGTCGATAGTTCGGCTTCTCGGCAGTCAGGGAACTTCGGTCGTCGAGCATGGGATAGGCGAGGACTTGGAGTATCGGGGTGACCTCGCCGCGGTCCCGGGCCAGGAACGCCAGTGCTGCCGCAAGCCCGCCGCCGGCACTGGCGCCCCCGACCGCGACTCGCTCCCCATCCACCGCGGGAAGCCCGGCCAGCCAGGTCAATGCCGTGTAGCAGTCTTCGAGCGGCGCGGGATACGGATGTTCGGGCGCCAGGCGGTACTCCACGGACGCGACGGTGATGCCCAACCTGGTGCTGAACCTACGACACAGCCGATCGTCTTGCTGCGCCATGCCTGACACGTAGCCGCCGCCGTGTATCCACAGCAGTGCCGGAACAGGTTCGGTGACGCCGGGCGGCCGGAACAGCCGAATGCCTGCTCCCGAACCCAGGGTGATGACCTCGACATCGCCGGATGAGCGACGGGCTCTCAGCGCGAGCAACTTCCGGATGATCGGCAATGTCCGGGGAGTGATCAGTCGCCGGGGGGCGATGCGGGCGATCCGGCGCAAATCGGGGTGAACGTCGCTGTTCGGCACTGGTTCAGTATTGCCGAAGGAAAGCAGGTGTTGTCGCCCGCCGTGAGGGCAACGTCAGCGCCGCGACGGTGCTTAGGCTTGTCGGTGAACATGGAGGCGAAGTGACGACGTTGGTTCCGCGGTTTGTCGATACCGTCCTCGGCAAGATCCGCGTCCAGGTCAGCCCGGGAACCGGGCCCGCGGTGTTGATGTGGCCCAGCCTGCTGATGACGGGTGACTTGTGGGCCGGCCAGGCCGCCCGCTTCGGTGCAGACAACCGCCTGGTGCTCATCGACCCCCCTGGGCACGGCGGCAGCGAGCCGCTGCGCGCGATGTTCAGCTTCACCGATTGCGCGCGCTGCGTCGTGGACCTGATGGATGGGCTCGGCATCGACAAGGCCCACTTCGTCGGTAATTCCTGGGGCGGGATGATCGGGGCCACCTTCGCCGCTCAGCACCCGAGCCGCCTCGACCGCGCCGTCTTGATGAATTGCACCGCATCGAAAGCCGGTTTCCCGCAAAAGGTCAAATACGCGGCCATGTTGCAGTTGGCGAAAATCCTCAGGGGCATACGACCGCCGCTGACGCGATCGGTAGTCCGCGGCTTCCTCGGGTCGACGACGCTGCGCACCCGGCCCGACGTCGTCGAGGCCGTACGTGCGACCCTGCGAACCGTCGACGTCACTTCGGGCAGCTGGGCGGTGCGCAGTGTGGTACCCGCGAGACCCGATCAGCACGCGCTGCTCAACCACATCACCGCCCCGGTGCTGGTGGTCGCCGGCGTCGAAGACGCCACCTTCCCGGTGGCCGAGACGCGGGCCATGGCCGACTCCATCCCCAACTCGTCCTTTGTGGTTCTCGACGAAATCGGGCACCTCACGGCGATGGAGGATCCGGCGCGGGTGAACGAGTTGCTCGAGGGGTTCTTGTTCGATGGCGCCAGCTGACACCGCGAAAGCCGCTTCGCATTCGGCCAGATCCATAGCCGTCCGGGGCTGCTTCGGCTCCGAATCACCCGTGTGACGTATCTCGCCGCGCCGAGCGACCCGCGTTGATCGGCGTGGTTAACCCGCGCGAGATCCGGGTATCGATCCGAGTGATTCAAATGCTGGCGCCCGGTCGGTGCGCCCGTTCGTGTACGACGCGGGGGACGTGAAATGCTGGGGCACCTCTACGAACGGGCGCTCGGCGGCGAGCGATGTTGGATTCGTCATGAGGACGGTGAGGTCCGGGCGCTGCCGGCGCACCGCTGGTTGGGGGCCCGATGTCCCTCAAACGGCGGACCGACCGACGCGCTGGACGAGGTCTTCGACGAAGCCGTCACGCAGATGTGCAGCGGGCCGACGATCGAGCTGGGTTGTGGGCCCGGCCGATTGGTCGCGCGGCTGTTTGAGCGGGGAATTCCCGCGCTGGGCATCGACCGGTCCGCGACCGCGATCCGGTTGGCCGGTCGCGGGGGTGCGCCCGCCCTGCTGAGTGACGTATTCGAGCCGCTGCCCGGCATGGGTCGGTGGCACACGGTCCTGCTGGTCGACGGCAATGTCGGTTTGGGCGGTGATCCGCGACGGATCCTGGGTCGCGCCGCCGAGCTGCTACGCGGCGGTGGGCGCTGCGTGGCCGAGTTCGAGGCCGACGCCGTCGGCATCCGCGAGCGCTGGGTGCGCCTGGAGTCGGCCTGCGATGTCGGGCCCTGGTTCCGGTGGGCGTCGGTCGGTGTGGACAGCGCCGCCACTCTCGCGGCGCAAGTCGGTCTGACGTTGACCAGCGTTCGTCTGATCAGCGGCCGGGTGATTGCGAGTCTGGCCGCGCCATGAACGGCCTGTTCGCCCGGTTTCGCAGTCCGCTGCGCGGTCCCTGGCTGACGTCGGTGTTCGGTCTGGTGCTGTTGCTCGCACTGCCGATCGTCACGATCACCGGACTGCTGTCCTACATCGCCTACGCCCCGCAATTCGGCCAGGCCATCCCCGCGGACGTCGGCTGGCTGCGACTGCCCCTCTTCGCGTGGCCCACCCGACCGTCGTGGCTCTACCGCCTGACCCAGGGCATTCATGTGGGGCTCGGGCTGGTGATCATCCCGGTGGTGCTGGCCAAGTTGTGGTCGGTGATCCCGCGGCTGTTCGTCTGGCCGCCGGCGCGATCGGTCGCCCAGCTGCTGGAGCGGTTGTCGCTGGTGATGCTGGTCGGGGGGATCCTGTTCGAGATCGTCACCGGCGTGCTCAACATCCAGTACGACTACATCTTCGGGTTCAGCTTCTACGACGCCCACTACTTCGGAGCCTGGGTCTTCATCACCGGATTTCTGATGCACATCGCGATCAAGCTGCCGCGCATGGTCACCGGGTTGCGGTCGCTGTCGCTGCGCGACGTCTTGCGCACTAGCCGCGCCGACACCCGCCCACAGCCGGCCGATCCCGACGGCCTGGTGGCCGTCGATCCGACCGAACCGACGGTGAGCAGGCGTGGCGCGCTGGCGTTGGTCGGCAGCGGTGCGCTGCTGATCGCGGTTCTCACGGTCGGGCAGACGGTCGGCGGGGCCGCTCGCGGCGCCGCCCTGCTGCTGCCCCGGGGGCGGGGCCGCGGCGATTTTCCGGTCAACAAGACCGCCGTCGCCGCGGGTATCAGTCCCGAAAGTGTGGGCGAGGGTTGGTCGTTGGCCCTGCGCGGCGGTCCCGCGGAGGTCCTGCTGGACCGCGCCAGGCTGACCGGTATGCCGCAAAGCGCCGCGCGCCTGCCCATCGCCTGCGTCGAGGGATGGTCAACCGTGCAGACCTGGAGCGGAGTACGGCTGGCCGAGCTTGCCCGCGTCGCGGGCGTCCCCGCTCCGCGCTCGGCGCGGGTGGTGTCGCTGCAGCGAGGCGGTGCATTCGGCGAGGCGACGTTGCAGGCCAACCAGATTAGCGATCCTGACGCGCTCCTCGCGCTGCGGGTCAACGGCGCTGATCTGTCGTTGGACCACGGCTATCCGGCCCGCATCATCGTTCCCGCGCTGCCCGGCGTGCACAACACCAAATGGGTGGCCGCCATCGAATTCGAAGCCGGTTGAGATGTCAAGATTCCCAACACGTTTCACCGCAGTATACGGATCTCATCCACTGCATCTGCTGACCATGGTGTCCGGTTTCGCACTTTTGGGCTACATCCTGGCCACCTTCAAGCCGGCGACCTTGTGGAACTCCGGCAGCTGGTGGCAGTCGATCGTGGTCTGGTTCGCCGCCGCCGTCGTCGTCCACGACCTGCTGTTCTTCCCGATCTACGCGCTGGCCGACCGCGCGCTGGCCGCCCGGTCCGGTGGGCGACCGGCCCGCAGCCACCCAAAAGTGCTGGTCCGCAACTATATTCGAATTCCTACCCTGGGCGCTGGGCTGACATTGCTGATTTTCCTACCCGGCATCATCGAGCAGGGCGGACCCACCTACCTGGCGGCGACCGGCCAGACCCAGCAGCCCTTCCTGGGCAGGTGGCTGCTGCTTACCGCGGCGATGTTCGCGGTGAGCGCGATCGGTTATGGAGCGCGTCTGATCGCGGTGCGCCGACGTGCCGCGAGCGCCTCGCTCAGCAAAGCCGAACAACCTGTCTAGGACTTCTACGCGAACGTCAGTTTCCCTCCGCGGCGTCGGGGTACAGTCCCCTACATGACGGCGAGGGTACCGAGCATGACACCTTGTTTGCGATGGTTGCTGCGGGCCCGTCCCGCCGACTATGCGCTGGCACTAAGCGTCGCCGGGGCTTCGCTACCGGTAGTCGGAAAGCACCTGGAACCGCTGGGCGGCGTGACCGCGATGGGTGTCTGGGGCGCGCGGCAGGCGCCAGAGGCCTTCTCCGCGCTGAAGAAGGGCTGGCTGACGCCCGGGATCAACGACGCGCGTCGCCGGGACCGGGAAAGCACGCTCGAGGTCTCCGTCGCGGCCCTGCGCGGAGTCGTGTCGGCCGCGGACCTCGATCTCGAATGGCCCGTCGCCGAGAAAACGCCGCCGATCTGGGAGGCATTACGGCAGCGCCGTTACCTGTACCGCCGGGCGGTCCACTACGGGGACCACCCAGCGCAGGTGCTCGATGTGTGGCGGCGCAAGGATCTGCCGGCCCAACCCGCGCCGGTGCTCATCTTCGTCCCCGGCGGCGCCTGGGTGCACGGGCGAAGCATGATGCAGGGCACCGCCCTGATGTCACGGTTGGCAGAGATGGGCTGGGTGTGCCTGGCGATCGACTACCGCGTCGCGCCGTATCACCGCTGGCCGCGACACATCACCGACGTCAAGACCGCGATCGCGTGGGCGCGTGCCAACGTCGACAAGTTCGGCGGTGATCGCGAATTCGTCGCGGTGGCAGGCTGTTCGGCGGGCGGGCACCTGTCCGCGCTGGCCGGACTGACCCCCGATGACCCACAGTTCGAGCGACGGCTGCCGGAGGGCGCTGACAGCTCGGTGGACGCGGTCGTCGGCATTTACGGCCGCTACGACTGGGAGGACCGCTCCACCCCCGAGCGTGACCGGTTCGTCGAATTCCTAGAGCGGGTGGTGGTCAAAAAGTCCATCGCCCGTCATCCTGAGGTGTACCGCGACGCGTCGCCGATCGCGCGTGTGCACCGAAATGCCCCGCCGTTCTTGGTGATTCACGGCAGCAAGGACAGCGTCATCCCCGTCGAGCAGGCGCGCAACTTCGTCGAGCGGCTGCGGGCGGTCTCGCATTCGATGGTCGGCTACCTGGAGCTGCCCGGGGCGGGACACGGCTTCGACATGATCGACGGTGAGCGCGCCGGTGTGGCGGCCCACGCGATTTCGCTGTTCCTCAACCAGATCTATCGCGCCAAGGCGCAGATCAGCGCAAAAGAGGTTATCTGAGCTCCACCGCTGAGTAAGGTCCCTCCTGAGGGGAAGGGGCAGCGATGAAACGGCTGAGCGGCTGGGACTCGGTACTGCTGTACAGCGAGACCCCGAACGTGCACATGCACACGATCAAGGTCGCCGTGATCGAGGTCCACCCGGATCGCCACGACTTCGGCCTCGACGCGTTTCGTCAGGTCATCGGGGGCAGGCTGAATAAGCTCGAGCCCTTCACGTATCAGCTCGTCGACATCCCGTGGAAGTTCCACCATCCGATGTGGCGGGAGCACTGCGAGGTGGACCTCGACTACCACATCCGCCAGTTGCGGCTGCCCGAGCCGGGCGGGCGTCGCGAGTTGGACGACGCAATCGGACGCATCGCCAGCACCCCGCTGGACCGCGACCGTCCGCTGTGGGAGATGTACTTCATCGAAGGCCTGGCCAACAACCGGGTCGCGGTGGTCGGCAAGATCCACCACGCGCTTGCCGACGGCGTCGCGTCGGCCAACTTGATGGCCCGGGGCATGGACCTGGTGCCCACACCCGAGAGCGGGCCGCAAATCACCGACCCCGCACCGAGCAAACCACAACTGGTGCGGTCGGCGTTCACCGATCACCTCCGGCAGGCCGCAAAACTGCCGGGGACGTTTCGCTACACCGCACAAGGTATCGGCCGGGTCCGGCGCAGCTCACGCAAGCTTTCGCCGGAGCTGACCATGCCCTTCACCCCACCGCCGACCTTCATCAATCACCGGATCACCCCGGAACGCCGTTTCGCCACGGCCACCCTGTCGCTCGCCGACATCAAAGAGACCGGCAAGCGGTGCGGCGCGACCATCAACGACATGGTGCTGGCCATCTCCACCGGAGCGTTGCGCACCTTGCTGTTGCGCTACGACGGCACGGCCGAACCACTGCTGGCCTCCGTACCGGCGAGTTTCGACTTCTCACCGGACCGGATATCGGGCAACTACTTCACCGGATTGATGGTGGCGCTGCCGGTCGACCTCGATGACCCGTTGGCGCGGCTGCACGCCTGCCACGACAACGCCAACTTCGCCAAAGAGGCGTTCCACTTGGTCGGGCCCGAATTGATCAGCCGGTGGTCGAACTACATGCCGCCGCTGGCCACCGAGTCGTTTTTCCGCTGGGCATCCAGCCGCGACGGCCAGAACAAGGTGCTCAACCTCCCGATCTCGAATGTTCCCGGACCACGCGAGCGCGGCCGGGTCGGGGATGCGGTAGTCACCGAGATCTATTCGGTGGGGCCGCTGACCGCCGGCAGCGGCCTGAACATCACCGTGTGGAGTTACGTCGATCAGCTCAACATCTCGGTGCTGTCCGACGGCGCTACCGTCAAAGACCCGCACGAGGTGACCGACGCCATGGTCGCCGACTTCATCGAATTACGCAGGGCCGCAGGGATTTCCGAAGAACTGACGGTCATCGAGGCCGCGATGGCGCCGGCCTGATCGATCTGGCGCGTCCAGCGACTTGGTATCGGGGTAACGCCACTCTTTCCTGGTGCCAGTGCCATTTCCGTCGGCGGTTACCATCAGTCGGACCCACTGGTTTGCACCGAATGCAAAGGAGCTTGGTAGCACCGTGAGCACTGGGAATGAAGAAGCCAACGAGCCCGAGGTTTTGGTCGAACAACGGGGCCGGATCCTGATCATCACGATCAACCGGCCGAAGGCCAAGAACGCGGTCAACTCCGCGGTGGCCAACGGTTTGGCCGAGGCCGTCGACCGGCTCGATGCCGAAGCCGGTTTGTCGGTGGGCATCCTCACGGGGGCGGGCGGCTCGTTCTGTGCGGGCATGGACCTCAAGGCGTTCGCGCGGGGCGAATTGCCCATCGTCGAGGGCCGCGGCATGGGATTCACCGAACGTCCACCGATCAAGCCGTTGATCGCCGCGGTGGAGGGCTACGCCCTGGCCGGCGGCACCGAGCTGGCGCTGGCCACCGATCTGATCGTGGCGTCCAAGGATTCGGCCTTCGGTATCCCGGAGGTCAGGCGCGGGCTGGTCGCCGGCGGCGGCGGACTGCTGCGGCTGCCGCAGCGCATCCCGTCGGCCATCGCGATGGAACTCGCACTGACCGGCGAGAACCTCAGCGCCGAGCGCGCGCACGCGCTGGGCATGGTGAACGTGCTGGCCGAGCCGGGCACGGCGCTGGACGCCGCGATCGCCCTGGCCGAGAAGATCGCGGCCAACGGGCCGCTCGCGGTCGCCGCCACCAAGCGGATCATCGTCGAGTCCCGCGCCTGGAGCCCCGATGAGTTCTTCGCCGAGCAGAACAAGCTGCTGATGCCGGTGTTCTCGTCCAACGACGCCAAGGAAGGCGCGATCGCATTCGCCGAGAAGCGCGCGCCGCAGTGGACCGGCACCTGAGTTCAGGCTGCGCGTTCCTCGGCGTCCGCGCTTTCTTCCACCGTGACGGGGCCGGCCACCGTTGAGGCGGCATCGGTGGTGGGCGGGATAGACCTCGCCGCCGGGCGGGGGGAACGGCCCAGGCGACTGCGCTGGTCCGCAAGATACTTGCGTGATCTAAACTACAGTCGAGCATGACACTTCTGGCCCGCTTTGTAACGTGTTGATACCGGAGAAACTTCAAGCGTGAGCATTTCTTTGCTTCTTGAGATGGCTGCGTCGAGCAACCCCGATCGCACCGCCGTTGTGTCGGGTGACGTGCGGCTGACGACGCAGGAGCTCAGCGATCTGGCCGACGGCGGCGCGGGTGTCATCACGGAATCGGGCGCCCAGCACGTGGCGTATGTGGGCCTCGGCGGCGCAATGCTGCCGGTGCTGATCTTCGCCGCCGCACGCGCCGGGTTGACCTTCACCCCGATCAATTACCGGCTGTCCGCCGAGAGTATCCAGACGCTGATCGAGCGGCTGCCCGAACCTCTGGTCATCGTCGACGGCCGCTACCAGGACATGCTCGGCGATTCCTCGAAACGGGTGATGGTTTCCGACGACTTCCTGACGGCCGCCCGCACCACCGAACCCGTCGCGGAATTTGCCGACCCGGAGTCGGTCGCGATCGTGCTGTTCACCTCGGGCACCACGTCGCAGCCCAAGGCCGTCGAACTCTCGCACAACAACCTGACCAGCTACGTCACCGGTACCGTCGAATTCGATTCGGCCGGTGCCCAAGACGCGGCATTGATCTGCGTGCCGCCGTATCACATCGCCGGGGTCGGCGCGGCACTGTCGAACCTGTACGCCGGCCGCAAGATGGTCTACCTGCCCAACTTCGATGCCAACGAATGGGTGCGGCTGATCAATGCCGAGCACGTGACCACCGCGACGCTGGTGCCCACCATGCTGGACCGCGTCGTCACCGTGCTCGAGGCGGGCGGCCATGAGCTGACGTCGCTGCGCAACCTGGCCTACGGCGGGTCGAAGGTCGGACTGCCCTTGGTCCGCCGGGCACTCGAGCTGTTGCCGGGCGTCGGCTTCGTCAACGCCTACGGGCTGACCGAGACGAGCTCGACGATCGCGGTGCTGACCCCTGACGACCACCGCGCGGCGCAATCCGCAGCGGACGTGACCGTCGTCAAGCGGCTGGGTTCGGTGGGCCGCCCGGTGCCCGGCATCGAGCTGGAGATCCGCGACGACGAGGGCAAGGTGCTGGCCGCCGGTGAGACCGGCGAGCTCTTCGTGCGCGGCGAGCAGGTCTCCGGCCGCTACACCGGGATCGGCTCGGTGCTCGACGAAAACGGTTGGTTCCCAACCAAAGACATCGCGATGCTGGACGCAGAGGGCTTCCTATTCATCGGTGGACGCAGTGACGACACCATCATCCGCGGCGGCGAGAACATCGCGCCTGCCGAGCTCGAGGAGGTGCTCGTCGAGCACCCCGCGGTGCGCGACGTCGCCGTAGTCGGTGTCGAAGACGCGCAGTGGGGACAGGCGATCGTGGCCGTGGTGGTGCCGCGGCCCGGCGCCGAACCCGATGCCGAGGAATTGCGGGAGCACGTCCGTAAGAGTTTGCGCGGTTCGCGCACCCCCGACCGCGTAGTGTTTCGCGACGAGCTGCCGACCACACCCACGGGCAAGGTGCTGCGCAGGGAGATCATCGAAGGATTGCAGGCCGCGCCGGCCGAGCAGTAAGCAGAGGACGAAATCATGATCAAGAACGGAACCCGCCTCACCAGCCAGGTGTGTGACACCCAGGTCATCGTCGTCAGGAGCGCCGACAGCCTCGACGACCTGCGCTGCGGTGGTGTGCCGATGGTGCCGATCGGCGGCGAGCGCTCGGGCGAACTCGACCCGGCTTTCTCCGAGGGCACCGTGATGGGCAAGCGTTATGTCGATGACGCCGGCGCCGAGGTACTGGTGACCAAGCCGGGCGCGGGGAGCCTGAGCGTCGGTCAGACCGCGCTTGCGCTCAAAGAGGTCAAGCCGCTACCGGCGAGCGACTGAGGTTCACCCGGTAGCCCCGGCTGGGGCTACGCGTCGTCGTGCTTGCCGGGCATTCCATTGCGAGTAACGAATTCCCTTGCCTTGATTAGGAATTCGAGCTGTTCACCAACCTGGCTGAGTGGGCGGACGCAGCGCGTCGAGCGCGACAGCACGATCGCGCCCTCCAGCGCGGAGATCGACATCACCGCCAGCGAGGCCGCATCGTCGTCGCCGAAGCCGTCTTTGCTGAATGCCTGGGTCAATGCGGTGCACCACCGGCCCAGGATCATGCCCGCTTCGACAGTCAGATCCTGATCAGTTTCGTCCGAGCTGATCGCGGCCGCGACCACGGGGCAGCCGGCGTTGAAGTCGCCATCGGCGAGCAGGTGCTCCCACATTTCGATGAACTCGCGGAGCAACGCCCTAGCGCCATGGTCGGCGGCGGCGTCGATGGTCGCGGTGATGGAATCACCCGAATACCGCAGCGCCTCGCTCAGGATCTGATTGCGCCCGTCGGGAAAGTGGTAATAGACCGAACCGCGCGGCGCGCCGCTGCGGGCCAGCACGGCGTCGATGGTCACCCCGGCGGCCCCGCGCTCGCGCATCACTTCTGCGGCGCTGACGAGCATCTTGGTCCGGGTGCTGACCCGTTTCGCAGGCGCACCCTCCGGTGCGATGTCGCTGGTAGTGGTAGGCACTGTCGTACCTCCGGGAGCTGACGTCATGCAGCGTGCGAATGCCGCGATACCGGCCAGTGCATGTTGCGCGGGCTGAACCGGAATGCCGGTCGTTTCAGGTCGGGCACCTCGCGGGTGAACTGATAGCCGGCGACGTTGAGTTCGATGATCCACATGATCTTTCTCCCGGCCTAGTGCTGCTGTCATGCGCCGGGGCCAGGCGGCTCATGATTATGCTGAGAATCATATAAGGCGTTTGTCTACTAAGCAAGTTGTTAGTGGAACTAAACGCGCAGACCAGGGGATTGTGTGACCTAGGTCATTACTTGCGTCCACTACTGAGCTGAGTAGACCGTAAGGATTATGCTTTATTGCATAATTTTCGGTTGTGAGATTCACTTGGGCGATGGCATTCACCTACAACGGCCCTGCCGGCCAGAACCTTCCCGCTCTGGACACTGTGTCGCTGGAGCGCGACGGTGACGTTTTGCTGATCGGCCTGAACCGACCGCTAAAACGCAACTCGTTTGATCGCGCGATGCTCGCCGATCTCTCCCGCGCTTACGCGCTGCTGGAGTCCGACACCTCGGTGCGAGCCGGGGTGCTGTTCGCGCACGGCGACCACTTCACCGCCGGTCTGGATCTCGCCGACGTCGGCCCGGGGATCGCTTCCGGTCAGAATCCCTTCCCCGACGACGGCCGGGACCCGTGGCGGCTGGACGGCACGTGGACCACGCCGCTGGTCGCGGTCGCGCACGGCTGGTGCATGACACTGGGCATCGAGTTGCTGCTGGCCGCCGACATCCGCATCGCCGCCGTCGGCACCAGATTCACCCAGCTCGAGGTGCGGCGCGGTATTTACCCGTTCGGCGGTGCGACGATCCGCCTGCCCCGCGAGGCCGGCTGGGGCAACGCCATGCGCTGGTTGCTCACCGGCGATGAGTTCGACGCCACCGAGGCGCACCGCATCGGGTTGGTCCAGGAGGTGGCTGATGATGCGGCCACGGCTCTGGCCCGGGCGCGCGACATCGCCCACACGATCGCCGAGCGTGCCGCGCCGTTAGGTGTGCGGGCCACGCTGGCATCGGCGCACCTGGCGCGTACCCAGGGTGAACCGGTCGCGATCGAGCGTCTACGCCCCGCCGTCACCGAGCTATTCGCCAGCGAGGACGCCGCCGAGGGCATCCAGTCGTTCATTGAGCGACGGGACGCGCACTTCCAAGGCCGCTAGTCGCCGAGCGTGAAACTAACTTCACGCTCGGCGTCACGAACCTAGGCGTCGATCGTGTAGCCCATCGGCATCAGCACGCTCTTGTGCTGGGTGAAGTGCTCGACACCTTCTGGCCCGTTTTCTCGGCCGATGCCGGAGTTCTTGTAGCCACCGAACGGGCAGCCGGGGTCAAAGGCATACCAGTTGATTGCGTACGTGCCGGTGCGGATCTTCTCCGAGATCTCGATGCCCTTCGGAATGTCGGTGGTCCACACGCTGCCGGCCAGCCCGTACACCGAATCGTTGGCGATCTTGATCGCGTCCTCTTCGGTGTCATAGGGAATGATGCTCAGCACCGGCCCGAAGATCTCCTCCTGCGCGATCGTCATCTTGTTGTCGACGTCGGCGAACACCGTGGGCTCCACGAAGAAACCGCCGTCCAGGCCTTCGGGACGGCCGCCGCCACACACCAGCCGCGCGCCCTCCTCGATGCCCTTGGCGATGTAGGCCTCGACCCGGGCGCGCTGCTTCTCCGAGATCAGCGACCCGATCTGAGCGGCCGGGTCCGACGGTGGGCCGACCGGGAGTGTCTGCACGAAAGTGCTTACCGCGTCCACGATTTCGTCGTAACGAGAGCGAGGCGCCAGGATGCGGGTCTGACCCACGCAGGCCTGCCCAGTGTTCATCACGCCGGAGAACACCATCATCGGGATCGCGGAAGCCAGGTCGACATCCTCGAGGATGATGGCCGCCGATTTCCCGCCGAGCTCCAGGGTGCACGGCTTGAGCATGTCCGCGGCGCGCTTACCGATCTCCTTGCCGACGGCCGAGCTACCGGTGAAGGTGAACAGGTCGACGTCGGGGTTGGACGTCAGCGCCTGTCCGGTCTCGATCCCACCGGGCACCACCGACAGCACACCTTCGGGCAGGCCCGCCTCGGCGAACACGTCCGCCAAAGCGTTTGTGGTCAAAGGGGTTTCGGCGGCCGGCTTGAGCACCACGGTGCAGCCGGCCAGCAGTGCCGGCCCCAGCTTGTTGACGGCCAGGAACAGCGGCACGTTCCATGCCACGATCGCGCCCACCACGCCGATCGGCTCGCGATGGACGATGGTCTGACCGTAGGAGCCGTTGCGGATCTCCCGCCATTTGATTTGGTCGACAGCGGGACCGGCGAAGAAGTTCATCGCCCCCATCGAGCCCATCCAGTGCATCGTTTCGATCGTCATCGCCGGCTGACCGGTCTCGCCGGCGAGCAGGGCCGACAACAGTTCCTTGCGGTCCTCCATCAACTTGAGCGCGTTGGCGAGGACGGCCGCGCGCTCCTTAGGCGGCGTCGAGGGCCAGGGGCCACTGTCGAACGCGGCGCGGGCTGCGGCAACCGCGGCGTCGACGTCGGCCTTCGCCGCCAGCGCCGCCTTGCCGAAGTACTCGCCAGTAGCCGGGTTGTGCACCTCGATGACCTCGGAGGTCGACGGCGCCGTCCACTTGCCGCCGATGAAAAGCTTGTCGTATTCCGTCTTAATCTCGCCCATGGCCGCCACCCTACCCAAGCCGAAGCAAAACGAGAACATGTTTCATTCTCGCGGTGACAGCACCAGCACGAGATTGCTGACCAGGAACTCGCGCAGCACCGGCACCGACGTCAGCCACCACGCCCATCGCGGGTGGTAGCGCGGGAATGCGGCCACCACCGCGTCCGTGTTCTCGGCCCAGCTCAGCCCCTCGGCGGCGGACACCGCAAACAACGACGACCCGTAGTCGTTCTTTGCCGGATGGCCGTGTTTGCGGGCATAACGCGCCGCGGCGCGGGCGCCGCCCAGGTAGTGGGTCAGACCCATCTCGTGCCCACCGAACGGACCCAGCCAGACGGTGTAGGACAGCACCACCAGCCCGCCCGGCTTGGTCACCCGCAGCATCTCGGCGCCCAGCTGCCACGGCCGCGGCACGTGTTCGGCGACATTCGAGGACAGACAGATGTCCACCGAGTCATCGGCGAACGGCAGCGCCATGCCCGACGCCCGGACGAACGTGTCCGTTGTTCGGGCGAAGGCGGGTCCGGCGGCGTGCATTTCGCTCGGGTCGGGTTCGACGCCGAGGTAGCGGACACCGGCGTCTCCGAACGCCTGCGCGAAATATCCCGGCCCCCCGCCGACGTCGAGGAGGGTGCGGCCGGTCGGTGGTTCGCCGCGGGCGGCCAGCCAGAGGTCGCCGACCATCGCCGCGGTATCGGTGGCCAGCGCGCCGTAGAACCGGGCCGGGTCCGGCTGTTCGTAGCGGAACGCCGACAGCAGCCGCACCGAGCGCGACAGCGTCGCCCGTCGCGCAAACAAGTCAGTGACCGCCACCGGCCACACCCTACGTCGGGCAACCGCTAGGCTGACCAGGATGTCTGACCTGCGCTCCGTCCTGCTTTTGTGCTGGCGCGACACCGGACACCCGCAGGGCGGCGGCAGCGAAACCTACTTGCAGCGCATCGGCGCGCAGTTGGCCGCATCTGGGATCGCCGTCACCCTGCGCACCGCCCGCTATCCGGGCGCGCCACGCCACGAAATCGTCGACGGCGTGGCGATCAGCCGCTCCGGTGGGCGCTACTCGGTGTACATATGGGCGCTGCTGGCGATGGCCGGAGCCCGGCTGGGGCTCGGGCCGCTGCGGCGAGCGCGGCCTGACGTGGTGGTCGACGCGCAAAACGGTTTGCCGTTTCTGGCCCGGCTGCTCTACGGCCGCCGCGTGGTGGTGCTGGTACACCACTGCCACCGCGAACAGTGGCCGGTCGCCGGGCCGGTGTTTCGCCGGCTGGGCTGGTTTGTCGAGTCGTGGTTGTCGCCGCGGTTGCACCGGCGCAATCAGTACCTGACCGTGTCGCTGCCGTCGGCGCGCGACCTGGTCACCCTGGGCGTGGACAACGAGCGGATCGCGGTGGTGCGCAACGGCCTCGACGAGGCGCCGGCCCGGTCGCTGTCCGGCCCGCGTTCGGCCGTGCCACGAGTGGTGGTGCTCTCGCGGTTGGTGCCGCACAAGCAGATCGAGGACGCGCTGGAAACGGTCGCCGAGCTGCGCCCGCGACTGGGCGAACTGCATCTCGACATCGTCGGCGACGGCTGGTGGCGCCAGCGTCTCGTCGACCAGGTGCGCAGCCTCGGCATCAGCGACGCGGTGACCTTCCACGGCCATGTCGACGACGTGACCAAACACCATGTGCTGCAAAGCGCTTGGGTGCATGTGCTGCCCTCGCGCAAGGAAGGGTGGGGTCTGGCGGTCGTTGAGGCCGCGCAGCACCGGGTGCCCACCATCGGCTACCGATCCTCGGGCGGACTGTCCGACTCGATCGTCGACGGAGTGACCGGGATATTGGTGGACAATCGCGCCGCGCTGGCGGATCGCCTCGAACAAGTGCTGTGCGATCCGGTGCTGCGCGACCAACTCGGGGTCAAGGCGCAGACGCGCAGCGGTGAGTTCTCCTGGACGCAAAGCGCCGACGCGGTGCGCGCCGTGCTGGAAGCCGTCCAGGCCGGCGAATTCGTCAGCGGCGTGGTCTAACCGGACACCCGGCGCCGGACTCCGGCGACCAACGCACCGCTTGCCCCCACGATCAGCATCGCGAGCCACGCCAGGTGCGCGAGCACCGTGGCTCGCCGCCGATCTGACGGCACCCCGGCGTCCTGGCCGCCGATCCGGTACAGCGTCAATTCCTGGTCGCGGAAGACCGGTGTGAGCGCGCCGAGGGTGCGGGCGGCCGAACCCATGTCACCGGCGCTGTCCGATTCGACGACCAACCACCCCACGCCGGCCGGGGCCAACGCGGACGGATCGGGACCGGATCGCAGCAACTCCTGGACCGCCCGGGCGCGGTTGCCCTCCCCGGGCACGACCAACCCGGAAATCGCCAAGTCGCCGGTGCTCAGCACATCGGCGCGAAGCCAGCGGGGCAGCGGATCCAGCACCGGCGCCGGACCCGACCATGCGAAGCGGCGCATCGAACCCGCGGGCAGCACGGCGACCGGGGCGGGCGCACTGTTGATCGCCGCCGCGACGGCGGCCCACCCGTGCGGGTAATGCGCCGGCGCAACCTTGCCTCCCACCCCCCACGCCAAGTCGGGTAACACCGCGATCAGCGCGAGACAGCCGACCAGTGCCGTCGCCGCCGGGTGCAGCCACTTGCGCAGCGTCACCACCGCGGCGGCACCCGCGAGTGCGTATCCGGGCACCGCCAGCGCAACCCACTTCTGGCCGTCGCGCAGCACACCGAGGCCGGGCACGGCGTCAACCACCGCGGCCAGCACGTGCAGACCGGGCCCGGTCGCCAACGCCGCCGGTATCAACACCGACACCGCGGCCAGCACCAGCAACGGCTTCGCCGCCGGGCGGCGTAGCACGGTCGGCATCCCGGCTGCCACCACGCCCAGCAGTACCAGCGCCGACACCACCGCGAAAAGCGTTGCCCGCGAACTGGGTACGGCCTCGCCGTTCCATATCCCGCCGAGGCTGGCCAGGCTGGCCAGCGTGCCCAGACCGGGCTCGGCGCGTGGCGCGAACGCGAGAACCCCGAGCGTGCTCGCCGCTTTGGGGGTGGACAACGACGAGCCCATCGCCGCGGCCGTCAGCCAGGGCAGCGCCGCGACAAGTGCCGCGCCCAACGCCGCCGCGGCGCAGAGCCACCGCGGCCGGCCCGCACCGGGTGCCGCCACGCAGACCAGCGCCACCGTCGCGGCGAGCATCAGCCCGGTCGGGGTCAGTCCGGCCAGGGCGATCCAGAACGCCAACGCGAAAAAGCCGACCCCGCCGATGGCTGCACCCGAGCGCAGCGTCAGCACGGCCGTCGCCACCCAGGGCAGGCAGCCGTAGCCGACCAGTAGGCTCCAGTGACCCTGCAGGAGTCGTTCGGCGACATAGGGATTCCAGATCGCCAGCGTGATCGCGACCAACTGACCGGACGTGCCGGCACAAGGCAGGGCCGCCGCGACCAGTCGCGCCGCGCCCCAGCCCGCCAGCCACAGTCCCAGGACCAGCAGCGCCTTGACGACGATCCCGCCATCGATCAGGTGCGAGGCCAGCGCCACGGCGAAATCCTGCGGCGTCGCCCGCGGCGGCGACGTCAACCCCAGGGCGGTATCCGACAGATAGGAGCGTGGCGTGGACACCGCGTCGCGCAGCAGCAGATACCCCGGCCGCAGCAACGGCGCCACCACCAGCAGCGCCAGGACCAACGCGTATCCGGGCAGTGACCAGTGCACGCGAGGCGCGGTCACCGTCGGCGCGACCGCGGGCTAGTCCCGGTCGGGCGGGGCGGGTGGACTGGGTTCGGGCGGGCCCACGTCGGGCGGATCGCCGTGCGGTAGGTCGCCCTCGGGTGGATCGTCGTCCGATTCGGAGCGCTGGGTGGGCAACTTCTCGGTCTCGGCTTCGGCGCCGGGCACCTTTTCTTCGAGGCCACTGCGGCCGAAGAACTCCTCGTCGCCGCGGTCCAGGCCGGGGTCGGTCAGCGCACTCTCGGTCCGCAGGCTGAACGCCGCCAGCACTCCGCCGCCGATCAGCGCGATCAGGCCGACCGCGGTGAACGTGATCGGCAGTACCCGCGACCACAGGGCGAGCCGGTCACGCTCGTCGCGGGCCGCGTTCACCTGAGATTCCACGGTGTCTTCGTTGGAGGTGAGCTTGTAATCGGCCAGCGTCACCTCTGGCTTCAGCGGATCGCGGGCGAAGAAGTGGTTGGCGTGCTCGGTTTGCTTGATGATGGTGCCCGAGACCGGGTCTACCCAGAAGGTCCGCTGGGCCGCGTAGTAGCGGGTCATCGTGATCTGCTCGGCCGGGTCGCCCGGCAAGCCCCACATCGCCGCGGACGTGGTCACCTTGCCGTCTTCGTCGCCGGCGTACAGCGACGGGTACTTCACCGGGGCCACCAGCTTGCCGTCGGCGCTGTAACCGATGTTCTGCGTGAACCGGTAGGCGCTCAGGCCGTTGACGTCCTCTTGGGTGTCGTAGTTGACGTCGTAGGTCTTCTGCGCGACCGCGTCGAAATACGGATAGGTCTTCTTCTCGGTGTTGAACGGGAATCGATAGGACAGGCCGTCGTGGCGCACCGGGATTGAGGTGGGCGGGTTCTCATCGCTGAAGGTCCGCGGCTTCTGGACGGCGCCGCCGGTGTGGGTGTCGTCGGAGACGGCCATCGCCGTCTTGCGGTTGAGCGTGACGGTGTCGACGATCGCCAGCAGCAGCCCGGTGTCCTTTTGCTTATCGGTGCGCCGAACCGAGGTGCCGACCTGCAGCGTGACCACATCGGCGTTGGCGGGGGACTCGACGCTGATCTGCTGCTGGGAAACCAGCGGCACGTTCTGGTTGACGACGACGTGGTCACTGGATAGCGACGCCGAGTCGAGTGCGGTTCCGCTGCCGTCGCTGACCAACGTGGCGTCGAGGTTGAGCGGGATCTTGGTGATCCTGCTGGTGGTGTAGGTCGACAGCAGCAGCGCGGCGATCAGCAGGGCGGCCCCGAGCCCGATGATTCCGCATGCGGCGAACCGCAACATAACCGCTCGGTTCACGTTGCTGTGCCCTCCTGTAAAAGCTCTATTGGACTCGCCGGCCGCGACCTGCTCCCGGCCCGATCAAGCAGCGAGGCAAACCCGTTTGACCCTAACAGCAGTACCCGATCCGCCAGGTAACACAGCGCAGGCAGACTGGGATCGTGACCGATAGCCAGCAGGTGGGCGGAATCCGCAGCTTCCTGCCCGCTGTCGAGGGTATGCGCGCCTGCGCGGCCATGGGTGTCGTCATTACGCATGTGGCTTTTCAGACCGGACACTCCAGCGGTGTCGACGGCCGGCTGTTCGGCCGCTTCGACCTCGCCGTGGCGGTGTTCTTCGCGTTGTCGGGGTTCCTGCTGTGGCGGGGTCATGCGGCAGCGGCACGGGATCTGGGGCCGCGTCCGCTCACCGGCCACTACCTGCGCTCGCGGGTTGTCCGGATCATGCCGGCCTATCTGGTGGCGGTCGTGGTGATCCTTACCCTGCTGCCCGACGCGGATCACGCCAGCCCGACGGTGTGGCTGGCAAACCTGACGCTCACCCAGATCTATGTGCCGCTCACCCTGACCGGCGGCCTGACCCAGATGTGGAGCCTCTCGGTCGAGGTCAGTTTCTATGTGGCGTTGCCGATTCTCGCGTTACTGGCCCGCCGCATTCCGGTGGGCGCCCGGGTGCCGGTGATCGCTGCGCTGGCGGTCCTCAGTTGGGCGTGGGGTTGGGTGCCGTTACATTCGGGAGCCGGCAACCCGCTCAACTGGCCGCCGGCATTTTTCTCCTGGTTCGCCGCGGGCATGCTGCTGGCGGAGTGGGTCCACACCCCGATCGGGCTGGCGCACCGGTTGGCGCGCCGGCGGGTGCTGATGGCCGTCATCGCGGTGCTGGCCTTTGTGGTGGCGGCGTCCCCGCTGGCAGGTCCGGAGGGGCTGACTCCGGGTACCGCGACACAGTTCGCGGTGAAGACATCGATGGGCTCGCTGGTCGCGTTCGCTTTGGTCGCGCCATTGGTGCTGGACCGGGTCGACACCGGCCACCGACTGCTGGGCAACGTGGGCATGGTCACCCTGGGCCGCTGGTCCTACGGCCTGTTCATCTGGCACCTGGCCGCCCTGGCGATGGTGTTCCCGGTGATCGGCACGTTCCCGTTCACCGGGGACATGCCGACGGTGTTGATACTGACGCTGATCTTCGGGTTCGCGATCGCCGCGGTGAGCTACGCCCTGGTCGAGACGCCGTGCCGGGAGGCGTTGCGCCGCTGGGAGAAACGCGAGAAGCCGGCCGAAACAGGCGGGGCCGTCGATGCCGAGGCGGACGCGATCGCACCTTAGCCGGTGCGATCCATCCACTGTTCCAGCGTGTCCGCGGACGGCAGACAGATGGCCTGCTCGATCTTCTCGATCAGATCGGCCCCGTACTCGACGGTGGACTTGATGAAGTTCCCCAGCGCCGCCAGGTGGATGCCGTCGGTCAGCAGGTAAGCACTCTCACCGACCACACTGACGTGGCTCGGCGCGGCGGTCTCGCGCACAAACGCCTTGGGCCAATGGGTGTCGCGGTTCCAGTCGTTCACCAGTTCCATCAGGCGCGGGCGCTCGCTGGCTTGGTAGTACCCGGCCGGGCTGATCGAGATCTCCAAAATGTCGGGCCGCAAGCCGTTGATCCGCAGGTTCACGTGCAGCTTGCCCCGCTCACAGCTGGAGAGCACCATCATGAATTCCGCGCCGTCATCGCTGCGGAAAAATCGCAAATGACGTGATCGCAGGTAGCGTTCGATCAGGTCGGTACTCAATGGCTCGATCTGCATAGCCCTCATGGTGGGGCAGCGGGCTTAGAAGATTCTCTACGAATTCTTGGTGCCCGCGATCCGACGAGCGTCAGCCCGCCTCGGCGGTGAGCGAGCGGGCCATGATCTCGGCCCGGACCGCCGATCGCCGGGCCTTGCCGGCGTCGTCGCGCAGGGGAGTGTCGACGAATTCAATGAAGTCGGGGGTGGGCGGCACCTTGTATCCCGCGATGTGCCCGCGCAGAAACTCCCGCACACCCGCGGCATCCAGGGTGGAGTCGTCGGTCGTCTGGACCAGCGCGTAGGGCACCTGGCCCAGATCACCTGCGTTCGGGTCGGGGACGCCAACAACCAAGCAGGACAACACATCCGGGTGTGCCGACAGCGCGCTTTCGATCTCGGCGGGGTAGACGTTGCGGCCGCCGACGGTGAACATGTCGACGCGGCGGTCCGACAGATACAGGAACCCGTCGGTGTCGAAGTAGCCGAGATCGCCCAGCGAATCCCAGCCATCGCGGCTGTTCGCCGTGGCGCCGACGTAGCGATAGGTGGGCGCACTGCCTGGGTTGGGCCGCATGTAGATCTCGCCCTCCACGCCGGGCGCGCAGGGCTTGCCGTCGTCGTCGAGCACCTTCATCTCGCCGGCGACGACCACGCCGACCGAGCCGCGGTGGGTCAGCCACTGGTCGCCGGAGATGAACGTCAGCGCCTGTAACTCGGTGCCGCCGTACAGTTCCCAAACCTTTTCCGGGCCCAGCAGGTCGATCCACGCCTGCTTGATAGCCGGTGGGCACGGGGCCGCCAGATGCCAGAAGCGCCGGATCGAGGACAGGTTGTAGGACTGCGGGTTGGCCTGGTAGACCGGCAGCGTGCGCTGCATGATCGTCGGCACTGTCGTCACGAACGTCACGCGATGGTCGGTGATCAGTTGCAGGAACCCGTGCGGGTCGAACCGGCTCATCAACACCAGATGCTGGCGCATCAGCAACGCGATCGTCGCCGCGGTGAAGCCGGTGTTGTGGCTCAGCGGCACCGGCACCAACGTGGTGTCTCCCTCTTGGGCGCCCAGCGGATAGCCGATTGCGGCCGGTATCCGGCTGTCGCCGCCGGACTCGATGAGCTTGGGCCGGCCCGTGCTGCCGCCCGACCCCATCGCCTTCCACACCGGCGAGACCGCTTCCGGCAATGCGGCGTCAGACAACGTCGCGTCGGGAATGAAATTGATTGGCACACTTGGTATGTCGGGGTGGCTAGGCGGTCCGGTCGGCGACCCGCTGCGCCCGGCTTCGCCGGGCTGTCGATCGCCTCCGTGGCCCACCAGCAAGGCGGGTGGGCGTAACTCCAGCAGGCCCTGCAGCTCGGCGGCGGGCAACCGTGCCGACAGCGGCTGGGGCACGGCGCCGAGCTTCCAGCACGCCACGGCGGCCTGAATCCACTCGACCGAGTTGGGCAGCACCATCGTCACGTAATCGCCGACGCCGACACCGCGATCGGCGTAGGCGCGGGCCAACCGGTTCGTCGACCGGTCGAGTTCGGCGCGGGTAATCGTCAGGCCGTCGCAGGTGACCGCGGGCTCGTCGGGGGCCAGTGCGGCAAGTGCCGAAATCTGGGTACCGATCGGCGGGACCGGCTCACTCATAAGCGCCCTGCCGCTCGAAGATGCGCCGCGGGTTGTCCACCAGCATGGTGTGCAGTTGCTCCTCGGTGACCCCACGCTCTTTCAACGCGGGGATCACGTCGTTGTGGATGTGCAGGTAGTGCCAGTTCGGCGCCATCTGCGGCACAAGGTCTTCGGGGAGCGCGTCGAAGTAACAGTTGGCGTCGTGCGAGAGCACCATCTTGTCCGCGTGCCCGCGCTCGCACATCTGCGCGACGATGCCGACCCGTTCTTCGAACGGTAAAAGCAGGTCGAGGCCGAACCGGTCCATCCCGAGATAGGAGCCGGCGGCGATCAGCTCCTCGAGGTAGCCGACGTCGGTGCTGTCACCGGAATGTCCGATGACCACCCGGGTCAGGTCGACGCCTTCTTCTTCGAAGATGCGCTGCTGCTCGAGGCCGCGTCGCAGGCCGGCATGGGTGTGCGTGGAGATCGGCACCCCGGTGCGCTTGTGCGCCTGGGCGACGGCACGCAGCACCCGCTCGACGCCGGGGGTGATGCCGGGTTCGTCGGTGGCGCACTTGAGGATTCCGGCCTTGACGCCGGTGTCGGCGATACCCTCCTCGATGTCCTTGACGAACATCTCGGTCATGATCTCCGGGCCGCCCAGCAGCCCGCCCGGGCCCTCGTAGTGAAACCGGAACGGCACGTCGTTATAGGTGTAAAGCCCAGTCGCCACAACGATGTTCAGCCCGGTGGCCGCCGCGACGCGGGCAATGCGCGGGATATAACGGCCCAGGCCGACCACGGTGAGGTCGACGATGGTGTCCACGCCGCGGGCCTTCAGCTCGTTGAGCCGGGCGATGGCATCGGCCACCCGTTTTTCTTCGTCGCCCCATGCGTCGGGGTAATTCTCGGCTATCTCGGTGGTCATGATGAACACGTGCTCGTGCATGAGCGTCACGCCGAGATCAGTGGTATCGATCGAGCCACGCGCGGTATTTAGTTCGGACACGTCGCTGATGCTAGGCCCGGCCGGTGGTCATCCAACAGAGGCAGTCGAGACAATATGGATTTTCGCTGGCAACCATCCGATGATGTCCAGGTGGCCTGTTATTGGCGTACCGTCGGCCGCGTCCGTTTTGCCACCCGTTTGACCGGAGCCCGCCATGTTGCTCAATCCCAATCATTTGCAACGCCGTTACCCAGATGATCGGTCGGGGGAGATCATGGCCGCCACCGTGGACTTCTTCGAGTCCAGGGGCAAGGCCCGGCTGAAGGCCGACGACCACGCGCGGGTCTGGTACTCCGACTTCCTGGACCACGTCGGGCGGGAGCGCATCTTCGCCTCGCTGCTGACGCCGTCGGAATACGGCGCCGCCGACTGTCGCTGGGACACCTACCGGATCAGCGAGTTCGCCGAGATCGTCGGCTTCTACGGGTTGAACTACTGGTACCCCTTCCAGGTCACCGCCCTTGGCCTGGGCCCGATTTGGATGAGCGACAACGAGGACGCCAAGCGCAAGGCCGCGGCCCAGCTGGAGCAGGGTGAGGTGTTCGCCTTCGGATTGTCGGAGCAGAGCCACGGCGCCGATGTCTACCAGACCGACATGATCCTGACGCCGGCCGAGCACGGCTGGGTCGCCAACGGCGAGAAGTACTACATCGGCAATGCCAACGTCGCCCGGATGGTGTCGACCTTCGGCAAGATCGCCGGCACCGACGAGTACGTGTTCTTCGTCGCCGATTCCCAGCACGACCGCTACGAGCTGAAAAAGAACGTCGTCAACTCGCAGAACTACGTCGCCAACTACGCGCTGCGCGACTACCCGGTCACCGAGGCCGACATCCTGCACCGCGGCCCCGAGGCCTTCCACGCCGCGCTCAACACGGTCAACGTGTGCAAGTACAACCTGGGGTGGGGTGCGATCGGCATGTGTACCCACGCCATGTACGAGGCGGTCACCCACGCGTCCAACCGCCACCTGTACGGCACCGTCGTCACCGACTTCACCCACGTGCGGCGTCTGCTCACCGACGCCTACGTGCGGCTGATCGCCATGAAGCTGGTCGCCACCCGCGCCTGCGACTACATGCGCAGCGCGTCGGCAAACGACCGTCGCTACTTGCTCTACAGCCCGCTCACCAAGGCGAAGATCACCGGCGAGGGTGAGCGCGTGATCACCGCCCTGTGGGATGTCATCGCCGCCAAGGGCGTGGAGAAGGACACCATGTTCGAGGGCATGGCCCGCGAGATCGGGCTGCTGCCGAGGCTGGAAGGCACCGTTCACATCAACATCGGGTTGCTGGCCAAGTTCATGCCCAACTACCTGTTCGCGCCGAACACCGAATTGCCGGTGATCGACCGTCGCGACGAGGCGACCGACGATTCGTTCCTGTTCGACCAGGGCCCGACCGGAGGACTGGGCAAGGTGCGGTTCCACGATTGGCGACCGCCGTTCGACCACTTCGCTTATCTGCCCAACGTCGATCTGCTGCGCAAGCAGATCGACGTGCTGGCCGAGATGCTGGCCAGCGCCACCCCCGACGCCACCCAGCAGAAGGACATCGACTTCGCCTTCGGGGTCGGGCAGCTGTTCGCGGTCGTCCCGTATGCCCAGCTGATCCTGGAGGAGGCGCTGCTGTCGGGCTTGGATGAGGCGCTGCTCGACGGGATCTTCGCCGTGCTGGTGCGCGACTTCAACAGCTACGCCGTCGAGCTGGGCGACAAGCCCGCCACGACCGACGCGCAGGCCCGCTTCGCGATGCGGATGATCCGTCGTCCGGTGTTCGACCAGGCGCGCTACGACCAGGTGTGGAAGGAACACATCCAGCCGATCAACGGCGCCTACCAGATGCGGCCCTAGGTGGGCAGACCCTAGGCCGAGTGTGAAGCCAGCCGCACATTCGGGCGCGAGCGTGAAGCTAGCCGCACATTCGGCGGCCGCCGCGGCGCAATGCCGGCACCCCCTTGACTGTGACGTAGCTCACCGTAAGATGACCAGTGGTCATCGACAAGGAGGTCGGATGCCGACAGTGACATGGGCGCGCGTCGACCCCGCTCGTCGCACCGCCATCATCGAGGCCGCGGAGGCCGAGTTCGGGGCGCACGGGTTCTCCGGCGGCAGCCTCAACGTCATTGCGCGCCGCGCCGGCGTCGCCAAGGGCAGCCTGTTCCAGTACTTCGCGGACAAGCGCGACCTGTTCGCGTTCATCGCCGACATCGGCAGCCAGCGGGTGCGGGTCTACATGGAAGACCTGATCCGCGACCTCGACCCGACCCGGCCGTTCTTCGAATTTCTCACCGAGCTGCTCGACGGCTGGGTCGCCTACTTCGCCGAGCATCCGCACGAACGCGCGCTGCACGCCGCGGCGACCCTGGAGGTCGATACCGACGCCCGCATTACCGTGCGCAGCGTCATCCACCGTCACTACCTGGACGTGCTGCGGCCACTGGTGCACGGTGCCAAGACCCGCGGCGACCTACGCGCCGACGCCGACACCGACGTGCTGATCTCGCTGCTGCTGTTGCTCTTTCCGCACCTGGCGCTGGCGCCCTACATGCGCGGCCTGGACCCCATCCTCGGGCTCGACGAGCCCAGCCCCGAGCAGCCGGCCCTGGCCGTGCGCAGGCTTGTCGCCGTGCTGGCTGCGGCATTTGCGGTATTGCCGCATCCGCCCGTCGGGGCGAAGCCACAAGGATTTACAGCCCCATACCAATCCGAGGAGGTCACATGACACGGACACATACGGGCTCGATGGTTGCCGGCGGACTCAACTGGGACAGCTTGCCGCTCACGCTGTTTGCCGGTGGCAATGCGAAGTTCTGGAACCCGGCCGACATCGATTTCTCCCGCGATCGCGCGGACTGGGAGCAGCTGTCGGACGACGAACGGCACTACGCCACCCGGCTGTGCGCCGAGTTCATCGCCGGCGAGGAGGCGGTGACCGAGGATATTCAGCCGTTCATGTCCGCGATGCGGGTCGAAGGCCGGCTGGGCGACGAAATGTATCTGACCCAGTTCGCGTTCGAGGAAGCCAAGCACGTCCAGGTGTTCCGGATGTGGCTCGACGCCGTCGGCGTCACCGATGACCTGCACGTCTACCTCGATGACATCCCCACCTACCGGACGATTTTCTACGAGGAATTGCCGGACTGCCTCAACGCCCTGTCCGTCGATCCGTCACCGGCTGCCCAGGTACGGGCGTCCGTCACCTACAACCACGTCGTCGAAGGCATGTTGGCGCTGACGGGCTACTTCGGCTGGCACAAAATCTGCGTGGAGCGCGGCATTCTGCCCGGGATGCAGGAGCTGATCCGGCGCATCGGCGACGACGAGCGACGCCACATGGCGTGGGGAACCTTCACCTGCCGGCGCCACGTCGCGGCCGACGATGCCAATTGGGGAGTGTTCGAAACGCGCATGAACGAGCTCATGCCGCTCGGGCTGCGCCTTATCGAAGAGAGCTTTTCCCTCTACGACCCGATGCCCTTCGACCTGTCGGTGGAGGAGTTCATGGCCTACGCCGCCGACAAGGGGATGCGGCGGCTCGGCACGATCGGCAGCGCCCGCGGACGGCCGGTCGGCGAGATCGACCTCGACTACTCACCGGTGCAGCTGGAGGACACCTTCGCCGACGAGGACGCGAAGGCCCTCGTCGGCGCCTCTGCCTAGCTAGCCCGAGTTACCCGACCCAGACGGTCTTGGCATTGCAGAACGCGCGGATGCCGAGGTCCGCGAGTTCACGGCCGTAACCGGAACGCTTGACGCCGCCGAACCCGAGTTCGGGGTACGACACCGTCATCCCGTTGATGAAGACCTGGCCAGCCTCGATGTCGTCGATGAAGCGCTCCTGCTCGGCTTCGTCGTTGGTCCAGGCGTTGGACCCCAGGCCGAACGTAGTGGCGTTGGCGATCTCGATCGCCTCGTCGATGCCCGAGGCGCGGTACATCGAGGCGACGGGCCCGAACACCTCTTCGGTGTAGAGCGCCATGTCCTTGGTGATGTCGGTGACCACAGTCGGCGGGTAGAACCAGCCGGGCTGGTCGGGTGTCTTGCCGCCGAGGCGGATGGTGGCGCCCGCCGCAGCGGCGTCGTCGACCTGCTTGGCGATCTCGTCGCGGCCCGACTCGGTGGCCAGCGGGCCCACGTCGGTGTCCGGGTCGGTCGGGTCGCCGACCTTGAGCGCCTGCATCCGTTCGACGAACTTGTCGACGAACGCGTCGTAGACGTCGGTGTGCACGATGAACCGCTTGGCGGCGATACAGGACTGCCCGTTGTTCTGGACCCGGGCGGTGACCGCGGTCTTGACCGCCTCGTCGAGGTCCACCGAGGGCATCACGATGAACGGGTCGCTGCCGCCGAGCTCCATCACGGTGGGTTTGATCTCGTCACCGCAGATCGCGGCGACGGACTGCCCGGCCGGTTCGCTTCCGGTCAGCGTGGCCGCTTTGACCCGGGGATCCCGCAGGATGCCCTCGACGGCACTGGACGAGACGAGCAGCGTCTGGAAGCAGCCCTCCGGAAAGCCGCCGCGGGTGATCACGTCGGAGAGATACAGCGCCGACTGCGGGACGTTGGAAGCGTGTTTGAGCAAGCCGACATTGCCCGCCATCAGCGCGGGCGCGGCGAACCGGACGGCCTGCCAGAGCGGGAAGTTCCACGGCATCACCGCCAGGACCACCCCGAGCGGCTGCCAGCGCGTGTAGGCCCTTTTCGCTCCGACCTTCGAGGCTTCGGCCGGTTCGTCGGCCAGCAGCTTCTCGGCGTTCTCCGCGTAGTAGCGAAAACCCTTGGCGCACTTGAGCGCTTCGCCTTTGGCTGATTTGAGGGTCTTCCCCATTTCGAGGGTCATCATCGCCGCGACGTCGTCGGCCTCCTTTTCCAGGAGGTCGGCCGTCGCGTTCGCCCATTCGGCGCGCTGAGCAAAGGTGGTGGAGTGGCGGTAGTCGAGGAACCGCTCGTGCGCGCGCGCGATGGCTGCGTCGACTTCCGCGTCGGTTGCCGGGGTGAAGGTCTTGACCGTCTCGCCGGTAGCCGGGTTGATGGTGGCGATCGCCATGCTGACATCCTTCGCTTGGGATGGTTGTGAAAGGTTCAACATCTAGCCTGCCACTATCGTTCCTCGAGGGAGGTGCCGGATGAGTACAGCGGCTCAGCTGATGGTCAAGTGCCTGGAAAACGAGGGTGTTGCCGTGGTGTTCGGGCTGCCCGGTGAGGAGAACATCCGCTTCACGCAGGCGCTGGCGGCCTCGAAGATCCGTTACGTGCTCACCCGGCACGAGCAGGCCGCGGCGTTCATGGCCGAGATGTACGGACGGGTCACCGGACGGGCGGCGGTGGTGTCGACCACCTTGGGCCCGGGCGCGATCAACATGCAGCTGGGCGTCGCCGATGCCACCACGAACAGCACCCCCATGGTGGCGATCTCCGCTCAGGTCGGCCAGGACCGCCAGTTCAAAGAATCGCACCAATACGTCGACCTCGTTTCGATGTTCGCCCCGATCACCCGGTGGGCCGCTAGCGTCCCCACCGCGCGCGCCATTCCGGAAATGTTCCGCAAGGCGTTCAAACTCGCCGAGACCGAACGCCCCGCCGCCGTCTACCTGGCCGTGCCCGAGAACATCGACGTCGACGAGGCCGACTACGACCTGACCCCGTTGCCGCGCAACGTGGTCCGCGCCGACGCGCCGGCGCCCGGTCAGGTGGAACGCGCGGCCGACATCCTGCGTAACGCGAAGCGACCGGTGATGCTGGCCGGACATGGTGCGGCGCGCAGCGACGCTACCGCGGCGTTGGAGCGGTTCTCCGAGAAATTCGGTATTCCGGTGGCCAACACCTTCCACGGCAAGGGCGTGATGCCCGACGATCACCCCAACAGCATCGGGACCATCGGGTTCATGCGCCACGACTACGTCAATTTCGGGTTCGACAACGCCGACGTCGTCATCGCCGTCGGCTACGAGCTGCAAGAGTTCGACCCCGTCCGGATCAACCCGCAGGCCGACAAGAAGATCATCCACATCCATCGCTTCCCGGCCGAAGTCGACGCGCACTACTCGGTTGACGTCGGCATTATCGGCGATATCAGCGACTCTCTTGATGCACTGGCCGATGCGCTGGGCGACCACACCTACGACGCAGAGCCGGAGGTGCGCGGCTCCGGCCTGCTGGCCGAGGAATTCGCTCGGGGACAACAGGATTCGCGCTACCCGTTGGCGCCGCAGCGGGTGGTGGCCGATACCCGCGAAGCGCTGGGCCGCAGCGACGTGGTGCTGGTCGACACCGGGGCCACCAAGATGTGGATGGCGCGGCTCTACCCGACCTACGAGCGGAACACCTGCCTGATCTCGAATGGCTTGTCCACCATGGGTTTTGCGCTGCCGGGGGCGCTCGGGGTCAAATTGGCCCAGCCCGACTCCAAGGTGCTCGCCGTGGTCGGCGACGGCGCGTTCATGATGAACTCGCAGGAAATCGAGACCGCCGTCCGAGAGAGCATCCCCCTAGTGGTGTTGATCTGGGATGACGGCGGTTACGGCCTCATCGAATGGAAGATGGATCTCGAACTCGGCGAACACTACTACGTGAAGTTCGGCAATCCCGACATCGTGAAGTACGCCGAAAGCTTTGGTGCCAAGGGATATCGGATCACCAGCGCCGACGAGTTACTGCCGACGCTGCAGGCCGCGCTCGACGATGACGGCGTTTCGCTGATCTGCTGTCCGGTCGACTATTCGGAGAATCTCCGCTTGACCGACCGGCTCGGTGAACTCGACGAAACGCTGTAACACCAGGAGCAGGCCCGTTGACTAGTGCCGCAGGTTGTCCAGCTGTACATCGACCTTGAGCGCGTTGGCGGCCATTTTGTAGCCTTCGATGACACCCTCAAGCCGTGCGCGTGAGCCATCGAAGCAAGTCCAATCAAAAACGGCTTGACACACGTGATCGACAAGGCTGCGCAGAATCCCATCTCGGGGAGGGTTGTCAATAACCCGGATAGCGGCCCTGCTTAGCATTTCCTTGTCAACGTTTTCGCCCTGTAGGGCCTGCTCAGCCAATGTCAGAAGGTCCCGGGTATGCGCGCCCTCGAAATCCATATTCTCTCTCTTGGGATCTGATGGAAGTTCGTGTGCTCACGCGCCCAGGCAGGAATATCAATCTTCCAGCTACGCCTGAGAACGAGAAAGCACTAAGTCTGCCGAGTCGTTAACATAGTTCGGCGGCACATACGAATCGGCCACGCTTTGGTCACAGAGCTGGCACGAAAGAACGAGGCGCTGCGATTATGTCTCGGCAGCAACGAGTTTCAGCAAAGCAGACCGACTCCCAGGGCCGCATGCCCGGGCGATAGCCCGACCACACTTGCAGCGTGGTCGAATAGGTCATGCTGTTTCGTCAGCTGGAGTATTTCGTAGCGCTCGCCCGGGAGCGTCATTTCGCCCATGCTGCGAACGCGTGCCATGTATCCCAGCCGGCGTTGTCGGAAGCCATCCGCAAGCTTGAACACGAGCTGAAGGTCCCGTTGGTCCGGCGCGGCCAGAAGTTCGAAGGCCTCACCCCCGAAGGCGAACGGCTCGTGCATTGGGCGCGGCGCATCCTGGCCGATTGCGACGCTCTCAAGCTTGAAGTCGCGGCATTGCAGACCGGCCTCGTCGGCGAGCTGCGGTTGGGGGTGGTCCCGAACGCCGCCACCACTGTTGCGCTGCTGACCGATCCGTTTTGTGCCGCCCACCCGTTGGTGCGCGTTCAGCTGGAGACCAACCTGCGCTCGGCCGAGATCATCGAACGCATCCGGCGGTTCGAATTGGACGCGGGGATTCTGTATCCGGACAGCCACGACACCGACGAACTGCTGGTCACCCCGCTGTATCAGGAGCATCAGGTGCTCGTCGTCGGCAGCGAGCTGCTCACCGCTAAATCCGACACCATCAGTTGGTCGGATGCCTTGGCCTTGCCGCTGTGTTTGCTGACCGAGGGGATGCGAGGGCGCCGCGTCATCGACGACGCCTTGGACACCCAAGGTCTCGTGGTCAGTCCGCAACTCGAAACGGACTCTGTCGCCACGTTATTCGCTCACGTAGCCACCGGACGCTGGGCGACCATCGTGCCGCATACCTGGATCCGCGCCCTTGGGGTACCGGCCGGGGCTTCCGTGCTGCGGCTGCACGATCCTTCGGTCACGGCTCCGATGGTGCTGGTCACCAACGCCGCAGAACCCGGCTCGGTGGTGACCCGCACGCTGGTTGAGACCGCGCGGGACGCGGGCATCGGTGAGGTGTTCGGCCGGCCGTCAACGACGGCCAGTGACCGACTGCACGAGGTCTGATCGGCGCGGCCTATCGGCCGGTCGAAATTTGGTCTTGGACACCTTCGATGTCACCGGAGAAAACTCGGATATATCAACCTCCGAAGAATCGAGCCAGGAGAAACCGATGGCGAAGTGTGTAATGGTGCTCTACCCGGACCCCGTCAACGGGTATCCGCCGAAGTACGCCCGCGACAGCATCCCGACGATCCAGAGCTACCCCGACGGCGCCACCGTGCCGACTCCGGAGAACATCGACTTCACCCCCGGTGAGCTACTCGGTTGCGTATCGGGTGCGCTCGGGTTGCGCAAGTTCTTCGAAGACGGCGGCCACGAGTTGGTGGTGACGTCGGACAAGGACGGGCCGGATTCGGAGTTCGAGCGCGAGCTGGTCGATGCCGATATCGTTATTTCCCAACCGTTTTGGCCGGCCTACCTGACCAAGGAGCGCATTGCGAAGGCGCCCAGACTCAAGCTGGCGCTGACCGCGGGTATCGGCTCCGACCATGTGGATTTAGACGCGGCCAAAGAGCACGGCATCACCGTCGCCGAGGAGACCTACAGCAACAGCATCAGTGTCGCCGAACACACGGTGATGCAGATCCTGACGCTGGTACGTAACTTCGTCCCGTCGCATCGGTGGGCCACCGAAGGCGGCTGGAACATCGCCGATTGCGCGGAGCGTGCCTACGACCTGGAGGGCATGGACGTCGGGCTGATCGCCGCCGGCCGGATCGGGCGGGCTGTGTTGCGCCGCCTGGCGCCGTTCGACGTCAACCTGCACTACACCGACACACGACGGCTGTCGCCGGAGGTCGAGAAGGAACTCAACGTCACGTTCCATCCCGACGTCGAGTCGCTGGTGCGTTCGGTCGACGTCGTCTCCATCCACTCGCCTCTCTACGAAGCCACCCGTCGGATGTTCAACGAGCGGTTGCTGGGCACCATGCGGCGCGGCTCCTACATTGTCAACACCGCCCGCGGCGAGGAAACCGTCCCCGAGGCCATCGCGGCAGCGCTGCGTAGTGGCCAGCTCGCGGGCTATGCCGGCGATGTCTGGTTCCCGCAACCGCCGCCGGCCGACCACCCGTGGCGGACCATGCCGAATAACGCGATGACTCCGCATGTTTCGGGAACCACGCTGTCCGCGCAGGCCCGCTACGCAGCCGGCACCAGGGAGATCCTGGAAAGCTGGTTCGCCGGCAAGCCCATTCGTCCGGAGTACCTGATCGTCGAGGGTGGCAAGCTCGCCGGAACGGGAGCGCTGTCCTACCAGAAGTAAGGCTCAGAAGTAGGTTTAGCGGCCTCGGCTATGCCGAGGCCGCTAAAGCCTTCTGCCTGCTCGCAGGGCAGCCGCGGACCAGGTGGTGTGCAGCCGGGTCGATGTTCCTCAACGGGCGGCGTTGCGGGACATCATGATATGTCTTCACCCTGGATGTATCGGCTGACGAAATCCAGCCCAGCATCGGCGACTTCGTATTTGTAATGGGTTGGTTCGCCGGGTCCGATCGCTACCGGCGATAGTTCGACTCGTTTCAAAAGCCCATCATTGACCGCATGGAGGAGAGGGATCTCCAAACCCGCCTCGACAATAAAGGATCTCCGGTCTGTCTCGGCAATCTGATCGAACACCCGGCGCTCGAAATCAGAGTAGCGGCTGTTCAAGATCCCGAGATTGCGCTTGTACATGCGGATCGACTGCCGATCGAGTTCTTTCTTTTGGCAGTCCGGGCATAACGCGATGAGGTTTTCGAACGAGTCGTCATGGCTCTGTGACTCAGGCACGATGTGAGCTATCTCGGTCGTTGGGTTCCGACAGGTGGGGATGGCGCATCTATGGGCCGCCTCGACTAGCACCCTTCGCTTTAGCGCTGAACCTGGATGATCAATCGTCGGAAACGTGAGCGCGGATTTGGCGGCTAGCGCACCGTGGCCGGCCCGGCGAGGTTCGGCCCGGCGCGGGATCGGAGGTGTGCCACTGTCGCGACGTGAAGACAATCCGACAATCCAGGCGACAAGGCCCACTGCTGTCACCAACGCCCCATAGTGCAGCGCCGCCGAGTGCCCCCAGGGTCGGGTCGGCTCCTCGTCTGCGGCCCCGCCGGAATCGTGCTCGGGGGCGGAGGACGCGGCGGAAGGGCCGATAGCGTCTGCTCTAGCATCGGAAAACGGAGCCGCCTGTGCCACAACGGGTGTGGTTGCTACCACAGCGAACGGCGCAAGTGCTATGGCGGCTGCCGCCGCAATCCCCAGGGCTTTCATCTCACCGATGCCGAGGCCGCCATGGCCTTCTCGTCCTCGTCGGCGAAGGTGTCCTCGAGCTGCACCGGCGAGTAGTCGACGTCGATCTCGCCGAGCGGACGCCCGCGGGCGCTGGAGATGGTGCCGAACCGTCGCATTCCCTTGTCGGAGGCGTACTGCCTGGTTTCGTCCATGGACAGTCCGAACGGAATGGGGCCGCTGTACATGGAATAGTTTTGCTCGGTGGATTGCAGGACTAGCGGGATGAGCTCGTTCATCCGCGTTTCGAAGACGGTCCAGTTGGCGTCGTCGGCGGCGACATGGCGCCGACACGTGAAGGTGCCCCACGCCATGTGGCGTCGTTCATCGTCGCCGATGCGCCGGACCAACTCCTGCATGCCGGGAAGAATGTTGCGGCCAGCACAGATTTTGTGCCAAGAGTGGTAGCCGGTCAGCGCCATCATGCCCTCGACCACGTGGTTGTAGGTCACGGATGCCCGGATCTGGGCGGCCGGTGAGGGATCCCACGACAATGCGTTGAGGCAATCTGGAAGCTCTTGGTAGAAGATCGTCCGGTAGGCCGACAGGGGTTCGAGGTAACTCTGCAAATCTCCGGTCTCGCCCACGGCGTCGAGCCACATGCGGAACACCTGGGTGTGCTTTGCCTCCTCGAAAGCGAACTGCGTCAGATACATCTCGTCACCGAGCCGGCCTTCGGCCCGCATGGCCGCCATAAACGGCTGAATGTCTTCGGTCACCGCTTCCTCCCCGGCAATGAACTGAGCGCACAATCGGATCGCGTAGTCGCGTTCCTCCTCGGTCAGCCGTTCCCAGTCCGCGCGGTCGCGGGAGAAGTCGATATCGGCGGGATCCCAGAACGTGGCATTGCCTCTGGCGAAGAGCCGCAGCGGCAAGCTATCCCAGTTGAGCCCACCGGCAACCAGTGAACCTGAATGTGTGCGTGTCATCTGACGGACCTCCTGGACTGGCGAGCCGAGCCCGCATGATTCGATGGTGCCGCCCGGCCGGAAATACGGCCAGAAACATGGACAGAACACGCACCAGTTGATACGCCAACCGCAGGAGTGGGGCGGTTGTCGCGGTGGGAGTGTTCATTAGCTGAGCTATCTCGTTGTGCCGCAAGCCATCTACATCGGTGAGATAGATCACTGGATCCTTGCGTCGGGCCAGTGGTCGGGCGGTTCAAAATCAACTTTTCGTCGCGGCGAAGCCAAGATCATCGGTCAGAAGGCCTACCAATGCTGCGGCACAGACGTATTTCTGTAGCAGCGGCTGACTCGTCCGCCTGGCAAATTGTCCATATGCTGTACAGCGAACGGCCGATAAGCGGTCGTGGGCCGGGGAGATATACGCATTTCGGCTGATGTTTGCCGGCCGTGCTGGCTGCAGAGTGGCGAGTGTGACGGATATTGACCGGTGTGCGCATACGTCGCGCTCAGAGCGGCGGGATCTTGGGGTGAGTGAGTTGGTCCCAACCGGAACGGTGACGCTGCTGCTGGCGGACGTCGAAGCGTCAACCCGGCTGTGGGATACGGCTCCGAGCGACATGACCGCTGCCATCGCGGCGCTCGACCGCACCCTGTCGGACGCGATCGCGGCGCATGGTGGCGTCCGCCCGGTCGAGCAGGGCGAGGGCGACAGCTTCGTGGTGGCATTCGCCCGGGCCAGCGACGCGGTCGCGTGTGCTCTCGAACTGCAGAGGGCGCCGCTGGCGCCAATCCGGTTGCGCATCGGTTTACATGCCGGCGAGGTGCAGCTGCGCGATGAAGGCAACTACGTCGGAACCACCATCAATCGAGCCGCGCGCGTACGTGATTTGGCGCATGGCGGCCAAACCGTGCTGTCGGGCACCACGGCAGATCTAGTCATCGAACATCTTCCCGCCGATGCGTGGCTGGCCGACCTTGGCACGCACAGCCTGCGCGATCTGCCCCGGCCCGAACGGGTGGTGCAGCTGTGCCACCCCGATCTGCATAACGAGTTTCCGCCGCTGCGCGCGGCGACTTCCGTTCTGACCCACAATGTTCCGGTGCAGCTCACCAGTTTCGTGGGACGCACCGAGGAGCTGCACGAGGTGGGCCATCTGCTGGCCGACAGCCGGCTTGTCACCCTTACCGGCGCTGGAGGTGTCGGCAAAACGCGCCTAGCCCAAGAACTTTCAGCTCAGTTAGCCGCTGATTTCAGTGACGGAGTGTGGTACGTCGATCTGGCGCCGATCGGCTCTGCCGACATCGTGGCGGCCATCGTAGCCCGCGCGCTTGGTCTGTGCGACCACCCGGGCCGTGCTGAGATCGACATGCTCGCGCAGTCGGTGGGCGGCCGTCAGATGCTGATCGTGTTGGACAACTGCGAACATCTGCTCGATGCATGTGCCGTGCTCGCGGATGCCTTGCTCGCGGCCTGCCCCAGACTGACCCTGCTTGCCACGAGTCGTGAGCCGCTTGGTGTGACAGGCGAGGTCATCTGGCGGGTCCCCTCACTGCCGATAGCCGACGACGCCCTCGAGCTGTTCGCCGACCGTGCGGGCCTTGCCCGGCCCGGTTTCCGCATCACCGACGACAACCTGGCCGCGTTGGGAGAGATCTGCCGACGCCTCGATGGCCTGCCGTTGGCCATCGAGCTGGCAGCCGCTCGGGTGCGTACGTTATCGCTGGGCGAAATCCTCGACGGACTGCACGATCGTTTCCGGCTGTTGACTGGCGGCGCCCGCACTGCAGTGCGACGTCAGCAGACCCTGCGAGCCTCGGTCGATTGGTCACACGCCCTTTTGACCCAGCCCGAGCGTGTCCTATTCCGGCGGTTGGCAGTGTTTATGGGTGGCTTCGACCTCGACGCGGCGCAAGCGGTCGCTGGTAGCGGCGAACTCGAGCGCCATCACGTCCTGGACCAGCTCAGTCTGCTGGTGGACAAGTCGCTGGTGGTTGCCGAGGATCATCGGGGCCGAACACGGTATCGGCTGCTGGAGACGGTGCGTCAGTATGCTCAAGAAAAGCTCAGCGACTCGGCTGAGGCCGAGACCATTCGGTCCCGCCATCGCGGTCATTACAGCTCGTTCGCGGCGATGTTCGAGACCTTGGCGCCCACCGGCCTCGAGCGGCACACAGAGCAAGCCGAAACCGAAATCGACAATCTCCGTTCAGCTTTCGCCTGGTCACTCGATCGAGCTGAACCGGAGGCGGCGCTAGCCCTGGCATCATTTCTGCAGCCGCTGTGGCGGCGCCGCGGACGGATTCAGGAGGGGCTGGCGTGGTTTGATGCCGCCCTCGCCACTGCCGACGCCCACGGCGCGGATATCGCGCCCGCCATGCGGGTACGCGCGCTCGCCGACCGCATCATGTTGACCGTCTCGGTGGTAGATCCCGGAAGCAAAGACGCTGCCGCAGAGGCGCTCACGCTCGCCCGTGGTATCGGGGAACCGGCGCTCTTGCTGAGGGCACTCACCGCGTGGTGCTGCGTTTGGTCGTACAGCGGGGAGGCATCCGAGGAGTCTTTCACCGAGGCGCTCGACCTCGCCCGATCGCTGGGAGATTTGGCGGCGCTGAGTCAGATCCAGCCCTACCGGGCATTTGCGGCCCTCTTCGCCGGTGACGTGAGGGCGGAGCGGGTGGCCGCCGAAGAGGGACGCGATATCGCGGAGGCGATCGGCGATCAGTTCGTCGCGCGTCACTGCCGCTGGAACCTCGGAATGGCCCAGATGCATTGTGGCGACCTCGACGGAGCCGTTCAACAGTTCGACGCGCTGATCACCGATGCCGACGCCTGCCAGGACGCGCTCTTCAGCTACGCCGGGCGAGTCGGCCACAGCATGGCGCTCGCATTTAGAGGCGACACGACCGCGTCGCGCGCCATCGCCGCGGCCGCCGTCGAGCAAGCGACCGAACTCGGTGACTTCGTGGAAGGGTTCAGCAATGCGGCGCTGGCGCTGGCCGCCCTCGCCGCCGGCGATGTCACGGCCGCGGCGCAGGCTAGCGAGATTGCGATGCAGCGGTTGAGCCAACGACGGGAATTCTTGGCGCTGTATGTGAATCCCGTTGCAGAGATCGCGCTGGCTCGCGGCGACCTTCGGGCGGCTCGACGCTGCGCCGACGAAGTTGTCCGCGCGACATCCGGATGGAATGCCGCCATGGCATTGACTGCGCGTGCCCGCATCGCGGTAACCCAAGGTGACTTCGTGCAAGCCGAGAAGGATGCACACGGGGCGCTCGTCTGCGCGTCCGGATCCGGCGCGTACTTGGGGGTTGCTGACACCCTGGAATGCCTGGCCAGTCTGGCGGCCGACGCGGGCAGCCAGCGGGAGGCGGTACGGCTGTTCGGGGCCGCCCAAGCGATGAGAGACCGGACCGGCCAGGTCCGGTTCCAGATCTACGACGCCGCCCACGAATCCTCGGTCGCAGCGCTACGTGATGCAATGGGCGACAGTGAGTTTGAGTCCACTTGGGCCGCCGGCGCCGCGTTGTCTATCGCGGAGGCAATCGCGTATGCGCAGCGCGGCCGCGGCGAACGGAAACGGCCTGCGAGTGGTTGGGCATCTGTGACCCCGACAGAGCGCGAGGTCGTCCAACTAGTGAGTGACGGACTCGCCAACAAAGACATCGCTGCCAAGCTATTCATCTCGCCACGCACGGTACAAACCCACCTCCGTCATATTTTCCGCAAGCTGGGCGTCGCTTCCCGCGTTCAACTCGTTCAAGAAGCCGCACGGCACCGCTGAGAGGGCTTGCATCGCAATCGATATCTCGTTTGGTGAATGAAAGATGCTGTGATGGAACTGGTTTCGTCGCGGCCCAACGCTAAGGTGGAAACTATGGATGTCGATGGATACTTCGGACTGTTCGGCGAACCGGGCCTCGCGCTCACCGATGCGGAGTGGGTGGAACGCGCGAACAAGCATCTGATGCCCAACCTTTCGGCGCTGAATGCGAGGTTCCTCGAGGGCTGTCGCGAAGAGCGATGGCTACGCATGTCCTACGAACCGGGCCCCACCGCTTTCAATTTCAGGCAACTCAGTGGAGGGTCGATCGCCGAGATGCTGGATCAGACGGCCACGCATTGCGGCTCGCTGGTGACCGGTTGTCCCTGCCCGACGCTGAGTATGACGGTGACGATCCTGCGGGCCGGAACGGCGAAATCCTTTGTGGCGACCGGGCGGGTGCTGAAGCTGACGAGAACAAACGCCGTTCTTGCCGCCGACCTCGACGACGACGCGGACCGCCGGATCGCCACGGTCACGGTGGTTTCCCAGCTCATCACGGATCTCAGCCGACTGGGCTGACAGTTTCCTCAGCCGGCTGGAGGCGCTGTCCCCAATGCCATCGGCGCGACGTAGCGGCCTTCCAGTGTGCGATGCCACCACGCCCGATCGCGTCGCAACTCCGCCGGTGTGGTGAAGCGATACCGGTAGAGCTGTGCCCGCACGTAGCGAGGCGGTGATTCCGGGAACGGGTTGTGCCGCAACAGGTGCAGGGCTGCCCGGTCGTTGCGCAGCAGCTGTTGCAGGAACGGCGTCAGCCACGGCTGGGCATAACCGGGCGAGATCGCGGCAAACCACATCAGCCAGTCCAGCCGCAGATGGTAAGGGGCCCATTGCCGTGGCAGCCGGCCTACAACGCCGGGCTTGCCCTTGAATTCGTATTCCTTCCATACCGTCTGCGCGGTGATCCTTGGTTCGTCGGTGCCCTCGATCACCACCTCCCGACGGGTACGGCCGATGCTGCCGAAGGCGCCGTAGGTATTGACCAAGTGAAATGGGTTGAACGACATGTTCATTCGCTGGCGTGAGGACAGCATGTTGCGCACCGGCCAATAGGTCAGGAACAGTACCGCGGCGGCGAACGCGACCACCAGTGCGGCGAACCACGACGGCGGCGCCGACAGCGGCGGATGCGCGGGTATCGGCAGCAGCAGCGCCGCCGAAGAGTCGTCGATCGCGCTGAACGCCAGGACGATCGTCAGCCAGTTGAGCCAGGCGAAATTGCCCGACATCACCAACCACAGCTGCGTGACGACGATGATGGCCCCGGCCGCGCTGGCTATCGGCTGTGGCGCGAATAGCCCGAATGGCACCACCAGCTGCGCGAAATGGTTGCCCGCCACCTCAATTCGATGCAGTGGTTTGGGGAGGTGATGGAAGAACCAGCTCAGCGGCCCCGGCATCGGCTGGGTTTCGTGGTGGTAATACAGGCAGGTCAGATCGCGCCAGCACGGGTCGCCGCGCATCTTGATCAGTCCCGCGCCGAACTCGACCCGGAACAGCAGCAGTCGCGCGATCCATAAGGTCAGCACCGGGGGCGCAACGCGATCGTTGCCGAGGAAGATCATCAGGAATCCGCTTTCCAGCAACAGGGATTCCCAGCCGAACGAATACCACGCTTGCCCGACGTTGACGATCGACAGGTAGAGGACCCACAGCGTCAGCCACATCGGGATCGCCGCCCACAGCGGCACCAGGTCCGGCACGCCGACGACCACGGCCGCCGACAACGCCGCACCGAACCAGGAGACACCCGCGAACAGCCGATCGGAATAGCGCAGATGAAAAATGCTTGGCGTCCTCCAAAACGAATGCCCCGCTAAAAACCGTGGCACCGGAAGGATTCCGTGCTCTCCGATCAGTGAGCGGAACTGTGCCGCGGCGGCGACGAACGCGATCAGGTAGATGGCCGCCACGCCGCGCTCGAGCACGAAGCTGCACAGCGAGTAGGTGGGTGCCGAAAACCAGCCCATGACCATGACTATCCCGCGCGGCGGTTGCGCAAGAGATCGGGCGTCACCACCGAGGCGGTGACCGCCGCAAGCGAAATCAAAGCCAGCAGTTGCACATTCGCGGAATGGCCGGCGTAGCCGTCCACCGACCGCCAGGGATGGCGGGACAGTGCCGCCCCGGCCAGAATCAGTCCGCCCGCGCTGGCCGCGATCGTGGCCCGGTCGCGCAACTGCTCTCGATGGCGCAGCGCGTACCGCACGCCGAGGGCGGCGCCGATCACGACGACCCCGGCCACGCCGGCGATCACCGCACCGGCCGCCAGCACCGGCACCGCGGCCCACGGCCCGGGTGACCATGGTGGTGGGGGTGGGTCGTCCGAACGCCCTCGCCGGGTTCGCCACAACGCGAGCATCGCCAACAGCGGCAGCAACGCCAGCCCGGCGGCCAGGCCAACCCGGTACAGCGAATTGGATGCGAAGGTCAGCGTGATCGTGCCCGGGTTTCCCGCGGGCACCACCCAGCCCTGTTGCCACCCGTTGACGGTTACCGGCGTCAGTCGGGCCCCGGTGCTGGTGCGTGCCACCCAGCCCGGATTGATGCTCTCGCGGATGACCAGCACCCGCGGGGTCGCCGACGCCGGGGCCCGCACCTCGCGACGGTCGGGACCCCAGGACCCCGTCGCCGCGGGAACCGCCGCGGCGCCCGTGGTGACGGGCAATTCGGCGGCAGTTGCGGTCGACAGCTGTGCCCCGTCCACCACGAACTGGGCGCCGGGGCTGATCAGTAATTCCTGTTGCCCCGCCGGCAGCGCGATCGGATTGCGATCGCACGGGCTGGCGGGAACCGGCTCGCCGTCCAGCAGCGCACCCGCCGTGGTCCGGATCGAGGTGTGCACAAACCGGCCCGCGACCGCGATGACCGGACCGTGGTCGCAGTCGACGACGATCTCGCGCGACCGGTTGCGGGCCGCGTCGGCGGGGGCGATCGGGTTGCCGTCGGTGCCGAGCACCGCGACTTCGGCCAGCCCCGGCGGCTTGAGCTGGTCGAAGCCCAGCGCGTTGCGGTCGATGATGTCTTGCCAGTCCAGCAGGCTGATCGTGACGGTGTCGGTTAACCGGGGTCGCAGCGACAGGGTTTGCGGCCGGGCGGCCCCGCTGGAAACCTCGTCGCTCGGCCTGAACTCCTGGACCTGGGGGCCGTCGCCGAGGTTGACGGCCACCACCGTCGGCTGGGCAGGCAGGGTCGACCGGCTCGGCAGCAGCCGCACCCCAGCGACCTCGGTGGGCCGCGGCAGCACCAGCGTCAGCGTCGGTGCGCTCTTGTGTTGCACCACCCGCTGTGGCGCCGTCCACGCCGTGGCCGGGTCACCGTCGGTGACCGCAAAGGCCGAACCGAGAATGTCGAACGTGTCGGAATCGCCCTGGGCCCGGGTGGTATTCGGCTCGGCGATCAGGTCGGCCAGCTTCGGGCCTTGCCGGGGCCGCACCCACAGCCGCGGGGTCACCGACACCGGCGTGGGAACGGTCAGGGTACGGCTGAAATTGACCGGCTCTTCGGGGGCCAGCGCCATCGACGGCGCGCACCGCACGCTGCCGGTTGCCGGTGCGCAACCCGGCCGGCCCAGCAGTTCGGAGCCCAGGTCCCAGCCCGCGATGGCCGAACCCTGCGGCGGCCCGGGCACCCGGACCGTGTGCCGCAGGTCGACGGGGTGAGCGAATCCGGAGGCGTCGTACTGGGTGATCGACAGGTCGGTGATGCCGAACTGCACGCCGCTGGATCCGTCGTCGGTGCCGGCGGCGGTGATCCGCACCCACGGGGTTTCCCCGTAGGGCAGCGCCGCGGTAAGCGGCTTGCCCGGCTGGTCGAATCGCAGGGTGGTGCTGCCGGTGGCGGTGTCGATCGCGATGCGACGAACCTGGGAACCGACCGCGGTCGCGCTGGGTGTCAGCGTGATCGCGGCGTTGGTCACCGGGTGGTCGAAATTGACCTGCAGCCACTGCCCGACCGCCGATTGCAGGGCATTGGTCACCCACGCCGTTGCCGGGTCGCCGTCGATGGCGGCGGCGGGGGAGGTCGCCGGAGCGACGTCGGGCATGGCGGTGGAATCCGACGACGAACTCGACACGGTGATCCGCCCGCCGTTCCAGCCGCCGAAGACGGGGTCGGCGCCGGGCATCGGGTAGTCGGGCACCCGGTTGTAGGTGTGCCTCGTGTCGCCGTCGGCCCGGATCGCCGACGAATGTTCATCGACGCGGCCGTAGTCGGTCTCACGCGCCACCGGCGTGTCGGTCACGGTCACGACGGGCGCCGGCAGGCCGGCACCGCGAGTGTCGGCGGTCATCAGCACCGGACCCAGTGGCGGTTGGCCCAGTAGCCGGCGCCGCTCGTCGAGCCGCAGCAGCACTTCGGGTCCGCCGTCGACCCGGGCCAGGCGGTCGAGGTCGGCGAAATAGGGCGCGCCGGGATCGGCGGCGGCCACGCGGTAAATCTCCACCGCCGGGTAGCGCGGGCGCAGCCCGCTGTCGGCGACGAACCCGGGCAACGTGCCGGGCCCCACCGGCGCGCCGAACTGCGCCACCTTCTCCAGTCGCGGTGACCCTTCGATCGCACGGTGCACCAGGATCGGGCGCGCCGAACGCGACGAGTCGGGATCGAGGTCGTTGCGCATCACCACATACGAAATACCTTGGCGGGCAAGGGTATCGGCCAGGCCTGCCGAGGGAAGGCCGGCGGCGAACAGCCGTTGCACCGAATCCAGCGCCCGGATGGTCTGCGGCGGGGTCAACGGGATGGAGTCGCGCACGCCCCACGGGGTGCTGCCGAGCACCTGGAGTGGTTCGTCGTGGCTGGTGCCCCACGTCTGCGTGGCGAACGGCGCCCCCGGGGCCACCAGCACCCGTCCGGGGGGTGGGCCCCCGGTCCCCGATCCGGAATTGTGCTCGCTGAGCCAGTCGGCGGCGTCGTGCCAGTACTGCGGGATCGCGCCGAACGTGCCCGGCGGGGTGAGCCGGGCGCTCCACGCCAGCGAGGTGCTGACCGTCAGCGCGGTCAGCACCACAACCGTCGCGGCGACGCGTTTGTCGCGCTCGAGGTGAGCGAACGCGCGCAGCCACTGCGCTCGCGGCGCGCTGCCCGGTAGCGGTATCCGGCCCAGCAGCTGGGCGATGCCCAGCACGATCGGAATCCGGATCAGCGACTCCAGCTTGTGCACGTTGCGCAGCGGCGCGCCCGCCGCATCCAAAAACACCTGCACCTGATGTGCCAGCGGCGAGCCCAGCCCACCGCTGTAGCCGGCGGCCATCAGCACCACCCCGACCAGCAGCATCGTCACCAGCCGTCCGCGGGCCGGCATCCCCGGGCTGGCCAGCCCGGCCAGTCCGGCCGCAGCGACCAGGCAGGTAGCCAGGATGGCCGCCGATCCGGTCACCAGCGGCGCGCCCGCGGTGGCCGTCGGTGCCACGAACGGAGTCCAGCTGTCGGTACCGCGCAGCATCTCGACCAGCGACGACCACTGCGTCGTCACGCCCGAGGATTCGATGAAGTCCAGGAAAGGGGGGCTGACGTTACGCAGCAGCAGAAGCGCCACGACCCACCACAGCATCGCCAGCGCCAGACTCAACAGCCACCACGCGGTGTAGCGCCGCCACAACCGATTGGGCCGATGGCATGCCCACCAGATCACGGCCGGCAGGCAACCCGCCAGCGTGGCGATCGCGTTGACCGCGCCCATCAGCGCCACCGCCAGCCCGGCCTGGCCGGCCAGTGCGCGCACCGAGCGGTCCGCGGTCCCCCGCAGAGCCAGGATCGTCGGCAGCAACACCCACGGCGCGAGCATGATCGGCAAGGTTTCCGACGAGATCGATCCGAGCGTGGTCAGCACCCGCGGCGACAGCGCGAACGCGGCCGCGCCGATCAGACGCGAGGAGGGGCTGCCGATGCCCAACGCCTCGGCGACCCGCAGAAATCCCCAGAAGCCGACGGTGAGCAGCAGCGCCCACCACAGCCGCTGGGTCATCCAGCCGGGTACGCCCAGCAGGTGGCCGATCAAAAAGAAGGTGCCGTGCGGAAACAGGTACCCGTAGGCCTGATTCTGCGTCTGGCCGAACGGCAGCTCGCTGTTCCACAAGTTGGTCGCGCGGAGTAGGAAGCGCAGCGGGTTGGCGGTGAGGTCGAGTTTCGTATCGGGGGACACCTGCCCGGGGGATTGCGCGAACGTCAGCGCCAGCGCGATCGCACCGACCAAGAACAGCCAACGTCGGGATAGCGGCGAGGCCGACAAGCCCACGGCCGATTCCGCAGGCGCCGCCGGCGCAGTCCGTGTCGCCGAGCTAGCTACGGTTGCCGTATTCGACCCGGTTGAGCACTGACGACTGCGGATCGCCCCCGGGAAGTGGCGGCTTCGTGTCCTGTTGCACCATCAGGGTGATCCCGAAGATCGCGGCCGCGCCCAGCAACAAACCAACCACCACGCTCGCGGCGGCGGGCGCAACGATCCGGTTCATCGGTGACTCCTCGGGTTTGCGGGCGTGACTGGGGACAACCCCAGGCCAACCTAGCAGAACGGCTGTCGCGATCCGGGTCGGTGAGTCATGGCCACGGCACGCAATGGCCGTGCCAACACCGATCGCCGTAGTTCACCAGGAAGGGCCCCGAAGGGATCGAGGTAGCCGGTGGGGTCTGCGCCGGCACCGTGCTGTGGTCTGCCGTGGCGTCCAAGGCGAGCGTGACGCCGACGGTCGCCGCGGCACCGATCATTAGCCCCGCCGCGATGCCGGCCGCGGCCAGCGTTATCCCGCTCATCGCCGGCTCCTCTCCCCGCTCGCCATCTTGCCAGCGGACGGGTCCAAGGGGCCGCGCCGACGCGACTGCCCCTCGTGACAACATGTCCCGATGGCTTTTCCGCGCACCCTGGCCGTGCTGGCCGCCGCCTCGGCGCTGATCACAGCGTGTGGCCACGACGCCACCCGGCCCCCCGCGTCGACCACGACCAGCAAGGCGGTTGCCGCATCCCCCGCGCCACCGGTCTGCGCCGACCCGACGACCCTGCCGGCCAAGCTGTCTACCCGCGACAAGCTGGCCCAGCTGCTGATGGTGGGCGTCAAAAACGCCGACGACGCCCGCGCCGTGGTCAACGGCAACCACGTCGGCGGGATCTTCATCGGCAGCTGGACGGACCTGGGGATCTTCAAGGGTCCGCTGGCCGAGATCGCGGGCAGCGCGGGGCCGCTGCCGCTGGCGGTCAGCGTCGACGAAGAGGGCGGCCGGGTGTCCCGGTTGAAGTCGCTGATCGGCACGGCCCCGTCGCCCCGGGAGCTGGCCAAGAGTCAAACCGCCGAGCAGGTCCGCGATCTGGCGGCGCAGCGCGGCAAGAAGATGCGCGACTTGGGCATCACGATCGACTTTGCACCGGTGGTCGACGTCTCCGACGCCCCCGACGACAGCGTGATCGGGGACCGCTCGTTCAGCAACGACCCGAACACGGTCACCGCCTACGCCGGGGCCTACGCGCAAGGTTTGCGTGACGCCGGACTGCTGCCGGTGCTCAAACACTTCCCCGGCCACGGGCACGGGTCCGGTGATTCGCACACCGGTGGCGTCGTCACCCCACCGCTGAGTGAGCTGCAGAACGTCGACCTGGTGCCATACCGGACGCTGGTGACCGCCGCACCGGTCGCGGTGATGGTGGGTCACCTGCAGGTTCCCGGGCTGACCGGCGACGACCCGGCCAGCCTGAGCCGCGCCGCGGTGCAGTTGCTGCGCGATGGCATCGGCTACGGCGGCCCACCCTTCAACGGGCCGGTGTTCAGCGACGATCTGTCCAGCATGGCGGCGATCTCCGATCGGTTCGGCGTGGCCGAAGCGGCGCTGCGCACTTTGCAGGCGGGTAGCGACGTCGCGCTGTGGGTCACCACCGACGAGGTTCCCGCGGTCCTGGACCGGCTCGAAAAAGCCGTGGCGGCAGGAGAATTGGCGCTGCCCGCGGTGGACCAATCGCTGGTGCGGGTGGCGACGATGAAGGGCCCCGGCCGGACGTGTGGGCACTAACCGGCCGCTCGATCGTTACCCTGGAGTCAGATAGACGGGCTAGAAGGGCACATCGATGGCAGGTGGTACCAAGCGGCTACCGCGCGCTGTCCGGGAACAGCAGATGCTCGACGCCGCCGTGCAGATGTTCTCGGTCAACGGCTACCACGAGACCTCGATGGACACCATCGCCGCCGCGGCCGAGATCTCCAAGCCGATGCTGTACCTGTATTACGGCTCGAAAGAGGATTTGTTCGGCGCCTGCCTGAGCCGCGAACTGTCCCGGTTCATCGACGCGGTGCGTTCCGACATCGACTTCACCCAAAGCCCCAGGGACCTGCTGCGCAACACCATCGGGGCGTTCCTGCGCTACATCGACGCCAACCGGGCGTCCTGGATCGTGATGTACACCCAGGCCATCAGCTCGCAGGCGTTCGCCCACACCGTGCGTGAAGGGCGCGAACAGATCATCGAGCTGGTGGCCGGACTGGTACGGGAAGGCAGTCGCACGCCGCGGACGGACGCCGAGCACCAGATGATGGGGGTGGCGCTGGTGGGCGCGGGCGAGGCGATGGCCAACCGGCTTTCCACCGGCGACATCGACGTCGACGAGGCGGCCGAGCTGATGATCGAGCTGTTCTGGCACGGCCTGCGTGGCGTGCCGGCCGATCAGGACGTCGGCCCCGCCCAGCGGCCCGCGTCCTAGGGGCGACAGCGTCGGGTCCGGGCTAGATTCGTGCAGTGCCTCGCTTGCACGCTTCGACCTCGGGCCGCAATCTCGACTTCTTCTGTGCGGTCGTCATCGTGGGAGTGCTGGCTGGGATCGCCGGGCTGTCGACGACGTTCGTGCTGCGCTTCGTTCAGCACCTGACCTACCACTACAGTTTCGGCACCCTGCTGGCCGGGGTCACCGGCAGCAGTCCGGTGCGGCGGGTGTTGGGGCCGATGGTCGGTGCCGCGCTGGCGGCTATGGGTTGGTGGATCCTGCGCCGCCGGGCCGACGTGCCGCCGCTGGCCGGAACCATCGCCCGCCACGAGCGCATACCGCGGCTGTCCTGGAGCATCGACGCCATGCTGCAGGTGCTGTTGGTCGGCTCGGGGGCATCCCTTGGCCGGGAAGGGGCGCCACGCCAATTCGCCGCGGCGCTCAGCGATTTGGGGACCGGATGGCTGAAGCGGATGTCGAGCCGTGACCGCGAGATCCTGCTGGCCTGCGCCGCCGGGGCCGGGCTGGGCGCGGTGTATGCCGTGCCGCTGGCCGGTGCGTTGTTCTCCGCGCGGATCATGCTCAACACCTGGCATCCCAGGGCGCTGGGCGCCGCGTTGCTCACCTCCAGCCTGGCCGTCGCGGTCGGCTCGGCCGTTACCCGCGATCAGCCCAACCTGGACTGGCCGATCGGGGAATCCACCTATCTGCTGACGGCGCACGGGCTGCTGTTGGCTCCCTTCGCCCTCGCCGTGGGGTTGGCGTTCAACCGGCTGATGGCGGCCGCGCGCCCAGCGCGCCAGATCAAGACCTGGGTGCTGATCCCCGCACTCGCCGGCGCCGGGCTGGTGATGGGCATCTGCGCGCATTGGTGGCCCGAACTGCCCGGCAACGGCCGAAGCATCCTGACCGTCAGCCTCGCCAGCGGGCTGACGCTGTCCGCAGCGGCCGCGATCCTGCTGCTGAAGCCGCTGCTGACCGCCTTGTTCCTGCGCGCCGGCGGGGCCGGCGGGATGCTCACCCCCTCGCTGGCCACCGGCGCGGCGACGGGCACGCTGCTGGTGTTGACGATCAATTGGATTGCCGGGACACACCTGCACGTGCCGGCCGTCTCGTTGGCCGGTGCCGCTGGAGTGCTTGCGGTCACCCAGGGCTCGCCGATCTGGGCGGCGATCTTCGTCTGGGAGCTCGCCCGGCCGCCGCTTTGGCTGTTCTTGGTTTTTCTGCTGACCGCGACCGGTGCGCACGGGCTGAAAGCGCTTCTCGGTGGTCGCGGCGTGCCCGCCCAGAAGCACGACGAACGCGCGGGCTGAACAGGCTGCTACAGCGGCCGGATGTTGCCCGTCAGGTGCGGGTAGCCCTTGGTGATATTGCGCAGCGAAAGGTCCCAGCCCCCGGCGCCCTGGTCGCCTTCGTCGATGTAGAGGCCGGTGGTCGCGGGCAGGATCACCGGCTTGCCGAACCGCACCGAGTACCGCACCGCGTCGGGCAAGCCGCCTTCGATGTTAGCCAATACCGCTGCGGCACTGAACATTCCGTGTGCAATCACGGTCGGGAATCCGAATAACTTGGCGGCGATCGGGTTGGTGTGGATCGGGTTGTGATCGCCGCCGACGGCGGCGTAGCGCCGGATCTGGCCGGGCGTGATTCGTAGCACGATGGGTGGCGGCGGAAGCTTGCGCTGTTTTTGCGGTGGCGGTTTCGGTTCGTCCGACAGGCTGGTGCGCTGCTGGTGCAGGAAGGTCGTCACCTGGTGCCATGCGGTTTCGCTGCCGACGCTGACGTCGGTGACCAAGTCGACCAGCAGGCCCTTGCGATGCTCGCGGAGATTCTCGGCATGCACCTTCACTGCGACGGTGTCGGTGACCGCGATGGGGCGGTACTGCGTGATGTGGTTCTCGGTATGCACCGAACCCATTGCGGCGAAGGGAAAGTCAAACCCCGTCACCAACGACATCAGCGCCGGAAAGGTCAACGCGAAAGGGTAGGTGAGTGGCACGTTGTTGCCGTAGCGCAGACCGGTGAGCGCGGCGTACTCGGCCACGTTTGTCTGGTCGATGGGCAGCTCTTCGACGGTCACCGTGCGGCTGGGCAACTGGTCGGATCGCGACACCAGGGGCAGTGCCCCGGCGGCCGCTCGCAGCATGTTCCTCAGGCCGCTTGGTTGATTCATCGTGTTCTCCTCGAACTCCGGACTCAAGCGCCCAGCATGGCCTGGCCGCAGACACGAATGACATTGCCGGTCACCGCGTTTGACGCCGGGCTGGCGAAGTAGGCGATGGCTTCGGCGACGTCGACCGGCTGGCCGCCCTGCAGCAGCGAGTTCATTCGGCGGCCTACCTCACGGGTGGCCAGCGGAATCGCGGCCGTCATCTGGGTTTCGATGAATCCCGGCGCGACGGCGTTGATCGTGACGCCCTTCTCGTACAGTTCCGGTGCCAGCGCCTGGGTGAGGCCGATCATCCCGGCCTTCGTGGTGGCGTAGTTCGTCTGCCCGCGGTTACCGGCGATGCCGGCCATCGACGACAAGCCGATCACCCGGCCTCCCTTGCCGATGCTGCCGTTTTCGACCAGGCCCTCGGTAAGTCGCAGTGGGGCAAGCAGATTGACGGCCAAGACGGCATCCCACCGGGCGTCATCCATGTTGGCCAGCAGCTTGTCGCGGGTGATGCCGGCATTGTTGACCAGGACGTCGGCGTGCCCGGCATAGTGGTCGCGCAGGTGCTCGGTGATCTTGTCGACGGCGTCGTCGGCGGTGACATCGAGCCACAACGCCGTGCCGCCCACCCGGCTCGCGGTTTCGGCCAGCGTCTCGGCGGCGGACTCCACGTCGATCGCGACGACGCGGGCACCGTCACGGGCGAACACTTCGGCGATCGTCGCGCCGATGCCGCGGGCGGCGCCGGTCACGATCGCGACCTTGCCGTCCAGCGGCCGGTCCCAGTCGGCCGGTGGGGTGGAGTCGGCGGCGCCGAGGTAGAAGACCTGGCCGTCGACGTAGGCCGATTTGGCCGAAAGGATGAACCGCATGGTGGATTCCAGGCCCGTCGCGGCCGGTTTGGCCTCCGGCGACAGGTAGACCAGGGACGCGGTGGCGCCGTGGCGCAGCTCCTTGCCCAGCGAGCGGGTGAAGCCCTCCAGTGCGCGCTGCGCGATCCGCTCGCCGGTGCTGGCGGCGGCGTCGGGCGTGGTGCCGACGACGACGACGCGGGCGCTGTGGCCCAGGTTGCGCAGCAGCGGCGTGAAGAAATCGTGCAACGCCTTGAGGCCCTCCGGCGCCGTGATGCCGGTGGCGTCGAAAACCAGACCGCCGAATCGGTCGGCCCAGCGACCACCCAGGTTGTTGCCTACCAGGTCGTAGTCGTTGTCCAGTGCCGCGCGCAGCGGCTCGACGACCCGGCCTTCGCCCCCGATCAGCAAGGCTCCGGCCAGCGGTGAATCACCGGGCCGGTAGCGGCGCAGGTCCTCGGGTTGCGGGACACCAAGTTGCCTCGCCACAAAGGATCCGGGGCCGGAGTTGACGACTTGCGAGAACAGATCGGACGAACGATTGGGAGCCACTGAGCTGCCTTCCGTTTTCTTTCTGGGTCGAACGTTCGTATGAGCCAACCGTATCGGGGACGAACTTACTGCAGAGTAAGAACAGTCGGTAGTATGGCCCCAGACGGCCGAATCCAAACTGATAACCGGAGATCAACGTGGCCCCTGCAAGTTCTGAGACAAGTAAACAGTCTGCTCAGACGAGTCTGAAATCCCGGCGACGCGTCGCCGTGCTCGGCGGCAATCGCATTCCCTTCGCACGCTCGGACGGCGCCTACGCCGACGCGTCCAACCAGGACATGTTCACCGCGGCCCTGGGTGGGCTGGTGGATCGGTTCGGGCTGGGCGGCGAGCGCCTGGGCGTGGTCGTCGGCGGTGCGGTACTCAAACACAGCCGCGACTTCAATCTCATGCGCGAATGCGTGCTGGGCTCTGAATTGTCTTCGTACACACCGGCATTCGACATTCAACAGGCCTGTGGCACGGGTTTGCAGGCGGCCATCGCCGCCGCCGACGGCATCGCGTCGGGCCGCTACGAGGTCGCCGCCGCCGGCGGGGTGGACACCACCTCTGACCCGCCGATCGGCCTGGGGGACAACCTGCGGCGGACCCTGCTGAAGTTGCGCCGGTCCAAGTCCAACGTGCAACGGCTGAAGCTGGTCGGCACGCTGCCCGCCACCCTGGGTATCGAGATCCCGGCCAACAGCGAGCCGCGCACCGGGCTGTCGATGGGGGAGCATGCCGCCATCACCGCCAAGCAGCTGGGGATCAAGCGAGTAGACCAGGACGAATTGGCCGTCGCCAGCCACCACAACATGGCCGCGGCCTACGATCGAGGCTTTTTCGACGACCTCGTCACACCCTTCTTGGGGCTGTACCGCGACGACAACCTGCGAGCCAACTCCAGCGTCGAGAAGCTGGCCACGCTGCGCCCAGTCTTCGGTGTCAAGGCCGGTGACGCGACGATGACGGCGGGCAACTCGACGCCGTTGACCGACGGCGCCTCGGTCGCCCTGCTGGCAACCGAACAGTGGGCCGCCGACCATTCGTTGCCCACGCTGGCTTACCTGGTGGACGCGGAGACCGCCGCGGTCGACTACGTCAACGGACGTGACGGGCTGCTGATGGCGCCCACCTATGCGGTGCCGCGGCTGCTGGCCCGCAACGGGCTGAGCCTGCAGGATTTCGACTTCTACGAAATCCACGAGGCCTTCGCTTCGGTGGTGCTGGCGCATCTGCAGGCCTGGGAGTCCGAGGAGTACTGCAAGGAGCGGTTGGGTCTCGACGCCGCGTTGGGCTCGATCGACCGGTCCAAACTCAACGTCAACGGCTCGTCGTTGGCTGCCGGCCACCCCTTTGCGGCCACCGGCGGGCGCATTCTCGCGCAGGCCGCCAAGCAGCTCTTTGAAAAGAAAGAGGCCACGAAGGCGGAGCGCAAAGGTGAGGGTCCGGTCCGCGCGCTGATTTCGATCTGTGCCGCCGGCGGCCAGGGCGTCGCCGCGATTTTAGAGGCTTGACCTGCGCCTAAGGGCTGCAGCTGGGCCCATCGACTGTCGTGACGGATGAAATCCGTCACAGCCGATTAGTAACAGCAGGGGATGGGTAACCGAAGAACGGATTGCCCCGTGTTGTGGTCTGACCCCCCGACCCCGACGGCGACGCGGGGCCGTCCCCGATTCGATCGCCTGTATGAAAAAGCGGGCGTACGAAAAGGGCCGCCGCTGGAGTGAGGGGATCCAGCGGCGGTCTTTTTCGTACGCTCCCAAAGACACAAAATCCCCCGCTTCAGCGTGGAAGCGGGGGATTTTGCTTGTGTAGTCCGGCGGGCGAAGTCGCTTAGAAAGCGGCCTCGTCCAGCTCCATGATGTCGTTGTCCAGCGTCTCGATCACCTCGCGGGTGCTGTCCAACAACGGCAAGAAGTTCTTCGCGAAGAACGACCCGACCGCGAGCTTGCCCTCGTAGAAGGACCGCTCAGTGCCGCTGGCGCCCTCGTCGAGCGCCGCCACGGCCACTGCCGCCTGACGCTGCAGCAACCAGCCGATGACCAGGTCGCCGACGCTCATCAGGAAGCGCACCGAACCCAGGCCCACCTTGTACAGGCTGGTGACGTCTTGCTGGGCTTCCATCAGGTAGCCGGTCAGCGTCGCCGCCATGCTCTGGACATCGGCGAGCGCCTTGGCCAGCAGTTCGCGTTCGGTCTTCAGCCGGCCGTTGCCGGATTCGGAGTCGACGAACTTCTGGATCTCGCCCGATACGTGGGCCAGCGCTACACCCTTGTCGCGGACGATCTTGCGGAAGAAGAAGTCCTGCGCCTGGATGGCGGTGGTGCCTTCGTAGAGCGAGTCGATCTTGGCGTCCCGGATGTACTGCTCGATCGGGTAGTCCTGCAGGAAGCCGGACCCACCGAACGTCTGCAGGCTCTCGGTCAACTTCGCGTAGGCCTGCTCGGAGCCCACACCCTTGACCACCGGCAGCAACAGGTCGTTGATCTTGACGGCCAGGTCGGCGTCGATGCCGTGAATCGCCTCGGCAACCGCCGTGTCCTGGAAGGTCGCGGTGTAGAGGTACAGGGCACGCAAACCTTCGGCGTACGCCTTCTGGGTCATCAGCGACCGGCGCACGTCGGGGTGATGCGTGATCGTCACGCGCGGTGCCGACTTGTCGGTCATCTGGGTCATGTCGGCGCCCTGCACGCGAGACTTGGCGTAGTCCAGCGCGTTCAGGTAACCGGTCGACAGGGTGGCGATGGCCTTGGTGCCGACCATCATGCGGGCCTGCTCGATGACGTCGAACATCTGCGCGATGCCGTTGTGCACCTCACCGACCAGCCAGCCCTTGGCGGGCACGTCGTGCTGACCGAAGGTCAGCTCACAGGTAGCGGAGGCCTTCAGGCCCATCTTGTGCTCGACGTTGGTGACGAACACGCCGTTGCGTTCGCCCAGTTCACCGGTCTCGAAGTCGAACAGGAACTTGGGCACGAAGAACAGCGACAGACCCTTGGTGCCGGGACCGGCGCCCTCCGGGCGGGCCAGTACCAGGTGGAAGATGTTCTCGAACAGGTCGCCGGAGTCGGCCGAGGTGATGAACCTCTTGACGCCGTCGATGTGCCAGGAACCGTCTTCCTGCTGCACGGCTTTGGTGCGGCCGGCGCCGACGTCCGAACCGGCATCCGGCTCGGTGAGCACCATGGTCGAACCCCAACCTTGCTCAGCGCACAGCACGGCCCACTTCTTCTGCTCCTCGGTACCGAGGTGGTAGAGGATGTTGGCGAAGCCGGCGCCGCCGGCATACATCCAGACCGCCGGGTTGGCGCCCAGGATGTGCTCGTGCAGGGCCCACAGCAGGGATTTGGGCGCGGGTACGCCGCCGAGGGCCTCATCGAGACCAACCTTGTCCCAGCCGCCTTCTTGGACTGCGCGGACTGATTTCTGGAACGACTCCGGCAGGGTCACCGAGTGCGCCTTGGGGTCGAATACCGGCGGGTTGCGGTCGCCCTCGATGAACGACTCGGCGATCGGCCCCTCGGCCAGTCGACTGAGCTCGTTCAACATTTCCTGGGCGGTGTCGACATCGAGGTCGGTGTACTCGCCTTGGCCTAATGCCTTCTCAACGCCTAACACCTCGAACAGGTTGAATACCTGGTCACGGACGTTGCTCTTGTAGTGGCTCACTACTTTCCTCCTCGTTGAGAATGCCACGTAATGGTTGGGTACTCGGGCTAAGTTACCCACCAGTAACTCTGCCCAAAATATATCGGGTTGTGACATGAGCGCAAGTGAGTGTGAGCTAGATTTCATTGTCTAATTAACCAACCGGTTGGGAAGTGCCTGTTCGCGCTTTCGACAGAGGCTCTACCTGCGGCGATAATGGACACGTGACAGGTGTGAAGAGCGTCACCGCCTTACCCGTGGTGGACCTGGCGGTTAGTGCCGGCCGGCTGCGCGAGGGCCTCCGCGAGGCTGCCCACGAGGTGGGATTCTTCTATCTGACCGGCCATGGCGTACCCGAGACGCTCGTCGCCCGGGTGCTCGAGGTGGCGCGCAAGTTGTTCGAGCTGCCGCAGGCCGACAAGGACGCCGTGGCGATGGTGCGCAGCCCGCATTTTCGCGGCTACACCCGGCTGGGCGGCGAGCTGACGCTGGGCGAGGTGGATTGGCGCGAGCAGATTGATATTGGACCCGAACGTCCGCCCATCGGTGGGCCGGACAAGCCCGACTACCTCTGGCTGCAGGGCCCCAACCAGTGGCCGGCCGCGCTGCCCGAGCTTCCGGCGATCATCGCCGAGTGGGACGCCGCCCTGTCGCGGGTGTCCCGCGCGCTATTGCGGCACTGGGCGGCGTCGCTGGGCAGTCCGCCCGATGTGTTCGATGACGCCTTCGCCGAGGCGCCGGCCACCCTGATCAAGGTCATCCGCTATCCCGCCCGCGCGGCCACCTCGCAGGGCGTGGGCGCGCACCGAGACTCCGGGGTGCTGACGTTGCTGCTGGCCGAGCCGGGCAGTCGGGGCCTGCAGGTGCGACGGGGCAGGGGCGGTGATCCCGCGCAGGGAGACTCGCAAGGTTGGATCGACGCGGCGCCCCTGGACGGGGCGTTCATCGTCAACATCGGCGAGCTGCTCGAGGTCGCGACCGGCGGCTACCTGCGCGCTACCGAACACCGGGTGGATCTGGGCGGGCAGGTGGCCGAGCGGATTTCGGTGCCGTTCTTCTTCAATCCCCGGCTGGACGCGCAGATACCGGTGCTGTCGCTACCCGGCGAACTCGCCGCGCGGACCGACAAAACCTGGTCCCCGACCGAGGACCCGGCCGACCCGATCTTCTCGGTCTACGGCCGCAACGCCTGGAAGAGCAGGCTGCGGGCCCACCCTGACGTGGCCGACGCGCATGGATACTTGGCAGGTAGGGTCACAAAAGCGAATCCGTCGTCATCTCAAGGGGCGAGTGAAGTCCAGTGAATGCATCGAACAACCTGACAGCATCCACACTGCGTGATGCCTTCGGCCACTTCCCGTCCGGCGTGGTGGCGATCGCCGCGGAGGTTTCGGGAGTCCGGGTGGGACTGGCTGCCAGTACCTTTGTCCCCGTCTCGCTGGAACCGCCGCTGGTGTCGTTCTGCGTGCAGAACACGTCGACGACCTGGCCCAAGCTCAAAGACCTGCCGAAACTGGGCATCAGCGTGCTTGGCGAGTCCCACGACGAGGCGGCCAAGACACTCGCCGCCAAGACTGGCGACAGGTTCGCGGGCTTGGAGACGGTATCCAGTGAGTCCGGTGCGGTGTTCATCAAGGGCACCGGGCTGTGGCTGGAAAGCGCGATCGAGCAGTTGATCCCGGCCGGTGACCACATCATCGTGGTCCTGCGGGTCTCCGAGGTGACGGTGGACGCCGAAGTGGCACCCATCGTGTTCCACCGCAGCGCGTTCCGCCGACTGGGCGTCTAAACAGCTTGTCTCGCTGAAACTTTCGACTAGCCGCAGGATGCTAGCGGCGGAACAGCTTGTTGCCCAGCCAAACGACCGGATCGTATTTACGGTCGGCGACCCGCTCTTTCATCGGGATCAGCGCGTTGTCGGTGATCTTGATGTGTTCCGGGCAGACCTCGGTGCAGCACTTGGTGATGTTGCAGAAGCCCAGACCGTGCTCTTCCTGGGCGTCGTTGCGGCGGTCCCGGGTGTCCAGCGGGTGCATTTCGAGTTCGGCGATGCGCATCAGGAAACGCGGCCCGGCGAACTCCTTCTTGTTTTCCTCGTGGTCGCGGACCACGTGGCAGACGTCCTGGCACAGGAAGCACTCGATGCATTTACGGAACTCCTGCGAGCGCTGAACGTCGACCTGCGCCATCCGGTATTCGCCGGGCTGCAATTCCTTGGGCGGCGCGAAAGACGGGATCTCACGGGCCTTCTCGTAGTTGAACGAGACATCGGTGACCAGATCGCGGATCACCGGGAAGGTCCGCAGCGGCGTTACCGTCACGACCTCTTCCTCGGCGAATGTCGACATCCGGGTCATGCACATCAACTTTGGCTTGCCGTTGATTTCGGCCGAGCAGGATCCGCACTTGCCCGCCTTGCAGTTCCACCGCACTGCGAGGTCGGGGGTCTGGGTCTGCTGCAGACGATGGATGATGTCGAGCACCACCTCGCCCTCGTTGACCTCGACCGTGAAATCCTGCAGCGCGCCGCCGGCTTCGTCGCCGCGCCACACCCGCATCGTCGCGTCGTAGCTCATTAGCCTCTCCGTCCTGGGTGGTCGGCCAGCTCTTCCTCGGTGAAGTACTTCTCCAGCTCGGAGACCTCAAACAGCTCCAAGAGGTCAGACCGCATCGGTACCTGGTCCTCGCGAGTGACGGTGACGTCGGGAATCACGTCGTCGTCGCCGCCGGACGCGCGGCACACCAGCAACACCTTGCGCCAGGACGAGTCCAGTCCAGGGTGGTCGTCGCGGGTGTGGCCGCCACGGCTCTCGGTGCGCATCAGCGCGGCTTTGGCCACGCATTCGCTGACCAGCAGCATGTTGCGCAGGTCGATAGCCAGGTTCCAGCCGGGGTTGTACTGGCGGTGCCCCTCGACGTGCATGCGCGTGAACCGCTCGCGCAGCTGGGTGAGCCGGTCGAGGGCCTCGGAGATTTCCTCCGACTTGCGGATGATGCCGACCAGGTCGTTCATCGATTGCTGCAGTTCCAGTTGCAGCGTGTACGGGTTCTCGGCGCTGGCGCCGTTCGTCGGTCCCTCGAAAGGAGCCAGCGCCCGCTTCGCCGCCGCGTCGACGGCATCCTCGCTCACCGCCGGGCGGCTGGCCAGGGCGCGGGCGTAGTCGGCGGCGCCCAGCCCGGCGCGCCGGCCGAAGACCAGCAGGTCCGACAGCGAGTTGCCGCCCAGTCGGTTGGAACCGTGCATGCCGCCGGAGCACTCGCCCGCGGCGAACAGCCCGGCTACGGTGGCCGCGCCGGTGTCGGGGTCGACCTCGACACCGCCCATCACGTAGTGACAGGTGGGCCCGACTTCCATGGGCTCCTTGGTGATGTCGACCCCGGCCAGCTCCATGAACTGGTGGTGCATCGACGGAAGCCGCCGCTTGATCTCCTCGGGCGTCAACCGGGAGGCGATGTCCAGGTAGACGCCGCCGTGCGGGGTGCCGCGACCGGACTTGACCTCCGAGTTGATCGCGCGGGCGACCTCATCGCGGGGCAGCAGGTCAGGAGTGCGGCGAGCCGAGTCGTTGTCTTTGAGCCACTGGTCGGCTTCTTGCTCGGATTCGGCGTACTGGCCTTTGAACACCGGGGGGATGTAGTCGAACATGAAGCGCTTGCTGTCGGAGTTCTTCAACACTCCGCCGTCGCCGCGCACACCCTCGGTGACCAGAATTCCTTTCACACTCGGCGGCCACACCATGCCCGTCGGGTGGAACTGGATGAACTCCATGTTGATCAGCGTCGCGCCCGCGCGCAGCGCCAGCGCATGACCGTCGCCGGTGTACTCCCAGGAGTTCGACGTGACCTTGAAGGACTTGCCGATCCCGCCGGTGGCCAGGACCACCGCGGGTGCTTCGAAGACGACGAATCCGCCGCTGTCGCGCCAGTAGCCGAACGCCCCGGCGATTCTGTCGCCGTCCTTGAGTAACTCGGTGATCGTGCATTCGGCGAACACCTTGATTCGCGCCTCGTAGTCACCGAGCTCGGCGAAATCCTCCTGCTGCAGCGAGACGATCTTCTGCTGCATGGTCCGGATCAGCTCCAGGCCGGTGCGGTCGCCGACGTGGGCCAGCCGCGGATAGGTGTGTCCACCGAAGTTGCGCTGGCTGATCTTGCCGTCCTTGAGGCGGTCGAAGAGCGCGCCGTAGGTCTCCAGCTCCCAGACCCGGTCCGGCGCCTCCTTGGCGTGCAGCTCGGCCATCCGCCAGTTGTTCAGGAACTTGCCGCCGCGCATGGTGTCGCCGAAGTGGGTCTGCCAGTTGTCTTTCGGGTTGGTGTTGCCCATCGACGCGGCGCAGCCACCCTCGGCCATCACCGTGTGTGCCTTGCCGAACAGCGATTTGGACACGACCGCGACCTTGAGGCCACGTTCGCGCGCTTCGATGACCGCCCGCAAGCCCGCGCCGCCGGCACCGATCACTACGACGTCGTAGGAGTGCCGTTCGACCTCAGTCATAGAACCTCACTTAGCTTTCTGATGTGCGTGAAAGGGCTTCTCAGCCAACAAATCTCAGGTCCGAAATGGTGCCGCTGGCCACCAGTGCGATGTAGAAATCGGTGAGCATCAGGGTGCCGAGCGTGATCCACGCGTACAGCTTGTGCCGGGTGTTGAGCCTGCTGACCTGCGTCCAGATCCAATACCGCACAGGGTGTTTGGAGAAGTGCTTGAGCCGCCCGCCGGTCACGTGCCGGCACGAATGGCAGGAGATCGTGTAGATCCACAGCATGACGACGTTGCCGACCAGGATCACGTTGCCCAGGCCGAAGCCGAATCCACCTGGTCCGTCTTCGGAATGGAACGCGACGATCGCGTCGTAGCTGTTGATCACCGAGATGATGCCGGCGATGTAGAAGAAGTACCGGTGGGTGTTCTGGACGATCAGCGGGAGCTTGGTCTCGCCGGTGTAGTGGACGCGCGGTTCGGCCACCCCGCAGGCGGTGGGCGACTGCCACACCGTGCGGTAGTAGGCGCCGCGGTAGTAGTAGCAGGTCAATCGGAACAGCAGCAGGAATGGCAGCGTCAGTGCCGCGTACGGCAACCACCACACATCCGGCAGGATCCGCGGCCAGAAGTCGCTGGCCTCACCGCATGCCGTGCTGACGCACGGCGAGTAGAACGGCGTCAGGTAGTGGTATTTCGGGACGAAGAAGTAATCCTGCTGGAACGCGCGCAGCGTCGCGTAGATGACGAATGCGGCGAAGCCAAGATCGATCCGCAATGGCGACAACCACCACCGGTCGGTGCGGAGCGTCCGTTGCTGGATGTGGGCTCGCGTGGGTGAAAAGACACCGGACGCAGGACGGTTCGCCGTGGGTGCGCTCATCAAATGTTCCTCTTCGAACAGGGCTGTTGGTCGAAGGGTACAAGACAGAGCCCTCCGTTTTAACGGGGGCTTGGAATATCAGGAGCGATTGTGACCCCCGACACCCTCGTCATCGACATCGCGCCAGAAATCGGTGTCGTATTGGGTGTCGGGAATGGTGATTTTCTCGCCGGAATGCTGCACCGTGGCGCCCGCCAAGTCTAATTCCGAAACATCGGTGTCGAGTAATTCGACATCGCTCATGATCCGGTCGGCGTCGATGACGATGCGACGCATCGCCGGACTGTCGCCGTAGCGCGACTTCAAGGAGCTCACACACCGCCGCAAGCCGCCGATGAGATCGTGCAGTTCGGCAAGTTCAGTAGTGGTGGACAAGGGATCTCCTAGGGCCGAGGTGTCGCGGATCACAGTCCGTCCCTCGATAGTATCGACCGCACAGGATTGACGCCGGACAGATGACTCGCCCAGACCGCGGAGCAAACACCTATGACAGGTCAGACCACGTCCGCGCAGCGCGCGGCGGCGCTACTGGAATTGCATCAGCCGGGCAACCCGGTGGTGCTGCCGACCGTCTGGGATGCCTGGTCGGCGCGTCTCGCCACGGATGCCGGATTCGTCGCGCTGACCGTGGGCAGCCATCCGCTGGCCGACTCGATCGGCAAACCGGATGGCGAGGGCATGTCGTTCGACGATGTGCTGACCCGGGTCGCCCAGATCACCGCGGCGGTCGAGGTCCCGGTGTCGGTGGACATCGAGTCGGGCTACGGCCAACCGGCGTCGCGCCTGATCGAAGGCTTGCTGAGCGTGGGCGCCGTCGGCCTCAATATCGAAGACACCGTGCACTCCGAGGGCAAGCGACTGCGGTCCGCCGGTGAGCACGCCGAATTAGTCGGTGCGTTGCGTTCGGCCGCTGATAGCGCCGGGGTCCACGTCGTGATCAACGCCCGCACCGATCTTTTCTTGCGCAAGGACGGGGATGATTCCGACCGCGTCGAACGTGTGGTGGCGCGACTGACGGAGGCGGCCGACGCCGGCGCTGATGTGCTCTACCCGGTGGGCCGTCACGACCCGGAGACGTTGCGGCGCTTGGCAACTGAGTTGCCGCTGCCGATCAACGCAATCGCTCTGCCCGATCAGGACGACCCGGCGTCGTTCGGCCCGCTGGGGGTGGCCCGGATCAGTTTCGGCCCGTTCTTGCAAGCCACACTGGCCGGCCGGGCCAAGGAACTGTTGGCCCGCTGGGGCTGAGCGGCTAGATCGGCTCCAGCATCCGGTGCGGCCGGCGCAGCGCCGCACTGGCCGGATCGTGCCGAATCGGATCACGCGGGCGCTGTGGCGGATGCACGATCAGGTCGGCGACCTGGGGGACCTGGCCACATCGCTGACAGCTGCGGTCCTGCCCGATGACGCCGTCGCACTCCGCGTGCCGATAGGTCCGCCTGGTGGGCTTCTCCATGTAGTTCTCGTCGCCCCAGCTGATCATTGACCAGATCATCGGCCAGAGCTGACAGCCCTTGGTGGTCAACTCGTACTCACCCGCCACCTTGGCCAGCACCTCCTCTTTCACGAGGAATGACAGCCGTTCGGCCAGCACCGCTTTCGGAATGCCGAGGTGACCGCGAAAGTCGCTGAAGCGCCGCACCCCGAAGAAGGCGTCGCGCATGATCAGCAACGTCCAGCGCTCGCCGACGATCTCCAATGACCGGGCGATCGGGCAGCTCTCGCTGGGGTATTCACGGGGAAGGGCCACGATGTCCATGCTACCCCTTGCCGGTTCATTCACCGAACCGTATAGTCAGAATCGTGAAGTTCGTTCACCGAACCACTGGGGGTAGGCCGCTGTGAGGGCAATCCGCTACGACCGCTTCGGTGGTCCGGAAGTGCTTGAGTACCTTGATCTTCCGGACCCCACGCCCGGTCCGCGACAGCTGGTGATCGCGTCATTGTTTTGAACCCAACTATCGAAGTATGAGGAATGCCATGACAAATAGCCTCAAGACAACCGAATTCAGTGTGGCGCCGCACACCATGAATCGCATCGATATCTCCACCGGTGTGGAGTTCGACCAATTCATCGCGGCTTTCGAGAAGGCGGCACCGCCGTTCGACCCGGCGACGGTACGCGAGATCGCCGAGCGCGGCGGCAGTTGGGACGAAGTCATTGCGGCCGCGGCGATCAACGCGCCGAACGGACTGATGGTCTACGCAAAGATCGACGGACTGCCGTTCTTTATTCTCGCCGGCCACACCACCAAGGCGGTGGAGTATCTGCTCGGCAATCACACGATCGCCGAAACCATGTTCCGCCATGACCCGAAAACCTTGCTGTACGCCCCATTACGCCTTTTGATCCATGCCGACGCCGAGGGCAATGCGGTGTTCTCCATGGACCAGCCCAGTGCCGCGTTCGGCAGCCTGGGTATCGCGGAGGTGACCACGGTGGGCGAAAGCCTGGATCGCAAGGTGGTAAACCTGTTGCGAGTGATCGGAATTGACGCCGGCGAGGCGTTTCGCTGATGAGTACGGCCGAGCCGGCGGAACATCTGGCTCCGCCGGCTTGGCCGTTGTTCGCGCGAATTTACTTCGTGATCTCGATGCGCTGCGCCTGGCTTCCGGCGTAAGCGCCGGTGACCCGTACCGTCAACACGCCGGCGTCGTAGGAAGCCGCGATGGCCTCGCCGGTGACGTGGGCGGGCAGCTGGAACGACCGGCGGAATGAGCCGTAACGGATCTCCCGCAACGTGCGGCCGTTCTGCTCCTCGGCGTGCTCGTCGCGGTGTTCGCCGTGGATTACCAGGCGGCCCTTGTCGACCTCGACGTTGACGTCCTTCTCGACATCAACACCAGGCAGTTCCACGCGTACCACTGCGTCGTCGCCGTCCTTGACGATCTCCGCCGCGGGATTGAAACCGCTGGTCACTGGCTTGTACCAGTCCGCCGTCGCGGCGGGGCCGAAAAAGTCGCGCAACCACCGGTCGGTGTCCCAGGCCGAACGCGACCGCAATGCAAGATTGCTCATTGTCGTCTCCTCTACGCTTCCTTGAGCTTCATTGTGAGTGTGCTGTGACCGACGCCTTGCGGGCCGGCTACCTAGACGAACTTGAGTCGACCACGCTAAAGTTCCATCAGGTCGTTCGCCGGGAGCGAACGCACATCACACAGGAGATTGTGAGGTGTGAGAGCCACGTCATACGAGCGATACATTGAGCGGGTTTTCCTTAATTTCTGGCGCTTAACCTCGTGGCATGACCCCAACCCCCAACACGCGCGCGCGATGTGCTGCCCGTCACTTGGTTGTGGTCGGGCATGGCATGGTCGGCCACCGCTTGGTCGAGGCGCTGCGCGCCCGTGACGCCGACGGCTCTTGGCAGATCACCGTTTTGGCCGAAGAGACCGACGCCGCCTACGACCGCGTTGGACTGACCTCGTACACCGAGAGCTGGGACCGCGCCCTGCTGGCACTGCCCGGTAACGACTACGCCGGTGACGAGCGGGTGCGCCTGCTGTTGAACGCGCGGGTCACCGAAATCGACCGCGCGGCAAAGTCAGTGGTGACCGCGGACGGCGAACGACACGGCTACGACGCGCTGGTCCTGGCCACCGGCTCCTACGCCTTCGTTCCGCCGGTGCCCGGCCATGACCTGCCCGCATGCCACGTGTACCGGACCCTGGACGACCTCGACGCCATCCGTGCCGACGCCGAGCGTGCCCGTGACACCGGTCACAATGCGGCCGGCGTTGTGATCGGTGGCGGCCTGCTCGGGCTCGAGGCCGCCAATGCCTTGCGGCAGTTCGGGTTGCAGACCCACGTCGTCGAGATGATGCCGCGATTGATGGCCCAGCAGATCGACGAGGCCGGCGGCGCGCTGCTGGCCAGGATGGTCAGCGAACTCGAGATTTCGGTGCACGTCGGCACGGGTACCGAATCGATTGAATCCGTTGAGTATGCGGATGGTTCGGCAGCGGCGCAGGTGCGGCTGACCGACGGCGAAGTGATCGACGCCGGCCTGGTGATCTTCGCGGCCGGCGTCCGGCCGCGCGACGAGCTGGGCGCGGCGGCGGGATTGACGCTCGCCGAGCGCGGCGGCGTGCTCACCGACTTATCCTGCCGAACAAGTGATCCCGACATCTACGCCATCGGCGAGGTCGCCGCGATCGACGGTCGGTGCTACGGCCTGGTCGGACCGGGCTACACCTCCGCGGAGGTCGTGGTCGACCGGCTGCTGGGTGGCGCCGCGGAGTTTCCCGAGGCGGATCTGTCCACCAAGCTCAAACTGCTGGGCGTCGACGTCGCCAGCTTCGGCGACGCGATGGGCACGACCGAGAACTGCCTCGAGGTCGCGATCAACGACGCGGTGAACCGGACCTACGCCAAGCTGGTGCTCTCCGATGACGCCAAGACCCTGCTCGGCGGGGTGCTGGTGGGCGACGCTTCCACCTACGGAGTGCTGCGGCCCATGGTCGGCAGCGAGTTGCCCGGCGACCCGCTCGCGCTGATCGCCCCCGAGCAGGCCGGCGGCGGCGCTTCGGCTTTGGGCGTTGGCGCGCTCCCGGATTCGGCGCAGATCTGCTCCTGCAACAACGTCACCAAGGGCGATCTCAAGTGCGCGATCGCCGATGGTTGCGGCGACGTTCCCGCGCTCAAGTCGTGCACGGCGGCCGGCACGTCGTGTGGGTCATGCGTGCCGCTGCTCAAGCAGCTGCTCGAAGCCGAGGGCGTGGCGCAGTCCAAAGCGTTGTGCGAGCACTTCAGCCAGTCGCGCGCGGAGCTTTTCGAGATCATCTCGGCCACCGAGATCCGGACCTTCTCCGGTCTGCTGGAGAGGTTCGGTCGCGGAAGGGGTTGCGACATCTGCAAACCCGTGGTCGCGTCCATCCTTGCTTCGACCGGCTCGGATCACATTCTCGAGGGTGAGCAGGCCGCGCTGCAGGATTCCAACGACCACTTCCTGGCCAATATTCAGAAGAACGGCAGCTACTCGGTGGTGCCGCGGGTGCCCGGCGGCGACATCAAGCCCGAGCACCTGATTCTGATCGGCCAGATCGCCCAGGACTTCGGGCTTTACACGAAGATCACCGGCGGCCAGCGGATCGACATGTTTGGCGCCCGGGTGGACCAGTTGCCGCAGATCTGGCAGCGGCTGGTGGACGGCGGCATGGAATCCGGCCACGCCTACGGCAAGGCGTTGCGCACGGTGAAGAGCTGCGTGGGCAGCGACTGGTGCCGCTACGGCCAGCAGGATTCGGTGCAGCTCGCCATCGACCTGGAGATGCGTTATCGGGGCCTGCGCGCACCGCACAAGATCAAGTTCGGGGTTTCGGGTTGCGCGCGGGAGTGCGCCGAGGCGCGCAGCAAGGACGTGGGCATCATCGCCACCGAGCAGGGCTGGAACCTGTACGTCGGCGGCAACGGCGGGATGACTCCCAAGCACGCCCAGCTGCTGGCCAGCGACCTGGACACCGAGACGATGGTCCGCTACATCGACCGGTTCCTGATGTACTACATCCGCACCGCCGATCGGCTGCAGCGCACCGCGCCGTGGGTTGACTCCCTGGACGGCGGCCTCGATCACGTGCGCGAGGTCGTGTGCGACGACTCGCTAGGCCTGGCGCAGGAATTCGAGGCCGCGATGGAGCGGCACGTGGACAACTACAAGTGCGAGTGGAAGGGCGTGCTCGAAGATCCGGACAAGCTGTCGCGGTTTGTCTCCTTCGTCAACGCGCCGGAAGAAATCGATTCGACTGTGACATTCACCGAGCATGCCGGGCGCAAAATCCCTGTGTCCATTGGCATGCCGCGGGTCCGCTCATGATGAAGGAGGCAGCGTGACAATCGTCAACGACGTTCAGGTGTGGACCACCGCCTGCTCCTACGACCACCTCATCCCGGGCCGTGGCGTCGGAGTGCTGCTCGACGACGGTTCCCAGGCGGCGCTGTTTCGTCTGGACGACGGGTCGGTGCACGCGCTCGGCAACGTCGACCCGTTCTCCGGTGCGGCCGTGATCTCACGCGGGATCGTCGGCGACCGTGGCGGTCGCGCCACCGTCCAATCGCCCATCCTCAAGCAGGCTTTCGCCCTCGAGGACGGTTGCTGCCTGGACGATCCGCGGGTGTCGGTGCCGGTGTACCAGGTGCGCGTCACCGATAGGGGAGAAATTCAGATCGCGCGGTTGGCTGCCTAGCCGATATCGCCGACCAGGTAGCGCTGCATCGTTGGCCCGATCGCGTCCACGAGCGTGTCCACCGACATGGAGTGCAGCGGCTCGGAGCGCACCCCGTAGCGCATGATGCCGAGGCCTACCAGTTGCGAGGCGCACAACGATGCCCGCACGGCGGCCTTGTCGGCGCCCAGCATCTTCAGCAGCGGGCCGAAAACCGGTCCGATGAACATGCTTTGCACGACCTCGGCGGTCTTAGCCATCCCTGTGGAAGCCACGGCGCTCGCTGCGAACGGGCCACCGCCGGCGGCATCCCACGTGGTGATCAGCATGTACAGCGTTCGCCGGCCGACCTGGTTGACCCCGCCGGTGACGATACGGTCGATGAATTCCGGTGTGCCGAATGGCAACCGCAGCATCTTCGCGACCGGGTCGAGGAGCCCACGCGACGGCTCTTCGCGACGGGGCATGGTGCCAGGATCACCCGTGCGTGATCAAAGATCAAGCATTGCCGGTGTCGGCGCGCCCCGCCGGTAGCGACGCACGGGGTGCCGGGTGGTTGGCGCCGGTAGGGCCCTGCGGAATCGGTTCGCAATCAACCGTGCCAGCCGCGGATGGGTCCCCAGTGGCCGGCTGACCAGGTCGGCACCACAATCCCGCAGCCTCTCCTGAAACAGACCGTCGGCCAGCAGATAGGAGGCGACGGCGACGCGGCGCGCCCCGTCGGCCCGGGCCATCTCGACGGCCTCGGTGATATGCGGATCGCCAATGGCCGCAAATCCCAGGCTGACTCGTGATCCGGTCAGCGCCGACAACAGCGTCGCGGTGGTGTGCAGGTCCGCGCGGGCTATCGGATCCGATGTTCCAGCTGCCCCGAGAATCACCGAATCGCCAGGGCGCCAACCGGATTTCATCAACTGGTCGGCGACGATCCGGGCGATCTCCCCACCCGGCCCCAAAGCCGGGGTGACGATGACATTGGGGTGCCCGCTGGCCGCCACATGGGCGGGGACATCGGTGCGGACGTGATAGCCGCGGGACAAAAACGCGGGCACCACGACGGCTCGGTGTCCGCCGACCGCGGAAAGTACCTCGTTCGGGGTGGGACCCAGGACGTCGACGAAGGCAACCCGCACCGTGGGCCCCAGGAGTCCGCTCACCTGCGCCGCCAGGTCGCCGATCATCGTGACACCGCCCGGTCGGCGGGTGCCGTGCGCTGCCAGAATCAGGCTCATGGCAATCCCGCCGGTTCGTCGATCGCGAGCCGGTAGCCGCGCTTGACGACTGTCGCCACAATGTTCTTGTCGCCCAGGGATGTTCGTAACCGAAGCACGGCCGTGTCGACAGCGTGTGGATCGTTGCTATGGCCGGGGAGCACCCGCAGCAGGTCGCCGCGGGCGACGACGTCGCCGGGACGGTGTGCCAGCGCGCGCATTACCGCCATCCCGGATCCGGACAGCGATTGGACTGAACCGTCGACCAGCACGCAGTTTCCTCGGATCTCAATCGCGTGTCCCGCGGCCTTCACGGCGCATGATCCGAGCACCGGAAGCTTTTCGGCGATGTGGCGAGCCAAGGCGCCCAGCCGCATTCGTTCGGGCGCCGATGTCGGAATGCCCTTGCGGTGCAGGGGCTGCGATGTCACCGGGCCGACACACATCGCATGCACATTGGTGCGCAGCGCCGCGATCACTTGGTCCTCGATATTGAGGTCGCGGCTGCGTTCCAGGACCGCCGCCGCGGCTGGTGCCGAGGTGAAGCTGACGGCGTCGAACTGTCGTCGCGCGATCCCGGTGACGAGTTGGTCGAAGTTGCCGCCCATGGCGGTGGATTTCCATCGATACACCCGGATGGGCACCACTTCGGCACCCGCGGCGCTCAATCCCCCAATGAACTCGGGGAACGGATCCCACGCGTCGGCGGCTCCGTGCAGCTGGACGGCGATACGCGCGCCGGACAGATTCGATTCGAGCAGGTATTTGAGAAGCTCTTGGGAGGATTCGGATTTCGGGGACCACTCTTCGTGCAGGCCGGCGGCGCGCAGCGCACCGGTTGCTTTTGGCCCGCGGGCCAGGACCCGCGACTTGGACAACGACGTGATGAGCTGGGTGGACAGACCCCAACCCTCGGCGGCGGCCAGCCAGCCGCGAAAGCCGATGCCGGTGTGCGCCACCAGGATGTCGGGCGGATCGGCGATGACGGCTTCGGTATTTCTTTGCAGTTCTTCGTCTTCGGGCAGCGCGATCATGTTGATCGCGGCGGCGCTGGAGACCTCGGCACCCTGACGGCTCAGCAACGCGCACAACTCCTCGGAACGGCGCGACGATGTGACCGCGATCCGGTAACCGGTAAGCGGTGGTGAGCCGGGCTGCCCCATACGACCTGTGTATGCCTGTGACGTTTCGGCGTCGTTACCTGACGATTGCTGACGCATTGCCCGGGTTGCGGTGGTGATCACACTCGGGCGGGTTCTGCTGTGAGAAGCGAATTCTGCGCCTCTGGGATCGACGCAGGTCGGCGCACGTACATCATCCACGTCAGGATCGCCGCGACGACGTAGGACGCCAGGAACAGCCAATACGCTGACGTTTCGGTGCCGCTACGCAGGTAGGACTCGCGCAGCGCCAAGTTGATTCCGACGCCGCCGAGCGCCCCGACCGCGGAGCAGATACCGATCAGCGATCCCGACTTGGCACGCGACCACTGCCGGCGCTCCGCCTCACTGACCTCCAGCGAGCGACTGCGTGCCTCGAAGACCGACGGAATCAGTTTGAACACTGACCCATTGCCCATCCCGGACAGAACGAACAGCACCATGAAGCCGATGATGTAGCCGATTACCGCGGTGGACGGCGTGGTTCCGCGGCGGTCGTCGAGCATGCTGATGCCCGCCAGCACCCCGGCGCCCAAAATCATGCCGCCCAGGACGCCCAGGGTGACGCGGCCACCGCTCCGGCGGTCTGCCAGTCTGCCGCCGTAGATCCGCGCCAGTGAGCCCAATAACGGCCCGATAAACGCGATTTCGGCCGCATGCAGCGACGCGTGCGCGGTGCTTTCGCCATTGGCCAGGAAGTTGACCTGCAACACCTGACCGAAGGCGAAGGAAAAGCCGATCCAGGAACCGAAGGTGCAGATGTAGAGCAGCGAGATCACCCAGGTGTCGCGGTCGAACAGGATCGACCGCATGTGGTTGAGCTCGATACCGTGGTCGAGATTGTCCATGAACAGCGCCGAAGCGATACCGACCACCGCGAGCAACACCAGGTAGACGGCGCACACCCAGTACGGCGCCTGGTGGCCCGCCGTCGCCAGCACCAGCAGGCCGATCAATTGGATCACCGCGACACCGAGGTTGCCGACACCGGCGTTGATGGCCAGCGCGGTGCCCTTGAGTCGCTGCGGATAGAACGCGTTGACGTTGGCCAGCGACGCCGCGTAGTTGCCACCGCCCAGCCCGGTTAGCGCCGCGCACAACACATATGGCCACAACGGCAGCCCGGGGTTGGACAACAACACGATGGTGCCGACAGTCGGGATCAGCAACACGAACGCAGAGAACGTGGTCCAGTCGCGGCCCCCGAACCTGGCGATGCCCAGGGTGTACGGGATGCGCGCGCAGGCGCCGACCAGCGTGGCAACCGCACTCAGCAGCAACTTGTCACTGGCGGAAAAGCCGTAGACCGACACCGGCATGAACAGCGCCATCACTGACCACAGGCTCCAGATCGAGAAAGCGACATGGTCGCCCGCCATCGTGCACAGCAGATTGCGGCGGGCGATCTTGTTGTCGCCGGCCTCCCAGGCCGCGGTGTCTTCGGGATTCCAGTCCGTGATGCGGTGGTTGCGGCCCATGCGATCTGCACTCTTCACCGAAATCGTCTGGGCGCGTTGAAATGAAGGACCGCCGCCAACCTCAGGCATAAGGAATCCCTTTCGTCGAGCCGCCCACGTCAACCGCACAACAGCGGCCTTGGGCCAAACCGTCAGCCAGCTCACCCGATAAGCGGGAAGAGCTGTTGTGAGTCTGGCCTTCGATGCCCATGTGGGCGCCTCGAATTAAGAGGCACGCCCTGCCGTAGTTCCGATGGTCACATTCGGAACCGAACTCCGTCAACTTAATCGGACCTATATCGCCTGTAAGTTGAATCCCAGTTATCTGGTAAGTCGCTGAAGAATTGCCAGAGATCGAAAGACCGCAGATCAGAAGGGATCTCACCGGCAACAATCACATCCAAAGACGGTAAATATTCGACGCCTCCAGGGTGGCTGTGAAATTCGGTGTGAGGTGGAATACATTTCGTGCTATCGACTTCGCTACCGAATCGCAATGGCACATATATCGCGGCTATACGTGAGCAAGCCGAGCGGGCGATGAAGCTTCCGGTGTGATCGGGGCGGTGACCTCGAGTGGACGGCGGATGTACACCGCCCAGGTCAGCACCGCAGCGGCCACGTAGCACAACGTGAAGGCCCAGAAGGCCGAGGTTGCCGTGCCGCTGTGCAGATATGACTGCCGCAGCGCCAGATTGACGCCGACGCCACCGAGGGCGCCGATCGCCCCGGCGAGTCCGATCAGCGCGCCGGACATGGAACGTGACCACTGCCGGCGCTCTGCCTCGCCGACCTGCAGCGAGTGACTACGCGCCTCGAAGATCGACGGAATCATCTTGTACACCGACCCATTGCCGATGCCGGACAGGATGAACAGGGCGACGAAGCCGATCACATAGCCGACCATCGTCGCAGCGGGCGTCCGACCGGCGCCGTGACCACCCAAAGTGCTTGCGCTGACCAGTATTCCGGCGGCCAGGATCATCGAACAGAAGACGGCGAGGGTGACCCGGCCACCACCGATGCGGTCGGCGAGTTTACCGCCGTACACCCGCGACGCCGATCCCAATAGTGGTCCCAGAAAGGCGATCTGGGCGGCATGCAACGATGCCTGCGCGGTGTTCTCCCCGCCGGCAATGAAGTTCATCTGCAGCACTTGGCCAAACGCGAAGGAGAACCCGATGAAAGAGCCGAAGGTGCCGACGTAGAGCAGTGCGATCACCCAGCTGTGTGGCTCGGCCAGCACCGCGCGCATGGTGTTCATCTCGATGCGATACTGCGGCAGATTGTCCATGTAAAGCGCGGCCCCGATGCCCGCGATCGCCAGCAGCACAAGGTAAATCGCGCATACCCAGTAGGGCTGACGGTTTCCTGCGGCCGCGATCACGAGCAGGCCGACGAGCTGGACCAGCGGCACGCCGAGGTTGCCGCCACCGGCGTTGACCGCCAATGCCCAGCCCTTGAGGCGTTGCGGGTAGAACGCATTGATGTTCGTCATCGACGATGCGAAGTTTCCGCCGCCGAGGCCGGCCAGCGCCGCGCACACCAGGTACGGCCACAGCGGCAGACCGGGATGGGCCAGTAGCAGCATGGTGCCGACGGTCGGGATCAGCAGCACCAGCGCGGAGAACACCGTCCAGTTGCGGCCGCCGAACTTGGCGGTGGCAAACGTGTAGGGGAACCGCAGGCAGGCCCCGACCAGGGTTGCGGTGGCGCCGAGCAAGAACTTGTCGCTGGCGGAGAAGCCATACACCGACGCCGGCATGAACAAGACCATCACCGACCAGATCGACCAGATCGAGAAGCCGATGTGTTCGGCGGCCACTGACCAGATCAGGTTGCGACGGGCGATCTTGTCGTTGCCGGCCTCCCAGGCTGCCGTGTCTTCGGGGTCCCAGTCCGAAAGGACATGCGAACGGCCCAGCGAGATTTTCATGGGACTCCAATCGTCATCGCTCTTGGCGATCACGCTAGGAATCCTTTGTTGCCTCCGGCACTGCCCGCAGTCACTCGGGCGTGAATTTCCGCTCACTTCTGACGGGCGGCAATGTGAGGGGCGGTCAATTAGTGTGGCGTGCACCACAATAACGTGGGCCCAAGCACGAACACCTCACATCTTAGCCGACTTCGGTGTGATGAATCGCGCTGGTATGGAGGAGACTTCGAGCACTGGGAGGGCTGGGCTACCAGACGTCGCCCGCGCGCCAATCGCACATCAGTTCCGCGGAAGTGTCCAGGCCGATCACGGCCGGGAAGACGAATATCGTTTCGTCGTCGTCGGGTGTGCGCGTGGACCCGGTCGGGGTCAGCACCGACGTCGGGCCATGCCAGGGCAACCAGCCCCGCCCCGTGTAGAGGTTGCGGGCCCGGGCCGACGAACTCAGTGCCCCCACCTGATAGGCGCCGCGTATCACCTGCTCGACCCCGTCTAGCAGGGCGTGCACCAGACCCTGGCCGCGGTGGTCTTCCCGCACCGCGACCCCTTCGACGTAACCACAACGCACCGCCTTGCCCTGGTAAAACAATCGCCGCTGGACCACTGCGGCGTGCGCGATGATTGCGCCGTGCTCCAAGATCAGGGCGTGCATACCGCCCAGGGCGTGTTCCCAGTCGTTCTCGGTGAAACGACCGGCGAAGGCCTCGGTGACCATCTGGTGGATGCGCTGCCTGGTGTCGCTGTCGAGATCGGCAGTGTGGACGAGGCGGGCGGTGAGTACCCGGGTGTGCACCCCTCTTGTCTACAGGCTTGTGGGCGGTCTCGCATTACGAGGCCGGCGAGCTCGATCAACCCGAGTACGACTGGGGGCCGACCGGAGACCGTGGCCGCGCCCAATGCAGTCGCACCCGCTGACCCGCCCGCACCTGGGCGACCTTGTCGATGTCGTCATCGATCACCACGCCGACGACCGGGTAACCGCCGGTGATCGGATGGTCAGGCCCCAGGATTACCGGTAATCCGTTGGGCGGCACCTGAATCGCACCCCGGGTGGCGCCCTCGCTGGGCAGCTGCCGGTCGGGGAAGCGGTACTGCAGTGGGCGGCCGACCAGGCGCATCCCGACTCGGTCGCTGCGATCGGATGCCAACCAGTCGGTGTGCACCAGGACATCGGGATCGACGAACCAGTCGTCGCGTGGTCCGGGGACCGCCAACAGTTCGACCGTGTCGCCGCTGATGGCCGCGACGGGAGCCTGGTCGAGTTCGGGGTACTCGTCGGAATGCGCGCCGACCGGCAGTTGGTCTCCGGGCGACAGTGGGGACGGCCCAATCTCCGACATCACGTCATAGCTTCGAGAGCCCAGGACCGGTTCCACGGAAATGCCGCCACGCACCGCCAGGTACGTCCGTAGGCCGGCCCGCGGGGTGCCCAGCGAAATCAGTTGGCCATCGCGGACATGATGAATGCTGTTGGTGCCGAACTTGATTCCGTTGACCGAAGGGTCGGTGTCGGCGCCCGTCACCGCGATGTCGAGATCGCCGCCGTGCACCCGGGCCGCGAAACCGCCGAAGGTCACTTCGACGGTGGCGCGGTCGTCGGGGTTGGCGACCAGCCGGTTGGCGAGCTTGTGCGAGCGACGGTCGGCGGCGCCGGACCGGCCGACGCCGATGTGGGCCTGCCCGATCCGGCCGAGGTCCTGGACAACGGCGAGCGGGCCGGTGCGCAGAATTTCAAGGGTTGTCACGGTGTACTCCTCTACGCGGCCCGGAACTGAACCCACATGCCCTGCGTCAGCAACGCGGGATCGGATCGCACCAGGTCCCACAGGACCACGTCGGTATGACCGATGAGTTGCCAGCCCCCGGGGGACCGGCGTGGATATATCGCGCTGAATTCGCCCGCGAGTGCTACCGAGCCGGCCGGCACCGAGGTCCGCGGCTCGTCGCGGCGCGGCACCCGCAGGCGCGGGTCGCCGTCGACCAGGTACGCGAAACCTGGTGCGAATCCGCTGAATCCGACTCGCCACAAGGTGGCGGTGTGGGCATTGATGACCTGTGCGGTGGTGAGCCCGGTGTGGCCGGCGACCTCGGCGAGGTCTGGGCCGTCGTACACGACGTCGATCACCACGTCGGCGGTGCGCTCCGCCGGGGCGGGCGCATCGGCGGTGACCCGCAGTTTCCGTAGCCGCTGACGGATGACTCCCTGATACCGGGGGCCGTCGAGCTTGACCAGCACTGTGCGGGCGGCGGGAACGATGTCGAGAACACCCGGCAGTGCCGCCGTGCGCAACGCATCCGCCCAGGCCAATACCTCAGCGGTGCTGGCACATTGCACCAAGAGGGCCTGATCGCCGTAGTCGAGAACGACAGTGCCGACCAGTTCGGTGGGCAGGTCCGCAGGGAGATCCGTCACGCTCATTACTCGACGGTAACCCCGGAATCGGGGCTGGCGGGAGGGGGCAGCGCGGGATTTTCGAACACTGCCAGAGCTGCCTTAGCGAACGCTCAAAGTGGCGGGCCCGCCGCGGGCAGCTATCCCAGGACCTTGCTGATCTGTGGCGGCAGTTGATCGGCGATCATCGGGTAGCTCAGAACCGAGCCGAAAGCAATCGCGCCGGCCTGGTCCTTGGTGGTGAAGATGTGGCGGTTCTGCGCGGTCGCCTGCGATCCGGCTATCTCGGGGTCGGCCAGCAGCCTCTTCTGGTCGTCCGGATTCTCGGTCGTCCAGATCACCACGTCGGCGGAATCGAGCACCGCTTTGATCTGATCGCGAGGAATGACGGCGCGGTGATCGGTGACGAAAGGCTTGATGCTGTCGGCGATCACCAGACCCATCTGGTTCAGGAAGTCGGTCCGCCAGCCCGCCGCGGTGGCGACGACGGTGCCCTGGAACATGCGGCCCTGCATCAGCAACACCTTCTTGGCTTGCCACTGCGGATGATTTTGGGCGACAGCGACGAACTGCTTGTCGACGGCATCGATCAGCGACTTCATCTGGTCGGCCTGGTACACCGCCTGGCCGATCGTGCTGGCCTGGTCCTTCCACGGCTCGAAGAAGGCGTCACCGCCGGACTGCGCGACGGTCGGAGCGATCGCGGACAGCTTCTGGTAGGTGTCGGCGTCTAGGCCGGCGTTGATGGCCACGATCAAGTCGGGCTTCAGACCGGCGATCTGGTCGACGGGAATTCCGTTGTCCAGGTTCAACACCACGGGTTGCGCGCCGCCGAGCTTGGACTGAGCCCACGGCCACACCGCGGACGGCTGATCACCGAACCAGTTGGTCACCGCGACCGGCACGATGCCCACCGCGAGCAGGTCGTCTTGCTCGGTGTAGCCGGCACTGACCACGCGCTTGGGCGGCTGCTTGATGACGGTCTGACCGAAAAGATGGGTGATCGTCACCCCTTCGCCGCCAGCGGCGCCCGGCGTCGGTTTGGGCGAGGAGCACCCCGATGAGAGCCCGGTCGCCCCGGCTGCCGCGGCGGCCGCCGCGGCCCCGGCGAGCTGCAAGAACCCCCGCCGATTCCAACCCTGTCGCATCGCGTGAGAGTATCGCGTCGCCGACTCTGACCTGCAGCGCCGCGCGGTTTTGCCGCTCAGCCCAGCCGCATGCCGGCATCCACGAAGTCTTGAGTTTCTTGCGCTAGCGCAAACCCAGGGACTGATCAGTCGCCGGCATGGGGCGGTTCTCCCGCACCCGCGGCACCCGGCCGGGAAGCCGGCGGCGTGTACCCCTCCCAGGGGCTGTAATCGGCGATCAGTTCCTCCTGCGGCGGGCGCTGATCGACCGGAACGTGCTGCAGGTTGATCCGGATCCGGTACCAAATCGAACTCGGCCCTCGCATGCCGTCGACCAGCACGTCGGCCGGCTGCAACCGCCCGGCCACGGCGGGGTGGCGGTCGCGCCAGGTTTCCAGCGCGGCCATCGCTTCGTCTTTGGTTTTGGTCCGGGCGATCTCAATGAGCGGCTTCGCCGACTGGCGCCGGCCGTCGGCGGGCTTTTTCGATCCCCGCGGCGCCCGCTCCGGGGGGCCCAGTTCCTCGGCCAGCATCAGCAACCGGTCCAGTCCGCCGACCGCGTCGTTCATCCCCGCCCACGGGTCGCCCATGTCGGCGAACCGGTCGGGCACGGTGGCGATCGTGAACGCTTCCGGTCGGCAGTCGGCGACCTCGTCCCAATGCAGCGGCGTCGACACCCGGGCGTCCGGAGTGGCCCGGACCGAGTACGCCGAGGCGACCGTGCGGTCCTTGGCGTTCTGGTTGAAGTCGACGAATACGCCCTCGCGCTCTTCCTTCCACCAGCGGCTGGTCGCCGCGTCGGGCACCCGCCGCTCGACCTCACGGGCCACGGTCTGGGCGGCCAGCCGGACCTGACGGAACTCCCAGCGCGGGGCGATCCGGGCGTAGACGTGAAAGCCGCGGGACCCGGACGTCTTCGGCCACGCGACCAGGCCGTAATCCTCCAACACCTCGCGGGCCACCAACGCCACGTCGACGATCCGTTGCCACTCGACCCCGGGCATCGGGTCCAGATCGACGCGCAGTTCGTCGGGGTGATCGAGGTCGTCGGCGAGCACGGGATGCGGGTTGAGGTCCACGCATCCCAGGTTGACCGCCCACGTCAGCCCGGCGGCATCGTGGATGACGGCCTCCGCGGCAGACGTGCCCCGCGCGTAGTGGAGTTCGGCAACGTCGACCCAGTCCGGCCGCTTCGTCGGCGCGCGCTTCTGGAACACGGCCTCCTCGGAGATTCCCTTGACGAAGCGCTTGAGGATCATCGGCCGGCCGGCCACCCCGCGCAACGCTCCGTCGGCGACCGCGAGGTAATAGTGGACCAGGTCGAGCTTGGTGTAAGCCCTGGTGTCGCCTCGGCCCTCGAACACAACCTTGTCCGGATGGGTGATGGTCACCTGGTGCCCGGCTACCTCAAATGACGCCGGACCGGTCATGAGGTTCATCGTAATTCCGGGAAAATTTTCTGGCCGCGATGCGACCCGCGTCACATATGGTGAGGTTATGCCTAACCTTCCTGGCCTGCCCGGGCAAGCCGTTTCAAAGCTCCAGCAGTACGTCGAACGCGGTGCGGCTGAGTTGCACTACGTGCGCAAAATCTTCGAATCGGGCGCGTTTCGGCTGGAGGCGCCGCAGAACTACACCGGGTTGGTGACCGACATTGCCAAGTGGGGCGAGTTCGGCATGCTGCCCTCGCACAACGCCAGGCGCACCCCCGACCGCGCCGCACTAATCGACGAAGACGGCGCGTTCAGCTACCGGGAGCTCGACGAAGCCGCCCACGCGGTGGCTAACGGCCTGATCGAGAAGGGCGTGAAGGGCGGCGACGGCGTCGCCATCCTGGCTCGCAACCACCGCTGGTTCGTCATCGCCAACTACGGCGCGGCCCGGGTCGGCGCCCGCATCATCCTGCTCAACAGCGAATTCTCCGGGCCGCAGATCAAAGAGGTCTCCGAGCGCGAGGGCGCCAAGGTCATCATCTACGACGACGAGTACACCGAGGCCGTCAGCAAAGCGGAGCCGGAGCTGGGCAAGCTACGGGCGCTCGGCGTCAACCCGGACAGCGACGAGCCGTCGGGCAGCACCGACGAGACGCTCGCCGAGCTGATCGAGCGCAGTAGCAAGGAGCCCGCCCCCAAGGCCGCCAAGCACGCCTCGATCATCATCCTGACCAGCGGCACCACCGGCACCCCGAAGGGCGCGAACCGCAGCACCCCGCCCACCCTGGCCCCGGTCGGCGGCATCCTGTCGCACGTTCCGTTCAAGGCGAACGAGATCACCTCGCTGCCGGCACCGATGTTCCACGCGCTGGGTTATCTGCACGCCACCATCGCGATGTTCCTGGGCTCGACGCTGGTGCTGCGGCGCAAGTTCAAGCCGCCGCTGGTGCTCGAAGACATTGAGAAGCACAAGGTGACGGCCATGGTCGTGGTGCCGGTCATGTTGTCCCGCATCCTCGATGCGCTGGAAAAGATGGACACCAAGCCCGACCTGTCCAGCCTGAAAATCATCTTCGTGTCCGGGTCCCAATTGGGCGCCGAGCTCGCCAACCGCGCACTGAAGGACATCGGTCCGGTCATCTACAACATGTACGGCTCGACCGAGATCGCCTTTGCGACCATCGCCCGGCCCGAGGACTTGGAAAAGAACGCGTCGACGGTCGGTCCGGTGGTCAAGGGTGTGAAGGTCAAAATCCTCGATGACAACGGCAATGAGTTGCCCCAGGGCGACGTCGGACGGATCTTCGTCGGCAATGCCTTCCCGTTCGAGGGTTACACGGGTGGCGGTCACAAGCAGATCATCGACGGCCTGATGTCCTCGGGCGACGTCGGCTACTTCGACGAGGACGGCCTGCTGTATGTCAGCGGCCGCGACGACGAGATGATCGTTTCCGGCGGCGAGAATGTCTTCCCGGCCGAAGTCGAGGACCTGATCAGCGGGCATCCCGACGTGGTGGAGGCCACCGCGATCGGTGTCGAGGACAAGGAGTACGGCCACCGGCTGCGCGCGTTCGTGGTCAAGAAGGGCGACGCCGACGTCGACGAAGACGGCATCAAGCACTATGTGCGCGACCACCTGGCCCGCTACAAGGTGCCGCGGGAAGTGATCTTCCTCGAAGAGCTGCCGCGCAACCCCACCGGCAAGATCCTCAAACGCGAGCTACGCGAGATGCAGGTCGACTAGCGGCAGGCGGTTCAGCGCCGGTCCTGGATGGCGCGAACGATCTGCGTCGCGAGTTTGGGGTCGGCCAGCAGTTGGTCGATTAGCGCGGTGAGCACCTCTTGCCCCGTCACGCGCGCGACACCAAGGCGGTCGGCGGCGTCCCGCTGCCAGATGTCGAGGGCTCGGTGGGTGGCGGCCGGGAGGTCGACGGTGCGACGTGTCCGCTGGATCCGTGCCGGCTGCTCGCCTGCCGACCGCTCCCGTGGCTGGGGATCCACCGGCTCGGCGACCAGTCGTTGGGGGCGCGGCTGTCGGAAGCCGGTGATGCGTTCGGTGGGCGCGCCATCTCCGGGAGGGGTCGCAGCGGACATCTGCGCGCGGAACGATCCGGCGCCGGGTCCGATGTGGCCGGGGTTGGAACTCACTGCGGCGACGTCCCTCCGTGGGTGCCAATCAGTAGATCAGTGCGTGCATGGCTTCTATTGATTGTCTCACTGACCCCAGCGTAAGTCGCGTCGCGCGGCCTCGGGTGTCACCGGCCGGACACAACGCGGCCCGGACGAACCCGGCCGCGATGAGGAGCCCCACCAGCGGTTTCGAGCCGTGAATTCTACTAACGTAGCTGCCGGAAATATGATTGCGCGGCATGCCGATTACTGCTTAGCTGATTAAATCCGGCTGTCGGCTTATCTATTTGGGCAATGACAGTGGGTTGGATCACTAACTGGACGAGCGTATTAGCACGACAATAGCGATGTACTGAAGTGCACGAATCCGTATCTCAGTACCTCAGTAAAGTGAGGTTATACTGGGCATTTAGCGCAATCAGTGGATACTGATCTCAGTATCAGCAAATATCCTGAATGGCGGAAATGCGTATTAACAGAAATGCGGAAATCGAATCCGCTGATACGGAAATGTGCAATGGGTAAAAAGCTGAGACTGACATCAAATTCACAGGTGGAATTAGTGCAATTTCCATTGTTTGCCTAGGAATTTATGCGTAGCGTCCAGAATGTCGGGGAACTGAGGTCTCGGAAGGAGCTCACCAAGATGAATACACTGCGATCGATCCGCGGCGCGGCCGCTGGTGCAGTCGGCGCCAGCGCGGTGGCCGGCGCGATGTTGTTCGGCGGCATTCCGGCGGCGCAGGCCGCACCGGCGCCCGCCCCTGCCACAAGCTTCGAAACTGTCGGGCCGCATGGCGGCGCACCGCTCGGCCCGGGCCTGCTCCCGGACCGGCCCGGTTGGGGTCATGGGGGCGGAGGCCACGGTGGCTGGGGTCACGGAGGCTTTGGCCGCGGCGGTGGCTTTGGCCACGGCTTTGGCCACGGGTGGGGTCACGGCGGTGGCTTTGGCCGCGGCTGGGGTCACGGTGGCTGGGGCCACGGTTGGGGTCATGGAGGCTTTTGGCGCCCTTGGTGGTGACCAATAGCGTGAGGCCGGCCAGCCTCGTCCTGCCAGATTCATAGGTTGGCCGGCCCGCATTGAGGGGGGAAACCACGCCGGTCTGACAATCTCAGGCCGGCGTGGCCTCACCTCTAGAGACGTCCATGCCGACCCGAGACCGGCCTCGGGTCGGCATGGATTTTGTTTAGGGGTCGCGGGGCAGGCCCAGCAGTCGCTCGGCGATGATGTTGAGCTGCACTTCCGACGTGCCGCCGTAGATGGTGGTGGCCCGGCTGGCCAGCAAATACTCGCCCCACTTGCCCGCCAACTGATCCGGGTCGCCGATGGCGGCGTCGGTGCCGAATGAGGACACCGCGAATTCGGCGTAGCCCTGTCCGGTGCGCATCGACAACAGCTTGGAGATCGCCGCGGACGGCATGGCGTCGCCACCGGCCAGCGTCAACAGCGTCGAGCGCAGGTTCAGCACCTTGGCGGCATGCCCTTCGGCGATCAACTGCCCGGCCCGGTGTTGTGCGACCTGATCGAACTGGCCGTCGCGAACGAAGTCGACGAACTGCGGCAGGGTCGCCAGGAAGTTCGCGTCGCTGTTGCCAATCGATACCCGCTCGGCGGTCAGCGTGTTGCGGCTGACCTCCCAGCCGCGGTCGACCTCGCCCAGCACGCACTCATCGGGCACGAACACGTCGTCGATGTAGACGGTGTTGAACATCGCGTTCCCGGTGAGCTCACGCAGCGGCTTGACCGTGACACCTTCGCTCTTCATGTCCAGCAGGAAGTAAGTGATGCCATTATGTTTTGGAGCGCTGGGCTCACTTCTGGCCAGCAGCGCACCCCACTGCGAGTACTGCGCGGCGGTGGTCCAGATCTTCTGGCCGGTAATGCGCCAGCCGCCGTCGGCCCGGGTCGCCTTCGTGGTCAGCCCGGCCAGGTCCGATCCGGCGCCCGGCTCGGAGAACAGCTGGCACCAGATCATCTCGCCGCGGAAGGTCGGCGGCAGGAACCGTTGCTTTTGCTCCTCGGTTCCGAACGCGACGATCGACGGAATGATCCACGCGGCGATGCCGACCTGCGGCCGTTTGACCCGCCCGGTGCTGAACTCCTGGGCAATGATGACCTGCTCGACCGGGCCGGACGCCCGGCCCCACGGGGCGGGCAGGTGCGGCAACACCCAGCCACCTTCGGCGAGTGCCACCGTGCGCGATTCGCGGTCCATCTCTTTGAACGCGGCGACCTCGGCGCGGATCTCTGCCCGCAGTTTTTCGGTCTCGGGATCCAGGTCGATGTCCACCGCGCGCATGCCGGTGGTGGTCGCGGTGTTGACCACTTTCTGCGGGTATTCCGAGCTGCGACCGAAGCAAGCGGCCAGCATCAGCGCCCGGCGGTAGTACACGTTGGTGTCGTGCTCCCAGGTGTAGCCGATGCCACCGTGCACCTGAATGCAGTCCTGCGTGCATCGCTGGGCGGCCGCGGGTGCCAGCGTCGCGGCCACGGCGGCGGCGAACTCGACTCCGGAAGCGACGATGTCCCCATCGTTTTGGCCGGCGTCGTCGATCGCGCGGGCAGCGTCCCATACCGCCGCGGTAGCCCGCTCGGTGTCGGCGATCATCTCTGCACACTTGTGCTTGATGGCCTGGAACTGGCCGATCGGCCTGCCGAACTGTTCCCGGATCTTGGCGTATTGCGCCGCCGTATCGGTCGCCCAGCGCGCCACGCCGATCGCCTCGGCAGACAGCAGCGTGGACATCACGGCGTACGCGGTTGTCATGGTCAGGTTGCTCAAGGCGGCATCATCGCCGACCTCGACGGCGTTGGCCCGCACATGCGCGATGGGCCGCAGCGGGTCAAGACTTTTCACCGGCTCGATCTCCAGCTGGTCGGCGCGCAGCACCATCCACTCGTCACCACTGTCGATCGCCACGGGGAGCACCAGCACCGACGCCTGCGCTGCGGCGGGAACCGCGCGGACTTCGCCCCGGATCACCAGCACTTCCTCACCGGGGCGGCCCTGCCGGGTGGCGGTCAGCCCGGAATCGAGCGCGTAGGCCGCGATGGCCGCGCCGGACGCCAAGTCGGCGAGCACCTTGGCCTCCGGGTCGTGCGCGGCGATCAGCGCGCTGGCGATCGCCGACGGCACGAACGGCCCGGGCACGGCGCCGTAGCCGAACTCGGCCAGCACGATGGCCAGTTCGAGGAGGCCGAAACCCTGTCCGCCGACGGACTCGGACAGGTGAACACCCTGCAGGCCTTGGTCGGCGGCCGCCTGCCAGTACGGCGGCGGGTTCTCGATCGGGGTCTCCATGGCCGCGTGCAGCGCCTCCGACGGCGCGATGCGCGCCACCAGGGATCGCACCGAGTCCGCCAGGGCTTGGTGTTCAGGAATTATTGCGATCGGCATTGGTCGCCTTCCCATTTTTTCGGGGTTCGTTTCGGCCAAGCACTCATTAATCTAATAACCGGTCGGTTGGTTGACCACATTGGCCAAGGGCTCGCCGTCGCGCAGGCGCCGACAGTTGGCCACCGCCTCGACCAGATAGCGCCGCATGGTGTCGGCGGTGTACCAGGTGACGTGCGGTGTCAGCACGACGTTGTCCAGGTCAAACAGCGCACTGTCGGACGCCACGGGCTCGACCTCGAAAACGTCGAGCCCCGCGGCGGCCAGCCGCCGGTCGCGCAGCGCGCCGACAAGGGCGTCTTCGTCGACGATGGCTCCACGCGAGGTATTGACCAGCACCGCGCTGGGCTTCATCAAGGCGATCGCATCCCGGTTGAGCAGATGATGGGTGTCAGCCGTCAACGGTAGGTGCAGCGAGACGATGTCGCTATCGGCCAGTAGCTCGGGCAGCCGCCGCCAGCCGGGGTGCCCGTCGTCGCGCGTGCTGGTGTGTACGACGGTGGCGCCCATTGCCCCGACGAGCTCGCCCACCCGCTTGGCGATATTGCCGTAGCCCACCAGTCCGACGGTGCAGCCGCCGATGTCGCGGACCGTCTCGCCCAGCTCGGGATCGAGCGGCCAGCCACGCCCCTGCCGGGTGGCGCGGTCCAGCGCCGGCAGCCGGCGCAACGCGGCGAGCATCAACAGCACCGTTCCCTCGGCCACCGACGGTGCGTTGGCGCCGGGCATGTTGGCGACCGCGATGCCGCAGCTCGTCGCGGTCTCGACGTCGATGGTGTTCACCCCGGCGCCGAGTTTGTGCACCAGCCGCAGCCGTTCCCCCCGGCGCAGGTCGCCGCCTGACAACGGTCGTAGTACATGCCAAATCACGTCGGCTTCGGGCAGCTCACGGTAGAAGCCCGCGTCGTCATCCGCGGCACACCATCGGACGTCGAGCCAATCTGCCTCGGCGGCAAGGAAATCGAGGACTTTGTCACCGGGAACGAAGTGGGCGAGAACTCTCAGCGCCACCGCTTGCTGATCCACCTGGCGATGGTATCCGCCTGCTCGCTACGCGCGCCCGGGGTGGTGAAGTAGTGGTCGGTTTCGATCGAGGCCTGCGACTTGTCGGCGCCGGCGAGCGCGTCGTAGATACGTTGGGCGTCAGACGGAAACACTCCGGTGTCGGCCTCGGCGTTGATCACCAGGGCCGGGCAGGTGATGCGGCTCAGGTGCGGCTCGGCCCGGGTTTGCGCCACCCGCAGGCTCCACATGCCCAGCCAGCTACGCAGTGTGCAGGACGCGGCGATGCCTTGGGCGGAGCGGTTGGCCTTGGCCGGCACACCCGCGTAGCACAGGTTGGGCGCACGTTTGGTGGGCTCGATGCCGGGATCGACCATGCGGGGATCGGCCCAGGTTCGCATCACGGAGAACGGCCGGTCGGAAAACCCCGCGGCGCGAACACGTTTGAGCTCCATCTCGGCCCAGTCGGTAATGGCGTGGTTGCGCGCAGTCTGGGCCGAGCGGTAGCGGGCGATGAACTCCGGTGCGTATGGCGGCCCGTTGACCTCGTTGAACAGGTCCAGCTCGGGTTCGCTGGCGACGGGATCGTTTTCGTCGACGACGGAGCCGTCCATCCAGGCGGTCAGCACCTCGGGGCGTCCGGGATGAGCGGCGGTGGCGACGTAGCCGTCCGCGAGCGGCAGCTCGGTCAGACCGGCCGCCGGCCGCATTCCCTGCAGTGGGGTGACATTCGGGTCGGCGGCCTGTGACTGATAGGCGGCCATCAACGATCCGCCTCCCGAGTTACCCAGCAGCACAACCGTATCCACTCCTTGGACCTCGCGCAGCCAGCGCACCCCGACGCCGATGTCGACCAGCGCGTGGTCAAGCAGGAAGTTGGCTTCGAAGCCGCGGAACCTGGTGTTCCAGCCGAGGAATCCGATACCCCGGATCGCCATGTAGTCGGCGAGATAGTGCTCGGAGAAGTCGATCTGGTAGTGCGTGGCGATCATGGCCACCTTCGGCTTGCGTCCCACGCCGCGGTGGTACAGCCCTTGGCACGGATGTCCGCCCGCACCGGCCCGTCCGGCGGTGGGCGACGTCACGCCGACGAACTCGCGGATAACCCCTGCACCGCCGCCATTACGCGTCAATTCAGCGACCTTCCTGCGAGTAGATCGCCCGGTAGTAGATGTTGGCGAGGGTTTGGATGCAGGCCTGGTCGTCGAGCGCGTCGGAGTCTGCCCGGCTGAGCTGGATATAGCAGAACTGGTTGAACATCGCCACGATCGCCTCGGCGATCAGCTGCGGGTCATCGCCCGCGCAGTAGCCCTTTGTTTGGGCGCGCCGGACCGTATCGGCGATGAAAGAGATTGGAATATCACAGATTTCAGCCCAGTACTGTGCGAAATCGTCGTTGACCATCGCCAGCTGAGACACGCTGATCACCTCGGCGAGCCGGTTGCGGTAGGTGTGCCAGTGCGCGGCGGCGGCCTGGTGGGCGCGTTCGCGATCGGACAGGCCATGCCCGGTGACCGAGCGCGCGCGCTCGTTGGCCTCGTCGCGGAAACGCATTGCCCACTGGCGGACCATCGCCTCTTTGGAGTCGTAATAGTTGTAAAAGGACGCCGCCGAGCGGCCCGCTTCCGCGGCGATGTCGGCAATGGTCGTCGCCAGGATTCCCTTGCGCGCGATGACCGTTCGTGCGGCGGCGTCGATCGCGGCCTGCGTCTGCCTGCCGCGGTGTGTCGGGAACTCGGCAGGCCGGTTTCCCCGACCTTTGGATTCCGCCGCGATCGACACCTGATGTTCCTCCCTGGAGCAAAACTGAATCTGATGTTAGATTCAGTTTTGCATCTTGGCCAGGCCCACCAATCGATGGGAGCCGCAACATGATCAAGCCGAACAACACCAACACCGAATTCGAACTCGGTGGGATCAATCATGTTGCGCTGGTGTGTTCCGACATGGCACGCACCGTGGATTTCTACAGCAACATCCTCGGCATGCCGCTGATCAAATCGCTTGATCTGCCCGGCGGTGGCGGCCAGCACTTCTTCTTCGACGCCGGCAACGGCGACTGTGTCGCGTTCTTCTGGTTCGCCGATGCACCCGATCGGGTGCCCGGCATCTCGTCCCCGGACGCCATCCCCGGTATCGGGGACATCACCAGCGCGGTCAGCACGATGAATCATCTCGCTTTTCACGTACCGGCCGAGAAATTCGACGCATATCGGCAGCGGCTCAAGGACAAGGGCGTGCGAGTTGGCCCGATCCTCAACCACGACGAGAGCGAGATGCAGGTATCCGCGACGGTGCATCCCGGTGTGTACGTGCGCTCCTTCTATTTCCTGGACCCCGACGGCGTCACGCTTGAGTTCGCCTGCTGGGTAAAGGAATTCGGCGACGGCGATGTCCAGACCGTTCCGAGGACGGCTGCCGACCGGCGACCCCGAGCGCAGGCCGTAGGCTGATCGGCAAACTTGTGGCCGAGCCGGGGGATGTCCACGATGACCGACGGCATTTTGACCGATGAGCAGATCGAGGCGCTGACACCAGAGCAGCGGCGCGACCTGATCACGCGACTGGAAGCACCGCTGAGCGAAGTGATCGACCCGATGCTGCTGGCGCGGATACGGCGCATCCGACTGGGCCTGATGGTCGGTGGCTCGATCGCGATGATTCCCTGGCTGGTCTATCTCTCCCTGACGTTGCCGGACAACTACGTCGCGCACAACTGGCCCGCGACCTGGGTCGGCTTCGACATCCTGTTGGCCAGCTTCATGGTGGCGACAGCGGCTTTCGGTTACTTTCGCCGCCAGGTGCTGATGTTTGCAGCGTTCACCTCTGGTGTGCTGCTGATCTGCGACGCGTGGTTCGACCTGATGACCGCGGGGCCCAATGATGTCTGGTTGTCGGTGGTCACGGCGCTGGGCATCGAGGTGCCGCTGGCGATTTTCATGATCACCGGAGCGCATCGCATTTTGCGACTCACCATGATGCGCCTGTGGCTCCTGGATCCGAAGATGCCGCTTTGGCAGCTCCCGTTGTTCCCCTGACGCCGTAAAGCCGCGGATGGGCGAGTTCGTCGAGCAGCGACGCCAGCTGATCGACGAGTTCGTCGGGCTCCAGCCGCACGTCCCCGGCCAGCCAGGCGCTGATCATCTGTCCGACACCGCCGACCGCGAAGTGCGCGCCCGCTTTCATGCGATCGTTTGCCCGCATCCGCAGCACGTCGCCGGCATGCTGGCCGGACAGCATCGCGAACAGCGCACTGGATTCGGCGCGCTTGCGCACAATCACGGCATCGGCGAGTTGGGTGCTGAACAGCAGACGCCCGATGCGGGCATCTCCGGCGATGGTCCGCACGATGTTGGTCATCCCGGCGCGGGCCTGTTCCGGGATCGGCACCGCCGCCACCGCGGCCTGGGTGGTGGCGGCCAGGTCGGCGATCACCGAGTCGAAGACCGCGCCCACGAAGCCGTCCTTGTCGCTGAAGCTTTCGTAGAAATAACGGGGGGTCAGGCCGGCGAGGCCACAGACGGCGCGAACCGTCAACGCCGAGGCATCCTGCTGGTCGGCGCCCAGTAAGTCCAGGCCCGCGGCCAGCAGCCGGCCGCGGCGCTCCGCCAGTCGCCGGGAGGCTTCGACGCCGCGGTAGGGACGCTCGCTTGGGGTCTGCGCCATGAGCACCATCTTGACACCGTCGCGATGCGCGGACAATATCAGGAAACAATCGTTGTCACATATAGCGCACGAGCGCCGGGAGGTTTTCGGATGGCGATTCAGGACGCCGTTGACCGGCCGCTTCCGCATGTCGAGCGCCCGGTCTCCGACCCGCCCCTGCCGCGGCGCGCACGGCGCGGGCGCAGGCTGGGGATCGACGAAGGTCTGATGGGCGTGGCGCTGCTGGCCGGTCCGGCCAACGTGATCATGCAACTGGCGCTTCCCGGCGTCGGCTATGGCGTGATGGAGAGTCGCGTCGAGAGCGGCCGGGTCGATCTGCACCCGATCAAACGGGCGCGGACCACCTTCACCTACCTGGCGGTGGCCACCGGCGGCAGCGACGCGCAAAAGGACGCCTTTCGCCGCGCGGTGAACAAGGCGCACGCGCAGGTCTACTCCACTGCCGAAAGTCCGGTGCAATATGACGCTTTCGACCTCAACCTGCAACTGTGGGTCGGGGCGTGCTTGTACAAGGGCGGGGTCGACATCTACCGGATTTTCATCGGTGAGCTGGACGGCGAGAACGCCGATCGGCACTACCGCGAGGGCATGACGCTGGCCACCACGTTGCAGGTGCCGGTGGCGATGTGGCCGACGGACCGGGCGGCGTTCGACCGGTACTGGCAAGAGTCCCTGAGCAAGGTGCACATCGACGACGCCGTTCGGGACTACCTGTATCCGATCGCCGCGGGCCGCGTGCGCGGGGTGTCGTTGCCGCGCCGCCTGCAGCGTCGGCTGGACAGTTTCAATCTGCTGATCACCGCCGGGTTTTTGCCGCACCAATTCCGCGACGAGATGCGGTTGCCGTGGGACGCCGGCAAACAGCGTCGGTTCGACCGGCTGATTGCGGTATTGCGAACGGTGAATGGGCTTCTGCCGCGGTTCGTCCGGCAGTTCCCGTTCAACATCCTGCTCTGGGACGTGGACCGCCGGATCAGGACGGGACGCCCCTTGGTCTAGGCGCGGTCCCGCCGCCGCGGCGGCGTAACGTCGGGCGGGTGCGTAGCGAAGGTGATACCTGGGACATCACGACAAGTGTCGGTTCGACGGCGTTATTCGTAGCCACCGCGCGGGCGTTGGAGGCGCAAAAGCCCAACCCCCTGGTCGTCGACCCGTATGCGGAGATCTTCTGCCGAGCCGTCGGTGGTTCGTCGGCGGACGTTCTCGACGGCAAGGAACCCGACCACAAACTCAAGAGTGCCGGCTTCGGCGACCATTTCGTCAACTTCCAGGCCGCTCGCACGAAATATTTCGACGAGTACTTCCTGCGGGCCGCCGAGGCTGGTGTGCGGCAGGTAGTCATCCTGGCGGCCGGACTCGACTCGCGCGCCTACCGTCTGAACTGGCCCGCCGCGACGACGATCTTCGAGCTGGACCGCCCGCAGGTGCTCGATTTCAAGCGTGAGGTGCTCAGCGGCCACGGCGACCAGCCGCGCGCCGAGCGCCGGGAGATCGCTGTCGATCTGCGGGAAGATTGGCCACAAGCCCTGCGGAACAGCGGTTTCGATCCCGCCAAGCCCTCGGCGTGGATTGCTGAGGGTCTGCTGATCTATCTCCCGGCCGCCGCGCAGGAGCAGCTGTTCACCGGCATCGACGGCCTGGCCGGCCCCGGCAGCCATGTGGCCGTCGAGGATGGCGCGCCGCTGCAGCCCGACGAGTTCGAGACTGCCGTCGAAGAGGAACGGGCGGCCACCGCCGAGGGCGACACGCGGGTGTTCTTCCAGTTGGTCTACAACGAGCAGCATGCCCCGGCCGCCGAATGGTTCGGCCAACACGGATGGACCGCGGTCGGCACCCCCTTGGCCGACTACTTGCGCGAGGTTGGCCGTCCGGTTCCCGGACCGGAAACCGAAGCGGGGCCGATGATTGCGCGCAACACCCTGGTCAGCGCCGTCAGGGCGTAACCACCGGAGCAGCCTCACTGGCGGCTTTCTCAGAATTTTCAATGAGTTGAACGTGAGCCGGAACTTTTTCGGGCTGCCACCCGACTCCTAACGGGGTTGATACGTGCGCCATCTACGCCCAGGCGTCGTTGACTCGCCCCCGCGAGGAGTCCTGGTATGGCACTACCGGTTCTGTCCCTTGGATTAGTCGCATCGCCGGCGGTGTGGCCTTTGATCGCGGGCGGCCGAGAATGACCGCGCCGATTTGGATGGCATCGCCCCCGGAGGTTCACTCCGCGTTGCTAAGCAGCGGGCCGGGGCCCGGAAGCCTGTTGGCGGCCAGCGGTGCATGGAGTTCATTGAGTGCCGAATATGCCGACACCGCAGACGAACTCAGTGCGACGTTGTCGGCGGTACAGGGCGGCGCGTGGGAGGGTCCGAGCGCCGAGGCGTATGTGAGCGCACACGCGCCCTACCTGGCGTGGCTGATGAAGGCCAGCGCCGACAGCGCGTCGATGGCTGCCGAGCACGCGACGGCCGCCGCCGCCTACACCGTTGCATTGGCCGCAATGCCGACCCTGCCGGAGCTGGCCACCAACCACGTCGTCCACGGCGTGTTGACGGCGACCAACTTCTTCGGGATCAACACCATCCCGATTGCGGTCAACGAGGTCGACTATGCGCGGATGTGGGTCCAGGCCGCCGCCACGATGTCCACCTATCAAGCGGTCTCCGCGACGGCACTGGCCGCGGCACCGCAGGCTGATCCGGCGCCGGTGATCCTGCACGCCGACGACGACAGTGGCGGCGACGGCGGCGATGACGACATCGTCGACGATGACTCCGGTAACCCCTACCAACTGAGTTGGTGGATAAACCGATTCCTGGAGATATTCAAGACTTTCGCGCGCGACCTCAAGGATTTTCAGACGGACCCGATCGGGGCGATCACCCACCTGTTGGCCGACATCGGGCCCCTCATCGCTGATGAGCTCGGCCACGCCCTCGAGGCCATTCAAGCCTTTGCGCCCCAAATCGCGATCCTCGTCGCGACCTCCACCCTGGGGTTTGCTGGAGCCCTCGCGAGCCTGGCATCGCTGGCCGCGATCCAACCCGCGGCCCCGGCCGTGGCGGCCGCACCACTGCCCGAGGCGCCCAGGGCACTGGCGGTGACAAGTGGCCCTCCTGCGGCGAGCGCCGCGGCCCCGACGCCGTCTTCTGCCCCAGCTTCGACTCCGGCATCCGCGCCGGCCTCGACGCCGACAGCCGGATCCCCACCGCCGCCCGCCGGTATCGAGGCAGCCGCATACCCATACCTGGCAGGAGGGCCCGGCATTGGCACCGGCGAGGGGATGAGCAGCGGCGCACAGCGCAAGGCTTCGGAGCCCGATTCGGCCGCGGCCCTCGCAGGAGCAGCGGCAGCAGCGAGGGACGAGAGTAGGGCGCGCCGGCGCCGCCGGACGGCGATGAGGGGCCACCAGCCCGGCTACCGTTACGAATTCCTGGACGCCGACGTTGGGGCAGGGGCCGGCCCGTCAGTCGCCGAGCCCGCAACGACCGCAGCCTCCGACCGGGGGGCGGGTGGTCTGGGGTTTGCTGGGACGGTCCACAAGGGCGCCGCCGAGGCCGCGGGGTTGGCCACGCTAGCCGGTGACGAGTTCGGCGGCGGACCGGCTGTCCCGATGCTGCCTGGCACTTGGCAGCCCGGTGACGAATCTGCCAAGGGCCGTGCGCACCACACCGAGCCCGACTAGTTTTCTGAATGAAAGCAATATTGAGCGTGTTTGGGGGATCCGTAGCGGTGGCGAAACCTGCTGGCCGGGAACTTTTCCGCTCCAGTAGCCGACTAGTACGTGCGTGCTTGCTGAGCCGTCCGCCAGTCTCGGCGGGTATCACACGTTCACCCCGATCGGTAAGGAGTCGTTGCGATGACCGCGCCGGGTATGGAGGCCACTCCGCTCAGCTGCGCAGCGACAAGTTTTCTCATGAAACTGATTTCAGTCGGCTTCGCCGCCAAGGGGAGTGCGGCCAACGCCATAACTGGAGAGGTGGGCCGGTGATCACGCAGAAAACCGTGGTCAGAGCCCCCGCGAGGGCCGCCGAGTGGTCCGTCGCACGGGCCCGAGAACCTCGACAGTTAGCTTATGCAATGCTAACTTCAGCAAATTAAGTTAGGGGAGACTATCTTCATGGAAATTGGCGGCCGTGGAACGCGGTGATAGTGGTGCCCTCGCAGTCCAGCCGGGCACTTCGCGCTTGGACAGCAGAGTCGACGGCGACGTCGTCAGCCGATTTGCTACGTGTCTGCGGGCACTGGGTATCTCGGTTTACCAACGCCAGCGTCCCGCCGATCTCGCCGCCGCCCGTTCCGGCTTCACGGCGCTGACCCGAGTCGCCCATGACCAGTGCGACGCATGGACCGGGCTCGCGGCCGCCGGCGATGCGTCCTTCCGGGTACTCGAGGCGGTTTCGCGCACCGCGGCCAACTCGGGCGTGCTGCAGCGGCAGGTCGACTTGGCGCCCGGCGCCTTGGGCTTCCGCTACGACAGCGGGTTGTATCTGCAGTTTCGCGCCACCAACCCCGACGATTTCCATCTCGCCTATGCCGCGGCGCTGGCGACGGAGGGGCGGTTTGTCGAAGCGGACGAGATCGTCACCGAGCTCACCGCGCGCCGCCCGAGCTGGCGTGAGGCGCGGTGGATCTCGGTCGTCATCAACTATCGCGCCGAGCGGTGGTCCGACGTCGTCAAACTGCTGACCCCGATCGTCAACGACTCCGATCTCGACGAGGCCTACGCGCACGCGGCCAAGATCGCTCTGGGCACTGCGCTGGCCCGGCTGGGCATGTTCGCCCCCGCGCTGTCGTATCTCGAGGAACCCGACGGCCCGGTCGAGGTGGCCGCGATCGATGGGGCGCTGGCGAAGGCGCTCGTCCTGCGCGTGCACGTCGACGAAGACTCGGCGAGTGAAGTCCTGCAGGACTTGTATGCCGCACACCCCGAGAACGAACAGGTCGAAAAGGCGCTGTCCGACACCAGTTTTGGGATTGTGACCACGAATGCGGCCCGCATCGAGGCCCGCACCGATCCGTGGGACGTAGAAACCGAGCCCAGCGCGGAGGACTTTGTCGACCCTGCTGCCCACGAACGCAAGGCCGTGTTGCTGCACGAGGCCGAACGCCAGCTCACCGAGTTCATCGGCCTCGACGAAGTGAAAAACCAGGTTTCTCGGCTCAAGAGCTCGGTGGCCATGGAGCTGGTGCGCAAGCAGCGCGGGCTCCAGGTTGCGCAGCGCGCCCATCACCTGGTCTTCGCCGGACCACCCGGGACCGGTAAGACCACCATTGCGCGTGTGGTCGCCAAAATCTATTGCGGCCTCGGCTTATTGAAGCGGGAAAACATCCGAGAGGTGCACCGCGCCGACCTCATCGGTCAGCACATCGGCGAGACCGAAGCCAAGACCAACGCGATCATCGACAGCGCGCTGGACGGGGTGTTGTTCCTCGACGAGGCCTACGCCCTGGTGGCCACCGGCGCCAAGAACGACTTCGGGCTGGTGGCCATCGACACGCTGCTGGCCCGCATGGAAAATGACCGCGACCGGCTGGTGGTGATCATCGCCGGCTACCGGGCAGACCTCGACAAGTTCCTGGACACCAACGAGGGTTTGCGGTCGCGGTTCACCCGCAACATCACCTTCCCGTCGTACAACTCCCACGAGTTGGTGGAGATCGCGCACACGATGGCCGAGCAGCGAGACAGCATCTTCGAAAAATCCGCGCTCGACCACATGGAGGCGCTGTTCGCCAAATTGGCCACGGCCAGCACTCCCGACTCCAACGGAATCGAGCGTCGCAACCTCGACATTGCCGGTAACGGCCGTTTCGTCCGAAACATCGTCGAGCGCTCCGAGGAGGAGCGCGAATTCCGTTTGGACCATTCCGAACACGCGGGGACCGGTGCGTTCACCGATGAGGAGCTGATGACGATCACCGACCGGGACGTCAGTAATTCGGTAGAGCCGCTGCTGCGCGGCCTGGGGCTCTCGGTGCCGGCATGACCAACCCGGAGCCGCAGGACGAACGACGTTCGTTTTCCTCACGCACCCCTGTGAACGACAATCCCGACCAGGTGGTCTATCGCCGCGGTTTCGTCACCCGGCACCAAGTGACCGGCTGGCGCTTCGTGATGCGGCGTATCGCTGCGGGAATCGCCTTGCACGACACCAGGATGCTGGTCGACCCGCTGCGTACCCAGTCGCGTGCGGTGCTGATGGGCGCGGTCATTCTGATCACGGGCTTGGCGGGTTGCTTCGTGTTCTCCATGATCCGGCCCAACGGGCAGGCGGGCAGCAACGCGGTGCTTGCCGATCGGTCGACCGCCGCACTGTACGTGCGGGTGGGTGACGACCTGCACCCCGTGTTGAATCTGACCTCGGCCCGGTTGATCGTCGGCAAGCCGGTCAACCCCGCCACGGTGAAAAGCAGTGAGCTGGACCGGTTTCCGCGTGGCAACCTGATCGGCATTCCGGGCGCGCCAGAACGCATGGTGCAGAACACCTCTCATGACGCGAACTGGACGGTATGCGATGCGGTCAACGAGGCCGCCCAGGGTTCGCACGCTGTGCACAGCACCGGTGTCACCGTGATCGCCGGCACGCCCGACAGCAGCGGCGCCCGTGCCGCCGCGATCGCGTCCGGCCAGGCGATCCTGGTCGAGTTCACCGGCGACAAGGGCCCCAGCACCTGGCTGCTGTGGGATGGCAAGCGCAGCCAGATCGACCTGACCAACCACGCGGTCACCACCGCACTTGGCCTCGGTGCCGACGTGCCCACACCGCGGCCCATCGCAGCGGGGCTGTTCAATGCGATACCCGAAGCGCCGTCGCTGACCGCGCCGGGCATTCCGAACGCCGGCACCCCGGCGAACTACGGAGTCCCAGCCCCGATCGGGGCGGTGGTGACCTCCTACGCCGTCGATCCGGGCAGCCTGCGGCACTACGCGGTGTTGCCGGACGGCCTGCAACCGATCTCGCCGGTGCTCGCCGCAATCCTGCGGAACACCAATTCCTATGGCTTGGACCAGCCGCCGCGGCTCGGCGCCGACGAGGTGGCCAAGCTGCCGGTGTCACGGATGCTGGACACCACGCGCTTTCCCGACCGCCAGGTGTCCCTCGTCGACGCGGCCAAAGATCCCGTCACGTGTGCCTACTGGGGCAAGCCGGCCGGTGCCGCGAGCAGCTCGCTGAGCCTGCTGGCCGGCTCGGGGCTGCCGGTACCCGACGCGGTTCGCACCGTGAACCTGATCGGCGCTGGCTCCCAAGGGATAGCCACCCGCGTCGCCCTGGCACCGGGCACCGGCTATTTCACCCAGACCGTGGGCGGTAGTGCGACCTCGCCCGGCACCGGCTCGCTGTTTTGGGTCTCCGACACTGGAGTGCGCTACGGCATCGACAACGAGGCCGAGAACGGAGCCGCCGGACGCGGCAAAACCGTTGAGGCCCTTGGCCTAACCCCAACCCCCGTTCCTATTCCCTGGTCGATCCTGTCGCTGTTCGCGGCGGGCCCGACGCTATCGCGCGCCGACGCGCTGCTCGCACACGACGGCTTGGCGCCCGACAGCAGGCCCGGTCGTCCGGTGTCGGCCGAAGGAGGACCCCGATGAGCCGACTGATCTTCGAAGCGCGCCGGCGGCTGGCGCCACCGAGCACCCGCCAGGGCACCATCAGCATCGAGGCGCCTCCCGAACTGCCCCGGGTGATTCCGCCGTCATTTCTGCGGCGCGCGATGCCCTTTGTGATCGTGATCCTGATCGTCGGCATGATCGTCGCGCTGGTCGCCACCGGGATGAAGGTGATTTCCCCGCAGACCCTGTTCTTCCCATTCGTGTTGCTGTTGGCGGCAACCGCGCTCTATCGCGGCAACGACAACAAGATGCGCACCGAGGACGTCGACGCCGAACGCGCCGACTACCTGCGCTACCTGTCGGTGGTTCGGGACAACATCCGCACCCAGGCCGCCCAGCAGCGGGCTGCCGCGCAGTGGTCCCATCCCGAGCCGGCCGCACTGGCCACGGTGCCCGGATCTCGCCGTCAGTGGGAACGTGACCCGCGCGACCCCGACTTCTTGGTGTTGCGGGCCGGGCGTCACCAGGTTCCACTGGCCACCGCGGTGCGGGTCCAGGATGCCGCCGACGAGATCGATCTGGAACCGGTGTCGCACAGCGCATTACGCAGCCTGCTCGACACCCAGCGCACGGTGCGTGATGTGCCCACCGGAATCGATTTGACCAAGGTCTCCCGGATCACCGTCCTCGGCGAGCCGGATGAGGTGCAAGGGGCGTTGCGGGCCTGGGTCGCTCAGGCGGTGACCTGGCACGACCCGACGGTGCTGGGGGTGGCGCTCGCTACCCGCGATGTGGAGAACCACGACTGGTCCTGGCTGAAGTGGTTGCCCCACATCGACATTCCCGGCGAGGTGGATGGCGTGGGGCCGGCCCGGTTCCTGGCCGCCAACCCCGATGAGCTGGTCTTGATGCTGGGCCCCGCGCTGGCCGACCGCCCGGTATTCACCGGGGGGCCGTCAGATGCGTTGCGGCACCTGTTGATCATCGTCGACGACCCGGACTACGACGTGAACGCCTCGGCGCTGGCGATCGGCCGGGCCGGAGTCACCGTCGTGCATCGCAGCAGCACGGCGCCGAACCGCGAACAGTATTCGGACCCGGAAAAGCCGATTCTGCGCATTGCGGACGGGGCCATCCAACGCTGGCAGACCGGCGGCTGGCAGCCCTACATTGACAACGCGGATCAGTTCGGCGTCGACGAGGCCGCCCACCTGGCCCGTCAGTTGTCGCGCTGGGACTCCAACCCCACCCACACCGGGCTGCGCTCGGCGGCAACTCGTGGCGCCACGTTTACGACGCTGCTGGGTGTACCGGACGCATCGCAGCTTGATGTGCCGACGCTGTGGGCACCGCGTCGCCGCGACGACGAGTTGCGGGTGCCGATCGGTGTCACCGCCACCGGCGAGCCGCTGTTCTTCGACCTCAAGGACGAAGCCGAGGGCGGCATGGGTCCGCACGGCCTGATGATCGGTATGACCGGTTCCGGCAAGTCGCAGACCCTGATGTCGATTCTGTTGTCGCTGTTGACAACTCATTCGGCGGATCGGCTGATCGTCATTTACGCCGACTTCAAGGGTGAGGCCGGTGCCGACAGCTTCCGGAACTTCCCGCAGGTCGTCGCGGTGATCTCGAACATGGCCGAGAAGAAGTCGCTGGCCGACCGGTTCGCCGACACGCTGCGTGGCGAGGTGGCCCGACGCGAAACGCTGCTCCGCGAGGCCGGCCGCCGGGTTCAGGGCAGTGCGTTCAACTCAGTGGTCGAGTACGAGAACGCCATCGCCGCCGGGCATGATCTACCGCCGATCCCGACACTGTTCGTGGTGGCCGACGAATTCACGCTGATGCTGGCCGACTACCCGGAGTACGCGGAACTGTTCGACTACGTGGCGCGCAAGGGCCGCTCGTTCCGCATCCACATTCTGTTCGCGTCCCAGACGCTGGATGTCGGAAAGATCAAGGACATCGACAAGAACACCTCGTACCGCATCGGGTTGAAGGTGGCCAGTGCCAGCGTGTCTCGCCAGATCATCGGCGTGGACGACGCCTACCACATCGAATCGGGCAAAGAGCACAAGGGCATCGGCTTCCTGGTCCCCGCTCCCGGTGCGGCCCCGATCAAGTTCCGCAGCACCTATGTCGACGGCATCTACGAGCCGCCGCAGACCGCTAAAACCCTTGTGGTGCACTCTGTCCCGCAGCCGAAGCTGTTCACTGCCGGCAGGGTGGAGCCCGATCAGGGCACGGTGATCACCGGAGCCGACGAACAAGACCTGGCCGGACCGCCGCGCAAGCTGATCGCCACCATCGGCGAGCAGCTCGCCGGCTACGGGCCGCGGGCGCCGCAGCTGTGGCTGCCGCCGCTGGACGAGCCGATCCCGTTGACCACGGTGCTGGCCCACGCCGGAGTGCCGGACCGGCAGTGGCGCTGGCCGCTCGGTGAGATCGACAAGCCATTCGAGATGCGCCGCGACCCGCTGGTGTTCGACGCCACGTCGGCGTCCGGCAATATGGTGATTCACGGGGGCGCCAAGTCCGGCAAATCGTCTGCGCTGCAGACATTTATCCTGTCGGCAGCCAGCCTGCACTCGCCGCGTGATGTGACGTTCTACTGCCTGGACTACGGCGGCGGGCAGCTACGCGCGCTGGAAGATCTGGCGCACGTCGGCAGCGTCGCGTCGCCGCTGGAGCCCGAACGCATTCGCCGCACCTTCGGCGAGCTGGAGCAGCTGCTGCTTTCCCGGCAGCAGCGCGAGGCCTTCCGGGACAAGCATGGTTCGACTCACGACGACGGCTTCGGCGAGGTGTTCCTGGTCGTCGACAACCTCTACGCATTCGCCCGGGACAACACCGACCAGTTCAATACGCGTAACCCATTGCTGGCCAAAGTGACTGAACTCGTCAATGTCGGTCTCGCATACGGCATCCACGTGATCGTCACCACCCCGAGCTGGCTGGAGGTGCCGCTGGCAATGCGTGACGGCCTCGGGCTGCGACTCGAGCTCAAGCTGCACGACGCGCGGGACAGCAATGTGCGGGTGGTCGGGGCCCTGCGCCGTCCGGCCGATTCCGTGCCGGCCGACCAGCCGGGTCGCGGGTTGACCATGGCCGCCGAGCACTTCCTGTTCGCGGCTCCCGAGCTGGACGCGGAAACAAACCCAGTGGCCGCGATCAACGCCCGTTACCCGGACGTGGCCGCACCGCCGGTTCGGCTGCTGCCGAAAAACCTGGCACCCGATGCTCTCGGGCCGTTGTATCGGGGACTGGAGCAAGTGGTCATCGGTCAGCGCGAAGAGGACCTGGCACCGGTCGTGCTCGACTTCACCGAGAACCCGTTGCTGATGGTGTTCGGTGACAGCAAGTCGGGCAAGACCACGCTGCTGCGCCACATCATCCGCACCATCCGCGAGCATTCCACCGCGGACCAGGTGGCCTTCACGGTGCTGGATCGTCGGCTACATCTCGTCGAGGAGCCACTCTTCGCCGACAACGAATACACCGCCAACATCGACCGGATCTTCCCGGCGATGCTCGGGTTGTCCAACATCATCGAATCGCGGCGCCCGCCGGCGGGCCTGTCGGCAGCGGAGTTGGCCCGGTGGAGCTACGAGGGCCACACCCATTACCTGATCATCGACGACGTGGACCAGATTCCGGATGCACCGGCGATGAGCGGCCCGTACATTGGACAGCGCCCATGGACCAGCCTGATCCCGGAACTCAGCCAGGCTGCTGATCTGGGGCTGCGGGTGATCGTCACGGCCCGCGCCACGGGGTCGGGGCACGCGCTGATGACCAGTCCGTTGCTGCGCCGCTTCAACGACTTGCAGGCAACCACGTTGATGCTGGCGGGTAATCCGCAAGACAGCGGCAAGATCCGGGGACAACGATTTGGCCGGTTGCCTGCCGGACGGGCAATTCTGTTGGGAGACAGTGAAAGCCCGACGTACGTGCAGTTGGTCAACCCGTTGGTTGGCGAGTCTGTTGTAGGGGGAGCCGACGATGGTTTCGCCCGCTGATGGTTAGTGAAACAGCAACTGAAGGACCACAGAAGGAGGGGTTATGACGTTGCGAGTAGTTCCTGAAGGACTGGTGGCGACCAGTGCTGCGGTAGAGGCGCTGACGGCGCGGCTGGCGGCCGTGCATGCGGCGGCCGCTCCGGCGATCACCGCAGTGGTGCCGCCCGCGGCGGATCCGGTGTCGCTGACGACGGCCGCCGGGTTCAGCGCCCAAGGCCAGATGCACGCCGCGGTGGCCGCCGAAGGCGTGGAGGAACTGGGCCGTGCCGGTGTAGGCGTGGGCCAGGGCGGGGCAAGCTATCTCGTGGGTGACACCGCGGCGGCCGCGACGTACGGAGTAGGCGGCGCCTGATAATGACCGCGCCCATCTGGATGGCTGCTCCGCCGGAAGTGCATTCGGCGTTGCTGACCGCCGGTCCGGGACCGGGGCCGCTGTTGGCGGCCGCCGGCGCATGGACCGCGCTCAGCACCGAATACGCCGACGCGGCAGCCGAACTCAGTGGGCTTCTGGGGGAAGTGCAAGCGGGGGTCTGGGAAGGGCCCAGCGCTGCGCAGTATGCGGCCGCGCACGTGCCGTATCTGGCGTGGCTGATGCAGGCCAGTGCCAACAGCGCGGGTGTGGCTGCACAACATGAGGTCGCGGCGGCGGCCTACACCGGCGCCCTGGCGGCAATGCCGACGCTTGGCGAGTTGGCCGCCAACCACACCATCCACGGGGTGCTGGTGGGAACGAATTTCTTTGGTATCAACACAATTCCGATCGCGGTCAACGAAGCCGACTACGCGCGGATGTGGGTCCAGGCCGCCACCACAATGAGCACGTATCAGGTCGTCTCCGATGCGGCGCTGATGTCGGCGCCACAGACGGACCCGGCGCCCAACGTGCTGCGTCCCGGTGCCGAAACGAACAACTTCTCGACCCTGGCCGCGTCGAACGACTCTGACTCCGGCAACTGGTGGGACAACCTGCTCCAGCAACTGCAGCAGTTCTTCCAGAACCTGTCCAACATGCTTCAGCAGTTCATGGAGGCCTTGGGGCCCTGGCTGGTTGCCAACGGCCCGCTGCTGTTCTTCATCGCCTACGAGGCGTTTTTCATTCCGTTCGGTACTACGTTCTGGACCGTGCTGTTGACCGCACCGTTCCTGCTGATACCGCTCGTTATCGGCCTCGGTGCCTACTTCCTTTTGCAGACTCTCGGGGATCTACCGGATGTGGAGCTGCCACCGGCACCCGCTCTCGCGACTCAAGCTCCCTCGATGCCACCGGTAGCCGCCATGGCCCCGCCGGCGCCGGCGCCGGCGCCCGCTTCGGCTCCGGCGACTGCCCCGGCCCCGGCTGCCAGTGCGGCCGCCGCTGCGGCACCGGCGCCGGCGCCATGGGCCTTTCCCTATGCCGTGGCCCTCGGCGGTGGCCCAGAAGGTGGCTTCTCGCCGACGGTGGGTGGCCGTAGTGGGCTCAAAGCCCCGGCCGCGACCATCCCGGCGGCGGCCGCGGCGGTGCCGGGTCGGGCGGCTGCGGCGCGGCGGCGCCGGCGGGCCGACATGCATGACCACGGCGATGAGTTCCTGGACATGAATGTCGACGTCGACCCGGACTGGGGCGGCCCGGCCGATGAAGAGGCGCTATTGGCCGCCGCGACGGCTTCGGGCAGTGGGGCCGGAAGGCTCGGATTCGCCGGAACCGCGCACAAAGACGCGGATCTACAGGCCTCGGGGTTGACCAAGCTGGCCGGCGATGAGTTCGGCAGCGGCCCAAGGATGCCCATGGTGCCGGGCACCTGGGATCACAACGGCGAGACCGCGGGCGAGCCCGGTGAAGCGGGGGGAGGGGGTCCCGAAAGTTAGCAAGACAGTTAGCCACATGTCAGCCAGTAATCGAAATCATAAGGGACAGAAGAGAAAGGAAACGTTATGAGTCTTCTGGATGCTCACATTCCACAGTTGGTGGCCTCGCAGTCGGCGTTCAGCGCCAAGGCGGCGGTGTTGCGCAGCACGATCAACCAAGCCGAGCAGGAAGCGATGTCGGCCCAGGCATTCCACCAGGGTGAGTCCTCGGCGGCGTTTCAGGCCGCGCACGCCCGGTTCGTGGAGATGGCCGCACGAGTCAACACCCTGCTCGATATCGCCCAGGCCAACCTCGGTGATGCAGCGGGTACCTATGTGGCCGCCGACGCCGCTGCCGCGTCCGGCTACAACGGGTTCTGAGCCGACCACCAATAACCGCGAAAGGACTTGTGATGTCACAGATTATGTACAACTACCCGGCGATGCTGAGCCACGCCGCCGACATGTCGGGCTACGCCGGCACGATGCAGGGGCTGGGCGCCGATATCGCCACCGAGCAGGCCGCGTTGCAGAACGGCTGGCAGGGTGACACCGGTATGAGCTACCAGCTCTGGCAGGCCCAGTGGAACCAGGCCATGGAGGCATTGGTGCGGTCCTACCAGTCGATGGCCAGCACGCACGACTCCAACACTCTGGCCATGTATGCCCGCGACACGGCCGAAGCCGCCAAGTGGGGCGGCTAGTCCCTCCTCGATGAGTGTCGAGCCCAATGCCGTCGAGCTGACGGTCGAAAACGCGTGGTTCATCGCCGAAACCATTGGAGCGGGCAGCTTCCCATGGGTTTTGGCGATCACGACGCCTTACCGCGACGCCGCGCAACGCGCCGCGTTCTTCCAAGATCAGAAGGAAGAACTGACCCGGATGGGTCTGATGTCGCCAGACGGTGTCGTCAATCCGGCGGTCGCCGACTGGATCAAAGTGGTGTGTTTCCCCGGCCAATGGCTTGATCTGCGCTACGTGGGCTCCGACGCGGCCAGCGGTGCCGGCGAGCTGCTGCGCGGCGTGGTCGCGCGGCGGGCCGGGACCACCGGCAAGTCGTCGGTGACCATCGTCGCGCTGCGCAGCGCGCAGCTGGTCACGTTTACCGCGATGAACATCGATGACGCCCGGGCGCTGGTTCCGGTCCTCGGTGCCGGGCTGGCCCAGCGGCCGCCCGCTCAGTTCGCGGAATTCAGCATGCCGACACGCGTCGGAGCCCGGGCCGACGAGCGACTGCGCTCCGGTGCGTCGCTGGCGGAAGTCCTTGACTACCTGGGGATTCCGGAATCAGCGCGATCGGTGGTGGAATCGGTTTTCACGGGTCCACGCAGCTACGTCGAAGTCGTCGCCGGCTGCCATCGCGACGGGCAGCATGCCACCACCGAAGTCGGAGTGAGCATCGTGGACACCGCCGCCGGCCGGATCCTGGTCAGCCCGTCCCGCGCGTTCGACGGCGAATGGGTCTCGACGTTTCGCCCGGGAACCCCGTTCGCAATTGGCGTCGCCATCGAGCACTTGACCGCCTCCCTGCCCGACGGCCACTGGTTCCCCACCCAGCGGCTGTCCCGAGATTTGTCCACCCAATACGCGTAACCGCAACGAGATAGAGAGAGAGCACGATGTCCCAGGAACGGCCCCAGTCCAATTCGAGGGTCCGGTGACCTCCGGCGCCGTCATGCCCATCGTTCGCGTGGCTATCCTCGCGCACAGCAGGCTGACTGAAATTGCGCTGCCCGCCGAACTGCCGCTGCGCGAAATCCTGCCCGCGGTACAGCGATTGGTGGTCCCGACGGCCCAGAACGGCGATGGTGGTGACCTCAATGACGGCGCAGTGGGCACCGGCGGAGTTTCGCACCTGAGCCTGGCACCCATCGGGGGAGCGCCGTTCAGCCTGGATGCCAGCCTGGACACCGTCGGCGTCGTCGACGGGGATCTGCTTGCGTTGCAGCCGGTTCCGATCGGCCCGGCCGCGCCCGGCATCGTGGAGGACATCGCTGACGCCGCGATGATCTTCTCGACCTCCCGTCTGAAGCCATGGGGCATAGCGCAGATCCAGCGCGGGGCGCTGGTCGCCGCGATCGTCGTGGCTTTCCTGGCGACGGGCCTGGGAGTTACCTACCGGGTAGCCACCGGTGGACTGACCGGACTGGTCGCGGTCAGCGTGATCGCGGCGGTGACCGCGATCGCCGGCTTGTTCGTCACGCTGCGTTCCGAACGCAGCGGGATGGCGCTGTCGGTGGCGGCGCTGGTGCCCATTGCCGCCGCCCTGGCGTTGGCGGTGCCCGGGAAGTTCGGGGCGGCGCAGCTGGTGCTGGCCGCTGCCGGCGTCACCGCTTGGTCGCTGATCGCCCTGATGGTGCCGAGCACCGAGCGCGAGCGGATTGTCGGTATCTTCACCGCGACCGCAGTGGTCGGGGCTGGGGTGTTGTTGGCCGCTGGTGCCGAATTGCTTTGGCAGCTACCGATATTGAGCATTGGTGCTGGTCTGATCGTGGCGGCCCTGCTAGTGACCATCGAGGCCGCGCAGCTTTCTGCACTGTGGGCGCGCTTCCCGTTGCCGGTCATTCCGGCACCCGGTGATCCGACCCCATCGGCGCCGGCGCTTCGGGTGCTCGAGGACCTGCCCCGGCGGGTGCGCATCGGCGACGCCCATCAGAGTGGCTTCATCGCCGGTGCCGTGCTGCTCAGTGTCCTGGGATCGGTGGCGATCGGGCTGCGCCCCGAGTCGCTGAGCGGTTGGGGATGGTATGTGGTAGCGGCAACTGCGGCTACGTCCGTCTTGCGGGCCCGCGTGTGGGATTCGGCCGCGTGCAAGGCCTGGCTGCTGGCTCAGCCCTACCTGGGCGCCGGTGTCCTGCTGGTGTTCTACGCCTCGACCGGGCGCTACCTCGCCGCACTCATCGCGGCGGCGGTGCTCGTCGTGCTGGTGTTGGCGTGGGCCATGGTGGCGCTGAACCCGGGCATCGCTTCGCCGGAAACCTATTCGTTGCCGCTGCGCCGGCTGTTGGGTTTCGTGGCGACCGGACTGGATGCTTCGCTGATTCCGGTCATCGCCTATCTGGTCGGTCTGTTCGCCTGGGTGCTCAATCGATGATCCGTGTCGGATTCGCCTGCCTCACAGCGGCTTTGATTTTCTCGCAGGCCGTTGCGCCGTGGGCTTGTCCGCCGGCGTCCGCGATCACCCAGCCGGTGGTCGACCCGGGCGTGCAACCGCCAAGCGGGACGGCGGGACCGGTGCAGCCGATGGAGCAGCGCGGGCCCTGTACTACCTCCGGTGTGATCCCCGGTAGCGATCCCGCGGCGGTGACGCCAAGCCAGGGAACACTGAATCTTCCTGCGGCGTGGCAGTTTTCCCGCGGTGAAGGGCAGCTGGTCGCGGTGCTCGACACCGGCGTGCGGCCGGGGCCTCGGCTACCCAATGTCGATCCCGGTGGCGATTTTGTGGAGACGACCGACGGCCTGACCGACTGTGACGGGCACGGAACGCTGGTCGCCGGAATCGTCGCCGGCCAGCCGTCCGGTGAGGACGGTTTCTCGGGGGTCGCGCCCGCGGCGCGCGTGTTGTCGATCCGCACGGCGTCGGGCAAGTTCTCCCCACGCACGCCGGGTGGCGATCCGATGGTCGCGCGGGTGTCCCTCGAGGTCGCGACGCTGGGTCGGGCAATCGTGCACGCGGCCGATCTGGGTGCCCGGGTGATCGATATCTCGGACGTCACCTGTGTGCCCGCCGATCGGCCTGTCGATCAGGCCGCGCTCGGCGCGGCGATCCGCTACGCGGCGGTGGAGAAGGACGCGGTGATCGTGGCGGCGGCGGGCAACACCGGGTCGACCGGAACGGTTGGCGGCGGAACGTCCTGTGAGTCAAACGCGCTCACGGATCTCGGCCACCCCGACGATGCGCGGAATTGGGCCGGCGTCACCTCGGTCTCCACCCCGTCGTGGTGGCAGCCCTACGTGCTGTCGGCGGCGTCCTTGACACCGGATGGGCAGCCGTCGAAATTCACCATGTCGGGGCCGTGGGTCGGTATCGCCGCCCCGGGCGAAAGGATCGTGTCGGTGAGCAATCGCGACGGCGGCGGTCTCGCCAACGGCCTGCCCGACGAGCATCAGCAACTGGCGGCGCTCAGCGGGACCAGCTACGCGGCGGGTTACGTGTCGGGAGTAGCGGCACTGGTGCGCAGTAAGTACCCCACCCTGTCCGCGACCGAGGTGGTGCGCCGGATCACCGCGACCGCGCACAACGGCGCCCGCGCGCCCTCCAACATCGTCGGCACCGGCAGCGTGGACCCACTGGCAGCCCTGACTTGGGAACTGCCCGCTAGTACCGGACCGGCCGGAACGCCGGCGAAGCCGGTCGCCGTTCCCCCGGCACCGGCGCCGAAAGACAACACCCCGCGAACCGTCGCGTTCGCCGGGACTGCCGCGCTGGCTTTGGTTGTCGCGGCTGCTGCCGCGTCGGCCGCAATCGCCGCGCGCCGACGGAAGGAGACCACCTCGTGAGCTCGATCCCGATCCCAGGGAGTGCCCGAATTACCTTGGCGGCGCTGGCGGTGGTGCCCGCGGCGCTGGCCTACCCCTGGCACTCGACTCGCGACTACTGGCTGCTCGGCATCGCCGGTGTGGTGGTGATCGTGTTGTTCGGCTGGTGGCGTGGATTGCACTTCACCACGATCCTGAGGCGTCGGCTGGCCATCATGGGCCGCGGCTCCAACCGTGCCAACGAACCCGTCACTGAATCCGCTATTGCCGTAAAGACAACCGCGTTGGTGCGGATCGGGCCGTCCACCACCGACGGCGCGGTGCTCCCCCTGGAGTTGATCGCCGGGTACCTGGACCGCTACGGCATCCGCGCCGACAGGGTCCGTATCACGAGCCGCGACAACGCATCTGACGCCTCGCGACGCGAGACATGGATCGGCATTACGGTGTCGGCCGCCGACAACCTGCCGGCGCTGCAGGCGCGCACGTCGGCGATCCCGCTGCAGGAGACGGCCCAGGTCGCCGCGCGGCGGCTTGCCGACCACCTTCGCGAGATCGGCTGGGAAGCCACTGCGGTCGCATCCGACGACGTGCCGCGCTGGCTTACTGCCAAGGCCCGCGAGACGTGGGGTGCTGTGCAGCGCGGCACCTCGGATTATGTTGCGGCATACCAGATCGTCGTCGACTCGGCCTTGGCCGAGACGTTGGAGGCCATCCGGTCGCATCCGGCGCGCGAGACGTGCACCGCACTCGAGATCGCCGCCCCGCGATCGGGAGACCAGAACACGATCGCGGCCGCGTGCGCATTCCTCACCGATGCGCCGCCGGAAGCTGCGCCGCCAGTAGGCGGACTGATTCCGCAGCGCGGCAACCAGGGGCCGGCGCTGGCGGCGTTGGATCTGTTGTCTACGCAACGACTTGACGGTCACACCGACGCGCCCGCCAACGTGCTGGCGAGCCTGGACTGGCCGACTCCAGTGGCGGGGGCCCATCGGACGGCGCGAACCGAGGCGGCTACTCCAGCATAAATCCGTGCAGGAAGCTGGTCATCCGGCGCAGATAGTCCAGTTGACTGACGTGCAGCACGTGACTGCCGGGGAACCAGTGCAGCGCGCAGCGATCCCAGTGCTCCCACAGCATTTCGGCCTGCCCCGGGGGAGCCATCCGGTCGGCGAGGCCGGTGATGATCATCCGGCGGTCCTGGGAAAGCAGGGGCTGGTAGTTCAGCGGGCAGTGGTAGGCCAGCCCGGCGTTTAATTCGTCGTGGTTGATATTGGACAACAGCAGCCCCAGGCCGACCAATTTGTTGGCCGGAAACCACTGGTCGAACATCGTCGCCGGCGTGACGACCGGGCAGTTGGGAATGACGGCCGCAAGCCGGTCGTCGACCGAGGCCACCAGCGCGGAGGTGTAGCCGCCCAGCGAAATACCGGTCAGCGCAATACGGTCAACACCGGTGTGACGCAAATAGTCGACGATGGACCGGAAGTCGTGCACGGCCTGGGCCATCGATTCGGCGAAACCGCTGAGCCCACCGGCGAAGTAGCCGAAACCACTGAACGGTGAGTACTTTTCGGCGCGCTGGCCGTGGAACGGCAAGGTGTACATCAAGACGTCGTAGCCGGACCGGTAGTACCACGGCAGCGAGAAGAAGCGACCGTTGGCCAGATACGACGACCCCATGAACCCATGGATGACGCACAGCGTGGGACGCGGTCCGTCGTCGTGGCGCCAATGCTGAGCGCGCACGATGTTATTGGATCCCCACGCATTCCACCGTTGGCGCATCGCGGGATTGATCGCCGCGAAGCTGCTGTCGAACGAGATGTTGTCGACGGTGCCGCGCGCGATCCATCTCGCGAGCGGTCCCGCCGGCCGCGACGACACCCGGGGCAGCTCGGTGGGAGCCGGAAACGACTTTGCCGGGTCGTGCTCGGCCGCCAGCTCGGCGTAGAAGTTCAGGTTGCTGCGCTCGGTGCCGGATTTGGTGTGCCGCAACGAGGTGGCGACAACGGCGGGCGCCGCCGTCGCGGCCAGCAGCGACGAGACCCAGGTGCGCAACGCGAGATCACCGACCGCCGATGCCGCGACCACTCTGCGCTCATGCGGCGACAACGTCGAGAGTGGTGGCAATCCGTCTGCACCGGCCGCTACGTCGGCACCGGGAACGTCGGGAACGGGAATGGGCGGATCGATGGGATCTGTGTCGGTCGCCACGAATGCCGATGTTATCCCGCCGGACCGGCCGATCTCGCGCGTTTGACAGCATGCGGTAATACGGTTTTGTCTAGATGGCCGACTAGCGGCGATGTTGATCAGGAGGACCGACATGTGGGATCCCGACGTCTACCTGGCATTTGCAGACCATCGCAGCCGGCCGTTTTACGATTTGGTGTCGAGGGTGGGGGCCGAACGGGCGCGCCGGGTGGTCGACCTGGGCTGCGGACCCGGCAACTTGACGAAGTACCTGGAGAAGCGCTGGCCCGGCTCGGTCATCGAGGCGATGGACACCTCGCCGGAGATGGTCGCCGCCGCCCGGGAACGCGGGATCGATGCCTCCGTCAGCGACTTGCGCGACTGGAAGCCGCAACCCGACACCGACGTGGTAGTCAGCAACGCGGCCCTGCATTGGGTCCCCGAACACGCCGACCTGCTGCTCCGCTGGGCCGGCGAACTACCGGAAAGGTCTTGGATCGCGGTTCAGATCCCGGGCAACTTCGAAACGCCGTCGCACGCCGCCGTGCGGGCGGTGGCACGCCGCGAGCATTACGCAAAGACGCTGAAGGACATACCGTTTCGAGTCGGTGCTGTGGTCCAGCCGCCGGCGCATTACGCCAATCTACTGATGGACGCGGGCTGCCGGGTCGATGCCTGGGAGACGACGTACCTGCACCAACTGACCGGGGAGCATCCGGTGCTGGAATGGATCACCGGCACCGCGCTGGTTCCGGTGCGCGAGCGGCTCGATGACGCGGGCTGGGCGCAGTTCCGCGAGGAGCTCATCCCGCTGCTGGACGATGCCTACCCGGCCCGGGCCGACGGTACGACGATCTTCCCGTTCCGGCGGGTGTTCATCGTCGCCGAGGTCGGCGGTGCCCGCCGCACCGGTGGGTAGCCGGGGATTGCTTACTCTTCGACGCCGCGGTCGGCGGCGATCGCCGACCGGCTTGTCGGCGTCGTGTGATGGATCTGTAGATAGGTTTCGGTATAGCGCATCGCGACGCGACTGCCGGCGAAGTCCGACGGGATGACGTCGCCGGTGCGTTGTCGCCAATCATTAAGGCGGACAGCGAGATCTGCCGCGATCGCATCCATGCGGGGGTCGCCGTCGGCCAGCAGATTGGTGGTCTCGGTGGGATCGGTTCGCAGATCGTAGAGTTCGCGCTCCGGACGTGGCGACTTGACGAATGGCGCGACCGCCAAACCCGACGGGCTCTGCTCGATGTCCCAGGGCAGGTCCAGTAACGGCCGCGGCACGTAGTTCTCGATGTAGCTGTATTCCTTTGTGCGAATTGCCCGAATCGGATCGAACGAGTCGTGGTAGGTCTTCATCGTGTACACCTGCTCACGCACCGGATCGGCTGGCGGTGTATCCGCTGCGAGCAGGGCGTGCGCGTGGGACACACCCTCGATGTCGCCCGGCACCTCGAGGCCCAACAGCTCCAGCAACGTCGGGACCAGGTCGACGCCGCTGAACAATTCGTCGTAGACCTGGGGCCCCGTGGCCCGGCCGGTGGGTGGGCGGATGAGCAGTGCAATGCCGGTTCCGGCGTCGTACAAGGTGGATTTCGCGCGGGGGAGGGCGGGACCGTGATCGGTGAAGAACACCACCCAGGTGCTGGCATCCAGCCCGCTCTCGGCCAGCGTGTCCAGTATCTGGCCGACCGCGGCGTCGGCCGTGGTGATGGCCCCGTAGAAGTCGGCGAGATCGCCGCGTACCTCCGGAGTGTCGGGCAGGTAGTCGGGCAGCTCGACGGCCGCGCTGTCGGCCGGCTCGTAGCGGTCCCGCGGATAGGGACGGTGGGTTTCGAAAAATCCCGCCGTCAACAGAAACGGTTGCCCGTCGGATTGCGGGGCTTGCGCCCGTAGCCAGTCTCCGACCTTGTCCACCACGTAGTCGCAGTACGAGTTCGACACGTCGAACTCGTCGAAGCCCAGCCGTTTTGGGTAGGACGTCTCGTGCTGCATACCGAAAAGTGCTGAATGCCAGCCAGATTCGGATAATATCTGGGGGAGGGTCTGGACACCGGCCCGGTACTCCCAGCCATGGTGGGCCAGGCCGACGAGCCCGTTGCTTTGCGGGTAGCGGCCGGTGAACAACGATCCCCGCGACGGCGTGCACAGCGGTGCGGTGGCATGGGCCCGGGTGAACTGGATGGAATCGGCGGCGAGCCGGTCCAGTCGCGGGCTACAGACGTCCGGATGACCGTAGGCACCGAGATAGCGCCCGAGGTCGTGCCAGTGCACGATCAGTACGTTGTCGCCGGTCATTTCCGTCACCTTATTCACGTTGCCTTGCGACCGGCGACGATACCGCAGCTACCTGCGATGAATCTGGGTGTGTCGCCCAGTCAGACAACAGCAGATGGCCGGCTGGTGGAAACGATCTCCGCGAACAGAAGTCGGGAGGCACGCGCTATGGATGCTCTGATCACCGGGTTGGGTTTGCTGGAGTCGCCGCGCTGGCAGAGCGGGCGATTGTGGGTGGCTGACTGGACTGCCGGCCTGATCCGCGCCATTGACCCGGCGGGACGGGCCGACGTCGTGCTCGAACACCAGTCGTTGCCAATGTGTTTCGACTTCCTGCCGGCAGCCGGCGGGCTGGTGCTGACATCGAGTTCGCAGCGGGCGCTGCTTCGGTTGTCCGCAGACGGCACGCTGTCGCAATATGCCGACCTGTCGGTGCTGTCGCCGCACGGCCCCAACGACGTCGTGATCGACGGTCGCGGCAACACCTACGTCAACAACGTCAACTTCGACTTCGCCGCGGGGCCGCCCGCCGGTGACCCGGCTCCCGGGTTCGTGGCCCTGGCCAGTGCGGGAAGCGCCCGGGTGGTCGCCGACGACCTGGCGTTTCCCAACGGGATGGCGGTTACCGCGGACAACGCCACGCTGATCGTGGCCGAGTCGTACCGGCACCGGCTGACCGCCTTCGACATCGGCGCCGACGGGTCGCTGTCGAACCGCCGGGTGTGGGCGGACGTCGGGGATCACTCACCCGACGGCATCTGCCTCGACCGCGACGGCGCGGCCTGGTACGCCGACGTCGCCGATCGCTGCTGCGTGCGAGTCCGCGAGGGCGGCGAGGTGCTGGATCGGGTTCAACTCGACCGCGCGGCATTCGCCTGCATGCTGGGCGGGAACGATCGCCGCACCCTGTTCGTGGTTGCCGCGCATTGGCCCGGCCCGCAGAACTTGATGCATCACACCGAATGGGATGGCACCGTGCTGGCCGTTCCGGTGCTGGTTCCCGGCGCGGGCTGGCCGGGCCGGGGGTCCGGCGGCTGAGCCCAGCGGTTTTCCGAGACGAACTCCGACAGGGGCCGCGCGGAGGTCCACCCGTCCAGCTCCAACGCCGGCCGATCCGGAAATTCGGGCACCGGGCCGACGCACAGGATGGCCACCGGCTCAGCGCCGGCGGGCATTGCCAGCAGGTCCGCCAGGGGTTGCGGATCGAACAGCGAAACCCAGCCGACCCCGAGTCCTTCGGCCCGGGCGGCCAGCCACAGGTTCTGGATCGCGCAGGACACCGACGCCAGATCCATCTGCGGTAACGTGCGCCGGCCGAAAATGTGGGCGTCGCGATTGTCGGCCAGCGCCACCACGAGGAGTTCGGCGCATTCGAGAATGCCCTCGACCTTCAGCCGCAGAAACTCCTCGCCCCGCTGCCCCAGTGCCTGCGCGGTGCGCGGGCGTTCTTCGTCGACGAGCGCGTGGATGCGCCGGCGCAGCCCGTCATCGGTGACCCGGATGAAACGCCACGGTTGCATCAGGCCGACGCTGGGCGCGGCGTGCGCGGCCTGTAACAAGCGGGCCAGCACCTCCTCGGGCACGACGCTGCCGGGCACGAATTGGCGCATGTCTCGCCGTTCGGCGATCACCCGGTAGACGACGCGGCGGTCCGATGAGCTGAACGCATGTTCGCTCACAGCGCCGTCGGAGAACTCGCCGGAGGAGAATGGCATTAACGTCAATCTATCAACGGTGCAGGCCCACAACACGAGCAAAGGGAGCGTGTAGTGAAGTATTCCGACGTGCTCGACCAGCTGCCCATCGACCGCGGCCCCCGGCGTGTCTACGGCGAGCCCTACGAGACCGCGGGCGGTGCCACCGTGATCCCGGTCGAAAAACCGGTCGGCGTCTTCGTGATCAGCGCGGGCGAGGCGTCCTGGGTCCCTGCCGTCGACTCCAATCGCGTCGCGCTGATCGGAGTGCTCACCGGCCTGCTCGCGGCGGTGATCGGCAGCCTGGCGGTGCTCCGGCAGCCACCGTGGCCGCGGATCACGATCACGGACTATAGGTAACGCCGACCGCGCGGACCACGCAGTCCGGCGCCATGTCGAAACTCAAGGACCGCGCGGGTAGCCCGCTGAGCACATCTGCCGGGATGGTGGCCTTGTAGAGCAGCGAGAGTTCGCCGCTGAACTTGTCGTCGACCTGCGAGACGTCGACGTCGACCGTTAAACCCGCCGACGAGATCTCGGCCCTGGCCGCGCCGGCCTGTGCATCCCAGCGCGCGTCGACGGTCACGCCGGCCAGCTTCGGCAGCATCGACAGCGTCGCCAGCACCCGGTGCTTGGTGAGCACCAGCGAACCGGTGTAGTAGGCGACACTGTGCGGCAACCGCACACCGGGGACGACGCCGCTGAACCGCCTGGTCACCGCGACGTAATCGGCGAGATAGAGCAGGCCCTCCGCCTCGACCTGAGTATGCAGATCCTCGGGTAACTTGCCGATGCCGAGCAATCTGCGGACAAAGACCGCCATGACGCCAGTATGGCCCTTCCTGGGGGCGTCGAGTGTCGGGGCTGGCGGTCCTGGTATCGCTTAGGGGATGACCCGCCCCCGGCCCACCGCGGCTGTTTACGTCGCTTTGGTGGCCGCCGTCGTCTATGCCGTGATGTGGGTGGGTTACCGCCAGAATTGGGGTTGGCTGCATGGCCTCGATTGGTCGTTGCTGAATGCCTCCCACGACATTGCGGTCAAGCATCCGGTGTGGGTGCGATTCTGGGAGGTGTTGTCGGTTGTGCTGGGCCCCAACCCACTGCGGCTACTGGACACGGTGGCGGCGGTGGCCGCGTTGGTGAGACGCAATGTGCGCGTGGCGCTGCTGTTGTTGGCCTGCGGGCTGCTGAACGGATTCGTGACGCTGGGTGCCAAGGCGCTGGCCAATCGGCCGCGACCGCCGACCATGCTGGTGGCCACACCCCAGACGTCGTTTCCCTCGGGGCATGCGCTCGAGACGACGGCTGCCTTGCTCGCCCTGCTGGCCTTCGTATTGCCGATGATGAGTCGGGCGATGGGCCGTGTCGCGATCGCGGTGAGCGCGCTGATCCTGGTCTTGGTCGGGGTTTCCCGGGTCGCCCTGAACGTGCATTACCCGTCCGATGTGTTGGCCGGCTGGTCGCTGGGATACCTCTACGCCCTCGGGTGCCTGTGGGTACTTCGGCCTAAACCCTTGCCGCGCTGGGTTTTCCGTTGATCACGGTGCTGTGACCCAACTGGCGCTAAAGCTTGACTTGACCCTGAGGCCGGTGTCACCGGACGATGGAATGTATGCGCCGACTGCTAATTTCAGTATGTGCCGTGGCGTGCTTCGCTTGGGTATCGCTTGTGCTCGCACCGATGGGAAGCGCCGCTCCGGCAGGCACCACGCCCGGCACTCCATGGTTTGCCAACGCGGTTGGCAATGCCACACAAGTGGTTTCGGTTGTCAGCACTGGCGGCTCGAACGCGACCATGGATATCTACCAGCACACCGCCGCCGGCTGGCAGGCGCTGCGCACCGGTGTTCCGACGCACGTCGGTTCGGCGGGCATGGCACCGCAGGCCAAGAGTGGGGTTCCGGCCACGCCGATGGGCGTCTACAGCCTCGACTCCGCGTTCGGCACGGCGCCGAATCCCGGTACCGGGCTGCCCTACACCCAAGTCGGCGGCTCGAATTACTGGTGGAGCGGCGACGACCACAGCCCCACCTTCAACTCGATGCAGGTGTGCCCGAAGGCGCAGTGCCCGTTCAACACGGCCGACAGTGAGAACCTGCAGATCCCGCAGTACAAGCACGCCGTGGTGATGGGCGTCAACAAGAACAAGACCCCCGGTGGGGGAGCGGCGTTCTTCTTCCACACCACCGACGGCGCGCCCACCGAGGGCTGTGTGGCGGTCGACGATGCTCAGCTGGTGTCGATCATGAAATGGCTGCGGCCCGGCGCGGTCATCGCGATCGGCAAATAGTCTTCAGTCGACGCCGTGGATGGCGCGACCGGGCTTGACGTTGAAGTCCATGCCCTTCAACGACATTGTGGCGTCGTAGGTCCGGTCGTAACCGGTGCCGCTGATCTTCCACCCGTTGTCGGTGCGCCGATACTGGTCGCGGTAGAAGGCCGCACCGATCAGCATGAAGTCGAGCTCGGCGACGATGACGCGGTCCTGCAGATACCAACTGCCCGTTGCGGTATCGCCGGTCACGATGATCTCCGGATGCGTCACTCGGTGTTCGGTGATGACGTTCGCCGGAAGCGAGGTGCGCATGTACTCGACCAGGTCGGCGCGGGTGGTGAAGTGCAGCTCGTTACCGATCGATGGTCCGTAGTCGGCCTTGATGTCCTCGGCCAGCGTGTCGGCGAAGTCGTCCCAGCGCTTGGTGTCCAGCGAGCGCAGATACCGGTATTTGACTTGCTTGATTGCTTCGATGTCGGCGAGATCTTGGGGGGTCATCCCGTCATTGCAACACATAGTGATGTACCAACTGCGGTCGCATCAGACGACCGACATCGCCGAGACATAAACCTCGGTCACGTTCTACGGCGTGTCGTGTGCGTGGTCTAAGTGTCGCGGTATCCGCGACCGTTGGACAAGTAGAGGGTGACCATGTCGATCAGGGCACGTCGCTCCAGGCTCCAATCGATGGCCGTGCCGGTGACCATCTGCGCCAGCACCACCCCTCGCAGTGTTGCCCAAATCACCTCGGCCACACCTGCATTCGCTGAATCGGTAGTGATCAGCCGGCCGAGCTGGCCGATCGCGGAGTTCATTTCGAGCAGGTGCCGCCGCGACGATTCACCCAGGCCGCCGCGGGTTGCCCGCAGGATTTCGAAGGCGGCCATCGACGTGGGACTGCTATAGCAACTCCACGCGGTGTCGATGACGACTTCGATGCGCTCTTGCGGCGCTAGCTCGCTGACGTCGGCCGACGACAGGCTCTCGATCAGCCTGTCCACCCCGTCGTCGACGACGGCCATCAGCAGGCCGTTGCGATCGCCGAAGTGGTACTGGATGACGCCCCACGTGACGCCGGCGCGCTCGGCCACGTGCTTGGCGGTCGCGGCGGCGAAACCTTCCTCGGTGATACAGCGGACGGTCTCGTCGATGATCTTTGCCCGGGTGTCGTCACCGCGTTTGCGCGGCGCGCTGGTACGCCGGGTCGGGCTGGCGGAGCGCCCGGACGTCTGGCCTGCAGCAATAGACATTATTGACTTTATAACATAGTCAAGTTTATTTTTATACTGTGAGCAGCCCTTCACGTTATGCGCAATTGTCCCGCGAGCAGCTGGCCGTATTGGTTCCCGAACTGCTGTTGATCGGGCAGCTGATCGACCGGTCCGGAATGGCCTGGTGTATCAGCTCGTTCGGCAGAGACGAGATGGTGCAGATCGCCATCGAAGAGTGGGCGGGCGCCAGCCCGATCTACACCAGGCGCATGCAGCAGGCGCTGAAGTACGAGGGCACCGATGTGCTCACCATTTTCAAGGGCCTGCAGCTCGACATCGGCGCCCCACCGCAATTCATGGATTTCCGGTACACCGTCCACGACCGATGGCACGGCGAATTCCACCTCGACCACTGCGGCGCCCTGCTCGATGTCGAGCCGATGGGCGAACAGTACGTGTTCGGGATGTGCCACACCATCGAGGATCCGACGTTTGACGCCACCGCGGTGGCGACCAACGCACGCGCCCAGGTGCGGCCCATTCACCGGCCGCCGCGGGTGCCCACCGGTCGCCATCCGCACTGCGCATGGACCGTCATCATCGACGAGTCCTATCCCGAGGCCCAGAGCATCCCGGCGTTCGACATCGTTCGCCAAACCCGGGCCGCAACATGGGAACTCGGTCCGATCGACCGTTCCGACGAGGGGCAGGCGGACTACTCGGGTCCGTTGCTGTCCGATTTCGACTTCGCCGCCTTTTCACACTCGGCACTGGTCCGGATGGCCGACGAGGTGTGCCTGCAGATGCACCTGTTGTATCTGTCGTTCGCCATTGCGGTCCGGGCGCGTGCCGCCGACGAGGCCCAAGCCGTTTCGGTGTGCACCCGCGGCTTGATCGGCATCGCCGGCGTGGCCGCCGAGCGCATTCACCACGCACTACGACTTCCGGGCGGCATCGAAGGAGTGCTGCGGGTGCTGGAATTGCACCCGCTGCTGAATCCGCTGGGTTACGTTGCCGCAGAGATCGAATCGAACCGGCTGCTGGTCCACCGGTCGCCGGCGCACGACGACGGGTCCTGGATCTCGTTGTGCTCGCCGGACTCTGTGCAGCCGCTGCAAGCGATCGCTACCGCGGTGGATCCGCATATCGAGGTCCGTGTTAGCGGGACAGACACCGACTGGACCGCAGAGCTCACCGAAACCGATGCCACCGCAACCGAACTACCTGAGGTGGAAGTGGTCAAGTTCAGTGGCGGCGCGTCTTTTCAGTTCGAGCCGAGGCGTTCGCTGCCGCTGACCGTCGTGTGATCTCAGGGCGTTTGTCAAGGGGTTTTTGATACCGCTTCGGTGACACAACCGCATCGGCGCGATACCAATGGCATTGCAAGCCATCGGCTTTCCGCGTGTCCGCGGCTATCGTTAACGCTGGCCAAGACCCCTATAGACGGAAGCATTCGCTCTATGTACGACCCCCTTGGGTTGTCGATCGGGACCACGAACCTGGTCGCTGCGCGCGACGGAAACCCCCCGGTTTCACGTCGTGCGGTACTGACGCTGTACCCGCACTGCGCACCGAAAATTGGTCTGCCCGACGAAGACCCGAACCCGACCGAACCCGGCATGCGGCTGGGCGGCTTTGTCGAGCGCATCGGCGACTCGGTAGCGCTGGTCTCGGGCGACGGCTCCGCTCACGACCCGGAACTGCTGATGGTCGAAGCGCTGGATGCGATGGTGCTGGCCGCGGGTTCGGACGCGGGTTCCTCGGAGATCTCGATCGCCGTGCCGTCGTACTGGAAACCCGGTACCACACAGGCATTGCGCAACGGATTGCGAACACATCTGGGGTTCGTTCGAAGTGGCATGGCGCCGCGCCTGGTTTCGGATGCGATCGCCTCGCTGACCGCGGCGAACGCGGAGCTGTGCCTCGCGGCAACCGGAGTCGTTGGATTGCTTGATTTCGGCGGCTCAGGTACTTCTGCCACGCTGGTCGACCTCGCGGGCGATTTCAAACCGCTCAGCGCCACAATGCGTTACGCGGATTTCTCCGGCGACGAGATCGACCAGGCATTGTTGCTCTGCGTCTTCGAGGAGCTGGGACACGGCAGCGGTATCGATCCGGCCAGCACCGCCGCGGTCGGGCAACTCGCGCGGCTGCGGGAGCAGTGCCGCACCGCCAAAGAACAGCTATCCACGGAAAAGGCAACAGAATTCGCCGCCGAGCTCGGCGGACGCCGCGCCACCATGAAATTCACTCGTGACGAGCTGGGCGACCTGATACAGGACCGGTTAACCGGCTTCATCTACGCCTTCGACGACTTGCTGTCCCGGCACCGTAAGGGTTGGTGCGACCTTGCCGCGGTGGTCACCGTCGGCGGCGGTGCCAGCATTCCGCTTGTCAACGAACGCCTTTCGGTACACAGCCGTAGACCGGTCGTGTCGCCATCGCAACCCGCATCCGCCGCCGCTGCCGGCGCGCTGCTGCTGGCCTCCCGTGGCGAAGACGTCGACATCCGCACCCGCACGTCCATCAGCGTGCTCGCCGCGTCGTCGGGAAGCGACGTCATCGAACTTCCCGCCGGTGACCTGCTGGTGATCGACGAGGAAGCACTCACCGATCGCGAGCTGGCCTGGTCGCAAACCGAATACCCCGGCGACATCCGGGTGCCTTACACCCCCGAGGCCTTCGACGAAGACAATCCCGCCGGCTGGTCGATGCGCCTGAACGTGATCGACCCACCCCGGGCACGGGCGTGGCGGAGTGTGCGGCTGTCACAGTTGGTGGTCGGGATGTGCGCACTGATCGCCATGACGGCGATCGGCGGCGTGGCGTACACGTTGACGGGCATAGAAAGCCACCAGGCTCCTCCGGTGCCCTCCGTCGCACCCATCCCGCTGCCGCCGGTCAGCTCCCTGGTGCCCAGCCCCGTCCCGCCGCCTCCTACGGCCGTCCCGCCGCCGCCCACCGCGGCGCCGGTTCCCAGCTCGGAACCCCCGCCCCCGCCTCCGCCGCCTGAACCGCCGCCGCCACCGCCACCACCGCCACCACCGGTCGTGGTGGCCCCGGAGCCGCCGCCGGTCGTCACGCATCCGCGTCCGCGCCCGCCGCAGACGACGCAGCCGCCGGCGCCGGTGATGACCACGCCGACCACGCCGCCACCGCCGCCACCGCCGCCACCCACGACGCCTCCGCCGCCGCCGACCACGTCGACGCAAACGCCGATGACCACGCAGTGGATCCACGTTCCGCTGCTGCCGGTGCCGATCCCGATCCAAGTGCCAGCCAGTCAGGCACCCGCGAACCCGGCGCCGCAGTATCCCCAGCAATATCCCGGGCAGTATCCGGGCTACGGCGGTGGGTATCCCGGCGGCGGTTACTCCCAGAACCCGTTTCTGGGCCCCGGCTATTAGGGGAGATGTTCGGCTCGGAGCAAACTTCGTGGCGGATCACCGCGCGCGGGCGCACACTGGTCAGTAACGCTACGAGCTGCAAGGAGGCCACGTGGGCGAGCACGGAGGGTTCGGATTTGATCCCGAGGACCTCGATCGGGTGATCAGGGAGGGCAGCGAGGGACTGCGCGACGTCTTCGAGCGGCTCGGCAGGTTCGCGGTCACTCCGGGGACCCGGGCGGGTTGGTCGACGCTCTTCGACGACCTGTCACGGCGGCCCCGTTCCGCCCCGGAGACCGCCGGCGAGGCCGGCGACGGCGTGTGGGCGATCTACACCGTGGACGCTGCGGGTGGGGCTCAGGTCGAACAGGTGTATGCCAGCGAGCTCGACGCGCTGCGGGCCAACAAGAACAATGTCGATCCGAAGCGCAAGGTGCGCTTTCTGCCCTACGGCATTGCGGTCGGCGTCCTCGACGATGATTCGGAAGAACAGGCGTAATCCGCCGATCGCCGTGCGTTCCCTCTAGCAGGGAATCCGCCTAGGGTTTCAGACGTGACGCCAGCATCGTTGCTGTGCCAGGTATGCGGCACGGAGCCGCGTCAGGGCGCGCGGTTCTGCGATGCCTGCGGCGCCCCACTGGCGCCCGACGTCGAGCGGGCCGAATACAAGCAGGTGACCGTACTCTTCGCGGACGTGGTGCGCTCGATGGACATCGCCGCGTCGTTGGGCCCCGAGCGGCTGCGCGAGGTGATGACCGAGCTTGTCAATGAGTCGGCAACCGTGGTCCAGCGTTACGGCGGCACCGTCGACAAGTTCACCGGCGACGGCATCATGGCGCTTTTCGGCGCACCGATCACGTTGGAGGATCACGCGTTTCGCGCGTGCCTGGCGGCGCTGGACATCCAGGAGGTGGTCCGCCAACTGGCGGTCGAGGTGGGCCGCCGGGACGGGATCGACCTGCGGTTGCGGGTCGGACTGAATTCCGGGCGGGTGATCGCCGGCGATCTCGGGGCGACTCACCTCGGGTACACCGCGGTGGGCGAACAGGTGGGCATGGCCCAGCGGATGGAGACGGTGGCGCCGCCCGGCGGTGTGATGCTCAGCGAATCGACCGCACGGCTCGTCGAGGACCGGGCCGTGCTGGGCGAGCCCGAGACCGTGCACATCAAGGGTTTCGCCACCACCGTGCCGGCGCGGCGCCTGCTGGCCGCCGACGGTGAACGCCGCAAGCCGCGCCGGCAGTCCCGGCTCGTCGGGCGGCAGCGGGAGAAGGACGCCGTCGCCGAATTGCTGGACCAAGCCAGCCGCGGTGCGGGAACCGTGATCACCGTGACCGGCCGTCCGGGCGTGGGAAAGACCCGCCTGGTCCGTGAATCGCTGGCCACCGCGCGCAGCGCCGGGTTCGAGGTGTCCGTCACCTACTGCGAATCCCATACCCGCGCCATTCCCTTCCACGTGATCTCCCGGCTGTTGCGCGCGGTGTTCGGCCTCGGCGGTCTCACGCTCGAGGTGGCACGCGCACGGGTGCGCGCCGAAATCCCCGGCGCGGGTGCCGAGGACCTGGTGCTGCTCGACGACCTGCTGGGCATCCGCGACCCCGATGTGCCCTGCCCGGACATCACCCCGGACGCCCGGCGTCGCCGGCTGGTCGACCTGATCAACACCATTTCGCTGGCGCGGCCCGAGGCCGCGCTCTACGTCATCGACGATGCCCAGTGGATCGACAACGTGAGCGAATCGCTGCTCGTCGACTTCGCCGGGGCGATACCCGGAATGCGGGCGACGCTGCTCGTCGCCTATCGGCCCGAATACTCGGGGCCGCTGGCACGGATCCCGGGCGCCCAGCTGTTCGCCCTTGAGCCACTGTGTGATTCGCACATCGCCGAATTGATCGACGAGCTGCTGGGGGCCGACCCTTCGGTTGCCGGATTGTCGACAGTGATCGCCGACCGGGCGGCCGGCCTGCCGTTCGCCGCCGAGGAGATCGTGCGCGACCTTGCCGAGCGGGGCGAGCTCGAGGGCGCGCCCGGCGCCTACGCATGTGTGCGCGAAGTACGCGAAATCCACGTTCCGGCCAGCCTGCAGGGCATCATCGGGGCGCGCATCGATCGGCTCAATGCCACAGCGAAGCGCACCCTGAACGCCGCAGCCGTCATCGGCGCGCAGTTCGACACCGAATTGCTGAAATGTCTGCTGGGCGCTGTCGACGTGGCGCCACTGGTGCAGGCGGCACTGGTCGAACAGGTCGGCTTCACACCACACGCGACGTACGCCTTCTGCCATCCGCTTATTCAGGCGGTGGCGTACGAATCCCAATTGAAGGCCGGCAGAGCGGAATTGCACCGCCGGGTGGCGGCGGTGTTGCAGCGCACCTACGGCGAGTTCACCGGCCAGGAGGCCTCGATCGTCGCCACCCAGTACGCGGCGGCCGGGGATTTGCGTGAGGCCTACGACTGGTACATGCAGGCCGGAACTTGGTATGGCGGACGGGATATCCGCGCGGCCCGGGCCAGTTGGCAACAGGCCGAGCGATTCGCCGACCGGCTCCCCGACGATCACTCGGACCGGCTGGCCATGCGCATCGCGCCGCGAGCCCTGCTGTGCGGCAGCGTGTTTCAGGTGGGCGGCACGCCCGACGAGACTGGATTCGACGAATTACGCGCTCTGACCACGCAGGCAGGCGACAAGAGGTCATTGGCGGTCGGCATGGCGGGCCACCTCACCACGCTGACGTTCAACTCCCAGCATCGGGAGGCGGCCGCCATGGCGATGGAGTTCGCCACGCTCGTTGAGTCGATCGGCGACCCGGCAATGACCGCCGGGCTGTTCTACGCCGCCGCCCAGGCCAAGTGGGAGGTCGGCGAGGCGACCGAATGCCTGCAGCTGGCGCAACGGATTATCGACGTCGCACACGGCGATCCCACCATGGGCAACTTCGTGATCGGCTCCCCGCTGGCCTGGGCGATCACGTTAAAGGGCGCAGCCGGAATGTTTTTGGGACGGCCCGGCTGGCGACAGGACCTCGAGGAGGGCATCGCGATGGCCCGGTCGTTCGACCCGACCACCCACCCGTTCGCGCAGCTGTACAAATACGCGGCCGCTGTGCAGAACGGCGGGGTGCTGCCCAACGCCGACGACGTGGCGCAGACGGCCGAGTCACTGGAAATCGCGCGACGGTCGGGTGACAACGCCGCGCTGGCGTACGCGCTGGTGAATCGGGCCACCGCACTGATCCACCGCGACGACGAAAGCGCGGGGGTGGGCTTCGAATATCTGGCCAAGGCGCGCGAGATGCTCGTCGACGAGAAGCTGATCGTCGCGATTCGTCGAATGACCGACGTCGAAATCGCTCGTGGGCGTGCCCGATCCGGTGATCTTGACGGCGCGATCGACCTGGTTTCTCGGGTTCTCAACGCGCAGTTCAAAGCCGGGACGATGATGTTCCGGGCGCCCGCCACCACCGCGCTTGTCGAAACACTGCTAGCGCGCGGCGGCCCCGGCGATGTCGAGGCAGCCGAACGCGCGATCGACAGACTCGAGGACGTCCCGACCGAGCCCGGATTCGTGTTGCACGAGATCCCGGTGCTGCGGCTGCGGGCGCTGCTGGCCCGAGTCCGTGGCGACGAGTCCGGCTATCGGCAGTTCCTGCAAGGATTTCGGGCCAGGGCGCAAGACGTCCAATTCGAGGGCTATCTGGCGCAGGCCGAAGCGATGGACGCCGACTGACGCACCTCAGCCCTGCGTGACGACGTTGTCGACCCCGGACTTGGAGATCTTCGGCGCACCGGAGTGATACGTCACCTGGTTGTTGAGGCCGGATGCATCGATGGTGTCGACGGCATCGACGGTGACCGAGTTCTTCATGCCGGATACCGTCAGGCTCGCGCAGTGGCCGGTGAGCACGATCGTGTTGGAAATCCCGCTGACGGTGACCGCGTTGTCGTTGCAGGCAATCGTCTGGTTCTCGCTGATGCCCGACACGTCGATCGGCGCGCCCTGCGGCGGCAGCGGCAGCGTCGATGGACCAGAACTGGGGATCGGACTGGTTGACGACCTCGGGGTGCGCGTGATTGTCCGCGGCGACGTCGTCACCGGCGTAGTGGTCACGCCGGAGGAGTTGATGATCGACCGAACACCGGAAAGTTGGTGTGCGGCAAAGGCTGCGATGCCTCCTGCAAGAACCAGCACGCCGATGACGATGATCGTTCCCAGGATCCACCACATGCGGTTGCCCGAGGGAGGTTTGGGTGCGGGTCCGGCGTACGGGCCGCCGTAGCCGTACATGGGCGGTGGCGGTGGTGGGACTGCGCCCGGTGGCGGCGGCGGGTAGCCATGACCGCCCTGCGGAGCGTCGCCCATTTCGGACGCGCGCGCGGCATCGGCAAGCGGGCGCTCGAGATCCCGGATCCGTTTTTCCGGGTCGTCCTGCGATTCCATGGACAGATGCTCCCACTGCACGGCGTCTAATGGGTAGTTTCAGCACCGTGCCCGACATGCCGAATCGCCAGATCCTGTTGCGTCGCCGCCCGACCGGGCTGGTCCAGCCCGATGACACCGAGCTGATCACCCGGCCGGCACCCGAGCCCGCCGACGGCGAAGCGCTGGTCCGAACCACTTACGTCGGGCTCGACGCGGCGGTCCGGACCTGGCTGAACGACCAGCCGGGCTACCTTCCGCCGGTGCAGCTCGGCGAGGTGATCCGGGCGGCCGGGATCGGCGAAGTCGTCGCGTCGCGGTGCGACGCCTACGCCGTCGGCGACGTGATCACCACGCTGACCGGGTTCCAGGAGTACGTGATCATCCGCGATGACCTGTTCAGCACACCCATCCCGGGTGAGGACGACCAGCTGGCGATCATGTCGGTCTACGGCCCGACCGGTGCCACCGCCTACTTCGGCATGACCGACATCGGTAAACCGCAGGCGGGTGAGACGGTGGTGGTCTCGGCGGCGGCGGGCGCCACCGGATCGGTGGCCGGGCAGATCGCCAAGATCGCCGGTGCTCGGGTGGTAGGCATCGCGGGCGGGCCGGAGAAATGCCGGGCGGTGGTCGAGGACTTCGGTTTCGACGCGTGCATCGACTACAAAAACGACGACCTGCCGGCCGCACTCAAACAGCACTGCCCCAAGCGGGTCGACGTCTACTTCGACAACGTCGGCGGACCAATCCTCAATGCGGTGCTGGGCCGCCTGGCCACCAACGCACGCGTCGTGCTCTGCGGCGTGATCTCCAGCTACCTCACCGGGGAGCACCCGGGTCCGGCCAATTACGTGAACCTGCTGTCGAAGACCGCGATGATGCAGGGATTCAACTCGCTCGATCAGTGGGGCCGCTTCGACGAAGCCTTCGCCGCGCTACGTCGGTGGGAGGCCGAGGGCGGGCTCCAGCACCGGCAAACGATTTTCGATGGCATCGAGTCGTGCGTCGACGCCCTCAATGGGTTGTTCACCGGGGCCAACATCGGCAAGACATTGGTCAAGCTCAGCGAGCCCGGGCCCGCCTAGGACTGTCCTTTTGCCCACCTCCGAGCGACAAATGCGCCGGGTGCCTATTGGCACGGCTTGTCGCTCGGAGGCGGGCGCAAAGTGTGCCCCGCGGGCCTTCGGCTAGTCCTCGCCGAGAACTCGGTGCAGCGTCTTCTTGGCCTCGCGCAGGGCGTCCAGCACCTTGGTCCGCGCCTCGGCGAGCTGTTGCTTCTGCTCGTCGGTGCCGGTCCAGGTGATCGTGCGCGCCAGACCGGCGATCTCGAACAGTTCCCGGCGGATCTTGAAGACGTCGCCGAACTGACCCGCGCGCGCCAGGAAAGCGTGTGCGGTCTCGCTGCTGACACCCCGCCAGGCCAGCAGGTTGTTGCCGAGCTCGGTCAGGGTTGCCACGCCGTTGTCGACCGTCACCACGCCGCGGCCGGCGAGCAGGCCGATGGCCAGCTCCGCGATTTCCTGCGGGGGAGTTATCGCGCCGTCGGTCGCATCAGACACCCGCTGGACAACCTGCGCGGCGTCGGCCGGACCGTCGAGCAGCAGCGCCGCGGTGACAAAGGCCGCGCGCTTGAGCGGAGGCCGACCGCCCGGACCGAACCCGCCGCCGAAACCGGGACCGCCGGGCCCACCATGACCCCAGCCGTGATTGCCCCAACCGCCGCCGCCGCCGAAACCGCCGCCGAAACCGCCGCCGCCGCCGAAGCCGCCGCCGAAACCGCCGGGGCCGCCGAACCCGGGACCACCGCCGGGACCACCGAAACCACCGAAGCCACCAAAGAATCCGTCACCAGACATCCTTGTCGTTCCTTTCCTATCGGATCATGAAGTCCACATCGGACCATCAAGCTCCTTGATACCACTGACTCCGGCAATGTCAACTAAGTTGATGGTTCGGTGCGGTGAACGACTCGGCGCATGCCAGCATGTGGAGCATGAGTCAATCCGACGACGAGCCTTTGGGGTTCCTGTTGTACCGAGTGATGGCGTCGTTGCGGCCCCAGGTCGCCGCGGAGCTGAAACCGCTGGGGGTCGGCCTGCCGGAATTCGTGTGCATGCGGATCCTCGCCAAGCATCCGGGGCTCACCAGCGCGGAGTTGGCTCGCGGTACCAACGTCTCCGCGCAGGCGATGAACCAAGTACTGCATGCGCTCGAGGACCGCGGTGCACTGAGCCGGGTGACCTCGGCTCCCGCCGGACGGGCGATGCCGGCCCGGCTGACGCGGCGCGGCAAGGCTTTGCTGAAGCGCGCGGACACCGCCGTAGAGGTGGCCGACCAACGGATCTTGACCCGACTCACCGCCGAGCAGCAAAGCCAGCTCAAACAACTCCTTTATGCTGCGGGAACCCCGTAGCCGAAAGGTTGAGATGGATCGTCGCCGGATGATGATGCTGGCGGGATTCGGTGCGCTCACCGCGGTCATTCCCTCTGCGACGTCGGGCGCCGCGCCGGCGCGCCCGGCCGGGGCGTACCTGTTTCACGATGAGTTCGATGGCCCGGCCGGGTCGGCTCCCGATCCGTCGAAATGGGTTGTGGCGAGCCACCGTACGCCGATCAATAACCCGACCGGATTCGACCGGCCCGAGTTCTTCGGGCAGTACCGCGACAGCCGCCAAAACGTATTCGTCGACGGCAAATCCAATCTCGTGCTGCGCGCCACCCGAGATGGCGGCAGCTACTTCGGCGGTTTGGTGAGTGGTACCTGGCGGGGAGCAATCGGGACCACTTGGGAAGCGCGCATCAAACTCAACTGCCTGACCGCCGGTTGCTGGCCGGCCTGGTGGTTGTCCAATGACGACCCCGGCCGCAGCGGTGAAGTCGACCTGATGGAGTGGTACGGCAACGGGCAGTGGCCCTCGGGCACCACCGTGCACGCCAACCCGGACGGCACGGCATTCGAGACCCGCCCCATCGCGGTCGACGGCGCTTGGCATAACTGGCGAGTGACCTGGAATCCGGGCGGCATGTACTTCTGGGAAGACTATGCCGAGGGCGCCGAACCGTACTTCAGCGTTCCGGCCACCGGCATCGAGGACCTCCACGACCAGATCCGGATGTGGCCGTTCAACGACGTCGGCTACACGTTGTTCCCGATGCTGAACCTCGCGGTCGGCGGTTCGGGAGGCGGCGACCCCGCGTCGGGCGCCTACCCGGCGGAAATGCTGGTCGACTGGGTGCGGGTCTTCTGATGCCCCAGGGTGCAGGATGCGCGCTATCCCGGCGCATGGTTGTATAACACCGTTTGCGGGAGTTGGTCCGGGGGAACCGTGCCGAGTCGGAAACTCCGGCTTTTAGCGATGGGTGGTAGTTGCATATGGATCGTCGCAGCATGTTGTTGACGACCGGGCTCGGCATGCTGGCAGCGGCGGCGTCGATGCCCCTCCCGGAAGCCGCGGCGCGCCCGGGATCGCCGGAGGCGCCGCCGTCGGCCGGGGGTGGCGGCCCGTACATCTTTGCCGACGAGTTCGACGGTCCGGCCGGCTCTCCTCCCGACCCGGGCAAGTGGACGATCCAGACTTGGCAGGACGACGTCTATCCGCCGGTCGAGGGCATCTACCGGGACGACCGCCAAAACGTGTTCCAGGACGGCCACTCCAACCTCGTCCTGTGTGCCACCCACGATTTGCTGAGCAACACCTACTACACCGGCAAGCTGCGCGGCAACTTCCGCAGCATGATCAACCAGACCTGGGAAGCGAAGATCAAACTAGACTGCCTGTTCCCCGGCCTGTGGCCCTCGTTCTGGGGTGTCAACGAAGACCCGCTGCCTGACGGTGAGGTCGACATCTTCGAGTGGTACGGCAACGGCGCCTGGGCGCCGGGTACCACGGTGCACGCGGCATCCAATGGCAAAACCTGGGAAGGCAAATCGATCCCCGGCCTGGTCGACGGCGGCTGGCACACCTGGCGAATGCATTGGGGTGTAGAGGGATTTGAGTTCTCGCGGGACGGCTCCGAGTACTTCAAGGTTGGCAACAAACCCATTCACGTCGCCGGCGGCGCTCCCGACGATTTCCGGTGGCCGTTCAACAATCCCGGCTACTGGATGACGCCGATGTTCACTCTTGCCGTGGGCGGCGTCGGTGCCGGAGACCCCGCCGCGGGCGTCTTCCCGGCGTCCATGCTGATCGACTACCTCCGCGTCTGGTGATCACCGCGTCGCTTTGAACACCTGAACCAGGTTGAACTGCCAGCGTTCGACCAGCCGGAAGCCCAGGTCGTGCGGAACCGCGAAGGCCGGTGTCGCGCCGTAGCGCGGGCCGGGCGGCAGCGCCGAACCCTGCTCGTGGGCGGGCATCGACTCGTCGGCTTGGGTGATGATCCAAACCACGTGGCAATCGCCGAGCGGCGTGGCGACGACTTCCGGGATGAGGTTGGTGTCGAAGACTTCCCGGCGGTCCGCTGCCCGTTGCCACAGGGTGAGGTCGATCAGCTTCCGGTAGGCGTCGGGGCGCGCCGCCAGCAACGGCCGCATCGGCGCGGGCATAAACGTCACAGTGTCGTTAATCAGCAGGCAATCACCCGGTGCTGCCTTCGCGGAGACCAGATCCGCCACCTGGCTGTAGTCCATCCCGTACTTGGCATACGGATTGTGTTGCACTCGAAGGTAATTGGGTGCCGCAGCGACAGCGAAAAGAGCAATGAGGGCTGCCGCCACCCACGGTCTGGCCGCCAGTGCGCCGATACAGATGCCTAGGACCAGTGCCATAGCGGGCGCGGTGAAGCACAAGTAACGCGGCGTGTAGATCGGGTGAACCAGCGCCGACCACACCACGATCACGGCGGTCGGTATCAGTAGCCAGGCGACCGCCACGGTCAACAGTTGCCGATCTGCCGCAACGAGTTTCGTGGATGTCCAACGCCACACGGCAATGGCGGCCACGATCACCAGCGCCGACAAAACCGCGAACGGTGGGCTGCGCTCGAAGTATTGCTGAACCGTCACATCCTCGATCGTTCGGTGCCCAATCGGCGCGACCCAACTGATCTGATGCACTTGCCCCGCGGCCACGACCAAGAACGGCGCCACGGCGCAACCCGCCAGAACCGATGTGATGACGAAGGAGGTTACGATCATTCGCCTGCGCAGGAAGGCGCAGACAAAAGCGAAGTGGACCAGCACCAGCAGCACGAGATACACGTCGAGCACAATCGAAACTGCTTGGGCAACACCATAAGCCAGCCAGACCCAGGCCTTGCCGTGACGCGTGGCGTAGACGAACAGTACGGTCAGCCACACCGCGGCCATCATCGAAACGGCGTACGGGCGAGCTTCGATGCCGGCCCATGTCGAGCGCGGCAAGACCGCGCAGATGACCCCGGCGGCCACCGCTACGGTGCGAGACGAAAACTGGTTGCCCAGCACCACGACTCCGGCCGTGGCACCTCCGACGGCCAGACCGCTTGGCGCACGGGACCAGAACTCGGTAGGCGGAAAGATCTGGAACCAGCCGTGCATCAGCAGGTAGTACAGGCCGTGGACGGCGTCGACGTTGCCCAACATCTGCCACAGCTGGCCAAGGGACCGACTGTATGCGGCCGAGATGGTCGCGGCCTCGTCGTACCAGAAGGAGGGACGCCCGGCGCCGCCAAGACTTATCGCGACAGCGAACACCGCAACGATCAGCGGGTCCAGCACGCGACGCCGTGACACCCCGTTATGGTGCCAGAAGCAAGCCCGGGCTCCGCCGGGCGCATCGGCTAGTTGGTCAGGTACAGGTAATACAGCCCGTCGGCGTGTTCGCGGCAGTCCCAATGGGTGTACAAGTGATCGTTCTGGGCGAGCTCGACTTGCGGACCGTCGGCTTGGCACGCGTCCAGGGTCGAGTAGACGCCCTCGACCTGAATTTCATCAGCGTTGGCCACGCCCACCGCGGTGGTCATCACCCCGCCCAGGGCCAGCAAGCCGGCCGCGATAACCCTGATCATGCCGATCTCCCCCGTCGTATCGGTCGGTTGCGAGGCGAACTATATCGATCTGACGTTGCCGCCGGGCGGCAAGTGGGCACGCCCCGCCAGAGCCATCGTTCGAACGTATGATCGAACAATGGGTGAGCTCGCTTCGATCGGGTACAACGGCCAGCCGGTCCGCAGCCCGTTTCGAGTGGTGCGCCCGCCGATCGCGGTGCTGGTCGACCTGACCATGCTTTTCCCGCGCGAGCCGCATCGCTCGGGCCGGTATCAGCCCAACGGTCTGCAGCTGCACAAAGTCGTCGAGGGGCGGCTCAGCTGCTGGGGTCTTTGCGAGCAGGGCGACTGGTGGGGACTGGTGACCTATCCAATCGTGTACGGGTCCAAGCAAAGAAGCGTGACGCACTGGATACCGGCGTGGACGCTGCACCGAAAGGGCTAGGCCTAAAGCCGGCGCCCTTGCACGTACGTGCCGGCGATGGACGTCTCGCGCGTGCGCATCAGCAACCCGAACAGGGTCTGGTCCCGGGCCATGGCCGGGTCGTCGGATCGCACGCCCTCGGTGATCACGGCCCGCAGCGCCGGGGTGCGGTTCGGGTCGATGACGACGAAGTCGGCCTCCTTGCCGACATCGAAATTGCCGAAACGCTCCTCCATATCGAGCGCGCGGGCACCGCCGAGCGTGCCGAGGAACAGCATCTCGGCCGGATGCATGGACACGGCCCCTTCGCCCGGTTCGGAGATGTGCACCTTGAAGGCCGTGGCGAGTACCTGAGGAATCGGCCACTCGTCTCCGCCGCCAAAATCCGTTCCGGCGGCGATGTTTACACCGGAAGCGACCGTTCGAAGCCATGGCATGGTGCCGGATCCGAGGAATTGTTGCGACACGGGGCAGTGCGCGATGGACGTGCCCGTCTCCGACATCCGACCGAGCTCTACGTCCTGGCAGTGCACCGCATGCGCCATGATGCTGCGCCGCCCCAGCATGCTCGGGCCGCCGACTTTTGAGCCGGGCAGGAATTTGCCGTCATAGGTGTCCAGGTACGAGTCGACCTGATAGGTCTGCTTGGTTTGGTCGACTTCGCCGGTGCCCGGGCGGTTGTTCTCGTTGAGGTGGGTGTGGAAGTAAACCCCGCGATCGCGCACTGAATCATACAGTTCGCCAAGCTTTTTCAGGGTCTCTGTGGTCACCGCGATGGCGAATCGCGGTACCAGCGCCACGTGCAACCGGGCGGTCTTCACATTGCCGGTGTCGGCCGCATGCCACTTGTTGATCTCTTCTCTGGCCAGCCGGATCGCGTCGTCTTCCGACGTCATCAACGGCTTGGCCGGCTGCGGTCCGACGGTCTGGATGCCGCGGCCGCTGACGATCCGCAGCCCGCGGCGCGCCGTCTCGGTGAACAAGGCGTCCTGGGCCTCGGGAAACGGGGATCCAAAGACCATGGCGGCCGTGGTTCCGCTCGCGATGCGCCGGTCGCAGAACTCGACCGCCGCCCGCCGCGCGAAGTTCGGATCGGCGAAGCGGGCTTCGGAGGGGTAGATGCAGTAGTTCAGCCATTCCAGCAGCTGCCCACCGTTGTACGAGTCGCCCGCAAAGGTCTGCGGGAAATGAACGTGGGTATCCACGAAGCCCGGGAGCAGAAACGCGGGCCGGTGATCGGTCACCGGCGTCGACCGATACTTGAGCGGGACGCCGGCGCGGTCACCGCAGAACGCGATCTTGCCGTCGTCCTCGACGACCAGCGCGCCTTCCGGGATTGACACCAATGCGTCGGCGGCTTCGGACACCAGCGGAGAGCCGGCAAGGTGAAAAATGTGCCCAAGGTGAATCCGAGCCACGTGATCTTCCCCTAGTGTTTCCCTCGACGGTCATGCCAATTTTGCTGGTACCCGACCGCTGTCCAGGCGGGCTCGATGAATGTGGTTGCGCTGCAGTTCACATACAACCACCTGGGGACGTTCGGCGACCGCCCGGACAGCGAGTGCTTCGCGCTCGGTGGCACGGCGACGATGTTAATGAGAGAGGATTGCTGCCCGTGGCAGGAAGCTGGAGCTCGCTGTTACCCACGCTCATTCCGCTGGCGCTCGTCACCGCCGTCTCTCCGCTGTCGATCATCCCGGCTGTCCTCGTGCTGCACGCGCCGCAGCCGCGGCCTGCTGGGCTGGCCTTCCTCGGCGGCTGGCTGTTCGGCCTGGTGGCGGAGACCGTGCTCTTCGTCGAAGGCTCCGGCGCGCTCGGCGATATGCACAATGCGCCACCGAAGTGGGCGTCCTGGCTGCGGGTGGTCCTCGGGTCCGCACTGATCCTGTTCGGCATTTACCGGTGGCTGACGCGGCACGGTCACACCGAGTCGCCGGCCTGGATGCGTTCCTTTTCCACCATGCGCCCCAGGCGCGCGGCCATCACCGGACTGGTGCTCACGGTGATCCGGCTCGAGGTACTTCTGATGTGCTTGGCGGGCGGCTTGGCCATCGGTACCAGCCACCTCGACGATGTCGACAAGCTGGTGGCCGGCATCTTCTTCGTCGCCGTGTCCGCGTCAACGGTCGCGATCCCCATCTTGGCCTACGTGGCCGCGGGTCATCGCCTCGACGATCTTCTGGAACGCGTCAAGACCTGGATGGAGAAGAACAACGCCGCGTTGCTGGCGGGAATCTTGGTGCTGATCGGTTTGATGGTGCTGCACAACGGAATTCGTTCCCTGTAGATCACTGGTAGCCCCCATCGGCCAGGCCGGCCTCCGCTTCGAGCCTGTTTGTCTTGCCAAAGAGCCTGTCGCGGAGGGCTTCCCAGAGGTAGGCGATGATCATGCGGGCGTGGCCTTTGGCGGCCCACTGCTGGGAATGCAGCTCCTCGTGGTGCAGCACGCGATCAAGCGAGAGGTTACTTTCCAAAGACCTGCCCGTGCGGTCGGTGTACCACGCATGCCCGGACTCGACGATTTGGCGGAGCCGTCGGGCTGGGCCGGCGGAGTCCTTGTCGTCAACCGAGACGTTGACCATGAAGATGTCACCCCACGCCGTGCCGCCCTGCTGGCTGAACAGCAGCTGGATCCAGTTGCCGCCGAGGCCCATCAGCATGCCGTTCGGGGTGGTGACCAGGCGCCCGCCATTGCGGTCGACGAACCCGACGTCCTGGTCGTAACTCCAGCTATTGGCGTTCTGGCGATCGATAATCCGCTGGACCTCGTCGGCGGTGTACGGCGTCTGGGGGAAGTCCGCGGGCGGCCGGCTCGGGCCGCCATAACCGGTGTCCGCGTTGAGGATGTAGGTCATCAGCGTCGCGCTGCGCGCCTGCTCGCCGGTGGTGCCCGGCGGAATGAGGAAGAACGACTTGGCATCCGGGTCGTTGATCTCTGCCATATTTTCCAGGACCCGAAAGCTCTGCGCGGTGATGCCATGGTGCGCGGCGATCGCGTCGGTGACTGCCGAAGGCACGCCCAGACGTTCGGCGTTGGCCAGCCACCGCTGGTGATAGTCCACTGCCGCCCGTCTGGTCATGGTGCGTCAATTCTTATCAGTCACATCTGATTACGTCACGCGCCTGCTGGAGTCGCCGCTAGCTCGGGCTAGGGTGTAGCGAATGAGCAGGGGGCCCTGGCAACGCGCGCGCGGTATCAAGCAGATCACCCGCGGTCTGGGCACCCTTGATCGCGAGTTGTTCACCGCGGTGGCCGAAACCCCCACCCCGTTGCTCGACACCGTGATGCCTCCGCTGACTCGGGCGGCCGACCATTCCAAGCTGTGGTTCGTCATCGCCGCCGGCCTGCTTGCGTCGCGCAAGCCCGCCGCGCAGCGCGGGGCGACCCGTGGCCTCGTCACGCTTGGTGTCACCAGCTTGTTCACCAACCAGATCGCCAAACGAATTCGGCCGCGCCCGCGCCCGCTCTACGACTCGGTGCCAGTAGTCAGAAGAGCCCACCGCCGCCCGGCGTCCAACTCGCTACCGTCGGGACACTCCGCCAGCGCCGCCGCCTTCGCTGTCGGCGTGGGTTTGGAGAATCCGCCGCTGGGCTTAGGGCTGGCGCTGCTGGCCGGTCTGGTCGGATTGTCGCGGGTGGCGACCGGCGCGCACTACCCCGGTGATGTCGTCGCGGGCTTGGGGATCGGCGCCGGGATCGCGGTCCTGGGCGGCCGGCTCGTCCCTCCGGTCGTGGAAACCGCTCTGCCGCAATCGGAACCGCTGCGCATCGAAACGCCGGAACGGCCCGACGGCTCCGGGGTGGTCCTGGTGGTCAACCCGGCATCGGGCAGCGGTAACGGCGCTCGGGTTGTCGATCAGGTCCGTGCCGAGCTGCCGCAGGCAGAGATCGTCGAACTCGGCCCCGACGATGACCCGGAGCAGGCGTTGCGCAGCGCCGCCGCCCGGGCCGAGGTGCTCGCGGTGGGTGGCGGCGACGGCACCGTGGCCGCGGCCGCGGCGGTGGCGGTCGAAGCGGGGCTCCCGCTTGCGGTCTTTCCCGCCGGAACGTTCAACCACTTCGCGAAGGACATCGGCTGCGACACCGTGGGCAAGACGGTGGAGGCGATCCGCCGCGGCAGTGTGGCCCGCGTTGATCTGGTGTGCCTCAACGAAACTCAGATAGTGATCAACACCGCCAGCATCGGTGCGTATCCGATGTTCGTGCGGCAGCGCGAAAAGCTCGAGAAACGCATCGGCAAGCCGCTGGCCGGCTTCTACGCAATGCTGCACACGTTGCGCAGCGGCCAACCCGTCCGCATCCGCTACGACAACAAGACCCTGCTGACGTCGCTGTTCTTTGTCGGCAACTCGGTGTATCTGCCGACCGGGTTCACCCCGTCTCGTCGTAGTCGCATGGATGACGGTCTGATCGATGTGCGCATTCTCGAAGCCGGTCGCCGGTTCACCACGGCCAGGATCCTGACCGCGCTGGCCCTTGGGCGACTGCAACGCAGCCCCCTCTACCACGAGCTGCAGGTGCCCGAATTCAGCTTCTCGGCTGTTGACGGACCCACGGTCATCGCCCATGACGGCGAGGTCGGCGACGAATACCGCGATGCGAGCTTTACCGCGAAATACCGGATTCTGTCGGTGTTCCGTCCGCTTCGGTGAGGGGCGGCGCTACGTGGCCGTCTGATCGGCCAAGCGGTCCAGCCACTCCGCCATCATCGCCTTTTCGCCCATCGTCAAGACGCCATTAGTGTTGCTGTGCAACGCCTCTCGCAATGCAACCGCCCGCCCGGGAAGGTCTGCAGGGGCTGGCTTCCGCGACCCGTCGGTCGCAATCGCGGCGATGGCGTTCTCCCGCGTGACGGCCGACAATTGCGGGTCGCGTTCCCCGGGTGGCACGCGAATCTGGCTCAGCACGTGGCCCACCGCCGCGGCATGCACGAATTCGACGGCACGTTTGACGCTCATCTTGAGCAGGCCGCGATCGCCGATGCGCGCGACCAGCCGCTGCAGGATCTCGATCGATTCGCGGGCCAGCACCGGCATCGTGCCGGGATGTGGCTGGACGTAGGCGAGGATGTAGCAATCGGGGTGGGTGAGGCCGAAACCGACGTGCAGGTCCCAGGAGTCGCGGAAGTCCTGCACGGGGTCGTCGGTGAGGGCGGCGCGCCGCTTGTCCTGTAAGTACTTCTGCAGCACGTACGCCGTCACGGCGTCCAACAGGCCCTGCTTGTCGCCGAATTGCCGATAGATCGTCGGCGGCTGCACGCCGGCCGCCGACGCAACGGCTCTGGTCGAGACCGCGTCGACGCCACCGGAGCCGAGCAGTCCGGCGGCGGCTTCCAGCACCTTCTCCGCCGCTTCGGCGCCGGTGTTCCGGGGCTTGTCACCACGCATGTTTCCAATGCTAACAAATTTCCGGTTGCAGTGGTTCGAATCGGTGATATCGTGTTTTGGGATATCACTGGTAACAATCGAACTTCGTAAAGGAACCGTCATGTCGTCAGCATCGAAACCGTCGAGCACCTACGACGTCGTCGTCGTTGGCGCCGGCGTCGCCGGCTCCGTGATCGCCAGCCGACTATCGGCCCAGCCCAGCACCCGCGTGTTACTGCTCGAAGCCGGCCGCGCGACTCCGCCGCCGGCCAGCGCGACTCCGCAGTTGTGGCCCACGATGATCGGCGGCCCCGCCGACTGGGGCGACTGGACCACCGTGCAATCGGCGACCGGGTCGTCAGTGCGGCTGGTCCGAGGACGGGGCATCGGTGGGTCCTCGTCCACCAACGGCATGATGTTCGTCCGCGGACACCGGACCAGCTACGCCGCGTGGGAGCAAGTCGGCGTCAAAAGCTGGGGATACGACGACCTGCTGCCGTACTTCAAGCGCAGTGAAACCGCCGTCGGCGGCGATCGGGCGCTGCGCGGCGATAGCGGCCCGATGAAAATCGCCCCGATCGATCCGCTGCATCCGGTCATCGCCGCCGGCCTCGACGCCGCGGCGCAGTGCGGATACCGCAGGGCTACCGACATCAGCGCGGGATCCGAAGTCGGCTTCGGCCCCACCTTCAACAACATCGCGGACGGAAAGCGGCTCAGCGCCGCCGACGCTTACCTGCTGCCGGCGCTGAGCCGGCCAAACCTGGAGTTCGTCGCCCAGGCCACGGTGCACCGGCTCCGGATCGAGAACGGTCGCTGCACCGGGGTGGAATACAGCACGGCAGACGGGACGCCGATCTCGATCGCGTGCTCGGGTGAAGTGGTGTTGGCCGCGGGCACGATCGGCTCGGCTCAGCTACTGATGCTGTCCGGAGTTGGCCCGGCGCAACATCTTCGGGACGTCGGCGTCGGTGTCACGCTCGACCTGCCCGGCGTGGGGTCCAATTTTCACGACCACGTCATGGCACCGGTGGTGTACAGCGGCGCCCGGCCGTTAGCGCCGGGTCACGGCGGTCACGGCGAGGCCATCGGATTGATCCAAACCGAGTACGCCGGCGAGGGTCCCGACGTCCAACTGCTGTTCATCGATTCCACCGGCATCGGCTTGCCGGGCGACGACGGCAGCGTGGCCGGCTACGTGATTGCGGCTTCGGTCATACAGCCATACAGCCGCGGCAGCGTACGGCTGTCGGGACCGAATCCCGGCGTGTTGCCGATCGTCGACCCGAACTACTTCGGCGACGAGCGCGACCTGCGCACCCTGGTCGCCGGCCTGCGGGTGGCCCGAAAGATCGGCGCCGCAAGTGCATACGACCCGTGGCGCGGCGCCGAAGTCGCACCCGGGCCCGACGCCGAGGACGACGAAGCCTTGGGCAATTTCGCGAAGGCCGCGTATCAGTCGTATTTCCATCCGGTGGGAACGTGCGCGATGGGCGATACCGACATGTCGGTCGTCGACAGCGAATTGCGGGTGCACGGGATCAGCGGCCTGCGGGTCGCCGACGGATCCGTCATGCCGTCGATCCCGTCGGCCAACACGGCCGCGACGGTCTACGCGATCGCCGAACGGGCCTCAGAGCTGATCGGCGGGTGAGGACGCGGCTTGGCCATCGCGCGCGATCACACTCTCGCGGCGAGGTTGCACGCTGGCACATGACATTGCAGATCCGCGAGCACTGGATCTGCGAACTGTTCGTCGGTCGCCGGAGGTCCTAGTAATGAGTCGTCGCTAGCTTTCCGTGTCGACTCCCAGGTAGGCGTCGGCCCAGGCGCCGATGATCCGGCCTGCCCGATGCGCTTGGCCGCGGGCGGTGAGCAGGTGATCGGAGCCCTCGAGCGAGACGAAGCTGCGCGGGTGACGCGCCAAGCGGAAGATCTCACTCGCATTCTCGATGCCGACGGTGTTGTCGGTGGGCGAGTGCAGGATGAGCAACGGCAGGCGCAAGCTTTTGATCTTGTCGTGCAGGTGAGCCGTGCGGACATCCTCGACGAATGCCCGCTTGAGGGTCAGCTTGCGCCCACCGACCAGCCACTCGACGCTGCCCTCGGATAAGCAGCGGTCGACCACTGCGTCGTAGTGCTTTTCGACGTGGCTGGGGTCGACGGGCGCCGCCACCGTGACGACCGACCGCACGCCCGGCGACCGCATGGCCGCCGCGATCACCGCCGAGCCGCCCCATGAATGCCCGACCAGGATGTCGGCCGGAGTCTGGTGGTCGGCCATGAACTCGCATGCCTGGACGATGTCGTCGACCTTGACGGTGAACGACCCGTCACCCCAGTTCCCGTCTGAGCCACCGAGACCCAGCGCGTCGAAGCGCAGCATGCCGATGCCGTCCGCGGCCAGTTGCTTGCAGATCCGGGCCGCGGCCGGACAGTCCTTGCCGAGCGTGAAGCCGTGCGCGAACACCCCCCAGCCGCGCACCGCGGTTTCCGGCACCTCGATGATCCCGGCCAGATTCGCGCCCGTGGAGCTTTGGAACGTGACACGTTCGCCCATGGTGGAGATCTAACCTGTCCCGCGCTGTGCCCGTAAGGTCTGGCGGCCGCAGCCGGCGTCGCCGCTCGGCCAGAGTCGCCGCTCGGCGAAACGACAGGAATTTGCTGCGAGGTCGGCTTAGGATTTGCTCATGCCGCTCGCGGTCGGCCAAGAATTCGCGGGATACACCGTCCTGCAGGTGCTCGGTGCCGGTGCGATGGGCACCGTCTACCTGGTGCAGCACCCGCGGTTGCCGCGCCAAGACGCGTTGAAGGTGCTTTCGGTCGACCTGACGACCGACCCGCAATTCCAAACCCGGTTCCTGCGCGAAGCCGATATCGCGGCCACCCTGTCGCATCCGAACATCATTGGCATTCACGACCGGGGCGTGTCCGGCGACCAGTTCTGGATCGCCATCGACTTCGTCCGTGGCACCGACGCGGCCAAACTGCTGCACGAACACTATCCGCGCGGGATACCAGTCGGCGTGACGATGCAGATCATCGATGCGGTGGGATCCGCACTGGACTACGCGCACCAGCGGGGCCTGCTGCATCGTGACGTCAAGCCGGCCAACATCTTGATCGCTGACCCGGGGTCGGACTCGCAGCGGGTGTTCTTGGCCGACTTCGGGATTGCGCGGCATGTCGACGACACGGGTCTGACCGCGACCAACATTGCCGTCGGCACGGTTGCCTACGCGGCGCCCGAGCAGTTGACGATTGAGATGATCGATGGACGCGCCGATCAATATGCGTTGGCCTGCACCGCATTCCACTTGCTCACGGGTTCGCAACCCTACGACCACTCCAGCGCCGCGGTCGTCATCGGCAAGCATGTGATGGCTCCGCCGCCGCCGATCGGCGAACGCATTCCGGAGTTGGCGCGACTCGACCCGGTGTTCGCCAAAGCGATGGCCAAGAAACCGGCCGATCGCTTCGCCCGGTGCCAGGACTTCACCCACGAGTTGCAGCGTGCGCTGGACGCGGGGGTCGACACCACGCGACTGGCGCCGCGGGGCGCCGATGCCACTCAGCTGGCGCCGTTGTCGATGCCCGCGGCACCGCCGACGCCGCCATCTGCCGCCAAGCCGGCGACCCGGCGCACCCGCGTCGTGGTTGCCATCGCCGCGGCCGTGGCGTTGCTGATCGCTGGTGGGATTTTCGCGGCGGTCAAACTCACCGGAAACCCTGGTCCGAACGCGGCCGCGCCGAAAGCCCAGCCGGCCAACAGCGGCCCCTTCACCGGCGCCTACACCGCAGACTTCGGCCCGAAGCTCGACGTTCTGGGTAAGGAGGTGCCGAACGCCCCGCCGCCCGGAAAAGAAACGTGGAATCTGCGGTCAGCGTGCGGCACCGGCGGCTGCGTGGCCACCGCAAAGAAAACTGCCGGCCCTTTTACCGCCCACGCGGCGGACATGACCTTCGATGACATCGCGGGCCGCTGGGTAGCGGTATACCTGCAACCCACGAAGTGTCTGGGCCGCGACGTCGACGAGTGGACTTTCATCTGGCTCCAACCACGTCCCGACGGCAGCATGTCCGGCGAATGGATATCGGATGCCATTGACTGTTACAGCAAGCGAAGTGTCACCTTCACCCGGAATGGCGACACCGACGTCGCCAGCCTGCCGGACCCAGCCGCCCAGCCCGGCCGGGTGGTATCCGCGGGACAGGGGCTGCACGGCGTTTACCACTCGTCGGTCAAATTCCCGAGTGGCGGTAGTCCACCCGACCAGGATTTCCGGGTGGACACCGCCTGCCTGCGCACGGGGGACCGCTGTATAAGCCGTTTAGTGCTCACCGATGGCAGTGGCGGCATCCTGCTATTTTTTGCCAACGGTGCTTGGACGCGAAACAACGAAGACGACTACAAGTGCGGGGATGGCACCGAGCACCGCAAGATCAGCACCGTATTCCCCGCGCCCACCCCACCCCAAGACCCGATAGCGCAACTCACCGGGCGTGGCTACAAAGAGACAACCGGTAGTTCCTGCAAAGGCGGGGATTTCCAACAGGTTCTCAACCGCACCGGAAACTAGCAGCGGCCGTTTATTCCAAGCGAGAGGTTGCAGCACGCCATGAAACTGCTCAAGGCATTGTGTTGGATTCTGCTCGCGCTCACCTTGCTTGCCGTGCTGGTGATGGTGCTGCGGCCATCACTGGCTACTCAAGCCGGAGCCGCTCAAACCGGGCTTCTCCTCCTGTTCGTCATCTTGCATGCGTGGCTGGGTTACACCGCCCGGGGCATGGCCGCATTCGTCGTCATCGCCGGCGTTGTCGCTTTCACCTTGGAAGCAATCAGCATCGCCACCGGTTTCCCGTTCGGCTCCTACACCCACCACCTGCCCGGTCTGAAACCCCTGGGCGTCCCGCTCGTGGCCCTCGCCGGCTGGATCATGTTCAGCTGGCTGGCCTGGGCACTGGCTCGGCTGATCATGCGGCCCGTCGCCGCCGTGGCTGTCGGTGGCGCCGAACGCTTGACGACTCCCATCGTGGCAACGTTCATTCTCGGCGGCTATGACCTTGTCAACGACCCGATCGGGGCGACGGCGCACAACTGGTACTCCTACGACAATCCGACCGGCGCGCTGGGGGTACCGCTGACCAACTACCTCGGCTGGCTTCTGACCGGCTGGGTGATCTTTCAGCTCGTCGCGCTCATCGAACCCAGATTCCCCGGCCGCCCCGTCACCCAAAGCCGCGCCTACTGGCTGCTGCCCTGCCTGTTCTGGCTTTCCACCACAGCTCAGGTCTTCGACAGCCTGATCCATCCGACCGACGGCGTCGTGGTTCGCGGCGGCAAGACCATTGTGATCGCCGATGTATACGAATCATGCGCGTCAGCAGCGCTATTCACCGTTGTCTTCACGGGAATCACGGCGCTGATCCGTGTCTACAGTCGGCCCTCACAGCCAGTGCCCCGCTGATTCACGTTCTCGTTGGCGCGGCGCAGTCTTCGCGCTACCGGCTTGTGACACCGTCGTGACGCTTTCCGTTTCAAGGGATTTCAAACGTCACCGTTTGGACACGGCGCGGTGCGGCGCGCGTCGTGTTCTACATGCGCCACTAACAATGGGGGCGTTGCCGAGGGGCGACTGGGGTTTTGGCTAGGTGTTCTGCTGCACGAATGAAGGAGTTGGACGTTGATGACGATCTTCGATCGATTCACCATCGGAGTTGTTGCTGGCGTTGGGTTATGCGGTGCGGCCATAGCGTTGAGTCCGGACGCGGCAGCCGTCCCATATATGACCGGCGGCGGGGCATGCATGTACGGGCAGGCTGGCGAGGCCGGCGCCCCGGCAGCCGGGGGACCGGTAGGAGCCGCGGGAGCGGCAGCCTGTGCTCCACTGACTGACATGGCCGGTATTCCGATGGCGGTGCCAGGGCCGGCAGTTGTACCGATTCCGGCTGGCGCCCCGCTGATTGCGCTCGGTCCGCCTCCGGTGCCGCTGGGTGCGCCCTTGCCGTTGGGTGCTCCAATCGGTGCTCCGTTGCCGCTCGGGGCTCCGCTGGTTGCCCTGGATGGCGTCCCGGTCGCCCCCCTGATTGACATGTCTGGGGTCAAGGACGCGCCGACCGGCCCGGCGCCCACCGGTGGGCCGGTCGCTGGTCAGCCGGTTTCGCCCGGTCCCTCGCCCGTACACGGAGGCTGATTCCCGATCGGATTGACAGGCCCGCTGGGTTTACCCAGCGGGCCTGTCCCGTTGTGGGGGTGTGTATCTCATTGCGCGCAATCGCCCTACGCGGGCCCTGCAGGAGATTATGGCGATCTCAACACGATCATCAATGTCAGGGAAAAGCCTGTGCGACAACGGTATTACGACAACGGTATTGCGACGCACGTGGACCGTGGGTGCTAGTCCTGCACAACCACCGGGTCGCCGACGCTGACCTTGTTGTAGTACCACTCGGCGTCATCGGGGCTCAGGCTGACGCAGCCGTGGCTGACATTGTCCAACCCGAGCGAATTGACCGCCCACGGAGCTGAGTGCACGAAGAGGCCGTGGTGGCTGATACGGACGGCGTAATTGACTGTCAGCAAGTAGCCATCGGGATCGTCGACGGGGATGCCGACGCTGCTCGAATCCATGGTGATTGTGCGTTCCTTGGACAGAACGGTGTAGGAGCCGACCGGGGTCGGGTACTCGGGCCTCCCCAACGAGGCCGGCATCACGCCCTGTTCGCCAAAGTGCGGGCGGTGGTGCGGCGCCGGCAGTGTCTCCGGCGGCCCGGCCTCGGCTCCGTCGATGCTCACGGTGAAGGTGTGCTGCGAGATGCTGGCAAGACCGATGACGGCAGGACCCGTTTTGATTTCCGTGGGCTGGCCTTCAACCGTTAGGGCGATCGTGGTGTGTGCTGGCCAGTACCGGTCGGGAGTCCACTGCACCACTTTGTTGTCGAGCCATTCGTACTTGCCGGTCATCGCGGGCGTCGACTTGATCTGGAGGGCGCGCTCGGCCGCGCGACGGTTGGCGACGGGCGCGCGGAAGGTCACCACCAGGGGGTGCGCCACACCGACCACCTGGCCGCGCGATGGTAGAAGTGACGCGATCGGAAACGCGTACGACTCGCTCGCCGCTGCCAGACTCACATCGGCCGGCACCGGCAGACTTACGATGGCGCTGCCCGCGACCACGCTCGCGCCAATCCCGATGACAGCAACGGCACACCGAAATCCTGCGCTCATGGCCCCAATTCCTTTTACCTGGCAGAGTTGCAATAGTGATCGTAAAGGTGCGCTGAGCTGCGGAAGCGCAAGGGCGCGTGACTAATTGATCAAGTGTCGGTCACGATTTGGCCACAGCGGGCTGATCTGTCAACGTGATGGTGCGCGGGGAGAAGTCTGTCGTCAGCAGAGGAGAACGGTGTGGCCGCACGTTGGTTTCGACCGATTGGACTGGCCGCTGCCATGACGATGAGCGCGATGGCCTGTGCGGGCACGGCGCTGGCAGCGGCGCCTCCGGCACCGGGGATCCAGGTCAGTGATGGAATCACCAGGTGCACCGCGGGTTTCGCGGCCCAAGGAAATGACGGTAGCTACTACCTATTTACCAGTGGACATTGCAACCACGGCTCGCCATTCACCTACGAAGAGAATGTCCCGCTCGGAAATGTCACCTCCAGCGAGGAAGAGGGTGACCGACGAGACGCCGCGATCATCCGCCTTGACCCGGGCGTCGGAGTACCGGTGGGTGATGTCGGTGGCCAGCGCGTCCGGGGCGTATTGAGCGCTTCGCAGATCAAGGCGGGTATGCCGTTCTGCAAGCTCGGCGCGTTTACCGGTGAGACCTGCGGCACCGTCAAAAGCATCGACGACGAAGTCATCGAAGCCAACGTGTTCGCCCAGCCCGGTGACAGCGGTGGTGCGGGTTATGTGAAGAACGCGGACGGCACCGTGACAGCGGTCGGCATCGTGATGTCCACGTCGCTCGCGGGTGACCCCAACACCACGTACTTCGTCATGGTGCAGCCACTGCTGGGCAGGTGGGGCGTGCACATCGTCGTCTGACGCTCGCTTGAATTGTCAAGAGGTTAGCCCGCTCGTTGGCGTAGTGACCCGGTAGACCTCGACATCCTCGGGCAGGCCCTTGAGGCGTTGTGGTCCAAGGCTCTCGAAGGTCAGGCCCGATCCGGCAGAGAGATCGCGGACCGTGCGGCTGGCCAGAACCTCACCCGAACCTGCCAACGCGCCGATGCGAGCGCCGGTGTGCACCGCCATGCCGCTCCACTCATCGCCGCGCCGCTCGCATTCACCGGTGTGGACGCCCGCCCTGATCCGGATACCACTAGTGGCGAGGGCTGGGATCAGTTCCAGCGCACAGCGGGTGGCCTTGGTCGGCCCGTCGAAGAGCGCGAAGATCCCATCACCCGTGTGTTTTGCCCGGCGGCCGCCGTACTTCTCCAACAACCAGTCGACGACTTTGTCGTGTGTATTGAGCTGGCGACGCCAGTGTGCATCACCGCCAGCACTGAGCAGTTCGGTGGAACTGACTATGTCGGTGAACAGCGCCGTCTTGACCATTCGTTCGTCGACGGCGGTGCTCGATGTACCGCAGACGAACTCTAGGATGGCCGAACCCACCACGTCATCCACGAGCGCGTGCGGCCCCTCGGGCAGTCTCTTGATCTGGGCCCCGGGAATCGCAGCCGCCAAGGCCGTCGCGCCCTCAAATGGCGCGATTCGATCATTTGGCCTGGCCAGGACAAGAGTGGGCGCGCGAATGGAACCAAGAATGCCGCGAACGTCGATCTCGAGGAGTGCCTGCCAGAGCCAGGCGGCCATCGTTGGGCTCGCGCTCACCCGTTGATACCGGCCGTAGAGCTCGTGAAATCCTGGAATGTCAGCAATCTCGCCAAAGAACAGCTCAGCGAGAACACCTTCACCCCAATGACTTTCGATAGCTTCCAGATGCTCGGCCTTCTCCTGGGCGCTAAACCCCCAGGGCCAATCCGGCAACTCCTGAGAAAACCGTGGCGCCACGCCGTACATCACCAGTGAATGAACGCGTTCCGGGTACGTCGCCGCGAATAAGAGGCTCATGGGCCCACCCTCGGACATACCAAAAAGGACCGGGCGATCGACCTCCGCGGCGTCGAGGACGGCATGAAGATCGTCCATTCGCTCGTCGAGAGGAGGCACCTGGGTGGCCGGATCGGAGAGGCCGGTGCCGCGTTTGTCCCACACTATGGTTCGGGTGACCTCCGCCAGCTGTTCGACGACGGTTGTGATGGGACTTCCGGGTTCGTCGACAAGGTCGACGTTGCTGAACCAACCGGGGTTCCACACCAGCGTCGTCTCACCCTCTCCGAACTCGCGGTACGCGAGCCGGACCGAGCCGTTGCGTGCGTAGCGAACACGTTGGTCGCCCATATCGACATCTTGGCACCACCGAGGTCGGGAGGTGCCGTAGTCGGAGGGATGAGTCTGCGGGCGCCCACCGGTCTACAAAGGCATGGGCGGCGGAGCCACCGAGAGCCTCGGCGATTGGTTCACACTTCCGGTGCCCCTAGATCCGCGCAATCATGCGCTGGCGGGTGATGTGGTTCAACAAGTCTCGCGCTGCGCCTGGCGACGGTGTCGGGCCACCGAGCCAGATCGCCCTAAGCTCACGCCTCAGATCCAGGCCGGCAACGGGTATGACTCGCAACCGGTTCAGCGTGAGGTCATCGGCGACAGAAAGGCGACTCACTACCGCCGGGCCTGCACCGGCGAGAACGGCCGCGCGGATAGCGGTCGTTGACGGCAATTCGATCGCGGGCGGAGCCTGCTCCGCGGCCGCCCCGAGGCCACGTTGCAGCGCGGCGGACAGCGACTCACGAGTCCCCGATCCGGGTTCTCTCGACACCAATGGGGCGAGGCGGAGTTCGTCCGGTGACAATGGCCTCGAACGGCGGGCCCATTTGTGGCTCGGGGGGACGATCACCACGAGTTCGTCCTGGGCTATCACTCGATTACGCAACCCTTTTGGGGCGTCCGGCCCTTCGATAAATCCCAGATCGGCCTCACCTTCCCGTACCGCATGGATTACCTGATCGCTGTTCGTCGTGACCAAGACGATGTCAGGTGGGCGAGTCCCGTGTTGTTTCGCGTCGTCGCGTATAGACACCAACCACCGCGGCAGGAGTTGTTCTGCGATGGTGAGGCTGGCGGCGACCTTGAGCCGCCGATGGCTTTCCTGGCGCAACATCGCGATCCCCGCATCGAGACGCTCAGCGACGCCAAGAAGCTGTTCGGCCCATTCGGCAACCATTGAACCTGTCGAGGTAAGGGTCGATCCCCGAGCGCCGCGCGTCACCAACCTCAGGCCAGTCAGGCTCTCCAGCGAGCTAAGGCGTGACGTGACCGCCTGCTGTGACAGACCCAACTCGCGGCCTGCGGCCCCCAGGCTGCCGGTGCGCGAAATGGCCAGCAGGACCTCAAGAGCCCCAAACTCAGGCATTCGCGCGCTCAGCACGACATCCCAGGGTATCAGCGCCGTTCGCAAGCAGTCAGCCACAAGTCAATCTTGTGGATCGTCAAGGACAAGGCCGCTAGTGAATAGCTGCGTAGCGGCGAATCATCAGAAATATCAACATATTCACGTCACTTGGCAGCGAGTGCCAGCGTCCGTGAGGAGCAGGGTGCGCGTTGATGCCGATCAACGACGCCGACCAATGAGGAGTTTGATTATGACCGAGTATGTCTGGACTGTTATCGGTGCGGGACCCGCCGGGATTGCGACGGTCGGCAGACTGCTCGACCACGGCATCGAACCTGACGAAATCGCTTGGGTTGATCCAGAGTTCACCGTGGGTGACTTCGGTACCCGCTGGCGAGGGGTTTCCAGCAACACCCGCGTCGCGGGGTTTCTCAACTACTTCGCCGCGTCCCCAGCTTTTTGTTTCGCCGAGGCGCCGCGTTTCGACCTCCATGACCTCGATCCCGAGCTGACATGCCAACTCGGCCTGGTGGCCGATCCGCTCATGTGGGTATTGGGCAGGCTCGCTGAGCAGGTCAAGACTCATCGTACTTTCGCGACGGAGTTGCGTCTCCACCAACGCCATTGGATCGTGACCACCGAGGAGGGCAGTCTCACGTCGTCAAACGTGGTTCTCGCGGTTGGTGCGACTCCCAAGAAGCTCGATCACCCCGGTCTTGAGGAAATCCCACTCGAAGTTGCCGTGGATCCCAATAAGCTTGCCCGGCAAGCCCTGGACGCGGCCACGGTTGCCGTCTTCGGCTCATCGCACTCAACGATATTGGTGTTGCAAAACCTACTGGCGACACCGGCGGCGAAAGTAGTCAACTTTTACATCGAGCCCCATAAGTACGCAGTTGAATTCGAGGACTGGACACTGTTCGACGACAGCGGCCTCAAAGGGCAGGCGGCCTGTTGGGCCCGCGAGAACATCGATGGGGCTCTGCCGCGCCGGCTCCAACGCTGCCTGGTTGGCAGTGCGGGATGCGACGAGCTGCTCAATCAATGCGACCGAGTGGTCTACACCGTCGGATTCGAACGCCGGCCGCTTCCATTGACGCCGCAGTGGGGTCGCCTGCAACACAACGCAGCTAACGGAATCATCGCTCCGGGGCTGTTCGGGATCGGCATCGCCTTCCCTGGGTATCGGATCGATCCGATGGGCTACGGGGAGTATCGCGTCGGACTGCAGAAGTTCATGCGGGACCTAAATGAAAGCCTGCCGATCTGGCTGCGCTACGGCACCTGATCCAGCCGCGCCGTTGAACGTCTCAGCGACGGCGTTGCTGACCGCTCGAAAGCCGGGTACGGGCGTCCTCGGCGATTCGTCGTTCGATCGCCAAGTTGTCCGGGACCGAGTTAAGTGCTCGCTCGCTCGATCCTGTGCCCCAAGTCGTCTAGTTCGTCGAGTACAAGGCTTGCTCCCCATACCTGGTCTCGTTTGCGGTCAGTCAATGGGCGTAGAACGCCGGTGTCGTGCAGTCGTTTTATTGCGGCGAACACGCTGCTTCGAGGTGCATCGACAAGTGATGCGACGTCGTCGGACGAAACGATCGGCGTCGACGGCAATAGCAGGAGTAGTTTGTCGGTCGCGCTGTGACGCCTAATCGGTCCGACCATGTTTCGCCACTCAACTGGTATCTCAGCCAGACGCTCTGCAGTAGTGCGTGATTCGGCGGCAGCAGTCTTTGATGAGTTCGCGAATGTGACGATCAGTGGGCGTAGGTCGCCGGCGCGGTATGTGTTGAGCGCGCCGAAGTAGCGCTCTCGGTGAGCAACAAGCGCCGATGCCAGAGGGACAACGAGGCGCGTTGTTGCTCCCCTCCGCCTAAAGATGGTGTTGACGAGTGCCCGGCCGATGCGGCCGTTGCCGTCGGTGAAGGGGTGGATTGATTCGAACTGTGCATGCGCGATGGCGGCCTGAATCAGAACGGGAATGTCGGTTCGGTTCGCGAACTCCATGAGGTCGTCCATGTACGCGTGCACCGTGTCTGGCGGTGGTGGAACGTACAGCGCGTCTCGCGGCGAGTAGTCGCTTCCGCCGATCCAGTTCTGGACAGTCCTTATTTGACCAGCGTGCTGCCCCTCTGTCGGATCTTCTCGCATCAGCGCCTCATGTGCGCGCAGGATCGCGGACGTCTGTACGGGGGCATCTCGATCGACGCTCGCGATCATTTCGTTTAGGGCGGTGGTCGCCGCCACCATCGAGACCGCGCTCGAATTGCCTCTTCCGCCGTGCAACGCGCGCGCGTAGTCGTCCAAGCTTGCTTCAACGCGCTCAATTTTCGAAGACGCCACCGATTCTGTTCGAAGTAGGAGAGTGCTGAGCGCTGCGAGGTGGGTTCCGTGCGTGCTGTCGAGTCGAGAAATCTCGCTCATGGCGGCTTCGAGTTCGACAGCGATATCCCCGTCGATGTTGGCGTCGATCTTGGCGATGTAGGGGGGAAGCGACACTGCGACGGAACGAAGTGTCCTGTCCTCGCGGGTGCCACCCCTTTGGGTCTGTTCCCACGGGCGTCGCTCTGCGCTGTGGCTAGGCCACGCATCTCTGGGTTGCATAGATGTCTCCTAACTCGGACTAACTATAGCGTTAGTCCGAGTTAGGTCGATAAATCGGACTTTGGTGCGCATTAGTCCGGGTTACGAGAGCGACCATCATGGGTGCACGCGCGGTCGACCTGGGGGTTTGGCAGCCGTCTGTGCCGCTGCACGCGGTCCGACACCTTCACCGGACCGGGCTGCCGCGGGGCTGCCGTGACACTTTCTACCGGGTTGTGACAACGTCGTGACAGCGAGCCGGAGTTTCGAACAAATCGAACAGCGTTGTCGCAGTTCGTCGTGGAGCCGATGACGGGAATCGAACCCGCGTATTCAGCTTGGGAAGCTGATGTTCTGCCATTGAACTACATCGGCGCGGTTGCCCCAGAAGGCTAGCACCCGAGCTCGGGACCAGCCGAAACAGTTGAACAGCGACGCCGGAATACGGTTATTCCGTCAAATTTAGAAAGCCCACATTTATTCTTTCGTTATTGTGTCGTAATGTGCTCTGGGTGGGTCGGCATAGATTAGCCAGGAAGCGGCGCAAGTCACCAGCAGTCCTGGCTGCGGTGCTGGCCCCCGCTGCAGTGTTCTTCGCGGTGGCCGGAGATGTCGGTCCATTTGCCGCCCCCGCCCAAGCCAAGCCCGTTATTAGCAACGCTGCGCCGTCCTACTTGGAAATCGTCGCGGCAGAATCGAATTTGCCGCATAGCGCGACGGGTTTGGGTTTCCGCGATAGTCAGCCGGCCGCATCGAGATACCACGTCCGATCCCGCTTCTTGCCCGTCGGGCTCGCGTCGGAGCAGGGTCTGCAGGTGAGAACGATCCTGGTGTCCCGCAGTATCAGCGTGACGTTCCCTGAGATTCACGAAATCGGCGGTGTCCGACCGGATCCGCTGCCCTGGCATCCCCTTGGCTTGGCGTTGGATGTGATGATTCCCAATCCCTCGTCGCCGCAGGGCATCGCGCTGGGCGACGAGATCGTCGCGTACGTGCTGAAGAACGCGAAACGATTCGGAATACAGGACGCGATTTGGCGCGGTGTCTACTACACGCCCACTGGGTCCCAAGCGAGCCGGCTCGGTCACTACGACCATGTCCACGTCACGACTACCGGCGGCGGCTACGCCAAAGGCGGGGAGATGTTTCTCGCCGACTGAGGGCGAGGCAACAAGCGTTGCGCAACTAGATAGGCTCGTCGCGTGCTGCTCTCCGATCGTGACCTCAGGGCCGAAATCTCCGCCGGCCGGTTGGGCATCGACCCGTTCGACGACGACCTGGTGCAGCCCTCCAGCGTTGACGTTCGCCTCGACAGCATGTTCCGGGTGTTCAACAACACCCGCTATACCCACATCGACCCCGCCAAGCAGCAGGACGAGCTGACGACGCTGGTTGAACCCGCCGCCGGAGAGCCATTCGTCTTGCACCCGGGCGAGTTCGTGCTGGGCTCGACCCTGGAGCAGGTCGGGTTAGCCGATGACCTCGCGGGGCGACTGGAAGGGAAGTCGTCGCTGGGGCGGCTGGGGCTGCTGACGCACTCGACCGCGGGCTTCATCGATCCCGGCTTCACGGGTCACATCACCCTCGAGCTGTCCAACGTCGCCAACCTGCCGATCACCCTGTGGCCCGGCATGAAGATCGGCCAGCTGTGCATCCTGCGATTGACCAGCCCGGCCGAACACCCTTACGGCAGTTCCCGGGTCGGCTCGAAGTACCAGGGCCAGCGGGGACCGACGCCGTCGCGCTCCTATGAGAACTTCATAAGAACTACATAGCTTCGCCAGGGTGCCCGCACAGGCTTTCTGCGGGATTATTAGGTAGTCAATGGTTTCTCCTCCGCCCGAGCCATGCTCGGCAGCAACACCTTTGGAGGGGGTTGGTTTTGGATATCGTGCTCGGGGTGTCGATCGCACCGGCGTCGGTCCAGATGGTCGTGGTCGAAGGCGAAAATGCCGACGGCGCTTTGGTCGAAGAGGACGGGTTCCACGTCGGCGAGACCGATGACACAGAACCCACCGCCGTGCCCGATCGGGTGATCTCGGCAATCCTGGGCACCCGCGAGGGCGCGGCCGATGCCGGCCTTGAGCTGTCCTCGATCGGGGTGACCTGGACGGACGAGCTGCATGCGACCGTGCTGCGGGACGCGCTGGCCGCCTACAAGCTCGAGAACGTGATGCTGGTCTCGGCGTTCCTGGCCGCTGCTGCGCTCGGCCAATCCGTTGGCGGCGCAATGGGTTACGACAGCACCGCGGTGCTTTTCGTGGAGCCCGACACCGCGACGTTGGCTGTCGTCGCGACCTCAGATGGTTCCATCGCCGAGGTCTACCGAGAACAGCTCGATCCGGACTCCGACGACGAGGCCACCGCACAACTGACCGGGATGATCTCGGGGCTCGACGAGCTGGAATCGGCTCCCGGTGGGGTGTTTGTGGTCGGCTCGGACGTCAACATCGCCGCAATCAAGCCGGCATTGGATTCCGCGACCTCACTTATTGTGAGCGCGCCAGAAGAGCCCGAGACGGCGCTGGCCCGCGGGGCGGCGCTGGCGTCGGCGAATGCCCCGTTGTTCGCCTCGTCGACCGCGGCGCTGGCTTACGCGCAAGACCCGGGCACCGGTGCCGTCGACCCGTCGGCGATGCCCGAATACTTCGGCGTCTCCTACCTTCCCGGAGGCGCCGGGCGGGGCGACGACGAACTCGCCTACAGCCTGCTGGCCGACGAGGACGCCGACGCTCCAACCGTCGTGATCAACCCGATTGACCTGGTCGATCCGGGCGAGGCCCAACCGCGTCGCAGGCCGGTGCTGCTGCTCGGCAGCGGGATGGCGGTGGTTGCCATCAGCGCGGTGGTCGCCCTTGAGATCGCACTGGCGATCGGTATCCGTACGACGGACATAGCGCTGCAGCCCACCCCGCGCGAAAACCTCATCGTCCCAACCCAACCGGCCCCCGCGCCGCCACCGGTTCAGGCGTCCGCTCCGAAGCCGGAAATCAGTGCGCCCCGGCCGATGGCCGCGCCTAAGCCGATGAATCCGGCGTTTGCAGCGCCGCTGCCGGCGGCCCCGCTTCCCGCGGCTCCGCCCCTGCCGGCGGCCCCGGCCCCGGCCCCGGCCCCGGTCCCTGTGCCGGTACCGGTCGTGCTTCCTCCGGTGCTGCCGATTCCCGTGCACGTACCTACTCCGGCTTGGGTCATGAGCCCGCCGGTGATCCAGGGCCCGCCGCGCTTGGTGCCGCCGCAACCCGTGCTGCAGCAGCCGCCCATCCATATCCCCGAGCCGCAGTCGCCGGAACCCGGCTGGGGCACAAGCCCGCAGTCGCCCCCGCATCAAACTCCTCCAGAGTCGGGCCCGTCGCCCAAGCCGACTGGACCTGGCGGCCAGGGTGGCGGGCATGTTCCCCCTCCGGGCACGGGTTCCGGTGGCGCCAATGGCGGCGGTCCCGGCAACCTGCCCGGCTCGGGTCCGGGCGGTCCCGGCAGCGGCCCTGGTCACCTTCCTGGCACGGGTCCCGGCGGGCCCGAAGGCGGTGGTCCCGTTCACCTTCCCGGCGGCGGTCCCGGTGGTGAGGGTGGCGGCGGTCCCATCGGCGGTGGGCCTTCGGGTGGACCCTTCGGCGGTGGTGGCCATGCTCCGAGCGGTCCCATCGGTGGTGGGCCCATCGGAGGTGGACCGTTCGGCGGAGGCGGCCATGCTCCGAGCGGACCCGGCGGTGGCGGGCCCTTCGGAGGCGGCGGACCTATCGGTGGTGGGCCTTCGGGTGGGCCGTTCGGCGGTGGTGGCCATGCTCCGAGCGGGCCCATTGGCGGTGGCGGACCCTTTGGCGGAGGTGGAGCTCCAAGTGGCGGCTTCGGTGGAGGTGGCCATGCTCCGAGCGGGCCCATTGGCGGTGGCGGGGCTCCGGGTGGCGGGTTCGGCGGCGGTGGCCACAGTGGTGGCGGATTCGGTGGTGGCGGCGGCGGTGGCGGCTTTGGCGGCGGCCACAGCGGTGGTGGCGGCGGTGGCGGCCACAGTGGCGGTGGTGGCGGTCACCACTAGGTCGTTACCGCGCCTAACGATCTGCGAGTAGGGTCGAATCGTCGCGGCCGAGCAATTGACCGCAGCGCAGCGAATTAACTCAGGGGGAGTTTCAACACGGTGGTGGACATCGTCCTCGGCGTCTCGATGGCGTCGACGAAGGTCCGCATGGTGCTCGTCGAAGGGGAAAGCGCCGACGGTGTCACTGTCGACCAGGACGACTTCGACGTCGCCGGTGCGGCGCCCTTCAGCGCGCCCTCTCAGGTCATCTCGGCCATCTTGGGCACTCGCGAAAGCGCCACCGGCGGCGGCTTCCAGCTGCTAGCGAGCGGGGTGACATGGACCGATCACGTCCAGGCCGCGTTGCTGCGCGATGCGCTGATCGCCCACAAGATCGAGAACGTCATGCTGGTCTCGGCCTTCATGGCCGCGGCCGCGCTGACCCAGGCAGTCGGCGACGCCACTAACTACGCACGTACCGCGCTGCTGTTCGTCGAGCCGTATACCGCCACCCTGGCTGTGGTCGACACCGCTGACGGCTCGATCACCGATGTCCATCGCAGAGTTCTCGCTGACGACGAAGGCCAGGCGGTGGCCGAGCTCGTCGAATTGGTGGCCGGCGCTGAAACGCTCGAAATGGACCCGGCGGGCGTCGTCGTCGTCGGTTCGGGCGTCGACATCCCGCTGATCAAACCGGCGTTGGAGGCCGCGACTTCGCTCGAGTTATCGGTACCCGACGAGCCGGAGATGGCCCTCGCGCGGGGTGCGGCGCTGGCGTCGGCGAATGCGCCGTTGTTCGCCTCCTCCACCGCGGCGCTGGCTTACGCGCTCGACCCCGGCACCGGCGAGATGGATCCGTTGGCGCTCGCCGGACAGTCGCCGGGACTCCTCCCCGGGTATCTGCCCGAATACCGAGCGGCTGCCGCGGCCGCCGCCGATGCCGGCAAAGGCCCGGGCAACGTCGCCTACAGTGCCGTGCGGGATGAGGACGCCGATGCCCAGACCGTCATCGGTCTCGATGAGGACGCGCAACGCCGCAAATCCATTGTGCTGGTGGGCAGCATGCTGGCGGTGATATTCATCACCGCGGTGGTGGCGCTGGAGATTGCGCTGGCAATAGGCATCCGCCCGACGGTCGCTTTGCGGCCAGATCCCAACGAAAACATCGTCGTCCCAGCGCATTCCGCACCGCCGCGTGCGGCTTCGGTCCCGAAGCCGAGAGTCGCGACGCCGGCGCCCGTCGCAATACCCCATCCGATGAACGTGCCGGCTCCGATCCCCGCGGCGCCGCGGGTGCTTGCGCCGCCGGTGATCGTTCCGCCGGTGATCGTTCCCCGCGTGCCTGTTCTCCGGCCTCCAGCACCCCGTGGACCCTTCGGCGGAGGACCCGGTCCCCGCGGTCCGTTCGGCGGCGGTCACGGCCCGTTTGGAGGTGGTCCGTTCGGTGGCGGTCACGGCCCGTTCGGAGGTGGACCCTTCGGGGGCGGGCATGGTCCGTCTGGAGGTGGACCCTTTGGCGGCGGTCATGGCCCGTTCGGCGGGGGTCACGGTCCCTTCGGAGGTGGTCATGGTCCGTTCGGCGGCGGGCATGGATTTGGTGGTTTCGGGGGTGGCCACGGATTCGGTGGATTCGGGCACCGCTAGCCGTCTCGTCGCGGACACGGCCCGCGGAACGCGCGTAAAATCGTGGCGCCGGGGGAATACAGGACGGGGATTCACAACGTCTCGAGGTGGCCGGAGCCTGCGATGACGTCGAATCCCGCACCAGTGGTAAGCAAAAGACGATGGAGGGGCTTTGGACACCGTACTTGGCGTGTCGATGGCGCCGACAGCAGTCCGGATGGTGCTGGTCGAAGGCGAAAATGGCGATGGCGCCACCGTCGATGAAGACAATTTCGATGTCGCGTCCGACGATGACGCCGCAACGACCTCTGCCGCGGACCAAGTTGTCTCGGCGATCTTGGGAACCCAGGAGGGTGCTGCCCAAGGCGGCTACCAGCTGACGTCGACGGGAGTCACCTGGACCGATCCCATCGAGGCTGCCGCGCTGCGCGATGCGCTGGCCGCGCACAAGGTCGAGAATGTGATGTTGGTCTCGGCCTTCCTGGCCGCGGCCGCCCTGGCGCAGGCTGTCGGCAACGAGACCAACTACGCGCAGACCGCGCTGTTATTCATCGAACCCGACACCGCGACGTTGGCGCTCGTCGACACCGCCGACGGGTCGATCGGCGACGTGCACCGCCAGGCCCTGCCCGAGGACGACGACGCGGCGGTGGCCCAGCTGGCAACGATGGTCTCGGAAGCGGAGGCGCTGGAAACGCGCCCAGGCGCCGTGTTCGTCGTCGGCTCCGGCGTCGATCTTCCGCTGATCAAGTCGGCCTTGGAGGCCGCAACCACGCTCCCGCTGACGATGCCCGAGGAGCCCGACACCGCGCTGGCTCGCGGAGCGGCGCTGGCGTCGGCGAATGCGCCGCTATTCGTGTCGTCGACCGCCGCGCGGGCATACGCGCAGGACCCGGGGACCGGCGCCCTTGACCCGTTCGCGATCGCCCCCGGCTACTTCGACATCCCGGATTCCGGCGAGGACGCGCTGGCGTACAGCGCGATCCCCGATGACTATGCCGACACCTATACCGGTGAGCACACCGCCGCGACTGAGCTTGCTGACTATCACGAACCCAGGTCCTTCGGCTTGGTTGGCAGCGCGGTGGCCGCGGTCTTCATCGTCGGGGTGGCGGCGCTGGTCGTTTCGCTGGCGATCGCGATCCGGCCGACGGCCGGTGTGAAACCCGTTCCAGGCCACAACATCGTCGCCCCCGCCCAGGGGATCCCGGCGCCGGCAGCTCCGGCACCGGCGGCTCCAGCCCCTGAGGCGGCCCCGATTCCCGCTCCGGCGCCTGTTCCTGAGGCCCCCGCTCCTGTCCAGGTCCCCGACGCGCCCGCGCCCATCCCTGTCCAGCTGCCGGCGGCGCCTGCACCAATACCCGACGCTCCCGCTCCGATTCCGGTGCCGGAGGCCCCAGCTCCCGCGCCGGTGGCGCCGATTCCCATCCCGATCCCACTGCCCATACCCCCGATCATCGGCGGGCCGTTCGGCCCTGGTGGTGGCGGGTTCCCCGGTAACCAGGGTCCCGGTGGCCACGGCGGTTTCCCCGGTAACCAGGGTCCCGGTGGCCACGGCGGATTCCCCGGTGGCCCCGGCGGTGGCGGCTTCCCCGGTGGCGGTCACGGTGGTGGTGGCTTCCCCGGCGGTGGTGGATTCCCAGGTGGCGGCGGCCACGGTGGTTTCGGTGGCGGTCACGGCGGCGGTGGTCACCGGTAACTCGCCAGCGGCCACCTGTCACCTTCCGTTTGCCTCCCGCTCAGCGGCGCGATGCAATTAGCTCATGGCGGCCACCTACACCGGACGTATGCGATGCACCGTCTTCGGCACTGGCTATCTGGGCGCCACGCACGCAGTCGGGATGGCGCAACTGGGGCACGAGGTCATCGGTGTCGATATCGACCCAGGGAAAGTCGCCAAGCTGGCCGCGGGTGACATCCCCTTCTACGAGCCGGGTCTGCGAGAGCTGCTGACCGAAAACTTGGCTGCCGGGCGACTGCGGTTCACCACTGACTACGACTTGGCGGCCGATTTCGCCGACGTGCATTTCCTGGGCGTCGGCACGCCGCAAAAGAAGGGCGAATACGGCGCCGACCTGAGCCATGTCCACGCCGTCATCGACAATCTCGTACCGCGGCTGACCAGAGCGGCCGTCCTGGTCGGTAAATCGACTGTCCCCGTCGGCACCGCCGCAGAGCTGGCCGAGCGGGCCGCTGCGCTGGCACCTGCGGGAGTCGATGTCGAAATCGCCTGGAATCCAGAGTTCCTGCGTGAGGGGCACGCGGTGCACGACACCTTGGAGCCGGACCGCATTGTGCTTGGCATCCAGCAGGATTCGGCGCGCTCGGAGATGGTGATCCGCGAGTTGTATGCGCCGCTCCTCGACGCCGGTGTGCCGTTCCTGGTAACCGATTTGCAGACCGCGGAATTGGCCAAGGTTGCGGCCAACGCTTTTCTCGCGACCAAGATTTCGTTTATCAACGCGATCTCCGAGGTGTGCGAGGCGTCGGGTGCCGACGTCACGCTGCTGGCCGACGCGCTCGGATACGACTCGCGGATCGGACGCAAATTCCTCAACGCGGGCTTGGGTTTTGGCGGTGGCTGCCTGCCCAAGGACATCCGGGCGTTCATGGCCCGCGCGGGCGAGCTGGGAGCCAACCAGGCGTTGACGTTCCTGCGCGAGGTGGACAGCATCAACATGCGCCGGCGCACCAAAATGGTTGAGCTCACCACCGCGGCGTGTGGTGGTTCGTTGCTGGGCGCCAACATCGCCGTGCTCGGTGTGGCTTTCAAGCCCGAGTCCGACGATGTGCGCGACTCGCCGGCGCTCAACGTCGCGGGCCAGCTGCAGCTCAACGGGGCCGCGGTCAACGTCTACGACCCGAAAGCCCTGGAGAACGCGCGCCGCCTGTTCCCGACGCTGAACTACGCGGTGTCGGTGAATGAGGCATGCGAGGGTGCGGACGCGGTTTTGGTGCTGACCGAGTGGCAGGAGTTCACCGACCTCGACCCCGACGACCTCGCCGACGGGGTGCGGGCGCGAGTCGTCGTCGACGGTCGCAACTGCCTGGACGCCGACCGTTGGACGCAGGCGGGCTGGCGAGTGTTCCGGCTCGGAGCGCGGCGGCCCTAAGTCGGGCGGGTAGCCTGACTTCGTGGATTACGCGGCCGCCTTTTTGGAGGAAAACCGCGCATTTTCGGAGCTTTTCCGCGATGTCGACGAGTCCCAGCCGGTGCCGACGTGCCCGGGCTGGAGCCTCAAGCAGCTGTTCCGCCATGTCGGCCGGGGCGATCGCTGGGCCGCGCAGATCGTCCGGGATCGAGTCGACCAGCCGCCCGATCTCCGCAGCGTCGAAGGCGGCAAGCCGCCGCCGGATCCGGCCGACGCGATCTCCTGGTTGCACGGCGGAGCGCAGCGGCTGCTCGACGCCGTCGAGCTGTCGGGTGTGGAGACGCCGGTGTGGACCTTTCTCGGGGAGCGCCCGGCGAACTGGTGGATCCGGCGCCGGCTGCACGAAACGTCGGTGCATCGGGCCGACGGGGCCATCGCGCTCGGACGCGAATTCACCCTCGACCCCGACGTCGCGGCGGACGGGATCACCGAGTTCCTCGAGCGAATCGCGATCCGGGCCGGCAGCAATGGCGCCCCGCTGCCGCTCGAGGACGGCAAAACCCTGCACCTGCACGCGACCGACCCCGGAATCGGCGAAGCCGGTGAATGGACGATCAACGTCGCCGACACCGGCATCGCCTGGTCACACGAGCACGGCAAGGGCAGTGCGGCGTTACGGGGCGGCGCCACCGAGCTGTTGCTGGCGATGGCGCGGCGAACGTCGCTCGCCGAGACCGGTATCGAGATATTCGGCGACGACACCGTGTGGCAAAACTGGCTGGAGCGCACGCCTCTCTAGCAACGCTGGGGAAATGACGTGCCAGGCAGGGGCACACGGTAATTTGCAGTCATGACCACTTCGGAGCTCGCCACCGTTATGGCTTGGCACGATGCCCTCAACACTTCCGACCTCGACACCCTGGTTGCCTTGTCCAGCGACGACATCGACATGGGCGAGGCGCACGGAGCCGCACAGGGCCACGAGGCGCTGCGCAGATGGGCCACCTCCCGCCAGGCGACCACGGAGCTCGGCCGGATGTATGTGCACGACGGCGTCGTCGTCGTCGAACAAAAGGTCGGCAGCCCCGACACTCCCGGGGTGGTCACCAACACGGCGTTGGCGTTCCGCGTGGTCCACGATCATGTCACCTCGGTATTCCGCCATCAGGACTTGGCGTCGGCGCTGGCGGCCACCGAACTCACCGACGCCGACGTCGTGGATTGAGGCATAGGAGCCCTACATGCGTGGAATCATCTTGGCCGGCGGTTCGGGCACTCGTCTGCACCCGATCACGATGGGTATCAGCAAGCAGTTGCTGCCGGTCTATGACAAACCGATGATCTATTACCCGTTGTCCACGTTGATGATGGCCGGCATCCGCGACATTTTGGTGATCACCACCCCCCACGACGCGGTCGGCTTTCAGCGACTCCTCGGCGACGGCTCGCAATTCGGTATCAACCTCAGCTATGTCAAGCAGGAACAACCCGACGGACTGGCACAGGCTTTCGTCCTCGGCGCCAAGCACATCGGCAATGATTCTTCGGCTTTGGTGTTGGGGGACAACATCTTCTACGGGCCGGGTTTGGGTACCAACCTGAGCCGCTTCCAATCCGTCAGCGGCGGAGCCATTTTCGCGTATTGGGTGGCGAATCCGTCGTCCTATGGTGTCGTCGAATTCGGCGACGACGGGATGGCGCTGTCGTTGCAGGAGAAACCGGAAACGCCGAAGTCGAAGTATGCGGTGCCGGGGCTGTACTTCTACGACAACGACGTGATCGAGATCGCCAAGGGCTTAAAGAAATCGGACCGTGGCGAGTACGAGATCACCGAGGTCAACCAGATCTACCTCAACCGCGGCCGGCTCTCGGTCGAGGTCTTGACCCGCGGCACCGCCTGGCTGGACACCGGAACGTTCGACTCACTGCTGGATGCCAGCGACTACGTCCGCACCCTGGAACGTCGGCAGGGCCTGAAGGTCGGCGTTCCCGAGGAGATCGCTTGGGTGCAGGGCTGGATCACCGACGAGCAGCTGGCGAAACGCGCACACACCATGGTCAAGTCTGGGTATGGGAGCTACCTGCTGGAGCTGATGGAACGGGGCTGACTTGAGCTAATGGGGCCCGGTTTGGCCAGCACCGCGGCGATCGCCGTCGTCAACGGCACCGACAGCGCCAGCGCGATTCCGCCGACCGCGGAGCGCACCAGTTCGATGGCCACGCTCTCGCTGATCAACACGTCGCCCAGCGACCGGTTGGCGACACTGAAGAGCAACAGCAGCGGCAGCGAGCTGCCGGCGTAAGCCAGCACCAGGGTGTACACCGTGCTGGCGATGTGATCGCGTCCCACCCGAATTGCGCTCAGGAATATCGCTCGCCGGGAGGTGTCGCCGCCGACATGGGCGAGCTCGAAGACGGTCGAAGCCTGCGTCACCGTCACATCGTTGAGCACACCCAGCGATCCGATGATGAACCCGGCGAGCAGCAGGCCGCTGATCGACACACTGCCCAGATACGCGCTGACCGTCGAGTTCTGTTCATCCGACAGGCCGGTCAAATGAGCCAGTCCGATTGCCGCCCAAGATAATCCGGCGGCCAGCAGCAACGACGACAAGGTGCCCAACAAGGCGGCACTGGTACGCAGGCTGACGCCGTGTGCCAGATAGATGACGACGTACAGGATCGCCGCCGACGCCACCAGGGACACCGGAACCGCGGGTGCACCGTCGCGCAGCGCCGGCAGCAAGAACACCACCAGCACCAGAAACGCGACCACGATGCCCACCAAAGCCAGCAACCCGCGCCAGCGCGCCACAGCCACGATGACCACCGCGAACGCCAGGCCCAGCGCGACCAGCGACCAGCCCCGCTCGAAGTCGTAAAACGCATAGGTGGTGGCGCCTTGGGCGTCGACCTGCCGCATGACCCGGATGTGGTCATCCGCCCTGAATTGCGGCTGACCGGGACCCGGGGAGGACTCCAACAGGGTTTTCGCGCCGGCATTCGGCCCAGAATCGATGGCGACCAGCGTTTCCACGCATCGTCCGGTGCCCGGAGCTCCCGGCTGCGGCGCTGTGGTGAGTACCTGACTGGCCGACGGGCTGCCGCAGTCGCCCAGCCCGCTGGACAGTACGTGCGCGCGCTGGGTGCTCACCGCCCCGCCCGTCGCGCTCTGAAACGGCATCGGGACGTCGACACGCTCGCGGCTCGGCCACAACAACACCGCAGCGGCGATCACGGCTATCCCGATCGCAGCCAGCAGCCCCACCACGATCTTGGCGGGCAGTGGCCCAAATGGGGACGGACCTGCCGACAGGTTGTGCGAGTGCGAGTGGGTCACCCGGTCCACCGTAGAGGCGCCGGGAATCTGATTACTGTCGATAGCTCGTCAGGAAGTTGCCCAGCCGGTCGATCGCGGCCGACAGGTCACGCGCCCACGGCAGGGTCACGATGCGCAGGTGATCCGGTGCCGGCCAGTTGAATCCGGTGCCTTGCGTTACCAGGATCTTTTCCTGCAGCAGCAGGTCGAGGACCAGCTGCTCGTCGTCGGCGATGTCATAAACCTCGGGGTCCAGCCGCGGGAACGCGTACAGCGCGCCATCCGGCTTGACGCAGGACACTCCCGGAATCGCGTTGAGCTTGGTCCACGCGACGTCGCGCTGTTCGAGCAGCCGGCCGCCGGGCAGCACCAGGTCCTCGATGCTCTGGTAGCCGCCGAGGGCGACCTGGATCGCATGCTGGGCGGGAACGTTCGGACACAGCCGCATGTTGGCCAGCAGGCTGATTCCCTCGATGAAGCTGCCGGCGTGGTCCTTGGGCCCGGTGATCGCCAGCCAGCCGGCGCGGTAGCCGGCGACGCGATACGCCTTGGACAGGCCGTTGAAGGTCAGACACAACACGTCGGGGGCGAGTGTGGCCAGGCTGATGTGCTGGGCGTCGCCGTAGAGGATCTTGTCGTAAATCTCGTCGGCGAGCAGCAGCAGCTGGTGCTTACGCGCCAGCTCGACCAGCTGGGTGAGGACTTCGCGGCTGTAGACGGCGCCGGTGGGGTTGTTCGGGTTGATCACGACCAGCGCCTTGGTGCGTTCGGTGATCTTCGATTCCAGGTCGGCGAGATCCGGCTGCCAGCCCTGCGTCTCGTCGCACAGGTAGTGCACCGGGGTGCCTCCGGCCAGCGAGGTCGACGCCGTCCACAACGGGTAATCCGGGGAGGGAATCAGCACCTGATCGCCGTTGTCGAGCAGGGCCTGCAGCGTCATCGTGATCAGCTCGGATACCCCGTTGCCCAGGAAGACGTCGTCGACGTCGAATCGCGGGAAGCCGTCGACCAGTTCGTAGCGGGTGACGACCGCGCGCCGGGCCGGCAGGATGCCCTTGGAGTCGGAATATCCCTGGGCGTAGGGCAGTGCCTGGATCATGTCGCGCATGATCACGTCGGGTGCATCGAAGCCGAACGGCGCCGGGTTGCCGATGTTGAGCTTGAGGATGCGGTGCCCCTCGGCCTCCAGCCGCGCGGCCTGCTGATGCACCGGGCCGCGGATTTCGTACAGGACGTCCTGCAGCTTGGACGACTGCGCGAACGTCCGCTGCCGGATATGGCCGGCGTTGTGGACGGGCAGCTGGTGAGTGGTCACGTCACCTATGGTGCCACTGCTGTCCACTGAAATTTGCTGACAGACGCCAATCTGTGATCAGCGCTTGCCCGGCGGACGGGCGCCGCGCGCGATGCCCAGCCCCTTAACAGGTGCTGCCGGGGGCGCCGCGTCGCCGTTGGTCTCCTCGGCCGGCTCCGCCTTCGGTTCCGGTTTGGCGTCCGCCTTTTGCTCGTCGGGCGCGGGCGCCTCGGCTTTGGCTTCGGCCGCGGGGGCTTCGGCCGCCGGGGCCGGGGGCGCGGCTTTCTTGGCGCCGGGGCGCTTGGCACCTGCGGCGATACCCAATCCCTTCACCGGGGCCGCCGGCGCCTTGGGCTCCGCGGCCTCCACCTGCGGTTCCGCGGCTTCCTCAGCGGCCGGGGCCTTTGGTTCGGCCTGTGGCTCCGCGGCCTGCGCGGCCGGGGCCGCTGTTTTCTTGGCGCCGGGTCGCTTGGCGCCGGCGGCCAGGCCCAATCCCTTAGCGGGCGCGGCGGGAGCCTTGGCTTCTGCGGCTTCGGTGGTCTGCTCGGCGGCCGGTGCTTGGGCCGCCGGTGCCGCTGTTTTCTTGGCGCCGCCCGGTTTCTTGGCCCCGCCCGCAATACCTAGGCCTTTGGCGGGTGCGGCGGGAGCTTTGGCTTCTGCGGCTTCGGTGGTCTGCTCGGCGGCCGGTGCTTGGGCCGCCGGTGCCGCTGTTTTCTTGGCGCCGCCCGGTTTCTTGGCCCCGCCCGCAATACCTAGGCCTTTGGCGGGTGCGGCGGGAGCTTTGGCTTCTGCGGCTTCGGTGGTCTGCTCGGCGGCCGGCGCTTCGGCGGCGGGTGCCGCTGTTTTCTTGGCGCCGCCCGGTTTCTTGGCCCCGCCCGCAATACCCAGCCCCTTCGCGGGCGCCGCGGCAGCCTGGGTGGACTGCTCCGGCTCGGCGGCCGCGGGTTCCTCGGTCTCAGCGGGTGCCTCTGCGGGTGCCGTCGCGGCGGGAGCAGCGGCCTTGGGCTCGGCTTTCGCCGCCCGTTTCTCTGCTTCCTTCGCGGCCGTGCCCTTCTCCGGCAGCGTCGCCTTGTCGTACTCGAGCGACGCGAGCAGGATCTGGGCGACGTCGAGCACCTCGACTCCGCTGCGACCGGCCTCTTCCTGCCGGTCGTTCACACCGTCGGTGACCATCACCCGGCAGAACGGGCAGGCGGTCGCGATCGTCGCGGCATTGGTGGCCAGCGCTTCATCGACACGCTCGTGGTTGATGCGCTTGCCGATGTGCTCTTCCATCCACATGCGCGCACCGCCCGCGCCGCAGCAGAAGCTGCGCTCGGCGTGGCGGGGCATTTCGGTGAGGTTGGCTCCCGCGGCCCCGATCAGCTCGCGCGGGGCCTCGTAGACCTTGTTGTGCCGGCCTAGGTAGCAGGGGTCGTGATAGGTGATGTCCTGCGAGACGGGGGTCACCGGCACCAGCTTCTTGTCGCGGATCAGCCGGTTGAGCAGCTGGGTGTGGTGCAGCACGCTGTAGTTGGCGCCCAGCTGGCGGTATTCCTTACCGATGGTGTTGAAGCAGTGCGGGCAGCTCACGACGATCTTGCGGTCGACGGTCTCCACGCCCTCGAACACCCCGTCCAGGGTCTCGACGGCCTGCTGGGCAAGCTGCTGGAACAGGAACTCGTTGCCTGACCGGCGGGCCGAGTCGCCGTTGCAGGTCTCCCCGGTGCCGAGCACCATGAACTTCACCCCGGCAATGGACAGCAGCTCGGCGACGGCCTTGGTGGTCTTCTTGGCCTTGTCGTCGTAGGCGCCGGCGCAGCCCACCCAGAACAGGTACTCGTAGCCGTCGAAACTCTCGACGTCCTGGCCGTAGACGGGAACGTCGAAGTCGACCTCGTCGATCCAGTTGGTGCGGTCCGAGGCGTTCTGCCCCCACGGGTTGCCCTTGTTTTCCAGGTTTTTGAACAGCACCGACAGCTCCGATGGGAACTCCGACTCCATCATCACCTGGTAGCGGCGCATGTCGACGATGTGGTCGATGTGCTCGATGTCCACCGGGCACTGCTCGACGCAGGCACCGCACATCACGCACGACCACAGCACGTCGGGATCGATCACACCGCCCTGTTCGGCAGTGCCGACCAGCGGGCGGGCTGCCTGCTCGGGTCCGTGCCCGGGAATCCGGCCGAAGCCGGACTCGGGGACATGGTGGCCCTCTTCTTTTACCGTCTCGAGATCCAGACCCTCGAGCGGCTCGGCGGTCTTCTCACCAAGGATGTAGGGCGCCTTGGCCATCCAGTGGTCGCGCAGGTCCATGATGACGAGCTTGGGCGACAGGGGCTTAGCCGTATTCCAGGCCGGGCATTGCGACTGGCAGCGCCCGCACTCGGTACAAGTGGCGAAGTCGAGGTTCGCCTTCCAGGTGAAGTCCTCGATCTTGCCGCGGCCGAAAACATCGTCCTCGCTGGGATCTTCGAAGTTGATCGGCTTGCCACCGGACTCCATCGGCAGCAGCGGGCCCAGGCCGTCGGGCAGGCGTTTGAAGGTGACATTGATGGGTGCCAGGAAGATGTGCAGGTGCTTGGAGTGCAGCACGATGAGCAAGAAGAACAGCGCCACAGCGATGTGGGCGACCAGCGCGAAGGTCTCGATCCACTCGTTGGCAGTTGTGCCCAGCGGATGCATGAGCGCGCCCATCGCGTGCGAGAAGAAAGCGCCGTTGCCGTAGGGGAGGGTTCCGGTATTCGCCGAGGCTCCGCGGAAGATCGCGAAGGTGAAGATGACCATAAAGATCATGAACAGGATCAGCCAGGCGCCGCCGGTGTGTGAGCCGTAGAAACGCGATTGGCGACCGTAATCCTTTGGCTCGCTGCGCAATCGGATGATTGAGAATGTGATGATGCCGGCCAGCACGGCAAGGGCAATGAAGTCCTGCAAGAAACCCAGCGCGTCCCAGCGGCCGACGATCGGGATGTGGAAGTTGGGTTGGAACAGGGTGCCGTAGGCCTCGATGTAAACCGTGATGAGGATGAAGAATCCCCACATCGTGAAGAAGTGGGCAAGGCCGGGGATGGACCACTTCAGCAGCTTGCGCTGACCGAACACCTCGGAGACCTGCGCCCAGATTCGGGCGCCGACGTTGTCGGTACGTCCGCTTACCGGCTGGCCGGACATGATTAGCCGGAACAGCCACCAGACGCGTTTCAGTGCAAACAAGACCACGACCGCGGTCAAGCCCAGCCCCAGCACCAATCTGATGAGCGTCTGCGTGGTCACAGCAGGTGTCTCCCCAATGCGTCGTCACTCAGCGAATATTCGTTCGATCTTTGCTAGCTCATAGTGACATCTGCGCCGCTATCGACGCGAGAAAGGTTCCCCTAACTGGCGTTCGTCGAAGCCGTTGACCAGCGGCTTAGCTCTCCGGTGCCAACATGGCACGCAACATAGAGAGCATCTCCGAGCGCGAGCCGGCGCCCAGGCGACGACGGATCCGGGCGACATGGTGCTCGACAGTCTTCGCCGAGATGAAAAGTTGCCCGCCGATGTCGCGGTACGGCAGGCCCAGCAGCAGGAGTTCAGCGACTTCGCGTTCGCGATGGGACAGCGGCGATCCCGACGATGGCTGCCGTGGTGGCGACGGGGTAGCGCCCTGCGGTTCGTCGGCGGGTGGCTCGCTCGGGACATCGCCCGGGGCGGCGCGCAACTTGAGGTCCCGGGCTAGTTGCAGCATCGTGCCGGACACTCTTCCGTCGGGCGTCTGCAGCGCGGCCTGGCCGGCCAGCCGGGTCGCGTCGGAGGTCAGCCCGACATGCGAGAGCGACCGGGCCGACGCGGTGACCTCGTCGACGTCGACCTGGTTGGCCAGCACGTGTAGCCAGGTGCGGCCGGCGCCCGAGAGGGCCTGCGCGAGAGTGCTGGCTCCGGCCGCCGCACCGAGGGCTTGTCCATGCGGGGCGACCAACTCCGGCACGTTGGCGAGGATTCCCGCGTGCACGCCGGCCCAATGCAGTGGGATTGACCACAACGCCGGGTTGCCCAGCGATTCCAGCAGAGTGAACGCCTGATCCAGGGCGTGTCGCAGCTGTTCGACCTGGCGTATCCGGGCGCCCGCCACCCACAACTCGCCCAGCGGCAGCAGCGCGAACAGGTCGACGGAGTACTCGGCGAGCACTTCCATGCCTGCGTACCAATGCTTCTGCAGCGCGCCGGTGTCGCCGCTGCGCCGCGCGATCGCCGTCTGCAGTGCCGCTGCCCACAATGCGTCGCGCCGGTGCAAGCCGGCAGAGCCGACCGCGGCGGCATCCGCGCTGGCCGCCGCCAGCTGCCCGTCCTGCATTTTGATCCAGCCCGACAGCAATGTGTGCCGAGCCTGAAACAACGCGTCACCGTCGGCGCGCACCGCCCGGCCGATCACGCTGCGGGCGCGGACCGGGTCGCCGCCATGTATCGCGGCCAACGTCACCAGTGCCGCCGGGCTGTCCGGAATGACTTCGCTCATGGATTGTTCGGCCGCGACGGCCTGACTGAGTTTCGTCATCGCAGCCGGATACGGCTGGTCCATGGTCAGCAGCAGCCCCTCGGCGAGACTGCGCGACGTGCGGGCGGCGATGTTCGGAGGACCGGAATCCTTGAGACGCAGCGCGTCACGTGCCGTATCCAGGTCACCGGTAGCGGCGAGCACGATCGCCGCGGCGGCGCCGACCACCGCGTCCGGTTGGGGCCCCAGCCAGCCGAATAATTCCGCCGCTTGGTTTGCGTTGCCCTCATGGGCTGCGACGCTGGCCGCGATCCGAACCGCCGCGGCGCGTTCGGTGGACTCGGGGGAGCTGAGTAGACCATCGGCCAGTGCTGCCGCGGCGGCGCAGTCTCCGGCGCGGGCCAGCGCGTCGGCGACGCGCGACGTCAGCCCTTCGGCGCCGGCGTTGACGGCCGCCTGGTAAAGCCGTGCGGCCCTGATGGACTCGCCCAGTGCGGCCGCGGCTTGCCGAGTGAGAATGGCCGCCAATCGGTCGTCTTTTAGCCCGTGTTCGGCGAGTCGCAGCGCGAGCTGCGGCGAAACCGTCGACATGTCGAGTTGTGAACGCAGCAGCGCGGTTTCGATCTCACGGTGGTGGGCATTGCCGACGATCTGGGCGATCGCGTCGTGCACCAGCTGCAGGAATTCGGGGCTGTGCGACGGCTCGATCAGTCCGCTGGCGCGCGCCCGATCGACCAGTCGGTGCGCGTCAGTTGCCGAAATCCCCAGTGCCACAGCCACATCGGCTGCCCCCAGCTCCTGGGTCAGCGACATGATCAGAAGGGTGTCCAGGGCGGGGTCGTCGAACCGGCGCAACCGCGCGATCAGCGTGAACATGGCCGCCTGGACCGGGGCGTGTGCGCCTTCAGCCGTGGCGTGCACCAGGAACGCGAGCCCCGCCGTGCAGCCCACAAGGTCCTCGGACACCGCCAGCGGGCCCAGCGATATGCGCGGTCGATCCCGTTCCATGGCCACGGTCAGGTCGCACAGCTGCTCCTGCGGCTCGCCGGCCACCACCACGGTGGTGCGCAGATCGGTCACGCACTCGGCGAGGCTGCGCAGCTCGGGCTCGCTCAGCAGGTGGGCGTCGTCGATCACCAGCGCGGCGTCGGTCGGATCGCCGGCGCGGGGAGAGTGTGTGAGCACGGTCAGCCCGGCTTGCCGCAGCGCCTCGCGAGCTGCGGCGAGAGCGGTGGTTTTGCCGGTCCCGATACCGCCGCTGATCAACAGCTTAACCGGAACCGTCGACGCGTTGGCCAGGGCCTGGATGGCTTCTCCCGGGATCGGGGTGGGAGCCGGACTCATGTCGCGTACCCCCTGAATAGGTGTTTCGCCGGTGCTCGGGAGCGGTTTTCCCACCATAACCGCACCAACCCCCGTATCCGGGTAGCCATCCCCGTAAGCCTCCCGTTCCCCTAAGGTGGCTCCCCCTAACGCAATCGGAGAGCAGGTGGGTTGCGCACCGATCACAGCGCCCCACTGGGCCGATAACATCGTGGTAATTGGCTGAGCGTTCCCCGTGAACGGCAGCGGCAAGGGCAGAGTGCGGCAAGGAGATGTGCGCAATGGCAAACTCATTGCTCGACTTCGTCATCTCGCTGGTGCGTGATCCCGCTGCCGCGGCGCGCTACGCTACCAACCCCGTGCAGTCCATCGCGGACGCCCACCTTACCGATGTGACCAGCGCCGACGTGAACAATCTCATTCCCGTGGTGACTGATTCGCTGTCGATGTCCACTTCCGCCGGCCCTGCCTCAGGAGTGCCCGCCGCCGATCACGCAAACGTGTGGGCAAGCGGTGCGGCCGCAGCCGCCCTGGATGCCTTCGCGCCGCACACCCCCGCGGGGATGGTCGATCCGCACGGTCCGGCGGGCAGCATGATCCATCAGCCGACGATCCCGGCACCGGTTCAGCCGGCGGCCGATCCGCGCCCGCTAGGCATCGACCTTCCTGGGTCATCGGCGCAGCTCTCCGGCACTGAGACGCCCGATGGTGCGATCGACCACGGGGCATTCCCGGTGCACGATCTGAGCCTGTGGGACCACTCGGTCGACCACCCGCACCCCGTCGAGCCCGATCACCACGACTTCGGTCTGCACGGATAAATCTGTCTGTCCGCAGTCGACCATTGTGGCCCTGACCTGCTTTGATGGCCCCCTGATGGGGGCATCTTTGGTGCTGTGCGGGGGTTCCCTTGCAAATCCCCTAACCCCCTAACGGGGGGGTCTGGCGTATCCCGGTGGGGGCCCGGCCAGCTGGGGGATCCGTCCCCGATTCCGAGCACAGGCGGAATCCATAGCGTGTATTGCAGAACGCCGGTTAGTCGGCGAAGGGGATATCGAAGGGGAATCGATCATGGACTCGCTAATCCAATACATCCTGGATTTGTTTTCCAACCCGGACGCGGCCCGCGCTTTCGTCTCGGGTCCCGGGCAGGCCATGACCGATGCCGGCCTGGTCAACGTGGCACCGGACGAGTTCTCGTCCGCGGTGGCCAACGCCCTACCGGGAGTGCCCCTGGGTCCAGGCGACCCGATCGGCGGATTGCAGCAGGTGCTGGCCGACCAGTACGGCTATGCCCCGGGGTACGGAGGCTACGACCAGGGCTATGGCTACGACCAAGGCTATGGCGGCTATGACCCCGGCTACGGGGGGTACGACCCGGGCTACGGGTACGGGCCCGGCCTTGTTGGTGCGGTTGCCCAGGACGCGGGCGCCCTGGTGGGTGACGCGATTGCCCCGGTTGTCGACGGCGCCGGTGCCGTCCTCGGCCTTGGCGGCGCGATCGTGGGCGACGTGGGTGGCGGACTTCTCGGTGCTGTCGACGCCGGACTGTATGGCGGTGGGTTCGGCGGCGGCGGGTTCGGCTGGCAGCCCGGTTGGGGTGGATTCGGACCAGGCACCGGCGAGTTTGGCCCCGGTTTCGGACCTGGTTGGGGAGGATCCCACCACGGTTGGGGCGACCCTCGGCCTGGTTGGGGAGGGTCCCACCACGGTTGGGGTGACCCTCGGCCTGGTTGGGGAGGGTCTCACCACGGTTGGGGTGACCCTCGGCCTGGTTGGGGAGGGTCTCACCACGGTTGGGGTGATGGGCGACCCGGCTTCGGAACTGGATCTGGCCCCGATTGGGGCGGATTCCGGCCTGGCGTGGGTGAGTTCGGCCCGGGTACCGGGTTTGGCGGTGGCTTCGGCGGCGGGTTTGGTCTGGGCGGCGAGGTCAATGCCGGCTTGGGGCTTGGTCTTGGTGGTGGTTTCGGCGGACACACGGGCTTCGGTCTCAGCGGTGCCGGCCTGACTGGCTTCGGCTTAAATGCCCAAACCGGTTTTGGTGGCCGGGCCGGTCTCGGTTTCGGCGGCGAGAGCGGCGCTGGCTTGGGTCTCGGTGGCGGCGCCGGCTTGGGCGGACACACCGGCTTCGGCTTGGCCAGTGAGGCCGGCCTGGGTGGCCGCGGTGGCTTCGGCGGCGGGTTTGGTCTGGGCGGCGAGGTCAATGCCGGCTTTGGCGGGGGTGTCCGCGCCGGCGCCGGTCTGGGCGGAGGCATCGGCGGTCAGACCGGTGGCGGATTCGGCGGCGGCGCTGGCGGTCACGCTGGCGTTGGCCTGGCGGGTGAAGCCGGTGGTGGTTTTGGTGCTGGTGGCCAGGTCGGCGGTGGTTTTGGCGCGGGTAGCCAGGTCGGCGGTGGCTTCGGTGTTGGCAGTCAGGTCGGCGCCGGTGTCGGTGGTGGTTTCGGTGCTGGCGGTCAGGCTGGCGTGGGTGGTCAAGCTGGCGGGGGTATAGGCGGCCGCGGTGGCTTCGATGCTGGTAGTCAGGCCGCCGTCGGTGCCGGTGGTGGTTTTGGTGCTGGTGCTGGTGGCCAGGTCGGCGGTGGCTTTGGCGCGGGTAGCCAGGTCGGCGCCGGTGCACTTGCCGGTGGTCAGGCTGGTGGTGGTTTCGGTGCCGGTGGTCAGGCTGGCCTGGGTGGCCAAGCTGGTGTTGGCTTTGGCGCTGGTGGCAACGCAGGTCTGGGCGGTCAAGCCGGCTTTGGCAGCCAGGCAGGTCTGGCGAGCCAGGGGGGATTCGGTGCTGGCGCTCAGAACGTCGGTGCATTCGGCGGCGCTGGTGCTCAGGCTGGTCTGAGTGGGCAGGCCGGTTTCGGCGCCAGCAGCCAGCTCGCTGGTGCCGGCAATGTCGGAGCACTCGCCGGCGCGGGGGGTAATGCAGCGCTGGGTGCCGGAGCAAGCGGTCAGGCGGGGTTGATCGCTAGCGAAGGCGCTGCGCTGAACGGTGCGGCCGCTCCTCACGTGGCGGGCCCGCTCGGAGGCGTCGGCGTCGGTGGTCAAGGCGGTGCCGCCGCTGCTGGCGGCGCTGGCCTTGGCATCGGGGGTGCACGCAGCACCGGCATGTTGGGCGGCGAGGGCACCGCGTTGGGCCACGCGACGCCGCAATCCGCGGTTCCCGCAGTTGCGGGTGGTGCGGGTATGGGCGGCCACGTGGGCGCCGGCGGCAACGCGGCGATCGGCGGCGCCGTCCCGGGCGGGGGGTCTGCCGGCGGCGGCATCGGTGGGGGCGCTGGCGGTGGAGCTCACGGCGGCATCCTCGGCCAGGAAGGCGCCACGCTGGGCGGGGGTGGCAATGTCGCCGTCGGCGGCGTCGCAGCTCAGCACGGCCCCACCGGTCCGGCCGGACAGGGCCCCGTAATCCAGGGCGGCGGCGGTGCCGGGGGCTCGGTTGGCGGTCACGCGACGCCACCGTCCAACCCGGGCTCCGTTATCCAGGGTGGGGGCTCCAGCGGGCCTGCCAGCTCCGGCGGTCCTGCCGGGCATGGCGGCGCAGGCGCACCGGTGATCCACGAACCGGCGCAACAGGCCCCGGTTCAGCACTCGCCGGCTCCGGTCGAGCATTCGCCCGCCCCGGTTCAGCATTCGCCCGCTCCGGTCGAGCACGCGCCGGTTCAGCACTCGCCTGCACCGGTCGAGCACGCGCCGGCCCCAGCACCGCACAGCCCGTCGGTGTTCGAGGGGACTCCGCACGCGCCGGCCCCGGTGCACGCGCCCGCGCCGGCGCCGCATCCCGCGCCCTCGCACGTCGGCGGCCCGCACGGATAACTGATTGTTAGAGAGAATCGGCGGGGACCTTTTGATCCCCGCCGATTCGCGCGCATACGGTAAGCGCAGATGCGAGAAAGTGGGGCAGCGCGGTGACTCAACCCAGTGACCCGAGACGGGTCAGCGTGATCGTCGAGTTGATCGACCACACCATCGCCATCGCCGAGCTCAACGACCGCAATGACCTCGCGGAGCGACTAGCGCGCGCCCGCGAGCGCATCACCGACCCGCAGATCCGGGTGGTGATCGCCGGGCAGCTCAAACAGGGCAAGAGTCAGCTGCTCAACTCGCTGCTCAACCTGCCGGTAGCGCGAGTAGGCGACGACGAGGCCACCGTGGTGATCACCGTCGTCAGCCACGGCGAGCCGCCGTCGGCCCGGCTGGTCGTGGCAGCAGGGCCCGACGGCGAATCCGCGGCCGTCGACATCCCGATCGACGACATCAACACCGATCTGCGACGAGCGCCGCAAGCCGGCAGCCGCGAAGTGCTGCGCGTCGAGATCGGTGCGCCCAGCCCGCTGCTGCAAGGTGGGTTGGCGTTCATCGACACCCCCGGGGTGGGGGGTCACGGGCAGCCGCACTTGTCGGCGACCCTTGGTCTGCTGCCGAACGCGGATGCGCTGATCATGGTCAGCGACACCAGCCAGGAATTGACAGAACCGGAGATGTGGTTCATCCGGCAGGCACACCGGATCTGCCCGGTCGGGGTGTTGGCGGCCACCAAAACCGACCTCTATCCGCACTGGCGCGACATCGTCGGCGCGAACACCGCGCACTTGCAGCGCGCCGGCGTACCGATGCCGATTCTGCCGGTCTCGTCGCTGCTGCGGAGCCACGCCGTCACGCTCAACGACACCGAACTCAACGAGGAGTCCAACTTCCCGGCGATCGTCAAATTTCTCAGCGAGAAAGTGCTCTCCCGCGAGACCGACCGGACGCGCGACCAGGTACTCCTCGATATCCGTTCGGCTGCAAAGCATTTGACGATGTCTGTGGGCTCAGAGCTCGCGGTCGTCAACGATCCGGGGCTTCGAGACCGACTTGGCGACGACCTGGAGCGACGCAAGCGCGACGCGCTGGATGCGCTGGAACAGACGGCCCTGTGGCAGCAGGTGCTCAACGATGGATTCACCGACTTGAGCACCGACGTCGACCACGACATGCGGGCCCGCTTCCGCTCGCTCACCGAGGACATCGAACGCCAGATCGATTCGTGTGACCCGACTCGGCATTGGGCCGAGATCGGCAGCGACGTGGAAGACGCGGTCGCCACCGCCGTCGGGGACAACTTCGTGTGGGCCTACCAACGCGCCGAGGAGTTGGCCGACGACGTGGCACGTTCATTCGCCGCCTCGCGACTGGATTCGGTGCTGACTCCCGAGCTGAGCCAACACGCGATGGGCGAGGATTTCGGCCGGCTCAAGTCGCTGTCCGAACTGGAGTCCAAGCCGGCCGGCAAAGGCCAGAAAGTGGTTAGCGGGCTGCGCGGTTCGTACGGCGGTGTGGTGATGATCGGCATGTTGTCCTCGGTAGCGGGACTGGGCCTGTTCAACCCGTTGTCCGTCGGCGCCGGGCTGATCCTTGGCCGCATGGCCTACAAGGAGGACAAGGAGAACCGGCTGCTGCGGGCGCGTGCCGAGGCCAAGACGAATGTGCGACGCTTTGTCGACGACATCTCGTTCGTGGTTGGCAAGGAATCTCGCGACCGGCTCAAGGACATCCATCGCACGCTGCGCGACCACTATCGCGACATCGCCAACGAGATCACCCGTTCGCTCAACGAATCGCTGCAGTCCACCGTCGCCGCGGCGCATATCGAAGAAGCCGAACGCGACAACAAGGTCCGTGAACTCGAGCGGCAGTTGAATATCCTGAACCAAGTCACCGACAATGTGGACAAACTGACGCCACAGGTGACCGTAGGACGGGTGTGAGCACTAGCGATCGAGTCCGTGCAATTCTAGGCGGGACTATCCAGGCCTACCGCGGTGAGCCGGCGTACCGGCAACGGCCCGAGGTTTTCTACGAACTGGATCGCATCGGCGCGCGGCTGAACGAACCGATCCGCATCGCACTGGCCGGCACGCTCAAGGCCGGCAAGTCCACTCTGCTCAACGCTTTGGTCGGACAAGACATCGCCCCGACCGATGCCACCGAGGCCACCCGGATCGTGACGTGGTTCCGGCACGGCCCCACCCCGAAGGTCACCGCCAACCATTGGGGCGGAAGGCATTCCAATGTGCCGATCAGCCACAGCGCTGGACCACAAGGCGGGCTGAGCTTCGACTTCCGCAGGCTCAACCCCGCCGACGTGGCCGACCTGGACGTCGAATGGCCCGCCGAAGAGCTTGTCGATACCACCATCATCGACACCCCGGGAACGTCGTCGTTGACGCGCGAGGCCTCCGAACGCACGCTGCGGCTGTTGGTACCGCCGGACGGGGTGCCGCGGGTGGATGCGGTGGTGTTCCTGTTACGCACCCTCAACGCCGCAGATGTCGCCCTGCTCAAGCAGATCGGGCAACTCGTCGGCGGGTCGGCGGGCGCGCTGGGCATCGTCGGGGTGGCCTCGCGGGCCGACGAGATCGGCGCGGGCCGGATCGACGCGATGCTGTCGGCGGCCGATGTGGCGCAGCGATTCACCAAGGAGATGAATCAGACGGGCATCTGCCAGGCCGTGGTGCCGGTGTCCGGGCTGCTGGCGCTGACCGCGCGCACGCTACGGCAAAGTGAGTTCATCGCGCTGCAGAAGCTCGCCGCCGCCGATAAGGCCGAGCTCGGCAAGGCCATGTTGAGTGTGGATCGCTTCGTCCGGCCCGACAGCCCGCTGCCCGTGGACGCGGCAACCCGCGCCCAACTGCTGGAGCGGTTCGGCATGTTCGGCCTACGGATTTCGATCGCGGTGCTGGCCGCCGGAGTCAGCGACGCAGCGGGGCTGGCCGACGAGTTGCTGGAGCGCAGTGGGCTGGTCGCGCTGCGTGCGGTCATCGATCAGCAATTCGCGCAGCGTTCCGACATGCTCAAGGCGCACACCGCGCTGGTGTCGTTGCGCCGGTTCGTGGAGGCGTTCCCGATCGTGGCGACGCCCTACGTCATCGCCGATATCGACCCGTTGCTGGGCGACACCCATGCTTTCGAGGAGCTTCGCCTGCTCGGCCAATTACATTCTCGCCCAACGACATTGAATGAGGAAGAGATCGCTTCACTGCGCCGCATCGTCGGCGGATCGGGCACCCGGCCGGCCAGCAGGCTGGGTCTGAATCCCGAGGATCCCCACGCCGTCCCGCGCGAGGGCCCGCGGGCCGCATTCGCTGCGGCGCAACGCTGGCGACGCCGCGCCGAGCATCCGCTCAACGATCCGTTCACCACCAAGGCGTGCCGCGCCGCGGTGCGCAGCGCCGAGGCGATGGTGGCCGACTTCGCCGCGCACGGCTACGACATGTCCAACGTCCAGCCTCAGTAGCGCCGCCACGGCCAGCGCCGCTCGCGGGTGGGCTCCACGGGTGGCGTAAAGGTCGTCGTGGGCGGCGGTGGTGTCGTGGTGACAGGCGGTTGATACGTCGTGGTGGGCGGCGGCTGATATGTCGTAGTAGGCACTTCGGTGGTCGTCACGGGCGCCTGCGTGGTGGTCGTCGACGGTGGTGGCGGTGGTGGTGCGGTCAGCGTCCCGGTGGGGGTGTCGGTGATGGTCACGGTCTGCTCCGGCGGCGGTGCCGTCGGTTGACTCGGCGGGGTCCGGACCGGGCTGGGGCTCTCCTCGCCCAGGGTCAACGCCAACACGACGGCGATCAGTATTGCAGCGCCCGCAGCGGCCAGGCTCAAGATCAGGGCGGGGCGCTTGTACCACGGCAGCGGCGTGGCTTCGGCGTAAGGATCGTCGTCCGCGTCCTCGAATTCCATTGCGTCCCGGACGTATTGGCCGCTGTGTTCGGGTCCGGTGTAGGGGACGGGATCGTCCTCTTCTTCGTCCTCCGACCACGCCAGGGGGCCCTCTTCTTCGATCCGGGCGCCCGGGAGCATTTGAGTCATGTCGGCTGGCGCAGCGCTCGCCAATTGCGTCGGGTTCTCGACGGGGGGACTGGCAGCCACGCGTGCCGCGGGGTGCTGCTGACCGAAGGTGGCCGCTCCGATAGCGGCGCTGAACCCAGGTTGCGGCGCGGTGTGGATCGGCACCTCGAGACGTTCGGCAAGGCGGGTGGTGAGCAGCGGGACAGCGGCGCCGCCGCCGACAATGGCCACAGCGGCCAGGTTTGACTTCGGAATATCGTTGCGGCGCAGGACGTCTTCGACGGTCGCGACGAATTGGTCCAGCGGTCCGGAGATCAGTTCCTCGAAGTCGTTGCGGGACAGTTCGACATCCTCACCGGTCACCGCCGGGACCGTGGTGACCGTCGCTGCCGACAGATCCTCCTTGGCGCGTCGGCATTGATCGAGCAGGCGGGCCAGTGACCCCATCCGCGTCGTGCTGGCCAGGCCGCCGCTGGTGTCAGTCGGAACGCCTTCGCGCAGGTGGTCGAGGAGGAGCTCGTCGATCGCGTCGCCGGAGAATTCGCGGTATCGGACCGACGGGCCGATCTGCCGGAAGTCCGACCCGGCATCGCTCAGTGTCACGGAGGTGCCGCTGGCGCCGAAGTCGCACAAAGCGACGACGCCGTTGGCCGGGAAGTCTGCCCCGGCACGCAGGGCCGTGAGCGCCGCGGTGGCGTCGGAGATCAGCGTCGGCGGCACGCCGTTGGGCGCCAGACCCGGCTGCGCAAAAAACTCCTCACGTAGCGCCGCGGACTGCTCCTGCGACCAATACGCGGGGACTGCGATAGTGACCGGCGTCCCGTAGTCGACAGCGCGCGCCATCGCCTCGAGCGCTTCGACCGTCAGCGCATCTCCGAGATACTTCGTCCCGTCGGCTGCCACCAATGGGGTTCGGTCACCCACCCGTTCGACGAATCCCCGCATCACCAGGCCGGCTCCGGCCGGGTCCGGATTTTCTTCCGGCAGACCGACTTCGGATGCGCTCTGATCGAACAGCGTCAGAACAGATCTGCGAGTCACCGCATCGCCACCCGCGCGGGCCGCGACCAGGTTCGCAACCCCGATCGACAAACCGATCGACTCGCTCATCTGGCATACCCCTGTGTGTTGTCGTAACTGTGACTGTGGGTTCCCGAGAGTCTAGGTGGGAGCCCTTTTCACAGGCCGGGCGGCAACGTGATCTCGGTGGGTAGCCCAGGCAGCGCGGGCAGCGTGATCACCGACGGCAGTTGCGGGAACGGGTACGCCTCGCTCGACCGGGTGGTCGGTGTGGTCCGGGTGGTCGGTGTGGTCGGGGCGGTCGGGGCGGTCGACGTGAGTGAGTCCTCGGTGGATGCCGTCGGCGCATCCGTCGGAGTCGTTTCCGCACTCGACGGCGGGGCCGTCGGAGTCGTGGTCGCGGCACTCGACGGCCGCGTGATCGCTGGGGTCGGGATGATTGGTTCCTGCGGCGGGGCGCCGTGGATCAGCTGGAGGATGCCCCAGACGATCAGGGCGATGAGCACCGCGATGAGGGTGCCCCACCCGACCAACGGAATTGGTTTGCGCCAACCCGGAATCGGGTCGTCGGGCTCGGGCGCTGCGCTGCCGGATTCGTCGTCACCGTAATGGATGTAGACGGTCGGGTCGTCGTCGACGAAATAGTCCGCCGGCGCTTGCCTTGCCATGGTCGCCGAGACTACTGGCGAGGGCGAGGCGGACGCGGGTTCCACACGCGCAGCTTCCGATCGGCCGCCAAACATTGACCTCATTGCAACCGGCTCGTTAGGGCAAGGCGGGGATGGTCGTCGGTAGCCACGACGGCCAGTGATGCCGATGCGTAGGTTCCTGGGGCGGCTGGTGGGCGGGCGGCTGGACGGCGCTGCTGGTGGGCGGCGCCATGGTCGTGGTGGTGGTCGACGGCGGGGTTGTGGTCGTGGTCGTGGTCGTCGTGGTGGGTGGCGTCGTGGAGGTGGTGGTCGACGGCGTGGTCGTGCTGCTCGGGGTGGTACCGGTGCCCTGGTCTCCGATGAGCTCGATGATGCCGTAAACGATCAGCGCGATCAGGATCAGAACGATCAAGCCCCAGCCGATGAGCACCACGGGCCTGCGATACCACTCGGTGGGCTCGGTCTCCTCGTCGAAAGGATCCAGTGATTCGGGGGGCTCGAATTGCTCGGGAGCGGGAGCTGGCGGTTCACCGGATGGCGGAGGATCGCCCCTGCCGACATCTCGATGCCGGGTCGGCTGATTGTCGAAGTCGTCCGGGGGGCCTACCACGGCACCGATCGTACTGACATCAGCTGTCAGTCCGGTGCAGAAGTCGTCGACTGCGCCCTGTGGAGTCCATGCCGTCTCGTCACTACCTGAACTCATAAGGCCTACACAACTGCGGCAGGATTCCGGCACAGCTTCCCCGGCGACGATCAGTTAGCGGTCCACGTGGTCTTTCCTCCGCCCTGGCCATGGCTGGCCGCCAAGATTTTGGGAGGCGTGGGTAGTGGACATCGTGCTTGGAGTGTCGATGGCGCCAGCCTCGGTTCAGATCGTCCTGCTGCAAGGCGAAAATGCTGACGGCGCCACGGTAGACGAGAACGAGTTCGCCGTCGCCGCTGCCGACGACGCACCCACCGTCAGTGCGTCGGATCGAGTGGTCGCCGCCATCCTGGGCACCCGCGAAGATGCGGCCGGCGCCGGCCTTGACCTGTCCTCGGTCGGAGTGGCCTGCACCGACCAACTCGAAGCGGCAGCTTTACGCGACGCGCTGGCCGCCCACAAAGTTGAGAACGTCATGCTGGTCTCTGCGTTCCTGGCTGCGACTGCTCTGACTCAATTTGTCGGCGGGGCAATGGGTTACGAGCGTACTGCGGTGCTTTTCCTGGAGCCCGGCACTGCGACTTTGGCCGTTGTGGAGACCTCCGACGGTTCCATCGCCGATGTCCACGAAGAACACGTGATTAGCGCTTCCGGTCAGGTTGCCACCGCTGAGCTGATGGAGATGGTCGCCGGGCTCGACGAATTGCCAACGCGCCCCGGCGGCCTGTTTGTGATCGGCTGCGGTGTCGACATCGCGCCGATCAAGCCGCAATTGGAAGAGGCGACGTCGCTTACCGTGAACGCGCCGGAGGAGCCCGAGACAGCTCTGGCCCGAGGAGCCGCCCTGGCGTCCGCGAACGTGCTTGCGTCGTCGACTGGCGTGATGGCCTACGCACAAGACCCCGGCACGGGCTCGATCGACATGTCTGCCCTACCCGAATATCTGAGCTTCACGGGCGCCGCGCAAGGCGATGAGGACCTCGCCTATAGCGCAGTGGCAGACGACGAGGCCAATGCCCCGACTGTCGTCATCGGCGCTCCGGGTGAGAGCGGACCGCGACGCAGGCCGGCCCTTCTAGTCGGGACTCTGTTGGCTGTCGCGGGCTTTAGCGCGGCGCTGGCACTAGAGGTCGCTTTGAGCCTCGGCATCCGGACGACGGTCGGTTTGCTGCCCGCCCCGATCCACGACCTCATCGCCCCGGTCCAGGAGGTCCTCGTGCCTGAACTCGGGCCAGTGGCGGCTACGAAGGCGGGACCACCCAAGCCCCTGAGCCCGCCCGCAGGCGGACCGCCGGCAGCTTCGGTGCCCGCGGCCCCGGTTCCCCCAGCCCCACCGCCCGTAGCTCCGCTTCCCGCAGCCCCAGCCGTGCCGGTTCCGGTGGTGCTCCCGCCGATAGCGCCCATTCCCGTGCCGCCGGTTTACCTGCCCGACCCGCCGGCAAGTCCGCCCGTGGTCGAGGCGCCGCCGATCCACGTCTCGCCGCCGGTCCGCGTCCCGCCGCCGGTCCGCGTCCCGCCGCCACCCCACCAAACCCCCCCGGGGCAAGGGCCATGGACCAATCCGGGCGGCCCTGACGGCCCTGACGGCCCTGGCGGCAGGCCCGGTGGGCCTGCCAACGGCCCCGGCCCCACCCGCGGGAATCCTGGCGGTGGTGGGCCGCAAAGTGGCGGGCCCGGTAGCGGCCCGGCTCCGGGCCGCGGGACTCCTGGTGACGGGCCGCCCCAGGGCGGTACACCATCCGGCGGTGGTCCCAGTGGCGGCGGAACCCCCAGCGGCGGAGCCCCTAGTGGTGGTGGCCCCGGCGGTGGCGGTGGCTCCGCAGGCGGTGGCGAACCCTCTGGCGGCGGTGGGCCGGTCGGTGGTGGCGGAACCCCCAGCGGAGGTGGGCCTCCCGCAAGCGGCAGCTCTGCAGGCGGTGGCGAACCCTCCGGCGGTGGTGGGCCGGTGGGCTCTGGTGGTTCTAGCAGCTCGAGCGGTGGCGGCAGCGAGAGCGGCGGTAGCTCTGGTGGTTCCAGCAGCTCAGGTGGCAGCAGCGAGAGTAGCGGTGGCAGCAGCAGCTCTAGCGGTGGGAGCGAGAGTAGTTCGGGTGGTTCCAGCAGCTCGAGCGGTGGCAGCGAGAGCGGCGGCCACCACTAGCCGTTCGCGTACGCGCCTACCCGCATCGCCCTTGCGGCGGCTCAGAACGTGTTGACCTTCTCGAGACTGACGAACATGCCGTGCCCAGTTTTTGCGTTGGTGAAGCGGGTGCCGGCTTCGGAAGCGACGATCGTCCAGCCCTGCGCGTCGTAGGTCTTGTAGTCGATGGGTACGGCGGGGATGGCGCCCAGGTTGCCCAATATCCACTCGACCGAGCCGCCGGAGGTGATGTGGACACCGTTGGCGTGCTCGCCATCCTGCAGCGGGGAGTCGGTGAACGGTGCCTCGCAGCCGACGCTGTCCTTGTTGATCTGGCAGCGAGTCACGCCCGACTTGGTCTCGATGAAGACGTAGCCGTTCTGGTCGGGCGGCAGCGGAATGACACCGGCCGGCACGGTCGGGCTCGCCGGAGAGGTCGGAGGGGCCGCGATGGGGTTCGACGGCGACGGCGCGGTACTCGACCTCGGCGTCGGGAACGAAGGTTCGGTCGGTCCGGTGCCCGGTGTGGCGACCGGCCTGCCCTCGATGACGGAGCTGCAGCCCGAAATCAGCACGGGACTAGCCAGCAGGGCCGCGAGCACCAACGAACCACCCGCCAGGCCCCGCCGTGCATTTCGGGATAACAGCACGCGTCGCTCCCCAGATCTGAGATGTCAGACGTAGATTACGCACGAGGTGGGGCAAGCTACCGCGGCGACGCGCTTTTGAAATGTCGCCGATAGCAAAGTGTTACGGATGGGCGGGCACCCGCGGGTCACAGACCGAGCAGCTTCTCGGCGTTGCGGTGGCTGATGCGCGCCCGCTCGTCGTCGGTCAGGGGGAGCTTGTCCAGGAAGGCGGTAGCGGTCTTCATCGACCCGAACGGGTAGTCGGCGGAAAACGCCACCCGCTCAATACCCACCTGTGAAACCAGATTGGCGTACATCGCTTCGTCGTTGAAGTTGGCGAAGGTGTAGTGCAGGTTCTGCCGCAGGTAGGTGCTGACCGGGTGCTTGAGCCCGGTCAGTTCCGGCTTCAGCGTGGCGTCGAACCGCGGCAGCATGAACGACGTCCCTTCGCCCATGTGCCCGATGATGATCTGCAACTCCGGATAGCGGTCGAATACGCCGCCGAGAATCAATCGCAGCACGTGTGTGGCCGTGTTGATGTGCCAACCCCAGCCCACTGTCGCCAGCGCAAACGTCACCTCGGCGGAAAACCCCGCGTAGCTCGACTCGATGACGGCCGCCGGCGGGATCGTGGGGTGCAGGTAGATCGGAACGTTGAGCGCGGCCGCGCGGTCGAGAATCGGCTCGAAGAAGGCGTCGTCCAGGTAGCGACCTTGGCTGTGCCCGTTGATAACTGCGCCGGGGAAGCCGAGCGTGCGCACCGCTCGCTCCAGCTCGTCGGCCGCCTCGTCGGGTGCGCTGATCGGCACGGTCGCGAAGCCCGCCAGCCGATCGGGGTACCGGCTGATCGCCGCGGCGAGTTCGTCGTTGCATTCGCGGGCCAGCTCAACGGCTTTCGGCCCGTCCAGCTGCTCGACGCCAGGCGCGGCCAGCGACAGCACCGCCAGATCGACGCCGCCGTCGTCCATCGCCGCGATGCGGCCGTCACCGAGATCGGCGATAGCCTCGATCACGCCCGCGCGCGACGCGAGCCAGCTGCCTGGCCCGCGCAGAAATCCCGCTGTGGCGTAATGCTCTTCGAGTGCGATGGTCCGCAAATGGGTGTCCTTAGCTCTCCAGCACTCGGGTGGCGGCGGTCCAGTACGGCAGCTCGTCGCGCTTGGCGGCCCACCGGATGGTCTTGGTGTACCCGTATTCCGCCAGGGTCTCCTCGGCATGCTCGCGGCCGAAACCGCTGTGGCCGACCCCGCCGAATCCGGTGCCGATGGCAATCCGTACGTAGTTGTTGACGAAGACGGCGCCGGCCCGGATCTGCCGGCTGACCCGCAGTGCGCGATCGCCATCCTGGGTGAACACCGCCGCAACCAGCCCGAACGGGGTGCTGTTGGCGATCCGCACCGCCTCACTTTCGTCGGTGAACGGGATCAGGGTGACTACCGGACCGAAGATCTCTTCCCGGGCTATCCGCATGCGCGGAGTCACGTCGGTCAGCACGGTCGGCGCGACGTAGAAGCCGTCGGCCAGCCGGGGATCGTCGGGCAGCGCCGCTTGGGCGGCGATATGCGCGCCTTCGGCCACGCCCAGCTTGAGGTAGTCCAGGACCTGTTTCTGCTGCGCCCGGGTGACCAAGGGCCCGACGTCGGTCGTGGGGTCGGCGCCGTCGCCCACCCGCAGCCGTTTCACCGCCTTGCACAGCTTCGCGGCGAACTCGTCATAGATCGTGTCCTGCACCAGGATTCGCGACGACGCTGTGCACGCTTCGCCTTGGTTGAAGAAGCCACCGTCGACGGCGGCCAGCAGCGCCTCGTGCATGTTGGCGTCGTCGAAGACGACCAGGGGGTTCTTTCCGCCCAGCTCCATCAGCGTCGGGGTGAGGTTGCAGGCCGCATTGCGCATTACCGCCGAGCCCGTCCGCGGTGATCCGGTGAAAGAGACCTTGCCCACCAGCCGGTGTCCGGCGAGAGCGGCACCCACCTCGCCCCGGCCGGGCACGGCATGCACCACGCGGTCCGGGAGTACCGATTGGATCAGTTCCACCATGCGCAGCACCACCGAGGGAGTCTGCTCCGGTGGTTTCAGCACGACCGCGTTACCGACGGCCAGTGCCGGCGCGATCTTTCCCGCGGTGTGGATGGGTGGCCAGTTGAACGGCACGATGGCGGCGATCACCCCGTACGGTTCCAGCGTGGTGACGTCGAGGACAGCGCCGTAGTCGCGCGCCTGGTTCGGCAAGGCCTCCACCATGCTGCCGAAGTATTCGAAGATGGAGATCGCGGCTTCGATGTCGAATTCGCGCGCCTGGACGATGGGTTTGCCCATTTCCCGTGACTCGAGCATGGCGAGCTCATCCGCGTGGGCGCGGATGACTGCGGCGATCTCACGCAGGTAGCCGCCACGTTCGCGCGCCGGCCGCTGCTTCCAGCGCAGGTGTGCGGCGTGGGCTTTGCGCATCGCTTGGTCTACCTCGTTGGGTCCCGCGCCCTGGACCACGGTGACGGTCCGGCCGGTGGCGGGGTTCTCGACGACGAACTGGTCATCGGTGGAGGCAGACGACCAGCGCGTTCTGGTCCTGGTGAGGGCGGGAGCTTGCAGAGTCATTGGCACGTCCAGCACAGTCGGCGGTTGGGATGGTCGACGGACGGTCAGACCCGGCCGACCTGGTCGACGCTACGATGACCTGCGGCATCAGGGCCAACGACATGTTCTGATGGCCGTTAGCACGGGCTGTGATAATAGCTGGATGGAGCTTCGCCATCTTGAGTATTTTCTCGCCGTCGCGGACAACCGAAGCTTCACCGAGGCGGCGAAGAAATTGCATGTCGTCCAATCGGGTGTCTCGGCGACGATCAAGGCCCTGGAACGGGAGCTCGGCGCGGAATTATTTGTCCGTGGCTCGGCCGGCGTGGAGCTGACGCCGGCCGGAGAGGAGCTGCGACCCCGCGCCCGCGAAACCCTGGACGCCGCCCGCGCGGCCAAGGACGCCGTCAACGCCACCCGCGGTTCTGTTCGCGGCACCGTCACGGTCGGGATTCTGACGTCGATCAGCGTGATCGACATGCCCTCGGTGCTGTCCGAACTGCACAGCCGGCATCCCGAAGTGACGGTTCACTTGCGTGCCGCCGCCGCCGGATCGGCGGGACTCGCCACCCAACTCCGCGACGGCGATCTCGACGTCGCCTTTCTTGTCTTCACGGGGCCTCCGCCGGCCGACCTGACCGCCCGACTCGTTGCCGCCGTCCCCCTGCTCCTGGTGGTCCCCGCCGACCACCCACTCGCCCAACGCGACTCGGTGCCATTGGCCGAGTTGGCCGGAATGTCGTTCGTCGACAGCCCACCGGGATACGGCACCAGAACCGTGATCGACAACGCATTCACCGCCGCCGGCGTCGAACGGACCGTCGCGGTGGAGGTGGCCGACCTGGGCACGGCGGCGACCTACATCCGAAACGGTCTGGGCATCGGCTTTCTGAGTTGGACCATTCTCGATGAGATTGACGATTTCGGCCTGGCCACGCTCCGGGTGAGCGACTACAACCTCGAATGGCGGTTGTTCGTCACCACGTCTGCGGCCCGGTCGACCAGCGCGGCCACCCGCGCAGTCCTTGAGCTGATCGAGGAAATCGCAGCCCGCTGAATCACACTGCGACGGGTGCCTTCTCACACGCGAGGATCGTATCCTCGGCCGCCGCCCCATAACCGTAACGATCGATGAACTCGCCCCAGCGCTCCGCGATGATCGCGCGCTGTTCGGGCGTCATCTCGTAGGTGTTCGTCCGGTAGGCCGACTTGTCGGCAAGATACTGCCGCAGCCGCGGCCGGTAGCGCTCGAAGTCGCCCAGGTCCAGGTGCTCGTACATTTTGCGCAACTGCCCCTCGGGATCGCCGATCAGATCCTCGTAGCGCAGTTCGTAAAACCTTGACGGGTCTACGAATTCGCGCCCTTCGTCCAACTTCCGATACAGGTCGACGTAGGTGGACAGCACGTTTTCGGTCAATCCCTGGAAGGTCGGCCGTTGCAGGCCGTGCACCAGGGAGAACGCTTTGAAGAGGTTGACGGTCGACGGGTACACGGCGAACGGATCCCGGACGATGTGTACGAATTTCGCCTGCGGAAATATCTCCAGCAGCACCTTGATCCGGAAACTATGCGTCGGACTCTTGAGTATCACTGCCTTACGGCGGAGGAAGTACACCTGCTGAACGAACCGGTGCAGGGTCCGTTTCCAGGTTTCCAGTTCGCGATGTCAGCTGGTCCATGTCCAGATACCGCTCGTCCTGGGTGGGCCGGTTCGGGAACGCGATGGTCAGGTAGGGCGATGGCAGCCCCAGCATGCACCACGCAGACTCATCTTCCTGCGGATGCGCCATGCTCAAGTCCATGTTGTCCATGGCGCGATGCTTCGACGTCAGAAATTCCGCGCATCGGGCAAACCGCTGGGTCAGCAGAAAGTGGTGCGGCACAATGCATTCGTAAGTCGTGGGACCAGTGTGGCGATCGTCGAGGACCATCATCTCGTGCAGCATGGTTGTCCCGGTACGCCAGTGCCCCACGATGAAGATCGGCGCATCGGCAATCGCCGTGTTAGCGACTCGCCTGTCGAACACGATCCTTTGCCACATCCCCAGAAACGAATTGACGACGCTGAGAACCGTGTAGAGCACCGCGTAGTGCCAGCGGCTCCAGTGCACGGCGAAGCGGTTATGGATCAGCAGGCGCGTCCAGGCGGAGAAGTTGCAACCGATCCAGAGGGGCGCGGCCCACTCGTGCCACCAGGAAAATCGTGACGGCGAGCGGCTGGCCTTCATCGCGGGTAAGAGCAACAGTCTGGGGTTGCGCGAAGCGCAACGACGACCCACGGAGCAGTCATAACGCTTCGCCCTTCTCGGGGAGGAACCGGGACACGTGTACTGGACAGAGCTGACGGTACTTCTTAGTTGATCTACGCAGGTGTAATTAACGAGAACGTCATTTTGGCGACACGGCGAATTTGGGTTGAGGCGCCATCTCGCCTGGTCACCGCCGGAGCCAAGACCGTCAAAGAAATCGTAAGGCCCCCGGGAACAAGCTCCCGACACCAATCGTTAGCATGATCGGCAAGTTGAGTGACCCAGACTCAATACTGGGTTGACAGGCCAACACCCTCCGGGGCAGGCTTGAGCGAGGTTCACTCAGCATAGTGCCACCAAAAAGAAGAAGCTCTACTCAATCAGGAGGAACCACTATGGCTCGTGCGGTCGGTATCGACCTCGGGACCACCAACTCGGTCGTCGCAGTTCTCGAGGGTGGGGACCCAGTTGTCGTCGCCAACTCAGAGGGCTCACGGACCACCCCGTCCGTCGTCGCCTTCGCGCGCAACGGCGAGGTGCTCGTCGGCCAGCCCGCCAAAAACCAGGCGGTCACCAACGTCGACCGCACCATCCGTTCGGTCAAGCGACACATGGGCACCGACTGGTCAGTGGAGATCGACGACAAGAATTACACGGCCCAGGAAATCAGTGCTCGCGTGCTGATGAAGCTGAAGCGCGACGCAGAAAGCTACCTCGGTGAGGACATCGCCGACGCGGTGATCACGGTGCCGGCGTACTTCAACGACGCCCAGCGTCAGGCGACCAAGGAAGCCGGCCAAATCGCCGGCCTGAACGTGCTGCGCATCGTCAACGAGCCGACTGCCGCGGCACTGGCCTACGGCCTGGACAAGGGCGAGAAGGAACAGACCATCCTGGTCTTCGACCTCGGCGGCGGCACCTTCGACGTCTCGCTGCTCGAGATCGGTGAGGGCGTGGTCGAGGTCCGCGCCACCAGTGGTGACAACCACCTCGGTGGCGACGACTGGGATGACCGCGTTGTCGAATGGCTCGTTGACAAGTTCAAGGGCACCAGCGGGATTGACCTGACCAAGGACAAGATGGCGATGCAGCGGCTGCGTGAGGCCGCCGAGAAGGCCAAGATCGAGCTGAGTTCCAGCCAGGGCACCTCGATCAATTTGCCTTACATCACTGTCGACGCGGACAAGAACCCGCTGTTCCTCGATGAGCAGCTCACCCGCGCCGAGTTTCAGAAGATCACCCAGGACCTGCTGGACCGCACCCGCAACCCGTTCCATTCGGTGATCAAGGATGCCGGTATCCCGGTGTCCGATATCGATCACGTCGTGCTGGTCGGTGGCTCCACCCGCATGCCCGCGGTGTCGGAGCTGGTCAAGGAGATGACCGGCGGCCAGGAGCCCAACAAGGGTGTCAACCCCGACGAGGTCGTCGCGGTCGGTGCCGCCCTGCAGGCCGGTGTGCTCAAGGGTGAGGTGAAAGACGTTCTGCTGCTTGACGTCACACCGCTGAGTCTCGGTATCGAGACCAAGGGTGGCGTGATGACCAAGCTCATCGAACGCAACACCACCATCCCGACCAAGCGATCGGAGACCTTCACCACGGCCGATGACAACCAGCCGTCGGTGCAGATCCAGGTCTATCAGGGTGAGCGCGAGATCGCTTCGCACAACAAGCTGCTCGGCAGCTTCGAGCTGACTGGTCTGCCGCCGGCTCCGCGCGGCGTGCCCCAGGTCGAGGTCACCTTCGACATCGACGCCAACGGCATCGTGCACGTCACGGCCAAGGACAAGGGCACCGGCAAGGAGAACACGATCAAGATCCAGGAGGGCTCCGGCCTTTCCAAGGAAGAGATCGACCGGATGATCAAGGATGCCGAGGCGCACGCCGACGAGGACCGTCAGCGTCGCGAAGAGGCTGACGTACGCAACCAGGCCGAATCGCTGGTCTACCAGACGGAGAAGTTCGTCACCGAGCAGCGCGAGGCCGAGGGCGGGTCGCAGGTTCCCGAAGAGACGCTGTCCAAGGTCGACGCCGCGATCGCCGATGCCAAGTCGGCGCTGGGCGGCACCGACATCGCGGCGATCAAGTCGGCGATGGAGAAGCTGGGCCAGGAATCTCAGGCGCTGGGTCAGGCGATCTACGAAGCCACCCAGGCGGCCGGCCCGCAGCCCGGCGGCCCCGAGTCCGGCGGCTCACCCGGCTCCGCTGATGATGTCGTGGACGCGGAGGTGGTCGACGACGACGACCGGGAGTCCAAGTGACCGAAGGCAATCCGCAGGAACCGGTGACCGTGACCGACAAGCGGCGGATTGATCCCGAGACCGGAGAAGTACGGCAGGTCCCACCCGGCCCCCAAGCAGAAGGGGCGCCGGGCGGGACCGCTCCGGCGGGTTCCGCGGCGGAGCAAGGCGACGACAAGGTTGCTGAGCTGACCGCCGATCTGCAGCGGGTGCAGGCCGACTTCGCCAACTACCGGAAGCGGGCGCTGCGAGACCAGCAGGCCGCGGCGGATCGGGCGAAGGCCACCGTCATCAGCCAATTGCTGGGCGTGCTAGACGATCTCGATCGGGCGCGCAAGCACGGTGATCTGGAGTCGGGCCCGCTGAAGTCGGTCGCCGACAAGCTGATGAGCGCACTGACCGGGCTCGGTCTGGTGGCGTTCGGCGCTGAAGGCGAAGATTTCGACCCGGTACTGCACGAAGCCGTCCAGCACGAGGGTGACGGCGGCCAGGGCTCCAAACCGGTGATCGGCACCGTCATGCGCGAGGGCTACAAACTGGGCGAAAACGTACTGCGTCATGCCCTGGTTGGCGTCGTCGACACGGTCGCGGGCAACGATGCAGCAGCCGTCACCACCGTCGATGCCGAAAGCGCGGCCAAAACCCAACCGGGCGACACCGACGATAACGCGGACACCTTCGGTCACTAGGGCACAGAATCAGCACAACAGGAATAGCGGAAGGTGAAAGGAGGTGACGCGACATGGCCCAGCGTGAATGGGTCGAAAAGGACTTCTACAAGGAGCTGGGCGTCTCCTCCGACGCCAGCCCCGAGGAGATCAAGCGCGCCTATCGCAAGTTGGCGCGTGATCTGCATCCGGATGCGAATCCCGACAACCCCGCCGCCGGTGAACGATTCAAGGCGGTGTCTGAGGCACACAACGTGCTCTCGGATGCGACGAAGCGCAAGGAGTATGACGAGACCCGCCGGCTCTTCGCCGGCGGGGGCCTCGGTGGTCGACGGTTCGACACCGGCGGCTTCAACGTAGGGGGCGACGGCGCCGAGTTCAATCTCAACGATTTGTTCGACGCCGCAGGCCGCAGCGGGGGCAACAACATCGGTGACCTGTTCGGCGGCTTGTTCGGACGCGGCGCGAGTGCTCGTCCCAGCCGGCCGCGACGCGGCAACGATTTGGAAACCGAGACCCAGCTGGATTTCGTCGAGGCCGCCCAAGGTGTCGCGATGCCGCTGCGGCTGACCAGTCCGGCACCATGCACCAATTGCCATGGCAGCGGCGCGCGTCCGGGCACCAGCCCGAAGGTGTGTCCCACCTGTAACGGCGCCGGTGTGGTCAGCAGCAACCAGGGCGCGTTCGGATTCTCTGAGCCGTGCACCGACTGCCGGGGCAGCGGCTCGATCATCGAGCACCCCTGCGACGAGTGCAAAGGTACCGGCGTCACCACCCGCACCCGCACCATCAACGTGCGGATACCGCCGGGTGTTGATGACGGACAACGGATCCGGCTGCCCGGGCAGGGCGAGGCCGGGTTGCGGGGTGCCCCCTCGGGCGACCTGTACGTGACGGTGCATGTCCGGCCGGACAAGGTCTTCGGCCGCGACGGCGACGACCTCACCGTGACCGTTCCGGTCAGTTTCAGCGAATTAGCTTTGGGGTCAACACTTTCGGTGCCCACGCTGGACGGGAAGGTTGGTGTCCGGGTGCCCAAAGGCACCACCGACGGGCGCATCCTGCGGGTGCGCGGGCGTGGCGTGCCCAAGCGTAGCGGCGGCAGCGGGGACTTGCTGGTCACCGTGAAAGTCGCTGTGCCGCCGAACTTGGAGGGTGCTGCGCAGGAAGCGCTGGAGGCGTACGCGGAGGCCGAGCGGTCCAGTGGTTTCAACCCACGGGCAGGATGGGCGGGTAATCGCTGATGGCGAAGCACCCGAAAGACGATGCCCGGACCTTTTTGATTTCGGTGGCGGCCGAACTGGCGGGCATGCACGCACAGACCTTGCGTACCTATGATCGCCTCGGGCTGGTCACCCCGCGCCGCACTTCCGGTGGGGGACGCCGCTATTCGCAGCACGACGTGGATCTGCTGCGCGAGGTCCAGCGGCTCTCACAGCACGAGGGCGTCAACCTCGCCGGCATCAAGCGCGTCATCGAGTTGACCAACCAGGTCGAGGCGCTGCAGTCGCGCCTGAAGGAAATGGCCGAGGAGATAGCTATTTTGCGCGGCAACCAGCGCCGTGATATCGCGGTGGTGCCCAAGAGCACCGCGCTGGTGGTGTGGCAACCGCGCAAGCGGCGCTAGCTCAGGCCCTGATCGAAAACACCGCAACCGCCGGCTCGCCGGGACGCGCGCTGCGGTAGCCGCCGCGGCTCAGGGCATCGGTCGGGGCGGTCATCGGCTCGAAGCACACCACGTCCTCGCCGGGCGGCGCGAAGATCTGAGCCGCCGAATACCCCTGCTCGAAGTGCACTTCCAGCCGGCGTCCGCCGCCGGACACCGCGAACACCGCGCCATCGGCCACCTGGTCGTAGGCATCGTCAAAAGTGTTGTCGCCCAAGGGATCAGTCTTAGCGAGTTGCCCGGAAGATTCGCCGGTGGGCAAGCCCCTCTCGTCGAGGCTCAAATGCCGCAGCGGCGGTGTCTCGATGATCCACTCGCGCCGTGCCACGTCCGGCACCTGCAGGTAGGGATGAAAACCGAAGCACAGCGGCACCGCGGTATCGCCGGTCGCGGTGACGGTGGTGCGCACCGTCAGTGTCCGTTCGGCCAGCCGCACGGACACCGTCAGCAGGTGCGGATACGGGAAGCTGGCCAGCAGCCGCTGCTCGGCACCGAAGTCCACCTCGGCGGTCAGTTCGTTGCCTGACTCGGCCACCACTCGCCAGCCCGGATAGGCGGCCAGGGTGCCGTGGATGGGCAGCCCGTTGGGGTCCGCGCGCACCCCGTTTTCGCCCGGCGTCAGCTCAACGGTCACGTTCTCGGCGGTATAAGTGTTGCTGCCCAAACGATTTGCCCAGGGATAAAGAATCGGTATGCCCATCGTCTTGCCGGCTTCGAGGTAGGCATCCAGTCCGCGCCGCTGACCAAGCAACTCCACTCCGGAGTCGGTCAGCGAGCTGCCGATCATGCCCCCGTCCGGCACGAACTGCGCGGCTAACGATGATGACGGGTCGCGCAGGGTGACGACGTGCACGAGGTTAGCCTAGCGGCGATCGCAAGCGCGGCGTAGCCGGGCGAAGCGGGTCGCCGCCATCAGGCCTAGCCCGGATAATCCGGCCTAGCGTGACAAAGGGTCGTGCTGAATATGCTCCGGCGAGGCACCTTTGGCGATCAGGGCTGCCTTGGTGGCGCGGACCATCGCCGGCCCGCCGCAGATCAGAATCTGCCGGTCGCCCCAACCGCCGTATCGGGTCACCACGTCGGGTAACTGACCGGTTTGGTGGACGTGCAGGCCACGCGGCGGCGTCACGTCCGGGTAGTCGGCGGCCCATGCGGGGTCGCTGTTGTATTCCGACACCGGCGAGACGGATAGCCAGGGGTTGTGGCTCGCGACCCGCCACAGCGTGGGCAGGTCGTAGAGCTCGCAGCGATAGCGCGCGCCGAAGAACAAATGCACTCGTGGGTTTTCCGCATAGCGGCTGAGGTCCATCAGCAGCGCCCGCAGCGGCGCCAGGCCGGTGCTGCCGGCCACCATCAGGATGTCGCCGCCACCGCGGTCAACGTGCAGGCCACCGTGCGGGCTGGATAACCGCCACCGGTCACCCGCTCGGCTCTCGTTGACGATGGCGGTGCTGACCAGGCCGCCGGGAACCTGGCGGACATGAAACTCGATCCCGCCCTCGGGGTCGGCCGGAATGGCCGGGCTGAGAAATCGCCAGCGGCGCGGGCATTGCGGAACGTGGACGTTGACGTACTGACCGGGGTGATAGTGCATCGGGCGGTCCAGTCGCAGCCGAACGACCGCGAGGTCGCGTGAGACCCGATGGTGTTCGATCACGGTGCCGTCCCACCAGGCGGGTCCTTGTTCGGCGTCGGCGGCGCCGCTCATCACCCCGGTGATCAGGTTGAGCGACTGACCGGCCGCGTCGTCGACGGCGTCGGTCCAGGCATCGCCCAGGTGCGTGCGCAGCGTCGCATGCAACGCGCGCCGCAACGATTCGTAATGGGTTGGCAGCACACCGTATTTGCGGTGATCACGGCCGAGCTGGGCGAGAAAGGTCACCGGCTCCTGGGCACGCTGCGCTACCAGCTCGTCGTAAACCCAGTGCACTGCGTGGCCGAAAGCGGCTCGCTGAGCGCTCATCTCGGGTGGAAACAGGTCGCGTACCGAGACGTCGAGGGCAAACCAGTGGTCGTAGAAGCGGTGCACGAGTTCGCTGCCGGCACCCGAGTCGTCCGGGGCGAAGGCGTCGCGCAGCACCCGCAGCGCATCGGAGTCCTCTAAGCCCACGGAGCCCGATTCTAAGCTCCCCCAGGTAGACAGCGCCCGCGTCAGCCCTGCTGGACGGTGTTCGACGTTCCCGCGTTGGCGATCTGCGGCGAGCCCCAGTGGTAGATGACTACGTTGCCAGTGCCCGAGCTGCTGATCGCGTCCGTGCTGTCGATCGTGACGCGATTTCCCTTGCCGGAGACGCTGACGCTGGTGCAGTGGCCGGTGACCGTGACGGTGTTGTCCACGCCGCTCACCGAGAGGTAACCCCCGTTGCAGGGGACCATTTTCGTCGTTCGCGTCCCGCTGACCTGCAACGTACCGGCCTGCGGCACGGGCGCAGCAGGGCTGTCGCCGGTGGGGGTCGTTCGCGACCCGGTGGCCGCCAGGCCGGCCAGGACGAGCCAGCCCAGCACGATGACCAACCAGCAGGCCATCCCCACCCGCAGGCGCGGGCGCACCTTCCCGACCCAGTTCCCGGTCTCGTCGCGGTCGAGGTCATAGGCAAAAGCGGTCACGCAGCGGGCCCGCGCCGGATTGCGCTCGTCGGCCAGGATCACCCCATCGGCGTATTCGCGCCCGCGCACCACGAGGTCTCCCCGGTGGCCGTCGAGCGCGTAGGACACCCTGGTCTTGATGTTGGGTCCGCTCCAACGCTGCCGCGTGACGGTCCACCCGTGTGCCATCGGAAGGTTGACGTTGTACCAGGTCGTTCCGCTGTAATACGTTGCGCGCGAAATCGTTTCGGCTCCGGTGACGGTTGCGACCCGGCCCCACTTGAGTAGTCCGATCCGGATGCGCGCGCCCCACAGTTGCGCGGCATAGACCCCGGCCAGGGTGAGCACCGCCGCCGCGGCGAAGGCGACGGGCAGCTGGATCCACAGCGCGATCGGTGCGATCGCGACCATGAAGAGCGTCCACACGTACCACCAGCGAAACGGCAGCACCTCGGCCAGCCGGAAAGCAACCGGAATCCTGCGCGGCGGCGGCGCGAGACCGGGGTCAACGGATCCCATTAGGCAAAATGCTTCCATAAAATCTAAACTTGAGCGGAACAGACTCAACCTTGACGGCGTTGAATAACGCGACAAGCATTTTCCCTACGTACCCGAACGGAGGTGTCGTGGACTCTTTCAACCCGACCACCAAAACGCAAGCGGCCTTGACGTCGGCCCTTCAGGCGGCCTCCGCTGCCGGAAACCCCGAGATCAGGCCCGCGCATCTGTTGTTGGCGCTGCTGACGCAGAACGACGGGATCGCCGCGCCGCTGCTCGAGGCTGTCGGCGTCGAGCCCGCGACCATTCGCACCGAGGCCGAGCACCTGCTCGACCGGTTGCCCCAGGCCAGCGGCGCCAGTTCGCAGCCACCGTTGGCCCGCGAATCGCTGGCCGCGATTACCACCGCCCAGCAGCTGGCCACCGAGATGGACGACGAATACGTCTCCACCGAACACCTGCTGGTGGGCCTGGCCACCGGCGACTCCGACGTCGCCAAGCTGCTGACCGGGCACGGCGCATCCCCGCAGGCATTGCGGGAGGCGTTCGTCAAGGTCCGCGGCAGCGCCCGGGTCACCAGTGCCGACCCCGAAGCCACCTATCAGGCGCTGGAGAAGTACTCCACCGACCTGACCGAGCTTGCCCGCGAAGGCAAACTCGACCCGGTTATCGGGCGGGACAACGAGATACGCCGCGTCGTGCAAGTGCTCTCCCGTCGAACCAAGAACAACCCGGTGTTGATCGGCGAGCCCGGCGTGGGCAAGACCGCGATCGTCGAGGGCCTGGCCCAGCGCATCATTGCCGGCGATGTGCCCGAGAGCCTGCGGGACAAGACCGTCGTCAGCCTGGACCTCGGATCAATGGTGGCCGGCGCGAAGTACCGCGGCGAGTTCGAGGAGCGGCTTAAGGCCGTGCTCGACGACATCAAAAACTCCGCCGGACAGATCATCACGTTCATCGACGAACTGCACACCATCGTCGGCGCCGGTGCGAGCGGCGAAGGCGCGATGGACGCCGGCAACATGATCAAGCCGATGCTGGCCCGCGGCGAGCTGCGGCTGGTCGGTGCGACCACGCTCGACGAATACCGCAAGTACATCGAAAAGGACGCCGCGCTGGAGCGCCGCTTCCAGCAGGTGCTGGTCGGCGAGCCGTCGGTGGATGACACCGTCGGCATCCTGCGCGGGCTGAAGGACCGTTACGAGGTGCACCACGGTGTGCGCATCACCGACTCCGCGCTGGTGGCCGCGGCCACACTGTCGGACCGCTACATCACCGCCCGCTTCCTTCCCGATAAGGCCATTGACCTGGTCGACGAGTCGGCCAGCCGGCTGCGGATGGAGATCGACTCGCGACCCGTCGAGATTGACGAGGTCGAGCGGCTGGTGCGCCGGCTCGAGATCGAAGAGATGGCGCTGGCCAAGGAAGAAGACGAGGCATCCAAGGCGCGGCTGGAGAAGCTGCGTGCCGAGTTGGCCGATCACAAGGAGAAGCTGGCCGAGCTGACCACCCGCTGGCAGAACGAGAAGAACGCCATCGACGGCGTCCGTGAACTCAAGGAGCAGCTGGACACGCTGCGCGGTGAGTCCGAGCGCGCCGAGCGCGACGGAGACCTGGCCAAGGCGGCCGAGCTGCGGTACGGGCGTATCCCCGAAGTGGAGAAGAAGCTCGACGCGGCGCTGCCGCAGGCTGCGGCCCGGGAGAACGTGATGCTCAAGGAGGAGGTCGGTCCCGACGACATCGCCGATGTGGTGTCGGCGTGGACGGGCATCCCGGCCGGACGGCTGCTGGAAGGCGAGACCGCCAAGCTGCTGCGGATGGAAGACGAGCTGGGCAAGCGCGTGGTCGGACAGAAGAAGGCCGTCCAGGCCGTCTCCGACGCGGTGCGCCGCACCCGGGCCGGGGTCGCCGACCCCAACCGGCCGACCGGATCGTTTTTGTTCCTCGGTCCCACCGGCGTCGGCAAGACGGAGCTGGCAAAAGCGCTGGCCGACTTCCTGTTCGACGACGAGCGGGCGATGGTTCGCATCGACATGAGCGAATACGGCGAGAAGCACTCGGTGGCCCGGCTGGTGGGCGCTCCTCCCGGCTACGTCGGTTACGACCAGGGCGGCCAGCTGACCGAGGCGGTGCGCCGGCGGCCCTACACCGTCGTGCTGTTCGACGAGGTGGAAAAGGCTCACCCGGACGTGTTCGACGTGCTGCTGCAGGTGCTCGACGAGGGCCGTCTGACCGACGGGCAGGGCCGCACGGTCGACTTCCGCAACACGATCCTGATCCTGACGTCCAATCTCGGTTCGGGCGGCAGCGAGGAGCAGGTGATGGCGGCGGTGCGCGCCGCGTTCAAGCCCGAGTTCATCAACCGGCTCGATGACGTGTTGATCTTCGAGGGCCTGGACCCCGAACAGCTGGTGCAGATCGTCGACATCCAGCTCGAGCAGCTGGGCAAACGGCTGGCCCAGCGGCGGTTGCTGCTGGAGGTGTCGTCGCCGGCCAAGAATTGGTTGGCGCAGCGCGGGTTTGACCCGGTGTATGGCGCGCGTCCGTTGCGCCGGCTCATTCAGCAAGCCATCGGTGACCAGTTGGCCAAGATGTTGCTCGCCGGCGACGTGCATGACGGCGACACCATTCCGGTCAACGTCAGCCCGGACGGCGACGGCCTGATCTTGGGCTAGCTCTACCGGCGCCGGTTGCCCAGCTCGAAGTCACGGGTCTGGGCGCCGGCGTCGATCACTGCCTGCAGCAGTTGGCGGGCGGCCGGCTGGGCGAGGGTTTCGCGAAACAGCTGATCCTCGATGCGCAAGCCGGTCGCCAAATCGCCTGCGGCGGCGTCGACCGCACGTTTTGCGTTCGCGATGGCCACGGCGGGGGCCGACGCGATGCGGGCGGCCAACTTGTCGACAAACCGCCGCAGCTGATCGGCCGGCAGCGCGCGGTTCACGTATCCCCAGGCTTCGGCGGTCGCGGCGTCGATGTCCATGCAGCCGAGGATGACTTCGAGGGCTCGCCCCCGGCCGACGAGCCGGGGCAGCCGCTGCGTGCCGCCGCCGCCCGGGATGATCCCCACCGCCAGCTCCGGATGGCCCAGGACGGTCGCGCCGAGCGCGGCAAAGCGCATGTCGAACGCCATCGCGAACTCGCAGCCGCCACCACGGCAGACGCCGTCGATGACCGCGATGGTGGCCTTCGGTAGCGTCCGGACCTGCTCGGTCACGGCGTGGAACAACGACAGCTCGTCGTGCGGCCCGATGTCGTCGGGCGGCAGGTGCAAGATCAGCCCCACGTCGGCGTGCGCAATGAAGACTTCCGGGTCGGCCGAGTCGACGATCAGCACCCGCACGTCGTCGTCGGCCGCGACCTCGCGCGCCAGCCGGTCGATCTCCGAGAGCAGCGGCACGTCCAGCAGGTTGATCGGTGGGTTGTCGATCGTCGCCCGGCAAACTCCGTCAGCGGCGGCGACGCGAATCAGCTGGTAGCCCTCGTAGACCATGCGCGGAACCCTACGGGAGCCGAGTCTTAATGTGGTTGTGACCAGGTCGCATTCTCGGTTCGGGTCTGATAGCAGATACGCTACTTAGGATGGTCCCCCTATGGTTCACGCTCTCCGCGCTGTGCTTCGTCGGCGCGGTGGTGTTGCTGTACGTCGACGTGGATCGACGCCGGGGGCGCAGCAGACGTCGTAAATCGTGGGCACGCTCGCACGGGTTCGACTACGAGCGCGAATCGACCGACATTCTCAAGCGCTGGAAGCGCGGCGTGATGTCGACGGTGGGGGATGTCCCCGCCCACAACGTCGTGCTGGGGCAGATCCGCGGCGAGGCGGTGTACATCTTCGATCTCGAGGAAGTCGCCACGGTGATCGCGCTGCACCGCAAGGTGGGTACCAACGTCGTGGTCGACCTGCGGCTCAAGGGACTCAAAGAGCCGCGCGAGAGCGACATCTGGCTACTGGGTGCTATCGGCCCGCGGATGGTGTACTCGACCAATCTGGACGCGGCCCGACGGGCCTGCGACCGGCGCATGGTCACCTTCGCCCATACCGCGCCGGACTGCGCCGAGATCATGTGGAACGAGCAGAACTGGACGCTGGTCGCGCTGCCGGTCTCCAGCACCCGCACCCAGTGGGACGAGGGTCTGCGCACGGTGCGCCAGTTCAACGACCTTTTGCGGGTGTTGCCGCCGGTACCTGCCGACAGCGACGACCCGGCGGGACCCCGCACCGCGGCACCCAGCCGTCCGTTGGCCCCGGCCGGCAGGGCGGAGTTGCCGCCCCGGCGCTCGGGCCAGGATGTGGCCGGGTTGCTCGGAGACGCCAACCGCCGTGCCCCGGAGCCGGCCCACCGCGAAGAGGGCCGCACCGAAGCCGTGCGGCGCCCCCCGTCGACCGGACGCAACGGCCAGCAGGCCACGAACTTCCACCACTGAAATCTGTTGCGCTGCAACGGTAGACAAATAAAGGGTACACAAAGCCGTGTCCGAATCTAACCGTGCGGAGCTGGCCGAGCTGGTGCGCCGCCTGTCGGTGGTGCACGGCCGGGTCACGCTCTCCTCGGGCAAAGAGGCCGACTACTACGTCGACCTGCGCCGCGCTACCTTGCACCACCGGGCCTCGGCGCTGATCGGCACGATGATGCGCGAACTCACCGAAGACTGGGATTACGCGGTCGTCGGCGGTCTGACCCTGGGCGCCGATCCGGTCGCGACCGCCGTCATGCACGCGCCCGGGCGCCCGATCGACGCATTTGTGGTGCGCAAGTCCGCGAAAGCCCATGGCCTGCAACGTCTTATCGAAGGGTCAGAGGTTTCCGGTCAACGGGTGCTGGTAGTCGAAGACACCAGCACCACCGGCGGCTCGGCGCTGACGGCGGTGCACGCCGTCCAGGACGCGGGTGCCGAGGTGGTCGGCGTGGCCACCGTGGTGGACCGCGCCACCGGTGCCGCCGAGGCCATCCAAGCCGAGGGACTGCTGTATCGCAGCGTGCTGGGTCTGGCCGATCTGGGGCTGGGCTAGGCCGTTATCGCTGTGCGCACTTTCATTGCGATAGTCGCCTGCTTGGCCGCCTGCCTGGTGGGCTGCTCGGGGTCCAGCCACGCCGCTGCGCCCTACGGCGCCCAGGGCGCGCGGCTGGGCGAATCGCTGGCGTTGCTGGGCTGGAACATGGCGGTGTCGAACCTGCGCTGGGACGGCGACTACGTGTTGATCGATGTCGACGCCTCACCGTCGGATCCGAAAGCGCCGCATGCCAAACCCGAGGACATTCGCTTCGGGCTCTACGGCGCGCTCGCCCATCCGATGGAATCGGCCGGATTGGGCAGCTGCGACGCCGCGATGGCCAGTGTGCGCGATATCGCCTCGCCGCTTTCGGCGCCTCCCGGTCGGCTGACCGGCACCGTGTGCCTGGGCCCGTTGAAGGACCGCAGTCAGGTGCGCGGGGTGTACAGCTACTCGACCCGGGACCGGATCTCGGATACCTCGGCGGCCTATCCGGCGGCGTTTCCGGTGGGGCTGATGCCGACCAACGTCAACGACACCGGCCTCGTGGTCAAGACCACCAGCCTGTCGGCATGGCGTGCTGACGGAAAACCGGTGACCCAGGCCCAACTCGGTGACCCCACGGCGTTCACCGGCAACGGCTACATGTTGCTAGGGCTGGAAGCCGACGCGATTGCGGATCGGTACCGCGACGACTCCGCCCGTCGCGGTGGCCCGATGATGCTGCTCGCGGCGCCGACGCTGCCCGGCCCCGGCCTGAACCCGGCCTGTGCGGCGTACGGGTCGTCGGTGCTGATCCTGCCCGACGCATCGCGGGACGCGGTGCACGTCGCCGCGTCGTTGTGCACTCAGGGCGAAATCAGCCAGGCTTTGCTCTATGCGACGGTGGCGATCGTCGGAACCCACGCCGGTGTATGGACGCAGCGATGAGCGAACCCGGGCCCACCGAATGGGCAGCGCCCGCCACCGGCGTCGGACCCTGGGCAGGGGATCTGCCCGACGACCCGCGGTATGACCCAGATCTGTTGCGCGACGGCGACACTCGCAATGTCGTCGACGCTTACCGGTACTGGACCCGGGACGCGATCATCGCCGACATCGACCTCCGCAGGAACCCGCTGCACATCGCGATCGAGAACTTCGGCTACGACGCCAATATCGGTTCGGTGGTGCGCACCGCCAACGCGTTCGCCGTGGACACCGTCCACATCGTCGGGCGGCGACGCTGGAATCGCCGCGGCGCCATGGTGACCGATCGCTATCAGCGGTTGTGCCATCACGACAGCACCACCGAGCTGCTGGATTTCGCGACCGCCGGCGGCTTGAGCGTGGTCGCGGTGGACAACGTGCCGGGGGCGGCGCGCCTGGAGGAAACCTCGCTGCCGCGCGAGTGTCTGTTGGTTTTCGGTCAGGAGGGGCCGGGCATCACCGGCGATACTCGGCTGGGTGCGGCGATCACGGTGTCGATCGCACAGTTCGGCTCGACCCGCAGCATCAACGCCGGCGTCGCCGCCGGGATCGCGATGCATGCCTGGATCCGCCAGCATGGAGACCTCACCCGCGCCTGGTAACCCGCCCTCGCTCCTCGCCAGCGGCGAGTGTGCGTCCACGGCGTTGAGTGTGCGCTCAGGGCGGAGAAATCGCCGAAATGCCGCCGCTACCGCACATTCAACGCCGTAGAAGCACATCCAACGCCGTAGTAGCACAACCAAAGCCGTAGACGTGCAGTCGATTACCCGTCGACGGCCAGTCCGGCGCGGGAGGAGTCTTTGAGGGCGATGCCCGAGCGGCCGAGTTTGCGTGCTCCGGCGACGAGCGCGGCGGCGACTGCCGCGGCCGTCGGGTAATCGAGGCCGTCGGGCGGATGGATATTCGAAACGCAGTTACGGTCCGCGTCGGTGCGCCCCGGCGCCGGTCGATGCGTCAAGTAGATGCCCAGACTGTCGGCGACCGAGAGCCCCGGGCGTTCACCGATGAGCACGAGCACCGTTTCGACGCCGAGGGCTTGACCGATGTGGTCCCCGAGCGCGACGCGTGCCTGGGTTGCGATGACCAGCGGGGCGATGCGGTAGCGGTCGTCGAATTCTCCGACCAGCGCGTCGATCATGCCCGCGCCGTGGTCGGTCAGGGCACGGGGCGAGAGGCCGTCGGCGAGGACAAAGCCGATGTCCGCCTTCGTCTTTGGCAGAACGGACAGGTCGGCGGGGCTGCGACCGAGATCGGGCCGGCGCAGGTACTCGCTGCGCGAGGTTGCCTGGCTGCAAACCCGCAGCGGGTCGTCGATGCCGATCTCGTGCAGCCGCTCGACGAGTTGGTCGATGTCGAGTGGGTCGTGGACGGCGTCGCGCGCCGCGGCGTGTGCGGCCTGGAACTCCAGGACATGCCGGGTCGGCAGCGAGTTTCCGGCACGCCCGAGTCCGATGCGTGCCTGCGTAGTGGTCCGCAGCGGCGCCCAAATGTCGTTGTCCGCCGGCAGGTTTGGGGTGTTCATCAACCGGCTGCCAGTGCGCGCAGTGGCGACGTCGCGAGGTCGACGGGGAGGATCCGGCCGTTCGCGTCGGCCATACCCAGGCTGGCCAACCAGGCTTCGAATTCGGGTGCTGGCCGCAGCCCCAACACTTTTCGCACGTATAAGGCGTCGTGAAACGACAGGCTCTGATAGCCGAGCATGATGTCGTCGGCGCCGGGAACGGCGATGACGAACGCGGTGCCCGCCGCGCCGAGCAGGGTCAGCAGCGTGTCCATGTCGTCCTGGTCTGCTTCGGCGTGGTTGGTGTAGCAGACGTCGACCCCCATCGGCAGGCCGAGTAGTTTCCCGCAGAAGTTGTCTTCGAGCCCGGCGCGGATGATCTGCTTACCGTCGTAGAGGTACTCCGGTCCGATGAATCCGACCACGGTGTCGATCAACAGCGGCTGCAGCGTCCGGGCCACCGCGTAGGCCCGCGCCTCCAGCGTCTGCTGATCGACCGGCTTGTTTCCGACGCCGAGGTGGGCCCCCGCCGACAGGGCCGAACCCTGCCCGGTCTCCAAATACATGACGTTGTCACCGACTGTGCCGCGGCGCAGCGATCGGGCGGCCTCGTTGGCTTCCCTCAGCATCGCGATGGAGGTGCCGAAGCCCGCATTGGCGCCTTCGGTGCCCGCGATCGACTGGAAGACGAGGTCGACGGGCGCGCCCCGCTCGATCAGTTCCATCGTGGTCGTGACGTGGCACAGCACGCAGGACTGCACGGGAATGGCGAACCGCTGGCGAATATCGTCGAGCAGGTGCAGCAGGTCCGACGCCGCGTGCGGCGAGTCGGTGGCGGGGTTGATGCCGATCACCGCGTCGCCGCAGCCCATCAGCAGACCGTCGAGCATCGCTGCGGCGATCCCGCGGGGGTCATCGGTGGGGTGGTTGGGTTGCAGCCGGGTGGCCAGCGTGCCCGGCAATCCGATCGTGGTTCGGAACGCCGCGGTAGCCGTGGTGGCGGCGGCCACCAGGATCAAGTCCTGGTTGCGCATGATCTTTGACACTGCGGCAACCATTTCCGGGGTGAGCCCGGGGGAGACAGCGGCGATCCGCGCCGCGCTGTCCTCACGGGACGCCGTATCCAGCAGCCAGTCGCGGAAGCCACCCACCGTCAAATGCGCGATCGGGCGCAACGCCTCGCGATCGTGGCTGTCGATGATGAGCCGGGTGACCTCGTCGGTCTCGTACGGCACGACCACGTCGGTGAGAAACGTCGGCAGCGGTATGTCGGCGAGCGCCCAGGCGGCCGCGGCCCGCTCGGCGTCCGATTCCGCGGCGCAACCGGCCAGCTGATCACCGGAGCGCAACGGTGTTGCCTTTGCCATCACATCGACCAGCCCGTCAAACGCGTAGGTGGTCCCCGAGATGGTTTGCCGGTAGCGCATATTTCACAGTAGGCCAGGCGGTGGCGCGGATGAGGCAGGATCGACAGGTATGGATCAGCTATGGGCCAACCGAGCGGCCAGCTCCGAAGCCGCTGTCGCGCAACGACACCTGAAACGGCTGTGGGCGCTGCCGGGAACCCAGCTGGGCGTGGTGGCCTGGCCGGCGACGCGGCGGGACCGGCTGTTCGGCACCTGGCACTACTGGTGGCAGGCGCATCTGCTGGATTGCCTCGTCGACGCGCAGCAGCGCGACCCGCAGCCGCAGCGGCACACCGAGATCAACCGGCAGGTCCGTGCACACCGGCTGCGCAACAACTTTCGCTGGACCAACAGCTATTACGACGACATGGCGTGGCTGGCGCTGGCGCTGGAACGTGCCGGCCGGATTGCCGGCGTGCAGCGCAGCCGCGCCCTGCCCAAGCTTGCCGACCAGTTCCTCAAGGCGTGGGTTCCCGAGGACGGCGGCGGCATTCCGTGGCGCAAGCAAGACCAGTTCTTCAATGCTCCCGGCAACGGGCCGGCGGGACTCTTTCTGGCCCGCTATGGGGACCACCTCAAGCGCGCCGAGCAGATGGGCGACTGGATCGACCGCACTCTGATCGACCCGGAGACGCACCTGGTGTTCGACGGCATCAAGGCCGGCTCGCTGGTCCGCGCGCAGTACACCTATTGCCAGGGTGTGGTGCTCGGGCTGGAAACCGAGCTCGCCAAGCGCACCGGCGCCGAGGTCCGGGCCCGGCATGCGACGCGGGTGCACAGCCTGGTCGCCGCGGTCAACGAGCACATGGCGCCGTCGGGCGTGCTGAAGGGTACCGGCGGCGGCGACGGCGGACTGTTCGCCGGCATCACCGCGCGCTATCTCGCGCTGGTTGCCACCGACCTGCCGGGCGACTCCCCCGACGATGCCGTCGCCCGCGACACCGCCCGCGCGATCGTGTTGTCCAGCGCCAAATCGGCGTGGGACTACCGGCAGACGGTGGACGGGCTGCCGCTGTTCGGGGCGTTTTGGGATCGCGACGCGGAGCTGCCGACGACGGGCGGCGCCCAGGCGCAATTCGTCGGGGGTGCGGTGAACGCTTCCGAGACTCCCGAGCGGGACCTGTCGGTGCAGCTGTCGGGGTGGATGCTGATGGAGGCCGCCTGTAACGTCACCGCCGTGACATCAGGTAACGGGTGATTGGCTCGCGGTCCTGGCAGTCTCGAGCCATCGACGGCGGTGGCAGTCTTAGCTTTGAGAGGAGCTTTCGATGACCCTTTCCGGCGGCAAAGTCCGTCCCGACGCCGAGTCGGCTCTGGGAGACCTGCTGAGGGACGGCATCACGATCGCCGCGGGGGGATTCGGGCTGTGCGGTATTCCCGAGAACCTGATCCAGGCCTTGGTGGACAGCGGCGTCAAAGATCTGACGATCGTCGGAAACAACGCCGGCGTCGACGATTTCGGCATGGGTCTGTTACTCAAAGGGCGGCAGGTTAAGAAGGTGATCGCCTCGTACGTCGGGGAGAACAAGGAATTCGAGCGCCAGGTGCTGGCCGGCGAGCTGGACCTCACACTCACGCCCCAAGGCACCCTGGCCGAGAAGTTACGTGCCGGTGGCGCAGGGATTCCCGGCTTCTACACGCGCACCGCCTTCGGCACCCAACTCGCCGAAGGCAAGGACATGCGGGTCTTCGACGGCACCGAATATGTTCTGGAGGAAGGCATCCGGGCCGATGTTGCGATCGTCAAGGCATGGAAGGGCGACACGGCGGGCAATCTCGTCTATCGGAAGACGGCGCGCAACTTCAACCCGATGATCGCCACCTGCGCCAAGGTGACCGTGGCCGAGGTCGAAGAGCTGGTGGACGTCGGCGAGCTGGCTCCCGACCTGATCCACACCCCCGGAATCTATGTGGACCGCATCACCGAGGGCCGCGGCTACGAGAAGCGGATCGAATTCCGCACCACGAGCGACGGCGCCGTGGTCGGGAAGGACAGCCCCATCCGCGAGCTCATGGCCAAGCGCGCCGCCCAAGAACTGCGCGACGGCTACTACGTGAACTTGGGCATAGGGATTCCGACGCTGGTCGCCAACTTCATCCCCGACGACATCAGCGTGACGTTGCAATCCGAGAATGGGCTGCTCGGCATTGGGGCATATCCGCTCGACGATCAAGTGGATCCCGACCTCGTCAACGCCGGCAAACAGACCATCACCACGATCAGCGGCTCCAGCTTCTTCAGCAGCGCCGACTCCTTCGCGATGATCCGCGGCGGCCACATCGACTTGGCTATCCTCGGTGGCCTGGAGGTGGCCGAGAATGGCGACCTGGCCAACTGGATGGTCCCGGGCAAGATGGTCAAGGGTCCGGGCGGCGCGATGGACCTGGTGTCGGGGGTCAAGCGAGTGATTGTCGTGATGGATCACACCGCGAGAGATGGCAGTCCCAAAATCCTCAAGCAATGCACGCTGCCTCTCACCGGAAAAGGTGTGGTGGACATGATCATTACTGATCTGTGCGTCTTCGAGGTCGACTCCGAGCGCGGACTCATCCTCACCGAACTGCACCCTGAGGTGACGGTCGCCGATGTCCGGGCCAAAACCGGCTGCGATTTCCTCGTCGCGTGAATTCTCAGGCGCCGGCCGATCAGTCGGGAACCCGTATCGGCTCGGGGCCCTCCTTGGTTCGGCGTCGCCGCGCCCGGTAACCCCGCCCGGCCGCGATGAACGCCGGCAGCATCGACACGAACAGGATGACCAGGATGATCTTTTCCAGGTTCTGGTGGACGAACGGCACGTTGCCCAGGAAGTAGCCGGCCAGCGTGACGCCGCCGCCCCACAGCACGCCGCCGACGATGTCGAAGGCTAGATACACGGGATAACGCATGTACGACAACCCCGCGACCACCGGGGTGAACGTGCGGATGAACGGCATGAACCGGGCCAGGATGATCGCCCAGGGCCCGTACTTCTCGAAGAAGGCGTGCGAATCCGTCACATAGTGCTGCTTGAAGAAGCGCGAGTCCTCCTTCTTGAACAGCGCGGGCCCGATACGGCGGCCGATGAAATAGCCGGTCTGGTCGCCCAGGATCGCCACCAGCGCAACGGCCGGGGAAAGCACCCATATGTTGAGCGTGCCGTGGGCGGCCAGCAGACCGCCGGTGAACAGCAACGACTCGCCCGGCAGCAGCGGGAACAGCAGTCCGGTCTCGACGAAGACGATGACGAGGATGGTCGGCAGCACCGCCGAGGCGAATAGGCCCTGGGGGCCGATCCAGAACATCGGGTCGAGGATGTTCGGCAGGGCCATCACGGCGGTGCTCATGACGTGAAACATACCGGCCCCCGGGGGGCTGCCCGCCGTCAACGTCGAGTTGCGATACTGAGGCAACTGAAGTCTTCAGGAGGAATTCATGCCCATCGCCACCCCCGAGGTCTACGCCGAGATGCTGGGACGCGCCAAGGACAACGCGTACGCGTTCCCGGCCATCAACTGCACCTCGTCGGAGACCGTCAACGCCGCCATCAAGGGTTTCGCCGACGCCGGCAGCGACGGCATCATCCAGTTCTCGACCGGCGGTGCGGAGTTCGCCTCCGGCCTCGGAGTCAAGGACATGGTTGCCGGTGCGGTCGCGCTGGCCAAGTTCACCCGCAGCATTGCGGCCAGGTACCCGATCAACGTCGCGCTGCACACCGACCACTGCCCCAAGGACAAGCTGGACACTTATGTCCGCCCGCTGCTGGCGATCTCGGCGGAGCGAGTAGCGGCCGGCAAGAACCCGCTGTTCCAGTCGCACATGTGGGACGGCTCCGCGGTGCCGATCGATGAGAACCTCGCTATCGCCAAGGAGCTGCTCAAGGCCGCCGCGGCCGCCAAGATCATCCTCGAGGTCGAGATTGGCGTCGTCGGCGGCGAAGAGGACGGCGTCGAAGGCGCGATCGACGACAAGCTGTACACCACCCCGGAAGACTTCGAGAAAACCATCGACGCGTTGGGCCACGGTGAGCACGGCAAGTACCTGCTGGCCGCCACCTTCGGCAACGTGCATGGCGTCTACAAGCCCGGCAACGTCAAGTTGCGTCCCGACATCCTTGCCCAGGGGCAAAAGGTGGCGTCCGCCAAGCTCGGACTGTCCGATGACGCCAAGCCGTTCGATTTCGTCTTTCACGGCGGCTCAGGTTCGGCGAAATCGGAGATCGAGGAGGCGCTGGGGTACGGCGTGGTGAAGATGAACGTCGACACCGACACCCAGTACGCGTTCACCCGGCCGCTCGCCGGCCACATGTTCGCGAACTACGACGGTGTGCTCAAGGTCGATGGCGAGGTCGGCAACAAGAAGGTTTACGACCCGCGCAGCTATCTCAAGAAGGCCGAGGCCAGCATGACCGAGCGGGTGATCGAGGCCTGCAACGACCTGCACTGCGCCGGAAAGTCAGTCGGCAGCTAGGGCCTTGACGCCGAGCTAGCCGCTGGAGTGTGCCCAACGTGAAGTTGGCTTCACACTCGGCGCCCAACGTGAAGCTAACTTCACACTCGGCACACGAGACGGGGCCTGACGGGGGCTGACGGGGCTTTAGCCGCTGGGGGACTGGCAGATCTTCCACTGATCGTCGCGGTACTGCAGGTCGAGGCTGCGTGTTGAGCGGACCTGCGGGTCGTAGGCCATGAACGTGGTGATGTTGGCCTCGGCGTGCTGGCCGTTGACGACGATCTGGTCGATGCTGGCGATCACCGGATACTGCTTGGCCGCCGAGACTCGTTGGTAGGTCTCGGTCCACGAGTGCTCGTCGTAATCGACGTAGCCGTCGCGGGTGGTGCCGCAGGTGATGCTGCGCAGCTGGGTCAGGTCGCCGCGCTGCACCGCGGTGTCGAAGGAGTGGATGGACTGGCGCACCTGGTCTTCTTGCGAGACTTTCGTGTGCTTACCGCGGGTCAGCAGCACGGTGCCCAGGATGGCGATCGCCGCCAATGCCAAGACGATCACGGTTATCGCCAGCACCCAGCCCCAGTTGAATTTCCTGGGTGCCGATCGCGGCTTGGTCCCATCACGCCCTGGGATAGATTGCGGCACAGCAGGTTTCGGAGGCATTAGGGGCTGCCCCGGCTGGCCGATCTGCCCCGGGGCGGTGCTGAACACTTCCGTCGCGGGCTCCGGGGTGGTGGCGATGATCGCCGTTTCTTTCGCGTCGAAGCCGGGCGCGGTGAAGCGACGCTCGTGCTGTTGCCCTTCCGGATCCGCCTCGGGATCGGTGCCGAGATCGGGCCTGTCGATCACCACGGTCTCGGTCTCGGGGTCGGGAGGGACCAGCGGATAGGCCTCGGTTGCCTCGTCGACCCGCTCGTCGTCCGGGACGCCGGCAGGCTCGGCCCCGGGTTCGCGCGGCGTGCCGCGGTCGGGCTCCGGTGGGTTAGGCATGAGTTGGAGCTTAGCGACCCGCGGCGGGACGGCAGAATAGAACTTATGACACCAATGGGTGATCTCCTGGGACCTGATCCGATACTCCTGCCCGGCGATACCGAAGCCGAAGCCGAACTGCTCGCCAACGAGAATCCGGGCATCGTCGCCGCGGCGCATCCGTCGGCGTCGGTGGCCTGGGCGACCCTCGCCGAGGAGGCGCTGGCCGACGACCGGGCCATCACGGCCTACGCGTACGCCCGGACCGGCTATCACCGCGGCCTGGACAAGCTGCGTCGCAATGGCTGGAAGGGCTTCGGCCCGGTGCCCTATGCGCACGAGCCCAACCGCGGCTTCCTGCGGTGTGTGGCGGCGTTGGCCCGGGCCGCCGACGCGATCGGTGAGACCGACGAGCTGAACCGCTGCCTGGACCTGCTGGACGACTGCGACCCCGCAGCACGCAAAGAGCTGGGGCTCTAGAAAGTTTCCGTGCAGTCCTCGGCGCTCTCCGGGCATTCGATCTGGACAGTGGCGTGGTCGAGCCCGCGTTCGTGCAGCACCGCACGCGCGTCGCTCAACACGCGGGCGGAGTCGCCGTCGCTGGTCAAGTGACAGGTGCACATGTCCTTGCCCGGCGACAGCGTCCACACGTGCAGATCGTGTACTTCGGTCACGCCGTCGACGGCGCCCAGCGCCGCACGTAGCTCGTCGACGTCGATGTGGGCCGGCGACGACTCGGACAGGATCCGCAGCGCCGCACGGGCCAGCGCGAAGGCGCGGGGCAGCACCCAGAGGGCTACCAAGATGGCGACCACGACGTCGGAGTAGGGCCAGTGGGTGGTGACCGTGACGATCCCGGCGATCAGCACGCCCAGGCTGCCGACGGTGTCGGCGACGACCTCCATGTAGGCGCCCTTGACGGCCAAACTGCCCTCGGAGTCCGCCCGCAGCAGCATCGCGACCACGAAGTTGGCGACCAACCCGGCCAGCGCCACCACGATCATCGGCACGCCGGGGACCGACGCTCCGGTCCCGAGCCGCTCGATCGCTTCGTAGAGGATGAACACCGCGACGCCGACCAGCAGCACCGCGTTGGCCACTGCGGTGAAGACCTCGGCGCGGTGCCAGCCGTAGGTGCGGTCCGGGGACGTGCTGCCGCGCTTGGCCAGCATCACGGCGCCCAGACCCATGAACACCGCGACGACGTCGGTCAGCATGTGCCCGGCATCGGCCAGCAGCGCAAGGGAATTGATCAGCAGCGACGTCGTCAATTCGATCACGAAGAACGTCGCCAAGATCGACGCGGCCATGACCATGCGGGGGATCATCCGAGACGCGTCGGCCTCGGCGGGGGTGTGACTGTGTCCTGCGCCCATAGTCAATCAATATATGCGTGATATCGCATATATGGCAAGAGTCAGAACCAGCGGCTCCAGAAGCGGGTCAGCGAGTTGCCTGCGCTGGCCAGCAAATGCGGCACCCCGGAGAAGTCGAAGAACCAGTCCACGACCGCGAACAACCACTGGTTCACCACCGGCGCCAACAACAGGAACAACAGGATGAACACGCCGTACTGCTTGGCCGGCGCCACGGCGCGCTGTGTTTCGGGGCTCAAATGCGGTTCCAGCGCGTCGTACCCGTCCAGGCCCGGGATGGGCAGCAGGTTCAGGACCACCGCCATGATCTGCAGGAAACCCAGGAAGGCCACGCCGGCCCACAGCACCCAGTGCTCCGGGTCGAAGAGCAGCCGGGTCAGCGTCAGCAGCAGCACCGCCAGCAGCAGGTTGGCCGCCGGGCCGGCCAGGCTGACCAGGGTGCGACGGGTCGGCGTCATGAACCAGGTGCGCACATACACCGCGGCACCCGGCAGGCCGATCCCGCCCAGCGCGATGAACACCATCGGCAGCAGCAGCGAGAGCCCGGGATGGGCGTAGCGCCGCGGATCCAGGGTCAGGTAGCCGCGCACCGCTTCGTCGTGGTCACCGAATCGCCAGGCGGTCACCGCGTGGCCGAATTCGTGCAGGCACAGCGAAACCAGCCAGCCGGCGATCACGAAGACGAACACCCCGGCGTACGCCAGTGGCTTCACGGTCGTCCCGGCCAGCCAGGCCAGTACGCCGCCGACGGCCGTCAATCCGATCAGGGCCAAGAAGATTGGGCTGGGCCGCACTGATGCGTGCCGCCTTGAGTTCACTGGTCGAAACTACCGGACCAACAGCCAGCCTTCGACGTGGCGGTAGAACGTCGACCGGCGGGCAGGGCGGGGCGCCGCGACCCCGTCCCGGATCACCACGACGCCAGTGCTGCCCAGCTGGACGGCGCGGCCGGCGACCCAGCGACGCCAGGCTCCGCGTACCGAGGCCCGCAGGCCCGGTATCGCCAGCGTCGGCTCGATGAAGGCGCCGGTGACGTCGCCATTGAACAGCTGCGTGTCATCGACGACGGCCTCGCCGTGAACTCGTTGCCCGTCGCCGGGTGGCAGCCAGTCGGCCCGGCCCACGATCACCGAGCCGGTCTCGTCGCGCACCAGGGTGACCCGCCCGGGGGTGCCGCGCCGGGCACGCCGGGCCGCGCGTCGTCCCGCCGGTAAACGGTAGATCCGGGTCGCGCGGGTGCGGCGGCGCGGCACGTAGGCCACTTCGACGTCGAGTCGTTCGGCGCGCAGCAGCCTGCTCAGCACGGCCGCCAGCTCGGCGTCGACGCCGACCACGACCAGCCGCCGGTAGGGCCCGATTGCGGCGTCGATGGCGCCGGTGTCGGCCAGACTTTCGGCCTTATGGGTCGGTAGGCCGTGCAGCCGACCAGGCAGTCGCCGCTCGCCGAACCACAACACCGCCACGCTGGCCGTGTCCGCGGCGATATTCATGGGCTCCTCGCGACCTGCTGGGATATGGTTGGTCCCCGGCTGGACCACAATAAGCAGGCGAGACCAGGCGGGAGCATGTCATGCCGGCAATCGTCCTCATCGGCGCCCAATGGGGTGACGAGGGCAAAGGTAAGGCGACTGACCTGCTCGGCGGGCGCGTGCAGTGGGTGGTGCGTTACCAGGGTGGCAACAACGCCGGACACACCGTCGTTTTGCCGACCGGGGAGAATTTCGCACTGCATCTGATCCCCTCGGGTGTGCTGACGCCCGGCGTCACCAATGTCATCGGCAACGGTGTGGTGATCGATCCCGGTGTGCTGCTGGACGAGCTGAAGGGCCTGGAAGATCGCGGTGTCGATACCTCCAAGCTGCTGATCTCCGCCGACGCACACCTGCTGTTGCCCTACCACGTGGCCATCGACAAGGTCACCGAGCGCTACATGGGCAACAAGAAGATCGGCACCACCGGCCGTGGCATCGGACCGTGCTACCAGGACAAGATCGCGCGCCAGGGAATCCGGGTCGCCGACGTGCTCGACCCCGAGCTGCTGACACACAAGGTCGAGGGCGCCCTGGAACTCAAAAACCAGATCCTGGTCAAGATCTACAACCGCAAGGCGCTGGATCCGCACCAGGTGGTCGACGCCCTGCTGCAACAGGCCGAGGGGTTCCGGCATCGCATCGCCGACACCCGGCTGCTGCTCAACACCGCGCTGGAGGCCGGCGATACCGTGCTGCTGGAGGGCTCCCAGGGCACGCTGCTCGACGTCGACCACGGCACGTATCCCTATGTGACGTCCTCGAATCCGACGGCAGGCGGCGCGGCCGTCGGGTCCGGCATCGGCCCGACCCGGATCACCACCGTGCTGGGAATCCTCAAGGCCTACACCACCCGGGTGGGCTCTGGCCCGTTCCCCACCGAATTGTTCGACGAGAACGGCGAATACCTGTCCAAGACCGGGGGCGAATTCGGGGTCACCACCGGACGTCGCCGCCGCTGCGGCTGGTTCGACGCCGTGATCGCCCGCTACGCGACCCGGGTCAACGGCATCACGGACTACTTCCTGACCAAGCTCGACGTGCTGTCCAGTTTGGAGACCGTGCCGGTCTGCGTCGGGTACCGCGTCGACGGCGTGCAGACCAACGAAATGCCGATGACCCAGAGCGAACTCCACCGCGCCGAACCGATCTACGAAGAGCTGCCCGGCTGGTGGGAAGACATCTCCGACGCTCGGCAGTTCGACGACTTGCCCGCCAAAGCGCGTGACTACGTATTGCGTCTGGAAGAGCTTGCCGGAGCACATGTTTCGTGCATCGGCGTCGGGCCGGGACGGGATCAGACCATCGTGCGCCGCGACGTCCTGGCGACCCGCCCGTGACGGAAGCCGACGCACGCGAGCTCGACCCAGACTACGAACATCACGGCGGCTTCCCGGAATACGGCCCGGCCACCCCCGGCCCGGGATTCGGGCGGTTCGTGGCGGCCATGCGCCGACTGCAGGACCTGGCCGTGTCCGCCGACCCCGCCGACAGCGTCTGGGACGACGCGGCCGAGCGCGCTGCCGCACTGGTGGAGCTGCTGGGGCCGTTCGAGGCCGATGAAGGCGTCGCGCCGGCGGGCCGCACGCCCGATCTGCCCGGCATGGGCAGCTTGCTGATGCCGCCCTGGACGTTGACCCGCTATGCGCCCGACGGTGTCGAGATGACGGGCCATTTCACCCGGTTTCATGTCGGCGGTAATCACGCGGTGCACGGCGGTGTGCTGCCGCTGCTGTTTGATCACATGTTCGGGATGATCTCGCACGCCGCGGAGCGCCCGATCAGCCGGACGGCGTTCCTGCACGTCGACTACCGCAACGTCACCCCGATCGACGTTCCGTTGCTGGTGCGCGGACGGGTCACCAGCATCGAGGGCCGCAAGGCGTTTGTCTCCGCCGAGTTGGTCGACGGCGACACGGTGCTGGCCGAAGGCACCGGGTTGATGGTGCGGTTACTGCCCGGCCAGCCGTGACGAGCCGGCCCCATCTGCGGCGCACCTATCCTTAGCTGGTGACCGACGGCTTGACCGAAAGACAACACGAGCCCCGCGTGCTGCTGCTGGGTTCCGGCGAGCTCAGCCGGGAGTTGGCGAATGCCTTGCGGCGCCTTGGCGCGGAGGTCGATGAGCACCCGGACCCGATGACCGACGCCGACGCGCTGTCGGGGGCGATCGACCGGCTGCAACCGGACTTCGTGGTGACCGCCACGGGCATGGTCTCCGTTGCTGCCCTCGAGGCGCTCGCTGCCCGCTCCGAGGGCGACGCCGTCGAATTGGTGCCCAGCGCGCGCACCGTCCGGCTGACCGCCGACCGGGAGGGCCTGCGCCGGCTGGCCGCCGACCAGCTGGGCCTGCCCACCGCGCCGTTCTGGTTCGTAGGGTCGGTCGGCGAACTCAAGGCGGTGGCCGCGCACGGCGGATATCCGTTGCGGGTGGAGTCGCTGGGCGGGGCGCCCGGGGTGTCGGTGGCTTACGGGCCAGACGACGTCGAGCCCGTGTGGCGGCGCGCAGTGGGGCAAGCCGAACACCAGCGGGTTTTGGCCGAAACGGTGGTCGAGGTCGAGTTTTGCGTCACGCTGCTCGCAATTCGCAGCGAGGGCCCAAACGGGCCGGCGATCGAGTTCTGCTCACCCATCGGGCATCGTCACGCCGAGCCCGACGTGCTGGAATCCTGGCAGCCTCAGAAAATGAGCCCGCCCGCACTCGACGCCGCCAAGTCGATCGCCGCGCGGATCGTCAAGGCACTCGGCGGCCGCGGCGTTTTCGCTGTCGAATTGATGATCAACGGCGACGAGGTGTACTTCGCCGATGTCCGCGCCGTCCTGCCGCAGAGCGCCTGGGTGACCCTGCGTAGCCAGCGGCTTTCGGCATTCGACCTGCAGGCCCGGGCGATTCTCGGACTGCCGGTGGACGCCCTGATGATTTCACCGGCCGCCGCCCGCACGATTCACCCGGCGCCCACTGCTCAGGCGCTGACCGCGGCGCTAGCCGTCGGCGAAAGCGACCTTCGAGTGTTCGATCGAGGACCGGGCCCGCGGCTCGGGGTCGCACTGGCCACCGCACCGGACGTGGCGGCCGCCCGAGACCGTGCCCGTGACGTCGCCACCGCGGTGTCCGGAGGCCGCTAGCTGTGAGGTTCGCAGGGGAGGAACTGAATATGCGAGACTCACGCGAATGAGCTACGCAGGAGATATCACCCCGCTTGAGGCATGGAAGTTGCTCAGCGACAACCCTCAGGCGATCTTGGTCGACGTGCGCACCGACGCCGAATGGCGATTCGTCGGGGTGCCCGACTTGTCGAGTCTTGGCCGCGACGCGGTCTTCATCGAGTGGAACACAACGGCCGGGCAGCACAACCGGAACTTCCTGGCCGACCTGAAGGACCGGATCCCCGCAGAGTCCGGACCGGTGGTCTTCCTGTGTCGCTCGGGCAACCGCTCCATCGGTGCCGCCGAGATCGCGACCGACGCGGGCATCGCGCCGTCCTACAACGTGCTGGACGGTTTCGAAGGTCAGCTCGATGCGCTCGGACACCGTGGTGAAAGTGGCTGGCGCGCAGTCGGACTGCCCTGGAAGCAGCAGTGACCGACTCGGTCCGCACTCCGAAGGCACTTCCTGACGGCGTCGGCCAAGCCACGATCGGCGTGCGCGGGGGGCTTCTGCGCTCGGAGTTCGAAGAGACCGCCGAGGGGATGTTTTTGACCTCCGGCTACGTCTACCCGTCGGCGGCCGCCGCCGAGCAGTCGTTCTCCGGCGAGCTGGACCGCTACGTGTACTCGCGCTACGGCAACCCCACCGTGTCGATGTTCGAGGAGCGGCTGCGGCTGATCGAGGGCGCGCCGGCGGCGTTCGCCACGGCCAGCGGCATGGCCGCGGTGTTCACCTCGCTGGGCGCGCTGCTGGGCGCCGGCGATCGACTGGTGGCCGCGCGCAGCCTGTTCGGATCCTGTTTCGTGGTGTGCAACGAAATCCTGCCGCGCTGGGGTGTCGAGACCGTCTTCGTCGACGGCGACGACCTGTCCCAATGGGAGCAGGCGCTGTCGGTGCCCACGCAGGCGGTGTTCTTCGAGACGCCGTCGAACCCGATGCAGTCGCTGGTGGATATCGCCGCGGTGACCGAGCTGGCGCACGCCGCAGGCGCAAAAGTGGTGCTGGACAATGTGTTTGCCACACCGCTGCTGCAGCAGGGTTTTCCGATCGGGGTCGACGTGGTGGTGTACTCCGGCACCAAACACATCGACGGTCAGGGTCGGGTCCTCGGTGGTGCCATCCTCGGCGACAAGGAGTACATCGACGGCCCGGTGCAGAAGCTGATGCGGCACACCGGCCCGGCGATGAGCGCATTCAACGCCTGGGTGCTATTGAAAGGCCTTGAGACACTGGCGGTTCGAGTTGAGTACAGCAACTCTTCGGCGCACCGGATTGCGGAGTTCCTGGAGGGGCACCCGACGGTAAGTTGGGTGCGCTACCCGTATCTGACGTCACACCCGCAGTACGACCTGGCCAAGCGTCAAATGTCCGGCGGCGGGACGGTTCTCACGTTCGAGCTGAACGCCCCGGCCGGCGCCGCCAAGGAGCGTGCCTTCGAGGTGCTGGACAAGCTGCGGCTGATCGACATCTCGAATAACCTCGGCGACGCGAAATCGCTTGTCACACACCCGGCGACGACGACTCACCGGGCGATGGGGCCGGAGGGCCGCGCCGCGATCGGGCTCGGTGACGGTGTGGTCCGTATTTCGGTTGGCCTGGAAAACGTCACCGATCTGCTCGCCGATATCGACCAGGCCCTGAGCTAACTGGCTGCTTGTCTTTCGGCTTGTTGGGCCGCGGCGGCCGCTTCCTGCGTTTGCGCTTCCATCCAGTTCTGTGTCACCACTCTGGCGTAGATCATCTGGGTGGTGATGGCCATCTGGCCCCTCCCGTCGCCCAAGAAGGTGATAAACCAGGCGACCACCGTGGTGAAACGGTTCTTGAAGCCCACCAGGTAAAGCAGGTGCAGCCCCAGCCATGCCAGCCAGGCGATGAAGCCGCCGAACTCCAGCTTGCCGACCTGCGCGACGGCGTTGAACCGGGAGATCGTGGCCATGCTGCCCTTGTCGAAGTACTTGAAGGGCTCGCGGGTGGCCGGATCGTCGGTGCCCTTGACCATGTGCTTGATCCGCGCCGTCGCGTAGTGCGCACCCTGGATGGCGCCCTGGGCCATGCCGGGTACGTCGGGCACCGACATCAGGTCACCGACGACGAAGACGTTCGGGTGGCCCTTGACCGTCAGGTCAGGCTCCACGACCACCCGTCCGGCGCGGTCGATCTCGGTGCCGTCGGACTGGTCGGCGATGATCTTGCCCAGCGAGCTGGCCTGCACGCCGGCCGCCCAAACCTTGCACGCGCATTCGATGCGGCGCTTGGTGCCGTCCTTTTCCTTGACGGTGAGGCCCATGTAGTCCACGTCATCGACCATCGCGTTCAGCTGGACCTCGACGCCCATCTTTTCCAGCCGCTGCTGCGCCTTGAGGCCCAGTTTCTCGCCCATCGGCGGTAACACCGCGGGCGCGGCGTCGAGCAGGATCACCCGGCAGTCGGTGGGCTGGATGGTCCGAAACGCGTCCTTCAGGGTGCGGTGGGCGAGTTCCTTGATCTGACCCGCCACCTCGACGCCTGTCGGTCCGGCACCGACGACGACGAATGTCAGGCGGCGTTGCCGTTCGGCGGGATCGTCGGTGACCTCGGCCGCCTCGAACGCGCCGAGGATCCGGCCGCGCAGCTCCAGGGCGTCGTCGATGGTCTTCATGCCGGGCGCGTAGGTCGCGAACTGGTCGTTGCCGAAGTAGGACTGCTGGGCACCGGCGGCCACGATCAGGCTGTCGTAGGGCGTCACCGTCTCCATGCCCATCAACTTCGACGTCACGGTGTTGGCCTTCATGTCGATGTCGTAGACGTCGCCCAGCAGCACCCGCACGTTTTTGTGCTTCCGCAGAATCAGTCTGGTCGCGGGCGCGATCTCGCCTTCGGACAAGATGCCGGTAGCGACCTGATACAACAGCGGCTGGAACAGGTGGGTGGTCGTCTTCGAGATGAGGGTGACGTCGACGTCGGCGCGCTTGAGCGCCTTGGCCGCATTCAGCCCGCCGAACCCGCTTCCGATGATGACGACGCGATGGCGCGACATGATTCTCCTCCGGGTTTGCTGATGCTTCTGGCCCCTACAGTCTCCGCAGCGCAAGTCCACCGTACGACTTCAGCGGCATGATCTCACTCGAGCAGTGCAAAGCGGCGGTCGCGGAATGTTCACCGCGGCCGCCGCATGCGCTGGTATGCGGGTCAGCGACCGCCACCGCCACCGCCACCGCCGCCACCACCGCCGATGCCGCCGCCACCACCACCGATGCCGCCGCCACCGCCGAATCCGCCGCCGATCCCGCCACCTCCGCCGCCAATTCCACCGCCGCCTGGGGCGCCGCCGCCTCCGCCGGGTCCGCCGGGTGCGCCGCCGCCGGGTGCGCCCGGTCCGCCCGGTCCACCGCCGGGTCCGCCCGGGTGGTCAGGTCCGCCGGGTCCGCCGGGGTAGCCAGGGTGGCCGCCGTGACCGGGGTGGTGCCCCGGCGGGTAGGGCACAACGTCGGGGCCCGGCGTCACCAAGGTGTTCAAATCGTCTCGGCAGTTGATCGGAGTCGGGCCCCATCCCGGGTCCCAGAAATCGCCGGGGCACCAATGCGGGGGCGGCGGGTCGGCCTGAGCTGGGCTGGCAGCGCCCAAGCCGGCCAACCCGAAACCTGCGGCCATCAGGGCCGTCGCTGCTGCAGCACACGTGAAATTCTTGATACCTAATATTATTACTTAGGCTAACTGTGTACAGGATAAGACAACGTCTGTTTTCAGTTGTCTATCAACGTGTTTCGCTTTCACTCACTCGAAAAAGTGTCGTGTGCAAGTTATTTCGCAATAGCGCCCGCCGTAACCGCCGTGTCCCGCGCGTGCGTCATCTGATCGCGCTGCGGGAGCGCATGCCCTGGCTGTCGGCGGCATTCGTCACACGAGAAATCCGCGTTGTCGCCTCTGATGAGCTCTCGCGGTTCTAATTCGCGGTAGTCTCCCAACGGCATGAAGCGATTTGTCGTCGCGGGATTAACTACCACGCTGGTGGCCGGCGTGCTGACCGCTGGCGCGCTGATCGCCTCGCCCCCGGCCAGTGCCGCCTGCCAATTCGGTGGCATCGTTATCAGCAAGTGCGATGGACCCGTCCAGCCCGACGGCACCTGGCAACGGTGCGTGGTGTTTCCCCCTACCAGCGGGCGTGACGACTCCCCGGTTTACGTCACCAACACCAACTGCCAAACGCTGGGTCCCGACCAGCACCCGTCGGGTGTCGCCTTCACTGACCCACCGACCCACATCGACGACGACTAGCGCACTCAACTTCTCACCCGCCTCAAAGTCAGTTCCCATGCCGCCCAGAGCTGCCGCTGTCATGCATCTACGGTGCCGGCATCGGCTGTCCCCGTCAGCGATTGCCTCCAGGTTGTCGATGTCGGCTTCAACGTGCACGCGGTATTGATGCGGTGTCGACCGATCGTCTGTCGCAGATTGATATTCGAATCGGTGAGCTCATCAGGCGGCTACGAACACGACGTGGAGTCATCATCGAGCGCGGATCTCAATGACAAAAGGGGTTGTCGAAGGCGTGGTGCGGGAGGGCAATTGACAACGGGATCGATCGTGCTGCCCGGTTTGTCGGCGGTGGCGATTTCGATGGCGGAAACGTTGCGCAAGGTAGTTTGGAATTGGTTGTACGACAGAGGATCCACCTAATAGGGGTATCCTATTAGGTGGATCCTATTATCTCCTATTAAGTGTATCCGCTTGCGCGCCTGCGTGATCGACGACACATAGCCAAGAGTGGATTCGGGATCATAAGTTAAACAAGTACATCGACCCACGCATGAGTGATGGCGCTTTTCGACTGCTGACTAGTTATGCAGCCAGTCTGAACGTCGATGTCGCAGAGCTCGGAGCAACAACGAAATTTTGCTGATGGGTCAACTGTGCGCTGCCATGCCGGATGCTGTGGTCAAAACAGCGCTGCGCCAATCCTTTCCATTAGGTGCGGTGCGAGCAGATGCGGCTCACCCATAAGTTTTGTCGCCGCTGCAGTGAACGCGGACGACCTGTCAACAGGACTGATCACATGAGACTTTCCACTGCGCGACCCCTACTTGATCGTGTGCGCGCGGTCGTCGCTGAGGTGCTTTGGGTGCCGGTCACCGACATCGATGACGATGCCGCCCTGGTCAACTATGGGCTCGACTCACCGCGCGCCATCGAACTGACCCTGCGACTCGAAGAAGAGTTTGCCGTCGAGCTCCCCGAAGATGTGGCTGCGCGGCTCGATACGACTGCGGCCATTGCGGCCCACTTCGCTGGAGAACTGCGATGACGCTATCGATCGCCCAGCTTCCCACTGCGTATCCGAGCATCGTGCACGCGCTGGTGGCCGGCGCTGAACGCGACAACGGTGTGCCGCGCACTATCGTGCTCCCGGGTTCCGGCGAGGAACTCGTCTTCGGCCACGACCGGCTCGCTGCTGCGGCGTGCCAGGCCGCAGCGCGACTTGCTGATCAAGGCGTCCGGTCCGGTGACCGAGTACTGATCTGTCTGCCTACTTCGCCGGCGTTTCTCAGCGTCTTCCTTAGCGCCCTGATGCTGGGTGCCGTCCCGACTAATATCGCGACGCCTAGCGCCTATGGCGCGATGGAGGTGTTCGGCCAAAAGGTCGCCCAGCTTGTCGACTATCTGGATCCCGTTGCCATCATCGCCGAACAAGGGGTCATCGACGGGATTGCCCCGCTTATGCTGACGTGCCGTCTGATCGACGGGGAACAGCTGCACGCCGAGTCGATCGCTGCGGGCGTTGCAGATACCGAGCTGCGACTGCCCGCCGCAGCGGATCCGGCCTTCATCCAGTGCACTTCCGGATCAACCGGCCGTCCGAAGGGCGTGGTAATCAGCCACGCGAACCTGGCGGTCAACTGCGCCCAGATCACCGCGCTGACCGGTTGCGGTCCAGAGGACGTGTGGGTCAGCTGGCTGCCGCTCTACCACGACATGGGGCTGATCGGCGGGTTCCTGACGCCGATGTTCGCCCACGGTGACGCCGTGCTGATCCCGGTAACCCGATTCCTGCGGGCGCCGCAGGAGTGGTTGCTAGCGGTCCACACCTACCGCGGCACTATCGCTGCCGCACCGAATTTCGCGTTCGGCTATGCCGCGGCCCGAATCCGCGACGAAGACATCACCGAAATCGATCTGTCCTCGTGGCGCAGGATCAATTGCGGCGCCGAGCCGATCGTGCCGCAGACCGTCGAGGCATTCGTCGACCGATTTCAGCGTTACGGCCTGCCTGAGGGCGCGATCGCACCGTGCTACGGCCTGGCCGAGGCGACGTTGGCGGTCACTATGGTGCCCCCTTCGGGGGAAGGGGTCCGGTTCGACACCGTCGATCGCGGTCGGCTCGTGCGTGACGGACACGCGGTCGACGCCGGGCCCGATTGCGCCGAGGCGATACACCTGGTTGACTGCGGCCCACCGGTGCCCGGTACCGAGGTCAGGATTGTCGATGCCGCGGGCGCGGTATGCGCGTCGGATCGCTTGGGGCACATCCAGTTCCGCGGGCCATCGGTGACCTCGGGCTACTTCCGCAGCCCGGACGCGACTGCTGCCTGCCTCGACACCGAAGGCTGGTGGGACTCTGGGGATCTCGGCTACCTGCGCGAAGGCAGGCTACGGGTGGCCGGGCGTGCTAAGGACATTGTCATCATCCGCGGGGTAAACCACTTCCCGTCGGACTTCGAGGCGGCGGCCGAGGTAATACCTGGAGTGCGCCGCGGCGGCGTCGTCGCCACCTCGGCGCCCCATCCAGACGAGAACACCGAGGCACTGCACTTGATCGTAGAGTCGGAATTGCCTGAAACCGACCACGATCGGCTGCGCCACAACGTCCGGATCGCAGTGAGTATTCGCACCGGTGTACTGCCCGTCGCCGTTCACGTGGTGCCACCGCATTCGATCCCGAAGACAACCAGCGGCAAGCTGCAGCGCGCCAGGGCGCGCACGATGTTCGTCACCGAGCGCGAAGACGTCGGGACACCCCAGTGACCCAGACAAGCCGCCGTGATAGAGCTGACCACCTTGACCGTCAGCGAATTCCGCCGATTCTTTCGATGCTCTGGTGCTGATCGCACAACACTGTCACCAGCCTGATGGACTGGTCACGTTGGCGACAGCGATACCGAGCTCGACTGTCCCGCCACCACTGAACGCGGCCGGCCAAGCCGCACAAGCCCTTCCAGTTTTCGGGGACCTCATCCTACCCAGGACGGAGCTTAGATGAATGATCACCCGTCCGAGTTGCTACCAGTACGATCAAGCACCGCCTGGCACGACGACGTCGTCGCCTTGGCGTCTGTTGGGGATATCCCGGACGACCGGTGGGGCCGACTGTCATTCCGAAAAGACGTTGACATGGTCTGACAGTGCGCTTGAACAGAATTCCTGTGGACGAAAGGATGACTAGAGCGGTGCGAGGCGAGTTGCGAGATGTATTTATTACCGACCTGGGTGTAGACCCGGCCAAGGTGCAGGCCGACACGGTGCTGAGGGAGGACCTGGCTTTCGATTCCGTAGCGTTCGCCATCGGGCTGGTGGCCATCCAGGAACGCCTCGGTGTCCAAATATCAGACGAAGAGCTGTTCGCGTGTCAGACGATCGGTGACATCGAAAAGCTCATCGAGCATTCGGATGTCGAGGTTGCCCCCGGCGGAGAAGGGCAGCAGTGAGGGCGACGCGCCGCATGGGCGCGGCGGGATGGCGTGGGAAGCATGTGGTAATCACCGGCGGCTCGCAAGGAATCGGCGCCGCCGTCGCCGCGGAGTGTGTGGCGCGCGGAGCGGCGATGTCGCTGATCGCCAGAAACCCGGCCACGTTGGCAGCGACAGCCGAGCCACTGGGCGCTCACTTCGCAGCCGCGGATGTCAGCTCACTCGACGAGTTGCGGACCGCCATCGCGGAACTCGAAAACCGCAGCGGTCCTTGCGATGTGTTACTGACCTGCGCGGGCGGAGCATTGCCAGCCCGATACCTCGAGTCGCCACCGGAGGAGCTGGCCGAACAGTTTCGGGTAAATGTCACCGGTACGCTCAACGCGGTGCATTGCGTGCTGCCCGGCATGGTCGCACGCGGTCGCGGTCGGGTTGTGCTGGTCAGTTCGACCGCTGGAATCATCGGCGTCACCGGATACTCCGGATACGCGGCGACCAAAGCGGCGATCCGTCAGTTCGCGCTGTGTCTGCGCTACGAAATGGAAGGCACCGGGGTCGGTCTGTCGGTGGTGTACCCGCCGGATACCGACACCCCCGGGCTGGCCGCGGAGAACCTGCGCAAACCCGCGGAGACAGCGGCAATTTCATCGACCGTCGTGCCAAGGCTAGCGGGCGAAGTCGCCGCCGCAATCGTGCGCGGCATAGAGTGCGGAAACGCACACATCGGCATCGACCCGTTGACCCGGTTCCTGCTGTTCTGGTCCGGGCTCCCGGAGAATCTCATGCGGCCATACCTCAACCGTATCATTCGCCGTGCGCGCGCCACTCAAGTGGAAAACTTTGACCCAGAGGCGGTTCCGGCATGAAGGTGCCACTGATTTGTCTGACCGGTGCGCCCGGCTGCGGCAAGACCGCGCTTTCGGCTCGGCTAGCGGCGAAGCTCACCGCGGGTGGCCGAAAGGTCGCGATGCTTACGGTGTGGGATGCGTTGCTCGACCCGGCCGCCGGTGCGAAACTCACCATGCGACGCCCCGAGGATTACGCCAGGCATGCCGAAACGCTCGAGCCGACCGCGCGCACCGAGTTGGCGGTATGCGGGTTAAAGCTTGCCCTCGACCTCGTGCGCCATCGCGGCCCGGACATTCTCATCGCACCCGGCTACTGGTACACCGCATTCGCCGAGGGCGTTGCTGCGGGCGGCGACCGGGCCGAGTTGCGTCGCGTGGCATCAGAACTGCCGATACCCGACTACACCTTTCATCTCCGTGCCGACGACAGGTCGGCGTCGGCACTGCACGAACTCGCGTCGGAACTGGGCTGGCTTGAACGGGTCGGCGCCGCCGCCGCGGCGCGGGTACCCGACGAGGCGACGGCCATGGTGACCGGAAGTCTGACAACCGATGTCGAGGGGACACGATAGTCGGATTCGTACGACGCCGTGCTCGCCAGTGCTGCGGCCCGATGCTTCAGGCCTCGCGGTTTCGCACGGGCCCGCGACATATTCTGCGTGCAACAGGTGCCGATATCCGTGCGCCGTGAGCGGCGAAATTGCTTGCATACAAACCGGGGATACTCGCACGCACGTCCGATGCAAGCCTCTGGTCTCAACGTCGGTACGGTATGGCGTTGTTCAACAATGCATTTCGCGGTGGGGTAGGCGTACCTCCACAGTAATACAGTGAGTTGCAACACTTTTCAAGTATTCTGCGCTTGCTCCGTTGTAGGGTGGGCGGAGCTGAGACAGTGAGCGTAAACGTCAGTGCAACCAGATCGTGTGTCTTTACGAGAGTTAATCAGCTTGTGGGGCAGCAATGTACTGGGACAGCTAGTTTATCCTGACAGCGGATTCACTTCCCGGTATTGCCGCGTGCGCGGTCAGAGCATTCGGCGCGCTGGAAAGTCCGTTATTCATTGCGGACCAGTACCAGCTGCTGACCGCCGTCACGTCCTGCCGGGTGGCAGCCGACACGACCACCGCGACTTTCGAACAGGGGTTCAGCACCGAGATGACTTCCGACACAACCATATCGGACAGGGTGTTCGACATCGTAAAAGGTTGGATAGACGACCGGAGCAACGTGATTCCGATCGTTCCGGGTCGGGGTGTGTTGGTCAAGCATCCCGATGCTATTCGGGCGATACTGACCAACCGAAACTATACTAAAGAGACTGGCACTAACCGGTATTTCCGCGCTCATGTGTCGGATGGGCTCGTTACTGCACCTCCAGAGCGTCATCGACGGGATCGGCTGGTTCTCAATAAAGCGGCGCAGGATCACAAGCTGCTCGACCGGATCGCAGTGGCGAAGACAGAGGCCTTGGCGGCACGGCTCACACAGAAGGCCACGAGCGGCGATCGCGTCGACCTTACGGCAGAGTTCAATCGGTTGGCGCTGTCTATCATCGCCGAGGTGATCCTGGGGTGGACGGAGATCGACGAGTTAGCCGAAGCCCTGGCGGCTGCCATCGCGGTCTTGGAGTCCAACGGCGTGATGTTGCCTTCAAGTGCGAAGTTAGCACCAGCCAGGGCGAAGTGCCTTCGCGTAATCCATGACCTGATGGAACGGTGTCCCGAGACTAAGCGACAAGCGGCCATCGTTGCGATGGTTGATGCCGGATACGACGGAGATACCATCGCCGACCAGGTGTTAACCCTACTGCTCGCCGGGCACGAAACAACGGCGAATACCCTTAGCTGGACCTGGATTTCGCTAATTCGAAATCCAACAGTCTACCTCCGATGGCAGGACCAGCTCCATACTCAAGCAGCGACCAGTCATGTGTTCACACAAAACATTGTCCGCGAAGGTTTACGGCTGTATCCATCGAGCTGGATCATCGGCCGCGTCGCGATGGCCGATGACGAATTTGATGGTGTGCCCGTTCCCGCCGGTTGTACGGTGTCGATAAGTCCGTTCGTCACGCACCGGCATCCCCAATTTTGGAGCCCGGATCCGGAAGCCTTCGATCCAGACCGGCATAATAACCCGCCGCAACATCGTTTTGCCTGGCTACCCTTCGGTGCGGGCGCACGGATGTGCTGGGGCGCGGCGTACGCGCTACGCGAAATGGAGATCGCCCTCGAGATCCTTGGCAAGCGGTTCCGCTTCCACTCTGAAGATCTCACCCACCTCAATCCCGATCTCCGGTTCACATTAAGCGCGCCCCCGGCGTTGGTCGATGTAAAAATGCTGTGACGAACGGCGAAGACCTAGAAAGTTTCGATCATTGCTGACCCCTGCGACGTCGACTTCCAACTAGCTGCATAACATGCCAGCAGCCGATGGGCGGATCATCGACCCTTGCGCACTTGCCCACCGAACTACTTCTTCACGTTCCAGTCCTCAAAGTCCTCAAATCAGGCGTCGATTACACATTGCGCCACAGGAACCAGGTGCATCCGGCAATGCTAGTTGTGGGTTAAGCGTTACGGTGAAATGCTGGGATTCGGCAGCGCCGTCCAACATGTGACCCTGAAATCGACTGTTAGACAACCACTTCCCCACTCCGTTACGAAAGGTTTCCGCCATGGACATCGACGCCGCCGACAAATTGGGCACCGCGATTGAGGACGTGCCGAATGCCCCTGCCGCGCTCTCGGCCTTTGACAATGACTTCTTCCATCTGGAATCCGCGTCGCAACCGATGCACTTTGCTGGAGTGTTCGAGTTCGACACCGCGGACGAACCTGCCATCACCGAGCAGGACCTGATCAGGAGGGTGCACGACCGGGCTAATCAGCGCAGCCTATTCCAGTACCGCGCCCACGTGCGAAACTGGCGTCGCCCCACCGTAGCGGATACGCCATGGGACCCGGCCGACAACATCAGCTCGCGCAGCGTCGCGAATCGCGCCGAGGCGCTCACCGCGATAGGCGCGCTCATGTCGGAATCGATCCGAACCGACTCGCCGATGTGGCGGGTCACGCTGATTTCGGCGAGCGACACTGCGGACCAGTGGATCGTGTTGCGGGTCCATCACTCTCTCGCCGACGCGGTCGGCGCGACCGCCTTCCTGAGGCTGCTCGTCGACGGCACCGTAGAGCAATTACGTTCGTATGAAAGGTTCTTCACTGGTTCGCGCGTTGATCTCGATACCATCGCCGGGGACTTGTCGCGGACGGCGGTCCGAAGTTTTGTGCGCACCTGGCGCCGCGGGCTCCTCCGCGAACGTTTTCCACAACCCAGCGGCTCCGGCCTGCGCCGTGTCGACCTGTTGACCTTGCCCACCGCGGCGGTGCGCAAGCAGGCCAGCCAGCACGCTGCGTCCACTCTCGAGGTGACACTCGCGGCGGCGGGGCGTGCGCTAAGCCTGCGGTCGCGCCCGGTCGGGCGACGACGGTCCACAGTGCGGGCGATCATTCCAGTGACGTTGGATTCGCAGTTCTCGCACGGCGGCAACTCGGTATCCATCGCACTGCTCAATATCCCCAGTGCAACAGCGTCTTTCACTGATCAGCTTGCGGCGTTGCGCACGCAACTGATAGCGATCAATACCGAGCGACCCGAACTCACCCCGCTGCTGGTCGCCCACAGCCCCGGCTTCGTTCCCTGGCCCGTCCAGCGTGTGCTGACCCGAGGCGTCGTGGCCGCCATCAACCCGGACATTGACCTCGGGATCAGTCCTTTGTTCAGCCCCTCTCGGCACGTATTGGGTCGTCGGTTCCACCTCTATCCACTGTCTGCGCTACTGAACTGTACGTTCTCACTGACCGGCGTCGTGCTCGGCGACACCGTAAGCTTCGGGCTGGTCACCGACCCCGTCGCACTCGACGACTACGGCGCACGGTTCCTGACGGAATTCGAGCGAGGGCTCGTGGCAATTCCGCCCGCTTAGCGGTTCGGGCTGGTGTCAGCTTTCGAAGATCCGCGCGACTGTTCGTGCGAGACCGCGGCAAGCACTAACCGCGTGCTCAGAAGTTTGGTGGAATCGACCGAATCCGTTCCCATGATTCACGTTTCGCCGACGCGGATGTCGAGCAGCATCGGCAGTAGGTCACCTAGCTGCGGTCATGGGCTCGGTGCCCGGCTTCTTACTCGGAGCGGGCCAAGGCGAGGGGACCGGGCGTTGCCGGACGCGTTGTGGCCACCAGAACCACTTACCCAGCAGCGCGGCAATCGATGGCGTCATCAGCGACCGAACGATCAGCGTGTCGAACAGCAGGCCGAGGCCGATGGTGGTGCCGACCTGGCCGATGATAGTCAGCTGGCTGACCGCCATCGTCATCATCGTGAAGGCGAAGACCAGTCCCGCTGACGTGACTACCGAACCGGTACCGCCCATGGATCGGATGATGCCGGTGTTCAAACCGGCGTGGATCTCCTCCTTCAACCGCGCCACCAGTAGCAAGTTATAGTCGGCACCGACAGCGAGCAGGATAATGACGGACATCGCGAGCACCATCCAGTGCAGCTCAATGCCGATGAGATGTTGCCAGATCAGCACCGAAAGTCCGAAAGACGCGCCCAGCGAGAGCAACACGGTTCCCACGATGGCCACCGATGCCACCACACCTCGGGTGATGATCAGCATGATGATGAAAATGAGGCACAGGGACGCGATTCCGGCGATCAACAGGTCATAGGTGTTGCCGTCACTGAGGTCCTCATCTATTGACGCGGTGCCGGCGAGATAGATCTTGGAGCCCTCCAACGGCGTGCCCTTGAGGGCTTCGTAAGCCGCTTTCTTGATAGCCCCGATATGCGAAATCCCCTCCTGCGACATCGGGTCTCCGTCGTGACTGATGATGAACCGCACGGCATGGCCGTCGGGGGAGAGGAAGTTCTTCATCCCCTTTTTGAACTCGGCGTTGTTGAATGTTTCCGGCGGCAGGTAGAACGAGTCGTCGTTCTTGGAGGCATCGAATGCCTTGCCCATCGCATTCGAGTTCTTCTGCGCTTCGTTCTGCTGATCCTGTAGCCCCTTTTGGGTCGAATACATGGTCAGCATCGACATTTTCATGGCCTTCATGTTGTCGATCATCGAAGGCATGAGCGCCACCATCTGAGGCATCAGTGCGTCAAGGTGATCCATGATGGGTAGCAGGCTCTGAATGTCATCGGCCATCGTGTCGATGCTGTCGAGGCCGTCGAAAATGGAACGAAGCGACCAGCACACCGGGATGTCGAAGCAGTGCTTCTCCCAGTAGAGGTAGCTACGAAGGGGTCGGTAGAAGTCTTCGAAATCCGCCATGTGATCGCGCAATTCATTGATGTCGATGGCCATGTCGTGCATTTTTCCGACCATCTGATGCATGTCGTTGGACATCTGCTGGGTCAGACTCTGCATCTTGACCATGGTGTCGATGGTCGACTGCATCAGGTTGGCCTGTTTGAGCATGTCGGCCATCTGGTCTTCCTGGTACTTCTGATTCATCTGCTGGGTGACACCCTGCATGCTGATCTGAAAGGGGATTGAGGTGTGCTCGATCGGCGTACCCTGCGGCCTGGTGATGGCCTGCACGCGGCCAATCCCCGGCACCCGGAAGACCGCCTTGGCGATCTTGTCGATGACCAGGAAGTCCGCGGAGTTCCGCAGATCATGGTCGCTTTCGATCATCAGCACTTCGGGATTCATCCGCGCCTGCGAGAAGTGCCGATCCGCGGCCGCATATCCCTCGTTCGCGGGTGCATCGGTAGGCAAATAGTTGCGATCGTTGTAGTTGGTGCGGTACCCGGGCAGGGTCAGCAAGCCGACCAGGGCCACCCCGATCGTCATGACCAGGATCGGGCCGGGCCATCTCACCACGATGGCGCCGATCTTGCGCCACCCGCGAATACGTTGCGTCCGCCGGGGTTCGAGTGTCTTGCCGAAACGCGTCGCTATCGAGATGACCGCGGGACCCAGCGTCAGTGCCGCCGCCACCACGACCACCATGCCGATGGCCAACGGGATACCCAGCGTCTGGAAATACGGCAGGTTGGTGAAGTGCAAGCAGAAGGTCGCACCGGCAATGGTCAATCCCGAGCCCAGCACCACATGCGCCGTGCTATGAAACATGTCGTAATAGGCATCTTCACGGGAGTCACCTTTACCCCGCGCTTCCTGATATCGGCCTATCAAAAAGATCGCATAGTCAGTGGCGGCCGCGATCGCCAACGTGACCAACAAGTTCGTCGCGAACGTCGACAGTCCGATGATCTTGTGGTAGCCGAGGAAGGCGACCATTCCACGGGCGGCTGACAACTCGAGCACCACCATCACCGCCGTCAGCAACACCGTGACGATCGACCGATAGACCAACAGCAGCATCGCGATGATCACCGCGAACGTGCACATCATGATCACCTTTAGGCTGCGGTCACCTGTGACGTCCTGATCCGCTGACAGCGCCGCAGGTCCGGTGACGTAGGCCTTCACCCCGTTGGGTGTGGGCACACTTTTGACGATGCTTTGCACGGACTCTACCGATTCGTTGGCCAACGCTTCGCCCTGATTCCCTGCAAGGTAGACCTGGACGTAGGTGGCTTTGCCGTCGTTGCTCTGCGCACCCGCTCCGGTCAGTGGGTCGCTCCACATATCCTGAACGTGCTCAACGTGTTTGGTGTCGGCGTCGAGTTTCTTGACGAGTTTGTCGTAGTACGCGTGGGCATCGGCGCCCAGCGGATTCTGGCCCTCGAGAACGATCATCACCGAGCTGTTGGACTTGTATTCGTTGAACACCGCACCCATACGCTTTGTCGCGATCACCGATTGCGCATCGTCGGGCGCCATAGACACTGAGCGCATTTTCCCCACCTCGTCGAGGTCGGGGACGAGGATGCTGAGCACCGCAATGAGCGCGATCCAGCCCAGGATGATGGGTACGGCGAATTTTCGGATGAAGCGCGGGATCGACGGCCGTTCTTTGTCTTCGGCGACCGGGACGGTGTCGGTCCGGGTGTCATTGAACGTTTTGCTCATGCGGATTTCACCATGCAGAAGGTCAGGGCGTGCACGCCGGTGGTTATTTTCTCGTCCTTGACTTCGTCGTCGATGGTGATGCGGCAACCGAGGTAGGCACCGTCGCTTTGTGCCGAGAGGTTCGGGAAGACTGAGGGGGCGGTTGTGCTCAGGACCAACGTCCACGGCAGGAGCGCACCATCAACCCGCTTCGGGTCGGCGGACAGGTCCAAGTAGTTCACGTTGGCGTGGCTGGCCGAGCCGAGGACCTCGTACTTGACGACCTTGGGCTTGAACGGCTTGGCATCATCTAGCCGTGGGCTCGACATGACACCGGTGTCGTGGGTGCCGAAGAACGACTTGACTCGGACTACGGCAAACCCGCCGACGACCACTACCGCCACGATCAACAACGGCAACCACGCATTGCGCACTGCTCTCGATATCTGCACCTAGGTGATTCCCTTCTCATCACATCGCACGGGCGATAGCCCAAACGATGTGATGAGGAAGGGGATGCGCGGGCTGACAGGGCCCGCGTCATCTGCGGGGACAACAGCAACGTCACACCGTTGTGATGGACGTCCAAACATAAATGTGCATGCTATAAACGCGGAACATGTTGCAGCCGTAGACAAGTAGATCCCTCCAACGATCAGAAATATCGGTCAATGATCGAGATGCCGGCCCCATCGCCTACGGATCAATCAAGGCCGCGAACGTCAGTGATCCCCATCCACGGCTGCATTACTAGGCAATCCGCTCGAGCGTGACCATCGCGGCCGCATAGTCGCCGTCGTGACTGAGTGACAACCATGCCCTGTCCACGAGTGCACGGTTGGCGAGATCGTGTGCGCTGGCGTGCAGCAGGAGCCAAGGGCAACCGAACTCGTCACGGGTGACTTCGATATCGCGCAGCGAGACGACGGCTCGACCGACAGCGTTGGTGGCGCACGTCATTTCCAGCGCCTTGACCGTCGCTTCTTTTGCCGCATACCGCGCCGCTAGATGACGCACCGGATCACTGGCGGGCGTCTGTCTGCTGTAGCCGATTTCTCCGGCCGTAAACGTGGCGTGGACAAACGCGCTCGCGGTGTCCGCAAGCTGCTCGCCGAACTCGCGCATGTCCACCAGATCGATGCCGATACCCACGATCACGATTCGCCGAACCTCGACGCTGGTCGACTACGGGATAACGGCGGCGAAGGATCGAGAAGCATCCTCGCTTCGTGCCGAAGATGTTCAGCGCTACCCGGTTTCCCGGCAAACGGGCGCTCGCTGCGAACAGCCACCAACCGCTCGCGCCCACTGAGCACGCTCGTCAGGGTGCGCGATGCCAGGTCGGTGCGCTGCGACAAGCGCTGCGCGTAACCCTCGCGGTCCACGTCGTTCAACATGCGCCAGAAGTAGAACGGATGCACCAATGCGACGAGCGCACCCACGTGGCCGAAACCTAAGCTGGTGACGATGCCCGCACGTAGCCGGCCACTGCCTACGGTGATCTCTCGGTCGCTGAACATCATCGTCGCGAAGTCGGCCATCATGGGATCGACGTCATCGAGGTTCTGGTTGCCCGGGATGACGCCGTCGGCCATTGCCTGCATCAACCCATTCAGCTGCCACGCGGCTGCGGCGCCCTTCGGATGGCCGGTGAGCGACTTCTGTGAGATCACCGCGAGCGGCAGCCCCGGGGTTCGACCCAAATGCGCTTGCAACATGTGGTGCAAGCGGTTCTCGTTCAGGTCATTTGCTTGCGTCCCCGTGTCGTGCTTACTCGCGACCACGATGTCGTCGGGTCCGACACCGAACACTGCAAGCGCACCGCGCAGCGGTGAGATGTTTGTGCTCTCGTGGTAGAAGTCGTGCGCATACTTCTGAACCGCTGCCGCTCTGATCTGTTCAGCCGTCGTGACGCCCACCAGGTCGGCAAGGGCGTCGGCCTTCTCGTCGAGTTCACGGATCACCGTCCGCCTGCCGACGAGGTCGCACGCGTCGTGTGCATTACGTTCTGCGGCAACTAGTTCGGCCGCACACGACAGGGCTCCAATGCCCGGCGCGGGCACTGATTGATTGATGCCGTCGGCGAAGCTGCCTGCATACGCGACGACGCCATACACCGGCAGACCCGCTTCGACGGCGAGGCTAGCGCGGCACAACAAGATCGCGCCAGCCCCCTGCGATTCGACGAAGCCGCGACGCCTGCGGTCGTTCGGGCGCGAAGCCGAGCAAGGCCTCAGGCCCAGACGCTCCATGGTGTCGGTGGCGCAGGTCGCCGACATGTCGGAGAACCCGATCACGCCCTCGACGTTAAAATCGTCGACACCGCCGGTGATGACGAAGTCTGCCTCGCGCTGCTGAATCAGGTTGACGGCGCTCTGCACGGACACCCCTGCGGTGGCACAAGCGCCGACCGGTATCGACATTGGGCCGTAGGAACCCGTGTAACTCTGAACGACATAGCCGGCGATGACGTTGATCAATGTCTCTTGCAGCACGTCGGTCTGCCGCGGCGAGCCGTCGTACCAGTCGCGATACAGCTTCTGCAATTTGGTCATACCGCCGAGACCTGAGCCCTGCGTGGTCCCGACACGTGAAGGGTGAATGAATGCGTAAATTTCGTCGGGGGTCAATCCGGCCTGCATGAAGGCTTCGACAGTCGCCACCAAATTGAACAACGTACTGCGGTCGACCTGGTCGACAAACTCGGCGGGAATGCCGTAACGCGTTGCGTCCCATCCGCTCGGTACCTGTCCGGCGACGGCTCGGAGGAGCTTTAGCGAGCGGGGAACGCGCACCTTCGCGCCACGCTTGCGAATCACGGTGAAGGCGCCGTTATTCGCGAGCACCACCGTGTTCTCGCTATCGGCCTTGCGCAGCTCTTCGGCTTGAGCACGGGTCGGCACAGTGAAACTCAAGTCCTGTTCCAGATGCACCTCGACCAGCCCGTGGACGGCGTCGGGGTCGAAATTCGCGACCCCGACGTCGGTGAAGCGAATCCCGGTGTGCGACATTACGACGTCTTCGTAGCGGTCTTTAAGATCGAGGTCGTCAACTGATTCGCCGCTGTCTGTGTCTTGCCACCCGATGCCCGAGGTGCTGGGTTGGATCAGGCCCATCATCCACGCGAGCTCGGCGACCCCTTCGATCGAGAGCGTCCCGGTCCGCTCCACAGACCACCGCGTGCGCGCGCTGCCAAGCGGACTAACTTCGCCGAAACCCACGACAACAACGACGCGGTCCGAATTCAGATGATCAAGCTCGGGCATGGATCCGAGTTCCATCGGCGATGGGATGGGAACCGTTACGCGATGGTTGATCCTGGGTCGCACCATGACGGTCTCCGTTGGCGCGATATCGAGTGCCGCGACGAATGCGCGGTCCAGCTCTTGGCGACGCCTCGCGAAGGTTGTGCTCTCGGCGATGTCTTCCCGGATCGTCCTGGCGCGTTCGGAAATGTCTGCGGCCGTGTCGAAACCGCCGGTCAACTCGGCGATCAGCGGTTCGCTCAATGCGGCGTCGCGGATCTTGTCGCTGCACAGCGCGGTGAGCAGGAAACCCATTTCCTCAGGCGCGAACGTGCGCATTCCGGTGTCGCTCTCCATGCGGGCCGCCAGTACGTCGTTGGCACCCATGAGACCGGTACCTCGCACCCACCCGATGCGCGCGCCCACGAGGCTGGTGAATCGACCCCAGTCTGCTTGTTCGGCCCGCCACTTGTTGAGCAGGACCTCGAGCGCGGCTTTGCTTTCGCCGTACAGACCGTCGCCACCGAATACACCGTGATTCGGCGACAGGGGCAGCACGATGTGAAGACGGCGGTCGCAAATGGCATTGTCGCGGTAGACATCTGCCAGCCGTGCGAGCAAGCGCTCCACGCCAAGCAGGAGAACACGCAGCACCGCTTGCGATTTGGCGTCCTGGCCGGTCAGGAACGCAGTTTCGCCGAGCGCACCGAATGGCACCACGATATCCGGCACGAATGCCGGCTTCAACTGAGTCTGGACGGCACCGACGGATTCGTATCGCGAGCTAACCATCCAATGCACCAGGGCGTCGATATCGGTGAAACTGCCTTGGTTCGCCGGAATCACGTGAAGTTCCGCACCCGGTGCGGCGTGCTCCTGGTAGACGCGCTTTAGGAACTTCGAACGGTCGAGGCCATAACTGGACGTCGTGACTACAACGCGAGCACCGCCTTCCAGCAGACTTTTCACCATCTCGAGCGCGATGGAGCCCGGCCCGGCGCCGGTGACCAGCGCGGTCCGCCCAGCGAATGTCAGGCCGCTCGCACAGGCGTCGAGAAGCAGCTGTTGGAAGGGCAACGGTTCGGCTGCGGTCTCGTGTCCCACCAAAGCAATCGGCGAATCACCCATACACACTGCCCGGGTGAACGTGCGCGGATCACATTCTCCGGGGCGCGCCGCCGATGTGGCCAGCCAGTGACCGTCCGCTTGGCGTTCCTGCCGGGGTGCCGTCGGCGTAAACCGCGGCACATACGCGACACCGCCTTGCGGTTCGCGCGCAAGCTCGTCCAATACATCCGCGTGCAGCTCCCGCCCTTCGCGGCGCGCAACGTTCGCAAGCGCCCGTGCGGCTTGCCGCGCTCCGGCGTCGAGGCGTGAACTCAGCGTTGCCGTTTCACATCCATCGACGACTTCGCCGAGCGCCAGCCGTTGTGCCAGTGCGTAGACATCGCGGCGGACCCACGCCCAGCTCGAGGTGAATGCCAGGTGCTTGTCCTCATCGAAGTGCGCGGCGATGGCCGCTTCGTATTCGGCACTGTGTTCGCGTTCGTACGCCGCGAGCCGTGCCGAGTCGCCAGCCGTAGCCGGGGACCCGACGACGACACGGCCGGCGTAAACGTCGGCATCCGTCTGGGTTTGCCACAGCTCCGCGGTTTTCGTCAATACACCTTCTCTGCCGAACAACCGATCAGAGAGGGCGCCGAGGGCAGCGGCGTCCACTTGGGTATCGGGGCCGGCCCCGGCGACGGCTCGCTTGTTGAACGTCAAACCGACTTCACGGCCGTACGCTCCGACCGCGCTGTCGATCCAAGCTTCGGCCGCGCGGCTGTCCGCGATGCCGACCGGTTGCAGATCGCTCAGCGCTCCACCGCGTCTCGAAGCACCCTCGCGGACATACAACGGCAGACGCAAGAGCACTGACAACGCACGTCCCGGTCCGATGGCCCATTCGCGAGACAAGTAACTGAGGACGTCGGCCTTCTGGATCCCCGCGGAGCTCAGCCTCGCCGCAACGCACTGATCAACCGACGTCTCCAGATACCTGCCCGGCGGTGCGTAGGTAGTGGCCCGCGCGCACACCCGGTCCGCGAGGTCACCGAACGGCAGGTCGTGCGCGCCGTCGATCGCGCTAATGCCGAACTCTGCGCCGATGTCCACGAGGACCTGGTTACGGCGCGCGGAGTTGCCACCAAGGAGTTCATCGAGCGTTTCGCCCTCGCTGATCTGAGCGGGCTGCAACTTTGTCTGTAACGCGAGAAGTATGCGGAGACACTCCGTTGGGCTCGGAGGTGCGTCGGGCACGCTGTTCGCGTCGATGGCGGGATCGGCCCCTATAGGATCCCCCGTCGAGATCTCGGCGGCCAGCGCACCGCTGTGGGCGGGCGGGGAGGCGACCTCCACGACACCTGGTGCAGCAGGTGTGACAGGCTCCGGTAGCGCAGGCAGAGCGTCGATTTCGATGTTCTGGTTAGTCGGCCCGAACAATTCCTCGAAATGGGATTCGCTATTGAGCACCCGGATCTCGTTGGCGCGGTGCGTCTTCTGCGCAAGCGTGGCTTGAGCCATCGCCGAAATGACAGGTTGGTCGGCGTGGCCGATCTCGATCAGCTCGTCGACGGACGAGGGACCGTCGAACAGCAGATCTTGTGTCTCAATCCAGCGCACCGGTGAAGCGAACTGGTAGGCCAGCAGTTCGACGAGCAATGTGCGCGTAAGGGAATCAGCGCGCGCATCCTGTCGCCAGGCCTGCCAATCCGCCAACACCTGGGACAGCACCGGTGATCGCGACGCGGTGTGCACGAGTTCGACGAACTCCCGCTCGAGCGAGAAGGGCCGCCCGACGAGATTCGGGATGTACCTACCGACCAGCAGCTGCGGGTCGATGACGGAGCGCAGACACGATTCGAGTGTCTCGCGAAATTCCGGTACACCGCCGAGCAGCAACGTGGAGTGGAACGGAACATCGATACCGGGGACGTCGAGATAGGCGGGTTTCGTCCCGCCGGCCGCGGCTCGTCGCTCCGCCAGAATCACATTCAAGTGCCGGAGCGCGCGCACGTCACCGGTGACGGCGTATTGCCTGCCGCGGACGTTAAAGTTGACGATCTCGAGCGGTAGCTGGGTTTCATTGGCTACCTGCGTCACGAGGGCGTGCGCGTCGCCCTCGGCCAGGTTCGCGTAATGCGGGCGGATCACGCCCATGCCGAACGGAGAGGCGCCTTCGTCGTCGCGAGCGACGAGTGCGTCCATGGTCCGGCCGCGGTTGTAGACAACGACCACCACATCGGCCAACGACAGCACCTCGGGGATCGCTGCCAGCGCTGAGTATTCGCCGAGCGAGTGGCCGCAGAAAATGGCGTCTTCCACGAAGACACCATGCTCCTTGAGCTGGCGTACCTGGGCGATCGCTGCGACGGCCAGGGCGACCTGGGTGAACTGGGTGAGGAACAAGACCCCATCGGGATGCCGGACAGCGCTACCTTGCACCAGCAGCTCACGTGGATTCTCCCGCACAACGTGCAACAGTGAAAAGCCGAGCTGGTCGCGACAGATTTCTTCCGCACTGTCCCACACCGCTTTTGCCGCGGGTGAACGCGCGTAGCCGATCATGCCCATGCCCTGGCTCTGCACACCCTGACCCGGAAATCCGTAGGCAGTACGGGGAGCACGAATGGACACTTCGCCATCGAGCACTGGGACGAATTCGGCTCCGCGCGCTGCGCTCGCCTCGATTTCGACGATGCGTTCGCCGCGCCGCATACCGACGTGGCGCGCTGAAACCACGAGGTCCTCACCCAGCCTCACCGGTGACACGAAGCGCGTCCGCAGCTGTGTGACGCGGTTGGCGTCGCCTGCAGCGGCCAGCCGGATCACCCGATGCACGGTGGTTGCAGCGGTCCACATACCGTGGACGATTGGCGCGCTGAAGCCCGCGAAACGCGCCAGATGATCAGCGGTGTGCAGGGGATTAAAGTCACCGCTGGCGCGCGCGTACAGGTGCATGTCGGTCGGAGCTTGCAGCACCTTGCGCCCGAGGTCACGCGGAGCAGTGGTCGGCACCGCGTCGTCCACACCAGCGCCGAGCAGGCGGCTGGCCTCGACCACGGGGTGCCGCTTACTGCCCGGCGGCGTCATGCCAGGTGTCATGAGGACCGAACCAGCCCGCTCGCCGTCGAAGGTGATCTCGCCCGCAGCGGAGAAGGTGTAGTGACCGTCGCGGCAGGCATCGAGGAAGCTCGGACAATCAAGCGTCACCGTGGTGCCGGGTCTGAGCTCGGCCGTCGGCTGAAACCACGGCTGTGCCGTCAAGAAGTCGCAGGCCGCTTTGTCGGCAACGTCGAAAGAGGACCGATAACTCTCACGAATCTCGTGACCCGTTTCGATCTCGTCGGCCCGAATGAAGAACGAGCTGCGCAGTCGGGCGACAAGTGCACTGCCGCGTAGCAGCTCCGCAGTGACGACTACACGTCTGCCGCCCGGTTGGCCGGTGACGCCCACGACTCTCCCGCAGGCGGTAAGCATATCGCCGTCGCGTACTGGCCAGCCCGCCTCGAGTATCGCTTCGTTCTGCTCGTGTAGAAGATTGAGGAAATCGGCACGCATGCCTGTTAACGCGGCGAACACCGATTCCCAGGCCAAGGCGAAAACCATAGTGCCGGGAGCGTTCGCGATCGCAGTCTCCATTACGTTGCGTGAGTCGTCACCCGTGGCAAGCGCATACAACGCGAGGGCGTCTCGCGTCACGCGCACCGTGGTGGTCGCGTCGGCGAATGCCTGCACAGCTGGTGCCGGCCGGCCCAGCATAAGACGCGAGAAGAACGGCACCTGACGCGCGAGGTACCTGTCGCGATCCCAGGCGACGAAGCCGGCCCCTTGATTCTCGATCCAGGTGGCGCAGATCGGAAGCTCATCGCCGGGCGTCTCGGAGTCATGCGCGTTCACCACGACGAGTGCAGCTTCCAGTTCGGTGACGTCGTCGACCGTCTCGCCCAGGTGCATGCGCGCAACTACGATGCCGCTTTGTTCACGCATCATTAGGGCGCGCAACACGCCTCGTTCGTTGCGGTATTCGGCGGTCCAACCCTCTCGCGCCGCCATCAAGCGGCGAAGCGGGTTCTTGGCAAGCCGCACTCCCGCTGCGGCAGACGCTGCGACGGTGACGTCGCGGTGCATGAGGCTTGCAGCGAGCGGACCGGTGCCAAGACTCGCAACCCGCTCCAACCACCGGTCACTTTCCAATGCCTCGCTGGCGTCACAGGTGATAGCGCCGCCCTCGCAGGTGGCGCCGCCATCACCGAGCCGCCGGTCTGCACTCGTGCTCAGCCGTCGCGCGGGCACACCTTCCTGGCGCAGCGACGTCACCATCGACGCCTCGAACCGACCCAGCAGCCCCGCCACCGGCTCGTCGATCTCCTTGATACCGGCGACGGCTTCGGGCCCGGGAATTACCAGAACTTGGTCAGCGTCGTAATTCCCGCGATGCACCTGCCACAAACTGTCGGACTTGTACCATTTCCGCACACTTTCGTCGAGCACCGGCACGAAGTTGACAGGCTTTCCCGGCCAACGACACACTTCGACAAAGTAGTCCGCATCGTCTTGATGCACCCGTTCGACGGCGGCTGCCGGATAGGCGGCATTGAATTGTTCGAAGAAGGCCTCCGGCTCCCTGAGCGATGCATCGGTCTGGGCGATTGATGCGAACTCGGCGTCATTGCGCGAACACAACCGCGCTTCGGCAGTGCGCACCATCTCGATCACTCGCGCAGCATGGCTGACGTCAAGCCAGCGGCCGTACTCGTATTCACCCCCACAGCCGATCGCCATCAGCTCGACCATGCGCTCAAAGAACACCGCATAGGTCATGTCGGGCATATCACCGAAATAGGGTTTGGCCGTCTTGCCCAGCGACTCGATGATCTCGTCTCGACGCGCCTTGATGGCTTCGGGGTTGCCGGCCACTTCCTCGAGTAAGCGATCGGCCCGGGCGGCAGCATTGTCCATGTAGTGGATCGATGCGCCGAGTTCGCTTCGCCCCGACATAATTTCGCCGCTCACTTGACCATCGAGAATCCACTCTGGCGTGCCAGAGGCGCGGACCAGGGCCTCCTTGACCGCGCGCGATGTCTTGGCCTCCTTGACCGCCATCGCGACGGTGCCCAGAAACACAGCATCCACGGGCATGCGGGGCATCTCGCGGGAAACCGACCAGCTGCCGTCGAGATACGCCGTTGCCTGCTCTTCGCTAGCTATCCCGCCACCCACTGCGAGCATGACGTTCGGTCGTTGGCGAATGCGATCGTAATGCCGAATCACCAATTCCTGCAGATCTTCCCAGCTGTGATGTCCGCCGGCCTTGCCGCCTTCGATGTGCATGCACAGGGTGATGTCCGGCACGGCGTCGGCGATCTCGAGAACCTGCGTTATCTGGTTGTCGGTGCCCGGTTTAAAAGCGTTGAGCCACAAGCCGCCACCGACGAGCTCCCTCAACAATGCCACTGCTTCCTCGAGCGGAGGGATGCCCGCGCTCACGGTGACACCTATTAGCGGATAGCCCTCCTCGCGCAGCCTCAGCACAAGCTTGTTGCCACCGAAGTGCAGCTTCCACAGGTATGGGTCAAGGTAGAGCGCATTGAAAACCACACCGTTACCGGATATGAGCTTGCCTGACAGTTCGGCCAGTCGCTGCTTCAGCATCTCAGCGGTGACCTGGCCGCCGCCGGCAAGCTCGGCCACATAACCGCTGTTCGCCGCAGCTGCAACGATGTCGGCTTCGACCGTGGTGGGTGTCATTCCTGGCAATATCACCGGCGAACGTCCAGTGAATCGGGTGAAGCGGTTGTCGATGCGAGTCACACCGTCAGGCGTCGTCACCAACCTGGGTGCGAATATGCGATAGTCGGCCGGAGGTTCGGGTGCCGTCTGCTCGTCTAGGGCGATCGCGCGCCCGTCTTCCGTTGCGACGCAGAGGGTGAGAACGCCGCGTCCGCGTAGGTTGTCGGCGGTCATTCGGCAATTGGACTCGCCGGGGCCGAAGTCGAGCACGAAGCGCGCGTCAGCCCGCACGATTTCCAACACACAGATGTCCCAACGCACCCTCTCGAGAAACTGCATCTCGACGATCCGGTCGGTCAGATCGTCTGCATTTCGCAGATCTTCGCCCGTCGCGGTATCGAGCACGGCGAATTGGAGTGCCTTTGCGTCGATTACGAAATCCAGCCGGGCGATGTCACTGCGAATGGCAACGGCCCCGCTCCGCATGTACTCGGAATGAAAGGGACCGCTGACCGGAAGATATTGCCACTGGCGAGGGACCAGCGACCCGGCATGGCGTCCTTGTGACCTCTTCTTCGCCCGCGCGTCATAGTCGTCGAAGATGGCTCGGCGCAGTAGATCGAGCTCTTCAGGCCGTCCCGACACGACCTTACGCAACCGCGTGTTTTCGAGTGAAACGGTGACATCGAGCGAGAGCCCCTCGATGGCATCGACGAGTTCGGCGGCGGTCAAACCCGCTACCATCGCCATCGGGGAGATGTCGCCGGCATCGGCCTCACGAGCTTGCGCGACGAGCGAAGGCGAGATGCCCACCAGCGGGTAGGCTTGCTGCATACGCAAGCCCTGGTAGACCATATAGATGACGTAATCGCCTACCCGTTCCGCAATGTCGGTCTTTCCGGCATTCTCGGCCGCGAATATCGCGGCCATGATCCCCTGGCTGTGGCCCGCCGCGACGCCGATGTGTTCCCAAAACTCCGGACAGTCGTAGCCAGAGCTCAACAGGCGAACGTAGTGGGCGAGCTGGGTCAGCAAGACGAGCGCTTCGGACACAGCGGCCATTTGGATGTACTCGGCGCTCGGGCGCGTCTGGGGAGTCTGCAGCCACTCGAGCACATCGAAGCCCCGCGAGTAGACGGCGCGATCGCATGCCTGCATGCCGTCCAATTCGAGCGTAATGCGCTCGGCGACTTGATCGATGATCTGTGCGGCTGCGAAACACTCCCGGTACAGCTTGGCGAGCTCATCGATGAACGCGTTGGCCTGGCCGGCGAAGGTCAGCGCGAACCTGCTCTCGGTGCGCACTACGTCGGCGATTAGCCGCGGTGGGCGGCGGGACTCGCCCGCCTCGCCACGTACCGCAGCGGTCTCTGCGGCATCCAGCCCTGCGATATAACTGTCCAAGATTCGCCGCGCCTGGCCGATACGTTTTGCCTCCCAACCCATCTGACCATCACCTAGCTTGTGCCGAAGTGTGCGAGCGCGCTCTTGCGCGGGTTCGCTATTGTGCCGTTCTGGCGCGGATTGCCACATCGAAGCGAGTAGCGCTTCAACTTCAGCCGGCCCCGAGAAGTTCGGGAGAACCGACTGCGGGCCACTCCCGGTGTCAGGATTATCTGAATTCATGTCGAACTCCCCAGTGCGTTCATAGATTTCAAAAGCATCAGCATGTGGTTACAGGTCGAGCAACGCCGTTTCCGGCGCCTCCAAGAGACCGCACAGCTCCCGCAGAAACCCGGCCGCCTGGGCACCATCGACGATTCGATGGTCGAAGGAGCACGTCACTGTCATCGTCGGACGAGCGACCACCACACCGTCGACGACAACCGGGCGATCCATCAGCTTGCCCATTCCCAAAATGGCAGCTTCGGGGTGGTTGATCACCGGTGTGCCGTCGTCCAGACCGAGCGACCCGAAGTTGGAAACCGTGAATGTCGAGGCCGACAGCTCCGACGGCTTCAGCGTCGCGGCTCGCGCACCGTCGATCAGGCGTGCCACCTCGATGGCCAATTCCCGCAGCGTCTTGGCTTGTGCATCCCGCAACACCGGCACCAGTAGGCCACGCGGTGTCGCCACGCCGAAACCGAGATGAACTGCGCGATGCAGGTGGATCTGTGGGACGTGAACGGCGTCGATCCAACTGGAGTTGAGGATGGGGTGGTGAATCAAAGCAATCGTGACCAGCCGCAACATCAGGACGAACGGCGTGAATTCCACCCCGTCTTCACCGCCGGCTCTGCCCAGCCGATCACGCAGCCGAATCAAGCCAGAACAATCCGCCTGGACGGCGGCGGTCGCATCTGGTATCTCCAAATGCGACCGCATCATCCGGGCGGCCATCTGCGCTTGCACGCCACCGACCTCCACGGTGGGCAGGTGGCCGGCGGCCAACTCAGCGGCCCGAAGCACGTCCTCACGGGTGATCACATCCTGCGGGCCGGAGCCCGACAGGACCGTCAGATCGACGTTCAGTTCGGCGGCCAGTTTACGGACGGGCGGCTTCGCCTTCGGCCGGCCTGGCCGCCCGGCCCACCGGCGGCCGACATCCATCTCGCGGTCCGAGCCGTAGCCCACCAGCAGCGGACTACGTTTGGGGACAACGCCGTTCGTGTCGACTCCCGCCGTCGCTGCCGGACCCGGCGAGACATCGACGACAGGTGCCGTCGCGATGGCCACCAGCAGCGCTCCTACGTCGAGCGTAGCGCCCTGTTGACCACCCAACTCGACGATGCGACCAGCGTAAGGAGTCGGGATCTCGACTTCCGCTTTATTGGTCTCGACCGTGCACAGCTTGTGATTGAGTTCCACGTCGTCGCCTACGGCGACGTTCCATTCGGAGATTGTCACATCCCTCAATCCCTCTCCGAGATCGGGTACGAAGAACTCCCGCAGCGGTCCGGTCATGATTGACTCATGGCCTTCTGGACGCAGTCTAAAAGTCGGTCCGGCCCCGGAAGCCATGCTCTTTCCAGCCGTGCCGGCGGATAGGGCGTATCAAATCCCGTCGCCCGCAACACCGGTGCCTCGAGCTCGTAGAACAAATCCTCCTGAATCCTGGCAGCCAGCTCCGCACCGAAGCCCAACGTCCGCGGACCTTCATGCATTACCACCGCACGGCCGGTCTTTGCTACCGATGCGGCGACAGTGTCGAAGTCCAACGGGTTCAGCGAGCGCAGATCGACGACTTCCAAACTCCAGCCGTGGCTCTCGGCCGCGAGTTCCGCTGCTGCGAGGGCTGTCTGGACCAGACCGCCATAAGTCAGGACCGTGACGTCTTTCCCGTCACGACGGACCAGCGCCTGCCCGATCGGCAGTCCGGGTGAGTCGGCGCTGATCAATTCCTTTTCCCAGTAGCGTCGTTTCGGTTCCAGATACATCACCGGATCTGCACTGGCGATTGCGTAGCGAAGGAGCCAGTACGCGTCGGACGGCGTAGCCGGTGTCACGACCTTCAACCCCGCGGTATGCACCCAGTAGCTTTCGGTCGACTCCGAATGGTGTTCCACCGCTCCGACTCCGCCGAAAGACGGGATCCGCACAGTCACCGGCATGTCGACGTCGCCGCGGGTCCGCATCCGGTATTTGGCAAGGTGACTGACGATCTGATCGAACGCCGGATATGCGAACCCGTCGAACTGTATCTCGGGAACGGGGACGAAGCCACGGATTGCCAACCCGACCGCAATGCCGATGATCGCCGATTCGGCCAATGGCGTATCGAAACACCTTTGATCACCGAACTTTTCGGCCAGACCGGTGGTGACACGGAACACTCCACCGAGCGTCGCGATATCCTCGCCGAACACCAGTACACGTTCGTCGTCGGCCATCGCATCGCTCAAAGCACGATTGATCGCCGTCACCATAGTCACCGGCGCTTGAGTCGCCAACGTGGCCAAGGTGCGTGAGTCATCCTCGAATATTTCAGCGTTACTTTGGATCTGGGTCATGTCACATTTCTTTCGTCAGTTCAGCGACCAGCCTGTCGCGCTGGTCGGCGAGATCCGGCGTGATGGCCGCGTAGACGCTGTCGAACATTTCACCGACATCGATATCCGCCTCGTGGATTACACTGTTCCGGAGGTCGGACCGAAGCTTGGTGGATTTGGCGGCGGCACGCTTCTCTAGGCGCTCATTCCACACGCCCGCTGACTGCAGGAACGAGCGGTAGCGAGAGATCGGGTCATGCGCGGCCCAGAATTCCAAGTCGCCCGGCGGCCTGTATCGCGCCGCGTCGTCGGAGGTGGTGTGGGGTGCCATCCGGTAGGTCACAGCTTCGATGAGAGTCGGTCCGTCGCCGCGGCGCGCGCGTTGGGCCGCCTCGGCCACGACTGCGTAGCAGGCCAGCACGTCGTTGCCGTCCACCCGGACACCCGGCATGCCGTAGCCAATCGCCTTGTGCGCGATCGACGGTGCCACGAGTTGCCGATTCAGAGGTACCGAGATGGCCCAATGGTTGTTCTGCACGAAGAAGATACACGGGGTCTGGTAGACCGCGGCCAGATTGAATGCTTCGTGTACGTCGCCCACGCTGGTTGCGCCGTCACCGACAAAGGCCACGGTCACCGAGTCCTCTCCGAGGCGCCGCGCGGCCATCGCCGCGCCGACCGCATGCAGTGCCTGAGTCCCGATGGGGATGGCGATGGGCGCGCAACACTTTTCGGTGAAGCCGAGTCCGCCATGCCAACGACTGCGCCAGAATCCCCCTACCTGAGCCGGGCTGATTCCCCGCACCAAGAATGCCCCGAGTTCGCGATATTGCGGAAACAGCCAATCAGTCTTGCGTAGGCAGGCCACCGCACCAACTTGGGCGGCCTCCTGGCCGCGACATGATGCGAACAGCGCAAGCTGGCCCTGACGCTGCAGATTCACGAACTCTTCGTCGAGATCGCGTGTTATGACCATCATTTCGTACAACCAGCTCAGAGTCTCAGCGGGGAGATCGCGGCTGTACCGCTCCTCAGAAGTGGGGGACCCATCTGCAGAGACGAGTTGTACCGGTTCTTGGTTGACGACCATCGAGACCTGGTCGGTCCATTCGCTAGCGCCTGCCATACCGCCTCCTCGTTTGAGCACTGCCGCCGTGGTCCGCGACGGCAGCTGACCCCTCGTCACACTCGTGGGCTGCTTGCCAACCAGCCGGTAGAATCAATCTGCACAACTCAACAGTTTCCTGAATGAATTCCGAACTCGAGAAACTTTAAACCTATTGACAGGCTGCAAGTTTGAAGCGGTGACAGCTCCAACGATTAATGTCGTCAGTCGACGCCACGCATGCCAATGAGCTATTAAAACGCCATTGGGCAGCTGACAACCCCACAAAATGAACCTGCTTCAGGTGCGCTATGTTTAAGACGGCGAACGGCTGGATGTGCAACTTGACATGTAAATTAGTTTGTGCCCAATAACGTTCCACGACAGAAGGACCAACTCCGACTCTGTTGAGCGCAAGCGGTTTTCCGCGATCTTGGCGGCTCGGGTGCGCAAGTCCCCGCAGATCAGCGAGGCCTTGCAATTGCTGTATCTGCACGGGCTGTCTACCGGTGATTTCATATCGGGCCTTCACCGCGTCCTCCGCCGGGGTTACGTTCGGCGCCCCACCAAACATGGCAGCGCATGAGACTTGCCGACGGCGTCGGCCTACACACGACCGCCCGAATGTGCATCGGCGGAGATTCATCGAGACGCGCTTTCGCGAACCTGTGTGCTGGATCTGTCCTGTTGCGGATGGAATCCGAACCGCCGCGCCACGTCCGCGACCGCGGAGACCGCGAAGTCGAGTTGCTGGCGCGATAGTGTCGCCATCATGCTAAACCGCAGTCGTTGTAACTCCCTTGGAACCGCCGGGAATTCAATCCCGTTGACGAATACGCCTGCGTCGTGCAATGCGGCAACCACGTCGGCAATCGGTACGAACGTCGGCAGGATCAGCGGAATGATCGAGGTGCCGGGCTTGACCGTGAATCCCTCGGAACGCAATGCCGCCGTGAAGTATTCGGTGTTGTCCGACAGCGCGCCCAACCGCTCGGGATGGGCGTTGATGAAGTCGATCGAGGCGAGAACCGAGGCGACCGTTGCAGGCGGTAACGACGCGGAGAACATGTACGGCCGGGCGAAGAACCGCAACCAGTCCACCACGTCCCGGGAACCCGCGACGAAGCCTCCCGCGGTCGCGAAGACCTTGGAAAACGTACCCATCGCGATATCGACCCCATCCTTCATCCCGAAATGCTCCGCGGTCCCCGAGCCGGTGGCGCCAAGCACCCCGGCACCGTGCGCGTCATCGACCGCGAGCAATGCGCCGTAGCTGTCGCACAACGCTCTGATCTGCGGCAATGGCGCGATATCGCCGTCCATTGAATAGACGCCTTCCACGGCGACAACGATGTTGCAACCCGGGTCGCGCCAGCGCACCTGCATCAGCCGATGGCGCAGTTCCTTAAGGTCGTTGTGGGCGAACGCCATCGCGCGCACGCGGCCTAACTGGATGCCGTCATAAAGGCTAGCGTGATTTTGTTGGTCGTAGATCAGCACGTCACCCTTGCGCAGTACCCCCGTGACCCATCCGATATTGGCGCAGTAACCAGAGGAGAACACGAGGGCAGCCTCGCAGCCCTTCCACTCAGCAAGGCGCTGTTCGAGTCGCCGGTGCAGCGACGAGGTGCCATTGAGCAAAGGCGGACCGCCGAGGCCGATACCAAACTCCTCGGTGGCAGCGATGGCGGCGGCGATAATTTCCGGCTCGTCGGCCAGACCGAGGTAGTTGTTCGATCCGAGCATGACCAACTCGCGTGGTGCTTCGGACCCCCGACGCGCGGTCACCACCGGCCCGGCGGTAGATGTGACCTCCCGCAGAACGAAACCTTTGGCATACGCGTTGTCGACGAAGGGGCGGAAAGAGCCGAACCGCCCCTCGAAGTCGCCTGCATCGCGGTCGATGAAGTATTCGAGACTGAAGTTCCCCTCGTGTCGGCTTGTTTGGGTCACTGGGGTGTCCCGACGTCTTCGCGCCCGGTGACGAACATCGTGCGCGCCCTGGCGCGCTGCAGCTTGCCGCTGGTTGTCTTCGGGATCGAATGCGGTGGCACCACGTGAACGGCGACAGGTGGTACACCGGTGCGAATACTCACTGCGATCCGGACGTCGTGGCGCAGCCGATCATGGTCGGTTTCAGGCAATTCCGACTCTACGATCAAGTGCAGTGCCTCGGTGCTCTCGTCTGGATGGGGCGCCGAGGTGGCGACGACGCCGCCGCGGCGCACTCCAGGTATTACCTCGGCCGCCGCCTCGAAGTCCGACGGGAAGTGGTTTACCCCGCGGATGATGACAATGTCCTTAGCACGCCCGGCCACCCGTAGCCTGCCTTCGCGCAGGTAGCCGAGATCCCCAGAGTCCCACCAGCCTTCGGTGTCGAGGCAGGCAGCAGTCGCGTCCGGGCTGCGGAAGTAGCCCGAGGTCACCGATGGCCCGCGGAACTGGATGTGCCCCAAGCGATCCGACGCGCATACCGCGCCCGCGGCATCGACAATCCTGACCTCGGTACCGGGCACCGGTGGGCCGCAGTCAACCAGGTGTATCGCCTCGGCGCAATCGGGCCCGGCGTCGACCGCGTGTCCGTCACGCACGAGCCGACCGCGATCGACGGTGTCGAACCGGACCCCTTCCCCCGAAGGGGGCACCATAGTGACCGCCAACGTCGCCTCGGCCAGGCCGTAGCACGGTGCGATCGCGCCCTCAGGCAGGCCGTAACGCTGAAATCGGTCGACGAATGCCTCGACGGTCTGCGGCACGATCGGCTCGGCGCCGCAACTGAGCATGCGCCACGAGGACAGATCGATTTCGGTGATGTCTTCGTCGCGGATTCGGGCCGCGGCATAGCCGAACGCGAAATTCGGTGCGGCTGCGATAGTGCCGCGGTAGGTGTGGACCGCTAGCAACCACTCCTGCGGCGCCTGCAGGAATCGGGTTACCGGGATCAGCACGGCGTCACCGTGGGTGAACATCGGTGTCAGGAACCCGCCGATCAGCCCCATGTCGTGGTAGAGCGGCAGCCAGCTGACCCACACGTCCTCTGGACCGCAACCGGTCAGCGCGGTGATCTGGGCGCAGTGGGCCGCCAGGTTCGCGTGGCTGATTACCACGCCCTTCGGACGGCCGGTTGATCCGGAAGTGCACTGGATGAAGGCCGGATCCGCTGCGGCGGGCAGTCGCAGCTCGGTATCTGCAACGCCCGCAGCGATCGACTCGGCGTGCAGCTGTTCCCCGTCGATCAGACGGCACGTCAGCATAAGCGGGGCAATCCCGTCGATGACCCCTTGTTCGGCGATGATGGCAACGGGATCCAGATAGTCGACAAGCTGGGCGACCTTTTGGCCGAACACCTCCATCGCGCCATAGGCGCTAGGCGTCGCGATATTAGTCGGGACGGCACCCAGCATCAGGGCGCTAAGGAAGACGCTGAGAAACGCCGGCGAAGTAGGCAGACAGATCAGTACTCGGTCACCGGACCGGACGCCTTGATCAGCAAGTCGCGCTGCGGCCTGGCACGCCGCAGCAGCGAGCCGGTCGTGGCCGAAGACGAGTTCCTCGCCGGAACCCGGGAGCACGATAGTGCGCGGCACACCGTTGTCGCGTTCAGCGCCGGCCACCAGCGCGTGCACGATGCTCGGATACGCAGTGGGAAGCTGGGCGATCGATAGCGTCATCGCAGTTCTCCAGCGAAGTGGGCCGCAATGGCCGCAGTCGTATCGAGCCGCGCAGCCACATCTTCGGGGAGCTCGACGGCAAACTCTTCTTCGAGTCGCAGGGTCAGTTCGATGGCGCGCGGTGAGTCGAGCCCATAGTTGACCAGGGCGGCATCGTCATCGATGTCGGTGACCGGCACCCAAAGCACCTCAGCGACGACCGCGCGCACACGATCAAGTAGGGGTCGCGCAGTGGAAAGTCTCATGTGATCAGTCCTGTTGACAGGTCGTCCGCGTTCACTGCAGCGGCGACAAAACTTATGGGTGAGCCGCATCTGCTCGCACCGCACCTAATGGAAAGGATTGGCGCAGCGCTGTTTTGACCACAGCATCCGGCATGGCAGCGCACAGTTGACCCATCAGCAAAATTTCGTTGTTGCTCCGAGCTCTGCGACATCGACGTTCAGACTGGCTGCATAACTAGTCAGCAGTCGAAAAGCGCCATCACTCATGCGTGGGTCGATGTACTTGTTTAACTTATGATCCCGAATCCACTCTTGGCTATGTGTCGTCGATCACGCAGGCGCGCAAGCGGATACACTTAATAGGAGATAATAGGATCCACCTAATAGGATACCCCTATTAGGTGGATCCTCTGTCGTACAACCAATTCCAAACTACCTTGCGCAACGTTTCCGCCATCGAAATCGCAGGCCTGCCCGGCCATCCCGAACCCTGCGGCCACCGTTGCCGTTGCCGTTGCCGCTGCTGCAGATCTGCAATTCTTCTGCCCTTTAGTCCTACTTTAGGCCAACTGTGTGGGGATAAGACATCAGCCGTTTTCAACTGTCCAGCAACGAGTGTCGCCGTGAGCTTCCCGAAGCCCGTCGTGCATTGCCGATTTCGTCACGGTACATCCCGCCATTACGGCCGTCGAAGCGGCGACGTGAAAGAGCCCATGGAAATCATCGACGGCACGTTTATTGCGGCTTTGTCCCACAGCAAGGCGGAGTTGACATGCATCAATCACTGCGGACGGTCGTCGCGCGACGAGTCCTTGTCGTATTCAGCGCAGCGTTGATCGCCGCGGTGCTCAACGCCGGCGGAGCGAGTGCCGACGGGCCCGTGCAGCTGCGAAGCCGACTTGGCGACGCGTGTCTGGACGCCCCGAGCGCGGACTGGTTCACCTTCGCGGTGGTCAACCCATGCAACGGGACGGACTTCAGCGCTGGAATGTCACCGGCGACGGGCGACTCGAATGCGCGGCGTTCCCCGGGCAAGGCCTGAGCGTTGACAGCTCCCGCACGCGTCTGCAGCCGTGCTGGAAACAGCCAGCGTCGGACCATCCAGGACAACGGCCAGATCACCGCCGTCCTCGGCGGCTGCCTCACCGTCCTCGGTAGCCCGGGCCCGGGAACATGGGTGGCCACCCGCATCTGCAACGGCTCGCCCGAGCAGGGGTGGGACCTGGTGCCGTGACCGGCTAACCGCCAGCCCGCAAGCAATCTGTGTTGTCGCCGGTGATGAGCCTCCGCCGCGCAAATTAGAGGTAGTCTCCCAACGGCATGAAGCGATTTGTCGTCGCGGGATTAACTACCACGCTGGTGGCCGGCGTGCTGACCGCTGGCGCGCTGATCGCCTCGCCCCCGGCCAGTGCTGCCTGCCAATTCGGTGGCATCGTTATCAGCAAGTGCGATGGACCCGTCCAGCCCGACGGCACCTGGCAACGGTGCGTGGTGTTTCCCCCTACCAGCGGGCGTGACGGCACCCCGGTTTACGTCACCAACACCAACTGCCAAACGCTGGGTCCCGACCAGCATCCGTCGGGTGTCGCCTTCAACGACCCACCGACGCACATCGACGACTAGCCCACACAGCTTCTCACCTGCCGCAAAGTCAGTTCCCATCCCGTTCTGAACTGCGGCCTCGACACTCTTTGGGATCGGTAGTAGCGCCGGCGGCATTCACTTGCCACCATGCGACCAAGGAGAAACATGAACGCCAACGTCAAGGCGCCGCGGATCACGCGATTGGCCATTACCGCTTTGGTGTCTAGTGGTCTGGCTCTGGGGGCTGCGGGATTGGCGCCCGTCACCGCCCACGGCGACGCCAACACCGATTGGGGGCCGGCGAAACATTGGTGTCCGGGGGAGCCCCTCCCGGCAACCGGTAATCACGTCACCGACCCAATTCACGACTGGAACCCGACGGTATGCCACACCTACTACTACCTGTGGCCCGGAATGGGCAATGTCTCCCACATGATTTGGGACGGCGACAACCCACCTCCCAAGCCGCCACCCCCGGTTGGCCTCTATTGCGACCCGGGAACATTCTTCGGAAATTGCCGGATAGGTGACCACCCGTAGGCTCACGGCCAGACGGAAGCGGTGCCCTTGTAGTTCCCGTTGAGCGCCGTGCAGAAGTCCGAGTTCGTGCCGGCGTACAACACGGTGTAGTCGCCGCCCTTGTTGTCGAATGTCTGCGGGGGATAGGCCCAGCCGCTGTTGCACATTGACGTTGGGCTGCCCATCGACGGCCTGCGCCAATTGGACATCTCGCATGCTTTCATCGCCGCGACGTCCGGGTAGGCGCTCTTCGCGATGACGAGCATGGCGCCTCCCCACTTCCCGTCATTGCGTCGGTAGCCGCGCGCCCCGAATCCGGCATTGTTCTTCTGGCACACCAGCGCGCGCTGCAGCGCCATGAAGGGCAAGGCGAGGTCGCGATCACTGATACCTGCTGCCGCAGCGATGAATTGAGCCGCGTCCGGGCCGTCGACTTCTTGGACGTTGGGATCATTGAGGCTCTTGAGTTGTTGTGACATCTGCGGTGCGGCGCCGCCGCCACCGATGATCGGCCCGCCGTTGGTGGGCGTCATCGGGGGCAGTGTGCCGGTCGGATCGGCGACGGCAGTGGGCACGCCCAAAGCGCCCAGGGCCAGCGTGCACGCAACGAAAGCACGAATCCGCATGCCTCGACTCCTTCGGTTATCTCCCCGTCGGCATGGGTGGGGCTGCGTCAGGAGCCACCACCGCACCGACCTTGCGGAACAGTATGTCGGCTTGGTTACTGTAGTTGCCCTGGTCATCGAACGCCTCCGGGGCATAGGTGACCGCGACGGCGATCGCCACCTTCTGCGCAGGCAGGTATGCCTCCACACCCGCGCAGCCGGAGAACAACGGGTTCTGCATCAGCCAGTCGCCGGAGGTGATGATTCCCAGACCATAGGTGTAGCCCTCGTTTTGGTCGAAGCAGGTTGGGCAGCCCGGTTGGGAGTGCGTCTTGCCGCGCAGCGCTGTCGACACCATTTTCTTGTACGAGTCCGTCGAGAGCAGCTTGCCCGAGCCGACGCCGACCGCGGTAGCTTCCATGTCGTAGATGTTGGTGGTCTGAATCGCGCCATGGGTGATGGTCCAGGACGGGTTCCAGTACGTCGACTCTTCGTAGAACGGAGTTCCCGCCGGGATTTTGAGTGCCTTACGCCGCTCGGAGCTGAACGTGTGCAGGACGGGCCAGGGAATTTCGGGTGTCTCGGAGTTCGTGGTGGATTTCAGGCCCAGTGGGCCCAGTACCTCGTTGTGCAGCAGCGTCGGCATGTCCTGGCCGGTGGCCTTCTCCAGCGCCAGTCCCAGCAGGACGTAGTCGGTGTGCGCGTAGTTCCAGTTTGTTCCCGGATCGTAGAGCAGTGGCCGTCCCGAAATCTGGGCAAGTATGTCTTGAGTTGTCAACTGCTGGAACGGGTTTGCGTACAACTCGTTTTCGAGCTGACCGTTGCCGATGACGTAATCGGGGTAACCGGCCGTCATCTGCGCCAGTTGCCCCAACGTGACGCGTTGCGCGTTGGGAAAGTCGGGCAGCCATTTCGACAACCGGTCGTCAAGGCTCAGCTTCTTGTCGTCGACCAGCTTCAGCAGCAACGTCGACACGTAGGAGATCGCGACTGCGCCGTTGCGGAAGTGCATGTCGGTGGTGGCCGGCACCCCGGTCATCGAGTCGCCGACGGCCTGGGTGACCACCTCCTTGCCGTCCACCGTGACGCGAACGATTGCGGCCTTCAGGTGGGCCTGCGTCATGAAGGTGCGGACCACCCGCATCACGGCATCGGCTTTGGCCTTGTCGGCTGAGTCCGCCTGCGACGCTGGCGGGGCCGACTTGTGCCCACAGCCGAGTATCAGCGAAGCGATGACCAGACACGCGACCCAGCGCAAGAACGGCATATCCGAGTCTTACAGCCGGGCGCGCTACCCGTCGACGGTTTCCAGCAGGAGCGCATAATCCGCCCGGCGGCCGTCGGAAACCAACGAGTGGAGCACGTGGTGGGTCTGCAGCCGGATGTATTCCTCGACGGTGTAAATCGGGCCGAAGTGCCAGTGCTTGAGCGCCCAGCCGTGCGCGATCAGCATGATGTCGAAAACGGTGAGGTCGACATCGACGTCGCGGAACACCCCGGCAGCAATGCCGGCCTCGATCGCCGCGCGCAGCGGTGCGGCACTGGCGATTTCGAGGTCCTTGATCTGCGCGCGCCCGCCCGGCCCCAGCGTTCGGCTCTCCCGGTAGGTCAGCACGACGCCGTCGAGGTTCTCGTCGACGATCTCGATGTAGCGGCGGATTCCCGCAGCCAACCGCTCGACGGCGTCGTCGCCGGCCGCATCCATCACCGGTGCCAGCTGATCGCGAAACACATCCAGGATCCGCACGATCGTCGCCAGCAGCAGATCCTCCTTGCCGCCAAAGTACTTGTAGATCAAGCCGACACTGACGCTGGCCTCGGCGGCGAGGTCCTGCATGGACATCTGGTGAAATCCGGTCTGACCCATGACGGTGACCGCCGCGTCGAGCACCTGTCGGCGCCGCGAGCTGACCCGGGCCGCCCGTACCGCCTCCTCGACGGGAAGGTCACCGTAATCGACGGACATCAGATGCCTAAGTCCTTGGCGATGATGGTCTTCATGATCTCGTTGGTCCCGCCGTAGATGGTCTGGATGCGGGCGTCGACGAACGCACGCGACACGCTGTACTCCCGCATGTAGCCATAGCCGCCGTGCAGTTGCAGGCAGCGATCGGCGGTGCGCACCTGCAGGTCGGTGGTCCACCATTTCAGCCGGGCCGCCCGCGCCGCGGTCAGCTCGCCAACCAAATGTTCGGCCAGGCAGTCGTCGAGGAAGGTACGGGCGATATCGAGTTCGGTCGCCAGTTCGGCGAGCACAAATTGGCTGTGCTGGAAACTGGCGATCGGTGACCCGAAGGCCTTGCGGCCACGGACGTAGTCGAGCGTGTCGGCCAGCACGGTTTCGGCGGCGGCCACCGCGCCCACGCCCAGGGCGAGCCGCTCCTGCGGCAGATTTCCCACCAGCTGATAGAACCCGCTGCCCTCTTCGCCAAGCAGATTCTCTTTCGCCACCCGCATGTCGGTGAACGCGAGCTCGCTGGTGTCCTGGGCGTGCAGGCCGATCTTCTCCAGGTTGCGGCCACGCTCGAAACCCGGGGTGTCGGCGTCCACCACCAGAAGTGACAGGCCCTTGTGCCGGTCCGGCGACGTGCGCACCGCGATGACGAACAGGTCGCCGCTTTGGCCGTTGGAGATGAACGTCTTGGCGCCGTTGACGACGTAGTGATCGCCGTCGCGCACCGCGGCGGTGCGGATCCCGGCCAGGTCGCTTCCGGTGCCGGGCTCGGTCATCGCGATGGCGAGCACCGTCTCGCCGGTCACCACGCCGGGCAGCCAGCGCTGCTGCTGCTCGGGTGTCGTCAGATCGGTCAGATAGGGCAGCACGATGTCGTTTTGCAGCGTGAACGAAATCGACTCCGACGCCGCCCCGGCCCGCTGCAATTCGTCGATCACAATCGCGTTGTAGCGAAAGTCATTGACCCCGGCGCCCCCGAGGTGTTCAGGGACCGAAAAGCCCAGCAGCCCAAGCTTTCCAGCTTCGATGAACAGTGAACGGTCCCATTGGCCGTTGCGTTCCCAGGTTTCGTGCGAGGGTACGACGGTCTGCTGCACGAAATCGCGTACCAGTTCCCGGAACTGGTGATGCTCAGACGTGTATTCCAGGCGTGCGGACATCGGGTACTCCTGTCAGCGGAAGGCGTCGCTACCGGTGAAAGCCTGGCCGAGCACCAGCTGGTGCATCTCCGGGGTGCCTTCGTAGGTCAGCACCGACTCCAGGTTGACCATGTGCCGGATGACCGGGTATTCCAGCGATATCCCGTTGCCGCCCAGTATCGTTCGTGCTGTGCGGCAAATCTTGATCGCCTCACGGGTGTTGTTGAGCTTGCCGAAACTGACCTGCTCGGGGCGTAGCCCGCCGCTGTCTTTGAGACGGCCGAGGTGCAGCGACAGCAGCTGTCCCTTGTGCAATTCGACCGCCATGTCGACGAGTTTCGCCTGGGTCAGCTGGAATCCCGCGATCGGCCGGCCGAACTGCGTGCGTTGCATTGCGTAGTCGAGTGCGGCCTGCCACGCCGTGCGGGCCGCTCCCATCGAACCCCAGATGATGCCGTAACGCGCCTCGGACAGACACGACAGCGGCCCGCGCAGACCCTTGGCGCCGGGCAGCATCGCGTCGGCGGGCACCCGCACGTCGTCCAGGACCAGCTCGCTGGTGATCGACGCCCGCAGCGACAGCTTGTGGTGAATCGTGTTGGCGGTGAAGCCCGCGGAACGGGTGGGGACGATGAAGCCGCGGATCCCGTCGTCGGTGTTGGCCCACACGACCGCGACATCGGCGACCGAACCGTTGGTGATCCACATCTTGCGGCCGTTGAGCACCCAGTCCGAACCATCCCGTCGTGCATGGGTTTTCATCGCCGCGGGATCGGACCCGGCGTCGGGTTCGGTGAGCCCGAAGCAGCCGAGCAGTTCGCCGGTGGCCATGCCGGGAAGCCACTGCTGCTTCTGTTCCTCGGAGCCGAACTGCCAGATCGCGAACATCGCCAGCGATCCCTGCACCGAGACCATCGACCGAATCCCCGAGTCGGCGGCCTCGAGCTCGGTACAGGCCAGGCCGTAGTGCACCGCCGAGGCGCCGCCGCAGCCGTAGCCCTCTAGATGCATGCCGAGCAGCCCGAGCTCGCCGAACTGCTTGCCGAGTTGGCGGACCGGCAGGTCGCCGATCTCGAACCACTCGGCGATGTGCGGGACGACATGCTCGGCACAGAACTTTCTGACCGTGTCGCGCACGGCGATCTCATCGCTGGACAGCGATGCGTCGAGGCCAAGGGGGTCGTCTCGATTGAACGCCGGAGGTTTCTGAGTGCTCATAGAAGTCAGCCTGCCATCGTTAGGCCGCCGCTGACGCTGATCACCTGTCCGGTGATGAACGACGCGGCGTCGGAGGCGAAGAACAGCACGGGTGCCGCGACCTCGTCGGGCCTGGCCAGGCGGCGAAACGGGATCGCTTTGACCAGCGCCTCTTTCAGCTTCTCGGGCTGCGCATGGAACAGCGGCGTATCGGTCGGGCCGGGGCATACGCAGTTCACCGTGATCTGGTGGCGGGCCATCTCCCGGGCCAGCGATTTGGTGAGTGCGATGACTCCGCCTTTGGCGCCGGCATAGATCGATTCGCCCGCGCTGCCGACTCGACCGGCGTCGCTGGCCACGTTGACCACGCGTCCGCCGCCGTGCGTCTCGATCATGCCCGGCAGGAACGCCCCGCAGATGTGCACCGGGCCCAGGTAGTTGATCGCGACCACCTTGGCAGCGAATTCCGGTGTGGCATTGAGGAATTGGTCGGTCCGGTCCCAGCCGGCGGCGTTGACGACGATGTCGGGCACGCCGGCCTCGGCGTGGGTCCTTTTCCGCAGGGCGTCGACTTGGGCTGGGTCGGCGACGTCGACCGGCAGCGCGGTGATCAGCTCGGGCTGCGCTGTGGCGGTAGCCGCGGCCGCGGCTTCGTCCAGATCGGCCGCGACGACCCGGTCCCCCCGGGCGGCGAAGGCCAGGGCTATCGCCTTGCCGATGCCCGACCCGGCGCCGGTCACCACGGCAAGCCTGCTTTGTGAATGGTTATTCATTTCCGACGAATCTAGGTTCACCCTGCGGTGGGGTCAAGGAGTCGGCCCAGCGGTAGTCTCGCTGCATGCAGCGGCTGGGGTGGCTGGGCGTGGACGTGTTGTGCGTGCTGGTGTTCTGCGCCGCGGGGCGCCGCAGTCACGACGAAGGGCTCAATATCACCGGCGTCGTGACGACGGCCTGGCCGTTTCTCACCGGGACCGCGATCGGTTGGCTGGCGGCCCGTGCCTGGCGGCGGCCCACCGCAGTGGTGCCCACCGGGGTGGTGATCTGGTTGTGCACCGTCGTGATCGGCATGGTGTTGCGCAAGGCCAGTTCCGCGGGCGTGGCTGTGAGTTTCGTCGTGGTCGCCGCGACGGTCACCGCCGTCTTATTGCTCGGCTGGCGAGCGGCCGTCGGGCTGACCCTGCGGCACCGCTCCGACATCTGACAACGGATGGCGCGGACAGACGACGACACGTGGGGTCCCGACAGCGGCGTCGGCATGACCGCGACGTTCGGGGCCGTGGCGAGGGCGCTGGCGACCAATGAGGGTCTGATCGAAGACCCGTTCGCCGAGCATTTGGTGCGCGCCGCGGGGGTGCAGTACTTCACTCGGATGGTCGACGACCAGCGGTATGCGGATGACGGCGGCGACAACGCCGTCATGACCGGGCTCATCACCCTGCTTGGGGCGCACACCCGGTTCCTGGATGAATTCCTGGCCGCCGCCGGGCGGGCGGGCATTCGCCAAGTGGTGATCCTGGCCTCTGGTCTCGATACTCGGGCGTATCGGCTGTGGTGGCCGCCGGGGACGACGGTGTATGAGGTCGATCAGCCGGACGTGATCGACTTCAAGACCGCCGTGTTGCGCGGACTGGGCGCCGAGCTGAACGCGAACCGTCGTGCGGTGGGCGCCGATCTTCGCCGAGATTGGTTGACGCCAATGCGGCGGGTGGGTTTCGACGCTGCCCAACCCACGGTGTGGATTGCGGAGACGCTGCTCGTCGGGTTCTTGCACCCCGACGGGCAGGATCAGTTACTGCACGATGTCACGGCAGCCAGTGCCCCGGGGAGCCGTTTCGCCGGCGATCACCTGCCCACCTGGACCTCATTCCAGCTGGAGGCTGGGCAGACGTTCGTCGACACCTGGCGCCAATTCGGTCTCGACGTCGAGCTGGCCGGGCTGACTTATCCGGGCGAATACCGCGCTGTCCCGCAGTATCTGGCGGACCATGGCTGGGAGACCGTCGAAAGAAATGTCGCCGATTTGTTCGCCGCGATTGGAATGGGCGCCCAGTGGCGTGGCAGCCCCGATGACAATGGGATCACGCCCCGATATGTCACGGCCGGAATGCATCCGGCCGATGGGCGTTAGAGGTGAGGTGAGGGTGAGTCAGCTCCAATTTGTGCCGGCCGCGTTGGATGACGCGTTGGCCCAGCCGTTGCTGACGGAGCTCGCCGCGGAGTACGCGCAGCGGTATGACAGCACACCAGCAACGGTATTGGCGTGGCTGAAGGACAATCCCGCTGACGAGTTCGCGTCTCCGGACGGGGGCATGTTGATGGGTCTGCTGGATGGCCGCCCGGTCACCGGCGGCGGGTTTCGGCGATACGACCCCGAGACGGCCGAACTCAAGCGAATCTGGACCGACAGCGCGCATCGCCGCCGCGGATACGCGATGGCGCTGCTCGCCGAGTTGGAGGCCGAGATCGCCGCACGCGGCTACCGGAAGGTCTACCTGATGACCGGCAACCGCCAGCCCGAGGCCGAGGAGCTATACCTGGCCACCGGATACACCCGGTTGGCCGGGCCGTTGCCGTCGCAAGGTCCGGTCTTCCCGATCGCATTCGAAAAGCGGCTCACATGACCGAGCAGCTACATCTGGGCGTCGCGCTGGACGGCTACGGGTGGGACCCCCAAGCATGGCGGGCGACCCTGGCGTCCGACCCCGAGACGGCACCGGTGCTGAGCGGTCGGTACTGGGCCGGCCTCGCCGCCACCGCTGAGCGTGGGCTGCTCGACTTCCTCACCATCGACGACACCTTGATGCCGCAGCCCGGGCGTCGTGAGCGGATCTCGCCGCAACGGCTGGCCGGCCGCGGCGACGCCGTGCTGGTCGCAGCCCGCATCGCACCGGTGACGCGGCACATCGGGCTGATCCCGGTGGCCACGGTGACCCATACCGAGCCGTTTCATGTCTCCAAAGCCATTGCCACGCTTGACTATGTCTCACATGGCCGGGCGGGTTGGCAGCCTCGAGTCAGCTCGACCACGCACGAGGCGGCGCTGTTCGGACGCCGGGAGGGATCCGTCGACGGCTTGTTCGAGGAGGCTATCGACTACGTCGAGGTGGTGCGCCGGCTCTGGGACAGCTGGGAGGACGACGCGATCATCCGCGACGTGACGACCGGCCGCTACGTCGACATCGACAAACTGCACTACATCGACTTCGCCGGAAAGTTCTTCTCGGTCAAGGGGCCGTCGATCACGCCGCGTCCGCCGCAGGGTCAGCCGGTGGTGGCAGTGCTGGCACACTCCGGCCCCGTCTACGAATTCGCTGCTATCAGTGGCGATGTCGTGTTCATCACGCCTACCGACGACGCTTCGGTGCGCAGCATCATCGACGAGGTCCGGGTGGCAGGCGGCGCCGATTTGAAAGTCTTTGCGGACGTGCTGGTCTCGTTCGACGGCCCGGGCGACCCCCGCTCCGATGCTCTCAACTTCACCGCCAGCCCAGAGGAATTGGTGGACCTGCTGCTGGAATGGCAGGGGTTGGGCATTGACGGTGTGCGATTGCGGCCGGCCGTCAACGCCACCGATCTCCCGTTGATCGTCGACGAGGTGGTTCCGCTGCTGCAGCGGGCCGGCAGGTTCCGCGCCGCGTATCGGGATGGCGAAACGCTGCGCGCCCGGCTCGGATTGCCGGTAGCGCCTAACCGGTACGCGGGGGTCAGGCAATGACTCCGCTGTCGATCCTGGACCTCGCGCCGGTCAGCGCCGGCAGCAACCCCGCGACGGCATTGCGCAACACCATCGAACTGGCACAGCGCGCCGAACAGTGGGGGTTTCGCAGATACTGGGTTGCCGAGCATCACTTCGTCGGCGTGGCCAGTTCCGCACCGGCGGTGCTGATCGGGCAGATCGCGGCCGCTACCAACAGAATTCGGGTGGGGGCGGCCGCGGTCCAGCTTGGCTACACCACCGCCATCGCGGTGGTCGAGAGTTTCGGCATGCTCGAGGCCTTCTATCCGGGACGCATCGATCTCGGCGTTGGCCGGTCCGGGCAGCGCCGGTCTCAAGAACACAAACCCAAGAAGCCGAGAGAACCCAAGCCGCCACGCGTGTGGCACGAGGTGGACGGCGTGGTCATTCCGACCCCGTTCGACCTGCGCGGGCTGCTCGATCTGGAACGGTTGCAGCCCACCATGGAGATCCTGCAGCAGCCGGAGGCGGTATCGCCGGACTTCGCCGAGCAGGTTGACGACATTCTCGCCCTGCTGGACGGCACCTACCACGCCGGCAAGTTCGACGTGCATGCAGTGCCCGGCGAACGAAGCGGGTTGTGGCCGTGGGTCTTCGGGAGCACCCGGGGACAAAGCGCGCGGGTTGCCGGAGCCTTGGGATTGCCGTTCGTCGCGAGCTATCACATCACGCCGGCCACTGCGCTGGAAGCTATCGAGGCTTACCGCGACACGTTCGTACCGTCGGCGGCCTTGGCGAAGCCGTATGTGGTGGTGTCCGCCGACATCGTGGTTGCCGATGACAGTGCTACGGCACGGCGTTTGGCGGCCGGATATGGCCATTGGGTGTATTCGATCCGGACCGGAGTCGGCGCCATGCCCTACCCCGACTCCGACGACTGTCCACCGCTGAGCGATGACCAGCTGGCGGTGGTAAAGGACCGGCTGGCAACGCAATTCGTGGGGAATCCGGACGAAGTCGCCGAGCGGTTGCAGGCACTGCAGCGGGTCACCGGCGCCGACGAACTCGTCGTCACCTCGGTGACTCACCGCCAGGAGGACCGGCTGCGGTCCCACGAGCTGATCGCCAAACGCTGGGGGATCACCGAGTGAGTGTCCGAGAGGGCAAGAACCGCAAGCCGATTCACTTGGCGGCTCACTTCCCGGGGGTCAACAACACCACCGTGTGGACCGATCCCGGCGCGGGCAGCCAGATCGAATTCGACTCGTTCATCCACCTCGCCCGAACCGCCGAGCGAGGACTGTTCGACTTCTTCTTCCTGGCCGAAGGGCTGCGGCTGCGCGAGCACCGGGGCCGGATCTACGATCTCGACGTGGTGGGGCGGCCGGACACCTTCACCGTGCTGGCGGCCCTGGCGGGTGTCACCGACCGGATCGGACTGACCGGGACGATCAACACCACCTTCAACGAACCCTTCGAGGTGGCAAGGCAATTCGCCACCCTTGACCAGCTGTCCGGTGGCCGCGCCGGCTGGAACATCGTCACCTCGTCGGATGCGTTCACCGGCGCGAACTTCCGGCGCGGCGGTTTCCTGGACCATGCCGATAGATATCGGCGGGCCGAGGAGTTCCTCACCGTCGCACGCCAATTCTGGGACAGCTGGGAAGCCGGCGCGGTGCTGGCGGATGTCGAAACGGGGACGTATCTCGACCCGTCGGGTATTCGGTCGGTCGAACACCAGGGACCGCAGTTCGACGTCCGAGGGTTCCCCACGCTGCCGGTCGGGCCGCAAGGCCATCCGATCCTGTTGCAGGCGGGCGACTCCGCCGATGGCCGCGCGTTCGGCGCCCGGTATGGCGACGCCTTGTTCACCCTGCACTCGTCACTGGAAGACGGGCAGCGCTACTACGCCGACGTCAAGGGCCGGGCCGTGTCATCCGGCCGAGACCCCAACCAGCTCAAGGTTTTTCCGGCGGCGACCTTCGTCCTCGGCGCCAGCGACGCCGACGCCGTGGACAAGGCGCGACACATCCGCCATCAGCAGGTCAGCGGAGCGACCGCGATCGCGATGCTAGAGCAGGTCTGGGGCCGCGACCTCACGGACTACGACCCGGAAGGGCCGCTGCCCGATTTCGATCCGGTCGTCGACAGCGACATCACCCAGGGCCGCGTCCGCCACGTCGACCCGATCGCGGTGGCCCGCCGTTACCGCGAACGCGCCGAGGCGGAGCACCTGTCGATCCGCGAACTGGTCATCGCCGTCACCAACCGCGAGCAGTTCGTCGGTACCGCGGCGCAGATCGCCGACGAGATCGATGAATACATCCAGGCCGACGCCTGCGACGGGTTCATTCTGGTGCCGCATCTGACACCGCATGGTCTCGACGAGTTCGTCGATGAGGTGGTGCCACTACTGCAGGAGCGCTACGCCTTTCGCACCGAATACACCGGCGAAACGCTGCGAGATCATCTGGGACTCAGTGAGTTCGCGGCGCGTACATGATGATGGCCACGCCGACTAGACAGATCACGGCCCCGGTGACATCCCAACGATCGGGCCGAAACCCGTCGAAACCCATGCCCCACAACAGCGAGCCGGCGACGAAGATCCCGCCGTACGCGGCCAGGATGCGACCGAAATGCGCGTCGGGCTGCAGGGTGGCGACAAAACCGTAGGCGCCCAGCGCGATGACGCCCCAGCCCACCCACATCCAGCCGCGGTGTTCGCGCACTCCCTGCCACACCAACCACGCGCCGCCGATCTCGAACAGCGCCGCCAGGACGAACAGGGCGATCGACTTGGCAACCGTCACCGAGCGCCCGCCTTTTCCAGTGCCGCATCGGTCGCTTCGCGGATTGGGCCGCGCCACACCGGGCCGTGGCCCGGTGCCAGGATTTCGGTCTCCAGCAGGGCCAACGCGGACAGGGTTCGGATGCAGTTCTCCTGGCTGTAGCTAAAGATCGCCGGCAGCAGTTGTGGCCCCTCGTGACGTATGAGCGGGTGCCCGGTGACCAGCGCATCGCCGCTGGCCAGCACACCGTCGACCAGGTACGAGCAGTGACCGTTGGTGTGGCCGGGGCTGAAAACAGGCATCGGGTGCCCCGGCAGCCCCGCGGCGATTTCGGGCGTCAGCGCCTTGGTCGTCGGAATCCCATCGCGGATCAGGCCGCCGCTGCGCACCACGTGAGCGGTCCACACCGCCCATGTGGGCCGCCAGATACGCAGCGCCAGATCAAGAATCGACACCTGCTCCAAGTACTCGCGCTTGGCGTGGCCGACTTCGTCGGCGTGGCAGTAGACGGGAGTGCCGTGTTCGCTGGCGAACCAGATCGCCGAGCCCAGATGGTCGATGTGGGCGTGCGTCAGCAAGATGGCGCGCAGGTCGCCTGGGCCGTACCCGAGCGCATCGAGCGAGGCCAGCACGGCCTCCCGGTCGCCGGGATAGCCGGCGTCGATAAGCAGCACCCCGGTGTCGTCGGTGATCAGCGTCCAGTTGACGGCCTCACCCTGGGCGAGGTGCACGGTGTCGCTGATTTGAACAAGTGTTGGCGCTGGTGCCATGCCCGCGAGTCTAGGAGCGATCGCAAGCGCGGCGAAGCCGGGCGTAGCGGGTCGCGACCGTTTGCAGAGGAGCGATCGCAAGCGCGGCGAAGCCGGGCGTAGCGGGTCGCGACCGTTTATAGAGGAGCGATCGCAAGCGCGGCGAAGCCGGGCGTAGCGGGTCGCGACCGTTTGCAGAGGAGCGGGAAGGAGTAGAAAGAACGAGTGGCTGAACTCAAACTTGGATACAAAGCATCTGCCGAGCAATTCGCACCGCGTGAGCTCGTCGAACTGGCTGTCACCGCCGAGGCACACGGCATGGACAGCGCCACCGTCAGTGACCACTTCCAGCCGTGGCGCCACGAGGGCGGACACGCCCCGTTCTCGTTGGCCTGGATGACCGCGGTTGGCGAACGCACCAAGCGGCTCATCCTGGGCACGTCGGTGCTGACCCCGACCTTCCGATACAACCCCGCCGTCATCGCACAGGCGTTTGCCACGATGGGGTGCCTCTACCCGGATCGCATCTTTCTCGGCGTCGGCACCGGGGAGTCGCTCAACGAGATCGCTACCGGATATGAGGGCGAGTGGCCGGAGTTCAAGGAGCGCTACGCCCGGCTGCGCGAATCGGTGCGGCTGATGCGCGAGCTGTGGCTGGGCGACCGGGTCGATTTCCAGGGCGAGTACTACCACACCAAGGGCGCCTCGATTTACGACGTGCCCGAGGGCGGCATCCCGATCTACATCGCCGCCGGCGGACCCCAGGTCGCCAAATACGCGGGCCGCGCGGGTGACGGCTTTATCTGCACCTCCGGCAAGGGCGAGGAGCTGTACAAGGACAAGCTCATCCCCGCCATGCGGGAGGGCGCGGAGGCCGCGGGCAAGAATCCCGACGACATCGACCGGATGATCGAAATCAAGATCTCCTACGACACCGACCCGGACCTGGCGCTGGAGAACACCCGATTCTGGGCGCCGCTGTCGCTGACCGCCGAACAAAAGACCAGCATCCATGACCCCCTCGAGATGGAGAAGGCCGCCAACGAGCTGCCGATCGAGCAGGTCGCCAAGCGCTGGATCGTCTCGTCGGATCCCGACGAGGCCGTCGAAAAGGTCGGTCAATACGTGGGATGGGGCCTCAACCACCTGGTGTTCCACGCGCCCGGTCACGACCAGCGCCGGTTCCTGGAGCTCTTTGAAAAGGATCTGGCCCCCAGGCTGCGGCGACTTGGCTGAAACCGCTGGGATCTACATCGCGGCGCCCGAGCCGGAGACCGGCAAGTCGACGATCGCGCTGGGGCTGCTCAACCGGTTGACGGCGACGGTCGCCAAAGTCGGTGTGTTCCGGCCGATCACCCGGCTCGGGGAAGAGCGTGACTACGTCCTGGAACTGCTGCTGACCCGCACGACCGCGGGCCTGTCCTACGAACAATGCGTCGGCGTCACCTACCAGCAGATCCACGCCGATACCGACGCCGCGATCGTCACTATCGTCGACGCCTATCACGCCATGGCGCAGGCATGTGACGCGGTGGTGATCGTCGGCAGCGACTACACCGACGTCACCGGGCCGGCCGAACTCTCGGTGAATGCGCGCATCGCAGTCAATCTCGGCGCACCGGTGCTGCTGGCGGTACGGGCCAAGGGACGCACCGCCGATCAGGTCGCCGGCGTCGTCGAGGTGTGTCTGGCCGAGCTGGCCGCGCAGCGTGCCCACACCGCGGCGGTGGTTGCCAACCGCTGTGAGCCGACGGAGGTGGACGCCGTCGCCGCGGCGTTGCGCTCGTTCGCCCCCCGCAGCTATGTGCTGCCGGACGAGCCGTTGCTGTCGGCGCCGACGGTGGCCGAGTTGCAGACGGCCGTGCACGGGAGGTTGGTCAATGGCGACCCCGAGCTGGTCGGGCGCGAGGCGATGGGTGTGCTGGTGGCCGGGATGACGGCAGACCATGTGCTGGAACGGCTGCGCGACGGCATGGCGGTGATCACCCCCGGCGACCGTTCGGATGTCGTGCTGGCCGCCGCCAGCGCCCATGCGGCCGAAGGGTTTCCGTCCTTATGCTGCCTGATCCTCAACGGCGGCTTCGACCTGCATCCGTCCATCTCGGCGCTGGTGTCCGGTTTGCGACTGCGGCTGCCGATCATCGCCACCATGCTGGGTACCTACGACACGGCCAGCGTGGTCGCCGCGGCCCGGGGCCGGGTCACGGCGAACTCGCATCGCAAGATCGACACCGCTGTGGAGCTGGTGACCAGCCACATGGATGTCGCGGATCTGATTGCGCAGCTGGCTATTCCGATCCTCACGGTGACGACACCGCAGATGTTCACCCACCAGCTCACTCAGCAGGCGCGTGCGGATCGCAAGCACATCGTTCTTCCCGAAGGTAGCGACGACCGGATCCTCAAGGCTGCCGGCCGGGTGCTGAAGCGCTGCGTCGCCGACCTGACGATCTTGGGCGATGAAGCCCAAATCCGGTTGCGCTCCGCAGAACTCGGAGTCGATCTGCAGGACGCGACGATCATCGACCCGCGCAACGAAGAATTGTGCAGCCAGTTCGCGGAGCAGTACGCCGAATTGCGCAAGGCAAAAGGCATCACGGTCGAGCAAGCTCACGAGATCATGCACGATGTCTCGTATTTCGGCACCATGCTGGTCCACAACGGCATGGTCGATGGCATGGTGTCCGGTGCCGTCCACACCACGGCACACACGGTTCGCCCGGCGTTCGAGATCATCAGGACCGTTCCGGACGTCTCGACGGTGTCCAGTATTTTCCTGATGTGTCTGCCCGATCAGGTGCTGGCCTACGGGGACTGCGCGATCGTGCCGGACCCCACGCCCGAACAGCTCGCCGACATCGCGATCAGCTCGGCACGCACCGCTGCGCGGTTCGGCATCGAGCCGAAGGTAGCGATGCTGTCCTATTCCACCGGTGATTCCGGCACCGGAGCCGACGTCGACAAGGTCAGGAAGGCAACGGAATTGGTGCGCGCCCGGGATCCGCAGCTACTGGTCGAGGGGCCGATTCAGTACGACGCCGCGATTGAACCGTCGGTGGCCGCCACCAAGCTGAGTGGCTCGGCAGTCGCCGGTCACGCCACCGTGCTGATCTTTCCCGACCTCAACACCGGCAACAACACCTACAAGGCGGTGCAGCGCAGCGCCGGGGCAATCGCGATCGGTCCGGTGCTGCAGGGCTTGCGCAAGCCGGTGAATGACCTCTCTCGCGGTGCACTGGTCGAAGACATCGTCAACACCATTGCGATCACGGCAATCCAGGCGCAGGGTGTCGGCCATGGCTGATAGCACGAATCGACCTGTGCTGGTGATCAATTCGGGGTCCTCGTCGCTGAAGTACAAGTTGGTCGAGCCGTTCTCCGGCGTCGAACGCGCGGGCGGCGGCATCCAGCAGATCGGCGAGCCGTCGTCACGGGTCGCCGACCATGAAGAAGCGTTGCGGTTGGCGTTCGACCAGATGGCCGAGGGCGGTGTGGACCTGAAGTCGTGCGGCCTGCTGGCGGTCGGACACCGTATCGTGCATGGGGGTCAGGAATTCTATCGGCCGACGCTACTCGACGACGCCCGGATCGCCGATCTCGATAAGCTGTCCGAGCTTGCCCCGCTGCACAATCCGCCTGCGGTGCAGGGCGTCAAGGTGGCGCGCAAGCTGCTGCCGGACGTCGCGCACATCGCCGTGTTCGACACGGCCTACTTCCACCACCTGCCGGCCGCGGCCGCGACGTACGCGATGAATCGGGAGCTGGCGGAGCGATACCAGATACGCCGCTACGGATTTCACGGCACGTCGCACCGGTACGTGAGCGAGCAAGCCGCCGCCTTCCTCGGCAGACCGCTGGACAGCCTGAATCAAATCGTGCTGCATCTGGGCAATGGCGCCTCGGCCTCGGCGATTGCCGGTGGCCGGCCGGCCGACACATCGATGGGCCTGACCCCGTTGGAGGGTCTGGTGATGGGCACCCGCAGCGGCGACATCGACCCCAGCGTCATCAGCTACTTGTGGCGCACCGCGAAGATGGACGTGGACAAGATCGAGTCCATGCTCAACAATCAGTCAGGCGTCTGGGGTCTGGCCGGTGAGCGTGACTTCCGCAGGCTGCACGCGATGATCGAATCAGGCGACAGCTTAGCACAATTGGCGTACGACGTGTTCATCCACCGGTTGCGCAAGTACATCGGCGCCTACCTGGCCGTGCTAGGGCACACCGATGTCATCAGCTTCACCGCGGGGATCGGCGAGAACGATCCCGCGGTGCGCCGCGACGCGGTGGCCGGGCTGGAAGAACTGGGCATCGTGCTCGACGATGGCCGCAACATCTCCGGAGGAGCAGGCGCGCAGCGGATTTCCGCCGACGACTCACCGATCACCGTGCTGGTCGTTCCGACCAATGAGGAACTGGCCATCGCCCGCGATTGCGCGAGCCTGTTGGAAGGATCACCCGACACGTCGAGTGTGCGCTGACGGCTTCGCGTGTGCGCTGACGGCGGGATTCGCGCGGAATTTCCGCCCTGGACGCACGCCCAACGCCGAGAACGCACACTCGACGTCCCTGTGGATAGCCGAAATCACGCGCGGCGCTGATATGCGAGTGTTCGCGGCATGGTCGACGCGGCAACACCATTCATCGGTAGCGAGGCACTGGCCGGCGGGCTGCTGAGTCGGCACCAACTGAGGACGCGCTATCGGGCTGTGTTTCCCAATGTCTACCTGGGCAAAGACGTCCATGCTTCTCTCGAACAGCGGATCGCCGGGGCGTGGCTGTGGTCCAACCGCCGGGGGACTATCGCCGGTGCGGCCGCCGCTGCGGTGCACGGCGCCCAATGGATTCCCGAGAATGTCCCGGTCGAACTGATCCATGCCAATCCGCGCGCACCTCGGGGTGTGCTGATGCGACGCGGTGCCGTGAAGGACGGCGAGACACAGATTATCGACGGGCGCGCAGTCACCACACCCGAGCGAACCGCCTTCGACATCGGCCGTCTCGGAGCCGTCCATTCAGCAGTCGCCCGCCTGGATGCGCTGGCTCGCGCAACGGGTTTCAAAGTCGATGACGTGCTCCGCGTGGCTCGTGACCACCCGCGCTCGCCGGGGCTTCGATGCCTGGAGACCGCGTTGGAGCTGGTCGATCCGGGCGCCCAATCGCCGCGGGAAAGCTACTTGCGGCTGCTGTTCATCGACGCGGGTATGCCGCGGCCGCAGACCCAGATACCGGTTCTGGGTGTGGACCGGATTCCCGTGGCCTACCTGGACATGGGCTGGCAGGAGTGGATGGTCGCAGTGGAATACGACGGCGATCAGCACCGAATAGACCGACGGCAATACGTCAAAGACATTCGGCGACAGGAGATGCTCGAGGAGATGGGGTGGACCTTAGTGCGCGTGGTCGCCGAGGATGCCCCCGGGGCGGTGCTGCGGCGCGTCCGGGCCGCTATTGCGGCTTCCAATGTGCGGTAACGGCTTTGAGTGTGCACACGCGGCTTCGAGTGTGCGCACACGGCGGGGATGCCGGCGATTTCCCGCCCTGGACGCACACCCAACGCCTTGGACGCACACTCGACGGGAAGAGAAAGAAAGCCGCACACCGATAGCCGCACACCTAAAGCCGCGACCTAGAAGGTGCTGGTGGGCCGGACGTTATTGGCCATGTCCACGAGTGTGTAGCGATGCCGCTGGGTAGGCGCTACCCGGGCCAGGCTGCGCAGTGACGCCTCGACGCCCAGCCGCAGCCCGTGTTGGGTGAACGGGAAACCGAGGATGTGGTTGGTGCTGGCCTCGTTGTCCCCGAGCCAGTCCATCGCACCGCCGAGGACCAGTGCACGGATCTGCAGCACCCGCGGTTCGGTGGGCGGCAGCGCCTCCACTCGCCGGGCGGCGTCGCGGATCTGCCCCTCGGTGATTTCACTGGTCGACCGGCCGGACAGCAGGGTCACCGCACTGGTCAGGTGGGCGGTCGTGAAATGTCGGGAAGTCGGCGGCACTTCGTCGAGTGTGCGCACCGCGCCGATTCGATTGCCTTCGGCCGAAAGGGATCTCGCCAACCCGAATGCCGCCGAGATGGCGCCGTCGTTGGTGCGCCACACCGTCCGGTAGAACTTGTCGACGTCGATGTTGCCGGCCAGTTCGCCGGTGGCGGCCAGCGCCAGCTTCGGTGCCAGCTCGCCGGGGAAGGTATCGAGCACCTCGGTGAAGTGCTTGATGGCGGACTCGTAATCGCCGGTGAGCAATTCGGCGACGGCCCGGAACCAGACCAACCGCCAGCGCCAGCCCACCCGCTCGGCCAGGTCGTCGAGTTTGCGGGTGGCCTTGGCCACGTCGCCCAGGTCCAGCAGCGCACGGACTTCCATCAGCGGCAGCTCGACGGACTCCGACACGTCGATACCCTCGGCGGCCAGTGAACCGTGCCGGGCCGCGCGCAGCGAGTCCAGCGTCTGCACCGGCTGCGAGAGCACCGTCGCCTGCAGCACCGGGGCCGCGACGTCGGTCGGATCGACCAGCGGCACCGATAGCGCAGTCACGATCTCCCGGGCGGTCAGCTTCTCCGAATGCACCTGGCCGTCCAGATAGACATCGGTGTGCGCGACCGACAGGTCCACCCCGAAGGTGGACCGGCTGGGGCTGAACAGCGTCGACAACCCGGGCCGCGGAACCCCAGAGTCCTGAGCGACCACCTCGCGCAGCACACCCATCAACTGCGCGGACATCTCCTCGGCGGAAACAAACCGGCGCCGGGGGTCGGGGTCGGTGGCGCGGCGCAGCAGCCGGGCGAACGACTCATAGGTGAACAGCACCGGGTCGTCTTCGGGCAACCCGTCCACGTAGCGGCCGTTGCGGGTGCGCAGGTTCAGCGTCAGCGAGGCCAGGGTGCGTCCGACGGTGTAGATATCGGTGGCGATGGTCGGGCCGGTGCGCACGATCTCCGGCGCCTGGTATCCGGGCGTGCCGTAGAGGTAGCCGAACGAATTCACCCGTGACACCGCGCCCAGGTCGATCAACTTCAGCAACTCTTCGGTGAGCATGATGTTCTCCGGCTTGAGGTCGTTGTAGACCAAGCCGATGGAATGCAGATAGCTCAGCGCGGGCAGGATTTCCAGCAGGTAGGCGATGGCCTCGGCGACGGGCAGTTTGGCGTCCTTCTTGCCCCGCTTGAGCGACTGCCCGCCGATGTACTCCATGACGATGTAGCCGACCGGATCGCCGTGCCGGTCGGCGTGTTCGACGAAGTTGAAGATCTGCACGATCTGCGGGTGAACCACCTCGGCGAGGAACTGCCGTTCGGCCATCGCGATCGCTTGCGCCTCGGCGTCACCGGAATGCACCAGGCCCTTAAGCACCACCGGGCGGTCGTTGACGTTGTGGTCGACGGCCAGGTACACCCAGCCCAGCCCGCCGTGCGCGATGCAGCCTTTGACCTGGTACTGGTTTGCGATGATGTCGCCGCGATTTAGCTGGGGCAAAAAGGAATATGAACTTCCGCAGGACGGGCATTTGCCCTCCGAGGCGCCCTTGCCCTCGGATCTGGACCGGCCCACGGGCTTTCCGCAGTTCCAGCAGAACCGCTTGGACTCCGGCACCATGGGATTGGTCATCAGGGCTTCGACCGGGTCGATGTCGCGGACCCGCGGGATTTCGACCAGCCCGCCAGCAAGTTTCCTGGTGGGCGGAAGCACCCGGGTGGCGACCGTCATCCGGTCTTGCAGGTCGGGGTCTAGGCCGCCGAGCGAAATGTGCGGCAGGTCGTCGTCGTCATCGTCGTCCCAGGCGGGACGGAAGAGTGCCTGGGTGGCATTCGTGCGCCCCGTCGTCGCACCGGTCTGCGCGTCCGACCCCTCGATTCCCGGGTCCGCGTCGTCGGAACCGGATTCGTGTTCGGCCTCGGTCATCAGTCCACGTACCTCGGAACGGGCGGGGCGGGCGCCGGGCCGAGAACCGTTAACCACTTGCGGTACAAGGTGTTCCAGGTGCCGTCTCGACGGATGCGTTCCAGCGTGCCGTTGACGAACCGGACCAGCCCCGTGTTGTCCAGATTGATCCCGATGCCGTAGGGCTGGGTGGCCATGTTCGGTCCGACGATGTGTAGATACGGGTCTTCTTCGACCAGCCCGGCCAGGATGGAGTCGTCGGTGCTGACGGCGTCGATCTCCCGCTGTTGCATGGCCACCAGGCAGTCCGCCCAGTTCACCACCGAGACGATGATCGGGGGCGGGTCGATCTGCCGGATTCGATGCAACGACGTGGTACCCCTGGCCACGCAGACGCGCTTGCCGGACAGGTCGGCGACTTTGGAGATCGGGGAGTCACGCGAGGCCAGGATGCGCTGGCTGGCATCGAGGTAGACGGTGGAGAAGTTCACCTGCTTGCGGCGGTCGCAGGTGATGGTCATGGTCTTCACGACGATGTCGACCTCGGAGTGCTGCAGCGCGGTGATGCGCTCGTCGGACGACAGGATCCGGTACTCGACATGCGACGGGGCGCCGAAGATGTCGCGCGCGATCTCACCGGCGATATCGACGTCGAAACCGGTGATCTCGCCGGTGATCGGATCGCGGAAGCTGAACAGGTTGCTGCCGATGTCAAGCCCGACGATCAGCCTGCCGCGGGCCCGGATGTCGGCCACCGCGGCGTCCGCCTCGGCCTTGGTGGGGAACGGGCGCAGGCTGGCGGTGGCGTTGCAATCCTGGCCGGAATCGTCCGGCGGCAGCGGCGGTTTTGCCGACAGTTGCTCCATGCCGACCGGAGTGGGCGGCGGCAACGTCGGCGCGGTGGCCACGGTCAGCGATTCGGTGCGCCCGCAACCCGCCAGCACGATCGCCGTGGCGAGCACGGCGCTCGCCCGGCGGATCCTGGGAAGACGGTTCATCACCGATACTCTTTCAGCCGCGGCCACAGGCCCAGGGCGACCGCGAGGGCGGCACCCAGACTGAGCACCACACCGCCGACCTGGGCGCCGGACAGCCCGCTGCGCGCATTGATCACGTCGTTGCGCAGGTGCGCGCGGGATTGGGTCATGGCCTTGCCCAACTGATCTTCGAGCTTGTCGAACGCGGGGGTTGAGTCGTCTTCGGCGCTGCCCAGCGCGATCTGGGTGGCGGCGCGATAGTTGCCGACCGAGATGTACGAGTTGATCCGGTCGTTGGCCTGCCGCCACCGGACCAACAACTGGTCAGCACCTTGCAGATCGGTCTTGTCGACGGCGTCGCTGCGGGCCATGTACTGCTCGATCTGGTCGTGCATGTAGTCGATGCGCTGATAGAACGACTGCTTGCGGATCTGTTCGTCGCCGCGCCGAATCAGCGACAGCGTCTCGTCGGCGCGGGCCTGCTGCGCGGTGATCGCCACGTTGGTCACGGTCTTGAGCGACTCGGCCGCCGTGTCTTTGGCGCTACGGCTGGCAGTCGTGGAGATTGTTAGCGCAGTTCCGACCCACACCACCATGACGAGAATACCGAGCGCGCCCACTACCAGGCCCGGGTTGATCCGGCGCCTGGTACGCCGGGCCAGCCAGCGATGCGAGAACAGGCCGAAGACCACCGTGGTGGTGACAACGAGGATCACCGGAGCCGGAAAGTGGGTGGACGCGGTGGTTTCCGAGTCCACCCGCTCTGACGTCGCCTGATAAAGCTGCGCCGCATCGGGCAGGATCGTCGCCTGCATCAGGCCCGAGGCCTCCGACAGGTACGACGACCCGACCGGGTTGCCTTCCCGGTTGTTGGTCCGCGCTATCTCGATCAACCCCGTGTACACGGCCAGTTCGGCGTTGATCTTGCCCAACAGCTGCACCAGCGGCTGATCGTCGATCCCGCTGGACGCGCGGGCCACGGCCACCGCGGCGTCGGTGATGGCTTGTTCGTAGCGCATCCGCACCGGCCACGGCTCGGCTTGCGCGATGAACGCGGTGGCCGCCGCGGCGTCGGCCACCGACAGCGTGGTGTAGAGCCGTCCGGCGGCGAATGACAGCGGCTCGGTGTGGTTGAGCACGGTCGACAGCACTTGCTGGCGATGGTTGATGGTCGTCGAGGTGGCAAACGCGCTGGAGACCCCGAGCGCCGCCAGGACGATGCCGATCGTCAAGATGCGGCCCGGAGTCGTCGAGATGAACCACCAACGGGGGTGGGCCGGTTCGCCCGGCGACCGTGACCCCTGCGGCTCGGTCGTCGGGTGCGCCAGCTCAACCGTCACGTCTGTTCAGACCTCATCTCTCGGCCACTGGAATGCGCTGCTCGAACCTGTATAAGCGAATTCTAAGAGAATGTCGGGGCGGATGGGGGGAGGCGGACCCATTTCGGTGATCGCCTGCATATCCTGAACGCGTGCATGGCGACGGTGACGGATGGGTGGTATCCGACAGCGGCGCCCACTATTGGGGTCGGTACGGCGCGGCCGGTTTGCTGCTGCGGGCCCCACGATCCGACGGTACCCCCGCGGTGCTGCTGCAGCATCGAGCGGTCTGGAGCCATCAGGGCGGCACCTGGGCGTTGCCGGGTGGTGCCCGGGACAGCCACGAGAGTCCGGAGGAGACGGCGGTCCGCGAAGCTCACGAAGAGGCCGGCCTGCTCGCCGAGCGCCTCGCGGTCCGGGCGACGGTCGTCACCGCACAGATCGCCGGGCTCGGCGGTACGCACTGGACCTACACCACCGTCGTCGCCGACGCCGGCGAGTTGCTGCACACGGTGCCCAACCGGGAAAGCGCCGAGCTGCGCTGGGTCGACGAGAACGAGGTGGCAGACCTGCCGCTGCATCCGGGCTTCGCGGCGAGCTGGCAACGGCTGCGCACGGCCCCGGCGCTGGTTCCGCTGGGCCACGGCGACCAACGGCGACAGCATCTGCCGCGCACCATGGAGATCGAAACCGGAGTCTTCGTCTGGTGCATGCCCGGCGATGCGGATCAGGTGCCCTCGCAGTTCAGTCCCCGCATCAACTCGCTGCTAGAAGCGCTGACCTGAGCTGCTGCGCTGCGGCCCGGGGGTCTTCGGCCGCGGTGATCGCGCGCACCACCACGATGCGCCGGGCACCGGCCTCGAGCACCTCGGGCAGCCGCTGCGCGTCGATGCCCCCGATCGCAAACCACGGCTTGCCGCTCCCGAGTGCCGAGTCCAATTGCGCCGCGGCGCGGACCAGTCCCAGGCCCGGTGCCGTGCGACCCGGTTTGGTGGGCGTGGGCCAGCACGGGCCGACGCAGAAATAGTCGGCTTGCCCTGCTGCCGAGCTGTCCACGGCCGCCGCGACCTGGTCCGCGTCGTGGGTGGATAGGCCGATCACCGTGTCGGGCCCGACGATGTCGCGGGCCACGGCCGGTGGCAGGTCGCCCTGGCCCAGATGCAGCACGTCGGCGCCGGACGCGCGGGCAATGTCGGCCCGGTCGTTGACCGCGAACAGCGCACCGTGCCGCCGGGCCGCGTCCGCGAGGATCGCGCAGGCTTCCAGCTCGTCGCGCGCCTCCAGTGGGCCGAACCGCTGTTCACCGGCCGATCCCTTGTCGCGCAGCTGGATGATGTCCACCCCGCCGGCCACTGCGGCCTCGGCGAACTGGGCCAGATCGCCGAGCTCGCGCCGCGCGTCGGTACACAGATAAAGCCTGGCGGACGTAAGACGGGTAACAGGTTGGTGCACACCGAGACGCTAGCGCGCTAGCGTAGAACCCGAAGAACTACCAGACACGGGAGTCCCGGCGAGCTGCGGGGCTGAGAGTGGGCACAGCCGGGCAACCGGACCTGCCCTTACCGTCACACCTGATCCGGATCATGCCGGCGAAGGGAGGCCAAGGATGCCAGCGAATGGATTGGGTCCACCGACGGGGTATTTGGCCGTCATCGGCGGCGGCGTCATCGGGCTGTCGGTGGCGCGCCGGGCAGCGCAGGCCGGATGGTCGGTGCGGGTGCACCGCACCGGCGAGCAAGGCGCATCCTGGGTCGCCGGCGGCATGCTGGCCCCGCACAGCGAAGGCTGGCCCGGCGAAGAACGATTGTTGCGGCTGGGCCTGGAGTCGCTGCGGCTGTGGCATGAGGGCGGCTACCTGGACGGACTGCCGCCCGAGGTGATCACCGCCCGCGAGTCGCTGGTGGTGGCCGTCGACGGCGCCGATGTCGCCGACCTGCGCACCGTTGCCGACTGGCTAGCTGCCCAGGGACATCCGGTGATCTGGGAGTCGGCGGCGCGTGACGTCGAACCCCTTCTGGCGCAAGGCATCCGACATGGCTTTCGAGCGCCCACAGAATTGGCTGTGGACAACCGCGCGGTCCTCGAGGCGCTGTCGGCGGACTGCGAACGTCTCGGAGTGCAGTGGGCACCGCCGGCGCATGACCTGTCGCGGGTCGAGGGTGACGCGGTGGTGATCGCCAACGGGATTGACGCACCGGCGCTATGGCCCGGGCTACCGGTGCGCCCGGTGAAAGGCGAGGTGCTGCGCCTGCGCTGGCGCAAGGGATGTATGCCGTTGCTGGGCAGGGTGATTCGTGCTCGTGTGCACGGGCGCCAGGTGTACATGGTGCCGCGTGTCGACGGAGTGGTCGTTGGCGCGACGCAGTATGAGCACGGCCGCGACACGGCGCCGGTCGTGTCCGGAGTACGTGACCTGCTGGACGACGCGTGTGCGGTGTTGCCGGCATTGGGCGAGTACGAACTGGCCGAGTGCGCCGCCGGGCTGCGCCCGATGACGGCGGATAATCTGCCTCTCGTGCAACGCCTGGACGAACGCACTCTGGTCGCCGCCGGGCACGGCCGGTCAGGTTTTCTGCTGGCGCCGTGGACCGCCGAACAGATTGTGTCCGAACTCGTTCCGGTTGGAGCCCACTGATGATCGTGCTAGTCAACAAAAAGGCGGTCGAGGTCGACGGCCAAACTACAGTGGCCGGGTTGCTGGAGTCGCTGGGCTTTCCGGAACGGGGTATCGCGGTGGCCTTGGACCTCTCGGTGCTGCCCCGATCGTCGTGGACGACAAGAGTTTCGGAGCTTCCCGGTGAGCCGGTGCGGCTCGACGTAATGACGGCGGTGCAGGGTGGCTAGGTCTGATTTGTCCCCCTCCTCAGCGGGCCAGGCTGGCCCGCATCGTCAGGGGACGGAAACCAAGTTAACGATCGCGGACCGCAGCTTTGCTTCGCGGCTGATCATGGGGACCGGGGGAGCGACGAGCCAGGCGGTGCTGGAGGAGGCGCTGATCGCCTCGGGTACCGAGCTGACCACGGTCGCGATGCGCCGGGTCGACGCCGAGGGCGGCACCGGATTGCTGGACCTGCTCAACCGGCTCGGCATCACACCGCTGCCCAATACCGCGGGGTGCCGCAGCGCGGCCGAAGCGGTGCTCACCGCCCAGCTCGCCCGCGAGGCGCTCAACACTAACTGGGTCAAACTCGAAGTGATCGCCGACGATCGAACACTATTGCCCGATGGGATCGAATTAGTCCGGGCGGCAGAGCAATTGGTCGACGACGGATTCGTTGTGCTGCCATACACCAACGACGACCCGGCGCTGGCCCGCCGGCTGGAGGACACCGGCTGCGCGGCGGTGATGCCGTTGGGTTCGCCGATCGGAACCGGCCTCGGCATCACCAACCCACACAACATCGAGATGATCGTTGCCCGGGCCGGTATTCCGGTGGTTCTCGACGCGGGTATCGGCACCGCGAGCGACGCCGCGCTGGCGATGGAGTTGGGTTGTGACGCCGTGCTGTTGGCCTCCGCGGTGACCCGGGCCACCGATCCGCCCGCCATGGCCGCCGCGATGGCGGCCGCGGTAACCGCCGGCTATCTGGCGCGACGTGCCGGGCGGATCCCGAAACGCTTCTGGGCGCAGGCATCCAGTCCGCAACCATGAAACGCTATGTCGCGCTGGGTAGTTCGATGGCTGCCGGTCCGGGCATCTTGCCGCGCGCCCAGGGCGCGCCCCGATGGTCGGGCCGATCAGCCCGCAACTACCCGCATCTGGTCGCCGCACGGATGGACCTCGACTTGGTTGACGTCACCTTCTCCGGCGCGACCACCGCCCACATCCTCACCGAGGAGCAGCATTCCGCGCCGCCCCAGATCAGCGCACTGGACGGCTCGGAGGCGTTGGTCACCGTCACCATCGGCGGCAACGACGTCGGCTACGTTCCGCTGCTGATGGCCGCGGCGCTGCCGCGGCCGGCCCGGCGGCTGCCGCTGCTGGGCACGCGGATAGCCCAACTGCTGGACCGGGACGCGCGTGATCGGGCCCTGGCCGAAGCGTTCGATTCCTTGTGCGCGGTCGGAAAATTGGTGCGCGAACGCGCGCCGCAGGCACGAGTTTTCTTCGTCGACTACCTGACGATGCTGCCGCCCGCCGGAGTGTCCGCACCACCGCTGTCGCAAGCAGATGCCGACCTGGGCCGCCATGTGGCGGCCGCCCTGGAACAACTCACGGCTGACGCGGCCTCGGCAACCGGTTGTGAGGTCGTCAGCGCCGCTGCGGCCAGCCGTCAACATCACGCATGGTCTGCTGAACCCTGGACGACCGTGCCGGCGAAATACATTGTCCCGCTACCGCATCGGCCCGCACCGTTGCACCCGAACAGCACCGGGATGCGCGCGGTGGCGGAAGTTGTTGTGGCCCAGCTGTAAAGCTCAGCCGTTGGCCTGCCACCACTTGTACAGGGCCGCCGTGTCGCCGTTGGACGCGCGGACGAAGGCCAGCACGTTCTTGGAGTCGACGGTCCAGAGGACCTCGGCCTGACCCGAATCCGTCCCGCACGCCACTTGTCCGGCCGAGTCGGAGTTGCCCTGGTGCCACGTGGTCGGCGACTTGGCGTCTCCGCAGTTGGTGAGGGTATCGCCACTGATGAGCTTGGTGAACGAGCTGGCCGTGTCGGCGCTGCTGCCAAACAGGAAATATTTACCGCCCATCGGACCGGCGGAGTCGGTGTTCTGCCCGCACTGCAGCACTGCTACCACAGGGGCGCCAAAGGAGCCCTGTACGTCGGACACCTGCTGGGTCGAGCAGTTGCTGCTGGTGTAGCCCTTCGACAGTGCGCTGGTGAGCGTGTCGATGGGGCCCGCGGTCGCGGTGGCAGTACCAACACAGAAAAAGGTCGCTGTGAAGGCTGCGGCCGTCGCGGCCCGCAGCGCTTTGGTCGGGTAAGGCATCCTCGACTCCTGAAATTTGTCTAACCGCCGGAAGTTTGCTCTGACGACTTTTTTCGCCGCGAGAATGATCGTAGGGATAAACCTCAGCTATGCAACCCATTCCGCCGAATACCATTTCCACCTGCATGTTTCCCGAACCTTGAGCAACTTCCGCCGGCTGAAGGGCGGGCCGGCTGTGCGGAGGTGGAATCCGTTGCGGCTCAACTGTAAAGGTCAGCCATTGTTTCGCCACCATTGGTAGAGCGACGAGACGTCGCCGCTGGACGCACGGATCAGGCCGAGCATGTCTTTGGCGTCATTGGTCCAAATGATCTCGGCATGGTTCTGAAAAGTCCCACACGCTACCGATCCCGCGTTGGTGGCGGAGCTGCCTTGATGCCATGGCGTAGGTGAGGAAGCATCCCCACAGCTGCTCAGGGTGTCGCCCCCGATGACGGCCTTGAACGAGCTGGCCAGATCGTTGCCATTGCTGAACAGGAAGTATTTGCCCACTATCGGCCCGCTGGGGTCGGGACTCTGTCCGCACTGCAAGTAGGCCAGCGCGCCATTGGGAACCGCCTGGGCGGTGCAGTTATTGAGGCCGTAGCCCTTCGAGAGCGCACTGGCCAACGTGTTGATATCCGCGGCGGTACCGGTATTGGGGTCTGCGGTCGCCGTCGCGGCGCCCGCAAACGCGAAACCGCCCACAAGCGCCCCAGCCATCACGGCACGCAGCGCGTTGGCGAGATACCCCATGCACCGACTGTAGGTCTCTGTCGTGGCTACGTAATAGATTCCACTGGACATTGTCTTTCGGGGCATCATTCGCGTACGGCTTCGGCAATTCCCGATGGCGTTGAAAGCGATGGCTAGCCAATGTATTTGGCTAGTGGATCCGCTATTCATACGAGATGGCTGGGTGGCGGGCGGCTGCGGTGCCGCCGAGGTCGAGGACCTGGCGCAACTGTTTTTCGCGTACCTAGTGCCGTCACGACTTCGCTCGGGTAGGGTAAGCACCGCTTCACGCCAGCTAACTTCTCGTGACTGGAGAACCATGACCGCACAACCGCCACCCCCGGGCTATCCGCCGCAGCAGCCGCCCGCTGGGCAAGCGCCGAACAACTACTTGGTGTGGGCCATTCTGGCAACGTTGTTCTGCTTCCCCATCACCGGGATCGTCGCGATCGTGAAGGCCGCCTCGGTCAATGGACTGTGGACGCAGGGCCTGCACGCCGACGCGACGGCAGCCGCCGCCAGCGCCCGTAAGTGGGTGATCTGGTCGGTCGTCGCCTGGGTTGTCATCGTCATCATCTACGCGATCATCGCGATTGCGGCGGCCCTGAGCACGCCGGATACCCCCGCGGCGATGCTTGTGGGGCTGCGCTAAACGCGGGTTACGCTCGCGGGTATGCGCCAGGGGCATATTGCGCTTGGGCTCGGCGCCCCACTGATGGTCGCCGCGTCCGCGGCATTTGTGTGTGCTGCCACCTGGGTGGGTGATCCGACCACCCAGGGTGGCCCCCTGCCGGTATGTCCCACCAAGGCGCTGCTGGGTATCGACTGTCCCGGATGCGGCAGCCTGCGCATGCTGTATTCGCTCTTGCACGGCAATCTGATGGCCGCCGCCAGGTTCAACGCGCTGGGTCTGGTGGCGGTCGTGCTATTGGTGTGGACCTACCTGGTCTGGACCTACGGTCGCATGACGGGCCGACGGATCCGGGGCTGGCAACACCAGCGCTGGTCGGCGATGGTGGCGCTGTCGTTGGTGGTGATTTGGTTTGTGGTGCGCAACATTCCGTTTGCCCCATTCAGCGGGCTGCATGTCTGATGTGATGCCGCGGTGAGCCGAGTGCGGTGACCGCCCACGGGCGTCTAACCTTGGGCGCGATGGTGAACAAATCACGGACGCTGCCGGCAATGCTCGCCACGGTCGCCCTCGCCGCGGTTTTGACCGGCTGCTTCCATCGCTCGGCTAACTCCGGGCAGGCGAGCGACCCCGCCGCCGCCGAGTTCGCCACGGCAGTGCACAACAAGGTCACGGCCGACGCGATGATGGCGCACCTGACAAAACTGCAAGACATCGCCAACGCCAATAACGGCACCCGCGCGGTCGGCACACCCGGGTATGAAGCCAGCGTCGACTATGTGGTGAATACATTGCGCAACAATGGGTTTGATGTGCAAACCCCCGAGTTCTCGGCGCGCGTTTTTCACGCCGAGAAGCCGGCGGTCACGGTTGGCGGCAAGACCGTCGAGGCGCACGCGCTCGAGTACAGCCTCGGCACCGGGCCCGACGGGGTGAGCGGGCCGTTGCTGGCGGTGTCGACGGGCAACGGCCTGGGCTGTGCGCCGTCGGACTACGACAACCTTCCGGTGCGCGGTGCGATCGTACTGCTGGAGCGCGGCACCTGCCCGTTCGCGAAGAAGGAGGATGCCGCGGCGCAGCGCGGGGCCGCGGCGATGATCGTCACCGACAACGTCGACGAGGAGCAGATGGGCGGCACGCTGGGGGCAGACACTGTGGTGAAGATTCCGGCCGTGGGCGTGACCAAGTCCGCCGGAATGCAGCTGCGCGCCCAGCCTGGGCCGACCACGATCAAGCTGAACGCCAGCAGCAAGAGTTTCAAAGCCCGCAACGTCATCGCGCAGACCAAGACGGGTTCGCCCACCGATGTGGTGATGGCGGGCGCGCATCTGGACAGCGTGCCCGAGGGCCCGGGTATCAACGACAACGGCTCTGGTGTGGCTGCGGTCTTGGAAACCGCAGTGCAGCTGGGGAATTCGCCGCAAGTGCATAACGCGGTGCGCGTCGGTTTCTGGGGTGCTGAGGAACTCGGACTGATCGGATCGCGCAACTACGTCGAATCGCTGAATCTCGACGACCTCAAAAACATTGCGCTGTACCTGAATTTCGACATGCTCGCCTCGCCGAACCCCGGCTACTTCACCTATGACGGAGACCAATCCCTGCCGAAGGACACCCGCGGCCAACCAGTGGTACCGGAAGGCTCGGCCGGCATCGAACGCACGCTGGTCGCGTACCTGAAGTCGGCGGGCAAGACCGCGCAGGACACCTCGTTCGACGGTCGCTCCGACTACGACGGTTTCACCCTGGCCGGTATCCCAGCGGGCGGCCTCTTCTCCGGTGCGGAGGCCAAAAAATCCGGCGACCAAGCAAAGCTGTGGGGCGGGACGGCAGACGAGCCGTTCGATCCCAACTATCACCAAAAAAACGACACCCTCGACCACATCGACCGCACCTCGCTGGGGATCAACGGCGCCGGCGTCGCCTACGCGGTGGCTCTGTACGCACAGGACCTCAGCGGACGAAACGGCGTTCCGATCACGGGGGACCGCACGCGCCACGTGCTCGCAAAGCCATGACGTGTGCTCGTGAGGCCAGGCTGCGCCGGCTGGGCGCGGCGTTGCTGACGACCGGCCTGCTGGCGGGCTGCGCCGCACCGCGGCCGGCTGCGCCCGCCGCAGCACCCGATCTGGGTCGTGGCCTGGCCGCGAAGGTCACCGCGGACGGGATGTTCGTCCACCTGCGCGCGCTGCAGGATATCGCCAACGCCAACAAGGGGAACCGGGCAGAGGGGACGCCGGGCTACGACGCCAGCGTCGAATACGTCGTGAAAGCATTGCGCAGCAAGGGATTCGAGGTGGAAACGCCACAGTTCGACCGGCTGTACGCGATATCACCGGGCAAGCCGTCGCTGACGGTTGCCGGCAGTAACTATCCGATCGACCAGGCCTCGCTGCTGGTCCGGACTCCGCCCGGCGGCGTCACCGGCCAACCGGTGCGGCCCACCAAACCGTCGGGCTGCGCGGTGAGCGATTACCCGCCCGCCCTGCCCGCGGGTGCGATCGCCGTTGTCGACGACGCTGGATGCTCGGTGGTCGACAAGCAGAACAGCGCGAAGGCCAAGGGAGCGGCGGCACTGATCGTGGTCAGCGCGCCCAACGGCCAGGGTGCCCCGCCCAGGTTGTTCAACCCCGGCTACTTCAAGCAACTGACCATGCCGGTCGCCGTGGTGGGTAGCCACGGTGGCAGCGCGCTGGCCAGCACCACCGCGCCGGTACGCCTGGTGCTGGATGCCGAGAACATCAAGATCACGTCCCGAAACGTGCTGGCGCAGACCAAGACCGGCTCGACAAAAGACGTGATCATGGTCGGTGCGCATCTCGACGGCCCGCGCGGCGGTCCGGGCATCAACGACAACGGGTCCGGGGTGGCCGCGGTGCTGGAGACCGCGCTGCAGTTGGGCCCATTGGCACCGGTGAACAACGCGGTGCGCTTCGTGTTCTGGGGAGCCGACGAGGGCGGGCTCGACGGCGTCATGGATTACGTGTTCGGCCTGGATGACGAGCAACTCAGCGACATCGCGATGTACCTGAACTTCAACCTGCTCGGTTCGCCCAACGCCGGCTTCTTCACCGATGACGGCGATCAGTCCGGTCCGCCCGGACAGGGGATCGCGTTCAGCGACGTGCCCGAAGGGTCGGCCGGCATCGAGCGCACGCTGTCCGGCTATCTGAATTTGGCCGGGAAGCGGCCCGCCGATATGCCGTTGGGCACCCGGACCGACTATCACCCGTTCATGGTCGCGGGGGTGCCGATCGGCGGCATGAGCACCGGCGCATCGCAGCTGAAAACTACTGTGCAAGCACGCCTATGGGGCGGTCAGGTCGGTGTCGGGTTCGATCCCAACTTCCAGGGTCCCCGGGACACGATCGAGAACATCAACCGGGAAGCATTGGCCGTCATGGGTTCTGGCGTGGCCTTCGCGGTGGGCAGCTACGCCGAGTCGGTCGGCGGTGTCAACGGCGTCCCGCCCCACGACAAACGGCACCGGACCAGGGTACCCTAGCTGTGTTTGCTGGGTCTCTCGCTTTTGCTACGCCCGTCGACGGGCGGATCTAGAATGAGAACCCTTTGCTGCTGCCGTGCAGCCGGTCGGGATGAGGTTGGTCATGATGAGCCGTGGGCAAAATCGACGTCGGGGCCACGGTGGTCGCAGGCGCACCGTGATCGGTTCGCTGAGAGCGGCAATTGCCTGCGCAGGGGCAGTGCTCGTGGTTGCGGGGTGTACCACCGTCGTCGAGGGGCGGTCCTTGTCGATGCTCAACGACCCATTCCGTGTGGGTGATCTGCCCGCTACCAATGGTCCCAGCGGGCCTCGCGCGAACGGGCCGGGTTCGAGCGGCACGGTGGTCAACACCGACAACGGGGCGATCGACAAGTTGTCGTTGCTGTCGGTTACCGATATCGAGGACTACTGGAAATCGACGTACAGCCAGTCGCTGAAAGGAACGTTTCTCCCGGTCGCCAAACTGGTCTCGTACGACTCCAACGATCCGAGCAGTCCCATCGTTTGCCACAACGAAACGTACAAGCTCGTCAACGCCTTTTTCACCTCACGCTGCAACTTGATCGCCTGGGATCGCGGGGTGTTCATGCCTGTCGCGCAACGCTATTTCGGTGACATGTCCGTCACCGGCGTGCTGGCACACGAGTTCGGGCACGCCCTGCAGCAGATGGCGAAACTGGTCACAAAAAAGGACCTCACCATCGTTCGGGAGCAGCAGGCCGACTGCTTCGCGGGCGTCTACCTGTATTGGGTTGCCGCCGGCAAGTCCGCGCGCTTCACGCTGAGCACCGCCGACGGGCTCGACCACGTGCTGGCGGGGATCATCACCACCCGTGACCCGGTGATGGATTCCGACACCGACAACGACGACGAGCATGGGTCGGCGCTGGATCGCGTCAGTGCCTTCCAGATGGGCTTCATCAGTGGCGCGTCGGCCTGCGCCGGGATCAACCAGCAGGAAATCGCGGGGCGCCGCGGTGACCTGCCCAAGGGGTTGCAGACCGATCCCAACGGGGACCCGGAGACCGGTGAGGTCCCGATCAATGAAGACACCTTGTCGACGCTGATGGAGTTGTTGGGAAAGGTGTTCTCGCCCAGCAATCCGCCCACCTTGTCCTTCAAGACGGACGGTTGCCCGGACGCGAAACCCAGTCCGCCGGCGTCCTACTGCCCAGCCACCAACACCATCATGGTCGACTTGTCCGGGCTGGCGGCGGTCGCGAAGGTCTCTGCCGAGAGGGAACACACCTTGCCGCAAGGCGACGACACCGCCCTGTCGATGGTGATGTCGAGATACGCGCTTGCGGTGCAGCACGAACGCGGTCTGCCGATGCAGAGCCCCTGGACCGCGCTGCGGACCGCGTGCCTGACCGGTGTGGTGCACCGCAAGATGGCCGAACCGATCGACACGCCCTCCCACAAGGAGCTGTTGTTGACCGCCGGCGATCTCGATGAAGCCGTCGCCGGGTTGCTCACCAACCACATGGTTGCCAGTGACGCGGACGGGACCAGCGTGCCGGCCGGCTTCACGCGCATAGCGGCATTCCGTGGCGGCGTGGCCGGGAACATGGACGCGTGCTACTCCCGCTATCCCGGCTGAGGGAGAAAAATCCTGCGCGACAAGGCAGCACGCGCAGCGTAGAGTATGGGCCACTCGATCTCAGGAGGCGTTCGTGACGGAAGAACCGCCCAACTATCCTCCGCCTCCGGGCGACTCCGGGTATCCCCCGCCGGGGCAGGGTTATCCGCCTCCACCGGGCGCCGCCTACCCGCAAGCCGTCGGCACCAACGGCATGGCCATCGCGTCGCTGGTCTGCTCGTTGTTGGGGTGGCTCTGCGGCGTAGGCCCCATCTTGGGCATCATCTTCGGCGTTCTCGCACTGAACAAGATCAAGGAAACCGGTCAGGGCGGCCGCGGGTTGGCCATTGCCGGAATAGCTATCGGTGCGGTCCTGATCGTCTTCGGCGTCATTGGCGGGATTCTCTCGCTGGTCAGCGGGGGTTTTGAAGAACACCACCACTACTCGGGCGCGCCCGCCGTGGTCCTCACCATGGACGCCGTTGCACCACAGGTGATCCCCGGCATCGCTGCCTAAGTGCTTGGGGCTCAGCCGATCTCAGCGAGTCGGGGAATCAGTTCGTCGCCGAGACGGCGGATGAAGCCCACCGGGTCGGGGTTGCCGGGGACCGGCCCGGCGTTGATCATCTCGATTCCCAGCTCGGCGTAGCGTTCTGCGGTTTTCAAGTACCCGTCGATGTCCTCGAACGGGTCGACCACCAAAAGGCCGACCGTCTTGCGGATTTCGCCGGGGTCGCGGCCCACCGTGTCGCAGTGCCGGTTGAGCACGTCGATCTTGTGTTTGAGCCCGTCGACCTCCAGCACTGTGCTGTTCCAGATGTCGGCGTACTGTGCGACCAGCCGGAGTGTCTTCTTCTCACCGTCGCCACCGATCAGAACCGGGGGCCGCCGAATCGGTTGCGGCTCACAGATTGTCTCGGCCAACTGGTAGTGCTTGCCGGTGTACGGCCCGTCGTTGTCGCTCCACATCTGCTGACAGATCTGCAGCGTCTCCTCGACCATCTCGAAGCGGTCGCGCAACGGCGGGTAGTCGATGCCGAGGGCTGCATGCTCGCGGTCGTACCAGGCCGCGCCCAATCCCAGCATCGAGCGACCCTGCGACAGTACGTCGAGCGTGGTGACGGCTTTGGCCAGCACTCCCGGATAGCGATAGGTGACCCCGGTGACCAGCAAGCTGAGGTCGATCGTCGTAGTCTGCCCGGCCAGGAAACCCAAGGATGTGTAGCCCTCGAGGAACGGATCGTGTGCGCGGCCGACTCTTTCCATCTGGAGGAAATGATCGGCCAGGGTAAAAAGCGTCGCGCCGCCTTGCTCGGCGGTTTTAGCCGCGTCGGCCAACGTCGGACCCAGCTTCGCGGAGTCGCCTGGCACAAAGTCGATAAAGTGCACGCCTAATTCCATTGCAACCAGTGCCCTTTCATGATTCGGTCAATCGTTCGAGCAGTGATAGCGCCTCGAGCATGATGCGCCGCTCGGCTTCGGAGTAACGCTCCTGCAAGGCGCGGGCCAGCCACTCCTCCCGCACTTGGCGATCGCTCTCGGCGCGCTGACGGCCGGCCTCGGTCAACGAGACCACTTGGCGCCGACCATCTTCGGGGTCGGGTGTGCGCTCGATGAGTCCGCGTTGGCCCAGGGCGGCCAGTATGGTTGCCATCGACTGGGGACGTACCCGTTCCGCGCCGGCCAACTCGCTGGCCGACGATGGCCCCTCTTTCCAGAGCCGGGTGAGCACCGCTGTCTGTGACGGGGTCAGATCATTGCGGACCTCGACATCTCGCAACCGACGTCGTAGTCGGCTGAACACCACTCGAATATCGCGGGCTGCGGTTGCAGCGGACTCGCCGATGCCATCCATGCCACCACTTTACACTAGACAGTTCAAACTGTCCAGTCTGGACTGGCTAAATTGGGATGGGCGTCATGTCATGCAGACGTTGGAGAACAGCAGCACCGGCCAGGAGACGATCGAGCCGAGAAACGACACCACCAGGTCCGCACCCTGCATACCGCGAAGATGGTCGGTGTGTGTCGATGACCAGATCAGCCCGACGATGGAGTACGGAATGCCCAGCAGGACCGCGCACGTGATCCACTCGGCCACCGTCATCTCGTAGTTCAGCAACTGCCGCAGCTTGGTGATCAACCACCTCACTCCTTCCAAATATCGCGAGGCCGCCGGTGCCTTAAATTATGGTGAGGGCATGCACGGTTTGGCGTCGTCATTTGCCGGAATTCGGCGCGGGCTCGCGCATCCGGTGTCGGTGCAAGCGCTCATCGAGTTCGCAATGTGGATCGCGGTGCCCTACCTCATGGTCGGATTTTTCTGGGCCGTCATCCACCCCGACACTGTCCAAGCGCTACAAACCCAATGGACAAACGTGGTGCCCGCGGGCGCGGACGTCGCTGCTACCGGCGAAGCGGCGGCGCTGTGGCCCGCGATTCTGCTGCTTCCCAGCACGTGCACAGCGGCGGGGCAGTAATTGTCAGCGCAACAGCCGTAGCGCCGCGTCGACCGCGAGTGCGGGCACGTCGAGGGTCTTTGAGCGCAAGTCGTGTCGGGCGCCGGTGATTTCGACAACTTCGATCGGTGCGGCGATCAGCGCCGCGGCGTCGCGCACCTCGGCCGGCGTGCCGAAGGGGTCCGATGTTCCGTGGGTAAATACGGTAGGCACGGTGATATCGGGCAGATGTTCGGTGCGGGGGCGTTCCGGCTTCCCCGGCGGATGGACCGGGTAGGAGAACAGCGTCAAGACGTCGACCTGCGCCGGGTTTGCCTCGGCGACCACCATCGATGTCTGCCGGCCTCCGTAGGAATGTCCGCCCGCGATCAGCGGGCCGTCGGTAACCGTGCGGCACAAGGTGATTGCCTCATCGATCCCGGCCCGGTCGGTTGCTGCCGAGCCGGACGGCGGACCGGTCGGCCGGCGCCGGCGGTAGGGCAGGTTGTACCGTATCGCCAGCCAGCCGCGCCGGGCCCATTCGTCGCAAACCCGTTGCAGCAGCTCGGATTCCCGGTTGCCTCCGGCGCCGTGGGTGAGCACCACTGTCCCTTTCGGGCCGCGCTTGTGGTCACCCACGGGTTCGTGCGCGATGCCCGCGATCTGGTCGAGATTCAAGCGGGCAATCATGTCAGCCGAAACAGCGGCGAGACCGGGCCATGGCCGTGGCCGAGTGGGTAGGCGGCGCGCAGACATTCGGTGACCCATTGCTTCCCGAACTCGACGGCGTCAGGCACGGTGAACCCGTGGGCCAGCGCGCAGGCGACCGCGGCGGCCAGCGTGTCGCCACCGCCGTGGTCGTTGCCGGTCGCGATCCGTTGCGCATCGAACTCGTGGAAATCGGTGCCACCGTAGAGCAGGTCGCAGCTGCGTTGCGACGACCGCAGGTGACCGCCCTTGACCAGCACCCACTGCGGACCCAGCGCGTGGAGTGCCTTCGCCGCCGCGCGCTGCGACTCGGCATCCACCACATCGATACCGACCAACAGGCGCACCTCGTCGAGGTTCGGCGTGACCAGCGTGGCCAACGGGAACAGTTGGCCACGAAGCGAATCCAGGGCCGACGGCGCCATGAGCGCATCGCCGTGCATGGATGCCGCCACCGGGTCGACGACGAGTGGAACCGTCAATCCGAGCCGGCGCCAGGTGGTGGCCACGGTGTCGATGATGCGCGCCGACGCCAACATCCCGGTCTTGGCTGCCTGGATGCCGATGTCGGTGACCACCGCTTCGATCTGGCCAGCGACGACGTCGACGGGAATCTCGTGAAAGCTCTTGACTCCCAATGTGTTCTGCACAGTAACGGCGGTAACCGCGATGCACGCGTGCTCGCCCAGCATCGCGATGGTGCGCATATCGGCCTCGATGCCCGCGCCGCCCCCGGAGTCCGATCCGGCGATGGACAGCACCCGGCGCGGCGTCGTGCCCGGCGCGGGCAGCGGCAGGTATTTCACTGCGTGATCGGCAGATACACCCGGTTGCCGTGGTCGGCGAATTCGGCCGACTTCTCCGCCATCCCGGTGGCGAACATGGCCTCGATGTCCTCTTCGGTCTCCAGGCCGTGCTTGGCGGCATAGTCGCGGACATCCTGCGTAATGCGCATCGAGCAGAACTTCGGCCCACACATCGAGCAGAAGTGCGCCGTTTTGGCCGGTTCGGCGGGCAGCGTCTCGTCGTGGTATTCCCGGGCGGTGTCGGGATCCAGTGACAGCGCGAACTGGTCGTTCCAGCGGAACTCGAAGCGCGCCGTGCTCAGCGCGTTGTCGCGGTCCTGGGCGTGGGGGTGCCCCTTCGCCAGATCGCCTGCGTGCGCGGCGATCTTGTAGGAGATCACCCCGACCTTGACGTCATTGCGGTCCGGCAACCCCAGGTGTTCCTTGGGGGTGACGTAGCACAGCATCGCGGTGCCTGCCTGGGCAATGATGGCCGCGCCGATCGCCGACGTGATGTGGTCGTAGGCCGGCGCGATATCGGTGGCCAGCGGGCCCAGCGTGTAGAACGGGGCCTCCTCGCAGAGCTCCTCTTCCAGCCGCACGTTCTCGACGATCTTGTGCATCGGGACGTGCCCCGGGCCCTCGATCATCACCTGCACCCCATGGGCTTTCGCGATCTTGGTCAGCTCGCCCAGGGTGCGTAGCTCGGCGAACTGGGCGGCGTCGTTGGCGTCGGCGATGGAGCCTGGCCGCAGGCCGTCACCGAGGGAGTAGGTGACGTCGTAGCGGGCAAGAATGTCGGAGAGTTCTTCAAAGTTGGTGTACAGGAATGACTCCCGATGGTGGGCCAGGCACCAGGCCGCCATGATGGAGCCGCCGCGGGACACGATTCCGGTGACCCGCTTGGCCGTCAGCGGCACATAGCGCAGCAGCACCCCGGCATGCACGGTCATGTAGTCCACGCCCTGCTCGCACTGCTCGATCACGGTGTCGCGGTAGAGCTCCCAGGTCAGCTCGGTTGGATCACCGTTGACCTTTTCCAGCGCCTGGTAGATCGGCACGGTGCCGACCGGCACCGGCGAGTTGCGCATGATCCACTCACGGGTTTCGTGGATGTTCTTGCCGGTGGACAGGTCCATGATGGTGTCGGCGCCCCAGCGGGTGGCCCAGACCATCTTGTCGACCTCCTCGGCGATCGACGACGTCACCGCCGAGTTGCCGATGTTCGCGTTGACCTTGGTCGCGAACGCCTTGCCGATGATCATCGGCTCGATCTCGGGGTGGTTGTGGTTGGCCGGGATTACCGCACGTCCGCGGGCAACCTCGTCGCGCACCAGCTCGGCGGGCATGCCTTCGCGGGCGGCGATGTAGGCCATCTCGGCGGTGATCTCCCCAGCGCGGGCGCGCTGTAGCTGGGTGCCGCGGTCGCGGACCACCCCGGGCCGCGCCGGCAACCCGGCCGCCAGGTCGATCGCGACGTCCGGGTCGGTGTAGGGACCCGAGGTGTCGTAGAGATCGAAGTGGTCTCCGTTGGACAGGTTCACCCGTCGCAGCGGCACCCGGAGTGTGCCTCCGTCTGGGCCCTCTATTTCGCGGTAAGCCTTGCTGCTGCCCCAGATGGGTCCGGTTGTCACCGATGGTTCGACGGTTACGGTCATTTTCTCATCTCCCTACGCCGGCATTACCCGGTCAGGTTCGTACGGTCGACGGCCCCAAGCCGTCCTCTCAGCACACTCGGCGTGCGCTCCCGCGGGTATTTACTTTGGTGGGGCCAGATGGCCCGCACGCGACGTTACCCCCACCCCGGCCCATCCGCGCCTCCCCGCCGGGGAAGTGGTCCAGATTGCGGAAACATTGACCAGGTCTTGCCGCTGAAACGGCTCCCAATGAGCGGATTGCTTTCCGGTGATTTCGTCGGGGTGGGATGATCGCGAGGTGCAGCAGCCCTCGACCAGCGCGACCGGGGACACCGCTGTCTCGCATCTGGACGTCGGCAGCTTCCGGTTCTGGTTCGACGGTGAGCGGTGGGAGTGGTCCGACGAGGTTGCGCGGATGCACGGTTACGAGCCCGGGGCGGTGGCACCGACGACGGAACTGATGTTGTCCCACAAGCATCCCGACGACCGGGAACACGTCCGGGACCTGCTCCAGCAGGCATTGCATTCCGGGGAGTCTTTCTCCAGTCGTCACCGGTTTGTCGACACGGACGGCGGTGTGCACGATGCGATCGTCGTGGCCGATTGCATCGTGGACGAGTCGGGTGCGGTGACGGGGACCGCGGGCTACTACATCGACCTCACCAGCACTTTCGACGAAGCCCGTTATGAGAGCCGTCAAGAAGTGCTCGACGAAGCACTGCCCGATCTGTTCGAGAACCGCGCGGCTATCGAGCAGGCCAAGGGCGTAATGATGGCCGTCTACCGGGTCAGCCCCGAGCAGGCGTTCCGGGTGTTGCAGTGGCGTTCGCAAGAAACCAACGTCAAGTTACGCACGTTGGCCAAGCGACTGATTCACGAGGTCAGCAGCATGCCACCCATGTCAGCTGGCGTCCGGAGCCAATTCGACCGTCTGTTGCTGACGGTCCACGAGCGGATTCCCCCCGAAACCGGCTGCTAGACCTCTTCCATCGCCTCGCCGAGGTCTTCGAGGAGCCGGTTGTGGTGATTGCTGGCCAGCAGGTGTCCGGTCGCGATGACAAGAGCGACGGGCCAGTCGATGAGCTCCAGGGCCGCCAGGGCCGCCAGACCGCCGTAGTAGGCCAGCTGTTCGGGCCGCGGAATCTCCATCTGACCGACGAGTGGCAGCTTCACGACGAAGGTTTCGCCTTCGCGAACTTTCTCCACCGCATCGCGCTGAGACGTTGCTCGGTGAGTTTTCTTTTCCGCCATCATTTGCCTTTCAGTAACGAAGGGTTTCCCATCCCGCCGGGTGACCCGGTCACCGTCGGACATATGTCGACGACCGACTCCCTGGCCGATCCGATATTTTCGTCCGTTGCTTCGGTGTTGCGCGTGCCGTTGCTCGAACTCTATGCGCTTCTGTGGCGCGTCGGGATCGTGGAGATTGTGGAGCACGATCGGAGGCTTCGCAGGCCGCCGCGGTTTTCGGCCCGGATAGCTCCGGGGTCGAGGGGGGCACTCTGCCCTGACCCGTCTGCACACGGTTCAGGACGGCCGCAGCGCGCGTCGGCGTAAGTCGGCGTCAGTTGGTGCTGCGCAACCCGGCGGCGCCCGCCCGGCGTCCCGCCGTCTTCTTGGCGGGCGATTTGGCGGCGGACTTTTGCGGCGCGGCTTTTTGTGGCGTCGACGGGGTGGGTACCGGCTTGAGATTGGCTTTCGCCGGCGGCCCGGATTTCCCGTTCAGTCGGTGCAGCACCAACGCACCGCCGCCGACGGCCAACAGCAGCGGCCACTCGATCAGCCCGGCCACACCAAGCGCACCAATGGCGAGTGCGGCCGCCGGTGTCGAATGACTGCCCGAGTTGATTCCGCGCTTGATGCCGTCCGCGGCACCGGTTACCGCACCGACGATTCCGTTGACTGCCGCACCCCCGACAGCGCCGGCGGCGGCGGTGGTGGCATCCGCCGCGCGATTGACCGTCTTCCCCGCGTTACGGACTGCGCCTCCGACGACACCCATGATCACTCCCTGGTTCCTCGGTCGCTCTGGTTGCAAACCGCGTAGCAACATGTATACCCGCCGAATGGGAAGTTAACAGCGGCCACGAGAATTGTTCACGCACCTAACACCGGGAAATGCTGCCACGTCGGAAACGCGCAGACAACGCGAAGTCGTCTGCAATTTCCGTGATTTACCCAGCCTTAAAGTCGACTAATACCGGCGCGTGATCGCTGGGCGACTTGCCTTTGCGTTCGTCGCGGATGATCTGCGCATCGGCCACCCGGCCGGCCAACGCCGGTGAGGCGAGGATGAAGTCGATGCGCATGCCTTGCTTCTTGGGGAACCGTAGCTGGGTGTAATCCCAGTAGGTGTAGACACCGGGGCCCGGGGTGAAAGGCCTTACTATGTCCGTGAATTGCGCGTCGACAATGGCATTGAACGCGTGGCGTTCGGGTTCGGAAACATGCGTGGCGCCGGCGAAGAATTCCATGCTCCACACGTCTTCGTCAGTCGGGGCGATGTTCCAATCACCGACCAATGCGATCGGCGCGCTGGGATCGTCGTGTAACCAGCCGGCCGCCGTATCGCGCAGGGCAGCAAGCCATTCCAGCTTGTAGGTGTAATGCGGATCGGCCAGGGCGCGGCCGTTGGGCACGTACAGACTCCACACCCGGATACCGCCGCAGGTGGCGCCCAGGGCGCGGGCTTCCGCGGTGGCGGCCACCTCCGGCTTGCTGCTCCAGCTCGGTTGGCCTTCGAATCCGATCTGCACATTGTCCAGGCCCACGCGAGAGGCGATTGCCACGCCGTTCCACTGATTGAAACCGACGTGTGCGACCTCGTAGCCGAGTTCGAGGAACGGCAGAGTGGGGAACTGGCTGTCGGTGCACTTGGTCTCTTGCATGGCCAGCACGTCGACGTCGGCGCGGGCGAGCCAGTCGACAACACGATCCAGGCGACTGCGAATCGAGTTGACGTTCCAGGTCGCCAGCCGTAGGCGTGGCGATCGCAAGGGCGGCGAAGCCGGGCGCAGCGGGTCGTCGGCATCGACTGGGCCGTCGGGCATGGCTAGACGGTATCCCAGCCACCCGATGGGGCTTCGAAGTAGCGGCGGCCGTGGTGGAGTCGGAAACCCAGAGACTCGGCGAGGCGGGCGGTGACGGTGTCGAGCTCGGCGACTTCCAGGTAGCCGCGGGTGGCGCCACGGCGTGCACCCCAGGCCAGCAGCTCCTCGCACTCCCGGCTTGCGGCGCCGTAGTCGTCGGCCGCGCGGACCTCGGACAGGCCCACCCAGCGGGTGCCGTCGGGCGCATCGGTCACCGCCGCGCGGGCGAACTCCCCGAGGGTGACGCCGGCGTGGCCGTCGTTACCGAGCGACACGCCAGCGTGGCTGTCGCTAACGTCGCGCACCGACACGCGCTCGGCGTATTCGCTCACCAGGGCGGGCGGCAGCGTCAACAAGCGGTCCGGGACGGCCAGTCGCGGGGCCAGCCCGCGACGGTTGTACCAGGCGACGATCGCGGGGACCGAGCTCAGCCGAGCGGAAATATCCAGTGGCACTGCCGAATTGGCGGCGAATCCGGTCCCGTGTCCGGCCCGCAGGAGCCAGCCGTCCAGCCAGGCGTGTTCAACGTCGGCCCAAGTCGCCGCGGCGGCATGCTCCAGCGCGCGGATCGCTGAGGTGCGAACCGGCGCGTCGGTCAGCACTCGCAGCGCGACCACATCGGCGGCCGCGCATTCGACGACCGCGCCCGTCTTGGTCTGCACCCGCACCACCGGATCCACCGCCAACAGGTGTCCTACCGCATCGGTCAGCGGCGGGACCGATCCGGCGGGGCGCCGGTAGCGAACCGTCACCCGGGTGCCGAGGTCCGGCCACGAGACCATCAGTGACCGAACGGATCCGGTCCGTCGCCCGGCGTCCACGTCAGCCCGGGTACGCCCCAGCCCTGGGATTTGACGGCTCGTTTTGCGGCGCGGGCGTGCCGGCCGATGAGGCGGTCCAGGTAGAGGAATCCGTCCAGGTGCCCGGTTTCGTGTTGCAGCATCCGGGCGAACAGTCCGGTGCCTTCGATGGTGACCGGTTTGGCGTCGGCGTCGAGGCCGGTTACCCGCGCCCATTTCGCACGCCCGGTGGGGAAGGACTCGCCGGGAACCGATAAGCAGCCTTCGTCGTCGTCGCCCGGGTCCGGCATGGTCTCGGGTATCTCGGAGGTTTCCAGGATCGGATTGATGATCACACCGCGGCGGCGCTCGGGGATTCCGCGATCCTCAGCACAGTCGTAGACGAACAACCGAAGGCTGTGTCCGATCTGATTGGCGGCCAGCCCGACGCCGTGGGCGGCGTCCATGGTGTCGTACAAGTCGGCGATCAATCCGGCGAGGTCTGCGGGTAACGAACCGTCGGCGCCGACGTGCACAGGTGTTGTCGGCGTGTGCAACACCGGATCGCCCACGATGCGAATGGGAACGACTGCCATGGTCGGCTAGCTTAAGCCCGGTGACGATGCGCGCCGCACAGCGGCGGGCTGAGATGGCGGGCAATCAGCTCAAGCCCGGTGACGATGCGCGCCACTCGGTGGGCGGGGCCGCGAAGCAGGCAATCAAAGCAATCGGCCGACGCGCGGGTCTACATGACGGCTTGAGGGTTCGCGGCGTGGTTCAATATTCGCCGAAACATGCCCCTATGTAAGTCAAGTCATTCGAGCAACCGGGAATTCGGCGGAAGGGTCCAGGGGAAGCAATATGGACAGCGCCATGGCGCGGGCAAATCCATCGGGGGACGATTCTGGAATCGCCGATGGGCTGACCCGCCGCGAGCACGACATCTTGGCTTTCGAACGGCAGTGGTGGAAATTCGCCGGTGTCAAGGAGGACGCGATCAAAGAGCTGTTCTCGATGTCGGCGACGCGCTACTACCAAGTGCTCAACGCCCTCGTGGATCGGCCCGAAGCTCTGGCCGCCGATCCGATGCTGGTGAAGCGGTTGCGGCGGCTGCGTGCCAGCCGTCAGAAGGCCCGCGCCGCGCGGCGCCTCGGCTTCGAGGTGACCTGACTCGCTACAGTAGGGCTCGATGAAAGAGCGCGTGCCCGACTCCACGGGGCTCCCACTGCGGGCCATGGTGATGGTGCTGTTGTTCCTCGGCGTCATTTTCCTGCTGCTCGGGTGGCAGGCCCTGAGTTCCTCCGGGAAGTCCGACGACGACTCGGCCTCGGCGGCCTCGAGTGCGACCAGCTCCGCCAGCCCTGCCGCGTCGACGTCGACAAGCGCGAAGCCCGCGGCGAACGAGGCCGACGTCCACGTGTTCAACATCTCCGGCAAGGAAGGCATCGCCGGGCATGCCGCAGACCAACTCAAAGCCGCCGGCTTCAAGGTCATCGACGTCGGGAACCTGACGCTGCCCGATGTGCCGACCACGACCGTGTACTTCACCGACGCCGACGGTGAGCACGCCACCGCGGACGCCGTGGGCAAGAACTTGGGCGTGCCCGTCGAACCGCGCACCCCCGCACTCAGCGGCCAGCCACCCGGCGTCATCGTCTTGGTGACGGGCTGACTCTGAGTCCTGAGCCGGTTAGGCTCTCGCTATGCCAAAGTTTGCCGGTCACCACAATGCCGTTGCCGCCACCGTCTCCGCATTGTCCGCAGCCACTTCGGTCGTGTTGCTCAGTGCGTGCTCCTCGCCCCAGCACGCGTCGTCGGTCCCGGGTACCGTACCGGCCGTCTGGACGGGCTCACCCGCGCCCTCAGGGACCGCGGGGGCTGAAGGTGAGGGCGCCGGGCGGCCGAGCATCACCACCCACCTGCGCGCGCCCGATGGCACACAGGTCGCGACGGCGAGGTTCGACTTCAGCAACGGCTATGCCACCATCACGATCGCGACGACCGGCTCCGGGCTGATCGCCCCCGGCTTCCACGGCGTGCACATCCACAAAGCGGGCAAGTGCGAGGCCAATTCGGTTGGCCCCACCGGCGGCGCACCCGGCGACTTTCTCTCCGCCGGCGGCCACTTCCAAGCGCCTGGCCACTCGAACGAGCCCGCCAGCGGGGACCTCACCTCGCTGGAGGTTCGCCGGGACGGTGTGGGGACGTTGGTGACCACCACAGACGCCTTCGCGATGGACGACCTGTTGACGGGTGAGAAGACCGCGATCATCATCCACGCCGGGGCCGACAACTTCGCCAACATTCCTCCGGAGCGCTACAGCCAGACCAACGGCGCACCGGGTCCAGACTCGATGACGATGAGCACCGGGGACGCCGGCAAGCGGGTGGCGTGCGGTGTCATTGGTGCCGGCTAGCAGGGCCTCCAAAAGAGGCGATGCTCACATCGGTTTCGCCCGCTCGCCGCGGCCAACCCTCGGTGTGGAGTGGGAGTTCGCTCTGGTCGATGCGCAGACCCGTGACCTGAGCAACGAAGCCACCGCGGTCATCGCCGAGATCGGCGAAAACCCGCGCGTGCACAAGGAATTGCTGCGCAATACGGTCGAGGTGGTCAGCGGCATCTGTGACGACACGGGTCAGGCGATGGAGGATCTGCGCCAGACCCTGGGCCCCGCTCGGCGCGTCGTCCGGGATCGCGGCATGGAACTGTTCTGTGCCGGGGCCCACCCGTTCGCACAGTGGTCCACCCAGCAGCTCACCGACGCACCCCGCTACGCCGAGCTGATCAAGCGCACCCAATGGTGGGGTCGGCAGATGCTGATCTGGGGTGTGCATGTGCACGTCGGTATCTCGTCGGCGCACAAGGTGATGCCGATCATGACGTCACTGCTGAAGTACTACCCGCATCTGTTGGCACTCTCGGCATCGTCGCCATGGTGGACGGGTGTGGATACCGGATACGCCAGCAACCGGGCGATGATGTTTCAGCAGTTACCCACCGCCGGGTTGCCGTTCCAGTTCCAGACCTGGGCGGAGTTCGAAGGCTTCGTCTACGACCAGAAGAAGACCGGAATCATCGACCATGTCGACGAAGTCCGTTGGGACATCAGGCCTTCACCGCGTCTGGGCACTCTCGAGGTACGGATCTGTGACGGGGTCTCCAACCTGCGTGAGCTGGGTGCGCTCGTCGCGTTGACGCACTGTCTGGTCGTCGATCTGGATCGCAGGCTGGAGGCGGACGAGTCGTTGCCGACCATGCCGCCGTGGCATAACCAGGAAAACAAGTGGCGCGCCGCCCGTTACGGCCTCGATGCGGTGATCATCCTGGACGCGGACAGCAACGAACGGCTGGTTACCGACGATCTCGTCGATGTGCTGAACCGGCTGGAGCCGATCGCCAAGTTGCTGCACTGCGCCGACGAACTGGCCGTGGTGGAGGACATGTGCCGCCACGGTGCCTCTTATCAGCGGCAGCGGCGGGTGGCCGAAGAGCACGATGGCGATCTGCGCGCGGTTGTCGATGCGTTGGTGGGCGAACTGGACATCTGATGACCGACCTGGAGCCCATCGAGCTGGCGATGTTCCCGCTGGAGGCGGCGTTTCTGCCGAACCAGGATCTGCCGTTGCGGATTTTCGAGCCTCGCTACGTCGCGCTGGTGCGGCACTGCGTCGAGGCCGGTGAACCCTTCGGTGTGGTGCTGATCGCCCGCGGCCGCGAGGTCGGTGGCGGCGATTCACGATGCGATGTCGGCGTCCTGTGCAGGATCACCGAATGCGTCGATCAGGGCGCGGACCGATACTCGCTGCGCTGCCGGACCGGTGAGCGGATTCGGGTGTGCGAGTGGCTGACCGACGATCCCTACCCGCGGGCTTTCGTGCGGCTGTGGCCCGACGAGCCCGACGCGCCCGGCGACGCGGTGACCGTCTCCCAGCTTGTCGATGTCGAAGACCGGATGATGGATTTGTTCGAGCGGATCGCGGAAGCTCGCGGCGCCGCGCTGCCGGACCGCGACGTGCTGCTGGGTTCGGGCGAAGCCGACGCGGGACAGCGCCTGTTCGAATTGGCGTCGCGGATCCCGATCGGCGCGGCCGATCGCTACGCCGTGCTGTCGGCGCCCTCGGCAGCCGAACGGCTCGCCGCAGTGGGTGAGGCGGTGGACGCGATTGCCGAGATGGTGGAGTTCCAGTTGTCGGAGTAACCGGCTGTGCTTTCCTATAGGGAATCTGATTGCGCGACTGGACGGTTGAGGTGAAAGTACATCTGCAAGTCAACGGCTCGCCGACTGGGGCGTCGGCAAGTGCTGCCGAGATCGCCGAGACAGGTGCCGATGGCCTGTTCACCTTCGAGGGACAGCACGATGTGTTCTTTCCGCTGATCTTCGCCGCCAAAGAGACCAGCCTGGACCTGATGACGAACGTCGCGATTGCCGCGCCGCGCAGTCCGTTGCACCTGGCCCACGCCGCCTACGATATGCAGCTCTTAAGCGGCGGCAGATTCCGGCTCGGTCTGGGTTCGCAGATCAAAGTTCACATCGAAAAGCGCTACGGCAGCACGTGGGATCGGCCGGCGGCGCGGATGGCCGAAACAATCGCGGCGATCAAGGCGATATTTGCCGCCTGGGAAGGCCAGTCCCGCCTGAATTTTCGCGGTGAGTTCTTCACGCACACCCTGATGGCACCCAATTTCAACCCGGGCCCCAACCCGTTCGGGCCGCCTCCGGTATTGATGGGGGCGCTGGGCCCGATCATGACGCGCACCGCAGCGCAAGTCGCCGACGGCCTGTTGGTCATGCCGTTCAACAGCGCGCGGCACTTCGCCGAACGCACCATCCCGGCGATCAACGAGGGGCTACGCCGCTCGCAGCGCACGGTCAACGATTTTCAGGTGATCGCCCAGGCCATGGTGGCGGTCGGCAGCAACGAGGCAGACCTGGCCGCTGCCGTCAACGGCGTCGCTTCGTTGATCGCGTTCTACGGCTCGACACCGGCCTACCTGCCGGTGCTCGAGGTCGAGGGCTGGGCCGATCTCCAGCCCGAACTCAACGCGCTGTCCAAGCAGGGACGCTTCGCCGAGATGCGCGCCCTGATCACCGATCCGATGGTGGCCCAGATCGGGATCGTGGGAACTCCCGAGCAATGTGCGCAGCAGCTCGTCGCACGGTTCGGCGATCACGTCGACGAGGTGTGTTGTTACTTCCCGGGATACACGCCGCCCGGTGCGGACATCGCCGACTTGATCGGCGCCTTGCACCGGAGCCCGGCGCGGCGATGAGCACCGAGGTGATGGTCGACGTCGACGCGGGCGTGGCGGTGCTCACGCTCAATCGGCCAGATCACCTCAACGCCTATACCGCCGAGATGGGCGCGCTGTTGAGCCGGGCATACCGGGAATGCGACGAGAACGACGATGTCCGGGCCATCGTGGTCACCGGGGCCGGCCGGGCCTTTTGCGCCGGCGCCGATTTCTCCGGCGGCGCAACGCCGTTCGAGAGCCCGCGCGACGATGGCTCGTTCTCCGCGTCGCCGATCGACCCGGCGGCGTTCGAATTGCGCACACCGGTGATCGCCGCCGTCAACGGGCATGCCATCGGAATCGGGCTGACCATCGCGTTGCAGGCCGACATTCGCATCGTTGCCGAGGACGCCAAATATGGTGTGGTGCAAGTACGCCGGGGAGTGATACCCGATTGCATGTCGCACTGGACAGTGGCGCACTTGACGAGTCTTGGCGTGGCCGCCGAGGTGCTGCTGACCGGGCGTACATTCGACGGGCCCGAGGCAGTGGAGTTCGGCATCGCGAATCGGGCGCTGCCCGCCGGGCAGGTGCTCGCCCACGCGCTGGAGATGGCCCGCGACATCGCGGTGAATGTGGCACCGATGTCGGCGGCATTGAGTAAGCGGCTGTTGTGGGACAGCGCGATCCACAGCTACACCCCGCGGCAGGTCGCTTCGCTGGAAACGCAGTTGCACCACCGGGTGATGGGCACCGCCGATGCCCGTGAGGGTGTGGCCGCGTTCGTCGAAAGGCGACCGGCGCGGTTCGGTGCGCGGGTGTCCCGTGACTGGAAGCCACTGCCGGAGCCGTGAGCACGCACTAGCTTCGTCGAGCCTGTAAATCTGCAGGCTCTCACTCGTACTTTGTCTGCAAATTTACAGGCTCGGCGACACCGAGGGTGCCCGGCTCAGGCCTTGAGCAAGTCGGCCAGCGCGACACCCAGGTTGTGCAGGTTGGTTTCCAGCGAGTACGTGCGATCGGCCGTCCAGTTGAGGATGCCGCCGGACAGTGCGCCAACGATGATGTCGGCCAACGTTTCCGCATCGTGGCGCGCGTTGACCTCTCCGCGGGAGACGCCTTCTTTGACGAGCTCGACGAAGGTGTCGTGCAGGTTGAATCCGCGGTGGACGCCGTGGCCGCTGGTAGCCATCATCTCGCCGATCAGCTCGCGGTAGGTGTCGCCCGATTTGACCAGCGTCGCGCCGATGTCGTCGAACACCCCGACGAGGCGCGCCGGGATGGGTTGATCGGCGCGGTCGAAGACGACGTCATGCAGGTTGACCAGCCGACGCTGCGCCAGCGCGCCGATCATGTCCTGGCGGGTAGCGAAGTGATTGAAGAACGTCCGGTTCGCGACATCGGCGCGCTCACAGATTTCCTCGATGGTCGTGGCCGCGACGCCCTGCGCCAAAAACAGGTCAAACGCCGCCACCAGGATCTTCTCCCGCATCTCCTGCTTGCGCCGTTCCAGTCTGTTCACGTTCTGTCACACTGCTTCTCGGAAAGGGCCCACCACTGTTCCGCGCGCTGCTCATCGCGCGCATACGCGGCGGCCGTCTCGCTGACCGCGCAGTCTTCGAGGTACAACCCCCCCTGGCCGGCCAGCTCCGGGCTTACCGCGGCCCATACCTGTGTGGCCGCACCATGTTCGGGAGTGACGAAGTCAAGGAAGCCGTCGCTCGGCTCACCGCGCGCCGCGCTGGTCGCGGCGGCATGCCGGCGCAGCTGCGAGAAGTCCTCGCGGGACATATACCGTGCCAGCGAGGTGGCAACCGTGCCGGGGTGGACGGCATAGGCCCGAATTCCCAACTCGCACAGCCGCCGATCGGCCTCTTTCGCGTGCAGGATGTTCGCGGTCTTGGATGCGCCGTAGGCGACGAACTTGTCGTATTCGCGGCGCTCCCAGTGGGGATCGTCGAAGTCCACGTCACCCATCACGTGGCCGCCGGAGGACAGGATCACCACCCGCGCGCCCCCGGCGTCGGCAAGCTGCGGGACCAACAGCCGGGAGAGCTCGAAGTGCCCGAAATGATTTGTCCCAATTTGCAATTCGAACCCGTCGTGGGTCCGTTCGAACGGGGTGAACATGACGCCTGCGTTGTTCATCAACACATGCACCGCGGGCGTGATCTCGCGGATCATCGTCGCCGCCGCGCGAACGCTGGAAAGCGCGGTGAGGTCGAGCTCGACGGTCGAAATCTGAGCGCCCGGCACTTCGGCCGCTGTCCAGGCGGCGGTCTCGGCCAGTGCATCCTGGTTGCGAGCGGCCAAGATCACGTGTGCGCCCGCGGTGGCCAGCGCTCGCGCCGACTCGCGGCCCAGGCCGGACGAGGCGCCGGTGATCACACAGACCTTGCCGGACAGGTCGATTCCCTCGACGACCTCACACGCGCTGCGGCGTTCGGTCATGCCCGCGCGAGCTGCCAGAGCGGAACGACCACGTCGGGGTCGCATTCTTCGTCGACGATCCACTTGCACATCCGCCGGATCGGCTCGATGGCGTCCTGAGGCATTGCGATCGCGACGCTGCACGCGTAGCCCAGACTGGTCAGCCGCTGGGCGCCGAACAGCGGCAGCGTGTTTCGTAACTGTCGCTTGAGCGACTCAGGATAGATGCCGATGGTCTGAGTGTAGGCGTTGACTGCCGCGGTCACCCGGTCGATGCTATCCACCGGCACGATGTTGGCGACCCGCCCGGACAGCATCGACGAATAGTCGACCGGCTCGTCGAACTGGGAGACCACGATGGCGCCCTCGCGGTGCTCGCCGCCGATGACGCGGTAGAAGTCATCGGTCATGCGCGAGGCCTCGATATGGTCGAGCAGCTCGCGGTTCGGATACCGCGGCGGGGTGCTGACGACGGCGGGCAGGGAGACCAGTTCCTGGTACATCATTTCGCCGAGCCGATTGGCGTTGGCCAGCCCCACGGCATCGGTTCCGCTGAGCACGTAGATGACCCGGGCGTTGGCACACCCTTCCTGGTTGGCCACGCCGATGTCGGTCGCGGCGCGGCGGGCCACCTCGCGCAGGGTGTCGTCGTCGGCGAACGCCTCGGCGCCGATGATGGTCGCGCTGCGCTTCGGGTCCAGTGCAATGAGCTCCAAACCCGGCTGGATGTACCGGGTTACGTGCTTGACCGACGCCATCCCGCCCCAGGCCACGATCTTTTCGATGTGCTGGGGCTGGTAGAGGGCTTCTTCGACGGCCAGATCACCGCCCTTCCAATACCCGACCGCCAGATGCCGGGTGATCGGGTGGCCGGGCGCGACATCGGCAAGCGTGCGGGCGATCGCGATCGCGGTGAGCGGATCGTTGGAAGGTGCCTTGATGATGACGTCCGATCGGGTGATCACCGAACGCAGGATCGTGACCGCCGAGACCAATCCGCCGTTGCCTGCGGGGATATGCAGCACTCGGGATCCGAAGGCGCGCACCCGTAGTTCGCGTCCGTCGTGCAACCTGTGCGGGACCCATCCGTTGAGGTAGTCCAACCCGACCTGACTGTCGGCGACTTCGGTGACGTTGTCGCGGGAAAACAGCGGCCGCAGCACGCGATAGCTGTTTTTCATCATCTCCGCCGGCAGCACGTTGGCGACCAGCGAGGCCTCGTAGGCCTCCTGCAGGTGGGTGTTCGACTCGAAGTCGAGCGCATCGCCGAGGGCGGCCAGCACGTCAAGGATTTCGTCGAAGCTCAACTCGTAGAGGTCGGACATCTCCGCGGGACTTTTGAGCGGCAGGTGCTGGACATACTTGCCCATGTCCGGCGCGGCGAACTGCGCGGCGCCGATGCGGGTGTCGAATTTGACGAGATCGTCGGTGATGACCTGCCCCCGCAAGAACAGCGGGACGGTGTAGGCGGTCACAGGTCGACACCCTTCATGAAGTTGACCGCCTCGTTGTGCACCTCTTGCGTTGCGGCGCAGGTGATCCGGTCGTCATCCACGCCTTGTTTTTCGCTGTAGCGCATGATGTCTTTTTCGAACGCGAGGCTGGCCTGACCGCAGGGGCACTGCAGGTCCCAGTCGATCGTGACTTCGTCGCCCGAGATGACGCCGCCCCAATGGGCGCGCAGCAGGATGTCGTAGACGGCGGCGCGGCCGGTCTGCACACCGGTTCGCGGCAGCGGCTCGCTGGTCTCGGGATCGAGCACGAATGGAACCACCCACGGTGCGACGTGATAGCGGCCTTCGCTGCAACCCCAGTGGAAGGTGCTCGATTCGGAGAAGCCATAGCCGACTTGAATGCGGTCGACGCCGAGGAAGTCCGTGATGACGTCCATGAAATCATCAGGCAGCGCAACACCTTTCATGCCGCCGCCGGTGAGAATCGCGGAGTCGGGGGAGAAGACATTGCGCACGCCGCGCTCCAGGCCGGCCTTCGCGATGTCGTACATCAGGTGATAGGTGCCGAGCATGAACACCCGCTTGCCACGCAGCTGCTCGGTGATGCGGGTGAAGAACACGTCCATGTCCTGAGCCTGTCGTGCCTGCATCGCGATGAACTCATCCTTGCGGGCGGCCAGCGCGGGGTCGATCTCCAGCCGGTCGAGCTCCCCGCGGGATGCCGCCGCACGCATCTTGGAAGCCAGGAACATCAGGTCGGTGTCGACCGCGAACGGGTAGAGCGCGTGAAATCTGGTTTCGTCACCGCCGGTGAAGCCGCGCTTGATCATGTTGGCAATGCGTAGATGACCGAGCTTGCCGTTGGCGAAGTTCGGCCACACCACATCGACCGCAGGGTTGAGTTCGGCGTCGGTCGGCTCGTGGCCGAAGGTCTGGAAAAGACAGATCTTCCACAGCGTCATGCCTTCTTCGGCGCCGTGCTTGTCCTTGGGGAGGATCGAAATGGTGCCGGTGGTGCCGCTGGAGGTGATCACTTCCAGCGGCGTTTGCTCATCGAGTCGGTCGATCCACTCGTCGATCCCGGTACAGCCGGCGGTATCGACCGCGGACAGGTCGTAGCTGGTGAGCTTGTCCAGCCACTTGGTCATCAGGTCGAAGCGCTTCTTGTCGACCAGTGCGGCCGGGTATGACTTGAACGCGGTATGTGAGAACAGCAGCGGCACAACGTCGTTAAACTCGTTGAGCTCGGTGATGCCGAGCCGCTCGGCCAGCTTACGCAGCATCTCGATGCGCTGATAGTGCTCCCGAAAGCGGATGCCCATGGCCTGGCGTTGCAACTCCTCAAGCTCGTCGCGGCCAATGCTGTGCATCTGGGTGTAGGACTGGCCGAAAAAGCTGATCGGGTCATTCATGAAGTCGGTCAGCGAGCGTGCGGGGTGTTCCGTGACTGCCATCGGGCCATCGTAGACACTTTATGCAGTCAGACGCAATAGTGCAGTCAACTGCAACTAGTGCCTGATGGCACGCTCGGCCTGGCGGGCCACCCGCTCCATCAGCCGTGGTGCGATGACCCGATGTAGGGGGCCGACCACAGCCCAGACCGTTCGGGCGGCGATTTTGCGCTGATAGTGCACGCGGGTGGTCAGCGTGGCGCGCCCACCGTCCAGGCGCCGCAGCGTCAGCTGCCCGCGCATCAGCGGCCCGCTCGCTGTCAGCACGATCTCATCGGGATCCGAATGCGCGATCGACCAGCCGATTACGTGTTCCGGCGAGGAAGGCGGCCCGAGGCGAAATCTCAAGACGTGGCGGTGGATCCACAAGACGATGCCTCCGCCCGCGCCCGATTCATCCCCGAGCGCATCGTGAAACATCTGTTCGGCAGTGCGCGAGTCACCTTGCGGGATCGGGACTTCGAAGACGTCGGTGTAATCGGCCGGGGTCTCGCCGATCTCGGTTTGCTCGGCGTACACCGCCGCTGCTATGCGTTTCAGCGTCCACCGGACTGCGACACGGTGTCCACCGGTGCCGATGACCAGGGCTCGATAGATCTTCCCGTGCACACCGGGGAAGGTCGCCCAGGTGGCCGCGCGCACCCGGGTGCGGCCCGCCGGCACCATGCCGCTTAGCGGGTCCAACTCGAACACCCACCGATAGGCCGCGAACGGGTGGCGGCCTTTCAGCGCGAACCGTTCGGCATACCGTGCTTCGTCGAGCACGAAACCGATTGGCACGGTGGACGGATCGTGCGGGTCGCGACACATCACGCGCAGCAGCGCCGACCACGTTTCTGCGGGATTCGCGTCGACGGTTATGGCATGCTCATCAATATAGGGTAATCGTTCCATATAGAAGGAATGTACTAGATCATGGCACCTCCGCGGAAGCATGAAACCGATGTGATCCTCGACGCAGCCCGAGCGCTGGTACTCGAGGGCGGACCGCGCGCGGCCAGTGTCGCGGCGATCGCGAAATCCAGCGGTGCGCCGGCGGGCACGCTGTATCACCGTTTCGGTAACCGCGATGGCATCCTGACGGCGGCGTGGTTGCGCGCGCTGGAACGCTTCCAATCCCGGGCCATCGCGGCCTCAGAAACCGGTGCGACCGACACAGCCGATACGCCGGCTGAAACGGCGGTCGCGATGGCGGTGGCCGCGATCAGCTTCGCGCGGGAAATCCCGGAGGACGCCCGGCTGTTGTTGACCATCCGCCCGGGTGACCTGCTTGACGACGAGCCCGACGCGCAATTTCAGGAGACGGTGGCCACCATGAACGCGCCGCTAATCGAGCGGGTCGGGGTGCTGGCTCGAAAACTCTATGGGCGCAAAGATTCCCGATCCGTCGATGCCGTCACGCGGGCGGTCGCCGACCTGCCCTATGCCGTCGTACGGCGGCACGCGCGCGACGAACCGATGCCGTCCTGGCTGGAGGCCGACGTCGCGGCGTCGGTGCGCGCGATGCTAGACAGCTTTGGCGAACGCGGGTAGGCGTTTGATAGGACAGATCGGATTCGTGACAAAGAAGCCGCTGACCAACACGCCGATGAAGTACAGCGCGGCGGCGACCTGCAGCAGCCGGGCGAAGCTGGCATCGGTCAGCATGCCGTTTGCGATCAGTCCCACGCAGGCCACGGAGCTCAGCGCCGACGTCCTGCCCACCACGTTAAGCATGGCTGCCGCGACTCCGCTGCGGGCCGGTTCGACGGAGGCCAGATTCGCCGCGGCCAGCGGTGTCAGGGTCAGCGCCATACCGATGGCCAGCACGATCGTCCCGGGCAGCAGATGGGTGACGAAGTTGAATCCGTGACCGGGGCGGATGAGCAGCAGACCCAACCCGGCCAGCGCCGGGCCCGCGATCAGGAAGATCCGGGGCCCGATCCGTGCGGCCAGGCCACCGACGCGTTTGGCCAACAGGAACGACATCACCGGGGTGGGCAGGGTGGCCAGGCCCGCAAGCGTCGCACCATAGCCGGCGACCTCCTGGGTGTAGAGCGAGATCGCAAGAACGGCCATGGCGCCGGCCCCATAGACGAATGCCGAGGTGACACTGGGCGCCCGCGAAGTTGTGGATCGAGAAGAGGCTGGGCGGCACCAAGGGGTGCGCGGCGCGGCGCTGCCAGGCAACGAACGCCAGCAGGGTGACGACGCCGGCAACCAGCGACGTGGTGACGCGGGGATCGGCCCATCCGCGGTCCCTCGATTCGATGAGGGCATACACGGTGCCGGCCAGCCCGACGGCCGACAAGGCGGCCCCGGCAACGTCGAGGCGGGCATGGCGTCTGGGCCTTGAATCCGGGGACTGCACCGGGCGCAACCAAAACGTCAACGCGAAACCGATGACCATCGGGACTGCTGACAAGGCATAGATCCATCGCCAACTGAGAAAGTCCACGGCCAAGCCGCCCAGCAGCGGGCCGAGCGCGAACGCGGTACCGGTCCAGGCGGTCCAGCACCCGATGGCCGCGGCACGAGCTGCGCGATCAAACGTGGAATTGATCAAAGCGAGGCACCCGGGGACCAAGAATGCCGCACCGAGCCCTTGGATGACGCGCGCGGCGATCAGCATGACCGGCGAGGTCGCGCTGGCAGCCAGCAGCGAACCGGTCCCGAATGCCACCAGCCCGCAACGGATGACCGGCACCCGCCCAAAGAGATCGGAGATGGAGCCGCCCGGCAGAATCATGGCCGCCTGCGCCAGCAGATAGCCATCGACCACCCATTGCTGCAAGCACAGGCCTCCGCCGAGGTCACGCGCCGTGGCCGGCAGTGCCAGGTTCACGACGGTGACGTCGAGGAAAGCGACCATCGACACTGTGGTGGCCACCACCATGACTCGACTCGTTGGCGCGAGATCGCGCCATTTCAGCAGCGATGTCGCCCGGCGCCCGGAAGCGGTGAGGACGATCCCGGGAGAGGGCTGAACCTCGATCATGCCGGTCTCACGAGGCCGCGCCGCTCGGCGTTCATCCGATTCCTCCTCGAAAGTCCGTGATCCCGAACACTTCTCGGCAACCGTGATCCGGAACACCTCTCGGCCACCGTGATCCGGAACACCTCTCGGGAACCCGTGATCCGGAACACTTCTCAGAAAGATGTATACGACGTGGTTACACGCGGACTGGGAATGCGCTGTGGCGCGCTTATGCGTGCGTTGCTAAAGAGCTTTGGCGAACGCCCGTAGTGACTCCAACTGTGTGGGGTCCAGGGACGGTCGTACGGTTTTGCGGGCTGCCTCGAGGTCGGCGGCGGTGACATCGGCGACATCGATGGAGCGCCGCATCGCGGTGAGTGCGGCCTCGCGCAGCAGGGCCACGCAGTCGGCCGCGCTGTACCCGTCGAGTTCGGCGGCGATGTCGTCGAGATCGACGTCGGCGCTCAGCGGAATGGATTTCGCTGCGGTCCGCAGGATTTCGCGGCGGGCGGCCGCGTCGGGCGGTTCAACGAATACCAGTCGTTCCAGCCGGCCCGGGCGCAGCAGCGCGGGGTCGATCAGATCGGGGCGGTTGGTGGCGCCCAGCACCACGACATCGCGCAGCGGGTCGATGCCGTCGAGTTCGGTGAGTAGCGCAGCCACCACCCGGTCGGTCACGCCGGAGTCGAAGCTCTGACCCCGCCGGGGTGCCAGCGCGTCCACCTCGTCGAGGAACACCAGCGACGGTGCCGAATCGCGTGCCCTACGGAACAATTCGCGGACCGCCTTCTCCGAGGAGCCCACCCATTTGTCCATCAGCTCAGAGCCTTTGACGGCGTGCACGCTCAGCTGTCCGGTGCTCGCCAGCGCGCGGACCAAAAAGGTCTTGCCGCAGCCGGGCGGCCCGTAGAGCAGCACTCCGCGGGGCGGATCGACTCCCAGGCGCGCGAAGGTATCGGGATGCTGCAACGGCCACAGCACCGCTTCGGTCAACGCCTGCTTGGCTTGGATCATGTCGCCGACGTCGTCGAGCGTCACGTTTCCAATGGTCAGTTCCTCGCTGGCCGAGCGGGACAGCGGCCGGATGACGCTCAGCGCGCCGACCAGATCTTCCTGGTTCAGCTTCGGTGGTTGACCGTCGGCACTGGCCCGAGACGCGGCCCGCAGCGCCGCCTCCCGCACCAGAGCGGCCAGGTCGGCGGCGACGAAACCTGGTGTGCGGCCTGCAATCTCATCGAGATTGAGTTCGCCGGTGGGTACGGATTTCAGCAGCGTCTCCAGCAGCGCCCTGCGGGTCGCCCCGTCGGGGAGTGGTAAGCCCAGTTCGCGGTCGCACAGCTCGGGGGAGCGCAGCCGCGGATCGAGCTGGTCGGGTCGCGCGGAAGTGGCGATCAACGCCACGCCGTCGGTGGCCACCGCGTTGCGCAGCTCGGCGAGGATGAGGGCGGCCACCGGCTCCGCGGTCGCCGGCAGTAGCGCGTCGGCATCGGTGATCAGCAGTACGCCGCCGCCGTCGCGGACGGCGGTCGCCGCAGCGGCCACCGTTTTGAGCCGGTCCTCGGCGGCCAGCGCGCCCACCTCCGGGCCGTCGAACTCGACGAGCCTGCGACCCGCGCACACCGCGCGCACCATCGTGGTCTTGCCGACACCGGCTGGCCCCGACACCAGCACACCTAAATTGGTCGTGGCGCCAAGGGTTTTCAGTAGGTGCGGTTCATCGAGGGCAAGCTTGAGCCATTCGGTGAGCTTGCCGGCCTGCGTCTGAGACCCCTTGAGATCGTCGACGTGGATGGCGGGATTCGCGATGCCGATCCGTTCTGGCCGGTGCGCCGCGGCCCCGGCGCCGATCGCAACCCCGTCGCCCCAGGCAACCGATGAGTTGGGCTGTACGCTCACCGGTCCGTCGGGGTCCACGCCGGTGACGGTCAGCAGCTCCGAGGTCCAGCTGATCCCGACTGCCGACGCCAGCGCCCGGCTGGCTGCCGACGTCGAGGTGCCGGGACCGAGGTCGCGGGGCAGCAGCGACACCGCGTCGCCCACGGTCATCACCTTGCCGAGCAGGGCCTGTCGGAGGTGGGCCGATGTAATCGATTGGGTGGCCAGCGAAGAGCCATTCAGCGTCACCGACCGCGCGCCGTAAACCGTGACCGCGCTGACGATCACCGCGGTGCCCTCCCGCAGCCCGGCGTTGGACAGCGTCACGTCGTCGAGCAGCACCGTACTCACCGGGGTGCCAAGGTCGGCCAGTCCCGCCACCGCGGCTGTCGTTCGCGAACCCGTCAGGGATACCGCATCCCACTCCCGGATGCCAAGGGCAGCAACGGCATTCGGGTGCATTCTGATGACGCCACGGCGTGAGTCGACGGCTGAGGTGTTCAGCCGGGCGGTCAGCGTCAGCTGCCTGGACGCCGCGCCGGGCCCTGTCATGGCAAGCGCCCACCCGGCTTACGCAGCCCCAGCCGCGCCATCGATCGCCCTCCGGGCCTGCCCAGCCGGACTATCGGCCGCCGGTGGGGCTGGGCGCGGCGGTTGGCGCGTCGTACGGCGCGCCGTTGCTCGGGCTTTTCATCCCACACCTCGGGGTGCGCGGCCAGCCAGCGCTGGTTGCGCACCGCGAACGGGACGTGGCAGAGGTAAGCGACGATGATTACCCAGATCAAGACGTAGGGGGCGAGCACCGCCGCTGCCGCGCAGATCGCCAGGATGGCCAGCAGCGGCGCCGCCCAGTTCGGTGGTACCGCCGCCGCGTGCATCTTGCGCATCGGGATCTTGCTGATCATCAACATCGACGTCCCGGCGATCCAGATGCACAGGAACGCCGTCGACGACCACCAGCCGCCGTGCGGAAACTGCAATTTGAGCCCAATGAGACCGATCATCGAGATCGCTCCCGCCGGTGCGGGCATCCCGACAAAGAATTCACCCGTGTAGGCCGGCCGGGTGCCGTCGTCCTGCAGCGCGTTGAACCTCGCCAGCCGCAGCACCACGCACACCGCGTAGAGCAGCACCGCGATCCAGCCGGCCGGCGACGTCTCCAGCAGCGTCACGTACACGACGATCGCGGGCGTGACGCCGAAGTTCACCGCATCGGCCAGCGAATCGATTTCCGCGCCCATCCGTGACTGCGCGTCCAGGATGCGAGCCACCCGGCCGTCCAGTCCGTCGAGAATCGCCGCCGCCGCGATCAGCGCCATCGCCGCCTTCGGCTGGTGCTCGAGGGCGAACTTGATGGACGTCAGCCCCGCGCAGATGGACAGCACCGTCATTGCGCTGGGCAGGATCTGCAGGTTGACCGCGGGCCGGCCGCGAGGGCGACTGATCATGGCAGATCGGCCAATACCGTCTCGCCGGCAACGGCGCGCTGCCCCACTTGGACAACGGGTTCGGTGCCCGGCGGCAAATAGGTGTCCAGCCGGGACCCGAACCGGATCAGGCCGTAGGTGTCGCCGATCGACAGCTTGTCCCCGACGTGCGCGTTGCACACGATGCGGCGCGCGACCAGCCCGGCGATCTGCACCGCGACCACGTCGGCACCGCCGGCCGTCCGGATTCGCACGCTGGTGCGTTCGTTCTCGTCGCTCGCCGAGGCCAGGTCGGCCGACCCGAACCGGCCGGGCCGGTGCTGCACGGCGACCACGTCGCCGCTGACCGGGGCGCGCTGCACGTGGGCGTCCAATATCGACAGGAAAATGCTGACCCGGGGCAGCGGCGCGTCGCCCATGCTCAACTCCGCGGGCGGGGCGGCGGAATCAACCACGCAGACCACGCCGTCGGCGGGTGCGACGACGGCACCGGGCCGGGTGGGCGGCACCCGCGGCGGGTGGCGGAAAAAGGCCGCGCAGGCTCCCGCGGCCAGCAGACCCGTTCGGCGCAGCCACCGGACGTTGCGTCCGGCGAGAGCCACCGCCAAGCCGGCGGAGATGAAGGGCAGCCCCGCGGGATGCACTGGAGGAATGGATTCGCGCACCAAATCGAGCATGTGCCGCGCATCATCGGGGCGGGGGCGTCGTGCCACGCGCGTCATCTTACGGAGCCCTGGGGGCGGGGAAGCGGCTAGCTCAGATCCCAGACCTGCAGTTCGGTTCCGGCGGACACTTCCACCACATCTTCGGGGATGTCCAGCAGGCTGTTCGCCGACGCCAGCCACCGCAGATGGTGTGAGGCCGGCGGCCCGTAGCTGATCACGCTGCCCGCGTCGAGTATCGCCCGGCGGAACTGGCGTTTGCCTCGCGGCGAGGTCAGCGACTCGGCGAGTACGGCGGGCCGGTGCGGACGGTGCGGGTCCGACAGGCCCATCGCCGTGCGCAGCGCGGGGCGGATGAACACCTCGAAGGACACCAGCGCGCTGACCGGGTTGCCGGGCAGGGTGACGATCGTCGTGCCGGCGACCCGGCCGACGCCCTGCGGCATCCCGGGTTGCATTGCCACCTTGACGAATTCGACTCCCTGGTCACCTTCGCGGCCGAACGCGTCCTTGACCACCTCGTAGGCGCCGGCGCTGACTCCGCCGCTGGTGATGATCAAGTCGGCGTTCCCCGCGTGCCGATCGAGAAGAGAGCTGAACTGCGCGACGTCGTCCTCGGCGGTCGCGACGGCGATCACGTCCGCGCCCGCCTCACGTACCGCCCCGGCCAGCATGATCGAGTTGGACTCGTAGATCTGTCCGGGCTGCAGCGGGGTGCCCGGCGTCACCAGCTCCGTCCCGGTCGAGATCACCAGCACCCGCTGCCGCGGGATCACCGGCAGCCCGGCCAATCCCAGCGCCGCGGCCAGGCCCAGCACCGCGGGGGTCACGACCTGACCCTTGCGCAGGACGGTGGTGCCCGGTGCCACGTCTTCGCCCGCTCGGCGGATGTGCTTGCCGGGTTGCGAGGCCTCCCGGATGGCCACCGAGTCCACGCCGCCGTCGGTGTTTTCGACCGGCACAATCCCCGTCGTCCCGGCCGGCACCGGCGCCCCGGTCATGATCCGGTGCGCGGTCCCGGGTTGCAGCGTCAACGGGTCGGTGCGTCCGGCCGGGATGTCCTCGGCCACCGGCAACACCACCGGGCGTTCGGGTGTGGCGTCAACCGTGTCCTCGGCGTACACCGCGTATCCGTCCATCGCGGAGTTGTCGAAAACCGGTAGCGCCAGCTCGGCGACCACGTCGTCGGCCAGGACCAGGCCTTGCGCCTCCGTTAGCGGCACCGTGACGGCGGGGCGGGCGCTGATCATGTCAGCTACGACGCGTTGATGTTCCTCGACAGATCGCACTCGGCCATTATCGGCCTGTCAGATTTCGAAGCTGACGCCCTCCCGATCGGCGCCGCCCGACGTAGAGTCGAGAACGTGATTACCGGGTTGGCCCACACTGGGGTGTGCGTGCCGGATTGTGAGGCCGCAGTGGCCTTCTACCGAGATGTATTGGGCCTGCGTGTGCTCTCGCCGCCGTATGTCATGGCCGGTAATGCCATTCGCAACGACATGGGTGAACTGGTATCGGATCCCACGATGAAGGCGGCCATCGTCGGCTTCGGCGACGGCAGCGACCGCGTGCTGGAGGTGATCGAGTACCTCAACGTGGACGGTGGCGATCAGCGAACCACCGCGGCCCTGACCGACCACGGGCTCTCGCACGTCGGGCTGATTTGTGAGGATCTTGACGCCACCCGGGCCGAACTCGAGAGCAAAGGAGTCCGCTTCCTCGTCAGCGGAATCGCCGACGTCGCGCGCGTGCGCACCACCTGGTTCGTCGATCCGTGGGGCGTGGTGTTCATCCTCGTGGAGAAGAGCCGGCCCGAGCGACCGTACTTCGCGCAATGGGATTGAAGCCGCGCGTCGGGGTCATCGGCGCCGGCGCCGGGGGCATCGCGATGGGAATCCAGCTCGCCGCGGGTGGTTATGACTTCACCATCTTCGACCGGGCCGACGGATTCGGAGGCACCTGGCGGCACAACACTTTTCCGGGTGCGGCCTGCGATGTCCCATCACATCTGTACTCGTACTCGTTCGCCCTCAACCCACGCTGGAGCAAGACCTACGCGAACCAGCCCGAGATCCTGGCCTATCTCGAAAAGGTGGCCGCCGAGCACGGGCTGGGTCCACACCTGCGGCCCAACACCGCGATCACGGCGGTGCGCTGGTCGGATTCCCACCGGCGCTGGACGCTGGTCACCGACGACGGCCAGCAGCACGACTTCGATGCCGTGGTCAGCGCGGTCGGAATGCTCGATGTGCCTCACATTCCCGATATCCCTGGGGCGCAGCGGTTTCGGGGCCGACACTTTCACTCCGCGCGGTGGGATCACCGCAAGTCGACGGCAGGGGAGCGGGTCGCGTCGATCGGCACGGGCGCCAGTGCTATTCAGTACGTTCCCACAATCGCCCCAAAAACCGCTCATCTCACCGTGTTTCAGCGGACCCCGATCTGGATCTCGCCCCGGTTCGATTTCCCGTTCAGCCCCGAGCAGCACGAAGAGTTCGAACGCGATCCGGCGGCGGCACAGAAACTGCGCGACGAGGCCTTCGACGCTTACGAGGCATCCAGTTTCGACGTCGACGCCAAGCAGACGCGTGAGGCGACCGAGCTTGCCCGCAGCTACCTGATGCGCAAGATCACCGACCCCGAACTACGCGCCAAGCTGACGCCGGACTACCCGGTCGGCTGTAAGCGGCCGCTGATGTCGCGGGACTGGTACCCCACGTTCGGGTTGCCCAACGTCAACCTGGAAACGACCGCGATCGCCGAGCTCACCGAACGCGGAGTGCGCACCGCCGACGGCGTCGAGCACCGCGTCGACACCATCATCTACGGCACCGGCTTCAAAGCCGCCGACTACCTGGCGAGCATCGAGGTGCACGGAACCGGCGGCCGCCAGCTGCGCGACGACTGGGGCGACGGCGCCGAAGCCTACCTGGGCACGCTGATAGCCGGCTACCCCAACTTCTTTATGCTGTATGGCCCCAACACAAATGGCGTCAACTCGATCATCTACATCCACGAGGCGCAGACGACGTTCATCCGCCAGATGCTCGACGTGATGGGCCGTCACGGTGCGCGCACCATCGAGGTCACACCCGATGCGCAGCGGCGCTACAACGACGAGCTCCAGGCCGCGATGGAAGGCAAGGTCTGGATGGCCTGCACCAACTACTTTCGCCATCCCAGCGGCAAGGTCGTCACCCAACTGCCCTACAGCGGGCGGACATTCTTCGAGCGCACCCGCACGCTGGTCGACGAGGACTACGAACTGCGCGCGTAGACCAACTCGGCGCCTAGTCGAGCACCGGCAGCAGCAGCCGCGACGACGATCGGACGGTGTTGACTGTGCTGGTGCCGACGGGCGCGTGACGGAAGTCCATGATCGCCGGAACATCGGGATTCTGATCGTCGCTGGAGAGCGTCAACCGGATGCGGTGCCCGCGGTGGAATCGACGGGCATTGGGCAGCAATGGGATTCGGTAGACGACGTCTTGGCCTATCGGGATCCCGACCGCGGTCCGGCACGGTAGTACCGGGGCGCCGGGACGGCTGGCGTCTTCGTCGACCTCGCGCAGGCTGGCCCGAAGCCAACCACTGGTGAGGTGGTCGACAAGCGAGCCGTCTTCGGCAATATCGGACACGACCACGATCCATCCGGTGTCCAGCGCCGTTGCCGAGGCGACCAGTCGCAGTTCAATGTCGCCGGCCACATCCAGGTCGTCGTCCAGCGGTGCGGTGGTCCAGGTCAGTAGCGAGGGCGGATCGATCTCGCTGGGCCCGGCGCGGTTGAGTCCTGTTCCCAGGGCCCAGTATTCGCGGCTGCCGGGCTCACCCTCGTCGGCGGCGAGACCGCCGTCGGCGCGCAGCGCGAACTCCACATGTGAGCTCTTGAGCGGTGGCCATGCTTCCTCCGCCTTCCACTCGTCGGCTTCGGGCAGGAAGTAGCGGAACGCGGGGCCCTCGAGAATCCCGGTGTCCTGTCCCTTCAGCCAATGGTCGTACCACGCAAGCGCCTCGATGTGCATGCTCTCCCACGGCCAGGTCAGGCCGTATTTGCCGAGCATCGCGACCCGCACACAAGGGCTCTTGGTCAGGTTGCGCAACGTCGAAAAGGTCGACGGCAGATGTAGTGGCGCGTTCTCCCAGTCGCAGCCTAAATAGACTGGTATATCGATGTTTTCGAGCAACGGCGTCAGGTCACGATCGTCCCACCATGCATCCCGTAGCGGATGTTTGACGACGGCGTCCTGCCAGAGCTCGTCCCACGGCCGCGGCGGATGGGGCAGTTTCATCAGGAGGTTGAGCATGCCGTTGGCCGATTCGCCGTTCATCGTGGCGAACTTCTTGTGTATCGGGGGCAGGTTCAGCAGCCGGCGGGCAATGGCGAAAGGCGCACTGCGGTAGAACCTGTCGCTCTTCGCTGCCGTCAGCCCAAGCATCGACAGAAACGAACTGACAAATTTCGTACTGGGCAGGCCGTGGTGCGTCGCGGCATCGTAGAGATCGCTAGTGACGGCGAACGGGAAGATGGCTTTGAGGTGTGCCGGCCGCTCGACGGCGGCCTCGAGTTGGGTCATGGCGAAGTAGCTGATGCCCAGCATGCCGACATTGCCGTCACACCACGGTTGTTCGGCGACCCACTCGATCACATCGTGCATGTCGCGGCGCTCTTGGCTGTCGAAGAAGGCGAAAGTCCCACCGGAGCCGCCGGTTCCGCGCAGGTTCACGATGATGTGGACATAGCCGCGCGGCACCCAGAAGTCGGTGGCCCCGGCCTCGATGAAGCCGGCCGGCGCGCCGAGGTCTTGCACTTGCCGGGCGTAGGGAGATGCGGCCACCAGTGCCGGAAATGAGCCGTCGGCGTCCGGGCGAAAGACGTCGGCTACCAACTCGATTCCGTCGCGCATCGGAATCTTGACGTTGAGGTACCGGTGCGTGCGGTAACGCGGTTGGCTCAGGTTGCGGAACTCCCGGCCCGATGTCTGCGGTCCGTTCAGCTGACGCTGGCCGGGCTCGATTCCGGCGACCCGCTTCGAGGTGGTGCTCATGGCCTTCTCCTGGTTTTCACGGCTCGTTGAAACTCTGAGTCTCACGCTACGTTGAAACAAGTCTCAACGCAAGAGGAAATTCACGCTACGATGAGACTTATGCCGAGGAAATCGATAACTCCGGGACCGCGGGATGAACGCGGGGTGCTGGCCGCGCGGATCGTCGCTGCCGCCCGTGGCGAGTTCGCCGATCACGGCTGGGCCGGAACCACCATCCGCGCGGTCGCGCGAGCGGCCGACGTCGATCCCGCGCTGGTCTATCACTACTTCGGCTCGAAAGAAGGCCTGCTGGACGCCGCGACGAACCCGCCGTTGAAATGGCTGGAGAGCGTCGCCAAAGTGTGGACCACACCGGTCGATCGGCTTGGCGCCGCGCTGATCACGCTGCTCCTGGCGGCCTGGGCCGACGACGAGGTCGGACCGACCTTGCGGGCCATCCTGCAGACCGCCGCGCACGAACCGGCCACCCGCGAGAAGCTGCGCCGCGTCGTGGAGGGCAACCTGATGGGCGTATCGGAACTCGGCGGCGACGAACGCGACCGCCTGATCCGCAGCGGGCTCATCTCGTCACAAATGATGGGCTTCGCGCTGATGCGCTACGTCTGGAAAATCGAACCCATCGCGTCGATGACAGACGACGAGGTGATCGCGGCCATCACCCCCAACCTGCAGCACTACGTGAGCGGGGACCTGACGGCTCAGATCCAGTAGTTGTCGTGCCGGACGAACCAGTCGCTGCGTTCGTCGTCGCTCATGTCGGCCAGGGCGGCGAGACCCTCGAAGTAGGCCTCACGCGGCGCGCCCGGCGCGAACACCATCAGGATCGACGCCGGTTCGTCGGCCTCATTGCGGAAACCATGGATCCCGCCCGGCGGGACACAGAGGAAGTCGCCTTGACGGCCGTCGGTCCACTCGGTGCCGTCGTAGAGCTTCATCGTCCCGGAGAGCACAAAGAACGCCTCGGACATGGCCCGGTGAAAGTGGGCCGGGGGCCCGCCACCGGCCGGGGCGATATCGACCCGGTAGAGGCCGTAGTCGCCATCGGTGGCCTGCTGGTTGGCGAGGTAGTGGTACTTGACCCCGGAGAACTGGTAGTCCGGCGGTGAGTCCGCGCGTTTGAGCCAGGCGCTGACCTCCGGCTCGTCGGCGGTGTAGCGGGGCGGCGGATAGGGCGGCACGACGAGGGACACCCGACCAGCCTGCCAGCTAGCATCGCGGGTGTGGAGGGGTCGACCGCCATGGAACAAGCTCGAGAAGAAGTGCGAGTGCAACGACTCCTCGATGCCCAGGGCAAGGCGGCCCAACTGTTCGACGAGATCGAACGACGCGCCATGATCCGGCCCGGCGTGGCAGAGCAGACGTTGTCCGACGAGATCCGCGACCTGGCCGCGGAGATGTTCGGCGTGACCCGGCACTGGCACCGGCGGATAGTGCGGGCCGGCGAGAACACGTTGCAGCCCTTCAAGGAGCATCCGCCGGACCGGGTGATCGCCGCCGACGACATCGCCTTCCTGGACCTGGGCCCGATCTTCGAGGAGTGGGAAGCTGACTTCGGTCGCACCTTCGTGCTGGGCGACGATCCGGGGAAAACCGCTGTGCGCGACGCGCTTCCGCGGGTGTGGCAGGCCGGGCACGACTATTTCGACAGTCATTCCGAGGTCACCGGCGCCGAGTTGTTCGACTACGTCGTCGGCAAGGCCCGCGCCGAGGGTTTCGAATGGGGCAGCCCCATCGCCGGGCATTTGGTGGGCGAGTTTCCGCACAAGAAAATCGTCGGCGATGGCCTCGAGTGGTACATCACGCCCGGCTCGGATAAGCCCATGCGGCGCGCTGACCGCGGCGGGCGGCCGTGCCACTGGATCCTCGAGATCCATCTGGTCAACCGCCCGCGCGGTTTTGGCGGGTTTTACGAGCAGCTGCTCGATCTGCCCTGACCTCAGTGCCGATCGCAAGCGCGGCGCATGCGCCGGGCGTAGCGGGTCGGCACCATCTGCCTCAGTCGACCGGATACACCACCCCGGTGAGCTCCTCCGAGACCGCCCACAACCGGCGCTGCACGTCGACGTCGTGCGACTTGTCGCTCGACGACACGACTTTGGGGTAGCCGCGTTGCTCGCCCAAGCCGTCGGGACCGTAGTACTGCCCGCCCAGCACGCCGGGGTCGGTCGCGGCACGCAGGCTCGGCAGGGCGCCCATATCCGCTCCCTGGAAGAGCGGCATCAGCACCGACGAGACGGCCGTGAGTAAGGGAGGCAGGTTGCGGGTGAGCTCGCTGCGCGAGCCGCCGGGGTGGGCCGCCGCGGCGATCGTCGTCCCCTGCGGCGCCAGCCGCCGCTGCAGTTCGTAGGTGAACAGCAGGTTGGCCAGCTTGGACTGTCCGTAGGCGCCGACCCGGCTGTAGCTGCGTTCCCATTGCAGGTCGTCGAAATGGATGCCGGCGCGAATGCGGTGGCCGACGCTGCTGACCGTCACGACCCGGGACCCGGCGAAAGGCAGCAGTCGATCCAGCAGCAGGCCGGTGAAGGCGAAGTGGCCGAGGTGGTTGGTGCCGAACTGCAGCTCGAAGCCGTCGCTGGTGGTGGACTTCGGCGTCCACATCACGCCCGCGTTGTTGATCAGCACGTCGATGCGGTCGTGCGCGGACCGCAGCTGCTCCGCGGCGGACCGGATGGACGCCAGCGACGTCAGGTCGAGCTCCTGCAGCTCGACGTCGGCGTGTGGACTCTGGGCGGCGATGCGTGCGGCCGCGTCCTTGCCCTTGTCGAGATTGCGCACCGCCAGCACCACGTGGGCGCCATGCGCGGCGAGCGCGGCGGCGGTTTCGTAGCCCAGGCCGGTGTTGGCTCCGGTGATCACGACGACACGACCCGTCTGGTCGGGAATGTCCGCCGCTGTCCAGTTCGCCATGGCAAACTCCTCACTAGTAAAGTAAACGGGGCGAGCGCTCCGGTTGGGCTTTACTATACGGAACGTACGCCCCGTTTTGTCAACCGATGGGTGGTGAATAAGTGGCGCAGCCCGAACGTCGGCTGCGTGCCGACGCGGCGCGCAATCGTGCGCGCGTGCTGGAAGTCGCCTACGACACCTTTGCGGCCGAGGGCTTGTCGGTGCCCATCGACGAGATCGCGCGGCGGGCCGATGTCGGGGCCGGCACCGTCTACCGGCATTTCCCGACCAAGGAGGCGCTGTTTCGGGCGGTCATCGAAGACCGCATGCAGCGCCTGGTCGACGACGGGCGCGCCCTGCTGGAATCCGACGGGCCCGGCGAGGCGCTCTTCACCTACCTCCGCTCGATCGTGCTGCAGTGGGGGGCGGGGGACCGCGGCCTGGTCGACGCGCTGGCCGGATTCGGCATCGACATCGCCACCGCCGCGCCCAACGCCGAAGACGCCTTCCTTGCCATGCTCGACGAGCTGCTGCGCGCCGCGCAGCGGGCGGGCACCGCGCGCCAGGACATCGGCGTGCGCGAAGTCAAGGCGATCATGGTCGGATGCCAGGCGATGGAGGCCTACAACGCGGAGTTGGCTGAGCGGGTTACCGACGTCGTCGTCGACGGTTTGCGCGCTGGGCGATAGCGGTTACCTCTTCTTGCACTCGACATGGGCGAGTGCTAAGAATGACATTGGCACTCGCGATGCGTGAGTGCTAGGTCGGGATGGTGAGACCAACAGATACGGTCGTCCGTCGCGGGCACTGTTCCCGGCCAGCATAAGTATCGGGTGGCCCGCACGTGGTCACCCCGAGTCATCCCCAATCCGGAGGAATCACTTCGCAATGGCCAAGACAATTGCGTACGACGAAGAGGCCCGTCGCGGCCTCGAGCGGGGTCTGAACGCCCTCGCCGACGCGGTAAAGGTGACGTTGGGCCCCAAGGGCCGCAACGTCGTCCTGGAGAAGAAGTGGGGCGCTCCCACGATCACCAACGATGGTGTGTCCATCGCCAAGGAGATCGACCTGGAGGACCCGTACGAGAAAATCGGCGCCGAACTGGTCAAGGAAGTCGCCAAGAAGACCGACGACGTTGCCGGTGACGGTACGACGACAGCCACCGTGCTGGCCCAGGCGCTGGTCAAGGAAGGCCTGCGCAACGTCGCGGCCGGCGCTAACCCGCTGGCTCTCAAGCGCGGCATCGAGAAGGCCGTCGAGAAGATCACCGAGACCCTGCTGAAGTCGGCCAAGGACGTCGAGACCAAGGAGCAGATCGCTGCTACCGCGGGCATCTCGGCCGGTGACCAGTCGATCGGCGACCTGATCGCCGAGGCGATGGACAAGGTTGGCAACGAGGGCGTCATCACCGTCGAGGAGTCCAACACCTTCGGCCTGCAGCTCGAGCTCACCGAGGGCATGCGGTTCGACAAGGGCTACATCTCGGGCTACTTCGTCACCGACGCCGAGCGTCAGGAAGCGGTCCTGGAGGACCCCTACATCCTGCTGGTCAGCTCCAAGGTGTCGACCGTCAAGGACCTGCTGCCGCTGCTGGAGAAGGTCATTCAGGGTGGTAAGCCGCTGCTGATCATCGCCGAGGATGTCGAGGGCGAGGCACTGTCCACCCTGGTCGTCAACAAGATCCGTGGCACCTTCAAGTCGGTGGCGGTCAAGGCCCCCGGCTTCGGTGACCGCCGCAAGGCGATGCTGCAGGACATGGCCATCCTCACCGGTGGTCAGGTCGTCAGCGAGGAGGTCGGCCTCTCCCTGGAGACCGCCGATGTCTCGCTGCTGGGCAAGGCCCGCAAGGTGGTCATCACCAAGGACGAGACCACCATCGTCGAGGGCGCCGGTGACACCGACGCCATCGCCGGACGGGTGGCACAGATCCGCGCCGAGATCGAGAACAGCGACTCCGACTACGACCGCGAGAAGCTGCAGGAGCGCCTGGCCAAGCTGGCCGGCGGTGTTGCGGTGATCAAGGCCGGAGCTGCCACCGAGGTGGAGCTCAAGGAGCGCAAGCACCGCATCGAGGACGCGGTCCGCAACGCCAAGGCCGCCGTCGAGGAGGGCATCGTCGCCGGTGGTGGCGTGGCCCTGCTGCAGGCGGCTCCGGCCCTGGATGAGCTCAAGCTCAAGGGCGACGAGGCCACTGGTGCCAACATCGTCCGCGTGGCGCTGGAAGCTCCGCTGAAGCAGATCGCCTTCAACTCCGGGCTGGAGCCCGGCGTTGTCGCCGAGAAGGTGCGCAACTCGAAGGCCGGCACCGGCCTGAACGCCGCCACCAATGAGTACGAGGACCTGCTGAAGGCCGGCGTCGCCGACCCGGTCAAGGTGACCCGTTCGGCGCTGCAGAACGCGGCGTCCATCGCGGGGCTGTTCCTGACCACCGAGGCCGTCGTCGCCGACAAGCCGGAAAAGGCGTCCGCTCCTGCGGGCGACCCGACCGGTGGCATGGGCGGTATGGACTTCTAAGAAGTCGACTAGCGAAAAAACCCGGTCCTTTTGGGGGCCGGGTTTTTTCGTGTCTTGTCGAGCGTGAGGCTGGCCGCACATTCGACGCCGAGCGTGCGGCCAGCTTCACGTTCGGCGGTCGTAAAGGCCCGCGCGCACTCGGCGGCCTTGTAAGTTCGACGGGTGGCTCTCCCGACTCCCTCACCCAGCAGCACCGCCGTCGTCACCGGGGCATCGTCGGGCATCGGTGCCGCCATCGCGCGTGAGCTCGCCGATCGCGGCCACGGCGTCACGCTCGTCGCTCGCCGCGAGGACCGGCTGCGGGAGCTGGCCAACGAACTCGCGGGCCGCGTCCGCGTAGAGGTGATCGCCTGCGACGTCGCGGATTCCGCTGCTCGCTCCGGACTCTTCGACGAGGTCGACCGTCGCGGGCTGACGGCCGACATCCTGGTCAACAACGCCGGCATCGGCACCATCGGGGCAGTGACGAATGCGTCTGTCGACGCCGAGATCGCCCAGGTGCGGGTCAATGTCGAGGCCGTCATCGACCTGACCACCCGCGCGGTCCAGCAGATGGTGCCCCGCGGAAGAGGCGCGATCCTCAACGTCGGATCCACCGCGGGCTACCACCCCTTCCCGGGCCAGGCCGGCTACGCCGCCAGCAAGGCGTTCGTGATCACCTACACCCAAGGACTGCGTGGCGAACTCGCCGACACCGGTGTCACCGTCGCGCTGCTGAACCCAGGACCGGTGCGCACCGAGTTCCTGAAGAGCGCCGGCATGGACGAGCGGAGTTTCGCCGACGCTTTCCCGAAGTTTCTGTGGACGCCGGCGCGCGAGGTGGCGCGCACCGCAATCGACGCGCTCGACGGCGATCGTGGAACCGTAATCCCTGGGCTGCCAAGCCAACTCAGCGCTCGGCTGTTTCAGTTCATGCCGCGACGGCTGCTGCTGCCGCTACTGAAAAAACAGCACCCGGGCCTCAAAAGAGACTCGGGCAGGGACCGGTCAGCGAGCTGAGGGCCAGGGCCGCATCCAGCCCTCCGCCGGAAGCGCGAGTGCATTGCACAGCGTGCAGATCGTGCGATACCAGCCGACGGCCGTGAGCAATTCGATCCGCTGCTCGTCGTCGAGGTCGCGGCCCAGTGCTATCCACGTCGACTCCGACCACGAGCCGGTGCGCTCCAGTTCGTCCACCGCCTCGATCAGCGTCCGGTCTTCCGGGCTCCACCGCGCGTCGTCCGCACCGCCGGTCACCAGCGCGTCGCACTCGTCGTCGCTGACGCCCGCGATCGGGCCCCAGAACGCCGCCTGCCCGCCCCACTCGTACTCGCAGCCCACGAGCGCACAGATGCGAAGGATCGCGATCGTGCGGGTCCGGGGTGGCAAAAGTGCTGCGATGTAAAGGGATTCGCCGAGCTTTCGCAGTCGGCTGGCCAGCGCAGGATGGCGCTGCAGGCAACGCACCAGAAGCAGCGGCTCGTAGGAGCGGTCCGGGTGACCCCAGCTGTTGATGCTGGTGGCATCTTCCTCGCTCCACGGCGGAGCAAGGGGCGCAACGCGGCTCACGCGAATGACTGTACGGAGGCAGCCGTTCCGTTTCGTCAGGCGGGTAGGGAGAACACCACGCAGTCGTGCAGGCAACCTTTGGCCGTGTCGGGAGAGTCCGGGCCAGCGTCGCGGTGCAGGAGGGCGCGGGTCGGGACCACTTCGCAGCGCACCGAGTCCGTGTCTGCATCGCTCACTTCGGCACGGCCGTCGACGATCAGCGAGTATCCGCCCGGTTCGGGCGGGGGCCACAGCAGGGTGACATCGCTGCGGTGGGCGAGATTCTCGCGGGTTCCTCCACCGATGAGACCGACGTCGAGGGTTGACCCGAGCAGCTGCGGCTCGACCGTCACGGTGTGCACGCGGTATCCGTCGTCGACGGTGATCAGATAGGCGAACGGGTAATCGGGCAGGGCGGCGGCGAGCCTGTCGAGGTCCACCCTCTTCTTCGTGCGCATGATGTCGAGGATAGGCCTCACGCGCGTGGCGTCAGTCTGGCGAACCCGTCGGTATGGCGCCCGAGCCGAGATCGCTGAGCAGGCCCGGGTTCGTGGTGCCGGGGCTGAAACCCGTGCCCGCGGTGGGTGAGCTGAGCAGACCCGAGTGGACATTGGCCGCACCCGCACCGCCCGTCACGTAGTGACTGGAACCGAGCAAGCCCGCGTCCGGCCTGGCGTTGGCGAACCCCCCTCCGGGGGTGTCGGTCAGCCATGACCCGACGTGACCGCCGGTGTGATCGAGGCCCGTCATTCCGCTGAGGTGCTGCGCCAAATTTCCGGTGGCCGCATGGGGCCCGAAAGTCAGGTTGCCGTTGCTGAAGTGCACGCCGAGGTTCTGCATGACGTGCTGCCAGGGCGCGAGCTGGTCGGCGGCCGCCGATGCGTCGGCGTGATAACCGGACATCGCCGCCACGTCCGTCGCCCACATCTGTTCATAGGCGGACTCGATGTCCATGATCGTCGGAGCGTTTTGCCCCAGATAGTTCGTGTTAGCCAGCAACTGCACCAAAGCACGATTAGCCGACACCACGGCCGGCTGCACCGTGGCCGACAACGCCGTCTCGAATGCGCCCGCGATGGCCGCAGCCTGGCTGGACGTCGCCTCCGCCTGGGCTGCCGCCGCCTTGAGCCAGCTCACGTACTGGGTCGCGACGGTCAGCATCGCCTTCGCCGACGGGCCCTGCCACGCACCGTTGGCAAGATCGGATGCCACGGAGAAAAACGAGGATGCTGACGTCGCCAAATTCTCGGCCAGCCCATCCCAGGCTTCCGCGGCAGCATGCAGCGGTGCCGATCCAGGACCGGCGTAAAGGAGGGCCGAATTGATCTCTGGCGGCAACCACGCAAAATGCGGGCTCGTCACGGAAATAACTTAACCGGGACAGGCCCCAGTTCGTGGCGTTATGGGGTGGGTGCGGGCGCGATCTGGCGGCCGCGGACCAGCTTTCCCGGACGGGCATCGGTGGGTTGGCCGTTTTCGGCGATCACTTCGCCGGCCACGATCGTGGCCACGTAGCCTTCGGCGGTCTGGTCCAGGCGCCGTCCGCCGGCGGGCAGATCGTAGGTGATCACCGGCTTGTGCAGCCGCAGCGCGGCGTGGTCGATGACGTTGAGGTCGGCCTTGTATCCGACCGCGATGCGGCCGCGATCGGCCAGTCCGGCGACGCGGGCCGGAACGGAGGTCAGTTCGCGGACGGCTTCGGACACCGTGAACCGGCCCGACGCCCGGTCCCGGGCCCAATGCGCCAAGAAGTACGTCGAGTAGCTGGCGTCGCAGATCATGCCGTAGTGGGCGCCGCCGTCGCCGAGGCCGAGCACCACATCGTCGCGATGCAGCAGCTCGCCGACGGTGTTCAGCGAATTGCCCTCCAGGTTGCTGGTCGCGACCAACAGCATGGCCCGGCCGTCCTCGTCGAGCAGGCGGTCGTAGGCCTCTTCCATCGGGTTGACCCCCTTGGCCCGGGCCCGGGCCCCGATGCTGTCCGCCGGGTTGGGTTCGTAATTGGGGTTGTCGTCCAGCGGGAAGATCCAGTCCCACATCTGCGCCACGTACAGGATCGGGTGCCCATGGCCGGGCTTGTCGGCCAGGATGCGGGCGCGGACCTCGGGTTTGCGCATCTCGGCCACCCGCTCGGCCAGCGGCAGGTGGGCGATCTCGCGGTAGCTGGGGTAGAGCACGAACGGGTTGGCGGTCAATTGCAGCCCGATGATCAGCCCGATCGGGCGCGGCAACAGCTGCGCGGTGACGTCACCGCCCGCCGCGTTGGCCTTCTCGATCATGTTGATGGCGTCCGGCCAGGTCGGATCGCCCGCGTTGGCGACGACCAGGGTGAAGGTGACCGGCAGCCCGACGTCCTCGGCGACGTCGAACACCGTTTGCAGCACCGGCTGATAGCCGCCGGCCGGAATGTCGGGCACGAACTGCAGCAGGCCGCCGCCGGCGTCGACCACACCCCTGGCGATCTCTTCGATCTCCTCGCGGGCGGCGTCGTAACTCGGGATGGGGGAACCGCTTTCGGTCTTGTGGATCGTCAACCGCGACGAGGCGAAACCCAGCGCCCCGATCTCGATCGCCTCTTTGGCCAGCGCCCGCATCTTGGCGAGGTCCTCGGCGGTGGCCGGCTCGCGGTTGGCGCCACGCTGACCCATCACGTAGACCCGCAGCGGGGAATGCGGCAGATAGGCGGCGACGTCGATGTCGCGCCTGCCGGCGTCCAGCGCGTCCATGTATTCGGGGAAGGTTTCCCAGTTCCACGGCAAGCCGTCGGTCATTACGACGCCGGGAATGTCCTCGACTCCGGCCATCACGTCGACGAGCACGTCGTGGTCTTCCTGGCGGCATGGCGCGAACCCGACGCCGCAGTTGCCCATCACCACGGTGGTCACGCCGTGCGCCGAGGACGGGGTCAGGCGCTCCGACCAGATGGACTGACCGTCGTAGTGGGTGTGCAGGTCAACGAAGCCGGGCGTGACCAGCAGGCCGGTCGCGTCGATCTCGTGCTCCGCGCTGTCGCCATTGACGGGGCCGACGGCGGTGATGAGGCCACCGTGTACCCCGACGTCGCCGACGTACGGCTCGCCTCCCAGGCCGTCGACGATGGTGCCATTGCGAATGAGGAGGTCATAGATCACCTAATCAATCTACGACCGTGGACGAAGTCGTGCCACGATCTTTTCGTGATTGACCACATAGGTATTAACTGCGCCGACTACCCGAAATCTCAGGCGTTCTACGACACCGTGCTGGCGGTCCTGGGCTTTTCGCGGCAGCTGGATTTCGGCGAGGCCATCGGGTACGGACGCGACGGCGAGCCGACGTTCTGGATCGCCGACGGCACCGGGCTGGGACCCAATAGGGAAACCCACATCGCGTTCGCGGCCGCCGACGAAAACGCCGTGCGCGCGTTCCACGAGGCGGCCCTGGGAAAGGGTGCCGAATCGCTGCATGAGCCGCGGCTTTGGCCGGAATATCACTCTCCTCTTTTGGGAAGCTACTTCGGTGCTTTCGTGCGCGATCCGGACGGCAATAACGTCGAAGCGGTCTATCACGGGGCCCCGTAATGTCGCGGGTATGTCAGATACCGACGCCACCGTCCGGGAGTTGCTCCGTGACGCGTTCACCCGGTTGATCGAACACGTCGATGAGCTCACCGACGGCCTGACCGACGAGCTGTCCAACTACCGCCCGACCCCGGACGCCAACACCATCGCCTGGCTGATCTGGCACAGCGCCCGGGTGCAGGACATTCAGCTGGCCGACGTGGCCGACGTCGAGGAGGTGTGGACCCGCGACGGCTGGGTGGACCGCTTCGCGCTGGATCTGCCGCGCCGCGACATCGGCTATGGTCACAGCGCCGCGGACGTGGCGAAGGTGCGTGCCCCCGCCGACCTGCTCTCCGGCTACTACCACGCGGTGCACCAATTCAGTCTCGAGTACATCGCCGGCGTGACGGCCGACGAGCTGGCCCGTGTCGTGGACACCAACTGGGACCCGCCGGTGACGGCCAGCGCCCGGATAGTCAGCATTGTCGACGATTGCGCCCAGCACCTCGGGCAAGCCGCATACGTTCGGGGGATCGCGCCGTAGATTGGCGGCGTGCGATTCACCGCGACCCTAATGCTGTGGCTGGCCACCACCGTCGCGCTGGCGGTGGCGCTCCCCGCGGGATGGGCACAGCGCAATCTTGTCGACGAGAACGGCTACGCCGTGTTGGCCCAGAAGGCGGCGGGCGACCCCGCCCTGCAGTCCGCGATGGCCGGTGAACTCACCACCCGGGCGATGGCGCTGATTGCCGAGCACGGCGGCGGACGCTATCCGGTCGACAGCTCGCAGGTGCACGATGCCGCCGCCGCATTCACGGCCGGGCCGTCGTTCCCGCCGCAGTTCGCGGCGGCGAACCGGGCGGCGCACCGGTGGCTGTTCGCCGACGCGACCTCCGGTGACTCCTGGGCGGTCGACGTCGCCCCGATGCTCAACGACAGTGCGTTTGAACAGATCTTGAGCGATCACAACGTGAAGGTGCCCGCAACGCTGACCGTCCCGCTGACGGTGTCGGTGCCGCACTCGTTGCGACAAGGTGAGCTGAGCCGCGTCGCCACCTGGGGCTCGTGGGCGAGTATGGGGGCCGCAGCCCTGTGCGGTGTGTGGGCACTGCTGACGCTGCTCGTCGCCCGGCGCCGCGGCAAGGCGCTGACCAGTCTCGGGGTCTCGGCGCTGCTGGTCGGCGCGGCCGGGTGGGTGGGCATCGAGGTCGCAGGCCGCTACATCAACGAGGGGCTCAACCGCACCACCGGCGATATCCGCCAGATCGCGGACGTCATGGTGCACAACGCCGAGGCTGGCCTGCGCCAATGGCTGGACCTGGCGTTGGCCGCCGGCGCGGCGCTGGTGATATTCGGCGTGGTCGTGGCGATGCTGGGCAGCCTGGTGAAGAAGGCCTGAAAGGTCTAGCCCAGTGGCAATGTGGCCAATATCGGCGAGGTCGGCTTCGGCGATCCGGCGCCGGGTTCGACCGTGAAGGCCAGGGCCGTCGACGTTCCGAGGTTGCTCAGTGTCGCCGTCGTCGACGGCGACACGGCCGCGGTGCTCATCGTCCCGGCCGATGTCGGTCCGTTGGCATCGATCAACCACATTTGGTAGACGGTGCCCGGAGTTGGCGGCGGCACATTGTTCATCACCAGCACACCCGCGTTGCGATCGTGGGAGAACACCACCGTGGCCGTCCCGTTGGCCAGCGGGCGCGAAACCGTCCGCACATCCGGGGCCGCCATAATTTGCGCGGCGACCGACTGCGTCGGCGTTGGTCGCAACAGCGTCTGGACGCCGAATGCCGTCAACCCCGCCACGATCGCTGCCGCCACCGAGATCAAAGCGGTGGTGCGCCAACGTCGTTGGCGCTGTGGCAAGCTCGGCACGGCCACGGCCAGGACGGCTGATCGCAGCTGCGCCGGCGGTTCGACGGCGGTCGCGGCCGAGACGACGGCCATCGTTTCGCGCACCGCACGAACCTCGTCGGCGAAAGCCGACGCGATCGACGCCGGTGCGGCCGCGAGCTGCCGGTCGATGTCGGCGCGCTCCGCCCCGGACACGGCGTGCAGCGCATACGGCGTGGCCAGCTCCAGCAGTTCGAAATCGTTCGGCGCGGTCATTGGACGTCCAGGCAGTTGCGCAGTCCCCGCAACGCGTCACGGATGCGCGATTTGATCGTCGACAGATTGGCAGCCAACCGCTGCGACACCTCGGCGTACGTCAGCCCGCCGTAGTAGGCCATCTCGATGCACTGCCGCTGGGCGTCGGTCAGCGAGCCGAGGCAGTCGGCCACTCGGCGGCGTTCGTCACCGGCGATGGCCGAGTCGGCGACCACATCATGGTCGGTGTCGACGTTGGCCGCGCCGTAGCGCGATTCCCGGTTGCTGCCCGCCTGCTCGGAGCGCACCCGGTCGATGGCCCGCCGGTGTGCCATGGTCAGCATCCAGGACAACGCCGAGCCTCGGGCGGGGTCGTACTCCGACGCCGACCGCCACACTTCGAGATAGATCTCCTGGGTGGTTTCCTCGCTGTAGCCGGCGTCCCGCAGCACCCGCACCACCAGCCCGAACACCCGGCTCTTGGTGAGGTCGTAGACCGCCGCGAAGGCCTCGGAGTCGCCGCGCGCGACTTGACGCAGCAACACATCGAGGTCGCTGCTCATCTGCGCCAGTCCGGTCATTACCAAATAGCCTATCGCTCCCGGCCCGGACCGCCTCGGCGATGGTTATCGACGTGCTGGTCGCGGTGGCCTTGGGAAGAAACGCGCCGTCCTTTGCTGGTATTCCTCGAAGCCCGGCCGGCCGGCCATCAATTTCTCGGTAAGCCGGGCGCCGGTCACGTAGACCAGGAAGTACGTCATCAGCAGCGGCGAGCCGACGGTGGCCAGTGGCCACCACCCGTTGAGGGTGATCAGCCACAACCCCCACCACACGGTGGCATCGCCGAAGTAGTTGGGGTGACGCGTCCACGCCCACAGGCCGCGATCCATCACCACACCGCGATTGGCCGGGTCGGATTTGAAGACGCGCAGCTGCCGGTCGCCGACCGCTTCGAAGGTGATACCCACCAGCCACACGGCCACGCCCAGCACCATGACCGCGGTGAGCGGTTTCGGCGTCGCCCCGGTCACCGCCGACAGCTGCAGCGGGATGGCGACGAACCAGGTGATGAACGCCTGCAGAAGAAAGACTTTGCGCAGCACTTGGCTGGGTGTGGCGTCGCGCAGCATGGCGGCGTAGCGCGGATCCTCGCCCTTGCCGGCGGTCTTGCGCTGGATGTGCCAACTCAGCCGCACGCCCCAGACCGTCACCAGCGCCAACAGCAGCCACCGCCGGGTCGGGTCGCCATGGCCGAGCGTCGCGGCGACGGCGGCGATGCCGACGAAGCCGATGCCCCATGCCACGTCGACGACGTTGTAGCGCCCGATGCGCCTGCCGATGGCGAACGTAACCGAATGCACCACGGCGAGAACCAAAACCGAAGCGCCCGACACCTGGGCCAAGTCCTGGCCAAAGCTCACGCTGCTCATCAGCACCCCTCGCGTGCGAACGTCCACTGGTAGACGTTCAGATAGCCCGATCGGAAGCCCGCCTCAGAATACGCCAGGTACAGCTCCCACATCCGCTGGAACACGTCATCGAAGCCCAAGTGTGCCAGCCGATCTCGCTGCTGCAGAAACCGCTCCCGCCACAGCAGCAAAGTCTCCGCGTAATGCGGGCGCAGCGACGCCATGTCGACCGTGCGTAAATTCGTGCGGCACTCGGTGATTGCGGAAATGGCCTGGGTGGACGGCAGCAGTCCGCCCGGGAAGATGTACTTCTGGATCCAGGTATGCGTGTTGCGGCTGGCCATCATCCGGGTGTGCGGCATCGTGATCGCCTGAATCGCCACCCGGCCGCCCGGTCGCACCAGCCGTTCGAGCGTGGCGAAATACCGCTGCCACGCATGGAATCCCACCGCCTCGATCATCTCGACCGACACCACCGCGTCGTAACACCCGTCGACGTCGCGGTAGTCGCAGAGGTCGATCGTCACCTTGTCGGACAGCCCCGCCGCAGCAACCCGAAGCCGCGCCAGCTGCTGTTGCTCGACCGACAGGGTCACCGAGCGGATCTCCGCTCCGCGGGCGGCAGCGCGGATGCACAGCTCACCCCACCCGGTGCCGATTTCGAGAACCCGGCTGCCCTGCTGAACTCCGGCGATGTCGAGCAGCCGATCGATCTTTCGTCCTTGCGCCGCAGCCAAATCCGACGACGACGCGGGTAGCCGGTCGAACACCGCGCAGGAATACGTCATGGTCTCGTCGAGGAATTCGGCGAACAGATCGTTGGACAGGTCGTAATGCTCGGCGATGTTGCGCCGGGCGCGTTCTCGGCTGGCGCCACGCCAGCGCGGCCGGAAGGCCGGTCCGATCGGCCGTAGCCATTGCAGCGGGCCCGGCACCAGGTCGCCTACCGAGGTGGCGAATACCGTCAACAATCCGCTGAGGTCATCCGAGGACCATTCCCCGGCCATGTAGGACTCGCCGAATCCGATCAGGCCGTAGCGCCCGATCCGGCGCGCCAGCGCTTCCGGCTGGTGGACAACCAAGGTCGGCACGGTCCGGTCGGCCGCACCGACCACCGTGCCGTCGGGGTAGGCCACTCGCAGCGGCAGGCGCGCCGCCGCGCGGCGCAGCAGCCGGTCGGCGACCACCGCCGCCGTCGCGCTAATGGGCCCGGACGGCACCTTCGCGATCGCTGGCCAGCGTTTGGAATCGATTGCTGCCGAGGGCTTTCGGATGGTCGAGACGGTCATCGCGGTACCAATGGAACTCGACGTAACCACAGTTTGATCCCCTGAATTCGGATACGTGCGGCCACCACCAGCGGTGCTAGCGGCGAAACGATTTGCATGATCGCGACCTGCCCGTTGGTCGCCGGTCGTCGTTGTCCGCGCAGGTTGGCTGTGAACGCGGGCTGATGATCGCGACGCAGCTCCACGGTGATGTCGACTTCGCCGTCGGGTCGCGGTGCTCGCACCAGGTAGTAGCCGTCCACCGCATTGAACGGCGACACATAGAGCTTCTTCGCGGTGATCACCGGCAGGTCGGCCGGGGGCAACAGGTAGGCGTGGCGCTCGCCGTAGGTGTTGTGTACCTCGGCGATCACATGGCGGAGCCTGCCGTCATGGTCGTGGCACCAAAAGACGCTCAGCGGATTGAACACATACCCGAACACCCGTGGCTGCAGCAGCGCGGTGATGCGGCCCTCGGGGGCGGCCAGGTTGCGGTCGGTGAAGACGGCACTGAGCCGGTCGCGCAACGAGCCCTGCTGCGGGGTGGCGAAGTGATCCGAGGCGCGGAACCGGGCGAACGGCCGCAGCCACCACGGCAGCCGGGGCAAGTCGTCGACGTCGACATACCAGCTGTAGCTTCGGTATTCGAACGAATGGCGCACCGGGGCCTGCCGCGAATGGCTGACCGTGGTGCGGTAGATCGCGGGCGTCAGCATCGGGCCACCGCCTCGCGCCGGGTCACCGTCGGCCAGTCGGCACCGAGGCGCCGGGCCGCGGCCAGGCCCGAGGCAGCACCGTCCTCGTGAAAACCCCAGCCGTGGTAGGCGCCCGCGAATACCACCCGATCGTCGTCGAGGGTCGGCAACGATGCTTGGGCCGCAACAGATTCCGGCGTGTACAAGGGATGGCTGTAGGTCATCTCGGCGATCACCGACGTCGGATCGACACAGTCAGCTCCGCCCAGGGTGACCAGGTACCGGCGGTTGCCCTCCAGCCGCATCAGTCTGCTGACGTCATAGGTGACCACCACGTGGTCCTTCCCGGGGGTAACCAGGTAATTCCATGAGGCGCGCGCACGGCGATGCCGGGGCAGGACCGATTCGTCGGTATGCAGTTGGGCCCGGTTGGTGGAGTAGGGAATCGCGCCCAGTACCGCGCGCTCCCACGGCGTGGGATCGTTGAGCAGCAGCAGCGCCTGGTCGGGATGGACGGCGACGACGGCCGCGTCGAAAAACCGCGGCGCCGTATTGCCCGTCCGCACCAGCACGCCATCGGGTACCCGGCGCAACGAGTGCACCGGCGTCCCGGTCAACACCTCGGTGAGCCGAGCGGCAACGGCCTGCACGTAGCGCGCCGAACCCCCGGTCACGGTGCGCCAGGTGGGGGAGCCGAAAACCGACAGCATGCCGTGGTGGTCGAGGAAGACGAACAGATAGCGGGCCGGGTAGCGCAGGGCGTCGTCGCTGGTGCACGACCACACCGCGGCCACCAGGGGGGTGATGAAGAAGTCGATGAAATACGGCGAGAAACGGTGCCGGCTCAGGAAGGCTTGCAGCGTCTCCAGGTCGTCGTCATCGGTGGTGTCCTCGCGCAGCAGTCGCTTGGCGGCGCGGTGGAAGCGGACGATCTCGCCGAGCATCAGCAGGTAGCGAGGCCGCAGCGACTGCGGGCACGCGAACAGCCCGCCGGCCCCCAGGGCGCCGGCGTATTCGAGCCCGATGTCGTCGGCGCGCACCGACATCGACATCTCGGACTGCTGGGTGGCCACCCCGAGTTCGTCCAGCAGCCGGCACAGTGTCGGATAGGTCCGGTCGTTGTGCACCAGGAACGCCGAGTCGACGCCGACGGTCCGACCGTCACCGTCGTCCACGACATGGGTGTGTGCGTGGCCGCCGAGCCGCACATCGGCTTCATACAGGGTCACGCGGTCGCGGCCGGACAGAACGTAGGCGGCGGTGAGGCCGGCCACGCCACTGCCGATGACGGCAACCGACCGCGCGTGTGACGAGTCCACGATTGCTATTCGGAGCCATCGACCTGGCGGATGGGCGGCTGCGCGCTTTAGCGATGCCTAACCGAAAGTGAACGAAAACACCTGCAAGCCCTTGCTGACCTGCATGTCGAGCTGATCGCGGTGCGCGGCGTCATCAGCCACAATCTGGTGCAGCGTGGGAGCGCCGCCGATCGGGGTGACGATGGTCTTCCCGCCCCGGGTCACGGTGATGGTTCCGGTGCCGCCAACGACGGCGTAGACATTTCTGCCGGTGTAGTTGAGTCGGATGGCGGCGTCGTCGCTTTCGGCGGTGACGCCCTGGTCATCCAGGGTCCACCGGCCGCGCAAGGCGAACTTGTCGTTGGCCAATTGCGCCGGCAGGCTGAACCCGGCAGTACCCGTCTGGTAGCTGCCGTCTCCCCCGTAGGTGGTGGCCTTGTCGGGCGCCAGGTAGGTCTCGGGGGTGAGGCTTGTCTTTGGGGTGGTGTCGACCCCGTTCACCGCCGCCGGCAGCCGGACATTCGGATTGGCGTCGACCAGCAGTTGGCGGATCAGTTTCTCGGTGCCGTCGTAGTCGCCTTCGCCGAATTTGGTGTGCCGGAGGGATCCGTTCGCGTCGATCAGGTACTCGGCCGGCCAGTACATGTTGTTGAACGCGTTCCAGGTTGCGTAGTCGTTGTCCAGCGCGATGGGGTAGTCGATGTGCAACCCGGCGGCACCGCTGGCCACGTTGTCGGCAACCCGTTCGAAGGCGTACTCGGGGGTGTGCACCCCGATGACCACCAATCCGCTGTCGCGATACCGGTTGTACCAATCGACCACGTGCGGGATGGCGCGTTGGCAGTTGATGCAGGAGTACGCCCAGAAGTCGATCAAGACCACCTTGCCCCGCACCGAGGCGGGGTCGAGCGGTTTGCCGTCCGGGGTGTTGAGCCATCCGGTGATGCCGGTAATGGCGGGTGCCGGCCCGCACTGTTGCAGCTCCGTAGAACCGTCGGTGCAGTTGGTCGGTAGGCCGTTGCTCGCGTTGCCTTCACTGAGCTGCAGTGCGCTGCCCGCGGTCGGCCGTTGTGGGCTGCCCGAGTTCAGCGTGCGCTGGATGTCGTTGGCGCCGAGGCGATTCTGCATCGCCGTCGTGTAGTCGGGTACGGCGCGCTGCAGCATCGCGGGCAGGTTGAACACCAGCCCGACCGCCAGCACGATCATCGCGATTCCGCCAACGATCTGAATCTGGCGCTGCCGACGGCGGAACGCCGTCACGCGTTCGGCGACGCGCCGCCCGGCCAGCGCGAAAGCCAGTAGCGGCAACGCGTTGCCGAGCGCGAACGTCGCGGTCAACACGATCACGGACGGGCCCAGCGACGCCGTGCCACCGGCGACCACGATCGCGGCCAGCACGGGTCCCGCGCACGGCACGTACAACGCGCCCAACGTCAGGCCCAGCCCGAAGCCATCTGTGTTGCTACCGATTTGGCGCTGTGGCAGAAATGCGAACGGCCGCTCGATCAAGTGTTGCAGCGGCGGGAAGATCAATCCCAGGCCGATGAGCGTCAACACCACCAGGGCGGCCCACCGGATCGCGTCCTGCGGCAGATGCATCGCCGACAGCAGCGCCGAGCCGATCAGCGTGGCCAGGCTGAAGCTGCACACCAGGCCCGCGATCACCAGGTACGGACGGGTTGTGGCGCGCATGCTGCGACTGCTGGCGCCGGTGCCGCTGCCCATGCTGGACAGGAAAATCACCGGAAGCACCGGCAGGATGCACGGTGAAATGCCGGTGATCAGGCCGCCGAGGAAGCCGATGAGCGCAATTGTCTGCATACGTGTTATTCGAGACGACCGGGGATACGGATTGGTTCAAGCCTGACGGTTTCCCACGTTAGCCCCACCCCGAGTGCAGGGTACTTAACGCACCAAAGCACACGGTGTCAGGAGCGCGGGAGCCGGGCGCGGCCGGGAACGAACGCGCATTGGCCACCAGAACCAGCGTCCCAGCAGCGCGGCGATGGCGGGAGTGATGAATGAGCGCACTATCAGCGTGTCGAACAGCAACCCGAGACCGATGGTCGTCCCCAGTTGCCCGATCACCCGCAGATCGCTGACGACCATGGACGCCATCGTGAACGCAAACACCAGGCCGGCGTTCGTCACGACCTTGCCGGTACCGCCCATCGAACGGATGATGCCGGTGTTCAGCCCGGCGTGGATTTCTTGTCGGAACCGGGAGACCAAGAGCAGGTTGTAGTCAGATCCCACAGCCAACAAAACGATGACGGACATCGCGAGCACTGACCAGTGCAATGGGAAACCGAGAAGATGCTGCCAGAACAAGACGGACAGACCAAAAGAAGCGCCCAGTGAAAGCGCCACAGTGCCCACGATGACGGCGGCGGCAACGAATGCCCGGGTGAGGATCAGCATGATGACGAAAATGAGGCAGAGAGCGGAAACTCCGACGATGATGAGGTCGTAACTGGCGCCTTCGGAAATGTCCTTGAAGACAGCAGCTGTGCCCGCCAGGTAGATCTTGGAATCCTCTAGCGGAGTCCCCTTCAATGACTCCTCGGCCGCCGTGCGCATCGCGTCGATACTCGCGATTCCTGCGGTGGTCGCGGGGTCGCCGCGGTGCAAAATGACGAAGCGAGCCGCATGTCCGTCCGGCGACAGGAAGTTGTTCATAGCCCGCTTGAAATTCTTGTTTTGAAACACCTCGGGCGGAAGGTAAAACGAGTCGTCGTTCTTGGAGGCGTCGAAAGCATGACCCATGGCCGTCGCATCCTGGCTCATCTCGTCCATCTGAGCGAAGATGCCGGACATGGTGCTGTGCATGGTCAGGATCGTGGTCCGCATGTTCACCATGGCTTCGATCATCGGCGGTATCTGCGCCAGCATCTGCGGCATCAAGCTGTCCAGATCGGATACGTCGCCCGAAAGAGACGTCAATTTTTCAGTGATCTGATCCACCCCGTCGAGTGCGTCGAAAACCGATCCCAGCGACGAGCAGAGGGGAATGTCGTAACAGTGCTTCTCCCAATAGAAATAGCTGCGGATCGGCCGCCAGAAATCTTCGAAATTGGCGATGTTGTCTCGCAATTGACTCGTAACATCCACCATTTCATGCGTGACGCCGTTCATGCTGTGTGTCACGGCAGCTATGTTCGCAGTAATGCTGTACATACGTTGCATCGCGACAATGGACTGCTGCATATCGTCGGCCTGCTTCAGTAGGTCGTTCATCCGATCACGCTGGTACTTCATGGTTTGCACCTGGCCAGCGTTTTGCATGCTCAGCTGAAACGGTATCGAGGTATGGTCCATCGTCGTTCCGTCAGGCCTGGTTATACCTTGCACCCGAGAAATTCCGGGAACCCGGAAGATGCCCTTGGCCAGCCTGTCCAATACCAGAGAGTCTGTTGGATTGCGCAGATCATGGTCCGACTCGATCATCAAAACCTCAGGCTTCATGCGGGACTGAGAGAAATGGCGATCCGCCGCCGCGAATCCTTGGTTGGACGGGATGGATGTCGGCAGAAATGCCCGGTCGTTGTAGCTCGGCGTGTACCCGGGCAGCGTGAGTAGGCCGATGAGGGCCACGGCGCAGGACGCGGCGAGAACGGGTAGCGGCCAACGAACCACCACGGTGCCTATCCGTCGCCACCCACGATGTTGGATATTTCCTTTTGGGTCGAACAATCCGAAACGGCTGCCGACCGCCAGGATCGCGGGCCCGAGCGTGAGCGCGACGACGACCGCGACGGCCATCCCCAGCGCGCAGGGAAGGCCCATGGTGTTGAAGTACGGAAGTCGGGCGAAGCTGAGGCAAAAAGTGGCCCCTGCGATGGTCAATCCGGAACCCAAGATGACGTGGGCGGTGCCGCGATACATCGTGTAGAACGCCGTTTCGGTATCTTCGCCGGACTGCCGGGCTTCCTGGTATCGCCCGATGATGAATATCCCGTAGTCGGTTCCAGCGGCGATAGCCAACGACGTGAGCAGGCTGACGGCAAAGGTGGTGAGCCCGATCGGGGTGTTATGCCCGAGCACCGCGACGGCTGTGCGCGCCGCCGACGATTCGACTCCGACCGTGATCAACAGCAGAACCACGGTGACGATCGAGCGGTAAACGAACAGCAACACAATCGAAATCACGGCGACGCTGGTGAAGATCATCTTCATCATCGATTTGTCGCCACTCTGATGCATGTCCGCAGCGATTACCGATGCGCCGGTGATCCATACGGTGACCCCGGGTGGTGCGGCCACGCTGTTGACGATCTTGCGGACCGATTCGATGGATTGGTTGGCCAATAGCTCGCCCCGATTCCCGGCGAGATTCACCTCAACATAAGCGGCTTTGCTGTCGTTGCTTTGTACGCCCGACGCCGTTAGCGGATCGCCCCAGAAGTCTGGGACGCTCCGCACATATTTGGTGGCGGCTCGCAGGTTGCCGACCAAACGGTCGTAATATCTGTGGGCGTCGTCTCCAAGGGGCTTAGTGCCCTCGAGAATGATCATCGCCGAATTGTCGGAGTCTCCTTCGTGGAAAACCTTGCCAATGCGCTTCATCGCCTCGTATGACGGTGCATCGCGAGGGCTCAGGGCGACCGAACGCTCCTGCCCGACCTCCTCCAGCGACGGAACAGTGGCGCTCAGGACGACGACGAGTCCCACCCAGCTCAGGACAATGGGCACCGCAAACCGGTGGATCATCCTGGCGATGGGCGGCCGTTCTTGGTGCGTTTGCGCCGGGGCGTGGTCGGCGGAGTGTGCACTCACGCGGACTTCACCAGACAGAAGGTATATGCATTGACCTCATGCGAAATCCGCTCGGCTTTGACCTCGCCGTCTATCGTGATTCGGCAGCCAATGCTATCGCTATCACCTTGCGCCATAAGGTTTCCCATCGCGCCTGGTTTGGTCATCGTGATACGCAGCGACCACGGTAGACGTGTCCCATCGACTCGCTGGGGATCAGAATTCACGTCGAAATAGCTGATGTCTGCAACTGTCCCGTTTGCGCCGAAGATTTCGAAAATCATCGACTTGGGCTTTAGCAGCTTGGGACCGGCGACGTTGCCATCGGTGTACGACTCCCGTGGGTGAGAGCCGAAGTAGCCGTGGACCCGGTACACAACGAGCCCCCCGGCGATGAACACCGCGAAGACGACCATCGGAATCCACAGCCGCGAAACGATCTTGAAAATTCCGAATTCCCTTCAGCGATTGGCATTTTCGTCGGCGGCTAAAGCCATTCAGTCATGGATTGCCGCATCGTCCCGGCCGCCCACACGTCCCCGGTGGGTGTCCGAGCTGCCGCTGCCCAGAGCTGGTCGTGACTGGTGGAAAGTAGCCAAGCCTAACCTAAGGAAGAGGCGTTTAGTCAGCTTAGGCCCGGAGCATCGTCCGCTTCCATCCGGGCCACGAAGTGTGATGCATCGTACGTTCTCGCTGGCGGAGTGCAGGCCAGGCGCCTTGCCGCATGGCCGCCTTTCGTCGTATGCGCGGGCCGTAGAAATCACGTATTGTGCGTTATACAAATCACATGATGTGCGTTATCCTCGGGCAGTGGCGCAACTCACCTTTCAGCGCGCCCGCACGGAAGAGAACAAGCGCCGACGTGCGGCGGCACTCGTCGAGGCCGCACGCTCCCTGGCATGCGAAACCGGCGTCGCGTCAGTGACATTGACGGCCGTCGCCAATCGCGCCGGCATCCACTACTCGGCGGTACGCCGTTACTTCACTTCGCACAAAGAGGTTCTGCTGCACCTCGCCGCCGAGGGCTGGGTGCGGTGGTCGGGCACAGTGTGCGCGGAGCTGGCCGAGCCGGGTCCGATGTCGCCGGCGCGGCTGGCCGAAACGTTGGCCAACGGGCTGGCGGCCGACCCACTGTTTTGTGACCTGCTGGCCAACCTGCACCTGCACCTCGAGCATGAGGTGGAGGTCGAGCGGGTTGTCGACATCCGGCGAACGATCTCCGCCGCCGCGGTCGCCCTCGCCGACGCCATCGAGCACGCACTGCCCAAGCTCGGCCGCTCCGGCGCGTTCGACAGCTTGATTGCCGCGTACTCGTTGGCCGCCGCTTTCTGGCAGATCGCCAACCCGCCGGAGCGGCTCACCGATGCCTATGCCGACGAGCCCGAGGTGATGCCGTCCGAATGGAACATCGAATTCGCCCCCGCCTTGACCCGGGTGTTGACGGCCACCTGCATCGGCCTTATCGCCGAATCGCCATGAGCAGAAAGCAGATTGGCATGTGCGCAATGAGACGGGCGGTCGGCCGCTCGGTTAGCGGAAGGTGATCGGGTGGCAAAGGCTCCTGTTGCCAACGCGGTGAAGAAGTTATGGATCGTCTTGGTCATCGCCTTGGTTATCGCTGTGGCGGGGTTCTGCGTCCTTCGCCTCCGCTCGTTTTTCGGCAATCACGACACTTCAGGCATCGGTAACAGCAGCCTGGATGACATCAAGCCGTTCAACCCGAAGCACGTGGTCTACAAGGTCTACGGGTCTGGAGCCACCGCCGACATCAACTACCTGGACGTCAACGCCCAGCCGCGGCGCATAGACCACGTGCCACTGCCCTGGACGCTGTCGGTCACCACGACGCTGCCATCGGTGAGCGTCAATGTGGTCGCGCAGACCGACGGAGACCAGATCAGCTGCCAGATCATCGTGAACGACGTGGTCAAAGACGAAAGGTCGATCACCGGAGTGAACGCTGAAACCTTTTGCATAGTGAAGTCCGCATGAGGGACAACGCCGCCGTCGGCCTTCCCCATATGCCGTTTTTTGCGCGGTCGGTGTACAAGTTCGCGCCGCTGATCGTGCTGGGCTGGGTCGCGATGGTCGTCTGCCTGTCCATGTTCGTTCCCGACCTGGAGAAAGTCGGCAAGGAACACACGGTGCCGATGAGCCCGAAAGAGGCGGCATCGATGCAGGCGACGCAGCGCGTCGGCAAGGTGTTCAACGAATTCGAGAGCGACAGCGCGGTAATGGTCGTCCTGGAGGCTAGCCAGCCGCTCGGCGACGACGCCCATCACTACTACGACGGGCTGGTCAAAAAGCTCGAGGCGGACACGAAACACGTCGAGCACGTGCAGGACTTCTGGGGGGATCCGCTGACGGCGGCCGGCTCGCAGAGCACGGACGGCAAGGCCGCCTATGTGCAGGTGTATCTCCGGGGTAACCAGGGCGAGACCAAGGCCAATGAGTCCGTCAGGTCGGTCCGCAAACTGGTCGACGACACGCCGCCGCCGCCCGGGCTCAAGGTCTATGTGACGGGCGCGGCGGCCCTGACCGCCGATCAGTCGGCCGCCGGTGAGAAGGGCGTCATCTTGGTCACCCTGCTCACGTTCGTCGTGATCATCGTGATGCTGCTGTGGGTCTACCGCTCGATCGTCACCGTGTTCATCACCCTGTTGATGGTGGTGCTCGAACTGTTCGCGGCACGCCAGGTTGTCGCGTTCCTGGCCGATCACGACATCATTGGCTTGTCGACCTTCGCGGTGAATCTGCTGGTGCTGATGGTGATCGCGGCAAGCACCGACTACGCGATCTTCGTGCTGGGCAGGTATCAGGAGGCGCGGTCGCTCGGCGAAGATCGAGAACAGGCCTTCTACACCATGTTTCATGGCACCGCGCATGTGGTGCTGGGCTCCGGTCTGACCATCGCCGGAGCGATGTATTGCCTCAGCTTCACCCGCCTTCCGTATTTCCAGAGCCTCGGCGTCCCGTGCGCGGTGGGGACACTTGTCGCCGTACTTGCGGCGCTCACGCTGGGCCCGGCGATCTTGGCGGTGGGCAGTCGCAGTCGTTTTCACCTGTTCGACCCCAAACGCAAGATGCGGACGCGAGGTTGGCGGCGTGTGGGCACCGCCATCGTCCGGTGGCCCGGGCCGATCCTGGCCGTATCGATCGGCATCGCACTCATCGGTCTGCTCGCGCTGCCCGGGTATAAGACGGATTACGACAACCGCGATTATCTGCCTCAGAGCACGAAGGCGATCGTCGGATATGAGGCCGCGGAGCGGCATTTCTCCAACGCCCGGATGAATCCGGAACTGCTGATGATCGAGACCGATCACGATATGCGGAATCCGGCAAACATGTTGGTGCTGGACAGGATCGCCAGGGGCGTCTTCCACATCCCCGGCGTCGCCCGCGTCCAGACGATAACGAGGCCACTGGGTGCGCCGATCGAGCACACCTCGATCCCGTTCCAGATCAGCATGAACAGCATTACGCAGGTCGAAAACCAGGAGTACATGAAGAAGCGTATGGCCGACATGCTCAAGCAGGCCGACGCGATGCAGATGTCCATCGACACGATGCAGCGCATGTACGACATCACGGCGAAGATGGCCGCCGTCACACACCACATGGACGGCCTCACGCACGAAATGCTGGACGTGACAGCCACATTGCGGGATCACATCGAGGATTTCATTGACTTCTGGCGGCCGATTCGCAGCTACTTCTACTGGGAGAAGCACTGCTTCGACATCCCGATCTGCTGGTCGCTGCGGTCCATTTTCGAAAGCCTCGATGGTTTGGATCAGATCGTCGAAAAGTTCACCTATCTCACGGACGACATCGCCAACCTGGACGCCTTGTTGCCGCAGATGCTCGCGCAGATGCCGCCGATGATCGCGACCATGTCGACGATGAAGCAGATGATGCTGACCATGCACAGCTCGATGAACTCCATGTATGACCAGATGGACGTCATGAGCCAGAACTCGACCGCCATGGGTCAGGCATTCGACGCGGCCAAGAACGACGACTCGTTCTACATTCCGCCGGAGGTCTTCGACAACCCCGATTTCAAGCGCGGCTTGAAGATGTTCCTGTCGGCCGACGGCCACGCCGCCCGGTTCATCATCTCCCATGACGTCCCCCCGGCGACGCCCGAAGGGATTTCGCACGTCGACCCGATCAAGTTGGCGGCGAAGGAAGCCATCAAGGGCACCCCGCTGGAGGGTTCCAAGATCTGGCTGGGCGGCACGGCCGCGGTCTACAAGGACATGCGTGACGGATCCAAGTGGGACCTGATGATCGCTGGGATATCGGCGGCCAGCCTCATCCTGATCATCATGTTGATCATCACCCGCAGCCTGGTTGCCGCGATCACCATCGTGGGGACGGTGCTGATCTCGTTGGGGGCCTCATTCGGCCTCTCGGTGCTGGTCTGGCAGGACATCCTGGGCATAAAGCTGCACTGGATGGTGCTGGCGATGTCGGTCATCCTGCTGTTGGCGGTGGGATCCGACTACAACCTGCTGCTGGTTTCCCGGTTCAAAGAGGAGATCCATGCCGGCATCAAGACCGGGATCATCCGGTCGATGGCCGGCACCGGCGCGGTGGTGACGTCTGCCGGTTTGGTGTTCGCCGCCACCATGTCGACGTTTGCGATCAGCCCGCTGCGGGTCATGGGGCAGGTGGGAACCACCATCGCGCTGGGTCTGTTGTTCGACACGTTGATCGTGCGTTCGTTCATGATGCCGTCGGTCGCCGCCTTGATGGGCCGCTGGTTCTGGTGGCCGACCCACGTGCGGCCCCGCCCGGCCAGTCGGATGCTGCAGCCGTACGGGTCGCGTCCGGCGGTTCGCACCCTGCTCGATGAACCCCTGTTAACGCCGAGCAATGGCCAGTCGCCCAACGGCGAGGCGGCCCACACCGATCGCTTCCAGGCGAGCTCACCGCACTACTGACGGCCACCCGTCACGATTCGGTTGTCCCCGAATACAAATTAACCCCGGGCCAGGCCCGGGGTTAATTGGCGTGAATGAGACCGTTAGGCCCAGTTCCAGACGGACATGTCGCCGGGCGGGTACGTGCTGCAGACGTCGGTCGCCTTGGCGACGACGCCCTTGTTGTTGAAGAAGATCTTCATGTGGTTGGGCCACGCCACCCACAGCGGGTCAGAGACCGGGGCGTAGAAGTTCTCGGAGTAATTCCGGCGGTCCTGCGGCGACAACGAGTAGAACCAGTGCGCCTTGTCGATCGCCGCCTGCGAGACGTTCGGGTGGTTGTTGAAGTCGATCATGTACCGCTGGTAGTACACCGGGCTGGTGTCCCTGGTGGCCGCCAGTATCTGCTCGGCGTCGCAGGTGGTGTTGATCATCCGGCGGGGGATCGGGAAGTCCTCCGTGGAATCCGCTGCCGCGGTCGTCGGGACGATCGCAGCGGCGATACCCAGGGTGAGAAAGACGGCGCCTGCACGCAGGCAAGAAGTCAGCCGAGACATAGTTGTTACGGTAGCACTTCGGCCGCCCCGCGGGCGAGTCTTGGCAGACTTCTAGTCCGTCTTATTAGCTATCGCCATCAGCGCCGATGACGTGCGAGGGGTCGGGCCGCAGTTCCGGTGGGGCCTGGCTGTAGTCGCCGAACGGGCCGTCGCGGCGCTCCACTGCTGCCCGTACACCCTGGGTTTCGGCGGTGTTGATGAAGTCCAGCGCGTCGGGGGTATTGCGCATCAGGCCGTCGAGAATGCCGCCCAGCGTCTGGGTGGAGGTCAGGCCCATGTTCTCGTAGGCCTGGTTGACGATCAGCTTCTGTGCCCGCAGCTGTGACAGCGGAATCTGTGCCAGCTCGGCGGCGATCTCGGCGACCCGCGCCTCGAGGCGTTCGAACGGCACGGCCTCATTGATCAGCTCGATCTCGGCGGCCTGCACGCCGGTCAGCGGCCGGCCGGTCAGCGAGTGCCACTTGGCCTTGGCCAGGCTCAGCCGGTACAGCCACATGCCGGTCAGGTAGACCCCCCACATCCGGCTGTACGGGGTGCCGATCACGGCGTCTTCGCTGGCGATCACGATGTCGGCGCAGAGCGCATAGTCGCTGGCCCCGCCGACGCACCAGCCGTGCACCTGCGCGATCACCGGTTTGGACGCCCGCCAGATGGCCATGAACTTCTGGGTCGGCCCGGTCTCGCGGGCGCTGGCCCACGCGAAGTCCTTACCCGGATCCCACTTGCCGTCGGTCATGATGCCTTCGCTCCAGTGCTCGAAGCCGCCACTGAAGTCGAAGCCGCCGGAGAAGGCGCGTCCGGCGCCGCGCAGCACGATGACTTTGATCCCCGGGTCCCGCTCGGCCAGGCCGATCGCGGCCTCGATCTCGTCGGGCATCGGCGGGACGATCGTGTTGAGGCGCTCGGGGCGGTTCAGCGTAATGGTGGCAACCGGACCGGCGGTCTTGTAGAGCAGAGTCTCGAAGTCGGGCATAGCTCAAGTCTGGGCTAGCGTTCCTCGACGGGGGGGTCGGGCTCTCGATTTTCCGGAGTCGATGCGTAGATTTGGTCGCCGATCTTCAGATAAGGCGTGGTGAAGTAGGCCGATCCCACGATGAGTGTGGTGAAGATCAATGTTGTCATCACGGCGTTCGGCCAGAGTTGCCCTGTCCCGAAGCCAAAAAGGACGATGCCCAGAGCCGAGGTTCCCCAATAGAAGTACCGGGCCTTGCGGCGCTCAGCGATGAAGCGAAAACGTGCCTGCGCCCAACCGGCAATGATCAGGACCAGACCGGCAATGACTAAGCCGAGTTCGATCATGTCGAGGATCTTCACGCGTGGCCTCCCAATGTCCGCCATAGGAACGAATAACTCAGGGCCGACTTGAACGCGGCCTGTTCGTTGTCGGCCGCGCCGGCGTGCCCGCCTTCGATGTTCTCGTAGTACCACACCGAATGACCCGCGGCCTGCAACGCCGCGACCATCTTGCGGGCGTGGCCGGGGTGCACCCGGTCGTCGCGTGTGGACGTGGTAAACAGCACCTGCGGGTAGTGCCGCGTCGCCGAAACATTCTGGTATGGAGAGTATTTGGAGATGAACTCCCAGTCGTCGGGGTTGTCGGGGTCACCGTACTCGGCGACCCACGACGCACCGGCCAGCAACAGGTGGTAGCGCTTCATGTCCAGCAGCGGCACGTCGCAGACCAACGCGCCGAATTTCTCCGGGTACTTGGTCAGCATGATGCCGATCAGCAGGCCGCCGTTGCTGCCGCCCTGCGCACCCAGCTGCTGCACGGTGGTGATGCCGCGCCGCACCAAATCCTCTGCCACCGCTGCGAAATCCTCGTCGACCTTGTGCCGGTTCTCCCGCATCGCCTGGGTGTGCCAGCCCGGCCCGTACTCGCCGCCGCCGCGAATGTTGGCCATCGCGTAAGTGCCGCCACGGGCCAGCCACAGCCGGCCCAGCACCCCGCTGTACCCGGGCGTCTTGGACGACTCGAAGCCGCCGTAGCCGCCCAGCAGGGTGGGGCCGGGTCCTTCGACGGATCGCGACCGCACTACGAAGTACGGGATTTTGGTGCCATCCTTGGATGGCACGAAATATTGCTTCACGTCGAGGTTTTCGGCATCGAAGAATGCCGGCGCCGACTTGATCTGCTCGAGTTGGCTTGCGCCGGTGCCGCGTAGCAGCTGCGAGGGCAAATCGAATCCGCTTGAATCCAAGAAGAATTCGTCGCCGGTGTCGTCAGCGGCGGCGATCACCGTGTTGGTCGCCGGCGGGATTCCGGCGATCGGCTCGCGCTGCCAGGTGCCGGGCGTGACGATCTCGACCCGGCTGGCGACATCGGCCAGTGTGACGAGCAGTAGGCGGTCGCGGGTCCACGCGCTCTGATGCAGGCAGGTGTGCTCGTCAGGTTCGAAGACCACTCGCAAATCTGCTGTCCCGGCAAGGAATTCGTCATAATCGGCGGCCAGCAGCGAGCCGGCGCGGTAAGTGAGGGTGCGAAAGGTCCAATCGGTGCGCAGCTCGATCAGCAGCCATTCGCGGTGAATCGATACGCCCGCGTCGGTGGGCACGTCGATGCGGATGAGTTCTGACCCGCGCACTTCGTAGATCTCGGAGTTCCAGAAGTCCAGGGAACGGCCCGCGAAGCTGCGTTCGAAGCCCGGCGTCCGATCGGCATTCGCCGACGCGCTGACGTCGGTGCGCGTCCCCTCGAAGATCGTCTCGGCATCGGTCAACGGTGTGCCGCGACGCCATCGCTTGACGATCCGCGGATATCCGGATTCGGTGAGCGAGTCGGCGCCGAAGTCGGTACCCACCAGCACCGTATCCGGATCGGCCCAGCCGATTTGCGACTTGGCTTCCGGCAGCGCGAACCCGTCGGGGATGAATTCCCGCGTCAGCATGTCGAATTCACGCACGATCACCGCGTCCGAGCCGCCGCGGGACAGATTGACCAGGGCGCGGGTCAACTCCGGTTCGATGACCGTGGCGCCCGCCCACACCCATTTCTCGTCGTCGGCGCGGCCCAGTTCGTCCACATCGATCAGCACATCCCACTCGGGGGAGTCGCCGCGGTAGCTGTCCAGCGTGGTGCGCCGCCACAGCCCGCGCGGGTTGGCGGCGTCGCGCCAGAAGTTGTACAGGTACTCGCCACGGCGGCGCACATAGGGGATCCGGGCATCGGTGTCGAGGACCTCCAGCGCCTCGGCGCGCATCTGCTCGAAGTCCGCATCGCGGAATTCCGCCATGGTCGGTTCGTTGCGTGCGCGCACCCAATCCAGCGCCGTTTCGGCCGTCACGTCTTCGAGCCACCGGTGCGGGTCATCGGGTGGCTGGTATCGGTTGTCGGGTTCGGCAGCTTCTGCTGTCATGGAAGCCATTGTGGCCCCAGCGGTAATGTGAGCTGTATTACAACCATGGTTGAAGGTCCGAGCGAGGAGCCGAGCAGATGACTGTTTACGCACGTCCAGGCTCTGCCGGGGCACTGATGTCGTACCGGTCGCGCTATGAGAACTTCATCGGAGGCCAGTGGGTCGCCCCGGCCAAGGGGCTGTACTTCGAGAACCGGACGCCGGTGACGGGCGAGGTGTTTTGCGAAGTGGCGCGATCCGACGAGGCCGACGTCAACAAGGCGCTGGACGCCGCGCACGCGGCCGCCCCGGCGTGGGGCAAGGCCTCCCCGGCCGAGCGGGCGACCGTGCTGAACAAGATCGCCGATCGCATTGAGGAAAACAAGGACGCGTTGGCGGTGGCCGAGGTCTGGGACAACGGCAAGCCGATCCGCGAGGCGCTGGCCTCCGACATCCCGCTGGCCGCCGATCATTTCCGGTATTTCGCCGCGGCGATCCGCGCCCAGGAGGGCTCGCTGTCGCAGATCGACGAGGACACCGTCGCGTACCACTTCCAGGAGCCGCTCGGGGTGGTCGGGCAGATCATTCCGTGGAACTTCCCGATCCTGATGGGTGCGTGGAAGCTGGCGCCCGCCCTGGCCGCTGGCAACACGGTGGTGCTCAAGCCGGCCGAGCAGACACCGGCGTCGATCCTCTACCTGATGTCGCTGATCGGCGACGTGATCCCGCCGGGTGTGCTCAACATCGTCAGCGGATTCGGCGTCGAGGCCGGCAAGCCGCTGGCGTCCAGCGACCGGATCAACAAGGTCTCGTTCACCGGCGAGACCACGACCGGGCGGCTGATCATGCAGTACGCGTCGCAGAACCTGATCCCGGTGACGCTCGAGCTCGGCGGCAAGAGCCCCAACATCTTCTTCTCCGACGTGATGGCCGCCAACGACAACTTCCAGGACAAGGCCCTCGAGGGCTTCACGATGTTCGCGCTCAATCAGGGCGAGGTGTGCACCTGCCCGTCGCGCAGCCTGATCCAGTCCGACATCCACGACGAGTTCCTGGAGCTGGCCGCGATCCGGACCAAGGCGGTCCGGCAAGGCGACCCGCTGGACACCGAGACGATGTTGGGTTCGCAGGCCTCCAATGACCAGCTGGAAAAGATCTTGTCCTACATCGAGATTGGCAAAGGGGAGGGCGCCAAGCTCATCACCGGTGGCGAGCGCGCTGAGCTGGGCGGTGACCTGTCCGGCGGCTACTACATGCAGCCGACCATCTTTGCCGGCCACAACAAGATGCGCGTCTTCCAGGAAGAGATCTTCGGGCCGGTGGTGACGGTGACGTCGTTCACCGACTTCGACGACGCGATGGGCATCGCCAACGACACCCTCTACGGGCTGGGCGCCGGGGTGTGGAGCCGCGACGGCAACGCCGCCTACCGGGCCGGCCGCGAGATCAAGGCCGGCCGGGTGTGGGTGAACTGCTACCACGTGTACCCGCCGCACGCGGCGTTCGGCGGTTACAAGCAATCCGGGTTCGGCCGCGAAACCCACAAGATGGCACTCGACCACTACCAGCAGACGAAGAACCTGCTGGTGTCCTACGCCGATAAGGCGCAGGGCTTCTTCTGATGAGCGCTCCGGCGGGTGCGGTCATCACCGCCGCCGCCGCTCAATTGCTGGCACGACTGCAGGACCGTCACGGCCCGGTGATGTTCCACCAGTCCGGCGGCTGCTGCGACGGGTCATCGCCGATGTGTTATCCGAACGGCGACTTTCTCGTTGGTGACCGCGACGTCCTGCTCGGAGTTCTCGACGTGGGAGCCGAGGGTGTGGCGGTGTGGATCTCGGGTCCGCAGTACCTGGTCTGGAAACACACCCAGCTGGTGATCGACGTGGTACCCGGCCGCGGCGGCGGATTCAGCCTGGAAGCACCCGAAGGCGTGCGGTTTCTCAGTCGCGGCCGCGTCTTCACCGACGAGGAGAAAGCCCAGCTAGAAGCCGTACCGGTGATCACCGGTGCCGCGTACGAGGGGGGCGAGCGCCCGTCGATTCGTGGGCTGGTGGTCGACGAGGCCGCGCCGGGAACGTGCCCGCCCGGTGGCCGGTAGCCGCAGTAATGTCGGTGGGGTGATCCCCCTACCCCGACCCTGGCTGCTGGCCAGCGCGATGCTGATCGGCGCCGCGGTCGGGCTGCTGGCGGGGGTGGCGTTGACGGTGGTGGTCCATACGCCGGTTCGCCCGGACGTCGTCATCGCGCTGGTGGTGGGGCTGCCCAGTCTGGTCGGGCTGGTGACGATGCTGTTTTCCGGTCGTCGTTGGGTCACGATGCTGGGCGCGTTCACGCTATCCATCGCTCCCGGCTGGTTCGGGGTGCTCGTCGCTGTCCAGGTGACCTCCGGTGGCTGACAAAGACCGCGCGTCGAATCCGGGGACCGAGCCGTTTGTGCCGGACTTCGAAGACACCGGCACGCAAGGTTTTGTGCCGGACTTCGAGGAGGACACCGGCACGCAGGGGTTCGTCCCGGACTTCGGCGACACCGGCTCGCAGCCGATAGCCGCCGCGGAGAAGCCGGGCACGTCCGAGGACGAGGTTGCGACCGAGACGCCCGCTGCCGCTTCCGACCGGGATGCGGGGATCGAGCCGCTCGGCGCATCGGTGCAGTCGGTCACCGTGCCCGGCCGCTACCAATACCTGAAGTGGTGGAAGTTGGTCCTGGTGCTCCTCGGCGTGTGGGCCGGGACGGCCGAGGTCGGCCTGAGTCTGTTCTATTGGTGGTACCACACGATCGACAAGACCCCCGCGGTGTTCATGGCCCTGGTCTACGTGGTCGCGTGCACCGTCGGCGGGGTGATGCTGGCGATGGTCCAGGGCAGGCCGGTGATCGCGGCGCTGTCCATCGCGGTGATGTCGGGACCGTTTGGCTCCGTCGTCGCCGCGGCACCCCTGTACGGCTATTACTACTGCGCCCGCACGGGTCATTGTCTGGTCGCCGTCATCCCATATTGACCTATTAGGGTGGGCTCGTGACTTCTCACTATGACGTCGTCGTCCTCGGGGCCGGTCCCGGCGGATATGTCGCGGCCATTCGCGCCGCGCAGCTCGGCCTGAACACCGCGGTCGTCGAACCGAAATACTGGGGCGGAATCTGCCTCAACGTCGGCTGCATCCCATCCAAGGCCCTGCTGCGCAACGCCGAACTCGCGCATATCTTCACCAAAGAGGCCAAGACGTTCGGCATCAGCGGCGAGGTGTCTTTCGACTACGGGGTCGCCTTCGATCGCAGCCGCAAGGTGGCCGAGGGCCGTGTTGCCGGCGTGCACTTCCTGATGAAGAAGAACAAGATCACCGAAATCCATGGCTACGGCCGATTCGCCGACGCCCACACGCTGTCGGTCGATCTCAATGACGGTGGCACCGAGACGGTCACGTTCGACAACGTCATCATCGCCACCGGCAGCAGCACCCGCCTGGTTCCCGGTACGTCGCTGTCCGAAAACGTGGTCACCTACGAGGAACTGATCCTGTCCCGCGAGTTACCGGAGTCGATCATCATCGCCGGATGCGGGGCGATCGGCATGGAGTTCGGCTATGTGCTGAAGAACTACGGCGTCGACGTGACCGTCGTCGAGTTCCTGCCGCGCGCGTTGCCCAACGAGGACGCCGAGGTGTCCAAGGAGGTCGAGAAGCAGTTCAAGAAACTGGGCGTCAAGATCCTGACCGGCACCAAGGTCGACTCCATTACCGACGATGGGTCGGTGGTCCGGGTGGCGATCAGCAAGGACGGTAAGACCGAGGAACTCCAAGCCGAAAAGGTGTTGCAGGCCATCGGTTTTGCGCCCAACGTCGAGGGCTTCGGATTGGACAAGGCCGGGGTCGCGCTGACCGACCGCAAGGCCATCGGGATCACCGACTACATGCGCACCAACGTCGACCACATCTACGCGATCGGCGACGTCACCGGCAAGCTGCAGCTGGCCCACGTCGCCGAGGCGCAAGGTGTGGTGGCAGCCGAAACCATCGCCGGCGCAGAGACTTTGGCGCTCGGCGATTACCGGATGCTGCCGCGCGCGACGTTCTGCCAGCCGAACGTCGCCAGCTTCGGGCTGACCGAGGAGCAAGCCCGGGACGAAGGCTACGACGTGGTGGTGGCCAAATTCCCGTTCACCGCCAACGCCAAAGCCCATGGTGTGGGCGACCCCAGCGGTTTCGTCAAGCTGGTGGCCGACGCCAAGTACGGCGAGCTGCTGGGCGGACACCTGGTCGGCCACGACGTGTCCGAGCTGCTGCCCGAGCTCACCTTGGCGCAGAAATGGGACCTGACCGCCAACGAACTGGCCCGCAACGTGCACACCCATCCGACCATGTCCGAAGCGCTGCAGGAGTGCTTCCACGGTCTGACCGGCCACATGATCAACTTCTGAGCTGCGAATGATTCGCAGCGAGACCATTATTGGAGCGGTCGGCGGTGCCGCCACCGGTTATGTGCTGTGGCTGATCGCCATCTCGATCGCCGGCGACAACGCGACGGTGGGCCGGTGGGGTCCGCTGGTGTTGCTGCTGTCGGTGCTGCTGGGAGTCGGGGCCGCCATTTGGGGCTGGCTGCTACGCCGGCGCCGGAAGTATCTGTGGGCGGCGTTTGCGTTCGACTTGCCGATACTGCCGGTGGTCCTGACGCTGGCCGTGCTGGCCGACGTCTACGCCTGAGGCGTTACCTCGGGTTGTCCAACGGGATGTTCAGGGCGGTTATCGTCGCGGCCAGCCCGTCGTATTGCGTTGCAAGCAAGCAGAATTCGATGAGCCGGCGCCGGTCGAGGTGCGTCGCCAGTTGCTGCCAGGTGCCTTCGCTGATCGACCGGTTCTTGATCAGCTCATCCGTCGCGTTCAGCAGCGCCTGCTGCCGGGCGCTCAGTATCACGCGGGGCCCGTCGCCGTCCGGGACATCGGGCCAGGCGAATATCGTCGCCTGCAGGTGAGCATCCAGACCGTATTGGCGTGCCATCCGCCGATGGTGCTGCAGCTCGTATTCGCTCGAGCGCAAATGCGCGACGCGCAGGATCACCAATTCGGTGTCCACCCGCGGCAGCCGGCCGCGCAGCAGCCGGCCGCCATAGAGGGACCACGCCCAAAAAAGCCCTTGGCGCTGACCGAGCGTGGTGAACAGATGCATCTCCGGGGCCGACACCGTGCGGGCGGCCGCCTTCGCGAGCACCCAGTTGATCGGACCCAGCCGGCGCAGTTTGGTGGAGGACGGTACGCGGCCGACGTGGCCGGCTTCGATATCGCTCATGGCTGCTTCACCAAGTACGGCGACACCGTGCTGCGGTGCTCGTCGAGATCGAGTGCGCGTCCCAAAGCCGGGAAAGCCCGCTGTGGACAGTTATCACGTTCGCAGACACGGCAACCCGCGCCGATGGGTGTGGCGACGTCTCCCGACAAGTCGAGTCCTTCCGAGTAGACGAGCCGGTGCGCGTGCCGCAGTTCGCAGCCCAGCCCGATCGCGAAGGTTTTACCTGGCTGACCATACCGGGCAGCGCGACGTTCGACGGTGCGCGCCACCCACATGTAGTTGCGGCCGTCGGGCATCTGGGCGATCTGCACGAGGATCTGGCCCGGGTTGGCAAACGTCTCGTAGACGTTCCACAACGGGCAGGTCCCGCCGCTGGAGGAGAAATGAAAGCCGGTGGCGGACTGACGTTTTGACATGTTGCCGGCGCGATCCACCCGGACGAACGAGAACGGCACCCCCCGCATCGACGGCCGTTGCATCGTCGACAGCCGGTGCGCGATGGTTTCATAGCTCACCGAGTAGAAGGCCGACAGCCGTTCGACGTCGTAGCGGAAATTCTCGGTGACGTCGTGGAATTGGCGGTAGGGCAGCACCGCGGCAGCGGCGAAGTAATTCGCCAGACCCAGTCGGGCCAGCGTGTGTGACTCGTCGCTGGTGAATTTGCCGTCGGCGACCATGCTGTCGATCAGGTCGCCGAACTCGAGGTAGGCCAGTTCGGCGGCCATCTTGAAGACCTGCTGGCCCAACGAGAGGTGATTGCTGATCTCGAGCGTCTTGGTCCCGGGGTCGTAGCGGTGCAGCACCGTGTCACCGAGGTCGATCCGCCTGTTGATGTGGACGCCGTGCACCTCGGTGAGCCTGCGGGTCAACTCGCGGGCCAGGTCGCCGTGGTGCAGCCGGGTGTGGATCGTGAGGTCTTCGGCGGCGGTGTCCAGCTCGTGCAGGTAGTTCTGCCGCTGGTAGAAGTAGTCGCGCACCTCTTCGTGCGGCATCGTGATCGATCCGGTGCCGCTGCCGTCGGAGTAGCGCTCCTCGGTGGCCGCGGCCAGCTGCGCCGTGGTGAGCCGGTAGCGCCGGTGCAGGTTGACCACCGCGCGGGCCAGGGCGGGATGGGTGTTGACCATTTCGGCGATTTCGGGCGGATCGACGTTGATGTCCAGATCGCGATCCATGGTCACCTCGCGCAGCTCGGCGACCAGGCGGGTGTCGTCGTGGGAGGCGAAGAAGGTCGCGTCCACTCCGAACACTTCGCTGATCCGCAGCAGTACGGCCACGGTCAGCGGGCGGACATCGTGCTCGATCTGGTTGAGATAGCTCGGCGAGATCTCGAGCATTTGAGCCAGCGCGGCCTGAGAAAATCCGCGCTCGTTACGCAGTTGGCGAACACGTGAGCCGACGAACGTTTTGGACACTCAACTCAGCCTACCTGCACTGCGAAGAAAGGGTTAGCAGACTTGGCACCCTAAGCCGCCTTCGTCAGGTTTGGTGTTTTTCGTCGTCGTTGGCATGATTCGCATCGGGGCTTCGAGGTAAACCTCGGGGTAACAGACGTAGGTCAAATGGGGAGCGAAGTCGTGAGCCTGGACAAAATAATGATGCCGGTGCCCGACGGCCACCCCGACGTATTCGATCGTGAATGGCCGCTGCGTGTCGGCGACATCGATCGCACCGGGCGGCTGCGGTTGGACGCGGCCTGCCGGCACATCCAGGACATCGGCTCGGACCAGCTCCGCGAGCTGGGCTTCGAAGAGACCCATCCGCTGTGGATCGTCCGGCGAACGATGCTTGACTTGCTGCGTCCGATCGAATTCCAGGACATGCTGCGATGTCGGCGCTGGTGTTCGGGAACCTCGAATCGGTGGTGTGAGATGCGGGTTCGCGTCGACGGACGCAAGGGCGGCCTGATCGAATCCGAGGCGTTCTGGATCAACATCAACCGGGACACCCAGATGCCCTCGCGCATCTCCGACGACTTCCTCGAAGGCCTGCACAGGACCACGTCCGTTGATCGGCTGCGGTGGAAGGGCTACTTGAAGCCCGGCAGCCGCGACGATGCGTCGGAGATTCACGAGTTCCCGCTGCGGATTACCGACATCGACTTGTTCGACCACATGAACAACTCCGTGTATTGGAGTGTGATCGAGGACTACCTCGCGTCGCACCTGGAACTGATGGCCGCACCGCTGCGCATCACCATCGAGCACGAGGCGCCGGTGGGGCTGGGCGACAAGCTGGAGATCATCTCGCACGTTCACCCGGCCGGATCGACCGAGAAATTCGGTCCCGGGCTGACGGATCGCCCTGTTACAACGCTCACATATGCGGTCGGCGAAGAGACAAAAGCCGTCGCCGCGCTCTTCGCGATCTAACCGGACAAGCGTCCCGTTAAATCCCCGGCTGACCTGCAAATTTTAGTTACCGGCCGGTAGCTTCTGAAACGGTTAAGTTCCGACGCGCCTTCGCAAACTTTGCAAAACCGCGTTGCGTCGTTGCCGAAATTGGCAATTGAAATGGGTGGACCAGCATCAACACGCTGTGCCAAGGTCGTGTTAGCACGCCAGTGAAGTTCAGCCTCCGGCTACCGCTCCGATAGCGGTATGGCGTTAACCGTTCACCGTTTGAGTTAAGGAGTAAGACCAATGTCTGTCGTTGGCACCCCGAAGAGCCCCGAGCAGATCCAGCACGACTGGGACACCAACCCGCGCTGGAAGAACATCACCCGTACCTACTCCGCCGAAGACGTCGTCGCCCTGCAGGGCAGCGTCGTCGAAGAGAACACCCTCGCCCGCCGTGGCGCGGAGGTGCTGTGGGAAGAGCTGCACGACCTGGAGTTCGTCAACGCGCTGGGCGCGCTGACCGGCAACATGGCCGTCCAGCAGGTGCGTGCCGGCCTGAAGGCCATCTACCTCTCGGGGTGGCAGGTCGCCGGTGACGCGAACCTCTCGGGCCACACCTACCCCGACCAGAGCCTGTACCCGGCCAACTCGGTGCCGCAGGTCGTCCGCCGGATCAACAACGCGCTGCTGCGCGCCGACCAGATCGCCAAGGTCGAGGGTGACCGGTCGGTGGAGAACTGGCTGGCACCGATCGTCGCCGACGGCGAGGCCGGCTTCGGTGGTGCGCTCAACGTTTATGAGCTACAGAAGGCGATGATCGCCGCAGGCGTCGCGGGGTCGCACTGGGAAGATCAACTCGCCTCGGAGAAGAAGTGCGGCCACCTGGGTGGCAAGGTGCTGATCCCGACCCAGCAGCACATCCGCACGCTGACCTCGGCCCGCCTGGCGGCCGACGTCGCCGACGTCCCGACCGTCGTGATCGCCCGCACCGACGCGGAGGCGGCCACCCTGATCACCAGCGACGTCGATGAGCGCGACCAGCCGTTCATCACCGGTGAGCGGACCAAGGAAGGGTTCTACCGGGTCCGCAACGGCCTCGAGCCGTGCATCGCGCGGGCCAAGGCCTACGCGCCGTACTCCGACCTGATCTGGATGGAGACCGGCACACCGGATCTCGAGCTGGCCGCCAAGTTCGCCGAGGGCGTCAAGTCCGAGTTCCCGGACCAGATGCTGGCCTACAACTGCTCGCCGTCGTTCAACTGGCGCAAGCACCTGGACGACGCCACCATCGCCAAGTTCCAGAAGGAGCTGGGCGCGATGGGCTTCAAGTTCCAGTTCATCACGCTGGCCGGCTTCCACGCGCTGAACTACTCGATGTTCGATCTGGCCTACGGCTACGCCCGCAACCAGATGACCGCCTACGTCGAGCTGCAGGAGCGCGAATTCGACGCCGAGGAGCGCGGTTACACCGCGACCAAGCACCAGCGTGAGGTCGGTGCCGGTTACTTCGACCGCATCGCCACCACGGTGGACCCGACGTCGTCCACCACCGCCCTGGTCGGCTCGACCGAGGAAGGTCAGTTTCACTGAGGACGAAGTGAAACCGACTGCTCAAGTCACTGAGCCCAGCTGCGCCAACTCGCGGCTGAAGTAGCATAGGCCCCGCCCGGCGATCCTGGGCGGGGCCTATTGCGGTGTAAGACAATACGACCGGAGAGAAACGCAGTGAGCGACACAGGGATTCAGCGGGTTGGGGTTGTCGGGGCCGGGCAGATGGGGGCCGGAATCGCCGAAGTCTCGGTCCGCGCCGGCGTCGCGGTCACGGTGTACGAGACCACCGAGGCACTGATCACGGCGGGACGAAACCGCATCGTGAAGTCGCTGGAGCGCGGCGTCAGCGCGGGCAAGGTCACCGAGCGTGAGCGTGACCGCGCGCTGAGCCAGCTCACCTTCACCACCGACCTCAAGGACCTCGCCGACCGCCAGCTGGTGATCGAGGCGATCATCGAGGACGAGGCCGTCAAGGCCGAGGTGTTCGCGAAACTCGACCAGGTGATCACCGATCCCGACGCGGTGCTGGCGTCGAACACCTCGAGCATTCCGATCATGAAGATCGCGGCGGCCACCAAGAGTCCCCAGCGCGTGCTGGGCCTGCACTTCTTCAACCCGGTGCCGGTCCTTCCGCTGGTCGAACTGGTCAGCACCTTGGTCACCGATGAAGCCGCCGCCGCTCGTACCGAAGAGTTTGCCAGTGCGGTGCTGGGCAAACAGGTGGTGCGCTGTTCGGATCGGTCCGGATTCGTGGTGAACGCGCTCTTGGTGCCGTATTTGCTGTCGGCCATCCGGATGGTGGAGGCGGGATTTGCGACGGTCGAAGACGTCGACAAAGCGGTCGTCGCCGGCCTGTCCCACCCGATGGGCCCGCTGCGCCTTTCGGATCTTGTTGGCTTGGACACACTCAAACTGATCGCGGACAAGATGTTCGAGGAATTCAAAGAACCGCATTACGGTCCGCCGCCGCTGCTGCTGCGGATGGTCGAGGCGGGCATCCTGGGCAAGAAGTCGGGTCGGGGCTTCTACACATACTGAGGACGTACTGGGGCCGGGTGCGTCGCTATCGGCGCGTCGTGTGCCGAGGGTCGGTGGCATCGACTCCGTTTATTGGATAAAATCCTCGCGATCCCCCGACGAGAGGTTTCGCACGAGCATGACCCAGTTGAGACCGTATTACGAGGAATCGCAATCGATCTACGATGTTTCCGACGAGTTTTTCGCGTTATTCCTAGACCCGACCATGGGCTACACGTGCGCGTATTTCGAGCGTGACGACATGACGCTGGAAGCGGCCCAGAACGCGAAGTTCGACCTGGCGCTGGGCAAGCTCAACCTCGAGCCCGGGATGACGCTGCTCGACATCGGCTGCGGCTGGGGCGGAGGGCTGGCGCGCGCGATCGAGAAGTTCGACGTCAACGTCATCGGAATCACGCTGAGCCGCAACCAATTCGAGTACAGCAAGGCCAAGCTGTCCAAGATTCCCACCGACCGCACCGTTGAGGTGCGGCTGCAGGGCTGGGAGGAGTTCGAGGACCGAGTCGACCGAATCGTTTCGATCGGCGCCTTCGAAGCATTCAAGCTGGAGCGGTACGCCGCGTTCTTCGACCGCGCCTACAACGTTCTTCCCGACGACAGCCGGATGTTGCTGCACACAATTTTGACGTATCAATGGCAAGAGATGCCCGCACGCGGCATCAAGCTGACGATGCGCGACATTCGATTCGCGCGGTTCATCGGCACGGAGATTTTCCCGGGCGGACAGTTGCCGGCGCAGGAAGACATTTTCAAATTCAGCCAGGACGCCGGATTTTCAGTCGAAAGAGTGCATTTGCTGCAAGAGCACTATGCGCGAACGCTGAACATCTGGGCCGCCAATCTTGAGGCCAACAAAGAGCAGGCCATTGCCATCCAATCCCAAGAGGTCTACGACCGCTATATGCACTACTTGACGGGATGCGAGGACTTCTTCATCAAGGGCATCAGCAACGTGGGGCAGTTCACCCTCGTGAAGTAGGCGGGCGGTGGGCTGATGTCACCGCGACGTCAGCCCCATCGCCATTCCGTTGCCGGGGTGCCGGCAGTGAGTTGGATTACTTTTCCAGCGAGAACTGGTTGACGTCGGTGTAGCCCTGGCGGAACAGCTTCGCGCAGCCGGTCAGGTACTTCATGTAGCGGTCGTAGACCTTTTCCGACTGGATCGCGATAGCGGTGTCCCTATTCGCCTCCAGCGCGGCGGCCCACATGTCCAGGGTGCGCGCGTAGTGCAGCTGCAAGGACTGGGTCCGGGTGAGCTTGAAGCCGGCGTCGGAAGCATGCTCTTCCACCAACGGGGGGGTGGGCAGCCAGCCGCCCGGGAAGATCTCGGCCAGGATGAACTGCGTGAAGTGAACGACTTCGTGGGTCAGTGGCAGGCCCTTTGCCCTGGCGTCCTTGAACGGGGGGCGCACGATGGTGTGCAGCATCATCACGCCGTCGGCCGGCAGCACCGAGTACGCCATCTCGAAAAAGCGGGCCCACCGCGAGCGGCCGAAGTGCTCGAATGCGCCGATCGAAACGATCCGGTCGACCGGCTCGTCGAACTTCTCCCAGCCCTCCAACAACACCCGCCTGGTCCGCGGGGTGTCCAGCTGATCGAACGTCTTCTGAACGTGCTCGGCCTGGTTCTCGGACAATGTCAGGCCCACGACGTTGACGTCGTATTTTTCGATGGCCCGCCGCAGGGTGGCACCCCAGCCGCAGCCGACATCCAGCAGCGTCATCCCGGGCTCGAGCCGCAACTTGGACAGCGACAGGTCGATCTTGGCGAGCTGCGCTTCCTGCAGGGTCATGTCGTCCCGCTCGAAGTACGCGCAGCTGTACGTCTGGGTGGGGTCCAGAAAGAGCCGGAAGAAGTCGTCAGACAGGTCGTAGTGCGCTTGCACGTTGCCGAACTGCGGGGTGAGCTGCACGGACATAACGCAAAGGAGCCTTTCTTTATCCCGGAGGCGCAGACGAATCGGCAGGGGATGCGCGTCGACCTCCGGTGCATGCCCTCTGCATGCTATCGGGTTGGACCGGCACGGGTGATGTGAGCGGCCGTGACATAGGGTCACACGCGAATGGTGGAATCCACAAAACGTGGGGGACGCCAGCGGCCTTTCAGAGCTCTCGCGGCGGCACAATCGGCGAGGGATGCGGCTCCTCGCGGAATTTGTCCAGCGAGCCGCCGACTTCGACAATTCCGCACAGCGCATTCCAGCTGAGCATTGTCAGGTAGTCGATCAATTCGTCTCTGGTCATCCGCGGGTTCGACATCCACGAGTGTGTGGCCAATTGCACACCGCCGACGATCAAGTACGACCACGGCTCCGCGCCGCCGGTGTCCACCCCGGCCTGGATCATGCGGCGCCGCATCATCACCGCGATCATGCGGGCGATGATCCGCTCGGAGTCGGCGATCACTTTGCTTTTGCTGGCCGAGCTGTTCGCCATCACGAACCGGTACGGCTCCGGTTCATCCGCCACGGTGTCGACGTAGACGCGGAGGACCGCGCGGGTCAGGTCGATGCCATCGAGATTCGACGACAGCGCCGCGGCCATGTTCGGAATCAGCGTGGTCTGCGCGATCCGGCGCATCACGGCGGTCGTCAAGTCGTTCTTGTCGACGAAGTAGCGGTACAGAACCGTCTTGGACACGCCGATCTCGGCGGCGATCTCGTCCATGCTCAGGTAGCGGCCGAGTCGGCGAATCGCGTCGATCGTGCCGTCGACCAACTCATTGCGGCGCTCCACCTTGTGTTGGTGCCAGCGCCGCTTACGGCCGTCCGTCTTAACGATCACAGCCGGGATTTGATCTGCCACCATCGACATTCCCATTCCCTAGACGCCCCCGATAGTACGGCGTTGGGGAGTCGTTTTGGCGGATGGGACGCCTCGGGAGGGGGGTCCATCAACCGTGTAGTAACACTAACTGGCCCGCGCGATACATGATGGTGGGGTGGTACACAGAGCCTCACCAGGCGCCGAGGCATCGGGCTCGGCCGCTTCGCGGCCGGAGCCGACCGTGTCCTCGGCCACGGCGGGCCGGCCCCACACGTCCCTCGCGGAATCATTCGCTGGAGCCGATCCGGACGCGGACGCGCAACGGCAGGTGGGGCTGCGCCGGATGAAATTGGTGGCACTGAGCTTTCTGGTCGGTGCGACTGTCGTGTTCCTCGCCTGCCGGTGGGCGCAGGCGCACGGCAGCGTCGGCGCCTGGGTCGGCTATGTCGGCGCGGCCGGCGAAGCCGGCATGGTGGGTGCCCTCGCGGACTGGTTCGCAGTGACCGCGCTGTTCAAGCACCCGCTGGGCATACCGATCCCGCACACCGCGATCATCAAGCGGAAGAAGGACCAGCTCGGCGAGGGACTGGGAACCTTCGTGCGGGAGAACTTCCTCTCGTCGGCGGTGGTGGAGACCAAGCTGCGCGACGCCCAGGTGCCCGGTCGGCTCGGCAAGTGGTTGTCGGAACCCTCGCATGCGGAGCGGGTGGCGGGCGAGGCCGCGACGGTGCTGCGAGTGCTCGTCGAGTTGCTGCGTGACGAGGACGTCCAGCAGGTGATCGACCGGATGATCGTGCGCCGCATCGCCGAACCCCAGTGGGGGCCGCCGGTGGGCCGGGTCCTGTCGACGCTGCTCGCCGAGCACCGACAGGAAGCCCTCATTCAATTGCTTGCCGACCGGGCGTTTCAATGGTCATTGAATGCGGGCGAGATCATCCAGCGAGTGGTCGAGCGTGACTCACCGACGTGGTCGCCCCGATTCGTCGACCATCTCGTCGGCGACCGCATCCACCGTGAATTGATGGACTTCACCGATAAGGTGCGCCGCAACCCCGATCACGAATTGCGCCGTTCGGCGACCCGCTTCCTGTTCGAATTCGCCGACGATCTGCAGCACGACCCGGATACCATCGCCCGCGCCGAAACGGTCAAAGGGCAGCTGATGGCGCGCGATGAAATCGCCACTGCGGCGGCGACGGCGTGGAAGACGCTGAAACGGTTGGTGCTCGAGGGCGTCGACGATCCGTCCAGTGCGTTGCGCAGCCGCATCGCCGACGCCGTCGTGAATATCGGGGAGTCATTGCGCGACGACGCCGAGCTGCGCGACAAGGTCGACAATTGGATAGTGCGGGCGGCCCAGCATCTGGTCTCGCAGTATGGAATCGAGATCACCGCGATCATCACCGACACGATCGAACGCTGGGATGCCGATGAGGCGAGCCGGCGGATCGAATTGCACGTGGGCCGCGACTTGCAATTTATTCGGATCAACGGCACCGTGGTGGGCTCGCTGGCGGGCCTGGTCATCTACACGGTGGCACAGCTCTTTTTCTAGGGGTGCTAACTACTGCTTGCAATTGCAAGCACATGTCCGTAGGCTCTTAATTTGTCAAGGTAGGCCATCGGACCCAAGGAGCATGCAATGCCACCGGAGGAGACGCTCTCCGCCAAGGTGTCCACGGCCGCCTCCGACATCGGCAGTTTCATCAGAAGCCAGCGTGAACTCGCCCAGGTCTCGGTGCGACAACTTGCCGAACTGGCCGGTGTCAGCAATCCCTACCTGAGCCAAGTTGAGCGCGGCCTGCGCAAACCGTCTGCCGACGTGCTCAGTCAGATCGCCAAAGCGCTGCGGGTTTCCGCCGAGGTCCTCTACGTGCGGGCCGGAATTCTCGAGCCGAGCGACAAAAGCCAGGTGCGTGACGCCATCATCACCGACACGGCGATCACCGAGCGCCAGAAGCAGATCCTGCTAGACATCTACGCCTCATTTGCCCAGCAAAAAGAATCCAGCCACGAGGAGTGTCCGACCGAAACCGATAGTCACGAGTGATTGGCCCGGCCGGGCCGGCTCAGCTGCGTATTCGCCTGGGTCTGGGTTGGTGACGTATATCCCAGCGGCCGTCGGGTTACTCAGAAGGGAAGGTTCCACTGATTCCCAGGCGCGGCGCCTGCGCTGATACGCACTCGATCGTCAACCCGACCCGACCAACCAGGAGGTTTCCCGGCAAGTCGCGTGCCATGTCAATCCACGGGTCTTGACTACTCCTCGCCAGAGGAGCCGACGCTTGCCCCGACTTCCAACCAAAACACCACAAACCACTGATAACGAAAAACCCAACCATGAAAGGAAACACCATGGCTGAAAACACGAACATCGAAGAATTGCGGGCACCGTTGCTCGCGGCCCTGGGCGCAGCAGACCTGGCCCTGGCCACCGTCAACGAGCTGCTCACCGGCCTGCGTGAGCGCGCAGAAGACACCCGCACCGACACCCGCAGCCGCGTCGAGGAGAGCCGTGCTCGCCTGGCCAAGCTGCAGGACGACCTGCCCGAGCAGTTCACCGAGCTGCGCGAGCGGTTCACCCCCGAGGAGCTGCGCAAGGCAGCCGAGGGCTACCTGGACGCCGCGACCAACCGCTACAACGAGCTGGTCGATCGGGGCGAGGCTGCGCTGCAGCGGCTGCGCAGCCAGCGGCCGTTCGAGGAGACCACGGCGCGCGCCGAGGGCTACGTCGACCAGGCCGTCGAGCTGACCCAGGAGGCGCTGGGCACCGTGGCGTCGCAGACCCGCGCGGTCGGCGAGCGTGCGGCCAAGCTGGTCGGCATCGAGCTGCCCAAGAAGGCCGAGTCGGCCAAGGCGGCGGCGAAGAAGGCCACGGCCAAGAAGGCTCCCGCCAAGAAGGCCCCGGCCAAGAAGGCCCCGGCCAAGAAGTCGGCTGCCAAGAAGGTCACCCAGAAGTAGTTCGAACTCCGAGTTGCCCTGCGGGGCAACTCGGATTCGACGTTTCCGACGGCGCCCGCATACCCTTATGGCGTGAGCCAAGTCGTGGGTACCGTCATGTTGGTTCTGCAGATCGCCGTCCTGGTGATGGCCGTGTACGCGTTCATCCACGCAGCGATGCAGCGGTCCGATGCGTATACCGCCGCGGAGAAGCTGACCAAGCCGGTGTGGCTGGTGATCCTGGGCCTCGCCGTGGCGTTGACGTCCATTCTGAGCTTCGTTTTCGGCGTGCTCGGAATGGCGATCTCGGCCTGCGCGGCTGGTGTGTATCTGGTCGATGTCCGGCCCAAACTTCTGGAAATTCAGGGTAAGTCGCGCTGACGCGATGAAGGCCCTGCTGGTCGTGCCGGCGGCGGTTGTCGCCCTGCTGGGCTTGGTGTCCGCGACGGGCGTCGCCGTGGCCGAACCTGGCACCGGCCAAGTCGATCCCTCCGGCCCCTCGTATTCGCCGCCGTTCGTCGATCACACCGAATGGATGCAGTGGGGACGGCTGACCAGTCTGCGGGTCTTTCCGACACCGTCCGGGCGGCTGGCCTCCAGGCAACCCGGGACGGCGGGTCCGGCCGACGAGGCCTGGGGCGAGGTGCTGGCGATGGCGCCGGACGCCGCCGGCCCCGGCATGCGGGCACAATTCATCTGCCACTGGCAGTTCGCCGAAATGGCGCAACCCGGCAAGACCAGCTGGAACCTCGAGCCGTGGCGGCCCGTCGTCGACGACGCCGAGATGTTCGCATCCGGCTGTAATCCCGGCGGCCCGGAAGAACCGCTCTCGTGACGCCCAGTCGCGCGGAGCTGGCCGCGCTCGTCGACCACACCTTGCTCAAACCCGAGGCCACCGAGGCTGATGTGGTCGCGCTGGTGGACGAAGCCGCCGCCCTGGGTGTCTACGCGGTGTGCGTATCGCCGTCGATGGTGCCGGTCGCCGTGGCGGCCGGCGGCGTGCGGGTCGCTGCGGTGGCCGGCTTTCCGTCAGGCAAGCACGTGCCGGCGGTCAAGGCGCAAGAGGCCGCCCAGGCGGTGGCATCCGGTGCCAGCGAAGTCGACATGGTCATCGATGTCGGTGCTGCGTTGGCCGGGGAGCTGGACGCAGTGCGCTCCGATATCGCCGCGGTGCGCGCAGCGGTGCCCGACGTCGTGCTCAAGGTGATCGTGGAATCGGCTGTGTTGTTGGGCGATTCGGAGGGGCGCACGCTGGTCGAGGTGTGTCGCGCCGCCGAGGATGCAGGTGCGGACTTCGTCAAAACCTCGACCGGATTTCACCCCGCGGGCGGGGCGTCGGTGCGGGCCGTCGCGCTGATGGCCGGGACTGTCGGCGGTCGCCTCGGGGTCAAAGCCAGCGGCGGGATTCGCACCGCCGCCGACGCGCTCGCGATGCTGGATGCCGGTGCGACCAGGCTCGGCCTGTCCGGCACTCGGGTAGTCCTCGACGGGCTCAGCTAGAGCCGGCGCCTAGATGTTGGCGAAGCAGGAGTCGTTGTTGTCGCCGGCGGGAATGGCCGCGTTCTGCGTGGAGAAGTGGCTCGTCACGCCGGTAGGCGTCACCTGCACGCTGTCCGCGTGAATACCCAACGGGTAGTTGCCGGTCAGTTTCGCCGTGTACGCGTCCAGCGTCGACTGCACGCTCTCTCTTGGCATCGTGAAGCCGAGCGCGTTAAAGCTCTGAATCTGTAACTGAATCCCGTTGCCGGACACCACCGGTTTGGTCGTGATGTTATCCAACATTCCCTTCAGCTCGATCGTGCCGTCAGCGGGGTGGGTGGTCACGCTGTTGGTGACGAAGGGCCCGAGAACCGGTATCGCGTTCTGTACCGACTCCTTGATGCCATCGCTGGTCCAGGTGATGGTCGCATCGAGCGAGCCGATGGTGCCCTTGGATGAGGAGTTACCCCCGAGCTTGACGTCCTTGATGCTGAGGTCGATCTTCATCCCCTTGGCTTCGCGGATTTGGTTGCCCGCCGTCGACACCGAGATATTGGTGAAATGCTGCGTCGCGAGCTGCCACAGCAGCAGCGGCGCTACACCGAACGACGCCGTGGCCTGATCCTGGAGCTCGCATGCCACCGCCTCTGCCACCTTGGTGTCGGCCACGTGGCGGGCGTACAGCTCGCCGCCGATCAGCCCCGCGACGACCAGCGAAACCACGATGACGCAGATCAGAACGATGGATAGTGGGTCGCGAAGTCTTTTCTTCTTCGCCGGAGCCGGCTCTGCGCTGGGGGCGGCAATCCGCTCGGTGGGCGCCGGCGGAACGGGCGGCGGCGGGTAGCCGGCCTGCTGGGTGTCCGCGACGGGCGGGTATGGCGGCTGAGCCGCGGCGTTCTGCGGCGGTTGGGCCGCATCGCCGGTGTGTATCCGCTCGGTCGGGCGCTCAGTGGGAGGTGGCCCGAACGGACCTTGATCCCCGGGACGAGCCCACGACGACGGGCCCTCGTTCGGTGGTCCTTGCGGGTTCGTCACCCAACCGATTCTGCCCTATCGCTACGAGCAAAGTCGGACTGGTTGCGCAGCACCGCGATGCTGTCCCGGGCCTTGGAGACCTTGTCGACGTCGATGTCGGCGACCACGAGTTCCGGCCGGCCGCCGGCCGACGCGACCACTTCGCCCAACGGTGAGGCCACCAGGCTGCCGCCGACCCCCGTCGGGGCACCCGAGGCGGGCCCCGAGCCGGCCAGCGTGTCACCGGGATCGGCCTGACCTGCCGCGGCCACGTAGCTCATCGAGTCCAGCGCGCGGGCGCGGGCCAGTAGCGTCCACTGCTCGAGTTTTCCGGCACCCGAACCCCAGGACGCGCAGACGGTAATGAGTTGGGCGCCGCGCCGAGCGAGCTCGGTATAGAGCTCCGGAAAGCGGATGTCATAGCAAACGGTCAACCCCACCCCGACCCCGTCGACCGTGATCACCACCGGTTCGCGGCCGGGCGCGACGGTCCGCGACTCGGTGAAGCCGAAGGCGTCGTAGAGATGGATCTTGTCGTAGTGGGTGTCCGGCTGGTTGGGAGTGCCCGGCCCGGCCGCGATCAGCGTGTTTGTCACTCGCCCGTCACCGGCCGGGGTGAACATACCGGCAATCACCGTGACGCCGGAGTCGGTCGCGATCCGCCGGACACCGTCGGCCCACGGCCCGTCGACGGGCTCGGCGATCGGTCCCAGTGGAACGCCGAACCGGCACATGGTCGCTTCGGGAAACACCACCAGCGTCGCGCCGGCGTCGGCGGCCCGGCCGGTGTAATCGCGCACCTGCTGCAGATTCGTCGCCGGATCGCTGCCACTGAGCATTTGGGCCAACGCGATTCGCATGGGTTCAGCGTAGAAGCGGATCCCGCCGGGCGCTTCCGTCGGTCAGGCGTTGTTGGTCAGCCACTCCGTGGTGAAGCGTTGTTCTCTGCTCACCAGCTCGGCCAGGTGGGTACCGATGATGTTCTCCACCTTGCCGCCGATCAGGGGGATCCGTACCTGAATGGTGACCCGGAACGTCAGGCGGGCGCCGCCCGCAGCGATAGGTGACAGCTCGGCGGTGCCCGAAACGTTCACCGGAGTGTCCACGATCGAGCCGTTGATCCACGCCGTTGCGGTGCCGTTGGTGACCGGCCCCCACGTCTCTTCGCGTCGGAAATAGAGATCGCCCCGGTGCAGCTGGGTGACCATGGCCGGCAGGTTGTGGCTGTGCACTTCCTGCAGCGTCACCACTTCGATGGTGCCGTCGTCCCCGGATTCACCACCGACCCGGATGGACTCCAGCCGCGCCTCGTCGACCGGGATGTCGGCCAGTCTGGCCCGCCAGTAACCCACGTCACCGAACGCCCGATGAAGTTCTTCGACGCTGCCCAGGTAATCCGCGGACAAGTCGAATGAGCGGGGCATAGCAGGTCAGGCTACCGTTACGGGCCATGAAAGCCAGCGATGCCGGATCGCTGTTCGCGGGTGCGCGCGTCGCCGACGCGGTGCCGTTGGTGCCGTTGACGACTTTGCGGGTGGGACCGGTCGCGCGCCGCCTGATTACCTGCACCACCAGCGAACAAGTTGTCGCTGTGTTGACCGAGCTGGACTCGGCACACCGCGGCGGCGACGGCGGGTCGGTGGTGGTGTTAGCCGGTGGCTCCAACCTGGTGATCGCCGATGACCTGACCGACCTCACCGTGGTGCAGTTGGCCACTCGCGGGATCACCATCGACGGCAACCTGGTGCGTGCCGAGGCCGGCGCGGTCTGGGACGACGTGGTGGTTGCGGCCGTCGAGCACGGTCTGGGCGGGCTGGAATGTCTGTCCGGCATCCCGGGATCGGCCGGCGCCACCCCCGTGCAGAACGTCGGAGCCTACGGCGCCGAAGTGTCGGACACCATCACCCGCGTCCGGGTGCTGGATCGCCGCGGCGGCGCGGTGCGCTGGATACCCGGCGGCGAGCTGGGCTTCGGCTATCGCACCAGCATGTTCAAACGGGCCGGGGGTGAGCGGGTCCCCGGCGTCGTCCTGGAAGTGGAGTTCGCGCTGGACGAATCGGGCCGCAGTGCGCCCTTGCGCTACGGCGAGCTCACGGCGGCACTCAATGCGACCAGCGGTGAGCGTGCCGACCCACGCGCGGTTCGCGAGGCGGTGCTGGCCCTGCGGGCCCGCAAGGGCATGGTGCTCGACCCGGCCGACCACGACACCTGGAGCGTGGGTTCGTTTTTCACCAACCCGGTCGTTGCGCCAGACGTCTACGAATCGCTGGCCGCCCGGACCGACGGGCCGGTGCCGAACTATCCGGCCCCTGACGGCGTCAAGTTGGCGGCCGGCTGGCTGGTGGAGCACGCGGGCTTCGGCAAGGGCTATCCGGACGACCCGTCGGCGCCGTGCCGGTTGTCCACCAAGCATGCGCTTGCTCTGACCAACCGCGGCAACGCCTCCACCGCGGACGTGTTGACGCTGGCGCGCACCGTCCGCGACGGGGTCCGCGACGTGTTTGGCATCACACTGGAACCCGAGCCTGTCCTGCTGGGCTGCGGGCTGTAGGGGTAATTCGGGTGCGGCAGCACCCGGCACCGCCTCGTCGTGGCGGGGAGGATGTCGTTCCTGCCGGTATCTTTTAATATCGTGAGCACCTCCAGCACCCCGCCGCCGCTTAACCGGCGTGTGGCTTTGACAGCCCTCGGGCTGGGTGTGTTCGCCCCGAGCGTTCTGGCCGCCTGCAGCGGCACCGTGACCAAGCAAGCGCAGAAGAATAAAGAGCAGTCGGCGCCGAATCTGAAATACCAGCCCGCCGATGCTGCCAACGATGTGGTTCCCATCGCGCCGGTCAGCGTGGTGGTCAGCGATGGCTGGTTTCAGAAGGCGGCGTTGACGAACTCGTCCGGCAAGACCGTTGCCGGAGCGTTCAACCAGGATCGCACCGTCTACACGACGACCGAGCCGCTGGGCTACGACACGAGCTATAGCTGGAGCGGGTCGGTCGTGGGCCACGACGGCAAGTCGGTTCCGGTCACCGGCAAGTTCACCACCGTGACACCCAGCAAGAAGATCGGCGGCTCATTCCAGCTGGCCGACGGCCAGACCGTCGGGGTCGCCGTGCCGATCATCATCCAGTTCGACGCACCGATCAGCGACAAGGCCGCCGTCGAAAAAGCGCTGACCGTCACCACCAACCCGCCCGTCGAGGGCAGTTGGGCCTGGCTGCCCGACGAGCAGCAAGGCGCCCGCATCCACTACCGCACCCGCGAGTACTACCCGGCGGGCACCACCGTCAACGTCGAGGCCAAGTTCTACGGACTGCCGTACGGCGACGGTGCGTTCGGCTCCGATGACATTTCGTTGCGCTTTCAGATCGGCCGGCGGCAGGTGGTCAAGGCCGAGGTGACGTCGCACCGCATTCAGGTCGTCACCGATGCCGGCGTCATCATGGACTTCCCCTGCAGCTACGGGGAGGCGGACAAGGCTCGCAACGTCACCCGCAACGGCGTCCACGTGGTCACCGAGAAGTATTCGGACTTCTACATGTCCAACCCGGCCGCCGGCTACACCAACGCCCACGAACGCTGGGCGGTGCGGATCTCCAATAACGGCGAGTTCATCCACGCCAACCCCTCGAGCTCGGGCGCACAGGGCAATACCAACGTCACCAACGGCTGCGTCAACCTGTCGACCGAAGACGCCCAGCAGTACTTCGGCTCCGCGATCTACGGGGACCCGGTCGAGGTGACCGGCAGCACGATCCAGTTGTCCTACTCCGACGGCGACATCTGGGACTGGGCCGTGGACTGGGACACCTGGGTGGCCATGTCGGCGCTGCCCCCGCCGAACGCGCATCCGCCGGCCAGTCACATCCCCGTCACCGCGCCGGTGACGCCGTCGACTGCCCCCAGTTTGTCGGGGACGCCGACCACGACGACAACGTCGCCTAGCCCTGGCGGTTAAACCGCATCGTGGTGGCTTGGTCCCGCGGCTTGACCACGATCAGGTCCAAGTCGACGTGGGATGGCCGCGACGCCACGAACCCGATTACCTCGGCCACGTCGGTCGCCGTCAGCGGCGTGATGCCGCTGTACACCGAGTCCGCGCGCTGCTGATCGCCGTCGAAGCGGACCAGCGAGAACTCGGTTTCGACTGCGCCCGGGGCGATTTCGGTGAGCCGCACCGGCTTTCCGAGCAACTCGCCGCGTAGCGTGCGGTGCAGCGCGCCCTGGGCGTGCTTGGCCGCCGCGTAGCCGGCGCCGCCGTCGTAAACGTCGAGCGCGGTGACCGAGGTGACGGTGACGATGAGGCCGTCGCCGGAGTCGACCAGCTTGGGTAGCAGCGCGCGGGTCACGCGCAGCGTGCCAAGCACGTTGGTCTCCCACATCCACCGCCAGTGCTCGAGGTCGGCGTCGGCGACGGGCTCCAATCCGCGAGCGCCTCCGGCGTTGTTGACCAGCACATCGACCCGGCTCAATTTGCCGGCCAGTGCCTCGACCGCCTGGTCGTCTGTGACGTCAGCCACAATTGCGGTGCCGTCGATCTCGTTTGCCAGGGCAGTTATCCGGTCTGCGCGGCGTGCCACCGCTACGACGTGAAACCCAAGGGCGGCAAGGTTTTTGGCGGTCGCCTCGCCGATCCCGGAACTGGCACCGGTGATCACCGCCACCCGTTGATGCGCGTTAGCTGAAGTCACCGAGCCAACTCTAATAAACGTGCTAAATTTCTCGTGTGCACCACAGCGCCAAGTTCAACAACACCGCCGCGTGTCTTTGCGCGGCATGTGCGTGTTGTTGCCGCGCACTTTGCCGCGCCTGACCCAAAACAGGTTGTGGCCAAGACCGGCCATCAGAACTCGGACAAAGGACGCTCGTGCGCTCGACTTCTCTCACCCACACCCTTCATTCCCCCAGCCGCAAGGGTCACCTTCGGCTGCACCGCCAGATTCTGCCGCCGTCGCTGCATATCTCGGACTCCGCCGCGGCCTCGGTGTTCCGGGCGGTCCGGTTGCGCGGCCCGGTCGGCCGCGACGTCATCGCCGGCGTCACATCGCTGAGCATCGCGACGGTGAACCGCCAGGTCATCGCGCTGCTTGACGCAGGCTTGCTGCGGGAACGCGCCGACCTGGCCGTCTCCGGGGCCATCGGGCGCCCACGCGTACCGGTGGAGATCAACCACGAGCCGTTCGTGACGCTGGGCATCCATATCGGTGCGCGGACCACCAGCATCGTGGCCACCGACCTGTTCGGCCGCACGTTGGACACCGTGGAAACTCCGACGCCGCTGAGCCCCCCGGCAGCCGCGCTGACATCGCTGGCCGAGAGCGCCTCCCGGTACTTGAGGCGCTGGCATCGCCGGCGGCCGCTCTGGGTCGGGGTGGCAATCGGTGGCACCGTCGATGGCGCCACCGGCCACGTCGACCACCCGCGGTTGGGCTGGCGGCAAGCGCCGGTCGGACCGGTGCTGGCCGACGCGCTGAGCCTGCCGGTTTCGGTGGCCTCCCACGTCGACGCCATGGCCGGAGCCGAGTTGCTGCTGGGTTTGCGGCGGTTCGCGCCGAGCTCGCCGACAAGCCTCTACGTCTATGCCCGCGAGACTGTGGGTTACGCGCTGGTGATCGGCGGGCGGGTGCACTGCCCGTCCAGCGGTCCCGGCACCATCGCGGGTTTGCCGGCGTTCTCGGAGCTGCTCGGCGGCACCGGGCAGCTGGAGTCCACGGTCAGCGACGAGGCCGTGCTGGCGGCGGCGCGCCGGCTGCGAATACTGCCGGCGGCTCCCGCCGGCCGTAGCAACGGCTCCGCCACCGCGATCACCGATCTGCTGCGGGTGGCCCGGGCCGGGAACCAGCAGGCAAAGGATCTGCTCTCGGAACGGGCCCGGGTGCTCGGTGAGGCGGTCGCCTTGCTGCGTGACCTGCTCAATCCCGACGAGCTGGTGGTCGGTGGCCAGGCCTTCACCGAATATCCGGAGGCGATGGAGCAGGTGGAGGAGGCGTTCGCCGAGCGCTCGGTGCTGACCCCGCGGGATATCCGCGTCACCGCCTTCGGCAACCGGGTGCAGGAGGCCGGAGCGGGAATTGTGTCGCTGGGCGGGCTGTACGCCGACCCGCTGGGAGCAATGCGCCGCGCCGGTGTGATCGGCTCCCGGATCCCGGAGATCATCCCCGAGTCGTCCGCCTGACGCGAACAAGCCGCCGCGGCCTGGGCTGGCGCAAGGCCCGTCCTGTAAAGATGAAAGTGTGCGGCACGACGACGTCCTCCAACTGAATGATCCGCGCCGGGTCGCGCTATTGGCAGTGCACACCTCACCCCTGGCCCAACCGGGTACCGGCGACGCCGGCGGGATGAACGTGTACGTGCTGCAAAGTGCGTTGCATCTGGCCCGGCGGGGTATCGAGGTGGAGATCTTCACCCGGGCCACCGCGTCGGCCGATCCGCCGGTCGTCGAGGTCGAGCCCGGTGTGCTGGTGCGCAACGTGGTGGCGGGTCCGTTCGAGGGCCTGGACAAATACGACCTGCCCACCCAGCTGTGCGCGTTCGCGGCCGGGGTGTTGCGCGCCGAAGCGTCGCACGAACCCGGCTACTACGACATCGTGCACTCGCACTACTGGCTGTCCGGACAGGTCGGCTGGCTGGCCCGCGACCGCTGGGCGGTGCCGCTGGTGCATACCGCGCACACGCTTGCCGCGGTCAAGAACGCGGCACTGGCCGCAGGCGACGCGCCCGAGCCGCCACTGCGCACCGTGGGGGAGCAGCAGGTCGTCGACGAAGCGGATCGGCTGATCGTCAACACCGATGACGAAGCAAGGCAATTGATTTCGATCCATCACGCCGATCCCGGGCGTATCGACGTGGTTCATCCCGGCGTCGATCTGGACGTGTTCCATCCGGGTGATCGCCGGGCGGCGCGGGCCGCGCTGGGCCTCCCGCTCGACGAACAGATCGTGGCGTTCGTTGGTCGAATCCAGCCGCTGAAGGCACCCGACATCGTGTTGCGGGCAGCGGCGAAACTGCCGGGGGTACGCATTGTGGTCGCCGGCGGGCCGTCGGGCAGCGGTTTGGCTACCCCCGACGGTCTGGTCCGTCTCGCCGATGAACTCGGGATCACGGCGCGGGTGACCTTCCTGCCGCCGCAGTCGCGGGAGAATCTGGCCACGTTGTTCCAGGCCGCGAATCTGGTTGCGGTGCCCAGCTATTCGGAGTCGTTCGGCTTGGTCGCCGTCGAGGCGCAGGCGTGCGGCACACCGGTGGTCGCGGCCGCGGTCGGCGGGTTGCCGGTGGCGGTGCGCGACGGTGTCACCGGCTCGTTGGTGACCGGGCATGACGTCGATGACTGGGCGCACGCGCTCGATGAGCTGCTGCGGCTGGACGGTGCGCCGCAAGGCACGGCGATGCGGCGCGCGGCGGCCGCGCACGCGGCAACGTTCTCCTGGCAGAACACCACCGACGCGCTGCTGGCCAGCTACCGGCACGCCATCGGCGACTTCACCGCCGCGCGGCAGCGCCGGGTCCGGGACCGGGTGGCGGCCCGCAAGCCGCGCCGCTGGACACCGCGTCGGGGGGTGGGCGCATGAGTTCCTCGGTGCAGCAGCTGATCGAGCATGCCTTGCAGGCCAGCGACCTGACCTATTCGGAACACGACGGCGTACATGGCGGGCTGCCGGGGCTGGTGGTGGAGTTGCCCGGTGAACGCAAGCTCAAGACCAACACCATCCTGAGCATCGGTGAGCACTCGGTGCGCGTCGAGGCGTTCGTGTGCCGCCAGCCCGACGAAAACCACGAAGGCGTCTACCGGTTCCTGCTCAAGCGCAACCGCCGGCTCTACGGAGTCTCCTACACGCTGGACAACGTCGGCGATATCTATCTGGTGGGCCGGATGTCGCTGGCATCGGTGGACGCCGAGGAAATCGACCGGGTGCTCGGACAGGTACTCGAAGCGGTGGATTCTGACTTTAATACGTTGCTGGAGTTGGGTTTTCGTTCGTCGATCCAGAAGGAGTGGGACTGGCGGGTATCGCGTGGCGAGTCGCTGAAGAACCTGGAGGCCTTCGCCCACCTGATCGACGACGACGATGACGAATGAGTGCGTGAGAGACTAACGCGCATGGGTGACACTGCCACGCTGGTGCTGCTTCGCCACGGCGAAAGCGAATGGAACTCGCTGAACCTGTTCACCGGATGGGTCGACGTCGGCCTCACCGAAAAGGGCCGGGCCGAAGCGGTTCGCAGCGGTGAGCTGCTGATCGAACACAACCTATTGCCCGACGTGCTCTACACCTCGTTGCTGCGACGCGCGATCAGCACCGCGCACCTGGCGTTGGACGCCGCTGATCGGCTGTGGCTCCCCGTACACCGCAGCTGGCGGCTCAACGAACGCCACTACGGTGCGCTTCAGGGTCTGGACAAGGCCGAAACCAAGGCCCGCTACGGCGACGACCAGTTCATGGCCTGGCGGCGCAGCTACGACACCCCGCCGCCGCCGATCGAGAAGGGCAGCGAGTTCAGCCAGGACACCGACCCGCGTTATGCCGATATCAGCGGCGGCCCGCTCACCGAATGCCTGGCCGATGTGGTGGTCCGTTTTCTGCCGTATTTCACCGACGTCATCGTCCCGGATTTGCGCTTCGGCAAGACGGTGCTGATCGTCGCGCACGGCAACTCGTTGCGCGCCCTGGTCAAGCACCTCGACCAGGTATCCGACGACGAGATCTCCGAGCTGAACATTCCGACCGGCATTCCGCTGCGCTACGACCTGGACGCCGACCTGCGCCCGGTGGTGCCGGGCGGTACCTACCTGGACCCGGAGGCGGCCGCCGCCGGTGCCGCGGCGGTAGCCAGCCAGGGTGCCCGGTAGGCTTCGGCCAGCGGCCGGCGACCGTCGCTCTTGTGCGGGAAAGGCCCGTTGGCCAAACTTCGCATGAACGACAGCCGAACACCTGTAGCGCAAGTTGTGACTTGTCCGAATTTGGCCTCGTTCCGCTAGGGCAGCGTTCACCAGATTTGTAGGATTTAGACGTGACTGTGTTCTCGGCACTGTTGCTGGCCGGGGTCTTGTCCGTGCTGGCGCTGGCCGTCGGAATAGCGGTCGGCGCTCGGTTGTCCGCGCGTGCCGTGCGACGCCGCCAGCGAGTGACCACCGAATCGACCGGGATCACCGTGGCGCAGATGCTGCAACGCATCGTCACCTTGATGCCACTGGGCGCCGCGGTGGTGGATTCACATCGCGACGTCGTCTACCTCAACGAGCGCGCCAGGGAATTGGGCCTGGTACGCGATCGGCAGCTCGATGACCAGGCCTGGCAAGCGGCGCAGCAGGCGCTCAGCGGTGACGACGCCGAGTTCGACCTACAGCCCGGCAAGCGCGGGGCCGCCGGCCGCTCCGGGATATCGGTGCACGGGCAGGCCCGACTGCTCAGTGAAGAGGACCGCCGGTTCGCGGTGGTGTTCGTCCACGACCAGTCCGACTATGCCCGCATGGAGGCCACCCGGCGTGACTTCGTGGCCAACGTCAGCCACGAGCTCAAGACCCCGGTCGGTGCCATGGCGCTGCTCGCCGAGGCCCTGCTGGCGTCGGCGGACGACTCCGAAACCGTGCGCCGGTTCGCCGAGAAGGTGCTGATCGAGGCCAACCGGCTGGGGGACATGGTCGCCGAGCTCATCGAGTTGTCCCGGCTGCAAGGCGCCGAGCGGTTGCCCAATGTCACCGACGTTGAGGTCGATAGCGTTGTGTCCGAGGCGATTGCGCGCCACAAGGTGGCCGCTGACAACGCCAAGATCGAGCTCCGGACCGACTCGCCCTCCGGCCTGCAGGTGCTCGGGGACCAAACGCTGCTGGTGACCGCATTGGCCAATCTGGTCTCCAATGCGATCGCCTATTCACCGCCGGGTTCACCGGTGTCGATCAGCCGTCGCCGTCGTGGCGACAACATCGAGATCGCGGTCACCGACCGCGGTATCGGGATTGCTCTGGAAGACCAGGAGCGGGTCTTCGAGCGGTTCTTCCGGGGGGACAAGGCGCGTTCGCGAGCCACCGGCGGCAGTGGGCTGGGGCTGGCGATCGTCAAACACGTTGCGGCCAACCACGACGGCAGCATCGGTGTGTGGAGCAAGCCGGGAACCGGTTCGACGTTTACGTTGTCCATCCCGGCTCATCAGGACAGCGATAGCGACGAAGAACCTGAGCAACCCCGGGCTCGCGAGGTGCGGCCCAACAGGTCCCAACGAGAGGAAGAATTAAGTCGATGACCAGTGTGCTGATCGTGGAAGACGAGGAGTCGCTTGCCGATCCGCTGGCCTTTCTCCTCCGCAAAGAGGGCTTCGAAGCCACGGTAGTGACCGATGGGCAAGCGGCGCTCAGCGAGTTTGATCGGGCCGGCGCGGACATCGTGCTCCTCGATCTGATGCTGCCGGGCATGTCCGGTACCGACGTGTGCAAGCAGCTGCGCGCTCGCTCCAGCGTGCCGGTGATCATGGTGACGGCGCGGGACAGCGAGATCGACAAGGTGGTCGGCTTGGAGCTCGGTGCCGATGACTATGTGACCAAACCCTATTCGGCACGTGAGTTAATCGCCCGTATCCGGGCGGTGCTTCGCCGCGGCGGCGACGACGACTCCGAAATCAGCGACGGCGTATTGGAGTCCGGTCCGGTACGGATGGACGTCGAGCGGCACGTCGTGTCGGTCAACGGTGATGCAATTACCTTGCCGCTCAAGGAATTCGACCTGCTCGAATACCTGATGCGCAACAGTGGACGCGTGCTCACCCGCGGGCAGCTGATCGATCGGGTCTGGGGCGCGGACTACGTGGGCGACACCAAGACACTGGACGTCCACGTCAAGCGCCTGCGATCCAAGATCGAAGGCGATCCCGCCAACCCGGTCCACCTGGTGACGGTTCGCGGGCTGGGCTACAAGCTCGAGGGCTAGCTAACTGAGTCGGTGAGAGCCCTGCTGGGGTCCTCTGCCGATTCGACAATGGTCGCATGGCGCACGGATAACCGAATTTTGTGCATCATCTGATCGGTTGGCATGTACCTGTCGCGGTACTCACCTGGCCGGACCGAGCTGGCGCGCCGACGAGGCCAGGGCCAGGGCGAATACCGGCGGTAATGTTCGCAGCGGATTATCAAACTAATAGCTTGTTAGCGGTGGCTTTTGTTAGTACTGTAGGCCGCTATTACATGGCTATGAGTCGCCCCTGGGGCACCTGACAGCTGTTGCGCAACCGTCAGTCGCTTCACGGGACGGCGTCTGGCTGACGGTGTCCCGGCAACGGAGTGAGTGGAGGCGTTCTCCCGCCATGTTGACGAGTCATGACCCTGCTGTAGGTGAAGGCCATGGACTTCGGGTCGCTAGCGCCAGAGGTTAACTCCGGGTTGATGTATACCGGCCCCGGGGTGGGGCCGATGCTGGCGGGTGCGGCGGGTTGGGACGCGCTGGCGGCCTCGCTGGAGTCCACCGCGAGTGGCTATTCCTCGGTGCTTACGGGGCTGAACGCCCTGTGGTTTGGCCCGACGTCGATGCTGATGGCGGCGGCCGCCGCACCCTATGTGGCGTGGCTGTCCGCGACCGGCGCTCAGGCCGCGCAGACCGGTGCCCAGGCCTATGTGGCGGCGGCGGCCTATGAGGCGGCGTTTGCGATGACGGTGCCCCCGCCGGTGATCGCGGCCAACCGGGCGCAGTTGATGGCGTTGATCGCGACCAATTTCTTGGGGCAGAACACCCCGGCGATTATGGCCACCGAAGCCCTGTACATGGAGATGTGGGCCCAAGACGCTGCCGCGATGTATGGCTACGCCGGTGCTTCGGCGGCCGCGAGCACCCTGTCCCCGTTTGGTGAGCCGCCGCGGACCACCAACCCGTCCGCGCAGGGTGACCAGGCCGGCGCGGTGGCCCAGTCCGTCGGCAACGCCACGAGCGCCCGCGTCCAATCCTTGACGCAGCTCAGCTCACCCGCCGCCACCCAACAGCTGGCCTCGACGGCGGAGACGCAGCAGCTGACCTCGCCGGCTGTCACCCAGCAGGCGGCAGCGCCCGCCGCCACCCAGCAGTTGGCCTCGACGGCGGAGACGCAGCAGCTGACCTCACCCGCGGCCGCCCAACAGCTGACCTCGCCGGCTGTCACCCAGCAGCTCAGCTCGACCGCCGGGACCCAGCAGCTCAGCTCGACGGCCGCGTCTCAGCAGGCTGCGCCTGCCGCAACCCAGCAGCTCAGCTCGACCGCCGCGTCTCAGCAGGCGGCGCCGGCCGCGACCCAGCAGCTGACCTCGCCGGCCGCGACGACCCAGCAGGCGGCTGCGCCGGCCGCGTCTCAGCAGGCTGCGCCGGCCGCGACCCAGCAGCTGACCTCGCCGGCCGCGACGACCCAGCAGGCGGCCGCACCCGCCGCGACCCAGCAGGCGGCCGCGCCCGCCGCGACCCAGCAGGCGGCCGCGCCCGCCGCGACCCAGCAGCTCAGCTCGACCGCCGCGACCCAGCAGGCGGCTGCGCCCGCCGCGACCCAGCAGCTCGGCTCGACCGCCGCCGCCGACCAGCTCAGCTCGATTGCCCATCCCACCGTCACCATCAACGGCGTCACCTACATCGATCCAACCCTCCCGAGCGTCATTACCCCCGGCCAAACCTTCACCATCCCAACGGGCTTCGCCTACGACCTCCCAGTTGGCGGAACCACAATCCAGGCCGGCGGCCACCTTGTCATCAACTCCGGCGGCCTGCTCACCGTCAACGACACCCTCACCATCAACGCCGGCGGGCTCGTCACCGACAGCGGCACCATCACCATCAACGCCGGCGAGATCGTCACCGTCAACGACACCCTCGACATCAGTGTCGGCGGGGTCCTGACCGACAGCGGCACCCTGACCGTCGGTTCCGGCGGGATCCTGACCGACAGCGGCACCCTGACCGTCAGTTCCGGCGGGATCCTGACCAACAGCGGCACCCTGACTGTCAGTTCCGGCGGGATCCTCACCGACACCGGCACCGTGGTCTTCGGCTCGAGTGCTCACGTGATGGACAGTGGCACCGTCACGGTGGGCACCGCCACCGCCAACAGCGGCACCCTGATCAACAGTGGCCTCTGGTCTGAGTCCGGCGCCATCACCGTCAATGGTGGTGGCACCCTGACCGACAACGGCGCGCTGCTCATCTCTTCGGGTGGCACGCTGACCGACGCCGGCACCGTGACCGTCAACGGCCAGCTGAATGTCGTGGACAGCAGCAGCACCCTGACCGTCAGCGCCGGTGGCACCCTGACCGACACCGGCAGCGTCTTTGTGGGTGGCAACATGACGGACAGTGGCACCGTCACGGTGGGCACCGCCACCGCCCACAGCGGGACCCTGACGGTGGGCTCCGGCGGCACCCTGACCGACAGCGGCTCGCTGACCGTCAACGCCGGTGGCACCCTGACCGATAGCGGCACCCTGACCCTGGGCTCCGGCGTGACGTTGACCGACAACGGCACCGTCAACATCAGCTCCAGCACCGGTGTGACCCTGACAGGCAGCACCATCGACGTGGGCTCCACCGGTCAGCTCAACATCGGCACCTTTGCCCCCAACAGCGGCTCGCTGACGGTCAACTCCGGTGGCCTGCTCACTGACAGCGGCACTGTCACCATCAACCCGGGTGGCACCCTGACCGACGCCGGCACGGTCACGGTCAATTCTGGCGGTGTCCTGACCGACAGCGGCTCGCTGACTGTCAACGCGGGTGGCACCCTGACCGACAGCGGCTCGCTGACGGTCAGCTCCGGTGGCGTCCTGGCCGACAGCGGCACGGTCACGGTCAATTCTGGTGGTGTCCTGACCGATAGCGGCACCCTGACCCTGGGCTCCGGGGTGACGTTGACCGACAACGGCACCGTCAATATCAGCTCCAGCACCGGTGTGACCCTGACGGGCAGCACCATCAACGTGGGTTCCACCGGTCAGCTCAACATCGGCACCGCTGGCGCCAACAGCGGCTCGCTGACGGTCAGCACTGGGGGCGTCCTGACCGACAGCGGCACCGTCACCATCAACACCGGTGGCACCCTGACCGACGCCGGCGCCGTCACTGTCAACTCTGGTGGTGTCCTGACCGACAGCGGCTCGCTGACTGTCAGCACCGGTGGCGTCCTGACCGACGCCGGCACGGTCACCATCAACACCGGTGTCACCCTGACCGATAGCGGCACGGTCACGGTCAGCTCGGGTGGCACCCTGACCGACAGCGGCTCGCTGACCGTCAGCACCGGTGGCGTACTGACCGACAGCGGCACGGTCACCATCAACACCGGCGGCACCCTGACCGATAGCGGCACGGTCACGGTCAGCTCGGGTGGCACCCTGACCGACAGCGGCACCCTGACCGTCAACTCCAGTGGCACGCTCACCGTGAGCACCACGACTACCGGTGACACCGGCAGCCTCACGGTGACCGGCGGCGGCACTTTGTCCGACGCTGGCCACTTAGCCGTCAACAGTGGCGGCACGCTCACCGTGAGCCAGGGTGGCACCGACACGGGCAGCCTCACCGTGAGCAACATTCTGAACGACGCGGGCACGATCACCGTCAACGCCGGCGGCACCCTCACCGATAACGGCAGCTTTTTCGTCAACGCCGGCGGCACCCTCAACGTCGGCGGCACCCTCACCGACCCCGGCACCCTCAACGTCAACTATGTCCTGTCGGACTTCGGCGCGGTGAACGTGGAAAGCGGCGGGGTTGTCAACGACGCCAACACATTCTCGGTCGGTCTCAATGGCACCCTGACCATCGACCCTGGCGGCACCTTCACCGTCGACAACGCTGGCTTCCTTCTCAGCAGCCAGGGCACGATCACCGACTCCGGCACGCTGGTTGTCGACAATGGCGGCACCGTGATCTTTAACGGCAGCTTTAACGTCAACAACAGCGGCACCCTGGCCATCAGCTCCGGCGGTGTGTTCACCGACAACGGCACCATGTTGGTGAGCTCTGGCGGCACGGTGACCGACTCCGGCGCGATCACGGTCTTGCACGGCGGCACGCTCACCGTCAGCACCACCACTACGGGTGATACCGGCACCCTGACCGTTGGTGGCACCCTGACCGACAGCGGCACCGTCACCATCAACTCGGGCGGCGTCCTGACTGACAGCGGCACCGTCATCATCGACACCGGCGGCATCCTGACCGATAGCGGCACCGTCACCGTCAACTCCGGCGGCGTCGTGAGCGACTTGGGCACCCTCAACGTCAGCTCCAGCGGCGCGCTGACCGTCAACTCCGGCGGCACCCTGACCGACGCCGGCACGGTCACGGTCAGCTCGGGCGGCACCCTGACCGACAGCGGCTCCGTGACCATCAGCACCGGTCATACCTTGACCGATAGCGGCATTCTGACCGTCAGCTCGGGTGGCACCCTGACCGACGCCGGCACGGTCACGGTCAGCTCGGGTGGCACCCTGACCGACGCCGGCACGGTCACGGTCAGCTCGGGTGGCACCCTGACCGACGCCGGCACGGTCACGGTCAGCTCGGGTGGCGTCCTGACCGACGCCGGCACGGTCACGGTCAGCTCGGGTGGCGTCCTGACCGATAGCGGCACCGTCACGGTCAGCACCGGCGGCACCCTGACCGACGCCGGCACTGTCACGGTCAGCTCGGGTGGCACCCTGACCGATAGCGGCACGGTCACGGTCAGCTCGGGTGGCCTCCTGACCGATAGCGGCACCGTCACCATCAACACCGGCGGCACCCTGACCGACGCCGGCACTGTCACGGTCAGCTCGGGTGGCACCCTGACCGATAGCGGCACCGTCACGGTCAGCACCGGCGGCACCCTGACCGACGCCGGCACGGTCACCATCGACACCGGTGGCACCCTGACCGACGCCGGCACGGTCACGGTCAATTCTGGTGGTGTCCTGACCGACAGCGGCTCGCTGACTGTCAGCACCGGGGGCGTCCTGACCGACGCCGGCACGGTCACCATCAGCACCGGCGGCACCCTGACCGACGCCGGCACGGTCACCATCAACACCGGTGGCACCCTGACCGACGCCGGCACGGTCACGGTCAATTCTGGTGGTGTCCTGACCGATAGCGGCACCCTGACCCTGGGCTCCGGCGTGACGTTGACCGACAACGGCACCGTCAATATCAGCTCCAGCACCGGTGTGACCCTGACGGGCAGCACCATCAACGTGGGTTCCACCGGTCAGCTCAACATCGGCACCGCTGGCGCGAACAGCGGCTCGCTGACGGTCAGCACCGGGGGCGTCCTGACCGACAGCGGCACCGTCACTATCAACTCGGGTGGCACCCTGACCGACGCCGGCACCGTCACTGTCAACTCTGGTGGTGTCCTGACCGATAGCGGCACCCTGACCCTGGGCTCCGGGGTGACGTTGACCGACAACGGCACCGTCAATATCAGCTCCAGCACCGGCGTCACCCTGACGGGCAGCACCATCGACGTCGGCTCCACCGGTCAGCTCAACATCGGCACCGCCGGTGCCGACAGCGGCTCGTTGACGGTCAGCACTGGGGGCACCCTGACCGACAGCGGCACCGTCACCGTCAACACCGGCGGCACCCTGAGCGTGGACTCCGGCGGCGCGGTCAGCGTCGACTCCGGGGGCCTGCTCACCGATGGCGGCACCGTGGCCGTCAATGCTGGCGGCACCGTGACTGACAGCGGCACCGTGACCGTCAACGTTGGCGGCAGCTTGACTGACGGCGGCACCCTGACCGTCAACGTCGGCGGCAGCCTGACCGACGGTGGCAGCCTGACCGTCAGCGTCGACGGCGCGCTGACCGACAGCGGCACCCTCACCATCGGCCCCGGTGGCGTGCTCACCGACAGTGGCATCGTCACCGTCAGCTCCGGGGGCACCGTCACCATTAATACCGGCGGCACTCTCCTCGTCGACACCGGCAGCACTCTGATGGTGGATGCCGGCGGTACCGTCCCCATCAATACCGGCGGCGCCCTGACCGTGGGCCCCGGCGAGCTCGTGACCGTGGGCCCCGGCGGGAGCTATACCTCCGCGGGCATCATCGGGCCGGTCACCATCGCCCCGGGTACGGCGCCGGTTCCGGTGCCCGGTGGGCTTGGCGAGGCGTTGGGTGCGTCGAGCCTGGCGGGAAACTCGGGTCTTTCGGGACTTTCGGGAATTCAGGGAGACTCGGGAACGGAGGACAACCGGGGAATTCCTGAGCTAGATGTCGACGACTCATTGGATCGCGCTTTCGCTCAATTAGATTACGCCATATCGGATGTCGAGAACGATCTGCAGAACGTTCCCACTCTGCCCGTCAATCTACTTGTGCTCGAATGAGGATCTGAATTGTAGATGGGCTGTTGGTTTTCGGTCATCCGGTGCTAACTAGCGCCCGCCGGGCGGGGTGGGGACATCGTGGCAAGTACTGGGACAGAGGGTAATTCGCACCGCCAGTCGCTGGGGCCGCGGCGGACCTCATCTGGCGTTCCGTCTGCGGGCGTGGGCAACGCGGCCTCGCTCGGGTCGTTGTCGGTGCCGCCGGGCTGGGCGATGGCCGCCTCGCCGGTCGAACCGGTCTCTTCTTCTGAATCTGCTAGCAGCGATGCCCCGGCCGACGTCGTAGGTAGGCCACCGGGCCACGCGTTTCAGGCGGCGCTGATGGCAACGATGACTGGGAGCGGCACCCCTTTGGATGCGACCGACCGCAACAAGGCCGACACAGACGACAGCGGCGAAGCGAATAACGACGAGAATCCAACACCGGGAGCCGCGCGAAAACACCCAGAGGGCGACTGAGCGGCCCGCCGCTGCGTGGTATCGGCCAGTGGCTGCTTGGCGGATCCCGCCTCGACAACTCCGGCCGGCGCAGCGGCGCCCGACGACTATGTGACCCGGCCCTATTCGGCGCGTGACGCAATCACGTTGCCGCTCAAGGAATTCGACCTACTGGGATACCTGATGCCCAACAGCTATGACGGCTAGCTGCTGAATCCCGTTGGCCAATTTCCCTTAGTGGTCACACCGGTTCCCGTAGCCGTCACACCGGGCTGCCCAATCAGCCGGTAGTGCAGACGGCGCAGGACGGCCTCGTCGATGCCAATGGTGAAGACGTATGACCCTAGTTTCTCTAACGGAAGTACGGGAACGTTGACGGCAAAAACAACTGACTGGGTCTCGCCATCCTCAAGGTGGCGCGGCCGGCCGACGGTGAATTGAAATTGGGCGCGGAACGGCTCGCGTTCGTCTGGGCCCCTGTGGAACTCGACCGGGTGCCCGTCCGCGTCCTCCAATTCGACGGTGACTGTGTGCTCCTCGTTGGTCGCCGTCCACGGGACCTCAACGATGATGCCGAGGCTGAATGCGATATTAAAGGGTCCTGAGCGTCCGGCAGGGATGATAGCCCGATCGATGCCGGCCCCCAGGACGTACAACAAGTTGTTTTGCGCCTCGGCGTGGTTACACAGAAATGCGGTTAACTCCATGAGCTATTTCCCAATACGACGATTGCTGGCATGGCCGACATACCATATCCGATTCGGCGGTATGACCGCCATACCGTGAGTCATGAAATCGGCGGCCGATGCCCAGTCGTCGAGATCGACGACGGGTGGGCGTGGCAGAACCTCTTCAAGTGTTCACGGTGGTCGGCTTGGAAATTTTGCGCGGACGACGATGTGGCCACGCCGTATTCGGCACGTCGTGTCGGTCAACGATGACGTAATTACCTTGCCGCTCAAGCAATTCGACCTACTCGAATACCTGATGCGTAACAGTGGACGCGTGCTCACCCGCGGGCAGCTGATCGATTGGGCCTGGGGCGCGGACTACGTCGGCGAACACCCCAGGCACTGGACGTCCACGTCAACCGCCTGCGGGGCCACGCTACAAGCTCGAGGGCTAGTTCGCTGTAGCTGAACTCAGGGAGCCGATTGTGTTCAGAGGGAGGGAATTCCGGCGCTCTGCCCCTCGGAGCACACGCTCAACGCCAAGGATGCACACCCGACGCCGGGCAAGGAGCCCCGACTCTTGCCGCCTTTCGCCAGGCGCCTTTGCTGGCGCGGCTTCGGCTGTTTGCTGACGCACACGCTTAGCAAACGCCCCGCCGAGCCGCAAAGCCGTTGTGGCCCTGTGTCTTTAGTTGAAACCGCTGAGCTCGGTCAATGTGACCCTCGTCACATTTAATGCTAGTGACTTTGCCGTGCGGCTGCGGTTCTATGTGAGTGTTATTTGACGCGTGTGTCAGTTACGGATGCGGGGCCTATCCGGCCGGCGATCGCACGTCAACTGCGGGGAAAGGGCTGTGGGACATGGACTTTGCTTTGCTGCCGCCGGAGGTCAACTCGGGGTTGATGTACACCGGTCCCGGGGCCGGGCCGATGCTGGCCGCCGCTGCGGGCTGGGATGCGGTGGCCGCCGAACTCGAGTCCACCGCGAGCGGCTACTCCTCTGAAGTCTCCGGACTGACCGGCCAGGCGTGGATTGGCCCGTCATCGGTGATGATGACGGCCGCGGCCGCACCGTTTACGGCGTGGCTGCAGCTCAGTGCGGTCCAAGCCGCCCAGGCCGCCGCCCAGGCCTACACCGCCGCCGCGGCCTACCAGGCGACGTTCGCGATGACGGTGCCCCCGCCGCTGGTCGCGGCCAACCGGGCGCAGTTGATGGCGCTGATCGCCACCAATTTCCTGGGGCAGAACACACCGGCGATCGCGGCCACCGAGGCCCAGTACACGGAGATGTGGGTCCAAGACGCCATCGCAATGTACGGCTACGCAGCCGATTCCATGCCGGCGAGCACGCTGCAACCCTTTGACGAACCGCCCCGGACCACCAACCAGTCAGGGCAGGCTGATCAGGCCCGCGCGGTCGCCCAGGCCACGGGCAATACCACCAGCGCCCGTACCCAATCCGTCCTTCAGATGGCCTCGACCGCCGCCAATAGCAGTCCCGTCGGGCCGGGCGGCACAATTTCGGTCGGACCGGGCAGCACCGTCACCGTCGACGCCGGCGTTACCGTCACCATCGGCAGCGGCGGCATCGTCACTGTCGTCGACACCCCGACCAAGATCACCGCCGTCACCACCACCATCGTTATCCAAAACGGCTTCACCTTCACCTTCAACGCCGGTTCGAGCTTTATATTGAATTCCGGCACCGCCACGATCGAGAGCGGTACCTTCACCGTCGCGAGCGGCTCGGTCACCGTTGCCGACAGCACCATCACCGCCGGCTCCGGCGTCACCGTCACCGGTGCCGGCGGCGTCGTCACGGCCATCAACACCGGGGCCGTCACTACCGGCATCTTCGTTCCGGTGGTTCCCGCGGCCACGCCGACGGCGTCCGGGTTGGGGCTTCTTACTCCGCTGGCGAGCACGCCGGGCCTGGCGGGCACGGCAGGAATCCAGCCCCAGCTGAATGCCGAGGCGCTCTCGGAGTTCGTGTCGGCGGCAGCCACAGCCTCGGCCGCGCTAGGGTGACCAGATCGTGGAAAAAGGTGGCGCACAGGACCATAAGAAATCCGAGTCGTTGCAGCGCTTCCTCGAAATTGACGTCGAAGCACCTGGCTTTGGCAAGGCGGGCTCGCTCGGTTCGTTGTCGGTGCCCCCAAGCTGGACGGCGGCCGGCTCTGAGGCCGAACGCACCCCGCTTTTGCCACCGGCTGGCACCGTCGACGGCGCGGTAAGCAGGCCGCGGTGGCGCAAGTTCCACGATGGCCTGATGGGAATGGTGACTGGGCGCCGCGGAAGTGCCGACGCGGACGATGAGGAGCCAACGGCCGGAAATTGAGCGTGCGTCCTGGGCGCCGATTGTGCATTGAGGGCGGGAATTTCGGCTTTATCCCGCCCCTGACGCACACTCGCCGCCCTGACGCACCGCCAGCGCCCCTGACGCACACTCGCCTAACGCAAACCGACCTCGGCATGCCCGGTACCGAGTACTGACCAGCTGTGGTCGACGACCCGGGTGCGATGCTCGCGATGGCTGATCTCGATGTGAATGTCGGCCTGCTCGGTGTTGGTGCACACCGCGGTGGCCCCGTCGGGATCGGTGTATCGCAGACTCACGCACCTTTCTGGGGGCTGATCGACCCCGATGAACACGTCGCGCTCCCCGATGCGTCCCGTCAATTGCCAGTGCGGCAGACCAAGCGTTGTGCGCATTCGGAGCGACGGCAAAGGGCTTGCAGGCCAATCCTTTCCGCCGATACGGAAGCGAATGAACGCCATCGGCGCAAGCCTGCGCAGTCCCGGCTTGTGCGACACCGCGGTGACCACCTCCAGGACGTCGCCGTCGCCGAGGTCGGCATGGATCCACCCCCAGCGCTTGGCGTTGCCATGCCCGTAGATGTGGGCGACGGCGCCGCGCCAGGCCTCGACGCGATGACCGGTGTCGTCGACCGTCAGCGACCCGGTGAAGTCAGCGGTCGGCGCGACCACCACCTGCGCGCCGGGGAGCAGCTCGCGTTCCCACGCCACGCGGGGAAAGGTCCACAGCGGCGCGCCGGTGTCCGTCCAGGACAGATCCCAGGCGAGCGCCCCGGCCCGCCCGGTCAGCCCTTCGGGCCCCACCCGTACGCCCCCGGTGTCGAACCAGGCCGCACCCACCGCGGGATGGATGGGCTCGGGGCCGAACCGTTCGGTGCGCGGTGGGCCGTCAGGCGGAAACCAGGTCACCCAGCCATGTGCGTAGGGGCTGGGGTCGTGAGTGGGCGCGACCGTCTCGCCGTGAATCCACAGGCCGGCACGAGTCAGCGGATCCGACAGGGTTGCGTACCAGACTTCCAGGCGCCCGGCGCCGCCCTTCCAGCGTGGGGCCGCCGCAGATCGTGCGTCGTTGTCCACTGGTGCACCTGGGGTTGGGCGGCCCGGCTACTCGGCGATGCGGGTGGCGGGGTGCACGGCGATGAGCCCTAATTGGCTGCGGCGCTTGCACATTGCCGCCAGTTCGGAGTAGGCCTTGGAGCCGAGTAGCTCGGTGAGTTCGTCGGCCAGGCTCTCCCACACCGGCTTGGCGCCGACATGGGCGGCCGGATCGCCGGTGCAATACCAATGCAAGTCGGCACCACCGGAGCCCCAGCCGCGGCGATCGAATTCGGTGATCCAGGTCTTGAGGATTTCGGTGCCGTCGGGCCGGGTCACCCACTCCTGGCTGCGCCGGATCGGCAGCTGCCAGCAGACCTCGGGTTTCATCGTCAGCGGCGGGACGCCCAGTTTGAGGGCTTTGCTGTGCAGGGCGCAGCCAACACCGCCGGCAAAGCCGGGCCGGTTCAAGAAGATGCACGCCTGCTTGTATTTGCGGGTGCGGTACTGGGGTTGGCCTTCGTGCTCGTCGAGTTCGAGGTAACCCTTGCGGCCCAAACCTTTTTCGCGGAATTGCCAGTCGTCGTCGGTGAGTTGTTTGACCGCGTCGTCCAGGTGGGCGCGGTCGTCGTCGTCGGACAGGAATGCGCCGTGCGAGCAACACCCGTCGTCCGGGCGGCCCGCCACCGTACCGCGGCAGGCCGGCGTGCCGAACACACACGTCCAGCGGGAGAGCAGCCAAGTGAGGTCGGCCGCGATCAGGTGCTCCGGATTGTCCGGATCGAAGAATTCCACCCATTCACGGGCAAAATCCAATTCAACTTCCTGCCCGGGCTCGGGGTGCGAATTCGCCACGGATGCAACGTTAGACCAAAATTCGTGTTGTTTGACCCGCTGACACTCCCGCCCGCGCGGTCGTGGATGAGCGGATCCCGAATCGTCTAAAGATTGCTGTCCGCGACATCGCAATGTTGTGCTCCCCAGCGGGGCGCAACCCGAACCGCATGGTCGTCCCGCTAGGTTGTTTTCGTGCGATTAGGCGTGCTTGACGTGGGTAGCAATACGGTCCATCTGCTGGTGGTCGATGCCCATCGCGGCGGGCATCCGACGCCGATGAGTTCGACGAAGGCCACCTTGCGATTGGCCGAGGCCACCGACAACTCGGGCAAGATCACCAAGCGCGGCGCTGAAAAGCTGATCTCCACGATCGACGAGTTCGCCAAGATCGCGGTCAGCTCCGGTTGCGCGCAGCTGATGGCCTTTGCCACCTCCGCGGTCCGCGACGCCGAGAATTCCGACGACGTGCTGAGCCGGGTGCGCAAAGAGACCGGCGTCGAGCTGCAAGTCCTGACGGGGGTGGACGAGTCGCGGCTGACCTTCCTGGCGGTGCGCCGCTGGTACGGGTGGAGCGCCGGGCGAATCATCAACCTCGACATCGGCGGCGGCTCGCTGGAGCTGTCCAGCGGTGTCGACGAGGAACCCGAAGTGGCCATGTCGCTGCCGCTGGGCGCCGGGCGGTTGACCCGCGAGTGGCTACCCGACGATCCGCCGGGGCGGCGCCGGGTGGGGATGCTGCGCGATTGGCTGGACGCCGAGCTGTCCGACGCCGGTGTGGCCGTGCTCGAAGCCGGCGCCCCGGACCTCGCGGTGGCGACCTCGAAGACTTTCCGCTCGTTGGCGCGGCTCACCGGTGCGGCGCCGTCGGCCGCCGGACCACGGGTGAAGAGAACCCTGACCGCCAACGGGCTTAGGCAACTCATATCTTTCATCTCTAGGATGACCACCGCTGACAGGGCCGAATTGGAAGGAGTCAGTGCCGAGCGAGCGCCGCAGATCGTGGCGGGCGCTCTGGTGGCGGAGGCGAGTATGAGAGCGCTGTCGATAGAAACGGTAGATATCTGCCCGTGGGCGTTACGGGAAGGTCTCATCTTGCGCAAGCTCGACAGCGAAGCCGACGGAACCGCCCTCGTAGAGACTTCGGTGCGCAATGCTGGAGGTCACGGAGTTGATCGGAACACCAACCGATCGAGAGGCGACAAACCATGACCGGACCACATTCCGAGACCGAGAGCCCCGGCACTCGGCCCATCTCGGTGGCCGAACTGCTGGCCAGGAATGGAACCCTGGGCGCCCCGGCGGTCACCCGACGGCGCCGCCGCCGGCGCGGCGATAGCGACGCAGTCACCGTCGCCGAGCTGACCGGCGAAATTCCGATCATCCGCGACGACGCCGAGCACGGCGCGACAGAGCGTCAGGCCACCAGGTCGGTCCACGTTGCCGAACCCGAGCTGGAAGAGCACCCCGAACCGGTCTCGGAACCCGCCGCCGCCGAACCAGCCGACGAAGACCGGCCCACGACGGCGTACTGGTCTGAATCGGAGCCGCGTTGGCCCAAGTCGTCACCTCCGGCGCCCCACTTGGGGCCCGAGCGCAGCGCTTACCCGCGGCCCACGCGCCGGTCTGACGCAGGAGAAGCCGAGCAACCGGAGTCCGCCAGCCGGCCGCCGTCGCCGTCCGGTGCCGAGCACATGAGTCCGGATCCGCTGGAGCAATACGCCGACATCCCGGTGGACGTCATGGACTCCGACGTGCGCGAAGCCGAACTCGCGACCGAGGATTCCGCCTACGTGCGGTCCTACCTGCAATCTTCGGATTCGACTCTGTTCGGCGGTCAGACCCTCGCCGATGAGGTGGCTCGACGGCGCAGCGACGAGCGAGGTGGAGCCGACGCAAGCTCGCTGACTGCAGCACCTGAGCGGGACCACGCCCACGTTGAGGCCCCGCCTGCGGGCCAGCCCAGGGAGGCCCACGCGGCGCCCGGCAAACTCGAGGCGCTGTGGCGCGGCAGCTTGATCGTGCTGCAGTCGATCCTCGCCGTCGCATTCGGCGCCGGGCTGTTCATCGCGTTTGACCAGCTGTGGCGGTGGAACAGCCTGGTGGCGCTGGTGCTGTCGGTACTGGTCATCCTCGGCCTGGTGGCCGGGGTGCGGGTGGTCCGCAAAACCGAGGACATCGCGAGCACGCTGATCGCGGTGGCCGTCGGGGCGCTGATCACCTTGGGACCGCTGGCCCTATCCATGCAAACCGGCTAGGCGTCACCCACGAACAGTGCGCCCAGCAATCAAAGTCGGCCTGTCCACGGCCTCGGTCTATCCGTTGAGGGCCGAGGCCGCGTTCGAGTATGCGGCCAGGCTCGGCTACGACGGGGTCGAGCTGATGGTCTGGAGCGAGACGGTCAGCCAGGACGTCGAGGCCGTTAAGAAGCTGTCGCAGCGCTATCGCGTGCCGGTGCTCTCGGTGCACGCTCCCTGCTTGCTGATTTCGCAGCGGGTGTGGGGTTCCAACCCGGTTCCCAAACTGGAACGCAGCGTGCGGGCCGCCGAGGAACTCGGCGCGCAGACGGTCGTCGTGCATCCGCCGTTCCGCTGGCAACGGCGCTACGCCGAGGGATTCTCCGAACAGGTGACGGCCCTCGAGGCGTCCAGTGACGTGATGGTCGCCGTGGAGAACATGTTCCCGTTCCGGGCCGACCGGTTTTTCGGGTCCGACCAGTCGCGGGAACGGATGCGCAGGCGCGGCGGTGGCCCAGGACCGGCGATCTCGGCGTTCGCGCCGTCCTACGACCCACTGGACGGCAACCACGCGCACTACACGCTGGATCTGTCGCATACCTCGACCGCAGGCACCGACGCGCTGGACATGGCGCAGCAGATGGGCGCGGGGCTGGTGCATCTGCACCTGTGCGACGGCAGCGGCCTGCCCGCCGACGAGCACCTGGTGCCCGGGCGTGGCACCCAACCCACCGCCGAGGTGTGTCAGATGCTGGCCGCCAGCCACTTCGCCGGCCACGTCATCCTCGAGGTGTCCACGTCAACCGCACGCTCAGCCAACGAGCGCGAAGCCATGCTCGCCGAATCGTTGCAGTTTGCCCGCACGCATCTGATGCGCTGACCGTCCCGCTACCCCTCAGGAGACCATGACTGCGTTATTCACCACCGCAATGACCTTGCGGGAGGTCGATCCGGGTGTATTCGAGGGAGAGCTGAACAAGCACTGGACCATCGGGCCCAAGGTGCACGGCGGCGCGATGCTGGCGCTGTGTGCCAACGCCGCACGTACCGCATGCGGCGGGTCCTCGGCCGGCCTCGAACCGGTGGCGGTGTCGGCGAGCTATCTGTGGGCGCCCGATCCGGGGGAAGTGCAATTGGTGACGTCGATCCGCAAGCGCGGCCGTCGGATCAGCGTCGTCGACGTCGAACTCGTCCAGGGCGGTCGCACCGCCGTCCACGCCGTGGTCAACCTCGGCGAGCCGGAGCACTTTCCGCCGGGCGGCGACACTTCGCCGCTGCTGTCCGCGAACCCGGTCGTGGGTCTGATGGCGCCAGAACCGCCCGACGACATCGAACCGATCGGGCCTGGCCGCCCGCTGGCCGGCCTGGTGCATCTGGGCGAAGGGTGCGATGTCCGGCCACTGCTGTCGACGCTCGCCCCCAGCACCGACGGGCGACCCCCGGTGCTGCAGATGTGGGCACGGCCACGTGGTGTTGCTCCTGACGCGCTTTTTGCGCTGATGTGCGGGGATCTATCGGCACCGGTGACGTTCGCCGTGGAGCGCACCGGCTGGGCGCCCACGATTCAGCTCACCGCCTTCCTTCGGGCCCTGCCCGCCGACGGCTGGTTGCGCGTGATCTGCACTTGCTTGGAGATCGGGCACGACTGGTTCGATGAGGACCACATCGTCGTCGACAGCCTGGGCCGACTCGTCGTCCAGTCCCGTCAATTGGCGTTGGTGCCCGCGCCCCGGTAACCCGCGGACGCCGGGCTGTCTGCGATGCTTTCGGCATGGCGAGAATCGCGATCATCGGTGGTGGCAGCATCGGCGAGGCCTTGCTGTCGGGCCTTCTTCGGGCGGGGCGGCAGGTCAAAGACCTGGTGGTGGCCGAACGGGTGCCCGAGCGCGCCAAGTACCTGGCCGAAACCTATTCGGTGTTGGTGACGACTTCGCTGACCGATGCCGTGGAAAACGCGACGTTTGTCGTCGTCGCGGTGAAGCCCGCCGATGTCGAGTCGGTGATGGGGGAGCTGGCCCGGCTTGCCGGCGCAGCCGAGGGCGACAGCGCCGAGCAGGTTTTCGTCACCATCGCGGCCGGGATCACGATCACCTACTTCGAGTCCAAACTGCCGGCCGGGACTCCGGTGGTCCGGGCGATGCCGAACGCAGCGGCAGTGGTGGGTGCGGGGGTGACCGCCCTGGCCAAGGGCCGCTTCGTCACTGCCCCGCAGCTCGAGGAGGTCACCGCGCTGTTCGACGCCGTCGGCGGCGTGCTGACTGTCCCGGAATCGCAAATGGACGCGGTGACCGCACTGTCGGGTTCGGGTCCCGCGTACTTCTTCCTGATGGTCGAGGCCCTGGTGGACGCCGGCGTCGCGGCGGGCCTGAGCCGGGACGTGGCGACCAGTCTGACGGCGCAGACGATGGCCGGATCGGCGGCATTGCTACTGGAACGGCTGGATCAAGAGCCGCCGACACCTGGGGGTGAGGCGCTGGGGAGACCGGCGGACGCCACCGCGGCGCAGCTGCGCGCGACGGTGACCTCGCCTGGCGGTACGACCGCCGCTGCGCTGCGCGAACTCGAACGAGGGGGCCTTCGGATCGCCGTCGACGCGGCTGTTCAGGCCGCCAAAAAGCGCTCTGAGCAGCTAAGAATTACAAGTGAATAATTTAAGGATTTCAAAATGATTATCCCCCACCAGTACCAGTAACCACACTAGTCCCGCTATTCTCCTTGTGTATGCCCGTGTGGGTGCCTGCGGCGGGGAAGCCGATGGCATTGCGTGGGCCTGACATGATTGGGTTGCGATGACGTCTACGAACGGGCCATCGGCGCGAGATTCCGCTGGAAAGCGGGACACCGCTTCTGTTGATAGCCAGCAGGCCAGGACACAATTTCTCACCGTCGCGGAAGTGGCGGCCCTGATGAGGGTCTCCAAGATGACGGTTTACCGCTTGGTGCACAACGGCGAGCTGCCGGCGGTTCGGGTTGGTCGTTCCTTCCGGGTGCACGCCAAGGCCGTCCACGACATGTTGGAGACGTCGTACTTCGACGCGGGCTGAGCCGAAGCCCCGCCGCGCGACGGCGGTGGACCGGGTCAAGGCCGAGCATGGCGTGTGGCCGTTTGAGTGGTCACGCGACCGGCGGTTTGGTGTTCGGTGCGTCCAGCCGGGTAAAGTGGCCTGGTCCTTTAGCAGTCCTTAAGAAGCGGTCACGGGTCAGATAGCGGAGTTCATGGGTTCAGTAATCAAGAAGCGGCGCAAGCGTATGTCGAAGAAAAAGCACCGCAAGCTCCTACGCCGCACACGGGTGCAGCGCAGAAAACTTGGCAAGTAAGTCCCGTCCCGCCAATATTCCGTACTCGTCGACCGGCGCGCGGCCATAACGCCGCGGCTTGTCGCGGCCGTTAGGCTACTCGAGTGGATTCGTCGAGCGGGGGCAGCGCCGGAACGGGCGACAGCACGGATAGCACCATGCACTACCCCAAGGTGGTGCTGGTCACTGGGGCGTGCCGTTTTCTCGGCGGCTACCTGACTGCTCGGCTGGCGCAGAATCCGCTGATTCAAGCGGTGATCGCCGTGGATGCGATCGCCCCCAGTAAGGACATGCTGCGCCGGATGGGACGGGCGGAGTTCGTCCGCGCCGACATCCGGAATCCTTTCATAGCCAAGGTGATTCGCAACGGCGACGTCGACACGGTGGTGCACGCCGCGGCGGCGTCGTATGCGCCGCGCTCCGGCGGTACGGCGGCGTTGAAGGAACTCAATGTGATGGGCGCGATGCAACTTTTCGCGGCCTGTCAGAAAGCGCCCTCGGTTCGCCGCGTGGTGCTGAAATCGACCTCTGAGGTTTACGGGTCGAGTCCGCGCGATCCGGTCATGTTCACCGAAGACAGCAGTAGCCGTCGGCCCCTGCGCGGGGGTTTCGCCAAGGACAGCCTCGACATCGAGGGGTACGTGCGCGGATTGGGCCGCCGCCGGCCCGATATCGCGGTGACAATTCTGCGGCTGGCCAACATGATTGGCCCGGCGATGGACACCACGCTGTCGCGGTATCTGGCCGGACCGTTGGTCCCGACGATGTTCGGCCGCGACGCGCGATTGCAGTTGTTACACGAGCAAGACGCGTTGGGTGCGCTCGAACGCGCGGCGATGGCCGGCAAGGCCGGCACCTTCAACGTCGGGGCCGAGGGCATCGTCATGCTGTCGCAGGCGATCCGGCGGGCGGGCCGGATTCCGTTGCCGGTACCCGGTTTCGGTGTGTGGGCGCTGGATTCGCTGAGACGGGCTAATCGTTACACCGAGATCAATCGTGAACAATTCAATTACCTAAGTTATGGCCGAGTCATGGACACCGCGAGGATGCACTCCGAGCTCGGCTACCAGCCGAAATGGACGACGGCGGAGGCGTTTGATGACTATGTTCGCGGTCGTGGCTTGACTCCCATAATTGACCCGCATCGGGTACGCTCCATGGAAGGTCGCGCCATAGCCTTAGCGCAGCGCTGGGGTAGCCGAAATCCAATTCCGTGGAGTGGGGTCAGGTAGATATCGTGGCGGGTGAAACCAGAGCGAATGTTATTCCCCTGCATAGCAATAGGGGTCGCGTAGCAGCTCGCCGGAGAGCCGTCCAACGTGCCGATGCCTCGCGTCAACATCCCTCGTTGCTGGCCGATCCGCACGGCGGCGCGTCGGCCGAACAGGTCGCCGCAGTGGTTCGCGAAATCGACGAGCACCGCCGCGGCGGAGGTTCGACTTCGTCAGCCGACGCACCGCTCAACGAGTTTGCCCAACAGGTCGCCGCAGTCACCGGATTCTTCCGCCAGCGACTGACGGGCGACTACACCGTCGACGAGTTCGGGTTCGATCCGCACTTCAACAACGCCATCGTTCGGCCTTTGCTGAGATTCTTTTTCAAGTCGTGGTTCCGGGTCGAGGTCAGCGGAATCGAGAACCTGCCGAGCGAAGGTGCCGCGCTGTTGGTGGCCAATCACGCCGGGGTGTTGCCGTTCGACGGATTGATGTTGTCGGTCGCGGTGCACGACGAGCATCCGGCCCAGCGGGACATGCGGCTGCTGGCCGCCGACATGGTGTTCGACTTACCCCTGATTGGCGGAGCCGCGCGCAAGGCGGGCCACACCATGGCCTGCACCACGGATGCGCACCGACTGCTGGCCGCCGGCGAACTCACCGCGGTGTTCCCGGAGGGCTACAAGGGCTTGGGTAAGCCCTTCGAGGACCGCTATCGACTGCAGAGGTTCGGACGCGGCGGCTTCGTGACGGCAGCGCTGCGCACCAAAGCGCCGATCATTCCTTGCTCGATCATCGGGTCCGAAGAGATCTACCCGATGCTCACCGACGTGAAGCTACTGGCGCGACTGTTCGGCCTGCCCTACTTCCCGGTCACCCCGCTGTTCCCGTTGGCCGGTCCGGCGGGCCTGGTGCCGCTGCCGTCGAAGTGGCGTATCGCGTTCGGTGAGCCGATCTACACCAGCGACTACGCCGCGTCAGACGCCGAGGACCCGATGGTCACCTTCGAGTTGACCGATCAGGTGCGCGAGACGATCCAGCAGACGCTGTACCGGCTGTTGGCCGGGCGTCGCAACATTTTCTTGGGCTGAGCAATCCGGCGGCTGAGCAATCCGGCGGCGGGCGCATTCCGCAGATATGCAAACGCCCCGGCGCCAGTCGGCACCGGGGCGTTCTACGTGCAAGCGGTTACTTGACCAACGTGAACTGGCAAACGTTCGTGTAGCCGTCGCGGAACAGATCCGAGCAGCCACGCAAGTATTTCAAGTAGATGTCGTAGGTCTCCTGCCCCTTTAGGGCAATCGCCTCATCCTTGTGCGCCTCGAGGGCATCCCCCCAGGCGGTCAGCGTCGGTACGTAGTTCTTACCGATCTCGTGGTGACGCTCGATCTTGAAGCCCGCCTCGGTCGAATACTTGTCCACCAGGTTGATCTGCGGCAATTTACCGCCGGGGTAGATCTCCTTGAGGATGAAACTGATGAACCGCAGCAGGGTCATATTCACCTTCAAGCCCATCGCTTTGCCCTCTTCGGCGGTGGGTACCACGATCGAGTGCAGCAGCATGCGGCCGTCGTCGGGCAGCAAGTCGTAGTACTTCTTGAAGAAGGTGGCGTAGCGCTCGTACCCGGCGTCACCTGCGCCGTCGGCGAAGTGCTCGAACGCACCCAGCGACACGATCCGGTCGACCGGCTCGTCGAATTCTTCCCAGCCCTGGATCCGCACCTCTTTACGGCGGGGGCTGTCCATCTTTTCGAACTCGGCCACACAATGGGCGTACTGGTTCTCGCTGAGCGTCAAGCCGATCACGTCGACGTCGTACTCCTGCACCGCGTGCCGCATCGTCGAGCCCCAGCCGCTGCCAATGTCGAGCAGCTTCATGCCGGGCTCGAGGTTCAGCTTGTCCAGCGCGAGCTTGCGTTTGGCGTACTGCGCCTCTTCCAGCGTCTTGGTCAGATGCTGCGGGTCCGGATTCTCGTCAAAGTAGCCGCAGCTGTAGGTCATCGAAGGATCAAGCCAGAGCTTGAAGAACTCGTTTGATTTGTCGTAGTGGGAGCGGACTGCTTCGACTGGTGGCTTTAGCTGGGTGGTGCCACCCTTTTCCCCCTGGGACGTCATTAAATCGACCCTACTTTCCGGCTGATATGGACGCAATTGCGGCGACGGTTGCTTCAGCGCCGGCTTCTTGTTGTGCCGCCTCGCCCAGCATCGTAACGATGCTGGTGACGATCGGTTTCCCTTCGGCGTCTGTGATTTCGCTTCGGATCTCCGCGATGACAGTGCCGTGGGACTCGATCACCGAGTCTAGATAGGTGTCGAAGTGCAACTTATCGTGGGCCAGCATCGGGCGATGGAATTGGAACTTTTGGTCGCGATGCAGGACTCTGGCGATGTTGATCGGGATGCTGAACTTGGTGAAGATATCCAGCTGCACGCGCCGTCCCGCGATCGCCAGGAACGTCAGCGGGGCCACCATGGCCGGGTACCCGGCCTCGGCGGCGTCAGCCTCGCTGAAGTGCGCCGGGTGGTCGTCTTGTATCGCGGCCGCGAACTCCCGGATCTTCTCGCGTCCGACCTCGAAGTAATCCGGCGCCCGATAGTGGCTGCCGATGAGCCCTTCGGCTCCTACTGGAGTTGTCATGGCTTTGCCGCTCTCCACTCGAATTGTTGCTCAGCGGCGCAGCTTATCAGCGTGATTGGCGGCGCGACGCCAACGCCGCCAGCGCACCGCCCGCGGCGCCGAGCGCCAGTGCCGACGGGACTCCGATCCGGGCGGCCTTGCGGGCGGTTCGGAAGTCGCGGATCTCCCATCCCCGTTCGCGGGCCAGGCCGCGCAGTCGGGCGTCGGGGTTGATGGCGACCGCCGTGCCCACCAGCGACAGCATGGGGACGTCGTTGTAGCTGTCGGAATAGGCCGTGCAACGTTTGAGGTTGAGGCCCTCGCGGATCGCCAGCGACCGCACGGCGTGCGCCTTGCCGGGGCCGTGCAGGATGTCGCCGACCAGGCGGCCGGTGAATATCCCGTCGACCGATTCGGCGACCGTCCCCAGCGCACCGGTCAGGCCCAGCCGGCGCGCGATGGTCGCGGCGAGTTCGTACGGCGTTGCCGTGATCAGCCACACCTGCTGGCCGGCGTCGAGGTGCATCTGGGTGAGTTCGCGGGTGCCGGCCCAGATCTTGTCGGCGATGATCTCGTCGTAGACCTCTTCGCCCAGGGCGACCAGCTCCTCGACCGAGCGACCCTCGATGAAGGTAAGGGCTTTGCGCCGACCAGCGGCGACGTCGTCGCTGTTCTCCTTGCCGAGCAGCTGAAACTTGGCCTGCGCGTAGATGAATCCGAGTACGTCGCGATAAGTGAAGTAGTTGCGCGCGGCCAGGCCGCGACCGAAATGCACCGCGGAGGAGCCCTGCACCAGCGTGTTATCCACGTCGAAGAACGCGGCGGCGGTCAGGTCGATCGGCGGCTGCGGGCCACCCTCGGCGGCGGCCGCTTCCTGTAAACCCTCGAGCGCACGGGCGGCGCTGGCGTTGGCGACCACCGATTCCAGCTCAACTCGGACGGCGGGGTCTGTGCCGTTCGACCCACCCGACTCAGGGGAAGTCATCGCCACTCCTCCTAGCTCGCCGTGCCGCCCGGTGGCCGGTGTTGCGGCCGCTATCAACCCTATCCGGCAGATGCGGGGGGCAGGTTTACGCCTCTGGCATCGTTTGGTGTCACGACGGCTGCCAGCCTGACAGCGTTCGGCTCAGTTGCCGAAACATCCTCGGGGACTTAGGGTTTGGTATCCGTGGGTCGATGCGTCGCGCCCGTTCTACGTCTATGGCCGACCCCAGTATTTTACTGCGTTCGCATTTTCCAGCGCCGTAAGTTCCTCGCAAGACTCGGACGCTGCAGCGTCGGCAAACAATTCGTCGATCCGACCAAGGTTATTGCGGGCCCACACCGCTTGCCCAGTTGCAGACACCGTGTTCGTCTCATCGTAATTATCGAGGTGCTCTCGAATGGTCGATAGCCGGAACCAGTTTCGCGGCTCGGCTGCTAACTTAGTCGGAGCGACCCCGAACAGGATCTGTCCACGGTCATTAGAGATCTGCCAGCTCGTGAGTGAATTTGTCAGCGTCAATGACGCCCCGTTAGTTGCGACGCCCGACGTCCTGGAATCGGTAATTCGACAACTCGGATCCAGGTACAAGAAATCCAGGTACTTCACAAAAAATTCCAACAGGGTCGTCAACGGTTTACTCTTTTGCCTGCTGGAGTCCTCGAGCGGACGGCGTCATCAGGCGTCGAACCTTTCAGCTCTTTTGTTGCTTGTCGTACTCAGTGCCCGACACGTCGTCCCAAAATTTTGGTGAGACTTCCTTGACTCGATCTTGCGGCTCTACAGCGTCCACTTTTCGCTGAAACTCGTCGAAGAGCTTCCTTGCGCGTGCCACCTCCGCCTCTGTTGGCGGCGTAACGCCGGCTTCCTCGGGCGTGGAAAAGGTCTTCCCAGCAATTTTCTTGCTCATCTTGAAAGCTCCCCTTTCTTTTTGCAGATCATGAATTACCTATCGCTCAATCATTTCGATAATCGTTCGAGCTGTTTGCGGGTCCACTGTTTTACTTAGAATATAGAATTTTGCGCCGGGTGGAAATAAGATCTCTTCCTCGCCGGGGAACATCGATACAGAAGAAATATCTCGCCCTGTGGTGGACAAAATCCGGAACTCGACATTCCCGCCGAATGTTGGCGACTGCGCTACCGCAGGATTCGTCGTGGTGCTCATGAATGCGGGTTCCGTAATGACTTCGCCGGGTTCATAACCGTCGAGTACCTCAGGCGGGAGGTTCGTGCCACGAACGACCGGGCCTTCATACGCCGGGAGTTTCTCCAACGCTCGATTTAGTGCGTCAATACGCGCCTGTTGAGATGCGTCCAATGCGTCGCTCCTCAGAGCGTTATTTAGGTCTTGGTAGCCAGACCCAGTGTAATCGGCCAGTGCCGACAGATCACCCGAGGTCAAGGCGCTCATTGGGATTGGATGGTTGCTGCCGTCGCCGGGCTGATGTGGCGGACCATCGCCTTCGCCCGGGGGATGCGGGGGTTGGTGGGGTTCATGCGCGCCCGGTTCGCCGGCCTGGGGTGCCCCGCCGTGGGGGAGTGGCGCTTCGGCGGGGGCTCCGCCGCCCATGGGCCCCGACGCCGGTGACGGCAGATGCGGCGCTGAGGGCATAGAAGCCGAGGGCAGAGAAGCTGTACGCGCAGACGCCGCTGGGGTCGCGGTGTTGGGAACCGGTTCGCCCGGACTCCCGCCCGGTGAGACGGGCACTCGGGCGGGCACGGACTCATGCGGATGGGGAACTGGCGAGGATTCCGCGGGTACCGATGGCTTGCCCGCGCTAACCGGCGGCGGGGCTGGCGGTTTGGGCTCGGTTGGGCTGTGCGGCGGCGGGGTGCCGGTCGGGGCTGGGCCCGGCTTGGGCGGTGGTGCGGGACTCCCCGGTTCCGGCGGCTTGGCGCCGGGCGCCTGTTCGGGTGCTGGGGGCGGCTTAGGTGCCTCGGGCGGCTTGATCGCTGGCGGTTCCGGAAGCTTGGGCACCGGCGGCTTCTTGAAGCCCTTGATCGCATCGAGAGCGGCGCGGCTCCTCGTGCCCAACTTCGAGAGCGGCCCGCCGGGCAGGGCAAACGTGGCGACGTCAAACAGCGTCCGCCCAAAGGCCCCGGCAGGGTCGGTGTCCCACTGGTCCCAGTGGGAGACATCCTTGCCCGCCGTTTTCCACGAGTCCCAGACCGATGGCGCACCGTCGGGGCCCAAGCCGACGAGCGGCGCAGCACCCAGGACCATGCCGTTCAAATCGTGGAAGTAGCCCACCGGGTCGAACAGAAGCCGCACCTGACTGATGCCCCGTAACCCCTTGCCGAATCCGAGGGCCTCGTCGCCAAACTCTTTGGCGCCGTGGCCAACACGATCGATGGCGTGGCCCACGCTCGTGCTGTGCAGGAACTGATCCCACTGCCGGGAGGCATAGTCGGCCATCGTGGTGACGATCGTCGTCGCCTCGGCGAGGGTGGCGGCGATCTGAGCTTCCAGTGCCTGCACCTCGGCCCGGAAGTTGTCGACCACCGTGCGGATGTCGTCGGCGATCTTTTTGATCTCGTCTTCGTCCTCGTCGGTCAGGATGTCCCAGACCTCTTTGATCCCGGTCAGCGGATCACAGATGCGGGCCAACAAATCCAGGATCGCCGCATGCACCTTGTCGACCTTGGCCGCATAGCTAGTGAGCTGGGCCGCGATCTGCTGGCACTGCTGTACGAGGCTGGTAGTGCTGCTATAGGCATCGGAGAAGGCGCGATCGATGTCCGCGCCCTCCGGAATGTGTTGGGCGCGAATAGCTCCCATCGGAGCGCCGGTTCCGAGGATTTCGCCGAGCGCGAACTGGGTGCCCGCCGCACTCCATGCGGCGGCCGCGGCGCGCAACTTCGCCGAATCACCACTCGGCCAGATCATCCCGAGATACGGAGCCACCCAACCCCAGCCCGGCGGTGCGCCGTCACTGCCTTCGGCCGACGACGGCGGAGAGCCAGCTGACGTCGGTCCGGGCGAGGGCGGCGTCGGCAACGGGTTGCCGCTGCCGCCAATGTGGACATCGCCTCGGCCAGCGAGTAGTTGTGCGCCGACATCCGCACACCAATACCGAGTCCGCACAACCCATTTCGGGTGGTCACCATCGCGTCGACGAGCTTGGATGCCGAACTATCGTAGCTGTGGCCCAGCGCAGCGCCGGCGGGATCGTCGCCGGCCATCCCGGCACATCCCGACAGCGCCGCGATCAACGTCGAGATCACCGATGCCAACCCCTCGGCGGCGGTGACCACCTCGGAGCCTGCTCCGTCCAGAGCCACCGGGTCGACTCCCAGGGGGGCCATTAGCTCACGACCACATCGCCAAATTCGTTGACATGGCGCCCGTGTAGTTGCCGTGCGCCGTCGTGCCCGCCGTCCGCAACTGAGCCAGCGCCGCGCGCATCATCGCCTCGCCGCGAGCCCAATGTTGGTGGGCTTGTGCGTGGGCTGTCGCCGCCTCACCCGACCACGTGGCGTGCAAATTGCTTACCAGAGAGTCGATTTCGGTGATCGCGCTTTCGGCATAGCGCTGAAATTCGGCCATCCGCTGCACCGCGTCGGACAACGCCTGGGGATCTACCCGAAATGCGTCAACCATCGTGCACCTGCCGAATCGCTTGGGTGGAGACAGCTTCGTTGTGCTCGAAACCCGCACCGGCCTGGGCTACCGCGCTCGCCAGGATCGACAATCCGGTCTCGACCTCGCGAGCCCCGCGGTGCCAGAGCTCCCACGCGCGGGAGTAGGCGCTGCCCGATCCGCCCTGCCAGCCGCCCAGCATCTCGCCGACCTGGCCGTCCAGCTCGGCTAGCTGATTGCGCAGACTCTCGGCACCGCCGCGCAGCGCCTGGGCAAATCCATGCATGACCAGTGGATCGACGCGCAGATTGGTCTCGGCAGCCATAGCCGCAACCTAATAATCGGCGGCCCGGCCCACAATTCACCCTGAGGCCACCGACGCCGGCTCGCGGCTCGGCGCCGATGCCACACTGGTGCCATGACTCAGGCCACGGGCCGCCCGAAGGTGGAGCTGCTGACCCGCGAGGGATGCACCGTTTGCGCGCGGGCCTACGCGCGGCTTGCTGAACTGGCCGGAGAGCTGGATTTCGACCTCGCTACCACCGACGTCGACACCGCGGCCGCGGCTGGCGATCCCGGGCTGCGGGCCGAGTTCGGCGACCGTCTGCCGGTGATTTTGCTGGATAGCCGCGAGCACAGTTACTGGGAAATCGACGAACCGCGGCTGCGTGCCGACCTTGCCCGTTAACGCTGCGGGCCCAGAGCTTGGTCGGAGCTGACTCATTATTTGGTAGCCCACCGAATAAACCATTACCGTAGACACCAGTTTGGTTACTGGAGTAGCGAGGGAGCTGGCCAGGTGATGCTGCCGTGAGCATCTTGCTCTTCGGGGTTTCGCACCGTAGTGCGCCGGTCTCCGTTCTGGAACAGCTCAGCATCGACGAATCCGATCGCAACAAGATCGTCGATCGTGTCTTGCAATCGCCGCTGGTCACCGAGGCCATGGTGCTCTCGACCTGCAACCGGGTCGAGGTCTACGCGGTGGTCGATGCGTTCCACGGCGGGCTGGCGGTAATCGGGCAGGTGCTGTCGGAATACTCCGGAATGTCGATGGGCGACCTGACCAAATACGCCTACGTGCGCTACAGCGAGGCGGCCGTCGAGCACCTGTTCGCCGTTGCCAGCGGTCTGGACTCCGCGGTGGTCGGCGAGCAGCAGGTGCTTGGTCAGGTGCGCAGGGCTTACACGGCCGCTGAGGCCAACCGCACCGTCGGGCGGGTGCTGCACGAGCTGGCCCAACGCGCGCTGTCGGTGGGTAAGCGGGTGCATTCCGAAACTGCCATCGACGCTGCCGGTGCCTCGGTGGTTTCGGTCGCGCTGGGCATGGCCGAACGCAAGGTAGACGGGCTGGCGGGCAAAACCGCGGTGGTCGTCGGCGCCGGGGCGATGGGCGCACTGTCGGCGGGACACCTGATCCGTGCCGGCATCGACCAGATCCTGGTAGTCAACCGGTCGCTGTCCCGCGGACAACGGCTGGTCCGCAAGATCCGCGAATCGGGCGTGCGAGCTCAGGCGTTGACGCTTGACCGGCTTGCCGACGCACTGGCGGACGCCGACGTCGTGGTCAGCTGTACGGGCGCGGTGAGCCCCGTGGTTTCCCTGGCCGACGTCCACAACGCGCTGGCTGGCGGGCACCGCGACGAAGTTGGCCGCCCGCTGCTGATCTGCGACTTGGGCATGCCCCGCGACGTCGATCCCGCGGTGGCCGGACTCCCGGGTGTCTGGGTCGTCGACGTGGACCGCATCCAACATGAACCCGCGGCTCACGCCGCTGCCGGCGACGTCGACCAGGCGCGCCACATCGTGGCCGCCGAGGTTGCCGCCTATCTGGCGGGACAGCGGATGGCCGAGGTGACCCCGACGGTGACCGCGTTGCGCCAGCGCGCTGCCGACGTCGTCGAAGCGGAGTTGCTGCGTCTGGAAAACCGGCTTCCGGGGCTGGAGAGCGGCCAGCGCGAGGAGGTTGCTCGCACCGTCCGGCGGGTGGTGGACAAGTTGCTGCACGCGCCCACGGTCCGCATCAAGCAACTCGCCAGCGCCCCCGGCGGCGACAGTTACGCCGAAGCCCTGCGCGAGCTTTTCGAACTCGACCAGACCGCCGTCGACGCCGTCGCCACGGCGGGTGAATTGCCAGTGGTGTCAACGGGATTCGATGCTGGCACCCACACCCATCCGGCGCCCGGCGGCCCAAAGCAATCCGCTGAGTAGTCGATTGGCGCACGTGATCCGCTTAGGTACGCGGGGCAGTCTGCTGGCCACCACCCAGGCCTCCCTCATCAGAGACGCTCTGATCGCCAACGGCCACCCCGCGGAGTTGGTGATCATCAGCACAGCTGGTGACCAGTCGTCGGCGCCCATCGAAAGTCTGGGTGTGGGCGTTTTCACCACCGCATTGCGCGAGGCCATTCAGGATGGCCGTGTCGACGCGGCTGTGCATTCGCACAAGGATTTGCCCACCGCTGACGACCCCAGGTTCACGATCGCGGCGATACCCACCCGCAACGATCCGCGTGACGCGCTGGTGGCCCGCGATGGACTGGTGCTCGGGGAGTTGCCGGCAGGTTCGCTGGTGGGGACGTCGTCCCCGCGGCGGGCCGCGCAGCTTAGAGCATTGGGTCTCGGTTTGGAAATCCGCCCCCTACGAGGCAACCTAGATACCAGGTTGAACAGGGTAAGAAGTGGTGATCTTGACGCCATCGTGGTGGCCCGGGCCGGTCTGGCCCGGCTGGGCCGTCTCGCTGATGTCACCGAGACGCTAGAGGCGGTGCAAATGTTGCCAGCACCGGCTCAAGGAGCGCTCGCCGTCGAATGCCGTGCCAGTGACAGCGGACTAGCGGCAGTGCTGGCGGAGTTGGACGACGCCGAGACGCGCGTGGCGGTCACCGCGGAACGAACTCTGTTGGCCGAACTGGAGGCGGGTTGCTCCGCACCGGTGGGAGCGATCGCCGAGGTGGTCGAGTCCATCGATGAGGACGGTCGCGTCTTCGACGAGCTGTCGCTGCGCGGCTGCGTGGCGGCGCTGGATGGATCCGACGTGATCCGTGCGTCCGGCATCGGCGCCCCCGAGCGGGCACGAGAGCTGGGGCTCTCGGTGGCCGCGGAGCTGTTGGAGTTGGGCGCCGGAGAGCTGATCGGAGAGGCGCGGCGAGATTCCGCGCAAGGAAACTGAATGAGAGTGACGTGGGAGCGACAATGACGACGCGAGGGCGCAAGCCGAGACCGGGCCGCATCACGTTCGTGGGCTCCGGCCCGGGTGACCCGGGATTGTTGACCACGCGGGCGGCGACCGTACTGACCAACGCCGCCTTGGTGTTCACCGATCCCGACGTACCCGCACCGGTGCTGGCACTGATCGGCAGGGACCTGCCGCCCGTCTCGGGCCCGGCACCTGCCGAACCGCCCCCCGGGCCGGCCGATGGATCACCCGACGGCGATCCGCCTCAGGCTGCGCCCACGGTGCTGTCCGGCGGCGCTGACATCCGCCCGGCGCTGGGTGAGCCCGCCGATGTTGCCAAGACGCTGACCGCCGAGGCCCGCACGGGTGTCGACGTGGTGCGCCTGGTGGCCGGTGACCCCCTGACGCTCGACGCGGTGATCAGCGAGGTGAATGCCGTCGCGCGCACTCACCTGCACATCGAGATCGTGCCTGGCCTGTCCGCAACCAGCGCGGTGCCGACCTATGCGGGCCTACCGCTGGGCTCCTCGCACACGGTTGCCGACGTGCGTGGCGACGTGGACTGGGAGGCGCTTGCGGCGGCTCCCGGACCGCTGATCCTGCAGGCCACCCCGACGCATCTGGCCGACGCGGCCCGCACCCTGATCGAGCACGAGCTGGCCGAGACCACGCCGTGCGTGGTGACCTCGCAGGGCACCACCTGTCAGCAGCGCTCGGTCGAAACCACGCTGCACGGATTGACCGATCCGGCGATCGTGGCCGGCGCCGGCGACCCCGCGGGCCCGCTGACCGGACCGCTGGTGGTGACCATCGGCAAGACGGTGCACAGTCGCTCGAAGCTGAATTGGTGGGAGAGCCGCGCGCTCTACGGCTGGACCGTGCTGGTGCCGCGCACCAAGGACCAGGCCGGCGAGATGAGCGAGCGGTTGACGTCGTACGGCGCGCTGCCGGTCGAGGTGCCGACCATCGCCGTCGAGCCGCCGCGCAGTCCCGCCCAGATGGAACGGGCCGTCAAGGGACTGGTCGACGGTCGGTTCCAGTGGGTGGTGTTCACCTCCACCAACGCGGTACGCGCGGTGTGGGAGAAGTTCGGCGAATTCGGGCTGGACGCCCGCGCGTTCTCCGGGGTGAAGATCGCCTGCGTCGGTGAGTCGACGGCCGACCGAGTCCGGGCCTTCGGGATCAGCCCCGAGCTGGTGCCGGCCGGGGAACAGTCCTCGCTTGGTCTGCTCGACGACTTCCCGCCCTACGACAGCATTTTCGACCCGGTCAACCGGGTCTTGCTGCCGCGTGCCGACATCGCCACCGAGACGCTGGCCGAGGGACTGCGCGAACGTGGTTGGGAGATCGAGGATGTCACCGCGTACCGGACGGTGCGCGCGGCACCCCCGCCGGCGGCTACCCGCGAAATGATCAAGACGGGTGGCTTCGACGCGGTGTGCTTCACCTCCAGCTCGACGGTGCGCAACCTGGTCGGCATCGCCGGTAAACCGCACGCGCGCACCATCATTGCCTGCATCGGCCCCAAGACTGCCGAGACCGCTGCCGAGTTCGGCTTGCGGGTGGATGTGCAGCCCGAAACGGCTGCCATCGGCCCACTGGTCGACGCGCTGGCCGAACATGCCGCGCGGTTGCGCGCCGAGGGCGCGCTGCCACCTCCGCGCAAGAAGAGCCGCAGGCGCTAGATGGCGATCGCCAGCTCGGCGAAGCCGGGCGCAGCGGGTCGCCACTCATGAGCGGGGGCGGTTACCCGCGGCAGCGCCCGCGTCGGCTCCGTTCCACCCCCGCGTTGCGTCGCTTGGTGGCGCAAACATCCTTGGAGCCAAGGCATTTGGTGCTGCCGATGTTCGTCGCCGACGGGATCGACGAACCGCGGCCGATCCCGTCTATGCCTGATGTCGTGCAGCACACCCGGGATTCGCTGCGCCGCACTGCCGCCGACGCCGTGGCGGCCGGGGTGGGCGGGCTGATGCTGTTCGGTGTGCCCCGCGACCAGGACAAAGACGCAACCGGCTCGGCGGGTACCGATCCTGACGGCATTCTCAACGTCGCTCTTCGCGACCTGGCCAAGGATCTCGGTGACTCCACGGTGTTGATGGCAGACACTTGCCTCGACGAGTTCACCGACCACGGGCACTGCGGCGTCCTCGACGCGCGGGGCCGGGTCGATAACGACGCCACCGTGAGCCGCTACGTGAAATTGGCTGTGGCGCAAGCGGAATCTGGTGCTCACGTGGTCGGTCCGAGCGGGATGATGGATGGGCAGGTGGGCGCCATTCGCGACGGCCTGGACGCCGCGGGCTACACCGACGTGGTGATCCTGGCCTACGCCGCGAAGTTCGCTTCGGCGTTCTATGGGCCGTTCCGGGAAGCGGTGAGCTCCAGCCTGTCCGGTGATCGTCGCACCTATCAGCAGGAACCCGGCAACGTCGCCGAAGCGGTGCGCGAGATTGAATTGGACATCGACGAGGGCGCTGACATCATCATGGTCAAACCCGCGATGGGCTATCTTGACGTGGTGGCGGCCGCGGCAGAGGTGTCGCCGGTGCCGGTAGCCGCCTACCAAGTGTCGGGGGAATACGCGATGATTTGCGCTGCGGCAGCGAACAATTGGATCGACGGGCGCGCCGCGGCGCTGGAATCACTGGTCAGCATCCGCCGTGCCGGAGCGGATATCGTGCTCACCTATTGGGCCGCCGAAGCGGCGGGTTGGCTTGCGGGATGAGGCTCCAATGACCACAGCGAGGGAGTTCAACCCCAAGCCGCTGTTCTACGAACCCGGCGCCAGCTGGCTTTGGGTGCTGAGCGGTCCCGCCGCCGCGGCGTCGATGATCCTGATTGAAATGTGGAGTGGCGCCGCGATATCGCTGTGGGTCCCGGCGATCTTTCTGGTGATGGTGTCGGCGTTCATCGGGCTGCAGATAAAGGCCGCGCGGATCCATGTTTCCGTCGAACTGACCCACGACGCCTTGCGTCAGGGCACCGAGACCATCCTGTTGCGCGAAATCGTCAAGGTCTTTCCCGAGCCCGAGAATTCGGTGAAGTCCGACAAGCCGCTGGCGAAGTGGCAGGAGTCGCGGGCGCTCGGTGAACTGTTCGGGGTGCCGCGCGGCCGTACGGGCATCGGCCTGAAGCTCACCGAGGGCCGTTCCGCGCAGGCCTGGGCGCGACGCCATCGTCACCTTCGCGACGCGCTGACCCCGCTGGTGCAGGAGCGGGTGGAGCCGGCCCGATCGGACGCCACGGATCTCGATCATCACGACGACGACGGGTCGGAGCAGTGATCGCCTCTTACCGGGCTCTGGTCGAACTCGGCCTGACCTGCGCGGCGCTGGTGGGTGTCGGGGCGAGTTGGTCGCATGCGCGTCACATCGTGGGCGTCGCGCCCATCATGGACGGGCAACCGCCGACCACGTCGTTGGTTTATGATCCTCAGCTGCTGCTGCTGGCGATGCTGCTGGCGATGATCGCCGGAGTGCTGGCAGTCGTCGGGACTGCGAGGCTGTGGCGTGCTCGCTAGGCCGTGTGCTTGATCAGCGGTAGCGCCAGCTGACGCCGGCTGACGATCGCGTCGGCCAGGCTGCGCAGCGCCGCGCGGACCGACCCGGCAATCGGGAATCCGGCCTCGTGGTCGTCGTCGTCCAGGAGATCGCTCACCGCCGGACTGGCGGCCAATGTCCACTGCACCCCAGCCGCGCGGCAGTCCTCGTCGAACCCATACAACAACGCGATACCGGCACCGGCGAAGTGACTCACCTCGGTCATATCGAGCAACAAAGAGTTGGTACCGAGGGTGAAACGGCGGATGTAGTCACGAACCCGATCAGCATTGACCGCGTCGATTTCGCCCCGGATCGACACCACTGTCGCAAGGTGGCGGCACTGTGCCCGAATCTGGGCGCCGCTGCATTCGAAGCTGCCGTTGCCCTGTCGGCTCATCGCGATCGTCATGAGCACTCCATTCCCCAATGTTGCGAAGGCCGACACAACGCCGACCGAAGCTAACTACTACGTTCCCCGCCAAAGTTAAGGAGACCGGTAGTTACGTCTAACTGTTTGCTAAAAAGCTGACCACACAGCGCGCGTAGGTCAGCGACGCGGCCACACCGCCGCCGTCACGCGATCCGGGCTGCCACGCTGTTAGGCTGCTCTGGCTGCCAGTTGCGAGTCGGGGGGCTTGTGATAGGGCGAAAACGCCAGGTCAGCCGGGTGAGAAGGCCAACGAAACTGCAAAGTCCAGACCGAAAGAGCGTCGTGCGCAGCCGAGAGATCAAGGGTGAAATCAAGGCCCTGACGGGACTTCGCATCGTCGCAGCGGTGTGGGTGGTGCTGTTTCATTTCCGGCCGATGCTCAGCGACATCTCGCCCGATTTCCGCGAGGACCTTGCGCCGGTGCTCAACTGCGGCGCGCAGGGCGTCGATCTGTTCTTCATCCTCAGCGGGTTCGTGCTGAGCTGGAACTACCTCGACCGCATGGGCCGGTCCTGGTCGACGCGCGAGACCCTGCACTTCCTGTGGCTGCGGCTGGCCCGGGTGTGGCCGGTGTACCTGGTCACCATGCACCTGGCCGCGCTGCTGGTGATCCTGTCGCTGCACGTCGGCCACACCCCGCTGCCCGAAGCGAGCTCGCTCACGGCGATCAGCTATGTGCGGCAGGTGCTGCTCATACAGTTGTGGTTCGAGCCGTTCTTCGACGGCACCAGCTGGGATGGGCCGGCCTGGTCGATCAGCGCGGAATGGCTGGCCTACCTGCTGTTCGGCCTGCTTGCGCTGGTGATCTTCCGGATGAAGCTGGCCACCCGGGCGCGGACGCTGATGTGGCTGGCCGTGGTGGCCTCACTCCCGCCGGTGGTGATGCTGTTGGCCAGCGGTCACTTCTACACGCCGTGGAGCTGGCTGCCGCGGATCGTGACCCAGTTCGCCGCCGGCGCGCTGGCCTGCGCTGCCGTGCGCCGATTGCGGCTGAGCGATCGTGGTCGCCACATCGCCGGGTACCTCTCGCTGCTTCTGCTGGCTGCCGTGGTGGGCGTCCTCTACTGGTTCAACGCACACCCGATCTCCGGAGTCGTGGAAAACGACAGCAGCGGGGTGGTCGACGTGCTGTTCATTCCGCTGGTGATCACGCTGGCGGTCGGCCTGGGCAGTCTGCCCAGGCTGCTGTCCACCCGGGTGATGGTCTACGGCGGGCAGATCTCGTTCGGCCTGTACATGGTGCACGAGCTGGTGCACACCTCTTGGGGTTGGGCGGTTGACCAATTCACGCTCACGCCGTGGGAGTCCGACTCCCCCTGGAAATGGAACGTCATCGGCCTTTTCGCGATCGCCCTGGCTCTTTCCAGCCTGCTGTACCACTTCGTGGAGGAACCCGCCCGTCGCTGGATGCGCAGGATGGTCGACGTCCGGCCCGCGACCTCCCGCAAGGTCCACCCGATCGACGGCGGGCTGGAACCGGTCACCGTCCGCGCGGTGTGACCGCCGCCTCAGTGTCGACGAATCATGCTGTGCCCCAAAACCTCTCGGACGCGGATTCGGCAGCGTTGGTCGCGCCGCACTGGTAGTTTGAGCCTTGCTGATCGGCTTCGGCGTGGATCACAGGGGTGCCACAGCGCGTTTTACGGTCAGTTCGGGTCAGTTGTTCGTACGATTCCGTTGATTGGGGTGCATCACACGGCCATGCCGTGCGCAGGGGGGAGGTTGGGGTGAGTCGTCTGGCCGTGTTCGTCGTCAATCTCGCTCTGCTGGTCGGCGTGCTCTTTCACGACATGGCACACCCGGCAAGCGTGCGGGCTTACGACACGTTGACGCTCGATGGGCGGCTCACCCACATCGCGGTGGTCGGCGACTCGTATACGACCGGCACCGACGAGGGCGGCCTGGGCCCGAAATCGTGGACCTCTCTTACCTGGCAGACCCTCGGTAAACGTGGACTGCAGATCGCCGCGGATGTGGCGGCTGAGGGCAGAGCCGGTTACGTGGTGCCCGGCGACCACGGCAGCGTCTTTCAGGATCTGACAGCCAGGGCGGCCAAGCCCGATGACGTGCTGGTGGTGTTCTTCGGCTCCCGCAACGACCAGGGCGCCGACCCCGGCCTACTGGCCGGAAGGGCTCGCGACGCCTTCGACCTCGCGCGCACTCTCGCTCCGGCGGCGAGGTTCCTGGTGATCGGTCCGCCGTGGCCGACCGCCGATGTGCCCGATTCGGTACTGCAGATTCGCGATGTGCTCAACGCTGAGGCACGGGCTGCGGGAGCGGCGTTCGTCGACCCGATCGGCGCTCACTGGTTCGTCGACAGGCCCGACCTGATCGGCCCGGATGGTGTGCACCCCAACGACGCCGGGCATCGATATCTGGCCGACAAGATTGCACCGCTGATCCGCACGCAACTGTTCAGGTGAGGAAGCGCTCGCAATTTCAGCGGGCTGGCTCCCCGCCAAAATACCGGCCGCGCAAGGCTTTACGCGCCAAAGTTAGCGCTCAGTCTTCTGCGTGCCGCTCGTAGTCCCACTGCTCCAGGCGTGCTTGCACGTGCATCCAACCAATTCCGACGACTGGCGTAGCAGCCGCGATGCAGACCAGCAACAGCGGGGACATTTCAAACCTCCAAAACCCTTTCATTCCTAACACGTTCGGAATTGCGGTGGGGTTCATTTGCAAAGAAAGACATCGCAACGTCACCCCTCCGTTATGGCATCGTCGGCCAGTGCGCCCATCACCGGTGCCAGCAGTTGCGCGTACTCGGTTGTGACGTGGTTGTCGTCGCGGAACACCAGGGTGTTACCGACGATCATCGGGCAGCGATCGGCGGTGCAGAACAGGTCGGTGAGATCGGCGTAGTGACCGCCGTTCCCGGTGGTCGCCGCCTGCTCCGCGGAGATACCGCCGTCGTCGACCGCGACCGAACGGTTCGGCGCGCAGGCTGTGGCGTCCTCGAGGTGCCCAGACAGGCAGGTGGGCGCCGGGGATTGCGGATCCGGGGCAGGGCCGAGGACCAGGACGGTCGCGCCGGTGCGCCGCAGCTCTGCGACGGTGCGACCCAAGGTGTCGAGCCACGCCGGATCGTAGGACGCAAAGCCGAAGTCACTGCCGTAGCGCCGGCTCATGTCCAGCACGACCAGACGCGGGTGTTCGGCGGCCACGCGGGCCATGACCTGGCCGCGCCACTGTTCGCACTCGGTGTACTCGCGGCCCAGATACGGGCTGTCGATGGGCAGGTCCTGCATCGGGCAGGTCACTTTGGCCAGCGTCTCCAGCCGCCAGTGCCGCTGCTCGGCAACCTGCTGGAACGCCGGGCTCCACATCGCTGCATGCGAGTCGCCGATCAGCGCGACCGTCGTCGGCGAGCCGATGTCGGCTGCCGCGCACTCGGGTTGCCCGGCGTCGCGCCAGGATCGCACGCAGCCGTTGACGAAGACGGCCGCCTTGTCGGCCGGCGCCTGGGCCAGCGGCGGGTCCAGATTCGACGGGACGGCCAGCAGCCCCGCTCCCGCCGCGACGGCGTCGCGCACCTGCGCGAAGGCCTGCTGAACCGCCGCCCCCTGTGGAGCGACGGGGGCGGTCGAGGGCAGCGCCGCGAAATTGGCCCTCGATGCGGCCGGACCGTGACCGACCGGAACCGGTATCACCGTCAGCAACAACAGGCATGCGGACGCGGTGGCTGCGCTGGCGACCCCGGCCACCGCCAGGCTGGCTTTGACCGACCGGCGCAGGGCAGCGGCGAACCGGCCGGGGTTCTCCACCAGATGGAAGGTGATCACCGCCAGCCCGGCGGAGACGGCGGTCGCGGCCAGTCGAGCCGGCAGGCCGGCGGGCTCACCCAGTAGCCGCGGCATCAGCAGCAGCACCGGCCAATGCCATAGGTACCAGGAGTAGGACACCCGTCCGATCGCTCGCATCGCCGGGTGGCACAGCAGGCGACCGACCCCCAGGCTGCGGGTGACACAGCCGCTGCCGATCACCAGCGCGGTGCCCAGCACGGGTAGCAGCGCCGCGGTGCCGGGGTAGGGGGTGGTGGGGCCCAGCTGGGTGCAGGTCAGCAGGATCAGAGCCAGGCCGCCCCAACCGGCGATCGCCGCGGGCAGCAGCGGCAGCTGGCGCCACTGCTGGATCGACAGCGCGACCAGGCCGCCGGCGGCGAGCTCCCAGGCGCGGGTGGGCAGCGAGAAGAACGCCCACGGCGGCGAGGTGCGGGTCAACAGCACGGCTGTCGCCAACGAGGCCGCGGCGACCAATGCCAGCACCACCGCGTAGGGCGCCGCCTGTGCCGCGGCGCCGCGCCGGACGCGTCCGACGAGCCACGCGGTGCCGATGATCAGCATTGGCCACACCAGGTAGAACTGCTCCTCGACGCCCAGGGACCAGTAGTGCTGGAACGGCGAGGGCATGTCTGCGTTCAGGTAGTCGGTGCCCCGGGTGGCGAACCGGTAGTTGCCGACGTACAGCGCGCTGGCGATGCCATCGGTGAAGACGCTTCGCGCCTGCAACGGCGGCAGCACGACGGCCGCCGCGATGGCGGTGAGGACGCCGACGGTGGCCGCTGCCGGTAACAGGCGGCGGGCCCGCGCACCGTAAAAGCGGCCCAATGCAACGGTATTGGTGGTGCTGACCTCGCGCCAGAGCAAGCCGGTGATCAGGAAGCCGGAGATGACGAAGAAGACGTCGACGCCGATGAAGCCGCCGGCGGTACCGGGTACGCCTGCGTGATAGAGCACGACGGCAACCACCGCGACGGCCCGCAGGCCCTCGATGTCCGGGCGGAACCCGCGCCGCTGCACTTGGTGGGTGGGGTCAGCGCCCGCTGGCGAGGGCGGGCTGGTCGCGGTTTCCGGTCGGACTGTCATACCTCTTTCGGGTGCCTCGGTTAGGTGGCCAGCCAGGACATCTCGCCGGGCAACTGCAAACGCCACCAGGTCATGTCGTGGCCGCCGACAGTGAAGCTCACTGCCGGTGGCGTTTGCAGTTGGCTGACGAATTGGCGGGTGGCGGGATAGAAGCGATCGAAGGTGCCGCAGTCCACCCGCAGCGGGATCTGCGTTAACGCCGGCAGGCCCACCACGCTGTTGGCCATCCAATCGTCGTAGCTGTCGAACGCCCCGGGTGCGCTATCGGTGTAGGACGTGTACAGCGCCGGGCTGATCGCGCAGATCCCCGCGGTCCGCGACGGCCCCAGCTTGGCGCCCAGGTGCATCGCGCCGTACCCGCCCATCGACCAGCCCATGAAGCCCACCCGGGACGTATCGAGGCCCATCGAACCCAGCATCGGCAGCAGCTCGTCGAGAACCATTGCGCCGGAGTCGCTGCCGTCGACCCGTTTGTGCCAGTAGGAATCGGAGCCGCCGTCGACGCCCACCACGGCGAACGGTGGCCTGCCCTCCTTGACCAGCCGGGCCAGGGCGTCCTCGACACCGCAGTCGAGCATCATGTTTGCGTCGCCGTCCTTGCCGTGCAACGCGATCACCGGGCGCAGCAGCCCGCTCTGCGAGGTCTGTCCGGGCGGCAGGGCGATCACCCAATTGGTCTTGACGCCGCCGCGCGCCTTTGAGATGAACGAGCCCGTCAGTTTGGAGGGCAGGTTGCTACTCGCGGTCGACGGCTCGAAAGGGCCGGGCGACTGCGGCTGTGCCTGCGGCTCCAGCGGATCCAGCCAGGCGTTCAGGGCCCAGACGCCTGCTGCCGCAGCGCTGGCACTGGCGCCCATTCGCAGCACCGCGCGGCGGTTCAAATCACGCACGAGGGCCATAATGCCGCGCGCACTGGGGTTTTCCGACCCTGCCACGCCGTTTGCAAGGGCTTTGTGACGCGGCATTTATCGAGCAGTTACGTCCACCGTCGGGGGGAATCGAATCTGGCAGGTTTCAACCCTCGCGCGCCGCGGCGAGCTTCGGGAGGCTGGAGCTTTCGTGTGTGGCCACGACAGTCGACCGAATGCTGATCAAGAGCGGAAGAGGATTGGATGAGTCTGGCATTTCATTGGTTTTTGCCGACGTACGGGGATTCGCGCAACCTCGTTGCCGGCGGGCACGGCACCGCGATGCAGGGCGACCGGCCCGCTACGTTGCGCTATTTGCACCAGATTTGCGCGGCCGCCGAAGACAACGGCTTCGAGGCGGTGCTCACCCCGACCGGCTTGTGGTGTGAAGACGCCTGGTTGACGACGGCGATGCTGATCGAGCGCACCGAGACGCTGAAGTTCCTGGTCGCATTCCGCCCGGGACTGCTCAGCCCCACCCTGGCCGCGCAGATGGCCGGCACGTTCCAGCGGCACTCGGATGGACGGCTGCTGCTCAATGTCGTCACCGGCGGCGAACCCCACGAACAACAGGCCTACGGCGATTTCCTGGACAAACAAGCGCGCTACGCGCGTACCGCCGAGTTCCTGCATGTGGTGCGGGAACTGTGGACCTCGAAGGAGCCGGTGACGTTCGCCGGTGAGCACATCCGTATCGAGGGTGCGCAGCTCAACAACCCGCCCGACCCGATACCCGCGGTGTTCTTCGGCGGATCGTCGGGATCGGCCGGGCCAGTGGCCGCCAACTACTCCGACGTGTACCTCACCTGGGGTGAACCGCGGGCTGCCGTCAGCGAGAAATTGGACTGGATTCGTGGGCTGGCCGCCGAGGCCGGCCGGACCCTGCAATTCGGATTGCGGATCCACGTGATCAGCCGCCCCACCGCAGAGGAAGCGTGGGCCGAAGCCGACCGGCTGCTGTCGGCCATCGACCCGGCCGACATCGAGCGGGTGCAGGCCAGCCTGTCGCGCAGCGAATCCGAGGGGCAGCGCCGGATGCTGAATTTGCACGGCGGCAAGAGTGGTGAGCTGCTGATTGCGCCCAACCTGTGGGCCGGTGTCGGCCTGGTGCGCGGTGGTGCGGGCACCGCGCTGGTCGGCTCGCACGAAGAGGTCGCCGAACGGCTGGCCGAATACGCGGACCTCGGTATCGACCACTTCATCCTGTCCGGATATCCCCACTTGGAAGAGGCGTACTGGTTCGGCGAGGGCGTGCTGCCGCTGCTGGAGCGCCGGGGCCTGTGGAAACACCCCAACCGCAAGGCCCAGCCGGCCTCGGCGACGCCGTTCGCGGCCGCCTCGGCGCAGTAGCCATGGCGACGACCTTGCCCGACGCAGCGAGAGCGGCGCCGGACGGCTACGACGAATCCGACGCCGATCGCCGCCGGCGGCTGCGGACCGTCGTTGCCGCGAGCCTGCTCGGCACCACCGTGGAGTGGTACGACTTCTTCCTCTACGCCACCGCCGCCGGCCTGGTCTTCAACAAGCTGTTCTTCCCCAACGCCAGCTCGCTGGTGGGCACGCTGCTGGCGTTCGCGACCTTCGCGGTCGGGTTCGTCATGCGGCCCATCGGTGGCCTGGTGTTCGGCCACATCGGCGACCGGATCGGCCGCAAGCGCAGCCTCGCGCTGACGATGGTGATCATGGGCTTGGCGACGGCGCTGATCGGGGTGTTGCCCAGCGCCGCCCAGATCGGGGTGTGGGCGCCCGTCCTGCTGTTGGTGCTACGGATGCTGCAGGGCTTCGCGCTGGGTGGCGAGTGGGGCGGTGCGGTGCTGCTGGCCGTCGAGCACAGTCCCAGTGACCGGCGCGGCCGCTACGGGGCGATCCCGCAGATCGGCCTGGCGCTCGGCTTGGCGCTCGGCACCGGGATATTCGCGTACCTGCAGGTCGTTTTGGGCCCAGCTCGGTTTTTGTCATACGGCTGGCGCATCGGATTCCTGCTCAGCCTGGTGCTGGTGGTGATCGGCATCATCGTGCGACTGCGGGTCGAGGAGACCCCGGCGTTCCGCCAGTTACGCGACCTCGAGACCGGATCCACCGTGCCCATCCGGGAAATCATCCGCGAACCTAAATCCCGGCGAAACACCTTGCTGGGGCTGTTGTCTCGCTGGGCCGAGGGCTCGGCGTTCAACACCTGGGGTGTTTTCGCGATCAGCTACGCCACCGGCGCGCTGGGCTTCAACAAGGTGTCGGTTCTCGTCGTGGTGACCATTGCCGCCCTGCTGATGGCGGTGCTGCTGCCCGTGTCGGGAGCACTGAGCGACCGGTACGGCGCCCGCCGGGTGTATCTGATCGGTGTGGCCCTGTACGGGCTGGCGGTCTTCCCGGCGTTCGCCCTGTTCGGCACCAAGAACCTGGTCTGGTTCGGGCTGGCGATGATCATCGTGTTCGGCGTCGTGCACGCGCTGCTCTACGGCGCGCAAGGCACCCTGTACTCGTCGCTGTATCCCACCGGCACTCGCTACACCGGTTTGTCGTTCGTCTACCAGTTCTCCGGCATCTACGCCTCCGGGGTGACCCCGATGATCCTCACCGCGCTGATCGCGGCCGTCGGCGGCGCGCCATGGCTGGCGTGCGGGTATCTGGTTGCGACCGCGGTGATTAGCGTGGTCGCCACGGCACTGATCCGGGAGAAGGATCTGTATCTGCGGTGACCGGGGTGGTCCGTGGTGGCTACCTCTTTGGATGAGCTGGACTTTGACGGACATGCGCGTGTGCGGCGCCGTGCTTTCGGCCGGCTTGTCAACGTAAATTGCGTGACACCCGCGGCGACGCTGGGCCTGCCGGGACCGCCTGAGCGATTGTGCCCGCGCTCGTCAGCTGTCCGTCTCTGCGGTATGAGCGAGATCGCGTCGCTTTGGTGAGAGTTGTATCGCGGATGAGTTTCGCTGTGCAAACCCCGGCTCTCGGTCCGCCGGTTGGGTTCGCTGCCGTGACTATAAGCGTTGTCTCAGTAAGGATTTCAACCCGTTAAGCTGAATCTTGCCAGCGAATTTAGTGAACAATTCCCGTCTGCAAAGTGCATCACTACCGATCGCACGAGAGCGAGAGCACATGACAACCGACATCAATGCGGCCAGTTTCGAGCCGCTGTACGCCGAAGCCGAAAATACCAAGGACCTGATCCCGTGGGACATCGGGGGACCGCAGCCGGCGGTGCAGCAGTTGGTGGCCTACGGTGCGATCCGCGGCGAGGTGCTCGACCCGGGCACCGGTCACGGGTACAACGCGATCTACTTTGCTTCGCAAGGGTTTTCGGTCACCGGTATCGACGGGTCGTCCACGGCAATCGCGCAGGCCAAGCGCAATGCCCAGCGTGCCGGGGTCAAGGTCGATTTCCAGGTGGCCGACGCCACCAAGCTAGAGGGCCTCGAGAACCGGTTCGACACGGTGGTGGACAGTGCGTTCTACCACGTATTCCTGGGTGACGAAGCCGTCCAGACTGCGTATGCGCACGCGCTGCACCGGGCCACCAAACCCGGCGCGCGGCTGTTCATGTTCGAGTTCGCCCCACACAACGTCAACGGCATTCAATGGGAAGCCATACCTGCCGACAACTTCGATCGGGTGCTGGGCGCCACCGGCTGGCACCTCGACTATCTCGGGCCCACCACCTATGAGGGGCGTTGGGCCCCCGACACACTCGACCGCATGACCGCAATCCTCACTGGCCCGCTGGGCGACAATGTCGAGAAATTGGAGGTCATGAAGCAGCAGCTTGCCGTTATCCGGCCACTGCTACAGGACAACCGGGTGCACATGCCGGTGTGGTCGGTGGTGGCCACCCGCGTGGATTGATCCGTGGCAGGTGCCGTTTGCTGCTAGCGTCCGGTAATGCGGCGCGCGCAGAGGCGGGCGGATTCCGGGGCCGGGGACACCAGCGATAGTGGCCCCCGACACGGGGTGCAACGTTCCGAGCCGGAGTCCGTTCTGCAACTGCGCCAAGGACTTTCGCAGCGGCAGCTGAGCATGATCGCGCTCGGCGGGGTGATCGGTGCGGGGTTGTTCGTCGGGTCGGGCGTGGTGATCCGCGACACCGGGCCCGCCGCAGTTGTCACCTATGCACTGTGCGGTGTGCTGGTCGTTCTGGTGATGCGGATGCTGGGCGAGATGGCGGCCGCGAACCCGTCGACCGGGTCCTTCGCCGACTACGCGGCACAGGCGCTGGGTGGCTGGGCGGGGTTTTCGGTGGGCTGGCTGTACTGGTACTTCTGGGTGATCGTCGTCGGGTTCGAGGCGGTCGCCGGCGGCAAAGTCCTCAACTACTGGTTCCACGCGCCGCTGTGGGTGCTGTCGCTGTGCCTGATGGTGCTGATGACCGCGACGAACCTGTTCTCGGTGACATCGTTCGGCGAGTTCGAATTCTGGTTCGCCGGAATCAAAGTCGCGACCATCGTGATCTTCCTCGGCATCGGAACGGCGTTCGTGCTCGGGCTGTGGCCCGGTCGCCACGGCGGGTTCGCCAACCTGACCGCGCAAGGCGGATTCTTCCCGAAAGGCGTCGGCGCGGTCTTCGCTGCCATCGTCGTGGTGATCTTCTCGATGGTGGGCGCCGAAATCGTCACCATCGCCGCGGCCGAAAGTCGCGACCCCGCGCTCGGAGTCCAGCGGGCGACGAGATCGGTTGTCGCGCGCATCGCGATCTTCTTCGTCGGTTCGATCTTTCTGCTCGTCGTCATCCTGCCGTGGAATTCGGTGGAGCTCGGCGCATCGCCGTATGTCGCCGCGTTCAAGCACATGGGCCTGGCCGGCGCGGATCAGGTGATGAACGCGGTGGTGCTCACCGCGGTGCTGTCCTGCCTGAACTCCGGGTTGTACACGGCGTCGCGCATGCTGTTTGTGCTGGCCGCCCGCAACGAGGCGCCGATGCGGCTGGTCAAACTCAGCGGGCGTGGCGTCCCGCACATCGCCATCTTGTTCTCGTCGGCGATCGGCTTCCTGTGCGTCATCATGTCGTGGGTCGCGCCCCGCACCGTATTTCTTTTCCTGCTCAACTCCTCGGGCGCGATCATCTTGTTCGTCTACTGGCTGATCGCGCTTTCGCAGATCATCCTGCGTCGCCGGACGCCCGCCGAGAAGCTGCGCGTGAAGATGTGGTTTTTCCCGGTGCTGTCGATGCTCACGCTCGCCGGGATCACGGCCGTCCTGGTGCAGATGGCGTTCGACGCGTCGGCGCGCAGCCAGCTCTGGCTCAGCCTGCTGTCGTGGGCGGTGGTGCTGGCGATCTACGCCGTCGCCCGCGCCCGCGGCCGAACCGCCGCCGCTAGGAGGCCCGGGTAAACAGCACCGCCTGCTCGAATGGCAACCTGCCGAAAACCCGCCGCGTCCCGCCGCTCACGTGCTCGGCCGCCTCGTCCCTGGTGACGACCTGGGGGTCGGCGATGCCGAAGGTCTTGCCGTGGCGGCGCATCTGCCCGCCGTCGGCCGCCTTGAGATTCTTCAGCCAGTCGCGGTCCGGGCCGTAGGTGAGCAGGACCGCAACGCCGGGTTTGCCGTTCACGGTGGCGTTGAACGCGCTCACCGGCGTGCGGTAGGCCTTGCCGGACTTTCGTCCGACATGCTCGATGATCGCGAACGACGGGGCCCAGCCGGCCCACAGCCGCTGAATGGGGTTGGTGACGTGCCGGTTGAAACGGGCCAGGCCTTCGGGGAGTCGCATACCACCATCCAACTCGCCGGACCCCGCCCACTTCAACCCGCAACCAACTCTTACACCCTGTAGTTGATCGCTGTTCGCAGGCTGGAACACTGGTCGTCATGGGCAGCACTGACCAGGCCGCCGCTGTGTCCAGTGGGGGCGTGGCCACCTCGGCGCGTCTTTTCACCGAGGCGTGCGCGGTGATTCCCGGCGGGGTGAACTCGCCGGTCCGCGCGTTCACCGCGGTGGGTGGTACGCCGCGCTTCATCACCGAGGCGCATGGCTGTCTGCTCACCGATGCCGACGGCAACCGCTACGTCGACCTGGTCTGTTCGTGGGGGCCGATGATCCTCGGCCACGCGCACCCGGCCGTTGTCGACGCGGTCGCCAGGGCCGCGGCGACGGGATTGTCGTTCGGGGCGCCCACCCCCGCGGAGACCGAGTTGGCCACCGAGATCATCGGCCGGGTTGCGCCGGTGCAGCGGATCCGGTTGGTGAACTCCGGCACCGAGGCCACCATGAGCGCGGTGCGGCTGGCCCGCGGTTTCACCGGCAGGGCCAAGATCGTCAAGTTCTCCGGCTGCTATCACGGCCACGTGGACGCATTGCTCGCGGACGCGGGGTCCGGGGTGGCGACGCTGGGCCTGCCGTCCTCGCCCGGGGTCACCGGCGCCACTGCGGCCGACACAATCGTGTTGCCCTACAACGACATAGACAGTGTGGCCGCCGTGTTCGCCCGGTTCGGCGACCAGATCGCCGCGGTGATCACCGAGGCCAGCCCCGGCAATATGGGCGTCGTCCCGCCCGCGCCCGGCTACAACGCGGCGCTGCGGACAATCACCGCCGAGCACGGCGCGCTGCTGATCATCGACGAGGTGATGACCGGTTTCCGGGTCAGCCGAAGCGGTTGGTACGGAATCGATCCGGTCGACGCCGACCTGTTCACGTTCGGAAAAGTGATGAGCGGCGGGCTGCCGGCCGCGGCGTTCGGTGGGCGGGCCGACGTGATGGAACGGCTGGCCCCGCTGGGGCCGGTGTATCAGGCCGGCACGTTGTCGGGTAACCCGGTGGCGATGGCCGCCGGGCTGGCCACCCTGCGCACCGCCGACGCCGCCGTCTACGCGGCGCTGGACGCCAACGCCGACCGCCTGGCCGGGCTGTTCTCCGAGGCGCTCACCAATGCCGGTGTGCCGCATCAGATTCCGCGGGCCGGCAATATGCTCAGTGTGTTCTTCGCGGACACGCCGGTCACCGACTTCGCGTCCGCGCGCAACAGTCAGACCTGGCGCTATCCGGCGTTCTTCCACGCCCTGCTGGACGCGGGCGTGTACCCGCCGTGCAGCGCCTTCGAGGCATGGTTCGTCTCGGCGGCACTCGACGACACCGCGTTCGGGCGCATCGCGGACGCGCTGCCCCTCGCGGCCCGCGCGGCCGCGAGCGCCACCCTGGAGGGGAAGTCCTGATGGCCGAGCAAACCCTGGTGCATGTGATGCGGCACGGCGAGGTGCACAACCCCGGCGGCATCCTGTACGGCCGGCTGCCCGGATTTCACCTGTCCGACCGGGGCAGGGCGCAAGCCGAGGCCGTCGCCGATGCGCTGGCCGGCCGCGACATCGTCGCGGTCATCGCCTCCCCGCTGCAGCGGGCCCAGGAGACGGCCGCGCCGATCGCGGCCAAGCACGACCTGGCCGTGGACACCGACCCCGACCTGATCGAATCGGCCAACTTCTTCGAGGGCAAGCGCATGGGCCCGGGCGACGGCGCCTGGCGGGACCCGCGGTTTTGGTGGCAGCTGCGCAACCCGTTCACACCGTCCTGGGGTGAGCCCTACGCGGAGATCGCGGCCCGCATGTCGACCGCGGTGGACAAGGCGCGTGCTCGCGGCGCCGGCCACGAGGTGGTCTGCGTCAGCCACCAGCTGCCGGTGTGGACGCTGCGGCTGCACCTGACCGGCAAGCGGCTCTGGCACGACCCGCGGCGGCGCGAGTGCGACCTCGCCTCGCTGACCACCCTGGTCTACGACGGTGACCGGCTGGTCGGCGTCGAATACTCCCAACCGGCGGGCGCTTGATCATGCATCGGCTGGTGTTCGCCGGGGCGGTGTTGGCAATCTCCGGGTTGCTCACCGGCTGCTCCGCCGGTCACGACGCCGTTGCGCAGGGCGGCACCTTCGAATTCGTCTCGCCCGGAGGGAAAACCGACATCTTCTACGACCCGCCCTCGAGTCGTAGCCGCCCGGGACCGTTGTCCGGACCGGACCTGGCCGACCCCGCGCACACGCTGTCGCTGGACGACCCGATCTTCGCCGGCAACGTCGTCGTCATCAACGTCTGGGGACAGTGGTGCGGGCCGTGCCGCGCCGAAGTCACCCAGCTGCAGCAGGTGTACGACGCCACCCGCGGCTCCGGGGCGTCCTTCCTCGGCATCGATGTCCGTGACAACAACCGCCAGGCAGCCCTTGATTTCGTCAACGATCGCGCCGTGACCTTCCCGTCGATCTTCGACCCGGCGATGCGCACCCTGATCGCGTTCGGCGGCAAGTACCCCACCACCGTCATCCCGTCCACGTTGGTGCTGGACCGCCAGCACCGGGTCGCGGCGGTGTTTCTGCGCGAATTGCTGGCTTCCGATCTGCAACCCGTGGTGCAGAAGCTGACCCAGGAAGCGCCGCCGGGCCTGAAATCGCCGAGCCAGAAATGACCGGTTTCGCACAGACCGCCGCTGCCGGGCCCTTGCTGCTGGCGCTGGGTGCCTGCGTGCTGGCGGGGCTGGTGTCGTTCGCCTCACCCTGTGTGGTGCCGTTGGTGCCCGGCTACCTGTCGTATCTGGCCGCCCTGGTCGGCGAGGAAGTGGCTGAGGAGCCGGGGTCGGGCCCGGTCAAAGCCCCGCCGGCGACCCGGTGGCGAGTCGCGGGATCGGCGGCACTGTTCGTCGCCGGATTCACCACGGTCTTCGTGCTCGGGACCGTCGCCGTGCTCGGCATGACCACGACGCTGATCACCAATCAGCTGCTGTTGCAACGGGTCGGGGGCGTGTTGACCATCGTGATGGGGCTGGTGTTCGTCGGCCTGATCCCGGCCCTGCAGCGCCAAATCCGGTTCAGCCCGCAACAGTTGACGACGGTCGCCGGGGCGCCGGTGCTCGGCGCGATCTTCGGGCTCGGGTGGACGCCGTGCCTGGGCCCGACCCTGACCGGCGTGATCACCGTCGCCTCGGCCACCGAAGGCGCCAATGTCGCCCGCGGAATCTTGCTGGTGATCGCCTACTGCCTGGGGCTGGGGATTCCGTTCGTCCTGTTGGCCTTCGGCTCGGCGCGCGCGGTGGCCGGCCTGGGCTGGCTGCGACGGCACACCCACGCCATCCAGATCTTCGGCGGCGCACTGCTGATCGTGGTCGGGGTGCTGCTGGTCACCGGCATGTGGAACGACTTCGTCTCCTGGCTGCGGGACGCCTTCGTCAGCGACACGAGGTTGCCGATCTGATGCGTCTGCTCATAGCCCTGATCGCCCGGGCACGGAACACCTGGCGCGCCCTGACCTCGATGGGCACCGCGCTGGTGCTGCTGTGTCTGCTCGCGCTGGGCGCGATACCCGGGGCGCTGCTGCCGCAGCGCAGCCTCAACGCCGGCAAGGTCGACGAGTACCTGGCCGTCCATCCGACGATCGGCCCGTGGCTGAACCGGCTGCAGGCCTTCGACGTGTTCTCCAGCTTCTGGTTCACCGCGGTCTACGTGCTGCTGTTCGTCTCCCTCGTCGGCTGCCTGACCCCGCGGCTGATCGAGCATGCCCGCAGCCTGCGCGCCACCCCCGTCAACGCCCCGCGAAACCTGGCCCGGCTGCCCAAGCACACCAGCGCGGAGCTCACCCTGGCCGACGAGGCCGACCTCAACGCCATGGCGAACACGATCGCCGGCCGGCTGCACAGCTGGCGCACCGCCATCCGCCATCGCGACGACACCGTCTCCGACACCATCGAGATATCCGCGGAGAAGGGCTACCTGCACGAATTCGGCAACATCGTCTTCCACTTCTCGCTGCTGGGGCTGCTGGTCGCGGTGGCCGTCGGCAAGCTGTTCGGCTACGAGGGCAACGTCATCGTCATCGCCGACGGCGGCCCCGGCTTCTGCTCGGCCTCACCGGCCGCGTTCGACTCGTTCCGCGCCGGCAATACCGTCGACGGCACGTCGCTGCACCCAATCTGTGTGCGGGTCAATGACTTTCAAGCGCACTACCTGCCTTCCGGGCAGGCCACGTCGTTCGCGGCCGACATTGACTATCAGGACGGCCGCGACCTGGCCGCCAACAGCTGGCGGCCCTACCGGCTGGAGGTCAACCACCCGCTGCGGGTCGGCGGCGACCGGGTGTACCTGCAGGGCCACGGGTACGCGCCGAGCTTCACGGTGAGGTTCCCCGACGGGCAGACGCGCACCTCGACCGTGCAGTGGCGGCCCGACAACCCGCAGACCCTGCTCTCGTCGGGGGTGGCGCGCATCGACCCGCCGGCGGGCAGTTATCCGAACGCCGCCGAGCGCCGCAAACACCAGATCGCGATCCAGGGCCTGCTCGCACCGACCGAACAACTCGACGGGGCCCTGTTGTCGTCGCGGTTCCCGGCCCTGGACGCCCCCGCGGTGGCCATCGACATCTACCGCGGCGACACCGGTCTGGACACCGGCCGCCCGCAGTCGCTGTTCACCCTGGACCCCCGGCTGATCGAGCAGGGCCGGCTGACCAAGGAAAAGCGGGTCAACCTGCGCGCCGGCCAAGAGGTGCGCATCGACCAGGGTCCGGCGGCGGGCACCACCGTCCGCTTCGACGGCGCCGTGCCGTTCGTCAACCTGCAGGTATCCCATGACCCCGGCCAGACCTGGGTGCTGGTCTTCGCGATCACGATGATGGGTGGACTGCTGGTGTCGCTGCTGGTGCGCCGGCGGCGGGTATGGGTTCGTCTCACGCCGATCGAATCGACCCCCGGTACGGTGAACGTCGAGCTGGGCGGCTTGGCCCGCACCGACAACTCTGGTTGGGGCGAGGAGTTCGAAAGGCTCACCGAGCGGTTGTTGACCGGGCTCGACCAATCCGGCGCCGCCGACCCAGCGTCCAGAAGGAGTTCTCAGGTGGACGTCACATGAACACGCTGCACGTCAACATCGGCCTGGCGCGCTACTCCGACTGGGCGTTCACCTCGGCGGTGGTGGCCCTGGTCGTCGCGCTGCTGCTGCTGGCCTTCGAGCTGGCCTACGTCGGCGGCCGCCGCGCGGACAACCGCTCGCGGGTGCTGGCCGGCGGGGTCACGGCCGACAGCGCCACCCCCGGCATCGTGGATGACGATGTGCAGCGGCCGATCGACGAACGCGTCGGCCGGGCCGGGCTGGCGGTGGTCTACCTCGGCATCGGCCTGCTCCTGGCCTGCCTCGTGCTGCGCGGCCTGGCCACCATGCGGGTGCCCTGGGGCAACATGTACGAGTTCATCAACCTCACCTGCTTGTGTGGGCTGGTCGCCGGCGCGATCATGCTGCGCCGGCCGCAATTCCGCCCGCTGTGGGTTTTCCTACTGCTCCCGGTGCTGATCCTGCTCACGGTTTCCGGCCGTTGGCTCTATACCAACGCCGCACCGGTGATGCCGGCCCTGCAGTCCTACTGGCTCCCGATCCACGTGTCGGTGGTCAGCCTGGGTTCCGGGGTCTTCCTGGTCGCCGGCATTGCCAGCATCCTGTTCTTGCTGCGGACCTCGCGGCTGGGCGACCCCGGCCCGGAAGACAGTGCCGGCGCGTTGGCGCGAGTGGTGCATCGGCTGCCCGACGCGCAGACCCTGGACCGCATCGCCTACCGAACCACGATCTTCGCGTTCCCGGTGTTCGGTTTCGGGGTCATCTTCGGAGCCATCTGGGCCGAGGAGGCCTGGGGTAGGTATTGGGGGTGGGACCCCAAGGAGACGGTTTCCTTCGTCGCGTGGGTGATCTACGCGGCGTACCTGCACGCCAGGTCAACCGCGGGATGGCGGGACCGCAAGGCCGCCTGGATCAACGTGGCCGGGTTCGTGGCCATGGTCTTCAACTTGTTCTTCGTTAACCTGGTGACCGTGGGCCTGCATTCCTATGCGGGCGTGGGCTGACAGATAGGAACCGACACCGCAAGGGGGAATGCACGTGTCTGAGCAATCAACGAGCGGGGTGGGGGCGCCCGAGCATCCGACGGCGGACCTGTCCGCCCAGGAGCCATCGCAGCAGTCCGGCGGCGACCAGTCCGCGGATTCCGGTACCGAGGCACCGACCCGGGCGTTCACCGGCTTCCGCACCGAGCGCCGGGTTCCCGCGACCGAGCGGCGGGAAGCGCAGCCGGCCACCGCGGGGCCACCGGCCGGGATGCCGCCCTGGGATTCCACACCGGTGACCGGCATCCCGCGGGTCGACCCGACCGCATACGGTGCGTATTACAACGGCCACGCTGACGCGCCTTCGCTGGAAGCCCAGGCACCCCCGTATCGCCCCGAGACGGTGCCACACACGCCCTACCCCGAACTGTCCACCGGAATGCTGCTGCGGCCGATCAAGCCGCCGCCTTCGGAGGGCTGGCGCCGGTTGGTCTATGCGCTGTCCGGCCGGCTGATCAACCTGGGGGAAAGCCCTCGAGCCGCTCGGCACAACAACTTGGTGGCGCAGGTCAACCGGCCGTTGCGCGGTTCCTACCGGGTGGCGGTGGTGTCGCTCAAGGGTGGCGTCGGCAAAACGACGATCGCTGCCACGCTGGGCTCTGCCTTCGCCGCGATCCGCGGCGACCGGGTGGTGGCCATCGACGCCAACCCCGACCGCGGCACCCTGAGCCAAAAGGTCCCGCTGGAGACCGCGGCCACAGTGCGCCAATTACTGCAGGATGCCGGAACCGTCGAGCGCTACAGCGATGTCCGCCGCTACACCTCGAGGGGCCCGAGCGGGTTGGAAGTGCTGTCGTCGGAAAGCGATCCGGCCGTATCGGAGGCTTTCGATGCCGACGACTACACCCGCACTCTGGGGATCCTGGAACGGTTCTACGGCCTGGTGATCACCGACTGCGGTCCCGGACTGCTGCACTCGGCGATGTCGTCGGTGCTGGAGAACGCCAACGTTCTGATCGTGGTGAGTTCTGGCTCCATCGACGGGGCGCGCAGTGCCTCGGCGACGCTGGACTGGCTGGACGCGCACGGTCACGAAGCGCTGGTTCGCAACTCGATCGCGGTCATCAACGCGGTGCGCCCGCGGACCGGCAAGGTCGACATGAACAAGGTGATCGATCACTTCTCCCGGCGCTGCCGCGCGGTGCGGTTGGTGCCGTATGACCCTCATCTCGACGAGGGCGCCGAGATCCATCTCGATCAGATGCGCCGGGAGACTAGCGAAGCGCTCACCGGGCTGGCTGCCGTTGTCGCCGAAGGGTTTCCGGGAGACCAGCCCAACCTGGGCGTCACGTAGCGAGGGCGGGTGGCGCGGTCAGCGGGGGTTGTTGTCCCCGTTTCCTAACCGCCGCATGAAGTCTGGATCGTCGTCAGGTCCGATGACGCGCGACTTCTGTCGATGGGTCTGCGACCGCGCCGCGCGCCAGCCAATGTAGATCAGCGTCCCCAGGACCAGGATGACTACCAGATAGAGCACTCAACACCTCCTTTGAGCGAATATACTCGCGCCGTAGGCTCGACCTGTGTCAGAAGGGCCGAGCGACAACAGCACTGGGGATAACCCGGCGGACGCCGTGCAGGAGCGCGCTCGAGATCGCGTGGTTGTCGACGTTTTGCTCTACGCGGTGGCGCGGCTGCTGCTGGCGGTCGTGCTCACCGGGGTGATCTACCTGGTCGCGCGGTTGCTCGGGGTCAGCCAGATCCCGATCGTCGTCGCGGCATTGTTTGCGTTGATCATCGCGATGCCCTTGGGCATCTGGCTGTTCACGCCATTGCGAGCACGTGCCACGGCCGCGCTGGCCGTCGCCGGCGAACGGCGTCGCGCCGAACGCGAACAGCTGCAGGCCCGGCTGCGCGGTGAGGCAGTCAGTGATCCGGGACCCGACGACGAGCCCGACGAGAAGTGAGCTCGCGAGCTCAACCGTTGGGCATCCGCACGACCTGTGCGGCATAGCTCAGGCCTGCGCCGTATCCGATCAGCAGGGCCAGATCGCCGGGCTTGGACGCCCCGGTGGCCAGCAGTTCGGCCATCGCCAACGGAATGGAAGCCGCGGACGTGTTTCCGGTGTGCTCAATGTCATTGGCCACTATCGCGTCCGGCCGCAGATCCAGGTTCTTGGCCAGCACTTCGTTGATCCGGGCGTTCGCCTGATGCGGGATGAACACGTCGATTTGATCGGATCTGACGCCCGCGGCGTCCATCGCCTGGCGCCCGACCTTGCCCATCTCGAATGCCGCCCAACGGAAGACCGCGCTGCCTTCCAGCCGAAGAAATGGGCGCGGGCCGGTCGGGTTCTCCGTATAGGTGATCCAGTCGATGTCCTGGCGGATGGCCTTGGCCTGCTCACCGTCGCTGCCCCAGACGGTCGGTCCAATACCCTGAGCGGGCGTCTCGCCCACCACGACGGCGGCCGCGCCGTCGGCGAAGATGAAGCAGTTGCTGCGATCGAGCATGTCGACCGTGGGTGACAGCTTCTCCGAACCGATGACCAGCATCTTGGCGACGCTTCCGCCCCGGATCATGTCGGCCGCGACGCCCACCGCGTATCCGAACCCGGCGCACCCGGCTGAGATATCGAATGCGGGCACACCCGTAGCACCCAACCCCGAAGCGACCGCCGGGGCGCTGGCCGGGGTCTGGTAAAACTGCGTGCTGGTGGCGACGATCACGCCGTCGATGTCGGTTGCCTGCAGCGCGGCGATTGACAGTGCCTGCCGAGCGGCCTCGATCGACATGGAAGCGACCGTTTCGTCGCGAGCGGCGAATCGGCGGGTCTTGATTCCGGTGCGGGAGTAGATCCACTCATCGGACGAGTCGATGTTCTGACACAGCTCGGCGTTCGTGACCACGCGCTCGGGGCGGTATGCGCCGACGCTGAGCAGTCCGATGTTCGTGGGTCCACTGGTCGCGGCGATCTGCTGCATTGCGCTCCTCGCTCGGCTAGCGGTGTAAGGGGGGTCACACTCGACGCTAATCCCTCATCGATCGCCGCGTGCCAAATCGCCTTGGGCGCGTCAGTGCGCCAGCGCCAACGCCGCTGCCACCGCGACCGCCCACACCAGCATCGCCAGCCCGGTGTCGCGCAGCACCGGGATCAGCTCGGGCCCGCCGCGGCCGGACCGCACCGGCCCGGCGGCGCGCAGGGCCAGTGGGGTGGCCAGCAATCCCACCGCGCACCACGGCGTCGCCAGCATCAGCACCAGGGTCAGCACCCCGGCGGTGGCCAGCAGCCCCTGGTAGAACACCCGGGTGCGGGCATCGCCGAGGCGTACCGCCAGCGTGATCTTGTGCGCCTGCGCGTCGGTGGGGATATCCCGCAGGTTGTTGGCCACCAGCACCGACGACGACAGCGCGCCCGTCGACACCGCCAGCACCAGCCCTACCCAGTCCACCCGTAGTGCCTGGGTGTACTGCGTGCCCAGCACGGCGACGAGGCCGAAGAACACGAACACCGCGACCTCGCCGAAACCCGCATAGCCGTAGGGCCTCGACCCGCCGGTGTACAACCACGCGCCGGCGATGCACGCGACGCCGACCGCGATCAGCCACGGGGCGCTGAGCAGTGCCAGCGCCAGACCGGCCGCCGCGCCCACCGTGAGAGATGCCACCGCCGCGGTCAGCACCGACCGCGGTGTCGCCAGTCGCGAGCCCACCAGCCGCGCCGGGCCGGTCCGGACGTCGTCGGTGCCCCGGATGCCGTCGGAGTAGTCGTTGGCGTAGTTGACGCCGACGATCAGCGCGACCGCGACGGCCAGCGCCAGCAGCGCCTTCCACCACACCGCGGAATGCAGCCATGCCGCCGCGCCGGTACCCGCAATGACCGGCGCTATTGCGTTGGGCAGCGTCCGCGGTCGGGCGCCCGAGATCCACTGCGCAAAACTGGCCACCAGGGCATCCTGCCCTATGCACCACAATGGGCGAATGCTCGGAGTGATCGGCGGCAGCGGCTTCTACACGTTCTTCGATTCCGATGTCCGCGACATCACGATGGACACCCCGTATGGCCTGCCCGCCGCCCCGATCACGGTCGGCACGATCGGGGAACACGAAGTCGCCTTCCTGCCGCGGCACGGCGCCGAACACGAATACTCGGCGCACACCGTGCCCTACCGCGCGAACATGTGGGCCTTGCGCACGTTGGGCGTGCGGCGGGTGCTCGCGCCGTGCGCGGTGGGCAGCCTGGAGCCCGCACAGGGTCCGGGCGCGGTGGTGGTGCCCGACCAGCTGGTGGATCGCACCAACGGCCGCGCCGACACCTACTTCGACTCCGGCGCTATTCACGTCGACTTCGCCGATCCGTATTGCCCGACGCTGCGGGAGGCGGTCACCGGTCTGCCCGGCGTGGTCGACGGCGGCACCATGGTGGTGATCCAGGGGCCGCGATTTTCCACCCGCGCCGAAAGCCAGTGGTTCGCCTCAGCCGGCTTCACTCTGGTCAACATGACCGGCTACCCCGAAGCGGTGCTGGCTCGTGAGCTCGAACTCTGCTATGCGGCAATCGCTTTGGTCACCGACCTGGACGCCGGCATCAGCGCCGGCGAGGGCGTGAAAGCCGTCGACGTGTACGCGCAATTCGAGAAGAACATGAAGCTGTTCAAGAAGCTGGTGCGCGAAGCGATCGGCCGGCTGGCTCTCGAGCGCAGCTGCACGCACTGCCTGGCGCACACCGGCGTCACGCTGCCGATCGAGCTACCGTGAGGGTGTTGCTCACCGGTGCGGCCGGTTTCATCGGCTCGCGGGTGGACGCGGCGCTGCGCGCGGCGGGTCATGAAGTGGTCGCCGTCGACGTGTTGTTGGCCGCCGCGCACGGCCCAAACGCGGTGCTACCGCCCGGATGTCACCGGGTCGACGTCCGCGACGCCGACGCGCTGGCCCCGCTGTTGGACGGTGTCGATCTGGTGTGTCACCAGGCCGCGATGGTGGGCGCCGGCGTCGACGCGGCCGACGCCCCCGCCTACGGCGGCCACAACGATTTCGCGACCACGGTGCTGCTGGCGCAGATGTTCGCCGCCGGAGTGCGCCGCCTGGTGCTGGCGTCGTCGATGGTGGTGTACGGGCAGGGCCGCTATCGCTGCCCCGAGCACGGAACGGTCGAGCCGCTGCCGCGGCGGCGTGCCGACCTCGATGCCGGGACCTTCGAGCATCGCTGCCCGCTCGGCGGCGAAGAGCTGGCCTGGCAGCTGGTCGACGAGGATGCCGCCCTGCGGCCGCGCAGCCTGTACGCCGCCAGCAAGACCGCCCAGGAGCATTACGCGCTGGCGTGGTCGGAGGCCACCGGCAGCTCGGTGGTCGCGTTGCGCTACCACAACGTCTACGGTCCCGGCATGCCGCGCGACACCCCGTACTCCGGAGTGGCGGCGATTTTCCGCTCGGACCTGGAAAAGGGCGGGCCGCCAAGGGTTTTCGAGGATGGCGGCCAGATGCGTGACTTCGTCCACGTCGATGATGTGGCGGCCGCCAATCTCGCGGCGGCGCAGCTGTTAGCGGCGGACGGCTCCGGCTTCACCGCGGTCAACGTCTGTTCGGGGCGGCCCATCTCGATCCTGGAGGTGGCCACCGCGCTTTGCGATGCGCGCGACGGCGCGGTGTCCCCGGTCATCACCGGGCAATACCGCAGCGGCGACGTGCGCCACATCGTCGCCGATCCCGCCCGCGCCGCCGACGTGTTGGGTTTCCACGCGGCGATTGATCCGCTCGAGGGCCTGCGCGAGTTCGCGTTCGCGCCGCTGCGCTAATCCGGGTGAGACGGGTCCTGCGGGGGCCGGTAGATCTTGGGCTTGGAGTCGGGTATCTGCCGCGTGGCCGAATCGTCGCCGCGGAAGATCCGGGGCGAGCCGGTCAGCTGAGGTATTGCGGTGGTGGGTGTTTCGCCGGTCTGAATGTGGGTGGTCACGGCGGCCGAGGGCGGGGGAGCACCGGTCGGGATGCGGGTCGTCGGGGCCTCAGTGCCCGGCGGTCCCGCACGCTTGCGCGCGGCACGGCGCCGCAGGCGCCGAGTGGCGAAGTGCCCGGTGATGATCGCCGCCACGAGGATGCACAGGGCCAGCGCCGACAGCGTCACGTCGAAGGTGCTGGTGATCTGCTGGGCGAGATCGTTTCCGTAGACCGGATTTTGCACGGCATTTGGCGGTTCCTGGAACCGCGGCGCAAGCACGACGCCGACGATGACACGCGAAATGGTCAGCGCGGCAACAAGTCCGGACAGCGACGTGATCAGCCGGGCGGACGAGCCACTGCGCAGCTTGATCCGCAGCCAGATCGCCAGGATCGCGGTGGCCACATCGAAGGCGGCCAGCACCACGGTGTCGTACCGCGAATACGGGTAGTCCAGGCTCACCGCGACGGCGAGGTCGGTGATCCGCATCGCCATTGACCCCAGGCACCATACGGCGATGAGCAGTAAGCCATTTCGGGCCGACGCCCGCCACGCATTCTCCTCGGACGACGCGGTGCCGGCGCGACCCAACAGCGTCCGCGGTGCGAAAATCGCCGCGGCCGCCGCCCACGCCAGATAACCCTCGAACCCCACTCCTGCCGTTGACGTGTTCTGGGCTATGCCGTGGAACGCGTCGATGTCCCGGCCGGCCGGGAGAAACCACACGATGATCCCGGCGACCGCCGTCGAGGCCCCCAGCGCGATCGTCGCCAATCGGGAGGCCCTGCTCTGGCGGACAAGCCACCTCGAGGCCACGAGCACCGCGATCAGCGCCACCAGCCCGTACACCGTCGCCGTCGCGATGACCGCGATGTTCTGCTTACCGAAGTCGGCAGAGCCGCCCGCGTCGTGCAGCGCGTACTTCACCCGCCAGTACAGGGTGAAGCCGAAGCTCAGTGCCGCGGCCACCATCGAGACGTAGCCGATGATCTGGGCCGACCTCTGCCGCCCGCCGGACGCGTCGTCGTCGACGGCTGCGGCGCCGCTCGCCGCCTGCGTGCTCAACAGCGCACCGGCGACGCCCAGCCAGGCTCCCGGTCCGACACCGCCCGGCACGGTCACGCTCCCACCGAACCGGACCGTCTCGAACGCGTCGAACCCGACGAAGGCGAGCACCAACAGCAAATAGGGAACGTTGAGTGCCAGCCGAAGCCCGCGGCGGGCCGGCCCGGAACCGGGCAAAGCAATAGCGATCAGGGAAAGCAGCGTCACCGCGATCAGCACCGCGAAAACGGTCGTGTTGCTATCGGGGATCGTGATACCGAAGTACAGATTCCACGGCAGCAGCGGCGCAAGGAGCAGCAAGACGGCGGCGGTCAGGTCGGTCACCACATTGCGCTGCCGGGCGGGCGCCCCGGCTGCCTGCGGACCTGGAGCGTTCTGCTGCGCCGGCGCACCCCTGATGGGGCCGGTAGGCGACTCGTCGCTGCTCTGGCTCACGGTTCCCCCCGGGTATCGAGGACGGTTACTGACGGCGCAAATTCGCTTTGGCGGCCAGGGAACCCCCTGCCGAGGCGACTTCGTTGCTTACTTGGAAACATAATCTCCGTTCGGACGACGCGGGAGTGCGTCCCCCGGTCTGCGGAACGCGGTTACGCTGCGCCTGTAGGCGAACGGGGTCGCCCGGATGATTGTTACTGCCGACGGTACCGAGTGTAATGATGCCGGGACATGCTGGTTCTGGGGTGGCCAGTCGAAGGAGAGCAGGGATGGACGTCGTTTTGGGGGTCGCTGTCACTGGCCCCGTCGCCCGCTTGGCGCTTGTCGGGGCGGGCGCGGGCGGCAGTGACGTGATCGACCAATCCGTCGTCGACCTGGCTAACAACCCGATTGAGCAGTTGACCGAGACCGTGGTCGGCACCAATCGGCTGTTGGCGAACGAGAACCACCGGCTGGTCGGGACCCGGTTGTGCTGGACGGACCATCCCAGCGCCGACCAGCTGCGCCAGGCGTTGGAAGATTCCGGCGTCCACAACGTCGCGGTGCTCTCGCAGTCGCAGGCGGTGACGGCGCTGATGCGCGCGGCGGGGCGGTCCGGCGGTGTGCTGGTGCTTGACGACAACACGGCGACGCTGTCGGTGCTGGGCTCGGCCGCGGAGGACCCGGACGCGCCGCCCACGCTGCTGGCCAGCGAGGCTTTCGGAGGCGACGCCACCGGCACGTTGGACACGATGATGGCCCGGCTCGGCGAGCACCCGGACGCCTCGAGCGACGTGTTCTTGGTGGGCGGCTCCGCTGATCTCACCGGGGTTGCCGACCAGCTTCGCGACGCGACCATGCGGGTGCAGATTCCCGAGGACCCCACCTTCGCGCTGGCCCGCGGCGCCGCGATTGCGGCCGCACCGCTGGCCCCGGATGCCACCGCGATGGCTCCGGCGGTCGGGCTGACTGGCGATGCGACCGCGATGGCCCCGGCGGCCGGGTTCGGCGGCGACGAGACCGCGATCGTCCCGGCCGGGCTCGGCGATCCCGATGCGGCCGACCAGCAGCTGGCGTATTCGATGGCCGAAGACGACGCCGACCTGCTGCCGGGCGAGGTTGACGAATTCGACGAATTCGAGGATTACTACGACGATCCGGATGCCGAGACCGGCCCGCTGAAGCTCAGCAGACAGTCATTGCTGCTCGGCAATGCGGTGGTCGCGTTCGCGGTCGTCGGAATCGCTTCGCTGGCCGTCGCGGTGGTCGTCGCCGTCCGGCCGACCGCCAGCCAGGAGCCGGTGGTGGGACACCAGAACGCCGCCCCGGGCAAGTTCATGCCGCTATTGCCGACCCAGCAGCAGGCGCCGGTACCGCCGCCGCCACCCGAAGCACCGAACGCGGGATACCAGGGCGGCATCATTCCGGCGGTCCCGCAGGCACCGGCGCCCGGAGTGGGCCCTGTACCCGTCGCCCCCGTTCCGATCCCGGGCGCGCCGGGTCTTCCCGGTCTGGTGCCCAACCCCAATGGGCCGATTCCGATCCCGGTCCCGATCATCATTCCGTTCCCGGGCTGGCGACCGCAGCCGTGGGTGCCGCCATACAACCCCTACCCGCCGTACACGCCGCCGACCACGACGACCCCGTACACCCCGCCGACGACGCCGACGACGAGTCCGCCCACGACACCGACAACACCGACGACGACGGTTGCTCCGACGACGACCGTCGCTCCGACGACGCCGACGACGACGGTTGCTCCGACGACGACCCCGTACACGCCGATAACGCCGTCGACGACCGTCGCTCCCACCACGGTCGCGCCGACGACGGTCGCGCCGACGACGGTTGCTCCCACGACGGTCGCCCCCACGACGGTTGCTCCGACGACGGTCGCCCCGACGCAGAGGACCCAGCAGCCGACGCAGCAGACCCAGCTGCCGACGCAACAGCCCACCCAGCAGACCGTGGCTCCCAAGCCGCCCACCCAGCAGCAGACCGTCGCGCCGAAGCCGGTGGCGCCGGTGGCGCCCAAGCCGGTGGCGCCGGTGGCGCCCAAGCCGCCGTCGGGCGGCGGCAGTGGCGGTGGCCACTCCTCGTCGGGGAACTGATCGCCCTGGGGTCGACAGGGATGCCCGACGATCTGGTCACGGTGGTGCTGCCGTGTCTGAACGAGGAAGAGTCGCTGCCGGCGGTGCTGGCGGCCATTCCCGCCGGCTATCGAACGCTGGTGGTGGACAACAACAGCACCGATGACACCGCGGGCGTCGCCGCTCGGCACGGCGCCCAGGTCGTCGCCGAACCGCGGCCCGGATACGGGTCGGCGGTGCACGCGGGTGTGGTCGCCGCGGCGACTCCGGTCGTGGCGGTCATCGACGCCGACGGTTCGATGGATGCCGGCGACTTACCCCGGCTGGTTGCCGCACTCGAGCAGGGCGTGGACATGGCCATCGGCCGGCGCCGGCCCGTCGCCGGGCTGCACTGGCCGTGGGTCGCGCGGGTGGGCACCGTCGTGATGAGCTGGCGGCTGCGCAGTCGCCACGGCCTGCCGGTGCACGACATCGCGCCGATGCGGGTAGCCCGCCGGGAGGCACTGCTGGGTCTGGGCGTCGTCGATAGGCGGTCGGGGTATCCGCTGGAACTGCTGGTGCGCGCCGCGGCCGCCGGCTGGCGCGTGGTCGAACTCGACATCAGCTACGGCCCCCGCACCGGCGGCAAGTCGAAGGTCAGCGGTTCGCTGCGGGGCAGCATCACCGCGATCCTGGACTTCTGGAAGGTGATTTCGTGACGGACCTGCCGGTGACGTTGTTGGTAGTCGCCAAGGCACCGGAGCCCGGCCGAGCCAAGACGCGGCTGGCCGCGACGGTGGGCGACCGGGTCGCGGCCGACATCGCCGCCGCGGCCTTGCTGGACACGCTGGATGCGGTCGCCGCTGCTCCGGCTGCCTCGCGGGTCGTCGCGCTGACCGGCGACCTGGCTGCGGCCGCTGCCGCGGCACAGATCCGGCAGCGGCTGGAGGCGTTCACGGTGATCGAGCAGCGCGGAGACGACTTCGCCGACCGGCTCGCCAACGCTCACCTCGACGCGGCCGCCGGCTTTCCGGTGCTGCAAATCGGCATGGACACCCCGCAGGTGACCGCCGACCTGCTGGCCGGCTGCGCGCGCTCGCTGCTGGGGGCACCGGCCGTGCTCGGGCCGGCCGTCGACGGCGGTTGGTGGGTGCTCGGGGTGCAGGACCCGGCGATGGCCGAATGCCTGCGTGCCGTGCCGATGTCTCAACCCGACACCGGAGAACTCACATGGAAAGCGTTGCGGAATAACGGTATTGACGTGATATCGGTGGATCGGTTGGCGGACTTCGACATCGCCGACGATGTCGCGGCGGTACGCGAGACCTGCGGGCCCGCCAGTCGCTTCGCCCGAGCGACCCGCGCCGCGGGCCTCTAGCCGTCGTCATCGACTGTGCGCCCTTGGTTTTGACTGTGCGCTGAGGGCGGGAAATTCGCCGGATTCCCACCATGACCGCACACTCGACGCCGTCATCGCACACTCGACGCCGAGCCGGCCGCTCAGGCTCGTCGGCGTAGCACCACGGCGCGCCCAGCGATCCCGACGGCCAATACCGCCAGCCCCGCAACCGCCGATGCCCACGGCAAGGTGGCGACCAGCAGCAGGCATCCGATCAGGCCGCAGACGTTACGGACGCGGCGCCGAGGGGCGGGCAACGTATAGGCGGCGGCGTTGGCGATCGCGTAGTAGATCAATACCCCAAACGACGAAAAGCCGATCACCCCACGCAGATCGACGGCGCTCACCAGGAGGCAGACCAGCACGCCGATCGCGATCTCGGCATGGTGTGGCACCCGGTGGTCCGGGTGAACGGCCGTCAGCCAGCCCGGAAGATCCCGATGCCGTGCCATCGCCAGCATGGTGCGCCCGAGTCCGGCGATCAGCGCCAATAGCGCGCCAAGGCTGGCCAGCGCCGCGCCGACCGATACCACCGGCACCAGCGCCGGGGCGCCGGCAGCCCGGACCGCCTCGGCTAGTGGTGCAGCGGCATGCGCGAGCCGGTCGGGTCCCGCGGCCACCAGCGCGGCCACCCCGACGACCAAATAGATCGCCACCGCGATCGCCAGGGCAAGAGTTATCGCCCGGGGAATGGTGCGGCCGGGGTCGCGGACCTCTTCGCCCATCGTCGCGATCCGCGCATATCCGGCGAAGGCAAAAAACAGCAGCCCCGCCGACTGCAGCACGCCGTAGATCGTGCCCGTGAACCACGGGCCGCTCAGGTGCGACGGGTCTGGCTTGCTCGTCGCGATGCTAACGACCACGGCGGTTAGCGCAATCAGAGTGCACGCCAACAGAACTCGGGCCAGCATCGCAGTCTTGGCGACTCCGCGGTAGTTCAGCGTGGTCAGTAAGACCACCGCGGCGACCGCGACCACACGCTGCACCCACACTGCCGCGCCCGGAGCCGTATAAACGGCGACGGTCAGCGCCATGGCCGCGCATGAGGCGGTCTTTCCGATCACGAAACTCCACCCGGCGATGAAGCCCCACCACGGGCCGAGGCGTTCGCGCCCGTAAATGTACGTTCCGCCCGACGTGGGATACACCGCGGCAAGTTGGGCCGACGAGGAGGCGTTGAAGTAAGCGATCGCCGCGGCCAGTGCCAGCCCGATCAGCAGGCCCGCGCCGGCTGCCTGGGCGGCCGGGCCGAACGCGGCGAACACCCCGGCCCCGATCATCGAACCCAGCCCGATGACGACTGCGTCGGTCGTATCTAGGCGACGTGCCAGCCCGGGCTGCTCTTCCATGTCCGCCTACCAGTTGGTGATCATCACGGTGTTCACCAGCAGCGCACCGGCGGCGTTGATCGCCAGCCACCCGCGGTGCGACCGCACCGGCAGCAGCGCGGGCGCGGCAGTGAGCCAGATCGTGAACGGCAGCCAGATCCGTTCCACCTCAGCCTTGCTCAGCATGCTCAAGTCGGCGCAGGCGATTGCCGCCAGCATGGCCAGCAATAGCAAGTAGAAACCGGAGCGCCGACGAAGGGCGGCAACGTCGAACACCCGGGTGATTCCCGCCACGCTGCCCAGGCCTATCGCACACACCACGCACGCCAGATTGGCCCACCACCAATACTGGAACGGCCGGTCGTTCGCAATCCCCTGCCAATACCGTTGCTGCACAAGGGTATAGCCGTCGAACCAGTAAAATCCGGCGACCGCGAAGCTTGCCGCCACCGCCACCGCCGCCAAGACGGCCGGGCCCAGAGCCCGCAGCGCCGCCCTGAAGTCGGTGGCCGAAACCAGTACCGCTAATGCGGGAAGGCCCATCAACACCAGGCCGTAGTTGACGAAGACGCCCCAGCCGAGCAGCAGGCCCGCGGCAGCCGCAACCAGCGCGGGGGACCGAACCTGGCGGTGCACCGCCACCGCCAACAGCGCGATGCCCCACGCCGCGACGCCGGCGAAGTAGCCGTCGGCCGAGACCGCCACCCAGATCGCCGTCGGTGCTATGGCGACGAACGGCGCGGCCCGCCGCGCGGTCTGCTCGTCGGCCAGCGCGCGGATGGCGATCACCACGGCCGCCGTCGCGCTGGAGCCGACCAGCAGGCACAGCAGGCCTGCCCAGGCGCCGCCGTGCAGGCCGAGCCGGTCCAGCCAGACGAACGTCAGCAGCGCGCCCGGCGGATGCCCGGAAACGTGGGTGATCCAGGAGTTCGGCTGGTAGTCGAGAATCCGGCTGGAAAACGTGCGCACCGCCGCCGGGATGTCGGTGATGCCGGGCACCTGGGACAGATACTCTTCCGGCCTGGTCAACCGGCCGGCGAAGCCGCGCTGCCAGCCGTCGATCATCGCCAGCGCGAAGGCCCACCCGCAGGCCACGGCCCAGGTGCCTAACGTCAACTTTCGCCACGAAAGGCGTTGTGCTATAACAGGACCCCACACCATCGCGGCCACGGCGAGCAGAATCGCCGGCACGGTTCCCCAGCTGGCGTGGATCTCCCAGGAGGCGAACAGTGGCGCCGACTGGGCGTGCGTAGCGAAGCGCTCCGGGCCGATGTCGAGGCGCGGTCTGACCCCCCGATCCAGCCACGGCAGCACGACGGCGGCGATGACCAGGCCAGCACCGACCGCGACGGCCAGCATCTCCCGGCGAGCAACCCTCACGATTGACCAGCCTATTGATCGGCGGCGAACCGGCGCACCAACGCCGCGCGGTCCACCTTGCCGATGCCGCGGCGCGGCAATGCGTCGAGGATGTGTAGTTCGCGTGGCGCGGCCGTGCCGGCCAGGGTGCGTGTCACGTGTGCCCGCAGCTCGTCCAGGGTCGGCGGGCCGAAACCGTCACGCACCACGATCGCCGCGACCACCCGCTGCCCCAACCGGTCGTCGGCGAGACCGAACACCGCGCAGTCGCCGACGGCGGGGTGGGTGCACAGCGCGGCCTCGACCGGCTGCGGCAGCACCGTCAGCCCGCCCGTGCTGATTGCGTCGTCGGCGCGGCCCAACACGGTCAGCGCGCCGGACTGGTCGACGGTGCCCAGGTCGTCGGTGCGGAACCAGCCTGGCTCGGCGAACGGGTCGGGATCCATCGGGTTGCGATAGCCCTTGGCCACCGTCGCGCCCCCGATCACGATCCGGCCGTCGGGCTGCGTCCGCACCTGCACACCGTCCAGCGGAACACCGTCGTAGACGCAGCCCCCGGCGGTTTCGCTCATTCCGTAGGTGCGAACCACCGCGATCCCGGCGGCCGTCGCGGCATCAAGGACCGGCCGTGGAGCCGGGCCGCCGCCGAGCAACACGGCGTCCAATTCGGCGAGCGCGGCCGCGGCCGCCGGATGGGTGAGCGCCTTGGCCAGTTGGGCGGCGACCAGCGACGTGTATCGCCGTCCCGCGCCCAATTTACTTACGGCGCCTGGCAATTCGGCGGTGTCGAAGCCGGTGGAGACGTCCAGCTCGACGGGTGCCGAACCGGCGAGCACGCTGCGCACCAGCACCTGAATTCCGGCGATGTGATGCGGCGGCAATGCCAGCAGCCAGCTGCCCGGTCCGCCGAGACGATCATGAGTGGCCGCCGCGCTGGCGGTTAGGGCTGCGGCGGTGAGCAAGGCGCCCTTGGGCGCACCGGTGGTTCCCGACGTTGTCGCAACGACAGCTACGTCGTCGTCGATGGTCTCGCCCACACGCAAGGCGTCCAGCTCGGATTCGCGATCCGCCTGTGCCGCAACGAAAGCCGGATCACGACCTTCCAGCACCCGTTCCAGGGCGGGCAGCATCAATACCGCGGCCGAGCCGGGCGAGACGCTGAGCGCACGCAGTACGGCTATCCGCGTACCCCGTTGCCGCGATCGTCGTGCTCGTCGTCGTGCTCGTCATCGAGCGGCCAGCCCTTGGCTGCGAGCCGGTTCCGCACCCGCTCGATGTCGGTGTCGGACGGCAGCTCGTCGGTGAGCTTGCTGATCAGGACCCCGATATCGATCTTGTCGAAATCGCCACGCTCCATTAGCGCATTGGCCACGAGCTTGACCTCGTCATTGGTCAATCGGTTCGCCAGCAGGGCCAGCAGTGCGAAGGTATCGGTCGGCGGAACGCCTTCCGGATAACCCGCACGTAGCCACGAGACGACCGAGGTAAGGAATCGGTTCACTTGCTTCACTCCGCCCGGGGGGCTCGGAATTCCGTGGACAACGACTCGATGCTACTTAAGCTTGGCCCCGAGGAAGGGATACCCAGTGTGATGCGCGATGAAGTCGCGGGCGATGTACAGCAGCGCGATGACGATCACAGTAAGGACCAGCCCGTAGATCGCCCATGCGAGCGCGGTCAGCACCGGGTTCCGTTGACCGCCGCTGCCGGTATCTCCCGCGCCGACGGCTTGTAGCCGGATCCCGACTGCGAACAGCCCCGGCAGTGCAGCCCCGGCCAGCATGCTGAAGAGCAGGATCTTCAACGTGGCCTCGTAGTTGAACCAGTCGCCGAAGTGACTCATCAGAGCTTCCCCACACTCACGTCGTCGGAACCGGAGGCGGCGCCGACTTTGGCGCTCCCGTTGCTGGACGGCTTACCGCTATCCGAGTCATCGAGGCCGGCGGTCAGGTCGCCTTCCCACTCGGCGTTGACGTTGTTGTGGTCGACCTTGCTCTTGCGCGACCGCAGGTAGATCGCGGCAGAGACCGCGACCAACAGCCCGAACCCGACGACGGCGCCGGGGTATCCGCCGATGAAGTGGACGATGTAGTAGGTGATCGCCCCGACTAACCCGGCCAATGGAAGCGTCACCACCCACGCGACCGCCATTCGCCCGGCCACGCCCCAGCGCACCTCGCCGCCGGGCTTGCCCAGCCCGCTGCCCATCACCGAGCCGGTGCAGACCTGGGTGGTCGACAGCGCGTAGCCGAAGTGAGCGGACAGCAGAATGACTGCGGCCGAGGATGATTCGGCGGCCATGCCCTGCGGCGACTGGATTTCGACGAGTCCCTTGCCCAGGGTGCGGATGATCCGCCAACCGCCCAGGTAGGTACCCGTCGCCATCGCCAGGGCGCAGGCCACGATGACCCACAGCGGCGGGGTCGCGGCGCTCTTACTGACCGTCCCGTAGGACATCAGCGCCAGGAAGATGATGCCCATCGTCTTCTGCGCGTCGTTGGTGCCGTGCGCCAACGAGACCAGCGACGCCGACCCGATCTGGCCGCGCCGGAACCCGGCTTCGGTGCGCTCCTTCTTCAGGCCGCGGGTAATCCGGTAGACCAGCCAGGTCGCCACCGCGCCGACCACGATGGCCAGGAACACGGACACGAAGGCCGGGATGATCGCCTTGGACATCACGCCCTTCCAGATCACCCCATGGGCGCCGACGGCGGCGATGGTGGCACCGACGATGCCACCGATCAGAGCGTGCGAGGAACTCGACGGGATACCGAGGAGCCAGGTCAGCAGGTTCCAGACGACGCCGCCGACCAGCCCGGCGAATACCAGTTCCAGCGACACGACGCTGGAATCGATGAGGCCCTTGGCGATCGTGGCCGCGACGGTGGTCGAGAGGAACGCACCGATCAGGTTGAGGACCGCGGACAAAGCGACCGCTTGCTTGGGCTTCAGCGCCCCACTCGCGATGGAGGTCGCCATCGCATTGGCGGTGTCGTGGAAGCCGTTGGTGAAATCGAAGGCGAGTGCCGTTACTACGACAATGATTAGGAGGAACAGTTGTATGTCCACAGCGCCTGATTCTGGTGGTTGAGGGATTTAATTGTCGAATGCACAGGCACGCGAATCGCGGGTATATCGCGACTCGTCGCCAGATGTTACCTGTCAGTTAACCGGACGTTCCCTGTTGTTCACCTCGGCTGTCGCGGCGCAACGGGTGGTCGCCCGGGACCTCGACGAAGATGAGCGTAATCCCATCCGGATCGGTCACATGCATCTCTTTCAAGCCCCACGGTTCGCGCCGCGCCTCGCGGGCAATCGCCACCCCGCGGGCCGCCAGTTCGGCCTGGGTGGCTTCGATGTCGCGGACCTGTAGCCACAGCGCGCCGGGAAAGGGCCCCTGGGAATGGTGAGGGTCACTCCAGCCGGCCAGCTCCAGCAGCGATTGGCCCGCGAAAAACACTGTGCCGGCGCCATAGTCGCGGTAGATGGCCAGGCCGATTTCGTCGCGGTAGAACGTTAACGACCGCTGATAGTCAGCCGGCCGGAGCAGCATCCGGCTGAACAGGATCTCCATAGCGTTGTGTCTATCACGTCCCCGACCGGCCGCCACGCTCGACGGCGATAGCGGCTCAGCTATCGGGTTCGCGGTTGGGTTGCAGGTTCTGGCGCTGCATAAGGGTGTTCAGCAAGCGGGGCCCGATGGTGTCGAGCGCCCTGGCCGCGATGGCCATCCGCGGGGCGATCCGCACCGGCCGGCTGCGGGCCGCGGTGACCATCCACTCGGCGGCTTCTTCGGGTGTCAGGGCCGGCAACCCGTTGTACGCCTTTGTCGGGGCGATCATCGGAGTGGCCACCAGCGGGTAGTACAGGGTCGTCGAATGCACGCCCCGTCGGCCCCACTCGGTTTCGACGATGCGGCTCACCGCTGACAGCGCCGCCTTGGATGCGTTGTAGACCGCGAATAATGGCGACGCCTCCGACAGCACCCCCCAGGTCGAGACGTTGATGATGTGCCCGTCGCCGCGCTCCAGCATCGCCGGCGCGAGCCCGCGGATCAGCCGCAGCGGCGCGTAGTAGTTGAGCACCATGGTCCGCTCGACGTCGTGCCAGCGCTCCAGCGACTCGGCCAACGGCCGGCGGATGGACCGGCCGGCGTTGTTGATCAAGATGTCCACCCCGCCAAGGCGCTTTTCGACGTCGGCAACCAGTGCGTCCACGGCGTCCATGTCCGAGACGTCGCACGGGATCGCCAGTGCCGTGCCGCCCGCCGACGTGATCCGGTCCGCCAGCGCGTCGAGGCGGTCCTGGCGGCGGGCGACGACCACCACGGTGGCGCCTTGATCGGCCAGCTGTTCGGCCGCGGCCTCGCCGATGCCCGACGATGCCCCGGTCAGCAGGATCCGCTTCCCGTGCAGGTCGATCGGTGTCATCGCGGGCCGGTTGACCAGCACTTGCGGCGAAATAGGCGGCCGCATGGTGGCCAGCACGAACTGGTCGGTGAACCGGCGAAGCGGACTCTTGCTCACAGGCCGGAAGTCTAGGCGGACGTCAGCGCGGCAGATGGTGGTTGGGCGGGTTGCTTCAATACGATCTGGAAGCGTCGTGTTGAGCGTGCGGGCGGGTCAACGCTCAGAAGTAGCGCGGGAAGGGGCTCCAGTCGGGGGCGCGCTTCTCCAGGAACGCGTCGCGGCCCTCGACGGCCTCGTCGGTCATATAGGCCAGCCGGGTGGCCTCACCGGCGAACAGCTGCTGGCCCACCAGGCCGTCGTCGAGCAGATTGAAGGCGAACTTGAGCATCCGTTGCGCCTGCGGCGATTTGGCGTTGATCTCGGCCGCCCACTGGACGGCGACGTTTTCCAGTTCGGCATGGTCGACGACCTCGTTGACCGCACCCATGCGCTGCATCTGCTCGGCGGTGTACGGGCGGCCCAGGAAGAAGACCTCGCGGGCGAACTTCTGACCGACCTGGCGTGCTAGATAGGCGCTGCCGTAACCGCCGTCGAAGCTGCCGACGTCGGCGTCGGTCTGCTTGAACCGGGCGTGCTCGCGGCTGGCCAGTGTCAGGTCGCAGACCACGTGCAGGCTGTGCCCGCCGCCGGCCGCCCACCCGTTGACCACGCAGATGACGACTTTGGGCATGAACCGGATGAGCCGCTGCACCTCGAGGATGTGCAGCCGGCCGGCGCGCGCCGGATCGACGGTCTCGGCTGTTTCACCCGCGGCGTACTGGTAGCCGCTGCGGCCCCGGATGCGCTGATCGCCGCCGGAGCAGAACGCCCACCCGCCGTCCTTGGGGGAGGGCCCATTGCCGGTCAACAGCACCACGCCCACATCGGGGGACATCCGGGCATGGTCCAGCGCGCGGTACAGCTCGTCGACGGTGTGCGGCCGAAACGCGTTGCGCACCTCGGGACGGTTGAACGCCACCCGTACGGTCGCGTCGGCGACGTGGCGGTGGTAGGTGATGTCGGTCAGATCGCTGAACCCGTCGACAGGCTTCCAGGAGTCAGCGCGAAAAGGATTGTCGCTCAAAGTTATTGAATTCCGTCCAGTCGAAACACCGCGCAACGGCCTGCCAAAGCTTCGAATTCTTCTGGTCGGCCTTCTTCGACCAGGCCGGCCCGCTTCATGAATCCCACACCGGTGGGCACTTCTTCGGGGAACACCCGCAGCAATGGGCGGGCATCCTCGGCGGGCAACTCGACCATCTTCACGCGCCGAACCTTGCGACCACGGGCCACCGTGGCCTCACCGGCGGCCCGGACGTTGGCTACCCAGTCGGCACCGGGAAATCCGGCGACGACGTACTCCTGGCCGGCGACCGTCATCGGCGTGACGGGGGTGGACCGCTCGCGTCCCGATTTGCGGCCTGGCACCGTCAACACGACCGGGCTTTCGCCGCCGAAACTCAGGCCCAGCCGCGACATCTGGACGAAGACCTTGTTCGCCGGTTTGAGCCACCACGGCGGCCGAACCGATTTGCTCATAGGGTGACCGTACTCGTCAGCTCTGGTCGACGAACCTCTCGATGCCGTGCGGCATTGGGTCGGCCCCCGGCGCCGTGACGGCGTCCAGGCGCGCCACCTGATCCGCGCTGAGCACGATGTCGCCCGCGCTGATGTTCTCCTCGAGATGGCCGATCGATTTGGTGCCGGCGATCAACAACACGTTCGGCGCGTGAGCCAGCAGCCAGGCCAACCCGACCTGGGCCGGTGTGGCGGTGAGTTCGCCGGCGATTGCGCGCACCACGTCGTTGTCGGCCGCCTTCGGGAAACCGGGGAACGCCGACCCGAGTGGGAAGTACGGCACCCAGGCGATGTCTTCGGCCGTGCAGAGCTCGAGCATCGCCTCCTGAGAACGGTCGAGCAGGCTGTAGGCGTTCTGCACGCAGACAATGCCCGCGGGCAGTGCACGCTGCAGGATCTCCAGCGGCACGCTGCTGATCCCGATCCCACCGATCTTGCCCTCGTCGCGCAGCGCGATCATCTCGGCCAACTGGTCGTCCAGGTCGACGATCTGATCACCTGCGGCGGCCACGCCCGGCCCGAGATCCATCCGGCGCAGGTTCACCACTGGCACACAGTCCACGCCGAGCTGGCGCAGGTCGTCTTCGACCGCCGCGCGTAGCTCCGCGGGTTTTTGTGCGGCGGCCAGAGGCACTGGTTGATCGCCGGTGTAGCGCGCACCGACCTTGCTGACGATGACGAGATCGTCGCGGTAGGGCGAAAGAGCAGCCTTGATGCGGCGATTCACCTCGCCGGGGCCGTAGAACGACGCGGTGTCGATGTGGTTGACCCCGAGTTCGACGGCGCGACGCAGCACTGCGGTTGCGTCGTCGGGCGCCGGCTCGAACAGCTGCATGGCGCCGTAGCCGACGCGGGCGACCCTGGCCGTTCCGATGGTGCCGGTACCGCCGGGCTGTGCTGTGTCCGTCATGGTGCTCCCTTGTGCCACACTGGAAAAATGCGGAGGACCCTCCGCTTCCGTCAGCCTAGCAGAAACGGAGGATCCTCCGCTTTGGCCGAGAGGTCGGATGTGCGCCGCAATCGCGAACGGCTGCTGGAGGCGGCCACCACAGCATTCGCGACCGCCGAGGGGCGTCCGGTGTCGCTCGAGTCGATCGCCCGGGACGCGGGCGTCGGGATCGGCACGCTCTACCGCCATTTCCCGAACCGGGAGGCGCTCGTCGAAGCGATCTACCGAGCGGAACTCGCCGAAGTGGCGGCGGCCGCACACCAGCTGCTCAAGCGGAATCCGCCGAAGACTGCCCTGCGACGCTGGATGGACCGCTACGCCGGCTTCGTGGCCGCCAAGCGCGGGATGGCCGAGTCCCTACACGCGATCTTTGATTCCGGCGCCATGGAGCCCAGCCAGACGCGGGACAGCATCGTCGGTGCCGTCGAGATGCTGTTGCGGGCCGGTGCCGACGACGCGACCCTGCGGACCGACGTGCACGCCGACGACGTGGTGTCCAGCCTCATCGGCATCTTTCTGGTGAGCGGTTCGCCGGAGCAGACGGGCCGCATGCTCGACCTGCTGGTGGCGGGTATCGCCCGTTAGCCCCATCTCTGGGCGAACGTGAAGTTAGCTTCACATTGGGGCGCGAGCGTGAAGTGAGTTTCACGTTGGCGCCCAAAGACTCAGCCGACGGCGCGCCCGGCACCTTCCCAGAACCGCGCCCGGACTGCCTTCTTGTCCGGCTTGCCCAGCCCGGTCAACGGCAGCGCGTCGACGATCTCCACCCGCTTGGGTGACTGCACCGAGCCTTTACGCTCCTTGACCGCGGCCTGGATCTCGGCGGTCATGGCCTCGATCGCGGCCTCGTCGCGAGGCGCGTCGGCGCGCAGCACCACCACCGCGGTGACGGCCTCGCCCCACTTGTCGTCCGGCGTCCCGACCACGCACACCTGCGCGACCGCCGCATGCTCGGCGATGACATCCTCGACCTCGCGGGGGAACACGTTGAAGCCGCCGGTCACGATCATGTCCTTGACCCGGTCGACGATGAAGTAGAAGCCGTCGTCGTCTTCGCGGGCCATGTCGCCGGTGTGCAGCCAGCCGTCCTTGAACGTCTCGGCCGTCGCCTCCGGCAGGTTCCAGTAGCCGCCGGCCAACAGCGGTCCACTCACGCAGATCTCGCCCGGCTCACCCTGCGGCACCGGCTTACCGTCCTCGCCCAGCAGCGCCACCCGGGCGAACAGCGTCGGGCGTCCACAGGAGGTGAGCCGCTTCTCGTCATGCTCGCCCTTGGCCAGGTAGGTGATCACCATCGGCGCCTCGGACTGCCCGTAGTACTGGGCGAAGATCGGTCCGAATCGCCGGATCGCCTCGGCCAGCCGGACCGGGTTCATCGCCGACGCGCCGTAGTACACGGTCTCCAGCGACGACAGGTCTCGGGTGTGCGAATCCGGGTGGTCCATCAGCGCGTACAGCATCGACGGCACCAGCATGGTGGCCGTAATCTTCTGCTCCTCAATGGTTTTCAGCACTTCGGCCGGATCGAACTTGCTCAGCACGACCATCTCGCCGCCCTTGACGACCGTCGGGGTGAAAAACGCCGCGCCGGCGTGCGACAGCGGAGTGCACATCAAGAACCGCGGGCTTTCCGGCCACTCCCATTCGGAGAGCTGAATCTGGGTCATGGTGGCGATGTTTCCGGTGGTGCCCAGCACGCCCTTCGGCTTGCCGGTGGTTCCGCCGGTGTAGGCCATACCGCCGATGTGGTCCGGCGTCAGCTCGGCAACAACCAGCGGCTTGGGTTCGTACTTGGCCGCCTCGGCCGACAGGTCCACGGCAACCCCGTCGAGGGCCGGCGGAACTGGGCCGATCGTCAGGATCTGCTTGAGCGAGTCGACCTTTTCCAGCAGTCCCAGTGCCCGCTCGACGAACGCCGGGTTGGGGTCGACGATCAGCGAGCTGGCACCGCAGTCGGAGAGGACGTAGGCGTGGTCGTCCAGCGAGCCGAGCGGATGCAGGGCGGTGCGGCGATAGCCCTGGGTCTGACTGGCGCCGAGGATCATCAGCACCTCGGGGCGGTTGAGCGCCAGCAGTCCGACCGTGACACCGGTACCGGCGCCGAGCGCCTCGAACGCTTGGGTGTACTGGCTGATCCGCTCGGCTAGTTGGCCCCCGGTCAGTGTGGTGTCGCCGAGGAACAGCACCGGCCTGTTCTTGTGGCGCTTGAGCGCGCCCACCAGCAAGTGGCCGTTGTGGGTCGGGTTGCGCAACAGATCGTCACTCATATGGCCAGACTAGAACGTGTTGCAATTCGGGTCAGCTGCACCCTCGATGGCCGCAGGGATCACTAGGGTTACTGCACATGGCTGCCGCAGATGTCGTCATCACCGGAACCGTCCTGACCGTCGATGACAAGCGGCCCACGGCCGAGGCGCTCGCCATCGCGGACGGCCGGATCATCGCCGTCGGCACCCGCGCCGATGTCGCCGACTTCATCGGCCCCGACACCCAGACCATCGATATCGGCGACGGCTGCGTCATGCCGGGATTCATCGAGGCACACGGTCATCCGCTGATGGAGGCGGTCGCGCTGTCGGACCGACTCGTCGACATCCGCCCCGTCACCATCCCCGGCCCCGACGATGTCGTCGCCGCGGTCCGCCGCGAGGCCGCTCGGCGGGGCGCGGACGGCGCCTACCTGAACGGGTGGGACCCGCTGCTGCAGGACGGACTGCCCGAGCCGACGCTGGCCTGGCTCGACGACATCGCACCGGACGGCCCGCTGGTCGTCATCCACAACTCCGGGCACAAGGCCTACTTCAATACGCACGCCGCCCAGCTCAACGGGCTGACTCGAGACACTCCGGACCCCAAGGGCGCCAGCTACGGCCACGACGCCAGCGGGGAACTCGACGGCACCGCCGAGGAAATCGGCGCGGTGTTCCCGCTGCTCGGCGGCGCCATCAAGGCCGACGAGTACCCGAAGATGTTGCTCGCCGAGTGCGCCCGGCTCAACCAGGCCGGGCTGACCACCTGTTCGGAGATGGCCTTCGATCCGAACTTCGGGCCTGTGGTCGAGGGCATGCGCAATGAACTCTCGGTCCGGCTTCGCACCTACGAGGTCTCCAATGCGCAGATGGCCACCGCCGCCACACCCGGGCGGGGCGACGACATGCTGCGCCAGGTCGGCATCAAGATCTGGGTGGACGGGTCGCCCTGGATCGGCAACATCGCGCTGTCCTTTCCCTACCTGGACACCGCCGCCACCCGGACGATCGGCGTCACCCCCGGCTCCTGTGGATGCGCCAACTACACCAAAGAACAGCTGACCGAAATCGTTGCGGCCTACTACCCGCAGGGCTGGCAGATGGCCTGCCATGTGCAGGGCGACGCCGGCGTCGACACGATCCTCGACGTCTACGAAGAAGCCTTGCGCCGCCATCCGCGCGACGATCATCGGCTGCGGCTCGAGCACGTCGGCGCCATCCGGGACGAGCAACTGCAAAGGGCCGCCGACCTCGGGGTCACCTGCAGCATCTTCGTCGACCAGATCCACTACTGGGGCGACGTCATCGTCGACGGTCTGTTCGGCGAGGTGCGCGGATCCCGTTGGATGCCAGCAGGATCCGCGGTGGCCACCGGCATGCGCATTTCGCTGCACAACGACCCGCCGGTCACCCCCGAGGAGCCGCTGCGCAACATCAGCGTGGCCGTGACCCGGATCGCGCCGAGCGGCCGGGTGCTGGGGCCCGAAGAGCGACTGACGGTCGACCAGGCCATCCGTGCGCAGACCATCGACGCCGCCTGGCAGCTGTTCGCCGACGACGTGATCGGCTCGCTCGAGGTCGGCAAGTACGCGGACCTCGTGGTGCTGTCGGCCGATCCCCGTGCGGTGCCCCCCGAGCAGATCGCCGATCTCGACGTGCGTGCGACGTATCTGGCGGGCCGCCAGGTCTACCAACGGTGACACCGTCACTGCCGGATCTGCTCGAGCGCCTGCATGTGGTGGCGCTGCCGATGCGGGTGCGGTTCCGTGGCATCACCACCCGGGAAGTCGCGCTGATCGAGGGCCCGGCCGGGTGGGGAGAGTTCGGGGCTTTCGTGGAGTACGGGCCCGCGGAGGCGTCGGCGTGGCTGGCGTCGGGCATCGAGGGCGCTTACCGTCAGCCGCCGCCGGTGCACCGCGATCGCATCTCGATCAACGCCACCGTGCCGGCCGTGTCCGCCGCCCAGGTGAGCGAGGTGCTGGCCCGTTTTCCCGGTGCCCAAACGGCCAAGGTGAAGGTCGCCGAGCCGGGCCAGACGCTGGCCGACGACGTCGACCGGGTCGACGCGGTGCGCGAACTGGTCCCGGTGGTGCGGGTGGACGCCAATGGCGGTTGGACGGTCGAACAGGCGGTGCGGGCCGCGGCCGCCCTGACCGCCCACGGCCCGCTGGAATACCTCGAACAGCCCTGCGCCACCGTCGACGAACTCGCCGCGCTGCGCCGGCGTATCGACGTGCCGATCGCCGCCGACGAAAGCATCCGCAAGGCCGACGACCCGCTGGCGGTGGTCCGCGCCGGCGCCGCCGACATCGCGGTGCTCAAAGTCGCTCCGCTGGGCGGGGTTTCGGCCCTGCTCGACATCGCGGCGCAGATCGACATCCCGGTCGTGATCTCCAGCGCGCTCGATTCGGCGGTCGGCATCGCCGCCGGGCTGACCGCCGCGGCGGCATTACCGCAACTGCGGCATGCCTGCGGACTGGGCACCGGCAGGCTGTTCGTCGAAGACGTCGCCCCGGCCGCCATACCCGTCGATGGGTACCTGGCCGTTGGCCCGGTCACGCCGGATTCGGCACGGCTGCACACGCTGGCCGCACCGCCCGAGCGGCGACAGTGGTGGATCGACCGGGTCAAGGCCTGCTATCCACTCCTTGTACCGTCGTTCGAGTGATCAACCTGGCTTACGACGACCGCGGCAGCGGTGAGCCCGTGGTCTTCATCGCCGGCAGCGGCGGCCCCGGGCGCACCTGGCTACCGCATCAGGTTCCAGCGTTTCTGTCGGCGGGATATCGCGTGATCACCTTCGACAATCGCGGGATCGGTGCCACCGAAAACGCCGACGGGTTCACGACGCAAACCATGGTCGCCGACACCGCGGCTCTGATCGAATCCCTGGGCGCCGCCCCCGCGCGCATCGTCGGGGTGTCCATGGGTGCATTCATCGCCCAGGAGCTGATGGTGGCCCGGCCCGAGCTGGTGCGCGCCGCTGTCCTGATGGCCACCCGCGGCCGCTTGGACCGCGCCCGTCAGGGCTTTCACGACGGCGAGACCCAGCTCTATGCGTCGAACACCGAGCTGCCGCCCGCTTATGAAGCGAAAGTCCGTGTGCTGGAAAGCTTTTCGCGCAAAACGATCAACGACGACGTGTTGGTCGCCGACTGGATCACCATGTTCCGGACCTGGCCGGTCAAGCGCACGCCCGGGCTGCGCACTCAGCTGAGTGTGTCTCCGCAGACCGACCGCCTGGCGGCGTACCACAGCATTGTCACCCCGGTGCTGGTGATGGGCTTCGCCGATGACGTGATCACGCCGCCCCACCTGGGGCGCGAGGTCGCCGACGCGTTGCCCAATGGCCGCTACGTGCAGATACCCGACGCCGGTCATCTGGGGTTCCTGGAGCGGCCGGATGCGGTCAACAGCGTGGCGCTGAAGTTTTTCACCGACGTGTGATCGTTCGGCGGCCCGTGAGCGGGCTGTGACACCCTGTAAGAGTGAATCCCTCGACGACACAGGCTCGCGTCGTCGTTGACGAGCTGATCCGCGGCGGCGTCCGCGACGTGGTGTTATGCCCCGGCTCGCGCAATGCCCCGCTGGCGTTCGCGTTGCACGACGCGGATCGCTCCGGCCGGATCAGGCTGCACGTGCGCATCGATGAACGCACCGCCGGCTATCTGGCCATCGGCTTGGCGATCGCCGCTGGTGCGCCGGTATGCATCGCGATGACCTCGGGCACCGCCGTGGCCAATCTCGGTCCGGCAGTGATCGAGGCGAACTACGCGCGGGTGCCGCTGATCGTGCTGTCGGCCAACCGGCCCTACGAATTGCTGGGCACCGGAGCCAATCAGACGATGGAGCAGCTGGGCTACTTCGGCACCCAAGTTCGCGCCACCATCAGTCTGGGCCTGGCCGAGGAGGCACCGGAGCGGATGGATTCGCTCAACGCGACCTGGCGATCGGCCACCTGCCGGGTAGTGGCGGCTGCCACGGGATCTCGCACCGCCAACGCCGGCCCCGTGCAATTCGACATCCCGCTGCGCGAGCCCCTGGTGCCGGATCCAGAACCCCACGGCGTCATCACCCCGCCGGGCCGGCCCGACGGAAAACCGTGGACCCACACGCCGCCGGTCACCTTCGACCAGCCCCTGGACATCGACCTGTCGCCCGACACCGTCGTCATCGCCGGGCACGGCGCGGGCGTGCACCCCAACCTCGCGCAGCTGCCGACGGTGGCCGAACCGACCGCGGCGTCCGCGGCCAATCCGCTGCATCCGCTGGCGCTGAACCTGCTGCGCCCCAAGCAGGTGATCATGCTCGGCCGCCCGACCCTGCATCGCCCGGTGTCGGCGCTGCTGGCCGACCCCAAGGTGCCGGTGTATGCGCTCACCACCGGGCCCCGCTGGCCGGACGTCTCGGGAAACTCGCAGGCCACCGGCACCCGGGCGGTGACCACCGGGACACCCAACCCGGCGTGGCTGCACCGCTGCGCCGAGATGAACCGGCAGGCGGTCGCGGCGGTCCGGGACCAGCTCGCGGCGCACCCGTTGACCACCGGCCTGCACGTCGCCGCCGCCGTGGCGGACGCGTTGCGACCGGGCGATCAGCTCGTGCTCGGAGCGTCCAACCCGGTCCGCGACGCAGCACTGGTGGGTCTGCACACCGACGGCATCCGGGTCCGCTCCAATCGCGGCGTCGCCGGCATCGACGGCACGGTGTCCACCGCGATCGGGGCGGCACTGGCTCACGAACGCGGTGGCACTGCTGACCATCCGGCCCGCACCGTCGCATTGATCGGCGACCTGACGTTCGTCCACGACAGCTCCGGGCTACTGATCGGCCCCACCGAACCGACGCCGCGGCATCTGACCATCGTGGTGTCCAACGACAACGGCGGCGGCATCTTCGAATTGCTCGAGCAGGGCGACCCGAGGTTCTCCGACGTGTCCTCGCGGATCTTCGGCACCCCACACGATGTCGATGTGGGTGCGCTGTGCCGCGCTTACCACGTCGAAAGCCGCCAGATCGAGGTCGACGAGCTGGCCGCGGCACTCAACGAATCCGGTGCGGGCATGCGGGTGCTGGAGGTCAAGGCGGACCGGTCCTCGCTGCGACAACTACATGCCGCCATCAAGGCTGCCTTGTGAAGTCGCCAAAAACATTGCTGCGCATTTTGATTCACGGACGCAGCGATGAGGCTCCGATCACCCCGGTACGGGTTGCGCTGCGATTGACGCGAATTGCGGTATTGATCGTGGCCGGACTGGTCACGCTGCAGTCGGTCCTGCTGGTGGCCGGGGCCTGGCGCGACGATCTCACGATTCGACACAATATGGGCGTGGCGCAGGCGGAGGTGCTCAGCGCGGGGCCGCACCGGTCCACCATCGAATTCGTCACCCCTGAACGCGTCACCTACCGGCCCGAGCTCGGCGTGCTTTATCCGTCCGAATTAGCCACGGGCATGCGGATATACGTCGAATACAACAAGGCCGACCCGAACCTGGTCCGGGTACAGCACCGCAACGCGGGGCTGGCGATAATCCCGGCGGGGTCGATCGCGGTGGTCTCCTGGCTCGTCGCGATCGTTGTGCTGATGGGCTTGGCGCTGCTAGACAAGCGATTGGACCGCCGTGATGCGCCCAACAATGTGGGTAGCAAAGATTCGTAACGCGCTCAGCAGCAAATTTCGCGCCCCGTATGCCCCTTCGCAACCTTATCGACAGGCAGTGCTGACACTGTGGTGGTGTGCGCGTTGCGATCGTCGCAGAATCTTTTCTGCCACATGTCAACGGTGTCAGTAATTCAGTAATTCGAGTGCTGGAGCATTTGCGTCGAACCGGCCACGAGGCTCTCGTCATCGCTCCCGATACCCCACCCGGTGAACCTCCCGCTGAGCGAATTCACGACGGCATCCGGGTGCACCGGGTGCCGTCGCGGATGTTTCCGAAGGTCACCACGTTGCCGCTCGGGGTGCCCAGGCCGCGACTGTTCAAGGTGCTGCGCGGATTCCAGCCCGACGTGATGCATCTGGCTTCGCCCGCGCTGCTGGGCTATGGCGGGCTACGAGCCGCCCGCTACCTCGGGGTGCCGACGGTTGCCGTCTACCAAACCGACGTGCCGGGTTTCGCGGAGAGCTATGGAATCGGGATATCGACGCGGGTGGCATGGGCATGGTTCCGCCACCTGCACCGCCTCGCCGACCGCACCCTGGCGCCATCCACCGCGACAATGGAATCTCTTATGTCCCATCGAATTCCGCGGGTCCATCAATGGGCGCGTGGGGTCGACATCATGGGGTACGCGCCGTCGGCTCGCGACGAGGCGCTGCGGCGGCACTGGTCACCGGACGGCAAGCCGATCGTCGGCTTCGTGGGGCGGCTGGCGCCGGAGAAACATGTCGAGCGGCTCGCCGGGCTAGCCGCGGCCGGCGACGTGCAAGTCGTCATCGTCGGAGACGGCGTCGACGCACGTAAACTCCGATCAGCAATGCCCACAGCGCTTTTCACCGGTGCCATGTATGGGGCGGAGCTTTCCGCGGCGTATGCCAGCATGGACGTCTTCGTGCACACCGGGGAGCATGAGACGTTCTGCCAAGTCGTCCAGGAAGCGCTGGCGTCGGGATTGCCCGTGATCGCCCCCGACGCCGGCGGACCGCGTGACCTCGTCACCCCGTGGCGCACCGGATTGCTGCTGGGTGTCCACGAATTCGAGCAGCGGCTGCCCGACGCGGTGGGGCATCTCCTGCAAGAGCGCACGCGCTACTCCCAGGCGGCGCGGAAAAGCGTGCTCGCCCGCACGTGGCCCGTCATCTGTGACGAGTTGCTCGGCCACTACGCGGCCGTGCAATCCCCGATCGCCAGGGCGCGGGCCCGTATCTCGGAACGGCAATACGCGCAAGGCGAATGACGTTGCGCCGCTAGCCCTGCGCGAGCTCGGCGACCGGCTGCCACTGCTCCCAGGTACGTAACCGGCTCTCGTAGTCGGCCTTTGCGGTCCGCAGCGGCGACGCCCCGAAGAACACCCGCAGCGGTGGCTGCTCGGCGTCGACCACCTTCAACAGCGCGGCCGGCGAAGCTGTCGGATCGCCGGGCTTGGCCCCCCGCTGACTGCGCGCAGCGTCCACCGCGGCATGCGCCTCGTCGTAAGCCGGCAACCGAGTCGCGTGCCTAGCCGAGGAACCGCCCCAATCGGTGCTGAAAATGGCGGGTTCGATCAAGGTGACGTGCACTCCGAACGACGCCACTTCCTGCGCCAGCGACTGCGAGAAGCCCTCCAGCGCCCACTTGGACGCGTGATACATCCCGATGTTGGGGAACGCCGTGATGCCGCCGATCGACGACACCTGGATGATGTGGCCGCTGCGCTGCGCACGCAGGTACGGCAACGCCGCCTGGGTGACCCACAGTGCACCGAACACATTGGTCTCGATCTGATCGCGCGCGTCCTGCTCGGACAGCTCTTCGACGAACCCGAACTGGCCGTAGCCGGCGTTGTTGACCACGATGTCCAGCCGCCCGAAATGGTCATGAGCCTGCTTGACCGCCGCGAAATCCGCTTCGCGGTCGGTGACGTCCAGCTCGATGGGCAACAACGCGTCGCCGTACTTCGCGACCAAATCGTCCAGTGATGCGGTGTTGCGGGCGGTGGCGGCGACCTTGTCGCCCCGCTCCAGCGCGGCGATCGCCCACTCGCGTCCGAACCCACGTGATGTACCGGTGATAAACCAAACTTTTTCGCTCACGCCGTTGTGTAACGCGTGCGTCGGCGCACCATTCCCGTACCGGCGGGATTGGGCCGGGTAGCGTCTTCGTCGTGAGTCGTGCGGCCTTGGACAAGGATCCCCGGGAGGTCGCGTCGATGTTCGACGGCGTCGCCCGTCGTTACGACCTGACCAACACCGTGCTGTCACTGGGCCAGGACCGCTATTGGCGCCGGGCCACCCGCTCGGCGCTGCGGATCGGGCCCGGCCACAAGGTGCTCGACTTGGCCGCGGGCACCGCGGTGTCCACCGTGGAGTTGGAGAAATCCGGGGCCTGGTGTGTGGCGGCCGATTTTTCGGTCGGGATGCTGGCGGCGGGCGGTGCACGTAAGGTGCCGAAGGTCGCGGGCGACGCCACCAAGCTGCCGTTCGCCGACGGCGTATTCGATGCCGTCACAATCAGTTTCGGGCTGCGTAACGTGGCCGACCCGCAGGCGGGACTACGTGAGATGGCGCGTGTCACCCGGCCGGGGGGCCGACTGGTGGTGTGTGAGTTCTCCACGCCCACCAACGCGCTGTTCGCCACCGCCTACAAGGAATATCTGATGCGGGCGCTGCCTAGGGTCGCACAGACGCTGTCGAGCAACCCCGATGCCTACGTGTATCTCGCCGAGTCGATCAGGGCCTGGCCCGATCAAGCTGCACTGGCGGAGCAGATGACGCAGGCAGGATGGTCGGGCGTGCGGTGGCGCAACCTGACCGGCGGAATCGTGGCCCTACATGCGGGGCATAAGCCCCTGCGCTGAGGACTAATTCGGGTGATTGCCGGCGGCCTGCACGACGCCCACCTGGTCCGGGCAGTAGTGGTCGACGGCCGCACCGAGGAACTGGAACGCCTGACCCTGACTGGTGCCCCGCGGCAGGTTGTGCTGGATGAAGTTGGCCGACGCGTAGGCGTCGTGGTCCACGCCCCTGCCCAACCGGTCGCAGGTGATCTTGCCCAGCCACGCGAGCTGGTCCTGCGGCTGGTAGATGCCGAAGCCGTTGACGGTGTTCTTGAATGGAGCGTCGTAGTCGCTGGGCGGCGACGGCGTCCTGGGCGTCGGCGGCGGATCGGCCTGCGCGGGCGTGGCCAGCGCAATTGCGGCTGCCGCCATGGCGAAGCTGGTAAGCAGCTTGGTACCCCTCATTAGCCGGACTATACACCTCGATAACGGCTCGGTCTCACGGATGACTCAGTCCCGATGGGCGGTCAACAGCCAGGCGCTGACCGACTTCAGACCGTTGGATTCGTCGCGGACTCCGACGAACGGCATCTCGGGAGAGTTGTCCGGCAGGTTGGCGAAGATGCGGGCCGGCCGGATCTCGTCGACGACCCAGTACTTGGACACCGCGTCACGCAGCTCGTCGGCGGTGACCGCGTTGATCGGGCCCTCCGGCGCGGCCTCCTTGTCGAAGACGAGGGCGAAGTAGGAGGCGCCAGGAGCGGCGGCACGGCTGATCGACTGCTGGTAGCCCTCGCGTGCCTCGACCGGGATGGAGTGGAACAAAGTGCTGTCGACGATCGTGCCGAATCGGCCGTCATGTCCGCTGAATGAGCTGATGTCGGCGACCTCGAAGGTGGCTTTAGTCAGGCCCCACTTCTCGGCCTCGCGACGGGCCAGCTCGATCGCGGTGGGCGAGAGGTCCAGTCCCAAGGTGTTGTGGCCGAGCTCGGCCAGTGCCAGTGAGATCGCGGCCTCCCCGCAGCCCACGTCGAGCACGTCGCCGTGGAACTTGCCCTGGTCGATCAGCGCGGACAGCTCAGGTTGCGGGGCGCCAATGCTCCAGGGCGGGCGCACTCCCGCACCGAACTGGGCGGATTCGCCGCGGTAAGCCGTTTCAAACTCGAAATCAGTTGGCTGAGTCATGCTCCCAGCATATATCAACCACCCTGATACATGTCAATGAAGTTGATATTGTGCGCATGTTGGATTGCCGGTGAAAAGTTGGCTCAGCTCAGTGCAGCGGCGAACCGGGCAGCGGCCAGGCCATCGTCGAAGTGGCCTCGGCGATGTGCTCGGGTCCGCCGGGGGGAGGCCACATCCCCTCGGCGACGAGGCGACGGCGGACGACAACGCGCTCGTCGAGTCCGGCAAAAGGCCAGATGTGGACGATCCGGGCGGGTCCATCGAGCGCGTACATGACGATCGCGATTGGGTCGACGAGGTGACGTCCGGGGAGCTTGATGCGCCACCCCTCGATGGTCGCCGGCAGCCCTCCGGGGAGCAGGTGGTAGTCGCGGATCTCATAGACCGAGCCGAAGTGGCCGGTCATGATCCGCGGCATGAAGGGAAACGGGGCATAAGCGTGCATCGCAAGGTCGGTGAGATGTTCGCCGGCGCCGAAGGGGCGCGAGCTGCGGGCGGCACGCCCGCGCTCGGCTGCGAGCTCCCGTTCGTCGTCGAACTCGCGCAGCACATACACCCGGCCGAGCACCCCGTGTTCGGCCTCCCAGCAGCCGACCAGTCGGCCCCTGGCCGCGGGGGCATCCAGCCAGCCGTCGATGCCCGACTTGGCCGACTGGGCATTCGGCAGATGAAAGGCGAGGGTCGTCAGTTCGTAGCGGATCGCTTGCTCTTCCGGGCTGACGTCCTCTCCGGTGATGGTCGCCGGCGTGTCCATGAGTCGCTCCTTGGTCTGTGGCGAGGTCCTTCCGCTCGACGCAAAGTTGGCTCAGCTGAACGGCGTTCGACGATCGATGAGCCGCGAGAACCGGCCGCCGCCACGCCACGCCCGCGCCACCCAGTCGGCGTCGTCGTCGGTGACCAGGTTCGCCATCACCCGCACGGCGATAGTCATCAGCGTGGTGGACCGCATCGCGAGGGGTCCCGTCGCGGGCAGGAACCGCTGGAAGGTCAGCAGCAGCGCCAGCCTGCGCGCGACCGAGAATCCGTGGCTGTAGTGGTCCTGCAACAGCGACGGCCACAGCTTCGACAGGTCGGCCATGTCCAGCAGCTCGGCGGCCAGCCGCCCCGTTTCCAGCCCGTAGTCGATGCCTTCGCCGTTCAGCGGGTTGACGCAGGCCGCGGCGTCACCGATCAGCATCCAGTTCGGCCCGGCCACCCCGGAAACCGCGCCGCCCATCGGCAATAGCGCCGACGAGATTGCCCGCGGCTCACCGGTGAAGCCCCACTCGTCGCGGCGCAGGTCGGTGTAATAGGAGATCAGCGGTCGCAGCGCCAGGTCGGCCGGCCGCTTCGACGTCGACAACGCTCCGACGCCGATGTTCACCTCCCCGTTGCCCAACGGGAAGATCCAGCCGTATCCGGGCAGCACGGCGCCGTCGGGGGAGCGGAGTTCCAGATGCGATGTCAGCCAAGGGTCCTCGCTGCGCGGGGTGGTCAGATACCCGCGGGCCGCGACGCCATACACCGTCTCTTGATGCCAGCGCCGGCCCAGCTTGCGGCCCAGCGTAGAGCGGGCCCCGTCGGCCACGATCAGCCGGCGGCATCCCACCTCAGTGCCGTCGGCCAACAGCACCGAGGTCACCCGCCTCGATGAGTCATGGTGCACACCAACCGCTTTGGTTCCAAGCAGCATGCGCGCCCCGGATTCCTCGGCGACTTTGCGGATTCGGTCGTCCAGCTCGAGGCGGGCCACCGCGCTGCCGGTCGACGGGAAGGACGGGCCGGGCCAATCCACTTCCAGCTCGCCGCCGAACCCGCTCATCCGCAGTCCCCGATGCCGGATGCGGGTATCCAGCCACTCGCCGAGCCCCAGCAGCTCCAGCTCGGCGACCGCGCGCGGTGTCAGCCCGTCGCCGCAGGGCTTATCGCGGGGAAAGCTCGCCGAGTCGACGACGAGTACGTCGCGACCGGCGCGAGCGGCCCAGGCGGCCGCCGCCGAACCGGCGGGTCCGGCGCCCACGACCACCACGTCGGCTCCGGAGGCCTTTGCGTCCACGCCCACCAGTATGTTGGTCGCGTGAGTACTCCGGCGACGGTGGTGGCGGGCGTTGACTTCGGCGACGCCGCGTTCGCTACCACGGTGCGCGACGGCGTCGACAAGATTGAGCAGCTCATGGATGTCGAGTTGCGCAGCGCCGACGAGATCATGACCGACTCGCTGATGCATCTGTTCAAGGCCGGCGGCAAGCGGTTCCGGCCGTTGTTCACCGTGCTGTCCGCGCAGATCGGCCCCAACCCGGACGCGGTGGAGGTGACGATCGCCGGCGCGGTCATCGAGCTGGTGCACCTGGCCACGCTCTACCACGACGACGTGATGGACGAGGCGGAGGTCCGCCGCGGCGCTCAGACCGCCAATGTGCGCTGGAGTAACAACGTCGCGATCCTGGCCGGTGACTACCTTTTCGCCACGGCGTCGCGGCTGGTATCGCGGCTGGGGCCGGACGCGGTGCGGCTCATCGCTGAAACGTTCGCTCAGTTGGTCACCGGGCAGATGCGCGAGACCCGCGGCGTCGCCGACGGTGTGGATTCGGTCGAGCACTATCTGAAGGTGGTGTACGAGAAGACCGCCTGCCTGATCGCCGCGGCCGGCCAGTTCGGTGCGATGTTCTCCGGTGCCGACGACGATCAGGTCGCCCGGTTGAGCCGGGTCGGCGGCATTGTCGGCACCGCATTTCAGATCTCCGATGACATCATCGACATCGACAGCGACTCCCATGAGTCGGGCAAGCTGCCCGGTACCGACGTGCGCGAGGGAGTGCACACCCTGCCGATGGTCTACGCCCTGCGTCAACCCGGGCCGGACGGCGACCGGCTGCGCGAGCTGCTGAGCGGGCCCGTCGAAGACGACGACGCGGTGGCCGAGGCGCTGACGCTATTGCGGGCGTCGCCGGGCATGGCCCAGGCCAAGGAATTTCTGGCGCAGTACGCCGCCAAAGCCCGCGATGAGCTGGCCCTTTTGCCCGATGTCGCCGGCCGGCACGCGCTGGAGGCATTGGTCGATTACACGATCAGCCGGCACGGATAGCGGGTCCTGGAACCCGGAAGGTCATCCCGGGCGTTCAATTGACGTCAGTCAGCAGTAACGAGTGTCTAAGTCTTTTCAAGGAGGGCACGATGACCTGGCATCCCCATGCCAACAGGCTGAAGACCTTCCTCCTCTTGGCCGGTATGTCCGCGATGATCGTGTTCGTCGGCCGGTTGTTCGGACCGACCATGATGTGGCTGGCGGTGCTGTTCGCCATCGGCATGAACGTCTACACGTACTACAACAGCGACAAGCTGGCATTGCGGGCGATGCACGCGCAGCCGGTTTCCGAGCTTCAGGCGCCGATGATCTATCGGATCGTGCGCGAGCTGGCCACCACCGCCCATCAGCCGATGCCCCGGCTGTATATCAGCGACACCAACGCACCCAACGCGTTCGCCACCGGACGCAACCCGCGTAACGCCGCGGTCTGCTGCACTACCGGCATCTTGGACATCCTCACTGAGCGCGAGCTGCGCGCCGTCCTGGGCCACGAGCTATCGCACGTCTACAACCGCGACATCCTGATCTCCTGTGTGGCTGGCGCGCTGGCGGGGGTGATCACTGCCCTGGCCAACATGGCACTGTGGGTCGGCATGTTCGGTGGCAACCGCGATGGCGAGAATCCCTTTGCGCTGCTGCTGGTTTCGTTGCTGGGCCCGATCGCGGCCACGGTGGTGAAGCTGGCCGTGTCGCGGTCCCGCGAGTACCAGGCCGACGAGTCGGGTGCGCTGCTGACAGGCGACCCGCTGGCTTTGGCGTCGGCCCTGCGCAAGATTTCCGGCGGCGTGCAGGTGGCCCCGTTGCCGCCCGAGCCGCGGCTGGCCACCCAGGCGCATCTGATGATCGCCAACCCGTTCCGTGCGGGTGAGCGCATCGGTTCGATGTTCTCGACGCACCCACCGATCGAGGACCGCATCCGCCGACTGGAAGAAATGGCGCGGGGCTGACGCAGTCGCTATCGCAGGTGCGATCAAAGCCGGTCGACGCACCGCGTGATCGGCCTATGGTGGGAAAGATGACTGCTTCGACACCACCGCACTCGTGCCAGCACTGACCCGGCGGCGGATGCTGCTCGGCACCGCGGGTTTCGGCGCGCTCGTCGGGTGTGGCGCACTGACTGCCTCCATCGCGGCCGGTGCGCCGGGCACCCCGCCCAAAACATTCGAGGTCACTCACACCGACGCCGAATGGCGGCAACTTCTGACGCCACAGCAGTACGCCGTGCTTCGCACGGCGGCCACCGAGCAGCCCTACAGCAGTCCACTGAACGATGAGCACCGGTCCGGAACCTTCGGCTGCGCGGGCTGTGCACAGGACCTGTTCTCGTCAACCACCAAGTTCGACAGCGGCACCGGCTGGCCCAGCTTCTGGAAAGCCTTGGGCGGCGCGGTACTCGAACAGTCGGACAACGGAGGGGGCATGGCACGCACCGAGGTGCTCTGCAGCCGTTGCGGCGGCCACCTCGGCCACGTCTTCGACGATGGCCCCCAGCCCACGGGTCTGCGCTACTGCATGAACGGCGTGGCGCTGCGCTTCCGATCTGCCTAGGAGTTGTCAGGACCATGCGTGCATTCTCGTTTTCGATATCGCATGCGCTATCGGATTTGTAGACAACCGCATGGTCCGCAGCGGCCGACCACAGTTCTCCCCAGGTATGACTGCCGAAATTGACCGCGTTGTGCTACCAGTTTCTGCGTGAGCCACTACACCTACCGGGTGGAGTGGTCGCGCGACTGCGACGACTACATCGGCGTGTGTATCGAGTTGCCGTACCTGCTGGAGCGCGCCCGCACCGCGCATGACGCGCTCGTCGCGATCACGGCGGCCGTCGATCAAAAACTGGTCGAAATGCAGGAGTTCGGCCAACCGGCGCCCGCACCCCTGAGCGAACGCAGATACAGCGGAACGTTCGTGGTCAGGACGTCACGGGAACTGCACGCGCGCCTAGCCCGCGAGGCCCTCGAGCAATGTGTCTCGATGAACCAGTGGGTCGTTCAAAAGCTCAGTGGTCGTGAATTGCCGAGCGGCGCAGGGATTTTCGGGCTCGACTAGCGGGCTTCAGAACCCGGAGCCGTGCACTTCGTGCCCCGGGACCTCGGCGATCAGGCCGCTATAAGCCTGCTCGACCGACGAGCCGTGGTTGATCACCGAATCGACTTCGCGGGCGATCGGCATGCTCAACCCGAACTCGTTGGTGAACTCCATGATCACGCTGGCGGCCTTGACGCCTTCGGCGACCTGATTCATCGACGCGATGATCTCGTCGATCGGCTTGCCCGCGCCGAGTTGCTCGCCGACGTGGCGGTTGCGGCTGCGCTGACTGGTGCAGGTGACGATCAGGTCGCCCAGACCGGCCATGCCGGGGAAAGTCTCGGCGTCGCCGCCTAGTGCCACACCCAGCTTGGTCATCTCGCGCAGGGCGCGGGCGATTACCGCCGCGCGGGTGTTCTCCCCGATGCCAATCGCGTATCCCATCCCGACGGCGATGGCGTAGACGTTCTTCAGCGCTCCGGCCATCTCGACGCCGACGACGTCGTCGCTGGTGTACACGCGGAAGCGCCGGGTGCGGAACAAGGCTGCTAGCCGGGTGGCCAAATGCTGGTCGGGCATGGCCAGCACGGCCGCGGCGGCATAGCCCTCGCCCACCTCGCGCGCAATGTTCGGTCCCGCCAGGATGCCCGCCGGATGACCGGGTAGGACCTCCTCGATGATCTGCGACATCCGCATGTTGGTGCCCTGCTCGAGCCCCTTGACCAGCGACACCACCGGCACCCAGGGGCGCAATTCCTTACCGAGTTCGGTGAGCACACCGCGGAACCCGTGCGAGGGGACACCCATGATCACGACGTCGGCGCAGTTGGCGGCCTCCGCGAAATCGTTGGTGGCGCGCAGGGTGTCGCTCAGTTCGACCTCGTCGCCGAGGTAGCGGGAGTTGCGGTGATTCTCGTTGATGTCCTTGGCGGTCTCCTCGGAGCGCACCCACTGCAGCGTCGGCCCCCGGCGCGCGCAGATGGACGCCACGGTGGTTCCCCAGGAACCGCCTCCAAGGACAACGACTTTGGGTTCGCGCTTCTCGGCTGCCATACGTTTCAGCGTATTGCCGAAACCTCACATTTAGTAGCGGTTCACGAAGACTAGCCCGCTACCGGCGCCCGGTCGGAAACCCGGCCGAATTCCATTGCCTCCTCGATGCGGTCGAACCGGTAATCGAGGGCGTCGGCGAGGTAGTTCTGCCGCACATTCCACGGCCGCTTGGTGCCCGACTTGGGTAGCTCGTGCGCCGAGCGCTTCACGTAGCCGGCGTTGATATCCCAGGAAGGCTTCTCGGCCATCGGCTCGTTGCCGCGGTGTGGATAGGCATGGGCGTAGCCGTGAGAAGCCATGTACGCCATCAGTGTGGCTGTGGCACGCGCCGTGATGTCGGCCCGCAGCGTCCAGGACGCGTTGGTGTAGCCCACGCACCAGAACAGGTTGGGCACGTCTTCGAGCATGTGCGCCTTGTAGACGAAACGCTGTCGGTGATCGACCTTTTCGCCGTCCAGGCTGATCGCGGCGCCGCCCAGCGCCTGCAGTTGCAGGCCGGTTGCGGTGACGATGATGTCGGCGTCGAGGTGGGTGCCGGATTTCAGCGCGATACCGGTGGCGTCGACATGGTCGACCTCATCGGTGACGACCTCGGCGCCGCCCTCGGCAATCGAGTTGTACAGGTCGGCGTCGGGGATCAGGCACATCCGCTGATCCCACGGGTTGTATCGCGGTTTGAAGTGGACGTCGACGGCGTATCCGTCGGGCAGGCTATCGACCGCCTTGCGTCGCAGCAGCTGCTTGATCAAGCCAGGCATCTTGCGGGAGATGAAGAAGAACACGGCTTCGGTCAATGCGTTGTACATCCGGATAGCGCGATGAGAAGCCTTGCGGGGCAACAGGGCACGTGCGACCGTGGTGATCTTGCTGTACTTGGGCGCCGAAATCAGGTACGTCGGCGAGCGTTGCAGCATCGTCACTTTTGCGGCCCGCTCCGACAGCGAGGGGAGCAAGGTGACCGCGGTGGCACCGCTGCCGATCACCACGATCTTCTTGCCGGTGTAGTCCAGGTCCTCGGGCCAGTGCTGGGGATGGACGACGGTGCCGCCGAACTGCTCGATGCCGGGAAAGTCCGGGGTGTAGCCCTCGTCGTAGTTGTAGTAGCCGGAGGCGAAGTACACGAACTTGCTGCGGTAAACCGTGCGGGCGCCGCCTTGCTCGACGGTGATTGTCCACGTGTTGGTCGCCGAATCCCAGTCCGCGGAACGGACGTAGCTGTTGAACTTGATGTGGCGATCGATCCCATACTTACGTGCGGTGGCCGTCAGGTACTCGCGGATGTGCTCGCCGTCGGCGACGCCTTCCTTCCGGGTCCACGGCTCGAAGGGGAACGACAGCGTGAAGATGCTGCTGTCGGAACGCACACCGGGATACCGGAACAGGTCCCAGGTGCCGCCGATCTGCTCGCGGCGCTCCAGGATTGCGTACGTCATGCGGGGGTTGCGCTCGGCGATCCGGTAGGCCGCGCCGATACCGGAGATCCCGGCGCCGACGATGATGACGTCGAAGTTGCCGGCCTCGGCCGGCGGGCGGCCGCTGGCCTCCTGGGGAGTCACGGTCATCGTGAACCTCGCTTGCGGTGTGGGACTCGTCACTAGCGTAGGACCGACTGGTTGGTTGGCTCAGCGGACCCGACGAATCACATCTGGTTGCTGATATCGCCGAGATGATGTTGTGCTTCGTGCACGGTGTGCACGGCGACCCACCGCAACGACCTCAGGCTGGTTTCCGGGAAGTGGTAGACAACCGCGCGGTTCCAGTCGTCGGCGGACAAGCGGCCCAACACGTTGCCGAACATCAGTGCGGCGTCACCGAGCTGACGGGCCACATCGGCGGGCTCCTGGTCGGCATACCCGTCGTGCACCACCCGCTCGTCGCGTCCCATCGCGGTGCAGTCCGGCCGATCCGTGCGCAGCGCCGCAAGCACGCGCTCGCGCTGGACGAGCAGCATGTCGCGCAGATGACATCCGTACTCCAGCGGAGACCACACCGCGGGTTGCCGCCTGGACCGCACGTCCACCTCGCGGTCGCCCAAGATCGCCACGGCGGCACCGACCCGCTCGTTAATGGCCTCCCGGGCGGCCGCGGCCCGCGTGAGGTCGTAGACGAGACCGCACTGCGGACACTTATCCGTCATCGCGACCCGCCGGTGCGTGCAAGCTAGCGGTAGTTCACGAACTGCAGCGCGACGTCCACGTCGGCCTGCCTCAGCAGCGCTTGGACGGCCTGCAGGTCGTCACGCTTCTTGCTTGAGACGCGGATTTCGTCGCCCTGGATCTGGGTCTTGACGCCCTTGGGCCCGTCGTCGCGGATGAGCTTGGTGACCTTCTTGGCGTTCTCGCTGTCGATGCCCTGCTTGAGGGTGCCGGTGAGCTTGAAGGTCTTGCCCGAGGCCTGCGGTTCGCCGGCGTCGAAGGCCTTCATCGAGATGTCGCGGCGGATCAGTTTTTCCTTGAACACGTCGACGGCCGCCTTGATGCGCTCCTCGGTCGACGACGTCAGCTCGATGGCCTCGTCGCCCTTCCACGCGATCGTGGTGTCGGTGCCGCGGAAGTCGAACCGGGTGGACAACTCCTTGGCGGCCTGGTTAAGCGCGTTGTCCACCTCTTGCCGATCGAACTTGCTGACGATGTCGAACGATGAGTCCGCCATGCGATCGCCCTTCCTCCCTTGCTCCTAGCCGTTTGTGAATTGTCTACCCGCTCGTTGTAGCCTGCTAGGCGGCAGGTTGCCCGAGCGGCCAATGGGAGCGGACTGTAAATCCGTCGGCTTACGCCTACACTGGTTCGAATCCAGTACCTGCCACCAAGGTCAGGCCACCTTTCGAGGGGCCTGATTTGCGTTAAACGGTCAGAACTGCCACAGATTGTCACAAGTCGCGCGAAAGGTCTCAGCGAGCATCCCAGCGAGGTATGCGATGCCACCAACGAACCCTGGCATTCCGGAATACGGTCAACAGCGGTCATGTGGGTGTTCGCGGTCATCGAGGCTGAACGTCGCCTCCGCGACGTCAAGGAGCAGAACCTGACGGCGCACCTCCATGCAGCGTTCCGCAAGAAATTCGACGAGTCGTCAGACCAGGAGAAAGAGCTCCTCCGGGACCAGCACGAGGAGTGGACAAGCGTCATCACGACTGGCTCCATTTGGCGAATGACATTGGCGCGATACTCGCTGCTCGTCGCGGCGGCGCAGCTTCAGAAGTGCGTCGATCAGCTACGCAATGGTGGAGCCGATATCCCCGAACTGTCGAACGAGAGCAACATCAAGTTGCTTCGAGATATCGATGAGCACTGGGAGCAAGTCACCCGGGGAAAGTCGCGCAGGAGGCTGCTCGCGATGAGACCAGACGACCGACCAGGAACCGTGACTTACGGCCTTGGACGAATCGACATCGGCGGAGGGCTGACAAGCCACGACATCGTGCAGTGGGCGTACCTGGTGGAACAGGTGATTCGCGAGCAAGCCGGGATCGAGGGCCAGTCGCTAGTCCGTCCTGATGATTCGGTGGAGTATCTCTTCGAGAGTCAGGAGCCGATCGATTTTTGATCGACTATCCGGCCGAAGCTTTGAGCCGCCGTCCTCAACGCCGGATCACGGATTTGTTCCGAAGTAAGCAAATGTGCGGCGGGATCCCGCGCCCTAGTGAAACATGCAGCCAGAAGCCCAGTCGACAGCGAAGTCTGAATGCTTCGATGGCACTTCGCAGGATGCGCCGAGGGCGTCGGCGAGTTGGAAAGACGCTGGGTGTCGGACCGAGGTGACACCGTTAGCATCAGTGACACACCGAACAAGCAGCGTAGGGAAGGAGGCGACATGGCAGGACTGGGTGAACACATCACTGCGATGGTGCGGAACCACGCATCCGGCGACAACGCCGCCTTTTACGCCGTCGCGCTTCAAATCGCGGCGCGAGAGGCACGTCAAGGTCATCATGTCCTCGCCTCCAACATCAAGAAGGCCGTGGACTCCTCTCGTGAGCGCGCCCCGCTGGCCAACGTCACCGCGCTACCACGCGCCCGCGGCGAACTGGCCGAACTGGTCGAAGTGTCACATCCCCAGGTGCATCTGCGTGAGCTCATCGCGTCAGCTGACCGCATTACACAGATCAAACAAATTCTCGCCGAGCAACGGCAGCGCAAGAATCTGCTTGAACATGGTTTCAATCCGGCGCATCGGTTACTCCTGGAAGGGCCTCCGGGGACCGGTAAAACGATGACGGCCTCGGTGCTGGCTACAGAACTGTCCCTGCCCATGTACACCGTGCGTCTGGACGGTCTGCTTAGCAAGTTCATGGGAGAGACGGCGGCGAAGCTCCGCCTCGTGTTTGACGCCGTCGCCGCGGAGCGGGCGGTCTACCTGTTCGATGAATTTGATGCACTCGGGGCCGATCGCTCCGGCAACGATGTCGGCGAAGCTCGCCGCATCCTCAATTCGTTTCTGGTGTTCCTGGAGAATGCAGGTCCGGAGTCGATCGTCATCGCGGCGACCAACCATCGCGCAATCCTGGATAAGGCGCTGTTCCGCCGCTTCGACGCAGTCTTGAACTACACGTTGCCGGACGCGCGTCAGGCGGCGACCGTGGTACGAACCCGGCTCGGCTCCATGGCATCGAAGACGAGCACGACCAAGCTCAGCGAGTACACCCACGGCCTCAGCCACGCCGATCTGGTGAAAGCCGCCGAGTCCGCCGCCAAAGCCGTCCTGATGCGTGGTGAGACGCAGGTCGGGCGCGACGATGTCGTCTCGGCGCTCACCGCACGTCGAGCGGCGACCCTTGGCTGACGAGGGGCAGCGCGATCACCTCTATGTTCAGGGATTCGCGGCCTCGGAGGGCTTCTACCGCTATGCGCAAGGCGGAGGAGGCGCCAGGCGGCGCCAAGTGGACCGTGCCTCCCACGGGGCCGCACTTAACGGCGAACTGAGCGATTCATTCACCGAATCCGACACCGAACGCGAGTCTGTCGCACTGAACGACGACGAATTGGCGGCGCAGGGCACCATCATCGTGCTTGAGGGCGAAGGTGCGTCCTATCCGCTAAGGCTCAACTCGCTCAATCGTCTCACCGGTCACCGGAAGGTTCCCAAACAGCCACGATGGCTGCTGCTGTCGGTTCGGCCAGCCGCAGAATCCGAGCCTGAACGGGCGACTGTGTGGGTGTCAGACAAACACCGTGCGGCATTCATGAAGCTCTTCGAGGACTACCTCAATGAGACCTCAGCGAAGGGCCAACCGAAAAACCAAGATCTCGTCGCCAACATCTCGCGTATCCGAAACGCAGTACTCGCCGACCTCTGGACGTCGGACGGCCAACCACCGCAGCTTGGACTTCATTGGTGGGAGCTGTGGCTGGACACGTCTAGCGAGCACGTCGGTGCCATCGAAGGCTTCGCCGCCGCCTATCACGTCCGGTTACTGTCCCGATCCGTCCGATTCCGCGATCGAATAGTCGTCTGGCTGGAAGCGTCGTGGTCGGACCTTCAAACGCTTCTTTTCACCGTTGTGCCCGTGGCCGAAATCCGGCGGCCCGAATTTATCGAGACCGTAGAGGATCTGCCTGTCGCCGAACAAGACGAATACGTGCAGGAACTCGCAGAACGCATCACCGCGGCCGGCGATGATGCGCCAGCGGTCTGCCATCTAGACACCGGTGTGCTGCGCAGTCACGTCCTGCTCGCGCAGTCCTTAGCGCCCGACGACCTACACACGATCATCGGCAGCTCGGGGACTGATCTAAACCCCCACGGCCACGGAACATCCATGGCCGGACTCGCCCTATTCGGCGACCTGGACGCCGCGCTTCAGAGCAGCGACCCGCTCCACCTCCGCCACCGCCTGGAATCGGTCCGCATGGAACCCGGTCCGGGCGAGCCAAACATTGACCCGCTCGACTACGGAAGCGCGACTGTTCAGGCGGTCGCCCTACCGGAAATCGCCAGCGGAAGACGCCGGGTATTCGCCCTGACGCTCAGCACAACGCCGGATAATCCGGGCGAGCCGACACTATGGTCGGCTGCAGTCGACGCACTTGCGGTTGGGACTGACTCGTCTCGCGACGGCGACCAATTCCAACTCGTATCCGCCCCGGAACCCGGCGCGGCGCGGCTCATTATCGTGGCGGCGGGCAACGTCGGCTCCTACAGCGCCGACTACGCCGAGAACTCAGATCTTGCAGCCATCGAAGACCCGGCCCAAGCTTGGAACGCGCTGACCGTTGGTGCCTACACCGAACTCACCGAGACGCCGCAGCACCCTCAGTACACGGGGTGGAAGCCACTGGCTGAAACGGGCGAACTCTCACCGCACAGCCGGACGTCGATGCTGTTCAGCCACCGGAAGACCCCGATCAAGCCAGACATCTGCATGGAGGGTGGGAACGTTCTCACGGACGGTGCCCAGATGTTCGAGGACAATCTGCCCATTCTATCGCTCCGCTCCACAGGCAACAGCAACGACATTGCTCTCGTCTCAGCGAACGCGACGAGTGCGGCGACCGCGCAGGCCGCACGTCTCGCTGCGCTGACGATGGACAGGTACCCAGACTACTGGCCGGAGTCCATTCGCGCGCTTATGACCCATGAGGCGGAGTGGACTCCGCCCATGGACGCAGAGGTCAAGCACGATCAGCCGAAGAGAGCACGGCTCAATCTGCTGCGCCGGTATGGCTGGGGCGTCCCCACGGAGGAGTCGGTCCTCAACTCGTCACAGCAAGCCGTCACTATCGTCACCCAGGACCAGTTCGTACCTTTCGAGGGCACGGGTTTTCGCATGCGTAGCTTTCGGCTCCACACACTGCCTTGGCCCAGCGAAGCACTGGAAGAACTCGGCGCCGCCGATGTGCGGCTGCGCGTCACGCTGTCGTACTTCATCGAGCCGTCTGCCTCTCGTCGAGGGTGGCGACAGCGGTACGCCTACCCGTCCCACGCGCTGCGCTTCGACCTGCAGGGATCGTTGGAAACTCGACAGGAGTTCATCGCTCGGATCAATCGGGAAGCGCAAGCTGCCGAGGACGGCGCATCAAGCGCAGGGACAACATCGCAGCGGTGGCTGCTTGGTGAGAACCAACGCACGCTGGGGTCGCTGCACCAAGACGAGTGGCACGGCACGGGAAGCGAACTGGCGCGGTGCAATTCAGTCGCCGTGTACCCGGTCGGGGGCTGGTGGAAGAACAACAGTCGATCCGACCGCCGCGACATTCCGGTGCGCTACTCGCTGATTCTTTCGCTGAGAACTGCGCAGCAAGACATCGACCTCTACACACCTATCGCGACACAACTGGGTGTACCGATCGCGACCGAAATCACCGGTGTCTGAATTGCCCATGCGAACACGGTTTGCATGGGGCGGTCGCAGGGTTGGAATTGTGTCTTCACCCATACCGCCGACGAGCCGGCCAGCACCGTCGCGGCTTCCCGGGGGTTATCGGCTGCTATCTGCCCGTTCAGATGTTCTGCTTGTCTGCTTACATTGACGTTGTGTCATTTGGAGCCAATACCGGACTAGCTCATGGCGGTTCACAACTGATTGACCGACGACACCTCTATGCCTCTGTCGCAATCGAGGCGGAGTTCTATGACAGCCGAAGTAATACAGCTATCGCTGGTAAGCAGGGCACGGCGTTCGTCATGAACGATCCCGCTGGTGACTTCATAGTCACGAACCGTCATGTGCTGGAATACAACTACAAGCTTCAGCCTACGAAGCAAAACCCTTACGCAACCCTCGGCAAGGTCAAGATCGATGGACATTTCCAGCCGGCTGACCCCGGGGCGCGGACTAGATGGTATTCGCTCGAGTATCCGGAGCCAAAGATTACTTTTCCCCAAGACGATTCGCTCGACATCGGTGTCGTGGCTATGCGCGACCTGTCCATGAAAAACTGGCAGGAGATTCCGTCAAGCACGCTGCAGGCGAACCACTACGGGTTCGAATGGTGTGCAACTACTGAAGAGTTGAACTCGGTGCTTCCAGGCGACGACGTCTTCATCGCGGGGTACCCGGGACTCTCGGGACTAGCTGCTGGAATCGTGAGGCTTGACAGGCCGCTGCTGGTTTCGGGAATCGTGTCAAGCGATCCGCGGTACCCGGCCAATTTTGTCGATATCAGTAAGCCTGGCTATGTCTTCTGCCATTCCTTCAGTTGGGGAGGTATGTCCGGAGCGCCTGTCATCGGCATCTCCCACTCGATCGGCTCAGTGAAGCTGCTCGGCGTGAACTGCGGTCACGTGGCGGACCAGGGCGTTAGCGGTGGAGTCATCTCGATCTTCGTAAGGTCCGATGCGCTTCTTGACCTACTGACTCTCGCAGCCTCAAAAACTCCGGCGTGGTAGGCGAGGCACTGGACGGTGGGCATGTGAGTCAAGGGCCTTGCCTGCGACTCCCGCGGTTTTGTCACGACGTTGTCACAACTCCTGCGATACCGCCGGTATGCGGTGGCATACGTTGAAACCATCACCCAACCCAGAGACTTTCTGGAGATGCCGGGACACCCTAAGGCAGCCCCATCTGCGGACTGTAAATCCGTCGGCTTACGCCTACACTGGTTCGAATCCAGTACCTGCCACCAAGGTCAGAGACCATTTCGGTCGCTGCAACAGGTTTGCAGGCCCCGTGATGCTTGTTGATGCTGAAGGTAACGCCTTGAAACTGCGGGCCTTGCGGTGCAGCTCCGGTATATAAGCATTCCGCTTCTGGTCGCGGAGGCTGGCGGTGACCCGTGGAAAATTAATCAAAGTCTGCAAGCCGGCCGCCCGGCCCAGATTTCCGATTTGGCCGAGGCCTTTCATGCTGCTGGCCGGTGCACCACCGAATCCAGCAAGGCCTTCGAAGAAGCCCGTCGCCGCTTTGAGGCGGCCTGGAATCGGGAGAATGGCGACCATCCGATCAATGATTCCGCTGAGGTGCAGAGGGTGACGAAGTTGCTCGGTGCCCAGTCCCTGCAGTTGCCCAAGATCGGGGTCGACTTAGAAAATATTGCCGCCGCTCTGGCCGAAGCGCAAAAGGCCGCCGCTGGACGGATCGCCGCTCTCGAGACTCAATTGCAGACGCTCGACAACATGATCGGCCAGGCGGTTGAGATGGAAAAGGATCCCAATCTCAGCGCAGCGGATAGGGACGCGCTGAGTGCCTTCGTCACTACGTGTGAAGACGACGCCATCGGCGACACCAGGGCTGCGCTCGGCGATCTGCGTTCAACTCGCGACACCTACACGGAATCGCTGCATCACGCGCAAGCGAACGGAAACCTCACCCCGCAGGACGCTGTCCTCACCACCGAGTTCAAGCCCGCCGACTTCGGGGAGGGCGACGGAGGTCCGCCCAGCGACCCCAGGATCACGGGCCCAGCCGGCCCGCCCCACAACGAGCAGAACACCTACGACTTACAAGACCAATTCCAAGACGGCCAGGGCCCCACCTTCGGCGGCGATCCACGAGACGGCTTGCCCCGCAGCCCCGCTTCCCAGCTGGCTCAAGGCCCCCCGGGCACCCGGCCACTGCCCACGGGGACCGCGCTTGGGCCCAACGGCCGCAGGTACGCATTTTTCAGCAACCCAGACGGCACTCACACCCCTGGGCTCAACGAGTACGCGACCAACGGGTCTGTCTGGGACTACAGCGATCCCGCACATCCGGTGAAAGTCGGTGACCTGCCGGGGATTTACCAGGCCAGCGGCGTCTACGACCCCGCCACCAATCAGATGGTGATCATCGGCAACACCAGCAACCGGACGGGCGATCTCAACCGCGGCTTGTGGGTGTCGGGACCTATCGACCCGGCCAATCCCAACGGCTGGATGACTTCGTTGCAGCGCGTCGGCGACGTCAGCCTCCCCGGTGATCGTGAAAGCCAACTCGTTGGACTCCAGGGTGGCGGTTACATGCTTGTCGGCGCGACCAACGGAGGGCCAGTCCAGGCCATCACCGCCGCCACCCCGCAGGGACTGACGGCCGCGGCCCCCCAAACGCTGATAGATGCAGGCCAGCTTCCCACTGTCTACGGACCCACCGTCACGGGCACAACGGTTGATCCGGCGACCGGCCTTGAGACAGTTCAACTGCGGGTGAGCACGTGGCCGCCCGGACCGACCTACGATCCCAATACCTGGACGACCACCTTCGGCGTCCAACACTAGGGAGGCGACATCGCGTGCTAACCAGGATGGCCGTAGCGGCGATCACCGCGACCGTCGCGGTGTTGGGGCTGGGTTGTTCTCGTACTGCCCCCGGCATCGCTACGGCCACGCCGCCGAACTTTCCCGATCTCAATGCATTCCAACCGGTGGACCCCGCGCCGTATACCGCAGCCGCCCGTGCCGGTGGCGCAGCCTATTTCGTTACCCCAGACGGACTCCAATGCAACTTGCCTGATCCAAGCAAGCCGGGCGATCACGTCAGCGCCAGCTGTGATGGGCCGCTACCCGGTCTTCCCGGCAACGCCCCCGTGGGCAGCGACGGCTGCTCGGTGGTGGGACCGCCGACATCGGTGCCAACGGACCTAGGCCCCTACAGCTTTCAGAAGGGCACCGGGTGCCCGATCGTCACTTCGCCGCTGCTCAATGTGGGCCAAAAAATAACCAAGGCAGATATCACCTGCGTTGTGGGCGCTGACCGTCTAACTGCCTGTATCGACCCAATCTTGAACCGCGGCTTCGTGCTTCAACCCTCGGGCTCGTGGACCTTCTAGGGGTAGCCCAGAAGCCGGTCGACTGGTGCACCAGACGACGTACGATATTTTTGTGAGCTGGATCCCCGGGTTAAGGCTGGTTGCGGCCATTAGCGCTGCTGTCGTTGTCTTATGCCCGGCCGCGGCGGCCGATCCCGGGTCCCCGTCTTACCAGCAGGGCAAACAAGCCATCGACGATCAGGTTCAACAGCATCACGTGCAGTTCCCGGTCAGCACCGACTGGCAACAATACTGTCAAGACGAGCTCAGAAACGTCCTCAAAAGCGGGAAGGTGCCCCGAGTGGACTCCTCGTCCGACTTCATCGCCGGGTGTCAGGACGAGGGTCGCGCCCTCGCAGTGTCGCAATAAGACCCGAGTCCCAATGGGCTTGCCGCAAAACGGATTGCGTCGCGCCGACTCGTCGAGTGGACATCGGAGCGCTGCCTGTGTTCTCGACCCTCGGCGCTATCGCCGAGGGGTGTTCGGGGGAGTGGGTGCGGGTGACTGCGGAGCCGGTCCCATCATCCCGCCGGGCATCATCTCGCCGGGTTTCATCTGGCCACCGGGCGCCATCATCGCGCCGGGTTTCATCGGCTGGCCTGCTTTCATCTCGTCACAGCACGCCATCGGTGCCGCACCCTTATGTCCATCCGAGGGACCGCCCAAGTCCCAACTCAGAAAGAACCCCGAGAAGAAGATCGCCGCGACGATGAACAAGCCTCCGGCGACTACGCCCACCCACGCCAATGCCTGGTTCAGACGGCTTGACCGGTGCTGGGAGTTCTTGGGTTGTTTGGTCGCAACGCCGGAATCATCTGCCGGTGGGGATGCGTCGGTCGTGGTTGTCATGACGTGAACCTCCTGTGCTGGATGGCCTGATGGCCGCCATGCTACCCCACCCGGGGAGGGGTGGGATAGCATGGCGAATGAGATGAGTCACCCCGACCACATCGAGAAGGAACAGTGATGGCTCAGGAGCTGACGGCCAAAAAAAGTGCGGCGCTCAATCGGCTGAAGACCGTGCGCGGACATCTCGACGGAATCATCCGCATGCTTGAAACCGACGCCTATTGCGTGGACGTGATGAAGCAAATTTCTGCGGTGCAGTCGGCGCTGGAACGCACCAACAGAGTCATGTTGCATAACCATCTGGAGACCTGCTTCTCACAGGCCGTTCTCGGTGGGCAAGGAGCAACGGCCATCGACGAACTCGTGGACGCGCTCAAGTTCAGTCCGGCCTTGACCGGTCCGGATGCGCGCTTGAACGGCACCACCACCGACGAGGCAGTGGACTCTCACACGTCATGAGCCGTCGATTTCGGCGATGATCTTGCCAAGGACTTTTCGTCCGCCAAGTCGCGTGAGCGCTTCGGGGATATCCCTGAACGACACCCGCTCGGCTACCGCGTGCTGGATGGCACCGGCGGCGACCAATTCCTCAAGGCCCCGCAGGATCCCTTCGACGTGTTCACGGCTGTAGCCCGCCGCGAGCACACCAACCAGCGTCGTATTCGTCAGGACCATCATTTGGACGTCGGGGGTTGGCCACGCGCCGCTGGCGAAACCGACGGCCAGATGCCGACCGTAGCGAGCCAGGGCGGTCATGGCCGCGGTGCCCTGCGCACCGCCGACAGGATCGAAGATCATGTCGACCCCGACCCAGTTGGTCGCCTCTCGCAGCGCGTGCGCGAGTGGAGTTCCGTCAGCGGCGGTGTCGCCATTGGCGACGACAACGTGGTCGGCGCCCAGTGATAGACAGAATTCGGCCCTTTTTTCGTCGCTGACGACGGCGAGTACCTCCGCGTGCAGAGCCTTCCCGAGTTGGACTGCCGCGATTCCGCTGCCGCCCGCCGCGCCGAGCACCGCCAGACGCTGTCCCGCTTTGAGTCCGCCACGATCAACCAGCCCGATCCATGCGGTCATGTTGGGAATCCAGAATCCCGCCGCGACGGCGTCGTCCATGCCAGGGGGAGCCGGGAAAACATTGCTCGCCTGCGCAAGAGCTTCGGCGGCGAAGGACCCATTGCCGCTGAGGAAATCGCTGACACCCAGTACGCGAGTGCCGATTGCCATACCGACGCCCGGTCCAACCGCGGTGACGGTACCGACCAACTCCTGCCCGGGCGTAAACGGCAGTGGAGCTGTCAACGGATAGGTGCCTCGGCACATCAACACATCGGGTAATCCGAGCCCCGCCGCCGCGACCTTGATTCTGACCTGGTCGGCGCCCGGGTCCGGCAGCTCCCGATCCACTTGGCGCAAAACATCATTCGGCTCACCGATTCCGTGGACCTGCCAAGCTTTCACGGTCTCTCCTTTGCAGTGCGCCGACGGGTAGCCCAGGTTACCCCTCGGCGCTCGCAGCATGCTTGGGCCACAAGACCCTTTGTCTCAATTGCCCGCTGGCACCTCCGCGAATCCCGGCACTCCCCCGTCTGCAACCGAATTGAATCGAATGCGAGTGTCGAGGCGCTCGTTGATCTCATGGATTGCGCTCTCGGGAAGCGCGGTGACATCGAAGTTCTCGCGGATGCGTGACGGATTAACGGATCCCGTCAGCACTGCGCTTCCGCGCTGAATCCCCCAGGCCAGCAGCACCTGCGCGGGAGTTTTGCCGTAGCGCTGAGCCAGATCCACGATCAGCGGGTCGTCGAGCAGTCGCGGCTCCAGCGCGTGCCCCAGCGAAGCGAACGCCAATAGGACGATGCCTTCCGTCTTGCAGAATTCATGCAGTTCCCATTGCGGGTGGTAGGGATGCGACTCGACCTCCACGACCGCCGGCTTGATTCGGGCCGAGTCGAGGATCCGTCGGGTGCCGTCGGCGTCGATGTCGGACAGGCCTATCGTTCGGGTAAGTCCCTGATCGACAAGGCTTTCCATCGCGGCCCAGGTTTCCTCCAAGGTCACTCCGCTGTCGTAGATGACGGCTCCGTGCGCGTCGCGAGGATCTTGGTCGTCACCGGGCTGGAACGCGAATGGCGTGTGCGCCAGGTACAGGTCGACCGCGTCGAGCCCCAGCCTGTTCAGGCTGGCCTGCAGCGCAGGCCTGACCCGTTCGGGACGATGGTTGTTGTTCCACAGCTTGGTCGTCACGAACAGGTCCTCACGGCGGACCGTGCCCGCGGCGAACAGCTCCTTGAGCGCCGCGCCAACCTCTGCTTCGTTTTGGTACCGTTCGGCGGCGTCGAGGTGGCGGAAACCCACCTCTACCGCGGCCTTGACGGCGTCGCGGGTTTTGCGGTTGTCGGAAAGCGACGTCCCGAACCCGAGCGCCGGAATCTCGTCGCCGTTGTTCAACGCGAATTTCTGCTGATACAGCTCGTCATTTGTTGCCATGTTGTTCGGCCTCCTTGTTGGTAGGATTAGCGCGAAAGATGTTCCGCGTCAACCGATTTCTTCAGCTGGGCTGTTGCCTCGGCTGTGGTCCAAACGGCGCTGGCGAGGAACCGGAAGTTCACCAGGGCGGCTAGGTAGCCATCGCCCTCGGGCAGGCGTGGGCCCGCGGTGGCGTCCTTGACGACGGCGACCTCGAAGCCCTGCTCGATGAGTTCGCGCAGGTGGCCTTCGACGCACAGGTTGGCGGCCATTCCGGCCAGCACGACCTGGTTCACGCCGCGCTTGCGCAACTGGAGCACGAGGTCGTTGGACTCGGGGCCGACGATCTTGTGTGGAGAGGCGATCACGGTGTGCCCGTCGTGGATGTGGTGCCGGTAGGCGGGCAGGAAATCGGCACCGGAGCCGGCTAAGCCGTCGGTCGTGTACGCGCCCTGGCGCTGGAACATGCCGACGGCGTTCATGAATTTCTCGAGCGGATCACCGAACAGCCATTGGCTGTCGGTTGGATAGAAGTAGTGCGGCGATACCGCCACGGTGATTCCGGCCAGCTTCGCGGCACAGAAGAGTTCATCGATGTGAGCGACGGTGTTGTTGTCGCGGACGCTGTCACCGAACACCGGCCACGAAACCCCTTCGGGGCTAAGGAAATCGACTTGAGGATCGGTGATGACAAGTGCGGCATGCTGATGATCGAGCTCGAAGCCGGAGCTCGGCAGCGCGGGGTTCTGCGGTTCGGCGTACATGGTCAGGTCTGTCATCAGGGTGATCCTTACGCTCGTGGTACCCAAATAATAGATGACCAGTCGTCTATAAATCAAGACATGACGACACAATCTTTTCTGACCGCAACGGATCAGCTCAGCAGTGCCGGCACGGTGATGGTTTCGAACCGTTCATACGGGGCGCGGCTGCGGGTCACCTTCCCGCGAACGGCCGCGCCCTCCCAGGACTCGATCAGCAGGGAGGCGAGCTCGGCCGCATCGAGGTCCGCTCGGATGCCGCCGGCGCCGTCCTGCCCGGTGCGCACACACGCGGTTAGTGCAGCGTCCCAGCGGTCGAGGATGCGGACGAGTTCGGCGCGTACCGATTCGCTGGAACCGCCGAGCTCGAGCGACAGGTTGCCGACCAGACAGCCGAGCAGGAACTCGCCCGACTCGTGTTCGTCGGCGAGCGCATGGAAGAAGCGGGTGATTCGCTCCTGGGCCAATCCATCCGTGGCAAGGATTGGTAGCAGCCGCATTTCGATGTCGGACCAGTAGTGGTCGAGGATCGCCGCGGCGAAGGCCTCTTTACTGGGGAAGTACGCGTAGAACGAACCTTTCGGGACGCCGGCCGCGTCGGTGATGTCCTTGACGCCACTGGCCGCGAAGCCGCGCGCGTGCACGAGGTCGAGTCCCGCCGCGAGCAGGCGGCGGCGCACCTCAGGGTTCGGCGGCCGTGGCATGCCATCAATATTAACTGACCGGTCGACTATCTTTGACCGGCTGGGCTAACTGCGTGCGCCCGGCCCGGCCACCACCAAACCCGTGCAGCCGCTGCGGCAGCGGATCCGGTGGATGATTCTTCCGACCGTGTCCCCTCGGGAGGAGTACTGATACCAGACGAGGGCATCGGCTAGCCCATGGCACTTGCGGCATTTGTCGGTTTCACGTTTGTACATTGGCGTCCTCCATCCTGTGGGGCGGGGGGAATCGTGCAACGTTGGGCGACTTGAATTTAAATTACATCAGCATTATTGCTGCGGCGCTTTCCCGCGCCGAGAGTGTTTTATCCTTAACCGATAGGCAACATCGCCGCAGCTCAGCGGTGACACAATTGATACATAGACGATCGAAAGCCCGGCCGAACCTCCCGCAGCTGGCGTCGCTGTTGTTACGCCGAAACGACGGTATTGAGCACCATCGAGCTCCGTCGATTGCTGACTGCGGCGTTATCCGGGAGGAATGGCAATTGCCGCAACTGGCATTGGCGCGGCCGTGGCAGCGCGGACCCGTGGTGCCCGCCGCTGCCGCCTTGTAATACTTGACGGCGTGGTGTTGGCGGACGTTCCAGATGGCACCAGCAAGATCGCAGAGTTCCGGAACCTGCTCGCCCCGCAACGTCTCACCGACGTCGTAGACGTCGGCGCGAATCCGATCGATTCCGAGCCGCCGTACACGGCAATGCTTGCCGCGGGGCTATGTCGGGTGACGGGATTCGAGCCTCAGCACGCGCCGCTGCTCGAGCTGCAGCGAAACCAAGGCCCACACGAGTGTTACCTGCCGTATGTCGTCGGTGATGGCGATGCGCACACGCTGAACATATGTCGCGGATCCGGTATGACCAGCCTGCTCGAACCGGACCCGGTGGCGCTGGACGTATTCGAGTACCTCAAGCCGGCCGCGCAAGTGATCGAGCGCGTACCCGTGCAAGCCCGCAGACTCGACGACATTGCCGAAGTTCAACACCTCGACTTCCTGAAGATCGACGTACAAGGAGCCGAACTCGCGGTTTTTCGAGGCGGGACGGCGAAGCTCGCCGAGACGGTCGCGATCCAGACCGAGGTCTCATTCATGACGCTCTACAAGGATCAGCCAACCCTGGGCGACATCGACTCCGAGCTACGCAGCCGGGGATTTCTGCCGCACTGCTTCGCCGCGATCAAACTATGGCCGATTGCGCCCTGCGTGGATCCGCGCCGGCCCCTCAACCAACTCCTCGAGGCCGATATGGTCTACGTCCGGGACTTCACCCAGGCGGAGTCGATGAGCGATGAGCAACTCAAGCACCTGGCGCTCATATCGCATTACTGCTATCGGTCGTTCGACCTGGCGTTGCGCTGCGCGATGCTGCTCGAACAGCGGCATGCGGTGGAGGCCGGAACCCAGCAACGCTATCAGGACATCTTGGCGACCGGATAGCGATTCGTGGGCGCCATTATTCGGCTAAGTGCTTGGTGTGCTTGGTGTTTCAGGCCGGGTGCAGGCTGACGGCTATGCCGGAGTAGCGGACCATGCCGGTCACCACGTCGATGTCGTCCTTGTTGGTCAGGCGATTGACGTTGGCCACGTGGTGGCCATGCGGAATCGACACCGCCCCGCGCCGCATCGCTGCGTCGACCTTCGCGACGCCGGTCAGCTCTCCGCTGGCGCTGCGTACCGTTACGGGCCGGCCGCTCACGACGCCCGCGGCGGCGCCGTCCTCGGGGCTGATCAAGATCTCCGGGGGCTCGCCGAGAAAATCGAGTTGCCCGTTCAGCTTCCGGCGCTGACGGCGCGGCACCATCACCAGCGGCGGTGGTGGCTTGAGCGCAGCGAGTTGATCGACGAGCAGCGGCGGGGCCAGCCGCCAACCGCCCATCCGCCCGATGTGGTCGTCGACCCACGCCGCCGGTAGCTCACGCGGTACTTCCGCCCAACCGGTGGCCGCCACTTCGTCATACTTGGTGCGGGCTCCGGCCAGCAGGACGGCGATGACGTCGTCGTCGGTGCTGCTGTCGGGATCGCCGAGACTGCCGAGGTCGTAGCCAAGCCGCCTGCCGAGTTCAGCGAAGACCCACCACATCGATCGCCGCTCGCCGACGGGCTCGACGACCGCCGACGTGTATTGCACCGACACTTGCGAACTCAGGATGTCGTGAATGGTGATGTCCGGGCGTTCCAGGGGATCCTTGGTCGGCAGCACATGGGTGGCCAACTGCGTGGTCTCGTTGTCGATGATCTCGGTAGTCGCGAAAACCTCGAGGTTCTGCAGCGCCGGGATCAACTTGCCCGTCTCCGGGAATGACGTGACCAGACTGCCGCCGACGTTGATCAGGGCGCGGATATTTCCGGCGGCGATCTCGTCGGGCAGTGCGGCGCAAGGCCATTCGTTGATGAACGCTTGGGCTTCCGGGCGGCTGCGGGGACCGGGGCCGAACGATCCCTCGATCGGAGTGATTGGCAGTAACTCGCCGAAAGTTTCAAGCTGGTAAGCGAATCCGGGATGGAACCAGGTGCCGCCGGGCCGGTTCATCGCGCCGGTGAGGATCATCAGCACCCAGGCCAGCCATTGGGTGACATTGGCCCGGTCGGCCGTCATCGTGACACCGGTGCCGGTTTCGATCGCAACGCATTGGGCGGCGCGCACCGCCGCGCACAGTCGCGCCAATTCCGTTGCCGGCACGTCGGCGAGCCGCGCGGCGTGTTCGAGGGTGAACGGCTCAACCGCGGCGGCCAGTTCGTCGATGCCTTGAACGGGCACATCCGTTTTCATGCCGTCGCGCAGAATTTCGCGCACCAAGTAGGCCAGCACCGCGTGGTCGGTGCTGGGGCGCGGCGCCAGATGGCCAGAGGCCAGTCGCGCGGTCTCGGTACGCCGTGGGTCGATCACCCAGACCTGCCCGCGCTTGGCGATGTCGCGCACCGTGCCGGTCGGGTTGGGCATCGAGATCGCGTGGCCATGTGAGACCACCGGGTTGATGCCGACGAGCATCAGAAAATCGCAGCTGTCCAAATCCGTTCGGCCGGACAGACCCATGAACCCACCCACCAAATCGGAGACCAGAGGTTTGGCGGTGCCGTCGATGGTCAGCGGGCTGAACTTCGCCGGTGTGCCGATCGCGGCGTGTAAGGCTTCGGCCATCCGGAACCCGGCACTCTCCATGGTGCTGAAGTAGAAGCCGACCGATGCGGGCCCGTGCCGGTCGATGATGTCCTTCAGCCGGCTGCCTAGATCATCGAGACAGACGTCCCAGCTGGTGTCTTGCTGCCGGCCGTCGACCCGAATCCGCGGTCGCTCGAGCCGGTCCGGGTGGTGGTGCATTTGCGGCAACGCCCGGCCCTTCGGGCAGCAATAACCGTGCGAAAAAGGGTGGTCCTGGTCGCCGCGAACGCGGACCACCTCGTCCCCGTCGACGTCGACGAGAATGCCGCAGACAGACGTGCAAATGCGGCAGAAACTGCGCACCGTTTTCATACATCGATAACGTACTCTCGCAATACGAGAAGCACTATCACTTATTTGATAATGACATTTCCCGCAGGTCGGCGTCAGAACCAGGGGCCGGGGTAGTGACCGTCCTGGTCTTGCACCATGACGATTTCCTTGCACTCTCCGCCTGCGGTGGTTTCGCCGCGGCAGACCAGCGTCCACCCCGATATCCGCTCGAAGGGCCGGACGATCCAGTTCGTCGAGACCGGATCGGGAGCCGGCAGGGCGAGTACCGAGAACGTTTGGCCGGTATTCGTGATGTAGAGATGGTCGCCGAAGAATGCCACTTTGGAGATCGGCAGCTTCTTGGCGTCCTCTCGATTCTTCAGCAACTCCCACTGTTGGGTGCGCAGGTTCCAAACACCGAATCCGAACTGGGAATCAGGCGAGTCTCGCCCATCGACGAACAGCCTTCCGTCGGACAAGGTCGCGGCTAATCCGCCGCCGGAGATCCGGTCGGAGTCTCCGACCTTGATGATGGTTTTTGAATTCAGGTCGAAAAACATGGTCGACACGACGGTGGGGGAGTCCCGATGGGTGATCTTCACCAATTTGTCTGGCCCGTCCGATAATTCGGCATCGACGGTCACCACGTCGTTGTCCTGATAGATCGCTTCGCCCGACGGGCGGCGCAGCTCGGCGCCAGAGGTCTTGCCGGCTTGCGTGTTTCGTTGGAACGACAGCACGTCCTGCCATACGTGACCGGGCGCGGGATCGCTCCACGTCACGGATAAGTCGGCACCGGAAAGAAGGACGGTCCGTGGCGGGGACGCCGTGGCATGCCCATCGGTGAAGGCATTGATCCACGCCACGCCGGATGTCGTTGCGCCAAGCCGCCATTGCTTGGCGTCAGTCAATGACAACTCGGGAATCGGTGGTTGAAGTTCTTTCGTCACCACCTGCTGACCCGTCTTGAAGTCGAAGGCGTATGCGGTGGTCTTGGCGACGTCGGGCTGCGGCGCCTGCGCCGGTTTGACGGTCGCCACCACATACACGACCTTCATGGCATCCGCCGTGCCCGACAGCGCGCAGATGGCTCCGGTGACGTTCTCGCCGGCGGGAATCGCGGGCAGGGCCGGCGCTACGTATTGTCCGGTTTTCGTATCGAATACCTTGGGCCGAATGTCCTCGAGCGCGGATTTGCTGAGCGTGAATTCCTCCGGACAACCGAAGTAGGCCGTTCCGCCGTAGCTTTTCCAGTCTTTCTCCAAAGGGCCGGATATCGGCGGTGGTGGCGGAACCGAACTGGTGGTGATCGTCGAAGTGGACGTCTCGGTCGTCGGTGTTGCTGCAGGTGGAGACGCGGTCTCCGAACAGGACGCGATCACCAGACAGACGGCCGGCCCGAACAGGGCAAGACGGGCTCCGGACATACTTCGCCCCTGGTACGCACGCATCAGCAAACCCCCGTTAACTTCGTGTAACCAGGAGCGTAAAGCGGGTTCAGTGCGATCGCGACTTCTGCGGACTTTCTCACAACTGCACGATCACGAAACCGGTTGTGCCTCCGGGAATGTCCACTCGCCGGTGAGGATCTTTTCTTGCGGTCGGTATAAACGGACCAGGTAGTTCCATCCCGCAGTGATCGGCAAGCAGTTGGATGTCTGGGCATCGCAGCCGCCGAATTGAATGGTGATGGTGCCGCCGGTGTCGCGTTGCGCGGTGATGTTGTTCAGCGAATAGGCGTTTTCCGCGTTCGGCGTGAAATAGCCGTCTTTGTTGTAGACAGTGACCGACCAGAACCCATCGACCGGCACGTCGTCCACCGTAAGCCGATATACGGTGGCGCCGTCATTTTTGGCGGGATGGACGCCGAAATAGGTGGCATCTCTTTCCGGGTTGCCGCCCCATCCGGTGGCCGCGCCGATCAGCCTGCGCACCGGTTCGGTGTCCTCCTTGGTGCCGAACATCCCCGAGAAGTTGGACATAGTGGCGGCGAGTTGACCAAGCGCGTCTCGTACCGTCTTCTGGCTGACCGGATCCCACTGCGGGATCTCGAAACTGCCGGCGCCGTCCTGCTGCAACCCGACAGCGTCTTGTAGCGCGTGGACCGTCCCAAGATCGGCCTCGTCGTGGGGGTTGACTAGGATGCGGATCAGAACCATCACATACCGCGTGCCGACGTCGTCGCGGGTAAGAGTGTGCCGGCCCCGCCCGTAGAACACCGCGGGCACGTATTGGTCCTCGGTGATCACCTGCATCGACATGAACCGGCCGCTGGGGTCGGGCAGCGATATCGTGATTGGCCCGGCATCAAGGTCGAAGACGCCTGCCGAATACAGCGTGTCGCGGTTTGACCGCACCACCAGCTGCTTGTCCAGCGGCGTGAGTTCTCGGTTGTGGACGAACGCGCCCAATCCGCCGTCCGTGACGACATTGCCGAAATACAGATCGCTTTCGGCTCTGATGAAGTTGTCCGGTGACACAAGAACCGCGCCGTCGGCTGTCTTGCGCTCTTTCACCTCTTGGACCCTACGCGGGCGGACGGCCGACGACTATCGGTTCACTTCGAACTCGATGGGCAGGCTCGTCGGCCCGCTCAGACTCACCATCGGCTTCCATGGCACCGGTCCGGCGATACGCGGGTTCACCAGCCGTTGGGACAGAACGGTCAGTGCTTCGGCGAGCTCACGGCGGGCCAGGTTGGCGCCCAGGCAGTAGTGAATGCCGCCGCCGAAGGTCAGGATGGGGGGTGTCCCCTTGCGGGTGATGTCGACCCGGTGTGGGTCGTCGTAGACAGCTGGATCACGGTTGGCCGCAGCGGTATTCACCAACACCATGGTGCCGGCGGGGAAGAGATAGCCGTCGAGCTCGGCGTCCTCGATCACCAGCCGGAGAGTTCCGCAGGCGATCGGTGAGTGGCGCATGGTTTCCTCGACCGCATTCATGGCCAGTTGGGGATTCTCCTTGAGCAGCTGCCACTGATCCGGGTGCTCGCAGAGGACCTGCACCGAGGCGCCCACCTGGTTGCGGGTGGTGTCCGTCCCCGCTAGCAGCAGACCTCCGGCGAGCATGCGCAGTTCGGCGGCATTGAGGCGATCACCGTCATCCTCGGCGCGGATGAGGTCGGAAAGCAGGTCGTCGGTCAGGCTGTGCCGGCGGCGGGCAACCATGTCGTCGACATAGTCGTCGAGCTCGCCCCACGCGCGCATGACGCCGGGCTCGAGTTCGCGGAGATCGACGTTGAAACTGAAGGCTTTGAAGATCTCGTCGGCCCACAGCGAAAACTGTTGCCAATCCTCGCGTGGTGCGCCAAGTAGCGCGCAGATGATCGGGACTGGGTAGGGGCGGGCGATGTCGGTGACGACGTCACAGCTCCCCGCGTCGGCAACCTGATCGACGAGCTCGTTCATGAGGTCGGCCATGGTGTCGTGCGGGCGTAGGGTCGCCCGGGGGGTGAACGCCTTGGACGTCAGGCTGCGCAGCCGGTGGTGGGCATCACCTTCCAGGCACAGCAAGCTGTTGACCACCTTGTCCCACAACGGGCCTGACGTGATGCCCTGGACGAACAGATTGATGCCGGGCGGGATCTGGAACCGGGTATCGCGAAGTACGGAGCGCACCAGGCGGTAGGAGAGCACCTCGGGTCCGTACGGCCCGAGCGCGATCGGGGCCTGTCGTTGTGCGGCTTCGATGCGGGGGTAGATGTCCGAGGGAGTCTCCGCGGCGTCGTAACTGAGCGCAGGGAGGTCGGCGTCGAAAACACTTGCGGGAGCGGTACCGACGGCCATGGCGCTCTCCTTAGCCCGGAATCCGCGGGGCGTGAAGCTCGCGGACAACTTCCAGACAATGTATGGCCAGCGCCTGTGACTGTCAACGACCTGCGGTGTTGGGTCGCCGGGTTAGTGAGCGACGGGGCAGCCGCTCTTGTAGTCGACCGGCCAGTGTTTGATGCCGTTGATGAACGGTGACCGCAGCCGCTGGGGGTCTCCCGCGGAAGTCAGGTCGGGCATGTGGTCGGCGATCGCATTGAACATGATGTCGATCGTCATGCGTGCCAGGTTGGCGCCGATGCAGTAGTGCGCTCCGGTGCCACCGAATCCGAGGTGTGGGTTGGGGCTGCGCAGGATGTCGAAGGCGTACGGGTCGTCGAAGACCTCTTCGTCGAAATTGGCCGAGCGGTAAAACATCACCACCCGCTGGCCCTTCTTGATCGCGACACCTCCGAGCTCGGTGTCGGCCAGCGCGGTGCGCTGAAACGCCGTGATCGGGGTGGCCCACCGGATGATCTCATCGGCCGCGGTCTTGGGTCGCTGCTGCTTGAACAGCTCCCACTGGTCGGGGTGGTCGGTGAAGGCCATCATCCCCTGGGTGATGGAGTTGCGGGTCGTCTCGTTGCCCGCGACGGCGAGCGTGACCACGAACATGCCGAACTCGGCGTCGGACAGCCGTTGTCCGTCGGCATCGGCCATGACCAGCGCTGTGACGATGTCATCGCCCGGCTCCTCGGCCTTACGCGCCGCCAATTGCATGGCGTACCACATCAATTCGCCCGCCGACGTCAGTGCATCGTTGTCGGCGAACTCCGGGTCGTCGCTGCCGATCATGTTGTTGGTCCAGTCGAACAACTTGTCGTAGTCCTCTAGCGGCACCCCGAGCAGGCCGGCGATCGCCTGCAGCGGCAATTCGCACGCCACTTGGCGGACGAAGTCGCCCGAGCCCTCAGCGGCGGCCTGGATGGTGATGCGACGGGCACGCTCTCCAAGGTCGGCGCGCAGCCGCTCGACCGCGCGTGGCGTAAAGGCGCGCGACACGATCTTGCGCAGCCGGCTGTGTTCGGGGTCGTCCATCATGATCATCGACGTGCGCCCCGCCTCAATCTGGCCTTCCGCCAAGTCTTCCCGGTAGCGCGGCACGATGGACTTGGTGGCCGACGAGAAGACTTCGGTGCGCAGCGATACATCCCGGATGTCGCGATGCTTACTGACCATCCAGTAGCCGCCGTCCCCGAACCCGCCCCGATCGAGCGGCTGCTCGTTCCACCAGATCGGCGCCGCCCGGCGCAGTTCCGCCAACTCCTGCACCGGTAACCGGTGGGCGTAGATGTCGGGATCGGTGAAGTCGAACCCCGGCGGGAGGCTCGGAGTGGCGATGGATGTGCTCCTCGAAAATCGCGGGTGGTGAGGAGATGCTAGCGCTTAGCGGAGGCTGGGCATACACCTAAGGGCAAATGTCGGCTATTTGCCGTGCGGGTCGCTGGCATTGAGCGCCGCGATCACCTGGTCGTAGTCGCCGCGGGCCTCGCCGTAGCGCAGGAACTTGACGCGCTCCACCTGGATTTCTTTGCTGTCGGGTTCGTTTTCCAGCAACTGCATGACCTGGTCGAGAAAATCGTTCAGTGGCATCGCGGCGTCGTTGTCCCGTTGTCCGGGAACCAGATCGGTCTGCACGGCCGGCGGCACGAGTTCCTTGACCTCGACCGTCGAGTCGGCCAGTTGCATACGCAGCGACTCACTGAGCATGTGAATGGCGGCCTTGGAGGCGTTATAGCTCGGCGTGACCCGCAGCGGCGCGAAGCCCAGGCCTGACGAGACCGTGATGAGGGTAGCTGCCGGCTGCTTTTGCAGATGTTCGACGAACGCCGCGATGAGGCGGATCGGTCCCAGCACGTTGGTGATGATGGTCGATTCGGCCGACTCGAGGAACGTGTCGGGGTGATGCCAATCCTCGATTTTCATGATGCCCGCCACCGCGATGAGGACGTTGAGTCCGGGGTGACGCGCCAGCACCTCGTCGGCGGCCGAGCGCACGCTTGCGGCGTCGGCGGTGTCGATCCGCACGGTATGGATACCGGGATGTTCCGCGGCGATCTGCTCGAGCAATTCGGTCCTGCGGCCCCCGACAATGACGGAGTTGCCCTTGGCCTGCAGGCGCAGCGCCAGCGCCAAGCCGATCCCGCTGGTCGAGCCGGGAATGAAGACGGTGTTGCCGGTAATTTTCATGCTGCTGCGCCTTTCGGTGATCTAGCCGGTCACTGTTGGACTGGAAACTTTCAGGCTGTCACGTGCACCGAGGTTTATCGCCGCGGTCACGATCGACCGTTCGATCTGGCGCAGCGCGTGCACCGCGGTGAGGAATCGTCGGGTATCGATGCGCAGTTCGCGCTCGTCATCGTGATGGCGAGCCCGGCACTCGGCGGCGTCAAGGTCGTCGGTCGCGGAATCGACGGTCAGCGCGCCGGCGCCGTCGACGATCGCGATCAACGCGTCGATGTTGCGTCGAGTCTGCCCCGCGGCCGAGGAGAAAGCATCGCAAAGCGGTTGCGAGCCAACGGGATCCTGGTACCGCTCGCTGTTGCGGGCCAAGCTCCGTCCATACCGATCGCACGCGGTGAATATCCGAAGTTCCCGCCGGATGCTGCGGCGGCTGGCAAGCCCGGCGGCACCTGCCAGCAGCGGCTTGGCGGTGATCCGGAACTGCTGCAGGTTTCGGTCGAGCTGGCGGGCTTGCTCGGTCGGGCTCACCGCCTCGTCACCGCCGAACATCGTGGCGGTGGAGATTTCAATCAGGTCGGACAGGCTGGTCAAAAAAGTTTTGGTGTCGGTGCGGATGGCGGTTCGGCTATTGGTCGGCAGTACCAGGACGGCGACCGCGATTCCGATCACGGCACCGATCGCGGTCTCTTCGATCCGCAGCATCAGCACCCCGAACGAGAACTGCCCGAGCAGGCCGTACAGCAACGCCAGCATCGTGGTGATCCAGAAGGTCATCAGGCTGTAGGTGATCGTCATGAAATAGAAGGCGCAGAACAGACATACGAAGATCGCGGCCAGCGATGCGGTTTTGTCGCCGGTGAACAGCGTGGCCACCAGCACGCCGGCGGGCACGCCGAGCACGGTGCCGAGCAGCCGTTGCCAGCCTTTGGTGAGTGTTTCGGCCCACGAGTTGGTGCCCGCGAAGATCACGAATGCCGCGATCACCGCCCAGTACCACCGGGTGGGCGCCAACAACTCGCCGGTCACGATCGCCAGCGACGCGGCGACGGCGACCTGGATGGCCTGCCGGGTGGTCTGCCGCAGGCCGTGCTCCGGTTGCTCGTCGTCGGGTGTGGGCGGCACCGCGCTGTCGGCGCTCTCGACAGGGGCGGCGTGACCGGTGACGGCGCCCTCGACGAGTGCCCGCACTTCAGCCGTCGCGGTGGCCGCATTGATGATCGCCAGGGCGAGGCGGCGCACCGCGGCGTCGCCCTCGTCATCGGTCGCGGGGGAGCTCAGTTGCCGGTCCAGGACCCGTTGAGCGTGGCTCGCGGCCTGCCGAAGGCCGCCTTCCTGTGGTACCCGCATCGCGCGCGACAGCAGGGAGAGCGCTGTGACCAGGTCGGCACGGGTTACGGCCGGCATCGCCGCGGGATTTTCCGAGGCGACCGCCGCCGCCCGCCGGCCCGCGGTGGCGACCCATTCGACGGCGAGTTCGGCGTCGAACAGCCAGGGAGAGAGTTGTTCGGCGGTTATCCCGCGATAGCGCATGGCGGGGTTGGCTTTGTCCTCGATCTGATCCTGCACCATCAGGGCGGTCTCGTTGAGCCGGATGGTGCGGGTCCGCATGTGGCGGCGTCGCCGTTCGTCGAGGCGGCCGGTGCGAACCGCTTCAGCGGTGGTGTCGATCACGATCGCCATCCGCGCGCGCAGCGCCCGAATTGTGGAGTGCAGCACCCGTTCTGGCTGATCGGGCAGCACGTAGGTGCCCATCACAAACGTGCACACCGTCCCGACGACGACGGCCAGGATCAGCCAGGGCAACTCCGAGAGACCGGCCCGCAGATACAAGGTCATGAAGTAGGACATGAACGCGACCATGCCCAGCGCCCGGCCGCGGGCCCCGAAGCGGCGGATGTAGACCGCACAGAACACCACTGCCACGAAGACGACGTCGGCGGCGATCGGATGCGGAGCCAGCAGTGTGGCCGCGGTGATGGACAGCGCCCCGGCACCGGCAACAGCGCCATCGTGATCCGCTGCTGCTGCGGGTCCGGCTCGTTGACGGACCGGGCGGCGATCATCGTGATGACGACGCCCAGCAACGCGACAGTCAGCGGCTGGCCCGTCGCTTTCGTCAGCAGCGAGAGCACCACCAGGGAGCAGGCCAGCGCGGCCGTCGTCCGGAGAGCCGATCGCAGTCGCAACAGCCCGGGGTCGGAGCCGATCCACCAATTTCGCGCACGCTCGAAGAAAAGAGATATCGGAATGACCCCCTTTCGTCTGTTGGACATCACATAGTTACCCGAACTGCGTCGCCCCGGCCACGCTAGTCTTCGACATCGTGACAGCGCCGACCCGCGCACAACTGGCAGATGGCCGTGACCTGCTGTTCTTTGCGTTGCCCGGGCACTGCCCGGCGCCGGTCGCCGATCGCCGGCCCTTACCGGAGCGCGACCCGAACCAGTCGCAGTTGCGGTTCGACCGGTCAACCGGGCAGTGGGTGATCGTCGCGGCACTGCGCCAAGACCGCACCTACAAGCCCGCCGCCGACCAGTGCCCACTGTGTCCCAGCCCGACCGGACTGACCGGCGAGGTGCCGGCCCCCGACTACGACGTGGTGGTTTTCGAGAATCGGTTCCCGAGCCTCTCCGGTGCCGGCCAGCCGATGTCGGTGCCTGCCGATGACTTCGTTTCCGCGCCGGGGCAGGGCCGCACGGAGGTGATCTGTTTTTCCAGCGACCACACCGGGTCGTTCTCGGAGTTGGAACCAGCGCATGCCCGGCTGGTGTTTGAGGTATGGCGGCACCGCACCACCGAGCTGATGGCCGCACCGGGCATTGAACAGGTGTTCTGTTTCGAAAACCGTGGCGAGGAAATCGGGGTGACACTGACCCATCCGCATGGTCAGATCTACGGCTACCCCTTTCTGACGCCGCGAACCGCCGCCATGCTGGGGCAGGCGCAGCAATATCGAATTCGTCACGGCGGCAATCTCTTCGCTGATCTGCTGGCGCGGGAGGTCGCCGACGGCAGTCGCATTGTCGCGCGTACTGACCTGGTCACGGCATTCGTCCCGTTCGCGGCGCGCTGGCCGGTCGAGGTGCACATCTACCCAAATAGGTTCGTGCACAACCTCGTCGAATTGAGCGAGGAGGAACTGGATGCGTTCGCGCACGTCTACCTCGACGTGCTGGGGCGGTTCGATCGGATGTATTCGACTCCGCTGCCCTACATTTCGGCGTTGCATCAATTCGCGGACACCGATGCTCAGGCAGACGGCTACTTCCACGTCGAACTGATGTCAATCCGGCGTAGCGCAACAAAACTCAAGTACTTGGCGGCATCCGAATCGGCGATGGGCGCCTTCATCAGTGACGTCACGCCGGAGACTGTGGCCCAGCGGCTCCGGGAACTCGGCCGGTGACCGAACCAGCCGTCCGCTACGCGGCTCCGGGGCGGATCAACCTGATCGGGGAGCACACCGACTACAACCTCGGGTTCGCACTGCCGATCGCGTTACCGCAGCGCACCGTGGCAACGTTCAGCCCCGACCGCAGCGACGCCATCACCGTGAACAGTGCCCGCGCGGACGGCCCGGTGCGCATTCTGCTCGGCACCGCTCCCGGTGACGTGGAAGGCTGGGCCGGTTACGTGGCCGGGGTGATGTGGGCGCTGCGTCAGGCCGGACACCCGGTGCCCGGTGGCGCGATGTCGATCGCCAGCGAGGTGGAGATGGGGTCGGGCCTTTCTTCGTCGGCTGCGCTCGAGTGCGCGGTGCTGGGCGCGATCACTTCGGCTACCGGTGTGCGCATCGACCTCAAGGACCAGGCGCGCCTGGCCCAGCGTGCCGAGAATGACTATGTCGGTGCCCCAACGGGTTTGCTTGACCAGCTGGCCTCGCTGTTCGGGGAGGCATCGACGGCGTTGTTGATCGATTTTCGCGACGTCACCGTTGAGCCGGTGGCCTTCGACCTGGACGGTCGCGGTGTTGGGCTGCTGCTGATCGACTCCCGTGCACGCCATCGTCACGCCGGCGGCGACTACGCGGCCCGGCGTATGTCGTGCGAGCGGGCGGCCGCCGATCTCGGGGCGTCGTCACTGCGTGAGGTCGCTGATCGAGGGCTCTCGATACTGGCTGCGGTGGCCGACCCGGTCGACGCACGTCGTGCCCGCCACGTGCTGACCGAGAACCGGCGGGTGCTCGATTTTGTTGATGCGCTGGGTGATTCGGATTTCGCCGCGGCCGGGCAGATCCTGACCTCCTCGCACGCGTCGATGCGCGACGATTTCGAAATCACCACGGAGCACATCGACCTGATCGCCGATACCGCCGTCGAGGCGGGCGCGCTGGGGGCCCGGATGACCGGTGGCGGCTTCGGTGGCTGTGTGATCGCCTTGGTTCCGCTCGACCGCACGGAGCTGGTGGCTGAGATGGTGCGGCAGACGGTGTGCGATGCCGGGTTTGACCGACCGGTGATCAGCCGGACGCGCGCCGCCGCGGGCGCAGCGCCCTGCGAGTGAGCGATGCGGCGACCGACACAGTGTGCAAGCTGGGCGTCAAGTGTGCGTCCTGGGCCCCAAATCCGCCGATTCTCCGCCCCTAGCGCACTCTCAACGCCGTCATTGCACGCCCGACGCCGGACGCGCGCCGCCGCGCCCTGCGAGTGAGCGAGCCGAGTAACCCGTTACCCGGCCGGAGTCAGCCGGACCGCGCCCAATTTCATGCGGTCGACCGCCTCGCCGAACTCCTCGAGGGTGGGGATGCGCTGGTCGCGGAATTTCAACCCGATCATGGTTTGCGCACGCCGGACGCCATACGAGTCGGCGCAGCGTTTAAACAGGTCGGAGACGATAGCGCGGTCGGTGATGAGCTCGCCGCGCATCGCCGTTGACTTGCCGTCGTAGACGACCTGGGCCGGCGCGCCACCGCGGAAGTTCTGCTTCCACGCCGCGCCGGTGAGCGCATACAGATCGTTGTCGATCAGATGGGCGCTCACCGGAAGTGTGAACGGGCGCCCCGTCTTTCGCCCGGTGAAGCTCAGCACCATCAGCTGCTTGCGCGCGGGCCCGGCGAGCGGGGTGCGCAGCAGGAAGCCCAGTATCGGGTTGACGAGCTTGAGCAAGGCCGACGGTGGGTGCCCGGCGTCGATCGCGTACGACTCTTCTGCCATGCACACACCGTAAGGCCAATCGCAGCGTTGTGGTGCAGAGATTTATCTGCGGGGCCTACCCGGCACACGCTGGCCGGAAAGCGCCGCGGAGCGTGTTCGTCTCCGCGGCGCGATCCGGCTGCTCGTTGGGTGTGTTAGGAGGTAATCGTCGTCTGGTCGTCGATGACGTTGGTGGCGTCCATCAACGGGCCCTGGTCGCTCTGCAGCGAGTCCGCGTCGAACTGCAGCACGTAGACCGCGCCCTGGCTCGGAATCACCACCGTCTTCTGCGCGACGGCCCGCGTCTTGCCGTCCTTGGTGTACGTGCCGCCCAGCTGCCAGGCCTGATAACCGCCCAGCGTGGACGCACTGCCGTTGGAGCCCTGGTAGCCGGGTAGATTCTGCAGCTCTCCCGGTGCGTACTGGATGATCTTCCCGGGGTCGACGTTACCGGTGAGCTTCGAGAAGATCGCCACGATGGTGGGCGGATCGGCGGGGTTGGCGGGCTGCGTCAGAACGATGCCGCCGTAAGACGTGCTGCTGTTCTGCCCGACCTGCCAGCCCGCAGGTACCGGCAAGTCGATGGCCGGACCGGGATCGCCGCGGTGGACCGGAGTCTCGGTGATCTTGTTCTCGACGATGTAGTCAGCGATGGATTTGTTGGCGTGTGCGCCCGGTGTCGCACTGGTGGTCGTCGTGGTCGTTGATGTGGACGTCGACGTGCTCGTCGATGTTGACGTCTTGGTGTCTGACTTCTTGTCAGAGCCGCAACCCACCAGCGCCAAACTCAGCGCCACAGTGATGGTTGCTGTGGTGAAATATTTCATCAATCACTTCTCCCCGAGAATTGGGCTGGCACCAGCGTCAGCCACGCGGAATGAGACTAGCCGACATCGTCGGGGAAAAGTTGCTAGTCGGGTATTAGGCCGGCTGGCTAGACCATGTCGTTCTCGGTGAGCCACCGCATCACGGGCCAGCCGATGAAGACCGGTATCCAGCAGGTGAGCACCCGGTACAGCAGCACCGACGGCACCCCGACGGCGGCGGGCACGCCAAAGGCAGCCAGCCCACCGATCAACGCCGCTTCGACGGCGCCCACACCGCCGGGCGTCGGCGCGGCCGAGGCCAGCGTGCCGCCGACCATCGTTACCACGGTGCAGGTGACGAACGTCGCCCCGCCGCCGAAGGCCTGGACGCTGGACCAGAGTGCCAGCGCTGCACCGAGAGTCGTTCCGGCACAACCGAGTACGATCAGCGAGAGTCGCCTGGGTTCACGGACAAGCTCGATGAGGTCCTTGGCTACCTCCTGCAGCCGCGGGCGCACCGCCGTCGCCAGCCAGCTCCGGAGCGTGGGCACGAACAGAAATGTGCCGACAATGCCCAGGGCCACACCAGCGATCAGGTAGAGCACCGTGGCATCCGGCACGAAATGCGACAGGTCCATCGACGCGCCGGCCACCGTGCTGAACAAAATCAGCAATACCAGGTGCATGATCACCTGCACCGATTGCTGCAGCGCCACCGCGGCAGTGGCCCGCATGACGCTGAGACCACTCTTCTGCAAAATCCGGGTGCTCAGCGCCAGCCCACCGACCCCGGCTGGGGTGGTGGTGGCGGCAAAGGTGTTGGCTACCTGGGCTATTGATAGCTTCCAGAAGGCCACCGTACCGTCGGTGCAGGCCCACAATGCGGCCGCTGCGCCCACATACGTCATGGCCGAAATGAACATGCCCAGTAGCGCCCACCACCAGTTCGCCGTTCTGAGTTCGTTGAAGAACGTCGGCACGGTACTGATGAAGGGGTACGCGACATAGACCAGCGCGCCGAGCAAGACGAGCTGAACGACTTGGCTGCGGGTGAAGCGGGTGATGGTTTGCTTCTGTATCTCATCTGCACCGGTTTGCGATTTGACTTCGGCTCTGGCGGCCGAGATGACCCCGGACGCATCGCCCACCGATTTCCGGACTCGTTTGGGCACAGCGGATTTGGTGAGCCGTCGGGAGGCGGTCAAGATGCTGTCTTTGCCGAACGTGTCGATCGCCGCCCGCACCGCCGATTTCGCGTCGTAGAGCGCCGTCGTCGTCACCAACAGCTGGGCCAGGTCGGATTGGAGCTGGACGTCGGTGGCGCCGTATTCGGCGTTCCCGAACCCCCCGAAGAGCGCCGTGCCGTCGTCGACCGTGATCTCGTTGCAGCGCAGGTCGCCGTGCGAGATCTGAAAGTCGTGTAGCTTTCTCAGCGATTCCCACACCCGCGCGACCGGCGTCGTCTTCGTGCATTCGTCCAGCGGGATCCCCCGAATGGGCTTGTGCGCGTACAGCGTCCATCCCCGGTCCAGGGTCGCGAAGGCGATCGTCGAGGTGTTGGCTACGCCCACCTCGCCGATGGCGATGGCCATCAGCGCGCGGTGCTCGACCGCGCGACGCATCGAGGCCTGCAGGGGCGCGGTCTCCGTATCGCGCAGCCGCATCTTGCGCCATAGTTCGCGCAGCGCACCACCACTGCTCTGATGCGGGCCGTACAACTCGATCGCTGCCGTCGAATCGGGGTCCCCGGAATCGGTGGAAAGCACAAGCGGACCGGGTCCGGCAGGCCGGACCACCATGAGCCGCGACACGACGAATCCACGTTTGGCCATCGCACGGACCGCGGCCGCCAGCGGCACTTCCAGCGCCGGAGTTCCGACGGCCAGCACCACCACCGCGCCAACGAACCACCCCACCGCCAGCCCCACCAAGGACCGAGCCGGGACGATGGCGCTGATGACGAGGTGAATCGGCACGAAGGCGAGGAGCAGCCCCCACCACCAGTGCCGCCAACGCGCGGGTAGCCACGGGCCGGACACGGTGAGCACCGCGGCCAGCATTGCGATCCAACGCGGGTCATCGAGGAACTGCGCCGGCAGGGTGCTCAGCCGATCCGAGACGTCGAAGTGCCATCGGGGGGCGGCGAGGCGGTTGCTGGAGATCGACAACGGGAGTGCCGCGAGAATCGCGGCGGCTGCGTAGGCGCCCAAGAGTTTCCATTGCCGGCCGACGATCAGGCCGATCAGAATCATGAACGGCAACGCCAGGATGGCGAATCCGTACAACAGGTAAACCACGTCGGACTGGGTGGGGGACAAGACGCCGACAATCTCGGAGACGGATTTCTCCAGCCGAATCCAGCGCGGGCGGGTGACCAGCGAACCGGTGATCACCATCGCGAGAACGGCGGTGGCCAGGATCAGCCGCAGAATGTCATTGGTCCGCCGGTTCACCGGTTGCAGCAAGCTGCCAGAAACGCTGATGTCGCGTCCGTCAACTCGCATGACCATGATCCTTCGAGATCCCTGGGCCCGGAGGCCGCAGTTGGCGGCCCGCGGACAACTTAACCGGATACCTCCGGGCAAGCGTGCATGAACCTGCCGGACAGCTTGTTCACCTGCGGGTAAACGGTAGCGGGGTGCCGCTGTCGGCCACAGCCTGCGGACAGCTCGCTCACGTAAGGTCGCGCCAGACGTGTGTCAACCGGGAGGACGTGAGCGTGGCCAGAACCGATAACGACAGCTGGGAGATCACCGAGAGCGTAGGGGCTACGGCGCTGGGCGTCGCGGCATCCCGCGCGGCGGAGACCGAGAGTGAAAATCCACTGATCCGCGATCCGTTCGCGCGCGTTTTCCTCGACGCCGCCGGTGACGGGGTGTGGAACTGGTACTCGGCTCCGCAGCTGCCCGCCGAGCTGCTGGAAACCGAACCGAATTTGGCGCAGCAGATGCAGGCGATGGTCAGTTATATGGCCTCCCGGACCGCCTTTTTCGACGCGTTCTTCCTGGACGCGACGACCGCGGGCATCCAGCAGGTGGTGATCCTGGCGGCGGGTTTGGACTCACGGTCGTGGCGGTTGCCGTGGCCGGACGGCACGACGGTCTACGAGCTCGACCAGCCCAGGGTGCTGGACTTCAAATCCTCGACGTTGGCCGACCACGGGGCCGAACCCGCCTGCAACCGGGTCGCGGTCCCGGTGGACTTACGCCAGGACTGGCCGACGGCCTTGCGGGAGGCCGGTTTTGACGCCTCGGCGCCCAGCGTCTGGTCGGCCGAAGGACTCATGCCGTATTTGCCGGCCGCAGCCCAAGAATTGCTGTTCGAACGCGTCCAGGGGCTCACTGTTGCCGGCAGCCGGGTCGCGGTGGAGGCGTTGGGGCCGAAGTTTCTCGACCCGGAGGCCCGGACGCGCCGGCGCGAGCGGATGGATCGCGTCCGCGCGGTGTTCGCCAAAGCGGACCTGCAACGCGAGGTCCCCAGCACCGACGAGTTGTGGTACTTCGAAGAACGCGAAGACGTGGGCAACTGGTTCGGTCGCCACGGCTGGGACGTGACGGTGACCCCGTCCCTCGAGCTGATGGCCGGCTATGGGCGCCGCATCTCCGAAGAGGTCGAGAACGACGTGCCCGGGAACTTGTTCGTGGCCGCACAGCGCACGACAACGTAGCGGCCGAAATCCGTTGGCGCAGAAGAGAGGGGAATGAGATGGAAAGCTGGGACGCGATTTGTGCTCGGCGCAATGTACGGCAGTACAAGCCGGAACCGGTGACAGATGGCGACTTAACCCGGATCGCCGAGGCCGGCTGGCGGGCACCGTCCGCGAAAAACCGCCAGCCGTGGGACTTTGTGATCGTCACCGACCCGGCTCAGCTGCAGGACCTGTCCACGGTCTGGCGTGGTGCCGGTCATATCGCGTCGGCCCCGGCCGCGATTGTTTTGGTTGTGCCGGTTCCGCCGGACGAGCGCCGGCTCGTGACCGACAACTACGACATCGGTCAGGCGACGATGGCGATGATGATCGCGGCCACCGACCTGGGCATCGGCACCGGCCATTCGTCGGTGGGGGATCAGGAGAAAGCCCGTGCGATCCTGGGCGTCCCGGACGACTACCTGGTGGCTTTCATGCTCGGGATCGGGTATCCCGCCGATCGTCCGCTGACCCCGATCCGCAAACCGGACCGGCGGCCGTTCGACGAAGTCGTCCACCGCGGTCGCTGGTGAAGGCCGGCACAGCGGCAGACACGGAATCCGAAGGCGGGCGGGTCAGGGCCGGATCTCGTCGCAATCGACGAGTAGATGCCGTGGCCCGCGGAACACTTGGCTGATGCGGTAGGGCGGCGGGTCCTGTACCAGCCGCGGGTTTTCCACCCGGCGCAGGAACGCCTCGAACGCGGTGTTGACTTCCAGCCGGGCCAGCGGGCCACCGAAGCAGATGTGAATGCCGCGACCCCAGCCCACGTGCTCGTTGTCAGTGCGCTGAGGGTCGAACGCGTCGGGGTCATCGAACCGACGCGGGTCTCGGTTTGCCGCGCCGTACATGAGATAGATCGGCGCCCCCTTGGGAATGGTGGTGCCGCCGATGTCGATGTCGGCCAGCGCCGATCGTGTCGGGAAGAACTGGACCGACGACTGCAACCGGAGCACTTCCTCGATGGCGCCGGGGATCAATTCCGGTTTGTCGCGCAACAATTCGATCGACCAGGGGTTGCGCAGCACGGTCAGCACGCAGTGCGAGATCAGGTTGACCGTGGAGTCATGACCGGCGACGAACAGCAGAATCGTGTTGTTGACGATCGCGCTCGGCGACATCCGCCCGTCTGGGCCGTCGTCATGGACCAACTGCGAAATCATCCCGGGCCCAGGAGATTTCGCAGCCTTCTCGGCTAGGTCGACGATGTACTCGTGAAGCTCGATGTTGGCGGCTTCGCCCTTGGCGCGACGTGCCCCGCCCTCCTCGGTGTGGATGTCGGGACCGAGATCGAAGACACCGCCCACGACGTCTGCGATCCACGCGTGAAACTGCGGCTCGTCTTCGACGGGTACGCCCATGATCCGGCAGATCACGTTGACCGGCAGCAGGTAGGCGAACTCGTCGACCACGTCGATGCGGGTTTTGCCCATCGCTTTGTCGAGCAGCCCGTTGACGATCTGCTGACACAGCGGTTCCTGGCCGGGGATCAGATCCGGTGCATCCGGCGGACCGAAGAAGCGCATGCACTGTCGGCGCGCCCGGTCGTGTTCAGGCGGGTCCTGCGCGATGAAGCTCGGTTCCTGGCCGTAGGCACCGGCAATTTCGGGGGCCATCCCGACCCCGGACTCATCGGCGATCTGCCGATCGCGGTGGTCCGGCGGGTGCCCTTTACGGAGGTCAGAACTTACCCTCGGGTCGTGGGCCAGCGCCATGAGCTCTTCGTATCCGGTGACGGCGTAGATGCCGTCGGTCACCCGGACCACTGGCGTCTTGCGAAGTTCGTCGAAGAATAAATACGGATTCGCGCGGTTTTCGTGCCGCATCGCGGCGTCAAACGCTTCCTCGGGGGTCATGGCGCCACTCCTCCTCATCGCTTCGCTCTGCATCGTCGCCGGCGCGGGTCATGGCGCCACTGCTCCTCATCGCTTCGCTCTGCATCGTCGCCGGCGCGGGTCATGGCGCCACTGCTCCTCATCGCTTCGCTCTGCATCGTCGCCGGCGCGGGTCATGGCGCCACTGCTCCTCATCGCTGTCGTGGACGGAATTCAGCGCGCCGTTCGCTGGGATCGTGGCCGGTCAACACCACGTCGGGGGCCTCGGTCGGCACGCCTCGCGCCGGAAAGTCGGCAGGCATCACCCGCATGTTTTCCGGGAAGTCGAAACCGGGCGGATGCGGTGGAAACGGTCCGGACAGCGCAATCTGGTCGCGGTAATAGTCGATCCATTTCGCGTGATTGAAGGTGACTGCGCCAACGATGCGGCCGCGGCGACCGTAGGCCGCGGCAAACCGGCGCTGTTTGACCGAACCCTGGGTGAAGACGATCTCATCGCCGAATGAAGGCACGCCAACGGATTTGATGTTGACACCGAATTGGGCCGACCAGAATTGCGGGATAAGCAGATGCGCCCAGCGATCGATCTCTTCGCAGACCATGTTGTGCGCTGCGACCTGGGCACCCAGCACCGCGTTGTCCCAATGTTCCATCGCCAAGAACTCGTAGTCGTAGAGCACGTGCGGGGCGCGGGCGATGTCACCCGCCACGAAGACACGGCTGGTGACCACCCCGTTGATATCGAACGCTCGGCACCCGGCGTCGCAACCCACGCCCCAGAACCCGGCAGCCAAACCGGCCCCCTCGAGCCACTCGACATTGCGGACTGACCCCAGCGACGTCACGACCACGTCGACGTCGAGCGTGCTGCCATCGGAGAGGCGAGCGCGCCGCACATGCCCGCTGGCGTCACCCTCCAACGCGAGCACCGAGACGCCGGTGCGAAGATCCACCCCGGCCGCGCGCTGCATCTCGGCGGCGACCGCGCCGATCACCCCGCCCAGCGGACCGCACAGCGGGGCCGGGCCCCGTTCGGTGACGGTGACCTCAAGCCCGAGTTCACGGCACACCGAGGCAGCCTCCGAGCCGATGAACCCGGAGCCGATGATCAGCACCCGGCGGGGACGGGCGGCGAGCGCGGCCTGCAATCGCGCGGCATCGGTGTTTGTCCGCAGCGTGTAGACACCTTCGAGCGCGGCCTCTTCGGGGTTGGGCCATCGCCGCGACCGCACACCCGTGGCGATCAGCAGGCAATCGCCTACCACCTCGCTGCCGTCGGCGAGCCGTACCAACTGGTTGGCTCGGTCTAAGGCGGTCGCGGCGACTCCGAGTCGCCACTGCGCATCCACCGCGCGCAACCGCGGCAGCTTCGTATGATCGGCGGCCACCCACCCTTTGAGGACTTGCTTGGACAGTGGCGGCCGATCATATGGCTCGCCCGGCTCATCGCCGATGATGGTCAGCTGCCCGCGAAAACCCTCTTCCCGCAACGCTTCGGCGGCGCGCAGTCCGGCTAGCGAGGCGCCGACAATGACGACGCGACCCTTGTCTTTGAAGCCGTTCTCGCCCACGGCCGATCCCGCTACTCGCCGTCGAGCTTGTCGACGATGATCGCCTGCACCGGGCAGGCCGCCGCGGCCCGCAACACCCGCAAACGCTGGCCGTCATCGGGGTTGGGGTCGTAGGTGAGGGCCTCTTCGCCGTTGAGCTTGAGCACCTCGGGCGCCAGCGGTACGCAGTGCGCATACCCCAGGCAGCGGTTCAGGTCGACAACGATTCGCACAGCGACCCCGATCCTCGCGGTTGAAGATCCGACGTCTGGCAAGCGTACATCTCGAACACGACGCCAATCGCGGTGTTGTCGCAAACTTTTCGCCCCGTCGGGGGGATATCGCCGCCGCTCTCAAATCCCCGTCGCCCGACGTGGTCGACAGAGGGCTAGGGCATGCTGAAGTCATGGACAGAAACGAGATCACCGAACAGATCGTCGTTGCCCGCCTGACGCGCGGCCTGACTTGGCAGGAGCTGGCCGATGCCGTCGGCAGGCCCGTGGTGTGGACCACGTCGGCGTTGCTGGGCCAACATCCGATTCCGCCGGAGCTCGGCAAAATGCTGGCCGAAATGCTGGGGCTCGACCAGTCGGTGGTGCCGGTGCTGGCGGCACCGCCGATGCGCGGGGGACTGCCCACCGCGGTGCCGACCGACCCCACCATTTACCGCTTTTACGAAGTACTTCAGGTGTACGGCGGCGCGATCAAGGAACTGATCCACGAGCAGTTCGGCGACGGCATCATGAGCGCGATCAACTTCAGCGTCGACCTGCAGAAGAAGCCACACCCTTCGGGTGACCGCGTCGTCGTGACTTTCGACGGCAAATACCTTGCCTACGACTGGGTTTCGGCGGAGAGCTAGATGGCGAAAGCGGACCAGTGCAACACTGTCGATCTTGTGCTGTCCGGAGGCGGAGTCAAATTCATCGGCCTGGTGGGCGCCGTCGTGGCCATCATGGATGCCGGATATTCGATCAGGAGGGTGTCCGGTGTGTCGGCCGGCTCGGTGGTCGCCGCGATTCTGGCGGCCGGAGCTGACCGGCTGACCAGCCAGGAAGTGAAGGATCTCGCGTTCTCGGTACCGCTGGACAAGTGGCGTGACGCGGGATCCGTCCCCGTACTCGGTGAAGCCTGGGGGCTGGTGCGGGGAACCAGCCTGTATCGGGGCGATGTAGCGCACGACTGGATCCGGAGCGAGCTGAAGAACCTGGGTGTCACCTCCTTCGGGGATCTACTCCTCGACGAGGAACAGATCCCCCAAGCACGGCGCTCTCGGCTGGTAGTCACAGTCGCCGACCTGACCGCGGCACAGCTGGTCAGGCTGCCGTGGGATTACCGGCGGCTCTACGGATTGGACCCCGATGAGCAGCCGGTCGCCCACGCGGTGCGCGCTTCAATGGCGATCCCGTTCTTTTACCGCCCGGTCAAGCTGAAGGGGGTCAGCGGAGCGACATCCACCCTCGTTGATGGTGGCGTGCTGTCGAACTTCCCGATCGATACCTTCGACCGGCCGGACGGTAAAGCGCCACGCTGGCCCACGTTTGGCATCACGGTTTTGCCGAGGCCCACCGAGGGCATCGGTGCGGTGATGCCGGCGCTGAAGCCGCTGCGCTTTTTTGCACAGACTGCATTGCTGGAGAGCCTGCTCACCACGATGCTTGCCGGGCACGACCAGACCCACCTCAACCAGCCGTGGGTCGCTGCCCGCGCAATCGCGGTCGAATCGACCAACGTGGGCGTGCTCGACTTCGATGTCCCGAGGCCGCGCCTGGAAGAGCTCTACGAGCAAGGCTATGAGGCCGCCCAGGAGTTCCTCTCGACCTGGGACTGGCCGACGTATCTGAAACACTTCCGCGGCGGCGGTTGGCCGCTACCGGATCCCGCCCAAGGGTGAAGTGACGGCCCGTCGCCGGCGTGCCAGACTTCGGGTTGGAGGAGGCGACGGGAGGTGGGGCGGTTGCCCGGGCAACCGTGTCGCCTCCTCCTTACAGCCCGAATTCGGCTTCTATGCCGTCGATTCCGGCGCGCAGCGCCTTCAGCGTGTCGGCACGGGCGCGCAATTTGGTCGCGGCGTGGGCGTGCTGGTGCAGGCCGGCGAATTCCTGTGCGGCTTCCTCGGCGCGGCTGACCACCATCTCGGGCAACACGATCTCGTCGACAAAGCCTGCGGCGAGGGCGGTTTCACCGAAGAATGTCTTGGCCAGCCCGGTGGCTTGCTGATACGCCGAGCGCGTCAGCCGCAGCTTCAGGATCTCCAGCGCCGCATAGGGGATGGTCATGCCGATCGCCACCTCGTTGGCCTGGATGTTGTAGGCGTGGGCGGCCACCCGGTGGTCGGCGGAGGACAACAGGAACGACCCCATCGCGATGGCGTGTCCGGTGCAGGCGATCACCACCGGCTTCGGGTAGGACAACAGCCGATACGACAACTCGAAGCCGCCCCTGAGCATGTCGATCGCGGGCTGCGCCTCGCCGGAGGTCAGGATCTTCAGGTCGAATCCGCCGCTGAAGACCCGCTCATTGCCGGTGATCACCAGCGCGCCGACGTTGTCGCCGTCGGCCTGGTCGATCGCCTCGTTGATCGCCGTTTGCATGGTCGGGCCCAGCGCGTTGACCTTGCCGTCGTCCATCCTGATGACCGCGACGGCGTCCTTGAGGCTGTAGGTGACCGGACCGCTCATGGGTTACTCCTTAGCGACAGGCAGCGCAGTCGATTGAATCAGATCGACGTTGGGTGACCCCACGCGGCCGGATGTTGTTCGACCGTCACACGGGCTGGCCGCGATGTTTACCCAGATCGTTTTCGCCGTTACCCCAGCGCAGGCCCACATCGGTGGGTGCGTCGACCTGCCGGGCACGCCAGCGGTCCTGAGTTTCGGCCACCGCGTTGTTGATTCGTTCGATCTCGCTGCGGAATACGTCGGCACGCGTTTCCTTGCTTGCGTAGTGAAAGTACGTCAGCAGGCTGCGTAGCAGTTCCAGTTTCTGCTTTTCCCTCTTGGCCAGGTCATGCGTCGTCATCAACTCGATGCGCTGAACGGGTGGCAGGGCATCCCAGTCCAGCACCACGCTGGTCTCCAACGGCTTGCGCTCACGCTCCCAGAACCGCCACCCGCGTGGCTTATCGGGGCGGTCGTGGTAGATCACCGACCCGGTGAAGCGAGATTCGATGCCGCCGCCGATTTCGGCCCGGTCGAGCGCCGAGTCCCAGACCATCCGCCACTCCTGGCCGGGCGCGAGTACCGGCAATTCGCGGGGAAATTGCAGTTCGACAACTTCGGCGTAGCCATCGCTGGAATTTTCGTATTCGGCCACTGTCGGCGGACTCGCAAAGGAAAACCGGATGTCATAGGCCGCCGTCCGACCGAAATTGCGGACCACCAGCTCGATCACATGCCAGTCGGCGGCATGCGGCTCCATCAGCATGCCGACATGGGGCCGAGTCTGCTCGGCGGTCAGCCGGCGGTTGCGGGCGATCTGGTGGTTGGTGAAGACCAGCGCGACGATGCCGAGCGCAATCGCCACCCACGCTGCCCATGCCAACCAGGTGCTGGACTCAACATTGGTGACCCCGTGCCAGCTGCCCTGGATCCACCCCATTGAATCCATCCCTCCGCTTATATCTCAGCGATGTGCACCCGAAATTCTGCTGGCCCGGCTGCGGAATCGCAATGACCACGGCGATCACTCACGTCGGCGCAAATATCGAACGCGAGAAACGCCCCGCTCAGTCGGTTAGCCGCCCATCAACATTCGCCACTGATCAAGGTTTGTGGCTCGATACACATAGTTGGAACGCTTGACCTCGGCCAGCGACGCGCTTGGATCTGCGGAATACCAGTGCCCGGGAAACACGGTCGGGTCGCCGGGAAGCGCGGCAAGCTGCTGCAGACTGCGGTACATCTCGTCGGCGTCGCCGCCCGGAAAGTCGGTGCGCCCGCAGCCGTCCAGGAAGAGGGTGTCACCGGCTACCAGTCGGCCGTCGAGCAGAAAGCACTGGCTGCCCGGGGTATGACCCGGAGTGTGCAGGAGCTCGATCTCGATGTCCCCGATGCTGACCTTGTCGCGGTGCTCATGGGTGGTCAGGTCGCTGATACCAATCCCGGTGACCCGCGAAACCCAAACCGCTTCGTGGGTATTCACGTGCACTGGCACGTTGGCCCGGTCCAGTAACTCGGCTAACCCGTTGAGCTCGAAGCCCATCATCGAGCCGCCCACGTGGTCCGGGTGATGGTGGGTCACCAGCACCCCGGACAGATGCATGCCGTCGGCCTCGAGCGCGTCGACCAGATCGCCCGCGGCGTATGCCGGGTCGACCACGACGCAGTCTCCGGTCTGACGGTCACCGATCAGGTAAGCGAAATTGCGCATTTGCGTCGCGAACATGTCACCAGCAGCGAAATCGCGACCGGCGAGCAGCTGGCGGAAGTACAGGCGGTCCGCTGACGAATCTGTCACCGCAACAGCCTATGACCCGGCCGACCGACCGCGGATTGCGGGCGCATCGCGGCCGGTCAACCGAACTTTTTCGAAGGGTTTCCCGTGTCTGCGGTGGGTATTGTTGGTCCATGCTGAAGAAGGTCGAGATCGAGATCGACGACGATCTGGTCGGAGAGGCAATACGCCGCTATCACCTGGCCGACGCGCGCGAGGCCGTCCATCTCGCGTTGCGGACTCTGCTCGACGACACCACGGACCCAAATGGTGAACAAGACGATATCTACGACGAGTTCAGCGACCTCACCGCGTGGCAACCTCACCGCGATAGCGACGGGGGGTGAACCTCCCGCACCGGTGGTTTGGTGCCGTCGCGCGTCGCGCTGTACCCTCTTTTAGGCCCGCGGCACGACTGGTCGCTACGGGTGAGAGGCCCCCTTAGCTCAGTCGGTAGAGCGTTTCCATGGTAAGGAAAAGGTCAACGGTTCGATTCCGTTAGGGGGCTCGGCGGATGCCGAGCAGGCGGGTGGCGCATACCAGAGGCGGTGTAGCTCAGTCGGTTAGAGCGAACGACTCATAATCGTTAGGTCGCCGGTTCGAGTCCGGCCATCGCTACAACACAACAACGTGACGTTTGAGAGAGAACTGATATGGCTTCCAGTACGGATGTTCGGCCGAAGATCACTTTGGCCTGCGAGGTGTGCAAGCACCGTAACTACATCACCAAGAAAAACCGCCGAAACGACCCCGACCGGCTGGATCTGAAGAAGTTCTGCCCCAATTGCGGCAAGCACCAGGCGCATCGCGAGACACGCTAATTACCTGCGGCCGTTTAATCGAGATTGAGCAGGTAGGTTTTGTAGCCGTGTCGTTGACGACCGATATTGTCGGAATGCACTTCCGCTACCCCGACCATTACGAGGTGGAGCGGGAGAAGATCCGCGAGTACGCGGTGGCGGTGCAGAACGGCGACGCGTGCTACTCCGAGGAGGGGGCCGCCGCCGAGCTCGGCTACAAGGGACTGCTGGCCCCGCTGACGTTTTGCTGTGTGTTCGGCTACCAGGCTCAGATGGCGTTCTTCAAGTACGCCAACGTCGCGGTCCAGGATGCGCAGATCGTTCAGGTCGACCAGGTGCTGAAGTACTTCAGGCCGCTGGTGGCGGGTGACAAGCTCTACTGCGATGTATACGTGGAGTCGGTGCGCGTGTCGCACGGCACCCAGATCATCGTGACCAAGAACATCATCGCCAATGAAGACGGCGAGACTGTCCAGGAGACCTACACGACCCTGGCGGGCCGTGTCGGCGATGATGGAGAAGAGGGATTTGCTGATGCCACTGCGTGAGTTCAGCTCGGTGAAGGTGGGCGACCAGCTTCCGGAGAAGACCTACCCGTTGACCCGACAGGATCTGGTGAACTACGCGGGAGTTTCGGGTGACTTGAACCCGATCCACTGGGACGACGAGATCGCCAAGGTCGTCGGACTGGACACCGCGATCGCCCACGGCATGCTGACCATGGGTATCGGCGGCGGCTACGTCACCTCGTGGATCGGTGACCCCGGTGCGGTCACCGAGTACAACGTGCGATTCACCGCCGTGGTGCCGGTACCCAACGACGGCAAGGGCGCGGAGCTGGTCTTCAGCGGCCGGGTGAAGTCGGCCGATCCGGAGACCAAGTTGGTAACCATCGCACTTACCGCCACTACCGGCGGCAAGAAGATCTTCGGCAGGGCCATCGCGTCGGCGAAGCTGGCGTAGCCTATGGCGCTCAAGATCGACATCCGCGGCATGGTCTGGCAGTACCCGGACTATTTCGTCGTGGGCCGTGAGCAGGTCCGAGCATTCGCGCGAGCGATCCTGTGTGACGACCCGGCATCCTTCGACGAGTCAGCGGCCGCCGAACTCGGCCACGACAACATCATTGCGCCGCTGACTTACGTGTCGATCTTCGCGAAGCTTGTTCAGGACGATTTCTTCCGGAATGTCGATATCGGCTTGGAGTCCATGCAAATCGTTCAGGTCGACCAGAAATTCATCTATTCCAGGCCGGTCTACGCGGGAGACAAACTGTACGGCCGTATGGACGTCCATTCGGTGGACGAGCGTTTCGGCGCCGACATCGTGGTCACCAAGAACACCTGTAGCACCGAGGATGGCGAGGTGATTCTGGAGGCCTACACCACCTTGATGGGACACGAGGGGGACAATTCCATCCAGCTCAGGTGGGACAAGGAAACCGGGCAGGTCGTCAGGACCGCGTAATTAGTATCTGACTCGCGTGCCGATGTACACTCGGACCTCGGGGTTTTCCCATTACAGCGCGCTGTCCGTCGGTTCGGCGATCACCGAACGGAGAGCGCGTGTGTCATGTAGGCCCCGGCAGGTAAGCGCAGGTTGGGCTGCCAACCGCGAAGGGGCGTAGCTCAACTGGCAGAGCAGCGGTCTCCAAAACCGCAGGTTGCAGGTTCAAGTCCTGTCGCCCCTGCAGAACGCGAAGACGTGCCATGCTGGACACTAAGCGAGTGCCCGATCAGCGCGGGACGGATCGTGAGATAGCTAGCGAACAAAGGAGCATGCGGTGAGCGACGAGGGCGACGCTGCCAACGACGCCGCACGCGACGGCGATGACACCGATGACAGCGCCAGCGGTGGTCGGACGGCCGTGGTGACCAAGCCTGCGACGCGTCCGCAACGCCCGACCGGCAAGCGATCCCGGCAGCGAGTGACGGATACCGACGACGACGTCGACGTAGAGTCCTCGGACGAGGTCGAGGTCTCCAAGGAGGCCAAGAAGACCCGCGCAGCCAAGAAGGCCGGAGCCGACAAGAAGGCCAAGAAGCCGAAGAAACCCGGGGACCGTACGGCTAACCCGTTCGTTTTTATTTACAACTACCTCAAGCAGGTCGTTGCAGAGATGCGGAAGGTGATCTGGCCGAACCGCAAACAGATGTTCACCTACACCTCCGTGGTGCTGGTGTTCCTGGCCTTCATGGTGGCGCTCGTCGGCCTTGCTGATTTTGGCCTGACCAAGCTCGTGCTGTTGGTATTCGGCTGAGCTTTCCAGAGTGATAGAGAGGACTGAAAACCGTGACTACCTTCGACGGTGACACGTCCGCGGGTGAAGCGGTCGACGTAGACGAGGTCGCCGAGGAGACCCTAGCGGCCTCTGAGACCCCAGCGGCCGCGGAGACCCCGGAGGCTTCGGAGACCCCGGAGGCCCCCGCCCCGGCGGAGCCGGCCGACGAGGACGACCCTGCCGCCGCGCTCAAGGCGGACCTGCGCAGCAAGCCCGGCGACTGGTACGTGATCCACTCCTATGCGGGATACGAGAACAAGGTGAAAGCCAACCTCGAAACCCGTGTGCAGAACTTGGACGTCGGCGACTACATCTTCCAGGTGGAGGTACCCACCGAAGAGGTCACCGAGATCAAGAACGGCCAGCGCAAGCAGGTCAATCGCAAGGTGCTCCCGGGCTACATCCTGGTGCGCATGGACTTGACCGACGACTCGTGGGCCGCGGTCCGCAATACCCCCGGTGTGACGGGATTTGTCGGCGCAACGTCTCGTCCGTCGGCGCTGCGGCTCGACGACGTGGTGAAGTTCCTGCTGCCGCCGGGTGCGGCGAAGAAGCCCGTCAAGGGTGCGGCCGCCACCGCCGCCAGCGCCGAGGTCGGCGGTCTGGAACGTCCGGTGGTCGAGGTCGACTACGAGGTGGGCGAATCCGTGACAGTCATGGACGGACCGTTTGCCACGTTGCCGGCAACGATCAACGAGGTCAACGCCGAACAGCAGAAGCTCAAGGTGTTGGTGTCGATCTTCGGCCGCGAAACACCGGTGGAACTCACCTTTACCCAAGTCTCCAAGATCTAGCCGGCCGGCCCGTTCGCGGGAACGGCTGGATGCATAAACCAGGAAGGAACGTCAACATCTCATGGCCCCGAAGAAGAAGGTCACCGGGCTGATCAAACTGCAGATCGTGGCGGGACAGGCTAATCCTGCGCCGCCGGTTGGTCCCGCGCTCGGCCAGCACGGCGTCAACATCATGGAGTTCTGCAAGGCCTACAACGCGGCGACGGAGAGCCAGCGCGGCACCGTCATCCCGGTGGAGATCACGGTCTACGAAGACCGCAGCTTCACCTTCGCGCTCAAGACGCCGCCCGCCGCCAAGCTGCTACTCAAGGCCGCCGGCGTGAGCAAGGGCTCGGCGGAGCCGCACAAGACCAAGGTCGCCAAGGTCACCTGGGCTCAGGTTCGTGAGATCGCCGAGACCAAGAAGACCGATCTCAACGCTAACGACATCGACGCTGCCGCCAAGATCATCGCCGGCACCGCCCGGTCGATGGGCATCACGGTCGTCTAGTACCTGTACGGATCAGCAAGCGTGGGAGGGCCAGCTGCGGCCCGATTAACCACGAACCCAACACAGATTGGATAGAAGAATGAGCAAGAACAGCAAGGCATACCGCGCCGCCGCCGAGAAGGTGGACCGCGACAACCTCTACACCCCGCTCGAGGCGGCCAAGCTTGCCAAGGAGACCTCGTCGACCAAGCAGGACTCGACCGTAGAGGTCGCGATCCGGCTCGGTGTCGACCCGCGTAAGGCGGACCAGATGGTCCGCGGCACGGTCAACCTGCCGCACGGCACCGGTAAGACCGCCCGGGTCGCGGTGTTCGCCGTCGGCGACAAGGCCGAGCAAGCGCAGGCCGCCGGTGCCGACATCGTGGGCAGTGACGACCTGATCGAGAAGATCCAGGGCGGCTGGCTGGAATTCGACGCCGCGATTGCGACCCCTGACCAGATGGCCAAGGTCGGCCGCATCGCGCGTGTGCTGGGCCCCCGCGGCCTGATGCCGAACCCCAAGACTGGCACCGTGACCCCCGACGTCGCCAAGGCCGTCACCGACATCAAGGGCGGCAAGATCAACTTCCGCATCGACAAGCAGGCCAACCTGCACTTTGTCATCGGTAAAGCGTCCTTCGACGAGCAGAACCTCGTGGAGAACTACGGCGCCGCGCTTGACGAGGTGCTGCGGCTCAAGCCGTCGTCATCCAAGGGGCGCTACCTCAAGAAGATCGTCGTGTCGACGACCACCGGCCCGGGCATCCCGGTGGACCCGGCCGTCACGCGCAACTTCACCGAGGAGTAATTCCGTCGACGCCGAGCGTCGAAGCCGCCTCTCCGCCGCACTCGGCGATGCGTCGCCGCAAGAAGTCGCGGCCCGGCTCGGAACCGTTGGACTCCAACGCCGTTCGATACCAAGTGAGAGCTTCCGCGGGCCTTCCTGCGCGCCGCAGCAGATCGGCCCTTACCGTCGCGACGAGATTCGAGCGGGTCAGCCGGGGATCACGCGCCGCTTCGTCCAGCGCGAGCAGGCCGGCGTCGGGGCCGTCGCGGAGGCCCACCGCCAGTGCGCGGTTCGCGCCCGCCACCGGCGAACCGGTTAACTCCACGAGCCGGTCGTAGGCCGTGCAGATGGTGACCCAATCGGTCTGTTCCCAGGACGAAGCCGTCGCGTGCAGCGCGGCGATCACCGCCTGGGGCAGATAGGGACCCGTCGAACCCTCGGCCCGCCGTAGCCGGTCCAGCCCGCGCGCGATGCGGCCGCGGTCCCACTTGCGGCGGTCCTGATCTTCGAGTGGCACCAGCATCCCGGTGTCATCCACCCGCGTTGCTCGCCGCGAATCATGCAGCAGCGTCAGGGCGGACAAGGCGTGCGCCTCACGCTCGTCGGGCATCAGCGCGCACAGCTCGCCGGCCAGCCGAACGCCTTCGTCGCACAGTTCGTCGCGAATCGCCGAGGGGCCCGCGGTCGACCAGTACCCCTCGGTGAACACCGAATAGATGCAACCCAGCACGTGTGAGGTCCGCTCGGCCAGCAGCTCCGCCGGCGGCACTCGCAGCGGGATGTTGGCATGGCGAACCTTGTTCTTGGCGCGTGTGATTCGCTGACCGATGGCCGTGTCCGTTTGCAGCAGTGCACGGGCGATCTCGGCGACGGTCAACCCGGACACCAATCGCAGCGTGAGCGCCAACTGCGACTGCCGGTCCAGCGCCGGGTGCGCACAGGTGAACATCATCCGCAGTTCGTCGTCGCGAACCGGATGTGGTTCGGTGTGGTCGGTACGCGCCCTGATGTCGTCCACGTAGCTTTTCACAGCCGCCAATTCCTTTCCGGGACGGACGGATTCGCGGCGCAGCCGATCCCGGGCGCGGTTACGGGCGACCGTCAACAGCCACCCGCCGGGGTTATCGGGCGCACCCTCGCGGGGCCAGGTGCGCAGCGCCTCGGCGCAGGCCTCCTGGACGGCGTCCTCGGCGACGGTGAGGTCACCCGACCACCGCGCGAGCGCGGCGACGGCGGGGCCCCATTCCCGGCGGAAGACGCCGTCCAGGTTGGTCATTGCGGGTGGTTAGAGTCCCGAGACTCCAGCCAGTTGCCGTAGCTGCACGGTCGAAGCGGGGATCATCGACGCCAACTTGATGGCCTCGTCGCGATCCGCTGCGCCAAGCAGGTAGATCCCGGTCGCGATTTCGGCGCCCTCCACATAGGGCCCGTCGGTGATCAGGGCCTCGCCATCGCGCACCCGCACGGTCGTTGCCGTGGTCCGGTCGTGCAATGCGGCGCCGCCGATCAGGTGATCGCCCGCGGCAGTGTGCAGATCTGCGTGCTTTGCCGCTACCGCGTCCCATTCCGGTGTGCCGGGCGTGTGTGCGGATTCGGCCGGTTCCAGCAGCAGCGCGAGCCAGTCGTTGCCGGTGAGCTCGCGGGACGGCTCAATCGAGTGGACCTCCGGCCACAATTCCACCGCCCCGAACTGGGCGACCGGGACCTCGCGCGCCAGCGCCAGCGCCTCGTCGAGGTTTTCCGCTTCGAACACGTAGTAGCCGCAGGCCACCTCGGCAGCCTCGGCGAAGGGGCCGTCGGTGACGATTGGCGCGTCCGGGCCGCCGGTGATCACCACTGCGGCGGCGACGGGCGCCAGCGCGTCACCGGCTTTGATCGCCGCGCCGGCTTTGGCGTGGAAACGCTCCCATTCGGCCATGCCCGCGGCCCACTCCTCGGGCGTGCGGTCTTGTTCCTTGCTGATTAACAGCGCGAAATACTGCATGTTCGTCACCTCCGGTAGTGAGCGAAGCCTCGTGCTCCACTCTCTACCTATCCGACGAACGACGCAGCCCTAATCCGACACCGGCCGCTAAATCAGGCGAGGGCGCCCGGCTTGAGGTAGGTCACCAGGCTGACGTCAAGAATCTCGTAATCGAAATAGTGCTCGCAGCCGCGCAGGTACTTCATGTACCGGTTGTAGACCTCTTCGGAGGTGATCTCGATAGCCTGGTCCTTGTTGGACTCCAGCGTGTCGCCCCAGATGTGCAGCGTCCTGATGTAGTGCGGGCGCAGCGAAAGAGGGTCAGGGACGGTGAAACCGGCCTTCTCGCCGTGTTCGACCATCATGTCGGTGGTCGGCAGGCGACCGCCCGGGAAGATCTCGGTGATGATGAATTTGATAAAACGCAGCGTCTCGAAGGTCAGCTTCTTGCCGCGGGCGTTCATGTCGTACGGGTGGTAGCTGACGCTGCTCTGCACGGTCATCCGACCGTCCTCGGGCATGATGTCGAAACACCGCTTGAAGAAGTCGTCATAGTTCTCATGCCCGAAGTGCTCGAAGGCCTCGATCGACACGATCCGGTCGACGGGCTCGCAGAAATCCTCCCAGCCGTGTAGTCGCACCTGATGTGAGCGGTCGGTGTCGAGTGCACCCAGCACTTGCTGGGAGCGGGCGTGCTGGTTCTTGGACAGTGTCAGGCCGATGACGTTGACGTCATATTTCTCGATGGCCCGCTTCATCGTGGTGCCCCAGCCGCAGCCGATGTCCAACAGCGTCATGCCCGGCTTGAGGTCCAGCTGGTCCAAGTTGAGGTCGATTTTGGCGATCTGGGCTTCTTCGAGGGTGAGCTCGGGCGGCTCGAAGTAGGCACAGCTGTAGATCCGGCCCGGATCCTGAAAAAGGGCGAAGAAGTCATCGGAGACGTCGTAGTGCGCCTGGATATCTTCGGAGCGCGTCCGCGTCTTCGTCGGACTCATTGGTTGCTCAGCCATTGTCGTCTTGTTCTCCCCTGAAATTCACTGCCTGAAACGCACTGTGCATCGCTGACTGCAGTGATGTGCAGCGCTACCCAATGTAGCCGTGCCGCTTAGCCGCCTGGGGCGCCGTGCGCCCGTTCGCCCCGACCGACACAAAACTCTACTTGGCCAGCGTGAAGTGGTGGCAGTCGATGTAGCCGATGCGGAATGACTTGGCACAGCCGGTCAGGTATTTCATGTACCGCTCGTAGACCTCTTCGGACTGGATCTCGATGGCCTCGTCCTTGTGCGCCTCCAGAGCTTCGGCCCACAGGTCGAGGGTCCTGGCGAAGTGCAGCTGCAACGACTGGACACCGGTGACGGAGAAACCCGCCTTCGTCGCGTGATCGTCGACCTTCTCGATCGACGGCAGCCGGCCGCCCGGGAAGATGTCGGTGAGGATGAACTTGACGAAGCGAGCCATCTCGAACGACACCGGCATACCGCGCTCGACGATCTGCCCTCCCGTCAAACCGGTGATCGAGTGCAGCAGCATCACGCCGTTATCCGGCAGGATGCTGTAGGCGAACTTGAAGAAGTCGTTATAGCGCTCGAAGCCGAAGTGTTCCAACGCTTCGATCGTGATGATGCGGTCCACCGGCTCGCTGAAGTCCGCCCAATCAGACAGCAGTGCCCGGCGCGAGCGGGTTGAGTCGACTCCGTCGAGCACTTGCTGGCAGTAAGCGTGCTGGTTCTTGGACAGGGTCAGCCCGATGACGTTGACGTCGTACTTCTCGACGGCGCGCTTCATCACCGAACCCCAGCCGCAACCGACGTCGAGCAGGGTCATCCCTGGCTCCAGCCCCAACTTGTCCAGCGCCAGGTCGAGCTTGGCGACCTGTGCCTCTTCCAGCGTCATGTCATCGCGCTCGAAGTACGCGCAGCTGTAAGTACGAGTCGGGTCCGTGAACAACGCGAAAAACTCGTTCGAAAGGTCGTAGTGGGCTTGGACGTCGTCGACGTTGGCTCGCGTCCGGATAATGGCTGCTGGATTGTTTGACATGAGTCCCTCCCGAGTGGACAGGCACCTTCACGAGGAGGCCATCCGGGGGCGACCCTACACGGGGCCCGGCTCATCTCGCGTATTTGAGGTGGCAAGCCACTGGGTTTCTCGATTGCAGACCCGCCGCCTCTAGTGTGACGGATGCGGTGGCTACTTCTCCAGCGTGAATTGATTGACGTCGATGTAGCCGACCCGGAACGCGTTGGCGCAGCCGGTCAGATACTTCATGTAACGCTCGTAGACCTCGACGGACTGGATCTCGATCGCCTCGTCTTCGCGTGCCTCCAGCGCTTCGGCCCACAGATCGAGGGTCCGGGCGTAGTGCAACTGCAGCGATTGGCGGCGGGTCAACTGGAAACCCTGCTTGGACGAGTGATCCGCCACTTTCTCGATGGACGGCAGCCGGCCGCCCGGGAAGATCTCGGTGACGATGAACTTGATGAAGCGGGCCATGTCGAACGTCAGCGGTATGCCACGTTCCATGCACTGCGTGCCCGTCAATCCGGTGATCGTGTGCAGCAGCAGCACGCCGTCAGCAGGCAGAACGCTGTGGGCCATCGTGAAGAAGTCGTCGTAGCGATCGTGGCCGAAGTGCTCGAATGCGCCGATCGACACGATCCGGTCGACGGGCTCGTCGAACTGCTCCCAGCCGGCCAGCAGGACTTGCTTGCTCCGTGGGTTGTCCATCGCATCGAATGACTTCTGTACGTGGGCGGCCTGGTTCTTCGACAAGGTCAGGCCGACGACGTTCACGTCGTATTTCTCGACCGCGCGCCGCATAGTGGCACCCCAGCCGCAGCCGACGTCGAGCAGGGTCATCCCGGGCTGCAGCCCGAGTTTGCCCAGGGCCAGGTCGATCTTGGCGAGCTGTGCTTCTTCCAGCGTCATGTCGTCGCGCTCGAAGTACGCGCAACTGTAGGTCTGGGTGGGATCCAGAAACAGCCGAAAGAAGTCGTCGGACAGGTCGTAGTGCGCCTGCACATCGGCGAAGTGTGGTGTCAGCTTGCGAGCCATGACGGGTGTGCCTTCCTAACGAAACGCACCTAACATACCCCGTGCGTGGCCCGGCGCTGGCCATTCGACATGGCAGCTGAAGCTGCCGGAATTACTTCACCAAGGTGAATTGGTTGACGTCGACATAGCCGTCCCGGAACGTCCCGGCGCAGCCGGTCAGATATTTCATGTACCGGTCGTAGACCTCTTCGGACTGGATCGCGATGGCCTCGTCTTGGTGCGCTTCTAGCGCTTCGGCCCACAGGTCGAGGGTTTTGGCGTAGTGCGGCTGCAGCGACTGGCAGCGGGTCAGCGCGAAACCCGCGTCGCCGGCGTGCTCCTGGACGGTCGGGATCTTGGGCAGCCGTCCGCCCGGGAAGATCTCCCGCTGGATGAAAATGACGAAGCGGAGCAGGTCGATGGAGATGGGTAAGCCCTTGTCGACGATTTCCTGTTTCGTCAAATCGGTGATCGTGTGCAGCAGCATCACGCCGTCACCGGGCAACGCGTGGTAGGCCATTTTGAAGAAGTCGCTGTAACGATCCGTGCCGAAGTGCTCGAATGCGCCGATCGACACGATCCGGTCGACGGGCTCGCTGAACTCTTCCCAGCCGGCCAGCAGAACTTGCTTGCTGCGCGGGTTGTCCATCGCGTCGAATGACTTCTGTACGTGGGCGGCCTGGTTCTTCGACAAGGTCAGGCCGACGACGTTCACGTCGTATTTCTCGACCGCGCGCCGCATGGTGGCACCCCAGCCGCAGCCGACGTCGAGCAGGGTCATCCCGGGCTGCAGCCGGAGTTTGCCCAGGGCCAGGTCGATCTTGGCGAGCTGTGCTTCTTCCAGCGTCATGTCGTCGCGCTCGAAGTACGCGCAACTGTAGGTCTGGGTGGGATCCAGAAACAGCCGAAAGAAGTCGTCGGACAGGTCGTAGTGCGCCTGAACATCGGCGAAATGTGGCGTCAACTTTTCGGCCATGGCAGCCGCCCTCCCCCTGGCGAAATGCGATGAAATCTTCCCTTAGCCCCGTGTGAGCATGGTAACTACTTCTGCTCCACCCTGTTGACGAATCGCGAAACTCGTCGGTTGAACGCGGCGGTTGCCCGAAGTGGGAGCAGGGGAGCGGGTTACTTGGTGAGGGTGTACTGGGCGACGTCGGAGATGCCTTTGCCGAACAGGTTTGCGCAGCCGGTCAGATAGCGCATGAAACGGTCGTAAACCACTTCGGACTGGATGGCGATGGCCTGTTCGCGGTTGGCTTCCAGGTTGGCCGCCCACATGTTCAGCGTCCGCACGTAATGCGGCCGCAGGTTTTGGACCTCCTTGAGGGAGAACCCTGCCGCCTGCGAATTGTCGATGATGTCGGATGGTGCCGGCATTCCCCCGCCGGGAAAGATTTCCTTACCGAGGAAGTGGACGAACTTCAGATCACTCATCGTCACCGAGATGCCGTGTTCCCGCCAGTACGTCTGCGGATAGGTGAAAATGCTGTGCAACAGCATCCGCCCGCCATCGGGGAGGATCTCGTAAGAGCGTTCGAAGAACAGCGGCCAACGCTCCTTTTTGAACGCGTCGAAGGCCTCGAAGCTGACGATTCGGTCGACCTTCTCGTCGAACTCTTCCCAGCCCTGCAGCCGGGCCTCGGCGCGCCGCTTCGTCGGGATCGCCGCCAGCCTGGCTTTGCTGCGCTCGTAGTGATTTCGGCTCAACGTAATACCGACGACGTTGACGTCGTACTTCTCAACCGCCCGGACTACGGCTCCACCCCAGCCGCATCCGACGTCGAGCACCGTCATTCCGGGCTCGAGGTTCAGCTTGTCCAGCGCCAGATCTAACTTGGCGAGCTGAGCCTCTTCGAGGGTCATGTCGTCGCGCTCGAAGTAGGCGCAGGTGTAGACCATGTTGGGGTCCAGGAACAACGCAAAGAAGTCGTCCGAAATGTCGTAAGTAGCCTGCGACTCTTCGTAATACGGCTTCAGTTTCGCCACCATCACCAATCCTTCCGCGATAACGGTACAGCGCTGTGAGACGCGGCGCGAAATTGCGGGCAATCTGAAACTCGGAGCCTTCTGCTGGACTCCGGATTCAGTTGGCCTCGGCGAAGTTGCCCGTCAATACGCCGATCACAGGATCCCACAGCTGTTGTGGCAGATCATGACCCATTCCGTCAAATAACACCAATCGGGCACCGTTAATTTCGCGGGCAACCGCACGGCCGCCGAGGGGCCGCATGAGCTTGTCAGCGCGACCGTGGATGACAACAGTCGGAGCCACGACGCGACGGTTGTGGTGCACCAGGCTGCCGCTGGCCAGAATCGCGCTGAACTGGCGGGCGATGCCTTGCGGGTGGTAGTTGCGGTCGTATCCCTCGGCAGCCTCCGCGCGAACCTGCTCGTCGGGAATGCGGTAGCCCGGACTGCCGATGATCCTGCTCACCCGGACCGCGTTGTCGAGGATCACCTCGCGGGGTGAATCCGGCGGCGGCCCTTTGAGCAGTGCCAGCAGCGCGCGCGGCGCCGGCGGTGGCAGGAACGCTGAGTTGTTGCTGGAGAAGATGATTCCAAGGGTCCGCGTCCGCTGCGCGAATTGTGCGGCGAAGACCTGGGCGATCATCCCGCCCATCGATGCCCCGACGATATGGGCCTGGCTGATGCCCAAATGGTCCAGCACGGCCGCGCCGTCGTCAGCCATGTCCTCGAGCGTGTACGCCGCCTTGCTCCGCAGACCCACCCAGGAGCGGGCCAAACGGGTGACCAGTGGCTGACCCACGCTGCGACGCTCGATCTTGCTGGACAAGCCGATATCCCGGTTGTCGTAACGGATCACGCGCAGGCCGTGGTCGACCAGCCGCTCGCAGAACTCGGTCCGCCACAGCAGCAGCTGGGCGCCGAGGCCCATGATCAGCAGCACGGGCGGGTCGTCGATATCGCCCATGTCCTCGTAATAGATCTTCAGGTCGCCCTCTGAAGATCTCGAAGCGGCCCCGGAACTGGCATAGCCGGTGCGGATCTCCACTAGACCTCCACGTCAGACTGATGCTCGCGGCTGACCTCGACCATGAAGTTGGCGAAGTAACCCGTCAGCTGCGGGTCGGACATCATCTGCCATTTGGGTGCGAGCAGCTTCATGTACCGCTCGACGTAGAGGAACTGCTTGCCGATCAATACCAACTCGCGCGGCAGTTTGACGTCGTAGGCGTCGGCCAGCGTCGACAATTGGCGCCCGATGTCGGCATAGGACATGTCGCCCAGCGATGTCACGGTCAGCGGGGTGGCGAATTTCTCCAGGTCCTTGGCGGCCTCGGCCTCCGGCTTCATGGTGCCGACCGCGCCCATCAGCACGACGATCTTGCCGGCCGCGGCGTGGTCCTTCTTGACCAGCAGCGCGTGCACCAATTCCCGCAGCAGCCACCGGGTGCGCGGGTCGATGCGGCCCATGATTCCGAAGTCGAAGAACACGATGCGGCCCTGCTCGTCGACGTACAGGTTGCCCGCGTGCAGGTCGCCGTGGAACAGCCCGTGCCGCAGCCCGCCTTCGAAAAGCGAGAACAGCAGGGCCTTCACCAGCTCCGTGCCGTCGAACCCGGCCTTGCGGATGGCGGCGACGTCGTCGATGCGGACGCCCTGCACCCGCTCCATCGTCAGCACCCGGTCGCTGGTGAATTCCCAGTACACATCCGGCACCCGGATGTTCTTGCCCAGCGGCGACACATGCAGGTGCGAGACCCATGCCTCCATCGACTGCGCCTCGAGGCGGAAATTCAGCTCCTCGGCCAGGTTGGCGGAGAAGTCCGCGACCACGTCTTGTGCCGAGAGCCGGCGGCCCAGCTTGGCCAGTTCGACGGCCTGGGCGAAGCGCTTCAGGATCTGCAGGTCGGCGGCAACCCGGCGGCGGATGCCCGGGCGCTGAATCTTGACCACGACCTCCTCGCCGCTGTGCAGCGTGGCGTAGTGCACCTGGGCGATGGAGGCCGACGCGAACGGCGTTTCGTCCCACTTGGCGAACAGTTCGGACGGGTCACCTCCGAGCTCGTCGACGAACAGCTTGTGCACCTGGCCGGAGTCGGCCGGCGGCACCCGGTCGAGCAGGCCACGGAATTCGCGGGACAGCGATTCGCCGAATGCGCCCGGGCTGGACGCGATGATCTGCCCGAATTTCACGTACGTCGGACCCAGGTCGGCGAAGGCCTGGGGGAGCTGCTTGATCACTTTTTGCTGCCACGGGCCCTTGCCCGGCAGCTTGGTGACGACGCGAGCGGCGGACCGGGTGACCTGCCAACCAGTAGCTACGACCCGAGCCGCTTCGACCGGCAACGGCACCCGGTCAAGCTTGGCTGCCTCTCGGTGTTTGGTAGAACTCATCTCAGCAGTCTGCCAAACCAGAGGTGTCAAGTCCCAATTCGCTCTTCGATGAGCAGGCGTTTTAGCTGCGCGCGCCACCTGTTGGGGCCTTGTTCCAAGGCGTCACCCAGCCCGCGATCTCCCAGCCCTCCAGCCCGGCGATCAGGTCGTACATCGTTGCTCCGTCGAGGGTTTCCCGGACGATGTCGGCGTGCCCGGCGTGGCGCGCCAACTCGTTGATGACGTGCAGGATCACCCATCGCACCGACCAGGCCTCCAGGTCCTTGGGGAACCACGGAGCGTCCCGCGGAACCGGCACCGCCGCGTCGAGGTCCGCGGTCTGGACCAGCCGCAGCGACGTCGCGTTCTGCTCCCCGAAGGCCCGCAGCAGCCCGTCCAGCGTCTCGTCGGGCCGCATCACGTGCTGGTCGGAGAACTCCTTGGCGATCACGTCGGCCGGCCGGGGATCCTTTGGCGGCGCGTCCGGCGCGGCGGCGACCCGCGCCATCCAGCTGTGTTGCATCCGGGTGACGTGCTTGACCAGCCCGCCGACCGATAGCGCACTCGCCGACGGCGTCGAGCGGGCCTGTTCGTCGGTGAGGCCATGGGCCACAGCGAAGTAGGCGCTCTGGTGGAACGCCAGGAACTCGCGCAGGGCGCTGCGCTCGTCGGACACCGGCGGGGCAAGGGCGGGCATGGCCAATCCTCCTGGTTGACGGTTTATCGATGTACGTACAGGTCGCGGAGGACCGCGATTTCGGCGCCATGGTGGATCGCTTCTCGATTGATGTGCAAGACCAGCTCGCTGAGTGCGTAATCGGCATATGGCCCCTCAGACGGGCCGCAGTGTCGGGTCAGGTCGGCCGCCGAAAGCGACCGCACCCCGGCGATCCACGTGGCGTAAGCCAGGTCGAGTTGCCGCAGGGCGGTGGCGGCCTCGGTCGCGTAGTCCCAACTTTGGTAGCTGGCGGGCGGCCCGCCGAAATGGTGGTAGTTGCGCGTGGCGAACACGCCGACGATGACGTGGGCCATGCGCCAGGCGATCGTGGTGAACGGCGTCGGACTCGGTGCGGGGAACTCGAAATCCAGCGACCCGTCCGGATACACGGTCCAGCAGTTGGGCACCGGCTGCCAGAAGTACTCCTCGTCGGTGAGGGCGTCGAGGCGCGGGCGCAGCTGCTCGCGCCAATGCCAGTCGAGCTGATCTGCAAGTTGTGTGGTCAGGTCGGACATAGTGCTCAGCTTTCCAGCTGCCGGTGACACCTGTCTGCGGCCGCAACTGCTTAACCTCCGACGCCTGGACAACCACGCCGTAAAGTGCGGGGATGCAGCTGGTTTCGGCATGCTCGACCGAACGGTTCGTCGGGCCGTCGGATACGCCACTACAGCTGGCCCGGGTCACCGTCGGCGGCGTCGCCGAGCCGACGTCGATCCGCATCGACGGCGACGGTCTGAGCGGGGAGACGCTTGCCGAGATCGGCGACGAGCTGGTCGAGATCCCGGTGGCGGTAGAGGCACCGGTCGTCGGTCAGCGGCGGGCCGCTCGGGTGCACGCCGGCGGCGCCAGCGTGCCGTTGGAATTCACCGTGGCCGAGCCCGGCTGGACGATGTTCATGGTCAGCCATTTCCATTACGACCCGGTGTGGTGGAACACGCAGGGGGCCTACACCAGCGAGTGGACCGAGGACCCGCCGGGACGGGCCCGGCAGACCAACGCCTTCGAACTCGTGCACGCGCACCTGGAAATGGCCCGCCGCGACGTCGACTACAAATTCGTGCTGGCCGAGGTGGACTACCTCAAGCCGTACTGGGACACCCACCCCGAAGACCGCGCCGACCTGCGCCGCTTCATCGGCGACAAGCGCGTCGAGATCATGGGCGGCACCTACAACGAACCCAACACCAACCTCACCAGCCCGGAGACGACCATCCGGAACCTGGTGCACGGCATTGGGTTTCAGCGTGACGTGCTGGGTGCTCACCCGGCTACCGCGTGGCAGCTCGACGTGTTCGGCCACGACCCGCAGTTCCCCGGGATGGCCGCCGACGCCGGGCTGACGTCGAGCTCGTGGGCCCGCGGACCCCACCACCAGTGGGGCCCGACGCACTCCGGTGGCGTCCAGGGCATGCAGTTCTGCAGTGAGTTCGAATGGATCTCGCCATCCGGGCGTGGCCTGCTCACCCACTACATGCCGGCGCACTACTCGGCGGGCTGGTGGATGGACTCCTCGGCGTCGCTGCGTGAAGCCGAGGATGCCACCGGTGAGTTGTTCGACGAGCTCAAGAGCGTCGCGCTGACTCGCAACGTGCTGCTGCCGGTCGGCACCGACTACACCCCGCCGAACAAGTGGGTCACCGAAATCCACCGCGACTGGGCCGCGCGCTACACCTGGCCGCGATTCGTGTGCGCGCTGCCGCAGGAGTTCTTCGCCGCGGTGCGCGCCGAGCTGGATGAGCGGGGGTCTGTGCCGTCGCCGCAAACCCGCGACATGAACCCGATCTATACCGGCAAGGACGTCTCCTATATCGACACCAAGCAGGCCAACCGGGCCGCCGAGAACGCCGTGTTGGATGCCGAGCGTTACGCGGCGTTCGCCGCGCTGATGTCCGGAACCGACTACCCGCATGCCGCCCTGGCCAAGGCGTGGGTGCAGCTGGCTTACGGCGCGCACCACGACGCGATCACCGGCTCGGAATCCGATCAGGTCTACCTCGATCTGCTGACCGGCTGGCGCGACGCGTGGGAGCTGGGTCGGGCGGCCCGCGACAATTCCCTGGCGCTGCTGTCCGGCGCCGTAGACGTTTCAGGCGATCCCCGGGACGCCGTAGCGGTGTGGAACCCGTTGACACACCAGCGCACCGACATCGTCACCGCCCGGGTTGACCCGCCGCTGGCCGCGGGCGTGCGGGTGCTTGACGTCGACGGTGCCGAGTTGCCGGCGCTGGTCGAGCACGATGGGGGGTCGGTCACCTGGCTGGCCCGCGACGTCCCGTCGCTGGGCTGGCGGGCCTACCGGCTGGTTCCCGCGGAGCTGGCGACCGGCTGGGAACCGCTCCGCGGCAACAAGATCCGCAACGAACACTACCGGCTTGCTGTCGACCCCACGCGTGGCGGGGCGGTGGAGTCTCTCGTCCGTGCTGACCACGAGCTGATCGCCGACGGGCGAGTGGGCAACGAGCTTGCCGTCTACGAGGAATACCCGGCGCACCCGACGGGAGGGGAGGGCCCTTGGCATCTGCTGCCGAAGGGGCCGGTGGTGTGCTCGTCGGAATCGCCGGCGCAGGTGCGGGCCTATGCGGGACCGCTCGGTCAGCGGCTGGTCGTACGCGGCCGGATCGGCGAATTGCTGCGCTACACCCAGACTCTGACGCTGTGGAACGGCGTGGCGCGGGTGGATTGCCGCACCACCATCGACGAGTTCAGCGGCGAGGACCGCTTGCTGCGGCTGCGCTGGCCGTGTCCGGTGCCGGGCGCGATGCCGGTCAGCGAGGTGGGCGACGCCGTCGTCGGCCGCGGGTTCGCGTTGCTGCACGACGGCGCTCGCTCCGTGGATACCGAGCACCAGCCGTGGACGCTGGACAATCCGGCCTACGGCTGGTTCGGTCTGTCCTCAGCGGTACGGGTCAAGTTGGGAGACAACGATATTCGCGCGGTATCCGTGGCAGAGGTGGTGTCGCCGTCGGAAGCGTCGTCCGGATCGCTGGCGCGTGAGCTGATGGTCGCGCTGGTTCGCGCCGGCGTCACGGCCACCTGCAGCGGCGCCGGTAAACCCCGCTACGGCAACCTCCACGTCGACTCGAACCTGCCCGATGTCCGCATCGCGCTCGGCGGGCCAGCCCGCAATGTCTTCACCAAAGCTGTTCTGGCCGAGGCCGATCCGATCTACGCGAAAGAACTCGGCCGCCAGCTGGCCAAGACGGGCCGGGCCAGGGTGTGGGTGCCCGCGGCGACGCGGTTGGCGGCGGTCTGGGTGCCCGGCGCCGACCTGAGTGCGGTGTGCGCCCTGCCGGTGCTGGTGATCGACGGAGTCGACGAGAAAAGCCTCGACGCCGAGATCGCTTCGGTGGCGGTCGATCTCGACGACGCTGAAATCGTCATCGCCCAGCAGGCCGCATCCGGTATGGAGCACTTCGAATCCCGCACCGTCGCGTTGTTCAACCGCGGCGTGCCGAGCTTCGCCGTCGACACCGACGGGACGCTGCACTCCGCGCTGTTGCGATCCTGCACCGGCTGGCCCTCCGGGACCTGGATCGACGAACCACGCCGCACCGCGCCCGACGGCTCGAACTTCCAACTCCAGCACTGGACACACCATTTCGACTACGCGCTGGCATGCGGCGACGGCGATTGGCGCCGCGCCCAGATTCCCAGCCGCAGCGCGCAGTTCTCCCATCCGCTGCGCGCCGTCTTCCCGGGCCAGCGACGAGGCAAGCTGGCGTCCGCCGGATCGCTGCTGCACGTCGAACCCGCTGACACCGTCCACGTCGGGGCATTCAAGGCGGCCGGCAACCCGCTGACGGCCGGTCGTGCCGAGCCGGTCGACCCCGCTTCGGTGGCCTTGCGGCTGGTCGAAACGACCGGCGCCCGCGCCCGCGTCTCGATCGGCACGACACTGGGCAAGCTGGGCACGATTCGGCTCGCCGACCTTCTGGAGGAGAAGGAACAGGCGCGCAAGCGTTCGGTCGATCTGCACGGGTACCAGGTCGCCACGGTGCTGGCCCGGCTCGAGGTCCCCAAGGCATTCGACGACGCCACCCCGCTGGCCCCGGAAGCCGAGATCGCTCAGCCGCTCTACGCGCGCTATTGGCTGCATAACCGTGGGCCCGCGCCACTGGGCGGGCTGCCGGCCGTCGCGCATCTGCACCCGCAACAGGTGACCGCCGAGCCGGGCCGCAAGGTGGCGTTGCGGCTCACCGCGGCAAGTGACTGCAGCGATGCGGACTTGAACGGCGCGGTCGTGGTGGCGTGTCCGGACGGCTGGTCGGCGACACCGGCCGAGTTACCGTTCACCCTGGGCAGCGGCGAACACCGGGAGGCCGACGTGATGCTGGCGATTCCGGCCGCTACCGAGCCCGGCCTGTACCCGGTCCGGGCGCAGCTGCGCATCACCGGGGATAACGTCCCGGTCGCCTGGCGACAGACCGTCGAGGATGTGTGCGTCGTCGAAGTCGGTGCGGTCCGGGAGACGGAACTGCTCTACCTCGTCGACGGACCCGCCGAGATCGCGCTGCGTGCCGGCGAGACGGCCCGGCTGGCGGTGACGATCGGCAGCCATGCCCGGGCGGACTTGGCGCTGGAGGCACATCTGATCAGTCCCTGGGGCACCTGGGAGTGGATCGGCCCGGCCGCGCTCGGCGCGGTCCTGCCAGCCCGTGGCAGCGTCGAGCTCGGCTTCGACGTCAGGCCGCCGGCATGGCTGGAGCCCGGCCAGTGGTGGGCGCTGGTCCGAGTCGGCTGCGCCGGACGGCTGATCTACTCACCGGCGGTGACGGTGACCGTCACATGAGCGTCCACCTGATTGCCACCGTTGCCGGCACGCCTGTCGCGGTCGATGAGCTCGACGCGGCCGAGGCGCGATTGCGCAACGGCCCCCGCGCGGCCGCGCTGCCGGCCAGCGGCACCAGCGAGGGCCGCCAACTGCGGCGCTGGCTCACGCAACTTCTCGTGACCGAACGCGTGGTGGCCGCCGAGTCGGCCGCGCGCGGGTTGACCGTGTGCGATGCGCCGAGCGAGGCCGCGCTGCTGCCCGACGTGACGGCCCGGCTGGAGATCGGCAGCGTGGCCGCGGCGGCGCTGGCGGACCCGCGGGCGCGGGCGCTGTTCGCCGCGGTGACCGGCGCGGTCCGGGTCAGCGACGACGAGGTGGCCGACTACCACGCCCGCAATCCGCTGCGGTTCGCCGCGTCGCGCCCCGACCCGCACGGCTGGCGCTCGCCGTCACGGGTCGGGCCGCCGCTGGAACAGGTGCGCTCCGCGATCGCCGAACATCTGCGCGGCGCCGCGCAGCGTCGCGCCTTCCGGGTATGGCTGGACGCGCGACGCGCCGCGCTGGTCCAGCTCGCTGCCGGCTACGAGCATCCCGGCGACCCCCGCCAGCCCGACAACACACACCGGCACTGATCGGCCATGCTTACTCTCTGCCTGGACATCGGTGGCACGAAAATTGCTGCGGGCCTTGCGGATTCCGAAGGGGCGCTGGTGTACACCGCCACCCGTCCCACCCCCGCGGACGGTTCGGCCGAACAGGTGTGGGCCGTGGTCGCCGCGATGATCGCCGAGGCGTTGGGGGCAGCCGACGGTGCCGTCCGCGGGGTGGGTATCGCTTCGGCCGGCCCCATCGACCTGCACAGCGGAACCGTCAGCCCGATCAATATCGATTGCTGGCAAGGGTTCCCGCTGCGGGACCGGGTCACGGCTGCGGTGCCCGGTGTGCCGGTGCGGCTGGGCGGCGACGGGGTGTGTATGGCCCTGGGCGAGCATTGGCGCGGCGCGGGACGGGGTGCGCGTTTCCTGTTGGCCATGGTGGTATCCACCGGTGTCGGCGGCGGATTGGTGCTCGACGGCGCGCCGTATGCCGGGCGCACCGGCAATGCCGGGCACGTCGGTCACGTGGTGGTCGAGCGGGACGGCGAGCCGTGCACATGCGGGGGCCGCGGCTGTGTCGAGACGGTCGCCGCCGGGCCATGGCTGGTGCACTGGGCGCGGGCCAACGGTTGGTCCGCACCGCCGGGCGCCGGCGCGCGCGAGCTGGCTGACGCGGCGACGGCCGGCGACGAGGTCGCGCTGCGGGCCTTCGGCAGGGGCGCCACCGGGCTCGCGATGATGATCGCGTCGGTGGCGGCGGTGTGCGACCTGGACCTCGTCATCGTCGGGGGCGGCGTGGCCAAATCCGGGCACGTGCTCTTCGACCCGCTGCGCGCGGCGCTGGCCGGCTATGCGGGGCTGGATTTTCTGGCCGGCCTGCGTGTGGTGCCCGCCGAGCTGGGCGGCAATGCGGGGCTGGTTGGGGCGGCCAGGCTCGCCGTCATCTGAGATCCGCCGTTTTGGCTGACCGCGCGTTGTCACGCTATCCTTGGTGCCGATCCACCAAAGACCGTCGGTCGCCGAGCAATCGGTCGAAGGTCCGGGAACATCCGGGCGGCCCACGCAGGAGGACGAGGCATTACCACCGGCGCTCGCTGCCGGTGGATCCCAACGCCCCGTGCCGCTTCCTGCGCCGGGGCGTTCGTCGTTCCTCGGGTGATCACAGACGATACGTCGAACCGTGACTTTTCACCGAGGAGGTATGCATGGCCAGAGCCGACAAGGCCACCGCCGTTGCGGACATCGCCGAGCAGTTCAGTGCCTCGACCGCGACCCTGATCACCGACTACCGGGGTCTGACGGTCGCCGCCCTGGCCGAGCTGCGCCGGTCGTTGGCGGGTTCAGCCACCTACACCGTGGCCAAGAACACGCTGATCAAGCGGGCGGCTTCGGAAGCGGGGGTCGAAGGTCTCGACGAGCTGTTCGTGGGCCCGACGGCCATCGCGTTCGTCAGCGGCGAGCCGGTCGACGCCGCCAAGGCCATCAAGACCTTCGCCAAGGAGAACAAGGCGCTGGTCCTCAAGGGTGGCTACATGGATGGCCACGCATTGACGGTGGCCGAGGTCGAGCGGATCGCCGACCTGGAGTCCCGCGAGGTGTTGCTGGCCAAGCTGGCCGGGGCGATGAAGGCGAACCTCTCGAAAGCCGCCGGTCTGTTCAATGCGCCCGCCTCGCAGGTGGCCCGGCTCGCGGCCGCGCTCCTGGAGAAGCGGACCGCCGAAGAGCCCGCACCGGCTGCTGCGACGGAGCCCGCCGCAGAAGCTGCCCCCGAGGCAGCCGCAGAAACTGCCCCCGAGGTAGCAGCAGAAACTGCCCCCGAGGTAGCAGCAGAAGCTGCCCCAGAGGCAGCCGCAGAACCAGCTTCGGAAACACCCGCCGAGACCACGCCCGAAGCCGAATAAAACCAACCCGCAAACCTGAGAAAACTAGGAAGGACCCACACCATGGCAAAGATTTCCACCGATGACCTGCTTGACGCATTCAAGGAGCTGACCCTGCTCGAGCTCTCCGACTTCGTGAAGAAGTTCGAGGAGACCTTCGAGGTCACCGCCGCCGCCCCCGTCGCGGTCGCCGCGGCCGGCCCCGCCGCTGGCGCGCCCGCCGAGGCCGCCGAGGAGCAGTCGGAGTTCGACGTCATCCTCGAGGCCGCCGGTGACAAGAAGATCGGCGTCATCAAGGTGGTCCGCGAGATCGTCTCCGGCCTGGGCCTGAAAGAGGCCAAGGACCTGGTCGACGGCGCACCCAAGCCGCTGCTGGAGAAGGTCGCCAAGGAAGCCGCCGAGGAAGCCAAGGGCAAGCTCGAGGCCGCCGGCGCCACCGTCACCGTCAAGTAGTTCAACTCGCGCGAAACCCCCGGGACCATGGGTCTCGGGGGTTTTGTGTGTTCAGCCGGCGTGGGTCGCCGACTGTAGCGACCGGGCCACCAGCTTCGCTGAATCCCCAAGAGCAACAAGAAGATTCGACGTCATCGCGCTCAGCACCGGTGTGACGGCCGAGCCGTCGTCGCCGTAATGCCCGGCCAGTTCGAGCATGACGAACCCGTGGATCAATGCCCAGAACTGAGCCGCGGTGGCCACGACGGTCGCATCGTCATCCGCCGAACCCACGGTGATCCGGCCGGCCTGCATGCACCGATGCACGCCGCGTACCACGTGCGCAAAGCTGGAGTAGCGCTCGTCGATTTCGCTGACGGTCAGGGTCAGGACGTTTTGCGCGGGTGCGTTGATGCCGTGCGCGCTGGTGCTACCGAACATCAGGCGATACATGTGTGGCCGCTCGATGGCGTAGCGGCGGTAGGCACCACCGACGACAAACAAGTCGGCCACCGGGTCGTCGGACAGCGGCACCGTCAGTGCCTCGCCGAACTGCCGCAACCCCTCTTCGGCGACCGCCGCGATCAACGCTTGCATCCCGCCGAAGTGGGTGTACACCGACATCGTCGACGTCCCCGCCGCGCCGGCTACCTTGCGGGTCTGCAAAGCGTCGGGCCCTTGCTCGTCGAGCAGCCCGACCGCAGCGTGCAGCATCTCGTCACGAACACTGCGCTGAACTTCCGAAGTCATCTCTCCAACCATCTCTGCGAAGGCCTTGCCATCTTCTCATCACTGGCGTACCGTCCAAATAACGCTGAAATATCAATGTTATAGGAGCTCAGCCCATGACTTCCACCCAAACCGCCAAATCCCGGAACCCGTATCTCGAGGGTTTCCTGGCGCCGGTGGGCGCCGAAGTGACCGCCACCGACCTCGACGTCACCGGGGAGATCCCGGAGCACCTGGACGGGCGCTATCTCCGCAACGGGCCCAACCCGGCCGCCGAGGTCGACCCGGCCACCTATCACTGGTTCACCGGCGATGCGATGGTGCACGGGATAGCGCTGCGCGACGGCAAGGCCCTCTGGTACCGAAACCGCTGGGTCCGCACCCCGCCCGCGTGCGCCGCACTCGGCGAACCGGAGCCCCAAGGACTGAATCCGCGGGCCGGGATGCTGTCGGTCGGCCCCAACACCAACGTGCTGACCCACGCCGGGCGGACGCTGGCGCTGGTCGAGGGCGGCGGTGCCAACTACCAGCTCACCGACGAGCTGGACACCGTGGGGCCCTGCGACTTCGACGGCACCCTGTTCGGTGGCTACACGGCGCACCCGCACCGCGATCCGCACACCGGAGAACTGCACGCGGTGTCCTACAGCTTCGGGCGCGGGCGCACCGTGCAGTACTCGGTGATCGACACCGCCGGGCGCGCGCGCCGCACCGTCGACATCGAGGTGAGCGGTTCGCCGATGATGCACGACTTCTCCCTGACGGATAAGTATGTGGTCATCTACGACCTGCCGGTGACGTTCAACCCGGCGCAGGTCGTGCCGGCCAACGTGCCGCGCTGGCTGAGTTTGCCGGCCCGCCTGGTCGTGCAGTCAGTGCTCGGCCGGGTCCGGATTCCCGGTCCGATGGTGACGGCGATCAACGGCAACCGGCAGCCCATGCACCAGATGCCCTACAGCTGGAAGGACACCTACCCGGCGCGCATCGGGGTCATGCCGCGCGAGGGCGGCAACGACGACGTGCGCTGGTTCGAGATCGAACCCTGCTACGTCTTCCACCCGCTCAATGCCTACTCGGAGATGCGCAGTGACTCTCAAGGGGCCGAGGTCCTGGTGCTCGACGTGGTCCGCTACTCGCGGATGTTTGACCGCGACCTTCGTGGTCCCGGCGACAGCCGTCCGGTACTGGACCGCTGGACCATCAACCTGACGACCGGTGCGGTCACCACCGAATGCCGCGACGATCGTCCGCAGGAGTTTCCGCGCATCAACGAAACCCTGCTGGGCGGACGGCACCGGTTCGGCTACGCCGTCGGCATGGAGGGCGGCTACCTTTCCGGCGGGGCAACCGAAATGACCTCGTCGCTCTACAAGCACGACTACGCGACGGGATCCAGCGAGGTCGCGGCGCTCGACCCCGACCTTTTGCTCGGCGAGATGTCCTTTGTGCCGAACCCCACGAACGGCGCACGGGAACGCGCCGAAGATGACGGAGTGCTGATGGGTTACGGCTACCACCGGGGCCGCGACGAAGGGCAGTTGCTGATACTGGACGCCCAGACTCTTGGCTCGATTGCCACCGTGCACCTGCCGCAGCGCGTACCAATGGGCTTCCACGGCAACTGGGCTCCGGCCGGCTAACCCGGTCTCGGCATCGCGCTGACCAGGGATTGGCGGGTTGGTCTCAGGTGGGCCAATTTTCTATGTGGTGCTGTGCAACCATGATGCGGGGCCCCAGGCGTGCGCTACAGTGACTCAAGCCACACAGGGGCAGGTGGGTGCTACTTGCGTCGACGGAAGGATTCCTATGGGCGTCGCTATCGAGGTCAGTGGTCTGACCAAGTCCTTCGGATCCTCGAGGATTTGGGAAGACGTGACCCTGGATATCCCCGCCGGGGAGGTCAGCGTTTTGCTGGGCCCGTCGGGTACCGGCAAGTCGGTGTTCTTGAAGTCCCTGATCGGCCTGCTGCGTCCGGAGCGCGGGTCGATCCTGATCGACGGCACCGACATCATCGAATGCACCGCCAAGGAGCTCTACGAGATCCGGACGTTGTTCGGCGTGCTGTTCCAGGACGGCGCGCTGTTCGGCTCGATGAACCTCTTCGACAACACCGCCTTCCCGCTGCGTGAGCACACCAAGAAGAAGGAAAGCGAGATCCGTGACATCGTCATGGAGAAGCTGAGCCTGGTCGGCCTGACTGGTGACGAACGGAAGTTCCCCGGCGAGATCTCCGGCGGTATGCGCAAGCGTGCCGGCCTGGCCCGCGCCCTGGTTCTGGACCCGCAGATCATTCTGTGCGACGAGCCCGACTCGGGTCTGGACCCGGTTCGTACCGCCTACCTGAGCCAGCTGATCCTCGACATCAACGCCCAGATCGACGCGACCATCCTGATCGTGACGCACAACATCAGCGTTGCGCGCACCGTGCCGGACAACATCGGCATGTTGTTCCGCAAGCACCTGGTGATGTTCGGCCCCCGTGAGGTATTGCTGACCAGCGATGAGCCAGTGGTGCGACAGTTCCTCAACGGCCGCCGCATCGGGCCCATCGGCATGTCCGAAGAAAAGGACGAGGCGACGATGGCCGAAGAGCAGGCCATGGTCGACGCCGGCCACCACTCCGGTGGTACCGAGGAAGTCGAGGGCGTGCCACCGCAGATCCTCGCGACGCCGGGGATGCCGGAGCGTAAGGCCGTCGCTCGGCGCCAGGCCCGGGTGCGCGAGATGTTGCACACCCTGCCAAAGGATGCACAAGCCGCGATCCTCGATGACCTCGAGGGCACCCACAAGCTGAAAACGCACGAATTCGGCGGCTAGTCCGCCAAACGCTGACGACCCTCCCCGATAGGCACGTCTTACCGGGGGCCGCGTTCCCTGCCCGTAAGAAGCCTGGGCCGAGGATTTCGCAGATTAACTCCGCACAACTTGCCGCCTGTCCTCTTGACGACAGGGGCGTCAACGGGTCAATCTGTTGGGCAGCATGTACCCACGGGAAAGTTGAGATGCCAGCCAGCGCCGATATCCCCTGGATGGGTAGTTGAGGAATGCGCGCGCCTGCGCTATTGTTGGACGTTGCGCTGGCTACTTCCTGCCCACCTCACCCGCCACCTGACACCGTGGTCTTAGCCTGAGCCCCTTCTGCGGCTCAGCTATTTAGTTGCGCGCGTGAGGACCGGGTAGTTCGTTTGCCGGCTTAACCGAAATAATTCGCGGCGAACGTCCGGTTGCCCCGGTTTTCGTGAGTCGCACGAGGTGCTGGAAGGATGCATCTTGGCAGTTTCTCGCCAGAGCAAGACGGACTCCTCTAGTTCTAACAACTCCGTGCCTGGAGCACCTGACCGAGTTTCTTTCGCCAAACTCCGCGAACCTCTCGAGGTTCCGGGGCTGCTCGACGTGCAGACCGACTCGTTTGAGTGGTTGGTCGGCGCGCCGCGTTGGCGCGAGATCGCCACCGGCCGTGGGGACGTAAACCCGGTTGGTGGCCTCGAAGAGGTGCTCTACGAGTTGTCACCGATCGAGGACTTCTCGGGCTCGATGTCGCTCTCGTTCTCCGACCCCCGTTTTGACGAAGTCAAGGCGCCGGTGGACGAGTGCAAAGACAAGGACATGACGTACGCGGCTCCGCTGTTCGTCACGGCCGAGTTCATCAACAACAACACTGGTGAGATCAAGAGCCAGACGGTCTTCATGGGTGACTTCCCGATGATGACCGAAAAAGGCACGTTCATCATCAACGGGACCGAGCGCGTGGTGGTCAGCCAGCTGGTCCGGTCGCCCGGCGTGTACTTCGACGACACCATCGACAAGTCGACCGAGAAGCTGCTGCACAGCGTCAAGGTGATTCCCAGCCGCGGTGCGTGGCTGGAGTTCGACGTCGACAAGCGCGACACCGTCGGTGTGCGCATCGACCGCAAGCGTCGCCAGCCGGTCACGGTGCTGCTCAAGGCCCTGGGCTGGACCAACGAGCGGATCCATGAGCGGTTCGGTTTCTCCGAGATCATGATGTCGACGCTGGAGAAGGACAACACCGCCGGCCCCGACGAGGCGCTGCTGGATATCTACCGCAAGCTGCGTCCGGGCGAGCCGCCCACCAAGGAGTCCGCGCAGACCCTGCTGGAGAACCTGTTCTTCAAGGAGAAGCGCTACGACCTGGCCCGGGTTGGCCGCTACAAGGTCAACAAGAAGCTCGGGCTGAACGTCGGCAAGCCGATCACGTCGTCGACGCTGACCGAAGAAGACGTCGTCGCCACCATCGAGTACCTGGCGCGTCTGCACGAGGGCCAGCCGACCATGACGGTTCCCGGCGGCAGCGAGGTGCCGGTGGAAACCGACGATATCGACCACTTCGGTAACCGCCGTCTGCGCACCGTCGGTGAGCTGATCCAGAACCAGATCCGGGTCGGAATGTCGCGGATGGAGCGGGTCGTCCGGGAGCGGATGACCACTCAGGACGTCGAGGCCATCACGCCGCAGACCCTGATCAACATCCGGCCGGTGGTCGCTGCGATCAAGGAGTTCTTCGGCACCAGCCAGCTGTCCCAGTTCATGGACCAGAACAACCCGCTGTCGGGTCTGACGCACAAGCGTCGCCTCTCGGCACTGGGGCCGGGCGGTCTGTCGCGTGAGCGCGCCGGGCTGGAGGTCCGTGACGTGCACCCGTCGCACTACGGCCGGATGTGCCCGATCGAGACCCCGGAGGGTCCGAACATCGGTCTGATCGGCTCGCTGTCGGTCTACGCACGGGTCAACCCGTTCGGATTCATCGAGACGCCGTACCGCAAGGTGATCGACGGTGTGGTCAGCGACGAGATCCACTACCTGACCGCCGACGAGGAGGACCGCCACGTCGTGGCGCAGGCCAACTCGCCGATCGACGACAGCGGCCGGTTCACCGAACCGCGGATCCTGGTCCGTCGTAAGGGTGGCGAGGTCGAGAACGTCACGCCGGCCGAGGTGGACTACATGGACGTCTCGCCGCGCCAGATGGTGTCGGTGGCCACGGCCATGATCCCGTTCCTCGAGCACGACGACGCCAACCGTGCCCTGATGGGTGCCAACATGCAGCGCCAGGCGGTTCCGCTGGTGCGCAGCGAGGCGCCGCTGGTGGGCACCGGTATGGAGTTGCGCGCCGCGATCGACGCCGGCGATGTCGTCGTCGCCGACAAGGCCGGGGTGATCGAGGAGGTGTCCGCCGACTACATCACCGTGATGGCCGACGACGGCACCCGGCACACGTACCGGATGCGCAAGTTCGCGCGGTCCAACCACGGCACCTGTGCCAACCAGTCGCCGATCGTCGACGCGGGCGATCGCGTCGAGGCCGGCCAGGTGATCGCCGACGGTCCCTGCACCGAAAACGGTGAGATGGCGCTCGGCAAGAACCTGCTGGTGGCGGTCATGCCGTGGGAAGGGCACAACTACGAGGACGCGATCATCCTCTCCAACCGCCTGGTTGAAGAGGACGTGCTCACCTCGATCCACATCGAGGAGCACGAGATCGATGCCCGCGACACCAAGCTGGGCGCCGAGGAGATCACCCGGGACATCCCGAACGTCTCCGACGAGGTGCTCGCCGACTTGGACGAGCGGGGCATCGTAAGGATCGGTGCCGAGGTTCGTGACGGCGACATCCTGGTCGGCAAGGTCACCCCGAAGGGTGAGACCGAGCTGACCCCGGAGGAGCGACTGCTGCGGGCGATCTTCGGTGAGAAGGCCCGTGAGGTCCGCGACACCTCGCTGAAGGTGCCGCACGGCGAGTCCGGCAAGGTGATCGGCATTCGGGTGTTCTCTCGCGAGGACGACGACGAGTTGCCGGCGGGTGTCAACGAGCTGGTCCGTGTCTACGTGGCCCAGAAGCGCAAGATCTCCGACGGTGACAAGCTGGCCGGACGCCACGGCAACAAGGGCGTCATCGGCAAGATCCTGGCGGTGGAGGACATGCCGTTCATGCCGGACGGCACGCCGGTCGACATCATCCTGAACACCCACGGGGTGCCGCGACGGATGAACATCGGCCAGATCCTGGAGACTCACCTCGGTTGGGTCGCCAAAGCCGGCTGGAAAGTCGATACCGGCAGCGGGGTTCCGGAGTGGGCGGTCAACCTGCCCGAGGACCTGCTCAACGCGGAGCCGGACCAGATCGTGTCGACTCCGGTGTTCGATGGCGCCAAGGAAGAGGAGCTGCAGGGCCTGCTGGCCTGCACGCTGCCCAACCGCGACGGCGATGTCATGGTGAACGCAGACGGCAAGTCGAAGCTGTTCGACGGCCGTAGTGGCGAGCCGTTCCCGTACCCGGTGACCGTTGGCTACATGTACATCATGAAGCTGCACCACTTGGTCGACGACAAGATCCACGCCCGGTCCACCGGTCCGTACTCGATGATCACCCAGCAGCCGTTGGGTGGTAAGGCGCAGTTCGGTGGCCAGCGATTCGGCGAGATGGAGTGCTGGGCCATGCAGGCCTACGGCGCCGCCTACACGCTGCAGGAGCTGTTGACCATCAAGTCCGACGACACCGTCGGTCGGGTCAAGGTGTACGAAGCGATCGTCAAGGGCGAGAACATCCCGGAGCCAGGTATTCCGGAATCGTTCAAGGTGTTGCTCAAGGAGCTGCAGTCGCTGTGTCTCAACGTCGAGGTGCTGTCGTCCGACGGTGCGGCGATCGAGTTGCGCGAAGGCGAAGACGAAGACCTGGAGCGGGCTGCCGCCAACCTGGGAATCAACTTGTCTCGCAACGAATCCGCCTCTGTTGAGGACTTGGCTTAATTAGTTACTAAACCCGCAAGGGGAAAGGGAGTTACGTGCTCGACGTCAACTTCTTCGATGAACTCCGTATCGGCTTGGCCACCGCGGAGGACATTAGGCAATGGTCTTACGGCGAAGTCAAGAAGCCGGAGACGATCAACTACCGCACGCTGAAGCCAGAGAAGGACGGCTTGTTCTGCGAGAAGATCTTCGGACCGACTCGCGACTGGGAGTGCTACTGCGGCAAGTACAAGCGCGTCCGCTTCAAGGGCATCATCTGTGAGCGCTGTGGCGTCGAGGTGACTCGCGCCAAGGTGCGTCGTGAGCGGATGGGCCACATCGAGCTGGCCGCACCGGTCACCCACATCTGGTACTTCAAGGGCGTGCCATCGCGCCTGGGCTACCTGCTGGACCTGGCTCCCAAGGATCTCGAGAAGATCATCTACTTCGCCGCATATGTGATCGTCGGGGTCGATAACGAGATGCGGCACAACGAGCTGTCGACGCTCGAAGCCGAAATGGTGGTGGAGCGCAAGGGTGTCGAGGATCAGCGTGATGCTGATCTGGAGGCCCGTGCGCAGAAGCTGGAGGCCGATCTGGCCGAGCTGGAGGCCGAGGGCGCGAAAGCCGATGCGCGGCGCAAGGTTCGGGACGGCGGCGAGCGGGAGATGCGCCAGCTCCGCGACCGCGCCCAGCGTGAGCTGGACCGGCTGGAGGAGATCTGGACGACATTCACCAAGCTGGCCCCCAAGCAGCTGATCGTCGACGAGAACCTCTACCGCGAGCTCATCGACCGCTACGGCGAGTACTTCACCGGCGCCATGGGCGCGGAGTCGATCCAGAAGCTGATCGAGAACTTCGACATCGACGCCGAGGCCGACATCCTGCGTGACGTCATCCGAAATGGCAAGGGGCAGAAGAAGCTTCGTGCCCTCAAGCGACTGAAGGTGGTCGCGGCGTTCCAGATGTCGGGCAACTCACCGATGGGCATGGTGCTCGACGCGGTGCCGGTCATCCCGCCGGAGCTGCGCCCGATGGTGCAGCTCGACGGAGGCCGGTTCGCCACGTCTGACCTGAACGACCTGTACCGCCGCGTGATCAACCGCAACAACCGCCTCAAGAGGCTGATCGACCTCGGCGCGCCCGAGATCATCGTCAATAACGAGAAGCGGATGCTGCAGGAGTCGGTGGACGCGCTGTTCGACAACGGCCGTCGCGGCCGCCCGGTCACCGGGCCGGGTAACCGTCCGCTCAAGTCGCTGTCGGATCTGCTCAAGGGTAAGCAGGGCCGGTTCCGTCAGAACCTGCTCGGTAAGCGCGTCGACTACTCGGGCCGTTCGGTCATCGTGGTCGGCCCGCAGCTCAAGTTGCACCAGTGCGGTTTGCCCAAGCTGATGGCGCTGGAGCTGTTCAAGCCGTTCGTGATGAAGCGGTTGGTCGACCTCAACCACGCGCAGAACATCAAGAGCGCCAAGCGGATGGTGGAGCGTCAGCGTCCGCAGGTGTGGGATGTGCTCGAAGAGGTCATCGCTGAGCACCCCGTGCTGCTGAACCGCGCACCAACGCTGCACCGCCTCGGTATCCAGGCTTTCGAGCCAATGCTGGTGGAGGGCAAGGCTATTCAGCTGCACCCGTTGGTGTGTGAGGCGTTCAACGCCGACTTCGACGGTGACCAGATGGCGGTGCACCTGCCGTTGAGCGCCGAGGCGCAGGCCGAGGCTCGCATCCTGATGCTGTCGTCGAACAACATCCTGTCGCCCGCGTCCGGCCGTCCGTTGGCCATGCCGCGATTGGACATGGTGACCGGGCTGTACTTCTTGACGACCGAGATCGACGGGTCGGACGGCGAATACCGCGCGGCCGCCAAGGATCAACCGGAGCAGGGTGTGTACTCCTCACCGGCCGAAGCGATCATGGCGTCCGACCGTGGTGTGCTCTCGGTGCGGGCCAAGATCAAGGTGCGGTTGACGCAGTTGCGTCCGCCGGCCGAGATCGAGGCCGAGCTGTTCGGCCTCAACGGTTGGCGGCCCGGCGATGCGTGGCTGGCCGACACCACGCTGGGCCGGGTGCTGTTCAACGAGCTGCTGCCGCTGGGCTATGCGTTCGTGAACAAGCAGATGCACAAGAAGGTGCAGGCTGCCATCATCAACGACCTGGCCGAGCGCTACCCGATGATCGTGGTCGCGCAGACCGTCGACAAGCTCAAGGACGCCGGTTTCTACTGGGCGACCCGAAGCGGTGTCACGGTCTCGATGGCCGACGTGTTGGTTCCGCCGCGTAAGAAGGAGATCCTCGACCACTACGAGGACCGGGCCGACAAGGTCGAAAAGCAGTTCCAGCGTGGTGCTGTGAACCGCGAGGAGCGCAACGAGGCGCTGGTGGAGATCTGGAAGGAAGCCACCGACGAGGTGGGTCAGGCGCTGCGGGAGCACTACCCCAGTGACAACCCGATCATCACGATCGTGGAGTCGGGTGCCACCGGTAACTTCACCCAGACCCGGACGCTGGCCGGCATGAAGGGCCTGGTGACCAACCCGAAGGGTGAGTTCATTCCACGCCCGATCAAGTCCTCCTTCCGTGAGGGCCTGACCGTGCTGGAGTACTTCATCAACACGCACGGCGCTCGAAAGGGCTTGGCGGACACCGCGTTGCGTACCGCGGACTCCGGCTACCTGACCCGTCGTCTGGTGGATGTGAGCCAGGACGTCATCGTTCGCGAGCATGACTGCGAGACGGAGCGTGGCATCCTCGTCGAGCTGGCCGTGCGTCAGCCTGACGGCACCCTGATCCGTGACCCGTACATCGAAACCTCGGCGTACGCACGGACTTTGGGCGCCGACGCGGTCGACGAGGCCGGCAACGTCGTCGTCGCGCGTGGTGAAGACCTGGGTGACCCGTCGATCGACGCCCTGCTGGCGGCGGGCATCACGCAGATCAAGGTGCGTTCGGTGTTGACGTGTACCACCGGTACCGGTGTGTGCGCGACCTGCTACGGGCGTTCCATGGCCACCGGCAAGCTGGTCGACATCGGTGAGGCGGTCGGCATCGTGGCCGCGCAGTCCATCGGTGAGCCCGGCACGCAGCTGACGATGCGTACCTTCCACCAAGGTGGTGTCGGTGAGGACATCACCGGCGGTCTGCCCCGTGTGCAGGAGCTGTTCGAGGCGCGGGTGCCGCGAGGCAAGGCACCGATCGCCGATGTCACCGGGCGGATCCAGCTCGAGGACGGTGAGCGCTTCTACAAGATCACCATCGTTCCTGACGATGGCGGCGAGGAAGTCGTGTACGACAAGCTCTCCAAGCGCCAGCGGCTGCGTGTGTTCAAGCACGAGGACGGCTCCGAGAAGGTGCTCTCCGACGGCGACCACGTCGAGGTGGGGCAGCAGCTGATGGAAGGCTCGGCCGACCCGCACGAGGTGCTGCGTGTCCAGGGCCCGCGTCAGGTGCAGATCCACTTGGTTCGGGAGACCCAAGAGGTCTACCGGGCACAGGGTGTGTCGATCCACGACAAGCACATCGAGGTGATCGTCCGCCAGATGCTGCGCCGCGTGACCATCATCGACTCGGGCGCGACGGAGTTCCTGCCCGGGTCGCTGATCGACCGTGCGGAATTCGAGTCATCGAACCGCCGGGTGGTGGCCGAGGGCAGCGAGCCCGCGGCCGGTCGTCCGGTGCTGATGGGTATCACGAAGGCGTCGCTGGCCACCGACTCGTGGCTGAGCGCGGCGTCGTTCCAGGAGACCACGCGTGTGCTGACCGACGCGGCAATCAACTGCCGCAGCGACAAGCTGCAGGGTCTGAAGGAGAACGTGATCATCGGAAAGCTGATCCCGGCCGGTACCGGAATCAACCGGTACCGCAACATCCAGGTGCAGCCGACCGAGGAGGCCCGCGCCGCGGCGTACACGATCCCGTCCTACGAGGATCAGTACTACAGCCCGGACTTCGGTGCAGCCGCCGGTGCTGCGGTTCCGCTGGACGACTACGGGTACAGCGACTACCGCTAGTCAGTAACGAAAAAGCCCCGGGTTCGCCCGGGGTTTTTTCGTTGGCGAGCCGTCGCAGACTCGCGCGTTTTGGGCGCCTGCGGCGCGATTCTCTGTCTGCTCGCCGCACTAGACTGGCCACCGTGCTGATCGGTTCACATGTCAGTCCGCAAGACCCGCTGGCCGCGGCGGCGGCCGAGGGCGCTGACGTCGTACAGATTTTCCTCGGCAACCCGCAGAGTTGGAAGGCGCCCAAGCCGCGTGAGGACGCGGCCGTACTGAAGGCCGCGGCGCTGCCGATCTACGTGCATGCGCCCTACCTGATCAACGTCGCGTCGGCGAACAACAAGGTGCGTATCCCGTCGCGCAAGATCCTGCAGCAGACCTGCGACGCTGCTGCCGACATCGGCGCTGCGGCGGTCATCGTGCACGGGGGGCACGTCGCCGACGACAACGACTTCGATGAGGGTTTCGGCCGCTGGCGCAAGGCGCTCGACCAGTTGGAGACCACCGTGCCGGTGTACCTGGAAAACACCGCCGGCGGCGACCACGCGATGGCCCGCCACTTCGACACGATCGCCCGGCTATGGGATGTCATCGGCGACACCGAAATTGGCTTCTGCCTGGACACCTGCCACACCTGGGCGGCCGGTGAGGCCCTGATCAATGCCGTGGATCGCATCAAGGCCATCACGGGCCGGATCGACCTGGTGCACTGCAACGACTCCAAGGACGAGGCCGGCTCGGGCCGGGACCGCCACGCCAACTTGGGCACCGGCCAGATTGACCCCGACTTGCTGGTGGCGGCGGTCACGGCCGCGGGCGCGCCGGTGATCTGTGAGACCGCCGACGAGGGCCGCAAGGACGACATCGCCTTCCTGCGAGACAAGACCACCGGCTGAGTCCAGGCGACCCCGAGGCCTGGTATTACACCTCTTGTGCGGTTGTAGGAAAAATGTAATATGGGTGGCATGTCAGACACGCATGTCGTCACCAATCAGGTCCCGCCGCTGGAGAACTACAACCCCGCGACCTCCGCGGTTCTCGTCGAGGCCCTGATCCGCGAGGGCGGGCAGTGGGGTCTGGAAGAGGTGAACGAGGTTGGGGAGCTCTCGGCCAGCCACGAAGCCCAGCGCTGGGGTGAACTCGCCGACCGCAATCAGCCCATCCTGCACACCCACGACCGCTACGGGAACCGCGTCGACGAGGTCGAGTATGACCCGGCCTACCACGAGTTGATGCGCGCGGCGATCGCGCACGGCATGCACGCCGCGCCGTGGGCCGACGAACGCCCGGGCGCACACGTGGTGCGGGCCGCCAAGACCTCGGCGTGGAACGTGGAGCCGGGTCACGTCTGCCCGATCTCGATGACGTATGCCATCGTCCCGGCGCTGCGCTACAACCCCGAGCTGGCAGCCGTTTACGAGCCGCTGCTGACCAGTCGGGAGTACGACCCGGAGCTCAAGCTGGCCACTACCAAGGCCGGCATCACCGCGGGCATGTCGATGACCGAGAAGCAGGGCGGCTCCGACGTGCGTGCCGGCACCACCCAGGCGACCCCCAACGGCGACGGCACGTACAGCCTGACCGGTCACAAGTGGTTCACCTCGGCGCCGATGTGCGACCTCTTCCTGGTCCTCGCGCAGGCACCGGGCGGGCTGTCGTGCTTCATGCTGCCGCGGATCCTGCCCGACGGCAGCCGCAACCGGATGTTGTTGCAGCGCTTGAAGGACAAGCTCGGCAACCACGCCAACGCCTCGAGCGAGGTGGAGTACGACGGCGCCGTCGCCTGGCTGGTGGGCGAGGAGGGCCGCGGGGTGCCGACCATCATCGAGATGGTCAACCTCACCCGCCTGGACTGCACGCTGGGCAGTGCCACCAGCATGCGCACCGGGCTGACCCGTGCTATCCACCACGCCCAGCATCGAAAAGCGTTTGGCGCCTACTTGATTGATCAGCCGCTGATGCGCAACGTGCTGGCCGACCTGGCCGTCGAGGCCGAGGCCGCCACGATCGTCGCGATGCGGATGGCCGGTGCTACCGATAGCGCGCTGCGCGGAGACCAGAAGGAGGAGCTGCTGCGCCGGATCGGTTTGGCGGCCAGCAAGTACTGGGTGTGCAAGCGCTCCACTCCGCACGCCGCCGAAGCGCTGGAATGCCTGGGTGGCAACGGCTATGTCGAAGAGTCCGGGATGCCGCGCCTGTACCGCGAGGCGCCGCTGATGGGCATCTGGGAAGGTTCCGGCAATGTGAGCGCGCTGGATACGTTGCGCGCCATGGCCACTCGCCCGGAATGTGTCGAGGTGCTTTTCGCCGAGCTGGAGGAGAGCACAGGTCAGGATCCGCGGCTGGGCAGCCACGTCGAACGGCTGCGGCAAGACCTGACCGACCTGGACACCATTGCCTACCGTGCCCGCAAGGTTGCCGAGGACATCTGCCTGGCGCTGCAGGGCTCGCTGCTGGTGCGCCACGGCCACCCCGCCGTCGCCGAGGCATTTTTGGCGACCAGGCTCGGCGGCCAGTGGGGCGGCGCGTTCGGCACTATGCCAACCGGGCTGGATCTGGCGCCCATTCTGGAGCGGTCTTTGGTAAAGGGCTGAGCCGCACCATGACTCATGCGATCAGGCCGGTCGATTTCGACAACCTGAAGACGATGACCTACGAGGTCACCGACCGGGTTGCCCGGATCACCTTCAATCGGCCGGAAAAGGGCAACGCGATCGTCGCCGACACCCCGCTGGAGCTCTCGGCGTTGGTGGAGCGGGCCGATCTTGACCCGAATGTGCACGTCATGCTGATATCCGGTCGTGGCGAAGGCTTTTGCGCGGGCTTCGATTTGTCCGCCTACGCCGACCGCACCGGCTCGGCCGGCGACGCGGGTCTCAAAGGCGCCTATCACGGCACCGTGCTGGACGGTAAGACCCAGGGCGTCAACCACATGCCGGACCGCCCGTGGGACCCGATGATCGACTACCAGATGATGAGCCGATTCGTGCGCGGCTTCTCCAGCCTGATGCACGCGGACAAACCGACGGTGGTCAAGATCCACGGCTATTGCGTGGCCGGCGGCACCGACATCGCGCTGCACGCCGATCAGGTGATCGCTGCCGCCGACGCCAAAATCGGTTACCCGCCCACACGGGTGTGGGGTGTGCCGGCGGCGGGCCTATGGGCGCACCGGCTCGGTGACCAACGCGCCAAACGTCTGCTGTTCACCGGTGATTCCATCACCGGCGCGCAGGCCGCCGAATGGGGGTTGGCCGTTGAGGCGCCGGACCCGAAAGACCTCGATGAGCGCACCGAACGACTGGTGCAGCGGATTGCGGCGGTGCCGGTCAACCAGCTGATCATGGTCAAACTCGCGCTGAATTCGGCTCTGCTGCAACAGGGTGTGGCCACCAGCAGGATGGTCAGTACGGTGTTCGACGGTGTCGCTCGGCACACGCAAGAGGGGCACGACTTTGTCGCCGATTCGGTCGAACACGGCTTCCGCGAGGCGGTACGGCACCGAGACGAGCCGTTCGGTGACTACGGCCGGCGGGCATCCGAGGTATAAGCCATGCCGAACATGACGGCGCGTTCCGTGGTGCTGAGCGTGCTGCTCGGCGCCCACCCCGCATGGGCAACTGCGAGCGAATTGATCAGGCTGACAGCAGATTTCGGAATCAAGGAGACGACACTGCGGGTCGCGCTGACCCGGATGGTCGGTGCCGGCGACCTGATTCGGTCCGCCGACGGCTATCGGCTCTCGGATCGACTGCTGGCCCGTCAGAGCCGCCAGGATGAGGCCATGCGGCCGCGGACCCGCACCTGGCGCGAAGACTGGCACGTCGTGATCGTCACCAGTGTGGGTACCGATGCCCGCACCCGGGCTGCGCAGCGAGCCAGTATGTACCGCAAGCGTTTCGGTGAACTGCGCGAAGGCGTTTGGATGCGGCCCGACAATGTCGACCTCGACTTGGAGCCCGACGTTGCCGACCGGATGCGGGTGCTCAAGGCGCGCGACGACGCACCCGAGCAGCTGGCCGCGCAGCTGTGGGATCTGCCCGCGTGGGCCCAGGCCGGTCACCGGTTGCTGGACGAGATGGCCGAGGCCCCCGACATTCCCGGCCGGTTTGTGGTGGCCGCGGCGATAGTGCGGCACCTGCTCACCGACCCGATGCTGCCTGCCGAACTGCTGCCCGAAGATTGGCCGGGCGCGCTGCTGCGCAGCGTCTACCACGACTTCGCGACCGATCTGCTCGAGCGCCGCGATACAACACAACTCCTGGAGGCGACATGACTGATCCGGTGCGGGTTGAGCGCAAGGGCGCGGTGACCACGGTGATCCTCAACCGGCCGCGCGCGCGTAACGCCGTGAACGGCCCCACGGCCACCGCGCTGTACGCGGCGTTCGAGGAATTCGACCGTGACGATTCCGCTTCGGTGGCCGTGTTGTGGGGCGAGGGCGGAATATTTTGCGCGGGAGCCGATTTGAAGGCCTTCGGCACACCGGAGGCCAACGCAGTACACCGCGAAGGCCCCGGCCCGATGGGCCCGTCGCGAATGGTGTTGTCCAAACCCGTGATTGCCGCGGTGAGCGGTTACGCCGTCGCGGGGGGTCTGGAGCTGGCCATCTGGTGCGATCTGCGGGTCGCCGAGGAGGATGCCGTGTTCGGTGTGTTCTGCCGCCGCTGGGGGGTACCGCTGATCGACGGTGGCACCGTGCGGCTACCGCGCCTGATCGGGCACAGCCGGGCGATGGACCTGATCCTCACCGGCCGCGAAGTCCAGGCTGATGAAGCACTTGCGATCGGGCTGGCCAATCGGGTCGTCCCCCACGGGCAGGCACGACAGGCCGCCGAAGAGTTGGCCGCCGAATTGGCCGCCCTGCCCCAGCAGTGCCTGCGAGCGGATCGTCTTTCGGCGCTACATCAGTGGGGGTTGCCGGAATCGGAGGCAATCGACGCCGAATTCGCCAGCATCTGGAAAGTTGCCGTGGAGGCCAATGAAGGAGCGTCACGGTTCGCCTCAGGCGCCGGCCGCCACGGTGCCCCTGCCAGCTAGCCGGTCACCGTGAGCCGGTCAGCTCCCCTTGTTGATGGTGTTGCCCGAGCCGAGGTTGTCCACCTTGGGGTCGCCGTCTTTGTAGGTGATGGTGTTGTCGAGCCCCAGCACCGTGATGCGGGTGTCGACCTTGTCGATGGTGATCTTGTTGTTCGTTCCGCCGATGCTCACCGTCACGCAGGTGCCGGTGACGGTCAGCGTGTTGTTGGAACCGGCGACATTCAGCGATTTGCCGGTCGCGCAGTCAAGCGCGGCCGTGGTCCCCATCGACCCGTAGTTCAGCGTGTTGCCGATCTCGACGGAAGCGGTGGTGCTTTCGCCGCTCGTCCCGGTCGTCGGGGCGGCCGCCCCGCTGGTCGTCGAGGGCGCGCTGCTCTTCGTCGTCGTAGTGGGGCCCCCGGGCGGGTTGGCGGTCGAGCTGCAGCCGGCCAGCACGACAGCCGCGGCGGCCGGCGCCAGGGCGAGTGCCGCGAGCCTGAACGAACGCTCAGTGATCTGGACGCGCATATTCCCCTCCTCGATACGTCAACTGCGGTCGCTGTGCCTCAGCCGGGCACCTGCTGCAGCCGGTTGACCATTCCCAGCTCGCGGCCGCGGTCCCAGAGGGCCGGCGCGCCGTTGTGATAGAAGACGGTCTGGTCATAGCCGTACACCGTGATGTCGTGCGTGACCGTGTCGGCGATGATCGTGTTGCCCGAGCCCATCACCGTCACCGCCCAGCAGTTACCCATCGCATTGATGGAATTCCTTGTGCCATTGACGATCAGGGTCGCGTCGTTGCAGTCCAGGGTCTGCTCGATGCCCTGCCCGAGGATGTGGGTGTCGCCGTTTTTGGCAAGCGCGGCCGGCGGTGTCGCTGCGATGGTGATGACGCAGGTTGCAAGCGACCCGGCGACAGTTGTCCAGTGCACCGCGGGCCCCCTTCGCTGGGTATGTCTCTGGCGGGTATCTGCTGGACTGAGCCTAGTTGTATTTGCCTGCCCGATGACAAACTTTTTCGTCGCGGCCAACCGCGCCCCGCAGCGGATCCGCCCGAGTAGATCGGCGACTCCGTCAACTAGAGTCATTAGTTGACCTTCACCTAATCACCGCAATCGAGGGGCGATCGCCATGGCAGTTCATCCGGAACAGCCGTCGGCGGCAGGGCGCCAACGTGGCGGCAGATCCCCGTCCCGGCCGGCCAAGCTGAGCCGCCACGGCATCGTCGATGGCGCGCTGGCGTTCCTGGACCGGGAGGGCTGGGACTCGCTGACCATCAACGCGCTGGCGATGCAGTTGGGCACCAAGGGGCCGTCGCTCTACAACCATGTGGACAGCCTGGAGGACCTGCGCCGCGCGGTGCGGATCCGAGTCATCGACGACATCATCACGATGCTGAACCGGGTCGGTGAGGGACGCTCCCGCGATGACGCCGTGCTGGTCATGGCCGGTGCCTACCGCAGTTATGCCCATCACCATCCCGGGCGCTACTCGGCGTTCACCCGGATGCCGCTGGGCGGTGACGACCCGGAGTACACGGCAGCCACCCGGGGCGCGGCCGCACCCGTGATCGCGGTGCTGTCCTCCTATGGCCTCGATGGCGAGGAGGCTTTTTTCGCGGCGCTCGAATTCTGGTCCGCACTGCACGGCTTCGTGTTGTTGGAGATGACCGGTGTCATGGACGACATCGACACCGATGCGCTGTTCACCGAGATGGTGTTGCGGCTGGCGGCGGGCGTGGACAAGCGCGCCCCGCTGGACGGTGCCCCGCCGAAATAGCGGCCGACCGGACACTAGTGCTGAGGTGAGCGGTTGGGTCCAGCGGCCGCTTTGACCTGCCAGACCAGCGGCGGGTATCGTAGTGGCTCGTGCCTGGCGGCTTACGGCGCCTGACGTAAGGAAGTGGATGCCGGGCCAATTCGCATGTCCACTACGCATCGGATGAATTTCGGTGCTGGGCGCGGTGCGACACACCCGGCTGCGGGGTAATGCGGCGGGGCATAACTGCAGTACAGAGACTTAAGAGCGCCAAGAAGACTTCGAACATAGAAAGCCGGTAGATGCCAACCATTCAGCAGCTGGTCCGCAAGGGTCGCCGCGACAAGATCGCCAAGGTCAAGACCGCGGCCCTCAAGGGCAGCCCGCAGCGCCGTGGCGTATGCACTCGCGTGTACACCACCACACCGAAGAAGCCGAACTCGGCTCTTCGGAAGGTCGCGCGCGTGAAGCTGACGAGCCAGGTCGAGGTCACGGCGTACATCCCCGGCGAGGGCCACAACCTGCAGGAGCACTCGATGGTGCTGGTGCGCGGCGGCCGTGTGAAGGATCTGCCCGGTGTGCGGTACAAGATCATCCGCGGTTCGCTCGACACCCAGGGTGTCAAGAACCGCAAGCAGGCTCGCAGCCGTTATGGCGCCAAGAAGGAGAAGAGCTAATGCCGCGCAAGGGGCCCGCACCCAAGCGTCCGCTGGTCAACGACCCGGTCTACGGGTCGCAGCTGGTGACGCAGCTCGTCAACAAAGTCCTGCTGGATGGGAAGAAATCGCTGGCCGAACGCATTGTTTATGGTGCGCTCGAACAAGCCCGTGACAAGACCGGCACCGATCCGGTCGTCACTCTGAAGCGCGCCATGGACAACGTCAAGCCCGCCCTCGAGGTGCGCAGCCGCCGCGTCGGTGGCGCCACCTACCAGGTCCCGGTCGAGGTGCGTCCGGAACGCTCGGTGACGCTGGCACTGCGTTGGTTGGTGAGCTTCTCCAAGCAACGCCGGGAGAAGACCATGATCGAGCGCCTGGCGAACGAGATCTTGGACGCCAGCAATGGCCTGGGTGCCGCCGTCAAGCGACGCGAGGACACTCACAAGATGGCCGAGGCCAACCGCGCCTTCGCGCACTATCGCTGGTAGAGCGATGCGCGGCTCCCGGAGCCGCGCAGGCGGCGACATCAGCGAAGATGCCGGGCGCAAACTGACAGCGAACTAACTACGCAATCGAAAGAGTGGGAAGACTTCTGTGGCACAGAAGGACGTGCTGACCGACCTCACCAAGGTCCGCAATATCGGCATCATGGCGCACATCGACGCTGGCAAGACCACGACGACCGAGCGCATCCTCTACTACACCGGTATCAGCTACAAGATCGGTGAGGTGCACGACGGCGCCGCCACCATGGACTGGATGGAGCAGGAGCAGGAGCGGGGAATCACCATCACCTCCGCCGCTACCACCTGCTTCTGGAATGACAACCAGATCAACATCATCGACACCCCGGGCCACGTCGACTTCACCGTCGAGGTGGAGCGCAGCCTGCGCGTGCTCGACGGTGCCGTCGCGGTGTTCGACGGCAAGGAAGGTGTCGAGCCGCAGTCCGAGCAGGTCTGGCGGCAGGCCGACAAATACGACGTCCCGCGCATCTGTTTCGTCAACAAGATGGACAAGATCGGCGCCGACTTCTACTTCTCGGTCAAGACCATGGAAGACCGGCTGGGCGCCAATGTCATTCCGATCCAGCTGCCCGTCGGCTCCGAGGGCGACTTCGAAGGCATTGTCGACCTGGTCGAGATGAAGGCCAAGGTGTGGCGGGGCGAGACTCAGCTCGGCGAGACCTACGAGACCATCGACATCCCGGCCGAACTTCAGGAGAAGGCCGACGAGTACCGCACCAAGCTGCTCGAGGCCGTCGCGGAGACCGACGAGGCGCTGCTGGAGAAGTACTTCGGCGGCGAGGCATTGTCGATCGACGAGATCAAGGGTGCGCTACGCAAGCTGACCGTCAGTTCCGAGGCCTACCTGGTGCTGTGCGGTAGCGCGTTCAAGAACAAGGGCGTGCAGCCGATGCTGGATGCGGTCATCGACTACCTGCCGTCGCCGCTGGACGTGCCGCCGGCCGTGGGTCACGCCCCCGGCAAGGAGGACGTGGAGGTCATCCGCAAGCCGTCGACCGACGAGCCGTTCTCGGCGTTGGCGTTCAAGGTCGCCACGCACCCGTTCTTCGGCAAGCTCACCTACGTCCGGGTGTATTCGGGCAAGGTCGACTCCGGCAGCCAGGTCATCAACTCCACCAAGGGCAAGAAGGAGCGGCTGGGCAAGCTGTTCCAGATGCACGCCAACAAGGAGAACCCGGTGGAAACCGCCGCGGCGGGTCACATCTACGCGGTGATCGGTCTGAAGGACACCACCACCGGCGACACGTTGAGCGACCCGAACAACCAGGTTGTGCTGGAGTCGATGACCTTCCCCGATCCGGTGATCGAGGTGGCGATTGAGCCCAAGACCAAGAGCGACCAGGAGAAACTGAGCCTGTCGATCCAGAAGCTCGCCGAAGAGGACCCCACCTTCAAGGTGCACCAGGACAACGAGACCGGCCAGACCGTTATCGGCGGCATGGGCGAGCTGCACCTGGACATCCTGGTAGACCGCATGCGCCGCGAGTTCAAGGTCGAGGCCAATGTCGGCAAGCCCCAGGTGGCCTACAAGGAGACCATCAAGCGCAAGGTCGAGAAGGTCGAGTTCACCCACAAGAAGCAGACGGGTGGATCCGGCCAGTTCGCGAAGGTGCTCGTCAGTCTCGAGCCCTTCACCGGCGAAGACGGTGCGACCTACGAGTTCGAGAACAAGGTCACCGGGGGGCGCATCCCGCGGGAGTACATCCCGTCGGTGGACGCCGGCGCGCAGGACGCCATGCAGTACGGCGTGCTGGCCGGCTACCCGCTGGTCAACGTGAAGCTCACCCTGCTCGACGGCTCCTACCACGAGGTGGACTCCTCGGAAATGGCGTTCAAGATCGCCGGTTCGCAGGTACTGAAAAAGGCTGCGCAGCAAGCGCAACCAGTCATCCTGGAACCGATCATGGCCGTCGAGGTCACCACGCCCGAGGACTACATGGGCGATGTGATCGGCGACCTGAACTCCCGCCGTGGCCAGATCCAGGCCATGGAGGAGCGGAGCGGTGCACGCGTCGTTCGGGCGCACGTGCCGCTGTCGGAGATGTTCGGCTACGTCGGCGACCTGCGGTCCAAGACACAAGGCCGGGCGAACTACTCCATGGTGTTCGACTCGTACGCCGAAGTTCCGGCGAACGTCTCGAAGGAGATCATCGCGAAGGCGACGGGCGAGTGAGTGGCAACTCACGAGCTCGGCGGCGAGCAGTCGGTCGAAGCGAAGGCGACGGGCGAGTGAACACCAGCTCGGAGTAACCTGGCCCGGTCAATAACCGCGGCACAAACTGGAAAACATCAACACTGCTTAACAGCACCAACAAGTCCAGGAGGACAGCAAAGTGGCGAAGGCGAAGTTCGAGCGGACGAAGCCGCACGTCAACATCGGGACCATCGGTCACGTTGACCACGGCAAGACCACACTGACCGCGGCGATTACCAAGGTTTTGCATGACAAATACCCCACGCTGAACGAGTCGCGCGCATTCGACCAGATTGACAATGCGCCCGAGGAGCGTCAGCGCGGTATCACGATCAACATCTCCCACGTGGAGTACCAGACCGAGAAGCGTCACTACGCCCACGTCGACGCCCCGGGCCACGCCGACTACATCAAGAACATGATCACCGGCGCGGCCCAGATGGACGGCGCGATCCTGGTGGTCGCCGCGACTGACGGCCCGATGCCGCAGACCCGTGAGCACGTGCTGCTGGCCCGCCAGGTCGGGGTGCCCTACATCCTGGTCGCGCTCAACAAGGCCGATGCCGTGGATGACGAGGAGCTGCTCGAGCTTGTCGAGCTGGAGGTCCGCGAGCTGCTGGCCGCCCAGGAGTTCGACGAGGACGCCCCGGTTGTGCGGGTCTCGGCGCTCAAGGCACTCGAGGGCGACGAGAAGTGGGTCAAGTCGGTCGAGGAGCTGATGGACGCGGTCGACGAGTCGATCCCGGACCCGGTTCGCGAGACCGACCGGCCGTTCCTGATGCCCGTCGAGGACGTCTTCACGATCACCGGGCGTGGCACCGTGGTCACCGGTCGTGTCGAGCGCGGTGTGGTCAACGTGAACGAGGAAGTCGAGATCGTCGGCATCAAGCCGACCAGCACCAAGACCACGGTCACCGGTGTCGAGATGTTCCGCAAGCTGCTTGACCAGGGGCAGGCCGGCGACAACGTCGGGCTGCTGCTGCGTGGCATCAAGCGCGAGGACGTCGAGCGCGGCCAGGTTGTCGTCAAGCCCGGCACCACCACGCCGCACACCGAGTTCGAGGGCCAGGTCTACATCCTGTCCAAGGACGAGGGCGGGCGCCACACGCCGTTCTTCAACAACTACCGTCCGCAGTTCTACTTCCGCACCACCGACGTGACCGGTGTGGTGACGCTGCCGGAGGGCACCGAGATGGTGATGCCCGGTGATAACACCAACATCACCGTGAAGCTGATCCAGCCCATCGCCATGGACGACGGTCTGCGGTTTGCGATCCGTGAGGGTGGCCGCACCGTCGGCGCCGGCCGGGTCGTCAAGATCATCAACTAGTCGAGTCAGCACAGGGCCCGGATTGCCGATTTCGGCAGTCCGGGTCTTCTGCGTTTTCGGCCCTGCAAAAGCTGCATAACAGGTTTGCCAACTTCCGGTAAGATCATCGATGTCAAGTCTGGAATTGACGGTCGGGGAACTTGACCGTCGGGGGTTGGCCGGGAGGTTCGGATGTCGTTCGTGAATGCGACGCCGGAATATGTGGCGTCCGCGGCATCAGACCTGGCCAAAATCGGGTCGTCCATCAGCTACGCCAACTCGACAGCGTCGACCGTGACCTCAGCCGTTGAGGCCGCCGGTGCCGACGCGGTGTCGACGAGCATCTCGCAGCTGTTCGGCGCGCACGCCGCGGCCTATCAGGCGATCAGCTCCCAGGCGGCCCTGTTCCATCAGCAATTTGTGCAGCTCATGAGCGGTGGAGCGACGGAATATGCCGACACCGAGGCCGTCAATGCCGCGCCCCTGCAGGCTGGCGCGCAGGCTGTGCTGGGCGGAGCCGGTGCATCTGGTCCCGCGCTGAGCGCGCAGCCGCTGATCGGCAGCGCGGCACAAGCGGGCTCGTTGGCGTCCGGGGTGCCCGTGGCGGCGGCGGTGCAGCCGGCTGCGGCCCCGGCAGCGGTGGCAGCGACGGCGGCCGCCCCGGCAACGGCGACGGTTACTCCGATGGCAGCGACCACTGCGGTGGCGGCCGCGCCGGCGGGATCGGCGGCCCCGGCCACGGCGGGCGCGTCGACGCAGCCACAGACTCCGGCTTCTGGACCGGTAGCGATCCCGGTATCGGCGGCCCCGGACGCGCCGGGCCCACTGAGCGCCTCGGTTGCCCCGGTGGACGCGGAAGCCGCGGAACTGTCTTCGGCGCCCCCCATGCTGCCGGCGGCAATGCCGACAGGGCAGCGCGGCGGGCCGGCCATGCCGCCGCCGCCGTCCTCTCCCAAGGGCCGGGCGCCGACACCAGCGCGCTGAGCGGCCTGGGTGATCACCGGGGTGGTTTGCCCCTAACGCGCTCGCGACAGCGCTAATCTGACACGAACTTCCCGGCAAGGCGAGGAGACACACGTGTTGGCGCGCTATCTGAAGACACAGTTAGTGGTTTTGCTATGCGGCGGTTTGGTCGGGCCGATCTTTCTGGTCGTCTACTTCACCCTCGGCCTGGGCAGCATGCTGCAGTGGATGTTCTATGTCGGCCTGCTCATCACCGTGGCCGACGTGCTCATTGCGCTCGCATTGACCAATTACGGCGCCAAGTCGGCGGCCAAATCGGTCCTGCTGGAGCAACACGGGGTGCTGGCGCTCGCGCAAATCACCGGGCTCGGCGAGACCGGGACCCGGATCAATGAGCAGCCGCTAGTGAAGGTCGACCTGCATATCGCCGGGCCGGGGTTCACGCCCTTCGATAGTCAAGACCGGGTGATCGCGAACGTCACCCGACTGGGTAATCTCACCGCGCGCAAGCTCGTCGTCCTGGTCGACCCCACCACTCAGGAGTACCAAATCGACTGGGAGCGAAGCGCTTTGGTCAACGGGTTGGTGCCCGCGCAGTTTACCGTGGCCGAGGACAACAGGACCTACGACCTGAGCGGGCAAGCCGGGCCGCTGATGGAGATCCTGCAGATCCTCAAGGACAACAATGTTCCGCTCAACCGGATGGTCGACATCCGGTCGAACCCTGGGCTGCGTCAGCAGATCCAGGCGGTCGTGCGCCGCGCGGCCGAGCAGGCGCCCGCCGGGCAGCCGGCCCCCGCCGGAGCCGCCCCGGTTGTCACGCCCCCGCAACCGTCGATCGCCGCCCGGCTCCAACAACTCGAGACGCTGCGCACCAGTGGCGCTTTGACCGACGACGAGTACAACGCGAGGCGGGCTCAGATCATCTCGGAGCTCTGATCCCGGCAAGACCCGGGCCGAGTTAGAACACGTTTCAGTTCCGCTGCTAGCCTGTCATTCGGCAAGCGAGCGGCGAAAGGGGCGTGCCGTGTCGGAACAGGATGGATCACTGCAAGGACGGGTGGCATTCGTGACCGGTGCCGCCCGCGCCCAAGGGCGCTCGCACGCGGTGCGGCTGGCCCGGGAGGGCGCCGACATCATCGCGTCCGATATCTGCGCCCCGGTGTCCGACAGCATCACCTACACACCGGCCACCCCCGAGGATCTCAGCGAGACCGTCCGATTGGTGGAAGCCGAGGGCCGCAAGGTGCTGGCCCGCGCGGTCGATGTGCGCGACGACCCGGCGCTGCGCCAGCTGGTGGCCGATGGTGTCGAGCAGTTCGGCCGGCTCGACATCGTGGTGGCCAACGCCGGGGTGCTGGGCTGGGGACGGCTCTGGGAACTCACCGACGAGCAGTGGGACACCGTCATCGGGGTCAACCTGACCGGCACTTGGCGCACGCTTCGTGCCACGGTGCCCGCGATGATCGAGGCCGGCAACGGCGGCTCCATCGTGCTCGTCAGCTCCTCGGCGGGTCTGAAGGCCACGCCGGGCAACGGCCACTACTCGGCCAGCAAGCACGGAGTCACCGGGCTGACCAACTCGCTGGCGATCGAGGTCGGTGAGTACGGCATCCGGGTCAACTCGATCCACCCCTACTCGATCGATACCCCGATGATCGAGCCGGAGGCGATGATGCAGATCTTTACCGACCATCCCCGCTACGTACACAGTTTTCCGCCAATGCCGATGCAGTACAAGGGCTTTATGACCTCCGACGAGGTGTCTGATGTCGTTGTCTGGCTCGCTGGTGACGGGGCGGGCGCGCTGTCGGGCCAGCAGGTCCACGTCGACAAGGGCGCCTTGAAGTACTGATCGGCGATCGTGTATGAACACCACGTGACCGAAAAAGGGATCGTGATCGTCGGCGGCGGACTGGCCGCGGCCCGCACGGCCGAGCAACTGCGCCGGGCGGAGTACACCGGACCCGTCACGATCGTCAGCGATGAGGGGCATCTGCCCTACGATCGGCCGCCGTTGTCCAAGGAAGTGCTGCGCAAAGAAGTTGACGACGTCGCCCTCAAGCCGCGCGAGTTCTACGACGAAAAAGACATCACACTTCGCCTGGGTGCGGCGGCCACCAGTCTGGACACCGCCGCGCAGACCCTGACTCTGGACGACGGAACAGTGCTCGGGTACGACGAGCTGGTGATCGCGACGGGCTTGGTCCCGCGGCGTATCCCGGCGTTCCCGGACCTCGAGGGCATTCGCGTGCTGCGGTCCTACGACGAGAGCGTGGCGCTGCGCGAACACGCATCGGCGGCGAAGCACGCCGTGGTGGTCGGTGCCGGCTTCATCGGCTGCGAGGTCGCGGCCAGCCTGCGCAGCCTGGGAGTCGACGTCGTATTGGTGGAGCCGCAGCCGACACCGCTGGCCTCGGTGCTCGGCGAACAGATCGGCGAACTGGTGGCGCGGCTGCATCGCGACGAGGGTGTCGACGTGCGCACCGGCATCAGCGTGGCCGAGGTGCGCGGCGACGCCCGGGTCGAGACGGTGGTGCTGACCGATGGCACCGAGCTGGCGGCCGACCTGGTGGTCGTGGGTATCGGATCGCGGCCGGCCACCGAATGGCTTGCGGGCAGTGGCGTCGAGGTCGACAACGGTGTCATCTGCGATGAGGCCGGGCGCACCAGCGCGCCCAACGTGTGGGCGTTGGGCGATGTCGCCTCCTGGCGTGACGCGACGGGACATCAAGCCCGCGTGGAACATTGGAGCAACGTGGCCGATCAGGCCCGGGTGGTGGTGCCTGCGCTGCTGGGCCAAGAGGTGCCGTCGGTCACGGTCGTGCCGTACTTCTGGAGCGACCAATACGATGTCAAGATCCAGTGTTTGGGGGAGCCGGAGGCCACCGACATCGTGCACCTGGTCGAGGATGACGGACGCAAGTTCCTGGCCTACTACGAGCGCGACGGGGTGGTGGTGGGCGTGGTCGGCGGCGGCATGCCGGGCAAGGTGATGAAGGCCCGCGGGAAAATCGCTGCCGCAACACCCATTTCCGAGATGCTGGGCTGACGCCGCATGCCCCGCGTGGCGATACTCGATGACTACGCCGGTATGGCCCTCGAGCTCGCCGACTGGTCGCCAGTGCAAAGCCGATCCGAGATCAGCGTTTTCGACCGGCATCTCTCCGAAACGGAGGCGGCAGAGATCCTGCGCCCGTTCGACGTGCTCTGTACGGTACGCGAACGTATGGCGCTGCCGCGCACGCTGATCGAGCGGTTGCCGAACCTGAAGCTGATCACGATAGTGGGCAGAAGCCTGCCGAACCTGGACATGGCCGCGGCCAGCGAATCCGGCGTCCTGGTTGCCCATTCCGACTTCGCCAACCCCCGATTCGCCGCCGTCCGCGACGGCACGCCCGAACTCGCCTGGGGCTTGATGATCGCGACGGTGCGCAACCTGGCCGACGAGCATCGGCGTATGCGCGATGGTGGGTGGCAGACCAGCGTCGGTGTGACGCTTTCTGGCAAGACGCTCGGGCTTCTCGGTCTGGGCAGGACCGGCAAGCGGATGGCCGAATACGCGAAAGTGTTTGGCATGGAAGTCATTGCGTGGAGCCAAAATCTGACCGAGGAGACCGCGGCGGCGTCCGGCGCGCGCCGGGTCGAGAAAGCGGCCTTGTTCGAATCCTCCGATGTGGTGTCCATCCACTTGGTGCTCTCTGAGCGGACGCGAGGGTTGGTCGGCGAACCCGAGTTGGCCCTGATGAGGCCGCACGCGTACTTGATCAACACGTCCAGGGGTCCGATCGTCGACGAAGCGGCGCTGATCGCGGCGCTGCAGACCGGGCGTATCGCCGGAGCCGGACTTGACGTCTTCGACGTCGAACCGCCTGCGCCTGACCATCCGTTGCGACGCCTGCCGAATGTGACGTTGTCTCCGCACCTGGGGTACGTCACCCGCGAAATGCTGGCCGCCTTCTACTCGGACAGCATCGAAGCCGTGGTGGCCTGGCTGGACGGGACGCCGATTCGGATCGCCAACCCCGAGGCGTTGAACTAGATATCAGGTCGCGGTTGCCGCCTGCAGAATGCCGGGCGCGCAAGCGGTTTGGACGACCGTCGCGAGTTCGCGGGCGATGCCTTGGGTGGTCGCGACCTGACAACCCCGGGGCGTGGCCTCAGAATTCGCCTAGGTAGAACCGCGTGCCCTGATCGTCGGTGCACTCGGCGGTCACGCCATAGGGTTGGCGGGCCGGTTCGGCCAGCACGGTGCCCCCGGCTTCGCGGACCCGCGTGACCGCCACGTCGATATCGGCCACCGTCCACATCGGCACGGTGGTGGGACGCTCGTTGCCGCCGGCGGCGCCGGCCATCGGATGCGTGCCCACCACCTGCCAGCCGTCGCTCACCCGGCCGGGCTCGAAGGTCCACCGCAGCAACCGGCCATAGAAATCGCGGAACCCGGCCGAATCGGGCACCTGGTAGGTGACGTAGGACAGCTCACCGGGCCCGGAGCCGTTGAGTGCCAGGCGATTTCGGCCAGCCGTGGGCTGGTAAACGGCGAATGCCGCGCCCTGTGGGTCGGTGGCGTCGAGCAGGTCGCCGTGGTCGGTCTGCCGGATTTCGCCCGGGACACCGCCCGCGGCGGAAATCGCGATGCGAGCCGCCCGCACGTCCTCCACGGCGTAGCAGCAGAACAAGGTGGCGGGTTCAGCGGTGGCGAAGATTCCGGTCGGCAGGTCGGTATTCGTCACTTGATGCGACGCGGGATCGTATGTCCAGCCCAGGACATGTCCGTAGAAGGCGGCCGCCCGGGGTGCGTCCGGAGTCCACAGCGAGACGTATCCGATGTCACCATGCTGAATTCCGGCAATGGGCGCAGCCGTCGGCCCGGACAGCATCCAGCGGTGACCGAACGGGTCGATGAGGGTCGCGTTACGCGTTTCGTAGTTTTCGTAGATCTCCCGCTCGACGGTCGCTCCGTGTTCACGTGCCTGTTGCAGGGCCGCATCGGTGTCAGCGACATGCAACATCAGGCTGACCGAAACGGCTTTCGGTGTGGGCGCTTTCAGGCCGAGTTCTGGATATTCGTCGGCCAGATACAGCGCCCCACCATCGATTGCGATTTCGGCATGCCCAATTCGACCGTCGTCCATGACGATTGGGTCACCGACTACCACGGCGCCGAACGCGTCGACGTACCAGTCGATGGCGGCGCGAGCGTTTGCCACGCTCAGGTAGGGCAGTGCCGCTGGCCGCGGTGTGCGCGGCGGAACGGGTTCGGCCAGTTCGGCGATGGCGCTGGTGGTGCCGCTCATGACAACTCCTTCCGGTAGGAAAAGTGCGGATTCCAGTTGCCGGCGTAGCCGCGCGGCAAAAGCCGGATCAGGTTGAACCGGAAGGTCATCGGTGTGCAGCACGTCCAGCGGGTCTTGCGGAGGATCCGAGTGGTCTCGCTGATTCATCACATGCCTCCTTCCGGATATTGCTTTTTGAACGCTCGCCGCGCCCGGACCAGTAGTGCTTCGGTGGCATGCACCGTGCGCCCGATCAGCTCGGCGCATTCACCGACGCTGCAGTCGTCCATATAACGCAGCACCAACACCGTGCGGTGCGGCTCGGCCAGCCGGGCCAGCACGGCTTCGGCGACCATGCGATCCAGCTCGGCGTCCCAGTCGTCGGTCGTCTTGACGGGTTCCGGCGGTTCGGCCACCGGCACGGAGAGCCGGTCTTGACCGCGCCGATAATGGTCGGCCAGCTTGTGTCGCGCCACCCCGAGCAGCCACGGTATCGAGATCGGCGGTGGCTCGACCTTACGTGCGGCGTCCATCGCGGCGAGGAAGGTCTCCGAGGTCAGGTCCTCCGCCGCGCCACGATCGCCGCAGCGCCGGACGAAGTACCCGTAAACCACCGGTAACGCCTCGTCGTAGAGCGCCAAAAGCGCGCGTCGAGCACCGGATTGGTGGTCGGCTTCGGCGCTCACACCCTTATCGTCGCCGTGGCGACGCCAACTCCGACGGGTTGTGCACGAAAAATTTCGGCGAATCCGCTTATTGCCAGTTCACAGGTGGGCCGTGTGCGTGGCATTCACCCAGAACCAGCGGGTCGCCGCCCGGCCACCGACGAGCGCGTACCAAGAACGTGAGCGCATGGCCCGGCCCCTCGCGTGCCGGCTCCATCGTGAGGTGGGCGAACGGTGACCGGGCATCGGCCTGTGCGCCCAGCGCATCGACTCCGTCGCGCACGGCGGCGCGTTCGTCCTCGGACAAGTACTGCCAGGTGATCGAATGCCACAGCACGGTCAATGCGCCGTGGGCCAGAGTCAGGCCGGCGACCGCGTCGGCGGCGGTCCGTCGCACCAGCTGCGCCGGCATCTTCCGGGCGACTGCGATGGCGCCGCGCAACCGCTGCAGCCGGGCGGCCTGGTCGGGCCAGACGTAGCTCAACGCGGTCATTTCCCCGTCGCTGCCGCTGACGCCCGTGACGTCAATGGGCGCGATGTCGTACCCCTGCCGTTCGACGATCTGCAGCGAAGCGCTCGGCGGCAACCGACCATGCCACGCGTCGTCGATGATCACCGGCGAGTCGATCGGTCCCCAGTGGCCGCCGCCATAGCGGTAGTGGTACTGGTCGGCCCGCAGGTTCAGCCCGGCGCTGGAGCCGATCTCGAAAAGCCGTATCGGGAAGGCGGTTTCGTGATTGATGCGCAGCAAGGCACCGATCAGCGCGGCGGATCGACCCACCTCGTTGGTCTGCGGTGGCTGGCCGAGTGCCGCGCGCAACGAGTCGGCATGGTCGGCCGCGACGATCCTGATCTCGGGCCACGCGCTGTCGGCGTCCCAAGTGCCCCCAGTGCTCGGATACCAGCGGCGCAATGCCGGTGCCCGGCCGTCGAGCACCAACCGGTGCAAGCCACCCAGCAGCCGCAGCGGCACCGCGTCGCGCGACGGGTCGTCTTCGTGGCCGGACAGGATCGCCGCGAAGACGCCGCCGGCTTCCACGTCGCGGGCCACCAGCTCGAAGAGCTCGTCGTACATCGTGGAGCCCGACGCGCCGCAGAACCGTCCCTGCGACCGCAGGGTGTGCAGCAGGTGCTCGTCGGTGGAGTTCATGGTTTCAGCCTGTCCAGCCCGGTGCCGACGACGTCGAAGGCGTTGCCGAGTGCCACCGGCAACGGGACGGACGCGTCACCCAGCCAATGTTCGTAGGCCGAGAGCGCGACCCCGAGCAGCGTCCATGCGACGGTCTGGGGCAGCAGGTCGGTCGTCTTGGCGCCGGACCGCCGGGCGACGAACTCCGCGATCACCTCACGCCAGCCGGCATACATCGTCATCGAATATGCCTGCAGTTCCGCGGTCTGCAGGATGACCCGCATTCGCTCGCGGTGGCGGACGGTCTCGGAGTCGTCAAAGGTGTTGAACGCCAACAGTGCCGCCCGCAGCGCCTCACCAACCGGAACCCGCGGGCCGACGGTGTCGAGCAGTGCCCGCAGGTGCCCGAGGTGGGTGTCGAACTCGCCCCAGAGGATGGCGTTCTTGGACGCGTAGTAGCGGAACAGTGTGCGGCGCGAGATTCCGGCTGCCTGCGCGACATCGTCGACGCTCACCTCGTCGAATCCCCGCGCGGCGAACAACTCGATGGCGACGTCGGTGATGTCGTGCGGCGTCGTTGAGCGGCGCCGGCCCACCCGCGACTGCGCAAGCATCAGACCCGCCCTTCCGTTTCGGCACTCGATGCCATATTCTGACGATTCTGGCAAGATCGACCATCGTTGTCGAGACCGTAAGAGAGGTAATTCATATGGACCGCGAGACCGAAACCGACACCGAGCTCGTCACCGAGACGTTGGTTGAAGAAGTGTCCATCGACGGAATGTGCGGGGTTTACTGACCGTGTCCGCGCCCGCGAGGGCTGGACAGGCGGGAAGCCGGTTCGACCCTGATCGCGGTTGGCGATTGCACCCGCAGGTCGCGGTTCGACCGGAACCGTTTGGCGCACTGCTCTATCACTTCGGCACCCGCAAGCTGTCTTTTCTGAAGAACCGCACCATCCTGGCGGTGGTGCGGTCGCTGGATGACCATCCCGATGTCCGGTCGGCCTTGCGTGCCGCGGAGGTCGACGACTCCGAGCAGGGGCCTTACCTGCACGCGTTGGGCGTGCTGGTCGATTCCCAGATGCTGGTGCCCCAGGAGGACCATCAATGACAACAGCCGCTGTACCCCGGCTGATCGAGCAATTCGAGCACGGCTTGGATGCGCCCATCTGCCTGACGTGGGAGCTCACCTACGCCTGCAACCTGGCCTGCGTGCACTGCCTTTCCTCGTCGGGCAAGCGCGACCCACGAGAGCTGTCCACCCGCCAGTGCATGGACATCATCGATGAGCTGGAACGCATGCAGGTGTTCTACGTCAATATCGGTGGCGGGGAACCCACTGTGCGCCCGGACTTTTGGGAGCTAGTCGACTACGCGACCGCGCACCACGTTGGTGTGAAGTTCTCGACCAACGGGGTCCGCATCACGCCGGAGGTCGCCGCGCGACTGGCGGCCAGCGACTACGTGGATGTCCAGATCTCGCTGGACGGCGCCACCGCCGAGGTCAACGACGCCGTCCGCGGGCCCGGATCATTCGCCATGGCGGTACGCGCGCTGGAAAACCTGGCCGCGGCCGGCTTCTCCGACGCCAAGATCTCCGTCGTGGTCACCCGGCACAACGTCGACCAGCTCGACGAATTCGCCGCTCTGGCAAGCCATTACGGTGCCACGCTGCGGATCACCCGGCTACGGCCCTCGGGACGTGGCGCCGACGTCTGGGAAGATCTGCACCCCACCGCGGCTCAGCAGGTGCAGCTCTACGAATGGCTGGTCGCCAAGGGGGACGGGGTGCTCACCGGCGATTCCTTCTTCCATCTGGCGCCGCTCGGCTCCTCGGGCGCCCTGGCCGGCCTGAACATGTGCGGCGCCGGCCGGGTGGTGTGCTTGATCGACCCGGTGGGCGACGTATACGCCTGTCCGTTCGCCATCCACGACCGCTTCTTGGCCGGAAACGTGTTGTCTGACAGTGGTTTTGACAATGTCTGGAAGAATGCCCCACTGTTCCGCGAGCTGCGCGAGCCGCAGTCGGCGGGCGCCTGTGGCAGTTGCGGGCACTACGACAGCTGCCGCGGCGGTTGCATGGCCGCCAAATTCTTCACCGGCCTGCCGATGGACGGGCCGGATCCGGAATGCGTCCAGGGCCACAGTGCGTCGGCACTGGCCGGCGATCGGGAGACCCCGCGCCCGCGCGCCGACCACTCGCGTGGACAACGGGTGCGCCAGCCGGTGCCGCTGACCCTGACCCTGCGGCCGCCGCAGCAACCACCGGCGCGGCTGTGCAACGAAAGTCCGGTCTAGCGGTGGCTGACGAATGGTTTGAAACGGTTGCCATCGCCCAGCAGCGCGCGAAGCGCCGCTTGCCGAAATCCGTTTACGCAGCGCTGGTTGCGGCCAGTGAAAAGGGAATCACGGTCTCCGACAACACCGATGCTTTCGGCGAGCTTGGCTTCGCGCCTCATGTCATAGGCGCGCAGGAAAAGCGCGATTTGTCGACTACCGTTATGGGACAAGATATCTCCATGCCGGTGGTGATTTCGCCGACCGGGGTCCAAGCGGTCGATCCCGATGGTGAGGTCGCCGTCGCGCGGGCCGCTGCGGCACGGGGAACGGCGATGGGCCTGTCCTCGTTCGCCAGCAAGCCGATCGAGGAAGTCATCGCCGCAAACCCCAAGCTGTTCTTCCAGCTGTACTGGCTGGGCGGGCGCGACGCGATCGCCGAGCGGGTGGAGCGGGCGCGTCAGGCCGGCGCGGTCGGTTTGATCGTCACGACCGACTGGTCTTTCTCGCACGGACGCGACTGGGGCAGCCCCAAGATCCCCGAAGCGATGAACCTGCGGACCATCCTGCGGTTGTCCCCGGAGGCGGCCTTCAAGCCCCGGTGGTTGTGGAAATTCGGCAAGACCTTGCGGCCACCGGACCTGCGGGTGCCGAACCAGGGCCGCCGCGGCGAGGTGGGCCCGCCCTTCTTCGCTGCGTACGGCGAGTGGATGGGCACCCCTCCGCCGACCTGGGAAGACATCGCCTGGCTGCGTGAGTTGTGGGGCGGGCAGTTCATGCTCAAGGGTGTCATGCGCGTCGATGATGCGAAAAGAGCTGTGGATGCCGGTGTTTCGGCGATATCTGTGTCGAACCACGGCGGTAACAACCTGGACGGGACACCCGCGACAATCCGCGCGCTGCCCGCGGTCGCGGCGGCGGTGGGCGACCAGATCGAGGTGTTGCTGGACGGCGGTATCCGGCGGGGGAGCGACGTCGTGAAGGCGGTGGCGTTGGGAGCGCGGGCGGTGATGATCGGCCGTGCCTATCTCTGGGGCCTCGCCGCGAATGGTCAAGCCGGCGTCGAGAACGTGCTCGACATCCTGCGCGGGGGTATCGACTCGGCGCTCATGGGGCTGGGGCACGCCTCGGTCCACGACCTGAGTCCGGACGACATTCTGGTGCCGGACGGCTTCACCCGGGCGTTGGGCGTCCCCCCGGTCGGGCGGGCGTAACCCAACGATCTCGGCGGCGCCCCAGGAATAGCGGGTAAGTCGGCCGGGTTTCCCTGATATTGAGCTGGAGGGTCGTCACGGTTGTCGCCGCAGTGCCACCCAAATGGCGCGATGTGCTATTGCCAGCGAAAATCGACGTGTGCGAAAATTGTGATACGCGCGGGGCAACCGTGACGGACGAGCCGAATTTCGGCGCCTCGATGAACAGCCCAGAAAAAAAATAACTGTGAACGCACAACAATTGGTGCACGCCAGGTGAATTCGTCCTACCATCACCGAGTGCCCGTACTCGGCGAATTCGGAGCTGCGACGTCGAGCGAGCTATTAAGCACTTCGCCGTCGATCATGGTCCCGCTGGGGTCGACTGAGCAACATGGTCCGCACCTGCCGTTGGACACCGACACCAGGATCGCGGCCGCAGTCGCCCGGGGGGCCGGGGCACGCCTTGAGCAGGCGTGGTTGGTGGCGCCGGCCATCGCCTACGGCGCCAGCGGTGAGCACCAGAGTTTCCCCGGAACCATCTCCATCGGCACCGAAGCCTTGACGATGCTGCTGGTCGAGTACGGCAGGTCGGCCGCCTGCTGGGCGCAGCGCCTGGTCTTCGTCAACGGCCACGGCGGCAACACGGAAGCGTTGCACCGCGCGGTGAGCACCCTTCGCGCCGAAGGTCGCGACATCGGCTGGTGCCCCTGCGCCACCGCGGGCGGCGACGCCCACGCCGGCCATACCGAAACATCGCTGTTGCTGCATATCTCGCCGTCCGATGTGCTGACCGACCGATGGCTGGCCGGGAACCGGGCGCCGTTGCCCGAGTTGCTCCCGACGATGCGCAGTGGTGGAGTCGCGGCGGTCAGCTCGGTGGGCGTCTTGGGGGACCCGACCACAGCGACCGCGGCCGAGGGCAAGCGCATCTTCTCCGAGATGATCGACGGGTGTGTGCGCCGGATCGCGCGTTGGTCACCCGGCCCCGACGGGATGCTGACATGAGTCAGCCTCGGTTGCCGGACGGGTTCGCCGTCCAGGTCGATCGCCGCGTGCGGGTGCTCGGCGACGGCTCGGCCCTGCTCGGCGGCTCACCGACCCGACTGCTCAAGCTGGGCCCCGCCGCCCAAGACATGCTCTCGGACGGCCGGCTGAAGGTTCGCGACGACCTCAGTGCCCAGCTGGCCCGCACCCTGCTGGACGCCACCGTCGCACATCCGCGCCCAGCCGGCGGGCCTTCGCATCGTGATGTCACGGTGGTAATCCCGGTGCGGGACAACGTTTCTGGGGTGCGACGCTTGTTGAACTCGTTGCGCGGCCTGCGCGTGATCGTGGTGGACGACGGTTCGTTGTCGCCCATCGAGGCGGAAGACTTCGTCGGCACCCACTGCGATATCGAGGTGTTGTACCACCCCCGCAGCAAGGGGCCGGCGGCAGCGCGCAATACCGGGCTGGCGGCGTCCACCACCGACTTCGTGGCGTTCCTGGACTCCGATGTCTCGCCGCGCCGAGGCTGGCTGGAAGCCCTCCTCGGTCATTTCTGCGACCCCACCGTGGCACTGGTGGCCCCGCGCATCGTGGGTCTGGCGCACAGCGAGAACGTGGTGGCGCGCTATGAGGCGGTGCACTCCTCCCTCGACCTCGGGCAGCGTGAGGCGCCCGTGATACCCCACAGCACGGTGTCCTACGTGCCCAGCGCCGCGATCATCTGCCGCCGCTCGGCCATCTGCGACGTCGGCGGGTTCGACGAGACCATGCCGTCCGGCGAGGACGTCGACCTGTGCTGGCGGCTGATCGAGGCGGGCGCGCGGTTACGCTACGAGCCGATCGCACTGGTCGCGCACGATCACCGCACACAATTACGGGATTGGCTCGCGCGCAAGGCATTCTACGGCGGATCTGCGGCTCCGCTGTCGGTGCGCCACCCCGACAAGACGGCTCCGGTGGTGATCTCGGGGTGGGCGCTGATGGCCTGGATACTGATGGCACTCGGGACGAGCCTTTCCCAGTTGGCGTCGATCTTGATCGCCGTGTTCACCGGTCGGCGCATCGCCAAAGCCATGCGCGGCGCGCAGACCTCCTTTGCCGACGTTCTGGTGATCGCGGCGCGCGGACTGTGGTCGGCGGCGCTGCAGCTGGCATCGGCCATCTGTCGGCACTATTGGCCGGTGGCCTTGCTCGCGGCGATCGTGTCGCGCCACTGCAGGCACGTGGTGGTGGTCGCGGCGGTGATGGACGGCGTGGTGGATTGGCTCCGACGCCGCGACGCCACCGGCGACGAGGCCGAGCCGATCGGGCTGCTGACCTATCTGTTGCTCAAGCGTATTGACGACTTGGCTTACGGCCTCGGGCTGTGGTGGGGCGTGGTGCGCGAGCGCAACCTGCGCGCCCTCAAGCCGCAGATCCGGAGCTAGCCGCCGCCGTGACCACCACGCACTGCGATGTGCTGATCGTCGGCGCCGGAAGTGCTGGATCGGTTGTTGCCGAACGTCTTTCCGCCGATCCCAGCTGCGCCGTGACCGTCCTGGAAGCCGGGCCCGCGCTCGCCGATCCGGGGTTGCTCGCCCAAACCACCAATGGACTGCAGCTGCCGATCGGGGCCGGCAGCCCGCTGGTGCAGCGCTATCAGACCCGGCTCACCGATGAGCCCGTTCGCGAACTGTCGATCGTGCGTGGGGCGACGGTCGGGGGTTCGGGGGCAATCAATGGCGGATATTTCTGCCGCGGATTGCCACGCGATTTCGATCGGGCCCCGATACCGGGCTGGGCGTGGTCCGACGTCATCGACCATTTCCGCGCCATTGAAACCGACCTGGATTTCACTGGTCCCGCCCATGGCGATGACGGTCCGATCCTGGTTCGCCGGACGCACGAAATGACCGGCACCACTGAACGTTTCATCGCGGCGGCGCAGGGCGCCGGGTTTTCCTGGATCGCCGACCTCAATGATTGCGGGCCAGAGCTGGTGGCGGGCGTCGGTGCTGTTCCGCTCAACATCGTCGACGGCATCAGGATCGGATCGGGCGCGGGATACCTGCTTCCCGCCCTGGGGCGATCAAACCTGACATTGCTGGCGCAGACGCGTGCGGCGCAGTTGCGGTTCAGTGGTACCGCCGCCGTAGGTGTCGACGCAGTGGGGCCACACGGCCCGCAGAGTCTTACTGCTGACCGAATTGTACTGTGCGCCGGTGCTATTCAATCGGCACACTTGTTGATGCTTTCCGGCATCGGCGATGAGGCGATGCTGCGCGCGGCCGGCGTGCCGGTGGTGGCGTCGCTCCCGGTGGGGATGTCCTGCAGCGATCACCCCGAGTGGGTGTTGCCCACCGATTGGACGGTGGCCAGCGGCCGGCCCGTGCTGGAGGTGGTGCTTAACGCCGACGATATGGAGATCAGACCGTACACGGGCGGCTTCGTCGCGATGACCGGTGACGGCACCGCGGGTCATCCCGACTGGCCGCATATCGGGGTAGCGCTGATGCAGCCGCGGGCCCGAGGGCGCATATCTCTCGTGTCGGCGGATCCGGCCGTGGCCCCGCGGATCGAGCACCGCTACGACAGCGAGCCGCAGGACGTCGCGACGTTAAGGCGAGGCGCCGAACTAGTCCGCGAACTGTCCAGCGCCGCAACATATGTCGGCCCACCCGCGTGGGCGACCTCGCAGCACTTGGTTTCCAGCGCCCCGATGGGTGTCGAGGGTGACCCGCACGCGGTGGTCGACCCTCGGTGCCACGTGCGCGGGATCGACAACCTGTGGGTGATCGACGGCTCCATCCTGCCCAGCATCACCAGTCGGGGACCGCACGCGACCATCGTGATGCTCGGGCACCGCGCCGCGGAATTCGTCCGCTGAGTGGCCGGCTATCGCCGGCGGGAGAGAATCCGGCGCACCAGGCGCAGCTGTCTCCCGTCTCGTCCTGGAGCCCACAGCCCGATCAGCACCGAAATCACGGCAACGATCACCGCCATCACGATCGTGGACGCATGCATGGCCGTGAGGAATGCGGTCTTGCTGAGCTCGGCGAGCTTGACTCCTTGCGGCCCGAGTTGGCCGGCCACCTCGACGGCCTTGGCGAGTGAGTCGGTGGCCGGGCCGCGCACCGCCGGCGGGAAGCTCGCCAATTGCGGCGCGAGCTCGTGGGAATAGCGTCCGGCCAGAATCGAACCCGCCACGGCGATTCCCAACGCCCCGCCCATCTCCCGCGAAGTGTCGTTCACCGCGGAGGCGACTCCCTGCTTTTCGTCTGGGACCGCGCCCATGATCGCCGAAGTCGTCGGCGCCGTGCAGATTCCGATTCCGGTGGCCAGGATCAATGTCGGCCAAGCGAATTGGGAATACGTCGAATGCAGGTCCAGTCCGTACATGCATGCGAAACCAACTGCCATCAGCAGGGTGCCGATGAACAGCACACGGCGCAGCCCGAGTTTGGGCACATACCAAAATGACAGCGCCGAGAAGATGCCCAACGGGATCATGAACGGGCCGAACGCAATTGCCGTGGTCAGCGGTGAATAGCCCATGATCTGTTGGACGTACTGCATGCCGATATAGAAGAACCCGAACGTCGCGCCGAACAGAATCACGATCGCTGCCACTCCGGTGGCGAAGTTGGGGTCGGCGAACAGCCGAACGTCGAGAAGCGGGTGTTTGCGCCGGAGTTCGACAACGCCGAACAGCGCCGCGATGAGCGCTCCCGCGCCAATTCCACCCCAGACCAGCGGATCGTCCCAGCCCCGATTGGGAGCTTCCAGGATGGCGGCCACCGCAACCGCGACGGCGGCGCCGATCAGGACTGCACCCAGCGTATCGATGCGGGGAGCCGCGTCGTCGCGCGACGGCGAGACCGTGCACGCCAGGGCGAAGATCACCAGCCCGGCGATACCCAGTGACCAGAAGATCGCGTGCCAATCCCAAAAGCGAAGCAGCAGGCCGGAACCGATCAACCCGAAGACCCCGCCGGAACCGGCCGTGCCGGCCCAGATGCCGACGGCCTTCATGCGATCGTCTTTCGGGTAGGCCACGGTCAGCAGCGACAGCGTCGCGGGCATGACGAAGGCCGCGCCGACACCGGCGACCGCGCGCCCCACAATGATCTGCAGCGGACTGTGCAATATCGCCGGCGTCGCCGACCCGAGCGCAAAAATCACCAAACCGATCAGCAGTGCGCCGCGCCTGCCGTAACGATCACCGATCGCCCCGGCGGGCAGAAGCAGACACGCCAGGGCCACGGTGTAGCCGTCGACGATCCAGTTCAGCTGCGACTGCGTCGCCGAGGTCGCCACCGCGAGGTCACCGAGCGCGGTGTTCAGTGCCGTCATCGACGCAACGACCAGCGCGACAGCCATGCAGGCGACCGCAAGTGTCCAGGCTCGCGCGCGAGGGCTACCGCCGATGCTTACCGCATTAGTACGCTGGTCAGGCCGGAACAGGACATTGACCATGGGATGCGCCTCCTTTCGGGGGCGTACGAAGTTTTGAGACCAATAGTCTCGTAGGTAGACCGATAGTCTTGGTTCTAAACAAGGAGGCGAGTCACAATCACCGAGGGAAGTACCGATCCCCGCCCAGCGCGATCGAAGGCTCGCTTGCTCGAAGCCGCCGCGGCGCTGCTGCGGTCCGGGGGACCCAGCGCGGTGACCGTGGAAGCGGTCACCCGTACCGCCAACGTAGCCAGGGCCACCCTGTATCGCCACTTCCCGAGTGGAAACGATTTGCTGGCCGCCGCATTCAACAGCCTCATCCCACCCTCCCCGACGCCGCCCGACGAAGGTCCGCTGCGGGACCGGCTTGTCGCCCTGGTGCTGGCTCAAGCCGAATCGGTGGCCCAAGCGCCCGCTGTCATGACGGCGATGTCCTGGTTGGCGCTGGGCCGCGACCTAGAAGGTTTGCCAGAACCTGATCACACGCGTTCCGCCGACAGCCCGGCGATCACCACACTTCGCGAACGCATCGCCTTGCAGTACGCGGCGCCGTTCGACGCCCTGTTCGATTGCCCAGAGGCGGCGGAACTGGGTGAGGTGGACCGATCCCGGGCCATCGCCCTGCTGATCGGTCCGCTGGTGCTGGGGCGTCTGTCCACGTTGCCGGATTTCGATTACCGGGAATGCGCGCTCGCGGCCGTCGATGGCTTTCTGCACGTTCAGCGTGCGCAGGGCAGGGCTAACGCGGCGAGTATCGAATCGGCAGGTGCTTGAGCCCGCCGACGAATGTCGTCGCGATCAGTGCCGGTTCTCCACTGAGCTCAATGGATTTCAGCCGCGGCAACAGTTCGGCGAAGAATCCGTTGACCTCCATGCGGGCCAGGGCGGCGCCCAGGCAGAAGTGAACGCCATAGCCAAATGCCAAGTGCTTGTTCGGATTCCGGCCGATGTCGAAGCGGAACGGATCGTCGAACACCTCCTCGTCGCGGTTGGCTGAAACATAGGACAGATACACCGATTCTCCCTTGGCGATTGCCACTCCGCGGATAGTGGTGTCGGCTGCGGCGGTGCGCATGAATTCCTTGACCGGGGTCACCCAGCGGATCATTTCGTCGGCGGCCAGCGGCATCAGTCCCAGGTCGTCGGTCAATCGCTGTCGCTGATCGGGGTTTTCGATCAGCGCGTGCAGACCGCCGGCGATCGTCGAGCTGGTGGTGTCGTGGCCGGCGGTGGCGACGATGACGTAGTAGGACGCGGCGTCGGCGTCGGACAGTAGCTCGCCGTCGATTCGGGCATTGGCGATCGCTGAAGCCAGGTCTTCGGTTGGCTGTTTGCGTCGGCGAGCGGTGAGTGCGGTGAAATAATCGAATAAATCGTGCACCACCTCGAGCCGCTCCATGGGTGTGCTGCCCCGGCGACGGTCGACGTCGCTGGCGCCGAAGAGCTCCTGGGTGAGCGCGAGTATGCGTGGAAAGTCCGATTCGGGCAGACCGAGCAGCGACATGATCACGTACAGCGGATAGTTCACCGCGACCTCCTCGACGAAGTCGCATTCGGGGCCCGAGGCAATCATCTTGTCGACATGGATCTTGGCCAGCTCGTTGACGCGAACCTTCAGCGCTCGCATCGCCTTGGGTCGAAACCAGTCGGCGCCGATGGTGCGAAACACGCGGTGTTCGGGGTCGTCCATGTGGACCAGCGTGCGCATGCCCATTCCGGCATCGAGCCGGGCCCGGGCGAGAGCGTCGGCCTCGGCGGGGGCAAGCAGCGTCCTGGCTTCGCTGATGAACAGGTCGTTGGCGCGCTCGATATCCATGATGTCGGCGTGCTTGGTGATCGCCCAGAACGGTCGGTAGGGCGGATAGTCGACCAGGGACACCGGCGCGTGCGTGCGTAAGTGGGTCAGCGCCGCATGTAATCGCGCCTCGTCGGTGAAGGCGGTGGGGTCGGTGAACACCTTCGCGGCCGCGTCCACAATCGGTGTGCTCATGGCCCCCCTTGCCCGGTTTTACGACCCGATCTGACCGTAAGTGCCGGGTGACCATCGGCTAAGAACCGCTGTCCTTATAGCTATTCGAAATCGCCTATCTGTCCTGGTAGCGAGATTTAGGCCGGGATTTGGCCGAAGCGATGATCTAAGGCATACTGTTCGGGTTGCCTTGCGCCAGGTTTGCGCCTGGACGGGCATGCGACCAGCGCCCAAACGGGCGCGTCCGGTCCCATCCTTATCGGCTACGAATTTTGGCCGCGGATGAGGCTGCGTGCGGGTGACACGCCCGAGCGCGGGGACCGGTGGACCACGACAGGTAAACAGCGGCGCATTAACCGGCGCGACGCTCGATCGGCCTCAGACGGGCCGCGTCGAAAGCGCGCCGGGGGCACCAGGCCCGGATACGGGCCTCAAGAGGAGCGAGGGTAGGAGAAGCGTGGCGGGACAGAAGATCCGCATCAGGCTTAAGGCCTACGACCATGAGGCTATTGACGCCTCGGCGCGCAAGATCGTCGAGACCGTCGTCCGCACAGGTGCCAGCGTCGTAGGGCCGGTGCCGCTGCCGACCGAGAAGAACATCTATTGCGTCATCCGTTCGCCGCATAAGTACAAGGACTCGCGAGAGCACTTCGAAATGCGGACACACAAGCGGTTGATCGACATTCTCGATCCGACGCCGAAGACCGTTGACGCGCTAATGCGCATCGATCTTCCGGCCAGTGTCGACGTCAACATCCAGTAGGAGATCCAGAACTCATGGCAAGAAAAGGCATTCTGGGTACCAAGCTGGGCATGACGCAGGTGTTCGACGAGAACAACAAAGTTGTCCCGGTGACCGTCGTGAAGGCGGGGCCCAACGTGGTGACGCGCATCCGCACCCCGGAACTCGACGGCTACAGCGCCGTGCAGTTGGCCTATGGCGAGATCAGCCCGCGGAAAGTCAGCAAGCCGGTCACCGGCCAGTACGCAGCCGCGGGCGTTAACCCCCGTCGGCACCTGGCGGAGTTTCGGCTGGACAACCCGGAAGCGGCCGCCGAATACGAGGTCGGCCAGGAGCTGACGGCGGAGATCTTCGCCGACGGCGCCTATGTCGATGTGACCGGTACCTCCAAGGGCAAGGGCTTCGCCGGCACCATGAAGCGGCACGGCTTCAAGGGCCAAGGCGCCAGCCACGGCGCCCAGGCAGTGCACCGCCGTCCGGGTTCCATCGGCGGCTGTGCCACTCCCTCGCGCGTCTTCAAGGGCACGCGGATGTCCGGCCGGATGGGTAGCGACCGGGTGACCGTGCAGAACCTGGTGGTGCACAAGGTCGATGCCGAGAACGGCGTGCTGTTGATCAAGGGCGCGGTCCCCGGCCGCACCGGTGGACTCGTCGTGGTCCGCACTGCGATCAAACGAGGTGAGAAGTAATGGCAGCGGTAAAGATTGACGTCAAGACACCGGACGGCAAGGTCGACGGCTCCATCGAGCTGCCCGCCGAGTTGTTCGATGCCCCGGCCAATATCGCCCTGATGCACCAGGTGGTCACCGCGCAGCGCGCGGCGGCCCGCCAGGGTACGCACTCGACGAAGACTCGTGGTGAGGTCAGCGGTGGTGGCCGCAAGCCCTACCGGCAGAAGGGGACTGGACGCGCCCGTCAGGGTTCGACACGGGCCCCGCAGTTCGCCGGTGGTGGTGTTGTGCACGGTCCCAAGCCGCGCGACTACAGCCAGCGCACCCCCAAGAAGATGATCGCCGCGGCATTGCGCGGGGCGTTGTCCGACCGGGCACGCAACGGTCGCATCCACGCGATCACCGAGCTGTTGACGGGTCAGACCCCTTCCACCAAGAGCGCCAAGGCATTTCTGAGCACGCTGACCGACCGCAAGCAGGTGCTGGTCGTCATCGGCCGCAGCGACGAGGCCGGTGTGAAGAGCGTGCGCAACCTGCCCGGCGTGCACATCTTGGCGCCCGACCAGCTCAACACCTATGACGTGCTGCGCTCCGACGACGTGGTGTTCAGCGTTGAGGCGCTCAATGCCTACATCGCCGCGGCAACGGGAACCGCTGAAAACAACGATGTGGAGGTTTCGGCCTGATGGCGACCGTCACTGACCCTCGCGACATCATCCTGGCCCCAGTGATCTCGGAGAAGTCGTACGCACTGCTCGACGACAACGTGTACACCTTCGTGGTGCGCCCCGATTCGAACAAGACGCAGATCAAGATCGCGATTGAGAAGATCTTCTCCGTCAAGGTCGTCTCGGTGAACACCTTGAACCGGCAGGGCAAGCGCAAGCGCACCCGGACGGGGTTCGGCAAGCGCAAGGGCACCAAGCGTGCGATTGTCACCCTGGCCCCGGGCAGCAAGCCGATTGACCTGTTCGGAGCGCCGGCCTAGCCGGGCGCGAGAAGAGAGACTTGATTAGACATGGCAATTCGCAAATACAAGCCGACGACCCCCGGTCGTCGCGGCTCGAGCGTATCCGACTTCGGCGAGGTCACTCGTTCGGAGCCGGAGAAGTCGTTGGTGCGCCCGCTGCACGGTCGTGGCGGACGCAATGCGCACGGCCGCATCACCACTCGTCACAAGGGTGGTGGTCACAAGCGTGCGTACCGGGTGATCGACTTCCGGCGCAACGACAAAGACGGCGTCAATGCCAAGGTCGCGCACATCGAGTACGACCCCAACCGGACCGCCAACATCGCGTTGCTGCACTTCCTGGATGGCGAGAAGCGCTACATCGTTGCGCCGCAGGGTCTCTCGCAGGGTGATGTGGTGGAGTCTGGTGCCAACGCCGACATCAAGCCGGGCAACAACCTGCCGCTGCGCAACATCCCGGCCGGTACTTTGGTCCACGCCGTGGAGCTGCGGCCGGGCGGCGGCGCCAAGCTGGCGCGTTCGGCCGGATCGAGCATCCAGCTGCTCGGTAAAGAGGGCACCTACGCGTCGCTGCGTATGCCCAGCGGTGAGATTCGCCGCGTCGACGTGCGCTGCCGCGCAACCGTCGGCGAGGTGGGTAACGCCGAACAGGCAAACATCAACTGGGGCAAGGCCGGCCGGATGCGCTGGAAGGGCAAGCGTCCGACCGTCCGTGGTGTCGTGATGAACCCGGTGGACCACCCGCACGGTGGTGGTGAGGGCAAGACCTCTGGTGGTCGCCACCCGGTCAGCCCGTGGGGTAAGCCGGAAGGCCGCACCCGCCACCCGAATAAGGCCAGTAACAAGCTCATCGTCCGACGCCGGCGCACCGGCAAGAAGCACGGTCGCTAGGAAGTCGAGGAGTAACACATGCCACGTAGCCTGAAAAAGGGACCGTTCGTCGACGACCATCTGCTGAAGAAGGTCGACGTACAGAACGAGAAGAACAGCAAGCAGGTCATCAAGACCTGGTCGCGTCGTTCGACGATCATTCCGGACTTCATCGGCCACACCTTCGCGGTGCACGACGGGCGCAAGCACGTCCCCGTGTTCGTCACCGAGTCGATGGTGGGCCACAAGCTTGGTGAGTTCGCGCCGACGCGCACCTTCAAGGGGCACATCAAGGACGACCGAAAGGCCAAACGGCGATGAGCACCACCACTACTGAGTTTCCGTCGGCGACGGCCGTAGCACGGTTCGTGCGGGTTTCGCCGACCAAGGCGCGCCGGGTAATCGACCTGGTACGGGGCAAGTCGGTGACCGACGCGCTCGACATCTTGCGGTGGACGCCGCAGGCCGCCAGTGAGCCGGTCGCCAAGGTGATCGCCAGTGCGGCGGCCAACGCGCAGAACAACAGCGGATTGGACCCGGCGACTCTGGTAGTCGCCACGGTCTACGCCGACGGCGGCCCGACCGCCAAGCGCATCCGTCCGCGTGCCCAGGGCCGTGCGTTCCGGATCCGCCGGCGCACCAGCCACATCACCGTTGTGTTGGAAAGTCGTCCGGTCTCCGACGAGCGGTCGGCCAAGTCGACGAGGGCTCGTCGTGCGGAGGCCAGCAAGGCCGCCGCGAAGGCACCGGCAAAGAAGGCTAGTTCTGGTCCAAAGGCCACCAAGGCGCCTGCGAAGAAGGCGCCTGCCAAGAAGGCTGCGGCGAAATCCGCTGAGGCAAAAGCAGAAACTGCTCAAGCTTCCAAGCCAACGTCTGAGACTTCTGATGCGAAGGGAGGCTCAGACTAGTGGGCCAAAAGATTAATCCGCATGGCTTCCGGCTGGGCATTACGACCGACTGGAAGTCGCGCTGGTACGCGGACAAGCAGTACGCCGACTACGTCAAAGAAGACGTCGCGATCCGTCGGCTGCTGTCCACCGGTCTGGAGCGTGCCGGGATCGCCGATGTGGAGATCGAGCGCACCCGCGATCGGGTCCGGGTCGACATCCACACCGCTCGTCCCGGGATCGTCATCGGGCGCCGCGGCACCGAGGCCGACCGCATCCGGTCCGATCTGGAGAAGCTGACCAAGAAGCAGGTCCAGCTCAACATCCTCGAGGTCAAAAACCCGGAATCGGTGGCGCAATTGGTGGCCCAGGGGGTTGCCGAGCAGTTGAGCAACCGCGTGGCGTTCCGCCGGGCGATGCGCAAGTCCATCCAGTCTGCAATGCGCCAACCCAACGTGAAGGGCATCCGGGTGCAGTGCTCCGGTCGCCTCGGTGGCGCCGAGATGAGCCGTTCGGAGTTCTACCGCGAGGGCCGCGTTCCGCTGCACACCCTGCGCGCCGACATCGACTACGGCCTGTACGAGGCCAAGACCACCTTCGGCCGGATCGGTGTGAAGGTGTGGATTTACAAGGGCGACATCGTCGGCGGCAAGCGCGAATTGGCCGCTGCCGCGCCGGCAGGCGCCGATCGTCCGCGCCGCGAACGGCCGTCGGGCACCCGCCCGCGCCGCAGCGGCGCGTCGGGTACCACGGCCACCAGCACTGAGGCTGGACGGGCCGCGGGCGCCGAAGAGTCCGCCGCGGCCGAGAGTGCGCCTGCTCCCGAACCGCAGAGCACGGAGAGCACGGAGAGCTGAATCATGTTGATTCCCCGCAGGGTTAAGCACCGCAAGCAGCACCATCCACGCCAGCGCGGCATTGCCAGTGGTGGCACAGAGGTGAACTTCGGCGACTACGGAATCCAGGCCCTCGAGCACGCCTATGTCACCAACCGGCAGATCGAGTCAGCGCGTATCGCGATCAACCGGCACATCAAGCGTGGCGGCAAGGTGTGGATCAACGTGTTCCCGGACCGTCCGCTGACCAAGAAGCCCGCCGAAACCCGGATGGGTTCGGGTAAAGGGTCCCCGGAGTGGTGGGTGGTCAACGTCAAGCCGGGCCGGGTGCTGTTCGAGCTCAGCTACCCCAACGAGCAGACCGCTCGCGAGGCGCTGACCCGGGCAATCCACAAATTGCCGATCAAGGCACGCATCATCACCCGAGAGGATCAGTTCTGATGGCAGTGGGCATTTCGCCAGGCGAACTGCGTGAGCTCACCGAAGAGGAGCTGACCGAACGCCTGCGCGAATCCAAGGAGGAGCTGTTCAACCTCCGTTTCCAGACGGCGACCGGACAGCTGACCAACAACCGCCGGCTGCGCACGGTGCGTCATGAAATCGCACGTGTGTACACCGTGCTGCGTGAACGAGAGCTGGGCCTGGCGTCCGGACCCGACGGTAAGGAATCGTGATGGCAGAAGCTAAGGCCGCGCCCAAGAAGGCCGCTGCGAAGGATGGCGGGTCGAAAGACAAGGGCCCCAAGAACACACCGGCCAATCCGAAGACGCGTGGCCAGCGCAAGACCCGCATCGGTTATGTGGTGAGCGACAAGATGGAGAAGACCATCGTGGTCGAGCTCGAAGACCGTATGCGTCACGCGTTGTACGGCAAGATCATCCGGACCACCAAGAAGGTCAAGGCGCACGACGAGAACAGCACCGCCGGTGTCGGCGACCGCGTCGCGCTGATGGAGACGCGGCCGATGTCGGCGACTAAGCGCTGGCGCCTCGTCGAGATCTTGGAGAAGGCGAAGTAAAGGCCAAGTAGCCCCAAGCGACACCGAAACGCCCGAGACCTTGAGGTCTCGGGCGTTTCGCTGTGCCGAGCTGAGGGCACCGTTACGCTCGGCCCATGTCTCCTGACTCCCGAGCGTTTCAAGGCAAGATCGAGCTGGACATTCGCGACTCGGAGCCGGACTGGGGTCCGTACGCCGCACCGACCGCGCCGGAGAACTCGCCGAACGTCCTCTATCTGGTCTGGGATGACACCGGCATCGCGACCTGGGACTGCTTCGGCGGCTTGGTCGAGATGCCTGCCATGACCCGGATTGCCGAGCGCGGCATCCGGTTGTCGCAGTTTCACACCACCGCGCTGTGCTCACCGACCCGAGCGTCGCTGCTGACCGGCCGCAACGCCACCACGGTGGGCATGGCCACGATTGAAGAATTCACCGACGGTTTCCCGAACTGCAACGGCCGGATCCCGAATGACACCGCGCTGGTCTCCGAGGTGCTCGCCGAACGTGGTTACAACACTTACTGTGTCGGCAAGTGGCACCTCACGCCGCTCGAGGAGTGCAGCATGGCCTCGACGAAGCGGCACTGGCCCACCTCACGTGGTTTCGAGCGGTTCTACGGATTCATGGGCGGCGAGACCGACCAGTGGTATCCCGACCTGGTCTACGACAACCACCCGGTGAACCCGCCCGGCACCCCCGAGGACGGCTATCACCTGTCCAAGGACATCGCTGACAAGACGATCGAATTCATTCGCGATGCCAAGGTGATTGCGCCCGACAAGCCCTGGTTCAGCTATGTGTGCCCCGGCGCCGGACACGCACCGCATCACGTCTTCAAAGAGTGGGCCGACAAATACGCCGGCCGGTTCGACATGGGCTACGAACGCTATCGCGAGGTCGTGCTGGAAAAGCAGAAGTCGATGGGGATCGTGCCGCCCGACACCGAACTGTCCCCGGTCAATCCGTATCTGGATGTCAAGGGGCCCAACGGCGAGCCGTGGCCGTTGCAGGACACGGTGCGGCCCTGGGACTCGCTCAACGACGAAGAGAAGAAGCTGTTCTCCCGGATGGCCGAGGTGTTCGCCGGCTTCCTGAGCTACACCGACGCCCAGATCGGCCGCGTCCTGGACTATCTCGAGGAGTCCGGGCAGCTGGACAACACCATCATCGTGGTGATCTCCGACAACGGCGCCAGCGGTGAGGGCGGTCCGAACGGATCGGTGAACGAGGGCAAGTTCTTCAACGGCTACATCGACACCGTCGAAGAGAGCATGAAGGTCTTCGACCACCTCGGCGGACCGGAGACCTACAACCATTACCCGATCGGGTGGGCGATGGCCTTCAACACGCCCTACAAGCTCTACAAGCGCTACGCCTCGCACGAGGGGGGTATCGCCGACTCGGCAATCATCTCGTGGCCCAACGGAATTGCGGCGCACGGCGAGGTTCGCGACAACTACGTCAACGTTTCCGACATCACTCCGACGGTCTACGATCTGCTGAATGTGACGCCGCCGGACACGGTCAAAGGCATTGCGCAGAAGCCGCTGGAAGGCATGAGTTTCAAGGCCGCCCTTGCGGATTCAGCCGCCGACACCGGAAAGCAGACGCAGTTCTACACCATGCTGGGCACCCGCGGCATCTGGCACGAGGGCTGGTTCGCCAACACCGTGCACGCGGCCTCGCCAGCGGGCTGGTCGCATTTCGACACCGACCGCTGGGAGCTGTTTCACATCGAGGCAGACCGCAGCCAGTGCCACGACCTGGCCGCCGAGCAACCCGACAAGCTGGAAGAGCTTAAGGCGCTGTGGTTTTCGGAGGCCGCCAAATACAACGGCCTGCCGCTGGCCGATCTCAACATGATGGAAACGTTGACCCGCTTCCGGCCCTACCTGTCCGGCGAGCGGACCAGCTACATCTACTACCCGGACTGCGCGGAAGTCGGAATCGGCGCCGCCGCCGAAATCCGCGGCCGCTCCTTCGGCGTGCTGGCCGACGTGACCGTGGACACCACCGGCGCCGAGGGGGTGCTGTTCAAGCAGGGCGGCGCGCACGGCGGGCATGTGCTCTTCATCCAGGACGGACGCCTGCACTACGTCTACAACTTCCTGGGCGAGCGCCAGCAGCTGGTTTCCTCCTCGGGTGCGGTGCCGTTGGGCAGACACCTGCTCGGCGCCAGCTACGCGAGGACGGGAACGGTGCCGAACAGCCATACGCCACTGGGTGACGTCACCCTGTTCATCGACGACGAGGTGGTCGGCACGCTCGCCGACGTGACCAGCCACCCGGGGACGTTCGGTTTGGCGGGGGCCGGCATCACCGTTGGCCGCAACGGCGGTTCCGGAGTATCCAGCCGTTACAAAGCGCCGTTCACCTTCACCGGCGGCACCATCGCTGCGGTCACCATCGACTTGTCCGGCCGGCCCTACCATGACGTGGAAACTGAACTTGCGCTTGCGTTTTCGCGCGACTGAACGGTCACGACGAGCTAGGCGCGTCCCGCTTGCCGCGGCGGGCGTGATCTTTGTGCTGGCATGCGTCGTCGTGGGATGCGGAAAAACCACGGACGGCACCGCTATTCGGGCCAGCGCAACGTCGTCGCCGACGAAGACGCCGGCGCCGACGACGTCTGGTGCACCACGCCGATCCGACCCGGCGGAACCGGTGCCCGGCGTCGAGGCCACACTGCCCGACCAGATTCCGCCGAACGCCCTGGCGTGCTTGCCGCCGTCCACCGGCAACGGCCGGATGACCACGGCTTCGGTGTCGAATCCGGTGGCCCCCAAGCTCACGGTGCCGCTGCCCGAGGGCTGGAGCTCGGCCCCCGGCTCCGGGGATGTGGCATTGGCCTCGACCGGGCCCGACGGCCTATCGGTGCGGGTGACCATCACCCCGACCGACCTCGATCCCGGCGGGGCGTTCCTGCGCTACGGCGCCGAAATGCGCACCGCCAAGCCCGGCGTCCGGGACACCGTTGAGGCGGCGCAGTTCTGCGGCTACAGCAGCCAGTTGCTCAGCGGCACCGCAGATGGGGTCGTGTTCGCCGACCGCATCACCCACATCTGGACGAACACCAAGGCATTTTTGGTGGCCATCCATCTGGAGGCACCCGCGAGTGCGCCCGGGTTCGGCACGGCGAAAACCACGGTGATGCAGCAATTCGCGGTCGTTATCCCCTGAACAGCCCCGCGCGACTGCTAGCATCTGGCCGTGCCTGCCGGGAAGGCCTCAAACTACTCGTCCAACTCGTGGTGGTGATGTCTCATGACTGCTGAAGCTCCGCCGTTGCCGCCGTCGAAGCCTGAGTCGCGCGGACGGCAAATCGCGATCGCCTTCGCGATTCTCGTGGCCTTGGTGAGTGTCTACGTCCTGTCCCTGATTGCGGTGCACCTATTGGCCAAATCGGCGCCGCCGCTTCCGGCGGTGGATTTCAGCAAGGTCGAGGCCGAGGACAGCGTCGTGCAGGTGAACCTGAGCGACCTGAAAACCGTGGCGAATCGTCTGACGGTGAATGTGCTTGTCTACCCGAAAGATTCGCTGTACGACAAGAACTTCGGTGTGCTGACCACCGACGCGGCCGTCCGGCTGTATCCCGACAACGACCTCGGCGACCTGCAGTACCCGGTAGGAAAAGCGCCGGGGCAAGTCACCACCACCATCGAGGCGCACGGCGATCCCGGTAACTGGCCCTTCGACACGTACAAAACGGAGGTCATCGCGGCCGACGTGTTCACCGGAACCGGCCAGAACCGCGAAAAAGCCCCCGCCCGTGTGGAAGTGACCGGAAAGCTGGATGGCTGGGACGCCAGCGTCACCCGCGTGCACGACCCTGACGACGCCGACCCCAATGTCCTGGACAATGTGATCATCACGTTGCACCGGGCCAAGGGCCCGCTGATCTTCGATGTCGGCGTGTGCCTGGTACTCATCACGCTGCCGATTCTGGCGCTGTGGGTGGCCATCCCGATGGCTCTGGGAAGGACCTCGTTCATACCGCCGTTCATCACCTGGTACGGCGCGATGCTGTTCGCCATCGTCCCGCTGCGCAGCATCCTGCCGGGTAGCCCACCGTACGGTTCCTGGATCGACCAAGCCGTCGTGCTATGGGTGTTGATAGGCCTGGTCGCCGCGATGTCGATATTCGTCTCCGCCTGGTGGCGGCAACGAGATCGAAAGACGCGGAAGTAGACCTGATACTCGAAAAGCCTTAGCCCGCATTCCCTATCGGTGCAGAGGTGATCGCGTCGACCGCGGTGAAGACTCGTGATTGGAAGTCGGACGGTAGTGGGATGTAGCCGTTCTTGTCGAGATCGACCTGGCCCGGACCGACGGCCGCCTGCAGGAACGCCTTGACCGCCTGGCCCACGTCCGCGTTGGGGTATTTCGAGCAGACGATCTCGTAGGTGACCATGACGATCGGGTAGACATCGGGCTGGGTGGGGTTGTAGAAGGACGTGGTATCCAGCACGAGGTCGTTGCCTTTGCCGACGATCTTGACATTCGTGATGGTCTTGCCGACCGTGTCGGCGCCGATGCGCACCGGACGCAACGATTTCCGGCTCGCCGGGGTTTTGATCTGGGCGGCGAACAGTCCTTCCTGCATGGCGAACGACAATTCGTTGTAGGAGATCGCTCCCTCGGTGTTCTTCACCTCCGCCGAGGTGCCGATGTTGCCGTGGGCGCCGGTGCCGACGCCACCGTTGAATACCTTGCCGGTGCCCTTATCCCAGGCCCCACCCGCCGCGGCCTGCAGGTAGGCCTGGAAGTGTGCGGTGGTGCCGGAGGGCTCGGCGCGGTAGACGACGTGAATGTTCTCCGGCGGCATCGAGGCGTTCAGCGCGGTGATGGCCGGATCATCCCAGCGCGTGATGCTGCCGTTGAAAATCCGGGCCAGCGTTTGCGCGTCAAGCACCAATGAGTCAATGGCGTTGAGGTTGTAGGTGATACCGATCGGGCCGAATACCACGGGCAAGTTCCAGGCATCGGCGCCGCCGCAGCGCTGTTTGGCGGCCGCGTACTGGTCACCGGTAAGGGGTAGGTCGGACCCGGCGAAATCGGTCCGCCCCGCGAGGAAGTCGGAGACCCCCGCGCCCGAAGCGTTTGCGGTGTAGGAGAGAGTTTGTCCCTTGCAGGCCTTCGAGTACGCATCGACGAATTGCTTCATCGCATTTGCTTGCGCGGTCGATCCGCTGGCGGCGATGTCTTGTTTGCCGCCGCAATCCACCCTGGATCCGTTGGCGTACGCCAGGGCCGTGTGGGGCTTGCCGCATCCCGAGACCACCAGTGCGGCCGCGGCCAGCAAGTTGACGGCGACAGCAGGTCGGTTGCGCTTCACGTTGATTGCCTCCTCGGGAACGACGGACGGTAAGACGGCCTTGGGCGGCGGCCGGAGTCTAGCGATGCGGCGTTGCTTGATGGCGGCGGTGAACTGGGGTAACCGCGTGAACCGGATCAGGGGCTGGCAGGTGTGCACTCAGTCTCCGGCAGCATAGATGTCGGCAGGCTGTTACGCATCGCCTGGACGACCAAGACGGCGCCCGGCGGCGGGGCGCACGTCCACCCCGATGTCGACACACGTCGACATTTACAGCTATCGAAGCGACGCGCAAACAAACATCGGGTGAATTGAAGATTGGAGTGCGGACCGTGAGTGGCGGCACGCGTACGACAATTTGCGAAAGTGGCATGTCCGCCCGAAATCGGCGGGAATTGACTAGCATTTGGCCTCATGTGGTCTTCGGTTAGCTGGAATGCCCCAGCGAATGTGCGTCCGCGTCCGATCGACGGTGGTCACCGATGACGACCCAAGCCCCGCCAACACACGCGGCCCCACCGCCCAAGGGGAAACGCCGCTCGTTGCTCGGTCTGGGCGTTCTGGTCGCATTCATCGTCGTCTACGGCCTGTCGCTGTTCGGCTTCCATCTGCTGGGCAGATCGGCGGCGCCGGTGAAGGCCCCGGATCTCAACGCCGCCGAGGACACCGTCGTTCTGGTGCGCATCGAGGAGATCAAGACCGTCGCCAACCGCCTCGCGGTGAAGGTGCTCGTGTACCCGCAGGAGGCCATGTGGGATCCGCGCCTGGACGTCTTGAAACAGGACACCGCGGTACGCATGGATCCGCCGAATGACTTGGGAGACCTGGTCTATCCGGCGGGGAAGTCGCCGGCGCAGGTCGCCACCACCGTCGACGCGCACGGCGACCCCGAGATCTGGCCGTTCGACTCCTACCAGACGGACACTCTTTCGGCCGAGGTGCTCGTCGGGTCCGGCGACGACCGCAAGTACAAACCCGCCCGGGTCGAGGTGGCCGGAAAATTGGAAGGCTGGGACGTCAGCGTTCAACGAGTCGGCGAAGGCGGTCAAGAGGCGGGTGGCGGCGACAACGTGATCATCACCCTGCACAGGTCCAAGGCCCCGCTGATCTTCGATCTGGGGATCTGTCTGGTCCTCTTCGCGCTGGCCGCCATGGCGTTGGCGGTCGTCATTCCGATGCTGCTCGGTAAGCGGAAGTTCGTGCCTCCATTCGGCGGATGGTTCGCCGCGCTGCTCTTCGCGGTCATCCCCATCCGCAACTTCCTGCCCGGAGCGCCGCCACCGGGCGCCTGGATCGACCAGGCTCTGGTGATCTGGGTGCTGATAGCGCTGGTCGGCGCCATGGTCATCTACATGGTCACCTGGTACCGGCGAACGGACTAACGCGCGGGGCTTAACCCGGTTGGGCGCCGCCTACCCTGAAGTGGTGCTCACCGAGCTGGTCGATCTACCCGGCGGGACCTTCCGGATGGGGTCGACGAGCTTCTACCCCGAAGAGGCTCCGATCCACACCGTGACCGTGAGCTCGTTCGCGGTGGAACGGCACCCGGTGACTACCGCGCAATTTGCCGAATTCGTCGCGGCCACAGGCTATGTCACCGTTGCCGAGCAACCGATCGACCCGGCGCTGTACCCGGGGGCGGATCCCAATGAGCTACGCGCGGGCGCGATGGTTTTCCGTCCGACGCCGGGCCCCGTCGACCTGCGTGACTGGCGGCAGTGGTGGGACTGGGTGCCGGGCGCGACGTGGCGTCATCCTTTCGGGCCGGACAGCGATCTCGCGGACCGGGCCGATCATCCGGTCGTGCAGGTGGCGTATCCGGATGCCGCAGCCTATGCGCGATGGGCCGGGCGGCGGCTGCCGACGGAGGCCGAGTGGGAGTACGCCGCCCGCGGCGGCAGCACGACAACCTATTCCTGGGGTGACGAGCCGAGTCCCGACGGGCAACTCATGGCCAACACCTGGCAGGGCAGGTTCCCGTACCGCAACGACGGTGCGCTCGGCTGGATCGGAACCTCGCCGGTGGGAAAGTTTCCGCCCAACGGGTTCGGGCTGTGCGACATGATCGGCAACGTCTGGGAGTGGACCGCCACCGAGTTTTCCGCGCACCATCGGATCGATCAGCCGCCGAAAGCCTGTTGCACACCGTCGGGTCCTGCCGACCCGGCCGTCAGCCAGGCGTTGAAGGGCGGTTCGCATCTGTGCGCGCCCGAGTACTGCCATCGCTACCGTCCGGCGGCGCGGTCACCGCAATCGCAGGACACCGCCACCACCCACATTGGGTTTCGCTGCGTGGCCGATCGCGGGTCCGCCGCCGTGCGTTAACGCCGGCTTGCGGGCAGGTGACAAAAGCCCCCGGGACATGGGGTTTCGCTGCGCGGCCGGCACGGATGTTCGCTACCATCTGCCCGTGTCGCCCCCGAAAGCTGGATTCCGTCGGCGAGTTGCTGGCCGGGACCAATGAGCACCGAAACTCCGCCGACACCGACTCCGGCGCCCCCACCGCCGGACCAGCCGGGGGAATCCGGCGCCCGGGGCGGCTTCGGCTTTCTCAGCAGGCACCGACCGCGCATCTCACTCGGCGTGTTCATTCTGGCGGTTGTTATCGGCACCTACGCCTTCTCACTGTTTGGGGTGCACTATCTGCAGCGATCGGAGGGGCCACTCCCACCGTTGGACCTGAGCCAGGGCGGCGGCAACGACACCATCGTGCAGTTGCGCCTCGACGATCTGAAAACCACCGCCAACCGTCTTAAAGTGGACGTGCTCGTCTATCCTCCAGATTCTTTGTACGACAAGCGATTCGACGTGTTGAACACCGACGTCGCGGTGCGCCTGTACCCGACCAGCGACCTCGGGGATCTGCAATTCCCGGCAGGAAAAGCGCCGGCGCAACTTGAAACCACTATCGAGGCCCACGGCGATCCCGCCAACTGGCCGTTCGACACGTACAAAACCGAGAAAATCTCGGCCGACACGTTGATCGGCGCCGGCGATAGCCGCAAAAAAATACCCGCCCGCGTCGAAGTCACCGGGGGGCTGGATGGCTGGGACGTCGACGTCAATCGCGTCGACGAAACCAGCGGCGTGAACTCACGCGGTCTCGATGACGCGCAGTTGGTCATCACGATCAAGCGGGCCAAGGGGCCGCTGGTCTTCGACATGTTCATCTGCGTCGTGCTCATCACCCTGCCGACCCTGGCGCTGTTGGTGGCCATTCCGATGGCGATGGGCAAGAGAAAGTTCGTGCCGCCGTTCGGAACGTGGTACGCCGCGATGCTGTTCGCGATCGTCCCGCTGCGCAACATCCTGCCCGGGTCGCCGCCGCCGGGCTCCTGGATCGACCAGGCCATCGTGCAGTGGGTGCTGATCGCCTTGGTGCTGGCGATGAGCCTGTACATTTTCTCCTGGGTCCGGCAAGGGGACTGACCCGCGGGGCAGTCCGTATCGCCGCAGTTCAACGCATATAGAGGGCGTGTATTTTGAGCTGCCGGCAAACACGTCCGTTGCTAGATTCGGCGGGCTGTGGGTGCACCGCGAGCCGGCCGAGGTGTGCTCCGCCCGAAATTTGGCGCTGAGCAGGTCTTCACCTAGACTCTAGGGGTTGCCTTGGGCAGACCTCGGCCGGTGCGTGCAAGCGTCACAGGCCCTGCGTGCCCTTCGGTAGCAAAGACCGCGCACGTCAGGTTTGTGGTGGGCCTTGCTTTTTGGAGGCTCGCCGAGGTGTTCTCCTGCCGTGCACACGTGAACTCAGTCAGGAGATCGAGTGATTCAGCAGGAATCGCGGCTGAAGGTCGCCGACAACACGGGCGCCAGGGAGATCTTGTGCATCCGGGTGCTCGGCGGTTCGTCGCGACGCTACGCCGGCATCGGTGATGTCATCGTCGCCACCGTCAAGGAGGCTATCCCCGGTGGCAACGTCAAGCGTGGCGAGATCGTCAAGGCCGTCGTGGTGCGCACCGTCAAGGAGCGCCGGCGTCCCGACGGCAGCTACATCAAGTTCGACGAGAACGCCGCGGTAATCATCAAGCCCGACAACGACCCGCGCGGAACCCGCATCTTCGGGCCGGTCGGGCGTGAACTGCGCGAGAAGCGATTCATGAAGATCATCTCGCTGGCTCCGGAGGTTTTGTAGATGAAGGTCCACAAGGGCGACACCGTCCTGGTCATCTCGGGGAAGGACAAGGGCGCCAAAGGCAAAGTGCTGCAGTCTTACCCGGACCGGAATCGGGTGCTGGTCGAGGGCGTCAACCGGATCAAGAAGCACACCGCGATTTCGACCAACCAGCGCGGAGCTCGGTCGGGCGGAATTGTCACCCAGGAAGCGCCGATCCACATCTCCAACGTGATGGTGGTCGACTCGGACGGTACGCCGACCCGCATCGGCTACCGGGTCGACGACGAGACCGGAAAGCGCGTCCGTATCTCTAAGCGCAACGGCAAGGACATCTGATGACTACTGCAGAGAAGGTGCAGCCGCGCCTGAAAGAGCGCTACCGCAACGAGATTCGCGATGCGTTGCACAAAGAATTCGGCTACGGCAACGTCATGCAGATCCCGACCGTGACCAAGGTCGTCGTCAACATGGGCGTCGGCGACGCGGCCCGGGATGCCAAGTTGATCAACGGAGCGGTCAACGACTTGGGGCTGATCACCGGGCAGCGGCCGGAAATCCGCAAGGCTCGCAAGTCCATCGCGCAGTTCAAGCTGCGCGAGGGCATGCCGATCGGCGCCCGGGTGACTTTGCGGGGCGACCGGATGTGGGAGTTCCTCGACCGGCTCACCTCGATCGCACTGCCACGTATTCGCGACTTCCGCGGGCTTTCGCCCAAGCAGTTCGACGGTGTCGGCAACTACACGTTCGGACTGGCCGAGCAGTCGGTGTTCCATGAGATCGACGTGGACAAGATCGACCGGGTCCGCGGCATGGACATCAACGTTGTCACCTCGGCGACAAACGACGACGAAGGACGAGCGCTGTTGCGGGCCCTCGGCTTTCCGTTCAAGGAGAACTGAGTAGATGGCTAAGAAGGCACTGGTTAACAAGGCCAACCGCAAACCCAAGTTCGCGGTGCGCGGCTACACCCGCTGCAACAGGTGCGGCCGCCCGCGCGCGGTGTTCCGCAAATTCGGACTGTGCAGGATCTGCCTGCGCGAGATGGCGCATGCGGGCGAGTTGCCCGGCGTGCAGAAGAGCAGCTGGTAACAGGCCGCCACGACATGATCCCTACCACGAAAAGGTGCGCGGCAGGCCCTGACCGGGGAACCGCCGCGAGGAAGGTAACAGACCTGTCATGACAATGACGGACCCGATCGCAGACTTCTTGACGCGTCTGCGCAACGCCAATTCGGCGTATCACGACGAGGTGACTTTGCCCCATTCGAAGATCAAGGCGAACATTGCCCAGATCCTCAAGAGCGAGGGTTACATCACTGACTTCCGGACCGAAGATGCTCGGGTCGGCAAGGCGCTGGTGGTCCAGCTCAAGTACGGGCCAAGCCGGGAGCGCAGCATCGCGGGCCTGAAGCGGGTTTCCAAGCCCGGTTTGCGGGTGTACGCGAAATCCACCGGCCTGCCGCGGGTGCTCGGCGGCCTGGGGGTGGCGATCATCTCGACCTCCTCGGGCCTGCTCACTGACCGTCAAGCCGCCAGACAGGGCGTGGGCGGCGAAGTCCTCGCGTTCGTGTGGTGAGGGGGTAGACATGTCGCGCATTGGTAAGAAGCCGATTCCGATTCCCGCGGGAGTCGACGTAACGATCGACGGCCAAAACGTCTCGGTGAAGGGTCCCAAGGGCACCCTCGATCTGATCGTCGCCGAGCCCATCAGGGTGGCACGCAACGACGACGGTGAGATCGTGGTCAACCGTCCGGACGACGAGCGGCTGAACCGTTCGCTGCACGGGCTGTCGCGCACGCTGGTGTCCAACCTGGTCACCGGCGTCACGCAGGGCTACACGACCAACCTGGAGATCTTCGGCGTCGGCTACCGGGTACAGCTCAAGGGCTCCAATCTCGAGTTCGCGCTCGGATACAGCCATCCCGTGGTGGTCGAGGCTCCGGACGGCATCACCTTCGCCGTCCAGTCACCGACCAAGTTCACGGTCACCGGGATCGACAAGCAAAAGGTCGGCCAGATTTCGGCGAACATCCGCCGGCTGCGTCGCCCCGACCCGTACAAGGGCAAGGGCGTGCGTTACGAAGGCGAGCAGGTCCGCCGCAAGGTCGGAAAGACAGGTAAGTAGTCATGGCGCAAAAACAAGCTGCCGTCGAGCGGAAGCCGGTGGGGCAGAGCGTATCCGCAAGTCGCCGGGTCTCTCGGCTGCGTAGGCACGCCCGGCTGCGCAAGAAGGTCTCGGGCACCCCGCTGCGCCCGAGGCTGGTGGTGAACCGGTCGGCGCGACACATTCACGTGCAACTGGTCAACGACGAGAACGGCACCACAGTGGCTGCCGCCTCGTCCATCGAGGCCGATGTGCGCGGCGTGGACGGGGACAAGAAAACCCGCAGCGTGCGCGTCGGTCAATTGATCGCCGAGCGCGCCAAGGCCGCCGGCATCGACAGCGTGGTGTTCGACCGTGGCGGATACAGCTACGGCGGACGGATCGCGGCACTGGCCGACGCCGCCCGCGAGAACGGATTGAGTTTCTGATGACAACTGGAAGGACCGCATAATGGCGGAGCAGTCCGCTGGGGGGCAAAGCGCCCCGAACAGCCGTGACGGCCGCGATTCTCGCGACTCCCGTGACGGCCGGGGTCGGCGCGAAGGCGGCCGTGGCCGCGACCGCGACGGCGAGAAGAGCAACTACCTGGAACGGGTCGTAGCGATCAACCGTGTTTCCAAGGTGGTCAAGGGTGGTCGGCGATTCAGCTTCACCGCCTTGGTCATCGTGGGCGACGGTGCCGGCATGGTCGGTGTCGGCTACGGCAAGGCCAAGGAAGTTCCGGCCGCGATCGCCAAGGGTGTGGAAGAGGCGCGCAAGGGCTTCTTCCGGGTCCCGTTGATCGGCGGCACCATCACTCACCCGGTTCAGGGTGAGAAAGCCGCCGGTGTGGTGCTGTTGCGCCCCGCCAGCCCGGGTACCGGTGTGATCGCCGGTGGCGCGGTGCGCGCGGTGCTGGAATGCGCTGGGGTGCACGACATCCTGGCCAAGTCGTTGGGCAGCGACAACGCGATCAACGTGGTGCACGCCACCGTTGCCGCGCTCAAGCTGCTGCAGCGTCCCGAAGAGGTGGCCGCACGGCGCGGACTGCCGATCGAGGACGTCGCCCCGCCCGCGATGCTGAAGGCGCGGCGGGAAAGTGATGCGCTGGCCGCCAGTGCCGCGCGTGAGGGAACGGCACAGCAATGAGCCAGCTGAAGATCACCCAGGTGCGCGGCACGATTGGGGCACGCTGGAAGCAGCGTGAGAGCCTGCGCACCCTGGGCCTGCGACGGATTCGCCATTCGGTGGTCCGCGACGACAACCCCCAGACTCGCGGGCTGATCGCGGTGGTGAGTCACCTCGTCACGGTGGAGCCGGCCGAAACCGGAGGGAAGACCCAGTGACGATCAAATTGCATGACCTGAAGCCCGCGCCCGGGTCGAAGAAGGCTCGCACCCGAGTCGGTCGGGGTGATGGCTCCAAGGGTAAGACCGCCGGCCGCGGTACCAAAGGCACCAAGGCGCGCAAGAACGTGCCGGCGACCTTTGAGGGTGGTCAGATGCCGATCCACATGCGGCTGCCCAAGCTCAAGGGATTCAAGAACCGGTTCCGCACCGAATACGAGATCGTCAACGTCGGTGACATCAACCGGCTGTTCCCCGAGGGCGGTGCCATCGGTGTCGATGAGCTGGTCGCCAAGGGCGCGGTCCGTAAGAACTCGTTGGTGAAGGTCCTCGGCGACGGCGAGTTGACCGTCAAGGTCGACGTGTCCGCGCACAAGTTCAGCGGCAGCGCCCGCGAGAAGATCGCCGCCGCGAGCGGCTCGGTCACCGAGCTGTAGTTAGCGCAGCTGCGGAATCACTTCTGCGGCAAGGCGTTCCATCTGCTCGCGGTTTTCGGGTATGTCGAGACCGAGGGGATTGAGCAGGATGGTCTGGGCGCCGGCATCGATCACTTCACGAAGCCCGCGCACGACGTCGCCGGGTGTGCCCGACACCGGAAACGTGTCAACCCCGGGCATGTCGCCGTAGAGGCGGTGCAGCCCGTCGAGCACCCGTTCACGAGCGCGGGCCGCATCGTCGTCGATCATCAGGTAGACCCGTTTCCCGATCGGGAAGTGCGCCGGGTCCTTCTGCTGTTCGTCGAGTTCGCGGCGAACGATCGGGACGGCTCCGGCGTAGGCTTCGGTGCTCGACGCGCCGGCGCCCATGAAGGCGTCGCCGTGGCGAACGGCCCGGGCTAAGGCCTTGGGGGCCATCCCGCCGAACCAGATCGGCGGGTGTGGGCGCTGCACCGGCTTGGGCTGGAAGGGCAGGTTGTCGACGTCGCGGAACCGGCCGTGGAAGTTCACCGTGGGATCGTCGGACCAGGCCGCCTTCATCAGGGTGAGTCCCTCGGTGAAATACGAGATGAAGGTCTCCTTGTCGACGCCGAAGGCGGCGAGCGTGGGGCCGCCACGGCCAGGTGCGACACCGACGTCCAGCCGGCCGTGGCTGATCCGGTCCACCGTCGTCACGGCCGAGGCCAACTGAAGCGGCTCGTGCTGCGACGTCACCAGCACCGCCACCCCGAGCCGCAATCGCTCCGTGTGCGCGGCGCACCATGACAGCAGCTCCAACGGTGCCAGCAGTGGCGCCCGGCCGATGGTCTGCTCGAGCGTCCAGATGCCCTCAAACCCGAGTTCTTCGGCGCGCAACACGTATGAGCGCAGCCCAGCCGTGTCGAAATCGTGGTAGTCGAATTGCGGGATAGCGATCGAGAACCTCACGAACTCACCCTACGGCCGGCAATCGGTACGCTGCAGAGCATGTTCGCGTTTCTGCCTTCTTTGCCTGGTGTCGACGATGTGCGTGCGCTGGCCGGTCGTGTCGATACCGTCCGCCACCACGGCGTACCCAATGGCTGCGTGCTCGAATTGAGCCTGCGTGCGGTGCCGCCCGAGGCGGCGGGCTTTGACCCGCTGGCATTGGTCACCGGCGCGGAGCGACCGCTGTCGCTGCGCGAGGCGGTCGCTGCCGTCCACCGTGCCGCCGAGGACCCGAGGGTCGCCGGGTTGATCGCCCGCGTGCAGCTGGCGGCATCGCCGCCGGCGGCAGTTCAGGAGCTGCGGGAGGCGATCGCGGCGTTCAGCGCCGTCAAGCCATCGCTGGCGTGGGCCGAGACCTACCCGGGCACCATGTCCTACTACCTGGCTTCGGCATTCACCGAGGTCTGGATGCAGCCGTCGGGCAGTGTCGGGCTGATCGGCTTCGCGAGCAACGCGACCTTCCTTCGTGCCGCGCTCGACAAGGCGGGGATCGACGCCGAGTTCGTCGCCCGAGGTGAATACAAATCGGCGGCAAACCTTTTCACCGAGGACGGCTTCACCGATGCTCATCGCGAAGCGGTGACCCGGATGCTGAAAAGCCTGCAAGACCAGGTGTGGCACGCGATCGCCGAATCCCGCGACATCGATTCCGGTGCGCTCGATGCGCTTGCCGACCGGGCGCCGCTGCTGCGCGACGACGCCGTCGCCTCCGGCCTGGTCGACCGGATCGGCTTCCGCGACCAGGCCCACACCAGGATCGCGGAAATGATTGGCGTGGAAGGTGTTTCAGCCGACGGAGACGGCTCCGAGGCCGACCCGGAAAAGCTCGGGCCGCGGCTCAATCTGACGCGCTACGCCGCCGCGGCCCGGTCGAGGTTGGTACCATCGACGCCGCCGATACCCGGCCGCCGGCAAAAGCCCACGTTCGCGGTGATCACCCTGCAAGGTCCGATTGTCAACGGGCGGGGTGGACCCCAGTTCCTGCCGTTCGGCAACTCGAGCGTCGGCGGTGACACGATCGCGGCGGCACTGCGGGAGGCGGCGGGCGACGATTCGGTGTCGGCGATCGTGCTGCGGATCGACAGCCCCGGAGGATCGGTCACCGCCTCAGAGACCATCTGGCGTGAGGTGGCACGGGCCCGCGAACGCGGGAAACCGGTGGTGGCGTCGATGGGCTCGGTGGCCGCCTCCGGCGGTTACTACGCCGCGATGGCCGCCGACGTGATCGTGGCCAATCCGGCGACGATCACCGGCTCGATCGGTGTGATCACCGGGAAGCTGGTGTTCCGGGATCTCAAGGAGCGTCTCGGAGTCGTCTCAGATGCCGTGCGCACCAACGCCAATGCCGACGCCTGGTCGACCGACGTGCCGTTCACGGCACGGCAGCGCGCCGATCGGGAGGCCGAGGCGGACTTGATCTACGCCGACTTCGTGCAGCGCGTCGCCGAAGGCCGCAACCTGAGTACCGAGGACGTCGACGCCGTCGCCAAAGGACGGGTGTGGACCGGAGCCGACGCCCTCGAGCGTGGCCTGGTCGACGAACTCGGCGGGCTGCGCACCGCGGTGCGCCGAGCCAAAATCCTGGCCGGCCTTGACGAGGATGCCGAAGTCCGGGTCGCCAGCTACCCGGGATCCTCGTTGCTTCAGATGGTGCGACCCCGGGCGTCCTCGCAACCGGCCGCCGCGTCGCTGCCCGACGCGCTGGGCGCATTGCTCGGCCGCTCGGTTGCCGCGATCGTGCAAAACGTCGAGCAGGCGGTCAGCGGTGCCAGCGTGCTGTGGCTGGGGGAGTCGCGCTTCTAACTCGATGGTGGCAACCCGCTACGCTCGGCTACGCCGCCCTTGCGATCGCCACTAACCGGCCAGCCGGCCGCTGATGAAGATGATCTCGCCGAGCGGGTCGTCGTTTTCCGGCGGGGGGATGTCCATGTTGTGGTGGCCGAAGAGCTCCGTGCGCGTCACGCCCTCGACGGCCCAGCCTTTGGCACCCAGATAGTCGACGACGTGGTTGCGTTGTCCGGCGTAGACCAGCGACGCCATGTCGATGTCCACGCCGTGTTCCCGGAAGGAGCCGGACATCTCCCGCACCCGGTCGGGATCGAAATCCACTATGCCCGGTACGAATTCGGTGGCGATCGTGCTACCCAGCGCGGACAGTGCGGTGATGTTGTCGAACAGCCCGTCCTGGGCCTCGGGTGGCAGGTAGATCAGCAGGCCCTCGGCCAACCACGCGGTCGGCGTCGTGGTGTCGAATCCTGCGGCTTGCAGCGCCGCCGGCCAGTCCGCGCGCAGGTCGATCGGAACGGTCTGGCGGGTGGCAGTGGGCTGGGCCCCGATACCGGCCAAAGTGGTTGTCTTGAACTCGATTACCTGTGGCTGGTCGATTTCGTACACCACCGTCTCGGCGGGCCACGGTAGCCGGTAGGCACGCGAGTCCAATCCGGACGCCAGGATCACCACCTGGCGTACGCCGGCAGCGGTGGCGCCCAAGAAGTAGTCGTCGAAATACTTGGTGCGCACCGCCATTCCGTCGATCATCGACTGCATGCGGACGGGCGTGGCGTTCTCGATGGCCGAGAGGTCGAGCTCACCGTCCATCATCTTGGTGAAGAAATCCACCCCGACCGCGCGCACGAGGGGTTCGGCGAACGGATCGTTGATCAAACCACGGGGATCCTTCGTCGCCATGGCGCGTCCGGTCGCGACCATTGTTGCGGTCGCGCCCACGCTTGACGCCAGATCCCAGTTATCGTCGTGAGCACGAGGCATGAGACAGACCCTAGTCAACGCCTACTTCAGGGTCGCGGCGACATAGCTCATGTCGGCGAAGGTGGCCGTCAGCTCGTCCTCCGGAAACTGGAACCCGTTGCGCGCGTACAACTCCTTGGCGGAGTGCGCGGTGACCTTCCAGTTGTGGGTGTTCAGGTAGTCCACGACGACGTTGCGCTCGCCCGGATAGAACAGGTCGGCGGCATTGAGGCCGAACCCGAAGCTCCGCCACCGCTCGCTGATGCGCTGCAAACGCTCATCGGAGAATGCGTTGGGGTCCGGGACGTGCTCGGTGGCCAGCCGGCTGCCCGGCGCGGAGAGCGCGGTGATGTGTTCGAACAACCGGTCCTGAGCCTCGGGCGGCAGGTAGGGCAGCAGCCCTTCGGCGCTCCACGCGGCGGGTTGGGTGACATCAAAACCGGCCTCCCGCAACGCCGCTGGCCAGTCGTCCCGGAGGTCGATACTGATCGTGCGGCGGTCGGCGGTCGGGGCGGCGCCGATGCCGGCCAGCGTGTCGGTTTTGAACGCGATGACCTGTGGCTGGTCGATCTCGTAGACGACCGTGCCCGCGGGCCAGCCCAATCGGTAGGCCCTGGTGTCCAGGCCGGAGGCCAGGATCACCGCCTGCTTGATGCCGGTCTTCGTCGCGTCGGTGAAGAACTCGTCGAAAAACCTGGTCCGCACGGTGATCTGCTCGCTGCGCGCTTTGCGGTTCAGCAGTGAATCGTCCTCGAGATCGATCTTCCCGTCGATGATGCGGATGAAAGGATCCAGCCCGACGGCCCGGACGAGCGGGTCGGCGAAAGGATCGTCCAGTAGCGGATCAGGTCCTTGCGACGCCACGGCGCGGGACGCGGCGACCATGGTGGCCGTCGCTCCCACGCTGTTGGCCAGGTCCCAGCTGTCGCCGTCGCTGCGTCCTGTCTCGGAGGTCATCTACTTCCCTTTCTTGTCCAGGGTGCCGCTGGTGTAGAGCATCTCGCCCATCCGCATGTCGTCGTCCTCGAACGGGTCAAGTCCGTTGTCCGCGAACAATTCCCGAATGCTGCTGCTGCTGAGCGACCATCCGCGATCGGCCAGATAGGGAACCGCCTCGTTGCGGTCGCCTAAATAGACCAGACCTGCCATGTCGAGATCGAAACCGTGTGCACGCCAGCGTTCGGTGATGGCCTGCATGCGCTCCCTGAGCTTGTCCTCGTCGCCGGGCTCGGGGTTGGGTGCGCTCTCGGTTGCCAGCCGGCTGCCCGGCGCGCTGAGCGCGGTGACGGTGTCCAGCAGACGGTCTTGGGCCTCTGGGGGGAGGTAGCCGAGCAGACCCTCGGCACTCCATGCCGCCGGCTGGACCGGGTCGAAGCCGGCGGTGCGCAGCGCGGCGGGCCAGTCGTCGCGCAAATCAATGGCCACCACGCGACGATCGGCGGTCGGCGCGGCACCCAGGTCGGACAGGGCCCGGGTCTTGAATTCGATGACCTGCGGCTGGTCGACTTCGTAGACCACCGTGCCGGCGGGCCAGGCCAACCGGTAGGCGCGGGAGTCGAGCCCCGAAGCCAGGATCACAACCTGCTTGATGCCCGCCTTGGTCGCATCCAGAAAGAACTCGTCGAAGAACTTGGTGCGCACCGCCATGTTGTCGGCCATGCGTGACATCGCCCCAGCCGACCCAGTCGCCCCGTCGTGCACGTCGTTCAATTCGGCGGGGTCCAGTTCTCCACTGGCCAGGCGGGAGAGCAGGTCCACCCCCACGGCCTTGACCAGCGGTTCGGCGAACGGGTCGTTGATCAGTGGGGGCTCGGCCCGGTTGGCAATCGCGCGAGCGGCCGCGACCATCGTGGCCGTCACCCCGACGCTGGATGCCAGGTCCCAGGTGTCGCCGTCGTATCTGGTGGAGCTGGTGGAAGTCATGGTGTTCCCCTAATCGGATGTATTTAGCTTACCTTCGCTAATACTTAGCCAATATAACAAGCTTTCACCACTGTACGCTTCCCGCGATTCGGGGCAACCTTGACGAATGACGTACGCGGTGGCCGGAAAACGGGTGCTCATCACGGGTGCTTCCGCCGGCCTGGGGGCCGCCCTGGCCAGGCAGCTGGCCGCGCAGAACGCGGTAGTGGGGCTGATCGCCCGCCGGCGCGACCGCCTCAGCGAGGTACTTGCGGACTGCCGGCGGACCTCGCCGGCCTCGGCGATGTGGGTGGCCGACCTGGCCGACACCGCGGGCCTCGAGGAGCTCGCGATGAAAGTCTGGGATGGTCTGGGCGGCATCGACGTGCTGATCAACAACGCGGCCATCCCTAAGCGCCGGCCGGTCACGGAACTCGATCCCGACGAGGTCGAGGACGTCATGCGGGTGAACTTCTTCGCCCCGATGCGCCTGACACTGACGCTGCTGCCGCGGATGCTGGCGCGCGGATCCGGTCTGATCGTCAACATCTCGAGCGTCGGCGGCCGGCTCGGGATCATCCACGAAACCGCTTACTGTGCAAGCAAGTTCGCGCTCTGCGGGTGGAGCGAGGCGATGGCCGTGGACCTGCACGGCAGCGGGATCACGGTGAAACTGATCGAGCCGGGCCCGGTCGACACCGAGATCTGGGATCAGCCGGGCAGCGAGGAACCGCTCTACCAGGGCCCCAAGGTCGCGGCCGACGAGGTTGCCGACGGCATCATCGCCGCCCTGGGCAGCGACCGATTCGAGCACTATGTGCCCGACATGAAGGCTGTCGTCGACGCCAAGAATGCCGACCTCGACGCCTTCATCGCCGGGGTGGCCGGGATGGCGGCGCGATGAAGGCGCTGGTTTACGGCGTGGCACCGGAGCCGTTCGAGGTCCGCGGGGACGCCAACACGCTCACGGTGAACTTGGCCCGGACCCCGACCGCCCTGAGGCAGGTGCCGGATCCGCAACTTCCGCACGAGGATTGGGTGCTCACCCGGCCGCTGCTGACCGGCATATGCGGCTCGGACTCCAAGCAGATCCTGATGGATTTCGGCGAGGGCGACGCCGACAACGCCATGGGCGGCTTCTGTTCTTTCCCACAGGTGATGGGCCACGAGGTGGTCGCCGACGTGGTGGCGCTGGGCCCCAAGGCCCGCGGGCTCGAGGTGGGCCAGCGGGTCGTGCTCAACCCGTGGCTGTCGTGCGGGCCGCGCGGCATCGCACCCGTATGCCCCGCGTGCGAAACCGGCGACTACAGCCTGTGCTGGAGCTTCACCGACGGCGACATCAAGCCGGGCATCCACACCGGGGTGTCGGCCGACGTGACTGGTGGCTACGCCGAGTTGATGCCCGCCCACGACAGCATGCTGTTCGTTGTTCCCGAGTCGATTCCCGACGAGATGGCCGTGTTCGCCGACCCGTTTTCGGTGTCGCTGCACGCGATTACCCGGCATCCGCCGCCCCGCTCGGGACGGGTCTTGGTCTATGGGGCCGGCTCGCTCGGGTTGTGTGCAGTCGCGATCCTGCGGGCGCTCTATCCCGACGTGGCGGTGGCCGTGGTGGCACGCTTCGATGCCCAGGCGGAGCTGGCCCGACAGTTCGGAGCCGCCAAAGTCCTTGCGCACGAACCACGCCTGGCCCTCATCGAAGAGCTGGTCGGCTGGGGCGGTGGCCGGCTGCGCCAACCCCTGCAGGGTCTGCCGATGGCGCACCCCGGAGCGGTCGACGTCGTCTACGACACGGTCGGCAAGCCCGAGACATTCGAGGTCGGGGTCCGGGTGCTGCGCTCGCGGGGGACCTTGGTGAAGGCCGGTGTCCATGCCCCCGGCCGCTGGGAGTGGAGCCCGTTGTACTTCAAGGAGATCAGCTGGGTCGGGTCCAACGCCTTCGGGTTCGAGGAGGTCGACGGGCAGCGCAAGCACGCCATCGCCCACTACCTCGACCTGGTCGCCGCGGGCCGGGTGGACCTGCGTCCGATGCTGACCCACACCTTCGCGCTGGAGCAGTGGCGCGACGCCTTTTCGGCGATTGCCAACCAGGGCGTAAGCGGTGCGGTCAAGGTCGCTATCGATCAGCGCTAGACCGTGACGTGTAACGCGAGGTAGGTGAGTCACACTTCGCTTTCCGTCTGTCATATGCGGCCGCCACGTCCGCGATGAGCCCGGCGAGGTCGCGAGGCATCGACAGGAATGGTGAGTGACTGCTGGGCAGTCGGCGGATGTTGGTCGCGCGTGCGGGCATCTACTCCTGGGCCTGCAGCGGCTATCACCGCGGCGAACCGCGTCTAGCCGTTCGTCGAGGTCCTCGCACTCACGGGCTCGGCCCAGCAACATATGATCCAGCCTCTTATCTGGGATAGCGTTCGAGGCTACCCCAGCCCCGAGATGGCGGGACTGGCCGTCCATTTGGCGTCGCGCTGGGAATCGGGCCGCGACTAGGCGTGTTACTAGGGCTGCGATGGATTCGCTCACCGCGAGGTGACGCGCACCGTGGCAATGCCGCATCCGAACGACAGCCCGGGGACCCAATGACAAACGGCCAGCGCTATGACGTGCTCGTTATCGGAAGTGGATTCGGTGGCAGCGTCACGGCGCTGCGGCTGGCCGAGAAGGGATATCGCGTCGGAGTCTTGGAGGCCGGACGCCGCTGGGCTGACCACGAGTTCGCCAAAAACACGTGGGATCTCAAGCCGTTTATCTGGGCACCTATGTTGGGGCTCAAAGGGATCACCCGCATTCATCCGCTTCCTGATGCCATCGTGGTTGCCGGATCTGGCGTCGGCGGCGGCTCACTCAACTACGGCAATGTTCTCTACGAGCCTAAGTCGGAGGCTTTCTATCGGGACAAGCAGTGGGGACACATTACTGACTGGCGCGCCGAGCTGGCAACCCATTACGACCAGGCCAAGCGGATGCTCGGTGTTTCGCGAAGCCCCTCGACCACGCCGGTAGATGAGCTTGCGCAAAAAGTCGCCGCAGAAATGGGCGTCGAGCACACCTTCGAATTAACGCCTGTCGCGGTGTTCTTCGGCCGGGACGGCCGCGTCGAACCCGGTGTCGAAGCCGAGGACCCATTCTTTGGTGGCGCTGGCCCGCGCCGCAACGGCTGCATCGAAGTCGGTGAGTGCATGTCCGGGTGTCGGCATAACGCGAAGAACACACTGCCAAATAACTACCTTTACCTCGCTGAAAAGCTCGGCGCGGCAATACATCCAGAGCACACCGTGACCGCGCTGCGCCCGCTGCCGGAGGGCGGCTACCAGGTCGAAACCGTCCGCACCGGTGCCTGGTGTTCGCGACGAAGCAAACGAAGCTTTACCGCGGACCAGGTAGTCATCGCGGCGGGCGCGTGGGGCACCCAACAGCTGCTACACCGGATGAAAGCGACCGGGGTCTTGCCCCAACTGTCTGACCGACTTGGTCTGCTGAGCCGAACCAACTCCGAATCGGTTGGCGCCGTCACCGCGAAGTGGCGAGATCGGAGACGTCACGACTTCACCCCCGGCGTAACGGTCACCTCATCATTTCAGCCCGACGAGCACACTCTGATCGAGCCATTCCGTCAGGGCAAGCGCTTAAACGCGATGGGGCTGTTGATGACTCTCGCGACGAGAGGCGGCGGCAAGTATCCGCGTTGGCTGCTGTGGCTGACCAAAGCGGCCAGACATCCCGGTCAGCTACTGTCGCTGTACGGGGGCATCAACCAGTGGGCGCAGCGCAGCGTCGTTACGATGACAATGCAAGACCTGGACAACTCGCTGACCCTCTATCCCACCCGGAGCCGGATTGGGCGCTGGAAGGTCACGTCCAAGCCAGGTGAGGGCGCACCCAACCCGAGGTGGCTTCCGGCCGCCAGCGCAGCCCTTGACCGGATGGCCAGCAACATCGGCGGGTTCACCACCAACGGCATTGGCGAAATCTTCGACATCCCGATGACGGGCCACTTTCTCGGCGGCTGCACCATCGGCGACAAACCCGGCACTGGGGTCGTCGACCCTTACCACCGCGTCTACGGGCATCCGGGACTGCACATCGCCGACGGCTCAACCGTTTCCGCGAACCTCGGTGTCAACCCCTCGCTCACCATCACAGCACTGGCCGAGCGAGCTATGTCGTTTTGGCCGAACAAGGGCGACGCGGATCCCCGGCCCCCGCTGAACGGCGCTTACCAGCGACTGGAGCCTGTTGTGCCCAGGAGCCCGGCCGTCCCGCCGACCGCGCCGGCAGCCCTTCGGTTGCGGCCTCAATGATCTGACGTCAGCGCTAGGCGGGACGTGTGGCGGAAAAGTAGGTGAGCCGTCCCACAAACCAGTGGCGCTCGGTGGCGAGCTCGGCGCAGTCGAACCCCGCGGTGCGTAGCAGTCGAGGAATCGCGTCGCCGAGGTTGCCGATTGCGTGCGGGCTGTGCTTGATCAGGCGCGCCGCCAGCCCGTCCTCGGCGGTCATGTTTCCGCCCATATCGACCAGGTGCAGCCTGCCGCCGGGGCGCAGCACCCGGAAAATCTCGGCTGCCGCTTCAGTTTTCGCGTCGCCATCGAGGTGATGCAGCATCATCGACGACAGCACCCGGTCGAATTCGCGGTCGGCGTAGGGCAGCCGTTGCGCGTAGCCCTGCTCGAAGCGAATGCCGGCCAAGCTGCGCGCCTTTCGCTGGGCGCGCTTGCGCGCCAGCGGGTCGGGGTCGGATCCGATCACCTCGGCACCGGGATGAGCCCGTTTGGCGCGGAGTGCGAGATTGCCAGTACCACAGCCGATTTCCAAGATGCGCTGGTCCTCGGCGAGTTCGGCTTGATCGATCAGACGTTGATGCACTCGGTGGAAGCCGAACAGGCGGGTCAATAGGTCGTAGCCGGGAAGAAATGCGTCGTGGCCGGCGGCGGGAAGGTAATCATGTGGATGATATTTCGTCACAGAATCCATAGTGGACTGCTTGTCCACTGCGCAATTGGGTGATCATCGCCAAAAGTAGGACTATCTTTGGTAACCATGACGCAGCCAGCTCGGCTGATCGGCCTCCGCGGCGGTGTGCCCATCTACCAATACCGGACCGATCCGGAACTCTCTCCGGTGTCGGTGCACCGTCATATCGGCGACCTTGGTGAGCGGGGCCGGCACATTCACGATTTCCCGGCGCTCTGGTATGTCCCCGGGGCGGGCGTGGTGCATGTGGCGGCCGCGGGCGAGGTGCTCGACCCGGAGCGGCTGGATGACTTGGATGCCGGGGTTGCGGTGTTCTTCGATCCCGCCGCACTCGGCGAGGATGGGCGATCGCCGTGGCCGGCGTGGCAGGGGCACCCGCTGCTCTTCCCGTTTCTGCACGGGCATGCGGGTGGGGTGCTGCGGCTGGAGGTGCCCGCGGGCCGACGAGCCATGTGGGACAACGTGATCCGGTCGATCGAAACCGAACTCACCGCCAGGCAGGAGGGCCATCGGCAGGCGGTTTTGGCGCACCTGACGCTGTTGCTGATCGAGCTCGCACGGCTGGCCCGCGACGTGGTGGGCGACCTGCGGCGCAGCGGTGAACCGCTGCTGGCCGACGTGTTCGCGGTGATCGACGAGCGTCACGCCGACCAGCTGTCCCTGCGCGACGTGGCGCGTGAACTCGGCATGACGCCGGGGCACCTGACCACGGTCGTGCGCCGCCGCACCGGGCGCACCGTGCAGGACTGGATTATCGAACGTCGCATGGCCGAGGCCCGCAGGCTGCTGGCCGAAACGGACATTCCGGTCGCGGAGGTCGCCCGCCGGGTCGGGGTGCCCGACCCGGGCTATTTCAGCCGACTGTTCAGCCGGGTGCACGGCACCTCACCCCGGAACTGGCGTGGGCGGCGTCCGGCGTAAATCTGCAAGACTAGCGAGCGTGGTGAGCAGCTGTCTGGTCGGAATCGATGTCGGAACCAGCGCGGTCAAGGCGATCCTGATCGATGCCGCGGGCAACCGGATCGCCGATTTCGCACGGCCAGTGGCGATGTCGCGCCCGGCGGCTAGCTACGCGGAGCAGAATCCCATCGATTGGACCGATGGTGTGGTTGCTGCACTGACTGCATTCGTGTCTCGGCACGACCTGTCCGGACTCGCCGGGATCGGCATCACCTCGCAGGTGAATACGCACGCGTTCGTGGGTTCAGACGGCGCGGCGCTCATCCCCGCAATCACCTGGCAGGACACCCGCTGCGCGGCCGACGGTGCGGCGCTGGCGGCGCAAGTCAGCGCCGCGCAGCTGACGGCGTGGTTCGGCGCGCCGATCCCCATTGATGCGAGTCACGCGTTATCCCGGATGGCGTACGTCGCGAGGGTTCACCCCGATATCTACGCCAAGACCCGATATGTGCTGCTGCCCAAGGACTATTGCGTGATGCAACTGACTGGCGCGGTATCCTCCGACGCGATCTCAGCGGTGCGGCTCGCCCGGGGTCTCGGCTACGTCGACGAATTACTCGACCTGGTGCCGCGCTCGCGAGAGTTGCTACCGGCGCTGCGCAGCTTCCATCACGTTGCGGGGCGGGTGCGCGACGGGATGCCTTGCGCCGGAACACCGGTGGTCGTCGGCGCCATGGACGCGTGGGCCGGAATGTTCGGTTCCGGCGTCCTCGACGACGGCGACGCCATGTATCAGAGTGGCACCAGCGAGATCCTGGGCATCATATCGTCCGCGGTGAGCCCGACGGCTGGCGTGGTTGTGTTCCCCCCGTACGAGGACATCGTGCTGCACGCGGCGCCCACGCAATCGGGTGGTGCTGCGCTGCAATGGCTTTCGGATCTGTTGGGCAAGACGCCCGCACAGGTGTCGGCGCTGGCGGCCGAGAGTGAACCGGGAGAGGCGGTGCCTCTGTTCCTGCCGCACCTCGAGGGCGAACGCGCACCGATCTGGGATGCATCCTCACGCGGCGCTTTCGCGCGGATCGATTCTGCGGCGGGAGCCGCCGAAGTGGCGCGCAGCGTCATGGAAGGGGTCGCCTTCTCGGCGCGGTGGGCATTCGAAGCGCTGCAGAAATCGTCGACTCGTACCGTATCGCTGGCCAACATCAGCGGCGGTGGCTCCCGCTCTGACACCTGGTGCCAGATCCGCGCGGACGCGCTGGGCTTTGCGCTCCAACGCACCGTGGTGCCGGACGCCGCGCCGCTAGGCGCTGCAATCCTCGCCGGACTCGGAGGCGGGACAATGAGCAGCATGCGCGACGCGGTGCGACAGCTCGTCAGATTCGACCGTACCTTCGAGCCGCGGCCCGCCCATCGCGCCTACTACGACGATAAGTTCGGGCACTTCCGAGCGCTCTACGACGCGCTGCGCCCCATCAATGCGCGGTACCACTGAATCTCTTTGTGCCCCAGTCCTAGAGGGATTCGATGTCCAGCCACTCATCGACTTCGAATCGATCCGCGATGGCGCGGATCGTCGCACCGCCGTGACCGGGATAGTGCGCGGGTATCACGGCGGCGTGGGCGTCTGCGGCCTCGGTGAAAATTCTTCGGCGGGTGGCCGCGGCCGCGCCGGCGTCCATGTCGAAGGCGCACGGGTCGGCGGGGCGGCACAGTTGCAGCGGGCTGTGGGTGAGATCGCCGACGAAGACCGCAGGCTGACCGGCATCCAGCCAGAGCACCGAGGATCCCGGCGTGTGCCCGGCTGCGGGCCGTAGTCGCAGCGACTCGCTGATCTGGTTGTCGTCCGACCAACAGATGAGCTGTCCCGCCGCTGCGACGGGTAACACGCTGTCGGCGAACACCAGCTGGTCGCCGCGCTGCTGGGTCGCCTCCTGCTCGGTACGTGGCGATTGTCTGGCCGCGGGTCCGTCCGGTGCGAAGTGCCGATAGTCGGCAGCCGGTGCGACATATCGGGCGTTGGGAAATGTCGGCACCCAGGTTCCGTTGTCCAGCAGGGTGTTCCACCCGACGTGGTCGGAGTGGATGTGGGTGTTCACTACCACGTCCACGGCGTTACGGTCGACACCCGCCGACTGCAGCGCAGTCAGGAACCCGGTGTTCAGGTGATCCAGGGCCGGCGTCTGCGGACGCTGGCGATCGTTGCCGACACCGGTATCCACCACGACGGTCAGGCCGTCGACCTCAATGACCCAGCTCTGCACCGCGATTCGCCACTGATCGGTGTCGGGATCGAAGAAGTCCGGGACCAGCAGGTCGGCATGGTCCCGCCAGCCCGACGCGGGGGTTCCGGCGAAAAACCTGGCACCCAACTCGAACTGAAATTCCACGACGCGCGTCACGCGCGCGCGGCCCAGCTGAACGCTACTCATAGAGGATTGGTGCGCAGATAGCCGTAAACCCCGGCGAAGTTTCGGTTCACCTCTTCGGGAATGGGTACCGGACCGCCGAGAGCCCTTGCGCCCCAAACAATTTGCGCGGTGCGTTCGACCAGTGCGGTGATATGCAGGACCTTGTCGGGGCGCGGCCCCACCGCGACCAGGCCGTGATTGGCGATCAGGGCGGCGCCGCGGCCTTCCAGCGCCTTGACCGCGTTGGTCCCGACATCGGGTGTGCCGGATGCGGCGTAGTCGGTGCACCGAACGTCACCGCCGCAGTAGACCGCGAATTCGTCGATGCAGGCCGGAATCGGCTCGTGGGCGATGGCGAACATGGTCGCCCACACGGGATGACTGTGGATGACGCTGCCGATGTCGTCGAACGCCTGATAGCAGGCGAGGTGCAGCTGCATTTCCGACGACGGGTGCCGGCCGTCCTTGGCGTGCTGCACCGCACCTTCGGCGTCGATGAGAACCAGGTCGTCGAGCACCATGTCCGCGTAGTCGACCGACGACGGGGTGATCACGATGTTGCCGTCGGAGCGGCGCGCCGAAATGTTGCCGGCGGTTCCCTCGACGAGACCCCGGCGCAGCATGTCCTGAGCCGCTGCCAGCACCGCGGCCTCGGGGTTGTCAACGAATTTCACGGGGCCAGCACCTCCGGGTTGACGAGATGGGCGGGCGTGTTGCCGGATAGCAACGCTTCCAGATCGTCGGCGACCATCTGCGCCTGCCGCGCCTCAGTGTTCCACGTGGCCCCGCCGATATGCGGGGTCAGCACGACGTTGGGCATGCCCACCAATGGATGGTCCGTCGGCAGCCATTCACCCACGAAGTGGTCCAGGCCGGCCGCGGCCACCTTGCCGTTGCGCAGCGCCTCGACGAGCGCGTCGGTGTCGTGTAGCTGCGCGCGGGCGGTGTTGAGGAAAACCACGCCGTCGCGCATGGCGGCAAACTGCTCAGCGCCGATCATCCCCGTGGTGTCGTCGGTGACCGGTGCGTGCAGCGAGATGACGTCGGCCTCGCCCAGCAGTTCGTCCAGACTGTGTTCCGCTTCGTCGCTGTACGGATCATGGGCGATGACCCGCAGGCCCAGCCCGGACAGCCGCCACCGCAAGGCCCTGCCGACGGCGCCCAATCCCACCAGCCCCGCGGTGCGGCCCGCGATCTCCCAACCCCGGAGCCGCTGATAGGGAATGCTGCCGTCGCGAAACACGTTGCCGCTGCGGACATCCGAGTCGGCGGTCAACAGGTGGCGGGTGGCGGCCAACAGCAGGGCCAGCGCCATCTCGGCGACCGCGTCGGCATTGCGGGCCGGGGTGTTCAGCACCGGGATGCCCGCCGCGGTGGCTCCGGCGATGTCGACGTTGTTGGGGTCTCCACGGGTGGACGCGATCGCACGCAAACCCAGGTCGAACACCGGGCCGCGCACCGAGTCGCTCTCCACCACAATGACGTCGGCGCCTTCGGCATCGATGCGTTGCGCCAACTGCTCGGGGCTGTAGATCCGCAGCGGGGTCGCCTCGAGCTCGCTTATCCAAGGGTCGTACACCACATCGGCCAGCTGCCGGAGTTTGGCGAACCCCGGACCACGCAGCGGGGCCGTCACCAGGGCACGCGGTCTTGACGTCACGAGTGCCAATGCTGGCGTACGGTGACGCCCGTGTCACGTAACGACGTCACGATCGGCATCGACATCGGCACCACCGCGGTCAAAGCGGTCGCCGCCGACACCGACGGCCGCGTGACGGCGCGGGTACGCATCCCCCATCAATTGCGGGTGCCGACCCCCAACCGGTTGGAACACGATGCCGACGAGGCGTGGCGGCGCGGTCCCTTGGCGGCCCTGCATCAGCTGGCTCCCGGGCCCGAGGTGCGCGCGGTGGCCATTTCGGCGATGGTTCCCTCGCTGACCGCCGTCGACACCGCGGGCCGGCCCCGCACCCCAGGGCTGCTGTACGGCGACGAGCGCGGCCGGCCGTCGGGGACCGTGAAAGAACTGGCTCAGCCGCTTCCCGCGCTGGGCGAAGCCGCCGAGTTCCTGCGCTGGACGGCGGCCGAAGCCCCCGATGCGGCCGGATACTGGCCGGCGCCGGCGGTGGCCAACCACGCCCTGGCGGGCGAGGCGGTGATCGACTTCGCCACCGCGGCCACCTCTTACCCCCTGTTCGACGGGACCGGCTGGAATCCGGCGGCCTGCGCCGAGCGAGGCGCCGGCCCCGGGCAAATGCCCCGGGTGGAGACGATCGGTGCCGCTGCCGGACACGTACACGGGACCGGCGCCGTGCTGGCGATAGGCGCCGTTGACGCGCTGTGCGAGCAGATGGTGGCCGGCGTCGAACGCGACGGCGAGGTGCTGGTGATGTGTGGCACCACGCTGATCGTGTGGGTCACCGTCCCCGAGGCCCGCCAAGTGCCGGGGCTATGGACCATTCCGCACACCAAGGCCGGCAAGAGCCTGATCGGCGGCGCCAGCAATGCCGGCGGACTGTTTCTCGGCTGGGTGGATCGCGTCATCGGACCGGGCGACCCCGGGTCGGCCGATCCGTACCGGGTCCCGGTGTGGTCGCCCTACATTCGCGGGGAACGCACCCCGTTCCACGACCCGGACCGCCGTGCCGTGCTTGACGCCGTCGATCTCACCCACGACGCCGCCGCGCTGCGCAGGGCCGCCTACGAGGCGTCCGGCTTCGTCGTCCGTCAGCTCATCGAGCTGAGTGGCGCGCCGGTGTCGCGCATCGTGGCCACCGGCGGTGGGACCCGCCTGCAGCCCTGGATGCAGGCCATCGCCGACGCCACCGGCCGGCCGGTGGAGGTTTCCGCGGTGGCTGAGGGTGCGGCATTGGGCGCGGCTTTCCTGGGCCGGATGGCGGCCGGACTGGAGACATCGATCGCCGACGCCTCGCGCTGGGTCTCCACCGAGCGCATCGTCGACCCCGATCGCGCCTGGGCAACCGCGGTCGAGCACCGCTACCGGCGTTTCCTGGAACTGGGCGACCGGCCGTCGCGCGCCTCGGACGCCAAGATCTAGCGCGATACCGGGCTTGGCGTTCTAGTCTGGTCCAATGACTGACCACGACCGCAAAGCTGCCCGCAGAGAGATCGCAGACGCCCTGTTGAAAGCGCTTGAGCGCCGGCATGAGATTGCCGACGTCGTGGTGGAGTCGGAAAGCAAGGAAGCCGCGGTCGAGGCGATCGTCGCATTGCTCGACACGACCCATCTCGCCGCCGAAGCGGTGATGGGTATGTCCTTTGCTCAGCTCACCATCGACTCGCGCCGCAAGATCCTCGCCGAACTCGAGGACCTGAACAAGCAGCTGAGCTTCACGCTCGGGGAGCGGCCGGCGAGTTCGGGGGAGAGCCTCGAGCTGCGGCCGTTTTCCGCCGACCAGGACCGTGACGTGTTCGCGGCCCGCACCCAGGACATCGGCGCCGCCGGCGACGGATCCGGCGGACCGGCCGGCAACCTCGACGACGAGATCCGTGCGGCGTTGCGCCGTGTCGAAGACGAAGAGGCCGCCTGGTTTGTCGCTATCGATTCGGGGGACAAGGTCGGGATGGTCTTCGGCGAGCTCGCCCACGGTGAGGTAAACGTGCGGATCTGGATTCACCCGGACCACCGAAAGAGGGGCTACGGCACCGCCGCCCTGCGCAAGTCGCGCTCGGAGCTGGCGTGGTGTTTCCCGGCCGTGCCGTTGGTGGTGCGGACGCCGGCAGCCAAACCGGCCTAACCGGCTACTGCAAGACGGCAACCACCGAAATGTGGTTCTCCAGCGCCTTGAGGCCTTCGCCCGGCGGCACGGGCAGCCCGGCCTCGGCGAACTGATCGGCGCGGGTGCGCGGCGTAATCTGCCAGCCGGCCGCGCTCAGGTATTCCGCGGCCGGGGTGCGTTCACCGTCATAGACGAGAGCGGACACGTCGGTGTCGAAGCCGAATTGCCCCCAGCGCTTGGCCATCGCCTTGGCGCGTTTCTCGAGCAGGGGCATGCCGTCGCGATGGTATTCGGTGGCCAGCCGGCTGCCCGGTGCGCTCAGCGTGGTGATGGCGTCGAACAACCGATCCTGCGCCTCCGGCGGCAGGTACATCAGCAGGCCCTCAGCGCTCCACGCCGCGGGCTTTGTCTCGTCAAAACCGGCTTGGCGCAACGCGTTTAGCCAATCGTCGCGCAGGTCAACCGCAACGGTCCGGCGCTCCGCGGTGGGCTGGGCGCCCAACTGCGACAACGCGGCGGTCTTGAACTCGATGACCGCCGGTTGGTCGACTTCGTACACGACGGTGCCCTCGGGCCAGGCCAGCCGGTAGGGGCGCGAGTCCAGGCCGGAGGCCAGGATGACGACCTGGCCGACGCCGGCGGCGGTCGCGTTGGTGAAGAAGTCGTCGAAGTACCGGGTGCGCACGGCCATCATGTTGACCATCCGCTGCAGGTTGAACTCCGCGTCGGGGTCCGCGTGGGGGTCGATACCGCCGCTCTCATCGGTGATTTCGCCGTCGAGCACTCGGATGAAGAAATCCGCGCCCACCGCACGAACCAGCGGATCGGCGAAGGGATCGTCGATCAGGGCGTTGGGTTGCTTGCCGGCAAGGGCCCGGCAGGCGGCGACCCACGTCGCGGTCGCCCCCACGCTCGAGGCCAGATCCCAGGTGTCTTGTTCTGTGCGTGTCATGCTCAGGCTCCTAACGTCGCGGACAGGTATTTGATGTCGCCGAAGGCGACCATGGATGGTTCGGTGGGGAACTCAAAACCGTTATGCGCGTACATCTCCGGTGTGCCGCGCACCGTCGTCTGCCAGCCTCGTTCTCCGAGGTACGCCGCCACGTCGTTGCGCTCACCGGTGTAGACCAGTTCGGACCAGTTGAGATTCAGGCCCATCCGGCGCCAGCGTTCGCTCATCTCGCGACCCCGCTTTTCGACGCGGTCGCGCATGTTGGGAACGTAGCCGGTGCCGATGCGGCTGCCGGGGGCCGACAGCGCGGTGATGTTGTCGAACAGGCGATCCTGCGCGTCCGGCGGCAAGTACCCGAGCAGTCCTTCGGCGATCCAGGCCGTCGGCTGCGCCGTATCGAATCCGTTGCCGCGCAACGCGCCTACCCAGTCGTCACGCAGGTCGATCGCGACCGTTCGGCGATCGACGGTCGGGGCCGCTCCAAGGTCGGCCAGGGTGCGGGTCTTGAACTCGATCACCTGCGGCTGGTCGATCTCGTAGAGCACGGTGCCGTCCGGCCACGGCAGCCGGTAAGCGCGGGTGTCCAGCCCGGACGCGAGAATGACGGCTTGCCGCACCCTGGCTTCGGCGGCCTCGAGGAAGAAGTTGTCGAAGTACCTGGTGCGCACGGCCATACCCTCGCTGAGCCGCTGCGGGGTGAACGCCGGGTCGTCCTCCGAGAGTTCGACCTCGCCGTTCATCATCCGGATGAAGGCGTCGACGCCGACGGCGTTGACCAGCGGCTCGGCGAAGGGATCGTCGATCAACGGGTTCGGGCCCTTGGACGCCATTGCCCGGCGCGCGGCCACCGCAGTGGCGGTCGCTCCCACGCTGGACGCCAAATCCCAACTGTCGCCATCAAACCGTTTGGTATCGCTGCTATCGGTGTTCGTCATGGCGAGCCTCCTATCCAAGCGTTGCGGTGACGCTGACGATGTTGCGCAGTTGCCCCAGCGAGTCGTCGTCGGGGAAGGCGCGGCCGTAGTCGGCGAACAGTTCGCGCCGGGGCCGAGAATTCACTTGCCAGCCATGAGTGGTCAGATACTCGACGACATTGCTGCGGTCGCCGTCGAAGAACAGTCCCGACAGGTTGATGTCGCAGCCCAGCTTTTCCCACCGCTGGTTGAATTCCTGAGCGCGCTCGGACATCGTCGTGTCGGAGTCGGGGTGGTATTCGGTGGCCAGCTTGCTTCCGGGCGCGGACAGCCCGGTGATGTTGTCGAAGAGCCGGTCCTGGGCTTCGGGGGGCAGATACATCAGCAATCCCTCGGCGCTCCACGAAGTTGGCTGGGTCACGTCAAACCCGCTGCTGCGCAAGGCAGCCGGCCAGTCTTCCCGAAGATCGATGCTGACGGTGCGCCGCTCGGCCGACGGTGCGGCGCCCAGGCTGGACATCGTGGTGGTCTTGAACTCAATGACTTGGGGCTGATCGACTTCGTAAACCACGGTGCCGTTCGGCCAGGACAGCCGGTAGGCACGCGCGTCGAGCCCGGCGGCCAGAATCACCGATTGGCGGATCCCGTCGCGGGCGGCGTTGAGGAAGAAATCGTCGAAGAAGCGGGTGCGTATCGCGATCGAGTCCGTCTCGAGCTGCAAGTCCCGTTCGCCGCCGTCGGGCGTTTCGGCGGAGGCGACTTCGCCGTCGACCACGCGGCGGAAGAAATCAAGCCCGACCGCTCGAACCAATGGCGCAGCGAATGGGTCATTGATGATCGGATCGGCGTCGTTGCTGGCCACCGCGCGGGCCGCGGCGACCATTGTGGCCGTGGCGCCGACGCTGGAGGCCAGATCCCAACTGTCTTGATCAGTGCGTGTCATGGGGCTCCTCTATCAGTTCCGCGCTGGCCGTCGGCCGTCACCATGCCGCCCTCGGCACCCAGCTTTGATACTTAGCAAATGCAACGAACGATCAAAACTCTACGCCTCGTGGCTGTCCGCTTCCTGAATTTTTTGAGCTCTTTCCGAACGGCTCCACGGCGCCCTTTTAAGGACGCGGTCCGACCAGCTGTTAGTCTCGTACACGATTTGACGCGTGACGCCGTACGTCCTGGCCTGCGGGTGTTGGGCGCGTAACGCAGGATGACCCCCGGCCGCGCAGGAGGATAGAGTGCTTTCCGCTTTCATCTCGTCACTGCGAACAGTCGACTTGAGACGGAAGATCCTCTTCACGCTTGGCATTGTCGTGCTGTATCGCCTCGGCGCCGCGCTGCCGTCACCCGGCGTCAACTTCCCGAACGTGCAGCAGTGCATCAAAGAGGCCAGTGGTGGCGAAGCCGGGCAGATCTATTCGCTGATCAACCTGTTCTCCGGCGGTGCGCTGCTCAAGCTCACGGTGTTCGCGGTGGGGGTGATGCCCTACATCACCGCCAGCATCATCGTGCAGCTGCTCACCGTGGTCATCCCGCGGTTCGAGGAATTGCGTAAGGAAGGCCAGTCCGGCCAGGCCAAGATGACGCAGTACACCCGGTATCTGGCGATCGCGCTGGCCGTTCTGCAGGCGACGAGCATCGTGGCGCTGGCGGCTAACGGCGGTCTGCTGCAGGGCTGCTCGCTGGACATCATCGCTGACCAGAGCATTTTCACCCTGATTGTCATCGTGCTGGTCATGACGAGCGGCGCTGCGCTGGTGATGTGGATGGGCGAACTGATCACCGAGCGCGGCATCGGCAACGGCATGTCGCTGTTGATCTTCGTCGGCATCGCCGCGCGCATTCCCTCCGAGGGCAAGACCATCCTGGACAGCCGCGGCGGGATGATCTTCGCCGCGGTCCTGGGCGCCGCGTTGCTCATCATCGTCGGCGTGGTGTTCGTCGAGCAGGGCCAGCGCCGGATCCCGGTGCAGTACGCCAAGCGTATGGTGGGACGGCGCATGTACGGCGGAACGTCGACGTATCTGCCGCTCAAGGTCAACCAGGCCGGTGTTATCCCGGTCATCTTCGCGTCGTCGCTGATCTACATTCCGCACCTGGTCACCCAGCTGATCCGCAGCGGCAGCGGGGGCGTGGGCAACAGCTGGTGGGACAAGTTCGTCGGCACCTATCTGTCCGATCCCAGCGACCCGGTCTATATCGGCATCTACTTCGGGCTCATCATCTTCTTCACGTACTTCTACGTGTCGATCACGTTCAATCCCGACGAGCGTGCTGACGAAATGAAGAAGTTCGGCGGCTTCATCCCCGGCATCCGGCCGGGCAAGCCCACTGCCGACTATCTGCGTTATGTGCTGAGCCGCATCACGCTGCCGGGCTCGATCTACCTGGGTGCGATTGCGGTGTTGCCCAACCTGTTCTTGCAGATGGGCAATGCTGGAGCGGTGCAGAATCTGCCGTTCGGTGGTACGGCGGTTCTGATCATGATTGGCGTCGGGTTGGATACCGTCAAACAGATCGAGAGTCAGCTCATGCAGCGCAACTACGAAGGATTCCTCAAGTGAAGATCGTTTTGCTGGGGCCGCCGGGGGCAGGCAAGGGAACGCAGTCAGAGCGGCTCAGCGAGAAGCTCGGGATCCCACAGATCTCCACCGGGGACCTGTTCCGCAGCAACATCGGCGAGGGCACCAAGCTGGGCCTGGAGGCCAAGCGCTACCTGGATGCCGGCGACTTGGTGCCGTCCGAGCTGACCAACCAGCTTGTCGACGACCGGTTGGACCACCCGGACGCGGCGAACGGCTTCATCTTGGATGGGTACCCCCGCTCGATCGAGCAGGCGGCAGCGCTGCACGACATGCTGGGACGCCGGGGCACCGACATCGACGCGGTGCTGGAATTCCGGGTGTCGGAGGACGAATTGTTGCAGCGGCTCAAGGGCCGCGGCCGTGCCGATGACACCGACGACGTCATCCTCAACCGAATGAAGGTCTACCGCGACGAAACCGCGCCGCTGCTGGAGTACTACCGCGATGAGTTGAAGACCGTCGACGCCATCGGCACGGTGGATGAGGTATTCGCCCGCGCCCTGCGAGCGCTGGGCAAGTAACGATGAACCCGCTGGCGCGGCTGCGGAATCGCAAGGTAGTGCCGCAGCGCAGCGCCGACGAACTCGACGCGATGGCCGCGGCCGGTGCCGTAGTGGCCGCCGCGCTGCACGCGGTACACGCGGCGGCGGTCTCCGGGGTGTCGACCCTGAGCCTCGACGAAATCGCCGAGGCAGTGATCCGGCAGGCCGGCGCGACACCGTCGTTTCTGGGCTATCACGGCTACCCGGCGTCGATCTGCTCCTCGGTCAACGACCGGGTGGTGCATGGCATCCCCTCCGCGGCCGAGATCCTCAACCCCGGTGACCTGGTGTCCATCGACTGCGGAGCAGTGCTGGCCGGCTGGCACGGTGACGCCGCGATCACGTTTGGGGTCGGGGCACTCGATCCCGCCGACGAAGCGCTCTCCGCGGCGACCAGGGAGTCGCTGGAAGCCGGGATCGCGGCAATGATCCCCGGTAACCGGTTGACCGACGTCTCACATGCCATCGAAATGGGGACGCGGGCGGCCGAGGTTCGCCACCGGTGCGCATTCGGGATCGTCGAGGGGTACGGGGGCCACGGCATCGGCCGGGCGATGCACATGGATCCGTTCCTGCCCAATCAGGGATCTGCGGGCCGCGGACCGCTGCTGGCCCCCGGGTCGGTGCTCGCCATCGAACCGATGCTGACCCTCGGAACAGGCAATACACTGGTGCTCGACGACGACTGGACGGTCACCACCGCCGACGGATCACGTGCGGCCCACTGGGAGCACACCGTAGCGGTGACGGACGAGGGGCCCCGCATTCTCACTGTGAGCGAAACCTCGAACTAAACACCTACTCGACTCGTGTCAATGGGCAGGAGGTGATCGAGTGGCTCGGGGTGCTGGTACCGCGGCTGCAGAAGCGGCGCTGATGAAGGCGCTCTACGACGAGCACGCCGCCGTCTTGTGGCGCTATGCGCTGCGGCTGACCGGTGACTCGAGTCACGCCGAGGATGTCGTCCAGGAGACCTTGCTTCGGGCCTGGCAGCATCCGGAAGTGATCGGCGATACGGAGCGGTCGGCGCGTGCCTGGCTGTTCACCGTCGCCCGCAACATGATCATCGACGATCGCCGCAGCGCGCGGTATCGCAATGTGGTCGCTTCGACCGACGTCGACGGAGCACCCGAGCAGGCCACGCCCGACGAGGTCAATGCCGCCCTGGACCGGTTGCTGATCGCCGATGCGATGACGCAACTCTCCCCGGAGCACCGGGCCGTCGTGGACCGGTCTTACTACCGCGGATGGACGACCGCGCAGATTGCTGCGGACCTCGATATTGCCGAAGGAACGGTGAAGTCGCGTCTACACTATGCCGTGCGGGCGTTGCGACTCACTCTGCAAGAACTTGGAGTTACCCGATGAAGAGCCCAGCCACCAATCCGTGTGGTCGTCGGCTCCGAATGCTTGAAGGGTGACAGGAGATGGATGAAATGAAGACGCCGCTACGAGGTGTTGGCCCGCCTGGCGATAACGAGGTCTTTGGTCTGATCATGGGAGATAACCACCGCTACGCGATGTGGGATGCCGCATACGTGCTGGGGTCGCTGTCTTCGGTCGACCGCCGCGAATTCGAGGGGCACATGGCCCACTGCTCTGCGTGCCGGGAGGCCGTCGCTGAGCTGAGTGGAGTGCCGGCCCTGCTTTCACAGCTTGATCGTGACGAAGTGACTGCGATCACCCAGTCCGGCATCCCGATGGCGACACCCGAGATGTCGCCCGAATTGTTGCCGTCGTTGCTGGCGAAGGTGGCCTGGCGCCGCCGCCGCACCCGTGCGATCACGTGGGTGGCCTCGTCCGCCGCGGCCGCGGTGCTTGCGGTCGGCGTGTTCGTCGGCATTCAGGGTCATTCCCCGTCGCCGACGGCCCCGGAGCCGGTGGCCGCGTCGTCGGAGATGGCGCAGGTGGGTACCAGCCTGCTGGCGTCCACGGTTCAGCTCTCCAGTCAGCACTGGGGAACGGCGATCAACTTGAAGTGCGTCTGCCTGGCTCCGCCGTACGCGCACCATGACACGCTGGCGATGGTTGTGGTCGGTCGCGACGGCAGCCAGACGCGGCTGGCGACCTGGGTGGCCGAACCCGGCCACACCGCGACGCCCGCAGCCAGCATCTCGACACCACTCGAGCAGATTGCCGCCGTGCAAGTGATTGCCGCCGACAGCGGCCAGGTCTTGCTGCAGCGTTCGCTCTAAAGCCCGCCGCGGAGGTGAACCGGCGGCTCACCTGATTCGTGCCATAGGCATCGTCTCAATCGAGCTAGGTGAGCACATGCCTCGGAAGCACCGGGTGGTTGACCACATCGTCGAATGCCTCGCATCAATCGGCGTCGACCACATCTTCGGTGTGGACGGTGCCAACATCGAAGATCTCTACGACGCGGCGCATTTCCGGTCCGGCATCACCGCGGTACTGGCCAAGCACGAGTTCTCCGCGGCCACCATGGCCGACGGGTACAGCCGCAGCGGGGCCGGTCTGGGCGTGGTGGCCGCGACCTCGGGCGGCGGTGCGCTGAATCTTGTAGCGGGCCTGGGGGAGTCGCTTACGAGCCGGGTTCCGGTATTGGCCTTGGTCGGTCAGACCCCGACAACCATGGACGGCCGCGGCAGTTTCCAGGACACCAGCGGCAACAACGGGTCGCTGAACGCCGAGGCGGTGTTCGCCGCGGTGTCGGTCTCCTGCGAGCGGGTGCTGCGGGCCGCCGACATCGCCGGGGCGTTGTCCCGGGCCATCACCGCGGCACGCACCGGGGGGCCGGCAGTATTGTTGCTGCCCAAGGATATTCAGCAGGCATACGTGGACGCCCGATTGGCAGGTATCGGCAACGACCCCCGCCCGATCGGCAACCCCCAGCCGATCATTCCGGTGCTACGCAACGTCGACGGACCGATCACCATCATCGTGGGCGAGCAGGTGGCGCGCGATGACGCCCGTGCCGAGCTCGAGGACTTGCGCGCGTTGCTGCGGGCCCGGGTGGCCACCGTGCCCGACGCCAAAGACGTCGCCGGGACACCCGGATTCGGCTCATCGTCCGCGCTGGGAGTAACCGGTGTCATGGGGCACCCGGGTGTGGCCGAAGCGGTGGCCGCCAGCGCCGTGTGCCTCGTCGTCGGTACCCGATTGTCGGTCACCGCCCGCGCCGGGCTCGACGACGCGCTGGCGACGGTGCGCACCGTCTCGATCGGGTCTGCGCGGCCCTATGTTCCCTGTACGCACGTGCACACCGACGACCTGCGTACCTCGCTGCGCATGCTGACGCAGGCCCTGTCCGGAAGCGGACGCCCAACGGGCCTACGGGTGCCCGACGCCGTGGGTCGCTCCGCACTGACGCCCCCGTCGTGGGTCGGTGCGGGTGTGCGCTACCGCGACGCCATGGCGGTGCTCGACGGCGTTTTGCCCGACGGCGCCGACATCGTGGTGGACGCGGGCAACACCGGTGCATCCGCCGTGCATTACCTGCCGGCGCGCCGGGGCGGCAGATTCGCGGTCGCGCTCGGCATGGGCGGCATGGGATACAGCTTCGGTGCCGGCATCGGGATGGCTTTCGGGCGTGCCAACGGCGGCCGGCCGCCCGGGCGCACCGTGGTGATTGCCGGTGACGGAGCATTTTTCATGCACGGCATGGAGGTTCACACCGCGGTGCAATATCGGCTGCCGGTGACGTTCGTGTTGCTCAACAACAATGCGCACGCCATGTGCGTGACCCGCGAGCAGCTGTTCTACGACAACCTGTACAGCTACAACCGGTTCCGGCCCAGCCGGCTCGGTGCCGGCCTTGCTGCGATGTTCCCGGGCCTGACCTCCATCGACGTCACCGACACCAAAGGCTTCGCGACGGCGATGGGCGTGGCGCTCGACATCGACGGGCCGGCGGTGGTCAGCGTCGAATGCGCCGCGGACGAGATCCCGCCGTTCGCGCCATTCCTCAACACTGAGCAAACCAAAACCATTGCTATTGACGAGGTTCCGACGGTTAAGGAGAAATGCACCAATGTCGCTGCCAGCGCTTGAAGATATCCCCGTCCTCATCGACGGGGTCACCCGTGTCGAAACCAGCCCCAGGGAGCAAGCCACTCCGATCATCATGGAAATGATGCGGTCGGTGTACCCGCATGATCAGGTCTTCGGCGAATACTGCACCGTCAACGATTACGTCGACTGCCCGCCCGACGAGCTGTACGAGTACATGTCGGACACCCGCAGCCTCGAAGAGTGGACCTACAGTCTGCGCGGATTCACCCCCACCGAAGAGCCCGGCCTGTGGCTGGCCTACGACCGGCTCGGCTCGGAGACCGAGATCTACACGCGCACCGTCGTGAACGAGGCGGCCCGCACCGTCGACTACCACTGTGCCTGGGATCAGGGCAAGCACCTGTGGATGATCTATCTGATGCGCGTCATCGACGCCCAGGCGGTCCTCGACAAGCCGGGTTCGGTTGTGCTGTGGACCAATTGCCATCACCCGTTCTACGACCACAACCCGTATCCGGACACCGCACCGGCGGAACGCCCAGTGTGGGTCGGCGACTTCTGGGACATGTTCGGCGCGGGCCATCTGCTGGAAATGAAGAACCTCAAGGCAATCGCCGAGTACCGCCACCGCAATGGCCTCCCGGTGACCCCCGAATGGATGAGATGAGCAGGCCATGGGTAAGCCAAGCGTCAGCCTGATCGACATCTCGACCTATCTACCGGGCGAGCCGATCGCCGCCGACTACTACGCACAGTTCGCCGAATCCGACGAGCTCCGTGAGAATGTCATGTTCCGGGCTCCGAAGTTTCGCCATCACGTCGGCCCGGACGAAAGTTCGATCGACATGATCGAACGCGCGGTGCAGGGCCTGATCGAGCGGCACGGCCACGACGTCGTCGAGGGCGTCGACGTGCTGATCACCCACACTCAGGTGCCCGACATGGCGTTCTACGGCCAGGGCGGCGGCATCGCGCACCGACTGGGCTTGCGACCGTCCTGGGTGCTCGACTTGAACAACGGCGGTTGCGCCGCATTTGTGTTGGCGCTCAATGTGGCACGCAAGTTGCTGTCGACGGGCGAAGGGCGTACCGCGCTGATCGCCATCGCCCAAAACGCGGCCGGTCAGTTCTTCGAACAACCGACGATTCGTCGCAAGGCACAGTCGGCGGTGCCCGGCGACGGGGCCGCTGTTGGACTGGTCTCGGTGGGTGACCAGTCGCCGATTCTCGATGTCGAGTGCCGCACCTACGGTGAATACGCGGGTGAAATGACGCTCTCCTTCGACCCGCCCCGCAAGTGGTGGGCGGCCGGGACCGGCGAGGGCAGCATCGGCTTCACCGAAAGCAAGATCACCAAGGTGCTGGCCCGCGGCAACCGACAGGTTCCCGAGGTGGCCTTGGCGGTCTGCGACCGAATCGGCTTGCCCGCCAAAGACATCGATGTGCTGGTCACCAACCAGCCGAACAGGGCGTTTTTGCGCAATTGGCGTGAAGCGCTTGAGTTACCCCCCGAGCGCCACCGGGACACCTTTGACGAGTGCGGCAACCTGTTCGGTGCCGGGATCCCGATCAACCTTGATCGCGCGATATCCAACGGACAGCTCAAGTCCGGTGACGTGGCGCTGATGGCGGGCTTCGCGCATGCCGGCGACTTCGCCGGTGCGGCAGCGGTGCGCTGGGGCGGGCGTGGCTGATGCAACCCGTCGCGAGCTCCATCACCGCCGAGGTCGATGATGCGGTTCCACCCGGTATCGATCCGCTTGCCTTGTCGCTCAACGAGAATCCGTTTCCGCCGCTCCCCGCGGTGCGTTCGGTGCTGGTGAAGTCGATCGATGCCGCCAACCGGTATCCGGAGTTCCTGCCCGAACGACTGCGCAACCTGATCGCCGGTCGCATCGGTGTCTCCGCGGATCAGGTGGTGCTGGGTGGCGGCGCGACGGGTGTGGTGCTGCAGGCCCTGCGGGCACTGACCGTTCCGGGTGACGCGATGGTGATGGCGACGCCCACTTTCGACGGATATCCGATCATCGCGCAGATGGCACGGCTGAACGCGCTGACCGTTCCGCTCGACAAGGGCGGCCATAACGACCTCGACAGGCTGGCCGACGCGGCCGCGGGTGCCCGCGTCGTGGTGGTGTGCCGGCCGCACAACCCGACCGGCACGCTGGAGCCGGTGACGCACCTGTTGCGGTTCCTGCGCCGGATACACCGCGAGACCATCGTGCTGCTGGACGAGGCGTACATCGAATTCGCCGCACCCGAGCATCACATCGAAGTTGCGGCGCTGGTGCGGCGTTTCCCCAACGTGGTGGTGGTGCGGACGTTTTCCAAGGCGTACGGGCTGGCCGGGCTGCGGATCGGCTACGGGGTGGCGGGTGCGGAACTGGCCGCGACGATGTGGACTCAGCAGCTGCCGTTCGGGATCGCGATGACCAGCTTGCCCGCGGTTATAGCCTCCTACAATGCCGAAGACGAACTACTGCAAAGGATTCGGCTAATCACCGCCGAGCGGCGCTACCTCCGGATGCGGCTTTCCGCGTTGGGGATCTACACCACCGACGCGCACGCGAATTTCATGTACCTGCCGTCAAGGACCGGGCAGGGTCGGCAATGGCGTGAGTTATTCGCCGACAGCGACCTTCGCGTGCGTTGTTACCCGGACGGCGGCGCGCGGATTACCGTGGGCAGCCGCGCATCGACTCTTGCGGTGCTGGCCGCGGTCAGCAAGTGACCACACGCTGAATCGGGCCGGGTTGGCCCGCTTTGGCCGCAAGTGCGGTAAGAAAAGGCGTGGCCCCGGACAAAAAGCGCGACCCGATCGCCGCGGCACGGACCAACTGGGAGCGTGCGGGCTGGGGCGATGTCACGCAAGGCATGGTCGCGGTGACCTCAGTGATGCGTGCGCATCAGATCCTGCTGGCCCGGGTGGAGACGGCCCTGCGACCCTATGACCTGAGTTTCTCCCGCTACGAGTTGCTGCGGTTGCTCGCCTTCAGCCGGACCGGAGCGCTGCCCATCACCAAGGCGTCCGATCGGCTGCAGGTTCACGTCACCAGCGTGACCCACGCGATCCGCCGGCTGGAGGCCGATGGGCTGGTTCAGCGGGTACCCCACCCCACCGATGGGCGCACCACGCTGGTGCAGATCACCGACCTCGGCCGGTCCACGGTCGAGGACGCCACCGTCACGCTCAACGAGCAGGTGTTCGCCGATATCGGCATGGACGCTGCCGAATCGCAGGCGTTGGTGGAGTCGATTGAAACCTTGCGCCGCAACGCCGGTGACTTCTGACCCGCGGCGGGTCGCCACCATCGATTCAGCTGCTGCGCAGCATCTCGATGACGGCGCTGAAGTCCAAGGCGCCATGCTCGGCGGCGAACTTCGCGTAGATCTCGGCCGCATGCTTGCCCAGTGGCGCGGCCGAACCCGTAGACGACACGGCATCCATCGCCAGGCCCAGGTCCTTGTTCATCAGCGCGGCCGCGAAGCCGGGCTTGAAGTCGTTGTTGGCCGGTGAGGTCGGCACTGGGCCCGGCACAGGACAATTGGTGTGCACCGCCCAGCAGTTGCCCGTCGCGCCGGTGATCACGTCGAACAGTGACTGTGCCGACAGCCCGAGCTTCTCGGCCAGCACGAACGCCTCGCCGACCGCTATCTGTTGCACCGCCAGCACCATGTTGTTGCACACCTTGGCCGCCTGCCCGGCCCCGGCGCCACCGCAGTGGATGATCTTGCCCGCCATCGGTTCCAGCACCTGCCGTGCCCGTTGCACCGCGGCCTCGTCGCCACCGACCATGAAGGCCAGCGTCCCGGCGACGGCGCCCTTCACCCCTCCGGAGACGGGTGCGTCCAACTGCGAAACCCCGTGCGATTCCGCCTGCGAGTGCACGTCGCGGGCATCGTTGACCGAGATCGTGGAGCTGTCGATGAACAGCGCCCCGGCGCGCGCGGCCGGCAGCACCTCGGCGTAGCAGCGCTTGACGATGTCTCCGTTGGGCAGCATGGTGATCACCACGTCGGCCTCGGCCACCGCGTCGGCAGCGCTGTCGAACACCTCGACGCCGCCTGCGGCCGCGGTCGCCGCCGCGGTGGGCACCGGGTCGAACCCGCGCACGGTGTGGCCCGCGCCGAGCAGGTTCGCCGACATCGGCCCGCCCATGTTTCCCAGCCCTAAGAAGGCAATCTTAAAAGGCTCTGACATTGCTGCCTTTCTAAGCGGTCGCTTGAGAAGCTCGGAACCGTGCGGCCTCGGCGCGACCGATGACCACCCGCATGATTTCGTTGGTCCCCTCCAGGATTCGGTGCACCCGCAGATCGCGGACGATCTTTTCCAGACCATACTCGCGCAGGTAGCCGTAGCCTCCGTGCAGTTGCAGCGCCTTGTCCGCGACGTCGTAGCAGGTGTCGGTGACATAGCGTTTGGCCATCGCGCACAGCTCGACCTTGTCGGGGTCGTTGGCGTCCAACGCACTTGCCGCCCGCCACAACATCATTCGCGAGGTCTCCACGCCGGTCGCCATGTCGGCCAGGGTGAAGCGGATGGTGGGCTCGTCGAGTAGTGCGGAGCCGAACGCGCGGCGCTCGCGCACATATGCCCCCGCTTTGTCGAAGGCCGCCTGCGCGCCGCCGAGCGAGCAGGCCGCGATGTTGAGCCGGCCGCCGTTGAGGCCGTTCATCGCGATGCCGAAGCCGGCGCCCTCGCCGTCGACGCCGCCCAGCATCGCGTCGGCGGGGATCCGCACTCCCTCCAGGATCACCTGTGCGGTCGGTTGGGCGTGCCAGCCCATCTTCTCCTCGAGCGCACCGAAACTCAGCCCTGCAGTGCCCTTCTCGATGATGAAGGCCGAAATCCCGCGCGGGCCTTCACCTCCGGTTCTCGCCATCACCACGTAGACGTCGGAGGCGCCCGCGCCGGAAATGAACTGCTTGACGCCGTCGAGCACGTAGTCGCCGCCTTGTTTGACGGCGCGGGTGCTCAATGCGCTGGCGTCGGATCCGGCGCCGGGCTCGGTCAGGCAGTAGCTGGCGATGGCATCCATCGGCGCCAGCCGCGGAATCCATTCCTTGCGTTGTTCGTCGGTGCCGAAGGTGTCGATCATCCACGCGCACATGTTGTGGATGGACAGGAATGCGGCGGTGGTGGGATCGGCGATGGCCAGTTGCTCGAAGATGCGGACCCCGTCGAGCCGGCGCAGCCCGCTGCCGCCGACGTCTTCGCGGCAGTAGATCGCCGCCATGCCGAGCTCGGCGGCCTCACGCAGCACGTCGGTGGGGAAGTGCGCGTTGGCATCCCATTCCAGGGCGTACGGGGCAAGCCGTTTGGCGGCGAACGCGGCCGCCGTCTCGGAGATGACCCGTTCGTCGTCGTTCAGGGCGAACATGGCCCTAATCCATTGTCGGGATGGAGAATTCGGCGCCGTCCTTGATGCCGGATGGCCACCGCGATGTCACGGTCTTGGTCTTGGTGTAGAACTGGATCGACGCCGGTCCGTGCTGATTGAGGTCACCGAAGCCGGAGCGCTTCCAGCCGCCGAAGGTGTGATAAGCGACCGGGACCGGGATCGGCACGTTGACACCGACCATGCCCACCTCCACTCGTGACACGAAATCGCGCGCGGCGTCGCCGTCGCGGGTGAAGATCGCGACGCCGTTGCCGTATTCGTGCTGAGAAGGCAACGCCAGTGCTTCTTCGTAGGTCTTGGCCCTTACGATGCACAGCACCGGTCCGAAGATCTCGTCGGTGTAGATCGACATGTCGCTGGTGACGTGGTCGAACAAGGTCGGCCCGATAAAGAAGCCGCCTTCGAGGTTGGCGTCACCGTAGGCCAGGTCGTCGCTGCGCCGATCACGGCCGTCGATCACGATTTCGGCGCCGGCGGCCACACCCTGATCGATGTAGTTGCGCACCCGGGCCAGCGCGGCCTCGGTGACCAACGGGCCGTAGTCGGCCTTGGGGTCCAGGCTGTGTCCCACGCGCAGGTTGTTGACCCGTTCAACCAGCCTGGCGCGCAACCGGTCCGCGGTCTGCTCGCCGACGGGCACCGCCACGCTGATCGCCATGCAGCGCTCGCCGGCGCTGCCGTACCCGGCGCCGATCAGCGCATCGACCGCCTGGTCGAGGTCGGCGTCGGGCATCACGATCATGTGGTTCTTGGCGCCACCGAAGCACTGTGACCGCTTGTCGTTGGCCGCAGCCGTCGCGTAGATGTAATGGGCGATGTCGGAGCTGCCGACGAAACCGACGGCTTTGATGTCGGCGTGGTGCAGGATCGCGTCGACGGCTTCCTTGTCGCCATGGACGACCTGGAATACGCCGGGCGGCAGACCGGCTTCGATGAACAACTCACCAAACCGCAGCGGAACTGACGGATCCCGCTCACTTGGCTTGAGGACGAACGCATTTCCACAAGCCAGAGCGGGACCGGCCTTCCACAACGGGATCATCGCCGGGAAGTTGAACGGGGTGATGCCCGCGACCACGCCCAAGGGCTGACGCAGCGAGTAGACGTCGATGCCCGGCCCGGCGCCCTCGCTGTACTCACCCTTGAGCAGGTGGGGGATGCCCAGCGAGAACTCGATCACCTCGATGCCGCGCTGAATGTCGCCGCGCGCGTCGGGCACGGTTTTACCGTGCTCGAGAGACAGCAGCTCGGACAGCTCGTTGATGTTGGCGTTGACGAGCTCGATGAAGCGCATCAACACCCGGGCGCGGCGCTGCGGATTCCACGCGGCCCAGCCCTTTTGCGCCTCGACGGCTGAGGCCACCGCCGTGTCGACGTCGGCAGATGAGGCCATCGAGACTTTCGCCTGCACCTCGCCGGTGCTGGGGTTGAATACGTCCGCGGTACGGCCGGACTGGCCGAGGGTGCGCTTCCCGTCGATGAAGTGCGGGATTTGTGTGGTCATCACTGTCCTCATTTGATCGCGGACGGGCTACGCCCAGATTACTTGCATATCCTAGTAACCCTGGTCAGGGTTGGCAAGCGCGATGATAGTGACAAGTCCAGTCGCTCGGGGAAATCTACAGTGAACGTTCCAGGAGCACCTGGCCGCTGTCGGCGGAGACCACCTGCACGGCGGCGATTTCACCGACAGGCATGGAGATGCTGCCGGCGGGCGCTGCTGTATGGCCCGGATTGGCCACCCAGGTTGCCAACCGGGTGTGGCTACCGTCGCGACCTACCGCGACCATCGCGAGCGTGTCGTGATCGGAGTTCAGCGGTGCCAGGCAGACACAGTTCACCGAGATGAACGTTCCCCACTGCTGGCTGCTGAGCGAGACCGTCGAGGTCAGCCTGTTCGTCCCCACCTGCGCCATCGGCTGAACCGCGACGCTCGCCTGCGGCGTAGGCGCGGACGTCGGAGAATAGGTGGCAACCCCGACGAACACACCGATCGCCAGCACCGCGGCCGCGGCGGCCCCCGCCGTCCACGTCGAGATGCGGGACCGGCGCCGCCGCCAGTTCACCTTGGCCAGCAGGGTCGGCAGCAGCTCGTCAGGCGGCAATGGTTCGACGCCACCGCGGTTTGCCTCGTCGATCGCCACCAACACGTCACGATCGAGTTGCGACAGGAGAGCCGGCAAGCCGCTTAGCTCGCCAATAGCGCTGGGGCACAACGGGCAGACAGCCAAGTGTGCTTCGAATTCCTGCCGTCCGACGGACGACAGCGATCCCAGCACGTATGCGGCATCCCACATCGCGTATTCGTCATGCCCGGAAGGGTCACCGCCATGCGGCGTCCCGGGCCGCCGTAGCGGCATCATCGTGTAACTCTCATCTCCTGGTACGTCAGAATTCGTCATCAGCAGTCGGCCGGCCCGGCGAGCTGAACTTCCTTGCGGGCCAATGCGGTGCGGCTCTCGTCGACAACTATGTTGCGGGTGATGGTGAACAGCCAGTGCCCGCAATGGCTTCTTTTGCACCAAGCACTGGATTCACCTCCTTGCTGGTAAAACGATTGACGCGCCCGTCTGGTTCACCTGCGGCACACTGACCGGGGTTAGCTGAGACCCGCGAAGCGCCAACGTCCGAGCGGTCGCCCAGCGTTCAGACGCCGCCCATCCAGCTGTGGAATCGACCATCCGGATCGTAGGCCGAGCGCACCTTATCGAGGCGGGCCATGTTCGATTCGGTGATGAATCGGGCCGGACGGCGGCACAGATTCTCGTCGGCGAGCGAGATACCGGTCGCCAAGTGCGACATGGCTGCCATGTTCGATGCGGCCCAGTCGCGGTACTTTTCGTCGTCGGCCGGATCCTGCCAGATGGTATAGAGCGCCAGGTAGATTTCGTCTTCCACGCCGTACACCATGTCCGCTCGCTCCTGCGAGGTCTTCCAGCCCGTGAAGATGAAGTGCGAGGGATGCGGTGGCATGGTTTCGATAATTCTGCGGATACCCGGCACCAGCTCTTCTGCGGAAGCCGACGTGAACATGTTGTCGGCGATATAGCGATGCCCTTTCGGGTAGCTGGCCATCACGGCGGTATACCAATTGGCCAAAGTCGTCGGCGCATAAGGAAGACTGACGATCGCCTTGTCGATGACCGGGCAAGTACCCAGCGGGGCAAGCGCTTTCATCGCCTCTTCCTCCGAATCGGCGAATACCGGGCAGGCGATCGTGATGCCGGGTTGGCTGGCCCCGGATCCCGGAGGGCTCCACCCGGTGTGGATCTGCAGCTCGACCCGGTCGTCGAGCTCGGAGACCATCGAGCGTGCCCAGGTGAACACCTCGTCGGCGACCTCGATCGGGTACATGTACAGGCAGGTGCCCCAGGCCGCAGGGCGTGGGTAAACCTGCAGTTTGAAGGAAGTGACCACTCCGAAGAAGCCCGGTCCAGAGCCGCGAGCCGCCCAATACAGGTCTGGATTGTTCTCCGGGTCGCAGTAGATCTGTTCCCCGTCGGCGGTGACGACTTCCAGTCCAAGCACGCTCTCGCAGGCCGGGCCGAGCACCGGACTGTTCCAGCCGTATCCGCCCTGCAGAAGATAGCCGCCGAGGCAAATGCCTTCGCAATGGCCGGCAGGAAAGAACAGCCCTTGCGAGTCCAGTTCTGTCGCAAAGACACTGGCGACCTTGCCCGGGCCGACATCCGCGGTCATCCGATCGGGATCGACGGTGCAGTGATCGAGGCGGCTGACGTCGAGTAGCAGACCACCGTCGCGCAGGTGACTGGCCGCCCAGCTGTGCCCACCCGAACGCACGCCGACATGATGACCGTTGTCCCGTGCGTAATGGATCGCTGCGACCACGTCGTCGGCATCACGCGCCTGCACGATTACATCCGGAAAGCGTTTCGGCACAATGCCATTCCACACCGTTTCGCGACGGGCCGTTTCGTAGCCGTCTGCGCCACGAACGAAGGTCTTGTCGGTGGAAAGTAAAATCATTGCGCCCCCAAGCGTTTCGTGTGCGCCATTACCGAGTGCATGCCCGGGATGACACCGTCAAACGTTCGACATTGCTGAACTGGACCAGTCCGCTCCAGGTAGAGCGCGACTTCGGCGGCCAACGGCGTCGCGGCCCGCCGAATCGCCCGGAGCGGGCCGTTGGGCGGAATGCCGTAGCCGATCGCGAACATTCCGTCACCGACGTGTGAGGTAAAGCCGCCGAGCGGATTACCGCGGTCGTCGAGGACGCCGAGATGTCCGACCATCCCGTCAAGATCCGTCGCGAACCCGGTGGCGGCGATGATCACCTGCGGCGCTACGGACCTGCCGTCGGCAAGGATCACGCGGTCGGGTTCGACGGCCTTGACGGCGCCCACCACCTCGACGCGCCCGACCCGCACGAGGTCGATCAGGTCGTCGGCCAGCGTCGGGATGCGACCTCGTGTTTCCACTGTCGCCTTCAGCCCGAGCGTCGGCCGCTGGAAACCGTAGGTCGACAGGTCACCCCACATGAGGCGGGTCATGAGCGCGATCAGCGGATCGATCATCCGCGCGGGGACCCTCGAGGACAGCTCAAGGAAGATATCCGACGGAATCGGTCCTATCGCCCGCCGCACGAGATGTGGCGGTGTGCGTACGGCAACCCAGATCCGCCCTGCCCCGTCGTTAGCGAGCTGGACAGCGATGTCGGCGGCCGAATTGCCCGCGCCAACGACGAGGACGTCGCGGCCACGATAGGGCCAAGCGTTTGTGAAGTCCCCGGAGTGAACGATCTCGCCGTTGAAGCCGCTGAGTCCAGGCCACGCCGGGATGGTAGGTGCGCTGTAGTTGCCGGTGGCGAGAACGATTGCCGGGGAACGGATGTCACCCGAAGACGTGTCGAGTTGCCAGTGTCCCCGGGCACGGTCGATGCGGTGGACGTCACATCCGAGCCGTAGCGCAATGTTCTGCTGCGCAACGTAGTGATCGAAATAGCGGACCATGTCCTCTTTGGTCGGCCAACGGCCGGCGGTCAACGGAATCCGTTGTCCGGGAAGGTGTGACAAGAACCCGGTCGTGTTGAGGCGGAAGTTGTCATAGCGCGTGCGCCACGAAATCGCCGGGGCAGCTGCGCGGTCGAGAACGAGCGCTTTGATGCCATGCTGATGATCGAGTTCGCGTGCGACGGCGAGACCGGCGGGCCCTGCGCCGATTACCACGGCGTCGGGGCTGTCCAGGGTCTGTGTAGTCATGATCTCCGATCGTTTTCCTCGGTGGCGAGGACCTCGGGTCCCAGGCAGTAACACGATCCAGATCCGCTTGCGGTTCACGAAGGCCCGGGCCCTGCCAGGCAACGGCCTCTCCGTCACGCGCGTTTGCGGACCTGCCCACCAGTGTATTCAACAACTGTTGACACCGCCAGCAGCGAGGCCTACCTTGAGTTCAACAGACGTTGAACTCAAGACGGGAGGTCACAGATATGACGACCGGCCATCGGGATCGGACTCGATCCCGATGTGGGCCGCCCAAATCGACTGTATGCAAATGGTTTCCGCCGATGACGGCCGTGTACCTCTGGAGCGTTCGCCGAAATTCGCGTCCGCGAGTGAACCGAAGTCGCTCGCAAGTCGTACTAGTGGCATAACAAGTTAGGTGGGGATATGCCAAGGCAACAGAGGGTGGTCGACCATATCGTCGAGCATCTCGCGAGAATCGACAGCGATTACATATTCGGCGTCGACGGTGCCAACATCGAAGATCTCTACGATGCCGCGCACTTCTGCTCGGACATCACCGCGGTGTTGGCCAAGCACGAGTTTTCCGCGGCCACGATGGCCGACGGGTACAGCCGTAGCGGCGCTGGTTTGGGAGTAGTGGCGGCGACGTCAGGTGGGGGCGCGCTCAATCTCGTTCCGGGCCTTGGAGAATCATTGGCCAGCCGGATACCGGTGTTGGCATTGGTCGGACAGCCCGCGACCACGATGGACGGTCAGGGCAGCTTTCAAGACACCAGTGGCCGCAACGGTTCATTGAATGCCGAGGCGCTATTTTCTGCGGTGTCGGTCTTCTGCCGGCGGGTGTTGACGCCCACCGACATTCTTTCGGCGTTGCCCGACGCTATCGCGGCGGCGCGAACCGGTGGTCCGGCAGTATTGTTGCTGCCCAAGGATATTCAGCAGGCGAAGGTCGGCGTCAACGGCGACCGTGGTGCTGGCCGGGGTGGTCTCGACCGTCCGGGAGCGTGCATCGGTGATCCACATGCGATCGTGCGGGCTCTGCGCCGAGCGGATGGACCTATCACCATCATCGCCGGCGAGCAGGTGGCTCGCGACGACGCCCGGTCCGAACTCGAGGAGCTGCGGGCCCTGCTGCGCGCCCAGGTGGCATGTGTGCCCGACGCCAAAGATGTAGCCGGTACACCAGGTTCCGGTTCGTCGTCAGCGCTCGGTGTGACCGGTGTGATGGGCCATCCCGGTGTGGCTGCCGCGGTGGCAGCCAGCGCCGTGTGCCTAGTGGTCGGCACCCGACTGTCGGTGACCGCCCGCGCTGGCCTCGACGACGCGCTCGCGGCGGTGCGGACGGTCTCAATCGGCTCGGCGCCCCCATACCTGCCGTGCACGCACGTGCACACCGAAGATCTGCGCGGATCGCTGACGATGCTGACCCGGGCGTTGTCCGGGGACGGGCGCGCAAGGGGATTGCGCGTGCCCGATTTCGTCGCAGGCACCGAACTCAGTCCGCCCCCCTTCGCCGGTGCGGGTGTGCGCTACCGCGATGCCATGGTCGTGCTCGATCGCGTGTTGCCCGACGGAACCGACATCGTCGTCGACGCCGGCAACACGGGCGCATCCGCAATCCATCACCTCCCCGTTCGCCGGGACGGTCGGTTCGCGGTCGCACTCGGCATGGGCGGCATGGGCTACAGCTTCGGCGCCGGTATCGGGATGGCCTTCGGCCGTGCGGTGAGCAACGGGCCTAGCCGGCGCACCGTCGTGGTCGCCGGGGACGGTGCATTCTTCATGCACGGCATGGAGGTGCACACGGCGGTGCAGTACCGGCTTCCGGTGACTTTCGTCCTGTTCAACAACAACGCCCACGCCATGTGCGTGACCCGCGAGCAGCTGTTCTACGACGACCTGTACAGCTACAACCGGTTCGCTCCCAGCCAGCTGGGAGCCGGTCTGGCGGGTATGTTCCCCGGGCTGTCTTCGGTCGACGTGGCCGACATCGACGCACTACCCGCGGCACTGGAACGGGCAATGGCCGTCGACGGACCGTCGGTGGTCAGCGTCGAATGCTCCGCAGACGAAGTCCCGCCATTCGCGGCCTTCCTGAACAAGCAACCTGCCAATCAGGTTGTCGAACAAGAGATCACAATGACAAAGGAGAACCGGTTCCATGTCCCAAGCAGTGCTTGAAGATATCGCAGTCCATAGCGGCACCACCGAGCCGATCGCGGGAGTGGTCCGTATCGAGACCTCGCCGCTGGAGGAGACCACTCCGCTGTTCATGGCGAAGATGCGGTCGGTGTACCCGCACGAGGAGGTCTTCGGCCAATACTGCACGGTCAACGACTACGTCGACTGCCCGCCCGACGAGCTGTTCGAATACCTTTCTCACACCAACAGCCTCGAGGAGTGGACCTATACCCTGCGTGACTTCACGCCCACCGAGGAGTCCGGGCTCTGGCTGGCCTACGACCGGTTGCTTCCGGACACCAAGATCTACACCCGCACGGTGGCCAACGCGCAGGCCCGTACCGTCGACTACCACTGCGCCTGGGACCAGGGTGAGCACCTGTGGATGATCTACCTGATGCGGGTCCTCGACGCGCAGGTAGTGCTCGGCAAGCCCGGTTCCGTTGTGCTGTGGACCAATTGCCGTCACGCGTTCTACGACGACAACCCGCATCCCGAGGCCGGGCCGCCGGAGCGCGAGGGCTGGGTCGGCGACTTCTGGGACATCTTTGGTGCCGGTCATGCGCTGGAGCTGAACAACCTCAAGTCAATCGCCGAGTACCGCCACCGCAATGGACTGCCGATCACGCCGGAATGGATGAAAAAATCATGAACCAACCCACCGTTAGCCTGACCGACCTTTCCACCTATCTGCCCGGGGAACCCATCGGCGCCGACTACTACGCGCAGTTCGCCGGCTCGGACGACCTGGCGGCCAACCTGATGTTCCGCGCGCCCAAGTTCCGCCATCACGTCGGGCCGGACGAAACCGCGACCGACATGGTCGAGCGCGCCGCCCAGGGCCTGATCGAACGGCACGGCCAGGACGTCCTTGCCAACGTCGACGTGCTGATCACCCACACCCAGGCGCCCGACCTGCCGTTCTACGGTGGGGGCGGCGGCATCGCCCACCGCTTGGGCATGCGTCCTAACTGGGTCTTGGATCTGCACAACGGCGGTTGCGCGGCGTTCGTGCTCGGTCTCAAAGTGGCCCGCCAACTGCTCGCGTCCGGACAGGGCCGCACCGCGCTGATCGCGGTCGCCCAGAACGCCGCGGGACAAGTCTTCGATCAGCCAGGGGTGCGCCGCAAGGCGCAGGCGGCGGTGCCCGGCGACGGTGCCGCGGTGGGCCTGGTCACGCTGTCCGACCAGTCACCCATTCTCGATATCGAGTGCCGCACCTACGGCGAATATGCGGGCGAGATGACGCTGGCCTCGGACCCGGCCCGCAAGTGGTGGCAGCCCGGCACCGGTGAGCTCTCCATCGGTTTCACCGAAACCAAGATCGCCAAGGTGCTGGCCCGCGGCAATCGGCAGGTCCCAGAAGTGGCGCTCGCCGTCTGCGATCGAATCGGGTTGTCGTCCAAGGACATCGACCTGCTGGTCACCAATCAGCCAAACCGGGTGTTCCTGCGAAACTGGCGCGAGGCGCTCGAGGTGGCGCCCGAACGTCACCGCGACACCTTTGACGAGTGCGGCAACCTGTTCGGCGCGGGCATCCCGATCAACCTGGATCATGCGATATCCGACGGTCAGGTCAAGACCGGCGATGTCGTGATGATGGCCGCCTTCGCGCACGCCGGTGATTTCGCGGGTGCGGCGGCGGTCCGCTGGGGCGGACGAAACTGATGCAACCTTTGATGGAGGCGAGCCCCGTGACCGGGGATATCCTCGACGCGCTGCCGGACGCGATCGATTCATTCGCGTTGTCGCTCAACGAGAACCCGTTTCCGCCGCTTCAGGCGGTGCGCTCGGCACTGATCCGTTCAGTCGATGCCGCCAACCGTTATCCGGAGTTCCTGCCCGAACGCCTGCGCCACTTGATCGCCGGTCACATCGGGGTCAGCGACGAGCAGGTCGTGCTGGGAGCAGGTGCTAGCGGGGTGGTGATGCAGGTCCTGCATGCGGTGACACGGCCCGGTGATCGGATTGTGCTGAGCGAACCGACTTTCGACGGGTATCCGATCTTCACCCAGATGGCCCACCTGAGCGCGGTCACTGTTCCGCTCGACGAGCGCGGCCACCACAACCTGGAGGCAATGGCCGATGCCGCGGCGGACGCCAAGGTCGTCGTCTTGTGTCGGCCCCACAATCCGACCGGGACCCTGGAATCCGTCGCAGATGTGCATCGATTCCTGCGGCGCGTACCGGACGACACGGTTGTGGTGCTCGACGAGGCTTACATCGAGTTTGTCGCCCCCCAGCACCGCATCGACGGACCGGGTCTGATCCGGTGCTTTCCGAATGTCGTTGTATTGCGCACCTTTTCGAAGTCATACGGGCTGGCCGGCCTTCGCATCGGGTACGGGTTCGCGTCCCCAGAACTGGCGAAGATGTTGTGGAGCATGCAATTGCCGTTCGGAATGGGTATCACCAGCCTGGCGGCAGTCGCGGCGTCCTACGACGCCGAAGACCAGTTGCAGCAACGCATTCTGCGAATCACCGGTGAGCGCGATTACTTGTGTCGGCGACTTCGGGCGATGGGCGTATACACCACCGACGGGCACGCCAACTTCGTCTACCTGCCGGCTGTCGGGCGCCCCTGGCGAGAGGTATTCGCCGACACCGAGCTGAAGGCCCGCTACTACCCTGACGGCGCCGCTCGGATCACCGTCGGAGGCCGCGCGTCCACCCAAGCGGTATTGGCCGCAGTGGCAAAGTCGGGCTGACCAAATCGAGTCCTGGGTTAGCAGAAGGAGGTTCGAGATGAATCCGTTGCTGATGGTCTACTTTTCAGCAGGCGCGTCGTTCGCCGGACTTGGCCTGCTGAAGCTGCAAGCGCGACTTGAGCTTTGGGCTTACCAACGGCATGCAGAGGATTGAAGTGAGTCGTCAATTGAGGCACGGGGACAGAACGAGGCGGTCGCTTCGGGTCCTTGTCGTCGGCGCCGGCGTGGGGGGCATTTCCATCGCTCGGGGATTAATGCGCGACGGACATGACGTCACCGTCTTCGAACGGCGACCGGATATGCAGGCGGCTGGTGGCGCCGTGACTATCTGGTCCAATGGCGCAACCGTTCTGGAGCAGCTGGGGGTCGATATGGAGGGGGCCGGTCAGCCGCTCTCCACCCTGCGGGTCGCCACACCCACGGGTCGCCCCGTCGCCACGTTAGACCTGACTGCGATCGCGGACGGGCTGGGCGCACCCGTTCGGATGGTCCCACGTCGAGTCCTGCTTGACCGCCTGCTGGAAGGCTTTCCGGTCGATCGCATCTGGTGCGATGCCCGAGCGGTCGGGGTCGTCACTACGCAAAACGGAGTTCGGCTCGAATTCGACGACGGCAGCTTTGCCGAAGGAGATCTCCTGATCGGTGCCGACGGCCTGCACTCGATGGTTCGTGACACCGTCGGCGCGCAATCCGCGGAGCCGACCGGCTGGTGCAGCTGGCAGGGACTGGTCACCCTTCCACACATCGCCGAAAAGCAGGTCGCACAAATGATTATCGGCGAGCACGGAAGCCTTGGCCTGTGGCCGGCTGGAGGTTCGGATCTGCAGTGGTGGTTCGACTTGCCGTGGTCGCCGGACTTCGTCAGGCCGGTACATCCGATCGAGCTGATCCGGTCCCATTTCACCGGATGGTCCGACTTGGTCGATCGCGTGCTCGCGACATTGACCGACGAAGATCTGGCCCCTTCGCCGTTCCCGCATTTTCGGCATCCGATCCCCCGCTCGGGCCAAGGCGCGGTGACGTTGCTCGGCGATGCCGCACACACGATGCCGCCCACCCTTGCGCAAGGGACCAATCAGGCGCTGCTCGACACGATGGTGTTGTGCAAGGCCCTTTCGGATTTCACCAAGGGCTCTGACGGGCTGGGCGGCAGCGACCGTGATCTGCCCAGTGTGCTGCGCTGGTACGAGAGCACCAGGCGACGCCAGGTCAAGGCCGTGTCCTGGGTGACCACCTTGCAGGTATCGCGCAGTGAGTCCGCGCTGAGACCGGCGGCGATGATCTCGGACCGGTTCATGACCTGGGTACTGACCAGGTTTCTGCGTTCGGTAAGTCACCGCCGGATATCCGCCGAGATCGGCCGAGACCTCGGTGCCGCGACGAGCCCCCACTTTGTCGAAGCCAGTGAAAGCCAATGCATAACTTGAACAAGTCGCCTACCAAGGTGCCACCCGCGAAGCTGGCCCGCGTTGTCGAGTGGATTCGCCATTACCTGAATCGGCTCCATCAACGGCTGACACCGGCGCCGGCAGCAATGATGGAGATGATTGTTTCCACCTGGACGTCGCAGGCGATCACGGTGGCGGCCCAACTCGGTGTCGCCGATGCTCTCGCCGACGGCCCGCTGCCGATCCAGGAGCTGGCCGCCCGGGTGGACGCAGACGCGGACGCGCTAACCCGGCTGCTGCGGGCCTTGATCAGCAAAGGCATCTTCCGTCATCGGCGCGACGGACGCTACGAGCTGAATTCCCTTGGCGCCACCCTGCGTTCGGACGCACCGAGCTCGATGACATGGGCGGCGCAGTTCTACGGGTCTGCCGAGCAGCGCGAACGCTGGACCCTGATGGTGGATTCGATCCGAACCGGGAGTTCGGTCGTCCCGGGATTGCGCGGTATGGAGAGCTTCGACTACTTCGCCGGTCAGCCCGAGCTTGCCGAACTTTTCAACCAGACGATGACGAGCGTCTCGGAGCTGACCGATGGGCCGGTGGTCGCCGGTTACGACTTCAGCGCCTACCCCACGATCGTCGACGTGGGCGGTGGGCACGGCCCACTGTTGGCCGCCATCCTGGCGGGGGCGCCGGCTTCGCGCGGCGTCCTGTACGACCTGTCGTCGGTTGTTGCCAGCGCCCCAAGCCTGTTGCGTGAGCACAAGGTCGCCGACCGGGTACGTATCGCGGAGGGGTCGTTTTTTGACCGCGTCCCAACCGGTGGGGACGCCTACATCCTCAAGAACATCATCCACGACTGGTCCGACGCACAGGCGGTGCAGATCCTGCGTAACGTTCGTAAAGCGGCCGGCCCCCGAGCCACGGTGCTGCTGGTTGAATTGGTCATCCCCAAGCACGACCGTGACTTCCCGGGCAAATGGGTGGATTTGGAGATGCTGCTGAATTTGGGGGCCCGCGAACGCACTGCCGCCGAGTACCGAGACCTGCTCAGCCAAGCCGGACTCCGGATGACACGGGTGGTGCAAACCGCTTCACCCCTCAGCGTGGTCGAGGCGCGAGCGGCGTAACCCAGGTGTGACGCCGGCGCGTGGGGTTAGCCTTTACCCCGATGCACACCATCGAGGCCGACTATCTCGTCGTCGGCGCCGGCGCCATGGGCATGGCGTTCCTCGACACGCTGGTCTCTGAGACGGAGGCCCGCGTGGTGGTGGTGGACCGCAACCATGCGCCCGGTGGGCATTGGACTACCGCGTATCCGTTCGTCCGACTGCATCAGCCGTCGGCATTCTATGGCGTCAACTCGCTAAGCCTCGGCCGCGGCACCATCGATCAAGCCGGCTGGAACCAAGGGCTCTACGAACTAGCGACCGGCGGGGAAGTCTGCGCCTACTACGACCACGTCATGCGCCAGCAGCTGTTGCCGACGGGGCGGGTCAGCTACTTCCCGATGAGCGAGTATCTGGGTGCGGGCCGCTTTGTCACGCTGGCCGGGACCGACTACACCGTCAACGTGACGCGCCGCGTCGTTGACGCCACGTACATGCGCGTGCTGGTTCCCGCGATGCGCCCGCCGCCTTACCCGGTCGCGACCGACACCACGTGTGTCCCGCCGAACGACCTGCCGAGGCTGCCCGCGCACGAGCGCTACGTCATCGTCGGGGCCGGCAAGACCGGCATCGACACCTGCCTGTGGCTACTGGGCCACGGGATCGAGCCGCATCGGCTGACCTGGATCATGCCGCGCGATTCCTGGCTGCTGGATCGCGCGGCGATGCAACCCGGATCGCTGTTCGCCGACCTGATCAAAGCCCGATTTATCGCGCAGCTGCGGGCGATCAGCGACGCGGTGTCGGTCGATGATCTGTTTTCCCGGCTCGAGGATGCCGGCACCGTGCTGCGGATCGACCCGGCGGTCCGGCCCACGATGTACCGCTGCGCGACCGTCACCCAGGCCGAACTGGACCAGCTGCGACGCATCGGCGATATCGTTCGCAGGGGCCACCTGCGGCGTATCGAGACCGACAAGATGGTCCTCGACGACGGTGAGGTGGCGATGGACGGGCGCGCGCTCTACATCGACTGCACCGCCGACGGTGCCGAAAAACGCCCTGCCACTCCGATTTTCGATACCGACCGCATCACGCTGCAAAGCGTGCGCGGGTGTCAACAAATATTCAGCGCCGCGCTGATCGCGCATGTGGAGGCGGCTTATCCGGATGACATCGCGAAAAATCAGCTCTGCGCGCCGTTGCCGCACCCCGACACCGATCTCGACTGGGTGCGCATCGCGCTGGCCGACTACGGCAGTCAACTGCGCTGGCTCGATGACCCGGACCTGACCGCCTGGCTGTCCGCGGTGCGCCTGGACCTCTTCGGTCATCTGATCGGGCAGCTGCTGCCGTCGGCGTCGGTGAAGCCCCGGGTGCGGGAGCGGATGCTGGGCATCGCCAAGTCAGTGCTATCGGCCACCGCAGCCAAGCTCGACGAGCTCGTCGTCGACGGCGCTTCGCTCGCCGCACCCTGACTGTGTAACCCCCGGTGCTATTGATCGGGTGAGGGAGGCATGTGACAGCACAGAACGAACCCGCGGGCCCGCGCCCCCTGCGCGCGGTGCCCAACGACGGCTACACCAACTGGGAGGCCGTGTACCAGGACAACGTGACCTGGGTGTACCGGACGCTGTTCGCCCGGGTCGGCAACCGGGCGGATGCCGAGGACCTCACCACCGAGGTGTTCCTCGCGGCGCTGCGGCCGCTGCGCCTGACGGCGAGCGTCGGTGAGGTGCGCGCATACCTACGCGCCACCGCGCGAACCGTGCTGGCCGCGCACTGGCGCGAGACCCTGGGTCGGGAGATAACCTCGATCGAGGATATTGAGCAACCACCCGATAGCGAGGAAGCGATCAGCACCGCCCCGGCGCGCGTCGCTCAGGTTCTCGACAAGCTGCCGGACCGCTATCGTCAAATTCTGGAATTGCGTTTCCTGCATGGTAATTCGATCAAGGAGTCTGCCGCGGAACTCGGAATCAGCGTTGCCAATGCCAAAGTGCTCCAACATCGCGCTCTGCGACTGGCGGCACAGGTCAACGATGGGGGCCAGTCATGAACGCGCGAGGGTTGCGCCGCTACGTCGACGATCTGCTGCGGGGGCGCCGGCCGAAACCGTTTGCGCCCGACGACTTTGAGGCCGCGCAGATCCGCACAGCGATCGAGCTGCGAGCAGCGCGAGAGGGCCCTGACACCGAGGCCGCCCCGCGTCCGGAATTCCTGACCGACCTGCACCGGCGTCTCGCCGAACAAATGGCCGGCCCGCCCGCCGAACCGGCGCCCAAGCCAAACACGACGCGGCGCCAGGTCATCGTCGGCACGTCGGCCGCGGCGGCCGCTGCGGTCACCGCGGTCACCATTGATCGAGCCGTGACGGGAAACCACACCGAAGGCCCTGCCCCCGATACTGCGGCCGGACAACTCACGCCCAACGACGGAAGCTGGCAGCGCGTGGCGGCCAGCTCGGACGTACCCGATGGTCGCATGCATCCGTTTGACCTCGGGTCGGTCAGCGGATTCGTCCGCCGCGTCGATGGCAAGCCCCAGGCCGTTTCCGGGGTGTGTACCCATCAAGGGTGCCGGTTGTGGTTCGACGCCCCAGAGGACAGATTGCGCTGCCCCTGCCACTCAACATCGTTTTCTCCTGGCGGCGAAGTGCTCACCCATCAACTGCCGATTTCCCCAAAGCCGTTGCCTACACTGATAGTTCGCGAGGCCAACGGGATCATCGAGGTGTTCGCCCCGCCGCACCCCGAACAGCCGGCCTAAGCGATGTAACCAACCGCGCTATCTCTTGGCATGAAGATCGCCAAGCTTCGAAAACATTCGGTCGCGGTGGTGGCAGTCAGCTTGGTGCTGGCCGGTTGCTCGGCTTCGCGGCCCAGTGCGCACCCGTCGGTCACGCTGAGCCCGGATGCCGGCGCGACGCCGTCGATCACCGCACCGGCAGTGCCGGCCAGCGGTAACCACGTCACCATCGACGGCTTCGCGTTTGCCCCCGCGACGCTGACGGTTGGCACGGGCAGCACGGTCACCTGGACCAATCGTGACGAGGAACCCCACACGGTGGCCGCGAGCGACGGTTCGTTTCGCTCGCCCGGCATGGGGACTGGGGCCACCTTCGCCCACACCTTCGCCACCGCAGGGACTTTCGACTACGTCTGCTCGATTCATCCGATGATGCGCGGCACCGTGGTGGTGACGCAGTGAACCGCGACCCGAACACGATGAGTCGCCGTCAGCTGATCCGGCACACGGCGTGGTTCGGGGCGGCGGTCGGGTTCACGGTGGCCGGCGGCGAGGTGATCTCACATGTCGCCGGCGCCGCGGCGGCCGAGCGCGCGCGTATCCGGCCCGCCCTGCGGTTCGCTCAGGTCAGCGACAGCCATATCGGCTTCACCGGTGCGCCCAACCCGGACGTGTCCGGCTCGTTCGGCCACGCGATCGATCAGATCAACAACCTGGGCTACACACCGGATTTCGTCATACACACCGGCGACCTCACTCACTTGTCCAGCCCCGGCCAGTTCGACCAGGTGAAGCAGATGATGAGCGGCCTGAGGACGCCACATGTGTTCACCGTGCCGGGGGAGCACGACTCGGTCGACGATGCGGGGCAGAAGTACCGAACCGCCTTCGGCGCGGGCTCGGCCGGTGACGGGTGGTACAGCTTCGACATCGCCGGTGTTCACGTGATCGCACTGGTCAACACGTTGAACCTGCGCAAGCTCGGACATCTGGGCGTCGATCAGCTGGAGTTCGTCGAGAAGGACGTCGCGCGGCTATCGAGCGATACCCCGATCATCGTGTTCAGCCATATTCCATTGTTCGCGATGTACCCGGACTGGGGCTGGGGCACCGACGATGCCACCCAGGCGCTCAGCTACCTGCGCCGCTTTGCTTCGGTGACGTGTATCAACGGGCATGTCCACCAATTGTTTTCCAAGACGGAAGGCAACGTGGCGTTCTACAGCGGGACGACGACCGCCTACCCGCTGCCCCATCCCGGTGACGGCCCCGCGCCCAAGCCGATGACGCTGCCGGCCGGAAAGCTGCACGACGCGCTGGGCATCCGCGAGGTCAGCTACACCAAAGGCGAGACGACTTTGGCGTTGAAAGAGCAGAGGCTGCAATGAATTTGACAAGCATCGTGGTCCGGATCGGCTTCGCTGTGTCCTTGCTCAGCAGCGCCGCCAGCCACGCCTACCTCTACGTCCATGGCTACCAGTACATTCCGATGATCGGCACGGCGTTCCTGATCCAGGCCAGTGTCTCGTTCGCGGTGGCTGCACTGATCCTTCTCGGCGGTCCCTGGTGGCTGCGCTGGACCGCGGCCGCGATAGCCGGCGGCTCTGTGGTCGCCTTCGCTCTGTCCAGAACCACCGGACTCTTCGGCTTTACCGAGCATGGCTGGGATCCCTCGCCGTACGCGGCGATCAGCGTGGGAGCCGAAATGTTGACCGTGCTGGTGTGGGCGTTCTCGGGTGACCGCGGTGGGGTCAGGATCGACTGGCTTCGGCGAGCTCGGCACCAGACCACTTCGGTGTGAGCCGAGATTTCAGAGACTGGGAGGGCTTCTCTATCACGAACCAGCTCAGCGCGGCCAACGGTAGCGTGGCGGTGGTCGAAATCGCGAAAAACAGCAAGGGATTCAAGCCGGAAAGCCCACAGACGGCTAGCAATTGCTGAATCGGAGATGCGTAAATGTAAGTGCCGTAGGAGAGGTCCGTGCGCAATATCAGTCGCTTGTTTTTGATCAGCGAACCCGAAACGATCACGGCATACGCCAGCGCAACACCGCCGACCACCCGGTAGTCAGGCAGCAGGCTCGACGTTATAACGATGAGCACGCTGACCGCGACGAGCGACCACCGAGCGGGAATCACATCTCGCCACTGATACAGCAGCGCCCCAGCCGAAAACATGATCGCGAAGCGCGCAGCGAGCTGGAAGTTGGTCCATTCGCCGGGAAAGGTAAGCGGCGGCAACAACATCGCCCCAAGCACTGCGAGTGTGAAGATCGCAGGAGTTAGCCACCGTCGATTCGCAAGTCCGACCAGGCCGATAGTGGCGACGGCGAGATAGCACAACACCTCCCACATCAGCGTCCACACGGAAGCGTTCCAGACGCCGGCGTCTGGAACCTTGAGCGGTGTCCCACCGATATCCAGCTGAAGCGCCGACAACAGCGTGCTGTTTTTCACAACGTACTCGATTGGCGCGCTGGACAATAGCAGCTTCAGGGCCGGGCCACCCTGAATCGCCAGACTGAGCGGGGCGAACACGAACGCGGTGACGATCAGACAGGCGTAGAGCCCGGGAAGGATGCGAAGGGCTCGAGCGAGGAGAAAGTCGCGCAGTTGCGGGTTACGCAGCCAGCTCGAGGTGATCAGGAATCCGGAAAGCGCAAAGAACCCGTCAACCCCGACCGAGAAAAGGAGCTGGAGAACCGGCCTGGACGACACGCTGTGGCCGGTGACGGAGAAGGAATGCCACAGGATCACCTCGGCCGCCAGCGCCAATCGGAAAGCGTTCAGCGCGTTGGCTCGTGGATCGAATACCTGCCCCAGCGTCGTTCGCGTTCGCCCCGCGGTCCCCGATCCCATGCCACGCCATCATAGCCACACGGCCGGGCCTCGCTTGCTGCCCTCGGCGGCGCTCTGCGGGTGGGCTGACGCCGCAGCAAAGACGGGGACTAGGCCGAACGGTCGGCCTCGGAGAGCTCGGAGGCAGGCTTCCGCTTGAGTCGAGATTTGAGAGATAGCGCAGGCTTTTCCACGACGAACCAGCTGAGCGCGGCGAGCGGCAAGGTTGCTGCCGTGGCAATGCCGAAAAACACGAAGGGGTTCAGGCTGGCGAGTCCACAGACCGCCAGCAACTGCTGGGTGGGAAATGCGTAAATGTAAGTGCCGTAGGACACATCCGTACGTAACCTCAAGCGCTTGCTTTTGATCAGCGAACCCGAAACGATCACGGCGTATGCCAGCGCAACGCCGCCGAGTACCCGGTAATCAGGCAGCATGCTCGACGCTAGAACGATGACCACGCTCACCACGACGAACGACCATCGCGCCGGAATCGTGTCTCGCCATTGATACATCAGGGCGCCGGCCGAAAACATAATGACGAAGCGCACCAGCAGCTGCGGAATAGTCCAGACGCCGGGAAAGGTAAGCGGCGGCAGCAGCAACGCGCCCAATACCGCCAGTCCCAAGATCGTAGGAGAAACCCATCGGCGATCAGCGAGTCCGACGACGCCGATGACCGCAATGGCGAGGTAGCACAACACCTCCCAGACGAGGGTCCACAGCGAACCGTTCCAGAGGCCGGCAACCGGAACGTCGCGCGGTGTTCCGCCGATATCGAGCTGCAGGTCCGCCAATAGTGTGCTGTTGTTGAGGATGTACCCGAACGGCGCGCCAGACCGTAGCAACTTCATCGGCGAACCACCCTGAACCGCCACGCTGATCGGGGCGAAGACAAACGCGGTCACCACCAGGCAGACGTAGAGCCCAGGCAGGATACGAAGGGCTCGAGCGACGAGATAGTCACGCAGCTGCGGGTGGCGCAGCCAACTCGCGGCGATGAGAAACCCTGAAAGCGCAAAGAACCCGTCAACCCCGACCGAGAAGAGAAGCTGGACAACAGCCCTGGACGACACGTCGTGGCCGGTGATGCGGAAGGAATGCCACAGGATCACCTCGGCCGCCAGCGCCAATCGGAACGCGTTCAGCGCATTATTTCGTGGATCGAATACTTGCCCGAGTTTCATCCGCCCCGACATCCCGTAGTCGTTCACGTTGTTGGCGTTATCGTATCGCCACCGGGCTTTCGGCCTTTGGCAGCTGCCCAGAACTAGGTGGCGCCCGGTGCTTTCGGAGTCGGCGGCTCGCTAACCGGGTCTGCCGAGGTGGCGTCGCGATCGCCGCCGGCGTCGACAACGGCTCCGGCAGTCCACTTCCGCTTGAGACGAGATTTCAGGGCCATCGCGGGCTTCTCTACCACGAACCAGCTGAACGCGGCCAGCGGCAGAATGGCCGTCGTTGCAATGCCGAAAAACAGGAAGGGATTCAGGGTGGCAAGTCCACAGACCGCCAGCAACTGCTGGGTGGGAAATGCGTAAATGTAAGTGCCGTAGGACAGGTCCGTACGTAATGTCAACCGCTTGTTTTTGATCAGCGAACCCGAAACGATCACGGCGTACGCCAGCGGAACGGCACCGACCACCCGGTAGTCAGGCAGCAGGCTCGACGCTAGGACGATGACTACGCTCAGCGCGACCAGCGACCAGCGCGCAGGGATCTTGTCTCGCCACTGATAGATCAGGGCTCCGGCCGAAAACATGATGGCCGAGCGTGCCGCGAGCTGCGGGATAGTCCAAACCCCGGGGAAGGTCAGCGGCGGCAACATCAGCGCTGCCAAGACTGCGAGCGCCAAGATCGCAACAGGAACCCATCGTCGATTCGCAAGTCCGACCACGCCGATGGCGGCAACGGCGAGGTAGCACAGCACTTCCCAGATGAGCGACCACAGAGAAGCGTTCCAGATGCCCGCATTTGGAATCTTCAGCGGTGTTCCGCCGACATCGAACTGAAGCACCGCAATCAGTGTGCCGTTTTTCAAGACGTATTCGATTGGCGCGCTGGACAGCAGCAGCTTCAGGACCGGGCCACCCTGAATCGCCAGACTGAGCGGGGCGAACACGAACGCGGTGATGATCAAACAGGTGTAGAGCCCAGGCAGGATGCGAAGAGCTCGGGCGACGAGATAGTCACGAAGGTGCGGGTCGCGGATCCAACTCGAGGTGATCAGGAATCCAGAGAGGGCGAAGAACCCGTCGACCCCGACCGCGAAAAGGAGCTGGAGAACGGGCTTGGGCGAGATTTCGTGGCCCGTGATGGGGAAGGAGTGGAACAGGATCACCTCGGTCGCTAACGCCAAACGGAAGGCGTTCAGTGCATTTTTCCGCGGATCGAATACCTGCCCGAGCTTCATCCGCCTCCGTCCGTGGTCCGCGCCTAGCGCTGTGGGCGCCATCGTAGCGTTACCGAACGGCTGACAAAGCACATTGGCGCCCCCGCACCGAGCGAGCGTGCGACTATTCGCTGCGCATGCCGTTGATAAAGCGCTGTGACTCTTCCCAGGTGGGCAGGAGGCCCGCGGCGCGCACGTCGTCGAAGCCGGGGGCGGCGGCATCGCGGTCGGACAAACTCGGGGCGGCGCCATCGACCAGCGGCCAGTCGATGCCCAGGGCCGGGTCGGTGGCACAGATAGTGTGCTCGCGCTGCGGGCTGTATTCCGCGGAGCACAAGTACATCACCGTCGAATTATCTTCCAGCGCAAGGAATCCGTGCCCGAGGCCTTCCGAGATGTACATCGTCCTGCGATCGGAATCGTCGAGCAGGACCGAGTCCCACTGCCCGAACGTCGGTGAGCCGACCCGGATGTCGACCACCACGTCGAACACCGCGCCGCGCACGCACGTCACATATTTGGCCTGGCTGGGCGGCAACTGGGCGAAATGCAGGCCACGCAGCACACCGGCGGCTGACACCGAGCAGTTGGCCTGCTGCACATTCAACCCGTGACCGGCAAAATCCTTGAATCCATGGTCGGTGAGCCATTCGAAGAACATCCCGCGGGAATCGCCGTGAATTTTCGGGGTGAGTTCCCAGGCGCCGGGGACTTTGAGTTCGCGAGCTTCCATATCACTGACCCCGTTCTTCGTAGCGGGCTTCCGATGCCTCTTTCAGTGGACGCCACCACGATTCGTTGGCCCGATACCAGTCGATGGTTTCGCGCAGGCCTTCCTCGAAGTCGGTATGCTTTGGTGCCCAGCACAATTCGTCATACAGCAGAGACGGGTCGATGGCGTACCGCAGGTCGTGGCCGACGCGGTCGGTGACGTGGTCGAAGTCGTCGGGGTCGCGACCCATCATCGAAAGCAGCGTGCGCAGCACGGTCAGGTTGTCGCGCTCGCCCTCGGCGGAGATCAGATAGGTCTGGCCGATCTGGCCCTTGTCCAGGATCCGCCAGACCGCGCTGTTGTGGTCATCGACGTGGATCCAGTCGCGGACGTTGGCGCCGGTGCCGTACAGCTTGGGCCGCCGGCCGGTGAGCACGTTGGTGATCTGACGCGGGATGAATTTCTCGATGTGCTGATACGGCCCGTAGTTGTTGGAGCAATTGGACAGGGTCGCACGCACCCCGTACGACCGCACCCAGGCCCGGACCAGCATGTCGGCCGCGGCTTTGGTGGCCGAGTAGGGGCTCGACGGGTTGTAGGGCGTCGACTCGGTGAACCGCTTCGGGTCGTCGAGTTCCAGGTCGCCGTAGACCTCGTCGGTCGAGATGTGGTGCAGGCGCACCCCTTGCCGCCGTACCGCTTCCAGGATCGTGTACGTCCCGACCACGTTGGTGTGCAGAAACGGCTCGGGGTTGTCCAGTGCGTTGTCGACGTGACTCTCGGCGGCGAAATGCACGACCGCGTCGGCGTCGGCGATCAGCCGGGACACCAGCTCGGTATCGGTGATGTCGCCCTCGACGAGGGTGATGGCATCGTCGACGTCGGCCAGCGAGTCGCGCCGGCCCGCGTAGGTCAGGGCGTCGAGCACCGTCACGGACACGTCGGGACGCTCGCGCACGGTGCTGTGCACGAAATTCGCGCCGATGAAACCGGCGCCACCAGTGACCAGCAGCCGCATGGTCAAACCCTAACCGAGGGCCGCGGTTAGTTTGCGGGGGTTAGCCCCAGTGGCCCGGCCAATTCGCTCAGCGCGGGCAAGAGCGTCTCTTCGTTGTAACCGCCCAGCACCTGGACCGCCACGTGGTCGGCGCCGGCTTCCAGATGCTCGTTGAGGCGTTTCGCGATGGCCTCCGGGGTGCCGTAGGCCACCACCGCGTCGATCAGACGATCGCTGCCGGGCTTGCGCACGTCGTTTTCGGTGAACCCCAGCCGCAGCCAGTTGTTCACATAGTTGCTCAGACCCAGATAGTGCTCGACGAGGGCGCGTCCGGCGGCCCGCGCTTCGTCGGGGTCGGTGGTGAGCGCCACCTTGTGCTCCGGCGCCAAGAACACCGAGTTGCCGAGCTGTTCGCGCGCCTTGGCCGTGTGTTCCGGCGTGGTCAGATACGGGTGAGCACCGGCGCTGCGTTCGGCGGCCAGCTGCAACACCTTGGGCCCGAGCGCGGCGAGAACCCGCCGGCTGGTCGGCACCAGAGCGTCGTCCAGGGCATCGAGGTAACCGACCAGTGCGGCGTAGGGCTTGACGTACTCCTGGGTGTGCTCGGGGTGGCCGGCCCCGATACCGAGCAAAAACCTTCCGGGAAAGGCGCTTTCGATGCGTTTAAAGGATTCGGCGACGGGCGTTGCCGGGGCCGACCAAATGTTGACGATCCCGGTGGCCAGCTGCAGCGAGCTGGTTTGCGCCAAAGCAGGTTCTACCCAGTCCAGTTCGGCGTCCGGAGATCCGCCGATCCAGGCGGCGCCATAGCCGAGCGCCTCGATCTTGGCGGCCAGTTCGGGTGTGATGGAGCGGGTGCCCAGGAACACGCCGTAGCGGCCCAGGCTGGGCTTGAGTGAAACTGCGTCGGTCATCGAGGTCCCCCTGCGCGATTGGTCACGAGTGGTTCAGTCCGAGTGGCCCTGCCAATTCAGCCAGCGCCGAGACCAGGTTTTCATCTTTGGTCAAGACCTGCACAGGCACATGGTCGGCCCCGGCGGCGAGATGTTCGTTCAGCCGTGCCGCGATCGCGTCGAGGGTGCCGTAGGCCACTACCGCGTCTACCAGGCGGTCGCTGCCCGGCCGGGTGACCTCGTCGTCGGCAAAGCCCGACCGTTTCCAGTTGTTGCGATAGTTGGACAGGTTGAAATACATGTCCAGGGCCTTGCGGCCGACCGCGCGGGCCTTGTCGGCGTCCGTGGTCAGCACCACCTTGTGCTCGGGCGCCAAGAACGCGGATGGGCCGATCAGCTCGCGCGCGTGCGCGGTGTGCTCCGGCGTGGTCAGGTACGGGTGTGCGCCGGCGCTGCGTTGCCCGGAAAGCCCCAGGACTCGCGGGCCCAGGGCCGCCACCACCCGGCGATTGGCGGGCACCCCGTAGTCGTCGAGCCGGTCCAGATATTCGACCAGCGCGTCGTAGGGCTTGCGGTACTCGTTGATCACCTCGCGGTGGCCGACGCCGATCCCGAGCAGGAAGCGGCCGGGGTAGGCCTTGTCGATCCGGTGGAACGACTCGGCTACCGCCTGGGCGGGCGCGGTCCAAATGTTGACGATCCCGGTGGCCACCTGCAAGGTGGTCGTCGCTTCCAGGATGGGCTCCACCCACTCCAGCTCGGCGGGCGGGGAACCGCCTACCCAGACGGCTCCGTAGCCGAGGGACTCGATTTCCTTGGCTTGCTGGGGCGTTACGCCGCGTCCGAACGATCCGAACCGGCCTAGATTGGGCTTGCTTGCAGCAGAGTCGGTCATGACGTCTCCAACCGGGTGCGCGGTGACGCTATTCCTCGCTATTGCGGGGCTGCTACATCCTCATCCACGTCGTCCAGGTCGGCGACGACGGCGTCCGCGGTCGGTGGCCGGTCCAGCGGCAGCAGCACGATGAACCGCGTATCGCCGGGCACCGATTCCACCCGGATGTCACCGCGATGCTTCTTCACGACGATGTTGAAGGCCAGGTCCAGCCCGAGGCCGGTGCCTTCCCCGAACGGCTTGGTGGTGAAGAACGGCTCGAAGATGTGCTCGCGGATGTCCTCGGGGATCCCGGGCCCACTGTCACAGATCTCGACGCGGGCCATGCTCTCGCCTTCCCGGCAGGTGCGGATGGTGAGCGTGCCGCCCTTGTCGCGCATCGCGGCGATCGCGTTGTCGATGATGTTGGTCCAAACCTGATTGAGATCGCCTGGGTAGCAAGGAATTTCCGGAAGCGATTGGTCGAACTCCTTCACCACGGTGACCGCTCCGGGGTCCTTGCCGGCGTCCTTGCTCAACCGGTCGGCGAAGATCGTCAGCGTGCTGCGTAGCAGGTCATGCACGTCGGCCACCTGGAACGGGGCCCGATCCATCTGGGAATACTGCTTCGCGTCGGCGACCAATGCCGAGATCCGTTTGCTCGCTTCCGCGATCTGGTTCATCAGCAGCTCGCTTTCGATGGTGTAGTTGATCCATCGGATCGCCTGCTCCAACGACGTCGTCGCGAGTTCGTCGGTGACCGCGGAAATCCGGTCCAACCAGTCGGTGTCGACGCCGCCTTCGACGAACGTCGGTGCGATATCCCAACCACCGTCGATGCCGTGTTCCTCGAGCCACTCGCCGACCGCGTCCTCTCGGTCGGTGGTCTCGATCGAGCTGAGGTGCTGCGATGTCGACTTGGCGACCTGATCGGCGACCTGCTGTTGCAGCCGCACCAGGGCGCGCATCGCCTCGGCAGTGACGGTGCCATCGGCGAGCATCACCAGCTTGCCGCGCATGCCGGCGATCCGGTCGCGCAAGTCGGCTGCCGCGCGTGCGGTGGCCGCGGCAGGATTGTTCAGCTGATGGGTCAGGCCGGCCGACAACCGGCCCAGTGCCAGCAGCTTCTCCCGGTTGTCGATGATGCGGCGGGTTCGGTCGGTGCCGACGGCGATGCCGTCGAGCAAGTGCACCGCCATCGGGAACTGGTCCTTCATGAACTTGGCGAACACGGGTGCGTCCATCACAAAGAACCGCGACGGTTTGGTCACGTGAACCGACGCGTCGTAGCTCTTCTGCGTCCCGCCGGTGAAGGCCCGCCAGGCACCGCAATACACGCCGCGCTGCGAGGTCCGGTTCGTTTCGATGTCCTGCCCGCCGGAGAGCTTGGACATCGTCAGCTCGCCTTCGATCAGCACGTAGAAGCAGGTCGCCGGCTCACCCTCGACGCAGATCGGGCCCAGTTCGTAGTCCTGGACATGCCCATTCGCGCACAGCACCGCGAGTTGCTCGTCGGTGAGGGCCTCGAACAGGAACAGGGTGCGCAGCTCGTCGGGCTTGCACGGCATCTTGTCGGTCATCCTCAGGCCCCTATGACTCCGCCAGATAACGGTGGACCAGCATCACGGCCATCGACCCTTCGCCGACCGCGGCGGCGACCCGTTTGGCGGACTCGGAGCGCACGTCGCCGGCGACGAATACGCCCGGGACGCTGGTTTCCAAATGATGGGGTGGGCGGTCCAAGGACCAGCCGCACACGTTGCGTAGGTCGGGGCCGGTGAGCAGGAAGCCGTGGTCGTCGCGGGCGAGCACCCCGTCGAGCCATTCGGTGCGCGGCGCGGCTCCGATGAAGATGAACATCCGGGCGCAGGTGACGTCTTCGGTGGTGCCGGTTCGGTTGTCGGCCAGCGTCAGCGTCTCCAGGTGATCGGTTCCGACGGCGCAGTGCACCTCGGAGCAGGTACGGACGGTGATTTTGGGGTTCTGTTCGATCTGCTGAATCAGGTAATACGACATCGACGCCTCGAGCGACGCCGCACGCACCACGATGGTCACCGATGCGGCATCGCGGGACAGAAACATCGCGGCCTGTCCGGCCGAATTCGCACCGCCGATGACGTAGACGTCCTCGTCCTTGCACTCGGACGCGACGGACGTGGCGGCGCCGTAGTAGACGCCCCGGCCGGTCAGCTCGGCACACCCGGTTGCGTCCAGCTGGCGGTAGGAGACCCCGGTGGCCAGGATGACTGCGTGCGCGTCGACGGATCCGCCGTCGGCGAACCGCACGGTGCGCTTGGACCCGTTGATCTCCAGCGTGGTGGCGGTGCGAGCGGTGATCAGTTCGGCGCCGAACTTCTCGGCCTGCCGGCGCGCGCGGTCGGCCAGTTGGCCCCCCGACACCCCATCCGGAAAGCCCAGGTAGTTCTCGATCCGCGAGCTTTGGCCGGCCTGACCACCGGTTGCGGTGCGTTCGATGAGCACCGTGCGCAGACCCTCGGAGGCGCCATAGACAGCGGCGGCCAGGCCGGCGGGGCCCCCGCCGATGACGATCAGGTCGTAGAAGTCCTTGGACAGCTGGGTGGACAGACCGAGCGTGTCGGCCAGTTGTGCGTCGGTGGGATCGACGAGGGGCTCGCCGCGCTCGGTGACCACCACCGGCAGCCGCCGGCCGTCCTCGCCGGCAGCCTTGAGGATCCGCTCACCGGCGGGCTCGTCGGCCATGAACCAGGTGTAGTAGAGCCCGTTGCGGGCCAGGAAGTCGCGCACCTGCCAGGACCGGGCCGACCAGCGGTGCCCGATCACCTTGGTGTGGGGGATCGCGTGTTCGGGTGCGGCTCGCCAGGCCTCCAGCAGCCCGTCGATGACGGGGTAGAGCTTCTCCTCGGGCGGATCCCACGGCTTGAGCAGGTAATGGTCGAGGTCGACGACGTTGATCGCATCGATGGCGGCGTGCGTATCGGCATAGGCGGTCAGCAGCACCCGCCGTGCCGCCGGGTACAGGTCCATTGCCTGCTCGAGGAACTCGATGCCGGACATTTGCGGCATCCGGTAGTCGGCAATCAGCATTGCGACGGCTTCGCCGCGAAGCTTGAGTTCCCGGAGTGTCTCCAACGCGTCGGCGCCCGATTCCGCCCGCACGATGCGGTGCTCCTCGCCGTAGTGGCGACGCAGATCCCGGGCAACCGCGCGCGACACCGCCGGATCGTCGTCAACGGTCAGCATCACGGGTTTGCGCGGTTGCGCATCGGGACGTGTCATCGGCGTCAAGTATGCGCTAGTCAGGCGCGGTGTGGTGGCTCGAGGTGGCGCCCGCGAGGGCTCTGATCGCGGATTTTGGCCACGCCGTCGCAGCGGGTAGCATGGACCGACGGTGCGCCATTCCGCGCCGGCTTTTTTGTGTGTCCGTTCCCAAGGAATTTCCTGTCACCGGCTCACGTTTCAAAGTCGGTGTTAATGCTGTGCCGTTGTTGGCGCAGATGAGAACGAAACTAAACGACGAGGAATCTCTGAAAAGTTATGGCCAAGAAGGAAGGCGCCATCGAGGTCGAGGGCCGGGTGGTCGAGCCTCTACCCAATGCGATGTTCCGCATTGAGCTGGAGAACGGTCACAAGGTGCTTGCCCACATCAGCGGCAAGATGCGGCAGCACTACATCCGCATCCTGCCCGAGGACCGGGTAGTGGTGGAGTTGTCTCCCTACGACCTGTCCCGGGGCCGCATCGTGTACCGGTACAAGTAAAAGCAACCTACGAGATAGACAGACAGGATCGATACGGCCGTGAAGGTGAACCCGAGCGTCAAGCCAATCTGTGACAAGTGCAGGGTGATCCGTCGGCATGGGCGGGTCATGGTGATCTGCTCAGATCCTCGTCACAAGCAGCGCCAAGGCTAATTGCCTTGCTGCCAACACAACTGAATGCAGACCTCCCAATACCAGTGAGCGGATAGGCCGCTCATCCACGTCCGGTCGGAGGCCGGGCCCCGCCGAATTCGACGGGAACGGGTTGGGATCAGACCTCCGCTTAGAAAAAGAGGAAAACGCCACCTATGGCTCGATTAGTAGGCGTCGATCTGCCGCGTGATAAGCGGATGGAGATCGCGCTGACGTACATCTTCGGCATCGGCCGTACCCGTTCCAACGAGATCTTGGAAGCGACCGGCATCGACCGGGACCTGCGCACCAAGGACCTGACCGACGACCAACTGACCCACCTGCGCGATTACATCGAGGCCAACCTCAAGATCGAGGGTGACCTGCGCCGTGAGGTGCAGGCCGACATCCGCCGCAAGATCGAGATCGGCTGCTACCAGGGTCTGCGGCACCGCCGTGGCCTGCCGGTGCGTGGCCAGCGCACCAAGACCAACGCGCGGACCCGCAAGGGCCCCAAGCGCACCATCGCCGGCAAGAAGAAGGCCAGGTAACCCATGCCACCCGCCAAGAAGGCAGCCGCTGCCCCCAAGAAGGGGCAGAAGACGCGTCGCCGGGAAAAGAAGAACGTCCCGCACGGTGCGGCGCACATCAAGAGCACGTTCAACAACACGATCGTGACGATCACCGACCAGCAGGGCAACGTCATCGCCTGGGCGTCGTCGGGTCACGTCGGGTTCAAGGGTTCGCGCAAGTCGACGCCGTTCGCCGCGCAGCTGGCTGCCGAGAACGCCGCCCGCAAGGCCCAGGAGCACGGCGTGAAGAAGGTCGACGTGTTCGTGAAGGGCCCGGGCTCGGGCCGCGAGACCGCGATCCGCTCGTTGCAGGCCGCCGGCCTGGAGGTCGGTGCAATCTCGGACGTCACCCCGCAGCCACACAACGGCGTTCGCCCGCCGAAGCGACGCAGGGTCTAGGAGGAGAACAATCCATGGCTCGTTACACCGGACCCATGACGCGCAAATCGCGCCGGCTGCGCACCGACCTCGTCGGTGGCGACCAGGCGTTCGAGAAGCGCCCCTACCCGCCCGGCCAGCACGGCCGCGCGCGGATCAAGGAAAGCGAATACCTGCAGCAGCTGCAGGAGAAGCAGAAGGCCCGCTTCACCTATGGCGTGATGGAAAAGCAGTTCCGTCGCTACTACGAAGAAGCCACTCGCCACTCCGGCAAGACAGGTGAGAACCTGCTGCAGATCCTGGAGAGCCGGCTGGACAACGTCGTGTACCGCGCCGGGTTGGCGCGTACCCGCCGGATGTCCCGCCAGCTGGTCAGCCACGGCCACTTCAGCGTCAACGGCGTGCACGTCAACGTCCCCAGCTACCGGGTGTCGCAGTACGACATCATCGATGTGCGGTCGGGGTCGCTGAACACCGTGCCGTTCCAGATCGCGCGGGAGACGGCGGGCGACCGTCCGATCCCGGGCTGGCTGCAACTGGTGGGGGAGCGGCAGCGCATCCTGGTCCACCAATTGCCCGAGCGCGCGCAGATCGACGTGCCGCTCACCGAGCAGCTGATCGTCGAGTACTACTCGAAGTAAAGATGTCCTGCACCGCCGGTGCAGGGAACCTAACGGCATCAAATAGCGGGTGCCGAGAAGGAGAACAAGAAACACCATGCTGATTTCTCAGCGACCCACACTGTCCGAGGAAATCCTCACCGACAGCCGGTCCCAGTTCGTCATCGAGCCGCTGGAGCCGGGATTCGGTTACACCCTGGGCAATTCGCTTCGGCGCACGCTGCTGTCGTCGATTCCCGGTGCGGCCGTCACCAGCATCCGCATCGACGGCGTGCTGCACGAGTTCACCACCGTCCCCGGTGTCAAAGAGGATGTCACCGACATCATCTTGAACCTCAAGGGTCTGGTCGTGTCCTCCGAGGAGGACGAGCCGGTCACCATGTACCTGCGCAAGCAGGGTCCGGGCGCGGTCACCGCGGGTGACATCGTGCCGCCTGCCGGTGTCACGGTGCACAACCCCGACATGCACATCGCGACGCTGAACGACAAGGGCAAGCTCGAGGTCGAGCTCGTCGTCGAGCGCGGTCGTGGCTACGTGCCGGCCGTGCAGAACCGTGCCTCCGGTGCCGAAATCGGCCGTATCCCAGTCGATTCCATCTACTCGCCGGTGCTCAAGGTCACCTACAAGGTGGACGCTACCCGTGTCGAGCAGCGCACCGACTTCGACAAACTGATCCTGGACGTCGAGACCAAGAGTTCGATCGGCCCCCGTGACGCCCTGGCGTCGGCGGGTAAGACCCTGGTCGAATTGTTCGGCCTGGCACGGGAACTCAACGTCGAGGCCGAGGGTATCGAGATCGGGCCGTCGCCGGCCGAGGCCGACCACATCGCCTCGTTCGCGTTGCCGATCGACGACCTGGATCTGACCGTGCGGTCTTACAACTGCCTCAAGCGTGAGGGTGTGCACACCGTCGGCGAGCTGGTGTCACGCACCGAGTCCGACCTGCTCGACATCCGCAACTTCGGCCAGAAGTCCATCGACGAGGTGAAGGTCAAGCTGCACCAGCTGGGCCTGTCGCTCAAGGACAGCCCGCCGAGCTTCGACCCGTCAGAGGTTGCGGGCTACGACGTCGCCACCGGCACCTGGTCCACCGAGGGTGCTTACGACGACCAGGACTACGCGGAAACCGAACAGCTCTAAAGCTTTTGAACCCCTAGACAGGAGCGTCTGCAATGCCCAAGCCCACCAAGGGCCCTCGCCTCGGCGGGTCGTCTTCGCACCAGAAGGCTCTGCTGGCCAACCTGGCCACGTCGCTGTTCGAGCACGGTCGCATCAAGACGACCGAGCCGAAGGCACGTGCGCTGCGGCCGTACGCGGAGAAGCTGATCACGCATGCGAAAAAGGGCACGCTGCACAACCGTCGAGAGGTTCTGAAGAAGATCCGCGACAAGGACGTGGTGCACGCCCTGTTCGAGGAGATCGGGCCGTTCTTCTCCGACCGCGAAGGCGGATACACCCGCATCATCAAGGTCGAGGCGCGCAAGGGCGACAACGCCCCGATGGCCGTGATCGAGCTGGTGCGGGAGAAGACGGTGACGTCGGAGGCCGATCGGGCGCGTCGGGTGAAGTCGTCGAAGCCCGCAGCACCCGCGGCTGAGGAGACGCCGGTCGAAGAGGCTGCGGTCGAAGAGGCGCCGGTCGAAGAGGCCGCCGCCGAGGCCGAAGCCGCCGAGGCCGAAGCCACCGAGGCCGAAGCCACGGACCAGGCCGACGAACCCAAGGCTGAGGTCGCCGACGAGGGTGACGAGTCCACCGAGAAGTAGCGAAGACGTCCGTCTTAGGCTCGGCATCGCCTATGACGGAACCGATTTCGCAGGCTGGGCAACTCAGGCCGGGCAGCGCACTGTCGCCGGCGTTATCGGCGACGCGCTGACGACGGTTTTCCGCACGCCGCTACGGCTGTGGGCGGCCGGGCGCACCGATACAGGAGTACATGCCACCGGGCAGGTGGCCCACGTCGATGTGCCCGCCGCCGCCTTGCCGAATGTGTATCCGCGGTCGTCGCGCGCCGGCGAACCGGAATTCCTGCCGCTGCTGCGGCGCCTGAGCCGGTTCCTGCCCGCCGACGTTCGGGTTCTCGAAATCAGTCGCGCACCATCGGGTTTCGATGCGCGGTTCTCGGCGCTGCGGCGTCATTACGAGTACCGGTTGTCGACGGCGGCCTACGGGGTCCAGCCGCAGCAGGCGCGTTACATCACCGCCTGGCCCCGCGACCTGGATGTGGACGCGATGAGCGTGGCATCGCAAGATCTGCTGGGGCTGCACGACTTTGCGGCATTCTGCCGTCATCGCGCCGGTGCCACCACCATTCGCGACCTGCAGCGGCTGGACTGGTCGCGGGAGGGCGATCTGATCACCGCGCACGTCAGCGCCGACGCGTTCTGCTGGCAGATGGTGCGCTCACTGGTCGGGGCACTGTTGGCCGTCGGCGAACAGCGGCGCACGCCGCAGTGGTGTCGTGAATTGCTCGGCGCGACAGAACGATCGAGTGATTTCTCGGCGGCACCGGCACAGGGCCTGACGTTGGCGGGGGTGGACTATCCGCCCGACGACGAGCTCGCGTCGCGCATCCTGATCACCCGGGACCTGCGTGACCGTCGCGATCTTCGCGACACATAAACCTCACACACGACACGCCGAAAGGGAGGTGCGTGGTTTATGTCTCGCGGTTGCCGTTCAGGTCGGCTGGACCGCACAACACGTTTGCGGTGCCGTAGGTGATGCCGAGGTCGGCGCTGATCGCGAAGCCGAGATCCCCACTACCGCGGTGGACCACCGGCGGCAACTGCGTCTTCGAGCGTTTCCCGGGCAGCTGGCGACTTGTCGAGGTCGCTCGCGGCGGTCGTCGTCACACGTCAGTATTCTCCGGGCATGCGACGGCGACCGCTACCTGTGGCGCCTGGCAATTGCCTGTGCGCCTAGGGATTCCGACGACTCAGAGCTTGCCGGCGGCGAAGGTCGCGGCCTGATCCACCAGCCCGGAGTCGATGTAGGAGGGCTGCAGATGCGATGCCCACACCGCTTTGCCGGTGCCCGAACAAATCGGGTCGCCGGGGGCGCACTGCTCGATCGTCTTACCGGCGAAAGCCGGGCTGAAGCTGGGAACCGGGCCGAGCACGCGCTGGGTGCCGTTGCCGAACAGCGCGACAGCCGCGATGTGTTGATCCATGCCCGGCGGCAGCGGGTTCTTGAACCCGAACGAGGGCTGGGTCACCGCGACCACCAGGTCGGCCGACACCGCTCCGAGCGAATAGCCGCCGAGCACCTCGCGGGTGTTCGGGCAGTGTTTGGCCATCCACTGGACATGGGTGCTCATGTCGTTGGAGCCCTTGGCCGGATCGACGTCGGCGGGGTAGTTGACCCCGTACTCGCCGACCGGCATCGGCGTCTTGGCGCGCAACGAGTTGACGAACGCATCGCCGACCAGGCCGACGCCCGGTGGTTCCTCGCGGCCGCGGGCGAACACCACTTCGGCACCCGGGCACGGCGGCGCCGCCGATGCGACCGGAATCGACACCACGCCGGGACCGATGATCATCCACGTTGCCCCGAGAACCGCGGCGCCCGCGATGCCTGCCGAGCGCTTCACTAGATCTGATTTTTTCAACAACGGACTAACCCCCATGAGCCGATGGTACGCAGTATCGCGGGGCATTAGTGAACGGCTGTGACCACTCCGCGACCGCAGCGTGACCGGATCTTTGTGCGGCTACACCTTGGCGGCAACAAAATGTGCGGCCTGATTGGTCAATCCGGGCACGTAGCTGAGGTGAGCCGGCCACGAGTTGCCGGGGGAGCAGATGGGGTCACCCCGGTTGCACAAGTCGACGATCTTGCCGTCGAAACCTGGGCTCAGGGCGGTCATCAGATTACCGGCGCGGCCCGACGGGTTCCCGAACAGGGCGACCGCGGCGACGTGATCGGCGGCGCGGGCCGGCAGCGGCTTCTGAAAGCCGAGGGCGGGCAAGGGTGCGGCGGTGACGATGTCGACCACGGCGGCGCCCTGGGAGTAGCCACCGAGCACGATCTTGGTGTTGGGGCAGGTGGCGGCCATGTGCTGGATATGGGCGCTGGCGTCGTTGGCGCCTTGGGTGGCGGCGAGGAAGTCGTCGTTGGCGGGGTAGTTGACGGCGTACGCCCCGACATCGACGCGGGTTTTCTTGCGCAGGGAATCGATGAAGGCGCCACCCACCTTCCCGACACCGGGGGGCTCGTTGGTTCCCCGGGCGAACACCACCTCGACGTCCGGGCACGCGGCGGAGGCGCGGGGAATCAGCGGGGCGCCCAATAGCATCACGGCCGCTACCAGGAACGCGGCGACCGCCAAGCTTGAATGTTTATGCGCCCGTGATCTTTTCGCAAGGCTCATGCCGCGATCGTACGGGTTGTTTACAACGAATTAGTGAACGGCAGCTACCACGTCGGTCTGCGGAGCGGGCGGTCCGGGCACCGAAGAGGTGGGTGTCTGTGGGGCGTAGCTGGGTGTCAACGGCCCGGGCGCCTGCGGGCTCAGCGGGCCGGGGCCGGGCGCTTGCCCGGGAGTCTGCGGGCCGTAGCCGGGCGTTTGCGGGCCGTAGGGGGATTGCGGGCCAGCGCCCGGGACCGACGGCCCGTATCCGGGCACCGACTGGCCGGTGCCGACCAGCTTGGACGCCACGAACGCCGCTGCCTGGGTGGTGTAGACGGGGACGTAACCCTCGGTGTGACCACTCCACTCGTTGCCGGGGCCGGCGTGGCAGATCGGGTCATTCGGGTTGCACAAGTCGATCGCCTTGGAGCCCAGCAGCGTGCTCTGGCTCGGCAGGGTTCCTCCGGAGCGGTCGGCCACGTCGCCGAAGGTGGCCACGGCCACGATGTTGTTCGCGTACTGCGGCGGCAGCGAACTACCCCAGCTGATGCCGCCGATCGGGACACCGGCCACGATGTCCATTACCGAGGCGCCCTGCGAGTAGCCGCCGAGCACGATCTTGGTGTTCGGGCACGTTTCCACGCTCTTCTTGACGCGGTCAATCGTGTCGTTGGCGCCGTCGCCGCCATGCAGCTGCAGCTTGCTGGCGGCGTAGTTGACCCCGTAGGGCAGGATGTTGAGCCCGCCGGTCTGCTGGCGCAGTGAGTCGACGAAGGCGTCGCCGACCTTGCCCAGGCCGGGCGGCTCGTTGGTGCCCCGGGCAAAGATGACCTCGACGTCAGGGCAGTCGAAGGCGTGCGCGACGGGGGCACTCGGCGTGGCGAGCAGGCCCGAGGCCGTGACCAGGGCGGCAACGCCCAGGCCGAGCCAGCGACCGGCTGACCGCACGATGCCCACCCGAGGGCTACGTATGCGGTGTGAAATCACCGGGCAATTTTACCCAATTTGGGACCTGGCGAAACTTCTGCAGCTGTGGATACCTGATGGCAGGACCGTCGGCTCAGCACCTAACGTGACGAGCGAATTTGCGGATCTTGGGAGGTCAGTGCCCCGCCAACCGACGACTTGGGCCCACGTCAGCGGCTACCGATTCCTGCTGCGTCGCATCGAGCGGGCGTTGCTGAGCGGGGATAGCTCCGCGCCCAGCGAACCCCTCCGAGCGCGGAAGGGACCCCTGACGGTCGGCTGCGTACTGGCGGCCGTCGCGATGGTGGGATGCGCGTTTGTTGGGGTACTGCGGCCCCAGCCACGGCTCGATCACGCCCAGATAGTGATGGGCAAGGAGACCGGAGCGCTGTATGTGCGAGTCGGCGATATCTGGCACCCGGTGCTGAACCTGGCCTCGGCGCGGTTGATCGCGGCGGCCGATGCCAATCCGCAACCGGTGCGCGAGTCCGATTTGAGCGGCACCAAACGCGGTCCGCTGCTGGGTATTCCGGGTGCGCCACAGTTTCTCGGGCCGCCCCTGTCCGGCGACGACGCGATCTGGGCAATCTGCGATACGGACGGCGGTGCGGCCACGACGGTCGTCGTCGGACCGGCCGAGGGATCGTCGGTCCATCGCCTGGCCCGCGATCAGGCCCTCCTGGTCACATCGGGTTCGGGTCCGCCGGCTTACCTGCTTTATAACGGGCAGCGGGCCGTGGTGGATCTTGCGGATACCGCGGTGGTGCGTGCGTTACGACTGGAGGGTCACACGCCGCTCGTTGTCTCGCAGTCATTGCTGAACGCGGTCCCGGAGGCGCCGCCGATCACGGCGCCACGGATTCGTGGCGCGGGCGGCAAAGCGGCTGGACTCCCGGGTTTTCCGGTCGGCAGCCTGCTGCGCATCACCCGCGGCGATGGTGACGAGTATTACGCCGTCCTGAGCACGGGAGTACAACGTGTCGGTCAGGTAGCCGCCGATCTGCTGCGTTTCACCGACTCGCGGGGCACCGACGACGCCATCAGCGTGGCGCCTGACGTGATCCGGGGCGCGCAGATCGTGAACATGCTGCCCGTGGGGACGTTCCCCGAACGGGCACCCGCACCCGGGGAGGGCAGCCTGAGCAGCGCCGCCACCACCGTGTGTGTGAGTTCAGGGAGGTCCGGCCGATCCGGGGCGGCGTTCCTCACCGGGAGCGGCCTGCCGCTGCCCGTTGGTCGGGCTCCGGTGGTCTTGTCACAAGCCGACGGTCGTGGTCCCGCGCTCGATGGCGTCTATTTGCCGCCAGGCCGGAGCGCCTACGTGAGGGGAAGTGGGGGGGCCGGCGCACGCTACTTCGTCACCGACACCGGGGTGCGATTCGCGATTCACGACAACGACGCGGCACACGATCTCGGTCTGCAGACGGAAGCGGTGCAGGTGCCGTGGCCGATGCTCGCGGTGTTGCCGTCCGGGCCGGAACTGAGCAGGGCGAACGCGTCAGTCGCCCGCGACGTCGTCGCGGGACCCCCGTAGCCGCCGCCTGGCCGCACCGATGATCAGCGCGCACATCAGCGCGATCAGGCACATGGTTGCGCCGCGCAACGCGGTCGCCCGCGCATCAGAATTCGTTGGTCTGGGTGACGGCGGCGTTGCGATCGGCGCGCGCGCCGGCGGTGGTTTGGCGACGTTTCCCGGAGAACTCGCATCGGTGCTCACCGCGGCAAGGGCATCGACTGTGCCGTTGCCGACCACCGGATTCCATCCGGCCGGCGGGTGATGCGCTGTCGCCTCGATACGCTGCGTCACCTGCCGTGCCGTCAACGCCGGGAATCGGGCACGCACCAATGCGGCGAGTCCGCTGACAACCGGTGCGGCGTAACTGGTGCCGGACAGTGGCGCAGAACTCAACGACGTCACCGCCTCGCCGATCGCGGCGACGTCGACCCAGGGTCCGGCAAGAGTGAAGGCCGACGGCGTTCCGTCAGCATTCACCGAACCGACTGTCAGCACGTAGTCGTCGTACCAGGCCGGACTGACCGCGACCGAGACGGTCTGCCAGGTCGCATCGGGGCGCTGCGGCGGGCATTGTCCGGCGCCACCGGTGTTTCCGGCCGCGGCCACGACCACGGCATTCTTGACGTCGACCGCGTAGGCGAGCGCGGCGCCCAGCGCCCGGTCGTCGAGCTCCGACGTGACCGGAACGCATGCCACCGCCGAAATGTTGATGACCGAGGCGCCAAGGTCCGCGGCGGTCCGAACCGCTTTCGCCATGGTGTCCACATCTCCGATCCCGGAGCTCGACCGGTCGCTCGCGGATGCGAATTTCGCGCTGGACTGACGGATGCTGATCAAAGTGACATCGGGCGCCAGACCATTGAAGTTGTCGGTTTTGGAATCGGCTGCGGCAGCGATGATTCCAGCGACTAAGGTCCCGTGTGCGTCGCAATCCTGGGTGCCGTCACCGGTGAACACATAGTCGCCGCCGGCCACCACATCGGGCAGTCGGCGGTGTCGCGAAACGCCGGTGTCGATGACTGCGACCCGTTGGCCCGCACCGCGGGTGAGCTGCCAGACACGCGGGAGATCGAGATCTGCGAGTTGATTCCGGCCTGGTCCCGGGTCCCCGGTCACCATCGTGCAAACCTCGCGCTGCACGGTCGGCTTGGGCGGCGCCGGCAACGCTGGTTTGGGCAGCAACCTGTCGTCGATTTGCGGCGGCGAAACCGCTTGTGCCGAAGGCGTTCCAAAGTATGCCAGCAGCACCGATACCGTCGCCACGCGCACGATGCGCGAGGTGCTTAGCTTCATGTCGTATGCAGGCCGCGGGCGGCGCCGTAGAGGCCGCATATCCAACAGGTCAGGGGAACCATCGCGATGAGGACCAAACACTCGAACAGCTCGACACCTTTGCGCGCGATGGGTGAGAGCGATATCGCAGGAGCGACGAACCCCAGGTAGACCGCTGCACCGACCAGCAACGCCGTCGCTGCAGCAATCCAGGGGCCGTGCTCCGGGGTACTGATCGCGGCACACCCGAACGTTGCCCCGATAGTGACCACTCCGCTGATGACACACGGCAATGTGCGTTTGCTATCGCCCGAATTGGCATGCAGCAGCAGTAGCGCGCTGGTAGCAGCGCCATAGGCAATGCAGCCGAGCCGCGGTGTGCCCGCCAGGACGGTGATGATCGCGCCGACGGCCGCCGCGGACGAGAATGCAGCGAGCAGACTGGCCAACCACTCATCAGCACGGATGGCCTTGGCGCCCAAGCCGTCCGCAGGTGACTCGACGGTATCTGGGTCTGCTGGCTTCGGTGACAATCCGGCCAGGGCAATAGCAACGCGTGCCGCTACCCCAAGCAGACCAAGTGATACCAGCGCAGCGACCGCACCGATCACGTACAACGGCACCCCGGTGACCATACCCCCGAACGCCGCGACCGCGACGACCGTCGCGAAGCACGACGCTGCGGTCAATGTGACGGCCCCACAGTCGGATACCCGCTTCGCCAGCACCGCTGTGACGGCTCCCGCCGTGGCGGCCAGAAGCACGCCGGGGACACCGGGGGAGCCAGGCACCACCAGAAAGCCCGCAATCGCGGCGAACGTCGTAGCGATCAGGCTCAGCGTGAGCCCAGCCATCGAGTCGCGGTATGCCCGGTGCGCGAGTGCCGCCATCATCACGGCGATGAACGCGACAAGTGCCGCGATTGCCGCAGTGGCGCCAACAGAGCGGCCGGCGCTCGCGCTAAACGTATTTCGAACGAGTGCCAGGCCCCCGGCGCCGGTTAGCCAGCCCGCTGCCAGCGCGGCGGAAAGCCGCGCCGCCCGGTGATTCTGGGACTGACTCCAACTCCGGCCGTTCAGCGTCTCCGACACAGCCTCCGCCACATCGTCGTAACGGAAGACGGGTAATGGTGTTGCGGACTGGCTTAAAACCAGGACATCACCGTCTCGGATACCGCTCTGCGCCAGCGTCATTGACGAATGCAACGTGGCCGCGCCGGGGCCCGACAGCTGATACCGCGTCGCCGTGCGACCGGCGGAACTGTCCGCGCTGTGGCGTTTGAAGGTGTCGACGATCGGCGGGATCAGGGCGGCAACAGGCATCCCGGAAGGCAGAGCCAAGTCGACGACGGCATCGCCGGCATGCACGGACACGCGGCGCAGCCCGGGATCGGATACAGACAACATCAACCTCATCGGCTTCGGATGATCAGGAGGCTAACGCGATTTCGATCCACTGGTATCCGGTTGTCCACAGGTGAGTTGCGGCCAATTCAGTGGCTGCTTACCGTCGTCGCACGCTGGGAGGGGCCGGGATGACTGAGGGGTTTGTGCCTGTTGTGCGCCAGTTGCCGACGGCGGTCGCGACTGCAGACATCGTCGTTGTCGCGCCGCCCGAGCTGCCGCGTTCCACATCGCCAAGCCTGCTGATGCGCCTGCTGCCGGCGGGCATGTCGCTGGCGGCTCTGGGCGTCATGGCCGCGTCCTTCTTCGCCGGCTCCATCGTCACCCGCAATCCCGCGTTTCTGGCCTTCCCGATGATGATGCTCGTTTCGATGGTGTTGACCGCGGTCACCCAACGTGGCCGTCGGCAGGGCGGCGAGATCGATGTGGACCGCACCGATTACCTGGGATACCTAGGTCGTCTACGCGCGGCGGTCACCGAAATCGCTGCGGCACAGCGTGCATCACTTGACTGGAGCCATCCCGACCCCGATACGCTGTGGACATTGATCGGCGGCCCACGAATGTGGGAACGGCGATTGACCGACTCCGACTTCTGTCGGGTTCGTATCGGCATGGGTACTCACCCACTGTCGACCCGGTTGGTAGCCCCCGAGATCCAGTCCGCGGAACGGTCGGATCCGGTGACCGTCGCCGCCGCGCATCGCTTTATCCATACGCACGCGACCATCGCGGACGTGCCAATCACGGTTGATTTGACAGCAACCGCGTGGGTGACGGTCGACGGCGATTCGACCGAGGTACGCGGACTGCTGCGTGCGATGATCTGCCAACTGGCTGTGCTGCACCCGCCGGATCAGTTGCTGATCGTCGGTGTGATTGACGAACGATATCGGGCCCACTGGGATTGGTTGAAGTGGCTGCCGCACAATCAACATCCCGCCGCCACTGATTCGGTGGGGTCTGCCCGCATGGTGTATCAGAGCCCGGCCGAGGCGCATCGCGCGTTATCCGGTTCCGAACTGCCGCCGCGCGTGGTGATGATAGGCGACTTAGAGGGGCGTCGCGATTTTGATAGCGCCGACGCGATCGCGGGTGTGACCATCCTCGAGGCCTGCCCCGGCCGCGCCGGCTCGCCGTTGACGATCGGGCATGCCGGCGCGGCCGAAGCGCTGAGGTACCCCGACCAAATGGATCGGTTAGACGCGGTGATATGTGCGCGCCGGCTTGCCGCATACCGGGTCGGCGCGGCGTACTACCGGGACGGCAGCCCAGGATGGGCGGGCCTGGTCGGGCTTGAGGACGTCGCACATTTTGACCCGATCACCATGTGGCGCAGCCAAAGCCGCCATGCACGACTTTGCACCCCCATCGGAACGAAGCTCGATGGAGTGTCACTCGAGCTGGATATCAAGGAACCTGCTGAAAACGGCATCGGGCCCCATGGGCTGTGCGTGGGTGCGACGGGGTCGGGCAAGTCGGAGCTGCTCCGCACCGTCGCTCTCGGCATGATGGCGCGCAATTCCCCGGAGCTGCTCAACATCCTCCTCATCGACTTCAAAGGCGGAGCAACATTTCTCGACTTGGCACATGCTCCGCATGTCGCCGCGGTCATCACCAACCTCGCGGAGGAAGCGCCGCTGGTCGCCCGGATGCGTGACGCATTGGCCGGTGAGATGAACCGTCGGCAACAGCTGCTGCGAACGGCGGGCTGCGCCAGCTTGGCGGCATACCAGCAGGCTCGCCGGACCGGTGCGGAATTGATCGCTCTGCCCGCGTTGTTCATTGTCGTCGACGAGTTCTCCGAACTGTTGAGCCAGCACCCGGATTTTGCCGACATGTTTGTCGCGATCGGTCGACTCGGCCGGTCGTTGGGTATGCACCTATTGCTCGCCAGCCAGCGACTCGACGAGGGCCGGCTGCGGGGGCTGGAAGCCCACCTGTCCTATCGGGTGTGCTTGAAGACGTTGTCCCCAAGCGAATCACGAATCGTATTGGGAACGCCCGACGCCTACCAACTACCGAACACGCCGGGAGCAGGCCTTCTGCGTTCCGGTAGCGGCGAGCTGGTGCGCTTCCAAACCGCATTCGTGTCAGGACCGCGACAGGCAGACCGGCCGGCTCGAGGCATCGCACCGATACACCAAGAGACACCGACATCGGTGCGGATGTTCACCACAGAAGCCGTCGGGCCGATCGCGCACGTCGTCAAGGCAGATGCGTCGCCCGCACCCACCGTGCTGCGGACCGTACTGGACCGCCTGTCGGGACATGGGCCGCCCGCACACCGGGTCTGGCTACCGCCGTTGGGTGTGGCGCCCCCGCTGGCGAGCCTGCTGCACGACGTTCGAGTGGGCAGTCTGACCGTACCCATCGGCATCATCGACCGCCCTTTCGAGCAGTGTCGGACACCGTTAGTGGTCGACTTATCCCGGGCTGCAGGCAATGTCGCCATTGTGGGGGCACCTCAATCGGGCAAGTCGACAGCACTGCGGACACTGATCACCGCGTTGGCGGCCGCTCACGATCCGGGTCAAGTCCAGTTCTACTGTCTGGACTTCGGTGGCGGAACACTGGCGTCGCTAAGTGCATTGCCACATGTGGGCGCGGTCGCCAGCAGGGCCCAGCCGCAGCTCGTCGGGCGCATGATCGCCGAACTCGAGTCCATCAGGTGCTCCCGAGAGGCCAGCTATTGCGAGCGGGGCATCGACTCGATCGCACAATATCGTCAGCTGCGATCCGAGCGGCGCCCGGATTCCGGCCACGACCCGTTCGGCGACGTCTTTCTCGTAGTCGACGGCTGGGCAAGCTTGCGCCATGAGTTTCAGTCAGTTGAGGAATCGATCACTTCTATTGCCGTCCAAGGGCTGTCGTTCGGAGTGCACGTCGTGCTCTCGGCTTCACGTTGGGCAGAGATCAGACCGTCGCTGAGGGATCAGATCGGCACTCGCATCGAATTGCGGCTGGGCGATCCCGCGGATTCCGAGCTTGACCGAAAACGAGCGCACGACGTGCCTCGTGATCGACCGGGCCGCGGCCTGTCCCACGACGGACTGCACATGGCCATTTCATCGCCGATTGACGTAGGAGAACTGCGGGGCCGGCACGGTGAGTTAGCCGCCCCGCCCATACCGCAGCTGCCCAGCCACGTCGACCACAATGTCGTCGTCCAGCAGGCGGGCGACGAACTCAATGCACAACTACTCCTTGGTCTCGAGGAGCGTCGACTGCGGCCGGTCGCAATCGACTTCGAGCGGGATTCGCATCTGTTGATCCTCGGCGACAACGAATGCGGAAAGACCACCACGTTGCGAACCTTGTGCCGCGACATTGTCCGGACGAAGACGGCCGCGGAGGCGCAACTACTGATCGTCGACTTTCGGCGCACCCTGCTGGGTGTCGTGGAGTCCCAACATCTCGGCGGCTATGCGATGTCGCCGACTGCGCTCAGGGCGCTGATGCCGGGCTTGCTCGACGTACTGCGGCGACGGATGCCTCCTGCAGACGTGAGTCAGGCCCAGCTGAGGGCCCGGTCCTGGTGGTCCGGCCCGGAAATCTACCTCGTGGTCGACGACTACGACCTGGTCGCTACTCCGGCGGGAAACCCGCTGCTGGCCATGCTTGAATACTTGCCGCACGCAAGAGATTTAGGACTACACGTGGTCGTGGCACGGCGCAGCGGCGGCGCAGCGCGTGCCCTGTTCGAGCCATTATTGGCGGCCATGCGTGAGATCGGCTGCCTGGGGCTGATGATGAGTGCGCGTCCTGATGAGGGCACTCTGTTGGGTTCGGGTCGCCCGGCGCGGTTGCCCGCGGGGCGTGGCGTTTTGGTCACTCACGCCGGTGCCGGGCAGGTAATACAGGTCGGCTGGAGTCCGGAGCCGTGAACGGGCATCGCACGATTATCGTGACGGGTCCGGGTGCGATTCGCCGGTTGTGTTGTGGCACAGGAGTGGTCGCCGACGACCACACGTCCGAGATTCTCCAGGCGGCTCTCGACGCGATTGACGATCAAGTGGCATTGGTGGATGGGCGGCCGGTGGCAGTCGATTCGCTGTGGCGCACCGCTCTGCGCTCACTGAAATGCGGAAACCCGGACGCGCAGAGAATAATTCAGGTGTTTCATCCGTCGTGGTGGCCGTCGTCGCGGGTCGATGTAGTTGCCGCGGCCGCAGCGACCTTGGCCGACGACGTGCAGGTGCAGCCGCGGTCGTGGTTGGTCAGGCAGGCATCGAATGCGGAGCCGGCAGCGATGGTGGTGGAGATTGCCGAGCGGCTGGTGGCGATCGCGGGTGAAGATGTCGTTGCTGTGCCGCGAGGGGCAGAGCCGCAACCTGTTGCCGAGGCGATTGTGCGTTTGGTCGGCGAAATGGCCGGCGGTACAACGACCGCCGTGCTGATCGACGTGCCCGGCGCAGTTGCCGGAGCGCAAGCGCTTGCGACGTTGATCGCCGGCCGACTGCGCCGAAGTGGTCGGCCAGTAGTGGAGATCGGTGATGCTCGGTTGGTACGGCTGACCGTGTCGGCGGCCGTCAAGGCGCTGGACCAGCTGTCACGGCCGCACCCCGTCGATGCCGGTCACGGGCGATCGCGCGTTCGGATGCTGGGTGGGCTGGCGGCCGCCGCCACCGTGCTGGCCGCGGCGGTGCCGGCGATGGCCGCTGTCGGCCATCGGGCAGTCCCGCCCGTGAATACTCCGCCGACGACATTTCTGGTGGAAGGCCGGGTCGCACTGACGGTGCCGGCGGATTGGCCGACCCAGCGCGTGGTCACCGGGCCGGGTTCGGCACGAGTACAGGTCAATTCGCCGTCGGATCCCGAAGTCGCGCTACACATCACACAGTCGCCGATTCGCGATGAGACGCTCAGTGCCACCGCTGACCAGTTGAGACGTGCGATCGACACCGAGCCTGCGGGTGTGTTTGTCGATTTCAACCCATCCGGAGTCACGGCCGGCCGGCCGGCGGTGACTTATCGCGAACTACGCGCCAGCCATCACGTGCGATGGACGGTGTTGGTAGATGGGTCGGTTCGGATCAGCGTCGGATGCCAGAGCCGGCCTGGCGGCGAGGATGCCGTTCGCGACGTGTGTGAGCAGGCGGTGCGGTCCGCTCGAGCGATCGGATGAGCAATGGCGACGGGTCGAGGAAATCGGATGGAACCGAATGGTGGCGGGCGCGGTCGTACTTGGTATCGGAACGGAAGGGGAAACGGTGAGTACACCAATCGGTGCGAACACACTGAGCACCGACTTTGATCTGATGCGATCGGTCGCAGGCACGACGGACGCCCGCAACGAAGAGATCAGGGCGATGCTGCAGGCCTTCATCGGCGGCATGAGCAGCGTGCCCCCGTCGGTGTGGGGTGGGCCTGCGGCGGCGCGGTTCAAGGATGTGGTCGATCGCTGGAATGCCGAGTCTTTGCGGCTCTACCACGTGCTGCATACGATCGCCGACTCGATTCGACACAACGAGGCCGTGCTGCAGGAGGCCGGCCAGAACCATGCGCACCACATCGGTGCCGCCAGTGGAAATCTCTGAGGGGACGTTCCTGTGGACCCAGTGCTGTCTTATAACTTCAGCGAAATCGAACACTCGGTGCGGCAGGAGATCCACACCACGTCGGTTCGTTTCAATGCGCTGCTGGACGAGCTGAGGTCGCAAATCGCGCCGTTACAGCAGCTCTGGACCCGCGAAGCGGCGGCCGCCTACCAGGCCGAGCAGCTCAAGTGGCACCAGGCGGCGACCGCGTTGAACGAGATTCTGGTGGACCTGGGAAACGCGGTGCGCGACGGCTCGGACGAGGTGGCGAACGCCGATCGTCGGGCGGCCGGCGTCTGGGCCAGGTAGCCGCAATCGTGAGTCTCTGTGTGGTCCCGGCGGAAGGAGAGCCGTCGGGACCACACAGTCATAATCGGTTAGTCTCGATTGGCGTTAGTAACGTAGAACGTTAGTATGGGACTGTGATCCACTCGTTCAGCGGGGCCGACACCCAGAAAATTTGGGAGCTGAGGAGGGGAATGCCGGCCGATTTTGCGCCCACCCACCCTGGCGAGATCCTCGCCGAGGAGTTCCTCACGCCGATGGGGATTACGCCCTACCGTCTTGCCAAGGAGATCGGCGTATCGCAGACGCGGGTGGGTGAGATCCTCGCCGGCAAGCGCCGGATCAGCGCCGACACTGGGCTGCGACTCTCACGGGCCCTGGGGCTGAGCGATATGTTCTGGATCAACCTGCAGGCACGCTACGACGCCGACGTGGTGCGTACCGAGAAGAGTGACGAGCTGGCGCACATCAGCCGCCTGGCGGCTAGCGGCTCGTAGTCATTTTGACCTGCGGGGATGCGGGTCGGTAAGCTGCTCCGTTGGCGTGCGGTACGCCGGGGACTCGGGTCAATGTCGGTCGCCGAGACCAAACCCCAACCGTGGACGCTTGACCGGCACCCGGCTCCAACCGGGATCCACCCGAGAGAAAAGAAGGTAAGCGCTGTGCCCACCTACGCGCCAAAGGCGGGTGACACCACGAGGTCGTGGTACGTCATCGACGCCACGGACGTAGTGCTTGGCCGCCTTGCCGTCGCGGCAGCCACCCTGTTGCGCGGTAAGCACAAGCCGACGTTCGCCCCCAATGTCGATGGCGGCGATTACGTCATCGTCATCAACGCCGAAAAGGTCGCCCTCAGCGGCGACAAACTGCAGAACAAGCTGGCCTACAGCCACTCGGGGTATCCCGGCGGTCTGCGCAGCCGCACGATCGGCGAGCTGCTGGAAAAGCACCCCACGCGGGTGGTCGAGAAGGCCATCGTCGGCATGCTTCCGCACAACAAGCTCAGCAGTCAGATCCAGCGCAAACTGCACATTTACGCCGGCCCGCAGCACCCCCACGCCGCGCAGCAGCCGGTTCCGTTCGAGATCAAGCAGGTGGCTCAGTGACCGAAACCAACGAGGCAACACCCGAGGCAACGCCCGAGGTGGCCACCGAAGTGGTCATCGAAGTGACAACCGAGGAGACCCCGGCCGAGACCACTGCCGAGACCCCCGCGGCCCAGCCCAGCGAGCCGATCGTGCTCGATCGGCCCATCCAGACCGTCGGCCGCCGCAAGGAAGCCGTGGTGCGGGTGCGCCTGGTGCCCGGCACCGGCAAGTTCGACCTCAACGGCCGCAGCCTGGAGGCCTACTTCCCCAACAAGGTGCACCAGCAGCTCATCAAGGCTCCGCTGGTCACCGTCGATCGGGTGGAAACCTTCGACATCTACGCCCTGCTGCACGGCGGCGGCCCGTCGGGCCAGGCCGGCGCGCTGCGCCTAGGCATCGCCCGGGCCCTGATCGTGGTCCAGCCGGAGGACCGGCCCCCGCTGAAGAAGGCCGGTTTCCTCACCCGTGACCCGCGTGCCACCGAGCGCAAGAAGTACGGCCTGAAGAAGGCCCGTAAGGCCCCGCAGTACAGCAAGCGCTGATCAGGGATCACTTTCTGGCCGCGACTGCGCATCTTTGCGCGTCTTTGTCCGTCGTCTTCGGCGTGTCGTCGCACAAACCTGCGCGGTTGCGGTCACAAACGTTAAGTGCACTTTGTGCGCATGACGGTCACTGTGAGAGGTTTGTCCGATGGGTCGACTATTTGGCACCGACGGTGTACGAGGAGTCGCCAATCATGAGTTGACCGCCGAGCTGGCACTGGCGCTGGGCACCGCGGCGGCGCGGTGCCTGGCCGGCCCAAGAAAACCGGGCCGGCACCTGGCCGTGATCGGCCGCGATCCGCGGGCCAGCGGCGAGATGCTGGAAGCCGCGGTGATCGCCGGCCTGACCAGCCAGGGTGTTGACGCGCTGCGGGTCGGGATCCTTCCCACCCCCGCGGTGGCCTACCTGACCGGCGCCTATGACGCCGACTTCGGAGTGATGATCTCGGCGTCGCACAACCCGATGCCCGACAACGGCATCAAGATCTTCGGCCCCGGCGGTCGCAAGCTGGACGACGACACCGAGGACCAGATCGAACAACTGGTCGCCGCCGGACCGGGTTTGCGCCCGGTCGGCGCCGGGCTCGGCCGTGTCATCGACGCCGAGGATGCCGCCGATCGCTACCTGCGCCACGTCGGTAAGGCCAGCACACAGCCGCTCGATGGCCTGACCGTGGTCGTCGACTGCGCCCACGGCGCGGGATCGTCGGCCGCACCGCGCGCCTACCGCGCCGCCGGCGCTCGGGTCATCGCGATCAACGCCGAGCCCAATGGGCTCAACATCAACGACCGCTGCGGATCCACACACCTGGAGTCGCTGCGCTCCGCGGTACTTGCGAACGGTGCCGACCTCGGCCTCGCCCACGACGGGGACGCCGACCGGTGCCTGGCGCTGGACGCCAACGGCGAGCTCGTCGACGGCGACGCCATCATGGTGGTGCTCGCGCTGGCGATGCAAGAGGCCGGCGAACTGGCGTCCAACACACTGGTCACCACCGTGATGAGCAACCTCGGACTGCACCAGGCCATGCGCAACGCGGGTGTCACGGTCCGCACGACCGGCGTCGGCGACCGCTACGTCCTAGAGGAGCTGCGGTCCGGCGAGTACACCCTGGGCGGCGAGCAGTCCGGCCACATCGTGATGCCCGCGCTGGGCTCCACCGGCGACGGCATCGTCACCGGGCTGCGCTTGATGACGCGCATGGTGCAGACCGGCTCATCCCTGGCCGACCTCGCGTCGAGGATGCAGTCGTTCCCGCAGGTGCTGATCAACGTCACGGTCGCCGACAAGACCACCGCGGCCGCCGCGCCCTCGGTGCGTAGCGCGGTCGACGAGGCCGAGGCCGAACTGGGTGACACTGGTCGAATCCTGTTGCGCCCCTCGGGAACTGAACCGATGATCCGGGTCATGGTGGAAGCGCCCGACGAAGACATTGCTCAGCGGGTCGCCACTCGCGTTGCCGCAGCGGTCAGCGCTGCGCACTAATCCGGCCACGCTGGAACCCCGACGCACAGTCCCGCGTCGGATTAGGCATGGGATTCGAAAGTCGAGTACGACACGCCACTTTTGACCGCACCGGGATCGACGTCGCGGCGGTCCATCGAGTTGCTGACCAATTGCGGGCTGCCGCCGAACTGATCGACCGTGCCGTCTGTGATCACCTGGCGGCGTTGGCTTTTAGCGGAGCGACGGCCGGACGGGCATACACCGCGCGCGGCGACGCGCTGCGAGCCGAGCTGGAGCGGTTGGCGGAGCAGTTGTCGCAGTGGTCGCGGGCGTCGGTCGCGATCGCCGTCGCGCTGCGGTCCGGCGCCGAACGCTATGCCGACGCCGAACTGTATGCCGCGGCGCGGATCGCCTGATCGTGGCCGACCGGTTAGACGTCGCCGAGCGCCTCGCCGAGGGTCGGGTCGTCATCGAGCACACGCAGGTCTACGTGCGGGCCTGCCAGACGCTGGGGTACGAGCATCCGGATTTGACATCGCACCCGTCCCAGATCCGGGACTGGCTCGACAGCGAAGACGGCCTGGACCTCCGAGTCCTCGACCGCGACTGCGCGGAGCTGCGGGCAGCCGGTGCCGCGGCCGCCGAAAGCTTGCGGATTCAGCATGTCCAGGTGGCCGACCTGACGGCAGCATGGACAGGTGCGGGAAGCGACTCCGCGGTTGCGTTCCTGCAACGCCATTGCGATGCCGCCAACATGGTCGCCACCGAAGTGCGGGCGGCCGCGCAGCGGTGTGAGTCGCTGCGCGACAACCTGTGGTATCTGCTCGACTCGAAGGTCGGCACTGCCATCGCGATCGACGATCGCAGCCTGGCGCAGCGGTCGGCTTGGTTGGCCGCCGCCGCGGTGGTGACTGCCGGGGCAGGCGAGCGGTCAACGGCGCAGGAGGTCGTTCACGAGCAGATGACGCCGTACGTGGACAACGACATTCGCGACGACTGGTTGACCGCCATGCGCTCCTCACTGGCCGCGTTCGGGACTGCCTACGACATGGTCAACGACAGGATGGCTGCCGCATCCGCGGCCTACTTCGAATTTCCGGGCGACCTCGGGCCGGGTTTTCAACCATCGCAACCGCCGAGCGCCCCGACACTGTCGAGTGCCCCGGCGGTGACAGCGCCCGCCGCCGTGCTTCCCAGCGTTGCGGCGGATCCCGCACCCGTGCCGGCGGCTTCCGCACCGGCTTCGACACCGGCGCCCCCGGCGTCACCGCTGTCGGACTTGGGGGCCGCGCTAGGTGATGCTCCAGCGATACCAACGGGAGCCGAGGGCCTGGGCGGCCTGGGGGATCTCGGTGGGGGAGCCGGCGGCCTTGGCGGACTTGGCGGGCTGGCCAGCCGGATTGTCGATGCGATGAGTGGTCTGCTGGGTTCGGCTGCGGGCGGGGTCGGTGATTCGGCAGGGCTTGACGACTCGGTGGGCAACGACCCATTCGACGAGGACTCCTCCGACGAGGATCCGTTCCACCCCGACGATGAGCACGACGACGCGGACGACGAGCGCGACGATCCCGACGACAAGCACGATGCCAAAGTCGAAGAGGCTCAGCCAGTAAACGCTCCGCCGCCCGCTGACACGCCACCACCACCGGTTGACGGTCCACCGGCCGCTAACGTGCCCGCCCCGGTGGCCACGCCGGCGCCGGCGGCTGTGCCCGCGCCCCTTGCCGCGCCGCCGACCGAGGGGTCAACGCCGTGTCAGATTGCCGCAGAACAGGTTCCGCAGGCAGGGCAGTGATGTCTTATGCGCCCCGCAGCTCGAGCACTTCTTCGACAAAACGCACGGATTCCTTCGGGTCGGTCGCTGCCGGACTTACCAACAGCGTCGTCACACCGGACTCGGCGAAGGCGGCGATGCGTTCGGCGATGAAACCGCGTGGTCCCACAAGCGACATCCCGCGGACCAACTCGTCGGGCACCGCTTCGATGGCCTCACGCTTGCGGCCGGACAGGTACAGCTCCTGGATCTTGTCCGCGACCTCGCCGTAGCCGTAGCGGGTCGCCAGGTTGTGATAGAAGTTGCGGCCCTTGGCGCCCATACCGCCGATGTAGAGCGCCAGCTGCGGCTTGACCCATGCCAGTCGCTCCTCGACGTTGTCGCCGATGGCCAACGACGCATGCACCACGATGTCCAGCGGCCCCAAACCCGGGTCGCGCTTGGCGGTACCGGCGGCCAGCGCCTCGCCCCAGACGGTGTCAGCCTTCTCCGGAAGGTAGAAGACCGGCTGCCAGCCCTCGGCGATCTCGGCGGTGAGTTCGACATTCTTGGGGCCCAGCGCCGCGATGGTGATCGGAATACGTTCGCGGACTGGATGGTTGATGAGCTGTAAAGGCTTTCCCAACCCCGTCCCGCGATCGGCGGGCAGCGGCAGCTGGTAGTACTTGCCGTCGTACTGGACCCGCTCCCGGCGCCACACCTGTCGGCAAATCTCCACGATCTCGCGGGTGCGGCCGATCGGGGCGTTGAATTCGACGCCGTGAAAGCCCTCCATCACTTGGGGTCCGGAGGTGCCGATCCCCAGAGTGAATCGACCGTCGGACACGAAGTCCAAGCCCGCGGCAGTCATCGCCAGCAGTGACGGCGTGCGGATATAGATGGGAAACACGCCCGAGGCCAATTCGATGGTGCTTGTCTTGGCGGCCAGATACCCGAGCTGGCTGACGGCGTCGAACGAATACGCCTCGGCCACTACGGCGATGTCGATGCCGGCCTTCTCGAGTTCGACGATGCGGTCGACGGCTTCGTGGAAGCCGCTTGAATAGTCCAGAGCGATTCCGATTCGCATGAACGACACTTAATCACGCGGGGCATGGCGGCTCGCGCCGCGGTGCTTTTCGCTGAGTTCGCACCCGCGTGTAGCTCCTTGCTCCACTTGTTACATATTGCTACAGAATTGAGGAATGATGGCTGACAGCGCAGGTCGGGTCACCCGGTTCGCCACGGACCTGGTCGATAGCGCCGCGGCCGAGGGGGCGCGGCAGAGCCGTTCGGCCAAGCAGCAACTCGATCACTGGGCGCGGGTCGGTCGCGCCGTGTCGAGCCAGCACACCGCTGCCCGCCGCCGGGTGGAGGCGGCGCTGGCGGGCGACCTGGAACTGGCCGACCTGAGCGTCGAAGAAGGTGTCGTCTTCAACGCCGAAATCGCGGCGGCGATCCAAGAAAACCTCAACGAGTCCAACTACGGCGAGCTGTTGGCCAAGCGTGGCATCACCACCGTCGCCCTCAACGAGGCCGGCGAGATCGTCGAATACCGGCCCGATGGCGGTTCGACGGTGTTGACGGCCAGCGCACGACGCGCACGACGCAAGAAGTGAACTCCGGAGCCCGATGAACCGGCTCGACCTGGTCGTCGGGCCCAACGGAGCGGGTAAATCGACCTTTGTCGAATTCACGCTCGCACCGCTGCTGCCGACAAGCGCCTTCGTCAACGCCGACGAGATCGCCAGACAACGCTGGCCTGCCGACCCGGCCGCGCATGCCTACGAGGCCGCCCAGATCGCCGCCGACACCAGAGTCAGGCTCATCGAACTGCGCCGGTCGTTCATCGCCGAAACGGTGTTTTCTCACCCGTCCAAACTCGAGCTGATCGACAGCGCACATGCGGCGTCCTACACCGTTATCCTGCACGTCCTGCTCATTCCCGAAGAGCTAGCCGTGCAGCGGGTCAAGCATCGAGTGAAGGCGGGTGGGGACGACGTGCCCGAGGACAAGATTCGTCAACGGTACCAACATCTTTGGCCACTGGTCGGCACCGCGATCACGCGCTGCGATTCCGCGGCCGTCTTCGACAACAGTGCCCGCAAAGGTCCCCGTATCGTCGCCCAAATGAGTGGTGGCCAGCTGGTCGGGGCGCCTATGCGGCCGACGTGGGCGCCGCACGTGTTGACGTCGCGCTGGCCGGCCTAGCGTCACTTCAGCAGCGCGACGATCTTTTCTTCGAGGGCCACTGGTGGCTCCTCGGGGTCTATCTGAGTTGTCTTGGGCAGCACCGCATCTGGATCAGCGAAGTCGCGATAGGTTTTGTCGCCGGCGAGTGTGGCGAGCAGATACCCGGTCAGCAGAGCTCGAACCGATCGCTGGGTGCGGCGGTCGGAGCCGGGCAGCCCGAACACCGACGCCAGTCGCCGGCCCTCACCCAACCCACCGGGCTCCGCTTTGCTGACGATGCGCAGCGTGGCCGTGTTCCACGCACGCGAAAGCGCCAGCGCGTTGGCATTCAACGTCTTTGGATCTCCCGGCGCGGTCAGGATCAAACCGGGAACCTTCAGCGCCGCGGCCGGCTGCTCGGCGGGGGGACTCGTGACGGTGGGGAACACCGCGACCGCCGCCGCCAGCGTCGTTGGCATCCCCGCCGCGGCGAACACGGCGGCCGAAGCCCCGAAACCGTGCCCCACCACCCCGAGCTTGGTGGGGTGCACGCTGATGTTGCCCGGTCCGAGGCGCACACCCGCCACGATGTCGAGGGCGGTGCCGAGATCAGAGGCCAGATTGAGCACCGACGGCGCCAGGCCACGCTCGGTGTCGGGAGCTCCCGCCACGATGCCCCACGACGCCAGATGCTCCAGCAGACCCGAATAGTGGGCGGCACCGGTGAGCCAGTCGTGACCGAAGGCGACGCCGGGAAGGTTCAGACCCGACTCGGGGGTGTACACCACGCCCGGCAAACCGGCAAAAGCCAGGTCACCACGCAAAACCTTGTGCGGGCCACGGCGGCTGAGGGCGGCGACGAGCTTGCGGATGCGGGCCACTCGTTGACGTTAGCGGGGATGGGTCCAATGAGTCCACGTGACACCGTCCCAGTACCGCTGCCCCGGTCCCGAGGGGTTGGGGTACCACCCGGGCGGCGGCCCGAGGGGCCGGGGTGCGACGACCGGAGCAGGCGGGACGACGGGAGGAGGCGGGCCGACGGGACTGCTCTGGCCGGTGGGGGCGTACGGGTTCCCGGCGTAGGGCGCCGGAGCCTGCGCGGCCAAGGCGCGCACCTTCCGTATCGCGCTGTAGTTGGAGAACAGCGCTATCCAATTCATCACGAGCAGCGACACCACGCTCCACCAGCCGGCGAGCAGACAATGCAGCTGCGCATCGCGATATGCCCTTTCGCACTGCTTGAGCGTGCCGGTGAAGGTGAAGGTGCGCTGATGCCACAAGATGACCGCGCCGGTGTGCTGGTAAAGCCTGACAGAGAAGCGGCGGTATGGGTCGGTCAAAACAGGCCTTTCACGCAGGTGGGCGGCCCAACGATACCGTCAGGCCGGCGAGTGTGACGCTAGGGCGCCGAGTGTGTGCTGAGGGCGGCAATTCCGGCTAAATCCCGCCCTCAGGGCACACTCGACGCCGTGTCAGCACGCCAGCGCTCTGGCGACGGGTCGGCCCAGGTGCACGGCTGCATTATCCTGGTCAGAATGTGCGGAATCGTCGGCTACGTCGGGCATGGTCCTGCCTGCCAGGTCGTTATGGACGCGCTGCGCCGCATGGAGTACCGCGGCTACGACTCGTCAGGCATCGCGCTCGTCGACGGCGAGGGCAGACTCACCGTGCGCCGTCGTGCCGGCCGGCTGGACAACCTGGACAAGGCCGTCGCCGAAATGTCGCCGCAGGACCTGGGCGGCACCACCGGCCTGGGCCACACCCGCTGGGCCACCCACGGTCGCCCCACCGACCGCAACGCCCACCCGCACCGCGATGCCGCCGGCAAGATCGCCGTCGTCCACAACGGCATCATCGAAAACTTCGCGACCCTGCGCCAGGAGCTGGAGACGGCCGGCGTCGAGTTCGCCAGCGACACCGACACCGAGGTCGCGGTGCACCTGGTCGCCCAGGCGTATCGCGAGGGTGAGACGGCCGGCGACTTCGTCGCTTCGGTGCTGGCGGTGCTGCGCCGGCTCGAGGGCCACTTCACTCTGGTGTTCGCCAACGCCGACGAGCCGGGCACCATCGTGGCTGCCCGACGGTCGACCCCGCTGGTAATCGGTGTCGGCGACGGTGAGATGTTCGTCGGCTCCGACGTGGCTGCCTTCATCCCGCACACCCGCAACGCCGTCGAACTCGGCCAGGACCAATGCGTGGTGCTCACCGCCGACGGCTACCGGATCACCGACTTCGACGGCAACGACGACGTCGAATACCGCGAGTTCCACATCGACTGGGACCTGGCCGCCGCCGAAAAGGGCGGCTACGAGTACTTCATGCTCAAGGAGATCGCCGAGCAACCCACCGCCGTCGCCGACACACTGCTCGGCCATTTCGTGGACGGCCGGATCGTGCTCGACGAACAGCGTTTGAGCGATCAGGAACTGCGCGAGATCGACAAAGTATTCGTCGTTGCCTGCGGCACCGCCTATCACTCCGGGCTGCTGGCGAAATACGCGATCGAGCACTGGACGCGGCTGCCGGTGGAAGTGGAACTGGCCAGCGAATTCCGGTACAGGGACCCGGTTTTGGACCGCAGCACGCTGGTGGTGGCGATATCGCAATCCGGTGAAACCGCGGACACCCTCGAAGCCGTGCGCCACGCCAAGGAGCAGAAGGCCAAGGTCCTGGCGATCTGTAACACCAACGGCTCGCAGATCCCGCGCGAGTGCGACGCGGTGCTCTACACCCGTGCGGGCCCGGAGATCGGCGTGGCCTCGACCAAGACCTTCCTGGCCCAGATCACCGCCAACTACCTGGTCGGCCTGGCGCTGGCGCAGGCCCGCGGCACCAAGTACCCCGACGAGGTCGAGCGTGAATACCGCGAGCTGGAAGCGATGCCGGACTTGGTGAGCCGGGTGCTCTCGACGATCGAGCCGGTCAGAGAGCTGGCCTACCGGTTCGCCCAATCCTCGACCGTGCTGTTCCTGGGTCGCCACGTCGGCTACCCGGTGGCGCTCGAAGGTGCGCTGAAACTCAAGGAATTGGCCTACATGCACGCCGAGGGATTCGCCGCCGGCGAGCTCAAGCACGGCCCGATTGCTTTGATCGAAGACGGGCTGCCGGTCATCGTGGTCATGCCCTCGCCCAAGAGTGCCGCGACCCTGCACGCCAAGCTGATGTCCAACATCCGCGAGATTCAGACCCGCGGTGCGGTGACTATCGTCATCGCCGAAGAGGGTGACGACACCGTGCGTCCCTACGCCGATCACCTGATCGAAATCCCTGCGGTGTCAACACTTTTACAGCCGCTGCTGTCGACCATTCCGCTGCAGGTGTTCGCCGCTTCGGTGGCGCAGGCGCGCGGCTACGACGTCGACAAGCCGCGAAACCTGGCGAAGTCCGTCACCGTTGAGTAAGCGGCGCACGCTATTCGGCATCGTTGGTGTCGTGTTGTTCGTCGCCGCCTACGTCATCTCAGTGGTGCTGTACGTCGACAGTGGAATGGGCCGTCCGAATGTCGTCGTTCGGGGCGAGCCGGTGCCCGACGCGACCAGGGTGACCATTGACATACAAGAAGTTCAGTCGGCCAACAGCCTGGTTGTTTCCAACATCAACGTTTACCCCGGACCCGAGCTGCTGGACCCGCAGACTCACAATCTCAAGGACGATCTCACCATCGCGGTGTCCTCCGCGGTGACCGCCAGCAAGCGCACCTGGCCAAAAGGCACGCTGCCCGATGTGTTTCGCATTTCGCTGGCCCTCGGCGGCGAAGTCGCCAACTGGCCCTTCGACCAATACCACTCGGGGCCCGTCGTCGCCCAACTTGTATCCGGCTCCACCCGCGTGCCGGCGGTAGTGACTATGGTCGATCGCCTGTTGGGCTGGGATGTCGAGACGGATCGCATCAACGATGACGATGCGGTCGGCCCCTACCAAGTGGACTTGGTCCGATCGCCGAGCACCGTGGCGTTCGCGGTCGTCATCCTCGGTGTGCTGATCGCGCTCGCCGCCTTTGCCCTCTTCGTTGCGGTCCAGACGGTGCGGGACCGGCGACGATTCCAGCCGCCGATGACAACCTGGTACGCGGCGATGCTGTTTGCGGTGGTGCCGTTGCGAAATGCGCTTCCCGATTCGCCTCCAATCGGAGTCTTCATCGATGTCACGATCGTGCTCTGGGTGACCGTCATCTTGGTGATCTCGATGGGGCTCTACATCTCTTGCTGGTGGCGGCATCTGCGGCCCGGCAACGTATTTGATGCGGTTGAGTAAGTGGGAGGCGATCTTGTCGGCGAATGGTTTTCACCTGCCGAGCCGTCGTTCGAGATTCGGCATCATGGGTGTCGTGGCCTTCATCGGGGCCTACGTCGCCTCGATCGTGTTGTATGTCAACAGCGGCATGGGCCAGCCGCACGAGATTGCTGAAAATTCACTGTCGGGCGATACCACCGTGGTGACCGTCGATATCGAAGATATTCAGTCGGACAACAGCGTGCTTCGCGCCAACCTCACCGTTTCACCCGCGCCCGCGTTACTGGACCCGCAAACCCACACCCTCAAGGAAGATCTCAGTGTCGTCATCACATCCGTGGTGACGGCCAGCAAGCGCACCTGGGCGAAGGGCACGTTGCCTGACGTTTTTCCGGTTTCGCTTACCCTTGCCGGCGACATCGCGGATTGGCCCTTCGATCGCTACCGGTCAGGACCGGTTGCGGTCCAGCTGTTTACCGGCGCGACGCAGGTGCCGCACGGAGCAGCGGTGACACTGGTCGACCGTCTGCTCGGCTGGAAAGTTGGCGTCGCCCGCGTCAGCAATGCCCAGGTGTCCCCGGCGTACCGACTGGATTTGCATCGGACGTTGAGCACCGCGGCGTTCGGCGTCGCCATGCTCGGCGTCCTGGTCGCCCTTGCCACCCTGGCCCTGTTCGTTGCCGTTCAGACGATGCGCAATAAGCGAAAATTCCAGCCGCCGATGACGACCTGGTATGCGGCGATGCTCTTTGCGGTGATGCCGCTGCGAAATGCGCTTCCCGATTCACCTCCATTCGGAGCCTGGATCGACATCACGGTCGTTCTCTGGGTGATCGTCGTGTTGGTGATCTCGATGTCGCTGTACATCTCGTGTTGGTGGCGGCATCTGCGCCCCGAACCCGACGAGCTGGCCGCGCCTGCCACCGTCGAGTAGCCGGGACTAGCTCGAGTCCCTAGAATCCCTGACGGCAGCGCATCCATGCCGCTCGTTTGACGGGGAGGCATCGTGAAGTGGGCCATCACCGGGGCCGTCGCTTTCGTTGCGGCATATGCCATCACGATTGCGCTGTATGCCAGCACCGGAGTGGGGCGCCCCGAGCAAATCACTGATGTCCGGCCCGCGGCCGACGGGACCACGGTGACCATCGACGTTGAAGAGCTGCACTCGGTGCGGGGCGCGCTGGGCGCCAACCTCACCGTTTCGCCCGGGAAAGAGTTGTTGGACCCGGTAACCCACACGCTCAAAGACGACCTCAGCGTCGCGGTCACGTCGGAAGTGACTACCAAACAGGACTGGTCGAAGGGCATGGTGCCGGGCGTTCTTCCGGTCCCGCTGGCCATTTATGGCGACCCGTCCGAATGGCCCTTCGACCACTACCGATCCGAGGACATCGTCGTCGAACTCTTCCGCGGCCCAGCGCAACTGCCGGAACGGGTGCCGGTGACTTTCGTCGATCGTCTTCCCGGTTGGACCATTACCGTTCCGGTGGGCACCGCAAGCGATGCGCCATACCGGCTGGATTTCGAGCGTTCGCCCAGCACCGCAGCGTTCGCTGCCGTGATGGTCGTCGCCATGGTCGTGCTGGCGGCTCTGGGCCTTTTCGTCGCGTTTCAGACGGTGCGCGATCGAGCAAAGTTCCAGCCGGTGATGATTCCTTGGTACGCCGCAATGCTGTTCGCGGTGGTACCGCTGCGCAACGCGCTCCCGGATTCACCCCCGATCGGATTCTGGATCGACATCACTGTCGTGCTGTGGGTCATCGTCGTGCTGGTGACCTCGATGGCGCTCTACATCCTCTGCTGGTGGCGACAGGTGCGAGAGGACGCGCACAAGCCGACCTAGTCGCGTGCGCCTCTGGCAATGACGCGCGGCGCCGGTTTACGATCTTTGGCCGGGAACACATCTCAGGCGCCAAGTAAGCGGGAGGCAACCTTGTCGGCGGTTGGTTTGACAAAAAGCAATCGCTTGATGAGATTTTCCGCGCTTGGTTTCGTGGTCTTCTTCGTTGCGGCTTACGCCATCACGATCGGGCTGTATGCGAACTCCGGTTGTGGCTGCCCGCTTCAAGTCACTAAAGGTCAGCCGGCGGCCGACGGAACCACCGTGGCGATTGACGTCGTCGAGCTCCAGTCGATGAAGGGCGCGTTGGTTGCCAATATCTCCGTGGCGCCCGGGCCGGGGCTACTGGATCCGGCAACCCGCGGTCTCAACCAAGACTTCGCTGTCGTGGTTCACTCCGCGGTGACACCGAGCAAGCGCACCTGGACGAAGGAAATGCTGCCGGGCGATTACCCTGTGCCGCTGACAATTAGCGGTGACCCCTCGGCATGGCCCTTCGACACTTATCATTCGGGCCCCATCACGGTTGATCTCATCTACGGCACCAACCCAACACCCGAACAGGTGCCCGCGAGATTCGTCGACCGACTTTCCGGCTGGAAGGTCGCCGTCGCTGGTGACGGTAAACCGTCCTCGGCCTACCGAGTCGAAGTGCGTCGATCACCGAGCACTGCGGCGTTCGCCGCCGTCATCCTCGGCGTCATGATCGTGCTTGCTGGGGCAGCCCTGTTCGTCGCGATTCAGACGGTGCGCAATAAGCGAAAATTCCAGCCGCCGATGACGACGTGGTATGCGGCAATGCTCTTCGCGGTGATACCGCTGCGAAATGCGCTGCCCGACGCGCCTCCGGTCGGATCTTGGGTTGATGTCACGGTCACACTCTGGGTCATCGTCGTGTTGGCAATGTCAATGCTGCTCTACGTCTTCTGCTGGTGGCGGCACCTGCGACCCGAACCTGAGAACCCTGCTTAACGGTTTGTCGATGTCGCCAAGCATGCGAAGGTTGACGCCGTGGCGGATGCATCGGTGGGGGCGCGACTGCGGAGCCTGGCGCTCGCGGTTTGGCATTACGTCAGTGGCGCGCCGTTAACCTACGGCTGGCTGTTCGTGCTGACGATTACGACGATCATCCAGAGCCAACTTTCCGGGCGACAACTGCACTCGGTGCTGCTGCACCGTTCCACCAACATCCACGAGCTGGGAACCGATCCGCTCGCGGTGCTGTTTTCCAGCCTGCTCTGGATCGACGGCAAAAGCCTGGAGCCCTATTTCCTGCTGTTCACCCTGTTTCTCGCCCCGGTTGAACACTGGCTCGGTCATCTGAACTGGCTCACCGTGGGATTGACCACCCACATCCTTTCGACCTATATCAGCGAAGGCATCCTGTACTACGCGATCGAGGAACACGACGCGTCGGAGCGGCTGGTGCTCTCGCGCGATATCGGCGTCAGCTATTTCCTTGTCGGCATCATGGCCGTGCTGACCTATCGCATCGTGCCGCCATGGCGCTGGCTCTATCTCGGGGTGCTGCTGGTCATCTTCGGCTTTCCGCTGATCACGATGACCCGTCATGGGCTGAACTTCACCGCGATAGGTCACTTCACCTCGATTTTCATCGGGCTCTGCTTCTATCCGATGGCCAAGGCGAGACACGGCAGGCCATGGAGTCCGGCCCGCGCGAGAGCCGCTTACCGGCGATTCCGATCCCGCGAGGAGCCGGTTTGACGTCCGACCGGGCGAAGTCCGTGCCGGAGGTCGAACTGTGCGTGTGCGATAGCTGCCCGTCTGTGGAAACCTACTCGTCATGCTCGTCGACGATCCGGTAAAGCGGGTCGACATGATGACGATGGCGTGGGAACCGGCGGTGCTCGAGAGAGGGGTTTGAGGCGGTGGGGCAGCAGGTGCGTGAGGTCTACGGGGCGTCACTGTCCCCGGACGCAACCGCGTTTGCTCACATCGTCGACGACGGCGGCTATCCCCGTGCGGTGCAACGCTTTTTGCGCGGTTGGCGGGCCAGCTCTTCGCGGGATGTGGAGCTTCCGGTCGAGGGCCCGGTCTCTCGCGTCGTCCACTCCGCGGACGGCCAGTGGCTGGCGTGTGAAGTAACGCTCGACGGGAGTGGATCGCGGAGCCAAATCTGGGTCGTCACGACTGATCCCGATGATCGAACGGCCTGGCGCATCGACGACGAAGAGGCCGGGACCGCCGAGCTGATCGCGTGGGACGGCACGCTGGTGGCGGCGATCCTGACCGGGGAGGACGGGGTTGGGCGGTCTTGCCTGATCGATCCGGGCGACGGTCGTCACACCGTGCTGGACCGTCGATCCGGCGGCCGGCTGGTCGACGCCTGGGCCGGGGCGGCATTGATTCGGGTGGGGCCGCGCGGTTACCACGAGATGATCATGCTGCTCGGGCAAACCGAAATCGCTTTACTGCCTGCCGATCCCGGCTCCACGACTGCCGACGGAATCATCCTCGATGACCACCAACCCCGCCGCCTCCGGTATGGACTCACCGGCGAGACGAAGCTGTACTACCCGGGGACGGGCGCTGACGGATACGTACGCGCGCTGGTCCGCAGCGACAACGGCTGCGAGCATGCCCGATTGTTGGAAGTGACGGTGACATTGGACGGCGTCACCTATTTCGTGGTCGCCGAGCGCCCGGATTGTGATCTCGCCGAATTCACTGTCAGTGATGACCTATCCACGGTCGCATTGCTGTGGAACCTGCAGGGCGGCAGCGAGTTACAGATACTCGAATACACCGATTACACACTGGGGCCGCCGATCCCGCTGCCCGGCCCGGTCGTGAGCCAGCTGTCCATCAGCGCGGGCGGCTCGATGGTCGCGATGACCGTCGAGGGACCCGACTTGCCGCGGACCGTCGAGTTGGTCGACCCGCGTTCGCGCGAATGGGAACTCGTCGACACCGAACGCGGCGACCGTGCGATGATTCCCGGCATCTCTGCCGTGCCGCAGACGATCACCGCACGCGACGGGCTGAGCCTGAACGCATGGCTGTACCCGCCGATCAAAGCCGGCGCATCGGCGGGCGCGGTGATCTTCCTGCATGGCGGTCCGGAAGACCAGGCCCGGCCAGGTTATAACGACATCTTTGCCCGGCTGGTCAACGACGGGTTCACGGTGCTTACGCCGAATGTCCGCGGCTCTGGTGGATTTGGGCGGACATTCGTTCACGCCGACGACAAGGAAAACCGGTTCGCTGCCATCGATGACGTCGCGGACTGCGCGCGCTTCCTGGTTGACAACGGCCTCGCGGACCCACACCGCATCGCTTGCGCGGGCTGGTCGTACGGGGGCTACCTGACGCTGGCGGCGCTGACGTTTCATCCCGACCTGTTCGCGGCGGGAATCAGCATCTGCGGGATGAGTGACCTGAGCACGTTCTATCGCAACACCGAACCGTGGATCGCCGACTCCGCGTATCCCGAGTACGGCCACCCGATCGGTGACCGCGAATTGCTCGAGGAATTGTCACCGCTGCGGCGCGCCGATGTGTTGGTAGCGCCGTTGTTGGTGGTGCACGGCGCCCATGACACCAATGTGCCGGTCAGCGAATCGGAGCAGATCGTCGACGCGTTGCGCCAGATCGGTCGCGATGTGCGCTATCTGCTCTTCGGCAATGACGGACACGGCATCATCAAGCGCGAGAACCGCGCCACGTTGGCCACGGCGATGAGCGAATGGATGATCAGGGCATTCGACGCCGCGGAGGGGCTCGGGCTCGACCACGCCGCGTCTAGTTCCGGGTAGCGGTGACGTACTGTAGCGACCCAAGCGTGGTCGTCCGGTCGGTGGAATCCGCCGGCAACGAAAGGCCATAGGCCGCAGCTAATTCCGAGACACCGGTGGCAGAGGTCGCCCAGCCGCGCCCATCGAGATAGTCGACGACGTCCTTGCGGTCACCGGCATACCAGAGGTCGGTCATCTCGATGTCAAAGCCATGTTCGCGCCACTGGTCGGTGACCTCACGCATTCGGTCGGCCATCGTCTGGACGGCATCACCGGCGCCCTGCAGGCTCTCGGTGGCCAACTGACTTCCCGCCGGGCTGAGCGCAGTGATGTTGTCCAGCAACCGATCCTGGGCATCCGGCGGTAAAAACGGCAACAGGCCTTCGGCGCTCCAGGCGGTCGGCCTGCTGGGATCCAGTCCTGCGGCGCGCAGCGCCGTGGGCCAGTCGTGGCGAAGGTCGACGGGTACCGCCCGCCGGTCGGCGGTGGGGCTGGCACCCAGGTCGGCCAGGGTTGTGGTTTTGAACTCGATGACCCGGGCCTGGTCGATCTCGAACACCGTGGTGCCGGTGGGCCAGGGCAGCCGGTAGGCGCGCGCATCCAGTCCGGAGGCCAAGATCACCGCCTGGCGGATGCCCGCGTCGGCCGCGCCGAGGAAGAACTCGTCGAAAAACCGGGTGCGCACGCCCATCATGGCGCCCATGCGCTGCATCCCGAAGTCGCCGTTGTCGTCGACGTGCCCGGGATCCAGTTCACCGCTGGCGATGCGGGTGAAGAAATTCACCCCGACCGCGCGGACCAGGGGCTCGGCGAAGGGGTCGGTGATCAGGGGGTCGGGGCCTCGGCTGGCCAACGCGCGTCCCACCGCGACTCCGGTCGCGGTCGCTCCCACGCTGTTGCTCAGGTCCCAGGTGTCATCGTCTGTGCGTGCCATAAATCCGAATGTACGGACGGCTCCTTAACGAGTGCTGTGCGCAAAGCCAGACATGCATGGAATGCTGGCTGTGATGCGGCATTACTACTCAGTAGACGCAATCCGTGACGCCGAAGCGCCGCTGCTCGCCAGCCTGCCCGATGGTGCCCTGATGAAGCGTGCGGCCTTCGGGCTGGCCACCGAGATCGTCGGCGAGCTGACCGCCCGCGCGGGTGGGGTCGCCGGTCGGCGGGTGTGTGCGGTCGTCGGCTCGGGCGACAACGGCGGTGACGCGCTGTGGGCGGCGACGTTCCTGCTCCGTCGCGGGACGGCCGCCGACGCGGTGTTGCTCAGCGCGGACCGCACCCACCGCAAGGGACTGGCAGCCTTCCAGAAAGCGGGCGGTCGCGTCGTGCAGAGTGTTTCGGCGACAACCGATCTCGTCATCGACGGCGTCGTCGGCATCTCCGGCTCGGGTGCGCTTCGGCCGGCGGCCGCCGACGTGTTCGCCGCCGTCCGCGATGCCGGGATCCCGGTGGTGGCCGTCGACATCCCCAGCGGCATCGACGCGGCGACCGGAGCGATCAGCGGCCCGGCGGTGCACGCCGCGCTGACCGTCACCTTCGGCGGGCTCAAGCCCGTGCACGCGCTGGCCGACTGCGGCCGGGTCGAGCTGATCGATATCGGGCTCGACCTGCCCGCCACCGACGTCCTGGCGTTCGAGGGCGGCGACGTGGCCGCCCGTTGGCCGGTGCCCGGCCCGCATGACGACAAGTACACCCAAGGTGTCACGGGGGTGATGGCCGGATCGTCGACGTATCCGGGCGCCGCCGTGCTGTGCACCGGGGCCGCGGTCGCAGCCACCTCTGGCATGGTCCGCTACACCGGCAGCGCGCATGGCGAGGTCCTCGCACACTGGCCGGAGGTCATCGCGTCGCCGACCCCGGCGGCAGCCGGGCGGGTGCAGGCCTGGGTGGTGGGGCCGGGACTGGGCACCGACGACACCGGGGCCGCCGCGCTGTGGTTCGCCCTAGGTACCGACCTGCCGGTGCTCGTCGACGCCGACGGGCTGACCATCCTGGCGGCCCACCCCGAGCTGGTGGCCAACCGGACCGCCCCGACGCTGCTGACGCCGCACGCGGGTGAATTCGCCCGGCTGGCCGGCAATCCGCCCGGCGACGACCGGGTGGGTGCCACCCGCAAGCTGGCCGATGCGTTCGGTGCGACGGTGCTACTCAAGGGCAATGTCACCGTCATCGCCGACCCCGGCGGCCCGGTCTATCTGAACTCGGCCGGGCAGTCCTGGGCGGCCACCGCCGGGTCCGGCGACGTGCTGTCCGGGATGATCGGCGCCCTGCTGGCGGCGGGACTCCCGACGGCTGAGGCCGCCGCGGCCGGCGCCTTCGTCCACGCGCACGCGGCGGCGCTGTCGGCCGCCGACCCCGGGCCAGGCGAGGCGCCCACCTCGGCGTCCCGCATCGTCGGCCACATTCGAGCGGCCCTCGCCGCCCTATAGCCCGCAGCCGTCAACGAAAGGATCCATCGTGACCCTCAGTCACCCGTCCGTCCCCGCCCACTCGATCGCGCCCGCCTACACCGGACGCATGTTCACCACCCCGGTGCCGGCGCTACGGCTGCCCGAGGAATCGATGGATCCGGAGGCGGCGTACCGCTTCATCCATGACGAGCTGATGCTCGACGGCAGTTCCCGGCTGAACCTGGCCACCTTCGTCACCACCTGGATGGATCCCGAGGCCGGGAAACTGATGGCCGAGACGTTCGACAAAAACATGATCGACAAGGACGAATACCCAGCGACCGCGGCCATCGAGCAGCGGTGCGTCTGCATGGTGGCCGACCTGTTTCACGCCGAGGACCTGCGCGATGACGATCCGTCCAGCGCCATCGGGGTGTCCACCATCGGCTCCAGCGAGGCGGTGATGCTGGGCGGCCTGGCCATGAAATGGCGCTGGCGCCAGAAGATCGGCAAGGACTGGGCGAAGCGCACCCCCAACCTGGTGATGGGTTCCAACGTCCAGGTGGTCTGGGAGAAGTTCTGTCGCTACTTCGACGTCGAACCCCGCTACCTGCCGATGGAGGTGGGCCGCTACGTCATCACACCGGAGCAGGTCATCGACGCCGTCGACGAGGACACCATCGGGGTGGTGGGGATCCTGGGTACCACCTACACCGGTGAACTCGAGCCCATCGCCGAGATCTGCGCGGCGCTGGACAAACTCGCCGCCGACGGGGGCGTGGATGTCCCCGTGCATGTCGATGCCGCCAGCGGAGGCTTTGTGGTGCCCTTTCTGCATCCCGAGGTGAAATGGGATTTCCGGCTGCCGCGGGTGGTGTCGATCAACGTCAGCGGCCACAAATACGGGTTGACCTACCCCGGCATCGGGTTCGTGGTGTGGCGCAGCAAGGAGTATCTACCCGAAGAGCTGGTCTTCCACGTCAACTACCTGGGTGGCGACATGCCGACGTTCACGCTGAACTTCTCCCGCGCGGGCAACCAGGTCGTCGGCCAGTACTACAACTTCCTGCGGCTCGGCCGCGAGGGCTACACCCAGGTCATGCAGTCACTGTCGGCAACCGCGCGGTGGCTGGGCGAGCAGTTGCGCGTCGGCGATCACTGCGAGCTGATCTCGGACGGTACGGCGATTCCGGTGGTCAGCTTCCGGCTCGCCAAGAACTGCGGGTACACCGAGTTCGACCTTTCGCACGAGCTGCGGGGTTATGGCTGGCAGGTGCCGGCCTACACCATGCCCGACAACGCCACGGACATATCCGTGCTGCGCATCGTGGTCCGTGAAGGCCTCTCCGCCGACCTGGCCCGGGCCTTGCACGACGATGCCCGCAGCGCGCTGGCCTCGCTGGACAAACTCCAGCCCGGCGGGCACTACAAGGCCGAGCACTTCGCGCACTGAGGGGGGCTTGCGGAGGTGTGCGCGAGCCTAACCTGACGGCGTCTTTCGGGCCGTTTCTTCGCCATGCCGTTACGCTCGGCGACGCTTTCTGTGGTTCTGGGACAATGGCGGCCGTGGCAGCTACGCCGATATCCCTGACCCCGGGCGTCCTCGCCGAGGCCGTGGTGGACCTGGGTGCAATTGCGCACAACGTGCGGATGCTGCGCGAGCACGCCGGCGCCGCGCAGCTGATGGCTGTCGTCAAAGCCGACGGCTACGGCCACGGCGCGACCCGAGTTGCGCACACCGCGTTGGCTGCGGGTGCGGCCGAACTGGGTGTTGCCACCATCGACGAGGCACTGGCCCTGCGCGCCGACGGCATCACCGCGCCGGTGCTGGCCTGGCTGCACCCCCCCGGCATCGACTTCGCACCCGCGCTGCAGGGCAACGTGGAAATCGCCGTGGCTTCGGTACGCCAACTCGACGAACTGCTGGATGCGGTGCGCCGGACGGGGGCCACGGCGACGGTCACCGTCAAGGTCGACACCGGGCTCAACCGCAACGGTGTCAGCCCGGCGCAGTACCCGGCGATGCTGACCGCGCTGCGTCGGGCCGTCGCCGACGAAGAGGTCCGGCTGCGGGGGCTGATGTCACACATGGTTTTCGCCGACCAGCCGGCCAACTCCGTCAATGATGTTCAGGCCCAACGGTTCTCCGCCTTGCTGGCGCAGGCGCGCGAGCAGGGCGTGGAGTTCGAGATTGCTCACCTGTCGAACTCGTCGTCCACGATGTCCCGTCCCGACCTGGCCTTCGACATGGTGCGGCCCGGGATCGCGGTCTACGGCCTCAGCCCCGTTCCCGAGCGCGGCAACATGGGGCTGATACCGGCGATGACAGTGAAATGTGCTGTTACGCTGGTGAAATCGATTCGTGCCGGCGAAGGCGTGTCCTATGGCCACACCTGGATCGCGGAGCAGGACACCACGGTGGCGCTGCTGCCGATCGGATACGCCGACGGTGTCTTCCGGTCGCTGGGCGGTCGGCTCGAGGTGCTGATCAACGGCAGAAGGCGTCCCGGCGTCGGGCGGATCTGCATGGACCAATTCCTCGTCGACCTCGGTCCCGGGCAGGTCGATGTGGCAGAAGGCGACGAGGCGATCCTGTTCGGTCCGGGCACCCACGGTGAACCCACCGCGCAGGATTGGGCCGATCTGCTCGGCACCATCCACTACGAAGTGGTCACCAGTCCACGGGGGCGGATCACCAGGACCTATCGCGAGGCCGAAACCGTTGAGCGATAAGAAACCTCGCAGGCGCCAACGGGGACGGGCTTGGCTTGCGGGTGGGGCGGGGCTGACCGCGGTCGCCACCATCGTCGGCGCATCGATCCGCCGGTCGATGATTCAGCGCAGTCACCGAAGCGAGGATCCTTACGCCGACGAGGATTTCGAGAGTCTGTACAGCGACCGCAGCTACGTGGTGACCACACCGGACGAGGTGTCGTTGGCCGTCCGTGAAGTCGGCCCGCTGGATGCCGAGTTGACCATGGTCTTCGTGCACGGATTCTGTCTGCGGATGGGCGCCTTCCACTTTCAGCGGACCCGGCTCGCCGAGAAATGGGGACCGCGCGTGCGCATGGTCTTCTACGACCAGCGCGGGCACGGACGCTCCGGCGAAGGCTCACCCGAGACCTACACGCTGACCCAGCTGGGCGAGGACCTGGAGAGCGTGCTCAAGGCGGTCGCGCCGGGCGGGGCGATCGTGTTGGTCGGCCATTCGATGGGCGGCATGGCGGTGTTGTCGCACGCCAGGCAGTATCCCGAGCACTACGGTCACCGGATCGTCGGTGCGGCGCTGATTTCTACTGCCGCCGAAGGGGTTACCCGCTCGCCACTGGGCGAGATCTTGAAAAACCCCGCGGTGGAAGCTTTCCGCTTCACCGCTCGGTCGGCCCCCAAGTTGATGCATCGCGGCCGCAATGTGTCGCGGTCACTGATCGCGCCGGTTCTGCGGGCCGCCTCTTTCAGCGACCTACAGGTCAGCCGCAGCCTGGACGCGTTCTCCCAGCGGATGATGAACAGCACCCCGATCGCCACCCTGGTGGGCTTCCTGGGCGCTCTGGAAGACCACGACGAAACCGGCGGGTTGTGGACGCTGCTGCGGATCCCGACCCTGATTGCCTGCGGTGACCACGATCTGCTCACCCCGGATGAGTACTCCAGGAAGATGGGGGCGTCGCTGCCGCTATCGGAGCTGGTCATCGTCAGCGGGGCCAGTCACCTGGCGCTGCTGGACAAGCCCGAGGCCATCAATGACGGGCTGGTCCGGCTGGTCAACCGGGCCTTTCCGGGCAGAATGACCCTGCGGTACCGGCAGGCCTGGCAACGGTTCCGACGCCATGGTTGACCAGGGATCAGGCACGGCCAGCTGTGAGCGGGTCGAGGACACCGTTGCGCTCGGGTCGCAGTTGGGCCAGCAGCTGCGCGCCGGCGACGTCGTTGTGCTTTCCGGTCCGCTCGGAGCGGGAAAGACCGTGCTGGCCAAGGGGATTGCCGCGGCCATGGACGTCGACGGCCCGGTTACCTCGCCGACGTATGTGTTGGCCCGAGTCCATCCGCCGCGACGTGCAGGCGCACCGGCGATGATTCACGTCGACGTCTACCGGCTGCTGGACCACCAGGGCGCCGACCTGCTCGGTGAACTCGATTCGCTGGACCTCGACACCGATCTGCAGGACGCGGTTGTCGTGGTGGAGTGGGGCGAGGGCCTTGCCGAACGCCTCGCCGAACGTCATCTCGACATCCGGCTGGAGCGGGTCAGTCACTCCGACGTGCGGATCGCGACCTGGGAGTGGGGTCACTCGTGAGCCTGATTCTCACCCTGGACACCGCCACGCCGGCGGTGACGGCCGGCGTGGTCCGCCGCGACGGCGCCGCGTGCACGGTGCTGGCCCAGCACGTCACCGTCGGCGCCCGGGCCCACGCCGAACGGCTCACTCCCAATGTGCTCGCCGCGCTGGCCGATGCCGCGCTGACGATGACCGACCTCGACGCCGTTGTCGTGGGCTGCGGACCCGGCCCGTTCACGGGTCTGCGGGCCGGAATGGCCAGCGCCGCCGCGTATGGGCATGCGCTGGGCATCCCGGTGCACGGGGTGTGCAGCTTGGATGCCATCGGAGTGCTGACCACCGGCGACGTGCTGGTGGTCACCGACGCCCGCCGGCGCGAGGTCTACTGGGCCCGCTACCGGGACGGAGTCCGCACCGACGGTCCGGCGGTCAACGCCCCGGCCGACGTCGACCCCGGTCCGGCCCAAGCGGTGGCCGGCTCGCCCGAACACGCGGCGCTGTTCGGGCTGCCGCTGCGCGAGCCTGTCCACCCGACACCGGCCGGCTTGGTGCGCGCGGTGACGATGCCGGCCGGAACGGCGGGAGGAGGAGCCGCGCCATCAGCCTCCGCGGTGTCCGACTGGTCCGATAACCCGGCGCCGCTGGTGGCGTTGTATCTACGCCGGCCCGACGCCAAGCCCCTGGCCGCCCGCCAATGACCGCCTGCAACGACCCCGTGACCCTCGGCCCGTTGACACCCGCCGACGCCGAGCGGTGTGCCCAGCTGGAAGCCCAGCTGTTCGACGGCGACGATCCGTGGCCGGCGGAGGCGTTTACCCGCGAATTGGCCAGCGCCCATAACCATTACGTGGGCGCGCGCACCCCACGCACGCTGGTCGGCTATGCCGGCATCTCAAAGTTGGGCCGCAAACCGCCGTTCGAATTCGAGGTGCACACCATCGGTGTGGATCCGGCATGTCAGGGCCGGGGAATCGGTCGCCGGCTGCTCGACGAGCTGCTGGAGTTCGCCGACGGCGGTGTCGTCTACCTGGAGGTCCGCACCGACAACGAGGCGGCCATCGCGCTCTATCGCAGCGTGGGTTTCGAGCAGATCGGCCTGCGCAGGAGCTACTACCGAGTCAGCGGCGCGGACGCGTACACCATGCGGCGGGAGGCGTTATGACCCGCGCCGGTGACGATGCAGAGCAAAGCGATGAGGAGGAACGGCGCACATGACCCGCGCCGGTGACGATGCAGAGCAAAGCGATGAGGAGGAACGGCGCACATGACCCGCGCCGGTGACGATGCAGAGCAAAGCGATGAGGAGGAACGGCGCACATGACCCGCGCCGGTGACGATGCAGAGCAAAGCGATGAGGAGGAACGGCGCACATGACCCGCGCCGGTGACGATGCAGAGCAAAGCGATGAGGAGGAACGGCGCACATGACCACAGTCTTGGCCATCGAAAGCTCTTGCGACGAAACAGGAGTCGGCATCGCACGGTTGGACGCCGACGGCACCATCACCCTATTGGCCGACGAGGTGGCATCCAGTGTCGACGAGCACGTCCGGTTCGGTGGCGTGGTCCCCGAGATCGCTTCCCGGGCACACCTGGAGGCGCTCGGTCCGACCATGCGGCGCGCGCTGGCGACCGCCGGGCTGGAAAAGCCCGACATCGTCGCGGCCACCATCGGGCCTGGGCTGGCCGGCGCATTGTTGGTGGGAGTGGCTGCGGCCAAAGCCTATTCGGCCGCGTGGGGGGTGCCGTTCTACGCGGTGAACCATCTGGGCGGGCACCTGGCCGCCGATGTGTACGAGCACGGGCCGCTGCCCGAGTGTGTGGCGCTGTTGGTGTCCGGCGGACACACCCACCTTTTGCAGGTGCGTTCGCTCGGCGAGCCGATCATCGAGCTGGGCAGCACGGTCGATGACGCGGCCGGCGAGGCCTACGACAAGGTGGCGCGGCTGCTCGGTCTGGGATATCCGGGCGGCAGGGTGCTCGACGAGTTGGCCCGCACCGGCGATCGCGACGCCATCGCGTTCCCGCGCGGCATGACCGGCCGGGCCGACGACCCATACGCGTTCAGCTTCTCGGGCCTCAAGACCGCGGTCGCGCGGTATGTGGAGAGCAACCCGGATGCGGGGACGGCCGATATCGCCGCGGGATTCCAGGAAGCGGTCGCCGACGTGCTGACCATGAAGGCAGTGCGCGCGGCCACCGGGCTGGGCGTCTCGACCCTGCTGATCGCGGGGGGAGTGGCCGCCAACTCGCGACTGCGGGAGCTGGCCACGCAGCGTTGCGCCGAGGCGGGCCTGACGCTGCGTATCCCCAGGCCACGGCTTTGCACCGACAACGGAGCGATGATCGCGTCGTTCGCCGCGCACCTGGTCGCCGCGGGCGCGCCGCCGTCCCCGCTGGACGTGCCCAGCGACCCGGGGCTGCCGGTGGTAAAAGGGCAGGTTGGCTGACCGGGACGGGCCAATATCCGGGAAGCACCAGGGCGGCCTTGAGTGCTAGCACTCTCGTGTATAGAGTGCTAGGTGGCAATCGAACAACCCCCTGTGTCGGCACCCGCGACGACGATCCAGGGGCACGGCCGAATGCCGAATCATCTGGTAATTGGACGGTTCGGGCAACCCCTGGATCGGCCGCCAACTCTCAGTCCGGGCGAGCGTCCCGGACCCGATCCAAATAGTGGAGGACTCCTATCGTGGCGAAGGTGAAGATCAAGCCACTCGAGGACAAGATTCTCGTGCAGGCCAACGAGGCCGAGACCACGACCGCGTCTGGTCTGGTCATTCCGGACACCGCCAAGGAGAAGCCGCAAGAAGGCACCGTCGTCGCAGTCGGCCCCGGCCGGTGGGACGAAGATGGCGACAAGCGGATCCCGGTGGACGTGTCCGAGGGTGACACCGTCATCTACAGCAAGTACGGCGGCACCGAAATCAAGTACAACGGCGAGGAATACCTGATCCTGTCGGCACGCGACGTGCTGGCTGTCGTATCCAAGTAAAGAACCGTGTTCCGCCCCGGCGATCCCCGTGTGCAACACGGGTGATTTCCGGGGCGGCATGCGTTCGTAGCGGGCGTGAGGAGCCTGATGAGCAAGCTGATTGAGTACGACGAAACCGCACGTCGCGGCATCGAAGCGGGCGTGAACAAGCTCGCCGACGCGGTACGGGTAACGCTGGGACCGCGCGGCCGGCATGTGGTGCTGGCCAAGGCGTACGGCGGGCCCACCGTCACCAACGACGGTGTCACCGTCGCGCGGGAGATCGACCTGGAAGACCCGTTCGAGAACCTGGGTGCCCAGCTGGTGAAGTCGGTGGCCACCAAGACCAACGATGTCGCCGGAGATGGCACCACTACCGCGACCGTGCTGGCCCAGGCGCTGATCAAGGCCGGCCTGCGCCAGGTGGCCGCGGGCGCCAACCCGATCTCGCTGGGCGTCGGCATCAGCAAGGCCGCCGACGCGGTGTCCGAAGCGCTGCTGGCGGCGGCCATCCCGGTCTCCGGCAAGGAGGGCATCGCGCAGGTGGCCACCGTCTCCTCGCGCGATGAGGTGATCGGTGAGCTGGTCGGCGAAGCGATGTCGAAGGTCGGCACCGACGGCGTGGTCAGCGTCGAAGAATCATCGACGATGAACACCGAGCTGGAGTTCACCGAGGGCGTCGGCTTCGACAAGGGTTTCCTGTCGGCGTATTTCGTGACCGACTTCGACTCGCAGGAAGCCGTGCTCGATGACCCCCTGATTCTGTTGCACCAGGACAAGATCACGTCGCTGCCCGACCTGCTGCCCATGCTCGAAAAGGTCGCCGAATCGGGCAAGCCGCTGTTGATCATCGCCGAGGACATCGAGGGCGAAGCGCTGGCGACGCTGGTGGTGAACTCCATTCGCAAGACGCTCAAGGCGGTCGCGGTCAAGGCGCCTTACTTCGGCGACCGGCGCAAGGCCTTCCTGGAAGACCTGGCGATCGTGACGGGTGGCCAGGTGGTCAACCCCGATGCCGGTCTGGTGTTGCGTGAGGTGGGCGCCGATGTGCTGGGCTCGGCCCGGCGGGTGGTGGTCAGCAAGGACGACACCATCCTCGTCGAGGGTGGCGGCCCGGCAGATGCGGTCGCCGCACGCGTCAAGCAGCTGCGTGCCGAGATCGAGAACAGCGACTCGGAATGGGATCGCGAAAAACTGCAGGAGCGGGTGGCCAAGCTGGCCGGCGGCGTGGCCGTCATCAAGGTCGGTGCCGCCACCGAGACCGCGCTCAAGGAGCGCAAGGAAAGCGTTGAGGATGCTGTCTCGGCCGCCAAGGCGGCTGTCGAGGAGGGCATCGTCACGGGTGGCGGATCGGCGCTCATTCAGGCCGGCAAGGTGCTGGACAAGCTGCGTAAGTCGCTGAAAGGCGACGAGGCCACCGGCGTCGACGTGTTCGCCGATGCGCTCACCTCGCCGCTGTACTGGATTGCTTCCAACGCCGGGCTCGACGGTGCGGTGGCCGTCAGCAAGGTCCGTGAGCTGCCGTTAGGACACGGATTGAACGCGGCCACGCTGAAGTACGGCGACTTGGTTGCGGACGGTGTCATCGACCCGGTCAAGGTCACCCGGTCGGCGGTGCTGAACGCGGCGTCGGTCGCGCGGATGGTGCTCACGACCGAGACGGCGATCGTCGAGAAGCCGGCTGAAGAGGCTGACGACCACGGCCACGGCCACGGCCACGGTCACCACCACTAGATCAAGCAGTACGAAACACCCCCGGCCCGCTGGCCGGGGGTGTTTCGCGTTTTGGCCGTTTAGGCCCGTGACTCCGCGGCCTGAGTGAGCCGCTGTTCCATCGCTTCTAAGATGCGCAGGATCGTCTGCCGCTCGCGCTCACTAACGCCGCCGACGATGCAGTCTTCGATCTCATTCCATATCTGCTCAACCTCCGGGCGCAGCGCGCGACCCGCTGGCGTTGGCTCGATGAGGTACGCGCGCTTGTCATCGGCACATGGCGAGCGCCGCACGAAGCCCGCGTGTTCGAGGCGCTGGATCGACCTCGTCATCGTGGCGGCGTCGGAGTCGAGTAGGCGGATGAGGTCGGTCTGGCGCTGGGGACCCAATTCCCACAGATACGTCATGAGCAGATCCTGAGTGGGGTGCAGACCGACGCGGCGCAGTAGATTGCCGGCCGTCATCCGGTGCAGGCGCGCGACGCGATAAAGCGCGGCACCGATCTGCGCGCCACGTGCGGCGGCCGGCACCGGGACACTGGTCGGTCCGCTGCGCTCCGGTGGCCTGCTGGATTTCGCCATTCACCCCTCGTTCCGTCGACATATCCTGCTCGGGCAGTTTAACAGGAAATCCGTACTTAAAAGCAACATTGGAATAGATCTGCGTTGGATACCTGTTCGAACAGGTAAGTAAGAGGCGAGAGGAGTGGACTGATGGATTTCGGAGCGTTACCGCCGGAGGTCAACTCCGCCCGAATGTATGCCGGACCGGGATCAGGCCCGCTGTTAACCGCCGCGACGGCCTGGGATGGTCTATCCGCGGAGCTGTACTCGACGGCGGCCTCCTATCGCGCGGTCATCTCAGCGCTGGCCGGCGACGTGTGGTTGGGGCCGTCGTCGATATCGATGGCGGCCGCGGCCGCCACCTATACGGCGTGGATGACCGGCGCTGCCGGGCGGGCCGAGGACGCCGCCATGCACGCGCGGTTAGCCGCGGCTGCCTACGAAACTGCGTTCGCTATGACGGTGCCGCCCCTAGAAATTGCGGCCAACCGCAGCCTGTTGGCGGCGCTGGTGGCCACCAACTTCTTGGGGCAAAACACGCCGGCGATCACGGCCACCGAGGCGCAGTACGCGCAGATGTGGGCCCAAGACGCGGCCGCCATGTACGGATATGCCGCATCCTCGGCGAGCGCAAGCCAGCTGACACCGTTCACCCCGCCAGCGCCGACCACCAACGACGCCGGGTCGGCCGCGCAATCTGCCGCCGTCGCCCAAGCCACTGCGGCCTCACCGGTGTCGTCGACCGCGGACGCGCTGAGCGGCTTGGCCCCGTACACCGGACTCGCGGCCGGGGGCACCGGCATCATCGGTGCCGGCGTGGGAGCGCTGAACAGCGTGCTGGGTATCGTCGCCGCGGCGGCGGAGGGCTCGGCGCTGACGTCCAGTGGCGGTGCGGCCGCCGTATCCGGGCCGGTAGCGACGGGTCCGATCGGTTCTGCGGCCGGGGTGCTCGCGGGCCAGATTGAGCCGGCGGCGACCGTGTCGACAAGCCTGGGCAAAGCGGGTGCGGTCGGTGCCTTGTCGGTGCCGCCCAGCTGGACCACGGCCACGCCCTCGGCGCAGCTCGTGGCCGCGCCGGGTATCACGGTGGGCGCCGAACCGATCTTGACGGGCATGCCGCCAGCCATGTGGAGCGCGCTGCCGATGGGGCAGCTGAACGGAGGCGGTGCTGCCGGCCGATCCCGGACATCTCACGACCAGAAGCGGCCGGGCCCAAGCGTGCGGCTGTTCGCGATCTGATCCCAATTTCAGGCCGTAGCCTCATGAACTATGGCTGTCACGACCGGACGACGAAGCTCGGTCGCCGGATTGGACCTGCATCTGGACCGTCCCGGCGGCAGGGTGCGTGACAGTGTGATGGATGCCATCCGCGACGCGATTCGCGCGGGACGGTTGGTGCCGGGCACCCGGTTGCCCTCAAGCCGCGCGCTGGCCGCCGATCTCGGTGTCGCGCGAAACACCGTGGCCCGTGCATACGCCGAACTCATCGCCGAGGGTTGGCTGACATCGCAACATGGCTCAAGCACAACTGTCTCCCAACGTGCGGCCGCGGTTCTCCAGTCCGTCGCCGCACCGCCAAAGCCACCGGCGCCGCACCGATTGGACCACGACCTGCGCCCCGGTCATCCGGACCTGTCGTCGTTTCCGCGCACAGAGTGGAGCCGTGCGGTCAAGCGCGCGTTGAACGCTGCACCGTTCGAGGCATTCGACTACGCCGACCTGCACGGCCGGCTGGAGCTTCGCGTGGCGCTTGCTCAATATCTCGCACGAACTCGGGGAGTTCAGGCCCGACCGTGCAACATCATCGTGTGCTCCGGGGCCGCTGAAGGGCTGAGCCTCGTCGCCGGCGCTTTAGCCGAGGCCGGGACCGCCGCCGTCGCTGTCGAGGCGTTCGGACTCAGCTCACAACGGTCATCCCTCATCAAATCCGGGTTACGTTGCCCTCCAATTGAAGTCGACTCCCATGGTGCTGACGTCATGGCGCTCGAGCACATGCCAGAGGTGGGCGGTGTGTTGCTGACGCCGTCGCACCAGTTCCCGCTTGGCGTGTCTTTGCATTCCGACCGCCGCGCAGCGGTCATTGATTGGGCGCGACGAACCGGTGGAGTGATCATCGAGGATGATTACGACGGCGAATTCCGCTACGACCGCAGCCCTGTCGGTGCGCTGCACGGCGTCGATCCCGAACATGTCATCTATATGGGCACGGCGAGCAAGTCGCTAGCGCCGGGCCTTCGGCTCGGGTGGCTGGTGTTACCGCAACGACTCGTCGAAGCGGTGGCCCGGCAGAAGGGTGAAACCGAGGAGACCTCCGGCTTTGTCGATCAGCTGACGATGGCCGAGTTCATCGTCTCCGGATCCTATGACAGACACATCCGCACAATGCGCGCCCAGTACCACCGCCGCCGTGAACAACTCGTCGCCGCCGTCGCCCGGTCGTCACCGACGACGGCGGTGGTCGGGATGGCCGCGGGCCTGCAGGTGATGCTCGAGCTCGCCGGTGGCGGCGAAAGCGCGGCGTCTCGTCAACGCGCGTGGCGACGCCTCGGCGTGCGGGGCCTTGATCACTTCCGTCATCCCGAAACCAGCTGCGAACAGGACGGTTTGGTGATCGGATATGCAGCGCCGGCGCCGAGCGCATGGTCGGCAGCTTTGGCTGCCTTGGTGCGACTGCTGCCCTGAGCTCGCTGGCTCGACTGGCCCCTACTTGCCGCACCCAAGTGGCCCACAATCAGCGCGATACCGCGCCTAGCGTTGGAAGCATGTTGGGTGCATGCAAGACGAAGACGATGCAAGCGATCATCGCGGGCGACCACGCCGCCGGGATCGATCGTCTTGCGCTAGCGCAAGTGCCCTACCCCCACGCTGCCGAGAACGACGTCGTTGTCCGGGTGCATGCGGCGGGGTTCACCCCGGGTGAACTCGACTGGCCGGGCACCTGGACCGACCGGGCCGGCCGTGATCGGACGCCGACCATCCCCGGCCATGACGTCTCCGGGGTGGTTGAGGAGTTGGGTTATGGGACCACCGGACTGTATGTCGGGCAACGAGTCTTCGGAATCACCGACTGGCGCCGCGACGGCACGCTGGCCGAGTTCGTGGCAGTAGAAGCGCGAAACCTAGTGCCATTGTCGGCGGGAGTCGACCCCGTTATGGCTGCCGCGCTACCGATTTCAGGTCTTACGGCATGGCAGGGACTCTTCGTTCACGGGCGACTCGCGGCGGGGCAGACGGTCATCATCCATGGCGCTGCCGGCGGCGTCGGATCGGTCGCTGTGCAACTGGCCCGCGAGGCGGGGGCTCTGGTGATCGGTACCGGACGCGCCGCCCACAGTCAGGCGGTGCTCGATCTGGGCGCGCATTTCTTTGTCGATCTGCACCATGACCGGCTGGAGGATGTTGGCGAGGTCGACATGGTATTCGACGTGATGGGTGGTCAAATCCTTGATCGCTCAGCAACATTAGTCCGTCCTGGCGGTGCACTTGTCAGTATCGCTGAACCGCCGCCGGTTCTTCCCGGAAACACGCGGGCCGTCTTCTTCGTCGTCGAACCCGATCGCGCGGCGCTCGCCGAACTGGAGCTCAGGCTTCGGGAGGGACGGCTGCGTCCACTCGTCGGAGCGATTTACGACCTGCACGACGCTCCTTCGGCTTTCGACCCGGCCCACCGTGTCCCCGGCAAGCCGATCATCCGCGTGATCGGAGCCGGCAAGTGACGGAAAACAGTGCTGGCGCTAGTCTTCCGTCTCTGCTCATCGTTCCGGGTGCCTGGCATGAGCCCGACCACTACCTCGCTCGCACGCTCGTCAACAACTGAGTTTTAGAAAATTAGTGAAAGGAAGACACCATGGACACTGTCGCCGAATTAGCAACGGGGAAAAGGTTTCCGCAGACACCGGCGGCCACTGCCGCACTGTCAGTGGCTTCGCGTTTCTATACGCCCCCGTTACTCAACCACTGCGTCCGCTCCTACTTGTGGGGAGCGATGTACGCCTCAGCGCACGGCATCACCTTCGACGAGGAGCTCCTTTACGTCTCGGCGATGCTGCACGACATTGGCCTCACCGCCGTATTCGACAGTCACCGAGTGCCTTTCGAGGAGGCGGGCGGGGATTTGGCATGGGTCTTCGGGGTGGCGGCTGGTTGGCCGGCCGATCGGGCGGCCCGGGTGACGGAGATCATCGTGCGGCACATGCGCGACGACGTCGCTGCGACCGCTGACCCCGAGTCGCACATCTTGCAGGTCGCTACCAGCTGGGAGATCGTCGGAAGGCGACCGGAGGAGTTCGGAGCGCAGGCTAGGGCGGAGATTCTCGCGCGCTATCCCTGGCAAGGATTCGGTAGCGAGTTTTTGGCGTGCTTCCAAGACCAGGGGACGCGCAAGCCGGAAAGCGCCGCCGCCGGATCGATTGTCAATCGCCTTGCCGAACGCATCGAGGCCAATCCTCTCGGCGGCTAGGCCCGAGTTACTGCGGGTGGGTCGACAGGTAGTCGTCCACCGGGATCGGTGCCGTCGCGGCGTAACCGATGGGCAGTAATACGTCCCCGGCGGTCGTGGCGTAGTAAACGTCCCACCTGTAGTAGCCGGCAAACGCAGCGGGATCGGCCCCCAGCACTGCCGCGTACTGGTTGACCGCTCGTACATATTCGTCTGAATGGTTGTAGCGGCGGATGGCCTGATCGCGATCGTTGCCAAAGCCATCCGCGGCGAGATAGCGGCCTGCAGCCATGATGCTGTCTCGAGGCGAGTGGATATCGCCGCCGTCGCCATAGGCGGAAAACGTCGAGGGCAAGAACTGCATGGGGCCTTGTGCACCGGCGCTGCTGTCACCGTCGATGCTGCCGAAGTGGGTCTCGATCAGATTGATCGCCGCCAGATAGTTCCAGCCGACGCCGGACGCCGACTCCGCGTCGTGATAGTCGCCGAGCAGCTCGTCCGCCGGAGCCGGCGGCCCGATGCGCCACGCGGGCAGGGTGCTTTTGGCGTGTGTCATCGCGATGAGCGCCCGACGGGCGTCGACATTGCGGTCGTAGACGTCGAGCAGTGACGGCGGGATTCGCGGGCGGGCGATCGCATCCCATTCGGGGTGATGCCCGATGGCGCGGTAGGCCGCCTGCTGGCGGTGTGCCGCCGCCACCAGTGCTGCCTCCGCCGTCGCTCCGTCACGCAGCGTTTTCTCGTCGGCGACGAGGTCGTCGGCCAGCTGGGCGGGATCTGATGCCAGTCGCGGCTGCGCGCCCGCGGGTGCCGGGGCTGGCGGCGAGGGATCGTCCATCATCGTCGCGCTGTGCGGCCGGGTGGGGGCCACCGGCGTCGCGGTTGAGGCGGTCGCGTTCATCGCGGTTGGCGCCGGCTCTGCGCAGCCAGCGAGGGTGAACGTGATCATGGCGAGAACGCCCGCGGCTCGACGGTTACGGCCCATTGTGTTCACCTCCACCCTGTCGAGTCTTTCAGAGTCCGACGATGACGATGGTCACGCCGACCACGATCGACACCGAGAGGGACACCAAGAGCACACTGACGACCCGCTCTTTTACCGCTGAGGCCTGATGGTCGCCGGTCGCGATCGGCGCGAATTTGCGACCGGCGCCCCACGCCGCCGCGAGCAGCGCCGTCAGCCAGTTCGCGTAGGCGGAGTACACGATCAGCGCGACCGCGGTAACCGCCCATGCGTCGGGCAGGTGGATGTGTGGCCAGAGCAGCCCGAGAAGCACGAGGAACATGCCGTTGAGCACTGCCTCGAGGTGGCTCGACAGCGCCATGCGCGGGTTCTTGAGTGCTGGGACGGCGAACCCCGTGAGCAGGCCGACCAGGAACAGGATCAGCCCAAGCATGAACAGCACTGCCTGCATGTCGGAACAGTATCTGCGCCGGGAGCAGTTAGACATGGGCATGGTTATTCGACTCGGACTGCAGATCCCGAACTTCTCCTACGGCGGGCCGGTCGCCGAACTGTTTCCCGCCGTCAAGGCCCAGGCCCAGGAAGCCGAGGCCGCCGGCTTCGGCACCGTCCTGGTGATGGATCACCTCTACCAACTGCCGACGCTGGGTGAACCCGACGAGCCCATGCTGGAGGCCTACACGGCGCTGGGCGCGTTGGCCACGGCCACCGAGCGGGTGCAGCTCTCGACGTTGGTGACCGGCAACACCTACCGCAACCCGACGTTGCTCGCCAAGACGGTGACGACGCTGGACGTCGTCAGCGCGGGACGGGCAATTCTTGGTATCGGGACGGGCTGGTTTGAGCTGGAGCACCGCCAGCTGGGCTTCGACTTCGACACGTTCACCGAGCGGTTCGAAAAGCTCGAGGAGGCGCTGCAGATCATCGCCCCCATGCTGCATGGTGAGCGACCCAGCTTCGCCGGAAAGTGGTATCACACCGAGAGCGCGATCAACGAGCCCCGTTATCGGGACCACATCCCGATCATGCTCGGCGGCAGCGGCGAGAAGAAGACGTTCCGATTGGCCGCCCGCTACGCCGACCACCTGAACATCATCGCCGACATCGACAAGCTGCCCGGCAAGTTGAACGTACTACGGCAGCGCTGCACCGAAATCGACCGTGACCCAGCGACTTTGGAGACCAGCTGCTTGCTGACGGTCACGCTCGACGGCTATGACGCGCCCACAGACATCGGTGAGACACGCGGTGGCCGGGCGATCACCGGCACGCCCGATCAGGTAGCCGACCAGATCAAACGCCGGGTCCTCGATATGGGCATCGACGGCGTGATCGTCAACCTCCCGACGCACCGCCATACGCCTGGTGTCATCACGAAGGTGGGCGAGGTGCTCAAGCCGCTCGTCGAAGATTAGTCACCGCAAGGATGTGGTGATGTGGACCTCGGATGTCAGGGTCTGATGGACCGGGCAGCGGTCGGCCATGTACAGCAACCGCTCCCGTTGGGTGTCATCGAGGTCGCCGGTCAATTCGATGTCGCGATCGATCTGGTCGACGAATCCGACACTGGTCTCGCAGTCGGCGCAGTCTTTCGCGTGAATGCGCGAGTGCCGCAACGTGACTCGAACACGCTCGAGTGGCCAGCTCTTGCGGTCTGCATACATCCGCAACGTCATCGAGGTGCATGCGCCGAGGGCGGCCAGGAGCAGATCGTACGGGTTTGGCCCCGCGTCGTCGCCAATCGGCTTTGGCTCATCGGCGACCAACCGGTGCGGCCCGGCGGTGATCTCTTGCGTATAAGTCCCCGAACCTGCCTCCGTCACGGTGACGGTGCCCTCGGGTGACGTCCCGCCGTGGTCGCTCTGGTTGGTTGTCATGCGGCCCTCCTTGCCCCCATCGCGGTACAGGCTATCGGGGGTTGGCCGGCGAGGGATACCGTCGAAGACACTAACGACGGAGGTGCGCATGGCCGGACAGATCCCGCTGGTCGACTATCTGGTGTTGAACGAGGATCAACCGCATTTGGTCGCGCAGGAATGCGTCAACTGCGCTTCCAGATATTTCGACCGACGTAACGCGTGTGCCAAGTGCTTTGCCACCGAATTCGCGACCGTCCCGATCGCGACCGAGGGCACGGTGCGCGCGTTCACCATCGTCACGTTCGCGGCACCCGGGATTCCGACCCCGTTCGTGGCGGCTGTGGTCGATTGCGACGGAACCCAGGTCCGCGCCAACCTGATCAACGTCGAGCCCGATCCCGAGCACGTTTCCGACGGGATGAAAGTGCGTCTGGCCACCCAATCGATCGGCACCGACTCTGAAGGCACGGAGGCGGTCGGGTTCGGCTTCGAGCCTGTCTCTACAACAAAGGAACAGCGATGAGCGCAAGCGATGAGGTCTGGATCCTCGGCATCCAGATGACCAAGTTCGGCAAGCACGCCGAACTCGACATCGTCGACCTGGCGGCCGAGGCTGCCATGGGCGCGCTTGCCGATGCGGGCGTCACGATGGCAGACATCGGAGTGATCGCCGCGGGCAACCTGATGAACGCGAATGCCAGTATCGGCCAACAGCTTCAGAAGCAGATCGGCCAGACGGGCATACCGGTGTACAACGTCGCCAATGCCTGCGCGACCGGTGCGACCGCACTGCGCACCGCGATCATGGCCGTCAAGGCCGGCGAGGTCGACTACGGCCTGGCGGTCGGTGTCGAAAAGCTCGCGGGCGCCGGCCTTTTGGCGGGTGGGGCCAAGAAGAAGGACGCGGACACCTGGACACCGGCGGGCCGGTATGGGGCGGTCGCAGGGATTGACGGCAGGATCGGCACGGAGACGATGCCGGGTGTCTTCGCCCAGATCGGCGTCGAGTACGGCCACAAGTACGGCGGCACCAGCTTCGAGTTGTTCGCCAAGATCAGCGAGAAGAACCATGCCCACTCCACCCTGAATCCCCTTGCGTCGTACCAAAAGCGGTTCACCCTCGAGCAGATCATGAACGACGTCATGATCGCGTACCCGAACACGCGCCCGATGTGCTCAGCGAACTGTGATGGTGCCGCGGCTGCGGTCGTGTGCAGTGGCGAGACGCTGAAGTCGCTGTCGCTCGAGCAGCGCAGGCGCGCGGTAAAGGTGTCGGCGTCGGTCCTGACGACCGACCCCTACGAAGAAGGTTGTCAGGTGTTGCCGAACGTCAACACGCTCACCCGAAAAGCCGCAACCATCGCTTACGAGCAGGCGGGGATCGGACCGGCCGATCTCGATCTCGTCGAGTTGCACGATTGCTTCGCCACCGCCGAGTTGGTGCACTACGACAACTTGATGCTGTGCGAAGAGGGTGGCGCCGCGGACTTCTTCAATTCGGGTGCCACCTGGCGTGACGGGTCGACCCCGGTGAACGTGTCGGGCGGGCTGGAGTCCAAGGGCCATCCGATCGCGGCCACCGGCATCGCCAACGTTTGGGAGATCTGTCACCACCTGCGCGGTGAGGCCGGAGACCGCCAGATCGCCGACGCCAAAGTCGGTCTGGCCCACGTGATCGGACTCGGTTCCGCCTGCGGCGTACATGTCCTGGAGAAGTCGACGGCCTAGAGGCTGGCGGCGGACGCGAATGTTTGGAGTTCGCGCTCGATATCGGATCCGGCTGGCTGGTAGACGATCTCGGTGATTCCCAGCGCGGCGAATCCGGCCAACTTCTCCGGTATTTGCTCGGCAGTGCCGGTCACCGCCATCGAGCTGGCAAACGGGATCAGGTCGGCGATGTGCGGCTCATCGCTTGCATTCGCCTTGACGAGATGCCCCGTATGGATCGCGAGATGCCGCTCGTCCTTCGGGTAGGCCTCGATCGCCTCACGCCAGCTTTGCCCACCCGGCAGCGCGTCGACCACCTCGGCGCCGCCGCGTTCATACATGGCGTGATACAGCACCGCCGCGGCAGGCCCCGCGGCATCGATGGCGCGCGGCGAGGCCAGGTTCTCGCCCTCGTCGAGCACTGTTCCGAAGCACAGCAGCGCCCGCCAGTCGGTGATCTCGATGGCATCGGCCTGCGGCACGGCGGCGGAGAAGACACCATCGCCGAACTCGGCCGCAACGGCCAACCCCTTGGGTCCGTCGGCGCCGATCAGTATCGGCACATCGATCGGTCGCTGCGCCCCGAAGCCGGGCAGCTGCAGCATGCGGACCTTCGCCCCGTCCCACTCCGCGGTGTCGCCGGCGAGAAGAGCCTTCAAGCACCGGATGTAGTCGGCAACCTGTCGCCACGGCATCGCCCGCTGGCCCATAGCCATCCGGCCGGTAAAGCCTGAGCCGATGGCCACCGCGACCCGCCCGGGAGCTTGGCCCGCTAGCTCGGCGATCGCGGCGGCGTTGACCATTGGATGCCGCAGGCTGGGAACGAGGACGCCCGGCCCGAGACCGATGCGCGACGTGCGCTCCGCACACCGGGTCAGGATCATCCACACATCCGGGTAAAGCGCGGGAGAGTCGTACAGCCACGCACGCTCATAGCCCAGGGTTTCGGCGAGTTCCACGTGGGCCGGAGTGTCGGACGACGTTGCAAACGCGCACGAGATGTCCATCCGAGAACACTAATGCCGGCGCGGCTGCCGGCGCCCCCACCCGCAGCTGCGACCACCACCGTAGTCACGCGCATCGATCGGGCCCTGGAGTGAGTTCGACCCCCGTCGACGAGGCGGGGGTCGAACTAGCGAGGCGTTGATTAAGCCGAGCGGCGGATGCCGCGGTTGCGGCCGATATCGCCCTTCAGCAGCATGTCACGCTCCGATTCGGACAGGCCGCCCCAAACGCCGTAGGGCTCACCGACATCGAGTGCGTGCGATCGGCACTGCTGGATCACCGGGCACTGCCGGCACATCTCCTTGGCGCGCTGCTCACGCTGCATGCGGGCACGGCCGCGCTCCCCATCGGGATGAAAGAACATCGACGAGTCAACACCGCGGCACAGTCCCTGCAGTTGCCAGTTCCAAATGTCGGCGTTGGGTCCAGGTAGCTGTTCCGGCTGTGGCATGGCTAGTTCCCTCTCTGCACGGCACGCTCAAGTGAGATTAGGTTCGCGAAGTGAGTGTGCAACCGATTTAAGGGTGGCGTCACCGATGACTACCCGTCATTGCTAGAACTTAGGTGGGTCAATGAATTTCCGTCAATAGGCGCTTAGTGTGACAAAATATGTACAGCTTGGAACAGAATTAACTCCGCGTTCATCTGCCACGCATTTGGCGTAGGAGAACGGTGCTACCAGGCACTTGATCAAACCGTGATTTCCCAGCTCAGGGCACAAGGGCCAGTGAGCGCCATTTAGTACAGAGTTGATCGTGATTAACATTTCAGTAACACCAGCAGCACGAACTGTTTACTACTATCACCGTGATTGAAACTGGTCAGACGTCGATGGTTGAGCCGACGCTGGCCGCTGCTGCGTTCGGCGACCAGCCAGGGCGCTGGCCCCTGCCGGCGGCGACCACGGCGAACCAGTTGTGGTGGCGCGCCGTTGCGGCCGGCGGGCAAGGCCGCTACGGCAGCGCCTACCGAGATCTGGCGGTATTGCGCCGCGGTGCGACGTCCGGTCGGCTGGTCACCCCGTTGGTTTCGTTGGCCCACAGCACGCAGGGATCGTTTCTGCGCCAACTCGGTTGGCACGCGCGGGCCCGGGGCTGGGACGGTCGTGCTCTCGCGCTGGCCGGCGCCGACCCCGAAGCTCGCGCCGACGCCCTGATCGGGTTGGCGGCCGACGCGTTGGGCGTGGGCCGTTTCGCTGCCGCGGCGGCGTTGTTGTCGCGCGCGGACTCGGCGCTGGCGGCCTGTCCGATCGACGGAGCGGTACCGGAGCGGCTCCCGGTGCGCCGGCGGTGGGTGGCCGCCGAATTGGCGATGGCCTGCGGCGACGGCGCGCTCGCGGTGCGCCACGCCGAGGAAGCCGTCGAGCTCGCAACAGCCATGAGCCTGATCGAAGGACAAGCCCCGGCGCGACATCGGATCAAAAGTGAGGTGGTGCTCGCCGCCGCGCTGTGCAGCGCCGGCGCTACCGAGCGCGCCCGCACGGTGGCCGAGGCGGCGCTGGACGCCACCGGCCGATCGGGACTGCTACCGCTGCGGTGGGCGGTGGCCTGCTTGCTCATCGATATCCGAAGCGTCACATTTTCAGCACAAAAGCTGGCCGAAATTCGGGATGTCTGCGCAGGCCAAGTGCGGCGCGCCGGTGGAACCTGGCCTTCCGCTTGAAACGGCGTTCGGCCGTTATGGTCAATGCGTGAGTTAGCCCGCGACGTGTCCTGTTTGTAACGTTGGAGATACCGCCGTCGATGACAATTCAAGCGGAACGTCTCGACGCTGTGGTTGCGGAAGCCGTAGCGGGAGATGGAAACGCACTACGGGAGGTGCTGGAGACCATCCGTCCGATTGTGGTGCGATATTGCCGGGCGCGAGTCGGCACAGTCGAGCGGGGGGGCCTGACAGCCGACGATGTGGCTCAGGAGGTGTGCTTGGCGACTTTGACAGCACTGCCACGCTACCGGGATCGAGGACGCCCCTTTCTGGCCTTCCTCTACGGCATCGCGGCGCACAAGGTGGCCGATGCCCACCGCGCCGCCGGTCGCGATCTTGCCTACCCCTTCGAATCCGTTCCCGAGCGCCGGTCCTCCGAAGCAGGCCCTGAACAGCGGGCGCTCGAAGCCGATTCGGTCAGCCGGATGAACGAATTCCTCGAGATCCTGCCCCCCAAGCAGCGCGAGATTCTGATCCTGCGCGTCGTCGTCGGCCTGTCTGCCGAAGAGACCGCCGCCGCCGTCGGCGCAACGCCCGGAGCCGTTCGGGTGGCTCAGCACCGGGCCTTGTCACGCCTCAAATCCGAGATAGTTGCGGCAGGTGACTATGCGTGAATTTGGATTCTCCGACCGGCCGGGCCTGGACGAGCTGAGCCGGACCGATCTGCTCCTCGACGCGCTCGCCGAACGTCAGCGGATCGATGTCGACGATCCCAACGATGACGCGTTGGCCACCCTGCTGGGGGATTGGCGCGACGACTTGCGGTGGCCACCGGCCAGTGCGCTGGTTTCTCCGGAGGAGGCCGTCGGTGCGCTGCGCGCCGGAATGGTGGAGCAGCGGCGTGGGCGGCGCGGCCTGGCGACCATCGGCTCGGTTGCGGCGACGTTGTTGATCCTCAGCGGGTTCGGCGCCATGGTGGTCGAGGCCCGTCCCGGCGGGACGCTGTACGGCATGCACTCGATGTTCTTCGATGAGGCCAAACAGAATCAGACGATGTTGTCCGCCAAGGCCGATCTGGCGAAGGTTCAGCAACTGATCGACAAGGGGCAATGGACCAAGGCCGAGGACCAGTTGGCCGAAGTCAGCAGCACCGTGCAGTCGATGAATGACAGTGCCGGGCGGAAAGAGTTGCTGGACGAAATAAATCTGCTGAACGCGAAAGTCGACTCGCGCGATCCGAATGCGACCCTGCCGCCGGCCGCGCCGCCGCCAAGCTCGGCGCTGCTTCCGGCTCCGCAGTCCCAAATCTCAACGGTTCCGGGCGCGGCGTCGCCGACGGCGATGAGCCCGCGCACAACCTCTTTGGCGCCCAGTCAATCCCCGAGTCCTGCTGCGGGCAGGCACCGACACCATTCTTCGCTGGTGCCAAGCAATACGCCCTAGCGCTCAGTGGCGGCGGTGAAATCCGTCGGCGTCTGACGTCGCTTCGTTGAGCGAGGCGTCGGCATATCCCCGGCAGTAATCCCACGTCACGTAGGCGTCCGGCTCCGGGTCGTAAGCGGGCTCGTGCGGGCGGACGGTGCCGTCGATCAGCAGTTGCAACAGGTTGGACCGCAACATGTCCCAGTCGTGATAGTGGTCTTGCTGACATTCGTCGCAACAGACCACAAGTCCGCGAATTCCCTTGTGCGCCAACAGAGCTTCGTAGACGGCCAGATCGGCCAGGTCCGCCTCGACCGCCATCCGCTCTTGTTGATCGAGCGGCTGTCCGGGCTCGACGGCATCGAGCGCCGCCGACGGGTCACATGGGTCGTCGGCAAATGGGTCGGGTGGCAAACCCGGCGGGAGGTGGTCACGCACGCTCAACAGCCTACGCAAACGGGCCGTGGTAACGCCAGCAGGAAGACGCGCGTCGTCCAGTGAACGATTGGGGCAGGCAACGCGCCAACAGGTGCAACCCCCTGACGGCCGGGACCGATAGGATGGCATTCTCGCTCCGCGCGTGTATGAAGGGTTTTACCGATGTCCCGTGGCATGTCGCATCTCGAAGACAGCTCCGACCTGGTCGCCAGCCCCTACGTGCGCGTCGGCGGCCTGGCCGACGATCCGGTGCTGACCGGGGGAGACAACCCGCACAAGGTGGCGATGCTAGGCCTGACATTCGACGACGTGTTGCTGCTTCCGGCGGCTTCCGATGTGGTTCCCGCCACTGCCGACACCTCCAGCCAGCTAACCAAGAAGATCAGGCTCAAAGTGCCGCTGGTCAGCTCGGCGATGGACACCGTCACCGAGTCGCGGATGGCCATTGCGATGGCCCGGGCCGGCGGTATGGGGGTGCTGCACCGCAACCTGCCCGTCGCCGAACAAGCCGGCCAGGTCGAGATGGTCAAGCGCTCCGAGGCGGGCATGGTCACCGACCCGGTCACCTGCCGGCCGGACAACACGTTGGCCCAGGTCGAAGCGATGTGCGCCCGCTTCCGGATCTCCGGGCTGCCGGTCGTCGACGACGCCGGTGCGCTGGTCGGCATCATCACCAACCGCGACCTGCGCTTCGAAGTGGACGCTACGAAGCACGTCGACGAGGTGATGACCAAGGCACCGCTGATCACTGCCCGGGAGGGGGTCAGCGCCGACGCGGCGCTGGGCCTGTTGCGCCGCAACAAGATCGAGAAACTGCCCATCGTCGACGGCCACGGCCGGCTGACCGGGTTGATTACCGTCAAAGACTTCGTCAAGACCGAACAACATCCGCTGGCCACCAAGGACAGCGACGGCCGGCTGCTGGTCGGTGCCGCCGTCGGTGTCGGCGGTGATGCCTGGGTGCGCGCGATGATGCTGGTCGACGCCGGTGCCGACGTGCTGATCGTGGACACCGCGCATGCGCACAACCGGCTGGTGCTCGACATGGTCGGCAAACTCAAAGCCGAAGTCGGCGAGAAGGTCGAGGTGATCGGCGGCAACGTCGCGACCCGGTCGGCCGCCGCCGCTCTGGTGGAAGCCGGCGCCGATGCCGTGAAGGTCGGGGTGGGACCGGGCTCGATCTGCACCACCCGCGTGGTGGCCGGTGTCGGCGCACCTCAAATCACGGCGATCCTGGAAGCCGTTGCGGCCTGCGGACCGGCCGGTGTGCCGGTCATCGCCGACGGGGGACTGCAGTATTCCGGTGACATCGCCAAGGCGCTGGCCGCCGGCGCGTCGACGGCCATGCTGGGCTCGTTGCTGGCCGGCACCGCCGAGGCGCCGGGCGAGCTGATCTTCGTCAACGGCAAGCAGTTCAAGAGCTACCGCGGCATGGGGTCGCTGGGCGCCATGCAGGGCAGGGCCGGCGGCAAGTCGTACTCCAAGGACCGCTACTTCGCCGACGACGCGCTCTCCGAGGACAAGTTGGTGCCCGAGGGCATCGAGGGCAGGGTGCCGTTCCGCGGCCCGCTGTCGTCGGTGATCCACCAGCTGACCGGCGGGCTGCGCGCCGCAATGGGCTACACGGGTTCGCCGACCATCGAGGAGCTGCAGCAGGCGCAGTTCGTCCGGATCACGTCGGCCGGACTCAAAGAGAGCCACCCCCACGACATCGCCATGACCGTCGAAGCCCCCAACTACTACGCGCGGTGAACAGCGAACTAGCCATGGTCGAGATTGGCATGGGCAGAGTCGCCCGCCGCACCTACGAGCTCAGCGAAGTGAGCATCGTGCCGTCCCGGCGCACCCGCTCCTCGCAGGACGTGTCCACGGCGTGGCAGCTGGACGCCTACCGCTTCGAGATACCGGTCCTCGCACACCCGACCGATGCGCTGGTGTCGCCGGAGTTCGCGATCGAGCTGGGCCGGCTCGGCGGGCTGGGGGTGCTCAACGGCGAGGGCCTGATCGGCCGGCACGCTGACGTCCAGGCCAAAATCGCCCAACTGGTCGAGGCCGCCGAGAAAGAGCCCGAACCGTCGGCGTCCATCCGGCTGCTGCAGGAACTGCACGCGGCACCGCTGGACCCCGAACTGCTGGGCGCGGCGGTGTCCCGCATCAGCGCGGCCGGTGTGACCACCGCGGTGCGCCTGAGCCCGCAAAATGCGCAGGCGCTGACACCGGTGCTGCTGCAGGCCGGCATCGATCTGCTGGTCATCCAGGGCACGATCATCTCCGCCGAGCGGGTGGCTAGCGACGGCGAACCGCTCAACCTGAAGACCTTCATCTCCGAGCTCGACATTCCGGTGGTGGCCGGCGGCGTGCTCGACCACCGCACCGCGCTGCACCTGATGCGCACCGGCGCGGCCGGCGTCATCGTCGGCTACGGCTCCACCAGAGGAGCGACCACCAGCGATGAGGTGCTGGGCATCAGCGTGCCGATGGCCACCGCGATCGCCGACGCCGCCGCCGCGCGCCGCGAATACCTCGACGAGACCGGCGGCCGCTACGTCCATGTGCTGGCCGACGGCGATATCCACACCTCCGGCGAGCTGGCCAAGGCGATCGCCTGTGGTGCCGACGCGGTGGTGCTGGGCACGCCGCTGGCCGAAAGCGACGAGGCCCTCGGCGATGGGTGGTTCTGGCCGACCGCGGCGGCGCACCCGTCGCTGCCCCGCGGGGCGCTGCTGCAGATCGCTGTCGGCGAACGGCCGCCGCTCGAGCAGGTGCTCAACGGGCCCTCCGATGATCCGTTCGGCAGCCTCAATCTGGTCGGTGGTCTGCGCCGATCGATGGCCAAGGCCGGCTACTGCGACCTCAAGGAATTCCAGAAAGTCGGCCTGACTGTCGGCATTTGACGGTTTCTTTGGCGTCGAATGTGCGGCACACCGCACACTCGACGCTGAGTGTGCCGCTGGCCGCACACTCGGCCGGGCTAGCGGGCCGCTGGCACCACACTCGGCCGGGCTAGCGGGCCGCTGGCACATTACCGGCCGGTAAGTTCATACTGGTGGGGATGAAGCCAGATTACGACGTCCTGATCATCGGTTCAGGTTTCGGCGGCAGTGTCAGCGCCCTGCGGTTGACCGAAAAGGGTTACCGCGTAGGCGTATTGGAGGCCGGCCGCCGCTACTCCGACGCCGAGTTCGCCAAGACGTCGTGGGATCTGCGCAAGTTCCTCTGGGCGCCCAGGCTGGGCTGCTACGGCATCCAGCGGATTCACCCGCTGAAAAACGTGATGATCTTGGCCGGCGCCGGCGTGGGCGGCGGGTCGCTGAACTACGCCAACACGCTGTACGTGCCGCCGGAGCCGTTCTTCAACGACCAACAGTGGCGGCACATCACCGACTGGCGCAGCGAGCTGATGCCGCACTACCGGCAGGCGCAGCGGATGCTGGGTGTGGTCGAGAACCCGACGTTCACCGATGCCGACCGGATCGTCAAAGAAGTCGCCGACGAGATGGGATGCGGAGACACCTTCGTCCCCACCCCGGTCGGGGTGTTCTTCGGCTCCGACGGAACCAAGACACCCGGAAAGACGGTGCCGGACCCGTTCTTCGGCGGCGCCGGCCCCGACCGCACCGGCTGCCTGGAGTGCGGCTGCTGCATGACGGGCTGCCGCTACGGCGCCAAGAACACCCTGCTCAAGAATTATCTCGGCCTCGCGGAATCAGCTGGGACGCAAGTACTTTCGATGACGACGGTGAAGGGTTTCGAGCAGCGCTCCGACGGACTGTGGGAGGTCCGCACCGTTCGCACCGGAAGCTGGCTGCGCCGGGACAGGCGCACGTACACCGCCAGCCATCTGATCCTGGCCGCGGGTACCTGGGGCACGCAGCATCTGCTGTTCAAGATGCGGGACACCGGCCGGCTGCCGCGTCTTTCGAAGCGGCTGGGCGTGTTGACCCGGACCAACTCGGAATCGATCGTCGGTGCTGGACGGTTGCAGGTCTCACCTGACCTGGACTTGACGCACGGGGTGGCGATCACCTCGTCGATTCACCCGACGTCGGATACCCACGTCGAACCCGTCCGCTATGGCAAGGGCTCCAACGCGATGGGGCTGCTGCAGACCTTGATGACCGACGGCCCCGGCCCGCAAGGCACCGATGTGCCGCGCTGGAGGCAGCTGCTCGACACCGCGGGCGAGGACCCGCGCAAGATGTTGCGGATGCTCAATCCCCGTCAGTGGAGCGAACGTACGGTGATCGCGCTGGTCATGCAGCACCTGGACAACTCGATCACCACGTTCACCAAGCGCGGGAAGCTGGGCATCCGCTGGTACTCCAGCAAACAGGGGCACGGCGAGCCGAACCCGACGTGGATCCCGGTCGGCAACGAGGTCACCCGTCGCATCGCGGACAAGATCGACGGAGTTGCCGGCGGTACCTGGGGCGAGCTGTTCAACATCCCGCTCACCGCCCACTTCCTCGGCGGTGCGGTGATCGGCGACAGCCCCGAGCGGGGCGTCATTGACCCGTATCACCGCGTCTACGGCTATCCGTCGCTGCTGGTGGTCGACGGCGCCGCGATCTCGGCGAATCTGGGCGTCAACCCGTCGCTGTCCATCACCGCGCAAGCCGAGCGGGCCGCCTCGCTGTGGCCGAACAAGGGCGAAGACGATCAGCGGCCGCTGCAGGGCGACTTCTACCGCCGGCTGGACCCGATCGCGCCCAAGCATCCGGTGGTGCCCGCGGACGCGCCCGGCGCGCTGCGCTGGTTGCCGATCGATCCCGTCGGCTCGGTCGGTTAGCTCGCGATCACCTCGAGGGGTGCGCCGCGGACCACCCGGCTGCGCTCGCCGTGCACATTGACGGGCACGTCGCCCATCAGCGTGACCCGATGCATCAGCCGCGGCTGGTCGTCGTAGTCGTCGATCGCCCGGTGCTGGGTGGCCCGGTTATCCCAGATGGCGACGTCGCCCGCCTCCCAGTTCCAGCGAATAGTGTTCTCGGGCTTGGTGATTCGCCGTTCCAGCAGTTCCAGCAGCATGCTTGACTCGCGGCTGTCCAGGCCGACGAAGTTACGCACGAAATCGCCCGCGACCAGCGTGCGCTCACCCGTCTCCGGGTGCACGCGCACCACCGGGTGCTCGGTCTGGAAATCCTGCTTCTCGAACGCCTGCCGGAAGGCCCGTTGGTTGTCGTTCATCGACAGGGATTCAGCCGTCACGTAGTCGTAGCGGTTGCTGTGCAGTGCCCACAGGTTCTCCACGAGCCACTTGAGTGGCTCGGGCAGGTCGTCGTAGGCCGCGGCGGTGGAGGCCCACAGCGTCGATCCGCCATAGCTGGGCAAGGTGACGGCGCGCAGGATCGAGGCCGCCGGGTAGTTGGCGGCGAAGGTGACGTCGGTGTGCCAGCGGTTGGCCTTGCCGTACTCGGAGTTGATCGGTGTGATGACCGGCGCGCCTTTGGCCGCGAGCGCACCGGCCGCGGGGTGGCCGACGGGCGTGCCCAGTAGCCCGCCGAATGCGAGCTGCTGCTGGTCATCGAGATGGTGCTGGCCGCGGAAGAAGATGACCTTGTGGGTCAGCAGCGCCCGGCGGATCTCCTCGACGGCGGCCGGATCGAGGTCGCCGCCGAGGTGCACCCCGTCGACCCGAGCGCCGATCCGGCTACCCAGCTTGGTGACGGAAATCTGGTCTGTCATGGCTGTCGTCCTTGCTTGAACATCGGGTGTAGTCAGTTGACTATAACCCGAATGTAGTCGCTTGGCTACAGTTCGGCAACCAGCCGCCGGAGGGGGCTTAGTCGCCCGGTTTGGGACGTCCGAGTGAACGCCGGTGCATGGGCTCGCGCCCGGGCGGCTGCGGCGGTGGTGGCAGCAGCGCCTTGCGGGGACGAACCGCGATGGTGGTGGGCGCCTTGGTGCTCAGCGTCACGTCCTCACCCGCGTGCCGGATGGTCAGCTCTCCGCCGGGCCCGTCGCGCACGGTGTAGGTGACGTCGAGGTGGTTGGCGTCGATAGTCACCCGGAAATCGCGCCACCGCAGCCGGAACCGCAGCCGCGTAATGCCGTCGGGCAGTTGAGGATCGATGGCCAGGATGCCCTCGTCGTCGCGCAGGCCGCCGAAGCCTCCGACGATCGCCGTCCAGGCGCCGGCGAGCGAGGCCATGTGCAAGCCGTCGCGGGTGTTGGAGTGCAGGTCGCGCAGGTCGATCAGGGCGGCCTCGTACGCGTAGTCGTGGGCTAGCTCGAGATGCCCGACCTCGGCGCACATCACCGCCTGACTGCAGGCCGACAGCGACGAGTCGCGGACCATCCGCCGCTCGTAGTAGTCGACGTTGCGGGCCTTCTGTTCCGGCGTGAACGCGTGGCTCTGCCATTGCATCGCCAGCACCAGGTCGGCCTGCTTGATCACCTGGGCGGGGTAGAGCCGCACGTAGGCCTCGTGCAGCAGCAACGGGTATTTGTTGTCGTTGACGAAATCCCACTCCGCGAACTTGGTGAAGCCTTCGCACTGCTGGTGGACGCCCAGTTCCTCGTCGTAGGGAATGTTGACGGCGTCGGCGGCGTCGCGCCAGGTGGCCGTCTCCTCGGAGGTGACCCCCTTCGCCTCCGCGGCCTCCGGGTGGCGGTTGCAGGCGTCGGCCGCGGTGACCAGATTGTGCGCGGCCATCAGATTCGTGAACACGTTGTCGCGCACGATCGCCGTGTACTCGTCGGGACCAGTGATCCCTTCGATGTGCCAGACTCCGTGGCGGTCGTGGTGCCCGAGCGACATCCACAGCCGAGCGGTCTCGATGAGCACCGTGACGCCGCACTCCGCTTCCAGGGTGTGGTCGCCGGTGACGACGCGGTACCGCTCGAAGGCCATCGCGATGTCGGCGTTGATGTGAAACGCCGCGGTGCCGGCCGGCCAGTACGCCGAACACTCCTGCCCGCGGATGGTCCGCCAGGGGAAGCTGGCCCCTTTGAGGCCCAGTTCGGTCGCCCGCTCCCTGGCCAGTTCCAGTGTCGACGCCCGCCAGCGCAGCGAATCGGCGACCGCGTGCGGCAACGTGTAGGTGAGGACCGGGAGTACGTAGCCCTCGGTGTCCCAGAAGGCATGGCCGTCGTAGCCGGTTCCGGTGAGCCCCTTGCTGGGGATTGCGCGACGTTCGGCGCGGGCGCTGGCCTGCACGAGGTGAAAGAGCCCGAACCGCACCGCTTGCTGGGATTCCCCGTCGCCCTCGACCTCGACGTCGGCGTTCTCCCAGAAGTCGTCCAGGTAGGCGCGCTGCGCGTCCAGCAGCCCCTGCCATCCGCTGTAGCGGGCGCTGTGCAGCGCGGCGGCGGCCTGGTCGCGCAGTGCGGGCCGGGAGCGCTGGCTGGACCAGCCGTAGGCAATGTATTTGACGATGCGCAGTTTCTGTCCCGCCCGCAGCCCACAGATCACCGTGGTCCGGGCCAAGTCGTCACGCGCGTCGGTGGCGACCTCGACCCGCCCGGGCACGTCGATCTCGTGATCCATCGCGGCGGCCATCATCAGCGCGCTGGCCCGGGTCCGGTGCATGAGCAGCGCGCCCCGTTCGAAGGCCTCGTGTTCGACGGCCTCCAGCGGGTTGTCCAGGATGGCCGACACTCGCGGATCGGCCGAGGTCTGCGGCTGGTCCTCGTTGGTGACCAGTTCGGACTGCACTGTCACCCGGACGAAGTCCCCGACGGCCTCGACGACGTACTCGATGGCCGCGACACTGCGGTTCGTCAGCGAGACCAGCCGGGTGGAAGTCACCTTGACTTCCTTGCCCGCCGGCGAGGCCCACTGCGCGTTGCGGGTCAGCGTCCCGGCGCGTAGGTCGAGAACGCGCTCGTGGGAGACCAAGTTGCCGTACCGGACGTCGAACGGCTCGTCCTCGACGAACAGGCGGATGATCTTGCCGTTGGTGACATCGACGACGGTCTGCCCGGCCTCCGGGTACCCATAGCCGGCCTCGGCGTAGGGCAGCGGCCGGATCTCGTAAAAGGAGTTCAGGTAGGTGCCCGGGAGGCCGTGCGGCTCGCCCTCGTCGAGGTTGCCGCGCAACCCGATGTGCCCGTTGGCCAACGCGAACAGCGATTCGGACTGGGCAATGACGTTCAGGTCGAGCCGGGTTTCGCGGACCACCCACGGCTCGACGGGAAAGGATTCCTCGCTGATCATGACGTGACCTCGGTTGAATTCCCTAGCAATTCTGCGAGATCGGTGACCACCACGTCGGCGCCGCTGCGGCGCAACTCCTCGGCCTGGCCCACTCGGTCGACGCCCACCACGTAGCCGAAGTTACCGGCATGACCGGCTGCCACGCCCGACAGCGCGTCCTCGAACACGGCGGCCGCGTCGGGGGCGACATCGAGCAGTTGTGCCCCCCGCAGATAGGAGTCCGGGGCCGGTTTGCCTTTGATGTGTTCCTCGCGCAGCGTCACCCCGTCCACCCGTTTCTGGACGAACCGCTCCAGCCCGGTGATCTCGAGCACCTCGCGGGTGTTGGCGCTCGACGACACGACGGCGATGCCCAGACCCGCGGCCGAGGCCGCCTCCAGGTAGCGCCGCGACCCGTCGAATACCTCGACGCCGTCTTTGTCGAGCACCTTTTGGAACATGTCGTTCTTGCGGTTGCCCAGGCCGTAAACGGTTTCGGCGTCGTCGGAGTCGTCCGGATTGCCATCGGGCAGTTGGATTCCGCGGCTGCTCAGAAACGACCGGACTCCGTCTTCACGCTTCTTGCCGTCGACGTACGTCCGGTAGTCGGCGGCGGCATCGAAGGGGACGAACTTCTCCCCGGTGCGCTCGGCTCGCTGGGACAAATAGGCGTCGAACATGGCCTTCCAGGCCTTGGTATGCACGCTCGCGGTATCGGTGAGCACGCCGTCGAGGTCGAACAGGCAGGCACGCACCTTCTCTGGCAAACCAAGCACAGAGGATCCTCACTGTCGGAGTAGTCGGGCGATACCACTCCACCATGCTTGCCCGTGTGCCGCCAGTGAACGCCCATGTTGTTCAACTCGCCCGGGCGACTCCTTGGATAACCCGCAGCCGCCCGTCCGACAACGCGCTGGTCAGGTTCTCGGCTTTGCGGGCGAAGTCGGCCACGAAGGCGTGCAGGCCCAGCGGGTTGGCGGGCTGGGCCAGGATCGTTTGCATGAGCGCGCTCGCCTGGTCGGTGAGATCGTTCCAGTGTTCGATATGGAATCCCGAAGACTCGAGAAGGGCGCGCAGGTCATCGGGACTGACCAGGTGACTCTGGGCGGGTCGATCGGCCCACGGCAGCGGGTAGCTGAGTTCGCGATGATCGCCAACTGTGATGTCCCACAGGGCAAGTCGCCCACCTTTGGCCAGTGACCGGTGGGCTTCGGAGTAAAGGCTCGCCTTGTCGGCCACGTTCATCTGAACATGCTGGCTGATCGCGACGTCGAAGCTGCCATCGGCGAAGGGAAGCCGGGTGACGTCACCGCGATGAACCTCAATCCGCTGGTCCAGCCCGACAAGTCGATTGAGCCAACGGCTGGTTTCGCAGTATTCGTCGGTGAGATCCACCGCGCTCACCCGGCAGCCGAAACGGTCGGCGACGTAGCGTGCGGTGCCGCCGACCCCGCTGCCCGCGTCGAGCACCGCACTCCCACTGGTGATCCCGGCCAGATCCACCAATTGGGCGGTGGCGTAGCGGCCCATCGTGTGGAAGTCCTCCAGCAGGCCCAGATCGGCGGGAGCCAGGTGCTCGAGGTCCTTTCCGGCCGCTATCAGCGCCCGCTCGATATTGCGCTGCGAGAGCCCGGTCGAGTACTGGGATTCGAGCTGGTTCTCGTTCATTTGCCCCTGCCTTTCTTTGTGAGTGATGGTGGGCCGCGGTGCCCTAAGCATCTGCTAGCGCCGCGGCCGCCGGCGGTGGTGCTGCTTGCAACTCCCGGGCGGGCAGCAGCCACGCGACGACGACTGCCGCGCCCAAGGCGATAGCGGCACAGACCAGGGAGCCGACCTGAAGGCCGTCGAGGAAGGCGCCATTGACGGCATCGCGGACCCCGGTGATCCGCTCCCCGGACATCTGCCCAATCACGTTGTGCGCCATTACCATCGAGCGTCCCATCGCCGAGTGAACATCGGCGGGTAGTTCGGCCAGGGCTGTGGACGAACCGATATCGCCGCGGTAAACCGAGGCAAAGACGCTGCCCACAATGGCCACACCCAGGGTGCCTCCGAGTTCGCGTGTGGTGTCGTTGACCGCTGAGCCGATCCCGGCCTTGTCGGCGTCCAAGGATCCCATGATGGCCTCGGTGGCCGGCGCAATCGTCATGCCGAGGCCGCCGCCGAGCAACAACATCTGCGCTGCGATCTGGCTATAGGGCGTGGCCGCGTCCGCCGTGGACGCCCAGGCCAGGCCGGCCGCGAACACGGCCAGGCCCCCGGCGGTCACGGCGGTGGTGCCGACCCATTGCACCAGTCGGGGGCCCAGGATGCTGGCCAGCGCGATCGAAACAGCGACCGGCAACAATCGCACGCCGCTCTGAAATGCCGTGTAGTTCTTGATGAATTGGAAGTACTGGGTGATGACGAAAATGAAGCCGAACAACGTCAGAAAGCCCGCGGTCACCGCCAGACTTCCGCCGGAGAACCGACGGTTGGCGAACACTGCGACGTCCAGCATGGGGTGGGTGCTGCGTCGCTCCCACAGCGCGAAACCGATGAGAACTGTTGCGGCCACGGTAAAGCCGGCCATGGCCCGAGTGCTGGTCCATCCCCATGTGGGGGCCTCGATGACGGTGTAGACCAACCCGGTGATTCCGGCCGCGGACAGGATCAAGCCGGGAAGGTCGATCCGGGGGGCGGCGGGGTCGCGGGAGGTCGGAACGAACAGGATCCCACCGATGATGGCCACCACCGCGATGGGAATGTTCACCATAAAGATGGCGCCCCACCAGAAGTGCTCGAGCAGCCAGCCACCGCTGATCGGCCCCACTGCCACGCCGACACCAACCATGGCCGCCCACAGCCCGATCGCCTTGGCCCGTGGGACCGGGTCGGTGAAGATGTTGGTGATCAGTCCCAGCGTGGTCGGGAAGATCACCGCCGCGCCCACGCCCATGGCAGCACGCGCCGCGATGAGTGCGTCGGCCGAATTCACTTGCGCCGCGACGCCGGAGGTAATGGCGAACAGGGCCAGCCCGAGACTGAGCCAGCCCCGCCTGCCGTAGCGGTCGCTGAGGCTGCCGACCGACAGCAGCAGGCCCGACATGACCAGCGTGTAGGCGTCGACGATCCATTGCAGCTGCGCGGTGTCGGCGCCGAGTTCGCGCGAGAGTGTGGGCAGTGCGACATTGACGATCGTGGCGTCCACGCTGATCACGAAGACGCTGAGGCAGATGACGGCGAGCGCGGGAATCGGGTGATTGCGGAACACGGGGTCGGTACGCATGGACAAAACAGTAAAGCTGCTAGACAAACAAATCAAGTATTAGCTTGAAAAAGATGTCTAACGCCGGTAGCCTGGCGACGTGTCCACCCGCATCTACAACCAGAACTGCCCCATCGCGCGCGGGCTCGACGTCTTGGGTGAGCGCTGGACGCTGCTGATCCTGCGCGAGCTGATCGGTGGCGCCCGCCGTTACGGGGACCTGCGTGCCGAACTGTCCGGCATCGCAACCAATCTGCTTGCCGAGCGACTCAAGGAGCTGCAAGACGCCGGGCTCGTCGACCGGACCGACCTGCCGGCTCCGGTCGGGCGCACCGTCTACACGCTCAGCGACCTGGGCTGGCAGCGGGTGCTGCCGATCATTCAGACCATCGCGTGGTTCGGCCTGGACCTGCTGGATCCGATCGACGAGGGCCCGGTATCGCCGCTCAACGGGTTCCTGGCCGGCATCCTGCTGGGTTTTGACTCGGGCAAGGCCGCGGGGTTGGAGGCGACGTGCCGGGCCGAGATCGATGGCCGCCGTTTCGAGTTCACGGTGACGCAGGGGCACCTCGCGGCGGCGGACGGCGAACCGTCGGTGACGATCACTGCCAGCGCGGCGGATCTGGTGACCGCCCGCATGGGCCCGAGCGAAGCCAAGCGGAAGGCGGCGCTGCGGCGCATAGCCGTGACGGGCGACTCGGCGGCCGTCGGCGCGGTACGTGCGGGCTTTTCGCTGTAGGCGTCAATCCGGGGCTTCAATCAGGGCGTGGATGAGGGCCTGGGCGAGGAACTTGCCGTAGCGGGTGGTCGACCAACCGCGTTCGAGAACAAGAAGCTCGTAGAGCTCGGGTGCGTGATACATCCACAGGACATCGCGCGCTTGCTTGGCACTGACTCCTAGCTGCCCCGTCCGGGCGAGATCGGACGCGAACATCGTCATGCCGGCCAGCGTTTCCTGCCGGATCTGCTTCCAGACCTCACCGGCGTCTGGCGAGGACGCGGCGCCGTCGCGCGCGAGTAGCTGGACCGGAGCGCTGCGCGGCATCATGGCGGCGATGTGCTCGGCATACATTTCCAGCTTGCGAGTCGCCTCGGTCTCCTCGGCCACGTTCTGGATCACGTCTCTCTGGACCATCGGGATCGGCTCGTCGTCGCCGGCGACGGACACATCGAACAGTGCTTTCAGCACACCCGCCTTGGTTGCAAACGCCTTGTACACCGTTTCGACCGACACCGCGGCGTCCCGCGCGATCTCGGCGATCGTCGTCGCCGCGTAACCCTGGGACAGGAACCGCTGCCGGGCGGCCGCGAGCACCGCGTCTCGGTTGCGCTGAGCCTGCTCGCGCCGACGGGTCGAGTCGTAACGGCGCGGAGGCGGACTATTGACAGCGTCCATAATTGAGTACATGCTCCTGTATTGAATACTGGTTACTGCATCAAAAGTAGGAGATGTGACGTGACAAGTGCAACATGCCCCGCCGTCAGCTTGTCGAACGGCGACCATTCCATCGCGGTAGCGCGCGCCCTGGCACCCGAGATCACGCGGCGCGCCGATGAGGCCGAGGCGCTCGGGACATTGCCGCTCGATCTGGTCGAGCGGCTGCGCGCGGCCGGCATCTTCCGCGCGTCACAACCGCGCTCGCTTGGCGGATTCGAAATGGCTCCGGCCGAGAACATCCAGATGATCGAGGAACTGGCGCGTGCCGACGGTTCCACCGGCTGGGTCGCTGCCGTCGGTGGCGGCGCACCGGCATTTACCGCCTGGCTCGAACCCGCCGTCGCCACAACACTGTTCGGTGCGGACGCCGACTTTTTATCGGCCACGATATTCGCGCCCACCGGGCGTGCCATCCCGGACGGTGGCGGCCGGTTCGACGTCGACGGGAAGTGGCCGTTTGCCAGTGGTTGCCGCCACGCCGAGTGGATATTGGGGGGGATCTTCGTCTTCGACGGCGACCAGCCGCGAATGATCCCCGAGCTGGGACCCGATCAGCGCCTCGCGTTCTTCCCGCGCGCCAACGCCGAGATCGTCGACAATTGGGACGTCCTGGGGCTGCGCGGCACCGGCAGCAACGACGTGGCCGCCCGAGGTCTCACAGTCCCCGAAGAACACACCATCAGCCCGTTCTTCCATGCGGCCCGGCAAGACGGCCCGCTGTGGAGAATTCCGTTCTTCACGCTCGCCGGGATCGGCATGGTCGGTGTCCCGCTAGGGATCGCGCGGCGCGCACTCGACGAGTTCACCGATCTTGCGACGACGAAGGTGCGTGCCATGGCGTCCGAGCCGCTCGCGAAGGATCCCGCAGTCCAGCTCGAGTTCGCCGGTGCCGAAGCCGGTTTGAGGTCTGCGCGGGCGTTCGTGCTCGATCAGGTCAGTGCGCTGTGGGAAACCGCCTGTGCCGGTGATCCACCATCGCTGGATCAGCGCGCCGGCTTTCGGCTTGCCGCTCTACAGGCGATGCGCGCGGCGCGTCAAGTGGTCGATACGACCTTCGACTTGACCGGTGCCGGCGCGGTGCACGCGAGCCACCCGCTGCAACGCTGCTTCCGGGATCTGCACACCCTCGGCCAGCACGCGTACTTCAGCCCGGCTGCGCTGAAGCGCTACGCCAACACCCGATTCGGCATTGAACAACCGACCTACCTGATGTGACGCCGGCGAAGGTGCGGCCCCACCCGGGCTGCCGTCGCCAGCCACTAAGCTGGCTGCCGTGGAAGCACCCTCGCCGCGGCCCGTCTTGGTGATCGACTTTGGCGCGCAGTATGCGCAGCTGATCGCCCGTCGTGTGCGCGAAGCGCGGGTCTTTTCCGAGGTCATCCCGCACACCGCCTCGATCGACGAGATCAAGGCCCGGGATCCGATCGCGCTGGTGCTTTCGGGCGGCCCGGCCAGTGTGTACACCGAAGGTGCCCCGCAACTGGACCCCGCGGTGTTCGACCTCGGTGTCCCGGTGTTCGGCATCTGCTACGGCTTTCAGGCGATGGCGCAGGCGCTGGGCGGGACCGTCGCCCACACCGGCACCAGCGAGTACGGCCGCACCGAGCTGAAAGTCCTTGGCGGCGAATTACATTCGGGACTTCCCGCGACGCAGCCGGTTTGGATGAGCCACGGTGACGCGGTCACCGCGGCGCCCGAGGGGTTCGACGTGGTGGCCAGTAGCCCGGGTGCGGCGGTCGCCGGCTTCGAGAACCGGGCCCGGCGCCTGGCCGGTGTGCAGTATCACCCGGAGGTGATGCACAGCCCGCACGGGCAGCAGGTGCTCAGCCGGTTTCTGCACGACTTCGCCGGGCTGGGCGCCCAGTGGACGGCCGCGAACATCGCCGAGGCGTTGGTCGAGCAGGTGCGCGCCCAGATCGGTGACGGCCACGCGATCTGCGGGCTGTCCGGCGGGGTGGATTCCGCGGTGGCCGCGGCACTGGTGCAGCGCGCCATCGGCGACCGGCTGACGTGTGTCTTCGTCGACCACGGGCTGTTGCGCGCGGGCGAGCGCGCCCAGGTGCAACGCGATTTCGTGGCCGCCACCGGCGCCAACCTGGTCACCGTCGATGCGGAGCAGACCTTCCTCGACGCGCTGTCGGGCGTCACCAACCCCGAGGGCAAGCGCAAGATCATCGGCCGGCAGTTCATCCGGGCCTTCGAGGGCGCGGTCCGAGACATCTTGCAAGACGAGGGGGCGGAGGACGGCGTGGGCGTCGATTTCCTGGTGCAGGGCACGCTCTATCCGGACGTGGTGGAATCCGGCGGAGGCAGTGGGACCGCGAACATCAAGAGCCACCACAACGTCGGCGGTCTGCCCGACGACCTGAAGTTCAAGCTCGTCGAGCCGCTGCGGCTGCTGTTCAAAGACGAGGTGCGCGCTGTCGGTCGGGAGTTGGGACTGCCGGAGGAAATCGTTGCGCGCCAGCCATTTCCGGGTCCGGGGCTGGGCATTCGGATTGTCGGCGAGGTCACCGCAAAGCGGCTGGACACGCTGCGCCGCGCCGACTCGATCGCCCGCGAGGAACTCACCGCCGCCGGTTTGGACACCCTGATCTGGCAGTGCCCGGTGGTGCTGCTGGGCGACGTGCGCTCGGTCGGCGTGCAGGGCGATGGCCGCACCTACGGGCACCCGATCGTGTTGCGGCCGGTGTCCAGCGAGGACGCCATGACCGCCGATTGGACGCGGGTGCCCTACGAGGTGCTGGAGCGCATCTCGACCCGGATCACCAACGAGGTGGCCGAGGTCAACCGCGTGGTGCTGGACATCACCAGCAAACCGCCCGGCACCATCGAGTGGGAGTAGCCGGGTTTCTTCGGGGTTACTCCACGAATTCGCTTCTGCCATAAGCAATGCTGGCCGCGTTCCAGTTGCCGCCGGCCTCGCCGACGAGCCGGCGGGCAACATCGCGATCGTCGTTTCCGGCGACCAGGATCAGGGTGTGGTCGGTGGTGGTGACTGATCCGCCTCGCAGCCGGTTGCGGGCCGCCGGGTCGGCCGCCAGCGCAGTGCCGAGGCGCTCGATGTCGACATCCGGCACGGTAATGATGATCGCGTTCTCCTGCGGCGCACGCTGCGGCAAGTAGCCGAAGGACAGCACCGATTCCTGGTCGAACTGACGGCGCAGTGCTTCGGCGGCGATGTGCAGGGCGGGCTCGTCGGCGCCGCACAGATGAAATTCACGCGAACGCTCAAAGGTGACCCGCTGCTGCGCGTTGGACCAGTACACCCCGTCGAGCGGGGTCGATCCCGTCACCGCGACGCCGTTGAGGGCGATCGTCACGTCTGCCTGCGGCTCGAACAGGGGATCGGCGTTGTCGGTGACGAAGAACTCCGCCGGTTGACATCCGACCTCGCTTTTGGCCGGTGTTGCCGCCCCGACGACACCACAAAAAAGCACCAGGAGCCACAACAGCACCGACCGCATAAAGCAGCCTCTCACGTTTCTTGACGGCTGTCGGGGGGTGGGTGTTTACTCGAATCAGTCGAACATATATTCGAAAATAATTGAGGAAACGCTGGTAGGAGGCTTGTATGACGGCGGCTGTCGCCTCCGACCAGAATCGTGCTGAACAGCTCGAATCGCTACGCCGGCAGATTGCGGTGTTGTCCGGGAAGGTGCCCGAGGCGGTCGTCACCCGCTCCGATGACCTGCTGCCGGAATCGGAATCCCAACTGCCGGTCCCGCAGTGGCTGGCTGACGCGTTACCCGCACCGTTACCCCGGGGGACGGTGGCGATGCTGTCGGGGGCGCGGTCACTGCTGTTGAGCATGGTTGCCGCGGTAACGGCGGCCGGAGGAAACGCGGCGATCGTCGGTCAGCCGGATATCGGGCTGCTGGCCGCGGTGGAGATGGGGGCGGATCTGAGCCGGCTCGCGGTGATACCGGATCCCGGGACCGATCCGGTGGAGGTGGCCGCGGTGCTCATCGACGGCATGGATCTGGTGGTGCTCGGTTTGGGCGGGCGCCGGGTACCGCTGACTCGGGCGCGGGCGGTCGTGGCGCGGGCCCGTCTCAAAGGCTGCACCCTGCTGGTCACCGACGGCGACTGGCAAGGGGCGCCGACGCGGTTGGAGGCCCGGGTCTGTGGCTACGACATCACGGCGGGTCACCGGGGCACTCCCGTCAGCGGATTCGGACGAATCAGCGGAGTGCGGCTGCAGGTCAGCGGGGTGTGCGCGGGGGGACGGGTGCTCGGCAGAGCGCGGACCGGGTGAATTCGGATGTCTTCCCGGGTGCTGGCCATCTGGTGCATGGACTGGCCCGCGGTCGCGGCGGCAGCAGCAGCGGGCCACTCCGTGACGGCCCCGATCGCGGTCACTCTGGCCAACCGGGTGATCGCCTGCTCGTCGGCTGCGCGTGCGGCCGGAGTGCGGCGAGGGTTGCGACGCCGGGAAGCGGCGGCCCGTTGCCCGCAACTGCACGTCGCCACTGCAGACGCTGACCGCGACGCCCGCTTTTTCGAAGGGGTGGTTGCGGCGGTCGACGATATGGTGCCCCGAGCTGAGGTGCTGCGGCCCGGGCTCCTGGTGTTGCCGGTGCGCGGAGCGGCCCGCTATTTCGGGTCCGAGGTCCACGCCGCCGAGCGGCTGATCGACGCGGTGGCCGCGGCCGGCGCCGAGTGTCAGGTGGGGATCGCCGACCAGTTGTCCACCGCGGTCTTCGCCGCCCGTGCGGGTTGTGTCGTCGAACCGGGCGGCGATGCGAGGTTTCTGTCGGTGCTGTCGATCCGGCAGCTGGCCACCGAGCCGAGCCTGTCCGGTCCGGGACGAGAGGAACTCACCGACCTGTTGTGGCGGTTAGGGATTCGCACCATCGGACAGTTCGCCGCATTGTCGGCAACCGACGTGGCTTCCAGGTTCGGCGCCGACGGGGTGAGCGCGCACCGGTTCGCCCGCGGCGAACCCGAGCGGGGGCCGTCCGGGCGGGAGCCGTCGGCCGAACTCGAGGCCGTGCTGGACTGCGATCCGCCGATCGACCGGGTCGACGCCGCGGCATTCGCCGGGCGTTCGCTGGCCAGCACGCTGCACCAGATGCTGATGTCCGCCGGAGTGGGATGCACCCGGTTGTCCATTCATGCCGTCACCGCCAACGGCGAAGAACTGAACCGGGTGTGGCGGTGCGCCGAGCCGCTGACCGAGGACGCCACCGCCGATCGGGTGCGCTGGCAACTCGACGGATGGTTGAGCAACCGGACCGCCCGCAACCCCCGTCCCACCGCGGCGGTGACATTGTTGCGGCTGCAGGCGGTGGAGGTGGTGTCCGCCGAGGCGCTGCAGCTGCCGTTATGGGGTGGCCTCGGTGAGGAGGACAGGCTGCGGGCCCGCCGGGCGCTGGTGCGGGTGCAGGGTCTGCTCGGTCCGGAGGCGGTGCGGGTGCCGGTGTTGTCCGGAGGTCGCGGGCCGGCCGAACGCATCACGCTGACTCCGCTGGGTGACGAGCCGGTGCCGCACGCCGACCCGGGTTTGCCGTGGCCCGGCCAGCTGCCGGATCCGTCACCGGCGGTGCTGCTCGACAACCCGGTGGAATTGCTTGACGCCCAAGGAAATCCGATACGGGTGACCAGCCGGGGGATGTTCTCCGCCGACCCCGCGCGTCTGGTCGCCCGCGGCCAAGACGACACGCTGCGCTGGTGGGCCGGGCCTTGGCCGGTCGACGAGCGGTGGTGGGATCCGGATCGATCGGCGGGCCGCACCGCCCGCGCCCAGGTATTGCTGGAAAACGAGCGCGCGTTGCTGCTGTGCTATCGCCAGCGGCGGTGGTACCTCGAAGGTAGCTACGAGTGAGCGGTGTCAGTACCGGCCGAACGCCACCGCGACGTTGTGGCCGCCGAATCCGAACGAGTTGTTGATCGCGTACCGGTAATCACCGCGCCGAGGCTTGCCCGACACCACGTCCAAATCGATTTCTGGATCGAGGTTTTCCAGGTTCAGCGTCGCCGGGATCACCTGGTCCCGCAACGCCAGCACGGTCAGGATGGACTCCACCGCGCCGACCGCTCCCACCGAGTGGCCCAGCGCGGCCTTGGGCGCGTACACCGCCGGCCTGTTGCTGCCCAGCGCGTTGTTGATGGCCTTGCCCTCGGCCACATCGCCCACCGAGGTGCCGGTGGCGTGGGCGTTGATGTGGTCAATGTCGTTGGGCGTCAGCCCCGCCAGCTGAATCGCTCGGGTCATCGCGTGCCCGGCGCGCGCGCCGTTGGGGTCCGGTGCCACCATGTGGTAGCCGTCCGAGGTGATGCTGGCACCCATGATCCGGGCCAGCATGTTGGCGCCACGAGCCTTCGCGTGCTCCTCGGTCTCGATCACCATCAGCGCACCCGCCTCACCGAACACGAAGCCGGTCCGGTCCCTGTCGAACGGGCGGCACGCCCCGACCGGGTCGTCGTTCTTGGTCGACATCACGATGCGCATCTGGGCAAACGCCGCGATCGCAACCGCTTCGATCTTCACCTCGACGCCGCCGCAAATGGCGACGTCCGCCTCACCCAAGACGATATTGCGCCAGGCCTGGGCGATGCCTTCCGAACCGGATGCGCAGGCCGACACCGGGGTGAGTACCCCGGCCCTGGCGTGCCGTTCCAGCCCGATCGCCGCGGCGGAGGCATTGGGCATGTACTTCTGCACCGCGAGCGGAGAGACGGCCTGCCTGCCCCGGGCGCGCATGTCGTCGTAGCCAAAGACGATTTGCTCGGCCGAGCCCAGGCCGGTGCCGACGGACACCAGCAACCGGTTGGGGTCGACCTCGGGCGAACCGGCGTTGTCCCACACCCGGCGGCCCAAGATGGTGGCCATCCTCGGCAGCCAACCCATTCGGTGCCGCTCGGCGCGCGTCAATACCTGGTCGAAATCCTCCAGCAGGTGCCCGCCGATGCGCACCGGCAGGTCATAGTGCTCGATAAACGAGTCGTCCAGGGCGCGGATGCCGCTTTGGTTGTCCAGCAACAACTTCCAGGTGTTCTCGGCGTCGGTCGCCAGTGCGGTCGTCATGGCGATACCGGTGACCACGACATTCGGGAGCGCTTTCCCGGTAACCAGCTCTGTCATTGCGAAGGTCCTTCCTGCTGACAAACGCAACCCCGCGCAGATATGCCACTATTCCATGCTTCGTCCTTCACGAGGCGAGCCGACGAGCAAATGGCCCCACTCGTTCGATGAACCGGTCGAAGAACACCGCGGGGTCGACGCCAAAACCGATGCGCGCGTTGGGCTCCCGGCGCCCTGACCAGTCGGTCACCGTCATGCCGCGGGTCAGGGTCCCGGCCAGCTCTACGTCCACCCGTGCCCAACGGGTCGTGACGAGTTCGGGGTCCAGCGCGACCGCCGCGGCCAACGGGTCGTGCAGATGCGCCAGATATCCGTGCCCGTTGTCGTAGTAGCCCTCTAGGTAGAACCGCATCGCGTCTTCGATCAGCCGGATCACCGGATTCGACGCCGTCGACCGGGTGCCGCGTTCGTCGTGCACGCTCATCGCCGTCGAGGTCGACCCCGCGGCCGCCGCCAATCTCGCCAGGATCTGCGGCGTGATCGCGACGTTGCGGGTCAGATCCAAACCGCACAAGATCGGAAGCTGCTGCGGCGCCAGGCCATCGACGGACCAGGCCGTGAACACCTCGGCCGCTGCCTCGGGGTCCACGCTGATATTCCATTCCGCCACGGCAGTGGTGTTGCCGATGTGGTCGTAGGAGCCGCCCATGATCACCAGCCGGCGCAACAGGGTTGGCAGCGCGGGCTCGACGCGCAGTGCCAGCGCCAGATTGGTCAACGGGCCAGTCGCCACGCCGATCAGCTCGCCGGGAAAGGCGTATGCTGCGCGCACCCAGGCGGTCGCCGAGTCGTAGTCGGTCAGCGCAGTGTCGCTCGGCGGTGGGTCGGCATAACCCAGGCCCCGTGGGCCATGGACTTTCGAGGGGGTTCGCAGCGGGCCGGCCAGCGTGTCGTCGGCGCCCTTCGACACCGGAACGCCGGTGGCCTGGCACAGCTCGAGCAGGCCCAAGTTGTTCGCGCAAACCTGTTGCACCCCAACATTTCCACCGGTCGAGGCGATGCCGACCACGTCGGCGTCCGGGCAGGCCAGCAGGTATATCAACGCCAGTGCGTCATCGACACCGGTGTCGACATCGACGAAGACCGGCGAAGATGTGGTCACCAATGGACCCCGGGCACCAGGCGGATCGCCTTGCGGACAGGCCGGGGAACCCCGATGCGGCCGACGGCACGGACCGGGCGTTTGGGCCGCCGGCGGACGCTCTTTGCGTCACTGCTGACCGGCGAGACTCCCCGTGCCGCAGCAGAATCGGGGTACCCGAGGTAGACCTGATGCAGAATTCGTCGCGAGGTCCTGGGCAACAGGTAGTTGCCGGCCTCGGCGAGCGTGCCCAGCGGGGTGTCGATGCGCGCGGGCTTCTCCACCAGGCCGCGCACCACCATCGCCGCGGCCCGTTCGGGGCTGATCGGCGACACCGGGTTGAGCCGCTGCGACGGCGCGATCATCGGCGTCTTGACCAGTGGCATATGGATGTTGGTGAACGTGATGTGGTCGGACAGCGTCTCCGACGCGACCACGTCGGAAAACGCGTCCAGGGCCGCCTTGGTCGGCAGATACGAGCTGTACTTCGGATTGCGGGCCAGTACGCCCGCGCTCGAGACGTTGACCACATGACCGAACCGGCGCTCCCGCCAGTGCGGTAGCAACGCCAGCACCATGCGGACCGCGCCGAAGTAGTTGACCGCCATCACCCGCTCGTAGTCGTGCAGCCGGTCGGTGGAGTTGACCACCGAACGGCGAATCGAACGGCCGGCGTTGTTCACCAGGTAGTCGACATGGCCGAAGCGTCCCAGGATGTCTTTGATGGTGTGCTCCACCGACACCGAATCGGTGACATCACAGGTGAAGGCATAGGCCTGACCGCCGTTCGCGCGGATCTCGGCGACCAGCTCGTCGAGCGCGGTGCCGTTGCGGGCCAGCGCGAACACGCATCCGCCCCGCTCAGCGACCGCAATCGCCGAGGCCCGGCCGATACCGCTGGATGCGCCGGTGATGATCACGTGCCGGCCCTGCAGCGGACCGTCCGGATCGTCGCGGCGGGCGCGATCGGGATCTAGCTGCTCGGCCCAGTACCGCCACAGCTTGGGTGCGTAACTGGCGAACTCGGGTACTTCAATCCCCGTGCCGCGCAATGCATTTTGGGTCGTGTCGCTGACGAAGGTGGGCGCCAGGTCCACGACGTCCAACACCTCGGCGGGAATCCCCAGCTGGGTGGCCGCCATGTTGCGTATCCGTTTGGCGCGTCCACTCACTTTCAGTACCGATGTGGCCACCGAGCGGGGCAGTGAGCCGCGCAGTGGGGGTAGTCCGGCGGCCTTGGCGACTCCGCGGTAGATGCCACGCAGCCCAATGGTTTTCGGCGAGGTCAGGTGGAACGTCTGCCCCTCAGCATCCTCGGTGTGCATCAGCGCGACGAGCGCGTCGACGACATAGTCGACCGGGACGATGTTGGTGCGCCCGGTGTCGGGCAGCAGGATCGGGGTCAACGACGGCAGGATGGCCAGCTTGGCCAGCACGCCGAAGAAGTAGTACGGGCCGTCGATCTTGTCCATCTCGCCGGTTCGCGAGTCGCCGACCACGACGGCCGGGCGGTAGATGCGGTAGCGCAGCCCGGGGGTGGACCGCACCAGCGATTCAGCCTCGAACTTCGTCTGGTGGTACGGGGTGGGCAGCTGCTGACCGACGTCGAAGTCGTCTTCGGTGTACTCGCCGGCGAAGTCTCCCGCCACCGCGATCGAGGACACGTGATGCAACGTGGCGTCCAGCCGCCGCGCCAGACCGATGACGGCGCGGGTGCCCTCGACGTTGGCGACGCGCTGCTCGGCCTCGCCGGCGGTGACGTCGTAGATCGCCGCACAGTGCACCAGATGGTCGACCCGGCCTAGCTCCGCGATGGTCTCGTCGGGCAGCTCCAGCTCTGCGAGGTCGCCGACCAGCGGTTTAGCCCGTTCGCCCCACTCGGCAGCGAGGCGTTCGAAGCGTCCTAGCGACTGGCGCCGGACCAAAATCCACACTTCGGCGTCGGGCCGAGTGTGCAACAAGTGAGAGACGACGCGGCGACCGATAAACCCGGTACCGCCGGTAACGACATACCGCATGAAGCCATGGTAGCGGGGATCAGCTGAAGTTGCGGATGCCGTCCCACTCGACCAGCGTCCACCCGTCGGTCGGGTTGCCGGTGATCACCACCCGGCCGGTGTTCGGCAGGGGATGGCTGGTCAGCAGGCTGGTCTTGCCGTTCTTGGCGTTCAGCAGCGTCCACGCCATGATCGCGGGGCCCTGGGAGAACACGACCGGCTTGTTGTGGCCGCTGTTGTAGACCTTGTTGACGGCGGCGGTGAACTGGTCGTTGAACTGTTTCCCGCTGATCGATCCCGGGATGCTGTCCTGGATGTCGCCGTTGATCCAGTCCGCCGGCGCCAACATGTACGTCGAGCTCGACATCGATTCGGGTTTGCCGTTGTACCAGCCGGCGTTGAGTGCCTGCACGCCGTTAAGGATCTCGACCTGCTTACCGAGGTCGCTGGCCAGCGGCCCGGCGGTCTGCTGTGCTTCGGCCATCGCGGAGGCGTAGATGGCGTCGAAGTCGTTGCGACCGCTCTGATGCGCTACTTGCTGGGCCTGTCCCTTGCCCTCGGCGGTGAGGCCGGGGCCGGGCGGATCGGTGTTGATGACCCCGTCGGCGTCGGCTTGGGTCTGCGCGTTTCGGACGAAGGTCAACGTGATCGCGCGCGCCTGAGCCGATCCGCCGCAGGCACCGACGACGAGTGTTGCGGCGAGTACAGCCGCCGCCTTTCCGATCATGCTGCGCGTGGCCATAGCGATAAGCCTGCCCTGCCGACGCCCCCGGGGGGAAGGGTTTGCAATGGTTGGGTGCAGAAAAAGCTTGAACCTTGTCGACAGGAGACTCGTATGGCGATTGACCCGAGTGCCATCGGTGCAGTGACCGAGCCGATGTTGTTCGAATGGACCGATCGGGACACGATGCTGTACGCGCTCGGCGTCGGCGCGGGGCTCGACGACCTGTCGTTCACCACCGAGAACAGCCACGACATCACCCAGCAGGTGCTGCCGACCTACGCGGTGATCTGCTGTCCCGCCTTCGGGGCGGCGGGCAAGATCGGAAAGTTCAACTGGGCCATGCTGTTACACGGCTCGCAAGGCATCCGGCTGCACGCGCCGCTGCCGGCAGCGGGCAAGCTGTCGGTGGTCACCGAGGTCGCCGACCTGCAGGACAAGGGCGAGGGCAAGAACGCGATCGTCATGCTGCGCGGCCGCGGTACCGACCCGGACTCGGGGCAGCTGATCGCCGAGACGCTGACCACGCTCGTCCTTCGGGGCGAGGGTGGGTTTGGCGGGCATCCCGGTCAGCGCCCCATTTCCCCGGAATTTCCCGACCGTGAGCCCGACACCCGGGTCGCGCTGCCCACCCGCGAGGATCAGGCGCTGATCTACCGGCTGTCCGGTGACCGCAACCCGCTGCACAGCGACCCGTGGTTCGCCCGGGAGTTGGCCGGATTCCCCAAGCCGATCCTGCACGGCCTGTGCTCCTATGGGGTGCTGGGCCGCGCGCTGGTCGCTGAGCTCGGCAAGGGTCTTGCGGCCAACATCATCTCGATCGATTCGCGCTTCACCTCGCCGGTGTTTCCCGGCGAGACGTTGACGACGCTGATCTGGCGTACCGAGCCGGGTAAGGCGGTCTTTCGCACCGAGGCAGCCGCGCCCGGCGGCGGTGACGCACGCGTGGTGCTCGACGACGGCGCGGTGGAATACGTGCAGGGTTAGTCTTCGCCCGCGTCAGTCAGCCGGCGGGCCAGGTGGTCGACGAACTCCGCGACCCGGGCCGGACTGTCCAGCGCGTACAGCGCGGCGGTGGCCCGGTCGCCGTCGTCGTTGTGCCGCACGAGGATTGGTATCCCATCCTGGCGCACCGCGTCGAACGCGTCTTCGTCGGTGATGTCGTCGCCGAGATAGATCGGCACCAAGGGAGCCGAGTCGTGCAAGTGGTCGATCACCCAGCGCAGGGTTATTCCTTTGTCCCAGTCGACATCCGGACGTAGCTCGATGACTTCGCGGCCGGTGGTCACTCGGAGCGCGTCGCGCTGGCCCGCCGCGCGCACCGCCGCCGCCACCTCCCCGACGCGGTCGCGGGCCGCGTTGCGGTAGTGCACGGCAACGCCAAAGCGCTTGTGCTCCACCACGACACCCGGAATCGGCCCGAGTCGCTCGCGTAGCTGGGCAGCCGCCTGTTCGAGCACCGGTATCGTCGCCGCCGCGGCGTCGTTTTGGTGGTGTGTCCCGTCGGGTGCGGTCAGCTCAAATCCGTGGCTGCCGGCATACCAGATACCCGGCAGGCCGATGCGCGCTGTCACGTCGGCGAGGTCGCGGCCGGACAGTATCGCGACCGGGCAGCGCCCGGCCAACTTCTGCAGCGCCTCGGCTGCGCCGGCGACAAGCTGCGCCGAGTCCGGATCGTCGACGATGTCCGACAGCGTGCCGTCGAAGTCGAAGAACACCGCCGGCTGCCGGGTGGCGAGGTCCTCGAGGGCCTGCGACGCGTCGGGAAGCTGCGACATCCGTCGGTCCCCGGTCCGCACGGTGACTTCACCCAGGTCCGCAACCACCGGGTCGGCGCCGGGCAGCGTGTCGCGGTCCCCGACACCGATGACCAACGCGAAGCCGGCATCGCGTGCGGCGGTGGCAACCGCCGCGTTCGCCGCGACGACGACGCAGCGTCCCGCCCGCGCCCCCACCTCGCCCGGCGCGAAGATGCCGGTGCCGACACCGACCTCATGCAGTTGCGCGATCAACGCTTGCGGAGCGCCCAATGCAGGGTCAAACAGCACCGCGTCATGGCGGCGCGGGTCGATGGTGGCCGGCTCCAATGTGGGCACGACCAACCTTCTCACGGTGATCGACGCCGCCGGGGTGGGGTCAGTGGCGTGCTCGCGCCGAGGGATGGGTGGGAGGGACGCCGTTGGGCAGCGCGCGGGTCGGTCGTTTGCGCCGATCCTTGGTGAACAGCAGAACGGAGTCTTGGCTGAGCGCCGCCAGGCGGGCCATCTCCCGTTCGATACCGGCGGCGAGCTGCTGGAGTTCGGGGGCCGCGTCGTAGTCGGCGGTGATTCCGAATATCAGCTCATCGCCGTAGCTCAGCACCGCGACCCCGCTGGACAGCTGCGAAGCTGTCGGGGGGATCGGCAGCAAGCGCTCCACTGTTGCGCCCATCAGGCCCAACCGGTGGCGTGGCCCGGGTCCGTTGGTGGCCAGAGTCACGATGCCCGGTTGCGGAAGCCGGCTCCGTACCAGTTGAATCGCTTTGGCGCACAACACGAATGGCATGGAGTTGGTCGCCAGATCCACGATGCTCGCGCCTGGGTTCTGTTGACCCGGGTTGGGCCGGTTCAAGCTGCTGTGCACGATCCGCAGCCGCTGCACCGAATCGTCGTGCTCGACGGGCAGATAAGGCAGCTTCCCCGAGATGTCGTCGGCCTTCTCCAGGGTGCGCAGCGAGCCCGCGCGGGGTTGTTCGCCGCGGTGCAGCAGAACAGCGCGAAAGCCCTCGGTGATGGCAGCAAGCGCGACGTCGTTGGTGGTCACCCGGAACTTGCCGCACACGGCGTCGACGGCGGCCAGGGGAACGCGCACCGTGCTGTAGCGCCGCATGGTGACCACCGGGCCGGTTGACGACGCCCGTGCCGCCGACCAGATGGTCTCGGCCAGGGTGTTGGAGACGGCGCCGGCGACAGCTGAAGCTCGCCAGAGCGCGTCGGCCCAGCCGGGCTTCTTGGCTGGCACCGGATCATGCTTGGGCTCAATGTGATTGGCGAACATCTCGCTGTCGGCGTCATCGCAGAGCCTGGTGAGGAGGTGGGCAGCGGGGATGGCGTCGGCGAGGTAGTGATGGACCTTCATCAAGATCGCCCATTTGCCTGTCAGGCCCTCGATGACCCAGCACTCCCACAGCGGGCGGTCCAATTCGAGGGGGCGTTCCAGGGCGTAGGCGATCGCCCGCGTGAGGTCGGCTTCATCGCCCGGGCGGGGAACCGCGATCCGGCGCAGGTGATGGGTGAGGTCGAATTTCGGATCGTCGATCCATTGCTGGGCGCCGTTGAACGGGTGTGTCCGCAGCACCTGAGTGCACCGCGGTATCGACTGAATTCGTTCTGCCAGAAGGGCTTTGAGGAGTTCCAGGCTGGGCACGGCGCCGGCGACGATGGCGACCGCGGCGGTCGCCATGCTGGCCTGCCGATCGGGGTCGGCCGCGGTGTGGAAGCCCGTGTCCAGTGCCGTTGTCAGCTGTCCCATATGAATTCCCGCCCGTCGTTGCCCCGTACCAGTATCCGTCGTAGCGCACCATCGCGGAAGGTCAGGACCGTTAAGAACGTGTTTAGAAGTTGAAGACCCGTTTAACAACCTCTTTCACACCCCAGCGCGAAATCGAACATACATTCGATAGACTGTGGAACGTGGGTTGGTATGGGTTGGTTTAATGGGCCGCCGAGTTGGGCGGAAATGGAGCGGGTGCTCGACGGCAAGCCGCGCCATGCCGGCGAGCCCACCCCAGCCGGTCCGGCGGAAGACGGCCCACTGTCGCACAAACGCGGGGCGTACACACCGCCGCGACAAGCCGGGAGCGTCCGCTCGTCCGTCGCTCCTTCTGTTTCGTACGCCGAGCTGCACGCGCATTCGGCGTACAGCTTCCTGGACGGGGCCAGCACACCCGAGGAAATGGTCGAGGAGGCCGCCCGGCTGGGTCTGCGCGCACTGGCACTGACCGACCACAACGGTCTGTACGGGGCGGTGCGGTTCGCCGAAGCGGCGGCCGAACTCGACGTGCGTACCGTGTTCGGCGCCGAGCTGTCGCTGGGCGCCTCGTCGGTTTCGGGGGCTCGTACCGAGAAGCCGGACCCACCCGGCCCGCACCTGCTGGTGCTGGCCCGCGGCCCGGAAGGCTACCGGCGGCTGTCGCGGCAGCTGGCCGCCGCGCATCTGGCCGGCGGCGAGAAAGGCAAGCTGCGCTTCGACATCGACACGCTGACCGAAGCCGCCGACGGGCATTGGCACATCCTGACGGGATGCCGCAAAGGGCATGTACGCCAAGCCCTTTCCGATGGCGGACGTGATGCCGCACAGCGGGCGCTGGCCGATCTGGTGGACCGCTTCGGGGCGGGGCGGGTCAGCATCGAGTTGACTCACCACGGCCAGCCCCTCGACGACGAACGCAACGCGACGTTGGCCGCCCTGGCGCCGCGCTTCGGGGTCGGCGTCGTCGCCACCACCGGAGCGCATTTCGCCCATCCGTCGCGCAGGAGGCTGGCCATGGCGATGGGCGCCATCCGGGCCCGGCAGTCGCTGGATTCGGCCGCCGGATGGCTGGCCCCGCTGGGTGGTTCGCACCTGCGGTCCGGCGAGGAGATGGCCCGGCTGTTCGCGCAGCGGCCCGAGGCGGTGACTGCCGCCGCCGAGCTCGGCGAGCAGTGTGCGTTCGGGCTGGCGCTCATCGCGCCGCAGCTGCCGCCGTTCGACGTGCCCGGCGGCCACACCGAGGACAGCTGGTTACGGCAGTTGGTGATGGTGGGAGCGCGCGACCGCTACGGGCCGGCCGAGGGCGCGCCGCGAGCGTACGCCCAGATCGAGCACGAGCTGAAAGTCATTTCCCAACTGACATTTCCGGGCTACTTCCTGGTGGTGCACGATATCGCCCGGTTTTGCCGTCAGAACAACATCCTGTGCCAGGGCAGGGGATCGGCGGCCAACTCCGCGGTCTGCTACGCCCTGGGTGTCACCGCGGTCGATCCGGTGGGCAACGAGCTGTTGTTCGAGCGGTTCTTGTCGCCCGCCCGCGACGGGCCGCCCGACATCGACATGGACATCGAGTCGGATCAGCGCGAAAAGGTCATCCAGTACGTCTACGACAAGTACGGCCGCGACTACGCCGCCCAGGTCGCCAACGTCATCACCTACCGCGGGCGAATCGCGGTGCGCGACATGGCCCGGGCCCTGGGCTTCTCGCAGGGCCAGCAGGATGCGTGGAGCAAGCAGATCGGTCACTGGAACGGTTTAGCCGACTCGCCGGACTTGGACGGGATTCCCGAACAGGTGATCGACCTGGCCACCCAGATCCGGAATCTGCCGCGACATATGGGCATTCATTCCGGCGGCATGGTGATCTGCGATCGCCCGATCGCCGACGTGTGTCCGGTGGAATGGGCGCGGATGGAGAATCGCAGCGTCCTGCAATGGGACAAAGACGACTGCGCGGCCATCGGTTTGGTGAAGTTCGACCTATTGGGGCTGGGCATGCTTTCGGCGCTGCATTACGCGAAAGACCTGCTGGCCGAGCACAAGGGCATCGAGGTCGATCTGGCCAGGCTGGACCTCTCCGAACCCGCGGTGTACGAGATGCTTTCGCGCGCCGATTCCGTCGGGGTGTTCCAGGTGGAGTCGCGTGCGCAGATGGCGACGTTGCCCCGGCTGCGGCCGCGGGTGTTCTACGACCTGGTGGTCGAGGTCGCGCTGATTCGCCCCGGGCCCATCCAGGGCGGGTCGGTGCACCCTTACATCCGGCGGCGCAACGGCATCGACCCGGTCGTCTACGATCACCCGTCCATGGAACCGGCATTGCGAAAGACGCTGGGAGTGCCGCTTTTCCAGGAGCAGCTGATGCAGCTCGCGGTCGACTGTGCCGGCTTCTCCGCCGCCGAGGCCGACCAGCTCCGGCGCGCCATGGGGTCCAAGCGTTCGACCGAACGGATGCAACGGCTGCGCGGCCGGTTCTACGACGGCATGCGCAGATTGCACGGCGCCACCGACGAGGTGATCGAGCGGACTTACGAAAAGCTGGAGGCCTTCGCCAATTTCGGTTTTCCGGAAAGTCATGCGCTGTCCTTCGCGTCGCTGGTGTTCTACTCGTCGTGGTTCAAGCTGCACCATCCGGCCGCGTTCTGCGCCGCGCTGCTGCGTGCGCAGCCGATGGGTTTCTATTCGCCACAGTCGCTGGTGGCCGACGCGCGCCGGCACGGGGTGCTGGTCCATGGCCCGGATGTCAACGCCAGCCTGGCGCCCGCCACCCTGGAAAATGCCGGCACCGAGGTCCGGCTCGGGTTGGGTGCCGTCCGCTATATCGGCGACGACCTCGCCGAGCAGCTGGTCAACGAGCGAAAAACCAACGGCCCCTTTGTGTCTCTGCTGGATCTGACAACCCGGCTGCAGCTCTCCGTGCCGCAGACCGAAGCTCTGGCGACGGCAGGGGCGCTGGGCTGCTTCGGGACGTCGCGGCGAGAGGCGCTGTGGGCGGCCGGGGCCGCGGCCACCCAACGGCCGGACCGACTACCCGGCGTGGGGTCGTCGTCACACGTCCCGGAGCTGCCCGGGATGAGCGAGCTGGAGCTGGCCGCCGCCGACGTGTGGGCCACCGGCATCTCACCGGACAGTTACCCGACCCAGTTCCTGCGGGCCGACCTGGACGCGATGGGGGTGGTGCCCGCCGAGGCGCTGGGATCGGTGCCCGACGGTGACCGGGTGCTAATCGCCGGCGCGGTGACCCATCGGCAGCGACCCGCCACCGCGCAGGGGGTGACGTTCATCAACCTCGAGGACGAGACCGGGATGGTCAACGTGCTCTGCACGCCGGGGGTGTGGGCGCGGCAGCGCAAGCTGGCGAACACCGCGCCAGCGTTGCTGATCCGCGGGCAGGTCCAAAACGCCAGCGGCGCAATCACCGTCGTGGCCGAACGGTTGGGTCGCATCACCCTGGCCGTCGGCTCACGCTCGCGTGACTTTCGTTAGTAGGAGATAGTCATGAGATCCCAACTTCAGGAGGACACAGTGGCCAAAGTCTGGTTTCTCACCGGAGCATCCCGGGGGTTCGGACTCGAGATCGCCCGCAAGATCCTGGCGCAGGGCGACCGGGTGGTCGCGACCGCGCGGCACGCGGAGCAGATCCTCACCGAACTTCCCGACGCCGGTGACGCCCTACTCGCGATCGACCTCGATGTCACCAATGCCGACCAAGCGGCCCAGGCGGTCCAGTCGGCGGTCGACGCGTTCGGCCGGATCGACGTGCTGGTCAACAACGCCGGTCGCGGCCTGCTCGGCGCCGTCGAGGAGGCTTCCGACGCCTCGGTCCGAGCCGTCTATGACGTCAATGTGTTCGGCACCCTGACCATGCAGCGGGCCGTGCTGCCGATCATGCGTCGTCAGCGCTCCGGCCACATCATCAACATCAGCTCGGTCGCCGGACTGCTCGGTTCGGCCGGGTGGGGCATCTACTGCTCGACCAAGTTCGCGATGGAAGGGTTCAGCGAGGCGCTGGCCAAGGAGGTACGGTCGCTGGGCATCCGGGTCACGATCGTCGAACCCGGCTATTTCCGCACCGATTTCCTCGACGCGTCCAGTCTCGGCACCGAAGAGAACGTCATCGCCGACTACGAAGCCACCGTCGGGGCCACCCGCGCCCACGCCGCGGGCGTCAACCACGCCCAGCCCGGCGACCCGATCAAGGCGGCCGTTGCCATCGTCGACATCGCTTCGGCCGACGAGCCGCCGGTGCATCTGCTGCTGGGCGCCGACTGCGTCGCCGCGGTGGAGGCCAAGATCGAAGACCTCAAGGTCGACATCGACGCGTGGCGGCCGCTCTCGATATCGACCGACCTAGAGTCGCATGCATGACCCTCAACTTGTCCGTCGACGAAGTCCTCACCACCACCCGCTCGGTTCGCAAACGCCTCGATTTCGACAAGCCGGTGTCGCGCGACGTCCTGATGGAATGCCTCGAGCTGGCGCTGCAGGCGCCCACCGGGTCCAACGCGCAGGACTGGCAGTGGGTGTTCGTCGAGGACGCCGACAAGAAGAAGGCGATCGGCGACATCTACCTGTCGCACGCCCGGGGCTATCTCAGTGCGCCGAAGCGCGAATACCCCGAGGGCGACACCCGCCGCGAGCAGATGCCCAAGGTCGTAGATTCCGCGATGTACCTCGCCGAGCACATGCACGAGGCGCCGGTGTTGTTGATCCCTTGCCGGCAGGGCCGCGCGGACCAGGGGCCGTTGGGTGGCGTGTCGTTCTGGGCGTCGCTGTTCCCGGCGGTGTGGAGCTTCTGCCTGGCGCTGCGGTCCCGCGGGCTGGGCTCCTGCTGGACGACGCTGCACCTGCTCGATGACGGCGAGCGCAAAGCCGCCGAAGTGCTCGGCATTCCCTACGACCGGTTCAGCCAGGGCGGACTGTTCCCGATCGCCTACACCAAGGGCACGGATTTCCGGCCGGCCAAGCGGCTGCCCGCCGAGACCCTGACGCACTGGAACACCTGGTAATTCAGGTCTGTAAGGGCCAGACCTCGACCACCCCATGCGCGACGGCACACGGGGTGTGGCTCACCCGCTCGATTGCCGCCTCGAGATCCTCGGCGTCGAACACCGCGAACCCCGCGATCGGCAGCGCCGATTGCAGAAACGGTCCCGGCTCGACCCGCACCCCAGAGCCGTCCGGATTGCGCACCTGGACGGGATCTCCGGCGCGTCCGATCAGGGCGCCGGATGCGCTGAGTTCGTCATCGCGGGCGTGCGCGGCCCGTCTGCAGTCGTCGCTCGTCCGGTTATATCCGGCTTCGTCGCCGTAACCGATCGTGATGAAGGTAGCCATGACAATGCAGACTCGCGCCCGGCCCAGCATTCATCGCTACACCGCCCCGGAGTAGCCATGCTGGCGCCACGCCTCATAGACGGCGATCGCGGCGGCGTTGGCCAGATTCAGTGAGCGCCGGCCCGCCAGCATCGGGATCCGCACCTGCGCGGTGATGTGCGGGTCGGCCAGGGTCGCCGCGTCCAGCCCATCGGGTTCGGGGCCGAACATCAACACGTCGCCGGGCTGATAGGCGACGTCGGCGAACGGCGTCGACGCGTGCGCGGTGAACGCGACTACCCGCGCCGGGGCCAGCGCGTCCCACGCGGCCTGCAGCGTCGCGTGCACCGTGACCGACGCCAGGTCGTGATAGTCCAATCCGGCCCGGCGCAGCTTGGGTTCGGACAAGTCGAAGCCCAGCGGTTCAACCAGATGCAATTCGGCGCCGGTGGCCGCGGCCGTCCGGATGGCGTTGCCCGTATTGGGCGCAATGCGCGGCGAGAAAAACATCAGCTTGAACACGGCAGACTCCTTGACCCCGGCGACCCCGCCGTGGGAATGGCTCGGGATGCCGAGATGTTGAGGCGGGCATGACGGATCAAGTACAACTCAGCACTACCGATTGGGTGCGAGAGCAGACCGAAAAAATTCTGCAGCAGGGCACCACGGACGGCGTCGAGATCTTCGACCGGCCCGTCGTCCTGTTCACGGTGATCGGCGCGAAGAGCGGCCTCAAGCGGTACGTGCCATTGATGCGCGTGGAAAAGGACGGACGCTACGCGATGGTCGGCTCCATCGGAGGAGCCCCAAAGCACCCGACCTGGTACCACAACGTGAAGGCCAACCCGAATGTGACTGTGCAAGACGGCGACAAGGTCTTCGAGATGACGGCGCGCGAAGTCCACGGCACCGAACACGCAGAGTGGTGGCAGGCGGCGATCGACGCCTACCCCGTCTACATCGAGTTGCAGAAGCTGACGGAACGGAAGATTCCGATTTTCGTCCTGGAATAATGCTGGCATGGTCGAGCCGAGCATCTGGATGCAGAAGGTTGCCGCCGATCCAGGGCATTCGAGTTGGTATATCGAGCGCTTCCGTGCGATGGCCCTCGCCGGCGACGATCTGGCCGGCGAGGCTCGCTTGGTCGACGCGATGGCGCCCCGCGGTGCCCGCATCCTCGATGCCGGCTGCGGCCCGGGCCGGCTGGGCGGGGCCCTGGCTCAGGCCGGTCACCAGGTGGTCGGTGTCGACGTCGACCCGGCGCTCATCGCGGCAGCCGAGCAGGACTATCCCGGCCCGCGCTGGCTCGTCGGCGACCTCGCCGAACTGGACTTGCCCGCGCGCGGCGTTGCCGAACCGTTCGACGTGATCGTGTCCGCCGGCAACGTCATGGCGTTTCTAGCCCCGAGTACCCGGGCCCAGGTGCTGAGCAGGTTACGTGCCCACCTCGCAGGCGATGGTCGAGCGGCGATCGGCTTCGGCGCCGGCCGCGACTATGAGTTTGCCGAGTTCCTCGACCACGCGGCAGCGGCCGGATTCGCGCCCGATCTGCTGCTCTCCACCTGGGATCTGCGGCCGTTCACCGACGACTCCGACTTCCTCGTCGCGGTTCTTCGGCCGGCGTAGCCCGTCATTTCATGGCGGCGAGGTTGTGCCAGAAGTTCTTGAGGCTGTCGGTGCCGCCGAACAGTGTCGTGAAGTTGGTGGAGTCGACGAGCACGATGTCGCCGACGCGTGGCCCGGTCGGCGGCATCCAGATCAGCGCGTTGAACTCGGCGTTACCGGCCGCGGTGAACGGATGTGGCCGGTCCGGATCGATGCGCTGACGGCCCAGCACCCGCACCGAGTCGGTCTCTGGCTTCGTGAGTTCGTAGTGCGGCAGGTGGGGGTGGAAATTGAACGTGGTGACGTTGTCGAGCAGCCGGGATGTATCGAGATCGCGAAACGCGGTCAGCGGCGCAATCTCATTCGTGCCATCGACCACTGCGGGCCGCAGTCCCCATTTGTTGTGGACCGGGACGTCGAGAGCCTCCATCAGCGAGCGCGTGTACTGACTGAACCGCTGCTGACGCGGCACCAGTGGGTCGCCGTGGTGTCGGTATTCGACCTGACGCTGCGCGAAATCGTCGGTGAAGCCGACGTCATGATGCGGTGCCAGTAGCAAGCAGGTGCCATCCCGTTGCAGCCATTCCCGGATGGCGGCGATCTCCTCGGGTGCGGCGTCCTGCTCAGACAGCAGGTGGTCGAGTCCGAACACCATCAGGGTGTCGGTGTCGGCCAGCACCCGTTCGTCAATCGGAAGCCGGTAGCCCGCCTGGTCGATGCGCTGAAACACGGCGACGGGGTGGCCGGTGATTTCAGCCGCCAACTCCTGAAAGGCCAGTGTTGAGCGGTGGAAAAGCTCCAGCGTTCCGGCGATGCCCTGCAGGAAATGTGCCTCGTCGTACTCGGGCGTCTCGTAGCTGGGCCACGCCGCATTGCGGACCTCGGTGATCGTGGAGAACCGGTTGTACAGCGCGGCCGGATCGCGTTGGGCTTCCCAGGGATAGCTCCACGTCCAGTAGATGCTGATGCGCCGCCGTCCGTTGTGATTTCGCCGGAGGTGGCTTTGGTTGTAGGTGCGTGCTGGCGTCAGCGTGCCCATCGCATGCCCTCTTAACTGTCGAGCGTGGCCAGGTATCGCAGCGCACCGATGCCCGGAAGGAAGAAGTAGGCGCCGCCCTTGAGGGTGGTGAAGGCCGGCAGTCCCTGGTGGACTTTACGGATCGGCCGGTTGGGGATCGTGTAGTCCAGCGAGCCATCTTGGGTGCCGACGATGGGGTCGCGTTCGTTGCCCAGCTCATGAAAAGACCGGTCGTTGATCCAGACGTTCTGGGCGAACTCGAATTGGCGAATCAGGCTGGCGCAGATGATGAATGCGGCGATGCCACGGTCCACCCCGTCGTCGGGCGCGCCCTCTGGTAACGCCTCGCCATAGGTCGCGCCGCGACGGATCATCCTGCGGCGGTTCATATTCACGGCGGTATCACGCGGGTTGAGGCGCCGTGCGTGCGAGCCCAGCGGCACCGCGTAGCCGTGCGGGTCCATCTCCTTGTAGTTGAAGTCGTTGTTGCGCATTGGGTCCGCGCCCAACTCGGGATCGTCGTGTTTGGGTGCCAACACCAGCGGGGCACCGCTACGCCAGCGGCCCATGAACTTGGCGGCGAGCAACTCCTGTCCTTCGGGAGTTTCCGCCTGTTCGCGCAGATAGTCGCGGAACAGCCCGACGTGCTCTTGCAGTCGCCGGTAGGCCAGATAACTACCGTTGCGGGACAACACATCCGGCTGGGGCAGATTGGCCGGCGGCCCGTCTTCGTCCGGATAGCCGAGAATGAACTCGCCCGGCTTCAGTGCTGCACCCGACCCCGGCGTGGGCTCTTCGCCCGAACCCTCCATCACCGGCTGCGAGAGCCGGTCCCGGAACCCGAAATGGTCATGGGCGTAGTTGAACGGCGGGGTGGCGTTCAGATCCAGCACCGACACGCTGCGGACGCCTGGACACCGCGCGATCAGCTTGTCGTGTTCGCTCGTGCTCCGCCGGTGTTGGTCCTCGGTGCGGGCGAACAGGATCGCGATGGCGTGCAGATCGTCGCCGGCCAAACCGCCGACCCAGTTGTCGGGATGATTGGCCCCCGTGTCACCGAGGATGTCGGCGCGGGCCGCCATCCCCTCACGAAACTCCTCGGGGAACGTTGCCAGCGCGTCGTCGTTTACGCCGAGCGCACGCAGACCGTTCCAGGTGAACGCCACTGTGATCCACCGCTGGGCATCGTCCATGGTGGCGCGGGCATCCGAGGTGGACTGGACTCGATCCAGCAGTTCGGCCAACCACGCCCGGCCCCCGGCGGGGTTATCGAAGGACAGGAACTCGTAGCGCCCCGTCATCGCAGGGGTACGGGTCAGCAAAATGTGCTGGATATCGTCAAATTCGAGCATTGCCCGCACGCGCTTTCGCGTCGCTTACTGCATCTGGTCGAGCATGTCGGAAAACGCCGACTTCAGTCGCAGCGCCTTCTTGATCTCGTCGGCGGTCACGTACGGGTACTCGCCGTATTCCAGGAAGCTGGGGTACTGGTGCTCGCGGACGAACTCGACGAAGGCTGCTGGGTTTTCCTTCCAATCTTCCGGGAAGCCTTCGAGATTGGTGAACACCGTGCTGATGCCGCTCTGGCCGAACAACTGCACCGCATCCTCGGTGTACTTGTCGAAGTCGGTGTCGAAGATGCCCTGGTACTGAAAGGTCAAGCCATCACCAAGATCGAAAAGCACCCAGCGAAGGTAGTGCAGACGTAGTGCGGCAAGGAAGTCCGGTGTTTCGGCGATCGCTGCCTCGATGACCTTGCCGTGTTCGCGGATCGCGTCCTCGCGGCCCGCTTTGACCTTCGCGATGATGGAGAACCCGTAGCAGGCCGGAGTGCGCGGAAAAACCGGTCCGTACCGCCCACGCTCCAGTTCGAAGTAACCCTCTTTGGGGATCGCCAGCGCCGCCGGCTTGCTCCAGTCGTGATCGGTCGCGGACATCTCGGCTCCTCTTCTCGAAGCTATAGGGCGCACGCTACGCCTGATTCACGGCGGGAATCTGAATTCGACGGTGACGATTGCGCAGCGTCTCGGAGGCGGTGTCTGCTCAGTAACGATCCTGGTGACCCGGGCCGCGGACTGGCATACTCGTCGAATCGCCACGCGGTTTCTGCTCGCGCCTATCTGCGCGGGGGGAGCGGAATAAAGCAGGAAGTTTCATGAGTCTCTCGTTTCGTTTGACGCTGAGTGTCAGCGCAGCGGCTGGTCGCCTATGACCATGTTCAATCGCCCGGCCACCCCGGTCGAGGCGGCACCCACCGAGTTCGCTGAAGTCCCTGCCGGCGCAGCCGCCCCGGCGAAACGTCCGCCGGCCTGGTCGCTGAGCAACTGGCCGGTCCGGTGGAAAGTCCTGGCGATTGTGCTGGTCCCGCTGATCCTGGCGGCGGTTTTCGGTGGGCTGCGCGTCAACACCGCAATGGCGAGCTCCAGTGGCCTACGGTTGGCCGCCGCTCGTACCGACGTGTTGCCGGCGCTCACCAAATACATGTCGGCGTTGGATGTCGCGTTGTTGGCGAGCTCCACCGGGCGCGATGTCGAGGGCGCGAAGAAGAACTACGACGCCCGCAAGGGCGAGCTGCAGACGCGGCTGGCGGACACCGACGTGACGCCCGACGTGCGATCGGGAGTGGACACCCTGCTGAACGGCGGCCAGTCGCTGCTGGACAAGGTGGCCGAGAACAGCATTGGTTTGCGGGACCGGGTGACCACGTATGCGCCGCTGCTGTTGACGGCCGAGGACGTCATCAATGCCTCGGTGCGCGTGGACGATGAGCAGATCCGTGCCCAGGCACAGGGTTTGAGCCGGGCGGTCGGGGCCCGCGGCCAGATGACGATGCAGGAGATCTTGGTGACCCGCGGCGCCGAGCTGCCCGAGCCGCAGTTGCGCACCACGATGATCACCCTGGCCGGCACCGAACCGTCGACGCTGTTCGGGATGAGCCAGGTCCTCGGTGTCGGCTCGCCCGATGCCAAGACACTGCAGCAGCAAATGGTAGGCCGGATGGCGATCATGTCCGATCCGGCCAGCGTGCTCGTCGACAACCCCGAACTGCTGCACTCGATCCAGACCACCGACACGATCGCCGAACAGATCATCACCGACGCGACAACGTCGGTGACGAAATCGGTGCAAGCCCAAGCCAACGATCGGCGCAACGCCGCCATCGTCGACGGCGTCCTCGTGCTGGCCGCCATCGCGATCGCACTGCTCATCGTGTTGCTGATGGCGCGCGCGCTGATTGTGCCGCTGCGGATGCTGCGCGACGGCGCGCTCAAGGTCGCCCACACCGACCTCGAGGAGGAGATCGCCCGGGTCAAAGCCGGTGGCGCCGAACCGATTCCGGCTCCGCTGCCGGTGTACACCACCGAGGAGATCGGCCAGGTCGCCCACGCGGTGGACGAACTGCACACCCAGGCCCTGCTGTTGGCCGGTGACGAGGCGCGGTTGCGATTGCTGGTCAACGACATGTTCGAGACCATGTCGCGGCGCAGCCGGTCACTGGTCGATCAGCAGTTGTCGCTCATCGACGGGCTGGAGCGCAACGAAGAGGATCCCGACCGCCTTGACAGCCTGTTCCGGCTGGATCACCTGGCCGCCCGGCTGCGCCGCAACAGTGCCAACCTGCTGGTGCTCGCCGGTGCACAGCTTGCCCGCGACCAGCGTGATCCGGTCCCGCTGTCGACCGTGCTCAACGCGGCCGTTTCCGAGGTCGAGGATTACCGCAGGGTCCAAATCGCCGAGCTGCCCGACTGCATGCTGATCGGCGGGGCCGCCGGTGGGGCGATCCATCTGTTCGCCGAGCTGATCGACAACGCCCTGCGCTATTCGCCGCCGTCGACGTTCGCCCGGATTTCCGCGGCGCGTGGCGGTGACGGAGGCGTGGTGCTGCGGATCGCCGACTCAGGCTTGGGCATGAACGATGCCGACCGGCGCATGGCCAATATGCGGCTGCAGGCCGGCGGCGAGGTCACTCCCGACAATGCCCGCCACATGGGGCTTTTCGTGGTGGGCCGGATTGCCGCCCGGCACGGCATCCGGGTCGGGCTGCGCGGTCCGGGACCGGAGGAGGCGGGTTCCGGCACGACCGCCGAGATCTACCTGCCGCCGGGGGTGCTGGAGGGCTTCCACGGCGGCCCGGCCGAAGTCTCGGCGGCACCGCGGGAACGGATCCGCGCGGTCTCGTCGCCGAGCGCGAAACTCGCCAGTGCGAACGCCGCGCCGGACGGTGTCAACGGGGCGACGCGTCAACGCCCCGCCGCGGCCACCACCGCCAACGGATCTCCCCGCTCCGACGACACTCCACCGATCGCGTTGTTGCCGCGTCGCAGCCCGGGCTCCAGTGGCATCACCGAGGTTCCGGCCGCGCCCGCTGCACAGCAGCCAAGCCCACGCCGGCGCGAGCTGGCCACGCCGTGGTGGGAGAACGAGAACCAACAATCGCCAAAGCCGGCGCCGCAAGTCGCGCCGCCGCAAGCCCCAGCCCCGGCGCCGAAAGCCCCGGCCCCAGCTCCAGCTCCGCCGCCGCAAGCTCCGGCGCGGGCGGTGTCGGACACCTCGGCGTTCTTCGCCGCGCGCTCGCGGGGGACCGGCGGTCCGCCGACCACCCGCCCCGCCCCGCCTACCGGCTCCGTCGCCGGTGCATCGGACGACGTGATCTACCGGCGAATGCTCTCCGAGATGATGGGTGACCCGCACGACCTGGTCGACAGCCCCGACCTGGATTGGCAATCGGTCTGGGACCGCGGCTGGTCGTTGGCCGCCGAGGCCGAGGACAAGCCCGTCGAGGAGCGCACCGCCGAGCACGGCCTGCCGGTCCGCACGCCCGGCGCCCGGCTGGTGCCGGGGGCGGCCAACGGTGTCAGTGCCTCCGACCAGCAGCACCCCGGCCAGGACGACGAGGGATCCCTCGTAGGATCGAACGGCGGACTTCACGCGGCCCGCGACCCCGAGGCGGTGCGCGCCTCGTTCAGTAACCATTTCGACGGCGTACACAGCGGACGGTCGCACGCCCGCCACTCGAGTCAAGGACCCGATCAGGAATGACGTCTCCCGGCAGCTCGCTGGACTGGCTGGTGACGAAGTTCACCCGCGAAGTTCCCGGGGTCGCGCATGCGCTGCTGGTGTCGGTCGACGGTCTGCCCATCGCCGCCAGCGAGCAGTTACCCCGCGAACGCGCCGATCAGCTGGCCGCGGTGGCCTCCGGGCTGGCCAGCCTGGCGACCGGCGCCGCGCAGCTGTTCGATGGCGGACAGGTGCTGCAGTCGGTGGTCGAGATGCAGAACGGATATCTGCTGTTGATGCGCGTCGGCGACGGGTCGCATCTGGCGACGCTGGCCGAGACGGCGTGCGATATCGGCCAGATCGGATACGAGATGGCCATCCTTGTCGAACGGGTGGGCGGCGTTGTGCAGTCCAGCCGGCGTGCTGTTAGGCACTCGTGAGCCGCGATGGACAAACGCGAACCCGGGCCGCCCGCACGTGAGGCGAGCCTGGTCCGTCCGTACACCCTGACGGCCGGGCGGACCGAGACCAAGGTCGACCTTCCGCTGGAAGCGCCGGTTCAGACGTTGCAGGCCGCCGGGCTGCCTCACCGGTGGCCGGCCGACGATACGAGAGGCAGGATCATCCAACTGTGTGTCACAAGCCCGTCCGTCGCGGAGATCTCGGCCCGGCTGAACCTCCCGGTCGGTGTCACGCGCGTACTGGTCGGTGATCTGGTCCTGTCCGGTTACCTTCGGGTGCATAGAACATTGACCGAGCAGTCGACCCGTGACGAGCGCCACGAACTCATAGGAAGGACGCTGCGTGGCCTTAAAGCACTCTGACGCCAGGGCCACCGCCTCGACGAAGATCGTCATCGCGGGCGGATTCGGCGCCGGCAAGACCACATTCGTCGGGGCGGTTTCGGAAATCATGCCGCTGCGCACCGAGGAGATTGTCACCGACGCCTCGGCCGGCGTCGACATGCTCGAGGCCACGCCCGACAAGCGGACCACCACGGTGGCGATGGACTTCGGCCGGATCACGCTCGACCGGGACCTGGTGCTCTACCTGTTCGGCACCCCCGGCCAGCGGCGGTTCTGGTTCATGTGGGACGACCTGGTCCGCGGCGCCATCGGCGCGATCGTCCTGGTCGACTGTCGCCGGCTGCAGGACAGCTTTGCCGCGGTCGACTTCTTCGAGCACCGCAACCTTCCGTTCCTGATCGCGGTCAACCAATTCGACGGTGCGCCAAGGTATCCCGCTGGAGCGGTACGCGAAGCGCTGACCCTGCCCCCGCACATTCCGGTGATCAACGTCGATGCCCGGGATCGCCGGTCGGCGACCGACGCGCTGATCGCGGTGAGCGAGTACGCGCTGCAGAGCCTGACGGCCTGACCGCGTTGCAGCAGTGGGCCGATCGCGAGTTCACGGGTCGTGATTTCCGGGACGATGACCTCAGCCGGTTGCGCACCGAACGGGTCGTGTTCACCGAATGCGATTTCAGCGGCGTCAACCTGTCCGAGTCGCAACACCGCGGATCGGCTTTCCGTAACTGCAGATTCGAGCGAACTACGCTGTGGCACAGCACATTTGCGCAGTGCAGCATGCTGGGGTCGGTCTTTGTGCAGTGCCGGCTGCGGCCGATAACGTTCGACGAGGTGGATTTCACGCTCGCGGCGCTCGGCGGCAACGACCTGCGGGGCGTCGACCTGAGCGGCTGCCGGCTGCGGGAGGCCAGCCTGGTGGAGACCGACCTGCGTAAGGCCGTGCTGCGCGGCGCCGACCTGGCGGGCGCGCGGACCACCGGTACCCGGCTCGATGACGCCGACCTGCGCGGCGCGATCGCCGATCCGGCGTTGTGGCGAACCGCCACGCTGGCGGGTGTGCGCGTGGACATCGCGCAGGCCATGGCGTTCGCACTGGCGCACGGGCTGCGCCTGGACGCCACAGCGGATTAGCGCCGCAGCCGGATGCGCCACCACACGATCACCGAATAGATCACCGACAGCGCGCCGAGCATCCCCATATCGAGCAGCCACGCACTGTCCGTGTGCGCCCAATGACTGTCCTTCGCGCCGATCGGTACCAGCGCCCGCAGATTGACCGTCGACGCGGATGCCGCATAGCCCCAGCGCGAGGGCATGAGCCAGGACAGCTGGTCGAGGAAGACCCGGCCGGTCACCGGAATCAGGCCACCGGCAAGCACCAGCTGCAGCATCAGCGACACCACCAGCAGCGGCATGATCTGCTCGTTGGACCGGGCGATCGACGACAGCACCAGGCCGAGAATCGCCGAGGCCACACAGGTCGCGGCGACGGTGACGAACAGCTCCAGGCTGGCATTCCCGAGCAGCAGCGCCGACTGTTTGGGTGCGCCCTTGCCCACCAGCACGATGCCCGTCGCGATCGCCGCCTGGGCGACGGCGAACGCGCAGAACACGGTGATCTTGGCGCTCAGGTAGGCCCCGGTGGACAGGCCGACGGCCTGCTCGCGCTGGAAGATGGGGCGCTCACCGATCAGATCGCGGATTGTCAACGCGGTACCCATGAAGACCGCGGCGATCGACAGCAGCGTCAGGATCTGCGCGGCCTCGTCGGGCGTCTCGCTGGTCGGGTCGGCGACGCCGAACCCGGTGGTGCCGGGAACGGTCAGCGACAACGCACCCAGAATGAACGGCAACAACGCCAGGAACGCGAAGTAGGCGCGGTCGGAGACGATCAAGCGAATCTGGCGGCGGGCGATCGTGGAGAACTGGCGAAGCATGCTGGTGCGCGCCGGGGCGCCCAGATCGGCCGGCGTCTCCGCCCGGACAGGTGGCGTGCGATCCTGCCGGGCCAAGAAACGGCGATTGGCTTCGTCGGGGTCGGCGCCGACCTTCCCGAAAATCTGGGCCCAGTTGGTGGTTCCCATCGCATCCCCGATCTGGTCGGGTGAGCCCAGGAACGCGATCTTGCCGCCAGGCGCCATCAGCAACACCTGATCGCAGACGTCGAGATAGGTCAGCGAGTGCGTGACGACCAGCACGACGCGGCCGGCGTCGGCCAGTTGCCGCAGCATCGTCATGACCTGCAGGTCCAGCGCCGGGTCCAGCCCCGAGGTCGGCTCGTCGAGGATCAGCAGCGACGGCCCGGTGAGCAATTCGAGGGCCACCGAGGCGCGTTTGCGCTGGCCGCCGGAGAGCTTGTCGACGCGGGTGTCGGCATGCGCCGTCAGTCCCAGCTCGTCGAGGACCTGGGCGACGACCTGGTCGCGGTCGGCCTTGCTGGTGTCCGGCGGCAGCCGCAGTTCGGCCGCGTAGCCCAGCGCCTGATTGACGGTCAACTGGCGGTGCACGACGTCGTCCTGGGGGACCATTCCGATCCTGCTGCGCAGCGAGGCGTACGCGGTGTGGATGTTGTGGCCCTCGAAGGTGACCGAGCCGGAGGTGGGGGTGGTGTAGCCGGCGATCAGCCGCGACAGTGTCGACTTGCCGGCGCCGGAACCGCCGATGATGGCTGTGAGCGTGCCGGGCCGCGCCGCCATTGAGATCTGCTGGAGCAGATCCTTCCCGTTGATGGCGAAGCCGACCTCGCGCACCTCCAGGCCGCCGGTGCGCGTCGCCGCTTCCTGGCGGCGGGCCAGCATGCCGGCGGTGAATACCAGGTCGACGTTGCCGATCGTGACGACGTCGCCGTCGGCAAGCAGTGCCGACCCGACCCGGACCCCGTTGACGAACGTCCCGTTGATGCTGTTCGCGTCGCGGATCTCGATGCCGGCGGGTGTCGGCTCCAACACGGCATGATGGCGCGACGCCAACACGTCGTGAATGACGATGTCGTTGTCGAGCTCGCGGCCGATCCAGGTGGTACCCGCGATCGGCCCCTGCAGATCCGATCCGGGTCCCACGACCTTCAGCACCCGGGTCGGAAACTGCGACATGTCGGTGCCCGCGGGTTGGGCCACCTGAGTCGCGTCCTGGGGTACGGCCTGGGTGGTCACGGTGGGCCGGACGATCGGCACGGCGGTGGTGTGTAGCACGTCGGTGGGCCGATCCAGGGAGCTCTCGGGCGGCGGGATCGCCGGGACCGCGTGCGTCGTCGGCGGGAGCAGGCCGACCGCCCCCTGATGGTGTCCGACCGCGAAGACGATCCGCGGTCCGTCGGGACCGCCCAGGTTGATGGTCTGGCCGTCGCGGATGTCGACCATCGGCACCCGGCGGCCGTCGACGAAGATGCCGCTGCGCGAATTGTTGTCCACCGCAACCCATCTGCCGTGATCGAAGCGCAGCAACAGGTGCGCGCGGGTGACCAGCGGATGCGCCACGCGTAGGTCGGCCCGCACGTCGCTTCCGACGATGACATCGCCTCCGGGCGCAAAACTGACTTCGGAACGGTTGGACCGCACCGTCAGCACCGGTTGCGCAGGGCTATTCATCAGTTCAGCGTCGTTTCAGCCGAATCTTCCACCAGACGATTGCGCTATAGGTTACGCACAGGACTCCGAGCATCGCCATATCGAACAGCCATGCGCTCTTGGTGTGATTCCAGTGCTGGTCTTTGGGGTCGGTCGGACCCGGTATCAGCCGGTGGGCGTCGATCGTCGACGCCGACGCCGCGAAGCCCCACCGGGCGGGGGTGGCCCACGACAACTGGTCGAGCACGATCCGGTCGGTCACCCAGATCATGCCGCCGGAGAACACCAGCTGGCTCATGATCGACACCACCAGCATCGGCATGATCTGGTCTTGGGATTGAGCCAGCGACGATAGCGCCATGCCGAGCAGTGCGGCACCCACGCAGGTCGCGGCCACGGTGACGAACAGCTCGAAGTTGACGTTGCCCAGGATTACGGCGTTGGAGATCGGTGTGCCCCAACCGATCACGGAGATCGCCGTGGCAATCGCCGCCTGAACAATCGCAAATGTCGAGAACACCACGATTTTGGCGCCCATGTAGGCCGCCGTCGACAGGCCGACCGCCTGCTCACGCTTGAAGATCGGACGCTCGCCGATCAGGTCGCGGATCGTCAGGGCGGTACCCATGAACACCGCGCCGACGTTGAGCATGACCAGAATCTGGTCGGGCTGAGCGGGGTTGTTGCCCAGCGGGTCGGACATGCCGTATCCGCTCTTGCCGCGAACGGTGAGGGTCAGGACACCGATGAGAAACGGCAACAGCGCGAGGAACACCGTGTAGCCGCGGTCGGAGATCACCAGCCGAATCTGGCGTCGCGCAATCGTGGAGAACTGGCGCAGCACGTCGGTGTGTACCGGTTCGCCCAAATCGGCAGCCGGACTGTGTTCGGAGGGAACGGCCGGCAGCTGGTGCTGGTTTTCGGCCAGGAAGCGGCGGTTGGCCTCGTCGGGGTCGGCGCCCACCTTGGCGAAAATGTCCGCCCAGTTGCTGGTCCCCATCGCCGCACCGATCTGGCTGGGCGGACCGAGGAACGCCGTCTTGCCGCCGGGGGCGACCAGCAGCAACTGATCGCAGACGTCGAGGTAGGACACCGAGTGCGTGACGATCAGCACCACGCGGCCGGCGTCGGCCAGCTGGCGCAGCATCATCATCACCTGACGGTCCAGCGCCGGGTCCAGCCCGGTGGTGGGTTCGTCGAGGATCAGCAGCGACGGTCCGGTAAGCAATTCCAGCGCCACCGAGGCACGTTTGCGCTGTCCGCCGGACAGCTTGTCGACCCGGGTGTCGGCGTGTTTGGTCAGCTCGAGTTCCTCGAGCACCTGGGACACCACCTGCTCGCGGTCGGCCTGGCTGGTGTCGGGCGGCAGCCGCAGTTCGGCCGCGTAGCCGAGTGCCTGGTTGACGGTCAGCTGGCGGTGCACGACGTCGTCCTGGGGGACCATTCCGATCCGGCTGCGCAGCGAGGCGTACTCGGTGTGGATGTTGTGACCCTCGAAGGTCACCGAGCCGGAGGTGGGGCTCGTGTAGCCGGCGATCAGCCGCGACAGCGTGGTCTTGCCGGCGCCGGACCCACCGATGATGGCGGTCAGGGTGCCGGGGCGGGCGGTCAGCGAGATGTGGTCGAGCAGCTGCTTTTTCCCCTGGTCGACGGTGTAGCAGACCGAGTTCACCTCCAGGCCGCCGGTGCGCGTGGCCGCTTCGGTGCGCCGGACCAGGGTGTCCCGGGTGAAGACCAGGTCGACGTTGCCGATCGTGACCACGTCGCCCTCGGTCAGCACCGCGGAACCGACGCGGACACCGTTGACGAAGGTCCCGTTGATGCTGTGCGCATCCCGGATCTCGGTGCCGAGCGGCGTCTGGGTCAAGAACGCGTGATGGCGCGACGCCAGGACGTCCTGGATGACGATGTCGTTGTCGGTGGCGCGGCCGATCGTGAGCGCGCCCGACGGTTTCTGCAACGCCCCGGACCGTGACGGCAACAACGCTTGGAACATCTTCGTCGCGAGGTTCGACACCTCAGGCGGTTTGGCTTCCACGGGCGACATCTGCGTCTGCGGTGAGGCAGGCATGGGCGCCACACCGGACTTCTGCGGCGGCGGATAGTTGGGCGGGGCGCCGCCCGGATAAACGGGCGGTCGCGCCACCGAAGTCGGATATATCGGTTGCCCCGGTGGTCCCGGTTGCCCCGGTGGTCCCGGTTGCCCCGGTGGTCCCGGTGGTCCCGGTGGCGCCGGCCACTGACCGGGCGGGCCGGGATGCGGTCGCGGCGGCGGCGACGCGCTCCAGGCGATCGGGCGCGCAGGCGGCGGTCCGGGCGGAGCAGCAAGCGGATGACCCGGCTGCCCCGACGCCTGTGACGCCGGCCACGCCATTGCGGAGGGCTGAGGCGCCATTGCGATACCCATCGACTCGGTCCGCGGCGGGCGCCCGGCCATTCCCTGGTGGTGTCCGACCGCGAAGGTCAGCAACGGCCCGTCCGGGTTTCCGATGTTGATGCTCTGACCGTCATGGATATCGATTACCGGCACCTTGCGGCCGTTGGCGAAAGACCCGTTGAGGGAACTGTTGTCGATCGCCAGCCACCGGCCCTGGTCGAAGCGCAGCAACAGATGAGCACGCGAAATCAAGGGGTGCGTGATGCGCATGTCGGCTCGCAGATCGCGTCCCACCACCACGTCGTGACCTGCCGCGAAGGTGCGTTCCGACCCGTCGTACCGAACGGTTAACGTCGGCGCGGCTGGTGCATTCATCGCCACAACTCTAGCTCGTGGACCTCATTGACCATTCGCGCCAATGCGGCACGTCGGGCCCTTTATGCGACTGAGTCGGGCGCTCCCGTGACGACACAGCGGGTACGGGTGTAGATGGTCGGCATACACCGATTGCAGTGCGTGCACGCCGAATGGACGCTGTGGTGGGTGCCGTCGGCGGCGAGTCGATTGATCAAATCCGGTTCGGCCAGCAGCGCCCGGGCCATCGCGACGAACTCGAATCCCTCGGCCATCGCGAGGTCCATCGTCTCCCGGCTGGTGATGCCACCGAGCAGGATCAGCGGCATCGACAGCTCGTCGCGAAACAGCTTGGCATCGCGCAGCAGATACGCCTCGCGGTAAGGGTATTCGCGCAGGAACTTTTTGCCCGTCATGCGCATGCCCCAGCTCAGCGGCGGCTTGAAGGCTCCGGCGAACTCTTTGAGCGGTGCGTCGCCGCGGAACAGATACATCGGGTTGACCAGCGAGCTGCCCGCCGTCAGTTCGATCGCATCCAGCGCGCCGTCGTCCTGAAGCCACTTCGCGGTGATCAGCGACTCTTCGGTGCTGATCCCGCCGCGGACCCCGTCGGCCATGTTGAGCTTGGCGGTGACGGCGATCGGCGTGCCCTCTTTGTCCACGGCGCGGCGAACCGCCAGCACCATCCCGCGGGCAAGTTTGGCCCGGTTCTCCAGTGATCCACCGAACTCGTCGTCGCGACGGTTGATCAGCGGAGACAGGAACGCACTCGCCAAATAGTTGTGGCCCAAATGAATTTCGACGGCGTCGAAGCCGGCTTCCATGGCGAACCGGGCCGCGTTGGCGTGCCCGGCGATCACGTCCTCGATGTCGTCGCGGGTTGCCTTCTTGGCGAACCGCATGCCGATCGGGTTGAAGAACCGCACCGGCGCCAGCGCCTTGGCCTTGTTGGACTTGGCATTGGCGACCGGACCCGCGTGGCCGATCTGCGCGCTGACCGCTGCTCCTTCGGCGTGGATCGCGTCGGTCAGCCGGCGCAGCCCGGGCACCGCCTCGGGGCGCATCCAAAGTCCGTTGCCCTCGGTGCGTCCGCCGGGGGAGACGGCGCAGTAGGCGACGGTCGTCATGCCGACCCCGCCGGCGGCCGGCAGTCGGTGGTATTCGATCAGGTCGTCGCTCACCAGCCCACCGGGCGTACGCGCTTCGAACGTGGCCGACTTGATGGTCCGGTTGCGCAGCGTTATCGGTCCGAGCTTGGCGGGACTGAACACATCGGGAACCGGCTCTGTCTGAGGGTGCAGGTCAGCAGCCATGTCAGGAGCGTAGACCTCGGCCATGGAAGACTGTGAGACGTGGGCGCAATCACACTGGACGGCAAGGCCACCCGCGACGAGATCTTCGTCGACCTCAAGGAACGGGTGGCCGCACTGACCGCGGCGGGTCGTACGCCCGGGCTGGGCACCATCCTGGTCGGCGACGATCCGGGCTCCCAGGCCTACGTGCGCGGCAAGCATTCGGACTGCGCGAAGGTGGGCATCACCTCGATACGCCGCGATCTGCCTGCCGACATCTCTACGGCCAAGTTGAACGAGACGATCGACGAGCTGAACGCCAACCCCGACTGCACCGGTTACATCGTGCAGTTGCCGCTGCCCAAACAGCTCGACGAGAACGCGGCGCTGGAGCGCGTCGATCCCGCCAAGGACGCCGACGGGCTGCACCCGACCAACCTGGGCCGGCTGGTGCTCAACAACCCGGCCCCGCTGCCGTGCACCCCGCGCGGCATCGTGCACCTGTTGCGCCGCTACGACGTCGAGATCGCCGGGGCGCACGTGGTCGTGATCGGCCGCGGTGTCACGGTCGGTCGGCCATTGGGTCTGCTGCTGACGCGCCGATCCGAGAACGCGACGGTGACGTTGTGCCACACCGGAACTCGCGACTTACCGGCGTTGACCAGGCAGGCCGACATCATCGTCGCCGGCGTCGGCGTTCCGCACCTGCTGACCGCCGACATGGTGCGCCCGGGCGCCGCGGTGCTCGACGTCGGCGTCAGTCGCACTGAGGACGGGCTGGTCGGCGATGTGCACCCGGACGTGTGGGAGGTTGCCGGCCACGTGTCGCCCAACCCCGGCGGCGTCGGCCCGCTGACCCGGGCTTTCCTGCTGACGAATGTGGTCGAGTTGGCTGAGCGGCAATGAGTTTGGCGAAGACCGCAGCGAAAGCCCAGTGGCCGATCCTGCTGGTCGGGCTGATCTTCACTACGGCTTTCGCGTTGGTGGGCGCCAACTTCTGGCGCCGTGGCTCCCTGCTCATCGGCATCGCTGTTGGCGTCGCCGCAGTCTTGCGGGTGGTGCTATCCGATGATCGCGCCGGCCTTTTGGTGGTGCGCAGCAAGGGCATTGACTTCGCGACGACCGCGACGGTCGGGGCGGCGATGGTCTATATCGCGTGGACCATCGATCCCCTTGGTACGGGCTAAATCCCCGGGCCGGCAATCTGCGGCAGCCCCGGCATTCCCGCGCCGGGCATTCCCGCGCCCGGCATTCCCGGTATACCCGCGCCCGGCATTCCCATACCCGGCATACCGCCGGGCATTCCGGGCATTCCGGGCATACCGCCGGGCATGTTGGGCATGTTGCCGCTGGCCAAGTTCGCCATCGCCTGCGGGCAGTACGTCTGAATTGCGATCGTGGTGAACACCTGCGCCATCCTCGGTGACATGCCCTGGTGTCTGATGCTCGACACGGCCCCGGCGAAGCTGCCGCCGGGCTGGGCCAGCATCGGGCAGACGGATTCACCCACGGCCATCGCGTTTCCCGGTTGGCCGAAGTCGACGCCGGCGTGGTTCAGCGAGTCGATGAATTCGTCGTCTTGGTGCGCATCCGCCTCGGCCGGAGGTGCCCCAAAGGCCGCCGCCACGGTCAGCAGGCCGGCCACCGCGGTCAGCAAGCGGATCGTCAGGGGTTGATGGCGAAACGTCCAGACCCAACCGTTCGCAGCGGCAACTGCTTTCATGGACAGCTTCCCCATCTGTCGCGGAGTGCTCTTAGGGCACTCAAATCACTCTAGGAAGACTGCTCGATGGCTGTCACGTTTAGAACACGGGACGATCAAGGTTTGCACACTATGCGTTTCATGAGCGCGACGCATCTGAGACATCGATTATTGCGCGGAAGCTGTTACAAAAGAGGAGGGATCGGGTGCTGGGCAATCGAAGCCACACTGTGATCTGACACGTGCTGTGCCGCCGGAAATTTCAGTGAGAAATGGTTAAGAATCCGGCTCATGGATCCTGGGATCTCGCGGCAAACGTTTCTTCGAGGCGCCGTTTCAATGTTGGCGACGGGAGCGGTGTTCGGGACCACGCGTGCTGCCGCGGACCCCGGCGCCGCCACCGCCGGCTGGAATGGCTTGGCCTCCACCATTGGCGGCAGCGTCCTGCTGCCGGCCAGTGGCGCCCAATTCGCTTCGAGCAAGCAGGTATTCAACTCGTTCTACAACAACTCCAGCCCGGCGGCCGTCGTCAGGGTGTCCTCGCAAGCCGACGTTCAAAAGGCGGTTGCATTCGCGACGGCGAACAAGCTCAAGATCGCACCGCGCGGCGGTGGGCATTCCTACGTCGGCGCGTCGAGCGCCAACGGGACGATGGTGCTTGACCTGCGCGGACTTCCGGGCGGGGCGAACCTCGACGGCGGCAACGTCACGGTAACGCCGGCGACGAATCTGTGGGCGGTACATCAGGCGTGCGCCAGCGCCGGTCGCGCGGTCCCGACGGGCAGTTGCCCAACCGTCGGAGTCGCGGGGCTGACGCTCGGCGGGGGGATAGGAGCCGATTCCCGGCATGCCGGGCTGGCTTGCGACGCGCTTCAGTCGGCCACGGTGGTGCTTCCGAGCGGCGACGTGGTCACCGCGTCCGCCAACGATCATCCGGATCTGTTCTGGGCACTTCGTGGCGGCGGCGGCGGCAATTTCGGGGTGACGACATCGATGACCTTCGCGACCTTCGGCACCGGAGACACCGACATTGTCCGGCTCGATTTCGCCCCGTCGTCGGCTGTCCAGGTGCTCGTCGGCTGGCAGTCCTGGCTGGACGGAGCCGACCGAAATGCTTGGGCCATGGTCGATCTCGCGGTCGGTACGGGCCAGCCCGACTGCCATATCCTGGCGACCTGCCCGGCCGGCGGCGCGGCAGGGATGGCCGACGCGATCAAATCCGCAGTCGGTTTGCAGCCCAGCGCGGTGACCAACAAGACGATGAACCGAATGGACCTGGTGACGTATCTGGCCGGTGGCAGCTCGACATCACCGCCGCGCGGCTTCGTGGCCGGATCCGACGTGATCACCACGTTGAATTCGGCTGCGGCCCATGCTGTCGCCACCGCGATCGGCCAATGGCCCGCCTCCGGCGGAAGGGCTTCATTGCTCGTTGATCCGCTCGGCGGAGCCATCGCCGACGTGGCCCCCGGGGATTCGGCCTTCCCGTGGCGTAAACAGTCCGCGGTGCTGCAGTGGTACGTCGAGCCCGCGGCCAACCAGCTGTCAGCGGCCACTCAGTGGCTGAGCTCCGCCCACCAAGCGGTACAACAGTTTTCGGTTGGCGGGTACGTCAATTACCTGGAGCCCAACAGCGCGGCGTCACGCTACTTCGGCTCGAATCTGTCGCAACTGACCAGCGTGCGGCAGAAGTACGACCCCAACCAGATCATGTTCTCCGGTCTGAAATTCTGAGCACCCCGCTGGTCTCACCACCTCAGCGGCACACAAGTCGGAACCCAACCGTCGAAAATCGCGACCGGCACCGGGCCGTAGGCTCTGGGATGCCACGCTTTGGGGACGGCGCCACCTTTCCAGTCGAACCAGAAAAACGGGACCTCGGCTAGCCACACCTCAAAGAACGCGCTCAGCAGATCCCGGGCCAGGTGGGATGCCGGACACCGATGCGGGCCTCCGCCAAAACTCCAATTCCGATGCGAGCCATCCAGTTTCATGTCCTGACCTGACATCACGTCGGACTCGTCGCGGTGAACCAGACCGACACACAATTCGACAGGGGACCTGGCTGGGATCGTCGTTTCGCCGATCGTCACACTGCGAGTGGTGATTCGTGAAACGGTCTTCGCCCCACCATCCAGCCGCAGCAGCTCCTCGATGAAATCACCTTGCCGGCTTGGGGTTTCGCGTAGCTCCTGCTGAAGCATCGGCTTTCGCGCCAGCACCGCGAGTCCGGCCTTGATAGGGAATGACGCGAACATGAAACCGCGGACCACCGACCCCATCAGTCCGATTATCTCTTCGTCGGTGACGGGTTCGGTGGCCAGGCGGCTGATCACATCAAAGCCACCCAGCGGCGCCCGGCGAAGCTTCCCAATCAGCGCCGGGGTGACCGCTTCGAGACCAATGTTCGCCGGCAGCCCGCACGCCGACACGGCTGCTGCGTGACAAAGAGCGTCAGCGGCACGCGCACCATCGCAGCGGTCAAGTTTCGTCGCGATCTCGCCGATGCCATCATCGATGAGCACACGCACGGGCTTCAACATTTCCCGCGAACTGCCCGGATTGAGCAGCTCCAGCAAGATTTCCCGGTACGGGCCGAACGGTGGATTGCCGGGCATCAATTCACCCTGGCGGCTGGCGAAGACTTCGCCATCACGCATGGCGGCGAGTACATCGTCGCGGCGCCATAACACGTAGGTGCCGTGCGGCTCCCGCAATACTCTTTGACCGGCCCGCTCGGCGGCGGCCCGCCACTCCCGATACCCCGCGGCTGCATCCTCGTCGGAGCGCATGACTTCCCGCGCGGCCGCAGCGGCCTCGACACCGGACCCGGTCATCGCGCACCACCGACTTTCACGATCGGCGGCCGCCGCGAACCACGCACCAACGGCGCCACCTGCAACTCCAACGCCGCCACTCTATCCTCAGCCGGCCAGCGCCGCCCGGATGCACACGGTGACGTAGGGCATCGCCAAGCCGGTCGAATTCGCCAGCGCCGGATGGGTGGCCAGCAACTCGCGCACCTGGTCGAGGGTTTGGGTGCGGACGTCGGCCGGGGACGTGATGCAGTAGCTGCGTGAGGCCACCAAGTCGATCAACGCCTGCGGCGTAAGGTAATTCGTCCATTCGACCTGATGGCGCTGTCGCTCGGCGAACGGTGGCGGCAGCGTCACGTCGAAGCGACGCCCGTCCCCATCGCTGCCGATGATCTGGCCGAGCTCGCGCACCCAGCCCAGCCGCTCGTCGCGGGTGTTCCACACCAGGCCCAGCCGGCCGCCGGGTCGCAACACGCGGGCTATCTCCGGAATCGCCCGTTCCGGATCCACCCAGTGCCAGGCCTGGGCGACCAGCACGGCGTCAACGCTGTTGTCCTCCAACGGAATCTCTTCGGCGGTGCCCAGCAGTGCACGGGTTTCCGGCAGCGAGGCGCGGAGCACTTCGAGCATGTCCGGAATCGGGTCCACGGCCACGACGTCAAGGCCACGTTCCACCAGGCGGGTGGTCAGCTTGCCGGTACCCGCACCCAGGTCGAGCACTTTGCGGGCGCCTCGGGGCAGCAGCCAGTCGATCGCCTCGGGTGGATACGACGGGCGTCCACGTTCATAAGCTGCGGCCGCCGAACCGAACGACAGGGAGCGGTCGTCCCGAGACCGTGTCATCGCCGACACACGCCTTCATTCGCGGCCAAATCCAGTGTCTTGCGGATCAATTCACCCACCGCATCGGTTGCCACGAGAAAGCCGTCATGCCCGCAGGCAGATTCGACAACCTGTAGCCCAGTGCAGCCCGGCAGCAGCTCGGCCAGCTCCTGCTGCAGGCGCAGCGGATAGAGCCGGTCGGAGGTGATGCCACCGACCACGGCCGGTACCGGGCACCTGCGCAACGCTTTATCAACCCCGCCGCGGCCGCGGCCGACGTCGTGACTGTTCAGCGTCTCGGTCAGGATCACGTAACTGCCGGCGTCAAAACGGGCCAGGATCTTGTCACCCTGATGCTCCAGGTAGCTCTGCACCGCGTAGCGCCCACCGTGCGACGGTTCCTCGTCGCCTTGGCTGTCGTTGCCGAACCTGGTGTCGAGCTCGACTTCGCCGCGGTAGGTCAGGTGTGCGAAGCGGCGCGCGATCGCCAGCCCGGCATCCGGGGTGCGGCCGGTGTCGTGGTAGTCGCCACCCTGCCAATTCGGGTCGGCCTTGATCGCCGCGATCTGGGTGGTCTGGGTGCCGATCTGGTCGGCGGTGGCACGGGCGCCGACGGCCAGCAGCAATCCGGCCCGAACCCGGTCGGGGTGGCCGACCATCCATTCCAAAGCCCTTGCGCCGCCCATGGATCCGCCGACGACGGCGGCAACCTGGCTGATACCCAGCGCGTGCAGTGCGGCGATGTCCGCCTCCACCTGGTCGCGCACGGTGATCAGCGGAAATCGGGAGCCCCACGGCTTTCCGTCTCGGGCAAGAGAACTCGGCCCGGTAGAGCCGCGGCACCCGCCCAGCACATTGGTGGCTACCGCACACCATCGGTCGGTGTCGATCGGTGCGCCCGGCCCCGCGACTCCGTCCCACCAGCCGGGCGTGGGATGCCCGGGCCCGGCAGAGCCGGTGATGTGGGAATCGCCGGTGAGGGCGTGCAGTACCACCACCACGTTGTCGCGCGTCGGTGATAGCTCACCCCAGCGCTGCACGGCGATAGAGACGTTGTCGATGACCGCGCCGCTTTCCGTGGTCATCGAGCCGATGTCGACCAGGCCGACCTCGCCTTCGGCGGGCAGCGTTTGCGTGGGGACGTCAAAAATCGTCATGTCAAAGTCCTCAGAAGGCGGCCACGGCCTGCGGGTCGCCACTGGCACCGGCGGACGCACCGAATTTCCGTGCCGCGGCGAAGCCGAGCTCGAGATCGGCCAAGATGTCGTCGATGCCCTCGATGCCGACGGCCAGCCGCACCAGCCCGGGGGTAACGCCGGTGGTCAGTTGCTCGGCGGGGCTCAGCTGCGCGTGGGTGGTCGATGCCGGATGAATCACCAGCGAGCGCACGTCGCCGATGTTGGCGACGTGGCTGTGCAGTTGCAGCGCGTTCACGAACGCCTTCCCGGCCTCGATGCCACCGGCCAGTTCGAACGCCAGCACGGCGCCGGTTCCCTTGGGCGCCAACTTCTTTGCCAGCTCATGCCACGGTGAGCTGGGTAGCCCCGCGTAGTTGACGGACAGCACGCCGTCGTGACCCTCCAGGAATTCGGCGACCCGTTGCGCGTTGGCGACGTGGCGCTCGATCCGCAGGCTCAGCGTCTCCAGGCCTTGGGCCACCAAGAACGCGTTGAACGGTGCGGCCGCAGACCCGTAGTCGCGCAGCAATTGCACCCGCGCCTTGAGAGCGAATGCCGGCGGTCCCAGCTCCGCGAAAACCACACCGTGGTAGCTGGGGTCGGGCGTCGTGAATCCGGGGAAGCGGCCCTGCGTCCAGTCGAAGGTGCCCCCGTCGACGATGACTCCGGCGATCGCCGAGCCGTGCCCGCCCAGGTACTTGGTGGCGGAGTGCACCACGATGTCGGCGCCCTGCGTGAACGGCTGGATCAGGTAGGGAGTGGCAATGGTGTTGTCGACGATCAGCGGCACACCGTTGGCGTGGGCAACCCCGGCGACCCCGGGAGTGTCCAGGATGTCGATCTGCGGGTTGGAGATCGTCTCCGCGAAGAAGGCCTTGGTGTTGGGCCGTACCGCCGCCTGCCACGAGTCCAGATCGTCGGGATCCTCGACGAAGCTGGTCTCGATGCCGAGCTTGGCCAGCGAATAGTGGAACAGGTTATAAGTGCCGCCGTAGAGGCGCGGGCTGGACACAATGTGATCGCCGGCACCCGCGAGGTTCAATATGGCGAATGTCTCAGCGGCTTGCCCGGAGCTCAAGAACAGCGCGGCGACGCCGCCCTCGAGCGCGGCGATGCGCTGTTCGACAACATCGGTGGTCGGGTTGCCGATCCGGGTGTAGATGTTGCCCGGGACTTCGAGCCCGAACAGGGCCGCGGCGTGGGTGGTGTCGTCAAAGACGTACGACGTGGTCTGGTAGATCGGCAGCGCGCGCGCGTTGGTGGCCGGGTCGGGCTGCTGGCCGGCATGAACCTGCTTGGTTTCGAAGGACCAATGCGCAGTCGGATCCGTCTCGTTCTCGGTGTTGTCGGTGGTCACCTTACGTTTCCCTGTCTACTCAGGGGCCCGTCATGGCGGACCCGCGCTTGCCGGATAGCCGGTCGTATGGCTACTCAACCTGGTCATCACCCGGGGCACCCCACCGCGGTTGGAGGGTTGCCGGCCAGCAAGCCGGGGCTTGATGCTGGCGCTCATGACCAATACAAAGATTATCTTACTGTGTCGACTCCTCGCCAACGCGCGGTGCACATACAGGTCGACACCTGCTTAAACGCCCTTGATAACGTGGCAGCCAGAACGCTGAGCCCCCCAGAGGATCTGGACCGATATTGGAAATATTGACGCCGGGAGAGGGACCGTGAGCGCCGAAAAGCCGACCGTCATCTACACGTTGACCGACGAAGCGCCGTTGCTGGCGACTTACGCCTTCCTGCCGATCGTGCGCGCCTTTGCCGAGCCGGCGGACATCGAGATCAAGACCAGTGACATCTCCGTGGCGGCTCGGATTCTCGCCGAGTTCCCCGAGGACCTGACCGACGAGCAGCGGGTGCCGGACAACCTCGGCGAACTGGGCAAGCTGGCGAAGTTGGCCGACACCAATATCATCAAGCTGCCGAACATCAGCGCCTCGGTGCCCCAGCTGATCGCCGCCGTCAAGGAGCTGCAGGGCAAGGGATTCAAGATTCCGGAATATCCGCAGAGTCCGAAGACCGACGCGGACAAGGAAATCCGCGACCGCTACGCCAAGTGCCTTGGTAGTGCGGTCAACCCGGTACTGCGGCAAGGAAACTCGGACCGCCGCGCGCCCAACGCGGTCAAGGAGTACGCGCGCAAGCACCCGCACAGCATGGCGGACTGGTCCCAGGCGTCGCGCACCCATGTCGCGACCATGAGGCACGGCGACTTCTACCACGGCGAAAAGTCGATGACGGTGGACCGCGCGCGCAACGTGAAGATGGAGCTACAGAGCAAAAGCGGCAAGACGATCGTGCTCAAGCCCATGGTGTCGCTGCGCGACGGCGACATCATCGACAGCATGTTCATGAGCCGCAAGGCCCTCTGCGAGTTCTACGAGGCGGAGATGGAGGACGCCTACAAGACCGGCGTGATGTTCTCACTGCACGTCAAAGCGACAATGATGAAGGTATCCCACCCCATCGTCTTCGGTCACGCCGTCAAGATCTTCTACAAGGATGCCTTCGCCAAGCATCAGGAGCTGTTTGACGAACTCGGCGTCGACGTCAACAACGGATTGGTTGACCTCTACAACAAGATCGAATCGCTGCCCGCCACACAGCACGACGAGATCATCCGCGATCTGCACGCCTGCCACGAACACCGCCCCGAGCTGGCCATGGTCGATTCGGCCAAGGGCATCACCAACTTCCATTCGCCCAGCGACGTCATCGTGGATGCGTCGATGCCGGCAATGATCCGTGCCGGCGGCAAGATGTGGGGCGCCGACGGGCGGCAGAAGGACACCAAGGCAGTCAACCCCGAATCAACGTTTTCCCGGATCTACCAGGAGATCATCAACTTCTGTAAAACCCACGGGCAGTTCGATCCGACCACGATGGGCACCGTGCCCAACGTCGGCTTGATGGCACAGCAGGCCGAAGAGTACGGCTCGCACGACAAGACGTTCGAGATCCCCGAAGACGGCGTCGCCAACATCGTCGACCTCGACACCGGGGATGTCCTGCTGTCGCAAAACGTGGAAGCCGGCGACATCTGGCGCATGCCCATCGTCCGGGACGAGCCGATCCGCGACTGGGTCAAGCTGGCCGTCACCCGGGCACGAAACTCGGGCATGCCAGTGGTGTTCTGGCTGGACGTGTGGCGCCCGCACGAAAGCGAATTGCGCAAGAAGGTGAACACCTACCTTGCCGACCACGACACCGAAGGCCTCGACATTCAAATCATGTCGCAGGAACGAGCTATGCGGCACACGATCGAGCGCGCGATGCGCGGGCAGGACACCATCGCGGCGACCGGAAACATCCTGCGCGACTACCTGACCGACCTGTTCCCGATCCTCGAGCTGGGCACCAGCGCCAAGATGCTGTCCATCGTGCCGTTGATGGCCGGCGGCGGAATGTATGAAACCGGAGCCGGCGGTTCAGCGCCTAAGCACGTCCACCAACTTGTCGAGGAAAATCATCTGCGCTGGGATTCCCTCGGTGAATACCTTGCTCTGGGAGCGTGTTTCGAAGACCTCGGTATCAAGACCGATAACGAGCGCGCCCGGATTCTGGGCAAGACGCTGGATGCCGCGATCGGCAAGCTGTTGGAGAACAATAAGAACCCGTCGCGCAAGACCGGTGAACTCGACAACCGCGGCAGCCAGTTTTACCTGGCGCTGTACTGGGCCCAGGAACTTGCCGCGCAAAACGACGACGAAGAGTTGCGCAACCATTTCGCCGCGCTGGCCGACTCCTTGGGCCAGAACGAGGACGCCATCGTGGCCGAATTTGCCAAGGTGCAGGGCGAGACGGTCGACATCGGCGGCTACTATCAGCCGGACACCGAGAAGACGACGGCAGTCATGCGGCCGAGTAAGACGTTCAATGAAACGCTAGCGGCGTCGCAAGGCTGAGGCCGTAACGGACCCCGCAAGGAGGAAGTCGGCGTCGATATGTCCAACGCACCCAAGATCAAAGTCGAGGGTCCCGTAGTGGAACTCGACGGCGACGAGATGACCCGCGTCATCTGGAAGCTGATCAAGGACATGCTGATCCTCCCGCACCTCGACATCAATCTGGACTACTACGACCTGGGCATCGAGCACCGCGACCGCACCGACGACCAGGTGACGATCGACGCGGCCTATGCCATCAAGAAGCACGGCGTGGGCATCAAGTGCGCGACGATCACCCCCGACGAGGCACGGGTCCACGAGTTCAACTTGAAGAAGATGTGGCTCTCGCCGAACGGGACGATCCGAAACATCCTGGGCGGCACCATTTTCCGAGAGCCGATTGTGATCTCCAATGTCCCGCGCCTGGTTCCGGGCTGGACCAAACCGATCGTGATCGGCCGTCACGCTTTTGGTGACCAGTACCGGGCGACCAACTTCAAAGTCGACCGGCCCGGCACCGTCGCAATAACTTTCACTCCCTCAGACGGCAGCAAGCCGATCGTGCACGAGATGGTGTCCATCCCCGAACACGGCGGCGTCGTGATGGGGATGTACAACTTCAAGGACTCCATCCGCGACTTCGCGCGCGCCTCGTTCGCCTACGGCCTGAACGCCAAATGGCCGGTGTACCTGTCCACCAAGAACACCATCCTCAAGGCCTACGACGGCATGTTCAAAGACGAATTCCAGCGCATCTACGACGAGGAATTCAAAGAGCAGTTCGAAGCCGAAGGTCTCACCTACGAGCACCGGCTGATCGATGACATGGTCGCCGCCTGCCTGAAGTGGGAGGGCGGCTACGTGTGGGCCTGCAAGAACTACGACGGCGACGTCCAGTCGGACACCGTCGCGCAGGGCTACGGCTCACTGGGCCTGATGACCTCGGTACTGATGACCGCCGACGGCAGGACGGTCGAGGCCGAAGCCGCCCACGGCACCGTCACCCGGCACTACCGGCAGTACCAGGCCGGCAAGCCCACCTCGACGAACCCGATCGCCTCGATCTTCGCCTGGACGCGGGGGTTGCAGCACCGCGGCAAGCTGGACAAGACGCCGGAGGTGATCGACTTCGCCCAGAAGGTGGAAGAGGTCGTCATCGGCACCGTCGAAAGCGGGAAGATGACCAAGGACCTCGCCATCCTCATCGGTCCAGACCAAAAGTGGCAGCAGAGCGAGGAGTTCCTGGGTTCGATCGCCGACAACCTGAAGAAAGCGCTCGACTAGGCCCCCCGCGTCGAGTGTGAACTCTGGGCTTCGCGGGTGACACCAGGGCGGGATTCAGGCGATTTGTCCGCCCGCTGTGCACGCTGAACGCCCAGGTTTCACACGCGTTCGGGTCGCACCTGAAGAAAGCGCTCGACTAACTGGCCGGTGGGTTGACGGCCTGCCGCGACGGCTGGGTGCACTGATCGAGGAACTCCACGATTACCTCGGTGACCCGGCCGGGCGCTTCGAACATCGGAACATGACCGACGCCGTCGAGCGTGGTCACCGTCGCTCCCTCGGGCAGGAACTCGGTGAAGTGTCGGCTGAACCGGCGCGGCGGGACCACGCGATCCTTCTCGCAAAGCACCACATGCGCCGGGACCGCGGTGTGCGCCAGCTCCCGCAATCCCGGCAGAAACAGCGATTTGATCAACATCTGGAAGTAGGCCGGGCAGTGGGCGGCGTCATCGACGATGGCGCTCAATTGGCGCTCGCTGACACCGTCCGGCGATCCGCTCAGCGGCAGGGTGGCCAGCAGGCGGCTGAAGGGCAGGCGCAGCGTGCGTTGGCCGAGCAACCGGGTCAACAGCAAAATCGGCATTCCGGCGACGAACTTGCCGATCACCTCGAATTTGACCGGGCTCCAGCGCGTCCAGCCGCCGGCCGCGGCGACGCCGGTGACGCTGCGCGCCCGGCCGCGCCGCTCGAGCTCGTAGGCGACCCAGCCGCCCAGCGAGTTGCCCACGATGTGAGCGGTATCCCAGCCCAGTTCGTCGAGCTGTTGTTCCACGTGGTCGGCCAGCACCGACGAGCTGAGCAGCCAGGTGCCTGCCGGCGGTCCACCGTTGTGGCCGGCCATCGTCGGGGCGAACACCTCGTAGCGGCCGGTATCGGCCAGCTGCTGGGCCACCGCCTCCCACACTGCCTGGGATAACAGGAAGGGGTGCAGCAGCAGGACCGGCTCTCCAGAACCGAGGTGGATCGGCGCACGACGTCGCATAGTGCCGACAATAAAGGTGGTACCGCCGGTACCGCAAGCAACGGCACGGCCGGGAAACCACGCGTGAAAAGATCGACACATCATGAGCACCGCAACCGGACCCAGCCGGATTTTCTCCGGCGTGCAGCCCACGTCTGATTCACTTCACCTCGGCAACGCACTGGGCGCGATCACCCAATGGGTCGCGCTACAGGATGACTACGACGCCTTCTTCTGCGTGGTTGACCTGCACGCGATCACCGTCCCGCAGGATCCCGAGGCGCTGCGACGGCGGACCTTGGTCACCGCCGCCCAGTACCTGGCGCTGGGGATCGACCCCGCCCGCAGCACCGTCTTCGTGCAGAGCCAGGTTCCCGCCCACACCCAGTTGGCGTGGGTGCTGGGCTGCTTCACCGGCTTCGGGCAGGCGTCGCGGATGACGCAGTTCAAAGACAAGTCGCTGCGCCAGGGCGCTGACTCCACCACCGTCGGCCTGTTCACCTATCCGGTGTTGCAGGCCGCCGACGTGCTGGCCTACGACACCGATCTGGTCCCCGTGGGTGAGGACCAGCGGCAGCACCTCGAACTGGCGCGCGACATCGCGGAGCGTTTCAACAGCCGCTTCCCGGACACGTTCGTCGTCCCCGACATGCTGATTCCGAAGGCCACCGCGAAGATCTACGATCTGGGCGACCCGACGTCGAAGATGAGCAAATCGGCGGCCACCGACGCCGGGTTGATCAACCTGCTCGAAGATCCGGCGTTGTCCGCCAAGAAGATTCGCTCGGCCGTGACCGACAGCGAGCGCGAGATCCGCTTTGACACCGAGGCCAAGCCGGGAGTGTCGAACCTGCTGACCATCCAATCGGCGGTGACTGGGGTCGGCATCGACAAGCTCGTCGACGGCTACGCCGGGCGCGGCTACGGCGATCTGAAGAAGGAGACCGCCGAGGCCGTCGTCGAGTTCGTCGCCCCGATCAAGGCCCGCGTCGACGAATTGACGGCGGACCTCGCCGAATTGGAGGCGGTGCTGGCGGCCGGAGCCGAGCGCGCCGACGAAGTCGCCGGGAAAACGGTGCGGCGGGTTTACGATCGGCTGGGGTTCCTTCCGCACCGGAGGTAAAGGCGTTCATGACCGAGCCGGCCAAGCCAGGGGTCCTTGACCGGTTGCGGGCCCGGTTCGGCTGGCTCGACCACGTGATACGCGCTTACCAGCATTTCGACGAGCGCAGCGGCGGCTTTTTCGCGGCCGGTCTGACCTACTACACGATCTTTGCGCTATTTCCTTTGCTGATGGTCAGTTTCGCGGCGGTCGGATTCGTGCTGAGCCGGGATCCGTCGCTGCTGAAGACGATTGACGATCACATCCGCGCGGCGGTGACCGGCGCGCTGGGTCAGCAATTGATTGACCTGATGAACTCGGCGATCAACGCGCGCGCGTCGGTCGGTGTGATCGGACTGGCCACCGCGGCCTGGGCCGGTCTGACCTGGATGTCGCATCTGCGGGCCGCGGTGACGGAGATGTGGGGGGAGCAGCAACCGGATTCCCCGGGTTTCGTGCGCAACAAGCTCTCCGACCTGATCGCGATGTTCGGGACCTTCGTGGTGATCGTGGCCACGATTGCCCTCACCGGGCTCAGCCACGCCGCGCCGATGCGATCGATACTGAAATGGTTTGGCGTACCCGAGTTTTCGGTGTTCGGCGAGATCTTCCGGGGCATTTCGATATTGGTATCGCTGCTGGTGTCGTGGATGCTGTTCACCTGGATGATCGGCCGGCTGCCGCGGCACAGGGTCAACCTGGTTGACTCCGCGCGGGCCGGCTTGCTGGCGGCGGTCGGCTTCGAGTTGTTCAAGCAGGTTGCGTCGATTTACCTGCGGGTCGTGCTGCGTAGTCCGGCGGGAGCGACGTTCGGGCCGGTGTTGGGCTTGATGGTGTTCTCTTACATCACCGGTTATCTCGTGCTCTTCGCCACCGCCTGGGCCGCTACCCTTTCCAATGATCCGCGCAGCAAGTATGCCCACCCTCCGGCGCCGGCCATTATCGCTCCGCGGGTCCTGCTGGACGAGGGGATCAGCACGCGTCAGACGCTGACCGCGATGGCGATGGGAGCCGTTGGCGCACTGGCCTTTTCCCGGCTGACCCGCTGGCGGCGTTAGCACCAACCGCCGCGCACCATGACGGCGCTGACCTGCAAATCACGATCCAATACAACAAGATTGGCGTTGTAGCCGGCGCGCAGGACGCCCACCTGGTCAAGGCCGAGCGCCCGCGCCGGCGTCGCCGAGGTCATCTGTACCGCGTCGGCCAGCGCCGCATCGGCGTCCGGGCCGAGTCGAGAAACCGTGCGGAACAGCTGATCCATCGTGGCGGTGCTGCCGGCGATCGCCGACGTTGCGCGCACCCGGGCCACACCGGATTCCACGTCGATCGCGACCGCGCCAAGCCGATACGCTCCATCGTCACATCCGGCCGCGGCGATGGCGTCGGTGATGACGGCTACCCGGTCGGGCCCGGCGGCTCCGAGGACCGCGCGCACCATGGCGGGGTGCACGTGCACGCCGTCGGCGATCAGTTCGAGGGTCACGCCCGGGGCCTCGAGCAACGCGAGCGCCGGCCCGGGTTCGCGGTGATGCAGGGGCGGCATCGCGTTGAACAGATGCGTGCCGACCGTGGCGCCCAGAGCGATCGCCTGCCGGGTCTGCTCGTAGGTCGCGTCGGTATGTCCCACGGCGACAACGACACCCGCATCCAGACATCGCCGGATCGCCTCGCTGCTTCCCGGCCGCTCGGGTGCCAGCGTGACCATCCGGATCGCGCCGGCCCCGGCGGCCAGAACGTCGTCGACCTCGGCGGGCTCGGGGTCGCGCATCTGGGTGGGCTCGTGTGCTCCGCACCGTGCGGCGGACAGCCACGGCCCCTCCAGATGGATCCCCGCGACGATGCCCGCTCGGGTGGCGTCGGCGAGGGCACGCACACCCGCGATCAGCTGGTCGGGTGCGGCGGTGACCAGGCTGGCCAGCGTCGTAGTGGTGCCGTGCCGGCGGTGAAACTGCGCGGCTTGGGCGATGTGTCCGGCGTCCAGGTACGAGGCGCCGCCGCCGCCGTGCACATGCATGTCGATAAATCCAGGCACCACAATGCAATCCGAGAAATCCTGGTCGGGCGGCCCGGGCGGCGCACCGGCCCCGCAGGCGAGGATCTGCGCACCGGCGGCCTGTAGCCATCCCGGCCGGCAGATCTGGCCGTCGAGTACGACGGTGCCCGCGCGGATCAGGGGCACGGGTCTTCCCAGCGGCCCCCGTTTTCCCAGAAGTGCCGAATCTCCTCGAGCTGACGTCCCTTTGTCTCCGGCGCATACCGGTAGACGAAGCCGAAAGCGAACACCGCGAGGAACGCGAACACCGCGAAAGTCCCGGCGCCGCCAAGTGAATGCAGCATGGTCAGAAAGACTGCGGCGATGATCGCGTTGGCGATCAAGTTGGAGGTGAGCATGGCGCTCGACCCGATGGACCGCAGCCGCGTGGGGAAGCTTTCGCTGGCGTACACCCAGCCCAGGGAGCCGAAACCGAGTGTGTAGCCGATGATGAACAACACTATGCCGGCAAGTCCGAGGGCAGCGCCGCCGAGGCCCCGGGCGAACACCGCCGACAACACGATGTCGGCGACGATCATCATGGCGATGCCGCACAACAGGATTGGGCGCCGGCCCACCCGGTCGACGAGTGTCAGTGCGACGCCCACCGCGGCCAAACCGGCGACCTGGACCAGCGCCGGCAGGCCCAGCAGCGCGAAATTGCCGGTGAATCCCAGGGCTTCGAATATTCGGGGGCTGTAGTAGATGATCGCGTTGATGCCGGTGATCTGGAGCAGAAAGCCGAGCGTAATGACGAAGATGGTGGCCCGTAAATACGGCGGCCGCAGCATCTCGGAGATGCCGCCTCCGAAACCGGACGAGCCTTCGCTGAGCGCGCGGCCGATCTCGGCAAGCTCCTCGTCGGCATTCGCGGCGGGCTCCACCCGCAGCAGCGCGCGGCGGGCGTCATCGACCCGCCCTTTGAGCAGGTACCACCGAGCCGTATCGGGCAGCCGAATCACCAACGGCAGCAACAGCATCACGGGCACTACAGCCAGCCCCAACATCAATCGCCAGCTGTGGGTGTCTGCCAACAGGTAGCCGGTGAGGTACCCGACGATAAGTCCGCTGACGATCGTCAGTTGATAGGTCGTCAGCAGCGCGCCGCGCACCGCCGCCGGAGCCGATTCCGCCACGTAAACCGGAACCACCACCACCATCACACCGATGGTGGTGCCCAACAGCAGTCGTGCCGCCAGCAGCATCGGAAATGCGACCGAGAACGCACCCAGCAGCGCGAACGCCGCATAGGCCACCAGGATCAGCACGATCGATTTTTTTCGACCGATCGCATTGGCGAGCACGCCGGCGCCAAGCGCTCCGGCTATCTGCCCAATCACCACCATCGTCGTGAGCAGTTCTTGTTGGGATGTGGTGAGTCCGAAGTCCTCGGTGACGAACAGCTGCGCTCCGGCGATGATGGACAGGTCGTACCCGTAAATGACGCCGACACTGGCGCCGGTGAGCCCAACGCGCGAAGAACCACCCAGCCGACCGGCTTCAGTCATCTCGGTGAGCTTAGTGTCGCGGGATCGTGGCCTTGTCCCCCGATCGGGGGACACACAATTCCCCCCGCCATATCCGATCGGTGGATGTTATTGACTGGTTACCAACCGTAGATTCTTTTGTTATGCCCGTCACACTCGTGCCCGCCACCCCGGCGCAGCCAGGCACATTCGGGCGACTGCTTTCCCAGGGCACCTTCTACACCGCCGGCATGCAACTCAGCAATGGCGCCGTGGTACTGCCGTTGATTTGCGCACATCAGGGTCTCACCTGGGTGGCCGCGCTGCTCTTTCCGGCCTTCAGCCTCGGCGATATCGTCGGAAATTCGCTGTCTCCGGCGGTGCTGCACCGGGCGGGTCAGAAGCGGCACCTGCTGCTGGCCGTGAATGCGGCGAGCGTGGCCGCGCTGATCTTGTGCGACGCGGTAATTCCCTGGCACGGCGTTCTCGTCGCGGCGGTGTTTTTGCTGACCTGCGCGGCAGCCGGAGTTCTGCTCGGGATCTCCGGCGTCGCCTACCCCGACATGATCTCCAGCAAGCTGTCCGCGGCGCGGCGCGGGGAGCTGCTCCTGTTCCAGGGAGCCATCGGGTCGGTGCTGGCCACCGTTGTCATACTGTTCGTCGTGCCGGCGCTGGCCCACGGCAACGAGATGACCTATCGCCGCGATCTGCTGTGGCTGGGTGCAGCCGGACTGGCCGTCTCCGCCATCGCCGCGCTGTCCGTCGGCCCGGTGCGGTCCACCTCGGTGACCACCCGACTGTCGATGCGGGATACCTACCGACAGGGCTTCACGGTCGCCCGCTCCCAGCCGTGGTTTCGCCGGTACGTGATCGCGTGCCTGTTGTTCGCCCCGGTCACCTTGGGCACCACGTTCTATGCCCTGCGCACCGCCCACCAAAGCGGCAGCTTGCATGTGTTGGTGATCCTGTCCAGCATCGGACTGGTTTTCGGCTCGCCGCTGTGGCGCAAGGTCTACCGCGTATTCGGAGTGCGCGGCATGATGCTGGGCAGTGCCCTGCTCAGCATCGCCGCCGCCACGCTGACCGTCGCGGCCGAATCGTGCGGTCAGTGGTTCCACATCTGGGCGTACGGCACGGTGTTCCTACTGGCAACGGTGGCCGGCCAGGCCGTCGTTGCCGCGACGATTTCGTGGATCAGCGTGGCGGCCGCCGAATCGCACCGCGCGACATTGATCGCGTTCAGCTCGACGCTGCTTGCTATCGAAACCATGGCCCTGGCAGGTGCGCTCGGCGGGCTCGCGCAGAACCACTCCACGATCTGGCCGGACGTCATTGTCTTGATCCTGGCCATCGGCGCCGGCATTGCCTCGCTGGGCGCTCCGCCGTCGGAGACACGGCCGGCAATCCGTCGCCGCGTGCGCGACGTGGCACACCAGGGCCGGTCCTTCTCGAGCATTGCCCCGTCGGTGAGCCTGCAGGCGGCCTAGGGAAGTGCCGACTCCGGCGATTTATCGACCGGCGTTTGCAACAGGGCACGCACCAAACGACGGGGTCCGGAGGACCTGAGCATCCGACTGGCCGGGCGCGGGCGTACTTGTTGTGGCCACCAGAACCAGCGTCCCAGCAACGCGGCAATCGACGGCGTCATGAAGGACCGCACGATCAGCGTGTCGAAAAGCAAGCCCAAGCCGATAGTGGTGCCGATCTGGCCGATGATCCGCAAATCGCTGAACACGAAGAGCGACATGGTGACGGCGAATACCATGCCGGCAGCCGTCACCACCCCTCCGGTGCCGGCCATCGCGCGGATAATGCCCGTATTCAAACCGGCGCCGATTTCCTCTTTGAGTCGCGAGATCAGCAACAGGTTGTAGTCCGATCCCACGGCCAAGAGCAGGATTACCGACATCGCCAACACCAGCCAATACAAATCGATGCCGAGAATGTCTTGCCAGAGGAGCACGGACAGGCCGAAGGAGGAGCCCAAAGAAACCAGCACCGTCCCGACGATGACCGCAGCGGCAATCACGCTTCGGGTGACGATCATCATGATGATCAAAATGAGACTGATCGCTGCCACTCCGGCAATCAGCAGATCGTAAAAGGCGCCCTCTTGGATGTCCCGGTACGTCGAAGCGGTGCCGCCCATAGAGATCGCGGCACCCTGCAAAGGAGTTCCCTTGATGGCCTCTTTGGCCGCCAGCTGGATCGGCTCGACGCGAGCAATGCCCTCGGGCGTCGACGGATCTCCGTCCAGGGCAATGATGAAGCGGGCCGCCTTGCCATCCGGAGACAAGAACATCTTCAGGCCCCGCTTGAAATCCGGATTTTCAAAAGCCGACTGCGGCAGATAGAAGGAATCGTCAACCTGAGCGGCGTCGAAGACCCGACCCATTGCGCCGGGGTCTTTGCTATTCATCTCCTGCTCTTTGTAGAAAGACAAAAGTGTGCCGTGCCATACGACCATCATGTCGCGCATGATGGTCATCGTTGAAATCATCGGCAGCATTTGCGCACGCATCTCCGGCAAGAGTCGGGTCAGGACATCCAGATCCTTGACGAGACCTTCCAACTTCTCGCTCAGCTGATCGACGTTATCGAACGTGTCGAATATCGACCTGATCGCCCAGCAGGCAGGAATATCGAAGCAGTTCTTCTCCCAGTAGAAGTAGCTGCGAATCGGTCGAAGAAAATCCGCTAAGTCCGCAAGGTGATCCCTTATGTCGTCGGTCGTGTTCGACATGTCATGCGTGAGGTGATCCATGTCGACGGTATTGTCGACGATCTGGCCCATCAGCGCATACATATGGTGCATCGTTTCGATCGACACATTCATGGCCTCAACCTGCACCAGCATGTCGTCCAACCGATCCTTCATAAATTGCATATTTTCGGCGTTCGAGACGCCTTGCATGCTCATAATGAACGGAATCGACGTGTGCTTGAGGGATGTTCCCAGCGGCCGGGTTATGGATTTAACCTGTGAGATTCCAGGGCTGTGAAAGATAGCTTTCGCGACCTTGTCCAAGATCAGCATGTCAACGGGAGTCCGCATATCATGATCGGTCTCGAGTAATAGCACATCGGGATTTAGCCAAGCCTGCGAAAAGTGTCGACCCGCGGCCGCATCCCCGACAACGGCCGGCATGCTGGCCGGCACGAATCTGCGCAGATCGTAAGTTGTCCGGTAACTCGGCAAGGCCAGCAGCCCGATAAACGCCACCGCGCAGGTCCCCGCGAGCACCGGGCCGGGCCAACGAACGATTGCGGTTCCCACCCGGCGCCACCGCCGAGTGGCCATCCTCCGCTTGGGTTCGAAGAGCTTCAACAAGCTGCCCACGGTCAGCACCGCCGGTCCGAGCGTGAGCGCGGCGAGGACCGCAACCAACATGCCCACCGCGCAGGGCGGCCCGAGCGACTTGAAGTACGGCAGTCGGGCAAAGCTGAGGCAATACATGGCGCCGGCAATGGTCAAGCCGGAGCCCAAAATCACGTGGGCGGTCCCGTGGAACATGGCAAAGAACGCGGCTTCGCGGTCCTTACCCGCGTAGCGTGCCTCGTGGTAACGGCCAAGCATGAATATCGCGTAGTCCGTGCTGGCAGCAATGGCCAGAAGTGTGAGCAAGTTGACGGCGAAGGTCGAAAGGCCGAAAACACCGTGATAAGTCAGAAAACTGACGACTCCGCGAATTGCCCCCAGCTCAATCCCGACCACGACGAGGACGAGGATCATCGTGACGAAGGACCGGTAGATGAAGAGCAACATCGCCGCGATCACCACGCCGGTAATCAGGGTGACCTTGGCAATGCTTTTGTCGCCCGCCTCCGATTGATCGGCGATCAGCGCCATCGAACCGGTCACATATGCCTTGATCCCGCGCGGCGCCGGCGTGGTCTCCACGATATGCCGCACGGCGTAAACCGAATTGTATGCCGCAGTTTCATTCTTGCCGGCGAGGTAGACCACGACATAGGCGGCTTTATCGTCCGCACTTTGCGATCCGCCGGCGGTCAGCGGATCACTCCAGAAGTCCTGGATGTGCGCGACGTGCCGGGTATCGGCCGAAAGCCGCCGCAACAGTTCGCTATAGAAACGGTGAGCGTCATCGCCGAGTGGTTTCTCGTCTTCCAGCACTATCGTGGCCGCGGTATCGGAACCGGACTCACCAAACACCTGACCCACCCGCTTGAGCGCCTGAATCGAAGCGCCGCCCGCAGGGCTCATCGAAACCGAGTGCTCTTTGCCTACTACTTCCAGTTGCGGGATGGCGATATTCAGGATTGCGGTGAGCCCCAGCCATAACAGCGCGATCGGCACCGCAAACCGGCGGATCATCCTTGGCAACAACGGGGGACTGGAAGCCTCGGATGTTTCGCTCATCCGGCGTTCACCTGGCAGAAGGTCAGGGCTTTCGGTCCGGTCTCGGATCTCTCGTCCTTCGTCGTGCCGTTCACCATGATCCGGCACCCGATCACGCTGCCATTGCTTTGCGCCAAAAGGTTGACGGTGACCGAAGTCAGCGTCGTCGCCACCGTTTGCGACCACGGCAGCGGAATATTTTCCAGCCGTTGCACGCGCGCGTCGGGGTCCAAATAGGCGATCTTTGCGGTCGCGGCGGGGCCGAAGACTTCATAGGTCACGCGTTTCGGGTCGAACAACGGATCGTCGAGATCGGCCTTGACTCTGACAACGGGATGTCCGTGAACACCGAACATGCTATGGAGGCGATAGATACCCAACCCCGCAACACTGGCGATGGTGATGACGGCCAGCAGCAACCACATTCGCTTGACGACTCGGGTAACCGAACTCATCTTTACCCCCGTGCCTGCCACCGGGTCGCTATAACAATTTGATATTTCGTTGCGTTAGCGAGTTAGACGCTACCGTCGATGCGCTAAAGCATCGAGGCTTTCAGCTAATCGTTATGTGGCTCAGCTCGGCCGTACCCGTTCGCGGAGTAACTCGATCACACGGGCGGGGTCGTCGGGGCTGATGCACGGCCGCACGCGTCGGCCGAGCCCAAGCACCAGCAGGGTTTGCTTGCGGCCCCGGCGGATGTCCAGCGGGAACCAGTAGCGCGGGTCGGTCGCTCCCCAGATCCTGCCCTTGCCGGAATTCCAGGTCATCTGCTCGGACTTGATGCTTTGGATCTCGCTGTAGGCGATCCGCTTGGACGCGGCCAGCGGGAAGTAGTAGCGCCGAATGGTAATCCCGTCCTCGTCGAGCCGGAGGCCGGAATCCTCGTACAGGGCTTCAGTCATCCCAGAGACGGTGCCACAGCAAACTTTGGCGGTCAACGGTGCTGATGTAGGGGCCGGCGGTTCATCGAGCGCGCGACCATGATCAACGCGAACACGACAATGGCGCCGATGATGCCAACACCCACCCGCACTGGCAACGCGTCGGCCGACGGCAGCAACCCCGCGGCTTGGGCGCCGTTGCTGTGCGGGTCGGCGGCGCTGTCCTGCCTGGGCGCCAAAGAAGGGTCGGGTTCGATCAGCGCGCCGACCTGGGTGCCCTGCGCGGTGGCGAAGCCGTAGTCGAGCAGGTGCGCCGCCTGCTCCCAGGGTGCGATCGGCTGCCGGGTGCCGTGCATCAATATCGCCATCAGCCGCCGGCCGTTGCGGTTTGCCGCGCCGACGAAGGTCTGACCGGCATCGTCGGTGTAGCCGGTCTTACCGCCCAGCGCACCCGGATACTTGTAGAGCAGCTGGTTGTCGTTTTCCAGCTCGTAGCCGGGGTGGTCGGCGTGGCCGGGGAAGTCGAAGGTCCGGGTCGCGACGATGTCGGCGAAAGTCGGGTTTTGCCAGGCGTATCGGTAGAACAGGCCGATGTCGTAGGCCGAGGTGCTCATACCGGGCCCGTCCAGCCCCGACGGTGTGGCCACCCGGGTGTCGCGGCCGCCGAGCTTGGCGGCCAGCACGTTGATCTTCTCCAGTCCCTGCTGCATCCCGCCCAGCTGCATGGCCAGCGCGTGCGCCGCGTCGTTGCCCGAGTGCATCAGCAACCCGTGCAGCAGCTGGTTGACGGTGTAGACGCCGCCGTCGTCCACGCCGACCTTGGTGCCCTCGGCTGATGCGTCGTCGGCCGTTCCGACCACTGATTTGTTGAGCGGCAGTGTGTTCAGGGACGCCATCGCGACCAGCACCTTGATGATGCTGGCCGGGCGGTGCCGGCCGTGCGGATCCTTGGCCGCGATCACTGCGCCGCTATCCAGATCCGCCACCACCCATGCCTCGGCGGAAACGTCGGTGGGCAGCGCCGGTGTGTCCGGCGCCGCGACGATGCCGCAGCTGCTCAGCGCGTCGCCGCCCACCGGCTTGGGGGGCACTGCCAGCGGGATCGGCGGGTCACCGGCTTGAGGCACCTCCGACGAGTCCACCGCGGCCGGGGTGTTCACCTTGTACGGGCAATTTGGCGCCCCCGCATTAGGTCCGGGGCTCGGCTCAGCGATCGCCGCCGGCGCACCCAGCGTGACCGGAGCGGCGACCATGAAAATGGCCGCTGCCAGGCATGATACAGAACGTATGAACCTCATTGATTGAGCAGACTAGGCGATTGGCCGCCCGATTTGGGGGAGCCGCGCTGTGACTGCTGAGGCAGATGTGACATCTACATCCGGAGCGCGGCCGGGCCGACGCACTACGCTGGCGAGGGCCAATGTCCACCGACTTGAGGATTGCCATTCCAAACGAGCGAGTGTGGTCAAAGTGGCGGCGCCAGCGCGAAGGCACCAATGGGTCCGGTACCGCCCCGCGATCGCTGGAACAGCTGTTCAAACAGGTGGAGAAATCGACCCAGGTGCGGCGCACCGGACTCGACCAGGTGTTGACCGAGCTGGAGATGCATCGCGACGCCACACCGGATCCCGATGCGCGGTCCGCGCTCGCCTGGCTGTGCAACTCGCTATCGCGGTTCGTGAGCAACCCGAGCGCGGCCCACGCCCGCCAGCTGGTGATGGCCACCGGTACCGCTAGAGGCGCGTGTACGCCTCGCTGAGCACGCCGCGCAGGATCGATTCGATCGTGTCGAACTCCGCCTGACCACTGATCAGCGGCGGCGCCAACTGGACGACGGAATCGCCGCGATCGTCGGTGCGGCAATACAACCCCGCCTCGAAGAGGGCCGACGACACGTAGCCCAGCAGCGACCGGCGTTCGGTGTCGGTGAAGGTTTGCCTGGTCGCCTTGTCCTTGACCAGTTCGACGCCGTAGAAGTAACCCTCGCCGCGGATGTCGCCGACGATGGGCAGGTCGTACAGCTTTTCCAGGGTGGCGCGGAAGATCGGCGCGTTGGTCTTGACGTGGTCGTTGATGCCCTCGCGCTCGAAAATGTCGAGATTGGCCAGCCCGACGGCGGCCGAAACCGGATGGCCGCCAAAGGTATACCCGTGCGGGAACATCGTGGCGCCGTCGTTGAACGGCTCGAACAACCGGTCGCTGGCGATCATCGCGCCGATCGGCGAGTAGCCCGACGTCATGCCCTTGGCGCAGGTGATCATGTCGGGCACGTAGCCGACGTCGTCGCAGGCGAACATCGACCCGATCCGGCCGAACGCGCAGATCACCTCGTCGGAGACCAGCAGCACGTCATACTCGTCGCAGATCTCCCGGACTCGCTCGAAATAGCCTGGGGGAGCGGGGATACTGCCGCCGGCGTTCTGCACCGGTTCCAGGAACACCGCGGCCACGGTCGAGGGTCCTTCGAACTCGATCGCCTCGGCGACCCGGTCGGCGGCCCACTGCCCGAAGGCTTTCTGGTCGGTTTCCAGACCGGCTCTGAACGGTTCGGGTGCGCGGTAGAAGTTCGTGTTCGGCACCCGGAAGCCGCCCGGCGTCACGGGTTCGAACGGCTCCTTGAACCGCGGCAGTCCGGTGATCGCCAACGCGCCCTGGGTGGTGCCGTGGTAGGCGATCGCTCGCGAAATCACCTTGTGTTTCCCGGGTTTACCGGTCAGCTTGAAGAATTGCTTGGCCACTTTCCAGGCGGTTTCGACGGCCTCGGTACCGCCGGAGGTGAAGAAGACCCGGTTCAGGTCGCCCGGGGCGTAATGAGCCAGACGCTCGGCGAGCTCGATCGCGGTGGGCGTGGCGTAGCCCCAGAGCGGAAAGAACGCCAGCGTGCTCGCTTGGCGGGCCGCGACCTCGGCCAGTTCGGTACGGCCGTGGCCGACCTGAACGGTGAACAACCCGGATAGCCCGTCCAGGTAGCTCTTGCCGCGGTCGTCGAAGATGGTGACACCCTCGCCGCGCGTGATGATGGGCGGCGTGAAGTCCGGACCGTGCCGGGTGAAGTGCAGCCAAAGGTTGTCAGTCATTGCCGCGAGCGTAACGCCACTGCGGCTTTCGGCGGCCAGAATGATTGTGGCGTTACGCTCGCGCCGATTATTTGAGCAGTATGCCCGCGTCTATTGGCAGCGTCACGCCGGTGACGTAGCGACCGGACCTGCCGCACAGGTAGACCATCGCCTCGGTGACGTCCTCGGGCTCAATCGCTCCGACGGGCAGCAGGTTTGCGAAGACCGCCGCGAACGACGGTTGATCATCCATCATCTCGTTCTGAATCATCGGCGTTGCCACCCCGGTCGGATGCACGGAGTTCACCCGAATCTCCTTCTCCGCCAACGCGGTCGCGTAGTAGCGCATCAACCCGATGGCCCCATGCTTGGCGGCGGTGTAGCCGGCGAGGCCCGGGTTCCGCATCTCGAAGGTGCGCACGATCGATTTGAAGCCCGCTGCCGAGCTGGTGATGACGATTGCCCCGCCGTCTCCGTGCTCGAGTAGGTGCGGCAGTGCCGCCTCGATCGTGTAGTAGACGCCGTTGAGCATCACGTCGATCGCGTCTACGTACGCACTAACCGTCGGGTGCGCGAGACCGATGCCCGGCGCCACGCCGGCGTTCGCGAGAACAAAGTCAAGGCGGCCGAGCTCGGCTACGGCGTCGGCCAGGACCGACTGCAGCCGGGCAAAGTCACGCACGTCGGCTTGCTCAGCGATGATGCGGCCGCCGGTCTTCTCCACCAGGTTGACCGTCTCGTCCAGATCTTCTCGGCAGCTCATCGGATAGGCGACGGTGTCGATCTGCTCGCATATGTCCACGGCGATGATGGCCGCGCCTTCCTCGGCGAATCGCACCGCGTGCGCGCGACCCTGCCCGCGGGCGGCGCCCGTGATGAATGCAACCTTGCCGTCAAATTGCCCCGTCATCGCATCCCCCAATGCTCTATTCGCTCTGTTCGTCGTCGTCCACAACCATTAACTGGGCGGACACTTCATCGTCGCTTGGGAAGTGCGCACAGAACCCGTTCAGACGCGCTTGACAACGTGCCCTGTCAAGTAGGCTGGGGCGCATGACCTTAACGCAGGTCAGTGATTTCGAAGCCTTACGGCCGCATCTGATGGCGGTCGCGTACCGGCTGATGGGCACCGTCGCCGACGCGGAGGACATCGTCCAGGACGCCTGGCTGCGCTGGGACAAGCAGGACCCCAAAAAGGGAGAAGCGATCACCGACCTGCGCGCCTGGCTGACTACCGTGGTGAGCCGGCTCGGACTGGACCGATTGCGGTCGGCCGCGCACCGCCGCGAGACCTACACCGGTAACTGGCTGCCCGAGCCGGTGGTGACCGGCTTCGACGGTGCCGATCCGCTGTCCTCGGTGGTGGCCCGCGAGGACGCCCGGTTTGCGGCGATGGTGGTGCTCGAGCGGCTGTCGCCGGATCAGCGGGTCGCGTTCGTGTTGCACGACGGGTTCTCCCTGCCGTTCTCCGAAGTCGCCGAGGTGCTGGGCACCAACGAGCCCGCCGCCCGGCAGCTGGCGTCGCGGGCCCGCAAGGCCTTGCATCGGCAAGGGGACCCGGCGCCGCCGAAACCCGATCCGTCGCACAACGAGGTGGTCGGCCAGCTGCTGGCCGCGATGGCCGAGGGCGACCTGGAAACAGTGGTGTCGCTGCTGCATCCGGACGTGACCCTGACCGGCGATTCGAACGGCAAGGCGTCCACCGCAATTAACGTCATCCACGGGGCGGAGAAGGTGGCCCGGTTCATGTTCGGCTTGGCCCGCCGCTACGGCCCAGCGATGTTCACCTCATATCAGCTGGGGCTGGTCAATGGCGAACTCGGCGGCTACACGGCCGGTTGCCCCGCCAGCGACGGGTACCGGGAGATGATGCCGCGGATCATGGCCATGACGGTGCGCGACGGAAAAGTCTGCGCCCTATGGGATATCGCCAACCCCGACAAGTTCACCGGCTCCCCGTTGCGCGAGGTGGCCCGGTGAGTTTGCCCGGTCTCGTCCATGAAAGGCCTTGATAGGCCTTAACTATCGCGGCGAACCGTCAATCCCCTTGGGATGTTTAGAATCGCCAAGGTGCCGGATGACATCGCGACACCTGCTGAACCGGTGTGGACGCCTCGACCCGTCGTCTACTCGGAGAATCTCCATGCCGCGCTGTGGCGCTCGGTGGCCGCCGAGGTGCTGGGCGGTCCGGCCGGCCGCGCAGCCGATGTCGATTGGGGCGCCAACTCCACGCTGGCGGGCATCGACAGGCATCTGCAGGCGCTAGAAGCCGGACGTCCGGTCCGGCGGCCCCGGCCCGGCGAACCGGACCCGAGGGTCGCTGCCTACCTGTCCGAGTTGCAGCAGCGGGTCGCGCACGCGAGGCTGAACAACGATCCCCTCCTGGTATCCCAGCTTCAGCAGCAGCTGAGGACGTTCGCTCACCAGGACTCGGCATTGGATCAGTTGGGAGAGAAGTACTTCGAGTACTACGCCAAGTACCCCTATCACCTCGCCGGCACTCCCGCGTACCGCTCCTGGCAGACGCCCGACGGCGGCAACGGGGACGCCGACTTCGGGGTGATCGACTGGCGGCTTCCCGCCGACGCAACGATCGTCGTCATCGGCGACGTCGGCACCGGCACCGATCTGGCCGTCGCGACGCTGGAGGCCGCGCTGTCGTTCAAGCCGGACGCGATTCTGCACCTTGGAGACGTCTACTACTCTGGGACCACCTTCGAGTTCGACCATCGCTACATCGGGCCGTTCGAATCGGTGTTCGCCACCGCCGGCCACCGCGCACCGGTGTTCGGCGTGCCGGGCAACCACGAGTATTTTACCGGCGGCCACGCATACCTGGCCTGCCTGGACGGCGGGACGTTGCGGGTCACGCCCGACCAGCGCCAGTCCGCCAGCTATTTTGCGCTGCGCTCGGCGGACGACGAATGGCAATTCCTCGGGATGGACACCGGCTTCTTCGGCCACACGATCAGCATGCCCGTGGCGGCGCAGCAGGCGGCACTTGCGGTGTTACACCGCCGCGACCCCGACATTCCACTCGATCCCTCGTCGCCTGCCGTTGTGGTACCGACGCTCGACACAGATATGGTGCGCCTGCGCAATGACGAAGCGGCCTGGCACATCCGGCACGCAACGTCATTCCCCGGCCGGTCGGTGCTCCTCTCCCATCATCAGCTGTACACGGCCCGTTGGGAGATCGGAAAGGCGCAGCGGCAGGTGACGGCGCCCGGCGGAGGCATCCACGCCGACCCTGCCGATCTCAACCGAATCTGGATTGACACTGATCTGTGGCGCCAGCTCGACCCCATTTTGGGTCTGCAGGTGGCTGCCTGGTTTTGGGGTCACGAGCACAACTTAGAAATCTTCGTTGACGACTATCTGCCGCCGGACTGGCCCCCGGACCCAAGCACCGATGCGCCCACGTTGCGGCGCCTGCCCAAGGGGCGCTGCTGTGGCCACGCGGCGATGTCCGTCAACGTCAGGGATCGGCCGTACGCGACGCCGTATCCGGTGCCGCTCAAGCAGCGCGACCTTCAGCTTGGCCAGGATGGGGGCTGGTACCACCGCGGCTTTCAGATTCTGGACCTGCGCGGAGCGGGACAACCCATGCGGGTCCGTTACTTCCAGGTCGCCCGCCTCGACCCGACCCCATTGTTGATTCACGAGGAGACCATCGCCTGACGCTCGACTAGCGTTGCGCGGCAGCTTCGGCGAACCGGCCGCCGAGACCGACGAAGTTGAGTATCCGTGCGGTAGAACGGATCCGATCGTAGCGCGCAGCCGTGACTGAGCACACAGGTTGAGCATTGCAAGACCGGGTAATTTTCTTTGGTCTACGGCGTATGTTTTCTAGAGGCGATAGCAGCGAGCATCAACGCGTTGGCCGCCGAGCACGGTGCGTTGCGGGATATACGGCAAGCCGAATCATCCAGCGTCACAACGTTAAAGACCCGTTAGGAAAAAGAATGACAGACAAGACACTTTCTGACGACACCGTGAAGACGTACAGGTACCTTAGGCTCGGCCTGGTAGCGGCGGTTGTCTGGCTCCTCATCTCCGTTGCCGAGACCTCGATCTCGACGCAGTGTGTGCAGACGTCGCTGAGCGCCTTCTACTACACGACATCACACGCGGTATTCGTCGCGTCGCTATCTGCGATTGGTGTGATGCTGATCGCATATCAGGGCACTGTTCTGGCAGAGGAAGTAGTTCTCGACGTCGCTGGCGTTCTCGCGATCGTCGTCGCACTTGTACCGGTGACACTGGGTCCCGCAGACGGCGGCGACGCGGAACCGGCCTGCGGGCTCTCGCTACCCACCGATGCGAACGGCGCCGTCGGGTCAGTCAACAACTTCAGCTCCCTACTCGTCACGGGGGCCGTCATCGTCGTGACGTACCAAGTGGTCAGGCGGCGGAGCAGCGCCACCCACACCTCTAGCGCCGCCCAGCAGGCAGCGCAGGCCGCGGGTTGGGCCCCGCGCTTCGCGAAATCCTTACTGGGAGGCGGTCAGGTGGCGGTCTCGGCGGTGGCAGTTCTCTATCTAGTCGCCGGCATCGTCTGGTTCGTCGCGGCGCCAGATCAGTTCAAAGCGAATGCGCACCGCCTGGCGGCCCTCGGGCTGTTCGCCGGCGTTGTCGTAGTCGCGATCTTCTATGCGTCCTATGCGGCACTCGAAGGGAAACCCGAAGCGAAGATGTACGCAGTGATCGCGATTTTCTTGACTGTCACGCTGATCGCGCTGGTCGTTGTCATTCTGGGCATCGGCGGCATCGAGCCCGGACATGCAGTCTTGTGGTTGGAGATCGCCCTCATCGTTGAGTTCGCCGCTTTTTGGCTGATGCAGACACGTGACCTCTGGCACTCCATGCGGTACCGGCCACGGGTGACCTCTGGTCGCCCGCATCGCCTCGGCACGCTCGGCGAGGCGGCGCAGCCAACCCCTGCGTCATGATCGCAAGGCTCGGCTTTAGGCGGTCGCCCACGGGATCCGGCAGCTGTCACCGGAATTGAAGCCCTGCTCGGTGATGCCCAGCGCGGAGTTCATCCGTGCGCGCATGTTCTCCACTCCGATCTGATAGGTCAACTCGATCACCCCGGCATCGCCGAAGCGGGCCCGCAGGTCGGCGACCTGTTCGTCTGTGACGGTGTGCGGATCGGTGGTCATCGCTTCGGCGTAGGCGATGGCGGCGCGCTCGTCGTCGGTGAAAGCCGTTGAGGTGGCGTAGTTGTCGATTTCCTTGAGCCGCGTGATGTCCAGCCCGTCCAGGCGCTGCAGCATCGACCCGAAGTCGACGCACCACGCGCAGCCGATCGTGCGCGCGGTCCAGAACACCGCAAGCTCACGCACGCTGACCGGCAGCGTCCGTGAGGCCCGGTCGATCATGGTCTCGTGCACGGCGCCGGCGATCATCAGCCGGCGATGATGCGCGGCCACGGCGAACGGTTCGGGAACCTGGCCATAGCGGCGCTTGGCGACCCGGTACATGGCGCGGGTCAGTAGGCCGGCGCGCTTGGGCGGTAGGGGCTCGATACGGGTTTTCTGTGTCATACCCCTCAGACGACACAGGTCAGCCAAGTGTGACCGACGCCGGCATTTTTGATCCCAAGAATTTGCCAAGAATCCGCTGAGGATCCCCGGCAAGTCTGGGGTCATGACGTACTGCTATTTCGACGAGCCGCCGCGATTGGAAGACATCGAGCCCGCCACCCACACCGAGGTGCTGGTCGCCGAATCGGGGCTTGACCAGGGGCGCATCCGCGCGGCGGTCGACGCGGTCTTCGCCGCTCACCCCGACCTGGGCACCGTGTTCGAATCGAGGCTGAACATCTGGATGACTCGCCCGGGCGGCGGATGGGGCTGGGCGGTCGAACCCCCCGGCGGCACCGTCACCGACGTCGTCGCGCGTCAACTCGCCAGTTTCGACATGCACACCGGCAGGTTGTTCGCGGTCTCCTTGCTGCCCGGAGAACCCGACCGCGTGGTGCTCACTGCCAGCCAGCTCTGCATCGACGAACAGGCCTGGCTGGCCGTGGTCGAGGACCTGGTCGCCGAGTACAACGCCGGTGCTCTCAGCGTGAGAACAGCAGCGCGCGCTTGACCTCCTGGACCGCCTTCGTGACCTGGATGCCACGCGGGCAGGACTCCGTGCAGTTGAACGTGGTGCGGCAACGCCACACGCCGTCGACCTCGTTGAGGATGTCGAGGCGCTCACCGGCGGCCTCGTCGCGGCTGTCGAAGATGAACCGGTGCGCGTTGACGATCGCGGCGGGACCGAAGTAGGTGCCCTCGCTCCAGAACACCGGGCAGCTGGTGGTGCAGCACGCGCACAGGATGCACTTGGTGGTGTCGTCGTAGCGGGCACGGTCGGTCGGGCTTTGGATCCGCTCCCGGGTCGGCGGGTTGCCGGTGGTGATCAGGTACGGCTTCACCGCGCGATAGGCGTCGAAGAACGGCTCCATATCGACGATCAGGTCCTTCTCCACGGGCAGCCCGCGGATGGGTTCCACCGTGATGGTCAGCGGCTTGCCAACCTTCTTGGGCAACAGGTCTCGCATCAGCACCTTGCAGGCCAGCCGGTTCACGCCATTGATCCGCATCGCGTCCGACCCGCACACTCCGTGGGCGCAGGACCGCCGGAAGGTGAGCGTGCCGTCCAGATAACCCTTGATGTAGATCAGCAGGTTGAGCAGCCGGTCGCTGGGCAGACAGGGAACCCGAAAGCTTTGCCAGCCACCAGTTTTGGTGAACGCATCGGGATCGTCCGGATTGAATCGGGCGATCTTGAGGGTCACCATCACCGCGCCGTCCGGGACCGGCGGCAACGGCGGGTCCTGCGTCTCGTCCGCCGTGTCAACAGACATCAATACTTCCGTTCTTTGGGTTCGTAGCGCGTCTGCACGACGGGTTTGAAGTCGAGCGTGATGTCGCTCAACAGCTCGCTGCCCTGCTTGTACGCCATCGTGTGGCGCATGTAGTTGACGTCGTCCCGGTTCGGGTAATCCTCCCGGGCGTGGCCGCCGCGGGACTCCTTGCGATTCAGGGCGCCGACCACGGTGACTTCGGCCAGCTCCAGCAAGAAGCCCAGCTCGATGGCTTCCAGCAAATCGCTGTTGAAACGTTTTCCCTTGTCGTGCACGGTGATTCGGGAGTAGCGCTCCTTGAGCGCGTGGATGTCGGTGAGCGCCTGCTTGAGTGTCTCCTCGGTGCGGAACACCGCGGCGTTGTTGTCCATCGTCTGCTGCAGGGCGCCACGGATATCCGCGACGCGCTCGTTGCCGTGCTCGGACAGGATGTCGGCCACCCACCCGATTACCATCGCCTCCGGATCCGGTGGCATGTCGACGAAGTCGTGGCCCTGGGCGTAGCTGGCCGCGGCGATACCGGCGCGCCGGCCGAAGACATTGATGTCCAGCAGCGAGTTGGTGCCCAACCGGTTGGCACCGTGCACCGACACGCACGCGCACTCACCGGCGGCGTACAGACCCGGGACGGTGGAGGTGTTGTCCCGCAACACTTGTCCGGTGACGGTGGTCGGGATGCCGCCCATCACGTAGTGGCAGGTCGGGTAGACCGGCACCAGCTCGTGCACCGGGTCGACGCCCAGGTAGGTGCGGGCGAACTCGGTGATGTCGGGCAGCTTGGCTTCCAGCACGTCCGCGCCGAGGTGGCGGACGTCGATGTAGACGTAGTCCTTGTGCGGGCCGGCGCCACGACCCTCCAGCACTTCGAGAACCATTGAGCGGGCGACGATGTCGCGGGGAGCGAGGTCGACGATCGTCGGGGCGTAGCGCTCCATGAAGCGCTCGCCCTCGCCGTTGAGCAACCGGCCCCCCTCGCCGCGCACGGCTTCGGAGATCAAGATGCCCAGACCGGCCAGGCCGGTCGGATGAAACTGGTGAAACTCCATGTCCTCCAACGGAAGTCCCTTGCGGAAGACGATGCCGATGCCGTCACCGGTCAGTGTGTGCGCGTTGGAGGTGGTCTTGTACATCCGGCCCGAACCGCCGGTGGCCAGTACGACGGCCTTGGCGTGGAAGACGTGGATGCGGCCGGTCGCCAGCTCGTAGGCGACCACGCCGGTGGCCACCGGGCCGCTGGGGGTCTGGGTGAGCACCAGGTCCAGTGCGTAGAACTCGTTGAAGAACTCGACGTCGTGCTTGACGCAGTTCTGGTAGAGCGTCTGCAGGATCATGTGACCGGTGCGGTCGGCCGCGTAGCAGGCCCGGCGCACCGGGGCCTTGCCGTGGTCGCGGGTGTGACCGCCGAACCGGCGCTGGTCGATGCGGCCCTCGGGGGTGCGGTTGAACGGCATCCCCATTTTCTCCAGGTCGAGCACCGCGTCGATGGCTTCCTTGCACATGATCTCGACGGCGTCCTGGTCCGCCAGGTAGTCACCGCCCTTGACGGTGTCGAAGGTGTGCCATTCCCAGTTGTCGTCCTCGACGTTGGCCAGCGCGGCGCACATGCCGCCCTGGGCGGCCCCGGTGTGGCTGCGGGTGGGGTAGAGCTTGGTCAGCACCGCGGTGCGAACCCGCGGGCCGGCCTCGACGGCTGCCCGCATTCCGGCACCGCCCGCGCCGACGATCACCACGTCGTATCGGTGTTGCTGGATCAACTCCGGTTGCCTCCCTCAATCAGGAAATGTTGGGGTCGAACGTCATCAATACGTAGGTCCCCAGCACCAACGTGAACCCGATCGACAACAGCAGCAGGCTGTTCAGCCAGAACCGGGTGCTGTTTTTGCGGCTGTAGTCGTCGATGATGGTGCGCAGGCCGTTACCGCCGTGCAATTGCGCCAGCCACAGCAGCGCGAGGTCCCAGAATTGCCAGAACGGCGACGCCCAGCGCTGCGCCACGTAGTTGAAGTCGATGCGGTAAACGCCGTTTTCCCACATCAGCATGATGAACAGGTGCCCGATCGCCAGGAACACCAGCGCGACGCCGGAAAACCGCATGAACAGCCACGCGAATTTCTCGAAGTTGGGGATGCCGGCGCGCCGCCGCGGTGACCTCGGATTGTCCAGGCTGGCCGGGCGATCGTGGCTGCGCTGCTGGACCGGCGCTACGTCGCCTCTTGGGTTTGGGGAGCCCAGCTGAAGGTCGGGACTGCTCATCGGAAGTGCTCCAGCATGTGAATGCCGATGGCCACCGCGGCCGGCACCATGACCAGCAGGTAGATGACGGCGATGATCCACAGCATCCGCCGCTGGTGGCGGGGGCCCTCCGACCAGAAGTCGATCAAGATGATGCGGATCCCGTTGAGTGCGTGGAAAAGCACCGCCGCGACCAAGCCGAACTCCATCAGGCCCACGATTGGGGTCTTGTAGGTCTGGATCACTTCGTTGTAGGTCTGCGGGCTCACCCGGACCAGCGCGGTATCCAGAACGTGCACGAACAGGAAGAAGAAGATCGTCGCGCCGGTGATGCGATGCAGGACCCACGACCACATGCCCGGATCTCCCCGATAGAGGGTCCGTGGTGGGCGCCGCTTGCGTGACGACTCCGATGGGGGTGTCGGGGATGCAGAATCTGCGGTTGTCGCCTGTGTGCTCAAACCAGTCCTCACCGCCTTCAAAACCGCTAATAACCTGTTGTCCGCGAAACTAAGGCCGGGCAATCGAGCTTAGCCCGGCAACGGTGCGTCCGGAACCAATCAGCGCTATCCGCGACCAGTGTTTTCGTGTCAGAGTTAGGGTGGCTTTCTCGAGTAAGTCCATCGGTGATTGGGGTTGCGGCAGTATGCCTGACATTGACTGGGATATGCTGCGGGACAAAGCAATACAAGTAGCAGCGGGAGCTTATGCCCCGTATTCGCAATTTCCCGTGGGTGCCGCCTCGCTGGTCGACGACGGTCGCGTGGTCACCGGTTGCAATGTGGAAAATGTCTCATATGGCCTGGGTCTCTGTGCCGAATGCGGACTGGTGTCTGCCCTGCATTCGACCGGTGGCGGCCGGTTGATTGCGGTGGTGTGCGTTGACTCACAAGGGGAGCTGTTGATGCCGTGCGGGCGATGCCGCCAACTGCTGCTCGAGCACGGCGGACGCGAACTGCTGATCGCGCATCCGGCCGGCCCCCGCCGCCTCGAGGAACTGCTGCCCGACCCGTTCGACGCCGACGATCTGGCCCGGGAACGTCGTTGACCGACTTCGCATTCGACGCCCCGACGGTCATCAGGACCAAGCGCGACGGGGCCCGGTTGTCCGACGCCGCGATCGACTGGGTCATTGATGCCTACACCGATGGCCGGGTCGCCGACGAGCAGATGGCGGCGTTGTTGATGGCGATCTTTTGGCGCGGCATGGACCGCGGCGAGATCGCCAGCTGGACGGCGGCGATGCTGGCGTCGGGGGACCGGCTGGATTTCAGCGACCTTGGGGTCCCCACCGTGGACAAGCATTCGACCGGCGGGGTCGGCGACAAGACCACGCTGATTTTGGTGCCCATCGTCGCCGCCTGCGGCGGTGCGGTACCCAAGGTCTCGGGGCGCGGGCTGGGCCATACCGGCGGCACCCTGGACAAGCTGGAATCCATCCCGGGCTTCACCGCAGAAATCTCGATTGGGCAAGTGCGCCAACAACTGTACGACATCGGGGCGGCGATATTCGCCGCCGGACAGCTGGCAGCCGCCGACAAGAAGCTCTACGCGCTGCGCGACATCACCGCCACGGTCGAGTCGCTGCCGCTGATCGCCAGCTCGGTGATGAGCAAGAAACTGGCCGAGGGTATCGGCGCGCTGGTGCTCGACGTGAAGGTCGGTGACGGGGCGCTGATGGCCTCGGAGGCGCAGTGTCGCGAACTGGCCCACACCATGGTCGAGTTGGGCGCGGCGCATGGCGTGCCCACGCGTGCGCTGCTGACGGAGATGAACTGCCCGTTGGGCGCGACCGTCGGCAACGCGCTCGAGGTTGCCGAGGCGCTGGAGGTGCTGGCCGGCGGCGGGCCGCCCGACGTCGTGGAGCTGACGTTGCGGCTGGCCGCCGAGATGCTCGAGCTGGCCGGGATCGACGGTCGCGATCCCGCCCAGACGCTGCGCGACGGCACCGCGATGGACCGATTCCGCCGGCTGGTCGCCGCGCAGGGCGGCGACTTGTCGGTACCGTTGCCAATCGGTTCGCATTCAGAGACCGTGATCGCCCCGCGGAGCGGCACAATGGGAAATATCGACGCTATGGCAGTGGGGCTAGCAGCTTGGCGACTCGGTGCGGGTAGATCCCGCCCGGGCGGGCAGGTCCAGGCCGGTGCCGGGGTCAGGATTCATCGGCGCCCGGGCGAGCCGGTTGCGGCCGGTGAGCCATTGTTCAGCCTCTACACCGACACCCCCGAACGTCTTGGCGCCGCGCTGGCCGAGCTGGACGGCGGCTGGGGCGTCGGGGACACCGCACCGGCGCCGCGGCCGCTGATCATCGATCGGATCGTCGGATGAGCGCCCCGCTGGAGTTGCGGCAGATCCAGAAGGCACCGAAGGCGCTGCTGCACGATCACCTCGACGGGGGATTGCGTCCGTCGACCGTGCTGGAGATCGCCGGCCAGATCGGTTACGACGGGCTGCCCGCGACCGACGCCGAAGAGCTGGCGACCTGGTTTCGCACCCGGTCGCACAGCGGCTCGCTGGAGCGGTACCTGGAGCCGTTCTCGCACACCGTGGCGGTGATGCAGACCCCCGAGGCGCTCTACCGCGTCGGCTACGAGTGCGTGGAAGACCTGGCCGCCGACTCCGTGGTCTACGCCGAGGTCCGGTTTGCTCCGGAGCTACACATCAACCGCGGGCTGTCCTTCGACGAGATCGTCGACGCCGTGCTGGAGGGTTTCGCCGCCGGCGAGAAGGCGACGGCCGCGGCCGGGCGTCCGATCGTCGTGCGTCTCTTGGTCACCGCGATGCGCCACGCCGCGCTGTCCCGCGAGATCGCCGAGCTGGCAATCCGGTTCCGGGACAAGGGCGTTGTCGGCTTCGACATCGCCGGCGCCGAGGCCGGAAACCCGCCGACGCGGCATCTGGACGCTTTCGAATATATGCGAGATCATAACGCGCGCTTCACTATTCACGCCGGTGAGGCGTTCGGCCTGCCGTCCATCCACGATGCGATCGCGTTCTGCGGCGCCGACCGGCTCGGTCATGGGGTGCGAATCGTCGACGATATCGAGATCGTCGAGGGAGGCGGCGTCCAGTTGGGCAGGCTGGCATCGATTCTGCGCGACAAGCGAATTCCGCTGGAACTATGCCCCAGCTCCAACGTGCAGACCGGCGCGGTCAAGAGCATTGCCGACCACCCGTTCGATCTGCTGGCCAGGGCGCGGTTCCGGGTCACCGTCAACACCGACAACCGGCTGATGAGCGACACCACGATGAGCCTCGAAATGCACCGTCTGGTGCAGGCTTTCGGCTACGGGTGGAGCGATCTCGAGCGGTTCACCATCAATGCGATGAAGTCAGCGTTCATTCCGTTCGACGAGCGACTGGCGGTCATCGATGAGGTGATCAAGCCGCGCTACGCGGTGCTGGTCGGTTAGCCTGCCCTCGGTGCATGCCGGCAACGGCGTACTCTGAATCTATCGGCGGTACATCGTCACATGACTGTTCAAGTTGTGTCGTCGCCGATTCAAAAGATTTGGGAAAGTAACCATGGCAACTAAGCCAGCAGTTCTCTCGCCCTATGAAAAGCGCGTAAAACTCATCCAGGACACCTTGACGACACACTCGTCAATTGGCGACGCCGCCGCCGGCGACCTCGCGGTACATGTACTTCACGCCCTGAATTCGATTCCCGAGCGGAGTCGCTGAGCAGCTAGGCGCTCGAGATGAAATCTGACGACGAACAGCGAGATATCTTCGGCGAGAACGTGCTCCATGTCGGTGCGGGCTTCAAAGAAAAAGAGCGCCCGCACGTGTTGGAGGCGTTATCGACGCTCGGTCCGCACCTGCTCGGACGATGGGACCCGCGGGACTTGGATGTGGAAGTCTCGTTGCAGGACCGCGACGGCAAGGAGCAGCGCGTCACGTTGCGGACGAGCTTGCCCGGCCGTGCGCCGCTAGTCGCGGTCGCTGAGAATCCGGACATCACCCACGCTCTTAACGAAGCAAAGCGTGAGCTGATCCGGCAACTCGAACATCAGAAGTCGGAGCGCGATCCGATGAGCAATCATCGGCACAGCGCTGCGACGATCCGCCACCATTAGCCACCTCCGAGCCACCGTCTAGAACGGCGGCGGCTCGTCGTCATCGGACGATCCAATGTGGACGTACTCCCAGCGCTTTTTGCGCGCTTCGCGGGAGGTTCGATTGTGCTGGCGTTCGGCGGCGATGGAAGCGGCGCGGTTCTGCGCGCGGGTGTGGATCCGGATCGGCATCATCGCTCCGCGGTTGGCGGACTGCGTGTCCGGCGTCCTCACGACCGGCGGCGGGTCGCCGCTGGCGCACAGGGCGGGGAAGAGCAGAGCGCTGCCGGGTGTGGTGACGTGGGTGTGCCCGTCGGGCAGTGTCCAGATGATGGTGCCGTCGGGCAGTTGCTGGTCGCGCCAGCCCCAAAAAGTCTTGAGCAGGTGATGTTTTCGGCACAGGCACTTGAGGTTCGACGGGTGGGTGGCACCACCGTCGGCGTGCGGCACGGTGTGGTCGATGTCGCAGAGCGTGGCCGGGCGGTCGCAACCCGGGGCCCGGCAGGTGAGATCTCGGGCGCGCACGAAGTCCATCAGGGCTCGCGACGGCAGATATCCGGATTCCGGAGTCGTCGGCGTTGTAATCGGTTGTAGCTTGGCTGATTTCGTCAGCTCACGCACGATCTCGGCGGGGATGATGCCGTCGCCGTAGAGAAATCCTGGAGCCGCACCGAACCCGTCCACGGTAGCGCTGTCGGCGACCACGTGAATCACGACGGAGTTGGGCTGCCGGGGCGCCGAACCGGCCGGGCAGTCGGGGCTGTCGCATCCGCACGCCAGCCGGTCGCCACCGGCCGCCAGTGTGCCCAACGCGTCGGCGCGCAGCTGCCCGACCGTGCGTGGATCGTCATCGCACACCGTCTTGGCGAGTTCGTCGAGCCGGCGATCGAGCGCTTGCCCCGTCGTCGCGAAAACCGTCCCGTTGATCAGCGCCATTCCCGGGTCCATCTCGGTGACCTGGAAATAGCGATCGGCCGCGTACTCGCGCGATCGGCGCACCGCGTCCCGGTCGATCCTGGTGACTACGCGATCGATCTCCGTCGCGAGCTTCCAGCTGGTCATCGACGGCCAGCGCGGTGCTTTGATGGCCAGCTGGGCATCCACCGCGGCCAGCGCCTCGGCGTCGACGATCAGGTCGGTGCGAAACACGATGGTCCGGAACAGCCGGAAGTCGATATCGCCGGCCCGAAAAACGGCGGCTACAGCCGGCAACCGTTCATGCATGGCGCGGGCGTAACGCAGGTTGCTGTGGCCCATAGCGACGCTGGTGCCGAGCTCGGCGGCGATTTCGGCGGCCACCGCATCGCTGGTGTCCGCGGCCCACTGCGCGCGGTCGCCGTGCTGGGCCAACCGCAACCTGAACAGGTCGCCGATCGCGAGCAGGCGAGCCGCCGCGGCCTGGGCTTCCGCGCGCGCGGCGTCGGTGATGTGGGTCAGCAAGACCGAAGCATCGAACATGTGTTCGAGTATATCGAGGGGCTCCGACAAACGCCCTACCCCAAAGCGGCCGCCGCGACTTCGCCTTCGGTGAGGCGGCGGGCCCAGTCGGCGAGCCCGTCGGCGTTGAATTGGGGTTGGATTCCGGCGGTTCCGGCCAGGCCGGGTGAGCTGGCCGCCGTGGCCAATGCGGGTAGCGGGCTGACCGCGGTATAGGTGACGGTGCCGGAGACGTTGGTGATGGTCGCGCCGGCGAAGCCGGCGATGCCGGTGGCGGTGTTGGCGGCGCTGGTGGTGAGGCTTGTTCCCGGGCCGAGGATGACGGAGCCGGCATTGAGGGTGCCCGTGGACCCGACTATGGGAAACAGGGGGGTGGAGGTGAGGGTGACGGGTGTGGGGCCAACGGTGATGAGGCCGGGTGTGACCGCGACACCCCCCTCCGACCATCCAGGGCCGGCGAGGAAGAGGGTGCCGGGCTGCAGGGTGATGGAGGCAGCGTTGGTGGCGTGGACTAGGAAACCGCCGGCGATGTCGTTGGGCGACAACAGGACCGAGCCGGCGTTGACCGCCATGGTGGTGCTGTTTCCGACGGAGATGACGCTGCCCGGAGACACGTTGGCGGATTGGCCGGGCGGGAGGGAGATGGTGTAGTCGGGGGGCTGGGCCGTGATGTTGGTCGACACCTGCTGCACCAGGGATTGGGTGCGGGCGCTGGTCGTCTTACCCACGGTCTGGGCCATCGCGCGGGCCTGATCACTCTGCCCGGCCTGGTTGGTGGTCTGCGGCGGCTCGTTGAACGACGTCAGGGTGCTCACGGTCGTCGAGTCGGCGGCATAGGTGTACATCGCGGTGGCATCTTGGATCCACATCTCGCCGTACTGGGCTTCGGTGGCCGCGATCGCCGCGGTGTTCTGTCCGAAAAAGTTGGTCGCGATCAGCGCCATCAGCTGGGCGCGGTTGGCTGCGATCAGCGGTGGGGGCACTGTCATCGCGAACGCCGCCTCATAGGCCGCTGCCGCCGCATACGCCTGCGCCGAGGTTTGGACGGCCTGCGCGGCACCGGAGTTCAGCCACGCCACATAGGGTGCGGCTGCGGCAGCCATCCGCATCGACGACGGGCCAAGCCACGTCTGCCCGGCCAACCCCGAGATTTCCGAAAAGTAGCCGCTGGCAGCCGATTCCAGCTGAGCGGCCGTCGCATCCCAGGCCGCCGCGGCGGCCAGCATCGGGCCCGAACCGGGACCGGCATACATGCGAGCGGAGTTGATCTCTGGCGGTAGCAACCCAAAATCCATGGCGTCGTTGCCTTTCGTGGGCAGGGTAAAGCGCCGAAGCGCCGTCGGTTAACCCCCGCCCGAAGAGGGTGACCTAGTAGGGATTTTTAGCACGGCAGAACTCGGATTTGGACGGTTTTGGCGCGAGCAGGCGACCGTGTCGGCCCGGGCTCCGACAAGTCAGAGCAGCGACGGATCGACGGCGAGGCCGATCGCGCGCACGGTACTGGCGAGGTGGGTCTGCACGGCCTGCAGCGCGCCCGGGAGATCGCCGTCGCGCAGCGCTTCGGCGATGCCGAGATGCTCGTGCAGAATCGTCGTCACCCGATCCGGTTCGCGCAGCGACGATTCACCGATCATCCGCATCTGACGGTCGCGCAGCGACGAGTAGAAATCCGACAACATCCCGTTCCCCGACTCGTCCAGGGTGATGGTGTGGAAGGCCCGGTCGGCGTCGACGAATTCTCGCCAGTCGGCCGCGGCCGCGGCGTCGCGCTGGCGCGCCAGCGCGCCCGACAACCGCTCGAACACTGCGGCGCAGGCGGCGGGACCCCGTCCGACCACCTTCCTGGTGGCGAACTGCTCCAGCACCAACCGGGCCTCGATGACCGAGCGGACCTCGTCGGGCGAAACCGGGACAACGAGAGCCCCGCGCTGCGGATACAGCCGCAGCAGACCCTCGGCCTCCATTCGCAGGAAGGCCTCGCGCACCGGCGTTCGTGACATCCCCAGCGTGCTGGCGATGTCACCCTCGCTGATCAGCTCGCCGCCGGGAAACGCTCCGGTGAGCACCTGCGTCTTGACGTAGTCCAGCGCGCGGTCCTTGGCCGTGCCCGGCCGGGAGTCCTTTGCCGCCACGTCGCCCCTTCTGGTAGCTAAGTCGTATCTCAACTGCGTCTATGACGGTACACCAAGCCAGTCTACCTGCTGGGATTGACACTAAGATACAAGATAGATACGATTCAAACACAAGATGCACCCAGTTTTAAGGAGACGCGCAATGTCCACTGCGAACCCAGCCCAGACAGTGGCAGTGAACCTGGACCCGACGATTCCCGCGCCGATGACCAACGTGGCCGAGTACGGATTCGAGGGCCGTTTCGCCGACTGGGCGGACGACGCCTGCTACTTCGAGTACTCCAAGGCCGCCAATCCGATCGGGTCTGGATTTGCGCCGCAGGTTCCAATTACCCAGTTCGGGCCCGACGTGTACATGGATCAGCCGACCGGTGTGGTGCCGCTGGATCTGTCGACGGAGCTGGGCATCACGACCGGTGCGGCGACCAGTCCCGCGCTGCTGGCCAACTTCCTGCGCATCCGCGCCGGCGAGCAGATCGACACCAGCCCCAACGCCACCTCGCAGCTGTACTACGTCCTCTTCGGGCACGGCTTCGCCGCGGTCAACGGCCAGCTGGTCAAGTGGGAGAAGGGCGACTTCCTGACCCTGCCCGCGGGTGCCCGCTCGGTGTTCTACGCCGACTCCGAGGCGGCCATGTACTGGGTGCACGACGAGCCGCTGCTGCGCTATCTCGGGGCCGAAGCGCGCGAGCCGAGGTTCCGGGCGACCAAGTTCCGCCGGTCGGACGCGGTGTCCAAGCTGGCGGAAATCGCCTCGCGTCCCGGCGCCAACGACAAGAGCCGGGTGAGTGTGCTGCTGGCTAACGAGAACCAGGAACAGACGCTGACCATCACCCACGTCCTGTGGGCGATGTTCGGGGTGCTGCCACCGAATCAGCAGCAGCGCCCGCACCGGCACCAGTCGGTCGCATTGGATTTGATCCTCGATGCGCCACCCAGCGGCTGCTACTCGCTGCTGGGCACCCGTCTGGACGAGCACGGCAATATCGTCGATCCGATCCGGGTGGATTGGCAGGCCGGCGGTGCCTTCACCACGCCGCCGGGCATGTGGCACGCCCACTTCAACGAGACCGACAAGCCCGCCCACTTGATTCCCGTCCAGGACGCGGGGCTGCAGACTCACCTGCGCAGTCTCGACATCAAGTTCACCCAGCGTCGCGACCTTGTCGCAGGCTGAACGGGGCGCCGTGCGCCGTTAACAGTGGACGAATACTGTGATTTCACATGAAGTTGCCACTGCTGGGTCCGGTGTCGGTCACGGGCTTTCAGAACGGCTGGTTCTTCCTAGTCCTTCTGGTCGTGCTGCTGGTGATAGGGGTCTACGTCGTCCAGCAATTCGCCCGACGGCGCCGGGTGCTGCGGTTCGCCAACATGGAAGTGCTGGAACGCGTCGCGCCTGCTCGTCTGTCCCGGTGGCGGCACGTCCCGACGATCCTGCTCGCGACGTCGCTGGTGCTGCTGACGACGGCGATGGCCGGGCCGACCAGCCAGGTCCGGATTCCGCTCAACCGCGCGGTCGTGATGCTGGTGATCGACGTCTCGGAGTCCATGGCCGCCACCGATGTGGCTCCGAACCGGTTAGCCGCCGCGCAGGAGGCCGGTAAGCAATTCGCCGACGAGTTGACGCCGGCCATCAACCTCGGGCTGGTGGCATTCGCGGCCAACGCCACCCTGCTGGTTTCTCCGACGACGAACCGCGGCGCCGTGAAAGCCGCGATCGACGGCCTGCAGCCGGCGCCGAAAACCGCGACTGGCGAAGGTCTGTTCACCGCGCTGCAGGCAATTGCCACGGTCGGTGCGGTCATGGGCGGCGGCGACGGTCCGCCACCGGCACGCATTGTGCTGGAGTCCGACGGCGCCGAGAACGTCCCGCTGGACCCCAACGCTCCGCAGGGAGCGTTCACCGCGGCGCGGGCGGCCAAGGACCAGGGCGTGCAGATATCGACGATCTCCTTCGGTACGCCCGACGGCACCGTCGTCTATCAGGGCGCCACCATCCCGGTTCCGGTCGATGATCAAACCCTGCAGGAAATCTGCAAGATCACCGACGGCCAGGCGTTCCATGCCAACAGCCTCGATTCGCTCAAGGAGGTCTACGGGACGCTGCAGCGCCAGATCGGCTACGAGACCGTGAAGGGCGACGCGAGCCTGGCGTGGATGCTGCTCGGTTCGGTCCTGATGGCCGGCGCGGTCTTGGCCGGGCTGTTCCTCAACCGCAGACTGCCCGCCTGAGCGATCGGGATCAGGCCGGCAGTCGCCGGTTGATCAACAGCGCCAACACCGTGGCGATCAAGGCGGTCAGCACACCGAGGCGCAGCCAACCGGAACCGCCGGGCCCGGCCACGATGCGATACCCGATCTCGTTCTGGATGTCGTTGTAGTCCTTGTTGAGCTCGGCGAGATTAGCCGCGGTGTAGGACTGTCCGCCGGCCAGCCGGGCGATCGTCTTCATCTGGTCCGCAGAGACGGGGACATTCACTCGCACCCCGTCCAGGCTGATGCTGCCGGTCGGGGTGCCGAACGAGATCGTCGAGATGGGCACGCCCTTGTCCTTGGCCAGGCGCGCGGCGGTGTAGGCGCCGTCGTGCGGATCACCGGGATCTGTCGGCCGGTTCTCGCCGCCGTCGGACAGCAGCACAATCCGGGCCGGCGGCGGAGTGTCCCCGCCGGCGATGTTGATCGCGTCGATCGCATGCAGCGCGGTGTAGATGGCTTCACCGGTCGCCGTGCCGTCGCCGAACTGCAGCTTCGGCAGGGCATCGATGGTGGCCTGGTGCTGCGGGGTCGGCGGCACGAGCAGGTAGGGCGTTCCCGCGAACCCGACGAGTCCGAGGTTGATACCCGGCGTCAGCTGAGCCGCGAACTTGCTGGCGGCTTGCTCGGCGGCCTTGAGCCGGTCGGGCTCGACATCGGTTGCGCGCATGGATTGCGAATTGTCGATCACGAGCATCACCACGGCGCGGTTGCGCGGGATGCGCATGTCGTGGGTCGGGGTGGCCAGCGCGATGGTCAGCAGCGCCAGGCTGAGCAGCGACACGGCAATCGGCAGGTGTCGCCACAACGACTGGGGCACTTCAGCATCGGTGTACCGGCGCAGCCGGCGCCGGCGCCGGCCCTGGACGAGGATGTAAACGGCGAGCAATGCCAGCGGGATCAACCCGAACAGCAACAGGGCCGGACGCTGGAATCCGTACAGCGGCAGCGGTCCGATCACTGGAAGCGACATTCAGTTCACCTCCCCGTCGGGCCGCCCTGGATCGCCGGCGGACGCTGCCGCCAGTAAAGAGGAGACTCGATGGCCCGTCAAACGGGTGCTATTCGCGCCGGAGTCGCGAATCGACGAACTTTTCCAGTTCCTCCCATTCCCGCACCGCCGCCGAATACGGCGACGCGGGCTTGCCCACCGAGCCGGGCTCCAACACGTAGGCCACCAGCTTGCCCAGGGGCCGGCCCGGCTCGAGGGTCTTGTCGACGGTGCTCTCCTCGGAGTAGTCACCGATGTCGCGGAGCAGCTCGACGGCCAGGTCGAGCTGGTCACGATCCACGGCGTCGGGCCCGTCGGCGAAGTCATCGGCCAGCCCGCTGAGCACGTACACGTTCTCGTCGGTGACCTCCACGGCCAGGGACCCGTCGGTCGCGGCGGTACGGATGTCGTCGTAGGTGCTCAGATCCGACAGGTCATGGTCGTGCTCGTCGGCCAGGTAGCGCGCCAGCGTCCGCTCGGAGCTGAACACGCTGATCCGTCCGTTGCGGCCTAAGAAGATCGGGCGATCGTCCAGGTAGCAGCGCAGCGTGTAGAACGTGCCCGAACTCGTCATGATGCGGACCGGGTCGATACCCACCTGGATCCAGAAGTCCTCGTCACTGCCCAGCACGGCGGTGTCGCCGGGCGCGCGCTCCTCGACTTCGTCCGCCGCGGCGTCCTCTTCGTCCTCGTCCTCGTCGGCTTCGTCGTCGGTGGCTTCGTCGGCGTCTTCAGCCTCATCGTCTTCGGCTTCGTCGGCCTCATCGACGGCTTCGTCGTCGGACTCGTCCTCGGTGTCTTCTTCGGGCTCGTCACGTTCTTCGGCGAGTTCGTCGGCGGCCTTTTCCGCCGCCGCCGCGTCGACCTCGGGAGTGCTGATGACGCCGTCGATCGCGCTGATCACGTCGTCCCAGCTGCGCCCGATGATCTCGGCGATTGAATTCCAGCGTTTGCCGCCCGCCTTGCCGGTGAAGTGGTCAAACCCACCGGACACCGTGCCCAGGGTGGGGTTGCCGTTGAAGAACTTCGACACCGCCGCCAGCTCGCACACCGATCCGATCGACGACACGATGGCCAGCGCGGCGGCCAGGGCGGCCACCGACTCCTCGGTCGGCTTCTCGGCCACCAGCTCCTCGACGGCGACCAGGTCGAACTGCTTGTCCTCGACGGGGTCGAGACTGTGCGCGTGCGCCGTCGTCAGGTCTTTCCACGCCGGGTGATCGACGAGGTCGTTGTCGGCGTCGGACCGCACGAACGCGACGAGATCGGCAACCTCCTCGAAGGCATACAGGTCGTCGTCCTTGCCCAGGAACGCCTCCCATTCGTCGCCTGAGTCGCGCCAGCGCGGTGCCCACACGGTGTAGCGGTCCCCGTCGGACAGGCTCAGACGGATGGGGACGAGGTCAGCAGCCATGCGGCACAGAATAGCGACGGCCAACGAAGCCGCCGGGCCCGGTGGCCGCTACGCCCGGTGACGGCGAGCGCCGCAATGGCGCCGGGCCATCGATTACGCACCCCAGATGCTGGCGATCGGGGGAGCTTGAGCCGCATTGCCGGTCTTGGGCAGCCCGTACATCTGCTCGATGGTGGACAGCACGTTGTAGTGGCTCATCTGCTCGCTGTAGGTGCCCGGTTGGACATGTGCGCCGTAGATCACCGTCGGGATCTGGTTGTGGCTGCTTGGCGAACCGGATCCGTCGTCCTCATCCCACGTCACGATCAGCAGGCTGTTGTTGGCCACCGCCCAGTTGGCGTACCCGGACAGCTGCCGATTCAGCCAGGCGTCGCCCTGCGCGATCGAGCCGTCGTGCATGTTGTTGTCGTTGTTGGGAATGACGAACGAGACCGTCGGCAGGCTGTCGTAGTTGCCCATCGGAAATGCGGAGAACGGCACCGAATTCGCCGGCGGCACATTGGTGAAATTGGCCCACGGCACATGCTTGCGCGCGTACTTGCCCGCGCTGCACGCGGGGGAGCCGACGGCGGGCAGGTCTTCGGCATAGCCGATGAATGTGTAGCCGGCGCCAAGCAATTCGGATGCCATGTTGGGAGCATTGCCGGCGTTGACCGGGCACGAGTCCTTCGTCACCCCAAATGTGTTGCCGGCAAAGAGCGCCAAATAGTTCGGCTCGCTGGGGTGGGTTTCGGCGAACGACTTGACCATGTTCGCGCCATGGGCGGCAAGGGCATTGATGAACGGGTTCTGCGGGCTGCCGATGATGTGGCCCTCAGAGCGGTTCTCTTCCACCACGATAACGATGTGCGCGGGCCGCGGCAGCGCGGCAGCGGCGATCACGCGAGGAGCCAACGGGGTGGCCGCCAGCCACGCGAGCGCCACCGCGCCGGCCACCACGAGGGCGCGGCACGCCCAGCTGATCATCCTTCTGGGACTTTGAATCTCGCGAAACACCCGGGGAGCATATGAGCCCGAGTGTGCGACCGACGGCAGGCGCGCGAGCGTGTCAGCAGCACTTTAGCCAACCGAAGTCGGATTGTTATATACCCTCGAGTGAATGGAAGTGCGCGTGGTTGATCACCCGTTGGCCGCAGCCCGGCTGACGGCGCTGCGCGACGAACGCACCGATGCGGCCGGCTTTCGGGCCGCGCTGCGCGAGCTGACGCTGATGCTGGTTTACGAGGCCACCCGGGACGCGGCCAGTGAGCCGGTCCGGATCCGGACGCCACTGGCCGAGACGTTCGGGAGCCGACTGGTCAATCCGCCGCTGCTGGTTCCGGTGTTGCGGGCCGGGCTGGGGATGGTCGACGAGGCGCATGCCGCGATCCCGGAGGCCGAGGTCGGGTTCGTCGGCGTCGCCCGCGACGAGGAGACCCATCAGCCGTTTCCGTACATGGAATCGTTGCCCGAGAAGCTCAAAGGCCGACCGATCATGGTGCTTGACCCGATGCTGGCGACCGGCGGGTCGATGACGTACACGATCGAACTGCTGCAGGGCCGTGGCGCGACCGATATCAGCGTGCTCTGTGTGGTGGCCGCGCCGGAAGGCCTTGCGGCAGTGGAGAAAATAGCGCCGAACGCGCGAGTGTTCACCGCGGCCATCGACAAAGGGCTCAACAAGTCGGCGTTTATCGTGCCGGGTCTCGGCGATGCGGGCGACCGCCAGTTCGGGCCCCGCATTTTTACCAGTGCTCCACCGAAGCGACCAACTCCGCGCGTAGCGCATCGGCATAAGTCCGGGAAGAAGTCAGGTCGTCGGTAGCCGCGCAGCGAATCTCCAAGTAGCACTTCAGCTTCGGCTCGGTCCCTGAAGGCCGCACCACCACCCTGATCGAGGTGTTGTCGTCACCGGCGGTGAAGATCAGCGCGTCGCCGATATCGTTGGTGCTCGCCGTGAACCCGGCCAGCTTGCCGGGCGGGGCGTTCCGCAGCCGCCGCATGAATTCGGCGGCCTCGGCGCTGTCGGCGACCCGGCGCGACACCGCCGCAACCGTGTGCACGCCGTATCGCCGGGCGAGTTCGTCGAGCACGTCGGGTATCGAACGGCCCTGCTGTTTGCGCGCGGCGACCAGGTCGCACACCAGCACCGCGGCGCTGATGCCATCCTTGTCGCGCACCGCGGCCGGGTCCACGCAGTGGCCGATCGCTTCTTCGTAGGCGTAGACCAGGCTGCCGCCAGGCACGTTCGAATCGGCGCGCGCCAGCCATTTGAAGCCGGTGAGGGTCTCGACGTGGACCGCGCCGTAGTGGGCGGCGATCTCGGCCAGCATTCGGGAGGACACCACCGTGCTGGCAACCACGGCAGCGTCCGCGCGCTCGTGAGACAGGAGGTAATCGCCTAGCAGCCAGCCGGTTTCGTCGCCGGACAGCATCCGCCATCCCGTCGCGGTGGGTATGCCCACCGCGCAACGGTCGGCGTCGGGGTCCAGGGCAATCGCGATGTCGGCCTCGACATCGGCGGCCAGAGCGAGCAGCGCGTCGGTGGCACCGGGCTCCTCGGGGTTCGGAAACGCGACGGTGGGGAAGTCGGGGTCCGGCGCGAACTGGCCGCCGACCGTGTGCACCTGCTCGAAGCCGGCGCGGTGCAGCGTCTCGACGGCCACCGCGCCGCCAACCCCGTGCAGCGGAGTCAGGACTACCCGCACCGAACCGGCGGCGCGCCGCACCCCGGCCGCCCGTTCGACGTAGCGCTCGACCAGGTCGGTCTCCGCGGGTGCCACCGGTTTTCGGGCGATCTGGCCAGCGGGAGGGGCTGTCGCCATTGCGGTTTCGATCTGAGTGTCGGTGGGAGAGATGATCTGTATGCCGCCGTCGAAGTACACCTTGTAGCCGTTGTCGGACGGTGGATTGTGTGAGGCCGTGATCTGGATCCCGGCGGCGGCGCCGGTGTGACGCACCGCGAATGCGACCACCGGCGTGGGCACCGGGACGGGAAACAAAAGCACCGAAAAGCCTTCGGCGGCCAGCACTTCCGCGGTAACCGTGGCGAAGATCGCCGAGCCGTGCCGAGCGTCGCGCCCGACGATCACCTGCGACCCGGCCAGGCCGCGATCGGCAAGCACCTGTGCCACTGCCCACGTGGCACGCGACACCACCGCGACGTTCATGGCGTCCGGGCCGTCGCGCACCGGGCCGCGCAGCCCCGCGGTGCCGAACTTCAATGGTTGTGTCACAACACCATGCCGCTAAATCCGGGCTATCACGGCGGCAAGCAACGCACCGATCCGCGATGCCGACGCGGCCCCGGCGGCCATCACATCGGCGTGACTCAGCGGAGTCCCGGTGATGCCGGCCGCCAGGTTGGTCACCAGCGAAATGCCCAGCACCTCGGCCCCGGCCGCGCGGGCCGCGATCGTTTCATGCACCGTCGACATGCCGACCAGGTCGGCGCCCAATGTCTGCAGCATCCGGATTTCGGCCGGCGTCTCGTAGTGCGGCCCGGGCAGGCCGGCATACACGCCTTCGGCCAGCTCGGGGTCGGCTTCCCGGGCGAGCCGCCGCAGCCGCGAGGCGTAGGCATCCGTCAGATCGACGAACTGGGCACCGACCAACGGCGATCGCGCGGTCAGGTTCAGGTGATCGCTGATCAGCACCGGCTGTCCGACCCGCATGTCGGTGCGCAATCCGCCGGCCGCGTTGGTCAGCACCACGATGCCGGCCCCGGCCGCGCAGGCCGCCCGGACCGGGTGCACGACGTGGCTGAGGTCATGGCCCTCGTAGGCGTGCACACGCCCGGCCAGCACCAGCACCCGGTGCTCACCGATGCGGACCGACAACAGCTCACCGGGATGGCCGGCCGCGCGCGGCGGTGCGAAGCCGGGAATCTCGGCCTGGGGCAGCACGACGTCGGGGGAGCCCAGCTCGGCAAGCGCCGGCGACCATCCGGAGCCGAGAACGATCGCGACGTCGTGCTCGGCTATCCCCGTTAGCTCGCGGATGGAATGCGCCGCGCGTCGCGCGAGTTGAAGAGTCTCGAATGCAACGTCGGTCACACTGTGCGAGCTTAGCTTCGCTATATATGTCAGGATTTCCCGCATGAGTTTTAGTAGGTGGCCGATTGTCGGCGCGCTCGTTGCTGTAACGGTCTCGATGGCCGCGCTCGTCGGTGGGCCGGCACCGAGGGCGGGAGCAGATTGTCCCGACGTCCAACTCATCTTCGCCCGCGGTACCAACGAGCCGCCCGGCTTGGGTGTCGTGGGTGATGCGCTCTTCGCCGCGCTGCAGCCCGCCCTGGGCGGACGCAACTTCGACAACTACGCGGTGAACTATCCGGCCAGCTACAACTTCCTGCAGACCGGCGACGGCGCCAACGACGCCCGCGATCACATCGCAGCGATGGTCGACCAGTGCCCGGGCACCCACCTGATCCTCGGCGGCTTCTCGCAGGGCGCCGCCGCCGTCTCGATGTTGGCCGGGGTGCCGCCGCTGGGCAACACCATCGGTGAGTTCGGGTCGGCTCCGGCGCTGGACCCCGGGCTGGCCAGCAAGATCAGGGCGGTCGCGGTGTTCGGCAATCCCGGCAACCGGTTCAACACCCCGCTGTCGACGGAGGGCCAGTTCGCCGGCCGGGCCATCGATCTGTGCAGCCCCGGCGATCCGGTCTGCGTCGTCGGCGGTCGCGATCGGGAAGCGCACCACGACTATTCGATACCGCCCTACCCCGGCCAGGCGGCGAGCTTCATCGCCGGACGGGTATAGCGGCCGCCGGGGCGGTCAGCCGCGGCTTCGGTCGGTGAGATACTGCGAGGATGCCCACCAACACCGCATTGGACAGCGTCGAGGACGCAGTGCGGCGTCGTGGCGTCGATCTTGTCGAGCTATCGCACGCAATCCACGCCGAACCTGAGCTGGCCTTCGCCGAGCATCGGAGCTGCGCCAAAACGCTGGCACTGGTGGCCGAGCGTGGCTTCGAGGTCACCCCGGCACCCGGTGGCCTGGACACCGCGTTCCGCGCCGATTTCGGCAGCGGACCGCTGGTTGTCGGCGTCTGCGCCGAATACGACGCCCTGCCCGAGATCGGACACGCCTGCGGCCACAACATCATCGCTGCGTCGGCGGTCGGGACCGCGCTGGCGCTGGCCGAGGTGGCCGATGAGCTGGGCCTGACCGTGGCCCTGCTCGGCACGCCCGCCGAGGAGGCAGGCGGGGGCAAAGCACTGCTGCTGGAGGCGGGGACGTTCGACGACGTCGCTCTGGCGGTGATGCTGCATCCCGGGCCGACCGACATCGCCGCGGCCCGCTCGCTGGCCTTGTCCGAGGTGGTCGTGGACTACCGCGGCAAGGAATCGCATGCTGCCGTCGCCCCGTATCTGGGCGTCAACGCCGCCGACGCCATCACCGTCGCGCAGGTCGCCATCGGCGTGCTGCGGCAGCAACTAGCGCCCGGCCAGCTGGTCCATGGGATCGTCACCAACGGCGGACAGGCGGTCAACGTCATCCCCGGCCACGCGACATTGCAGTACGCCATGCGGGCGGCCGAACTTGAGTCGCTGCGGCAGCTGGAGGGCAGGATGTTCGCGTGCTTTGCCGCAGGCGCGCTGGCCACTGGCTGCGAATACGAAATCAACACGCCGTCACCGGCATACGCCGAGCTGACACCCGACCGATGGCTGGCCGAGGTTTGCCGCAACGAGATGCGCCGGCTAGGGCGTGAGCCGGTCGCACCCGAAATCGAGGCGGCGCTGCCGATGGGCAGCACCGATATGGGCAACGTGACGCAGGTGCTGCCGGGCATTCACCCGGTGATCGGTGTCGAGGCCGGTGGCGCCACGGTGCACCAGCGCGCGTTCGCCGCTGCCGCCGCCGGTCCGAGCGCCGACCGCGCGGTGGTCGAGGGCGCGGTCATGCTGGCGCGCACGGTCGTTCACCTCGCCCAGGACAGCGCCGAACGGGACCGGGTATTGGCTGCGGTGGAACGCCGGGCCGGCAGATGAGCCTGGTTGACGCCGCCGAGTCGTGGCTGGCCGCCCACAACGACGACATGGTCGAGTGGCGCCGGCATATCCACCGCTATCCGGAGTTGGGGCGGCAGGAGTACGCCACCACACAATTCGTCGCCGAGCGGTTGTCCGACGCGGGCCTGAACCCCAAGGTGCTGCCCGGTGGTACCGGACTGACCTGTGATTTCGGGCCGGAACATCAGCCCAGGATCGCGCTGCGGGCCGACATGGACGCGCTGCCGATGGCCGAGCGGACCGGCGCACCCTATGCCTCGACGATGCCCAACGTCGCGCACGCCTGCGGGCACGACGCGCACACCGCGATCCTGCTGGGCACCGCGCTGGCGCTGGCGTCGGTGCCGGAGCTGCCGGTCGGGGTGCGGTTGATCTTCCAGGCCGCCGAGGAGCTGATGCCCGGCGGCGCGATCGACGCCATCGCCGCCGGAGCCCTGACCGGGGTATCGCGGATCTTCGCCATGCACTGCGACCCACGGCTGGAGGTCGGCAAGGTCGCGGTCCGGCAAGGCCCGATCACCTCGGCGGCCGACCAGCTGGAAATCACGCTGTATTCGCCGGGCGGGCACACCTCCCGACCACACCTGACCGCCGACCTGGTCTACGGGCTCGGCACGCTGATCACCGGACTGCCCGGGGTGCTGTCCCGCCGCATCGACCCGCGCAACAGCACGGTCTTGGTGTGGGGTGCGGTCAATGCCGGTGTGGCCCCCAATGCCATCCCGCAGAGCGGTGTGCTGGCCGGCACCATCCGTACCGCCAGCCGGCAGACCTGGGTCGGGCTCGAGGTGCTCGTCCGTGAGGCCGTGACGGGCTTGCTGTCGCCGCTGGCGATCGAACACACGATGCAATACCGGCGCGGGGTGCCGCCGGTGGTCAACGAGGAGATCTCCACCCGCATCCTGACCCACGCGATCGAAGCCGTCGGCCCCGACGTGGCCGCTGACACCCGGCAATCCGGCGGTGGCGAAGACTTCTCCTGGTATTTGGAGGAGATTCCCGGCGCGATGGCCCGACTGGGCGTGTGGTCGGGTGAGGGGCCGCAGTTGGATCTGCACCAGCCGACGTTCGACCTTGACGAGCGGGCCCTGGCGATCGGGCTGCGGGTGATGGTCAACATCATCGAGCAGTCGGCCGCAATCTCTGCGACGTAAGCGGCTCAATGCGGGACGGTGAGCCGTCCCATCTCCACGAAGATCACCAGCTGCTTTGTGCTGCCGAAATGCCCGAAAGACCAGGCCGTCCGGTCGGTCCCGTTGGGGCACTAGTTGAGGGGCTTGCACTCAGTGTAGTCATGTGTCTACACTTCCGTCCATCGCACTGTAGGCAGTTGACTACAGTCCCGGGTTCAAGGAGCTGGACGACACATGACCACTGAGTTCCATGACGTGTTGCGGCACGCACAGCACATTCAGTCCGCAGTGGACCAGCAGCTGTTTGCGCTCAACGCCAGATCGTTCAGGGGCACCGACGAGGCCCTGACCGTCGCCGTCACCGTCGACGGACGCCAACGGCTCACCGGTCTGCAGATCAAGGACGATCTGCTGCTGTTAGGCGCCGAAACGGTCGCGCAGCGCATCAACGAGGCGATTCTCGAGGCGCAGGCAGCCGCGACAGTGGCCAACGGGGCAGCTCAGGAACGGCTCTTCGAATTGATGGACGACGCCGCCGGTTCCGTCAAGGATGTACTGGGCTCCGCCTACGCGGTAGTCCCCGGGCCGATGTTGCGGGCCGGCCGAGTCCGCAGGTCATGGACGTATGCTGCTGGCGCGCCGGCGATTTCGGCGGCATCAGCCATCACGCCCAGGTACCGCGCCGACGGCAGTCCGCCCTCCCAGGCGTCGACAACGTAGAGCCACGCCAGCACCGGATCGGTGGTGGTGTCCGACGAGAGGCGCTCCACCCGGCATCTGATCTTCTTGTGAATTTCGAACTCGGAGCCCTCCCAGTGGTCCAGGCTCATCTCGTCGGCCGGCGTCATGTCGTAGAGCACGACGAACACCTTGGCGTCGGGATCCTCGACGACGCTGGCCAGTGCTCCCTCCCAGCCGATGTCTTCGCCGCCGAAGGTCAGCCGCCACCCGTGCAGCCAGCCCGTTCCTGCCATCGGGGAGTGGGGTGCACGCTTCTGCATCTGGTCCGGATGCATGTTCGACCCGTAGGCGGCGTAGATCGGCACGCAGAAAGCTTAAACGGCGGATGGTCACTCGGTATTCATCCGACGGTTCGACGGGGTGCGGGGGGTGCCGTGGTCCGGATAGGTTAGGGCCGTGGTGACCCGCATCGTGATCATCGGTGGAGGCCCGGCCGGTTACGAAGCCGCGCTGGTGGCCGCCACGTCACACCCCGATACCACCGACGTCACCGTGATCGACTCCGAAGGCATCGGCGGCGCGGCCGTGCTGGACGATTGCGTGCCGTCCAAAACGTTCATCGCCTCGACCTGGCTGCGCACCGAACTGCGGCGGGCACCCCGGCTGGGCTTCGACATCGACATCGACGACGCGAAGATCTCGCTGCCGCGGATCCACAAGCGGGTCAAGGCGCTGGCCGCCGAGCAGTCCGCCGATATCACCGCCCAGCTGCTCGCCCAGGGTGTGCGTCTGGTCGCGGGCCGGGGCGAACTGTGCGACTCCACGCCCGGCCTGGCCCGGCACCACATCAAGGTGACCGCCGCCGACGGCACCGTCACCGAACACGAGGCCGACGTCGTGTTGATCGCCACCGGCGCCAGCCCGCGGGTGCTGCCGTCGGCCCAGCCCGACGGCGAGCGCATCCTGACCTGGCGGCAGCTTTACGACCTGCGGTCGTTGCCCGAGCACCTGATCGTGGTGGGCTCCGGCGTCACCGGCGCCGAGTTCGTGCACGCCTACACCGAGCTCGGCGTGCCGGTGACGGTGGTGGCCAGCCGGGACCGGGTGCTGCCCTACGAGGACGCCGACGCCGCGCTGGTCCTGGAAGAGGCGTTTGCCGAACGCGGCGTGCAGCTGTTCAAGAACGCCCGAGCCGAATCGGTGGTCCGCACCGACAACGGTGTCCTGGTGACGATCACCGACGGCCGCACCGTCGAGGGCAGTCACGCCCTGATGACCATCGGGTCGGTGCCCAACACCGGCGGGCTCGGCCTGGAACGCGTCGGCATCGAGCTGGGGCGCGGCGACTACCTGAAGGTAGACCGGGTCTCGCGCACCTCGGTGCCCGGAATCTATGCGGCCGGCGACTGCACCGGTCTGCTGCTGCTGGCGTCGGTCGCGGCCATGCAGGGCCGGATCGCGATGTATCACGCGCTGGGCGAAGGGGTGAGCCCGATCCGGTTGCGCACGGTCGCCGCGACGGTGTTCACCAGGCCCGAGATCGCCGCCGTCGGGGTGCCGCAGACCATGATCGACGACGGCTCGGTGCCTGCCCGGACGGTCACGTTGCCGTTGCGGACCAACGCGCGCGCCAAGATGTCGGGGTTGCAGCAGGGTTTCGTCAAGGTCTTCTGCCGGAAGTCCACCGGCGTGGTCATCGGCGGCGTGGTGGTGGCGCCGATCGCCTCCGAGCTGATCCTGCCGATCGCCGTGGCCGTGCAAAACCGCATCACCGTCAACGAGCTGGCGCAGACGCTGGCCGTCTACCCGTCGTTGTCCGGTTCGATCACCGAGGCCGCTCGACGGCTGATGGCACACGACGATCTGGACTGACCGCGACGCGTCCGGCACCCGACGAACTAGCCTTAGTGGAGCACGCCCTACTGACGAGTAACACGGACATCGAATTCCCCAGTGAGGAGTCCTTCGTCGTGAATGATCCGGTTTCCATGCTCGGCCCGCAGCAACGCGCCGCGTTCTGGGAGCGACTCGGCACCGAACAGTTCGACGTCGTGGTGATCGGCGGCGGCGTGGTGGGCTCCGGGTGCGCCCTGGATGCCGCCACGCGCGGGCTCAAGGTCGCCCTGGTCGAGGCGCGCGACTTCGCTTCCGGCACCTCGAGCCGCTCGTCGAAAATGTTCCATGGCGGGCTGCGCTACCTCGAGCAACTCGAGTTCGGGCTGGTGCGCGAGGCGCTCCATGAGCGTGAGCTGTCGCTGACCACGCTGGCGCCGCATCTGGTCAAGCCGCTGCCGTTCTTGTTCCCGCTGACCCATCGGTGGTGGGAGCGTCCCTACACCGCGGCGGGCATCTTTCTCTACGACAGCCTCGGCGGCGCGAAATCGGTTCCCGCGCAAAAGCATTTGACGCGCGCCGGCGCGCTGCGGTTGAGCCCGGGGCTGAAGCGCAGCTCTTTGATCGGCGGGATCCGCTACTACGACACCGTTGTCGACGACGCCAGGCACACGATGACGGTCGCGCGCACCGCGGCGCATTACGGCGCGGTCGTCCGATGCTCCACCCAGGTGGTCGCGCTGCTGCGCGAGGGCGACCGGGTGATCGGGGTCCGCGTGCGCGACTCCGAAGACGGCTCGATCACCGAGGTTCGCGGCCACGTCGTGGTCAACGCGACCGGGGTGTGGACCGACGAGATCCAGGCGCTGTCCAAGCAGCGCGGCCGGTTTCAGGTGCGTGCCTCCAAGGGCGTGCACGTGGTGGTGCCGCGGGACCGGATCGTTAGCGACGTCGCGATCATCTTGCGCACCGCGAAGTCGGTGATGTTCGTCATCCCGTGGGGCAGCCACTGGATCATCGGAACCACCGATACCGATTGGAATCTCGACCTGGCCCATCCCGCGGCCACCAAGGCCGACATCGACTACATCCTGCAGACCGTCAACCAGGTACTGGCAACCCCGTTGACCCACGCCGACATCGACGGGGTGTACGCGGGGCTGCGGCCGCTGCTGGCCGGGGAGAGCGAGGAAACCTCCAAGCTGTCCCGGGAGCACGCCGTCGCGGTGCCCGCGCCCGGTCTGGTCGCCATCGCCGGCGGCAAGTACACCACCTACCGGGTGATGGCCGCCGACGCGATCGACACGGCGGTGCAGTTCGTCCCGGCCCGGGTTGCGCCGTCGATCACCGAAAAGGTGAGCCTGCTGGGCGCCGTCGGCTACTTCGCCCTGATCAATCAGGTCGAACACGTCGGCGAACTGGTGGGCCTGCACCCGTACCGGGTGCGTCATCTGCTGGACCGCTACGGCTCGCTGATAGACGAGGTGCTGGCGCTGGCGGCCGATCGTCCGGACCTGCTGAGCCCAATCAAGGAGGCGCCGGGCTACTTGAAGGTGGAGGCCGTGTACGCCGCTGCCGCCGAAGGTGCCCTGCATCTCGAGGACATCCTGGCCCGCCGGATGCGGATCTCCATCGAATACCCGCACCGCGGCGTCGATTGCGCTCGGGAGGTCGCCGAGCTGGTCGCTCCCGTGCTGGGGTGGAGCGCCGGGGACGTCAATCGTGAGGTCGCCAACTACACCGCACGGGTAGAGGCCGAGATCCTGTCACAGGCCCAGCCCGACGACGTGTCGGCCGACGAGTTGCGGGCCAGCGCGCCCGAAGCGCGCGCCGAGATCCTCGAGCCGGTTCCCCTCAATTGAGGCCCGCACCGCTTCCGGTGCGCGACGGATTGGGGCCCGCGCGGGTACGGCTGCACGGCGGGACAGTGCTGGCCGAGCTGACCGCGCGGTTTGGCGAGCTGGCCCGCGCGAAGGTTCTGGCCGGAGAGGTCGTCGACGCCGACGGTGTGGTGATCGACGAGGCCACCGTGCTGGCGGCCGGGGCCAGTGTCTACCTGTATCGGGACCTGCCTGATGAGGTTCCGGTGCCGTTCGACCTCCCGGTGCTCCATCGCGACGACGACATCGTGGTCGCGGACAAGCCACACTTTCTGGCCACCATGCCGAGGGGCAGTCACGTCGCGCAGACCGCCCTGGTGCGGCTGCGTAAGGAACTAGCGTTGCCAGAGCTGAGCCCCGCCCACCGGCTGGACCGGCTGACCGCCGGGGTGCTGCTGTTCACCACTCGGCGCGAGGTGCGGGGCGCCTATCAGATGCTGTTCGCCCGCGGTCTGGTGGGCAAAACGTATCTGGCCCGCGCGGCGGTCGATCCGGCCCTGGTGCTGCCGCGGGTGGTGAAAAACCGCATCGTCAAACGCCGTGGCCACCTGCAGGCGGTCATCGAGCCGGGCGTGCCCAATGCCGAGACGCTGGTGGAGCTTTTATCTCCCGATGGCCGGTACCGGCTGACGCCGCGCACCGGGCGCACTCACCAATTGCGCGTCCACATGGCGTCGCTGGGGTTGCCGATCGTCGGTGATCCGTTGTACCCCAAGGTGATTGATGTACCCGCCGATGACTTCAGCACTCCGCTGGGATTGCTGGCACAGCGCATCGAGTTCGACGATCCGTTCACCGGATCGCACCGTGAGTTCGTCAGCCGCCGAGAAATAGCGGGCTGACCTCAATCGCCTGGCAGTTGGCGGGTTTCGGCGTCCAGAATTCCCTGATTGATGCGATCCGCGACCAGTGGACTGGCTAACGGGGGCGGTGCCCCGCAGGTACAGGTCAACTGGTTGAACGCAATGTCTGCACCGGCCGGCGCTGCCAGCCCAACGGTCGCACCGAGAACGACTGCCGCGCCGATTATTAGCTTCGTGATCATTTCCAAGCCTCCATTTGTTTACCTGGCGTTAAACTTTACACTCAGGCGGAGGCTAAAGGTTGACGGCTCGCCCGTCGGCGTTAGGACGGGGGCGGCGGCGGGGGTGCCGGCTGCGCCGGTGGCAGGTACTTCGGGCAGTAGGCGCGGATTGCCGCGCCGACGAAGTAGCCGGCGTCGTAGTCGGGCAAGCTACTGCTGTTCATCACGTCGACGACGACCTCGTTGGGCGTCATGCCTTCGTCCATGTACTGGCAGACCTTGCGAGCTGCACTGATCGCGGCCGGGACCGAGTCATGGGTGATGCCGTCGGATATCAGGAGTTGTACGAATTTGTCGTCGCTAGCATCGGCGTGAGCGGCAGGGGCTAAGGCTGCTCCGAGCACACCGAGAGACGCGGCCATCGCAACTACAAGCCGGGTACCTGACGGCATGTGTAGGGGGCCGGGCTTGCCAATTTTCACGCTACTCATCATCGCGCATATCGCGATCGTTGCCAACGCGAACGAGTCTGAAGAACGGGTGAACATGTCCGTTTTCAGCGCGGGTACGGGTATGGGGCGCCCGTCCTGATCGCTCCGCAAGCGCGGTCGGTAATTTGACCCCATGCCGTACGAACGATGGTTATCGCTGGCGCTGCTGGCGGTCTGCCTTGTCGGCTGCGGCGTGCGGCAAGTATCGGCGGCCGCCCCTCGCGATCTGTCCGGGACATTCCGATCCGGCGGCATGGACCGGACCTACCTCATGCACGTGCCGCCCGGTGATCCCGTCGGTTTGGTGCTCAGCCTGCACGGCGGCGGCGGCAGCGGAAAGGGTCAGCGGGGTCTGACCGACTTCGATGCCGTCGCCGACGCCCACAATCTTCTGGTCGTCTACCCCGACGGTTACGACAAGAGCTGGGCCGACGGACGGGGGGCATCGCCCGCAGATCGCCGTCACATTGACGATGTCGGGTTCCTGGTTGGGCTGGCCGCCAAGCTGCGCAACGACTACAACATCGCCCCCGGCCACGTCTACGCCACCGGAATGTCCAACGGCGCCTTCATGTCCAACAGGCTGGCTTGCGATCGTGCTGATGTTTTCTCCGCGATCGCGCCCGTGGCGGGCACGCTGGGCATGGGCGTGGCATGCAATCCGTCACAGCCGGTTTCGGTGTGGGAGGCGCACGGGACCGCCGATCCCCTGGTGCATTTCAATGGTGGGGACGTACGCGGTCGCGGCGGGCTGAGCCACTCCATCTCGGCCAAAACCATGGTGGACCAGTGGCGCTCGGTCGACGGATGCGAAGGCGATCCGGTGGCAGAGATATTGCCCAACGTCGGCGACGGCACCGTCGTGCACCGTTATGACTCAACGGCGTGTGCGGCGTCCACCGAGGTGGTCTTCTATCAGATCGACAACGGCGGGCACACCTGGCCGGGCGGCAAGCAGTATCTGCCCAAGGCGGTTATCGGAGCGACCACGCGAGCGCTGGACGGATCGGAAGCGATTGCGCAGTTTTTCCTGGCGCACGCCCGCGATTGACTGAGGCCAAACAGATTTAGCGCTGACAGGACGGGCACCAATAGGCCACCCGCTCACCGGTGTCGTCGACGTTGATGCATGTCCCGCAGCGACGGCAATTTTGCCCGGCGCGACCGTAGACCCACAGCTGCCGGCCGGCGCGAGTGTCGCCGGTGGTACAGCGATTCCAACGAAAGCGATTGGCCCACAGCATGTCCCGGGCTCGGGAGACCAAACGACGCGGGTCGGCGATCGCGCTGACCGGCGCGGTGGGCAGATGTCCGCTGACGAAACACAGCTCGTTGCAGTAGACATTCCCCACCCCGGCCAGCACACGTTGGTCCAGCAGCGCCTCGGCAATCGGCCGGTCCGGGTCTGCGGCCAGATTGGCGCCGGCGACCCGGGCATCCCAGTCCGGGCCCAGCAGATCGGGCCCCAAGTGCGCGACCACCTCGCCGTCGTGGTCGCGATCGAGGATCTCGAGCACTCCGAGGTCCACGCCGACGGCGCGAACGTCATTGGCTTCCAGCACGATGCGGGCCCGGTGATCCACCCGCGCCGGGCGGTTGCCGACGCGCCAGCTGCCCTCCATCTTCAAATGCGAGTGAATGCTGGCCCGCCCCACCCGGATGAACAGGTGCTTGCCGCGGCTGAGCACTTCGTCCACCACGTTGCCGGTGAGGTCGACGGTGGCGAATCGCGGCACCCGGACGTCGCAGCGGGTCAACGTCTGGCCGGCCAGGTGCTCCCGCAGCGTCGCGGCGGTGTGCCAGACCGTGTCACCCTCGGGCATGGTTCAGCGCAGCCGCAATCCGCGGGGGGTGCGGGCGAAGCCGGCCTCCGACAGTGCCGCGGCGACGGGACTCGGCCCGCCGGCGAGCGGCTGCAGCACCGGCACCGAGTTGATGCGTTCGACGAGTATCGACTCGACGCGCCGCGCGGTGACCAGTTCGGCCAGCGCCAGGGCCGCCGCGTGGTCGGCGCCGGGATCGTCGGTGAATGTCAGCAATGATCGTCCGCCGCGCTCGAGGAACCAGGACAGTTGGCCGTCGACCAGTACCACGAGCGCGCCGGCCTTGCGGCCGGGGCGTGCCCCAGGAGCCCCAGCATCAGAGCCCGCGCTCGTTGCGGCGGGCCAGGGCAATGCGGCGCCGTACGGGTTCGCCGGGTCGGCAGCGGCCAGTACAACCGCCCGGTATTCCGGTCGCTCCGGGTCGACACCGTCGAGGTAACTGCGCAGCCGGTCGACGGTCGAGGCGACGGCGAATTGGGCGCCGCCCAGCGACTCGACGAAGTACCCACGCTGACACCTGCCGGCGTCTTCGAATGTGCTCAGAACCTTGTAGAGGGTGGCGAATCCGCCTGGCACACTTTCGGCCGCCACCGCGCCTCTGGTCAGCACGCCGTGGCGGCTCAACAGCAGCTCGGCTTGGTAGTGGGCGCGCAGGGTGGAATCGGGCTCCGGAGCCGGCAGCGCCGACCAGCGGCCGGCCACGGTGGGGTCGGTGGTACGAGCGTGGGGATGCGCGACGTTGTACCGGCTCAGCCGGGGCGGCCGGCGGGTGCGGTGCGCGGGGGCCGAGCGCTTGCGGGCCCCGGTGCCGGTCAGCAGTGCGCGCACCGGGGCGAAGGTGTCGCCGGTGATCCGGCCGGCCCAGATCAGCTCCCACAGGGCATCTTTGAGCGTCGTTTCGCCGATCCCGTCCTGGGCGAGTTGGCGAAAGAAGTACGCGCCGCCTCCGCCCAACGCGTCCAGGATCGCGCGGTGGGTATCGGTGAAGTCGATCTCGTCAGGCGCGGCCAAGGTCAGCGGAGCGGAATCGCTGGCGTGCAGCGCGATCCACCCATCACTACCCGAGATCGACCCGGCGCCCGACCAGGTGACCTCCCCGGCCGCCAGCAGCTCGTCGAGCATCGCCGGCGAATAATCGCGGACCCGCGGCGCCAGCACCAGTGGCTCGAGCGCCGACGCCGGTATCCGAACGCCGGCCAGCTGATCGATAACCGCCATCAGACCGTCCAGGCCGCTTGCGGTACCCAGGTGATGCCAGGCGGGCAGGAACCGCCCGTAGGCGGCGGTGCTGACCGGCTCGACCTGGGCGCGCAGCGCCGCCAGCGAACGCCGCCGCAGAATCCGCAACACGTCGGCGTCACACCACTGCTCGCCGCCGACGCCGCCGGACCCGCCGGAGGCGGCTTCGGGCGCGACGAAGTCGCCGCGCACCAGCCGGCCTCCCGAAGAACCTGAGCTGGCCATCCGGCTCAGCACGTCGGCCGTCACTCGCAGCCCCAGTCCGAAGCGGGCGGCGGCCTCGGCCGTGGTGAACGGGGTGCGGGTACGGGCGTAGCGGCCCAGCAGCTCTCCCAGCGGGTCGGCCACCTGCTCGGTGAACGTGGCCGGGACGCCGGGCGGGACGGCCGCGCCGACCCCGTCGCGCAGCCGGCCGATGTCCTCGATGGCCACCCACCAGTTGCGGTCCGCGAACGACACCGTCAGCGCGCGCCGCGCGGCGCGCAACCCCTCCAGCCAGCCTCCAATATCGATGCCGTCGGCGGCCTCGGCTCGCGCGGCGACCTCGTCTTCGGTCAGCGGGCCGAGCAGCCGCAGCAGATCGGCGACCGCCTCGGCATCGCGGGCGGCCCGGTCGGCGGACAGATGCTGCAACTGGCGTCCGGTCGCGGCGATGACGTCGGTGTCGAGCAGCTCGCGCAGCTCGACCCGGCCGAGCAGCTCGGCCAGCAGCGTGCTGTCCAGCGACAGGGCCGCCGCGCGGCGCTCGGCAAGCGGGGAGTCGCCCTCGTACATGAACGCGCCGACGTAGCCGAACAACAGCGACGCCGCGAACGGTGAGGGCCTGGCGGTTTCGACCTCGAGCACCCGGATCCGGCGCGCAGCGATGCCGGTCATCAAATCGACCAGTGCCGGGACGTCGTAAACGTCCTGCAGACATTCCCGGACGGTCTCCAGCACGATCGGGAAGTCGGGGTATTTGCGGGCCACTTCCAGCAATTGGGCCGCGCGCTGGCGCTGGTGCCACAGCGGCGAGCGGCGGCCGGGATGGCGGCGGGGCAGCAGCAGCGCACGCGCCGCGCATTCCCGGAACCGGGACGCGAACAGCGCCGAGCCACCCACTTCGGCGGTGACGATGGGGTCGATCTCGTCGGCGTCGAAGACGAAAAGCTCGGCGCCGGCGGGGGTTTCCTCGAGGGTGTCGGGTAGATGCACCACGATGCCGTCGTCGGAGGCGGTCGGCTTTTCGTCGATGCCGTAGCGTTCGGCCAGTCGCCGCCCCACCGCCAGCGCGAGCGGTCCATGCACCCGAAGCCCGTACGGCGAGTGCAGGATCACCCGCCAGTCGCCCAGCTCGTCGCGGAATCGCTCGACCAGCAGAGTGGTATCGGTGGGTACCGTCCCGGTGGCGGTCCGTTGGTCGTCGAGCAGCACCCACAGGTTGTCGGTCGCATAGTCATTGAAACCCAATGCAGCACAACGTGTCCCGAATGCATCGCGGTCCAGGCCGGCCACTTCGCCGGTGAATGCACCCAGCGCGGCGCCGAGCTCGGCGGGGCGACCCACGTCGTCGCCGCGCCAGAACGGCAGTCGGGCCGGCAGGCCCGGGGCGGGAATCACCAGCACCCGGTCGTGGGTGATCTCGGTGATCCGCCAGCTGGTGGCCCCCAGCGAGATGACATCGCCGGGACGTGACTCGTAGACCATTTCCTCGTCGAGTTCCCCTACTCGCGAGGGTTTTTCGGCTTCTTCAACAGAAGAAGCCAGGTAGACGGTGAACATCCCACGATCGGGAATCGCGCCGCCGGAGGTGACGGCCAGCCGCTGCGCACCGGGCCGGGCGGTCAGCGTGCCGGTGTCGCGGTCGTAGATCAGCCGCGGTCGCAGCTCGGCGAATTCGGTCGACGGATACTTACCGGCCAACAGGTCCAGGGTGGCCTCGAACACGCTGCGAGGCAGGGTCGCGAACGGCGCGCTGCGGCGCACCGTGTCGAACCACCGGTCGGCGTCCAGCGGCTCCAGCGCGGCCGCCGCGACGGTCTGTTGCGCGAGGATGTCGAGCGGGTTGGCGGGCACCCGCATCGTCTCGATCTGTCCGGCCAGCATCCGTTGCACGCTGACCGCGCAACTGATCAGGTCGGTCCGGTGCTTGGGGAACAGCACACCGCGGGAGACCTCACCGACCTGATGGCCGGCCCGGCCGATGCGTTGCAGACCGCTGGCCACCGAGGGCGGTGCCTCCACCTGAATCACCAGGTCGACGGCCCCCATGTCGATACCCAGTTCCAGACTGGAGGTGGCCACCACCGCCTTGAGCAGTCCGCGCTTGAGGTCCTCCTCGACCAGGGCGCGTTGCTCCTTGCTGACCGAACCGTGGTGGGCGCGGGCCAGAACGGCATCCGCCCCGTAGGTCTGCCCGCTGCCCATGATGTGCGCCGGCGCCCCGCCGGGTACCCGCCGATTGGACTCGGTGGATAGCTCGACACCGCTACGATCGGCGTGAATTTCGTTGAGCCGTGCGGTAAGTCGCTCGGCCAGCCGTCGCGAATTGGCGAACACGATGGTCGAGTTGTGCGCTTCGATCAGGTCGACCAGGCGAGCCTCGACGTCGGGCCAGATGGTGTTGTCGGTCAGGTTGGCCATGTCGGGCACCGGCACCTGCACGGTGAGCTGGAACGACTTGGCCGACGGGGGAGCCACGATCGTCGTCGGGGCGTGTCCGGACAGGAACCGCGCGAGTTCCTCGGGTGGACGCACCGTCGCCGACAATCCGATGCGCTGGGCGGGCCGCCCTTCCCGGAGGTCTTGTGATAAGTCCTGGAGCCGCTCCAGCGACACCGCCAGGTGTGCGCCGCGCTTGCCGGCGGCGATGGCGTGAACCTCGTCGACGATCACGGTCTGCACGCCGGCCAGGGCTTCGCGCGCGGCCGAGGTCAGCATCAAGAACAGCGACTCGGGGGTGGTGATCAGCACGTCGGGTGGGGAGGTGATGAGTTGGCGGCGACGCGCGGGCGGGGTGTCGCCGGAGCGGACCCCGACACTGATGTCGGGAGCGGGAAGACCATGCCGCTCGGCGATTCGGGTGAGCCCCGCCAACGGGGTGCGCAGGTTGCGCTCGACGTCGACGGCCAGCGCCTTGAGCGGGGACACATAGAGCACGCGGGTGCCAGCCGGCCTTTCGGTCGAGCCGGCAAGACTATCCAGGGCCCACAGGAACGCCGCCAGCGTCTTCCCGGATCCGGTCGGCGCGATCACCAGGGTGTTGTTGCCGTCGGCGATCGCGTCCCAGGCGGCGGCCTGCGCGCTGGTCGGCGCGGGGAAGGTGCTGTCGAACCACTCGCGCGTGATCGCGCTGAACCGGCCTAGCGGGTCACGAGTGCTCACCTAGCCATGGTGCCAACAGCCACCGACAAAACGTCTACTGCGGCTGGTGACGAGAGGTGGCCATCGCGTGGGCCAGTTCGTCGGGGATCTCGGGTACCCGGGTGATCGCGTCCAGCAGCGTGTGCGCGCACGAGTCGGCCAGGCGTTCGGCGCTGGTGGTGGGGTCGATGATGCGCTGGCGGCACAGCTCGAAGGTGAACGCGATCCAGCCGTTGAGGATGACTCGCAGATCTCGCTCGACGTCCTTGTGCAGCGCCGCTTGCCCGGGGGTCTTGGCCACCACCTCGCCGATCCGGGTCATGATGAGCTCCAGCTGGCGGTTTTTGGCGTCGTCCTCGACGCCGAGCAGAACCGGGTCGGACCGCCCCAGGCCGACGTAGGCCGCCCAGGCGGCTTCCGGGTTCTGCTCGTGGTAGGCCATGTAGGCCAGCACGCCCATCCGCGCCTCTTCGAACATCGTCAGGCCGGTGACGGGCTCTTTGTTGGTCGACTCGTACAGCCGATCGGCCTCGTCCTTGACCACTGCGGCGAAGAACGCTCGTTTGTCGGGAAAGTAGTGGTACATCAAGGCTCGGGAGACGCCGGCACGCTCGGCGATCTCGTCGATGCGGACCTCGTCGTAGGGCCGCTTCCCGAAGACTTCCGCTCCTAATGCGAGCAGTTCGGCGCGTCGATCCTCGGGGGACAACCGCCTCCTAGCCGTTGGCATGTGTCAGATAGTACTCACGAAGCACACGTCACAATTCAGACTGCGTTTATCCGAACTCCACACCTTGGGCCAGCGGCAGATCGCTGGAGTAGTTGACGGTGTTGGTGGCGCGTCGCATGTAGGCCTGCCACGCATCCGAACCCGATTCCCGTCCGCCGCCGGTCTGCTTCTCGCCGCCGAACGCACCACCGATTTCGGCCCCTGACGTGCCGATATTGACGTTGGCGATGCCGCAGTCGGACCCGTGCAGGAAGCGCTCGGCCTCCCGCAGGTCGGTGCTGAAAATGGCCGACGAGAGCCCTTGCGGCACGCCGTTGTTGAGGGCGATCGCCTCGTCCAGATCCTCGTAGGTCAGCACGTAGAGGATCGGCGCAAACGTTTCGGTAGCCACGATGTCGCTCTGCGCGGGCATTCGCACCACGGCGGGCGCGACGTAGTAGGCGCCGGGATGCTCGTCGGCGCCGCTGTCCTGGCGGTCGCCGCCGATCACCTCGCCGCCCTCGGCGCGGGCCTGTTCCAGCGCCCCCACCATGTCGCGGTAGGCGGTCTCGTGAATGAGCGGGCCGATGAGCGTGCCCGGCGCCGACGGGTCGCCGATGGGCAGCTGCCGATAGGCGGCCGCCACCCGCTTCACGACTGAGTCGGCCACCGAGCGGTGCACGATCAGCCGGCGCAGGCTGGTGCACCGCTGACCGGCGGTGCCGGCGGCGGCGAAGACAATCGCGCGCACCGCCAGGTCCAGGTCGGCCGACGGCGTCACGATCGCCGCGTTGTTGCCGCCCAGCTCCAGCAGCACCCGCCCGAAGCGCGCCGCCACGCGCGGACCCACCTGCTGGCCCATCCGCACCGACCCGGTCGCGGACAACAGCGCGACCCGGGGATCGTCGACCAGCTGCTCGCCCAGGTCACGATCGCCCAGCACCAGTCCGCTCACCGCGGGTGGCGCGCCGACGTCGGCGGCGGCCCGGTCGATCAGCGCCTGACAGGCCAGCGCCGTCAACGGCGTGAGCTCCGAGGGCTTCCACACCACCGTGTCCCCGCACACCAGTGCCACCGCGGTGTTCCACGCCCAGACCGCGATCGGGAAGTTGAACGCGGTGATCACCCCGACGACGCCGAGCGGATGCCAGGTCTCGAGCAGCCGGTGGCCGGGGCGCTCCGAGGCGATGGTCCGGCCGTAGAGCTGGCGTGACAGGCCGACCGCGAACTGGCAGATGTCGATCATTTCCTGCACTTCGCCCAGGGCTTCGGAGGGGATCTTGCCGACCTCGAGAGTCACCAGAGTCGCGAGGTCGTTCTTGTGTTCGCCGAGCAGCTCGCCGAGCCGGGCCACCAGCGCGCCACGCACCGGAGCCGGTGTGTCTCGCCACGCCGTAAACGCCTCGGCCGCCGCGGCGATGGTGTGATCGACCTGCTCGGGTGTGGAGCGTGCGACGGTGAAGAGCACCTCGCCGGTGATCGGCGTGCTGGCCGGCAGTCCCGGCCCGCCGGGCTCGCCGAGGCTGACGTCGGCGCCTATTGCCTGCAGGGCCTGACGTGCCCGGGCGCGTAACTCATCAGGGGTCGTCACGCCGATGCCTCCTCCTCATAGAGAGCGTAGGGGTCGTAGATATGGTGGCCGATCGCCCCGGCCAGCCACTCGACGTCGTATTCGGAATCGGCGGCGACGTCCCCGGTGTGGAACCCGGCCCGGGTGTCGCGGTCCAGGTTGGACCGGAAAATACCCGCCGCCGACGCCGGCAAGAAGTCTTCGTAGACGATGGGTGCCGCCGGGTCGCGGCCGCGGTAGTAGGCCAGTCGCTGCGCGGCCATCTCGGTGTCGGTCGACGGGAAGTAGTCGCCCCACCCTCGAGCGGGATCACCGGACGCCATCGCCGCGTCGTAGCGCTCGCGCCCGCGCGGGGTCAGCGCGACACCGCGCGCCTCGACTTCGCCGAATCGCACCCGCAGATTTCCCGGGCTCAGCGTGCCGTCCCGGCCGCGAAACAGGCATGGTTCGGCGAGTGCGCGAAACGACGTCTGGCGCAACAACACTGCGGGACCGTCGGTGCGGGGCGGGCCCTGGATGGCATCGATCATGGTGATGCCGCGTTCGGTCATCCGCTGATACAGATCGTCGATGTCGAGAACCCGCGGCGTCAGGTGGTTGATGTGGGTGGAACACACCCCCGCGATGTCGGCGGCCACCGCCGACACCCGCGACAACTCGTCGTACCAGGACTTGTTGATCGGTTCGCGCGACAACGCGAATGCGGCCACCGCGGCTGCGACGAAAGCCTGCGCCTCCTCGACGTCGCAGGCGCCCTCGGCAGCGATGATCCGCGCCCGGTCAAGCAAGGCGGGGTCGAACAATTGGCGGCGCGCGATGAACGTCTCGACGCGGGTACGCAGGTCAGGATCGAAGTACCGGGCGTCGCGGGTGGCCAGCATCGACGTGAACACCCGAAACGGATTGCGCGCCAGCTCTTTTGCCTCGATGGGCCGAAAAGCCGTCGATACCACCGGAACCGGCGAGCGGGCGCGGCGCAGATCGTAGTAGCCGACCGGCAGCATGCCGAACGCGGCGAACAACTCGGCGACGGCAGCCAGTTCGGCCGGGCCGCCGACCCGGATGGCGCCGTGCCGCTCGGCGGTGACCCGCTGCAACGAGCCGAGACGCTCGGCGCCCGGATGACGTGCCACGTGTTCGGAGTTGACCTGCTCGCTGATCTCGACCAGGGTGCCGTAGGCGGGCACCTCGCCGGCGTACATGGCCGATAGCCCGGCCGCGAAGCGCTCGCGAAGCTGCCAGCTCACCAGCCTTTTGGCGCGGCTCATGGATAATCTCCGGCCATGAGTGAGACGCTCGACGACATCGACCGGATCCTGATGCGCCAGCTGGTTGCCGACGGACGCGCCACGCTGGCGGAGCTGGCCGCGAGCGCCGGACTATCGGTCTCGGCGGTCCAGTCGCGGGTGCGCCGGCTGGAGGCCCGCGGTGTGGTCTCGGGGTACTCCGCGCGGATCAACCCGGAGGCGGTCGGGCAGCTGCTGTCGGCGTTCGTGGCCATCACTCCTCTTGATCCTTCCCAACCCGATGATGCGCCCGCCCGGCTGGCACACATCGAGGAGATCGAGGCGTGCCACTCGGTGGCCGGCGAGGAAAGTTACGTGTTGCTGGTGCGTGTCGGGTCCGCGCGGGTGCTCGAGGAGCTGCTGCAGCGGATCCGGACAGCGGCAAATGTCCAGACCCGAAGCACCATCATCCTCAATACATTTTACAGTGATCGGCAACACATACCATAATATTTACGACGATAGCGTCATGATTCCGTAAAAAACGGCTAGTATGGTCGGTATGACTGCCGCCGTGACGGAAGCCCACTGGGTCCATGATCTGTTGTCCCGCAACATGCTCGTCGATGGTTTTGACTTGGTGCTCGATCTGACCCGTTCGACGGGCTCCTATCTGGTCGACGCCCGCGATGGCCGGAGCTACCTCGACATGTTCACCTTCGTCTCGTCGTCGGCGCTGGGGATGAATCATCCGGCGCTCGCCGACGACGAGGAGTTTCGCGCCGAACTGATCGAGGCCGCGCTGAACAAGCCGAGCAACGCCGACGTCTGCACGGTGGCGATGGCCACCTTCGTCGAGACCTTCGCCCGTGTCCTGGGCGACCCGGCGCTACCGCACCTGTTCTTCGTCGAAGGTGGCGCGCTGGCGGTGGAGAACGCGCTCAAGGTCGCGTTCGACTGGAAGAGCCGGCACAACGAGGCGCGCGGCATCGACCCCGAGCTCGGTACGCGGGTGCTGCACCTGCGCGGCGCGTTCCACGGGCGCAGCGGCTACACCCTTTCGCTGACCAACACCAAACCCGTCAGCGTCGCCCGCTTCCCGAAATTCGACTGGCCGCGCATCGACGCTCCCTACGTTCGGCCGGGCGCCGACATGGACGCGCTGGAAGCCGAGTCGCTGCGCCAGGCCCGCGCCGCCTTCGAGGCGTACCCGCACGACATCGCGTGCTTTGTCGCCGAACCCATCCAGGGCGAAGGCGGCGACCGGCACTTCCGGCCCGAGTTCTTCGCCGCGATGCGCGACCTGTGCGACGAATACGACGCCCTGCTGATCTTCGACGAGGTACAGACCGGCTGCGGGTTGACCGGAACCCCTTGGGCGTACCAGCAATTGGGCGTGGCGCCCGACGTGGTGGCGTTCGGCAAGAAGACGCAGGTGTGCGGAGTGATGGCAGGCCGCCGGGTGGACGAGATCGCCGACAACGTGTTCGCCGTCGCCTCCCGGATCAACTCGACATGGGGCGGCAATCTGACCGACATGGTGCGTGCGCGCCGCATTCTGGAGGTCATCGAGGCCGACGAGCTGTTCGACCGTGCCGCCGAGCAGGGCCGCTACCTGCGCGACCGGCTCGACGAACTCGCCGACGAGTTCCCGGCGATGGTGATCGACCCCCGCGGCCGCGGATTGATGTGCGCGTTCAGTCTGCCGGCCACCGCCGATCGTGACGAGTTGATCGCCCAGCTGTGGCAGCGCTGCGTGATTGTGTTGCCCGCCGGAAAGGACGGCGTTCGATTCCGTCCCGCGCTGACGGTTTCGCGGACAGAAATCGACCTGGCAATTGCGGCTGTTCGCGACGTCTTGACGGCCGCGGCCTAGGGCCGGGGCGGTTAACCGCGGTCGGCCGGGGGTACCTGACCAGCAGTCGGGGCGCAAAAATTGCAGAACGCGGTAACAAATCCGTCGGCGCGGACGAAACACCACATGCAGTCAGCGCGCGGGATATGAGGTTCTCAAATGCCGAAAGCAGATGAGCGATCACGCGGCGATCGCCTGGGCCAGGAAGACGGCGAGGTGCGCGCCGCCATCCGTTTTGCTGTCCTTGCGACGGCTGCGGCGGTCGGATTCATCGTCATGGCCGCCCTGTGGGTCAGCACCTGCCCGGGCACGGGTATGGACACGGTGGCCTGCGGCGCACCGCAGCGGACCTTCCTGGCGTTCGGGGGACCGCTGATCCTGTTGGTCGCCGGCCTGTGGGCGTTTGTGCGCACGTGCCGGGTCTGGCGCAGCGAGGGCACGTGGTGGGGATGGCACGGCGCGGGCTGGTTTTTGTTGACGCTGATGATCGTGACGGTCTCCATGAGTGTTCCGGCCATTGCCGGGCCCGCTCTGGGGCTCAATAATTAATGGTGCGACCCCGAGGAGCAGCTATGGGAGACACCTATCACGACCCCGTCGACCACTTGCGGACGACGCGGCCACTCGCCGGCGAATCATTGATCGATGTCTTGCACTGGCCCGGATACCTCATGGTGGTGGCCGGTGTGGTCGCGGTCTGTGGCAGCCTCGCCGCCTTCGGCACCGGACATCAACAGGAGGGCATGACCGCAGGCGTGACCGCGGTGGTCGTCACGGTGGCGGGCCTGGTGTGGCTGGCGGTCGAGCATCGACGCGTGCGCCGGATCTTCGATCGGTGGTACCTCGAACACCCCGACGTGAGCAGGCAACGACCCGCCAGCTAACAGCGCGCCGGGCTGCCCGAAACTCGTAGGTTATGGGCGTCGTCGAGTGGGTATCAGCAGTAGACCATGATGAGTGCCGGCGATGATTTTGCGCGAGGCGCTCACCCCATCATGGGGGACAGAATCATGAAAGCGCCGACGTAGATGCCTACTGCGATGACGATCAGAAGGACCAGTGTGATCCCGGCAATTACCGCGATGCGCCCAAGCGTGCGTGTTCGGGGTTTGCCGGTTGCGTCAGACGCATCCATGTCGAGTGAGATACCCGGCGGCGATCATGGCTAACCGGATGGGCTGTAGCGTCCAAGGGCGCGCTCCAAAGCGAGGGATAGTGTGAGTCAAACGTTGCCGGGAGACCCTATGACCGATATTGGTTTGCGCGCTGAAAAGCGTCAACGCGGCCACAGAGCCGTCGAATTGCATGTTGCTGCGCGCCTGGAGAACCTGGCGATGCTGCGCACGCTGGTGGGTGCGATCGGCACCTACGAGGACCTGGATTTCGACGCGGTGGCGGATTTGCGGCTCGCGGTCGATGAAGTGTGCACCCGGTTGATCCGGTCGGCCACTGCGGACGCGACGCTCGTCGTGGTGGTCGACCCGCAAGAGAACGAACTGGTGGTGGAGGCGTCCGCGGAATGTGACACCCACGATGTGGTGTCGCCCGGCAGCTTCAGTTGGCATGTCCTGACGTCGCTGGCCGACGACGTCCAGACTTTCCATGATGGCCGCGAACCCAATGAAACCGGCAGCGTTTTCGGTATCAGGCTGACGGCGCGACGGGCGGCCGTTGGCCGGTGACAGCGCAAGCTGCCGGCGGTTCGAGCTCGCGCCCTAACGAATACGCCGATGTTCCGGATATGTTCCGTGAGCTGGCCACCATCTCCGCCGAATCGGCGGAATTCCAGCGCCAGCGGGACAAGATCGTCGAGCGGTGCTTGCCGCTGGCCGATCACATCGCCCGTCGATTCGAGGGCCGTGGCGAACCACGCGACGACTTGGTTCAGGTCGCGCGGGTCGGGCTGGTCAACGCCGTGGTGCGCTTCGACGTCAACGCCGGATCCGACTTCGTGTCGTTCGCGGTGCCCACGATCATGGGTGAGGTCCGCCGCCACTTCCGCGACAACAGCTGGTCGGTCAAGGTTCCGCGGCGCCTCAAGGAGCTGCATCTGCGGCTCGGCACCGCCACCGCCGACCTGTCGCAACGCCTCGGCCGGGCGCCCACCGCAACCGAACTCGCGGCCGAGCTGGAAATGGACCGCGCCGAAGTCGTCGAGGGTCTGGTGGCGGGCAGCTCCTACAACACGCTGTCCATCGACAGCGGCGGTGGCGGCGGAGATGACGACGACGCCCGTGCCATCGCGGACACGCTGGGCGACGTAGACGCCAGCATCGATCGCATCGAGAACCGCGAGTCGCTACGCCCGTTGCTGGAGAGCCTGCCCGAGCGGGAGCGAACGGTGTTGGTGCTGAGGTTCTTCGACTCGATGACACAAACCCAGATCGCCGAGCGAGTCGGCATTTCGCAGATGCACGTGTCGCGCCTGCTGGCTAAATCGCTAACGCGCCTGCGCGACCAGTTGGAGTAGCGGCCGCGGCTGGCGGCCGTCGGTCCAGGCGGCCGGCTCGAGCAGCGGCTCCTTTATCGGCGTGGTCACCGGCAGGGTGCCGTCGGGATCGCAGACACGCAGCAACCGGGACACCGCCGCGCTCGGCACCATCGCCCAGTTCAGCTGGGCGCCCGAGCACACCACGTTAATGCGGTGCAGAGCCGAAAAGCCCGCAGTACCAATAAAATCCACCTTGCGCAGGTCGAGAATCACTCGCTTGGCGCGGCGGGCATTGCGCTGGACATAGACAGCGAGCTGATCCGAGTTGGCGGCGTCGAGCTCGCCGTTCACGATGATCACCGTGCCCGTGGTGGTCCATCGAGCACTGAATTGGGCGGTACGGCATTGCTGCCAAGATTGGGCCACAGACATTGCTTCACTCCCTCAACTGAGGACTGGTGCTGTGGACGACGCCAACGGTGAATTCGCCTTCGGCGCCGCGCTGACGTGGTCCGGGTGGCTGTGAACTCAACCTGAGCTGAACCTTACCCGGGGTCGAGTCAACCCGACACCGTTCTTAGCTGATTCCCAGGAACTGGTCGGCAGCTATTTGATCTCGGCGAGCACCGTGCCCTGAGTGATGGCAGCGCCGGCCTCGACCGCGAGTCCGGTGATGGTGCCCTCCTTGTGCGCGGTGACCGGGTTCTCCATCTTCATCGCCTCGAGGACGACGACCAGGTCACCGACGGCGACCTGCTGTCCTTCCTCGACCGCGACCTTGACCACGGTGCCCTGCATGGGGGCGGTGACCGCGTCACCGGAGGCCGCCGCGCCGCCGTGCGCACCGCGCTTGCGGGGCTTCGGCTTCTTGCGAATGACACCGGCAGGATCGGCGGCGCCGTTGGACAGCGCCAGATCACCGGGCAGCGAAACCTCGAGCCGGCGGCCGTCGACCTCGACGACGACCTTCTGCCGGGGCCTGGTGTCCTCTTCCTCGAGGGGCTCGCCACCGGTGAACGGCTCGACGGTGTTGTCCCACTCCGTCTCGATCCAGCGGGTGTGGACCGTGAAGCCGTTGTCGTCCCCGATGAAGGCCGGGTCTCTCACCACGGCGCGGTGGAACGGGATGACCGTGGCCAGGCCCTCGACGTGGAATTCATCCAGTGCCCGGCGGGAGCGCGCCAGCGCCTCCTCGCGGGTGGCGCCGTACACGATCAGCTTGGACAGCATCGAGTCGAACTGGCCGCCGATCACCGAGCCGGCCTCGACGCCGGAGTCCAGCCGGACACCGGGGCCGCTGGGTGTGTCGTACCGGGTCACCGGGCCGGGCGCGGGCAGGAAGCCGCGTCCGGCGTCCTCGCCGTTGATCCGGAATTCGATCGCGTGCCCGCGTGGTGTCGGGTCCTCGGTGATGTCGAGCTTCTCGCCGTTGGCGATCTTGAACTGTTGCAGCACCAGGTCGATGCCCGCGGTCTCCTCGGTGACCGGGTGCTCGACCTGTAGACGGGTGTTGACCTCCAGGAACGAGATCAACCCGTCCTGGCCGACCAGGTATTCGACGGTGCCGGCGCCGTAGTAGTGGGCCTCTTTGCAGATCCGCTTGGCCGACTCGTGGATCTCCTTGCGCTGCGCGTCGGTGAGGAACGGCGCCGGAGCCTCTTCGACGAGCTTCTGGAAGCGGCGCTGCAGTGAGCAGTCCCGGGTGCCGGCGACGACGACGTTGCCGTGCTGGTCGGCGATCACCTGCGCCTCGACGTGGCGGGGCTTGTCCAGGTAGCGCTCGACGAAGCACTCGCCGCGGCCGAAGGCCGAGACGGCCTCACGGGTGGCCGAGTCGAACAGTTCGGGGATCTCCTCGAGCGTGCGGGCCACCTTCATGCCGCGACCGCCGCCGCCGAAGGCGGCCTTGATCGCGATCGGCACGCCGTATTCCTTGGCGAAGGCCACCACCTCGTCGGCGTTCTTGACCGGGTCGGGGGTGCCGGGCACCAGCGGGGCCTGCGCGCGGGCGGCGATGTGGCGGGCGGTGACCTTGTCGCCAAGGTCGCGGATCGACTGCGGGCTGGGCCCGATCCAGATCAGGCCGGCGTCCAGGACCGCCTGGGCGAAGTCGGCGTTCTCCGACAGGAAGCCGTAGCCGGGGTGGATGGCATTGGCGCCGGACTTGGCCGCCGCATCGAGGATCTTGCCGAAGTCCAGGTAGGACTCCGCGGACGTTTGCCCGCCCAGAGCGAACGCCTCGTCGGCAAGCCGCACATGCGGTGCATCGGCGTCGGGCTCGGCGTACACCGCCACGCTGGGCAGGCCCGCATCGCGGGCCGCACGGATCACCCGGACAGCGATCTCGCCGCGGTTGGCGACGAGAACTTTGGAGATCCTTGAGCTGGCGTGACTAGCCACTGCGCCTCCTGGGGGACTGGACGTTCGTCGTCTCTAAGAGAATTTCTTACAAGTCTTGTCGGGGGAAGTTTAGGCGGCGCGCCGAGAGCGCTGATACCCGGTCCCACTCAACCCGTCTCGCGCAAGCGGCGCTTGATGCGGGCCAGCATCGCCGACATGCCGCGCAACCGCAGCGGACTGATTAAAGCGGCCAAACCCAGCTCGGTGTAGAAATCCTCGGGCACTGCCAGGATGGCGGCGGCGGGTTGTTCGTCGAGGCCGGCAGCCAGGATCGAAGCAAATCCGCGCGTGGTCGGCGCTTCGGCGGGAGCGCTGAAATACAACCGCACCCGAGTCGGGTCGTGCGCGTCGACATGCAGAAACAGCGGCGACTGACATTCGGGAACGGGCTCCATCGCCGCTTCGGCCAGATCGTCCGGCAGGTCCGGCAGGTCGTCGGCGAACTCCAGCAAAAGCTTGAGTTTGTCCTGGCCCTGCACTTCGGCGAAGTCGGACACCACCTCGGCTAGGGGAGCGGGCAGGCTCATGGGACAGCCATCAGGCCGGTACTACTCCCGGGCCCTCGCCCGCGACGATCGGCACCCGCACGGTGTTGCCCCACTCGGTCCACGAGCCGTCGTAATTGCGGACGTCGGGCTTGCCCAGCAGGTGGGTGAGCACGAACCAGGTGTGGCTGGATCGCTCGCCGATGCGGCAATACACCACGGTCTTGTCCTCGGGGCCGAGGAACCCGTACAGCTCGTCAAGCTCCTCACGGCTGCGGAACCGACCGCTCTCGTCGGCCGCCTTGCCCCAGGGAATCGACCGGGCGGTGGGGATGTGCCCGGCGCGCAGCGCGCCCTCTTCGGGGTAGTCGGGCATGTGCGTGCGCTTGCCGGTGTACTCGTCGGGCGAGCGGACGTCGATCAGCGGCTCGCTGCCGAGGATGCCCAGCACGTCGTCTTTGAAGGCGCGGATCGGCGCATCGTTGCGCGCTACGACGGGATAGCCGGTCGAGGTCTTGGTCGGCACCTCCAGGCTGGTATCCCGTCGGTCGGACAGCCACAGATCACGCCCGCCATTGAGCAGCCGCACATCGGGGTGGCCGAACAATGTGAAGACCCACAGCGCGTAGGCGGCCCACCAGTTGCTCTTGTCGCCGTAGATCACCACGGTGTCGTCGCGGGCGATGCCCTTGCGGTTCATCAGATCCGCGAACTGCTCACCGGTGATGTAGTCGCGGACGCGCGGGTCGTTGAGGTCGGTGTGCCAGTCAATCTTGACCGCGCCGGGGATATGACCGACGTCGTAGAGCAACACGTCCTCGTCGGATTCGACGATCGCCAGACCGGGCGAGCCCAGGTGGCCGGACAACCAGTCGGCGGTGACTAATCGTTCGGGGTGGGCGTAGTCGGACAGGGTGGGGCTTGAATCGGGAGGAAGCGGCACAGGTCAAAGCCTACCCACCCCGATTTTGTCGAAACCGGTTGTCCGCCCACAACGTGGCGATGGACAGGCCCGCGCGGTGCAGCAGTGAGCGCGTCAGCGGCAGTCCGATTCCCACCACGGCCGACGGGTCGCCGTCGACACCGTCGATGAACCATCCGCCCAGGCCGTCCAGGGTGAAGCCACCGGCGACCCGCAACGATTCCCCGTCGGCCAGGTACGCCTCCAGGTCGTCGGGCGATGGCGTTCCGAAATGCACTGTGGTGATTGATGTTTCCGCTTCGGAGTGAGAAATTTCGTTGTCCAGTAACCGGATAACACAATGGCCGGTGTAGAGCTGACCGGACCGGCCGGCCATCGACTGCCAGAGCTGACGCGCAGCTGCGATGGATTCCGGCTTGCCGCACAGCTGGCCGTCGAGGTAAAGCATCGAATCACAACCGATGACAACACAATCTGCCGCGACGGTGCCATCCAGCTCGCCTGCCACCTGCTCGGCCTTGGCCCGAGCCAGCGCGCAAACCACTTCGCCGGGTGAAGCTTTCGGTCCCAGGCCCGCGATGAGGCCATCCTCGTCGACGCCGGAGACGATGACCAGTGGATCGATGCCCGCCTGACGCAGCACCTTGAGGCGCCCGGTTGAGGCCGACCCGAGTACGACCCGGGTCAACGCTTCAGATGCGCGATTTGCTGCATGGTGAGCCGCTGGTAGTTGGACATCTCGTAGCGCAGCTTGTCGACCGGAAGTCCCCAGCGGGTGCTCTCGGGCTGCGCGGGTGGCGGTGCACCCCCGGCGCTGCCCAGCACGGTGATCAACGCGGCCAACTCCGGGGCGGTGGGACGGCCCCGCAGGATCTGGATGTGCGGCTGGTGCGGTGCCGCGGTGTCGGCACTCTCGTCACTCACTGGGGCTGAACCGTTCGTCTCGTTCCCGTCACTCATAGCGGAATGTTCCCGTGCTTCTTCGGCGGCAGGTGGGCGATCTTGCGTTCCAGCAGGCGCAGCGCCGTGGCGACGTAGCCGCGGGTGTGCGACGGCGGGATGACCGAGTCGACGTAGCCTCGCTCGGCGGCGACGTACGGGTTGACCAACGTGTCCTCGTACTCCTGCTGCAACTGCAGCCGCAGCTCGTCGACGTCCTTGCCTTCCTTGGCCGCCTCGTTCAGCTGCTTGCGGTAGACGAAGCCGACCGCACCGGAGGCGCCCATCACCGCGATCTGCGCGGTTGGCCAGGCCAGGTTGACGTCGCAGCCCATGTCCTTGGATCCCATCACGCAGTAAGCGCCGCCGTAGGCCTTGCGGGTGATGACGGTGATTTTGGGGACGGTGGCCTCGCCGTAGGCGAACAGCAGCTTGGCGCCGCGCCGGATGATGCCGTTGTATTCCTGGCCGGTGCCCGGCAGGAAGCCCGGGACGTCGACCAGCATGATGATCGGGATGTTGAAGCAGTCGCAGGTTCGCACGAACCGGGCCGCCTTCTCCGAGGCGTTGATGTCCAGGCAGCCGGCGAACTGAGTGGGCTGGTTGGCCACGATCCCGACCGGCCGGCCATCGATGCGGCCGAACCCGACGACGATGTTCTGCGCGTAGCCCCCCTGGACCTCCAGGAACTCGTCGTCGTCGAGGATGCGGGTGATCACTTCGTGCATGTCGTACGGCTGGTTGGGCGAGTCCGGGATCAGCGTGTCCAGCTCGAGGTCCTCGTCGGTGAGGTTGTCTTCGATCGAACCTTCCGGAGCCGGCACGGCGTAGCGGGGCGGGTCAGTGAAGTTGTTGGGCGGCAGGTAGCCCAGCAGGTCGCGGACCCAGTCGAAGGCGTCCTGCTCGCCGGAGGCGACGTAGTGCAAGGTGCCCGACTTGGCCATATGCGTGTGGGCGCCGCCGAGTTCCTCCATGGTGACGTCCTCGCCGGTGACGGTCTTGATGACGTCGGGCCCGGTGATGAACATCTGGCTGGTCTGGTCGACCATCACCACGAAGTCGGTCAGCGCGGGGGAGTACACATGGCCGCCGGCCGCGGCCCCCATGATCAGCGAGATCTGCGGGATGACGCCGGAGGCCAGGATGTTGTTGCGGAAGATCTTGCTGTACAGGCCCAGCGAGACGACGCCCTCCTGGATCCGTGCGCCCGCGCCGTCGTTGATGCCGATCAGCGGGCGACCGGTCTTGATGGCCAGTTCCTGAATCTTGACGATCTTCTCGCCGTACACCTCGCCGAGGCTGCCGCCGAACACCGTGGCGTCCTGGCTGAAGATGCACACGTCGCGGCCGTCGATGGTGCCGTAACCGGTGACCACGCCGTCGCCGACCGGTCGGTTGCTTTCCAGGCCGAAGTTGGTGCTGCGGTGCTTGGCCAGCGCGTCGAGTTCCACGAACGAGTCGTCGTCCAACAGGGCGTAGATGCGCTCGCGCGCGGTCAGCTTGCCCTTGGCGTGGACCTTCTCGACGGCGGTCTCACCGACCGGATGCAGCGTCTCTTCCCTGCGCTTGTGCAGCTCGGCCAGCTTGCCTGCAGTGGTGTGGATGTCGATGGTGTGCTCGGCAGCGGGTTCCGCGGTGTGGTCGGTAACGCTTGTCATGGGAGTCGATGCTATCGGCAATCCCCTCTGTTGCTCTTAACCAGCCCTTAAGTAGTCTCCGCTGATGGACGTCGACTGGGCCGAAGAACACGATGTGTTGGTGGCCGGGTCCGGCGGCGGAGGCGTCACCGGTGCCTATACCGCCGCGCGCGAAGGCCTCGACGTGCTGCTCATCGAGGCCACCGACAGGTTCGGCGGCACCACCGCCTACTCCGGCGGTGGCGGGGTGTGGTTCCCCGGCAATCCGGTCCTGGTTCGCGCCGGCACCGACGACACCATCGAAGACGCGCTGACCTACTACCACGCCGTGGTCGGCGACCGTACCCCGCGCGACCTGCAGGAGACCTACGTCCGCGGCGGCGCCCCCCTGATCGAATACCTGGAGTCCGATCCCGACCTGAAATTCGTGCCGCTGCCGTGGCCTGATTACTACGGGAAGGCGCCCAAGGCGCGGCTGGACGGCCAGCGCCACATCGCGGCAAAGCCGTTGAAGGTGGCCGCCGCGCCGGAATGGCGCGACGCGATTCGCGGGCCGCTGGATACCGATCGGCTCGGCGCCGAAACCCCGCCCGACTACTACGTCGGGGGGCGCGCCCTGATCGCGCGATTCCTCAAGGCCATTGGGCAGTACCCGACGGCGTCGCTGCGACGCGACACCACCCTGGTCGAACTGGTGCTGTCGGACGGCCGGGTCGCCGGGGCGATCGTCGAGACCGCCGGTGAGCGCCGCGCCATCCGCACCCGCCTGGGCGTGCTGCTGGCCGCCGGTGGCTTCGAAAACAACGAGGAGTTGCGCCGCGAGTACGGAGTGCCGGGCGTGGCGCGAGACACCATGGGCGGCCCAGGAAGTCGTGGTCTGGCGCTGCAGGCCGGCATCGCCGCGGGCGGTGACACCGACCTGCTGAATGAGGCGTGGTGGTCGCCGGGCTTGACCCATCCCGATGGTCGCTCCGCATTTGCGCTGTGGTTCACCGGCGGCATTTTCGTGAACCAGTCCGGCACGCGGTTCGTCAACGAGTCCCAGGCCTATGACCGGGCCGGGCGCGAGATCATCGCGCAGCTGCACGACGGGTCAATCACGTTGCCGTACTGGATGATCTACGACGACAAGGAAGGCGAGGTGCCGCCGGTGAAGGCGGCCAACGTCAGCATCGTGGAGACCGAGAAGTACGTCGCCGCCGGCTTGTGGCACTCCGCGGACACCCTCGAGGAATTGGCCGGCAAGATCGGGGTGCCGGGTCCTTCGCTGGCGGCAACGGTGGCCCGGTTCAACGGTTTTGCCGCCGACGGCGTCGACGAGGACTTCGGCAGGGGCGACGAGGCATTCGATCGTGCATTCTCGGCGGGCGCGTCGCCGCTGGTGTCCATCGACCGCCCGCCCTATCACGCCGCGGCATTCGGCCTGTCCGATCTGGGCACCAAGGGCGGGCTGCGCACCGACACCGCCGCGCGGGTGCTCGACACGTCCGGCAACCCGATCCCCGGCCTCTACGCGGCGGGTAACACGATGGCCGCGCCCAGCGGCACCGCCTATCCCGGCGGGGGCAATCCGATCGGGACCAGCATGCTGTTCAGCCACTTGGCCGTCTTGGATATGCGCGACGCCAGGCGAGACCGGCGCTCACTCTAGGCTGGACGGTGATGGACCGGGAATCACTGAGGCTGCCCCTGGATGCGGCCGCACTGCGCAGCGAGCTCGTCGGCACCGGATTGGGTTGGCGGCAACTCGATGTCGTCGAGCAGACCGGTTCCACCAACGCCGATCTGCTGGCACGCGCGGCGGCGGGCACCGACATCACCGGAGCGGTGCTGATCGCCGAGCATCAGACCGCCGGCCGTGGGCGACACGGCCGCGGCTGGTCGGCTTCTCCGCGTGCGCAGATCACCATGTCGGTCGCGGTGAGCGTGGTCGACGTCCCGGTCACCGGATGGGGCTGGCTGCCGCTGGCCACCGGTGTGGCGGTGGTCGACGCCGTGACGCCGCTGCTGCAGGGGACCGGGATGGAACTGGGCCTCAAGTGGCCCAACGATGTGCTCGCGGGCCCGCCGGATTCCAAAGGCAAGTTGGCGGGAATCCTGGCCGAGGTCGCGCGCCCGGTTGTGGTAATTGGATTGGGGCTCAACGTAACTCAGGCGCCTGAGGAGGTCGACGGGCCCGGGGCGACCTCGTTGCTCGACCTGGGCGTGGCCGCGCCCGATCGCGACCAGCTGGTCCGCGGGGTGTTGCGCGAGCTCGGCGGGCGGATCGTCGCGTGGCAGGCCGCGCGCGGGGCCGATTGGCAGTTGGCGGCCGACTACCGTGCGCGCAGTCTGACTATCGGCACGCGGGTGCGCGCTGAGCTCCCCGGCGGCAAGGTAATCGTCGGGACCGCCAGCGCTGTCGACGATCACGGGAGACTGTGCCTGGAGACAAAAGGGCCAGCCGGGAACGAGACCGTCGTCGTTTCCGCCGGTGACGTCGTCCATTTGCGGGGCTAATGTCACGACATGAGCTATCCCGATAACGCCCTGGCCGCCGGCGAACAGGTAGTCATACATCGCCACCCGCACTGGAAGCGATTGATCTGGCCCGTCGTGACTTTCATCCTGGTGACCGGGCTGGCGGCGTTCGGGTCCGGGTACGTCAACTCGACGCATTGGGAGCAGGTCACCAAGAACATCACCCACGGCGTCGTCTGGGGGATCTGGTTGGTGATCGTCGGCTGGCTGACGCTGTGGCCGTGCTTGACTTGGCTCACCACACATTTCGTCGTCACTAATCGCCGCGTGATGTATCGGCACGGAGTGCTGACCCGCAGCGGAATCGACATCCCGCTGGCACGGATTAATAGCGTCGAATTCCGGGACAAGATTTGGGAGCGGATGTTTCGCACCGGGACGCTGATTATCGAGTCGGCGTCACAAGATCCGTTGGAGTTCTACAACATTCCGCGGCTGCGCGAGGTGCACGCGCTGCTGTATCACGAAGTTTTCGACACCCTCGGTTCCGAGGAGTCACCGAGCTGACCCGATCGGCTCGTCCGGTTGCGCCAGGCGCGCAGCAGGGTGACGTTGCCGTCCTCGATCTCGTCCTCGAAGACCTCGGCGATCCCGCCCGCGGTAAGCGCGGATTCCAGTGCCTTGTCGGGGTTGCGGGCGAACTGGTCGGGGAATACCCAGCGCCGGAACGCCCAGAAGCGAAATGCCATCTGCAGCAGGTTGCCGATGATGTAGGCCGAAATGAAGTCGGCGATGTTTTCCGCGGTCAGCGACACCATCGGCTCCCGCAGCTGCAGGATGTAGCTGGAAACCCACAGTGGCGCCATGCTCAGCAGCACCCCCACGCCGCTGAACGCGAAGAACAGCAGCGCCTCGTGATGGCGTTCGCGGCCGCCGCGGTTGCGGAAGCTCCACTCCCGGTTGAGCACGTAGGACGCGATGACCGCGACGATGCCGGCGATCACCTTGGCCGTGACCGGCTTGGTCTCCAGAATCGACAGCTTGAGGGTGTAGAAAATTACCGAGTCGACAATGAATGTGGTGCCCCCGACGATGGCAAATTTGATGAATTCATGATGGCGCTGCGCATAGGGCTGAAACACCTGAGGCAGGCGCGCGATTGTGGCATCGGCAAAGGACACAACACGTGAGTGTACGGTCGGACGCAAAAATGGCGCAAAATGATACCTAACGATTTCGCATCGCAGCCGGTCAACACGCCTTTCCGCGCGAGTTTGTATGCCGTGACACCATGATGGCCGTGCCGAATACACGCACCCCGCTGGTCGCCATGGTTGGCGGCGGTCAACTCGCCCGGATGACACACCAGGCCGCGATCGCACTGGGCCAGCGCCTTCGAGTGCTGGCCGAGTCCGCCGATGAGCCTGCCGCGCAGGTCACCCCCGATGTGGTGATCGGGTCGCACACCGACCTGGAAGACCTGCGCCGGGTTGCCGCCGGCGCCGATGCGCTGACATTCGATCATGAGCACGTCCCGACCGAGTTGCTGGAGAAGCTGGTCGCCGAGGGCGTCAACGTCGCACCGCCACCGCACGCTTTGGTGCACGCGCAGGACAAGCTCGTGATGCGGCGCCGGCTGGAGGCCCTCGGCGCCGCCGTGCCGCGCTATCTCGGCCTGGATTCGCTCGACCGCCTCGACGAGGTGGACGCGTTCGCGGGCCAATTCGACGCCCCCCTCGTCGTCAAGACGGCCCGTGGGGGTTACGACGGCCGCGGCGTGCAGCTCGCGCGCGACCTGGCGGATGCGCGGGAGATCACCCGCGCCTACCTCGCTGACGGCGTGCCGGTGGTGCTCGAGGAGAAGGTGCAACTGCGCCGCGAGTTGGCGGCGCTGGTGGCCCGCTCCCCGTTCGGTCAGGGTGCGGCCTGGCCGGTGGTGGAGACGGTGCAGGCCGACGGGATCTGCGTGCTGGTGATCGCGCCCGCGCCCGAGCTGACCGCTAACGTGGCCGCCGCCGCCCAGCAGCTGGCGCTGCGACTGGCCGCCGAACTCGGTGTGGTCGGTGTGCTCGCCGTCGAGCTGTTCGAGACCACCGACGGCGCACTGCTCGTCAACGAGCTCGCGATGCGGCCGCACAACTCCGGGCACTGGACCATGGACGGGGCGCGCACCAGCCAGTTCGAACAGCATTTGCGGGCGGTGCTGGACTACCCGCTCGGCGACACCGATGCCATCGCGCCGGTGACGGTGATGGCCAACGTGCTGGGCGCCGCGCGACAGCCGGAGATGACCGTCGACGAGCGGTTGCACCACTTGTACGCGCGGATGCCCGAAGCCCGGGTTCACCTCTACGGCAAGGCCGAGCGCCCGGGCCGCAAGGTCGGGCATATCAATTTCGTGGGCGACGACGTCGCGGACTTGCCGAAGCTGCGTGAGCGCGCCGAGCTGGCGGCACACTGGATGTCACATGGGCAGTGGACGGACGGATGGGATCCGCATGACTAGTAGACCCCGAGTCGGGGTGATCATGGGCAGCGACAGCGACTGGTCGGTGATGCAGGACGCCGCCACGGCGCTGGCCGAGTTCGACATCCCGGCCGAGGTCCGGGTGATCTCGGCGCATCGCACCCCGGGCGTGATGTTCGACTACGCCCGGAGCGCGGCCGACCGCGGCATCGAGGTGATCATCGCGGGCGCCGGGGGCGCCGCTCACCTGCCGGGCATGGTCGCCTCCGCAACACCGCTGCCGGTGATCGGGGTGCCGGTGCCGCTGGCCCGGCTGGACGGCCTGGACTCGCTGCTGTCGATCGTGCAGATGCCTGCCGGTGTGCCGGTGGCCACGGTCTCCATCGGCGGCGCCCGCAACGCCGGGTTGTTGGCGGTGCGGATTCTCGGATCCTCCGACCCGGCGCTACGGGCCCGGATCGTCGCGTTCCAGGACCAGCTGGCCGAAAGCGTGCGGGCCAAGGATGCGGCCCTGCAGGAGCTGCAGGGTAAAGTTACCGGCGAGTAGCAAGAGGGCTAGGAGATCTCAAGATGGCTGGATGGGCCGGAACCCCCGACTTCGATCTGTTCCAACTTCCCGAGGAACACCAGGAGTTGCGGGCGGCGATTCGGGCGCTGGCGGAGAAGGAAATCGCTCCGCACGCCGCCGATGTGGACGAGAATTCCCGCTTCCCGCAGGAGGCGCTGGACGCGCTGAACGCCTCGGGTTTCAATGCGGTGCACGTGCCCGACGAGTACGGCGGCCAGGGCGCCGACTCGGTCGCGGCCTGCATTGTCATCGAGGAGGTCGCCCGGGTCGACACTTCGGCTTCGCTGATTCCGGCGGTGAACAAGCTGGGCACCATGGGCCTGATCCTGCGTGGCTCCGACGAACTGAAGAAGCAGGTTCTGCCCTCGATCGCCGATGGCACCGCGATGGCGTCCTATGCATTGAGCGAGCGCGAGGCCGGCAGTGACGCGGCAGCGATGCGCACCCGCGCCAAGGCCGACGGGGACGACTGGATCCTCAACGGCGCCAAGGCCTGGATCACCAACGGCGGCAAGTCGACTTGGTACACCGTGATGGCCGTGACCGATCCCGACAAGGGCGCCAACGGCATCTCGTCGTTCATCGTGCACAAGGACGACGAGGGATTCACCGTCGGCCCGAAAGAACGCAAGCTCGGCATCAAGGGCTCACCGACCACCGAGCTGTACTTCGAGAACTGCCGCATCCCGGGCGACCGGATCATCGGCGAGCCCGGTACCGGCTTCAAGACGGCGCTGGCCACCCTGGACCACACCCGTCCCACCATCGGCGCGCAGGCCGTGGGCATCGCCCAGGGCGCGGTCGACGCTGCCATCGCGTACACCAAGGACCGCAAGCAGTTCGGCGAGTCGATCAGTAGCTTCCAGGGTGTGCAGTTCATGTTGGCCGATATGGCGATGAAAACCGAGGCCGCGCGGCTGATGGTCTACAGCGCGGCCGCCCGGGCCGAACGCGGTGAGTCGAATCTGGGCTTCATCTCGGCGGCGTCGAAATGTTTCGCCTCCGATGTCGCGATGGAGGTCACCACCGACGCCGTGCAGCTGTTCGGCGGGGCCGGCTACACCATCGATTTCCCGGTCGAACGGATGATGCGCGACGCCAAGATCACCCAGATCTACGAGGGCACCAATCAGATTCAGCGCGTGGTGATGTCGCGGGCGTTGCTGCGCTGAATGTTTTTCGGGACCCGATGGCCAGAAACTCAGGCCGCCTAATAAGATCGAGCGCTACAACCAGCTCGCGCATCGTTGGCCGTTCGAAAAGGTAGCGGCCATGCGTAGTACAAAATGGGCGAGGGCACAACTGCGGTGAGGGGTGCGAGCGTGCGTAGCCCAATCACCCCGGTGCCTGTGGGTAACCCAGTCACCCCGGCCGCCAACTCTCAAACATTATCGTTGCTATTGGTCGAAGACGACCGGGGCGACGCCGTGATCGTCGAAGACCTGATTGCCGACGCGAGCGACGACATCCGGGTGGTTTGGGCACAGTCGATGGCACACGCCGAGCGGGAGCTGGCGTTAGCGCGGCCCGACTGCGTACTGCTGGATTTGCACCTGCCGGACGCCAACGGCATGGACGCGTTGGACCGCATTTCGAAACGCGACGCGACGGTTCCGATCGTGGTGCTGACCGGTTTGAACGACGAGTACTTCGGGGCTTCCGCGGTCGCGGCCGGGGCGCAGGATTATCTGGTCAAGGGACGCGTCGAACCCGAAATGCTGCGCCGCGCCCTGCTTTACGCGATCGAGCGCAAGCGGGTCGAGATCATCGCCGCCGATCTGCACGCGAGTCAGCTTCGGGCCCGCGAGAACGCGCTGCTGGAACGCGGCCTGCTGCCCTCCCCGTTGTTGCTGGACAACCCCGGTATCGAGATAGTCGCCCGGTACCGGCCGAGTCGCGAGGACGCGCTGCTGTGCGGCGACTTCTACGACGTCGTGCAGACGGCGGACCGGGTCGTCCATGTCCTGATCGGCGACGTCGCCGGGCACGGGCCCGACGAGGCGGCGTTAGGCGCGGCGTTGCGGATCGCTTGGCGGGCGCTGACATTCGCCGGCGTGCTCGGTGCCGAATTGATGCGCCAGCTCGAGCGGATACTGCACGCCGAACGGACCGGCACCGGTATCTTCGCGACGGTGCTCAGTCTTGAGATTTCGCCCGACAGTCCGCGCGTCACCGCGATCCGGGCCGGTCATCCGGGGATGCTGCGACAAGCCGGCGGCACGGTGGAATGGATCGAGCCGGCGGCCGGCCCGGCGCTGGGCCTGAACGGCGACGACTGGCCGCAGCAGGAGCTGGAATTGCCGGTGGGGCAGGGACTGCTGCTGCTTACCGACGGCCTCTTCGAGGGATATTGCGGAACAGGCAACGAACGTCTCGGGGAGGACGGTCTGCTTGCACTGGCCCGTTCGCACTCGGGATTGCCGGGTCCGGCGTTCGTGGACGCGCTGATTGACGGCGCCGGGGAACTCGCGCAGCCGCGCGGCGGGCTCACCGACGATATCGCCGTTCTGCGGGTGGAACGGACGGCGACATGAGCACCGCATCTCACCCGCGAGCTCCACTCACGGTCCGGGGCTGGCTGTTCCTCGTGTTGCTCAGCATGGGTGTGCTGGTGCTCGCCAGCGCGGTGGCCGGCGCGCTGCTGCTGAACCGCACCGACGCGGTGTCGCGCGACCTCAGCGACCAAATTCAGCCGGCGCGGGTCGCCGCCTTCCAGCTGCAAGCGGCGTTGCGCGACCAGGAGACCGGGGTGCGTGGTTACGCGATCGCCGCCGATCGGCAGTTCCTCACGCCGTACTACGACGGACAGCACGCCGAACACGCAGCGGCCGAGGACATCCGGCGGTTGGTCGGTCAGCGCGTGGACCTGATCAACGATCTGGACGCGATCGAGAGGGCCGCCGCCAACTGGCGGGCCAGCTCTGCTGAGCCATTGATCGCGACCGTGGCTCCCAACGCCCCCGACATCGTGAACAGTAGGGTCGCCGACCGCGGTAAAGCCGAATTCGACCGTTTGCGTGAGCTTTTCGATACCCAAAATGTGGATCTCGCCGCGGCGTCGGCGCATGGTACTGACGAATTGAAAGACATGACCGCCTGGCGGGACCGGGTGCTGGGCGCGGTCGTGTTGGTGTTCTTCGGCCTGGCCATCACGTTGGGGCTGCTGACCCGGGCCGCCATCACCATTCCGCTCGCGGCGCTGGCCGCGTCCTGCCGGCGGATCACCGAAGGCAGCTTCACCGAATCGATCTCGCCCCCGCGGCGGCCGAAAGACATTCGGGACATGGCGATCGACGTCGAGAACATGCGGCAGCGCATCGTTTCGGCGCTCGACAATTCGCGGGCGGCCGAGGCGCGATTGGACGAACAGGCAGTCGAATTAAAGCGTTCCAACGCCGAACTCGAGCAGTTCGCCTATGTTGCCTCACACGATCTGCAGGAGCCGCTGCGCAAGGTTGCCTCGTTCTGCCAGTTGCTCGAGAAGCGCTACGGCGACCAGCTCGACGAGCACGGTATCGAATACATTGGGTTCGCCGTCGACGGCGCCAAGCGCATGCAGGTGCTGATCAACGATCTGTTGACCTTCTCCCGGGTCGGCCGGGCGGGGATCAAGCACACCGAGCTCGACCTGGATACGACCCTGGATGCCGCCCTGGCCAACCTGGCCGCCGCGATCGAGGATTCGAATGCCGTGATCGTACGTCCGAAGCAGCCGCTGCCGCGGGTCATCGGGGATCCCACGCTGCTGACGATGTTGTGGCAGAACCTGATTGCCAATGCGATGAAGTTCCGCCACGTCGATCGCGCACCCCGGATCGTCATCGACGTCGAACCACACCCCAATGATCGCGAATGCTTGCTGACCGTATCGGACAACGGCATCGGCATCGCCGAAGAGTTCACCGACAAGGTCTTCGTCATCTTCCAGCGTCTGCACGGTCGCGACGTGTACCCCGGAACCGGTGTCGGACTGGCACTCGTGAAAAAAATCGTCGAGTATCACGGCGGCGCCGTTCGGATCGACACGACTTACACCGAGGGAACCCGGTTCGAGTTGACCCTCCCCGTACCCGTGAACGTAGAACGCTCAACCACCTTGCAAGGAGCCCAGCAATGACGCCAGCCGGTAGAGCAATCGAGATCCTGCTCGTCGAGGACGATGCAGGAGACGAACTCATCACACGGGAAGCATTGAAGCACAACAAGTTCAAAAATAAGCTGCACGTCGCACACGACGGGGAAGAAGGGCTGAACTTCCTCTATCGGCGCGGCGAGTTCAAGGACGTGCCGCGGCCCGACCTCATCCTGCTGGATTTGAACCTGCCGAAATACGATGGGCGCCAGCTGCTGGAAAAGGTGAAGTCCGACGCCGACCTCGCCCGCATCCCGGTCGTGGTGCTCACCACCTCCTCGGCTGAGGAAGACATCCTGCGCAGCTACAAGTTGCACGCCAATGCCTATGTCACCAAGCCGGTCGACCTCGACCAATTCATCAGCGCGGTGAGGCAGATCGACGAATTCTTCCTCCAGGTCGTGCGTCTTCCGGGCGTGCCGGAAATCTAGGACTCCGAATGCCGTTGGGCGAATAGCGTGACCAGCCGCCCGACGCCGATCAACAGCAACAGGAACACGATCAGCAAGAAGGCCGCATCGTAGGACAGGTCCTGGGCCGTTTTGGACGGCAGGTTGTAGAACGTCCAGATCGGATAGGTCAGGTAACCGACCGGCGAGTGGGTAAGTTGTCCAGTCGGTAGCGATGCCGACCAGCCCGCCGTGTAAAGCATCGGCGCCGTCTCGCTGATCGCGAGCGCCAGGGCCACCAGCGTGCCGGTGACGATCCCGGGAATTGCGGGCTTCAGCACGATCTTGCGCAGGGTCCAATTGATCGGAAGACCAAGTGCCTGTGCGCCTTCCCGGTATGACGTCGGCACCTGACCGAGAGCCGACTCGGTGGCCTTGGTGATGTAGGGAATGCTCATCACCGAGAGCACCAACACCCCGGCCGCCAGGGAAAACCCCCAGTCGAAGTTCACCACCAGCGCGAGATAGCCGACGTAGCCGAGCACGATGGCGGGGATCCCGGAAAGCACCTCATAGGCACCCCGCAGAATGGATCGTCTTCTGCCCGTGGCGAATTCGGAGAGGTAGATTCCCGCTAACACACTCACGGTGCCGCCCACCAGCATGACTCCGAGGCCGAGGACGACGGTCCCGACGATCGCGTTGCGCAGGCCGCCGCCATTGCCCTGGGTGTCCTGCACCAGCACGCTGAAGTGGAAAACCGGCAAGGCTCGGCTGACGACGCCGATCAGCATCCACAATGTGGGGACGATCACCGCGGAAAGGCAACCGAAGCAGCACGCCCAGAACACGACGTTGGCGGTCTTGCGTCGAACCGCGACCGATCCCATCTCACACCCCTCGCCCGACGGGGAGCGCGGTACCCGAGGCGCGGCGCACCAGAGCGCGGGCGGCCATATTGGTCAGCAAGGTGATCAGCATCAGCACCAGGCTTACTTCCGCCAAAGTCTTCACCGCGAAGTTGGTGGAGTCGGTTAGCGCCGAATCGAGTTGTGACACAACGGTCGCGGCGATGGTGGTCATCGTCGAGTAGATATTGGTCGGCATCGCGCCCAATTCCGCCCCCGACACCATGGCGACGGCCATCGTCTCGCCCAGCGCGCGTCCGAGTCCCAGCACCACGGCGCCGACGATGCCGCTGAACACCCACGGCAGGGTGATCTTGCGCGCGCACTCCCAGTCGGACATCCCCAGCGCGGTCGCACCCTCGCGGGGCAACACCGGTACTTGCTGGATCAGGTCGCGGCAGGTGCTGGCGATGATGGGGACGATCATCACCGCCAGCACCAGGCCGGACACCAACATGCCCTCTCCGTTGCCGGTGTTACCGCGAAAATAGTTCAGCACCGGTACATCCGGGGCGTTTCGGGCGATCACCGGAGCGACTCGATGGGCGATAAACGGTCCGAATGTCATTGCGCCCCAGAGGCCGACGACGACGCTGGGAATGCCGGCGAGCAATTCGAGCACCATGCCGACGGCAGAAGCGAGGCGCTTCGGCAACCGTTGTGCGATCGCGAACGCCGCGCCGAGGGACACCGGCACCGCGAAGATCAGGGCGATCGCCGAGCTCGCCAGGGTGCCGACGATCAACGGCAACGCCCCGTAATCGACGCCGACTGGATGTGCGACGCCGTGGGTGACAACGGTGTCACCGTAGGTGTTGCCCGAGTTCCATGCGGTGCCGGTGAAAAAGTGCAGCCCATTGACCCGGATCGCGCCCATCGCCTCGATAACCAGCGTCGCCAGCACGAACAGCAGCGCGAGCAGCGGGATTACCGCGGCCGCCGCACCGGCCCACCGGATCACCAGGCCCTCACGGCGCACGCCGCGGCTCGGCGCGCGCTCGGGGTTAGAGAGCCCGGACGGCAAAAGAAGCGTCACCGAAGCTACTTAGCCGGAGATCTTGGCGATCTGGGCATCGGATAGCTTCGCCACCGAAGCCGGCAGCGGCTGGAAATGGAACTGGTCCAGGTAGGTCGGGCTGTTGCCGTCGGTCACCGCCCAGTGCAGGAAGGCCTGCATTGTCTGCGCGACGGCGGGATCCTTCTGGTTGCTATAGACGACCGCGTACTCATAATTGACGATCGGGTACCCGTCCGGCGCGGGACCGTTGATCAGCGAAACCACCTGGTTCGCCGGGGTCTGCACGGCGAAGCCGGCGGCCTCGGCCGCGACGCTTTGGGCGTTGGGCAGCAGGTAACTGCCTGAAGCATTGGCTAATTCGGCCTCGCCTAGCCCCTTCTGGTTGGCTTGGTCGAGGTAGCTGGTGCCGATATAGGCCACGCAGCCGGGTGTTTGAGCGCAGCCGGTCACCATGCCGCCCGCGCCGTTCTCGCCCAGGGCACCGGGCACCGCGGGGAAGGCGATGGTGGTGTTGAAGCCGGGCGACTTACCCCAGCCATCGGGGTCTTGCTTCGACAGATACTGGGTGAACACGAAGGTGTCGCCGGACCCGTCGGAGCGGTGTAGCGGAACCACCGGCGTGGCAGGCAAATTCACTCCGGGGTTCAGCGCGGCGATCTGCGGGTCGTTCCAGGTTTTGATCGTGCCCTGATACATCGCCGCCAGCACCTTGCCATTCAGCTTGAGGTGCTCGGTGACCCCGGGCAGGTTGTAGTTCACCTGCTCGGCGGAAACCGCCAGCGCGACGTTCATCAGCCCTTGGTGCGCGGACAGGTCGCCGGGGGACAGGTAGGCGCCGGAGGCGCCGATGTTGACCGCCCCGGCGGCGGCTTGGGAGATCCCGGCACCGGATCCGGTGCTGCCGGTGGTGATCGAGACGTTGGGATATTTCGCGTTGTAGGCCGGAGCCCACAGATTCATCAATGGGTACAGCTCGGTGGCGCCGGTCTCCGACAATGCCACCTTCGATGTCGCCGGCGACGCCGAAGGGTTACCTGTCGTGGATCCGGTACTCGCCGAACCGCCCGTCGAGCTCGAACCGCAGGCCGTTGCGGCCAGCAGCACCGGCACAGCGACCAATAGGGTACGCAATCGAATCTTCATGGGACTTCACCTTTCTCGTCCCCCGTCTGCGCCCCCACGCGGTTGTGTTGCTGTGAAGCCCGAGATGTACCGGACTGTTTGTGCATGCTTCGGCGACAAGAACAACTGCGCGGTGGGCCCCTCCTCGACGAGCCTGCCGTCGAAGAACAACGCGGTGCGATCGCCTATCCGCGCTGCCTGGGCGAGATCGTGCGTCACCACGATCACGGTGAGCCGGTTGGTCAGCGATCGAATCAGGTCTTCGATCTTCTCGGTCGTGGTGGGGTCGAGCGAGGAGGTGGGTTCGTCGAGCAGCAGCACTTCGGGGTTCACCGCGAGCGCGCGGGCCAGACACAACAACTGCTGCTGACCACCGGAGAGCCGAAACGGCGAATCGCGCAGCCGATCCTTGACCGCGTCCCACAGGCCCACTTCGGCCAGCCGAGCCTCGGCGACGACCTTGAAGTCCTTGCGCGGCACCATCTTATGAGCGCGGACGCCGGCTATCACGTTGTCGATAATCGACATCGGGAAAGGGTTGGGACGCTGGAACAGCATGCCGACCCGGCGTCGAAAATCCATCAGGTCTTGGGTTTTGAAAATGCTCCGGCCGCCCAGTAACACGTCGCCGCTGTGCCGGTAGCCAGAGACTCGGTCATTCATGCGATTCAGGGTGCGCAGAAAGGTCGTCTTGCCGGAGCCGGTCGGTCCGAGCAAGGACGTGACAGCGTGCGCGGGAAAGTCCAGGCTCACCTCGTCGAGCACTGCCTTGGCGCCGAAGCTGAGGGTGAGGTTCACCGCGCGCATCGCGAAAGTCGGTACCTGCAAGCCGGTCTCGCCGCTGAGCCGTTCGGGACTAATCAACACCCCATCAAGCTACGTCGCTCGACGGCATTGATGACTATGCGCGGCGATCCTCTGCATATCTTCAAAGCCCGCGCTCATCGTGCGCCCAGGTTCGAAGACGGGCGCAGGATTCTGGATTTCTTCAGAGGCGCCGCTCAGCCTGCTCCCATCTTTCGGGGTTTCGATATGCACAGGTTCACGTCTCTATCTCCTACGACGGAAACGTGTTCCAGGGGGCTCCGGTGGCGGAGTGAGTGTGTCCGCCACCCTGACATTTCGGAGGAGTTCCGGTGACTCGCAACCGAGCCGGTGTCACGCTGAGTCTGTTGGGCGCCTGCGCGCTGGCCCTGTCGGCCTGCGGCAGCAGCACGCACGCCTCGTCGTCGGGATCGAGCCCCGCACCCGCGACGGTGCAGTGCGGCGGCAAGAGGCAACTCAAGGGCAGCGGCGCCGCAGCGCAGGAAAACGCGATGGAACAGTTCGTCTTCGCCTACGTTCACGCCTGCCCGGGATCCACGCTGGACTACAACGCGAACGGATCCGGCGCCGGGGTGACGGACTTCCTGAACAACGTGTCCGATCTGGCGGGTTCGGGTGACCCCTTGAATCCGTCGAAGGGTCAGGTCGATCGTGCCGTGCAGCGCTGCGGTTCGCCGGCGTGGGACCTGCCGACGGTGTTCGCACCCATCGCGATCACCTACAACGTCAGCGGCGTGAACTCGCTGAAACTCGACGCTGCGACGCTGGCAAGGATCTTCAACGGCGGCATCAACCGGTGGGACGATCCGGCGATCAGGTCGCTCAACCCGGGTATCAACCTGCCGTCGGCGCCCATACACGTGTTCTTCCGCAGCGACCAGTCCGGCGACACATCCAACTTCCAGCAATACCTGGTTGCCGCGTCCAACGGCGCCTGGGGCAAAGCAGCCGGCCAGACGTTCCTCGGCGGTGTCGGTGACGGTAGCGCCGGCGACGACGGTACGTCGGCGCAAGTGCAGAGCACCGACGGAGCGATCACCTACAACGAGTGGTCGTTCGCGGTGGGCAAGCAGTTGAGCATCGCCCAGATCATCACCTCGGCCGGTCCCGACGCGGTGTCGATCACCACCGACTCGGTCAGCAAGACACTCGCCGGGGTCACCTTCAAGGGGCAGGGTAACGACCTGGTGGTGGACACCTCGTCGTTCTACAAGCCGACGCAGCCCGGTGCCTACCCGATCGTGGAGCCGACCTACGAGGTCGTCTGCTCGAAGTATCCGGATTCGGCGACCGGCGTGGCGGTTAAAGCGTTCATGCAGGCCGCAATTGGTCCCGGCCAGGTCGGTTTGGACCAGTACGGATCGATCCCGCTGCCGAGTTCCTTGCAATCGAAAATAGCGACGGCCGTCAATGCGCTTTCGTAGTCCGCTGAATTCTTGAGAAGGAGCGTGGCCGGTGAACGATACTGTTTCGCGAGCGGGGACTCGATTTGGCCATTATCAGCTGAAGCGGCTGCTGGGTCGCGGCGGCATGGGCGAGGTGTATCAGGCCGAGGACACCCGCAAGCACCGGGTCGTCGCGTTGAAGCTGATCTCGCGGGAATTCTCCACGGACGCAACGTTTCGCGCGAGAATGCAACGCGAGGCTGACACCGCGGGGCGGCTGACCGAACCGCACATCGTGCCGATCCACGACTACGGCGACATCGACGGTCAGTTCTACGTCGAGATGCGGATGATCGAAGGCACTTCGTTGCGCAGCATGTTGATGAACTTCGGCCCGCTGACGCCGGTCCGCACCGTTGCCATCGTGCACCAAATCGCGGCCGCCCTGGACGCCGCGCATGCCAGCGGCGTCACTCATCGCGACGTCAAACCGGAGAACATCCTCGTCACCAACGACGACTTCGCCTACTTGGTGGATTTCGGTATCGCCCGCGCGGCAACCGATCCCGGGTTGACCCAGGTCGGAATCGCCTTGGGCACCTACAACTACATGGCCCCGGAGCGGTTCACCGGTGACGAAGTCACCTACCGCTCCGATATCTATGCGCTGGCTTGCGTATTGGGTGAATGTTTGACGGGGGCACCTCCCTATCGGGCCGACAGCATCGAACGGTTGATCGCCGCACATCTGCTCGAGCCGACTCCGCGGCCCAGCGAGCTACGGCCCGGCCGGGTGCCGCCCGCTTTGGATCAGGTGATCGGCAGGGGCATGGCCAAGAGCCCGGCGGACCGGTATTTCACCGCCGGGGATCTGGCCGCGGCCGCCCACGACGCGCTCACCTCACCCGAGCAGTACCAAGAGGCCACGATCCTGCGGCAAGGCCAGCAAGCGGGTGGTGACACGATGGCCCGGCCGGTGTCCTGGGATGCACGCGACGGCGGCTGGCATCAACCCGGGCCGCCAGGTAGTTCGGTGACCTCGAGGCCGCAACCGCTTGCCCCGCAACGTGACTCGATCAGCGAGCGCAAGCGCAGAAAGTGGGTCCTCGTCGGCGCCGCGGTCGTGCTGCTCGTCGCGGCCATCGGCGCAGGCGGATACCTGGGAACGCGCCCGTCGGCGGCGTCCAAACAGCCGGCGTCGGGACAAATCGAGCTGCCGTTCAACGGGATTGACTTCCGGCTCTCTCCGGGCGGGGTGGCGCTGGACAAGGCCGGCGACGTGTACGTGACCAGTGAAGGCATGTACGGCCGCGTGGTGGAATTGGCGCCCGGCTCGAGCAATCCGACCGTGCTGCCGTTCAGTGGGCTGTACCAGCCGCAGGGGCTGACGGTGGATGGTGCCGGAACCGTGTACGTCGCCGATTTCAACAACCGGGTGGTGAAGCTGGCGGCAGGATCGAACACCCAGACCGTGCTGCCGTTCACCGGCCTCAACTTCCCCGAAGGTGTTGCGGTGGATGGCCAGGGCAGCGTGTACGTCGCCGACCGGGGTAACAACAGAGTGCTGAAGTTGGCAGCGGGATCGAATGCCCAGACCGTGCTGCCGTTCAATGGTTTGAAGAATCCGGATGGCGTGGCGGTGGATCCCGCCGGCAACGTCTACGTCACCGACACCGACAACAATCGGGTGTTGATGTTGGCGGCGGGGTCGAGCGCCCAGACCGTGCTCCCGTTCGGCAGTGTCCCCGTGCCGTGGGGTATCGCGGTGGACAACGCCGGCGACGTGTTGGTCACCGAACACGATGCCAACCAGGTGCTGAAACTGGCCGCCGGGTCGAACACCCCGACGGTGCTGCCGTTGACCGGCCTCAATACTCCGTTAGGCGTTGCGGTGGATAACGCGGGGACTGTCTACGTCGCCGACCGCGGCAACGACAGGACGGTCAAGCTGGTGGCCTGACCGGTTGGTCGGGGCACACGATGCCGCGCGGGGTGACCTCGTACACGCGGGCGGTCTCGATGTCGAAGAACACGCCGACAACCGTCAAGTCGCCGGATCCGGCCGCGGTGGCCAGAATCGGGTGGTGTTTCAGCCTTTCCAGCTGAATAGCGATGTTCACGATGCTCAGCTGGTCGATCTGCGAGTAGCCGATCGATTCGGCGCTCCGGCGTGCCGGATGGTGATCTTGGTATGCGTCCAGACTCTCGCGCGCATATTCGAGCCACTGATCCATGGGCGTCGTCGCTTGATCGGTGCCGTCCTCGAGGAGCACCTTCATGGCGGCGCACGACGAATGCCCGCAGATGACAACCGAACTCACGCCCAGCTGGTTGGCGGCAAATTCGAGTGCGGCGTCGACTGATCGGTCGCCCGCGTTGGTCGGTACCAGGTTGCCGAAGTTGCGGACGGTGTACAGATCACCGGGGCCGCTGGCGGTGATGACGTTGGGCAGTATCCGTGCGTCGGCACAGGTGAGGAACAGCGCATCCGGATCGTGCGAACCGCCGAGCCCGGCAATGTGCTGCTGCAAAACGGAAGCGCCGTTGCGGTGGTACTCGTCGATGCGGTCGAGAATGGAAGCATCGCCGTTGTTTTGGTGATTGCTGCGCGCAGACCGCCACGGCACCAGCCCTAGCGGATCGGAAGGGAAGTGACGCTTGGGTGGACTGGCATTCGCGTTGTGCAGCTTCGTGGACGACGCCTCGACGATTGCCACCACTCCGCCCCGCGCCTCGTGGGCCCGTTGCCAATCCGAGATCACCTCTGAGACCGAGTCGTCGATGTAGTCCGCGTTCACGTTCAGGGTGACCTCGGACCCTTGCGGCACCGACGCGAGCGCCTTGGTCAGGCGCGGCAGCAGCAAGAAGCTCAACGTGCCGTCGATATCGATCCGCCACTGCTTGGACTGCTCGCCGCCAACCGGTCGCACCGAAACGGGCGCGCGGGTGACCCTGACCAGCAGCAAGCCGATAGCGACCGCGAGTCCAATGGCCACACCTTCCAGCAGGTTGAGGAACACCACGGACAAAATGGTGACGGCGTAGATTGCGAAATTTCCTGTCCGCCAAGCCAGTGTGATGTGTGCCAGCGTGACCAGCCGGGTACCGATAACGATCAGCAGTCCGGCCAGCGCTGCCTTCGGGACGAGTTCCACCAGTTCGGTGAACATCGAGGCAAACAACAGGATCCATACGCCGTGCAGCACCGCTGACATTCGGGTGCGGGCGCCGGCGGCCACGTTGGCCGAGCTACGCACGATGACACCGGTGATCGGCAGCCCGCCGAGCAAGCCGGACATCACGTTCGCGGTGCCCTGCCCGATGATCTCTCTGTCGAAGTTCGTGCGCGGGCCGTCGTGTAGCTTGTCGACACCGACTGCGCACAAAAGCGATTCGACGCTGGCGATCAGGGCGATCGTGAGGACACCGACGATTATATCCTCGGTTTCGTCAATCCACGCCTTGCCCTTCGGGGTCGCTCCCGAGATATTGGGCAAGTTGATGGCGTCGAAGAAGTTGCCCGACAAAGAGATTCGATCGGCATCCAGTCCCGCTGCCATCGCCAGCGCGGTGGCCGCCACGATGGCCACCAGCGGGGCAGGGATCATCCGCACCTTGGCGGGCAGCCTTGACCACACCAACAAGATGGCGATGACCGTTCCGCCGGTGATCACTTCATCCAGCTCGTGATGAAGGATGCCGTTCGGCAGCGCCACCAGGTTCTGCCATGCCGAGCTGTGTGAGGATCCACCCATCAGCACGTGAACCTGTTGCAACATGATCGTGATGCCGATGCCCGCCAGCATCGCGTGCACCACCACTGGCGCGATAGCCAGTGCGGCGCGAGCCATCCGGCTCAGGCCGAACGCGATCTGCAGTGCCCCCGCGCCGATGGTCATCAGGCACAACATCGGGAAACCAAGATCATCGATCAGCCCGGCGACCACGACGGTAAGACCCGCGGCCGGGCCACTGACCTGAACCGACGACCCGCCAAGGGATCCGGCGACGATTCCGCCCACTACCGCGGCGATCAAGCCGGCGGCCAGGGGGGCCCCGGAGGCGATCGCGATGCCCAGCGAAAGCGGCAGGGCCACAAGGAAGACGACAAGCGACGCGGGAAGGTCGTGGCGCAGATTCTGTAGAAACGGCCCGGATTTGGCCGTTTTCACGAGATTGCTGATAGGCGCGTTCATAAGTCGACTCCTCGGGCTGACGGACTCTTTATGACCGGTCGAACGTCGTGTGTCAATGCGAGCGTACGGGGCCCGGGAACCAAGACAACTCAAATCAGCGGACGACAAGACATTGCGCCGCCTGCGGCTAGTTCGTGTGAAGAAGCCTTCTCCGGTTGCCCGGTTAGCTCGATGAACGCCTACGGATTCATCGACAACTCAAAGAAAGCCAGGTATCGCCACATTGACAACAAATCGTTTCATGGGCAATTCAAAGACAGGCCATGCGGGAAATCAGGACTCGGCCAGAAACGTGTCGTTGTGCTGGCCGGGAGCGGGTGGGGGATCGGTCGCGGCCGCATCGAAGCTGGAGTAGCGCGCCGGAGTGCGGATCACGGTGATCGCATCGTCGCCGGTACCGACGCTGAGAGCGAGGTCGTTTTCGGCGAACAGCGGGGTTGCGACCACTTGTTTCCAGGTGTAGGCGAGGCAGGCCATCAAGCCGCCTTCTTGCAGCAACTCAACCCATTCGGCCGCCGTTTTGGCGGCCAGCGCCGATTCGAGTTCCTCGGTCAACTCGTGGTAGTTCACCGCACGGGAACGCTGGTCGATGAACCGCTCGTCATCCAGCAGATCGGGCCGGCCGATGATCTGGCACAGCTTCGCCCAGTGCTTGGGCACATATGCGCTGATCACCAGGTACCCGTCCGCGGCCTTGAACGCATCCGACGGTTGGGTGGCAAAGCCAACGCCCTTGCGTTTCTTGGTGGTCGGTGCCGCATCCGGCTTGGGCTGGGGTGCCTCGCTGGGCTTGTTCAGGTGGATCGTGAGTTGGCTGGCCTGCAGCCCCACCGCGACGTCGTACATCGCGACCCGGACCTCGTCGGCCACGCCGTGGCGCTCGCGGTTGAGCAGTGCGGCCAGCACCGCCTGGGCCAGCACGTGACCGCTGGCGGCGTCGACGAGCTGGAACGGAATGATCTGTGGTTTGCCGCTCGGCGTGGGCATTCCGGTGGTCATGCCCGATTCGGCGGCGACCATCAGGTCGACGCCCGGCCTACTGCCGTGCGGACCGTTGCCGCCATACGCGGAGAGACGCGCGTAGATCAGCTTCGGGTTGCGGGAGCGTAAGTCGTTGGGGCCCAACCCCATACGTTCCATCACACCGGGGCGAAACCCCTCCAGCACGACGTCTGCGGTGTCGACCAGCCGCAGTATCTGCTGCTTGGCCTGATCGTCAGTCAGGTCCACTGCCACCGACTTCTTGCCCCGGTTGTGGGGGAGAAACAGCGTGGGCAGCGGTGGCCGGCCGGGCAGGACCGCGACGATGTGCCGGGCGGCCTCGCCGCCGGGTGCCTCGACCTTGATGACCTCGGCACCGAGGTCGGCCATGATCTGTCCAGCCAGCGGCCCGGCGATGTTCTGCGTGAAATCGAGTACCCGGTAGCCGTCAAGTGGTTTGGCCGGCTGGCTGTTCGGCATCGTGGAGCCTTCCTTTTAACCTGCCTTGTGCAAAACTGCGGTGCAGTAATAGTTCTTGGCGAACGGCGCGTCGTCGCCGTCGGGCTGTAGCGGTAATCCGTTGTCCGCCAACAGCTGATTCAGCGGGGTGCAGACCGGCTGCCAGCCTCGGTCCTGCAGATACGTGGCGGCATCGTTGCGCTCGCCGGGAAAGCCCAGATTGTCGAGGGCGACGTCGAGTCCGTTCTCCTGCCACCTACCGCTGGCGCCGTCCAGTGCGCTTTGGTTGACGCCGGTATTCAGAAACACTTCGGCTACCAGCTGACTGCCCTCGGCGGACAGTGTCGTGATGTTGTCCAGTAAGCGATCCTGGGCGTCTGGCGGCAGGAAGCCGAGCAGGCCCTCGGCGGCCCACGCGGCGGGTCGCCCGGTATCGAACCCGGCCTGCGTCAGCGCCGACGGCCAATCGTGGCGCAGGTCGATCGGGACGGCCCGGACCTCGGCGGTGGGCTCGGCGCCCAGCGCTTCGATCGTGGCAACCTTGAACTCGATGACTTCCGGCTGATCGACCTCGAACACCGTCGTACCCGGCGCCCACGGGAGTCGATAGCCGCGCGCGTCCAGGCCGGAGGCCAGGATGACGACCTGGCGGACGCCCGCGGACCCGGCCTCGGCAAAGAACGCGTCGATGTAGCGAGTCCGCGCCGCCAGCAGCTCCGTCATCCGCTGCATCCCCCACGCGGCGCCGGGCTCGTCGACCTCCACGGCGGCGATGTCGCCATTGGCCCACCGGGTGAAGAAGTCGACGCCCACGGCGCGCACCAGCGGCTCGGCAAACCGATCGTCGATCAGCGCGTCCTTGGTGGCCCGGGCGCGTCCCGCGGCCACCAAGGTGGCGGTGGCTCCCACACTGGTCGCCAGGTCCCAGGTGTCGTTGTCGCTGCGTGCCATGGTTAGACAGAGTAACGATAGGGTCCCGCGCCGGTTCGACGTCCTGGCGCCGTGTCTATCGCGCCACGACCATCGCCGGATACAGACGATGACCTTGGGTGCCGCGTCACTCGCAGGGGACTCGGGGTGGCATCAGAGCGCTCGCTGGCCTCATTGCCCCTGACCGGATGGGCGCTTGGCGGTGCGGCTGAGGCATCGGCCAGCGCGATCTTGGTGTGGCGCTTCAGCGGTGTGCGGATCTTGTCCACGACCGCCGAGCAGCGCGCCGAACGCGGCGTGGCGCTGTCGTTCTGGTTGGCCGCCCCCTGCATCGACGCCAAATCGATCCGCGGCCCGACCGAGGGACATCACACCGGGCCCCGAGGATCGGCATTGGGTTGACGGCCTTCGGCTTGGTGCTGATGCCGATTCCCGGCAGGGCCAACCACACGCTTGGCCAGCGGCTGCATTCCGGCGCCACCGAGGGTGAAGGCACGCAGAACTACTGGTGTGGTGCGCAGGCCGCCGGAGTTTGAGCGACGTTGCGGTGATGGGACTTTGTTCCTAGGGATGGTGGATCGACCCCACGATCGGCCTCGTCATCTCCGCTATCGCGGTCTGGCACGGTATCCGGCCCTGGCGCGGCCACGACTGCTGCTGCTGCTGGACTGGCCCGCAATTTGTCCGTGTCTGTTCGTTTCTTGGCCGCTTCGGTGCGTGGTAGTGATGGAGGGCGGGCCTGTCGCACTACGGTTTTCGCTGGTCGCAGTGCGGCGGAGTCGGGTGTAAGGCTGTGGCTCACGGCTGATAGGTAAGGCGTCGTAGCGCGGTCTACTGGTCGCCGCCACCATTGGGGATATCAGCGGTTACGGCGATCTCGTACGCCTGGCGATGACGCTTCAGGGTGACGGGATGTTTTGGGCGCTGCTCAGGCAGGGAAGGGTGCGTAATGGTTTTATCAGTCGTTCCTGAAGCGTTAGAGGTTTTCGCGGCCGCCAACGCGGCTGCTGCGGAGGCGATTTCGACTGCGGGTTCCGCGGATTCGGCGGCGATGCTGGACGCGGCCGCCGTTGCGCTGGGTCCCATTGGTGCCGGCTATCTGGCGGCTTATGGGCCGGCGCAGGCCAATAACTTGGCGGCCACTGTGATGGTGGGGCGTGTCCACGAGGGCATCGGTCTGGCTACCCAGGCTGCGAGCATGTCCTTCGCCGCCGCCGACGAGTCGTGACGTTGGCTTGCCATGGTTATGGCAGTGGCGCCACAAGCGACGCCGGTTTCGCCGGCGGCACCCGTGACATCGGCGGTGCAAGGCCGTTACGTGGCGCAGGCGTTGGCCGGGGCCGATCCCGGACCGGCCATCAACGCGGGTGAATCGAACCTCGGCGACTACCTGAATCAGCCGGTGCAAAGCATCTTGGCGCGTCTGGGTGTGCCGCGGCTTCCGCAAGCGGCGGCAGCACCGGACCCGGCGGATCCGCACGCCGCGTCTCCGGGTGCAGCGAACGGCCCGATGACGGGCATGTTGACCAATTTGTTGACCCAGATGATCCAGCCCGTGACCGAGGCGCTGGGAACGCTTGGTCCTGGATTGTTCAGCGGCCTGGATCCGACGCAGATGTTGGGTGGGGTCTCGCAGGCTTTGAACTCTGCGGCCCAGCAGGTGGCCCCGGCCATGGCCGGGGCGAATGCTGGGTGGCAGGGTGTGGCTTCGTCGGCGGCGGGTGCGAAAACCAGTGCGGCGCTTGCCGATGGCACCCAGGTGGCTAATCAGGCAACAGCCCTGCAAAATAGCTTGTCCACCGCAGTCGCTAGCGTGCAGCAGGCCCAGGCGCAGCTCGTCGCGATTCTCAACGAGTTTTCTGCGACGATCGCCGCGATAGGTCCCAACATCATCTTTCCGTGGGGTATGGCTCAAGCTATCGCGGCAGCCAACCAGGCGGTCACGTCGGCCAGCGCGGTCATGACTGAATTGCAGGGCACGCTGGCGACCGAAGCGGCTAACACCACCGCGGTTGGTGCGCCGGTCTCGGTGACTTCGGCGCCTCAAACAGGTTCTGTTCTGGCTGCAGGGGGGCCTGCGGCGGTCACCTCCGCAACGCATTTCGGTACCAGCCTTGCGGCGACTCCGGTCGCGGCCTCGAGTGCTCCGGCGGCGTTAGCCGGCGCTCCTGGGGCGGCAGCGTCGACGCCCGTTTCGAGCTTCGCTCCGATGTTGATGCAAGCCGCGATGCCGGCGATGCAGGGGGCCATGGGCGCGATTCAAGCGGGTGGACCAGGCGCGCCTGCCGCGGCGAGTGGTTCGGGAGCCGGGGGCGCTTCTGGCGGTGGTGGTGCGGCTGCCCAGGGGCTCGATAAAGCCGTGGCCGGTGGTGGCGGGGGTGTTGCTGCGCCGGGCGATCCTTCACTTGAAACACTTCCATCGCGGGTGGCTTCGGCTCCTGCGGTCCCTGTCACTGACGCTGCGCCTGCGCCGACGAACAGTGATGCTGTTGGGCATTCCGGTATGAGCGGCGCCCCAGTGATGGGGGGCGCGCCGATGGGGGCAGGGGCCAGGGCGCGTGCTGGGCGCAGCCACAGTGCGGCAGCTTTCCTGCATACCTCTGACCAGGGTGATGAGATCGTCGGTGATTTGGGCAGCGTTGCTCCTGCGGTACTGGGTCACGCAGATTTGGTCGCCAGCCCAGATATCGAATTGAGGATCTAGAAAAGGAGTTTCGGAATGAACAGTACAGCTGATTTCTGGATGCAGCCGCAGGAGGTTGCCGATGCCACCAAGCAACTCGACGCTTTGGCCAGCCGGGCGGAAAAACTCATGCAGACCGAGGCGCCGAACCTCACGGTGACGGCTGCGGCTCGTGACGAGGTCTCACGACGAGCTGCCTCGACGCTCAACGAGGTGCACTCGGAGTTCAGTAAGTCCGCGGATCAGGCGAAAACCGAGATACGGCGAATGGCAGCGTCTTTGCGGGCGCACACCGACAACGTCGTTGCGGCCGAGCAGGATTTCACTGTCTGAGTAAGCAACGCCGGTTCATTTGGGAAAGGAGGTCAGGGCTATGGGTTTCACGAATGTGGCATGGGAATCGCGCAGCACTGAGCAGCTTGCCCGTGACCTCGCCGATGGACCGGGGCCCATGTCGGTCGGCCAGGCCGGCGCGGCCTGGGTGCGTGTCGCTGACGAATGGGCGACCATCTCAGAGGAATACGACAAGATTGTCGCAAGGATCAAGGGCGCGTTTGCCAGTCGGGGTGCGGACGTGGCGGCGCGCAAGCTCGAGGACTTCGGCCGCTGGCTGCAGTCCGTCAGTTTGAGCGCGGCGGGCAACGGCGAACGCGCCGAGCAGGCCGCCGTTGCCTATAGTGTTGCGGTTCTTGGGATGCCGAGTGTGTCCGAAGCGATCGAGGCCCGAACCACCCATGACGTTATGGCGTCGCTCGCCGCGTACAACGGGGCGATACTGAACGGGCAGTTCGCCGAGTTCGACCAGGCGGTGGCGGCTCATCAGGCGAGCGCGTCGGCGGTGATGTACCAATACGAGCAGGCATGCGGCCCGGTTGCCGAGCCATGGGAGCAGCCACTGCCGCCCGCGGTGTGCGGTGGGGGTGCGCTCAAGGCCGAGCAGGACGCGAAGGCGGCCGACGAACGCATAGGTGCCGGCGCCAAGGGCGGTGGCGGTACGCGTTTGGCGCCGCCTGCACTGGCGCCGTTTCGGGCAGCCGAGGTCAGGTCGACCAGCGCGGCCAAGGAGTCACACAAAATTGGGTCGAGGGCCGCGGCGTCGAGCTCTGCTCCGATGGGCACCGGGTACGGTCCGATGGCCGGGATGGGGCGCGGTACGGGTACTCGTGAGCACCAATCACCTTTGGCTGCAACACTTGACGGTGGCGGCGAGCCGGGTGCGGGGCTGTCTGAGGCCGACGCGTCGTGGTTGCCGGCGGCACAGCAGAGTGAGGCCCCGTTCCTGGTGTCCAGCGTGAGCTGGGGTCCGAACTCCTCGTTGTTGGATGAACTCGCGGGACCCGTCGAACCGGAAGGGCCGCAGTATGCCGATGCGCCCGAGTCGACGCTCGAGCAGGTCTCGAATCGGTGGGTGACGACGCCGGTGATCGGCGTCGACAAGGGGCTGACGCTATGACCGCGGCCCTGGCACCTCGCCTGACGTTGACCGACGATCAGCTTCGAGTGGTGGCGTCGCGCGTCGGTGTTCATGATCTTCCCACGGTCGTGCTGTCGCGCCCCCGGCACGGCACCGTTTCCCGGCGTGAAGCGGCATTCGATCGAGCCGCGCGAGAGCTGGTGTCTCGTAACTTGATTGTGGACGGAATCGTCCACCCCGAACTAGAGATTGTGCTGCGAGCACTGCAGCGGCCCGACCGTGAACTGGCCATGCGGGTCGTGACGCCGGACGGCGCGGCTCGGGTCAGCGTAGTGCGACGCGCAACGCTGTGCGCGCTCGCCCGTCGCATCGGCGATGAGATCCTGTTGCGAACCATTGGGCACAGTGTCGAATTACCTGATGCCGCGGCGGCACTTCTCGCGGAGCTGCCGCGGGCCCGCCCGGGCGATATCGAGCCGGTTGGGGCGCCGTTGCACGAGATGGCGGAGTGTCTGGCAGGCACCCACGATGCGGTGGATCTGGCTGACCGGATCCGGACGCTGGGTGCTGACCAGCACGCCGCGTTACTGCTCGGTACGGCCCTGGCATCGCGGCAAGCATTCGCCGAGGTTGTGTATTTCGCGCTTGCCGATAGTGAAGACCGGATCTCACGCGGTCCGGCCGCAGTCGCGCTGTTCTACACCAAGCGCGGTCGCCTCATTGGCGCCCCAAGCGCCTCGCCGACGGGCGAATTATGGACCACCCTCAAAGCCGGTTCCGACCATGCCTTCGTCCAGGCAATCGGTCAACTTGTCGGCCTCACGGACGAGGGCTGGGCGATTCTGGACGGGAATGCGCGATGACACCGCAACCCGCGCCCTTCCGCATCGCATCAACGCAAAAATCAGAAAGGAAGATCAAGCAGAAATGACACTCTCACTAACCCAGGCGGAAGCCGAGGCGAAAATTTCCCAACTCGAAGACGCCCGCGGTCAGGCGATCGCGAAGTTAAACCAGATCGAAGACAGCCAGCAGCTAATGCTGGGATCGAATTGGAAGGGCGGCAGCGCAACCACATACGGCCACACGTCGGCTACGCAGAACGAAGACATCAACCAAATAATCAGCAACCTGAACCAGATCGTTCAAACCGCTGAAACTCATATTCGCTCTGTGGCGAACACAGACAACGGCTAAAGGGGTATAAGGAAATGAGCGAGATTCATTACAATTTCAGCGCCAACAACTCGTCGCTGGACGACGTCACCAGTCTTGTCAACGGCGTTCAGGAAGTTCGGTCGGATATCACCAACCTCTTCAACGTGCTGGGAACGGTTTACGAGGGTGCCGGCGCGACTGCACTGCAACAAGCGCATCAGAATCTCGACGCAATGCTGGACGACTTGCTGAACAACATGTCCGCCACACAGAAGCAGGCCCAGGACCAACAGGCGGCGATGCAGGCATTAGATCAGCAGAACGCTTCAGCATTCTGACGATTGCTGTGGAGCCCGGGCTTGTTGATTCGACGAGTCCGGGCGACCACGCACTAAACGATAAGGATTGCAGGACCAATGGCGAGCAGCGGATCGACGGGCAGCGGATCGACGGGCAGCGGATCGACGGGCAGCGGATCGACGGGCAGCGGATCGACGGGCAGCGGATCGACGGGCAGCGGATCGACGGGCAGCGGATCGACGGGCAGCGGATCAAGCACGAGCGGGTCGGACATCAGTTCATTGAGCAGCCAGTTGACGGACCTCAAAGACAGTGGCCCGGCCGATGTAAAGCTGTCCACCCAGACCCGCGACGCATATCTCAAGATCGTTCAAACCTTTCACGATTCCCTAAACGCGCAGCTCAAAACGCTCAGCGGCCTCGGATCCCTGGGCAACCCCGGCACGCTGGCGTCGGCGAGGCAGACAAAAATGAACCTAGAGCTCGACATTTCCGGTGTCGACGGTATCCAACAATCGATCAACCAGTATCTGTCTTATCTCGATCAATTCTCGACAACGGTGAAGGCGGCCTGCACTCGCCTCATCCAGTCCGGATAGTAGTGGGTCGGTGTAGCCGTGTCCCATCATAAAAGTTCTCCGGCCCTCACAGCCGAGCAGATTGATGATCTCATCAATTCGGGTGTCGATGCCCAGAATACTCCCGGAGCGAATTGGGGGGCGTTGGAAGCGTATTCGAATAGTGATGTCACGGCGCTTACCGTCGCGCAAAATGAAATACAGAGTATCACCGGAGTCACGACGAATCCTGCCAGCGTCGCTATTGAAGACTTCGGGGGCGTTTCCTTTCTAAACATGTGGGAGACCTTCTATAACGCATCGGCCACCGTGGACAACGGCAACGGCAACACGTTGCAGCAGGTTGCCAGCAACATTGTTGAGGCGTCACAAACGTTCCGCGAACAACTTGCCCAGCAAGAGGCCAAGAAAGACTGGGTGGGAAAAACACACGATGCCGCGGTAACCAATATCACCAATGCTCTACCGGATGTAGCGAACCTCTCTTCCGGCATCAACGCATTGGCCCTGTTGATCAATGCACTTTCACATACCGTTTTCCAGACAAAATGGTATTTAGATAATAATAAAGACGCTTATAGCAAGTCGATATCTCGATGGCCGAACGAAGTTGATGAAATCAATCAAGCCTACGATTCATTCGCGCAAGACGTGATGAATACCGTCTACGCGCCGAATATCTCGAGTATCGCCAGCAATAATCCCGGCTTCTCTACTTCGACAAACGACCCCGCGCCGCCGCCACCACCAGCTGACCCCTCACCACCACCGCCCGATCCGCCACCGCCCGACCCGCCACCGCCTGACCCCTCGCCACCACCGGCTGACCCGCCACCGCCTGACCTGAACGGCGCACCGCCACCGCCTGACCTGAACGGCGCACCGCCACCGCCTGACCTGAACGGCGCACCGCCACCGCCGGGCTCCGGTGATTTCCCGCTGCCGAACACCACTGGAATCACCGACCCTTTCAGTGGACCGGGCGGTGCATCCGATGGTTCCGGCAATCCAGTTGCGGGCTTAGGTAGTTCTCCAGCGCCCGATGGCGCCGGGGGTACCGATCCGTTCAGCAGCTCCGGCGATCCGGGCAACCCTTTGAGCGGCGTCTCTAATCCCTCGAGCGGCTCCGCCGGTTCCAACGGCTCGGGTTTGAGCGGGCTAGGGCAAGCCGCTCAAGGGCTCGAAGAACCGCTCCAACAGGCGTTGGGCGCAGCGCAAAAAGGTGCGACGCCAGGGGCGGGCATGCCAGGTACAGCCCCCAAAGGCCTCGACGCGCTCGCCAAACCGGGAGCAGGTGCTGGCCGCGGGGCAGGGGGCGCCGGAGCCGGTATCGGGTCTCAAGGACGCGAAACATTGTCTCCCGCCGGTGCGCCGGTCGCCGCCGCGACCAAGGGAACCGATGTCCCAGGCTCTGCCTTGGCGCGTGCGGGTACTCCACTGGGTGCTGGCGGTTCTGCTGGCGGATCGCCGCCAGGTGGCGGTGGCGGCGGGCAGCGCGGGCCAGGTGGCAAAGAGCACAAGGCGAGTAAAGCACTGCGTGGCAAGAAGAATGGTGAACTCGTCCTTGGTGAGGTCGACGCCGTCGTCCCCGTAATCGGCGATGACGGCCCCGAAGAGGCCGAGCCTGTGCAGCGGCTCCCGGCGCCACCGGCACCGCAGATGCCCATACCGCCGGTGGCGAGCAACCCTCGCCGGGCCGGGGCCGAACCGCGAACAGAGGTCGGCCGGTGACATCGCTTCGGTCTGTGGCCGTCTTGCGGCCCGCCCCCCGTCCCATCAACGGCGGTGAAGCAGCCCCCGACTGTCAATGGCGCGCTGTTTGTGAGTACCCAGGAAGCACTCCCGCGCAGATGGCCGTGCAAGCCGGGAAGGCGGCACTCGCGGCCGCGGACACCCGCATCGATCACATGCAGTGGCTCGTGCACGCGGGGGTCGGGCCCCAGGGCAGCCAGGGGTGGCCGGTGCACCATCACATCCAGAACGGCATCGTGGGATGCCATGGCAATGCACTGGAAATGAAGCAAAATTGCGCCGGCGGCCTCACCTCGTGGCTGCTGGGTGCACGACTACTCGATAAGGCCGGCTATTCGATATGTACAGGCGCCGATAACTGGTCCTGGAGCGACCGCTTTACCAACGCAAAAACCGTTGGTGGCGAACCGTTTTCCGATGTCGCGCACGCGACTGTCATCTCGTACGACGGGGGGTTCGCCAAGCTGTTGGGTAGTGGAACCGCTAGTTGTCCGGGGCGGGCCGACGACTGGCAAGTGCACGAAACGTTCTGGGAGAACACCAACGCCAACGACTTCCAGCGTGCTTACGCTCGCGCGACGGCGGCCCGCTCTCTCGACTCGATACGCGAATCTCTTCGCATGTTTATTTGCGCGATCCGCGCTGCCCTAGCCGACGCAAAGCTAAGCGCGCAATACGTCACCCATTTTGTGCCGCAGGGCTCGGATAGCGGACAGCCTTTCCGGTCGCTGGCGAACCTGACTGGGCTGCCGTGGTCGAAAGAACTTCATCAACACAACCTCGATCACGGGTATCTCGGTGTGAGCACTCATGCGGACGGCCTGGTCTACCTGGCGCAAACGGGCAGTTTGAGGGCGGATTCCATCGTCATGTTGCTGGCTGCCGAATATGAGCTGAGCGCGACCGCGATCGTCCTACAAGTGCTGCGTCCGCCCCGCGTATCGGCGGACGGCCTAATCCAGGTGATCGCATGAGCGCGGTGCTCGCTGGTCAGGTCGGGACCCTCGATCTGGTGGACCTGAACGCGATCAGTCAGTTTTACGGCCGCGATTTCCTGCCATATCCTTTCAGGCTCACCCAAGGACCGCGCTTCGCCACTAGTGACGAGGCTTCTGCCTATGTCAGCACGGTGCCAGATCGGTTTAACCATGGGGACCTGAGTTCCTTCATCGAGTGCGTGGCCGCCTATGACGCTGCGGATATCCGGGTGGAGTGCCATGTCCAATACATACCTGCCGATACGCCGAGTCTGCGCGTAATAGCCTATCGATCAGGGCATCTTGGCTTCTTCGCCGCGCAGCGTCCAGACGATGATCTCATCGATGTCTATGCCGTTTCGCCATATGATCTGGGTGCAGCCGTTTCCGACGCGGTTTCGTTGACTCAGCCAGGAATGCACTCGGAAATCGTGATACCGGAATATATTCCGCGAGGTCAAGCCGAGTTCGATAAGGGTGCCTTGTTAGTTCGTCACTGCTCGGTATCGGCGAGCGAGGTCAGGATCCCGGCGAGCGACGTGACCGCGTATTCAACAATTCAAAGCCATTGGCGCCCAACTCGTAAGTGGGGACTCGACCGTGGAAAGCGCGCCCTCGTGTGGGTGCGGGTCAACGACGATGGCGAATATATTTATGTGCCGGACCACTCTCACGCCAAGCCCATGACCAAATCATTCTTGCGCGAGCAAGTCGACCAACTCATTGCCGACGACGTGGCGATTCTTCGAGAGTTCCGTCGCGATTAGGGCTCAGTCGAATCGGCTGTGGAAAGGAGAAGCTCACATGAGCAATGATGCCGCGAGTCATGAGTTCGCCCATGTGCTGTCGTTGGTGCAGGGGCAGATGCGAGATCTCTCGGTCATGCAGCAACGACGGGCGGCGCTCACCGCGACGGCATCCGCGGCCGACGGAACTGTCAAGATAACGGTTGATGCGCAGCAGGTCGTGACAAAAACGGTCATCGACGAGTCGTATCTGGATGAGTTCGAGCTTGCCGACTTGGCCGGTTACATAACGACGGCGGCGCAGGAGGCGGCGCAAGAGGTCGAGCGCCAGGCGGCGGCCCTACTCGCGCCACTAACCGCACGCCGCCAGGAGATTTCATCGCTGTCCGGTCTTGTCACAGACGCACCTGATTTCAGCGAGCTGATCTCGGCTCTGCACTCGCCCGCCCAGTCGGTGCCCGCGTCGTGGCGAGCCGACGACGGCGACGATGGCCCCGAACAACCTTCGTCTTTCCCTACTGTGAGGAGATAGCTGATGACCGAGTCGCTTAGCGTCAACCCCGACGACCTGCGGACGGCTGCTGCAAATGTCGCCGATATCACTTCGAAGATGAAACAAGCGCTTTCCACGCTGAAGGGACAGCTGGCCGCTTTGGGGTCGCCATGGGGAGATGATTCGACCGGCGATCAGTTTGCCAAGGGCCCTGATGGTTACCTTGCGCAAGTCGATGAGGTGGACAGCTCGAGCAAAGCCATAACCCAGCAGTTGGACAGCCTGTCGCAGGCTTTGACTACAGCGGCGAGCAATTTTGAACACCAGGACCAACAGCCTGGCGGCGGCGCTGGAAAGGTGTTTGTCAGCACTGGCTCCGGCGGTTCAGGTGGCGGTTCTGGCGGGGGCAGTGGCTCTAGCGGCAATGGTTCGGGGAGCGGCAGTGGTTCGGGCGGGTCCGGGAGCGGCTCTGGCTCGGGTGGTTCTGGTGGGGGCAGCGGCTCGGATGGCTCTGGTGAGCCTGCCACTTTACGTGCAATGTTGCCCAGAATTTCTACGCTGAAAGGTCTGTTACCTAAAAATTCTGGGGCCCCGGCTCCGCCGGTCACCGCGCCCGATCCGAAGTCCTTGTTCAGCTCCATGTCCAGTCCCTTGACTCCGGTGTCAGGGGCCCCGACTCTGCCGCTCGCTCGGGAGGGTGCGAAGTCCCTGTCGACCTCCTTGTCCCATCCCATGACTCCGGTGTTGCACCCCCCGACTCTGCCGCTCGCGCCGGAGGGTGCCAAGTCCGTGTCTACTTCTGCGTCGCATCCGTTGACTCCGGTGTCGGGGGGTCCGGCTCTGCCGGCCGAGTCGACCGATGCCAAGTCCGTGTCTACTTCTGCGTCGCATCCGTTGACTCCGGTGTCGGGGGGTCCGGCTCTGCCGGCCGAGTCGACCGATGCCAAGTCCGTGTCTACTTCTGCGTCGCATCCGTTGACTCCGGTGTCGGGGGGTCCGGCTCTGCCGGCCGAGTCGACCGATGCCAAGTCCGTGTCTACTTCTGCGTCGCATCCGTTGACTCCGGTGTCGGGGGGTCCGGCTCTGCCGGCCGAGTCGACAGGTGTGACTGAGCCTGGGGATTCTGTTGCGTTGGGTGAAGCCGTGTCTGGGGTGGCTACGGAGCCGGCGATGGCCTCAAATGTCGTGACGAGCGGTGCCTCGTCCGGTGCGACGTCCCCGTCTACATCCGGGTCCACTCCGACCGGCGAGGTGGCTCCGGTTCCGGCTCAGCCGGGTTCGGCGGTCGGGAATGGTTTGGCGAGTGTTGTGCCGGAAGCGGGTGGGGCTTCGTCTGGATCGGGTATTAGCGCGTTGATCCAAGCTGTCGAGCAGTTGTCTGAGCCGGTGGGGCAGGGTGTCAGTGCTGCGTTGGGGGCGGTCTCCAGCGGGTCATCGGGTGCTGGCACATCGGGCTCGGTGTCGCCGGACAAGGCGCCTGATCCCTTGGTGTAGTGGCGGGTTGTTGAGTGATCCGCGGGTGGGTTGTGCGGGTGGGTGGGGGGCGTTGTGCAGGATGTGGTGATTCCTCACGATTTGTTGTGGGTGGGGTATTTGGCGGGGGAGGAGTTTCCCGAGGGCAGCGAGGGGGAGTTGTTTGTGTTGGGCGCTGCGTGGAAGGCGGCGGCTGAACAGATTTTGGCGTTGGTGGCTGAGTTGGAGCAGGCGGCGTCGGTGTCGGCGTCGGCGTTGTCGGGTCAGACCGCGGATGCGGTGGCTGCGCAGTTTGCGTCGTTGCTTTCCGGTGATTCCTCGGTGCAGACGATGGCTGGTGCGGCGTCGGCGTTGGGTGTGTTGGCCACCAATATGGGCATGCAGGTTCAGTACACCAAGTTGCAGATTGTGTCGACGTTGGGGATCGCTGCGGCCGAGATCGGTTATGCGTTGTCGTCGGTGGGGTGGACTTCGGGTGCGTCGTTGGCCTGGATTCCGCCGATTGAGGCGATCACGGTGGCGGTGGTGCGCCAGTTGGTGTCGCAGTTGATCAAACGCATCGTGGCTGCGCTCACCGAGGCGGCCACTATCGCGGGGGTGCGTCAGGTGGTGAAAGACGCCGCGGTGGGTGCGGCGGTGGGTGCGGTGATCGGGGTGGTTCAGGATCTGGCCATCGAGGGTTACCAGATTCATGAGGGGGTGCGCGAGGGGATCGACTGGAAACAGGTCGGTCAGATCAGTATTGGGGCGGTCGTTGGGGGGGCGGCCGGTGCTGTGTTGCATGGTTTGGGGTCTAAAACGATGGGTGATCCCTCGACGATCGGGGTTAAAGCCGTCAAGGGTGTGCTCACCCATTTCGGGGTCGGCGCGGTCGGTAACGTCGCCGGCGCGGGCGCCACCGGGGGTGGTCTCAACGCCGAGGACGTCTTTGGTGGTGCTGGCGGGGGTGCGGTCTCTGGCGGTATCCACGGCGGGTCGGAGCATCCGCATCCAGCAGGTGGCACCGGCGGCGGACACGACGGTCAAACCGCCCAGGGTCCTCACCACGACGATGATGATGATGATGATGCGAGTATCAAGACCCTGGTCGGGTCCGACTCCTTGGCACTGCCCCCTGAGTCCGGTGATGTCTTGGCGGCGCATAGCCGCGGACTGCAGGGTGATTCAGCGAGTCCGGCCGCTGCATCGCAGAACGGCGCGAACGGCTCTGGGCCGCCCGCCCAGGAAAGCCATACTCCATCGGCACCGACACCCTCTGGCGACCACACATCGGCTGCCTCATCGACGCCTGCTGCCGGCCGCGGTGAGCAGGGTTTAGGAAGTGATGCCGCGGCGGCATCGTCGGCCACCAGTGATGCGCTGATCTCGCAGAACGCAAATGTGTTCTCAGGCAATGAGTCTGGGGCGTCCGGCGATGCGCAGCAGCGCGCCGAGTCCGATCCTGGTAGCGGCAACGGGCAAGGCCAGCGCGCCCGGGCGGCGCAGGCTGGGCAAGAGGATCGGGGTGCGGCGACCACACCGTTATCGACCACAGTGGCCAATGAGCACGCTTTGGCCGGCAATCAGGGTTCACCCGTGCGCGGCTCACCCTCTGAGGTTGCCAGTGCGACCCGGGCCCCGACTGCGTCGATCACCGCAAGCGCGCCCGAACACAGATCCGCAGCGAGCCCGTCGGCCACTGAGACCACCGGGGCCGCATCTGGCCCGGTCCGGGCACAAGGCGGCAACCCCCCTTCGGGGGGCACTTCCCTGGCAGCTGGTGGCTGGCCAGGGAACCCGCCTGCGATTGCGCGGACCGCGCATAGCGTGGCCGCGCAGCCCCCTAAGCCATCCGGATCCCGCTCGGGTACCGATGGTCTAGCCCACCACCAAGAAGAGCAACACCACGATGGGCTTGCCGCTGACGCTGATAAGCCGCTGTCGTTGTCGGAGCAGGACCCGGCTTCACCCGTCGATGGCCGTCCTCGGACCCCCGTCTCGTCGATAGACGACAAACCCACCGCGACAATAGGATCCAACGAGGCTGTCACGTCCGAGGTAGGACACGATGTGCCGGGGCCAGAGCCGCACGCGAACACCCGTCGGTTTGCTGCTTTTCCTCAGTCGCATACCTCGATTGAGGAAATTCGAAGCTGGATCGGCGATGCCAATAATGACGGGGATCTGACGGTTGTGCCCAGCGGCGATCGGCTGCAGAATTGCGGGCCTGCGGCGATAGTGGTGTTCGACCGGTTGTCGGACACCCCCAGTTATGGCCGCGCCTATGTTGACAGGGTAACCAGTGCGGGCCGAAAAGGTCACGAGCTGAGCCGTAATGACCTCACCCGGGCCAGCGGCTTGTCGTTTGTTGTGAGCAGCCCCGAGCGCATCGCCGAGCGCTTGGCTGGTGAGGGATCGGGCGCGCACACCATTGTGACCGTCAGGTACACAAATGGGGACCAACACAGCTTCAACGCGTATTTTGACGGCACCCAAGTGCATGCCCTCGACGCGCAGCACGCAACAATCGAGCCCTGGCCGCCGCGCCTGGATCGCGACACAAACCTCATCCAGCAGTGGTTCATGGCGACACCGTCCGATGGTGATCGGTCGATAGTGGCCCAGCAAAACGGTGACAACCCCTCGGGGATCACGCACTTCGCCCTGGGCTCCCCGCCGTCCAAACAAGTCTCGCCGCGCAATGACGCCGAAAACGGCGACGGACTGATGCACGGTCTCGCCGACGACCCTCAATCGTCGCAACCTTCATCCGTAGGGCAGCGGCAATTGCGGCACACTGGGCAGGAGTCTTTGGGTGTGGGCGGGTCGCCCGCGCGCCGCCCGCCGACCGTCAATCAATGGCCCGCCGATCTCAAGCACACGATCGACCGCGTACTTGCTGAGCACAACAAGCACCTCGCAACCGGTGAGAAAGTGAGTTCTAAGAGCTTTGCCGCCGAGTTGGCCACCCTGCCCCGAGAACAGTTCCAGCTGGTGAGCCAGGCTCTTGAGCGTGACCCCTCTTATGCCGTCCCGTTCGCGCGGCATGTGGCGGCGATGAAGAAAGTAGTGGGCACCTGGCCCAACATTTTTGAGGCGTTGGTCTCGCAATTCACCCCTGCAGAATTGGGGCGAGCCAACATTTCTCACTTCGTGGGCAATACCGACTTCGAGGGATTGTTCGACCGACTGGAGCGCGACTCGTTTCTGCGTGACAAGCTCCTGCGTGACGATGGCTTGGCAGCACTGGGTGCCCTGGGGCGACAATGGCGGTCCCTCTTCGAGGCCCCCGAAGCCACTGATTCCGCGACGCTGCAAATGCTCATTGGTGGGCTGCCCGGGCTCGGTGGGGCGATCCAGCACAGGGACAGTGCAGAGGTGATCATGTCGGAATTGTTTAATTCGCTGGGCTTGCAGGAGATGTTCGTCACCAACCTGCAGAATCGGATGGCCGGAGGTCAGGTGTTTCGTGTGGGCCCGGAGTGGACCCAGGAACGGTATGAACGGTTATTCGATAATGTGTGGCTTTTTGACCAGTTGCGCCGTTATCCCGTGATGGCGTGGGCGGTGGTGAATGTGGCTGGCATGCTCGAGGCGGTGACCGAGAATCCGGACATGATCGGCCGGTGGGCAGCGGTAGTGAATGGTCATCCCCTTTTGGTGGATGCCCTGCTTGACACCCCAGTATTGAGTGAGCGCCTGGCCGGTGATATCACGCTGTTTGAGGCGGCGGCGGGAAATGGCGCGGTCGCTAGGGTTTTATCGTTTGATCCCCACCGTTTCGATAAAATTCCTGTCGAACTCCTGCCGGTGGCGCTGGGCCGGGTGGTCGAGCCGGTCGCCAAGGACGCGCCATCGGGTTCGCATGCGTGGCAGCGGGCTTTGCAAGAAAGTGAGGCGTTGCGGCTGGCGGCATTGGGGGAGACTGGTCGGAACACCCAGCCGAAGATCGTCACCGAGACGCAGGGTGCCCTGAAGGCACCCAACCGCAGGAGCCTTGTTGCGGCGCTGGCCGAGCTGCCGGGTCTGCTTGATCAGCCCCACGAATATCGGCACCTGCTACTCGGTGCCGATATTCCGGCTAGCCCAGGTTTCCTGGGCGGCGCGCGCGAGCAGCTGATAGCCCACCACGTGCGGCGGGCCGGGGCTGGCGGGGGGCAGTCCGCGCCGTCGCTGAACCCCGACCACAGCCCGACAACCTTGCCGGCGCTGCGAGGAATCGTTCCCGCCATGCTCAGCAGCATGGGCGTAACTGTTCTGGGTCTGCTGGGCGACGATTTTGACCTGATGACGGGGGGCAAGGCCAAGCGTCTGCTGGTGCAGCGGGCGGGGACCGATGAGCACCTCGGCGAGGCACTGCGGTGGAGCGCCGAACTACGCCACCTTGTTGTTGGTCATGTGCAAGATTTCGCTGACGTGATTATCGATAATCCGCGACTCATCGAACTGGTGCGGCGTGACGGACAAATTTTCACCGCGCCGACAAAAGGGCAGAGCAGTTTGTACGGCTTCCTTCGCCGAAGGCCGGATGTTTTGGATGTTTTCACTGAGGCGAACAATCTGGTGAGCCGGATGTTTGCCCAGCATCCGGCTCTGCAGGAAATGGTTTGGCCATTAAGCTGGAGTGGGGAAAGCGATGCCGAGCTGGTTGATTCGCTGAAATGGCTTATCGCTGATGATGGTCGCCGTGACTGGGTGGAAAGACTTGTGAAGAAGCCGAACACGCGGCTGCAGGTGAATCATTGGCGCAGGCTTTTCGGGGCGCCGGCGTTTCTGGACTACATCGGTCGCGATCCTATTTTCAGGTCATCGCTTGTCGACAATCCTGACTTGTTGCGCGATCTCGCGAGCCGGCCGCTTCCTAAGTGGTTCAATGCGGTCAATGTATTCAATGCGTTCAATGTATTCAATGCGTTCAATGCGTTCAATTTGCCAGCGAGGTCAGGTGAAGCGCAGGAGGTGCTGGTAAAGGATCGGACGGATCATGTGCGTGCGGTTATTGCGGGGTTGGGTGAGCCGGTCTTGCTTGATGACGGGATTAGGGTGGGGCCGGGTGAGGCGGCGCGCGTCGAATACGTTGTCCAGACGGATTATCAGGCTGCTCGGCGTCTCCTCGAGGGCATGGATCCTTCTGTGGATCGGGCTGCTCTGCAACACACGCGCAAGGCGGTGCTGCGGACCAGGGAGATAACCAGGCTGGTGCGAGAGCATGGGGGATTGGCGCGGGCTTTCCTGCACGATCCCACGTTGGTTGACTTCCTGGCCGCGAGCCCCGAGCTACGCCAGGTACTCGGCGGCCCGGACGCGGGTGTGGTCATCGGGACCATTAACCATTCACCGGAGCTATTCGCTGCCATGACGGCGCACGCGGGGCTCTACTGGAGTTATGTGTCTAGCCCCGTAACACGAATAAATCTTGCTGATCGACGACGAGCTTTGAGGGCGAGTACCAATCCCGACTTTTATTCGGGGGAAGTTTTTCAGCCGGACATCTTTAAGCCGATTATAGCAGATCCGCTCGCCGAAGAGCTGGTATCACGCAGTAGGGCGTTGACGGTGGCGTTGATGGACTACGGTGTGGCGGGGGTAAGGCTGTTGATCTCACCCCACGGGGATGCTGGCGGTGGGGGCTCTCGTAGTCTGGCGAGCCGGTTGCTTGATCATCAGCTGGCGGGGCGCGATTCTGTGGTGGCTGCGGTGGCCAGCAGTATGGCGTCCTTGCAGTTTTTTGCTCACGATCGTGGTCCTGATCGTGACCCGCTTGATGTTTTTGAGCGGGTGCCTGATCTTGCGGAGGTGTTTGCCGAGCATCGTTATGCGCTGACCCCGCAGGAGTATGAGCGTGTGTTCGCGGCGGTGGGGGATTATCCGGGTCAGGTGCGCAACGTTTTCGCGTCCCGGGAGATGGTGAGCTTGGTGGCGGCGGTCCCCGCCACGGCCAGGGCGATGGCCGCGGTGCACGACCTCGCGAAGATTTTGAGGGACAACGCCGCGGTCCAGAAGTTGGTGCTCGCCCGGCCCGAGGTGCTCGCCGCGAGGACCGACGCTCAGGCTGAGGCGGGATGGTGGCGCGCGTTGGCGGCGCAGCCGGCTTTGGTGTCGCTGTTGACCACGCATGGCGAGCATGTGTCCACGTTGCGGGCCAAACCGTTTGTGCTCGCGGCGATGCGCGATAACCGGGCGATCGTGTCGAGGCTGGCGCGGTGGACACAAACCGACCCCACCAGTGCGGGGCAGTTGTGGGCGGTGTTGTCACGGGATGAAATGTTGACCAGCGAGCTGAGTTCGGCGGAGTTCAACCAGCTGGTTCGGTCTCCGGTACTGCTGAAGGGGTTGTCGGAACTAGAGGACCCGACCGATGGGTCGGCGCAGTTGTGGCGCAAGGTGTTGGGCAATCCCAAGCTGGTGGCTCAACTGGAGTCGCGGCCAACGCTGGCACGGGTGTTCTTCACTGAAGGTGATGTCAGGGCGTGGTATCACGAAGATCCGTCACTGTTTACCGACGCGGTGAACCGGTTGAACCGGTCATCGCCCGTGGACCGTGTGACGCTGCACAAGGCGTTGAATACTCAACGCCAGTTGGTGCATTCTGGTCGCCGCGCGCCCAGCACGGCCGCGGTGGTGTCCCCGCCACAGGCCGCATCTGGCGGGCACAGCGCCACCGGCGGTGACCAACACGCGCAGCCCGAGCATCCGGCTGGGCCGGCCGAGCAGGCCGAGCAGCCGGCCGAGCAGCCCGAGCAGCCGGCTGCAGTGCGCACTGGTCTTCCAGGGTGGGTGGTTGAGGTGGCCCGTTCTCAGGAGTTGCGGGATTTGTTGGCGACTCCTGGTCGAGGCGAGGTGGTCCAGGTGTTAGCCCAGGAGCCGCATGTGTTGGCGTTGTTGGCGGCTCGGCCCGACATTATCGAGGAAGTCACCGGCGCGCCGGAGCGGATGTCGGCCTATCGGCTCGGCGACTTCGCCCCGAGTGAGGATGCGCTGCCCGACTTCGAGCCGGTGTTCGATGACTTCGTGTGGCGAAATGACCTGGCGTTGCCCGCCCACGAGCAGTTCGACCTCATGCGTGAGCAGGCCCGGCTTTCCTGGTTGCACGCGCAAGCCGAATGGGACACGGCGCACAGGGCCCGATTGCAGCAACGGCACGACAACTTCGTGACGCTTCATCCCGCTGATTTCCGCACGTGGCAGATGAGCGGAACCGTCATCTATGGCCCCCGCGTCCCTTTACGGCAGATCAGGCAGGAGCGAGAGGAGGTGTTTGCGGCGCTGGCCAACGATCCTGCCCTGGTGGAGGAGCTCGACCGTGACATTGCCTTGAACAAGTCGTTGCATGTGCATGTCGACCTCGGTCGTGAGGGAGCGACGGTGGTTTTCGCGTGGAACAAGAAGACCGCACAGGTTGACACGGTTGTCATCGCCATCAGCGAGGGCCGCAGCGGGAACCAGTATCGCTGGCACGGGGTGTATCAGGATGGGCCATTAGACATCCGCTGGGCCCAAGACCATCCAGCGATTGTGGACTCGCAGGACCAAGTGCTGCGGCGTGAGCAGATCACCGCGGGCATCGCCGCGCAGATCGCCGCCGCCGACGTAGCCGCATCGCGGCGGCCGTACCACCCCGACCCGGCAGCACCGGCACGGGCGGCAATCCTCGACTACTACCACAAGCGGCAAACGGCACAGACGCAGGCCACCACCAAACCCGGCCCGCCGTCACACAAGCCGACCTCCCGAAAGAAGGGCAAAGCCGCCGCGTCGGCGGCCACCACGTCCTCCGCCCAGCGTGAACTCGAAGGCGCCGAAGCCGTACTGCGCCAGCTTGGCCTCGAACACCTCATCACCCCCCTGGGTGGAGCGGGGCGTGATCGTTCTGCGGGTTTGCCGTCGGGGTGGCGACCTGCGACGAGTTCTGATCGACCGGGTTCTGGTGGTGGTGGGGCTGAGCAGCACGACGGCGGTGGTGGGGCTGGGCAGCATGGTGGTGGTGGGGTGGGGTGGCACGACGGTGGTGAGGTCGCCGCTGAGCTGGGTGTTCAGGGGTGGGTGGTGGTGGGGTCGGGGGTGGTTGATACGCAGCGGTGGCTGCCTTATGGGCGTGGTGGTGGTCAGGGGGTGGAGGCTTTTGAGTTTGCCGCCGATGGGGTGGGGCCGCCTCGGGTGGGGCGGGCACCGGTGTCGGGGGAGCGCACCGTGGTGGGTTATGACTGGAAGTGGTATCGCGATCCGGCCGGCAGTGATGCCGGGGTCGTGCACACGGTGGTGCGTGTCCAGCTGGTTGATCCCACCGACACCGTGACCGCCGAGCAGCGCCGGCGGCTGCAGCAGGCGCTGGTCACGGGTCTTGATCGGTGGATCAACGCTGCCGGTTATCGGCTGCCCCTGCCCGAGCAGGTCCTCGGCGCTGCGGGGGGTGGCTTGGGTCCGCGGTGGCGTGCGGGGGTGGAGTTTGTTGACTCCCCCGAGCAGGCGCATTCGGTGGTCACGGTGACCCGTGATGGCCGGTTCGACCAACATCATGTGCCCGTGGATGCCACCTCCGAGGAATTAGTCCACGAGTACCTCCATGGTGTCGGTGTCCTTGATGACGACCGTGACCGGCGGGTGATGTTGAGGCCCGCACCCGCGGTGGGTCCCGGCGATTCAGGTCTTGGCGCGGGCCAGATGAGTGCGATGGGCTCACCGCCGCAGGGGCTCACCCCAGCGAGTGCCTCGATTGTGGTGACCGCTGCTCATCTGGGTCAGATCGCGGCTACGTTGGCCCCCCACTTCCACCGCGGGCACCACCCACCCGTCCACCCCCCTGAGTCGACGCTGATCCACCCCCCCGTCCACCCCCCTGAGTCGACGCTGATCCACCCCCCCGTCCACCCCCCTGAGTCGGCGCTGACTCACCCGCCCCGGCTCGAGGCCACCACCACCCACCGCGGCGGGGTTGATCAAACAGACCCACCCCCGCCGGGTGAGGGGATCGGCGTCGAATCGCCCGGGCACCACGCTGCTATCGACGCCGCGCCTGCCCTCGGGACTGTTGAGCATCGGGCTCCCCACGACGACGCCCCGCCGGAGTCGGCCCGGCCGGGTGCGGGGATCGGCAACGGGGGTGTCTTTTTGTCCGGGCCGCGGCGGTCGTCGTTGAGTGTGGTTGGTGACTGGGCCGCGCTGGCGACATCGGCGATCGTGGAGCGGGGGGGTAGCACTGTTGAGCAGGTCAAGGCCCCGGTTTCGCGCGGCCCCGAGGTCGCGGGCGCGGGCCTTGACAGGCAGCTGGGCGGCGAGATGGGGGGCGCTTCCCACGAGTTGTCGGAGGGGGCTTCTGGTCAGCGGAGGGTGGACGGGCCGGGGCTGGTGGGGGCGCAGGGTGGCGCGGGGGTGCGGGGGTTGGTGCCGGTGGGGGTGGATTCGCGGTTGGTGGAGGCGGTGGGGGGGTTGGGTGCGTGGGTGGGCGGGCCTGGGGAGTGTGTGGTGCGGGTGGATGAGGTGTTGTCGAGGTTGGGGGTGTCGGTGGTGAGGTCGGTGGATTCGGATGCGCGGCCGGTGGATCGGGTGGCGGCACGGTTGGGGGGCGGGTTTGGTCGGGCGGGGTCGGTGCAGGGGCTGGCCGGGTTGGGTGCAAAGGCGCTGACCCCGGTGTGGGTGCAGCCGCCTTCGGGTTCGATGCATTTGGTGTTGGTGGCGCGCGGTGGCGATGACCGGTGGGTGTTGGTGGAGACACAGCCCGGCCGGGGGGCGTCGTTCACCGAGTTCGCGGTGGGGGTGAAGGCAGAACTACCGCTGGGGCGCGGTGGGGGGTTGCCGCGCGCCTTGAGGGGGCCGGTGCGGTTGGTGGTTGATGAGCAGGGGCGGCTGCTTCAGCTGGATTTGAGTGACCCGGGGCGGGTGGTGGTGGCGGTCAGTGAGCAGCCAGCACACCCGGGAGACCGGGTGGTTGATGCGCTGCTGGCACCGGCGGTAACAGCGAGCCCGGGAATGCCGCCACGCATGCCGCCGCGCCGGCAGGAGTCTTTGGGTGTGGGCGGGTCGCCCGCGCGCCGCCCGCCGACCGTCAATCAATGGCCCGCCGATCTCAAGCACACGATCGACCGCGTACTTGCTGAGCACAACGAGCACGCCGATCGCGATGATGAAGTGAGTTCTAAGAGCTTTGCCGAGTTGGCCACCCTGCCCCGAGAACAGTTCCAGCTGGTGAGCCAGGCTCTTGAGCGTAACCCCTCTTATGCCGTCCCGTTCGCGCGGCATGTGGCGGCGATGAAGAAAGTAGTGGGCACCTGGCCCAACATTTTTGAGGCGTTGGTCTCGCAATTCACCCCTGCAGAATTGGGGCAAGCCGACATTGCCGACTTCGTGGGCAATACCGACTTCAAGGGATTGTTCGACCGACTCGAGCGCGACCCTTTTCTGCGTGACAAGCTCCTGCGTGACGATGGCTTGGCAGCACTGGGTGCCCTGGGGCGACAATGGCCGTCCCTCTTCGAGGCCCCCGAAGCCACTGATTCCGCGACGCTGCAAGTACTCATTGGTGGGCTGTCCGGGCTCGGTGAGGCGATCCAGCACAGGGACAGTGCAGAGGCGCGCGTGATCATGTCGGAATTGCTTAATTCGCCGGGCTTGGAGGAGATGTTCGTCACGATCTACGACAATCAATCGATTGACGACGGTCGGATGTTTCGTGTGGGCCCGGAGTGGACCCAGGAACGGTATGAACGGTTATTCGATAATGTGTGGCTTTTTGACCAGTTGCGCCGTTATCCCGTGATGGCGTGGGCGGTGGTGAATGTGACTGGCATGCTCGAGGCGGTGACCGAGAATCCGGACATGATCGACCGGTGGGCAGCGGTAGTGAATGGTCATCCCCTTTTGGTGGATGCCCTGCTTGACACCCCAGTATTGAGTGAGCGCCTGGCCGGTGATATCACGCTGTTTGAGGCGGCGGCGGGAAATGGCGCGGTCGCCAGGGTCTTATCGTTTGATCCGCACCGTTTCGATGATGTGCCTGACGGGTCCCTGGGGGAGGCGCTGGGCCGGGTGGTCGAGCCGGTCGCCAAGGACGCGCCATCGGGTTCGCATGCGTGGCAGCGGGCTTTGCAAGAAAGTGAGGCGTTGCGGCTGGCGGCACTGGGGGAGACTGGTCGGAACACCCAGCCGAAGATCGTCACCGAGACGCAGGGTGCCCTGAAGGCACCCAACCGCAGGAGCCTTGTTGCGGCGCTGGCCGAGCTGCCGGGTCTGCTTGATCACCCCCACGAATATCGGCACCTGCTACTCGGTGCCGATATTCCGGCTAGCCCAGGTGACCCGGGCGGGCCGCGCGAGCAGCTGATAGCCCACCACGTGCGGCGGGCCGGGGCTGGCGGGGGGCAGTCCGCGCCGTCGCTGAACCCCGACCACAGCCCGACAACCTTGCCGGCGCTGCGAGGAATCGTTCCCGCCATGCTCCGCAGCGCATACGTAACCAGTCGGGATCTGCTGGCCGACGATTTTGACCTGATGACGGGGGGCAAGGCCAAGCGTGCGCTGGTGCAGCGGGCCGGGACCGATGAGCACCTCGGCGAGACACTGCGGTGGAGCGCCGAACTACGCCACCATTTTTATGGTTATATGCAGACTTCTGCTGACGTGATTATCGATAATCCGCGACTCATCGAACTGGTGCGGCGTGACGGACAAATTTTCACCGCGCCATCACGGGGCGATCCCGGTTTCTATCACTTCCTTTACCGAAGCCCCGAGGTTTTGGATGTTTTCACTGAGGCGAACAATCTGGTGAGCCGGATGGTTGCCCAGCATCCGGCTCTGCAGGAAATTTTTTGGACATTAAACCGGGAAAGCGATGGCGAGCTGGTTGATTCGCTGAAATGGCTTATCGCTGATGATGGTCGCCGTGACTGGGTGGAAAGACTTGTGAAGAAGCCGAACACGCGGCTGCAGGTGAATCATTGGCGCAGGCTTTTGGGGGCGCCGGCGTTTGTGGACTACATCGGTCGCAATCCTATTTTCAGGTCATCGCTTGTCGACAATCCTGGCTTGTTGCGCGATCTCGCGAGCCGGCCGCTTCCTGAGTCGTTCGATGTGTTCGATGTGCTAGCGACGTCGGATGTTGCACGGAAGCCTAAGGCGAGGATGAAGGATCATGTGCGTACCGTCATTGCGGGGTTAGGTGAGCCGGTCTTGCTCGATGACGGGATTAGGGTGGGGCCGGGTGAGGCAACACACATCGAATACTTCCGGACCAACGATGATGATGACGCTGGTCGGCTCCTCGAGGGCATGGGTCCTTCTGCGGAGCGTCGGGCTGCTCTGCAACAGGCGCGCCACACGGTGCTGGGGCACAAGCAGATGGCCGCGCTGGTGCGAGAGCATGGGGGATTGGCGCGGGCTTTCCTGCACGATCCCACGTTGGTTGACTTCCTGGCCGCGAGCCCCGAGCTACGCCAGGTACTCGGCGGTCCGGACGCGGGTAGGGTCATCGGGACCATTAACCATTCACCGGAGCTATTCGCTGCCATGACGGCGCACGCGGGACTCTACTGGAGTTATGTGTCTAGCCCCTTGCTACGAGCCAATCTCGCTTATCGACAACACGCTTTTAGGGCGAGTACCAATCCCGACTTTTATTCGGGGGAAGTTTTTCAGCCGGACATCTTTAAGCCGATTATGGGAGATCCGCTCGCCGAAGAGCTGGTATCACAGAGTAGGGCGTTGACGGTGGCGTTGATGGACTACGGTTTGGCGGGGACAGCGCTGTTGATCTCACCCCACGGGGATGCTGGCGGTGGGGGCTCTCGTAGTCTGGCGAGCCGGTTGCTTGATCATCAGCGGGCGGGGCGCGATTCTGTGGTGGCTGCGGTGGCCAGCAGTATGGCGTCCTTGCAGTTTTTTGCTCACGATCGTGGTCCTGATCGTGAGCCGCTTGATGTTTTTGAGCGGGTGCCTGATCTTGCGGAGGTGTTTGCCGAGCATCGTTATGCGCTGACCCCGCAGGAGTATGAGCGTGTGTTCGCGGCGGTGGGGGATTATCCGGGTCAGGTGCGCAACGTTTTCGCGTCCCGGGAGATGGTGAGCTTGGTGGCGGCGGTCCCCGCCACGGCCAGGGCGATGGCCGCGGTGCACGACCTCGCGAAGATTTTGAGGGACAACGCCGCGGTCCAGAAGTTGGTGCTCGCCCGGCCCGAGGTGCTCGCCGCGAGGACCGACGCTCAGGCTGAGGCGGGATGGTGGCACGCGTTGGCGGCGCAGCCGGCTTTGGTGTCGCTGTTGACCACGCATGGCGAGCATGTGTCCACGTTGCGGGCCAAACCGTTTGTGCTCGCGGCGATGCGCGATAACCGGGCGATCGTGTCGACGCTGGCGCGGTGGACACAAACCGACCCCACCAGTGCGGGGCAGTTGTGGGCGGTGTTGTCACGGGATGAAATGTTGACCAGCGAGCTGAGTTCGGCGGAGTTCAACCAGCTGGTTCGGTCTCCGGTACTGCTGAAGGGGTTGTCGGAACTAGAGGACCCGACCGATGGGTCGGCGCAGTTGTGGCGCAAGGTGTTGGGCAATCCCAAGCTGGTGGCTCAACTGGAGTCGCGGCCAACGCTGGCACGGGTGTTCTTCACTGAAGGTGATGTCAGGGCGTGGTATCACGAAGATCCGTCACTGTTTACCGACGCGGTGGACCGGTTGAACCGGTCATCGCCCGTGGACCGTGTGACGCTGCACAAGGCGTTGAATACTCAACGCCCCCAGGTGGCCGGGCCGGCCGAGCATCCGGCTGGGCCGGCCGAGCAGCCCGAGCAGCCGGCCGAGCAGCCCGAGCAGCCGGCTGCAGTGCGCACTGGTCTTCCAGGGTGGGTGGTTGAGGTGGCCCGTTCTCAGGAGTTGCGGGATTTGTTGGCGACTCCTGGTCGAGGCGAGGTGGTCCAGGTGTTAGCCCAGGAGCCGCATGTGTTGGCGTTGTTGGCGGCTCGGCCCGACATTATCGAGGAAGTCACCGGCGCGCCGGAGCGGATGTCGGCCTATCGGCTCGGCGACTTCGCCCCGAGTGAGGATGCGCTGCCCGACTTCGAGCAGGTGTTCGATGACTTCGTGTGGCGAAATGACCTGGCGTTGCCCGCCCACGAGCAGTTCGACCTCATGCGTGAGCAGGCCCGGCTTTCCTGGTTGCACGCGCAAGCCGAATGGGACACGGCGCACAGGGCCCGATTGCAGCAACGGCACGACAACTTCGTGACGCTTCATCCCGCTGATTTCCGCACGTGGCAGATGAGCGGAACCGTCATCTATGGCCCCCGCGTCCCTTTACGGCAGATCACGCAGGCGCGAGAGGAGGTGTTTGCGGCGCTGGCCAACGATCCTGCCCTGGTGGAGGAGCTCGACCGTGACATTGCCTTGAACAAGTCGTTGCATGTGCATGTCGACCTCGGTCGTGAGGGAGCGACGGTGGTTTTCGCGTGGAACAAGAAGACCGCACAGGTTGACACGGTTGTCATCGCCATCAGCGAGGGCCGCAGCGGGAACCAGTATCGCTGGCGCGGGGTGTATCAGGATGGGCCATTAGACATCCGCTGGGCCCAAGACCATCCAGCGATTGTGGACTCGCAGGACCAAGTGCTGCGGCGTGAGCAGATCACCGCGGGCATCGTCGCGCAGATCGCCGCCGCCGACGTAGCCGCATCGCGGCGGCCGTACCACCCCGACCCGGCAGCACCGGCACGGGCGGCAATCCTCGACTACTACCACAAGCGGCAAACGGCACAGACGCAGGCCACCACCAAACCCGGCCCGCCGTCACACAAGCCGACCTCCCGAAAGAAGGGCAAAGCCGCCGCGTCGGCGGCCACCACGACCCACGCCCAGCGTGAACTCGAACACGCCGAAGCCGTACTGCACCAGCTCGGCCTCGAACACCTCATC